>NZ_RIAS01000010.1 GCF_003719335.1 Paenibacillus amylolyticus
GCCGGTGTAGCTCAACTGGTAGAGCAACTGACTTGTAATCAGTAGGTTGGGGGTTCAAGTCCTCTCGCCGGCACCATTTTAGTATTTTGCAATTAGAGGTTTATAAGCTGTATAATATAAGCTCTGATGGTAATACTAAAATACTCATGCATTAATGTTTGATATTATGGCGATCGTGGCGAAGTGGTTAACGCACCGGTTTGTGGATCCGGCACTCGGGGGTTCAATTCCCCTCGATCGCCCCATAGTTTTCTTTATTGGGGATTAGCCAAGCGGTAAGGCAACGGACTTTGACTCCGTCATGCATAGGTTCAAATCCTATATCCCCAGCCATTTACTATGAGTCATTAGCTCAGTTGGTAGAGCACCTGACTTTTAATCAGGGTGTCGAAGGTTCGAATCCTTCATGACTCACTTTTATTATATGCGCGTGTGGCGGAATTGGCAGACGCACTAGACTTAGGATCTAGCGTCTTTGACGTGGGGGTTCAAGTCCCTCCACGCGCATCCCTTATTTTGCGGAAGTGGCTCAGCGGTAGAGCATCGCCTTGCCAAGGCGAGGGTCGCGGGTTCGATTCCCGTCTTCCGCTCCAATATTTGCGCCCTTAGCTCAGCTGGATAGAGCGTTTGACTACGAATCAAAAGGCCGGGAGTTCGAATCTCTCAGGGCGCGCCATTATTTCCTTTATATCGGGATGTAGCTCAGCTTGGTAGAGCACCTGGTTTGGGACCAGGGGGTCGCATGTTCAAATCGTGTCATCCCGATTTTTCGTTTATGCGGGTGTAGTTCAATGGTAGAACTTTAGCCTTCCAAGCTAATAGCGTGGGTTCGATTCCCATCACCCGCTTACGATTCAAAGAGTTCTTGCATAATGCAAGAACTCTTTTTTTATTATTAGTGAGTATCAATGGGCTTACACGGATCAAGTGAACCATATGATGAAATTTTGTGGTAATCTAGTCTTGATAAATATTAGAAAAGATACAGGAGGGTGTTAAATGGGTCCTATTATATTTCTTGTCCTTGTAATGATCGCCATAATTATTTTTGGAAGTACTCAAACGAGAAAATCGAACAGATTAAAGAAAAAATATGGTGCAGCATTACATTCAGTCGGAATTCATCATTCAGGTCTACCTCAGGTGCCGGAGGGTAAGAAAGTGGATATACTGCTAGGTAACGGAAACTTGTACATACAAGCAGATCAACAGATGTTTGAACTTTCACTAAATAAAGTGAGTGGCGTACATCACCCTGACCAACGAGAAATAATGAAATTTCAAAGTTTTCTGATTATTGGTTATCATATGAACGGCAGACATCGAAAAATAAAATTAGCTTTTTTTAAGTCAGCAGTAGCTAAAACATTTTTATGGGAGATCGAGAGACAGTTGTTCACGAATGATTCAAGTAATGGGGTTATTCGATTGTGATTCGTGATTGCTTAGTTTTAGTGGTATAGAATATAAATAGTTTAACTATATCCCCCGAAAAAAAACATTAGTCTTGTGAAAAATAGTTTTTAAGTATCGGCTAAAGATGATGAAAATTAAAAGCTCCTCCTGCTTCTATCTAAAGAAGCAGGAGGAGCTTTCGTTTCTACTGCATATCTTTTTCCATTAATACCGTTCCAGGATGGTCTGTGTTTTCAAACCATCGGCAGGGATTAGCCAGTTTTTGTTTTGAAGCAATTGTAGTAATTGGTTACGTAGGCCAGATACGGCTGCTGAGTCATCTGTTTTAAATGAAACCTCGATGATGTTTTCAGTACCCGTGCCTGCTGCATTTCGGATCGGCCATACTTCCAGGGTAAGCTCCTGACCATTCCATGTCCCTTCGTACCGTTGGAAGATGATTGGGCCGTAGGCACGAGCCTGGGTAAGCTGTTGTTTGCCCCAGTTGGAGGCAGACCAGTTTTTTAATTTGCCGGGAAGCTTGTCCAGCAGCAGGTTCAAGGCATCCTTTTCGGAAGGCAACTGTATGTCTGTTGTTTTGGTGTCTACTTTTTTCGTGTTGGAGAAGCTCAGCGTCTGTTTGCCATATCCCCAGTCAATTTCAGCCTCGTAGTTATCATCTGATGAATCGAACCCTTCCTGATTTGCAAGTGTCAGTGCTGCATTGATATCCCCGTTCATGACAGGGTAACGCTTCTTGTAGGTTAACTCGTAGTTGTTTTTATCATCTTTTTTGCGAAAACGGACGTTCCAACCTTGGGCATCTAATCCGAGAGCATTGGTGTCAAAGTACTCCACATTGATATTTCGTGGCGTAGCATTCAGCCCTAGAGTCTGGATAACCTCACTGCGCGGTGTTCCATTGGTGTTTAACACAAGCTCCGGCTTGGCGAGGAACTTCACTTCATAAGCGGGAACAGCGTTGGCAGCGGCTGAAGCCGGCGGCGTATCCAGAAATGTTAGTCCACTTCCCAGGGTGACGATGCTCAGCATCAACGAGGCGGTTACTTTTTTCCACTTTTTCAAAACCAATCACTCTCCTAATCTGGATTAACGTACAGACCCCACTTTACCGTGCAAGTTTCTGAATGCGATTAACGGGAAACGCACATTACGTTAACCCTGCATAGATTTCATGAATGGCCAGCGATAGTTTATATAGGTTCAACCGATAGGCTGACGGAGTAAAGACTGTGTGTTCATGACTTCGTGCAGGACTTCGATGAACCGATGGACTTGAGCAGAAGGGTGGCGATCCTTGTTATGAACGGTGTAAATATGGCGTGGTGCCTGCTCTCC
The DNA here is from genome assembly GCF_003719335.1 of Paenibacillus amylolyticus. GTDB lineage: Bacteria > Bacillota > Bacilli > Paenibacillales > Paenibacillaceae > Paenibacillus > Paenibacillus amylolyticus_D. The sequence goes on from NZ_RIAS01000010.1 coordinate 2,755, forward strand.
CGGAATGGGAAGCACCTGAATAAGACCTTGCTGCTCCTCCCACTGAACGGCCATCCGCGACATGAAGGAGATGTGACCGCCAAGTAACACAAGCTGTTTGATCGCTTCCAGGGAATCCATCTCCACGGTACTCCGCAGCCGGATATCATGCTGTACAAGCCATTGGTTAGTCAGCCTGCGTGTACTGGATTCATCACCGTGTAAAGCAAAAGGTATCTGCGCAATATCTTCAGGCAGCAAGGATTCTTTCTGAGTCAGCCCATGTTGCGGAGAGCAGATGAGCACAAGATCGTCCTCACATAGCGTTTCAGCGTATAATACTGACCCAACAAAAGGTTCGGATGAGATGATGCCGAGATCAAGCTGATGTTGGATGACCATCTCGCGGATAACCGGGGCAGGTTTGACAGACAACGTCATCCGGATACCCGGAAACTCTTGAGAAAACGTATGAAGCATGGCGGGCAACAGATAGGTAGCTGGAACATAACTTGCTCCAATATGGAGCGTGCCCCGGTACAGGCTGTCATATTCCTTGACGACGCGGCGGGCCTCCTGGGTCAGGGCATTGATTTTGACACTGTAATGAAGCAAGGCTTGTCCAGCTTCGGTCAGAAATGTTTTTCCACTGCGTGATTCAAATAAACGGACCCCCAACTCTTCCTCTAGTGACTTCATATGAAAGGTAACCGTTGGTTGCTTGATGCCCAGAATCTCGGCCACACTTGTCATATGATGGTGCTTGTCGATCAACTCGATAATTTGTAATTTGATCAGGTTCAACTCTCTCCACACTCCTCAGTGCTAAAAAAATCTCGGTTATGATGATCCGATGCATTTAATGAAAGATCATACCGTGTCTATCTATAGATTTAATCTATGAACATCAACAGAATTCATCTAAAAAGTTAATTCCCATTTTACAAACATAACAAACAACTCTCGAAAGCGAGCGTTAGACTGAAAACAGTGCAAGAGAGGCAACAAGTAAGTAACACATAAGCAATACATGAAAGCAATACATGAAAGCATTACAAGCGCACTACAAGCGCACTACAAGAGAGCAGTACATCAAGGTAGTACAAGAGCAGTACAAAAGGGATAATCTCAAGCAGAGCAACATAAACGAGATAAGCTAAGTCAGAGCAACAGAAGAAATCTAACAGTGTAAAACAAGAGATTAACCAAGAGATGCGTTAAAAATGTTTAGTAAAGAGGACAGGCAGGGATGCTTATGAAACTGGAGATACAGGGAATTCAAAAATCATTTCATCAAATACCTGCACTATTGCCCACCGATCTGACGCTTGAACACGGAAAATTCACCACTTTGCTCGGCCCTTCGGGCTGCGGAAAAACGACGTTGCTCCGCATGATTGCCGGGCTGGAACAGCCGGACGCGGGGGAGATTCGTGCAGATGGGGAGTACTTCTACTCTACAGCAAAGCGGATCGATACACCGACACACAAGCGTAATCTGGGCATGGTGTTTCAGGATTTTGCATTATGGCCGCATATGACGGTATATGAAAATGTAGCTTTTGGCCTGAAAGCAGGCAAACAGAAGTCTGATTTGCGGCAAAAGGTTAATGAAGCACTGGGCATGGTTCGACTGCAAGGCATGGAAGATCGGTATCCTCATCAGCTGTCGGGTGGACAGCAGCAGCGGGTTGCTTTTGCCAGGGCGGTAGCGGTGAAGCCGGGAGTCATCTTGTTTGATGAGCCTCTTAGTGCACTGGATGCAGTACTTCGGGAAGAGATGCGGATCGAGATGATGTCACTGGTAAGGGATATGGGACTGACCGCCCTGTATGTGACGCATGATCAGATTGAGGCCATGTCGATGTCGGATGAGATCGTGGTGATGCAGAAGGGGCGGATTTTGCAAAAAGGTACCCCGGAAACGATCTACTCCGCGCCAAGTGATCCTTATGTGGCTTCGTTTATCGGAAAGTCCAATTGGCTTACGCCAAACGAATCCATGATTCGGCCGGAACATGTCACCTGGAACAAAACAAACCACGATGATCTGGGCTACACTGGAATAATTCTCAGCGTCAGCTATGAGGGAGAACGCTACGAGGTGCGTGTGCAGATGGAAGGACTGGGCGTGTGGACGGCATATGCGAACCACAGAGTAAGCGTTGGAGAGAAAGTGCAGCTCTATGTATCGCCAGAACGAATCTGCCGGATGCATGTTCCGCAGAGCCAGGATGGCAGTCCAAAGCCGGATATGAAGCATGATATGAGTCAGAACACGAGTGCCAGACAACGAGAAATAATCGCTGCAGCTCGCTAGAGAGCGACTTACCGTGAACTAAAACGACAAGCTTTTCAAAACGCGAAGACAAGCAATGAAGAACAATAGAAAAAGATAGAGAAGATATGATCGATGAAGAAATAGAAACAAACCATTGCAGTTTTGCTACTACCAATCCAAGGGAGATGGAATAAACATGTTCGGTATGAAATCAAGTAAAAAGAGTGCAACACTTTTATTAACAGCAGTAATGAGTCTGAGTCTATTTGGATGTAGCACGGGGAACACCACGACTGGAAACGCAGCACAGCCTGCGGGAGAAGGAACAGCAGCGGCAGCGGAAACGAAGGACAAAGCGGCAGGTGGCAAATTGGTATTGTACAGTGCAGGGCCTCAGAAGCTGGCAGACAATATCGTGAATGGATTTACAGCGAAGACAGGCATTGAGGTAGAGATGTTCCAAGGAACGACGGGTAAAATTTTGGCTCGTATGGAGGCGGAAAAATCCAATCCGGTAGCCGATGTCGTTATTCTGGCTTCCTTGCCTTCCGCACAAGCTTTGAAAGCGGATGGACTCACATTGCCATATCCGGAAGCTGCTAATGCGGACAAGCTGAATAAGGAATGGTCGGATGCAGACGGAAACTATTTTAGCAGCAGTGCATCTGCACTGGGCATCGTGTATAACAGCAAACTGGTGGCAACGCCGCCTACAAGCTGGGCTGAACTCGCAACATCAGCATGGAAAGATAAAGTGAATATTCCTGATCCGACACTATCTGGCTCCGCACTCGATTTCATTACAGGTTACCTGAGTGCCAATGGTGAAAAAGGATGGGATCTGCTGAACGCTTACAAAGCGAACGGTGTAGCTATGGCAGGAGCGAATCAGGAAGCCCTTGACCCGGTGATTACGGGTGCGAAAAGCATTGTGGCAGCAGGTGTAGACTACATGGCTTATTCCGCCAAAGCCAAAGGGGAACCGCTGGATATCGTATACCCTGAAGAAGGTACCGTGATTAGTCCAAGACCGGCAGCGATTCTCAAATCCAGTCCTAACGTAGAGAATGCCAAAGCATTTATCGACTATCTGTTGTCGGATGAAGCACAGAAGCTGGTTACAGATGCATACCTGCTTCCAGGACGTGAAGATATCGAAGCAACAAACCGTGCCAATGTGAAGGATATTCCGCAACTGAAAGTGGATTGGAACTGGATGAGCGAGCATGGTGATGAAACCGCAGCACGTTTCTCCGAAACTTTTAAATAAGTGAACACAAATACAGAAACGGTAGGCAACAGGAGATGCTGCTGTCTTGACGTGGAAATTCATGTGAGGTGAGCGTAGTGAAACCTGTTGTAACAGATAACAACCGCATTTTTCGGAGAGTGGGCGTGGTGTTGGCCCTCTTTCTGCTGACGATTAGCATTGGGGTGCCGCTGTTACTCATCTTCTGGCAAAGTGTGTACCCGAACGGGCAATGGGATTGGATGGCCCCGCTCCGTACAATTACGGGGCATCATCTATCCGGTGTGTTGCTGAATTCCGTGTGGCTGGGCATCTGTGTGGTGGCGATGACAACGCTGCTGGCGTTACCGCTCGCTTGGATGATGTCCAAAACCCGAATGGGAGAGCACCGCTGGGTGGATGTCATCCTGATGATTCCGTTCATGACTCCACCGTATATCGGCTCGATGGGATGGATTCTGTTTATGCAAAAAGGGGGATACCTCCAGCAATGGATACCCTCCTCTGCGAACTGGACGGAGCTGTTCTTCAGTTTCTGGGGCATGGTGATGATCATGAGTCTGCACTTGTTCCCCTTCCTCTATTTGCTGCTGCGGGATGCGTTAATCCGCATCGGCGGTAATTTGGAAGAAGCGGGAGCCGTGCACGGTGGGCGTGCGGGATACCGATTCAGACGTATTATTTTACCCTTGTTGCTGTCATCTTACGGGATGGGGATTATGCTTGTTTTCGTCAAAACGATCGCGGAGTTCGGTACGCCCGCGACCTTTGGGCGCAAAATCGGTTACTATGTTATGACTTCCGAGATTCACAAATATATCTCCAGTTGGCCGATTGACTTCGGTAAGGCGACTTCACTGGCGTCGGTCTTGCTGTCCGTCTGTCTGGTGATGTGGTACATGCAGTCCGCAATCAGCCGGAAGTTCACGTATCGCCTGGTGGGCGGTAAAGGGCAACGGTCGAAACGGTATTCCCTCCGAGGCTGGGCCGGATGGTTATGCGGTGCATATCTTGCCGTTTTGCTCATCCTATCCATCGGCATCCCGTATTTCTCGATCATAGCGGCATCCACGATGAAGCTACGGGGAGTAGGACTTGCTCTGGACAATCTGACATTGGAGCACTACCGGGAATTGTTATCCTGGGGTTCAGTAAGTATGAAGGCGATCGGCAACAGTCTCGGATTATCTCTGGCAGCTTCTACGGTGGCAGTGATCATTGGTACGGGGTTTGCGCTGGCGATTGGCAAGTCATCTTCGTTCATGCAACGGGTTATCGACTTGTTCAGTCTGTTGCCCAACACGGTGCCGGGTATTGTTATGGTGGTTGGTCTGATTCTGTTCTGGAACTCGCCGTGGATGCCCGTGACGCTGTATAACACGTATGGGATGGTGGTGCTTACCTATGTTGTGCTGTTCCTGCCATACACCGTGCAATATGTAAAATCAAGCTTCACCCAGATCGATGGCACGTTGTTTCAGGCGGGTCAGGTGTTCGGCGGTAAGCCGCTGTACATTCTGCGGCGCATCCTTATTCCGCTGATCCTGCCCGGTATGGTGGCGGGCTGGATGATGACATTTACGATTGCCACGCGAGAATTGGTCGGCTCGCTTCTGATTCTTCCGCCGTCGATGCAGACGTCGGCGACGTATATTTTTGCCCAATTCGAACAGGGTCAGGTGTCACTTGGGATGGCGATGGCTGTAGTAACCGTCGGGATGACGGTGCTGATGTTACTGGGGATTGAAATGTTGAATTCAAAGAGAAAGTGGAATGCTTCATGATCAAACTGAATGTATGGGGCGGTGCGGGCGAGCATGGACGTTCCGCCTATCTGCTTAGCGGGAGCCGTTATCAACTGTTGCTGGATTGTGGTGTGAAAAAAGAAGGCAACGGCGAATATCCGCTCATCGAACCGGAGGTTGTGCCACAACTGGATGCGGTGCTGTTATCCCATGCCCATGAGGATCACTCCGTTGCCATCCCGCTTCTCTACAAGCTGGGGTATAAAGGTGAAGTGTGGACAACACGCGAGACAAGAGAGCAGTTAACAACTTATTTTCGAGCTTGGCGTAACAGTATGGAACGTGCGGGTCAATCCTTGCCCTATGATGAAGCGGATGAAAGACGGATTCGCTATCGATTTTTGGAGGATGAGGCTGAGCGTGAGTACTGGTTTGAATTGTTGCCTGGTATATCGGTCATGTGGGGGCGCAGTGGACATTTGGCTGGATCAGTCTGGTTCGGGCTGGAGATGGAAGACAAGCGAATACTGTACTCTGGCGATTACACCTCGGAATCGATGCTATTACAGGCAGATGATGTGGCTAACGGATTCAGGCAGGCTGATCTGAAGAGACAGAGACTGAACGAGGTCATGCCCATTGCTTCTGTAGTAGGTGGAGCGCAACGTTTGTCTTTGTCCAGCAATGCATCCGTTACGAGTAGCAGGCATGCCGTGGAGTATTCTCCCTTGGAAGTACAAATGCAGGTGAAAGCACACAAATACCCACACAAGGGCCAGCACAAAGATCAACATAAATACCGAGAAGAAGGCCAGCACAAGCAACCTGCCATCAGACTGGATTTGGCTATTATCGATGCAGCCTATGGAACAGATCGTGATGCTCAGGCAGACAAGTTGCAGCAGCTGGAAAGTGCCATCCAGAATGCTCTTCATCAAGGTGGTAAGGTGCTCATGCCCATGCCTGCGGTTGGCCGAGGACAGGAACTGATTTTGTGGGCGCAAGAACGTTTTGCAGATGTACCTTTGATTGTGGAGCAGAGGCTTGTAGAGGGCATGAAGCAATTGCATCATGCATCCTCCTGGCTCAGAGAGCAGGAAGGTGAAGTCACCGAAAGTGCGCCTGCTCATAGGATTGCAACATTTCTGAGCGGAGAAGGCTGGGAAAGAGTGAGTACACCCCAAGAACGGACAAAGTTGCTTGAAAAATATGAAGCTTCGCTCTGGTTCATTCCGGATGGCATGATGCAGTCTTCACTCGCACGCTGGTATTACGGGATGTGGGCACCTGAAATGCAAAATCTGATTTTGCTCACGGGACATACTTCTGCCGGTACATTTGCACATCAATTGCTCGAAAATCCTGAGCAATACGGCACATGCAGGGTTGAAAAGGTCCGATACAAGGTTCATCAAGGATGGCATGATGTGGAGCGGATGTTGAACCGGGTCTCTGCCCGGCACAACGTGCTGGTTCATACCGATATTGCAGAGACAGGGCGGCTGAGACAGGGATTGCTCGCCGGACAATGTCAATCTGGTACAGATATTGACCTGTTATCTCCTGGGGATGAGTTAATCTTTTGAAGGATGGCTTGAAAAATAACGCCCACTTTGGTGCATGGATAGTCCAACTGAATGAGAAACTACAGTCAGAATTTTGGATGATTACTATTTGGTTTCGTACGATCCTGCAAGTTCTACGATTATATTCCAATCTTCATTTTTAAAAAGGATGTTTTTTTCATCCTCGGGTTCGCCGATCCGCACTTCAAGGATGACCATCCTGGTTTCAGCGAGAATAGAATAGACGCTATCCGAGGTGATCTTGAACTGATTGCCGATTGTCACCTGGGTGACCTGTCCGTTGATAAGCAAGTGACCGCTGCCTGCAAGTACAGTCCACGCGCTACATCCTGCCCGGTGCCAGTGCAATCCGATATGTTTGCCCGGTAGAACCGTTGTGTTCAATGTGGTTACGGTTGTATTTTCATCTTCTATCGAGCTCTCTATGACACGATAACTGCCCCAGGTTGCTTCACCATACATCGGTTTTAGTGGCAGGCTGCCTAACTGCGCTTTAATTTCATTTGAATTATTTTTGTTGGCAATGAGAATGCCGTCTGGACTTGCGGCAGCGATAATACCTGGCACACCAATGATTTGCATGGGGTAGGGAAGCTCATTAACAATATAGGAATCGAAGGATGACTCAGAGATTTCACCATGTCCGAAAACATGGGAATCTAACTGGGCGCATAGCGTATCCCAGCTTCCGATATCCTGCCATACTCCCTTATAAGGCAGAACTACGGCCCGCTGCGCCTTTTCTGCAACATGCTTGTCAAAACTTCGTTCAGGCAACACTTCATACAGGGAGGACAATTGATCATAATGAACCGGAAGTCCCATTTTTTCAATATGGGATATCATAAACGCGACGGTGAACGCGTATACTCCGCAGTTCCATAGTGCCCCACGTTGCAGCAGATTTTCAGCAATGGCGGCTTCGGGTTTTTCTATAAATTGTGTTACTGGCGCATAAGCATTACGTTCTACCCCACCCGGCAAGATGTATCCATACTGTTCTGAAGCATGTGTAGGCCTTGTCCCAATTAAAGCGATATCGGCTTGAGACTGTTTCAATATGTCTGGAAGTGATCGGAAATTGCCGAAAAAATCCTCACCTGCGAACACATCGGCAGGCGCGATACAGATCACATCGTCATTTTTAGCCATTCGGGAGGATTGCAGATATAACGTCGCTAAGGCTGCGGCAGTAAAAGTACCTCGCTTATATGGTTCCCCGATGACTGGTATTTTGTCTTGAGTATGTCGAGCCGTAATGCTAGCCTGATCCCGATGTGAAATAATGATCGCTGAATCTGTCAGGCGTGAACTGTCAAGCTGGCGGCATATTCTGCTGATCATGGATTCCCTACCTCCAGCGGGTGATGGAAGTATATCTACGAACAGCTTGGAGCGGAGCTCATTGGATAATGGCCAGAGCCTTTTGCCAGAGCCACCGCACAGCAGTACGATATGCATAGGCTTCCTCCTTAAGCTCAGGGAGCTTTACTATAGATTTTGCGTTTATGGAAGGAAAGAGAACGATATTTAAGAGCCAGGTGACGGATTTGTTGCTCTTTTAGCGAAGAAGCATTCACATTCAGACTTTTATTCATCGAACTTCTAAGGACCATGCTACCCGGGTTTTTCGTATACATAAAATTGGCATACGTTTCGTACTCGGAGAAACCAAACTGCTTCTTCTTATTGATACTGAAGATGATCGCTTTGTACCATGGCAGCTTATGAACCGCTTCGATTTTCTGTTTTAGGGCAGCGAGTTTCGATTTTTCAAACAGCATATAATGGGTAACAAAAGAGCGGGGACGCGGAGCTTTCATGCCTAATAACTTATGGTAGGTATTGAAATATTCCGGCTGGCTCCAATCACGGCAGTAAAATAACGTTTTGCCTTCTACAATAAATGAATGAGGTTTAATCAGTACGGTATCCGCGTCCATGACTAGAAAGTGCTTTGCTTTCACAATGGAATCTCCGTTCATTTTGAGCAGCTGCTGATATAACCAGCCTGAGCGATTCCAACGGGAGGACTGGTAGTGTATCTCGTTTTTGGTTATAGGCAGAACGGATCGCTCATTAACAAAAATGCAGTTTTTACGGGAGCAAAGTTTTCTGATTTTGGTGCTGGCCGGAGAAACAATATATATGCTTCCGATGGGATGTGTTACATAACGGCGAATGTTATCAATGACGAGGGGAAGGGTAGCCAAATCTTTCTCAATCGCTGGTATAAGAACATCAATCTTGGTCGCAGTATTCAACTGCATTCCACGCCGAACGGACATCTTCTCAACTCCTTGCACATATCGTTATGACTTCTTTCATGGTATGTGTGCAAAAGTGTTTTGGTCAGGGCATGTGCTAATATACATTTTTTACGAATAGGGACTTTTGTAGAGGGTTCCTATATCGGTATGACATATAATGCATGCAGGATCTTGATCAAACAAACAGTAGGCTTTGATGCGGCTGCTGAAGGGAGAGCTTATGGCATGGGTGTTGATAAATTGCAGCCATTAAGAAGCAAGTGGTTAAAAACAAAATTGATTATTAATAATGAATCTATTAAACCGTTTATCCCAGACACACAGAAATTTAACAAAACGAATCTGAAATCCATGATGAGCAAGTATGGAATGGTCTATGTTAAACCCGAGAGAGGTACTTTCGGGATGGGTGTCATTAAGGCTGAAATGGAAGATCATCAACATTTTGTCTATCAGCATGATCAAAAACGTCTGACCTTTAACAGCTTTGAATCGTTCTATACCAGTCTGACACGTTTGGTGAATAAGAGAAGCTATCTGATTCAGAGAGGAATCCATCTTCTTAAGCACAACAAGAGACGTTTTGATATCCGAGTCATGATACAACTAAGCCCGACCAAACAATGGGAAGCTACTGGAATCATCGGCCGACTGGGTCATCCAAAGAAAATCGTAACCAATTATCATAGTGGTGGTACACCGATGGATGTTCACAAGCTGCTAAACTCTCATGCATCCACAAAACGCAGAAATGAACTGATTCAGGAGATGAATGAACTTAGCCTGCGCATAGCTCGTCATATGAAGAAAAAGTACTCTTATCTTAATCAAATAGGTGTGGATATCGGACTGGACCACAGTCTAAAACCCTGGATTATTGAGGTGAATGTCAAACCTGACCCATTCATATTCAATCAATTAAAGGACAAGACGATGTATCGAAAAGTCATACGATATCATCGCCATGCTGCAAAAAAACTAACAAAATAAAAGACCGGATTTTTCATGAGAAATCGGCTGGAGATGGTTACCGGCTCAAGAGTCGCCAATGTGGCGACTTTTTTGTTGAACTGCATTTCAGCTTCCGTATGTGGGGTTGTAATTAAGTTTCACATTTAAATTGACTTGTGAAATTTTGTGTCATATACTGAGTGAAATATGAGCAGGACGGGGCGGGATAAGCATCCGGTCCAGGGGAGGCTGGAAAACAATATGGCTGTTCGCAGGGAGATTGGCAGTTATCCGATGTGGGAGGCGTACCGTTCTAAACGGGAGCACCTGGTGATTGGATTGATGTCTGGCACATCGCTGGACGGAACGGATGCAGCACTGGTACATATACAGACAGATGAGCACGGAGCGATGCAGCGAATGGAACTCGTTGATTTTATCTGTACGCCATATACGAATGAGCTCAGAGAGAGGCTGATTCGCTTATGCTCTCCCGAAACAGCGCGTGTTGATGAGCTGACAACAGCCCATTTCGGTGTATCCGAATGGTACGCACAGAGTGTACAAGAGCTGTTGCAATCAGCTGGTGTCTCAAGCGGACAAGTCGATGTAATCAGCATGCATGGGCAGACAATCTGGCATGCACCTGTTCCTTCTGCGTTTCCAAGCCCGTTGGGTACCGGCAGTTTGAAAGTAAGTTCTACACTGCAAATCGGCGAGTGTGCTGTAGTGAGAGAGCGCACAGGGCTGCCTGTCATTGGCAACCTGCGTGCCAGAGATATGGCGGCAGGCGGGGAAGGTGCTCCGCTCACTCCCTATGCTGACGCATTAATGTTCCGTAGTGCTACGGAAGGACGTCTGGTGCAGAACATTGGCGGGATCGGCAATGTGACTGTACTTCCGGCAGGATCATCCGAGACGGAGGTTTCGGCTTTCGACACAGGACCAGGGAATATGGTGATAGATGCACTGGTTCGTCATGCTACCGAAGGGAAGCAGCATTACGATCCGAACGGGAGCATAGCAGCGAAGGGAACCGTGCACCCCGAGCTGGTGGCCTACTGCTTGAATGATGACTACTTCCGTCGCCACCCCCCCAAGAGTACCGGACGTGAAGTTTATGGTGCAGATTATGCCAAGCGACTTATGGAATTTGCGGCATTGCATGATCTGTCACTGGAAGATCTGTTAGCTTCCGCAACTTGGCTTACAGCAGAGACCATAGTGCGGGCCGTTGAGGATTTTGTGTTACCCAAGACGTCAATCTCGGCAATGCTTACCTGCGGCGGCGGTACGTCCAATGACACATTAATGAAGATGATTCGGTTAAGACTTCCAGAATCCATACGTCTGAAGCGTACAGCAGATTACGGTGTTCCGGATGATGCCAGGGAAGCGATGGGGTTCGCGCTGCTTGGACATGAGGCTTTGATGGGCAGAACAAATACACTTCCTGATGTAACAGGTGCGGCACATGCCGTTATTTCAGGACATCTGACTCTGTAGTGGCCATTGAATTGTCAAGGTAAGCAGTATCTCCAATTAGACGTGGCAATAAATATAAGATAAAATGCTTGTACAGATAACAGTACGGAGAGGAGGAGCGGATGGAAGGTATGAAAGGTGGACTTGTACGTTTACGCGCATTACTGGATGATCTGACTCCGTCAGAACGAAAGATCGGAGCTTACATTCTGGAACACCCCCAAGAGACAGTGCAGTCGTCCGTTGCGCAACTGTCTGAACGAAGCGGAGGCAGTCCGGCCGCCATTATCAGGTTGTGTAAATCCCTTGGTGTAACCGGTTTTCAGGAGCTGAAACTCAAAATAGCGGGGGATTTACAGACCAATGAGCAATATCAATATACAGAGATTCGTCCTAAGGACTCGGTAGAGAGTATTATTCAACATGTGTCTACAAACAATATTCAATCGATCAAAGACACGGTTCATATTTTGGAACCAAGGCTTGTAGATCAGGCGGTTAACATGCTGGACAAAGCCAATCGCATTTTTTTCTACGGCGTGGGCGCCTCTAATTTGATTGCACTGGATGCACACTACAAGTTCATGCGGATTAACCGTACCAGCTTTTCGTTCGCCGATCCACATATGCAGATTTCGTCTGCAACGACGTTGCGTGAGGACGATGTTGTGGTCTGTATCTCTTATTCAGGCGAGACCTCCAATGTGATTTCCTGTTTGGAGCATGCCCGTGAAGGTGGTGCAGGAACGATCAGTATTACCAAGTGGGGCAGTAACACGCTGAGCAGTCTTGCGGATGTTCCTCTCATGATTACGTCGATGGAGAGCGATATTCGCAGTGGAGCTACCTCTTCACGCATTGCGCAGCTTAACGTCATTGATATTCTTTACCTGGCTATTGCCAGCCGGGATTATAATCAGTCGGTGCAGTATCTGGAGAAGAGCAGACAAGCGATTCAGGAGCATAAATGAGCAACGAAATTGTGGTGTGTTTAGGAAATAAAAACGTGGAGAATCCCGTACAGTCATATGTACCAGGGATTTTTTTGATGAGGAATACAATTGTACGCTATGAAAAGTAAAAAAAGAGAAGCCAACCGGGCAGGTAGGCCTTCTCTCATGTAAATAACCATCTCTCAGCGCCAGTAAAGCTGCCTATAAGTACCAAATGACTTGCTGCCTGTGCTTCTTTATCACAAACAAGCTGCCGCACAATCTCCAATGATCCTTAAACAGGTAGAAGATAAATGGTACAGAAACTAGCTAGGGTACCGTTCTAATCAGCCTGATCCGGCAATAGCATGACGTACAAAACCATCTGCATTCTCCAGCCGGCGCCCGGCTTCAGCTGCATCGACATCAGCCATCAGCATCACGATCGCTGTTTTGACATGCCCATTCGCTGCGGTAAAGGCTTGTTCAATTTCGTTTTCCTGTGCTCCAGTTGCAAGCTGTATCATGCGTTTTGCTCGATGTACAAGCTTTTCATTGGACGGATTCAGATCCACCATGAAATTACGATACACCTTACCTAAACGGATCATCGCGGTTGTCGTCAGCATGTTCAGAATCATTTTCTGGGCGGTACCGGCTTTCATGCGAGTCGACCCCATCACGACCTCCGGTCCCATAACCGCTTCAATGCTCACATCCGAGAGTATGCTCATGGGTGTATCAGCATTATTGCTCACCCCGATGACTACAGCACCGAGCTGCCTGGCATAATTCATGGCTCCAAGCACATAAGGGGTGCGTCCACTTGCTGCAATGCCAACGACAACATCATTAACACGTAATTCGTGCTGCTTCAAATCGGTTTCCCCGGCTTCTTCGCTATCTTCTGCGCCTTCTACCGGATCCTTAATTGCCCGAAACCCGCCTGCAATAATACCTTGCACCATAGAAGGTGGAGTACCATACGTAGGGGGGCATTCCGATGCATCTAGAATACCTAGCCTGCCGCTTGTACCTGCGCCTACATAAAACAGTCTTCCCCCCGATTGAAAACTGGCTACAATGCGGTCTGCGGCTTGAGCAATGACTGGAATTAGTGGCTGAATAAGCTCAGCTATGCGGCGATCTTCCCGATTGATGAGTTCCATAATTTCCGCTGAAGGCAGTTGATCCATATCATCTGTCTGTGGGTTAGGCTGTTCCGTTACTAATGAGTTAAGGGTATGATTCATCCGTAAGCCCTCCTTTTTTTGTTTAGAATGATTTATCCAAGTGGCATTGTAGTCTTGCTAACTGTGCCGCACCCACGGCCGGGACAGGAGCATTTTCCAAGCAGACAACCTGCTGTTGATCGTGCACTTCGGTAAGATGGTGAAGGAATGTATTTCGAAACAGGGAAGAGTAGCGAAATATGGAACCGGAAAGTGCCATAGGAGCCGTGGCGAAAGAAACATGTTGGCGTATTAGCGCTTTAGCGGTATCGGCCAGTTGCTTGGCCTCATCCATGAGAAGGAAACGTGCTACCTCATCCCCTCCAGCAGCGGCTTCTATCGTCAGGCGAGCCATGGAAGCCATGCTCGATTTGTTCCAGTCCGCTTGGTATACCACGTATTTTAATTCCGGTGGATGCTTGACTTGCAACTCCTGCAATACGAGTGATGTCAAAATGGTTGTAGGTAAAACGCCATCATGGCTCTTCATAACGCTTTGCAGTGCACGCTGTCCAATTCGATAACCGCTCCCCTCATCTCCGAGTAGATGTCCCCACCCGCCTGCCCGGTTCACTTCACCTTCCGGTGTGATTCCATAGATGATCGATCCGGTTCCTGAAATGGCGAGCAAACCGTGCGGTTGCCCAAGCGAGGCCATTAGTGCGATTTCTCCCTCCGTGACAATATGGATCGTACAGTTCGCATGAATGGAATCAGCCGTGTTTTTCTTGCTTTTCATATAGTCATCAACGTGAGCGGTGATCCATTGTCGCTCCTGATCTTCAGCTATACCTGACATGCCAAGACATATACTCTCACAATTAGACAAAAATTCTACATTGGATGAAAATAGAACATCTAAGAGATGTAATAACTCCTTTACAGCTTCGTGAGGCGGCACACTATGTGGATTCGTTGCACCGCCACGAGCTGTTGCCAGAATGTCCCCAGATTCAGAAATGATTGCTGCATCAGTTTTGGTACCGCCTCCATCAATTCCTGCGTAAACTCGCAAGCGTACTCACCTCGTTAGGGCATATTTTCTTTTTTTCATAGTATAGAGGCTTAAAACGAAAAAGTAAAATTAAATTTTATGAACAAATTTATTGTTGAATTTTTATTTTACACCTCATATAATGAATTCAATCCACAATTTTGGAAGGAATCGATACGATTGATGTTACATTAATTAACGTTAAAGTTTCATTAGTAACACTAGACCTTGCTGAACAGGTCGATCTCCAAGGAGGTGTAGATTTCGGCTCTGTGCCAAGCTGCGAACAGAGGGTTACGAAAGGGAAAGGTAACAGAAGGGCACCAGCAATAGACATTCATAATGGGCGTAGGACAAGAGAAGACGACATGCAAAAGGAGATGAAGGATATGAAAAGGAAGGGTCTTGTTTTGGCGATGGTGTTATTGATGGTCTGGATCACAGCCTGTGGCAACAGTGGTGGAGCAGATTCGAATGATCCGGGTGCGAATGATACGGTGACGGTATGGACATACCCGGTTCATGGCACATACGAGGATGAATTGAAGGACTTAATTGCTGATTTTAATAAGGAACACCCGAATATTACGGTGAAAACGGAAATGCTCTCCTGGGCTGAGGGGCCCAAGAAATTTGATGTCGCTTTAAACGCGGGAAATCCGCCTGATCTGTACTTCCATAGTGTGGACGGTACGTATGTGAATACCGGACTGGCACTGGAACTGGACAGTTATCTGACCCCTGAGATCAAAGATGACTATCTGCCGGGCACTTTGGAACTGGGGCAGATTCAAGGGAAACAATACGGTCTGCCTCTCTATCAATTCCAGTGGGCCTGGGGCGGTAACAAACGTATTCTCGATGAAGCGGGCATTGATTGGAAGACAATCCAGAAGAATGGCTGGACCTGGTCCGAGTTTAACGAAGCCGCGGCCAAGTTGACGAAAACGCTGGATAACGGAAGTAAACAATATGCCTTGGTGACAGATGGTACTTCGCTTGATTTTATTGAAATGCTCTCCCGTAACAACGGCATGATTGATGTGCTGGACGAAAGCGGGAAATTCCAGTGGAATGACGGCCGCATTCTGGACACGCTCTCTTTTATCAAAAATCTGATGGATCAAGGATATATGCCGAAGGAAACGGCCGCACTTGCTCCGGCGAAGCGGACAGACATGTTCTATGCCGGTGAAACGGCAATCATCTCGAAGGCGATTCCTTATTATGATGTCATGATTCAGAACCGCAACAAAGATATTGACGATGGCAAGGTGCAGGGGGAGAAGATTGATTTTGTATTGCTGCCCGTACCGCACAATGATAATCAGCCTGCGGCAACAACGATGGGCGGCGAGGGTTATGTGGCTTTCAAACAGAAGAAGGACAAAGGTGAGCAGCATGCCAAAAATACCTTCCTCGTTATGGAGGCACTGAGTGGTGCCAAAGCGGGTAACTCGGCTAATGAGCTGGCGCTTCCTTTTGTAAGACAATCTCAAGCCGATCTGTTCAAAGGCAAGGAACTGGGACAGCAGGTCAATCTGGATGCGGCCAAAGAGATGGCGAAACACATCGCAATGCCAGTCGTGCTCAAGCTGGATATCGACAAGGCTTCACAGCAGAAACAGTTCAAGGAACAGGTCGTGAAGCCTAACATTCAGGCTCTGTTCTCGGGTGAGAAGACACCGGAGCAGATTGCGGAAGATTTTAAAGGCAAAGGTCAGCAGATGTTCGGACAATAACCAACTACGCAGTGACACATTGATTCGGAGAGGAGGATTCGCCATGCAGACCGCCCTTGCGCCGGAGCCTGCGCCCCGGCATTCCCGGGTTGTCCGGTTCTGGCGAGATTACGGGTGGGCGTATTTGTTTATTTTGGCGCCTGTCCTGCTGTTTCTCGTTTTTACACTGTACCCCGTATTAACAGCTCTTGTTATGAGCTTTCAGAAATACAACATCATGAACTCCACGTGGGTGGGACTGGATAATTACGAACGTCTGGTGAAGGATGAAACCTTCTGGAAGTCGATTAAAAATACCGTCATTTTTACACTTGGAACAGTACCCGTCAACATCCTGATTACGTTTGTGCTCTCGTATTTTATCTTCCAGATGAAAAGCAAATGGCAGACGTTCTTCAAGGCCACACTTTATCTGCCTGCGGTAGCGTCGGGAGTGACAATCTCGATCGTGTGGCTCGCCATTTTTGACCCGACGGATTCGGGACTGCTCAATCGCTTCCTGAGCTTTTTCGGCCTTGACCCGATCATCTGGCTTGGTCAGTCAGGCACAGCCCTCTTTTCTCTAATCTTGATGAACTGGCTTGGATCCCATGGTGCGGGCATCATTCTGTATCTTGCGGCTATGGGAGGTATCCCAAAATCGCTGTATGAGGCTGCCGATATCGATCATGCGAGCGGATGGACACAATTCAGCAAGATTACATGGCCCCTTTTGAAACCGACGACGCTCTACTTGCTTGTAACTGGCGTCATTACGTCCTTCCAAGTGTTTATTTCTGTATACCTGATGACCCAAGGCGGGCCAAACTTTGCGACCACTACAATTGCTTATTTAATTTATGAGACGGCCTTTAAGTTCTACGAGTTTGGATTAGCCTCGGCACAATCCTTTGTACTGGCAGTCATCATTATTGTCATCTCCGTGATTCAATTCAAATATTTCTCCAGTGATATCGAGTATTAAACAAGGCTTTCATTAGGCATCCGGGGGTGAATACAACGTATGAATTCAACACGAAAAAAGATTCTGCTTGTTATAGCGTCTGTTCTGTTGGCTGGCTGGGCACTGATTACGATTATTCCTATGTACTGGATGCTCGTCGGATCGGTGCAGGATACAACGATGTCAGCTTCGTTCAAGCCACAGATGATACCTGAGCAGCTGTCCATGTCGCCGTATGAACGTTTTTTTGCCAAAACGGATGCATGGCGCTGGCTCTATAACTCGTTACTGATCTCCGTTATATTGACGGTCACCAATGTGTTCTTTGCTTCGCTGGCAGGATATGCGTTTGCTAAATTAAAATTCCCGGGCAGTCAGGCCGTGTTCTGGGTGTTGCTTGGAACGATGATGATTCCTGCACAGGTGACGCTGATTCCACTCTACATTTTGATGGTCAACGTGTTTGATCTGGGGGATACGTACACAGCGATTATCCTCCCCGCAGCAGTCAGTGTTGGCAACATCTTTCTTATGAAACAATTTATGTCCACCCTGCCGACTTCACTCATTCATGCCGCTCGAATTGATGCGTGCAGTGAGTTCGGCATCTTCTGGAAGGTCATTCTACCTATGGCAAAGCCAGGTATAGCAGTGCTGGCGATTTTCACTTTTGTTGCCTCGTGGAATGAATTTTTCTGGCCTTTCCTGATCACCAATTCGAATGAGATGCGCACGGTACAGGTTGGACTCGCATCCTTTGTTTTTGCTGAATCCACCGACTTCGGTGCCATGATGGCTGGAGCCACAATCGGTGCATTGCCGATGATCATTCTCTTCTTCTCATTGCAACGTTATTTCTTGCAGGGTATCACGATTGGAGCTGTGAAAGGATAACCATGCAACATTTGCAAGTACAGCAGGTGACAATGTAAAGGGGGATTAACCTATGGCACGCGTGGAGTTTCGCCAAGTGCGCAAAGAGTTCAAAGACGACCATAAAGGAACGTTCACGGCAGTCGCCGGTTCGGACTTTGTAATAGAAGATAAGGAATTTGTCGTGTTTGTTGGGCCTTCGGGCTGTGGTAAAACAACCTCACTGCGAATGATCGCGGGGCTTGAGAAACAGACCAGTGGGGACATCGTAATCGGGAATCGGATTGTGAATGATCTGCATCCCAAGGATCGGGATATCGCCATGGTCTTTCAGGATTATGCCTTATATCCGCATATGACCATTCGGGAGAATCTGTCCTTTGGTCTGAAAAATCTGAAGAAACCCAAAGCCTATATCGATGAGCAAGTACAGAATGCTGCTTCGATTCTGGGGCTTGAGGCTATGCTGGAGCGTAAGCCGCGCGAATTGTCCGGAGGGCAGCGCCAGCGTGTTGCCGTGGGACGTGCAATTGTGCGTGATCCGCAGGTCTTTCTGTTCGATGAGCCGCTCTCTAACCTGGATGCCAAGCTGCGTGTGCAGATGCGTGTAGAGCTTGGGGAGCTGCATAAAAGGCTGGGCGCGACGATCGTTTATGTTACACATGATCAGGTCGAGGCTATGACGCTTGGGGAGCGCATTGTAGTGATGAATCATGGGGACATTCAACAGGTTGCATCACCGAAGGAGCTCTATGCCAGCCCGCGCAATATGTTTGTGGCCGGTTTCATCGGCTCACCAGCAATGAACTTCATTGATGCCCACATCGAAGGTACACAAGTGAAGATAGAGGGTACATCCTTCACGTTATCAGCCAATGTGTTAGAGCGCTTAAGCAATTATCAGGGTAAACGGGTCATTCTCGGACTGCGTCCAGAGCATATTTTTGGTGATGATGTGGCACCCAATATTCCGCAAGATCACATGCTTCAAGCACGTGTTCAAGTGGTGGAGCATCTAGGGTCGGAAAATTTGATCTACTTCCATCTGGGGAGCCGAACGGTGACAGCCAAGGTTCATCCTGAGACCCATGCATATGTGGGGATGGATAAGACCTTTGTGCTAGATATGCGTAAAGCCCATTTCTTTGACCCGGAGACGGAGATGGCGATTGGACTGGAATAGATGTTGAATGACAGAAGGGAGAACAACACCTATGCGTAAACTGAGTGAAGTGCTGGTCAAGTCAGGGGTGGAGATCTACCGGGATATCATTCCGGTGGCACTGTTCAGTGCGGGCAGCTCCGTGCTGCTCATTCCGATTCTCATGTTTGCACCGATACCGGTGGCCGTGCTGCTGCTTGCCATCATGTATATGCCGCTCTTGTTTGGTGTCTGTTACGCAGTGCATCATCGGCTGGAGCGGAAAGAGCGCCGGAACGGGCTGCGTGATATGTGGGAAGGCACGTGGAGAGGGTTGCTTCCGGGCGGTGTGACAGGGCTGCTGTTCGCACTGCTGGGTTTCATCCTCTGGTCAACCTGGTGGTATTACGGAGGGAAAGGCAACATGACGGGCATGGCAGTAGGCATGTTTCAGACGTTTTTTGTCATCTTGGCGTTCATTTCACAGTTCTACACTTGGCAGCTTATGTTGCAAAAAGGAATGGGCATCCTTCAGGCGATGGGAGAGAGTGTGAAGTTGTTCTTCCGTTATCCGGGGTATACGATTGCTGCCTGCTTCCAAGTGGTGTGCCTTAGCGCACTGCTTATGCTGACGGTTGTGGGATTCGGAGCGTTGTTTGCAGGTATGTTTGCCATCTATCAGCATAAGGCCGCAAGTAATCTGATTGAACCTGAAGAGGAGCCAGTTTCGTCCCGTGGTAACGATCATCAGCAAGTCGGTTGGGTAAGCGAAGGTCATGTATCATGAGGGTGAAAACAGGAGCGGATGTGCTGGCTGAGGGAACTGCACATCCCTGGTTAACTGGTGGTGCACGAATTGGTTTGGTGACGAATCCGACGGGCATCACAGCAGACTTTGTCTCCACGGTGGATGTATGTGCAAGCTTAGTGGATGCCCAGCTGACGGCTTTGTTTGCATGTGAGCATGGGTTGTCTGGAGAGCTGCAGGCGGGTATTCCTTTTTCAGACTCGGAACACCCCCGTTATGGCATTCCGGTATACAGCTTGTACGGTATACATAAGAAGCCGCAGCCTTACATGCTTGCTGATGTGGATACGGTTCTTTTTGATATTCAGGATGTGGGTGTGAGGTATTATACGTATGCTTCAACTTTATTTCAGATGATGGAGGCGTGTGGCGAAGCGGGAAAACGTCTACTGGTGCTGGATCGCCCCAATCCGCTTGGCGGTGTGGAGGTGGAAGGCGGTTTACTTAAGGATGGGTTTGAATCCTTTGTAGGAGCCTGGGCTACATCCATTCGAAACGGTATGACGATTGGGGAACTGGCTTTGCTTGTCAACGCCGAGCATCATGTGCCCTGTGAGTTAGAGGTCATAGCGATGGAGGGCTGGCGGCGAAGCATGACTTTTACTGAGACGGGGCTGCCCTGGATGATGCCTTCGCCTAATATGCCAACGGTAGATACCGTACGTGCTTATGCGGGAACGTGTCTGTTGGAAGGGACTAATGTATCGGAAGGTCGAGGCACGACGAGGCCATTTGAATGGCTGGGTGCCCCGTGGATCGATGGGCAACAGCTAGCAGATGCGATGCAGTCTCATAAATTGGGCGGGGTACATTTCCACCCGGTGTATATGACACCGGCCTTTTCCAAACATGCCAGAGAACGATGTGGGGGTGTAAGGCTGTTTGTCACAGAAGAAAGGCACTTCCGTTCTGTTGAAACAGGTTTGTTGCTTTTGCATGAGATAGCCATTCGATACCCCGAACAGTTTGAGTGGCTTGAACCTCCACGTAAGGGCTCCCGATATTTTATTGATTTACTTACTGGAGGGGGAGAGGTTCGCGAGACCATTGGAGACGGTCGTGGTTTATTTCGTTTAATGGCAGCTTGGCGTGAGCAGGAGAAGATGTGGCAGGAACGCCGCAGACCCTATTTGCTATACGATGAATGACGCGCTTAATGGGCAGGTAGGAATGAAGAGTAGCATGGCAGACAGGGATGCTGCTCTTTGGCACGAGGGTTTGAGGTTCATGGGAGGAGGACACGTAATGCTAATGCGTAGCTTGAAGGACAGGGTGAAGCAAAGAATCGGGCAGATGAGCTTAAGAGATAAGGTCGGGCAGATGTTGTTATGCGGATTTCATGGAACAGAGCCGGAAGGTGAGATAGAGAAGCTGCTTGGGGATTATCCGATTGGCGGCATCGTTTATTTTGCAAGGAATGTGGTTTCGCCTGAGCAGGTAGAGCGGCTATCTGGTGGTTTGCAGAACATTGCGCAAGCAAGGGGCAATGTACCTCTCTGGATTGCTATTGACCAGGAAGGCGGCATGGTGGCTCGAATTACAGAGGGGATTGCACTTATGCCTGGACAGATGGCCATTGCTGCGGCCGGATCGGTGCAAGATGCTTATGAGGCAGCTCACATTAGTGGAATGGAACTGCGATCGATGGGCATTAATATGAACTTTGCTCCTGTACTCGATGTGAATAACAATGCGAACAACCCGGTTATCGGTGTGCGTTCTTTTGGGGAATCCGCGGAAAAGGTAGCCGACTTCGGTGCGGCATCCATTGCGGGCTTTCAGAATGCCGGTATCGCTGCGACAGCCAAACATTTCCCAGGTCATGGCGATACGGATACCGATTCTCATCTCGATCTTCCTGTAATCACCCATGACAGAACAAGGGTCAATCAGGTGGAGCTTGCACCGTTTCGAGCAGCGATAGCGGAAGGCGTGGATGCCATGATGTCTGCTCATATTTATTTTCCGGCACTGGAGCCAGAGCGCCTACCTGTCACATTGTCCCATTCGGTATTAACCGGATTGCTTCGAAAGGAGCTTGGATATGAGGGTATGATCTTGACCGACTGTATGGAGATGAAGGCGATCGCGACTCACTACGGCACGGTCGATGCGGCGGTGATGGCGGTTGAAGCTGGAGCAGATATGGTACTGATCAGTCATACAGCACAGTTACAAGTGGAAGCTTTCGAAGCATTGATGAATGCGGTGAAAAGTGGACGTATCAGTGAGCGGCGGATTGATGAGTCTGTTAGACGTTTGCTGACATATAAAATGAAGCGTGGGCTAATGAATGTGGAGATGGGGCTGGAGAGCGACACGGCAGTAGAGATATCTGTCAGTATGAGCGGCAAATTTGGTGTGGATGATGTCCATGCAACCCCGGCGGTGGTTCACGATTCCATGAATGCAAATCAGCCATTTGCCGAGCCGTTTCAACGTAATAGTCCACTGCATCAGGAGGTAGCTCAGCGAATCAGTGAGAAGAGCATTACATTAATTCGGGATGCACAACATATGTTGCCGCTAAAACAAGAGCGAACACTTGTCATTACGGTTGCCGCAGAAGTAACAAGTATTGCTGATGAACAGTTGGATGGAGGGGTAACACTGGGAGCGGCTTTGTCTGCTCAAGGCTTGGAAGTGGTGGATATGAGGGTAGCGGCGGATGAAGTTGCGCTGTCCTCGGCTCGTCTGCTTCAAGCCGCAGAAGCGGTGGATATAGAGCAGATTGTGGTCGGCACCTACAATGCAGGCAGCCCTTCGGGCGACCCGCAATGCCGATTGATCGGCTGGCTTCTGCAACTTGGCAAACCGCTGGCTGTAATCGCACTTCGCAGTCCGTATGACCTACAGAAGCTGCCGGATGTGCACACTTATATCGCGGCATATGAGAGCAGGCCTCTCGCCATGAGCAGTGCAGCGAAAGCGATGATGGGACAGATCCTTTTCAAGGGCCAGCTTCCTGTCACGATTGAATAAATAGATGCAGATTTGGTAGATTTACAGGTAGAGAATCAAGATATATGAGTCTACTATGACGCAATATAAAGAGGTATAAAGCAAATAAAGAGGTATGAATATATATGAAGCGATTGACGCGATCTGACGTGACTTGACGTAACGCAAGGTAGATGAAACCGGACTTTTATGTATATGAGGGATGAGCTGGTGTCTCCTCACACTGCCGGTATAGCAACGATGTATGAGAATAACAAAAGGGACGAGGCTTTTCATGCTTCGTCCCTTTGCGTGTTGCATACTCTTATTATTGTACGTGCAGAAAGCGTTATTAATGGGATAACCCAAACCGTAACCGATTATAGTGATCACGGATGATGATATTTGGTTCATTTTGGTGGGTTCTAAAATCTAACGATCTCCAGAAACGTTATTTGGGTGATATTAGCCGGTTGTATATTCTAACGATCACAGGAAAGCTTAATTAGAGAAATCGATACGAAAATGGGAATTGAGCATGTGTTTTTAGAGAAATAAGGTTACTGGTGATCGTTACAATTTCTGAAGGCTGATTATAGCTCAAATAAGCTCATCTGAGATCGTTAGAATAAACAGGGGGTGGGTGAAGGGGGTTACCCAATCCCCAACCTCAACCCAACCTCAACCCGACCCAACTCGACCTAACTTTAACCTCAATTAACCCCCAACCCAAACTCGAACTAATCCCTGAGCTCAACGTAATCTGGTCCCCGAACCATCAACACCAATCAGAGCATCAACCACAAACCAAACTACAAACCAAACTACAAACCAAACCACAAACCAAACCACAAACCAAACCACAAACCACAAACTTTCAACCCCGCTGAATGGGTGGCTTCGTGCGGCTCCTTTGTGATGCTTCAAGCGACCATTATAATTGCAAAGCTTTGGCCGTTCGTGCCTCTACATCACTTAGCAGTGTGGTCATATCCATGCCCGCATGATTACCGAGCAAGATAATGGTAATATCATCGGATAGATTACGTGAAAATGCTGTGGAAAACCCGCCGCCGCTTCCATTATGGAAGACGATGCGTTTTGTTGCGTTTTCCTTGAGAATCCAGGCATAGCCGTAATTTTTGTTGGAATAGGGCTCATACATCGTTTCAATCGTTTCCTGACTTAGAATCTGGTCAGTGTATAAGGCCCGATCCCATTTCAACAGATCATCCACGGTAGAGTAGAGCGTACCTGAACCGGATTGTGAAACATAGTAAGGTGCAGGTGTCCATCCTTTTCCTTGCTGGACAAAGCCGCTGTTCGTATGCACTTTGCGTGATGCTTCTCCCGAATCTTTCATGCCGAGCGGTTCCAAAATGGTTTGTTGTACATAGTCTGCATAACTCATGCCAGATACCTGTTCCACAACGTACGCAAGCAACACGTAACCGCTATTGCTGTACAGGTAGGCACTGCCGGGTTCGAACTTCAAGGTTTTGTGACGAATCTCTTCTACCGTTTGTTCAAGTGTATTGCCTTCCCCGCGACCGAAGGCCGACGGCAGACCCGACGTTTGGGACAGTAACATATGCAGAGTAATCTGATTTCCCTTCGGGATGCCGGAAATATAGGTGGAGATCGGATCTTGAACATCTAGCTTGCCTGCTTCTGCCAAACTCAAGATGGAAGCCGCAGTGAATGACTTGCTCAAGGAGGCGATACGGGTCTTCTGGTCCGGACGATTCATTGTCTGTTCATCCGCGAGACCATACCCCTGTTTCAGCAAGGCTTCGCCCCCCCGTGCAATCAGAGCCATCCCCGGATAGTTGATCTCACGCAGATAGGCATCCACGCTAGCGACTTCAGGATCGAGCAAGCTGACCTGGTCAGTCATTATACCAACATTCATCTGGCCTGAAGGCGTTCGCTGGACTTCGATATCGGCCTTCAAAGCATTGGCCAGAGTACGGACAGGAACCATTAATGTGCCGTTAATGGTGCGTGAATTCGCTGGAGAGGCCAGAGAAACCTGGTTTACTTTAATGGACTTACTTCCGGCTTGATGCACCAGCTTGTCCCTGCCAACGGTAATTGTAGCTGTATTGGTACGGGCATCCCACTTCAAATTCCCTTTAACAGATTGGACTACATCTCGTAAGGGAACGAACGTTGTACCTTTTAGAATAAGCGGAGCGTTGTTCCAGAATTGCGGCTCCCCGTTAACTTCAATATGCACGGCTTGTGTAGTCTGCGCTGCAGAAACCGTAGAGGTGTTAGACAGCCCGAATACCGTGCCTGCGCATAGAATGAACGTGAATAGAAAACGAAGCATGGATGGATAGCCACTGCTAGATACAGGTTGTTGCTTGTGAAACTTGCCTAAGATTTGGATCCTCTCCTTCCAAGTGTTTCTTAATAAACCATTATATAAATATTGTAAACGATCCCAACAAGGGGGTCAAAAAGAGAGTGTACCTAAAGTAATAGGATCAGACCATTAAAAATGGGATTATTTAATATGGATACATAATGTTTCGCGGTGAACTTTCCGATAAAAAGAGTTGAACTTAAAGATGGGAGATAGATAGATAATGAGAAAAGGGCTTCAAAAAAGGCTTCTAACAGGGCGAGAAATGAAGGTGAGGTTTCAATCACGGTTTACGTTGACGGTAAAAAAACGGCTGATTGCCGCATTCCTTTTATTCCTGATCGTACCTAGTCTTAGCGTAGGGTGGCTTGCTTATCTTAAGGCAGCAGATCAGGTTAGAATGGAGATTACTCGTTCTG
This sequence comes from Paenibacillus amylolyticus, assembly GCF_003719335.1. Classification (GTDB taxonomy): domain Bacteria; phylum Bacillota; class Bacilli; order Paenibacillales; family Paenibacillaceae; genus Paenibacillus; species Paenibacillus amylolyticus_D. Next base: position 28,696 of record NZ_RIAS01000010.1, read on the forward strand.
CACAGGCCAAAACGGAAATGCTTAGTCTGCAGATTGATCAGATGCTCAATATGGAGAAGGACAACGCTGTACAGATGGCATCGGGGATTACCTCCGAAGACATTATTAATAAGAGTCCTGCGCTTCAAGCTCAGATGGATCGGATGTCGAAAAACCATAAAGAACTTGGTGTGCTTACGGCTGGAGCCGAGGATGGCAGCTGGATGAAATCTCCTGATGCCGGAGACCAGATTTATGATCCTCGTGAGCGTCCATGGTACAAAATGGCGATATCACAATCGGGGCCGGTGATCTCGGATACCTATCAGTCTTCAGCAACAGGGGAATGGGTGGTTACAGCAGCAGCCAAACTGGCAGATGGAAAGGGTGTTTTTGGAGCTAATGTAAGCTTGAATCATTTGAAAGAGACCGTAGACCAGATCCATATCGGCGAAGCGGGGAAACTGTATATGTTGGATAATGGCGGGAAATTTTTGTTCCATTACAAGATTGAATCCGGCACGCAGTCCGATCAAGGCTACATTAACGAGATGTACACGAAAGATCAGGGAACCGTGAAGTATATATATGATGGTCAACCGATGGAGGCGGTATTTTACACAAATACGGCCACGGGCTGGAAAATTGTCGGCGAGATGATTCCCTCCGAAGCGGCGGAGTCCGTGAAACCGATTATGATTCGTGCGATTACACTTGTAGGCGTAGCCATTATTGTGGGTATTGTGCTGTTGATCTTTATTATCCGCAGCATTCACCGTCCATTGCAGCAGCTAACACAAGCAGCATCTCAAGTAAGTGCAGGAGACCTGACGGTTCGCGTAGGCCTGCGGCGCAAGGATGAGTTCGGTCAGCTTGGTGATAGTTTTGATACGATGACCACTTCACTGCGTAATGTACTTGGCGAGGTACATGATACATCCAGTCAACTGGCAGCATCATCGGAAGAGCTGATGGCAAGCTCTGAGCAGACCTCCAAAGCAACGGAGCAAGTAGCGGAGTTGATGCAAGATGCAGCGGCAGGAACAACGATGCAGAATGAAAGTCTTGCAGCGACAGAGCAGCTTATCGGTGAGATGTCACTTGGCGTGAAGGAGATTTCTGCAAGAGTCGGAGATGCGGAGCGTATTGCGATCGAAGCCTCCTCCAAATCGGAAGCGGGAATGGTCACGATGCAGGAGGCCGTATCCCATATACAGCAGGTGAATGATGAGAGCAAGGCTATGGAGGCTGTTATCGAAGATCTGCGAGCGAAAAATGATGAAATTCTGGAGATTGTAGCAGAGATTACAGCCATTGCCAAGCAGACGAACATTCTGGCACTGAATGCTTCCATTGAGGCTTCGAGGGCAGGCGAGCATGGCCAGGGATTTGCTGTGGTTGCTAACGAAGTGAAAATGCTTGCGAACAGCTCAGGTGCTTCGGCAGAGCGGATTAATGAGCTTATGCGCGAGATGCATGAGAAGACTCATGCTGTTCAATCTACCTTTGCACGCACAGGTGAAGGTATGGAGAAAAGCTCACAGATGATCACAGAAGCTGGAGAAGCCTTCCAAACGATTCGTGATGCGGTTCGAACCGTTGCGGCTCAGGCTGAAGAGGCAGCTGCAGCTTCCCGTCAGATTGATCAAGGAATGGGACATGTGAACAAAGCTGTAAACGAAACGATGGTTCTCTCTAACCGGATTGCCGCGGGAACCGAGGATGGTTCGGCGGCCGCTCAGGAGCAACTTGCTACAATGGAAGAGGTTGCTGCATCTTCAGCCGCCTTGTCTCGCATGGCAGAGGATCTGCAGAGCATGATTGAACGATTCAAATTGTAAGTGAGTGAGTATGAAAGCAGGTATGAAGACTGTCGGGGTGATGAACCGGCAGTCTTTTTTCTTTACTGCTAGAGATTGAATTTTGATCAAGGTGCCAGTTTTTTGATTTTGTTTGACAATAAACAAACATAATAATATTATATCTATAAATAAACTAACAATACGAAATTTTTATAGGTGGTTTTTAATTATAAATCAATAAAGATTAACTTAGAACTCAAAGTAACTCGTAATTCAAAATACATTGGATGAATGATAGAAAGGACGGCGACGAATGAAAGCCTCGGATTCAAGATTGCAGACAGCTTCTCTCGAAGAGATCAAACGCGGATACGTGGAGGAAGGAACGGCCTATTTCTGTGTCTGTTGTGGTTTTACAACGGAACCGGGAATTGTTTACCCCGACGAAGGTGTGCTCTATGATGCGGTTCGTTACATGCGTGTTCATATTGAGAAGGTCCATGGGTCTGTATTTGAATATTTGCTGGAGCTGGATAAAAGTGTGACAGGATTGTCCGATGTACAGCGAGGTCTGCTGGCCCAGTTCTATGAAGGGAAAAAGGATGCAGAAGTGCAGCAGGCTCTAGGCATCGGCAGTGCGTCTACCATTCGAAACCATCGATTCGTTTTGAAGGAAAAGGAGAGGCAGGCCAAGATATTTCTGGCGTTAATGGAACTGTTGAAAAATAAAGACCTGCATGCTCCGGCAACATGGGTATCGCCGATTATGAAACAAGGGCATACGATTCATCAGCATTCCTTTGACATATCGGAAGAGGAAAAGAAACAGGTGTTACATACTTATTTCCCGGAAGGTACAAGTGGTCCGATGACTACGTTCCATATGAAGCAAAAACATAAGTATATCGTGCTCACAGAGATTGCCAAACGTTTTGAACCCCGGCGTCAGTACACCGAAAAACAAGTGAACGCACTCTTGAAGAAGGTACATGCCGACTATGTTGAGATTCGGAGATATCTGGTGGATTATGGTCTGTTAGAGCGAAAGGAGGATGGCAGCCAGTACTGGCTGGGTAGTGCAGCAGAGGAACAAAGGAACGATAGAGGGGATGGTAAGCAAACGAAAGGAACATCAGTAAAATTATCAGATAATTCGTCTGCATCCTTAGCGGTGGAACAGCAAGTTCCAGAAGAAAGAACAGGTAAAGGAGAGAAGAGTATGAATCGACGCAAAGAGTTACAGGAGCAAGCCAAAGAAGTCAAAGTAGAAGCAGGGATTTATCAAATTCGGAATGAGCGAAACGGCAAAGTGTATATCGACAGCACGCCTAATCTGAAGACCATTAACGGACAGCAATTTATGCTGCAGATGGGGAGCCATCTGAATCGACGTTTACAGGCAGAGTGGAATGAATACGGTGAGAGTGCATTTACGATTGAGGTATTAGAAGTAATGAAAAAGGATGACAATCCCTACGCCGATCCGAAGGATGCGCTTGCCAAATGTTTGGAAAGCTGGTTTGAGAAGCTGGAGCCTTACGGAGATCGTGGATACCACGGGGAGCCCAAATCGTCAAATTAGTAGGTGAGTAGAGTTCAATTTCAGTATTGAACACTACGGATGTAACATTTTAATATTGGAAAATAGCTAATTTCGTTCTCAGCTTGAAGCATAGTATAACGGAACGGCAATTCTAACGATCTCAGATGAGCTTAATTTGGCGATACCCGGTTCTCTGGAATTGTAACGATCACCAGAAACCTTATTTCACTAAAAACACACGATTTATGCCCAATTTCACTTTGTTTTTACTAAATTAGCTTCCCTGAGATCGTTAGAAAATAAAACGGTATGATATTACCCAAATAGCGATCCTGGGAATCGTTAGAAAATTATCCGGCTAGATCAGGGCTATGCAGGGCAGTCACTTATGGGCTGAATATTGTGATTTAGCCGTAGTAGTAAGTAAGTAAGTAAGTAGTGAGTATGTATGACTATCCCAATAAAAAAGTCCCTTTGCTGTTGAGTCGGCAAAGGGACTTTTTCGTGGTGATGTGCTCTAATGTGCTCGCCAGAAGGCGAAAGATTTGTGTTGATCCTTACAGTTTGAATTGCTCTACCAGCTTCTGCAACTTATTAGCCAGATGCGCAAGGGAATCGGCAGAGGAGGAGATTTCCTGCATCGAGGCCACTTGTTCTTCCGTCGCAGCGGAGATATTCTCTGTGCCATCGGCATTGGTTTCCGATATGGTATGAATGTGGTCAATAGACTGCACCACTTCTGCTGTGCTGGCAGACATCTGCTCGGATGCTGCTGCAATATTTTCAAGTTGCTGATTGACCACCCCAACAGCCTCGCTAATCTGCACAAATGCATCATCGGCAAATTGTACAGCTCGGATGCCGCTGTCTACATCTTTTTGTCCCAGACGAACATTCTCATTAGCCCTGGAGATTTCTTGCTGAATGGATGCGACCATCTCCACGATCTTCTGACCGGATTCGCTGGACTGCTCCGCCAGTTTGCGGACTTCGCTTGCTACAACGGAGAATCCGCGTCCATGCTCGCCTGCACGAGCTGCTTCAATGGAAGCATTCAGCGCAAGCAGGTTGGTTTGGGCTGCGATATCCGTAATGACAGAGACCATCTCACCGATGGAGCTGGAATGCTGATCGAGCCGTGTTGCAGTTTCTGCGATGCCTTGCACAAAGTGCTGGATGGAGCCCATCTCCGATACCGCCGTTTTAATCGTCGAGTTCCCTTGTTGCGCGAGTTCGCTCGCTTGCATAGCGGCTTCGGACACTTGCTGTGTACTGTTCGTTACTTGTCCAACCCCTCCGGCAAGTTCATTCATCTGCTGTGCGGTATGTTTCAGGCTGTTTGCCTGTTTTTCAATGCCAGCCGCAGACTGTTCTGTAATGAGGGCCACTTGCTCCGTAGCTTTGGTTGTCTCGGACGAATTGATGGCAAGCTGTGCAGAAGATGTTGTAAGTTCGTCAGCTGTATTACGCACATCCTGAATGACTGTTCGTAGAGATTGACTCATTTTGTTAAAGCTATTGCTGAGTTTGCCGAACTCATCCTGACCGTGCACAGCAACCTCGATCGTCAGGTTCCCATCGCTGATTTCGTTGGAGGCTTTGACAAGTCGATTGAGCGGTCTCGTAATGGCTTGTACAATCCAGAAAATAATGATGGAGCTGATAACTACAGCAATCGCAATAACAATCAGGGTAGTATACAGGATTGGACGAACGGTTTCCGTAACTTCGTCATTATCGATAACACCGACGACTGTCCAGCCTGTCGTTTCATTGGTAACGAAGAAGGCATGCTCGTTTTTTCCGTTCAACGTATACTGCAGATCACCATTCTTTTGATCGAAAATTTGTTTATAGGGTTCCATCGTGCCTTCGGTACCTGGTTTTTCGGTTGGATGCACGATGATTTTATTCGCATTATCAATAATATAGATATATCCTCTTTTCCCGATTTTCGTGGAATTTACCGTCTGGGAAAGAGCTTCAAGGGACAGACTGACCGAAACAACACCATGACCGTCACCGGTCGTCTGAGCAACCGAAGCAACCACATTACCTGTATTGCTTGAGATGTAAGGTGTAATTACAGAAGGCACGTCTTTGTTCTCCGAAGCAGCCTTAAACCAAGGACGTTCACGGGGATCATATCCCGGCTTATTCACGGCGGTGACCGGGGAGTTGATATAGACACCTTTATCCGTTCCGACGGAGGCAAGTTCCACGTCATCGTGGGTATCCTTGTAAGCATCAAGTAAGGTACGAATCGTTTCCGTTTCGTCCCCTTGAACCGGACCTACATTACCAGCATCCAGCTGACTTGCCAGAAAATCGACATTTTTGCGTGTAGCCCCAATAATCTGGTCAATGGTCTGATTCAGTACACTCACGCTACTGTTGGCATTCTCAAACATTTTTTCTTCGACCTTGGTAGCCGCTGTCTGGAATGAAATGATGCCTAGACTGATAGTTGGGATCAGCAGCACGATAGCAAATGAAAGTATCAGTTTCTCTCTCATCTGTAACGTTCGTTTCCCCTTTGGCTGCTTCACTTTCTTCATAGTACATTCTCCCCCTGTCAACTCTCCCGAACTGACATAAAATATGGTATATTTCTAAGTTAATGCAAACCAATTCTGCATTCATTATTCCAAATCACTGATTCAGAATGGTATGTATCGATATATATCGGCTGATAGTGATTAAAATTAGAGAGGAGTTGTACGAGAGTTGAATGAAAGTGCACCAAGATTATCTGCACATGAAAACAGTGTGGAAATTCAGGATCAGGCAACTTTTATGCAGGGGGTTCGGGATTGTATACCGACATTGCTCGGATATCTAAGTATCGGCTTTGCAGCAGGAGTTATTGAAATGACTGCAGGTCTCAGTTTTGCCGAAACGGCATTGTTGAGTCTGATTTTATATGCAGGTTCAGCCCAGTTCATTGCGGCAGGGATGCTGGCTTCCAATGGATCGGCGTTAGCGATCATCTTCACTATATTTTTTGTGAATCTGCGTCATCTGTTGCTTAGCGCAGCCGTATCTCCGTATTTCAGACATCTGACCCCGCTTAAAAATATGTGGATCGGCTCACTGCTTACGGATGAGTCATTCGGTGTGGCGATGACACGTGCAATCGGCAGAAAAACACTCAGTGAGCGCTGGATGCATGGTTTGAACATTACCGCATATTTAAACTGGTTTATCGCGAACATGGCGGGAGCATACTTTGGACGCTGGATCACGAACCCGGATCGGTTCGGACTGGATTATGCGTTGCCAGCAATGTTTATCGGTCTGATCGTACTTCAGCTGGTACATCGCAAAAGCAAAAAAATACATATTAATGTAGCCATCATTGCGGTCGTGTGTGTCATCTTAGCAAGCATGGCTTCACTAGGTAGTCTGAGCATTATCATAGCAGCAGTGGTTGCAGCAACGATGGGAGTGTTTATGGAACGATGGAAGTAAGATGGGATGTATTCTGGATTATTATGGGCTCGGCATTGCTTACATTTATCCCCCGGGTGTTGCCGCTTATGCTCTTCAGTAAAATACAGATTCCGGTGTGGCTGATGCGCTGGCTCGAATATGTGCCTGTTGCCGTCATGGCCTCACTCATTGGTCAGGAATTGTTTATGTCAGGCAATCGCCTTGTCCCCATTACAGAAAATGCCGCTTTGTGGGCAGCACTGCCCACAGTGGCTGTAGCCATCTGGACACGCAGTCTGCTCGGTACTGTGCTGGTTGGTATTGTATCGATGATGATATTACGTTACTTCATGGGATAGGAAGATGGGATCGTGATGAAAACGCTATTTTCTAATGAACCTAAAAGGGATAAGATGGAGAAAGCGGCATGAAATCGTCTGTTGCAGCCATGGATAAATCATCAGCATTTCATCATCTATTTTGAGCGAAAGGAACGATGTCTAAGATGAAACCAAGTCCATCGACGATTTTGTTTCAAGGGGATTCCATTACCGACGGAGGAAGATCACGGAATGAGGATCTGAATCATGTTCTTGGTCACGGGTATGCGTATTTGATCTCAAGCAGACTGGGCATGGAACTGGCGAGTAAGCACAAAACGTTCTATAACCGAGGCATAAGCGGAAATCGGGCATCCGATCTGTACGCACGCTGGAATGAAGACACATATAGTCTGAAACCGGATCTGATCAGTATCCTGATTGGGGTTAATGATGCCTGGCGTTTCATGAATGATGAACCAAGAGGATATACAGATCGTTTTGCCCGGGCGTATCGTCACTTGCTGGAGGAAACACGGGAAGTTATACCGGATACCGGGCTTGTGCTGATGGAGCCTTTTATTTTGAAGACGGGGGCGACGCTGGACCAATGGGAGGGCTGGGAAAAGCTTATGGCTGAATACCAGCAACAGGTTCGGGAAATGGCCGAGCACTACGGAGCGGTATGGGTTCCGCTTCAGCAAACGTTCAATGCGGCATTGGAGCAAGCCGATGCTTCATACTGGTTGTGGGATGGCGTTCATCCTACTGCGGCAGGTCATGAGTTAATTGCTCGTCAGTGGTTGTCTGTGGTGCAGCAATCTCCACTTGCTATTGTGTAGCTTATTTTAAACTCCATTAGTGAAGCGTGGTGAATCCTTTGCAAGGCTCTGATCACGAAATTGGAAACGAACATCATGAAATGCGCTTAAGACACGCTGTAGATGAATCTGGGGTACTCGACTGGCTAGACGAACAACGGATCAGGCAGGTGTTTGGTAACATGAACAAACAAAATCATGGTCAAGATGGTGCAGGAATTAAGGCTGATGAGCTTCGGGAAAAGTTGTTCCGGCCCGAGTTCGCTGAGATGCTCACCGATTTACGAAGGTATGGAGAGCAGGCATTACGAGAACCGTTGCCTCTTCTGACATTTCACCTGTTTCGACAGTTCGGCAGGGCGGGAGACCGCAAAGCATACGAGCAGGTTTACTTCGAAAGGCGCGGTAGATTAGCAGCCGTTGCCATGCTTGCTCTCGATTCCGACGCCCCTCATATGGTTCATGCTCTCGAAGAGATGTTGTGGGCGGTATGTGATGAATATACGTGGTGTCTTCCGGCACATCTGGGAACGGGGGAGGCGGAGCATGTGGGAGGCAATATTGACCTCTTCGCCGCAGAGACGGTACATATGCTTGCGGAGATTGTAGTACTTCATCGTCATCATCTCGATTCTCTGATTGTTGAACGGATACTTCTAGAGGCGGAGCGACGTATCTTTACGCCGTTATACAGGGAGAAGAGGGCATATCACTGGCAGACAGCAGAGCACAACTGGTCTGCTGTCTGTGGGGGATGCTGCGGCATGGCTGCTATGTTATTGCTGGAGGATCAGGCGATGTTGCTGGAGTCCACCAGACAGACAATCGACTGTATGAAGGCATTCTTGAGCGGGTATGGCGAGGACGGCGGCTGTGCTGAAGGAATTGGGTACTGGGTGTATGGCTTCGGATATTACGTCTATTATGCCGAGATGTTACTGGACTACACAGAGGGAGCGTTGGACTTGCTGCAAGGTTCCAAAATAGCGGCGATAGCGGCATTTCCGCTGCGAATCCATCTGTCGGACGGTACATTTATCAATTATTCGGATAGCTCGGAGTATGAGGAGATACCTTCGGGGTTGCTGTCTCTGTTAGCTGTACGTTTCGGAATGGAAGTGGATTTGCCTCTGCGGATTCCTCAGCTGACAGACGATCCTTGTCGTCGCTGGGCACATTTGTTACGGAACGTGATGTGGAGCGATCCGGCGGTATATGAACGTATACATGGAGAAACGGCTAGGCGGGCGAATGGAGGGTTTATTTTTCAACAGCTGGAATGGATGGTTGCCAAACATGCCCTTCATATGCCTACGAATGTATGGGTAGAGACGAGCAGACGGTGTTCAGACCGGGAGTGGATTCAGGTGGCGTGTTCGTTTAAAGGCGGTCATAATGATGAACCCCATAACCATAATGATCTGGGACAAGTGATTATCCATTGCGGTGGCGAAAATATACTGTGTGACCCTGGAGCAGGGGTGTACACGCAGGCTTATTTTGCTCCAGGGCGTGAGCAGTTATTTCATATCTCATCTGCTGGGCATAACGTGCCCTTGATTGGAGGTTGCGAGCAGCGTTCGGGTAGAGAGGCTGAAGCCAAGTTGCTGGAATTCAGGCTTGAGCCAGATGGAAGTGAAATGCAGGCTTGTTTGGATCTGACGCATGCATATCCCGAAACAGCAGCATTGCACCGGTACACACGCCATCTGAGCTGGAAGGTCGGACAAGATCGTGATGGTATGAACAGGATCACAGGAATTAAGGAAAGAGGCGGTAGGGGTTGTAGTACGGAGAATCCCCCCGATCCAGTTGATTTGGTGGAACGGATCAGGAGTACGGATCGGCAAGTTGATGTCGATTACGCTATGGATGTGAACTTGGACGTGACGGTGGCTATGGATACGGGTGTGCATGTAGATATGGCAACCTTGCGGATTATAGACAAATTCCAATGGAAGATGGACACAGAAGCTGATGTTGCGAAGTCTTCGTTGAACGAGTCATATGTTGAATCACAAGTCGTTGAGCGCTGGATAAGCCGGATACGCCCGGTGATAGAAAAGGAAGGCAGGCTTCGGTGGCAGGCTTCGCAGGCTCATTTGTACATGATATATGATGCTGTCCAGTGGCGGGTGCAGACAGAAGCTGTGCATACCGTGGATCATGACCAAGTGCCTGTTACATTTTATCGTACATCACTTATTTGGAAAGGGAACGGAGTTACAGCGACAAAGGGCGAGGATGGAAGAGTTGAGAATGAAAGAGTTGAAGATGCGTTAGAGGCGTCGGAAAATTCGAAAATCCTAGAAAGCGCAGAAACGGTAGAAACCTCCAACGTTGCTCCGCTAGAGATTGTATGTCAGGTTGATTTTATTGTTGAACCCCATCAAGGAGAAGCCGAGGTGAGTCCACGTGAGTAGTTATACAGCCACAGCGACATATCCATGGAAAAATGAACTTGAAAAGTATCGTGCTTTGGCAGCAGAGGCTGGTTCCGCATCGGCAGATGGCTGGAGCAGGGAGCGCAAGCTGGCTCTCGTCAAACAAATTGTTTGCGCTTACACCAAATATCAGGATAGTCATGGTGCAATTATCGATCCGTACTCAGGCATGGAACGGTACTACTCCACACCAGCCTATGCTATGGCAGCTGCAGTACTGGTGGATGCAGGGCACATCGAGCTGCTGGATTCCGCATCGGCAGCTCTGTCATATAGCATTGATGCGGTGGCAAGCGGGAGTGCCCCAGACAATCATCCGGATTTTTTCCCTGTACTGATGATGCGGGCATACATGATGCTAAGGTCTTATCGACCCGATCAGGCAGCCATCTGGGCTGAGGCACTTCGGACGATTGATCCCGAGAATGATTATGTATTTACGATGAGTAAGATGAATAATGCCAATCGCATGATTAACTGGAATGCCATTATGATCTCGGGTGAGTATCTGCGATGGAGCGAACACCTTGCGAGTGAGGATACAACTTGGATGGATCGTTATCTGGAAGCATATCATCTGCCGCGGTTTACCCCGCTTGGTCTGTATCAGGACGGCCCGCTGGATCGACCGAATTGTCCATTTTCCTATGATATCGCTACCCGCTATCATCTTGAAGTGATGCTTGATGGAGGTTACGAAGGGGCGGTCGCGGATGCATTACGAGAGAGATTGAATCATGGTGCGTTCAGCTCATTGTTGATGTTGTCTCCGCTGGGAGAAATACCGCCGCGTGGTCGCAGCTCTCAGCACCAATGGAATGAAGCAGCGGCGGCATATGTTTGCTCGGTGCACGCCAAGCTGGCGATGCAGGCTGGGGATTCTGTAATGGCCGGGGCGTTTGCACGAGCGGCAAATCGTTGTTTTGAAGCCGTAGAGCGCTGGCTGATGCCGGATGGACGTTTGAAAATTGTACGCAACGAATATGCGCCTGAGAAACGTCACGGCTACGAAGTATACACCAATCACACCTGTTACAATCTATGGACGGCAGCTGCGCTGGCACATGCCTGTCTTCGTGATTCAGATGAGGGGATTGTGCAATTCTATCTTCCCTCCGAGATTGGAAACAGGGTACTGCAGGCGGACGGCTGGTTCGAAACCGTGCTGGCCTCTGTGCCAGGTCAGCAGCTGGTTCTGCACACTGCGCTGAATGACCCGTATACGATCCCAGGGCTGGTACGAGTGCAACAGGCAGGTCTGCCGGGATTAATAGGCCCGTCCGCAGCCGGTCATGTACAGGCAGGATTTACAGAATTTGCTGAAGGTGTTGTGCGGCCTTTGAGTTATTGCCCCGCTTGGAAGACAACGGATGGGGTGTGGCATAGTCTGGCTGAGGGTATACCATCAGGTAGTACGTATGACCGTGATGCGGGAATAGATCCGGCAAACGGTGGCGGTTCAATCCTGTTTAAAGTGGCGACCCGGACGGGTGAGAGTTCGGCAGAAAATGAGCTACAAGAAACCGTGACAGCAGTTAGTTCGAATATTGTGAAGAGCCCTACTGAGCTAGCTGCGAGAACAGCTGCCGAGCAAGCTACGGGGAGAACTGCTGAGGAAGCCACGTTGAACCATGAAGAGAATGATTTCGAGGTCATCTGGACGGGCCCTTTACCTGGGATGCGCTCTATAATTACCCGTTATGTGCAGCAAGCAGATGAACTGATGGTGACGTATACATTCGAGGGTGAGATTGAGGCGGTGGGGGCTGTGATCCCACTGATGTTTAGCGATGGTCGGGAGCAGGCTGTGATTACCTATACGGAGCATAGTGTGCGCACAGAATACCTTGGAGCGTACGTTGAATCGACAATTCAAGATGCAAAAGCGGTGATTCAGCTGAGTCCACAGGAAGTGGCTTCACGCAACGGGCTGTTAAAGCAGGCACGAATGGAAGTTTATGATGCACAGCAGCTGACATTCACTATTCGATTGGGACGCATCTAAGGAAGTCCGGAAGCAGTCTAGTTATTATCCATTTCATGATGTATACGCGGGCGATCTCATATAGGAACAGGAGGGACATGATCATGAATACCTCAACATCGGCAACGTGGCTGGAGGAAGCATGGCAGCAAGGGGTTCACAAGACGATTCGAAATGCGAAACGAATCCAGGATACCTTTCCTCATATTTCACCGCAGGGTGTGTACGACAAAAATGATCCGGAATGGTGGACAGCCGGTTTTTGGCCCGGACTGTTGTGGCTGGTGTACCGGGATGATCCACAGCATGAAGCGGCCGCCGATCTGCAGCGTATCGCGGCTAGCTGTGAGCGGCAGCTCGAAGATTGTCTGCGTGATCCAGACCTGGTGGATCACGATCTGGGTTTCGTCTGGCTGCTTAGCGGCGTAGCCAGGTATCGCCAGATGGGCAGCGAGGATGGGCGTCGCCGCGGCATGCTTGCCGCGAATCTGCTCGCTGCCCGCTTTCACGTGCGCGGTGAGTTCATCCGCGCATGGAACTTCCGCTCGTCGATGATGGACACGCGCGGCGTTGCCATCATTGACAGCATGATGAACCTGCCGCTGCTCTACTGGGCATCCGAGCAGAGCAGCGATCCTCGCTTCCGATGGCTGGCGGAAGCGCATGCGGACACCGTGGCGCGCGAATTCGTCCGCGCTGACGGGTCCATCTGCCACGTGGTGGAGTTTGATCCACACACGGGGCAGAAGTTGCGGGAGCATGGCGGCCAAGGCCATGCTCCCGGGTCCGCCTGGGCGCGGGGCACCGCCTGGGCGTTGCACGGGTTTGCGCTGTCTTTCCGGTATACGGGCGAAGCCCGATATCTGGAGACAGCGGAACGGGCGGCCGATTTCTTCCTCGCCATGCTTGGCGAAGACATCGTGCCGGTGTGGGATTTTCGCGCGCCTGCGGAGCATCGGGCGGCGTGGGACTCGTCCGCTGCGGCGATTGCCGCAAGCGGCCTGTTCGAGCTCGCGAAGCTGTCGCCACGCGGGCCAACCTACGCCGCCGCGGGAGAGAGGATCGTCCGCGGCTTGTATGAGCGCTACAGCCCTGCTGAATCTGTAGCGGAGGAAGGGCTGATTATGCAGGGAACGGTGCATTATCCGGAAGGCCGGGGAATCAATGTGCCGATTATTTACGGCGATTACTTCTATATGGAGGCGCTGGCGAAGCTGCGTGGATACGAGGGGTTATTTTAACGGAAGACGTTCAGAGCAGAAGAATTTAGATGCCGTTCTCATGGTTATGTCTTATCCGAAGATAAGAAATGACATAGGGAACGATGACAATCTAGGGCGTGTCTGAAAACGCTGAAGAAAGCAGATTTTGCCGAATTTTCGTTCCAAGCCAGGAAGTTTCCCGCAGGCGTGCCGGGGCACGTCAAGGGGAAGTGACGTAGCAGGGGGCGAAAAAGGGGTAAAAGATGCACTTCAGTAGCTTTCAAGACACCCCCTAGTCAACCGCCCTGCATAGGGCGGTTATTTATGTTGTTTTCTCTATATGTATTTACAGAAAGTGAACTCACTTCGCCGGCGAACGTCTCAGAATGACAAAGTCGGCAGAGGACTGCTCGGGATATCGCTGGCGAATGATCTCATGCACTTTGAATTCGGGATAATCAAATAGATAGTGGAACAGATTCCGATCTTGTATGGTCTGCACGCCATTATTTCCTTGCTCCTTCAGCCTTGTATAGAGCACTACCCATTGAGTTGAAGCATGGAGAACATCACTTAGCGTAGCCCGAAAGTCCGTTTCATCTGTAATATGATACAGTACATCCAGACACACGGTTAGATCCGCTTGGAGAAAACCGCGATTGACCCATAGGCCCGGTGTGTACACCATGAAACTTTTGGAAGGATCGCTGGCATATAGCGAAGCACATTGTTTTATAGACGAGGATGCCACATCCATGCCCAGGTATTCGCCATAGTTCATATAGTTCAACTGGTTTCCATCTCCGCAGCCGAATTCGATGACCCGATGAATCCCTTCGCGCTGGATTAACGCATTGACCACCTCAGCTTTGAATTCCGCCAGCACACCATATGAACCTCTGCCCGATGTATTACCCGAAGAATAAGTCTGCTCCCAATAATGGATGTAATCAAATGACTGATTCACACCGATTTCCCCCGATACTCAAAAATGACGTTGCGTAAGATCATAAGCCTTATATTCAGGTTATGCTCAGCGGGAATCGTTATGAATTAGACTTAGCAAATCGGCAACTTTTCCTCCACTACGTGTTCGCATGGCGTCTATCGTAGATGATAGATGAGACTATAGTATGAATTTCCATATAATTACCTGAAAATTTCCTGAAAGTCTAAACATCCGGAAAGTTCTTGCCGACATTAATTAGAGTAGGAAAAAATTGACGATTAATCGGAGGGAAATGATGTTAAAGCCAAGATTGACCAAGTACATGGTGATGATGCTGGTGTTGATGCTGAGTATTTCCAACGTAGGCTTGGCCACTGCGGCAGAGAAAGAACTGTCCAAAATTGTGGTTTCCAAAAATGAAATGTCGCTCGAAGTTGGCGATTCCGGGTCAGTTACCGTAACGGGGGTATATTCAGATAATACCTCGGCAAACGTTACGATCAGTTCATCCTGGACAAGCAGTGATGCTTCGGTAGCATCTGCATATAATGGTTCAATAACAGCCAAAAAAGAAGGTACAGCCACAGTTACGGTGGCATATCAGGGGCAAAGTCAGCCTATTCAAATCAAAGTGACAAAGAAAGTCAAAGCCCTTTCTAAAAATGTGCAAGATCTTGATCTCCGTACAGGGGATACCAAGGATATTGTGCTGACTGCAACGTATAGTGATAATTCAACGAATGCGCAGGCGGCCAGCAGTGCTGAATGGTCGACAAGTGATGAGAAAGTTGCTACCGTTGTCAACGGTAAAGTAACAGGTCAAAGCGCAGGAACAGCAGTGATCACAGCCAAGCTGGGCAGTCAGAGTGTAGCGGTTGACGTCAGTGTGGAAGTGGTCAAACGTGTGGATGTGGACAAAAATCAGATTAACCTGCTGCTGAAGCAACAGGAAAGCGTGAAATTAACAGCTACTTACCCAGATGGAACCACCAAGGATGTAACGAATCTTGCAGAATGGACATCGAGTAACGAAAAGGTTGCAGATGTACTGAAAGGCAATATTACAGGTTATTTAGCAGGTTCCGCCAAAATTACAGGTAAATACGGTACCAAGTCGGTATCCATAGATGTAGACGTTGATCAGACGAGCAAGTTGAGCGTAGCGAAACAGAGCATCTTCTTCCGTTTAAGCGATACCAATAAAACGGCTACGGTTGCGGTTACGGCTTCATATCCAAACAGTAGTGATGTGAATGTAACGGATCAGGCAACATGGACATCCAGCAATGAGCAAGTGGCTACGGTGTTCAAAGGCCAGATTACGGCAGCAGGCGCAGGATCAACAACGATTAAGGCCGCGTACAGTGGCAAAACGGTAGAAATCGCCGTTGATGTCGATACGGCAAGATATCTGGATATCAAAGATATTACCGACAAACTTGCCATGAGCGTTACCGGTGACAACAAAACGAAACAACTGACAGCGAATGCTGAATATATTGACGCCAGCAAGGAGGACGTTACGTCCAAAGCGACATGGACGTCCAGCAATGCTGATATTGTATATGTATCCTCTGGTGGTGAACTGATCGCCTACAAATCTGGTACAGCTACAATTACCGCAGCATATGGCGGAAAAACGGTGAAATTTACGGTAAACGTAGATGTGCCTGACAAGTATGAGATGGATAAAAAGAAAGCAACCGTTGCTGTTGGCGGAACCACCTCTGCCAAAGTGCTTGCCGTATACGGTGAAACTTCCAAGGACGTATCCGACAGTGCAACGTGGAGCAGCAGCAGTGAGAAAATCGCTGAGGTAGACAGCAAAGGGAGTATTACGGGTGTAGCGACAGGCAAAGCGACGATTACGGCTAAAATCGAAGGAAAAACGTTGACACTGCCTGTAGAAGTAGGCATGGCGAGCGGACTGGAAGCGGATGTGAACTTTGTCGTGCTGTCGGCAAAAGAAACTCAAGCCATTGTCCTTACAGGTACGGATGGGGACGGTAATACGAAAGACGTCACAGCCGATGCGACTTGGAAATCGAGCAATGCCCGTGTAGCCGATGTGAAAAAAGGTGTAATCACGGGTAATAGCAGTGGTAAAGCTAATATCACCGCTGAATACGGCTCACAGAAAATCACAATTCAGGTTGAAGTCGATGTCATTTCTCGGATTGAAGCATCCGAACCAGTTCTTTCCCTGAAATCAGGTGACACTGTAGATTTGAAGTTGATTGCTACTTTGAGTGATGGCAGTGAGCGGGATGTTACAGACAAAGCAGAGTGGAAAACAAACAGTTACAAAGTGGCTCAAGTGACCAAAGGCAAAGTGAAGGCACTGAGCTCAGGTAAAGCAAGAATCACTGCGAAGTACGGCAGCAAAACGGTTACAATTGCGCTGGATGTAGATACATTGAAGTATTTACAGACGGATAAAGTCACGTTGACGATGAAAGTTGGCGATAAGGCAACCGTAGTCGCCACCGCAACATATATGGATGGAAGTGAAGCCAATGTGTCCAAACCAGCACTGTGGACTTCTTCCCGCATTGCGACGGCTTCCGTAAAAGATGGTATCATTCAAGCGAATGGTAAAGGTAAAGCGACCATTACAATCTCCTATGCAGGGGTAAAAACAAAGGTCAACGTTGTGGTTGAGGACAAGTAAGGTTGGCATACGGATTAGAAATAGTAAATGTCAAAAAGGTGATATCAGCATTCAAGCTGATATCACCTTTTTGAGTAACATCCAGATTTGAAAACATACGTTTTCCCGAATTCACAAATAAGTTAAATTAGCGATCTAATTGGTCACATCGTATGTGACAGTACCAGAGCACCATAGGCAAAGGCAATAAGGATAAGAATTGCCGGGTGCAGCTTGGTTTTGGTCATGACCCAGAGGGAGATGCCTGCAATAATAAGCGTCTGCCAGATGCCGATGGAGTCCGTGGATACTTGACCGAATTCCCAAGTGAGTAGAATCATGAGCACAGCGATCACCGGCTGCACAAGCAGAGTCATACCTTTGACCTTAGGTGAAGTCCGGTGTTTGTTCAACAAACGAAGTAGTAGAATAAGTGCAACTGCCGACGGTACAACGGTAGCGAAGCTGGCGATTAACGCACCAAACCAGCCTGCGACGTGATATCCGACAAACGCAGCAATTTTCGTGGCAATCGGGCCTGGGAGCGCATTGCCGATCGCCAGTACATCACCGAACTGCTCGGTTGTCATCCAGTGGTAGTGATTCACAATCTCTTCCTGCATCAATGGAATGGAAGCGGGGCCGCCCCCATATCCGAGGATGTTCGCTACGAAAAATCCCCAAAATAATTCCCACCATGTCTGAAGCATCCTACGATACCTCCTTGTCGGAGTTACCTTTGGATTTTACACGCTGCACCAGCCCGAAATGGAAGAAACCATAGGCTAGGAACACTGTAATCACCAGTCCCGGATGAATATTGAGTAACTGTAATGCTGCAAAGGCAATCACACCGAATAAAATAGCAAACCACTTACCCAAGCCTTTCCAGGCTTTCATCGCAAATTCATAAGCCATCATACCAAGCATCACAAAAATGACAGGCCGCACGGCTGCTACCATACCTGCGACAATCTTGGATTCACGCAGGGCGTACATTGAACCGAGCAGAGCAATAATTGCGATGCTTGTCGGCAATATATGAGCGAGTACGGACACAATAGCGCCTAGAACACCCTTCGTTTTATAGCCAAGATAGGCAGCCATTTTGGTTGCAATAGGTCCGGGCAGGGCGTTGGCAATCGCCAGAATCTCGCCGAATTCATCGTCGCTGACCCACTTGTACCGGGTAACGGCTTCATAACGGATTAGCGGAATAACCGAGGGGCCGCCGCCATATCCCAAAATTCCGGTTCGTACCATGCCGACCACGAGACCGTTGTAATCTTTCCAACTCATGCTGATATCCTCCTAGAGTCTCATGCCCATGCGGCTTTTATATCGTTTTAAGAGCAGCTGTGATTCCACTTTGACGATGCCAGGCATCTTGTAGAGTTTCTCCAGTATAAACTGCTCCATCTCTTCCATATCAGCAAAAATACCGTGCATATGCAGGGTACTTGGGCCTGTCATATGATAGAGGCTGGTCACCGCTGGCTCATCATCCAGCATCTCCGCAACTTCATCCAGGAATCGCGGTTCCACATCGACATTAAAAAAGGCAGAGACCTGCAGCCCAACCTTGCCTGGATTAATGACAACGGTGAATCGTTCAATGATTCCTTTTTCCGATAATGCATTGATGCGAGCTTGAACGGCCACGCGGGATAGTCCGATCTGTGTACCCAGGTCTGTATAGGAAATCCGGCTGTTCTCATGGAGCGCGGCGATGATTTTGCGATCCATCTCGTCCAGATTGTACATTTGCGGAATTTCTCCGCCTTTGGAGGAACGTTTGTGAGACATGTTTAAACCATCCTTTACGTTTTCCTGTATGGAGTATCATTACAGCATTCATAGTTTAAAGACGAAACGTAACCTAAGTCAACAGGTTTTATGGATATTGTTAAAAATATATGAGAGAGTACCTTCATTTTGTCGCATGTATACTTGTTAAAGTGGCATGCCTATAAGTAATCATTAAATAAAAGAAGATTAGAAGTGTAACTTTTCCAAGTGTTACGTGTTTTTATTGATGAATAGGAGGAGGGTCAATGATATGAGAAAAAAGATTATGTTCTCAGTCTTAACTACGGTTGCAGTAATGTCAGGGGTGCTGGGTTCGGCATACGCAGCAGGAATGATTAAATTGAATGTGAATGGAACCCAACTACAAACGGATGTAGCTCCCAAGATGGTTAATAACCGTGTCATGGTTCCACTCAGTTCTGTGTCTAAAGCGCTGGGAGCATCGGTCGCGTGGAATGATAAAACCCAAACAGTTTCCATCGATACAACAGGTATCCCTTACGAAAATGTGTGGGATGAGAACATGAAGGATATTGGGCCCTTTGGATTAGCAGGTATTAATAATACAGTACAAGTTTTCATGGCTGGAATGGATACGGGAATTGAAGATCTTCTGGAGAAATCAACACTCAATATGGATGTGGATCGCTTGAAACAAGTTCACTTCTCTATGGGGCCAACGATGTTATCTACCAAGATTTTGGATATGAAAACTCTTAAAAAAAATGGTCAGACACCGGAGTATTCAGTTAGAGTGGGTATTCAAGCAGGAGGAGATGAATTAAGAGTTGAGTATTGGGATCTAACGGTCAGACTGGCTCCATACGTAGATAATGGAACAACCGTCTCGACTGGAGGAAAGATGGATTACGTAGTTACCAAACGGGAAGTCGTGAAAACTGTTCCGGTAAGTGTTCAACGTGTTTTTTCTGGATTTATGCTAGAAGAGTCTAAATGGACGGAACCAAGTAGCTAGATGCCAAAGAAACAGAGATGGTTAGCTACCACCTCTGTTTCTTTAATCTATAAGATGAAAATAAGTCGCAATCATGGTTTGGTTTATATGATCTCTTTAGAATGTAAAATGGTAGCCCTTATACAAGCACTGTCTTAGGCAGCAGTAGCGTAACCGTAGTTCCTTCGCCGGGTTCCGACGATACACGCAGCGTACCGCCTGCTCCCCTTGCACGTTCCTCCATGCTGAATAGTCCAACACCATTGCCCGCAGTAGCGTCGTTAAATCCGGCACCTTGATCTTCAATAACAACGAGCGTGAGCTCTTCCGTATCTTCTACGGTCACTTGTGCCTCGGCAACGTCAGCATATTTGGCTACATTGGTTAGGGCTTCCTGGATGATGCGATAGATGGCGATCTCCCGGTTCATCGCGAGCCGTTTGCGCAAATTGCATTCGAGAGTAACCTCGATACCGTAATGGCGGTTATAGTTCTCGATATAGGTTCGAATTGCAGGAACGACACCCAGATCATCCAGCACAGACGGCCGCAGTTCCCAAGCCATACCGCGAACATCTTCCATAATGCCGGTAACCTGTTTCCGTAGTGCTTCTACACCCGGGTTTGCTTGATCTGCCAGTAGGCGATCCATCTGAATCACGAGAGAGAACAGGCTTTGTCCAATCCCGTCATGAAGGTCACGAGAGATGCGCCGCCGCTCTTCTTCCTGAATGTTCATGACTTGCGACATCATCTGCTGCAGCTCAGCCTCCACTTGTTTCAGCTTGGTCACCTCACTGCGCACGGCTAAATACTGATATGGCTCACCATCGTTATCGAGGAAAGGCACAATCGTGGTATTCACCCAGTAATAACTGCCGTCTTTCGCACGATTCCGAATCTCGCCATTCCACACCTTGCCAGCAGAAATCGTGTCCCATAACGTCTTCATAAAGGTTTTACCATGGTAACCTGAGTTAATAATCCGGTGATCCTGACCAATGAGCTCTTCACGGTTGTATTGTGAAATTTCGCAGAATTTATCGTTCACGTACTGAATTTTACCTAAACGATTCGTCAGCGCTACGATAGAAGATTCGTCGAGTGCAAACTTCAAATCACTAAGTTGATGCAGCGAACCTTTCAGTTTGCTTCGGAATTCATCATCCGAGATGTGCCTGTCAATTTCGCTGAGTAGGAGCTGAACAGGTTGGTCAGCTAATCCGCTGAGTCTGTTTTTGCGTGGCTTACTCAAAGTTCAACAGCCCCTTTTTCATCGCAAACTTTACCAGTTCCGGTCTGGTGCGCAGGCCAAGCTTTTCCATCAGATTGCTTTTGTGGGATTCCACCGTTTTGACACTGATGACCAGATGCTCGGCAATTTCCTTATTGGCGTATCCTTTGGCAATCCAGGATAAAATCTCTTTTTCCCGATCAGAGAGTGTATCGTATGGCCCGGCATTTTCCTGCTTTGCTTTGTCCAGATACTCGCTCATTAATCGTTTGGTTGCACTTGGATAGAGGTAGGCGCTTCCATCGGCTACAGAACGAATGGCAGCCAGCAATTCCTCGTGTGGCGCGCTTTTGAGGATATACCCGGAAGCTCCCGCATGGATGGCACGGAACAGGTATTCCTCATCATCATGCATCGTAAGAATTAAAATCGATACATCCGGCATTAGCTTTTTTAACTCCGCCGTAGCGGTCAATCCATCCTTGCCCGGAGGCATACTGAAATCCATCAGAACGACATCGGGATTCACCTCCTGTGCTTTGGCAATAGCCTCGTCGCCATCCGCTGCATCGCCAACGATATGTATATCGTTCTTACCTTCAAGCAGGGCGATTAGCCCAGAGCGTACAACCACATGGTCGTCCACAACTAACAGTCGAATCACATTCATTTCCCCCTGTCCGATTCCATCATCTGTCTCCATCATACCAAAAAAAGAGGCTTTTCAGAGGGGGAATCTCCGAAAAGTCTCTTATTGCGTGTTTTAAACATCAGGCATACATGGTTGATAGAAGAAAAAATAAGCAACAATCCCATGAATGCAATTTAATTCTGCTTCCTTAATCTGCTCATGCATATTGTTCCAATTGTCTGGCGGTTTGCTCGGTTTGTACAACCATCTCGGGGGAAAACGTGCAAGGGGTTCTGCTTCCCACCAGCAATACACCATTGGGCAGACCACCATCCTTGAACATGGGCACGGCTATAGCACATACGAGTCGTTCAGCAAGCATAAGCGGGCAGCGGTCCGGGATATATTCTCCACGGGACTGCTCATCCAGCATAACCGTGCGTCCGGTTCGTATCGCCGTGCCTACCAGATCTTGTCCAGGGCGCATAGCCATGCGTTTGACACGTTCATTGGTTGCCCCGAAGGTATATTTCCAGCGCAGCATTGATCCAGACACACAAGCCATTCCGCAAAAATCGCCGGCGGTGCTCTGACACAGGCCGCTCATCATCTCCTGAACGGCAGATGAGACTTCATCATGCATGAGGGACACTTCCTTTTTCAAATCATATGATGATCTGTTCTTCACTCGTTACGTTTCATTCATTATCGTGGTCGTTCATCGTTGTCACAACATATGGGTAGCCTTGAACTCAAGGTGCGTTGGATGAGAAAATCAGTTTACAATCAGGTTATTCCGATGTTAGTTCTATTGTAGACTGTTTCGTCAGCCTTGTAATTCAGGGAAAACCCCTATTTCCCTTCTGGAAACTGCTGAACGTGGGCACCGGATCACTCCGAGGAGCATAAGAATGAAAAAACAGCCGGCAATCAGCCAACTGTCTCGTTTGAATGTGTATTCTGGAATACGTTATATATCTAGGAAGACTCTCATGCAGATCAGAAAATGTACACGTATCTGTTTTCTACATTGTAAATGTGCTCAGTAATGCCGGCCATACTGCGATATTCTCATGGCAAGAGGGACATGTTGTTTTGCCTGCCAGATAGGGCAGATGTGCGGCTAGTGTCTGTTCTCCGATCCTTGCTGTCCGTTCTGCTAAAACTTGTGTCTCCTCATCTGTCCATGAAGAAGCTGGAATAATGGCTTGAGCCTCCTGATCAGGTTGAAAAACAGGATCTTCTGCATAAGCTTTCAGAGGCGCAGCATGATTTTCGTCAGGCCATATGTACACTTCATTTTCGCAAGCTGGGCACTCAGCTACATACTCATCCCCTTCCGAAAATGTCATCAGCATATTCGCGACAGGATAGGATTCGCGGAATGCAGCATCCGCAATGAGGATGTAACGTTTCTCCGTATCATCTGTGGATAACTCAGCAGCTTCGGTCAGCACTTGTTCTGTCAGCGATCTGAGCTGGTCGATCGCTTTTAGATATTCAATATGCATCTGCGTGCAGACAGTACTGCCCACCACATCGGCCAGCTCGGTCCAGGATGGTGGATATGGCGCTTGGTGCTGCTCATCGCGGCTTGCTTCAATAATACCGCAGTGGATAAACAGTTCTTTGCGCACCGCTACATCGGATGTCGTACAAGCGTAATGTGCCAGAAATGGCATGACGGCGTAGGTAGCCGTATAGATTGAATTTTGATGAAACAGATATTCCTGAAACAGATCGTTAAAAACCTCTTGGCTGAATTCCTGCTCCAGTTGTTGCAACAAGCCGGGTACATGTTTTGCTGAGCCGTACGGGCCAGATAGTCTTTCCCAAACGTCATTATCACGGGATAACATAGGATTTCCTCCTGTCTGGATATGGATAAGATGAAAGACTTGAAAATTTGAAGATTCACACGAATGAAGACTTATAAGGGTTTAAATGTATGCTAGCACTATCATGAAATATTGACAATTCAAGATTGGATTACTCGCAAACGAGGCCTTTAATGGGGATATGTGACTTTTCTCACAGCGAATTGGGGGAGTTTCCCCGCAAAGATCAGGTAATCCCCCGATAACCTTTCGAACTCTTTCACGGTATGATGTAAACATAAGGAATCACCGAGGGGGACGAAAGTTATGGGTACAGTATTTGTGGAAAGAATCACCCAAAAAGCAGAGCGTGCACAGACGGAGGCGGGCAAGATGACTCAGAGAACAGGTGGGATTCTGTCTTTTGTTACACCGGAGCAGTGGGATCTGATCGAAGAGAAAATGCAGCCTAAAAAAGTGAAGTCGGGATACAGCCTCTTTTTGGAAGGTGACGAAGCTGGATATCTGTACTACATTCGTTCGGGACGTGTGAAGTTGACCAAATCGACGGAAGATGGCAAAGAGATTATTCTGTCGATTCAGCAAAGTGGCGATCTGATCGGTGAATTTGGCGGTATTGGCGGATTGAACCACAGTTACAGTGCAGAGATGGCTGAAAAAGGGGAACTGGCTATCATCTCGCTGACGGATCTCGAAAGTGTGATTAGTAAAAATGGGGATCTTGCGCTGAAATTCTTGCAATGGATGGCACTTGCACAGCGAATTACACAGTCGAGATTCCGTGACCTGCTGCTCTACGGCAAAGCGGGTGCACTTGCTTCGACGCTGATTCGTGCCAGCAATACGTATGGCAAGATTGTTCCAGATGGCATCGTGCTGGAGATGAAGCTGAACCACACTGAACTCGCTGAGATGATCGGGGCGACTCGGGAGAGTGTTACACGTATGCTCGGAGCGTGGAAAGAGCAGGGCACCCTCGATATGATGGACGGCAAATTAATGATCCGGGATATGGCTGCGCTCCGCTGCATGTGTGGATGCCCTTCGTTCCCAAGTTGCCCGAAAGAACTGTGTCGTCTGTAGGGCAATTACAGTGGATTCAGATAGCAGAACAGATAATTAGAGAGAACGCACGGGTGGGGAGAACGCGATCGGAACAGAACGGAATGAATCGGACGAATCGGAATTGAACTGAACGGATACGGAACTGAAAGGCACTGAACAAAA
Source organism: Paenibacillus amylolyticus (assembly GCF_003719335.1). GTDB lineage: Bacteria > Bacillota > Bacilli > Paenibacillales > Paenibacillaceae > Paenibacillus > Paenibacillus amylolyticus_D. The sequence goes on from NZ_RIAS01000010.1 coordinate 53,516, forward strand.
CGTAAACGGAACTAAATTGAACGTATAGGACAAAAGGGAACTAACGGAACGAAATAGAACAAAATGAACAAAACAAAATGAACAAAACAAAATGAACAAAACAAAACAGAACAGAACGAACAAAACAAAATGGAACAAAGGAATAGGAAAAAACGGTAAGAAGGACAAAGCGGCGAGAGCTGTTTCGTCCTTTTTTCGTACTTTTCGGTATGAGGCTTTAGTAAACTATCGGGTCTCGATCCCCCGGCGGCTAACGATCACAGGTGACCTTATTTTATGTATTTTAGCCCGTTCGAAAATCTAACGATCAGGAGAAACGTTATTTCTCAAAATTTACAGGAAAATGCTACTTTCTTGCGGTTTTTTGGTGAAATAGCGTCACTGGTGATCGTTAGAATCCCAAACAGCTACAAAACAACCAAATAAGCTTCCTGGTGATCGTTAGAATCTTGGTTGCTACCTCCGTACCTCGCTTCACCCACAGGTAATCATACCTGTTATTTTATACTAACTCCCGATCCAGCATGGAGTAGAGTGCCGAGTCATGATATGACCCTTTATAGAACCAGTGCTCTCGCATTAAACCTTCACGCTGCATTCCGATCCGTTGCATGACGCGCTCAGAGGCCGGGTTTTCTGGACGGCATTTGGCATAAATCCGGTGAACGCCAAGTTCCTTGAAGCCAAAATGAAGTAATGCGCGGCAGGCTTCGGTCACATATCCATTCCCCTGATAGGCAGGGTGAAGGACATAGCCGATCTCAGCATTGGTCTGATCGACAAGGTGGAGCCCTGTGCCGCCGATGAGAAGTCCTTCCTTTTTCAAAACAATCGCAAGTTCATATCCTTCTCTCGGCTGGGCCAGCTGCATACGAAGTACATCCTGTACATAAGCCCGGGTATCCTGCTCCGTGTTCGGTCCCCATGCGGTGTGCTCTGTAACTTCGGGCATCGAAGTATACGTATGGATGTGAGGCCAGTCACTTTCTACAATCTCACGAAGAATTAATCTTTCTGTTTCAAGCTGCATCATGTACACTCCTTTGCTCCATTTCAGGTTCTTCTTCCCACTTGGAGTGGGTCATATAACCCTGCCTGAATGGATTCCGTATCGTATTTCATCCTATTGTAACGCACCATATGCACGCAAAAAAGCCCACGACCGAATTCATACATATGAATTCCTCGTAGGCTATTGGAAGATTACCAAATTCGTTCATGAGACGGTATGTTATTATGGTTGGTTGCAAGTCGTTGCAGGATAAGTGTAGGACAGCTTGCGGATGATCTCCTTTTGCCATCTTGTGTCACCCAGGTTAATCGCCAGGTTCAGAAGATCCAAATAATCGTCAAGCTGCAGGACAGCCTTTTGCAGAGTTGTGTTCATTCGATGTTCGTTCCCCTTTATCTATAAAGTCGTAAGCATGGTTGGCATCATCATCAGAATTGAAAATAAACAAGCTCAAGAATGATAATCATTATCATATATAATGACATTATGCATCGAACGTAGGTAAATTGCAATGCCTAACCGCGCTATAACTCAACTTTTTTCGAAAATAGGCTTTTCCAGAGCACATATGGGATATAAACGCCCAAGTAGGAAGCAGGGACCAGAAACCAGCGGTTAAGCAAAAAGTGATGAATTTCCGTAGTGAACGTCGTCATATGAGCATTAGTGGCATAAACATCGCTGGCGATGACCGTTGCCACACTGTAGAAGCATAGAATAGCAAGGAGATGGAACAGCCGTATGGCCCATTTGGTTCGAAGAGCTATGAACGTCATGGCAAGCGGTACGATGATGAGGAGTAACAAAAAAACTATTTTCATAAGGGAAATCTCCTTAACTATTAGAGATAATTCTAGACTTAACCAACAGTATTCATTATCGACTTATTTAGTAGTCAGTATCCACGAAAGGGAGCTATCCCAAACTTTTTCAAAAAATTTACATAAATCGAGAGGAATTCATCATGTGAAGCTTTAAATTAAAAAAGAGACAAGTTTAATGAAAGCAATATGGAGGAGGAGAAAGGGTATATGAAAAAGGCGTTAAGGCAGCACTGGATCGGGGCATTCCTGGTCTTTATAATGATGGTAACAACGTTACTCGCTCCGGGGTATCAGGCTCCGGTTCAAGCCGCAGCACCACTTACCGTATCACAAGCGATTGCTGCCCAGAGCAGCGGAGGCACAGCAACCGTCGAAGGTTATGTTGTGGGACATGCGACCGGATCACTGACGGCCAAGTTTACCTCTCCGTATGCCAATGATTTCAATGTGCTGATTGCGGATTCTGCATCCGAGCGCTCGAACGCCAAACTGCTGGATGTGCAAGTATCTTCTTCTTTCCGTGCTCAATACGGACTGGCTTCAAACCCAGGTCTGGTAGGCAAAAAAATTATCGTGACGGGAACGCTTGGCGCCTATAACAGCTATGCCGGTGTCAAAAATCCTACGTCGATTACCCTCTCTTCAGGTACCACGAACCCTGACCCAGAGCCGAATCCGGGCACACCTCTTCCGGGCGGCAACGGCAAAAAAGTGCTGTTTGATAACACGCATGCTCAGACCGCAGGTGCGGCTGACTGGATTATCGATGGAGCTTTTTCAGACTTTGCGAGTGGCTTGCGAAACGCAGGCTTTACCGTGGATCAGCTGGAACGCAGCATCCCGTATACATTTGGTGAGCAAGCTTACACCTATAACAAATTGAAAGACTATGACGTGTTTGTCATTGGCGAAGCCAACGTGCCATTCAAGGCAACAGAGCAGGCTGCGCTCCTGCAATATGTACAAAATGGCGGAAGTGTCTTCTTCATCTCCGATCACTATAATGCAGACCGGAACAAAAACCGCTGGGATTCTTCCGAAGTGTTCAACGGCTACCGCCGCGGTGCTTTCCTGAATCCAGCCAAAGGCATGTCCTCCGCCGAAGCGGAATCCCCGGCGATGCAAGGCGTGACCAGTTCCGACTGGCTCGGAACCAACTTCGGCGTTCGTTTCCGCTATAACGCGCTGGGTGATGTGAATGCTACGGATATTGTTGCACCATCACAAGCGTTTGGCATCACGACAGGTGTACAAGCTGTAGCGATGCACGCGGGATCAACGATTGCCATTCTGGACCCAACCAAAGCTAAAGGTTTGGTGTATGTTCCGGCGGGCGTGTCCAAATGGAATAACGCTGTCGATCAGGGTGTATATAATGGCGGCGGAAGAGCAGAAGGAGCGTACGCTGCGATTGCCAAAGTAGGCGCAGGAAAAGCGGCGTTCATCGGTGATTCCTCTCCGGTTGAAGATGCAACACCCAAGTATTTGCGTGAAGAAAACGGAGCCACCAAGAAGACGTATGATGGTTTTAAAGAGGTGGACGATGCTACGTTCCTCGTGAATACGGTGAAATGGCTGGCGGTCAAAGAGAGTTATACCAGCCTGTCCCAAGTGCCAGGTCTGACACTGGATACAGCAACAAGCTTGTTGCCAATGGAGATACCGGCAAACTCCACCGAGCCACAGCTTGAGCCGTGGGCTGCGCCAGCTGCAGGGTACAAATGGTATGACCCAACGACATTTAAAGTTGGTTCGTACGGCAAGGCTCAATAATGGGGAGGTCAGGGCTAAATAAGAATTAGATAAGGATTTAGAATGACAATAATTCAAAATGCGAAGCAATGTTAACAAACGCAAAGAAGCTGGTGATGTCACTCAGCTTCTTTGCGTTTGTTCATTTTAAATAATCATGAATGATCTTCCCATCGAAGTTACTTGTAATTTTATACTTCATGGATGAGTTCTTCTTAGGAGATGCCTCGTAATCATAGACATCGATATACTTGTTATCATATAAAAACATCCCAATTCTTGCGCCTCGATCTACATAAACCAGCAACCTATAAACGTCATTAAAATCCTTGGAAATACTCGAATCTTTCTTCACTTCAAGGGCTGACAGAGTACTCGTTATTTTATAAATATCAGCTTTGGCTGTAAGCGTGACTTTTTGGTCATGCCCCTTTTCGATTTCAATGGAGGTTATCGTGTCGAAGTCAACATCGTTCCATGCAGCTTCCTGTAGAGACTTTGTTGAATTCATTGTAAAGAACCATAGTCCAACAGCTAAAAGGATGATCATACATGCCAGGATGTAGTAATTACGTTTTTGCATCATAACTCTCCTTCTTTTATCGTAATACATTCATTGTAACATTTATCCAAATGGTAATGCATAAAGCTTCTTTTCTCTGGGCAAGGTATGGGTACTCAAGCTTGTAATCCAAAGAGGGAGGCGGCACAAGATGAACCGGCATACAGGACAAGCGGACTGTGACAGTTCTTTGATGCGGCAAAAGTTAAAGGCTGACCTGCACCGCGTAGCAGAACGAATGAATCTGACATTATCGCGTTTCGATCATGACAGTGTCTGTTTGCTGGGGCAGTTTGCGGAGATTCGTGCCGAGATCAAACACATTGAAGTGCTTGCTTCTTCTTTTTATCTCGACTGTTATTTGTCCCCGTTTACCGAGAAGTTTGCAGAACTGACGTCCAGTGTTCAGCATCTATCTGACCGCAGGTATGGAGCGCTGATTGTCATTGAACGAGAGGTTCCGCTGGAAACGATGATTCATTCCGGTGTAGCGGTGGATGCCAGAGTAACTCATGCGTTGCTCGAATCAATCTTCATTCCCGGTGCGCCACTACATGATGGAGCTGTGCTGATTCGTGGCAACCAGATTGTATCTGCTGGCAATGTGTTGCCGTTATCCCAAGCCGAAGCCCACGAACGAAAGCTGGGCACACGCCACCGGGCAGCACTCGGATTAAGCGAGCTGACCGATGCGGTAGTGCTGGTGGTATCGGAAGAGACAGGACAGGCTTCTTTTGCGGTGGACGGGGCGTTGCATCCGATTAATGTGGTCGAAACGCTGACCTAGAGGATATAGCGGGATGGCGCGGGTACATAGGTACATAAACATGAGTACATGAGCACAAGCATATGGGCACGAGCACATGAATACATGAATGCATGGACATGTCTATGCATCCAGATCGAGTTATTGGAGAGGCTAACCAGTCACAGGGTGACAGGCAGAGCCTTTTTTTGCTGTGGAGAGATTTATTCCTGAAGGTATCCAATCTGATTGTTTGGCTTGGATACGAATTCAGAGAGAGTTTAAAAAGCGAACATAGTTATGTCCGTTTTGCACAAACTGGGTGGATATGGGTACAATAGAGGGTGGAGCGTAAATTAGAACACTGCGATTCGACGCTATGATTCGAAGCTGCGATTTTCGCAAAAATGGTTAGAGGAGACGGTTAGCACATGAGTTGGTTTGAAGCAATGGAGCAACATGATTATGAGGAACTTGTCCTGTGCCAGGATCGAAATTCAGGCTTGAAGGCCATTATTGCCATACACGATACAACACTTGGGCCTGCGCTAGGCGGTACACGGATGTGGACGTATGCTTCAGAGGAAGCAGCCATTGAAGATGCCCTGCGTCTTGCTCGGGGCATGACATATAAAAATGCAGTATCCGGTCTTAATCTGGGCGGAGGCAAAACGGTAATTATCGGAGATCCGCGTCGTGATAAAAATGAAGCGATGTTCCGCGCCTTCGGCCGCTACATTCAAGGGTTGAATGGCCGTTACATCACCGCCGAGGATGTCGGAACGACGGAAGAAGACATGAATCTGATCCATCAAGAGACCGATTATGTCACAGGGATCTCGGCTAGCTATGGCTCATCCGGCAACCCTTCCCCGGCAACTGCTTGGGGGGTATACCGCGGTATCAAGGCTGCTGCGAAGGAAGCATTCGGTACCGATTTGCTGGAAGGCAAAACGATTGCCGTTCAAGGCGTGGGCAACGTAGCGATGCATCTGTGCAAGTATTTGTACGAGGAAGGGGCGCATCTAATCGTAACCGATATCCATAAGGATTCCGTGAAGCTGGCGGTGGAACGTTTTGGTGCCAAGGCGGTTGATCCGGCGGACATTACCAGTGTGGCATGTGATATCTATGCGCCGTGTGCGCTCGGCGGTACGATTAACGACGATACACTCAAGACACTGAAAGCCAAAGTGATCGCGGGTTGTGCAAACAATCAGCTGCTGGAGCCACGCCATGGGGAGGAGCTGTATCAGCGGGGCATCGTGTACGCACCGGATTATGTCATTAACGCAGGCGGTGTGATCAACATTGCGGATGAGCTGAACGGATATCATGAAGATCGAGCATGGGCAAAGATCGGAGAAATCTACACGACGCTGGAGAAAATTTTCGAAAGTTCCCGCACCGAAGGCATCGCGTCTTATGTCGCGGCAGACCGTCTTGCCGAGCAACGGATCGAGATGATGAAGAACACGCGCAGCACCTTTTTGCAAAATAGCCATCACGCATTAAGCGCACGCAGACTGCGTAAATAAATCCTACCGGCCGAGCAACCGAAAGCTGGATTCATGTAAGACAATGTGTAAGACGATAGGTAAGACGAGCAGTGAACTAAAGGGACAATCCTGACGGTTTGGTCAAACGAACGTAGTAACATCCGAAAAATCTTTTTTGGATATCCTCCGTGCAGACCCAATTCAGTGTTGTCCCTTTTTGGTGTGACTGCTTTTTTTCGTATTAGCATAAGCTTAAGCGGAAGCTCTTATAAACCGAGGCTTGGACTTAAACACTTTTCGAGTAATCAGGTGATTCGATTCCACGTTTGTTCGAAGCGTTTTTTTCAATATACCAGAGAAGCACCATACAAATCGCATAGAACAGACTGATACCCAGAATAATGATCCATACACTCTTCATATCCACACTTCGAATGAACAGGCCCGTTAGATAGGGGCTAAGGGTATATCCCAGACAACCGACAAACAACAACAAGCCGTTAAATCTCCCCTGATGGCTGTCGGGTACGCGGGATGCAATATACAGATTGATATTGGTCTGCACCAGAATCTCTCCAATCGTCCAGAGCACCGTGGATACTACAACGATAGCAAATTGAGGCCAATCCCCGAGCAGGTATAGCGCACCAAATCCGATGCCATAAAAGAGAGCACCCGCCGCGATCGAGTTTAGAGCCGTGAAGTTGCGTGTCACGGACAGTACCAGCGTGGTCAGAAGGATGACGCTGATTGCATTAATGGTCATGACTGAGCCGTAGTAAGCTGCTCCATGTTCACCAAACGTATGATTCATCTGTAGTGGCAGGCTGAACGAGTATTGCATGTAGATAAAGTAGTTGAGGAAGGATACCACAATGAAAAAAACAACGAGCGGGTTCTTCAGCAGCAAAGGAAACAATGGCGAAGGCAAAGACTCTGATTCTTGTTGCTGCCTGGATGGATAGCTGCCTTGTTTATGTTTTTGCTGTTCCGGATGCTCGTGTTCTTGCTGTTGTTGCTTCCCATGTGGCTGTTGTTCTCCCTGCGGTTGCTGTGTGTGATGTCCCCGTTCCCCAGTCATAGTCTGCGTTATTTGGTCGCTCGCACCAACATGAACCTTTTTCCAAATGATGAAGGTAGAGATCAGAAATACGATACCGATACTCAGAAATACGATATGCACGTAATCCTTGATAAAAAAACCGGCAATCAATGGCCCAAGCGCGATACCGAGGTTGGCTCCGAGATACATCAGGGAAAAGGCTGATTTGCGCTCCTTCTCCTCCGGGCATAATTGAATAATTAAGGCGTTATACGCCGGGCGTGTAATACTGATGAAGAACATGACCGCAATCAGAAGATAACCGATGGTCATCGTGCCTGACCAGAAGGAGCAGCTCATGATCATAAGGGCAGACAAAATCTGCCCGGAGACAATGATCGTTTTTTTGCCAATCAGATCACTTAAATAACCGCCAAGCAGTACACCGGGGCCGCTAATCAGAGCCGCCATGGATACAAAAATCCCCGCACTGACCACACTCATGCCCATCTGTAGCGTAAGCACCAAGGTGATCAGGGAGAAAATAAAATCCCCCGTGCTGTTAATGGTTCTCGCCAAGCAGAGATAATAGATGTCGCGGCTGAGTCCCGCGTATGTTTTGAATAAAGACAATCGTTTCAAACCTCCCCAAGAAAAACACAATCCCAGTAAAAAAACTACTACGTTAAGTTCGTTCTCTACTGCGTATTCACGATCTTATACGTTTTCGGGAACCGCCACCTCAATGACAAATCGATCGTACATCTCCAGTAACGTCTGACGTAATTCCTCGAATGAATCACCTTCCACAATAGCGAACCCTGAGCGGGTCATCGTGTCGTTTACAGCCCCGGCGTGTTGCCCCACTTCATAGGAGACGTTAAATTCAATGATGCCTGGAACGTCCGTATAATCGTCTCTGCCGGAGATGTGCTGGATCACTCCTGCGCGGGAGGGGAAGCAGATCATACCCGTGAATTTGTTGCTGGTTTCCTGCTGCATAAAGGTATATGTACCGAGTTCCAGATCCGTCACTGCTTCGAAAAAGTCCACACCATGCGTGTTCTTGATGCAAGGCGGCATCACATGTGAACCCCCGATTCTGGCTCCAATCTCTCCGAAAACCACTTCGCCTTCCGGCGTGAGGAACAGCTCCGCATGGGTTACCGATTGATTGATGCCAAGCGCGGCGATGACTTGTCTATTGATGTCCTGGATACGCTGGATAAAATCCGCTTCTGTGTCTCTGGGGAAGGTAATGCTAGCCGGAGGTTTCTGCTGCGTTGCGATATCCAAACAGTTGTAGAGGTACTGGGAAACGGAAGCAAATACCACTTCTCCCTTGCACACAATGGAGTCACAGTGGAACTCTGTCCCGTAAATGAACTCTTCAAGCAGATCTCTTTGCTGTTCTTGTCTTGTATGTTGCAGATAATGGAGGAGTTCCTCCATGCTGGACAGCTTGAATGTGTTGATACTGCCGTAACCGCTGAGCGGCTTCACAATGATAGGGAACCCATATGTAGCGGAGAAACGAAGATAGTCCTGTTGCTGGAGCGCAATGGCCGTTCTGGACGTGCGGATTCCGCGCTGATGCAACATTTGTTTCATAATCCACTTGTTCCGAACCGCCTCGGCCTGATTGCGCTGCATGCCCGGAATGCCGAATTCGGAACGGAGTTGTCCGCCGATCTCAATGGCATTCTCACCCGGAGTTAACAAAGCAATGATGGAGTGAGATTGCAGAATATGCTGGATATGTGCCCGGATGGCGTCCACAGATTCGAGATAATCTACGTACCTAATCTCATCAAAATAAGCTTCAAGCCGTTCGGGATGATGTAATTGATGGCGTTCAATAATCAGAATCTTTCGGCAGTCTGTATATTTGGTCAAGGGTTTCACGAAGTTTAAACCAAAGGGTAGCCTGAAATCAGATATGAATACGATCGTTTTCATATATCCTCCTGGATAAAATTTGAAATAATGAATGGTTTTCACAATATTATAGCTCATTATTTTCAGTTTTCAATACATTTTTTGTAAAATTTTATGCACAATTGTACATATTTTTGTTGCGTTGAAGTGTTAATTGACAGCAGGAATTTTTTGGTATAGTATCGTACCGAATTGGAAAATAAATGGGAGGTAATGGAGATAAATGGATATAAATAAAGAGAAATATGCCATACTGGGCACATTGGGTGACGATGAAGGATTCTTGACTTGCAGCATGCATATTGCAAAAAAAATGGATAATTCTGATATGATTAAGCCATACCCCGAATTCGAAGCGGCCGCAGAAGACCTGAAATCCGGCGCGATTTCCTGTCTGCTGGTGCCTGGAGCGTATCCCAAGCTGAACAGCTTCATTATGGATTCAGATCTGGTCGTGTCCGAAAGTTTTGTAGAGAAAATCCCTGCACTGGTGCTGTCCGGCTTCCACGCCGCTTGCCCGGAGCAGATTGATACGATTTTTCATCATCCGGCAACGACATACTTGTTATCTGAACTGAATATTGCCTATAGAGAGAACAGCACAGTATCATCCAACCCGGAAGCTTGCAGGCAGGTTATGCTGAATACAGAGACCTCCATTGCGCTCACGAACCAGCTCTGTGCGGATCATTACGGACTGGTAACGTATAAAGTGCTGCGTGAAGGCATTCAAATGCCATGGGTATGTTTTACGAAAAAACCACAGAGGGTGAATGCACTCGTATGAAGAGAATCGCAATTATATTGGAAAAAAATCTGGAGCAGGGAGCCGCAGCCAACGTGGCAGCCCTGCTCATGGGACAAGCTGCCCTCAACGAACCGGGGTTATATGCGGATCAGCCTGTACGGGATCAGAGCGGCATTCAGCATGCAGGAATCCGCTACAGCACCGTTATTCTGAAGGCGGGGGAGAATCAACTGGTCAATCTGGCCAAGACCTGTGCTGAGAATCAGGACGGATTGAAACATCTTGTTTTTACACAGACAGGACAGTCCCTGAATAACGCTTTTGAACAATATGCAAGTGAAATTGCATCGATGACATTGGAGGCAGCCAAAGTCGTAGGTGTCATTGTATGGGGAGAAGACGAGTCCGTTCGGACGGCGACCAAGAAGTTCAGTGTGATGAAATAGTGTAATGAAATAAGGCAGGTTTGGGGATACGCTTTTAAGAAGGATAAGCTAGGTTACAGCATTCAGCATTGTGGCGGCTGACAGAATAGAGTAGCGGATAATAGCACAGCGGATAACAGCGCAGAACTGGGCAGAACAGAATGGTTTGTACGCGCGGGGTACGGACATAACAATAAGGTCAGAGGCTATCTTATGGATGGCCTCTGACCTTATCTTGTATAGAGCGTTTTTTTAGATGAAGGTTATGTGCGGCTTACAGCCGAGATCTTTTTCTCCGTAAAGTAGTATAGCAGCGCGAGCAGGGGCATGATCAGACCAATGAGTGTCGTGAGGCTCCAGCCGCCATGGGCATATGACCAACTTCCAAGTGAAGAACCGATGGCACCACCAATGAAGAAAATGGACATGAACAGACCATTCACCCGCCCCCTTGCTTCGTTAGCCAGGGAATAGATCACCCGCTGACCGAGCACCAGATTGCCCGAAACAGCCATATCCAGGGTGATGGCGACGACGACCAGCAGAATTAATGAAGCTGTGGAATGGCTCTGGAACAGATAGGCTAGACCAAAGGAAGCTATAGCAATAACCATAGCGGCTCCGGTGAGCACCCGGGTAAAACCGCGATCTGCCCATCTCCCCGCGATCGGAGCGGCGATTGCACCGCCTACCCCAGCCAGAGCGAACCAGGCAATGCCCTGCTGGGACAGGCCGAAGTCGTCTGCAAGCCGGAGCGGCACCGTTGTCCAGAACAGGCTGAATGCACCGAACAAGCTGGCCTGATAGAATGCCCGCCGCCGCAGCATAGGCAGGGTACGAAGCAGTGTGCCAAGGGAGATAATCAACTGTCCATAAGTCAGGTTTGGTTCAGGCTGACGGGCTGGAAGTGCACGTGACAAGAGCAGCATGAGCAAGGCGATCACCACGGCCGAGAAAGCAAACACCGCCTGCCAACCCATAGCACTGGTGATAAAGCTGGCGACAGGGCGTGCGAGCATAATGCCGAGCAGCAGTCCGCTCATGACATTGCCGACGACCTGCCCACGCTGTTCTTCGGAAGTCAGGTACGTGGCATAGGGTACGAGAATCTGTGCAACGACAGAACCAATGCCGATGAGTAGTGAAGCCGTCAGAAAGAGGAAAGCACTGGTGGAGAAGGTGGCTGTGATCAGCGCTAGCACGAGTACGACAAGAAATAGCACCATCAAACGGCGATTCTCGATAATGTCGCTGAGCGGTACGATGAACAGCAGACCAATGACATATCCGATCTGTGTCAGTGTCACGATTAATCCAGCTGCGGCAGACGAGAGACCTGTGGTGGTGCTGATTGGCCCAAGAACCGTCTGAGCATAATACAGGTTAGCTACAATCAAACCACAGGAAGCGGCGAGCAGGAAAATAATCCAGGCAGGCACGGTAGCCTGAGTCTGGCGTGCACCTTGTTTCTGTTTCGTGTTCATAAGATCGACCTCCAATAAAAGTTTATGATGATTCAGTTGACATTTGTATCGCGAATTACGGATGGGATGAAATAATGAACGTTCCGTTTACTAATTACACCTAAATAATATACGATACGTTTGGTATTGTAAATAGGCAATTACAGAACAAAGTGATTTCACATAAAGAAGACGGAAATATAATGACATTGCCGGGAGCTTAAAAATGTATATTGACGCTTCATTTTAGTATAATGAACGTATCGTTTTTTATTACATAGATGATGACAATGGAGGGGTCTGCAATGACTGCAAAAAGAGGACGTCCCCGCAACATGGAAACCCAGAATGCCATTCTTGCGGCAGCCTATGAACTGCTGCTTGAGGATGGGTTCGCTGCGGTGACAATCGAGAAGATTGCCGAACGTGCACAGGTAAGCAAAGCAACGATCTACAAATGGTGGCCAAGCAAAGGCGCTGTTATGCTGGACGGGTATATGTCGGCGTTAACGGCCAGGTTGCCTGTGCCGGATACGGGGGCAGTATATGAGGATTTGCGTGCTCATGCAGGGAACCTGGTTCAATTTTTGACAAGTGCCGAAGGGAAAGTCATTACACAGATTATCGGAGAGGGGCAGTCTGATCCCACCCTTGCGGAAGAATACCGAAGCAGATATATTCAGCCGCGCCGCCGTGAAGCATGGGGCATTCTGGAGAAAGGTGTGGCACGTGGCGAGTTGAAGCAGGGACTGGATATTGGACTGTATATCGACATGATCTATGGGCCAGTGTTCTACCGGATGCTGGTCACGGGTGAGCCGATGGATGATACGTTTGTGGAGCTGCTGCTAGGCGCGGTATTCAAAGGCATTGGGTCTGAGGTATAGCAAAAATTGCAGCAGCATGTGATAAGTGAAGGAAGAGAAGAAGAGGAAGAGGGCAATACGGAGGCATTCCGAATTACCCGGGAAGCGGTTATGTGTTGCAGGGCGAAGTTATTATACCTGAAAGATCGGGGAGATGGCAGAGGGCCATGTGTCAGTTGGTTTGGGGACGAAGGAAACTTCGTGCTCGGTCAACAGGGGAGGATCATTCCACACTGAACTTGGCAGTTCGCGTCTGTCCGTGTTGTATAATCTTATGGAAATAGTAGGATATTGAAGTTGGAATAACTGTATCATGTTCCTGTCCATCCTTCTAATGGATTTTTTCTATAAGCAATTCGGGGCGAAGGCAAGCTGGAGATGTAGAAGTTCTTGTGCTTGCATAAAAATGTAAATTTATTGCCACGATTGTTATTGACCACTGTAAAATTTAGGATTAAAATTGGTCTAATCATATAAATTCAAATTTCTGGATTTTAATTGTGGAGGTGGGATACATGGAACCTGCAACTACGATACGCTCAACGATTGAGGATTACATCAGGAAACAGGGATATACCCTTCAATATTTTGCAGATATATCGGGAGTGAACGCTGGGACGCTTAGCGCCATTATTAAGGGAACACGCCCCATCGCCATGGCGCAGCTTGATCTGATTACCCAGGGCATGAATCTGGAGGAAGGCTATTTCTACGAGACGTATGGTGGGGAGTGCTTCGTAGAGTCGGCTCCACACTGGCGAAGGCTTGAGCCTTTCCTGCAAAGATGTGCAGAATTGGACAAGCTGGACTGCATCCAGCGGGTGATCCAACAAGTAACGGACGATCGCTCCTATATCTCCGAACTGTTCGAGATGGCCGAAGGTATGCTGGAGCGCGGTCAGCAACAAGCTGCCCGCATGTTATATGAATGTGTAGCGGAGTGCGAGAAATACCAGCATTCCGAGCGCTTGGCCCTCTGCCAGTACCGCATCTTCACCCTCTCGCTCGGCCAGAATCAACATGATAACCTCCGTGCCGCCGTGCACTTCGAGCCGTATATTAATCGGCTGGATGAAGAGAGGCAACTGGATGCGATTAAGGATTTGGCGAATACGTATCTGGCCTTGAAGTATTGGGACAAGGTATTTGATCTGTCTGAAGAATTAGATCAGAAAACGAAAATCTTGCAAGCATATACAAAGAAAAAAATAGACAAAAGTGATAGACTCACTGCCTATCCTTTGTTCGTATATAGAGCTTATTCCAATTTGCTTAAATCAATGGCATGTGAAAGGCAGGGACGTTATGAAGAGGCTCTGCTCTATACAGAACTCTATGCCAAGCTTGCTAAAGTCTCTGAACCGGATGAAGAAGATCAGATCTACATTGACAAATTTGCCGGTTGGACAGAAGCTAACACTTATTTATATAAATTAATGATAGGTGATTTCAGAGTTTTACCTGCTTACGTAGAATTTATTGAACAAAATGAAGAGGAAATTTTACCTGCATTAATTAATATTTTAGAAGCAGCTAATAAGTTTGAACAAAATGTTGATGAGACTTTGTATAAATTTAGCGACCGCATTAACTCCGAAATTAACCATTCAAAAGGATATACAGAACAGATAAAGAGTGAGATGTATGCTACATTTTTACTAGAACGTTCTCTATATCACTTGAATCGTCATGAATATCGCGAGGGTTTGAAGCAACTTATGGACTGTCTATGGGAGTCTGTAAGATTAAATAATCAAACGGATATTATTCATTGTATTTCTTTATATGAGAAATACAAAAACATGGGCAACACTGAAATCGAGCATCAATACAAACTTATAATGATGGAGGTTCAGAAATCTTATGAAAAAAAAGAAAATCTTATATGTAATCTTGCTTAGCTTTATGATTATTAGTTTGGGTGAAATGGGGAATTTTGATAGTGATGTAATTATAAAAATGTTAGCTCATCATCATGGTGGAGGAAGTCTATAACGCCATAGATATATTAATTTGTCAATGAGGTTTACTTTCAAGTATTGAGAGTAAGCTTTTTTTGTATTTTCATAGATTGACCAATGTAAAATACAGGATTAAAATAACATTTATTATATGTTATTGAATTATAAGTGATTTAGGTAATGGAGGTGAAATCGTGGAAGCGGTACCTACGATAACAATACATATTGAGAAATACATAAGAGAGAACGTTCTCAAGTTGCAGCACTTTTCCGATATTACTGGGATTAATGTTGGGACAATAAGTGCCATTCTTAAAGGTAGCAGACCGATGTCTATGAACCAACTGAATCAGATCACTTCTGCAATGGGATTAGAAAAGGGTTATTTTTATGAAACTTACGGAGTAGAATCCTTCATTGAATCATCGCCTCACTGGAGACGTTTGGAACCATACCTACACGAGTGTGCTGAATTAGGTGAATTGCACTGTATACAACAAGTAATTACTCATGTAACGGATGATCGATCCTACATAGAAGAGTTATTTGATGTAGCTGAGAGCTTTTTTGCTAAAGGGTTAAAAGAAGCAGCTCTTATTCTGTATGAATGTGTTGCAGACTGTGAGAAATATCAACACTCAGAGCGGTTGGCCCTTTGCCAGTACCGTATTTTCCTGCTTCAGAAAACATTGAATAAACTCATTAACCTGAATGCAGCAATAAAGTTTGAATCCTATATTGATAAATTGAATGAGGAAATGCAATTGGATGCGCTTAAAGATTTAGCTAACCTGTATAGCACAATGAATCTATGGGATAAGGTTTTTGAGCTGGCTGAGGAGTCAATTCGAAGAACTGACTTACAAATTCATCTTCAATCCTTGAGCCGGAAAAGGAAAACTAGAGTTGCCTTTTATCCTCTATTTACTTATAAAGCGTATGCTAATCTGCTCATGGCAAATGTATCTGAAGAACGTAAGCAATACAAACAAGCTTTGAAGTACACAGATGTTTATGAGGATATTGTGGATGGAATTAAAAACCCGACAGAGGAAGAACAAGAATTGATAGAGCGATTCAAGGGCTGGGCTGAAGGGAATCGATATTTATACAAGATACTATCTGGTGATTTCGAATTATTATATCGTTATTTGGATTACCTAGATATTAATCATGCCGAAATTTTAACAGTACTCACGTATATTATACAGGCGGCAAATCAGTATTCTTACAATATTGACTATACATTGAATAGATTCCAAAATCACATTGATCAAATTAAAGAAGAAAGCTATGTACAAGGATTATATAACGAACAGGCAACAAATTTTAAGTATATACGCTTATTCTACGAACTAGCAAAATACAGATTAAATCAAAGCCAGTTTGAACAGGGAATAGAACATCTAATTACTAGTTTGGAACGTTCCTCCTCATGTAATGAAGATCTAATGTGTATCAAATGCATTGACTTATATGGAAAATACAGAAACCACGCCAGTAAGACCCAGGAAGAGCAGTATACAAAACTAATAGATAAGTTAAGTGTACCAACTTTTCAATAGTAAAACATCTGGGGAGGAGGATGAAGACAATGTCCAATATACGTTCCTACATTGAAGATTACTTGAAGAATGAGGGATATAAGCTACAGAAATTTTCAGAAATTGCTGACATTAATGTGGGTACATTAAGTGCGATCATCAAAGGAACCAGACTTATGTCAATGAATCAACTAGACCAAATCACATCAGCAATGGGTTTGGAACAGGGATACTTTTATGAAATGTATGGAGTTGAATGTTTTATTGAATCTGCGCCCCATTGGAGGCGATTAGAACCTTTTATATATCGTTGCGCTGAACTTGGTAAGCTAGATATTATACAACAAGTTATTACTCATGTGACAGATGATCAATCCTATATTGATGAGTTATTTAATGTGGCAGAGAGTCTCTATAATAAAAGCATGAATGAAGGGGCACTCATTTTATATGAATGTGTGGCTGACAGTGAGAAGTATCAACACTCGGAACGGTTGGCCCTCTGCCAGTACCGTATCTTCCTGCTTCATAAAACACTGAGTAAATTTGATAATCTTAATGCCGCAGCAAAGTTCGAACCATATATTGATAAATTAAATGAAGAAGTGCAATTGGATGCAATTAAAGACTTGGGTAATGTGTATATTGCGATACATATGTGGGACAAAGTTGATGCATGGGCACGGGAACTGGAGCGGAAAGCAGAGATTCAATTAAAAATGCAATTTCGTAGGCGAAAAAATAAAAGAAGACTAACAGGCTATCCTCTTTTTACATATGCAGCTTACGCAAATTTAATGATATCAACTGTATATGAGACCGGCAGGGAATTTGATAAGGCCATAAAGTATATGCAGAAATACATGAGGATAATTGAAATTGAGAATCCTACACAAGAGGATCAAGAAATAATAGATTTATTCAAAAAATGGGGGGAGGGTAATCGACTGTTGTACCAATTAATGCTTGGTCAAGAAAATGTAATCGATTCTTATTTGGATTATATCGAAAAAAACCCGCCAGAAATATTAGCTGGATTGGTTAATATATTGCAATCAGCTAATCAGTATTCCTTTAACATTGACTATGCTTTGATTCGATTCGAGAATCAGATCAAATTAATTAATACGGATATGCATAATAAAAGTGGATATAACGATCAAATGTTTAACCGCCTGCATCAAGAATTTTATTATGAATTGGCAAGGTATCAAATGAAAAAACGTAATTATTCATTTGGATTGGATGCCTTACTTATATGTTTAGAGCTCTCATCTTCAAGTAAAGATGATCTGATGTGCATTAAATGTTTGGATATGTACGGAGAGTATCGGAGCGAAGCCAATGAAACACAAATGAAAAAGTATAAAAATGTAATAGAAAAGTTAAGCACACCAACTTTTTGATAATTAAATGTCCGAGGAGGAAGGTGAAAAACAATGCCAAATATACGTTCTGAGAAATAAGAGATCCAAGACGATCACATGACAGTAAAATGTGTTGATTTATACGGAACTTACAGACAGCAAGCTAGTTTGTCTCAGCAAGAGACGTATTCACAATTATGCAAGACGATAAATATTAAATAAAACAAACAGCCTATCTGCTTCTAAGGTAGGCTGTTTTGTGTTTTGAAAAAGGATTAGGCAGAGCGCAATGCCTTTTCTAAAGAATTCTTTTTACAATATTATGCAAAACATAATATGTTCTAAAAAGCACCTGTAGTCATTAGTAAAACTAAATAGCTTACTCATATTAAATGTTTTTCTAGAATGTCCTAGAGGGGTACACGACATGAGAGAACTGAGTATCTTAAAAGACCAAATCGAGCAAGGTCGGCAAGAATTGAGTCGCTTGGTAGATCAATATGGAATCCCGAATGTGAAAGTGCTTGAGCAGTCTATGGCGTTGGATGAGCTAATTAATGAATATAATCGATTTACTCTAGGAGTGAACATAAAGAAAAAAAGATTTGTGGCATTAAAGAAAACGTAGTCAAACTAAAAGTAGTGTTTGGATGGTAAGGAGGATGAGCCTCTAATAACCAGTTAGAATTTAATGATTATTATATTATTCATAAAAAGTATATATAAGTATATTTTGAAAACAATTATATAATTGTTTCGGTAACAATCTCAATTATGAAAAAAATGGAGGTTTTATCTATGAAAAATTATGGGAAAATTTTATTAACAGCACTTATGATTTCTTCCGCATGTTCAACGGTGGCAGCTGCTTCATCTGAAGGACAAGTTTTAAGTACAAATACGCCTGAAATAGTGATTAATAATGATATTTCTCAAACAAGTACAATAGGTATTTTTGATCCTAATTTTAAAGAGAAAGCTATTTCACAAGGACTAGATTCTGAAACAATTATTGCGGGGTATTATGTTCCTTTTGATAAGACGCGTTCCAATCTATCAAGCGATCAGGTGCATCCTTCTGCGTTAGGAGATTACTATCTGAAAAACATTGATATGACCCAAATTACTGGAAACGTTATTGAGCGTGCGGTTGGAAAAGGTCCAGCACCTTTGTCCTTGTCTGTTGTTGATGGTGTGGCTACTACGTTCTCTGCTGAAATTTCTTCTAAAGCAGGGTTGGGAGGTGCAGAGATTGCTGCTAAGCTAGGCACAACCTACCAGGCAACTCGTAACTTTAACAAAACATACGGCCCAATCCAAATTCCTGCGAATAAAACATACACCATTTACTGCGCACCAACATATAACTACTACTCGTTTCAGATATGGAAACAAGGCTTTTTTTCTGATTCTTATATTGGTACTTATGAATGTAAAGAACCAACGGGGTTATACTGTTACTGGCGAGATACTATTGGTTGATGACTAGACTTGATTTCACAATTTTGGTAATTTAATAACGCATACAATAGCAATATTATATTACTAAAGGAGAATTTAAATTTGAAAAGTAAAATGAATTTCTTAGTTCCCCTTATCTGTTCTATTGTATTATTTGTTATTGGATTTCAGTTTATTGCTCAAAGTACTGATTGGGGTATGGACAAAGCTATGTTGGTTTTTGCAGAATACCAAAATGTAAAGTCTGATACCTTTGGTATCTTTGGTAGTTTTATAAACTCAGAGATTTGGTCGTATAAAATTGAAGGAATATTATTAATATTTTTAGGGATGTTAATGTTGTATTTAGCAAATTCATTACGAAATAAATAAGGCAGGGGCTGTCCCATAAGTCATAAAATTGGCTAGGGACAGCCCTGTTTTCTAAATTGTAGCAGCAAAAAAATGGGTCTGACAAAAAGACTTTATTTGATCTGATCGCAAATGTGATTAAACGTCCGTCAGAAATACAAGGTATTCCTGATGAGAAGGAGATCATCTACCAGCTTTGCCACTTGCCTTTTACTCAAAATTGTACGACAATAATTACCAGTAAAGAGTTAACTTGTGCAACAAACTGTGCTAAACTGGAGATAATAAAAAAAGAGCAAGGATGCGATAACATCCCTACTCTTTACAACAGCCGCTTCTAAGGGCGGTGGCTGTGCATAGGTAGCTGAAATAGACCATACCTTAGCGGGGCGGTCTATTTCTTTTTGTTTTGATTATTTAAGGCAATTAACACCGAATCACCACAGGAATCACTTTTGCAGCAGTTAGAAAATATCTGATTGATATGACAGGAATTGCATTCGACCTCAATGGGTTTCATTCATCAAGGGATCATATGAGACATTTATTAAAATGGGTGATGGGGTGAATCCTGACTTGGCGTTTCTGAATCAAGTAGGAACAAAAACATAAGGATAATCTAAATCATAGTGTGATATTTTTAGTGAAATGTGGATGGATCACGATATGTGGATAAAACATAAGATCACGTATCCATATGTTGTAGGTGGTTTGGAGTAATGGGCACTTTTAAAAATACTAAACTTATGAAACTAAACCTTTGCAAACAATCATTTGATTTTGCAAAGGAATAAAATATGAATTTTTTGGCAATGTATCCTAAAATGATGTAAAACGAGGGGGTGCATGCTATGGGTGAACCGAAGCAGATCAAAGATCGAATTGAACGGGATAGGCAGAAGTTACGTCGGTTGGCGGAGAATCATGGCATGCAGGATAACAAAGTCCTCGAACAGTCCATGGTGTTGGATGAGCTAATCAATGAATATTATCGATTCCAATATAAAAAACATATGATGCAGAGACAACCGATTGCTTAATGCAGTCGGTTTTTTATTGTGACCAAAAAGAAGTCGACCGCAATGCTGAAGTCGGCTTTTTAATGTTTTCCGAAAGTTAAATCACGCTCCCGCCAATTCCCCTGATAACAGCGCTCAAGCCTCTTCCTCTTTAAATTCCGTACTAAATCCATAGCTTACAGGATCGTCACGACATCTCTAAACTGGATATGATGACCTCAATTCATCCGGAATGGATGCATCTGTTGGTTCCAACGGATTGAACCGTCTCATCGAACAACAGCGAGGTCTCATACAATGAAACGAAGGAGGGGGACAAGTGAATGGCAGAAAGGACGTTGAACTTTGTTCGTTCAATCCGAAAAAGCATAAACCTGCGCTCCAAGCTGCTAGTGCTTTTTCTGGCATTGACTCTCTTGCCGCTTAGCTTGCAGGGGGTGATGAGCTACGCCCATTTTTCGCAGACACTGGATCGCAAGACAGAGCAATTCACCATTGATATGGTGCGGCAGATCAACACCAATCTGAACCGAATGCTCAAGGATTTTGAGCGGTTGTCGCTCTTGCCGCTCTATGACCAGACCGTTCTTGGCATCCTGAGGAAGTACGATGGTTCGATGGGTTCAGGGACGTGGGCGAAGTCGGATGATTATCAAAAAATGAAGCTGTATACGTCAGCTCAAGCCTATGATCGGCCAGAGATTCGAGGCATTCATCTGATCAGCAACAGCGGTATCCTGTTCTCCAATCTGGACTCCCTTGCGGTCAAACCCGTCTGGGACGGCAGCCAAGAGAAATGGTTTTCCGAATTGAGGAGCACCGAAGGCATATGGCACTTGCTTCCCCCGCATATTCCCGGCTACTACGTAAGTGGTCAGGAAGCGGAATACATCACCGTGGGCAGAGAGCTACGTGATCCGGGGACGCTCCAGCGGCTGGGGTACATTTTGATCGATATCCGGCTGGAGGCCTTTGGACAGCTATTATCCAATCTGAATTTTGAGCAAAAGGCAAGTCTGATGATCGTGGATAGCCAGCATCGTCTTATTTTTGAAAAAACGTCTACAGACGGGTTATCCGCTTATGCTCCTTTGTTATCCCATGGAAAGCTTCAGGATTATGCAGACAATCAGAAGATAGAACTGGATGGACGTTCCTACCTCCATGTAAGGCATCATTCGGGATATTCGGGGTTGTCTGTGATCAGCCTGACGCCAATTACGGTCATTCAAAAGGAGTCGGGGGAGATGCTGACCTTTACGATGGGACTTGCCCTTCTCTGTATGGCGGCTGTAGCGACCCTTGCCGTACTCGTATCTTATAGAGTCACGCGTCCGCTTATTCGTCTGAAACATCATATGATTCGGGTGGAACAGGGTGATTTCAGCCAGCGGGTTACTCAATACAGCAGTGATGAACTGGGGCAGATCAGCAGAGGATTTAACCGCATGATGGAGGAGATTCACCGCCTGTTTCATGAGGTGTATATGCTCGAAATTCAGGAACGGGAAGCAGAGCTGTCGGCGCTACAGAGCCAGATGAACCCTCATTTTATATACAACACACTGGAGTCGATCAACATGATGGCTGTCCGCCAGAGGCATGCCGAAGTATCTGCAATGGTGACAGCGCTTGGCAGGCTACTGCGATATACCATTGATAAGGCAGATCGCATGGTGACGCTGCGGGAAGAGCTGGCGTTTGTCGATTCTTATGTGCGAATTCAGCAAGTGCGTTACAACGGTGAACTGGAGATCATCTATGACATGGAGGAAGAAGTTAACGACTGTCTTGTTCCCAAGCTGATCCTGCAGCCGCTGGTGGAAAATGCGATCTGCCATGGGATTGAAGGACGGCTAGCAGGCGGCGGCACGGGAGGTATGATCTGGGTATCTGCCGTTTTATTCGATCAGGAACTGCTCATCAGTGTTAGGGACAACGGCAAAGGAATGGAACAGGAGGAGCTGGATCGGTTAAATGCTTCTATCTCTGGACAGACCTTTTCTGGACAAAACGTGCACTCACCCGCTAATCCCATTCTGCATCGTCGTGCCGGGGAGAGCCTGGGCCTGCACAATATCGCTCAAAGGCTGCATCTGGTGTATGGAAAAGACAGCGGACTAAGTGTTGATGGCAGCCCCGGGCAAGGGCTGGTTGTTACCTTATCCATTCACCTTCAACGGAAAGGGGATTGATACGCATGTATAAAGTGCTGCTGGTGGAGGATGAAACGGTAATTCGTCAGGGATTACGAGAGTTGATTGTACAGGCGTCCCCTCAGTTTCAGGTGGTGGGGGAAGCGGCAAGCGGAGCCGAGGCACTGGAGGTACTGCGTTGTGAAGTGCCGGATGTATTAATCACGGATATCCGTATGCGCGAGATGGATGGATTGACGTTGGTTTCATTAGCAAGAGAGATGTACCCTGATCTGCTGATGCTTATCATTAGCGGGTACGGAGAGTTCGAATATGCACGCAGGGCGATGGAACACGGGGTATTAAGTTATCTTTTGAAGCCAATCGAACGTCATGAACTGGTGAAATGTTTGCAAAAAATGCAATTGCTGCTGGACCGCAGAACCGGTCTCTCTACACTTCCTATCCCCGAAACCTCTGGCGCAGCCAACCCGGAACACGGGGAACCACGCAAAATTATTCGCAGCGTGAAAGAGCATATCCATCAGCATCCCGATGGTGATCTGCGGCTCCAGACGGTTGCTTCACTGGTCAATCTGAACCCGACGTATCTGAGCCAGTTGTTCAAAACCGAGACAGGCATCAACTATTCCGAATATATCGCGGAGGCACGAATGGAGCGGGCCAAGTGGCTGCTGGCCAACACCGGACTCAAAATCTATGACGTTGCCCGGTTATCCGGATATCAGAGTCCGAAACATTTCATGTTGGTTTTTAAACAGCAGATGGGGTGTACGGCAGGGGAGTATCGTGATGGATACAGTTCGAAAAAACCTCTTTAAAAAACGTACCATTTCTGCAACTGACGTGATTTAGGAGCAAAGAGCGCTTTCGATATACTGAGGTGGCACAGGAATACCATAACGTCCATAAGGGGGATTTCCATGAAAAAGGCAGGACTGATGCTGATTCTCGCGCTTATGATCACAGCTTTAATTGGATGCACAAGCAGCAATACGGGCGGGGCTTCTAACGCCTCTGGTGGAGAGAACGACAAGGTAGAACTGAAATTCATGATGTGGGGTAATCAGGCACACATTGATGTGTACAACAAGCTGATTGATGGCTTTACCAAAGAAAATCCGGGCATCAAGGTAACGATGGAATCAGTACCCTTTGCCGATTATCAGCAGAAAATATCGGTGCTTGCCGCTGGCGGCTCGCTCCCTGATCTGGCCTGGGTATCGGAACGCATGATACCGCAGTTCAAGTCCAATCACATCCTGGCCGACGTGTCGGCGTTCAAGGATGATGCACAATTCAAGCTGGACGATTACATTCCCAGCACGCTGGATCTCTTCCGTGAGGGAGATCAACTGTTAGGCTTGCCGTTTTCCACACCGCCTGTGGTGATGTTTTATAATCATACGCTCTTCGACAAGGCTGGGCTGACCGATCCGAATACGTTGGCTGCCAAAGGCGAGTGGACGTGGGAGCAGTTCGAGGCTTCTGCCAAAGCAATAACCAGCAAGGATGCGGCGAATCGCATCTATGGGGCTAACTTTTTTCGGGACTGGAAGACCTGGGCAGTGCTTTCTTCATATTCCTGGTCTAACGGAAGCGGGCCGTTCAACGAAGATATGACAGCGTTTACCTGGAATGATGAGTACGGAATACAGACCTTTGCCATGCTGGAGCGCATGATGTTTACCGATGAATCCCACCCGAAAGCGGGCGAGCAGGTGAGCTTTGATGCAGGCAATGTGGGCATGTTCTTCGATAACTACAGCTACGTGTCCAAAGCAAGGGAGATCAAGGATTTTGAGTGGAGTATTGCACCTATGCCGTCTGGCTCACAGGGCAGCGTACCGATGCTGGGGCAAGCGGGCTATGCGATGTTTAAGGATAGCAAGCATCCGGAGGAGACGAAAAAATTGCTGAAGTATTTTGCCAGTGAACAGGGAACGCAAGCCACCGCGACGTACTTTGTGCCTGCGCGTACTTCGGTGCTGAACTCTGATGCCTTCATCCAGCAGCCGAACAACCCGAGCAAAGAGCATATCGTGCAGGCGGTCATTGATGAAATGCCGAAAGCCCGTCTGATCCCGGGACATATCCGCTGGCAGGATATTGATAACGCGGTACTGCAAGGTTTTGACCGATTATTCGCCCGTACAGCCTCGCCAGAGAATAATTTGGAGCAAATGCAGACGGAAGTGCAGCGCATATTGCAGCCCTGACGAGGTGGAGAGTGAAGGAGTGCGGGAGATGAAGCGTAAATGAGAATAGAGCGTAGGGAGGACAGGAAAAGGACGGAAAGAAAAATGACGGAAAAAAGTGAATGAGGCGTATGAAGAGTGAGAGAAGTGAGGGGATGAACCAGGTGGAAGACATGAAGAAGGGTCAGCAGACGGAGAAGATGCAGTTGCGGTCGCAGAGGACGGAACAGACACAGGAGTCGCAACAGATGCAGCCTTCTCAGAGTTGGCAGAACGCGCAGAACTCCCAGAACCCGCAACATTCACATCAAGTCGGTCAACTTTGGACTAAGCAAAATACGCCAAAGACAGGTCAACTGCAAGCTATGCTGGAGCAAAAACCGCTGTCGCTCATCGTCAGTCTGCCCGGGAATGATCTCGCACTGGCTCAGGCGGCACGGGAGGAAGGTGCGGATGCTCTGAAGGTGCACTTTAATGTGGGCCATCGCGCAAGCGGCAACCATTTTGGTTCGCTGGATGAATACACCGAGGTATTTCGGGCGATCCGCTCGGAGTTCGCTGGTCCATTCGGCGTTGTGCCATCCGGGAGTATCGAAGGGACACGGAGAGAAGATGTGGAGCGCCTGGCGGATCTAGGCTTTGATTTCTACTCGATCTATGCGCATCATCTGCCTTCTTTTATGTTGCAAGACCATGGGCTGGAATCTACGTTTGCGATTAACAACGAGTATGATGTGTCTCTGGTGGCATCTGCTGCACATTTCGGTTTTACTGCACTGGAGGCTTCGATTGTACCCGGCAAAGAATACGGCACCCCGCTCAGCTTTGCGGACGTGCTTCATTATCGGCAGCTGGTCTTGCAGGCCGGAGTACCGGTACTTGTTCCTTCCCAGCGTAAGTTGGTACCGGAGGATGTTCCCGTGCTTCATCACAGTGGCATTAAAGCTATTATGCTCGGGGCAATGGTTACAGGTAAAACGGAGGATCAACTGCGCAGAGCGGTGAATAGCTTTCGCAATGCGATTGACCGTCTGGGGCAAAAGGAGCCTTTGGGCTCGGAACGGGATGTTCCGGAATCATCTGCGACTGGACATTCTGACCCTCCCGATCCTACGGAACTTTTAGATGGTTTGGGTTCAGGGAGGGATGGCTCGTGAGCCGATCCAAAAAGCGGAGACGTGGAGGGCCGCTCGCCAGGGAAGCGCAGACTGCTGGCTGGTTGTTTATTTCACCGATGCTGCTGGGCTTTACTTTGCTGCTTCTGTTTCCAATGGGGCTTGCGTTTTATATGAGCCTGACGGATTGGCCACTGCTTGGGGAGCACCATTTTATCGGACTAGACAATTACCGGGATATTATGACGGATGCCATGTTCTGGGAAGTGCTTGGCAATACGGTTTACTTTACGGCAGGTCTGGTGCCGCTGAATATAGTACTCGCTTTGCTGCTCGCCCTGCTCTTATCTAAAAGCATTCGAGGGATCGGCCTTTTCAGAACGGCCATTTTTGTCCCGGTTATGACATCATTAATTGTTTGGGCCATCGTGTGGAAGCTGATGTATGCAACGGAGTCGGGGTTAATCAATCAGCTACTATTGATGATGGGCATTAAAGGTCCTGCTTGGCTGTACGATCCGGATCTGGCGATGCCTGCCGTTATTGTGACGAGTGTGCTGAAAAATGTCGGTCTGAATATGGTGCTGTTCATTGCAGCACTTCAGCAAGTCCCGCGTTCCTTGTACGAAGCGGCGACACTGGACGGCGCGGGTAGGAGGGCTTCTTTTTTCAACGTCACCCTGCCTATGATCACGCCGACCGTATTTCTGACCGTCGTGATGACCGTCATTGGGTCGCTCAAAGTATTTGGACAGATCTATGTCATGACCCAAGGCGGGCCGAGCAACAGCACGAAAGTTCTGGTCTATTACATCTGGGAAAAAGCATTTAAGCTGTTTCAGTTCGGCTATGCTTCATCCCTTGCATACGTGCTGTTCCTGATTGTGCTGATTCTGACGCTGCTGCAATGGCAGCTCCGAAAGAGGTGGGTATTTGGTGAAGGCGATGCCTAGATTGACAGGCCGGAGGTTCGGGACTGCTGTTGGCACCTATTTGATACTGACGGCAGTTTCGCTGATCATGATTGTTCCGTTGATCTGGATGGTCTCGACATCCCTCAAGGAACCGCAGAGCATATTTACCTATCCACCACAGTGGATACCGGACAGCTTGCAATTTCAGAATTATATCGATGTGTTTCGATTGATTCCGTTTCACCGTTTTTACGGGAATAGTGTGTATATCTCTGCGTTGGTGGTGCTTGGCACGGTGTTTTTTGCCTCGCTTGCGGGGTATGCCTTTGCCAAGATTCCGTTTAAGGGACGGAATGTGGTTTTTCTCATTTTGCTGAGTGCGATGATGATTCCACATGAAGTCACAGCGATTCCGATGTTTCTGTTTATGCGGCAGCTGGGGTGGATTGATACGCATCTTCCTCTGATTTTACTGCCGATCTTTGGCGCGGGCGGTGTGTTTGGCATCTTTGTGATGCGGCAGTTCTTTATTACGGTGCCCACCGAGCTGGAGGAAGCGGCGATGATTGACGGCTGCAGCCGGTTTCGGATTTATTGGCAGATTATGCTTCCCCTTGCCAAGCCGGGCATGGCGACTCTGACTATTTTTACATTTGTGACGAGCTGGAATGAATTCTTTGATCCGTTGATTTTTATCAATTCGAGAGAGCTGATGACATTGCCGCTGGGGTTGTCCCTGTTCACGGATGAGGTGGGCACGGCCTGGCAGTATTTGATGAGTGCAACCGTGATGGCGACGGTGCCTCTATTGATCGTCTTTTTCCTGGCGCAGCGGCGTTTCATTGAGGGTGTGGCGATGACGGGATTGAAGGAGTGAGTGGGATTGGGAAGCGGAGTAAGTAATAAATATGAGGGGGTGTGAACATTTGTAACGGTTTGGGAAAAGGGTTGTGGTGGAGTGAGGAGATTGTGTAGCTACTGGGAGGGAAGGGGAGAGTGAGAGAGAACTGAAAGGTAACAGAAGGATGGATTTAGTACGGTGAGAGCGGGATGAGCGCAAGAGGATCGGGCGAGAGTAGGTAGAGGGATTCAATCCATTATTCATATGGAAGAGCAGCGTATCGTATGGAAGGGAGAGGGCTCATTTGAATGAAGTGGCGAATGTCAAAAGGGAAACGGCGGATGTTGTCGTTGTCGGAGGCGGCCCCGCGGGAATAGCGGCGGCGATTGCAGCAGGGAGGCAGGGTGTTCGCGTGGTGCTAGTGGAACGCTACGGATTTGTTGGCGGGATGTCAACGGCTGCTATGGTTTATCCGTGGATGACGTTTCATACCGAGCAGGGTGAGCAGGTCATTCGGGGGATTGCACAGGAGATTGTGGATCGCTTGCAGGCACGCGGCGGTTCTCCCGGGCATCTGCGTGATACGGTTGGTTTTGTGCATAGCGTGACACCGTACGATCCGGCCGTCTATCAGGTGGTCGCGGCAGAAATGTTGAAAGAGGCGGGTGTTCGGCTGTTGCTGCACAGCTTCGTAGATGGTGTTACTGCGGTGGATGACCGAGTAGAAGCGGTGCGAGTGACGAACAAATCCGGTCAGCTGGAGATTCAGGCGAACGTATTTGTCGATGCGAGCGGTGATGCGGATGTGGCTTATCTGGCTGGGGCCGCTATAGCGAAGGGGCGGGAGGAAGACAGCCAGTCTCAGCCCATGACGATGAAGTTCCGTATGCGCGGCGTGGATCTCGGGCGTGTGAAGCAGTATATGCAGGAGCATCCGGAGGATTTTTATGAGAAAACACCGTTTGCCGAATTGGATACGATTCCGTTGACGGGCGTGAGCGGCTTCTATTCACACTGGAAGAAAGCGGCGGTGCCGATTCAACGCGATCAGGTGTTATTTTTTACCGGACCGGCGGCAGATGAAGTGCTGATTAACTGTACCCGGGTGCAGGGGCTTGATGCCACCAATGCTGTGGATTTAACCGAAGCTGAACAGGAAGGACGAAAGCAGGTGCTGATGATTGCCGAATTTCTGCGGAACGATGTGCCGGGTTTCGAACGAGCTTCGATCTCGGCTGTAGCCCCACAGATCGGTATTCGTGAATCCAGACGTGTCATTGGGCTTTATGCGTTGACTCAGGACGATGTAGTTGCAGGGCGGAAGTTCGAAGATGTGATCGCCAGAAGTGGCTATCCTGTTGACATTCATGATCCATCTGGACAAGGCGTGACGGCAGCTTTTATTCAGGGTGATGGTGCGTATGATATTCCCTATCGTTCTCTGCTCTCGCAAAATATCAGCAACTTGCTGGCTGCCGGACGCTGTATCTCCACGACACATGAGGCTCACGCTACAACCAGACTGACTCCAAGCTGTATGGCAACGGGAGAAGCTGCGGGAACAGCTGCGGCTATGGCAGTAAAGCTGAAACTTGCGCCTGCGAATCTTCCTGTATCACTGTTGCAAGCAGAGTTGCGCCAAAATGGTGTGGCAATTGGAGTGGAACAGGGAAGTGAGGGCAAATGATGCTACGGTCTGAGCAAAGAGTCGGGGGAGAATGAGCGTTGAAGTGAGGGTAAGGGAACAGGGGGAAAGCGAGGTATGACGACAACGAAGGAGAGTGATACTCGCCTAAAACATTAAGTATAAGATTAGCGTAACCGCACAGTGATGAAATTCTAACGATCACCAGAAGCCTTATTCGGGCAAAAAAGTAGTCATAAACATTCTAACGATCCCCAGTGACGCTATTTTGCCGAGATTGCTCCGAATGGGGCGGAAAATGATCGGAATCAGCAAAATAAGCTTCCTACGGATCGTTAGAATTGAAAATGCCTCAAAAATGGCTAAATAAGCTCATCTGAGATCGTTAGAATTCAAAAGCTCCAATTCCATGAAAAATGTGGAACTGGAGCTTTTAAACTTCGAACCGTTGCTTTGCTTAGCTCATATTTTGGGCGGTTCCACTTCGAGTATTGAAGCTGGAAAGTTGAATCGCGAGCAACCGTAGCGGTTGCCTCAAACTGTTCAACATGGAGCACTAGAGCAGCTTCGCTTCGAACCGTTGCCACAAGCAACTGAAACAAAACAACGGTTCAACTCCCTAGTTCATTCGCGCCTCAAGCCTTCTGGCGACGATCGAGAGGGAGTAGTTGATGATGAAATACAGTGCAGCAGCGAGCAACAACGCCGGGATGATGTAATCGAAGCTTTGACCGCCGAGGATCTGCACATTGCGCATTAGCTCCGGCAAGGAGATGATGATTGCCAGTGACGTATCCTTCAGCAGTGAGATGAACTGGCTTACCATGGGCGGAGACATGCGGCGCAGAGCCTGTGGCATGATGATGCCGCTGAGCGTCTGCATGTAGCTTAGGCCAGAGGAGCGGGCTGCTTCCACTTGACCACGTTCTACAGACTTAAGGCCGCTTCGCACGATTTCAGCGATCATGGCGCCTTCAAACAAACTTAATCCCACCACCGTGGACCAAAAGGGTGGCATTTTAATGCCAAGCTGTGGCAGCACGATATGGATAAAAAAGATGATGAGCAGCAGCGGCAGGTTACGAATGGTGTCTACGATGACCGCCACAATCTGGGAGAGGACGGGGATTCGTGTAAATCGTATGGTACCGAGCAGTGTGCCCAGCACAAAGCTGAACACAATGGATAAGCCCGCGACCTGCAGGGTCACCCAAAATCCTTGCAACAGGAAACGAAGGTTAGGCCATTCATAGGCCCCGCTAAAGTCCATACATCCGATGCCTCCTTCGGTGAGCAATATATGTTCAATGCGTGATGCGCGTAGGCTGTGGTACATGTTCAAGACGAAACATATGCAACATGGAGACGGAGCATAGAATATAGAGCATTCCAAACGGCATGTGGAGCCTTGTTTAAGGCTGGTCTTGGGGAATCACCACATGTGACTGGATTAGATATGCCCTACATCGTAACCTGCCCGGCAGGTTTGTTTTTCTTCGGTTTCCCTTTGGGTTTGCGTGCTTCTGCATCACTCTGTCCAAATCTGCGTTCCATATAATGCACCAGGAAGCTGAGCGGTAAGGTCAGTGTCAGATAGAATAGGGCAACGATGGTGTAGACGCTTAGGGGCTGGAACGTATCGGAGTTCACAATGTCGGCAAAATACATCAAGTCCATGCCCGCCACAACGGCCAGGATGGATGAGTTTTTGACCAGATTAATAAATTGGTTGCCAATGGAAGGCAATACAATTTTGATCGCTTGCGGCAGGATGATCAGGTTCATGGCCTGTACATAAGACAGTCCCGATGAACGTGCCGCCTCCAGTTGACCGCGAGGTACAGTTTGAATGCCTGCCCGAATCGCTTCCGCGATGAAAACGGCCGTATAGATGGTTAGTCCCAGTGTGCCTGCGACAAATCCATCCAGCGAAATACCCAGCGAGGGCAGTCCAAGATAGAAAAAAAACACCACCAGCAGCAACGGAATGTTGCGGATAAACTCCACAAAGGCCGTACCAAACCAGTTCAACGGTTTGACCGGTGAGATTCGAAAGATCGCCAGAATGGCCCCCAGCACAAAGCTGCCAATCAGAGCCATCACGCTCACTTGAATCGTATTCAGAAATCCTTCCATAAAGCGATCGGAGTGTCTGAACAGTACGCTGAAATCCAATGTGCCCATAACAAGAGCCCCCGTTCTCCAGGTGTGAAAATAAAACAACAGCGCATCTGCTGTATGCGAATCTCTCACATACAGTAGATGCTTGCAGTACATATGGAATGTTTAGCCGACGGTGGACTATTCCATCATCAGGTACATGGACTATTTCCTTCGTTAGTTGCATAAACTGCCTTGTCATCAGGGTCTATACTTCGCGTCATCAGACGCATAGAATAACTCACAACAAGCCCTCAATACACCGCGCCACTTTAAGTAGTCTGTTAAACGTTATTCAGGCTTGCTGCCCAGCCACTTTTCATGCAACGTGTCATACTCACCGCTATCCTTCAGGGATTTCAGCATCTTGTTCACTTCTTCTACAAAAGCCGTATCGCCCTTGCGAATCGCCATGCCATAAGGCTCGCTTGTGAAGTTGCCGCCAACCAGCTTGTAGTTGTTGTCCGTCTGTTGCATGCCAATGAGGATGATGTTATCGGTCGTCAGCGCTTCACCTTTGCCTGCTTTCAGCGCTGTAAACGCATCTTGATAATTATCAAACTCCAGCACTTCGGCTTTCGGTGCTTTCTCCCGAATGTTCTGTGCAGACGTAGAGCCTTTCACGGCAAGCACCTTCACACCATCCAGGCTCTCCAGACCAGCGATGGCACTATCATTTTTCACCAGAAGGGATTGGCCTGCTTCGAAGTACACATCACTGAAATCCACTTGCTCTTTCCGCTCATCCGTAATGGTCATCGTAGCAATGATGATGTCGATATCTCCGTTTTGCAGCATCGGTATCCGTGTTTTGGACGTCACTTCTTTCAGTTCAACCTTCGTTTCATCTCCCAGAATCTGCTTGGCGAGTGCCTTGGCAATATCGATATCGAAGCCTTCCACATCTCCGCTTGCCGGGTCTTTGAGTCCAAATAACTTCGTGTCATATTTCACGCCAGCAATCAGCTTGCCGCGTTCCTTAATCCGTTCAATCGTTCCTTGTGCTTCTGCGTCGCCCCCACCGCTCGCGGAAGGTGTATTTGTACCAGTGGAGTTACAGCCAGATAATACGAGTGATAGCATAAGCACCAACACTAAGGTTAAAGACGGGAACTTCATCATATTTTTCATCAATTTAAGACCCCTTTCAAAATGTGGAGTGAGCATAAATGATTGATTAACGTCTAAGTGAGAATAGCTTTTGTCTGTAAAGCCAAGCTTTATTTTTCCTGAGTTTAAGGCTTACCTGTGTTTACTTCGTGGTGGTTGATCTGATGTGAGTTTAGGAGTGTTGATTGGAGTTAAGCCTAACCATTGCTCATTAGCCATGGTAGTTATGCATCTGGATGAAAGAAATATGGTGCTAATCTAATGATGGATCAGGCGGCTAAGAAACTGTTGTGCTCTTTCTTCTCGGGGGTTGTCAAAAAAATCTACTGCGGATGCCTCTTCTACGATACGGCCCTCGTCCATGAAAATGACCCGGTCTGCCACCTCGCGGGCAAAGCCCATCTCGTGGGTAACGACCACCATGGTCATGCCATTGTGGGCAAGGGAGCGCATCACATCCAGAACCTCTCCGATCATCTCGGGATCAAGGGCGGACGTCGGTTCGTCAAAAAGCATAATCTTCGGCTCCATGGCGAGTCCTCTCGCAATGGCTACACGCTGCTGTTGTCCACCGGACAACTGGGAAGGGTAACTGTCTGCTTTATCGGCAATGCCGACCCGCTCCAGGTATTTCATAGCGGTCGCTACGGCTTGGGCTTTAGGTTGTTTACGCACCTTGACGGGTGCAAGAGTGATGTTGTCGATGACTTTTTTGTGGGGATACAGATTGAAATGTTGAAAAACCATGCCGATGTCGCGGCGGAAGAGGTTGATGTCCACCTTTTTCTGATGCAGAGGAACGCCGCTGACAACGAGCTCACCTTCACTGATGGTCTCCAGGCGGTTAATACAGCGGAGCAGCGTACTTTTGCCAGAGCCCGAAGGTCCGACAATAACGACCACTTCTCCTTCTTCGATACGAAGATGAATATCCTTGAGGACATGGAAATGACCGAAATGCTTTTGCACACGTTTAAATTCAATCAAGAACACACACCCTTTCTGCAATGGAGAGTATAAATGGAATAAAAAGGTATTATTGCAAAGTGGTTATTTAATCATACATAGACATCCTGCTAATAGCAATTGGTCTGTAATAAAACGTGACATAAGTAATGGGTTTAATAGGGCTGAAGCCCAAATTTACGTTATATATATGTTATATAGTTAATTTTATTGTGACGAATGCTGACAGAAAAATGATTCGATACTCCTAGTTTATTTACAATGACTGGAATTGATGTATGTTGTAAACTGGAATTGGTGTCCTGTTTTTATAAACGGGCTAACAAAATATAAATAACAAATAACATCAAGTTCACTCCGTACATGGCAAAAAAGCTTAACCCGTCACTACAGTACCGTTGATATGATGAAACGAGAGAATCGAGTAGAGAGGATGACTGCGTACCATGAATATTTATCGCTCCCCATTATCTGCAGGGTCAGGCAGCGCAGCTGAACTTCAAGCATACGAAGTGGATCTGCCCGTTATTCCTGACAATGATTTTCATATTACTGAGTATGGTGCCGTTGGAGACGGTTTGACAGATAATACAGAGGCTTTCCGGCTGGTTATTGCCGCATGTGCAGACGCGGGTGGAGGCAGGATCATCATTCCTGCCGGAGTATGGCTCACTGGACCGATCGTGCTTCGCAGCCGAATTGAACTGCATGTACAAGCCGGTGCGCTGGTGACATTCAGTCAGGATTTCAACAAATATTCTCTTATTGCATCAAGCTTCGAGGGTTGGCAGGTTGTGCGTTGTCAGTCTCCGATTGATGCAGACGGGCTCGAAGATATTGCGATTACAGGTGAAGGCATCTGGGATGGCGGCGGTGAAGCCTGGCGTCCGGTGAAACGTTCCAAAATGACAGCGGCTCAGTGGAAGCGACTGCTTGCCTCTGGTGGTGTTGTAGAAGAGTCGAATACGACGGATGAACAGATCTGGTGGCCTTCCCAATCTGCGATGGACGGCAGTGCCATTGCCGAGAAGCTCTACCAGGAAAAAGTACGTGATCTCACTGCGCATGAAGAGATCCGGGATTTCTTGCGGCCGAACATGGTTAGCTTGCGCCGATGCAAACGGGTTCTGCTGGAAGGGCCTACATTCCAGAACTCGCCGGCCTGGAACCTGCATCCCTGGGCATGTGAGCATGTGACAATTCGTAAAGTGAATGTGCGAAACCCTTGGTTCTCCCAGAATGGAGACGGGCTGGATATTGAGTCATGTCGTCATGTTCTGGTTGAGCAGAGTATGTTTGATGTCGGTGACGATGCGATCTGTATGAAGTCAGGTAAAGATGCCGAGGGGCGTGAACTTGGGATGCCATCGGAGTACGTTACGATTCGGGATTGCACGGTGTATCATGGTCACGGCGGCTTTGTAATCGGCAGTGAGATGTCGGGCGGTGTACGGCATGTACGGGTAACGGATTGTACATTTATCGGCACGGATATTGGTTTGCGTTTCAAGAGCGCACGCGGACGTGGTGGTGTTGTAGAAGATATTCAGATTGAGCGCATTTATATGAAGGATATCATTATGGAAGCTATTTCGTTTTCCTTTTTCTATGCCAATATGGAGGGGTCTGCCCGCGGTGGGGATCTTGCAAAAGAGGTCAGCGAAGAAACGCCGGTGTTCCGCGATATTCGCATCTCGGATGTGGTCTGCGCGGGAGCCGATACGGCATTATTTGTTAGCGGTTTACCTGAGATGCCCCTGGACAGCGTGAGTATTGAACGTTTCGGCGTGGAAGCTCGTACAGGCATTCAGTGTGCTCAGGCGAAACATTTACAGATTACAGGCCTTCAGGCACAGATCACCGAAGGTCCGCTCATTCATCTTCACAACTGCAAAGGCGCTACACTGGAGGACATAAAAGGTGTGGGTGCGGATGGGAAGCTGCTGAAAGTCACTGGACTTGAATCTGCGGGGATCGTATGTCGGGAAACGGATGCAGACATAGAAGGGCGACAGATATCGGTAAGTCCAGAAGTCCGAAATGGAGTTATCATTCGTAGATAAACGGTGTGATTTTTTCGTGGTGAGTACTTTGCCAGCCTTTTAAAATAACACAAGAAGTAAGTAACCTAATAGAAGTGTAGTAGGGCAGCTATGTATGCAGTCCAGTTATCGCCTGAACTTTTCCTGAGATAGAGAAGGGCACATAACTGGAGCTGGAGCACGGCTGCCCAATTGGCTTTGTATAGGTAGAATAGGCCAGGACAACATGTTACATTCATCGATGCTCTTTGCGATAACGCAGCGGCGTTGTGCCTGTGATCTGTTTAAAGGTTTTGTTAAAATGAGCGGTATGTTCAAATCCGACCTTTTCTGCGATAAATTGAACTCGCTCTTGTGTCGAAAGTAATCTTCGCTGTGCCTCTCGAACTCGAACGATACGCAAGTATTCGCTGAAGCGAAATCCGGTAAGCCTGCTGAACATTCGGCTGAGATAAGACGGGCTGATATAAAAGCGGGCTGCTGCACCTTCCAAAGTGAGCGGTTCAGTATAGTGTTTATTGACATAGGTTACGATCTCACTGATCTTGTCCTGCATCGGGTGCAGCGAGCCTGGATTGGATTCCCGGATAACCTCCTGTGCCCGGTGAACATGAATCAGAAGCTGAGCCAGAAGACTACGTACAGCGATCTCATAGTGAGGGCGTCGTTCTTTGCATTCCTGGAGCATCTGCCACAGGATGCGCTCAATCTCAGGTTGGTCCGACTCGGGAAGGCGAAGAAGGCTGGAGCATTTGAATGGCAACAGGCCACAGATGCCTAGCTCCATACCAGTGGCAAAAGCAGGCGAAAAACCAATGAGAATGCGTTCGAAGCCGGGTTTGTTGCCTTTGGAAGTGGTGTGTACATCATGCGGGTTGATGAGAACCAGGTCACCTTTTCGAGCAGGCAAAATCTGTCCATTCATGGAGTATACCCGTTCACCTTCGAGCAGGTAATATAATTCGTAAAAGGGGTGAGCATGAGGCTGCGGCATCGCACTTCCGTCATGTCTTCGCATATATTCTATGGTAAAGGCATAATCACCAATTCGATACTTGGGTCCGATTCGATCCTCAATGAGACTCATTAGGCAACTCCTCTCAACTTCAGCTTGGCGTTGATACTCATATCATAACGGAAAGTAGATATTTTTGTAAACGCTATCATTTAGAGTGAGATTGTTTTTTGGCTAGATAGATATCAACTGTTAGGGATAGAGAGATACTGTGGAAAAGGTGGACAAAATGAAAGGTTATCCGTTGTAAAGGTGACAAAACGGACATGTTGTTTTAGAGTAAGGAGGGCGAGGTCATGCTCCAGTTTGGGAGTATCCCCGAAAATGAATTGGAAGGAAGGAAACAAGTTATGACAACACATGAATTATCACCTCTCGTAGCTGCGCTGGATATGCAGCCTCACGTTGAGGGTGGTTGGTATAAGGAAGTTTGGAAAGCATCTTATCAAATCCCGCAATCCGTATTGCCAGATGCTTACTCTGGTCCACGCTTCTCGGCAAGTTCAACGTATTTCTTGCTTCATGCTCATGAAATTTCCGAGTGGCACACGGTGCTTTCGGATGAGCTGTGGTTATGGCACAGCGGCAGTCCAATTGAATTGAAATTGGGTGGCAACGGAGAAAACCCGGAGAATGAGGAAGTGCTGATTCTCGGCATGGATATCGAGGCAGGACAATCTCCGCAGGTACTTGTGCCCGCAGGTGTATGGCAGACGGCACGGCCACTGGGCGATGAGCCGGTTCTGGTCACTTGCGTCGTAGCGCCAGGTTTTCACTTCGATGACTTCAAGCTGGTGTCCAAAGGATAAGAATGTTAATCAGGATTGCATAACAAAAGGGACGAGGCAGGGGAATAATCCTGCTTCGTCCTTTTTTGTTAATTATGTTGGTAGGATGTCCCAGACACTGTTTGAAGTTGCCGGATCTGATCTGGACGGGATAACGCTCTTAAAAGTTAAAATTGTCCGGATCGGAACCGAAACGCTTATTCTCGTTCAGACCGTTAATCTGTTCAATCTCCTCAGCTGTTAACTCGAAATCATATAGCTCGGTATTGGCATGAATGCGCTCAGGTGTTACGGATTTCGGGATGGTCACGATGCCGTTTTGCAGATCCCAGCGTAATATGACTTGTGCCGGTGACTTGCCGTATTTGGCAGCGATGTCCTGGAGCAAAGGATGCTCCATCAGATTACCCTGTCCAAGTGGAGACCAGGCTTCAATCTGAATCTCATGTGTACTGCAATAGTCGCGCAGTTCCTTCTGAGTCAGGAGCGGGTGCAGCTCAACCTGATTGACCGCAGGTTTGACGGTGGCATCCATCAAGAGATCTTCCAGGTGATGAGTCTGGAAGTTGCTCACGCCGATGGCCCGAACACGCCCTTCCTTATAGAGCTTTTCCAGCGCTCTCCATGTATCTTTATATTTGCCTTTAACAGGCCAGTGGATCAGATAGAGATCGAGATATTCAAGCTCCAGACGTTTCATGCTCTCTTCGAAGGCAGCAAGTGTGCTCTCGTAGCCCTGGTCACTGTTCCATACTTTTGTTGTGATAAACAAATCTTCACGAGCAATGCCAGATTCACGAATGCCTAGAGCGACACCGGATTCGTTATTATATACTTTGGCGGTATCGATGCTACGGTATCCAGCTTCTATCGCTGTTTTGACGGCACTTACAACCTCATCTCCGTCTTTCACTTTAAATACGCCAAAGCCAAGCCATGGCATCTTAACTCCATTATTTAGTGTGGTTGTGTCCTGAACGTGTTTCATGATCGGTCATTCCTCCTCTGATTCATCTGTGAATTTCCTATATATAGAGTACTACGATATAAGCAATTGGTCTAATTTTCGAAATAGGATTTGTTAAAAAGAGATAGTTAAATTTTAATAATTATTACTTTGAGACATATATAGTTATGTTGGACTAGTTATTTAAATAAAAGTAACTATTTACAACAAAATGGTTTATGGTTCCAAAAAACTATGATATAGTAAACTTGGTATATATAACCTATATTGTAATCTCCATATTCACAATCGCGCATTCATAATAGGGGGATTACCCCAAAATGGCTTGGGGAAGGGATGATGGTTAAAGTTGAATTGCCTCAGATCTCGTTTGTCGTAAAAAACATTTCATGATGCATGTTGATGAGTATGTCACGATTTAATATTTCTGTGTTCATATAACAATGGAGGTAAGTGATATGAGTGGTTTTGCTGAGCATAAGAATGAGCCTATTGCAATTATTGGTGTGGGGTGTCGTTATCCGGGTGGTGTGCATTCTACTGAGTCATATTGGAAGTTGCTTGTAGATGGAGTTGACACTATTTCTGAAGTGCCAGAGGATCGTTGGAACAAGAATACATACTACAATCCTAAGAAGGAAAATATGGGTAAGACACAATCTAAGTGGGGTGGATTTTTAGATAGAGTGGATCATTTCGATGCTGCTTTTTTTGGTATTTCTCCAAGAGAAGCGGCTTTGATGGATCCGCAACAAAGGTTGCTGCTGGAAATTTGTTGGGAAGCAATGGAGGATGGGCTTCAGGTTCAGGAGAAAATGGCAGGTAC
Source organism: Paenibacillus amylolyticus (assembly GCF_003719335.1). Taxonomy (GTDB): domain Bacteria; phylum Bacillota; class Bacilli; order Paenibacillales; family Paenibacillaceae; genus Paenibacillus; species Paenibacillus amylolyticus_D. The sequence continues at coordinate 92,838 of NZ_RIAS01000010.1, forward strand.
CGATGTAGGCGTGTTTATTGGTGCTTTTACATTGGACTACAAACTACTACAGTTTTCAGAATCAAACAGACACCTTGTTGATGCACATTCGGCTACCGGAGCAATGATGACTTTGTTAGCCAATAGAATCTCATATGTCTATGATTTTCGTGGGCCTAGTTTAACAGTAGATACTGCTTGCTCTTCTTCACTTGTTGCTGTACATCTGGCCTGTCAAAGTCTTTGGAATGGCGAAAGCTCCATGGCGTTTGCAGGGGGAGTAAATGTAATTGTAAAACCTGAATATTATATTGCGGAATCAAAAGCAGGGATGTTGTCACCAGATGGTCGCTCCAGAGCGTTTGATTCAAGAGCTAACGGTTACGTTCGTGGGGAGGGGGCAGGAGTAATTCTACTTAAACCCTTATCAAAAGCTTTGAAAGATGGAGATCCTATACATGCTGTAATTCGAGGAACTGGTAGCAATCAAGATGGAAATACACCGGGAATTACTGTGCCAAGGGGTGATTCGCAGAAGCAGTTGATTCAGGAAGTTTATAGCAGAAGCGGAGTTAATCCTCAGAACGTAAAATATGTAGAAGCTCATGGGACGGGTACTCCAGTGGGAGATCCAATTGAAGCTAATGCACTTGGCAGTATTTTTGGAAATCAGGCTGAAGGCCAACAATGTTATATAGGATCAGTCAAAACAAATATCGGACATACAGAAGCTGCTGCGGGTATAGCAGGGTTGATCAAAGCAATGCTATGTCTTAAAAATAAACAGATTCCTGCACATCTGCATTTTGAGAATCCGAATAAGGATATTGACTTAGAGGCATTAGGGATAAAGATACCGACAAAACTGACCGAATGGCCGACTAGGGAACATGAACCAGCTATGGCGAGTGTCAATTCCTTTGGCTTCGGGGGAACGAATGCTCATGTGATTTTGCAAGAGTACAATGATAAGCCACAAGATGCGAAGAATTCAATAATTAAAGATAAGGGAGATTCAACACCTGAAAATGTGATCTGTCCCATTGTAATTTCGGCACGTAGCCAGGATGCACTTAGAGATTTAGTACTTGCTTTTAAAGAAAAATTCGCCGGATCTACATATAGTCTTCAAGATATAGGATACAGTTTAGCTCGCAAAAGGAATCATCATGATCATAGATTGTCTATCTCTGCTGTATCCATTAATGACTTAAACGAGAAAATTGATCAATTTCTAAATGGAGATATTGGTGATGGAATCAGTTCTGCAATTTCTTATGGGAAGCATAAGCAACCGTTAGCTTTCGTATTTACAGGTATGGGTCCTCAATGGTGGGCTATGGGAAGAGAATTATTAAACGAAGATGTGGTATTTCAGAATTTTGCTAAAAAATGTGATGAATTATTTATGAAATTATCAGGTTGGTCTTTAATTGATGCTATGAATGCGGATGAAATGCATTCCCGTATGGAAGATACGGAAGTCTCTCAACCCGCCAACTTTCTCTTACAGGTTGGCCTTGTGGAGCGATGGAAGGCATGGGGCATTGAACCTGATGCGATCGTAGGACATAGTGCTGGTGAAGTAGCTGCTGCATATTGTGCAGGTGTACTGAGTTTAGAGGATGCCATCAAGGTTGTCTATTACCGAAGCCATCTTCAGCAGAGAACAACAGGATGTGGACGTATGGCAGCGGTTGGTTTATCCCACGAGGAAGCAAAGATTGCGATCCATGATATGGACCAGATATCCATAGCGGCCATTAATAGTCCAAACTCGGTCACACTAGCAGGAACACCAGAATCGTTGGAAAAAGTTATTCAGTCATTGGATAACAAAAAGATTTTTTATAAATATTTACATGTTAACGTGCCATATCACAGTCATTACATGGATCCATTGGAAGATGATTTGATTCGTGGGTTAAAAGATATCCATGTTATGGAGGGGCATACACCGCTATACTCCACTGTTACTGGGAAAATAATGAGTGAAGGAGATTTTTCAACCCAATATTGGTGGAAAAACGTAAGAGACTCTGTTCTTTTTGCAGAGGCTGCAGGAAATATGATCAAGTCTGGTATTTTGAATTTTATAGAAATTGGCCCTCATCCTGTGTTAGCAAGTTCTTTAAAAGAATGTTTGAGTCTGCATAACTCTAAGGGTGAGACATTCACATCCTTGCGCAGAAAGGCAAATGATAGAAAGACATTAATTGATTCATTGGGAGCAATATATAGTAAAGGTTATAACATAAACTGGCCTGCGATATATTCGGAATCAACAGAAATGATAGCTATGCCTATTTATCCTTGGCAAAGAGAACGTTACTGGCAGGAATCAAAAATCTCGGAAGAAGAACGGGTTATTAGCCCCTCGCATACTTTACTAGGAAGAAGATTGAATACACCTGATCCTACTTGGGAGAACGAATTGGACTTGTGGTGCTCTCCATTTCTGGAAGATCATCAGATTCAGGGTACGATTGTCTATCCGGGAGCAGCTTATGTCGAAATGATGCTAGCTGCTGCTAAGGAATTATTTGGGGATACAAGGTATATCTATGGTGAAGATGTCAAGTTTAGAAAAGCACTCTTCTTGTCTCCATCCGAAATAATTAAACTCAGATTGATTTATGTTGAGCAAACTTCAGAAGTTGAAATTTATAGCCAAAAACTAGGGGCATCCGAAGGGTGGACTTTGCATGCCACAGGTTCAATTCGAACAGACGCTGGAACAAATAAACCTGGTTACGAGCTTGCAAGTTTGAAAGAGCAGTGTGAGTTAGAGATATTCAAAGAAAAATGCTACTTACAGTTTAGAAAGTTTGGACTAGAGTACGGGGAAGGCTTCCAAGGGATCGAAAGGTTGTGGCAAGGAGAACATTGTGCACTTGCTCAGATTTTGGTGCCTGACTGTATACAGTCTGAATTGGACAAATTCCAGATTCATCCGGCTGTATTGGATCAATGTTTTCAGGTTCTTGCTGCTGCACTCCCTTTTCAGCAAGAAGACGAAAATTCTTCAGTGTACATGCCTGTTGGGGTTTCTAAAGGTGCGCTTCATGCACCGTTAAAATCCAATATGTGGATATATGCATCTATCACAGAAAAAAGTGAAACTCTACTTAAAGGTGATATCTTCCTCATGGATTCTGATGGTAAGACTATTATGGAAATTTTAGGGTGTGAAGCTATGTCATTGAAGGATGATACTGCTTCAAACTCTGTCAAAGTACCTCAAAGTATCTATGAAACCCAGTGGATTTTGGAGCCTAGGCATAATCCAATTGATTATGCACCTGTGAATCATAAAGAGCAAGGTGCATGGATCGTGTTTTCTGATATGCAATCTATTAGTTCTATGCTCATTGAAAAATTAGAGGGGAAAGGCGAATATTGTTATCGTGTAAGTCACGGTTCAACCTATGGGAGAAACGGTGAGAACTTCATCTTAAATTCTTCCAGGTCTGAAGATTTTGTTAGTTTACTTCAAAGTGTAACCTCTGAAGGCAAACGGTTAAAAGGGATAATATATAACTGGGCCTTAGATATTTCTGAGGGCAGTATGATAAATTCGGAATCTTTAAATGAAGCAGAACAATTGGGCAGCATCGGTATCCTCTATTTAATGCAGGCCATAACACATAATCGACTTCAAGATAAAATTCGTGTATGGGTGGTGACCAAAGGAGCACAACAGGTCGTGGATGCTGCTCCTCTAAGTCAGATTTCTCAATCTCCGATTTGGGGATTGGCTAAAGCGATCGGTCATCAGGAGTATATGGATCAATGGGGAGGAATTATTGATTTGGATGATAATTCTTCAGCTGAGGACAATTCATCCAATTTATTTGAGGAAGTATGGCATACGGATGGAGAAGATCACCTAGCTTATAGAATGGGACAGCGGTATATCCTCCGATTGGAAGAAGATATTACATTGAATAGTTCCATTCCTGCCAAATTCCGTGGCGATGTGAGTTACCTTATTACTGGTGGTTTCGGTGGATTGGGACTGCTGACTTCCAAATGGATGATTGAGCATGGGGCACGACGCTTGATCCTGATGGGGAGAGCGGAATTTCCAGAACGTAAGAGTTGGAGGGATATAGACCCTGACTCTGTACAGGGAAAGAGAATTGCTGCTGTAAAAGAATTGGAGAAACTGGGTGCGACGATTCATTTTGCCAAGGCTGATGTATGCAATAAGGAAGAAATTGAACGTGCTGTTCATGAATATAATGAAGCTGGCTGGCCGGAAATACGTGGTGTCATTCATGCTGCTGGAGTTGCAAGACCTCAATTACTGTATCAGATGAAGCAACACGACTTCATTAATGTCTTGCGCCCTAAGGTGCTAGGGGGCTGGAATTTGCATGAACAATTTAAAGATGATCCTCTCGATTTCTTTATTTTATTCTCTTCGGTCGCATCTATAGTGGTTATGAGCGGGCAAGCAAACTATAGTGCAGGCAATTCATTCCTGGATGCACTTGCGCATTATCGCAGAGCACGAGGGATGCATGGATTAAGTATCAACTGGGGGCCTTGGCTTGAATCAGGTATGGCAACACAGTTGGATTTACTTAACTTTTTTGACACGCGTGGATTGTTTGCAATGACCAATAGCCAAGGTCTCGAAGCCCTCAACCATATTCTATGTCAGACTCGAGCGCAGTTCACTGTGTTAGGAGCTGATTGGCCAAGAGTTGCGGATAAAAACTATCCTTTAGGTAATGTACCGCCATTGATTGCATCTCTTGTATCGAAACATAGAGCTCTGCAAGCTCAATCTGATTCTGAAGGTCAGCATACAGTAAATTTTGTCGAGGAGTTAATGTCCGTTACTGAGCCCGAAGAAAGGTTGGAAATGCTTGTATCTTATCTTTTGGATGTTTCAAGTACTGTACTTCGAATGAATAGATCCAGTATTGAGGCGTCTTCTCCGCTCAATTCTTTTGGGCTAGATTCAATGATGGCTATGGAGCTCAAAGGAGCTATCGAATCTGGGTTACAGGTTAGTGTCGCAGTAGTTGATCTTTTAAGAGGAGTAACCACTGAAGATTTGGCTATTAGTATCATGGAAATGCTGATTGAAAAACAAGCTGGTCAGTCTGACCAAACGGTAGAAGAACTATTATCTGAGATGGAAGAGTTGCCAGAAGATATGTTACATGAAATGCTTAGCCAAATTGCAGCCGGGAGTGAACAAGTTGGGAAATCTCAATGATCGCATTTCAGCCCTGTCTGAAGAACAAAAGGCTTTATTGAAGCTGAAGCTTCAGTCAAAATTACATCAGGAAGCTGAAGTGCAAGAGCTTAAATTGGATGTTGATCATGAAACATTGTCCTTTTCGCAAAAGCGCCTCTGGTTTCAGAGTCAATTGGATGTGGAGAGTGCAGCATATAATATTCCTTCTGCATTTTTGTTATTGGGGGATTTGAATCCACATATATTAGAGCGTTGCTTTTACGAATTAGTAGAGAGGCATGAAATATTACGTACAAATATCGTTGTTAATACAGAAGGTGAGCCTAGACGTAATCAGCTGTCTAATGTAGAGGTAACGATTCCGGTTGTAGATCTAACGGACATGTCAAGAGATGACCAACGGAAAGAAAGAACTCGAATTGTACAGGAGGAGATCGGGAAACCGATCTCTCCAACTTCTTCATCCGTTCTGTGGCGGTTGTTATTGATACGTCTGAATCAGGATGAGCATTATCTTGTCATTACGATGCATCATCTGATCTTTGATGGATGGTCAGTTACATTGATGCTTCAGGAGTTAAGTGCGCTTTATACTGCGTTTAATAAACAATTGTCCTCACCTCTGGAACCATTGACAGTTCAATATTCAGATTATGTTACTTGGCAGAAACATCATAAATCGGAACAGGTCTTGCAGAAACAATTAAAATATTGGTCAGATTACTTGGAAGGGGCGGCATCCGTTCTTGAATTGCCTACTACATATGTACGTCCTTCTCTACAAACCTTCAATGGAGCTTCATACGTTCTGGAATTGTCAAAGGAATTAAATGAGAAGCTTAAAAATTTGTGTGTTTCTGAGGAAGCAACACCATTCATGGTCACCCTTGCAATATTCAAAACCTTATTATATCGATATACGGAGCAGTCAGATATCACATTAGGTGTTCCTGTTTCTGGCCGAAATGAACGTCAGTTTCAGCAACTGATCGGAGTTTTTGTTAACACACTCCCGATTCGAACTGTTTTTTCGGAAGAAATGAGTTTTAGAACGCTACTTAGAACAATCAAGATGAACTCTTTAGAAGCATTTTCTAATCAGGATATACCTTTTGAGGATATTGTTCAGGCGGTGCAGCCTAATCGAAGTGCAAGTATGAATTCATTGTGTCAGGTGCTTTTTACATATCAAAAGGCAGTGCCCAATTTTCAGCTAGATCATGTTCTAATGAACTATCAGCCTATTGATGGAGGTACTTCAAAGTTTGACTTATCACTAGACATTTTGGATGGTGGGAATCAATATCCACCTAAATGTATCTTTGAATACAATACTGATCTGTTTGATTTCTCGTTTATGAAACGTATGGCTAGTCATTTTGAGATTTTGTTGGAGAGAATCTCAGCCGATCCTGATGCTCTTCTGGGGCAATTTACATATCTAACTCCTGAGGAGATAAATAAACTTAAGTTTTGGCAAGGTACTACGATTAATTATTCGGAGAATGATAATTTTTGTACATTGTTTGAGAAAAACGCTATGTATAAAGGGGATTCCATTGCTTTAAGTTTTAATGGTGAACAAGTTACTTATCGTGAATTACATGAACGTTCCAGCAAACTGTCCACATATCTAATCGATAAACCAGTGGAGGCTGGAAGTGTAATCGGTATATGTCTACCTAAGTCCATAGAATTCATTGTTGCTGTCATGGGGATTCTTAAAGCGGGAGCGGCTTTTCTACCCATGGATCCTTCGTATCCTACCAGTCGTTTAGAACACATGGTGGTGGATTCAAAGATGGAACTCGTGGTCACGAGAAATGATGTTAGTTGCCTAGATTTCGGCTCTTGCGATGTAGAGAAAGTCTTGATTGAAGAAGCGGTTTTACAAATATCAACTAACAGTTGTACTCGTATGGTTTCAGGCGATGATCTTGCTTATGTGATATACACATCTGGTTCTACTGGGCTGCCTAAAGGCACGATGGTGACTCATCGTAATCTAATTCATGCTTATCGGGGTTGGGAACACGAATATCGTTTATCTACTGAAACGACTTCTCATTTACAAATGGCCAGTTTATCCTTTGATGTATTTGTAGGTGATGTGGTCAGAGCCCTTGGGTCGGGTTCAAAATTAGTTTTATGCCCTTCTGATTTGTTGTTGGAACCCTCTAGATTGTATAAATTGCTCTATCAAGAAAAAGTAGATTGTGCAGAGTTTGTACCCGCAGTGATCAGAGGGCTTATGCAATACCTTGATGAGAGTAATCAAGATCTTGACTTTATGAAGTTAATCATTGTTGGTTCGGATACATGGACCATGGAGGAGTATTCTAAATTAAGGAGTTTCTGTGCGAATGATGCTCGATTGATTAGTTCCTATGGGCTAACAGAAGCTACAATAGACAGCTCTTATTATGAGTATCAGAACGATTCTGCTCATTTTAATGAGACTGTTCCGATAGGGAAGCCATTTCCCAATACACAATTACTTATTCTAGACAGACATAGACAAGAGGTCCCGATTGGTATTACTGGTGAATTATACATTGCTGGTGATGGGGTAGCAAAAGGCTATATCCATAAGTCTAACTTAAGCAAAGAACGTTTCTTGACAATTTCCACAGGAATCAGACAAACATTGTCTGTTTACAAAACTGGTGATTTAGCCAGATATCTAGCTGATGGGAATATTGAATTAGTAGGACGTTCTGATTTCCAGGTGAAAATACGTGGGTATAGAATCGAGATTAGCGAGATCGAAAAAAATATTCTACATGTACCAGGTGTCAGCCAATGTGTGGTCGTTGTCAAAGAGGATAAACATGAATTAAAATATCTGGTTGGATATATAATTTGTGGAAAAGAAGCGGTCGCCACGAGTAAAGATGTACGAGACTATTTGAAAAAACAATTGCCTGATTACATGGTACCCTCTTCTGTTGTTGTGTTAGAAGAATTCCCATTAACAAGTAATGGGAAGGTAAATAGATTACTTCTTCCAACGCCAACTGTTTTTGATATGAGTGTAGATACAATGTATGTGCAACCTCGAACAGAACTAGAAGAAATCATAAGTGGAATCTGGAAGGATGTTTTTGGGGTTTCGCGAGTTGGCATTCAAGATGACTTCTTCGAGCTTGGCGGATATTCCTTGTTGGCTATGAAGATTGTTGCCCTGATCCGTAAGGCTACTCAGGTTGAACTACCCTTGCAAGCTTTATTTCAAGCCCCTACTGTAGAAGGGCTTGCGGAGACGGTAGCATCACTTCTTAATAGTCATTCGACAAATATAAGTAAGACAAATACAGATTTAATGCTTATGATCCATGCTGATCCTATAAATAAATATAAGCCTTTCCCGCTTACTGACATTCAACATGCCTATTGGATCGGTCGCAACGAAAGTTACGAACTCGGAAATGTTTCCACACATAGCTATGATGAGTATGAAGCGCAATTTCTGGATATAGAGAAATTTGAGAATGCTTGGAATGTGTTAATCAAGCGCCATGACATGTTAAGAACTGTAGTTACATCCGAAGGGATGCAGAAGGTTCTTTCAGAAGTTCCGTTCTACCAAGTGAAAGTTACAGATCTTCGAGGTAAAAAACAAGAAGAAATTAAAAATTCAATTGATACAACGAGACAAGAAATGTCGCATCAAATGTTGAATCCACATCAATGGCCTGTTTTTGATATTCGGATCACTTTGTTGGAAGATCAAAAGTCACAGATTCATTTTAGTACAGATGCCATAATGTGGGATGTATGGAGTTTTGTTATATTAATGAGAGAACTTGTTTTGATATATACAGGGAAAGAATCGGAACTTAGTCCTTTAGAAATTTCATTCCGGGATTATGTGATGGCTCAACAAGAATTTAAGAAGTCAAAGCAATACAAGGAAGCTTTTGAGTACTGGAAAACTCGAGTACCTACAATGCCTCCGTCACCTGAACTACCCTTATCACGAAATCCGACAGAGATTATAAAACCTAAATTTGTTCGCTACCATGAAAAACTGGACATTGAATCATGGACTCGCTTGAAAACCAAAGCAATGAAAATTGGTATCACAACAACAGGGATCTTATTAACTGCTTTTGCAGAGGTCATTCGAAAATGGAGTAAGAATCCTGATTTCTCATTGAATCTAACCTTTTTAAATCGAAATTCATCTCATGCTCAAATTAATCAAATTGTTGGAGAATTTACTTCGGTTCTATTATTTGAGGTGAAAAACAATAGAACATCCACTTTCATTGAGCGTGCTAGACAAATTCAAAACCATTTATGGAATGATCTCGAGAACAATTACATTAGTGGCGTAGATTTAATCAGAGAGTTGAATGCTATTCATGGCGGAGGCAATCAAGCAAAGATGCCTGTAGTGTTTACCAGTGCCCTTGTCGTTCCAATCCCGGACGAGAAAGAGATGCCTTTCCCTATCAAACCTGTAGAAAGCTTGGGAGTAACCCAAACTTCACAAGTTTGGCTGGATTGTGGAGTATGGGATGATCGTAATGGTCTCTATTGCAACTGGGATGTCGTAGAAGAAATGTACCCCCCAGGCTTTATTAAGGAAATGTTTCATGTATTCTGGTCGTTAGTGAAGCGGCTTGCAGAAAATGACGAAGTCTGGAACCAGCGGTGTATTCCATTAGTTCCTATGAAGCAATTAGAAAGAAGGAACGAAACTGATCCCCGACAGCAGTTGCAATGCGCTGAGCTATTACACACATTATTTAATAAGAGTGCACTTATTTATCCTAATCATCCTGCCATTATTAGTTCTCATAACATACTGACCTATGATGAACTTTTTAGAATATCGAATCAGATTGGTAGACAGCTTCGTTCGTATGACATTCTGCCGAATCATCTGGTGGCAATATACATGAATAAGGGCTGGGAGCAAGTCGCAGGCGTTCTGGGGGTTATGCAAGCTGGTGCAGCTTATTTGCCGATTGATCCAGATCTCCCTGAAGAAAGATTGAGAGAATTATTTGAATTCACAGATATAAAATATGTCCTAACTACGAATGAACTATTGGAAAAACTACGGAACTTACCTAGTGTTTTTGCAGTGGCTATTAGTGAAGAATCGCTAAAAAGTTGGTCGGATGAACCTCTAGATTCGGTGCAGGCTTCAAGTGACCTTGCGTATACCATCTTTACATCAGGCACTTCTGGTAAACCAAAAGGTGTAATGATCGATCATGCAGGGGCTGTTAATACGATTATGGATGTTAACAGAAGATTTGCCGTAGATCATAACGATAAGGTGCTTGCTCTATCAGCATTTCACTTTGATCTCTCTGTGTATGATATTTTTGGAAGCTTGGCAGCAGGGGCTACAATCATCATTCCAGATCATCATAGGCTACTGGAGCCAGCACATTGGGAAGATACCATAAAACAAAACGGAGTGACCATCTGGAACTCTGTGCCTTCGCTAATGGCGATGTATGTGGAGCATTTAAGAAACCACAATAAAAGTTCAACGACACTGCGATTAACGTTGCTTAGTGGCGACTGGATTCCTCTATCTTTACCAAGTCAAATTAGATCTGTATCAAAAGTGGAGGATATTGTCAGTTTGGGGGGAGCAACAGAAGCTTCAATATGGTCAATCTTCTACAGAATTAATGAAGTGGAGCCAGATTGGAAAAGCATACCCTATGGGAAAGCGCTATCGGGACAGAAAATTTATGTGTTAAGTGATGCACTTGAACCCTGCCCTGACTGGGTCACAGGACAAATCTATATCGGAGGAGTCGGGTTGGCTAAAGGGTACTTCAAAAATGAGGAAGCAACCAAGTCGAGTTTTCTTTATCACGCCAATGAGCACATCTATCGAACGGGAGATTTAGGAAGATACTTACCGGATGGAAATGTTGAATTTCTGGGTAGAGCAGATATGCAACTGAAAATTCAAGGATATCGAATAAATCCCAATGAGATATGTTATCAACTGCTAAAACATCCTTTAGTAGATGATGCGGTTGTATTATCAGTGGGTGAGCCAAAAGCTTATCAGAAGTTAGTAGCCTACTATCGAGCAACTGAAAATCCCAACAATATTAGTGATGAATTAAGAAGCTTTTTGGCGTTGAAATTGCCGAAATATATGATCCCTGTAGCTTTTGTAAGGGTAGAATCGTATCCACTTAATGCAAATAACAAGATTGATTATGATTCTCTGAGGGACGGAGTAGACTGGAAGTTGCACATAATCAATAACTATCAGGCTCCTTCTACAGCGTTGGAAAAAAGTATTGCCGCAATGATATCCAATATACTCCAGCTCCCTCTTCCTGGGGTAAGAGATACTTTTTATGAGTTAGGAGGGGATTCGCTACAATTAGTCAAGCTTCTTACGAAGTTAAGAGAATACTATAGTATTGATTTGCTTGTGGGAGAACTATTACAGAACCCGACAATAGAGAAGCTTGCTATATGTTTGAACCAGAAATATGGCATTGAAAAATAAAATAGTTAAATTCTCCACAGAAGGGGCTGCTGATTTTTGAATAGAGTTTCTATGAAAAAGTATAATTCATGGATTGTAAGTTTCTATCCTGTAGCAACCCCCCGGCTTCGTATTTTTTGTTTCCCCTACGCCGGGGGGAATGCCATTGCTTACAAAGACTGGGGAGATTATTTCCCAGAAGATATTGAGGTTTGCTGTATCCAGCTTCCTGGAAGAGGTGACCGTTTGCTGGAGTCTCCAATCTCCTCGCTCCCTGTAATAATGGAGAAGTTAGGTGAATGTTTTCTTGATTTTGCAAAGGGGATACCATTCGTTTTTTTTGGTCACAGTATGGGTGCGTTATTGGCCTTCGAATTTACGCAATATCTAAAAAAACATCATCAGATCGAGCCGGAGGCGCTGTTCGTTTCTGCTCATCGTGCTCCCTATCTACCTAGAAAAGATAATTCTATATATTATAATTTGCCCGATGATGAATTATTGATGAGGTTAAAAGAATTAAACGGGACTCCTGACTGGTTTTTTAACGAGCCTGAACTGGTTAAACTTTCACTGCCAACGATCAAGGCAGATCTTGAATTATGCGAATGTTACAGTTATCAAGATTATCCCTTATTAAACATCCCAGTATATGCTTTTGGTGGAACAAGAGATCCTGAGATCAGTGAAGATAGTATTAAAGCATGGGAAAAGCATACGATGTCAGAATTTCATGCGAAGTTCCTGCCAGGTGATCATTTCTTTTTACATAGCTCAGAGGAGTTACTTGTTTCTGAGATTTATAAGGTAATGAGGAAAATTGTGTTGTCTAGTGTCAAACAATCGTAATAAGAGGAGTAGAGCCATGTCCTTTCTTTCAAGATTTAGTGTCAATAATCCGGTTGCCATATGTATTGTAATTATTTTGATTGTTGTTGCTGGGATTTATTCTGTCCCTCGATATAAACAGGAGTCTCTACCATATGTTGAGATACCATACTTACACGTGACTACAGTATATGGCGGGGCATCTTCACAAGAGGTACAAAATGAAATCACAGTACCTATCAATCGTGCGTTAAAAAACGTTGAGGGTATAAAGGTATCTCAATCCACCTCTGCAGCAAATTTTTCTGATATAACGATGGAATTTGGATTTAAAGAGGATATGAATGAAAAGCTGAAGCAGGTTGAGGAAGTGTTAAGGTCGGTTACTCTTCCGGCTGGCGCAGACAAACCACAGACCAGTAAATTTACGATTGATGATAAGCCGATTATGTATCTGTCTCTCAGTAAGCAAAATGATATTCAGGACAGTGAGTTTCAACAAGTCATAGCAGATGAGTTAATGCCTAAATTAGAGAATGTTAGTGGTATAAGTCAATTAAAAGTGTATGGGCTCGCATCTAAAAATGTTTACGTCAAGCTTGATCCCATTAAGTTAGAAGCTAATAAAATTGCTCCCCAACAAGTGATCCAGTTACTGAGGGCAACCAACACAACAATTCCATTTGGCACCATTATGTTAAATAACTCTTCGACAGAGATACAGATAAGCGGTAATTTTGATACTATCGAAGAATTGAAAAAATTTGCACTTGAACCCTCAGGGCAATTAAGACTTAGCGATGTAGCAGTGATAAGTGAAGGTTTTGCTCAACAAGACACAATCACTAGACAGGGTGGGGCAACGGGCAGCTTGATACACATTATGAAAGATGCCAATGCGAATGTTGTTGAAATATCTGATCAAATACAAAAAATTTCCGATGAATTTGACTCAGGTAAAGTTAAAATGGAAATTATCTATGACAGTGCAACGGATGTAAGAAAGTCGGTTGGTGGATTAACTCGTGAAGCCATACTTGCTGCTATATTTGCTTCATTATTTATATTTATTTTCCTAAGAAATGCAAGGGCTACGTTAATCGCGATTGTTTCTATTCCATTGTCGATATTGATCACATTAGCTTTTCTGAAGTACTTTACGGATATTACGATGAATGTGTTAACTCTTGGTGGTATAACCGTTGCTATTGGTAGAGTTGTTGATGATAGTATTGTTGTGATTGAAAATATAATAAGAAGATCTAGAAACGAGAAAATAACGAAAGATCTTGTCGTTGAAGCTACAAAGGAAGTTGGTAAGGCAGTTACAGCCTCGACGGTTACAACTGTTGCTGTTTTCTTACCGCTAAGCGTGGTCAGCGGATATATTGGCAAAATATTTGCTCCGTTCTCGTTAAGTGTCATTGTCGCTCTGGTTGCTTCTTTAATAGTTTCGCTAACAGTAGTACCTATGTTGAGCTTTGTACTTCTTCGAAACGCTAAAGTTGAGCAACACAAAGAAGAGGGGCTTCTTATTAGAAGTTATGTCAGATGTCTTAAGTGGTTCATTACGCACAAAAAAACTGTGCTTATTGGAGCTCTAGTATTCATTTTACTTAGTATTCCTTTGGTGAAATTAACAGAAATTACATTTTTTCCGCAAAAGAGTGGTAAATATATTAAGTTAATATATAACCTTCCCAAAGGTGTGAGCCTTCCTGAAGTAGACTCGAAAGCACGGGAAATTGATACTTTGATTAACCAGTCATCAGATGTAAAAAAAGCCGTTGTAACCTCTGGTTCACTTCCAGGTGAACTTGATCCTAATACGTATTTAGCCAGCACTGGTAATAAGGCCGAATGGTTTATTGCGCTCCAAAATGATACAGACATTCAGAGCTTTATTGCGAATACGAAAGATCAATTAAAAGAGTATGTCAGCGGAAATAATTTAGAGATTAGAGAGATTATCGATGGACCCCAAGGGCCTGATATTTCAATTGTAATTAACGGGTCAGATTTGAAGGATATCAAATCCTCGACTGAACAAGTCATTGCTGCGTTAGAAGGAATTGAAGGAACAGCAAATATCGCAGGCAGTATTTCTGATTACACCAAAGCGGTTGACATCAACATTCGCGCAGAGGATGCATTGAAATATGGGCTTACAACCGGACAGGCATGGGAATTGATTAATCCCATTTTCTCTCAAAATACTGTGGGCAAACTGGGGAATCAAGAGAATGCTTCTGATATTGTTGTACAGTATGACAAAAAGAATTACTCCATAAATGAGTTAAGAAATCTTCCTATTCTATCACCGACTGGTCAATGGATTACAGCAAAAGAAATTGCTGATATTAAGGAAGTTGAACATCTGGGATTAATTCAATACCAAAATGATGAGCAATTTTCTGTAATTACAGGGCAGATTATTGCTGAAAATAGCAGTGAGATTAATTCAAAGATTAAAGAAAAACTAAGCTTGATCCAGTTTCCGGATAATGTAGATCTTGTGCAAGGAGGAAGTAGTAAACAGGTTGAAGAAATGATTACAGATATGGTACTCGCTATCATTATTGCTGTAGGACTTGTGTATATGGCTATGGTAGTAACATTTGGAGGGGGGAAAATACCTTTTACGATTTTGTTCTCGTTTCCTTTAGCTTTTACCGGAGCGATACTTGGTACTGTACTGGCAGGCCAGCCGATCTCTATAGCTAGTTTAATTGGTTTGTTAATGCTTATTGGTATTGTTGTGACTAATGCTATCGTACTGGTAGATCGAGTTCAACAAGAACGCGCGTCAGGCTTAACCATTCGTGAAGCTTTAATTCATTCGAGTAAAGTGCGAGTTCGTCCAATAATCATTACTACAGTCACTACGATTGCAGCGTTATTGCCGCTTGTCATTGGTGTAGGCGAAGGTGGTTCTCTGGTTTCCAAAGGATTGGCTGTCGTGGTCATTGGTGGATTAATTACATCGACTATTCTTACGTTGTTTATTATCCCCACTCTTTATGAGGTGTTCCATTATCGAAAATTACGAAGTGAAACGAAGTAATCTCAGGCCTTCAGTGAAGTCTATTTTGCTTGTAAGCAACGTCCCTATAAATTTGAGAAGGTAGGTATAACTTTGGAAAAAAATAATGAAGAGTATGAACAGGCACTAAAACGGGTTAAAGCCCTTAAGGATTTTTATATTCATCTGGTGGTATATATTCTGGTGAATACTGGATTAATAATATATAACCTAGTATTTTATCCGGATAGCATATGGTTTATATATACGTTGTTGGGATGGGGAATTGGAGTGATCGCACATGGGTTTACCGTCTGGGGTGGTGGATCTATATTTGGTGCTGAATGGGAGAAGAAAAAAATAGAAAAGTACATGAATAAAAAGTAATTATGGGTAAACTGGGCTCACTAATGCATAAATGATAGTGGGTCCAGTTTTTTTATGAAGGACTGTCACAAAAAATAAGATTTAGATGTAACTATTTCTATATATTTACTTAGGTGTGAGTGATGTATATAATTTGTATAGAATACATAATTATGGATAAAGGGAGTTGTTGATAACGGAAACGAGCGAATTGCACGTTGTAGTAGGTACAGGACCATTAGGGATGGCAGTCATGGAACAGTTATTATTAAGAAACAAGAAAGTGCGAATGGTTAACCGAAGTGGCGAGATTGATTCATCGGCTAATGTAGAAGTAGTTAGAGGAGATGCGACCGATGAATTAGAGTTCAGCGAGGCTTGTTCGGGGGCTTCTGTGATCTATCATTGTGCCAAGGCTCCATATAAGGAATGGCCTGAGAAGTTTCCGCCAATTATGGATGGAGTGATACATGCAGCTCAAACTGAGAATGCGAGAGTTGTATATGCAGATAACTTGTACATGTATGGACAGACGCAATCCCAAATATCTGAGGACTTGCCTAATCGAGCTACAGGACGTAAAGGCGTGACTCGTGCTAAAATGGCAGAGACATTAATGGATGCACATAACAAAGGAAAAGTGAAAGCTGTGATCGGTAGAGCATCGGACTTTTACGGTCCAGGAGTGTTGGATTCTGCTCTGGGGGAACGTGTCTTTGGAGCTGTCCTTAATGGTAAGCCTTCAGAGGTGCTAGGAAATATAGATTTGCCTCATACTTATATTTACATTAAGGATTTTGCAAAGGGACTTGTGGAGTTGGCAGAGGACAACGAGTCATATGGACAGATATGGCACATCCCGGGTGCAGAGACAACGACGACAAGGGATATAATCACGCGTATCTATAGATTGAAACATCAGGAGCCGAAGTTTCGTGTAGCCCCTAAATTTTTTGTGAACGTGATGTCCTTTTTCAATTCTGATATGAAGGAGCTCAAAGAAATGTTATATCTGTATGAAGCTCCTTTTGTTGTAGATACAGAAAAATACGAAAGAAAATTTAAGAAGAATGTAACTTCACATGACGAGGCCATATTAGAGACATTAGCATGGTTTGAACAAAGAGCCTCTGCAAGATAGTATGTTCAGTGTATTACACGACCCTTCTATATCTATAGAGGGGTTCTTCGATTTTATCGGGGATAAAAATGAAGGTTTGGTTTTGACGTTTGTGGGTGATAAGATGAGATATACGAAAACCGAACGAGGTGTAGCATGAATAGTGGATCTTGATCATGATTATTGGAAGGTTACTTTAGGAGGAATCTTATCCAAACCATGAAGTCGTATGCTTTTACATAATCTAACCCAATAAAGCACGGCTAAGCCGTATGACAAGCCCGGTCGTGCGATTAACAATAAAGGAGCAAGATAATCATGGCTAAACCTAAACAAACCAAAACGGCAGCAGCCTGGTCTCTCGTTATTATGGGAGCGGGTTTTGCAGCATCATTGCCCTTCCAGGGAGTGCCGGTAGGTAAACTGCTGGTAGGTTCGTTTGAAGCAGGACTTGTTGGTGGACTGGCGGACTGGTTCGCGGTAACTGCGCTATTCCGCCATCCACTAGGTATTCCGATTCCCCATACGGCGTTACTGCCGAAGAACCGGGATAAGATGACGGAAGGTCTGGTCTCCGCTGTGGAGAATAATCTGCTCAACAAGGATAGCATTACGGAAAAAATTGCTGGCTTCAAAGCAGCTGAGATTGTGTTGGATACATTGGGGCGGGAGCTGCATAGTGATGGCATCAAAACCATGATCGATACGCTGTGTAAACGTATTTTGGCCGGGCTTCCGCTGGAGCAGATCGCTCCGATGGTTGCCAAAGAGATCAAGTCACAGGCGGGAGCTTTTGACTTGGGGCCGATTCTCGAACGGGCCGCTGTACAGGTAACGGAGCGAGGGTATGATGCCCAGGCTTTGGATTATGCGTTGAAACAGGCGGAGGAGTGGCTGGTCAAACCGGAAACGATTCTGTTTCTGGGTGAAAGTGGCATGAAAGCCATTAGTGGTATCCAGATGAATGGACTCATGCAGTTTGCGATGAATGCGTTCATGGGGTATTTGAATGAAGACCGTCTGGGCGGCATTATTCAAGGATATCTTTTTGACCGGGTAGAGGATATGAAACGGGAAGGCAGTGCACTTCGTTACAAAGTACTGAGCACCCTGCGCACACAGGCCATGCGACTTGCGGTGAGCGAAGCTGTTCAGGATGGCCTGAACGGATGGAAAAATAACCTGCTGGATGGCTGGGACGCTGAGGAGACTGTACTCAACAAACTCACAGAGCTGCGGGATAAAGCACTGGTGGCGATGGAGGATGGTCGTTACGTAGATACGTATGCGCTGCCTGCGATAGAGAAGGTTCTAGCAGATCTGCGTGCAGATGATGCGTTAATGACAAGCATGAATGGCAAGATTGTAGAAGGTGTCACCACACTGCTGGAGAAAAATCACTCCAAAATCGGAAATCTCGTGCGTGAAAATGTAGATAAAATGGATAATGCTTCACTCATCTCGCTGATTGAAGATAAGGTGGGTCAGGATCTGCAATGGATTCGGATTAACGGTGCGGTGACCGGATTTATTATCGGGATTGTACTGACCGCACTGCGGATGGTGCTGGAATAACAGAGAAGGCCGGGCTGATCTTGCCGGACAACAAGAAGAGCCGCTCGTTTGTAGAGCAGGCTCTTTTTTTAGTGTCATCGTAATGATGTGGTTTGTTATTTTGTCGTTGGCTTGGGATGAGAGGTGGATTATTTGGAAGTTAGCTGCTTTGCTTGTGCGGGCAGTTCATCTGCCGTAACTTCTTCCCAGTGCGTTACACCACGTATTGAGGCAACATAGAGCTTCAAATATGCACCACTTTTGAGTAATTTTCCGGTAGAAAAGTTCAATGTTTTGGATTTCCCCTCATCCGTATAACCGACTAGTTCGTAGCTGTATCGTCCATTTTCATCCTTGTTTACTTCAGTCTGATTCACAACCGTATAATAGGTTGTTTTGCCTGCCGGATTATCAGGTGTCAGTTTAGCCGGGTCCATGAAAATAAGCCACAGGCAGGTCAGAATCACAAGCACTAATGCGAGAATACTGAGTGATTTTTTCATCATAGTGCACTCCTTTGCAGATTGGAATTCAGGATGATGCAATATCTTTGTATTTCAGGCGGCGAATCGACCAGATGGCGAATAGAAGAATGAACAAGCTGTTCATCAATAGAAATACCATATTCTCTGAGGTAGTCAGCCCTTTCTGACTAAGCACACCCATACCGATCGTGAGCAGGGAAAACGGGAATAACATGCCAATCTTCAATACATACATGCCTAATCCAAAAAAGACTGCGCACAGGCTGATACCGATAGGTGTAGCAAAACTGCGTATCCGAATGGATAACCCAAGTTGAAGTGAGGCGATGGAAAGAGAAGCAAACCACCCTCGTAGGCTCCAGACCAGGATTTCTGTTGGAAACTCGCCCGGAATGTTGAACATCTTGCCCGCTGCCCAATACATCAGCATGAAAAAGGCTTGTGCGAAAAAGATTAATAGACCAACAATGACCAATTTGGCAACAAACAGACTGGTGACACTTAACGGCGAAGCCAGAACCATGTTCCAGTTGCGGTTGCTATGCTCCAGACGGCATACAAAGGCACAACAGATGGCGATCAGAATAGGCAGAAAGAATTCCCCGTAAAATAAACTGACCTGTGTCCACAAGCTGAACCATCCATTTTGCAAAGCGGCCTGATTAAAATAAAAGTTAAAACATCCGATGAGCAGGCTGATAATAGGCAGGATTGCCAGTACCAGACCGATCCGGGAACGCCGAAGTTTAAGCCATTCGGCAGAAATACTCCTCAGCATATAGTTCCCTCCTTAGATTTCTTGTCTCGAGGCATGAAAATTGCCAGCAAGATAGAAGATGATCGTCATGCACAGGGCCGCTAACAATAGGCCGACGGGCAACATTCCAGATACATAGGTTCCTGAAGATGCGCTGTAAATGTAAGTGACCGGGTTCAAATCCAGATAATAAGACCAGATAAACAAGTGACGAATTGCGGCTGGGAACAAACCGGATGTGGTTCCAATGAATCCTCCCAGCATGCCCAGACACAAAGCAAACGCCTGATTGCGGACGGTCAGCGACAACCATTGCTGGAGTGCTGTAATGGCAAGTGTAGTTAATAACGTCCCAACAACAAATTGCACAAGCAGGGAGAGTGGGATGGAACCAGAAATGTTTTTGAATAGACCAAAGCCCACGATAAAAACGGCCTGCGCTATGATGCCATACAGGATCAGACTGTTTGCACAAATATATTTGGCGGTGTACACATGATTTCGTCCCGTATTGGTTGCCATTAACATCTTCCATGTGTTTCCCTTATGCTCCATATCACAGATGCGGGACACCACGATCGCCGAAATGATTGGCAGAAACAGACCATTCATCGAAGCGATGCTGAAGATGAGTGCTTCCCAGCTGGCATTACTCGCGCTTCGAGAGATCGATATGCTCATGGACATGGCGGCCCAGATCATCTCTGCAGCAAGGAACAGGGTAATCATGATCCAAATCTTTTTGCGCCGGATTTTGTAATACTCCAGAGATAGAGCTTTCATTACAGGCTCCTCTCCTTTCCAGTCAGGTCAAGGAAAATGTCTTCCAGACTCTTTTTGTGCTCCTCAATGCGAGTGACCGGAATGCTCTGTTCCACAAGCGCTTTATTCAGCTTCGATACTTCTTCGTCGCGAAGATACTTAAATATGAGCTGATTTCCATGAACTTGTGGCATGTAGCCATGCGTTAATAGAAGCTTTTCTGCTTTTGCCGGCTCGGGGGTCTGAAAACGGATCGTGGCCTGATTATTAGCCTGAAGACTCTGCATGGTACCTTGAAACAACAATTTGCCATCACTGATAATGCCCACGGAGGTCGCGATCTGTTCGATCTCGGATAACAAATGGCTGGAGAGCAGAACGGTGATGCCATATTGACCAGGCAGGGACTTGATCAATTCTCTGATTTCACCGATACCGGCAGGGTCAAGCCCATTCGTAGGTTCATCCAGAACAAGCAAGTTGGGAAAAGCAAGTAAAGCCATGGCAATGCCCAGCCGTTGTTTCATACCGAGTGAATACTGATCGGCCTGTTTATGTTTCTGATTTTCCAGTCTTACAATTTTTAAGGCTTCATCGATATTTTTGCTTGGTACATTTCGCAGCCGCTGCATCACCTTCATATTTTCAAGACCGGTCAAGTGACCATAATACGAGGGGGATTCAATCAATGAACCGGTTTGGCTCAGAATGGCAGGTCGATGTGTGGTCAGGTCTTTCCCAAAGACCTTGACCGTACCTTCACTAGGTTTGATCAACCCTAGCAACATTTTTAACGTGGTCGTTTTTCCTGCTCCGTTCGGGCCTAGAAATCCAAAAATCTGCCCCTTCTCGACCGACAAATTCACTTGATGCACACGATTCATACCGCCGTATGATTTGGACAGATTATGCGTTTCGACAATGGGGGAAGTGTTTATCATTGATTTCATCTCCATTTCACGGTGATCTCTGTTAAGTTCAATATAGATCAGACGTCTTGCTCTTGGCTGAAGATAACCTTACATTTACCTTAAATAGAATTGGAAAATATAGGATTGTATTCGTGTCCTGATGTATAATGAAAAGGGTGATACGAATGGACATAATGAAAAACAAGAAAATACTGATTGTAGATGATGAACCGGAAATCCGCGAGATGATTGAACGCTTTTTGCGTAAGGAGGGCTTTTTCAGAGTCTATACCGCAGGTAATGTGGCCCATGCTCTGGCGATGTGCAGAATAGAGAAGCCGGATGCAGCCATCCTGGATATCATGTTGCCAGATGGAGACGGATTCTCTTTATTGTCTTCTATCCGTTCCTTCTCGGACATGCCTGTGCTATTTTTGTCAGCGCGAGGGGAGGATGAGGATCGTTTACTCGGTTTAGGTTTGGGAGCAGATGATTATATGGTCAAACCTTTTCTTCCAAGAGAGCTGATTCTTCGGCTCATGGGCATTTTGAAAAGGGTATACGCTTCCAATACGATAGAGAGATTGCCTGTATTTCGTCTAGGTGGATTAACCATTGATTTGGAGAGCGCTGTCGTTCATGGGAAGGAAACAGAACTTCCACTGACAGCCAAGGAGCACGCTATACTGGTCAAACTTTATGAGAATCAGAACCGGATTGTAACCAGTGATGCACTATGTCAGGCCGTTTGGGGAGATGAGAGTTACGGATATGAGAACACCCTAATGGTTCATGTTCGGCGGATTCGGGAGAAAATCGAAGAGGACCCGTCTAAACCAGCGTATCTGTTAACCGTCCGTGGGCTTGGTTATAAACTGATGACTCAGGAGACTCGATAATGGATGGTTTGGTTCGCATTCTAAGAAGATTTGTCGGTTCTACCATTCTTGTATCTGTTGTACTGCTTTTATTTAATCTCGTATTGCTGGGTTCATTGATCTTCAAGGAAATTCACGAAGGTCCTTCCCCCAGTGCTGTTGTCAAACAGGTCGCAGGCAGTTTGAGCAAGAGCGAGCAGGGGGACTACACGTTACAGAGTAAAGGGGTGGAGATTCTCGCTGAACATCAAGCCTGGGCGATGCTTTTGAATCAGGAGGGCAGGGTACAGTGGAGTGAGCGTCTTCCAGCAGAAATCCCCCGTACTTATAGTGTGACTGATGTTGCTAAATTTTCTCGATACTATCTTAAAGAGTACCCGGTATATGTGTGGGAACGGGAAGATGGACTTCTGGTGTTGGGGTATCCCAAAAATACGTATGGAAAATACCAGTTCGATTTTTTGGCGGATTGGCTCAAGTCTCTACCGCTAAGGATTGTACTGTTATTGATATGTAATGTGGCACTTGCGCTACTTATCTCTCTGCTAATCGGAACCCGTGTCATACGAAGCATTCGCCCGTTGATCGATGGCATTCATGCACTTGCTAAAGGAGAGCCGGTGCAGGTTGAAACCAAGGGCATATTCAATGATTTGTCTGAAAGCATCAACTCGACCTCCCATATGCTACAGGAGAAAAATGATGCGCTAAAGGCAAGGGATGAGGCACGATCCAACTGGATATCAGGGATATCGCATGATATACGGACGCCATTATCCATGATTTTGGGATATGCCAGTGAACTGGAGGAGCAAGCGGATCTAACAACCGAGCAAAAGCAACAGGCATCCATTATTCGGCGTCAGGGGGAGCGTCTGCGATCACTCGTCAGTGATTTGAATCTGGTATCCATGCTGGAGTATGAAATGCAGCCCTTGCAGATGAGATCCATTCGATTGTCTGTTCTGGCAAGGCAAGTTGTATCTGATTTTTTAAATAATGGTCTGGACGAGCGTTATCCGATATCGCTGGATGTTCAAGACGAAAGTCTGTATGTGCAAGGGGATGAACGATTGTTATACCGAGCGGTAACCAATCTGGTGCAGAACAGCATCAGACATAATCCAGAGGGGTGTGCAATCGAATTGATGATCAAGCGTGAAGTACGAAGTGGTTACGCACAATTCATAGTTTCCGATGATGGGAAGGGAATTCCGGAGGAAGATCTGCATGATGTATTGGTTCTTCCTTATACGGCAGGTCGCATAAGACCTCCACGTCATGGGCATGGTCTCGGACTTCCGATGGTATCACGGATTGCTCAAGCCCATCGGGGGAAACTCCTGCTCCAGCGTAACAACCAAGGAGGGCTTCAAGCGGTATTACAATTGCCTGTAACGGTGTGAGAGTTGCCT
Organism: Paenibacillus amylolyticus; assembly: GCF_003719335.1. Lineage (GTDB taxonomy): Bacteria > Bacillota > Bacilli > Paenibacillales > Paenibacillaceae > Paenibacillus > Paenibacillus amylolyticus_D. The sequence goes on from NZ_RIAS01000010.1 coordinate 116,611, forward strand.
GTCTCAGGACAGGTTCTTTACAAGCATATGCGTATAACAACGTAATATGAAGAGTTTGAAATTGAAGTATGATCTAGTCGATTTTTGGGATGATCCAGAGAAGGAAAAATAAGGATTTACAAAATATAGCAAAGTATGATAGAGTGAAGACAGAAATGAATTACATATTTTATATTTAATGTAAATATATGTTTTGTTTGAATAAACTCCGGTGTTTAGCTTATTTAAGCTATACATATACAAAAAATTGAATGGAGGTTTTTTCAATGAAACAATTCAATCTCGAAGCATTGGCAGCAATCGAAGACATCAGTGATGATGAACTGATGGTGGTTACAGGGGCGTTAGCCGCAATCGAGGATAAGAAAAGCGGCGGTGTATTTTGCACAGTGAGCCATGAGTGCCATTATAATTCTGTTTCACCTTCTTCCTGGTTGACTTGTTGTTAATTCTGCTTCGATTTTCTTCAAGCACATAGCTGATCTCAGTTATGTGCTTGAAGTATTTATATGGCGTTTTCCTGTTTACAACCATTGATTAGAAAGGGAGAGAAAACGATGAGCATACAGGAGCAGTTGAATAACTCCCGCTGGGGTGATGCTTTATATTTGACAGAGAAATACAAGCAGTTTGAACCTGGAGTTGCTGCCGAGCCTTCCGCTCATGGAGCCGCACTATCCTCAAACGATGTAAGAATGAAGTTGTGGCTGGATCAGTTCTTTCAGGATCAAGAGCAATTAGCGGATCGATTCCAGGCTGAATCTATGGAAATGAATAAGGTGAATAGTCTATTTCAAACTCCAGGTTTCCAGTACGCGTTTACAGATATGGGCTGGCATCAGGAGCTTCGGAAAACGTTTCTTGAGAATGAGCATGAGGATATTACATATTTCATCGAGGGCAATACAGAGGAAATCCCTTTTTTTGAATTTTCACAACCTTTTCTGCAACGATCTATTCAGATCATGACAGAAGGTCTGTCAGAAGGATATGAGTGGCTGGATCGGCGCCGTGTCATCGGGCTTGTACTGAAGACTGTCTCGGATAAAGTGTTTCACTTGTCTGCGAAGACACTCATCTATGAACTAAATAAAGCTAGACTGCAGGAGGAATTGATAGGTGAAGATTCCCGGCAGAGGTATTTGCATTTTGTAAGCGAGAAAATTCAGTCCAGAGAACAAATTCTCAATCTGTTACTGGAATATCCGGTTCTTGCCCGAGGCATTGCCGAGCACACGTTGCGGATCAATCAGAATATGATTCGGGTTCTGGAGCGATTGACGGCCGACCGTCATGAACTGGAATCTTTGTTTGATTTTACACTGGACAGGCTGGAGGATATCGTATTTCTGGGAGATTCCCATAATGGCGGAGCCAGCGTGCTGCGGTTGAAATTTACCGGGGACGTTAATGTCATGTACAAGCCGAGAGACATGGCAATTGATACTGCATTTGCTGGTATACTACAGTGGTTTAATGAACAGGAGATTGGATTGCCTTTCCGGATTACCAAAACGCTGGACCGTTCCGAGTATGGCTGGCAGCAATATATTTCTTACGAGGAAGTAACCCTTCACGAAGAGGCAGAACGCTTTTTTGAGAGACAGGGACAATATTTAGCGATTCTATATGCATTAAACGCAACGGATATGCACATGGAAAATATCGTTGCCCAAGGAGAGCATCCGTTCTTCGTTGATCTGGAGTCTTTGCTGCACAATCAACCCTTCAAGTATATGGATGAGAAGGAGCAATATACGGCACTGGAGAAGACCCTTTCGATATTGAATGATTCCGTATTAAAAACAAGCATGCTCCCTACGCTGGACTCCAACGCCTTGTATCATAGCGATCTGAGCGGGCTTGCCGGAGATGTGGAACAGATTCTCAATACCTACGAGGTTCACGATAAAAACACAGATATGATGAGGATCAAACGAAGCAAGATTGCTGTAAGTCGGTTCAGTCACCTGCCTTCTTACAATCAATCGCCGATACAACCCGAACGCCATATTCATCGTTTGAAAGAAGGGTTTTATCGCACTTATCGTTCCATCATGGAGCAAAAAGACCGTTTCATCATGGCGGTACGCCACCATTTTCATGGATGTGCTGTGCGGACGATCGTTCGGCCGACGGTGACCTATTTTACATTAATCGAAGCCAGCTCCCATCCTAAATATTTACGCAATGGGCTGGACAAAAGTCTGCTGTTTGACATGATGTGGGCCATCGTCCGGCAGGATCGTAACCGTGAGAAACTGGTCAGCTATGAATGCCATGATCTGTTGCACGGAGATGTACCTATGTTCAAAACGTTGATTGGTGAGAAGGTGCTGTTTCATCATTCGGATAATGAAGCCATTGAAGGTGTATATGACTCGGATATCTTGACCCAGACGGAGACGAAGGTTCGGGCCATGAATGAAGATGATATGGATATGCAGTGGGAATTTACGGAACGCACACTGCAAACGAAGTATGTACTGGAGCGCTCATTCGCTATGGAGAAGAGTACAGAGCGTGTAAGGCCAGAGGCGTTGAATGGGCATCCAATCTCCACGACCCGAGCCGATTATTTACGTGAAGCCGTAAGAATTGGTGATTATATTAAGGATATCGCTATTACGGGAGATGAGGGTAGCACCGTATCCTGGATCAGCATGGGCATGGACGCGGACGAGAAACTAATCTATAAATCCTCCGAACTTGGTTTATACAATGGGGTCACTGGCATCGCCTATTTCTATCTTTATCTGGGTCAAGAGACGGGTGACGGGAAGTATACGGAGATGGTCGATTTGTGTATCCAGACAGCTTGGGAGATGATTCGCAAAAACATGGACAGAAATATCTCGCTGTTTACAGGTTACGGATCACTTCTCTATTTGTTGGTGCATAAAGCGAAGGTATCCTCCGAACAGGATGTTCATCCGGAACTGCTTGAACTGCTGGATATACTGGATGAGATGATTGAGGAAGATGAGCGGCTGGATGTCATCTCAGGTTGTGCAGGCACATTGATGGCATGTGTGGATCTGTATACGATGTTCCATCTGCCTAAAGCACTGGATACAGCTACACGATGCGCAGATCGGCTACTTGAGCTGGCTCAGCCGATGGAACAAGGCATGGCGTGGGTGACATCGGCGATCAATAAAGTGCCCCTTAGCGGCATTGCACATGGAAACGCAGGCATATGTCTGAGTCTTGCCCGCCTGTACCGTGTTACAGGTCACCAACCTTATTTTGAAGCTTGTTTGGAAGGAATTAAATATGAGGAATCGATCTACAGTTACGAGGTGAATAACTGGAAGGATCTCCGGTTCACGGATGGCAATATGTCGGAAGAACATTATGTCATGTATTGGTGTAACGGTGCACCTGGTTTGGGCATTGCCCGCGTAGGAACAGCACAGGAGTTAAGCTTCCGTGGGCCTATAGAGGCCCTGGAAAAAGACATTCGCCGAGCGGTGAGCAAGACCATGGAAGATGGTTTTACAGAAGTCAGTTATTCACTATGTCACGGAGATATGGGGAATTTGGAGCTGATCTTGCTCGCAGCCGACTATTGGCAGGATGAAGCGTTGGAAGCATACGCTTATCAAATGGCTGATTATATCATGACCAAGGTTAGACAGGATAACGGTCACTGGAGATGCGGCATTCCGAGTCGCCAACAAATACCAGGACTTATGCTGGGGCTGGCCGGAATCGGATACCAATTACTGCGGCTGTATAATCGGACACTGCCTTCTGTGCTTATGATGGAAGGGCCAGTAAGCCATGAACCGAAGGATGTAAAGCAGGTCACGCAGCAAGATAGGGTAGAGATGGCTTTTACCAGACAGCAGGGGTATACGGCAGAGCCGTCATCTGAACCGGGACAGTCTTATGCCTAAACGTTCCGTATTTAGCCGTCTGCGTGGCAAGACACAGCGAAAAGTTCCTGTTAAATTGCAGATGAATCAATATGACTGCGGGCCCAGCTGCTTGCACATGTTGCTTGCGTACTACGGCTATGAAGCCGATTTTACCGATCTGAAGGAACGGTTTGCCATGCTGGGGAGCGGTCGTGACGGAAGCTCCATGTTGAAAATGAAGGAGGTAGCCGAAACCTATCATCTGAAAGGTGTAGCCAAAAAGGCACCTGTGCCTTCGCTCAGCAATGAGTTCTTGCCAGTCATCTGTTTTTGGGAGCAGCGACATTTTATTGTGCTTGAGGAGATTAAGGCTGGCAAGTTATATACCATTGTTGATCCTGCCATGGGAAGAATCACCATCACTAAACAGGAGTTCGAAGAGAAATATTCAGGTATTTTTCTGCTGGTATACCCGGATGAGTCGTTTGTCCCTTTTTCAGATAAAAAGATGAGTAAAGTAGCGTATTTCAAAGATTTGATTCGCAGCAACAAAAAGTATTTTGTGTGGGCCGTACTGCTTGCTTTGGGATTACAGCTTGTATCGGTGCTTTTTCCGTTCCTGATGCAGGTTTCGATTGATGCGGTAACGGGCAATGAGGGATACTCCATTTTTCCCGTGCTGATCACCAGTGTGGCCTTATTAACCTTGTTTCAGATCGGTTTTGGATACGTGAAGGATATGTGTATCGTGCGTCTTCAGGAAGTGCTGGATTCGCAGTTAACCACCAATTTTGTGTCCCACATGTTGAAGCTCCCGTATCAATATTTTGAGATTCGCTCTCGCGGAGATCTGATGATGCGAATCAACAGCAATGTTACCATCCGGGAAATTTTGTCGCAAAAAATGATTTCCACGTTCATCAATTTATTTTTAATCGTGGTGACGTTTACCTACATTGTCATTCAATCACGCATTATTGCGTTCACGTTGCTAGGTATAGGAATAACACAGGTTCTTATTTTTGTATACACGCGCAGCAGGTTCAAAAAACTGACGCAAACTCAGATTGTAGCTCAGAGCTTGGCAGGATCTTTTATGACCGAAGTGTTGGAAGGAATTTCAACGATTAAATCGCTGGGTATCGAGCAGCGCACGGAAGAAAAATGGCGGGAGTTATTCAAACGCCAGCTTGCCACGGTGAAGGAAAAGGCTATTTTTCAAACTCGAGTTAACACGATAACAAACACGTTGAATTTTATGACACCGATGCTCATTTTGCTCGTGGGTTTGTACCAGATTATGCAGGGCAATATGACGTTAGGTATGCTTGTTTCATTCCAGTCTCTGGCTGCACTGTTTCTGGGGCCGCTTAATTCACTTGCCTTGATGCTGAACGAGTTCGTGATGGCGGATGCGTTGCTGGATCGGATTTATGATGTGATTTTGGCAGAAAAGGGTCGGTCTTTTCAGAAGAAATCAACGGAGATGGTGCATGTTGCCGAGCTTCAGGGTGATATCACGATTGACCATGTGAGCTTCAAATATACGGAATACAGTAATCCTGTACTAAATGGCATCAGCATGACCATTAAAGCGGGACAGAAGGTTGCTCTCGTTGGCAGATCAGGCTCAGGTAAAAGTACTCTCGCTAAATTGCTAGTGGGGTTGTACACCCCTACACATGGAAATATTTATTTCGATGGCATCCATGCGGAGGAATTAGATCCTCAACATATTCGTGATCAAGTTAGCATTGTTCTTCAGGATAACTTCGTGTTTAATAATACCGTTTACGATAACATCAAGCTGCATGCGGAAGAAGCAACTGCAGAAGAGGTGATGTTTGCTGCAAAACTTGCCGATATTCATTCAGATATCGAGCGCATGCCGATGAAATATAACACGCTGATTTCGGAGGCAGGCTCTAATCTGTCCGGGGGACAGAAACAACGGGTAGCTCTTGCGCGGGCGCTCGTGAGCAGGCCCAAAATTCTGCTTTTGGATGAGGCAACCAGTGCACTGGATACGTTAACGGAATCTACGATTGCCGGGAACCTAAGCATGTTGAAATGTACTCAAATTATTATTGCTCACAGGCTGAGCACAATTCGAAATGCGGACACGATCTATGTGCTGGATCAAGGAGAACTTGTCGATGCCGGAACACATGAAGAACTGGTTGCAAGGTGTGATGCGTATCAGAGACTCGTAGGTGAGCAGCTGAATGAGGCCCAGCTCAGACAATATGGATAGAGCATGTTATTTATGAGGATGGCACTGCTTCGCTGGGCCTGGATAAGAGGTGTGTCACGTATAATCAAGCTTTCTTTTTGACACCAGCCGGTGTTCGGAAGAAAGTTTTTTTGCTTTTTATAAGGAAAAGTTAGGGCCTAATTGGTACAACAGTCTTAGGATCGGGTAATATACACCCAAATATAGGCATGAATCAACTAGGAGAAAAGTTTCAGGAAAACGCTCCTGTGAGCGGATGTGTCTTATGTTGATTTTGTACTATGATGCATGTAACAGGTGAAGGGGGCGCTCTTTACTTACAAAGGTTTGAGCCAAAAGGGGGAATTGCTATTCCGCGCACGAAATGGATGAGAAGTTTATTTGCACTGATGATGGTGTTCACTATATTGCTGGGAGGGTGTCAGAAGATGACGGAGAGTGAGAAACAGGCGTTGTACCAGGAGGCTGAGAAGGTTGTGGTGCAGCACTTCAAAGAAAAGTTTGAACTGGATGTGGTCGTGACGAGCAAGGAACTGCTGCCAGAGATGGCGATGTCGCAGATCGGACTGAAAGGGCATGTGAAGGATCATGAGGATCAGAGCTTTGGCATATCGTACGATTACAAGAAAAAAATCACTAAAAATCTCGTGATTAGTCCCGAGCTCGAGGAAGTCATTAAGGCTAAAGGACATGATCCATACGCTAAATAAAAGGGGAGGTGCAGTGATTGAGTAACGGCAGGAACATCGATGATGAAACGTACAAAACCTTATCGGAGTTAGCCTATCAGGATCAAAAGGCAGGTGACCGTCTAACGGAGCTTCCCGGCTGGCAAGTGCTGGAGGGCACAGAGAGCAATAAATTTTCCGGCTTCGACGCCGTGACATTCTATAATCCCGAGACCAAGGAGGCGGTCATTGCCTACCGAGGAACCGAGGGAAGTGCATCTCTGGATCGCTCGGTGCCCGATTTCGTGATGGATGCACGCATCGGAGGCGGAGAATTGATCCGCAAAGGGCAACAAGACACGGCACAATTTGTAGACAACCTGACACCGGATTGGCTGGACAGAGGCGTTCAGAATATCAAAGATTCCACAGGTATTTCCAAAGTGGAGAACTGGGCTGGCGACCGGGTAAGAGATGTAGAAAACTGGACGGGCGATCGCGTAAAGGATATTGAAAAGACCTATTCGCCTACGGGCTGGGCTAACCAGATGTATCAGTCGGAAGATTATGCGAACCATATGAAAGAAAAGTATGGCGATCTGAATTTCTCTCTGACAGGACATTCTCTTGGAGGTGGGGATGCACAATATGCTTCCGCTTATACAGGTCTTCCTGCGGTTACATTCAGTGCACCTTCAGTGATGGGCAACTTGACTCCTGAGATGCGTCGACGGGTTGAGGCCGGTGAGTTGGATGGGCAAGTGACGAACTATGCGAGTCCGGGTGATCTGGTCGCTAGCGGAACGTTAGGCGGATATGATCGTCATGTAGGTTCTACGTATTATATTGATTCGAATTACGCAGATGCCAATAATGGTGTAAGTCTGATTGATAAAATTAAGAATACATTTGGCGGAGAAAACTACCACAGCCTGGATCAGTATGACTTCAAGAATGGTTATATTTCCAACGAATTGTATGATCCGATCACGGGTGAGCGGGTTCGTTATTCGCCAAGACTTATGGAGAATCTGGGGCCACTTAGCAAAGCGGTAGGTCCGATGGGACTGAGAGGCGGTGCAGGCAGAGGCGCGGCCGCAGCACTGGGATCGGGTCTAATCCAGGTTACCCCGGAAGAGCTGAAAAGTGTGGCTTCTCGCTGGAAACAAAATGCCCAGCAATGCAATGCCGAGCTGAATCAGGTGCGGACACGTATGGCTCAATATTTACATTCAAGCCGCAGTCGCAGACTGGAGCCTATTGTGACCCACTTGGATGCATCCATCCAGGAGCTGAGCACGTGGCATATGAAGCATACGAGTCAGTTCCTGAACTTTATTGAGGAAAAGGCAGAGGCTTTCCGGCAAGCGGATGAGAGTCCGGTACATTTTAACTAGTTTTAAATGGCAGGCTGGAGAGATAGCAATGAGCATTCAAGGTGAGAACGTGCACTGAGGGGGAGGGAACCACGGATGAGCGGACAATTGCTGGTGGAATTGAATGACCTGCGGATTGCGGAAAAAGAGCTGTCACAGCTACTGGTTCGCATGCAAGCGGATGAGCAGGAGGCAAGAGCGCTGTACAGCCGTCTGAACGATTGGAAAGGGCAATCTGCGGATCATACGAGGCAACAGATTGAAGAGTTTTTCGCAGGTCTCGCCAAGCGTATCCAATCCATCGAAATGCAGAAAAAAAGTCTGATCCAGTACATTGAATTTATGATTCAAACGGATCAGCAACGTTAAAAAGCAGCTGTGTGCCATATGCGGATGGCACATGTAGTATGTAAGGCAAGTCATCTGAATTCTGAATATGCGTTAACCAAAAAAAAGGAGTTTGCAGCAAAACGGGGTTATCCCGTTTGCTGTAAACTCCTTTGTGCATCTTATTACAATATTCTCTTCGGGTGACCCCGGGTAAGAGAACTGCGAATTAACGCTTTTTGCGGCGAGTGGCTAGTGCGATGCCCAGGAAGGACATGATCAGAGCCAGGATCGATACGATTAACGTTGCTTGTTGCAGCTTCAACGTACCTGCATCGGAATCCGTGTTATTCGGTTGACCAGTTACTGTATCGGAGAGCGCATCGCCGAGAGTAGTGTCATCATTTCCTTTTTTGCCATCAGTCGCAGTGTCAGAAGCTTTGTCACCTGTCGCGGTGCCAGCAGTACCTGCACTGTCATGCCCATTACTTGTGCCACCTGCTGCGGCATTGCCAGTAGTTGCAGGATCTTCGCTGATGGTTGTAATGCTGTGAGGCGAGTTCGCCCCCGGCTGGCCTGTCCACTCGACAATGCTGCCATCACTGTAATATTGGAAGGCATCCCATGCCACTTCTGTTTCTGTCTTTGGGTTTTGTGCAACAAAGTTAAACTGTTGGAACTGTCCAGCCAGAATCCCTTGGTTATCTCCATCAATCTCCCAAGTGATCGAGGTTACTTCTTTAGAATCGTTTTTCTCGGTTGTGATCTTCCACCCAGCCAGCGGCTGATATTGCTTAAATGCAACACCCTCGGGAATTTTGAGTGTAATTTTAGTTGTTGGCAGCTCTTTCTCGGACGGTACTTTAATCGTATACGTCTGCCATGCACTAGTTTGTGCAACGGACGGATTTACTGTGACGTGAGCGCTGGCCAAACCGGAGAACAGCAGGAACGCTGCTGCCCCTGTTGCCATAGCGGATGTTAGTTTGGATACCCATGTTGTCTTCTTCAAAATGATAACCCCTCTCATTCTTATGCAAATCGTTTTTAGATACACTTCACTCTTTTAAAGATGTTTTGTTGTTTACTACGGCTTTACTGCCTCAATCTTGAACTCGGCATCTAGGGCGTCAAGTGACCGAGTTAGGGCATGGACTTTAATGTTCCATTTGCCCGGCATAGAGATGTAGTCCTCTGCCTTATATATACCCGTATCGTTCTTCGGAATGGTGATTTCATAGATGCCCATATCCATATCCAGATGGATCAGGGACAACGTCACCTGTTCGAGATCCTTGACGATATTGCCATCCGCTCGCTTTATGCTGACTTCGAACTGATTTTCTCCCACTGCGTTTGGACTTACCTGAAGTGTTATCACGGAGCCATCTTCTGTTGTCTGTGTGCCCTTATAAGGACCGACGGGTGCTGGCTGACCTGGGGACAGATGAGTCAATACAGCCGCGAGCGCAAGAATGATGGCACCTGTAGCAAGTTCAGCCTTTAAACTGCGAGACAGCTGCTTACCCGTAGCGGCTCTTGCCCGTTTGGCATGAATCAGCGCGAAACCAATCATCACAATAAGCAACAGGATTTTACCGATCAGAACCAGGCCGTATGCTGTCGTGAACAAGGAGTTCAGCAGCGGATCGGGCAGGATGACCAGACTGCTGTAGATCCCCGTAGCGACCAGAACGGCTACAGCACCAATCCCCCAAGCGGTAAATCTCCTTAACGCAGCCCAGTAGACCTCACCTCGCAGTTTTGCGGGTAATCGGTCGGTGAGCGGTGGCAGGCACACCGCCATAGCGGTGAGAGCCCCAATCCAGAATGCGGCAGCGACCAGGTGTACAAAGTCCATCGTGACAGCTAACACACGCTGCTCCGCAGCAGCAGGATGTCCTGTCATGGCATGGGTAAGCAGCCAGCCTAGCGCAAGCAGCAATGATCCGTAAGACGACCAGATGCGCACACGTATGGATCGATCCAGATCATAGCCGGATAGAAGAGTGACGGCGAGCAGCATGGCAATCAGCATCTGCAGCATCCAGATATGACCGAAGGAGGTCAGTTTGAGCGCACTGCCTAATAAGGCCCAACTGAATTCGCCGAGAGAGACGCCTGACTCATAGAGTGTGTTCAGCGGAAGGCTTATTAATGCGGCAAAAGAAGCAGCAGCATAGCTGATCCATAGCAATTTGTAGCTACCCGGTGCCTCCATCGGTTCCCGTAGCAGTGAAGCTGGCGCAATTCGCAGCAGCAGGAAGGCGAGCGTACCCAGAATGACGGACAGACCGAGATATTGAATCCAGTCCGTGAATGACACGATCCATTTCAATGGGCCGCCGGTGGCACCCGAACCGGATGCCAGATCCTTCAATCCAGCAGGTGCTCCGGTAGGCTCGCCGATATGGAACACATACGCTCCAGAGATTGGATGACCATCGGCAGATACGGCCTTCCAGTTGACGAGATATGTCCCGTCAGCAAGGCCTTGCTTCAGACCCGTTTCCAGAATGTGCGGGCGTTCTGAGTCAATCTGGACGTTACCATCGTCCGCTTGATTTCCGTCAGGTCCGGTAATTTTAATATCATAAAAGGCCGTCTGCAGTGTTTCATTGAACTCCAACGTCAGCCGCTGCGGTGCGGTAACGAGCAGTTCATTCTCTTCAGGGGAAGCCTTCACAATATAAGCATGGGCAGATGCCCATTGCGGCATCACAAGGAAGAACACCAGGAACAGGCTGGTGAGTAGCGCCCAGTGACGTTTGCTCCAACGCAGGGCTAAGCTTCTTACTCTCAAAAAAATCATCACCCTTGGGTTATAGATTTACAATTATCCATAATTCATCGTTCACACATAATCTATACCATTATAACTTTGTCCAAAATGAAGGCGTATGACTACATAGGGCTATAAAAAATCATGGATTACTGCATATTTGTGACAAATGCTTGAAATAGTGCACGTTCATATGCGGTGCTATGACATAGCGCATATCAGAAGTGGATCGTTTTGTGATAAAATTCCCTATTCTATTCCCTCTGAAACCTATTTTATTTGCGAGGCTTGCGGCCGGCGAGCCCACTCTCTAATGCATAGCGAGTGAGCTGCACCCGGTTCTCCAGCTGCAGCTTCTGCAGGATGTTCTTCAGATGGTTCTTAACGGTCTGATCCGAGATGCCCAGCTGCTCGGCAATTTCACGATTGGTATACCCGGCAGATACCCATTGCAGGATCTCCAGTTCGCGGGCTGTTAGCGGATTTTCCTGTACATCTTCACTGCGAGGAGCGGGGAATTCCTGCAATATTCGGTACGCTAGCTCTTTGCTGAGCGGTGCATCGTCACTAACAATGGCGCGAAGGTATTCCAGCCAAGTAGAAGGAGACAAATTTTTGCGCAGATAACCTTGAGCTCCTTGTTTCAATGCTTCAAAGAGGTAAGTGACATCATCCGATACGGTGACCATTACAATCATGACGTATGGGAAACGGAGTTTAATCTGCCTTGTTGCTTCGAGTCCATCCATATCGGGCATCTGTACATCCATCAGAATCAGGTCGGGCATCCAGTGTTCGGTTAGTTCAATCGCTTCCTGCCCATTTTTGGCTGTACCAATGACTTCAAACAGGCTATCCTCGGATAAAATGGTGCATATCGCCTCGCGCGCATGCGCATGATCGTCCACGACCAGTACACGTACCAGTTCCATCAAGTCTGCCCCTTTCCAATGATCATTTGTGTATCACCTGGTGCCGAATCAAGCTGGAATGTCCATCCCATCTGCTCGGCTCGTTCTTTTGTGATTCGTAAACCGTACCGATCCTTGAACTGCATCGGGTCACCCTGAATTCCAATACCATTGTCACGGATATGAACAGACCAGCGAGAGGGATTGCCTTCAGCGTATACTGCCACCTTGGTGGCTTGGGCATGTTTGCGCACGTTAAGCAGTGCTTCCCGAATACAAGCAAGCAGTTCTACCTGTTCTTTAGCTGAGAAGGAAACTTCGGTCAGATTCCATTCTACATCTGCTTCCGGAACGGTATCACTCACGATGGATTCGACCTGAGCCTGCAAAGCAACCGCTTCGGGATCAGCAGTGGGTGAAGGTACATAACGCAATTGGGCAATGGCTTGCCTTACATATGTATTGACCTCGTGCACCGTTTTTTGAATTTCGCGCAGATCCTGCTCATGGCTGGTACCTGCAAGACTGCGCCCTGCTTTGTCTGTCTTTACCGATAGCAGGAATAACGATTGTGAAATGCCGTCATGCAGTTCCCGAGCAAGCTGGTCACGCGCTTCAAGCGCGGTTTTGGATGCTCGCTCTTGTTCGAGGGCAGCTCGCGCCCCTTCTAACATGAGGAACAAACGGCTAAGCAGTGTCACACTGACAAGATAAACGATCACAGGTGTCAACCAGTTTCCGGCATCCATCGATAGATACGGCATCAGAAACTGGTGGCGAATATATTCCCAGAGCCCCACGGTGATGGTGGGAATCAGCAGGATCATCCATTTAATCTGTTTGTAGGACATATATACATAACTCCTTTTAAGGGCTGGATATATCATACTGTAGCAAACTGTATCTTTTCCACAATGAGGGTAATGGGATCATTATAACGCAACCTTGTCCAAGACCCTAGTCCGGGCTGTTTACAAGAAATGGGGGAGCATCATGGAGTATTTAGAAGGATATCTAAGAACACGAAGGGGTGAAATGCTGTCATGCTAGGTGAGGGTTGATGTACTCTGCTCAGGAGGGCTCTGCCCGTTTTCGCTATGGAGTAAGGTCATCTATACTTATATAGAACGCAAAATCATTACAAAACATGTTAAGGAGTGACGCAGCAACATGAGTCAAGAAGTATTGGAACGTCGCAGTGAATTGCTCAAGAAAAACATTCACCAGATGCTTATTCAAGACAATCAGCACGGGATCAGTCGCCAAGACAACATGTTTTTGCAGCAGATGATCAAAGAGTTACATCAGACTTCACATGAACTGAATACGATGAGTAACGAAGAGTCTTCACAAGACTGAACATGCCCCTGATGCATCCGATGCATCAAATCACGCTTCACATCACGATGAAAATGAAAATGGCGCTATCCCTCATGGGGTAGCGCTTTGGTGTTTATTCACATATCAGACTACTGCAATAGTTGATGAGCCGCTCGTTTTTCGATATACCGAATGAACAACTCCGCCAGTTCCGGATCAAATTGCGTACCTGAGCATGCCCGTAACTCCTCTATAGCCTCATCCACGTTTTTGGTTTTCTGATAGGGTCGCTCGGTGGTCATGGCATCAAAAGAATCGATCACGGTCAGCATCCGGCACAGCTTCGGAATTTCATGACCCTTTAAACCGTAGGGATAACCATGCCCGTCATAGCGCTCATGATGCAATTCAATATACGGAATCAGATCGGCGAAGCGATCGTTCGTCATCACCATTTTTTTGCCCCAAGTCACATGACCCTTGATGGTATCCCATTCCTCACATGTCAGCTTGTCTCTTTTGTTCAATATGGACCAGGGAATCTCCAGCTTGCCAATATCGTGAATCAGCGCCCCAAGCACGAAACGCCGCTTTTCTGCATTGTCTAGTTTGAGCACTTCGCTAATATCGAGCGCGTATTTATAGACCCGTTTGGAATGTTTGAACGTATCCATATCCTTGTATTGAAACAGGTTCAGCTGCTGCTCAATGTCGCGGACGTCTTGAACCAGATCGATCTCGTGCTCCATACCGTCATTGCTGCCATGGCGGTGCACATTGTTTTTGCCCTGCTTTTTGGCATAGTAAAGCGCTTTGTCTGCCTGATCCACCAGTTGAGACTTGTTATACATATCCACTTGGTATGCAGCAATTCCGGCAGAGAAAGAGAGACAGCCATGCGGTAATACCTCGACACCTTCAAAAGGGGTATCATTCAGCTGTTTACGTAACTTGTTCATAAATCTGTAGGCCTCATCGAGTTCCATGCCTGGCATCAGCAACGTGAATTCTTCTCCACCATATCGAAAAGCGGTAACCGATGTGCCTTCCGTCTTCCGGATGAGAAAATCCCCGAGCAATGCCAGCAGGCTATCGCCTTGAAGGTGACCAAACTGATCGTTATATTTTTTGAAATCATCAATATCAAGCAATCCTAGACAGAGGGGCGTTCCTTGCGTTCGAGCTTTGTTTAGCTCAGTTTCCAGCATGCTTTCGAAATAGCTATGGTTGAACAATCCTGTACGCTGATCCGAATTCGCCTTCTCTTCGATGGACTGGTACATGATGAACAGCTGTTTGAACGCATGGGACAACAAGATGCTGAGACTGAGATACAAAAATAGACCGAGCACACCGTTATGTACAACCAGAATGGTGAGCACAAGCGCCAAAATAAGCGTACAGAGATAGACCAGAAGGGATTCGGTTACGAATGCCCGTTTCATCTGTTGCAATGCATCTTTGGTTGAGAAATGAAAGAACAATCCTAGCGTAATGGTATTAATAATGAAATAGGCAGCCAGGGCTGCAACATAAGGAATCAGGTTATAGCTATCAATTGCACCGGTCTGACCGCCTGTCCATTCGAACACAGTAGCAGCCCCGGTAATCATGAGACTATAGATACTGAAATTGACGACATGTTTCCACCAGGTAAGCTTGCGGTCTTTAATTAATAGAATGATAGAAATCGGCAACAACACCGAGAGGCTGAATGCCCCGCCAAACATAAATATGCAGGCCAGATACACAGAGGAGTCCATCGATTGCTGGTTACCCTTCGGGGGAATCTGGAATGTAAAATAGTCGAGGATGAGCGCGGCTCCCAGCATGGTGTAAACCATGACCCAATCGGTTGTAGTCAGATGTATATAAGACCACTGGTTCATATAGATAAAAACGCCAATCCCGGTGCAGCTAAGCAATAAAACATACATCATGCTTCGATCTGCTTTGCGGATAAGGTTACGAATAAAGTTCATAGAAAATCTCCTGCTTGGATTTAGTCAACTCGTGATGTTAAGTATAAACCAACGATGCAGTATCACGTCTTTTTTGAAGATAACAGACTCCTGCTCGATGCATTTATATTGGTTATTCTTGTATAGGTATATACTATATTTTTTTTAACATAACAAGATCGCTTGCAAAAATCCAGCAAGAAAAAACAGGCCGCTCGCAGCCTGTTTGTCTGGTGTGGCGGCAGAACCTAACCGCCGAGCTTGTATCCCGAAGTAAGTGCTACAACGACAGACGCTACGATGATGGCGTTGATGACAATGCGGGAATATTTGATACCCTCGAATTTCTTCATGGAAAAGACCTCCCTTCCTTGGAGTCTGGTCCGATGCTTACCCTATTCTCACTGGGTTTGGTATGTTTCTGCGGACGATACATCTTCTTTGCCCCGATTCACCATCATGTACTGGATAAACAGGAATATGCCAACATTCATCACGACATCACCAATG
Organism: Paenibacillus amylolyticus; assembly: GCF_003719335.1. Taxonomy (GTDB): domain Bacteria; phylum Bacillota; class Bacilli; order Paenibacillales; family Paenibacillaceae; genus Paenibacillus; species Paenibacillus amylolyticus_D. The sequence continues at coordinate 132,562 of NZ_RIAS01000010.1, forward strand.
CTGATGACCTGTGTACGCGGATAAGGACTCGATAGCGGGATGATGTCACCGAGAAAAGAGAGGTGAGTAGACGCGTCCATCATATAATGCTTGGATACAGCGCCGCCTTCCCGAAGCAGATCGACATAATAAGGACCGAGCACAGCAGAGGCTTCCACCGAAACGGGCATGCGACCACCATTAAAAGCCATCACGATGAAGTTGAGAAACACCCCGATCCAGATCAGCGTGAAACCCCGATGATGTCTGTTGAGCCATAAAAAGATGAGGCCGGTAATATACACAGCGGCAAACAGATAACCATTAATGGATGCTACCCAGCTCAACCGCTCCTGCATATAGAAAATGCCAAACTGGAAAAGTAACAGCAGCGGAAAGATCCAGCCGCCGCGCAGCTGGAGTGTTGCAAACTGGTTGAGCCCATAACGGACTCCACCCCTGAACAGACCAACAATCAAGCCGATCAGAATACCGTCGTATACCATGATTAACCCCTGTTCTTGCGGATGTGCGCAACAATACTTGCGTGTTTGTGTACATAAGAAATTCGACCTGATATTGGCAATTCCTGCATGGTTAAAATGATTTTTAAGAAGAATTTTGTAATTGTATACATAAAAGCCGTCTTCCCGAAAAATAGAGGTCGAAACCTGAATCCGAATCGGTGAAAACGGCTTTATATTTTGCTAAAAAATGATCATTTCAGTCAAGTGGTTATCTAAACGATATTTACTCCGAACCGCCATTCAAGTAATTAAAGAAAGGCTGATCCACCCAGAAGTTGTATGAGGTGATATTGGCTTCAGGAGCGAGCTTGCGGAATCCTTCCTGAATAGCCTTGGCATTTTCTTTCAGCGAGAAAGATTGGGCATAATAATGACCAAGTGTAATTTTATTGTTCGTAATCACTGGGAAGTTAGCCAGTGCGGTTGGCGAATAATACAGCGGCTGCCACCAAGAGTTGATAATCAGTGGAGATTGACTGTTGCTGTTCTTTTTGGCAAATTTCAGAACGATGTCGTTGAAACGGGCTTTGTCAGCCGTATTGTTAAATTCAAACTGAATGTCATATTCCTTCGCATAAGCGATATAGTTGCCATTCTCAATCTGTGTAACTTTGTAGTCTGGTGTTTCCTTCGGATCGCCCCACTCTTTCAAATAGATAAAAGCAGATGTCTTCGGCTGGAATTGCACATCGGCATCAATGCCTTCGCTGCGAAGCAGGCCAATCAGCTGTACTGCATGATTAATGCTGTCATGACCATAAGTTAACGTCAGTTCATCGATAAAGTTGGAGTCGAAACGGCTGTCTTTCAGGTTGTACCCTGTAACCAGATCTTCCCGCAGTGCCTGATCCACAATTTTTCTGAGTTCAGGAGCTTCAATCAGATCTGCTGTGCGATATGCAGCATATAGCTTGGCGTAGATATCTGCATCATTGGAGCGTCCAATTTCATTTTTATATTTACCTTGGCTGATCAACACACGTCCAAGCAGTATGTTCGCTGCATCCTTGCTTGCTGCGCCGCCCTTAACCAGGATAGGATACAGACTCTCCGGAACCAGTCCTGTATCAATGGCCGCAGCCAGTTCTTGCCCAGCTTGTCCTTGCAAACGATTTGGCTTGATGCCCGCTTTGGCAAGGGCTTTCGCTGTTTTGTCCGCAGGGTAGGTGTAAGCGAGTTCTTTGAATCCAGCTGCTTTGACGGCGAGGAATACCGCTGTGTAAATGCTCAGTTGATCATTCGCACGTACCTCCGTTGATGTTAAAACACCGTTATTGAACAGAGCAACAGCTGCCTCGTAGGCATCGTCACCCGATTTCAGGTCGCTGAAGGCAGGCGCCTTTGCGGCATCCGTACTTGTAGTGGTAGCGGAACTTGCTTCCGTAATAGCTGCTATGGCTTTGATAAAATCACCCTTGGATGCTTGCTGTGGCAATTGGATGCTGTACTTGGCTTGCAGGAATTGAGCGAAATCTGCTGCACTCTCTGTGTAGACAGCTGGTGTTTTTACTGCAGGGGGGCTCACATGCAACGTTTTAGGAGCAACTGGCGTTGCGGATGCTGCAGAAGCAGAAGCGGGCAAACTAAGACTGCCGAGAGTTACTGGAGCGGCGAGCAGAGCCGCCAGCGTGATCTGGGTGATTTTTTTCAAATGAAAGGCCTCCTTAAAATAGGGTTGAAAATGATAGGTGAATGCAATATAATCCTGACAAATCCTATCAGAATAGAATAATTGGATTGACTTTAGCACGGAGTCGCGCCAAATGTCAACGAAAAAAAGCCAGCCGTAATGCGGCTTCCAGAGTCTGGAAGTCAGTGTTGTTACGATGATCTTCCATATGAGTGTATACGCTGAAAGTTTTATTGACAAGGATCGACATTATCCGATAGGATATAAAAAAAGATTATTGAAAAGGGGAATTTTCAAAATGAAAAGAGGTTTATCGTTCGTCTTATCAATTGTTATGGTCGCTATTTTGCTGGCTGCTTGTGGGAATTCAGCTACTAAAGACGAACAATCCGCTCAAGGCGGCGATTCTGGAAAATCCCTGCGGATGGCATTAGTACTACCTGAAAAAATAGGGGTCAACCCTTTCTTTGTACAAATGGATGAAGGTTTCAAAAAAGCAGGTAAAGAGTTTAAGGTGGATACCAAAACGATCGAATCAACAGACCCTGCAGCATTCGAGCAAAACCTGCGTGCAGCTGTTGCTGAGAATTACGACCTGATTATTACAGCAACGTTCCAGGCAGAAGATGCACTGAAAAAGGTCGCTGCCGAGAATCCAAACAAATCATTTGCTATTGTGGACACAACTGTAGATTTGCCTAACGTTCGCAGTGTTGGTTTCCGTGAGTATGAAGGAGCGTACCTGCTGGGTGCTGCCGCTGGACTCTCCACGAAAACAGACAAAGTGGGCATGATCGCTGCAATGGACGTACCTTTAATCAAGAAGTATACAGAAGGTTTCAAAGCGGGTCTGGAATCCGTTAATCCAAAAGCAGAATTCCTGGTGAACTATGTTGGTGGTTTCAATGACCCGGCTAAAGCGAAAGAATTGGCACTGGTGCAATTCGGTAAGGGTGCTGACTTTATCGCAGGGGCATCTGCTGTAGGTGACCTTGGTGTGTTCGAAGCAGCCAAAGAAAAAGGCTTCTATACTTCTGGACAAGATACAGACCGTACGGTAGAAGATCCGGAGCATATCGTACTTTCCCAGTTGAAATCTACGGATACGGTTGCGTACGAAACGGTGAAGGACTTTGCAGAAGGTACATTCAAAGCAGGTGCAGTGAACTACGGCCTGAAAGAAGACGGTGTTGGTCTGACATACGTTACGCGTGACAGTGAGTCTCCGCTGAATGCATTTGTTGGTCAAGAAGTTATCGACAAAGTAAAAGCGATCAAAGATGATATCATCTCTGGTAAAATTGTAGTGAAAGATCCATTGCAACAATAGTAGACTTAGAAAATCATATCTTGAGAATGATCTGAAAAGTTTCATATGAAGAAGAGCAATGAATTGATGGATGTGTAATCAATCTAGTAAGCCGGCTGCCCAACCAGGCAGCCGGTTTTGCTACTGTTTACAGTGACCTTATATGTTGAACGTAACGTTTACACGATAACGGATAGGACAGAAGAAACCTGGAGAAGCGGAGCGGTTGCCTAAAAGCTTTCTGCAAGAAAGCTACATGGGAAGCATACGCTTATCACCGGATTTTCCCCTTATAAAAGGGAGTTCAAAAAAATCTGGGGATAACAGCGATCGAAAGGTTGTTCTGTCATCGGAGTGTCCAGTGTAACCATTTCACGTTGAACTTACATCACCCGAGAGGAGCGAACGCAAGATATGCTGTTGGAGATGGAGCAAATTACGAAGAAATACGGCAACTTCACGGCGAACAAGGAGATCCATTTTAATCTGCGCGAGGGGGAGATTCATGCTCTTGTCGGGGAGAATGGAGCAGGGAAAACGACGCTAATGCGTATGCTGTACGGGATGGAGCAGCCGACAACTGGCACGATTAAAGTCCGTGGGCGCGAGGTGAACTTTGCAACACCATCCCAGGCTATGGCGAGCGGGATCGGCATGGTGCACCAGCATTTCATGCTGTTTCCATCCTTTACGGTAGCGGAGAATATTGTCATTGGACGTGAGCCTGCGGCGGCAGGGGTATTTGATCGAAAAAAAGCGGCAGCTCAGGTCCATGAATTGGGCAGACAATACGGTATGCCGGTCGACCCGTGGAAAAAAGTTGCCGAATGTCCTCTGGGTATGCAGCAACGTGTAGAAATTCTCAAAGTGCTTCATCAGGGAGCGGACATTATTATATTGGATGAACCTTCTGCGGTGCTAACTCCGCTCGAAGTGAAAGAACTGCTGGCGAATATGAAATCGCTCGCGAAGCTAGGCAAAACCTTTGTCATCATCACACACAAGCTGCAAGAGGTGATGGATGTCGCGGATCGAATCACCGTACTGCGGGATGGACAAGTCACAGGTATATTGGAAGCAAAGGATACTAATGTAGAGGAACTGTCTCGCCTGATGGTGGGACGTGAACTGGTGCGTATGGATAAACCGTCATCTGTTCCGGGTGAAGCGGTGCTCCAGGTGGAAGGCATTCATCTCTCGGGAGCTAAAGATCGGTCTGCCCTCAAAGACATTCATATGCAAGTCCGAAAAGGTGAAGTCGTCGGGATTGCGGGTATTTCCGGCAACGGTCAATCCGAATTGATTCAAGTGATTGCCGGGCTGCGGAAGCCGGATGGAGGACGCGTGCTCTTATCCGGGCAGGACACGACCAACTGGCCGGTACGCCGCATTCGTGAGCATGGACTGGCGCATATTCCGGAAGACCGTTACATGTGGGGAGCAGCGAAGGATGCCAGTGTGAAGGAGAATGGACTGATGGGGCACCATCATCGTATGCAGAAGCGGGGCATGATCAAAGCCAGAGCAGCCAAAGCAATGGTGGAGAGCTGGATCAAGCAGTTTAGCATCAAGACAGGCTCGGCGGAAACGAAAGCCCAATTTCTATCAGGTGGTAATCTGCAGAAGCTGATTGCAGCACGTGAATTTGCGCAGGATACACCGTTCCTGATCGCAGCAGAGCCTACACGTGGGGTGGATATCGGTGCGATGGAGACCATCCATGCGGAATTGTTGCGCAAACGGAATGAGGGAGCAGGTATCTTGCTGATCTCATCCGAGTTGTCAGAAATTTTGCAATTATCGGATCGCATTATTGTGATGTATGAAGGCGAGATTGCCGGAGAACTTCCGGCAGCGGAAGCGACAGAAGAACAGATCAGCTTGTTGATGGCAGGAGGGAAAGAGCGGGTATGAATCGGTTAAAAGAAACACTTCGCGGACTTGTACAGCCGCTGCTTGCCGTATTGATCGGCTTACTCGCCGGGGCGATCGCCATTCTGGTCGTTGGCGGCAATGTCGTGGATACGTATGCCGAGATGTGGAAGGGTGCCTTCGGCAACTTCTACTTCTTCACCAATACATTGGCTCGTGCCACACCGATTATTTTGGCGGGACTCGGTGTGGCACTGGCATTCCGTGCCGGATTTTTCAATATGGGTGCGGAAGGTCAGATGATTCTGGGCGGACTCAGTGCGGCGCTCACAGCTCTTTATCTGCCAGGGCCGGGCTGGTTCGTATGTATTGCTGCCATTCTGGCGGGAATTATCGCCGGCGGGGTGTGGTCCCTTTTTGCAGGCTGGCTGGATGCACGCTTTGGGATGAACCTTTTGATTACCACACTACTGCTTAACTATATTGCGACGTATTTTGGCGGTTACATGGTTTCGTATCCATTTAAAGATCGAACGGGATCGGCAGCGATGGCGCAGACACCAATGATTGATCAGAGTATCTGGCTACCGAAGCTGTTTCAGGGCATGGGACTGCACGCAGGCTTCATTATAGCGATTGTAGCGGCGGTGCTGATCTACTGGTTTACGCACAAAACGGTAACGGGTTATGAAATTCGTATGCTGGGCAGCAATCCGTCTTTTGCGGCTTATGGGGGTGTTCGCCGAATTCGTATGATGATGCTGTCCATGGTGATCAGTGGTGGGCTTGCGGGTCTTGCTGGTGCTGGTGAAGTGCTCGGTACACAGTACCGCTTCCTGGATGGCTCGCTATCCTCGGCTAGTTATGCGTGGAGTGGCATCATGGCTACACTGCTTGCACGCTCACATCCACTGGGCACAGCTGTAGCGGCCATTCTGCTCGCGGCATTACAGACAGGTGCAATGGGCATGGAGCGCAACACGGATGTCCCTCTGGAAGTTGGCAGTGTAATTCAGGCAGTGTTGACACTGTTTGTCTCGGCACAGATCGGTTATTCCTTCCTGAAGCGGAGAAAGGAGAAAAAGTCCAATGCAACAACTGTTTGATGCAGCCATGTTTGGCTCAACCTTGCGGATTATGACGCCGATTCTGCTCGCAGCACTTGGTGGGGCCTTATGTTCGCGCGTAGGTCTGTTTAACGTGGGTTTGGAAGGACTGGTGCTGATCGGGGCATTCTCCGCGATTGTGGGCAACTACCTATTCGGTAACGTACTCTTGGCAGTGCTGTTTTCCATTATTATCGTGATGCTGTTCTCGGCGCTATTTGCATTTATAAGTATTAATCTAAAGGCTAATGCCATCGTCGTCGGTATATCGTTGAACTTTCTGGCGGCGGGACTCACGACCTTTGCCCTGCGGGCGATCTTTGATGTAAAAGGTGCATACTACGATAAGGATATGGTGGGACTCCCGAAATGGGACATTCCGCTGATCAAGGATATTCCTTGGGTGGGCACGGTGTTCTCAGGCCATAGTCCGCTCGTATATCTCGGCATTATTATTGTCATTGCTCTACAGTTCTATCTATTTAAAAGTGTATCCGGCTTCCGTCTGCGTTCCGTGGGTGAGAATCCGATTGCAGCACAGAGCATCGGCATCAAGGTACGCGGCATTCAGTATGGTGCTGTACTGATGTGCGGTGTACTGTGTGCACTGGCTGGAGCGCAGCTGTCGCTTGGTCAGGTGACGATGTTTACCGAAGGCATGACCGCAGGTCGGGGCTTCATCGCTTTGGTTGCTACGATGCTTGGACAAGCCAACCCGCTTGGGGTGATGGGGTCTAGCGTGTTGTTTGGATTCATGGAAGCACTTAGTATTCGTCTGCAAGGCTTCTCTCTGCCAACCCATTTCACCATGATGTTGCCGTATATTGTAACACTGGTGGCGATGTTCTTTTTCAAAGACCGGACGTATGCACAGGATGCATTGAAAGCGGGCGGAAGCTCACGTTAATCCTGTTGTGAACCCTAGCTATGATAGGATAGATATGTGAGTAACGGTTTCAGTTGCATAGTGACATCGTGAACAAAGGAGGAATCAGGGACGTGCATAACAAAGCTGAGCGTTTGAAAAAAACCAAAACACCACTACCGAAAGCTGGTGCCGATTACGGAGATCGGTTGCCGCCAGGTCAGGTGCTGACGGAGAAATTCCCGATTTTGCATGAAGGGGAGGTGCCGGAGTATGACCTTTCCACTTGGGATTTGAAGGTTTTTGGTGAAGTCGAAGAAGAGAAGGTGTTCTCTCTGGCTGAGCTTCAGGCGATGCCGCAGGTGAACATGGTTAGTGATATTCACTGTGTTACGCGCTGGTCGAAATTTGACACACCTTGGGAGGGTATTCGCTTCTCCGAATTCATGAAGCTGCTCGGGGTTAAACCAGAAGCGAAGTACGTCATGATTCACGCGGACCATGATTACGAGACCAATGTGCCACTTGAAGAACTGATGCATGATGATGTATTGCTTGCGTTTAAATATAATGGTGAGCCGCTCACGCCGAAGCATGGGTTCCCATTGCGACTGGTTGTGCCACAGCTGTATTTCTGGAAGAGTGCAAAGTGGGTGCGTGGACTGGAGTTTATGACAGAGGATCGCAACGGCTTCTGGGAAAGCAATGGCTTCCACCATTTTGCCGATCCGTTTAAGGAGCAACGCTTCTCGGGTGAAGATCTGCCGATTCCTGAGGATGAGTGGACGAAAAAGGAGTTTGATTAATATGTTGATGCCGATATTGCAGATTCATTCGGAAGATATGCCAGCTTATGCTATCGTGTGTGGCGACCCGGCTCGTGCGGAGAAAATTTCCCGCAAGCTGGAGAATGCCAGAGAGCTGGCGTTCAGCCGCGAATATCGCACATTTGTAGGAGAGTATGAAGGGGTTCAGATGGCGGTGGTCAGTCATGGCGTAGGTTCACCGGGCGCAGCGGTGTGCTTCGAGGAACTGATTCGCGCAGGAGTGAAAACCCTGATTCGAGTAGGCACAGCAGGCTCATATACAGCCGATTATCCAGCAGGCAGCGTTATTGTCAGCACTGCGGCTGTACGCTCCGATGGACTGACGCGTCAGCTAGTACCCGATGGTTTCCCTGCGGTAGCCGATATTGATGTAACCAGCGCATTGGTTGCTGCTGCACGGCAGACAGATCGTGGCATAAGTGAGGTTGCCAAAGTTGGCGTGGGTATCACGGTAACTTTGGATGCCTTTTTCACAGGGGTAGAAGAGATTCCTCACCGTAAATACAAACAGGCTGGAGCGCTTGCCGCCGAGATGGAGATCGCTGCGCTCTATATCGTCAGTACGTTGCGTGGTGCGCGAGCTGGAGCCATTGTGGCCATTGACGGCTTCGCAGACAGTGATCTTGCGGCTGAGTATGATCCGCATACCGATGCGGTCGCTAAGGCAGTAGAGCACGAGATCGAAGCTGCGCTTCGTGCGCTCGCTGCCCTTGCTCGCCAGGATCAGGCATAGGCAATAATGGAATAGAGTACACAAAATGGCGTCCCGAAAGGTCATAACTTGACCACCAGGGACGCCATTTTATGTTGTCGTTTTAAAAGCGAGGATCGTCACAGTTATTTATAGACAATATGCATGGAGTAGAAAGACCCATCGGAGTTGAAGCGGCCCTCCACGGTAGGAGCTCCTTTTTTCGTAAACAAGGCACGATCAGAAGGGAATGCTTTTTTTTCCACCATATGACCATTCAGATCTATTCCGAACAGCAGCTCGGCTTGTGCCACACCGCTATCCTGTAATTGTCTTGCCGTGATAGCCTTTATTTTTTTATGATACTCATCAACAGCTTCCTGTCCTTTGTTAAAATAATCATCTGCCAGAGCCCTGGCATTAACCGCAACAACTTTATGCGTGGCTTTGTCTACCCCAATCCAGGTTCCGTACTTATCGTTCGTGTACATCAATTCAATGATTTGTTTCTTTCCTTTGTGCTGTAACACAGCACCATCCAGTTCTCCCGATGGTAAATCTAGTTTGCTGAACACTTCTTCGGCTGCTTGAATGTCTTGTTCGGCAACGTCATTCATGTCTATGTTCTGTTGAGTGTAGCTTATTTTGTTGTTTTCAATGTAAAAGGTGATATGTTCTTCTTGTATATGTCCGGATTGAATATTCCCCTTCAAGTCCACCAGCAGTTGGCTTGGGAAAGGTGTGCCAAGGATGTTGAAATCCCAGCCGTAGTCGTCAATATAACTGCCTTTATCAAGCTTGTACGCTTTTTTGGTCAGTTTTTTGAGTGTTTGTTCTACTTTTTTAACAACCGCAGCTGACGCCTTTGTGTTTTTATTTGATTTTGTTGATGCAGTGTCAGCTGTCGTGGATACTTCAGCTTTGGTTTTTGCAGCGCTCGCTGGAGTGGGATAAGAAGCAATGGACATTGTGCCGATCATTCCTGCCAGAGCAATGGAGTTGATTACTTTATACATGGGTTTCACGATAAGATACCTCCAAGTCAAATAATTAGTCTATCTACTTATATAACTGGTTGAGGTGGCGCTTTTGTGACACTTATCCATACTAATTTTAGAAAAAGTGTTTTACCTCGAATGAGAAGAGTCATCGGTTTGCATGGATCAACTTCGAATGATTTTGAAATCATTGGGTAATTATATACAGGAACAGAATCCAACATGAGATTACAAAAGGAGGACTTACACGATGACACAGAACAATCAACCTCAGGATGAAGCAAAACTCCGCAATAAACTGGATGAAGATGGCGACTCCTTGATGGAGAAAAAGAAGATCTTGAATGGCGTGGACATTGAGCCACAGGCGGATGATTGGGCAGCTAAACCATCTCCGGTTGCTTTTAACGAAGAAATCAATACATCCTCTAAAAAATAGGATTGATCGACAGAGCGGATACCGTATGGTATCTGCTTTTTCGTCCTTGTATAATGTTGTAAATACAGCATAAGGAAGAGTGGAGGGGAGAAATATGAAAAATAACATACAGATCCGAGATGCACAGCTTGCTGACTATCCTGGTGTAGCCACGTTATTGGATCAATTACATGAGTTACATGTACAGGCAAGACCGGACATTTACAAACCTCTGCACCCAAGGCTTGGGGAAAAGGAATATGCCGATTGGCTTGCGAAGGATGACCGTTACCTCTATGTAGCGGAACATGTAGAGGCTGGGAAGATTGTAGGCTTTAGCAGCGCACAGCTGAGCGCCATTCAGGATCATTCGCTTTTTGCGGATCGCAGGATGTTATACATTCACGAACTTGTGGTGGATTCAAGCCACCAAGGACATGGAACAGGTAAACGGTTAATGCAGACCATGCTGGATCTGGGGAGAGAGCTTCAGGCAGACCACATAGAATTAACGGTTTCTACATTCAACTCGCATGCACAGGCTTTTTATGAACAGATGGGGCTAAGGGTGCGTAGCAGCAGAATGGAGTTCCCATTGTAATTGTAAGCCGAGTAGTGAAATAAGTCTGTTCATCAAAACTACATACACAAAACGTTCGATAATAAAAGAAAATAAACCCTTGAATACCCCATGGGGGTATGTTAATCTGGAAGAAGAACGTAAGAAAAGGGGTGTTATGATGGAAGATCACAGCCATCCCGAAGAGTCTGTACAGACTGCGGAACAGCAGTCCGAGCAACAAGCGGATTCATGCCATGCTTTGAACTTAGATAAGGACGGCAAAACTGTCCGTAAAAGCCACCATTCCCAGGAGATGAAGGGCAATCTCATCTCCAGGTTGAACCGGGTGGAAGGCCAGATTCGCGGCATCAAAGGGCTGATTGATAAGGACACATACTGTGATGATGTGTTAACCCAGATCGCTGCAGCACAGTCCGCGCTTAATTCGGTAGGCAAGCTTTTGCTGGAAGGACATATGAAGAGCTGTATTGTGGAACGTATTCAGGCGGGCGAACACGAAGTCGTGGATGAATTACTGGTTACTGTTAGAAAGTTGATGAAGTAGTACGACAAGGATAAGACCTGGTAAAGACATACCCATTTACGAACATATTTAACTAAGGAGGAATAGAACATGTCTAATGTTACGTTGAATGTCAAAGGAATGTCTTGCAATCACTGTGTAAAGTCCGTTGAAGAAGCGGTGAAAAATGCAGGAGCAAATGGTCAGGTGGATCTGGCAGCCGGTACGGTAGCTGTAGAATATAATGAGCAGGCTGTTACCGTGGATCAGATCAAAGCCGCAATCGAAGATCAAGGATACGACGTCGTTTAATTGATCCGAGGGATTGTTCATTAACAAATGATAGCAGTAAAGGCTTAGCCCTCTTGATTCTCAGTTGGACTTGATTATACAAGGGACGGTTTAAGCCTGATTTTCCGTCCTGAATATACCCCTATAGGGTATAAAATTCATTTGAAAGGAGCTGACATGATGACATCGAGCGCATCTGAAAATATAGAACCTGCACCAACTCCTGTACCTATGGAGAATTCGGGTCTCAAGACAACCTTGCACATCACGGGTATGACCTGTGCCGCATGTTCTACGCGTGTGGAGAAGGGGTTATCCCGGATGGAAGGCGTACATCAGGCGAATGTGAACCTTGCCATCGAACAGGCAACCATCTCTTATGATCCCAAAACGACAAGTGTAGGCGCATTGCGGGACAAAGTCGCGGCACTTGGCTACGGTACAGTGACGGAATCCGTCGATCTGGATATTACGGGCATGACCTGTGCGGCCTGTTCTGCACGTATTGAGAAAGGGCTGTCGCGGTTGCCGGGTGTCTCCCAAGCTAACGTTAATCTCGCGCTGGAGACAGGGCATATTGAATATGCAGCGGGTACCCTCAAACCGTCCGATATTACAGCCAAAATCAAGCAGCTAGGCTATGGCGCTACATTGCAATTAACCCAGGAGGAATCGACCTCTGTTCGGGAACGGGAGATACAGCGTAAGAAATGGAAATGGATGATCTCCGCACTCTTGTCCATTCCGCTATTGTGGGCAATGGTTGCCCATTTCTCCTTTACCTCGGGCATTTATGTACCTGAGCTGTTTTTGAACCCATGGTTTCAGCTGTTACTGGCGACACCAGTCCAATTTGTGATTGGTTGGCAGTTCTATGTAGGTGCATATAAGGCGCTTCGCAATGGTAGTGCTAACATGGACGTACTTGTGGCACTTGGAACAAGCGCCGCCTTTTTCTACAGCCTGTATCTGACGCTCACGAGCGGGTATTTACCTGATGCCAGTATGGGTCAGAGTATGGATCATGGTGCAATGGGAACGGATGTAGGAACTGCTGCAGGAGTTACCGCTATGCCGATGGTGGAGCTGTACTATGAGACAAGTGCGATTCTGATTACGTTGATTTTACTTGGAAAATGGTTTGAGGCTGTGGCGAAAGGGCGCTCTTCACAGGCGATCAAAAGCTTGATCGAACTCGCTCCCCGTGAAGCGCGTGTTATCCGTGACGGACAGGAAGTTTTGATTCCGGCTTCCTATGTAGCCGTTGGTGATCTGGTTTTGGTGAAACCTGGGGATAGCATTCCGGTGGACGGTATCGTAGAAGAGGGTCAATCCTCTGTCGATGAATCCATGCTGAGCGGTGAAAGTCTACCTGTAGATAAAAAGCCTGGCGACCCGGTCACAGGTGCAACGCTGAACAAAAACGGTGTTCTTCGTATTCAGGCGACCCGAGTTGGCTCAGATACGGCTCTATCGCAAATTATTAAAGTGGTCGAACAGGCGCAGGGATCAAAAGCACCTATTCAGCGGATTGCCGATGTGATCTCGGGTATATTTGTCCCTATTGTGGTGGGGATTGCCGTACTAACCTTCTTGATTTGGTATCTGTTTGCAAGTCCGGGAGATTTCGCCGGATCATTGGAAAAAGCGATAGCTGTACTCGTTATCGCCTGTCCGTGTGCGCTTGGGCTGGCGACACCGACCTCTGTCATGGCTGGATCAGGTCGTGCGGCGGAATATGGCATTCTGTTTAAAGGCGGTGAACATCTGGAGTCTGCTCAGCAGATTCAGACGGTTGTGCTCGACAAAACAGGAACCGTTACCCAAGGCAAGCCTGTATTAACTGATGTTATTGCTGCACCCGGCTGGACAGAATCAGAGTTGCTTAAACGTGTTGGAGCGGCAGAGCAGGGCTCCGAGCATCCGTTAGCCGAGGCGGTTGTGAGCGGTATTCGGGAGAAAGGTCTACTTTTGGAACCGACAGAATCGTTTGAGAATATCCCTGGTTACGGTGTTCGTGCAACGGTATCTGGTGAAGAGATTCTCGTGGGAACGCGCCGCTTGCTGGCAGATGCGAACGTAGATGTACCGGAGGAAAGCATACAGCAGATGAACGCTTTGGAGGAACAGGGACGTACGGCCATGCTGGTTGCTGCTCAAGGCCAGTGGGCGGGTATCATTGCGGTAGCAGATACGATTAAGGATACTTCTCGGGAGGCCATTGGACGGCTTCAATCTATGGGGATCGATGTCATTATGATTACGGGAGACAATGAACGGACAGCTCGTGCGGTAGCAGAGCAAGCGGGCATCCAGAACGTTTTGGCAGAAGTTCTCCCGGAAGGCAAGGCATCCGAAGTGAAAAAGTTGCAAGAGAGTGGCCGAAAGGTGGCGATGGTCGGAGACGGTATCAACGATGCCCCGGCACTGGCTACAGCCGATATCGGCATGGCGATTGGAACCGGAACCGACGTAGCGATGGAAGCGGCAGATATTACGTTGATGCGTGGTGACTTGAACAGCATTGCAGATGCAATCGAGATGAGCCGCCGCACGATGGGCAATATCAAGCAGAACCTGTTCTGGGCGCTTGGATATAATGTGATTGGCATACCGATCGCAGCCGCAGGATTTCTGGCTCCGTGGCTGGCAGGTGCTGCAATGGCATTCAGCTCGGTTTCGGTGGTACTGAATGCCCTGCGTTTGCAGCGGATGAAGCTTGCTCGAACGAAGTCATAAGATAAGAGACTAACATATGGGTAAGAAGAGCTATGTAATAGATCAATGAATGATCCGTTAAATGCGCGGCTCGCTTCACGGCGAACCGCGTATTTTTTACGCAAAAGTGGTCATAAGCCAACCAAGATTGACATTCATGAAAATAAACCCAGCTTCATTCATGAAAATACGTTGAACTTTTCTGAATATTACGAAAGTATGTTGACAATATAGACATATGCCTTTAAAATTTAAACGATCGTTTGATTCAAACGGATGTTTAAATCAAATTTGAACTATTTTGAAAATGGAGGAACATAATTATATGCTGCAAGCTCTACGTACATTGTTTAAAAAACCACCAGTGATCATAGGCATTGTTACTGCACTGATGTTTCAGGTTATTTTTAGTGTAATCTGGATGACTGCATATTCCGGTGTAAATGACCGGACGAAAGAATTAACGGTGGCTATTGTGAACGAAGATGGTGAACTGTCCAAAGGTATTGCGGATCGGTTGGCAGAGACATTGCCTTTCCACACCGTATCGAATTTAAGTGCGACTGAAGCGCTGGATCAATTGAACCATCATCAAGTGCACATGGTGCTGGACATTCCGGCAGGATTTAATGTTGCTCTTCAAACAGCTGGCGCCACTGCCGAGATCAAATATACGATTAATGAAGCCAATCCGGTAACGATTAAAAGCATGATGCAGGGTGTCTCACAGAGCGTGACCAACACGATTAACAAACAAGCTTCCGCGCAAGGCGTACAAACTGTTTTGACTGCTTCAGGTGCTCCTGCGGAACAGGCTGCTCAGGCCGCTGCGAACCTGACCAACCGTGTAGAAGGAAAAACGACATCCATTAACCCGGTGAACGGCATGAACAATCAGATGGTGCCGATGATGATGGTACTTGCCTCTTATGTAGGTGCCATGATTATGGGCATGAATCTTCAGGTAGCTATGGGCATGTTGTCTTCGATGTATTCTCGCCTGACTTTGTTCGGTGCCCGGGTCATCATTAATGTAGGTTCTGCGCTGGTTGTTTCCTTGCTGGGATCTTCTCTGATTGTGGCTCTGGGTGGACAGATTGCACAAGGGTTTGTGGCCTTCTGGTTGTTCCAGGCACTGTTCCTGTGTACCTTCATGTTCTTCTCCCAGTTTTTCCTGATCTGCTTTGGACCAGCAGGAAGTGTGTTTAACATCATCTCGCTATCCCTGCAACTGGTGTCATCCGGTGCGATGGTGCCGCGTGAATTGTTGAACAGCTTCTACAGCGGAATTGGTCAATACTTGCCTGCAACCTATGCGGTTCAGGGTATTCTAAGTGTGCAACTGGGTGGCCCAGGCGTGCAGTCTGCCGCAGGTTCCATCGTTGTTGTACTGCTCATTGCTGTTGCATTGTCCCTCGTTGTGACGCTGCTCAAAAAAGGTCGCAAACCGGCTGGGATGCCAAGCCCGGCTCCAGCAAACAGCTAATATATGTAGTCGTTACGAAGCTTCATCGTTTGTACCAAGCACCCCGATGATTTTCATCGGGGTGCTTGGTGTAATATAATAGATGGGATGAAGTGAGGGCTGCAGTCCGGGGAAAATGCTGCAGCAACTGACACGAACGGATAAGAGGAGAGAAACAAATGACGGAACCGGAATTGGATATCAAAACAAGGATATTGCTTGCAGCGAAGAAACTTTTTGCATTACAAGGGTATGATGGGACGAGTGTTCGTCAAATCTGTGATGAGGCAGGTGCGAACGTGTCGCTGGTGTCTTATCATTTTGGCGGTAAAGAGAAAGTGTTCGATGCACTATTTGAGCACTTTTTCCCCGAACATATTCTGAGTAAGCTGGCTACAGAATCGATGTCCCCTGTAGAAGGTATCCGCCGAATTGTTGGTGAAGTCGTGAGGTTTACGATGACAGATCGCGAGATGAGTGACATTGTACAGTTGGAGATTACGCTGCGTACTCATCGGACGGCAACGGTGTTTCAATATCTAGATCCCGTCTGGAATAAAGTGAGAGAGTATCTACAGCAAGGTAAAGATGAGGGACTGTTCAAGATCGAATCCTCATCCTATGCCATGCTTCAGGTTATGGGCGTAGCGCTTGCGCATAAGCGGGCCAAGCACTCGCGTTTTGGTTTTGATTATCAGGATATGAATACAGAGGAACTTGCCGAAGAGACGGTGGAGTTCGTACTTCGAGGATTAGGAGTGAACAGCCATGAATGAAACGATTGAACTGATGATGAGACACCGCTCTGTACGCAAATTCAAGCCAGACCCGGTCAGTGAGGAGCAACTCGCAGCTATTGTTGCGGCGGGACAGATGGCATCCTCTTCAAGCAACGTACAGGCGTATTCCGTGATCGCTGTGACAGATCAAGAGCAGAAAGCCAAACTGGCTGAACTTGCCGGGGGCCAGGCTTACGTCAATGAATGTCCGGTCTTTCTCGTATGGTGTGCTGACCTGTTTCGATTGAAGGATGCAGCGGCACGTCACCTTCCAGAGAAGGAGTCTTATGCGGACTCCACCGAGAATTTTATGGTTGCTACGATTGATGCTGCACTGGCTTCTCAGAATGCTGCCCTTGCTGCCGAATCGCTCGGTTTTGGCATTGTATATATCGGCGGACTTCGTACTCGGATTGAAGAAGTGGCAGACCTACTCGAATTACCGGATGGTGTATATCCGGTATACGGGATGTGTATTGGGGTTGCAGATCAGGAAACGGGCATTCGGCCACGTCTTCCAATGAAAGCCGTATTACATCATAACCGCTACCAGCCTGCCCAGACCTTGGAAGGTGTTCAAGAGTATGATGTGACCACGACAGAATACTTGAAAGAACGTACCCACGGTGAGCGTACAACCCCGTGGTCTGAACTCATGGCGAAACGTCTTACCGAGCCAGCACGTTTGCAGGTGAGAGCATTCCTTGAACGCAGAGGGTTTATGAAGCGGTAATCATTCTGAGTATTTAATGGAACCACCATCTCTTACACTGGTATATATCGAATGTAATTCCTATTAAATTTATGAGGAGGCAGTGAAACATCAGATGGAAAAAGAAAAAGGTAATCAACGAATACCCCTGTATGACAAAGATGGCAAAACAGTTATTGGTCAATTTGAGATTACAACAACTGAATAGTTTTTACATCCTAGAGAATCTGCGTAATAGACATACTTCATACTTATTTGTATACATCGTAACGATCCTACTAGTATCTTACTTTTGAATGGAGAGAATCTTCTGAAAAATTTATTCGTCGGATTTTCTAGGGTGCTCCTAACAGTTTGTTTAGTTGGTTCATTAAACTTACCCTACGCAAGTGCGGCCAACTCAGACAAACAAGAACTATTCTCAGTCTAGCGACTCTTCATCTGCCCCATATTATGCTTACACCACAATTGCTAGAAAAAATTCTTCTGAGGAGATTCCTGTTGGTTATATGGGTGCGCAAGCAAGGATCTACGATTCGAACGATCACGAAATAATTAAAAAAACAGCGAACATCAGGATTACCAGTGTTCGCTGTTTTTTTGTTCTCTCTATGGCAAGTACTTGAAACTCACCCTTCAATATTTTAAACAGAGAGCTTCTGTTTACCTATGTTATTAATGAAAATTATTGAGCACTAGTAGATTGATTATTCTCCTCTATTAAAAATTCAAATACTTGTTTTTTTAAGGAAGAGTAATGATCTATTTGTTCATCTTCAAAATGAACTGTTTCAATACTGTTTCTAGCAAGGCTCTGTACACTAGAATTGGTATCAATTTGATACTGACCTTGATACATTCCTACGATCCGATAAGTTCCAGTATCAGTAGCAGCTAGGAAAAGAACATAGTTATCAAGATTGTTCATTAAGTTATATCCTTCGATTGTGTATACAGCCTCTTCATCTTCATAAGCAGGCTCCACTACGGTGATGACACTCTCTGGTTGTTTTCCCTTGTAAACTTGCTCGATTTGAAATTCTGATTTGCTCGCCTTAACAACGACTTCACCTTGATCGTCAGTTTGGAAGTATTCGTTTCGGTTACCAGTGTACTTTCCAGAAACAATAAGATCTGCATGTTCTTCGAGCTCATTCACGTTATTGACAACAGGGTAGTCTGCATGAGCTGAATAAACCTTTTTCTCACTTTGAACAGCTGTAGCTGCCTCACTATTTTCTGGAGCATAAAGCGTATAAGCCACAACTGTAAAAGCAACCAACGTGAAAAGAATAGTTATCTTTATACTTTTATTAATATTCATATTTAATTCCTCCTTACCATCTGTATTGAATATTGGCAATATCGAGTGGAGTGAATGATGTAATATTCTTCTTCCCTTTTTGCATGATGGAATTTACATCATAGTTTTCCTGGTGCTTCATAGAAACAAGATGCCCTGTTTCGTGAGTTACCGTTCCTTGTTTGTTATTTGCATTAAATCCCCAAGCTGTCATGACGCCATGATTAAGAACCATTGTTGCGTAGCTCCAAGTTTTTGTCCCCAATTCATCTATGGGTTTTCCACTTGAATCGTATGCTTGCACAATTGCAAAGTAATCTATATCACGGCTATTGTTTGCAGAAATCCTGACTTGGGCTGCAGTAGATGATGAGTTAGTGAAACCAATGTTTGCATTTGATATATTTTTCAGCTGGTTTAATGCTGTTGAGACATAGGAAGAATACCCATACGTAGAGACCGAAGGTGACTGGTAAACGGAAATATTACTCACAGAAGTGAATGAGTTAGGGAAAAATGCACTTGAATTAGTGAGTGGTGATGATGACCCATTGAACTCAATTTTGTCAATAAGATAACCGGTGCTTGTTTGACCATCATTGTTTACAATGAGGTTTACGTAAGCTGGTCCCGTTATCCAAGGTGTCCAAACATCAGTGGTGTATCCTCCGCCAGCAGAGTAGTAGATAGTACCAGCTTCTTGAGTTGTCTTACTGTAAGAAGAAGATACGGATACTCGATCTCCGTTAGCTAAAGCAATTCTATTAAAATGGAGCCTATAACTCGTAACTGTTGGAGATAAAGTAACAAATTTATCACTACTTCTTGAGTTTTCTTTATAATTACCAGGATACCCTTCTGATCTCAAATCAATCTCTTGAACAGTAGCAGCGTTTACTGGTGAGACAGAGATAATTGGAGATAATACAAACAAAAATACTAAAAAAGAGCAAAACAATTTATTGCGATAAAAAGCCATAAGTTTTTCCTCCTGTTGAATGTGTTGTATTTACAAAGTAGAATATAGGTTAAAATCCAAAATTTATCAATACACGGTGTAGAAAAAGAGAAAAAATACCTATATGTTCAATTTTTTTGTCAGTATGATCAAAGAATCTTTGACGAAATTTGTAGAAAATGAACGAAAAAGATTTGAATATATTTTAAAAACTAGTATGAATTGCTCCTTTCACTTGGTTTAACAGTGCAAATTAAAGCATATATGGTATAAAAAATGCTGATTTCTTGCACAATTTTGATCTTATTTTCAAACGAAGCTAATGTAAAAAATAAACCCACTATGGAAGGTGATGACCTACACAGTGGGTTATGCTTGCAATGAGGTTTAATAATTGCATACGAAGATCTATAAAATATCATGTTTCTTCTTCTCTTACTCCGGCAGGCGATAAAAGCGCTTGGTGTTTCGGTAAAAAAGACGTGCAGCTCGCTCGATTCCCATACCGGTAATCTCACTCCAGGCCTGAATCACCTGACGTGTCATAGCCGGATGTGTCATCTTGCCTTGAAACGGCCCTTCGAAGGGCCAAGGTCCATCGGTCTCGGCCATCACTTGCTCTGCCGGATATTGCCTTGCAAGCTCACGGATCTCCGTCTCGTATAGAATATCGGGTGTGAAGGAGATGTAATACCCGTTGTTTGCCATACGCCGAATGGTCTGCTTTGATCCTTTGAACCAGTGGAAATGGGCGCGTGTAAACTGATGTTTCTCCAGCAGTTCGCAGGCTATATCGGCATCCTCATACACAGCATGCAGGATGATGGGTTTATGGTGTTTTTTGGCGAGTATGATGAACTGCTCCAGCAGATCAATATATCCGCTTTGGTCAAAGCTAAGGCCTGCATGCCCTGCTTCTTCACGGCTGTAATAAGGCAAGCCTATCTCACCGATGGCAATAGCATGTCCAATGTGTTCTTCAATCCAAAGAAAGAACTTTTCCTGCTCGTTGAGGGAGGGGAGCTGCTGTTCGGGATGATAGCCAAACGCCGGGTAGATGTAACGCGCATGCTTTTTAGCAAGTTCCAGATTGGCCTGAGCAGAAGCCAGGTTCATGGAAACTGTAATGACCGCTTCGACCTGATGCGACGGTAAGCTTAGCAACATCTTCTCCTGTTCCTCCGGTGTGTATTTATCAAAATGAATGTGGGCATCGATTAACGGTGCAAACGTTGGAGAATGCATGGGGGAGAGCCTCCTTATATCGTAGGTATTCATATATATATAACGCCGAGTTCATGGTGTTGGATCACCCATATCAGGAAAAATATAACTAAAAAACCCGCACTATCAAGATAGGCGGGTTTTCTGCTGTTCTTCTTTCATCCACTGGGCAATTTGCCGTTTGCGTTCGAGAAAGGCAGGCTCTTCTGTTATTTCATCTCGTCTTGGGCGATCAAAAGGAACATGAACCTCGTGCAGCACAGCCGCCGGTCGATTGGATAACACATAGACCCGGTCCGCCAGCGACAGTGCTTCCTCGATATTATGGGTGATGAACAGCACAGAGCGGCGATTCTGTTCCCAGATATCCAGCAGCCAGCGCTGCATGTCGCTCCGCGTCAGAGCATCAAGCGCGCTAAATGGCTCATCAAGTAACATCAGTTCCTGCGGGCTGAGCAATGCACGCAGGAAAGCAACGCGCTGTTGCATTCCACCTGAGAGCTGATGAGGGTATGCCCGCTCGAAGCCTGCAAGGCCAACGCTGCCCAGCCACTGCCTTGCCTCGGCGAGCGCTTCGGCACGTGGAGCAACGGGGGCGGTATGCGCTGTAGCAGAAGCGATCTCGCCTGCGAGCAGCACATTGTCTTCAATGGTTCGCCATGGGAAAAGGGCAGGTTGTTGCGGCATGTAGCTGATATGTCCGCGTTGTCCCGTAACCTGCTTGCCGTTCATAATCACTTCGCCATTCTGAGGACGGAGCAAACCGCCGATGATGTGGAACAGGGTGCTTTTGCCGCAGCCGGAAGGGCCGACGATGGCAACAAACTCCCCTTTTTGCACCGTAAGGGATAAGCCGTTCAACACAGGAAGTTTCCGCCTTCTTTCCTTGAAGGACATATGCACGTTAACGATGTCTAGTGCAGGTGGAACCGAGATGGAATCCGGACCATTCGTTTTAGTGTGAGTCAGACGTAAAGGCGAATCGATCGTTTCACTGTCCGTCAATGTGGAAACGGAAGAAGATACTGCGGGCGGTGCAGATCCCGCTATGGAAGCCTGAGCAGATACGGAAGCTGCGTTGGCATCTCCGAATGGTGTGCTTTTAGCTTGTGCGGATTGCTCCAGTTCCTTCGGGTATCTTTTCATAGGGAATCACATCCTAATGTACATATTACGTTAACCTCTGATATGCAGAACTAACGCTTCTGTGGGCGCCAGCGAATGAGAAGCTTCTCTAATAGCGCAATGAGCAGGAAAAGCAGCAGGCTGAGCGCCACGATGATCATGATGGCGACAAAAAGGCGATCCGTACGGTAAGCTGATTTCTGTAGCATCATATAATAGCCGATGCCTTTGTCGGCACCAATCCATTCCGCAATGATAGCACCCATGACACTGTAGGTGGCGGCAATTTTGATACCGGAAAATATGGATGGCAGGGCATGTGGAAGCTCCAGTTTCCAAAAGATATGACGGCGATTCGCACCTGCCATGCGCATATAGTTCATCATCGCCGCATCCGTGCGTGTTAGACCATCCATGGCAGCGACCGCTACCGGGAAGAAGCAGACAAGAACGATGGTAATCAATTTGGGCAGCAGGCCAAAGCCGAACCAGATCAGCAGGAGTGGTGCGAGTGCGATGGTCGGGATATTTTGACTAAGAATAAGCAGTGGATACAAGGCCGATTTGAGAAAAGGGATCAGATGCAGTACCATCGCAATGAACAGACCGACCGCTGTCCCGGCAACAAATCCAATGAGGGTCAGCTGAATCGTTGCAGAGGCGTGCATACCCAAACGGTCAGCCTGGGAAGCTGCTTCGCGAGCAATATCGGACGGCGCAGGCAACATCCATTTCTCAATGTGGAATAGGGAGACGGCCCCTTGCCAAATCGCAATAAAGAGAATAACCGCCACGAGGGGCGGCCATACACTTTTGAAATAGGTAGACATTAGCGATATTTCTCCGTTAGTGTATCCATGCTGAATCCGTCCGGGCTATGTGCGATTTTGATTTGGGAGATGATGCTTGGACTGCCTGCTTCTACAAGCACCTCGTGCATTTTGCGGACAACCTCCAGCAGTTCATCCAGTTCGCCTTCCATGGTGGTATCCAGTGCGTTAACCTGATATTTTAGGCCGGATTGCTGAATGACTTCAATGGCGCGGTCTACGTAAGGATAGGAGCTCTCGCCGTGTGGTGTTTTGGGAATAACCTGTATGCTGAGTAATGTACTTGCCATGAGAGATCCATGCTCCTTTCGGGTGTGGGTGGATAAGTTGATACGCCATTGCACACGTTACCACTTTGATTGCAGTCCCCTCTTTAGATCGCTGTTATCCCCGAATTTTTAAGTCCATCTTATAAAAATTTTTCAATGTTTACACGGACACTTCGATGACAGAATAACCTTTCAATCGCTGTTATCCCCAGATTTTTTTGATTCCCTTTTTCAAAGGGGAAGATCCGGTGATAAAGGCGAAGCGTATGCTTCCGATGCTAGCTTTCTTTCAGAAAGCTTTTAGCTCCGCTTTTTCAGGTTTTTTCTGTCCCCTCCGTTTTTGTGTAAATAAATAGTTTAATTATCAAGACGAGTAAATTCGGGGATGCGGGCGACTGCTTCGCTTCTGTAGAGGGGTTCTGCCCTCTCCGATTCTTGTGTACAAAAAGTTAACTTATCCATTGAATTGTGGGAAGAAAATTCAGGAGAAAGCGTGCTTCTGGGGTAGCTTTCCATTGAAAACCTTATGAGTGATTGCTTCGCTCCAATGTTTTCCTGCCCTCTTCTTTCAAAACGTGTAAATAACAAATTTCATGGTTACATTTAGATTTAATATTACTGAGGTAAAAATTCGTTGGTGTAGGCTTTCGTTACATCGATCTCTTTATCCAGCAGTTTCTTGCTGAACATCCAGTCGGTGTAGTTCTTCCATACCTCTTCCTTTTGTTCACCCCAGCGTGGTGCATCATCTTTGTATTTCGGGCTGAGCCACTTTTGGCTTGCGATTACTAATTCTTTGTCCAGATCGGGAACAGCTTTGAGCAAAATGTTCGCTGCTTCTTCAGGGTGATCTATCGCATATTGATATCCTTCAGAAGTGGCCTTTAGGAAAGCTTTCACCAGTTCAGGGTCTTTCTGAATCGTCTGTTCATTGGTCACAAGTACAGGGGTGTAATAGTCCAGCGCTTTGGCATAATCTTTTACATATAACATGTCAATCGGTTCTCCGCGTAATTCCGCCTCAATTCCCGTCCAGGCATAGAAAATCCAGGCAAAGTCGATGTCCCGTTTCACAGCTGTGAAGAAGTCGGCATCGCCCATGTTAATCTTTTTGACTTTGGATACGTCAGCACCTTCGCCCTCCATAATGGATTGCATCACCGCTTCTTCTACCGGGGAACCCCAGCCGCCATAAGTTTTACCTTCAAAGTCTTTAGGTGATTTGATCTTGCGATCTACTGGAGCGGCAAAACCAGAAGTATTATGCTGAATAACTGCGGCAATCGACACAAGTGGAACGTCCTGCGTACGTGCCTGAGTGACACTTTCCTGATAACTGACGCCAAACGGTACCTCACCCGAGGCAACCATCGTATCTGCACCACCGGCTCCTGGCTGTACAATCTCCACATTTAAACCTGCTGCTTTATAAAAACCTTGGTCCACCGCTGCATACAGACCGGTATGATTCGTATTTGGAGTCCAGTCGAGCACAACCTTCACATCTTTCAGTGCAGTGCTGCTCTCCTCATTGGTTTGCGCCGAACCAGTCGCACCTTGCTGCTCTGCTGGAGCGGCTTCTTTGCCACCACATGCAGCCACGGTAACTAGTAGCACACACATGAGCAACATTCCCATCGTTTTACGCCAATTCATCGTGATTCTCTCCTTCGTTATGTCCGGCCGGATGGCACGGGGTACTCCTTGCTTCATATCCAATCCTTTTGCATAAATCGACAGATTTATACTCGCGGGTTATCCGAATAACGTCATTTTTCTGTTTCTGCTTGTCAAAAGAAAACAAAAAAAGCGCCCCGTAATCCGGGACGCGTGCAGGCGTGAGAGAGTGGCATTCAGCTTATAGCTGTGCCGTTCCAATATACTCCGATTCCTACGCTGGCATGATCCAGATCAGGTCTAAGGGTTAGTATCTTGATGGGATACACTCTCAGCCGGCCAATTCCGACTCCCCTGGGAAACTATGAAGTTACGGGCATTACTAGATGTAATTATAGGCCAGGGACAGGATTGTGTCTACATGAGTTGGACTAAAAAAGTTTTCACAAAATGTTCACTTATGTGAGGGGAGCCCGATTGTCTATAATGATCCAAGTTACAGAAAGGATGAGTATATTGCCAGTTAGCAAGAAAGAACAAGTTGTTTTTGGACTTATGATGTGTACAGGAATGGTCGTAGTAATGATGACCTTCAATCTATGGCATACAGGCATGCTAGGTCAGATGTCCGTCATGCAGCTATTTCTCCAATTTGTGCTTTGTTTTGTTATTGCCTTTTTTGTGGAATCGTTTATCGTGGGGCCGATAGCGAGAAAAATTACATTTTCCTTCTCATTTGCGAGGTCGAGTAAAATCAAAGGTGTAGTTACGATGTCCTTTTTCATGGTGATCGGCATGGTTTTGCTTATGTCTTTATATGGCATCATTACTGCCTATACTGCAGGTCAGCTAGAAGGAGATTCCGTAATCAACGCTTATCTTCATACGATTGTACGTAACTTCGGTCTGGCATTGCCGTATCAGTTGATTGTATTAGGGCCGCTAGTGCGTTATGTATTTGGCAAGTTGTTCAAGGGACCAGCAGCCGTTGTGTCGGTTTAAATCATCGTATCGCAGTCCATTATGACAAAAGTATTTCCTGGGCAATCCTATGATTTAAGAAGTTCTACCGTAAGCGATCCAAAATAAAATACCAATAATCACAGCAGCAATAATGATCGTGGTGAAAACTCCACTCAACCATGTGCCTCGCTGAGCTTGGCGGGCAAGTTCATCTGCTCTTTGTTTGGCGGCTTCGCCTTGGGGTGTATTCAGTTGGTTGGGTTCCATATTCATGAAGCAACCCCTCCCTTCAATATACTGATTTTACCATAGTGCGTTCTGTTTACTGAGACACTGTAAATCTTGATAAATGATTACTCGACTAATTGTTTAATCGAGGCTAAAGCCATCACGATGCTAATCGCAAGAAGGAGAACACCTCTAAATTTAATACTGACGATGTCCGATTGAAGTAAATCGCCTTTATTACGATTGAATGGCCAAGAATTCGGTATGAGCAGGGCCCTGGTTCCAAAGACGAACCCGAATATGCTAATGAGCAGAAAGATGATGAAGTAAAACATGCAATCACTCCTTGTTGTCTTAGAAGTTATTTCAATTTTACTTGATCCAGCTTTGGAAAGATACGTAAGAGGGAACTGTAACGGCTTAGAGTTTGGACAAACGTGATAAAAAAGGAAGCTTCATTTTTTATTAAAATTGGGCATCTAGCAGTTGCAATGTTGTTCCGTCTTCGTATATACTGAGAAACACAATTACAGATCGGATCATGCCGTTGAAGAGAATCCAACTCGGAGGCGTTTTCGCCAGGGAGCGAATTAAAACTTTCCCAAGTTAACCGGAACCGCCCGTTATCGCGGACCAAGAGGCTGAATCAGGAGATTTGAACCGATTCGGCAAGTTGGGTGGCACCGCGAGCAGAGCGCTCCTCGTCCCAAGGGATGAGGGCGCTCTTTGTATTTTTTTAGCCAAAGGAGACGGTGACCATGTTAGACATGAAGTGGGTTCGGGCACATGCAGAAGAGGTACAGGCGGCGGCAGACGGGAAGAAGATTAAGGTTGATATTGCTGTGTTACTACAGCGGGATGACGAGCGTAAATTGCTTTTGCAACAAACGGAAGAAGCGCGTCGTCTGCGCAATACGCTGTCGGCTGAGATCGGGAAGCTAATGCAGTCGGGTGAGCGTGAGCAAGCAGAGAAGATGCGGGCACAGGTAAAACAATTGAATGAACAGCTGGAGCAAGAGGAAGCAAAGCTGGCATCAGTGCAGGAGGAAGTGACCAGACTACAATGGCTGGTACCCAATATTGTGTCGCCAGATACACCTGTGGGCTTGTCGGATGAAGATAATGTAGAGCTAAGGCGAGTTGGGGAGCTACCTGTGTTTGACTACCAGTTCAGAGATCATGTCGAGCTGGGGGAGATGCACGAACTGATCGACATTCCACGCGGCGTGAAAATCGGTGGAACGCGAAGCTATGTATTGAAGGGAGCAGGTTTGCTGTTACACCGGGCGGTACAGCAACTTGCACTGGACCTGTTGCTGAAGCAGGGATTCACCCCGCTGGAGGTTCCGCTCATGGTCAGGGAGGGTACTTTGGTGAACACCGGATTTTTCCCGACAGGCCGGGATCAGGTGTATGAGTTGCAAGGAGAGAACAAATGGCTGGTTGGCACATCGGAAGTACCGCTGGTTTCGTATTACGCAGATGAAGTAATTGATGTGAAAGAACCCGTGAAGCTGGCCGCAGTATCGACGTGTTTCCGCAGTGAAGTAGGCTCGGGAGGACGGGATGTACGAGGCTTGTACCGTGTACATCAATTTGCCAAAGTAGAGCAGGTCATCCTGTGTGCGCCGGATGCGGCTGAATCGGAACGGATGCTGCAGGAAATTACGGGACATGCGGAGGAATTGCTGCAACAGCTTGAATTGCCTTATCGTGTAGTGGCGGTATGTACGGGTGATATGTCGCAGAAAACGTACAAACAGTATGACATCGAAACATGGATGCCAAGCCGCGAAGCATATGGCGAAACTCATTCGTCGTCGAATTTGCATGATTTTCAGGCTCGCCGTTCGAACATTCGCTGCCGTGATGAAGACGACAAGTTGGTCTACTGCCACACGCTCAACAATACAGCCGTAGCTTCGCCGCGTATTTTGATCCCGTTACTGGAGAACCATCAGCAGGCAGATGGCAGCATTTATATTCCGGCAGCTTTGCGTCCATATATGGCAGGGGCCGAACGCCTGATTTTGCCAGAGCATGAGCAGGGTAAATAGAAGAAATACAGTGGTTTCAACTTAATGAAATGAAAGGAGCAAATAAAGAGGAGCCCGCATCGGGTTCCTCTTTATTCAAACATATGGTCAATAACCCATTGATATTCTTTTTCAAACCGGGATGCCAATTTGATATTTTCTATGTTTACCGTATTCCTTATATATGTCAGGTCAATGTTATCGAATTGGCTATACATGAGGTAACGAGCCCATTCCAGGCTACGGGCATCAGACCAGAACTCGGCTGCTCTTAATCGATCTAGGATCAGATCATCTATTCCAATCACATAACAATAACCTTCTGGTGTGTTTAATTTGATTATTTTTTCTTTCGAACCCTCAAGTGTATCCGAAGGGATTTCAATTGGTATATCCATCTCAGATACATAGTAATGCCTTCCTTCTCGGACGAAACCTAGTTCATCAAATAGGGCTCGTGCTAAATCATCTCGGATCATTACAAGATCAACATCAGCTGTCTTATAGCTTCCAGATGTATATAGTTCAACGGCATGTCCACCAACAATGATTGCTGGATCTGCATCTAGTTCATCAAGTATAGGAGTTATGATCCCCATGACATAGAATTCTTTAAGTTCTCTTCTGGATACATCGCCTGCAAGTTCAATAAGCTTTTCTTTAGCCCATTGAATTTTTTTCTGAATTTCTGGTGTTTTTATACGATCCATGATTCACCTGTATTCTTAACGCAGCTTCCATTCAAGCTCGTTAATAATTTCGATTTTTCCGGATTGCAATGCCTTTTCAAAACGATTGCGGGCCGTTCTCATCAGTAAGACCATCTCATCTTCTGAGCGTACCTTCGTGGATGTTGAAGTGGAAATGGTTCTCATGCGTTTGCGATTATTGGTGACAGCGACCACGTCCAGCAGATTCTTTTCGATCATACATGCCTCACCTCACTTGGTCAGCTTTATTAGAACAGTATTTCGTCGCTTATATATATTATACAATGAAAATCATAAAATGGTTCTACCTATCCTTGTACTTGTCATTTAACTTTAACCATCCAATGTCCGATATAAAGTATAATAGACAGTAAAATATTAGGCGAAAGAAGAAATTAAACGGTTGCATGATGGGAGAATGAGGCTGGACATGGACAAGAATAGAATCAAATGGTCGTTACGGGGTATGCTTGCTCTGATTATTGCACTCACGGTTGTTGTACCTGCATCAGTTTGGGCGGCAGCAGGTGATGTCATCTCCATTGAGATTCCAGGCAGCAGTCCGCGGAAGATGAATGTGGGAGAGACTACATCCTATCAGGTGCTCGCGACGGTGGAAGGCGCGGATCATAAACAGGATGTTACCGGCGGAGTAACCTGGTCCACTAGCAATACTGCTGTGGTGACAATCACAAAAGGTAAAGTCAAAGCGATCGCTGCAGGCGAAGCTACGATTGTTGCTCAAGTGAGCGGGGTTAAAGCACAGGTGGTTGTTCAGGTGCAGGATAAAATCAAAAGCATCAAGGCTTCACCTAATGCGTATACGTTTGTAAAAGGAAACGAAGGCACGCTCCCGAAAGTCAGCATTACGCGTGCTAATGGCAAGGAAGAGGAGGTCACATCCGATATTGTATGGACGGTGTCCAGTAACCTGGCTGTGATTGAAAACGGAAAGATCAAAGGCGTTACTCCTGGCAAAGTGATATTGCAAGGGAAGTACGGGTCAACTCTCGTTAAAGTGCCGATAACGGTGACAGACATCATTAGCAAGATAGAGGTTAAGCCTGCAACAATCCAGTTAACGATCAAAAAATCTACCCCACTTAAGGTGATGGGGGCGTACTCCAGTGGCAAAACAGTCAACCTTTCCAGATCGGTGATATGGACGTCATCCAATCCTGGCGTGGCTGCAGTGAAAAATGGTACGGTCAAAGGGCTGAGTGAAGGACAAGCCACCTTGACTGGTACGTATCAGGGTCAGACTGTCACTGCTGTAGTCAACGTGGTGCCTACGCTCCAGAAGCTGATTATGGGTCAGAAAAGTTTGGTTTTGTCTCCGCAGTCCAGCTGGGCGCTAGGGGTAATGGCTCAGTATGATACAGGGAAAACGTTGATGGTGACGGGAGGCGCGGTGTGGAGCAGTTCCAAGCCGAATGTCGCCACCGTAACGAATGGCAGAATCGTTGCTGTAGCCAAAGGTAAAACAAGCATCACCGCGAAGTGGGGCAATAAAAAAGTGACGATACCTGTGACGGTAAAATAATGTTCCCTTTTTCCATATAAGTGTTGATCAGATCGAATTGAATCCATGTATACTATGAGGGAGGCGTACTTATGCGTCTCCTTTTTTGAACATAGAATCCAGCTTCAAGGAGTGATTATGGAAATGAACGATCCCATGAACCCGGAGAATTGGCCTGCATGGGCCACGGAACCTGTAGAAGTTGTAGAAGCTAACTCCGCTTGGAGTAAGCAGGCTGAGGAAGAAATTGCGCAGTTAAGAGAACTTTTGAAACACCTGGATATACTTACATTCGAACATATTGGGAGCACATCCATACCTGGTTTGTCTGCCAAGCCAATTATTGATCTGATGGGGGAAGTGCAGTCCTGGGATGATATGGGGCAAATTGCTGTGCAGTTGAACCCTCTAGGCTGGAATTATGTCCCCCCTGAGCTGGATGGCCGGGAATACAGACGGTTCTGGGTCAAAGTTAAAGATGGGAAACGAGCTGTACATCTGCATCTTATGCGTCCAGGTGAGGAACGTTGGGAGCGGCAGATCTGGTTTCGTGATGTACTGAGATCTCGACCGGATTTGGTGAAGGACTACGCCGAACTGAAAATCAAGCTTGCAGATGAGAATAAAGACGACAGAGAATCCTATACCACTGCCAAAACGGAATTCATCTTAAAGGTTCTGGACGGACGGCTGTGAAGCATCAGCACGGGCTGTTCATTAAGAACAGATGGGTCTACTTCATCGCCGTGATCATCACGATGGCAGCAGGACTAGCTTCCAGAACATATGGAGCGGTTTTGCCGTACTGGGTGTACGAGCATTTTGGAGATGCGCTATGGGCTGGCATGATCTATTTTGGCGTACGTATGGTATTCATCCACTTGAGCCGAGCCAGGGCAGTCTGGATCAGTGTTATGTTCAGTTGGGGCGTTGAATTCTCTCAGATGATTCAGGTACCTTGGTTGAATGAACTACGTTCTACCTTATGGGGCGCGCTCATTTTGGGCCGTGGATTTCTAGTCATTGATCTCATCCGATACCTAATTGGCATTTTATGTGTTTATCTTATAGACCGATTTATCCTGACTCGACTAATGCGCTATCGCATCAATTCATAGATAGGAGGTACGTGGAATGAATATCGATAAACTTTTTGCAGCATCCCCTGAGTTTGAAACCGAACGGTTGTACCTCAGACGTCTTACGATGGACGATCTCGATGAGTATTATGCGTTTGCGTCTGACCCGAAAGTTAGTAAGCAAAGCTTGTGGCAGTGCCACCAGAGCAAGGATGACTCCATCGGTTATCTGGAGCGCGTGCTGCGAAACTATGAGCAGAAAACGGTATATCTCTGGGCTTTTGTGCTGAAAGAAACGGGCACGCTGATTGGAAGAGGCGGCATTTTCCATCTGGATGAATTCATGCAGAGTGGGGAACTGGGGTACGCCATTGGTAGCGCCTATTGGGGCAAGGGGCTTGCCGCGGAAGCCATGCAACCTATCGTTGATTACTGCTTCGAGCAGCTGGACTGCAACCGGCTGGAAGGAAAATGTAATGCGGGCAACATCGGCTCTGCGCGTGTGATGGAAAAGCTGGGCATGGTGCAGGAAGGGGTGCTACGCAAACAGTTGAAAATTAAAGGTGTGTTTACCGACCAGAAATTGTACGCCCGCATCCGGGATGATCTATAATAGTTGTTTAATACGAGCTGTCTTACAGTGACGACCAAGGAGGAAGACTCTATGATCTACAGCATTATTTCCCGTTCAGTGTGGGAGGAAGTATCCAAAGGAGACACATATGCACCAGAGAGTTTAGAAACGGATGGCTTTATTCACTGCTCTACCGCAGAGCAGATTCCGTGGGTAGCTGGACAGTATTATGCAGGACGTACCGACCTGTTGCTGCTCGGGATCGAAGAGAGGACGTTGAAGGCGGAGCTGGTCTATGAAGATTTATATGAATTGAACGAGTTATTTCCGCACATCTATGGAGAGTTAAATCTGGATGCTGTAAGTAAGGTCCTGAACTTTGAACCGAATGAAGACGGCACGTTTTCTTTCCCGGCATAACTTTTTGAAATGGGGGTAAGACGGATGGACATGAATAAGGCTTTTTTGGAAACGGCAGAGAAACAGTTCCTTTACTATAAGCAGCTTGGTGAACGCGCAATGGAGCAATTGGAGACGGACCAATTGTTCCAGACATGGAACGAAGACACCAACAGCATTGCAGTCATTGTAAAGCATTTGTGGGGCAATATGCGATCCCGCTGGACGGATGTGCTGACAACGGATGGTGAGAAACCATGGCGTGAGCGTGATGCCGAATTCGTGGGTGATTTTCATACCAGGGAAGAGCTGCTTGCTAAATGGGAAGAGGGCTGGGACTGTCTGCTGGGAGCGCTGCGTTCGTTTACTCCGGATCACATGTCTCAGATCATATATATTCGGAATGAGGGTCATACCATTATGGAGGCGATTATGCGGCAGTTGGCGCATTATCCATATCATGTGGGACAGATTGTTCACACGGCCAAAATGTTAAAAGAAACATCGTGGGATAGTCTTTCTATCCCCAGAAACGGGTCAAATACTTATAACGAAGGCAAGTTTTTGAAACCAAAGACCAGAAAACATTTTACAGAGGACGAGCTAAAATGAGCTTTAGAGAAAAGAGGGAACGAGCACGATGACACAAATTGCGTTGATACGTCACGGCAGTACGGCGTGGAATAAAGAAAAGCGGTCGCAGGGACAGACGGACAACCCGCTCGATCAGGAGGGCAGAGAACAGGCGGCTTTGCTGGCGGCGAGGCTGGCGGAGGAATCCTGGGATGCCATCTATGCCAGTGACTTGGTGCGGGCAAGTGAAACGGCTCGTGTTATCGCAGATCGGCTTGGGATTCAGGAGATCCATCTCGACCCGAGATTACGCGAAATGGGCGGAGGTCAGGTGGAGGGCACAACAGAAGAGGAACGTGTCGCGAAATGGGGAGCAGATTGGAGTTCACTCGATTTGGGAAAAGAACACTCGGACGCAGGGGCTTCCCGAGGGAAAGCGGCACTAGAAGATATTCTTCAGCAACATCCGAATGGACGAGTCATCGTGGTGAGTCATGGGGCTGTGCTTCGTAATACAATGCGGGCACTAGTACCGGAACTGGATATCAGCGTAAAGCTGGGGAACACATCAATTACACGAATGGTTCATCAGGATCAGGCATGGCAGTGTGAATTGTACAATTGCAGCACGCATCTGGAGTGAGGGAAGGCCATGAACACAATCTCCTATAACTGGACAGCGGACATGTTATCTCCACTAGGAGAGCGTGGAATTATAATTCGCTGCGGCGATGAGCTGTCTGAGGTGGTGCATCAGAGAGTGATGTCAGTATGTGCTCTCTTGGAAAAGGAATCTGTGACAGCTGTGGTGGAGTGGGTACCTTCTTATTTGTCTGTTACGTTGTTTTACGATCCTTGGATATCGTCTTATGAGGAAACAAGTAGGATTCTGCTACAACATTTGCGACAACTCAATGAAAAGTTGCAGCCAAACGAGCTGAATGAACTAGATATGAAACCAAATGAACTGAACCCATCAAATCAATGGAGCGAATCTAATGCTTCGGAGTCCATTGAGATGGGGACTCCCCCTAGAATTGTGACTATTCCGGTATGTTACGGCGGAGAGTTCGGGCCGGATTTGGAATATGTGGCTAACGAACATGGCCTGACAATAGAGGAAGTCATTATGATCCATTCATCCGTTGATTACCTCGTACATATGATTGGATTTGCCCCCGGCTTCCCTTATTTGGGAGGGCTGCCTGAACAAATAGCCACGCCAAGGAGAGCAACGCCGAGGCTTCAAGTAGAGGCAGGAACGGTGGGCATAGGTGGTTCTCAGACGGGGATTTATCCGATAACGACACCGGGTGGGTGGCAATGTATAGGACGGACACCCATCTGTCTTTTCCGTCCGGGAATGAATCCTCCAAGTTTGCTTGAAGCGGGGAACTTTGTTCGCTTCAAGCCCATTACAATGCAAGAATACTTGCAACTGGCGCGGAAGGAGGGGAAGGGATGAGTATACAGATCATTCGTCCTGGCTTGTTAACAACCGTCCAGGATGAAGGTAGATTCGGGTATCGCCGTTATGGTGTGCCGGTAGGCGGTTCAATGGACATGTTCGCGGCCCGAGCAGCCAATGTACTTGTCGGTAACTCTCGGCACGATGCAGTACTTGAGATTACGATGTCCGGGCTGGAACTGCAAGTGCAAACCAATCAACTGATTTCGCTATGCGGTGCAGATCTCAGTGCCACGGTAGATCGACAGCCTGTACCTTTGTGGCGACCCGTACTGTTGCGGGCTGGCAGTGTATTGAAATTTGGCGCATGCCTTCATGGCCTGCGTGCATATTTGGCGTTTGCTGGAGGGATCGATGTACCAGAAGTGATGGGCAGCCGCAGTACGGATGTTAAGAGCGGGTTTGGTGGTTTTCATGGGAGGGCGCTGCGTGCGGCGGATGTACTGGATACGGCGGACATCCAAGACAAGGTTCGACAATGGATGTGTGGTATGGAAGGGCAATTAGGTGAAAACAAATCCATGGTCGCTCCGGCATGGCTATTATCGGAGCGGGAAAGACCCAACTATTACGGTAAATCTGTCATTCGAGTGATGCAAGGTCAAGACCATGCGGAATTCAGCGCAGAGAGCCTGAAACGATTTTATACTGAAGATTATGTGATCTCTCCCCAATCTGATCGTATGGGATATCGGATGCAGGGTTCACGGCTGAAACTGGTTCGGCCATTGCATCGTTTATCCGAGGCGGTCACCTTAGGCACGGTGCAGGTACCTGCGGATGGGCAACCTATCGTATTGATGGCGGATCACCAGACCATTGGAGGATATCCTGTGATTGCACAGGTAGCTGCGGTTGATTTGCCCATTCTGGCTCAGGCCAGGCCTGGAAGTCGCGTTTCTTTTGCAGAGATTACGCATGAAGAAGCACGTGATCTCTACATAAAACGAGAGCGGAATTTACGACTGCTGGATCAACTGATTCGCAGGAGAATGGCAGAAACGGAGGTGATATCATGAGCGTTTCATATTCACTAGATATCAATTGTGATCTTGGTGAAAGTTATGGTGCTTATCAGACGATGATAAGTTCCGATGAAGCCATGTTGCCACTGATCACTTCGGCGAATATTGCCTGCGGATTCCATGCGGGTGATCCCTCCGTCATGCGGCTGACGGTAGAACGTGCAATCGTGCATCAGGTAGCTATTGGCGCGCATCCCGGGTTGCCTGATTTGCAAGGATTCGGACGAAGAAATATGGAGATTACTCCTCGGGAAGCCTATGATATGGTGGTGTATCAGATTGGGGCTTTGCATGCTTGTGTCTGTGCCAGCGGAGGTCGTCTGCATCATGTGAAACCACATGGAGCACTTTATAATATGGCGGCGACAGATTCGAAGCTCGCTGAGGCCATAGCCGAAGCGGTTTATCGAGTGCAGCCTGAGCTGTATTTATATGGTTTGGCAGGCAGTGAGTTAATTGTGGCAGCAAATCGAATTGGTGTGCGAGGCGTGAATGAAGTATTTGCAGATCGGACGTATACTTCAGATGGCAGATTAACGCCTCGCAGTCACGAAGGTGCACTTATAGAACGGTCCGATGAAGCACTGGCCCAGGTGATTCGGATGGTTAAAGACGGAGTGGTCGTATCTACGGACGGAACCGCAGTTCCTATTATGGCAGATACAGTTTGCATCCATGGTGACGGCACACATGCTCTGACGTTTGCTCAAGAAATTCGTCTCATGCTGGAAGCTGAGGGTGTTGCATTGACCGCTTATCAAGCGAGATAAAGATGGAAAATGGAGAGGTGTATATCATGAAACCCATACGGAATTCGGCCAAAGCGATCATTGTTCAGGACGGAAGGTTGTTACTGATTCGTCTACAAGATCAGTATGGTGATGCTTATGTTTTTCCAGGCGGTGGGCAGGAGAAGGGTGAGGAACTGAAAGATGCGGTAGCACGGGAGTGTCTGGAGGAGATTGGGCAGGCGGTGCAGGTAGGTGAGTTATTACATATCCGGGAATACATCGGTGCCAATCATGAGTTTGCTGAGTGGGATGCAGATATCCACCAGGTGGAGTTTTATTTTGAGTGCAGTCTTGTTGATCCAAAAGCTTTAGTCTTTGAAGGCTCTAACCCGGATGATCATCAGGTTGCTGTAGAATGGATTACGCTTGAGGAACTGCGCAACATCCGTCTGTATCCCAAAACCATCGGTGAATTGCTGTTGAAAAAGGGAGAGCAGCGCATATACCTCGGGGATCTTAATTAAATAACATAAGTAACATTTCCAAAATTGTCACGCTTACGTTCTGGTTTAGGGATTCATCAAGGGTGAGGCGGGTACACTATAAGTACAGGCTTTTGTTACAAGGAATGGTTCTTGAAACATATCTGTATGGCTTACATTACGGTGTCTTTGTCCAATGTAAAGATAAAGACTTTTACAATTAATCCAAGCAGGATTTTTAAAATCTTTTGGGCTTTGAACCGCTTCTACCGATGGAAGAATTGCAGCAGTAGTGAAAGGGACGAAATCGATCCTGAAGAAGTAAGTTAACCGCTCGTTGTTTTGAATTTTAAATTCTAACTCTAATTTTGAGGAATTGTGCGTAGCGGAGAGAACGGAATCGATTCTGAAGAAGCGAAGCGTTCGCCTTTATCACCGGATTATTTACCATTAGAAAAATCCAATAATAAATCCGGGGATAACAGCGATCAAAAGAACGATCCGTACTCGTAACGCTTCAGCACGATTCCTCAAATACTCCCCCATCCCGAAAGGAGCAACCCCCATGAACCAGAACGAATTGGAACAAAACATTGTGAAGGCTTTGGAAAACAACCCGTATTGCAGTTTCTCCACCGTAGAGAATGGCAAGCCGAAGTCCCGTTATATGGCTATTTTCAATGATGGGCTGAATATTCATCTGGCAACCAACCGTCAGACGCACAAAGTAGAGGAACTGGAGAACAACCCCAATGTTAGTTTGCTGCTTGGTTACGAGGCCGGAGGCACCAAGGAAGTGTTGGAGATCGAGGGAACATGTGAGGTCACTAAAAATGAATCCTTGCGTGAGCAAGTGTGGAATGATGAGTTGAAAGCATGGTTCGATGGACCTAATGATCCCAACTATGTAATCTTGGATATTACCCCCGCTCGCATAGAATATACAGGGAAAGACCATGAGCATCATGTGTGGGAGCAATAAATTCAGGCGTAGTTTCAAGGTAACGCCAATCACAACATCATTTTAGCGAATCCTCGTTGTCAGACGACGAAAATATAGAGGACGTTCAACCGTGAATGCCTGTTCTAAGGCTTCGCGGTTTTTTATTAGATTCCAAAAGGCATGATATGAGCTCGATGTAACAGTGATGTAACATACGTGAATTTGAGTGATTATATCCTAAACCCTTCCTTTTATACTGCAAAATATGTCGAAATCACGCATGAAAACGTAGATTAGACTAGTTATGTGCGGATAACGTAAAAATTAATGCTTTTCATTGTTTTAACATTACGTTATGATTTGATATGTAAATACACGCACAGATATGAATAGATGTTCATGTGAGATAAACTTACCTGAAGACACCGATGAATGCTCATTGGATCATCAGTACGCACAACCCATGAAATCTATTATTTTCTGTGCCTGTGTTTGCGGTATGGCATGATTTAATGTACATAAACCGGGAGGGGTTATTTTTGAAGAAAAGTAAGAAGTTGTTATCAAGCCTGACTGCCGCTTTCGTTGCATTTAACGTGCTTGCGGTATTTCCAGTACCTGTATCGGCTGCCGATGCGGCCAAAGTCAAATTGCGGATCATGGAAACAACGGACATTCATGACAACCTGATCAACTATGACTATTATTCAGACAAAGCGACGGATCAATACGGACTGGCCAAAACGGCTACGCTGATCAAGAAAGCCCGTGAGGAAGCGAAGAACAGCCTGTTGTTCGACAATGGTGACTTGATCCAGGGTAACCCGATGGGAGACTATGTTGCGAAGATTGATCCTCTGAAAAAGGGTGAGACTCACCCTGTATATAAAGCGATGAATCTGCTCGATTATGATGCAGGCAACATCGGTAACCATGAATTTAACTATGGTCTCGATTTCCTCGACATGACATTGGAGGGAGCAAACTTCCCTTACATCAATGCCAATGTCTATGTAGACGATGGTGACAAGGATGAAACAAACGACAAAAACTACTTCACTCCTTATAAAATTTTGGACAAAAAAGTAACGGATGAAAATGGCAAGGAGCATACCATTAAAGTGGGTGTGATCGGCTTTGTGCCGCCGCAAATTATGCAATGGGACAGTGCCAACCTTGAAGGTAAGGTTATTGCCAAGGATATCATTGCTACGGCAAAAAAATTCATTCCGAAGATGAAAGCCGAAGGTGCGGACATTATCGTAGCGATTCCTCACTCCGGATTTGAAGATATTCCCCAAACCGACCTGATGGAGAACTCCGTTCTGTATCTGAGCCAGGTGGAAGGCATTAACGCCATTTTGTTTGGACATGCCCATAAAGTATTCCCTAGTGCTGATTTCAAAGGTAAAAAAGGAGTCGATCTGGAAAAGGGTACAATCAATGGTGTTCCTGCTGTAGAGCCTGGCTTCTGGGGTGATCACCTCGGAATCATTGATTTGGATCTGGAGCAAGTGGATGGCAAATGGAAAGTGGTTGATTCCAAAACAGAAGCACGTCCCATCTACGATACAGCGAACAAAAAACCGTTGGTAGATGCGGATCAGGCGATTGTAGATGCGGTTCATGATGAACACGAGGGCACACTGGAATATGTACGTGGTCCGGTTGGCGAAACGACAGCACCAATCAACAGCTTCTTCGCTCTGGTGCAGGATGACCCATCCATTCAGATCGTAACCAATGCACAGAAATGGTACGTGGAAAAGAAACTGCAAGGCACCGACTATGAGAACGTTCCAGTCTTGTCTGCGGGTGCACCTTTCAAAGCAGGTGGACGTTCCGGTGCGTCGTACTACACTAACATTCCTAAAGGCACAATTGCCATCAAAAACGTGGCAGACCTTTATGTGTATCCAAACACGGTACATGCTGTAATGGTTAATGGTGCTGAATTGAAAGAGTGGTTAGAATGGTCAGCAGGCCAATTTAACCAGATTGATCCAGCCAAAGGCGGCCAGCAGCAATTAATCAATATGGATTTCCCAACGTATAATTTTGATGTTATTGATGGTGTAACCTACCAGATTGATGTTACACAACCAGCCAAGTACGATAGCAAAGCGACAGTTGTTAATACATCGGCCAGCCGGATTAAAAACTTGAGCTTCGAAGGCAAGCCAGTAGATCCAGCACAAAAATTCATCGTAGCAACGAATAACTATCGTGCTTCTTCATCCAAATTGGCTAACCCGGATGGTAAACGTATCGTTCTGGCTGCACCGGATGAGAACCGTCAAGTGATTATCGACTATATCCGTGAGAACAAAACGATTAACCCGACAGCGGATGGCAACTGGTCACTGGCACCAATTAAACCTTCTGCTGGTGTAACAGCAGCAACACTGAATGACCTTGAGGTGGTATTTGCTTCTTCCCCAGATGCGAAGGATCTGGTAGAAGCGAATCCGGCCATGTCCTTTATTGGTACCAATAAAGATGGGTTCGCAGAGTACGGATTGAAACTGACAGGTGAGGCAGCAGCGACACCAAAACCTGAACCAAGCCCGGCTCCGACACCTAAACCAGAACCAACACCAGCGCCGGCACCGGCGCCAAAACCTACACCAGCACCAAAACCACAGCCGGAGAAACCAGCTACAAACCATAAAGTCGTATATGTGGTGCAAAAAGGGGACAACCTGTATCGCATCGGTTTAAAACATGGTGTGGACTGGCGTGTCCTTGTCAAAACAAACAAAATCACCAATGTGTATAACCTGAAAGTTGGACAAAAAATTGTCATTCCTGTTTCATAGAGTCTAATAAAGGGTATAGTCGAAAGACTGGCAGTCATCAGACTGCTGGTCTTTTTTGTGGCAAGAAAGAATACAAATGTTTCTGTATACATCATATAGGAAGTCATTAAAACATTAGAGATTAATTTCTGGACCCATGATATACTATTTACAAACTTTGGGTATAAAACTTGGTAACATTAATGATGTAGCTTGATAAACTGGCAAGGGGGTTCTACATGAATTGCAGTGGCTGCAGTCCAATCTATCCGATAGAGGGCCAAGGTACGGTGTACCTGCGTCCCGTCTCCCCTGCTTTGCTGGAAGCGCTGCAAACCAAGGGAAGGCATGTTGATTATTCAAAAGAGATGCTTTGGTTCCATTTTTCAGATGTACAGGAGTTACAGGATCGGATGGAAGAGATTATAGATATGGAGAAGGTATTAGCGATCACCCTGGCCGTTCAGATAAAATCTGCTGCGGATCCGTTCACGGATGATCTAGAGGGTGAGTGGATTAGTCTATCCATGCAGCATGCCAGAATCAAATATGCTGATATCGTTTCTACTATTTTAGAACGTCAGTTTACCAGTTATATGCAACCGATTGTAGATGCCTCAGAGTGCATTATCGGATATGAGTTTTTGCTTCGTCCGGCTGAACATGGAAGAGCATTTAGTTCCTATGAATTGTTTGAAGTAGCTCACGAAACGGGACTGCATTCGTTTCTTGACCGCACTGCTCGTATTAAGGCCATTGAAACAAGCGCCAAATATTTGCCTCGCGGTGTGAAACGTTTTGTTAATTTTCTGCCTTCCTCTATTTATAACCCCGAATATTGCCTGACACATACATTTGAGGCGATAGAACGTCTCTCGCTTGATCCGAAAGATTTCGTTTTTGAAGTCGTGGAAACTGAACAGATCCAGCAATTGTCTACATTGCAGCATATTTTTGAAGTTTATCGTTCTCGCGGTATGTCCGTAGCATTGGATGATGTAGGCGCTGGATTTTCGACGATCGAATTAATGAACCGCTTAGAGCCTGATTTTGTGAAAATTGATCGCAGCCTGATTGACTATTGTGATCAGGATGAAGTGAAGCAGCAGAAGATCAAGAACATTGTTCAGTTATCCAATCGATTTGGAGGCAAAGTGCTTGCCGAGGGGATCGAACGAATGGAGGAGTTTGATTTCTGCCGATCGGTTGGAATTGAACTTGCACAAGGATATTATTTTGGTAAACCCGCAGCACAACCTCTTGATGGTCCATATTCAGATCCATCGTACAAAGCAGCGAGATAACGACCGTTCACCTTTGGACTAAACACTAATATTCAACATTAACATTACAGCACAAGTCACTTTCCCCTTGAAGTGACTTGTTTGTTGTGAACTTTGTTTCTATTCAAAAAAACTCCGTCATTAGCCGATATATAGTATAGACCAATAGAAGTTCATACATATCTGGGAGCATGGTGACATAATAAAAGGGGGAGAACCGATTGAAAGAGACTAAAGAATACCAGCGTGAAAAAACGAAGAAACCCGTCAAAACAAAAGAAAATAAAAACAAAAAGAAAAGTAAAAAGAAACCTTTTGTCTGGAATATCCGAAATAAAATGCTCGTTTCGTTTTTGGTTGTTCTCTTGGTACCGAGTTTGGCAATTGGCTTGGTATCTTTGTATATCGCGGAAGATACAGTACAAGGACAATTGAACGACAGTGCCCTGCAGAGCGTAAGTACGGCCAATAAAATTGTGGAAAGTCAGGTTAATAACAAAATCTTTGACATTAATTTCTTCTCGGATTCACTCGATTCTTCCTTGATCAAAGGAGAAAATGATAGCACGGAGCTTCAAGCCAAGCTTGTTCAGTATCTGGGGTTGCATCCAGATGCTTTGAATATTTTTGTAGGTTCGACAGAAGGAGTCATGGTTCGCGGCAAGCCGACAGCGAGCAGCCAGCGAGGAGAGGCTTTTGATCCAAGGGAGCGTGAGTGGTATAAACTCGCGATGGATAAGCCGGGTACGGTTGCTGTCTCACCTGTCACCAAAAATACAGATGGGGTAGCGGTTGTTTTTATCTCCAAAACGCTTAAGGATCAATCTGCTGTAATTGGTTTGTCACTTGATTTGGCCGAACTACGGGATCAGGCCGCGATTAAGGTTGGTAAAGAAGGGTACGTTATTATTCTGGATAAAGATAAACATGTTGTTGTTTCTCCTGTACAAGAAGTAGGTACACAGGAAAAAAGCGGCGTGTTGGATCAAATGTATGATGGCAAGGAAGGTCAATTTGACTATGATTACGAAGGTCGCTCCAAAACCATGATTTTCTCTACCAATGAAGCAACTGGCTGGAAAATTGCAGGTACGATGTTCAAAAGTGAAGTTACCGACGCGAGTAAGGAAATAAGGCTTGCTACGCTCATTGTCCTTTTGGCTTCTGTGTTCCTGGCCCTTATCTTTATTATCTGGTTCACTCGTTCGTTATTGCGTCCGATTAAACGGTTACAGGAAAATGCAAGAGCTGTAAGTAAAGGCGACCTTACCGTGAAGATGGATAGTAAACGTAAAGATGAAATGGGTGAACTCGCGAAGTACTTTGAACGTATGGTGGATAACTTACGCATGATGATTCTGGGTGTGCAAGAAACGGCAGAACAAGTATCCGCTTCTTCACAAGAGTTGTCTGCAAGTGCAGACCAAACGACCAAAGCCATCGAGCATTCAACTATGGCCATCCAAGAACTGGCCGAGGGTGCAGAGCTACAAGTGAATAGTGTGAAGGATGGCTCTGGACAGATGAGCCGTATGGCAGAAGATGTTCGTCTGATGTCAGAGCGTGTTCAATCCATCACCACAGCGATGCGAAATACATCCGGGGCAGCATCCTCAGGGAATGAAGCAGCGGGAGAAGCCGTTGAACAGATGAATATCATCCAGGAAACGGTAGAACAGTTAGGAGATGTTGTACAGTCCCTGAACGCCCGTTCGGTCGAGATCGGTAGTATGGTCGATGTCATTGCGTCCATCTCGAAACAGACTAATCTCCTTGCATTGAATGCATCTATTGAAGCAGCAAGAGCAGGGGATGCGGGACGTGGATTTGCAGTCGTAGCTGGAGAGGTGCGCAAGCTGGCTGAAGAATCGGGTAGCTCCGCGGCTCAGATCGGTGAACTTGTGCATAATATTCGTCAAGACATGGATTCTGCGCTGATAGCGATGAATGCAGCCCAGAGCCGTGTCGGTGAGGGAATACAGGCTGTAAATACGTCTGGACAATCCTTCGCTCAAATCCGTGAAGCGGTGGAGGATGCCGTTCATACACTGGATGAACTATCTGAAACGACGAAACAATTGGAGAAGGGTGCCTCCCATGTGGCTCAAACGATGACGGATATTTCAAACGTCACTCAGGAATCTGCGGCGAGCACCGAATCCGTATCGGCTTCATCGCAGGAACAACTGGCTTCTGTTGAGGAAATTGCGTCGTCCTCCGCACATTTGAATAGTATGGCTGAACAGTTACAAGGATTGCTGGGTATGTTTAAAATGATGGATGATCCCGCAGAAGATAATAGCAAATC
Source organism: Paenibacillus amylolyticus (assembly GCF_003719335.1). GTDB lineage: Bacteria > Bacillota > Bacilli > Paenibacillales > Paenibacillaceae > Paenibacillus > Paenibacillus amylolyticus_D. The sequence continues at coordinate 176,282 of NZ_RIAS01000010.1, forward strand.
CTGACCGCAAAGGGTCATCCAACCCTTATTAAAATAATAGAAAAAAATAAATATAGACAATCCCCCTGCAGCCCTGTATAAATATATCGTCTGGTTCTTACGGGCAATCGTACGATGTATTTTAAATATGTAACGATCAATAAGCATATTGAGTCAGGACAGCAGGAGGAACTATGGTATATGTAGCAATATTAATATTTGTTTTGACCATTACGATGGTGATCTGGCAGCCTCGTGGCATCGGCATTGGCTGGAGCGCTTCAGGGGGAGCAATCCTTGCTCTGGCAGCAGGAGTAGTTAGTTTCAATGATGCTTCGGATGTGGCCTCAATTGTATGGAATGCTACGCTGGCCTTTGTTGGCATTATTATGATTTCATTGATTTTGGACGAGACTGGATTCTTCGAGTGGGCTGCCCTTCATATGGCCCGACTGGCCGGAGGTAACGGACGTAAATTATTCCTTTATTCTATTTTTCTGGGGGCCGCAGTGTCTGCCTTGTTTGCCAATGATGGCGCTGCGCTGATTCTGACACCAATAGTTCTCGCAATGGTTCGTGCATTGAAGTTTGATGAGCGTATGGTGCTGGCATTTGTCATGGCAAGTGGATTCATCGCGGATACGACCTCATTGCCACTTGTTGTCAGTAATCTGGTGAATATTGTTTCTGCCGATTTCTTTGGCATTACGTTTGTAGAGTATGCGGTGCGTATGATTGTGCCCAACCTGTTCTCCATTGCAGCGAGTACGGCGATGCTGTTTTTGTTTTATCGTAAAAGCATCCCGCAGACGTATGATGTCACTACCGCTCGTGACCCCAAGGAAGCCATCCGTGATCCACGGGTGTTCAAGATTGCATGGTTTATGCTGGGGCTGTTGCTCGTAGCTTACGCCTCCAGTGAATTTCTGCCGATTCCCGTCTCCGTTATTGTAGGTGCGGTGGCCCTGCTTTTCGGTATACTTGCACGCAAGAGCGAAGCGGTGGATTTGAAAAGAGTGGTTAAGGAAGCACCTTGGTCTATTGTTGTCTTCTCGGTAGGAATGTACATTGTTGTGTATGGTTTACGCAATGCCGGATTAACGGATCATCTGAGTAGCTGGCTTGATGCTATAGCGGATTACGGTCTGTTCGCAGCATCGCTAGGTATGGGCCTGATCGCTGCGGTATTATCATCCGTAATGAACAATTTACCAACGGTATTAATCAATTTGCTCGCCATTCAAGGTGCACACACTGAGGGTATTGTTAAGGAAGCCATGATCTATGCCAATGTCATTGGCTCTGATCTAGGTCCAAAGATGACGCCGATTGGGTCGCTCGCAACCTTGTTATGGCTACATGTATTGTCTCGCAAGGGCGTTAAAATTACATGGGGATATTATTTCAAGGCAGGCATTGTTCTAACCATTCCAACATTGTTGATTACGTTGGCGGGCTTGGCACTATGGCTGTGGATTTTGGGATAATTATAAGCATCGAGCTTAAATTTAAAAAATAGTTATGATTCAAAAAGGCTGTTCTCATCAGATGTGTAAAACACATCCGTTGAGAAGGCCTTTTTTGTTTGCAATCATAAATACCGTGTCCGTTCTTCTCTTATATAAAAGAGGCTAATTATCCTATATCTATTTCCGAGGCCAGCCTTGTTTGAGGCAGGTCTTTTATTACTACCACCCATAGCTGGAATCAAAGCTTTTGGAATTCCAACAAAGTGATCAAGTGCAGGAGACGGAATCGATTCTGTAGAAGCGAAGCGCTCGCCTTTGTCTCGGAATGTGTACATTTGAAAAGTATAATCTCTAACCATTCGGAACCAAATAAGGCGCCGAATCAGCGGAGGGAACGGAACGATTGTGGAAAAGCGGAGCGTTCGCCTTTATCCCCGGATATATTCCTCTTAAATATACAATCAAATATATCCGGGGGTAACAGCGATTGAAACAACGTCCGTTCCCGAAGCGGCTGCCAGCGCACAAAAATATGTTTCGTATTTTATCTCCAGCCTATATTTTTAACATTGCGTTTACAAAACATTGATTTTCAGATGACATAACGAAACTACAATGATTAAAGAGTTGATGGTGATCACACAAATTCACAAAACGCCATCACTACATTGGGGGAGGAAAACAAAAAATGTTTAAAAAGTTGCCGTTTATTTTGATGACCTTAACGTTCGTACTGGTGCTTGCGGCATGCGGATCGAAAAACGACGCAGGTACTACTAATGGTGCTGCAAGTAATGGATCAGGAGAAGGTACTGCTGCTGAACTCAGCGGTAACATTCTGGCTGTTGGATCAACAGCACTGCAGCCTCTGGTAGAGCAAGCTGGACAAAAATTTATGGCAGTTGATCAATATAAGAACGTGACAGTACAAGTGCAAGGCGGCGGTAGTGGTACAGGTCTGACTCAAGTATCTGACGGACAGGCTACCATCGGTAACTCTGACGTATTTGCTGAAGAGAAGTTGAAAGACGAAGCAAAAGCTAAAGAATTGGTTGACCACCAAGTAGCAGTCGTAGCGATTGCACCAGTAAGCAATAAAGATGCAGGTGTAACGGATTTGACGAAGGAACAACTGGTTGATATTTTCTCCGGTAAAATCAAGAACTGGAAAGATGTTGGCGGTAAAGATCAAGCCATCGTTATCGTTAACCGTCCAAGCAGCTCCGGTACGCGTGCAACTTTTGAGAACTTTGCGCTGGGAACGAAAGTAGAAGATATCCAAGGTTCGATCCAAGAAGATTCCTCGGGTACAGTTAAGAAACTTGTATCTGAGACTCCAGGAGCAATCGGTTACCTGGCTCTGTCTTACCTGGATGACAGCTTGCAAGTTCTGAAATACGGCGGTGTTGAAGCTACTGTTGAGAACGTGGAAGCAGGAAAATATCCAGTATGGGCATATCAGCACATGTATACAAAAGGTGAGCCGGATGCAGCAACAAAAGCATTCCTCGATTACATGCTCAGCGATGAAATTCAACAAAATGACGTTAAGGAACTGGGCTACATTCCGGTATCCGGCATGAAAGTAAAACGCGATGCAGCAGGTAATGTGACTCAGTAACATTCTTTGAACTTGCGCATACTGCGAAAGAGGCGGACCCAGGTCCTGCCTCTTTGCGCGGTTTGCTCAAAAATTATCCCATATTTTGCACTAATTCTACTATAGAAGGATGGTTGTTATGGAACAGACCGAAGGGGGAACGGTAATGAACAATAAACTGAAACCACGCCGGCCCTTGAGAGAGAAACATTACTGGGAAGAGTGGACGGGACGGATTTACACGTCGATATGTGTCGTTTTCCTGATCGTTGTCATGTTTTCCATCGTATATTTTGTCGCATCCAAAGGATTGTCTACCTTTTTCCAGGACGGCGTCAGCCTGCGTGAGTTCATTTTCGGGAAAACGTGGAATCCAACAGGTGAGCCTGGCGTTTATGGTGCATTACCGTTTATCACGGGTTCCTTTACAACCACCTTGCTTGCAGCATTGATTGCGAGTCCGCTTAGTCTGTGTGCAGCGCTCTTTATGACCGAGATTGTACCGGGTAAAGGTAAAAAGATTTTGCAACCCGCGATTGAATTGCTTTCCGGTATCCCATCCGTTGTGTACGGATTTATTGGCCTGAGCGTAATTGTTCCTATGTTGCGCAGTATCTTCGGAGGACCCGGCATCGGGATTGCAGCCGGATGTCTGGTGTTGTCCGTCATGATCCTGCCTACAGTTACGAGTATCATGGCAGATGCGTTGTCTGCTTTGCCTAAAGGTTTGCGTGAATCTTCTTACGCGCTTGGCGCAACACGCTGGCAAACGATTTATCGTGTAATCATTCCGACGGTGCTGCCTGCATTGCTGACAGGTATTGTCCTCGGTATGGCTCGTGCATTTGGTGAAGCACTCGCTGTACAGATGGTTATCGGTAATGCGCCGCATGTACCGACATCCTTGCTTGAGTCGGCTTCAACATTAACAAGTGTAATCACCCTGAGTATGGGTAACACCACGATGGGTTCCGTTCATAACAATGCATTGTGGAGCATGGCGCTTGTCCTGCTGGTAATGACCTTCGTCTTTGTCATTCTGGTTCGCCTGCTTGAAAGGAGGAACCGGGTATGAGAATGAAGCCAAAAACAGCGGATAAAATTGCAACAGTAGTTATCGTCGTTCTGGCTCTATTCATTGTTGTGCTTTTGCTCGGTTTACTCGGATTTATTCTTTTCCGGGGGATCGGTCAGATCAACTGGCACTTCCTGACGAGTGCACCGCAATTGCTCAAAGGTGGCGGCGGAATTGGACCGCAGCTCTTTAACTCTATCTTTTTGCTTGTATTAACGTTGATTATTACGATTCCGCTCGGCTGGGGCGGAGGAATTTATATGGCGGAATATGCCAAACCGGGTCGAATTACAAGCTTCATTCGACTGGTTGTCGAAGTTTTGTCATCTTTCCCTTCCATTGTAATTGGTTTGTTTGGACTTTTGCTGATTGTAAATAAGTTCGGCCTGGGCTTCTCACTCTTATCGGGTGCGATGGCACTGGCGATTTTCAACTTGCCACTTATGGTACGGACGACAGAGCAAGCTTTCCGAGCTGTTCCCAAAGAGCAGAAGGAAGCAGGACTTGCTCTTGGTTTGTCCAAATGGAAGATCATTACGTCCATATTGCTACCGGTGGCACTGCCAAGCTTGATTACGGGAACGATTCTGGCATCCGGTCGGATCTTCGGTGAGGCGGCAGCCCTGATGTTTACTGCGGGCATGAGTAGCCCACCGCTCGACTTCACGGACTGGAATCCAACAAGTCCAAGATCACCGATCAATCCGCTGCGTCCTGCGGAAACACTCGCTGTGCACATCTGGAAAGTCAACAGTGAAGGCATAGGACCAGATTCCAAAGAAATTGCAGCAGGAGCTTCTGCCGTGCTGGTCATTCTGGTACTGGCTTTCAATCTGAGTGCACGCTGGATCGGCAGGGTTGTGTACCGCCGTATGACAGCTTCGAAATAAGGAGGAAATCCACATGGCCATACCTTTTGGTACGGAACAGTTAAGCATATATTATGGGCATTTTCAGGCCGTGAAGCAGATCAGCCTGACTTTCCCCGAAGCCAGTGTAACGGCCTTGATTGGGCCGTCCGGTTGCGGGAAATCCACATTTCTCCGATCATTGAACCGGATGAATGATGAGATTGCCGGGTCCCGCACGGAAGGACACATCTGGATGGATGGCAATGACCTCAACGAACCGGGGACGGATGTAATTAAGCTTCGTCAAAAGATCGGCATGGTATGGCAGAAGCCCAACCCTTTTCATAAATCCATCTACAACAATATCGCATTTGGCCCCCGCTACCGCGGTACGAAGAGTAAGAAGGCACTGGATGAAATTGTGGAAAAAAGCTTGCGCCGTGCTGCCCTCTGGGACGAAGTAAAAGACAGGCTGCATGATTCAGCCTTGGCACTTTCGGGTGGTCAGCAGCAGCGTCTTTGCATCGCTCGTGCGTTGTCTGTTGATCCACAGATTCTGTTGCTCGATGAGCCCGCATCTGCCCTTGACCCGGTATCTACAGGTAAAGTTGAAGAACTGATCTCGGAGCTGAAACAGGAGCTGCGGATTGTTATTGTTACCCATAACATGCAACAGGCGGCCCGTATCTCGGATTATACAGCTTATTTTTATTTGGGCAGTTTGGTTGAGCATGGGGAGACGGAGCATATTTTTACCAACCCGGACAACCGATTGACGCAGGAATATATTATGGGGCGTTTTGGTTAATTGTTACATGGGTTAGAGTAGGTTTAGACTGTACCCTATGGAGTAGACACTTCTTAAGAATGTCTCTCTATAGGGTATTTTTCCTATGCCAGGAAAGAGCAGGGTCCGGGAAGTGGGTTTGGTTTTCATATAGTCATTTGGTCAGATATGGTCCCATCTGTTTGTCGGAGAAATGATATGGTGAGTGGATATCTTTCATCCACATATTTCCTTTAATGATGAAGAAATATACAGCGACTACAAAATATACGAACCCGATGATCCAGTCGGTTGTGCTTGCCAGATTGTGCACCGTGATGTAGTACATATACCATCCTCCAATCGGAAAATGGAAAACCAGCACAGCGAACAAACCGGGATTATACCATGTTTTGGCTTTGATATTGGCAAATATACCATGCCAGATGAACTGGAAAAATCCCATAAATATAGGAGCCAGTGCTAGCCAAAGGAGGTTCGGGAAGAAGACTGGAAGGAGATAAAAAATATAGGCTATGACCAGATTAATGATCATCGCTGAATGCGGATTGAGCGGGTAATGCTTGGGCTGTTCACTCTTAAATATAACAATGTTGAATAACCCGCCAAAATAGCCAGGCCAACGATATTCTTCAAATTGATGCACCAGGATTGCAATGAAGCTGAGCCACAAAATTATACTTAGTTCGGACATGGAACGATAATTCATCATGATTCCGATCACGGTTGCCGCCACGACCAGCATCCCCAGATCAGGCCAGTATTTTCGCAATACATTCATGATTTATCTCTCCTCAGCACCTTAGATTTTTATAAATAACGTTGCAGCAGCAGGTCAATCTGACGTTCGACGGGTTTCATTTCTACGCCAGACCCGGCTTCAAGAGTCCGTCTCATCAGTGCAGGCATGAACACAGCCCCAAAAATTTGCGTCACCATCATCATGAGAATGTCTTGATCCTGTTCATTCGTTAGTTCCTTGAGAAGACTCTTGACTTTATCAAATCCGATCCTCCGCATAAACTCCCCATATTCCTGCTGCGACGCAAATAAAGCAGTGCCCATTGTAATTATTCGCGACAACAACTCCGGATACTGCTCCACTCCCCGTACATAATGCAGCAGAAAAACCTTCAAGCGATGCTTCGGTGGCAGAGACAGATCATCCAGCACATCAAACGATTCATGAAAACCCGACAGCAGGATCTGTACCACTTCGCTGATCAGCTTATCCTTGGAGCCGAAGTAATAGTTCACCAGTGCAACGTTCGTATTCGAATGTTTTGCAATATTGCGGATCGTGATCTTTTCAAACCCATCCTGCTTGATCATCTCTAATGCAGTTTGAAGAATGATTTCTTTGGTTTCATTGCTTTTATTCATATGTATACTCTTCCGCTTCCTTTCCAATAAATTAAACAATGTTTAAAACGGTGTTTAATTTACATTAGCACTCTTTACCTTTTGAGTCAATAATCGCTTTTCCACACATACGGAGAGACCTCTGGAATTGACCATGAATGGAAAAAATGCGAGGCTTGATGTATCTCTATGGATATATTTTCTTCATAAAACATTCGTGAATTTGGCGTTTTGGATGGCAAGCGAGAGCATGTTCAATATGCTCAGTTATAAAGAAAGTATTAACTTTTCAGAATCATATGTAATCTTCGCTACACTGTAGACATGGGAGGATGGAAAGCACAATGAATGACAAGGATAAAATCCTGCTGGTCGAAGATGACCCGGAAATTGCCCGTATTTTAATGGACCATCTACGCCGTGAAGGGTTTGCAGTAACCTGGGCATCAAGCGGACTGGAGAGCTGGGAAGATTTCAGGAAGGGACAGTACCATCTTGTCCTGCTTGATCTGATGCTGCCGGAGATGGACGGTTTCACTGTATGCAAACATATCAGGTTAACCAGTGACGTTCCGGTATTGATCATGAGTGCTCGCACACAGGAGGAAAGCAAGCTGAAAGGGCTCGGCTTGGGGGCAGATGATTATATCACCAAACCATTCAGTCTGGCGGAGCTTACGGCTCGGATCGAAGCTCACCTGAACAGATACCGCAGATATCAAGGTGGCCAGTCCAATTCAGTGCTTCAGCAATATAATGATGGTTTAATGATCCACCCGCTGAATCAGCAGGTAAAGCTGCATGATGTCGAGCTTCAGCTCACGGGAAAAGAAGGAGCACTGCTTATGCTGCTGGCTTCGCATCCGAATCGGGCCTTCACGAAAACAGAGATTTACGAGCATGTGTGGGGTCAACCGGCTGAAGGAAGCTCAGGCACAGTTACCGTGCACATCAAAAGTTTGCGGGCGAAGCTGGGGGATGAGCCGCATCAGCCACGCTGGATTCAAACGGTCTGGGGCAGTGGTTATCGTTTCATCGGAGAACGAATCAAATGAAGCTGAAATATTGGCTGATGGTGGCATTCCTGATTGTTATGCTGCTTCCTGTGGCAGCAGGCTGGGCTTTATTTTCCTTGTATAACTACTATGAAAACCAGCGTTCCGTAGCTGAGTACGTGGAGTTATCCGAACGTCTCGCCCCTATTGAGCAGGTTCTGGATGATCCAGCGCTTTACCAGCTGCAGTCTTCCGAGCATCATCTAAACCTCTCTAAGCTTGCGAACGAACAAGTAAGTTTTAATCTGTATTTGCCCTCGGGTATTCGGGTGTTTACTTCTGGCGGAGATGCCTGGAAAACGAGCGGATATACCATCAGAAGCTCAGAGTTATATCGAAATCTATATCAACTGCAGATTCGGCACCGCACGTTTTCACTGAAAAAACCGGTCTGGCATCAAGGAGAACTGGCGGGTATTTACGAAATAACGATGCTGCGTCAAGACTGGCTGGACGGAATCTCTATTCGGACAACCTGGGTCATTAGCGGAGCCGTGCTATTCTTTGTGCTGTTGTATGGAACAGTGTTGTGGTTACTGTCTCGAAAGCTTATCTCTCCCATGAAAGTGTTGATGAATCGGATGCATACCTTTGCTCGTGGAGAAGAACCCGGTGATATAGGAGGCACCATTCGCCGCGATGAGATGGGCACGTTGTTACAGCAGTTTGATGCAATGCAACAGACCATAAGACAAACCCATATGGAAGTGGAAAAGCAACAAAAAGAAAAAGAGATGATTGTGGCTTCTCTCTCCCATGACCTGAAAACACCACTGATGTCCATCAGTGCCTATGCAGAAGCACTAAGTATGGATGTACGTTCTGAACGATTAGAGAGACAGGAGTATAAAGAGGTTATTGCTAGGAATGTTGAGCGTATGAAACAGATGATTGGAGAGCTTGAGATGTATACCGCGCTTGGCTCCGAGGATTCGGAACTCGCTATGGTTGAGGTAGAAGGGGGAGAATTTTTCGAAATGCTCCTTGGCAGTTACAGAGAACTTGCGGAACGTGAAAAGCTCAACATGCAGATGTCTGTACGGACCAATCATTTCTACCGGGTTCACCCTGAATCAATGATGCGTTTGACTGATAATCTGGTGCATAATGCACTACGTTATACTCCGCCCAAAGGAAAAATTGGTCTTGCAGTAATCGACTCATTGGAGGAGTTGCCTGAATGGATCGATTTGTCACTGAGAGCAGAACTGGATATGTACAGAAGCGGGATGACTATAATTGTGGTGCAAAATGAAGGTTCAGCAATTCCGGCAGAACAGCTGGAACGAATATTCGAGCCTTACGTTCAGTATCAAAACCAGGAAATACTCCGCTTCGCAGGAGGCTCTGGATTAGGACTGAGTATAGCCAGAAGAATTGCATTGAAACATGGAGGGGATATACGTATGTGGTCTTCAGAAAAGCAAGGGACTGCAGCTGTATGCCGATTGTTGGAACTAGAAAACGGCGATGATCCACAGACATTATCTAAGAAAGGATGATAGTTATGATTAAAAATGGATGGAAGCTAATAGGAGCGGCTTTGATCGCGGGTTCACTGTTTGCAGGTTGTGCAGAAAAGGGTTTGCTTGGGATGTCAGGGGACGACATGATTGAGAAAATTATTACTGCCGAGTCGGAGCCAGCTTCTTACTATGCAGAAGGTGTGTTAAAGATGTGGACGGATGAGGAGATCACCAACACCATGCAAGTGAAAGAATGGGTGGACGGAAGAACCGGGCAACAGCGGATTGAGACAGAAGACAATGGAAATGTGAGCTATGCCGTTCATAACGGGTCAGAGATTCTGATCTATGAGAAAGAGGCAAAGACTGCATTTTCGATGGACTCATCCTCGCTTCAACAAGAGCCTAACCAAACCCAAAAGCAAATGTTAGTGGATCAACTGGAGCGGATGCGTGATACCCATAACGTGAAGATGTTGGGGCAGGAAGAGCTTCAAGGTCATGAAGTAATCCATATTGAACTGACCCCCAAGGACAACAATTCGTTGGTGATGTCATCCCAGTATTGGGTGGACCCCAAGAAATGGATGGTTGTTAAAGCTACTAGTACGTATGGGGATACCAGATCCGAGGTTTTGTACGACCTGATCGATTACAATCCTAAGTTCACGGACCAGACGTTTACACTGGATATCCCTGCAGACGTTGAAGTGAAAAACATGAATGATGTGATGAATACCAAGGAGGTTACATTGGAAGAAGCAGAGCAGGCTTTGGGCCAATCTTTCCTGCAATATGGTGGGAAGGATCTGGAGTTATCGAGAATCGAGTTAACCTCGTCCTTGGGTGAACATAGCCGGGATGAAGTGACATTATACTATGTGAAGAATAACAAGCCTGAGGTCAGTATGACCATATTCAAGGCGACAGATGAAAATATGGATGAACAGCTTCTGCCAGAGGAAAAGAAAATAACGGTCCGAGAAAAGGAAGGCTCATACATGTCGATCATTCGGAATCTGTCATGGAGTGAGGAGGACCTGCGTTATTCGGTGATGGGGGATAGTGGGGCATGGACGCTCGAGAAGCTTCAAGCATGGGCGAAGGAACTGAAACTGCCTGATCAGTCTTGATCAGCGGGCATGCAGAGGTGGCCCATTATTCATTGTTATCTTCCAATCTCCATTCCTAAAAGAAGTGGTGGTTAAACTTCACGGTTGCCATGCGATAAGCATATCTTTATAAGATAAAGTTGATCTGGCGATTGGGAACGGAGAAAGGTAGGTATCCGAATATGGCTGTTCTATCAACGGGGCCGATCGAAAATAATGTTGTCGATGGAAGTGGGCGCCCCACCCAGAGAATTACAGTAAGACTGGATAATCGGAATCCAATCAGCATTTATACAGTCTTAATTCAAGGTTATTATTTGGCAGGCACACGTACGTTATATGTTGAAGAGCTGTTCAACGTTCTCCCGAATCAGGTAATAACCAGAGACTTTTATGCAGATTTGGACGGGTTTGAATTTGTCTTTTCAACAGGGGATGCTGCTGTGGAGGAAGTTCAGATTTCAGTCTGGGGGAAAAATCAGAGTGGAGAGCTTGTCACTGCCCATCGTCTCGTATCGCAGGAATTACTTGGAGCCGAAATTGCCCTTTCGGGCGTAACGGGAGCCACGGGTGCAACCGGATCGACTGGTGAAACAGGAGTAACCGGAGCAACTGGTGAAACTGGGGTAACTGGAGTGACCGGCGCTACTGGAGTGACTGGTGAAGCAGGAGCAACCGGTGTGACTGGAGCTACGGGACTCACGGGAGCGACAGGTACGACGGGTGTAACCGGATCGACTGGTGAAACAGGAGCGACCGGTGTGACCGGTGCTATGGGACTTACGGGAGCGACAGGTACGACGGGTGTAACTGGAGCAACTGGTGAAACAGGAGCAACCGGTGTGACTGGCGCCACGGGAGTAACGGGAACGACAGGCGTGACAGGTGCTACTGGAGTGACTGGAGCTACGGGGATTACTGGTGAAACAGGTGCGACAGGAGCAACGGGATTGACGGGGGGCACTGGCGATACGGGTGTAACAGGGGTAACAGGAGCCACAGGAACGGCGGGCACGACGGGAGCTACGGGGGTTACCGGGGGAACCGGAACGACAGGAACGATGGGTGTAACCGGATCGACTGGTGAAGCCGGTGTAACTGGAGTGACTGGAGCTACGGGGATTACTGGTGTGACTGGGGCCACGGGACTTACGGGAGCGACAGGAACGACGGGTGTAACCGGATTAACTGGTGAAACAGGAGCAACCGGTGTGACAGGGTTGACGGGAGCCACTGGCGTCACAGGAGCGACAGGTATAACCGGAGCCGCGGGAGTGACGGGAACGACAGGCGTGACAGGCGTGACCGGATTAACTGGTGAAACAGGAGCAACAGGTGTTACTGGAGCTACGGGACTGACGGGAACAACAGGTGTTACGGGGGCGACCGGAGTCACTGGCGTCACAGGAGCGACAGGTATAACCGGAGTCACGGGAGTGACGGGAACAGCAGGCACGACAGGTGCGACCGGAGCAACGGGAGTCACAGGTGCTACGGGTGCAACAGGATCTACAGCGGCTTCTGCGCCAGCGAGCTCCTCTTTGTTTGCTGACAGTCAGACATCATCATTAGCTCTTTCGTTAGTGGCTGAAACGACAATTCAGACACTCAATGTACCTGTCGTGACAGGCCAGAGAGTGAAAATTGATAACAGTACACAAATTTCAATAGTTGTGGGGTCCAACTGGAGTGTCGCATATAATATTAACCTCAGAGTGAACGGAGTGTTGATTAACCAACTGTTGCTCTCCAGGACGGGGAATGCTGCAGGTACAGTAACCTTCCTTTCTTCCAACACTTACGTAGATACAGCGACTTCTACAACAACCAACGTTTATACTATAAGCATTTCGTTTGTTACAACTACAAGTGTCACAAGTGCTTCAGCACAAGTGAGAAATATCAATGCCATTGCATTCAGTTAAAATGAGTGTCCGTTTTATGATACGGGTCACCTTTGTTGACATATCCGATACTGTACATTACTCTAATCTTATACATGGTTCGTAAATTCAGCGTTCAATACTTCACTAGAATTAAATGATATAACAGCGAATGATAACGAGCGGGAGAGACTTGAACGTGCCAGGCATTATTGGCGTGATGTTCAGGCACCGAAGGAGCAAGCTCCTGCGCACCCGGCGCAGTGGTCAATCTCTCAGGTAAATGTACCGTCGTTGGACGCAGCTCTGGAGAGTGCGCAACATGCGCCACCCAAGGGGTATATGATTCTTAGCTTGGAGAACCGTCTTGTACTGAAACGCACTTGACCTCGTTCTCCCGATTGCTGTGATCATGAAACTCTCAGGTATCAAGGACAGAGGGAGGGCTAACGGCCTTCTTCTGTCCTTTTTTAATGTCATCATTCAGTAAATCAGGAACATTGTGGTGGGTCTTGTCCAGATGTTGATGACAAAACCAATTGGAGGGTTAAAAGTGCGATTTAAAGATGTTTTTTCAATTATTGGCCCGTCGATGACGGGACCGTCAAGTTCACATACAGCGGGTGCTGCAAGGCTGGGCCGGATTGCACGTCAATGGCTGGGATGCACACCGGATCGTGCGCGGCTCACGTTATACGGTTCATTTGCGGATACCTATCAAGGGCACGGGACGGATCTGGCGCTCATTGGCGGTTTGCTCGATTATGTCACGGATGATCCGCGCATCCCTGATGCAGAGCAATATGCGGCCGAAGCGGGCATGGAGGTTGAATTTTACACCAGCGGTCTGCCAGCGCCTCATCCAAATACAGTGAAGATTGAATTATGGCACGGAGAACGGGAATGCTCATTAGTAGGTGCTTCCATCGGCGGCGGCAGTGTGTCTGTACATGCGTTGAATGATTTTCGCGTACAGATCAGTGGAGAGTTTCCAACACTTGTGTTGCGTCATGCTGATAAAGCAGGTGTGCTGGCATCCGTGACCTCCGCCATTAGCTCATCCGGAGTGAATATCGGCTATATGCAAGTGGATCGAAAGGCTCGTGATGGTGAGGCACTAACAGCAATGGAGATGGATGCACCACCGAGTGAAGACACGTTGAACAAGTTGCGTTCTTTGGATCATATGCTGGACATTCGTGTGATTGATCTGAAGAGAGGGGGTGATTCGGATGCGGTTTAAACATCTACATGAATTGAACACCATCTGCACTGCGGAGTCCAAAACAATTGCACAGTTGATGATTGAAGAGCAGGTACAGGAGACCAATACACCCGAAACAGACGTGGTAAAGCAGATGTCGGAGTACTATCAGGTGATGAAAGAAGCGGTACGCAAAGGACTTACAGAAGATACCACCTCACGTAGCGGACTGACGGGTGGGGATGGGAAGAAGATGGCCGAATATATTCGCCAAGGTGAAACATGCTCTGGCGATGCTTCAGCCCTTGCCATGGCCTATGCGTTATGTGTATCGGAAGTGAATGCCTCTATGGGACGGATCGTGGCTACGCCAACAGCGGGCTCCTGTGGCATCATTCCTGGTGTATTTATCAGCTCCCAAGAACGATTTGGCTGGACGGATGAACATCTGGTGAATGGATTGTTTTGCGCCGGAGCTATCGGTTACGTAATTGCCAACAATTCATTTATCTCCGGGGCTGAGGGCGGTTGTCAGGCGGAGGTAGGTTCGGCGATCGGCATGGCTGCCGGCGCGATGGTAGAGCTTCGCGGAGGAACACCAGAGCAGGTGGTGCATGCTGTAGGATTGGCTTTGAAAAATACACTAGGCCTCATCTGTGATCCGGTTGCTGGCCTTGTAGAGATTCCATGCATCGTTCGCAATGGACTCGGTGCCGTTACTGCACTGGCTGCCGCAGATATGGCACTTGCTGGTGTACGCAGTGCCATTCCGTCTGACGAAGTCATCGACGTTATGTTGGAGGTAGGCAGTGCGATGCCAAGTCGTCACCGCGAGACAGCACAAGGTGGGCTCGCTCAGACACCTACAGGCCGCAAGATGATGGAGAAGCTGGCGAAACCCAAAGCCAAACGAGTGCCGGATGAGACATCCGAAACATCACAAACAGGCTCAGAGGCAGAATAGCAAGTCGGATCATATACAGGATAGGTCAGATAGCTCAGGAGCATACAACCAGGACCCGATCAACAAGTAGTAATAGAGCATGCTAAGTCGTTTTTCCATCATAACAAACAAGCGTCCGCGAACCTGGTTTGCTCAGGTTATGCGAGACGCTTGTTTGTTCAGTGTGCCTAAACCAGCCAGATAGCAATCAACCCATCATAATTGGAGAAGGCAGTTAGTTATGGTGAGTTTCAAAATTCCATCTACTTTATTTCTGTGCGAATCACGGCATATCCGTAAGCAGGCAGTTCAATCGCAAGCATACCGTCTTCCAGAGCGGTGCGATGGTTGCCCTCAAACAGTTCCGTCCAAGGCTGCTCCCCTGCGTCCAGTTCAACGATGGCCGTTTCCTCAGAACGGTTGAACAGAATGAGGATGCGTTCCTCGTCACTTTGCCGCTCCATCACAAGCTGGCTGCCGCCTTCCTGAGCTTGCAGGAAACGAATGGTTCCTGCTGCACGCAGTGCAGGATGAGCATGGCGCAGAGCAATCAACTTTTGATAAAAGTGAAGTAGCTCCCGATCCTGCTTCGCTTCGTCCCACTCCATGCATTTGCGGCATCCCGGATCATGTTCGCCGTCGAGCCCAATCTCGTCACCATAATAGATACATGGGGCTCCCATATAACTGAACTGGAACAAGGCAGCCAGCTTCATCTTGCGTTGATCGCCCTCACACAAGGTGAGCAGGCGCGGGGTGTCATGACTGTCGAGCAAGTTGAATGCCACCTCGCTCGCTTGAAGTGGGTAGCGGGATAGCTGGCGGCCAAGGGCACTCGCGAATTGTTCCGCGTGCATCTTATCTTCCACAAAGAAATGATTGACGGCAGCGGTGAACGGATAGTTCATGGCGGCATCGAACTGGTCACCTTGCAGCCAGGAAGAAGATTCATTCCATATCTCACCCAATATATAGGCATCCGGGTTGGCCGCTTTAACAACTCGTCTAAAATCTCTCCAGAAAGCATTATCCACTTCATCAGCCACATCAAGACGCCAGCCGTCCGTACCAACTTCCTTGATCCAATATTCGGCTACTTCGAGCAAGTAGGCCTTCACATCTGGATTCTCTGTATTCAATTTGGGCATATGAGGTTCAAAGCCAAATGTCTCATAAGTTGGAATGCCATCCTTCACGTCCAACGGGAATTCATGTACGTGAAACCAGTCCTTGTATTTGGACTGAGCACCATGCTTTTGTACGTCAACAAAAGGAGCAAACGTTTTACCAGAATGATTAAACACGGCATCCAGCAGCACACGAATACCACGTTCATGACACAACTTCACCAGACGCTTCACCGTGTCAGCATCACCGAAATGGCGGTCTACACGCAGATAGTCTTCGGTATCATATTTATGATTGGTTGTGGCTTCAAAAATTGGCGTGAAATAAATCGCATTAATGCCCAATTCACTGAGGTAATCGAGGTGGTCGATTACGCCCTGCAGGTCACCGCCAAAGAAATTAAAGGGTGTGGGTTCACCACCCCAAGGTTCAACCTCTTCGGGATTGATATCCGGGTTGCCATTGGCAAACCGCTCGGGGAAAATCTGATAAAACACAGCATCTTTCACCCACGCTGGGGGTGTGAATACAGCTCCGGCATGAAGATACGGGAATTGGAACATGCGGCCTGGATCATCCGGCTCCTCCTCTTGGAAATCCGTCTCGGTCATCCAGATGTGTTCTTTTCCACTTTTGAGCAAAAAAGCATACTTCAATCGATGATACGGAGGTTTCACTTCCCCCTCGTAGTAGTCAAACATAGAGTCTGACGTCAATTTGGTCAGAGGAACCATATCTCTTGTTTCCTCCCACGCGTATTTGTCTCCAGTCAGAGCATACACCTCGGTGAGATCATTCTTTTTGGCACGCAGACGCAGACGAATCGTATCCTGATCATAGGCATAGGCCCAGTTTCGTTTCGGTTGGTGAAAGATGGCTTCAAGCAGCATATGTAATTCCTCCTGTCCGATATGAATGAAGTAAGCAGAAACCAATTAATTTAATGTAGATTAAATATGCTAGTAGTACAGGTGGTATGTAGACATCATGCTCAATGGTATAGCTTCATATTACGTGACTGCAGATTGCGTTATAATAGGGTATGAACAGAGGGGACTGGCTCCAAACGAGTGACATGGAATGCACTGAAACCTAGACAACGAACATTGTAGCTTGTGCATTCGGGCTTGAATTTAATCTGGTGCGAAAGCTCGCCCATTCAAAATTAAAGGGCATAAAATTCATATAGATAAGTAATGCTGCCCAGGTATATCATTAACCCAATGAGGATGGAAAGGAAACGAGTACATAGATGAAAACCAAACTGTTATACATTGAGGACGATACGGAAATCGCAACATGGGTGAGAGAAGACTTGGAGGAGCGTGGGTATGAGGTCGTTTGGCTTGGGAGTGGTGAAGGGGCCACCGAGGCAGTGGCAGACTGCGCCCTAGTCATCCTGGATGTCATGTTGCCAGGGTTGGACGGATTTACGGTAGGCCAGCGATTAAAAAAAGAATATCCTGCTGTGCCCATCGTCATGCTCTCGGCCAGAACATCCATTGATGACAAGTTGCATGGACTTGATTTTGCCGATGATTACGTGACCAAACCGTTTCATCCGGACGAGCTTGCAGCGCGAATTGAGGTTCAACTGCGGAAGGCAGGAGCGGTAGCTTCAAGTGAAGCGGTACTTAAACTGGATCATCTGTCGATCTATGAGCGGGATAACCGGATCGTCAATGAACAGACAGGGGAAGAGATTATTTTATCGGGTAAACAGTTCCACATCTTCGCTTATTTACTTCGGCATATGGGCATGATCCGCACCAAAGAACAGATCTATGAGGCGGTTTGGAACGAGTCTTATCTGGATGGGGACAAAACGTTGATGGTGCACATCCGGCATCTGCGCGAGAAGTTGGAACTTGATCCGGCCAATCCTGTCATTATTCAGACGGTACGCGGTGTTGGCTATCGCGTGAAGAAACCATGATGAAGTGGATTAGAGAACGGAAGTTAAGAAAGTCTGAACTGAACAGAGGCAGTAAAACAGAACAGCCTATCCGTCCCAAAATAAAGTTTGGGCGATCTCTGATGTCCAGATACATGCTTCTGATTTTGGCAGCGGTACTGTTTGTACCTGTTGTGGTGCCGCTGGTAGCAACGGCTTTTATTGTGGTCATCAATAACGTAAGCTCTAGTGAAGAAGCGCCTTACGGAAACGCTGACCAAATTACCGAACTGTGGGCCATGGAATCCAAAAAACTGGGCGGGGCTTCTGACCAAATCATAGATAAACGGATGAAAGAACTGCAGGAGAAATACCCTAAATCAGCTATGTATCGTGTAGATGCGGCAGGCAGAACGATGTTAGTGCTTGGTGGTGAAGAGGCGGAGGTACTAAAATCTAAGTCATTAAATCCTTCAGTCACCTCGGAAGGGGAGCCGGAGTCTTTAAATACAGATGTCATTCTGAAGTGGTCATTGGCAACTGGAGAAAAAGCAGAGACTCGGATCCCGGCAATATGGACACCAAATGATGCGGTTCAGTTTATGAAGCAAGCCTTCTATCGCGATCCTCTAACCGTGGTTTCTTTTATTGGCGGAGGAAATGTGAATAAGGGACAAGGGTTTATGGTGATTGAAGTCCCTCGTGAGCTCATTCAAAACCTCACCAATAACGGGCTATTAGAATTCATCTATTTTGGAGCAGTGATGCTGATTGTGTTTGTGATCTTTATTGTGATGTCCGTTCTGTTCTTTGCTAAAATTCGCAAACGACTGATTCACTTGCAATCTGCCATGGTTACCCCGAGCAAGGAGGGCATACCGCTTCCAGTGGACATTAACAGATCGGATGAAATTGGACATTTGGAGGAATCCTTTAACCAGATGGTATATCAGTTAACGGATAGCCTCCAGCGTGAGCGGGAAGAGGAGCAGCTTCGCAAACGGCTGGTGGCGGGTTTATCACATGATCTGAGAACACCGTTGACGGTAATTCGCGGACATATGCATGCACTGCATAAAGAAAACCTAAGTGAGCAAGGCGTGCGGGCACTGAGTCGGATGGAAGGCAAGATACAGGATCTTGGTGAACTGATCGACAATTTGCTCACGTATAATCTGCTGACTAGTGGAAGATACACTTTAAAACTGGAGCAGAAGGATGCACTGCGTATGATAAGAGAAGCTGCTGCTTCATGGTATCCGGTGTGGGAGAAGGAAGAGTTTGAGATCGATATCGATCTGCCTGAAACTCCGCTAATCTGGGATGTAGATGCGCAAGGGCTACGGCGTGTGCTGGATAATCTGTTCCAAAATGTAGTTCGTCATGCGGCGAGCGGAAAGTATATTCGCATTTTCACGGAGCAGATTCAGGGCCGAACTGCCGTAGTGATCGAGGATCGCGGGCCGGGGATTCAACCGGATTCGGGTACGAAGGGCACAGGACTTGGCTTGTCCATTGTCGATTTGCTGATTCGTGAGATGGGTTTGCGGAAGCGGGTAGATAGCTCGGATGCGGGTGTCCGCACCTATCTATACAGCGGCAAAGAGAATGATCGGGAAGTTTGAACGCAGGGAGAAGAGGTTTCTTTTTAAACTAAACTTAACCTTGGACGTACGCTTGCTTTAACCTTGGAGGGTTACGATAGTTCCGAGGTGATGATGAATGAGCGAAAATATTATTCAAACAGCGAATTTATGGAAAACATACAAGGACCGCGCGGCGGTTCGTGAACTTGATCTTCATATTAAAAAGGGAGATATCTACGGCTTCCTTGGTCCCAACGGTGCCGGCAAAACAACAACGATCCGCATGCTTCTTGGCTTGATCAAACCGACCAAAGGGGTCATCAGGGTCTTCGACAAAGATATTCGTAAGGACCGTATGGACATTTTGCGTCGCGTAGGTTCTTTGGTAGAGTACCCCTCGTATTATGGTCATCTGAATGCGGTAGAGAATCTTGAGGTGCTGCGTCGCATCATCAATGTACCCAAGTCAAGGATTGCGGAAGTGTTATCTATTGTTGATCTGACGAAAGATGCTAAACGAAATGTAAAAGGGTATTCCCTTGGCATGAAACAGCGTTTGGGTATTGCCAGCGCGCTGCTCGGTGAACCGGAATTGCTTATTCTGGATGAGCCAACGAACGGACTTGACCCAGCGGGGATTCAGGAGATTCGGGAACTCATCAAACGTATGCCGCTGGAGCATGGCATCACTGTTCTTGTATCCAGTCACTTGCTGAGTGAAGTCGAGCAGATGGCGAGCCGTGTCGGCATTATACGAGATGGCAAAATGGTGATGCAGGATACGATGGCAAGTCTGCATAGTCAGACAGGCAGCTCAATCAGGCTTACGGTGTCGGAACCGGAGGCAGCCATGAAGCTTGCTCGTGAGCAGGGGCAATTTGGTCAGAGGCAGGGTGCTGAGCTTACCTTCCCCTACATGGATAACAGCGCAGTTGCACTGCTGGTGCGTCGTTTAATTGAACAGGATCATGATGTATACCGGGTCGAAGAACAGAGACAGTCTTTGGAGGATCTCTTCATGCGTGTCATTGGCGAGGGGGCTTCGCTATGACAGGACGTGCATTGTCAGCCGACTGGCTTAAAATTCGTGGTAAAGGCATCTGGTTTCTGGTGTTTCTTGCCCCAATCGGGTTAACGGCCATGCAGGCTTTGAATTTCGGATTACGACTGGATTATCTGAAAGAGCAGTATGCCGATAATTTGTGGGGAGGTCTGCTGGGTAACGTAATTGTTTTTGTGCCACTCGCTTTAATGCTGGGTGCGACCATTCTGAGTTCGATGATAGCTGGAATAGAGCATGAGCAGGGGTCGTGGAAGCAACTTTTGGCGATGCCGATTAAAAGACCAGCCGTTTATCTTGCAAAGTTTCTGCTGGCTTGTGTGCTGCTAATGATATCATGTCTGTTGTTAACCGCGGGGGTTGTTGGACTGGGGCTTGTGCTTGGTTTCGATGCCAAAGATATACCGTGGGCACAGGCGCTGAAGCTGGGGCTTATGCCGCTTGCAGGCGCACTGCCTGTATTGTCCATTGAATTATGGTTTACGCTGGTATCCAAAAATCAGGCGCTACCGGTTACATTCGGCATTATTCTTGCCATCACCGGTATGTTTTCACTCAGCATCTCTCCACATTTTCCACTTGCTTGGGCACAAATGGCTTGGAGCGCGCCTAACGCGTACCTATATGCAGGAATGGGTGCAGGTTTAGCAATCATCATTCTGCTGACAGGTATGATACACTTCAGCCGGAAGGATGTGGCCTGATATGAATTTTGCAGCAACCTATTTTCGTATCTTATCTGCGGAACGTTTGAAAATGGCAAAATCGCCGATCTCGCTTTTGGTTCTGATCAGTCCGTTAATCGCACTGCTCATTGGTCTGCTGTCTTCCCCATCGGGTGACTGGAGAGCATTGATGTCAGCCATGGTGATGATTCATGGTATGCTTTTGTTACCGATGCTAACAGGTGTATTCACCTCATTTGTATGTCGTTTTGAACATGCAGGGGGCGGATGGAAACAACTCTTGGTTTTGCCACTTACACGTACAGGTGTGTATTTAGGCAAATTCACGATTGTGTTACTGCTCCTGGCTGGTACACAGTTGCTTCTATTCGGAAGTATCGTATTGACAGGGTTAATCCATGGCATGGCAACCCCGGTACCTTGGGGATTCCTTGTCAGCAAAATGCTGCTTGGACTTCTGGCATGTATCCCGCTGGCGGCATTACAGATGTTTGTGTCTCTGATCTGGAGCAGCTTCGCCGCGCCGCTTGCCTTGAATTTTGCGCTAACGATACCTAATATTTTGGTTGCAAACTCCGCAACGTATGGGCCATATTATCCATGGGCACAGCCGATGATTCTGATGCTTCCCATCGAGGGCACAGGGTTCGGTGCATTCAATGTTCCGCTCGGTACACTTTTGACCGTAGTTGGGGGGAGCGCCGCGTTGTTTATTGCGATTGGCATGATTTATTTTTCGAAGAAGGAAGTATAAAGCTTAAGTACGATGAGAATAACAAATGAACCTTCCTGAGGCTGCGCATCCAATGATTTGGTATGCAGACAGTCTCAGTTTTTTTATATTATGCGATAAAGATATAATTCCATCTTTTGCATGCCCAGTGATGTGAATTTTATCCTATTTGATAAGCAAAATGAGACGAGAATCTGGTAAAATAAAAAAAGCTGTTTCTAGTCAGTCGAACATGGTTATTCGAGGGTAAGCCTGTTACAGCCAGAAGTGGCGTATATGCAGTGTGAAAAGAAGATTTTGGCTGAGAAAAGAGGGGTAAGCCTTTGGAGCGTAATAAAACGGAAACCCTGAAACGAATTATTTCTGAGGGTAGCTCTTACCGATCATTGTTTTTTAACCACCCGGATGCCATCTATGTGATGGACGTTGAAGGGAATCATATGGATGCTAACCCTTCCTTTGAACGGTTATCCGGCTACAAAATTGGAGAGCTTGCAGGGGTGAGTCGGGATCGCATCAGCCCGCCTGAAAGTGAAAAGAGACGAGTACAATTCATTGAAGAAGTGCTGGCTGGACATTCAGTCAGTGAATCGATGGCGTTTTATCATAAAGATGGTACTGTGAAACATGCACAGGTGACCTATATACCTATAACAGAAGGTGATGAGGTCGTCGGCATCTACGGAATTGCCAAGGATGTCACGGACAAGGTTATCATCGAGCAGGAACTGCAGGAGACACAGGAGAAGTATCAGGTGCTGGCCGAGCATGCACAAGATCTGATTACAACCTGTGCCATAGATGGCGAACTCCTGTATGTGTCTCCATCTGTTCGTACACTGCTTGGTTATGAGCCGGAGGAAGTCACAGGAAAATCATTTAAATCTTACTGTTACCCGGGGGATTATCCTGACCCTTTGCCCATTTCGAATATTGGTAATGGGTGCAAGATGAGGGTGCTGCACAAGGATGGTCACTACATCTGGATGGAGACATTGGCGAAACCCGTGGCTGGCGAGCTTGGCAAGATAACGCAAATTGTCAGCATCAGCAGGGATATTACCCAGCAGATGGATGCTGACAGACGTCTCCGCGAGAGTCGTGAACGTTACAAGTCATTGTTTGAATATAATCCGGCTGCGGTATACTCCCTCGATCTGGAAGGGAACTATAGTGCTGTGAACAGTAATATGGTGCAGATGCTTGATATCCCGCGCAGCAAGCTGATCGGGCAGTCCTTTCTGTCGAATTTGGATAAAAGAGAAATGCACAAAGGTGAAGCCTGTTTTGAGCTTGTGAAGCAGGGGCAAGCCCAATACTATGAGTCTCGTGTTGTGAGTTCCAGTGGCCGAAAGATCGAAGTTTCAGTAACCAATGTGCCCATCATTGTAGATAACGAAATGGTGGGTGCTTACGGTATAGTATCGGATATTACGGAGCGCAAGGAATACACAGAGCGTATTCAGGAGCTGAGCAAGCAGCATGAGTTGATTCTCAATACCGTTACCGAAGGAATCTACGGCCTCGATGCGGATGGTATTACGATGTTCATGAATCCGGCGGCGGCATCCATGTTTGGTTATGAAGCACATGAATTCATTGGCAAAAGTTCACACCCGATTATCCATCACACCCGTGCAGACGGAAGTTATTTTCCAAAAGAAGAATGTCCGATTCATATGACGGTGCTCGATGGTCATGCGCGTTCAGTGACGGAGGATGTGTTCTGGCGAAAAGACGGGAGCAGTTTCCTCGTCCAATATCAGGTTACTCCGATTATTGATGAAGGTCAGATTCGTGGTGCGGTAGTTGTCTTTAATGACGTTACCGGTGAACGTGAAATTGTTCGCGCCAAGGAAACGGCTGAGCTGGCTGCACAGGCCAAGTCCGAATTTCTTTCGCTCGTCAGCCACGAAATCCGGACACCCATGAACGGCATTGTAGGAATGACCGAGCTATTGGTGGGTACAGACTTGTCAGAGGAGCAGCGGGAGTATGCTCAGATCATTCAAGAGAGCGGCGATGCACTGCTGAACATCCTGAATGATATTCTGGACTTCAGTAAGCTGGAGTCGGGTAAAATGGCCCTGGCCTACGAGCCGTTCTCGCTGCGCAAGATGCTGGAGCAGGTCGCGGAGCTGTTCAAGCCGCGGGCAGACGAGAAACATCTGGATATTCGTTTTCGTCTGAATCCGAATATCCCCGATTATATGGCAGGAGATTCCATGCGAATAAGGCAGATTCTAGTGAATCTTGTGGGCAACGCACTGAAATTCACAGATCAGGGAAGTATTGATGTCACGGTAGATATCATCAAGGGGAGCAAGCCTGAGGATACTGTCCTTGATTTTGCGGTGGAGGATACGGGTATTGGTATTCCTGCGGACAAGCTGGATCAGCTATTCCAGTCGTTCTCGCAACTACATCCGGTAATTAATCGCAAATACGGCGGTACTGGACTTGGGCTGGTGATCTCCAAGAGACTTGTTGAAATTATGGGTGGAAGCATTAGTGTGGAGAGTACCGAAGGAGAAGGTTCCGTTTTCCGGTTTGCCATTCCGACGACGCGAGTTGAAGCATCAGGTGAAAAGTCAGCAAGTGAGTTCCAGCATGACCGCACACGTCAAAGTGACAAGGTGGCAATGCGTATTCTCGTAGCGGAAGATCATCCGGTCAACCGGAAGATTCTACAGGAATATTTGGAGAAGCTGGGCTATGAGGCTGATGTGTGCACTAACGGTGTAGAGGCGATTGATGCCATCTCGCAGAATGCCTATGATATTGTGCTGATGGATATTCATATGCCTGTTATGGACGGGCTCAAAGCTACGAATTTGCTGCATCGGTTAATTCCACAGGATCGGATTCCTCCGATTATTGCCGTAACAGGCAATTCCAGGCGGGAAGATAAAGAGGCCTGTCTGGAGATTGGCATGCGGGACTTTATCAGCAAGCCGGTGATGCTAAGTGAATTGAAGCGTGTCCTCCAGCAATGGGGACCGTCTGATGAGCCGCGAATCGGGCCTAGTTAAGTGGATATGCATGTGATTATCATTGGATTAAGTCCAACGGATTAAAAATTTAGTGTAGAAGAACAACCTTCATTTCCACAGTGTGGTGAAATGAAGGTTGTTTTTTGTGTTCTATTTTGTAACAAGCTCATGGATTAAACCTGTTGTTATTCAGAAGTTACGGAGACTCAGGCTAGGGTTAGGCGGTTAATATTACCGGACAAAATTTCACAGGAACGCTCGAATTTCTCAACCTCTGCTTGATCGAGATTTAATTCGATAATCTCTTGAATGCCGCCTTCCCCGATGATTGCAGGGACTCCTGCACAAACATTCCGCTGTCCATATTCGCCATCGAGAATCGCGGATACGGCAATAATTTTATGCTCGTCATTCAGGATGGAGCGAGTAATATGGGCAAGTGCATTCCCGATGCCAAATTGGGTCGAACCTTTACGGGTAAAAATTTCCCAGCCCGCATCCTTCGTTTTTTTGGCGATATCGTCCAGATCCAGATGTTTGAACCGTTCCTTGTGTTGATCCAAAATATGCAGAATAGGCTTGCCTCCGATGGTAACATGTGACCAGGCCACGAATTGGGACTCGCCGTGCTCACCGAGTGCGTAGCCGTGTACGCTGCGCGGGTCGATGGAGAATACCTCGGAGAGCAGTGTTTTGAGCCTTGAAGAATCAATCGAAGTCCCCGTCCCGATAACACGCTCACGTGGCAAACCGGACAATTTCCATACCATATACGTAACAATGTCCACGGGGTTGGCTGCGACAACAAAGATGCCGTTAAAACCACTGTTCATGATCGGAACTACGATATCTTTGGCAATGGACTCTGCTTCCTCCAGAACATCCAGTCTTGTCTGTCCAGGCTTTGGATTGGCTCCTGCGGTCAAAATAATGACATCCATACTGCCGCAATCGGCATACGTTCCCGCGTACACTTTCGTTCGGTTATGTGTAAAGTCCATGCAATGGGAAAAATCGAGTGCCTGTGCTACAGCACGGTCATACGTCCGATCGACCATCATAATCTCCCTGCATATCGATTGATTGATCATCGAATATGCACAACTTGAACCTACAAGACCCGCCCCGATGACTGCTACTTTCCCTGATTTGCCTAACACTGCCTTCAGCCTCCGTTTACATTGGATTTATCCGTTACTTGATTATTGTTATGTTAAGTATAGTGCTTTATTTTATGCCGACATTCAATTCTACGTTACATAAGATAACACAAGGGAAAGCGATACAGCAATGATTCCCTCTGTCGCGGGAGCGTGTTGGAGTAGTGGAGTTAACAAAATTGACATCAATTCGATGCACTCCGAAATTTAGACGGCATTTTCATATACTGTTTTCGACACGACAGCATTCCTGTAGCTTGTCGGATGAAGGAGATTTTATGCGAAATATATACCTGACAAAAGTTCTTATGAATCCCTAGAAACAGAACTAAACCGTCAAAGGGTTCTGCAAGTAGACTGACGAATACTTACCGACATGCAAAGAGAGAAGCACTGGCGGGTTACATGAGGAAGGTTGTTTTGGGTTGTTTAAGGTTTCATGTTTCATGTGCATAGTCCAATGTTGTGCAAGACAAAGTGTAAGAGAAAGGTCACCCGATCCGATGACAGTTCGTTGCAGGAGCGCTAAAGTCGTTATTTTGCAAGCCCAAAAGACTTCATACCGGGAGGGAATTTATGATGATTGAAGAAGTAGGAGCAACGACGGAAACGGCCAAGAGCCTGGGTATAGGTGCCAGTACTCTTCGTAAATATGCGGCAGCACTTGAGGAGCAGGGATACCGCTTCGAACGTTCTGCGAATAAATCCAGATTGTTCAAATCCGATGATATCGAGTGCATTGAACGTCTGATGACTGAGCTTAGAGAGCATAACCTGCCTCTGGCTGATGCGGTGGTTACGGTGCTGTCTCCAGCAGAAGGGAAAACAGAACAGCAGTCTGTCCAAGCCATTCGTGAGCAAACAGAGCAGGAATGTGCTGTAGCCAGTACGGTCTTATCTGGATCTAATCCGTTACCGCCGCTGGAAGTGGATCAGTATGGGCAATTGAGATCCTATGAAGGGCTCGGCCAGCTTGTAAGTGAGGTCACCTACGGTGCGGTAGAACCCAAGGAGGAACAGGAAGATCGCGTTCAGGTGCTGCAGCACCGGGTGGATGAACTGGAGCTGACACTCCAGCATCTGGCGGAGACTCATCTTGCGCTTCAGGAACAGATGGAGAAGCAACGTCAGTGGATGAACGAAAAGCTGGAGGAGGAACGAGACCGCGAACTCGTGACGAATTTGCGCAGTTATCAGGGACGTAAACGGAAGTCCAAAATCACTTCGCTTCGCATGTTATTTGGCTTGATGCCAAAGAAACATAAAGAAGCCTAAGTGATTCTGCATGATGGATGATCGTGATTTCATATGTATAGCCTGCTATAATTAGCTCCAATACAACATGAAGTCCAGCCGCTGATCAGCCGTTTCTCATGACAGGAAACCGGATCAGACATCAGAAGCTGGCGTGGGAGGCAACGTGGAGCTGGAGCGAAGCTGGCAAAGATTGCTCGGTTTATTTACAGATCGCCCTAGGCGGCAAGGAACGGTTGTAGGGGATCGTTATGTGATACGGGAGCTTCTAGGCATGGGGAGTTATGGACTGACCTATCTGTGCGTGGATCAGCAGACTGGAAGGGAAGTCGCGTTGAAGGAATCGAAACCGAGTAAGGGGAAGCTTGCTGCGAGGCTGCTGAACAGGGAAACGGATGTATTACAGCATCTGTATCACCCGGCAATTCCTAAGCTTTTGGATACTTTTAACGTGCGAAGACAGAATTATATGGTGACAGAGTATGTCTGCGGACAGACGCTGGAACAATTGATCTTCGAAGAAGGTCAGCAATATACAGAGCGTCAATGCGTGGAACTCGCTTCTCAGCTATTGGCTCCGGTAGCTCATGTACATGAGCAGGGATTCATTCATGGCGACGTGCGAATCCCTAACGTCATTATACGAGAGGGACGAGTGCATTTAATTGATTTTGGCCTGGCAAGACGCTTGGGGGAGCCGTTGTTGCCAGAGTTGAAACGCCGAATGAAAGATGTGCCTGAGCCTGAAGATGAACCGGCTGTACCAGATCAGGATCTGCAGGATATCGGTCACTTTTTGCTTTTCATGCTGTACTCCGCCTATGAGCCGCAGGTAGGCAGCACTCCTGCCAGCTGGCAAGAAGAGCTTCGGCTTACGCCTGAACTGCATGAGATGCTGGAGCGATTGCTTGGGCTTCGCCCAGGTTATGTTGGCGGGACGGAAGAGTTACAGCATGAGATGGATCGTTTGAGAGCGTTGCTGTAGAAGTAGAAGAGCGAAGTAAGGGTTCATATCAAATAAAAAGCAGGGGTGTTCCGAAGACCGTGTGTACGGTATCGATGGAACACCCCTTTGTTATATCTGGTGGTTAAGAGTCAGATTCAATCAGAGTTGAGCAAAGTTAGACCATAGCTCATTGGGCATATAAATTGGGCAGGTTCAGTATCGTTTAGCTGGAGCTATACTTTCTGCTTTTGTAATACCCTGATCCATGGCGCTGATCCCTGTACTTCATATCGGATGAGGAATAGCGCTTGTAGCCGCGTTTGCCAGAGGAACTGCTGTATTTTTTATAGGAACGTCTGTTGGAAGAACTGTAACGTTTGTGGTGAGATGAGGACTTGGAGTCGATGAGTTTGCCTATGAGCTTCTTAAACATGAGTCGTTCATCCTTTCGTTTTCAGTTATTTTTATGCTAATACGTGGCTTGCCCAAGACGGTTTCGTGTTTTTGGAGAAAAAAATACTCATTCATTCACAGCTTGGCGTATAATAGGATGTTGGTTCAGTTATCGGAATTTTTTATTTTGAGCGTTTCGCGTTACAATAGAAGACAGGATAAGATCATAACGGACAAGGAGTAGTTGGCATGATCACGATAAAGACGAAAGAACAGATTGAACAAATGAGAAAAGCTGGAGAAATTCTGGCTGCGTGCCATAGAGAAATCGCAAAACTGATTCGTCCGGGGATCACGACACAGGAAATTGACCAGTTTGCAGAGGCATTTATGAAGAAAAATGGCGCTATACCGGAGCAAAAGGGATACAACGGGTACCCTTATGCGACATGCGCGTCGGTTAATGATGTGATCTGTCACGGCTTTCCGGGAAAATATGTGCTGAAAGACGGCGATATCGTTACCATCGACATGGTCGTGAATTTGGATGGCTGGCTGGCAGACTCAGCTTGGTCTTATGCTGTGGGGAATGTAAGTCCTGAAGCGCAGCATTTGCTGGACGTGACGAAAAACTCTCTATACAAAGGCATTGAGTTTGCTATTGTCGGTAACCGGATCGGAGACATCTCGCATGCCATTCAAACGTATGCTGAAGGAGAAGGTCTGTCCGTGGTTCGTGAATTTATTGGACACGGTATCGGAGAGAAGATGCATGAAGAACCTCAGGTTCCTCACTATGGCCCACCGCATCGTGGTCCGCGGCTTAAGGAAGGCATGGTCATCACCATTGAACCGATGTTGAATATTGGGACATTCCGCAGCAAGCTGGATTCAGACGGTTGGACTGCGCGTACATTGGATGGGAGTCTGTCCGCTCAGTATGAACATACCATTGCCATTACAGCCGATGGACCGGTCATTCTGACTGCGCAATAAGATGGGGTAGGGATTCAGATGGGTGGATTACACGCAACAGATGTAAGGCTACCCGCCCAGTATGAAAAGATGGTGTCATTTCACTATTGGCTAATTCATTATCACTGTGTGGTAAATTTAGTTCAGAAAAGCTATAAGGCTGGGTGACTGAGATTCCTAATAAGGATACTTGAAAAAACGATACGAAGCATGGTTTAGAACTATAATTTGACGATATTTGTATATTTCCGGGCGGCCCACGTTTGTGATCCGCCTGTTTCGGTTTAAACTATTATGAAGATCAACATAGAGCCAGTGGTGCGCCTGTGTTACTGCAGATGACAAGGGCTGACCTTGAAGCCACTGGGAATCAGGAGGTTATTTTGATGAGTGTAAACAAACAGATCGTACTGGCTTCCCGTCCTGAAGGAACCCCATCCAAAGAGAATTTTGAATTTGTTGAGAAATCGCTACCTGAACCGGAAGCTGGACAAGTGCTGGTTCGTACATTATATTTGTCGGTCGACCCGTACATGCGGGGACGAATGAAAGATACGAAATCCTATGCACCGCCGTACGCCCTGAATGAAGTCATTAAGGGAGGCGCGATCGGGCAAGTTGTGGAATCATCCGAGCCAAATTTACGCAAAGGTGATCTAGTGACGGGGATGTGGGGCTGGCAGCAATATGCTGCGGTCAATACAACAGATCTGTCACTGATTGATTCAGACGAGGCTCCAATTACAGCCTATCTCGGTGCATTGGGCCTGACAGGTTTGACCGCGTATTTCGGCATGGAGGATATCGGCAAACCCAAAGATGGAGAGACCGTTGTAGTCTCTGGTGCGGCAGGAGCTGTGGGTATGATCGCGGGTCAGATCGGTAAAATCGTCGGTGCGCGGGTGGTCGGTATTGCAGGTTCTGACGATAAATGTGCTTATCTGAGAGAAAAGCTTGGTTTCGACGTTGTGCTTAACTACAAGACGGAGCAAGATATGTCGGCAGCGATTGAAAAGGCTTGTCCTGACGGAGTCGACGTATATTTTGACAATGTTGGCGGCGATATCTCGGATGCTGTACTGCGTCATATCAATCGGAATGCACGTATTCCGCTGTGCGGACAGATCTCGTCTTATAATCTGGAGAAACCGGATATCGGCATGCGTCCACAAACGCTGCTGCTAACGAACACGGCGCTGATGAAAGGTTTTCTGCTGGGCGACTATACGAAGTCCTTCAAGGAAGGCCGTGCCAAGCTGGCTAAGTGGATTCAGGAAGGTAAACTTCAATATGAAGAGAACATTGTGAATGGTTTCGAACGGACGCCAGAAGCTTTCATCGGTCTTTTTTCCGGAGATAATCTGGGCAAACAGCTGGTGAAGGTTGCAGACCCTCAATAGATGAAGTGAAGTTAGATCATATGGGTTGATGGATGAATTAATTCATTCCGCCTATCAAAGCGACTTCCGCATGACAGTTCTGATCAAGTGGTTGCAGCCTGCGATTCTCCTATTCTCATGTTGAAGATAAAAGTAGGCATAGGAGTATAAGAGCAAAGGCTAGAACGAAAGTAAAAGTGAAACCAAAAGCGCTAAACAAAGGTTAGAATAGAAGTAGAGCAAAAATTAGAGCAAAAGTAGAGCAAAAGCAAAAGACACGTTCTCGGCACCTTTTGAAGGTGTGTTGAACGTGTCTTTATAAGTTGATGTTGATGTGATCAATGTGATTGGTAGATGCTTAATACCTTGATTGTTTAAATGTTAAAACTTTATTGCTCTAGACCTATAAAAATCATGGCAGAGCCGGAGTATTTTAGCTACCATCTAGTTCTGAACAGCGAGCACTTCCTTGTAATGTTTGTACATATACACACGCCAGCGCACAATCATACCGAACGCCAGCAGGAAGAACAGGCCGCCGGTTTGCGGAATGCTGACATATTTCTGGATGACTTCATGCAGAATCAGGCGTACAGCCAGAAGTCCTAGCAAAATGAAGGCAAAGCTGCGGGAACGTGTGGCAAAAATCTCTTCCCCTACGCGTTCAAACCGAGTACTGCGAATGAGAGGATACGAGAAAATAAACCAGCCAACCAGGAGCGCGATGAATGCCCACAATAGCGGAACATGTGTCTCTGGTACAACAAACATAAAGAAGCCTGTGCTCATGCCGAGCGGCGGAATAATAATTTTACGGATGGTGACCGGCCGGTGGCTGGCTTTCATACGAATGAAGATGGCAAGTAAGGCCATGACAAGCATGCCAACGGTCGCCCCGATTTGAAGATAGTACGGAGAGATTTGAGCCACGTAAACGCCTTCTTTCTACAATGATATGTAATCCGTAAAATCGGATAAGTACAAAATGACCTGATTTTTCAGTTCCTATTATAGCACAAACACAGGAACTCGATAGAACACATATCTTTTAAAAATGCAGGCCATGTTGATCGTTTTTATTTGGAAAATATGTAGGGAGTGTCTGTAAACTCTGAAGAAAGCAGATTTTGCCGAATTTTCGTTCCAAGCAAGGAAGTTTCCCGCAGGCGTGCCGGGGCACGTCAAGGGAAAGTGACGTAGCAGGGGGCGAAAAAGGGGGAAGATGCACTTCAGTAGGTTTCAAGACACGCCCTAGTATTGTTCCCGCTGAGTTGTCGTTTATACGAATAAGAGGAAATGAAGCAGATATACTAACAAGCGATTACTACAGATGGACAGACGTTGCACGGTATATCTCGACTATCCCGACTCAATTATCTCCTGCACACAAGCCTTGCAGGCTAACGATCGCCAGGAAGCTTATTTGCCGCATTTTGTGCTCATTTAATTCTAACGATCACGAGAAACCTTATTTTTATGAATTTCGGTCTTTTTCACGGTTTTTAGCCCAATTTTGAGAGAATAGCGTCTCTGGTGATCGTTAGAATTCCAAAAGGCTGTTTATCGAGTATATAAGGTCTGTGGTGATCGTTAGAATTTTGGCAGACGTATGGAAGTCTCACTTTGTTGAGAGGAAATTGTAGTAGTTGTAGTAGTCCGGTCAGATTCAATTAATCTGACCGGGGTTAGCTTAGTCGCGGACATGCTTGCCATGAAGTGGGGCACCGCTTGTGCTAGGAGCTGCAAGCGGTGCGGGGAACTTAATTCGTTTGGTTAGACGGGCTTCGATTACTTGGTGAAGATCAGCTCCCGAGAGTATCTTCTTTCGTTCGGTTGCTTACGAGTGTCGCGGCTGTTTTCTCTTGCTTGGATACTTAGCGTTAGCGTTGTCCAGAAACGTTTACCTTTCTGTTCATAGGGACTATAAGCTATAGATGCTAGCGTATATCCCGACAGAGTTAGCTTTTCCCTTCGTTTATACGTCTTCGGACAGGTGGCGCAGCCCGTGAAGAAAAGCGGACACGGTCAGACGCAGGCTGTCGTCCGGACTGAAATCCATGCCGAAGCCACCTTGCGCCTCAATGGAGGCAAAACCATGGCAGAGGCTGCGTAATCCCCGAACAGCATGCAATGCTTGCGCTTCGGTAAGGGGGTATGGCTGCAATGTATGCAGTAGCATGTTCAGCAGATCTGTTTTGCATGCCGCGAGCTGCGGTTCATTCAGGTCGGGTGCATGGTATGAGGCTTCATAGAGCCCGGGATGCTGGCGAACGAAGCCAATATAAGCGGCGGCGATGGCTTGAATGGCCTCGTCGCCGGTGCGGTCCGCCGCAGCCTCGTTTACGGCAAGGCCAAGCTGTTGCACTGACATCAGCGCCAGTTCCTGGCGAAGCCCCGGGAGCCCGCTGATGTGGTTATAGAGCGACGGCGAGCGCACATCCAGCCGCTTCGCAAGAGCGGCAAGAGTCAGCGCCTCAAAGCCGTCGCTGTCCGCGATCTGGATCGCGGCGTCAAGCAGCGCGCCGCGATCCAGACCTTGCCGGGGGCTCATCGCTGCCCCCCGGCTGGGTGCAGTCGCTGCTGCGCATCAGCGACTGCCGCGCGCATGCCCGCCGCGGGCTGGCGGAGCATTCGTCCGTGGCCAACGGCCAGCACGGACGGCTCCAGCTCCGCCAGGCGCTTCGCGCTGGCTAGTGCCGCTTCGCGATTCCACGTGGCCAGCGCAGGGAACGGGAAGAGCGGGCGCACGCGGCCGGACACGGCGAGGCCCCCGCGCACTTGGTACGCATCGCCGACGATCAACACTCGGCTGCGTGTATCCATGAAGGCCATATGCCCAGGCGTATGGCCTGGAGAAGCAATAGCGACCAGCGATCCGATCTGGTCGCCATCTTTGAGCAGGCGATCCGGCTTCGTACGGATGCCTTTGGGCACACTGCCGCGTACCGGGGTCTGCGGCTCGTGCGGCAACAGCGATGTGTCCCCGGTTAACAGCTTGGCATCTCGGCTGGAGATGCATACCTCAGCATCGGGGAGCGCATCCTTAAGACCATCAAGCGCCCCAACGTGGTCCGCATGGGCATGAGTCAGGATGATGGTGGTGATGGGTTTCCCCAAGGAAGCGGCTGTCTCCAGAATACCTTTGAGACTAAAGGGCATTCCGGCATCAATCAGAGTCAAGGCTTGATCCTCTTCAACCAGGTAGACATTTACCGGAAAGAGACGGGGAAGGAATGAGATTTGGTGAACATCGTACTCACGGGTGATACGCATCGGAAATCCTCCTAAAACTAATGATGTTAGTAATATAACTAATACCATTAGTTTACGCAATATAAATTTTCAGCATAACGGGATAACTCCTAAATCAGCTTAAAATCAAACTTTACAAAAAAAGCGTTTTCAAAATGAAGATTAGCGATTATAATAATCACGTAAGCCCTTTCATATGTCTATCTTATTGGAGCCCTTCGCGAAGCGAAAGGCTCACTTTTTTATGCATAGAACGTTTTCAACCTCAGGTTTTGAATCAGCCTTCGGCAGATCACCCGCGAGAGTGTAAGTATTGATATAACAGGGAAATCTATGATCAAATGACGTTCAGGAGCAAATGTTGACAAACATAACTGTTACTCATATAATGACAGTTATACTTACCTTGGAATGAAGTTCATCGGTGTTGTATGCCGGGAAGGGAGTAAGTTATGAACAGCGAATTTACCATTGCGGTGCATTGTCTTGTTTTTCTATCAATGAGAAGCGAGTGTATGGCCAACAGTGAAGACCTGTCTCAAAGTGTGGGCACACACCCGGCCAGAGTCCGCAAGGTACTGAGTGTTCTGCGTAAACATGGTTACTTGACGACCAAAGAAGGTGCTCATGGGGGATACCTGCTTAGTCGGCCAAGTGAAGAGATTAAGCTTGGAGAAGTGTACAGACTGGTCGCCGGAGGTTCGCTCGGGCCAAGCTGGTGTTCAGGTGAATCGGGTTCACCGTGTAAAGTTTCCTCTAATATGCAGGGTGTGATGGGGGCTATATACGATGGAGGGGAAGAGGCGCTGAGCGCTTATTTCGACCGCATATCGATACTTGATGTGAAGCAAAGCATTGAGCGTGGGGAAGGACCGTTTCCGATGGAAGGTGTATCTACCAAAGAGAAGACTTGAATGGGTGCTGTCAGAGTCATGGCTTTAAGTGCATGATGATGTGGTTAAACAGGCATGGGAGAAAAGTGTAAGAGAGGCGTATGCTCCGGTGTGAAAGAGTTTGAAAGTTGAGGTAATTCCGGGCATAACGTGAACACAGATGGGGAGCGTTCGTCTGCGCTGATGTTATTTTCGGAAGGCCTGTGCTTGGGGCGGATTGGCTTTCAAGGCGTGCTTTGCGAACGTAAAAATATAATATTCCAAACAGAACTAAGGAGTGGAACACATGTCCGTTACTGAAAAAAATGAAACACTCAGCGTCATTAGCGAACGTCACGCAGTTAAAAAGTATGAAAAAGGTTTTGTATTGCCAGAGGCTGACCTGAACGCAATCTTGACTGCAGCTTCCGAAGCCCCGTCTTCCTGGAACTTGCAACACTGGAGATTCCTCGTGATTGAATCCGAAGCAGACAAAGCAAAGTTGTTGCCTATCGCTTACGGACAAACACAAGTAGTGGACAGCTCTGTTACGATTGCCGTTCTTGGTGATCTGGAAGCGAACCGCAATACATTCATTTACGATCAAGCTGTTGAAGCTGGCGCGCTGCCTGCTGAAGTTCGTGACGCGTTGGTGGGTCAAATTAACGGTGCTTACCAAAACCCGCAAATCGCTCGTGATGAAGCAATCCGCAACGCTTCTTTTGCTTCCCAAAACATTATGCTGGCAGCACGTTCACTGGGTTACGACACTTGCCCAATGGGCGGATACAACCCACAACAATTGATCGAAGCGTTCAACATCCCTGCACGCTTTGTGCCAACTTTGCTGATTACTGTAGGTAAAGCTGCTGAGCCAGCTCGTCCATCAGGTCGCTTCCCGTTGTCCGAAGTCGTTGTAAAAGGTTCTTTCTAAGTCCATCTAAACGTGGATTATAGGCAGTAATATTCTAAGCGAGTACATCCTCTTATCGGAGGGCAGTACTCGCTTTTTTGCTATTTCTACAGCTCGTGGGTACTGATTACGGCTTGCTGTGTGCTCATTGAAGGACCGTGGTAAAGGCGCTCTTTGTATGACTGGAAATTTTTGTGCATGATAAAATAGGATATGAATACAGGATCAGGCAAAGCTGATATCAGAACATAATCCCAATCCTTAGGCGCAGACTTACACTCAGGCTGTACACAAAACCCCGCACTTTCCAAAGAAGAAAAGATGCGGGGTTTGCAATTCTATTCTTTTGCCCCGAGATACCTTTTACTTCTCCGGTGTTTCCGGGATTTGCGGTGTGAAGAAGGATTCCATGTGCTGAATGGCATTGTACATCATCACGGCAGCCTCAGCGCGAGTAATGGCTTGTTTCGGATGGAACTGTCCGTTCGCATCAAGTGCGCTGATCTTCAGCACCAGAGAACGCTGTACGGCACCTTGGTACTCTGGTGTAAGCTCATTCTCGTCCGCAATGTCTACGGGCTGTATTTTGATCATAGGCAGACCACCTTTGGCCTCAATCGCTTGCATGAGGAACAGGGTGTACTGCTCGCGAGTGAGCGGTTTGGATGGATCAATATTTTGCGGTAGCTTAATGCTGTTGTATTGTGCGCGGATGAAAGCATCGCTGTACCAGACGCCGTCTTTTACATCAGAGAAATAATCACTAGGCACAGGCATTTTAATAAAACGAATAGCGTTCAGGTTTAAGTCCAGCCCGTCTACGATCAATTGAACGCCTTGCGCGGTACTCAGCTGTTCTTCTGGCTTGAACAAGTTATCGCTAACCCCTTTGATTAATCCATCCTGATGGAGAGATTCGATTTTGTCTGCACCCGGAATACCTTGAATATCCGTAAATTTTGACGGCGCAGCATGGAGAGGGCCCGCACTTAAGGAGAGGGTAAGTAGGGCTCCTGCCGTAAAGGCTGCTATAATATTTTTCTTCATTTCAGTATCGCCTCGCTTTTCCAGGAAGTTCATATCCCTTTGTTTTAAAGTGATTTGCTCCTATAGACGACCCTTTTGTGCAAAAGGTTGCTTTAATTTTCCACAAATTTATTCTTTGGATTGGTTCCGGTAATCGGTGGCGATTGACTCATCATTTTGCTGAACAGTCGTGAAAATAGTACGGTTACTGGCCCCGGCTCAGCGCTGATCTGTTTAATGGTTCAGTCGTTATCGTTCATTGTCCTCTTTTTTGTCAATGGTACAAAATTTCGGTAAAAAGCGGAAAAAACGTTTGACAGTCATATAGACTGCCTTTATTATACGTATATAACTTACTAAACAGGTAGGAATAATAAAAATGACTGATTGTTTTGCGGAATGGGTCATGACAGACACATGAGTGCAAGCACTTGAACAGCATAGCGTTCTCACCGTATAGACGGAGGAACACCACAGTGCATTTTACCGATGAAGCATACACGACTTTAGGGTGCGGTATGACTTAATGAAGGGAAGAGTGCGCAGGGGGTTCCTCCGTCTTTTTGTCCTTTTCTGGTGCGTACCGCTGTTCTGCCGACCTGTAGTTGATCATGCAAGTTTATATCGGGGGGAGTGTAAGATGATGAAAAAGAGAGTTCACAAAGGAATTCTAATTGGGCTGGCATTGGTGTTAACGGGGGTGCTGGCGGCTTGCGGATCAGATAACGGCGGGTCAAGTGCGGCAGGTGCAGCAACAGGAACGGGGACAGATGGGAATAAGGAAGGCAATAAAGCAGTTGAACTGCTCAATGTCTCCTATGACCCGACAAGGGAACTTTATGAAGAATATAACAAAGCATTTGCCGCCCATTGGCTGAAAGAGAAAGGCCAGGAAGTGACCATTAAACAATCTCACGGAGGTTCGGGTAAACAGAGCCGTTCCGTCATTGACGGTCTGGACGCAGATGTGGTGACACTGGCACTGGGTTACGATATCGATGCGATTGAGGATAAAGGTCTGATTAACGCAGGCTGGCAGGACAAATACGAGCATAACAGCTCGCCGTACACGTCCACAATTGTGTTCCTGGTGCGCAAGGGCAATCCGAAAGGCATCAAGGACTGGGACGATCTAATCAAAGGAGACACCCAGGTCATTACACCGAACCCGAAGACATCGGGCGGAGCGCGGTGGAACTATCTGGCGGCATGGGGTTACGCCCTGAAGCATAACAACAACGATGAAGAGAAGGCAAAGCAGTTCGTGGCAGAGTTGTTCAAGCATGCGCCTGTGCTGGATTCGGGGGCACGCGGGGCAACGACAACATTTGTGGAACGAGGTATTGGCGATGTTCTGCTGGCTTGGGAGAACGAGGCATTCCTGTCGGTAAAGGAGCTTGGGCCGGATAAATTCGACATTGTTGTGCCTTCGATCAGCATTTTGGCTGAACCTCCTGTAGCGATCGTGGATAAAAATGTAGACAAAAAAGGCACTCGCGACGTGGCGGATGCTTATCTCAAATACCTTTACAGCGAAGAAGGCCAGACGATTGCTGCCGAAAATTACTACCGGCCTACGCTGGACAGCGTAAAGGAGAAATTCAAAGATCAGTTTCCGAAGCTGGAGCTGTTTACGTTAAAAGATGTCTTTGGTACTTGGCGGGATACTCAAGCCAAACACTTTAATGATGGAGGTATCTTCGACCAAATCTACGTGCCGGGCAGCTAAGAATAACGGGGCAACAGCATCAAAAGCGAGTAAAAGAGATCAATCAAAGCAAACTGATCAAAACAACCAATCAAAGCAAACCAGTCAAAGCACACATTGGGCTGTACGCGGCCAACCAGCCCGACCGGCTGACGGCAGAGAGGATGAATAGGCATGAGCAAGGTTATCGCAGCCCGGGGAAGGCGGACGCTGCCGGGATTCGGATTAACGATGGGGTACAGCGTGTTATACCTGAGTCTGGTGGTGCTGATTCCGCTGACGGCACTGTTATTTAACTCCACGGGATTAACCTGGGCAACGATGGTGGAGGTGGCTACCAATCCTAGGGTGCTGGCTTCGTTCCGGGTCAGTTTCTTGACAGCTGGTGCGGCGGCGCTAATCGATTTGTTTCTGGGCCTGCTCCTGGCCTGGGTGCTGGTTCGGTATGAATTCCCTGGTAAGAGATTGTTCGATGCGGTGATTGATCTTCCATTTGCGCTGCCCACGGCCGTAGCCGGGGTGGCCCTGACGGCGATCTATGCCGGAAATGGATGGATCGGACAATTTGTAGAACCGCTCGGCATCAAGCTGGCATACTCTCAAGTGGGGATTACACTCGCACTTATGTTCATCGGCATCCCTTTTGTCGTGCGTACAGTGCAGCCGGTGCTGGAAGAGCTGGAAGCTGAGGTGGAAGAAGCAGCGGCGACGCTGGGGGCAGGGCGATGGCGGATATTCCGTGCCGTTTTGCTGCCGGATTTAATCCCACCGCTGCTAACGGGTTTTGCGCTAGCTTTTGCGAGGGGCATAGGTGAGTATGGTTCGGTTGTATTTATTTCAGGCAATATGCCGATGAAAACGGAAATCGCGCCGCTGCTCATCATGTCCAAGCTGGAGCAGTTTGATTATGCAGGAGCTACAGCCGTAGCCTTGCTGCTTTTGTTGATCTCGTTTATCTTGCTGCTCATCATCAATTCCCTGCAACGCTGGAGTCGGAAGGCAGGGAGGGTGTGATCGGAGCAATAGGAGAGCCAGAAGAGTGCCTGATCACTTCACATTCTGTCCGTGCGGCTTGCCCATTCGTGGCGGCCCGGATGGATTTACATTGCCACAACGTGGCGCACTCACCAAACCGAAGGAGGTGTAAGTATGGCGGGTTCTGTCCCTCTTAGTTCTGTCTCACCCGTAAAAACCAGCCGAAGTACAAATCGCGCCACAACAGAAGCGCCTTGGGTAAAATGGCTGCTGATCGGACTTGCGAGTCTCGTCCTGATCTGGTTGCTGATCCTGCCGCTGTTTATCGTGCTTATGGAAGCGTTGAAGCAAGGCTGGGGGGTCTATATCGCTGCACTGACGGAACCGGATGCCTGGTCTGCACTGAAGCTGACGTTGCTGGTTGCCGCAATAACCGTTCCGCTCAACACGATCTTTGGCGTGGCAGCGGCTTGGGTCATCACCAAGTTCCAATTCAAAGGTAAAGGATTGCTCATCACACTGATCGATCTTCCCTTTTCCATCTCGCCTGTCGTTGGCGGTTTGATCTTTGTACTGGTGTTTGGCTCAAACGGATGGTTTGGCCCCTGGCTTGCCGAGCATGATATCAAAATCATTTTTGCACTGCCGGGAATCGTGATTGCGACGTTATTTATCACCTTTCCTTTTGTGGCGAGAGAGTTGATTCCACTGATGGAGGATCAAGGCACGCGAGAAGAAGAAGCGGCTGTAACACTTGGAGCCTCCGGGTGGCGCATCTTCTGGAGCGTGACACTACCCAATATTAAATGGGGACTTCTCTACGGAATTATCCTGTGTAATGCACGTGCTATGGGTGAGTTTGGAGCAGTGTCGGTTGTATCCGGACACATTCGTGGAGAAACCAATACCTTGCCGCTTCACGTAGAGATTTTGTATAACGAATATCAGTTTTCCGCCTCATTTGCCGTTGCTTCGCTAC
This sequence comes from Paenibacillus amylolyticus, assembly GCF_003719335.1. Lineage (GTDB taxonomy): Bacteria > Bacillota > Bacilli > Paenibacillales > Paenibacillaceae > Paenibacillus > Paenibacillus amylolyticus_D. The sequence continues at coordinate 216,980 of NZ_RIAS01000010.1, forward strand.
TGTTAATCTTGGCTTTAGCTACGTTGCTGCTCAAGAGCTGGCTTGGTCATAAAGCTGTTTCGGAAAAGGCATAGTGTTGCATCAAAATATCAATTGACAGCTGCTGGAAGCCCTGATATTGTATAAACCAAGTATATAGGTTGGATAAGGATGAATTATAATTCAACCTTTGAAACACAGGTGCGTACAGGATTAATAACGGGTGATCACCCGAGAAGAGGAGGCGGCTCAAGTGGCTAAGCCGTTAAAAGTGGATGAGGTATGGTTAAACCGAATTGCCGGGCAGCTGGATGACATGGAATTTGGTTCTTTGCACATCGTGGTACATGAGGGACAAATTGTGCAGATGGAGCGAACCGAGCGTAAGCGTTTTGAAAATACGTCCTCAGGCAGCGCCTCCAAATCCGGGGCTAGAAGCAGCTCCGCCCGTTCCGTTCGTGGATCAAACGCGAGTGCGAAAGGGTAATAGTCGTTCTTCCTAAGAAAATCCTGTGTTACATGCTTGATTCGGAAAATAAACAGGCTGTCCCTATCGTCGTGATGACATAGGGACAGCCATTTTTGTGTGCATATGGAGGCTGGGCTTTTCACTTCGAGCCTGTGAACTAGTCGGATGCCGATACAGATCTGCGAGGTGTCACAGGGGAGTGAGTATCCTCTACTGCAGCCTCATTTCCTGGTGTAGCCATACTGCTATAGCTACTGTTCTCATCTATTTCTGCGTGTCCGGCATATGGGCGTTCACTGCGGGAGCGTGATCCGGTTAACCCGAATCCGGAAACAAACAGAATAAGCTGCAGAGCAAGGGCATAAGGTGCCGCCGCAAGTCCGATCAGATGAAGCAAAGAGCAGAGTGCGATCAAGAGGGATAGCCATTTGACCAGTGCTCCTGAAGTGCCACGCTTTGGACTGGACCAAAGCAGATAACCGTATAGTATCGTAAGCATGAGGGAAATGGCCTGAAACCACGGCAACAGGTTATCCCAGGAATCTACGGACGTACTAGCGATACGCTTTGTGTAGAACAAGTTTCCGATTAAAAGTGCCGTGGCTGCGAGTGCAGCAGGTTCGGCGGCAGGCCTGAGAATGGCCCAGATCACACGGCCCCAGTGCAACGAATATGTATTTCGGCTGAGTTCATCCGATAGTGCAGTGCACTCCCGTTCAAGTGCTTTACCCATCAGAGCAAGCCTGGCGGCATCTTCATTTTTAACGCAGTCACGAATCTGATCCTGAAGCTGCGGGGAGAGGCATGAGGCCGTTTTGCAGGCTTGCATCGCTTGTAACAACTCATGATGTTCCTGCGCGGTAGCTTCATATTTTCGTTGTTCCCAAATGGTAAGTAGTCCCAAAAGGCCTGTGCTTATGTATAATGTATCTCGTATCCTCTGCATATGCCTTTCATGGCTGCGCCGAATTTCTGTGGCGGACCATAGATAAGTTGCCAGAAGCAAAGCAGCAACACCAAGCAGTATAAACGTAGCATCGGGATGTGATAACAGGTTATCCAACCAACGTTGAAACACGATATTTCCTCCTTTACAACCAACTTGACGTATCTGAACACGCTTTACGCAAGCCTTCTCTCACTATTACACAGGAAGTAGATGAATTCAAGCAGTTGAATCATTGGATCAAGAAAAAATGAGGAGGGGATTTTTTGAAGTTATATGAACTAAGACATAAAGATAGTTGTATGGAGTTGCAGATTTTAGATTGGGATCACGAGTTGGCTTCAAGATTTAGCGGGGATATAAAAGGTGGAATCTGGACTCCAACTACTGTGAAAACATTGTACAAAAAAAGACATAGTGACTTTCCTAGCTTGATTATAGGGAAACCAATTATAAATGGAAACGTTAAAACTGTGCTTGAATCCTACATCTCCAAGGAAGTAGAGATTCTCCCTTTAAAGCATAATGAACTAGAATTATATGTAATAAATGTTACAAATGTATTGGACTGCGTGGATTGGAATCGTTCCGATATAAGGAGGAAAAGAGACGGATCATGGGCAGGGTTTGATAACATAGTGTTTGATTTTATTAAAATCCCAGCGGATACATATATGTTTAAAATAAAAGAGACCGCCACCGTAGAGGTGTTCGTTACCGATCTATTCAAACAAGTGGTGGAAGAACATAAATTCAAAGGTTTGAATTTCAACGTAGTATATGACTCCGAGTTTACCCAAGAGAAGGAAGACGAACAACAACGATTGTATGAGCAAGCACTTGAATCGATCGAACAAAACAAAGGAAAAGAGTATGCCTATGAGGATGCCCGTGAACTTGTGGACCAGGGAAAAACGATGATTAGCGGGCGATGGAAAATGAAGCTGGATGATCAAGGGCAATTTTGGCTGGGTGAGTTGCTGAAAGATTTGTCCTATCAATGGATGATGCCAACGTATATTCCACCAGTGTTGTTATTGGAATCTTGGCATGAATCTAATCTTCTGGAACAATGAACATGTGAAATTAACCTATTTCTATGCTCCTACCCTATAGAATTGAGTGTGTGCGTAAGGGGTTACTCGAAGGAAGATTAGAATTGGGGATTAGGTAATTTATTAGCGAGGTGGACAATATAAAAGTTTATAAATTTACAAATGATCAAAAATCGAAATTATTAGCAGCAGTCGATAATGATGATCACCCAATTAATAGTGATTTTCATGGTGAATCTAAGTTAACGGAATGGACCAGTATAAATTTAGAAACTCTCTACAAAAGAACGTATAATGATTTTCCTGATTATGTTATTGGTAAGCCTATAATCTCAAAAAGAGTGAAAGAGGCGATGGACAAAGATCAATTATTAGAAGGTGAAGTGGAGTTTCTACCTTTAACAAATGATAATGAAGAATTGTTTATGCTCAATGTCGTTAATGTTTTGGATTGTGTTGATTATAACCGTTCTGAGATTGGGAGATTTAAAGACGGATCATGGGCCCGTTTTAACAAGCTTGTATTTGATCCTGCCAAAATACCTCATGGAACGTGTATGTTTAAGATTAAGGAAACTCCAGGTGTACAGGTTTTTGTTACTGAAAAGTTTAAACAATGGGTTGAGGAGCATAAATTCAAAGGACTTAGTTTTTCCCAAGTGTATGATGCTGACTTTACTGAGGAAATGGAAGCGGAGCAGCAGCGAATATATGATGCTGCACTTGAATTGATAGAACAAAACAAAGGAAAAGAGTATGCCTATGAGGATGCACGTGAACTTGTGGATCAGGGAAAAACGATGATCAGCGGGCGATGGAAAATGAAGCTGGATGATCAGGGAAGATTTTGGCTGGGTGAGTTGCTGAGAGATTTGTCCTATCAATGGATAATGCCAATGTACATTCCACCAGTCTTGTTATTGGAATCCTGGCATGAGGCTGATCTTCTGGAACAATAAGCACGTGAAATTAACCTATTACTATGCCCCTACCCTATAGAAATGTTAGAAAGAAGATGAGGATACTGAAAGTCTACAAACTGAGTGGCCATCAGAAAAGTATGGATATAAATTTAGAAAATTCAGAGCACCTGCTTAATTCTGATTTTAATGGTAGCCCGTTAAAAGAGCTTTGGGAACCAGTTAAGGTAGTCACGTTAAAAAAAAGAGTTTATCATGACTTCCCGGATTTTACGCTAGGAAAACTCATTGTGACAGGTGAAGTAAGAGATGCATTGGTTTCTTTGTTACAGTCACATGTAGAGTTTCTTGAATTGTTGCATGACAGCTTGGATCTATACGCTGTTAATGTGGTCACTATCCTTGATTGTGTGGATTGGAAACGTTCGGATGTGATGTATACCTCTAGGGGGCGTTTCTCCAGGTTCAATAAAATATTCTTCGATGTATCTAAAATACGAAACGGGACAGCGATTTTTAAGCTGAAGGAAACCGCATCTCACCAAATTTATGTAACAGAAGAATTTAAAGAATTAGTGAATCAGCATAAGTTTAAAGGGCTTGATTTTACGCTAATTTTTGACTCCGAATTTACCCAAGAGAAGGAAGATGAGCAGCAACGATTGTATGATGCTGCACTTGAATTGATAGAACAAAACAAAGGAAAAGAGTATGCCTATGAGGATGCCCGTGAACTTGTGGATCAGGGAAAAACGATGATCAGCGGGCGATGGAAAATGAAGCTGGATGATCAAGGGCAATTTTGGCTGGGTGAGTTGCTGAAAGATTTGTCCTATCAATGGATGATGCCAACGTATATTCCACCAGTGTTGTTATTCGAATCTTGGCATGAGGTCAAGTCATCAGAAAAATGTCATAGGTTATGAAGGAATTAAAAGCTAGGATTTAGAATTAATTCTGGTTATAGAGATTCTAACAGGAAGGGGAGCATTGGATGGATGAGGTAAAAATTGAACATGCACCGCCGGCTGCGGTTGAATATTTGGCATTGCGGCAGATTGCCGGACTGAGTCCGATGAGCCGGGAGGGGGCTGAGATTGGGCTGCCGCGCAGCTTATTTGCGGTATGTTTGCGAGAAGCTGATGTTCTCATCGGGATGGGACGTGTCATTGGGGATGGTGGTTGTTTTTTTCAAGTGGTCGATATTGCAGTGCATCCTGATCTTCAAGGGAAGGGATACGGGAAACTGATTATGATCGAAATTATGAACTATTTGCGTGAAGCCGTGCCTGCGCGGGGGTTGGTCAGCCTGCTGGCCGATGTGCCTGCGGATCGTCTGTATGCTCAATTTGGTTTTGAATATACGAGCCCGAAATCAGAAGGCATGTGGTGGAGACAGGGAGAGTAAAGTTTTAACCGGAACCTAACAACAAAAAGCCGATGTCATAAAAATAACGACCATAGACCTTTGGGAAACCAAAGGTTTTTTGCTTTACAACCATATTTTTACATGATAATGTAAAATAAATACAATTTACGATTTACGAATTACAAATTATAAATTCTGAATACAAGTTCAACTACTTAAACTAGGTTATACAAATCTAACGAATGATCTTTTTGTGACCTATGCCAGCAATTCACAATGAGAATGGAGGAAATATGTTGAACAAAAATCAAAAAATACAGTTCAATCAAATGGTCGAGCGATCGATGGAGCAGGCCGCTAAAAATCTTTCAGGCACCAAGGGGGTGGTTTCTGTTCGATTAAGTCAGGATGAGATTGATGTGATCGACCAAATGGTGTTTCTGGAACTCGCCAAAAACCGCTCGGATGCGACTGCGATGCTGATTCGGGAAGGAATTCGCACTCACCAGACGCTGTTTCACGAGATGCAGGAGTACACGGCAGAACTGGAACAAGTCAAAGCCAAAATGCAACGCAGAATACAAGAATCGGGTCTGGTTGCTCGATTAAAACAAGCGGATGAACGTGGAGAGATTCCGATCGGAGGCGATGGAAATGAACCAGAAAACAACGAATAAGACTGGCGAAGACGGCTACCTTGCCGTGTTGCGAATACCTTCCTTTACAGTGCTACTCGTGGGCAGGCTTGTCTCCGGTGCAGGTCAGATTTTATTTTCCATGGCCACGATGTGGTACATCTTGCAGTTAACTGAATCCGCACTTGCTGCGGCATTGATTCCGATGCTTCCCTATTTGATCTATGCCTTCCTGGGCATCCCGCTTGCAACGATTAGTGACCGTCTGCCAAAGAAACAATTGCTGATCTGGACCGACATATGGAGAGCAGTTATTGCTTGTATCCTTGCGATTCTATTTCTGACGGGCAGCATGCTTCCGTGGCATATCTATGCGGCCAATCTGCTCATTGCGATTCTCGGTTTCATGTTCAACCCTGCCACTCAGACGGTCATTCCGGCGATTCTGCCCAAACCGGCAGAGCAACTCGCTCCAGCCAATGCCCTATTGAACTCTTCCTCCAAAACGATAGAACTGCTCGGTTATGCCTTGGGAGGAATTTTAATTGCCTTCATCTCCGTACAGTCGATCCTGTTCATCTATGCGATCACTTTTCTGTTATCCGCACTTGCTATTGCCTTTATTCGTATCCCTGCGACCAAAGTGGTCAAACAAAAAGGATTTTCAGGTTTTGTCAGAGACAGCATGCAGGGCATCACCTTTTTATTTTCGAACAAAGTTTTGGCATGCTGTATTATCTTTGGTGCCATTATCAATTTTGCAGGAGCCCCGCTACATATCTTCACGCCGATTTTTGCCAATATGGTGCTTGAAGCCGGGCCACAAGGATATGGGTTGCTTCAATCTGCTTTTGCCGCTGGCAGTATCGTTGGTTCTTTGCTCAGTGGAAAGTATGCCAAACGTCTGTCACTAGCCCACTGGTTCTTAATCAGTTATCTGATCTCTGGCGCAAGCTTGCTGTTGATGCCGATGGTTCCTAACTTGTACTTTGCCATTGCTTGCTCTTTCCTGTTAATGCTGGGGCTTGCTCTTGTAAATGTACCGTTAGTCACTTCCATTCTGTTATCTACACCGGAAGAAAAAAGAGGACGTGTCATGAATAGTATGGGGGTACTTATGAGTGGGGTGAGCAATCCGCTCGGCTTGTTACTCGGAGGATGGTTAATTGAAGCCTATAGTCCATCCTGGGTGTACATGGGAATCGGCATATTTGTTATTTTTATGGGCACAGCTAGTCTGTTCGTCAGACCTTTTCGAGAAGATCGAGCAGGACATACCTCACACAGAAAATCCTCGATTCCGTCTGAAATTTGATGTTAGATCATTCCTTTTTTTGAGGAAAAAACAAAGGTTATGACAGGTATTACAACTATATATGGATTACGTAAATAATTTTTGTAAAAAAATTCAATTAAAAAGAAGGAATTTAAAATTTTATGTAGAATTTGGTTTATTAAGAGGGGGAGACAAATGGGAGGTAATTTATCATGGAAAACAAGGAAATTTTATCTGTACAGGATTTGATGGCTCTGGAGGTTGAAGAGGATAACAACATGTTCGAAGAAACTAGCTTGTGTACAGTGTGCAGCTGGACAAGCTCACAAACAATCGTTGTAGAGGCTTAGAACTCTTCATCGTCTCGAACCACTGAATGATTCTTTAAGATAAGTCTTTGATTTCGCATTACTAAACTAAAATAATTGTACCTCCCCCTCTTACTCTACTTCAAAAAGGAGTGATTCTCATTGAAATCAGCAAGCCTGACTGAAAAGAAGGACGCCTATGAGAACGCTTTGCAACATATAATCCGGGATCTCCCCGACTCCATCCAATGGTCGAATGACGGCCATTGGATTTGTTTTAAACCGGGACAATTAACACTTCCGGCACAGGGCTGGAAAATTCATTTATCGGTTATCCCTGTGGAGGGAGCTGAATTGCTACGAAGGATTACACCGATTCTGACAACGTATGGTGTAATGTGGAAAGTCGTAAACAGCGGGCTGAAGTTAATTGAAGCATCCAATGGTTCTACACCGCTGCCCCAAACCGGGAAGTGTATGACGATTTATGCACGCAGTGATGAACAATTTATACAATTGCTTGAGGAGATGTATGCATGTACGGGTGATCTTAAAGGCCCCGCGATCCCTACAGATCGGGCTTACCGGGGAAGTTCATGTGTATTTTATCGCTACGGGGCTTTTGTAGACCGATTCTATTATGATCGTTACTCTGGCGCTAAGGTATATGCCATCCAGAACCCGGAAGGTAAACTGGAGGAAGATCGAAGAACACCTGGCAGATACAAACCCGAGTGGATAGATGAGCCGGAAGAACTGGTGAGCATACAGACCGGATGGAAGCAAGAAAATGAGGCAGTAAACAATCCGAATAATTCTAGTAACAATGAATTTGGAATACGTAAAATCCGTGTGAGGCGGGTGCTCAAAAAGTCAGGTAAAGGAGGCGTATTTCTTGTCTCCACGTCCCGGCATGAGCAGGCTGTTATGAAAGAAGCGGTTCATCTCATGCGTGTGGATGGTGCCGGACGTTCTGCCCATGATTATCTGGATAACGAGTATCATGTGCTAGATCTGATGAAGGATACAGGGTATACTCCGCGGCCAATCGATCTGTTCAGCGCAGAACGGAATCGATATCTGATTCTGGAATACTTCGAGAGCATCAGCTTGCGCGAGTACATCCACCGCAGACATGTAGCTGCCGATGGCAATGAGGCAGAATTTTACCGAATCGGCTCAGATATTCTGGATATTGTGCACGAGTTTCACGCTAGAGGTATTGTCATCAACGATCTCACGCCGAACAACATTGTGGTGTTGCTTGACGGAAGTGTGCGGTTGATCGATCTGGAGTTAGCCTATGTGAAAGATAACAAAAGTCAGGTAAAACCATTAACAGGGCACACGCCTGGTTATGTGCTTCGAGGAAGAGAGCACAGTCAGCGATCGGAATACTCCGATGATCTCTACGCGCTGGGAGCCGTTTATTATTACATGGCAACCTCCATGGACCCTTATCTGAAATACAGACAGTCTCATCTGTCTGCTGGACAAGCATACTTGGACAATCTCAATGATAGACAGCTACTTGGGCTGGGGAGTCTGGGGATCGAGATCATGTCTGGACGATATAACGATTTATCTGAAATACGTGAACAGCTAATACGTATGTGTGAGCAAGAGAAGGGCGATTTAACAGGGAGCGAGCAATCTTCGCGTACGAATGAAGCAGGCATGACGGACGAAGAAGTACTTCATCAAGCCGAGCTTATGGCTAACAAATTGTATCAATCCCTTGATTTGAACAATGCTCACCAACTATATCCCGAAAATAGTATGAGCAAAATGTTCCACCCGGCCAATTTCAACTTTGGATGGACGGGCATGGCCTACGGTTTTCATCAACTTGGTCAGATCACGCAGAACAGACAGTATCATCAGTATTCACGTGAAGTATTGGAGTGGATATTAAATCATACGCCGTATGTTCCCGGAGAAACGCCAGAGAGCCTGTATTTCGGTTATGGTGCTGTTCCTTGGGCGCTGGCACAGACAGCAGATGCGCTGGATGATAAACCGTTATTTCGCATTGCTGAAAATCTTGCCTTGGAGATGACGAGACATGACCCGGTTCAAACCAATATCAGTCATGGAGCAGCAGGTTTGGGGTTAATGCTGCTGGAGATACATCATCTTGGGGACTGTAACGAGCTTTTGACGAGAGCTGATGAACTCGGTGAAATGATTTTACAACAAGAAAAGCGAACAGAAGACGGGATGAGCATATGGGAAGTGAAGGACAAGTCGGATAAAAAAAGCCACCACTCGTATGGGTTCTCGCATGGCGTTGCAGGAATCGGTTATTTCTTGCTTGCCTTAGCGAAGCTAACGGGGAAAGCCGAGTATTATTCGGCAGTGAAGCGCATTGTGGACACGCTGGAACGTGCAAGTCACGAAGGAAAGAATGGGGTAAGGTTATGGCCTGCTTCCCTCGAAAAGCCGGACGCTCTCTGGGTTCATTGGTGTAATGGTTCTGCGGGTATAGGTCGGTTTTTACTGACTGCAGCCGAGGTTCTGCAAGATCCGGTATGTTACAGACTTGGTCAGCAGGCCGCAGATGCAGTCGCCCAGTCGACCATATTTGCTTCTTTCGGCCAGTGTCATGGGATTGCAGGTAATGGAGACTTTTTGATCATGGCCAATCGGAGTTTTCCTGGCAGATATGAAGGAAAATTGAAAGAGTATACACAGAGTCTATACGTGCTTCGCAGTGATGAGCAGGAAGACTTGTGGATGTGGCCACTGGAGGATATGGAATCCTTCTCTCCGGACTATATGACAGGATACATGGGGATTTACTCTTTTCTGCTTCGTCGATTTTATCCTGCGGTCTCTTTTGAACCGCTGGTACATTCAGGCTTCGACCAGACCAGGGAGGTACAGGTATATGATGCAAACATCCATAGCTGATATCCTGCCCCAATGTCAGCATGAATCCGGAAAGGTCGGGGATCGATACTACGCAAGTGAGCCTGGCAAAAGAGAAGCGATTTCTTCCATTCTGGTAATAGATCATGGGGAAGGTCAATATATGATGGATCTGTGGAGCGAAGCTTCATCTCATGCATATTGGGAAGGACAGATCACAACCTTATTGGACAAGTTGTCTTACTCCTCTATATATGTAACTGCACCTGCCTCGTTTCCATGGGAAAGGCTCGGGTATAAGGCAGATGTGCTGGCTCAACGATACCGGTTTTACGGTAAACGGAAGCACATTTCTGTTCCGGTAATGCCGGATCAGGCTGGAAGGTGGCAACCCGCTGATGGTCAAGCGGAAGCTATGGCTCATTTGCTTGATACCAGTGATTTAACCTGCCCCGGAATCCAAGCTGCTCGCAAGGCAGTGGAGGATATCTATGAGGGGGTGTATGGGCGTTTACTGGACGGATCGGGACTTGTGGAACTGGAAGGAACGAAGATCGGAGGCTGTCTGTTAAGTGATGAGTTCGGTAGCATCCTTCTGTCACATATATTCACCATCCCTGCGGCAAAACGCAAGGGCTGGGCACGGTGGCTTGTTGCCTATGCTCTCCATCAGTGCAGTTCCGACCCGGAACTGCAGATCAAAGCTTCTCTTGATGCAAACAATCAGGGCAGCTATCGCTTGATGAGTGCATTGCCATTACAGCAGGTGCCTGAACTAATACATGTATGCCGGATCAGGAAAGAGGGGGAGTCCTCATGAAACCTGTTTTGCTGGAAAGTACGGACTATCATGATCTGAGAAGTAAATGGTTTCGTGCGAGCCATGAACCAGGGTTATTTGTGGTTGAGGGACGTTCGGATCTCGTGCAGCATGAACTTCAAAAGTTAAGTATGCATTGGCAGGATCAGGCGCTTCACCTTCTGCTTGATGATGCGTATCACACGCTGCCACTCATTTATCAGTTGAACCCGGTTCACCCGATTGATGATCTGGTGGCGTGCAAAAATGCATTGCTCCGATTTCATCGAGCCGGCTGGGCACCGGGACCACGGAAATGGATTTTGGTCGAGGTGGTCTCTGGTCTGCACCCTGCAGACCTTGGAGCCATTCATCATCTGCTCTATCGTCAGAAACTAAAGGACGTAAGCGTATTGTTATTTTTTCACCAATATCCCGTGAGAGTTAACCTTCCCCGACATGTCTCGAGGCTGGCTGTTTCACTGGTGAGAGATACGCCGGAACAGACCCGGCTTTTGTTAAATGAACAGCTGCGAATGGCTGGTAGACACGATGAGGCCGAAGAAGAGGACAGCCAAGGGGAAACGCAAACGACAGTGCGAAGTACGGAGGAAGTCCGAAGTGAAACCCAAGATCAAACCCAAGATCAAACCCAAGATCAAACCCAAGGCAAACTTCAACATAAAGCACATCGTAAAGCACTGGCTCTCTATAACAGGCTGGCTTGGGTTTTGTTGTGCAAATCGGATAATCGCCTGCGGTACAGGGCTTGTTTTCGCTTTTTTAGTCAAAATGCCATATTCCAACAATTATCGGCCGCGCAGCAGGCCATTCTGTGGTTTGAACTGGGTCAGCTATTAACCAAAACTGGGGATGATTATGCCGCGGCAAGAGAATGTTATGCCAATGCCCGGGCCGTTCTGGAGCATGAAGAATTAAACGAAGTCTATCGCATTGGAAAAGAGGCGGCACTAGATAATGGTGAAGCATTAATTGAGATGCAGGAAGGCCATATCTCACGTGCAATTGAACTGGAGAAGCGGGCTGGTATGCGTATTCGTGAACTCCCCCCAGGGCCGGATCGGCATGTTTTTCAGATTCAAACGGCTCTGAACATTGCTGGGCTGCAAATCCGGGCAGGACTTCTCATGGATGCGGAAACGACACTAATAGCTGCCGAAAAGCTCTGCACAGGTGTGTACTCGGGTTGGCTCGGGCATATACTTCAATTAAAAATGTCGGTATATCAACAACTCGGCGAACAGGAGTTAGAATACAAGATGTTGATTCAGGTGCTAAGGATGAAGACAGGTTCAATTCCTTCCAAATTGCTGCAACGTTCCATTGAATTGGCTGGGGTGCTGATCCAGCAAGGGGAAGAGGAACGTGCAGCGGAGGTGTATCGTCTTCTGATTGCGGGATTGCCAGCATCCAATCTGCAGCAAATCCGTTTGATCCGGCAAGCGTTAAGTAGTTTGGGAACAGAGAGCGCCGCAGCAGCGGCCACACATCATCAGCTTACGCTCAAGTTGGAAATACAGCTCGATTCCTGGGAGCAATTCAAGCATTGGCATGAGGGGAGGGAATCCGGTTGGGCGATCCATTCCTGAACCGAATGAGTGTGAACCGGGAGCGGACGAGCATGATCCTGTGTTATGACGACCAAACATGCGAATGGTGTGAGCTTGACGATGCTGGCGATGTCCAAGCCAAGCATTGTCTTTCCGATCATTGGATAGGATTGGGCCAGACTGTACAGCATGTTCTATTTATCGGTACAGGTCAAGTGGCGGCGATTACCAAGGAGAAGACGGAGAGATGGATTCATGTATTCCAAAAAGAACGGGAGCACATAAGAGTGATTCAAACGCTCTCTCTAAAATTACCGTTTCCGGTGATGCAGCTTGCCTGGCAAGATGGACAACTCCAGCTACTTTTTGCGGTTAGGCATCGTTCAGGGACTGTGCAGATCGGGCTGTATGATCCTGTACAAGAAAAAGCCGAGTGGGTTACTCCGGAACTGGATAACCTGCAATTTGTGTTCTGGGCCAAGACTGAGCGAGAGATTGGTGTTAATGTGGGTGGAGCCGGCAGAGTTTATTTTTACGGGAAAGCTAACGGATCATCTCGGGAAATTCCTTATCAGGAGTATGCTTATCCGGTGATGGACAAGCAGGGTGATCGGATTGCTGTCTGCATTCCGATGGAAGATGGTTTTTGTCCTGGCTGGATGAGCGTTCAGGAGCGTGTTGTTCATGGCAGTCTGGAGCACAGTGAGCCGTTCTCTGAGCTGATTCGTATCCAGCTGGATGTGGATCAACAGCATATCTTATGCGAGGGAATATTGCGTGGTAAGTGGCAATACATTCAGTACACGCTGGATGGAGAAAAAACATTTGAACTGTGTGATTATCCGGGAACGTTAACACAAGCGGTTCACAGCAGGGACAAACAAAACCTTATTGGAAAATACGAGTCCATTACGACCGCCCCGGTGCCCGCAAGATGTAGAATATCTGAATCGTTTGGTCACATTACTCCACTTTCTGTCAAGCATGGAGATGGGCCTATAAGTAATCTTGTAAAGCAACCAGAGACCAAGTACAAACACATGCGTTACGGGAACGCGTTCATTCCTTATATGGATATCCATCCGGAAGGTAAAGAACAGGCAGTCATCTATCTGCACGGTGGGCCACATAATTGCCTTCTGGATAGTTACAGTCCGGTTATTGCACGTTTATATGAGGCTGGAGTGAGGGTGATCGGGCTGAATTATCCAGGCAGTTCAGGATTCGGTTCTGATTACAAGCAACGTATTCAGGATGATTGGGGCGGTGTGGATGCGGACGTTATTCGGTTGATCCGAGAGCAGGTTCTAGGTTCCTATTCGGCAGTTTCACTGTACGGCGTCAGTTATGGAGCTTACCTAGCGCTGTTAGCTGCGGGCAGAAAGCCGGAGCTGTGGAGCAACGTCGTGGCTTGTGCACCGTTTACAGATTTGAGCAGCTTGTACGCCGGTGGTGGTGCGAAGCTAAGATCATTTTTGCAAACGGAAATTGGAGAACTGTTACAGGATAAATCCGCACTGCGGGATAGAAGTCCTTTAACCTATGCGTCTGCATTGTGTGAAGTGGATCTACAGCTTGTTCACGGCCGGAATGATCAGCTCTGTCCGGTGGAACAGACGGAGCACTTATATCGGGAGATATTGAAGCGGAAAGAGCCTGTAGAGGCGAAAGGCAGGCAACTTGAGATGCATATCATTGATGATCTGCAGCATGAGGTGTATGCAGAGCGAATCTGGGCGGCGAGGGCGGTTCATTTTTTAACTCAAAACAGGGTAATTCAGCCAGAACAGGCAACGAAGTTAAGATGAACAAGAGTAAGCAACCAAGATAAGCAGCCAGGATAAGATGATCAAGGAGAACTGTGGAAGCCGCCTGTGCGGCTTTTTTGGCGTACGCGATATTAGTTTGGATGAGAGAAGAGGGGCAAAGCAGGGATGAATAGAGAGGTGGATGGAGAATGGATTAGAGAACAGATCTGAGCTAGAGAAGGGCAAGAAACCTGTAAGAAAATGATGAAGAACTTGATCATGCATGGATGAAATAGGAATGCTCGGCTGAGGCGCGTTGGCAGCGCTAATGAAGATTCGAGTTTACAAGTGGGTTTATCCGGTTTAAGATGGCGTGAGCCGTTTAAGGTATATAACAATAGGATTAAGTATTAAAATAACGGTATGTGAATTAGATGACATCGATAGAAAAGAGGGATTCGGATATGAAAGTAGCGATTTTTGGAGCGACCGGAGCGATTGGCAAGACGATTTTGTGGGAATTGATGGATCGTGGGCATGAAGTGACAGCAGTCGTACGTGATCCGTCCAAGGTGGAGATGGTGCATGAGCGCTTGCGTGTGGAGCAGGGAGATGTGCTTAACCCGGATCAGGTTGCTGATTTTGCAGCGGGACAAGAAGCGGTAGTGAGTGCTTACGGGCCGAAGTTTGGCGAAGAAGAGGAACTGCTGGAAGTAACGCGTTCACTGATTGAGGGCGTGCGCCGCGCAAATGCTGGACGTCTGGTTGTTGTTGGCGGAGCAGGCAGTCTGATGACCGATTCAGGCGAGATGCTGATGAATACCCCCGGATTCCCGGAGGAAATCAAACCTCTTGCGCAGGCTCATGCGGATGCTTATGGACTTTTTGAAGAATCGAATATTCACTGGACGTATATGAGTCCGGCAGCAACGATTACTACTGGGCGCAGAACAGGTCAATTCCGGATTGGCATGAACCGTGTCATTACGGATGATTTGGGCGAAAGCAGCATTTCTGTAGGTGATTTTGCCGCAGCTCTGGTGGATGAACTGGATGATCCGCAGTTTATTCAAGCGAGGTTTACGGTGGGGTACTAACGAATCATACGTTGCGGAAAACTAATGAGACATGAATGGATGGAAAACCCATAAGGCATGCATGATCGGAAAACGAGTGACACACGATTGATGGTGAAGCTAATGGCAATGTAAAACTTATGAGAAGGGGAGAACCATGTTTGTGATGCTGTAAACAGTGCTATTCATTAATGCGACCGGGGAGGGATGAGTGTTGTTTATCGTAACCGCTGATCAGATGCGGGCTGTGGACGAGTATACGATTCAGCAGCTTGGCATTCCTGCGGTCAGTCTGATGGAGAATGCGGGCAGAGCCATCGCCGAGGAAGTCATCAAGCTGTGCCGGGAAGGAATGCTTGATAATGATCTTGGTGGAGGCAATTGCGGAGAAGTCGATAAAGCTCAGCGTGGAAATGGTCAGGTTGAGGGCGGTGATGGGGGTTATGGCTGGCCTAATCGTGGCCAGCAGAAAGAGGCTTGGCGGGCACATACCGGGCCCGGCGATCGTGTCGGTTACTGGGGTGACATCCTCGCCGATCCGGCGCTGGTGATGGCGCATCCCGGTGATCAGCATTGGTACATGCTGATCGGCAAGGGCAACAATGGCGGCGACGGGCTGGTTGCGGCGCGCCATTTGGTTGAAGCGGGGCTGGGCGTGACGTTAGTCTACGCCGATGCCCCCGTTGCACTGCAGGGCGAAGCCGCAGTGCAACGGGATGCCGCTGCGAAGCTCGGCATCCCTGCCGTTGTCCACGGGCGCGAAGCCATGGACTTTAGCCGGTGCACAGGCATCGTCGATGCGTTACTGGGCACCGGCTCGCGGGGGGCGCCGCGCGGAGCATACGCGGCGCTGATTCGCGCGGCGAACGACAGCGGTAAGCCAGTCGTGTCCGCCGATGTGCCAAGCGGGCTGGACGCCGACACCGGTGAGGTGTACGAGCCGTGCATTGAAGCCCGGGTGACGGTATGCCTTGCGCTGCTTAAGCGTGGCTTGGTACAATACCCGGGCGCTTCTGCCGCGGGGCGTATCGTTGTGCGCGCCATCGGCATTCCCGCGCGCCTTGCGCCAGAGCATGGCCCCTCGGTCCGTTTGTTAACGGACGAGGTGCTGCGGGGTGCGCTGCGCGTGGACACAGGCCGTCGCCGGGCACCGGACGGCCATAAAGGCACCTACGGCCATGTATTGCTGGCCGCAGGAAGCATGCCGATGAGCGGCGCTGGCCTGCTCTCGGCCAAAGCCGCGCTGCGCGCTGGTTGCGGGCTCGCCACATGGGCGCTGCCCGCGGCACTGCTGCCGCATGTCATCGGCACCGTGCCCGAGCTGATGCTCGCCGCTGCAGCCGATGGCAACAGCGGCGAATGGAATGCGGCTTCCGCCGCAGCGGTGCTACGCCTTGCGGAGAGCCGCGACGTGCTTGCGACCGGCCCGGGCCTTGGTCGCTTCAAAGGCGACACCGACTGGCTGCGCCGTCTGTGGCAACAGACGGATCGTCCGCTCGTCATCGACGCGGACGCCCTCAACATGCTGGCAGATGCAGGCCCAGATGGGCCACGCACCTGGGGCCAGCGCAGTGCGGCGACCATACTGACGCCGCACCCTGGCGAGATGGGCCGACTGCTGCGCATGTCGACCCCCGAATTGCAGCGTGACCGAATTGGACACGCTGCGCGGTACGCCCGCGAGCAGGGCGTGACCCTTGTGCTCAAAGGAGCACGAACGGTCATCGCAACGCCTTCCGGCGAGGCGTACATCAACACCACCGGCCACGCCGGCATGGCAACGGGCGGCGCAGGAGACGTGTTGACCGGCATCATCGCCGGTCTGCTCGCCCAAGGACTAGGCGCGGAGCAAGCCGCCGCGTTCGGTGTATACCTGCATGGACAGGCCGCCGAACGGGCAGCATTGCATCGCGGCGATCCATCTTCCCTGCTGGCAGGAGATATTATCGATGCACTGTAAAGATATTTTCGAACCAGTGTGCAACATCATACGGAAGCAATAAGGTTTAAGTACAGTACGTATCACATAAAAGTATAAACATATCAAAAGGAGCCCCATCCAGAAATGGCAGGCTCCTTTTGATATGAAGTTAATTTATTATAAATGAAAGAACATCACAATAGCGCTGCTTTTACAAACGTTGCTGCAGTATCAACCTGTCTCATGAATCTACCTATCGCATATTTCGTCAGCTCGACTCATGAACCTAAATATTGCTGTTGCACATACCGTCAATCCAACTCATGAGCCTGCCCGTCGCACACTCTGTCAGCTCAACTCACGAATCTAACTATTGCACACATTCTATCGTCCCAACTCACTAAGATAACCTACTACCTACTCAAGTGTTGACCAGGCAACGTTCCAAAGTGCCAATCCCAATTGTTCAGGGTGAACATTTCTAACGATCATGAGAAACCTTATTTGGCACGAATTCACCCATTTTCTTTTCTAACGATCTCAGGGAAGCTTATTTCAATCATTTATTATGAGAAGAGGATGTTTTCCTCCATTTTGGCCTAAATAAGCTCTCTGGTGATCGTTAGGATATCAAACGACTCAAAATCAAGCAAATAAGCTCATCTGAGATCGTTAGGATAAAACTTTCGCTCATACCTCACTCACATAATCCTCATATTCCACGCTTATATATACTGCAATTTCATCGATTACTTTACTATGCGGTTGAAAGGCTATTTTCTCATCCCCCATATGACCAATGGGTAACTTATGCGGTGACTCCGTGCGGGCGAACGATTAATCACTGGTTTCGACTTCCCCGCTCGTGAAGATGAGCCACTCCTGAAGCAGAATTGGTTTTCGGACTCCTCTTACAGACGGAAACGCTGGAGTTCCTGATGCATCTCGGCACTAATATCACGAAGTGACTTGACCTTGATACTGGCTTCGGAGAAAGAGCGTTGTTGCTCTGCGGTGGAAGCGGTGATTTCTTCACTGCTGGCTGCAGATTGCTCGGTGATCGCGCTGATGTTTTCAATCGCTTGTTGCACCTGTGAACTAAGTTTGCTCGATTGTGTCATGTCCTCAGCAAGCTGCTGAATGCCTTCGCTGATGCGCTCCACACTCTCACGGATCGCCGAGAAGGATTGTTGCGTCTGACCGGTGGCGTGTTCCTGTTCGCCAAAGAGCTGCATGCTTTGCACCACGGAACTTTTTACTTTTTCCATTGAGGCTGTTATCTCGTTTACCGCGGCATAGATATGTTTAACCGATTGAGCAGACTGCTCCGCGAGCTTGTTCACTTCTCCAGCCACAACAGCGAATCCGCGTCCGGCTTCCCCGGCACGTGCAGCTTCAATGGAAGCGTTCAGGGAGAGCATGGTGGTCTGCTTGGCGATCTCGGATACATATCCCGTCATCGTTGTAATGCGAGCCGCGCTCTCTTCCAGCTCCAGCACGGTCTGCTCCACTTCGGACATGGCGTGGCGGTTTACTTCGGCGAGTCGCAGCTGTTCTTCAATCGCCTTATTCCCCTCTTCCACTGTGGTTAGAACATCGCGTCCATCCTTAGCAGATTGGGAGGTAGCCTCCAGATTATAGTTAAAGGTTGATTGCATTTTGTCTACGACCATAACCGTTTCGCTGAGATCTTCCGCAATTTTTTGACTGCCCACGGACAACTCTTCTGTGGTACGTGACACCTGCTGTACGATAGCTTGTACCGTATCATTACCGCGATCAATATCCTGAGCCATCTGATCCACTCGCTGCCCCGCCGTGTCAATGGATTGGATGATTCCGCGAATATTATTCGTCATTTGTCCAAAGGAACGACTCAGATCGTCCAGTTCATCTTTACCCCGAGGTTCCGGCAGCATTTGGGTCAGGTCACCACTGGCAATATGCCCGGCAGCATCCTTAATCAGACGAATACGCTTGGATATCTGACGAGAAGTATACATATTAAACAGCATGACTGCGATGAACAAAAGGGCAGCCCCGCCAAGGGCAATCTGCCATGTCTGCTGGATGTCACTCTCCAGATCGAGCGTATATTGAGTGTAGCGCTCCCGCGTTATCTCATTCAGCGAGTAGATGTCATTTTGTATGCCTCGAACCCGGGCACTGTAACGTTTGGCTTCTGCACTGTCCATGTTGCTCATCGCTTGGGTTGCGCCTTGATCCAGTGCTTGCAGCTTCGTTTGAACCGTTTGGATGAGCTGTAGCTCCTGATCCGTTTCCAGCAATCCACCTTTGAGTTCCTTAATCATGGCTTGGCCTTCTTTTAAAAGAAGCAGTACAGCTTCCTGATTGCCGGCAGTCATCGAGAAGGAGTAGACATCCAGCGCCTGCTGGGTTTGAATCTGATTGGAGTTCAGTTCACTTACCTTGAGCATCGCAGGTACCAGGTTTTGATTTTTTGCATTCATACTGAGCAGTTCCATAATAATATAAGCGACCAGCGCAAGGCATAGAAGCAGTGAGATCAGAGCGTTGACAATAAGTTTTCCCTGTAATTTCATATGCGAACCTCCTCGAATCGTGGGTTATGGATTCACTGTAATTTTGATTTGACCCGAAGAAATTTTGGCTTTCAGATCATCGAAGGTCCGCTGTTGTTCATCACTCAGCGTGATGTTATGCAGCGCGGTTAAGCCTACAGCATCCTCGGCAAGTCCTTCTACAATTTGTCTTTTCGGGAAGGTATGTTTGTTTTCAATAAACGACTTCACGGCATTGTAGATGGAGACATCTACATTTTTCAGCATGGATGTAAGAATTGCTTTTTCCGCCAAAAAGAATTGATCCGTATCTACACCAATGGCGTATTTGCCGAGTGCTTGAATCTCATTCAGTGCGCCGACACCGGTAAGGCCAGCGGCCACATAAATCACGTCAGCACCTTTCTCTTGAATCATTTGCTCTGCAAGCTGCTTGCCCAGATCGGCATTTCCAAAGTCACCAGCGTACACAATATCTACAGCAGCTTCCGGGTCAA
Source organism: Paenibacillus amylolyticus (assembly GCF_003719335.1). GTDB lineage: Bacteria > Bacillota > Bacilli > Paenibacillales > Paenibacillaceae > Paenibacillus > Paenibacillus amylolyticus_D. The sequence continues at coordinate 236,963 of NZ_RIAS01000010.1, forward strand.
CGGCGAGCACACCCTGTTTGAAGCCTTGTTCAAAATTTTTGAGCACGGGAATTTCCATTCCACCCAAGAAACCGACATGTTTCTCCTTGGAAGCCATACCTGCGATTACACCTGCCAGATAGCTGCCTTCCTCCGCACGGAATGAAATAGAAGCGATGTTAGGAAGGTCAGACGTACTATCAATCAGAAGGAATTGCTGGTCAGGATATTTGGCAGCGACCTTTTCCATACCTGCTTTAACGGTATCGCTGAGTCCAATAATAAGATCGAATTTGTCTTTGGCAAATTCCTCAAACGAAGCTTCCGCAGTTAACTCCTTGCTTGGTTCACGATAGTCAAAAACAATGCTTTTCTCGTCTCTCGCTTTGACTAGTCCGTTAAAAGCTGCGTCATTAAACGAGCGGTCTCCCAGACCTACCTCTGTAAGAACAATCCCCACTCTAGTCTTTACGTCAGTGGCTGCTGTTTTAGAGCCGGTTGAACAAGCCCCCAATATGATCAGCGTCAGGGCTATAAGCATGGTTAGTCCCATACGGACGTACATATTTGTTTTCATTGAGATGCCCTCATTTCTGTATCTTTTATGTATCGATCTGGAAATATACTGGAAGATGGATGAACCGCAATCATCTATGCAACGAGTTTTTCCCTTTATCTATATCGGTGAAAAAATCCGTTTTTTTATGATCTACAATGAAAATTTACAGAAATCTTAGCCTATTTCATGAATTAAACATAGTTTTTACAAATGTGTTGTTAAATCTGTCTTATATGAACTTATGAGCTGGCATTGAAATGCCGTAAGAAAACAAAAAAAGCAAAGAAGAGCGGGAATCCTACTCTGCTTTGCTTTACACTGCCTTGCTTATCTTTCCATACATCGCATCTGATGATGTCTCTGTTCCGGTTTGCTCAGGCGATTTAATAGCACCTTTAATAGCTTGTTTTCATGCTTTTATACATTTCTTCACTTGCCACTACCTAAGACCCATCCTACAAGACCATTCTATATAACTTGTCTTATATTATCCGCTCATGGGTCACCTTTCGTACATTATTTCACCATCACGTTATGCATTTTTCCTACCATGCCGCAATCGATCCGTCCGTTCGACTTTCCGTTCCTCCGCATAACACACCTGTATCCGGGTTGCGCCAGATGATCTGCCCGCGTCCGAATTGGGACGAATCAAGCTCGGTTTGGATATCATGTCCTTTGCGAGCTAAGGCTTGCGCAATGTGAGGAGGGAAGCCTTGCTCGACCAGTATCGTTTTGTCTTTAGTCCACTGCCAGCGAGGTGAATCGAGTGCGGCTTGCGGATTCAGATGATGATCAATCGTATTCATAATGACCTGTACGTGACCCTGAGGTTGCATAAAACCGCCCATGACCCCGAATGGTCCAACGGCTTCACTGCCTTGTGTAAGGAATCCAGGGATAATGGTATGATAGGTGCGTTTGCCCGGCTCCAGTGCGTTGGTGTGCTGCGGGTCGAGCGAGAAGTTATGTCCGCGGTTCTGAAGTGCGATGCCTGTGCCCGGCACAACCAGACCTGAACCAAAGCCCATATAGTTGCTCTGAATAAAAGAAACCATGTTGCCTTCGCCGTCTGCTGCGGCCAGATACACGGTTCCGCTTCCGCGCGGATCACCTGCCTCGGGTGCACGTGCGGTATCCCCAATCAGCTTGCGCCGCTCTGCGGCGTAGGCTTCGGACAGCAATTCTTCCACGGATACGCCCATTTTTCGTTCTTCCGTAATGTATTTTTCTCCATCGGCAAAAGCCAGCTTCATCGCTTCCAGCTGCCGGTGATAACTCAGAACGGATTCCTTCTCGGCAAAGTCGAATCCCTTCAGTAGATTGAGTGCGGAGAGGGCAATAAGTCCTTGCCCGTTCGGAGGAATCTCCCATACATCATAACCCCGGTAGGAAACGGAGATCGGATCAACCCATTCCGGCTGAAAAGCCTTCAGGTCTTCCCGTGTCAGGTAACCGCCGTGCTCGGCCATAAAAGCATGAATGCGTTCCGCCAGTTCTCCCTCGTAAAAGTCTCGCGCTTCGCTCTCGCCAATCCGGCGCAACGTGGCCGCATGGCCCGGCGAGCGCCACAGTTCCCCCGCCGCGGGTGCACGCCCGCCAGGGGCAAACGTCTCAAACCACGCACGCCCTGCAGCCGCATCCCCCTGGCGTGCATAGACCTCGGCTGCCCGTGCCCAGTGGCGGGCCAGCCCCGGCGCAAGCGGGTAACCTTCTTCCGCATAGCGGATAGCGGGTTCCAGTACTTGCGCCAGCGGGAGCCGTCCAAACCGACGGCTCAGCTCCGCCCAACCCGCCGGTGCGCCAGGCACCGTCACCGGCACAACTCCCAGCTTCGGCATCTCCGAATAGCCTGCCGCTTGAAGCGCCTCAATCGAAATGCTCTGAGGCGCAGGGCCACTGGCATTCAGGCCATGCAGCTTGCCCTCCGTCCAGACGAGGGCAAAGGCATCGCCGCCAATGCCATTGGAGGTCGGCTCCAGCACGGTGAGTGCTGCCGCTGTGGCGATGGCGGCATCAATCGCATTGCCGCCTTGCTTCAACACATCCAGACCAGCCTGCGCAGCAAGTGGCTGCGACGTAGCGACCATGCCTTGCTTAGCGTATACCGGCACACGGTACGAGGAATAAGGTTGGTAGAGGGGATCAAAGTTCATTCGTCAATCAGCTCCTTGTCGCGAGATGTCAGATTCCGTTGTTTAACCGGAGTGTAGCTTCTAACCCTTTTCGGAACCGACAAGCCAATCTCCTGCCACAACATCCAAATCCAACCTGACATTAAGGGGCAGGAACGTAGAAAATAAGCAAAGTCGTTTGAACGTACACATACTCATGCCAGTAGCCCTTACGTTGTCACCATGTCCCCGCCATTGACATGGATGCATTCGCCGGTGACGTAGGAGGAATCACGTGACGCCAGATAGACATAGGCTGCAGCCAGCTCGTAAGGTTGACCTGCTCGCCCCAGAGGCGTATCGGTACCAAATACCTGCACATCTTCAGCCGAGAAGCTGGCAGGAATAAGCGGCGTCCAGATGGGCCCAGGAGCCACGGCGTTTACACGGATGCCTTTGTCAGCCAGCGATTGGGAGAGAACCCGGGTGAGAGAGACGACAGCCCCTTTGGTCGATGAATAATCAATTAGTCGTACATCCCCTTTGTAAGCTGTAATAGAGGCGGTGTTAATAATGGAAGCCCCTTGGCACAGATGGGGAAGGGCAGCCTGGATCAGGAAGAAATACGAGAACACATTCGTTTGAAACGTATGATAGAGCTGTTCCTCGGTGATGTCGACAATGCTTTGCTGTACATACTGTACGGCGTGGTTGTTGACCAGTACATCGATTTTCCCGAACGTTTCCATGGTCTTGTGAATGACCGCTTCGCAGTTTGGTTTTAGTCGCAGATCCGTCTCGATGAGCAGACAGCGCTGCCCCAGCTCCACGATTCGGTCACGTGTCCATTCTGCGTCGTTTCGTTCATATAAATAAGCGATCACAACATCTGCACCTTCTTTGGCAAAAGCAATGGCTGCCGCCCGCCCGATACCACTATCGCCGCCCGTGATGATCGCAACTTTGCCTTGAAGTTTGCAACTGCCAATATAAGCAGGGTCTTCACTTATCGGTTCGGGAACCATCAGCGATTCCAGACCGGGCTGTTGTTCCTGGTGTTGGGGCGGAAAAGCTAATTTTTGTGGTTTGCATACCGTCTTCTCACCGTAAAATGGATAGACAGGGTTCATGGTTTGGATATCCTCCTTGAACGTTCCTTGATAAGCCTACCCTATGCATTCCTCCATAAAAAGATGCAGTCTGGCGGTGCTACAAGCTTGTTTTCTACAGAAAATATATACCATAATAAGAGGGTAACCCTTTAAATTTGGTGGAGGTGTCAGGAGCTCTATGAACATTCAGGGAATTAATCATTTGTGCTTTTCCGTATCGAACCTGGAGCGGTCTATTACGTTCTTTGAGCAGGCTCTCGGTGCCCGAATTCAGGTGAAAGGACGCAAACTGGCCTACTTCGAACTGGCGGGTCTTTGGATTGCTTTGAACCAGGAGGATGTCCTTCGGAATTATACGGAACGAACCTATACCCATATTGCGTTTACGGTAAAAGAAGAAGAGTTTGACGTATCAGTGGAGCAGCTGCGAGCTGCAGGAGCCGATATTATTCCCGGAAGAGCAAGAGATGAGCGGGATGGGAGATCGGTTTATTTTACAGACCCGGACGGACATTTATTTGAACTGCACACAGGCAGCTTGAAGCAACGGTTGGACTATTATCGTGAGGATAAACCGCATATGACCTTTTATTCGGAATAACGTATACATCAGCACTATGATCAGGCGGTTATCTATTAGATAACCGTTTGTGTGGTACAGATGGAGGTAGAACAAGAAGATTAGATAAATCTTCAGATGTTCAGGTTTTTAATAGAATAGCAAAAATGAAAGTAGTAAGGGCGGCATCGACCAAGATGCCGCCTTTTCATTATTTACCGTTCGTTCGCTTTTATAAAAGAAAATGGAATTAAAGCTCACATATCTATTGTGAATATGATGGAAGAAACGATAAACTGGACAAATAGCACCTTAATTTACCAATGTTAAATTCATGGGTTTCATCTTAAGGAGGTTTATCATGATTCAGTTTCCGAAACCGGATGTGGAGCAGTATTTCCAGACGTATCGTATTTCGCATTTTGCCGTATCAGCAGATGAGAAGAAGTTGTATATGGATAGCAACCTGAATGGTCAACCGAATATTTGGGCGATGGACTTGCCTGGGGGATATCCTTATCCTTTGACGTATTTGAACCAAAGCAGTCAATTTATTAAGGCTGATCCGCAGGGGCGTCATCTGCTCACCGCTTTTGATCGAGATGGGAACGAAAACTATCACCTCTATGCGTTGCCACCGGAGGGGGGAGTTCCGCTTCCGATTGTTCCAGCTGATCCGAGTGACCGCTGTTATTATGCTCATTTATCTGAGGACGGAAAACGGTTGTATTATAACACCAGTTCGGGTAATCCGAATTATATGAATGCACGCCTTCATGACCTGGAGACTGGAGAAGACGAGCTCTTGTATCAGGGAGAAGAGGTAACCAGCAGCCTTATTGCAGTAAGTCCAAATGAAGAAGCCTATGTTATCATCAAAATGTATTCCAACACGTATCAGACTGCCCATCTGCACCGGAACGGGGAATCTCATTCCATAGTACCGGTTACGGAGCGGCAGAGTCAGGTTCCCTATGTTTTGTTTGCGGGGAATGATCGTTTGTTGCTGATTACGAATGACAATTCGGCATATGCCTATGTAGCTGAGTATGTCATCGATACAGGAGAGTTCCGTGCGTTGTGTCATATTGAGGGTGAAGATGTAGATGAAATCCGCTGGCATGAGGCATCTGAAACGTTATATATTTGGACACTGACCGGGCCGGAGTATCACATGTATGTGTTGGAAAAAGATGCTGAAAAACCTCGCCGCATGGACATGCCGCTCGATACCATTGAACAGGTAAACGTGACCAAATCCGGTAACGTGTACATTCTTGGACGCGGCGCTGTGCAGCCCCACAACATTTATCGCCTCATCGTAGGCTCTGAGTCCTGGGAACCGTTAACAGCCAATCGAGTAACCGGTCTGAACCCGGATGACCTCGTATATCCAGATGTGGTGCGATACAATTCCTATGACGGGCTGGAGATTGAAGCGCTGCTCTTCCAAGCGAAGCCAGAACAGGCGAACGGATACAGTGTATTCTGGCCGCATGGCGGGCCACAGGCATCGGAAGCCAAGTTTTTGCGTCCTATGTTTCAATTGTTGCTCGCACAAGGGTACAATATCTTTGCTCCGAACTTCCGGGGCAGTACGGGATATGGTGCTGAATTCGTGAAGATGGTTGAGCGGGATTGGGGAGAAGGGCCGAGACTGGACTGTGTTGCAGGCATTGGGTGGATGTTTGATCAGGGGATTAGCTCGCCAGAGCGTTTATTTGTGGTAGGCGGCAGTTATGGGGGTTATATGACCCTGCTGCTTGCAGGTCGTCATCCAGAGCTGTTCCGTGCAGCTATCGATATTTTTGGCCCAAGCAATCTGTTTACTTTCCTGGAATCTGTACCGGAGGACTGGAAGCCAATGATGGATAAATGGCTGGGGGATCCGGTGCGCGACCGTGAACGCTTGACCAAGGACTCACCAATTACGTATCTGGATCAGATGGTGAACCCGATGCTGGTCATTCAAGGAGCCAATGATCCAAGGGTGGTTAAGGCTGAATCTGACCAGATTGTAGCCGCACTACAGGAGAAAGGTGTAGACGTCGAGTACATCGTATTGGATGATGAGGGCCATGGTTTCTCCAGAAGAACAAATGAAATTTTGGTTTACCGCAAAATGGTAGAGTTTTTGCAAAAACATCAAGAGACTCCTGTTACACAGGTTTGATTCGAATGGTTCGATCACGATATAACTCAGCGGATCATTCATATGTTGACTAGAGGCAGCTCATGCAGACATGGAGACATCGACTCTACTATAGAGCAACAAAAGATAGCCAGTGATCACTAGGATCACTGGCTATCTTCGTTTTAGGACGTCAGGTACCCTTTATTTTACCATAGTTACTTGGAGTGATAGAGTCCTTTAGCATTTGCAAGTCGCAAGCGGGTTTTACTTTCTGGACGTTAGTCCAGCAAAGTAAGTACCTTCTCGATATACTGCTTAGCCCACGGAGCAAAAGACAGATCCGCTTCCCAAGTTACCTGTCCCGTCGCCTTCGCTTCACTCCACCACAGAATACGTTGATATAATAAATGAATAAGAAGGCGCGAACGAAAATGAATACATTTTTCCACATCGTCTGCACAGACCTTTTCCCGGTAATGATGAAGAAATCTCGCAGCCAGATCAGGCCGATCTTCCCGGAGGTATCTTGCGGTTATTTTAGTCAGATCGGCTGTGCCATCACCGAAATAAGCCGTCGTCAAATCAAATAATCCACTGATTTTCCACGGGGACGCAGGCGGGTCTGCTTTTTGCACAAGAAAATTCTCAACTTTGAAATCTCCCATGACAAACTCATGAACCGACGAGACTAAAAATGCAGCTTCGGACTGCTTCAATTGCTCATCCACCCAGCGTACATCATCGTCAGTAATCACGGAATACTTCTCCGCATCGTGTAACCAGTGGCGGATGCTTCCGTATAGCCAGTCTAGATACGAGCCGGCAAAAGGCATGATTTTGTCTGCCACTGGATCGTATTCTCCGGCATCTGGAACTTTCCAGTGATGTAGTTCGGCTAACGTTTCAGCCAATACATCTGCAATTTCTTCATGATCTTGTGAAGTTAGAGTCGTTTGAAAAACAGGATCATATAAATGGCTTCCAGGCAGCTTCGGCATCATTACGTAACTCCAACCGAGTAGCTCTGTGTCTTCCTGAATCTGATAGGGAACAGGCACAGGGATGGTTGTGCGCGCCGCTAATTGCTCCACGAAAAATTGCTCTTCCTGAAACTGTCCATTGTATAATGGATTGCCTTTCAGAATAAACTCACCTTCCGTGGTTTGAACGAGCAAGGTTTGCCCCATCACCCCTTCAGCTGTCCGGTGGAATTGGACTAGTGCCCCGAGATTGAAACAATCAAGTGCCTGTTGCAGATCTTGTTCCGAGATTTGACCGAGGCCTTTGGTGGCAAAGTAAATACGAGTCGTCATAGATGGCTCCTTGTCTCTTCTTAGTCCAGCTCAGCTCGGGAAAATAAATCAAGAATAAGGTCGTACTGCTCACAGGCTTGCTTAAAGCCAAGAATAAAGGATATGAGAGCGTCCTTGTCATTCGTATATGCACAGAACATATCGGCTTCCGGATCAAAACGAATAACCGAAGTCAGATGCGGCATCTTTTCTTCAAGAAACACAGATGCGAGGGAGGCCCAATCGTAACCGCCACCTTCGAAACCTTCATCTGCACGTGAGTCAAATACGTCTTGAAGATATGTACCCGCATTCAGAATCACGGAATAGGAATTGGTTCCTGCATCAATGAACCTAAAAGGGGCAATGGCTTCTTTAGAGAATGTTGTCACGCTTTGGTTCTCTGTGAATACAGCAGTAACTGCTTGTTCTTCATCAAGAGGGTCAAAGTCATTCTCGTCAAGCAAATCAAAGTTTTCTTCGTCCAGTAAACCCCGAATGAAAACCTCGAAGTTCGGCGCCAGATACGTGATTTCATAATCGCTCTCCTGATCCACATGAACGACACAAGGTTCGCCTTCTGGCCCGCAGAAGCGATAGTCGAGCATAACGACGTCATGACCAGCGGAAGGGCAATCGCAGATGACAACGCCGAGGTCAGGATACCCCCAATCTTCAATCATAAAGCGACTGCCGAACTCCCCGCCAAGGGAATACATCTTATCCCGTCCAATACCCAAGATGCTTGAAATGGCGATATGATCCTCTGCCCAACTTGTACCTTCTTGGGTCGGAAACGTTGTGCGCGCAGGAAAACCGCCATTTTGCGTTTTCATTAGTTGAATATAGGAAGCTGGCAGTTTGTAGCCGAGTTCCTGTTCAATGGATTGAATTAATTCCTCGTCAAAAGGAGCAGACACATGGTTATCTTGCGCATAATCGCTATACCGCCAGAACGTTGCAGGATCGTATGTGCCTGAAGCAACCTCAAGCTGGTTTAGTGTTCCGCTTTGCTCCCACTCTGCCTGCTCCGTCTCCCAGCGAATGCGATCCCGATCCATTTTAGCTGCTTTGGGGCGAATCCAGTCCAGATATTCCAGGGTAGACTCATCATCGGGCTCAAGTCGATTCGCTTCTTCAAAAGCTGCCTGTGCCAGCTTGTATTCAGCGACGTAACAGTAGGCATAACCTAACCGGAAGTGCCATAACGGGTCTAGTTGGCCTTGTTCCTTAACGCCTTGTAATAGTTTAATGGCTGTGCGATACTCTTCCAAATTGTTATATGCTCTTGCAAGCTGTCCGATCGTTTCGGCATCCTGCTCGGATTCGGGTAATGCCTCAAGACGTTTAACGATGAGAGCATAATCTTCCTGCGCATGCCAAGTGTTGATCTGTTCCAGTAACTCTCTATCCATGATGAGACCTCTTTTCATAGTAAAAGAATAGGAAACTCTTCCAACTATTTTACAAGGTTTAGAGACAAAAAAACACTCCTTTCAGCTGGCAGCTTTGAAGCTTTTCCAGCAGAAGGGAGTGGTTGGTTTTAGGTGGTTCATTTACATAAGCAGAGCATTCAAGAAGCAGGTATCCTGCATATACATAGAAAGTAGCTTCCGGATAAGCATGGGCTCTATATCGAGATTGTAATGTTCTTACAGATCGTCAAATCCGTTATCGTCGCCGACTTTACCGTAGTTACGGGATTTGGCTTCGAAGAAGTCCGTTTTCGTTGCATTCAGCGCTTCGTCGGAGAATGGTTTGATCCAAGGCATACAGTTCACGTCAACGCCTTCATATGCCTTTTCCATACCCATCAGACGCAAGCGTTTGTTCGCTGTGTATTTAATGTAGTCTTCCAGCTCGTTCAGGTCGATGCCGCGAACGTTGCTAAGTGTATAATGTGCCCAGTTCGTTTCCAGCTCAACGGCGCGGTCAATCGTTTTGTACACGTAGTCCATGTTTTCAGGTGTGTTCAGTTCAGGGAAGTCCACAAGCAGCTGTTTGAACACTTCCGCGAAGAAGTAGCAGTGCTGGTTTTCGTCCCGCTGGATGTACGAGATCATCTGGCTGGTTGCCATCATTTTCTGGTCACGAGCCAGGTTATAGAAAAACGCAAATGTACTGTAGAAGAAAATACCTTCTAGAATCAGGTCAGCAACCATCGCTTGGAAGAACGTCTGTGGAGACGGATTGTCCCGGAAGTTTTGATAGATATCGGCGATGAAACGGTTGCGATCGAGCAAGACTGGATCATGCTTCCAATACTCGAAAATCTCTTTCTGCTCCTGATCGGATACGATCGAAGACAGCACGTAGGAGTAAGATTGGTTATGCACGACTTCCTGTTGTCCAATAATGGCAGAGATTGCTTCAAGGGAAGAGTCTGTAAAGTAACGTTTCACGTCGCCAACAAACATCGTTTGCATAGAATCCAGTACAGCCAGCAGGGAGATATTGATTTTGAACGTACGTTTTTCTTCTTCGTCCAGTTGGGCAAACTGGGAAGCATCTTTGGACATAGGGATTTCATCCGCAATCCAGTGGTTGAGTAGCAATACTTTGTACAATTTGTACATATGAGGCATACGAATGTCGTTCCAGTTCAGGATACCCGAGCATTCACCTTCAATAATACGGGTCGACTGGTTAGGCGCTTCGGTATTGAAAATTTTCTGTACTTGCATAGTCCGTTCACTCCTTGAATGAATTTACACTATAAAAAGACGATGACAGAACAAGCGTGTATCTGTCTTGGCATATAGTTAACATCTTGCGATGCTATGGTCAGGTTTTGGGCAAAAAAGAACCAGGGCAACGCTATTTTGCATTCAAAACAGGATGCCCCGGTGGTCATCTTAGTCAGCGTGGCAGGATGGGGGACCCATGTCTATCACGATGTTACAATGCTTATGCGGATCAGCTTGCGCAGGAATCACATTCCTCAATCGTTAATGCACGGCTTCGAACATAATAGGTCGATTTCATGCCGGCTCTCCAAGCGTGAAGATGCAATTCCAGGAATTCAGTCGCCTTGATATCCGGACGAACATACAGGTTGAAGCTTTGACCCTGGTCAACGTGACGCTGACGAGCTGCCGCCATATTGATGGATGCATGTTGGTCTACCATAAATGCCGTTTTGTAGTACCAGATCGTTTTTTCGGATAGATCCGGTGCCGGGTTGGCAATTTTGTATGTTGTTTTCTCTTCATAGGACAACAGCTCATACAGTGGATCGATACTTGCTGTTGAACCGGCGATGATGGAGGTGGAACCGTTTGGTGCGATAGCAAACATCCATGCGTTGCGTACACCGTTTTGTTTCACTTGTGCTTGCAGTTCTTTCCATTGATCTGTAGTTACAAATTCGCCTACGCGCTCACCCGTCGTGTACTCACGTTGGTCGAAGTAATGGCCGCTTTCCCAATCGGAGCCTTTGAACTTCGGATAATGTCCTTTTTCTTTGGACAGTTCCATGCTGGCTTGAACGAGCAGGTAATTAATTTTTTCATACAGATTATCGTTATATGTGACAGCTTCCTCGGACTCCCAACGAATGCCTTCGAGTGCAAGCAGGTGATGCAGTCCGAATGTTCCCAGACCGACAGCGCGATACTGACTGTTCGTGTACTGAGCTTGAAGCACCTCAATGTTGTTGATATCGATCACGTTGTCCAGCATGCGAACCTGAATCGGAATCAAGCGCTCCAGTACATTATGAGGTACTGCACGAGCCAAGTGGATTGAGTTCAGGTTGCAGACCACGAAGTCACCAGGTACTTTGGAGATCACGATGCGTGTCTGACCATCTTTAGTCACCAGTTCTTCTTTTTCCACCACGGTAGCGGATTGGTTCTGCATAATTTCAGTACACAGGTTGGACGAGTATACCATGCCATGTGCCCGGTTCGGATTCGCACGGTTTACAGTGTCACGGTAGAACATGTACGGCGTACCTGTTTCAAGCTGCGATTTCATCACACGTTTCATGATGTCGATCGCTTGTACCGTAATACGGGACAACAGCGGATGATTCACGGCTTCTTCATACTTCTCGCGGAATGTACCTTGACCCTGAGTTTCATCGTAGAAGTCTTCCAGACCCAGTGCGCGGCCGTTCTCATCTTTCCAGCCCATCACTTTTTTGGTCTCGTGCGGGCAGAACAGGCTCCATTCACCACGACTTTCGACACGCTCCATGAAGAGGTCAGGCAGGCAGATACCGTGGAAAACGTCATGCGCACGCATCCGCTCGTCACCATTGTTCAGCTTGAGATCAAGGAAAGCCAGAATATCTTTATGGAAAACGTCCAGGTAAACCGCGATTGCTCCTTTACGTGTTCCGAGCTGGTCTACGCTAACTGCTGTATTGTTCAACTGGCGAATCCAAGGGATAACGCCTGAGCTTGTATTTTTGTGGCCACGGATGTCTGAACCACGCGCTCTGACTTTACCGAGGTATACGCCGATGCCGCCGCCCATTTTGCTCAAACGGGCTACGTCTGTATTGGAATCAAAGATCCCTTCGAGTGAGTCATCTACCGTATCAATGAAACAGCTGGAGAGTTGTCCGGCTACCTTTTTACCTGCATTGGACATTGTCGGTGTAGCTGCCGTCATATACATGTTGCTCATTGCCCAGTAGGCTTCTTTCACCAGATCCATACGCTTCTCGGCAGGCTCTTGGTGCATCAGGTACATGGCGATAACCATGTAACGCTCCTGCGGCAATTCCATGACTTTTCCATCAAAATCGTTGGCGAGGTAACGCTCAGCCAGTGTGAGCAAACCGATGTAATCGAAGAGCAGATCGTTGCGGTAGTCAATGCACTCCGCAAGTTCGTCGATCTGTTCCTTGGTGTAACATTCCAGCAACTCTTCGCGATAGATGCCTTTTTTGACAAGGTCAACGATCAGTGGATGGAATGCACCATAAGGTTCGTCCGGGTAGGATTTGTATCTGCGGTTGGTCGCCGCTTTTTTGTAAAGGGAAGTAAGCAGGGATCTCGCTGCTGCAAATTTCCAGTTCGGCTCTTCTTTCGTTACCAGTTCCAGAGCGCTCATCATAAAAGCGTTGCTGATCTCATCTCCGGTAACTTCGTCACGACGAAGTTTGCTCGTTACTCCGCGAACCAGACGTTCCTTGTCGAGCATGTCCAGTCCTTCCAGGATACGGTCGGCATATACCGAGATGCGCATCTCGTCAAAGGCAAGCTGGCGATTGTTCGGCTTGGTCACAACTTGTGGCATGAATATTCCTCGCTTTCACATGATAAAAAAATAATGATAAAAAAATAAATTAAACAATTCTTTGAAAATAAGAATTGGAGGTCTACAACGGTGAGTAGAAAACGGATTTTGCGGACTACAGTGGCAGTAACCAGATACGTTTGGGATGAAATCATGCGACAAGGAGTGGTCAGAACCTGCTCATACAAAAAGCATTCCCCTTGCCTTACGGCTGAAAATGCCCATTCATGTTCTGGTTTTTAACAGTCTTATCTATGCATGCCTTCTACAGAACAAGTTGCTGTATGTAAGCTGTTGTCTGATCATTTACGTACCTGTGAATAAAGATAACGGACGCAGTCTAAACAGCCCCGTTAACCTCCAAGCCAGCCCTGTCTTCGAGAAAGCGATTTACACCTACAGGGACGTGCCTTTGGAGGTGATTTCATCTTGTTTTTCGATAGATTCCAGATGCTGGATATAAGAAGTGGGGTATCCCATTTCACTATATTTTGTTGCTGTCATACTAATGTACCCCAACATATAGTGTTTGTAAACAGGGGGGAAACCATAAAACGTAATTCCGAGTATACCATTTAAGCAAGGAATCCGCAAAGGAAAAGGACTGGAAGATTTGAAGATTCTGCGAAAAAAAATTTACGGGATTTGGAATGACGTCATCACGTCAGTTTGAATTGGAGTACTTTAAACTGGTAAAATAAAATCAGTCAAAACTCGACTAAAACTTGAGCGGCAACGGTTCAAACGGTGCCCAGAGGAGGCAGAGCGAAGTGGCAATTGCAGAAGTAACCGTTATTCCGATTGGAACAGGAACCACCAGTCTGAGTAGTTATGTAGCAGACATGCAAAAGATATTGGAAAGGCAACGCGGCATTACATACCAGTTGACTTCGATGAGCACCATTATTGAAGGCCCGCTGAACGAAGTTTTCACCGCCATCGCGGCTTTGCATGAAGCTCCGTTTCTGTCAGGAGCCCAGCGTGTCTCCACATCCGTGAAAATCGATGACCGGCGTGATAAACCGGACGCTTCCAGTGTGCAGAAACTGCAATCCGTACAGGATAAGCTGATTTCACTACACAACAGGCCGAATTGAGAAAAGACATGGAGTGGAAAGAAGATAGGCTGTGGGCAACTCATGGTGGATTATTCCGCTCCCAGGCTGAGGTTTTCTAAAAACTGCATAAAATTATTTTACGCGGCGAGTTCCAATAGGGACTTGCCGTTTTTGAGTTTTTGACCGTGTCTCACAATACGTGCTGCTCTGCTCTATATCAAGAACGATAAGCCATATGCCAAAAGTAAACGGGGGCATCAACTCATACGTTTATTCAAACTTCGTTTTCTATCCATTTTTATCCAATTGAGAAAACAGTTCAAGGTTTTGTGATTATGTGGCGTTCAAAAAAGAACTCTACAACAAACAGGCCAGCTTAATTATAATTAAGCCGACCTGTTCTTGTCCATTTATTACCTTGACTATTCAGCAATGATTAAAGAGGCACCCATTATAGTAGAATTGGTGTATCCGCCACCAACATTATCGAAGGAGTAGTTAGCAATAGGTACGCCAATAACAGTGGCATAGTCCCCATCAAGCAAGTCTCCGGTCGAGGCAGGATATATGGCTGTAATATAATTTGCGTAATCGTCCTCTAGTAGCAAGATAGAAATGGGTGATCCGAGTGAATTGTCTTCTTCCACCTGAATAACCTGTCCGCTTATTTTCACAAAACTTTCATAGTAGTTGGCTACATTTTTATTGAGATGTCGGGTGGTCACATCGGCTTTGACAAGTCCTTTTACCTTTTTGCGAAGCTCAGCAGTATCTGCAGGGAACAGTCCGGTATGTTTTGCGAGAAAATTATAAGATTCCTGCTCCATCACGGCTGTCTCAGATGAGATGGATGATGTAAGATCGTTAAAGAAATCAGCGGCAGTTGCTGCGGACGATGAATCTCCGGCAGATGTAGTTACAGCTGTTTGCGTCAGCGGAGAAGTAATGTTCAAGGAATTAAGAATATCACTGACTTCATCTGAACGATATGAATCTTTGCCATAAGTTAAGGTTAAGGTATACAGGTCTGTATTTGTTGGAATCATGTACTGAACTAGAACTACATTAGTACCGGTGGAATTAGTGTAACTTCCTTCAAGTACACCAGCATTTATGTCTTTATAAGGCTTAATACTAAAATTGGTCTTCTTATAATCGGAGATACCAATCGACGCACCATTTTGCACATAATAGTCTGCTGTATTGTTAGCAAGCTCCTCAGGGTTGATTGAACCTGACGTGTTGGCTTCGATCGTTAAATTAATGTTATCTGCAAACTTCTTTGTTCCTGATTGGTCTGAGAACGCGCCCTTCACCGCAGCGTGCATTTGACTTGTATCTACACTTTTCCAAGACTCAGGATATGAAAATGAAAATCCTTCCCCGTTATATGTAGTATATTTTGTTTCTTTAGCTTCAGCTTTGACAGTTTCAGCAGCATTCGTTGTTTCTGAGGGTTTGTTGTCAGCTGTTTTCGTTGTTTCCGAATTACCGCAAGCGCTGAGCAGTACGGTTAAAGCAAGAATCATAACCCGTGTTTTCATTTTTCTAATCCCCTAGTATGCTTCCCATCGGTTGGGTTTTTTACTCCAGTCATCAGGTGAAATGCCAAACTCTAAAATTTGTACTTTTTTAATTCTTCAGGATAAAGGTTGGTCATTCGTACGTTATTAACAATCTAATCAGACTTTAATAATTGATATGGATTGATTCAATCTAAAAACTACTGCACCTCGTAACAAATGGATACATTGCTTAAGACAAGCAGAAATACTCCTTTCCACATAGATTTTAGAATAGCAGCCCTCCTGAATAAAGGGGTAGCAAATGTCCCAATATTAGGAACACAAATGCCGCAAATCTAATAAATTATAACACTAAGTAGTAATTAAGATAAGTGAAAGGCGATAAAGGATGTATTTATAAGCTTAACTAATACATTTCTTCTTGGTGAAAAATATAGTCTAAACTGGAAATCTGCCCATTTTACATCTGCGCCCGGTCGGTTGTGTGTCTGATGCATATAGTGAACTGTACCTCAAATCAAAGGAGGGTTTTACATGAGTGGAGTAGTTGGTGGATACGGCGGTGCATGGACATCGACTGGCGCGATTCTGGTTCTCTTTATCTTGCTGGTGATCATCTCTAAAGCATTCCTGATCTAATAAACGGTTTTGGTAAATTCACACGTGGGGGAGGGTTTAAGATGAGTGAAGTAGGAGGAATGGGATACGGCGGCTGGACTTCCACTGGAGCAATCCTGGTGTTGTTCATTCTGCTCGTTATCATCACGAAGTCGTTCTGGGTATAATGTGTCGTGCTCTGCCGGTTAGCCGGCAGGGTTTTATGAGACTGGACAAGCTGCGTTAAGTAAGAGAAGAGAGTCCAATCTACTAAACGTTGTAACGTTGTTCATTTTGGGCGCTCGTTAGAAGGGGATATGAGAAATAATAGTGGCATGAGACGAAGTAGGGAGTTCTACGACTTGTAACAAAGCAGGAGTGGGATGATCAGAAAAGGAAAATAGGGAGATAGTGGAGAGTAAGAACAAGTGGGAGCAGAAGGATGAGAGAATGCAAATAAAGATAAGGGTCAGGGTTAAACGCCTATTTTGTGATCATGAGGGCCATAGCCCGGTCGCCTTGTAGGGCAGATACATAGCTTAAGGTGTAGGCAAATGTTAAGGAGGCATGACGATGAGCGAAGTTAAACCGAACTCACCGAACGGACAGGGGCAAGTTTACGGACAACAAGGAGGGCATGAACATATGTACGGATACCAATATCCAGGTCAAGAAATGTACAATTACGGAACAATGCCTTATGGCTACCAGCCGAATCAAGCACCGATGGTGCAGGGGTACCACCATGGTTGCGCACCTGCCTATGGTTATGGTGGAGGCATCTGGAGCTCCATGGGAACCATTCTTGTTTTATTCATTCTGCTCGTAATCATCTCCAAAACCATGTTTATCTAAAACCTCTGTTGAGAGACCGTAGTTCAAACGTGAACTGCAACATCAGGCCAATCGGAAAGCCTGACTGGATTTACTCGATTACAGATACGTTTCTCCCAAGAGTCTTTCTGACAGACAAAGAATATAAGGAAATTATAATTATTTACATGATAACTCCGGCAGTAAGCCGGGGTTATCTTTTTTTTGGTGTGCTTTGTTGCGGAGAGGGGGACATGGCTAAGGAGTTGGAGTAACTAACGGTCACAAAGGTTTGTAACGTCCAAATGAAATTTAATACTGTAGACTTACATAACTCGATGTTGGTTTACGAAATTTAGAGACGTTGGTTTACGAAATTTAGAAAAGAAAGTTCACCGCCAGCTCACCCGTGCATGTGTAACGATCCTGAGGCAGATTGTAGGGCGCTTGCTTGGTGAGCATAATGTGGAATCTGTTCGATTTGGGAGGAGAGTGCGGCAAGTTGGCTAAGAGGATTAGAATATAGAAAAGCACCCGGAACCCAATTCCGGGTGCTTGATGTATGTTCTCAATCTTCTCAAGAATAAATGATATCCAAAACAACAAAAGCCCTACCTCTCTTTTGTCCTTGCGGCTCCGATGACCGCGCCAGTGTGAATGGGAACATCTTGTAAACCCTTAGTCTACCGGGTTATTGTGATTCAGGTTCGTCAATCTCCATAGGTTAGTTAGCATATTCGCTGCGGTCGCAGCATGAAGAAAATATTCCGGGGTTAAAAAGAAGACAGAAAATCATATGAGGTTGTTTATACAACTTTTATATCATATCACAGTCTGTAATTTATTGCAATAAAAAGGAAGGGTATTCCTTGAAGCACGAGTTTAGGTCTTCATTTGAGTCTGGAGTTTCATGCTCAGCGAAGGATTGTGAGTAAGGTTAATATTATTTTGATGCATTATATTTATGAAAGAAAGAGAAAATATTTTCGGAAAAATCAGAAGAAACACCTCGAAAAGTATGTTCTGAAAAAATAACACAAAAAAATGCTCAGAAGAAATAACTTGAAGAGTATATTCGGAATGTTTGGAAGAAATATCTCAAAAAAATGTTATTAAGGGTAATCCTCTTCAAACGTTTCTACGTAGGTTATAATATGAGGGAAGATACAGAAAGGGGCCCTCGGATGACTGAATCGATAGAGGACAGCAGGTTGATGCAACGAATTGCAGAACGTGATGCTTCTGCACTGGAACTGCTATATGACCGATATGAACGGGCCGTCTATTCTTTTGCCTACCGAATTGTTGGTGATTCGATGACGGCAGAGGAGACCGTGCAGGAACTTTTTCTGCGCGTCTGGAATAAAGCGGAACGATTTGATGCCTCACAGGGGAAGCTGACCACATGGATGTTTGCGATTACGCGCAACATCGCGGTGGACATGCTGAGGCGGAGATCGAAAGGAGCAGCGGCCACTTCAGTTGAGCATGAGACATTGGCGGCGTATGCTGACGAATATACAAATACAGAAGAAGAGGTCCAGCGCAAATGGGAAGGTACACGCATTAAAGAGGCGTTAACCCAATTGAATGAGGACCAGCAGCAAGTGATTGAATCGATATATTATGCAGGTTTAACGCAACAAGAGGTATCCAGCCGATTCGGGATTCCGCTGGGTACGGTGAAGAGCCGTGTCAGGCTTGCCATGCGCCAGCTCCAGAAGTTACTTGCTGATGCTGAATTGCATCCGGACGCGGGAAGGGAGGGCATACATCCATGATAGAACGACATGAGGAGTGGTCTGATCTGGCACCGATGTATGTGCTGGGTGGACTGGAAGCAGAGGAAGTGGCGGCATTCGAAGCACATATGTCGAATTGCGAAGCTTGTCGTCAGGAGGTAAGGGAATTGCAGGAAGTAACCGGCTTCCTGCCACTTGCGGCGGACCCTGTGGCACCGCCGCCGGGCATGCGAGCACGCGTGCTGGGCAGCGTGCTCGGTCAGGCGCAGGAGAGCGCCGGCGAAGCGCCGGCGGCCGCTCGTACGCAGCAGTCTGAAGCACCCGCATCCGCGGTGCTTCAGGAAGACCTTGCGCCGCAGCATGAGCGTGCGGCGCAGCCCGGGCCTGGCCTGCCGCCTGTGGCGGTGCCTGCGGCCCGGGCCGAAGAGGCTGCCCAGGCGCAGCTGGGACAGCCACAAACGCGCGCGCGTGCGCGCGGTGGCCGCGCTTGGCGCGCAGCCAGTGCGGGCCTCGCGGCAGCGGCGCTGGTGCTCGGCGTTTATGCGGCGCAGCTGCAGAGCCGCATCGACTTGCTGACGCAGCAAGCCGAAGGCGTATCGGCCGCGCAGGAGCAGCTGGCTCAGGCGCAAGCGCAGAACGCACAGCTGCAAGAACAGCTCGTCTCAGCGCTGGCGCCGGCGCAGGGCATGCAAACGGGAGAGGCCGTCAAACTGAGCCCGGCAACACAAGATATTGTTGCGCAAGGTCTAGCGACCATCGTGATTGACAGCAAAGGCACACATCTCGTGGTACAGGCAGAGAAACTGCCCGCACTGGAAGGCAATCAGGCATTTCAGGTCTGGCTGATCAAGGGGGATACCCCTAAGAATGCGGGGACGTTCTTAAGTCATGACGGTACAGGTGCGGTCTATTACACGCTGGATTCCGCGAACGATTATGACACCGTAGCGATCACGCTTGAACCGGATGCTCTGGGGGATCAACCACGAGGCACAATGATTTTGGCGGCTAAAATGAAAACAAGCTAGAAGCCAAATCGCCAAAGGAGCTTTAATGGAAAATTCGTAACGAAACCTTCATAAAAGGCCGCTCCCCCAGGGAGCGGCCTTTTATGAAGCAATCCCCGAAGCAATCCCCGAAGCAATCCCCGAAGACAGTTAAGCAGAATATTGCAGCATTATTCGCATGGATCTTATTAATTTTTTTCGTGGGAATAGCCGATAAACATATAGGAGGAAGCATCCTTATTCTCCCTTTTTTATCTAGGCAGAATGGGTTAGACATAGAGAGCGAGGGATTGGATTGGAAGTGTATCGTTCATTTATCTTCCGTCTGCTACGCAATTATCTCATTGGTTCGTTATCAGCCATTTTTATTGTGGGCACCGTGGTGATGATTTCAACCTTGCAGATACCCAATATTCAATATGTTCGATTGGTTGCCATTGTGCTCATTTCGATTCTGTTTATGCTGGTTGCAGAAGTGATTACGCTGTGGGCTCAACTAGGACCAATAGGTCAATTCTTCGCTGCCGAGCATCATGAAATGGCTGAATTAAATCGGACGTACGAACGAATTCACCGCTTTCCGGGACAAACCATATATCGTATTCTTGGGCCGCACATGCTAGGTTTTTCTGTGCCTGCGGCAGGGCTTACACTGTGGATGATATCCACAGGCTGGCTTGAAATACCCTATGGATATGTCATGATTGCAGCGATGTGTGCATTGTTGATAGCCAATATGCATGCCCTGATTGAGTATTACCTCACAGTGAGGGCAGTGAGGCCGCTACTTCTCGAAGTTCGCCGTAGAGGCAAGTTGTTGTATGGAATGGAACCTTCGCTTGGCGGACGTATCCTGATCCCGATACAGCGGAAGTTTCAGACCAGCACTGCACTCATCGGTTTATTTCCGCTTTGTTTATTTTTTCTGGCTACCTATATTCGGCTCCAGTACATAGACCCGCTGTTTGCGAAAGAATATACGTTGTGGGGTGTGCTCATCGTCATTTTGGGCGCAGGATTCTCCATGGTTGGCAGTTGGCTGTTGATTCGGGATGTCCGTGATCCGGTTGCAGAACTGACACATGAGATGAACCGAATCCAAGAAGGAGAGTTCGGCAGAAGAACACCGGATTTGTATTCAGATGAATTTTCGCAGTTGATCTCGGGATTCAATATGATGATTAGTCGGCTAGAGATGAGGCAGGAGCGTAATCGGCAACTGTTGCAAAGTTACTTCTCTCTGCTTGCGGCTGCACTGGATGCCAGGGATAAGTATACGGCGGGACATTCCATGCGTGTAGCGGAGTATTCCATTATGATCGGCAGGCTCAGCGGCATGAATGACGAACAGGCCGACTTGTTGTACAAGTCAGCTTTGCTTCATGATATCGGAAAAATTGGTATACCTGACGAGGTATTACTCAAAGACGGCAAGCTCAGTGATGAGGAATTTGCAATTATTCGTACGCATCCTGTATTAGGAGAGAGTATTTTGCTTCAGATTGAGCCTGTGGATGCTATGGCAGACTTCTTACCTGGAGTGCGATCCCACCATGAGAGGTATGACGGCAAAGGTTATCCTGATGGCATGGCAGGCGAGGAAATTCCGCTGTTCGGCCGTATTATTGCGGTAGCAGATGCGTTTGATGCGATGACGTCAAATCGACCGTACCGGAATGGAATGAGTGATGAGAAAGCGCTTATGATTCTGGAAGAAGGAAAGGGGACCCAGTGGGACCCCTATTATGCAGGTTTATTTATTGACGAGTGGAGACGACAGAAACAACTGGACCAAAAGCCGGAAGAGGGGGTTAGTTGATCCCCTCAGTCCATTTGGACTCTTTTCTGCGACGGCGATAAAGGGATAGACCCGTAATGATCGTGAAGATACACTCACCAAGAATAATTGCACTCAGTGCGTCGTAAATGACATGTTGCTTGATGAGCAGTGTAGAGATGATAATCAGGGATGCACCGGCAGCTACCGCCACCTTGACAGATTTACGGATGGTTGAAACCGATAGAACGGCACGCATCACCAGATAAGAGTGCAGGGCGTGAATACTGGGAAAACAGTTATAAGGACGATCCTGGCTGTAGAGCCATCCGATGACGACTGCACCCAAGCCAGAGCCATTTAATTCCGGCCTAGGAACCATAGTTTGGAAGTTGAAGTAGATTAGGTAACAGATCCAGACACAGATGTTCATGGATAACAAGACCCGATAATACATAAGTCGATCCTTGGCACACAGATAGGCCAGCACGCCGAATACAAACGGGTACCATCCCAGATAGGGAATCGACATTGCGGGTATAAAAGGAAGCATCCGGTCAATTGGAGAGTTCAGGATAACATATCCACGATCCGGACTGTTCAAAATATCATAGAAAAGTCCCATGACAGCCAGGGATAACATCAGACTAAGCGACAGCCAGTAGGATTTATCTTTTAACAATTGCACAGCTGTAAATCTCCTTTCATCATGTTTCAAGCAAACATGATTATAGCGATAAATATAAAAAATGAAACAACAATATATTTTACTATGTCTTACACACAAATTGAATCTTGATTTTGTGTATTTTTTTGTTTCTTTTTGACGATGTTTCCATACTGGGGCAGGTCTAGCATGATATGATGTAAAAATACGAACGAAATAAGCATTGGGGTTATAACGTCGAACAACAGGAGTGAATGCATGCAATTTTCGAAAATGTTCGTACTCAATATGGGGATGCTTATTACGATTGCTTATCTTGCAAGTGTTTTCTATAAATATATCGTTATACGCACCTCTTCCCAAGTGAAACAGGTCTGTTCCGTGCTAGTGCTTATATTTGCAGGCTGGATCAGCACGGTGTTTGGATTTCAGTTGAATGATGAAGTTGTGTTTGATCTTCGTTATGTACCTCTAATTGTTGCTGTTCTGTCGTACAGGCAACCCTATAGTGTCATAATTATAGGTGTGGGAATCGGTCTGTCTAGGCTGACCTTTGGTATTTCCGATGCAACCGTCGCCGCGGTTATTAATATGTCTCTTCTTGGATTACTCTGTGCGGGCCTCAATATTTGGATGCGGCGCAGCAACTACAGGCTGATTGTCAAAGGCATCATCGTTACAGTGATTGTTAATGTTGTTAACAGTGTGAACATCGCCTTAGTAGGTGTCATTCCTACCGCATATTTCTTCTCACACATTATGCCTTATACGCTTCCTAGTGGAATCTTGCTTAGTCTTATATTTGCGTTCATCTTACGGGATTTTCAGAATGAACAAAATCGGATTCTCTTGATCCAGAGTACGAATCGGCTTTTATCTGTGCAGAAAGAGGAGTTGCAGAAAGCGCAAATTGTACTGGAGGAGAGAGCCAACCAATTGACGATTGCCTCACAGTACAAGTCCGAGTTTCTGGCGAATATGTCGCATGAACTGCGCACACCACTGAACAGTGTGATTAATTTTGCCCAGATGATTAGCGAGAATGCGGATACGATGGACCAGGAGGAAATTGTACGTTTTGCAGACATGATTGATCAGTCTGGACAAGAGCTTCTGAGACTGATTAACGATATTCTGGATTTGTCTAAAGTCGAAGCTGGCCGACTGGATATTGTACTTGAAGATATCAGCCTGAGCCAACTGATTGAAGATGCTATGAATCATTTTGGGCTCGTTGCTGACAAAAAAGGAATTGAACTGGTGCTGGAGAAACAAAAAGGACTGCCAGATACAATCTGGTCTGATCCACAGCGCGTGCAGCAGATTTTGCGGAATTTAATGTCCAATGCCATCAAATTTACGCCGAAAGGGAAGGTTACTCTAACCGTGAGTACCCAACAGACTAAACAGGCAGATATGGTTAGTCAGTGGCTTGTTTTTTCGGTTCAGGATACAGGGATCGGCATTCCGGAGGACAAGCATCATTCCATATTTGAAGCATTTCAGCAGGCTGATGGTTCGATTAGCCGTAAATTTGGGGGAACCGGACTTGGCCTCTCGATCAGCAGAGATCTGGCGAGATTGCTGGGTGGATCCATCAAACTCGAGAGTGCTGCGGGCAAGGGAAGTATCTTCCATCTGTGGCTTCCACTCACCGTGAAAAAATGAGTTGACAACCTCTGTGCCGTGAGTAGAATTTGGGGTGACAACTAGTATCGGCCGGCAAAGCTTTACCCGGTCTAAGGAGTGTATCCCCATTCAGAAGACGGTCAAGATGAACCCCTCTTCGTTCATAGGCAAGCCACGGCGCAAGGGTTCGACACAACGCACGAATTTATCAATTGCAACATGGGAAGGCGTACCGGCAATTATTTTGCAAACGTTGCTGGGTGGTCCATTTCTAACCGGATTTTTGCTGTATCTTGGGGCCGGGTCGAGACATATTGGCTTTGTGCTCGCGATTACCACGTTTGTAAACATTGCGCAGATCGGCGCGGCATACTGGATGCAACGTATTCGGAGCCGTAAGCGCGCGCTTTTGCTGTTCGTTGGAGGTCACCGTATTTTGTGGAGTGCAACAGGATTAATTCCGTTCATTTTCCCTAAGGAATGGTGGGTCAGTGTTTTTATTGGCTTGTATACGATTGCATTCATATGTAATACCATCGGTGGTATGATCTGGACATCCTTGATTGGGGATATCGTACCTGCCAAGGTAAGAGGACGTTATTTCGGGATACGAAATACGATTCTGAATGCACTTGGAAGCGTTTGTTTATTTGGCGGCGGAATTTTGCTGGATCGTTATCCGGGAGAGACTGGTTTTCTGATTTTGTTTATTCCCGTATGGATCTGTGCCATCGCCAATACGGTTATTTATTTCTTCTATCCGGATCTGCCCTTTGAACGGTCGACCGAAAAGTCGTTCTCACGGATGTTCATCAAACCGTTTCAGGATCGGGTTTTCCTGAAAGCGACCATTTTTCTGGCGGCATGGCTGTTGATCCAGACATTAATTGTTCCTCTCTATTCTTACGTTATGCTGGATCTGTTAAATGTCAGCTATCAGATGGTCTCTCTGATCACGGTTGTGCAGACGCTGGTGATGATGGGAGGATTCTATATTTGGGGCAACCTGAATGCCAGATACAGTAACAAAACGCTATTGTTCTGGACGTTGCCTGTCATCGCCTTGTCCTGCCTGTCGTGGGGATTGATGTCCTTTGCCCCGGTATTGGTTGCGTTGTTCCTGTCCCACATCTTTCTCGGGATTGGCGTTGGCGGTTTCAACCAGCTCGCGTTTAATTTTACGATTGGCGATACACCGAAAAGTGAAAGACCGATGTTTATAGCCGTTTATTCAGCTCTGACTGGCGTAACGTCGTTTATTGGCCCGCTGATTGGCGGCTGGCTGTACGAGAAGATGGAAACTCTCTCGGAAGCGATGGTTTGGATATCCACCTACGGATTCCAAGTGATGGTTGGTACAGTGATGCTGCTGCTTACGTTTACTTTGGGACGTCGGGTTCTTTTAAAATAGAAACAGAAAAGCGGATCACGATACTCATCAATAGGATACTCAGCTATATATGATTAGATTGGGGTGGTTGAAGAGATGCATCATCCTGAACGCAAAGCGATGGTGATCGGGGCTACCGGACTTGTGGGTGGGCTTTTGGTTCACAGTCTGCTGGGGCACCCTGCATACAGTGAGGTTCGCATTCTGGTCAGGCGCAGACTTGATCTGGAACATCCCGGGCTGAAGCAATACGTTGTGGACTTCGAACAGCTTGAAGGTCAGGGGCACTTGTTTGCAGGGATCGACGATCTGTATTGCTGTCTGGGCACAACGATTAAAAAAGCAGGCAGCCAAGATCAATTCCGTGAAGTGGATTACCACTATCCGGTTCGTGCAGCGACGCTGGCAAAGCAGCATGGTGTGGAGCAGATGCTAGTGATTTCCTCCATGGGAGCGAGTGCGGATTCGCGTGTGTTTTATAGTCGGACCAAAGGTGAGATGGAGGATGCACTTTCGAGTATCGGGTTCCGTGCGTTACACATTTTCCGTCCATCCCTTATTCTGGGGGATCGCGGGGAGAAACGTCCGGGTGAACAATTCGCTGCGCATGTTATGACTTTTCTGGACCGCTGGATGAAAGGCCGTTTAGACAAATACCGGGCCATTCAAGCGTCAACGATCGCTCAAGCCATGAGAAACGTCGCTATGGTGCAGACAAAGGGCAATCATGTTTATCCCAATGAAGTGATTCATGTGCTTGGGGTGCAGGACGCTTGAGACTTGCAAGGGCGCAGGCAATAAGCGTTTCTTGTCAGAACGGGTGCATGGTATAATAGGTTTTAAAAATAAAAGCATGCCTTGTCTCCATGTCGTGGCAGGGCAGCGAACGCAAAGGAGTACCTGTCGAATGAAAAAAGCAATCTCGACCGAGCAGGCGCCGGGCGCTATTGGTCCATACAGTCAGGCAGTAGATGCAGGGGATTTTATCTATACATCTGGTCAGCTTGGTCTGAATCCGCAAACCGGTGAATTTGGTGCAGATGTACAGGAACAGACTCGCCTGTCTCTCAGTAATGTTAAAGCGATTCTGGAAGCAGCAGGTACAAGCATGGATAAAGTTGTGAAAACAACCGTATTCCTGAAGGATATGAATGACTTCGTTCCTGTCAATGAAGTATATAGCAGCTTCTTTACGCAGCCTTATCCTGCACGTAGTGCTGTGGAAGTTGCGCGTTTGCCGAAAGATGCACTGGTGGAGATTGAAGTGATCGCGCTGAAATAGGATGATATTTCAGCCTTGCCACAGGATGAGCGATCGAATCCTGTGGCGTATACAATTACAGCAAAAAGCCGATTAAGGTCGTTTGACCGAAATCGGCTTTTTGCTTGCGGTTTATTTTATAATAGAAAAGGGTGCTCAATCGCGGTCTTGATTGCGTGCAAGGAACAGCCACACGGCGTAAATCGCCAGAACGATGGCAATGATAATCCCCGTATAGTAGACAGAAATGACATCCTTTTGTTTGAGAGCGATAGCAATGTATGCCCAAGTGAATACGAGTGGGTACACACTGTCACGGTAACGGAAGCTGACAAGCACGGCCAGAACCATACCGACGATCAGCATGATAATCGTCCACGCCGTTTCACTGATGCCGAATCCATCCCATCCGATTTTGTACAAATAAACGGCTGTGTTAACGATGGTTGCTACGCTAACCCATCCGAGATAGATGCTGAACGGCAGTTTGACTAGCCAGATTTCAGCCGTTGTTGGCATGCTGATCGCACGTGTTTTGACGTATAGCATAATCAGAGTAAGCAGCAGCAATACGATAATCAGCAGCGCGAGTCCGGTCTTTAGATTTTGAAAAGCGAAAATCCATGCGACATTAAAGGCGCAGCTGGCGAGAAACCAGTATCCTAGACGGGTAATCGAGTTGTTTTTCCAGGACGCGGGGGTGAACTGATAGATGATAAATCCGGCGAGAAGGAGGTAGATCAGACCCCATATCGCAAAGGCATAACCCGAAGGGGTCAGCAGTACAGGGTACATATCCGAAACTTCCTTGTTGGTCTTGCCGCCAATGGGCAGAGCATTGGAGAGATAATTTACAATAATAACAGCAATAAAACCGAGGGCGTTTAACCACTTATACGGATTGTTACGGGACATGACGTTTCCTCCTTGGTTTAACAAATGTAATGAACCGTGGGTCAGTCTACAATGAATATACCCACTAAAGACTCGTTTTAATAACATGTGTACTAAATTTGAGAACGTACATCTTCCGAAAACCTCGCTCGGTCAAGCTTATTGGAACGGAGTTGCACTCTTCCCAATGTACGCAGATGCAGGTGTGAATATGTCCTTATGAGTTTTTTCAGGCAATAGGGGGAGAGAGATGATAATAAGAGAAACAATGGAGAGACAACAGACCTGGTTCTATGTGATGGCTCTATGTGCAGGTGCATGGATTGGGCTAGCCGCTCCAGCTTGGGGGAGTCTACTTCATAATGCGGTGTCACCGGTTCTTGCTGTGCTCCTCTACAGCATGTTTGTGCAGATTCCGTTTACAGAGCTTCGGGCATCCTGGTCCAATCTGCATTTTATGGCTGCGCTGCTCATCGCGAATTTTATCGCTGTTCCTATTGTGGTTTGGCTGCTTACGCTTGTTTTTCCGCAATCGTCTGGTGTGTTGATGGGAGTCTATCTAGTCTTGTTAACCCCCTGTATCGATTATGTCATCGTGTTTACACAGCTGGGACGGGGGAACGAGAAGCTGATGCTGGCAGCAACTCCACTGTTGTTTGTAGTACAGATAATTTTGCTTCCAGGGTATCTTTGGTTATTCATGGGCAGTGATGCAGCCGCAGTAATGAGGGCAGGGCCATTTGTAGAGGCTTTCTTGCTACTAATTGTGGTTCCGTTGTTGCTCGCATTGATGACACAAATATTAGCCAACAAAGGCGGAAGTGCGCAGCGGTTGCTTCATGTTACGGCATGGTTTCCGGTTCCAATGATGGCAATCGCGTTGGTCGTCGTTGTAGCTTCCCAGATTGGCAAGGTCTACAATGATCTGAACAGTATTGTGGATGTCATTCCGATCTACGCTGCGTTCCTTATCATTATGCCCTGGATATCGAGAATTATTGCGAAACTTTTCCAACTCGATACGGGTGCTGGCCGAGCTATAGTCTTTAGTGCTTCAACCCGAAATTCGCTGGTTGTTTTGCCATTGGCATTGTCGCTCTCACCAGAGTGGGCAACCATTGCGGCCGCGGTAATTGTCACGCAGACGATGGTGGAGCTTGCAGGAGAGCTAATCTATATCCGCCTTGTACCGCTTGTGATTTTGCGAGATCGGTAAGAGGCTGTGTAAACGTAAGGCATAAAGAGGACTTCCGACAGCATGTGTCGAGAAGTCCTCTTTTGGAATCGAAACAGGTTTGTTATGAACCTCTTTGTAGGATGGTTTTACGATATTCCGCAGGGGTCATTCCCTCTATTTTTTTAAATACTTTGCTGAAATACTTTTCATCCTGAAAACCGACCATTTCCGAGACTTTGGCAACTCGCAGGGAAGGGTTTTGGAGCAGGAGTTTGGCATTGTTAATCCGCAGCTTGCCGAGATATTCTGACCAGTTCAATCCGAACTGTTGTTTGAATTTACGAGAAATGTACTCCCTGCTCAGATAAAAGCGTGCAGCAATCTGTTGCAATGACAAGTCCTCCTGATAATGAGTTTCCATGTAGCGAGCGATTTCACGCATAGGATCAGGATCGGCGTGACGCTGAGCTGTGAGTGCTTTTCCGGCTGCAAGCAATCGTTGCTCTAGCAGGGAACGAAGAAGCGGGAACGAAAGCAGACCTTCAGGATCGAAAGGCAATTCGGCAAAAGGAGGAAATTGATCTTCGGCACTTTCTTCCTCCGGGGAGAACTGACCTTCGGCATCATCCAGCCAACGGCTCAGCATCCATTCCAGCTCTTGCATCCATTGTTGCAGCTGCTCTGCACCGATCACCTCTAGCTTGGTAAACGGCTCAAGCCACTCTGTGACGGTATCGGTTACACTGGCAGCATGACAACTTAAGGCTGCTATGCGCATAGGCTCTTCAAAAGCAGTCAAACGTTGGCCCTTATTCCTGCTCGAAGATTCAAGGGTAGAGTGAATACGCCGCCGCGTACCAATGGTGTTGCGCCTCCACAATTTGGAGCTGGCATCCAAATAGGCTCCCGAAATACCGGCAGGGTAGTTTTCACAGGTAGATACCCCAAAATGAAGCCTGCGCTGAATCGTCTGTTCCAATCCATCGTTAATGCTATCCAGGATGCGTGTCAGTGAGGACAGTGCTCCCCAGTGAAACAGTACAATTTCATCCGGCTGGTTGAGCTGACGAAATGTAACCCCTTCTGTCGGTGTACGCATCATCTCCGCACAGATGTTGAGCACGGAGAATACGAGCAGATCTGGCTGACTGCGATATTTAGCTAAACAATCCGCATCCAGATGAGACAGACTGGTGACGGCTACACAGCACATCGGAATGAGGCAGGGGAGATTCAATTCTTCCTGTAATCGCTGAATATGTGCGGAAGTGTTACCTCTGCCAATGGCCAGCTCGGTGAGCAAGCGATCCTGATAATGCGGGCGCATGCGATTAACCACGATGGATTGTTTGGTGGACTCTGCGCGTAGGGTATGCTCCTCTTCCCAAGATTTCACTGCCTTCATCAAAGAGGCATTCAGTTCGTCTGCTTCGACGGGTTTTAGTAAGTAGTCCATGCCGCCATGCCTTATTGCATGTCTCACCAGTTCAAAATCGTCGTATCCGCTAATGACAATGACTTTACAATGTGGGGCATGTGCTGAAATCCATTCAAGTAGTGCCATTCCATCCTTGCCGGGCATGCGCATATCGCTCAGTATAATCTCAGGTTGATGCGCTGTGATTGCCTCGATCGCTTCATTTCCGTCTGCTGCTTCGAGCAATATGTCGATCCCCAGGTCATCCCAATGACCAAGGAGCTGGATGGCATGGCGGACATGCTGTTCATCATCAACAAGCAGTGCTTTCATGTTGTTCACTCTCCCGCGTATAGTTTGACTTGAAGTTTTACACCGCCTGCTTCTAAATTATCGATTTCGATCCTGGCAGGCATGCCGGGATGAGCGTTGAGTGCAAGTCTGCGTACCACATTGCGAATGCCGATGGATTCGGACATGGCAGAATCCGGAGAGGACATTGCAGATTCTGTCTCTTGGGGTTGCAGCCATTCGCGTATTTCAATCAGTTTATCTTCAGGAATAACTGGACCGTTGTTAATCAGTTCAATCTCTATCCAGTGCTCGTCAACCCGGCGGCTAGTGATGGAGATATATCCTTTTCCTGGCTGTACATCGGCTCCGTGTTTGAAATAGTTTTCAATTAATGGCTGCAATGTCATGCGAGGCATCTGAACAGATAATGTATCCTCTGCAAAATCCATGTGTACCTCCAGTCGTTCACCAAAACGTTCCTGCTGCAGCTCCAGATACAGCCGAGCATGCTCTGCTTCCTCGCGGAGGGTTACACGGGTCTGATCCCGCATGCTGTAGCGCAGCATTTTGGACAGGGAAGAAAGTAAGGTATACGCTCTTTTCCCTTGCTGTTGTAACGCCAGAGTCCCAATGGATTGTAAAGTGTTATATAGAAAATGCGGGTGAATCTGTGCTTGCAATGCTTTGAGCTGATTCGTTTTATTCGCAAGTTCCAGCTGGTACTCTCGCAAGATCAAGTTATTCACAGTATCCATCATATCCCGGAAATGTCTCGCAAGCACCCCGAATTCATCCCGGCTCGACAGACGGATATCTACATGCAGGCGGCCTGCCTGAATCTGATTCATGTATCGCATGAGCTGCCTGAGCGGACCTGTAATACGTATGGAAATGAATAGCGTTGCCACGATTACAAGGAGTAACGCAGCAATGGCAATCATCGCATTGTTCCAAGTTAGCGCTGTAGCTCTTGCATATAACGTTTCATTCGGAATTTCTTTCACAATGGTCCAATCCGCATAGTTGCTTCCGAGCTGCTGATATACATACATGGAATGATCTTGTTCAAAATGACCAGCAGCATTCCGTGCCGAACCGGCAAGGGTTCGTCCATCTTCAAGCACACTTCCTGCCACTTGCTGCAGATGGCCAGCCTCATTGGCCGCTTGTACCTCGGTTCGTCCTTGATAAACAATCCGGTTCTGCCCATCGACCACATAGATCTGCTCTTTAGCTGGATCA
Source organism: Paenibacillus amylolyticus (assembly GCF_003719335.1). GTDB lineage: Bacteria > Bacillota > Bacilli > Paenibacillales > Paenibacillaceae > Paenibacillus > Paenibacillus amylolyticus_D. The sequence goes on from NZ_RIAS01000010.1 coordinate 268,453, forward strand.
TACAGTCTGCTGCAGATTGCGGCAATACTGTTCATGTTAAGATCAATGGCTAGAACGCCCAGCCGTTCAGGAGATGGGATATCCCGAATGATCCGATGCAGGGTAATCACGGTTCTTGGTGAATCGTCAGGAGAGGCCGCCTTGAAACCATAGGTATGACTCATATGTGCAGATTCTACCCAGATATCCGATCCTCCGTCCCCCGTTTTACCATGCAGTGAATCGGAATAAGCTTGCTTGCGTTCCTCGCGTTTTGGGAAAGGATTGGTAATCAAGGTGGATTGGTTGGATACAAAAGAATGCAGATAGAGCTGGAATACATCCGGTACAGCGGCTCTGATCGTTTGCAACGTTGTGTATACCTCAGCAACAGCCCGATAATCCCCCGGCAATTTAGCCAGATTCCGCAGGAAATTGGGATCATTGTATACGGCGAGCGAGGCCCGTGCTACGTTATCGACGTAATTGTTGAGATTGGTTGAAGCCTGATAAATAAGACGTTTATTCTCTTCCAGTGCTTGTTCTCGCAGGGCTGTCTTGGTCTGAATAAAGGTCATGCTGATCGAAGCCAGCAGTGGAATCGTCGTTGCGATTAGCATAAAGGCGATGAGCTTGGTGCGGATACTGTAATATTTGGACATCAGTACACCCCTTCTGGTGACTCGTCAAGAGAGGACAATATTTTACACCCAACTGTTCACGAGTGTCGGTGTTTCCCTTCACGATTTTGGAGTTTAATAGAATAAGAGACCAATATCATCCATCTATAGAAGGGGAGAACGATATGAAGCATCGCAAATCTTCACAGCTGTTACAGCAGCTTGTGTTCGTGGGTCCCTCCGTTGTATTTTTTATTCTCATCATCGTGGTCCCTTTCCTGCTTGGCATGATGTATTCCTTTACGGATTGGAATGGAGTATCTGCCAGCATTAACTGGGTTGGGCTTGATAACTTCGTGCATATTTTTGCAAACGATCCCAAGTTCCAGAATGCATTCTGGTTCACAGTACGCTTCACCGTTGTAGGGGTGATCCTCACCAATGTCATCGGTTTTTTCCTGGCCTACTTCCTGACCAAACCGCTCAAGACGAGAAATATTCTGCGTACGATCTTTTTTATGCCTAACGTAATCGGTGGATTGCTGCTCGGGTTTATCTGGCAATTCATATTTGTGAAAGGGTTTTCAGCAGTAGGCGACGTGACGGGCTGGTCCTTCTTCAATCTCCCGTGGCTGGGAGATGAGCCGACGGCCTTCTGGGGAATTGTCATCGTGTTTGTATGGCAGACCGCCGGTTATCTGATGGTCATCTATATCTCATCCTTAACGAATGTCTCACCTGATCTGCTGGAAGCTGCCGAAATTGACGGAGCCAGCCGCGGGCAGGTGCTACGGAGCATTATTTTACCGCTCATTATGCCTGGTGTAACCATCTGTCTGTTCCTGGCGATTTCCTGGTCGTTCAAAATGTTTGATCTCAACTTGTCACTCACGAAGGGTGGTCCGTTTGGCTCAACCGAGTCGGTTGCACTCAATATCTACAATGAGGCCTTCGTGAACAACCGGTACGGTATTGGAACCGCTAAAGCATTTATATTTTTTGTTATCGTTGCCATCATCACCATGGTTCAGGTTCGTTTGACGAAGAGCAAGGAGGTTGAAGCCTGATGGAGACAACAAAAAATTATCGCTTCGGTACCGTAATTACCGAAATTGTGATGGTGTTGATCGGATTGTTGTTCCTGATTCCGTTTTACTTCCTGTTTGTGAATTCGGTCAAAACCTTCGGTGACCTGCTTACCAATTCGGCTGCCTGGCCGGAAGTGTTCCAGTGGGGCAACTACGCGAACGCTTGGGAGAAAATTAGTTTTCCATCGGCGCTCATGAACTCGCTGATCGTAACGATCGTCAGCAATCTGTTGCTTGTGCTGATCAGTTCCATGGCCGCGTACCGCATGGTTCGCAGCAATACAAGGTTCAACCGGATATTATTCGGCCTGTTTATTGCGGCAATGGTGATTCCGTTCCAGTCTATCATGATCCCGCTTGTTACGGTAACCAGCAATCTGGGATTGATCGACAGTCTCGGCGGACTCATTATCTGTTATCTCGGGTTTGGAGCACCGATGTCCATCTTCCTGTTTCATGGATTCGTTAAATCGGTTCCCTTAGAGATTGAGGAAGCAGCCCGTGTCGATGGAAGTTCGGCCTATGGAGTATTCTTCCGCATCGTATTCCCGCTGATGAAACCGATGTATGTAACCGTCATCATTCTGAATACGCTCTGGATTTGGAATGACTATCTATTGCCATCATTGATCCTGCAAAGCTCCAATCTGCGCACCATTCCAATCGCAACCTTCGCGCTGTTCGGTCAATATACGAAACAGTGGGATCTGGCTCTGCCTGCTCTGGTACTTGGGATCATGCCAATCATTATTTTCTTCTTGCTGATGCAGAAGTATATTATTCAGGGTATTACTGCCGGCTCCGTTAAAGGATAGGTGCGAGGGCGGGTCGCTCCGGGGAGAGTGCGGGGGAAGTCACTCCGTCATCATGTGCGCTTTCGGTCGCTGTTGCTCCTGGGGGGCCTGAATGTATGATGGCTAAGGAAGCCCCCGAGGTTCAAAGGCGAACGCTCCGCTCCTCCAGCGCATCATGATGCCTCCGCTCCTGCCTCGCACGGTGGCGGGCAAAAGGCACATCTGCCCGCAGGGCTTGGACAGATGCGCCGGAGCAGAGCAGGGAAAGACAGTGAGAGACAAGAGTCGGCTTGTTCGTTAATCCGTGATCAACTGCGCATACCATTTGTGGGCATTGCGTTAGTTCATCTATATAGTAAGCAAAAGAATTATAAACAAAGACTGGGTCATCTTAAACAAACGAAGTAAAGAGTAAAAGGGTAAGCAAGAGGTGCAGGCGGTAAAAGTGAAACTACTTACAGGGAGAGTGTATCTATGAAAAGAATGACAAAGTTAACATTGCTAATGCTCATTGCTTTTTCAGTCATGCTTGCAGGTTGTGGAAACGGGGACAAAAGCGGTAGTCCCGTGAATACAGATGCTCAAACGGGTGGTGGTGAAGCGGCGGCTGGCACCAAAACGATTAAAATTTTTCAATACAAAGTTGAAATTGCCGAAGCGCTTAATCGTCTCAAAGCAGAGTATGAGTCTTCCCACCCAGGCGTGAAGCTGGACATTCAGACGGTCGGCGGTGGCAGTGATTACGGAGCTGCACTAAAAGCGAAGTTTGCCGCAGGTGAACAACCGGACATCTTTAACGTAGGTGGATACCGTGAACTCGATACCTGGCTTGAATATCTCGAAGACCTATCCAGTGAACCGTGGGCTAAGGATGTACTGGAAGTGGCCAAAGAGCCGATGACTAAGGATGGCAAGCTCTATGGACAGCCACTCGCGCTGGAAGGGTACGGTTTTATCTATAACAAAGATTTGTTTGCCAAAGCTGGCATCACTGAAATCCCAACAACACTGGAACAACTGGATCAAGCAGCAAAGAAACTTCAGGACGCAGGCATTACACCGTTCTCCAACGGGTATCAGGAGTGGTGGGTGCTTGGCAATCATAATGTCAATGTAGCATTTGCGAATCAAGCCGATCCGGTAAAATTCATTCAAGGTCTGAATGAGGGGACGGAGAAAATTCCGGGTAACCCAGTCTTCGAGGAATGGATCAACCTGCTTGATCTGACGCTCAAATACAGCAACAAAAATCCGCTCACCACAGACTACAACACACAGGTAACTCTGTTTGCTAGTGGAGAAGCGGCGATGATGCAACAAGGGAACTGGACACAAGTACAGATTGACGGCATTAATCCGGATCTGAATCTGGGTATTCTGCCTATGCCGATTACAAATGAACCGAATGATAAGCTGTTCGTAGGCGTGCCTAACTACTGGGTTGTGAATAAAAACTCCCAAGTGAAGCCAGAGGCAAAAGAGTTCCTGGAATGGCTCGTCACTTCCGACATTGGTAAAAACTATTTAACTAAAGAATTCAAGTTCATTCCGGCGTTCAGTTCAATTCAGGCATCGGAGGAAGAGCTGGGTGACCTTGCAACAGATATCATGAAATACAGTCAGGAAAATAAAACGTTAAGCTGGAACTTCAACCGTTTCCCTGAGGGCGTTCCACAAGAGTTTGGCAGCACCATTCAGGCGTATGTGGCAGGTAAATCAGATAAAAAAGCATTGCTTGATGCATTACAGCAGAACTGGGATAGTCTGAAAAAATAAGTAAATCACGTGCACTTGAAGTCAGTTGCATCTTTTGCAACTGGCTTCTTTGCATTTCCTGCTACAGCACGGTGTTCAGCTTAAAAATGTGGATAACTGCTCACCTTTACAAATCAAAAAAATAACTTTTACATCGGCTTAATACTATATGTGGATATCCTGTGTGTATATGTTCTAAATGTGGACAACTTTTCAGAAAATAATCTGATGATCTGATTTTATCAACAGACATGCTTGCTTTTGTTAAAATAGTACTATATAGTTCTAGTTATGAACAATGACAATATATCACATCAAGGGACTCCTAAATCTTCTAAACCATCCAAACCTAGAAGCTCCAGTCCCAGAAGCTCTAGTCCAGTTAACCGCACCAAAGCGGTGGAAGTTGCTGCGCAGCTATTTCTCCAGCAGGGTTATGCTTATGTCAGCATGGATGAGGTGGTGCGTGTTAGCGGCGTATCCAAATCCAATATCTATTATCATTTTAAAAACAAGGAGGAACTGCTTCAGGCGGTTGTGCAGTTCTGGATTGCCCAATATGAATCCGAGCTGTATCTGCTTCTAAGTCAGCGTGAGCGGGGAGTGGAGGAACGGATGAACTCTTTCCTGGAATTGCTCTCGGCAGGTATAGAACATAGAAACTTTAAAGGCACATGCCCGTTTGTCACTCTTTATATGCAGGCACCGGAAAGTGCTTCCCTGGCGAAGGAGAGTATCTCGATCTTTTTCCGGGAGCTTGTACCTATGGTGGAGAAGCTGTTCCAGCAAGGGGTAGAACGCGGAGAATTCCGCAAAGGGATTGAGCCGGGGGCTGTAGCTTCCCTATTTGTTGCAGCACTTGAAGGTTCGCTGATCTTGGCCGGAACTTCACGTGATCTGGGTATTATCGAGCAGTCCGCACGAACGTTTTGTCAGATGCTTCGTTAAACGAAGCTCTTTTTTTGGAAGTTAATAGTACTGATTAGTACTAGTTTATATCTTGGTAATAAACGAGATCAAGAGAAATTTTTGACGGACTAAAACTAAAAATAAATAAAGAAAAAAATAAAGAAATATTATGGAGGCATATCGATGAACCAGGCAAGGTTGGAGCAAACCGTTCTTTTTATGACAGGTAGTACAGGTTTTATTGGAAAGGAAACAGTGAAACAACTGGTAGAGAAAACAGATATACATATGTTGCTGCTGGTTCGCTCTGAGCGGCGCGCCAGATCAGTACTGGAGAGTTACGGTGTGAGAAGTTTTGAACGGATTACGTTTATCGTAGGTGATTTATCTTTGACAGGTCTGGGGCTTGTTCAAGCGGATCGTGAACGCATCGCCAAGGCACATGTCATTCTTCATTCAGGGGGAACGATGGATATTACGCTGGGACGAGAGACAGCAGAAAAAATCTTTATGCATGGAGCGAGAGAGATTGCTCAGCTGGCTCAGGATATGAAATTTAGCGGAAGTTTGCGTCACTTCATTCATGTGGTTGGTTTTATGAGCCCTTATGGACAAGGGAATGGGCAAGAGAAACAGGAACAGGAACCGGTTGAAATGAATCATGCCGGTAGCCAAGAGAGTGCTTATGAAGAGATGAAGTTCAAAGCCGATGCTTATATAAGGGCGCATGCCAAACAGTATGGTTACCCTTTGTCCGTGGTAAATCCCAGTACGGTGGTCGGGCCACGCCCAACAGGTGAAACCGAGCAGACTGGCGGTATCGGGTTGCTTATTGGAGCCGTTCAGAAAGGTTTTATGCCTGTTGTTCCTGGTGGATCGTCTTACTGGCTGCCACTCGTGGAGAATGATGTGGTGGCAGAAACACTGGTCTTTCTAATTCGGGATGAGGCACCGTTGGGGGGGACTTATCCACTGCTCGCCCGTAAGGATGAGAGTCCAAACATGAAGGAGTTGCTGCATGTGATCACGAAGCAACTGGATGTTCCCAGACCGACAGGATCATTGCCATTATCCTGGATTCAACGCCTTATGAGCCTTGGCGGAAGTCGTGTCAGCGGTATACCTTCACAGTCACTTGCTTTTATCACAGACAGAACATTTCCGGTAGAGGAGACCGAGGGACTGATGCAACGAATGGGGAGCAGCTGGCCTGATATTCGGGAGCAGCTTCCCTTCATTATTGCTGATCTGGACTATCGGCTTCTGTCCAAGGCTGAAGTTGAACATGAACATGTTCTAACCGATTATATCCGTGTGCGTTTGGGAAATCTGGCGAGTTTAGGCTGGGAAGGGGAGGGGGAGCCATGGGTGATCGTGCATGGTTTGCTCCAATGTGCGGATGACTTGCTTCCTCTGGGATCACAGTTGCACAGACTTACACGCAATCCCGTCTGGATGGTTGATCTCGCAGGATTTGGTCGCTCACCTGTTCACCAAGAAGAAGATGCATTTACAGGTCAGGTTAACGCACTGGTGGAAGCTTTGTCTGAAATGCAGGGTCCAATCAAACTCGTTGGTCACTCTGTAGGTGCAGCTATCGCGGCGGCAGCGTTAAAGCGAAGCGGGCGTACCGATATTCGTTTGGCGCTGCTCCAGCCTGTTGCGGACAATGGAAGGGATGCGCGTTTAACAAAGATACTTCGGCTACCGCGCCTTGTGGTCAGAACTTTGCTTCGTGCCAGGTCACAACGGAGTTGGGCCAATGTTTTCCGTGCGAGTGGCAGTACATCATTGGATGAGAGCAGGGTTACGAGGCTGGCTAAGAGGATACAAGCCTATCTCCGTTCACCTCGTATAGCGGGTGCGCATGTAGATTTGTTGCGGTGGATTCACTTGGGACATAAGCAGACGATAGGCTTTTGGGATGAATTCGGAAGCCCTCGGCAGACAGAGGTTGACGCAGATCGACTGGTAGTTTGGGCTGAAAAGGATCGAGAGTATCATTTTCCTGCTCGTTTACATGCGGGTTATAAAAAAGTGGAACTCCCCTATGGTCACTATTTCCCAGCCTTTCAGGTTGAACAGACAGCGGAAATCCTTCTTGGTTGGGCTGGTGAAAGCGATGTGAATAACAAAAGGTAGAAAGTTTGAAATCCAGTATTGTTATTGAAAGGCTTTCCACAATATGTCCACAGTAGAGGATAAGCAGCCCGGAAAGCGACAAAGTTTACGTTAGATTTACAAACAAATACACAACATGTCCACATTAAAATAATGAATATCCACATAAATAAAGGTATATATCCACAGACTGTGAGCAATATGTGCACAACTTATCCACAGAAGGGGTATAACGTTATGTTTTTATTCACGATAAGCAAATTTTAACGGTTATTTAATGAGTTATCCACAGGAATGAGGGTTAAATCGTTTATTTTTCAAAGAAAACAGGGAAAGAGATGTAACTGCGATTCTTCTTGTTGAAAGCCTAAACAATTGCGCTAAAATTGCCGATACAACATGTAACGACTCATCGTCTAAAGTTCGACAGCCAAAAGCGTGTTGAAGATCTGATTTTACGGAATGAGAGGGTATGGAGACATTATGGATGAAGTAATGCAATATATTAATTTCTCGGTGGGAGAACAAATTTTTGCACTTCGCATTGATCAGGTTCATGAAATTATTAGAATGGTAGAGGTTACAACGGTTCCTTTCGGAAGTCCTGAGATCAGAGGATTCGCTTCATTGTACGGAAAGGTAGTTTCTGTCGTGAGTCTGCGTGTGTTGCTCGGCATGCCCGAGAAGGAAGATACCTCATCTACACGAATTATTGTGGTCCCTTACAAGAACGGGTTTGTGCCTCTGATTGTAGACATGGTAGATTCGGTTGTGACGTATGATCGTTTCGAAGAACCCGCAGAAGAACACCGCCGCTTTATGCTTGGTGTTTTTGATAAAATCGGATTCTGTGCGGATCACCGTGCGGGTATTTTGAACCTGGATGTACTGCTAGGCAGTCTGGTCAGATCTTGATTAGATCAAATGGGTGACAGTCTGACGGCCCACATCATTAAATGATTAAACAAAATGTTCCTCATCCGAATTCTGGAGAAGGGGCATTTTTTTGTACAGAAAAAGAGCGTGATCAGCACTTTTTATACGTAAAGGTTTTTAAATCCGTTCATTTTCGTATATGATGGAGAGTAACAATGCGAAGGGATGACGGGAGACTGTAATGATGCAATCGCTGTATGGAGTATGGCTTGGAGACGTGTTTTTTTGTTTTTCCGGTGAAACATCGGAACCGCGCGTAGATGCTTGGAGTCACGTGGTACGAAGGCTGCAATTTGGCGACGGGGGTCGTCTGTTTCAGCCTGCCGCGTTGCGTCTTGCGGAACTGCGCTGGCCGAATCCGCTTCGAAATGCGGCAGAAGCCAAAAACGTAAAGCGGAGGCAGTTGCTTGGACGAACGTTGGAAGGATTGGCGGTTTCACCGAAGGATGCGTTCAGACTGTTATTGCAGTGGGACGATCAGATGTTACATGCAGCTGGGATTCAGGCTGGAGAAGAGATGCGTTACTGGGTCAAGGCAGCACAGTTCACACAGGAATTGTTGCTGCGAGGGGCGATTGCTCCGGCGGCAGCATTTGCCGCTAAAACAGGTGCAAGACGGCGAACGGGTCAAGAGACCCTCTCAGGAGTGTGGCGTCCGCGTTTGCAGCTTGAAGAAGATCAGGAGCGTTTCAAAAGCCTTGCCGAATCGATGCCTCCCATTGCTCTGTCAGCGCCGGGGGCCTATGCCTCCACGGAGCCGGAGACACGTGAGGAAGCGGCAGGCACGGTATTGTTTTCATTTATGAGCGGCATCATTCATGCGGTGGTAACCAATGAATTGGAAGGCATGGATAGTGAACTTTCCCGTTACCGGACATCGTTCAGACGTGGCTCTTCACCGGTGTCTGAGCTATGGTGGAACAGCCTGATCTCTATATTCCGCCCAGTCACTGTGCAAGGACCGACGGAGGATATGGCGGATTTCGTCGATGCGATTCATGAAGCCGGGGGTACAACGATGCCTGCATTTGGTGTCGAAGAAATGCCGCCTGCGGAAGGCAAGTTCAGACTGGTCCTGCGATTGGAACCGCCGCTGGGAGAGCAGGAGACCACTTGGGGGATCAGTTTCTGGGTGGACAGTGATCAAGAAGCAGGCCTTAGGTTGCCTGCACGAAGCATTTGGGCACACCCGGGGCGTGATCTGGATCGGGGAAAAGTTTACTATGCCTCTGTGGCAGAGCAGTTACTGATGGCCATTGGTCAGGCGTCTGAGCTGGCACCGGAACTGGAAACTGCTTTGCTGCATGCTCGTCCCGAGGGGATACAGCTGCAGCAACAGAGCTTTTTTGAATTTCTTACCCATGCGGTTCCCAAGCTGCAGAAGGCTGGGGTAACGGTTCTTATGCCGTCAAGATGGAGCCGCGCCGGGAAACGACGCGCAGGTCTGCGTTTGCAGATGATGAACGGAGCGCCGGAGCGTCAGCCTGGAGCTGTATCTACACTCGGCATGGAGCAACTCGTTTCCTTTACAGCAGAGCCGATGCTGGATGGTAAGCCGATTACGGCAGAAGAACTTGCCGCACTGGCTGAATCTGCCGTTCCCTATGTTATGTTTCGCGGGGAATGGATCGAAGTAGATACCAAAGAGATTCGCCAAGTGCTTCGATATATGAAAAAAGAAGAAGAACAATACATGCCGCTTTCCGAATGGCTGCATCTTGCCGCAGATGAAGGGGAAGATTCCATTTGGAAAGGGATGTCTGTTTTCGGTGCCGAATCCGAAGGCATGCTCGCTTTCCTGCTTGAGGGACAGGTGCTGCGTAACATTGAACCTCGCCCAGTGCCAGCGGAGCTGCATGGTGAACTGAGGCCGTATCAGGAACGTGGATTTCAGTGGTTATCTGCCATGGGTGAACTGGGTTTCGGGGTGTGTCTTGCCGATGATATGGGACTTGGAAAAACGGTTCAGGTCATCACGTGTCTGCTCGATCGCAAAGAGGAGGAACGCCAGGCCGCACTGAAAGAGGCACAAGAAGCACAGGAGTCCGTTGATGACCTCGATACAGATATGCCGAAGGGTCAGTGGCCTACACTTATTGTCTGCCCAACCTCTCTACTGGGCAACTGGCAACGTGAGCTGAAGCGTTTTGCGCCAAACTTGTCACTGTACATTCATCATGGTGGACAGAGGTTACATGGAGATGCTTTCGAAGAGGAAGCACAGAAGCATGACATCGTGCTCACAACCTATCATTTGGCAGGTCGTGATGGCCCGGATTTGGCTTCGTTGCACTGGTCAACCGTGGTGCTGGATGAGGCACAGTATATTAAAAATTATCGGACGAAGCAGGCGCAGAGTGTCATGCGGCTGTCCACTTCTCATCGGATTGCCATGACAGGAACACCGGTGGAAAACCGTTTGAGTGAACTATGGTCTATTTTCCAATTCCTGAATCCGGGATATCTCGGTACATCTTCTTCGTTCCGCCAGCGGTATACAGGCTTGGCGCCTTCGGAAGAGAACGCGGCTTCGCTCCGCGAACTGCACAGGCTGGTGTCGCCGTTTATGCTTCGCAGGCTGAAGAGTGATCCGGATATTCGCAAAGATTTGCCCGAAAAACTGGAACTGAAATCCTATTGTTCATTGACACCGGAGCAGGCCATTCTATATCAACGGGTTGTGGATGATCTCATGGGCGGTCTGGACGGACGGAACGGTATTGCACGTAAAGGTATCGTGTTATCCTCTCTAACCAAATTGAAGCAGATCTGTGATCACCCTGTTCTGGCGGACAACAGCCGGAAGGAGCACGGCAAGGCTGAAGCATCGGGCAAGATGGAAAGGCTGCTGGAACTGCTGGATGCTATTCGGGACAACGGAGAATCGGCGTTGATCTTTACCCAGTATGTTGCAATGGGGAATCTGTTGGTTTCGAGACTGAACCGGCGTTATGAGGAAGAACCTTACTTCCTGCATGGTGGGGTTTCGAAGTCGCAGCGGGACGAAATGGTGGAGACATTCCAAAAAGGGGAAGGCCCGTCTATGTTTGTTCTGTCTCTTCGTGCGGGCGGCGTAGGTCTGAACCTGACACGGGCAAGCCATGTCATTCACTATGACCGCTGGTGGAATCCGGCGGTGGAGAACCAGGCGACAGACCGGGTATTTCGGATCGGCCAGAATCGCAACGTTCAGGTACACAAGTTGATCTGCCAGGGTACATTGGAAGAACGAATCGATGAGCTGATTGAGAGCAAGAAAGCCCTCTCCGAGCAGGTTGTAGGTTCAGGGGAAAACTGGCTGACCGAGATGTCAGACGAGGAATTGCGTAGTCTGATCTCGCTTCAAGGAGAGACTTGGTTGTAAGGTTAACGCTGAGGTCGGTAGTGGATAAGGTGATTCACACTACATTTGAATGCTTGGCAATGAAGAATCGGCTTGATGTTGGTAAAGCTGGTTTGCGCGATTAATGAGAGAGGGGGATGATGATGAGCGAAAAATGGAACATCGAGCTGCATATGTCCCCCGGGGTGTGGACGGCAGAGGTGAATACAGTGGCGGATTCGGGAGAGACTGTGCCCGGGTCCGCTGATGAAGATCAGAGGGGAACAGCCGCATCCGGCGTGTTCACGGTCACAGGCACGCTGCCGCAGCTAAGCGAGGCGCAGCGCGAGGCCGTGCTGGCGCAGCTGCGCAAGCGCCCGCTGGCGCTGTACGCCCTGCTGCGCGGCGGCCCGGCGCCAGAGGAGCTCGCCGGGCTGTTGCCCGCGGCGGCGCCTGCTGGCACGCCAGGCGAGGCCGTGCTCGGCGCAGCGCCTGCAGCGGCGTGCACCTGCGGCCGCGCAAGCTGCGCGCATGCCGCGGCGGCGGAGCACGCCGTTGCTGCGCGCCTCGCGGCCGAGCCGCTGCTGCAGCTGGCGCACGCCGGCCTGCCGCTCGAAGCGCTGCTCGCCGGCGTGCTGGGGTCATGGGCAGAGGAAGATGCCCATG
>NZ_RIAS01000011.1 GCF_003719335.1 Paenibacillus amylolyticus
GCTACGCAGGGGCTTGGCCCCTCCTGCGACCGGACTTTCACCGGCTAGAAGATGCGTGCTTTGCTGGGCACGCCTCACAAAAAAAGCTCACGCCACTTGGGCGCAAGCTGCTCCATATTTCAACCTAATTTAACCTCGCAGACGTTCAGTGTACAGCCGATTCGTGCGTTCAAATCCAATATACCGGGTTCCCTTGAAGGAGAGCCGTCCTTCATCCCCCTCCGCACACATACCATATTCTTCGCCATTCACTTTGAATTCCAAGCGGTCACCGCTCTCTACTTCAAAAGTGACGTAATAGAACGTTCGTGCGGCAGTCGTGGTGCCGGATTCGGAAGGCGGCTGGCTCATCTTTACCCGTCTGCTGGTGATGCGAGAGTGTACAGTCAGCAGAGGCTCCGCATTGTTGCGCCCCCACCTCCATACTTCTTTGCCCATCGATAACAGCACGATACTCAGAATCAGGACAAATGCCAACGGAAAGACGGTTCCAAACAAATCAAACATCCAGGATGATTCAATGCCCATGTCTCTCCCCTCCGTTCATACTTCGGACAGCCAGAGTCTTGACCCGTCTTCTGTAATGTATATGCGGACGAACACAGAACTTGTTAACCTGATGAAATATTTAGATCGTATATCTTAGGCAGAAAACCGATTTTATTTTGAAAATACTTAGCAATCCTTTAACCTTTCTATAGGGTAATATATTACGCAGTTTTAGTTAGAGAATCAGGCTGCGGCTCAATCACAATATAGGAGTTACGGCTGAAAGGAAGCCATGTGTTCCATAACGACTCCAGTTCAGTTACACTCATCTTTCGATTGTACTGTGCTTCATCACAATTCCGCTTGAAATCCAGTGACTCTGCCAGATAAAAATGAGTTTCATCATACCCGACAACAGGCACAAAGTGCAAAAATCGCCGGTCCGAATGAACCCTGATGAACAAAATAACAGGTACGCCACGGCTAATCTGCCTCTTTAACGTAGTGACATTACCACGCAAATACGTTGCGGGGTACCCGAGTTTTTTGAAAAAAACAATTATCGCTTTTGGATAAAAGGTGCCATCCAGTAATTTGCGCGGATACCTCCGATACAGCTCATTTCCTTCTGACTCCATGCCGAAATGCCTTAACACATATGCACTGGAAAATGCCGCGCATTCGACGTTCTTCTGTACCTCTGTCTTATTCGGAGTCCGGATAAAGTATGTGGAGGGCACTTTGACACTGTATATATCATCCTTCTTCGGTAGGCTGTAATAGCGATAAATTAACCAGAAGACTATTAGCCATAAAAAAATATTGGATATCATGTCGAAACTTCCTCCTGCCAATCTCTGGAAAGTAAGCTGTAGGTCACAATGTTCTCATAATGATCATATAACCACTGAGCCTGTCTGGATGTGCCTTCGTTTATAAATCCGATCTTCTCAGGGATGGCTCTGCTTTTAAGGTTATTCTCTGCGCATTGAATCATAATTCGGTTTAACTTCAATTCATTAAATAAATATGTACTCAATTTTTGAATGGAGGTTGTAATGATGCCCTTCCCTTGAGACGATTCCGATAGGAAATATCCTATGCTCGTCGCTTTGTTTTTCCAATCGATATAGTGCAAACCCAGCATGCCCACCAACTCTTGGTTTAACCATATTCCTGCATCGAAACCATTTCTTTCTTCGTAGTTACGTGTCCACATTTCAATGACCGTATCCAAATCCTCAGGAGATTGTCGTTTATCAACCCACAACAGCCACTCTCTTAGAATCACCCGGTTCTCATCAATTAAGGAGTATAGTTCATCTCGATCTTGGTATTGTATCAGCTTTAACTGAATAGAATCATTGACTTGAAAAGGAAGCATGCAATCCCTCCAATCATCCATATATGTTACGTCCTGAATATTTTCGTAGTCCAGACATCCGAATTTTCTACCAGTTCGCTCTGACCCACTGCTCAATCTGTTTCGCAGCTTCCTCGGAAGACAGATCCGTAGTATCCACCGTCGGCATCGCCGGGTCAAAGGCCTTATCCGCATGCTGCAACAGCCAGTTCGCAAAATTACGATGATCTTCAATCGCATTTTCGTCCCAGCCCCGTGCTTGCAACCGTGTCTCACGCGTTGCATCATCACAGTGCAGGTTTATGTAAAGAATACGGTCAAATCGTTCGATATAGTTCGAGGATGCAATATTTTCGGGTACCATCGTGCCACATAAAATGGTGCCTCTTCCGCTTAACGAGATGCTATAAGCAACACGCAGCCAGTTCTCTTTGGCAATCTGCCAATCAACGTTGTCAATGATATCCATATCAAAGACATCAAATTCAGGCAATAGCTTGCGAACATGCGATGATACCGTTGTTTTTCCCGTACCGCTCGCACCTGTGATAACAAATAAAGGTAGTTTACTCATTAGAATAATCCTCCTGTTGTGTTTTATAAACTCTAATCTTGCTGAATATCTCTAGACTTCCATTCCGCCGCCCTTAATCCGTACATCACTCGGTGTAGAAATCTCCCATTCAAAAACTCATAATCTCGCAGCTCGCCTTCACGTTGAAAACCTAGCTTCTCAGGTATAGCACGACTTCTCCGATTTTCAGTTGCTGCACCAATCTCCACTTTATTCAAGCCAAGCTGCTCAAATGCATGCTCAATAAGTACGTTAACTGCTTTCGTGATAAGTCCATTTCCCTCGTATTCCTGGCCCAGCCAATAACCAATCTCAGCCTTCCTGTTTCCAAGGTCAATGTCACAATATCCAATCGAACCAGCCAGATCACCTTGAAACCAAATCCCTAACCAGTATCCTTCCTCCTGCGCATAGCGTAGACGGGTGCGTTTGATAAAACCTGCTGAATCTTCTTCAGTCAAAGTCATGTCTGGAATTCTGAGCCAGGCTCCGAGATGTTCCCGGTTTCGATCAATTAATCGAAATAACGCTGCTGCGTCATTGGATGTAAAAAGCGAAAGGTACGCTGTATCTGTTCTATCTAAGGCATGTTTAAACATAATCAATCCTCCCGGAGGTTTATTCTAAAGCCTCCTTAATCTGCTGCCAGCCAGCTTCAAATCTTAGATCGGTCTATATTCCCCTTGAAAATGGAATTGGTAGTCATTGCAGCCCTTCAACAATCTTGTGCGTCATTCGACTCGCAAAAGCAAAGTAACAACCACATGGAGCGAAGCAAACTAACCCTACAGAAGTTGCTTTTTTAAATCCATCCGTATGTACGTTTTGTCGTAACTTGAACCATCTTCATTATGGTAAACAGCATGCTTGGAGTAAGGTTCAGAGATGGCATGATAGCCGTGCTCCGAGATCAGCTTGATCATTTTGGGATTTTCAATAGGATCAACACTCACAAACATTTTGCTATAACCCAATTCTTTCGCACGTTCTTCTCTATACCGGATCAATGCTGACCCAGCACCTTGACCGCGATATATTTCCTTAACGTACAGATCACTTAATTTAGGAACCAGCTTTCCTTGTAATTTAAGAACAGCAAACCCCAGAATGGCGCGATCCTCATCATCGGTTTCAGCAACCGCTACGATGACTTCTTTTTTTTCCTGCTGTTCCATGTAGGACATGAATAACGGCTCGTTGTTACGAACAGAACAGAGTCCTGCGATGTCCCTAGCGACAGCTGTTCTTACAATATATTTCATGGCTTTGTACCTCCACATTCCGTTCACGACATTACTGACAAAGTCTCTCCAAAATAACAGCCACCCCGTCATTTTCATTCGTTTCTGTCATCTCTTTAGCTCTGCATTTCAAATCCTCAATGGCATTCCCCATCGCGACAGGCCAACCACATCGATCAAATAGACCGATATCATTTACATCGTCTCCAAACACCATCACCTCTTGCATTGCAACACCCTTGGCATCGCAGATCATAGAGACGGCATGTTCCTTGGAAGCATTTAGCGCCGAGACTTGCGTTAGTTCACCTTGATCGGTGACCAATATGTTCAACTTCCCTTCAAAGCGTTCTTGAAAAGCCAAACGGTCTAGATTTCCTGTGAAAAGGATCTTGGAAGCTTCTTGTTGTTTAAGTTCCATCAATGATCTGACAATCGGCTGTCCTTTTACTTTCATAATGGTCTCTGCATCATAGGGCTTCAAACTCATCCATACATCTCTCACTTCTAAACTAATGTCCAGATCCGGGTTACATGCCAAACAATAGTCTAGAACCTCAGCTGTTAACGCAGGTGTAATTCCAATATGATTGTGACTTCCAGTATGTCTGCAATTTGTATACGCGCCGTTGTAATACACAAATGAACCGATCTCCAGCAATTCTGCGGGCAAAAAAGCTTTCACTGCCCTCGGTGGACGCGCCGTCGCAAATATGAATTTCATCCCACGATGGGCACAATCCAGAATCGCCTTTACGTTTCGCTCGGAAACTTCTTTGTTTGCCTTCAATAGGGTTCCATCCAAATCTACAACGATAACTGGAAATTTCATAGGTTCTCCCCTGTCCCACTTCTGTACACTTTTCAAAAAAAGTTATATATTCCATCTTCGAAATATCGATATTCTTCTTCCGTTAATCTCCGTTTGCCATACGCATCATAAAAGATATGTTTGTCCCGCTCATCCTCGAATGCATTCGTTTTCGGTCGAATGGCTAAGGCCACGTCATAACGGGGATCACCATAAGCCGCTCCCGCCCAGTCGATCATTCCCACGACCTCACCATCACGGACGAGCACATTATCGATGGTAAAATCACCGTGAATTAAGGTAGGTTGCACCGTGCTTGGTCGGTTCTTTTTCAAATGTGTGAGCAAATGTTCATTCCCGTCTATTGAATAATGAGCCAGATTATACTCCGCCTTGGATAACATCGTATCGAGCCAAGCAGACTCTTTACGTTGCCATTCCATTGGACAAGGGCATTCATGCAATTTTCTCAGACAGCGTCCGAAGCTGGTAATTGCCCTTTCCTTATCCTCTTGAGACGGATGGCTGGCAAGAAATTGCCTCAACGATATTCCTTCTATATAATCCATCAACAGCCATCTTGATTGATGCTCTGCACAAAATGAATGCGTTTTCGGGATAGGTAACCCCTTTCCTTGAAGAAGCTGCATGGCGATATGTTCGTCAGATAACCATTCGTTGTAGAGTTCATGTTCTGTCTTTTTGATAACATATCTCTGATCTGCTGTCTCCAGAACGGCAACGGTAGACGTGTGACCTTGCCTTGGAAATGTAATTCGCTGTACGGTTCCAATCTGTCCCAATATCTCCGATGGAATATCTGCAAGTTGCACGGGATGTCCTCCTCCACCTAAGTGAGATGTTTAGTACAGTTATAGAGCGAGCAATCCCACCGAGGAGTTCCGCTATGCAAGTGTGTTACCGATGTGTTTGA
This sequence comes from Paenibacillus amylolyticus, assembly GCF_003719335.1. Classification (GTDB taxonomy): domain Bacteria; phylum Bacillota; class Bacilli; order Paenibacillales; family Paenibacillaceae; genus Paenibacillus; species Paenibacillus amylolyticus_D. The sequence goes on from NZ_RIAS01000011.1 coordinate 5,413, forward strand.
TAGATTTTCACGAATATCTATATGAGAAAGAAGTCTTTTCATGGTAAGGCTAAGAAATGCTCCGTGGCTTACAACTAATATATTCTCACCTGCGTGTCGGTTAGCTAAGTCGGCAAGGCACTGCCTTCCCCTTTTTACAATAGATTCATGAGATTCAATCCCCAAATCCAGCTTGGACCAGCCATAACCCCACCGATTTACACGTTCCTGCTCCGTCGTACCTTCAATCTGTCCGCAGTCCATCTCGCGTAACCGCTCATCCACACGTATTTCAATCGAACTCGCTTCGCCAAGGATCGAAGCCGTTTCCAATGCTCTGGACAAATCACTTGAATAGATATATTGCCATTGTTCCGATCGAATTCGGTCAGCAAGCAAATGTGCCTGTCTTCTCCCCTCTGCATTAAGCGGGATATCGGTGTGCCCTTGTGTCCGATATTGATCGTTCCAGTCCGTCACGCCGTGCCGAATAATTCCTAATGTAGCCATATGTATTCCTCTTTTCTAGTACCGTTCATCCATTCCTGCATCTTCCATGTAAAACGAAGCTAACACATACATCGACGGTTCGTCAATGATTGGTAGCGTGCACTTATTAATTCGCACAACATAGAGTCCTCGTATATGTATTTTCTCTATCAATCTCAACTTCAATTTGTTTAGTCACAACTGATGCATTATCATCAGCAAGATATTTCTGTAATTTGTCACTCATTTCGTTATTTCTTATATTTCATTTCTTCATAAAAAAATAGCCTGAAGAACTGCTCTCTGGAGCAGTCTTCAGGCTATTTCAGTCTATCTATTTTACGGTGATGAAATACATAATGGTATCTCCACCAGGAAGATCTGCCACAACTGCAACACTACCTGGCTTCAAGCCTATGACTAATCCTTGTCTATTTAGATAAATAGCGTCGTATGGTGGAGCACTGGAAATAAAAAATCCAGAACCTGTGAGATTAATCGACTCACCAACTTTAATAGTAATCTCAGCGTAATAATTGTCTTTGGCCGTTACATCTTGGTTAACCACGGTCATAGCTGGATTTTCATTAACTGCTGTACTACTGTTAGCAAAAGAAGTTGACCCTAAGGAGAAACAAGCAGTTAGTGATAACAAACCTAATAATAATTTCTTTTTCAAAATTATCACTCCTTATTATGGAATATATATCCATTATATAGTAATATAAGAATAAATAAATATATTCTAAATTTATATAATTATTTGAAATTTATATTATAATCAGCACCTCTATGCCATGCAATCAGGGAATTGCTCTATAATTCAGAGTCCGTAGCCGTTCCCTTCAACATCAATCCCTCTATTACTATCAATCTTAGTAACCAAGATATCCATGTTACCGTCTAGTTCCTCCAGTGACTTGAATTACTGACCAGTTACAAAGTGATTTCTTGGGATAAAGAAGAAAATTTTTCTCTATAAATAATGTGTTGTAGGATATTTGAGTTTTACAAAAAGAAAAACCCCCTTTCGGGGGTAAATCGTTGATACAGCGCTATTTTCAGCTCCATTTTCTTTCACTAGGCGTACATCATATCCATGAATCCACGGGTTACATCTACGCCTTCTGCTGGTTCCGGCTGGTCTTTCTCTGCATGTGCAGCCATGCAAGCTTTCACTGCTTCTTCAGTGGTACAACGGTTAGCATCGTCACATGTGTAGCATAAGTGAAGCATGTATCTTGTTAATTCATCCGCCTGCGTGAATTGAGTTTGACCGTTGGTTCTCATCTTCATCACTCCTTTTCTTCTTGAGTTAAATATAACATCATTTTCACGATTTATTTGTGATTTATTTCACAATGTATCAAAAAATTAAACTAAAAATAAAGGGAAAACCTCATCCGAGATTTCCCCCTACTCTTTCCACTTCTATGCTACTTCCATACCCGAGATTTAATTCTGATTAATGCTCGATCTCATTCGTTAAACGGAGTAGCGGCACATTAAAGAACTTTCCAATGTTCTCCGCCATCTACGGTTTGCAGTAGTAGCGATCGTTTGGCATCGGTGTTCTCCACTAAGATCCAGCCGAGCTTCGGCGATACCATCTGCATTTTCACAATTTCAGGATAGTCTTTGAAAATCTTTTCTAAAACACTGCTCGCAGGATAGGCTGTCCATGTTTTTCCTGTATCTTTCGTGTAATACATGATGCCCTTCTGCATTGCCCAGCCTTCGGACGGACTCAGAAACACAGGCGGCAGATTGCGGTTGATCCCTGTTTGTTTGTTCAAGTTAAACGAGTACTGCTTCCAGCTTACTCCACCATCTGCTGTGAAGAAACCGCTGAATGAGTTGCTCTCTCCACTGGCACAGGACAAGGACATCCAGGCCGACTTGGCTTCACGTCCAAAAAATTGAGGTGCACTAATCGTGAAATTACCACAAGCTTTGAATTTATCCCGGTCAAAAAAGGAAGAACCCGTTCTCCACTGTTCACCACCATCTGATGTCACATACAGCTTCGGTGTACCGAACTCTATGGCAGTCAGGAATCCATGCTTGGAGTCTGAAAATGTCATACCCGTGGTGTAGCCACGTTTTGAAATTTCACCCGTTTTGGATTTATCCTTGTCATCACTGGAAGTCATTCGCTCCCAAGTTGTACCTCCATCCTGAGTACGATACAGGTTCTTGTCCTGTTTACCAATTCCCGTATCTAGCGTCGTCAGAACCCAGCCTTTCTCGGGAGAGACAAAGGATATTGCTGTTACCTTATCCGTCTTCGACAAGGAAGACAAACTCCAGCTCACGCCTCCATTATTGGTACGCAGCACAATCGTATCTGTGCCTCCCATCCCCTCTCGCACAATCCAGCCATGCATACGATCTACAAAATAAATACTTTCTCCATATTTCGGATTAGCCGGGAATTGCACATTCTCTGAAGGTGAAATGTTGATCCACGTTTTTCCCTGATCCTGAGTGTAATAGAGCCGGAGCGCATTACGTGTAACTCCCCAGGCCAAGCCGCCGTTATCGTTAATGAGTTGAAAATCGGTCAAACGTGTCTGAATTTGATATTTGGCCATCTCCGCTGCTTCGGTGTTATTGTTTGTCGGGGGTACAACGGTAAGGGTCTGACCAACGTTACCGCCGTCATCCTGTTCCTGAGGTTCTGCAACTGGCGGCTGTTCCGTTTTGGTACATGCAGCCAGCAACATCATGATGCCTATAGACAGCAGGGCTGTCTGCGCGATTTTTTTCCATTGCAAACGCAAGTGGGTTCCACCTCTCTCATTCATCAGACAGACGCGCATGTCCTGTGACGAAGTTATATTTACGATTCATCAGAATCCACTGCTCCTATTCTACCACAAACTTCGACCTAAAGGCTCATACCGATGGGTAACTTGACGAATGTTGAATATGTTTGCCGATTTTTGTCCTCTAATAAAAAATGTTGGTTATTTTTTGATCGTGTGAAGTCCATTTAACTACGTTTTTAGCGGATTTTTTCTGGTAACTGGGATATGTTGTGAAAAAAGTTATAGACAAAACTCGCTTTATCTCCTCATATCCCTTAATATGGATGGTAGTATACCCAAAAAGGAGAGGATAAAGATTATGACAACAAGTTCAGCATTGAAGCCCAGTCGTGTCGTTATTATTGGCATGGGTGCGGTAGGAACAACAACGGGGTACACGCTTATGCTCAGACAGCGTTCGTCCGAGTTGGTATTTGTGGATGTGAATCATGACAAGGCAACCGGCGAAATGCTGGATATGAACCACGGTTTACCATTTACCGGTGGCGTTAAAGTGTGGGCAGGTGACTATTCCGACTGCAAAGATGCTGATATTATTATCATTACTGCGGGTGCTTCCCAAAAACCAGGCGAGACTCGTATTGATTTGCTGAAGAAAAATGCAAGCATTTTCAAAGACATCATTGATCGAATTACCGAAGTCAACTCGCACGGTATTTTGTTGATTGCTACGAACCCTGTCGATATCTTATCCTATACTTCCTGGAAACAAAGCGGCTGGCCGGCATCCCGGGTCATCGGCTCAGGTACATTGCTGGACAGCGCACGATTCCGTTATCTGATCGGTAAAAATAAAGGCATCGACCCCCGCAGCATTCACGCTCACATCATCGGTGAACATGGGGATTCAGAGGTGCCTGTCTGGAGTCTGGCAAACGTTGCGGGAACAGACCTTGAACTGGACGAAGAAACCCAACAAGAGATTTTCAACAGCACCAAAAATGCAGCTTACGAGATCATTAATGCCAAAGGAGCCACTTCCTATGCCATCGCCTTGGCGCTTGATCGTATTGTAGCTGCAATTCTTGGTAACGAAGGCTCCGTGCTAAACGTTTCCACACTGCTTGAAGATTATAACGGCGTTTCAGACGTATATCTGGGTGTTCCTTGTGTCGTCGATCGCCATGGCGTGCGTGAAATTCTGCCTCTTCCGTTGAATGAAACCGAGAAATTGGCTTTTCAGGCATCTGCGAACAAATTAAAAGAACAGATTGCCGGACTGGAATAACCTATACTTTTATACATTAGAATAAGACCATCCAACAACTCTGCATAGAGTTTGGGATGGTCTTTTGATATTATGTGACAGGACACTCCACTTCCTCACAAGATTATCGTTTAATTTCAGCCGTTCATGATTATCATTAATGATTTCAATCTTTGCCTTTTCTTTATTTTTAGTTTACATAATAATAATGACGGAAACTAAAATTCAGTTCACAATCATACCTCCAGCGAGACCTACTAAAACGATGATCCATGGTGGACACTTCCAGAAGGTCAGTAGTACAAAGAGGATACATACCAGCGCAAAATCAGCAGGCGACAACACAGCTGTTGTCCACAATGGTTGATAGAGTGCGGCTAGCAGAAGACCTACAACGCCTGCATTGATTCCAGCTAACGCACCTTGCATATGCGGATTACCGCGAAGCACATTCCAGAAGGGCAACGCACCGATAATGAGCAAAAATGCAGGTAAAAATATAGCCATTGTAGCAATAAACGCTCCTGCTCCGCCCATCGAAACGGCCCCAAGATACGCGGCAAAAGTAAACAAGGGGCCAGGAACCGCTTGTGTTGCCCCATATCCAGCTAGAAAGTCATCTCTGCTCACTAAACCGTGAGATACGAGCTCTTGTTCCAGCAAGGGTAACACGACATGCCCTCCACCAAATACCATGGAGCCTGCTCGGTACATCGAATCGAAAAGAGCGATCCACTCCATGTTTATGGCCTGCCGCAGGATTGGCAACAGGACAAGCAGACCTGCAAAAGCGATTAAACAAAGCACAGCCAAGCTGTGACGTATGGGAACATTCATTTTGACAGCAGGAGCGGCCGGTACATTGCGGTACACCCACCAACCAATGAAACCTGAGAATAGGATCAATACGACCTGACTATAAGGAACCGTCCATAGTAGAGCAGTCGCGGCCACGGACACAGCGATGGTAATCCTCACTTTATCCGGGGTAAGCTTCTGAGCCATGCCAAGTATAGCATGAGCAACAATCACCACAGCTACAATTTTTAAACCGCTAATCCAGCCCGCATGGCTCACATCGTAACCTTTTAAAATAAAAGCAAATGCCACTAATATGAGCACGGATGGAAGGGTAAATCCAATCCAAGCCATTAATCCACCAAGCAGACCTGCACGCATGACACCGATCCCAATCCCAACCTGACTACTGGCTGGTCCAGGGAGAAATTGACACAAGGCCACAAGATCAGCATAACTCTGCTCATCCATCCATTTTCGTTTGCGTATATACTCATTATGAAAATAGCCCAAATGCGCTGTCGGGCCTCCAAAAGAGGATAAACCCAGCTTGGCAGCAACCATAAGCACTTCCCATAGCGTCCGCCATCGGTTTCGTGTAACAGCTTGATCCTGGTCATTCGAAGCTGGATTGCCCGTCTTCATGCTCGCCCATCTCTCCTAGCAGGTCATGTGTTGTTGTGAACTGGAAGTTTGACATCCAGCAAAGCCATCGCCTCTTCTTTTTCCCTGCTGGTGACATGGGTGTATACCGTTGTCGTTTGAATGGAGGCATGTCCAAGCAGTTCCTGTACCGTGCGCAGATCTGCTCCACGCCGCAACATCATGGTCGCGAACGAGTGACGCAGCTTATGGCTGGAATAGCTTTGGCGCTGATGAACAGGAGCTTCCTGCTGGAAGCGTTCGAAGGTTTCAGTTGAGATGAGTTGAATGCTGCGAATGGACAGACGCTTTCCCTTTTGCGATACAAACAGGGCTTCTTCCTTCTCCCCTCTCCACGGATTCAGCCGCTCTTCAAGAGCCTGAGATAACACTTCTGCAACCGTCTCAGGAACTGGGATCGATCTCCATTTTCGTCCCTTCCCGAACACATCGAGTGTGCGTCGCTCGGGGTTGTAGTCTTTACAATTGAGGGCATGGACTTCTCCCACCCGAAGTCCCATATAACCCATTAGCAGGAACAACGCCAGGTTGCGGATGCGATATTTCCCTTCGACGGATGCCAAAAATCGCGTCAAACCGCCTTCATCTAGAAAGACCGGAGCACGATTTTTCTCGGTTTTGGACTTTTTGATGCCAGAAGCCGGATTGCTCGCCAGCACTTCGAGTTCAATGAGAGACTTGTAAAAGCAGTTGACTGCCGCGTGTTTACGGTTCCGGGTAGCATCACTCACGCCACGCTCCCGTGCACGAGACAGAAAAGCAAGCACATTCAACTTTTTCACCTGCTCCAGCGACTTTCCTTGGATAGAGGTAAGGAATTCTGTTACGTCCCCCGTGTAGGATTTGACCGTATATCCGGTGTATCCGGCATCCTTCATCCAGATATGAAAGGCTTGCAACTCATCCCCATACTGCTCCTGAACCTCTTCATTGATCATCTGCTCTTGTCACCTCCACTGACTTCAATTGTACTGACTGACGTGAATGCAATGTATTTCTACTTCAAAATCTGTTTACTATTGCAGAACGCAGATGCTTAACTTAGTGGAAAATCAAGCTCTTCGACGATCACGACATCAGCCATCAGCAAAATCATCTCCGGTTTCCCCTCACGACGTGTGAGCACAAACGACGGGATCGGATTTTCATGAAGCTCATTGACTGATTCCGCCACTTGAACATACAGATCCAGATGAAGTGTCTCGCCTTCACCTGAAATATCAATGACAGGCCAATCTTTTCGTATACAATCAGCCCACAAAGCCAGCTCATTCGCTGGAATGATACTTAACTGCTGCACATTTGTATCAATCGGATATATCGCTTGCCGCTCTGGTTCATCCCCAAGCTTGTCCCATGGTAATGCATAAGCAGCTTGATCGCTTGGTGGGGAATACAGGGAGTAACACCACGGGGTGATGCCCCATACAACCATCATCAGCCCTTCTTCGAGCAATACATCCAGGCGACCTTCCGTGAAATGTTCAATTAAATTATGATTACCTGGCCCAAAAAGTTCCTCGACTCGCTTCGCGAGACGATCCAGATCCGCCAGAATGAATCCTCTTCGGCCATAGGAGTCGAACACATGATGATTCCGAGTCCATGCTGCAGATGGTGAATCGAGTATTGAGGCAACTGCCGGGAACAACGTGATATGTACAGTATTCACTTGTGCGTATTTCACCATCGCTAGCTGTTCCGGTTCTAACGGACCTTCTGCGATTCGGGGTGTTTTTCGGTGCAAAGCAACGCGAACCTCATATTCCCCCTCTTTATAAGGTGCGAGATCAAGTTCAATCGGATAACTTATGCCTTGAATCGAAGCGATTGAAATCTTGCTGTTCTCAGTTAGACGAACCGCATATTGTACATATGATATTTCGGCTCCATACAGAACATTAGCATCCTCACGGTGCACAGGTGTCTGCAATAGCTGGGCGATGACGGATACTTTGCGACCATCCTCCAGATGTCGCTGCGGATCGATGTCCAACTGCAGATCTTCTGTTTCATTCACTTGTGATATGATCAGCTTCGCCTCGGCGAGAACGTTTGAATCCGCAAGTGCAAACCCAAAATTCGACGAGTGTTCATTAAAATGGTTATGTAATGGTTCTTTCATAAGTTAACCCCTCTCTTCGGTTCTGATTGCAGATCACACCCCCAAATATATTTCATATTTGGTTCAGCCGCAACCCCGACCTGCTGTTACATCCAACATGTTTCCTTTAACCTTTACCCATGTGAGTGACAAATTTAACTCTGCAAACTTCTTTTAATCTTTAGTTTTAAACATCTCATTTTAACCAGCTACCCCTATATTGCGGCACAGAAAAATCCCTGTTCCTTCGCTTGGCGAATGGGGAACAGGGAAAGATTCAAAGCTTATTTTTTTGATTCACTTCCGCCGAAGCGGATTCAGATGACTATGATGACGACCATAGGCAAAATAAATAATTAATCCGATAATTAGCCAGCCAAAAAAAGTAATCCATGTTAGCGCTGCGAGACGAGTCATTAAATAGAAACAGCCGAGAGCACTCAGAATCGGGATCAGCGGCACCAGCGGAACACGGAAACCTCGTTTGAGATCAGGGTTATTTTTACGCAATACGATAATCCCGATACTCACTACAGCAAATGCAAACAACGTACCGATGTTCGTAAGTTCGGCCAGATGGCCAAGAGAAATGAAGCCGGAGAACAGTGCAACAATGATACCTGCGAGCCAGCTACCCACGGCCGGAGTCTGACTTTTGCCACTTACCTTGGAGAAAACGGGAGATAATAGTCCATCACGCGACATGGAATAGAGCAGACGGGTCTGACCATACATCATGACGAGCAATACCGTTGTAATTCCCGTAATGGCTCCGAGGGATACAATCCATGACAAGCCGTTTAATTGAACAAATTCAAAAGCAAACGCAACCGGATCACTAACATTTAACATGTTGAATGGCACAATGCCCGTGAGAATCAGAGATACTACAATATATAGAACAGTACAAACGGCGAGGGATGCAATAATACCAATCGGCAGATCCCGCTGGGGGCGTTTTACCTCTTCCGCTGCAGTTGACACGGCATCAAATCCAATATAAGCAAAAAACACTGTAGCTGCACCCGCCGTTACACCCGAGAAGCCAAACGGTAAGAAAGGATGCCAGTTCGCTGGCTGCACGTAAAACACACCCACACCGATGAAAATAAGTACCACGATAATTTTAATCGCTACCATGATTCCATTCGCTCTGGCCGCTTCCTTCACTCCTCGGGTAAGCAGGAACGTAATGATTAATGTAATCAGAGCCGCTGTAATGTCAAAATACGTGCCTTTTTCCGGATTCAATGCACTCGTTAACGCATGAGGCAACTCTAATCCGAACCCGGATAATAAGGTCTGGAAGTACCCCGACCAACCGCTGGCTACAGCCGCACTCGCAAAGCCATATTCCAGAATGAGATCCCAACCCAGAATCCACGCGATCACTTCACCAAATGCGGTGTAGCTGTACGTATAAGCACTTCCCGATGCCGGGATGGTGGAAGCAAATTCAGAGTAACAAAGGGCAGCAAACGCACAGATGATGCCTGCCAGTAAAAAGGATAATACCAGACCCGGGCCTGCATACTTGGCAGCTGCGACACCTGTCAGTACAAATATGCCTGTACCAATGATCGCTCCTACGCCAAGCGTTGTTAAGTCGAAGGCACTGAGTGCTCTCTTTAACGCACCGCTTTCATTCGTTTGGCTGGCAATCGGTTTTTTGCGAAATAACACACTCATTCTTTCATTTCTGCTCATACGCATGTTCCTTTCATGGTGAATCTCGAATGTGTTGCCGCGTAACTACGAAGAAATAACATTTCTCATCTGTTCTACGAAAAACTCATTTGTTCTATCTTATCCATCACCTATAAAAACCTATCGAATTCTACACGTTATCGCGTTGAATGATTAAATTTATTTTTGAAGATGGCTTATTTTGACCTTTATGCACGAAAAATATCACGCTATGCTGCCTATGCTCCAATATGAAAATGGATTTAAATAAAAACTGCGTATAATTTATATTATACGCAGTTTTTTGAAGACTTTTTATAGATCTAAATCTAACTTTTATCGTTGTTAAATGAATTTATGTGAATGAACTTCTTTTTCGTCTTTTTTCGCTGTCATTTCTTCCCCTAATTCGTCTGATGATCTGCCTTCTGTCTTCCTTCCTACTGCTTCCTGCTCTTACTATCTAATTCGGATTGTGCCCGTATTGTTCGAAATGAAAGTAGCCGCTAAGAGTTTAGCGGCTACTTTCATTTCGAACAATACGGGATATATTCAATTCTCTAACCAATGATCATACTAACGGGTATTTCACTACGAAACTTTTAATCCTAACCCAGATCTTCCCCGTTGGATTCAATTACTTTTTTATACCAGTAGAAACTGTTCTTTTTACTTCTTTTCAGTGTTCCTTTGCCCTCGTTATCCTTATCTACGTAAATGAAACCATAGCGCTTGGCCATTTCACCCGTGGAAGCACTCACAATATCAATGCAACCCCAGGCTGTATAACCGATCAGGTTAACGCCGTCACGGACAGCTTCTCTCATTTGTTCAATGTGAGCACGCAAAAACTCAATTCGGTACGTATCGTTAATAGTGCCATCCTCTTCAACGACATCAACTGCACCCAAACCATTCTCTACAACCATCATCGGGATGCGATACCGATCATAGACGTGGTTCAAAACATACCGGAGTCCAACCGGATCAATCTGCCAGCCCCAGTCCGTCGCTTTCAGATATGGATTTTTGTATCCACCAAAGACATTACCTTGGGTTTCATCACCCTCTGGACGCGTACCGACCACGTGAGATTTATAGTAGCTAAAGCTATAGAAATCAACACAACCTTGTTTTAGCACTTCTTCATCGTCATCTGCCATTTGAATGTGAATATGTTTCTCTGTAAAATATCTCTTGGCAAAGTCAGGATATTCTCCTCTAACTTGTACATCACTGCTCATCATATTGTTGATTTGATCCATTCTTAGCGCTTGTAACATATCTTCCGGTTTACATGTACTTCCGTAGCCATGACTGTAATTGATCATACAACCGAGTTTGAAGTCTGGATTGATCTCATACGCAAGTTTGACAGCTTTGGCACTCGCCACGAATTGATGGTGCAATGCTTGAAATCTCATCTGCGTGCTGTCTACTGATGTGTTGTTAAATACACCGCCATTTTTATCAACCAGAAGTCCTCCTGCCAAGTAGGCACCTGCTGGAACAATCAGGCTATTAATCTCGTTAAAGGTGATCCAATACTTTACCACATCTTTGTAACGATTAAAGATTGCGTCGCAATACCTCACGTAACAATCGATCATTTCCCTGGAAGCCCAAGCGTTGAATCTCTTAGTTAAAGCAAACGGTGCTTCATAATGGGAAATTGTAACGATCGGTTCAATGTTATACTTTTTCAATTCATTGAACACCTTGTCGTAAAATTGAAGCCCTGCTTCATTTGGGGTCACATCGTCTCCGTTAGGGAAAATTCTGGACCATGCAATGGACATTCTGTAACAACGGAAACCCATCTCTGCAAACAAACGGATATCTTCCTTGTAATGATGGTAAAAATCTATCGCTTCATGTGAAGGGTAATGAACCCCCTCTTCAGTCGTTATCGTAATGCGACGGGGAACCGTGTGGGTTCCGCCTGTCATCATATCGGCTGTGCTTGCCTTTTTACCATCAAGGTTCCAGGCACCTTCATATTGATTCGCCGCTGTCGCACCACCCCACATAAAAGATTCAGGGAAACCATTGTTGTTATTCATGAACCATTCCTCCTTAAATTACCTTTAAATAATTTTGATCAGTTTTTCTCCAATCGTAATCGATGTCTTGTCCGTGTTGATCACATCTACAAAATCATGGGAGTTCGTAACGATAATTGGGGTAGTCAGGTCAAAGCCTTTCGACGCAATCGCATCTGTATCAAACTCAATGAGCAAATCTCCAGCTTTTACAGTATCGCCTTCTTTGACGTGAACCTTGAAATGCTCACCTTTCAGCTTTACGGTATTCATTCCGATATGAATAAGAAGCTCCGCACCATCATTCGAACTAATACCGATGGCATGGGACGTAGGGAAAACCGCAGATACCACACCGCTCGCTGGCGCAACGAGTTTTCCAACCGTAGGTTCAATAGCGATCCCTTTTCCCATAGCACCAGTTGCAAAAGCTTCGTCCTTAATCATGGATAACTCTAGAACTTTACCAGTCAACGGAGCAGTGAGGACATGTTCAGAAACACCAGCAACAGCTGTACGATCGTTCGTAGACGTTTTTTCTTGTGTTACTTGATTCTTTCCATCCTCAGGTACATCTTCAAATCCCAAGATCAGAGTCATGATGAATGTAACTACAAATGCAATCACACAACCAATTGCGGCATGAACCAAATTCCATGGATGATCCGTGATAAACGCCGGCAGGGTAGCTATACCTGCAATACCTAGAGCCGATCGAGCTACACCGAACAATCCGACATATATACCCGCTACAGCGCCACCAACGATTACTGCGATCAGTGGTTTTTTCAAACGTAGATTTACACCAAACAAGGCAGGCTCGGTAATTCCGAGCAAGGCAGTGATGCTCGTAGAATATGCAACTTGTTTAAATGCTTTATTTTTAGTTCTGAGAGCAACTGCAAGTGCAGCGGCACCTTGAGAAATATTGTGTACAAGCATACCCGGACCAACAATGCTATCCGTTTTCGTCTGTGCATAAGCCGTAAGCACAACAGGCCCCAAACTATAATGCATACCCGTCATAATCAAGAACGGGAATGCCCCGCCGATAATACCCGATACTAACCATCCTGCATGCGTATTAACAAAAGAAACGGCTGACGCAAGGTAGTTACCCGCGATGGCACCGATTGGACCCAGTACAATCAGTGTTAGTGGAGCCATAATAAGAATAACAATCAACGGTTTAAGAATGGATTTAATAACCGATGGAGAATACTTCTCCGCAAAGCGTTCAACATACGATAAGATCCATACAGCTAAAATTATCGGAATAACCGACGAAGTGTACGTCGCCGGAGTGACAGGCAGTCCTAAAAACTTAACAGGCTTACCTGCAGACATCAACGCCCCTAATGCAGGATGCAACAGAACACCAGCAATGGTTAATGCAAAGCCCACGTTAGCTTTAAGCTTAACAGCCGCACTCCAGGCAAGCAGCATCGGCAAGAAGTAATACGCCGCATCACCGATAAAGGTCATAATTGTATTGAATTGTCCATCCAGATCAACGAGATCAAATGTTTTCAAAATAAGAAGAACGGCTTTGATCATCGCACAACCAATCATGGCTGGCAGGATTGGTGTAAAGATTCCGGAGATCGTGTCCAGAAGCGTAGTCAGTTTTCCTTTTTTCACAGTAGGAGCATCATTGTTCGTTGCAAAGTTCCCCAGCTTCGTCAAAGCTTTATACACATTGTTTACCTCGTTACCAATAATGACCTGATACTGCCCGCCACTGCTGGCAACACCCACAACACCTTGTACATTTTTTAATGCTTCATTGTTCGCAACCTTTTCATCTTTCAGATTGAATCTCAATCTTGTAGCACAGTGTGTTACACTATCTACGTTTTTTTCTCCACCGACCAGTTTTAAAATCTCGGCGGCTGTGCTTTCATGTTTCATGTACTGCTCCCCCTCAAACTTTTTTAGGTATAAAAAAAGACCTAGAATTCTATCGAATATAGATATGCTCTATACACGATGGAACTCTAGGTCTTGCCTGCCTCACCAGTAACAATCCTAGTATATTCATTATAGTGGACTGATGGATCAATCCTTCTCTTCATCAATGACCCTTTTGATATGAACCGTTAAATATACCAATTCATCTTCTGTTAATTCTTTTCCATAATCGACCCGAATCAGCTGTGCAATTCGGATACTGCATTGATATTCATTTGTATACTTTTCTTTAATGATATGGAGAAAATCACTATCACCGCTTTTCAAAACCGTATTATTAAACAAGCGATAGGCGAAAAATTTCAAATGAGTAACAAGTCTGGAATAATGGAGTGAGCTTTCATTAAAATGAATATTAAACTGATATCGAATAATATTCAAGACTTTATGAATGAACTGTGTAATCTTCATGGTTTCTTCCATTTCAGATCCCAGTTCTGCATTGACAATATGAAGCGCAATGAACCCCGCCTCATCTTCAGGCAGTGTAATGTTAAATTCCTCATTAATCATATCCCGGGCTTTCATAGCCACGCGAAATTCATTGGAATAAAACGCTTTAATCTCTGACAATAAAGCATTATTGAAATTCATACCTTGCTTATAACGTGCCACTGCAAAATTAATATGGTCCGTTAACGTTAGATATATATTTTCATTAAGTTCCTTGTTTAAGGACTGCTTGGCGTACTGAATGATACTATCGGATACACGAATATACTCCATCGGGATTTGTGCCAGCAGGGCATATAATTTACCTGTAACATTTTTGGATTTCAGAAAAAATTCTTTTTCAATCTTGACTGTGTCCACATCGTCTCCCTTTTTCTTCTGAAAACCAATGCCACTGCCTAAAAGCATCATCTCCTGGCGCCGTTCATTGACTGCACAGACGACATTATTGTTAATAATTCGTGTGATCTTCATCGGAATCTCCTTTTAAAATGAAACGTTAACAGAATTTAGCAACAAAAAAAGACCATTAATTATGCAGACATGAAAAAATACAATTCTTCATGTTTGCATTATCAATCGGTCTTGCCTGCTGATCAGTAACAATCCTGATTAAATTCATTATTAACTTATATGGCTATCTTAGTAGAAAGCGTTCTATTTGTCAACATAGCTTACTTCAACCCCAATATAATGTGAAAACAACCTACGAAAAACGGATTAGAAAAGAGCCGTATTGTGGATGAACGGCCCTTTTGCTTTATTTATTTTATAGACAGCTCTATTATGAGAAAACAACCCGATTCGCATCGGACATCCGATATTGCATCAGCAAATATTCCTTACTCTGCGTGGCTTTGCGCCGAATTTCATCCAGATCGACATGCAACAGCTTACCCTCTCGCTTCACAGGTTTTCCCGCAACAAAGACCGTATCGACATTAGACGGATTCGCAAACTGCACAACAGCACCAATCGGATCATGCACAGGGAAAAGGTTCAAGTCCGTCGTGCGAATCATGATCACATCCGCTTCTTTTCCCGGTGTAAGCGAACCTGTTTTATGCTCCAGTCCTAAAGCCCTTGCACCCGCGGAGGTTGCGAATCGCAGCACCTGGCTTGCCTGCAAACTGAGTTCACCCGGCATCTCACCCTGTTGCAAAAGGTACTCATTCGTTCTGGAACGCTCAGCTTGCAACGCAAATTTCATCTGTGAAAACATATCTCCACCCGTCGAAGTCACGACATCTACGCCAAGTGTTGGCGTACCCCCATGCTCCAAAAAGTATCCTGTAGCCGGGTAACCATGTCCCATCATCATCTCGACTTCAGGTGTGACCGACAACGAGGCTCCGCTGTCCGCGAGCATTTTGAATTCATCCATGCCCATCGTATTGCCATGAACAACATTAATGCGCGGGCTGAGTAGTCCTGCTTCATACATTCGACTGATTGAACGATCTACTGATCCCCAGCTGCCGAACCCGACATGCATCGAACAAATCGCGTCCAATTCTTCTGCAAGCTGGATGTCCTGCACCGTTGCATCCCAATGGCTAAACTCTGGTCCTCGAATAGCAAGTCCATAAGTGAGTAATTGATCATTCGAAGAGAAATATCGCTCTTTAACACCTCTAACATTTTCGGGATACGATAACTTGCTGTCTCGATTCCAATACGCCGTTTCCCCTGGTACACCATGGGCAAAAACAGCACGAATTCCTGCATCCCCGAGTCCTCGAATCAACTCATCCGTATGTTCAGCCGAATATGGCATACTCCAATCCAGTACCGTGGTGACGCCTGCATTAAGCGCTTCCAGAGATCCCAGCAGATTGGCGATATAGCTGTCCTGGGGACGAAGCTTGCTTCCCATAGCTCCATAGTACAAATTTTGCAGATAGACGGGGAGCGACCAGTTTGTTCCGGCTGTTTTGACAAGCGATTCCCACATATGCCGATGTGTGTCCACCAGCCCAGGCATAATAATCATACCTGAAGCATCGATGACCTCAATATCTGCATCGGATACCTCGATATTGGGCTGAATAGCTGCGATCAAAGAATCCTGAATAAGTACGTCTGCCCGGTTATACTGACCAATACGAGCATCCATCGATAATACACAACCGTTCTTCAAAAGATAACCTGTCCTCATGAGACACCTCTCCAATCGTAATGGTTTGTAAAATGATCTGATCCGCATTGCTTGTTCTTACATAAGATTTATGACTATATTTTTGCTAGTATATATACATTATATATCAATTGTCGATATTTATCAAATTCTGGAAGTGCTTCCTTCGACCATATGAAGATTCACGGATTATAAAGGTTGGACTTCGTTGGTGAACTTGATTATTATGTTTCACTCTTTTCCCCATTAGAGTTCAGTTTACGTTTAGCTCGAAAACGCCTAACCTTCATTAGATTGCCGCACATCTTATCATCGCAATATTTCTGTGTTCTGCTCCGGGTATCATCATAGAAGATCCAGCGGCAGTCCGGATTGTCACAGGATCGAATTCTCTTTCCTTCGCCCTCTACGAGTGTCATGGCAAAATCAGCGGCAACCTCCGCCATCACCTGAACCCAATGTGCATGGATGGGAACCAGTGCAACTTCCAATCCTTGTTCCTGTAATACTAATCGTCTGATGACTTCCCCCGCCCGCATAAAATCGTTCAACCAAGCTTGATCCTTCTCAGTGAAGGGCGTTCCGATAGACAATCGAATAGCCAGAGACTGTAAATCATCTCTAAAACTTCTCATTGTGGATTCCTCTTCAATCGAAGCCGGTACTGGCGCTTCTAATTGCCACCGATTTAAAAAGTCTTGCTGCCAGCTTGCGTTTCCCAGCCTGTCTTCTGATCGATCCCCACCACGCCAATCATGATAATCACTGTTTACAAAATCAGTCCATAATCTATCCATAAGAACCCCCGTTTAATGTAACAATCTAAATTAGATAAAGATGGTTACATTCATTAAAATTGTGTTATATTAATTGTAACCATTTCAACCCATATTAGCTAGTTACCATCATGATGAAGCAAGAACGAGATGAGTCTGACAAGAGAGGAATGAAATTCAAAAAATGAAAACAGTCACCACAGCACTAGATGTATTGGTTATTCAGAATGAAGATACCTGGGATCAATGTAACTGGATCGTCCCATTGTCAAAAGCTCTTGAGGGACTGAACGCCGAACAGGCTGCCTGGGTTCCGACTTCAGGTGGACTGAGCATATGGCAACTGGCCAATCATATGTTTTATTACAACCAACGGATTTTGGAACGTCTTCAGGGAAAAGCACCGTCTGTACCCGCTGCTGATTCAAACGTAGCTACATTTGGTATTTCCGGTGATCCTTTGAATGAAGCTGGCTGGAGCAAGCTTATGGAACAAACCACTAAACTGGCTGAGCAGTTGCGCGATACCCTTGCTACATTACAGGAAGCGAAACTTGAGGAAGCTTATATGGATTCCGAACAAAACTGGGCTCAGACGCTTGCCCGCTGGGTTCTGCACGATGCTTATCATGCAGGTCAGATTGTGCAGTTGCGGAGGCAACAGGGATGCTGGAGTATTGTTTTCTAAAAAAACACTTGAACTGATAGCGTTTACAGGAATAAGATGAACTTCATAAGGTTACAACTTGTTCAATACACTAATTAATTGAATAGGATCTTCGGGGTAGGGTGCAATTCCCAACCGGCGGTGATGTTCTTATAGAACCAGCCCGCGACTCGCTGTCAATGATGACTACCTGGCAGCGACTGACTTGGTGAAATTCCAAGGCCGACGGTACAGTCCGGATGAGAGAAGATCAACACAACGGCAAGCCGTATTTGGGAAGTCTTTTTCCCTGACGTCTTGTCTTTGAATGATCCCCCGTTTATTTGGCGTACGCCAAGGACGGGGGATTTTGTCGATTTTGCCAACTGAAGATTCCGTGTTCTGACGAAGGAGTCCTGAATATGGAAAACACATCAACTGCATCAACAATGTATCGCAAGGAACGAAGCAACACCGGATTTTGGCTGGTTGTGCTAGGCGCAGCCCTCTGGGGCGTGGACCCCTTATTCCGCATCCTTTTGCTAAAAACGATGACTTCTACACAGATTGTTCTAATCGAACACATCATCGTCAGCCTTTTTGCCATACCCGTATTATGGAAATTTCGTGATGATCTGAAACAATTGCGTGCACGTCACTGGCTTGCTGTCATCTTTATCTCATGGGGCGGATCTGCCCTGGCAACGGTATTATTCACTTTGGCCCTTACCCATAACGATCCCAACACGGTATTGTTGTTGCAAAAAATGCAGCCACTTTTCGCGATTGTACTTGCGAAATTGTTATTAAAAGAAACACTCCCGCGTCACTTCGGCGGATTGTTCATCATTGCACTCGCTGGAACGTACCTGCTTACGTTCGGCTTCTCACTGCCGCTCGGCAACTGGAATAATTGGATTCATGCAGGCAGCCTCCTGTCTCTTGGTGCCGCAGCTTTGTGGGGCGGTTCAACAGTCATGGGTCGGCTGATGCTGGGGCAGGCTCGATATGAAACGGTGACCTCCCTTCGTTTTGTCGTTGCCCTTCCACTCCTGATCTTCATGACCTGGAATGAAGGTGCACCTTGGACACTGCCGACTGGAACAGGGGCACAGGCTGCTGTTATTTTGAATATTCTTGGTCAGGCGCTTTTACCAGGTTTGCTGAGTTTACTCTTGTACTACAAAGGATTGTCTTCCACCAAAGCTTCTGTTGCAACCCTCGCCGAACTCAGTTTCCCGATGGCCGGCGTGCTTGTAAACTGGATTGCTTTCCGTACGCTGATAACCTGGGAGCAATTGCTTGGATTTATCCTGATCTGGATCGCCCTGTTTGCAATCTCCAAACAACAGGAACGTTCTACACCGATTGCTGAAGCTGCACCTAAACTTCGCACGGAGTAACTCATTTTCATATATGCAAGCAAATAAAGCACTGTTTCACCTTTCGAGGTGAGCAGTGCTTTTTCTTCTGTTACTTTTCTTCTATCATGATGGCTTGTTATTTTGTCTTTTGTCTGCCTAGGTGGTACGATGGCTTATGGAACTTGGAACAAGATATCAAGCAGGAACTATTTTCAGAGAGGAACGATTACTAATGTCTTCATTCTCATATACCTCCTATGACGCTATAGGACTCGCGGAACTGATTCGCTCCCGGGAAGTATCCCCGGTTGAATTGCTCGAAGCTGCTTTTGCACGTCTGGAAGAAGTGAACCCACAACTTAATGCCGTTATTCGTACATATGAAACTCGTGCCAGGCAGGAAGCCACCAATGTTCGTCCTGGAGAACAGCCATTTGCAGGTGTGCCGTTGCTGCTCAAAGATATTTCTCAATCCTTGGAAGGTGAATTTCTTACCTCTGGCTCACGACTATTTAGCGAGCATCGTGCTCTTCGCAACTCCAATTTCGTAACTCGTCTGCTCGAAGCAGGCTTTATTGTGATTGGACATACGAATACACCAGAATTCGGGCTAAAAAATATAACCGAGCCACGTCTACACGGGCCAACGCGCAATCCGTGGAATGTGAATCATTCACCAGGCGGCTCAAGCGGCGGTGCCGCTGCCGCTGTAGCATCAGGCATCGTACCGCTTGCCGGTGCAAGCGATGGCGGTGGTTCCATTCGAATTCCCGCTTCCTTCAGCGGTTTGTTCGGACTGAAACCAACACGCGGACGCACTCCCGTTGGTCCAGGTGTGGGAAGACAATGGCAAGGAGCCTCGATCGATTTTGCAGTATCTCGCTCCGTCAGAGACAGTGCTGCACTGCTGGATACTCTCCAGATTATCCAACCGGAGGCCGCATTCCATACACCTTTATTCCCCGGAAGTTACTTGGCTGATATGAACTATCCTCACCAACGCAAGTGGCGTATCGCCTATACGACGGATTCACCTGTGGGCACACCTGTCAGTGAAGAGGCCGAAGAGGCGGTGATGAAACTAGTCCGCTTTCTGGAAGCTCAGGGTCATCATGTCGAGGAAAAGTTAAGCCCAGTCAATGGCGTACGCCTGATGGAAAACTATTATATGATGAACAGCGGCGAGATGGCTGCCATGATTTCATCCATGGAACACGGCTTGGGTCGTTCACTCACCGCAGATGATATGGAGATTGAGTCATGGGTACTGACTGAAGCCGGCAAAAAAGTATCCGCTGCAGAATTTGTGCACAGTTTGGCCGAATGGGACGTGGCGGCTGCGCAGATGTCTAGGTTGTTTGAAAGGTATGATTTTTACATCACACCTGTCAATGCTTTTCCCGCACCACGGGTCGGAGAGCTGACGCCACATGCGGAGCAGATTCAACATCTGATGACTATCAGTGATTTGGATAAAACAGCGCAACAAGAGCTGATTTATGAGATGTTCAAGCCGAGCCTAACGTACACCCCGTTCACACAACTTGCGAATCTGACAGGTCAGCCAGCCATTAGTCTTCCTCTGCATTTGACTGCAGAAGGTTTACCAATGGGCGTCCAGGTTATGGCAACCAAAGGCCGTGAAGATTGGTTATTACATCTGGCCGGTCAGCTCGAATCAACGGAGTTGTGGGTTGGCATGGAAGCCAATCCCATGTTTCCAACCTCGACAAAAGCTTAAACATTTATAATTAGGGAAAGAAGCCAGCAGAACATAACTGTCTGGCTTTTTTTAATGGTGCAGAAATGACATCAAGAGTGTGAATTTGGATAAATTTGAATGATTCTCTAATAAGTTCATAACATCATTTTGGATGATAATTACAGTTGTCTATGTAACCATCTTTCCGACAACAATTTATTAGTTTACATAATAAAAGTGATGTAAATTTTAACTTAGCACTATTTTTCAACCGGATAAAATATTTCCTTCATGTGAACCCTAACGTAGTAAAAAAACTATTTTTGGAGGGATCATGGATGGGCATTTTAAGCGGTAATCCCAAAAACGAGCCGATGCATTATGGTGAAATTTATAGTGTATGGGAGTGCTCCATGGTAGCCAAAGGAGCTGTCTCTTGTTATCAGGCTTATATGAATCACGCAGGAGACAAGGATTTGAGGAAAATTCTAGAAGACTTGCTGGATCAGGCCAAACTGGAGATCAAAGAATGTGACGCCTTACTAACAGAGAACGGTATCTCGCCCGCTCCGACTCTTCCTGAGAGACCCATTGTGACATTAGAGGATATTCCTCCTGGTGCAAGGTTTACTGATCCAGAGATAGGTGCCAAAATTGCAGCTGATACTGCTCTTGGATTAATCGCCGCGAGTCAGACTATCGGTCAATCCATCCGTGAGGATATTGGTGCATTGTTTGCGAAATACCACGTTACCAAAACGGCACTTGGTGTACGAATTCTTCGTTTGAGCAAAGAAAAAGGATGGCTTATTCCCCCACCGCTGCAAGTGAAAAGACCGGATGGCGAATAAATTCTGACGTTTTAAACGAAGACATTTAAAGACAATCAAACACACAACTAAACACACAACACCAAAGAGGCCGAAATGAAGAATAACTTCTTCTTTTCGGCCTCTTTTTATTCGTACGACGTTATAAGGAACTCGGTACGCCCGTTGCGAAGGAATGTTCGAGATTTTAAAGAAATCATTTTTCTCGAAAGGCACACATGCATACAGACACCTTTGTTCTTCATTGTTTCCCTCCATAACTTTTCTGGGATGAAGTTGACCTGTCTTTCTGAAGATCCGAGACATTATTCTACGAATCTCGTAATGATTATACTACTTGAAATATAATAATAAGACAGCAAAACACGACCCCAATTCTCAGAGATCATGTTTTATGATGAAACCATAGACAACTTAGATTCAGAAGTAACCACCTGTTTAGCTTTAGAATTTCCTGTTCTTCACTTGATTCTGTTCCTTTGCTTACGAATACCTGTAATATGGAAGACGGCTCCCTTCAACGGATTGTTCTCGTCAGCCTTCTCCTTCTGCTCGCCTTGCTCCGTATTTGCAGCGGATGATGTTTTCTTGCGCTTACGCTGCACGATGATATCACTTAAAGCAATCAGAGAAATCAGCAACAAACTAATAAAGAAACCGGGCCGGCTTAGGCCATGAAAAAGAGTTCCTGTTATCGCCATACTGATCAGCACCAACCCAGTCCAGCGTTTTATGACATCTATGGTGCGGGATTTCAGCAACCGACCTGAGGAAAGCAAGATAAACAGCCAGTTATACATCAGCATTAACCCAGCGGCGGTAGTTACATATTCGTAGACTTTGCCGGGAAGCAGCAACGACATAATAATGGTACCCATCAAACCACATCCAATCAGACACAAGGCTAACAGGGGATATTTCTTCTTCCATTTCTTTGAGAACACCTTTGGCGCATCCCCCTCCTGTGCCAGTGTAATCATCATGGACGTCACCGCATAGAGCGATGCGGTCATCGTAGAGAAACCGGCCACAATCAGGACGCCGTTAAATAAATGCGGTACAAAAGCGAGGTGATCACTGCTGAGAGAAAGTACAAATGGACTCTCCTTTGGATTAAATGCAGACAGTGGTACCATCGTTAACGCCAGTCCAATGGATATAACATAGACCAAAGACAGCGAAATAAGCATGACTTTACCCGCCTTCGGAGCATCCTCCGGTTTTTCCAATCGATACGACATAATGCCGAGCACTTCAATACCTCCATACGCATAGAACGCAAACAGAAATGCAGACCATAATCCTAATGCCCCTTTCGGGAAAATGGAAGCCATGTCCATGGGTACCTTATGTGCATATTTGGTGCCTCCAATCCAGCCAGCAAGCAAGGCGATCGCCAGAACAAGAAACATGATTATAGCCGCTATTTTAATGACTGCGAGTACATTTTCAACCCGGTCGAATCCCTTGTTTCCAAAAAACACAATACATAAACCGACGATTCCATACCCCGCGGCAAAGATCCAGAGTGGCACGCTGGGAAACCAGAAACGCGAAAAGATAGAAAGTGCGGTCAACTGGCTCCCCATAATGAGAAGCTCCGAAAACCAATAGACCCATCCACTCGCAAAACCTGCCCATGTGCCAAACGCCTTCTTCGCATAAGAACGAAATGATCCTTGTTCCGGATGGTCCGAAGTCATGCGTGCCAAAGCATCAAAAACAACGTATGTACCTAACGCAGCAAGTGCATAAGCAATTACTACAGCGGGTCCCCCGATGGTAATAGCTAGACTTGAGCCGAGAAAGTAACCCGTTCCTATGGTCCCCGCAACGCCCAGTAAACTGAGTTGCCACCATTTCAATTTCTTTTCTTCTGATGATTTGCTTGAAACCTGACTCATTTCGTCATTCCTTTCCCTCTTGATAATCGTTGCAACAGGTAGTCTTCCCCAATTAGAGCAAAACATCTCCTTGAATATTTCTTCTAGCCTCTCAGCATAATACACAGGTAAATTCAAACAAATAGGAGGCACCATCATGAACCAATTTTCACAATCGCAACAGATTACGCAACTCGCCCAACAACTGACGCAACAAACACAACAAGCTTCCATGCAATATCAACAATTGCTGAGACAAGAGCAAAACAATGCTCAACAATTGGAACAACTAGCCCAGCGCGAGCAACAAGCAGCGCATATTATTCAAACGGCACTGCAAGGACATCAGACAGCCATTCAACAATTGCAACAGATTTCGAACCTTGCTCAACAGCTTGCAAATACTTCTTCACAGCATGTATCCTATATCGATCAACCGTATAATACGCCTAACACGACAATCCAAGGCCAAGGTCAGTCATTCGGCAATTTCTCCAACCAGCACCGCCAATAGATTGAAATTTTAACAGTAAATTGCAAATAACAAGGAGCTCAATTATGAGCTCCTTGTTTGCGTTTCAGCTAGTTGCTTTCTCTCTATAGTTACTGCTTGGAACATAACTGCATCGTTGATACGCATTTCACTGAACAGTCTACCCAATGTTTACTTTCATAAATGGACAGTCACCATTTTGCTTGCAGACGATATCCTATAAGTAAAAGGAGGCTTACTGATGTCGCTACTGTTTTCTTCTACTGATATGGAAAATGGTGAGCTCCCACTGGCTCTTTGGCAAAGGGATGCTTATCGTTTGTTCTCCGCCAAGATGAGTGACCGGGAGGCCAGGTTTCCCTGCATTCCTGCGACCCAGGCATACGCACTGGGCCATCTCCGATATGGATTTGTCTTCCAGTCCACACGTCTTTCTCTTGCGGAGCAATTATCAAAAATTGTAACGGAATATGGAGCTTCTTCACGTTCCTTCGGAGATTATTCATCACTGGTCATTTTTTTTGAAAAAGAAAAGGAATCCAAAGATGTGCTCACTTACGAACAATCCTTCTGGAACCTGTTAAGTGAGATGCGAGCTCTCGATACCGAATCATGGCCAGCAGATATCCCGGAAGACCCCGAGAATCCATTATGGGAGTACTGTTATAACGAGGAACGGTATTTCGTTTATTGCGGTACACCAGCTCACATCTCAAGACAAAGTCGCCATTTTCCTTATCTCATGCTGGCTATGACGCCTCGCTGGGTACTTGATTTATGGAATGAGCAGCCACAGCGGGCCGCAGCCATCGGGCCGAGAATTCGAGCCAGGCTTGCTGCCTATGACACGATTCCCGCACATCCTGAATTGAAGCAATACGGAGCAGAAGGAAACCTGGAGTATAAACAGTATTTTCTACGAGATGATGACACTGCCCCATCCAAATGCCCTTTTCTGCACTCTTTGTTGCAACAACCACAAGCAAAAGAATAACATCAATCGCATTCTAAACAAGCTCTCCTTCGAATAAGCTGTATACGAGCCGAGGTCCTGAGGAGAGCGTTTCTTTTTTTATTCCCATTCCATATGAAGAGATACATAGACTGCTAGAGCAAGCATCTTTTTTAAGTGGACAAGCTTTTTTTCCAGCAGCCCATCTTCTCAGAAAGGAAATGATTATGGAGATTTATGTAAAGTTTATCCTGATTGGACTTGCTATTGCCATGCCCGTAGGCGCAATCACGGTAGAGATGACCAAGCAGGGACTGCGAAATGGATTCCTTCATGGCTGGGCGGTTGGTCTAGGTGGCATGACACTCGATATGGCTTTAATCATTTCTATGTATTTTGGATTTGCTACGCTGTTATCTGTTCCATTCGTTCAGATTCCGCTATGGTTGGCAGGTGCAGGATTTTTAGCTTATTTGGGATACGAATCCATCCGTAATTCAGATGTCAACCTCATGACTACAGATGGAAAGGTGTCTCCAACTAAACCCTCCTTTTGGCGGACTTATCGTAATGGTTTACTGGTTGCGATCTCCCCGGGGAATCTGATGTTTTGGGTTTCTGTCTTTGGTGTTGTCTTATCAGACTCCTATCAATCGGCAGGCAAACTCAGTTTTATTATTGCGGCTATTGGAATATTATGCGGCATTATGCTACATGATCTTGGTCTGCTCACCATTGTATCCATCACACGCAAAATGATGAGTGCCAAGATGGTGCAGCTCGTTTCGAGCCTTGCTGGAGTTCTTCTGATTGGCTTTGCGTTCTACTTTTTATATAAGTTTGTCAGCGCACTGTGGCAAGTTATTTTTGAAGTATAAGCTCCTGTAAATTGTGTTGCCTACCATCCGATCATCCGAATCGCTGCACACCTTGCGTACAGCATGATTGAAAAAGCTGCCCTTTGATTGAGAAAGGAGCAGCTTTTTCTATTGACATTCGCCTCAGAATGTGAAGGTCCGTTTATACATTGCTAGTAGTTGACTGGAGTGCGATTGTTTGATAAATAGCGATGTAGCAGTAGAGCACATTGGGTCTCTCTATTGTGAATTTTTCATATATTGAAATTTTATAATTTAACTGTAAATCTAAACAATTCCTCCAGTTGCTCATCAACCTCGTACAGTAAATTCATCATTTGATCAGCGTAAGGCCCAATTGCAGCTCTGCTCTCACTAAAATGAATCCATTCCAATTCAACCGGTACAGGAACATGCCATACTAAGCCTTCCCAGAGGGTATCCATATTTTCGAAATAAGCTGGTTGCAGCGAAAATTCGGTCTGAAGTATAGCGTGCAGATCCTCTACACTTCTTATCGCTTTCCCATCAATTATTACTTTTTTCATCATCGTGATCTCCTGCATCCAATTTGTTTAGTGATCTTGATCGACTTTGCGTCGATTTGCGATAAACAGAGCAGCAACCATAACCAAGATGGCCATAGACCACCAGAACGTCGACATCGCTTGATCATGGTCAATGATAATTAATCGGATTACCGCTGTAATTCCGATATAAATAAAGTAACGAAGAGGGAAATGAAAATTAGACTTGAAGTACTTCACAATTAAAGCGATAAATTCAAAGTACAAGAAGAAAACGAGCAGCTCTGCTAACATTTCATAATAGCTATCCTGACGAGTTACAAAAGACTGATACACAATTTGTACGATATACCATGTCTCACTGATGAGAAGTGCGCTTAAAGCTAAGGCCAGAAAGAACAGGCAGATATTCAAAAGCGCTTGTAAAATGTGTGGTGTTTTTTTGAATTTAGTAATTAAATCTTTCATTTGTCATATCTCCTATTTCAATACATGATGTCAACTAACTGTTGCTTCATATGTTTTCTTCCTCGAAAGAGATACGTTTTGGCCGTATTTTCAGGTATATCATTCAATACACTGATATCTTTGACGGTCATCTCCAAGTAGTACCGCTGATAAAAGTAATGCCTCCATTTGCCTGGAATCTGATAAAATGCATCATTGATCCGACGTTTGCGCTCGGAAGAAGTCTCGTTCTGAATCAGCCTTTCTTCAGGACCAGGTTCATGGGACATTAGCTCAGATGTGGCATCCGGAGATTTATTTGAATCCTCTACATATAAAGAAGTTGTGGCAAGACTCTGTCTCTTTTTCTTGCGCAGAACGTCCAAGCATACATTTCTCCCAATGGTATAAATCCAATTTACGACATTCTTTTGGCTGTTCATTTGTTCGATATGCGTGTATACCCGCAGGAATGTCTCTTGCACGACATCATCTCGATCCTGTGGGTCGCGGAAATAGCGCGAAGCCAATCTCCATACCATCGATTGATAAGCGGCCATAAGTGAGGTGAAAGTAGATTGGGTTGCCAATAAGGCACCTTTCATAGGTTTCTCTATCGGGTTCATTCTGATTCCTCCACAGATGTAGTTAAACCCCTTGTGTTTTATTAAATTCATTTTAATACTACGGTTAGATCTTGGATTTCCTAAACCTCAATACAACACTATAATGTGTCCCATCCTGGTTCCTGAGAAATTGCCCTTGCATGCGGCTCATCATCCGGCTTATGATTCTCTCTCCCAGCCCTGTACTTTCTGGAGAAACCTCGGCAATTTTGATCGTATTGGCCAGTTGAATCTCAAACTTCTCCAGGCTAGAGTTGAATCTAATGCAGATTTCATCTTTGGGTTCTGCATACTTCAACAGATTAGACAAAATATTATCAAAGACCCGCCCGAGTTCCTCCAAATTTACCGTGATATAGACTTGCGGCAGTTCACCAATAATGCGGACTTTGAATTGCTCCTGCCGCAGAATGGCAACCTGATCAGATATCAGATCATAAATAGCCTCCTGCACAGCTATGCTCTCAAGGTCAGCCTCTTGCTCTTTATCCAAAAGGAAATAATCAAACAAATTATCGGACAACTTTTTAAGTTGAATGGCTTTTCCGTAGGCATCCGTGATGTAATGGCTATGTTCCGTCGCTTGGTCTCCGCGTTCTTTCTTGGCAAACTCCAAATACATGATTAAGGAGGTCAGCGGGGTCCGCATATCGTGCGACATTTCAGTGACAAGACTGCGGCTCTCCGCTTGTAACGCTTCAATCGCATCCAATTTATCCAGAAAGGCTTTACGAAGTTCCTCGATACTCTCAGCGATCATCGCTATTTCATCGTGGCCCCGAATCGTCATCTCATACTCCAGTTCTCCACCTTCAAGAATGTGAATCTCTTCATGAATCTTTCTCAGATAAGCGAGGCTTCGACGAATGCCCAGCAGTACAATCAACAGAAAAATCATCGTGGCGCTGAGTAGTTCCAAGGTAAAGGCGATATCGTAATATCGGGATGAGAAAAACCCGTCTACCGTTACTCTTCCCTCTCCATCTCTGAACATGACCGAAAATGAGTGTTTCTGAGCATACAGCGTTTCCTGCTCTATCCCATATCCAGACTCATCTTCCGCGGAGTAATTCGAATCATATTGCAGTAACTGGTCTTTGTAGATGGTGAGCATGATATAATTCTCTTTTTTCACCCATTCCCCAAATGCCTTGCGATCCATTGAAGATAGATTATTCGCCTCAACATATTTGCTAAACTTTGCAATGGATTTGGACGATTCACTTTCATAGTACGCATCAGAGTTAAGATACCTGTCAATCAGCCCACTACTTACCTTCTGCATCGTCAAAAAAATCAGACCACTTACCGTAGCAGCCACCAAGATGATTAAGGCTAATTTTTTGGTCAGCGTAAATTTACGGTGTGCCAAAACGGTATCCTCTCCCCCATTCGGTAAGGATATAAACCGGGTGAGCCGGATCATCCTCGATCTTTGCTCGCAATTTGCGAATGTGTACCATCACCGTGTTGTTTGAACAATAAAAATACGGCTGTTCCCATACGCTTTCGTATATATTTTGTGCAGAAAATATTTTACTGCGTTTGCTCATCAAGAGCTTCAGAATCCGATACTCCAAATCAGACAGCTTCAGTTGCTGACCTTCTTTGGAGACATCATTAAAATGCTCATTGACTTTTAGTTTACCTCCAACAAGAAACGTATCTTCGCTCTCTTTTTTCTCCTTGTAAATCTTATATCTTCGCAGCTGAGCAATGACCCGGGCGTGCAGCTCCTCTTCTGAAAATGGCTTTGTCATGTAATCATCCCCGCCTGCAAGAAGACCTTCCGTTTTGTCCAGAGTGCTCGATTTAGCCGTTAGAAACAGAATGGGAACGTTGGAATACGTTCTGATCTGCTTACATGTTTCAATCCCCGAAATCCCCGGCATCATGATATCCAAAATGATCAAATCCAGCCCGTCATCCACAAGTTGTAACGCACGTTGCCCGTCTCTCGCTATTAATACTTCATAGTTTGCCCGATGAAGGGACTCTTCTAATAGATCACCAATATCCTGATCGTCCTCTACAACTAATATCCGATGGGTCATACCCTTCTCACCTCATGATTCCTGATGTTATTTACGGTGCCTCAATATATATCGTCCACAAGAAACACTTACGTAATAAGATAAATCACAAATCTTAACCATTTATGAAAGCAATCATGCGTCACAAAATCGTCACAACTCCCATGAAATATAGCTCCCTTTCAGAAACTGTTAAGAATCTATCTTTATCGTTATTCAAGGTAAGAGTAACGTTTGCACACACCATGATTCACTTGATGTTAAACATAACGATGAAAAGGAGCAATGTTATGAATGAAAAAAAAGAGAACCTTGCGCAACCACTTCGTCCGAAGGAACGTGTTCATTTTCTGGACATCGTCCGTGGATTCGCCATGCTTGGTATTATTATTGTGAATTACTTTCTGATTGTAGACTCGGTGAAGGGATTTCATATGGATTCAAGCGATCTAGTCCACAACCTCGTTTCCACATTCGCCGAAGGAAAATTCATCACGTTATTTTCTTTTCTCTTTGGTGTGGGCTTCATGATTTTTATGGATAGAGCCGTGCAACGAGTAGAACATCCTCGAAAGCTTTTTGCCCGCAGGTTATTGATTCTATTCTGTGTTGGCTTATTGCACATTACTTTTGTATGGGTTGGCGACATTTTGACTTTTTACGCCTTAGCCGGATTTTTACTACTCGCGTTTTATGCTCGCACGCCTAAAACGATATTGCGCTGGATTATCGCGCTTATATTGATCCAATTTCTAGCTTCCGTATTTATGATGCTCTATAATGCGGTGATGAAAACTGCATCTTCAGACATGCCCACTTATTTTGATTTCACATTATCCAGTCATACCAGCTTTACCTATTTGGAGTCATTTGTAGCTCGCTGGGCAGACATGGGTGTGATGGCAGCTAGTTCATTTTCTACAGTTTATTCCATGTTCCAGATGTTCCTGATCGGTATGTATTTTGTGAAGATGGACTTCTTCACGACCATGGAAGCAAAGCAATCGATCTGGAAGCGAATCTGGTTCATCAGCTTGGCTGCATTCATCCTCACTCAGTTCAGCTCCATGATGAATACGCTTATTCCAGCTGAAAATACATTTTGGATGGAGCTTTTCATGGTTCTGGGTCAACAGGGAAACTTAACTGGAAGCATGTTTTATATGAGTAGCCTCGCGATGCTGTTATTGTATGTTCCTGCACTCCGAAAAGCATTAATGGTATTTACCAAAGTTGGACGTATGTCGCTGACTTGTTACCTCCTTCATTCCATCATTGGAACCGTGCTTCTGCTTCCATATGGATTTGATTTGGCTAGTTCTATAAAACCTATTGATACACTTATGCTCAGTATTGCTGTGTATGTTGTGCTCGTCATTATTGCCTCGTTGTGGCTAAAACGCTTCAACATCGGGCCAATGGAATCGTTCTGGCGTAAGCTTACGTATGGTAAGACTAACCGCGCTTCCAAAACAACTCCAGTCACGCTCGTTCAGCCATTGAACAGCGATTTGCGTCAATAAACGCTGTTGAATTTAAGAATTTCGGATAAGTCTGCCCAATACCAAAAGCCCCTTCGGGGGCTTTTTTCTATCTTTTTCGAAAAAGCATTTTCTATGAATGTAAACGTCCATCACTATCATCTTCACTTGTCACTCGTTACTATCATTGTCACTTTTAGTACGTGATATATGCTTTTCATGATTTGCTATTGTGAATTTTTCATATGTTGAAAATATAAAATAATTATATGAAATGGACAGGTCATTTTTTCTGCTCCTTCTCCATCCACTCTCCTTAAACACAAAAAAACTGCCCGAAAAGGCAGTTTTTCAGTAATTTAAATCGTTTACAACCTAGGATTACACAATTAAAGTGATCTGTTAATATTAACTCAGATTATATACGGCCTGTCCAGTCGGGTCTTGCTACTTCCTTCCAGCGTGCACGAATAGCATCATATAGCTCCTGCTCAAGCGCCCCCTTCGCTACCAAATCGGCGTTTTGCTGCCAGCGATCAGGTTTGGCGGTACCTACAATGGCGGTATGCACACCTTCGGTGCTCAGCGTAAATCGCAATGCGATGTCCACCACTCGTTGTGCTTCCTCGGTTAAAAAATCATATTTCAGCTCATTTAACCGTTTCCAATAGTGATAAGCATAATCCTCTTCTGTCACCGTATCATACATCCATGCTACGTTGGCAATGGGCCTTTTGGCGATGATTCCCATATTTCTTTTTCGCGCCTCAGGCAAAGTCAGTTCAATCGCTTCCTGATCGGCAATGTTCAATGATGTCTCCAGACTGTCGAATACATCTGTCCGAATGGCGTATAGTGCATCGGTCGAATCACCGCTATATCCGATAAAGCGAGTTTTACCAGCCTCTTTCGCACGCTGCAATACCTCGATTACATCCCCCTGCCGAAGTACTTCTTCCGAACAGCTGTGCAGATGCACGACATCCACATAGTCTGTTTTCAAGCGCTTGAGACTACGGTCAATGGTCTGTGCCAGCACTTTGGCATCCCAGTCGGGTCCATCCACACCCGCTGCATGTCCACATTTGGTGAACAAAAAATACTCCTGCCGGCGGTGTCCCAGCACATCACCGATTTTCTCCTCACTGTCTCCATAACATTCCGCAGTATCAATCATATTCAAGCCAGCATCCAAAGCACGATTCAGTAACACTTCTACGTCTGCTTTGGACGCATCCCGTATCTCAGAGCCGCCAAAACCAAGTGTACTGACTTTCATTCCGGTATTTCCGTAATTACGAAGTTCCATCATGATCCTCCTCCAAATCAGGTTTGTCGCTTAGACAAGGCAAAAAATAAGATAAAATAGGTTTTGGTACTGTTCTTACTAACGTATATACATGTCTACCTGTTTTCGCGTCAATACTTTTTCATATCGTACCTTATGTTATTACCCGTTTAGTCACATGGCGGCACAGTTTCTTAAACTTCTATCTAGAATCATAAATGAGGCCACGGCAACTTTTAGAAACCGTAGATAGACATGCCACCATCAACCAATAAAGTCTGACCTGTTATGTATCCGGCTGCCTCCGAAGCAAGAAAAACAACAGGCCCAACAACTTCTTGTAATTCTCCTACACGTCCAAGCGGTGTGCGGCTAATAATTTCTTGCAAATACTGCGGATCATCAAGTAACTTCTCGGTCAGTGGAGTGCGGAAATACCACGGTCCAACCGAGTTTACGCGAATGCCGTATTTACCCCACTCCAGTGCCAGCACCTTCGTCATATGGATTAAGGCTGCTTTGGTAGAACCATATACAACACCTGTTCGCAATGCGGTATGTCCGCCTACCGAGGAGATGTTAATTATTTTACCCTCCCCATACTGCTTCATATGCTGCCCTGCCAATTGTGAAGCGAAAAAAGCCGATTTAAGGTTTGTTTGCATGATCGTTTCCCACTGATCCTCCGTTACTTCCAGCGCTGGCGTCCGAATGTTCATACCTGCATTGTTTACGAGAACATGAATACGTCCCATCTCCGAAATCGCCTTCTGGAACGTCTCTGCCAGCTGTTCCTTAGAAGTGACGTCTGCGCAGAGCGCCAAAGCTTTACGTCCTGTCTGTTCAACAATAGTTGCGGCTGTTTCTTCAATCTCCTTCATGGTGCGCGATACAAGCACGACATTGCTTCCTGATTCCGCTAGACCGATAGCAAGCGCTTTTCCAATACCTCTGCCTGCCCCTGTGACTAGTGCTGTTTGTCCTTCGAGATGAAATGCTGGTGCGATCATGTTGTTAGACCTCCTTTGTTGTACTATAGGGTTCCAATTTACAGACTGTTTTTACGACTTCAGGTAACAAAATACTGACTGGGATTGCCCAGTTCAGGATGAAATTTTTCTCGAAAACGCCCTCCGGTATAATCCCCAATAATTTTACGCCAAAATGCCTGTGCGATCACATTGTTCCGAACCTGTGTCACTTTCCACCGCCCAGGGAAACGTCTAAATAATTCGTAAGCGGCATTGGTTCCAACGCCACTGCGTCGGTATTTTTGCATAACAAAAAATTCAGTTAGATAGTAGTCATTATCCTTGCTCCCGGGATCTAACTTCTCCACAAGTGCAAACCCCGCTGGTGCCCCATCACTCGTGATCAAAAAAGGAAACTTGCGGCCTTTCTCCGTCCAGAACGCATCCAGTCCCGGATATTCTGGGAAAATACCATTCTGATCTACATCAATATTCAGATATTTCGTAAAATCATAGAGATAAAATTGCATGAGATGCCGAATCACCTGACTGCGTTCGCGGGGAACCAGCTCAATCTGCATATTCATTTGGTTCGCCTCCTCTAGTCTGTATGTATACATACTGTAAACCTTTATAACATGAAGGGCAACAACGCGACAAATCGTAACCTGTGTAGCCCAATGCCTGACTCTTCCTCTCAACATAATCAAACAAGAAGATTGCATGTAAATTATGGTACACTTACTATACTTGTAGAAAAATAACCGTTCACAGGAGGTGCCGAACTTGACCAACGTGCAAAAAGAGATTGACCGACGCAAATTAGATGAAAAACTTCCATCCATGCCCTGGTTTGTTCAGCAATTCATTGACTATAAACTGCCTGATCTGTCTCCGTCCACACTGCTGGAGTATTTGAGAGATTATGATACATTTTTCAGCTGGCTGCGTGCAGAAGGGTTATCCCAAGCTGGTTCTAACCAAGGGGTAACATTGACCGAACTTGAAGTGCTGCGTATGGATTCGGTTACTGCGTACCGACTATTTCTGACTACAAAGCGTGAGGGAACCAATTCAAGAATTACGGTTTCACGCAAGCTTTCTTCCCTGCGGTCGCTATTTCATTATTTAAGCCAAATTGCTGAAGATGAAGACTTTTATCCCCTGCTTAAACGTAATATCATGGCCAAGATTGAGATCAAGCGCACTCATAAACCCAAAGACACTGCCGCGAAACTCAAAGGCAAGATATTGGAAGAGAATGAATTACTCGAATTTATCGGTTACATTCTTGAAGGCTATGCTACAGATATGCAAAAGAACAAACAAGCTCTTTACTCACATGAGC
Source organism: Paenibacillus amylolyticus (assembly GCF_003719335.1). Classification (GTDB taxonomy): domain Bacteria; phylum Bacillota; class Bacilli; order Paenibacillales; family Paenibacillaceae; genus Paenibacillus; species Paenibacillus amylolyticus_D. The sequence continues at coordinate 39,997 of NZ_RIAS01000011.1, forward strand.
TGAACAAAGAACGGGATGCCTGCATAGCTAGCCTCATCCTCAACTCCGGTCTACGGGTATCGGAAGTGGTTAACCTGAATGTGGATGACCTCGATCTGGGTAACAAACTGCTCTATGTTTACCGCAAAGGTAACAACGATGAAACGTACAAAACGCCGGTATACTTCAGGGAACAGGCCAAAGATGAACTGGCAACCTATATGAATCTCCGGCAATCACGTTACCGCACACCCAAACGAGAAAAAGCGCTCTTTATTGCACTGCGTAACGGGGAATCCGAAGGCAGTCGAATGACTAAACGTGCGATTCAGGCGATGATCATGAAATACGCTAAATGTTTTGGCAAACCGTATCTTACCGTGCACAAATTACGCCATTCTTTTGCCACCGACTATTATTTGCAAAATGATATCTACAAAACGAAAGAGCAACTGGGTCATGCTTCTACTGAAACAACCGAAATTTATGCGCATCTGACCGACAAAACGATGTCCGAGGCCATCGAACGCCGCGTGGATGACAACGTCTAAAGCTAGCTAGACTCCTGTCCTAGGTTAAACTATACTACGTCTCGTCTCAATAAATGTGTTATTACAAGAGTCTCGCGGACAGTTGCACATGTGGATGGCCACTCTTGTCATGAAACCGTGCGCCGCGTGTTATACGCGATGAGAAATAAGCTCCAAAATGAAGTAACAGGCCATTCGAAGAAACAAGGTTAATCCAGAAAGCCATTAGAAAGCTATTCAAAATTTGATGGTCATTAACCATTCGATCGATGGCCTGTTGTCTCATCTGTGCGTAATGTTTTTTAGAAGCATTGATCAAAAATCAGTTGAATTGGGCATTATAACAGTTATATATTAAAATTGTTTATATTCAATCGAAGTTTCGTTTTATTTTAGATAGTCAAAACCCGCTAATCTTGTAGATGTACATCTATAAATGAATTAAAAGTTTACATAATAATAGTTACGTTTAGTAACGAGAGCCCTTACAGACCTTGATCACTCTAACGATCTCAGATGAGCTTATTTGGCCCGTATAAATCCCTCCGGAATTCTAACGATCACCAGAGACCTTATTTGGCTAAATACGTAAGTAAAACGACCATTTTCATATAAAATTCTTGAAATAAGCTCTCCTGTGATCGTTAGAAAATACAGCGAACCCTACTTCCGCATTTGATTCCCAAGTATCTACTTTTATAGTCATTCTTTCACTCACTTTACTTCCACAGTACTTGCCTTTACACGACTTGCTTTCTTTTGTTTGTTTTTCTTTCTTTACACGATTCCACTTAACATTTATTGTTTGGAAACACATCACTTACTCACACTACTTACTTACTTACTTACACGACTTACTATACATAGATAACATCCATTCTACTTTTCCATTCATTTTACTCTTCCTGTACCTTCCGCCTTATTTCCTTCCATTTTTCTGACTTTGACCGTGCTTTACTCTCTCCGCCCTCTCAAATTTTTGTGTTTCTTAATTCAATCAACGCACTCATTGTCAGATTTGGTATAGGTCGATTTTAGCTGAAGCAGCGCCTCTAAAACGGCTTCCCGTTCATGGAACAGGAAACTGGCCATAGCTCCTTTGCTTATCCCCTGTTTCTTATCAATCTGAGCACTTAATTTTTCCGTTCCTGCTGCCTTCATCAACTCCGGTGTCCAAAAAACAATGCCAACTACCTGTTTAAGCTTGCCAACCAGGGTCAGGTCATCGGCTTCGCGCACCATCACCAATTTGGGATACGGAGCATCTTTGAAACCTTCAATCACAATCCAGTCATAGTCTGAGAACTGATTCAACATATCGTTAAGCCGGGTGTTATGCTGCTTAATGATCGCCGTTCTTTTCTGAGACATCACCGCAACAGCTGCTGCACCTGCCTTGCCAAACTGATACGAGTCCGTACCTTCCTGGTCCATCTCAAAATGGTCATGTCCATCATGTTTAATCGCAGCGACCTTCAATCCTTTTGAAGCAAGTCCGGCGATTAATGCAGCTGTCATTGTTGTTTTACCTGTATTTTTATATCCAACAACTTGAATGATCTTTGGCTCTGAATCAGTCTTTTTATCCATTCTCGTTACCTTGCCTGCCCGGTTGGAAGTTTAAGGATTTTGACCTGCTCCCCTGCAGCTATGCCCTTTTTCTCAGGCGGAATTACAATGAGGCAGTCACTGTCTTTAATGGTGATCATGACACTTGACTCATCCACACGCGATGCAGCTGGAGCCGCAAATACTCTTCCATCTCGAATGATCGTACGTCCACGTACAAAACGCGTGAAATTGTTCACCTTTGCATAGCCGTCCTCCAAAATTACATTCCATTCTTCCAAATAAGGATGGGCATCTGCTTGCATTGCACGAAGTGTGGGACGAACAAACAGATTAAATCCAACAAAACACGCGCCCGGATTGCCTGACAATGCAAATAAAAGCTTGTCCTTATATATGGCAGCCGTAGTTACACTGCCTGGACGCATCGTGACTTTGTTAAAGAGAAGTTGCATCTGTTCTTCCAGCACAAGTTCGCCCATAATATCGTAGTCCCCAACGGACACGCCACCTGTCGTCACAACGATATCATTGTCACGAATCGCTTCCTCCAGTTTTGCCCTGGCTGTATTCACATCATCTGCAATGGCTCCGTACATGACCGGCTCTCCCCCCGCTTCAACAACCAGAGATCGTAACATATAGCTGTTGCTGTTGCGGATTCGACCCGGTTGCAGCGGCTCATGAACTTCAAGCAACTCCGTTCCTGTAGCAAAAATAGCCACCTTAGGTCGTTCAAAGACCGGCACTTCTGCCACACCAAACGTTGCCAGCACAGATTGTTCGCCTGCTCCGATTACAGTACCGGCCTCAATCAGTTGTTGTCCCACCTGCACTTCAAGCCCAATGGGAGTAATATTAGCCCCAGTCTGGATCTGACGTTTTAGAGCAATCCAGTGCTCACCTTGTTCTTGCTTGCTTTCCGTCATCTCCATCATAACGACAGCATCCGTGCCATCGGGTACTTGAGCACCGGTCATGATTCTTGCGGCCGTTCCAGGTGTAATAGTGTGTTCTGGTGTATATCCGCACGGGATTTCATCAATAACGCGAAACCACACTTGATGATCACTTGTAGCTGCAGCCGTATCTGCACTTTGAATCGCGAAACCATCCATACCTGATCTGCGGAAAAAAGGATACGCGTGCGGGGCTTCAATCGACACTGCAAGTGTGCGGCCGTGTGAATCAGCAAGGGGCACATGTTCAATCCGACCTGCGGATACCTGAGCAGCGATTCTGCTCTGTGCTTCCGACACTTGTACAGCCGTACGATGGAATTTGGCGGTAGTCATATCATATGAATGGGAACTTTGTTTCACAGTAACATTCCTCCTGAAGTCTTTTCTCATTTAAGAAAGTGTAGCCCGAATATATGCCGATGACAAGTCGATTGCTCACTGAATCAGAACAAAAAGAATGTTTAGGATACTCAAGGCCAACAGGTAACATGAAATACGCTGCCTTTGCACATAATAGCATTCGATAACGGGAGGTGATCGCGATGAATCATCATTGTGAATTATGCGGGAGAGAACCCGTTGAGACTACAGTTCATCATTTAACGCCAAAGGAAATGGGCGGTAGCTTCTTGCCCACAGCCAATCTATGTATTCCTTGCCACAAACAAATTCACTCGTTATATACAAATCGAGACCTCGTCACGCTGGGACTGACGGATCTGCAATCTCTGCGGACAGATGAACGAATTATTCCTTACCTGCGCTGGATACGCAAACAACCTGCTTCTACGATCCCTCGCGTTCGCAAATCCCATCACGTCCGTAAATCATAAAAAATAACAGTAACAAGGTGCTGCTGACATATTCGCCAGTCTCACCATGCTACTGTTATTTCGTCTTACATCATAATTATCCTATAAATCATAAGTATGAGGCTCTTCGAAATGTTATCTTCGCCTCATAATCCTGCCGCCACCGACCCTGGTCTTTGGCTTTTTGTAAGATTTTTTCGGTGAATCAAACAAGCCACCCAAACCTCCGCTACTTTTGTTGCGATCGATGCTTCCTCTACTTTGATCCTTTTTGCGGTCAAACAAACCGCCGCCAGAACCAACACTTGTGTCCTTATCACTGCCGCGCCGTGTAATGGAGCCTTTTCGCTCAACGGTAATAGGCGGAGCCAACTTTTTATCATTGCTCGTTGGCGCCCGATAGGATCCCGCACTCGGTTTGTACGTATCCCGTTCCGTGTATCCCCGATAGTTGCCTGACCCGCGTCCACTAAAAGTATCAAACAAATTCCCAATCAGGGTTGCCGTCAGATATCCTTGTAAAAAGGAAGAGCTATAGTTCTGACGAACATATTCCTTGGAATCGACTTCGACGAGCGTATCTTCTGGTTTCTTAGGATCTTGTTGCAAATGATAATATTGGTCTTGATACACCAGGAACATACGCTCTGTATTTTCTGCCGAAATCTGGTCGGGTTTTCGTTGATCGGACAGCTCCTTTGCCACTTCAGGAACCGTGCGATCTACAGCCCGATACACATAAGACGTGGATTGACCGCTGCCACTTACCGATTCAAGAGGATATGTATCTTGTACGGAAGGAGCTGCGCCACACGCAGACAGCAGAGACATCACAAGGCTGAGGACCAGCATTAACTTTAATCCATGTGCCAAGCGTTTTTTCATTGGAACCTCTCCTAGTTCGAACGAATCACTTTGATATCCGCAGGAAGAATGGACTCACCCTCGTAGAGGTTAAACCTTCTGTCTTGCCATTCCACACGAAGAAGTTTGTTATCATCCGATTGATACTGCCACACAAGCTGCTCACCAGCCTGACCATAAGGTGTTCTCCCCACGGTCTGAACCATACCTCCATACTCTTCCTCCAAATGATACACATGATCATCCAGTTCAAGAATCGTTGGCACCTCGTCAGGGGCATCAAGTCTCCCATCAATAGGCGTATACAGGGCATAACGTGTTATTTCACGTTCTTCTACATGCAAATATCGAAATGCACTTCCGTCCTGCAACGTTAATACAACTGCATTACGAGCCCGATTTTGTACCCTGCCAACCACTTCATAGGTAACTAAAGACACTTCGCAGATATCCCCAGGAGCAAGCTGGAGCATCGTTTTTTCCACTTTGGGCGGCTCGGGCTTTGTTAGTATTCCTTTAATACGTTTCCATACACTCATGCCAATTACTCCTGTTCCTTATCTTATCGGCTTACAAGCACGCTGCAATAATCAATGCGCCTACGATATGCAAAGCGCCGGAGAACAATCCATACCCTGTCTTACCTTGTTGTATTCCCGTATCCAGATCCAATGTGGCCCATTTGCGAATCATAAAGTGAACGACACTTTCCAGAATCAATAAAATGATGAAAGATACGACTGAAACAAGCAACGCTTCTCCAAGATGTCCTGCTGTTGAGATGGATGTTGCAAGCACGTATCCTTGCGCAAATAACTTCATCACCATCCGGGTCGTGACTGCCATATTGCCAGCTTTAACTTCTGCAAAATCCTTGTATTTCGTAAAGAGTGAATCCACATACATCAGTACAAACAGCAAAACCGAACCTGAAAACGTCCAGACCAGCATCGCCAAAATGTTCAAATCCATTTACACAGCCTCCACTTATCAACATGATCCGCATTTAAAAGCGAAGGAGAAACGCTGTTCCCCTCCGCTGGTTAACCCTGCTGAACGCCAAGGTGTTAGTTTTTATTTTCGTACTGTTTCATGAGTGCAGCAAGTTCATCCTCAACAGCCGCATCTTTACCAAGTTTCTCAAATTCCTCGTCAAGTGATTTGCCTTTGGAAGACATTTCGTTGCTTGCTTCAGCCTGAGCTTCCATCTGCATCATTTTCTCTTCCATACGTTTCAGGCCAGCACTTGCCGTGTCTGAGCTAAATCCATTCAGTGCTTTGTTGATTTCGGTTTGTGCTTTGGCTGCGTTATAACGAGCGACCAGCGTTTCGCGTTTATTTTTCATCTGCGTTAATTGTTTGCGCATCTCATCGAGTTTACCACGAAGATTGTCTGCGGACGCTTTGTTTTGATCGTAGCTGGCTTTGTATTCCACCATTTTCTCTTCCGCTGCTTTTTTCTCTTCCAGAGCGCGGCGAGCAAGGTCCATGTTCTGTGCACGCGCTGCCGTGTGAGCCTGCTCTTCACGTTTTTTCACGAGTGCTTCCTGTTCCTCGAACAATTGCTTGAACTTCTTCTCGATCGCGATTTGTGCGGCTACTGCTTTCTCTGCATCTTCCAGATCTTCTTGCATGTCACGGATATATTGATCCGTCATCTTGATTGGATCTTCAGCTTTGTCGATAATCGCATTGATGTTAGACATTGTCAGGTCACGTAATCTTTTAAAAATGGACATTAGGTTATTCCTCCCAGTGGATTGTGCATTGTATATAAAGATACATACGTTACAATCTGCAACTCGTTTCAATTTTACAAAAAAAAATTAAAACTTGATGACCACATCTAATATTAGGAGGATTACCACTTCAGATTTCACTTATCCAGACATTTAACTTTTGACTTGTTACCCGGAGAGTTCTACACTATTTTTTTATTCAAATGTTCATCCATTAGTCTCTCAGCAGTCAGCACGATCTCATCGATCTGCACTCGTGTAATGCTGTCAAAATGAATGCCCATAATAACAGTTACCGTAACTTTCAGTTGCAGAGCCGCTTTGCGAGCAAGACGCTCACATAGTTCTTGTTCCTTATGTCCCGGAATATGTACCGTCGTTCCACTAACCCGATCATGGTCAACATAGAATGTAGCTACAGCCCCAATATGAGCTTTACCACCCGTAACCAGAAATACCTTGTCCTGCCCTGCCTCGAAAACCTCTAAACGAATCGACTTCAAATCATATGTACTCATCGTCTCTCCACCTATCCTTCTCTATATGTTATATATGGTGGAATTATGGCTTTCATGACCTGATGATGCAATGAAACTTCTCACACACGCATAAAAGAAGCATGCAGCGGGCATACCATAGAGAACGCAATTTTGAAAAAAGGAGGCCGTTAACATGCGAATACGCCTCGTCTTGCTCGCACTCGTTACCATTATATGTTCTGGGGTTTATACAGCTCCTTTAGCCCCTGCTCCTGTGTCCGCTGCTTCATCGGAGGAACCTTCTGCAAACCCCAGTGATACACCGGCTTCTGACTCAGGTGTTAGAGAAGAACAGTTGACTCTAGGCCAACTCCGGCAGAAGTACGCAGATACGTTCAAAACCAATGGCCCTTCCACCAAACAAGTTGCGCTGACTTTTGATGATGTGCCTGATCCGAGATTTACGCCGCAGGTACTTGATGTATTAAAAAAATATAAGGTTCGTGCCACCTTTTTTGTTGTCGGCAGTCGTGCAGAGAAACACCCGGACTTGGTGAAACGTATGGTGAAAGAAGGACATATCGTCGGTAATCACAGCTACAATCATCCTGAATTCAGCAAGTTATCGATGACTGCCTTTCGCAAACAAATAGTACATACCGGCGATATTATTCACCGCCTGACGGGATATACGCCCAAAATGATTCGTCCTCCATATGGGGACATTAACGAAGAACAGTTGCGATGGGCTGCAAAACAGCACTACAGCATCGTGAATTGGAATGTGGATTCTCTCGATTGGAAAGGACTAGACAAGGAAAAGGTAAAACATAATATTCTGACCGCGGTGAAACCTGGTTCCATCGTATTACAACATGCTGGTGGCGGTACAGGTTCGAACTTGAAAGGTACAGTAGAGGCTTTGCCCGAGGTTATTGAGGAATTGCGAAACCGAGGGTATGAATTAGTTACATTGGACGAGATGCTTAAACTGCCAAAAGAAAAACAATAAATAATAAAACAGGGTGTCTCTCTACGTAATCATGAATCGTGCCTATCATGATTACGCAAGAACACCCTGTTTATGTTAATTCTCTATTCAACTCATCCCCCATATACAGACAGGGGAGGGTTTAAGCCTTATTTTAAAATGTACAACTCAATATCCTGAAAACCAAACGAACTAACAAACTGTTTGCTCCCAGGGATAAAGATGTCAATGCGATTTCCCTTAATTGCGCTACCTGCATCCAAAGCCGTTGCTACGAAAGCCTGTTTCGGCAATCCAGGGTGCGTATGACCTGTCACCAACACCTTGGTTCCAAAAGGAATAATCTTTGGATCCACTGCGATCGTGCCGAGTTCGAGCGGGTTGCCAAAATAATCAACGGGGCCCCATCCACCGTTCTCGGATGCATCCGCGGAATACGCTGTTGCTTTAACATTCAGCGTTTTGCTGTAGTCAAACGTTTTTCCCCAAGCCTGTACAACTTTATTATCTGTATTCACATCCAGGCTTGCAGCAGTAACCGTTTTTTCCTGCGACTTCGCTTGAACCGGTGCCGCTTCTACTTTGTTTTCGTTACCTGGGATTGTAATTTTCAAACCACCATAGATGTTATAAGGTGAGATGTCTTTGTTCGTTTTAATCAATGTGTTCATGTCAACGCCGTATTGCTTAGATAAGGTGAAGAAGGTATCCCCTTCTTTGGCCACATGAACGGAATCCGCGTGAGCCGGGACGGCTTGAATGAATAGAATGGATGTCAGTAGTGCGATGGCAGTTTTGGCTAAACGTTTCTTGTTATACATGGTCTTCCTCCCTCATGATGCCTGCGAAGTTAGTTGTCGGATTCGGATGGAGGAGCCCACCCTATAGGCTGTACGTGACACGCTGAAGCATTATGTATTCCTAATTCACCCCAAGCAGCATATTTCTGATATGCCTTCATATGTCTGCATTGTTACATCCCCCGCACTTCCGCTTCGGAAGTTTCGGCAGTCTTGAATATATCACAATTTTGTAACCTAAAGATGTAGTAAATGTTTCCATTTGGCGTTTTAATTCAATATACAGGTAACAGAAAAGTTACTTTTTCGGCTCTACCTTTTCTGCAAACAACAAAAAAGCGTTACCGGATCTTTCAATCCGATAACGCTTTTATTCTTTGATTCTATATAAAGAATGGGATGAATTAAAGTACTTTTGCAAGAAAGTCTCGAGTACGCGGATGTTTTGGTGCTCCAAACACTTCATCCGGGGTACCTTCCTCAACGATGACACCGCCGTCCATAAATAGAATGCGGTCACCCACCTCACGCGCAAAACCCATCTCATGCGTTACAATGACCATCGTCATTCCGCCTTCAGCAAGACGTTTCATGACTTCCAATACCTCTCCAACCATCTCCGGATCAAGGGCCGATGTAGGCTCATCAAACAGCATCACATGCGGCTGCATCGCGAGCGCTCTTGCAATGGCAATCCGTTGCTTTTGTCCACCGGACAGCTGGTTCGGATATACATCTTTTTTGTCCGCCAAACCGACTGTCTTTAGTAGATCCTCGGCAATTTTGTTAGCCTCATCCGTGGATTGTTTTTTCACCTTGATCGGAGCAATCGTGATATTTTGCTGAACCGTTTTATGAGGGAACAGATTAAAGTGCTGGAACACCATGCCCATCTTCTCACGTGTAGCATTAATGTTATGCTTGGGATCAGTAATCGATACACCTTCGAAATCAATCTGTCCCGATGATGGTTGCTCCAGCAGGTTCAGACAGCGCAAAAATGTACTTTTTCCCGAACCCGAAGGACCAATAACTACAACGACCTCACCTTTGCCAATCGTCACGTCAATGCCTTTCAGGACATCGTTTTTACCGTATGATTTGTGTAATTGTCTAACGTCTATCACTTGCACCCAACTTCCTTTCCAATCGTCCGAGCAGCTTGGACAGAATAAATGTCATGACAAAGTAAATCGCTGCCGCAATAATGAACGGGTTCAGACCCTGGAACGTAAGATTTTTGACTACACTTGCCTGATACATAATATCCACCATGCCAATGACGGAAATAATCGATGATTCTTTAATGATCGTTACGAACTCGTTACCAATGGCCGGCAAAACGGCCTTAAAGGCCTGCGGCAGAATAATATAACGCATCGCTGCGCCTCTGCCCATCCCCAGTGAACGAGCTGCTTCCAGTTGACCACGATCTACACCTTGAATACCGGCACGGAAAATCTCGGCGAGATACGCACCGCTGTTAATAGAAAGCGTCATAATCCCTGCTTGAAGTGCTGAGAAGTTAATACCGAAGGTTAAGGACACCCCGTAATAGATAATCATGAGTTGTACCAGCATTGGCGTCCCGCGGATTACCTCTACATAGGTTGTACCAATCCAGCGGAGAATCGCCATATTATGAAGACGGAACAGGCAGATAATCAGACCGATAATAACTCCGAATAATACGCCCAGAGCCGACAACAGAAGTGTGTAACCGATACCTGTCGCATATAAGCCTTTATATTCCCAAAACAGTTGAAAAATGTTTTGAGATTTGTTGACTTTATCAGCCATCAAGAGACTTGCTTCCTTAACCATCTCGTTGATTTTATCTTCGCTTTTTAATCGCTCTAAAGTTTGGTTTACAGCGGTTAACAGCTCTGTGTTGCCTTTACGAATCCCGACAGCAGCCTCAGCCTGTTCTTCATCAGGAACTGCTGCAGCAAGACCGATAATGTCATCCAGGTAGCCAGCGGCTACGGTATCTTCTACAATAGCTGCGTCAACACGTTTCGTTTGCAATTGAAGCACGATGTCGGAGATTTTATCCAGTGAAGTCAGCTTTGCACCAGGGATCTTTTGTCCGATGGTTTCTTGAATGGATCCCTTTTGCACACCAATTTTAACATTTTCCAGTGATTTCATGTCCGGATATTTATCCTTGTCGACATTACGAACCATAATCACTTGTTTCGATTTGTAATACGTATCTGAGAAATCGATGCTTTTCTTACGTTCATCCGTCGGTGTCATGCCCGAGACGACTAAATCTACACGACCACTTTGAAGCGCGGGCAAAAGTCCGTCGAAGCCCATATCCTCGATAACGAGTTCAGCGCCAAGATCCGCCGCAATTTCTTTGGCAATGGCAATATCAAATCCGACGATTTCGTCTTTGCCATTGATGACTTTGTGGAATTCATATGGTGCAAAATCGGCACTTGTCCCGAGCACCAGTTTTTTACCGCCTGAGCTGTTGTCTGTTGTTCCGCTCGCCAGCGCTGCAGGTGCAGCAGCCGTCAGAAAAAGAAGGAACGTTAACAGCATTACGGTATAACGACTTATTAATTTCAACCTTGTTCTCCCCTTACAATGCTATAATTACGATTACTTACTGATTCGTCAGTCATGTTGATGACTGAGTCATTATAAAGTACAATGCATGATTATGCAATGCATTTTCAAGATCAAATCTTGACTTGTTTCTGAAAAAATACTGCAAACATGTTATACTCATGGAGTTATTTTCATTTTTGCCTAAGGAGTTAAGCCATGACAACAAATAAAACCCAAATTTTTAACGTTATTGATCAATATGCTTCCCGTTTCAAAGACATTTCATCATATATTGGAGCCCATCCTGAACTTGGAAATGAGGAATATCTAGCCTCCGCCCGTTTGAAGGAAGAATTGTCCTATCATGGATTTGAAGTACAAGCTCCAATTCTCGGACTGGAAACAGCTTTCATCGGTACTTATGCTTCGAGCAAGTCTGGCCCGACCATTGCCCTACTATGTGAATATGATGCTTTGCCTGAAATTGGTCATGCTTGCGGACACCACCTGATCTGTATGATGAGCCTTGGGGCAGCCGTTGGCCTGAAAGCCATTGTGGATGAAGTCGGTGGGACGATCAAGGTGTTTGGTACACCTGCAGAGGAGACACGCGGGGCTAAAGTTCCGATGGCGGAAGCAGGGCTATTTGATGATTGTGATGTTGCGCTTATGGCACATCCTTATTATGCCTACGAAAAATCAGGCAGTTCCCTTGCCATTGATGCTGTGCAATTTGAGTTTCATGGCAAATCTTCACACGCGGCAGCAAGCCCGCATGAAGGGATCAATGCTCTCGATGCGGTCATTCAAACGTTCACTGGAATTAACGCCTTCCGGCAGCAAGTGAAAAGCAGTGTTCGTATTCATGGAATCATTAACAGCGGCGGACAGGCTGCAAACATTATTCCGGACTATGCTTCTGCTCAGTTTTACGTGCGTGCAGCCACACGTAAAGAACTGAATGTGCTGACCGAACGGGTCGTTCGGATTGCACAAGGCGCTGCACTTCAGACCGGATGTAAACTCGTGACATCCAACTACGAAACATCCTATGATGAGATGGTTACGAATGAGACCTTCTCTGACGCGTTCAGTCACAATTTAATTGAACTTGGTATTCCGCAGGAAGAGATTGTCACTGGAAACGACCATGGCTCTATGGATATCGGTAATGTTTCCCTGAGATGCCCAGCGATCCATCCTTATATCCGTGTTGTTGATGAAGTTCATACACTGCACTCCATTGAATTCCGTGATTTGGCGTTGCAAGAACGCGCTCTGGACGGCATGATTTTGGGAGCCAAAGCGCTCGCGGCTACAGCTTATGATGTTCTGAGCAAGCCTGAACTACTGCAAGCCATCCGTGAGGAATTTGAGCAAATCGCTCGCTAAAACTGCTTGTATTCGATTACAGATACACCGAGCTATCTTTAAAAAAGAAGGACCGCATGTGATTCTGGGGTATGTTTGGACCGCATTGAATGATTTAATTCAAGTCTGGCATCCAAACTTACTCCATTTTTTGTAATAGCAAAAGCCGCAGTTTTTAAACTGCGGCACTCCATACGTAAATATAACCTTATTTCTAAATCACATCTGAATTCGACGATAAATATCCATATATTCCTCCGCCGATACATCCCAGCTGTATTCCCCGCTCATTGCGTTTTTCACAATTTTCTTCCACTCATCCGGCTTCCGATAGAACTCTTCTGCACGCCGAATGGTATTCATCATGTCATGTGCATTAAAACTAGTAAATGAGAAGCCGTTACCTTCTCCTGTGAACTCATTGTAAGCTTGGACCGTATCGTTTAATCCCCCAGTTTCCCTTACCAGTGGTACACTTCCATAACGCAATGCCAGCAACTGGCTGATTCCACACGGCTCAAATTTGGATGGCATCAGGAAGATGTCACTACCCGCATAGAAACGACGAGATAACCCGTCATTGAATGTGATCTGTGCTGACATTTTTAATGGATACCGATTAGCAGCCTCTTTGAACCAATGTTCATAAGCTGAATCTCCAGTCCCCAGCACGGCGAATTGAATGTCATCGTAGTAGAGCAGTTCATCCAGAACACGGCATACCAGATCCAATCCTTTGGAGTCAACGAGCCTGGTCACCATGACCATCAGTGGTGCATCTGGACGAACCGGAAGTCCCAGTTCTTTTTGCAATTCGATTTTATTCTCGATTTTTTTCGACAAGCTTGATCTATATTTGACTGCAATTTTATTGTCTGTTGCCGGGTTATAACTTTTGGTATCAATGCCGTTCACAATGCCGCTGAAGCGATCCCCGAGCGAACTCAGTAATCCATCCAGTCCATACCCATAATACGAAGTCTGCACTTCTCTGGCATAGGTTGGGCTTACCGTTGTCACATGATCAGAATACACAATACCTGCTTTTAAGAAATTGACATTCCCATAATATTCGGCGCCTTCCATCGTAAAATACCGATCATCAAGCTCCAAAATTTCGCTGAACAATTGGTGCGGAAATACACCTTGATACAACAAATTATGTATGGTGAAAACCGTTCGGATTTCACTATAAAACGCATCATGTGCATAGTGAGCCTTTAACAACAACGGAATCATACCCGCATGCCAATCATGTGTATGCAGAACGTCCGGCTTAAAATCAATCTGTGGGAGCACCTCAAGCACCGCACGGTTAAAAAATGCAAATCGCTCGCCGTCATCCATGTACCCATAAACGCCATCCCGTGCAAAATAGTACTCATTGTCAATAAAATAAACTGGAATTCCTTCATACTCCAGCATTTCAATGCCACAGTAGGCTCTGCGCCAACCAAGTGGAACATCTGTCACGAGCACAGGTTTCATCGCTTCTTTGTACTCTTCAGGTATCCCCTTATATTTCGGCAAAATGACACGTACATCTGCTCCGTTATTTTTCAACGCCTGCGGCAGAGCACCGATTACATCAGCCAGCCCCCCCGTTTTGATAAACGGATGGGCCTCTGCTGCTGCAAATAATATATTCATGCCTTAGTCCCCCTCTTTGGTTTAGACTTGCTATTTTCTTTTTTTTCAGTAATTTTTTCCGTCTTTTTTTTCGATTTCACGGAAGCGCTACCTTCAGCGATGGGCTCCGTTTTCCGGCGTGTATTCTTTTTTAAAATAACGATACTTAGCGGCGGTAAATCCACTTCCAGGCTGTTTGCATGCCCGTGAAATGGAATCTTTTCCGTAGGGATCAGCATATCATTAACTATCCCTGAACCACCGTAATCCGAATGATCACTATTCAATATTTCGGTATACATACCGGGACGCATGACGCCAATCCGGTAACGCTCCCTTTTGACAGGCTGAAAGTTAATGAGCACAAGGAGTGTATCCGCAGGTTTTTTTCCTTTGCGTACATATGAAATGACACTTTGGCCCTGGTCATCCGGAGTGATCCACTCATAACCGTCAAAGGAATGATCAAGCTCCCATAAAGCTTTTTCACGGACGTACAGCTCAGAAAGCTCGCGCTCGAACTTGTGCAGGCTGCGGTGACTATCATAGTCCAGCAAAAACCAGTCCAACTGATCTTCATCTTTCCATTCGATGAACTGGCCAAACTCTCCACCCATGAACAACAGCTTTTTGCCCGGAAATGTCATGAAATAACCGAGGAACGCACGCATACCCGCAAATTTCTGCTCATAACTTCCTGGCATTTTGTTCAAAAGGGACTTTTTACCATGCACCACCTCGTCATGAGAAAGTGGAAGCACATAATTTTCAGAAAAGGAGTATACAACCGGAAATGTTAGCAAATGATGTTTGGAAGCACGTTCATGAAAATCAGATTCCATGTAATCTAACGTATCATTCATCCAGCCCATGTTCCATTTATAGTTAAACCCCAGACCACCCTTGTCTACTGGCATGGTGACCATTGGCCATGCACTGGATTCTTCAGCCATCATTAAAGCATAAGGATAATATTCGAATACAGTGGTGTTCAACTGTTGTAAAAATGAGACAGCTTCTTTATTCTCCAGGCCACCTTCATCGTTTGTACGATATTGACCTGGTTCCTTTTCAAAATCAAGACGAAGCATACTCGTCACCGCATCAACACGGAGTCCATCAAAATGATACATCTCCATCCAGTACAGTGCGTTCGAAATAAGGAATGAGCGAACCTCAGGTTTGGAATAATCAAAACTAAGCGTTCCCCAGCCCGGCTTCTCGGCTAACATTGGATCTGCGTACTCGAAGAGAGGTGTACCATCAAACAGACGTAAACCATGCTCATCTTTGGCAAAGTGAGCCGGTACCCAATCCAGCAATACACCAATGCCCGCCTGATGTAGTGTATCCACCAAATACATCAGATCTTTGGGTTGCCCGTAGCGGCTTGTAGGTGCGTAAAAACCGGTATTCTGGTATCCCCATGACAGGTCATATGGGTGTTCACTAAGGGGCATCATTTCAACGTGGGTATATTTCATCTCAAGTAAATAAGGAACAAGCAAATCCGCCATCTCACGATAGCTATACAGGCTTCCATCGTCCTTACGCTTCCATGTACCCAAATGCATTTCATAAATATGTAGAGGTTTGTTATACATGGAGCGTTGTTTACGTCTCCATGCACCGTCATTCCACTTGTAACCTTCAAGGGAACTTGTGATTGACGCCGTTTGAGGACGAACTTCCGCTTCAAATGCATAAGGGTCTGCTTTGAGAATTTCAGTTCCGTTTTCCGTTAAAATACGAAATTTGTATAAAGTACCTTCTTCAATTCCCGGAAAAAAACGACTCCAAAATCCAGATTCGGGTATCTTATATAAAGGTTCCTTTTCCCCTTGCCATCCATTACGGTCCAGAGCCAGTCCCACTTCTACGGCATTGGGTGCCCATACGGTAAAACGGAATCCTTGACGGTGATCGCGAGTCTCAGGATGCGCGCCCAACATTCGATAACTGTGATGAAGATTACCTTCATGAAATAAATAAATATGATCAGATAACATATCCGGTTGTGCCAACGGTTCAATAGCCATGGGATCACCTTCTTTTCTCCAGAAAATAGATATAACGTTAACCATTACCCCATTCTAGCCAAGTTGAAAAGAAAAATGCGTTGTTTTAAAAAATGATGTATTTTTTCAGAATTTTTACAATAGCTATCGTTTCAGAAGCTTCGCTTTCGTTTACTAATGTACTACACTGCACAAATATTTTGGGAGGGAAACAATCATGTTTAATAAAGATTGCATCGCTATGCTGTTGGCGGGAGGAGAAGGAAAGCGATTAGCTCCTTTAACCTCGAGAATTGCAAAACCCGCTGTACCGTTTGGCGGGCACTATCGGATCATTGATTTTCCTCTCAGTAACTGCGTTAACTCAGGGATCGACACTGTAGGTGTTCTGACGCAGTACCAAGCGGAATCATTGCACGAACACATTGGTCAAGGAGAGCCATGGGCACATGGTGATTCAAATGAGACCGGAATCTCCTTGCTTCCATCTTATCATACAGGAAATGACGAATACTTGGGAACTGCGGATGCCATATATAAAAATATGGACTATATTGACCAGCAAAACCCAGAAAATGTTCTAATTTTGTCGGGCGACCACATATATCATATGAATTACCGCGAAATGCTTGAAACACACAAGGCTAATAATGCAGCAGCAACTATTTCCGTAATGGAAGTGCCTTGGGACGAAGCTCACCGCTTCGGAATTATGGCTGCAGATGAAAACATGCGTGTGACCGAATTTGCTGAAAAACCAGCTGAACCAAAAAGCAACTTGGCCTCCATGGGGATTTACATGTTTAATTGGCAATATCTGAAACGTCACTTGCTTAAGGATGCTGCGAATCCAAATTCCAGTCATGACTTCGGAAAAGACGTTATTCCACAGATGTTAAATGAAACCAATTCACTTTACGTATATAACTTCAATGGCTACTGGAAAGATGTTGGTACGGTGAAAAGCCTTTGGGATGCGCATATGGATCTGTTATCTAACGAAGAGAACTGGAGTCTGCAGCGAGAAGATTGGCCTATGTTCACCCGCGAATGGCGCTCCAAACCAAGCGCGATCAAAGCCAGACAAACTCAAATGGAACATCTGGCTTCCATGATTCACGACTCTTGCGCTATTGAAGGCCGTGCTGAACGCTCCGTCATCTTCTGCGGTGCTGAAGTTGGCAAAGGCTCTGAAGTGCTTGACAGTGTTATTATGCCTAATGCACGCGTAGGCCGTGGTGTTCATATCGAACGTGCTATTATCGGCGAAGGAGCCATTATCAAAGATGGTGCCATTGTTAAAGGTACAGCAGATGAAATTGTTGTAGTAGGTCCGAATGAGATCGTCGCACCTAAACCAGCCGTACGTACGCAACCTGTACGTATTCTCAAAGAAGTGTATGAAAAAAGTGGTCGTCTCCGTGCTGGTGAATTATCCTCATAATTTCCTTATGATGTTCCTTAGATGTAAAAAGGCGAGCCATTATGGCTCGCCTTTCTGGTCTCACTGTATATGATGTTTATTGTCTGCTACAACCGTATCTGTGACAATGACGAATTAGCGCTTCTCGCCCTCCGTTGATGGGTCATGAGCCTGTATTTGGTCATTCTGGTCTGACTCCGAAGTTACGTTTGCCGCTTTCCCAGGTTTATCAGCTTCAATCAGCGCTCCCCCACTTGTCATATCGTGTTCCACTGGCGCTATCTCTTGCTTAAGCATCGGTAAGGATACAGTCACCGTCGTCCCCGATCCAAGCTCACTTTGCATCGTAATGGTGCCCTCATGCAGTTCCACAAGCTCCTGGGTAATGGCAAGACCAAGTCCCGTACCCCCGTTTTGGTGATTTACCTGGAAGAAACGATCCCTTACTTTAATCAAATGTTCTTCGCTGATTCCGATACCTGTATCCTGCACAACGGCCACGATCTGATCATTTTCTTCTTTCACCGTGAGGAATATCCATGAGTTCTCATGTGAGAATTTGATCGCATTGTCCACGATGTTTAAAAACACCTGCTTCAAACGATTGCCATCACCATATACATTGTAAGCACGTGTCTCGTCCGTCTCCAACTTTAGATGTACCTGCTTTTGTTCAGCTTTAGCCCATACGTTCAGCATGGTCTCTTGCACAACTTCACGGATATTAACCGTGCCTTTAACCAGCTTCATCTGATTTTGCTGCAGTTTGGAGAAATCGAGCATCTCTTCCACGAGCCCAATCAATCGCTCCGTTTCCTTCGCGATGATCCCCATACCAATACGTGTTTCTTCCGGATCGTATCCACCTGAATCAAGCGTTTCACTCCAGCCTTTGATACTGGTCAGTGGTGTGCGCAGTTCATGGGAAATGGACGAAATAAAATCGTCTTTAATCTGATTACTACGCACAATTTCATGAGCCATGAAGTTAAGCGTTGATGCGAGTTCGCCCAGTTCATGTTTATAATTCCCTTTGACCCTGACATCAAGCCGTCCTTTCGCCATCTGAGCAGATACCGCTGTAATGCTATTAATTGGACGGACGATGGAGTTGGCCATTCCAATACTGATAATTAACACGATGGCCAGTACACCTACGCCTACGGCAATAGCCAGTAACCCCATGACAAGTAACTTGGAGTTTACAGATTCGAGCGAAGTCAGATAACGTACAATGTACGTATTTTCACCGCCCAGATCGAATTTATTGGCAACCGCCATCACTGATTCGCCGGTGTTGGGTTGTCTGCCAATCCATCGTCCCATATCCCCGTTTAAGGCTTGCATAATATCGCTCGTTTGTAATACCGCTCGATCTGATTCAAATGCTGTCGAACTCGCCAGCACACGACCATTCAGATCCAAAATTTCTAGTTCGGTATTATCTAACGCCAGACGCACCAGAAGCCGGGACAAGTTGTTATTGCCATCTTCCCCATTACTAGCTCTGGCAATGGGCTCAAGGAAGTCCCTGTTATTGGTAATATGCGTGCTGATGGTATTGTAAATGCTCTCATAATAATACCGCTGCACAGCTAGCATAAACACAAACTCAACAAGTACCAGAGCGAGGAAAACGACAATAAAGTAGTGTAATACGATCTGCCGCGTGATCCCCTTTTTGATCATTGATCCCGGCCCTTCCATTTGTACCCGTGACCCCATACAGTTTGCAGGTATTCAGGCTCGGAAGGATTGTTCTCAATTTTTTGACGTAGACGACGGATGTTCACATCAACAATTTTAGGATCACCCATATATTCTTTGCCCCACACATGGTCCAGTAGCAAGTCGCGGCTCAGCGGCGTATTTTCTTTTTCCAGGAAGAACTGAATCAAAGAAAATTCCGTGGGTGTTAATTCAATAGCTTCATTATTCTTTTTAAACTGTTTGGAGATGAGATCCAGTGAAAACGGCCCCGATTGGAACGTTACTTTAGCCGCAGTTTCACGGTGTACGTTAACACGACGAAGCAACGATTGAATTCGCGCAATCAGTTCAGTCGGGCTGAACGGTTTGCTTACATGATCGTCTGCCCCTACGGAAAGGGCATATACTTTATCCTGCTCCTGAACCTTGGCTGTCAAGAAAATAATACCGAGCCGTTCGTTCGTTTCACGAATCCGTCTGCATACTTCAAACCCGTCAATGCCGGGAACCATAACGTCCAGCAGTGCAAGATCAATATCGGGTACAGATTGCAAAATGCGTAAGGCCTCATGACCATCGCCAGCTTCCAGCACTTCGAATCCATTTCTTTTTAAATTAATGACGATAAAACTGCGGATGGATTCTTCATCCTCAAGAATAAGTACTTTACTCATCAAGTTCTTCCTTTCTATTCAGCTGAGAAGTTTTTGCTTAATGCGTCCTTGCCCGCCTCAGATTGTGCAACACGCGATGCAATCACTCGATCTTTCGTTCGAGTAATTTCCTTCCAGCTCTTTCCCTTTTCAAGATCCCACTGAGAAAACGTAAAATATTTGATCTCGGCTACGGTTTCATCCGTTTTGATCATTTTGAACCGAATATATTTTTCCTTCTCCGATTTGGTATCAATCGTGATCTTGCCATACCATTCTGGTTTTAGGTTCAGATGGAACAAATCCGCATCATCCCGGAACTGGAACGACACAAATTTCTTCCCCTCTTTACCATCCCACTGGTAGAAAGTATAAAACCACATTCGTGAATCAAATACGTAGTGCTCCCAGCCTTTGGGTGTTTCTTTTAATCCAAACTCAATAATACCATCATTATTCACATCACCGCTTAAAATTTTGTCATCTCTGTACGTTTGATCCGGTGATTTAAAAGCACTAACGAGTTTATTGTCTTTTACATACATGATCTGTGTAAACGAACTTCGATCATCGAGATCTGCATCCAGTACAATCCCCATTTTTCCATCCGCAATCTCACCGCCAAGGGCGTTGTACACTTCTTTAACCGTATAGTCCGTAACAACACGATCCATTTCCTTAAAACTATCATCCTGATACTGATATAATGCAATGCTGGCAAAACCACTGGCGTTCAGCGAAACCACAACAAAGTCACTCTTACCATCTCCGCTTAAATCCAGCGCGTTACCCTGCATATCATCAATAATCACCTGATTATACGGTACACCACCCAGCACTTGTTCCAAAACCCCGCCCTTGTAGGAGTATGCGGTCAAAGCTTTTTGATCCTGCAGGCTCACACCAAGAACGATATCCGGATTACCGTCATTTGTAATATCCATAACCTTGAATGATTCCAGTTCATTGCCTGGCACATCAAACGTCAGTTTTTTGACCCAGGCTCCTCCCTGCTCTTCCAAAATCATACCGTGGATACGCACATTCTCATTAGGGGTCTCGTAGAAAACACTCGCCTCGCGAATACCGTCACCGTTCAGGTCTTCCACACGAATCATACTGGTATTGCTCATATCTTTAGGCCGAATCAATTTACTTTCAGGCGGTGTTTCCTTTTGCACAATGTTATACAGTTTCTCTTTGTCCGTCGACATCATCGGCGGCTTCATTAGAAGCTTGGGGTCACTGATCACTGTACAGCCACTTAGCACGGTTCCGAGCAGAACAGCCATTGAACCCGCTGCCATGCAGCGTCCCCATCGCGAATTAAGCAATTTCATCACTCTTTTCATTAAGCACTCATTTTAAATCTGATTTTTCTCCTGTTGTGTCAATCTCCGTCCTCGTATATCAAAAACGATCCTGCCTTCTGCGATTCCCCAGATTCGCGAAGCATGTTTCTCTGCCAGTTCAATGGGCAACACGGCAATGACCGTAGCTCGTTCCTCTTCACACAATTTGCGCAGCGTTTCCAGTACAGCATCAGCCGTATGTGGATCGAGTCCAATGACAGGTTCATCTGCCAGAACAACCTTGGCACCATGAGCAAGTGCTCTTGCAATCGCTACTCGCTGCTTTTCGCCGCCGCTCATTTTTTCAGCAAGCTGATGCGCTTTATCCAGTAACCCCAGGCCTTCGAGGTGGTCCATCGCTCCCATGTAGTCATCTGATCGTACCATGCCTGTTGCCATTCTCCATAATGGTGTCTGACCAAAACGCCCGATAAGTACGTTCTTTAGAGCCGTTTTTCTAGGATATAACTGCGGGTTCTGTTCCAAGTATGCCCATTCCCGCCGGATTTTTTGTTTACCGCTCCAGCCCTCTTTCAAAATATCCATGCCGTCAACAGTAAAACGTCCTGAATCCCACGTCTCCTTCATCGCCAAACATTTCAGCAACATGCTTTTGCCGCTCCCGCTGGAGCCGACCACCGCAATCATTTCCCCTTGTTGCATATCAAAACGAATATCACGTAGAATCGGAATACGATCCGCTCCAACGGATTTGCTCAAGTTCTCCACTCTGATCATCGCGATGTCTCCTCTTGTCCATGTTTTTCCCTACTACTAGTGTACTCGGAAATGGACATCAATTTCCATGCGAACACCAGCTTCTATTTTAACACAAATTCCGCTTCGCGTTTACGTCGAAATGATAGTCCTGTGATACCAAAAATAAAGTACATACATCCAAGCATGACAAACATACTGCCAGGTGAAACCCAGTTGATCAACTGACCTCCCAGATTCGGTCCAACGATGCTTCCTATCGTGAAGTGAAAGGACGCTACCACATTGGCTGCGGGCAGCAACACTTTAGGTAAAATATCTGCGGCATAAGCGAGTCCCAGCGAGAAAAATGAACCGACGAGCCCTCCGGCAATAAGCAATAGCACAAGTGTCAGCCAGAAATGGGTACCCGCCAAAGGAACCAGCATAAATGCTAGACCGCCGCCCATTCCGGCTATCATAAGAATTATTTTTCGACCATATCGGTCACTTAATATTCCGAGCGGAAGCTGCAGGAATAGTCCACCAATCCCTATAAAAGGAAGCAAAGAGGCAATCTGATCGGTATCATATCCCACACGAAGTCCGTATACGGGAAAATTGCTGTTCATGCCTGCTTCCATATAACCGTATAAAAGAGCTGGCAACAGTGCATACCATGCCCAAGCGAAACTGCGGCGAAAGCGTCTTTCTGGAAGATGAGCATGTTCTGCTTTTTCCGGCTTCGTATCCGGAAGCTTCATAAGTACTAGAATGAGCACAGCCGCCATGCCAAGAAACAGCACTAAAAATGGAACAGCATCACCAAACCCGAGCAACTTGATTCCTAATGGCCCGATACTGAAACCCAGTCCATAAGACATACCATAAAGAGAAATATAACGTCCTCTTTTCTCTGGAGTAGTGACTAACAGCACCCACAGCTGTGCTGCATAATGTAAAGCACTGTCGCCGATACCAACAATCAGACGCAGTACAAACCATATTTTAATATCAGGAAAATACGGGAACAAGACCAAGGGAATCATAACCAGAATAAGACCACCAACAATTAGCTTTTTAAATCCCAATGCTCCCAGTAAACGTTCGGCTGCCAGTGTCATGGCGAATGAACCAATGTAGAGCGCAGCAGCATTTAACCCGTTTAACCCGGGAGACACCCCTTGCTGTTCCAGAAAAATGGATAAGACAGGCAGCAACAATCCCTGACTGATCCCCGCCGCAACAATCACGGTAATCAAAATCAAATAATTAAAAGTTGAGGGTGATATTTTAGATTTGAACATCAAAGCCACGATATTTCATTCCTTCTGCAAGCGCAAACAAAGAAAAATCGCCATCGCTGACGATCTCCAGGCTGTTATTCATATGGATGTATACTTTCTTATAAATCAGGACTAAGCCCTGAACTTGAACATTATAGTGGACAACGCCCGGTAAAACAAGCCATAATAGTACATAAGTCGCTGTGAATACCTAGATGTGACGGGAGGATTCTGCATCATTATGGCTTATCACGTTAAAATTGATGTTTCACCGATATATGAGATGCTCAACAGCTTTTTAGTTTATGTCACGAAAAAGTGGATTCAGCATCTGGACATTGGTCCTGAATGGATTCTGGACGTTGAGCGCAAGCTAAGTTCCAACGTGCGAGCTGCGCTTGCACCCGCTGCTACGTGGCCTTTTGACGATTTTGATGTCCTGTTCGCCTGGGCAGCATATAAGAATACAACTTTAGAAAATCAAGACTTTCTGGACATGCTCACAGAGCTTTCGGCTGACGAATTATTTGCGCGCGTATCGCCATTAATGCCGGAACTTACGATAGAAGAATCGACGCGTATTCGGAACAGCTACGTCCCATTATTGCGACTATGGGATCAGCACTATTGCCGGAACATTAGCGAAGATCATCGGGTTTGGCTCGAAGAGGATGCTGAAGAAAAACGCATTTTGCTCGAAAAAATGGGCCCTGAACTGTTAATTGAATATGCTACCGCAGGTGTTATAGTGGAGCCAATCGCTGGTTTAAACGAAGTGATTCTGTTCCCAACGGTGCATAACCGCCCTATTAATATGTACTGCTTTTATGAAGGCATGATGATTATTCAGTATCCCGTAGATATACCTGAAGAAAGTGAAGATGAGCCGCCAACGTGCTTGCTAAGGTTCACACATGCATTGGCCGACCCCGAAAGACTTCGTCTGTTAAGATACGTTTCCGACGAACCGAAGTCACTCTCGGAGATGTGTGAGGAGCTTGGTAAAGAACAAGATCCTGTCAAAGATCAGGTTACAGCTCTTCGCATTGCAGGTTTACTGCGCACACATTTACTAGGAAGTAATCGTAAAGAAAAATATAGCATCAGACCTGACGGAGTATCTGAATTGAATATGTTTTTAGAGTCCTACATTCGCATCTAACGAATTATTTTATAAGATAGTGAATGATCCGCAGGCAAGCGTAGGCAAGGAGTGAACTAGCGTTGACCTTATTTAAACAACATATCTTGTTTGACCTTGATGATACACTCGTGTATTGCAACAAATATTTTAATCTTGTTCTGGGTGAGTTCTTTGAGAACATGCAACAATGGTTTGACGGACATGCCCTGACCACACAGCAGATTCGGGAGAAGCAACTCGAAATCGATGTGACTGGCGTGAACAAAGTCGGATTTGCAAGTCACCATTTTCCACAGTCCCTGATTGATACGTATCGATATTTTTCTCGAAAATACGAGCGTGCGACATCAACCAAAGAAGAAACGTATTTGAGCAAACTGGGCATGAGTGTCTACACTCAGGACGTTGAGCCTTATCCGCATATGGTAGAAACGTTGGAGGAACTGAAGTCTGCCGGGCACTCCCTATACTTGTACACTGGCGGTGAGACCGTCATCCAGCAGAGAAAGATTGATCAGATGAAGCTCTCTATTTATTTCGATGATCGAATCTACATTCGTCAGCACAAAAATATTGAAGCATTGGAAGGCATTCTGTCCAAAGGTCCGTTTGACCGGCGAGCAACCTGGATGATTGGCAATTCGCTTCGTACAGATATTATGCCTGCCGTGAATGCCGGAATTCACAGCATCTATATTAAACAGCCTAACGAATGGCAATATAATATTGTTGAACTGCAGCCGAATCCGGAAACTTCGATGTATACCATCACAGCACTGGAGGAAGTCCCCAAAGTCATTCATGAGGATATCAAGCAGAAACAACAAAAAAGAACCCTTGGTTAAAGGGTTCTTTTTTGTTTACTTTCAATTATGCCTGTGATGCCTATGATTATGCTTCCTGTTTTTCACCGGATAATTGACCCGTGACTACATCTTTTAAAATAATACGAGCCTTCACCGTGCTTCCATCCTTACGTTTGAACGAAAGAACTTGCGTACTCCCCTTCTCTATCAAAGACTTCAGCATCGTACTTGTTATTTTTTTGCCAGCATATTCTTTCCAGACAACAAATGTACATCCTTCTTTGAAACGGGAACAGCCATAACCCTTCTTGCCCTCAATAATATGCCCGGTACAGCCAGGTGAAGGGCATGAAGCAAGTACTTCACGTGCGCCAGAACTTGCAGTGCCCGATTGCGCAGTTGCACCTTTGCTTGAAACCGAGTGTGCTGTTGATGTCTTGGTCGTTTTGCCAACACTCATAGCCTTATTGCCTGCTTTGTTGCCAGTTCCTCTCCCTTTCCCCTTACCTTTGCCTCTCGCATCTTCACCAAAGGCATCAGCAGCAGCCGGAGCCTGTACACGCACTTTTTCAATGATAGATAACGTAAACTTCTTGACGTTTTCCATGAACTTGTCCTGTTCAGCTTCACCTTTAGAAATTTGATGTAACCGGCGCTCCCATTGTCCCGTCATCTCAGGCGAGGTCAACAAATCTACACCGGCACGGCGGATCAATTCAATCGCTGTTCGTCCCTTCAGCGTCAGTTGCATCTTTTTCCCTTGCATCGTAATGTAACCTACGTTTTTGAGACGTTCAATCGTAGCCGCTCGTGTAGCTGGAGTTCCCAGACCGCTATCCTTCATCGCATCACGAAGTTCTTCGTTCTCGATCTGTTTACCTGCACTCTCCATTGCTTTGAGCAGTGTGCCCTCGGTGTAACTTTTGGGCGGTTGAGTGGCTTTCTCCTTGAACTCACTCTTCGTACATTGAACAGGCAAGTCAGGCTGTACAGCGAAAGCTTTGTCTGTCCATTCCTCTGCTTCCTCTTCTTCATTGCTATTTTTCTTCGCTTTTTTCTTGCCAGAAGCACCTTGTTCTTGATCGCCAGAACCAAGCACTACTTTCCAACCGATGGATAATAGTTCTTTTACAGACGTTTTGAACTGATGTTTCTCGACCTCCGTAAGAACCGTATGCTGTTTATACTCGGCTGCCGGATAGAAATGAGAAAGGAAACGTCTCACAATTAAATCATAAATATTTTGCTCATCCTTGGACAGCGTACCTGGTCGTTTCAACGTTGGCAAAATCGCATGGTGATCTTCCACCCGACTCGGATTGCAGACCCCTTTATTATTTTTATGCACCAATTCCGGCTTTGCACCCAAAGCCAGCTCACTGTACGTTCCGTTTTTAAGCAAATTCAGCGTTTTGTGCATACCTTCAATGTTCTGCTCTGTTACATAGTTGGAATTTGTACGCGGGTACGAGATCACTTTATGTTTTTCGTACAGGGCTTGAGCAATATCCAGCGTTTTTTTCGCCCCGTAACCATATTTTGCATTCGCTTCACGCTGTAAAAGAGTCAGGTCATACAGCCGGTATGGATATTCCTTGGTTTGTTTGGCTTCATATTTAATGATCTGACCTGTTTTGCCCTTTACACTGGTTGCAATAGCTTCTGCCGTTTCTGCATCCGTAAGTTTATCTCCTTGACGTACACCGCGGTATTCAACACCTTCCTGCCGAAACCAGGCTACTACTTCATAGAACGTCTGTGACTGAAATGCTTCAATCTCCATCTCACGATCATAGATTAGCGCTAGCACAGGTGTCTGCACACGTCCAACAGACAATAGTGCATTATGCCTGGTTGTAAACGCCCTTGAGGCATTCATGCCAATCAGCCAGTCCGCTTCACTGCGTGCACGGGCAGCATAAGTCAGATTTTCGAATTCTGCGGCATCTTTCAGTCCATCAAATCCACGCCGAATACTTTCAGCTGTCAAATCGGATATCCACAGACGCTTTACAGGCTGGCGCAGCTTCAATTGTTGCTGAATCAGAGCAAAAATATATTGCCCTTCCCTCCCTGCATCACAAGCGTTAACGATCGCTGAAGCACGTTTTGCGAGTTCGCCGATGATTTTGAGCTGATCCTTTGTCCGGGGATTCGGTACAATTTTGAATTGATCCGGAATGATCGGCAAGTCCGCAATGTTCCAGCGTTTGTACTTAGAATCATAGGCATCCGGTTCAGCCAGTCCAAGCAAATGCCCAATCGCCCAGGTGATAATGTACTGTTCACCTTCCAGATACGTGCGATTATTTTTGGCTTTTGGTTCTATGACGGCGGCAATGGTTCTCCCCATATCGGGTTTCTCCGCAATAACCAGTGTCTTCATCCGTCCATCTCTCCTCCTAACCGCCAGTATGACGGCAAAAAGGGGCCTTCCGCCGACGGAAGCCCCTGCTTCTGAAACTTATTATATCAGATTTTGGATTCAAGAGCACCTATCCGGGATGAATTAACCGGCTGCTGGCTCATCAAGCTCATGTTTTTGTCTGCATTCTTTACACACACCTTGAAAATCAAGTCGATGATCGGTCACAGCAAAACCATACTGACGCAAAACCTGTTGCTCCAATCGAAGCAATCCATCTTCCATAATTTCTTCCACACTGCCGCATTCCGTACAGATCAAGTGATGATGATGGTGTGAGCCGTCTGTGCTACGCAAATCAAAGCGTGCAGCTCCATCGCCAAAGTTAATTTTCTCTACAACCTGCAGGTCACTGAGTAGCTCCAAAGTGCGATAAACGGTTGCGAGTCCAATCTCCGGAAACTTTTCTTTCACCAGAAGAAATACTTCTTCCGCACTAAAATGATCTTTTTCATGTTCCAACAATACACGTACCGTCACTTCGCGTTGCTGAGTTAGCTTATATCCTTTATCAACCAATTGGCTTTTGATTTGATGAATTTGCTCTGAAATGGACTTGTCCCGATTACTTGCCATACGGGTGCACCTCCGTTATATGTTATGTTACCTGTTCTTACTTAAACGTATCTGCAATAATGTACTCAATTCATTGTCATTTTTATAAGACAGCATCGTCATAGTTAGCATTCAATTTCACACACCGAATCAATTGGTCTTCGATCTTATTTATAATAATTATAATATAATAATAAGTCTTTATCTTAGAAAATGCAATGCTCTTATTCACATTGTCATCAGAAATGGAAAAATTCACGGAAGATTTATAGATAAAAATGTATAGCAAATACCCCTCGCATATGCGAGGGGTATTCATGGCTTTATTCATAATGTAAAAAAATTTTATGAAATAAATTAAAAAGGCAGGAAGATTGAACGATGGTACTGGTTTATACCAGCACTGTTGCGCCCATCAAATATTTATCCACTTCACGAGCGGCTTCACGGCCTTCATTGATAGCCCATACCACTAGACTTTGACCCCGACGCATGTCACCCGCTGCAAATACTTTATCTACGTTGGTGTTGTATTTGCCATAACGTGCTTTCACGTTCGTACGGCGATCCGTTTCAAGTCCCAACTGCTCAACCAGTGTTTGCTCCGGTCCGTCAAAACCGATGGCAATCATCGCCATCTGCGCAGGGAATACACGCTCTGTGCCTGGAATTGGCTGATAAATTTTGCGGCCTGTCTCATCAACAATACGTTCGATTTGAATAGTGTGCAGTTCTTTGAGATTGCCCTCTTCATCACCCACAAATTTGGTGGTCATGATAGAGAATTCACGTGGATCTTGGCCAAACAATGCTTTGGCTTCTTCTTGTGCATAATCCAGTGTATAAACGTTTGGAAATTGCGGCCAAGGGTTGTTGATTGGATCACGCTCAAGCGGAGCCTGAGTATGTGTACCAAATTGCGTGATCGTACGGCAACCATGACGCAACGATGTAGCAACACAGTCAGAACCTGTATCCCCGCCACCAATTACAATGACATCTTTATCCTTTGCAGAGATATAGTTACCGTCCTCCAGGTTGGAGTCTAGGAAGCTTTTGATGCTTCCATTCAGGAAGTCCATCGCATAGTGCACACCTTTCAGGTCAGCACCTTCAATGTTAAATTCGCGTGGCTTGGTTGCACCGCCACACAGAACAACAGCATCATAATCATTAACAAGTTGCTCAGCCGGAATATCTTTTCCGATCTCTGTATTCGTAATAAACTGGATTCCTTCTGCTGCAAGCAGGTCTACACGGCGTTGTACCACTTTTTTATCCAGCTTCATCGTTGGAATTCCATACATTAATAATCCGCCGACACGGTCTGAACGTTCATATACTGTTACCGTATGTCCAGCCTTGTTCAATTGAGCCGCTGTTGCAAGTCCCGCCGGACCTGAACCGACTACAGCTACACGCTTGCCTGTACGTTTCTCCGGTGGCTGTGGAACAACCCAACCTTCTTCGAAACCTTTCTCAATAATAGCTTCTTCAATGGTTTTGATCGTTACAGGCTGACCAATCAGGCCCACTGTACATGATCCTTCACAAGGAGCTGGGCAGATACGGCCTGTAAACTCCGGGAAATTGTTTGTTTTGTGAAGGCGCTCCAGCGCTTCCTTCCACAAACCGCGATAAACGAGATTATTCCATTCTGGAATCAGGTTATGAACCGGGCAGCCTGACGTACCCCCAGTCATATCTATACCTGTATGACAATAAGGGGTACCACAATCCATACACCTTGCACCTTGTGTTCTGAGTTCTTCTTCAGCCATATGTTTATGAAACTCTTCCCAATCCTTGATACGCTCCGTTGGCTCTCGATCCGCAGGGAGCTGCCGTTTGTATTCCATAAATCCAGTAGGTGTAGACATCTTACGTTTCCCCCATCCGTTCTTGTCTTAATCCCTTCATGCGTATGGCTCTATATGAAATGGATTACTCTTTTAACCTGAGTTTTTGTCTATTGTATCACAAAATCTACTCAAAGATATTTCAATTATAGTAGCATTTACGACATTGAATATTAAATGGATTATCCGCATAATTATTTGTATTTTATACATCATATCGTTCAAATGAACGTATGGTCAATAGCTTAAATTTGGTCTTAAAACAGAGTATAATGCTTTTTTGCAAGCGAAAGTTGAGAACTGAAAAAGTAATAACGTCATATAAATGTAAGATAAATTATCATTAAATTCAAGCTTTTTAGAAAAATTTATGCTCATTCACGAAAATAAAGTTTGATTTAAAGCTTTACAACGTTGAAATCCTACAGTTCTTATACTATTCAACCATAAACGCAAGTTGATCCAATGTATATTATGCAAAATTCACCAGTCTATATGTCATATTGATGTAATAAAGTAATATTTCAAATGACTGTTCACAATCATTTCAAAAAACATAGAATAAAAAAAGACACTGTTCACGGAAAATTAGCGTGTTCAGTGTCTTTAACTTTTTTCTAACGTTTGCGCTCGTAAAACTCGAATGTAAAAGGATATACGTTTTTCTCATCCTGCTCGCCTTCGATCTGCTTCTTTAACTCCCACTCGCTCCAATCTACTTCCGGAAAAAACGTATCTCCCTCAAATTGTTCATGAATTTTGGTGACGACAAGCCGATCCGCAAACGGTAAAAACTCCCGATATACCTGAGAACCTCCAATCACGCAAAGCTCTTCACCTTGAGCAGCCTTCAGACCTTCTTCAATCGTATGTACGATCTCTGCTTGATCTGCTCTATAATTCAAGTCCCGGGTTACAACAATATTACGACGGTGAGGGAGTGGCCTGCCGCCGAATGATTCCCACGTATTACGTCCCATAATAATCGTTTTGTTTATCGTTTGCTGCTTGAAAAAAGCCATATCTTTTGGCAATCGCCAAGGAAGAGAGTTATTACGTCCAATCACACCATTCTCTCCCATTGCCCATACCAATTCAATACTCAAAAGCCGCACACTCCTTTCTATTTGAAACCGTCCATTTATAAAGGCTTCATCCTCACCGTTTCACAGATAATCGCTTATCGCTCATTTAGATTAGACTGCAATTGGAGCTTTGATGCCCGGATGATGCTCATAATTTTCAAATTCAAAATCTTCAAATTTGTAATCAAAAATCGAATCAGGCTTACGTTTGATCACCAGCTTAGGCAGAGCAAAAGGCTCCCGCTCTAACTGCGTTTTCACCTGCTCCACATGATTGGAATAGATGTGCACATCTCCACCCGACCAAATGAAGTCGCCCACTTCCAGGTCACATTGCTGTGCAATCATATGTGTCAAAAGCGCATAGCTGGCAATATTAAATGGCAGACCAAGGAACGTATCCACGGAGCGCATCGTCAGCATACAAGATAGTTTACCCTCAGCCACATAAAATTGAAACGCGAAATGACAAGGCGGTAATTTCATATTGTTAATCTCGGCCACATTCCACGCACTCACCAGATGACGGCGGGAATCCGGATTATTTTTAATGGAATCTACAACAGCAGCGATCTGATCTATTTTTTCCCCGTTTGGCGCTTCCCATGTCCGCCATTGAGAGCCATAGACAGGTCCAAGATCGCCATTTTCGTCTGCCCAATCATCCCAGATCTTCACACCATTTTCTTTCAAATAAGCAATATTCGTATCCCCACTCAAAAACCACAGCAACTCATGAATAACTGACTTCAGGTGAATTCGTTTGGTCGTTACAAGCGGAAAACCTTTGGATAAGTCATAACGGAGCTGTCTACCGAAGACAGATTGTGTCCCTGTTCCAGTACGATCCCCTTTGTGAACGCCGTTATCCAATATATCTTGTAATAAATCGAGATAGTTTTTCATGTTGGTATCTCCTCGCATCTCTATATATGTTACGCACTCATACCCAACTGGGCCACAGACTTCGAGAGGTCTGATCATTTAATTAGTTTACCATACTGGTCACGTTGGCAAAAGGCTCGAAACTTAATCAAAGCCATAGTACTTAAATACGAATAGTTTAAAACCCATATAACGCTTCAAAAGCAACATTTAACACAAATCAAAAAGAGGCGAACAACGCACTAGCGTTATTCGCCTCTTTTGAATTAACATATAATGCCGGACGAATCCGATGCTTCGATGATCTTAACGGGAAATGATGTGGATCGGGTGACCCATTACCAATTCCGCTGCTTCCATCACGATTTCGCCCAAAGTTGGGTGAGCGTGAATAGTAAGCGCCAGATCTTCCAAAGTTGCGCCCATCTCGATTGCAAGACCAAGCTCAGCAATCAGATTGGAAGCTTCCAGACCAACGATTTGGCAACCCAATACAAGGCCACTTTCTTCGTCAGCAACGATTTTCACGAAGCCTTCAGCATGGTTCAAAGATACTGCACGGCCATTGCCCGCGTAAGGGAATTTACCTGCTTTTACTTTGTAACCTTTTTCTTTTGCTTCTTTCTCCGTGTAACCTACGCTGGAGCACTCAGGATCTGTGAATACAACAGCTGGCATACATTTGTAGTCTACTACAGATGGTTGTCCAGCGATTGCTTCCGCAGCCACTTTACCTTCATAAGAAGCTTTGTGTGCCAAAGCAAGACCAGATACGATATCACCAATTGCGAAGATGTGCGGGATGCTAGTGCGACCTTGGTGGTCAACTTTAACGAATCCGCGCTCATCAACGTCAACACCGATCATATCAAGACCGAGTTCTCCGTCTGTATTAGGACGACGTCCTACAGTAACGAGCAGGTAATCTGCAGTTACTTCTTTGGACTCACCATTTACAGAATATTTAACAGTTACATCTTTATCCGTTTGCTCAGCGCTTTCCGCTTTTGCACCCGTTACGATTTCGATGCCTGTTTTCTTCATGTTTTTAGCCACAAGGCTAGTCATGTCTTTATCGAAACCTGGCAGTACAGTATCCAAACCTTCGATGATTGTTACTTTAGCACCGAATTTGGAGTACATTTGACCAAGCTCAGCGCCGATATAACCGCCGCCGATAACGATCATGCTTTTTGGTACTTCAGGCAAGTTCAATGCTTCTGTCGAAGAAAGGATGCGTCCGCCAAACGGGAAAGGTTTAAGTTCGATTGGACGGGAACCTGTTGCAATGATTGCATTTTTGAATTTGTAACGTGGTGACTCGTGATCGTTGAATACACGAGCTTCGTTTTCGTTGATGAACATGCACTCACCGTTGAAAACTTCAACTTTGTTGCCTTTGAGCAAACCAGCTACGCCGCCAGTCATTTTCTTAACAACGCCGTTTTTGAATTCTTGAGTTTTAGCAAAATCTACTTTTACGTTCTCGGCGGAGATACCGAAAGCTTCGCCGTGAAGAGCAGACTCATATTGATGCGCAGCAGAGATCAGAGCTTTGGATGGGATACATCCGCGGTTCAAACATACCCCGCCCAGCTCGGATTTGTCTACGATCAATACGCTTTGGCCCAGTTGTGCAGCACGGATGGCAGCTACATAGCCGCCAGGTCCTGCACCAATTACTAATGTGTCGATATTGAGAGAAGCGTCGCCTACTACCATATCTTACACCTCCATAACAAGCAACTCAGGGTTAGCGAGCAGCTGTTTAATGTAATTCATAAAGTTTTGTGCTGTTGCGCCATCGATGATACGGTGGTCGAAGCTTAAGGACAATGCCATTACAGGTGCTGCAACAACTTCGCCGTTTTTGATAACCGCTTTTTCGCTGATGCGTCCTGTACCCAAGATAGCAACTTCTGGGAAGTTGATGATTGGAGTGAAGAACATACCGCCAGCAGAACCGATGTTACTGATGGAGATTGTGCTTCCTCTCATTTCGTTCGCGCTCAGTTTGCCGTCGCGTCCACGAGCTGCCAGATCACGAATGGAATCAGCGATCATCCAGATGGATTTGCGATCAGCATCTTTGATTACAGGAACGATCAGGCCGTTGTCTGTATCTGTAGCGATACCGATGTTGTAGTATTTTTTGTATACAATTTCATTTGCTTCTTCATCAATCATTGCGTTCAACGCTGGGAATTGACGGGAAGCTGCAACCAATGCTTTAACGATGAATGGCAAGTAAGTAACTTTTGTGCCTTTTTTCTCTGCAATTGGTTTCATGCGAGTACGGAATGCAACCAGTTCAGTTACGTCCACTTCGTCCATGATTGTAACGTGCGGTGCAGTGTAAGCCGATTTAACCATTGCATTGGAGATCGCTTTACGGATACCTTTGAAAGGTACGCGCTCTTCTTCAAGGCGTTGATCAGCCGCTGCAGCTGCAGGTGCTGCGGATTTTTTCTCTTCTTGAGCCGGAGCTGCGGAAGAAGTTGCCGCTGCGGAAGATCCGCCGCCATTTTTGAAGGATTCCACATCTTCTTTGGTTACTTTACCGTTGTTGCCAGTACCGTTAACCTCAGCGATGTTTACACCTTGCTCACGAGCAAATTTGCGAACGCTTGGCGTAGCCAAAACGTCTTTTGCAGGAACAGCAGGAACGCTGTTGTTGCCGCCTTCTTGAGCTGCATTGGAGCTTGAAGCTGCTGCAGAAGAACCGCTAGTGTCTGCTCCGCCTTGTGCTGCGTCTTTCTCTTGCGCACCTTGGTCTTCAGCAGGAGCGTCGTCTTGCTCAGGCAGTTCGCCTTCTGCATCGATAACCGCTACAACTTCACCAACGTGGCAGATTTGACCGTCTTTAGCGAAAACTTCAGTTACTGTTCCGTTTACCGGACAAGGAACTTCAACAACCGCTTTGTCGTTCTGTACTTCCATGATGATATCGTCGTCAGTTACTTTGTCCCCGACTTTGATGTGCATCTTGATGATTTCGCCTTCGTGAAGGCCTTCGCCCAGTTCAGGGAATTTATATTCAAATTTAGCCAACTGAAAAACCTCCTTGATTATTTGCTCAATCCTGAAAACAACCCTTAGCTCCAAAAACCAACTGTTACTGCGAGCGCAAATAACTGTCAATCAAGGGACTAATGGCTGTTTACAGTGCAGCTTGCGCTACGATGTGAATCACCATACTGCGCCTTGCGGCATGTCAGATGATTGAATTAGAAGTTCATGACTTTGTTAACCGCAGCAACGATACGCGCCGGGTTAGGCAACCATGTATCTTCGATTTGTGCAAAAGGATATACCGTATCCGGGCCAGCTACACGCAGAACCGGTGCTTCCAAGTGCAGGATTGCTTTTTCATTGATTTGCGCAATGACTTCAGCCGCAACACCTGCGCTCTTTTGAGCTTCTTGTACAACAATTGCACGGTTTGTTTTCTTCACGGAAGCAACAACTGTATCGATATCGATCGGGCTGATCGTACGAAGGTCGATAACTTCAACTTTGATACCTTGTTTTTCAAGTTCTTCTGCAGCTTTTACAGAAGTATGAACCATCATACCGTAAGTAATGATGGTAACATCGGAACCTTCACGAACAACGTTCGCTTTACCCAATTCAACAACATAGTCTTCTTCAGGTACTTCTGCACGGAAAGCGTGGTACAGGTTCAAGTGCTCCATGAAGAATACTGGATCGTTGTCACGGATGGAAGCGATCATCAGACCTTTCGCATCGTAAGGGTTAGAAGGAACTACCACTTTAATACCCGGAGTTTGCGTGAGCAAACCTTCCAGAGAGTCAGTGTGCAATTCTGCCGCTTTTACGCCGCCACCAAATGGTGTACGGAATACGATCGGAGAATTGTATTTACCGCCAGAGCGGAAACGCATACGAGCAGCTTGAACTACCATTTGGTCAAGGGCTTCGAAGATAAAACCTACGAATTGAATCTCAGCTACCGGACGGAAGCCTTGAATACCCAAACCTACAGCCAAACCGCCGATTGCGGATTCAGCCAGCGGTGTATCAAATACACGCTCTTCGCCAAACTCTTTTTGCAAGCCTTCCGTTACACGGAAAACGCCGCCTACATTACCTACGTCTTCACCGAAAAGCAGAACGTTAGGATCACGTTTCAGCTCTACGCGAAGCGCATCACGAATTGCTTCTTTCATGTTCAATTGTGCCATTTGCTTCATTTCCTCCTTAAACATTG
The DNA here is from genome assembly GCF_003719335.1 of Paenibacillus amylolyticus. GTDB lineage: Bacteria > Bacillota > Bacilli > Paenibacillales > Paenibacillaceae > Paenibacillus > Paenibacillus amylolyticus_D. The sequence continues at coordinate 76,412 of NZ_RIAS01000011.1, forward strand.
ACAGTTCACATTTGAATTCATACATGTATACCGAGACACCAGTGCCGGCGCCGGATGTTTATGCTTTATCGGAAAAAACTTATTGGAAATCAGCTTTTTGCTCTTCCAAGTGCTTAGGCGTTTGTTCGAACATGCTGTCGATCAAGCCTGAAATCGTCATTTTCTCGGTTTTTTCCGCTTTTTTGATCTCTTCGTTCACTTTTGCTTTTGCTTCTTCTTTCACACGTGCTGTATCTTCTTCAGTCCACAGACCTTTTTTCTCCAGATATTTAGCGAAACGTGCGATTGGATCTTTTTCGCTCCACTCAGCCTCTTCTTCTTTCGTACGATACTTGGAAGCATCATCAGAAAGGGAGTGTGGACGGAAACGATAAGTTACCGCTTCGATCAAAGTAGCGCCTTCTCCGTTACGTCCGCGTTCAGCAGCTTCCTGAACCGCTTTGATAACAGCGAAGATGTCCATACCGTCAACTTTAACACCTTTGATCCCTGCTGCTACCGCTTTATGAGCGATGGACAGAGCTGCTGTTTGTTTAGCAAAAGGAGTTGTGATGGCATAACCATTGTTTTGTACAAAGAAGATAACTGGCAGTTTGTAAACACCAGCGTAGTTCAGACCTTCATAGAAGTCACCTTCGGAAGATCCGCCATCACCTGTGTACGTGATAACCACTTGTTTTTGTTTCTTCAATTTGTAACCCATAGCAATACCCATTGCGTGCAGAATTTGAGCACCAATGATGATTTGCGGCATCAATACGTTAACGCCGTCCGGAATTTGTCCACCATGCTGGTGTCCACGGGAGTACAAGAATGCTTGATAAAGAGGAAGTCCATGCCATACGAGTTGCGGAATGTCACGATAGCCAGGACATACAAAGTCTTCTTTTTCAATTGCAAATTCACTACCAACCATTGTAGCTTCTTGACCAGATACTGGAGCATAGAAACCAAGACGGCCTTGACGGCCAAGGTTTACTGCACGGTCATCCCAAGTACGGGTAAATACCATGCGATACATAATTTCTTTTAATTGATCGTCGGAAAGCTTAGGCATCATGTCTTTGTTAACAATTTCGCCGTCAGGAGACAGCACGGACAGAGCTTCTACATCCTCCGTGTATACTTCATAAGGAACCTTGCTCATTTTTTTCTTCACCTCAACAAAAAATTTGAATATCAAGTTCCGCTGTTATATTATTATTATACACCTGTTTCACTGCATACGTCAAAGAAATCCGTAATATTTTTATGTTTCCTTTTGGATTGTATGTATAACAGGGGTTTAATATTGGTATAACAGCATAATACATGATTGCGTGTTTGACCCATCCCCGCACCAGGTTAATCTTACCGTATTGCGCGGTCGAATGCAAAAATAACCCGGAAAGGTGACGTTTTATGACGGATTCCCGCTATTTGAAACGGACAATTGTTAAGGAAGAGATTGAAAGTCGTTACCTCGGTGAGAAACGGACCCTTCGCATCTATCTTCCTCCAGGCTACAACGAACTGCTTAGCTACCCTGTGGTGTACTGCCAGGATGGCGAAGAGTTTTTCAACTTTGGCCGCATCGCTACCACAGCTAACCGCATCATTCTCGATGAAGGTGCTGAACCTTTCATTATTGTAGGAGTTCAGGTAGACGTCTCTGTAAGGACTCAAGAGTACGCTCCGTTCGGCAGCCGGTTCGAAGCTTATACGAAGTGCTTTGCAGAAGAGATTATTCCCTATGTAGAAGAGAAATATCCTGTAAGACGCTCTCCGCAGGAACGTGTTCTTGCTGGTGATTCATTGGGAGGCAGTGTTTCATTGCACCTTGCACTAAAATATCCTGAGCTGTTCACCCGTGTCATCAGCATGTCTGGTGCATTCTACTCCGCTTCTCAGGAAATCTACGCTGCAGCCGAAGACTTGTCCTGGTTGTCGATCTGGATGATTGTTGGTTTGCAGGAGACGGCTTTCGAAGCCGATACCGGAACGTATGATTTTGTACAGCTCAACCGGGATACGCATGATCTGCTGGAGAAACGTGGTGCTCTTGTCTCCTATCAGGAGAAAGACGGGAATCACCAATGGGGCTTCTGGCAAAAGGAACTGCCTGATGCCTTGCTTTACTTTTTACAAGAAGGTTAATAGAAGACTGTTTCAAAAAGATCATGCAGAATGAACTAGAGGTTCAAGCAACAAATCAAATATTTCGTTGAACAGGCGGCTGCATAGCCGCTTTTCTTTTTAAGATTTTTCGCCGATTCGTTGTTACCGCTTACATTCATGCCCTGAAAAAGAAGCAGGAGCTTATCGTCGTTACGTTCCTGCTTCTTTGCCATTTCACCAATCATAACGGGCCACTCAAACTCGGCTTGTATTTCATCTAATCAAAATCAGGTTAAAGGATGCTCTTCTTCGATTCTCTTCAGCAGCACATCACAACCTGCATTCACCAGCTCGTACACTTCTTCAAAGTTCCCTGTGTAATACGGATCAGGCACTTCTCTCAGCTTTTCGTTCGGCAGCAAATCCATGAACTTGATAATCTGTGCCTCATCTCCGCCTGGCAGGCTGCGTACATTCTCTGCATTGGAATTATCCATACATATAATGTAGTCAAATTCAGTGAAATCTTCACTGACAAATTGTCTTGCTGTCATGTTGGCATAAGAGATTTGATAGCCATCAAGCAACTTACGGGTACCCTCATGAGGAGGCTTGCCCACATGCCAGTTGCCAGTACCAGCCGAATCAATCCGAATCTGTTCGCCAAGCCCCTTTTCAATCACTTTGTGGCGCATCACTGCTTCCGCCATAGGAGATCTGCAAATGTTACCGAGACATACATATACAACGTTAATCATGATAAAGTTACTCCCCCTTGCTCAAAGTTCCTTGGATTACGGATGGTGCATGTTGCGGAATAAGTTGCTCCGGCTTCAAACCGATGGTTTCGCTAGGCGTCAACGAGCGGCGCGGCAACTTCCATTTGTAGTGCACAGAACACATCCGGAAAAAGACTACTGTTGCAAAGCAGATCAGCAAACCAATATTTGTTGTAAACCAGCCCATTCCGATGGCAAATCCCGCTGCCATTGCCCATACCGCATAGATCTCATCACGAAGAACAAGTGGTTTACGTCCGGCAAGAAGGTCCCGAATGATGCCTCCGCCAATTCCCGTCAGTACAGCTGCAACGATTACAGCACTGATGGGATGACCCATATTAGCCGCATACAATCCGCCTTGAATTGCAAAGGCAGCCAGTCCAATTGCATCAAACAAAGCTTCAGTTCGTTTCCAGTGACTGATCCACTTCAAAGGCAATACAAAAGCAACAGCTACAGAAACCAATGCAAGCATGATTAAAGAGCCCTGACTCCATAATGTTGTTACAGGCACACCAATAAGCACATTTCGGATGACTCCGCCTCCGAATGCTGTTACAAGCCCAAGCACCAGTACACCCAAAATGTCATATTCCTCTTCCATAGCTACAAATGCACCGGACATCGCAAATGCGATCGTACCGATAATGCTGAATACTTCAAAAATGTGTAAGTCCAACCTGTTCAAACCTCACTTTTCAAGTCATCTCCATGTCGCTCTCCCCATTGTATCCGCGAGTACGGAAATTGTGCAACCACATTTTGTCGATTATACTGGTTTGGTGTATAGTTTTATACCTTAGCGTAGTATTTAGCTTATGATAAAAATCAAATGTTTTCCCTCTATAAATAAGGAAGGATGAAATAGAATGGACTATAAACGTATTGTCATCTTCACAGGTGGCCAACTCACGCAGGAATTTCTCCAGGAGATTCAGCCCGATGACGTTATTATTGCGGCAGACCGTGGTGCCTTGTATTTAATACAGCATGGCATCAAGCCACATATCGCAGTAGGCGACTTCGATTCGATAACAGAAGAAGAACGAGAGATTGTAAACAGTAACAGTGTAGAATTCATCGCTTGTGATCCAATCCATAAAGATCTGACAGATACCGAAATGGCATTTGAAACCGCTTTGGATCATGAGCCTACTCATATTCTCATCTTTGGTGCAACGGGCACACGAATGGATCATACCCTAGCGAATGTTCATATTATGGTTCGTGCTATGCAGCATCACATCTCCTGTGCGTTGCAGGATGAGCACAATTATATGACGTTAACCACCTCCAGTGCTATCGTCGAGCAACGTGGTTATACCTACGTCTCTTTGCTTCCATTAACGCATGAGGTCACTGGGATCTGCCTGGAAGGATTCATGTATCCTTTGGATCAAGCCACTATTCGCATGGGACAATCATTAGGAATTAGTAACAAGCTACTGGACAAGTCAGGAACAGTTACGATTGACAGCGGCCTGCTGCTCATTATTCAAAGCAAGGACTGAACATTAAAATGCTAAAATAGTAAGGTGTTTTAGAAGTTTATATGTGTCAAAAGCTAAAGCTCGACGTTCGTTTATTACGTTTTTGTAACCTTTATTTTGTGTTCTATATTAACTCAAATTAAGAAATCCCCTTGATTATCAAGGGGATTTTTGTTTTTCATCCTTTTCTAGATTCGTCAATGATTAATTTTTTGACATTTTTAATCGTATTTTAATAATTACACCTAAACTACTGTCCTATCAGCCTTTTTGCTTATGTATCCAATTTCTAGGGTGTTACAAACCTGTTATACTCGCTCTAGCAACTTAACGAAAACGAATTTTGGAGGTACTAACTACATGAAAACAAACTTCTTCATCCAAAAGGCCGTAACCGTCGGGTTGTGCGCTACACTAGGTTTTGGAGCTGTATTAATGACAAATGCACCTGTTGCACAAGCCGCAACGGCATCCGTATCAACAGGACAGCAAATTGTAAACTATGGTAAAAAATTTACTGGAACTCCATATAAATTTGGTGCTTCAACAACAACAACCAGATACTTTGACTGCTCTTCTTTCATGAAGTACATTTTCAAAAAGTATGGTGTAGATCTTCCGCGCACTTCCGTACAACAATCTAAAGAAGGTAAATTCGTCTCTAAAGCCAATCTTCGTGTTGGTGATATGGTGTTCTTCTCGAGCGGTAGCCGCTCTACGGGCTCTAACATTACTCACGTTGGCGTGTATGCTGGAAACGGCAAAATTCTGCATACGTACGGCTCTCCAGGTGTAACCATATCTGATCTGAACTCCGGTACGTGGAAAAGAACGTACATTACAGCTCGCCGCGTCCTGTAGTCCATCTGTTTCTATATAATCTAACTGACGACCGGATCAATTGATCCGGTTTTTTCATATCATCCTATCTTTTCTTACCCGGATTAACCCTTGTTCCAAACTGGAGAATGGTGGAATATTTAATAATCAGCTATCGACTAGCATATAACCTATCCCTCGAACCGTCTGGATCAACTTCACCTCTCTGCCTTTATCCACTTTCACCCGCAGATGTTTAATGTAGACATCAACTACGTTCGTATCCATGGCGAACTCATACCCCCACACCTCGCGTAAAATATCTCCCCGTGTGCAGGCCTCATTCAGATGTGAGGCTAAAAACTCCAATAATTCATATTCTTTCGGAGTCAGGTTCAAATATTGCCCTCCACGGCTAACTCTTCGCGAACGCAGATTAAGTCTGAGGTCTTGAACCATAATTATTTCCTCCCCTTCATGGGAAGAACTTGCGAATAACCGAAGCAGGCTGCGAATTCTCGCAAGCATAACCTTCCAATGAACAGGTTCCTCCATTACATCATTCGCTCCAAAATCAAGCCAATCAATCACCCGTTGCGGCGAAGCTTCAGGAATAATAACCATTAAAGGTGTAGATGAAATTGAATTCATCCATTTCTTCAATGCTATTCTATCCTGTTCACTCTGATTCACATCCTCAAACTCTCGCTCCACCAAAATAATGAGATGCGGACGAGCAGTCTTAACGTCCACCATGTCGTTCAATTCAAACCATTCTATATGCTTCACCTCATAGCCTGCGTCTTGCATGATACGCTCTATACGGCGCACTAAATCCCCAGTACCCACTAATATGATCGCTGTTTTCATCATTTCTCACCCGGCCCGTCTGGTTTCCGTTGCTACTTGGCATGCATTGTACCGTTAGGATGCCTTAAAATGAAAAAGTCCATCCCCGCGGAGAACAGACTTTGTCAATGAATGAGTTTTGATATTTTTAATGAGGGCTTAGCCGAAATACCGATGAACCAGCGTACGTGCTTCCGACGTATCTTTTGTACCATGAACAAGAACACGACCATCTTGAAAAATGACCAACCGATGTTGACCTGTTGTGAATGACACCAGAAAAGGATTCATTTCCACCTTTCCTTCACCAAGCCGTTCCAATCGATCTGCTGTCTGCGGAAGGTCCAGTTGCATGCGGCGCGCAGGACGAATCTGAACGGTATCCCTGCCACATAACACATCGGTTTTCTCAAGATTGGATGCAGAAAGAAACGGGTACGTAGCTGCCGGGCTGCATGATGCACATTCTTGCTTTTTTGCCCCGTCTACATTAATGGATATGTACTCATTCCTCCACACATCAAATGACAACAATTTACGGCGCAGAGCAGCTGTGTTACCGCTTAGCAGCTTCATCGCTTCCGCTGTCTGATTGGCCGTCACCATCTGCACCGCTTGAGGAATGATGCCAGACGTATCACAAGTATCCCCACCAAGCGGCACTTCTCCCAAGAGGCAGTTTAAACAAGGTGTGTCACCAGGAAGAAATGTAAACGTAATACCATAGCTGCCCACACATCCTCCGTAGATCCAGGGAATGTTGTGCTTCTGTGCCATATCATTAATTAGTAATCTTGTATCAAAATTATCCGTTGCATCCATGATTAAATCGGTATGCCCAACTAGTTCTTCGAGTTCATCCACTCGCACATCCATCACTTTGGCCTCGATGCGAACGGTTGAATTAATTGCTGTTAAACGTTTGACAGCCGCCATCGCTTTTGGCATGCGTTCAATCGCATCCTGTTCAACATAAAGTTGTTGCCGCTGGAGGTTACTCCATTCCACATAGTCCCGGTCTACAATGGTAATTTGCCCAACACCGGAACGCACTAACGTTTCTGCAATACCTGTTCCAAGTGCCCCAGCTCCAATAATTAAAACTTTGCTGTCTTTTAGCCTCGCTTGACCTTCTTTGCCGAGCGGAGCATATCGTTCCTGTCTGGAGTAACGACTACTCTGCTCCGCATGATGTAACTGATCTGTCATGTATGAACCATTCCTTCCACCGGACTGCTTGCTGCCGCATAACGTTTCACTGGAATTAAGCCTGCCGTATACGCCAGCCTGCCTGCTTCAACCCCGAGGCGCATCGCTTTTGCCATGACAACCGGATCAGCTGATCCAGATACAGCTGTGTTAAGCAATACACCGTCAGCCCCAAGTTCCATGGCATAAGCGGCATCTTTGGGGGAGCGTAAACCTGCATCTACAATAACAGGCACTGCCGCTTGCTCTATGATGATTTCAAGATTATAAGGGTTTATGATTCCTCTACCCGCTCCAATTGGCGAAGCTCCAGGCATGACTGCATGTACACCAAGCAATTGAAGCCGTTTAGCTAAAATAACGTCGTCCGAAATATAGGGCAACACGGTAAATCCTTTTTCGAGCAAAATGCTGCAAGCCTTGTACGTTTCAAGTGGGTCAGGCAGTAACGTTACTCCGTCTCCGATGACTTCGACTTTTATCATATCACAAAGCCCCGAAGCTCGCGCAAGCTCAGCGATTCTCACCGCTTCTTCCGCAGTCGAAGCTCCTGCCGTATTAGGCAGCAGCGTGTATTTGCTCAGATCCAGCGTATCCAGAAAGTGCTGCGCGCCTGTATCCTCCAGATTCAGACGGCGTACAGCAAAGGTAAGCACTTCCGTACCTGAAGCTTCCACGGCCTGACTCTGTACTTCCATATCGCTGAACTTTCCTGTTCCAAGCAACAACCTTGATTCAAAAGAGTATTTACCAATTGTCAACATCTTCTAACCTCCTAGGTTTTAACAACTTCCCAATACCAACTACCAAATCAACAAGATTCAGCCACGTCTACGAATTACTTTGCTCAGCCCCCTCCGACAAAATGAACAATCTCTATCCGATCTCCTTCTCTTAGCGTTGTTGTTTCATGGTGATCTTTGGTCAAAATATTACGATTCAACTCAACTACCACCGTTTTCACTTGCAAGTTGAATGAATGCAGTAATTTGTCAACACGATTTAACCCGTCGTCAACCTCCATCTTTTGGCCGTTCACGATAATGTTCACAACATCACTCCCTTTCTGTTCAATCGTTCGGGCGACAATGCTTCAATCCCGATCTCTTCCGCACGTTTCCCCTCTAATAGGTCTGCAATCCAGCGACCTGTGATTGCACTAAGCAATATTCCATTACGAAAATGACCATACGCTGTGTACAAGCCAGGTATTTGCTCGTATTTCCCTATATACGGTAGCCCATCAGGGGTGGAAGGTCTTATACCTGCCCATGCCCGCACAAAGTCTGCTTCTTTGATTCCCGGAATCCAATAACTTGCCGCTCCAAGTAATCGTTGCACACTATTAGCCGATACGCTGTGATCTTTTCTTCCTGGCAAACTGGTTGCGCCGATCCACACCTCTCCGTTGGCTTTCGGAACAATATAGACATCTTCTGCATATACCGTGCGATCGGGTCTGCCTCCAGCCTGATCTATAGGAAACCGAACGGCCATAATTTCACCTTTCACCGGACTTGAAGGCAAAGCGACCCCCACTTGATGCATGAGTTGCTCCCCTTGTAGGCCAGCAGCTATGATGATATGTTTGCAACACACCTCTCCCTTAGCAGTTTTAATCCCTCGAACACCATGGTTATCTACGACCAGACGAACATTTTGAACGCCTTCCAAAATGCGGGCACCCATCATTTCAGCCGACCTCGCATAAGCTCTCGTCAATGACACGGGCAACACTTCGCTCTCGAGCGATCGGTAATAAGCGCCGTACGTATCCCGATTCAACCATAGCGCTTCTCGTTGCACCGTGCTTCGATCCCACCAAAGTTGTTGCACTCCCGAAGTAGTATTTCGTCTATCCTTGTACTTACTTAGATCACTGTATGATCGAAAGGGTGTGATAAATCCGCTACGCCTTAAGCCAATATCCATACCAGTTATAGCGGATATTTGCTCTTTGTGCTTATGCAACAATTCCCTGCTTTCATGCGCGGCTTTTGCCATGAATGGATGTGCAAAATCTTCGCTTTCTGCTGCCAGCATGCCGGCAGCTGCACATGAAGCTCCGCTGGCAATCTCCGACTGCTCAACAAGAAGTACCTCCTGACCTCTGGATGCCAGTTCAAAAGCAATCGCACAGCCTATGACTCCACCGCCCACAATGATGGTTTCTGCATGACAGATTTCTGGGGTCTTCGTTGAATTTTCAGATGGGGTCAGCAGCTTAAACTTAGCATGATTATATGATGAACCTATGACTTTCTCAGGTTGACTCAGTCCGCTCTGTACCATTTTGTCATCTCCTTGTTTGAACAACGTTCACATCTTCTCGGCTTGGCATTATTTCCAGCTCTTGATCGGAAAGAAATCACATCACGCTTCCACAGCCTGTTTAAGGAGCGCAGCAGCATAACCAGGGTTTGCATGTTTCAACACACTTGAGATCACAGCAGCACCCCCGGCTCCCGCAGACCTGACAGCCCGAATGTTACACGGCTGAATCCCGCCGATTGCAATAACAGGAACCTTTACACTGGAGCATACTTCCGCCAATGCATCTAACCCTCTCGCTGCTACATCAGGTTTGCTTGCACTTGCATACACATGCCCAAAAAAAAGGTAATCTGCACCATACTCTTCGGCAATTTTCGCTTCGTGCAACGAATGCACCGATATCCCCAATCGAAGCCGCAGATCATGCTTGTTTTCCGGCTTTACTGTTAGTTTTGCTCTTTCCAGCATGTCTTGGCTCCAATGTATCCCTTGAAAAATATCACCAGGTGCAGCCCGTTTCGCGCCATTAATTACAATGCGGGAAGATGGAATACCAGACTCTGCCATCAACTTTGCCCAGTTGTATCGTTCATACAGTGAAAGATGCTTTTCCCGGATATGAATGTAATGCACGTAAGGCCAGATTTGCTTGGCTGCCTTCAACATAACTTCTTTTTCCCCTCTATTCGTGGATATTACATGTAGTTCAAATAAGGGGCAATCTTGTTCACGCTCTTGATCTTGCTCTGACATCCTGGCATTCAACCTTGTTCTCGCTCCTTTCAGCTACAAGCTTGGAGAAGTTGTAATGACAAATTTGTAATCAAAAAAGCCACTCCCGTAGGGGAGTGGCTGCGTATAAAAAGGTTCAGTTCAATAACAAACGTGTGACAAACCTGGTAAACAGTTCAATTAGTCAAACCGATAACTGTTTATTCGATATTCAAACGCTTGTCATTACGATGTAATAAGATCCCATTTTTACGTTAGGAATCAATTTACTACCGTTTTCGCTGAAACGCGCCACTTCCCTACGCTGGTATGATCCAGATCAGGTGCAAAGGGTCCAGAATCGCATTCTTCCATCTCAGCCGCATCGTGCGGCCCCCCTAGTGTTCATATGAAGTTGTAGCCTATATTACCACAATCGGATTTTTTTGTCATCGTGCTTTTTCGGACCACTCTTCTACATTCCATGTTTTGGTGACCCAGCCTTCATAAAAATCAGGTTCGTGCGATACAAGTAAAACGGTTCCCTTATATTCTTTCAACGCACGCTGCAGTTCAGCTTTTGCTGTGACATCCAGATGGTTCGTCGGCTCATCAAACAAAACCCAGTTGCTTTCACGCATCAACAGTTTGCACAATCGGACTTTGGCTTGCTCCCCACCGCTAAGCATGTTAAGTGGACGCGTAATATGCTCATTTTTGAGCCCACAACGCGCAAGATGTCCTCGCACCTCGTTCTGTGTCAAATGTGAAAACTCGTTCCACACATCATCGATCGGTGTAATATTTCCAGCTCGTACTTCCTGTTCAAAGTAAGCTGTCTCCAAATAATCTCCGAGAAACGTTTTTCCGCTTATTGGCGCTATTTTGCCCAGGATCGTTTTGAGCAGTGTAGATTTACCTACACCGTTGCATCCCACAATCGCGATCTTTTCGCCACGTTCAATCGTCATGGTCATCTTGGGGAGTAATGGATACGTATAACCGATCTCAAAATCAATGCCTTCAAAAACGGTTTTGCTGCTTGCGCGGGCATCCTTGAACTTAAATGTTGGTTTTGCTGCTTCGTCTGGCCGATCAATTCGCTCGACCTTTCCAAGTTGTTTTTCCCGGCTTTTCGCTCGACCAGAGGTCGAAGCTCGAGCCTTGTTGCGTTGAATGAAATCTTCCTGCTTTTTGATGTATTCCTGCTGCTTCTCGTAGGCATCAATATGCTGTGCTTTCTGCATATCTGCCATTTCAAGAAATTTTTCATAGTTGGCCGCATAACGCGTCAGTTTTGCAAATTCCAAATGATAGATGACATTAACCACTTCATTCATGAACTCTGTATCATGGGAAATCAATAGAAAAGCATATGGGTAGTCTTTCAAATATCTTGTTAGCCACTCAATATGCTCTACATCCAGATAGTTTGTCGGCTCATCCAATAATAGGGCAGTGGGTTTCTCCAATAACAATTTCGCAAGCAGGACTTTCGTACGTTGTCCACCACTAAGAGCAGCAACATCCCGATCAAGGCCAATTGCATTTAATCCCAAACCGTTTGCCATTTCTTCTACTTTTACATCGATCAGATAAAAATCGCCCTGTTCGAGTTGCTCTTGAATATCGCCCATTTCTTCAAGTAACTGCTCAAGTTTGTCTGGATCAGCATCAGCCATCTGATCCGTAATTGCCATCATTTGCTTCTCCAGTTCCAGTAGCGGCAGAAAAGCATCTTTAAGCACATCACGAATGGTCTTGCCTGGTGTTAACTTGGTGTGTTGATCCAGATAGCCATATCGAACTTTAGGCGTCCATTCCACTTTACCGCTATCTTTAAGCAATTTTCCGGTGAGGATATTCATTAGAGTTGATTTTCCTGCACCATTAGCTCCAACTAGACCCACTCGTTCTCCAGCAAGCAGACGAAACGAAACATTTTTAAATAACGTACGGTCTCCGAAATTGTGACTGACGTTCTCTACTGACAATAAACTCATAAGATGAGACTGCTCCTATCTATTTACATTACTTTTAGTTCACGTTCCAAAACCCTATTCTAGCACAGGTTCAGTCTTTTCTGAAAGTAATGACACATGGGCGGAGCAATCATATTCGAAATAACCTCTAGCGGCTGCCTGCTTTGCAGTTGTAAACACCTCTTCAGCACGAAAACCGGGGTTACAGGTGGCAGGATGATAATATTTAATTCCTGTTGAGGGGTCAATCCCGCCAACAACAGCCGTTTTTTTGACCAAACGGCCTCCACCAATGGCATAATTGTTAATCTTCTGATCCCCTACAGCGATACCCTGTATAAAAGCCATAATGCCCGTATCATTGATCGAATTGTACCAATCTTCCTGTGAGACCAAAGGCATCGTGAATACATAAGAGACACCATTTCTCCTAGCAAATTCATTATGTCGATTGATTACGTCCGCAAGCTCGTCCTGTATTCGGGTCACGATTCGGCTGCGCCGCACCTGTTCAAAAGTTGTAGAGTCCTGAAGCAGTGTAATCGTGGAATTCGAGGCCAGCTCCTCCTGAAATCCTTCGATCCATTTCCTTGCACCAGCATCATATGCATACACATAACCGTCAAGTGTAAAATTAATGCTATTTCCGTCTGAATCTGAATATGTATAAGGCTTTTTGGGACTCCACACATGCTTATGAGACTTTTCCATCTCCCCAGTCATCTCGGTTTCCTTGGCATAAATGTAATAACCATCGTAATCCATAACTACAATCGCTGGAATATAATCAAACATATGTTGAATCGCTGCCTTGTCATCCTGTATGCCCATGTTTAATGCCATCGTTTGGGTAAAGGTGGTCAGCGCCAGTTCCTTATCCGCTTTAACAAACTTGGCAGAATCATAACCTGCTTCAGCATGTTGTTTTTCATTCTGGTGCATGACTGCGCCAGCATCCATCACTGCAGTTTGTAACGCTGTTTTGTAGCGATAAGCCAGTTCATTGGCCTCTTGCGCATCATGCGTATGAAACGTGAGGATGTAAAAGAACGGGAAGAAAATGAGTACAAATACGATAGAAAGCTCAGTAATCTTCATTCAATACCATACCTCCATAAGAAGTAAAAACCGCAGAAGCCTGGACTGTACCTTGTAACCATTCTCGTATCATCATAGAAGGTGTGCGATTGGTACTTTTAAGTCTCACCGTGAAGAAGTCGCCCATATGGAGCGTATATCTGCGCCCAGGATCATCGATGGACAATGTGCTAGACAACGGATATAACCGGTCCTGAATCTGTGACAAGTAAAATGCATCATGAACAACTTCATATGTACCCGTGAAGCTACTCTGAATCATCGGATCTGAATAATGGGGGACATATTTTTTGTGTAAATGTTCCATCGAAATGTCATAGTTATTACCCGTTTGGGCTAACTGTTCTTGAAACTCCGCGAGCATTCGAGGTGAGATATATCCCTTAGTGCGGACAGCATCCACAAATCGTGTGACACTTTGAGTCGCTGCCAAGCGCGCAATATCATCCTGACGTTCAGCGGTCTCGGCCGCAGGATACACATAGAGCAGTAAAACAGCAAGCAATACCGCAAACAGTTTGGATACTGCATTGATCACTGACTCTCTACCTCCTTCCAAAAAGAAAGCTTTAACAATTCACCGGATTCACTTCGGTTATATTCAGATCGATATTTCCCATCTAGCTCAACTGGAATCACAACTGATCGATGTTCAAGTGGATCAATCACATACTCATGACCGTCTACCTCAACCCGAACCCTTGTACCTGTCATTTGCCGAACCGTATGCAGAACCTCAGCTCCGGTGTATCCGACCAAGCCACTTGTGTGAAGTGTCGTATGGACTCTGCCTTCCATAGCCGCATTTGTTTTCACCCTGTCGTTCAAGGCATCGTTTAAAATACGGATGTTCCTCTGCCCGTACAGGCAGGCTGTCACAAAAAGGACAACCGCCGTACAGAACAGCATCAGATGCTGTGTGTTCCGGGACATATTCAACCAGCTCCAGTCAGGATTGCTGGAAAATCAGACCTCTAACCACATTCGATCGGTCTTTTACGATAATTGCCTTAAATTTACCACTAGGATTAACATATTGATTGTCCTTTTCACTCATCGTCTGATTAATACTGCCTACCTTGTCATCAGGTGCAATGACAGAACCATAGTCCGCGTTATTAACATCCTGAGAGATGTTAAGCTGATTACCGTACCACTGTCCGCTTTTGTTTTTACCCGTAATAACCCGGATACCAAACTGGTCCTTGTCCGCATATTTCCGTAAAGCATTGGTCACTTGTGATCCACTGATGGTTGTTCCGTCATACACTGTAAATGCTGCCTGAGAAAGCTCGGTTTGAATATCTGCAAAATTATTTTGCGCCGTTTTGGTTGCCTCCTGCGCCGAAATAAATAACAAAACTACAATCGTAATCAGGGCAATCGTCAAAAATATCCCCGCTGCCACCTTTAAAGCACTAGATGCATTATTCATATTAAATACCCTCCTAAAGTGTTATGAATGATTATTTTTCAGTTCTTGTTCTTCGTAAAAGTCAAACACTACAGTTTCTGGATTTGCTCATAGTACATGTTCATCTGTACAAAACTCATGCCGACCAGCGGAATAACGAGGTACATGAAGATCAGAGCATACATGGGCGTAAAACCGATCGTCCTTCCCCATCCAGCCTTGATATCAATAATTTTGCTGTACTCCTGTTTGCGCTGTTCAAAATAAAAGGCCATCATGCTTTCTAGATCATCAAAAGCTTCACGAATGGATATTTTACCTAAAGCCAGTTGCAGTTTATCAATCAAACGTTGAAATTCAGGCAAACCTACCTCCTCTTTTAATTGTTCTAGCGCTTGTTCAGGGCCATGTTCGAAGTGCAACAAACACTTTTGTAGTGGCCTTTTGAATATGACAGCGAATCGATTAAGCCATTCTACAATCTCCTCGACAGACATCCGATCCATCTCTCGCAAAATCGATATCACCGTCTGAAATTGATAGATTTCATGCCTCATATCCAACCTTCGCATTTTACGCTGGAACAACATGAGCCAGATGGGCAGATTATAGCCCCCTATCCCTATGAGCAGCGCCAAAATAATCTCCCACCATCGCATATATTGGTTGTTATATGCCTCAATCTTGTCTATAATCCGCTGAATTGTCGCCGTCTGAGCATCGTGATCAAGCTGGACTGGTGCAAGCTGCAGCAGTGCATTGGAAATATCTTCGTATGTGGCTGCCCGCTTCATCTCAACATACGCCATAACCGCTCCATCCAGCGCCGTCTTCTCTCGGGCCACTTTCAAATCCGCCTCAGACATTGCACCAAACATGCGGTCATCCCTGATTGGATCGTGCAATATATGATTACGCTCAACTTGATGTAGTAAAAGAATCAATCCTACAGTCAGAATCAGACAACTTGCGAATAGCAATAATCTGCGTATAGCTACCCATTCATATTTCAGATCGGTACTGCTCTCTCTCATTAATCTGATCGTCTGATTGTATGGGGTCGTTCCCGGTTTGGCAGCAAAAAGCATAGCCAACCTCCGTAAAACAACATGTTTATACAAAAAGCGATCCAGTCTGGATTGTTTCTTCCCGGAACGGTAGCGGATTTCATCATATTGCTGAAGACGCTGTAACAGCAAGTAAGCAACAATGATGATAATGTAGATGGATATTTTAGTGATAAAACCAAGTTTGCCGCGATAAAAATCATCCATTGTCGGGAAACTGACCCGAGCCCAATGCTCAATTGGCCCTGTAAACAGTACAGGTGCAAGAGCAATTACGTTTAACCCTTGAAGCAGATAATCAAGCTTGTCACGCCTTAAAATCTCCAGGTGTATCTCCTGAGTCAGATTACCTAAACCTTGCAGATAAATGGAGCCCTGCTCCTTGTCCTTATCTCCGAACTCCATCACCATATAAGACACACCGGCAAAACCTTTGAGAAAACGATTTGGTGCCACTTCATAATATCGTTCAAGTGCTTCATTGGGGTCGGGAGAAGTCAAAGCTTCATAGATCAGCCTCACTTGCTCGGCGGCTTCTCCTGTACCTGCTTCGGACGCTTCGTACAATGCTTCCTCAACCATGCCATGCTGATGATACCGGTGTCTTACATCTGCGAACAAATCTAGCATTTGCACCAGCAGTTTTTTCTCGATACGACTCAAACACATATCTAACACAAGACTGTTCAGCACGATAGCGCACAGCATAGCCAGAAGAATAAAAGTTATCCCTGGCTGTAACCAAAACAACACGGTACTAACACTTCCGTACCCGCCCATAATAATCAGAACAACGTTCATCGTGACTCTCCGAAGCGCTGGTTCATCCCTGGCATAACGATATGAGATTCTTTTTTGCACTTGCAAAATATACATTGAAAGCAAGGGTATTTTCATACCGACATGATACGCCTGCAAGAGGAAACTTCCCCAATCTCTGTACTTCTTACCTTGAATATTCACGATTTTCCCCGTAGCGTACGTCGAAGCTGACTCTCTCCGCCTTAGCATATGAAGAATGATTAACGTGATGGCTAAACCAACTACACAAAAACTGACTACAACCAACAATATCCATTTAATGCTCATAGGTTCCACCCCAGTGTTGTCCAATAAACCGACCAAACTTCTCGGCATCTGGAAGTGTCATCTGCTCCTGCATATCCACGATGCTAGAAGCCGAGATCGGAGCAGTAGCCACATATTTTCCTTGATGATACTCTACGACATTTCTAAAAGTGAACCCTGCTCTTTCTTCCATGCTTTCCGCTTCGCGGGAATGGGGAATACATTCGGTAATCCGCTCAATATATCTGCGGCCCTCTGCATCTTTTTTCATATGAACATCAAAGTTAATGACACTGACAACCTGTTCTTCAGCAATATGTTCATGATGGAACATGCCTGTCTTGAGTAACGAATTCCGGAGTGAAAACACCAGATCACGGAAAGTTTTGGCGTGATGCGTAAACAGGGTAAACAAACTCGCCACCTGTGACATCTGAATCATCCAGGCAGCAACCTCATCACTCGCAACCTCACCGAGAATGTTCACTGTCCCATCTGTTTTTTTCTGTAGATCCAGTCCTTGCTGACCCGATATATGTTCCGTTTCCCGAAAACTCAGAATGTTACGGCGACTGTATATCCGTCTTAATTGCAGCTCAAATGCCATCTCCTGTACTCGCAAAGTATAGGAAGCATAGATATGTTTCACCATGGCCATCAGCAATGTAGTTTTACCAGAGCCCTGTGCACCCGTTACTGCCGTGATCCGACTACCTTTCATCAAATATTGCAGCAGTTCTATTGGCAATTGTGCGTTGTTACCTGTAATCAACTGTTCAAGGGAGGCGTTGGGAATATCAAACTTCCGAACAAAGAATGCCCAGGATTCCGCAAAAGGAGGACGCACAACGACCACACGTGAGCCGTCTTTCATCTCATTCACTTTATAACCGCTTGCTTCCGACAATTGACCAGGATAATTGTATTTATATATGTTCTGACACACTCGTTTCAACTCCCGGATGCTGCCAAAACTTAAGAAAGACAAATGAATGGACTTCCCTTTATAAAAGATCCACACACTCTCCATCCCGCTTAGCGGTTCCTCATTAATCTCATCCTCAAAAGCATGCTCCAGAAGATCATTCCAAGAAGCGGGTACATGATTTCCCGTATGTGGCAGTATCTCCAGAGCCCCGCTCACCCCTCCACTAACACCATCGATCCGTTGATCCCTGATTTCATCCACAACAGAGAATCCTTTGTATTGTTGGTAGATACGTTGCACGATAATTTCTACCTTTTCTCTAAATCCCAATTCCCGATATTCACATTCAAAGACATGCTGGATATCTTGCTCGGAAATATAATAACTGCCGCCATCTTCTGAGCCTTCTTCCAGCCTTAGTTTACCTAAGTCATAGGTATCAATCATTCTGGAGAGAGCATCTACTCCAAATCGCTCGCGGTATAAATAAAAGATAATATCGAAGCGATCTTGTACGCTTAACCGCTCTGGTTCAGCAAACATCATCACTTCATCGACATTAGACTTATTCAGACCAATACTTCGTGTCAGCAAGTCACCAATCAGATTTTTGACATACGTCTTGTCACTGATGCTTCCTGATACACAGCTTTTGAGCGCTTTTCTCATCTCAGCACGTTGATTGATTCTGCGGCGATACTCTTCTTCATGTAAACCCGCATCGGCAAGCTGGCTATGGCTTATTTCATGCAATGAATTTTTCACTTGTTCAATCAATGTCTCAAACGTAAAGGACTCCTGCTCAGGTATACGTTCACTTCTTTCCCGCATAAAGGCCCGATACTTAAACCATACATAACATATACCTGTAATTATAATAATTGTGATGAACGTCGCATTCCAGACCACTAGAGATTCAGGCTCCCCTTTCCAGCCTCTTCAGCACAGTACGCATCCCCGCACCGTCCATAATCAGGCAAGCGAGTTCAGCCATACTTGAGGCAAAACTCCCTTTTTGAACTTGTTTTTTCTCAGTCAGACTCTCAAGTTGCAAGTATCTGGGGACATCTCTGCGGTTGATCGCATCCAGATACCCGGTCGTATACGGAACTGCGGAAAGACTCCCCTTGTATCTAAAACCACGCTTAATATTGGCGAGTGTAGCACGAGAATTCGAATCATATTTATTGATAAGAACATGTAGTTTTCGTTCCGTTATTTGTTCAGGCAGAATTTTTTCGAAAAAGTGTTCCAGATTCCTCATATTCTGATTCAGAACAACGACAACAACATCAGCCTGCTGCAATATAAGTTGTGAATTCACATTAGATTGATCAGCATCCAGAAGTACAAGATCATAACATTGATTAGCAATCTCCAGCAGTTTTTTTATCAACTCCCCTTTTTCAATCGCAGAGCGCTCATTTCCATATACGCTTCCAGTCAGCAGATCGAGCCGCTCTTTCAACAACGGTTTGGTGTAATCCTTTAGGTTGTGTTTGTTAAGACTACCGCTAATAAATAGCCGTTCAACAGCATCCCAACCATTTTCTTCAAAAGAATACGATTTTTCGGTTGAGCTCTTCTCATCCTGAATTATGCCTGATTCTACCCCACAATTCGCGGGGCCTGTATTCACGAGCAATACTCTGGCTTTATACTGGAATGCTGTCGCATAGGCACTCATCAATGCACTTGAGGAACATCCCATTTCAGCAAAAGGACTCCAAAAAGCGATCGTACTCATGCCCTCATCCTCCCTGCTTCTTTGATCGCACGACAGCTGCGAACGCTCTCCCATCCAGTCAATTGTTCCACAACGCGGCATAAGGATTTTTTGTAATTTCTGGACAGTGGGCCGATATGCACACGGTTATAATGTTCATTTTCTAGCTTAACCGCAGCGCTCAGCTCATCCCACGGAAGAATCAGAGACTCCCCAGTCCACCGAAAAGGACCACCCTCAAAATAGGCCCAAAGATAATGGGCTTCAAGTCTACAATCCACGCCATTAATCAACATTCGTTGGAAAGTCAGCTCTTCAGGAAGCCCATGTTCGTTGAACAACTGTTCCAACCACCCTTTCCCTCGTTCCAGATTGTATCGTTCATAATCGCTCACCCAGACACGAACTTCTGCGGTAAGCCATAAATGACGTGAAGCAAAGTGTGATGTCTCGATGTCGTATAACACATAATCATAACTGTCCAGACTCTCACCGCTAATCTGCAAATGATGCTCTACCGTCATTGAAGTAACAAAATGACATGCGATATCAAATCCCTCGAATTCCACAACTTGCAATGATTGCTGACGATCTCCAACACCGTATCCATATTTTTGTTGCAACGTACCATCCACTAAGAGAACCCGCTTACCTGTTGAAGCAAGTATTTTACTCAGATATAACATCAGGTCATTTTTCTCACATAAACCTGCAAAAATCCAAATGTGCACTGATCAGCGCCCCTCAATCTCAATTTAATGTTGTTATAAGAATATCTGATCTAATTCAATTACTCATTTCCCGTCAGCAATTGCTGTTGCTCGTTCAAAGTTGAAGATTCGATAGGGTCTGATGCCTCTCCCGTATGATCTGTTCCCCTATTGCCTGATCCGTCGTTCCAGATCGTTCCATTAGCTTCAGGTGAATCTTGAACTGTTGGCCTTTTATTATACGTAACAGAAGATTGTGCCACATCTCGTTCGACACCATTAGATGGAGCTGACATGGAGGCAGCGAGCGAACTTTCGAGTGAACTTCGAACTTGTCTCGACAATTCCTGCTCGGCATGACGCACAATATTTGGATCACTCTCCAGCAGCTTTAACACTTCGGAATTGGCTGGATATGTCGGAATAGCTGCTGTCTGGAATTGTGGTTCTACATAGGTTAGAGCGTAGATTGAAGCTTTATGTAAATAGGCATCCACGATTGCACTGGACAATGACAAAATCTCCTCTTCTGTCATCGTAATCCATAGTGTTGCTGCGTTTAATCGTTCCACCTTTTTCTTGGACAAGAGGATATAGTCTTGACCTGTGGGAAACTGAATACGTACGTCGATCATGTCTCCTTTGGCAAGCGAAGAAGGCAGCAGCACCACTTGCAACTCGCGATTTCTTAAATCAGGCGATGCCGGTGTTCCCTCATACACCATTTCCGTTGTGATCGCTGTTCCTTTTTTTAGCTCAATTTTAGCTGACTGCCCTTCCAGCTTCTGCGAACTGGACCACAGATTGCGTGGAGCCTGAGCATCCGGTATCGCAATCAGTTTCAGATCCTCTGGTGAGATAAGTTCTCCCGCTTCGATATCCCTGATCGTTACCCACCCTCGGGCACCAGAATTCCATTGCTGTAACAATTCCGCTTCTTTCTCCTCATATGCTGACAGATAACGGTCCTCCATAGCGGACCTGACATCCTCTTTTGTGCTCAGCTGATAGAACACGTAACCTCCAAAAATCATACCGACAGCTCCTGCTCCAATCAGTCCTGCATAAATCAGTTGACGACTTTGTTTTCTTAATTTGGACAAAAGAGGCTCTCCTTTCCTAATCTTTTCTACTCATATACTTTTTAAGAGAAAAAAATGAACGTTTTGGGGTCTGCCTTACCATCAAATGCCCTAGAATCTGTGAAAATACCTTATCCATATGAGCATCCTTGTCAAATGGGTCCAGCTGCAGTGGCAATCCGTATACGCGGGATGTATCCAGTGTTATTCGTAAACGTTCCACCGCATCCGCTGCAGCGAGCGGAAGGCAGTAAATCCATTTCTCCCGGGGAAAGCGATAATGTGTTCGTACAAAAGCCCCAATCTCTGCTAGTTTCCATTCGGCACCAGAACCGATAATGATAGGCAGATCCGCACGCAAAAACTCCTCTAATCGATTCTGATCCTGTCCGCTACCTAGATCCATCACAATAAATTGATAACTACCGCCCAGCAGGGATAAAATGTCGGCTCGGCCAGACTGCTTCCAATAATGCACGCCATCCACCGCAAACTGCCTGCTTGATGCCACGGGTTTACCACCTAGAGCAATGTGCTGGATACGTGTAAATGATTGAGACCGAGGTGACATTTCGATCACCGCGACCTTAAAGTTCTGCCTCTCCAAATAGTGACTGATCGCTATCGCTGTATGAGTAACACCGGCCCCAGCAGAAACCCCTGTAAGTGCAATCACTCTTGTGCCCCCGCCAACCGTTAGTTGCTGATTTGAAGGGAAAGACATCATTCCCGGTACTCGAAGCAGTTCCTTCCTCACCTCATCCGCCGTTTGAAACCGTTCATTCACATCATATCGTAGCAACCGTCTAACAACAGGGATGTATGTTCGCGGGATATCGCTCCGTATAGAACTTTCCACGCCTTGAATCCATTCTGTGTAAGCTCCACTCGTCATCAGGTACAACATCAGGGCTCCTAGACCATATAGATCTGAACGGGCATCCGTTTGCCCGGAGCCATATTGTTCTGGTGCCGCAAATCCCGCAGTCCCGAGTTTTACCGTGTCTTCAGCATGATGCGTCTTATAACTGCGGGCAATACCGAAATCAATCAAGCGCACTTCATGCTCTGGTGTAATCATAATGTTGGACGGCTTCAGGTCCCGGTAAATGACAGGAGGATCCAATTTATGCAAATAACTCAGAACATCCAGTAATTGAAGCACAAATTCCATCAACTGTTCCACCGGAATTTTGCCCCGGCACTGTTTAAAGTAGTCACTCAGCGTCAAACCTTCAATATATTCCATGACCAGGTACGTATAACCCTCTTCATCAGGAGCAAAAAAATCAACAATCTGCGGAAGTCTCGGATGGCGCAATGATGTCAACAGAGCCGCTTCTCTCTCCATACTGCCTTCATAGGGCATCTTCGTGACACTTTCCTTCACAGCCCAGATTTTCCCTGGCAGCTTCAGATCCTCTGCCTCATACACATGGCTCATTCCTCCTGAACCAAGAATCGATAGGATACGATATCTTCCTCCCAGCAGGCTCCCGCGTTCTAGCCTCGCCGGATGTCTCATAGGTCTCCCTCCTTCCAAACAACATAAAAAGGGAAAGCTTCACCGAAAATGAGCATACTGGAATTCCAGTGATGTTCACTTTGGGATGCTTTCCCTCAAATTTATTGTCGTTATGGTTAATATTGGTATCATTATAGTACACATAATCAACCGTTGTAAAGCAGAATATTTTATAAGTTAAATGACTTAATATTTAATCATATAAAGTGTAATCTCTTCACGATTATGAAACAGTTGCTTCGAACGCTGAATCTGCATACGTGAACGCTCAAACGTATCGATCACTTCTTTTATAAGCGCAAGTGGTTTCTTGTGCAACAATTTTACCGTAACGATGGCTGTTCCTCCGGATTGAAGACTATACAGAAGGTCAGATACCAGTCTGCTCATCAACTTCGGACTCCAGCTCATATCACTTACAAGCAGATCGAACTCACCTTCGCGGAAGCGCACATCCCCTGCATTTTTTTTCAAAAACGTCAATTTAGGTGAAGCCAGTAAGGTTGCATCCATCTTCGCCGGGTCTACCGCGGTTACCTCAAGCCCGCGCTCAAGCAGGAATGATGTCCATCCCCCAGGTGCTGCGCCAATATCAAGTGCCTTGTGAAACGAAGTAAAATCAATACCAAACGTTTGCTCCGCTTCAAGCAACTTAAACTTGGCTCGTGAGATTTGTCCTTCTTCTTTCTGAAAACGGATCGCTCCACCACTCCAGTCGGACAGATTCTGTTCGGGTCTGGATACACCTGCATATAACATATCATTCGCAGCAAATACCGAAATGACATATTCCGCATCCCGAATAACCCATTCACAGCCCAGATCACCCAGTTTTTCTGTTAACATTTGTTTCAATGAAGCAGCGTTTTCGCGCCAAAAAGAACCCTCTGTTTTGCGAGTTTGCATGACGACCTTAGCCCCAGACAATTCCTTATGGTTCAGAATATACGCAATCAGTCTCTCCAGAGACTGCTCTGGATCTTCCGTATTCTCTTGAAATTGAACAGGCTGAATGTGACGCAAAAACGTCGGAGACTCTTGTAGAAGTCTAATCGAGACTTCTTCCTCTGCAACTGGCAAACCGGCTAGTAGAATCTCACCTGGAACCAGAACCGTGCTCTTCACTGCCCCAAAAGTGCGGCGTAACTCCTCCTGCGCATAAGGCGCAAAGCCATGATTGGCCGTGCATATAAAACGGGAAAAGTCTGTTTCTCCCGAAAACGATTGTGTACTCAACTTGTGTTACCCTCCAGAACGTACGCGTATCCATGGACGATCCTCATGCCACTGAACTTCCACCGGAATATCATACGTATGCTTAATTGTATCTTCTGTTAATATCTCATGTTTTGGCCCCGCCGCGGCAATACGTCCATCACGGATCAATGCGACATGGGTAAACAACGGCACGATCTCTTCCACATGATGGGTGACATACACCACCGTCATATTCCGCTGGCGCAGACGATCAATCTCAATAAGCATCTTCTCACGTTCGTACAGATCAAGACCGGCGCACGGCTCGTCCATAATAAGCAGCTTTGGTTCCGACATTAACGAACGTGCCAACATGACTTTTTTGCGTTCTCCCTGGGATAACGTTCCCAGCGGCTGATCTGCCAGTTTTGCGAAGCCCATCTCATCCAACAGATTCATCGCCTTTGTTTTCACTTCATCTGGTATCGTCTGATAAAAACGCAAAAAGGCATAGGCTCCTGTAGCGACAACCTCCCACACCGGATCACGTAAGGTCAGTTTTTCAATCAGGGTTTGGCTGATATACCCAATCTCCTTGCGAACCTCCCGGACATCGCATTGCCCGTACACATTACCGAGCACTTCAATGCGTCCCGAACTCGGAAACATATATCCATTCATCATTTCCAGTAATGTAGTCTTACCTGATCCATTACGCCCCAGGATAACCCAATGTTCCCCTGGTTCAATGCGTAAATGAACGTCATCAAGAATTTGATTTTCTTCGCGACGCAGCGAAATGTTCTCCATCACTACAACACTCATTTTAACACCGCCTTCCGAATCTCATTGAGCAGATGCTCGACCGAGTTCATCCGATAAACCATTCTGGGTACATCTTGCTCCCCATCAAACAACATTAAAGCCGGTACACTCGAAATCTGAAACTGCTGCACAAGCTCAGGAATATCATGAATATTCATCTCATATAAAACACCTTCTGGCAACATATGCTCAGCGACTTCCAGCATACGACGTGCCGCGGCACACGTTCCGCATAACGGAGTATAGATAAATACAGCTTGGGGCAACCCTTCCCATACACCGCGCATTAACATTTTAGACGTAATCGGCTTCAACATTTTTCAGCCTCCGCAGCCACTCGCAACATGACTTCACCTGTCATCGGACCGTTATGAATTATAACTGATTCAGGTTTGTTGCTATACAACATCTCGTACATTTGGCGTTTTCCATACATACTCGACGTATGTAAATAGATCTCACGCGGATAGAGCCCTTCCCGTACAATCGCCGCAGCTACTTCACCGCCATTCATCGAATCCGGCCCAAGTTCATAGTCCAGTGATAAAATGTCTACTTCGCCCTCTCGCAATAACAAAAGGCATTCCTCAGCATTGGTAGCCAAAACAAACCCTTTTGGACAAGAACGATAGTCATCCAGAAAAACATGCATCGTCTCGCACCTCCCTACTTATAACCAGGAACGCATGAGCTGTATATCTTCACGATGCGTTCCGTCTCCTCCTGTTTCCGTCTCCAGTACAACAACCGCTTGCTTAATATGGGGTGATTGCAGTAGTCTCTGCATCGATTTATAACCAATATGTCCATGACCAATTCTCGCATGTCTGTCTTTATTCAGGCCGGATGCATATTTGGAATCATTAAAATGAACTGCCGCCAGGTCATTCCAATATCCCAACTGCCTGCCTTTCTCTAACAAAACGGCCTCATCTCCGGCCTTCCACACCCCTGAAGCAAAAGCATGACAGGTGTCGAAACAAAATGCAATATGTTCTGGGAATCGACTCAGCTTGCGAATCTGGATCATTTCCTCCATCGTTGTTCCCATGGGTCCATGATCCCCTGCCTGATTTTCAAGTAAAATCTTGGATTCGCCTTGCCAACCTTCCAGCGCAGTGTCCAGACAGTGAATCAAATTACGATACCCCTCTAGCGGATCTTTCGTTTGAATATGGCCAAAATGAACAACTGTTCCAACAGAACCGCATGCATTAGAAATCTCAAGATCATTGCGAATCGATGAAACAATAGCATGAAACCCCGCCTCTCCACGGGTCATACCTAGTGCCGGATTCGTAGGATAAGGTGAGTGAGCAATGGATGCTAAACCATGTTCTCCACACCAGTCCCTGCACAGTGCAGCATCTTTCCGATCAAGACTTTTCAGACTAAGACTGCGCGGATTTTTCGGAAAATACTGAAAAGCCGTTGCTCCCATCTCATATGCTCTCTTGGCCGCCTGTAAAAATCCACCTTTAGTGCTTACATGTGCGCCGATGCCGGTTTTAGGCCTCATGCTGACATTGCGGACAGAAAAATGCCTTTTTGCCCGTAATCTCAACTCGTTCAATCGTTCCCCCGCAGCGAGGACAAGTTTCACCCTCCCGGTCATAGACCCGGCACTGCTCGTCAAACTTTCCTGTTTTGTTGTCTCCGTGCATTAGCGGCATTTCCATATAACCACCCTCGTGCGCAGCCTCACGCAACACCGATTGCATAGCGTGATACAGCCGCTCTGTCAGTTCAGTTGAATTCGCAATGTTCTGTGTTTTTGAGCTTGGTCTAAGTCCCGCAGCGAAGGCGATTTCATCCGAATAACAATTGCCGATGCCAGCGATAATATGTTGATTTACCAAGGTTGTTTTGAGTGTTCCCCTGCGACCTTTAAGCAGTGCAGCAAAACGTTCTTTATTCATCCTCCGATCCAGAGGCTCCGGACCTAAATCAGACATGGCTTCTTCCGTTTCCTTGGAAGACATCAGATGCAGATAACCAAGACGCAAACCGATGAAGAAAAGAATGTGATCTCCGAATTGAATTTCTACCTGTGTGGTGCGGTCAGGACGCTCGTCCTCTGTCCCCCAGAACAACATGCCACCTAGCATAAGATGCAACACAAGACGTTTGCCGTTTGCAAGGTGAAAAATCAGATGTTTAGCGCGCCGTTCCACAAATATAATCCGATTGCCTGTTAACTCATGTATGAACACATCAGCAGTCGTGTTGATCGTCTTTTCACGGTTCACAACTACCCCTGTTATCGGCAAATCAAGTATATGCTCGGACAATAATATCCTGTAATTTTCCATTTCCGGTAACTCTGGCATTCTTTATCTACTCCTTCTTGGAAGCCTGGCCTACCTTTTGGGCTAACCATGCAGTCAATGTATGCAAATCTTCAAAAACATGATCTGGACGTGCCTTCACGGCCTGAATATGTCCATCCAGATTTTCATGTGTAGTAATGCCTGTCAGAACAAGTATCGTTTCACAGCCTGCTGCCGCGCCTGCAGCAATATCCGTGCGCATATTATCTCCGATAACAGCCACTTCTTCTGCCTTCAAGTTCAACCGGCGGATGGCTGATCTCATAATAATGCTTGACGGTTTACCGATCACCGTTGGCTGCACGCCGGTCGCCGCCTCAATCGCAGCCCCAATCGTGCCCGCGCCGGGCGTTAATCCATCATCAGCTGGAAGCTGAAGATCAGGGTTAGTCATAATAAACTTAGCTCCCCCATTAATCCAGCGGAGTGCCTTCGTTAATTTTTGATAGGTAAATTCACGGTCGATGCCTTGGATCACAACATCTGGCTCAGCCTCCGTCAGAAATAAACCCGCTTCTTCAATGGCCTGTAACAGCCCACGTTCTCCAATGCATGCCACCTTAGCGCCGGGAGAATCTGCAGCAACGTATTCAGCCGCGGCTACAGCAGAGGTACATACCTCGGAAGCATCCGCTTCTATCCCCATGCCATTCAAATGATCGGCTACACCTTGGGGTGTACGGGAAGAATTATTGGTCACGAACAAATAAGGTACTCCCTGCTTTCGCAACGTGCGAATGAGCTCATCGGCTCCATCAATACGATGCCTGCCATGATACAATGTACCATCCAGATCGATCAGATAGGCCTTAATCATACATTGCACTTCCTTTCTTCACTCAGTTAACATTTCATCCCCTTAACAAAATCAGGCGATTCAAACAAACCTTTATACTATGTATTCAAGCATGTAGGATGGTTCAGCCTCATAGAAAGAGACACACAACAAGTCGAACCGGATCGAACACAGACGGTTTAACTCGCGCGCCTTCTGTACAAGCTTGTCATTTCCTGCGCTTTCCCGGAAAATAATTCAGAGAATTTCCCTGCTCATATTGCCCATCCTACACGCTTTCTGAACAGATTGCAAAAGGGACCTCGGGAACATTTCTCCCTCAGTCCCGTCTCATTCGCCGGTTGTTGATATAGCCTGCGTCATGAATCAAGGCTTCCGCTTTATTGCGGAGAATTGTGTTTCCCATGAACCACAGGAATCAGTTGGTGCTCGCTCGCAAGCCTTGTGTTCGGAAAGATGCTCTTTGCTTCTACAAGTAATGGCTGAAGCTGTTCCTCATCCTTATAACGAGAGCTGAAGTGAGTCATAATGAGCTGACCCACATCCGCCGCTAGGGCCGCTTCTGCCGCTTGTCTGGACGTACTATGATAGTACTCATGAGCAGTGTCGGCCAGATCATGCATAAACGTCGCTTCATGAACAAGAACGTCTGCGTCCTGAGCCAGAGGTTTCACGTTTTCGCAAGGACGCGTATCACCCAGAATTGTAATCACCATTCCGCGTTTTGGGGATCCTAAAACATCCTCAGGACGTACCGTATCACCACTGTCTAATGTAATTGTCTCTCCCCGCTTTAACCGTCCGAACAACGGGCCTGGTTTCAGACCGTAAGCCGCTAATTTAGCAGAATCAAGACTACCAGGACGATCTTTCTCGGTAATCCGATAGCCGTAACTGTCGATACGATGTTCAAGTAAGGCAGACTCTACAATAAAGCTGTCATCTTCAAACAGCACACCGCCAGTATGCTCAACAATGTTCAAGTCATAATTTAAGCGGGACTGACTAAGTTCCATCGTTGTTGCAATCATGCGTTCCGTCCCCGGCGGTCCATACACCGTGAGCGGAGTCGTTCCGCCCTGATATGCCCTGCTGGACAGCAAACCAGGCAATCCGAATACATGGTCACCATGCAGATGGGTAATAAAAATTTTCTCCAATTTGCTTAGTTTAAGCGGAGAACTTAAAATCTGATGCTGTGTCCCTTCCCCGCAGTCAAACAACCACAGCGCTCTGCGCTCATCCAACATGCGTAGTCCAATGGACGTTACATTCCGTTGCAGCGTAGGTACACCAGCATTAGTTCCCAGGAAATATAGTTCCATTCTGGATCGCACCTCTTTCTGTTGCCAGCAAAAAACCTCCGACCATGCGGAGGGCTTGCCTGAACAACTTATCAATTTATGCTTTTTCGACGTTAAAATATTTGGCCTGCGGATGGCTAAATACCATCGCAGATACCGATGCTTCAGGTTCCATCATGAAACCTTCCGTCAACTCTACTCCGATATCCTCAGGCTGCATCAGCTTAAATAACGGACCCTGATCTTCCAGATCAGGACAAGCCGGATATCCAAAGGATACTCGAATCCCCTGATAACGTGCGCCATGACGTTGTTTCATCGTCATGTCAGCTGGATCTGGGAAACCCCAGATATCCCTCATCATGTGATGCACCCGTTCTGCGAGTCCTTCCGCCACTTCAAGCGCTACAGACTGCAACGCGTGCGAACGTAGATAATCCCCCTGATCCTTCCATGCCGTCGAAAGCTCGCGCACACCATGTCCCGCAGTGACAACGAGGAAGCCTACATAATCCATTTCGCCGGATTCAACTGGCTTCAGGAAGTCGGAAAGACATAGGAAAGGCTCTACCTTTTGACGTGGGAACGTAAAGGTATGCAGGATGTTGCTGGTATCTTGCGGATCATAAATGATGACGCTATTGCCGCTCGACTGTGCCGGGAAGAAGCGATACATCGCATGAGCCTGAATGATTCCGTCACGAACAGCTTCCTGCATAATGCCATCTACGACCGCTTTCAAATCGGTTGCTTTAGGGTCACCCGCAGCGAGCAATTGCTCTACTGAACCACGAAGTCCCAAATGATGCCCGAGTAACATCTGCATGTTCACATAAGGCAGGATGTGTGATAACGGGTAATTCCGCAATGTATGACGTTCTAAATCAGGTGGTACAAGCACTGGATGATCAGCTGAAATGGCCGAGCGCTCAACGCGTGTAAGCTCAGGAAGTGCTTGAACCTCTCCCGCATTTGACGCATCAGCTTCTTTTTCCGCATCCATCTCCGCTTGCATCGATTCCCGTGTCACTGGATTCATCAGCTTGTTTGCCAGATCCAGACCATCCATTGCATCCTTCGCATAGACTACCATCCCGTTATATTCAGGACGAATCCGGTTTTTGGTAAACTTACGAGTCAATGCCGCTCCACCTACCATGATTGGCACATCAATGCCGGCTGTGCGCAGATCCTGAGCGGTAAGAATCATCTGCTGAGCAGATTTAACGAGCAAACCTGAGAGGCCAATAGCATCCACTTTTTCTTCCCTATACGCCTCAATAATACGCTCTGGTGGTACTTTTATACCCAAATTAATGATCCGGTAACCGTTATTGGACAAGATGATCTCTACCAAGTTTTTACCTATATCATGTACGTCCCCTTTAACGGTGGCGAGAATAATCTTGCCTTTAACAGAAGTTTCGTTCTTCTCCATAAACTGCTCCAGATATGCGACAGAAGCCTTCATCACTTCTGCGCTTTGAAGCACCTCAGCTACAATTAATTCATTGTTGTTAAAGAGACGTCCGACTTCTTCCATACCCCTCATTAATGGACCGTTGATGACTTCAAGCGCTGAATATTTGGCGAGAGCCTGCTCCAGATCGGGCAATAAACCCTCTTTGCTTCCTTCAACGACATAAGATGCGAGACGTTCTTCTAATGAAAGGTTAGAGATTTTTTCTTTCTTCTCTACCTTTTTGTTACGGAATGCAGCTACGAAGGCAGCCAGCGTATCATCGTTTGTATTATACAGAAGCTCTTCCGAGAGTCTGCGTTCTTCTTCAGGGATGGATGCGTAACGCTCCAGCTTCTCGGTATTCACGATGGCATAATCCAGCCCTGCTTTGGTACATTCGTACAGGAAAACAGAGTTTAACACCTCACGACCTGCTTCAGGCAGACCAAAGGAGATGTTACTAATACCCAGAATCGTATGACACTCTGGGAGCGCTTCTTTAATGATACGTATACCTTCAATCGTTTCTTTCGCAGATCCGATGTACTGCTCATCACCCGTACCTACCGGAAAGACCAGAGTATCAAAAATAAGGTCTTCTGGCTTCAACCCGTATTTGTTCACCAGCAAATCATACGAACGTTTAGCTACGTCAAGCTTGTCCTCGCGGCTGATCGCCTGACCACGTTCGTCAATCGTTCCCACAACTACGGCTCCGCCATATTTATGCAGCAAAGGAGTTACCAACTCAAATTTCTCTTCGCCATCCTCAAGGTTAATGGAGTTAATAATGGCCTTCCCTTGAGAATATTGAAGCGCTGTATCAATGACCGCAGCATCTGTGGTGTCAATCATCAGCGGAACCTTGACCTTTTTGACAACAAGTTCAAGGAACTTGATCATATCTTCCGTTTCCTCACGGTCAGGGTCCTGTACGCAGACGTCAACGATGTGTGCTCCGTTCTTCACTTGAGCCCGGGCAATTTCGGAAGCTTCTTCGTACTTGCCCTCGACAATGAGTCGTTTGAATTTACGTGAACCAAGTACGTTGGTGCGTTCACCAACCATATAAGGACGATTGTCCTGTTCGACATATACCGGTTCAATCCCTGACAATGCAGGCGGGTGTGTTCCGTTCAATTCTCTTGGGGGGTACTTGGCGAGCGTGTCACGCATGGCCCGGATATGTGCTGGCGTTGTTCCGCAACATCCTCCTGCAATGTTCAACCATCCCTGTTCTGCAAAAGCACCGATCTTCTGCGCAAGTGAATCTGGTGATTCATGATAGTTACCATTCTCGTCAGGAAGACCTGCATTTGGATAACAACTCACAGCAACAGATGCCATGCCAGACAGAGATCGAATATGGTCACGCATGAACTCCGGACCTGTCGCACAGTTTAGTCCCACTGAAATTGGGTTAAGGTGTTCTAGGGATATATAAAAAGATTCAATGTTCTGACCGGCCAGGGTCGTGCCCATAGGTTCAATGGTTCCTGAGATCATGAGAGGCAGCTTGATACCGCTTTGTTCAAACGCTTGCTGAATGCCAATGCTACCTGCTTTGACATTAAGAGTATCCTGTGAGGTTTCAAGCAGTAGCGCATCAACGCCTCCCTCTATTAAAGCGAGGGCCTGCTCAAAATAGCTGTCCACCAGCTCTTGGAATGTCACTCCACCAGTCACAGACAGCGTTTTGGTTGTTGGTCCCATCGCTCCGACCACATATCGTGGTGACTCCGGTGTGGAAAAACGATCTACTGCAGCTTTCGCAATTCTGGCCGCTTCGAGATTAATTTCACGTGCACGATCTTGAATATCGTATTCAGCAAGAACTACTGAAGTTGCACCAAATGTATTGGTCTCAATTAAATCGGCACCAGCTTCCAGATAATCTTCATGAATACGTTGGATCAAGTCTGGACGGGTTAGCACCAACATTTCATTACATCCATCCAGATCTTCGCCGCCAAAATCTTCGCTGGTCAGATCCACTTGTTGAATCATCGTCCCCATTGCGCCGTCGAGGATTAATATTCGTTGTTTTATTGCATCGTGTAGACTAAGCTTATCCAATATCTTCACCCCCGCAAAACGTTAAATCTTAGTTTAACAGAAACTTACTTAATGTGAAAGATCGGTTTTGCTCCCGAAAGGTCGCGAATTTGCAGGAATGAAGCAGAAATGTGAATCGACAAATTTTGAGCAATCCGATATAATATCAATTAATCCAAGTGGAAAAGAGGGAAAGCGTATGGCTGAAATTGTTATCCGAAATACGAACGAACGAATCATCGGAGACGAGAACGTTCGAAATTTCTTGAACAAATATGATGTATTATATGAGAAGTGGGACGCTTCCAAATTAAACACAGAACTGCAAAACAACTTCGGCTTAACCGATGATCAGAAGCAGGAAGTTTTAGAAACCTTCGATTACGAGATCAAAGACTTGGCGGCACGCCGCGGTTATCAAATCTGGGATGTAATCACCCTTTCAGAGCAAACACCAGACATCGAAGAAAAATTGGCCAAGTTTGAAGAGATCCATACGCATGCAGAAGACGAAATTCGCGCTATTGTTGCGGGTAAAGGTATCTTTGTTATTAAAGCAACCGATGATACGGGTTACTTTAATGTAGAATTGTCTCCGGGTGACGTTATTTCCGTTCCTGAAAACACACCGCACTTCTTCACTTTAATGGAGAACAAACAAATTATTGCGGTTCGCTTGTTCATCGAAAAAGATGGCTGGATCGCCGATCCGTACCCTGATCCAACGTTTATCAAAAACGCTTAATATGATTATATAAAATATTGTCAAAACGGAACGAACAGGGCAGCACCTTGTTTCGTTCCGTTTGTTTTCTATATTTCACGATACATTCTCTTTTCTTCCCATTGTCTTTCTGAAGCTTTAAATTAACTCCTCTTCTACTATGTTTTAACACTAAACCATTATGTAATGATATATTTTATCGATCTTAATTGTAAAGCTCTCCCCACATCTCTAACACACTATTCTACGTATAAAGAGCCTATGTAACACATTACTTGTTCCAATCACCTTTACCTTGGCAAAACAGCCTTACGTCCCAAAAAATGAGTTAATCCATTTACTGGAATAAAATACCTCTAAAAGGTTCATAGGATAAACCGGAGGTTTATCCCAATCCGTTTTTTAAAGAGTGCACTTTAGAAGTGTATCACTGCACTTTGCTTGGCCTTTATACTCAGCTTAAAAATTTCAAGGTGATAGTTTTTAGTAATAATAACTTATTATAACTCAGTCAATAGCCTCTGTTAACCAATTAAATATGCGCTCTGTGAGCTCCAGTTCTTTTTTGTGTAGGCCCTTAATTATTCGGACACACTTGCTAACGCTTTCATAATGAAGGGTTTGAGAAAAGATTGCTTTGGTAGTAATCGCTCTTAGGTACGTCCAGTCCGTAATAATTTCATCTACAAGTGGATTAATGAATTCGTTAGTTTTGTCCAAAAGGGTGGGATTAAGGTCATAAAGAGCCGACAATCTGTATTTTTCTGAACATTTTCTATAAATGGTGCTGCTTAGTGTTTCAATAATGTCCTCATTCTTTATAATGTCTTCATAATAATCAGCTAACGAAGAGATACTTTGGATTCCTTGCATAATTTCGTCCTGGTAATTCAGCATGTGATCTTTATAGTTTTTAAAACTTTCCTTATATATATCTAAGCTATTTTGGGTATCGAGATCAACAGAGTCAGATACAAATTCCAAAAAAAGAGGTCCCTTAATATCTTCACTCAAACAAGCTTGTTTTATATCCTCAAATGGTACACTGTACTTTTTATACTCCGTTATATCATCAACGATATAGACCTCGTTGCTCGTAGAATTATATCCATAAACCAATACCGGGTGCGGCCCATGTTGCTTAAGGTAGTAAAATTCCCGTCCTCTTTGATAATACAGATCAATATAAATAGCAACTGGATTTCCTTTGTAAAGTGATGTTATGATTTGGGATTTTAAAGTGCTTGCATCAGGTGAGAAATGATTTATTGTAATACCAATCTCACCCAATACTTGATCTAAACGTTTGACACTTACCACCTCGAGTTTAAAATATCCTCGATCTTTTATTTTATTTTCGTCAAATCTGTATATGGTTACGAAATTATTGATAATTGAGAACGTATCTTTATGATAATTAGCAGCTATCGTTAATAGGGAGTTGTGGATACAATCCAAAAAGGGATGGTTGCTTTGGGGGAACATCTTTTTCATACCTTTAAAATATTCGAAATCAGGAAGAGAGACAACATTATCCATGTAAAATAGCCTCCAATCAAAGAATAAGTACAAAGTTACGAGATCATGTGTGTGGAAGTGATATTGTGTAAGGCTGGTTTATACAGTGTCATTAAAAACTAAATTGCACGTAAATCTTTCTCGTAGTCATCATATAGGCAGTTATAAATCCTTTGAGGTATTTTAATTTATTAATTTGACTTTGTAGTATGAATGAATTTTCTCATTCAATATACCAATAATTGTAATACCTAAACTCACGATTGGCAATATTATGTTAATCTTTCCCAATTTTTTTCATTAAAATTTTCCAATATCAGATTATATATAATTCGATGAAATATTTTTTGTGTTATAAAACAAAAACAATCTTTACTAGGTAACGTAGATTAAAGTTACCTAGTAAAGATTGTTAAAAAAACATTCAATATAAGAAAAGAGATTTAAAAATTAGCGATTAAGTCTTCTAATTCAGACAAATGTTTAATCTCGTGGTTCGGTGAGTAACTTTCATTATTTGTTTTGTTCTCCCGGTTAATCCATACGGCGCGAATACCTGAAGACAACGCACCACGAATATCTGTTGTTAACTTATCGCCTACCATCATACTTTCTTCTGGTTGAACACCCAGTCTACTTAGAGCATGCTCAAAAATGGATGGATCTGGCTTACCTTTACCAAAGCTACCTGAGATAATAATCTCATCAAAAAAAGGAGATAACTCCGGAACGCCATCAAGTTTCTCTTGCTGTAAAGCAGGACAGCCATTAGTCAAAAGCAACAATTTATACTTTCCTTGCAAATGACGCAGCGTATCCATCGTTTCTTCATAAACATGAGGTCTCGATCTACGTTCTGCACCAAACTGCGAGGCCAGGCGCTCTGCAAGCTCTTCTTGATCGACACCCAGCTTTAGTAAACCGCGGCGCCAAGACTCCTTACGATAAATTGGAGCCAATTGTTCAAGCTGACGAAATTCCGGTTGTTCTCCTCCCGTAAAGTTCGCCCAAAGTCCTTCAAAAGGGTTAATTCCAATCATTTTGGTAAAAGGGAACGTTTCGTAAGATTCATATAGTTCACGCGCTTCGTTACGAACAGCCTCTTCGAGTGCCTCAGCATTAACACCTGTTTCTGTTGCCGCAATTAGACAAGTTTCATGAAAAGCTTCTCGAACACTTCGTTCGTCCCATAATAAAGTATCATCCAGGTCAAACATAATCGCTTTCAACGCCATTCCGATCATCTGCCCCTTTACACGTTAATTACTTATCAATCGTTTCTACGGTAATCTGGTGTGCTTTTGCAAATTTCAGCAACCGCTCGGTAATTGCTTCTGTATCGTAACGATTTAACAACTTGGTGAAAACCCATCTCTTTCCACGGCTGTTGTGTTCAATAACAACAGTACCCGGCTCAAATCGGAATTTGATAATATCGTCAACCCCGATGGATCGTTCACGATTCCCCTTCGTTGTGATGATCCGATTACTGCTAATTTTAACGTAAGGACGGCGGAGCATAAAAATGACAGCCAAAAATACATAGAGCAACATTGTGACCCAATCCCAGGTTGTCATCGGTGCTTTCACTAAAAAAGTACTCATGAACAGATACAAAAACGCCAAACCAATTAAAAAGATAGGGAACAAAAGGCTTCTTCCTTTGTAAATATCCTCACCTGGATTTCCTGTGATTGGTTGACCGCTTTTTTTACGTTGCTGATTCAATTGCTTCGAATTTTTCCGAACCGTTCTTTCGAACGAACGCCGCGACATGTGAATCCCCCTTATGTGTCTTGTATCGGCTTACATCATTACTATGTAAACCGATGTTCCCCCTTATAGTAAGCATCCCCAGCTAACATGAAGAAACCTAAATATCATAACGATATGTTTAGGTTTCGTAAATTAATGTTTGAGTTTGCCTTGGTGGCCTTGGCCCTTGTCGTCGTCAACAATCTCAATTGAATCGAGTTGCTGTCTAAAGTTGCTACGAATGTTACCCAAGTAAATTTCTCTCAATTTGGCACGTTCAGCAAGTTCTTCCTCTGATAGTCCAGTGGATTTCTGCTTGCGAGCCAATTCGTTAATACGTGCTACCAGACTATCTATATCCAAGCTTGTCCCCTCCAAAAATACAAAGTCATATTAACTTTGACATGAGAAAGGCGGCTTGTCAAGTTAGTACGCGCCAACCTATATAGATGCGCACTCTATTTAACAAACTGAGGTAATATTAGAACTTGTCCTGTCTGGATTGTTGCTGATTCAAGTTGATTCACTTTTTTGATTGCTTCTATATATACACGTGTATCCATCGACGTTGGTTTATGTTCCAAAGAAATACTCCACAATGTTTCTCCTTGTGATACAGCAATCTTACCGCCAGGTAGTAGATCATTCTCGTTACCAGCAAAGACAGTTAGAACCGTACTACATCCAATAAAGATAATTAATGAAGCAATTACCAGTTTAATTAATCCCGTAGAAAACTTAATACGTGTCACGAAGGTTCTGAATTGCCCTATATTAGACTTTACAGCTTCTGAATTTACTGGTTTATAAATGCTCTGATACGTAGAATATCTCATTTGTCCCCGCCTCCAAACGTTTGTTCCTATCTCTTGGAATCAATATAACACGAACATTTGTTTTGTTCAAGACTTTTTTAGAACAATTGTTCGCTCTTTTTTCGACATTAAAACATCTTTTTTCGTATTAAAAATTCTCGTAAAGAGCAATTAAACTCTCTTTTCAACAAACGAATGAGGCTGAATCGAAAAAAATATAGAAATAATAAGATTTCTTTAGAACTTATGTTTGTACGAACGGAGGTTCTATGTTATAATTTTCCCAAACGTTACTAAAATGGGGTTGATACGGTATGTCGAAGATATCCAGCAGGCAACAGGCTATCCTGGAGTTTATACGAAATGAAGTCCGTTTGAAGGGGTATCCTCCTTCCGTACGAGAAATTGGCGAAGCCGTTGGACTGGCTTCCAGTTCCACAGTGCATGGACATTTGGATCGTTTGGAGAAGAAAGGGTTAATTAGACGTGACCCAACCAAACCAAGAGCGATTGAATTGTTAAGCCAGGAAGAGTCTGAACATTCTCATCAGTTCGCCCACAGTGTTGCACGAATTCCTGTCGTGGGTAAAGTAACAGCTGGTGTGCCGATTACGGCAACAGAAAATATTGAAGACTACTTCCCACTCCCTACACATTATGTAGGGGAACAGAAGGTGTTTATGCTCTCCGTTGTCGGGGACAGTATGATTGAAGCCGGTATTGTTAATGGAGATTATGTAATCGTTCGTCAGCAACAAACTGCCGATAATGGTGACATTGTCGTTGCGATGACTGAGGACGATGAAGCAACAGTAAAGACATTTTATAAGGAAAAGGATCATATTCGCCTTCAACCAGAGAATTCAACATTTGAACCGTTGCGGTTGAAACACGTTAGTATTCTAGGCAAAGTCATTGGTCTTTTCCGAGATATTCATTAATTTATTTTGTTTTATTAAAATGCTAATACTTCATACCTGCTAGAATACGAAAGAGGTTGCCCTGATCAACAGGACAACCTCTTTCTTTGCTTTCATAGTTGGATTCATATCATTTCTAACAAAGCACTCTAATAAATGCGTTGAACAAAAGATTATTTGGTGCGTTTAAGAATGCTTTTGTGATGCGAGAATACTTCAAAGCTTTGTTGTCCATGGTAAGAACCCATACCGCTCTCTCCCACACCGCCAAATGGCAAATAATGCGAAGTCATATGGGATAGAGTCTCATTAATACAACCTCCACCAAAAGAAACCTGATTCAATACTTGATCCTGTAAAGCTTCATTCTCAGTAAACAAATACAAAGCGAGTGGTTTAGGACGACGAATGATTTCATCAAGCATTGGATTCAAATCACGATACGTAAATACGGGCAGAATAGGTCCAAAGATCTCTTCCTGCATTACTGGGGAATCCCAATCGACATTGCCAAGAACTGTAGGTTCAATCGTAAGCTGATCACGATTTGAACGCCCTCCCATTAAAGTCTTGCCATTCGTGAGGAAAGCGCTCAAACGATCAAAGTTACGTGTGTTAACGATATGGGGAAAATCTTTATTTTGCATCACGTCGTCCCCAAATTTATCACGAACCTCGGCTTTGATTTCCTCGATGAGTTGATCATATACCTGTTCATCTACTAATAAATAGTCTGGCGCAACACAGGTTTGACCTGCATTCAGAAATTTACCACGCACAAGACGTTGTGCTGCCAGTTTCAGATCAGCATCCTGATGCACAATGGCCGGACTTTTACCGCCTAACTCTAGCGTCACTGGAGTTAAGTGCTCTGCTGCAGCTTTCATTACAATACGACCCACTCCAGTACTACCTGTGAAGAAAATGTAATCGAATTTCTCCTTAAGCAGTGCTGTGCTCGTTTCAACCTCCCCTTCCATAACAGCAATGTACTCCTCCGGATATATTTCCTGAATGAGATCGCTGATTAAACGAGAAGTCGCTGGTGTAAGCTCAGAAGGTTTGATCACCGCACAGTTCCCCGCCGCAATCGCACCGATCAGCGGCCCAAACGCCAGTTGGCACGGATAATTCCAAGGCGCAATAATTAGAGCAACTCCATAAGGCTCAGGGTAAATCGTGCTAACGGCATCTGGCATTGCCGAGCTTGTTGGAACGCTACGCGGTGCAACCCACTCACGCAGATGTTCTAACGTATAATCCAATTCACCCAATACAATGCGAATCTCCGAGCCATATCCTTCTGCCTCTGATTTATTTAAATCAGCGCGAAGCGCGTCCAAAATACGCTCCTGGTATTTCTCGATCCCTTCTCTCAAGTTATGCAAAGCCTGAATCCGATACTCCACTGGTTTAGTCTGTCCTGTATTAAAAAACGTACGTTGTGTAGTCACAAGTTGTTTCGCTTGTTGTTCCAAAAATATCATCTCCAATTAATTTCTAAAAATTATATTGCTTAAAATTAAATTAATTATATCTTTTATATATGAAACTATCAACATACATTTGAAACAGGGCAGATGTCAAAAGACAAAATAAGTGGATCGCATGAAGCATATTTCTTTATTTTTTCAACGATTGCTTGTATGTTCTTATCTCTTTTATGAATTTTTCATATGTTGAATTTATTATATTTCTAACTCTTCATGTTCTTATTTGAGTTTAGTTTTCATTTTCCTATAGAGTTTAAAAACGATATGACCATTTATTTTCGCACAAAAATAAATCATATCTGCTAACTTATGTAATGTAGAAGCTAAGTACATTGATTTTTGACTTTCTTATTTTATCTTCATATATGAGGGACGTGATCTGAAGATAAATCTAGTAAACCATGTGACAAATGTTATTATTTTACATTGAATAATATGGTATTTTTAGAGAGTAAAGTTTCATTAATTCATTACAAATCTTAGGAGGTATTTGTATGAAAAAGAAAATGTGTTCACTCGGAGCTTTAACTGTTATTGTGGCAAGTATCGCTGTTCCAACATCATTAGCTACCGCTTCACCCTCTTCTCAAGATTCGGTAACTTCACAAAGTATTACGATTCAGGCAACCCAGAAATTTGTGAGATACTCAGACGTTAACAATAAATATGGAAATGCAAGTTATGTTCCACAGAGCTACACTTATGCTGATGGTGTTTGGTATGGAAGACTAACATTAACATCTACTACCTATTCAAACGGATTATATTACGGAAACTATGAGGGTTACGTAACTAAGATGGAATAATTTATTCTTTCAGAATAAATTCATGAGCATAACAAAAAGGAGCGAAAATTGTATGATAAAGAAATTACTTGCTGGCTTATTAGCTGTATCTGCATGTTTTTCAATTGGTTCTACGTCCTTCGCTGCGGATACGGGTATTTCAACACCTGCTTTATCGCTATCGGAAAGTTTTCAAGTGACAGCACCTCAAGCATTTTTTGAGCGAGACATTTACCTAAAAGTAGGCCAACCTGGTCAATGGTATAGCGGCTACACTTATGATGTAATCTATAGTGATGGCGCTTGTGATATTGGCCCTGATTTTTTGGTTACTCCTATTCAACCCGGGCTTACAGTTGTAAGTGCAAACCACGGTAGTTATATCATCCTTTTTAAGTTTCATGTAAGCTATTAGTTATTAAAGAACAAAACAAACATGGTGGGTTTATTTTTAATGCCCCTGTGTCGAGTTTACTAAAATAGCGCAGGAACCGTTAGAAACCCTCTGTAATGTAATTAAGCGCAAAAACAGCGCTCCGATAAGAGAGCGCTGTTTTTCGTGTTTCCTGTAACATATTTGTTAGGGCATTTTGTGGGCACTCACATTTTATTTTGCCTAGAAATGATTTATCCATAAAAAGAAAAACCCCTCACGCCAGGTGGCGCAAGGGATTCTGGTATTAGTACAACGTGATATATTGATCGCGTTCCCATTGGTGGACTTGTGTGCGATACATATCCCACTCAATTTCTTTCAGCTCGTAGAAGTGAGCCAGGGCGTGGTCGCCGAGAGCGTCACAGATGACTTCGCTGCGGATCAATTCGTTCAATGCTTCTTTCAGGTCAGCTGGCAAGCTAGGAATGCCTTCTTCCACACGCTCTTCTTCTGACATGATGTAGATGTTACGGTCGATCGGAGCCGGTAAGGAAAGCTCACGTTTGATTCCGTCCAGGCCTGCTTTCAATAAAACAGCCAAAGCGAGGTATGGGTTAGCAGCCGGATCCGGGTTACGAACCTCAACACGAGTACTCAGACCACGTGAAGCTGGAATACGGATCATTGGGCTACGGTTACTTGCAGACCATGCTACGTAACATGGTGCTTCGTAACCTGGCACAAGACGTTTGTAGGAGTTCACAGTCGGGTTAGTGATTGCAGCAAACGCACGTGCATGCTTCAGCGTTCCAGCCATGAAGTGACGCGCAGTTTTGCTCAGGCCCAGCTCGTCCGACTCGTCAACAAATGCGTTCTCATTGCCACGGAACAAGGATTGGTTACAGTGCATACCGGAACCGTTCATACCGAACAATGGTTTTGGCATAAACGTAGCATGTAATCCATGCTGACGTGCAATCGTTTTAACAACGAGTTTGAACGTTTGGATCTGGTCTGCTGCTTTCAGAGCATCTGCATATTTGAAGTCGATCTCATGCTGACCAGGAGCTACCTCGTGGTGAGAAGCTTCGATTTCAAAGCCCATTTCTTCAAGTGTAATAACGATATCACGACGACAGTTTTCGCCAAGATCTGTTGGTGCAAGGTCGAAATACCCACCTTGGTCATTCAGTTCGTTTGTTGGGTTTCCTTTTTCATCCGTTTTGAACAAGAAAAATTCTGGTTCAGGACCAACGTTAAAGGAAGTGAATCCCATTTCTTCGGCTTCCTTCAGGTTTCGTTTCAAGATGCCACGTGGATCACCCGGGAATGGGTTGCCATCTGGCAGATATACGTCACAGATCAAACGCGCGACGCGATTATCGGATACCCATGGGAAAATAAGCCAAGAGTCAAGATCCGGATAGAGGTACATGTCGGATTCTTCGATACGAACATAACCTTCAATGGAGGAACCATCAAACATCATTTTGTTATCCAAAGCCTTCGTTAACTGGCTTACAGGAATCTCAACGTTTTTAATCGCTCCCAGCAAGTCGGTGAATTGCAATCGAACGAATCGTACGTTTTCTTCTTTGGAGATGCGGAGAATGTCTTCTTTTGTATAACTCATGATTCCTCTCCCTTTCTTATCTGCGTATTTGGCTTGCATGTTATATTTGTACATTAGAATGTGCCACGGGTCAAGGAGTCTGACATCAGAAGTTTGAAATTCACCTTACCCGCCTCGTTAGGTGAATCGATTATTTTTTATTAAAAAACCGAGAAAGTTCACCTTGGATGAGAGATACCTGACCTGGTCTTTTACCTGACACCAGCTGTTGCTTCAGCAAACGGTGCAGCTGTGTATCGGACAGTTCTCTACGTTTAACTTCCGTATCCGGCGTAATCACCGTTGCTTCTTCAGACTCTTTTGAAACAGGATTCATCACTTGCTTAATGCCTGCAATGTTAACTCCTTTTTCAATCAGAGCCTTGATCTCTAGTAATCTCTCAACATCGTTAAAGGAAAACAAGCGCTGATTCCCTGACGTTCTTGCAGGAACAATCAGGCTGTGCTGCTCATAGTAACGAATCTGTCTCGCGGACAGATCGGTAAGCTTCATTACGATACCTATAGGGAATAAGGCCATATTTCTGCGGATTTCGTCGCCCATGTTCATCAACCTTCCAGTCATCTATTCTTGACCCTATTGTACATTTAGTTGTTACAAAGTGTCAATGACGTGTTAGATAAACTCACAATAATTTACGATCTTTCATTGCTTGTAATGCCATCAAAACGCCATATTTAACATGAGAGTAAGTTAACCCCCCCTGCATATAACCGATAAAAGGCTCTCGAATCGGCGCATCGGCGGATAATTCCAAGCTTCCTCCTTGAATAAACGTACCTGCCGCCATAATGACAGGATGCTCATATCCAGGCATATCCCAAGGCTCAGGAACAACATGGCTATCCACAGCAGCTGCCTGCTGAATGCCTTGTACAAAAGCAATTAAATGCTCAGCAGAGCTGAATTGCACCGCCTGGATCAGGTCAGTACGCGGCTCATCCCACGCAGGCTTGGTCACAAATCCGGATGCAGCAAACATCGCCGCTGCAAAAATACTTCCTTTGATCGCTTGACCCACGATGGTTGGAGCCATGTAAAGTCCTTGGTAGATGCCTCGCGTTGTCCCCAGCATAGCCCCTACCTCACCCCCAATACCAGGTGCAGTCAAACGATACGCTGCCAGTTGTACATACTTCTCTTTGCCACATATGTATCCTCCGGTTTCTGCTAACCCACCACCAGGATTTTTAATCAACGAACCTGCCATCAAGTCCACACCTACTTCTGTAGGTTCACGTTCTTCCGTAAATTCGCCGTAACAATTATCCACAAACACGATAACGTCTGGTTTCAACGTTTTAACACGCGCCACCATATCTGCAATTTCGGCAATTGTAAACGAAGAACGCCAGTCGTAGCCACGAGAACGCTGAATGCCTATAACCTTCGTTGCTGGCGTAATAGACTTTTCCACCGCTTCCCAATCCACTTGCCCTGCGTCTGTCAGTCCGGTTTCAGCATACCCGATCCCAAAATCACGGAGAGACCCTGTTCCGTCACCAGGCTTGCCAATCACTTTATGTAATGTGTCATAAGGCTTACCTGTGATGTACAACAGTTCGTCTCCTGGACGCAATA
Source organism: Paenibacillus amylolyticus (assembly GCF_003719335.1). GTDB lineage: Bacteria > Bacillota > Bacilli > Paenibacillales > Paenibacillaceae > Paenibacillus > Paenibacillus amylolyticus_D. The sequence continues at coordinate 120,813 of NZ_RIAS01000011.1, forward strand.
CGCCAAACAGAGCGGTACTTATCGTGTGTGTTCCTGAGGCAAAATGAGGACGCACGAGTGCAGTATCTGCACCAAACACATCCGCATATACCTCGTCGAGCACCTCACGTCCGCGATCATTATAAGCATACCCCGTGGAGCCTGCAAAATGAAAATCACTTACTTTTCTACGCTGAAACGCATCAATTACCTTCCATTGATTGTGATCTACAATACGATCCACCTGATGAAGTTGTCCTTCAATCTGTCGTTCCACCTGATGTTGAAGTTCCACAATATTTGAATCAAACCTTGCCATCTTGCTTCATTCCCCTTTTATAGCACGAAACTGACGCATTCAATCAATTCTCGTGTCAACTTATCACATTAATATGTCATGAATGTTACAGTTCGATGAAATCTTCGAGTAAGTAGCTATACTTCTCATATTCACCTTTTTGCAGTTCAACTTGGTAAATGACATCATTCTCATCGTATTCGGCCCCGACAACGTCACCGATTTTATAGAGTACAGATGTCAGATCCCCACGTTCTGCCGGGATACGGAAACGCTTCGTATCGCCTGTCAGTTCAGCCTGAATCAATTCACGAACCTTGATCAAGTCTGATTCATCAAGTGCACTTATTTTAATATGTTTTTTATCCAAAGGAAGCATCTGTAGTTGTTCCGGCGTGCAGGCATCTTTTTTGTTATACAGCACAAGCTGAGGTTTGTCCCCTGCACCAAGTTGTTGCAAAATGGCATTAACTGTGCTCATCTGATCGTCACGCATTTCGGATGAAGCGTCTACAACATGCAAAATCAAATCAGCCTCATTCACTTCTTCCAGTGTTGCGCGGAAAGCCGCAACCAGATCGTGAGGTAGATTCTGAATAAAACCTACCGTGTCCGTCAGTACAATTTCTTTCCCACTCGGTAGCTCCATCGTACGTGATGTTGGATCGAGTGTAGCAAAAAGCTGATCCTGAATATATACATCTGCAGCGGTTAACTGCTTCAACAATGTTGATTTACCTGCGTTCGTGTAACCTACTAAAGCGACTTGAATAATCCCTGTTTTTTTACGACGTTCTCTGTGCAGTTTACGATGACGTGTGACTTCTTCGAGATGACGCTTTAGATCATCAATCCGTCCCCGGATATGACGACGATCTGTCTCCAGCTTGCTCTCACCTGGGCCTCTCGTCCCGATCCCGCCACCAAGTCGTGACAGGTTTTTACCATGCCCCGACAAACGCGGTAGCAAGTAGCTGTGCTGCGCAAGCTCTACCTGAATAATGCCTTCTCGTGTACTCGCACGCTGCGCAAAGATATCCAGAATCAGCTGTGTACGGTCAATGATTTTCAGATCCAAAGTCTCTTCCAGATTTCGAACCTGAGCACCAGACAATTCCTGATCAAAAATAGCCGTTGTTGCTCCCAGCTCGTCCGCAACCAAACGAAGTTCCTCCACTTTACCTTTGCCAATAAACCATTTCGTATCCCTTGTTTCCCGGTTCTGGGTTAATACACTGAGAACTTCAACGCCTGCGGTTTCAGCCAGCTTCACAAGTTCCTGTAACGAATACTCATGATTAATGCCTGAACGCTTTACCTCATCGGTAACCAGACTGACCAATATTGCTCGGTCTTTTTTGGTTGTATCTGTATCGTGCGTACCAATTGTCATATATATACCACTCCCCTACTCCGTATAAATACATTAAACCACGAAATCCCCGTGGCATGGTTAAAGCCGAACCGGTTAGCCCGGCCGGCTCTGTTAAAAGGTTATTATCGCTTACTTTCGTTCAAACTTCAAATCCTCTGTACGAATAGTCATCAGCTCCAGCTTACCCGGACTTCCCTCCGAGTACTGCTCCAATAAACGAACAGCCTGATGCCGGATCGATCTCTCAATCGCGTTCCTTACATACCTGGCGTTACTGAATGCGTGCAAGGAATCATTTTTTTCTTGTAAAAGATGCTGCTTTAACTTGAGTATGGTCTGCGGCATCAAAATATAATCACGCTCTTTGGCCATAATCTCAGAGATTTGAATCAACTGATCGATCGTATAGTCTGGAAATTCAACCTGAATCGGAAAGCGCGAAGGTAACCCCGGATTCGTTTGTAGAAAAAAATCAATTTCTTCCGAGTACCCGGCCAAGATCAGAATAAACTGGTTTTTATGATCCTCCATGGATTTTACAAGTGTATCGATGGCTTCCTTGCCAAAATCCTTCTCCCCGCCGCGAGCTAGACTGTACGCCTCATCGATAAACAAAATGCCACCTAGGGCCTTCTTAACTAATTCTCTGGTCTTCTGTGCCGTATGACCAATGTATTCGCCAACAAGGTCAGCGCGTTCTACTTCGATGAGATGCCCCTTATTGAGCACGCCCATCTTCTGAAACATTTTGGCTACGATTCTGGCTACCGTTGTTTTGCCCGTTCCGGGGTTGCCTTTAAAGATCATATGATACACGTGTGCACCACTTAGCAGACCCGCCTCGGAGCGCATCTGCGCAATCTGAAGAAATGCATAAATTTCAAACACCAAATCTTTGATATTTTCGAGTCCCACCAGTTGCTCCAGTTCACCCTGAATCTCCTGAAAATGCGCATGCTTTGTTATACTTTTGGCCGCTTGTACCGAGAGTGCTTCATCTTTAGCGAGTATTTGAGGTTCCTGGTTACGTAATACCACATTAATTTGTCTGGATGGTCTGCCTCCCGGTTGCCCTCCTGCAGCCATGACCCGTCCGTTCATTCGCCATCACCTCTATTTTATCGGGCTGATCTCTCCTGATTATTAATGTATTCTATCAGGTGCCCAGATATTAGAAGGATGTACAAGAAAAGTTCTGGCCAGAAAAATTCGTTTTAGACCTGGATGTTTTTGCGAAACTCACCATTCTCAAACAACGTCTGTCTATGTTTCAGTGATAACTGAAAGTATGGGAACACATGAGCATCAATGGCATGGAGCAGTTCCTTCGCCGTTTTGTTCGCAAGATCATAATCTCCGGTTGTAATATGTTTGCGAGACAAGGCATCCTCAAGCTCATCCTCATCCAGCAAAAAGATCTCTCCGTCCTTAAGCACAACTACGTCCAAGTAGAGATCATCAAACCACGGAACGCCCTGATCGGTAATTCCCTGACTACGGCAAGTGTCGATGTACCATTCTATAATCCGCTGCTGATCATCAAACATCGCTGTAACCACAAAGTGTTCTCCTTTCGGATAATACTGAAGCCAGGAATATCCCTTATCAGCGATACAAAAGGTTGTACCTCCATACGTCTTCCACAAGGGTTCTTTCAAATCCTGTATGGTATACAACGTAATGTAACCTGTAAAAATTTTGGACTGAACGAACCGGCATGTAAATTGTCGGTTCGTAATCCGGCGCCAGTTTGCGCGATCCCCGAATTTCCGTTTCATACGAACCCCTCTTTGCCGACTGCAGATCTACGATCCGCATTTTAGATTGGTGAACATTTATACGTCTGCTAGATAACAAGTACTAAAAATCTGCTCTATACAACGTATTACGAATAGCTACAGCTTACCATATTTAAAGGTTACACTCAAAACTAAGCTTGTTATGTCACTACCAACGGATCACATGATCTTGGATATTGAAGTACACTCTTTCTTTTATATATACAAAATAATAAAAACTGCTTCACCGGCGAACCGGGAAGCAGTTTTGAGCAAACATATATCTTATCATGAAACCCGATTCTTATCCTCCAGAACCGGATTGAGGCGTAGAAGGAGCTTCTGTCCCTCCACCGTCTCCACTGGTTCCACTATCTGGTGTAACGACTTGACCCGGTGTACTTACTCCACCATCACTTGAGCCATCACTTCCAGGATCGGTGGTTCCTTGACCTGGCGGAGTCCCGCCACCGTCCGGTTGACCATTGCCAGGACCTGATCCACCATTGTTACCATTGTTGCCGTTGTTGCCATTTCCATTTCCGTTGTTTCCGTTGTTTCCGTTATTCCCATTACCATTATTGCCATTCTCGCTTCCATTACCATTGTTACCATTCGGGTTGCCATTATCGACCCCGCCATTGTCCGGATTATCCGTGTCTGGTATTTCAGGATCAGTACCTGTACCAGGATCTGTACCCGGATCTGGTTGCTGCGGATCAATCTCTTGAGCTTCGATCATAAGCGAAATGGTATTGGATGGGCTGGTTTCCTGTGCGGAAGCCGTATCATAAGCCGTTACATAATACTCATAGGTTAGTCCAGGTAGCGCACTTAAATCCTGCGCACTTGTTGAGCCAACAGCGTCGATCAGATGAGTAAATTGCGCTTCCGAAGTCTCCTTCCGATAAACACGATACTGCGTATTCGCGTCGCCCGTTCCAGTCCAGCTAAGGGAAACAGTCTGCGTGGATGGATCATAGGAACCATTTAATCCGCTTACTGATAATGTCGGTTGCTGTGGTTCCTCCACTGGAGGAGGTGCCTGACCGCCGGCTGGCGTTTTGAATTCCTTCACAGGTACACCTTTTAATGCATCTCCCATGACTTTGGCAAAAAACGCTGCAGACAGCTTACTGCTGTTCTTTAGCATATGTTTTGCATCCGGATTGTCATACCCCATCCAGACAGCACCAGTCCACTCAGGGGTGTAGCCAACAAACCATACGTCACGGTTCGAACTGTTGCCAGCGATACCGCTTTGCACCGTTCCCGTTTTACCGGCTACTGGCCGATCCAGACGAGCGGAGCGTCCAGTACCGTCATTTACTACGTTTTGCAGCATCTGTGTAAGCTGGTATGCGTTCTGTTCACTCATCACACGTTTGGTATCTGATTTATCATGTTTATAGGTTGTTTTGCCTGAACTATCCTTAATTTCTTTAATGGAGTAAGCTTGTTGATACTCCCCAAGGTTAGCAAACGAACTGTAAGCTTGAGCCATCTCCAGTGTATTCGTACCTTTACTAAGACCACCCAAAGCAATCGCCAGGTTTTTATCCTGATCGGTCAACTGAATGCCAACACTTTTTGCAAAATTAACTCCGGTATTTACCCCGATCTTATCCAGCAACCAAACAGCAGGGATATTTTCCGACTTCGTAATCGCATCCGTCATACTGATCGTGGAAGAATATCCATGAAGGTTTCCGGGACAATAGTTTCCGAAACACTGCTTCTGATTACTGAGCTGTGAGTTCGCACTGTACTGTCCTGTCTCTAGCGCCGGAGCATAGGATACAATCGGTTTAAAGGCTGAGCCTGGCTGTCTTCGGCTTTGCGTTACACGACTGTAACCTTTCGTTTGGTAATCACGTCCGCCTAATAAGGCAACAAGGCCGCCATTTTCGTGATTCATAATGACCATTGAACCTTGAACCTGTTGATCATCCTTGCTGGCTTCAAACAAACTGTCATCCGAGAAGGCATTCTCCATTGCGGTTTGAGCCTGTGCATCCATCGTTGTATAGATTTTGAAACCGCCGATATTGAGATCATCTTCCGTCATACCCGTTACTTGTTCAGCTTCACGTAAAACGTAGTCAATAAAGGCTTGATATTTTCTGTCTTTCTCTGGACGTTTATAGTTGTAGTTAATTTCTTTCGCTTCATCCATCTCTGCTTTCGTGATATAGCCCTGCTCATACATGAGTTGAAGAACAACACCACGGCGTGCCTTGGAATCATTCGGATTGCTGACTGGATTGTAAGCCGACGGTCCTTTTGGCATAGCTGCCAAAGTCGCAATCTGCCATAATTTTAAATCATTTAAATTAGTGACCCCAAAATAAAACTCCGATGCTGCCTTGATTCCGTAACGCTGATGACCAAAGAAAATCCGGTTCAGGTACATCGTCAAAATTTCGTCTTTGGAAAACTTACGTTCCAGCGCCATCGCAATCGACACTTCGGTTGCTTTACGGAAGAACGTTTTGTCACGCGACAGGAACATATTTTTGGCCAGCTGCTGGGTCAGCGTACTGCCGCCCTCTACCATGGAGCGTGCCATGACATCTTTTACCGCCGCACGGCCAATGGACCAGATATCTACACCTTGATGATCATAAAAGCGTTTATCCTCTGTGGCCACAAAGGCTTCCTTGACCAGTTTAGGAATTTCATCAGATTCCACAGGTTCCAGCTTTTTGATTGACAGCTCGCCCATAATATTATTGTTGCGATCATATACTTTTGACGTTTCATTGATTGTTGTTTTATCCATGTTGGCTGTAAGCAGACGTTCACCACTAATTAAAATAAACAAATATCCGCCTAGCGCACAGAATATGGCGACTGCCATGGTGAAAAACAAAGTCCATCCAACGCGTTTCCCCGTAATTTTTTTCTTTTTAGAGGTCTTAGGTTTCGCTTTTGAGTTTGACTTATTATTGGTGTTGCGATTATTAGACCTCGATAACGGATCGTTTGGCATGTTACCTTCTGACTCCCTTTCAGTTGCATGTTTTCTATTTCTCTGGCGAGCACAAACTTAGATTAAACCTATTTTGCCCGGAATGAAAAGAACAACCCTTATTAGGTTGTTCTGTTTCAATACCTATACTTGTAGACGAAATGGTGTGTGAAAAGGTTTCGGATTTTTTTAAGCTTCGCCGCCGTTATCTTGCTGCATCAGCGATACGCTGCGTTGCGGCGTGAACGTGGAGATGGCATGCTTGTAGACCATTTGCTGGCGTCCGTCGCTGTCAATGACGATCGTAAAATTGTCAAATGCCTTGATCGTCCCGCGGATTTGGAAGCCATTGGTCAGATAGACCGTAGCCGGAATATTTTCTTTCCGCAGTTGGTTCAAGAACGTATCTTGGATGTTGATGGACTTGTTCATTAGCCGTACCCCCATTGGTTCATTTGAATTCGTAATGTAAGTATGATTCAATATCGCTGAGTAGCTTTCGTGCTATTATATCATGAACAGTTTCATATAATCCACAAAAACCCCTTGTCCCCTTTTTCGCATCCCCATGAGTAGAGAATTTAGAATTAGCAGACTTATCCATTATACACTGCCTTACAGATTTGCAAAAGAGGAACAAATTTCACGTAATAACCGTATAACAAGGCTCCACTTAACATTTTTTTCGCTTTATACCATGTCAATTAACATTACATAACTAGTAAATGGTTCCAGCGAGGAACGACCATTTACTCTATGAGAACGTTATGCTACAGCCTGAATAACAGACCAACTCCTCTTAATTTCGTTCGAAAAAACTCAAATTCCCGAAGAATGATCACTTAAATTTTATCCTGAAATCAGCGATTTGAATCATATTGAGAGAACCCTTTTTTTCATATCGGGTAGCAAACTTAATCAAAAATAAAAAACCTCCAGCTTTTCATTGAAAAGTAGAGGTTTCGTCTATCAAAATTAATTCAATGTACGTGTAATCAATTCACTTACTTGCTTATAATGGCCTTCAAAATTTTCGGTGTCCGTCATGTCCACCCACTGAATATCTTTCATATGACGGAACCAGGACAACTGACGTTTAGCAAAGCGACGTGTATCCCTCTTAAGCCACTCCACTGCAGCTTCCCAGCTAACTTCGCCTTGCAGATACGCGGCAATTTCCTTGTAACCCAAGCCCTGCATGGAAATATGACCTCGCGCAACTCCGCGTTCCAGCAAGGCTTTTACCTCGTCAACCAATCCTTGTTTGATCATCAGGTCGATTCGCTCTTCGACTCTTGCATATAACTTCTGGCGATCCATCGTCAAACCGATAATGAGCAGATCGTACGGAGACTCTTTTTTCTGAACAGCGAGCTGCTCCGACCATTTCTCTCCTGTAAGATGGAAGATTTCAAGCGCGCGTACAATTCTCCGTTGGTCATTCGGATGAAGACGATCCGCACTGGCTGGATCAACCTCCCTGAGCCGGTCATGAAGAGCCTGTGCCCCATGTTGCTGAGCATAACTGAACTGCTCTTCCCTGAATGCTTCATCTGAACCACTGTCTGAAAATTGAAAGCCATAACAGACCGATTCCACGTACAAACCCGTGCCGCCAACAATAAAAGGTAGTTTACCCCGTTCATGGATTTCAGGAATCAATCGTGTGCAACTTTCCTGAAACTCAGCTACGGAATAAGGATATTCCGGCTCATGAATGTCAATCAGATGGTGAGGAATGCCCTTCATTTCTTCCGTCGTTATTTTCGCCGTTCCGATATCCATCTCACGATAAACCTGCATGGAATCTCCCGAAATGACTTCACAGTTAAAAGCCTGTGCCAGTTCAATGCTCAATCTTGTTTTGCCTACAGCTGTGGGCCCAACCAACACCAGCAGCTTCGGTTTTGTTTTAACTTCCGCTCTCAACATTAATCACTCCGTACAAGGTTTTTGCATTCGCCCGATCCAGCACCTGGAATCCAAGTCGGTCAAACTCTGTGCTACCGCGTTTTTCTTTCATGACCACTCGCTTGCGGGCGACTCTCTTCGCCTCTATAATGCTCTCTTCCGCTAATGCATGAGCATTCGCATAGTTCCGTAAAGGCTTGATTGCACTCGAATCCATCATCGGTTCACGAAACATCGGATCAAAATAAACCGTATCACAGCTATGGTCAGGCAATGAACGAAGCAATTCCAGATGATCGTGATTTCGGAGTTCAATGCGCCGAAACGCCTCGTCTATGGAAGGCTCATTGCTTTCATAATGAGACATGCCATCAAGTAAAAGTGTATAGAGCGGCTCAGAACTTTCACAGGCAATCACGCTCCCTTGAACACCTGTCGCCACCGCAAAAACGAGTGAATCCGAGCCGAGCCCCGCGGTACAATCCACAACCGTATCTCCTTTGCGTACAGCACCTGCTTCCAGCATCGGATCAGGTTCTCCCCGTAACACACGTTTGGCACGTACGAATCCCATACTAGGGTGAAATTCAAGCTCGGATGCACCTTTCCGGAACAAGCGTGCCCTCCCTTTCAGCACCACCAGAATCTCCTGAACCCCGTATTGCTCAAGTAATTTGGGCAGAGATGTTCTGTTGCGTGCTACATAGGTGCCTCCAGTCGTAGCGGCCAATTGGCGCGCACGCTCTACCAGAGAAGGCGCCTCCTTGTCACCCGTCGTTATATACATAATATCCCCCTATAAAACTACATCACTCGTTTAAATAATTTTTCCAGATCATATGTTGAAAAAGAAATCACAATCGGCCGCCCGTGCGGACACGTGTATGGTTGCCGGCATGAGCCCAGACGCTGAATCAACACTTCCGCTTCCCGTTCGGTAAGCTTTTGATTCGCTTTGATGGAAGCTTTGCAGGAACACATAATCGAAGCGGCTTCACGCATCTTAGCCACATCAATGCTTCGCTCACTGAGAACCCATTCCGACATTTCCTCGATAATGTCTTTTTCGTCCCCTTTGGGGAACCAGTAGGGATGAGAACGTACACGAAAAGTTTGTCCACCAAAATGCTCCAGATATACCCCCGCTTGTTCAAACCAGGCGAGCCTTGCTTTTAGCTTTTCGGTCTCCGAAGGTGTGAATTCAAGGGTAATTGGCAACAACAATTCCTGTGAGGCCTGAGCCGGATTGCCAAACTTCTCGTAATAGTACTCGTAATTGACCCGTTCATGCGCCGCATGCTGGTCGATCAGATATAACCCTTCATCGTTTTGTGCAATCAAGTACGTTCCGTGATGCTGACCAATCAGACTAAGTTCAGGGAACGCAGGCATAGAAGGATCTGCGTGCATTGCAGCCGACAGTTTGGCTGGATCAGGTATCGATGTTTTTTTCCAGCTGCGTTCTCCTTTTTGACCTGCCGAAATGTACGGCGTACGGCTTTCCCTTACTGGAGCGCTGTAGGATGGTGCATGATACGCTTCGGTTTGACTCTCGTTAGCCGCTCGGGTTCCAGTTGTGCTCGTGGCAGCTACTTCGCCAGCACTTTCACCCGCATTGTTCCGAGAATGTTGGCCTGGATTCTCACGTTGATTTTCAGTTTTACAGGTATCCGAAGGTACGGGAGAGCCCACACCTCGATCCTCACCCATGATCTCCTGCAAATGATCATTCTTTTGATCAAAATGAGCTCCATTCAACAGATCAAGCGATCCATACGCTGGAGTAGATTCTGGTGGTGCATCAGGCAAAGGAGCCACTTGCGATAAAGCGGAAGAATTCTGCTGTAATGCTTCTGACCCATTACCTGCACCTGCTTCTGTACGTACTCCTGTTCCTGTTTCAATCTCCGCTGGTGCATCCAGATCGGAATGATCCTCTTCTACAATCGTAGATGGCGAGAGAGATGATCGCACAGAAGATGAAGGCAGCGTTTTGGAAGAATGCGTTTCTTGGGTGTCCTTCACATCTTTACCGTCTCTACTATCTTTCAGTTCTTTACCAAGCGGGCCGTGTTGACCATATCCTTCACTTACATCCTGCTCTTTCACAGGTCCACGAGGGAACAGAAATTGTTCCTGTATAAATGAACTGTCATCTCCACGTCTAATCTGCTGTTTCCGTACTTGTGGAATCAATACCTCTTGCCTTAAAATCCCACGCAGCGTGGTTTCCACAAACTCGTAAAGCTCCGCCTCTTTGCTAAAACGAACCTCGAGCTTCGCCGGGTGAACGTTCACATCTACGAGTGAAGGGTGCATTTCCAACTGCAACACCACGAGCGGAAAACGATTAATAGGCAACAACGTATGATAGGCTTTCAGAATTGCCTGATTTAACCCATAATTGCGAATATATCGTCCATTCACAATCGTTGACATCCCCGCACGGTTGGCACGTGTCCATTCCGGTAAACTAATCAGACCACTGATTTTGTAATCCAGATTTTCGCCCTGAATGGGAAGCATCGCTTTGGCCGCACTTGTACCATAGATTGCCGCAACGACTTGTAACAGATCACCATTACCCAGCGTTTGTAGCAACGTGTTTTCATTGTGACGAAGAGTGAACGAAATATGGGGATGCGACATCGCCATCCGATATAACACATCTGAGATGTGTCCCAGCTCCGTTTGAATCGTTTTCATATACTTTAATCGTGCAGGCGTATTGTAAAACAACTCCTTCACCACAAACTCTGTCCCCTGTGGTGATGTAGCGTCCTCGTGCGCACAGAGCCTACCGCCTTCAATCACGATTCGTCGTCCTCGCCCGTCGTCTCCACTAGCGGTCAGCACCTCCACTTTGGAGACGGCTGCAATACTTGGCAACGCCTCCCCACGGAACCCGAGACTTGTGATCTGAAACAGATCACGTCCGTGGGTTATTTTACTAGTCGCATGGCGGTAGAAAGCCGTCTCCAGATCATCCGGCTCTATGCCTGAGCCGTTATCCTTTACCCGGATGCGAAGCAGACCACCTTCCTCCACCGCCACTTCAATCTTTGAGGCCCCCGCATCCACTGCATTCTCCAGCAGTTCCTTTACGACTGATGCAGGGCGTTCAACCACCTCACCCGCCGCAATCTGGTTGGCAATATGTTCATCAAGCACATGAATTTTCGCCACAGGTTCTCCTCCTCCCGGTTAATCAGGATAATTGCTGTGCCTTTAATTTAAGTTCATTCAAAATTTGCATCGCCTGCAAAGGTGTCATATTCATCACATCAATATCTCTCATATGACGAATCAGTTCACGTGCAGGTTTATCTTCCACCATAACTGTTTTTGTAGGTTGCACAGTTGCTGGCTTCTCGTCGTCGAAGATGGACAGTTGCACAACCTCCTGCTGTCCCTGACTGGACCGATTCCCCGTACTGGGCTTGGCACTGCTACCATTAACGAACTCTGTCGTCTTCCCTTGAGATGACACATGTTCTACTCCTGTCGCCGTTTCTGTTACTGCAACAAATTCGCTTGTGTTTCGCTCAAGAATAAGAGGATTTTCCCTAGTAACAGATGATTCCAAACGACTTGCCGCCTGAGGCTCCGACTGATGCTGATCCTCTGACTGCTGTCTCGTTGGTGGTTTGTTCTCACTCGTAAACTCACTGCCAACCGCCACCTGTGATGCCGCTTGTTCGAAGCCATGCAGCAGTCCATTGGCACGCTCAATGATGCTGTCAGGCAGACCCGCAAGCCGTGCACAATAGATGCCATAACTGCTGCTTGCCGCCCCCGCAATCAACTTGCGAAGGAAGTTCACTTTGTCTCCGCTCTCCTGAACAGCCATCGAGTAGTTTGCTAGCTTGTCCAGGCTTTCCTCCAGATGAGCTAACTCATGGAAATGTGTAGATACGAGCGCTTTACAACCGATGACATCATGTACATATTCAATGACGGATTGGGCAATCGCCATCCCTTCACTGGTCGATGTTCCGCGGCCCAATTCATCAATGATGATCAGACTGCGCGGAGTTGCTTTTTCGGTCATGACCTGGATATCCGCCATCTCTACCATAAATGTACTCTGTCCGCCGATCAGATCATCAGCAGCACCGATTCGTGTGAAGATACGATCCATGATCGGAACTTCCGCTTGACCCGCAGGTACAAAACAACCAATCTGCGCCAGAATCGAGATGAGTGCCACTTGTCTCATGTACGTACTTTTACCAGCCATATTTGGTCCGGTAATCAGAAGAATACGCGCCTCTTCCTCAGTCATCGCAGTATGGTTGGCAATAAAAGCCCCATCACGCATGACGGCCTCCACGACTGGATGCCGTCCTTGCTCGACGACCAGATTATATCCATCCGTCAGCACAGGACGCACAAAATTACGCTCTGCACTAATAACTGCAAACGATTGATATACATCAATCTCAGCAACCTGCTCAGCAAGCTTCTGCAACCGAGCAATCTCCTGGTTCAAACGATCACGTAGCTCTGCAAATAGGCTGTACTCAATATCGACCATTTTATCCTGGGCTTCAAGGATAAGTGTCTCCTTCTCTTTCAGTTCAGGTGTAATATATCGTTCAGCGTTCGCAAGGGTTTGTTTGCGCTCATACCGTCCTTCGGGAAGTGAAGCCAGATTCGATTTGGTAATTTCAATATAATAACCGAACACTTTGTTGTACCCGATTTTTAGCGAGCGAATGCCCGTAGCTTCACGTTCTCTGGCCTCCAGCTCGGCAATCCACTGTTTACCATTTACCGAAGCTTCCCGAAGCTCATCCAGCCTTGCATGATATCCTTCGCGGATCAAGCCCCCATCTTTAACCGACACTGGTGGTTCGTCCACGATAGCCTGTCCAATCTCGTCACGCAAATCAGCGCAATCATCCATCATTTCAGCGATATGCTGGAGTGTTGCAGACGAAGATGCCGCGCAGTGGTGGCGCAGACTCGGAATTTTGTCCAGTGACGATTTGAGTGCATTCAGGTCACGACCATTCGCATTCCCAAAAGCAATTCGTCCCACCAGACGTTCCAGGTCATAGATGTCTTTCAGCTCAGCTCGCAGATCCTCACGCAGAATAAACTGGTTATACAAGGTATCCACTGCTTCCAGTCGTTCATTGATCTTTCCTTTTTGTAAAAGAGGTTTGTCCACCCATCGCCGCATCATGCGGGCGCCCATGGACGTCTCCGTGCGATCCAGCAACCACAGCAGAGAGCCTTTCTTGGAACGTTCTCGCACCGTTTCTACAAGCTCCAGATTACGGCGTGTAAACGGGTCAAGAATCATATAATGATCCGGCTCATACGTAGTGATTTGTGTCAATTGCCCAAGCGAGCGCTTCTGCGTTTCACTTAAATAAGAAAATAGACGTGCTACACATGCTTGACGCTCCGGCTCCAGCCTTGCCCACACCGACTCGCCGAACTGCTGACGTACGAGATCTTCCTTGCTTTTAGTCCATGCGGTATAAACCACCGGACGTCCAATCGGAGATGACTCGGATTCTACGAGCTCCAGCAAAGCTCCATCTCCCACAAGCTCAGACGGCTCATAGATGCCAATTTCGTCTTTAAGCCACTCTTTGGAATAAGGAACTGATGTAACGTACAGTTCACCTGTAGACAGGTCACAGGCAGCAAGAGCGAGCGTGTTTTGGTTACCGGTTAGACATACCATATAGTTGTTGGACTTGTCTCCCAGCGTCTTGCCTTCCATCACCGTTCCGGGTGTGACTACACGAACAATCTCGCGGCGTACCATGCCTTTGGTTACGGTCGGATCCTCCATCTGCTCGCAGATAGCTACTTTATACCCTTTCTCAATCAGACGCTGTATGTAATTTTCAGCCGAATGATAGGGCACGCCGCACATCGGAATTTTGTCATCTGTTCCCCCGTTGCGTGCTGTTAACGTGATCTCCAGTTCTCTTGCAGCATTGATTGCATCATCAAAGAACATTTCATAGAAATCACCTAGTCTGAAAAAAAGAAATGCATCTTGTGCTTCGGCTTTCACTTGCAAATATTGTTGAATCATTGGCGTGTACTGTGCCATGATATCGATCCACCATCCGTTCCTATGATGTCAGGAAGAAATGTCCCTGGAAGGCAATAAGGCGGTCAGGCACCAAGATCGCACCTCCGCCTTATGTTCGGGCTATCCGCCTGTTCCTTCAAGGGCATACTGCTTCATATCTTCCGTATCCTAACGTATTAAAAGTCCTATATTTCATTATAGCAAAAAAATGCCGCTTCTTCATGAGCCTGCCCGAATATTCCAAAGTTTACGGATATCCCGGCTCTCGTCCCAGGTATGCCCTCGTTTGAATTGCCTCATGAGGGGCGCCGCATATCGTTCATATCGAGTGTATCCAGGCAACTGTCTCAGATCGTCCATCAGTGAAGGGATGTATGCCATCATGGCATCTCGCTTTCCTTCATAAAATGCGGAATGGACCGCCGTCTGTGCTAGAGGACGCTGTTTTAACTGATCGTAGTCGTATGCAATCAGACCTGCAAGAGCAACAACCCCTTTAGCAACAACCGGAGAAACAAGAAAACTCGGCAGTGTCCGATATTCAAATCCACCATAGGATTTCAGGCGAAAATCACCTAACGTTCCGTACCTTGGTCTTCTTCCTGATCCGCGTGGATCTTGCAACACTGCCAGTGGCAGCGCCAAATAATTATCTAGTGCACGCAGTAATCCCCCGGTTAGTTGCACGCCACTAAAATGAATATGACCGCCCAGCGGCAATCCTCGTTGCGGCATTCCACCTGCCTGCCAGATCAAAGAGGAATCACTGATACTGCGTGACGCAGCCGCGAACGCTCGCAACAGATGCGACAACAACTCACGCGGCTCTGTACTCGGAGCTGGACGAAGCTCGGCAACAGGGTACACCCGTCTGCCACCGATCGTTACTGAATCACAGCCTGCGATACCTGTACGTTCGAGAAAACGAGAGGCAGGTACGATTTTGGACTCGGGCATTTGTACCAGTAGAAATTCCGGGTCCATTCCGAGCACAGGAACCCGGTTCTCCTGCCGTTCCTGGTTCAATAATGTCTGATGTTGCTGCCAGCTATGCCTATAAAGCAGGGCAAGATCTGTTACACCTTTCCACGGGTCGGGATTAACCGAAATGACTGCACACCCGCCATTACCCGAAGCTTCCAAACGGACAGTCCCATGATCTAATCCCAATGTATACAAGGTCTTGATCGCAAGCCGTTCTACCCGTTTATAAACAGATGATGCCGCTTCACGATCCAGTTCGCTTTCCTGTCTCGCTCCCATTCCGCTAGTGTCTCTGCGTATGATCCGAATGGCCTGAAGACAGCTGATATGCACAACATACCGTACACGCAGCCCCGCTTCCCGCTTACGTTGCTCACTCGTGGACAGCACTTCGATCCCTGCTTGCTTTAACCGAGTTATGCGTTCGCCAGCGCTCAGACGTGTATATGCTCGAACGCCCTTTTCGGCTTCTTCCATGACGTCCATTCCGTCCCTCCTTCCGCCACGTTCTTGCTTATCAAAAAAAAAAGACTCCGCAGCCGCGGAGCCTTCCCGTTAAACACTTCAGGCACATGATCAGGCTCGTCACAACCCATTTTTTGTACTTTATGAAAGAAAGAGGGCTTACGCCCTCTTCACCGCACCTTATCGTGCATATGATACCTTAGGTTATGAAGATCACTTTCGCTTTACGGATGAGCGGTTTACAACTCGTCATCCAGCAGGTCCGGATCGAGATCATCATAGTCTCCATCCGCGCTGCCATAGTCATAATCCTTGTCTTCGTAATCACCGCATCCATCCGTGCACACCTTCACACATACTTTGGTTTCGGCCACGAGCTCTACAGCGAATTCCCGCTCAACCCGGATAATTACGCTGCCGCCGCCCGCGGACACTGTGGCTTCCACACAGCTTGGTTCCTGCGTTGCATCCGCAGATACCTCTACTGTGGAAGTCCGGTGTTTCGGGTCCAGATAGGACAAAGGCACATGTTCTACATACGATACCGTTTCTTTGGCTACATCCGTCTGTGAGTTTTTGTCATAGGAATACCAAATGTTGATATCGTAAGTACCAATAACTTCAATTCCGTCCCCCGCTGATACGGCTTCATACTGGTGGTTGATAATCCAAGCCCCCAAAATACTGGTCGGACCATTTGGCGGAGTCACGGTATGTGTTACGGTAGAGAACTTACGACCTTTGCCGCAGATCGCCTTCGTGATAATCTCTCTACATTGATGTTTATGACTCAATGACATCTTTAAACCTCCTCCATACAATCATTCACTACAAGTGTATGCAGGACATCCGTCTAGGGTGACAACTATTTTCTATGATTCGTTTACAGATTGCGAGCGTTCTGAGATTGGAGAAGGCGCTTTGTCCTTTTTGGCGATTTTCAGATACATGGAGAGCTCGCGGCACAGCTGGAGAATAGCGGAACGCATCTCGAATTCTTCTCTTGTATCCGGCAGCTCCATTTGTCTGAATTCTTCCTGCACATCAGCAAGCAACTTCTCCGTTCGTCCCGTGTACGATTCGGTCAACACGTCTTGACTAAGCTGGTCAAACAGCTCCGCTACCATCTCGGCATGAGGCATTTTCTGATAGACCTGGGATACAAGATGCATCATATGCTGTATGGAATCCAGTTGGGTTTTACGCATATAAAAGTATACGCTCCAGCCTTCATTGGGATGAATGACCTGGTTCTCCAGTGATCGTTTGGCTGCCTCAATTCCGCCGAGAACGGCTTTATCCGCTTCAATTAGTTCTTTGCCTGCCCATACTTCATTGGGGTTACGCAAGGTTGTGGCGAACTCCCGGAAGATTTTCGAAAACAATTCATCAATGCGTTTGCGTATCCGGAACATCTGTGGATCAGCCGCCGGCATATACGCCAGATTCACGACCATCGCTGAACCAAGGCCGATCAAGAGCAGCGCAATCTGTACAAGAATAACATGCACATCCATCTCTCCACCGCTAAATACCCGAAACACCACAACTGAGCCTGTCACAATGCCTTCCTTAAAGCCTACCCGAACAATCACCGGAAAAGCCGTTAGTATGTATACTGCCAGCACCCAATAATGGAAGCCGAGAAAGTGAAAAAGTACACTTGCAAACAAAAGACCAACCACGGATGCAAAAAAACGTGCCGATATCGTTCGAATACTCCTTTTTCGTGTAACATCCACACCCAGAATCGCGAGTAAGCCTGCTGACGTTGGTCCTGGCAAACGGCACCAGTCCGCAATCAGTACAGCCATCAGCGCTGCGATTGCCGTTTTAATGACTCTAAACCCCATTTAATATTCCATCTCCTCTAAGCTGTACAAAAGTTTGCGGCCCGTATGTCGCCTGTTTTCATCATTTTCATGTGCTCGTCCGGCGTATATCCCTCTGCCTAGACAGTTATAACACCCCAGCCTTAGTATGACTCCGCCGGTTACAAACTAGACGACATCAACCGGCATGCAAAAACATGCCGGTCACAGAAACATGCCACGAAGAAGAAACACTGCCCTTTCAATTGCGGTAACAGAAAGAGTCTAAACCTGCAACTGACCTATGCTCATCGCGTGTTTTTCTGCCCGGCATGAAGGTTTTCCTTCCATCAAATATCCTACTTGATTTTACAATTGGGGGCAACGTGACACCTCTTGTGAAATTGTATACATATGATGAACACTTGTAAAACGGCTCTGTCAGTCACTTTTCATTTTCGAGCTATGATCTGCGACCAGACGATAGTAACTTGCGTTCTGCATATACAACCAGTTGATACATCGCTGTAGCTACGGCCGCAATGATAAGCAGGCTTGATAACACAAGAGTGAAGTTGAACACTTGGAATCCGTAGATAATTAAATATCCCAGACCCTGTTTGGCGACCAGAAATTCACCGACGATGACCCCAACCCAGGCCATACCCACATTGACTTTTAACGTAGATACAATTGTAGGAAAAGAAGCAGGAAACACAACCTTGGCAAAAATATCAGATCGTTCACCACCAAACGTGCGAATAACCTTCACATAATTGGGATCAACTTCATTAAAGCTGTTGTACACAACAAGTGTTGTTATGATTACCGTAATGGAAAGGGTTGTCATCACAATGGCTGTAAATCCCGCCCCGAACATGACGATAAAAATCGGACCGAGCGCGACCTTCGGCATGCTGTTGAACACAACCATGTAAGGATCGAGCACTTTGGACAAAAAAGGAGACCACCAGATCAGAACAGCAAGCAACGTTCCGACAAGTGTCCCCAATAAAAACCCGACAACCGTTTCACCTACGGTTACCCCGACATGTGCCCATATTTCGCCGCTGACGACATCCTTGCCAATCTGAGCAAAGATTTTGCTAGGATAACTGAAGAGCAACACATCAATCCACCGCAGTCTGCCCGCCAGCTCCCAGAATAAAAACATACCAACTAACATGGACAACTGAACCGCAAAAATATGCTGCCGCCATCTGACCATCTTACGATTATGGTCACGTTGGAGTTCTTCCAGCCAAACTTCACGTACTTCCTGCTTTCCTTGATCTGGAATTTTCTGACTCACGTATTTTTCTCACCTCCTCCAGACTGAACAAGTTCATCCCAAAGTGACTGGAACAACTCATTGAAGCCTGCCTGCTCCCTTGCATGGAAAGGCTGTGCCAGCCGAATCTGTTCAGGAATATCGAATTCACGTCGAATGCGTCCGGGGTTGCGATCAAGTACGATGACCCGGTCGCTGACTGCAATGGCTTCAGACAAATCGTGTGTGACCAGCACCGAAGTTTTGCCATACTGTTTTAACGTATCTGATACAAGATCTTCGAGTTGTAGTTTGGTTTGATAATCCAAAGCCGAAAACGGCTCATCAAGCAGCAGTATTGCTGGATCTGTAGCCAATGTTCGTACGAGGGCTACCCGCTGCCTCATGCCTCCCGACAATTCCGATGGGTACTGCTCTTCTGTCCCCCCAAGTCCCATACTGACGAGCAGTTCACGGGTACGCTCTCTGCTCTGCACGTCCAGATTCCCTGTCAACTCAAGCCCGATCAGTGCATTATCCAGAATGGTGCGCCAGGGGAACAGATAGTCTTGCTGCAACATGTAACCCATATTGGCAGAGGGACCCTGAACAAGCTTGCCTTCGACTTCAACCTTTCCTCGGGTGGGCTTCAGCAGTCCAGCGATGATTGACAGTAATGTTGTTTTGCCGCATCCGCTTGGTCCCACCAGACTCACGAACTCCCCTTGATTGATCTCCAGATTTAAATCCTCGATAACAAGTGATGCTTCTCGTTCACTAACATACACTTGAGAGATATTCTCCAGTCGGATCACGTTTCCGGAATCAGGCATTGCCTGCTCACTTCCTTCCCTGGAGCGCCTGTTCTGCATATGACGGATCGACAATGGTGTTCTGTTCAACCCGCTCTTTTAATTCTCCCGCAGCGCTCATCACACTTAGCAAATTGTTCCACTCATCACCATCAATGATCGGATCTGTTGCATATGTGCCTTGTTCCTTGTACCTGCTTACGCTGCTGGTTAGAATCGCTGGATCAATGTCTTTGAAAAACGGGGTAATCACTTGTGCAATCTCCTCCGCTGTATGGGAATCTACCCAAAGTTGAGCTTTGTGCAGGGCATTCGTGAATTTTTGTACGAGTTCTTTGTTTTCGTTCAGATAACTTTGTTTGGCCATAAAAACCGTATAAGGCAGAATCCCGCTTTCCGTTCCGAACGATGCCACCACTTTCCCTCGGCCTTCCTGTTCAAAGATCGATGCCTGTGGTTCAAAGAGTTGAACATAGTCCCCTGTACCTGAAGCGAAGGCAGATGCAATATTCGCAAAGTCCACATTTTGAATCAGTTCCAGATCACTGGACGGGTTAATGCCATGTTTGTTTAAAACAAACTCACCGGCCATTTGCGGCATTCCGCCCTTGCGCTGTCCGAGAAATACACTTTGCCTTAATTGTTCCCAATCAAAGTTGTCCTGGGCATTTCGAGCGAACAAAAACGTTCCGTCCGTCTGGGTGAGCTGAGCAAAGTTAATGACCGGGTCTTCTGCCCCCTGTTGGTAGACATAGATGGACGTTTCTGCACCCACTAGTGCAATATCCACCGAACCCGCAAGCAATGCCGCCATCGTTTTATCTCCACCAGCCGTTGTTTGAATATCCACCTCAAGCCCTTCTTCTGCAAAAAAACCTTGAGCCGCGGCTACATATTCCGGTGCGTAAAATACAGAACGGGTCACTTCACCAATCGTAATCTTGGCTTCGTTCTCTTCCCTGTTGCAGCTCGTCAGCGCCACAATAAGAATCAACAGAATTACAATGCCCCGGACAAACCATGGCGTATATTTCATTTGATTTCCCTCCTTTTCTGAGTTCAACAGTTTCTCTTTACTATGAATATGCCGAGGCCCAGTAAAAGGTTAAGAACTTGCACGCAAAAAAAGCCAACCAGAAATTTCTGGCTGACTTTCATGCGGACGCGTTATAATTTATAGATTTCAGCGTACTTGGCTTCCAAATAATCTGCCAAATAATCCGGATTCAGCTCTTCACCTGTCACTGCAACAATTAACTCAGATGGTGTACGGCTCTTGCCGTAGCGATAAATCTTGTCTGTAAGCCACTCTTTAATTGGAATCAGATTCCCTTCAGCAATCAGACGATCGAACTCCGGCATCTCCTGACGTAACGTATGCATAATCTGTGCAGCATACATGTTGCCTAAAGAATACGATGCAAAATAACCGAAATCTCCGCCGGACCAATGCACATCCTGAAGCACACCTTCACCATCGTTCGTTGGCAGAATTCCGAGGTATTCTTTGTATTTGTTGTTCCATGTTTCTGGCAGATCCTTCACTTCCAGCCCTTCATTAAACAACATTTTCTCAATCTCATATCGAATAATGATATGCAGATTGTAAGTCAGCTCGTCCGCTTCAATTCGGATTAGAGAGCTCTCTACCCGGTTTATTGCACGGTAGAAATCTTCCAGCTTCACTTCGCTCAGTTGCGGGAAATGTTGCTGTAGATCTTTATAATAACGTGTCCAGAAAGGTAAACTGCGTCCAATCATATTTTCCCAAAGACGGGACTGGGACTCGTGAATCCCCATCGAGGTGCCTTCGGCAAGAAGCGTACCAGCGAGACTTTCATCGATATTTTGCTCATATAGGGCGTGTCCGCCTTCGTGCAGAGAACTAAAGATCGCACTGGTTACATCGTCTTGCAGGTAGTTGGTTGTTATTCGAACGTCACCTGGATTCAGGCCTGTAGCAAATGGATGGACACTTTCGTCCAGACGGCCTGCTTCAAAGTCATATCCCATCTGTTCCAGAATAAACAGACTGAATTTCTCCTGTTGCTCGGTGTCAAAAATCTGCTTTAAAAAATCTGTATTGGGCTTATTCTCCGCCGCATTGATTTTCTCTTGAAGTGGGACGAGACGCGCTTTGAGGCGGGCGAATACAGCATCTACCTTTTCCACCGTCAATCCGGGTTCGTACATGTCCAGCAATGTATCATACCTTGTATCCTTGACGCCCCAATAGTCGATAAACTCCTGCTTGAGTTTCACGATATCGGTGAGATATGGTGAGAATCCGGCATAGTCACTGTTATGTTTGGCATCTTCCCAAGCCGTCTCCGATTTGGCAGTAAGTACGGTATATGCCTGAACTTTTTCAGGTGGAACCGACTGACTGCGATCATACTCCTTCTTGCACTCTTCCACTAGGCGGCGGTCAGTGTCTTCGAGTTGCTCCAGCACATCAGGTTGGGTCAATGTATCTAGATAAGCTCTCATCTCAGCGGAGGTTTGCAGTTTGAATGCCTCGGTAGAGAGCAACCCCAGCGTCTCCGAGCGAGTGGGAACGCCTTTTTTCGGTGCTCCTGTGCGTAAATCCCAGTGAAGCAAACCAATGGCTTCGTGATAACTTTTAATTTTGCGGGCCAGAATAAGGAAAGATTGCAAATGTTGCTGTGTTTGTTTGTCCATTGTTACCGCTCACCTCTTCAAAAAAAATTTGTACACCCTATTGATGATACTTTTTGCATTGCGTATAATCAACTTTTGACAGAAGTATAATGCGTTATGCTTCTAAAATAGGGATAACGCGGTCTACTGACTGCGGTGCTCTAACTAATCAAAGGCGTGTAGGACAAGCTGCATCTCATGCAAATGACCGTGCTCGTCGTATTGGATAACAGGAGGCAATGGACATGAACAACATTCAAGAGATTTTGGCTTACAACAAATCATTTGTCGAGACTAAAGAATACGAGAAGTATACGGCTAGCAAGTTTCCAACCAAAAAGATGGTCATCATCACTTGTATGGATACCCGTCTTGTAGAGATGTTGCCGAAAGCGATGAACCTGAAAAATGGCGATGTGAAAATCATCAAAAATGCAGGTGCAATTATCTCCCAACCTTTTGGTAGTGTTATGCGTTCTGTATTGGTTGCTATCTATGAATTGGGCGCTGATGAGGTGCTGGTGGTAGGTCATACAGAATGTGGTATGGCTTCCCTGCATGCTGAAACGATGATTGGTCACATGACAGAACGTGGAATTTCCGAAGAGGTGATGTCTACGCTTGAAAATTCCGGCATTCGTCTGCAAAAATGGCTGCGCGGGTTTGACAGTGTTGAAGAAGGGGTAAGAGGAACTGTGGACGTGATTAAGAAGCATCCATTACTTCCTCCCAATGTACCTGTTCACGGCATGGTGATTGACTCTGCTACAGGCGAGCTTGATCTTGTTGCTGACGGGTATGAACAACAGGCATCTCTCTAAATGGTTTGGAGTGCGGACCTTCATGGTTCGCACTTTTTTTGTCTAAATTAAGGCAGTTATCCTCTCAGGTTGTCAAACCATACAGTTTCAGTGTACACTTTTATGAAAGCGGTCAACGAAACGCAGGAAGGGTTGTTTCGTTGGCCCAGCCCTAATATTAAGGAGACATGTGCATGAACATACTTTCCTATGGATTGCTCGGGCTGCTTACCCGCGAGGAGTCTTCGGGTTATGATCTAATGCTGAAGATTCAGCCGCATTGGCAGGCCAAACACAGCCAGATCTACCCGCTCCTGTCCAAGATGGAAAACGAAGAGTTACTCGCCTCCCGCTGGGTACAACAGTCTGACAAACCGGACAAAAAAATGTATGCAGTTACGGAAAAAGGCATTCAGAAGTTACTGGAGTGGATGATTACTCCGGTTACAGCGCCCGTAACGCGCGATGAATTCAATCTTCGTATTCTTTGTGTAGGTATTGCCGAAGATGGAAGCATGAGACGTATCCTGAATGAGCGGAAAAGCTGGTTCATGGAACGTATACGGTATTTCGAAGAATTGAAATCACGGATACCGCAAGATAATCTTCGGGTAGGCAACCGGGATTTTGGAAGTTACATTTTGGTGCAAAAAGGTTTAATGCATGCCCAGACGGGGCTGGAATGGTGTCATTGGGTCACCCAGCTTCTCGATGGTCAAGCGGCAATTCAAGACCCGAGTCCAAGTATTTCAGAATTTTAAATTAATTTTGAAACGTTACAGAAGGTTGGCCCGTAATACTACAGTAAGGCCCATTTTAGGGAGTTAAACAAATTTAATCAGGGGGTTACGATCTATACAATGAAGAAAAAATTCGGAATTAAACATCTAATGATGGTTTTCATGGCGTTTACACTACTGTTCGCAACGGTTGGTGTTACGAATCCAGACAGTGCTGATGCAAGACGAGGCGGCGGTGGATTCAAATCCGGTACGAAGAGTTACACGAATACCCCTAAGAAATCAGACAATAACGTAAGTCAGTCCAATTCCCGTAACAATTCCAATTCTGGCGCAGCAGCGAATAACCGTGGCGGATTCTTTGGCGGTGGCGGCGGCTTCATGAAAGGTATGATGCTGGGTGGTCTGGCAGGTATGTTGTTCGGCGGACTGTTTGGCGGTATGGGAGCACTGGGTAACATTCTTGGATTGCTCGTGAACGTAGCCGCAATTATGTTGATCGTTATGTTGGCTATGGCGTTGTTCAGAGCCATTACCAATCGTCGCAAACCTGCTGCGGATGGTCGTTATGACCGCCGTGACGATCGTGATGATGATCGTAATAGAAACGGACGGTACTAAGCTCTATGGTTCTAAGTATGGACGAGATTGTGAATGCAATTTGCATTCATATGGCAGAGCGTAAAGGTGTACGTCCTACAGACGTAAATGTGGAGCTAAGCTGGGAAGAAGATACAGGTTATTCCGCAGAAGTCTGGATTCAAGGTCGCAGTCAGTTTCTCGTAGAATCCAACATGATTGAAGCGATTCTTCGCTACTTGCACAGCGAGTACAACATTCGTGCGTATCGTGAAGACGTTACTCTCGATCTGGATGAAGAAATTACTGCGATTGTCAATCAACATTAAAATTTCGTGTGAAGCATCGACTTAGTATACAAAAGACCGCCTCCCCTCTGTCGTCTGACAGCATGGGAGGCGGTCTTTTTGGTTGCTTGATATGCAATTCTATTAAGGTTAGTGCTCGGACCTGTATTATGATTCGATTACAAACCAGTCATGCTTGCATGCTCAGTAACTATGATTGAAGCTTCACCAGGCTGTAGTTCTTTTTACCTTTACGGATAATGATGAATTTGCCACCGATCGCGTGCTCTGCAGATACCGTGAATTCAAGCTCGGTGATTTTTTCACCGTTCATGGAGATCGCTCCCTTGGTCACATCCTCACGAGCTTGGCGTTTCGATGGCTCCAAACCAAGATCCACAAGCCAGTCTACAATATTTTTAGGTTCACCATCTGTTTCGTATGTTGGCATTTCCTTGAAGCCCTGCTCGATCTCATCTGCTGTCAGGGAACGAATATCACCGCTGAACAAAGCTGCTGTGATACGTTTTGCCTGCTCCAGCATCTCTTCGCCGTGAACGAACTTGGTCATTTCCTCAGCCAAGGCTTTTTGCGCTTCACGTTTATGCGGCTCTGTTTCCACTTTCTCTGCCAAGGCTTCGATTTCTTCTTTGCCAAGGAATGTGAAGTATTTCAGGTATTTAACCACATCGCGGTCATCTGTATTCGCCCAGAACTGGTAGAATTCAAACGGTGTCGTTTTATTCGGATCAAGCCAGATCGCACCACCAGCTGTTTTACCAAACTTCGTACCGTCTGACTTCAGCATCAGTGGGATTGTCAGGCCGTAAGCTTTCGCTTCAGAGCCTTCTTTTTTACGAATCAGATCCAGACCGCTCGTAATGTTACCCCATTGGTCAGATCCACCAATCTGTAGTTGTACATCCTCCGTTTGGAACAGGTGAAGGTAATCTAGAGATTGCAAGATTTGGTAGGAGAATTCCGTGAATGAAATTCCGCCTTCAAGACGGCTTGCTACTACATCTTTTGCCAGCATGGTGTTCAGGTTAAAGTTTTTTCCATAGTCACGCAGGAACTCGATGACGTTAATCTTATGTGTCCAGTCGTAGTTGTTAACCATGCGAACCTGATTGTCGCCGTCGGTAACAAATAACTTTTTCATCTGCGCTGTTAACGCATCTACATTCTCTTG
The DNA here is from genome assembly GCF_003719335.1 of Paenibacillus amylolyticus. Lineage (GTDB taxonomy): Bacteria > Bacillota > Bacilli > Paenibacillales > Paenibacillaceae > Paenibacillus > Paenibacillus amylolyticus_D. The sequence goes on from NZ_RIAS01000011.1 coordinate 146,787, forward strand.
CACTTGCTCCAGTGTCTGCAAAGAACGTTCGGACTGACGGCCACTTGGGTCACCAATCGTACCTGTTGCGCCGCCAATCAGGATCACCGGACGGTGACCGGCCAGCTGGAAACGTTTCAGCATCATAAACGGAATCAAGTGTCCGATATGCATACTATCACCTGTCGGGTCTACACCACAGTACAGGGAGATCGCTTTGGTCTCCGTCAGTTCACGTAGCCCTTCCGCATCCGTTTGTTGATTAATGGCGTCGCGCCACTGTAGTTCGTCAATAATGTTCATTGTAATAACCCCTTTTCTATCATCAAAATTCAGTCATGACTTACGTTTTGCTACGAATTCACACAGCTGCGGGCATTTTTTGAACACAAAAAAATCGCCGCCTTGTCATCACAGACACAGGGACGATTAGAATAACCGTGGTACCACCCAAATTGCATGGACAACCTCTCCGAACGTTCATACGCTCGAAAACAGCGATCCATACCACTTTCAGCAAGTTATCGTTTGCCCATCCGCTTGGCATTACCCAAGTACTCCAGAGTGTAATTCGCAGCCCTTGTATGTATCAGGTTCCATCAACCCCTGACTTTCTGTAACAGGGACAAAGCCGCTACTGCGCTCTATCAACGTAATTCATGTATTTAATTATAGCCAGTATAGCGAAACGTTCTGCACATTGCAAGCGCAAGTACTCCGATATTCAACTGACCCATATCAAAGAGTAGTTCCGAACAGAAAAAAATGCATGCTGGAAGACAATTTCCTGCGAAAATAACTATAACCTGATCCGAAGCTGGTCATGGTAATAAGCATACGCCTTCTCCGCAACCTGATCTTCGTTATTCCAGAGCTGCTGATCCAATTCGTCCAGAAGCTCTTCTTGCTCCGTCTCCAGATATTTCGGGATGTCCCATAACCCAGTTAGTCTAGGATCGTTTTCCAAATGCTCAAAACAAGCATACTGTTGCTTTACATTGCTCAAGACCTGATTTGCGCCAATTGTTTCGAGTGCCCTGCAAGCGATCTTATAAGCCTCTTCTCCCCAGTTGCAGAAGAATTGTATAAAACCACCATTATAGACATCTGCCTCAAACAGCCACAACGCTGCAATCTCTTGCTCTGTCGGAGAAAGCGCAGCCCATCCTTGCGCAGACTGGTTCTTTTTTTCTACAAAAGTCAATGCATAATCATACCAAACATCCTGAATGTCCTGTTCGCTCATATCGAAGATTTCCCCTTCCTGGGTTGAACTGTTTCCAGTTCCTGGCGTTTACCCTCTTGATGCCAAATTAAGTATGGATCACCGATCGCTTGAAAAGCGGCCCGTACGTTGTCTTCGATCTCTTGCCACACTTCACTTGTATAATCGAGATGGGTGTTAACGTTATCAACACCGTACTTCTTAAGCAGGCTCACATGGGCAGCTGTAAAAATCATATCTTCCAGCAGCCAATAGAGGACCTCCTCCACGTGCTTCAGCTTTTTAATCAGGGACGGTACACCGCGTTCATAGATTGTAACGATATAATGTCCATCGCCTATTTCGACATATGGTGCACCTTCCCATTTGAACGACTCCCCCAATCGGTTCACATAACTTTCCATCTGTACCATCGGATAAGAAGTGCGTGATAATAATTCACGCAGTTGCCCGACTAGCTCCTGCATGTTTAACAAATTGGACAAAAATTCACCTTCCTTCTCTAGCATCTAGGGTGAGAGATCAACCGCATATAATAGATTATAATGGCTCCCAATGAAAAAGCTGCCTCTCGGCAGCCTCACCTTTTCCTCTCAGGTTCACAGAGATGTTAATGTTAAGTCCCACAAAACGTCTTATACGAAGGATCACAGGACACGGGTATCGCACCAAATGCTTCTTGCTCCGGAGTGTAAGCATAAGGAGATTGAAGAATATCCAGTAAAGGCTGGATCAAGCTGTAGTCTCCGTCCTGCTCGGCTCGCTCCAGCACTTCCTCTACCTTCTCGTTCCGCGGAATCACTACTGGATTGTTTCGCTTCATCTGTTGCATTACTTCATCGCTGGACTCCAGTTGTCTACCTAATCTGTCTTGCCAGCGTGAATGCCACTCTTGAAAATCGGACTTGTCCTTAAGTATGAAGGTTTCCAGTTTGTTCAGCGTTAGCGCCACGAACGTATTCGTGTAATCTGCAGTGTGCTTTTCCATCAGATCGAGCAAGTCCTTAATCAAGGTCTCATCTTCGGCTTCTTCCTTAAAAAGACCGAGCTTAGCACGCATCCCCGATAACCAGTGGTGGTGATACAATTCAGAGAACTGTGCTATGGCATCCTGAGCGACTTGCACAGCCTGTTCTTCATCTTCATGCAGCAACGGCAGTAATGTCTCAGCAAAACGAGCCAGATTCCAGCCCGCAATGTATGGTTGATTGCCATAAGCATATCGGCCTTGTCTGTCAATTGAACTGAACACCGTAGCTGGGCTATACGTATCCATAAAAGCACAGGGGCCATAGTCAATCGTTTCCCCGCTAATTGCCATATTGTCTGTATTCATTACCCCGTGAATGAAGCCTACGTGTTGCCATTTTGCAACAAGCTGCGCCTGAAGTTTGATCACTTCCTGCAGCAAGCTTAGATAACGCTGTTCGTTACCCTCAACCTGCGGGAAGTGACGACGTATAGTGTAATCTGCAAGCGCACGTAAATCCTCTACCGAACCAAATTGGGCTGCATACTGAAAAGTGGCTACTCGAATGTGACTGGCCGCGACTCGAGTGAGAATAGCCCCTGGACGTTCTGTTTCACGATAAATGTTCTCCCCTGTAGAGACAACAGCCAAGCTTCTTGTCGTAGGAATTCCCAGACCAACCATCGCTTCACTGATAATGTACTCCCGAAGCATTGGGCCAACGGCAGCACGTCCATCCCCTCCGCGGGAATACGGCGTCCGTCCTGAACCTTTTAACTGAATATCGACTCGATCCCCTTGTGGAGTAATCTGTTCACCCAGCAACAAAGCACGTCCATCCCCAAGCATATTAAAGTTACCAAATTGATGGCCTGCATATGCTTGTGCAAGAGGAACGGCTCCGTCTGGTATGTTATTACCCGCAAAAATAGCTGTGCCTTCGGGGGTTTGCAACATATCCGCATTCAGCCCCAAGCTGACCGCCAGTGTTTGATTAAAAATGATCCAGTCTGGAGACTGGACAGGTACGGCTTGTTGTCTTGTATAAAATGTTTGAGGCAGTTCTGCATAACTGTGTTCCAGATTCCAGCCTGCGTTTAGATCGCTTTTTTCCATGGGTCACACTCCTTCTCCTAACAAAGGACAATTTCCTTTTATATTCATGTAGCATTTGTGAACCCATGCTCATTTATGTCGTGGCATGAAAATTCCAAAGTAAAAGCCGTTCTTGTCTGACGTGATCATCCGGCATGAAACCAAATGGTTATTGGTATTTTACTTCGCAGGGATCGGATAATCTGTTACAATCACGTTCTCAATCCAGCCATCCAGAGAAGCTACAAATGCCCGATGTGCAGGATGCGGACCGTAGGCTCGCAAGGCTTCCTGATCTTCAAATGTCACTCTTAATCCAAGGGTGAACCCTTGAATGCGATCGGTTTCCTCCGTTACATTCACGCCCGCCGTAAGATCAACAATCCCAGGAATTTGATCCTGTAACGCAAGCAACTGAGCTACAAACTCATGTTGCTTCGCAGGTGTGATTTTGTCGTTAAATTTAAAAATAACCAAATGTTCAAACATACCATCCCATCTCCTTATCCATTGGAGGAAAATCTTACATTTAAGTGGCTGAAAATCTTTCATCTCTACCATTCTTATTTTAAATTAAACATAAACTGAACTCAAATAGATGTTCTCGATTCACCGCTCCGGTATAATAAGCAATATTGTTCAAGAATTCAGCCTCAGGTGCACGTTATAATCACCTAAACATGCCAGAAAGAAGGTGCATCATGAGTCGCGAAGTGCGAACCGTCGTTTATGATCCAGATTTGCATCTGGAAGCTTATCAATTTGAAGGCATCATGCAGAAATTCCCCAATCATTTTCATGACTATTATGTGATTGGATTTATTGAAGAAGGGAAACGGCATCTGATCTGCAACAACCAGGAATACCTATTAAACAGCGGTGACATCATTATTTTTAACCCCCAAGATCCTCATGCCTGTGAGCAGGTAGATGGAAGAAAATTGGATTACCGTTGCATCAATATTCAGCCAGAAGTTATGCTGGATTACGTGCGTGAAATTACTGGACAAGCCTATCTGCCAAGGTTCTCCACCCATGTTCTATATCAAAGTGAACTGGTTTCCTCGCTCCATGAGCTACATCAGTTCATACTTGAGGAACAGCATGATTTCTGCAAAGAAGAGATGCTTTTCTTGCTGCTAGATCAACTTCTGAAAGATTACACTGATACAGAGACGGCTGAAGCTGAACAGAATATAACGTTGGAGATTCGGCAACTGTGTGATTATATGGAAGTCCATTACACGGAAAACATCAGCTTGAATGAATTATCCGAGCTTTCGGGGTTAAGCAAATACCATTTACTGCGACAGTTTACTCGTCAAAAAGGCATATCTCCCTACCGATATCTTGAAACGATACGGATCAATCAAGCCAAACGTCTTTTGGAACAGGGACTACCGCCTATAGATGTTGCTGCTCAGACGGGCTTTAGTGATCAAAGCCATTTCACCAATTTTTTCAAAAAACTGATTGGTCTAACGCCCAAACAATATCGTCGTATTTTTAATCACGGTGCCGAGACTAAACGATTGCAGGAAAACAAACGATGACTTTAATACGTAATCATAACCCTGTTGCTGGACACCTGCTTGCCCTATTTACCATTCTCATCTGGGGAACTACCTTTGTTTCAACAAAAGTATTGCTGAAAGACTTCACACCTGTTGAAATTTTACTGTTCCGTTTTCTGATTGGTTATCTCGTCCTTTGGATGATCTATCCATGTACTCAGAAAGTCGTTTCTTGGCGGGAAGAAGCCTTATTTATGGGTGCAGGTTTATGCGGAGTGACCTTATATTTTCTCATTGAAAATATGGCTTTGGTATATACGACAGCTTCCAACGCAGGCATCATTGTATCCGTTGCTCCTTTCTTCACCGCTGTACTTGCCCACTTTTTTCTGGATGGGGAACGGTTAACAGGCCGCTTTCTAAGTGGATTTGGCATTGCGATGAGTGGCATTATCCTGATTACCCTCAATGGAAGCTATATGTTGCAACTTAATCCCTTGGGTGATCTACTCGCCTTGATCGCTCCTGCGGTGTGGGCCGTGTACTCGGTTATGATGCGTAAAATCGGGTTACGAAACTATAATATTATAGGCGCAACACGTAAAGTGTTTTTCTATGGCCTGCTATTCATGTTACCAGCGTTGGGTTTAGTTGAATTTGACCTGAATGTCGCAAGATTCACACAATTCACCAATTTAACGAATCTTCTCTTTCTCGGTGTGGGCGCTTCAGCCCTCTGTTTTGTGACTTGGAATCAAGCCGTAAAAATATTAGGAGCTATCCATACAAGTGTGTATATCTATCTCGTACCCGTGATTACAGTGGGTTCATCTGCCTACTTTCTTCATGAACGAATCACATGGGTGAGCATATTAGGCGTATCCCTTACGTTGTATGGATCTTACATTTCGGAGAGCAAGACGAGAGGGAAAAAGCACAACCTATTTTCGGCAAAATTACGCCGCAACACATAACTAACTTCTCGTTAGAAGTTACGTAAAAACGTGCACAATGTAAAAACACGATCCCTAGCAAACGGGGTCGTGTCTTCTGCGTCCTTTTCTATAAAATTAACTTATACCACAGAGCTCGGGCAAGCCCATCACTACTCATCCCCTGCTTCGTCATGATCTAACTGAGACATGAGCAATTCCAACTCCTGTTTCTCCAAATGTCTCCATTCCCCTCTTTTCAGTCGTTCATCTAAACTAATATTCATAATCCGAATGCGCTCCAACTTTAAAACCCTGTACCCAAGTGCTTTGCACATTCGGCGTATTTGCAGATTAAGCCCCTGTGTCAAAATAATTCGAAAGACGTTCTCGTCTTGCCTGTACACCTCGCATGGTTTGGTAACGACATTCAGAATCTCCACACCTTGTGACATCGATTGAAGAAATGCATCAGTAACCCGTTTGTCCACGGTGACGACATACTCCTTTTCATGGTGATGCTCCGAACGCATCATTTTGTTCACGATATCTCCGTTATTCGTAAGCATAATTAACCCCTCTGACGCTTTATCCAGCCGGCCGACTGCAAAAATGCGTGAAGGATAATTCACAAACTGAATGATATTGCCCTCAACATGTTCAGCTGCCGTGCAGGTAATGCCAACAGGTTTGTTCAGAACGATATACACGGCCTCCGGATTCCGCTCTGGAATCTTCTCTCCATCCATCAGCACAATGTCTCCCGGTGCAACCGTATCTCCTTTTACACATACCCTGCCGTTGATTGTGATTCTTCCAGCTGCAATGCGCCGAGCCGTTTCCCTGCGGGAGAAATGTCCCGTCTCACTTATGTATTTGTTAATTAACATAATTCACCGCTTCTCATCATCGTAATCTGTATATTCATACGTTCTTTCATGCCTTAGATCAATCATTTCGTTTACCTTATAAAAAGCTGAACCTCATCTTCTCATGAAACGATTAGTGACGCAATAGAGTTACTTTCGACACCAATCTTAGGATAGGACAGGATGAATCAAAAAAAGAAAGCCCTCGCCAAACTTTAACATAATTTTACAATAAAAAGCTTGTACAATTTCAAAATTATGGTATAAGTTATATATAAAATAAACATTTATTTCAATTTATAAAAATGTTATCCACTTAGGAGGTAGACAGTTTGAGGAGAATATTTGTTTTAAGCTGCGGTTTCTATCTGTTGATCGGTATAACCAGCGTTGTACTCGGCGCGCTTCTGCCTGTTTTACTGCCTCATTATGAACGCGGCTACAGTGACGGAGGCTTTTTATTATTTTTGCAGTTTCTCGGATTCCTTGTCGGTGTCATTGTTTCTCCCTCCTTGACAGCCAAAATCGGTCGAAAATGGATGCTTACCCTCGCGTTGCTCTGTATTATTGCCGCTTATTTGGTGCTCGGATGGTTGCCTTCGTGGAACGTCCTGCTTCTGTTGACCATTATTGTGGGTTTTGGCTCGGGCATCATTGAACCTTCCGTTGGTGCCTTCACGATTGAATTTACAGAAAATCAGAAAGCAGTCGCCATGTCCAAACTGGATGTATTTTTCGCCCTGGGCGCACTTCTCATCCCCGCGGCAGCTGCTCTGTTCATCTGGCTGGGCCAGTGGCATTTGACGTTCTTCACGGTTGCTGCATGCGCGCTCATCCTCATGGTCCCTTGGGTCACCATGCCTCGTACTGCTGCACAATACCTCGAACAGGCTGGCGAAAACACGATACAACAGGGAACAAGCAAAACCAGTTATTCCAAAAAACATCTAGGGTTGCTCTCCCTCTTCGTTGTCTTTTTCTTTGTTTATATGGGACTGGAGCTTGGATTGATGAATTTCCTGCCCTCCATTCTGGTAGAACGTCTAGAACTGAAAGAATCTATCGCTTCCCTAAGTGTATCTATTCTGTGGATTGCCATGATTGTAGGTCGCCTTTTCTCTGGCAAAATCGCTGAAGCCGTCAATTATATGCCCTTCTTGATCTGGAGCACGATAGGCACCCTTCTGTTTACGGTTTCCATGGTATTCGTGTCCGGCCAATGGGTAACGTATGGGCTAATCTTTGGAACAGGATTATTTATGTCGGGTTTATTCTGTATCGCACTCGTTTATGCAAATGTGCTGATTCCCGGCATGACGGAGAGGACAACGAGTATATTGATTGCCTCCGGCGGTATTGGCGGTGCAACATTACAGTACCTCACCGGTTGGAGTATGAGCGCATGGCCGATCGTCGGCACTATCATGATTTTAGCCGGATTTTGTTTGCTTTTATTGCTGACATTGATCCTCTCCCACCTGTGGAACACTCGAAATGAATCGTTGAACTCTACATTCCCACAACAAACCAAAGAAATATAACTTGTAAGGCTCACTCACTTCAACACTTGAAAGGAGGGATGCCCAACCTATCCGGTATGAATCATATTGTTCACCTAGCTAGTACACTAAACTATTGGAGGAATCCGAATGCAAACTTTAACCAATAACCGCTTTACAGTCGGAAAAGGGATTAAGTTGATTGACGATTCAGGTGTGGAATATCTAGATGGCGTCTCGGGTACGTTTAATCTGTCTTTGGGATACAATCATCCACATGTTGTCAATAAAATTCAGGAACAAGTCGGCAATCTTACACATATGTCCTCCTCCTTCACCGAACCTTACGTCAATGAAGTACTGGAACACTTGATTGAGTATGCTCCGAACAATATCGATGCCGGATGGATGCGGGATATTACCGGGTCTACAGCCAATGAGTGTGCGACTAAAATTGCCCAGAAATATACAGGATCAACGGATATTATCAGCCTGTACCTTTCTCACCATGGACAGACCCAATTTGCAACGGGCATCTCAGGTAATGCCTTTAGACGCAAGCGTTTCCCTAACTCGTCAGCCCCCAATGCGGTTCATGTACCCGCACCATATTGTTATCGTTGTCCGTTCAAAAGCGAAAGTAGCGAGTGCGGATATCAATGTGTTGAAGCGATATCTGATGCTATTGAGTATGCCAGCTCAGGCTCGGTTGCTTGTATGATCATTGAGCCCATTCTCGGAAATGGCGGTAACATCGTTCCACCACTAGGATATTTTAAGCGCCTTCGCCAACTATGTGATGAGAACAATATGCTTCTCATTGCCGATGAAGTCCAAACGGGTGTTGGACGAACGGGTACGATGTTTGCTAGCGAATTATTTGATATCAAGCCCGATATGATCACACTTGCCAAAGGCCTTGGCGGTATCGGCGTACCTGTAGCTGCAGTTCTGATGCAATCTCGATTGAATGTACTGGAAAAACATGAGCATTCTTTCACCTCAGGCAGTAATCTCATCTCGATCACCGCTGCCAAGTCCACACTGGAAGTGGTCTCAGAACCGGGATTTCTGGATGCGGTCAAGCGAAAAGGAATTTTGCTTGGGGGACTGCTACAGGAACTCGCTTTGAAATATCCTAGCATCGGTGAAGCCCGCGGAGTGGGACTCATGTGGGGACTCGAAATCGTAGGTGATCAAAATGAGCCAGATACTCCAAAAACTAACGCAATCATCGACCGCGCTTTTGATGATCAACATTTGATTCTGCGCAGTTCGCGGTACGGCTTCGGGAACGTCGTTAAAGTACGCCCTTCTCTGACAACGACCGAAGACGAACTGGTTGAGATTGTTGACCGATTGGATTCTGTGCTTGCCAGCGTTCATTAATTATCGGAAGTGTTATGGAGAAAATGACATATGGACTGAATTTATGTAGTTTCTAAAAATTTAAGGAGGTTCTATCATGCTTGCATTAGTATATAAATCCGCATGGGATGTCGCTCTTGAGGAACGACCTGTTCCCGAAATTACCAGAGATAATCAGGTGCTTGTACGTATACGGGCAACCGGGGTCTGCGGAACAGATTTAGGCATTGTTAGCGGAAAATATCATGCGATTCCTTCCGTCATTCTTGGACATGAATCCGCAGGTGAAGTGATTGCTGTCGGCTCCGCCGTCACGACACTGCAACCAGGAGATCGTGTCGTAATCGATCCTACGTATTACTGCGGTCAATGCGAGATGTGCAGAACAGGCAGACAGAACCACTGTACTCACAAATCCGTGACGGAAACGGGAGTAAGTGCAGACGGTACGTTCACAGATTATTACGTCACAGAAGATCGCTTTTTATACAAATTAAAAGATCATGTAAGCTATGAAGAAGCAACATTAACCGAGCCACTAAGCTGCATGCTGACAGGCATTAACCAGATTCATTTGTTGCCGAATTTCAGAACGATTATTCTTGGTGCCGGACCCATTGGCATCCTGTACAGCTACGCACTCGCTTCCAAAGGCGTAACAGGAAGTCTTGTCGACATCTCGGAAGAACGTTTAGCGATCGCAGGCTCCATTGCACCAGACCGCTGGCAAGTTCATGCTTCCTTTGAGCAAGCGATCGCAGACATTGCCCCTGCAACCGGACAAGTCGATATGATTGTGGATACCACTGGTGTTGTAGGCACTCAAGTACTGTCACAGCTCGCCAGTGGCGGCTATTTGATGCTGGTTGGCTTACGGGATGGGAATACGTCCTTTAACCCGAAGGAAGTTGTGGATCGCAGCCTGAAAATTATCGGCTCTATTGACTCCCTTGGAACGTTTGCCACCGCACATTATATGATCGAACAACAGATAATTCCTGCCAAAAAAATTATAACCCATTCCTTTCCGCTGGAAGATTATGAAGAAGCGTTCCGCACACTTGGATGTGATATACAGGGACGCACCCTACAGGCCTCATCTCACGCCATCAAGGTTGTGCTGCAATCCAATTAATTCGTTTTTCGCAGCTTGCTGGAATGCTGAACAAAAAGCGGTTACACTAAAACATATGGGACTTCATTCAGAGGAGGAATGCAGCATGACAGCAGATCAGGTGGCTGGACATCCGGACAGGAATCAAATAGAGGATGAACATCGTCACGTTTCAATTCAAGGGGTCATCTTTGATATGGATGGCGTTCTCATTGATAGTGAGCCGATTTATTTTGAGATAGAACGGAGTTCATTTGATCATTTTGGGGCAGCTGTGACGGTGGAAGAACATCATTCTTTTGTCGGTGTCACGCTAGAATCCATGTGGCAACAAGTCATCGACAAATATCAGGTTAAGGCGCCGCTGGAAGAGATTCTTGCGTATCATCAGCAGCATGTCATGGAACAGATGTTAGCTCATGCCGAACTAGTTGCTTTGCCTGGGGTAGAACGGTGGATTCAATGGTTGCATGAACAGCAAATCCCTATTGCCGTTGCCTCTTCATCCCCCCGGGCACTTATTGATCTAATTATGGAGAAAACGGGATTAGGGTCATACTTTGAAGTTCGCATGACTGGAGAAGAGGTTGAACATGGTAAGCCTGCACCGGATATTTTCCTCGCAGCTGCTGAACGGATCGGTATTTCACCCGTAAACTGCCTCGTTATTGAGGATTCACGCAACGGAGTTCAAGCTGCCAAAAGTGCAGGCATGCGTTGCGTCGGCTATCATAATCCGGGATCGGGCAATCAGAATCTGTCCAGAGCAGATGTGCAAATTTCCAGTTATGATGAGCTATGGACATTGAAGGATACGCTACCTTTTGAGAGCGTTGCACCGGACTTACCAAGATCAATCTAATATCATAATATCTATACTGAAAACTTGCATATTAACAAACACGAAATAAAATTGAATAGCGCAAAACAAACACGAAGCAGCTCAATTCCAATGAATTGAAGCTGCTTCGCGTTTTGCTTGCTGCATGTTTTGTAAAGCATAATAAACTTAAAATGCCGTCGGAACTAGCTTAACCCGAAATATCCAGACTTCTGCCCAGATTGGGGTGGGGAGCCGGCGTTGACTTTAACAACTCGTTCATCTGCTGACCCTGCTGCTCTGCCATATCTTTGGTCATCGACATGACTTTTAGACTTGCCGCCTGTGCCATCGAAGCTTGACTCATTGCCATTGACATTGCTGCGATATCCATGTGATCTCTCCTTCCTTATCTTCGCATGTAATCGTACTCATTATATATCGGTCAGAAGGGAAGCCATTGTTAAAAACCCGGTAAACATATCAACAGAAAGAACAGCCCAAACAGCTGTTAATCACTGAAAACAGTTGTTTGGGTTGTTACATAAATTAATAACTTTCCGATGTAATCAAGTCAAGATCGTCGATATGAACCTCAGGGTTCGTCACCACTTGTTGAATGATAGAAACAAAGTGTTTTTGAATTTGTTCAACCGTAGCGATGTCATATAGCTTAGCATTGTACATTAATATGATTTTCATTTGCTCATGGGGTTTAATAATTAAAGTAAAATCGAAACTATTGTGTTCCGTTCCCCCAACATTCGAGATTTCAAGCGGCATTTCACCTATTTTGCCCAAATCCTCCAGTCGATCCTGTACCGGAAAATTTTGATACACGACCACATGGCTAATCAAGGCTTGTTTTTGCTTAGTCAAATTTTGAATATCATATAACGAGTACGTATCATACGCATGTGAATCCACAGCTTGTACTTGGGTCCTTTTCATCAGTGTGATAAAGGATTCTTCGCCCTCAGCCCGAATACGAACAGGAATGGCATTAATAAATAGTCCAATCATGCTTTCAATCCCAGGAATAACTGGTGGTCTGCCCGATACAACACTGCCAAATACGACATCTTTACTTTCATTATATTGCTGCAGTAATACGCCCCACGCGGTTTGCATAAATGTATGCACCGTCACCTGTTGTTGCTCCGCGATTTGTTTCATTCTCTGAACCAGTGCCTCATCCAAATGACAGTTTAGCGTTCTGGAATCCTGTCTTTCATGCTGCGGTTTAGTTTTCCCTCCAGGTAATCTGGTTTGTCCCTCATAACCTTCTAGGTACCGACTCCAGTAGGTTATCGCTCCTTCATTGTCCTGCTGCTCCAACCATTCGATGAATTCACTATAGGGTGTTAACAGGCTCATTTCAGGTTTTCGATTTTCCCGAATCGCAAAATAATTTTCGAAAATCTCTTTGCTGATCAGAGACATACACCAGCCATCCATCAAAATATGATGAAAACTCCAAATGACATGATAATTTTCTGGGGCTGTTCGTATAACAGACATCCGTATTAACGAATCTTTTTGCAAGTCGAATCCTCTAGCCTGATCCTGCTTGATGTGTTGCTCGATATACGTTTTACGCTGCGATTCGCTTATGCCTGTTATATCCTCAACTTTAAATTCAAATTTCTTCTCTTGATAAACAATTTGAAGGGGAATGTCCAGCATTCCAGTGTAAAAATTAGTTCTTAATATCGCATGTTTTTGCATGATTTGATCCAGGCTTTGTGCAAAAGAGGCAATATCCAAATCTCCGGCCATATCAAACAAGATTTGTACAAAGTACGCACCCGAAACGGGATTCCGCTCACTTTCGTACAGCATTTCCTTTTGCAAAGGGGTAAGTGGATACACATTCTCAATTTGACCGATACTTCGGGTATACTCAACCATTTGATTCCATTGCTCTATCGTCAATCCCTTAAGTGAAAGATCACTTGGGGTAAGCTCCCTTTGTTCTTTAGTGATGCAATGCTCGATTACTTTACGAAGGTTTTCCTTATAAGAATAGGCCAGCTGCTCCATCGTTTCTCGTTGATATTGTTTCTGACTATAATTGATGGACAGTGACAACTCCCCTTCTACAACGATACTGTTGATATTAAGCACAAACGGTCTCTTGTTATTTTCACTAACGGAAGGTCCACTGGAATAGGTCGAAAATTGAATACCAGCCTGGTCCGAATCCTGGTTTATTTGACCCATATAATTAAAACTGATTTCGGGATTTTGCTCTAATTGGTCTTCTTCAATCCATGCTGACAAGTACCTTAAGATCCCGTAACCGATCCCTTTACTCGGGACCTGGCGCAGTCTTTCCTTGACAGACTTGATTCTTTTGGATATGTCAGCTCCCGTTTCCATCGTAATCATGACTGGATACATGCTCGTAAACCATCCCACGGTACGTGTAATATCCAGCTCTGGAACAATATCCTCCCTGCCGTGCCCTTCCAGGTTCACGACCACTTTATCCATGCCTGTCCAATCATGAACCGCCATTCCCAAAGCCGTTAGCAAAATGTCATTAATCTCCGTATTGTACGCACGATGGGTCTGTTTTAATAACTGCTCCGTTTCCTCTGCCGTCCAATGCAAGGTAATCGTTTCGCTGTCTTTTCCAATGCTTTCTTTACAATCCATATCTTTAGGCAACGGAGTTCGCTCGACTTGATCCACAGAACACCAGTAAGCATATTCCTGCTTCATCACAGGCTGAACAGCAAAGGCGGATAACTCTTCTGCCCATTGTTTAAACGACGTCGTTTTTGGAGGCAGGCAGATTTCTTCCCCTCTGAGGAACTGATCATACCCCGTTTGAATATCTTCATACAAAATACGCCATGATACCCCATCAATCACCAGATGATGAATGGCAAAGAGCAAATGATCCCCTTCAGCGCATTGAAACAAGCCGAGTTTTATCAATGGACCGTGAGACAGATCCAAGCTGCTCTGGATTTCTTTTGCTTTCATTTCAATCAAGGGTGCCGGATCAGTTTCATTCTTCAGATCGAAGATATGCAAACTGTATAATCCCTCTTCTTCAGTTCCACGGTTCCACGCTTGATATCCGCCCTCTGGTACTTGACGATAAACGATGCGAAGGGCATCATGCTGCTTGACGATTTTGTTCATGATGCTGTGAATGAAGCCGATATCGAACCCATCTTTGCGGAAGAACATCATTTCCTGGTTGTAATGATGTGCGTCCACCATGTTTTGATCAAAGAACCAGCGCTGAACGGGTGTCAGTCTGACTTCCCCTGTCACTTCCCCTTGATCATAAGAAGTGTTCACAGAGGTGACGTGTTCACTTAATTGGGATACGACCGGATAGGTGAAAAAATGCTTCATTTCCACTTTATAGCCTGACTGAAGCAATCGTGACGCCACTTGAATACATTTGATTGAATCTCCCCCGAGCTCAAAGAAATGATCTGATCTGCTGATTCTCTGAACACCAAGCACGGCTTCCCAGGCGGAGATAATTGCTTGTTCTACTGGGCTCTGCGGTGCCTCATATTCGGCTATCTGATCTACATGTTTTTGGGGTAAAGGTAATGCCTTCCGGTCAACCTTACCATTGGAAGTTAACGGAATATGATCTACATGAACAAAATAAGACGGGATCATGTAATCCGGGATTTCATGAGCTAATGCTGATCTAATCTCCTTGGCTGACAATGCACTGCTACCTTTCCAATAAGCACATAATTGCTTGGATCCGTCCTCCTGTTCATGGGCGATTACAACCGCTTCTTGGATCGTTTCTATTTTTAAAATAGCGGTCTCCACTTCTCCCAGTTCAATTCGATAACCCCGAATTTTCACCTGCTGATCGATCCGTCCCAAATATTCAATATTTCCATCTTCCAGCCATCTGGCTGCATCTCCAGTTCGGTACATCTTTCCTTCAGTGATCCAGGCACGTTCTACGAATTTCTCTGCTGTCAACTCAGGGCGATTCAGATATCCCCTGGCCAGTCCCTCTCCTGCGACATATAACTCTCCCGGAGCACCAATCGGCTGCAGCTGTTGATGCGTGTTCAATATATAGGTCTGCAGTGTCGGGATCGGTTTACCAATGTTGCTTTTTCCAGCCTGTATCTCAATTTCAGTAATTTCCTTATAGGTCACATGAACGGTGGTTTCCGTTATGCCATACATATTGATTAACTGAATAGATGGATATTTCTCTCTCCAGTTTTTTAATAAAGCCGGATTGAGAGCTTCCCCTCCAAAAATCACTTTTCTTACATTCAGCCTTTCTTCTTGACTTGTTAACTCCTCCTGAAGGAGATGGTAGAAATACGTTGGCGTTTGATTCAAAATGGTTACTTGCTCATCTCTTAACAATTGTAAAAATTGCTGCGGACTTCTAGCTGTCATTTGGGGGACGATAACCAGTTTGCCTCCATAGAGCAAGGCACCGTACATTTCCCATACGGAGAAATCAAAGCAAAAAGAGTGGAACAGCGTCCATGTATCTGATGATTTAAAATCAAATCTATTTTGACTGTTAAATAACAATCGAACCACATTTTTATGTTCAATGCATGTACCTTTGGGTCTCCCTGTTGTTCCCGAAGTATAGATTACGTAGGCCAGCCCTGTTCGGTACACGTTTACTCCCAAGTTGGAATCATCTTCATGGTAAACATCTAAATCGTCGAGGCAGATGCTTTCTCCTGTAAAAGAGATACGTTCCTGTACATGCCGCTGCAGCAACAATACATGTACATCCGAATCTTCAAGCATGTAATTCACACGTTCCTCTGGATATTCCGGATCAATCGGTACATACGCACCGCCAGCTTTCAAAATCGCAAGCATTCCCACGACCATGTCTAACGATCGTTCAGCGATAATTCCAATTAACTGATCTTGTTGAATCCCTTTAGCATGCAGTGCTCTTGCCAATTGATTGGCTTTTCTGTTCAGTTCATGATAGGTAAGCTGTTGACCTTCGAACACAACCGCGACGTGTTCAGGAGTTCGTTCTACCTGTTCTTCAAACAGTCCATGAATCGTTTTGTCCATAGGGTATGTGGCCTTCGTGTCATTAAAAGATTCCAATATCTGCACTTTCTCCTGTGCTGTCATCAGGTCTATATCATCGATGGGGACATATGGATTCAGGGCGACCTGCTCTAACAGTTGAATCAAGTGCCCTTGGATCCGTTCTATGCTTGCGCGATCATAGACATTGGCATTGTAGTAGAACATACATTTCATTTCTTTGCCCGGTTTGATAATCAGGTTAAAATCATAATTGGTTTGTTCATCTGCTTCTACATTCGTAATGCGAAGAACTGTCTGCTCTTGATCCCCAAACTGTTCAGTAATGCCTTGTACCGGATAATTCTCAAACACGAGAATGTGATCAATCAAATTTTGCTTTTGCTTGGTTTCCGCTTGAATCTCGTATAATGGATACGTTTCATGCGGATGCGAAGCGACAGCTTGCTCCTGAATCCGTTTCATCATCGCCGCGAATGTTTCGTTTCCTTGCGTTTGAATTCGCACAGGGATCGTATTAATGAATAGGCCGATCATACGTTCAACACCAGCAATCCCTGCGGGTCTGCCTGATACCACACTCCCAAATACGACATCCGCACTGTTGTTGTATTTCTGCAGCAACATTCCCCAAGCCGTCTGCATCAGCGTGTTCAGCGTTACCTGATTCTGACTTGCAACCTGTGTGATGCGTTCAGTTAATTCCTGACTTAGTGGGCAAATTAGATTTTCGGATTGATATTCGCTGCTTTTTCGAAGGTTATGCTCTTTTGGCAAAGCGGTCTGCTCCTCATAGCCTTCCAAGTAGTCACTCCAGTATTTCAGTGATGCTTTACGATCCTGTTTATCTAGCCATTCAATATAGTGTTTGTAAGGCGCAGCTGTTTGTTGTTCACTTTGCCGTCGTTCCAGGATTGCAAAATAACCATCGAACAGCTCCTGGATCACAAGAGAAAGACACCAGCCATCCATTAAAATATGATGATAATTCCAAATGAAACGATAGGTTTGATCATCCGTCTGCAAAATCGATATCCGCATCAACACATCCTTGGACAAATCAAAACCTTTATTTTTATCTTTTCGAATATAAGCTGCCACGTATGCGTCACGATCTTCTTCCTTCATTTCTCGCAAATCTTCATATAGAATCCCATTTGGTTTATGACGGTAAACCACTTGTAGGGGACCGTGTTTCCATCGGCTATGAAAATTCGTTCTGAGAATCGAATTCCGCTCGATCAGTTGATCCAAACTTTTAGCAAATGCTTTCACGTCTAACAACCCATGAAGATCCAGCGTCGTTTGAAGCACATAAGCTTCCGAATTCGAATGAAGTAAATCATGAAATAACATTCCATTTTGCATCGGAGACAGCGCATATATGTCTTCAACTTCACCCATGAGTTCAGCTTCGCGAACCAGACCTTCCAACTCTTCAATGGTCATGCCTTTCAAAGATAGATCACTTGGTGTCAATTCCGGCTTCTCTTTGCTCAAGCAGTGTTTTATTAATTGTTGCATATGATTTTTGAAATAGGCCGCCACTCGTTCCATCGTTTCTTTGTGATACTGTGTGCGGCTGTACTTCAAGGACAATGACAACTTTCCTTCCATAATCAAAGCATTTACATCAATAAGAACATTTCTTCTATGATTCTCGCTTGCTGTAGCTCCGTCTGAATAAGGTGACATTTGCATCCCACTATGTTGAAGGTCCTGATCGAATTGTCCCAAATAGTTGAAGCTAATTTCAGGATTCAAGGTAAATGGAGTCTCTTTCCGGTGTATACTTAAATATCTTAAAATCCCGTATCCAATCCCTTTTTTAGGGATATTGCGAAGGACCTCTTTGTTTGTTCTAATAAGCAGAGATATATTGGAATGTTCTTTCATGTTAAGCACAACGGGATATTGGCTTGTAAACCATCCGACCGTTCGTGTAATATCAAGATCCGGAATAATAGATTCTCTGCCATGTCCCTCTAGATTCACAAGAACTTGATCACTGCCCGTCCATTGATAAATCGACATACCTAATGCAGTAAGCAAGAGATCGGCAATCTCCGTATTATACGCACGATTTGCATGTTTCAATAGCTGTACTGTTTCCGCTGCCGTCCATTCCAGCGTTAGTTCTTCGCTGTCTTTTTCCAGGGCATCGTTCGTTCTGAAATCGGTCGGTAATGGCGTAAAGGAGGCTTGTTCCATTTCTCTCCAGTAGTCCAATTCCTGTTTCATAACTTCGCTGTCCGCATACAACTGCAGCTGCTCCGCCCATAATTGAAACGATGCCGTTTTCTGTGGTAGCTGCATCGGTTTTTCAAGCATGAATTGTTCATAGCTCTTTGATATGTCTTCAATCAGAATTCGCCATGAAACCCCATCGATCACCAAATGATGGATCACAATCAATAGATGATCGCCGTCTGCGCATCGAAATAAACACAACCTCATCAAAGGGCCGCGCTCCAAGCTGAACAACCGTTGCAGTTCATTGGCTTTCTTCGCGATTTGATGAGATGGATCTGCTAACGACGTGAAATCCATCATTTCAAACGTATAGAATGATTTTTGTGAGTCCAGCCCTTGATTCCACGGCTCATAACCTTGTTCTTTGTAATGATACTCCATGCGTAGTGCATCATGATGCTCAATCATTTTATCGAACACGTGGCGAAGGGGGGTCTCGTGAAAACCTTCTTGCCGATATAGCATAATGGACTGATTATAGTGATGGGGATCCACCTTGTACTGCTCAAAAAACCAATGTTGGATAGGCGTCAGTGACACTTTGCCCGTAACGGTTCCCTGCTCTGATGTTGTGCTCACGGGCTGAACATGCGGAATCAGGCTTGCAATGGTTGGGTTCTTAAACAGATGTTCCATCTGTACCTGATAACCGGCCTGATATAACCTCGACGAAACTTGAATGGATTTAATCGAATCGCCGCCCAGCTCGAAAAAATTATCCCGGAGTCCAATGTTTTGTACCCCCAGCACACTTTCCCAGATAGATACCAGCTGTTGTTCCATGATGGTACGCGGCGCTTCGTATTGCATTCCCTTCAGCATATGTTCTTTGGGAGAAGGCAGTGCTTTGCGATCCACCTTTCCATTGGACGTAAGCGGCATCTGATCCAGCTGTACAAAATAGGATGGAATCATGTAGCTTGGCAAATGCCAAGCTAACTCTTCCCGTAGCTCCGCAATGGTCATTGCTTCTGCTCCTACGAAATAGCCACATAATTGCTTTGTTCCCGCTTCATCTTCAATAGCGATCACGATAGCCTCTTGAATCCGGGTTATATTTAAAAGGGCACCCTCCACTTCACCAAGTTCAATCCGGTATCCACGAATTTTCTCTTGATGGTCCATTCTTCCGATATATTCAATATTTCCATCGGGCAGCCATCTTGCAAAGTCACCCGTCTTGTACATCTTCGCTCCAGCTACAAACGGATCATCGACAAACTTCTCTGCCGTCAGGTCAGAGCGATTCAAGTAACCTCTGGCGATCCCCGCTCCCGCTACACATAATTCTCCCTGCACTCCAACAGGCTGCAATTCACGGTGTTCACTTAAAATGTAGACTCTATTGTTCGCAATTGGCTTTCCAATCGAGATATATTGCTCCGTCGAGTTGATCGGAAGAACAGTAGATACCACACTATTTTCAGTCGGGCCATACTCGTTACATACTTCGATCCGTGGATTGATATGTTTCAATCGATGTATTAAAGAAGGCACAATTTTCTCTCCCGCTGCGACTACATTTTTCATCGAAGCCCAATCCGCAGCTTGCGCTTGTTCCAAAAGAGTCATCAAGAAACTAGGCGGGCTTTGAATATGCGTAATTGCCTGTGTTTTGATCATCGAATTGATGGCCACCGCATCTTTACACTGCTGCCCGTTCAATACGTACACGGTTGATCCAGAGATAATCGGGCCAAAAAAGTGAGTAATGAACGAATCAAACACAAAGGGATTCAGCATTAACACCCTGTCGTTTCCGCTAAAATGATAAAAGTCCGATTTCCATTGCAAGGAATTCACAATGCTGGCGTGTTCAATCATGACACCTTTGGGGTTGCCCGTTGTCCCTGACGTGTAGATCATATATGCTAGGTCACTATCACTGGCCGAATACTCCAGATTTAAATGACTGTTACTGCAGTGGGCATCATCTTCGAGAAAGACAGACGTACCCTCATATGATTCAGGTATTTGGATGTGACTGTGATGCAGCAACCAAGCCGCATTTGAGTCCTCAAGGATAAACTGGATACGATCTGCCGGATATTCTGGATCAATGGGAACGTATGCCCCCCCAGCTTTCAGAACACCCAATAATCCCACAATCATTTCCAGCGATCGTTCTGCCATGATTCCAACGAATTGCCCTGTCTGCAATCCCTTTGCTTGAAGTGTGCGAGCCAATTGATTGGACTGTTGATTTAAATCTTTGTAGGTTAATACACTGCTCTCAAATACGACTGCAGGGTGATCCGGCGTCCGCTCCACCTGTTCTTCAAATAATTGATGCATTAACTTATGCTGTGGATAAGCCACTTTTGTATCGTTAAAATCGAACAACAGTTTGTTCCTTTCGGAAACTGACAACAGTTCGACGCGACTTAACTCCAGATCGGGTTGGTTCAATAGAATAGCGAACAATTGATCGAGATGCTCTGCAGCTTGAACCATATAATCTCGATCATAACGCTCTGCGTCATAGGTTAATTTTAATTGAATAGTCTCGTTATCCAGATCAAACTGAAATATCGTGGCTGCTCTTACGTTATTGTCATCAGAAACCGTTTGAGCTTTCCCTAATGAAACCAATGTATGGATCATAGGTACGTGATTCGAATCGTACTCAATGCTTAAACGTTCAACCATTTTTCTGAAAGAGATTCGTTGATGTTGAACAGCCTCACTGAAACTGACCTTCATTTGATTAAATATAGACTTGAAAGACATCGTATGATCGATATTATTTTTTAAGAGGAGAACCTTATTTGACAGCGTCAGGTCACTGTTCTTCTCTTCCATCGCTCTCATGCCCATAATTATTTGGGTTTCATTGGTGTATTTATATAAAAGACACTGAACTCCGGATAATAATATCGTGTACATGGCCATTGGGATGTTTCTTGAAATAGATTTGATTTTAGTAGATACTCCGTCTGATAATGGTTTATTAATGTAATTTTGTTGGTTTATATCGTATGTGTGTTTGGAATTGATCTTGCAATAAGGCAAATGAACAAGAACATCATCTTCTTGGAATCGGCTCTCCCAATACAATTCTTGTTTCTTAAATATAGACATACGACACCCCAATCAGAATTTATATTTTATATTCACTTAGAAAAAATCCATCTCGATCAGATCGGCCAGTGTACCTTCATTCATGTCCTCTTCAGGGAATTTAATCTGATTGATTTCAATATGAGGTTCACAGCCTATCGTTGTCAGAATTAGAAGCAAGTGTTGTGACATGGCTGCAATCGTGGTTTTTTCAAATAGAATTGTGCTATATTCAAAAGCGGCATCAATCTGCTGATCCGACTCGGTAACATACAGTGTTAAATCAAACTTGGATACGCGATTATTTGGAGCAACTGGCATACAGGTGAGACCATCCATATGCATCTCTGACGGACCTGAATTTTGCAATACAAACATCGTGTCAAACAGCGGGTTCCGCCGTGCATCCTTGGTCAGATTAACTTTTTTGATTAATTCCTCAAACGGATAATCCTGATTCTCATAAGCGTTCAGCATATGTTCTTTAACTTCCAGCAGATATACTGCAAATGTTTTATCCGCTGCAGGCTGATTTCGAACAGCAAGTGTATTCACGAACATGCCCATCACCGGCTCCAGCTCCGCATGTGTTCTTCCCGCAATCGGCATACCCACGATGATATCCTCTTGTCCACTATATTTAGACAACAAAATGGTATAAGCCGCGAGCAGGATCATGTATAACGTTGCTCCCGTCTGAGTTTCCAATTTTCTCAGGCTTATGGCCAGGTCTTCGTTCACAGCAATTTCCAATAAATCCCCCTCATAACGCAGCGATTCGGGTCTTTCATAATCTGTTGGCAATTCCAATAGAGGAATTTGCTCACTGAAGACCCCGAGCCAATACCGCTCCTGCTTTTTCATCCAATCACTGTGAAGTTGGAATTGCTGCCACTCCGCATAATCCTTGTATTGAATTCGAAGAGGAGATAGCTCTTCTCCACGATATAACTGACCGAGTTCGGACATTAGAATCTGCACAGATAGTCCATCTGCAATGATATGGTGCAGATCCACTAACAGTACATGGCAATCCTGTCGCAGTTTAATCAGCCCTGCTCTCATAAGCGGTGCTTGTCCCAGATCGAAGGTACGAATAAACTTCTCTACCTGGTCTTCCACCTCTTCTTCCACTGCCTGAATGGATTCAATGACAAACTTCACTTCAGGATATATGATTTGTCTGGGTTCTCCTTGGATGACTTTGAAAGCAGTCCGGAGCGATTCATGACGATCTACTAACTGCTGAAAAGCTGCCTCCAATCGTGTCCGATCCAGCGCTCCTTCCAGCATAAACAGGCCTGACATGTTGTAGATGAGCTCCTCACCGGCTTTCATGCTCATAATGTACATTCTCATTTGTGCAGAAGAAATAGGATAATATTCTTTTTCCGTCGCTTGTGCAATAGGCTGGTTAACCTGCTGCTCCATCTGATTAATGTACTGGGCCATTTGTTCTATCGTCTGCCATTCAAATACGTTTCTGACTGAGATACGAACACTCAGGTTTTGATTGATTTTGTACACCAGCTTTGTCGCGCGTAAAGAGTTGCCTCCTACATCAAAGAAACTGTCTCTTATACTGATTTTATCTATACCAAGTACGTCCTCCCAAATGGGTAGTAACGTTTTTTCCAAGGATGTTCGGGGTTCGATATATTCACTTCCCGTTTGTATGTTTTCTAGTGGAGGCGGGAGTAAACGTCGATTAATTTTCCCATTGGAGGTCAGAGGCATATTATCGAGCTCTATAAAGTAAGCTGGAACCATATAATTGGGCAGCAGGGCAGCGAGATTTTGTTTCAACTCTCTAACGGTCTTTTCGGAATCCGCCGTAAAGTAGGCACATAGAGATTTGTCTCCGTTCTCATCCTCATGTGCGATCACGATGACTTCTTTCACACCTGGTACAAGTAATAATGCTGCTTCAACTTCACCCACTTCAATTCGGTAGCCTCGAATCTTGATTTGATGATCGATTCGCCCCAAATACTCGACATTGCCGTCCGGTAGCCATCTCACCAGATCTCCCGTCTTATACATCGTCGCTCCTTGGACGAAGGGATCACGCACGAATTTTGCTGCTGTCAGTTCAGGCAAGTTCAAATATCCTCTACCTACTCCGTCACCTGAAATGCACAATTCCCCAACAACACCCACAGGCTGAACCTTTTCATGATTGTTTAATACATACAGACGGTTATTGCCTAATGTTCGGCCAATCGGCAGATGATTTTTTCTGTTTTCTGTATCCAACTCCTCCGGAACAACACGATATGTCGCAGCATCGACACAGCATTCAGTCGGACCGTAAACGTTAATTATGGTTGGCAGCGAATGGTGGAGTGAAAATAAAGCAGTGAATTCAGCCACACTTTGCTGAGAAAGAGCCTCTCCGCCAATGAGCATATATTTTAATGAACTTCCGTGAACGTCTCTTGCCCTGGCAAGCAATTTCAGGTGAGCAGGTGTACCGTCGGTTACCTCAATTTCATACCGCTTGTAATAATTCATTAGCTCTTGTCCATCCCCAACCGTTTCCTTGTCTACAACAAACAAGGCATGTCCCGACAGCAGCGCGCCAAAAATCTGTTTGACCGATGCATCGAAATAGTAAGGAGCTAGTACTGCAACATGCATACCGTTATGTGATTCATTCATAACCTGGCTGAACAGCGAGGTAACTAAATGTTGAACCTGACGATGTTCGATCATGACGCCTTTTGGCATCCCCGTTGTACCGGAAGTATAGATTACATATGCCAGCTGGCTGGAATCTCCTACCCGTTCTAAGTTGGAGAGATTAGATGCGTAGCTTTTTTCATCGTTTAAATCCATAATTTTCCCATCGAAAATGATCCTTTGTTTCAGATGCTCTTGTGTGACCAAAACCATTGCTCCTGAATCACGCAAGATATGCTGGATACGCTCTTCAGGAGAATCCGGATCAAGCGGTACATATGCCCCGCCCGCTTTGATAATGCCCAAGATACCAACAATCATATCCATGGAACGCTCTGTCATAAGGCCTACGAGTTGATTCGCGCATACCCCTTCAGCTCTTAGCGTATATGCCAGCTGGTTCGCCCGTTCATTCAATTGACGATACGTTAATTGCTGCTGATTACCATAACTAACAGCCAATTGGTCAGGTGATCGTTCTACCTGTGCCTCGAAGCGTTCCTGAAGGGTCTGATCCCGGGAATAGTCGATTGCGCTATCATTAAAATCATGTAATAGAACGTACTGCTCCTGTTTAGACAGCATTTGAATATCAGACAATACAACATCCGGTTCGATCACGATGTCTCTGAGGATATTCAGCAGATGTGTCTTCATTCGGTCGATGGTATTCCGTTCAAATAGATCTGTCTTATAATTCAAGTGCATCTCCAGACACTCGTGATCATCTTCAACGATGAACATCAGATCATATAATGATACGCCGACATTGCTCTCTCTCACTTTGAAACTGCAATCTTTTTCCTGCCTTTGGTTCAACGCTGTATTTTGAAAAATATACATGGTATTAAATAATGCTGTTCCTGTCGACTCGCGATGTATGTTTAATTTTTCAACAAGATGGTCAAATAGATAGTCTTGGTTGTTCAATGCATCGAGGGATTGATTTTTGATCTCCTCGAGATAGGATCGGAACGACTTATTTGCCTTAGGCTGTGTTCGAATCGCTACCGTCTGAATAAAGACACCTACAATACGCTCAACATCTGGATGATTTCTTCCTGAGGTTGGCGTCCCTACGATAATGTCCTCTTGAGCCGTATACCGATGAAGCAACGTATTATACGCGGCTAACAACACCATAAACAATGTGGTGCCTGTCTGTTTGGCAAGACTGTTCAGCGAATCCTTCAAGTGGTGATCCAAAACAAAAGACAGTCTTGAACCAGCCGAAGTCACATAGGGTGTTCGAACAAAATCGGTAGGCAGATTCAGACTAGGTATCTCCCCACTGAATTGATCCAGCCAATATTTCTCCTGCTGACTGTAGTTTTCACCTGTCATGTAGTCTTTCTGCCAAGCAACAAAGTCCTTGTATTCAACCTTGATTTTCGGCATGTTTCTTCCGTCATATGCATCGATAAGTTCATTCGTTAGAATACCAACGGAATAGCCGTCGGATATAATATGATGCATCTCAATGAGAATCTCTGCATGATCATCGTTAACACGAATGAATTCCGCACGTATTAACGGAGCTTGGGAGCAATTAAACGGTTTGGTAAACGCCTTGATATGCTGTTCAAATGAGTCATAGCTTTGCTCCGAGCGTTTCACTTGAAAATCAATCGATGGGGCAATGGCTTGATAAAGTTCTCCTTCAACCAGATGAAAACTGGTGCGAAAAGCTTCGTGACGCTTCACCATTTGTTCTAATGCATCAATTAATCTAGCTTCATCTATATCTCCTCTAACGGTCAGATGACCGCACATATTCTGGAACACACTATTGGGCTCAAATTGATCCAGAAAATAGATTCGTTGTTGTGCAGGAGAAGTCTCGTAAAGCTCTTTGACCTCCAGTGGTCTAATCGGAACGATTGGGCTTACGTTCTCGTCTGTAATCAGACTGGCAAGCTCCTTCAGATGTCTATTCTTGAATAATTGAACGATCGAAATATGTTGTGCAAACTGCTGATGGACTTTGGTGAGCATCACAGTCGCCTGGAGAGAGTTGCCTCCGAGATCAAAGAAGTGATCATTTCTGCCCACTTGATCCAGAGACAATACGTCCTCCCAAATCCGCGCCAGCTTTCGTTCAATATCATTGAGCGGATACGCAAACTCGGCAGTATGCCTAATGCTAACAGCACGTTCTGTTTTAAACTGATTGTACATATCGTCTAATTGTGCCTGTTGTTGATCTGTAAATAATGTCAACGACAAGATCTCAGCTTCAGGACGACTGACCATACGATGCAGTAAACCTATAAACCCTTCAGACCACAATTTCATGATCTCATGTCCAATCAGATCGGTATTGTAATCAAAATCGAGATAAAGTTCATGGCTTACATCCGTAATATTTAGAAATAAATCATATGAAATATGTTTGATCGGATACGACACAAGCTTCGTTTCAATATTATCGAATTGAAGGTGATGAATCGTTCGATCCATATTAAATAAGATGCGGGTCTCCGGTGCGCTCGTAGAGGCAAGATGCTCGGATACAAGCGTTAATGGAACATACTGATGTTCCATGACAAGAGCCAACTTCTCCTTAAGCTGAACAATATGGTCCGCAACAGACTGCTCCGTTAACAAGCTGTGATGAACAGGTACAATATTGACGCAGTTGCCCATCAAAGCATTTTTCCTCATATGAGATTGACCTGCCGTAGGCACTCCGATCACAAGCTGAGACTGCCCTGTGAGCCGATGTAAATATAAATGAAACGCGGCAAACATCGTGACAAACAAACTGTTTTTATTATTTATACTTAATGCTCGCAAGGATGCTGTTAAGGAATGATCCAGTTTCATGGAGTATCGTGCGCCTGAATATCCCTTTTGCACCTCAACGGACTGTGCCGTTGGTAGAACTACGTTCGGATAGGATAAGGAAAATTGCTTTTGCCAGAACTGCAGCCCTTGGTCATACGCACCTCTGCCCTGTTGAAGCCGCTGCCAAGTTAAATACTGACGAAATGGAGTGGCTTCTGGCAATTGAACTGGAGTTCCTCGAATAAGAGAAGAATAAATTTGTTCCAATTCTTGAACAAATAAAGCAATCGACCAGCCATCTGCAATAATATGATGAAAGGTAAGCACCATAACATATTGATTCGCTGCCTGTTTAAGCAACGTAATTCTAAACAAAGGTTCCCCTGATTGCAGATTGAATGCTTCACTCGCGTCGCTAGATAACCAATCGGATATTTCCTGCTCTTGCTTCTCGCCAACATACATGGAGAAATCCAGCCATGTGCAGTGAAATTCCATTACTTCCTTGATTTGTTGTGTCTCACGATCCGCATGAATAACAGTTCGCAGAGCTTCATGACGCTGTATGATCTGATTCACAGCTTGTTCTAGAGCGGACGGGTTCATGTCGCCCTTCATTTTCAAAATAATACTCTGATTTAATGCCGCATTTGCATCTTCACCGTGTAGTGTAGTTAGTAATAATTGCTTTTGCTCCAATGACAAGGCAATTTCCATAACAGGTGAAGCACCAGGAATAAAGCCCAGTTCCCGCAATTCACTGATCGTCTCTTTCACAATCTTAATGATTGTATTCATGTCATCCATGGAATGAACTGTAGATATAAAGCAGTTGCGACCTTCCCAAATATATAAACCTTTATGGATTAGATGGTAGAAAAATAACTCCATATCTCCAAAGGAAATAAATCTAAACAGTGATCCAAAGTTCACCATCTGCATAGGCACATTCGATGTTTTAAAAAACTCATTTAATTCCTTTACAAGATAATCTGTTCTTTCATTTAATTCGTCGTATAAAACTCCTGCTTCGGATTGAAGATGCTGCAGTACGGCTAACGTTACTCGCATAGTAAGCGGATGGGTACAGAATGTTCCACCAACAAAGGTTTTTTTGTCTGCGTCAGGAGGGAAAGAAGAATCACCAAAATTCCAGGAGCCTCCGTCTACAGCATTCATATATTCAGCTTTGCCCGCAACGATGCCAATTGGCAGCCCGCCGCCAACCACTTTTCCATAGGTAACCAAATCCGCCTGAACTCCAAACCATTCCTGTGCTCCACCCAATCCGATCCTAAATCCAGTTATGACTTCATCAAAAATAAGTGCAGTACCAGATTGTATAGTAATCTCTCTAAGTTCATGTAAAAAAGGCGTTGGTTGCAGATCAGGTCTTCGACTCTGTACTGGCTCAACAAGCACAGCAGCCAATTCATCACCCATACGACGAATCAGTTCAAGGGATTGCGGATGGTTATAATTCAGAATGATCAAATCCTCCATAGAACTTTTCATAATTCCAGGAGCCATGGGCAGTGCAGAAGATAAAATATTTCCGGGGTCCGCTACTCCTAATACGCCGTCATGTGTACCATGATACGACCCGGAAAATAATACAACTTTGGAACGTCCCGTTACTGCCCTTGCCAAACGAAGCGCAACCATGACAGCTTCAGTACCCGAATTATAAAATGCGACACGCTCTACACCTGTCAGCTCTGAAATTTTGACTGCAACATCTCCTGCCAGATCGGACATAGGGCCTAATGGAGGCATCTGTCCTTGAATGCTCTCAGCCATAATATGTTGAATAAACGATGGATTATGACCAAACAAATTCACACCAAACCCCATCGTCAAATCCAAATATTCGTTCCCGTCTACATCCCATATTTTGGACCCATCAGCACGTGCAGCAATGATGGGGTACACCATTTCCTTCCAATAAGAACGAAACCCAGCAACATTACGATTGTTGGCATGTACATAACGGGTTTGATTGGTTTTTAGCTTAGAGCCCTTGGTTTTAGCAGTATATTTGGCTATAAATTGTTCAATATATTGGTTCTGCAAATCTGAGAATGGACTTTCTTCTTGAATTTTCAGTGATTGATACGGTATAAACGGCTTGATTTGTTTGGAATCGAGATTAGATGTAACGTTTTCCGTTCGAATCCCCTTACCATTTTCATTGTTTGCTTCCATATTGGGCACTTCTCTGACCTTTTTAACTTCATTGAGTTCATTAAGTTCATTGAGTTCATCGTGTTTAGGATGTTTCATTTGCGAATGA
The DNA here is from genome assembly GCF_003719335.1 of Paenibacillus amylolyticus. GTDB lineage: Bacteria > Bacillota > Bacilli > Paenibacillales > Paenibacillaceae > Paenibacillus > Paenibacillus amylolyticus_D. The sequence continues at coordinate 176,287 of NZ_RIAS01000011.1, forward strand.
TTCACTTGAGCAGCTGTTTGCTCACCCAATAGCAAATTCAGACTTTTTAATTGGGATTCCATCAGCTGAATGGCAGACATCACAATTTGGTCTGAATTCGCTGATGATCTGGCCGGATTTGTATGAGGCACCGATGCAAGATGTTGTTGTTCAGAATGTTCCTGTTCTGGCGCATCATCTAAGTGTGCAGACATATCAAAACCCTTTGTATTCTCTGACACATATTGCACTAAGGAATGGATATTCGTAAGATTCTCAAAAAACATCTCCATCGGAATATCCAGGCCAAACCCGTCTAATATCTCTTTCTTGATTTGCACAAGGATGATGGAGTCCAGTCCCATCTGCAGAAAATGGGCATGTTCATCTAGTTCTGCCAGTTTCAGACCGGATGCGCGGCTGATGCTTGTCTTAATTTTCAATTGTACATCGTTTGTTTTTTTCTCCATTGGAACCCCATTCCTTTCTACCTTATGTTTTGCAGATACCGGTTGTTTGACTTCGATCCAACACCTTTTCTGCTCAAAAGGATATAAAGGCAATGGAATTTTAGGGATGATCTCGCCTTCGTACAGCCTCTCCCAATCGATCACTGCCCCTTGTGTAAATAACTCACCGAATGAACGTAATGATTCTGCCTTTGGCAGTGCATAGAGATGATCGGAAGCGATAGCCCTGTCTTTTTTGGCATAGCCAAAATAAACGTCGGAAATCTTGTTTTCTCCATGTGCAATTTGTTTCAATTTTCCATACAGTTCCTGTGCACTCTTTGCAACGATGGCAAGCCGATAATCCAGACTAGCCCTTCCCCTACTTGCTGTGTAACAGATTTGTTGAACGCTAACGTTGCTGTGCTCTTCTATATACTGAATATACATTCTGATCAGGTCATTCAGTGCCCGTTCATTAAGAGCAGATAACACAAATAGGTGAGGCTCTTGATCCGATGTTTGTTGTACTGTCTGTGATGGAACATATTCTTCAAGAACCACATGCGCGTTTGTGCCGCTGAAGCCAAACGAGCTGACCCCGCATCGTAAAGGTCGATCTTCGTCAGTCAAAGCCATCAATTCCTGATTCACATAAAAAGGAGAAGATTCAAATTTCAGTGCCGGATTAGGCTTATTAAAGTGGACCAACGGCGGAATCGTCCTATGTTGTAACATGAGAACAGATTTAATTAATCCGGCGATACCCGCCGCTTCAAAACTATGTCCTATGTTGGTTTTAGCGGACCCGATCGCACAAAATTGTTTTCGATCCGTATATTTTTCAAAAGCCTTACGTAAAGCATTAAATTCAACGGGATCACCTAATTTGGTGCCTGTTCCATGTGCTTCTATGAAATGCAGTGTATCCGGTGAAATGCCAGCCTCTCTCCACGCCTGTTCAATGACATTCGTCTGTGACTCGGGATTAGGCGCTGTTATACCAACCGTTCTACCATCTTGATTAATCGCACTTCCTTTGATTACGCCATAGATATGGTCGCCGTCCTGCATGGCTTGTTGCAATGGCTTCAGCATAACCGCTCCAACACCTTCACCAAAGCCTGTACCGTTCGCGTCTTCGCTAAACGTTCGTGTCAATGCATCTGGAGATTCCATATCCAGTCCGATACTGATCGGTAACAACGCGGTTCGAATCCCTCCTGCAATAGCCATCTCACAATCTCCTGCAAGCAAACCTTTACATGCCATATGAACCGCAACAAGCGAGGAAGAACAAGCTGTATCAATTGTCAGTGCCGGACCCTTCAAATTTAAAAAATATGCGATTCTGCTCGCCAGTACAGATGGTAAATTTCCAATAATATAGTGTTTGATCTCTGAAGGATAACTTGCCGTGATAAGTCGTTCATAATCATACCCAACTTTGGAATAACCCACATACACGCCAACATGACTGCCATTAATCCCTGCACCTGCATACCCCGCATCTTCGATCGTATGCCATGCTGTTTGCAAAAACATTCTTTGATTCGGGTCCATAAATTGGGCAGTTCTCGGGGTTAATCCAAAGAATGAATAATCAAATTGATCGATTTGATCTAAATAACCGCCTTTGATCCATTCCAGTTGATCCGTTTCATTCCGAATGGACTGAATATAATCCGTTGCGTCTTGTATCCGATGCTCAGGATAATCCTGAATATAGTGCTTTCCCTCTTCTAGGACACGCCAAAAATCACTTGCATTCGATGCTCCGGGAAAATTCATAGACATACCAATGATGGCTATATCATTTGATGATGACTCATGTTCCCGAGCTGGGTGGACTTTTTTATTTTCACTGCGACTACCAGCCAAATATCCTGCTAAATCCGTTATTGAGGGATAGGTAAAGAGATCCGTAACGGCTATCTCTTCTCCATATTTCTCTTCGATACGTTCAGCGATCTGGGCCAGCTGCAATGAAGTTGCACCCATATCGAAATAGCTATCTTCAACTTTAATCCTTTTCCCCACCAAAACATCAGAAAATAGGGATATCAGTTCCCGTTCCAAGACTTGAACAGAAACGGTTTCCATTTCTCTTCCTGTATCCTTCATAAGTGCTTCTTGGATAAGTGCAGATTCTACTGAAAACTTTCCAGCTTCATATTGCTTGGCTAACTGATAGCGCTGAATTTTTCCGCTCGTTGTTTTCGGTAATTTTTTAATAGGCAGTACTTCCTTGACACTCCATCCTCCATGGATATATAAATGCTTTTTAATTTCTTTTACGAGTGGCAGAAAGTGTTCGATCTTTTTTTTATAAACGACAAAAACGATAATTTCTTCGCTCTGACTATTCGAATCGTACACACCGCAAGCCGCAATTCTGCCGAGTTCAATCTCGTGCAATTGAATAGCTACACGCTCGATGTCATGAGGATATATATTTTTACCATTCATGAAGATAATGTCTTTCTCTCGTCCTGTGACCACAAGAGAACCGTTCATGGTAAAGCCCAAATCCCCTGTAATTACCCAACCATCACGAGTAAATACGTTCTCGGTTGCCATCTGATTATTGTAGTATCCTTGGGTGACGTTATCTCCCTGAATTTGTATCCTGCCGATAACATAATCTGGAACGGGATTCATATCCTCATCACATATTCGGACATGACAATAGTCCACAGCTCGACCAACGACAGCAAACGATGCCACATGCTCTGCATCCTTCTCGACTTCAATGACATGCTCAACAAAATTCAGGTGATCGCGGTGTACATATACCGCAGCAAATTCTTTCTCTGTTGGAGGAAAGCAGACTGCCACGGATGCCTCTGCTAATCCATACACGGTAAACATAGCCGTTTTCTTCAACTGATAGGCTGATAACACATTCAGAAACTCATGGCAAACCTCTGGTAATATAGGTTCGGCACCATTATAGATGACTCTGACACATGATAGATCCCATCCATCGGCCTTGTCTTCACGGAAAAAATTCAAAAAATACTTGTAACCAAAGTTAGGAGAGGAGAGGATAGTGGCTCTATGTTGATTGACTTTTTTCATCCATAGAATTGGTTTTCGAATAAATAGTTCCGTTGGGATCAGATATTGATGAATACCCGCCACGAATGGAACGAGGTGGAATCCGATCAAACCCATATCATGGGTGAGCGGCATCCAAGAGAGGAAACGATCATCCGAGCTGATTTTTGTACCATTGATTGCAGCACACGCATTGTATATCAGGTTTCGATGGGTGAGCATAACACCTTTGGGATCACCGGTTGATCCAGACGAGAATTGAATAAATGCCAGGTCGTCCGACTTGGGCTCGTTATATCTAACAACATCATACTTATATACCTGGTCATGTATTATATCCGTTCTTTTCTCCAGCTGATGATGGAAATCTGACATTTCATGCTCCAAAGCAAAATTTTTCATTTTACCCAGCACTTTCTCAGATGCAATCATGAAAGGGTCCTTCAGCAAATCCCAAATACGGTATACTTTCATATTTTGTTCTTCATCTTCACCAATACTTACAGGTACAGGTATCATTCCACCCAATATACAAGCCCAAAATGCGACAATAAATCGTTTGTTTTCTTGAATCTGAAAAATAATCTCCTGCCCTGGTTTTATGCCGATTTCTTGTAGATATCCCAAATAACCTTTGGCTTCGTTAAATAATTGACGATAGGACATCAAAGTTTCCATTTTATCAGAATCAATAAAACGAATACCTCGGTCTGTTGTATTACTTCTGTCGCGAATAACGTCTACGAGTGTTTGAAATCGACTGGTATACATATCTCTCCTCCAAATGAATCATCTCTGTGTAACTTATCTAATTAGTTACACATATTTACTGCAAAATTTTACCATAGAAATATATGTATTTTCAAGAAAATTATTGTTACTATTTGGTAAAATATAGTTTTCGATGAAGAGTGACTATTTACACATTTTGATAAAATAGATACATTTTCAAGTAAATCCAGTATAAATCCAATGCCAAATAGGCTGCCTCAGATGAGGCAACCTGGAGTGTATAGCAATTGGTGAAGCCAGTAATCTAAATCGTACTTATCATCGCTTTTGCGTTCATTGGGGATTGCTTGGCTGCAAAAATCAGCTCACACAGCACAATTGAATCCTGTATTTCAGCTTCGCTAAGTTCATGGCGAGGATTGTCTAGCTGTTCTTTCATCCGTTGTAATTTAGGAAATAATGGCTCAACTGTTTTGTTGTATATTGCCGGGTCCTGACTGTAATTCCGTGAAGTGAGTGCTGTGCTCATCAGTTGAGACAACTTATGTTTTCGTATGGTTAAGAGTTTGTCTTGTCTTGCCTGTGAGTTCGCGAGTATCGTTAAATCGGAAGGTTGACCTAAAGAATAAGGTACAATGTTCTTCGCTATTTTATTCATAAGACTCACTAGCACTTGTTTGGAACCCAGTTCAATGACCTCCGTAACCCCTTGTTCCACTAAGTAGTGCATGGACTCTAACCACCTTACTGGCCAAGTCATTTGTCTATTCAAATAATCTACAACGGATTGGTCCGACGGATAGGGCTTCGCTGTGACATTGGAAATGATAGGGTATGCTGCATGATCATATTGATATTGATCTATTTCAATCTTGAATTGTTCTGCCGCATTTTCCATCATGGGAGAATGATATGGACCGGATACCTGAAGATAAGAATGTTTTGTTCCTTTGAATGCCGTTCTTCTTATGACCTCTTGTACAGATTGGCGGTGGCCCGAAATAACAAACTGCCGGTTCGCGTTTATACAGGCAACACAGACAGGTCGTTCGTTTATAGACACTTCTTCACATATTTTTTGAAGCGTACCGATTGAGATATTGGAAATAGCCGCCATGGTACCTTGTTGATCTGGATCTGCATTGTGCATAATCATGCCTCTTCGTCTTACAAGTTGAACAGCCTCTCGGAAAGATAGAACTCCCGCGCATACGAGAGCCGAATATTCTCCCAGGCTGTGCCCGGCCATATAAGCCGGTTTCACTCCAATTTCCTGCATATAGATCTGAAATGCAACAACACTAACGGTTAACAGTGCGGGCTGGGCGTTCATCGTTAATGTCAATTCATTCATGTTTCCTTCAAAACACAGCTTTTTTAAATCGAAAGAAATAGCGTCACTAGCTTCTTCAAATAAATGCCTGGCTACATCAAATTGATTCCAGAAGTCTCTTCCCATCCCAATGATCTGAGAACCTTGTCCAGGAAACAACAGGGCGATATTACTCATCTGGTGTCCTCCATCTATTCAGTTTCATATTCCTCCAACCTCCGTTTAAACCCAATAAATTCCTTGTTTTCAAAATTCATATTAAACTTTCATACTAAGATATGCAATAAGCTCGGGTATAAAATAAAAACAGACACCTCCAACTACAGAGATGTCTGTCTTAACGGATTGAATCTTATGATTCTCTTTTTCTCAAGATTTAAATTAACCCATGCTTCACAAAGCTATGATATAGTCCATCTTCTTCCACGGAGCCTGTGATATCATCGGCAATTGCTTTCAGCCCAGGCTTCGCATTGCCCATTGCAATCCCTATAGCACAGAACTCCAGCATCTCGGCATCATTCATGCCATCGCCGATGGCCAACGTATCTTCTCTCGACATTCCCAGATGCTCTAACAGATCAGCAATCGCAATCGCTTTGTGGATGCCCGGAATCATCAATTCCCCGCTGCCCTCTCCGAAAACAGGCACAGTACATTGAATCACTTCGAATTTGCCTTCAAACTCCTCTTTGATGCGTTCAAACGGGACGACTTCACTTTCCAGAAAACAGACCTTGTTTACGTCGTCTTTATACAGATCGGCTTCACCATAGGTTAATCCTGCAATAAACGGATGAGGTTTTGTTTCCTTTTTCTCCAGAGCAACTGGATCATTCTCGATATCTCCATAGATGCGGCGTTCCAGATGAGTCTGAAGATTACTGCTCGCATACAATGCAGAGTTGGATTCGAGATAGAAATCAATGCCGTTTTCATTGAAGAAATCGACCATATGACGAACATCTTCTGCAGTTACTTTTTTGTGATATAACACATCTGCTCCGTATTCAACGTACCCTCCGCCTGCTCCAATCAATCCGTCAAAGCCTACATCCCAGATCGAATCATAGATCTCAGCCTTAGAGCGGCCTGTGCATAAGTACAGCAGATGTCCATTCTTACGCGCTTGTTTACAAGCCTCTTGAGCAGACAATGGGATGTTACCGTCATCGTCTACCAACGTGCCATCAATATCAATAAATACGATTTTTGGTTTTGTGTTGCTCATCTGTTATTCCCCCAGTTGTATTCTCTGTCTGAAACCTTACGTTTTACTGTACTACGCGTTCCGAGGTGTTCGTTGATCAATCAACTTTTCTAGAAATTCAGCAAAAGAATCCGCATACACTTCGGGCTCTCCATTAAAGTAATCTAAACGCATCACCTTGAACTCCCCGCGTGCATCAGTCATTCGTGTATCGAAATAATAATATTCATCCTCATCCGGGATAAATAGTTCCAGCTTGCCTTCCTGCTTTGCCTGTTCATCTGCAAGTCTGTAGATATAGAGAATGTCCGTATCCGTGTACTCTCTGTGCTCTGATGAAGTAATTGTTAAAATTTGTGTCCCGCTTAACATCGCTTGCCCATAATTGAGAAGCCACCACCGGTAGGAAGGCGGTAACAAAAACCCCAGTTCCTGTTCAACTTCAACGATCCAGCTTTCCTCGACTTGACGGTTCGGGAACCATTTTAACGCCTTTGTGTGGGCCAGTTTCTCAATCAGACTTGTGTACATTCCTACATCTCTCCGATCTAAAATTTGATGGGTTTGTCCATATGCACGATCTGCCATTCATTCTGCTCTTCCGTAATAAAAGTGAATCCTTGACGTTCCCAGAAATCTACGGCTCCCGGCAGAAAACGATGGGTGTGCAGATATAACGTTGTATATGGCATCTGGTTTACGAACTGCTCCAGTTCCCTCACCAAGAGTGAGCCAATGCCGTACCTGCGGTAGGCAGGATCAACGTAACATTTTACAATCTCAGCTGCAGCGTGTTCGGGGTATCGACCATCAATAACCTGAATTCGTCCATCGTAAGGAATAATACCGATCGAGCCGATAATGCCCGCTTCACCCAATCGCGCAATCACAAAAACAGTATCCTTTCGGTTCATATAATGTTCGCTGAACTGTTCAAAATCCTTGGGAAGTACGCTGTGATCCATCATGGGAAATACTTCGCTACGCACACCCATAGCAAAATGAATCGCTTCCTGTATCTCATGGGATTGAACAGGTCTTACTTCCGGTTTCATCTGATGTTCTGTCAACCATATCACATTCCTTATTTTCGATTATAGAATACTTCTCTTCATCTTAACGAATTAAGACAAACCTATGAATCTATCTATACTCCCGACCAATTTGGAAGCAAGCCCGCGCATTTTCATAGATTCCGCATAGGATAAGGCGTGTCAGAATCCAATATAGAAAGGGGTAAAGCCGATGTGGTTATGGTTAGGCATCTTGGCCGTTTTCATTTTGATATCCACTTGGTTCACCCTTCGCTATGTCGACCAAAGGGAAACAAATACATTCGACCCTCACGCCCCACATCAACTGTTAATCAAGTTCAAGGAAGGTACAACCCCTGATCAGATGCACACCCTTCATCGAAAAGCGAAATGTAAAGTTGCCGAAACTTATGAAGACCTCGGGTGGTATCGAATCGAATCTCGCAAAAAAATGCACCGGATGCTCAAACAGTACAAGGACCATGATCTCATAGAACATGCACATCCCAACTATCTGGTTGAAGCTTCCTTTATCCCCAATGATCCCTTCTTTCCTTATCAGTATAATCTCACCAAAATCAATGCGCCCGCTGCATGGGATATCAGCCAAAGTAACAGCTCGATTAAAATTGCTATCATTGATACAGGTGTACAGTTGAATCATCCCGAACTTGCATCCAAACTATTGCCTGGTTACGATTACGTCGATTATGACAACATCCCGGAGGACGGAAATGGTCATGGCACCCATGTTGCCGGTATCGCCGCTTCCATCACCAATAATGGTGTTGGCATTGCAGGCACAGCACCTCTTGCTTCCATCGTACCGCTTCGTGTGCTGGACAACAACGGCCAAGGAACGATTGGCAACGTAGGCAACGGGCTTGTTTTTGCAGCCAATAACGGCGTTCAAGTCGTCAATCTTAGTCTGGGTGGACCGACAGGAGGTACCTTCCTTCAGGATGCAGTTCAGTATGCATGGGATCGAGGAGCTGTCATCATTGCAGCAGCAGGTAATGACAATACGTCATTCCCGATTGTTCCTGCGTCGTATGCCAACGTCATCGCTGTTGCATCCACCAACTCTTCCGACCTAAAATCAAATTTTTCTAACTATGGCTCCTGGGTGGATATGGCTGCACCAGGGGATACCATCCTCTCCACGTATCTTGGTGGTTCGTACGCCTACCTTAGTGGAACGTCTATGGCCGCTCCTCAAGTTGCCGGTGTGGCTGCTTTACTCGCATCTCAAGGCAAAACGAATGCCCAAATCCGGGATGCCCTATGTTTCGCTTCAGATCCCGTATCCGGTTCAGGCATCTATTGGACGTACGGAAGGCTGAATGCTCATCAAAGTGTGCAAGTCCCTTAATGATGCGTCCGTTCATTTACCGCTAACATAATAGGTTGACCCGTGTTTCCTTATATTTCATCGTCAATATGCAAATAAAACGATAGAGCTTCTACAAGATAGAAGCTCCATCGTATTTATTGAAATGTATTTGGTTTTACAGTTTTGCAGCCCAAATTTCAATTTCAATCTTGATCTCAGGTAGACCTAACTCTGTAATATATCCAATGGTCATTGCAGGATAATCATGATCGAATAATTGCTCCCATTCACCGTAAAGGTAATCCCAATCTATTTTCTCCGTTGCCCATACATTCACTTTTATAATATGTTCAGCATGCAAATCTTCGGATTGCATAACGGTTTTGATATTGTGAAATGTATTGGTGACTTGTTCATTCAACGTATTCGGAAATTGACCATTCACATCTACGCCAACCTGCCCTGATGTCACAAACAACTCTGCATTTCTCGGAATTTTTGTGATATGCGTATAATTCCCTACAGGGGATGGCATATTGGTTGGATTTTTTCTCGTAATTTTTTCATTTGTCATGTTCATTACCTCATCATTCCTAAGATTTTTCTACGGGTTTTCATTATTTTGATCTCCATTTGGGCAGACTTCTCCCGTGTTTTGGATTCTAGAAAAATACCGCAGTGGAGTATCCATATCCTGAAGATATAAACGCAAGTGATTTTTTCTTCATGGCTGATACTCCCCCTTCTTAGTTGACAAGATTTTCTACATTAATAAATTATAATAAAACTCATAACACGAGTCAAACGGACGTCAAGCCAATGATTCCTTATCAAACCAAAAACAATCCCGTGCGAACAGGACTGTTCTTGGTCTACTTTGATTTGTAGAATAACTTACTTATATGAGCACCTGAAATCAGAAATATTGTGCTCCATTACTTGCGATAACCTCTTTGTACCAATGGAAGCTTTTCTTTCTTACACGACGAAGTGTTCCGCTTCCATCATTATTTCTGTCTACATAAATGTAGCCATATCGCTTTTTCATCTCACCCGTGCCTGCGCTAACCAGGTCAATAGGTCCCCAGCTGGTGTAACCGATCAGTTCAACGCCATCCTGAATCGCTTCGGCCATCTCTGCGAAGTGGCTATTCAGATACTCAATACGATAGTCATCTTCAACCGTGTCATCATCCAGCAACACATCGGTTGCACCGAGTCCATTTTCGACAATAAACAACGGTTTGCCGTAGCGATCATGAAGCTGGTTACACGTAATACGAAGCCCTTTGGGGTCAATGGTCCAACCCCATTCGGACGCTTGAAGATACGGATTTTTCACCGATCCAAATACATTGCCTTCGGTGGAGTCCTTCAACACTTCCGGATCAGCACTTGTACAACGGCTTGCATAATAGCTGAAACCAATGTAATCAACCGTATGCTGCTTCAATATTTCGGCATCTTCCGGCTGCATCTCAATACGGATATTATTTTCTCTGAAAAAACGTTTGGTATAACCCGGATACTCTCCTTTGGATTGTACATCGATAAAGAAGAATGATTCCCGGTCTTTATCCATCGCTTTCCACACATCTTCCGGGTGTGAACTATAAGGATATACCGTACCCGCAGCCAGCATACATCCAATCTGTGCACTCGGAATGATCTCGTGACAAGCTTTAACTGCCAACGCACTTGCAACGAGCTCGTGGTGAGCCGCCTGATACAACACCTGCTCTTTGTCCTCGCCTTCCTGAAGTACAATCCCGGCACCGATATAAGGCAGATGAAGCAGCATGTTGATCTCGTTAAACGTCATCCAGTATTTCACTTTATCTTTGTAGCGATTAAACAGTGTTTGGGCATAAGTTTCGAAAAAGCCGACCATCTTGCGGTTTTTCCAGCCACCGTAGTTTTTCACCAAATTCACAGGCACATCAAAGTGACAGATCGTGACAACGGGTTCAATATTGTACTTCAGCAATTCATCAAACACATCGTCATAAAATTGAAGTCCTGCTTCATTTGGCTCTGCATCATCACCATTCGGGAAAATCCGTGCCCAGGCTATTGAAAGCCTGAGGCACTTGAATCCCATTTCGGCAAATAACGCGATATCTTCCTTATACCGATGGTAAAAATCAATCGCATCATGTGAAGGGTAAAATTCTCCTTCTTTTGGTTCAAACGAATCCAGGTTACCCAGCGCAATCGGAAAACGATTGGCTCCAATAGGGATCAGGTCAACGGTCGTTAACCCTTTCCCTCCTTCCAGATAAGCACCTTCCAGCTGATTCGCTGCCGTTGCTCCTCCCCAGAGAAAATCATCTGGGAAGGCCTTCATTTTTCCGTACATTTGAATTGTTCCTCCTATTCATCATAGATAGGCATTTATGATCCGATTCGATCAGTTCAAGCACGTACTAGTTCAGTACTGTCAGCAGTTTATCCTGCTCGTTCACAGTCTGACTTTTAGTAGGGACAACGTCGAGATAACTGGAAGTATTGGTGATGATTACTGGAGTCACGATTTCGTAACCCGCATCTTTAATCGCTTGCAGATCAAACTCCATAATCAGATCACCTGCATTGACACGATCACCATCTTTGACATGCGCAGTAAAGTGTTGGCCTTTCAATTGCACCGTATCTTGACCAATGTGAATCAGCATCTCTACTCCATCATCTGTAACAAGACCAATTGCGTGTTTGGTACGATATACGGTTTGCACAACACCTGTAATCGGGGACACAACTCTACCACTTGTTGGACGAATGGCAATCCCTTTACCCATATGTTCTCCTGCAAACGTAACATCGTTAATTTCTTTCAGTTCAACCACTTCACCAGCCATCGGGCTAACAATTTCATAACGGTTATTCGGGTTAGGATCAAGTACAGGTGCCGGAGCTGGCGCAGCTTCTACTTTTTCTTTGAACCCAACAACGTAAGTCAGGATAAAACCGAGAACGAAAGCAACCAGCGTTGCAACAATTGCCATGTAGAATGAGGAATCCAAACCGGTTTCTTTGTTAATAAAAGTTGGGTAACCGAATACACCAAGTCCACCAATCATATATATTTTTGAACCAGCATATCCTAGAATTCCGCCTCCGATACCACCTGCAATACAGCTCATAATAAATGGTTTTTTCAACGGCAGTGTAACACCGTAAATAGCAGGTTCGGTTACACCGAAAATACCCGAGATAAATGCTGGAATACTAAGTGATTTGATTTTCGCATTTTTGGTTCTGAGCAATACCGCAAGTACTGCACCAATTTGAGCAAATGAAGCCGCGAAGGACATCGCGATAACTGGATCAGCGCCTGATGTACTGAGATTGAGAAGCGCAACCGGAACCAGTCCCCAGTGAAGCCCAAACAATACGAATACCTGCCATAACCCACCGATAATCAATCCCGTAACAATCGGACTTAATTCATAAATGTTGGTTGCTCCAGCACCAATCAACTGTCCTGCCCATGTAGAGATTGGACCAATAACCAGGAATGTTGCCGGAACAATAACCAGTAAAGTGAAGAATGGTACAAGGAATGTGCTTACTACTTTTGGAATTACGTTTTTGAAGAATCTTTCTAACCTTACAGCTACAAATGTAGCGATAATGATTGGAATAACAGATGAAGAGTACTCCATCAAAATAACGGGCAAACCCAGGAACGTAATGTGAATCGGTGATTCAAACAATGTGCCTGTAAACAAGGTATACAATGGATCGCCTGTTTTAAGCCCGGCTAACGTCGGATACACGAGAGAAGCACCGATGGCCATACCCAGAAATGGGGAACCGCCGAATTTTTTGATTGCCGTATAACCCAGGAAGATCGGGAAGAAATAGAAGAGACAGTCTCCAGTTGCTTTCAGCAGCTGATACGTACCTGAATCCTGCGTGAGCCAGCCGAAGGCCACAAACATCTCGTTGAAACCTTTGATCATCCCCGTTGCTGCCAGCAATCCAAGGAGTGGTGTGAATACACCCGAGATCATATCAATAAATCGACTGAACAATCCCACTTTTTTACCCGAAGTATCCGCAGATTCCTCAACCTGCCCTTCCGTTGGGAAATTACCCGCTTTGACCACTGCTCTATATACATCCGGCACTTCATTGCCGATTACGACCTGATACTGTCCTCCGCTCTGCATGACTGTGATCACACCCGGCAGATTTTTAAGCTCTTCTGTTTTTGCTACGCTTTCATTTTTCAGTTTAAACCGCAATCTCGTTACGCAATGGAATACACTGTTTACGTTCTCAGGTCCACCAACCCGTGACAGAATGTCTTTTGCTAATTGATCGTAGTTGCTCATTGTCATTCTTCCTCTCTAAGTAGACTCCCCATGCTTGTGAAACAAAGAAAACCTGAACTACTGAACAATCACAACGTACCGGAAATCCGGAAATCAGTCATGTTATTCAGCAATTCAGGTTTTGCCCTTAACGGTTGCAACCCTGTAAGGCTGTACACATTGATATTTGATTATTTTTGCTTGGCAAGCACATCGATTCATTCCTAAATCTTACGGCCCGGAATTGCCTGATTTAACAGTAACAATCCGTTTGGATAATGTATGCGCTTACTTCTTGAGATCATCATAGTACATCCGGCCTATGTTTGCAAGCACTTTTTTTATTTATTTGTTAAAGCACATGATTATTCAGAAGTTGCATTGACCACTCGCTCTATATGAATGGTTAAATACATCATTTCTTCGTCAGTTAGTTGATAGGTGTAGTTATTTTCAATAAATTTTTTGATTTTAACAGAGCACTTGTGTGCATCCGGGTATTTTTTCTGAATCATCTGGAATAGCTCATCATCATTGTTGCTCTTGTAATGCTTCCCTTTCACCATCCGCTGCGCGAAGTACTTCAGGTGCGTAACAAAACGGGTGTAGTTCAAGGCATTCTCATCAAAGTCTATTTTGAAGTGATATTTGATCACGGTCAGAATCTCCTGCATCACCTGCGTCATGCTACGTATATTAGGCATCTCTTCGTTAAGCGCTGCGTTCACAAAATGCAATGCCATAAATCCGGCCTCATCTTCCGGCAAAAGCACTCCAAATTGATCACAGATCATATTTAACGCTTCAAGCCCTACTTCATACTCGTCTTTATATAACTGTTTGGTCTCCCATAACAAGCCATTCCGAATCGGAAGATTGTTGCGGTACCGCTCAATGGCAAAATGAATATGATCTGTGAGATGCAGATAGATACTCTCATTTAACTTTTTACCAAGCTTCAGCTTGGCATACGCGATAATTTCTTCGGAGACTTTCATATATTCAAGTGGAATGCTGGCAATTAATGCCTTGAAGTTTTCCTGAATATCTTCATTCTGTAAAGTAAAGATCTTGTCAACATGCTGGTCAGAGATCAGATCACCCGCCTTTTTTTGAAAAGCGATACCTCTACCAATAACAATAACTTCCTGTTCATCTTTGATGGCGACTACCGCATTATTGTTTAACACCTTCTCGATTCTCACTTCATCACTCCAATATACAGAAAAAGGCAAACCATACCTGCGCCTTGAGGTTACTGGACATGCCCTTATCTCTTCAATGTGAACTATATGTGCGTTCATGGTATTACATTTCACTGTTTTATGCAACTAGAAAACGCTAACATCCTCTGATTGGGATTATGTTTTTTTATTTTTGTTGTCCCGTTCCAATTCCGCTTCAATCTTCCGATTAATAACCTCCATTCTCTCGGATGAGATTCGATCTATATCTTTGTATTCCTGATCTGCCTCGTAATCTTCTGACTCTTCCCTGTTCATTAATTTCAAATGATTTTTGATCGTCCGTATATCTTCGCGTATATACATCGTCTGCCTGTATTGATCAACAACAACAGCAAAGATGATCCCTCCGACAATGATGGGTCCGAAAGGAAACAAAAAACATAAAACAACACCAACTAACAAAAGCATTAAAAAGTACACCTTTTTCCTCCTGTATAAAAGATTATTTCAGTCGTTGCATGAAGATTGTCAAGCATAATTGTCACATGTATAAAACTACAAATCAAAATGCCGCTGGATCAATTGCGCCGTTTGCTCCAACGGTCTTCTCCCAACGGCTTGCGGTCCAAAATAATAACCAGGTCAATAAGTATTTCCCTACTATAATGTAATTCTGTGTGAGCTTTGTCACAGCAATCAGTTCATATTTGCGCTATTTATTCCATAAATTTCATTTAGGCATATTCCATCATCATAACCTTTTTGAGGTGAATAAAAAAGAGATTTCCAAAAACCCTATGAAAAGGGCTTGAAATCTCTTTGTATTTGTTCACATCTTTTTAAGAAAATAATGAAATTATAATTACCGTCCGATGAGAACCCATCCCCATTTTAATCGACGCAGACCCATAGCACAGAGCCAGGAGAATAACAATGCCGCAATGTAAGATAACACAATGCCAAGACTGAAGTGACGGGCAAGATCATCGGTAAGCTCGCGTCTCCAGAATAGTAAAACCAAAGGATGAATTAAAAAGATGCCAAATGCCAAGGTTCCCAAAGAATCCATAAATCGAGATACTTTATATTCCTTACGTCGTTCTCTTGTACCTACTCTTTCACTCAGAATCAGGAGCATCAAACAAGCAGAAAGTATAAATATATTTCGAATAAGAAACAGCAATACATAGGTCACAATCGGCCATTCTAGCAGTGTTGTTTTAATCGTTCCGGTGGCATACAAGGAAATCGCTGCTCCACATATAAGTGCGACCATCAGTGCATAACGGTAATGAAGCATTTTTTTCATCGCCCATTCGAAGTTCAGGCCGATCCAGGCTCCAAACCCAATCACAATAAGATAACTCGGAAGCAAACTGCCTGTTCGCTCAAAGTGAAATTTCAAGTGCAAGGCATAGAACAGTGCTTGACCCGCTATAAAGTATAAAGGCATATAGCGTCTAAACCAAGGCTGTTTTGTCAAGGAAATTAACCAAGGAAAAACAATGTAAAATTGAAGAATAATCAAAAAAAAGTATAAATGAGTATGTGCCGTTCCTTGTACCAGCTGTTTGACAAGCTGCATACTGCTCTCCAGTGGTTCTTTGCCAGCCAACCACTTTTTGATGACAAAATAGATTAGAGACCAGGCGACATACGGTACAAATATATAAAATATTCGCTTCTTGTAAAAAGAAGTCATCCAGCCCTTCTCATTCAGCTTGGCGCTGTAGTTATAAAACAAAACCAGCGAAGATAAAAACAAAAATGCCGGTACGGCAAATTGCAAAAAGGTATTCCAAAAGTAAAACAGATCATGATCAAACGTGTTTTTAGGATAATGCGCAACAGCTGTTGATGTCGCATGAATAGCTACAACTGCCATAATCGCGATAGCACGATAGAGATCCAGATATTCTATGCGCCGGGGGCGATTAGCCGGTGGACTCATACATATAACCTCACTTGTGTCTTAAAATAGAAAGATAGTCTCCGGCAATCCAGATTCCAAATCTTATTTTAATCAGCTAGCGAGGAGATTACAATCTTAATTTGGAATATATTCAGTAAACAAGGTTTAGCTACATTCACTATCTTCATTCATCAACTTGTAGGTGAATCGATATTTCCCAGAGCCTAAAGTCATAGCCACATCTGTGCCCGGACTGTTCAAAAATTGAAATTCAGCAGATTGATGAATCAGACTGCCGTTCTCCCTAATCGTTTGACGATCGGCATTCGGCAGATGTATCTCTGCTCTCGTATTGGCAGGAATCTGAACACAGAGTTCCATTTCCCCATGTGTCTGTTGACGCCAGCTAGACTTCACTTGGCCATACATACTCTCAAAACTCGCATCTGCCCATTCCAGTCCCGGACCTGGATATGGCTTGATATGAACCCTCTTAAATCCGGGCTGCTTTTCATCTGGCTGAATGCCTGCCACGTAACGATACAACCATTCTCCTATAGCACCATATGCATAATGATTAAACGAGTTCATATCAGCACTCCACAGGCTCCCATCCTCCCTCATGCCATCCCAATGCTCCCACACCGTTGTGGCTCCCTGCGTCACTTGGTATAGCCAGGACGGATAATCCTCCTGCAACAATAATTCATAGGCTAGATCATTCCTGCCCATATCACTTAGTACCGGATTCAAATAAGGCGTTCCTACAAAGCCGGTTGTAAGATGATTTTGTGTTTCTTTCAATAGTTCAGTCAATTGCATAGCAGCACGAGTACAGGCTGATGTCTCCAGCAGATCAAACTGCAAGGCAAGCACATGCGCTGTTTGCGTTGGAACCGCTAGTCTGCCTGCAGGAGTGACATATTCATCTTGGAATGCCTTGACAATATTTCGATGCAGCTCATCATAATACGTAACATCTTCCAATTTACCTAGTGCAGCCGCAGCTTTACGAGTCAATGAAACGGAGTATGCATAAAATGCAGTCGCAACATAATGGATGTCCGTCGCCCCAACGTAACTGCCTGGTTTGGAATCCAGTGCAAGCCAGTCCCCGAAGTGAAACCCTGTATTCCAGAGGAAGGCATTCTCTCCCTGATCATAGATATATGCAATCCATCTCTGCATACTTTCATATTGATCCTCGAGCAGTCGCATGTCCCCATACATTTCGTACATGACCCATGGACAGATCACCGCCGCATCTCCCCAGGCAGATGAGGAATGACTTGTATCTCCCCAGCCTTCGGAGATCAAGCTTCTCAGGTCTGGGACAAAAAACGGCACTCCCCCATCTTCTCCTTGCTCCGCTCGCAAATCCCGAAGCCACTTCGTAAAAAAGGGAGCTGTATTCATCAGATAAGCGGAGGTTCTGATGAACATCTGTGCATCCCCTGTCCATCCCAGCCGCTCATCCCGCTGCGGACAATCCGTGGGTACGTCAACAAAGTTCCCTTTTTGTCCCCATAAAATATTGTGATGGAGTTGATTAACCAACGGGCTGGAGCAAGAGAAGTGGCCTGTACGTTCCATGCTGGAATGAAGGACAACTCCCGTAAACTGATCTAAAACAACCTCTTCCGGGAAACCAATTAATTTCACATAACGGAATCCTTGAAATGTAAAATGAGGCTCATATGTCTCCATCCCTTCTCCTTTGAGGGTGTAATGTATCCTTTGTTTCGCAGCACGAAGATTATCGATATAAAAATTCCCCTTGTGATCCAGAATTTCGGCATGGTGTAGTTCAACCGTCTGCCCTGCATCCCCCTCAATGCTGAACCTCACCCAGCCTACCATGTTCTGTCCCATATCCAGTACGCGATCTCCTTGCGGTGTTGTCAGCAAAGCTACGGGCTGAAGTTGCTCCATCTGCTTGACAGGTACATTTTCTTGCGCGACGATGATGTCCTTCGGATAGGAAAGGACTTGAGCGGGTAACCATGCACCTTGAGATTGATCTCCCCAGTCGCTCTCCATACGCGCATCATAGGTCTCCCCCATATAAATATCTGACATGCGAATGGCACTTGGTGCAGCAGACCACTCTTCATTCGACCCGATGATCTCTTCCGAGCCATCAACATATCGAATATGAAGCTCCAGCAGTAAAGCAGATGTAGAACCGAAAATCTCTCGTTCTTTATTCCAACCAAGATGCCCCAGGTACCAGCCATCTCCAAGATAGGCTCCAAGTACATTTTGTCCAGCCTTAAGCTGATGGGTCACCTCATAAGTCTGATATTGCAAACGCTTACTATAAGTCGTCCAACCTGGCGTAAAATAATCCTCACCTACCCGAGTATGATTCAGATGTAACTCGTACATGCCAAGTGCCGTAGCATAAATGGTTGCACGGAGAACAGGTTTCACAATCTCAAAGTATCTTCTCATGCGTGGACAGGATGAATCAGGTTCACCAGGTATGCTGGCTGTAATCCACTTTCCGGTCCAATCGGTGCTGAGTTCCATGCGTCCCATCTCGAAATAAGCGGCTTCAGACCACCCTGAGGACTCTTCAAATGCATCCCGAACCTGAACCCGGTAAAAATACCGCGTTCGAGCAGCAGGTTGAAAACCTTCAAGCTCGACATGAACAGACTGATCTGATTTCAGCTCTTGTGTATCCCATATGATAACTGCAAAATCGGGTGTATGAGATAGCTGAACCTGATAAGACGACTGTATACAGTTCCGACGATCTGATTCCAGCTTCCAGCTCAGTCGGGGTGACCTGACATCCAAACCAATTGGATTCAACCGATATTCACACCGAAGGTCACTGATCTTTAACATGTTGTGCTCATCCTCTCCATCATGGCTTCCCTTGGCAGGTTACGATATAATTATATCGATTCCAGGGTGTGAATTATCCGGTAAAACGGACTGTTTCACCCCCCGATACAGCCATCTGTGGGAAGGAGAAACTGTATATGAAAAGGTCTGTAGAATTATTGAAAAGCGAGGCATTCCTGAACCGTCCACTACAGTTATTCGTTAATCGCTGTTTTGAGAACTTTATGATGCCTTTTCACACCCATGATTTCGTTGAGTACAGCTATGTTGCTGAAGGTAGAGGGTTTCACCACATCGGTGAAGATACCGTCCCTGTCAACAAGGGCATGTTATTTGTCATTCCTATCGGAATTCCTCACGTCTTCCGACCAGTGAGTACGGATGCAACAAAAGCACCCCTGATCATCTATAACTGCTTGTTTAACGCCGAATTAATACAAGCTTTGAAACATTTTCTTCGGGATGAGGACATCGTACAACATCTGATGGACCTTGAGCAAAATCGGCAGCAGTATATCTCCGTTACAGATCATTCCGGCCGTTTGGAAGAATTAATGTTACAGTTATACCGTGAATTCTCCGTTCCCGGGCCAGGTTCACTTGCGATGTTAGACACGCTGGTTAGCCAATTGATTATCATGACTTACAGACAGGATCAACAGATGAAGTATGTGGACTCCACTCCACATCAACCCATGTTTCATGACATGGAATCCATCCTTCATTACCTCAGGCAGCATCTTGGCGAACGTATCCTCATGAAAGATTTGGTTCAGTTATCCCGGTGGAGTGAGAAAAAGATTGGAAGAATGTTCGTTCGTTATACCGGACAGACATTTAGATCCTATGTACAACATCTACGCATTCAAAGAAGTTGTGAGCTGTTAAAGCGATCCGGCCATAAAGTGGGTATCATTGCTGAAATGGTTGGCTATCAGGATATGGATTCCTTTCATGCTGCCTTCAAAAAAATAACGGGTGATACCCCGCTATCCTATCGCAAAAAATCCAGAGTATAACTTCTGCTCTGGATTACGGTAGTATGGTTAAATGTTAAATATGAAGACCTAAGGGCAGCAACATCTCATCTATGTACAGCTTCGCACCTTTCCAGGACGACATCTGGGGAAAGCCGTATTGCTCACGTTGTTGTCTGTTCCACGGATGCGGGATACAGATGACTTTCCGTCCACCTTCAAAAGCCGGAATCAGATTATGAGGCCCGTCATCGATTAAAAGGTCGAATGTGAGCAAGTTTTTGCGTTTGCACGTTATGAATTGTTCCAGTTTAATAAACGGCATATGCATCTGCAGCCACTTCCACTTCTCCAATACCGTCTTAGGCTCTGCTGCCGTAACGATAAGAAGATCATACGCATCGTTTAACTTCCGCATCTCTTCCACCACATACTCATCATATAACTCCAGTTCCTCGAACAATCCGGGTCGCCCGTAAAACACCTCATGGGTACTATCCGGGTGACGCAAGTGAGTGGTGTCCCAATCTACCATATCTTCATAATGAAGCAGATGAGTTGGAAAGCTCTTGTTGTTATGATAAATGGCCCGTTTAACTAGTTGACAGATCGTGTCATCCATATCTACCGCAATAATCGGTTTTCTCATCTTCATTCCTCCCTGATACGAACACAGTATATCATCTCATCCGGGATGCAGTCATTCTTTTTACATGTGAGTAAAATAAAAAGACTTTGCTCCGAGGTAAACAACCGCGAAGCAAAGCCTGTTACGTTCGTTCTTGTATCAATCCAAATCCTTGCCGTTTGAAGCGATCACTTTTTGATACCAGTCGAAGCTTTTTTTCTTGAAACGATTCAATGTCCCTTGTCCGTTATCATCCTGATCCACATAGATTACACCGTACCTTTTGGACATTTCCGAGGTAGATGCGCTGATAATATCAATAGCTCCCCAGTTTGTATATCCCATTAGCTCCACACCGTCCATGACCGCTTCCTTCATTTGTGTAATGTGTTTACGGAGGTAGTCAATCCGGTAATCATCCTGAATGGAGCCGTCTTCCTCGACCTTATCTTTCGCGCCGAGTCCATTTTCCACCACAAACAAAGGCAGCTGATAACGATCATACAGCTCTTTCAGTGCAATACGCAGCCCAACCGGATCAAGCTGCCAGCCCCATTCCGTGCGCTCCAGATTCGGGTTTTTGATCGTACTGTATAGATTTCCGCCCGTAACACCGTAATCCTCAGGATTCACCGCGGACACCAGGGAAGTATAATAACTAAATGATATAAAATCTACCGTATGCTTACGCAGTATTTGCTCGTCTCCAGGCTCCATGATCACGTTAATTCCATGATCTGACCAGTAACGAGTCATAAACGACGGATAACTCCCGCGAACTTGTACATCGGTATGCAACAGGTTGAGTTGATTGTCGATTTGAGCTTGCAGTACATCTTCCGGATTGGACGTCGCCGGGTAATGGATCATACGAGCCAGCATACATCCAATCTGGAACTCTGGGTTAATCTGACGTGCTCTCTCGGTCACCAAACTACTGGCTACAAACTGATGATGAAGCGCCTGATAGGACGCCTGCATAACGTTATCCACCCGATCCTCAATGATGCCTCCACCTGTAAACGGCTCAATAATCGTGGTATTGATCTCATTGAACGTCAGCCAGTATTTTACCTTCTCCTTGTACCTTGTCATGACCGTTTCTGCATATCTCACAAAATGTTCAATAACCTCACGGCCTGCCCAACCGTTATATTTCAGTACAAGTGACATCGGCATCTCGTAATGAGAGAGGGTTACCAACGGCTCAATATTGTATTTCCGAAGCTCATCAAACACCTCGTCATAAAAACGAAGTCCTTCTTCGTTTGGCTGTTCATCATAACCGTTCGGGAAAATACGTGGCCAGTTAATAGAAAGTCGGAACGTTTTGAACCCAAGTTCGGCAAACAAGGCTATATCTTCTCTGAAACGATGATAAAAATCAACGCCGTACCGTTTCGGATACCCTTCCGAACTGTAATGTGCCATTGCCTTCTCGACCTTGTCAGTGGTCACATGCATCAACTCTCGCAAATTGGTATAGTCCTTCTTCTCAAAATAAGGAACCATGTCGGCCGTAGACCAGCCTTTACCACCCACATCAAATGCGCCTTCAGCCTGGTTGGCAGCGATCGCGCCGCCCCATAAGAACCCTTCGGAAAACCCTTGTCGATTGTTCATATTGATCTCTCCTTGTTCACAGCTTCGCCTTCAATACGTTCTCACCCATTTGGATATTTCCCAGTTGTATAGGGGTAATGTCTTTATAATCGACCGTATTAGTCACAACCATAGCGGTTGTTATGTCATATTCCTTCGCAATCTCATCCAGTTCAAAGGTTAGCAATAGATCACCAGCCTGTACGCGTGTCCCTGCTGACACATGCGAATCAAAATATCGTCCACGCAGCTTCACTGTGTTGATCCCAACATGAATAAGCAGCTCCATACCCTCATCACTGCAGACAACAATGGCATGTTTGGTTTTGAAAACATTCATCACCGTGCCCGTAACCGGGGACACCAGTTCACCCAAGGTAGGAACAAACGCCACACCCTTGCCCATCAATTCATCACCAAAGGTAGGATCATTTACTTCTTGCAGCGGGATAGCTCTGCCTGTCATCGGAGCATAAGCTATGGCATCCCCCGTTGGTGCAGGGGCACCAGGATCCTCCATGTTGACGGGTGCTTCAATCTTAACTGCCTTATCTGTTGTCACATTAGCGTTAGTGGCACCTGGAGTAAATTTGGCCAGTGCCTCAGCGTCCCCCTCCTCTTCTTTGATCCCGAACAGGATCGATACAATCGTACCTACAACAAACGCGATAATCATGCCTCCGAAGGAATACAGGAAGGTCTGTCCAACAAGAGACGGCAACCCAGGAAGTCCGCCATTACCCGCGAGTACATAGGCTTTAGCGCCGAATGCCAAGGCGAAACCGCCACCTACTGCACTACCGATCATCGCAGCGGCAAATGGCTTTTTATATTTCATGTTAACCCCGTACATCGCCGGTTCGGTTACACCCATCAGAGCCGTGAAACTCGTTGACAGAGCAACGGTTTTAAGTTTTTTATCATTAGCACGGAAGAACACACCGAGTGTTGCACCAGCCTGACCCATGTTTGAAATAAATGTTAGCGGCAGGAATTTGTCAAAACCGAGTGTAGCAATATTACTGAGAATAATCGGCACAAGTGCGTAGTGCATACCTGTCATGATAATCAGTGCCATGGCACCGCCCAGTACGATACCAGCGATCAAGCCACCTTCGTTCAATAGCCAGTTAATCCCACCGGACAAACCGTTACCAACAAATGTACCCAATGGTCCAATCGCAATCAATGTGACTGGAACCATCACCAGGAGCGTAATCAGTGGCACAAGCAAAAGCTTGAGCGCTGCAGGGATGATCCGATCCACCCATTTTTCAACATAAGACATCAACCATACCGCCAGCAAAATCGGAATAACCGATGAAGCATAGCTTACTGCTGTGACTGGAATACCTAGAAACGCCACCGCTTCTCCGCTGGAGAGCAAGGCCCCCATGTCGGGATACATCAAGGCTGTACCCAGTGCAATCGCTACAAATGGATTACTGCCAAACTTGCGGGCAGCGCTGACTGCAATCAGCAGTGGCAAGTAATGGAACACACCATCACCAATCGCGGACAGAATGCGATACGTATCTGTTCCCGCGGACATCCACTCCAGCGAAACAAACAGGGCAAGTAACCCTTTTAGCATACCCGCTGCTGTAATGGCCGGAAGCATCGGAGCAAATACACCTGCAATCGTTTCAAAGATGCTCAAGATCACATTTTTACTTTTTTCCGGTTTGGCCTGCTTATTGTCTGCGTTTTGCTGAATGGACGGTTCTTCCTTTACCATCGCATCAAATACTTTGGATACATCATTACCGATGATGACTTGGAACTGATCTCCCGAAATGTTGGTGCCCATTACTTTATCCAGCTGTTTTAAAGCGCCGCTGTCGACGTTGTCATTGCTTTTCAGATCAAAGCGCAGCCTTGTAACACAGTGATACACCGAGTTGATATTGTCTTTTCCACCAACGGCTTTGATGATATGCTGTGCCGTGTCTTGATGTTTCATCTGATTTCCTCCTCATTTTTCCCATAAAAAATACCCGAACAAAACTACGCAGATGTACCTGCGTACCTTCATTCGGGTATTGCCTGATTAAACAGTAACAAGCCCATTGAATATGAAAATGTATTATGTGATACATAACCTGAAACCAATTGCATGAAGGTGCTCACGCTAACATTTTGGAAAACGTTACGCTTCCCGTTTTGTCTTCATCAAGCGCTCTAGATGCAATGTCAGGTACAGTTGCTCCGAGTGAGTCATATCGTACTGATAGTTTTTATGGATAAACGTCTCGACCTTGCCGATACACTTGAACGTCTCCGGATAGTTTTTCCTTACCACCTCATACAGATACTCTTCCGCATCATCATGAGTTGAATGAGTAATGACTCGCTGACAGAAGTATTTCAGATGTGTGATAAACCGGAAATAGTTCACGCCATCCTCATCCAATTCGACGTTGAAGTGATATTTGATAATGTTCATAATCTCCTGCAACAACTGCATCAGATGCGTGACATCATTCATCGAATCGTTGACTTCTGCATTAATGAAATGCAGCGCAATATTGCAGATTTCGTCTTTCGGGAATTCGATATCCAGTCGTTCTTTGAGCAAAGTGAGCGCTTCTCTGGCCACATCATACTCTGCCTTATAGAAATGCTGCACTTCCCACGAAAGTGGATTACGTGTAATCATTCCCTTTTCCAACCGCTGAACAGCAAAATGAATATGATCGGATAAGGAGACATATATCCCGTCACTGATCGTTTTACTCAGCTGTGTTCGTGCCAGCGTCACGATATCATCGGTTACCTGCAGAATTTCAATCGGCACTTCAGCGACGATGGATTTGAACTTTTCATATATCGATGTATCCTGAAGACGAAACACCTTTTCAATTCGCTCTTCGTCAATCTCATCGCCAGCTTTGAACTTAAATCCGATACCCCGGCCGAGGATCAGCAATTCTTTATTTTTATCATCTACCGTGCTGACGATGTTGTTATTAAATATCTGTTTGATAATCATAATGGACCCACCTGGTTTTTTTTGAGACATAAAAAAGGGCAAAACCAAAATAGAAATAATAAAATCATTTCCATTGTGGTTTTGCCCGCTTTACCGGTAACAAGCCTCGCAAATAGTCTAGCATAAGCTGAAAACGGTGTCAACTACAGGCATAAGGTAAAAATTTAGAGTATGCAACATTTTCCTTTTCATCCACGTTAATAGTGTATCCAACTATAAATATCTAATGCAATCACAATTACATTTACGTAACAGGAGGAATAATCATTGAAAAAATTGGTCTCGATCACCGCAGCTATCACTTCTATGTCACTATTATTATCCATAGCTCCCGCCGCTTGGGCAGAATCAAGTCCTACTTCCGTGGTTCAGGATGTTTCAAATACGCTGAATCTGGATCAAAAAGTGACTAAACAATTAACCGACGCCATCACAGCATTGACTGGAAAACGAACCGTTCAATTCACATCTGCAGACACTGCATTTGATGATTGGGTTGTTAATAGCACGTTAACTGGCACAGCCGAGGCTGATATCACTCAAAATTATAATTCCAAAAAGGAAAAAGTTACTTCTACCCTAATCAATTATAAAGCCGATGATCTTAACAAAGTATTGGATCAAGCTTTATACAACAAAATACAAGTGTTCCTGAAATCGTTTGATAAAGACAACAAATTCAAAGCGGATGCCTTCTGGCGAGTTAAACAAGATGTAAACGACAGCGGACTCAAAAACTACTGGGTGATCTGGGGACATGACCAAAGTTTATACGTCGATGTGGATCATAACAACCAATTATCAGCAAGTATTCTTTATGACCTTAAGGATGCACGGGCTACACTTACAAACAAAGCCCGAAACACACTCAAAATACTTGGCATTACATCCATTAAGGCATTTGATTATTCATTGCTTACCCAAAAAAACAAAGATACACTCTGGGTATATCAAGATGACAGTAGTATAAACTCTGTACACATTGGAAGTAACACTGGAAAAGTGTGGAAGGTAATCAATCAATTCGGCACGGACTGGAACAATGATGCTGATTTTAAGAAGTCTTTTGCTAAGCCTAAGCTGAGTAAAAAGAAAGCCCTCTCCGCCGCAGCGCCAAAAGTAAAATCGATCTTTGGCCTGAATTTAAAAGGATACAGCGTTCGTATTCAAGATAACCAATACACCTTTACGAAAAAAGGAGCCACTACTCTCATCGGTAAAATCAATAAAAAAGGTGCCTTTTATTCTTTTGAAGCTATTCCCGTAAATGGAGTACGAAACTAAATGTACGTTTGATGACAGAACAAAACAGCCCCTTCTATCGCGAAGGGGCTGTTCATTTATTGCCCAAAGGTTACGTTGATCTGCACAATCTCGGAACGGCTACTTGTCCGGATTGGCGGTCCCCAGAAACCATATCCTGAGGTGACAATCGAGTGCATGGAGCCCTTTTGCAGATAACCCCAATCATTCTCATAGATCGCTTGTGTTATGAATTGAGCCGGTGCAATCTGTCCCCGGTGTGTATGACCCGATACGACTAAATCAACGTTGTTCTTCTCGGCGATATCCAAATCGTACGGCTGATGATCCAGCATGATTACAGGCTGATTCAGATCTGTATTTTGCATAAGTGTTGCTACGTCTGCCCGATCTTCTTCCGTTCGGTCTTTCCGTCCAATCAATGTAATTTTGTTATCCAGTACGATTTTGTCATCATACAGCACCTGCATATTGCTTTTCTCCAATGCAGCGATGAGATCCTGGGTAGGTCCGTCAAATTTATCATGGTTCCCAAGTGAAGCATATACGCCATAAGGAGCCTTGATTCCACTAATAATATCGGCAATACCACTCTTCTCATACATCGCCAGATTGTCATCGATCAGGTCACCCGGATATAAAACGAGGTCTGGTTTGAGGGCATTAATCTCCTCTACCATCCGTTTCGCATGAGCAGGACCAGACAACAGTCCAAAATGCATATCCGCAGCCATGACAATATTCAACTTGTCTATGCCTTGCACCTTTTTATCAATCTGAATGTTATATTGTCTGACGACCGGGCTGTACGCGTTGAAAATTCCGTATCCCATTGTAGAGATCAGTAAAACCAGCGTAACTACACCCGCCCATTTGTGAGCGTGATGTCTAGGAATTCGCGTCAAGCGCAGAAGCCATAACGTCAGGTGTACAACAGGCAATATGAGCAATAATAGTGAGAAAACCGCCAGCCAATAGGAGCCGATGACACCGAGAAACGAAATGCTGCCAAATATGCGTGCCAAAATAAAGGAAGCGGCCAGAAAAACAAGTGCTGTGATATACAACCAGCGAAATCTGGCTGCCACCACGGGTTTCATCCAACTCCACCCGCTCCAGCCTATGTAGAAGACTAACAATCCATATACGAGCAAAAACAGGATACCTATGAGTACAAACATGCCTAGCCTGACCCCCACCTTCAAAAAGTTATGTACTGCAATTTTAACGGAAACAAATCCGTCTGAAATAGTATAACGTAAACAGAGGTGTCTCAGCATCTTTTACAGACTACAGATGGGTACATTTTATTACAATTTGATGATAATAAATTTTGAAGAGTTTTCCCTCTTTTTCACCAACCGTACATGCCGATGTTGTGCCAAAACAAAAAAACACCTCTGCAACTCTCCCCTGAGTAAACTCAAAAGGACTGTTGCAGAGGTGCTTATATTAAAAAATTACTCGTTAGTATCCATCCATTGGAAATGGAATGAACCTTCTTTGTCCACACGTTGGAATGTGTGTGCACCGAAGTAGTCACGTTGTGCTTGAAGCAAGTTTGCTGGCAAACGCTCTGTACGGTAGCTGTCGTAGTAGGACAACGCGCTGGAGAAGCCTGGTACTGGAATACCTTGTTTCACCGCAGCGGCCACCACTTCACGCCATGCATCCTGGTAGGATTCAACGATGTTTTGGAAGTATGGATCAAGGAGCAGGTTTTTCAGGGCTGCATCTTTGTCGTATGCTTCCTTAATGTTTTGCAGGAACTGTGAACGGATAATGCAACCGCCGCGGAAGATCATCGCGATGTTGCCGTATTTCAGATCCCAGCCATATTCGTCGGATGCGGCACGCATCTGTGCGAAACCTTGAGCGTAGGATACGATTTTACTTGCGAACAGTGCTTTGCGTACGTTCTCGATGAATGCTTTTTTGTCACCGGAGAACGCTTCTGCCTTAGGTCCGTTCAGGATTTTGCTGGCAGCGATACGCTCGTCCTTCATCGCCGACAAGAAACGGGAGAATACGGATTCCGTAATCATGGACAGTGGTACGCCGAGATCCAGCGCGCTTTGGCTTGTCCATTTGCCTGTTCCCTTTTGTCCAGCGGCATCCAGAATGACATCAACCATCGGTTTGCCTGTTTCCGGATCGTATTTGGAGAAGATGTCCGCTGTGATCTCGATCAGATAGCTGTCAAGTTCACCTTGGTTCCACTCGGAGAAGATTTCATGTAACTCTTCTACGGAAACGTTCAGTACGGATTTCAGCAAATGGTACGCTTCACCAATCAACTGCATGTCACCATACTCGATGCCGTTATGCACCATTTTAACGTAGTGTCCCGCACCGTCAGGTCCGATATACGTGCTGCACGCATCATCGCCAACTTTGGCAGAAATCGCCGTCAGGATTGGTTCTACAAGCTCATACGCACTTTCCTGACCACCTGGCATAATTGCAGGACCTTTCAGCGCGCCTTCTTCGCCACCGGATACACCTGCACCGATGAAGCGGAAACCTTTGGCTTCCAGCTCTTTGCTACGACGCTGTGTATCAGGGAAGTACGCATTACCACCATCGATAATGATATCTCCTTGATCCAGGTGAGGAAGCAATTGCTCAATAGTAGCATCCGTTGCTTTACCCGCTTGTACCATGATCAGAATTTTACGTGGTGATTCCAAAGAAGCTACGAACTCTTCAATGGAAAACGTTCCGATCAAGTTTTTACCTTCTGCTTCTTTCAGAAGATCATGCGTTTTCTCCGGTGAACGGTTAAATACCGATACCGAGAAACCTTTACTTTCAATATTAAAAGCCAGGTTTTTCCCCATTACCGCAAGTCCAATGACACCAATCTGTTGTTTACTCATTATGTCCTCCCGATACTCCATGATTTATATATATTTTCTGTTAAACCTTTTCCCCACGTACGGATATTATTGTACTGTTTTTTTCCAGTCTGCTGCAAATTTCTCCATCCCTTGATCTGTCAGCGGGTGTTTGGAAATTTGTTCAATGACTGCAAATGGAACTGTTGCAATATGTGCTCCAGCCATCGCTACGCGTGTAACGTGATCCGGATGTCTCACGGATGCAGCAATGATCTGTGCATCCAGATTATGTGTGCGGAACAGTTCAGCTACTTTGGCTACAAGTTGTACGCCGTCTTCGGAGATATCGTCCAGACGTCCCAAGAAAGGAGATACGTATGTTGCACCTGCGCGAGCTGCAAGCAACGCCTGATTCACGGTGAAGATCAAAGTCACGTTTGTTTTTACACCTTTTTTAGTCAAGTAACGGCAAGCTTCCAGACCTGCAAGTGTCATTGGCAATTTAATCGTGATGTTTTTGTCGTTGTTATTGATTTTGATCAATTCGTTCGCTTGGGCGATCATTTCTTCAGCAGTCAGCGCATCCGGCGTTACTTCAGCGGAAACAGACTCGACTTCAGGCACAAGCTTCAAAATTTCTTCGATGCGGTCTTCGAATTTCACGCCTTCTTTGGCTACCAAGGAAGGGTTAGTTGTTACACCAGACAATACACCGATTTTGTATGCTTTTTGAATGTCTTCCACGTTAGCTGTATCGATAAAAAATTTCATGATTAAAAACCTCCGATTAGTTTGATTTTTTAGTTTGTTTTGGCATTAGATGTTTCCGTTAACTGCCATCGGTACATCGCTGTCTTGCTCAGAAATCAGTTCATTAGGTTCGTCAAACCACCAATGATGACCTTCCGCCTCAAGCATGGCATCCGACTCCGCTGGTCCATAACTTCCTGCCGGATATAAGTGGAGCGGAAGCAGATTTTCATTAAATGCATCCAGAATCGGTTGCACCCAAGCCCAGGATAACTCAACTTCATCCCAATGTGCAAAGAAGGTTGGATCGCCATGCAACGCATCGCGAATCAAGTTCTCATAAGCTTCTGCCAGATCTCCCTGATTAGGAGCAAGGTCAATATGAACGGGCTTGAATTCCCCTTTATTTTCAGGATCACTTGCGTTCAGTTGCAGTGTCATGCTTTGATCCGGGCTCATTTCGATCACAAGCAGGTTCGGTTTCGAACCGTTGTTCTTGATCAGGTGACCTTGGCCTGAAGGTTCTTTGAACTCAATCACGATCCGTGTTGATTTCTCCTTCATTCTTTTACCCGTACGGATGTAAAACGGAACACCTCTCCAGAAGAAATCATCAATTTGCAGCTTCGCGGCAATAAATGTGTCATTCATTGTGTTCTCTGCAACACCTGGTTCATCTGTGTAGGCATGTACCGGTTTTCCTTGAATGCTACCTGCAGCGTACTGTCCACGAATGATGCTTGCACCGACCGTTTGCTTCTGCAGTGGCTGAATGGACTCCATGATGTGTTTTTTCTTCTGGCCCACATTTTCGGAAGTGCTGTTATATGGAAGCTGAATAGCCATCATCATAAGCAATTGCAGCATATGATTTTGGAACATGTCACGCACAGCACCTACATGATCATAATAGGATGCGCGTTCTTCAACACCTACAGTCTCATTTGCCGTAATTTGTACGTTAGAGATGTAACGGTTGTTCCAGAGAGCCTTCATAATCGGATTGCTTTGATGAAGTGTCTCCAGCTTCTGAACCATCGGTTTTCCCAGGTAGTGGTCAATCCGATAAATCTCTGCCTCTGTGAAGGATTCACTCAGCTTGCGGTTAAGGTCGCGTGCCGACTGTAAATCATGACCAAATGGCTTCTCAATGACGAGACGTTTCCATCCTTGTGTTGAACCAAGCCCACTTGCCTGAATATTTTCAGCGATCGGCTCGAAGAATTCCGGACCAACCGAGAGATAAAACAAGCGATTGGATGGAATACCAAGTTCAGCCTCTCTTTGCTCAACCAATTGAAGCAACTTTATATAATCTTCCTTATGCGTGATATTCAATACACTGTAGCGAAAAGCTTTTACAAATGATTTTACTGATTCATGATCTCCTTGACGTCTAGAGAACTCATGCAAAGATTTTTCCACTTGAGCTTGGAAAAATTCATCCGACCATTCTCTGCGGCCCATGCCGATCAGGGAGAAGGTTTCAGGAAGCTTTTTCTCAAGGTACAGATTATATAGGGCAGGATATATTTTTCTTTTGGCTAAATCTCCAGTAGCACCAAATAAAACAATTGTTGTTGGTTCCATCTTACCGTGCTCCTTCCAAGTAACTCTGGTTTCTTTGTTGTAGTTACACTATAATACGTTTTATAGCCATACAAGTAATTAATATATTTCACAGGAGCTATAGACGATATCTATGACAACAAATTACGAATTATATAAAGTCTTTTACTGGGCTGCCAAAACGGGCAGTCTGACCCAAGCCGCCAAAGCCCTTTACATCACACAACCTAGCGTCAGTCACGCGATCAAACAGTTGGAAGACAGCTTCGGACTTACCCTGTTCTATCGAAACTCTAAAGGCGTTGCATTAACTCAAGAGGGTGCGAGCCTTTACTCCTATATCGAACAATCCCAGATTCTAATCTCACTTGCAGAAGAAAAAATGGCCGCGCTAAAAAATCTGGATAACGGGGAACTTCGGATTGGAGGCAGCGACTCCCTCTTCAAACATTACATGTTATCGTATCTGGAGGAGTTTCATATTCAGTACCCTAACATCAAGCTGCATCTAAGCCATGGAACGACACCGGAAGTCATTACGTTTCTAAAAGAAGGCAAAATCGATCTTGGGGTTGTCCGTATGCCCATCGTTGACCCACAGCTGGAAGTGCGGGAGAGCATCCAACTAAAGGATTGTTTTGTTGCTGGTGAACGATATGCCCAGTTGAAGGGAAAAGTACTGACCCTCGAACAATTGCTTGAACATGAGCTTATCCTGTTTTCTCGTAACAGTCGGGTTCGGATGGCAATCACAGAACTCTTCAATCATTATAACTACACGTTAAAACCAGAGATCGAGGTCGGCAGTGTTGACCTTCTGATTGAATTTGCTCGCCGCGGCTTGGGGATCTCCTATGTCACACGAGAATTTATCTCCAAAGAGCTGGAAGAAGGCTCTCTCTTCGAGATTCAGCTTGACGTTCCTCTCCCTCCTTCTCATGTTGGGATCATGACAAAACGGAACATGCCGATCTCCTCGGCTGCGAATCACTTTATGGACTTAATTTTCAAAGGACAGGCGGACAGCCCGAGAACATGATCTGAGCAGAACATGATAAAGAGCCTCAAGGCCCTGCATGCAGGATCTTGAGGCTCTTTATCTTTTTTATTTTTAAATAAATTAAAGTGATTACTGGACGCAGTTAGCATTAGTCTTTTAATGGCTGACTAGATAAGTAGCGTCCAGAATCAGAGCCACTTTTCCGTTCCCCAAAATGGTTGCACCAGAGAGGTGATTCATTGCTCCGAGGTACGTTCCAAGCGACTTAATGACCACTTCCTGATTTCCGATGATCTCATCCACGGCATACGCTGAAATTTTATCAACGGAGCGCACAATAACGAGCGGAATCGTCTTCGACTTACGATCTTTACGCGGGTATTGCAGCTTATCACACAGCCGGTAAAAAGGCACAATGCGCCCATGGTTCAAAATGGATTGCTGTCCCTGAATCATCTGAATCTCTTCCGGTTTAATACGTACGATCTCCGCTACGTTATACATCGGCAGAACCAGTACCCGGCCTGACACATTTACTAACAGACCCTTGATAATGGCCAGAGTAAGCGGTAAACGAATCGTGAACGTCGTGCCTACACCGACCACTGTGTCAATATCGATGATACCATTCAGCCTTCCAATCTGGCTTCGTACAATATCCATGCCAACACCTCGGCCAGATACGTCACTAACGGTTGAAGCCGTGGAGAACCCTGGTTCAAAGATCAGATGGACAGCTTCCTGTGCATTCAAACGAGCCGCTTGCTCTTCAGTTATAATGCCTTTTTTCAGCGCGGAAGCTTTAATCTTCTCCCCATCAATACCCTTACCATCATCCGAAAAACGGATTACCACATGATTTTCTTCATGATAAGAAGTCAGTTTAATTCGACCTTTAGCAGGTTTGTTCTGTTTGGCTCGGACCTCGGCACTCTCAACGCCATGATCGGCACTGTTTCGAATCAGATGGATCAGCGGGTCGCTGAGTTCCTCAATAATCATGCGATCCAGTTCAGTCTCTCCGCCTTTAATAACCAGTTCAATATCTTTGCCAAGCTTCTGAGACAAGTCCCTAACCAGTCTCGGGAATCTGTTCAACAATTGCTCGATAGGCAGCATTCTCGTTTTCATTACGCCATCTTGAAGTTCCTTGATGACTCTGCCCATATGGTCGGATACCCCGCCAATGCTTTGAAGTACTGGGGAAGACTCCTTCCGTGCACCCGAACTACTCAAGTCTGCAAGAGAGGTCTGGTCAATAAGCAGTTCACCGACGAGATTCATCAAATGATCCAGACGCTCCACGCTCACGCGAACAGTAGGCTGGGTGGACTTCATTTTATCTTCTTGAAGGGGAACCGAGGTGTCGGATTTTTCTATTCCAACTGTCATTTCATTCTCTATGAATTCAGTTGTTACAGCTGCCTCTTCTGTCGCCAAAATATATGGGCCTACATCAATGCTCTGAATATCGGAGTCCCCGGATAACGCGCTCTCAATTTGTGCTTGATCCAACTTAGAAGCGATAATGATGACAAACTGATTATACTGCGCCTCTTCCCCTTGCTCTTCCTGCCCCTTCTCCTGGATGGAAGTTGCTAGTACACTACCGCACACATCTTCCACTCGTTTGCACAAGATATGATATCTGGCTGCTTTCATTAAACAATCTGTGCTTAAAACGATACGGATAGAAAAAATCTGTTCCCCTGATCCAAGCCCTTCTGTGACTAGGTTAAATTCTCCAGGTAACATCAGAGATTGCCCCTCTTGTACAACCGAAGATGGATGATGAATCATGTCATGTATCTCTTTTACCACCGCACGGAAATCAGAGTAAGCTGCCCCTCGCACATACTGATCTCTAAGCACTCTCATCGCATCCAATGAACGGAAAAGCGTATCAATCAGTTGTGCAGTAATGTCCGGTTTTTTCGAACGCACCCATTCCAAGGCATACTCCACTTCATGTGTCAGATCACTTAGTTCACGAAAATCCATAGTCGAAGCCGAGCCCTTGATCGTATGAGCTGCTCGAAATAAGGTTTGCACAAGTTCCACTGAAGGTGAAAGCTCAAGTGCAAGCAAGGACTGATCCATCCGTTCCAATTGATCATTCAATTCTTCGATAAATATGTCGCGATAGGCGGACAAATCCATCATTGGTGCATTCCCCCTAACCGCCCAATATTTCATCCAGCTTCAAAATACCTACCAGATTCTCTCCCTGTTGCCCAACGCCCTGAAAAAATGTTTCGAGATGACGTCCGTGACCGCCAGAAGGCGGGTGTATTTCCGAATAAGTTGTGACTTTGCTGACTCGATCTACAATCAAACCGATATATTCATCCTGATAACGCACTACAATAATTCGGGTCGCCCGAGTATCCGCTTCATCTGCCATGCCGAGCAAGTTGCGAAGGCTCATAACGCAGACGACTTTACCACGCAGGTTCATAACCCCTTTAATTTCGGTGCGACTAAACGGAATATCTGTAATGCTTTGCATTTTTATAATTTCATGAATTTCTTCGATTCGAATAGCACAGGTTTCTGCGCCGACAGATAATTCGATATATTGTTCTTTCTGAAGTGAAGACATCGTTTCACCCTCAATTCGTTATTATGACTGTGTTTTGAAAGCCGCCGCAGAATTTGCCAACTCTTCAGCAAGGTGTGCGAGCGATTGACAGGTTGCTGCCGTCTCTTCGGATGCTGCCGCAGATTCCTCACTGGATGCGGAAATCGACTCTACCGAGCTCATTACCTCAGCAGCTTGTGCCGCCTCTTCCTCACAAGCAGCCGCAATTTCATTGACTTTCTGAGAAGAATTGTTGACCATCTCAATGATCTGATCAAAGGCTTGTCCTGTTTTGGATGATTGCTCCACACTATCCGAAACGGCTTGCACACTTTGTCTCGTATTCTCCTGCATCACTTTGATGATCGTTGTGATTTCTTTGGTCGCTTCACCACTACGTTCGGCAAGCTTACGAACTTCATCAGCTACAACAGCAAATCCTCTTCCTTGTTCTCCTGCACGAGCTGCTTCAATCGCTGCATTTAACGCAAGCAGGTTCGTCTGTTCAGCGATGTCGTCAATGACTTCGATAATGTCGCCAATTTTGCGTGAATCTTCTTCGAGCTTCGCCATTTTCATATTCACAGCTTGCATACCTTCCAGTGAAGTTTGTACAACATGGCCACCTGCACGTGCTGTTTTCACCGTATCATTGGACAATTCGGCAGCTTCTTCAGCACTTGCAGCTACAGAGTTGATCGCGAGAGACAACTCCTTAAACAATTCGGAGATGTTCGCTGCTTCACCGGACTGACTTGTGCTCGTACTTGCGATTTCCTGTGTACTTGCCGAGATTTGCTCAGACGATGCCGCAACGCTCTGTGAATTCATGACAATGTTATTGATTAATTCTCTAAGATTATCCACCATGCGGTTAAGTGCAGAAGCAAGTTGACCAACCTCATCTTTTGAGGAGATATCAGACTTGAGGGTCAAGTTTCCGTTAGAAACTTCTGTAGCCAACCCAAGCATAGCCATAAGAGGTCTGGAGATGGAGCGAGAGATCACAAATCCAATGATAATGCTAAAAATAATAGAGCCAATGACCAAAACAACGGTAACTGTGAATGCACTTGTGTAAGCTGCCTCAGACTTCATATTGTTCTCTCCCGCCAGTTTCACGTTCAGATCCACCAGACCACCCATCGTAGCGAGGGCTTCATCACCAGGCGGTTTGAGTGTATCTTTCAAGAAAACGATAAATCCTTGATCATCATCGCTTTTTGCCAGTTCTATACCTTGCTCAAAGATCCGCATGTAATTGGAGTACTGTGTATCGAATTTGCTAAGGAGCTCGCTTTCTTCGGGGGTAGTTGCCAGAGGACGGTATCCATCAATTTGATTCTGAATGCTTGCTTTAATGTTATTAATATTATCGACGATACGATTTTGCTCTGCGGCACTCTTTTCAAAGTTAAGATCACGAATGTTAACCCGCATTCTCTGGTAATTCATTTGGGCACCGCTCAAGTCTTTTACCGACATCAGATTGTTGTTGTACATTTCTTTCATGTGTTCATTCGTGCTTCTTAGTGTAGCAATTGAGTACACTCCAAGGATCGCAAGAATCAGAGATACAACCAAAAATGCTGAGATAATCTTTGTTGCTGTTTTCAAGTTGCCGAACCACTTCATTTGATCTCCCCCTAAGTTTCTTCGTGTCCAGTTATGTAAATTAAGTTTGCTAATCCATTCTATGGATCACTCTCTAGACAACATACGATGTATTTCGACAGAAATATTAGAAAACTGAATAGATAAATTTCTTTTTTGTAAAATTTCGTTTCTATGTAAAATTTTTATGATTAATAAAGCACTTGTTTTTATTTAAATAAATACTAACAATCTAAAATTAATTAAAAAATTTTTCATATTAACGAAATTTATATCTATGTTTTTATACATATCTCTTTTCATAGGAAAGTAATACCAATGTTTATTTTTTTACTTGGACCTATATGTTAGTTCATAGTCCTTTCGACCAATTCATATGAATAATCAACAGAGATAGTCGGAATCACCTGCTCAAAATTTCTAATAATACGACTTAAGACTAATAATAAAATCAATAATATGATTCAATTGAACTATAAAAAAACAATCAAATTCACTATACATGAGTTTGATTGTTTTCTAGATTCATATGCAGTTTTCAGCTGTCTCAGAATCAATCGAACTTATATTTATGCATATTCTTCCATCTGATCCAGCTCTGTCAGACGGTCCTTGATTCGCTGTGGAATAAGTTCAAACAACTCGTTCCATGTCATAAACACCTCCGGTTTCAACAGATACTCTTCAAACTGCATGGAGGGGACAAATGCTTTGGTTTGCAGATGTTTTTTAACACGCGCATCGATTTGTTCATTGGTTTGAAAAAACGGTTCAAACATCTCATTTACAAGCAAGCCATCACATCCCGCCTCAACGCCTGCTGCACTATACAGATTGGGTAACAATTCAAATACAACCGGTAATGGTGAAAAGGCGTGTTTCCCCGGCTGGGAGTACAGGCACACATGATGACTAACCAGATTAACTCTATCTTTTAACAGCCCTCTTAATACTCTCCCATGAAAGCTTGCTTCACAGTCTACCACTTCTCCATTATGTCCCACATACACCCATACATGCTCCATCTCATAGAGATGTCCGATCTCATAATCCCACCATATCGCATATTCGATAACATACTTTACTGCTTCAGAAGGAAACTGTAACTCTCTACGAAATGATGGAGACGGCCCAGAATGCTCAAGCACGGACACGCCAACGAAATCCGGATAAAAAGGTTCATTCTGATCAAACATGATTACTGGTGCATAACTTAATGCTATTTCCAGCCACTCATTTTTAGCAATAGTCATAGAAGAATCCTCCATTTTCATTGGTGTTACTCCTATAGTAACAGAGAGAGGGTGAATGGCGTCAACTTACGCAAAAGTAAAACCTGCAACCGAATATACGCAGTTGCAGGTTGGGAATGATCTTCCGTTCATTCAGGCTAAATCCTTGATTATTTCGGTTACCATTATTCCCTTGGCGCCTTGGAAGCTTTGGAAGCTTGAATGGAGGTATCCGAAACGTCTGTTCCACAACCAATATTAGGGCCAAGAATGGCATCATTCTGGATGGATGCAACCGCTTTGGCATAAGCTTCTTCATCCAGACAATATGCGCGGTGAGCAACCTCCGGCGGTGTAGCCGCAAGAAAATCTGCCCCAAATACAATATCCGGTGTCGGTTGATCAAATATGGTCAGCACATATACGCCATCGGTCTCCGCAACAAACCAATGAAACCAGCCTTTTGGAAAAACAACCACTTGCCCCGGCTTCAAACGATACGTTATCCGTTCACGTGTGAACGGATTAAACACGGATGCTGTAATCTCACCGCTGATTACGACGACCATCTCGGTTACATTGGGGTGCCAGTGGGGCTGCACAATAATCCCTTTACTCAGATAGACATTAAAAAAACCATTTTCAATCGTTGGCAACTGCTCTCCAAATAATTGAGTGACGTAGTTGTTTGGATCTCTCTGGTAATTTACCACAGCATTGGAATCCGCGGCCAGCGGAACATTGGGGGATTTCAAGATCGGATTGATCATCAGTAATATTCTCCTCCTTGGGCAAACATCTCGTTGTTGTACTGTATGCTGGGAAATCATGAGATAATACTGCAATCAAGCTATGGCATTGAATTGAGAAAAATTATCCCTTATAGCCTTTATTTTTGTACAAAAAGAAGACCACAGCCTATCCCCTATTCAAAGGGAAGAAGCTGTGGTTTTCCTTAAATTTATTCTACTGATTTATGAAGCCTCAACCGTTGTTCCACAATACTCACAATCCGTGAACTGTTTCCGATAAACCTTTACCTTAGCCCCACACCCCGAGCATGTCACTGAAACTTGTCTTGGTGCTTTTTCAACCTTTTCCTCCAGCTTTTCTCCATCTTCTTTATCATACTTGTCACTGTTTATATTTATCTCTGTGTAGCTAAATGATTGGTTATTTGTATGAATCACCGTATTACTATTGTAACTTGAGTAACCATTCCCAATTTCTTGGGGTCGATAAGCATTTTCTGTTGCCGGGTCTGAATCACTCTCATAGTCCCCGCCATAAAATTGTTTTTGAGGAACCTTTTTTCTTTGGAGTAATTTAATCGCTGAAAATATAAAAATAAATTCAAATACGGAGAGCTCAATGAAGATAAAAGGTTCACTTATAATTTGTTTGTGATAACCTGCATTAAAAAAGCCAAAGGGTATACCAATTGCACCGATCAAAAAAAACAATCCAAAAAACGCTCTGATCATGATAATTCCTCCAAAGAACACGTTATACACACTCAATTAATCTATCACAAGTCCTCACTCATAAGCTTCTAGCAAGTCAGTGAAACTACGAAATTCTCACCGTTGTCCCACAATACTCACAATTTGCCGACAGATTTGGATAAACCTCCACTTTGGCCCCACATCCTGAGCAATGAACGGATACCGGTTTATTCGATTCGTTGTAGTTACCTTTAGGATGCATATCCTTAATTTGTTCTTGTTGATTTGCTGCATATGGATCATTACGAGCCGATTTAGAACGAGATTTAGGTCGACCGCACATTTTTATTCCCGTAACCAATACAATAACACCAGGAGTAAAAAGTACTATTAAACTAAAAACGGCTAGACCCGCTTCATCCGCCATCATCATTAATGAGAATAGAATGGTTATAAACGAGATTATGATTAAAATAATTCCAAAAAACCTCTTCACTTGCTTCTCCCCCTAAAACATGGTTAAGATTTGAGCGAAAGAATCTGTTGATTTCTTTCTTTTAGACGAGACATCAATCGGGATAATTGCATAGCCACACGTTCACTATTCCCTACTTCTCCTGCCTCATACTGAGTAGACAGTTCTTCTTTCAACAATTCAATATCTATAAGAATCTGACGATCATTATACTGCACGCCAGCTGGTGCGATTGGATCGCTATATTTAACCAGCTCAATGATGGCTTCTACTGACTTCCTGTCCTTTTCCACATTCAACAATGGATACTTATCCATCATATTAAGCAACTGATACATGGCGTTCTCAATCGATTTCCAGTCAGCAATATTCAATTGTTGGTTGGCTTCATGCTCACTTCCTGATCGAATATAGATCATTAAAATAGCGCACAAAATGAAAGTAAGAGCCGCAGTGATTACATGTAGCAAAACAAACCAGCGCAGTGCATGATCTGCGAAACCTACGAATAACGCATAAAAAATGACACACCCCAGATAAATGCTTAATACAATGCCTATAGCCGTGTAACCTGGGACAAAGCGTTTAAAGCGATCCATATTTTGCATCACATGACGCACATAAAACCACAAAGTCGTCATCGCAACATACGATGCGGCAAGATTGATCCAGAAGGGGAATGATAGAATATCGTTGCTAAACATCGTAAATGAGATGACCGAACTTAAAATTAAACAGACGAGATAGATTACATCTAGAATAAAAACGTTGCTCCGTTTCGCCATCACTAAGCCTGCCCCCCTTCTTGCAGATTATTTCCGCAATCGAGACAGAATTTCTGACCAGGTTGTACTTCATGTTGACATTGACTACACTTCAACGTTAAACCTGTACCACAGTTTCCACAAAATTTGGTGTGCGGCCCATTCATATGATTGCAATTTGGACATGGCCTTGGCATCGGTTCGTGACACTTCACGCATTCAGACGCATTCTCCGCATTATCAGCCCCACATGAAGGACAAGCATAATATTTGTCACCGCAGTTCGGACAAAATTTGGTGCCTTTCTCCATCGTGTGACCACAATGATTACAGTCCGTCGTTGCGGATTTTTCAGCTAATGATTTGCCGCATTTACTGCAAAAAGAGCTGTGTTCCTGATTCGGATGTTGACAATGCCCGCACAAGCGTACGGCAGACGTTTCTGTTGATGTAGACATCACTTTGGACATTTGAGACATTCCGCTACTAAACGAACCTCCCAAACCAACGCCCATACCCATGCCAAGACCTGCGCCCATAATATCAGACTGCATACTTCCTTCATTCTTGGCTGCACCTTCAAGCGTGTCGAATGAACGTTCCTGCTGATAGGTGTATCCAATGATATCCATTTCCGCCTTGCGAGCGAGCGCTTCCCGTAATCGAATGACCGATGGGTCTTCTTCGGGCAAATTGACATTATGAATGTATAGATTGATAAGTTCGATTCCAAACTCGTCAAATGTAGAAGCTACGTTGTCTGCAAAGTGTCGTGATATTTCAGCGATATAAGCATTGATTTCTAACACACTTACTTTTCTATGTATTAAATAGGAAGATAGCATCGAATTGATATTCATCGTAATTAATCCACGGAAGTAATTCACCATATTGAGCTGATTAAACTCTGGCAGTGTTCCTACAAGTTTGACTAAAAATTTTCGTGAATCTGAAATTTTCATGCCCATTTGTCCAAAAGCTCTAACAGGCACAATTATATTATACTTAGGATCCTGAACCTGAATCGGATTGGCAGTTCCCCACTTGACGTCCATAGCACTTACTTGATTCACATACCAGACTTCTGCCGCAAAAGGAGACTTTCCTCCGAATGGAAGGTTAATAAGTCGGTTTAGTATCGGGATATTCGCTGTACTTAACGTATGCCTGCCTGGCCCGAACAGATCAAGGGCCCTTCCATCCTTAAAGAGTATAGCCTGTTGAGATTGATTTACAATTAACTGAGTCCAAGTTCCCAATT
Source organism: Paenibacillus amylolyticus (assembly GCF_003719335.1). Classification (GTDB taxonomy): domain Bacteria; phylum Bacillota; class Bacilli; order Paenibacillales; family Paenibacillaceae; genus Paenibacillus; species Paenibacillus amylolyticus_D. The sequence goes on from NZ_RIAS01000011.1 coordinate 218,684, forward strand.
CAGTCTCCGGATGTTTCCAGGCAAATACGTCAGGTGAACCGTCATACTTGATTACATCAATAATAGCCATATTCTATTCCTCACTTTAGATTAAAATACTAGATTCGAACAACTATGATTCCACTCAACACGAATCATAAGATATACTAATATTCGTCAATTATCGCGTTTTTTCATGTTTAGGCATTGCTATTTTACCATTTCTAACCTGCTTACGCACTAGTATAGTTCATATTTCATGAGATATTTTTCCTATTTAGGCATCTGTGGGAGGAAAAATCAAAAACCTCTTGCAAGCGCAGCCGCGTTATGCAAAAGGTTAAATAAATGAACTCACCACTCTATCTAATTCAAAAGACGTTCGATGTAAACCTCAGGCTCGTCCAGGAATTGTTCGAATGTGCATAGTGTGCCCTGTTCCTGATGTTCGATATCGGCATATCCTATCATCTTTTTGCTTGGATTCCAGACGATGAGCATATGAGAGTACTGATCCAGATCAGAGGATAAACGAAGCAGCTTCTGCCTGCCCATCTTCATCTCCACCGTATCTGTCAACGAAAAGAATTCAATATAACCAACGCCAGCGGGACAGCTCGGCAGGTCCATTCGGCGTGAACCTTCGGTCAAAAAACGGATTAACGTTTCGGGAAGTTTGTATGATTTTAATGCATGCAGTTTATTGCTCAGATTATGGAACTCCTCAGGCTCGTGTGATTTCAAATATTCAGCCATTTCACTATTTTTCTGACTGACCGCAATCGTATAGGCCCGCTCCCCATCTTTCTCCTGCAACGTTACATCCGCACCTTGTTCCACCAAAAATTTGACCATTCGCATACTGTTCTGGCGTGTAGCTACGGTAAGCGGTGTCGCCTTATACGGATAGACCATATCCGGCTCATTGTAGTTGATGTCCACACCCTCATTCAGCAGGTATTGAACCGTTTTCATATCATGATCCGATACCGCTTTCCTTAACGTTTTGCCGCCATATTTTCGAAGGTCCAGCCCAAGCTCGTTCAGCACCGAAATATTCTTTTTGTTCCCGTAATATGCCTCGTCGTATGCACTCGATTTTAACCGGCTTACTCCGTTCAATTTTGATCCTTGCTCAACTAAATAACGAATCACATCTGCTCCACAGTAGCGCGCAGCATATAAAATGGCTGGATGGTCTTTGGCATTGATCTCGGCTCCTCGCTCCACAAGAAGTCTGACAACCTTAGACTGATTGCAGATCAATGCCAGGTCAAGCGGACGAAGCGTAATGTTTGAGCTTAATGCTATCTTTTCTTCCAAGTCCATGCCTTGCTCTATATAGGTTTCAACGCGGGTAACATCCCCTTGATAGATTGCGAGGGCTGGATCAGGCAACGTTTTGAACGTGCCTTGATTACCGATTTTGTACATAAGGTTGGCCTCCTCTGCAATGATAATATTGAAATTCATGTTTGTTGAGCTACACAAATGAATATGCTAACATAGTGGGCAACCCTTTGGAATCTACATACTAAATACACAACGAGCACAGAAAGGACACTATGAATTCCTCAAACCTTCATCATACATTGCAACATATCATTCCACCGCTGGATCTTAGAAGCTGTCTGGTCAGTGTACGCGGGGAGATCGTTTACAAGCACTACCGGAATGTACAGGCTGAGACACATATCGCTAAAATTAATTCATGTACCAAGAGCATCATCTCTGCGCTCATCTGTATCGCCATGGATCAAGGGCTACTGCCCGAGGCAGGCACGCCATTATCTACCTTTTTCCCGGAACTCGTTTCTGATCCTGACCCACGTAAACCAGCGATTACCTTGGAGCAGCTGCTTACGATGACTGCCGGATTTAACTGGGACGAGTTTGGCGGACAAAATTCGTTTCCACGGATGACACGGACGGATCATTGGGTCAACTTCGCTTTAGAACAGCGTTTGCGACATGAACCTGGCACACATATGGAATACAATTCGGGAGTTTCCCAGATTCTATCTTCAATATTAATGCAACATGTAGGCATGAGTGTGGCAGCGTATGCTGAGAGTTATTTATTTGGCCCACTGGGCATTCAAGATTATGAATGGGAGCAAGATCCCCAAGGTGTACACACAGGTGGTTTTGGCCTGAGGCTGCTGCCATCCGACCTGCTCAAATTCGGGCAACTCTACCTTCAGGAAGGGAAATGGGAAGGAAAACAGCTTATTTCCAACCAACTTGTCAAACGTTCAACGCAGCCCTTCATCACAGTTTCTCCGCAAAACCATGGCAGCTACGGTTGGCACTGGTGGGTGGACCAATATGCAGGTCAACATCTTGACGATAACTCGCCATCCCAGCCTGCTGAACAAATGAATCACGAACCACTGAGCTATTACTATGCGAGAGGATTCGGTGGCCAGTATGTATATATTGTTCCCGAGTTGGAACTTGTGACCGTGTTAACCAATGACAAACGCAAGAAGGAAAAGCCGCCCATCGACGTATTCCCCAGATTCATTCTGCCTGAATTGTGGAAGCTAGCTCACTTGTCCAGTTGAATTTACAATAATTCCAAGAGAAATATTGCAAACCTAAACCCTTGCCTGGATTGCGTGATCGTTAAGCGGACAGGCAAGGGTAACTCAATCTTGAGAATTAGCTCGCTACGGCGTTTTCCCTTCTGTCCGTTTCTAGGTAATTGTCTACGATCCCAAATTATTCTGCCTCACCACTCCTTTTACACCATTGCTTCCTCTACAGCCAACGTTATAGGATAAGGCCCTGACTCCTGATTCGATACAACCACAAGTTGAACCCCCTGCTTCGGATATACGCCAGACATAAACGAAACACCTGGGTCAAAACCCATGACATGCGTTTTAAATATCTCTTTTTCACGTAACTCCAGCCATATCCCCAAACCATAAAATTCCTCGTCCTCATCGTGTGCGTAGGGTGTCAAGAGATGCCGTGTCATCTCCTCACCTAACAACTTGTGTCCCAGCAGAGCATCCCAGAAACGGATCATATCTGGTGCAGTTACATAAGCTCCACCATCTGCTCCACCTTGAACGGGGATCGAAAAAATATTACTAGTCCATGTCCCGTCATCAGCATCGATATATCCAATAGCTGTGTTACGCGGAAGCTGATCTGTCAGGAAATAACCTGAATCTTGCATGCCGGCTCGTTTAAAAATATGTTCCTCCACGTATGTGGTAAACGCCATGCCAGTGTATTGCTCCACAATGAGTCCCAGTACGATAAATGCCGCATTGTTATAATGAAACTTCTCACCAGGAGCAGACTTCATTGGCAGATGTTGAAACATGGGCAGAAAATCACTGAGCTGTCGCATCGCGTACACGGGTCTGTCTTTCCACAACGCTGAAAAATCATCCATCACTTCTTCATCAAAATAATCCGGTACGCCAGAAGTATGAGTCAGCAATTGGTGTACTGTGATCTCCGGATCCCACTCGGGAAATGGAAGGTATAGGACATCCTTTAATTTGGAATCTAACGTAAAATGTCCTTGCTCAATCAACTGACCTATACTTACAGCTGTGAAAACCTTACAGCCCGAAGCAATACCAAAACGTGTATTCATATCATTCAGAAGCTCATCACTACGGTTCGCATACCCTCGCACGATCTGAAAAAGAGTATCACCCTTCTGTTTGCACAACACAACACCCGAAAAATCCTTTTGTTCCATAACCTCTCTGACTTTTTCCGTGATCTTTACTGTATCCAGCATATCGAAGCACCTACCCTTTCTTATCATTGGTTTGTAAACTTCGTTGGTCTGGTCCAGACCCTCTCGCATTCAGCAAATAATATAACGTGAGATAGATGGTAAGAAGAAACGTTCCAAAGAACATACAAAACGCCAAAGAGGGCCGGCTAACACTTTCGTGCATCAGCCTGATTAACAACTCGCGATTGGTCAATGCATCCCAGCTGTTCAAACGATACACTCGTCCTAGCAAAACACCATAACTTCCAAGAGCTGTTCCACCCAGTACAAATATCCATGATGCCGCACGTCCCAACCGATCATAGACGATTTCCTGAATCTGATACATTGATAGGAAGCCGATCAGCAACCCTGCCCACACAAACATCAGCACAACCATCAGATCATACCAGTAGTGGAATGCCGCGCCGTTTCCCGAGAAATACCTTGAGCTCCTTGACGTCAAATGCAATAAATCCGTCACGATATAAGAAGAGTTGGGAAAAAACAACAGCCACATCATCGCACTTGGTACGGCAATCCATGCGGCTCCTTTCCACTTCAGACGTCCCAAACCATAGGTTAGGGATGAGAATACAAATGGAATCCAGCCCAAGAACAAATTCCAGATCAGGAAACGGAAATACCGCTGATCCAGCCAATCGGCCGCAATGTAATACAACCCCAGCGTGATAACCGTAACTGCACTAAGAAAAACAAACATGTGCACATAATTCAGTTTTCTCAAAACATATAACCTCACTTGTGTTGAATTCAATGAACGCTTCAGTTATGGTATATATTTACTAGTTTTCAAATCTATTAGATCATACCATGTACAACACGAGAATGAAATTTATGATAGATAAACTAAATCAAACAGTAATATAAAAACAAAAAAACGACAGTCCGTTGTATAGGCTCCTGTCGCTTATTGAAGAGGTCACAGTAAACATTTCTTTACTATAATCAGTTCAATGATTGAACGCTTTCCAGCTTATGTGGATTGACCATAAGATACACGCCATGGATTCGCTTTCCTGAAGGATCCATTTCCAAACATAGTACTTCTGAAATTTGCCCATCTTTCATCAGAGCGAGTTGAGGCTCTCCGTTAATGAATGCAGGCTTCCACTCTCTTTCTCTCAAGGGCCGAAGCACCCTAGGAGAGGTAAGGATGGCGAGCACCCCCTTGTGTACATGCATTGTTCGCATAATCGTGCGTACTACACCGCCGCCATCCGCTGTGAATACAGGCTGATCTGTAAGCAGCTCCAGCATAGCTGAAACGTCATGTTGTAGAAATGCCGTCGTGAAACGACGAAGCACGTCTTCTTTGGTTGTCCAATCAATGTGGTCGTGCTCTATCGCTGGAAGTTTTTCGGGTAGGTTTCGTCTGGCACGACTGTAAATCTGTCGACAGTTGCTCTCCGTTTTTCCCAACCAACCGGCAATCTCCGAATAGTCATGCTCAAAGGCTTCGCGTAACACAAAAACAGCCCTTTCGAGTGGAGATAGACGTTCCAACATGACCAGATAGTCAT
>NZ_RIAS01000012.1 GCF_003719335.1 Paenibacillus amylolyticus
CAAGTCCGCTCGACTTGCATGTATTAGGCATGCCGCCAGCGTTCGTCCTGAGCCAGGATCAAACTCTCCAATAAAGTATTGAAAAGAGCGATAAGCTCATTTTGAATCTGACGAGATTAAAAATCTCATTTGTTCATTCTGCAAGCAGAATGTTTACTCACTCGTTGTTCAGTTTTCAAAGATCAAACACAATTATTTCACTCATTCTCGTCTTCGCCAAGTTTCGGCGGCGACTTGAATAATGTAACACATTTCGTTCATTTTCGTCAAGAACTTTTTTTTGAGATTCTTTTTTAACACTTCATGTTCTTCACTTTTCCTCAACTGAATTCGTCATTTTCTCACGATTCACTCATTTGGGGAACGAAATATAATGTACCATAATCTCCAGCTTAGAGTCAACACCTAAATATATAAATTATTAACAAACAAAAAAGGAAGGTTTCCCCTCCTTTATACATCCCTTCTCAACAGCAGATTATTCAAACAGATCAGGTCTCGATCCAATAGCGAATTTCCCGGCCTTCCCCTTCCAGAGAGGGCCATCCAGCTGATTCTTTTACTATAGAACGAAACACAAGTTTACGAAGTACCAATGGCAGGTCCTTGCGAACAAATCTTAATTGAGGATGATGAACAAGTTCATTAATACTCCATGGCTCTTTCCGGCTTCTAATCACACGGAGCAGAAGTTCAGAGCATTCTCCCATTTTCGACATGACAGAAAATTCGCAAGCAAGCAATACAAGCTCCACACGCTGTTCCAAAGTCTCAGAACTTACCGTTAGCTCCTGATATAGCTTCCATAATGCACGATCTAATTGCTGTACATGAGTCCAGACGGCATGATCAGGGTAGATGCCCTGTTCAATCAGCACGATCCTTGCCCAACTTCCCAGTGCTTCCAATGCATTATAATAGGCATCCACAACATGCCCCTGCTGGATATGACGCTTCGCCTCAACATACATCCTTAGAAAACTGGTGAACTCGTGAAACAGTTTTTGCTCACGCAACTCATTCCCAAACGAAGATAACTCTTCTCGCAAGTTGCTAATCTGATTGCCCGTTTCCCAGATAATCTCCCCTTCAATCAGGCATTGCATGAGATTATCATGTTCCCCAGTAACCGCAGTAATCTGTAAATCAGACTGGCCGACATAGATCAACTGATAACGAAGATCTCCATATCTGTAATGTTCGACCGTAGACATCGATTGATCTGTGTTATGCACGATCAGTACCATCAAGTCAAAATCCTGGATCAGGGAGCCGTGGAATCGCTCTCCCGGGTGGGAATAAGCGATAGCCCCAACTGCCCCTGTCTCTTCCGACTGCTCGGACAAAAAAGCAAGGTTCTTTAATTCCACGATTCCCTCCATACAATTTATACAATTCATGGCAGTTTAGCGCCAAGTCAGTTATAATGTAATTCGACATGATATACAATGTTTCCTTCTTTTTCAGGTCCGATACTACTCATACGATAGGAGCATTTTTTATGATTTTTAAATCAGCAAAAATTAATGCTTTTCGCACTTGGGGATTGCTGTTAACCATGCTAGGAATGGGCCTAATGATACTTGGCACAGCCGGAATTGTGTTCTGGGGACATGCCGGAAAGGTCATCGCAGCGGTCGGGCTTGTAATTGGCCTCGTTGCCATGCTGGGCAGTTTGATCATTTATTTCTGGGCAGGCATGCTCTCAACCAGTGCTGTGCAGGTCGATTGTCCAGAATGCGGCAAATTAACGAAGATGCTGGGTAAAACAGATCGTTGTATGTTCTGCCATACGATTCTGACGATGGACCCAAACAAAGCCAATACGATGAGTCCGCCTGTTGAACCATCTACTCCACCCGCCGCGCCTTCCAAGTAACTCACAAAGCGGCCCGAAATCCATTAATGCACTTTGTCTATAAACATTCACCGTGCACACTTGAATTCTGTACTTTACCGACAAGGTGGGTACACGCTATCCAGGGGTTTACACCGCATAGTTGCAGGTGTACTTGTTGTTAACAAGTTCTGAAACGGTATTCGTCCCAACAAAAAGACCCGGTATCTTTACCGGGTCTTTTTTGATATGGCACATGAAAATGATGAGTTCGATTTATTATAATTCATTTGGAATAACCAGCCTCTTTAAGTGTTTCCCAGGCTGATGAATTAGCAAAGCTTCTATTCCATGCAGCCACTCCGCCCAGTTTCAACGAAGAAATCAGATCTACCCGTGCTTGCAGGGATACCGCATCTTCGATCCAGATTTTTTTGACAGCGCCGTCTTCCTTATACTCTACATAGTTTTGTCCACTTGCTTGATCCAGAACAGGCTTGAGCTTCTTCTCTTTAATTAACTCCTGCACGGCGTTCATACCTACCGCTTTGGAAGAAACTTTAATTTCCCCCTGATCATTCGCTTTTTCAGTCCAAATCCGTGTATATAAAGGAACGGCCATAATAAGCTTGTCCGCAGGGACTTCATCTTCTTCCAGTATGCGACGCATGGAGGATTCGGTCCATGGCAGTGAGGCAACAGAACCTGCTTTCGGACTGGCTGCCCAGTGCTCGTCATACGCCATCACGACAATATAATCGGCAAAAGTTCCTAATCCACGACGATCCAAAAACGCAGACCACATTTCACTGTTTGATTTTGGCGTAACATCCACCGATAACATCAGTCCGTGAATACGAGCCATTGCCTTCATTTCACGTACAAACTGGGTAACATTCGCTCCATCCTTGGTATACACATTTTCAAAGTCGATATTAATACCATCCAGCCGGAACGTTTTAGCATAGTCCAGCATTTGTTCAATGATGTGTGTACGCTTGGCGTAGGTAGACAGTGCCTCCTTCGTGATGTCCGGATCAAAACTGTTATCCATCAATCCCCAAACTTCCATCCCTGAACGCTTCGCCCAGTTCACATAGGCTTGATCTGCTTTGCTTTTCACTGAGCCATTGCCATCGGTAATATGGAACCATGTCGGGCTCACTACGTTTACCCCAGGCATCTTGCCAATGGAGCCCACGTCAGGCTGACGATTGTAGACAGCCTCCCATACGAGATTCACCGGTTTGTTTTTCCACTTTTTCTCCGCCGCAGTGGGTGTAAACTTCGGCGTGTCCAGCGTCTTTTTCTCACCTAGAACAAGATGATCGTTATCTACATAACCGGCATAACCGTTATCCATCTGCACAAAGCTCTGATCTTTTCCCGTCTGCCACACACGCACTCTTGTATTCTGCTTCATATCCGTGAGAATGGGGGAAGACTCTTCTCCGCTTTTATACAGAGGAACGGTCTCATCTTCTTTGGATGACAACGTATCAATCGCAGCATATTGGATCGTGTCTCCGCCGCGCATCAAAATAATGGCTCCTGTTGTCGGATCTTCCTGAACGGCCAGCCCGTATACCTCCTTCAACGGTTGAAGAGGAATGTACGCCTCATTAGACTTTACCTCCGGCTTTACTTTGAGCGGATAATCTTGATGATTCAGTTCAGCCTGGGTACTGCCCTCTTTCATATGAAGCACTCTCTGCGGAGAAGCGATAATGATATCCCCCGAATCAGGTTCGTATCGTATTCCCGGATCTACCGTTTCTTGCAACACCTTCACGGGCAGTTTAAGCTGACCGCCTGTGCCAGAAGCTTCCTCATCCATAAGCTGTCCATCTACAAAAATAGGCTGATTTCTCCCGAGCCACTCCGGGTCCTCATAGACCTTATTCAACCATACGCTAGTAATAAGCCAATAGGCACCACCTGCCACCAGACAAGCACCAAGTAACCCTGGCCAAAATGAACGTCGTTTACGACGTGTATATTTGCTATTTCTACCCAAACGACTACCTCCGTTAATTCCTTAGATGCTGGTAAACATCCAAAAATAATAGATATATCACACGCATGATTTTCTCAAAAACCTGTATAAATAAAAAACGTGAAGAATCCATACTGAATTCCACACGTTAATATTGTAATTCATCTCTATTGATGCCTGCAACTTTTGCACACACCATATACTTCCAATCGGTGACCATGTACTTCAAATCCCGTGCTTGACTCAGCTTGAAGCTCCACACTCTTTAACGATGGATAGCTGAAGTCTTCAATCTTGCCACACTGGTCACATATCACATGATAATGATCCGTCACATTGGCATCAAAACGGCTTGAATTATCTCCGTAAGTCAGTTCCCGAACCATACCGGCTTCCAGAAACATTTTCAAATTGTTATATACGGTCGCCACGCTCATACTAGGAAATTGGGGTTCAAGTGCCTTGTAAATCTCATCGGCTGTCGGATGCCCCATCGATTCCATCAAATAGTTTAATATGGCATGACGCTGGGGTGTAATACGGACACCGGTCGTTTTGAGCTGCTCCAACGCATGTTGGACACGTGTTGCCATAAAGCCCACCGCCTTACCTTTCATTCTCTGTTTGAAGAAAAATAAACCTTCGCCCTCATACAAAGTATAATTTACCGGCTATACACAACGAAAAACGCTCTTTCACGTCATGTAACCTTGCCAGTGTACATTTATTGTACGGCGATTGCAAGTTTATTGTCAACGCGACGATGCAGGAACTTCGGTTGTATCCTCTTGGGAATTTGGACCTTCATCTGTCGTCTGCTGTCCATCCACATTCGTTTCCACTGACTCTTGCAATATCGATTCTGGTGTAGGAACTTCCGGATTACGCTCTACCGTAAGATCACTGTTCCCTTCGATTTTGATCCTGTATTCTCCCTCACCCAGCTGCCCTTCAATCGTTTTGTTTTTGACGTTGAATGGCATATCCGTCTTCAAATCACCGTAACTGCTGGAACCTGTGAGACTGTAGTCACCGCGTTCAGGGATCATAACGTTAATGGCTCCCACTGCGCTATATACATCCCAATCTCCACCAACTTTGGTCGAAACGACGTTAATACTGCCATTGAGAGACTGAGCTTTCACACTCAAATTAGCGCCATCCAGTGTAATATTGCCATTCCGGGTTTCAGCTGTAAATACACCAACAGAGTCTGTGATACTGACATTCCCCATTTGCGTGGTCAAGTCCACATCCCCCGAAACACCGCGTGCTTTCATATCGCCACGGTTGCTGTCCATATCCACGTTACCTATTGCATTCGCTACGATTACGTCCCCGTTTAGCGTTTTCCCCGAGATATCGCCAACCGCATTCGTAATCCGAATCCGCCCATTGCCTGTCTCGGCAAAAATGGTCTTGATTGCTTCAGGGCGGTTCAACAAAATGGCACCATTCGAGGTGCGGATATCCAGATTGAAACGGCGGTCGTCTGGAATGATGATCGTCATATTCATGCGTGGTTGCGTTTTTTCATTTTCACCATACGCTTTACCTGTTGCTTTAATATGAATGACCTTATCTCCTTCCGCTTCCACAAAAGAAGCCGCCGCTACTGCCTTGGCCTGGACTTCAGATGCTTGATCGACCCAGACAACGGTATTCACTTGAACCTCATCCGTATCTCCCCGCTGGAGCGTTATATCTCCGTTCACACCTTCGACCACAATATCCGAAGTATCCATACGGACAGGAACTGCGATCATGCCCTTATCTTCCTTGTATCCGGCAGCCTGACTGTAGTCCATTGAGGCAGCTCCGAGATTAAGACTGACGCGGTTCCACAGATGCATGTAGTGATCCTGTTCTGTCACAATAAACACAGACGCGGTTAAAATCAAAGAGGCCAGAATGCCTTTGGCATCCGGTCTAAAACGTGCTTTTTGGCGCTCATCGGGCGAGGACAAACGATCTAACTCTCGTTTACTTCTGATGCGTGTCCACAGGAACAATACAACCCATTCCACACCCAGAGCCACAAGCAAAAACGGCCACCAATCCACGAATTCGTAGAGGTAGTCTGTCCCCCACTGTTTATCCATAATGAGCAGTACACCGACAGCAACGATTAGAGCAGCAGCCGTATAACGCCCAACCCGGACTTTACGGTTCATTCTTTTTCCCTCCTTCCGTCCATATTCGTTCTCTATATTTTTTTCTTACGCAGCATAACCCAAAATTCCCGGCCGAATAGCAACAAGCCGCCTGCGATCATCAGAATAGCAAACGAATATCCACCGTACATGGCAATCAACTCTTGAAACCAGCGTGGTTTGCGGAAGAACAGCACCATCAGTGACCCCCCCACAATTAGCAGGAGTCCAAACGAAATGCCACGTTCCCATACCATCATTCGCTCCCGTTCAGAGCGTTCGCCAGCTTGCGGCTTGTCCAAATTGCCTTGCGTTACAGCCCGGCGTCTGCGCAGCATGACCCAATCAGCCGATTGCAATACATCATATACGTTGTAGAAATAAATTACCGGAATACAAAGAGCCAGCAAGATCAGTAAAGGCACATTGATCTGTATGCCGATGGACGAGAAGTATAACAAAGCGGACAAATCAAGCAAAACAAGCAAAATAAAAGTCAATCCACGCATGTACAGACGCAAATAAATATGTCCCAAGCCCGGAATAATAGCACTTAACAGCCCCGCAATAAACTTATGTGTTTTATTCCGTACCTTCTTGGGTTTTCGAGTCTTTCCCGTTCTTACGCGATCTATACGCCCTTTCCCCTTCTTCATAACATGCTCCTTTCTTCGAAAATAACCGTTACCTCTCATCATGCATTTGGTTAGATAGTACCCTAAAGCGCCCGAAGAGTAACTGGAAGAAAAATGGATATCAAGAAAAACCCTCCGCCGTACCTGTGCTCAGAGGGTTGGAATTTCCTTTATTCAATCGACACTTTGGTCATGTGTTCCCACTGTCTTAACTTGGAGACAATTTGTATCGTTTTAAAGTCATGCGGCACTTGCACATGCAGTACAATTTCTATTTTCCGCTCAACGGATACGACTTCTGCAAAAGCCAAATCTGGTTCATTCACGGTAATTTTACGAACTCTGATCTTTTCCTGTTCCATAAAAGACGAGACCTTCTCTAATGTCCCTGGTTCGGACAAGGTATGGAGGGTAATGACATGGAGCTTATTGCCGCGCAAATACCTCAGCTCTAATTTGTTGAATACCCAAAGATTTAAGAGTACCAGCACGGTGGAAACGATGGAGGCAAAAAAGAACCCGGCCCCTGAGGCAAGACCTATCGCGGCAACCACCCAGATCGACGCTGCGGTTGTGAGTCCCGTTATGGACTTACCTGTGAAAAGAATCGTACCTGCGCCTAAAAAACCGACACCGGTAATTACCGCTGTAGCCAGACGCGCAGGATCAATCCGCACGTTTAATTCATGTGCAAAATCTTTAAAACCATAAATAGACAGCATCATAATCAGCGCCGATCCAAGACAAACCAAAATATGAGTTCGTAGTCCAGCAGCATGATTGGAACGCTCACGTTCCAGACCGACAAGTCCACCAAGCAGCATTGCCAGCAATAAACGAAGCAAAATATGCCATTCATCAATAAACCAAGGATTGCTCAACGTTCTAGTTCCTCCTCTAAGTTGTTCACATGCTTAAAGCTTATTCTTATGAAATGTCGTTAATTCCACTCCAGGTGCGATCTCTGCAGCATCTACAGGCTTAAATCCAAACTTCATATATAGATTCACCGCGGCTGTATTCAGCGTTCCTGTGCATACGATGTAGCGAGGCAGATCGGGATGTAGTTCGAAGACATGCTTCATTAAAGAAGCGGCAATTCCTTTTCGAAAGTGGCTCGGATGTACCATCATACGTGTAATGGTTAGTGTGTCCCGTTCTTCCTCCATCACAGCCACTGCGCCAAGCAACTCTCCATCCTGCTCATCAACACATCCGTAAAATGTTTCCCCGCAGTTCTGTAATGTTTCCATCGTATCCAGCAAAGGTGGGATGTCTTGAAATCCGATAATCTTTGCTTCCAATCGGTAAGCCATATGCTGCAGCCTCCACAATTGAGCCAACATTTCCTCATCACGCAGTGACAATGTTTGAATTCTCATGGTCAAGCAACTCCTCCATATCAGACTTCATAAACCGTTAAAGCAAAATAAGGCAGTGCGTCAGAATTCTTTATACCAAAAAAAGAGGCTGTCACAGGGACGAGCCTCTTTCTGTCCGACCTCACTGGAAGGATTAGCGGTTCAATACATCTGCGAGCAGTTGGTTGGCAAGGGCTGGATTCGCCTTGCCTTTACTTTCTTTCATAACCTGACCTACGAGGAAACCGATGGCCTTTTGTTTGCCAGCCTTGTAATCTTCGACAGATTGCGGATTGTTCGCAACGACCTGCTCTACAATGGCGAGGATCGCTCCTTCGTCACTGATTTGCACAAGTCCTTTTTCTTCGACGATCTGCTGTGGAAGCTTGCCGCTCTCCAGCATTTCCTTGAATACAGTCTTAGCGATTTTGCTGTTGATGGTGCCTTTCTCCAGCAATCCGATCATCTCACCGAGTCCTTGCCCCGTCAGCGGAACTTGCGTTACCTCAAGGTTATTGGTGTTGAGGTAACCGAGCAGATCACCCATAATCCAGTTGGAAACGGATTTGGCATCCTGGGTATATTTCAGGCTGTCTTCAAACAGATCTGCAATTGCCTTGGAGGAGGTGATAACCTCGGCATCATAACTTGGCAGACTGTAATCCGCAGTGTACCGGGCTTTACGCTGATCCGGCAGTTCAGGAATGGACGCTCTGATGCGTTCCTTCCATTCGACATCAATATGCAGTTTTACCAGATCCGGGTCTGGGAAATAACGATAGTCATGCGCCTGCTCTTTGCCACGCATTGACAAGGTTTTGCCCTGAGCCTCATCCCAGCGGCGTGTCTCTTGAACAACTTCTCCGCCGTCATCGAGAATTTCGGCCTGACGATATTGTTCATATTCCAGACCACGCTGTACACCACGGAAGGAGTTCATGTTTTTGAGCTCCGCCCGAGTGCCCAACTTCTCCTGACCATGTGGACGCAAGCTGATGTTGGCATCACAACGAAGTGACCCCTCTTCCATCTTCACATCAGAAACATCACAGTACTGCATGATCGCACGAAGTTTTTCCAAATACGCACGCGCTTCTTCGGGAGAAGAAATCTCAGGTTCGGATACAATCTCTACCAGCGGAGTTCCGACACGGTTAAAGTCCACGAGAGAGGCATAACCACCATCTACGTGTGTGAGCTTTCCTGCATCCTCTTCCAGATGCAGACGTGTGATACCGATTCGTTTTGTTTCGCCGTTGACTTCGATATCAATCCAGCCATTCTCACCAATCGGCTGATCAAATTGTGAAATCTGATACGCTTTAGGTGAATCCGGGTAGAAGTAGTTTTTACGGTCAAACTTGCTGACATCGGCGATTGTACAATTGAGAGCCATTGCGGCTTTCATCGCATAGTCAACGGCCTGACGGTTCAGCACAGGCAATACGCCCGGGTGTCCGAGACAGACCGGACAGGTGTGTGTATTAGGCGGAGCTCCAAAAGCAGTGGAGCAGCCACAGAAAATTTTGGAGTTGGTATGCAACTCCACGTGGACTTCAAGTCCAACGACCGTTTCGTATTTAGATGCGGACATTTCTTATTACCTCCGTTCCGGGCAGTCTACAGCTGCGGACGCTGCTTGTGGAATGCTGTATTTTGTTCATACGCATGCGCTACGCGCAGTACGGTTGTTTCATCGAAAGCTTTACCGATAATCTGCAATCCAACAGGTAAACCATCTGCGAATCCGCAAGGAATGCTGACTGCTGGAACACCCGCCAAACTGACTGGGATCGTCAGAATGTCATTCAGATACATCGTAAGTGGATTGTCTACCTGAGAACCCAATTTAAATGCCGTTGTAGGCGCAGTAGGCCCAATAATTACGTCATATTTGGCAAAAACATCATCGAAGTCCTGTTTGATCAGCGTGCGCACTTTTTGAGCTTTCAAATAATACGCATCATAATAACCGGAGCTGAGTGCGTAGGTTCCAAGCATAATACGACGTTTCACTTCCGGACCAAAGCCCTGACTTCTGGACTGATGATACAGATCCAGCAGATTCTCCGGATTGTCCGCACGTACACCGTAACGTACACCGTCAAAACGAGCCAAGTTGGAAGACGCCTCAGAAGAAGCGAGCAGATAATAGGTAGCTACTGCATATTCGGTATGCGGCAAGGATACCTCTTCCCATGTCGCTCCAAGTCCCTCCAGCACGTTCAGTGCGGCAAGAACTTTCTCTTTTACTTGCGGGTCTACACCTTCACCGATGTATTCCTTCGGTACGGCAATACGCAATCCTTTGACATCCCCTGTCAGTCCGCTCAAGTAATCCGGAATATCTACCTTGGCAGATGTCGAATCTTTAGCATCATAACCGGCAATGGCTTGCAACACATAAGCAGAATCTTCTACATTTTTGGTCAGTGGTCCGATTTGGTCGAGGGATGATGCAAAGGCCACCAAGCCAAAACGGGAAACCAGTCCATAAGTAGGCTTTAAACCGACGATTCCGCAATAGGAAGCAGGCTGACGAATAGAACCGCCCGTGTCTGATCCAAGTGTGAAGTACGCTTCTCCCGCAGCAACCGCTGCAGCAGATCCACCTGAGGAACCACCTGGGACACGATCAAGTGCCCAAGGATTATGCACAGGGGAGAAGCTGGAATTCTCGTTGGAACCGCCCATGGCAAATTCGTCCATATTAAGTTTACCCAGGGTTACTGTATCCGCTGCCTTAAGCTTCTCGACAACCGTTGCATCATACACCGGGTCGAAATTGCGAAGGAACTGACTTCCGCAAGTCGTACGCAGTCCGTTCGTCACGATGTTATCTTTGATACCAACCGGTAAGCCAAACAGCAAACCTTTCTCTTCACCACTGACAAGTCGGTCATCCAGCTGACGAGCGCGTGCGCGTGCGTTCTCCTCGTCCAGTGTCAAATAAGCCTTCACTTTGTCATCATGCGCGCCGATATTCTGATACGCCTGATCGACCAGATCACTGACCGATAGTTCTTTGGCGTGCAGCTTGTTATGTAACTCAGGCAACGATTGTTCAAATAAACTCACAGTGCTTGTCCTCCTTCCAATTATCCGTTATTCCATCACAGCAGGCACTTTAAACTGCCCGTCTTCTTCATCTGGTGCGTTGTGCATCACCTGTTCTATGGACAGGCTTTCCTTGGTTTCATCCTCACGCATCACGTTGCTGACATGCAAAACGTGAGTTGTTGGCTCAATATTTTCCGTGTCCAGCTCGTTCAGCTTCTCTGCATATTTTAAGATCGCGTTCAGTTGACCTGTCAGCGTCTGTTCTTCTTCAGCAGTTAGATTAAGCCGAGCCAGCTTGGCCACATGCTGAACGTCATTGTTCGAAATACTCATTACCGGATGCCTCCTTCAATCGTTCTGTGCCTAAGACAAACCTGCAAACGAAGCGTTCGTTTAACGGGCTAAAGTCCCAAGATAACTTTTCTAATTATAGGTGAGATAGGTCGACAATTCAATGCAAAAGCAAAAAAGGAGCCGGCATCAGCCGACTCCTGAAATACTAGTCCTTAAATCCACGCACGCAGATTAACCTGCTTTATAAAATCCGCCTGAGACATTACATCAATCGCGGTTTCTTCTTCCTCTTCCACAGCTTGAGGCTCCCCGTTCATCAGTTGATGAAACAGCTTCTCATTATGTGTCGCAAGGGCGTAATCTATCAACGCTTCTCGCTCGACCCGCTCAGCTTCCTGCTTCAGCAGAACCTCTTCCAGATCGATGTCGCCGGATGGAACAAAAAAGTTCCGATTAACCAGCGGCACTCGAAGCACGTAATCGAACGCATTGTCCGGATTCCGGTCATAAGCGATGATGTATCCATATTCCCCCACAGGAAGATTCTGCTCAAACGCATCCGCGACGATGACAACCTTCTCTCCTAATCGTAGCATCGTCTAACCTCCTGGTAGTCTATCATTCATATTTATTTGTATAGTCTACTAGAAAAGAATAACGATGTCTAGGAATACTAGATTTAAACAACATATTTGTGCAAAATCTTTTTCGAGTTTTTCTCAAGATAACCCCGATCGTTCCCATATCATCTGTTATGTTTACTTCTTGCTGCGTCGTTTCATGTCTGTACGAATCACAACTAACCAGTATATTAGCAGTGGACCTGGAACGCTAGTTATCCCCCACAATCCCCATAACCAAGGAAAACGGCCTCGTTTACGTGCATCCAGAAAGATCCATGTTCCTTGAAACAACAGCAGAAGTGCAAGGAATACAAGCAGAACCGGAGGAATCTCTTCTAATGAATAATGCAATCTATTCATGATGCATCGTCTCCTTCCTGTGCCGGACCAACCATAATGCAGCTACAATAACAGCAATGACTGTACCCAGAACTTGTATACCCAAGTACACGGCAGGAGAAGAAACAAACAATAACGTTGCCAGTGTAATTACCATCAGAGCGACGAGCCAGAAGCAGATGATTTCAACCAGATTGGCTCTGCGCTTAATACGTCTTTGTTCCCTTACACGGGATTCAAGTGTTGCCAAGGATGGAATATCAGCAGGTTCACAGACATCATCCAGCGCTCTCATAGATTGCTGTAATCGCCGTACGATTTCCTGATCCTGTGACTCATTCGATCTGCTCATTTTATTCCAGCTCCTTTCTTAATTGACGGAGACCATATGCTGTCCGAGACTTTGCTGTTCCAGCAGGTATGCCCAACATATCGCCGATCTCATCGTAACTATAACCATAATAATGTTTCAGAAGCACAGTAATGCGATGCTCAGGGGTTAGCCTCGTCATCGCGTCCATGACGTCTGTCCATTCCTCGTTTCGACTTTCGAGTTGCCAGCGAAAACGACGGATGCCCTGATGGCGAATCAAGTCAATCCAGCTCTGCTCCCGCTTCTTTCGTCTGGTTCTGTCAATGTAGATACGGGTTCCGATAGTGATCATCCATGATGAAAATGCTGATGTGCCATCATAACGCCGAATATTTTCCATACAGCGTACCATCGTGTCCTGCACAATCTCTTCAGCGAGATTAGGATCCATCGTAACTTTCACAAGATATTTATAAACAAACGAGTAATGTCGCTGTAGTAGTGATGCAAGTGCACTGTCATCGCCCTCCGCCGCTCTACGCACTTCCTCCAATTCAGCTGTTCTCATCATGATAATCACCCGCTTCCTGTTCAATCTAAAGGTAATACGATAGACTACGCTCAAACGTTCAACGCAAAATGAGATGTTTTTTAAGGAACTTTATTTTCGAAAATTTCCGGGTAATATGAATACGACAATTTCCCGGGCAATCAGACTCCATTTCGGTAATCTTGCAGTTTGTCGAACCACCGCTGATCACGGGCTCCTTTCTGCAACACACGACTGGTCCATATATTTTGCTGAAATATGAGGTCTGGTTTAGTACGATCTAACTTAGAATGCCTCTGATCAGAGCGCGATTGCTTTGCTTTTTTTAAAATGGAATGATCTGAGTCAGTATAAGGATGACCTACACTCCAATGGGGATGTTTATTTCTATAAATTGGATTCAAACTGCTATTAGGTATGTATGCTTTCTGATGAACTGCTTCCTTAATAACCGAATTCATGACGGAATGTAACTCACGTCGTCGATCATCAAGACATGTGTATTCTGGTTGCTGCGGCTGAAACATGTTTATTTTCTCCACATCATTCTCCCTCACTCTCTCTTCTGAATACATATTTCTTATATTCTTCTAAATCCAGCTAAAAAAGGCTGAAAACAAAAAAAAGAACGCAAACCGGGTATAGACCACAGTCTGCGTGCTTCGCAAGTTAGGGTATTTCTATTCAACGCTTTAGTTAAGTGATGCCTTAACGCTTGTAACAACTAATTGCTATTCTAATGAAAAAGCTGACACTTGTCCAGACTTAATTCATATATTCTGTCGAATTATCTTGCAGGAACGTAAGGATTATTCTGTTTCTCATATCCTATCGTTGTTTTGGGACCGTGTCCCGGATATACCTTAACCTCATCGGGGAAACGATACAACTTATTCTGAATAGAGTCCACCAGATCACGTTCACGTCCACCTGTGAGGTCCGTTCTGCCTACGCCCATTCGGAACAACACATCCCCGGCAAACAGATCATTTTCGCATAGGAGACTGACACTGCCTGGAGAATGGCCTGGCGTATGGTATACCTGAAACGTGTGGCCAATCAATTGCAGCTTCTGACCTTCATCCAAGGCAAACTCTGCCGGTTTCGCTGTAATCGGTGGTGTTACTTGCGGCCAGTTCAGCGACCCGTTCAGCTTGGCCGTAGTCAGCCAGTCACTTTCCAGATCATGCAAGTAGACGGGACAGCCCTTCAGCTTACGAATCTCCTCCAGACCGCCGATGTGATCGAAATGAGCATGGGTCAGAAGAATCGCTTCAATCTCCAGATCCTGAATAGCCTTGAGCAACGGGCCAGGATTCATGCCTGGGTCAACTATAACAGCTTTACCCGGGTCCTCACCCTGTAACAGGTAGGCATTGGTTTGCATCGGCCCGAGCGTAAATGTACGAATGTTAAGCATATGAATTAAAAACCCGAAATCAGTTCACGCAACTCACGAATGATCACTGCATGGGACTCCGTTCCTTCCCCATAACGTTTCATAATCTCTTTGCGCGCTTCGGCCATGTTATCCTGGTAGTCTGCAGCTTCACGGTCAGGATTCAGTCGTTTGAACTCGACCATGACCTCTTGTACGTGTTGCGGACGCGGCCCCCATTGACCAAGCACATGTCCGCCTGTATCTGCTACGATCACAATCGGCACAGAACGGCCGCCCATCGTCAGGAATTCATCCATCACATCCGGATGATTTTCCATAATCAGAACCTCAGTCGGGATGCCTGAAATCTCCAGCGCCTGAAACACAACCGGAATATTACGTACTACGTCACCACACCAATCTACTGCCAGAATGAGCACACGAAGGTCGTCACGATAGTTCAAACTTTCGAAAAACTCACGATCCTCTTCGCTTGCCCAGACAAAGCTGTCATAGTTCGCCTGAAATTCACTTTGATTTTTGGTCATACTTGCGATAAATTCCTTCGGAGGCAAGCCTTTACCGAATTTGTGAGACAAGTTAGGTTTGGACATTACTTCACACTTCCTCTCTTTTTACGTACATTCATCCATTTGATAACAACATAAATAATCATAAGAGCGAGCGCGACAAGCAAGATCGGCGTAATAAACGGTGCCGCTTTCTCATCTACATGCTTCCACTGGTCTCCGAGAATCATCCCTAAATATATAAACAATGCAGTCCAAGGTATAACAGCGAGTGTGGTCAGCAGAATGAATTTGCCTGTGTGCATTTTCGTGATGCCAGCCGGAATGGAAATCGCATGCCTTACGACCGGAACAAATCGCGCAGTGAAAATAACACCTGTCCCATACTTGCGGAACCACTCTTCGGAATGATCGATGTGTTTTTTCTGGATCAATATGTATTTACCGTAGCGCTCAAGTACAGGTCTGCCACCATAACGGCCAATCCAGTAAATAAACAGCTGAGCCAGCACTCCGCCCACTGTACCAAAAATCATCGCACCGAAGAAGTTAATGTTATGCTGAGAAACGAGAAAACCACCATATGCCAGCACAATTTCACTTGGGATAACTTCCAGCATTAACCCGAGCATGATGCCAAAGTATCCGAGACTTTGAATCCAGTCGAATAATTGGCTGACAATGTTATGAATAACGTCCATCTCAACCCTCTTTCTTTTTCCTGAATGGCGGTGCCTTGCTGCACCTTGGATGTTCGTCCTTATTTTATCACAGCCCCCTGAACGTGGCTACTTGCGAGAACGGGACAGTATCCCGCAGGCACTGCTCCGCATATGGTATGGAGAGAGGAGTGTGGGAACGTGTCATTTAAATCCACGCCCGGGTCTCCCCCGGTCAAGCATAAGCAATCCGGACAACAGCTGCCCTCTGCCCGCGGTATTCGCCGTGCCTGCAGCAAGGAATTATATCGGACAGCCAAGAGGCTGAAACTGTACATCTCTCCAGAACGCATGGAGCAGGCCGAGGAAAAATACTACGCCAAAGTTATTGCGAATCTGCTCTGGATTGGAGAAAACCGCAATGACCGCAAAAAACTGTGCGAATGGTGGAATACCGAAGTCAGCGCAGATATTGCTGCGCTCTGGGACGTTGAGGTTGAACCGTTGAAAGAAGCATTCAAACATGCTTTTGGTGGTTACCGTCTGTAGAAAAGTTTGAACAGGCAGGCGAAAGCATTCTCGTCCGCCTGTTCAGGACCTGTGGAGAAAAGCAACCCGCAGCAATTCTGTGCAAATTCTCTGCAGTCAACGAAGATGAAGGATGCAATTGAAAACGACGATCGTTACGCATCCGTTCTGTATTTACCTGTGATGCTAATTCTTTGTAACGTTCATATATTTCTATCCCGATCGCCGCAGTCTTTTGGGCTTGTCGGACTTTTCCTTCTGAAATCTCACGCATCGTCGCCTGTTCCATCCAGTAGAGCGCCGTCCTCTGGGGTATAACATCATAACGATTCCGGGCGATGGCTGAAATGAAATATACCCCCGCTTGCTTCCCCTCTCCAGATTTGGCTTCCAATCGGCCAAGCTCTACATAGAGGTCAGGATTACTGGGCGAATGGGACAAGCTGTTCAATAAGATGAGTTTGGCTTCCGCTTGAGGCAGCGTACGCGCAAGAGAAATCGCCAAATCAGGCCGATATGGATTCAAACGATATGCCGATCGAAGATACTGGACACTCGCTGTTGTCCCCATTGGCTCAGTCAGTGCGTGACGATATTGCATGTCCGCCCCGGAGTACCGTGCTGTGATCCAGACGGTGCCCCCGAGCCAGCATGTAAGCATGAGTACGACTGCATATCGTTTGATGTGGCCTGGCCGGTGATGATGCGATGAGACTGGCTCCGCTTCTTTTCTCAGCGCGACCGCCCATGCCGCAAGCCAGATGAAGAGCATCCAGCTGAGCGCATA
Source organism: Paenibacillus amylolyticus (assembly GCF_003719335.1). Lineage (GTDB taxonomy): Bacteria > Bacillota > Bacilli > Paenibacillales > Paenibacillaceae > Paenibacillus > Paenibacillus amylolyticus_D. Next base: position 17,047 of record NZ_RIAS01000012.1, read on the forward strand.
GCTCCAGTCGAAGTCCACGATTCCATGCAGGACGAAGACAAGCACTGGCGGCAGCAGCCGCGGTGCGAAGCGGCGGATGCTGCGCAGGGTGAAGAGCATCCACCCTGCAATCAGCGCGCTGCCGAGCAGGCCCGTATCCAGGGCCAGGTCCAGCAGCCCGCTGTGAACCTCGCCGCCAACATACGGCGAGGACTGGATGGCGCGGAACATGTTGCGCCATGTATCCCCCCCGTGGCCGAGCCATGCGGCCTCGGTCCATAACCGCAGGGCATCCCGCCACAGCTGCAGGCGGGATGCCCCTGTGCCGACACCTGCCGCGAAGCGTTCGGCGGTGGAGGCTGCGGCCATAAGTGCGGCGGCGATGCACGCCAGCACGGTGGCCGCCAAAGCAGAGGCGCGCCCGGCTGGGCCGCCGCTGTGCCAGAGACGGCACAGCAGCAGCGTGCCGAGCAGCGCAGCTGCCCACGCCCCGGCCAGTGCGAGCAGGCCGGGCACGGGTGCAGGCGCCAGCTGGGCATCAGCCAGCTGGCGGTACAGCCAGGCCGCGCACGCCAGAGGCGCGGCCAAGGCCAGCAGCAGCGGCAGGCGGGCACCGCGCCGCTGCAAGAAGGCGGCGGCCGCGGCACAGCCGGCCGCTAGCCAGGCGCCGCGCGACTCGCTCAGCAGGAGCGCGGCTTGCGCGGGCATGAGCGGCAGCACCGCCGCGAAGAGACGGCGCGCCGGGACGGCTCGCCCGGCCAGCACGCCCGCGGCGGCCGTAAGCCGCTCCAATGCGTACATGCCAACAACGGCACCGTACGCATTGGGGTACTGCAGCAATCCGCCGAGCCGGGCACCGGCGGAGCTGATCTCGGGATCGGCTGTCCGCATGACCCCGTAGGGCAGCGGCAGCACACCGCACACGGCTAAAATGCCGCTTAGCACAAGCACACCGCCTGCCAGCTGCCAGCCAAAGGCAAGCCAGCGCATACCATCCTTGCTCGCTGCCAGCAACACAGCGAGCAGGGCAAACATCGCGAGCAAGCTCCAGCGCAGCATCTCAAGGATACTGCCTTGCGTACTCACCGAGCCTGCCCAAGCATGCACGGCATAACACACCATGATTGCCAAAGGGAACCCAACATGCACTAAATCCCCGACGCGCAGCCGAATGGTTTCTGCCCGAACGGAGGCCAAGCCATCATTTTCCCTTTTCAGGACGCCACGGACATACATCACAAGCGAGAACAGCACGACAACACCGGTCATCAGAATAACGGGGTACAGGTCAGTTGAATGAAACAATCCTCTTCGCAAGCACCCTGTCAGCAATATAGCTACCATGCTTAAACCTAAGACTACAATCCACCAGCTGAATTCACTATTACGCTTCTCACAACCCTTATTCCCCATTTCAATCTCACAACTAGGCGCTGATGCCCCATGCCCGGAGATCAAGAAACGGCGTGGACTGGCTATATCGTTATATGTATTGTGATGAACTCTGAAATAGCACCCATTTTTGAGAAGGTTACTTGTGCTCACATTCATACTCACACCCATAAATTCGGATCGGTCAGAAGCTCGCTCTCTGATCTCATTCCTCTCATTCTGAAAGTTCTGATCTGGATCGGTATTTCCTACTTCCCCATTCTGTTTTACCTCCCTTGCATCCTGATCTGTATGTAGCTCTCTGTCCTTCACCCATGTCTCCTCCTTCCTTCACGATTTAAAAATACAAAAAAGGCAGAAGAGCCCCTCTTCGGGTCCTTCTGCCTTGGTTTACGCCCTCGCCGTCAGATCGGTATAATCTAGATCGGCAACCGTAACTTAACGGGATTCGGATGCATACGCACAGACTTATTGGAATCACTCATTCCCTTAACCATTATGAACTTGTTCACGCATATGCGGACATCATTGGCATTCTATATCTTGCACATCAAGTGAAGCGACCCTGGTACCAGTATGTCCTCTTCTTCACGTATGCAGACCAGCCGTGCACGAAACATCCCTGCTTTGGTTCTTCTTATAATATCAATTGAATTTTTCTCATCCATTACCTTCATGCAAAAATTAGTGAAGATTACACTTCGCAGTCCGCTCTAAGTTTTCCCTGTCCACTTTTCCACCAGTTATGCTTCCTTCAACCGGTAGCAGATCCGCACAAGCACGCTCCAGATATGGATCCGCATGAATGAAATCACGGAATGCGGTGTATTCAGCCCACATGTCCTTCACTTGACCCGCCTGTCCACGAACGGCGCGAATCAGTATATTTTTTGGTGTATTCTCCAGATCAATGAATTCAAGCAACTGTGTTTTATATCCCATAATGTCCAGCAGTTTAGCGCGAATCGCATCTGTTGCCAGTGCCGAGAAACGCTCCTTCAGAATGCCATGGGACAGAAGCGGATTCATCACCGAAGATTCGACCTGATCATACAGCTCATGCTGACAGCAAGGAACCGACAAAATGACAGAAGCTCCCCAACGCACTGCTTTCTCCAGTGCCGCATCCGTAGCCGTATCACAAGCATGGAGAGTAACGACCATATCCACTTCGTTCAGTTCATCATAATCCGCAATGTCACCTACAAGGAATTTCAGATCACCGTAATGCAAACGTCTGGCCAGATCATTACAGTGTGCGATAACATCCGCCTTTAAATCCAGACCGATGATGTTAAGCGAACGGCGCTGTTGTACGGATAAATAATGATACAGGGCAAAAGTCAGATACGACTTGCCGCAGCCAAAATCCACAATAGTCAGCGGACGTCCTTCTGGCAAATGGGCAATAACATCCTGCACCATCTCCAAAAAACGATTGATCTGTCTGAACTTGTCATACTTGCGTGCAAGCACACGTCCTTCGTCATTCATAATTCCAAGTTCAACGAGGAAAGAAACCGGAACGCCCTCTTCAAGTACATATTGCTTTTTGCGATTATGGGACAGATCGACCGCTGTTTTGGAGGGGGATTTGGTCAGAATCGATACTTTATATTTTTTGCTGATCAAAATTTGATAATCCGCATCTGCCGTACAGAGCAGTCCCTGACGGAACGTCTCTTCACACAACAAAGTCATACGTTCCAGCGCTTCAGCCGGGGTCAAATTCTCATGCAACACTTTATTCGCATAATGAAAAGCAAACTGATAATGAAGCTGATTCTTCAACGTAACCGGCTTCACCTGCACTTTGGTAAACGAGACATTGTCCCGTCTGCGCAGCTGACTCCAGGTCGCCGTAATCAGCGAGTTCTGTTCAAAAACATCTTGTATAAGCTTTCGCAACGAATCCACGGGGTACATCTCACTTTCGGTTTGGTTTGGTCAACCGTTACCATACCATAATTCTGTTCCCTCTCCAAGTGAAGAGCTACTCTCCATTGGTTCAGTCATCAGATATTTTATAAGTTCAGCGATCCGTTCGGTTATTCTTCTGTTACAGATAAGCAGTAAGTTGAATTATATATTTTTACGTTCTTCATCGTTCACTTGCTGACGTTTGGTTTCCAGCGCTGTAATCTGTGCCAGCCCCTCTTCGACCTCATCCCGCGGCAAACCGCCCTGTTCAAGTTGCTCATCTGTAAGTTCCGTCAACCTCTGATAAAAAGCTCTCGCGTCTTCTTCATACTGTACCGGATAATCCGTATCAAGATGCATCAATCTGTACCAGCCATTCTCGGCCGCATCATATCTGCCCTGTTGCTCCCGGTATAACGCAAGTTGCTTCTCCGTTCGCGCAGGAAGCTCATATCCCTTAATTTGCTCTATGATTCCTTCTATACGGTCAGGTACCTGTAACAACTCGCGATTAGCACCATGATTCTGGGCATACAGGTAAAAATGTAACGCTCGCATTAAACGAACAAGCGCCGCATCCTCTGCATCCAGTTTTTCCTCATCATCTATGCCTTCGACTCTGGCTTTCTCGTGATAGATATATGCTTCTTCCTCAATCAGTCTCGCCGCTTGCTGCAGATTGTCTACCTCAATGACGCCGCGAAAACGGAACATCTCGATCACATCCTCTGCTGGGAGAGAGTTAAGCAAATTGAGATTCATGCCAAATTGCCTGCGCATCAACTCATCCAGTTCAGACAAAGCCTCCGTATGTTTACGTTGCTGTCTAAGCGTAAAAGCCTTGCCAATTGCCTCTGTCATTTCCTCCATCATGCGGAGCAGATAATCCTTCCTGAACATCGGTGCGCCCCCTTATATCTTCACTCATTTATCGCATACTTTATATCGCGTATTCATATGATTTATTTTAATTCATGCCGTAAAAAAAAGCGAAAATCCGGCTTCCCCCTACTCCCGAAGCCGTTCAGCAAACACCTCAAAGCCCCTGCCTGTCCACATGGACACACAGGGGCTTCATATACAAACTCGATTGAGTGATCTTATGGTTAGTCGGACAATCCCGTCATAAACTGTTGAATCACCTGAATCAATTGTTCCGGCGCTTCATACATACTCATATGTCCTGCGCCCGCAATGGTGGCCTGCACAATATGAGGCTTGTCACTTGTGAAGGTTCGCTCCGGTGGAATCAGCCCATCCTTCTCTCCAGCCACAAGTAATACTGGAAGCGGTGTGGCAGACAACACATCACGGCGATCTGGACGTTCACGCATAGCCAGTGCCGCACCAACCGCACCTTGAGGAGCAGTTTGATAACCAATTTCCTTCACACGATTCACATGTGTCGACATTGATTCAATATGCTCTGGAGCGAACAGACCCGGTACCAGCCCGTCCACAAAATTCACAATGCCTTCAGTCTGAATCGTAGATACTGCACGTAAACGTTTCTCCTTCGCTTCCTCACCGTCCGGATACGCTGTTGAATGGATCAAACCGAACGCGTTAAGTCGCTCCGGATGGTGCTGCGCAATGGAAAGTGCAATATATCCGCCCATGGAATGTCCCAGAATTACTGCTTTTTCCACGTCTAACTCATCCAGCAATTGCAGCACATCATTGCCCATCTGTTCAATCGTGTAACTGCCTACAGGTGCATCCGTTTTGCCGTGCCCACGCAGATCAGGTACGATACAACGATAGCTACGGGCCAGCTCCGGCACTACTTCATCCCAATAGGATGAACTACCGCAGTAACCGTGAAGCAGTACAAGCGTTTCTCCCTTACCCTGCTCAGCATAACAAATCGTTGTTCCATCACACATCACTTTTTCCATATTAATCCCTCTCTCTGCGCGAATGTAATATTTCAGGTTGTATATTATTAAGCATTCATCTCATGAATGAAACGTTTCTTTTGTTTTCCATGCCTCCGTTACCGCATCGGCAATGGTTTGAGACATGCCCATGACCAAGTACAGCGAAGTCATCTGCAAAATCGAATAGGGTCTTGGGCCGTTGACATTCACTACCGCTGCTACACTGTATTCTCCAACAGGCGGCAAATTACCACCAACGGATTGGGCAGGGCGCAAAGATGTTCCCGATACATAGTATGTCCCGGCAGCATCTTTTGGGCCCAAACATGCATCTATTGCTATAACCGTATGGTGTGCCGGAATCTGGGCCACTCTCTTTTCGAGAGTGTCTGCATCACAAGGAGCTGCCAGTGTACCGATGACATGAGGTATGCCGCGCTCCTCCAGCAAAGTCCCCGTCATCGGTCCAAGTGCATCCCCGGTCGAGCGATCTGTACCGATACATAGGAACGTAAGCTCGTCCAGCTTATGAAGCTTGGAGATCTCCTTGAAAAAAAGGGCCATCTTGTCTCCAGGCACGCCTTTGCGTATACCTCGACTCTGTTGCCGGACAAGTTCTCGTTTGTATAAGGTCAAACTGAATTCCCTCCTTGTTACACACGAATATATTGGACAATCCTAGTGTTATCTTTATTTCCAGTCGTTGTGATCTATTCTCATATTGTAACCGATGCTCCATTCTCCCGCAAAATCATTGGCTTGTCCCCTTCCACTCATGCTACAATAACAGAAGTTCCGTGTGGACAAGCGAGTAACCCATCTCCGGAGATGGAAAGGATGAAGTTAACGATGGATTTAACACAAGCAACAGCAGAAAATATGGAATATATGATTGAAGCAATCAAAACCAAGCTGCGGATGGCCAGTGGTGCCGCGATGCAGGCTTCAGCGTTCCCACTTGAGAAATATGAAGATTTGCAGGATTTGTACGAAATGGTGATGAGCAAAGAACATTTGAGCATCTCCGAAGTAGAAGCGGTCGCTTCTGAACTCGGCAAACTCCGCAAATAAACTTCTCTCTAAGTTTTATCTTCACACCTGACACAAAATGAGCAAAAAAAAGGACCTGTCTTACATCAGAACACTGATGCAGGACAAGTCCTTTTGTATTGTTAGTCTACTTTTTAAGTTTACACATTGGCTTGTTCAGACCTTGTTCATGTCATCTCCGTCAAGGAAGATCCACAAGTACAAACTCGGCAGGCTCGCTGCCTGTACTGGTCATTTGTAAATCACAGCTTTTACGGATGCGAGCCGCGTCTCCGGGCTTGAGATTAAAGTTTCCATCGGAACACTGAATTTCCAGATGTCCGTTGATCAGGAACAAATGTGTACGACGCTCCTCATGTTGCGGAAACATTAGCTTCTTTCCCGACTCCAGCTTGGACAGATAACAGGTTACATCCTGAGCGATGCGGAGTGGGTCTTCGTCTATGGATTCATCCGATGGACCAGAGGCAGCTGACACAACTGGACAAAGTCGGTTGAGATGGGCAGACTCTTCTATTTTTCGATAAGCATAAGATGGTTTCAGCATTCGCTGAGAGGGCAAAAACCACATTTGCAGGAAACGTACCGGTTCATCCGTGGCTGGATTGGTTTCAGAGTGCTCTACGCCTGTACCTGCACTCATCACCTGAACTGTCCCGGCTTCCAGCAACTGTTCTGTGCCCATACTGTCTGTATGTTTAAGCGTACCTGATATCACATAACTGACAATTTCAAGGTCGTGATGTGGATGTTTCTTAAAGCCTTCTTGCGGCATCAGTATGTTGTCGTTGTGGGCTAACAGACAGCCAAAGTGAGCATTGCTTGGGTCCTCATAATCCGCAAAGGAAAAGCTGAATTCGCTGTGTATCCAACCGCGATCCGACGTGTGTCTTTCTTCCGATGTCACTACTTTAATCATATTCATCCACCTCCAGAGGATTGGAACTGCCTTATGGCAATAATCCATGCGTGTTCAAAATGATATAGGTCAATACCAGTTGGTATGTGATCTTTACCCGGGGTCCGGCCATTTTAATCACGTTCCTTCTAAAGGTTATACACTATATTTTCATGAGTGGAGCACGAATTCACTATCCATCCGTCCGACAAGAGTCCCTGCATCATTACGTATGTCTGAAGGAAATACTTCTGCCAGGCGGGCAATCGTTTTCGGGTTGGAATAGTTCAGTTGCTTCAATATCGATTGTGCAATGGAAGCCCATTCTTCCTCAGAGCCATCCAGCACTTTAAAGGTGATGCCCAGTCTTTCTTTCTTCAGCGCAAAACCAAATACACCCTTAAATCCGCCCTTAGCGACAATATTGTCGTCCTCCAGCAACACCGAATCCACGCGATTCGTGCCACCGACCATAAGAGGGTACTGATTCATCGCAGCAGTAATGGTCTCCACAGCGATGCGTGTGGATTCATCCTCAATGAGGTCAGGACATGCAAGTTTGAGATATGCATTGGCCAGTGCAGACAGAGGCAGCGAAAATACTGGGAAACCACAGCCATCCGTTCCTAATTGAATCTCTTTTTCTTCAATGCCTGCGAGACCTGCCAGTGTTTCAAGGATTTCCCGTTGCACTGGATGATCTGGCTCGGCATAGCTTCCCAAATCCAGTTTTCTCATCTGACTATAGCCCAGAATGCCCAGATGTTTACCCGAACAGTTATGCAGTATTCTGCGTTTCTCTCCTTGCGCCCGCAACCAGTTATTGCGGCTTTCTTCATTAAGCGGATAGCTTGGCGCACAGATCAGACATTCCTCACCAACTCCGATTTTATGAGCCAAATGCTCCAACACTTGAATATGCTCCGGCTCAGAGCGATGTGATGAAGCCATGATCGCAATCTCTTGTGGTTTAAGACTATAATGTTCGCCTATTCCAGCCCGAATCCCTGGAATCGCTTGAAACGGTTTGGCCGATGAACGTGTAAACGCTCTGAAATGAGGATCACCAGCCGAATATACAACCCGGCCATGCTCATCCGTAATACATATGTGTCCGTAGTGAGCGCATTCCATCACGCCTGCACGGTATTCTTTAACTAACAGGGCACTCTCCATGCGTGTTTCTCTCCTTCATACTCCCAAATTCATCTCTGCTTTGCTTCACGGCGCCGCATGGGATATCCTCATTAGTATAGTACAAAAACGACGTTTTTACAGTTTTTTCGACAGTTGTTTCGGGTAAAGATTTATCAGCCTCACTGAAACAATACAATTTCTTGAAGGAGATACCGCTTATGTTGCGCAATTCTCAACATCTCTCATCTGGACCATCTCATGTGATGTCTTTGCAATCTCTGCTGAAATACATCCTGATTGGTTCACTGCTAAGTTCGGCTACTGTAATATTATTAGCTGGTATCGGAGCCTGGCTGGGTCTGGAACGTTTAATTCGACTGGACACTCAAGTTCAGCAAATATTTTATCTCCATTCGCAATCCCGTCTGTCTTTGCTGCCATATACCTCCTTCATTACGGCACTGGGTTCATTTAAAATATCAGCACTCGCCGCAGCAGGTTTCGCACTGTTATGTTTCCTGCAGCGTCATTCCAGAACGACGATGTATGGTTATGTCATCTGCGCAAGTTTTGGAATGATGTGGATTTTGAATACGCTATTGAAGGAGATCTTCAGACGTAGCAGACCTGAGCTGGATCATCTTCTCGTTGTGCACGGATATAGTTATCCCAGTGGTCATGCCATGATTTCGATGGGTTTTTACGGTATGCTTTTTGTCATCTGGGCCATCGAATGGAAGGAACGGGATGTACTTAGAAGATGGCTTCCTGTCATTTGCGGTATTCTGTTTATTCTGTTGATCGGCGTAAGTCGGGTTATGCTCGGGGTTCATTATCCTACCGATGTCTTTGCCGGATTTGCCGCCGGATTTGTCTGGATCTTATGCATGGTTCCGGGAATAAAACGATTCGCTCCGTGATTCATTTCCTTCAATTTCCATTTTATTCAAAGGGCAGTTAGTTGTTTCACCATGTTGCACGGCGTTTATATACGAAGTAAGCAAACGCGAACAGACAACATCCTGCATCAAGTTGAAAGGAGGCGGTTGTTATGTGGGGCATTATTATCAGCATTGTCATGGCGATCATTATCGGTTTGATTGGAGATGCACTTGCCGGTCATAACATGCCGGGAGGCGTGATTGGTGCGATGATTGCCGGATTCGCCGGAGCCTGGCTGGGAGCACTTTTGCTTGGTAACTGGGGACCGGTTATCGGTAACTTTGCCGTCATTCCCGCCATCATTGGTACAGCGCTCTTTGTATTCTTGCTGGGGCTTGTGTCCAGACTGCTAAGACAGGCTGCCTGATTCGGGTTAGATGGTGTTCGTTGTTTCGTATCTGTTTCTTAAATTAACGAAGGAGTGATTAGACATGAATAAAGCAGAAGAGCAATATCCTGTACAAAGTGGTTCAACTTTCGCCAAAGGCATTTTCATCGGAGGTTTGCTGGGTGCGGCAGCTGCCCTGTTATTCGCCCCTAAACCAGGACGCGAATTGCGTGGTGATCTTTCCGAAAAGGTAGGCATGGTGACTGACCGTACAAAGGAAGTGGCCACTGTTGTTGGTGACAAAGCTTCTGAAATTGCCAAAACGGTATCATCCAAAACGTCTGATCTGGCAAGAACAGTAAACCAAGGTCGCAATGACGTTATGGATTCCGTGAAAAAAGCATCAGCAGATATTGCTGAGGAAGCAACACGTGCATCTGAAGAAGTGGCTGCCGCTTCCGCAGAAGCCAAGGAAGACGCACGCAAAGAATTGAACTCGACCAGCCTGTAAAAGCTGACGAGTTCGAGCGATGAATAGCCAGCTGCATATACAGCTGGCTATTTTTTATCCAAGTGAATGGAGGAATCACCAATATGAGTAAGGTTACGATCAATGGGAATACGCCAGTGACTGGAGGAACGCCTGCACAGCAGTATGACACCAGTGAACATCCTTTTGAATTGCGTCACGAGGTCAAACGGCTGAACACACGGCTCGACCAGATTGCTGACAGTCTGGAGAGGGCTCAGATCAAAGACATCATTGAAAATTATAGCAGTCCCAAGAAACGAATCATTACCAACTTTACAGCAGGTATGGCTCGTGGACTTGGATTGACCGTTGGTACGTTTGTTGTGCTCGGTTTGCTTGCCTTCATCCTTAGCCAATTCGTCAATATGCCTATCGTGGGCCAGTATATCGCCGACTTGCTCGGTTACATTGAGGATTACAAAAAATAAAAGAGGAACCGCCCAGTCTGTGACTATCGCGGTTCCTCTTTTCCTCTGTCCCGTTTTTCCCGAGCGGAGGACTGTGCAGATTTCACTTTTAACAAATCCCCTGTCCATCCTTTCATCATCATCCATATATACATGCTGATCATGCTGCAGATGATCAGTGTAATAACAAGCACGACTCCCCATGTCTTGTCGATCAGAGGCAAATTCTCGAAGTTCATCCCCCATATAGCACCGGCGGCTGTTGCTGGTGTAAACACGGATGTCACAATCGTCAGCGTCTTCATAATTTCGTTGCCGCGAACGCCTGAAATCGCGTTGTCTATCGAGATTAAGGTATCAATCTCCTTTTCATAATGCTGGAACAGGCACTCCATTCGTTCAACACGGTACTGAAGTTGCTGATAGAAGCGATTCTCTGTAATCTCTTGGAGATAAGCTTCCCGGGAAGCGGCCATTAATTCGGTGTAAGGAATAAACAGATTACTCCAGTACAGCAATTCGAAGCGCGCTACCAGAATCTGATCCATTAATGTCCGCGCATTCCGTGATTCCATTCTCCGTTCCAGATCACGCAAATTCATCTCAAAATGATCCATTCCCACATGATAATAATGCAATATGGCCCGAAAAAGCACAAACATGCCTTCTCTGGCCTGTGTACATTGTTGCAGCATTTGCATTCGTTCACCCGATTTCATAATGCCCCTTGTATTGTCGTCCAAATTGAGCGTGACCAAATTGAACTTATCAACATAAAAAAACATCTGATTATCTCTTCGTTGATCTTCTCTCTCATTTTTGACAGCATATAAGAAGGAGCCAAAAATAACCGCATCTGTGCCATTAAAATAACGAACGGACAAGTAGTTCGATTCAGCTTCCGGTATTTTGCTTAGCCAGTATTGCATCTCTGGAAATGCCTGTTCCAGATCACGCAGTGCACTGTTCATACTACTAGAATCCGGAGCTACCCAATCCCACCATTGCCAATCTTCGGAGCAGGATAACTGATCACGCCGAGCTTCCAGTTTGATTTGATCCACCTGACATTCCTCCTGACATATTTGTTCCATTCCGCCAAGTCTACCCCTCAATGAATTCAAAAAGGACACGTATGCAATCCAGTGCAATACCGTGTCCTCGTCAATCCGTATTGGGGCAACAATTGGAATAATGGTTCATAGCAAAGAAGCGTTAGACATAATCTGCTTCAGTTTCTCCGTAGCCCTTTTCTGAATCCGGGAGACACTCATCTGCGAAACACCCAGTTTCTGGGCTATAGCCCGCTGTGACTGTCCATCCTGAAAGGCTAAAATAAGTACTTTTTGTTCTTGCTCCTTAAGCTGACCTAATGCCTGCTGTAAATCCATTCGTTTTTCCACCGAATCAAAGTCATTCACGTCCGCGCTGATTAGTTCACCAAGTGTCGCAGCACTGTCATCCTGAGATAATGGAGAATCCAGTGAAACATAGTGGTAGCACTCCCGGCCAGCCAGAACTTCAATCGTTTCCTCCGGTGTAAGATCCAGGTACTCAGCAATCTCATTAACCCCGGGTGAACGTTCCAGCTTTACCGTCAGCTCATCAATGGCATGTTGCACCAATGCCCCTTTTTCTTTGATTCTTCTCGGTACTTGAATGTACCATGACTTATCCCGTAGATAATTTTTCATATGACCGATCATACTTTTCATCGCATACGGTTCAAATGGAATCCCCAGATTGATATCGTATTGCTTCAACAATCGGATCAAAGCCATTTGCCCCGTCTGGTACAGATCCTCATATAGATCCGGTCGATTTCGGGCAATTTTACCCGCAGCCATTTTGACCATCGGTTCGTACTTGCGGATAAGAACCGTAGCGATTTCATTGTCCTGTGTTTGTTGGTATTCCCAGATCAAACCAATCGCTTCAGACATGGACTCTGGGGGAGTCACTTTCTCATTCATACTTTCTCCTCACTTTTTGCAAGACGTTTTACGAGTACTACTTTCGTACCTTTGCCCGTCTCACTTTCAACACTGACATCATCCATCAAGGCTTGCATCAGGTAGAACCCAAGTCCGCCAATCTGAGCGTCTGTCAGTTCTTTGTCATGAAGTCCGGAACGTAATGCGGCTGGGTTCACATTCTCGAAGCTGGAACCCTCGTCTTTGACAGTGATCGCGAGCATCTCACCATCTACTTCAAAAACGACTTCCACCATGCCGCCTTCATGAGAGTAGGCATACAATACGGAATTGTTGCAGGCTTCGGACACAGCAACCTTCATATCCTCAATGTCTTCATAAGAGAATCCCATTTTGGACGCAACACCATATAGATTAAGTCTTACAATATCCACATATTCAGCTGTCGCCGGTAAATTCAGCGTAATTCTTTGGACTTCTGCATTCATTCCTTTTTCGATCCTTTCCTATTGGGAATTCTTCTGTGTAACAAAGAATTTGGCTATACCCGTCATATCAAAAAGTTTCTGAATTTGCGCAGGAACTTCCTGTACTTCAAAGCGAGCTTCCATTCCATGTCTAGCCTTGAGAACAGATAACAGGATACCAATCCCTGTGCTATCAATGTACTTTAGATCTTTCATGTTAATAATCAGATCCTGCTCCTTGTTGTCCACGAGCGGTTCCATTACCAAACGGAAGTCAGGAGCAACCGACAAATCGAGTTCGCCAGTCAGATACACTGTGCATACACCGTCATGTGTCTCGGTTCTTGCGTTGAATTTTTCATTTTTATTTGTATTCATTAGACATCTCTCTCCTGATCAATGGTTTCCTTACCTTATAACCCAACTTACGCACGAGTGAAACAGGAAACATAACTAGTAAAAATTTCAATTCGCCTGATTCATCGCTGAACTACCCGGATGGATAACCTGGCGTTTCTTCTGGAAATGGGAAAGTTTCTGTTTGACACTACCCATTTTTACCGGCTTGCTGATATAATCATCCATTCCCGCCTCAGTGCAGCGTTGCTGTATGCCTTCCATTACGTTAGCTGTCATGGCTATAATGACAGGTTGTTGCTTCTGAGGCACGCTTGCTCGTATTCTTCTCGTGCATTCCAGACCGTCCATCACTGGCATCTGTAGATCCATAAAAATAAAGTCATATGGCGACGGATTTTCCATCACCATGTTCAGTGCTTTCTGCCCATCTTCCGCTATATCTGAAAGAAGTCCAAGTTTGTGCAACATGATGGCCATCAACTTCTGATTGATCGGATGGTCATCCACGATTAATACAGTTGCATGTTTGTCTTCATGATTAACGTCTGTCAGCTTCTCTTCGCCGCTGCCCTGAACCAGTTCCGTTTCAATGTAACGCTTGGCCTGAATGGTAAACACGAAGGTAGCCCCCCGCTTTTCAGAGGTATCCAGATAAATCTGCCCACCCATCATTTCGACCAGTGTTTTACAGATCGCAAGACCAAGGCCAGTTCCACCATACTTTCGAGTCATGGACGTATCGAGCTGAGAGAAAGGCTGGAACAAGCGATCCACTTTCTCAGGTGCGATGCCTATACCTGTATCCTTGACAGCAAACTCCAAAGACATGTTTCCGTCCTTCTCTTCGTTGACGGAGACAATGAGATACACACCGCCCTGATCCGTAAACTTCACTGCGTTGGCGATCAAGTTCAGTAACACCTGACGGAGGCGTGCCATATCTCCATAGATTAACTCCGGCACAGCATCTTCAAGGAAAAAATCCAGTTCCAGACTTTTCTTACCTGCTTCTGCAGCGAACAAACCAAGCACTTCACGTATACAGGAAACCAGTTCAAATGGATGCTCCTCAAGCTCCATTTTGCCAGACTCCATCTTGGTAAAATCAAGAATGTCATTAATTACCGTGACGAGTGCATCGGCACTGCGGCGAACGATATCCACATATTCCTTCTGATCTTCCTTCAACTCGGTTTCCATCAACAGGTCGACCATACCAATGACTCCGTTCATCGGCGTACGGATCTCGTGGCTCATCATTGCCAAAAACTCCGTTTTGGCATTAGCCGCAATCTCGGCTTCTTCTTTGGCCTGCACGAGCTGCTGATTCATCTTCTCCAGTTCCTGCGTCTTCTGATGAAGCAACATGGTCTGTGTTTTTAGTCTTTTGTTTGAGATAAACATCTCCACAAAGCCCTCGATTTTGGACTTCAAAATCTGGGGAATAAACGGTTTGACCATATAATCAATGGCTCCGGCTGAGTATCCGGCAAATAAATGCTCAGCCTCTCTGCTATTCGCAGAAATAAAGATGATGGGTACATCCTTGGATTTGTCTCGCGCCTTGATTAATTTTGCCGTTTCAATTCCGTCCATCCCAGGCATCTGTACATCAAGTACAATGACCGCAAATTCGTCTTTGAGCAGACAACGGAGTGCCTCCTCTCCGGAATTTGCCTTGACGAGTTTATATTGCTCTGATTCCAGAACCGCTTCGAGCGCAAGCAGGTTCTCAGGGCGGTCATCTACCAACAATATGTGGATTGGTTCATTGAGCCCCATAGCTAAGCCTAACCCCCTATTTGATCTTCCGGTATATTTTTTCGGTCCGGTCTAACGGCTCATAGGCATCACTATATTCTGTAAAATGAATGGATTCTTTCGATCCTAGAACTAGTATGCCGAAGTGGCTCAAGCTCTCATGAAACAGCCCGTGCACATGATTCCGCAGCTCATCGTTGAAATAGATCATGACATTGCGGCAAAAAATAACGTTAAACTCATTAAATGATCGGTCCGTTGCCAGATTATGCTCGGCAAAGATAATATTTTTCTGAAGAAACGGGTGAAATATAACAGAATTATATTTCGCTGTATAGTATTCGGAGAAGGCTTTTGTGCCCCCTGCCTCCAGATAATTTGTTGTAAACAACTTCATTTTCTCGATCCCGTATACGCCTTCCTTGGCCTGTTGCAGCGAGCGGTCATTCATATCTGTTGCATAGATTCGTGCCTTGTCATACAGACCTTCCTCATGCAGCATAATCGCCATGGAATACACTTCTTCACCCGTAGAGCAGCCTGCATGCCATATCCGAATATAAGGATAGGTTCTCAGAATAGGAATGATCTTTTCCCGAAACATACGAAAAAGCGATGGGTCGCGGAACATTTCCGTTACCGGAATGGATAAATTCTGTACGAACCGTTCAAACGATGAACGGTTGTGCAGTACCTTTTCCTGCAGCCCGGATATGCTTTTCACTCCTTCCGCATGCGCATAATGCCATATTCTTCGTCTTAGGGATGGCAACGCATAATTTCTGAAGTCATACCCATACAAACGATGCATTCCTTCCAGCAGCAATTCAATCTCGATCAATTCCCGTTCTTCATCTTGCGGTATACGGATCGTATCTGCTCCCGTCTCGTTAGGTTCCCACGGTGTCATAACTTCTCTCCACTTCATCTTTGGTTACTTGCGTATGCGTTATTGTCCTTCATTACCCAAACCATACGCTTACGAATACAGCCATACCCGCATTAATGATAACAATTGATCGGTTTGAATCGGTTTTTTCACATAATCGGATGCTCCAGCTTCGATACATTTCCCACGATCCTCCTTCATCGCCTTGGCTGTGAGCGCAATAATCGGCAATTTATCAAATTTCGGGTTCTGTCTGATCCGTGTCATCGCTTCGTATCCGTCCATCTCTGGCATCATCATATCCATCAGCACCAGATCAAACTCCGGATTTTTCTCGAGTGCCTCCAGCGCCTCACGACCGTTCTCAGCAAATGTAACATCCATGCGGTACCCTTCAAGCACACTGGATAATGCAAACACATTCCGGATATCATCATCGACAAGCAATATTTTTTTACCTTCGAACAAGGTCTCTTTATTATGAAGCTTCTGCAAAATACGGCGTTTGTCCTCTGGCAGATTGGCTTCTACCCGATGCAGGAACAAAGTCGTTTCGTCCAATAATCGCTCCGGTGACTTCACGTCTTTGATAATGATCGATTCCGCATATTTACGAAGTTTCAGCTCTTCCTTGGAATCCAGCTCTTTTCCGGTATAAATGATGATTGGCAGATCATTCAGATATTCATCATCCCGAATCTGATCAAGCAGTTCGAAACCTGTCATATCCGTCAGCATCAGATCCAGTACCATACAATCGTAACGCTGGCTGTGCAATTCATTCAGAGCCTCTTGCCCTGTAGAAACAGCGGTGATAGCAACATCATCATGACCGATCAATTCAATGATTGCTTTGCGCTGAGTCTCATCATCTTCAACGATGAGCAATCGTTTTAATTGATTTTCCATA
This sequence comes from Paenibacillus amylolyticus, assembly GCF_003719335.1. Taxonomy (GTDB): domain Bacteria; phylum Bacillota; class Bacilli; order Paenibacillales; family Paenibacillaceae; genus Paenibacillus; species Paenibacillus amylolyticus_D. The sequence continues at coordinate 33,833 of NZ_RIAS01000012.1, forward strand.
TAGGATTCGATATGGGAGAATGCTTTATCTAGCGAATCTTTGCTGGATGGTTTTTTAAGATACGCGATGGCCCCCATCATCAACCCTTGTTTCATATCATCGACAACCGTAATAACATGCACCGGGATGTGACGTGTTACGGAGCTGCTCTTCAGCTCACCCAAGATCGTCCAACCATCCATTACAGGCAGCTGAATATCCAGGATGATCGCATCAGGCAAGTATTCACGAGCCATCTCCAGTCCAGTATCTCCCTGAAGGGCAACCAATGCCTTGAAGCCCCGGCCTCTCGCCATATCCATCAGAATATGGGCAAACTTCACATCATCTTCGATGATCAACAACGTTTTGTCACCTTCTGTGATGGTGTTAACATCGTCTTCTATACGTGTCAGCTCTGCACTGCGGGCAGGCGATAATTCAGCCACACGACTTCCTTCCGGGTCAGACGCAAGAATGGATTGTTGCGGAGTACGGACAGGTTTAATGTCGTGCACCAGCGCTTGTTGTTGTTCTGAAGATACCGCTGCTTCTTGTGTTGCTTTTTCCTCTGCCAATTCGGCCTCTTCATGATTATCCGGCAGGAACAGGGTAAAGGTGCTTCCCACTCCTTCTGAGGATTTCACCTGTATTGCGCCACCAAGCAGACGTGCCAATTCTCGGCTAATCGATAAACCAAGACCCGTACCGCCATATTTACGACTTGTCGTACCGTCTACCTGTTGGAACGCTTCGAAGATAAGATCCGTCTTGTCAGGTGGAATGCCAATGCCGGTATCTTTGATGCTGAATCCAAGGTATTCCTGGTTCGTATTCAGATATCCCGGCAATTCCTCTGGCTTCATACGCTTGGCAATCAGACTCACCGAGCCACGGTTTGTAAACTTGAATGCGTTGGACAACAGGTTTCTTAAAATTTGTTTCACCCGATGACTGTCTGTATAAATCCATTCCGGAAGTGAGCGATCAAAATCAATATTCAGATCCAGTTCCTTCTTGTTGGCCATCGGGCCAAAGTTCTGGGTGACAAAGCTGGTTAACTCATCCAATCGGACGGTTTCGTAGTTGATATCCATCTTGCCTGCATCTACTTTCGACAGATCAAGAATCTCATCAATCATCTTCAGCAAATCTGCACCTGACATATAAATGGTTTGTGCATATTCCTGCTGTTTGCTGCTGAGATTGCCATCCTTGTTCTCCGACAATAACTGAGACAATATGAGCAGACTGTTCAATGGAGTACGAAGTTCATGCGACATATTCGCCAAAAATTCTGACTTGTACTTACTGGTCATCGACAATTGCATCGCCTGTTGTTCCAATTGTGTCTTCGTTTTCTCAATTTCATCATTTTTCTCTTCCACTTCACGTACCTGCTCTTCAAGCGCACGCGTTTTCGCAATCAGTTCGGTATTGAAATGTTCCAATTCCTCCTGCTGACGTTGCAACAGTTCCTCCGAACGTTTAAGCGCATCCGTCTGTTCTTCCAAATTTTCATTGGAACGGCGCAATTCCTCCTGTTGTGTCTGCAGTTCCTCGGATTGCACCTGTAACTCTTCCGTAAGCGCCTGGGACTCCCGCAGCAATTCTTCCACACGAAGACGTCGCCGAACATTATTGAGAATGACGCCCAAATTCATAATCAACTGACCAAACAACTGCTTGTGCATCTCATTAAAACCTTCGAAGGAAGCCAGCTCCACCACACCGATCAATTCGTCTTCGAACACAACCGGATAGATCATAATTCCTGCAGCCCGTGCCGATCCAGAAGCAGAACCGATGCTCACATATTGGTCAGGTGTATGATCCAGCACAATTGGGCTCATATCCAGTGCAGCTTGACCAATCATGCCTTCCCCGATCCGATACATTTCTTTACCAAGCTCCCCATTCTCTTCAAAAGCATATGAACCATAACGTCTCAGTTCATCCGGATGCTTCTCTTCGTCAATCAAATACACCACACCCAGCTGTGCACCAAGCACAGGTGTAAATTCACTGATAAACATCTGGGAAATTTGACGAATGGAGCCGATGCCCCGCAGAAGTTCAGGCACTCTCGCAATGTTGGAACTCATCCAGTTTTGATCCTGCTGAGCCTGCACATAGGCTTTCTCGATCTCCAGCTTCTCTTCCAGGTCGTTAGAGACTTCTTTGAACACATTGGCAATTTGACCGATCTCATCGGTGGACTTGATTTGAATCCGGCGGATGGTTTTATATCGACCTTTGCCAAAACTCGTAATCATCATTGACACTGTATTCAGCCCACGCGTAATACTAGGAAGCACCCACAGGATGACTCCCAAGGCAAGCAGTAATCCCGCGACCATAATGCTAATCGTTATCTGAACCGCTCTGGTATATGCAGCGTTGGCATCTTTGATCTCGGCGTCAATCTCCTGATCCTGATAACGAGACAGGGCATTCAGACTATCCACCGCCTCCTTCTGAACGGCAAGTCCAGTAGAGTTGCGATAGTTGTTAGCATCCTCCACCCGGCTCTGGGACATCAGATTGATGACTCTTGTCGCATAATTCGTATAAGCATCCCAAGCATTATTCACACGATCCACAAGTTGATGCTCCGTGGCTGTATCTGCGCGATCCCTTACCTGTTCCAGATAACGGACACCTTTTTCCTTCATTTCCTTCAGATTTGATTCTGTCGCGCTGACCGAATTGCTCGGGTTTAACAACAAGTTAGCTACCACTTTAGCAATATCATTGACTTCTCCACGCGCCGCGGAAGTAAATCGCACCTTAAGATAACGTTCCTGATACATCTGATCGATCTGTTTATTACTGCTGTTAAGCCGCTCATAGCTTACAAAAGTAAGGGCAATCATAATGGCCATCAAGGCGGTAAAACCAATCAGCAGTTTATTTCTGATTTTCATTCCGTTACCGCCCCTTTATCTAGCGTAATCCACACGAGACACTTGTCATCGTCCCGTTCCGGATTCAATTCATCATTGAAGAATAACGCCTGCATTGCCTCTTCATTCCATGCATGGGAGCCTTTTAATTGCTCTTTCAGGAATTCCAACTGTTGCTCCTGATCCCCCTGAACGGCTTCAAGCAAGCCATCCGTATACATCGCAATATGTCCATCGCCTTCGTAATGAATGGTCTGCGGTTCAATATCCATTTTGTCGAATAATCCGACTGGGCAGCATACGCTGTCAAACGAAGTTACACTGCCGTCATTACGGAAAAATAGAGCTGGAGGATGCCCGGCATTTACATAATCAATCCGTTTCATACGCGTGTCTACGACTAAATAGATTGCTGTAAAGTAGTACTGCACCAGTTGTTTTCCCAGATTCAACTGGTTAAAGCGTCGATTTAACTCCTGGATAACCTTCTCTGGGTCTACATATGTCGTCACCGTATCCTTAAGCACAGACGCGATAAACATTGTAAACAGCGATGAAGATATGCCATGCCCCATCATATCCAGAAGCAGAACCCCGTAACGTCCCTCTCCAAGCGGGAACCAGGAGTAAAGATCACCTGCGAGCTCGAAAGATGGTTTATAGATAGCGTGCACCTGGAACAACGGATCTTCGATGGCATGACTCAGCACAGCACTTTGCACCATCGCTGCCAGTTTAAGCTCATCCTGAATTCGCTGGTCACGCTCCTTGTGCCAGTCTTTCTCCTGTTTCAGACGTAGCGCCAGCCGAATTCGGGCCATCAATTCCACTTTATTGATCGGCTTCGTTACATAGTCCGATGCACCTGCATCGAGTGCCTCTGCCAGCTTCTTGGAATCACCAATCGCAGTTACCATAATAATCGGGATATCTTTCAGATTTTCGTATTTCTGTACAATACTGCAAGCTTCGATGCCATCCATTTCAGGCATCATCATATCTAGCAAGATCAGGTCAATATCCGACGGCTTGGGACGCAGTTCGCTGTTATCTTCACCAATTCCCAATACTTCGAACATCTCCATAGCTGAGCTTGCTGTCACAATATCGCGGTAATTTTCTTTTTTCAAAATTTCTCGAATGATAATGACATTCGTCGGATTGTCGTCAACAATAAGTATTCTCATTTCTATCTCCTTATCTTTGGCGTCCGGGTTTGTCGATAGTTATCTATTCAACGAACAACCTTATTTATACAAAATTTGCATCCAGAGCGGGCAGTAGACATAACAATTCCTAGTCTAACTATAATGATAAATCCAGAAAATGACTATCAGCAAATCAAACCATTAGAGGTAGCTTTCCCTTGATTTTATGGTTTTTGCAACGGTTTATACCGGGAGCTTTTGCCCATGACGGGGGCAGAACTTGCAAAAACATAGATAAGGAATGGGGTTAACCCCATTCCTTATCTATGTTTTTGATTAAGCCTGTCCCGGTTCATCGCAGGGCCTTATCTCGATATAACACTCCTGCGTTCAGGATGTACATATTAGTCTTTCTTTTTGGCAATGATCAGTACCTTGCCTTTATCCAATTCACTTTCATAGAAATCAGCCTCGGCTTCGGTAAAGCCCATCGATACGATTTTGGCCCGAAGTTCGTCACCGCGTGAACGGAACAGATTCGCCATGGAATCAAATAAACCTTCCTCCTTGATGCCAATCTCGTTAGCATCTGCGGTATCAGCAATACGATCTGTACGATCCTTCTCATGGGCAAGAACGAAGATATGATCAGCTAAGTATCCAGTAGTCTGCAACTCTTTCACCGCTTCTACTGCTTGAACTCCGTTTTCTACCACTTTGGCATACGCCTGTGCATTGGTTGAATTCATCGTTTCCACTCTCCTCTGATTAATCTTCTTTATCGAGCTCTTATAGTATATAACCATACTATTTTACGTTGAAACGTAGGTTGGATTAGAATCTCAGAAAACCGTATCGTCGAAAAAGTCAACACCTTCAATCTGGTCAGAACCCGGTTTCATATACACTTTGATTGCGTAATGGCCCCGAAGAAACACCTCGCCATCCTCAGCAACAGTATAAGGCTCGCCCAAGACTTGATGAATTGCATCAATCTGCATTGGGATAGAATTTCCATTCAAGTTCAAGTCATCATGCGAACCATCGACATGGATGAACTGAATCATGTCTGTATCTTCACAAATCCCCACATTCACATGACGAAAATGATATTCCGGGCATCCCATATAAGGATCTTCTTCGATGGCAACTGGCTGACCTAACTCGGCAAATAATTCATGCTTTCCATCCTCTAGTGAAACGCCATTCAGAGTCCGAAACTGCTCGAACGTCTCGGAACGATCCGCAGCCAGAGTCATCTCTGGCTGCTGCTCCTCCATTACCGTCCACTGCATGTCGTGAGCAGCTGGTGTTGCTGCCGGTTGAACGGAAAAGGGAGAAATTACGCTAAACATGGTTACTAGCAGTAGTTTCATCATGATTCTCACCCTTTCATCAAGTTCATCACCGCCCTGAAGGCTTCACCCATTTTCAGAAAGCAGTCATGTTATTTACGCATCCGTTGCCACACATTAGCGGCAAGATCAATATAATTCATCCAGTTCTTCCCGCCCTTTGTTTTATCCTGATATGTAGCTTCATAGGATTGCACGGTGCGCTCCGCAGGCGTCGCAGGCGGAGCAGTTACCTGATTGGATTCAGACGGTTTGCCTGCTTTTGCTTTGGTTGGTCTCGTCTGAAATCGGGTCATCAGTGTGGTTGACACCTGCTTGGCTGCTGCCGTTACTTCACTCAGAACTTCTCCCAGATTCTCAACGGATTCCATTACCGGGTCAATCTTCTTCATTTTGTGCTGTACATCAGCCGTAATGTCATTGGCATGTCGTACCGTCTGTTTTACTTCATAACTGAGTTCATCAATCGTTTTTTGCACTTCCTGCAGTGTCTGAGAAACATTGTCCAGTGAGCTCTGGGCAGATTTTAATGTGCGAATCAAAAAGAAAACCAGTACAGCAAATGCCACTGCAATTAGGGCCACGCTCAGTTGATAGATCATAAAAGAACCTCTCTTTCCATGGTTGCGTTCGGTTTTGTTATTGCTATAGTTACCCGTCGCTTTCCCGGGCGAAACAAAATAAAAATGGTCCTCCAGCGACGTATAGAAGAAGAAAAAAACACCATGTTTCAAGTCATTTGACCTCGGTTAAGGTTAGACTACACAGGGCAGTGAGACACATCGTTCACGCCGTATCCCTAAATACGAAAGGATGAATTCTCATGTTAAAATGGTCAGTCATTTTTCTGATTATCGCGCTTGTCGCCGGAATCTTTGGATTCTTCGGAATTGTTGAAGCAGCTGCTTCAATTGCAAAAGTATTGTTCTTCATCTTTGTTGTACTCTTTGTCATTTCCCTTATTACGGGACGAAGCCGAATGCGATGAATGCGGATGTCTGAATCTGATGATTGCACTACATACGAAAGCCGATGATGCCTCTAGGCATGTCGGCTTTTGTTGCGTTCCAATACAGGTACACCTACCTATTTTTCTATATTTATGTATTACACTCCCTCCTGCTTTATTCCAAGATAAACCGCCGAAGAGTTCTTAAAAAACAGGACTTTAATGATATAGTCAGCCCGATTTTATGCCTCGTAAGTCTGATTTTTACAGGCTTTCTATATACCCACATATGCGCCAGTTGACTCTGGAGGAACCAAGAAAAAATTGTTATAATTTGTGATTCATAGGTGAGCTTGCTTGGTTACTTTTAACACAGGACACCAAAACTACATATTTAACCGAGGAGGAAAAACAAATGAAAAAAATCGTAAGTTTTGCCGCTGCTTTAACATTGATGGGTTCCATGGCTGCCGCTGCAGGTGCGGAGGAAGCGGTTACCGGCACGGTAACACCAACAACTTCCGGTACTGAAGCGACTACGACTACACCGGCAACAACAAAACCGGCTGTAGAAGTAAACAAACCTGCTGTTCAGACTGTTGAAGGCAAGGTAGAAACCGTAACAGGTAGTACTTACAGTGTAAATGGTAATAATCCTGTTCCTGGGTCTGACTTAATGTTCGAAGAGCCGCTTGTAAAACCGGGTGACGAAGTTGTAATGCCAACCATGCTGCTCAACTTGCTGGAACGCACATGGTTCTATGATGCGCCAAACGGTAAACCGATCGGTGCTCTGAGTGCGCAAGTCGTTGATACAACAGGTGAAATTGTTGACGGATTCGACGGCGGCGAATGGGTTCAAGTTTACACTTGGAAAGGTAAAGCCTGGATTCACGTTGCAATTCAATAACATCGTATAATCGTTTCTAACATAAGTAAAGAGGACAGTACGCGACATCGCGTCTGTCCTCTTTTTGATGTATCTATTTTGTGAAGACCTTCAATTGAATTATGACCGGTGAGCTTCTCCAGATCGTGGCTCGACATGTACATGAACATGCATAATATTATGCGAACGTTTCAGTCGTTCCTCTACCTGATTACAGATTTCATGTCCTTCCACCAGCGTTAATCCCCCGTCCACTTCGATGACCACATCCACCAGAACATGGCTGCCATGTACTCGTGCCTTCACATCTTTTATCGTTTCTACACCAGGAACCCGGGCAACGGCTGATCTCAGATCCGTTAATTGCTTTTGATCAAAGCCATCGGTAAGCAGATGCGTCGAATCGCGGAAAATTTCCCAGGCTGTCTTACAAATCAGCAGACCTACAAGGATGGCAGCTACTTTATCCAGCCAAGGGAGTCCGAATTGTGAACCAACGATGCCAATGGCAGCACCGATACTCACCCAGGCATCAGAACGGTTATCTTTAGCCGCCGCGAGCAATGCCTGGCTATTGATTTTTTGGGCTAGACGCGAGTTGTAGCGGTACACCCCCAGCATAACCACAGCACAGATCAAAGCTACGCCGGCCGCCCAGAGGTTCGGAGCAGTGTAATCACCTGCATACCAGGATCGGACTGCCTCAACCAATACCTGAAGTCCTACAACCGCCATAATAAATGAGGCAAGTAATGCCGCGATCGTTTCGGCCCGAAAATGACCATAGGCGTGATCCGAATCCGGCGGTTTTTGCGAGATGCGCAGGCCGACTAATACTGCGACAGACGCCACAATGTCCGTAGCATTATTGATACCATCCGCAACCAGAGCGCTGGAAGCAAACAAATATCCGCAGATCAGCTTAAATGCAGACAAAACGAGGTACGCCGCAATGCTGATCCAGGCTCCCCGCTCTCCTTTACGTATTTCTTCATAAGCGTTCAAGGGGACGACACTCCTTTTCACGATTCCAATAACTAGTTTTTCCATAGTACCAAATGCAAGCCGTGTGGGTCTATAGAAACAGTGTTGCCGGGTAGCAGGGCTGTAGGCAAGCCGAAACAAAGTTTCCAAGAGGCATGGCTTTAGTGATAAAGAAACAATGTTGGTTCAGGTAAAACTGGTGGAAAGCGGCATTTTATCAGGTTGCCCTTGTGACGCCTTTATAAAACGTATAAAATGAGTACATCCCGTCCAAATTGGACGGCTTACTGTAAGACCGGGAGGGATATATTATGAGCGAAAATAATGAACCGAAAAAGGTTAGCTTGCAAGACGCGATCCGTCAAAAGCTGGCACAAAAGAAAGAGCAACAAAACTCCGGCAACCAATCCGGTGCTTACTTTGAGGGCGGCCCTAAAGCCATGAAGAGCCAGAACAACAAAAAGCCGAACAACCAGCGTCGTCGTACAGGCGGATCTTAGGTTTAAGGTTTACTGGAGCCATTCAGCCGCAGTATAACAACACACAAAAAACCGCAGGCCCTCATGGAGGACCTAGCGGTTTTTTTGTGTGTTCTTATTCGAAAACGAGATTAAGCTTCAACAGGATACATCTTGTTCCGCAGCTCTTTCACTTCTTCGCTTTCCAGATATTCATCATAGCTCATCTGACGATCGATGAGACCCGTAGGCGTAATTTCGATGATACGGTTTGCAATCGTCTGGATGAACTGATGGTCATGGGAAGTGAACAGCATCGTGCCATCAAAATCGATCAAGCCGTTATTCAGCGCCGTAATGGATTCGAGATCCAAGTGGTTCGTTGGCTCATCCAGAATGAGAACGTTCGCGCCAGTCTGCATCATTTTCGCGAGCATACAGCGTACTTTCTCTCCTCCGGACAATACACTCGCTTTTTTCAAAGCTTCTTCCCCGGAGAACAACATACGGCCCAGGAAGCCACGCAGATACGTTTCATCCTGATCTTTGGAGTACTGACGAAGCCAATCCACAAGGCTCATCTCTACACCGTCAAAGTATTTCGAGTTATCCTTCGGGAAATACGCTTGAGTTGTGGTTACACCCCAAGTGTACTCACCACTGTCTGCTTCCGTTTCACCCATCACGACATCAAACAGTAACGATTTAGCATTACCGTTCGGGCCAACAAAAGCAATTTTGTCTCCCTTGTTCACCACGAAGCTGATATCGTTTAGCATATTTTCGCCTTCAACAGCTTTACTTACACGGTCAACCGTAAGCAGCTGTTTACCCGCTTCACGTTCAGGCTTGAAGTTAATGAACGGATATTTACGGTTGGATGGACGAAGATCATCCAGCGTAATTTTGTCGAGTTGTTTCTTCCGGGAAGTCGCCTGTTTGGATTTCGAAGCGTTCGCGGAGAAACGTTGAATAAAGGCTTGCAGCTCTTTAATCTTCTCTTCTTTTTTCTTGTTGGCATCCCGCTGCAACGCAAGCGCCAATTGGCTGGACTCGTACCAGAAGTCGTAGTTACCTACGTACAGCTGGATTTTACCAAAGTCGATGTCTGCAATATGCGTACATACTTTGTTCAGGAAGTGACGGTCATGGGATACTACGATGACAGTACCTTCATAATCCATCAGGAAGTTCTCGAGCCATTGAATGGATTCGAGGTCCAAGTGGTTGGTAGGCTCATCGAGCAATAAGTTGTTTGGACGGCCAAACAACGCTTGCGCAAGCAATACGCGGACTTTTTCGTTACCGCTAAGCTCTACCATTTTTTTGTCGTGCATATCGCGATCAATTCCGAGACCGATCAGGAGTGCTGCTGCATCCGGCTCAGCGTCCCAGCCGTTCAGTTCAGCAAACTCACCTTCAAGCTCACCTGCACGTAATCCATCTTCTTCCGTGAAATCTGCCTTCGCATACAAAGCATCCTTCTCTTTCATGATGGAATACAAACGGGAGTGACCCATAATGACGGTTTCGAGAACCGGGTACTCATCATATTCGAAGTGGTTTTGCTTCAATACGGCCATACGTTCGCCCGGGGTGATGTGCACCTCTCCCGAGTTGGCTTCAATCTCGCCGGACAAAATTTTCAAAAATGTTGATTTGCCGGCTCCGTTCGCACCGATCAGGCCGTAACAGTTACCTGGCGTGAATTTGATATTCACATCTTCAAAAAGTGCACGTTTTCCGTAGCGGAGCGTGATGCCGCTTGTACTGATCATTAAGCATACCATCCTTTATTGGTTAATCTGCATACTGCATGAATAGCAACCTGCGTAAATCATGGATTCAATATCCGATGCCTATTCTGGCACCATATTATAACACAAAAAAGCGGCAAATTCGAAAATCAGCCGCTTTTTACGGATTAAAGTTTTGGTAAATATGCTGTTCATGCACGTATGTTTATAGATTACCATATCTGGCTGGCTTTTGTTAGCCCACTTAACGTACTTTTCATGGACTTTTTTAATTACTACTCACTGGGTCTCATCAGCTTCATGCCGGATGCGAAGAGTCTCACCATGCCCCAGCACCCGAATGCGTTCCTTGGCGATACCGAGCCGTTCTCGCTCCGCCTCAAGCCGATCCAGTGCTTCCTTGGGTGTGTCGTCAGCCAGCTTGAAGGTTCCATAATGCATAGGCACCATAAGCTGTGAGCCTGTTTCTACGAACCCCTGTAAAGCCTCCTCTGGGGTAACATGCTGCGAGGTCATGAACCATTCGGGGTCATACGCGCCAATCGGCATCAGCGTTACATCTATATCGAAGCGTTCACCAATCGTTTTGAACTCCTTGAAATACCCGGTATCTCCCACAAAATATAGAACAGGTGGATAACCTGCTACTTGTTTGTCATCGTGAGCTTGCTGCGATTCAGAATTCACTGAAGCAGACTGGTCTGGCACTTCTTTTGTTGCTGCGCTCTCTTCTGTGGTATGCAAAACATGGTTTGGCTCCAATACATAACCGCCCCAATGAGACGTATTGGTATCAAATAACGTTCGACGTGTCCAATGCTGAGCAGGCACAAACGTAATCTTCACTCCACCAAGCACCGTATGTTCCCACCATTTCATCTCCTGACAGCGATGGAATCCCTTACGGATCATCTTGCGTTTCAGGCCATCCGGCACAATAAGCAATGTCTTCGATGTAATCAGCTTACGCAGGGAAGCCAAGTGCAAGTGATCATAGTGTGAGTGAGAGATAAGGATGACGTCAAGCGGCGGAATATCCTGAATCGGAATGCCGGGGGCACCAAGTCTGCGTTGAAACCCCATTTTTTCCGCCCACACCGGGTCGGTTACGATGTTCAGTCCATAATATTGGATGAAAAAGGTGGAGTGTCCGATCCACGTGATCGTGGTTTCTTCCCGGTTAGCATGCAAGTAATCGAGCTCTGGCTCATGCTTCGGAACTTTGTAGGAATAGTCCTTTACTTTGCGGCGGCGCTGTTCTCTCCACTGCTTGAACTCCTTCAGCGTTTTGTCTGTACTGACATTGTCAATATTGTTGTAACGAATTTTGGGCATGAAGGGGCCTCCTCCCTTCCTCAGTTCTTAACATCAGATTACCCGTATCGGGAGTGGACGTACCACCTGACATAAGTACAACGGCAATCCAATCAATCTTTTGGATTTTTACACACCGCCATATATACAAAGAGAAAAACGATCGCAACCACCATAATCAGAGGCGGAGCATACATGATCGTAAACGTCTCAAAAAAGCTAAGCCCCGTGATTCCCGGTATGCCTTTCACCCCTTCTTCCAAAAGCGGATGCAAGTGCAATCCCGGATAAATGCCCGTGGGCCATGCAGATCTCAACACTGAAAGATGCCGGGGCAGCAGAGCAGACAGCGTATAGAGAATATTCGAAATCGTCGTTGCAAACATGGCGAAGTCATCCTTTCTTTTTCCCGGCGTTACCGCGTACATAATTGGCATCAAACAGGAACAGCTTCATAATTAGCACCAGCGATGGAATGAGCACCAGCAACCCAAGACTGAATGCGGTAATCAGCGCAATCCCCATCGTTCGGTTTGTAAAGCTATCGTAAATATTGATGTACGGGTACAGAATATAGGGCAGATGTGAGCGACCGTAACCGTACCATGCAAAGGCAAATTGGAGCATAACCGCGATAAAACACCAGCCCAGGTATTTCTCCTTCCACACAAGTGACACTGCGATAACAAAACAGATAAAGGATGCGATAAACATCCATGACATGTCCACCATACGTTCAAAGTGAGCCGGATTTTGTTTGTTAATTTGCAGAAAAGCCAGAAAACTCGCAAAAATCGTGGGCAAGCTCCACAGCAGCGCATACTCCCGAAGTACGCCAAAGGCCGGCTCATCCCCGGCCCGCTTCGCGTAATAGGACAGGAACATCGCGGAGATGTACAGCACACTCACCAAAGCCAGCAAAACAACGGACCACGTATAGGGATTTGTCAAAAATTCACGCCAGCGAAAAAACACCTTTTCGCCTACCTGTTCGATAATTCCGCCTTCGGATATCGCTAAAATGGTGGAGAAGACTGCCGGGATCAGCAATCCCGTTGCCCCGTAAAGTGCCAGATAGATTCTGCTATTTTTCCCGTGGTTGCCATAAGTATTGTAGGCATAATACACCCCCCGAATCGCTAGTAGCACAATCGCCAGCGAACCCGGAACAAGCAGAGCCGTACCGTAAAAGAACGCACTATCCGGGTAGAAGCCGACCAGCCCCACCACAAAGAAAATAAGAAACACATTGGTCACTTCCCACACCGGTGACAGGTAACGTTGGATAATGTTATGAATTTTGTTTTCATGTCCGGTCAATATGCTGTAAAAGCTGAAAAAACCCGCGCCGAAGTCAATCGACGCTACGATCAGATAACCGAACAGAAACGTCCACAAAATCGCTATGCCCGCAATTTCAAAGCTCAATGCACGATGCCTCCTTCCAGACCAAGCGAATCCAGTTCCTTCTCCGCTTCCTTGTTACGGAACAACTTGCTGATCACGCGAATACACGAGAAACACAGCACCAGATACAGCAGGATGAACAGCACAAGCATCCAGCCAACCGAAGTCGAGGTCGTCGCCGCCTCAGACACCTTCATATATCCGCGCAAAATCCAGGGCTGTCTGCCCACCTCGGCAAACATCCAGCCAAGTTCAATCGCAATCATCGCCAGTGGGCCCAGGAGCACGATGCCAAGCAGCAGCCATTTGGGATAAGGTTTGCGTCCTGGCAACCAGCGGCGTAACACGTAAAGCACAGGTATCAGCAGAATAATGACTCCTGTTGTCACTTTCAGGTCGAACATGTAATGGATGGACAACGGGGGCCTGAGATCGGCTGGATATTCTTCCAGCCCCTTCACTTCTGTATCTGGTCGATTGCCAGCCAAAATGCTTAGCGCATAAGGAATTTCAATGGCATATTTGACCTCGTTGTTTTCATCCAGAATACCGCCATAGACGAGCGGTGCTTCCTTCATCGTTTTGAAATGCCACTCGGCAGCGGCCAGCTTCTCCGGCTGATATTTCGCCAGAAATTTACCTGAAGAATCACCGATCATGACGGTGCTGATCGCAAACACAAGCGCAGATACGGTTGTGAGCTTGAGCGCTTTTTTGTAGTACACATGATCACGTCCACGCAACAGACTGAACGCCGCAATACCTGCCAGCACGCCTGCGCTCAACGTGTAGGACGAAGCGAGCACGTGGGACACTTTCGTTGGTGTTGCCGGGTTCAGCATCGCGGCAATCGGATCAATGTCTTTCATGATGCCGTTAATCAAGGTGAATCCTTGCGGCTGGTTCATGAACGAGTTCACAGTTGTGATGAAGATGGCAGAAGCGGATGAGCCAAGAGCCACCGGAATGAGCAGCAGCATATGCGTATATTTCTTTTTGAAACGGTCCCAGGTGTAGAGGTAAATCCCGAGGAAGATGGCTTCCACAAAAAAGGCAAATGTCTCCATAAAAAGAGGTAACGCAATCGCCTGACCAGCCACACGCATGAACATGGGCCACAGCAAGCTGAGCTGTAAACCGATCGATGTGCCTGTGACTACACCCACAGCCACCGTAATCACAAAACCTCTCGCCCACCGACGAGCTAGCAAGGTGTAATGTATGTCATTGGTACGCAGCCCCCGCCATTCAGCCAAAGCAATCATGAGCGGAACACCGACACCAATGGAAGCAAAGATAATATGCACAAACAGGGTCAGACCGGTTAGAATCCGGCTGAGCAGTACAGGGTCCAGAGATGACATGGGTACACTCCTCTTTCAGCGTAATCGTTATCGTTGTTTGGTTGTTTCGTTATGGGTTATGTACATGCCTGAACGGATTTTTAATAACTCATAATACGGATGATGCTTTTGACCACGGCGTACAGTACAACTACAGCCGCCACCAGACAAACGATGATAAGCGTTTTCTCTTGTTTGCGAAACATATACGTGGTGACCTCCTTTTGCACAGAATGCAAATTATGGCTCTATATACAGTGTGCAAAAGTTCCCGTTTTTTTATCCCAGATGACGAAAAAACAAAGTTAGAACGATAAAAAAAAGCCTTTACCTTTCCGCACGGTTACGTGCCAAAAGATAAAAGCTCTCCATTCCATATCAACTTTCGGTAAACACACTAGAGGACAACGTCCTGTTTGGGCAGCCTGACTTTGAACGTACTGCCTTTCCCTGGAGCCGACATGAAGGTCAGACTTCCTTGATGATCCTCCACAATTTTGCGGGAGATATACAAACCGAGGCCCGTGCCACCAATCTGACGATGATCCGAATTATCTACACGATAGAATTTGTTAAACAGCAGATCCTTCTCACTCTCGGCAATCCCTATGCCATAATCCCGTACATCGATGCATAGGGCTCCCTCTTCTTCCCATAGTGTTACATCGATTCGTTCTGCTCCTGGTGAGTACTTTACCGCGTTGCCTATAAGATTATGCAATACTTGAACCATCCGGTTCTGATCCGCATAAGCAAAGAGATCACCATTAAAGACATGCACATAGATTCGCTGAGAAGACTTCATGTTCCACTGCTCTGCTACACCTTCAACAAGGTCCACGAGAGGAACGTAGGTCATATGATACGTCATGCCCTCATTATCGAGACGTTGGATATCAAGCACATCATCCAGCAAGCTGCTCAGACGTTTGCCTTCAGACGCAATAGTCTCCATGAACTCTTTACGTTGGGATGCCGGAAGGTCATACATTAACATCAGTTCAACATATCCCATGATGGTAGCCACAGGTGTCCGAAGTTCATGAGAAACAACGCTGATCAACTCGTTTTTCATCCGGTTGAGCCGCTCTTCACCCGTTAAGTCACGAAATACGAGCAGGAATCCATGATTTTTCCCCGGCACGTCCATCTGTTTCATATACAATGAAAATACGCTTTGTTCCACATTGTCAAAATAGAAATTGGTCTCGATGAATGCTTGTTCTCCATCCAGGAATGCTCTTGTCTGTTCTGTCAGATTGAAGTTTTCAGTCTGCACCATTGAATCGATGGCTTGAGCCAAGTCAGTTATCGATTCTCCTAGGAAATTACCCAGTCCAAACATCTCTTCTATTCGGCGATTCACAATCGTAATCGTCCCCGAACGGTCAGACATGACAAGTCCTTCACGAACCGATTCAATAAATTGTTCACTGATATCGCGCTGTTCCTGAATCGCTGCCTTCTCTTGGAACAGTTCCAGGTTAAGGTGCTCCAACACAAGGGCATGACGCACCCGATCTTCTTCAGCACGAGTACGTTCTGTAATATCTTTAATGAACAGATTGTACAACGTCTCGTTTTTCCCCAATTGAATCTCTACAATTTTATACTCAATCGGAAATACGGAGCCGTCATTACGAACACCTAATATTTCATCAACCGTTATATACCTTTTGCCTTCGACATACTCATATTGTTCTAACATCAACTTAATTTCCTGAAAACCAATCCCCTGAAAAAGAGAAGGTGCCTCCTTCTGCAACACGACCTCTTCCCGACCCAATCCAAACATCCTTTCGGCCTCAGGGTTAAACTCAATGATCACCCCTTGGGAATCAACCGAGATAATCGCATCAATGGAGGACTCGATGATCGCACGTTTAATTCCTTCACTATTTTTAAGTTCCTTCGTGCGGGCAACGACCCTGTCCTCCAGTGTTAACTTATCGAGTCGAATCTGTTCGAATTGTTCGAGTAACACATCCGCCATCTTGCGTAAGTTTCCAATGAGGATCTGGACTTCGGTCACATGACTGCTAGGCCAATCCATACCTCCGTTTCGAAACAGTAGACGGGGAAGAGAACCTGTTAGCCGGGTCAAGCGAAGTAAAGGACTAACCACTTTGCTGCTCAATGGAGCTGCTGCAATCATTGATGTAACGATAATAACGAATAAAGATTGTAACGTCGTCAAATAGATCTTTTCAATCTGCGTGTAATACTGGGACGAATTGGTTTCAACCAAAACCTCGTAAGGCGTTTCTGCCGTTTCCTCAGCCTCATAAATGAAAGAAGCCTGCCTCCAATGATCCAGGATATCACTGTAATGAGCTTTCTCCGAATTTAATAAAATTGGACCGCTCGCCGATGTAATCACCTGAAACTGATCCATATTTATGAACTCCCCCGGCTGATATTCTGGCAGTCCAGAAACAACGACCGCTTTGCGCTGATCTAGCAAAACCACATTCATCCCCAGCAAATGATGATAACGCTCTACATTTTCTGCAAGGTTACTCGGTGTTACATAATGCTGATCCAAATCCTGAACAACAGCATTCGCCGCATGTCTCATATCCCATAAGATGGATTCGTTCATCTGGCTCAATTGTCTGCGGCTATCCACGGACAACAGAACAAGAGATACAAACACAACAAAAGCAACCACATATTTAAATGCAATTCTGGATAAGGGAATCGTGCCTGCTCGTTTCGCCTGATGTTCCCCGAGCGTGATCCAAAAATCAACCACAATGCCTGCAATCAGGGCGTTTACCATGCTCACGACAGCCATGTACATATATTCATATTTGGTCACTTCCACACTCAGACCTAATACGTAATATCCGTAACCAATTACAGGAAGCGACATCGCAACCCAGAACACCCCGTTAGCTTTGATCAGACTGCCTTTTTTATAGTATCTCTGCCACCCCAGCATCCAGATCAGTTCTATAAAATGTCCTGCCATGACATAAAGGTTATGGGAATCCAGCCCAACGATCAGGCTTTTCAATAGATAGATTAACGTAAGTGATACAAAACCGTATATCCCCCCATACAAGCGAAGGGCAACCAATGCCGCGGCACTAATGACTACAAATTGCACACCATAGAACAATGTAAACGGAAAAATGGCACTTAATGAACCAAAGATCACTAGGAGACCTGTTCCAATCCAGGGTCTTCTCAAGTGCAATTGAATCCGTTCCAACAGGTTCCTTACTTCCGTTATCCCATACATATATATCTATCCTCACCATGGATTCGTTGTATGCCTGCTCTCTTTGGTCTCTCTAACAACATCTGTTCCCCCTAATAGCTGGCGATAACTTTGAACATTTCCCCCCTCAAACCACTCTGATCCATTATACTTTAATTAACATTCAATGTACGTATGGCAAAATTTATGATTCAGCAAAAAAAGTAAACTCATGATAAACTACATTATTAAGGTAAAGTCATTTTGCAAGTTGGTGCTACTTTCTATATTCTGGAATAGAACCATTAAATTTTTTGCGTTATTTTTAATCATTTTATTGTATTTTCTTAACAAATCCTTGTTCACCAGGAGTGTGAAGCTATGTCAATCAAAGTACTTCTTATAGAAGATGAAAAGAATTTAGCGGACATGATCGCTTTTTTTCTTGAGGAGGAAGGATACATAACCGAGCGGGTTCATCACCCCCGTGAAGCACTTCATTTATTTCCCCAGTTTCAACCTGATATTGTGGTGACGGACTTGATGTTGCCCGAGATTGACGGTAACGAACTTGTTGATGCTTTTCGTCAAAATTCCACCGTTCCTGTACTGATGATATCTGCAAGTACCATGTTAAATGATCGACTTCGTGCCTTACATAATGGTGCTGACGATTTCCTCTGTAAGCCGTTTAGTCTGAAGGAGTTGGACGCCAGAATTAAAGCATTGCTACGCAGGTCGATTATCACCTATCAGGATAAACCTGTTAAGGAGAATCAGCCAGCTGAAGTGACAGGTCACATTCATGTCAATGAATACAGGAGAACGTTATTTGTAGATGGTGTTGAAATCGATGTAACCCATATTGAATTTGAGATTATGAAGGAATTGTATCGCAATCCGGGCAAAGTGTTTACCCGTAATGAACTGATGGACCGCATCAAAGGCTCTGAACGCGCCTATCTGGATCGAACCATCGACGTACATATCTCTAGTCTTCGCAAAAAAATAGAGCCCGACCCCAAAAATCCCCGTTATATTAAAACGGTATGGGGTACAGGCTATAAATATATGGTCTAGTTAGTCTTCGATAAAGACGTCACCAAACATAAACATGACAAAGCTGTATAAAAACGGTTTCACGCACCATGCTTCTTTCGTTTTACCTGATGTGTAGAGCGGAAGGCATGGTTATTGGTGCTTCATACCCGAAAGTTTGCAGCCACTTCTTAATGCCGCTAACCAATTGATCGGGGTCTTGTTCATTCCAGAGCATCAACTTCATAACACCATTACCTGTTATCTGTTGCAGATGACGCTTACGAACCAAGGATGTAAAATCGGTAATGACCAGTAGCGGCACATCCGGTACAAAAGCACGAATGGCTTTCGCTGCGGATACTGCCTGTTCAGCGTTCCTGTAATCTACAATGCAAAAACGGGAATTTTCCCAATCCCCTCTTCCTGTTTCCTTTACTGAATCTGATGGCGCAGAAGCAATCCAATCCTCAAACAAAGGTTTGATCTCCTCAAAGTTAATACAACGCTCTCCATCCGTTAGCACAGTAACAGGCTCCATAGATATGACCTCCAATAGCTTCTTACCTATATTGTGTCAGGTTTCATTTAAAAATGTTTGTGCACGAACATGAAAGAAGTGTTAACAATCTTCGTACTTCTTCACATCCCTACGCAGATACCTCTTCTCGGCATGTAATTTCGCAGTTTTCCTGATTTCATGTAGAATAGAGATATCCGTTAAAATAAAGGTATCCGTGTGATTTATTTTGCGGAAGGTTGTGTATCAATCTGGTATTATAGGAGGTTTCACCCATGAATATCGTTTCCATTGAACCAACACCAAGTCCAAATACGATGATGTTACATCTCGACGAACGTCTGGAAGACGGGATTCGCAGAACCTATACACTCGACAACGAACGTTCAGCCCCGGCGTTTATTCGCCAGATGCTCCACATTCCAGGCGTGAAAAGTGTATTCCACACCACCGACTTCGTCGCACTGGATCGTAAAGGCAATGCAGACTGGTCTGTTATTCTTGGTGAAGTACAGAGCCGTCTGGGTCAGGAAAGTGTGAATCTGGACTGGATCGAGTCGGAAGATGCCACAGGTGAACACTTTGGGGAGGCACAAGTTTTTGTTCAGTTTTTCCGCGGAGTGCCGATGCAGATTCGAGTCAAAGCCGGAACGAAAGAAGAGCGAATTTCACTATCAGACCGTTTTGTTAAAGCCGTTACAGAAGTAGCCAGCGCTACGTTGATTAAAGAACGTAAACTGAGTGATTACGGCGTACGGTATGGTGAGCTTCCGGATATTGCACGTGAAGTTGAACAGGAACTGGAAGCGGCCTACCCGCCGGAACGATTGGAGCAGGTCATTCAGCAAGCTATTGCGCATGGTACAAATACGGAAGAATTCGTTGAGCATCGGCGTGCGCTGGTTGGAACGGAACTGGAAGAAGCGCTTCGGAGCGAAGACTGGAATGTACGCTATGCCGCACTGGATGGCATGGAGCCAACAGAAGAAAGACTGCCTCTGGTAGCTCAGGCGCTACGCGACAGCAAAATGCAAATTCGTCGCTTGGCCGTTGTCTATCTGGGGGATATTCGTACACCTGAAGCGATGGAACTTCTGTACGAAGCGCTTCGCGACAGTTCTCCCGCTGTACGGCGTACTGCCGGGGATACGTTGTCAGACATCGGTGACCCTGCTGCCACACCGGCCATGATCGAAACGTTAACGGACAAGAGCAAACTGGTGCGCTGGCGTGCGGCTCGTTTTCTGTATGAAGTCGGAACTGAAGAAGCGGAGCAGGCTTTACGTCTCGCCGCGGAAGATCCCGAATTTGAAGTGAGTTTACAGGCCAAAATGGCGCTAGAACGTATCGAATCTGGTGAACAGGCCGCCGGAACGGTGTGGCAGCAGATGGCAGGACGGAATAAAAAGCAGGATTAATCTGTTCTTCTACATGTTCTTTACCAAGCCATTAGAGCAAACTCCAACATTTGTTATTGCACTGTAAAACGATGAGCGGTATACTTGTTGTCTGTTTGATTAACAGGTTACACGCTGCTCGAAGCGTGATTTCTAATTTCATAAACAATAGATACACCTCATCCATTGCATGGTGAGGTAGAGGTCGCGGGTGCGATCAGTAAGCTGAAGAAGGCGTTAGGAGCCGCTGTTGAGATCAGCCGAAAGGTGTACCCGCCGAAGTTTACTGGACGTTCCTTTATCGGTCCGGTGAGCTGGGGCTGCAGCCGAAAGGTGCAGAACTGTCACAGCAAGTATTCGTATCTTTTTCTAAAAAAGGTATGACTTCTTCTGTGTTGAGCTATCTTAATCATCTGGGACATGGTGCGGATATAGATATCAAGACCGCTGGCTCATGCCTGTGGTCTTTTTTGGTTTATGGAGCTTATGATCTGCATTAGCAATACAAATGAAGGAGTGTTTTCATGCAAGACCGCAGCAACCAATCACACACAACAACAACTGGACCTACATTGAAAAAAGGATTGCGTGCACGTCACATGACCATGATTGCCCTCGGCGGCTCCATCGGTACGGGGCTGTTTCTGGCAAGTGGTACAGCCATCTCGACTGCCGGCCCTGGTGGTGCATTACTTGCCTACGCAGCTGTTGGAATCATGGTTTATTTCCTCATGACCAGCTTGGGAGAACTCGCAACCTTTATGCCGGACTCCGGTTCTTTTAATACGTATGCCGCTCGGTTCGTAGACCCCGCTCTCGGCTTCGCCATGGGCTGGAACTTCTGGTACAACTGGGCGGTAACGATTGCCGCGGAACTCGCTGCGGCTACCGTTCTGATTAAATATTGGTTTCCGGACAGCTCATCCATGCTATGGAGTCTGCTATTCCTGGTACTGATCTTTGCTCTAAATATCCTGTCCGTCAAAGGATACGGGGAATCGGAATATTGGTTTGCCATTATCAAAGTGGCCACCGTCATTATCTTCCTGAGTGTCGGCGTATTAATGATTTTTGGTATTCTGGGCGGTGAAGCTGTTGGCTTCAGCAACTTTACTGTCGGCGATGCACCATTCCACGGCGGCTTCTTCGCAGTCCTTGGCGTGTTTATGGCCGCGGGTTTCTCCTTCCAGGGAACGGAATTGATCGGTGTCGCCGCTGGTGAAAGCGAGAATCCACGCGAAAACGTGCCTCGTGCCATTCGCCAGGTCTTCTGGCGCATTCTGATCTTTTACATTTTGGCGATTACTGTAATCAGTTTAATTATTCCTTACACTCACCCGAATCTGCTCAAGGGTGATCTGGAGAACATCGGGGTCAGCCCGTTTACACTTGTCTTTGAAAAAGCAGGACTTGCGATTGCGGCTTCTGTCATGAATGCCGTCATCCTGACTTCCGTGCTCTCAGCCGGGAACTCCGGCATGTACGCTTCAAGCCGTGTGCTCTACGCTCTTGCTCGGGATGGCAAAGCTCCGCGTTTCCTTGGCAAGCTGAATAAACGAGGCATTCCGATGAATGCGCTGCTCGTCACAACCGCTGTTGGCATGCTTGCATTTCTGGCTTCTCTCTTCGGTGACGGCATTGTGTATACGTGGTTACTAAATGCATCCGGCATGTGTGGATTCATTACGTGGCTGGGTATTGCGATCAGTCATTACCGATTCCGGCGAGCTTATGTTGCACAAGGACGGGATTTAAGGGATTTGCCTTACCGTGCACGTTGGTTCCCGTTTGGGCCGATCTTTGCTTTTGTCCTTTGTATCATCGTGATTCTGGGACAGAACTATCAGGCATTCACAGGTGACCAGATCGACTGGAGTGGAGCCCTTGTTGCTTATCTGAGCGTGCCGCTATTCCTCATTCTATGGCTTGGTTACAAATGGATCAAAAAAACCAAGGTTGTTCCGCTGCAGGAATGTGACTTCACGCCTACCGAATCGTCGGGTATCAAAGAGTAGGGTCAGTCGCTAAGTGTAGTCGTCGTTGATTCAACCCTGCTTTTCGTTTAAACCTACGATAATGATTCATTAATCCCCTGTTCTACAGAGACTTTTTTTGTAGAACAGGGGAATTTATTTTTCAGTGCAATTCCCCTGAAAACTGAATATCAAAAAGAGCGCCCAGGTTACCGGGGCGCTCCAATCATTAGAAAGACACGTTGCTGTGCATATACTTGATCCGTTGTACGGGGGCTGAATCCTGAACCTGTCTGTCTATTACAAGGTCCAATTGATTTTGACACGCAGATCTGTTGTATCTTCCATCTTGGAGACAAAATAGGAGATGGACTTCATACCTAGCTGGTACAGATCCTGCAAATCTTCGATCAAACCGCTCTCCGTGCCCTTATATCTAAAAGTTAGCGAAGTTCCGCCCTCATTTAGCACACTCTGGACTTTGGTTTTGAGCACTGCCCGTTCCTTGACCGCATCCTGTTCATCGTACAGAGAGTACTCCAGTGCGTGGTACAGCTTTTGGTATACCTCCTGCTTGTTTCCGTCCGTCTTCGCCAGTTTAAGCAGCGCATCACGGTAAGGTGCATAGGCTGCAGGGTACTTGTTTTTGCCTGTCCAGACATGGTCACGCGCCATCTCTTTATCACTTAACAAGTAATAATTATGGCTCACAACGCCTTTGCGATCAGGTGTTGGATCATCCCATGTTGTATCGAGGTGATACCATTTTCCATCCAGCTTCACCAGATTCCAGGCATGGAGTTGTCCGCCTGCTTGACCTTCAACAATGCGATTTTCAATCCCTACCCGCTCCAGCATGCGATATGTGAGCAAGGAGTATCCTTGACATACAGTACTGCCTGTCGCAAGTCCGTCATAAGCCGTATATTTTTGTAATGAGGTATCATAAGCAAGGTTTAACACAATCCAATCATGAATAACTTTAACTTTCTCATGGCTCGTCATTCCAGGTTTAATGATTTCTTTGAGCACACTAGCTACTTTCCGATTCACATAATCGGTCTGCGCTTTCGTTTCCCGATACGAGAGGGTCACATCCACCTCGGCTGACGTATTGGAGCCTTTATAGTTAAACGCATAACTTTTCACTGTATATTGAATATAAGGATCACTCTTCATTGCTTCATCGATAGAGGTCTGCAACTGTTTCTTGAGGCCCTTCACATTCCCCTTATAGGTAAACACCACTTTCTCTGTACGCTGCGACATCGCATTCAACAGTGTCTGACGCAAATCCGTCGCTGTAGATAGTTCGGACGTACCTGACGCGGCATACAATTGATCAAGGTCAACCGTACGCGGCAACCAAGCCGCAACAAGACAGCCTGCCAGCAACAAGGTGATCACTCGTTTACCGTTCTTACCCATGAAAGGACCCCACCCTTCTTCGTAGCATTCTCATGCCCTATTGTATCATAAAAGGTCTTGCTTTCATTGTTCTATATAAGTTGAACTAAAAATTTTACACAGTCCACTCCAAGGACAGAATAACCTTCCCATCGCTGTTATCCCCAGATTTTTTGAATTCCCTTTTCCAAAGGGGAAAATCCGGTGATAAACGCGAGCGCTTCGCTTTTCCAGGTTTTTTCTGTCCACTTCGTTAGCGTGTAAAAGAATAATTCAACTTATATCTTTCCAATGTTAGTGTAATCAAGTGGAAAAGGGACCTTCTCGGAAGGCCCCTTGAACTTTAGTTGCAGTCATCATGTTTGCCGCTTCACTTCATCCTATGTTTTCCTGGAGCAGATTATGAGTGGCTTTGCCTGCGTATAGATTCGTACAAATGAATGCAGGTGAGCTCCGCCTGGAATTAATAAAGGCGGCTGCCTTTCATAAACGTGTCCGTTTTGCCCTGTAACTTGGCAAGTCGCTCAAGAACTTGAGATGCCTCGGCTACCGTTACTTTGCGCGCAGGCATAAATCTTCCCTCAATAGAAGGTAACAAGCCAAGCTTCAAGCTCAGAGAAACAGCACCCTTATTGTTGATCGCACTGGCGTCGGCAATGTTAGGCAAATCGGACGGCTGCATATAGAATCCGGCGAGCTTCTCATAACGTAGAATGCGCATCAGCAAGACTGCCAATTCCTCACGTGTCATTTCTTCCTCAGGTTTTAGCTGCTTCTCAGGGTCAGCTCCACCGATCCA
This sequence comes from Paenibacillus amylolyticus, assembly GCF_003719335.1. Classification (GTDB taxonomy): domain Bacteria; phylum Bacillota; class Bacilli; order Paenibacillales; family Paenibacillaceae; genus Paenibacillus; species Paenibacillus amylolyticus_D. Next base: position 58,661 of record NZ_RIAS01000012.1, read on the forward strand.
GCGTTGATCTATGAGGACTTTCACCGCCTTGTAATACGGACTTTCTATGGTTAAATCAGCAAAAAGTTTTTCATTGCTATCGCTGTTATAGTACATGTCCATGTTCGGATTAATTGCTCTTGCCAGATAATTGAACCACTCTCCTCGGGTAACGACCCGATCCGGAAATACACGTCCCTGCTCATCGGCAAGCAACACCTTATGCTTGGTCATGTTACGCAAAGCTGATTCAGCAATATGACCCGCAATATCTGTCGGTTCGATCTGAGATGCCGCATGGTCTACACCGTACATGAAGAACCATTGACCTGTATTGGCATCGAGCAGTTCATTCAAATTGTATAGAGATTTCTTGCCGCTTACAGGTACGTAAGCCAAATTTACTCCTACAGGTACAGGTTCACTAGCACCCAAACCGAACCCACCGTAACGAGCATAATTCAACGTTAACGTATATTTCTTCAGATAGAGTTCCCTAGCTTTTTCGTAAGAGATTGCAGGTGTAATATCTGCCGGTAGTTGCTCAGAAGATGCCGCCAAGCGTGTATAGAATTCAGTAATATCCCCATTGTTCTTTACCTGCACCTGTGCCGTGTCATCCTGAACCCGAATCCCATTCAAATAACGCTGAAACACAAACGTACGAGCATCGTCTGCTTCTATCATTCTGGCCAGTTGATACTGCTCTTTTGCCTGTGGTACAGCGGCAATGATCGTATTCATCGCAAGTTTCTCGGCCTGTGTTGAAGTAACAGCCTTTTTATCCTTCTCTTGAGAAGGCTTTTCCTGCCCCATCTCTGGTCCAACCCGTTGCATCAAATTGTAGCTGTAGACCTGTCCGGTAACCGCATCGACCTGTGCCGAAATATCACGCATGAACATATAGGATATGTTTGCATTCCGATTGCTCCAGCTTAGACTCCATACCTGGCTGTTCGCATTGCCATAGTAACCTTTAGTTAATTGGCTGTGCTCGAGTTTGTAATCCTTGGGAATGTCAAAATTGGCTGCAACCCGCTCTACTGCCTGTTGCACATTTAGGCGCTGACCGCTCGCTGCGGCAAATGCCGGCCCATTGCCCGTTACTTTTTTATTTTGCTGTGAACTGCTCTTGTCCACGGCTTTTCCTGTCATCACGTCAATTCGGTCTAACGTGTTAGCGTTAATCGGCCCCATACTATCACCTTTTGGCAAATAACCAAGAACATATTTTTGCCCCTGTATGGAAGACAATTGTTCTTTGGAGATATATGCAAGCTCTACATCAAATCCATCTTCAAACACCTGTCTGGCCTGCTCTTCCGAGGCCTTCGGCTTGGAGGAGGGGTATTTTGCCGAGATAGTCGAACGTGAATACGATGTGGCCTGACCTCTCTCATCCACAGTTATGTAGACTGTCTCTGCATCCGACACAACACCATCATGTTTCAAGTTATAGACAAATTGATATTCATTGCGGCCAAATAACGCTTGCTGTTCCACAGGTGAAACCGTGTCTCCTAGCGGTACATACTGTCCATCCTTAAGTTCAGGAATCGCTTGATGTAGCAGTTCCAAAGCCGTTTTTTCGGCTTCTTCCTTGGTCAGTTGAACCTCTGATACGGATGACAACTGACTCTCTACAAACTCAGATGGCAGATGTACACTTAGGACTTCCCCTGTACCTGCATGCACACTTGCGCTGAATCCCATGGAATGATTGCCTTGTACAAACTGAAATCCGACATCCCATACTTTGTAATCCGGCGGTGGATAAGAATTGGATACATCGAAATTAGCGGATGAGATCGTCGCTTTTTTTAATAGCGGAAACAGCTTTAATATATTTTCAGCGGCTTGCCTGGATGAAATTTTTGCACCCTCCGGCACGTCATTGCTTGTTACGTCTAGTTGATCATTTTCCCCCGACACTGCTTCATTCACTGAGCCAGCTCCCGCCTGAGCAGCGGATGCGCTCCCCGTCAAACCTGGTACCTGTGTCGTAAACAGCAGAGTTGCCATTGCTGTTGCTGCGGCTTTGGCTGTGAACGTTTTAAGCCTTCCATTCATGTTCCAATCCCAACTCAAAATGGTTACCTCTCCCTTCGATTTCACGCAAGATGCATGATAAATACTCTCGCATGAATTTTGCCATTCTAATCTATGATACCATAAGCTTCCTTTTTAATCGCTGTTTTCCGGGTAATTTTACAATTGTGAATTTCTGTATAATAAAAAGACACAACAAAAAAAACGCCAATCGAGTTGGCGTTTTTCGCTATCAACCTGCGCTATGATGCAGATCTGTTGCGTCCTGATTAATTGTAGTTTCGTCATGCGCAGCTCTCTCTGGAGCGGAACGAACATGCATTTTCAGGAACGGTATGACCGTATCCCAGAAAGCCGGATCTTCCTCAGAGCAGCTGTGACCTTCACTGTTAACCCATAGATGCTCTACCGGCGGATCGGCTTTGGACATAAAATATTCCAGTTCACTCGGTGGAATAAAATTATCCCCTTTGGAGTGTACCATCAAAAATGGCAACTGCATGCTTCTTCGCCGCTCATTCAGCATCATTACTGCATCATTCTGCTGATACGTCTTTAAAGACTCACCTAACCGCCAAAACCAGATTCGGGGGATCAACTGTGCCAGCGGGAAAAGCGGCAGGCGCCGGCGTCTCAGTTCCGAACTGACGATCACCTGAAACTGGGATGGCATGGAGTCGGTGACCACGGCGGAAACTGGAATGCCTTCTGTAATTGCAAGAATCGTTCCCAGTCCGCCCAAGGAATGCCCCAACACTCCGATAGCTTCGGGGTCAATCTCGGACCGGCCTGATACATACGTCAACGCAGCCAGTAGATCGTCCCTAAACAGATAGGCTGATGCAGCACGAACAGGATCACTGGCTCCATGACTACGCACATCATACATAAACAGTGCATACCCGGCTTCCCAGATGGGGTGCGCATAGCGTAATACACGAGAGCGATTGGAACCCCAGCCATGTGCTATTATCACGAGCGGCCAAGGCTTAGGAACATCGGGTCTCGCTGGAATGAACCAACCTTGCACCTGTCCCCCTCCACTTTCAAAGGTAATATCCTCAAAAGGCATCGGCGGTGTCAACGTAATCGGAATTTTTTTGGGTGTCTGGCTTTTTACCGCTGCCTTCCATAAACCACCCGCAGTTACAGCGGCTACTGCCAACATACCGCCAATCATCGTTCTCGCTTTCACAAGGCCTCTCTCCTCTCTGGCTACTGACATATGCTTATCATACGATAACAGGATCAACTACACGTTAAATGATCTCCATTTTTGTTAGTAATCACGATTAACCATGTAAACTCTTTTTATATATACCCCATTACGCCTAATTTACTTATTTCTTCTTAAATTAAGCCCTCTACTCTAGTCCCTTTGCTCTTAACGTTACCTAAACGCTATCTACTGTCTGTTCTCGCAGTCGCTGCCTTCACAAATGCTCTTGCTCGCTCTGCAATCTGTGCGCTATCTCTCGAAGCTAGAGCTTCTTTTGGCAAAAGTGCACTTCCCAAGCCTACTGCGGCTGCACCTGCCTCATAATAGGCAGCGATATTCTCCAGCGTCGCGCCACCCGTTGCGAGCAGTGGAATGTGATCGAGAGGTGCCTTGATTTCACGCAGGTATGGAATACCCAGACTAGCCATAGGAAACAGCTTAACAGCCCGCGCTCCCGCTTCATATGCAGCTACAATCTCCGTTGGTGTCATCGCCCCAGGCCAAATCTCAACACCGTGTTCTACAGCATATTCAATAACAGACAGATCGACATTGGGGGATACCAAAAATTGTGCCCCTGCAGACACGGCTTCCTTCGCCATGCTCACATTGAGTACCGTGCCTGCGCCGACATAGGCTTGTCCTCCGTGACGTTCGCGCCAGTCAGCAATGATCTGATGCGCATTCGGTGTATTCAGCGTTACTTCCATTAAACGAATGCCACCGTCGGTCATGCCCTGACCAGCTGTCACCGCCTCTTCCCGGCTTATGCCGCGTACGATCGCGACCAGTCTGGATTCGAGTAATACTTCTGTCAGATCCATATCCATATCCATATTCATATCCATTCACTCCCCTTGCTTCGTTCAGATTCGGCAGCCAAAAACCCGTGAAGACAAGTCTTGGTGTTCACTGCTTTTCCGTTAAAAACTATTGTAATGCATATGCTCCATTGAACGAAATACATTAATCCATAATAGGGATCGTGGAAGTAGGGATTGTGGACAACATAACAATAAGTCTCCCTGCGGTGCCAGAACGACCAAGAGATAGAGGTATAGAGTATAAAGGCATCAAGGCATCAAGGCATCAAGACATCACGACCTCAGGCATCAGGCATCAGGCATCAGGCATCAGGCATCAGGCATTTCCATTTTGTCATTGCAATTATTAGCTCCGATTCGCGGTTTAGACATAACATCACATTTTCTAACGATCACCAGAAACCTTATTTAGCCTGATTCGCCACTACTTATTTTCTAACGATCACCAGAGAGCTTATTTACTCAGATTAGTGATGTTTTCGCCCCATTATGTGCATTCTTGCCGAAATAGCGTCTGTGGTGATCGTTAAAATTCTCATACCCTCAAAAACCTTGAAATAAGCTCTCCTGTGATCGTTAGAATAAAGTCGGAGCCAGTTACCCTGCCATGAATCCCACGAACTCATTGTAATATCCACTACGAGATACATCTAAAATGGCGCACATTTTCTCCAAAAAAACTCAGAGCGATGGTTTTCCACAAACTTATCTTTCGGAATATTGAGCTCTTCCGCGAGATCCCCTGCCAGTTTTCTCCCCCTGTGGGCCCGTCTCCTTAATTCTGGTTTTAAAAATAGACACAAAAAAACCTCTTCATCGCGAAGAGGTGGACTCTGTTAACCTTAGGATTCATTCTAGTTTTTTGAATAAGAGGAGCTACAAATGCAACAATTTCCTTGCATTACATGCATTATGGCAACTAACGTGCTGATCATATATCGCTATTAAAGCCCGTTAAGCTAAACTCTATGCATTCTCCAATACGCTTTCCTTCGCCAAATCCTTAAAATATCGATCATTGTACAACATACTTGGGTGAGTAGGATGATAAGCTAGGGCAATGTCGTTGTGCTCCTTCGCTTTCGCTCGGTTGCCCATCCGATCATAACATACACATAGTTGCAGATGCGGCATCCAAGTCCACGCTGCTTCATTCAGTACAACCATCGGATCACCTGGACGGATCGCCTGCACGGCCTGTTCATACCAGAATATAGCTTGGCGGTAGTCTTCTCTATCTGCAAAATATCCCCCCAGTCGGCAGCACACCTCTGCTCTCGGCAAATCATAGGCAAAGGAACGGAACAACGCAGCTGCTTCCCGTTCCGGGCGTTTCAGTACTGCCTCGCAATCCGCAATTTTCTGGCAGGCTGCAATCCGATCCTCGACCCATCCCAGTCCGGTGTCCAGAAATTTCTCATAGTAGGTTATGGCTTCTTCGTGATAAGCATGGTCTTTCAGTTCATTGCCAAAATAATAGAGGTCACGCGGTGAGAAGTCTTCACCAGCCTGTTCCCGTTTCCGATATATTCTTAGGTTTCGATCTGTATACACCTTATCTTTCTTATGCGTCACAGCCACATCACTATGCAGCAAATTACCTGCTACAGCCAAGTATTCATGCACTGCTCCAATCCAGCGAAACTGGCGATCCCGCCGCACCAGACGATTTCGCCGCAGACTATACGCGACCTTGCCCTCTGGAGTGAAGGAAAGGTTGTAATCCATCGTTACACTGTCCACTGCCGGATCAAGCGACTGTTTCAATGCAATCAGTTTGGCGCGATCCTCTGGTTCAAACACATCATCCGCATCCAGCCATAATATATATTCGCAGGAGGCCTGATCAAAGGCAAAGTTCCGTGCCGCAGCAAAATCATCCACCCACTCAAAATCGAAAATACAGTCGGTGTACTGAGCCGCAATTTGCCTTGTGCGATCCGTGGAACCTGTGTCCACGATGACGATCTCATCGGCAATTCCTTTTACGGAGTCCAGACATCTGGCAAGGGAGGTTTCTTCATTTTTCACAATCATACATAAGCTAATACGAATGCTCTCTTCGCCTCGTCTAATTCTGCGGTTATAGGCCGCTGCCCCCGGCAAGTCGGACAAACGATAGATATGATAGGCTGGGTAGTGAGTGTCCACAAACAGTTGAAACCCGTACGCCTGAGCACGAATGCAGAAATGACGATCCTCTCCCCAAAAAGAAACATTCGGGATACGATCAAAATTCACTCCCGCTTCAAGTACAGATCGCCGAATTAGAGTACAAGCACCTAATCCACCCACCTCATAACAACCCGGAATACGCAGCTGGTTTAGAAAGGTACTCGCCTGGGCGTCTTCATCCTGCGCTTCTATGCCCGCAAGAGCTGACCCTCCCCGACGATAGAGTGCATACTCATCCTGAAGCCATACTTGCGGCATTTCCTTTGTTCCCGGTTGCCAGCTGGTCCAAAAAATATTGGATACAATCTCATTTTGGCTCGATACCAATTGTTCCAGCGTACGCGGGTGCAGCACCAGATCGGAATCGATCAGAAACACACCATCATATTGATGCTCACGTGCGTACTGTAAAATGTTATTTTTCAGCCTGGCCACTCGCCATACCTGTTCGTTTCTCCAGTAGTGACCACCTTCATCTTTGTTGTAGTTCCCTGGATCGTCCGCGTCCCCACTCTCCGTACCATTCAAATCGCGAGCATGAATCATCTTACCGTTATGGCGAAGTACAAAATCATGCAGCATTTGCGAGGAGGCTGCTTCCTCATTATCATCTACAAACAAATAGTCTGTACGCACCGTCTTTCGCTCAAGTCTTTGCAGGGAATCCAAAAATTCATTCAGAATGGCCGCTGTCTGCCGTACAGGGCTGGCAATGAGGATACGCTCACGGGTACTTTGCGAGATATCCTCTTGCTCTTGCTCTTGCTTTTCCATTTTCTTGTCCTTTTCCTCTTCGCTTTGCTGTGGCTGTTGTTTTCCCTTCTGACTTGTCATTTGTTGGGGCTGTTCCACTTGCTTCTGTTCTTGTCCTTGTTCTTGTTCTTGTTCCGGGATTTGCTCTTGCTCCGGGGTTTGCTCTTGTTTGTGTACTCGCTCTTTTTCTTTTTCTTTTTCTTGTTTTATCCTTAACGTTTGCCCTGTCTCCTTCTCAGACTTGGATGGTATGGTATCCGCTGGCAGTTCATCTTGGATACTTTTGTTACTGCTTTTACGGTCTAGCGGTTCTTTCATCAATGAAGCTCACTCCCTTCCCCTTAATCAGACCATGGAATAAGCCGAGGCTCTGCATCCAATATCGATTCATATTGCTCTTTCCAGCCATACTGTGCTTCGGGGTCCAGTGTTTGGTATCTCTCATATTTGCGAACACGATCTTCTTCTCTTGCCCAGCCATAATGCTTCACTCGCGGGGTATGACAGGCATAGGGCAGATGCTGAATGCTCAACGGGAATCGTCCGCAATGCTGCGGTGTTTCCTTCCATTCATACACCATCCCGGGACGATACTTGATGAGAAAAGGCCGATAATACATATGTGCCTGCCAGTATGCATCCTCACGGTACGCAGTCTCACTCCACATATCATATAAACGGAAATAAATAGCTTCTTCCCATCCGCTTAAGATGTCATCCCGCAAAATCCCAAAATCCGGTGTTAAAACCTCGTCCGCATCCAGATTAAGAATCCACTCCGGGTTCGTTGAGAGGGTCTCCTCCCATTGTTGTTTTCGCAGAGTCACCTCATCGGAAAAACGCGAGACCGGATTCTGCACTAGTACAAGAGGAATACCTTGTAAAAGCTCTCTGCACATGGCGGCCGTCCCATCCGTACTTCCATCATCAATAATGACAGCCCGATCAATCCATGGACGATGTGTTACAAGTGCCTGCCTAAGATATCGCTTCTCCTCGTTGCATACAATCATGGATAAGGTGATATGTGGCCTTTGATTTACCAGTTGTTCCTTTCCCTGCCCATGATTCTGTTGCTCTTGCTCTTGCTCCTGTTCCTGTTCCTGCTCCTGTTGCTCCTGCTCTTCCAACCCCACACCCCCATGCTTCCGGTTCTTGTAGACGCAAACCCTCTATATCCAATCTATGCTAAGCTGGAATCCGGTTATGCAGGGCAAATGTGAGGTCCATAGAGTAAACAAAACAAAAAAGCACTCGCCTGCGCGAATGCTTCTCTAATGTTTCTTTTATCACAGCTTATGCTTTTATAGGCTTGTTCTGGAAATAGGATTGCTCCTGCTTCTCCATGGCGATTTAACGATATGCCGCCAAACGATCATTCAAGCCACGTGTCTGTCCGTACACCTCTTGATAAATGGCAAATAATCCGTCATAGACCGCTACCGTCTCCGGATTTGGTTCGTAGGACTTCGCTGGACGAATAAATGCCGCCGCACACTCTTGCAACGTCGGGAACCAGCCACTGCCATAAGCCGCCAGCATGGCTGCCCCCATCGCCGGACCTTGCTCACTCTCCAGCTTCACAATCGTTGCATTGAAAATGTCCGCTTGCATCTGCAGCCAAGCTTCGTTCTTCGCTCCGCCGCCAATGGAGATCACCTCATTGACCGTCTTGCCCGCACCACGCAAAATATCAATCGACTCACGTAACGAGAAGGTGATGCCTTCCATTACAGCACGTCCAAAATGCTCCAGCTTATGTCCGGCATCCATGCCGATAAAACTGCCTCGAATATTCGCATCAGGGTGAGGTGTGCGCTCCCCTACGATATATGGCGTGAACAGCAGACCGTTGCTTCCTGCCGGAATCTGGTCGATTCCCTGCAAAAGCACATCGAATGATTTGTCTGCTGCAAAGGTGTCTTTGAACCAGGAGAGACTGTATCCCGCCGCAAGCGTTACACCCATAATATAGAAGGCATCTTTCTCCCCGTGATTAAAAAAGTGCACTTTTCCTTCGAAATCGAGATCCTTACGTTCTTCGTACGAGAGAACGACCCCAGACGTACCGATGCTGCACATCGTCTGTCCTTCACTTAGTATGCCTGCGCCAATTGCACCGCAAGCATTATCGGCACCGCCAGCAAATACTTTAGTTACTGACGCCAAGCCTGTTTGCTCTGCAATCTCAGGCAATAAGGTGCCGACTTCGTCAAAAGATTCAACTAGGCGCGGGCAAAGTGACATCGGCAGATTAAATGCCGATGCGATCTCCGTGCTCCATTGTTTGCCTGCCACATCCAGCAGCAACGTACCCGCTGCATCGGAATAATCCATCGCGTAATCGCCAGTCAGGCGATAACGGACGTAGTCTTTTGGCAACAAGAACAAGGACGCTTGTTCCAGCAATTCAGGTTCATTTTCCTGCACCCACAAGATTTTAGGCAGCGTAAAACCTTCCAATGCACGGTTCCGGGCAATGCTGAGCAACTTGCTGTCAAGCACCTTCTCAATCCGGCGGCACTGTGCTGTCGTTCGGGTATCGTTCCACAGGATGGCATTGCGCAGTGGTTTACCTTCTGCATCCACCAGCACCAGCCCGTGCATCTGACCGGAGAAGCTTAATCCTTCAATCTCGGAAGGTTGCACGCCCGATACTTCCAATAGCTTGCGAAGCGATAAAATCGTCTGCTCCACCCAATCCTCTGGATTTTGTTCACTATATCCAGCTTTAGGCTGATACAACGGATAAGCCTCCGATGCTTCAAATGCCACTTTACCTTCTCGATTGACCAAAACGGTCTTGACTGCACTTGTTCCGAGATCGACGCCAATTACATAACTCATAAGTATACTCCTTTCGTTTATACAGGATTGAAACCTTAGTGGACATGGAAGGTCACTCCGTGTGCAGAAAGCCCTCCGATCTCCCTTACCCCCGGATTTCCTCACTTCCCCCTTTTCAAGGGTGAAATCCGGTTGTAAATGCGTAGCATATGCTTACGATGTCAGCTTTCCTCCTGAAAGCTTTCAGCTCCGTTTCTCCGGTTTCTTTCTCCCCACTCCGTTTCTGCATGCCCCTTGTAACGTTGCTTTCAAACGGTACAACCGTACTCGTTTGCGGCAAATTGGGCTTCAATGACAACAAACCGTCCCCGCCTTCCCAGAGGAAAGCGGGGACGGTTTGAATGTCACGCTTATTCAACGTCCAGGGTGCAACATACTTTTGCACCGAGTAGGAAGAGGTATGATTCCTATTTTATCTGCGGCAATGATCTAGTCATAGGCAGTTCGTTCGGACATGAATCCACTCTTCCTCTAAGACTGTTATTAAAGACTGCTATTAGTCAGCCAGGATGTATTGATTGAGTTTTGCTCTCAGCAATTCCTGACGTCCGGATTGGTTTTTGCGTGGATTTTCGTTGTTCAGTGCATACTCAGCGAGAGAAGCAAGTGTAGCTTTACCTGCAACAACATCTGCACCGATGCCTTCGTTGAAGCTGCTGTAACGTTGCTCGATGAATTCATCGAATACACGGTCTTCGATCAGCTTGGAAGCTACTTTCAGACCTTTCGCATACGTATCCATACCTGCGATGTGAGCCAGGAACAGATCCTCAGGTTCGAAGGAGCCACGGCGAACTTTAGCGTCAAAGTTTACGCCACCTTTGCCCAGACCGCCGTTTTTCAACACTTCATACATGGTCAGAGTAGCATCATACATATCAACCGGGAACTCGTCCGTATCCCAGCCAATCAGCAGATCGCCTTGGTTTGCATCCAGGGAACCGAGCATGCCGTTGATACGTGCTACGCGGATTTCATGGTCAAATGTGTGACCAGCCAGCGTTGCATGGTTCGCTTCAAGGTTCAGCTTGAACTGTTTGTCGAGATCATATTTTTGCAAGAATGCAATGGAAGTTGCTGCGTCAAAGTCATATTGGTGTTTCGTTGGCTCTTTAGGTTTAGGCTCGATCAGAAACTGAGCGTCAAAGCCGATTTCTTTTGCATAATCAACAGCCATGTGGAACATACGAGCAATGTTGTCTTGTTCCAGTTGCATATCCGTGTTCAGCAATGTGTCGTAACCTTCACGACCACCCCAGAAGACATAGTTTTCTGCACCGAGACGTTTACCTACTTCCAGGCCTTTTTTGATCTGTGCTGCTGCGTGAGCATATACATCTGCGTTGCAAGTGGATGCTGCACCAAACATGAAACGTGGGTTGGAGAACATGTTAGCCGTGTTCCACAGCAGCTTTTTGCCGCTTGCTTTCATGTGCTCTTCCAACAGATCAACGATCGTATCGATGTTGCTGTAGAATTCACGCAGTGATGCGCCTTCTGGAGCCACGTCTACATCGTGGAAACAGTAGTATGGGAGATTCATTTTTTCCATGAATTCAAAAGCCGCTTCTACACGAACTTTCGCTTTATCCAGACCGGAGTAGCTATCCCATGAACGTACCGCTGTTTCAGCACCGAACGGGTCACTGCCGCCTGCAGTTAATGTATGCCAGTAAGCCATACCGAAACGGAAGTGTTCTTCCATCGTTTTGCCAGCGACAACTTCTTGTGGATTATAATGTTTAAAAGCAAATGGATTCTTGGAATCTTTACCTTCGAATGCAATCTTATTAACGGATTCAAAATAGGCCATGTGATAAATGCCTCCTCAAAAGTTTTAAAAAGAGTTTGTTTAAGAAATCGTTTACACCGTTATCCTAACACATCCATTTTACTTTGTCTATTGGTTAAACAAAGTAAAAATAAAATTGTTTTTTCCCGGTTCGTTTACGCTATAATAGTCGAATAGCTTCTTAGCGGATATACATGAAATCCTTTGTTACAAAGAATAGGAGTGCCTTAACGATATGAAAATTACCGGAGACCAGATGCTGGTCAAAAAAATAAACAAGTCGATCGTACTGGATACGATTCGCCGTCACGCCCCCCTTTCCCGGGCCAAATTGTCTGAAGTGACCGGCCTCAACAAAGCAACGGTTTCCAATCTGGTGGCGGATTTGATCAGCGATGAGTTAGTGCAGGAGATTGGACCCGGAGAATCCAGCGGTGGACGCAAACCTCTAATGTTGCTTTTCCGAGGTACGGCTGGATATGCGGTTGGCCTGGAATTGAGCGTAACCCGTTTGAAAGGTGTGCTCACTGATCTTGAAGGTCATATCGTCGCCGAATATGCCCTTAATCTGGAGCAGCATGACACAGCGTCTGTATTTGAACAATTAAAGCTGGCTGCGAGTCACCTGATGAAGCAAGCTCCCCCCTCTCCACACGGCGTCATAGGCATTGGCATCGGCGTTCCAGGGATGGTGGATGAACAAGGCACCGTGCTGTTTGCGCCCAACTTGAAGTGGGAGATGGTACCCTTGCGAGCCATGATGGAAGAAAGCTTCAACCTGCCTGTCACCATAGATAACGAGGCCAACGCGGGAGCGCGTGGTGAATTGAATTTCGGTGCAGGTGTTGGTGTGCGTCATCTGATCTATATCAGTGCAGGGATCGGGATTGGTTCAGGCATTATGGTTGATGGTGAATTATATAAGGGTGCTTGGGGATACGCTGGTGAGACTGGACATATGTCCATTGAAGCAGAGGGTCTGCCTTGTTCTTGCGGAAATCGGGGATGCTGGGAGTTATATGCCTCGGAAAAAGTATACGAACACCCGGATCAGCAGCATCTGCCTGCATATACGACCAAAGAACTGATTGAACACGCCCAGAATGGACACCAGGACGTGATAGCCTTATACGACATCATTGGACGCAAGCTAGGTGTGGGTATTACCAACATCGTTAATAGCTTTAACCCGGAACGTATTATTATTGGAGGGCCGCTTTCGGAGGCTAAACCTTGGATTGAATCCGCACTCAAACAGGTGGTCGAGGAACGTACGCTGCCTTATCACCGTCGAAGTCTGCAAGTCGAATGGGCTGCACTCGGTAGCCGTTCAACTCGAATAGGGGCAGCATATTCAGCAATATCCCAATTTTTAGGAAATGTAAGGGTTTCTGTTTAATATTTAGCTAAAAATCATTAAAATTGACAAGATTTCGCCCCATTTCCTCCCTTTTTGTTAAAGAAATCCAGAGGTATAATGAGATTATGTGATTTTTGTCATGGCAGCGTTCTCGTTGCCGTGTTATCCGATAATGAAACGGAGTGAAAACTCGTGACCTACGTGGATACATCAGATATCTCGGCGCCAGTATTTGTCACCGTACTCCTGTTCCTGATTGTGCTTGCGCCCCTGTTCAGCCTGGGCATACTTCGATTTTTTCAGAGCAAAAAGAAGGCTGGTTTCATGTACATGTTGTCAGGTTTACTGGTGTATGTCGTATTTCAGACGTGTATGAGTATTTTTTTCTAGCTCAAAAAGAAGACGCTTATGCGCAATGTCCTTACATTCAGACGTTGCCTTACGCGTCTTCTTTTTTTGTTACTTTTACATTCCTTCTAAAAATGTAAAAACAGAAAAACCGTACCTCATCAGGTACGGTTTTTCTTCTCTTCACTTCTATATTCAAACGGCTCGCGCGAACCGGAATAGCTTCAATTCTGTTAAACTACATAGCCAGCAACCATAGCTAGCCAAGCATGAATTAAGCGTCCAACGCTTTAGCAAATTGTGTTTTGTTCATACCCAGAATGCGGTGTTCACCGATTACAGTCAAAGGAACTGCGCGTACGCCCATATCCCATACTTGTTGTGCGAACTCGTCGCTTGTCTCGATGTTGCGCTCTTCGTAAGCAATGCCTTTATCAGCCAGGAAAGACTTCACGGATTTGCAGTTCGGGCAGTTCGTGGATGTGTATACAATTACGTTTTCCATGTTCGATTCACCTCATAATGATTATTTGATTTATATCGTTAATTATTAATAAGCTTAAAAAAGCACTGTTCAACACTGGAGTTACAGCTTTTTAATCCAAAGTCCTTTAATGCCAACTCCGAATTACAACGCTACTGCGCTGTGCTCCAGGCTTTCAATGAATTTCTCGGTGTCCATCGCAGCCATACATCCGCTTCCTGCTGCTGTAATCGCTTGTTTATAGCGTGTATCCTGAACGTCACCACATGCGAATACGCCTGGGATGTTTGTTTCAGAAGTACCTGGAGTTGTCAAAATGTAACCATGCTCGTCTGTAGTAATCTGACCACCCAAGAAACCAGTGTTTGGTGTGTGACCAATCGCTACAAATACGCCGCTTGCCGGAATCACTTCTTCTTCGCCGGTTGCATTGTTGAGCACTTTCAAGCCAGTTACGCCGTTGTCGCCAGCAATCACTTCAAGTGGTGTGCGGTTCAGCGCCATTTCTACTTTCTCGTTGCTGCGTGCACGATCTTGCATGATTTTGGAGCCGCGCAGTTCTTCACGACGGTGCACCAGCGTTACTTTGGAACCGAAACGGGACAAGAAGCTTGCTTCTTCCAATGCGGAATCGCCGCCGCCGATAACGATAATCTCTTTGTTCCGGAAGAAGAATCCGTCACATGTCGCACAAGTGCTGACACCGCGGCCCACGTTTGTTTCTTCTCCTGGGATACCCAAATATTTAGCAGATGCGCCTGTAGACAAGATCAACGTTTCGGATACAAGTTCTCCCATACCTTCGACTTGAATTTTGAAAGGACGCTCGCTCATATCGATGTTGTTTACCCAGCCCGTACGGAATTCTGCGCCAAAACGCTCTGCTTGCTTACGCATATTGTCCATCAGTTCAGGGCCCATGATGCCATCAGGGAAACCCGGGAAGTTCTCCACTTCTGTCGTTGTTGTCAGCTGTCCGCCAGGTTGCGGTCCTTCAATAACGAGTGGGTTCAAGTTGGCGCGTGCCAGATAGATTGCTGCTGTCAGCCCTGCAGGGCCTGTTCCAATAATAATTGATTTATACATGTATAGTTCCTCCCCCATGTTCTGCAAAAAGATCAAGCCCTCCGGCATCAAAAGCGCGAGCCTTTGCATACACTAGAACGGATAGCCCACATCATGTCCATCAGAGCTGCCTGCGAATATGACGATTTGCCTATGCAGAAACGGAATTCTAATTTATAATCATTCTAATCTGTTGTTCATTATGATCTCTTTTATGTACGGTGTCAATGCTCGGCAGCGATTATGAAGAAGTCTTCATCAGGAGGGAAAATGGAAGCATGAACGACGCTCTACTCGGCAGTATTATTTCGGCCATGTCTACCGGACTTGGGGCCGTACCGATCTTATTTATGCGTAAAATATCACATCGTCTGCGCGACATTTTACTCGCTTACGCAGCGGGTATTATGACCTCGGCCTCGGTGTACAATCTCATTCCCGAAGCACTGGGACAATCTAATCTATTTGTTCTTGCTTTTGGCATTATGCTCGGTAGCTTGGTTCTGCTGGTGCTGGAGATGCGTATTCCGCACGTAGATCTGGAGAATCCCGAAAAGATGCCTTTCAAAATTGAAGGCAAAGCCTTTATGATTATCGCAGCTATTACGATGCATAACTTGCCGGAGGGCTTGTCCGTCGGTGTAAGTTACGCTAGTACGGATGAGAACTTAGGAAATCTGATCGCCTTTTCCATAGGATTACAAAATGCACCGGAAGGATTTCTGGTCGCTCTCTTTCTCGTCAATCAGAACATCGGTCGCTTCAAGGCACTTGGCATCGCAACACTGACTGGGGCTGTAGAGATTATAACGGCCATGATCGGATATACGCTCAGTAGTCTCGTTGCTGGGCTGGTGCCATATGGTCTTGCTTTTGCAGCAGGCGCGATGATGTTCATCGTGTACAAAGAGCTCATCCCTGAGAGTCACGGTGACGGCAATGCACGCGCAGCAACAATCTCCTTCCTGTTTGGTCTGATTACGATGATCGGACTAACCGAGCTATTTTAAATTGGTGCACAAGGTGAGCAGCTAAAAAAAGCTAAAAGATTCTGCAGATAGCGAACAAGAAATTACGCAATACAATATGTAAAGCAAAAGAACCCAGACCACAGCTCATGCTGAAGTTGGGTTCTTTTTTTAGCCACAAATGAAGATTCCATGAAATTGCTGAAATTGCTGAAATCATCTATAAGGCAATTTATATTTTCTTTTTATCCAAACGATCAAGATTGAATAAATCGAATCAGTTCGGCATTGTATTTTTCCAATTCATCATAAAATGCACCGTGTCCACTCTCTTCAAACACAACCAATTCGGCCGCAGGAATCGCTTTTTGCATCTCTTCAGCGAATTCGAACGGGCAGATTTCATCTTTTTTACCGTGGAAAATGGCTGTAGGCACCTGAATTGTTTCTAGTTCCCCGCGCAAATCCTCATCGCGCAGCGCCATCGCACTGCTGATCGTGCCATAAGACGAAGCCTCCATGCCGAGTGCATGGAACCACTGCATGAATGGCTGGCTGTGTTCTTTTGCAAAAAACATCCCGCCGAACGTATCCAGCAGCTTCGCCCGATCTGTAAAAATCGGCTCAATAATCTGCTCATTCAGCTCATCTGGCGTCAAGCCGTACGGATACCCGTCACGCTGTGTAAATACAGGAGCCGCTGCCGATAGCAAAGCCAGCTTCGATACCCCGTGCCCCTCATGACGCGCCATGTAATGTGCCGCGATAGCACCACCCATGGAGAAACCAGCGAGTACGGCATCTGTCAGTCCCAGATCGTCAATAACAGCACGAACATCGTCTGCCATGCGGTCATAGTCATATCCAATAGATGGCTTATCGGATAAACCGTAACCTCTGAAATCCATTGCAATGGTGCGAATTCCGTGGTTCGGCAACGCATTCAATTGGTATTCAAACATTTTATAATTGACAGGCCAGCCGTGCAAAAACAGTACCGGAGTCCCTTCACCAATATCTTCAACATATACTTTTACATTTGGTTCAACTTGTACGTAACGGTCCATTGTTCACAGCTCCCCTTATCATTAGTAATGATCGTTAATAAGAAACGTTATATTGTCTCTTCGACTATTTACCCTCTGACCACAGGTGTTCAAACGGAGCTGCCAGACTGTATCAATTAAACCTCAATGTGATTCACATGTTCATGCTTTTACACGGATACTCGTTATGCTCTTTCAGCTCAACTTAACGCAACAGCCGAAGTCCATTCAAAATTACCAGAATCGTACTACCTTCATGACCAATGACACCAAGCGGCAAAGCAACATCTTGCAGGAAATTGCCTGCGATTAACGCC
Organism: Paenibacillus amylolyticus; assembly: GCF_003719335.1. Classification (GTDB taxonomy): domain Bacteria; phylum Bacillota; class Bacilli; order Paenibacillales; family Paenibacillaceae; genus Paenibacillus; species Paenibacillus amylolyticus_D. The sequence continues at coordinate 75,887 of NZ_RIAS01000012.1, forward strand.
AGAATGACCGTAATGGCAAACCACATATTGTGTCTCACCGTGCGTTCTGCTCGCCGAGCCTGCCCGATTACCCACGCAATCTCTTCGATATTGTCATTCATAAGCACCGCATCAGCTACCTCGATTGCTGTCCCACTGCCTGACAATCCCATGCCCATCCCCACCGTTGCTGCTGCAAGTGCTGGCGCATCATTGACCCCGTCACCAACCATGAGCACATGACCATATTGCTCGCGAAGCGCCTGCACCTGTTTGACCTTATCTTGAGGCAGCAAGTCCGCATAGATCAGGCTAACCCCGGTTTCGCGAGCAATGACCGAGGCTGAACGAGCGCGGTCGCCGGTTAACATCGCTACTTTGACGCCCATACTCTCCAGCTTTTGCACGGCAGCAGCCGCCTGTGGACGGATCATATCCCGCATCGCAATCAACCCCGCAAACTCACCATTGAGCGTTACAACAGATATCGTTTTCCCTTCCTGCTCCAGTTGGGTACATACCGCTTCCCAGTCCGCGGCACTGTTTACGGTTACTTCATCGACTGTGGTCTCCAAGGCAGTCTCTCTCTTGGATTCTGGCATTACAGCCAGTGTTTCCGTAGCTTCTCTCTTTTCCGTCGTTTGCATCATCTCTGATTCCTGTACCTCTTGCATTCTATTTTTCTCTTGATTATGTTGCTTCTCCTGCATCTCTTGCATCTTTTGTGTACCTTGTATCGATTGAAGCCACGTTGCTCCATCCAGTCGGCCAATCTTCCATACGACGCCGTTTACGGTTCCCTCAATACCATGTCCCGTAATGGATTGAACCTGCTCTGCTTCTTGTAGAGGCAAGTTCTCCTTGTTGGCCCGCTCCACAATAGCCTGGGCAAGAGGATGCATCGAGAGATTCTCTATGGACGCCACCGCAGATAATAATTGTTCTCTGCTTACGTTAGAAGTGGTCAGAATATCCGTTACTTGCGGCGTTCCCATAGTGAGTGTACCTGTTTTGTCAAAAGCAACCACCTTGGTTTGAGCGATATTCTCCATATGTGCCCCTCCCTTGAACAAAATACCGCGTCGGGCACTGCTGGACATTGCAGACAGCATGACAGGCATGATGGACGACACGAGCGCACAAGGGGAAGCCACCACAAGAAAAACCATCGCTTTGTAGAAAGCCTCATTCCACGTCCACCCCAAGAGCAGCGGGGTTCCTACAATAACAAGGAGTGTAACCCCTACTACAATGCGTGCATAGATGCCTTCAAAACGTTCCATAAAACGCTGTGAATCCGGCACCTCGGCTTGCGCTTCCTCCACCAATTTGATGATTTTCCCGAACAAAGATCCTGCAGCCGACTTCGTGACCTCGATATATAATGCCCCTTCACCGTTCACGGTGCCTGCGTAAACTTCGTCGCCTTCACTTTTATCCACTGGCATGGATTCACCGGTAATCGACGATTGGTTAATAAAAGAACTTCCCCGATAGACTACACCATCCGCAGGAATCAGCTCCCCCGGTTTTACCAGCAGCAGATCACCCGACTTCAATTCCTCAATAGCCACCACATTCATCTGCCCATCCTCGAGCCGCAGTGCTGTCTCCGGTTTCAGTGCCATCAAAGAAGAAATGTCTTTGTGACTGCGCTCCGTCGCGTAACTTTCCAATGCACCACTGAGAGCAAAAATAAAGATCAGCATCGCGCCTTCATTCCAGTAGCCAATCGTTGCTGCCCCGAGTGATGCGGCAATCATCAGCAGGTTGACATCCAGATCGCGATCCTTAACCAAGGTTTCGACGCCTTCCTTGGCCTTTGTCCAGCCACCAATGGCATAAGCGGCGATGTAGAGTATTACAGACAAGGTGGAAAAATAAGGAGCCATTCCCCATGCAATGAGCATCATAATGCCGCTGCCCAGCGCCGCCTGCATCTCCTTGTTCTGCAGCATCGCGCGGAAGTTCGGTTTCTTGCCCCGGTTGGGGCCAGGAGTTTGGGCGGACTTCTGTTTGGCTTGCTGTTTTCCTTGTAAAGGCTGATGTATCGCTTGCATATAAATCACATTCCCTTCGTATGAATTTGAGTGTAATGACGTCACTTCAGCTTTCTCCAATTCGTGCTTTTACTTCTACGAGTGCTTTGCTTTCGCTTCTACAAGTGCTTTTACTTCGTTAGTTCCAACGCCTAGGCTGTTCTCCTGTCTTCTTCTTTTTGGCTGCCTTCACCCAAATTGTATTGAGAATGAGAGCCATTGTTATTGCCCTAAAAATGGCACATGCTGCTGCGGGAATCCCGCAGCAGCATGGTTTAGAGATGATTTTGTCTTCTCATAGGATCAAAGATCCAGTGAGAATGATAATCATTTTTGTACTTATGCAATTATTTTTACTCAATACAACTTTTGCTTAATTATATGCCTGTGCCGTTCATTTGTAAATGGGTGTTTATCGGAACGGTGCACTATTCCAACTACGAAGTGGATAGGTATCCGTCCTTTTCAGAATCTGAATATGATGATTCCGTTGTTGCGAGTTCCAGCGCCTCCATACCCAAGACGAGTGCACCATATAAACCTGCTTGCTGTCCCAAGCCTGGTTGAACAATATATCGATCGATATTTTGTAGCAGTTCGGATGCCTTCACATAACCATTGATATTCTGGACAACCCGTTCCCGAATCATGGGAAACAGATGCGTTTGCTGCATGACTCCACCGCCCAGGATGACCTTCTGCGGCGAATGCAGCAGGATCGATGTTGTGATGGACTCTGCAATGTAGAAGGATTCGATCTCCCACGCCAGGTGGTCGGTCGGCAGCTCACTGCCGGGCCTCTCCCAGCGTGCTTCGATGGCCGGTCCTGCGGCCAGCCCTTCCAGACAATCTCCATGATAGTTGCATAGGCCAACAAAGTGATCATGAGGATGACGCCTAGTCCGAATATGTCCACCCTCGGGATGCAATAACCCATGTACCCTTTTCCCTCCGGCGATGAGTCCGACGCCAACCCCGGTGCCAATTGTGTAATACACACAGTTGTCCAGGCCCTGCGCAGCTCCCCATGTGACTTCACCCAGTGCAGCGGCATTCACATCCGTATCCCACCCGATAGGAAGCCCGAATTCACGCTTCAAGATGCCAACCACATTGCAGTTGCTCCATCCCGGCTTTGGGGTTGTCGTAATACAACCGTAAGAAGGGCTATCCGGTTGCAGGTCGAGCGGACCAAAGGAGCCAATGCCGATCGCAGCCACGCCTTTCCCCCGAAAATAATCCCTAACCTTGGCGAGTGTAGTCTCGGGATGTTCCGTCGGAAAACTACACCAGTCCTCCAGATGTCCTTGTTCATTACCTATTCCACATACAAATTTTGTTCCGCCTGCTTCAATCGCACCTATACGCATCACCCCGCCCTCCTTCTCTCTATTTTTCATTAATTACCACTTTTACTGGAGTCAACTTGTAGATATTAAGTGAGGAAAAGACTACGTTGTCGTCACCGGCATCTACCGTGATTCGTTTCGCTTCCGCATCCGGATAGATCAGATCGGTAATAACGGCCTGCCCCCCATTGGCAAATACCTCAACCGATGAAGAATCTACATAAATACGCAGATGATGATCTCCATTCTCTGACTGAATGCTTGCTGCATGACGTCCCCCGAAATGCTCATGAAAATCGACGATGCCTGATCGCTCGCGATCAACGTACACTTCTTGCCGACTCGCATCGATTCCAACGACGGTTTGATGATTTGCGCCGCTTCGCAATTTAAAGTGAACGGATTGCTCGGATATCCACTTCGCATCGACTTCATAGCTCTCCAATTGCAGGTTAGTAAGGTGAGTTCTAGCCTCTTTGACTGTTACGTTCTGCAAAGACAATATCGGTCTCCGGGCTAGTTCAAGCTCACGGGCAGGGCGCTGAACCAACGTTATTTTTCCGTTTATCGTTTCCAAACTGAGTTCACGGGCTATAGTCATGACGCCGCGGTAACCTTCTGTAGGCGTTTGGTTGGCATACATCCAATTGCTCATCCAGCCCATAAACAGCCGCCTGCCGTCTTCTGCCGGAATATCGGACCAACTGACCCCCGCGTAGTTGTCCCGTCCATGGTCAAGCCAGCGCACGGTGTGGGAAGCTTCATCCGGGACAAAGGTCGAACCATCGAACTCCCCGGTAAAGTATTGAGTTCGCGAACCTTCCTTAAACGCAGGATCTGCGCCAATGCTCACAAGCATAACCCATTTTATATGCTCATTATTTCCATCCACTGCTAGCGGAAACAGATCAGGACACTCCCACACACCGTCATGTGAACCGATGCCTGCACCGAATTCACTCCCGAGAGTCCACTCCTTCAGATTGGGAGAACGGTACAGGCACACGGTCTGGCCGCAAGCAATAATCATCACCCATTCCTTCGTCTGCTCATGCCAGAACACCTTGGGATCGCGAAAATCTACGAATGACTCATGCTGCAGTACCGGATTTCCCTTATATTTGTCCCATGTGCGGCCATTGTCCTTGCTGTACGCAATGCTTTGCCGCTGAACCGGCTGATCGTTCGGTACTTCCAAGTGGTGAGTGAAAATGGCTACTAGTCCTGGCTCCTCATCAAAGAAACCGGAAGTATTTTTCCAATCTACCACAGCACTCCCCGAGAAGATCATGCCATGTTCATCGGGCGCCAAAGCCACAGACAGCTCTTCCCAGGTAAAGAGGTCCTTGGTCACAGCGTGTCCCCAATGCATGGGTCCCCATGTATTACCGTACGGGTGATATTGATAGAACAGGTGGTACTCACCTTTGAAGAAAACCATTCCGTTAGGATCATTCATCCACTTCTCTTTTGGCGAGAAATGATAGGTACTGCGGTAATCGGTTGTTGAAATTGTAGACATGCTGATTCTCTCCTCTACATAGACCGGTTTGCCAGAGACTCTGATGTCTAAGCAGGTTGCCACTCGAAGTCAAAGTCTCCGTGTCCGGTTCGTTTATTGGGTATTGCGGTCGTATCCTGCTTGTTTGATTTGAAGCCATTCCTGTAATCCAAGACGATCCAGCTCTTTCAGATAGGCACTCCACTCCTGCTCAATCTTTCCGTTTTGATACCATTCCGTGCGCATGCGTAGTACATAGGCGAACAGGTCGGTTTCAATGGTAGACAGTCGGTCAAGCTCGTCGATGGAGAAAAATACGCTTGGGTAAACGTTATCTGCTTTCATATGTGGAACCATAACCCGATCAAGAAGCTCCATGCGCCATGCAGCATCTTCCGGTTTGGTTGTATACTTGCCGTAATAACTGTCGAGAATCGCCAGCGGTCCGGCAATGCTTGTTTTTTGTCTCAGTTCGACAGGCGCTGCCCCTTCCAGCGGCAGATGCTTCAGCATGCCTTTGGCTTCATCGAATTCAAAAATATTTTGCTGGGTTTCATCTCCGTACGTTCCCCAGTTATTTTGGATCGACTGGAGCGGTTCGTATAGCTGGTCCACCCACTTTGCTGTAGATTCCAGATTTTTATTGCTGCTCGTGATGACCATACGCCCTCGGTCAAGTCCGATTCCGTTAGTTCTTGTCACATTTCTCTCTCCGTTGGGACCGGCAACCGGTGGCAAAACACCATACGCATCATTCATTCCTGTAATGTTGGCCTTATCCCAAGTGAAATACATGCCATACTTATGGTCCTTGCCCTTGGCTAGATACGTATTCCAATCCTGCTGATAAGCCTCCACATCAACAAGGCCTTCCTTCACAAGCTCATGGATGAATTTCACGGCTTCCTTGTAGCCGTCATCCGCTGCGGTAAAGACCACCTTTCCATCGTTCGTCACTACAGTATGGTCCCAGTTCTCGCCAAGTCCAAATGCCGCAAAAAGAAAAGTCAGGTCTTCACCGCCCGGCTTGTTAATGAACGACAACGGAATTTCGTCTGCCTTCCCATTCCCATTCGGATCCTGCGTTTTGAATGCGATCAGCACCTTTTTCAATTCCTCCGTGGTAGTCGGCATCTTCAGTCCAAGCTTGTTCAACCACTCCACATTGATCCAGGGCAAATTATCCACCGCTTGTATCCGTTGCTTGCCGCTTCCCAACTCCTCGATCCATGGAAAAGAATAAATATGTCCATCCGGTGCTGTGATCATGCTCTTGTATTCCGGAGCTTCCTTTAATACCTTTTGCAGATTGGGCATATATTGATCGATCAAGTCTTCAAGCGGAATAATAGCCCCGTCTTTGGCCAGCTTCAAGAGATCATAATCCCCGTAACCCGCGTCAAAAATGGCATCGGGCAAATCCCCGCTGGCTACCGCCAGATTTCTTTTTTCGGCAAACACATCACTCGTATAGTTCTTCCAGTTGATATGCACATTGGTCTTTTCCTCAAGCCTTTTGTTAATCAGCTTCTCGTTGGGATCGGCCGGAGCCAGCGGCGAGCTCTGCGTTATAAAATTCAATGTCACTTTCCCATCCGGAGACTGAGCTTCACTTGCTGCCCCTCCCCCGCTCCCACCACAAGCCGAGAGCAGCAGCATAGCAGACAACATCGAAACGGAAAGCGTTGTAATGGCTCTTTTGGACTTTTTCATTTTTTTCATGACGTGACCTCCACTTTATAGGATTGAAACCGACTAGCGATATCTCAGGCCGTTCACTATTTCAGCGAACCTACCATGACACCCTTCTCGAAATACTTTTGAAAAAACGGATACATGATAATCAGCGGCAGACTCGAGATAACAATCGCAGAGTACTTAATCATCTCGGAAAGCCGTTTGAGCTCTGCCATAGCAAGCTGATCACTGATCATGCCCGGCGCAGCCTGATTCTGGATCAATATGGAACGCAGAACAAGCTGTAAGGGGTGCAGATTGGGATTATCCAGATAAATCATGGCATCGAAATATGAATTCCATTGTCCGACGAACGCATACAAGGCGAGGACAAATATGATGGGTTTAGACAACGGAATGACAATCTGGAAGAAAATCTTCATATCCGAAGCACCATCAACGTTCGCAGCTTCTTTGAGTTCCCTTGGGACACCTTTGAAAAACGTTCTGGATAGAATGATGTTCCACACGTTAACCGCTCCAGGAATAATGATCGCCCATATCGTATCGAGCATCCCGAGATTGCGTACGAGCAGATAAGTGGGAATGAGACCGCCGCCAAAGAACATCGTGATGATAAATATCACCATGAAGAAACCTCTTCCCGCCAGTCTTTCCTCAGACAATGCATAACCAGCACAGATTGAGACCGCAACGGTCACGAAGGCAAAGGAAACGGAGTATAGCACCGCATTCGCGAAACCTCGAATCATGGCCGGATTGGATAAAATCATCTGATAGCCGTCCAGACTCCAGTCCGATACTTTAAAAGACAAACCTTGATTAAGCAGTACCGTTGGATCCATAAAAGAAGCGATAACGATATAAATGAGAGGAACCACCACTACGAGTACAGCACACGTAAGAAAAATGGCATTCAGTGCAAGGATCAATCGATCCAGCCCTGTCGGTTTAATAGTCATGCCTAACACTCCATTCTAATAAAGTCCTTCACCTTCGTTTAATTTCTTCACGATCAGATTCACAGTAAGAAGCAGAATGACATTGATGAAAGAGTTAAACAATCCAACTGCCGCAGAATAGGCATAATCCCCGGATTGCAATCCCACTTTATAAACGTAGGTAGCAATAATTTCGGAGGATGGCAGGTTCATGGATGTTTGCATCAGGTACGCCTTTTCGAATCCGATGGACATAATTCCGCCCGCAGCAAGGATAAATACGATTGCCATAATCGGACGAATGGTCGGGAGGTCAATGTGGCGAATACGCTGAAGAAGATTGGCACCATCCAGATTGGCCGCATTGTGAAGCTCTGGATCGACATTGGCCAGAGCTGCAACGTATATAATCGAGGCCCAGCCTGCTCCAGTCCAAATATCGGACAAAATGTAAATCCAGCGGAAATATTCAGGTTCGGACATAAACATGACCGGCTGACCTGTAATCCACGTGGTTAATTGATTAATGGGACCTGTCGGGGATAAAAAGATAAACAACATGCCCACAACAACGACAACGGATATGAAATTAGGTGCGTATAGAAACAATTGAATATTCTTCTTCACAGCAGCTTTTCGCACCTGGTTCAGCATGATAGCCAGCAGAATAGGTACAGGGAAACTGAAAATCAATCCCAAAAAGCTGAGTTTAAGCGTATTCATAAAAATGACATCAAAATTGGGTGAAGCCAAAAATTTCTCGAAATGCTTAAAACCCACCCACTCACTACCCATGATGCCCTTGATCGGACTGAAGTCCTTGAACGCGATAATAGCTCCATACATCGGAATGTACTTAAAGATCAAAGTCAGGATGAGCGCTGGTGCAAGCAATACATACAAAAAATAATTCTTTTTCATTTGCTGCAGTGGGTGAAAAAGAGAGCTTCTCTCTTTGAGGCCGTTCGCCATCCTTTTATTCGTGTTCACTGTTTTGTCCAACACATGACCTCCGTTCATGAATGTAATTTACAATCGTTCATAGTAAGGGCTTACATTGTTTACAATTGCAACTTTTATATTTTACAATTTATCAGGATAAACCTTACTTCGTCAATACATAATGTGAAAATTTAATGTGCATATGCTCAATTTTCAGTGCGAAACTAATTGTATAATAGACAGATTTATAGCTCAAAAACCCCACCGTACGAGGTGTTTAAATACCTAATAACCGTGCCTGATTTTGATTTACATCGTAATAACAAGAAATGATACTTTCGCAGAATGCGACAGAAATAAGTTTACAAATGAAAATTAAAATTGTTCATTTGTAAATATACAATTGCTATTTGCCCTGATATATTATACATTTGGTTTAGAACATATTTGAGATGATGAATTGACCATTTGAGGTGAGATATGACATGGCAAAAGAGAAAGTGACGATACAGGATATCGCGGATGCTTTGGGCATTTCCAGAAATACAGCTTCCAAAGCCCTTAATGATAGCGGAAACATTCCAGAAGAGACACGGAATCGGGTTATTAGAAAGGCGATTGAGTTAAAATATAAACAATTTGCTTACGTGGAGAGTGAACAGATTCTCAGCAAAACGCCGGGCAATATCGCCCTGTTAACAGAAAACCTTCCTAATACGTCTCACTTTGGATCATTGTTAATCAGCGGACTGGAGAAAAGAATCAGTGCAGAGGGGTATAATCTTTCAATCCATATCGTTCGTGAAGTTGATCAGGATGGCCTGACATTACCAAACAATTTTGATGTTTCAAAAGTGGACGGCATCATTTGCATCGAGTTATTTAATCTGGAATACACCCGCCTTATTACAGAGCTCGGGATTCCTACGATCTTTATCGATTGTGCAGCCAATATTTGTTATCCGGATTTCCATGCCGATCTGTTACTTATGGAGAATGAACATAGTATCTACCAATTAACCAAAAAACTAATTGATAGCGGCTGCAAGAGTATCGGCTTTGCTGGGGATTACAATCACTGTAAAAGCTTTAATGAACGATGGATAGGATATCACCGTGCGATGCTGGAATCAGGACTGCAGGTAGATCTCTCCCACTGCATTACAGATGATGATAAGCTGTTCTTCTCAAAACCCGGTTGGATGAAGGAGCGGGTTTCTGCACTGGAGACATTTCCTTCGGCGTATGTATGTGCCAATGACTTCATTGCGGTTGAGCTAATCAGGGCCTTTAAATCTAGAGAAGTGACGGTTCCGCAGGATATTGTGGTATGTGGATTCGATAACGCGCCTGAATCAAGAATCATTGAGCCTCCTTTAACGACGGTTCATATCTACAGCAACGAGATGGGAATTAAGGCGGCAGAGATGCTGTTGTCCCGAATCGACAACCCCGAGCAGCCTTACCAGATCTCACATATTGTGACTACACCTATTATGAGAGAATCTACACCTGGTATTTTGCCGGACAAACTGACGCTTGTAAGCCAATAAAGGCACACGTAATGTACTCTCGTTTAACTCAATCCACCTTTAATATCGCGTTCTTTGAGCTGGTGGAATAAAAAAAGAAGTGAGCATCCAACAGAGGGATGCTCACTTCTTCGCAACTTTTATTGTACCTCAATGATTAAACTACACATTAAACTTAAACCTTTTTACGCCCCTACACTTGCACCTTGGCTCGCTTTAATCGCTTGCTCCAGGTCGTAGATGATATCCTGAACATTCTCCGTACCAATGGACAGACGGATCAATTCCGGATTTACGCCAGCTGCTGTTTGCTCTTCCTCTGTCAGCTGGGCATGGGTTGTGCTTGCAGGGTGGATGATCAATGACTTGGAATCGCCCACGTTGGCGAGGTGAGAGAATAGTTTTACATTTTCGATCAATTTACGTCCTGCTTCTACGCCACCTTTGATTCCAAATGTTAAGATTGCACCCTGCCCTCTTGGAAGATACTTCTGTGCAAGCTCATAAGATGGGTGACTTGGCAGACCGGCATAGCTCACCCAAAGAACATCCTCATGTTTCTCCAAATATTCCGCTACGGCCAGAGCGTTACTGCTGTGACGTTCCACGCGAAGATGTAATGTTTCCAGTCCTTGCAGTAACAACCATGAGTTAAATGGAGAGATCGACGCACCCAGATCACGCAACAACTGTACACGCGCTTTAATAATATAAGCAATTGGTCCAACCGCTTCTGTATACACAACCCCATGATAACTTGGGTCTGGTTCAGTCAGTCCCGGGAATTTACCACTTGCTTTCCAGTCGAATTTACCGCTGTCTACAATGACACCACCAATGGATGTACCATGTCCACCAATGAACTTCGTCGCTGAGTGAACAACGATATCCGCTCCATGCTCAATTGGACGAAGCAGATACGGGCTTGGGAACGTGTTATCCACGATCAGAGGAATCCCGTGCTCATGGGCAATTGCTGCCACGGCTTCAATATCAAGTACGTTACCTTTCGGGTTACCAATCGTTTCAGCGTACAACGCTTTTGTTTTCTCCGTAATCGCCGCGCGGAAGTTCTCAGGATCACTGGAATCTACAAATTTCACATCAAGGCCTAATTTCGGCAACGTGGTTGAGAACAGGTTATATGTCCCTCCATACAGACTTGCTGAGGACACAATCTCATCTCCAGCACCGGCAATATTCAGCAAAGAGAACGTAATGGCCGCTTGACCCGAAGCTGTAGCCAATGCCCCTGCTCCACCTTCCAAAGCCGCAATCCGCTGCTCAAATACATCCGTTGTTGGATTCATCAGACGTGTATAGATGTTGCCAAACTCTTTCAAACCAAACAGATTAGCAGCATGCTCCGTATCACGGAATCCATAAGATGTTGTCTGGTACAAAGGTACAGCTCTAGATTGAGTTGTTGGGTCAATCTCTTGACCTGCATGAATAGCTAATGTTTCAAATGAAAGCTCACGTTCGTTTGACATAATTCTGAATCCTCCCTTGATATATGCATTCTTGTGCATCCTGATCTCAACTTTTGGCTTCTTGATGTCTTCTCATGGCAGCTTATGTTTTCCATATTCTCTCACAAGATGTCGGTTTTGAAAAGAGTTATTTCCGATTTTTCCGATAAGAAATATTAATATGTAAAATACAATCTTGCTGTATTAAAAAAACCTTTGCCGTAGCAAAGGTTTTTCAGTTCATTCGTCGTTAGAACTTCTACTAAGCTCTCATTGCATTTTTGTAGTTTCATCATTCAGCATAACATTTTTCATCCGCTAGAGGAACGGACCGCTGACCGATTCTCTAATAGTCGTTCAACCCTCTTGTTATTAAACCTTCACGGCGTTCCATACCTCACGCAGGTGCTTGGCAGCAGGCACAGCCTCCTCTGCATTCACACCCTCCAGCGAAATATCAATGTGGGGTTTATACGTTTTGAGCAATTCGAAGAACAACGGATAATCCAGGATGCCCGATCCAGGAACAGGATTATACTTCTCACCCTGTGCGTTGAAAGCTACGTCCTTTGCATGAATCACGATAATCTTCTCATACAGTTTCTCCATGACTTCGCGCAGAAAAGCTCCTTGATCTTCAGTATGATGCTGTTTAATCAGATTGCACGGATCAAACAACATGCCCAGATTGGATGACGGAATCTCTTCAAACAAACGAGTCATATGTTCATGCGTATGAAGCGTATGTGTCGCCACGGGTTCAATGGCAGCATGTACGCCCCACTTTTCCGCTTCCTCCGTGATTTCCTCCAGCGTATCTTTCAGAACACTCCATGACTTTTCATCGTACGTGTCTGGATAGGTATCCCGATAAGTCGTTCGTTCTCCTGTTTCTGTTGCCACCATACTGCACCCGAAATCCCGGGCATATCGCAGATGTTCCTTGAACCGGTTAATGTCTGCGCGACGGCTCACAGGATCAGGATCAATCGGGTTGATATAACAGCCTAGAACGGCAATTTTCACCCCGCGGCTGGCAAATTGTTCTCCTACCTCATTAGCGAATCCAGGACTCAATTTGCCGTTCGCTGAATCCATGTCCGACAATGCTTTGGCAAGAGCCAGTTGCACGGAGTTGAATCCGTTGTCCGCAATGATTTGCGCCAGCTCAGCTGTAGGCCGTTTACCAAACGTATGGGCCAGAACACCAAGTTTCATCTCATTGCCTCCTTCTGCAAAACGGATCTCAGATGATGGTTTAACGTGCCATCCATCCGCCATCCACATTAAGTACGTGACCATTCAAATAATCCGATGCGGCAGAAGCCAGGAACACCACCGGACCTTTCAAATCCTCTGGTGTTCCCCAGCGACCTGCTGGAATACGCGCCGTAATATCGCGGTAACGGTTCTCGTCCGCACGAATTTGGGTTGTATTATCCGTTTCCATATAACCTGGAGCGATACCGTTAATCTGAATGCCTTTGCCAGCCCATTCGTTAGCCAGAGCTTTCGTCAACCCGGCAACGCCGTGTTTACTAGCCGTATACCCTGGAACATTAATGCCGCCTTGGTAAGAAAGCATCGATGCAATGTTAATGATTTTGCCGCTTCCACGTTCAATCATATGTCTACCCGCCAGCTGGCTAAGGAAAAACACACTGTTCAGGTTCAGAGCAATCACATCATGCCAGTCCTGATGTCCGTGATCCGCTGCTGGAGTGCGGCGAATGATACCCGCATTGTTGACGAGAATATCAATTCTTCCTTGGAACGCAAGTGCTTTTTCAAACACAGCTGACAATTCCTCTTCCTTGCTCAGATCAGCTTCGATGATATACGCTTTACGTCCCAGTGCTTCAATTGCACTTGCCGTCTCTGCCGGTTTGGAGTAAGACACCAGCACCACATCTGCCCCCGCTTCAGCGAGGCCAACTGCCATTCCTTGCCCGAGTCCTCCTGAAGTACCTGTCACCATTGCAACTTGTCCGCTTAAATCAAATGGGTTCATGAACATTTCCTCCACATGTCTTTGATATGCAAACAACAACTGTATTGTTCGTTATTTCATTCCGTTAAAAATACATGAAGTTAACTTTTGTAATCCACATCGACACCGCTCTGCCTGTATAAAGCCGCAGTCTCTTCATCCAGATTCCGGTCGCTGATAATATAATCCAGTTCAGAGCACTGTGCGAAGGTACGGAGTGCAAATTGCCCGAATTTGTAATGATCCACTACGCCAAACACCTGCTGTGCGGCAGCGATCATTGCTTTTTTCAGTGGAACCAAATCCCCTGTATAGATGGAAAGGCCAAATTCAGGATGAAGTGCCGTTGTTGAAATGAAGGCTTTGTGAATGTTCAGACCGGAGATAAATGCCGCCGTATCTTCACCTACCAGCATATTACGCACACGCGCTCCACCAGGAACGACCAGTCGCACCTGTTCCTTTTTCGTCAGCTCAGCAATGATGTACAAATCACTTGTGATCACCGTCAGCGGCTGATTATCGAGCCGCTTGGCCATCTCTAACGTGGTGCTGCCACCATCCAGTGCTACAATATCTCCGGGCTTAATGTACGCAAGTGCTCGTTCGGCAATCTCGGTTTTCTCGGACTGGTGTTTCTCCAGTGCCCCGCGGCTGTTCAGAATCCCATATTGATCATTCTGGGCCAGCATGGCTCCGCCGTGTACACGCACAAGCAATCCCATACTCTCCAGCTTGTCGAGATCCTCTCGCACCGTTTTGCCAGTCACCTGCAACAATTCGCTCAGGTCACTAACCGTGACCTCCTGGCGCTCCAGCAGAGCCTCCATTATCTTTTCATGTCGTTTCAATGGATTCATCTAATCAACTTCCTATTTCTTTCTTATTTCAGATCCTTCATCGCTACGCCGTCCATGTCTTCGAACGTTTGGTTTTCTCCAGCCATTGCCCAACAGAAAGTGTAGTTGCTTGTGCCCACACCGCTGTGAATAGACCAGCTTGGAGAGATGATCGCCTGACGATCACGTACAACGAGGTGACGCGTTTCAGTTGGCTCGCCCATCATATGAAATACAACGCCATCTTCAGGCAGGTTCCAGTACAAGTAAACTTCGGAACGGCGGTTATGCGTATGTGCCGGCATCGTGTTCCACATGTTACCTTTGTTCAGTTCAGTAATCCCCATAACCAATTGACAGCTCTTGATTCCGCCTTCACCTTGGTGAATGTAACGGTAGATCGTACGCTCGTTGGAGGTTTCGATGCTGCCGAGGTGGTTCGGCTGTGCTTGCTCCTGAGTTGCTTTTACCGTTGGATAGGTATGGTGAGCTGGTGTAGAAACAAAGTAGAACTGAGCCGCCTGCTCTGTGCCATTGCTCTTGAATACCACTTCCTTAACGCCTTTACCGATATAGAGGCATTCTTTGGCTCCAATTTCATACGCTTCTCCGTCCGCTGTTACTGTACCTTGTCCACCCACGTTGATGATACCGATTTCACGGCGCTCCAGGAAAAAATCTGTTCCGATATCTTTCAAGTTGACTTCAAGGGTAATGTCTTTGCTTTGTGTCACCGCAGTTCCTACGATGTAACGATCCACATGGGAGTACACAGTCACGAGTTCGTCTTTGGCAAACAATTGCTCCATAAGGAATTCCTCACGCAAACGAGCTGTATCATACGTTTTCACTTCATTCGGGTGGGCTGCATAACGGTTTTCCATTTGTAATCCATTCCTTTCGTCTTGTGAATTAAGTTTAGAGTTGAGCTCATTGTCGCTTTCTGGCTTTCAATGAAGTTCACTATGTTTATTAAAGTTCATATAAGTTCATTTTAGTTCATTTCCTATCATTTGTGTACCCTTATTTTATGATTCAACCAAATCATTGGACCGTGTTGGCTATTTTGAGTAAAACTTACGGCTCCAGTTACACACAACTTACCACTAAAAAAAGATGATTTCTGCAAGATGCAGAAATCACCCTTTTTTAGTCAACTCTCTTTTTTAAGATCACTTGATGAATTGAACTATATATACATTAGATCAATTCAGACTTTTGAAGAAGCTTCTGGATAATCGTGGCTACCTCAGCTCTTGTAATATAAGCCTTAGGTACAAGTGCTGTGGCACTTCTGCCAGATATGATGCCTGCTTGTACACTTTCCATAACGCTACTTTGTGCCCAATGAGAAACACTAGACGCATCTTGAAATGATTGAAGTATTCCATCTGTCGATTGTACAGGCTGCTTTTCCTTCAATCTGGTCAGAATCATTGCCTTGGAAAGGATCACCATCGCCTGTTCACGTGTAATCTTATCCATCGGACGGAAGGTACCATCTGGATAACCATCAAGCAATTCGTATGCATACGCCGTACTAATTACACTGCTATACCAATCGGAAGACTTAACGTCCGAGAAAGGCGTAGTCTCGTTCTCAAGTTTAAGTCCCAGTCCTCGAACAATGCTGGCTGCGAATTCGGCACGTGTAATATCTTGGTCGGGACTGAACTGCTCATTGCCGGTACCGTTGACAATCATTCGGGAACCCATATCGTTCACAGCTTTTTTAGCCCAGTGCTTTGCAACATCACTGAATTCTAGCGGGTGCCAGACAACGGTATAAGTGCTGTTTGTTAAACTGTTGATCCGAGCGTAATACATTCCCTCCTTGAAAATCACTTTGGTTGGTACATGCCTTACCGATCCATCCGGCTCTACCACCAAACCTGTTGTAATCTTATTCGGATCAATACCGTTCGGAAGAGCAACGCTTCTTTCAACATATGCGTTAAATTTTGATACGTCAATGGCCGTGCTTCCATATGTTGCGCTAATCTTGAAATCCGTCGGTGGAGCAACGAGCGTGAGCCCATTCTTCCCTGCCGCTTGGTCTACCACTTGCATCATATCCGTGATTGGAGCGGCGATTTCAATGCGAACTTTGATGTCTTGCAGGTTCAACTCTTTACCCAATTGGGCGGATAGGGCATTAATATTTATTTGTTGAGCTGGCAAGGTATATGTTGCTCGGGCTGTTCTAATCTCCAATGTCGCACTATAGCTTTCCAGATTTTTAATCATCTGACCGTTCAATTCACCAATCACAATATCCGATTTCGTATTAACTGGTAGAGTCACTACGGCTCCAGAGCCTTCCGATGCAAGCTTGTTGTCCAGCTTGTTCTGGTCGACGGATATCGTGGTTACGCTTTGGTTATTGCGTTGCGATGCCGTGGCCGTACCTGCGCTCTCCACTTTTCCGTTAACAAGAATGTCTACCCCAGTAGTGCCGCTTGAAGGAGCGCTGCTACCAGAACCACTAATTACCGGACTAGTCGGCGAACTTGGTACGTTAGGGATGTTAGGCACGGTCGGTGCATTATCCGTTGTTATGTTCGAAACGACATTCGATGTGCCAGCGTTCGTACCGCCAGTGACCACGAGTCGGAAGTCATACGACGTGGCTGGGTTCAATCCTGTTACCGTGGCACTTGTGGCATTGGCCGCAAGGGCTCCGCTTGTGGACGATGTTGTCCACGTGTTCGTGCCCGCTAGGGATTGTTCGATCACGATCCCAGTTGCCCCGCTGGCTGCTGTCCAGCTAAAACTTGCCGTTGTACTCGTCTTCGCCGTATTCGCAAAGTCGGTGAGCGGCACGCTTGGTGCATTATCCGTCGTTATGTTCGAGACCACATTCGATGTACCGGCATTTGTACCGCCAGTGACCACAAGGCGGAAATCGTATGACGTGGCCGGGTTCAATCCTGTTACCGTGGCACTTGTGGCATTGGACGCAAGGGTTACGTTTGTGGAGGCCGTTGTCCACGTGTTCGCACCCACAGGGGATTGTTCGATCACGATCCCAGTTGCCCCGCTCACTGCTGTCCAGCTAAAACTTGCCGTTGTACTCGTCTTCGCCGTATTCCCAAAATCCGTGAGCGGCACGCTTGGTGCGGTATCTGTCGTCACATTCGAGACCAAAATCGATGTACCGGCATTCGTACCGCCAGTGACCACAAGTCGGAAGTCATACGACGTGGCCGGGTTCAATCCTGTTACCGTGGCACTTGTGGCATTGGACGCAAGGGCTCCGCTTGTGGACGATGTTGTCCACGTGTTCGTGCCCGCTAGGGATTGTTCGATCACGATCCCAGTTGCCCCGCTCGCTGCTGTCCAGCTAAAACTTGCCGTTGTACTCGTCTTCGCCGTATTCGCAAAATCCGTGAGCGGCACGCTTGGTGCATTATCCGTCGTGATGTTCGAGACCACATTCGATGTACCGGCATTCGTACCGCCAGTGACCACAAGTCGGAAGTCATACGACGTGGCCGGGTTCAATCCTGTTACCGTGGCACTTGTGGCATTGGCCACAAGTGTTCCACTTGTTTGTGCCGTTGTCCATGTGTTCGTGCCCGCAGGGGATTGTTCGATCACGATCCCAGTTGCCCCGCTGGCTGCTGTCCAGCTAAAGCTTCCAGTTGTACTCGTCTTCGCCGTATTCGCAAAGTTAGAAATTGGTGCCATCCTGTTGATACTAATCTTGTAGTACAAGGTTGTATTGTCTGCCGCAACGACTTTGATGTATACATCTGTTCCTGAACCCGATGTAAGGTTTACGCTGCCGACATCAGGCGTCACGAAAGTACTGTCTGTTCCGTAGAAAGTCACCGTTGCTCCTGCGTCGTGCTTGACGATATCCCCGCCCGATACAGTGGATTCTCCATTTGCTACGGTGATGCTTGCCGTCTTCGGCGTCGCAATTGTTCCCGCTTCCGAACCTGCCGTTAGGGTCTGCCCCAATACGCTGGTCAAAGCTGCGTCGTTACTCGAACCGGAGGAAGCAAAAAAGTCGGTTTGTTTGCCAGAAACATAACCTGCCTCCATGTTAGTCCCATCAAAATACTGCAGCATCAGATTTCCAGTCGAAGGAGCGAACGGATACAGCACGTCCAAATTCTTGCCACGCAGGTTATTTAATTCTGAAATATCTATTAAACCCTTACTCCACGTATTACTTCCTGCAAATTTTCCGTAATAGTACAACGAAGTAGGAGTAAAATCATTTAAATCGATTGAAGCCGCAATAATAAACATATTATCATTCGCATCAATGACCAATTGACCTACTGGTTGGGCTGTTATCCCAGCTATGACAAAATCAACGTTATCAATCATTGTTGTTTCCCAGGATCCCCCGCTTCCAGTATCGGATACGATTCCGATACCACCATATCCATAGTCGCTATAAAGAATATGAATGTGACTCGACGAATCTAGTGCGGCACCATAATAAGAATAATAATTACTATCTCCATTTATTAATTCTGTAGATGATGAATATGGGGCACTGGAAACGTATATATTTACACCACTAGTTGCTTCGGTTGTATAAATAACATTGGTATTTCCGTTTTCATCACTTAAAATGCTACGAATAATTCCGGCTTTCGGCAAATTTATTACCGTTTCAGACCATATCGTATTGGCATTCGAACCCGTTTGCACTTTTATTTGATGATTCGGTGAAGCTCCATTTTTATATTTGGTATAGGCAACATTAACCCCACCTGAAGGTTTTACCTGAAGCTCAAGTGAATTATAATAGTCATGGACTACCGTTACAGGTTGTGTTGGAAGACTCTGTGTCTCGATCCCCGTAAATCCACTTGACCATGAGCTACTGTTTGTATTGTATGTACCATAATAAACGCCCTTGGAGTAGGAA
Organism: Paenibacillus amylolyticus; assembly: GCF_003719335.1. Taxonomy (GTDB): domain Bacteria; phylum Bacillota; class Bacilli; order Paenibacillales; family Paenibacillaceae; genus Paenibacillus; species Paenibacillus amylolyticus_D. Next base: position 95,060 of record NZ_RIAS01000012.1, read on the forward strand.
TACCAACCTCCACTATTAATAGAACCGGTCTTTAAGAAAGCGACGTGCAGCATTCCGGTTGAATCAACTGCCATTTTTAATTCCCTGTAATAATCATTAAGCTGGTCCAGTCCTACAACTGCATTGATACTCGTTTCTAATGAAAAAGAATTGCTCACTGAAGTCCATTTATATATCTTAAAATCACGAATCCCCTGGCCACCTTGAACGGCTCCCATTTCAGGATATGCAATATACATATCCCCGTTTGAGCCCTTGGCCACCGCCGATGGTATGCCATTGAATTCAGGATATGAATTGCTTGTAATCCCTGAAGCAGCCGATACAGGAAAAGAATGCAAACTAACGAAAAGTACAATTGCCATGAATGAAGAGAACACCTTATTAAGGTAGCTCTTCGCATTTTTTGTTGGATGGGATAAATGTCTTTGCAGCCCGATTTCTTCAGCTGTGGCCTTTTTCATCGCTATTCTCCTTTTTATTGAACCGTAGATTATGCAAGAGTTATTACAAACCTTATTTTGCTCGAGATTGTATCATGAATTTTAGAATCATAAATTTAAAGTTTCACCTCAGCCCCTTCCCAAATCATCCCTATAAAGTCTATATCGGTATGTAACCATACCGCCATCAGTCCTAATTGAAAAAAAAAGAACCTTCTCGTCTGAAATCCAGACAAGAAGGTTCTCGTTAAAAACTATTAATGTGCAACTGCGTTGTTCAGCATGATCCAGATCGAACCAATGACGATAGTCAACATCATCAGCAATCCGAAAATGAGAGCCATCACGTTCCAGCGAGGTTTCTCCGTTTCACGGATATGCATGAAAAAGAAGAGTTGAACTACAAACTGCAGTGCCGCAGTTCCCAGAATAACAATCATCGTTCCTGTTTTGCCCATCATGTCGTTCAGCACCACTACCAGAGGAATGATGGTCAGAACGATGGACAGTATGAAGCCGATGACATAAGACTTCAGGGAACCATGTTGTTCATGGCCATGAGAATCATGTGCGTTGTGCTGTGCCATCTACATCACCCCCATCAGATAGACGATGGTCAGGAGGAAGATCCATACAACGTCCAAGAAGTGCCAGTACAAACTGATTACGTTGATTTTACCGCGAGTGACATCGGTAATACCTCGTTTTTTCAGTTGGAACATCAGGCCGATCATCCAGATCAGACCGAGCGATACGTGAAGTCCGTGAGTACCTACAAGGGTAAAGAACGCGCCGGATGCTGCACTTGTTGTGTAGCTGAATCCTTCGTGAACCATCTCAACAAACTCATAAATCTCCAGGGCAAGGAAGCCTGCACCCAGAACGGCTGTAACGATCAACCAGTTAATCAATTGTTTTACTTTGCCTTGGTTCATTGCCAGAACTGCAAGTCCGCTCGTAAATGAACTTGTGAGCAACAAGAACGTTTCAGCAATGACACCAGGCATTTTGATCAATTCAGACAAAATCGGTCCGCCCGCCGTATTGTCACGCAACACAATGAAGGTTGCGAACAATACGGAGAACAGGATAACGTCGGAAATCAGGAAGAACCAGAATCCGAGAATTTTCATTTCCTGTGGATCATGGTGGCCATGGTCATGGCCGTGTGCATGATTCTCACCGTGCTTAGCGGCTGCTTGAGCCATCTATACCGACCCCCTTAACGACGCTTCGGTACGCTTGATTTCATCGACCGGAATGTAATAGTCCGTATCGTAAGAGAAGGAACGAGCAATCATGCAGATACCCACGCCAGCGAGTCCAAGGATTGCCATCCACAGCCATCCAAAGACGAAGCCGAAACCAGCTACGAACCAGAAGACAGACATAATGAACGGAATCGAGGAATTTTTCGGCATATGAATTGGCTCATATACAGGCTCAGGCGGATAGATGCCTTTCGCACGACGTTCTTTCTCTTCCCACCACTCATCCACATCATCTCCGCGAGGTGTAACAGCGAAGTTGTATTCTGGAGCTGGTGAAGGAATCGACCACTCGAGCGTACGACCATCCCATGGATCGCCAGAAGCTTTGAGTGTTTTATATTTGCGAATACCGTCTGCAATTTGTGCAACTTGGAACAAGAATCCAACGCCCATCAGGAAAGCCCCGATTGTGGATACGAAGTTCAGTTCCCACCAGCCGGTATCCCAGCCGTAAGTGCTCAGACGACGAGTCATACCCATCAGACCGACAGCATACTGCGGCATGAAGCACACGTAGAAACCAATATTCCAAGTCCAGAATGCCCATTTGCCCAGTTTTTCTTCCAATTGGAAACCGAACATTTTTGGCCACCAGTAGTACAGACCTGCGAAGTATCCGAAGACAACGCCACCGATCAATACTTGGTGGAAGTGGGCAATCAGGAAGTAACTGTTGTGGAACTGGAAGTCAGCAGGAGCAACAGATAACAGAACGCCCGTCATACCCCCGACGATAAAACACGGGATAAAGGCAAGTGTCCACATCATCGGAGTGGCCATGCGTATCCTTCCTTTATACATCGTAAACAGCCAGTTAAATATCTTAACCCCTGTTGGAATGGCAATCAACATCGTCGTAACCGCGAAGAATGCATTAACGTCCGCTCCGGAACCCATCGTGAAGAAGTGATGCGCCCACGTGAAGAAGGACAGGAAGCTGATGATCAGCATCGCGAATACCATCGATTTGTAACCAAACAGTTTTTTCTTCGAGAATGTACTTACAATCTCGGAGAACACACCAAATGCCGGCAAGACGACAATGTATACCTCAGGGTGACCCCACATCCAGATCAAGTTGATATACATCATTGGGTTGCCGCCCAGATCAAGTGTGAAGAAATGCGCCCCGGCAAACCTGTCGAGGAAGAGCAGTGCAAGTGTCACCGTCAAGATCGGGAATGCAAACAAGATAATGATACAAGTGGAGAATACTGACCATGTAAACATCGGCAGTTTCATCCATTTCATGCCTGGCGCACGCATTTTAATGATGGTAACCATAAAGTTGATACCGGTTGCCAGGGAACCGATACCCGATATCTGGATACCCCATATATAGAAGTTTTGTCCTACCCCCGGACTGTGCGACAGCTCCGATAGAGGCGGGTAACTCAGCCATCCTGCATCCGGTGAACCACCGATAACGAAGGACAGGTTGAACAGCATTGCGCCCAGGAAAAATAACCAGAAGCTCAGTGCGTTCAGGAACGGGAATGCAACGTCCCTCGCTCCGATCTGTAACGGCACAATGACGTTAAACAAACCGAACATAAATGGCATCGCCATGAACAGGATCATGATCGTACCATGTGTTGTGAAGACCTGATTATAGTGTTCTGGATGTAAGAAATCCATATTAGGCATAGCCAGCTGCAGACGCATCATCAATGCATCCACACCACCACGGAACAACATGATAATGGAAGCAATGATATACATAATACCGATCTTTTTGTGATCGACAGTAGTTAACCAGTTACGCCAGAGCCAGCCCCATTTTTTGAAATAAGTCAGCACCGTTACGATGGTAATCATCGTAATTCCGATCGCCACGTCTGCTCCATAGATCAACGGATCGCCGGTAACGAAAAACTCCGATGCAAACTCTTTTAGTCTCTCTAACATTGGGGGCCTCCTTTCGAATCTTTAATTCGTACTTGTATTTAATTTCGGTACAGATAAGGATTTGTCTCCAGCAGCAGACTCGTTCGAGCTTGAGCCTTCATGCTTGCTGTGAGCACTTTTACCGTCAACAACGTATTTGGTTACGATTTTCTGGAACAGACCTTCAGGAAACGCAGAGTAGTAAGCAACGTTACTTGTTCCTGGCTTAGCCAGTGCATCATACGTATCTTGTGTCATTGGCTGGGATTGTTGCTTCACTTCATTCACCCATTTATCAAACTCTTCGTCCGAAGTTGCATTAACATCAAAACGCATCTCCCCAAAGTGTTCACCAGTGAAGTTCGCGCCTGAACCCCAGTATTTACCCTCATGGTCAGCTTGCAAATACAAGGTCATTGCCATTCCTGACATCGTGTAAATTTGTCCACCCAATTGCGGAATCCAGAACGAGTTCATTGGTGAATCCGCAGTAAGTTCAAATTTCACAGGCCGGTCTGCAGGAATATTCAGTGTGTTAACTGTTGCAATGCCCTGCTCAGGATAAAGGAACAACCATTTCCAATCCAGTGAAGATACCTGAATCGTAATTGGTTCTTTCTCATGTGCCAATGGTTTGGAAGGCTCCAAATCATAGGTGTAGCGCACAGTAACGATGGCCAAAAGTCCGATGATGACAATCGGAATTGTCCACCAGATGACTTCCGCCTTTGTACTATGAGACCAGTTTGGCTTATACTCATTTTTGTTTTCTGGCTTGTCGCGGTAACGCCAAACGATTACAGCGGACATAATCAACACAGGGACGATGACAACAGCACACAGAAGAGTTGAAATAAGTATCAAATCTTTCTGTGCGGCGCCGATAGGCCCCTTCGGATCCAGAACAACATACTGCCCGCCTGCCAGCATTGGCCAGACAATCAATGCAATTGTAACCAACGTCAGGACAACCGGAAGGATAATCCGGATAAGCGACCTAGGTTTCTTGTTCATTTTGATCCCCTCTCCTTAAATATTCGCTAATACTAAAAAATCAGTATACTACTCTCTTCCTACTAAAGATATCAGAAACGAGTGACTTTTTTGTTCATGTTAACAAATTTGTCGATTTTACACCCTAAATGTGTGAATTTTTTCTCACAAATCGCTTGATCGGTTGATATTTGTACATTGTAATCTTTACACTTCAGCTCGCAAAACAAAACCCTTTGCAGTCCCGTTGAACGATTGTCAACGAATCCGCAAAGGGCTTTATTGACTGGATTTCCGGGGAATTCTCCAGTCTTATTATGGACGATATTACGCAAGATTATAATTAATCTGCACCTTCATCTTCATGCCGTGTATGAACCAAACCAATCGATTTAGCAATAACGTAGATAAATACGCTGCCTACAAGAAAGCCAATGCCGACCATTAATCCTAAATTGCGATCATTAAATTCATTCAAATTAATCAGGCACAGTACTACTCCGGTGATGAGCGCAACCCATGCCAGAACTGTCATCGTCAAAACTGCGCGACGCATATTTTTATCTTTACGCTCTAATTGGCTGACCATTGCTGTTTTAGATGCCATAGTAAACACTTCCTTTTCCCTTTTTGTAAGTGCTTTCCTAATACCAATATACCACATCAGTATGAATTTTAGTCAATAAATGTTCAAATTTATTTCTCATTTTTGACACTTTATTTCTCAAAAACATATTGACAAATACATCTTCACCATCACCATACTTCTTATAACCCAAAAACGATCATTTTATAACAGAAATTAAGTTAAAGCTTATGAACAGTTTAGAAATTCTAATTTTACTTGTGACAAATAGAAAAAGACGGTCTATCGGAGAACTCCGACAGAACCGCCTATATATAGTAGAAAAAAATAATTTCTGTTAATGAGGACATTCGCTCAAGCTTAGTTTCGGATCTCAAGCCAATTATTTTTAATCACGCTCTGATACCAGTAAAAGCTTTCCTTAGGTGTTCTTACAAGCGAACGAAAATCAACGTGTACCAAACCAAAGCGCATCCGGTAGCCTTCAGCCCATTCATAGTTATCCATCAGCGACCAAGCCATATATCCTTTCAGGTTGATGCCGTCATTGATAATGCGGTGGATCTGCGCCAAATGCTGCTCATAATACGAGATGCGGCGATCGTCGTTAATTTTGCCGTTCTCCAGATCGTCGTTAATGCATGCACCATTCTCTGTAATATACACATCCACGTTACCGTACTTTTGCAAATAATGCATAAACTCATACAAGCCGCGTGATTCCACAGGCCAGCCGATGTCTGTTTTAATTAATCCCATGTTCATTTCTTCCGACTGAAGCACACCCGCATCCGGATTATGACGGTTAATGCCCATCGTATAGTAGTTAATGCCAAGCAAGTCAATCGGCTCTGAGATAATTTCCATATCCCCATCTTGAATCGGTACAGTTGCTCCTGCTTCTGCAAACCAGTCCACCAGAAACTGAGGATAGGAGCCTTTATAGATTGGATCAAGGAACCAGTCTGTGTTCAGTGCGATAGAGCGGTCACATGCTGCCTGATCCTCAGCAGATTTGCTATACGGCTCAGCCCAGCATACATTCGGAGCGATACCGATCTGCCCCGTAATGCCCATACGGCGGAAAGACTGTACAGCTTTGCCATGTGCCACGAGCAGACCGTGAGCCACATTAATAGCCGTTTGTACATCTTTATTACCTGGCGCATGAATGCCAAGCATGTTGGACAGGAATGCAATACACCATGGTTCATTAAAGGTCAGCCAGAAGTTGATTTTGCCTGAAAATTCTTTGAAGATCACTTCAGCATATTTGACAAAAGCATCCACCGTTCTGCGGTTACCCCAGCCCCCGTCATCCTCCAGCGTCTGCGGCAAATCCCAGTGGTACAGTGTGAGGAACGGTTCAATACCAGCATCTAGCAGAGCATCTACAAAACGATGGTAGAAATCCAGACCTTCACGGTTGATCTCCCCATCCCCATCTGGAATAATGCGCGGCCACGCAATAGAGAAACGATACGTGTTAATCCCGAGCTTTTTCATGAGTGCAATATCTTCTTCATAGCGGTGGTAGCTGTCACACGCAACATCGCCATTGTCACCGTTAAACACTTTACCAGGAGTACGTGCAAATGTATCCCAGATGGATACTCCACGTCCTCCTTCTTGCGCAGCCCCTTCAATCTGATAGGAAGCCGTTGCGGTTCCCCAGCGGAAATCTTGCGGAAATTGAAAAATGGTCATTGCTAAATCCTCCATTTCAGATGACGTACGGATCGTATATCCCACGGCATTCAATAGTAATAGGGTAGTGCATGTGAGGCATCATTCCATCTCGCTTATCGCTTCATTTTTTCATTGCTGAAATACTTCAATTGCAATTAGCGAAACCAGTTTCCTAAAACGTTTTCGAAAAAGCGTAAATAAAAAAGATCCAGACATGTAAACATGCATAACTTAAAATCCATCCAATTGCTTGACTGGAAGTGCTTACAATAAGAGGATTATATGCGATATCAAAAATGTCGTCAATGCTTCTCGTTACAGAATTCTGAAAAGCTACTAATATAATAAAAGGCCCTCATAAATGAAGGCCCTTTTCCAACTACTCCGATTTGAAACTGGAATATTGATGAACTCAACTTATTTCACATCTTTACCTGTCCACAGGGATACACGATCTTTGATCCATTCCGTGTATTGTTTCTCCATCTCCACTGCGCCGGCTTTGTCCAATTCAGCCAGGAATGAATCATAGGTTGCATCGAAGTTCGCTGGTGAAGTCAGAACAGCTTCCGGAATACGTTTGCGCACGATATCCTGTGTTTTCTGGAATTTCACACTGTAATCTGTACCGGAAGGCACGGGCATATTATAAGCTGCCCCCCACTCTTTCAGCTTCAGATCATCTTCAGCAGGATAGAAATCCTTCCACGTGTTAATGCCGTAAGCTTTCAACGTTTCCTTCTCAGCCGCCGTGTATCCGGCCTGAATCTGCTCAGGGAAGTTGGTCGTGTAGTAATTGTCGGTTGCATCCTTCACGCCATCACCGTATCTGGCACTGAAAATGTTGTACATGCCAATACCCGTTTCTTTGGTGAATGCGGCGTTATCGTTTACTTTACGATCCTGAATATCCTGCGGAACGACACGTTTGCCATCCTCTACTTTGTAATGCTCATTTTCAATGCCCCAGTTTCTCAGGACTTGACCTTCATCGGATGCGAGCCAATCCATGAACTTGATAATGCGAACCGGGTCTTTCGCAGACGTCGTGATTCCGATGCCGTAACCGTCAAAGCCGGTTGGCTGGAACGTGTGGTCTACGATGTCCTTGTTCAGTGAGACGGAGAAGTGAGCATACGTGCTGTCATCCTTACCTGCGGACTTGAGAGCATTTTCGGCTTCACCATAGTTCCACTCCTGATCAATCAGACCTAGAACACGGCCGCTGGCAATTTTGGACTTGTATTGGTCATCTTTCTGCACAAATGTATCTTTGTCCAAGAGACCTTCGTTGTACATTTTATTCAACCAGCGGAAGTATTCTTTCTCCTCTGGACGTTTGTAGTGGAGCATCGCTTCATACGTTTCAGGGTTAATGTAGTATTCACCATCGTCCGGTGCTCCTGTAGCCTGGAAAGCCGGATTCGTAACGGTGATCATGATTTTCCAGTCATCGGCATTCAGCGTCAGTGGAATCGTTGGCTGACCATCGATCGTAGGATGTTTTTCATAATATGCTCGAAGTACATTTTCGTAATCTTCCAGTGTTTTTACTTCAGGGTAACCTAGTTCTTTCAATACCTTTTGCTGAATTTCGAATCCGCCTGTAGCGTCAAAGACAACGTTATCTACCCCCATATTGGTCGGGATGGTATAGATTGCTTGATCTTCGGTGCTGTATTTCAGACGGTTCATCTGATCACCATAGATTTTTTTCAGATTGGGAGCGTGCTCTTCAATCAAATCGGTGAGGTCAATCATTGCACCTGCATCCACCAATTTTGACAAGTTTCCTTTTGGGAAAATCATGTCTGGATAGTCACCGCTGGCCGCCATCAGCGCAACCTTCTGGTCACCGCCATTGTTAACATCATACTCGGCCTCAATCGTAACGCCGGTTTGCTTTGTGATTTCTTTACCAACGGCATCCTGCATGTTGTTCCAGGTTGGACTTGGGTCCGCGCCAAAGAACGAGATTGTAATCGGGTCGGTACCGCTGGATTCGGTAGTCTCCTTGGTGCCGGAGTTACCGCATCCAGCCGTAACCAACATTGCACTAGCCAACATTAACATTGCAAACGTCTTGGGTGTTTTACCTGTCATTCTGCCTTTCATTTTGCCTCTCATTTGTCTATCTCCCCTATTTATGAAGGTTTTATCTGTATAACAGGCTTGGTGCCTGTGAATACCACATCATATTTGAGCCAAGCTTATTCCAGAAAAATATAATCACAATTTTCCTTTAATCATTTATCTTGCTTATTTCACATCTTTACCTGTCCAGAGGGATACGCGATCCTTGATCCATACGGTGTACTGTTTTTCCATCTCTACTGCGCCTGCTTTATCCAGTTCAGCGAGCAGTCCGTCATAGAGAGTGTCAAATTGATCCGGCTTTGCCAAGATCGCTTCTGGAATGCGTTTGCGGATGATATCCTGTGTTTTTTGGAAGGTCACGTTGTATTCGGTATCGGAAGGCACCGGCATGTTATATGCTGCACCCCAATCCTTCAGTTTCAACTTATCCTCAGATGGGAAGAAGTCTTTCCATGTCGTGATGCCATACGCTTTCAACGTTTCTTTCTCCGCCGCTGTATATCCAGCCTGAATCTGTTCAGGGAAGTTCGTTGTGTAGTAGTTATCTGTGGAATCTTTCATACCATCACCATATCTGGCACTAAAGATGTTATACATTCCAACTCCTGACTCTTTCGTGAAGGCCGAGTTATCGTTGATTTTGCGATCTTGGACATCTTCCGGAACGATGCGTTTTCCATTCTCTACTTTGTAGTGCTGGTTCTCAACACCCCAGTACCGGAGTACCTGGCCTTCGTCAGAAGCAAGCCAATCCATAAACTTGATGATACGAACCGGATCTTTCGCAGACGTTGTAATACCAATACCGTAACCGTCAAAACCGGTTGGCTGGAACGTATGATCTACGATGTCTTTGTTCAGGGAAACGGAGAAGTGAGCATATGTGCTCTCGCCGTTGTTTTTGGATTTCAACGCATTCTCAGCTTCGCCATAGTTCCACTCCTGGTCGATCAGACCCAGAACGCGGCCACTGGCGATTTTGGACTTATACTGATCATCCTTTTGAACAAACGTATCTTTATCCAAGAGCCCTTCGTTGTACATTTTGTTCAGCCAGCGGAAATATTCTTTCTCCTCTGGGCGTTTGTAGTGCAGCTTTGCTTCATACGTCTCCGGATCAATATAATACTCACCATCGTCTGGTGCTCCTGTGGCTTGGAAGGCCGGGTTTGTAACCGTAATCATAATCTTCCAGTCATCGGCATTCAGCGTCAGCGGAATGGTAGGCTGCCCATCAATGGTTGGATGTTTCTCATAATAAGTGCGAAGCACATTTTCATAGTCTTCAAGGGTTTTCACTTCGGGATAACCCAGCTCTTTCAACACTTTCTGTTGAATCTCAAATCCGCCGGTCGCATCGAATGCGACGTTACCTACACCCATATTGGTTGGAATCGTATAGATGGCCTGATCTTCCGTGCTATACTTCAGACGGTTCATCTGATCACCATAGATTTTCTTCAGGTTAGGCGCATGTTCCTCAATCAGGTCGGTTAGATCAAGCATTGCACCTGCATCCACCAGCTTCGACAGATTTCCTTTGGGATAGATAATATCAGGGTAATCACCACTAGCAGCCATCAGCGGAATTTTCTGGTCTCCGCCATTATTCACGTCAAACTCTGCTTCAAGCGTAACACCGGTTGCCTTCGTGATCTCTTGCCCAACAGCATCCTTCATGTTATTCCAGTTCGGACTTGCATCGGCTCCGAAGAATGTAAAGGTGATTGGCGTGGTTGTATCCCCCGTGTCCACCGGTTTTTCTTCAGCTGATTTCCCTCCGCTAGTTCCGCATCCTGCTGTGATCGCAAGAGCGCTCGCTAACAAAAGCATTGCAAATGTTTTTGGTGTTCTGCCCTTCATGTATAATCCCCCTTTGGATAAAATGAAGCTGTGTATTTGTATAACAGGGCACGCCTGCTCATACCATATCCGGGTGAATCCAGTGTACTTTCTCAGATTCAGTGACATTAAAAGCGCTTACTTATTTTCCAGTCAATAAGGGATATAGAACTGACCTAACCAAGCTTTGATGACTCACATGTTTACTCAATTTGGTACTAACGTTTAAGTCTATCAAGCAGCGTACAAGTTTTTGTAAGTGCTTTCACAGTTGAATCATAATATCTAAAAAATACCTTGTCAATAGCTAATTATAAAAATATAAAACGGTTTCGCTAAAACGTTTTCTGTATAAAACAAACCCGATAGTTCAGGTTTGATTTCATTTTTGAAGTGGACAAGTCTGTACTACTTCAACACTAATCAGCGTTCCACAAACGAACGCGATTTTGAATTAAAACGGTATATTGTTTTTCCATTTTTTCTGCTCCCGCCTGGTTCAGCTCAGCGATCAAGCCATCATAAATGGCATCAAATTGATCTGGCGAACTTAGGACAGCTTCGGGAATCCGTTTGCGAATAATATCCTGTGTTTTCTGGAAAATGACATTATAATCCGAGTCCCCGGGTGTAGGCATGTTATAAGCTGCTCCCCAAGGTTTCACCGCGAATTCCTCTTCATTTGGAAACAGGTCCTTCCAAGTGGATGCCCCATATGCCTGTAGGGTTTCTTTCTCCGCTTGGGTATATGAAGCCTGAATCTGTTCAGGGAAATTCGTCGTATAGTAATTATTCGTCGAGTCTTTTACACCATCCCCGTATCGTCCAGACATATTTTTATAAAGTCCAATGCCAGACTCTCTCTGGAAGGCAGAAGCATGGTTTGTTTTTTGCTCCTGAACTGCTGCAGGAATTACACGTGTGCCATCCTTGATCTCGTAATGCTGGCCTTGGATGCCCCAGTTCATCAAGATCTGGCCTTCTTCGGAAGCCAAATAATCAAAAAACTGGATGGTACGCACCGGATCAGGGTTTGAAGTCGTTATGCCTATCCCCCAGCCCGATACAAATCCTGTATCCTGAAAAGAATGATCTTTCATGTCTTCGGACAACGTCACCGGAAAATGAGAATAGGTTGCTTCCGCTTTACCCGCTGATTTTAATGCGTCCTCAGCGTCGGCATATCCCCAATCCTGATCAATGAGACCCAGTACGCGTCCACTCGCTATCTTGGATTTATACTGATCTGATTTTTGTACAAAGCTTTCCTGATCGAGCAAACCTTCGTTGTACATATGGTTCAACCAGCGGAAGTACTCCTTTTCCTCTGGGCGTTTATAATGCAGCTTCGCTTCATAGGTGACCGGGTCAATGTAGTATTCGCCGTCATCCGGCGCGCCTGTTGCCAGAAACGCAGGATTCGTAACGGTGATCATGATTCTCCAGTTGTCAGCATCCAGCGTTAACGGAATGGTCGGCTGACCATCCGTCATGGGGTGTTTCTCGCTGTAAGCTCGCAATATATTTTCATAATCCTGAAGTGTACGAACCTTGGGGTATCCCAGCTCTTTGAGCACACGATGCTGAATACCGAATCCCCCGCCGGCATCAAAATACTTCTGGTCCACCGCATAATACGTTGGCAATACATAAATAGACTGATCCTCGTTGCTGTATTTCAACCGATTCATGGAATTACCATATAGCTTCTTTAGGTTGGGAGCGTGTTGTTCAATCAGGTCTGTCAGGTCGAGCATCGCTCCAGCATCAACCAGCTTGCTGAGTTCTCCTTTGGGAGAAACGATATCTGGATAGTCTCGACTTGCTGCCATCAGGGATATTCTGTCTTGTCCCCCGCTAACGGCAAATTCACCGTTCAGGGTGATGCCTGTTTTGGCTGTAATGACCTTGCCCACTTCATCCTTCATGCCATTCCAGTTCGGACTCGGATCAACACTGAAAAAATCGAACGTAAGTGGAGATGGCGCTCCGCTTGTATTCGTAAGTGACGTTTTACCGTCAACGCCTCCATCACAGGCTGTAAGCAAAAGTAAAGCCAGAACAGGCGCCAGTGCGACCTTCATTTTGAAACTGGACATAATGGTATTCCTCCCTATTTCATACGTCTGTCTTATACGGAACTGTTCTGTTCCTCTCTTAGCTTCATGAATATCCCTGCGCTGCCGCAACAACTTAAAAATTATAGCGTATGGCAGCAGTCGGGATACCCTGAGCTTCTCTATATAAGTACTCTATTATAGGTTTACAATCCATTATTAGGCCAGTCTTTACATCTGTACCACGGTCTATGCTTTTACTGCACCAAGCGTCATCCCGCCAACAAAATACTTTTGCAGGAATGGATACACAATCAGAATTGGAACGGTAACGACGATCGTAATCGCCATTTTGATCGACTCTGGAGAGATTTGCGTCATTTGCTGTGCCATATCATTCGCATTCCGTCCGGCTCCCGAACCTTGTTGTGTACTTTGCAATACTTTCATCAACTCATATTGCAACGTCGTCAGATGTGCTTTCGAGCCGTTATACAGATACGTATCGAACCAAGCATTCCACTGACCTACTGCCAGGAACAAAGCAATCGTTGCGAGTACCGGCTTACACAGCGGCAGAATGATCCGGTAATAGATTTTGAAATCATTCGCACCGTCCAGCTTCGCTGATTCCTGCAAAGCATAGGGCAGACCGTCAATGAATGAACGGATGATAAATACGTTCCAGGCACTGATCATACCAGGCAATACGTATACCCAGAATGTACCGATCAGGTTCAGGTCACGCATCAGGATGTATACCGGAATCAAACCACCCGAGAAATACATCGTAAGCGCCAGTGTTGTGGATACAAATTTCCGAAGACCGAAGTCAGGTCTACTGAGCGTAAAGGCAATCATGGAAGAACTGATCAGACCGAGCAGTGTACCTACGAGCGTACGCATAATGGAGATTTTCAAGCCTTGGAGCAAACCTTCATACTGGAAGATCGTCTGATAGTTCTGTAATGTAAATTCACGAGGCCATAAGTAAATTCCGCCGCGTACCGTATCTGCTGAGTTGTTCAGTGAGATCGCCAGTACGTTAAGGAATGGATAGAGTGTTACAATCAGCACCATGGTCATCGCGAGGATATTGAATATATCGAACACTTTATCGCCCCGTGTGGCATTGAATGTTTTGTTCGCCATAATGTCTCCCCCTCCCTACATGATGCTTTCTTTGGTGAATTTTTTGAACAACCCGTTAGCCGTAAACAGAAGGATGATACTGACAACAGAGTTGAAGATACCTATCGCTGTACCGTACGAGAATCGACCCATATTCAAACCGTAATTGAGTGCGTAGAGGTCGAGGACTTCCGAGTAATCCAACACCAGACTGTTCTGTAGCAAAAATTGTTTCTCAAACCCGATACTGATCAGATGTCCGATCGACATGATGAACAATACGGAGATCGTCGTCCGGATACCTGGCAGTGTAATATGCCACATCTGTCTAAAACGGTTTGCACCGTCTACACGGGATGCTTCATACAATTCTTGGTCGATACCTGTAATGGCCGCCAGATAGATAATCGCATTCCAGCCCGTTTCCTTCCACATATCTGAAGCGGTTACAATGTACCAGAACAGATTCCCTTTGGCCATAAACTGAATAGGCTGATCAATAATATTGAGACCGATGAGCAGGTCATTAATAATGCCACCATCCGTGGACAGCATCTTGGTAATAATCCCCGCGACAACAACCCAGGATACAAAGTGAGGCAGGTACGATACGGTCTGCACAGCCCGCTTGAAAAACATACCTTTCATCTCATTCAGGAGGATCGCGAAGAAAATCGGCACGATAAAACCGACAACCAGTCCCATCAAGCTCATCGCGAGTGTATTTCGAAGCACCAGATAGAACCTGTCATCACTGAACAATTCTACAAAGTGTTTAAAACCAACCCAGTCCTGTTCACCGAACGACCTGGCCGGTTTATAGTTTTGAAAAGCCATCGTCCATCCCCACAGCGGAAGATAGTTGAATACAAAAACCCAGGCAACGAATGGCAATGACATGAGATAAAGATATTTCTGTTGTTTCATTCTGTCCCAAACTCCGTTCCGCCTTGGCTTCAATGGCGGTTTGGGGTCACTGTTTCTTTTCGCGGAAGCGGATTTTTTTGTTAGCGTTTCCATCTCCGTTCCCCCTCCTCTGTTTTTATAAAATAATCATAATCGATAGAGCGTTTTCAAAATACCATCTGGATTTTAGAGAAAATCATATAAAAATTAGATATCCCCCTCTAAAATAAGACATTTATCCGTTAAAATTAGAGATATTAAATACTTATTAGTGTTACAAAATCTATATGAAGTAAAAAATAACTTTTTTAACTAAAATCCGAAAACGTTTTTTAGAAATCGTTTACTTCGCATGTTACACATCAAAAAAAGAGACCTGGATAGGTCTCTTGAGTGTCTTGATTCGTGCAGTCTACAGTGTACAGCATGGACAAACCTTTGCTTATACGGGGAATTACATGGACTATCTATAATTTGCTCCCGTACCATCGCGGGTTATTCATCTTCATTGTCATGGTGATTCGTTACTCTCGTGTGAGATTGCGATCTGGATTGTTTATATGCCGAAGGGGATTCGCCGACGTATTTCTTGAATTTACCGTGAAAATAGTCCACATTGGCATATCCCACTCTTGAAGCCACCTGATGAACCTTTAACCCTTCATCAAGCAATACTTTTGCTTTCTCAATCCGAACTTTATCCAGAAAGGCGTTAAAAGATTCGCCCGTGTGATTCTTGAACAATTTCCCCAAATAACTGCTGTTATAATTAAACACTTCGGCCAGAACCTCCAGCTTCAGATTCTCCCCCGGATTACGCTGAATAAAATCAATCATCTGTTTCATCACCGTATCCGTACTGCCACCACCCATGCGATGAATCAGACGATTCAAATGCTCCGCCGCCATCGCTTTCAGATCAGCCATCGTGAACTGATGATAGACTTCATTAATCAGCACGGAATGATCCTGCATAATGGATTGCATGTGCTGATTCGCTGCAGCAAGTTTGTTGAAAGCGAGCGAGAACACTTGAGAGAATGCCGTTTTGATTGCCTGCTCCGTCCAATGATAGGGAATCAGGCGCTCCTCCATCTCTCCAAGCACACGCATAACAGATTCACTGCTGCGAATATCCAAGGCATAATACAGCTTGTCCGCCAGTTCAACTTCATCAGGCTCTTGAACGCCGTCTGCTTCGACTCCCATACCGTTACTCTCCGCACTTGAAGGAGAAAGCCTCCCTTCATCCCAGCGTTTGATCCGTTGCTCTGTGAACAGGAACCGTTCTGCCATAAGGCTGCTTGCCTGTGTGTATGATCTGGCAATCTCCGCAGTAGACTGTACCGGTTCTCCAGCGGAAGCGTACATGTGAACATTCCATTCTTCGAGTAATGTTTGCAGTTCATCATAGAGATTCTGTGAAGAGGTATTCTGTGTAACCGCTTCTTTGATCAGTAACCCCAAGCCGGAATGATATGAAAATACGATACCTCTATTCTTCTGATCGAATGCTTCAATCAGTTTGCGTTTCATTTCATTCCCCCGCTGCAGATCCAGCGTTGCATGAATTTCCAGCAAAATCACTTGATACTGTGGCCAATGAAGTCCAAGGCCGTCCTCTTCCTTGCTCCCCTTACCTTGTAAAGAGTCATATAACAGTGCCTCGATCTGATGTTCTCTGTATGCCGTATCTTCTCCGGCGTAGCGAGCCTGCGTTTCCTGTTCCTGATGAAGCTGTCCCGCAATTCGCTCTAGTTCAGCGATGATCTCTTCTTCGTCAACCGGCTTCAGCAGATAACCATCCACGCCGAAACTAATTGCTTTCTTGGCATAATCAAAGTCAGCATAACCGCTCAAAATCAGAAAATGTGCGTCAGGTTCATGCTGGCGGATCTCTTCGATGACTTCCAGGCCAGTCATGCCTGGCATCCGTATATCAATAATGGTCAGGTCCGGCTTGATTTCGTTGAAACAGGCGATGGCCTCGCGCCCGCTTCCGGCTGTAGCCATGACCTGGAAGCTGTATTTTTCCCAATCGATAATCGTGGTCAATCCCTCGCGAATGCTTGGTTCATCGTCTACCAACAATACTTTATACATGCTGGTTCCCTCCTGCTGGCAAGGTGAAAGAAACCTCTGTTCCTTCCCCGTACACACTGTTAATCTGTAATCCGGCATTTTCCCCGTACGTCAACGTCAAACGCTGATGCACATTGCGCATGCCAATCCGGCTCTTCTCCTCTTCTTCAGGACCGCTGACAAACTGCATCACTTCTGCAAGTCGTTCCGGCGTGATGCCCGCTCCATCATCTTTCACTTGTACCCTGACCATGCGTTCTACCATACAAATCAGAATATGCACCCGCACGGTTCCTTCTTTGTTTTCCAGTCCATGCACAATGGCGTTTTCCACAATCGGCTGAATAATCAAAGGCGGGATATACATCCTCTCCACCTCAGGGTCCAGATGAATCTCAAAGGCTAATCTATCCCCGTACCGAAACTTCTGAATCTCCAGATAGGAACGCACCATTTCCAGTTCTGCCCGAAACGTTGTTTTGCCGCTGCCAATCTCCAGGCTTTTCCGCATCAGCTTGCCAAGCAACCTGACAATATTCGCAATCTCCGCTTCTCCCTTGATATGAGCCTTCATGCGAATGGATTCAAGCGCGTTAAACAAAAAATGAGGATTAATCTGGCTGGCCATCATTTTCAGTTTAATCTCTTTTTGGGCGATTTCCAATTGGTTGTTCTGCTCCGTTGTCTCGACCACCTGGGTCATCAGTTCGTTGATGCTTTTCACCATGTAGTTGAACTGACGTGATAATTGTCCAATCTCATCGTTCCCGTCAATGCGCGAAGTGACGTTCAAATCTCCAAGAGCCAGCTTGTTCAGATGTTTACTGAGGCGCAGTAGCCGGTTCGAGGTGAGAAACGAAATAATGTACACCAGCAGCAGCGCAATCACCAGCACCATAGTAATAAAAATCATGCCGATCTGGCTAATCTGGTTGGCATCTTTCACGATATTTTTGGTCGCAAACACCGAGATAACCTTTAGCTTGTTAAAGCTTGATCCCGGCCCCAGTTCATCAATGACAATATTCGAGGGTTCCCCCTGAAAATCAGCTTCAATGGTGCCCTTAGGTTGACTCTGGAGGTCTACACCAAAATCAAGCTCATCCAGCGTTTTCCCGACCAGGTCGGTATTTTTGGCTGCAACAACGTAACCCTGCTCATCCGTAATCAGTGTCTCGAACTGTTCCTGACGCAGCAAACCGTTAAGTTCTTCCTGATTGATTACGATCATGAGCACACCTTCGGTCTTATATTCGGCAAAAGGAACTTTACGCACCAGACTGAGCCGGTGAACCGGATTGTCTTCGTTGCCAGGGATATAAAACCAGCCAATGCTCGTTGTTTTCAGCGCTTCTTTATACCAGTAACTCTGCTTGGTTCGTTCATTGACCGGAATAAATTCAAGATTGTTGATCAATGTCGGGTTCGTCGAGTAAAAACGTATCCCTGCAATTTCCCGATAAAGCCTTCGATATTCCTGAAAATCTTTATACGCGAGGTAAGCCGAGGTCAGTTCCACCACACTCTTGTACTGTCGATTCACGATCTCCTTGAGATCGGTGTTAAACATGAGCAAGTTGGATATGTCTGTAGGCACGCGAAGCATCGTTGCCGTCTGGCTTTTAATTTTATCCACATTGATGATCGTTTGCCCAATGGCATTATCCAGCGCTTGCTGACGAAAATAACCGGTCACTGCGAGACCGATAATCAGGACGGGAACCATGACAACAAGCACGTAGGAAATGAGCAATTTATGCTTTAATTTGAGATCATTTGTAATACGAATCAGCCGTTTTAACATATCCGCACCTTCCGTCATCTTGTATAAGCGCTTACAACTTGCGATCATCCGATGCAGATCATTCTCACCTGCGCATCCATCATACCACATAAATGCAGCGTTCGATTTGACATTAAAGTGGAGATATGGATTGAGTTCCTATTGATTAGAACCATGGATGGGATTTAATAAAACATGGTCTACGCTAAAAAGACACTTCCATGATTGGAAGTGTCTCTTCATTAAATCTAACGTTAGATTTAACATTTTTATCTGATATTGTTCTTAAACTTTAAGTTATATTAAAGCTTTTTATGGACGTGGTGTGCTTACGCCGTTGAGAATCAACTTCGGATGAATATCTGCGCTCAGTGATGCGGAAACGGCGCAGTATTTCTCTTCAGCCATTTGGATGGCTTTCCAGATCCGGTAATCCGGGATGTCCCCGTCCACTTTGAAGATCAAGTCAATGGACGTAAAACCTTTGGGCATATCCTCGCTCCGTGTGCCTTGTGCTTCAATCTCAATCGAATCGATCTTGTCCAGAAAAGCATCCAGAATCATCGTAATATCGATTCCCATGCAACCGCCAAGGCCAGCGAGCAACAATTCCATCGGCGTAGCGCCTTGGCTGTCACCGCCATATGCCGCTGTGGCATCCATGCCTACAGCATACCCTGAGGGTCCTTCGGAGGTAAACGCGCGTTTTCCCTTCCATACTGTTGTTACATTCATGATGTTTTCCTTCTTTCTATATAGTTTTACACACACGCTCCGATGACAGAATAACCTTCCCATCACCGGGCAATTTAAAACTCGGTAATCTGCCGCAGGAACTGGCGTGTACGCTCTTGCGCCGGATGTTCGAAAAAGGCCTCCGGGCTTGCCGTCTCTACAATAGAACCGTCCGCCATAAAGACAATTTTGTTCGCCACGTTCCGGGCGAATTTCAGCTCGTGTGTCACGACCAGCATCGTCATGCCTTCCTGCGCCAGCTCTTTCATCACCGACAGCACCTCTCCAACCAGTTCGGGGTCAAGGGCTGAGGTCGGCTCGTCAAACAGCATCACTTCCGGTTCCATCGCCAGTGCCCGTGCAATGGCTACGCGTTGCTGTTGTCCACCGGATAAACGGGAAGGATACGCATCCTGCTTATCCGACAGACCTACACTATCCAGCAAAAGCCGTCCGCGCTCGGCGGCTTCGTCCCGTTTTATTTTTTTCACCGTCACAAGACCTTCCATGACATTACCAAGCACGGTCTTGTGCGGATACAGGTTAAACTGCTGGAATACCATGCCGGTCTGGCGACGAATCTCCAGCACCCGGGCACGCTGAACGCGTAGCGGATCTGCGCTGTTTACCACAATGCCGTTTACTTCGATCTGTCCGCCGGACAACTGTTCGAGTCCATTAAGACAGCGCAGCAGTGTACTTTTGCCTGAGCCACTGGGACCCAGCAAGACAACTATATCTTTGGCATCCACATGCATGTCGATATTGGTGAGCACTTCATGATTTTGAAAACGTTTGGTTAGTCCAGTTGTAGTAATCACCCGGTTCTCTCCCCCTTTAGTAAGCCCGGGCCAGCCGGCGCTCCACTTGTTCCAGAATGGCCGAGAAGCCGATGCTCATGATCCAGTAGATCACGCCGATTGCCAGATAAAATGGCATATTGAGCGCATACTGCGAAACCAAAAGCTGTGCAGAACGCAACAGTTCGGTAACGCCAATAGCAGCAACTAGCGATGTTTCCTTGAGCATGCCAATAAAGGTATTCCCCATCGGTGGAATGGCAATGCGAACAGCCTGCGGGAAAATGATCCGTCTCATCGCCTGAGCCGGAGTCATACCCGTAGCGTATGCCGCTTCCGTTTGCCCTTTGGGTACAGCTTGAATCGCACCGCGGAACGTTTCCGACAGGAACGCTCCTGCGTTCAGACTGAGACCAAGACAAGCGGCCGTTAGCGACCCGAGGGTTACGCCATAATCTACAAGCCCGTAATAGATAACGAATAATTGCACCAGCAGCGGGGTTCCCCGCATGATAGATACATAAAATCTGGCGATCAGCCTTAGCCACATCGGTCCTTTAAGCCTAGCAATAGCTACAAGCACCCCGATGATAAAGGCAAAAAACATGGAGATCACCGTAACATACAGCGTATAATAAGCCCCCTTCAGAAAGAAGGGGATATTTTCGAATATCAGTTCCATGGATCAAACTTCCCTTCGCCTTGCCGGTTCATTATTGCGCAGGCTCTTCACCAAACCATTTTTTGAAGATTGTATTGTACGTGCCGTCATCCTTCATGCCTTTCAGTGCATCGTTCAGTGCCGCTACAAGTTCAGGGTTGTCCTTACGCACCGCGATACCTGCCTGGTCACTCTTGATTGCTTCGCCAACAGCTTTAATTTTGAATCCATTCGCATCTACGATGGGCTTCAAAGCATACAGGTTGTTGATCGTTGCATCGATCCGTCCCGCGTTCAGGTCTTTCAGAGATGAGATAACATCATCATACGTTTTGATTGTAAAATCTCCGACTTTGGGCAACACTTCGTTGCGCAGGTACGTTTCATCGTTTGTGCCCAAACCTACACCGATCGTTTTGCCTTTGAAATCTTCCAGTTTCGTAATATCGTTGTTGTCTTCTTTGACAATGATTTTGACTTGGTTTGTGATGTACGGATCACTGAAATCCAGCACTTTTTTACGATCGTCCGTAATCGTCATTTGGCTGATAATCGCATCCAGCTTTTTCGCTTGCAGACTTGGTGTCAGACCGGAGAACTCCTGGGATACAAATTCAACCTTAACGCCGAGACGCTTCGCCACTTCACGTGCGATATCCGCATCAAATCCGTCCATTTCTTTCTTGTCGTTCAGGAAGTTGTATGGACGATACGTACCCATCATGCCGACCTTAATGACACCTGCTGATTTGATCTGTTCCAGTTCGTTGCCACCAGACTGTGCTGCATTATTTGTGTTGCCATTCTCCGCCGCTGGTTTGCTGCCGCACGCACTCAGTACGAGCACAACCATGAGCAGAATCGCGGTGATAGACCACCCTTTGCGGATTTTAGTTCCATATGTGTTATTCATGACGTTAACTTCCTCTCATTCATCTTATGTTCTCTTGGTGATTCCATTATTCCCTGTGGCTGGCTTAATCATGTGAAGAAGTGTATAACTGTGAATCCTTCCTGTCTCTTTTGCCTGAAAAATAAAGCCCCAGGCCTTGCCTACATTATGTGCCGAGCAGTCCGTAAAACTCAAAACTCGCCGCTTCAGCTGCCAACGCAGCAGCGCTCATCTCCGCGAAACGGCTGTGCAGCTCCTCTGAGCCAAACAACCATCGCGAGATCATGCCCTCGATCATGCTTACAAGCAGTGCCGCACGCAGGGGTACATTCATGTCTGCCGGCAACATCCCCAGCTCGATAGCTCGCTCCATATTGTGGCGGAACGCTGTCTCCACCGCATTACGGGTCTCTCCAACTAGCCTCTGGACGGATTCCTCGGTCACGATCCCCTTAAGCAACAACTCCATGAAATATCGATTCTGCGCAGCAAAGGTGAACAAGTTTGTAAACAGCTTCTCTGAGGCCTTCACCATATCTTCAACCGAACCGGCATCCTTTCGATACCCTTGCCCGATTGCTTCAAGTAGTTGTTCTCTGCCCGTTAACAAAATCTCGGAAGCAATGGCTTCCTTGCTCTTGAAGTGCCAGTAAAAGGTGCCTTGAGCGACTCCAGCTTCGCGAACAATATCAGAGATTTTCGTCTGATGATACCCTTGAGTTGCGAATCGTTCCATCGCTATACGAATAATTTGGTCCCTTCGTTCTTCTCCGGGTCCCAAACCGTTAACTTTGGCCATGCTTTTTACCCTCCCGATTGATCAGTCAGTCAGTTAATGTATATCCTATGGGATAACTAGGTTTTTGTCAATATAGTTTTAAACAACGGGTTACAAGCATAGAGTTGAAGTGAGAGGCAATTCTGAGCATAATAGAGAATAGTCTTGTTCGAAAGGACAGACATCGTTATAGCAGGACAAGCCTTATGGCTGTCATCTGCATTTCAAGGAGGAAGAGAATTGGACTTTATATCATCCATTATTATGGGCATCATCGAAGGTTTGACTGAGTTTTTGCCCGTGTCCTCTACCGGACACATGATTCTGACAGCTCACCTGCTGGGTCTATCAGAGGACAACGAGTCAGTCAAAACGTTTGAGGTGGTTGTCCAGCTTGGTGCTGTACTGGCTGTTGTTGTACTGTACTGGAACAAATTCATTGATATGTTTCGCTTCACTGGGGGCAAACGGCCGTATTCCCGCCGCCTCAATCTGGGACATATCATTCTGGCGATGGTTCCTGCTGTTGTCATCGGACTTGTGTTCCGGGACTGGATCAAGGCTCACTTGTTTGGTCCGCAAACCGTACTGTACAGCCTTGTTATCGGTGGTATATTGATGATCGTAGCTGAACGCTGGAGCCATAAGAGCTCACGGATTACCACACATGACGTTGACGATATTACCTACAAACAAGCTTTTGCTGTGGGTATGTTTCAGATTTTGGCGTTGTGGCCAGGCTTCTCCCGTTCCGGCTCTACGATCTCGGGCGGCTTGTTTGCCGGAATCAGCCGGGTGGCTGCGGCAGAGTTCACCTTCCTTGTGTCCGTTCCAATTATGATTGGTGCCACGGGATATGATATGTACAAGAGCATCGATCATCTGAACAGCGATGATTTTCTCATCTTTGCGATCGGATTTATCGCTGCGTTCATCGTTGCCATGCTGGCGATTAAGACATTCCTGTCTATTTTGAAAAGATTGAGCCTGACTGTCTTCGCTGTGTACCGCTTTGTACTGGCAGCTGTATTCTTTGTGATCTTGATGATGTAATGGATATCCATTGAACAAACTGAGTTCAGTTTACACCTCTCACTCCGATGACAGAATAACCTTCCAACCGCTGTTATCCCCAGATTTTTTGATTCCCTTTTCCCAAGGGGAAAATCCGGTGATAAGCGTATGCTTCCGATGTAGCTTTCTTTCAGAAAGCTTTCAGGCGGCCGCTTCGCTTTTCAGGTTTTTTCTGTCCTCTCCGTTTCTGTGTAAACACCGTTCAATTCTTATCAACCATCAAACAGATCCGTTGATTTAATTGGAAATGGCGGCCCTGTCTTCCTCACGGAAGTAGGGCCGCCATTTTGCCATTACTTATATGTACATGTACCATCATATTTCTATGGCATGTTCAGGAAGTTAGATCGTTACTCCCATCGATCGGCCTGAATGCTTCTTTGTCTTCTTCGCTCCTTGAGTCTCCCTAGCCATCGATATCTATTCAGCTTCTGTTCATGTAACATTTGTTTAACACCCATCATCAACAAGTGATATCGACGGTCGTCATTGTGGCTTAGTTGGTGCATCTCATCTATAATCTCTCTGCTCATGCGGCTCTTGTTCACTCCAATATTCAGTTTGTTCTATTAAGTATAACGAACGATACTGAACAAATTCTAAACAAGATTTTTACTGCTGCTGTCCAAACAATTGCAATGCCGTTTCCACAAATAAGCGCGAAGCTGGAGAAGCCTCCGTAAAGGAAGGTACAGCAAGCTGAACTGGACGATAGGCTTTTGGCTCCGTTGGCAGAGCTCTGACACCAGGTGGAAGCCAGGATAGCGAAATGGCAGGTAATATGGCTGTTCCCAATCCTTGTTCGATCATGTTTAGGCACGTATTGACATTATGAACAATAAAGCCGATGCTAAGCTCTGCTTCCGCACGGGCAAACAGATCTACAATAGGCATCTCATAACCACCGTTACAAATAATCATTGACTGCCCGCTTAGCCGTTTCACATCCAGTATGTCCTGATCAACAAACGTCTCGTCCTCACGAAATACCGCAAGCATCTCTTCGTTGTACAGCGGCATCGTTTCATAGTTTAGTTCTGCCGCCTCCTGCTCCGTTGCAATCATTAAAGCAACATCAATTACACGCGAATTCAGCCACTGCTGAATCTCCACAATATTGCCTTCGTGCAGCTCGAATTCGATCTGCGGATAACGATCACGGATAGATCGGATAATTTGAGGCAGTAGATGAGCCGAGGACATCGGAAAAGAACCGATGCGAATGGTTCCAATCTCCAGCCCTTTCTCCGCAGCAACGACTTGTTGTACCTTATCATATTGCTGTAAAATCCTGCGGAAAATGACT
The DNA here is from genome assembly GCF_003719335.1 of Paenibacillus amylolyticus. Lineage (GTDB taxonomy): Bacteria > Bacillota > Bacilli > Paenibacillales > Paenibacillaceae > Paenibacillus > Paenibacillus amylolyticus_D. Next base: position 120,073 of record NZ_RIAS01000012.1, read on the forward strand.
AATATTCGTTGCCCTACATCCGTCAGTATAATACCGTTACGTCGGTCTCGAATGATGAGCGAAACATCCAGTTCATTCTCCAGTGCGGAGATGGCACGGCTCACCGCAGGCTGCGTCATATTCATCTCTTGGCCAGCTCGTGTGAAACTTCTCGTCTCGGCTATTTTAATAAATAACTGCAATTGTGAATTGTTCATAACAGTTCTGGTATGCTCCTCATAAATAACATGCATTTCAATTATTATGTTTGTTATTGTATCATGGTGAACACGGACGATCAACGACTGGCAAATACAATAGCCAAAGAACATTCGAATGGGTTGATACAGATGAAAAGCTGTACTTTGCGGTTCAACAGACTTTTCCATATAACTTGAAGGAGAGATAATCTATGGCTTTATCACGTTCAAAAGCAGGCTGGATCTTGGCCTTTCTGGTTCTCATGTGGGGGATCAACTGGCCGCTGACCAAATACGCATTAAACTATACACCGCCCCTTCTGTTCGCAGGCATGCGGCTGCTAATTGCCGGACTGGTTCTTGGTTTTTATGCATTTCCGCGGTACAAAACACTTCAATTTCGGAAAACATGGTATATTTACGCCATCTCTGCCGCACTTAACATCATTTTCTTTTACGGTTTCCAGACGGTCGGTCTGACCGAAGTGCCTGCAGGATTGTTTTCTTCCATCGTGTTTCTGCAGCCTGTCCTGCTTGGTATTGGAGCATGGCTGTGGCTTGGTGAGACGATGTATACCATGAAAATAATCGGACTCGCGCTCGGCTTTGCAGGCGTAGCAACGATCAGCATCGGTGGCATGACTGGCAAAGTGTCCCCTGAAGGTGTCATGCTGGGATTGTTCAGCGCCATCAGTTGGGCAGCAGGCACGATCTATATGAAAAAAACTTCAGCCAAGGTGGACGGAATCTGGATGACAGCCATTCCAATTATCATTGGCGGTATAATCCTAACTTTAGCGGGAACCGCCACAGAGAACTGGAATGAGGTACAATGGGTTCTACCTTTTGTGATCGATATGCTGTTCATCTCCGTATTTGTCATTGCTCTCGGCTGGCTGGCCTTCTTCAAACTAGTCAGTTCCGGGGAAGCCAGCAAAGTAGGCTCCTTCACCTTTCTGATTCCACTGATTGCACTGCTGTGTAGTGTGTTATTTCTAGGAGAATCCATCACCATCAATCTGATTGCTGGACTGGTCATGATTATTGCAAGCATTTTGCTTGTAAACCTCAAGTCAAAAAGAAGTAAACTTGTTCAACTGTAACGCCAACGAAGCGATCACAATCAAAAACCCCTGCTTTGTCATAAGACAGGCAGGGGTTTTGCTAAGCATCAGTTTACACTTTGGATTCAAGGGTCTCCAGGTACTCCGAGATTTGTGCAGGGGTTTTTGCCCATTTGCTGTGAAGATGTGCAAGCTTTTTGCCGTTCTGGAACACCAGCAGGCTTGGAATGCCACGTACACCGTTCTCTTCAGCAAAAGGCTGGAACTCTTCTGCATCCAGCGCATAAAACGTTTTGTCTGTATGCTGATCAATCACGTCACCGATGAACCGATCCAGGTTTTTGCAGTCCGGGCACCAAGTTGTATCAAATTTAATGACCGTCATGCCGTCGGAGTTAATCAGGTCGCGGTATTGCTGTTCACTTTGAATTCTTTCCATATCTATTCTCTCCTTATGTCGTTCTAGTTAATGGTTGTTCTTTGTGTAGAAATGATTCAGTTCATTGTTCAGGCTTCTTATCTTGTACTGCTTCTACCTGTTTTTATTGTACCTTAAATAGTTACATTTGAAAACAGGCAACCCACCCATTAGCGATGCTGCGTGTAACGGTTGGCAGGGCTCTGTTCCCGTATGGCCTGAATCTCCGCAGTGGTGAGCGAAGCCGATGAAGCAGCAGCAATGTTATGCAGCAATTGTGTTCTGGAGCTGGCTCCGGGAACGACAGCAGCAACGGCAGGATGCGCAAGTGCATAACGTATTGCCGTCTGCGCCATGCTGCGATCATCTGTGACCAGTCCAGCCAGGCCTTGGCGAATGTGATGCAACTGCTCTGGCGTGTAATCCAAATATCCTTTATCCGCCTTCGCTGTTCCCGATGCTGCCAGTACACCGCTGGCAACCGGACCACGAGCGATGACACTGATTTCTTTTTGCTCAAGTAAAGGTAAAACTTCCTCTTCAGCACGGCGATCAAGCACACTGTATTGGTTCATTACGCTGACAATGGATGATTTCTCTACATACTCCCGAATCACGTTAGGGCGAATGGAAGAGATGCCGTAGTATCGGATAAGTCCTTCCTTCTTCAACTCCTCGAACGCTTCAATGGTCTCAGCGATTGGATCATCGAGCGTTCCTCCATGAAGCTGATACAGATCAATGTAATCGGTCTGCAGTCGTTTGAGGCTTTCATGCACAGCCTGTTTAATATAAGCTTTGGACGGGTCCCATGACCAGCCCTCTTTGCCAGGAATGCGGCGGTTCCCCACTTTGGTTGCCAGAATGACTTGATCCCGGCGCCCTTTGATCGCTTGTCCCACGATCTCTTCGTTCCGTCCGGCATCATACAGATCGGCTGTGTCCAGCAGATTAACCCCAAGATCCAGCGCTTCGTGAATCAGTTCCACCGCAGGTTTCAGTTCCGTTCCGAGCGACATACAGCCCAGTCCGATCTCCCCCACCATCAATTCCGAAGTGCCCAAACGATTTTTCTTCATAGAAGTGCCCATTTGACCTTTATCCACAAGCGCCTCTCCTCTCCATACGTTCTGCAAGTATTTATTGTATCATTCTTCATGGAAAAAATCGCATAGTGTGCAATCCCGCGTGACGCTCAGGCATCACATCAGAAAAACCCGGAACGATCGTCCCAGGTCTCTTTGATGTTGCTCGCCATATGCGTTTGCAAGTAGCAAGCAAGTACATGCAAGCACTTTTATGTTTACTTTTATGTTTACCTTTGTGTAACTCAAGTTATTCGAGGTATTGCTTAGTTTCTCCACTCTTGATTGCTAACCTCCACCCGCGGTCTAGCGGTACGGGCTGAAGACGATCCGTTCTTTTTCACCATATTTGATACGGTACTAATGACTTTGTCCCTTGCCTGTTTATTCCTCATCAGATACGTCACGCCAGCTCCAATCGCTGTCATGAGCAATTTGCGTTTCGACATGTAACTCTCCTCCTTCTGGATTCATGTACATCGTGTTCTTGTTTGAGTTTTACCCGATTTAGCGCAAACGAAACGATCCCCAAGCTCGCTTGTAAAAATAAAATGCTTCCTCTCAACTGGCACACCCTGATGTTTCGATTCGGCACTACAAAAAAAGATGATCACCGAAATGAAGAATGGTTCGGTGATCATCTTTTGCTTGGTTATTATGCTCCGTGACGTGAGCCTATATAAGCGATACAGGACTTTGTTTTGAATCCAATATGAGCTTATTAGGCATCAAATGGTTTCATATGTTTTATTAAGCTACTGTTGACCTAAACACTCGTCATCAATCAGATGGTCGGGCTACCTGACTCATCTCTTCATGCTTGTAAGTTGAGCCATCGGCGGTCAGATAAAAATGACCGGTCGGGTGCAGTTCTTCGTTCAACTCATAGACCAGCGGAATGCCTGTCGGGATGTTGAGCGCCATCACGTCAGCTTCGGACAATTGGTCCAGATGCATGACAAGTGAACGGAGCGTATTGCCATGCGCGGAGATCAGTACCCTTTTTCCCGAAGAAACCATCGGTTTAATCTCTGCATCCCAGTACTCCAGTACCCGCTTGGACGTATCCATTAAATTCTCTGTACGCGGGATGGTGCAACCAAGGCGCTTGTACTTGTCCAGATCCTGCACATATCTATCGTCATCCTCACCCAGAGCTGGCGGGGAAACGTTAATGGAACGACGCCATTCGTGAACCTGATCTTCCCCATATTTCATAGCCGTTTGCTGCTTGTTTAGTCCTTGTAGCGCACCATAGTGGCGCTCGTTCAGCTTCCACGTCTTCTCAATCGGAATCCACATCAAGTCCATCTCATCCAGCGCTATATCCAGTGTACGAATGGAACGTTTCAATACCGATGCGTAGGCACAGTCAAAATCAAACCCCTGCTCTTTCAGGATTTTCCCGGCCTTACGCGCTTCACCGTACCCGTCCTCGGTCAGATCCACGTCCGTCCAACCCGTAAACCGGTTTTCCACGTTCCACATGCTCTGTCCATGGCGAATCAACACTATTCTGTACATCACGTGACCCCTCCCTTCCTTGGATACATCCTCCACAGAACCAGCATACTTATACATCCTTAGCAGTCTGCCTAATGGTGGATATAGCTCATTCTAAGCATTCTAAGCTCATTCATTTCAGCTCAGTTTTAAAATATTCATCATACGAGTCCTTCATGGTATAAAAGAACTCAAAAATCAATAATACGGTGCCATCATCAAATAAACAACTACACCTGTAGAACTGACATACAACCAGATTGGCATCGTCCAGCGTGCGATTTTCCGGTGTTTCTGCAACTGGTTTGTCCAGCCCCATACGAGCGTAAAGAGCGCAAGTGGCACAATCAGGGCAGCCAGAATGCTGTGTGTGATCAAAATAAAGAAGTAGATCGAACGAACAATACCTTCGCCACCAAACTTGGATGTTTCCGGAGACAGATAATGAAACGTCAGATACGTCACCAGGAACAGCAACGTGGTTGAAAATGCTGCCAAAATAAAGCGTTTATGCAGCTTGACGTTACGTTTGATAATGGCAATCAGCGCAGCCAGCAAAAAGATAAAGGTGAAGCTGTTAAACACGGCATTAAAGCGTGGCAACACGGTGATGTCGAACGTAACCTCACCTTTGTAGCCAATCGAGGGTGCGAAAAACAATAACAAGATGATAACGTTAGCAAGAATGGAGATGGTAATAATGATACCTGCAAAATTTTTATTACTGGTCGGGGTGATCTGATTCGATGATGTGTTCAGATTCCCTCTGTCCTTTTTAGCCAATGCAAAATCCTCCTCATATCCTAACTTTCTGTGTTCTATATCATTATATCGCGGCAAATCAGGGCTGTTAAGTGACAACACTCTGAACAAAAACAGGTTGTCCTTACGTATAAATGCCCGTTTTAGGATGTTTTCATGCCTCTTCGAGCGAGTATGATTTTACCCGAGTCTTAAACTGTGGTATAATTAATGCACTTAATCACATACGCGTCGACTATGGAGGAGCCTGTCACCAAGGGCCCCTCTTTGTCTTTTACAGGCATGGAACGGTAACTTGTTATCGTTGTTCCGTGCCTTTTGTTTGTTCAAATTGGGTGGAACAGGGATGTTTTCCCTTGGAAAGGATATTCTAAGGTTGCCGCAATCAGAGAGGAGAAACCATCTGTGGAATTTATTTTAGTTCTTGCCCTTATTTTGATTTTCACCAAACTGGCCGGTGATCTCTCCGTTCGGTTAGGCCAGCCATCGGTGCTGGGTAAACTTATTGTGGGTGTTGTCATTGGGCCTGCCCTGCTAGGCTGGGTGGATAAAAGCGATTTTGTGCATTATATGGCCGAGATCGGGGTATTACTGCTTATGTTCATCGCCGGTCTGGAAACCGACCTGGAGCAATTAAAGAAAAACTGGAAGGCCGCTTTCGCTGTGGCGGTGGGCGGAGTCATTTTACCTTTTATCGGAGGGTATGGTTCGGCAATAGCTTTTGGGATGTCCCAGACACACGCGCTGTTCTTCGGCCTGTTATTCTGTGCCACCTCGGTAAGCATTTCCGTGCAAACCTTGAAGGATATGAACCAGCTTGGTTCACGTGAGGGTACCACCATTCTGGGAGCAGCGGTAGTGGATGATGTGCTCGTCGTTGTACTGCTCGCTGTCATGATGAGTGTACTCGGAACAGGTGGCGGTGATGTTTCCATTGGCTGGCTTATTGGTAAAAAGCTGTTGTTCTTCGTCATCATCATTGCAGCAAGCTGGCTGCTTGTACCACGAATCATGAAATGGATGGCTCCGCTGCGGGTTACAGAAACGGTCATTACAGCAGGACTTATCGTCTGCTTTGGCTTCTCTTATTTTGCAGAATGGATGGGTGTTGCAGGTATTATCGGTGCATTTGCGGCAGGCATCGCAATTTCTCAAACTGGATTCAAGCATGAAGTGGAGCAAAAGGTGGAACCGATCGCGTACAGTATATTTGTACCTGTTTTCTTCGTTAGCATTGGACTGAATGTAACTTTTGAAGGCGTAGGCTCACAGATTGGCTTGATCATCGTCATCAGCATCGTTGCTGTTGTCACCAAGCTTCTTGGCGGCGGGGCAGGAGCCCGTTTGACTGGTTTTGATCGTTCTTCTTCAATTGCCATCGGGGCAGGCATGATCTCCAGAGGGGAAGTTGCGCTTATTATTGCCTCGACTGGACTTGCATCAGGTTTACTTGATGCTGAATATTTTACCAGCGTTATCATTATGGTCATCGTCACCACACTGGTCACACCACCACTGCTCAAAATCACGTTTGCCCGTAAAAAAGGTGAACAACGTGTAGAACAAGGGATTGAGGATTCTCATCTGAACGGGTGAGGTGCACGGTACGTGAAAGATATTAACCTGTGAAATCCTACTTGTGTCAGGCATAGGATTCCCCAAAAATGGTGATATTCCTGAATGCAAGTTTGATATACAGATCGTATGATTTGTGGCTAAATCATTTAATTTGTATAAGCGTTGCCCTTGATACTTGGTGTGAGCTATACTTGTGTGAGACACCGAATTTAGAGTCATCTGGATGCTCAGCCTTTTGACTGGGCCTGCTACTGTCATAGCACCTAATTGGTCGTGAAGCACACGCCGCTTTGTTCATTTTCTACTCTTCCTATGAGGATGATGGAAATGGATAGAGCGGCTTTTTACATTTTTTCTCTAACTTTTCTAGGAGGTTTTCATGCCATGAGTACAATAATTCAAAATTTTGATGAGGCATATGAAGAATGGATCAAAGTGCTACTCGCAAAAGAAACCAACCCCCGCGTTCGATCGCGGATTGAACATGGGCTTGAACACGGTACATTGGAATTTTTGCGTTCCGTCTGGTTCCCCGTGATGAAAAATTTCAACCACTTACATCCCGAATGGGAAGTTCGAGATTTTCACAACGGCTATCGTTACTTGGATCTTGCCTACTTACCAGGGAATGGTGTGAAGGGTGGTATTGAGATTCAGGGTTACGGGCCTCATGCTCGAGATCTTGATGTGAGACGTTTCAAAGATCTATGCTGGCGACATTGTCTCCTAACACTGGAAGACTGGCTTTTCCTGCCGATTGCCTATCTCTCCATTAAAGACGAGCCAAAACAGTGTCAGCAACTGGTGCTAGCATTTATGGGTAAATTTATGGCTTCAGATGCGCCCGCCGCCCTGAACTGGTTGGATGCTGAGGCCGTACGGTATGCGAGACGTATAATACGTCCGTTTACACCTTTGGAATTGGCAACACATCTGCGTATCTCTGACGTACATACGAGAAGGGTTCTCCGCAGCCTGTTGGATCAACAAATAATATATGTCGCGAGCGGCAATCAGCGATATCGCACTTATGCTCTACGAGCGTAAAATGAGCAAGTGCTTGTGGCTCGGATGTGGCTCGGCTACGCAGTCGGATTTCCTGCGTGCAGTTTTAGCACGTGTCACGTAGACATAGTGAAAGCAGTTCCGTGGTGCGGTGGTTAGGCGTGTTTAGCAGACGTTATTCCATAGCGTGTGTAGTATTGGGACGCGCTTGGCGAGCGTTGTTTCGTGGTTTAGTTATTAGACGCATGTGGCGAACGTTATTCCATCGTGTAACGATTGCGTTTGATTCCGCAGCAACTAATAGTGGATGTGGCATCGCAGTATTTAGGTTTATGTTAATGATTACTTGCTCGTGGCTGATTTATGAGTAAATGGTTCTCTACTGTGTCACGTTAGACGTGTCTCATTATGTGTGAACGTTTCTTAGCAATGTGCTGAGGTATTAGTGCTCCCGATATCCTGCTCTCCACGTCTACATCTAAATGTGATTCCATAGTGGCTCAGTTGGCCATGGTCTCTGATGGCTACACATCATTTCAAAGTTTTTTAGCTGTGGATGATGAACCGGCCGTAGTCTTGCGCGAAACTTATGAGCAGAAATTTTCTAACGATCACCAGAGACGCTATTTGGCGTATATCGTACCTTTTTATTTTCTAACGATCTCAGGAGAGCTTATTTCGGTCATTTGATGTGAAAACAGGCCTACTTTATGTGTTTTTGCTGAAATAAGCTCCCTGGTGATCGTTAGAATTTCAAAGAGCTCAAAATCGTGCAAATAAGCTCATCTGTGATCGTTAGAAATGTTGGAGTATTGGTTGTATGGTTTTTAAGTAGTTTACACATACTTGCTCCACCACTGAGTTGGGTTGGGTTGGGTTGGGTTGGGTTGGGTAGGGTTGGGTTGGGTATGTTTTTTCGGTTAGCAACAACAAAAAAAGACCACCTTACACACGAAGAGGTCTTCCATTCTAAGTTGCATTATTTATCCGTTTTGCTGAGTCGCTTCTCAACCGTTTATTGTTGCCGGGGCGTGCACCCTTCAGGGGATTCACTGATTATAAGTACCCTTTTATATACCCCGTCTCTCCGCCTGCTATTTGGCATGTCCAACCTAGGTTAACACACCCACATAGAAACCAATCGAGATAAACACAACGCACCAAACAAATGCACCGATTCCTGAAATAATAGCATATCTTCCCATCCTCATGCGGCTCATGCCGGAGAAACAGCACATTAGATTCCGCACTCCTGGGATGAAGTAACCCAGAATAACGGACCAGGACCCATATTTGAGAAACCACGTTTCTACCCTGCTAAATCGCTTGGCATTAACCCCAATCCATTTACCATATCTGTCGAATAGGGGCCTGCCGGCTTTGCGGCCAATCGTATAACTCAGTATGCCTCCCGTAAACGCCCCGCCAAAGCAGACAGCGATGGATACGGAATAATCCAGAACGGATATCGAGGCGAGATAACCGACAAAGGTCATCAACACCTCATCCGGAATCGGTAGCCCAATAACACCAAGAGCGAGTAAACCATATATTGCGAAATACCCATATTGACTAATAATTTCTTTAGCAAATTCCATAACTTGACTCGCTCCTTATTTCGGTTCCACAATATCCTTCTCATGAGAGGGCAGTATTTGCTTCAATGAAGGGAAACGGATTTGACTAACCATGAGACCGGATAATACCACAATAACAAGATAGGCTACAGCATGATTAAAATAAGGGCTCCATAGAGCGAAGAACGACATCAGTCCACCTGCAAATGTAATCGGCATTCCGACAAAACCGCTAACCGGTGTTTTCTGGCAGTTATATCTTGCAAGACGAAGTGCTCCACATACCGGGAACAGGGCGGTCAACGCCATACCAAGCATACCCACTTCTGTCATCGAATTCAGGTAAAGAATCAGTACAGGCGCTGTACCGAAGGACACAACATCAGCGAGTGAATCCAGCGCCTTGCCAAATTCCCCTTCACAATGAAGCTTGCGTGCTGCATATCCATCAAACAAATCAAAAAACATCGCTACCCATATCATCGTCACAGCCAGTGCAAATTCCCCATGAATCGCCATAATGACCGCGAGCATCCCCGAACTTAAATTCCCCAAGGTTAAAATGGATGGTAAAGACTTCATAAAATTTAACTTCCTTTCATACTAGGCTTTAGGAAATGTAATATAAAAACGTACGCCATCCGGTGTATTCTCCACACCATAACCACATCCGTGCAGATCCAGGATCTGTTTTGCAATGGCCAGGCCTAGCCCGGTCCCTCCCATTTTACGATTGCGCGAGCGCTCTACACGGTAGAACCTCTCCCATATATATTGCCGTTCCTCTTCCGCGATGTGCTCACCTTTATTCTCGATTGTAACGTGAACACAACCTTCATGTCTGTTAATCTCAATCATTATATCGGTTTGCGGAACCGCGTGACGTATAGCATTCATCATGATATTGTAAAATACTTGCTCAAGCTTGCTTCGATCCCCTTCAATGGTCTGCTCCGTCGTGGATACAAGCACCACTTCAAGTCCTTTATCTTTTAACTGAGGCCCAAGGCGCCCAGCAATATCTTCAATCATATCAGCCAAAGCGATTGCTCCGGTATTCAATTGGATCGCGGCAGATTCAAGTCTGACCAGATCCAGCATTTCTTCAACCATTGTTTCCATCTTGATCGCTTCGTCAACAATGACCTCAATGTAGCGCTCCCGCTTGTTTTCACTGACACCGTCTTTTAGTCCTTCAGAATATCCCTTGATAATGCTTATAGGTGTCTTGAGTTCATGAGAGGCATCGGCAAAAAATTTGCGCTGACGCTGTTCAATCTGCTGCTTCATCTCCATATCGGTACGCATCTGGTCATTGGCCTGCTTGAGTTCCTCCAATGTTTTACCAAGTGTACCTGATAAGGCATTCAGACTCTCGGAAAGACTACCGATCTCGTCCTTACGCCGAATCGGAGACTTCACTGTAAAATCGAGCGTAGACATCTTCTTCGCCACATGATTTAGAGCGAGCAATGGCTTGGTTATAATTCGGGACAATAACAGTGCGAGCAAAAGAATCAGTACAAACGCGCCTATACCGAAATATCCATAGAATAATCGTGTTGCCTCGTTGGCTTCCCTCATCTCCTGTAGTGAGGTCAGTGAGAAAATCAACTGTTGCTCCGCTCCGGCACGGTGCACGGGAGCAATCGTAATGACGTTACGAACACCACTCCAGCTGTCCATCCACTCTTCATTAATCATCTTCCCGCTAGACAACATCTGCTGATCTTCTGACGACAAGGGGAATCGACTTTCGAGAGCCTGCACGAGAAGTCCTTGCCTTTGGCTCCACGTAGCAAGATCAGGCAGCACAACTTCCGTTAGCACCCCCGTCCATTCCTGGACGGGTAGCAGTGATTCCTGAAAAGTTTCTGTGCCCCATGCAGCAGAAGCCCCATCCTGAATTTTAAATGGATACACCATAGGTTCTGGTTTCTCCTCAACGCTGGATGGTCCTTTTACGGTCAGCTTTTGTCCAAATTTGAGATGAGACCTGATCCAGCCTGCATTTTCACTATTGATGAATAGTGACAGGGACACCTTCACACGTTTGCCGTCCTCCTGGAGTAGCGTGACGTGAAAGGGATCATCCACCAACTTGCCTGTGTTCGTCAAAATGACGAGATGAGACTGATTTTGTCTCATGAACCTGCCCGTTTCCTTGGCAAGCTGCAAATCGCTCCAGCGACTGGCCGAATACTGCTGTTCGAACTTGGACAGTTTCTTTTTCATACTGGTAATCTTCTGATGCTGGTAGAAATCGGGGAACCAGATCAGCTGGGCAAGCACCGTTGTCCCATATAGCAAGACCACAAATCCGGCCATGACCAGAAACAGCTTCATCGTTACGCCATTTCTTCTCATGCCTCTGCCTCAAAACGATACCCCGTACCAATAACAGTACGAATGCACTTCGCCTCATCGCCCAGTTTGCTGCGAAGTTTTTTGATATGCGTATCCACCACACGGGAATCCCCTTCAAAATCAAATCCCCATACCCGATTTAATATGGCTTCTCTGGATAAGACAATGCCAGCATTGCGAGCCAGATAGAGTAGCAGATCATATTCTTTAGGTGCAAGCTCCACCTCAATCCCGCTTCTCTCCAAACGTCTGGCCCAAGGGTCGAGAGTTACATCGCCAAAGCGAATCAAACCCTGCTCTCGCCCCATCGCACCTTCCACTCGTTTCATGAGTGTGTCCGCTCGTGCAACCAAAACCCGAGGGCTGAATGGCTTCGTGACATAATCGTCTACACCTAATTGAAATCCGTGGATCTTATCATCATCCTCAGACTTAGCGGTGAGCATGATAATAGGTACGGTAGAAGTGGAGCGAATATGCCCGCATAATGTCCATCCGTCCATTTCAGGCATCAATACATCCAGAATGACCAGGTCTACCTCATGTAAAGCTAGTTGTTCCAGCGCCTGCACGCCATCCTCGGCTTCAATCACATTCCATTGTTCTTTTATAAAATAATCGGCCACAATCTCACGAATGCGGCTTTCGTCTTCTACCAGAAGCACGGTTCTGATCATGACCGACTCTCCTTCTTTATTTCTATGGATAACATACCTGCTCCATGTGTCGTTCATGTGTCCTGATTCATCCATATAAATCCATTTATATTCAGAAACAGCTCCATCATATATACGATTAATATATACCAAAAGTTACTATTTTTTATCAAAATACGCAAAAAAAGAAGCAGCCAACAGATACTACTGTTCGTTGACCGCTCCTGAGATGAAATTCGGGATATGCTCATCAAAATTATGCGCTCTGATGAAGCCCGTCCTATTCTGGACAAGTGCATTCCAAACGCTGATTAACGTTGGTGCTCCAAACGATGTGCCACATGTAGTGTAGGGCCAACGAAGCGGTTCAACGGGAACCCGCCGGCAATCGCTTTGGTTACGAAAGCTTTCCCTTCACGTACAGCCTCTTTCACGGAAAGTCCACGAGCCAAGCCAGCAGTAACAGCCGCAGATGTTGTGCATCCTGCACCATGGGTGTAACCGGAACCGACAACATCAGCTTCGAACCAATCATAATTGGTTCCGTCATAGAGCAAGTCCATGGCTTTACCCGGGTTAATTACACCGCGATCTTTAATCAGGACATGTTTGGCACCATGCGCGTGAATTGTGGCTGCCGCAGCTTCCATCTGCTCTTTCGAACGAATTGGACCACTCTTCGCCAGTTGGGAAGCTTCGAACAGATTAGGCGTTACAAGATCTGCACCTGGAAGCAAAAATTCGATCATGGCTTCGGTGTTTTCCGGCTGTAGCACCTCATCCGTACCTTTGCACACCATAACTGGATCGATCACGATCTGTGGCAGACCGCTACGGCGAATATGTTTGGCAACAAGCTCAATGATATCCACTGAACCGAGCATGCCTGTCTTCATCGCGTCAAAACCAATACCGTCCAGCACGGTGCGAAGCTGAGCTTCGACCACATTTAATTCTACAGGAAAGACCTGGTGATCCCATGTCTCAGGTTCCATGGAAACAACCGTTGTTAATACGGTCATGCCGTATACGCCCAGTTCCTGGAATGTTTTCAAATCAGCTTGAATGCCTGCGCCACCGCTCGTATCCGAGCCAGCGATTGTTAATGTTTTTGGAATCGTCATGGTCGTTCTATTCTCCTTCGTGTTTCAGTTGACACTATCCTATCCCTTGTACGAGCGGATGTCAATGGCATGTGAGGCCATACGTGGCATGCTTTTCAGCACAAAAGAGATCCTGTCTTAATTCAAATCTTTGGTTTCCAACCGTGTCATGGAAAGTGCAGCGATCCATAAGCCGATTGCACCCAAGGTCAACGGAATTACGATGATGTTATTGACCGACATTGTAGGTCCACTGGAACCGCTGAAACCCGAGCATACGATGAGAACAAGGAAAATGGAAGCAACCATTGTAGCCGTCACCGAGTGCTTGCGCATACCGAAGAATAGAGGAATCAGAGCCATGGCAGCTGCAGAAAGCGAACTGATGGTGTATTTAAGCACCAGTTGCCCCAAAGCTGCTAATCCCAGCGGCTCGGTAATAAAACCATAATACTGATTGGCCGTGAGCAAGAGCACCCCCATTAAAATGTCTGTAAACATAATCATCACAAACGTAAAAATAAAGACTAACGTTAACTTCGCAGCAATGATTTTATGCCGTTTAATCGGGTAGGTAAACATCACATTCATCGTTTTGTCCCTATACTCGCTAATGATCAATTTGGATATCAATGAACCTGCAAATATGATAAACACTGCCCTGGAAAATGTATCAATTAGCATAAAGGCCCCGTGGTAATCGGCCAAGGCATAATCTTCAGCTCCCAGATCTGTGACACCAATCATGATCATAAATAGAAGAATGCTGATATTGGCGATACCCGCACCCACAAAATTCCGGGCAAAGCGATGCTTGCGCCATTCCAGACGAATGAGTTTAAGCAACATCATCAGCCCCTTTCATCAGACCCATGAAGTGCTCTTCCAAGGAGTGCGAACGTTTAGAAATCGACTCCACCGCAACCCCGTGCTGAACCAACTTGCTGTTAAGATCGGAAGCCGTTATATCCGAATCATAGACACGTAGCGTCTGCTCATCGAACAGCTTATAGTTGCTCAGATGCAACAAATGTTCTACGACGTAGGCAGCCTTCTTAGGATCTGCAGCCTGTACTTCAATATAATCGGTATGACTGCGACGGATGCTCTCCATGGATACTTCTTCGACAAGCCTTCCCTCGCGAATGATGCCAATCGTGTCCGCAACCTGCTCGACTTCACCCAGAATGTGACTGGAGATCAGCATAGTGATGCGATATTCTGTGCTTAATCGTTTGAAGAGATCGCGCATCTCTTTGATACCGACCGGATCAAGTCCATTGATCGGTTCATCCAGAATTAACAACTCGGGTGTTGTAATCAGTGCACGAGCCAGCCCAAGCCGCTGCTTCATACCGAGAGAGAAGTCCTTCACAGGTTTTTTGCCCGCATCCTTCAAGCCGACCATTTCCATATGTTTTGCAATCATCTGTTTGCTCGTGAACCCCATATACTCACAGTGCAGATCCAGATTTTCCCACGCAGACAGTTTGTCATAGAAAAAGGGATACTCGATAATACTGCCCATTCGTTTCAATAACTCATAAGAGTCAGGGTTTAGCTTTTCGCCGAAGAGTTCGATCTCACCCGCTGTAGGTTTAACAAGGTTGGTTAACATTTTCATTAATGTTGTTTTCCCTGCTCCGTTTGGCCCTAAAAATCCATAGATTTCGCCTTGCTTAATATTCATGTTAACGCCGGATACGACCTCTGTTCCTTCGTACACCTTGGTGAGATTTATGGTCCGTGCAATATAACTCATCTGGTCATTCTCCTTTACGTCCCCCTGCTCGGGTGCTTATATCTGTATTGTAAAGAAAAAAGTCTGCTTTTTTATTAATCAAATCTTACAAAAACCTTAAGTTGGAATGCGTGTTGACTGACACGGACACATTGGTGGGAAATGACCTGGATACGAATAACCGTCAACTTGGAATAGTCCAGTCTTTACAGCCCTACAACATTTCTTCCAACGTAAAAGAAAACACCGTCCGCTGATGTGGCACACTATGTACTTCGATACGTCCACCCATGCGTTCAACGAGTCGTTTCGTGATGGTCAGACCGAGACCGCTTCCCTGATACATCCGATTACGGGAATCTTCCAGCGTGTACATTCGTTCAAAGACACGACTGTGCTCTTGTTCCGGAATGCCCTTTCCGCGATCCCATACCTGCACAGTAAAGGGCTCTCCTTCTCTGTTCAGTATAGATATTCCGAGTTCCTTGCCATCGGCGCCATATTTCATCGCATTGGTAATCAGGTTGTCCAGCACGCGATCCAGTGCCTCTTCGTTTGCGCGAACGAACACATCCTGCTCCGGAATGTCCAATTCCACTTGTAACCCGAGCTTTGTAAGCAATTCGTAAAACGATAACATTTTGACACGGCACAGCTCACTGATGTTCACCCGGCTCAGTTCCAGCCTACGGTCTCCTGATTCAAGCTTGGCGAGATCAAAAAAAGAATGCATCAAACGCAGCACTTCCTGTGCTTTATCCTGTATTTTCTCCGTCATTACTGTCCGCTCCTCATCGGTCAGAGAAGCACTGTGCAATAACGTTTCACTGTACCCGAGTACAACCGTAAGCGGGGTCTTCAAATCATGTGAAATGTTAGAGAGCATATGACGCATTTCTTTCTCCTGGTTGGCATAATCTGCTTTGGCCAGATGGGCGTGTTCAAGCAACCGGTTCATGTCGTTTAAGAGCCGGCTTACCTGTGCATCACTATCAAATACAAGCAGACGTTCAAACGTGCCCTGCTCGAGAATGCCCGACACTTTATTGTGGATATAAGTTAGATGCGTACTTCGTTTACGAAGCTTTAATCCAAGCGCAATAACAGCACATGCAAGCAGTATCGTAGATACAGCAAGCAACCACAGCATCATAATCATACCGGCTCTGCCTCCAGTTTATATCCGATGCCCCATAACGTTTTAATGTAACGCGGAGCAGAAGGATCAACTTCCAGCTTTTCTCGCAAGCGGCGCATATGTACGTTGATAATATTTTCATCGCCATAATAGTGATCATTCCAGACGGACGCATAAATCTGAGCCTTGGTGAACACTTTACCGGGATGGGTTACAAACAATTTTAAAATGCCAAATTCCTTGGACGTTAATTTGATTGGCTCTCCTTCACGCTCTACCTCATACGTTTCCATATCCACCACAAGTCCGCCGAGAATGATCCTGTGGTCGTGTGCCTCTTCTTCCGCAGGCTGAGCGGTGTAATTGGCACGGCGGATAGCCGCTTTGATGCGGGCCGTCAGCTCAATCAGCGAGAACGGTTTGCTCAGGTAATCGTCAGCTCCAAATCCAAGACCCAGTGCTTTGTCCACGTCCCCATCTTTTGCAGATAGAATGAGCACGGGCACCAGACTTCTCGCGCGAATGGTTTGCAGGACATCCATCCCGCTGCGATGAGGCAGCATCAGATCAAGAATAATCAGGTCAAAACCAGGCTTCGCCTCGTTGAACAACCGTTCGGCCTCCAGACCGTCATAGGCATATGTAAGGTCAAAGCCCTCTTTTTCCAAATAAGGACCAACCATCTCACTAATCGAACGATCGTCTTCCACAAGCAGCAAGCGATGACTTGACATAAACTCCCCTCCGGTTAAAAACAATTACCTTCATTACCTCACAATCTGATGAAATTGGCAATGACAGTTCAAAAAAACCTGACCAAGCAGGCACTTCGGGTTCAAGTGTGCTTCATCAGGTTTATATGACGTAATTTATGATGCGTTGGTTCGTTCACAAAACGATGTAATTTGGATCAACAGTTGTCCTGTAGCTATGCATGTTCACCCCGAATCCAGCACAATCCGATTGTACCGGCACCGGCATGAATGCTCACCACCGGAATAAATGGCATGATCTCTGTTTTCAAACGTGGAAGCAGCTCCGCGATCTGCTGTTTGATACTATGGGCTTCGTCTTGATTGTTTGCATGCATGATGCACACATGTTTCACTTTCTCCATGTCCTTTTTCAGCATCTCAAGCATGCGCTCTTTAGTACGTTTGAACGTCCGAATCTTCTCATTCACCACCACTTTGCCCTCTTCGAATCGAAGCAACAAGTGTATTTTGAGCAGTTGGCTGATGATCAGTTGCGTCCCGGTCACACGACCGCTTCGATGAAGATTTTGCAGACTCGCAGGAATCAGATAAAATGACATGTTATCAATCATCTGTTCGATGTGATGTTTAATCTCGGCAGCGGAACATCCCTGTTTCTGCCATTCCAGACCTTGCATAATCATCTCGCGAAGAGGATAGGCTCCTGCCCTTGAATCAATTGCGGTAACCGTCACGCCTGCCATCTCCGCTGCCTGCATCGAGGTATGGAGCGTTCCGCTAAGTGCCGTGGAGCAATGAATCGTTATAATCTCATCATACTGATCCTTAATGGATTCATACAGTTCGATAAACTCGCCAATCGGCGGTTGTGAACTGCTGGCGCGCGATGAAGTTGCCAATTTCTCATAAAATGTATCGGGCGAGATTTCTTCGGTTTCCCGGTAACATTCCTCGCCAAATACAATGCGCAGCGGCACGATGTAGATGTGATTTTGCTCTGCAAAAGCGGAATCCAGTGTACTGGTGCTATCGGTGACCCATGCAATTTTCTTCATGACATCCTTCTCTCTTGCCGGATTATTCGTTCTGTATCCTACACGTCAAGCACAAGTCCGGCCGGTATTTTAAATTTGAATAAACACAATTGTAAACGTTTGCGATCTTACCTCTTCATTATAAAGGATTTCTTCCCTGCCTGTCTTGTGGCGCATTCATGAACAATCCCTTACCTTCCATTATTCTCTAAAAAAATGTCTTGCCTGTGAAGGAATAAATTGGTATGCTGTTGTCCTTCTCTCTTTTTCGCCTTGACTGAAGTGAACGGGTCCGCCGTTCAATCCACTTATCGGAGGTGTCATATGCTTTATCTTACGCTCGCTTCCAAAGCCTACGCCCGAAACCTGCAATATCGCGGGGCACACATGGTACATAACCTGGCAAGCGCCATGTTTGGCTACATGTATGCTTGTCTCTGGATCGGCATCGGGGCCGACCACCAGCTCGGAGAATACGGAGTTCAGGGGATGATCAGTTACATTGCATTCACGCAAGCATCACTCTGGATTTCAGGCTTCCTGACGAACGGACTCGGTATTCCGCTCAGTGTCAGGACAGGGCAGATCGCACTGGATCTCATGCGTCCGGTACATCTGTTCTCTCACCTGGTGGCACGGGAATGGGGGCAGATCGCCTACCAGTTCGTGTACAAAAGCCTTCCGATCTATCTTCTCTACTCTATCGTTTTTTCCCTGAAATGGCCTTCAGAGGCCTGGACTTTAGGTTATGCCGCACTTGCACTTGCCGGCGCAGCGTACTTGTCCATCTGCATGAACTATATTATCGGTGTCACATCCATGTGGACTACGGAATCGTCCTGGTTGCACTGGGCCAATCATGCCCTGATGAACCTGATGGCCGGTTTCTTTATCCCGCTGGAATGGCTGCCGAAATGGCTGGAACAACTAGCCTGGCTGTCGCCTTATCCATTTCTGCTTTACGTCCCTACCCGAATTTATCTTGGTTTTGAAGATGGCTCCTTGTTATGGGGAACCTTGCTTTGGTGTGTAGTCATGACGTTAATCTGTCTTGCCCTTACCCAAGTGTTACGCCGTAAAGTGGAGGTGCAGGGAGGATGAAACTTATCTCGTGGTTCCACTTATATAAAATACTCATTCGAACCAGCATCCGCAGCCGGATGCAGTACAAGTTTAACTTCGTGCTGGGAGCCATCCTGGCCGCACTTATTCAAATCTCCGAATTTCTGATGGTCGCATTGGTACTGCACAAATTTGGGGCGATCAAGGGCTGGTCATTACATGAGATCGGCTATCTTTTTGCGATTATGACATTATCCAAAACGCTGTATCGCACATTCGGCAATGAAGTACATCATCTGGAAAAATATTTGGTGGGCGGTGAGCTGGATCAACTGCTGACACGACCTATGCCTGTCCTGCTTGCGCTGATGCCGCAGAACTTCCGCATCATGATTGGTGAAGTACTTCAAGGCGGATTCATTCTGTGCTGGTCGCTTGCGGGGATGATGCACAGCGGGCAGATCGGCTGGACGGTTGTTCCGTTCTCCCTGTTTGTCATTGTGACTGGAGCCATCATTCTTTTTTCCATCGGACTCGCTACAGCGACTCTTGGTTTCTGGACGACACGTATTGAAGAGTTGCAAGTCATCACAGAGGATGCAGCTCGCACTGCGGCTCAATACCCGCTCACCCTCTATCCCAAATGGATGTCCAGTCTGTTGCTGACTGCCATTCCCGTCGGATTTGTAAATTACATCCCCTCTCTCTACCTGTTGCGCGGTGAAGGCGGCGCTTGGGTGTTGGCCGTCATTGCTGCGGTAGCGGTGATATGTTTAGCTGCCAGTTTGCGGTTCTGGACGTTCGGCATGACCAAATACCAAAGTACGGGCAGTTAGAGAAGTTATATACATTGAACGATTTATTTACACATTAACGGAGGAGGCGAAATACACATGAATATGATTACAGCACGCAACCTGCAAAAGCAATTCAAAACCCCTGTCGTGCGGGAAGGCCGCTTCTCAGGGGTACGTACCTTGTTTTCACGCCAGTATGTAACCAAAGAAGCGGTACGTGATATCAGCTTTGATATTAGGCAAGGGGAATTTGTTGGTTACATTGGTCCCAATGGGGCTGGCAAATCCACCACGATTAAAATGCTGACAGGCATTCTTCACCCGACAGCGGGTGAGGTTGTGCTTGGCGGGATGAATCCTCATGAGGAACGGCGTAAAACGGTTGCCAAGCTCGGCGTTGTGTTCGGACAGCGAAGTCAGCTCTGGTGGGACTTACCCGTAAAGGATTCGTATGATATTTTGGCAGAAATGTACGGTGTGAGTTCGGATGTCAAAAAGAAACGACTGTCCCAGTTCGCTGAACTGCTGGATCTTGAATCCTTCTGGGCGACCCCGGTTCGCAAGCTCTCTCTTGGGCAGCGCATGCGGGCCGATCTGGCAGCGTCTATGCTGCATGATCCAGAGCTGCTTTTTCTCGATGAACCCACCATCGGACTGGACGTGAATGCGAAGCGAAATATTCGCCGGTTTCTGCGCACATTAAATGAAGAGTTTGGCAAAACGATTCTGCTCACTACCCACGACATGGATGATATCGAACAGCTATGCAACCGAGTCATGGTCATTAACCACGGACAACTGACCTATGACGGAACCATCGCCTCCCTTCGAGATACGATCGGTTTGCCTACATTGATCCGTGTCGCCTTCCGTGGAAGGGTTAAACTGCCAGATGCTTTGCCTTCCGCCATTCAGGTTACACGTATGGACAATCAGGTGCTGACGGCACTGGTGAACCGGAAGGAATGGCGTACGATGGACATTTTGAAGGAGCTGGAGCAGTGGGGAGAGATTGACGATATTGAGATGAAGGAACCCGACTTCGAGGATGTTATACACAAAGTCTATTGATTCGTCCAGGGGTTGGCCTATCTTATAGTGAAACGGGTTATAGGGCTGTTCTAATGCCGTTACAGGAGAGAGGGACAGGACGTACTGTAGTAACGGAGGTGAGGGTCATGCTTGTGACCAGACATGTTCTTGCTGCACCCAGTCCCTATGCTACGCCTTATTACATCGTACGCGGAACGAATCCCGGACCCGTCATGATGATTACATCTGGAGTTCACGGCAATGAAACCGCGAGTATGGCCGCTGCACAGAAGCTTGCCGATGATTGTGCCGCAGGGCGGCGTGTGATCCATCGCGGAACCTTGATTATTGTGCCAAGAGTCAACCAGCAGGCTTATGCCAAAAAAATCAGAGGCAAACCTGATCTGAATCGTACCTTTCCTCGCCGCAAGTCAGGAAGATCGAAGCATCCACTGGCAGCCGCCGTGTTCAAGCTTGCACGCGAGCATCACCCTGACTGGTGGCTCGATCTACACGAGGCAAATGGTCTGTCACAGCTTAGTCCACGCGTGCTTGGACAAACGCTGATCACCAACCCCGGCAGCTCCAGCGTGCCGATCTGCCGCAGGGTGATTGAACGCATGAACCGATCTATACCGGTGGGCAAGCATCATTTTAATCTGAAGCGGCATGAGTTACCGGGCTCCGCTCGGACAGCGGCTTCAAGATTGCTGCATGCGAAGTCTGTCACCGTGGAAACGTGCTGGAGTCTGAAACGCGCTGTACGAATCAAGTACCAGACGGAGATTGTGCATTATTTTCTACGTGAAGCAGATATGACTTGAGCGAAAAAACAAAAACCACCTCCATTGCATAACCCGATGATTGACATCTTGGGGTGCACTGGAGGTGGTGATTTTTGTATCAATGATTCCGCATCACGAATTCCAGTAAATCCTTGCCTACAGGCTCAAGGAACGTGAGCGGATACAGATCTTTTTTCGTCAAAAACTTGTAGATCGCATCCAGATATTCATCCACACGATCGGCTGATCCAAAACAGTAATTGGATAATAATACGACACCTACGCCCTGCTCCTTGTTTATAGCTAAATAGCTGGTAGCACCAAAGGTACCGCCGTTATGCCACAAAATATTTTGATCCAATGCCGTATCCTCTTGCCACCCGAAATAAAGCTCTGATTCTCCGATTCGAATAGGTACGTGACTTTGTTGCATGGCAGAGGCTAGCGGGTGTTCTTCATTGAGATTGGCTTGTACAAATAAACTCATATCGTGAACAGATGACTTGATTGCTCCCGCTCCATCGTGTACTCCATTCAGATCCCAGTGAGGCATGACTTTTCCCGTTGATGTATGTCCATTCACCAATCGACTGTTCTGTTCTGTATTCAGAAGGGCGGCAGTTTCCATCATATGTAATGGGGTTGTGATATATTTTTTCAGTAGATCGTCATATGTTCTGTCTGTTACTTTACATAAGATGTATCCTAATAACCCCATACCGGTATTAGAGTATTCAAATTTACCGATCTGCTCCGTGTAATCAGCATCCGCTAAAAAGGCAAGCAAATCTTGCTCCGTATATCTGGAATACGGATTGTATCGATTTTTTTTCGAAGACAAATTAGGTGCTAATCTGGGTAATCCAGACGTATGCGTCGCCAAATGTTTGAGCGTAATTTTTTTCAAATAATCGTTTTTGCCCAGGTGTATGTACTTGCTGGCTGTGTCATCGGCAGAAAGCCGTTGTTGATGTTCTAATTCTAGTAGAAGCATACTTGTGAACACTTTGGTCAGAGAGCCGATTTCAAATAACCTGTGTTCAGGAGCAACTATATTCTGCTTTGGCGGATTGCCGAATGAATGATACTCGATATCTTCCTTGGTAACGATGCCAATCTCAAGATGAAGATGTTTTTTACCTTTAATATAATCAGAAACAAAACCTTGTATATCCCTCATCAAGCATTATGCTCCTCTCTGGTGTGTATCTAGTATTCCATACGGTGATTACGTTAAGAAACCTGATATGGAAAAATGAAACAAATTACTCGTTATATTCGATTTGCCTCCGTCATTTCCTGCTCGTAGATAAACGTTTGTCTGCTCTTAAAAAATAGAAAAAGAGCCGTGATTACGGCTCTACGGCTCTTTTTTCTCTACTCTAAAGGACTGGATATAACTATCGATTTCGTCCTCAGGTACAAGCAACAATCCGGCCAGCTGTTTTTGCATCTGCTCCAGATGTTCAATGTGCTGTTGAATGTCGGTGATCCGTTCACGTACAAGTGTTTTCAACGTCTCTTTTTCCATATCCTCATTACTTAGCAGCTCCAGCGTTTCCTTTATTGCTTTTAGCGAATAACCGAGCGTCTGTGCACCCTTAATGAACTTGACTTTGACCAGATAATCCTCGGTGTACTCGCGGTATCCGTTGGAGGATCGATGCGGAGCGGGCAGTATGCCGCTGTCCTCATAATAACGAAGCGTAGCCATACTTACTCCCGTCTTTTTGGCTAATTGGCCTCTTGTCATGGTCTGCACAACGTTCTCTCCTTTCCAGCTGACTCATTGCGCTTGTTCGTTACGTATCTTTGTATATTCATGATCATAAGATGCTTCGGGAAATTTCGCCGAACTTCCTTGCAGTAGAGGCTGCGCTTCACCCTTCAGATAACGATCAAAGAAGGCGAGTGCGTAACTTCTGGTAATATCGATATTATGCTCCGCAGACATATTCTTGGCAAACAAACGCGGTGAGATTAACGCAATATCGGTAAAGCTTTGATGGAAAAATCCATCCACGGTCAGATAATAGGTATCATTCAGACTGTTCTTCATTACATGTTCCAGATCGGGTTCAAACTCCGGATAGAATAACTTTTCATGCTCAGTAGGATTTGGCCCCAAGCTTTTGGCTGTCTTTCCAGACATGATGTACATAAAAGGTTGTTTCAGCGACGATTTGGAAACACTGCCCCAAAATCCACCTTCCAGGCTGAGTCCTGCATGAAAACGTTCATCCTGTGCGAGTGCTTCTGCTGTTGTTGCCCCGCCGTAGGAATGTCCCATAATGCCCGTGTGGTTCAGATCCAGTCTGCCCTCCAGCACCTGATTCGGATCATTCACATTCCACTGTTCCAGCGTGTCGAGTACAAAACGTGCATCTGCTGCACGAATGCCTACGCCCTGCACATTATATTGATACACTTCTTCGGATGTTGCGAATTCAGGCCCGGCATCGTAAGAGACCTTATGTCCATCTGGAAAAGTTACTCTAGCCGACGTATACGGATGATCCATCCCTACAACAATATAACCGTGGCTGACTAGTTCTTCCACCGCCGTCATACTTTGAAAACGAGCTGAACGGACACCGGGAGAAAACAGGACAACTGGATAAGAACTGCTTGCATTAGACATCGCTGCACCTTTGACCACATGTGTCGGTATCGTATCTAGGTAACTGAACACTTGAGACGGGATGCCAAACACCAGACTGATCGCTTCCCCCAATTCAGCAGGGTATGACTCCGGTTTAATGCCTTTTGCAACTTCCGGGTCTACCGGATACCACACATTAATCATCAGTTCCCGCTTGTCCCCGGCTTCAGGCGAAAGAGTCTCCTCACGAGATTCATCTACGATCTGTTGTGAAAATGTACCGATGGCAAATTGCCCCGTTGGCTCGGGCATGGTAAATGCCGGGAAGTAACTCGTAAGCACTCCTGATCCAATGCCCGAGAAAGCAGCAAGAAGAAGGATGAACAGTCCATGCATCCAGGCACGTCCTCTCGACTTCTTCTTATGTATTTCCGGTGCTATGCTTCCAGCGCTACGAGTCCATTTAATCAATTGAATCATTAACAGGATAAATAGAATGAGCGCGACAATATAAGACGGTAGTAACATCACCCGTACTGAATCCATGATCGCATGTAGCAGAAATGCGGTAACTAAGGCACTAAGCATGCCTACCGCAAGCTTTCGTCTTTTCGTATAAAACGGTAAACCCAGCGCCCCCACTATCGTTACTAGCACGAAAATCCATTCAAATATCTTCATGATTTTTCCTCCAAACGTTGTTGATACAACAACAATAAACCTTGAAGTATACTTCAAGGTCAAGGATTGAAATCGAGAATAATAAAATTATTTGACTGTTACCTTCGTACGCGGCATGGTGTGCATTGCACCTGAGGTTACATGTGCCTGGACAACGTACACCCCCGGCTCCTGAAATGTGTGCTTAACTTCATAGATGCCATCTCCCACAGAGCTAGCCTTCACTGCCCCGCGTGCCTCAAGCTCATCGGCGTTCATCATGCCTTCTTCGATGGATGGTGCCGCAGGTTCGTTCTCTTCGTTCCAGATTTGGAATTGTACATGATCGGCATCATCTACAGGTTTCTCCCCCTGGGTTAGTTTGATCTGTAAAGCGACTTCTTCGTTCACCTTCACCTGATCCGGCATCATGAGCTTCACTCGAATCATCTCCGGCATCTCGCCTGAGGCAGACTGCTCCGTGTAAGAGCAGCCATTCAGAATAAAAATCAGTATGAGCAAAGGCGTAAACCAGCGAGCTTGTCCCTTCATCACTGTTAGTCCTTTCTGAGTATAAAGATTTAAAAAGAAAACATAGATAAAAGATTTAAGAAGAACAGTTAGATAGAAGATTTAGGCGTTTTGCCGATGCCCCACAGCATCACGATAATCATGATAAATGCGATCAGAGCCAGCAATGGAATCGTGATAAAACCAAACCAGTTCAAATAATCGGTGTAACATGGCACCTTACCGCATGCCACTGCGTTGCCCGTAGCCGCGAAGATCCGTTGAATCGTTACGTGATACAAGGAAATGCCACCCCCGATAAAGCTGAGCGGAAGCACGTACTTGGCAATCCCCACGTCATCCTTAAAGTACGCAATACCAAGCAGAATCGTTAGCGGATACATAAAGATGCGCTGGAACCAGCACAGATCACATGGCAGAAACTGCTTAATCTCACTTAAATAAAGACTTCCCAAAGTTGCGATAACAGACACAGCCCAGGCAATAAATAATCGGGTATCTACACTCCGTGCGGGCTTCTCTGAATTGGATGTTGCACTCATACCTCTGTCCTCCTCTTTCATTGTTCATTTTGAATAGTTGAACAATAGTTTGTATTCCTTGAGTTATTTGAATGCTTATGTAATTGATTACGCGGTTAATTATACCAAATATTTGCTCTTTCAGGCGAATATAAAAAAGCTGCCACATGGGCAGCTTTTTTGGGTATGCATGTGAGATTAATTATATCAACTTATAAAGTGTATTGGCGCACAGCGTTGATAATTGCGTTACGTTTGCCTTACATTGCTTTGGTCAGCGTAATGGAACCATCTTTCTTAGCCCAATCCACATTCCATTGCAGCAATTCAGCAATGAAACGCAGCGGTACTTGTGTACGTCCATCTTTGTTAACAAACACGGTAGAACCAACGTTTTTCTTCATACCGTTCACTTCCATGACCGTGTTGTTTACCCAGAATACAAGTGTATCATCACCAGCCATAACGGTAACTTGCTGTGCTTTTTTGTCCCATTTCACCGTTGCTCCAATGCCTTCACTTAGGAAACGCAGCGGGATGTATGTTGTATTTTTCCAAAGCACAGGTGTGGTGTCCATGTTGGTTGTTTTATCGTTAATTTTCAGCATTTTGCTGTTCAGCTTCATCCAGACGGTTGTCATATCTGGCGCTGGCGTTGGTGCAGGCATTGTTGGTGTTGCTTCTTGGAACTTGTCGTTGAATTGAGTCACAATGGCATTACCCAGCGCTTGACCTACCCCGAACATCACTTTGAAGCCTTCACGATTCGTCGTGTAAGAAGCATCATAGTTGCCTGCTGCATATTGATCCAGCACTTTTTGCACTTGGTTTTCATGCGTCGTCAGCGCTTGTTGTGCTGCTGATTTCGGCAGGTTGCCCGCTGTTGCGGAATCCAGGAATGTAGCAAACTCCGTTGTAAATCCGTCGATCCGTTTTTGCACGGCTGCACGCGCAGTCGCATCATTATCTTTTACCGCTTTGACATAGTCACTTTGAGCGTTGACGTGGTTAGTCACCCAGATTTTCTCGAACGCATTGGCTCCTTCATTACCGTAAATGGAAGCGATGGCTGCCTTGAAATCCGCAGTATTTCCAGCTTCTGCTGTGACAAGGGCATTCGATGCTGCTGTACGTCCATCATACTGCTCTTGCATCTGCAGAGCGGAAAGCGCAAAGTGTTCCGAAGCCAAGTGGTTGAGTGCAGATCTCAAGTCAGCTGCTTTGGTATCCGCTTTGGTGTTGTTAAATTTCTCAGGCATTTGTGTAGTAATCGCAGTGGAAAGTGCTTTACTTACGTCAAACATTTCCTTGAAACCCTCACGATACGCTTTGTAAGCATCCGTGTAATCTCCGGCTACATACTCATCAAATACTTTTTGCACGAGGTCTTCATGCACTTTCAATGCTTGTTTTGCTGCGTCTTTCGGCAATTCACCTTCTGTAGCCGTGCTCAGGAATGTGGAGAATTCATCCACAAATCCGTTGATGTTATTCTGAGCTTGCTTGATGCCAGCCTGGTTGCCCATCTTGGTTGCTTTCACCAGATCGTCGGTATATTTGTTATGTGCGCGGAAGATACGTTCGAATTCTTTGGCACCCGCTTCACCGTAGAGGGAAGCAATTGCCGGTTGCATATCCAGTGCATTCTGGTCGAGTGCTTTGTAGGCTGCATCTGCATCTTTGGCTCCATCATAAGCTTTCGCCATAGCTGTTACCGCCAGAGCAAAGTGCTCAGACAACAGATGATCCAGGTTCGCTCTCAGGTCAGCCGCAGGGGTGTTCACGGATGCTTTCATCATGGTCATGGAAGTGGACGTCTGGGGTGCTGCAGCCGCTCCCGCGATTCCTGGCATTAACAGCGACAAGCTAAGTACAGGGGCAATAAATGTTTTCATTTTCATCTTCATTGGTGAGTCACTCCTTAAGTATGTTTTTGTTTCGTTTGTTTCTTTGTCATTGTCTTCATAGGGTGTAACGCACGGTCCTCGATTCTGGATCACTTTGCAGGCAAAAAAAATTACAGCTTTCGATAAAGAAAGCCGCAAATGCTTGATACATCTATGTTTTTTTATTCTAAAAAAATTTAAAATTCTAGTGATCCGAGTCTAAAACACACAACTCAAACTGCAATATACCGTATAGATTTAATTCATTCTTCCGTCTACATGTGCATGTATATCCTTCAAATTCAGATCACATAAATTTCCTATATTTCTCAATAATAGCTTACATTGCGAGTAAACCTGAGATACAATAGAGTAAACGCTCTCCATCGACTGGAAAAGGAGGTCAACTCATGACTTGGCTGCCTTATGCATTGGTTATCGGTATCGCCTTATTCGGCGGAATTGCTACACTTATCATCGGGAATTCGAAAGCCAATCGCATCAGTAACCCCGAATATGATCGCCGTACACGGCAAAATCTGAGCAAACTTACATATGTATACGTCGGCGCAGTGGTATTGGGCATAGGCGGGTTTGTAATGTATTTGTACAATTGATCCTGATTCACTGCATACTAAAGCAATATTTCTTTGAATACGGCAACTCTTCGCATGCCTCGCTCAATGTACTGCACCATCGGGGAGGTGACTCCCCTCTCCCTTATCAATGCCAGCCAGCCGCGCAGCATCCAAAGGTGAATTTGTTCATACAACCGTTCTCTTGTGAGCAATGCCCCGGCCTCGGCATACCCTTTCATTACTTCTTCCAGCATCAAGAAACACTCATTCGCTCCTGCCGTTGCAGGGATCATTGAGGTAAGCGCAGCAGCCACATCAAAATGCGGATCACCTCTTCTCACCTCTCCAAAATCGATCAAAAGCGCCTTTTGCTTCATAAATAACATATTCCACACACCCAGATCACCATGAATCATGCTATCATTTCTCACGACGTATTCTGTACATTGCTCTACATGCCCCTCAAGTGAGCCAACGATAGCTAACGAAGATCCCCTGACCTCATCACAGACTTGTGACCATAGTAGAGATAAAGCAAAGCGATCCGGCTGATCAACGATTTCAAGCTTGTGAGCAGTATGGTGGAAGCGAGCAAGCATGTTACCAAATTCAACAAAATGGATGGCTGCCTGATCGTATGGTACCGTTTCTTCCACATAGTACTGCAAATTATAAATTTCATTATTCAAATGAACATAGGACAACCCATTCCGCGCAATCACCATTGCTGGAGAGATGTTTTGCAATGACAGAACGTGGTGAAGTCTCTCTTCGTTTACAGCCTGCTGCTCATCTCTAAGTTTACGCAACACAAATTGACCTGCTGAAGAATCAATGCATTTTGCTTCAGAGCTCGTCCCCTGTTTCATCACTTCCACGCGCTGTATCCGACCAATATCATAAAACTCTTCAATAATGCGATGATCCATCTCTTTCCCTCCTTGATTATGAAACTCAAACAAGATGCTTCCCCTGTACCCTTTACATAACAACTCTCCATCATGATGCAAAGATCGTTACACATGTTTACAAGTTGGATATAATTCAGAATTATTCTGGATAAGTTCGAGGGGTAATATAAAGCCATAAGGAACAGCAAGACAACAAATAACCCCAACTTAAAGGAGAGATATAGGATGAAAAAGAACATGAAGAAATCGGTAGCTACAATGATGGTGCTGGGTATGACCTTAACCGGAGCAGCTGGTGTATTTGCCGGAACACAACTGGAGAAAATCTCGGCTTATCTCAATCACGGAATCAGCTTTAATGTAGGCGGTGCAGCATACACACCGACTGACGGGAATGGTAAAAAACTTGCACCGATCACGTATAATAACTCGACTTATCTGCCGGTTCGCGCATTGGCTGATGCACTGCATGTGCCTGTAACCTACGATGGTGCAAACAAACAAGTCATTATTGGTGAAACGAACAGCAATCCAACTGCACTAACCAATGTAACCTATACCGCAGCGCAAAAAGAAGCGATTCAAAAAGCATTTGCTCAATTCGAAGGCTTTGAAACAGCCTACGCGCCGCAGCAAATGACTACAGGTGATACATTCAAAAGTGTAGCCGCAGGCGGTGATGGCGTAAACTTCATTTTCAATCATATGAAAGTGGATGTTTCTCCAAGAGATTACTCGGAGGGCTACACAAGCAAAGAAGTGAAATTGTCCAACGGTGTTAGTGCAAAATGGTATTCACCGAGCGATATCGGCATGTTAACCTTCGAACTGGATGATCGGTATGTCACACTCAGCTCGCCAGATCATAAGCTGTCCCAAGCACAGTTGCAACAAATCGCTGTCTCTGTACAAAAAGTAAAGAGCGGCAATGATCAAGGTATTACTGCTTTTGAAAATGTAAGTTACTCCAAACAGCAACTGGAACAGATCCGTAAATCATTTGCTCAATTTGATGGCTTCACCACTGCTTATGCTCCACAACATATGGTTGCGGGAGATGCATTCAAAAGTGTTGGTGCAGGCGGCGATGGCGTGAACTTTGTCTTCAACCGCATGAATGTAACGGTATCTCCTAGAGATTACTCGTTCAGTTATGATGGCAAAACGGTAAAACTGCCTAACGGCGTATCCGCCAAATGGTACACACCGGAAAAAACCGACATGCTTACGTTCAAGCTGGATGATCGTTATGTGACACTCAGCTCGCAAAATAACCAATTGACCCATACCCAACTGGAACAAATGGCCGTAGCGGTGCAAAAAGTGAAATAAACCTCAGCTTCTTTAGAGCAATACCATAAGATAAGCACTAATCATGAAACACATACCCGATCGGCTCTTCCGTTCTCCAGACTTCGGAACCGATCGGGTATGTGTATTTGTATTGTTCAAGAAAAAAGCACAGCCCGGAGGCTGTACCTGTAATTATGCTATTCAAATTTGTTTTTATCGAACGGGGCTGGAAGTTTTAACGAGTATACATCAGTCGAGAGTCCCTTTTTACCTGGAATAAGAACATTCACAATGCCGTCTTGTATTAGATTCGCAGGTATTTTAGTCGTCGTGAATCCCCACTTTTTCTCCGGAATACTGGATACAGGCAAGGTTCCAATGACCGTATTAAAGTCCTGACTGGTAAACCATAACTCCTTCACTTCTTCTCCCGGAGATTCGTACGTTAACGTTCCATCAAAATTCAGCACTACACTATTTAATCCATTTGTATCAGAGGATTCCACCGGGCTTGTGTATACCTTATCTAACTGGTAACCATCCCCGACACTTTCCATCCTACGTGAGTATGCACGGAAAGGTAGGTCTTTAGGAGCCATAGCCAGCTCAGTCCCCTTTTCTTCATCACTCATAATCAATTCTCTATTATAAATACCGCCCTTTGTTTCTGAAACTTTCAAGCCCATATCCTTATTCCATTGACCTAACGGAATAAAGGTCTGATTATATAAGGTTAACAATTGGCTAGAAGGTTTGTTTATGCTGGAAGAGCGTTGCCCGCGAGTAAAGGTGATCCGATCTTTATCCAGCTGATATTGAATATGGAAGGCTTGCGTAAATTCTTGCAAAGGAACATAGTTCTGACCTCCCATGTAGAAGGATGGCTGGCCTTTATACTCTAATACCCCTTTGCCGGACTTCACCGCTACAAGCTCCATGGGATAGAAAATAGTAGAGAACTGGAACGAATTCCAGTGATTTTTCCAGTCCCTATAGGTGTCATACCTCAATTTGAGATGTTTATTCGCTGAAATAACATATAAGGATGGCGGGTAGCCGCCTGGATTAGAGAAGTATTGTTCAATCACATACTCATCCTCGGTAACCCATTGAATGCTTTCTGTACGAGCTTTATACGGTGAATCATAGGAGCGAATTTTCTTTAGTGTTTTCAGATCATAGAGATGTACTTTGGATGATTCCATTTTACTATCCAGACCACTCTCCGTAACCAATACCAATGTCTTTCTTTCAGGAGAGACAAAGGAATGCACATAGCCAACACGCTCTTTGATCAGCGTTGTTTTTTTGCCATTCTTAGTTGCAATCACAGTCCAGTCCGATTTCCGATCATGTACATTCCCCTGCGAAACGCTAAGTTGCACATCCGAACTTGCCTGAAATGATTTTGATGTTAGCTTGGTCTTCATGTCATGCATCATCTGTAAATTGCTAACTTTGGCCTTCTGTCCCTTTACTCCACCATACTCCAGGTAATGACAATCCTGTAATGTTGCATTGCAGTATACCCCGAAATCACGGCTCTTTGGTATTGGAGATACTGCATATTTCGTGTCAGTAATCTCTCTTTCTTTAAATATTTTCCCGTGAGTATATACTTTTTTTCCCGTTGCCATCGAATAATACTGATATTTTACTGCATTTTTCTCATACATGGTGTAAAACATGCCCAGCTGCGGTTCTACATATATACGATTTTCACTCTCATGAACCTTGCGAAGTTTATTCGAGCTATAATCATACTCATACAAAACATAGTATTGCTCGTTCTTTTCCGTTGCGTAATAAACCATGTATCCTTTTAAACCTGCTGGTGTATCACTGACGATTGGATCATAACTATGAGAGGTTGTCGTCAAACCCGTATGTATTCTTGGAAGAACGGCTGGATCTGTAAAATGGTACTCGTTTCTTTTCATTTCTCCGGTATCAAAACTGGTCTTCACTGTCGTAACTTCAACTTCGGTGCCTCGGACGGCAAAGCGAATGTTATGTTGAACCCGATCCGCAGATGAGGTCACTCGTTCTCCAGTCTGTGCACTTGGAGCCAAAGAGGCAGCGGACGCCTCGGAGAATCCATACACATTAGACATCAAGATAAATATAACTACAACACTTGCTACAAACAACTTGTACTCTTTGGACATACTTAACTCCTTCTCTATATAATGGATTGGATTGAGACTTGTTAAGTATATTTCCTTTATCTAAAAATTTCATCACTATTCATTCCATATATGAAAAAAATTGACGAATCAAAAACGAGATGTTCGTCCAGCTCTACCGAATGGTTCCTTCTGTCTAGTGGCGATGACTGGTCATTCTGCCCAATACCTCAGGTTTATTCATGACTCGGCGCAGCCAGTAATACCGATGTAAGTCCATGACAAAGTGAAACACAACAAAGATAAGCATGTTATATACGCAAATCAAAATAACGACTACTGTCTGTTCTGTAACGAAAGCCAGTGAAATGTTAGCCATCAGGTATGCCCCTCCTGTAATCACGGCTATGACAGCGGTAGGCATCCTGAAGTTTTTGTCTATTTTGTTAGGCCGAGGCGACTGCTTTAATTTTTGTAAACGAAACCTCACATATTGAATTAAAGTAAATACATACACCACGAAAGAACCAATTACATACCATGCCGTTGTCATACCCGTCCCGTACGCAAACTTCTGTATACCCACCATAAAGCTGACTGAACACACAAGTCCAAAAACACCACGAAACAATACATAATTTAATTGAAGCCTGCGTGGAGCAATAATCAGAACGATGGCCCACAGGTTCATGATCGCTAATGGCGGCAAAAGAAGATACGCATAAAGAGATTGATATGGAGCACTAAAGATCGGAATAAGCAGAAATACATTCAGGAAAAACAGAACCAGCGTGCCGGCACTGAGCCGAATTCCATCGGATGCATAGGTTACCAGATAATCCTGGAACGTTTTCTCGGGATATGACGTCCCCTTATACATGACCATGCCAGTAGTAACATTTGTTTTATGTGCCGAAGGTTCGGAACGATGTTTATTCGTCATCCAATTTCACATCCGTCAGACGGATTACCCGGCGATAATACAACGCATCCATCAATTCCTCCCAATCCAGTTCATCCACATTCATATCCCGGAAAAATACCGAAGCAGCAGGCAGATAGCTAAGCAATGGCCCTGTTCCTCCACAGATCATAGCCCCACCATCTCCGCCTTTCGGCATCACATCGTCATCCGCACCCAGCGTAAGCTCGTATTTATATGGATCTCCGGCAAACTGTATACCAAAGAAATTCGGCAATTCCAGATCATACAGATGATGATTTGCTCCAGTTGGCGAGAAAGCACTCGGTTCTGTATGTGTATCTGCCCCTGTATTAACGTCTGTATCTGTTTCTGAATTAACAGGCGCCTGGTCAAACTGACCTTGACTTTGAGGCTTCCCCAAATGTCTTAATCTCATTGTATAGTCAAAGCTGTCTCCCCAAGGGAATAACGTGCGACATCCTCCCCCATAGATATACTCCCACTCGTCTTCCGTCAACAAACTAAATCCAGCAGCTGCTTCTTCCCTTACAATGTCCTCCAGCTCGATCCCTTCATTAAACCAGAGAATTCGAACCTCTCCTTGGTCTTGAATCAGTTTAAATTCCAGATGAAGTTCATATTCATTCAGCCCCGATTCCTTGAATTCGGCCAAGGCCTTAGGAAAATCTTCATGCTCCTGGGCAAACGCTTCTTCCTCGGTTACTTCAATCCACCCCAGTGAGATGGTCTCACACTCCACAAGCATCGGGGCAATGTTAACGACTCGCATAGGTGACATCTGACTGGCAAGGAACGATTGTACATCCTCAATCCCGTAACTGCTTGCAGTTTCGTGCAGATCAGCAGTCGTTTGCTCATCCATTCCGTGATGCCACTTTTCCCAACCTAATGTTACCTGATCACCTGGAACAAATACGAATCGCTGTTCATCGTGTGTAAATACTCCGGTCTGAGTCCGCTGTCCATATCGTTCAAACGTCTGCAACCCCTCATACTGCATCCCTTCAGGCAGCTGAAGCGCAATGCGCTGCATCCATTCCTGCTTGTCCTGCTCAGACAGCCCCTGCCAGACGGTTCTCGTTAATGCTTCCATCTCCATCCACCTCTCACCAAGCTCATTTATTTAATAGAGTGAATTGATCGATCGTCACCCACCTGCAGCCTGAGCTAATCGCAGTAACGATTCTTTTCGTTTCCCCTCCGCTTTGCGTGCCAGTGCAACCAGTTTCTCTACCTTGCCAAAAATCGGGTAGAGCACACGCTGAACATCATATGACTCCAGTTCCTGAACCTGTTCCAGCAGCCACTCAAGCTTCTCGTCCTGCTCGAACTCCGGCAGCAACTTGAGCTTCAGTCCATCCGTTGAACGGCGCAAGCTCTGAACGAGGACTGACACTGAGTCTGCTGTTACCCCATATTTATCGGCAAAAGCAACAATAAATTTGTCCTGAATCATCTGATGTTCATCATCGACCTGCCCCATATAATCGTGAATCAGAGGAAAATACTGCTCGCTCGTAAGTCCAAGCCCAAAGGCTGCATAACTTCCAGGCATCCCACTCTTCTCCCCTTCCGTATCTGCATAAAACTCAAATTCCTGGATGGCTGCTCGTGCGTATTGTTCCAGAAATGAATGCAGCTCAGGATATTCTAAAGCATTTGCAAAGAACCGGTGTGTATCTGATTTGACAAGTCCTTTGATTGGCAGATACTGTTTTACTTTGGATTTCAGTTTGATGTGATAACCCTTGGAGAACCCCTGCTCCAGCAAACGAATAATAAAGGCTATCGCCTGTTGATATGCTCCTGGTCCTTCCTGATGTATCTGAATCGTTATCCTCGCAAAAACATCATTGGCCTGGCATTCCACCTGCTCCGTTTTAACATACGTATCTTCCGGCTTATATGTACCGCTGCCCTCAGTCAACATCCGTTCCGCCTGCTCACTGCCGAGCTGCTTGGCCAGTTCCAGAAATTTAAGTCCCCTTGGCTTGCTGTAACTGGGTTCGAAACGCAGAATCATCACCGCTGCATAGAGCAGCAGATCTATAGGGTGCGAATCCTCAGCCTGATCCTGATTCATACCTATTTCGATGTCCTTATCCTGCCCATCCAGCTTCTGACCAGACTTCAAAGTGTATTCATTTTCCCGATAATCTGAAATCTGCACGTCAAAATACTGAGGTAAAAATTGCCGTTCTGCCCACAATGTCAAGGCATAAATGATCGTATGACGGTGCTCGGCGAGAGCATCCTTCCGCTCCCGATTTAACGTTTGAATCCGTTCATATTGTCTGATGATCCATGCCGCATCCATGGATGGAAACAACACGGGATCAAGCAGATATTTTGCCAAAAAAGTCGTTTCAAGCGGTTTGGTCGGGTACACACCATTCTCCAGTTTTTGCTCCGTATACGTCCGAATGCGTTCCAGCAGCCGCTGTCTTTTCTCTTCGTTGATGTATTCCAGCAGCGTCAGCTTCAGCATCCCGTCCCTCGTAGGAAACTTTCCTCTAAACGTAAACCGGTAATCAATCAGCGGTGTATCTGCCCATTCGGCCAATTTTTCCTGAACCACTTCAACCAGCCTTGGCTGGATTTCGGTGCGTACCATTTCTTCTGTAAACCGGATCGTCTGCGTCGATAGTGAACCTTCATCCCATCCCATATCCAGGCTATCCACGATCGTTCTTCCCGGCTTGTACAAAACAAAAATATCATCAAATATGCCCATCTGCAGTTTCGTTCGTTGGATCGTCTGCTCTAAATCCGTACGTGCCGTTTGCTCATCAAACCATTCATGAATGGCCTGAATCATCTCTTCCAAAGCTTGTTCCAATGCGGCTGTCATTCTATCTCCTGCCTTTCCGTAAAACATGTTGTATGTACTCCTGTTCTAAAACCACGATGGCTTCTATCTCAAACTGCTTAAGCAGTCTGTATATTGAATGATAAAATACGCATTAACGTTCGCATTCCACCTATATTTTACACGCTTGGTCATACTCGCAACAATAAGTCTTACGCACGGTTGTCCCCTACTTGATCCTGATCAAGAGTCTCTTCTCTGACGTGAAACTTCGGAGGAAGCACAAAAAAAACACCGAAATGAGATGTCAGCAGCCTCGTTTCAGTGTATTTATGAAATAGCCCATAGCCTTATCGGACTTTCGTACGATTACATAACGACTAAACTCCTATCACTTAAAAAAACAGAAATCATTCATGTTATAAAATATTAAGGCCATGTATGATATAGCTATCCCTAAATTTTAACAGACGCTATATAATGTAAATAGATATTGCATACCACACTTATGAAGGAGGATCCAATGATGAAGTTGACAGAACAAGGTGTGTTAGTGCTTGAAGAAAAGGATATTGACTATATGCACTGCTACCGTGATCGAGATGGACTAAGGTTTGATGACTCATTTCTCTATTTCTTAGAATTTCAAAAAATAACACTCTCTGAAGGCGATGTCCGAACGATTCACTTTCAGTTTGACAAAGAAGAAATGCCGCTCTACGAAGAACGCGGACGACTTATTTCGGAGGTTCAGTCAGCTGTTCGTACACTTGACCCTAGCTATGATGGTTCCTTTGTGAAATGAAGCGTTTGGCATCGTTATACTCATTAATTAATTCATCCAGCACCATCGACTGACGAATGACTTCTGGATGTTGCAGACTCGTATATTGGTTTGCCATCTGGTAAAGTCTCAGCCTTGCGTTTTCGATACATTCCTGAAGGGTTTCCGGGTTCCGTACCATCGTTCTGCCCCCATTCATTCCTTGAATTCATCATCCAAATAAGACCATATATTATAATATTCGGAATGAAGCAGGATTCAGATTACCTTTATTTCAAATTTTATATATTATTTTTATAAAAGCAGCATTTATCCTTATTGAGTTCGAAACTCGAATGATATGCAAAAAAGACACCAGATTGGCTTATCGCCTTTCTGGTGTCTAACATGTCTAGATGTACAGCTTATTCGATGTTAAAGCATCGTGTGTTATCTGAGCCCAATATCCGAGCAGCGATTGTTGATCGTTTCAGAGAAAGCATCCTTAATCGCATCAATAGCAGCTTGTTCCGTATCACCTGCGCTCCGAATAAGTGAACTAACTCGATGTACACTTCCGGGTTCCCTTGCGTCCCATGCCGCGGAATTATCCAGCACTTCAACAATAGATACATAGAGATCCGCAAGCTGTGTGTATTGTACAATCACTTGATCCATATGCGGCGATAAATGTTCAAGCGCTCTGACATATGAGGCCATCTCCCCTCTTGTACAAGCATAATAGCGAAGCACCATTGCCGCCTGATTGCACTCATAGTTTCCAGACTGCAGCACATCCGCAACCGCGGTGTATGCGGCAGAACCGCAAGCGTAATCTTGCGCTGGCAGAATATAGTCGTGCGTTTCCCATTTGCATACAGCCTGGATTAACGACTCCTTGCATACCTCCCACATATCGATGGATTGATGAGCTTCCAACACTTGATAATACCAATAGGGTGAGTTATTCTGGCCGACTAAGGAATAGGGTAAACGAAGCACGTCAGGATCATCTCCTGTGCAGAAAAATAGGACTTCCTCGTCATCGTCATATCCGACAACAACAACAAATTGATCATGCCATAACACCGCCCCGGTTCCCCCATCAATCGAGGCCTTGATATCGCGCAGTGCCTGCTTCTGATAGAGCGGAAACGTCGGTTCAAAGGAAAAACCGGCAGCCTGACTCGCTGCCACTCCGATAAAATCAGCAGCAACAAAGTTCTCTGCCATCCAGTTATAGGCCGAGATGGATTCTGTCGTCAGACGACGGTCCACCACGAAACGAAAAAGACTTGCTGTCATGCCTGCAATCATATAACGCGGAAGATGTGTCCACTTTTTGTGTAACAAAATAGGATATAACGCATCTGCATAGGTGCCTGTTGCATATCGCCATGTATCCGTGTTCGTGGTACCCGAATTGGTCTGAGGTAGTCGTTGAATTAAATCAGCTAAATCAGTCAATAACCTCATTTTTTTCATACTTTGAGCCCCATTCCTACATCCATTCTGCCTTCCTTTTCTTCATCGTACCTCTGCATCCCCAATTCTACCGTGCGGAGTGTGTGCCCCAGCGGGGTACCGTAGATCGTTTACGATCCGCATACTGCGCTGATATGTTACGAAAAGAATCTACCGCCTGCTCTTCGAGTAACTTCGCCTGTCCAAGACACTGTGCTAGTTGCTCATTGGCATCCTCCCGCAGCGCAAGCCCGTGTTCTCCCCGTACCAGAAGTGCTCTCATCTGCTGGATCAGTTCAGCAATCTGGTTATAACGCATCCATGCCTGCTCCAGTTCAGTCCATAAGCCGCGAACATCATGTAAATACATTCGAATCTCGGTACGCGATTGGCAGTACGAATCCAGAAGATAAGCTGCTCCTGAAGCATCGTAATCTCCAGAGCGTAGTGCTTCAATCCAAACGTCATATGCCAGCCGGCCGGAAGCTATATTTTGATCAGGCAGCAAACGGTACG
The DNA here is from genome assembly GCF_003719335.1 of Paenibacillus amylolyticus. Lineage (GTDB taxonomy): Bacteria > Bacillota > Bacilli > Paenibacillales > Paenibacillaceae > Paenibacillus > Paenibacillus amylolyticus_D. The sequence goes on from NZ_RIAS01000012.1 coordinate 159,281, forward strand.
GAATATCCCAATCCTGGGTGGCAAGCCGCAAAGACTCAAGCACCATCTCCTGCTCTGTAAGCTGCACCTGATCACCAAAGATCTGACAGTACCAGAAACCGGTGAAATTCAATCCGAAATTATCATACAGCAAAATATGTGGCTCTTTGCTCCAGCCATCCTGCACATAAAAGACCCGATCTGCATCATCATATCCATAAATGACACCAAATTCGGGAATCCAGTAAATGACGCCTTTTCCTTCATCCAGGCTACGCTTGACCCAATTCACAGCATCTTGATGATAATAAGCAAATGTCGGATGGCGACTGCGTCCCCCGTCATATATTGTAAATAGGCCAAGATTATCGATTCCGCCTTGATGAGCCACTCCCCACTGTCCGTAAGCCGTTACCGACATGGGTAGTAATCTCTTATGAACGGACAATTTAAAGGCCATGCCGGTATACCCAGCAAGCATATACTTCTCACCCTGGAATTGACCTGAATGCGTTAATATGGCATGCAAGCTATCCACAAATGACTTCGACTCCCGTGTCATCACCAGATGCTCCAGCATGTTCTCAGCCATCCTGTTCTCCCCCGTTCGTTCCCCTGCTCAGCCGCTCTGTCATTTCTTCTACCCGCTTCATCAGCTTGCGTCTGAGCCATCCAGGGGAGAGTAGTTCCTCCCACTCCGCAGCATACAGATGTTGCAAGAATACGTCCGCATCGTAAAATTCAATCAAGCAGACCTGATCCTTTTGCTCCCGAATCCGGTACCCTTGCCACAGCTCCGATTGCTGTATTTCACGGAAACGAATCTCAGCCACAAAAGGTTTTCGCACAGGCAATGTATCCTCCCAGCTACTGATCCATGTATCCTGGCTGCATTCAAAGCGTTCGTCCAGCAGCGTCAGCTGCACGATGCTTTCCAGCCGAATCGCTGTCTGTTGCAGCGGGTCTGTCTCATACCCCACTACGTAGTCTGCATTAAACTGCGAGGTCATCTTCACAGGACAAAAGGTTCTCTGATGCTCCCCCTCGTGATCCTTGTAATAGATATGTACCTTTCGTGCATCAGCGGTGGCATGGGTTAACAATTCAAACCATTGAAGTTGCCTTGGCTGTGCCGCAAACACCGGGAACTGCTGTTTTTCAGACGGATGCTCCTCCATTGTAAAACGTTCCAGCAAATGCGCTACCCGCTTCACCGCATCCGATTGATCATAGTTATAATGCTGATACCGATGAGCCAGATATTTCAGAACACGCTGCTCCTCATCCGTCATATATAAATGCGGCAGGCGGAATGTCTGATCCTCGTAACAATACCCTCGATACTTGGCTACATACATTAATGGGGCTCTGAGGGTATTTAGCATATATTCTATATCACGCTGCGCCTGTCGCCGAGATATCTCGAATTGTTGTGCTAGTCCACCGCTATTCGGAAAACGCCCGCTTCGAATCTGTTCATCAAACCAATGAATCCGATGCATACTACTCAAGCGATTTCACCCCCCGAATCATTCCAACGTTTATTCCTGTATTATATCAAAAGGACATAGCCTGTTCCGAAGAACAGGCCATGAAAGGTTATCCGTATACATTTCCTTACGTGATTTGTCTTTCAGTTCTACACATTTGCCTCTGCCAGATCTACTCTGGACTGCACAGCTTTGGAGCATTTTTTACAAACTTTCAGACTCGTACCATCTGTTTTCGTTTGCGTATACAACAATTTGATTCGTGTACTCTTGCATATTGGACATGTTCCCCGTCCTCTGGACGGAAGACTCCACAGAACGCGACCTCTTTTCGTTTTAGCCAATGATTGTGAACCTCTTTTCAATAGGGTTTATGTGTTTTTGTTCACCATCATTATAGAGGCATTGGGACGACATAGAATGTCGCATCAGGAGCAATCTTTTATCAAGTCAATATGGAGTCATTCATTCGCATCTATCCAAAAAAAATGCCCCCTCTTCTTATCGAAGAAAGGACAATTATTCAGCCGATTCTGTGCTTGTCTGTGCTGCAGCTTGGAGAAGAGGTTGTAGCAACCCTGGAAATCGCTCTTCCAGATCCTCCGACCGCAATGTAATAAAATGCTGTGTACCCTGTACTCGGACTCGTATGACACCCGCCTCACGTAATGTACGAATATGGTGCGACATCGTAGATTTCACAACACGAGCATGAAAATGACTACACGGCTGCTCCCCGCTTCTAGCCGCTTCTGCCACTATTCCCAGCCGTGTTGGGTCGCTGAGTGCATAAAGCACTGAAGAAAGCTCGATATCCCCCACTTGAGGATGATGTAAAATTTTCATAGGGAAGTCTCCTTTTTTAAGACTATGCATTGTATTCTAACATACATCCATGATATATTTCTAATGTTCGACACCAATCGAACTTATAAATTTCGCATGCATCCCTTGTTGTGAAACACAGGGGCTGACATTATACACCATTTTGCAAATGTTACACACCGTTTCTGAAATGTTGCGAAATACACATCATGATAGGAGGTTTTTATGAACAACACGGCTACGGCAACTCCGATGGAACGGACTAGCATACGAGAAGGATTAATTGTGGCCTTACTTGGCTTCACCGTTGTGCTCGTTGTGATGAACACGATGATGTTTAATCTGGCTCTGCCCAAAATTGCGGCTGAATTCAAGCTGACCTCTGTCGCTTCGTCCTGGATTGTTACGGGTTATTCCATCGTATTTGCGATTTCCTCGATTACATTCTCCCGTTTATCCGATTTTGTGCCGATACGCAACCTGTTTACTACCGGGCTTACGTTGCTTGGAACTGCATCCGTATTGGGTTTCTTCAGTGATCACTTCATTGTTCTGCTCGTTGCCCGTCTGGTTCAGGCCGCAGGCGCAGCTTCCGTTCCGGGACTCGCGATTGTGCTGATTACTCGTTACATTCCGAATGACCGCCGGGGTAAATCCATGGCCGTCATCATGTCTGCCAGTTCGCTGGGACTCGGACTCGGCCCGGTGCTTGGCGGCAGCATTACTCAGTTTTTAGGATGGCATGATCTGTTTATCGTCACAGGTTTGGCGCTATTTTTGATTCCTGTTTTTTATAAACTGTTACCGCGAGAAACGCCGCAAAAGGGTTCCTTCGACATGCTCGGCGCAGTCTTGCTTGCCATCGGTACAACCGGGATTCTGTTATTCCTGACTTCGCGTCAGGTCATTACACTCATCATCGGGGTGAGCGCACTGCTGCTGTTCTGGTTCCGCATTCGCCGTGCAGCTGACCCGTTTGTGCAGCCCGCATTATTCAAAGACAAAAAATATATGATCCTCAGCTCGCTGGGTATTGTATCTTACATTAATAACTTCGCCACATTGTTTCTGCTTCCGCAGGTTTTGGCACATCTCTATGGACTGACACCCGCACAATCAGGACTTGTCATCTTCCCAGGTGCGCTCGTGTCGATGCTATTGTCCAACCGCATTGGGCGTATGATTGATCGTCATGGCAATACGTTGCTGCTGAAGTTTGCACCTTGGCTGCTCCTGGCGGCTGCTGGACTGTTTGCTCTGTTTGCAGATCAAAGCATCTATGCCATCATGGTTGTATACATGCTGCTCAGCGTTGGTTTCTCTTCCTTGACGACCAGCGTATCCAACGAATTGTCGGGCAATCTGTCCATGGATCAAGTGGGCGCAGGCATGGGACTGTTCCAGCTCAGTCAATTTTTCAGCGGTGCATTCAGCGTAGCCGTAACCGGGGTTGCTTTGACCGCGATGCAGAACATGCAGCTATCTTCAGCGTATAGCTTCATTTTCTGGGGTATGACTGCGGTTGGCATCGCTTCGGTTATCTTTTCGCAAATCTATCTGAGAATGCAGTCACGGAAACATAAGGTCGCCTAATTCTAAACAGATTGAGCAAGCCAGAAGGTACTGTCATCCGACAGGACTTCTGGTTTTTTTATTTTCTCGGGGTGATTTTGATATCATCGATAAAAGGAAAATAAACAAAAGAGCCTGATCATGATCAGACTCTCCACGTAAAATGTATAATCATTTAGCGGTTGTTTATTCAAACAGATCCAGGCGCAGACGTTTCAAGCTGGTATGCTGAATGCGCCACTGTCCATCGATCTTGACAAATGTTTCGTGATAATGCCCAAATCCGTGGAAGGATTTGTTCTCATTGCCTTCCGGGAACGTCACCCAGTCCTCCATCGGAGAAATAACCTTCGCTTCGGTCGCAGATACGAACTCCACCTCTGCACTATGTACATGATGCACAGTTACCGCCGGGTCTACAAGGTCACGGAACACTTGTACAATCGTGTCACGTCCAGTCAGAACGGGGATCGGATTGCCTTCCGTACTGAAATCAGCAACGGCATCCGGGGCAAATACATCACCGAGTTCGTCCCAAGCTTTCGTATCAATATAGCGGCAATAACGCGCCTTGGTATTTCTAATATTTTCGAGTGCAAGCAGTTGCTCCAGTTCCGTCATCGTCGTCGTTTGGCTCATGTGTTTGTTTTCCCTCCAGAGGTGTAAGATGCGATTAAGTATGTATTTATAGTATCTTCCTTATTGTAGCATTGCCCTTCTGTCAGGCACAACGCCAAACCAAGTGAGAAACCCAAAAACATTACCCAATCTTACTGGAATAGAAACATACAAGAGCCACACTAGAGCGGTAAAGACTATAGCGAATGAGCTTCCCTCATCTGGGATGCCAGTTCTGACATTTTTTTGTGATGCAAGAAATTTTCCATCTCTTCCTCAGCCTGAACCATAACCTGCTGGATTAAACACGCTGCATTATGATTCTGTGAGCATTCAAACAAGGAAGCCTTGCCTTCGATAGCATGAATGATTTCAAGAAAAGAAGGATCAGGGTTCCTGCGGCTCAGTCGATAACCGCCATTCGCACCGGAGGTGGATTCAATCATGCCAGCCTTGACCAGTTTAGTTAGTATTTTGGATAGGTACGTTGGAGAGACTTTCTGAAATTCAGCCAGCTGATGTACGCTGATCAGCTGCTCAGGCGCAGTGCTAACCAGATATAACATCGTGTGCAGCGCATAGTTGGTCGCTTTGGAATATTTCATGAGAGGACACCTCATTATATACGGATTTAATTTATCCATAATAGACCTGATTGAAGGCTCTGTCAAACGAATGTACATGAGAGTTACAAGGTAGATGGCTCTGCCGGAAGATTGCTTCATCCATTTTTCTTCCTTATTTATGGTACAACCCACGGTAATCGGTAGGGGTCATGCCCTCATGTGCCATAAACTGACGGTTAAAATAGCTCGCATTGGGATATCCCGCTTCCTCGGCAATCTGCCCAATGTTGGCAGACGGGCGTTCAAGCAGCCATTGCTTGGCCATCTGCAGCCGTGAACGTGTGATAAACTCCATTGGCGTCATCTCCACGGCATTTTTGAATATTTTGCAAAAATAATACGTACTTACCCCTGCCCGATCCGCCCAGTCTTGTAACAGAAAAGGCTCACACGCCTCCTGCTGCATCTGCGGCAATAGAGAGAGTACTCGGCTCTCCGTTTTACTCGTGGTACGTGTGTTCTTGAGTGGCACCGCATGTTGTACAAATTCCGCCAGCAAAGCATAGGTCAACGTGGATAACTGGGCTGGACGAAGCATCCGGTTCTGTTCCACCTCTTCAAGCAGCGCCAGATGAGCGTCTTCCCAAGAATTGCGCTGTCTCAATGTCCATAAAAGGTTGCGGTGCAAGCCCCGCTCCAGCATATAATCATGCAGCCGTTCCCCGTAAAAATGAACCCAGCGCACATCCCACGGTTCATCTTCGCTACTGTAATAGTGCTGCCGCTGATGCGGGAAATAAAGCACCGCTTGACCTGCCCTGAGCTCATGCACTACCCCATCCGCTTCCACGTATCCTTTACCTGCTGCAACATAGTGAATGTTAAAATTGCCCAGTACCCCTGCCTCCCGCAATACGGCGTGCTCCGCATGATTTGTATAATGTCCAACGGACTCGGGGTAACAGAAATAGGGGATATCCTGCAGCGTCAGCAATACGGTTTGTCTCATCACGGTTGGTTCACCCCATTAAGCAATATTGTGTTAATTCAATTCAATATATTATCATTTTAATTCATTCATCTATTCTTTATAATCACAATATACATTCAATTACAGGAGGAAACAAGTTATGAATTCTGTTCAAAAGTTACGCTGGGGCATTCTCGGCAGCGCCAACATTGCGATAGGTTCCGTTATTCCTGGCTTGCAGCAATCGGAGTTGAACGAGGTTACCGCTATTGCCAGCCGTGATCTCGATAAAGCACAGCAAACCGCTGATAAACTAGGAATTGAAAAGGCTTACGGAAGTTATGAAGCCATTTTAGAAGATGATTCAATTGATGCCGTTTACATTCCACTTCCGAATCATCTGCACCGGGAATGGACGATTCGCGCAGCACAGGCTGGCAAACATATTTTATGCGAAAAACCACTCGCTCTCACGGAAAAAGAAGCGCTTGAGATGGTTGAAGCTTGTGCAGATGCAGGCGTGCATCTGGCTGAAGCATTTATGTACCGCCATCATCCGCGTTATGACCAGATTCGGGAGATTATAGCCAGCGGCGAGATTGGTGAAATTCGTGGCATCCACAGTACATTTTCGTTTAACAATTCCGGTTCATCCGGCAATGTACGTTTCCGTAAGGAATGGGGTGGCGGCGCGCTGTACGATATCGGCTGTTATTCCATTAGTGCGGCTCGCCTTCTGCTGGGACAGGAGCCGAAGGCGGTAACCGTTATCGGTATGTTCTCACCAGAGCATGATCAGGTGGATATGATGGCTTCCGGGTTGCTTGAATTCGATAACCATGTTGGCGTTACGTTTGACAGCAGTATGTGGGCAGCCTTCCGTAATACGCTGGAGGTGCTTGGATCTGACGGTATTATCGAAGTCCCTTCTGCTTATATCGCTCGTACAGACAGCAGCTCTAACTTCTATGTTACGGCAGGCGGTGAACGCCGTGAAGTTGAGGTGCAACAGGTCAATCATTATGCACTACAAGGTGACGATATGGCTCGCGCTGTACTTCAGGGCAAAGAGCTTCGTTTCGCTCCTTCGGATGCGGCAGCCAATATGAAAGTCCTTGAAGCTTGTCTTCGCTCGGCAGAAGAACGTACACGAATTACGCTGTGAGGCGCGAACTAGAGACCATATGCTCTACAAGAAACTGCAAAGAACGGTAAAACTTCAAAACGAATTGTACCCTTATATAAGAGAGGACGGTTTATCTATGGAATACATTGAAATCGCTGGTGCTGGGAAAAAAGTCTCCCGACTAATCAAAGGAACAGATTATTTCTTCCATGATACGTATGAGAAAGCTGCAACAAATCTGGATGCATTTATGGCGATCGGCGGTAACACGGTGGATACAGCGCACATCTATTGCGGCGGACAGAGCGAAGAGGTACTGGGGCGATATATGAAGGAACGCGGCAATCGCGACCAGATGGTGATTCTCACCAAAGGGGCACATCATGACCAGAACGGACCTCGCGTGAACGCCGATGCAATCCGCAAAGACCTAAATCAAAGTCTGGAGCGGTTGCAGACGGATCATGTCGAGCTGTACGCACTGCATCGGGATGATCCCAACATGCCTGTCGCTGCCATTCTGGAGGCACTGAACGAGCACATCGAATCTGGAAAAATCGGCGCCATCGGCGCCTCCAACTGGACTTGGCAGCGGTTAGAAGAAGCTAACGCTTATGCCGCCTCCCACGGTCTGAAAGGATTCACGTTCAGCAGCCCGAACCTCAGTCTCGCCAAAGCGAACGAGCCATTCTGGGCAGGCTGTGTATCAGCAGATGCCGAAACGCTCGCATGGCATGAGCAATCACAACTGCCGCTTCTGTCCTGGTCTTCCCAGGCTCGTGGTTTCTTTACTGGTCGATTCACACCTGAGGTACGCGACAATGCGGACTTGGTACGCGTATTCTACAGCGATGGCAACTGGGAACGACTACGTCGTGCCGGGGAATTGGCTGCATCCAAGAATACAACGGCGATTCAGATCGCCTTGGCCTATGTATTGAATCAGTCCTTCCCAACCTGTGCCTTAATTGGTGCACAAAATCAAGCTGAGTTGCTCTCCTGTGACGAAGGCTCCCGCATCACACTTACGCCAGAAGAGATCGCCTGGATCGATCTCGCGAGTGAGGTTAAGCCAGCAGGTGTCTGAGGATCACACCCTGAAGTTCTAAACTTTTCTGAATGCAAAAAAACAGATCATGAAATAAACCACAAATATCAAGCTAAAAAACGGGATCAAGGTCACGGAATTTCCGCCTTGTCCCGTTTTTTTCATAGCTGTGCAACTGAACTAATATAGGGACGTCAGATAAACGGCGTGCTCCAAGCAACTGAACGTTAGCTTGGGCCTGCTGTTTTGGGCAATTTCACCTCAAAACCGCAACCGCAACCGTCGCAAAGTATACTTACTCACTGATGCACAGTAAACCCCTCATTTTTAGCACATTGAGCCAGCGGTTATATCCAAAAGACACGTACCGAATTTCTAACGATCACAGATGACGCTATTTCGCCTATTTCAGCCTATTCTCAAATCTAACGATCATGAGGAACGTTATTTTCAGATTTCACCTTCAATTCTGCTCTTTTGGGGGCATTTTTGGAGAAATAGCGTCGCTGGTGATCGTTACATTGTTCAGACCGCCAGAATCATGCAAATAAGCTCATCTGAGATCGTTAGCGCATTTCTTATTGTTCCGCACACACTTTTCCTCCGCAGATTACTAACATAAAAAGGACATTCTCCACCACACTACGCTGGAGAATGTCCTCTATTGATCGCGAACCAAATGCTTATTTCATCCTATTTACAAGCTATTACGACCTATTAAGTCTGTTACAGCTTAACGATCTGACCTGTTTTCTCGGATTCAAACGCAGCCAGAATGACTTGAAGGGAACGCAAGCCCTCTTCCCCCGAGATGGATGGAGGCGTCTTGGTTACGATGGATTCTACGAATGCATCGATTACGCCGCTTGGCACTTGTTTTTCATTGGTAGCCATTGCGCCAACTTTGTACGTTTCAACCGTACCATTGGTCAACTCGACGATAACCTCGTCACCATCTACTGTACCGATCTTCATTACGCCATTTTCACACCACAGCACGGTGCTGTTGTCTCCGCCTCTGTATTGTGTCCAGCTGGCTACGAGTGTACCGATTGCGCCGCTCTTCATGCGAAGCAGACATGTGGCATTATCATCCACATCCGTGCCTTCTTTGTGCAACGTGCTGATGAACCCAGCCACTTCGGATACTTCATCGTTCAGCAAATAACGGATAAAGTCGGATTTGTGCACGCCAAGGTCACCCATCGCGCCCATAATGGCTTCTTCTTTGCGGAAAAACCAGCTCCCTGCCCCATCTAAACTCCAGCCTTCCGGACCCGGATGACCAAAAGCAGTACGGAAGGTCAGCACTTTGCCCAATCGGCCGGAATCCAGAATTTCTTTTGCTTTCACGTGAGGAGGCATCAGACGTTGGTTGTGACCCACCATCAGATATACGCCGTTTTTCTTAGCCGCCTCAATCATTTGCTCGCCTTCTTCAGTGGAAACCGCCATCGGCTTCTCAACCAGCACATGCTTGCCCGCATTGGCAGCGGCAATCGTCATTGGTGCATGCAGATAGTTCGGTGTGCATACGCTCACCGCTTCTACTGTTGTTTCGTTTGCAAGCAATTCCTCATAACTGGAATACGCTTTACCGCCGTACATTTCAGCCATTTCCTGCGCCCGCTCCACAACCGGATCAGCAAATGCGACAAGTTCTACGTTCTCATTGGCAGCGTACTCTGGAATATGTCTGCGCTGAGCGATGGCTCCACAACCGAATACAGCAACTTTAATTTTACTCATGTACAAAAGTCTCCTTTGACAATTAGATTCATGTTTGAGTCGTTTAACTCTTAAAACTGGTTCAGGTAGTTTTGTTTCAGCCAGTTGTGACTGTTCTCAACGCTCTCAAGCGGAGGGTTCTGGCATACGTCTTGTTCCACGATCAGCCACTGCACGCCTGCATTTGTTGCGCTTTCAATAACAGCTGGCAGATCCACTTCGCCTTGTCCCAGCTCCAATGTTTTCATCTGACCCTGCTCGTCTTTGCTGAAATCTTTCAAGTGAAGCAACGGCAAACGGCCCGCATATTTATTAATATACTCGATCGGATTTTGTCCGGCAAATTGTACCCAACATACGTCCATTTCCACTTGTACCGCTTCTGGAGTCGTTTGAGCGAACATCGCATCAAAAGCATTCGCATCCCCAACTTGGCCATGGAATTCGAAGTCATGGTTGTGGTAACCAAAGATCAAACCTTGCTTTGCCGCTTCGGCTCCATACTGTTGCAACTCTTCAAACAGCTTTGTCCAGCCTTCTGCATTGTCCGGGCGATCTTCCGGCATCAGATAAGGGCAGATCATATATTGTGCATCAATTGTTTTCAGGTAATCAATTTGTTTTTGCAGGTCTTCGCGCATCGCATGAAGGGACACGTGGCTGCTGAAACCTTTTAGACCCAGCTCATCTAGCAGCGCTTTCATTTCCTCTGCTGGAATGTCGCCATATCCGGCAAATTCAACCCCTTCGTATCCAAGGGCGGCCACTTTGCGCAGTGTACCACGAAAATCTGCTGCAGTTTCATCACGAAGTGTAAAAAGTTGCAAACCAATGTTCAATTTTTTCATGATAGATACTCCTCTGCTCTCAAATTTGCTTACATTGCTCTATCTGGTATCATCCTAACGCAAAACAGGCTAAAATGAACATATACAATATAGTCAGAACATGAACTATCTGATCAAATTTTATTTCCATCCTGAATTGTCCTATCATTTCAGCTGTTTGACTGTACTCTAGACAGGATGATGAATCGTTAACGTTAATACAACAAGATCGAATGTTTGGGGGGCGTACATCTTTGGACACATTGGACACATCCGTATTGATCTGTGACTACTCCTATCACTACAAGGCATTCACCCATAATATGAAAGGCGAGCTAGCTACCTATCTATTCCGCTTGCAGACGGAAGGCTCGTGTAAAGTATACGTACAGGAAGAGGAGTTCCGCATGACCAGCGGTGATTTGCTTTTGCTCAAACCAGGGGATGATTACCGACTCGTCGTCGATGAACCGCATAAGGAAGGGCGATTGTCCAGCGGGGACTATTATCTCTTCTGCGAAGGCCAATGGATTGAAAAGTGGTGGAAACGCCAGCATCGTCCGACGGTAAGCCGTATTGGTCTGGATGACAAACTGATCAGTCTGTGGCGCAACATGCTGCTGGAGAAACGTCGCGGCCCGCTGGAGGAAAATGCGGAGCTGAAGGACGCTCTGCTGCGCGGATTATGTCTGTACATTGACCGGGCAATTACGGAAAATATCCAGACCGATCGGGCCGTCTCTTCGGCCCTTAAGCTGAAGCGTTTTATTGAAGAGCACGCCACAGTTACGTTTAAACTGGAGGAAGCCGCACGTTATGCCGGACTCAGTCTGTCCCGTGCCGTGCGTTTATTCAAAGAACACTATAACCAGACCATGATTCAATATGCCATCGAAATCCGCCTGAATGCCGCACTGGAGCGCATGAAATACAGTGAGATGACGCTGGAGCATATTGCCGAGTCCTGCGGTTTTGCCAGCTACTCTTATTTCCATCGGGTGTTTCGGGCACACTTTGGCGTGTCTCCAGCGGAGTACCAAAAATCCAAACAGCATGAACCGATAGATGATTTGGAGCATGTGTAGGTTAAAATAACTGCATAAATGGTTGCATGGCTATCCCTACGCTGCAACAACAGAAAAACGCTTTGGGTCATTCGCACATGCGATGTGTTTAACCCAAAGCGTTTCGTGTTATCATATTCAAGCCCCAGCTGCAAAAACATACGCTTCGCTCTCGAGCCCTCCTGTGGCCACGCTGCTCCTACGCACGATGCTCGCCCTTATTACGGAAATAGTTGTGCAAAAACTCTTTCGCACGTTCCGATTTGGGATGGTTAAAGACTTCGTCCGGTGTACCTTCCTCAACGATTTTCCCTTTATCCAGAAACAGCACCTTGGTTGCCACTTCATATACAAAGCTCATTTCATGCGAAACGAGAAGCATCGTTTGACCAGATGCAGCCGTCTTTTTAATTGTCTGCAGCACTTCACCCACAAGCTCCGGGTCGAGCGCAGAAGTAGGCTCATCCAGAAGCAGCAGCTTCGGTTTCATGGCGAGTGCACGTGCGATACCCACACGCTGTTGCTGACCTCCGGACAAATGTTTCGGATAATAAAGCGCCCGTTCGGAAAGGCCCACCTGTTCAAGCTGTTGTTTAGCCAGTGCGGTAGCCTCTTTGTCATTCATTTTTTTGACAACTTTGAGACCTTCCTTAACATTATCCAGAGCCGTACGATGCTGGAACAAATTAAAGTGCTGGAAGACCATAGCCGTCTGCTTGCGCAGCTCAAGCCGCTGTTTGTTCGTAATTGTACTGAAATCAACCTTGAATCCCTCCAGATCCAGTTGACCCTGATCGGCTGCTTCCAGGCAGTTTAATGCCCGCAGAAAAGTCGATTTACCCGCACCCGACGAGCCAATCAGTGCCACAACATCTCCCTTCTGAATATCGACCGAAAGATCATCCAGAATCAGATTGTTATGGAAGGATTTCGACAAATGACTTACCTTGATCATTAGATACCCCTCCTTCCCCATGAGAACCAGCCGCGATTCATCGTCCGCTGTACTGGATCAGGAATAGAGAATCGTTTCTCCAGGAAACGAAGAATCTGTTCGATAATAATCGTCATCACCCAATAGATGAGGGCAAGGGCCAGGTACACTTCAAAAAAGCGGAAGTTACTGCCTGAAATGATTTTACCTTGTGCCGTCATCTCAATAACACCTGCAACAAACGCCAGTGAAGTTCCTTTTAATAATCCAATAAGCGCATTGCCGAGAGGTGGAATGGCTACGACAAGGGCCTGAGGAACGATGACTCTCTTCAGCACTTGAAGATATGTCATACCAAGGGATTCGGCCGCTTCGATCTGCCCTTTGTTCACAGATTGCAGCGCTGCGCGAATCGTCTCGGAGTTATAGGCTGCTTCATTAAAAGCAAATGTCACCAGTACAAAAAGCATTGCGGGTACCGCATTAATGTTGTAATCTGTGCCGTACTGCTGATTAATAAATTTTAACAACAGCGGTATCCCGTTATAGGTCAGATACAACTGTACAATGATCGGCGTCCCGCGGATAAATGAGATAAATATGGTGACAAGCTGACTAAGCACAGGCACTTTTTTCATACGTATGACCGCAAACAGCAAAGCAAACACAAGACCCACAACCATCGAAATTGCTGTAATCTGCAGACTCACAGGAAGAACCTCTAACAGACGAGGAATCGCTGAGAATACCGCGTTGATATCAAAAATCTCTCCCATGATTTACATCCTTCCACGTTCATTTTCTCAAAAAAAAAAGCAAGAGCGGAATTACTTCCACTCTTTCACGGTTAAACGTTCGCCTTGGCGTATAATTTCGGTTTTGTAGCGTTCTTTGCTCACCGCATTGAGCCTTTCAACCAAAGAAGCCGTAGCCTCTTCCGAAGCAAGCACAGGCAATCCGCGTTTGGTCACACTGGCATGCGTCAGTCTAAGATCAATTGGAATCAGCTCATAATCAAACTGCTGCCGATCCGCATTCAGATCAAATGAAATCAGGAAGTTTTCCGAAAACTTAGCATGGCTGTAAAAGCCCTGCCAATTCCCTTCACTATCCTTCGTTCGGTTCTTGTGCAGCGTAGATGGAGATTCATTCTCGTCATACCCATATGCGATGAACATCTCGGGAGATATAATCGATTCGCCTGCTTCGAATTCCATCAGCAAACTTCCAATGTTATAGAAAATCGGCTGACCTTGGTGCAATTCCACACCTCTCGTAAAATGTGCACCATGTCCGAATACACAATGAGCTCCTGCATCCACAGCACTTCTTGCAAAGGTTTCAATGAACTCCGCGGGATAGTCCGAATACCAGTCTTCATTCTCTCCCTCGTGCGTATGCAGATTAACAAAAACAAAATCACTGCGTTCTTTGGCATCACGAATCGTTTCCAAAATCTCCTGCTGATCCTGTGCATGCGCTGCTGTTTTGACACGGGAATGTTCGCCCTTTTCGAAAGTCAGATATCCCTCGAACAAGGAGCCGAACTCATAATGATTCTCGGATTTGCTTTTGAATGTCTCAATCCGTTTGCCCGTTTCCATACTTGCAGCAATGCCGATCCGTTCGCTAATGCCTTTCAAAGCCTCAAAATCCTGCTCGTTGACCACATATGTACGTGACCAGCGAAGCGGGTTAAGACCTGGACGGGCAGGGACACCATTTCCCGGATTGGATGCCGCAAACACTTCACTACGCGTTACACCAATGGTAATGATGGCAATCCGTCCATCTGCAGTATCGATAAATACTGGTTTACGAGCTTCATGCAAACTCATACCGACCCCCAAAGGGATCAAACCACGTTGCTCGGCTTCCTCCATCGTATCGGTAAGACCTTCGATGCCATAATCCCCTGTATGGTTGTTAGCAAAGCCAACATAACGAATATTCAGACGTGCAAACTCGTCCAGTGTCCCGGGACGCACGCTCGTTTGATATCCCCGGCCCGCGGCCGGTGCCGTATTTTTGCGCGGGGTAATGAACTCTGCATTGGTGAAAACCTCATCGGCTTCCTTCAAAAGAGCCAGCAGATTCGGGTCCATGGTTTTATCTACATTCCGACTGGAAAACAAGGCGTCTCCTGTAACGATAAATTTCATGTTATTCCCCTTCCCTACTCCATTAATTCTTTCTTCGGCAGATAGTCGCCGCCCAGTTGCTCTTCACTGATCTTGAGCAATGTACCGTCATTGTACATTTCTTTAATTCGTTTATTCACTGCATCCAGCAACGTGCTGTCGGCAGATTTGGAGAGCAAAATGTATGAACCTGGATCACTGTTTTCACTGGAGAACGGAACGACTTTCAGGTTAGTGAAACCATGCTCCTTGATTGCTTTTTCAGCGGAAACACGAGAAATGATACGAACGTCGTAGCGTCCTGCCTCAATGCCTTCAAACTGTTTAACAAAGTTTTCTTCCGTGTACATAATATCCGCTTTGGCATCCGGGTGCGCTGTGTTGTAGTTCTCCAGCAGTGTGGCTCCCGAGTTCCCGACTTCAGTTACCGCTTTATACCCCTTCAAATCTTCGATAGATTTCAGTGTATTATCATCTTTGCGTACGACAAATACGTTGGCATTCTCAATGATCGGCAAAGAGAAATTGTACTTGCTGCGTCTTTCCGGATTGGAGCTGAAGTTGTTAGCCCCTAATTGAAAACGACCATTGTCTAAACCTGTCAAAATACCTTCGAACTCAATAGCTTGTACCTCCAGCTTGTATTCTGGAAGCTTCTCGAAAATCGCCTTCATAACTTCAACATCATAGCCGGTGAGTTTACCATCTTTATCGTAGCTGAATGGGTTACTTACGCCGCTTGTTGCAGCAACGATGGTCTTTTGACCAGAGTCCGCTCCTGCACCTGAACTTGCTTCGTTTTTGTTACCACAACCGGCAATGATCAAACCCATTACCAATACCAGAACTGCTGGCACAAATTTCTTTCTCATTGTTATGTCCCCCTTGTTGTGTTATCTCTCTGTTATTCTAACCCTGACTCTTAATTCATAGTAAATTAGTATGAAATGTATTATGTCACGCGACACATACACTGTCAAGGTAATTCGACAAAGTAATCTGCATATTACGACACTATTCTACATTATCTCCAAATAAACTTTTTTGTGACTCCTTCCCACCAAAAATGTACAATAATAATAGAAGCAGGAGCCTCACATACGGATTTACAATCATTACTTATCTTTATATACGCCTTCATTATAAACCTGGATGTACTGGAGTGATCCCATGAACTCGAAACGCAAAGTTCTCATTATCGAGGATGAACATGACATTTCCCGCATTTTACGCGATTATCTGATGAAAAATGGATATGAGGCCGCCGTCGCTGCCACTGGAGAAGACGGACTTCAGATCATGGAGTTGCTCCAGCCGGACTACATTATCCTCGATATTATGCTGCCGGATCAGGACGGTATCGATGTATGCCGCGAAATTCGCAGGCGAAATAACATTCCCATCCTTATCCTGAGTGCCAGAGGAAGTGATACGGATAAGGTGCTTGGGCTTGGATTCGGTGCAGACGACTATATGAGCAAACCTTTCTCCTTGAGCGAGCTGCTCGCCAGAATCAATGCACACTTTAGAAGATATGACAGTCTGAACACGGTACAGGATCACTCCCATCTACTACGTCTTGCTAACCTGGAGATAGACAACAGGGCTTACAAAGTTACCGTAAATGGCGATGAAGTCTCTCTATCGGCAAAAGAATTCCAACTGTTATATTATCTCGCAAGCAACAAAAATCAGGTCTTCTCGAAATCCCAATTACTTGATGCGATCTGGGGCTTCGACGCTTATGGAGACGAAAATACAGTAACAGTGTACATACGCAGACTGCGGGAAAAGATCGAACACGACGCCTCTCATCCAACCCTTCTAAAAACCGTCTGGGGAGTCGGATATAAGTTTAATCATGACTAAGCACGAATGGAGAAGCGTTCATGTCACTACATAACTGGTCTACAAGATGGCTGAAATTATCATTAGCAATCCTACTTCTAATTCTGCTGTGTAGCCTTGGATTATTCTTTCCTCTGCTCGCATCTCATTCTTCCAATGAGTCTGCACCGATGATTAATCAGGTGCGCCTGAAGGTTAACCCGATCCTGCTTGAGCTGGAACAAAATCATGATCGCCTTGCTCACCCTGTTGTTCAGGAGCGGATCCGGGAAGCAGCGAGCAAAGAAAACATTCCTTTTTCCTATGTCGGACTGGATGGTCTAATCAAACTGTCCTCCGTATCATCATCCGAAGGTACATTAGTTAATCTGAGATCGGTATTACATTATAATCTGGCAGATGTGTTACAGCTTGCGGATGGTAATGAATCACTGGATATTGCTTTTCCCGTTATGGGAAGCCCGGAAGGCCCTCAGGTCGGAAATGCCATTTTCACCGTACCCCGATCCCTGGTGTTTGCTCAGAAGCCGTCTACTGTTCCCATATTCCTGCTGGTTGCAGTAATCATACTTTCCCTTCTGCTCATGTTTCTTCTATACACCATCGTTCGCCGGATCAAAGAACAGATGTTAACCCCGGTTAAGCAATTGAAACATCATGCCGAATCGATTCTTAAAGGAAAATATGATGAGCAAATCCAATATCGACGCACGGACGAAATAGGTGACCTCTACGCTATGCTGGACTTGATGCGGATGGAACTTATGCATTTGAGCACACAGCGCATACGACAGGAAAAGGCTCAGAAAGAGCTCATCACCAATATTTCTCATGACCTCAAGACCCCCATTACGACGATAAAAGCGTACATAGATGCGATCTCCCAAGGGGTATGTGAAGATGAAGATACCCTGAAAGAATATTTGGATATTATGCAGATCCATACAGACAAAACAGCCCGGCTAGTAGAGGATTTGCTCGTTCACGCATTACATGAGCTTGGGCAGATCTCGGTTGAGCCTCAAGAACGATACAGTCGTTCTGTCTTTGAAAATATGCTGAGACCTATTGCACATATCGTGCAATCCCACGGATTGACCTACGAACAGCCCAGCCCTATCCCTGACGTACTTATTCGGATTGATCCGGTACGTATGGAACAGGTTATCTCCAATCTGGTATCTAATGCCCTTAAACATACTGCTCCCGGTGATTATATCCGTATTCATGCTGAGGTTCACTCGGGACAATTCAAACTGACCATCACGGATTCAGGGCGAGGGATACAAGCTCAGGACATGCCGTTTGTCTTTGAACGATATTTTAGAGGTGGCTCTTCCTCTTCCCCATACTCTACTCCAATCCAGGAAGGAACAGGACTTGGCCTTTCCATCTGCAAAAGCATTATTGAAGCGCATGGAGGGCAAATTCATTTTTCCAGCAAAAATGGTCAAGAAACTCTCTTTCAGTTCAGTCTGCCCTTATGTTAAGGGGACGAATTAGCAATAGAGTCACAGTGTTCATGAATACCGTTTTTACTCTGAGTGGTCTGTCCTAGGTTTGTAATACTTTATTTATATTTGGATAAGGGTTTCTCAATATCTTCCCTTTATGATGAACGATATACTGCAACGGGGAGTGAATCTGCTTGAACAAAATATCTATCATTCGTGCCCAAAATCTGTGTAAGACCTACCAGACCGGGAGTGAACAGTACCATGCGATTCGTAACGTTAATCTCGATATCTACGAAGGGGATTTCACTGTGATCATGGGCAATTCGGGTTCAGGCAAATCCACGCTGTTATATTTACTGAGTGGACTGGACCAAGTCACTGCTGGCGAGGTTTATTTTCAGAATCAACGTATTGATACCTATAGTGAACGAGAATTGTCTGCATTCCGCACACGTCGAATCGGGTACATCTATCAAAGCATCAACCTTGTTCCCGACCTTTCGATTCAAGAAAACATCGCACTTCCCGGGTACATCGCCAGAAACAAAAAAAGTGAGGTTCAAGCGCGGGCGAAACAACTTATGCGCGATATGGATATTCATAAACAACACAATCGCCTGCCGTCCCAGACCTCCGGTGGTCAGCAACAACGGGCTGCGATTGCCCGTGCACTCATCAATTCACCGGATATCCTGTTCGCTGACGAGCCTACTGGAAGTTTAAACTTCGAACATGGAAAAGCAGTGCTCGACATCCTGACTGAGATGAACCGAGAAGGACAGTCCGTCGTGATGGTAACACATGACATCCAAGCCGCTTGCCGGGCTGATCGTCTGATCTTGATTCAAGATGGCAAAGTCGGCGGTATTCTGGAATTCGACAAATATCACGAGCATCAGATTCCGGAGCGGGAGTCCATTGTCTTCGCTTTTGTATCGGGGAAGGAGTAATTTATGGCTGCCATCCTGAAACTGAGTTTTTCTTATCTCACTAAAAATAAAATCCAAAACCTGTTTATTACCATGCTTATTTTACTTTCCACCCTTCTGGTGTGCACTTCTGTCATCATTTTGGCGAACACAGGCTATCAGTTCAAGGAAATGCATAGCCGAACGAACGGATCTCATCAGATGTTGACATTCGAAAAAGAACTAAATGATCCCCAAACGGTGCATGATTGGTGGGTCGCTCAGAACGGTGTTCAGGTCTCGCCTTTGCTTACTTACCATACTTTGTCAGGTATGACCTTGGATAATGTGGATATCCCCAACATTTATCTGTACATGATGAACACCCCTCCACCTCCATGGGAGGTAGATCAACTCGTATTTGCATCCGGTAAAGAAAGCCCCTCTCCCGCACAAGGGAATGTATGGATTCCTACCTCGATGGCCTACAGTTATAACATTACTGTTGGTGATGTCGTTCAATTCAGAACGGGACCTGCTACGCTAAGTCTCACCGTATCGGCGATTGTTGTAGATGTTCCTTACGGAGCACCGTTCAGCAATACAGCAAGAATCTGGATGAACCCTGGCGATTATGAACATGATTTCAGCATGTTTGCCGGCAAAGAACATCACATGATGGGCATACATTTCGATGATTACAGTACGAGTTCCAGCTACTGGGATCGTTATGCAAGTGAGACAGGCTCCCCTTTTCTGGAAACCAAAATGGAATTCGAAAGTATCTCGTCCTTCTATCTCATTATCAACCAGATCATCGGTTTCATTATGATTTTCTTGGGAGCTATCATGATGGTGATTGCGCTCATTACGATTGGTTTTACCATATCCGATGCCATTCTGGCCAACTACAAAACGATAGGTATCCTCAAGTCGCTTGGACTGACCTCCCGAGCAACCATTGCTACCTACGTTATTCAATATGCCCTGCTGTCTGTTATCGCTGTTCTCCCCGGGCTTGCGCTGAGTATGATTGTGTCCAAATTCATTATGAGCATCTCCATATCATCTCTGCGCATAGACAATGTTGAATTCCCCATCAAGGGAATTGGAGCAACTATGCTTGTAGCAATGTTGTTAATCGTTCTGATTATTAGTTTTGTTGTGTTATATGCCAAGAAAGCTCGTAAGATTGAACCTGTTCAGGCCATTCGCTATGGTATGTCTGAGAGCGACAACGTACGTATGGTTAAACGAATGAATTCACCACTAGCACATACGGCTTCATTTGGAAAGTTACCTGTTTCTTTGGTCATAGGCATACGCAGTTTGATTAAAAATAGCAAAAGTTCCGTCTTAATGATACTTCTGACATCAGTGGCCGCTTCTGTTCTAGTCTTCGGATATGTTGTTCTGACCAGCATCATCGGAATCAATCAGACGGCAGCCCAATGGGGGTATGACAATGCCAACATTGCCGCGGTGGTTGTAGACAAAACGACATTTCCAAAAGCGGCGTTGCAACGCGTACTGGAAGAAGATCACCGCATCAAAAATGTGGGCTGGCACGGAAACCTTACCGGCGTTATTCCATCCGAAGTTTCATCAAACCATAAAACCAGTCCGTCGATCAGTCTTTATTTGGGTGTATTGGATGGGAGCTATAAGGACTCCGGCTTCGAGACGTTAAGAGGTAATAACCCTGAACACGAGAACGAAATTTCCATCGGGGTCAGTGTGGCCAAGATGTTAAACAAGGATTTGGGAGACCTTATTGATCTCTACATTGAAGGAGAGAAGCGCACATTCATCATTTCGGGTATCTATCAAGCCATCGCAAACATGTCGGTATCGGGGAGAATCACCGTTCAAGCGGTTCGGAGCGTAAATCCGAGTTACAGCGATGTAGATGTTGCCTTTATTAATGTTATCAACCCTTCACAAGCAGGGGCAATTGCAGCCCAACTGAATGAGCAGTTTAAAGACTCTGCATCGATCATCACACAAAAAACACTGCTGGATTCCGTTTTTGCTGAAGCAGCAAACATTCTCGTATATCCCATGGCTCTAATTGGTCTACTGTTCATCATCGTTACCTTTATGATCATCTTCAGTACCTGCCGGATTAGTATTCGCAAAGAAAACAAGACGTATGGCATCTACAAATCAATAGGTATGACATCCGGCAGTATTCGTTCTTCCCTCACGTTTGGTGTCGCATCGTTATCACTGATTGGTTCGGTGTTTGGCGTTGTTGCAGGCGTATACCTTCTTCCCCGGCTACTTGAACAAGTTCTCTCGCGATATGGAATCGTACACCTTCCCTTGGTTCTGAATGGATGGGGCATCCTGCTATTCGCCTGTTTGAGTATATTGGCAGCCGCGACTGGATGCTGGCTGGCATCCCTTGAAATTCGCAAGGCATCACCACGTATGTTAGTTATTGAATAACCTAAAAAGAACCCTTACCTATTGAATAGAAAAGTAAGGGCTCTTTTTAGGTTTATATGTTTTGTTTATATGCGTTTTTATAATCATATTCTATGCTTGTTCTATAAAAAACTTTGAGTTCTTAACCACGCCACTTCTTCGCCAGCTCGCTAATCTGATGTGGTGTTGTGCGGCAGCATCCGCCAATAATCTGAGCACCAGCCGCAACCCATTGTTCCGATGCATCCTTCATGCTGCCGCAGGATCCTTGGCCGCTCCATGTTTTCGTCTCGGCATCGTAAATCTCGCCTGAATTCGGGTACACGATGATTGGTTTATCGCAGGCTTGACGTAGAATACGGATCGCTTCCGTGACCACTTCCATCGGAGCACAGTTTAGGCCAATTGCCGCAATCTGAGGCTCAGAGCCAAAGGTCTGTGCGCATACCTCAAGCGCTGTGCCCTCGCTTATGTTTGTCCCATCTTTTAATGAAAAAGAAAGCCACGCATGAGCATCAGGAAAATCCTTAAGCAATTCGACAAGAACTCGAGCTTCTTGTAGCGAAGGAATCGTCTCGAACGCCAGAATGTCGGCTCCTGCTTCAATCAGCGCAGCTATGCGAGGACGGTGAAATGCAGCCAGTGTCTCATCTGATACGCCGTAATGTCCCACATATTCGGAACCATCCGCGAGATAGGCACCGTATGGGCCAACAGAGCCAGCAACGATAGGTCGCGGACGACGCAGCTTCTCGCCACTAATGTGAGCACCTTTATGATGTTCACGCTGCTCGTTTCCCACGTTCTCGGTTCGTCCCGAAGAAACGTTTACAAGCTGTCCTGTTGAACCTTCACCTGCTGTGGCTCCCTGCACTGCTGCCCATACATCATCTCTGGCCTTCGCCGCCAGCTCCACTGTTTTGCGAATCAGATCCAGTGCAGCCTCTTCTCCAATTCCACGCTTGCGGAAGCCCTCCACCGTTGCCTGATAACTGGAAGTGATTGCACAATCTGCCCCTGCACGGAAATAATCAGCATGCACGTTCACGATAACATCCGGGTTCTCCAGCAGCACGCGTGCAGACCAGAGCGGGTCATCCAGATCACAGCCATACTGTTCAAGTTCCGTTGCCAGTGCCCCATCCAGAATCATGACCGGATACTTGTCCAGAATTTGCTGTATTGCATTTATATCCTTCGTTTGCTCACGTTGAGTCATGAAGTCAGCCCTCTTTTCTTCTTCGTACGATCCGTCCAATAATACACGATATAACACAAAATAATGAATGGAATACCACAGTATAAAGCAATCCGCTGCGTCGGGTCAAAAGCGATACCAATACAGGATGCCAGGCACAACACAAACGAAACAATAGGTACGATTGGATACAATGGCGTTCGATAAACCAGGTCTTTTACGTCATGTCCTTCCCGCAGATACTGCCTACGGAACATGTACTGAGACACGCTGATGCTCATCCATACAACTACCACAGCAAGACCTGAGATCGAAACAAGCGTAATATAAACGGTTCCGGGCGCAATGATGCTGGACAGTAACGCCAGTGCACCACCAGCCATGCTAAGTACAAGTGCATTGAACGGTACACCGCGTTTGGTCAAACGGGCAAACCATGGAGAGATGGTTTTTTTATCCGCCAATGACCAGAGCATCCGTGATGAAGCATATAACCCCGAATTCGCTGCCGATAGAATCGCCGTTAAAATAACAAAGTTCATGATGTCGGCTGCATACGGAACACCTACTCGCTCCATGACAGCAACGAACGGACTCTCCAGCACACTCGCATCTGACATCGGCAACAAAGCAGACAGAATAACGATCGTACCAATAAAGAAAATAATTAAACGCCACAACGTGGTATGAATGGCTTTTGGAATGTTTTTTTCCGGATTTTCTGTTTCTCCTGCGGCAATACCAATCAGTTCAGTACCCGAAAAGGCAAAATTGACAGCCAGCATGGTCATCAGGATCGCAGTTGCCCCGTATGGGAACCACCCAGACGCTGTAATGTTGGAAAAGAACGGAGCCGGTTCAGCATCTGCCATAGGAATAATACCAAACATGGCGGCACCACCAAGAATAATAAAGATGATAATCGTCATCACCTTCACCAAGGAGAACCAAAATTCTGATTCGGCAAAAAGTTTTACCGTGAACGCATTGAACAGGAAGATCATCAGGGCAAACAGCGCACTCCAGATCCAGACGTTCACGGACGGAAACCAGCGCTGCATAAGCAGTCCCGCGGCTGTAAATTCCGATCCGAGCGCTACGGTCCAAGTAAGCCAGTACAGCCAAGCCACCGTGAATCCTGTAGCTGGTCCAATGTATTTAGCCGCATAACTATGAAATGCACCCGTCTCCGGCATATGCACAGATAGTTCGCCAAGACAGAGCATCACCAGGTACACCACCAAAGCACCGATCAGATAGGACAAAATCGTACCGAGCGGTCCTGCTTGTTGAATGGTATACCCTGAGCTAAGGAACAGACCTGTTCCAATGACCCCGCCAAGAGAGAGCATAACTACATGCCTTGTTTGCATTTTTCGCTGAAATTGACCTTTATCGCTACTATTCTCCATATAACCTGCTCCCTGCTTCTTCATCCAGAACAAACAAAAAAGACCCACTCTTCCCTAAGAGTGCGCCGCGACTGACAAATAAAAACAAACGCTCCTATCTATCAGGCTTTCACCCGCTGGAATTAGCACAGTATCCTTCAGATCTGTTGCTGAGGTTTCTAAGGGCCAGTCCCTCCACCTCTCTGGATAAGAAAATGATTTTGTATAACTATATCGACTGCTGCCTGATGTGTCAACATTTAAATAAACATTAGCTTCCCCAAGCGAGCTTTTGATCCTTTCCTTGGAGCCGAAGTGAACACATGCAGCATTCCGATTGGGTGCATCAAGCTACTCTGTAGAGGAACCTGGATTTACAATATTCGTTTTAATCTCATACGTAATAGGTACTGTCGCAAACACTTCATCCCAGTTATCTTTTACCTTCTTCCACGTTTTTGGATAATGGATTCGGATACTGTCCCGAAAACCGGCAACGTCAGCTTTATACGTATGCTGGAGTTTATAGAGCATTTGATCAATCTGTTGATCTACGATTTTAGCAAAATCCTTCTCCAGTTCCTTAAGATAGGCTCCCTTTTCTTCTTTTTCAGGGGAACGCCAGTCCTCCATTAACCAGCCTTCCGACTCTGCCTTGACGTGGAACGAAATGTCTCCACCTACCACCTTTGGAATGATTTTTATAGTCTTTTTCTTGATCTCATAGAGAACCGTGAAGCCTTCCTTACTATATGTTTTGATGACCCCGCCCGCCTTTTCCTCAGGCTTAATCCAAGATAATGCTTCAAGGTCGGTTTGGTTAAGCTCCCCGATAAATTTCGTTGTTTTAGCTTTAAAGATGCTGCCCCCTGAAAATTTATCCTCACCATCTGCATTTAACACATTTTGAAGCAAAAAGCTTGAGCCAGACTGCATCTCTGCATCCAGTTTGGCAAGCGAAACAGGTTCGAGTATTTTATTCGAAATGTAGGAGTTATTCGTAATTCCCGTAAGATAAAAAGCCGGAATTCGAGAAGGATCTCTCGAAGTAAGGACATCCAGCGCACGGTGATGGCTAATTAACACAAGGCAATTGGGGCGAATATCGTTATCCCGAAGCACAAAATCAAGCAACTGTTGTAGTCCATACTTTTTAGCAATATCTTTGGAAATGACGATTACTTTCAGATGATGTCCAATGAGCGGACGATCTCGGCGCAAGGAAAACTGACGAAATATTTGAAGCAACGAATCCCCGGTAAGTTGTTCGTTGGAATAAGAAGATTTGCCCGAAGAAGGTGAACCACCCTGTTCGCTCTGCTGACTGCTTGATTTACCCGGGGCAATCTGAACGGTTGCGGTCACATTTTCTTCCTTGGGATAATCCCCTCCTTGGGCTGATATATTTTTTTCAAATTTCGTTTCCTGTCCAACATCAATGCCGAGACCCACATACAGACTTAAATCCTCAATTTCCCGGCTGCTCCAGCACCCCGAGATCAGACTGAGAATAAGTAAGGCTGAGATGATACGTAGCCATAACCGGAGAGAAATCATGCGTGTTTACCTCCTTTCTTGCGAATAATGCTAAGCAGCAGCAATACCAAAGGCATAATGGCAAACAAAACGACAGATGCATTGCCCAGCATGTCACCTAGTGCAAACGTTTCATATACATTTTTGGGGATCATCGCTGTCAGATAGATGAACGGTATAAGAACGTACATGATCGTCCGCATCTTCTTGGCTTTAAACAGATCTCGAATCCCGACAGATGCACAGTAATGGGTAATGGCAAAGGTAGAGAAAATCTGTAAAATCCAGATGACCAGCAATAACGATTCGAAACGCTCAAAGATCAAACCTTGAATCTCAAAACTACGAACCAGATCCAGTGTTGGCCAGGTTCTCGTTTTAATTCCATCAAGCGATAAACTGCCAACGACCATAACGACCGTGATCAAATAAATCGCTGTAGATATGCCCAGCCCCCATGTCATAGCCTTATTGCTTTTTTTCGGATTTTGCATATACGCTGTAATGACGAGCATTACTTCATAACCTGTGTATGAAAGCAAGGAAGGTTTCAAGCCTTTGATTACAGGTAAAACCCCTTCTCCGAGAACCGGTCTTAAATTACTGATTTCGAACAGTTGATTACTCAGCAATATCTCCATCACAAAAATAACCAAGGTAATCGGCAAAATAATTTCAAACACACGCACGATAACTGGAAGTCCGCCGGAAATCAGATAGATTCCGATCCACATAAACACCATCACAATGGCCCAGGTAGGTGTACGCTCCAACAAATACATTCCGGTCACATCAGCCATCACCCGGATTTCAAAAGCTGCAATGACCATAAAATAAATAATGTTGGCACAGCCCAATATGTAAGCAATCCAACGTCCCGTAATCTCCTGAGTGAATTGGAAAACGGTTTTTTCCGGGAATCTTCGACACAAGGTCACCAATATCATTCCAACACCCGTAATAATCAATCCTGAAAGGATGATCGAAATCCAGACGTCCGGTGTTCCAACCGCTTTGCCCGTTGTCCGAGGTAGTGTTAATATGCCTGCACCAAGCATGTAATTGACGATTATGACCACCGCTTGTGTAGTGCTTATTTTTACTTGGGAGTCATTCAATTTTTAGCACCTCCAGACCATCTGTGGATTGTACGAGGCTAAACTGAACTGCATAGAACTTTTTTACATGAAACTTCACTTGAAACATCATTATTTCTTGCGATCTTCATCGGTCGGATTCATCATTTCAGGACGTCTTCTCATCATATTAAGCGGGGCACGGATGACAAAATCCTTCCAATCGCTCAAATGATATGGAACCGCTGGCGCTATATACGGTACCCCGAAACTGGAGAGTCTGGCCAGATGTGTGCACATCAGCAAGAAAAACATAACCACGCCATACAATCCCATGACTGCAGCACTGAACATTGCAGCAAAGCGCAACAATCGCAAGGTCAGTCCTGCACTGTATACTGGAATGGTAAAGGACGAAATGGCCGTGACTGCTACAACAATGACCAGGAACTGACTGATAATCCCCGCCTGTACTGCCGCCTGACCGATAATTAAACCTCCAACGATTCCCATTGCAGGTCCGATGGGTTTGGGCAGACGAATCCCGGCTTCCCTTAGAATCTCAATGGACAGCTCCATAATCAAAGCTTCAATAATCGAAGGAAAGGGCACACCCGAACGGGTTTCAATAATCGTCAGCACCAGTTTCGTTGGAATCAGACCTGGATGGAACGAAATAAAAGAGATATAAAGCGCCGGGGCAAGCAGGGCTAACATCGCTGCCATAAAACGTAGAATTCGAAGGAATGTACTTGGAATCCAGCGTTCATAGTAATCTTCTGGAGATTGGAGCAGCATGCTGAACGTAACCGGCACAACCAGAACAAACGGAGTGCCGTCCAGCAAAATAGCTACACGCCCCTCCAATAAAGCACCGATCACACGATCAGGCCTTTCCGTATTCAAAACCTGCTGGAAAGGACTCAGAGCATCATCTTCAATCAATTGTTCTACATAACCTGACTCCAGCATCGAATCCATATTGATACTCTTCACACGTTTTATAACCTCGGTCACGAGTTTAGGGTCGGCAATATCCTGAATATAAGCAATAGCCAATTCTTTTTTGTTCCGGCTGCCCACTTTAAGCTTTTCAATAAACAAGCTCTGATCGCTTCCATAACGTCGTAAAATGCCCGTGTTATCACTAAGCTCCTCTGTAAAACCGATACGCGGTCCGCGTAGCAGACCTTCAGATAAGGGTTCATCCACCCCGCGTGTCTTTAAACTGGACGTTCCGATCAGCATAGCTCCCGGTATGCCATCCACCAACAAACCGTTTTTCCCCACCAATACACCTGATGCAAGCTCCTGTAGAGATTGTGTCTCCTGAATCTCACTCACGGGAAGAATTTGAGTTTTCAGATACGTGGACAGGAAGTCTGCTTGTTCAGGATGAAGAAAACTTTCCTGTTTGAGCTCAGGTATACCCTTGATCATTAAAGGTTCAATTAAATATTTGTCGATCAGATCTGTGTCCGTAAGCCCTTCGGTATACATGATCGCCACTCTCGTATCCGTTCCTCGAATGGTGAACTCTCGAATATGTACATCTGCATTTTTGCCAAACGTCTCTCGAACCGTTATCAGATCTGTCGTGTGTCTCCCGGTTAGCTTAATATTGGCATAGTGCCCGGTTTCCGTCCCTGGTCCGATGCCAGCTTCAGCTGGTGAAATGTCCTTCGGCGAAGGAATCGTTTTATTTTTGCGAGAGAAGCTTCCCCGTTTGATTGCTGTATGGAACCAATTGGTTATGAAATACAGAACAATCGGTACGATAAAAACCATAAGTGCCTGTGCCCAGATCGTCCATTTCGGTACATAAGATAAGATCGTTGACCACACCCTCCATTCATCCTCCCTTCTCTGTAAAATCAAACCACAGGTATTCCCGGCTTATTGTGTCCTGTTTGCCCATAAAAATTCCGTGAATTTGGCAGGATATGCAATGGAACACTTTCCTTCCTGATGGTTAACAACCGCTTACGATTTGCAGAAAAATGATCCAAACAGCAAAAACGATCCTGCTAAAAGCACAGAATCGTTCTGGAATTCATACCGTTTTTATTTTTCACTTACACAATTCGAGTCACATGTTGTGCCTTATCATCCAATAGATGAGCTGCGGCCGCGATCGTTTGGAAATCATTTAACGCAATTTCAATTTTTTCGTGACTCTGTTGCATGTAGTCTTCTACCTTTTTCGTACCATTGGTAATATTGGTAATCTCTTTAGTAATGCCCGTGACACTGTCACGAATCTCATTAATTGAATTCTCCACCATGGCTGACAGCTTACGTACTTCTTTCGCCACAATATCGAATCCTCGGCCGAACTCTCCTGCATGTGCAGCCTCAATGGCTGCATTCAGCGCGAGCAGCTGTGTCTGAGAAGAGATTTCCCGGATGGTTCGCACCACGCCTTGAATGGAACCGGCCTGTTCTTGCAGATGCGTAAGTGTAGACTGGTTCGTTGCAGATACTTCCGAGATGTAAGAAAAGCTGGACATCAATTCATGGCTCCGACCAATCCCAGCACCCGCCTGCTCATTCAGTTCTTGAGATAAGGCCTTCAATTCCTGAACAACGGTTGTAATGTTATTCTGGCGCTGTGTAATATCGGTAGCCATCTTGCAAACGCCAAGCACCCTCTGATTCGACTCATCAAACACGGGCATATACGTAGCTTCGAGCCATACCGATTGGCCTTTGGCATCCATACGCTCAATCTTGTCCTGAAAGCTGTTTCCGCCCAAAATACCTCTCCAGAACTCCTCATACGCCGGACTGTCTGTAAACTTTCCAAAGCATAACTGGCGATGCTGCATACCGTACATCTCTTCCTTCGTGTACCCCATTCTTGAAGCAAATACATCGTTCACGTATGTAACCCTGCGATTTAAGTCGAAGCGAATAATTGCCAAACTTTTCTCCATCGCCTTGACCACTAACTCGTCCGTCACCTGATCTTGACGCCCAGTCTCCAATAAAGACATGCAAATCCCCCACAATCCGTCCCATAGTCAATAAAGTGTTGCAATTGAATTACTTAATACCGTTCGATAAAAGTGCATTCCTGCGATGCGTCGACTCCTAGTAAATGATACCCGAATTCGGGACTTTTGGATCACAAATTTGCATGCATCCCAAAAAAAATTTTTTTATGTACATACAACCTTCATACTTAGGGTACTACGGGCTTGTTCTTATCCTAATTCCATTGTTCTCTCCAGTTCAATTTTCACTATCTATAGGAAATTAGAGCAACACAAAAAGCAAGTTATGGGTAATCATAACTTGCTTTTTTCTAGCAACTTCAAACTAAACTTCAAATTCAAATATATATAAACGCAGCATAATCATTTCAAAACTTAAAAATCATGTACCGTTACACAAAGCTGAATGACAACACCAAACGGATCACGGATAATCCCGTAGCCGGGACTAAATTCATTCTTTGCATAAGGCACAAGTACCTTCACCCCTTCATGTTGCGTCAACGCCTCATAAAGTCCATCCATTTGGCCTTGCTCCTGGGATTGAATGCACAGCGATGTACTGTTTCCCAGTTCCCACGGTCTCTCCGCATCCATCGCTTCCTCCGCAATCATAATTTTGTTCGCTCCGATCTCCAGCACCGAATGTGTAATATACTCATCCTGACCGTCAGGATACGTAAAATCGGGACTCATCTGCTTCATTTCTTTGTAGCTTTTTCGGAATAATACTTTCGCACCTAACGTTTTTTCGTAAAATGTAATCGCTTCTGCCGCTTCTCCGTTCATCGAGAGAAAGGGAATGACTTCAACATTCATATGACTTGCCTCCTTCATTCGTCTGCCTTACACTTATCACTATAACGATAAATGGTGCCAATATATGACACCTTTTAGGGAAGGAGATGTGGACAGATGAAAAAGACTGAGCGTCTACACCATATGCTTCGCTTTATTAATCAAAAACAGCACTTCACGCTGCATGACTTAATGCAAGAGTTTCAAATATCCAAACGAACCGCCTTACGGGATATTGCGTCTCTGGAAGAGATGGGCGCACCCATCTATGTGGAGTACGGACGTTATGGCGGTTACCGTCTGCTCCAGCAGATGCAACTGCCTCCGATCTCTTTTAATACAGATGAGCTTCATGCCTTGTATTTCGCTATGCAGGCTCTTCGCAGCTTCACCAGCTTGCCTTTTCGAACCACATTTGAATCTGTTCATAAGAAATTTATGGCGGCATTATCAGACAGACAGCAAGAAAACATTCATAACATGCAACAGCGTGTTGCTTTTAAACACACTGAACAAATTAAGGACAGCTCCTATCTAGAGCTTCTATTGGAAGCTGCGGTGCAGCAGGTAGTCATGCAGATTACATATCCTTACAAAAATTCAGAACCTATTTCCAGAATAAAAACCAGTCTCCGTGTTATACAACCTATTGCTTTATATGCCAGTAAAGGCTACTGGTACTGTCAGGCATACGATCTGAAGAAAAAAGCGTACCGTGTATTTCGCTGTGATCGAATCATGTCGGCTGTATTAACGGATATCGAACCTGTCGCACACCTTGCTGACATCCATAGTGAACATCTCCAATCCCTATGGAAACCTTCCGAACAAGCTATCTCGTTTCAATGCAAGATCAGCCAGGCTGGCATGGAGCAATTTAAGCAAAACCACTATCCCTCCATACGCCTTAAAGAACAAGACGGCGTGAAGCTGCTTATCGGAACCTATGAACCTCATGAACTAGATTTCATTGTGAGCTACCTTGCAGGCTATGGGACTTCCATTAAGATTGTTGAGCCTGAGATGTTGAAGGAATCGTTGAGACAATACTATTTGAATTTGCTGGAGAGTATTTAATGTTAATAAAAAAACACCCGGCAGGGTGCATGCCGAAAGAAATACGGCATACCCCCAAGCCGGGTATAGGATTAGAACATAATATCGATCGCCTCTAGCTCATCTTGTTCCTGTTCGGATTGTCCTTTCAGGGAAATATCCTTCAGCAACATCGAAGGCTGTTCGCAAATCTGGCTGATGATGACGAGCAGATCCTGAGCGAAATTATCGATCAGATTGCGTGTAAACAACTTGGTCGCATATTCAAACTGCCCGGTCATTACCTCATCCAGCATCGAAATAATTAAAGTCAGATCGAATTGAGCAACCTTATGCTTTTCCGGATAAGATTCAATCTGGATCTCTCCGAAATTTTGAACGTTATCTTCCTTCGTTTCCAGAGCAAACATGACATCGAATACAGGATTGCGGCTTAGGTCTCGCGGTACCTGAAGTTTCTTCACAAGTTCCTCAAAAGGATAATCCTGGTGATCATAGGCCCCGAGCATCGTTTCTTTGACTTCGTTCAAGTAAGCAAGGAATGTCTTCTCCCCCGACGGATAATGCCGAATGGCCAACGTGTTGACAAACATTCCGATAAGTGGCTCCAGGTCGGTATGTGTGCGACCCGAAACCGGTGTGCCTAAAATGAAGTCTTCTTGCCCCGAGTACTTGCTGAGCAGGATGGAATAGGCCGCCGATAATACCATATAAAGAGTGGCGCCGTTCTCACTAGCCATGCGTTCCAAGCTTTCCGTCATCTGCTTGTCGATATTGAAAGGCAGCACATCGCCCTCAAAGCTGCGAGTAGCAGGTCTGACAAAGTCCGTAGGCAGTTCAAGCGTTGGTAACTCACCTTCCAGCACGTCCAGCCAGTAGGCTTCCTGACGTTTCAGCTGTTCTTTTACAGGCTCAGACTGCTGCCAAGCAGCGTATTCCTTGTATTGAATCCGAAGCGGTTCAAGAGTCTCGCCGTTATACAAGCGCAACAGTTCTTCGACGAAGATGCCCATCGACATGCCATCCGTGATGATATGATGAATATCAAGCATAAGCAAGTGCCGTTCCGCTTCCCATTCAACTAAGCCCACACGCAGCAGCGGCGGCCGCTCCAAATCAAAGACTCGCACAAATCCGTCCGCGATACTTTTCGTTTCACTTTCTGTCGCTTGGGTGTACTCGACGGCAAACTCCAAGTTCGGATAAATTCGTTGTACAGGTTCACCGTCGACCATTTCGAAGCCGGTTCGCAAAACTTCGTGACGAGCGATTAATCCTTTGAGCGCGGACTCGAATTGATTCCGTTCCAAACGCCCGACGAGAACCGTCATGCCGGACATGTTGTAACTAAGCTCCGCGCCCTCCATCTGCTGCTGGATGTACAACCGTTTTTGCACGGAAGAAAGAGCGTAGTAATCTCTCTGATCCAGAACCGGAATGGAGCGGTGTTCCTGCCACTCCAATTGACTGATAATTTCAGCCATCGACTCAATCGTCGAGTGCCGGAACACATCACGGAGCGGCAAGTCTACGCTCAACTCCTTGTGCACCTTGCTAACCAGCATTGTCGCCCGAAGGGAGTGCCCGCCAAGGTCAAAGAAGTTGTCCGTTACACCTATTGTTATTGATCCGAGCACGTCCTGCCAGATGGCGACGAGTTTCGCCTCTAGCTCAGTGCGTGGCGCCACGTATTCACGTCCTCCTCCAGCTCCTTCTTCTGGCGCTGGCAATGCCTTCCGGTCAACTTTCCCATTCGGCGTTAGTGGTAAGTTTTCCAGTTCTACAAAGTACGATGGGATCATGTACCCCGGCAACTCCTGGGCCAGTGCGCCGCGCAGATCATTCACTGCCAGTTCCGTTCCTGTATCCGGTGTGTAATATGCACATAACACTTTCTGCCCGTTTGTATCATTTCGAACCAGCACCACGGCTTCGCGTACGCCTTTCACCTGTAGCAACTTCGCTTCGACTTCGCCCGTCTCAATCCGGTAGCCCCGAATTTTAGCCTGATTGTCGATTCGACCAATGAAGTCCACATTGCCGTCTTCCGTCCACCGCGCCAAGTCTCCCGTGCGATACAACCGCTCACCCGCGGCAAACGGGCTGTCTACGAACTTCTCTTCCGTCAATTCTGGACGGTTCAAGTATCCGCGCGAGACCCCAACTCCGCCGATAACCAGTTCGCCCAGCACCCCGACAGGCACGGGATTCAAATGTGCATCCACAATGTAAAACTTCGCATTTAGCCACGCTTTGCCGATAGGCACATGCCCTGTCTCCGGAAGCACTTCCAGTGGCTCGTCGTAGAAACTGGAGTCGATCGCTGCTTCCGTTACACCGTAAGCGTTGATGATACGGAACAATGATCCGAAGCGTTCCTGCAAGGTACGATAATCGGCGACGCTGCAGCTGTCCGAACTAGTGATGAGTAACTCCATCTGACTCATATCCAGCTCTTGCTCATGCACATATTCCATAAACGGCACAATCAGCGCTGGCGTCGATTCAAATATAGTCACTTGCTCCTGCTCGATCCAATGGTGCAGACGAGACGGATCGATCCGGTCATCCTTCGGCACGATCACCATCGTTCCTCCGTTGTACAGCGTGCGTGCGATATCGCCCACGAATACGTCAAACGAGAAGCTGGCCAGCTGCAATAGCCGCACCGGGAACTGATCCAAACGATATTCCCGTCGGTATCCTGCCGCCGTATTGACCAGGCTGCGGTGCTCGATCATGACGCCTTTGGGTTGTCCTGTCGTTCCCGACGTGTAGATTACGTAGGCCAGATCCTCTGGCCGGGCTTCGTGGAAATCGTCCATACCAGAACTCATCGGCGCATTGGCCCGCTCCTCGCTATAGGTTGCTTCGTCGTCGAGATACACTACTGCCGCCAGCGCCAGTTCCTCTTCGTCCAGCCATGCTTCGGCACGCTCTCGCAGTGGCTTTTGGGTAAGTAGCACCTTTGCTCCGCTGTCTTCCAGCATGAATCTCACGCGGTCTGACGGGTAATCCGGATCGAGCGGGACATACGCGCCGCCTGCTTTCCAGACAGCGAGCACGGCTACCAGCAAATCCACTGAACGTTCGGCAAGAATGCCAACGATGGATTCCCGGCCGATGCCGCTTGCACGTAGCGTAGCCGCCAAACGGTTTGCCCGCTCGTTTAGCTCCGCATACGTTAGACGATCGTTTTCGTACACGACGGCCTCTGACTCCGGTGCGCACTGTGCCTGTTCCTCGAACAAACGGTGGAATGCAACCGCTGGAGTCGTTTCTGCTTCCGGTTGCGCCGGATTAAACGTAAGGAGCATTTCTTCTTTTTCCGCTGTGGTCAACAGGTGTAGCTCAGCAATCCTAGCATCCGGGCGGCTTACGATCTTCGCAAGCAAATGTCCGAAATGAGCCTGCAACCTTCGAATCGTGCTTTCTTTATAAAGAGCCGTTGCGAATTCAAAGTTGCACTCCAACACACCGTCTTCTTCTGTAACATCTACACTCAAATCGAACTTGGCTGAGCCGTAGTCGCTAGGGTACGGTGATAACTTCAGTCCTTTCAGTTCTATCTTTTTATCTTCCAAGTTTTGCAGGGAGAACATGGTATCAAAGAGCGGGTTGCGGCTCAGATCCCGGGTAACCTGTACTTTATCGACGAGCTCTTCGAACGGATAGTTCTGATGCTCGTAAGCCCCTAAAGTCGTTTCTTTCACTTCGTCCAAATACGAAAGGAAGGTTTTTTCTGACGTCGGATAATTACGAAGCGCCAGCGTATTGACAAACATTCCGATTAAGGGCTGCGTGTCTACATGTGTTCTGCCCGCAATCGACGTTCCGACGATCAAATCGTCCTGACCTGTGTATTTATGCAAAAGCACGGTATATGCCGCAAGTAACACCATATACAGCGTCGTTCCTCTTTGAGCGGCCAGCTGCTTCAAACCTTCGTTCGTTTCCTCATTCACGAAAGATGTTAATGTCTGTCCTTCAAAACTTTGCACGGCAGGACGCGGATAGTCCGTTGGCATTTCCAGCACCGGCAGCTCGCCATGGTAACGTTCCAACCAATAGGTTTCCTCACGTTTCAACTGCTCCTTTTGCTCGTCTGACTGCTGCCATACCGCATAGTCCTTGTATTGAATGCGCAAAGGCTCTAATGTCTCGTCGCCGTATAGACGAACGAGTTCATCGACGAATACGTCCATCGAAACCCCGTCGGAGATGATATGGTGCATGTCAAACATCAGCAAATAACGTTCGGTCGCCAGCTCTACGAGTTCCGCTCGCAGCAGTGGAGGCTTCGCCAAGTCGAAAGGCTGGATGAAGGCCTGTACAACGTCAGGCGCTTCTTCCTCGTTCGCATGACAGTAGTCCACAGCAAAGTCGACACTCTCATAAATGCGCTGTACTGCTTCGCCTTGCACGATCTCGAAGCCGGTTCGCAGCGTTTCGTGCCGTGCGATCAGTCCGCGGAAAGCCTTGTCCAACAGACCCCGATCAATCGTTCCTTCCACCAGTAGTACACCAGGCATGTTGTAGCTCTGATCAGCACCTTCCAGCTGATTCAGGATAAACAACCGCTTCTGGGCTGATGATAGTGGATAATATGCTCTTGTGTCTGCCAACGGAATCGACGAGAACGTCTGCTCTCCGATCCTTGATATGGCAAGAGCCATCTCTTCAAGCGTCGAATAACGAAATACGTCCCGCAGAGGCAACTCAACGTTCAACTCCTGGTGAACCTTACTTACCAGTGTTGTCGCCCGAAGTGAATGGCCGCCGAGGTCGAAGAAATTATCATGAACACCAATGCGCGTAAGTCCGAGCACACTTTTCCAAATATCAGCCAGACTGGCTTCGAGTGGAGTCCGCGGTGGAGTCCCCTCTTCGCCTGGCTGTAGGTGCTCCTCTGGCGCCGGGAGAGACTTGCGGTCAACCTTGCCGTTCGTTGTCAGCGGGAGTTGCTCTAACTGAATCAAGTACGACGGAATCATATAGGCCGGCAGCTCCTGGGAAAGTACACTCTTCACCTCAGCCGCTGGAAGCTCAACGTCAGCTTCATAATAAGCACAAAGTTGCTTTTCGCCTGAAGCATTCTCCCTTGCAAATACCGTTGTTTTCCGAATTCCCTCCACTTTCTGAAGCTGAGCTTCAATCTC
Source organism: Paenibacillus amylolyticus (assembly GCF_003719335.1). GTDB lineage: Bacteria > Bacillota > Bacilli > Paenibacillales > Paenibacillaceae > Paenibacillus > Paenibacillus amylolyticus_D. The sequence continues at coordinate 196,022 of NZ_RIAS01000012.1, forward strand.
GCCGAGTTCAATTCGGAAGCCACGAATTTTCACTTGATCATCCGTCCGTCCAACGTATTCGATTGTACCGTCCGACAACCATTTCGCTAAATCCCCCGTCCGGTACATGCGCTCTCCCGGTTGAAACGGATGTTCCACAAATTTCTCCGCCGTCAGCTCAGGCCGGTTATTGTAGCCCTGTACCAAGCCTTCTCCACCAACGCATAATTCGCCAGCCACACCGATCGGCAGAAGTTGGTTCCGGCTGTCGACGATACACACCGTTGTATTACTGATAGGTCTTCCGATGGGAACGGTAACCGCTGCGTCATCAATGAAATCGACCGGAAGGTATGTCGTATACACCGTGCTTTCCGATGGGCCATAAAGGTGGTTAAGTCTACCCGGTCCGATATGAGCGAGCGCTTTACGCACATGGCCAACCGACACCCGCTCTCCTCCGAACAATATTGCCCGGACATTCCGCAAGCAGTCGATGTTCACATCTACAAGCACGTTAAAAAAAGCCGTCGTTATCAGCATCACCGAGATATGCTCGCGCTGAATGAGTTCCGCTAACTGGCCAATCTCCAGCACAGTCTCACGGGGAACCAGCACCAACCGTGCTCCGTTGGTCAAAGCACCAAAAATATCGAAGATCGCTCCGTCAAACGAATAACTCGAAAGCTGGAGGACATGATCGTGCTCGGTGATGTCGATATAATTCGTATTTCGCACGATACGCACGATGTTGCGGTGCGAGACAAGGTTGCCTTTCGGCTTGCCTGTCGTGCCTGACGTATAGATGATGCATGCCAGATCTGTCGCTTCCGTGCCCGGATTTAAATCAGTGCAGTCCTCATGATAGAAAAATTCATCATCCAATAAGATCACGGAGTCCGAATCTGCCAGACGTTCACGCAAGCGGCTTTGGGTCAGCATGACCTGTGCTCCCGAATCCTCGATCAGAAAACGGATACGCTCCTCGGGATATTCCGGATCAATCGGTACGTAACCCGCTCCGGCTTTGTGTGCCGCCAGCATACCCACTACCATTTCAATGGAACGTTCAGCCATAATAGCGACTAGTCCTCCTCGGGTTATCCCGTGACTACGTAAGGTACGGGCAAGGCGGTTGACACGTTCATTCAGAGCGCGGTAGGTCATCTCTTGTCCATTAAAGGTGACCGCAGCTGCATCTGGGATGCGCTCCGCTTGTTCTTGGAACAAGCGAATGAGCGTCTTATCGCGAGGGAAATCTGTGGTGGTATCATTAAAACGTTCGAGAAGTTCCGTCTTTTCCGCCTCCGTCACAAGTTCCAGCTCACACACCGTAATTTTCGGATTAGCCGTCACCTGCTCCAGCAGATGCACGAGATGCCCCTTAAGCCGCTCGATACTCTCTTTGTCGAACACTTCAGCGTTAAAATCGAATCGAATTTCAATCTCGGCTCCTGGTGCCACTGTCACATTGAAGTTATAGTTCGTCTGCTCCTCCATCTGAACATCAGCAATCGTCAGCTCGCCATGTTGCTGGTCGCCTGCTTGCTCCATCTGTTCGTCTACCGGATAATTCTCGAAAGCGATAATATGGTTGATCAGGTTCTGCTTTTGCAAGCTGAGGGCTTGAATTTCATACAGTGGATAATAATCATAACGCCCCGACTCCAGCGCCTGCTCCTGGAGCTTCACCATCAGGTTGGCGAACACGGTGTCGGCTTCACTCGTAACACGAACCGGAACTGTATTGATAAACAGACCAATCATGGACTCGACGCCTGGAATTTCTACCGGTCTTCCAGCTACAACGCTACCGAATACGGCATCGTGAGTTCCGTTATATTTTTGCAACATCACACCCCATGCAGCTTGCAAAAGCGTATTTACGGTAACTAGATGCTGTTTCGCTACCTGATCCATCCGTTCACTTAACTCCTTGCCTAGCTGGGCAGTAACGTGATCAGCTTTAAATCTGTTATGCGGCGCTGATTCCTTTTGCCCAGGGAGTAGCGTTTTCCCTTCATAGCCTGCCAAGAATGTCATCCAGTAATCGGATGCCGCCTTATCGTCCTGCTTCTCCAACCATTCGATATAAGAGCCGTAATCTGCTCCTTTATCTACCACCGGTTGCTCACCAGAGATCAAAGCAGAATACACCTCAAACAGCTCCTGTGTCAGCTGAGACAGACACCAACCATCCATTAAAATATGCTGGAAACTCCACAATACATGGTAGCTTTGCTCTTCAGTACGCAGGATCGTAAACCGAACGAGTGCATCATGTTCCATGTCGAAGCCGCGAAGTTTGTCATCCTCAGCCTTTTTGTCCAGATAGGCCTGTTTTTCATCCATTTGCAAATGAAGCAGCTCTTCATATTCGAAGCCAACCGGTTTATCACGGTACACAATTTGCAACGGCTCCCCTGTCGGACCTTTCACAAAATTCGCCCGTAACACCAAATGTCGTTTTGCAAGCTCCATCCAGCTTTTCTCGAAAAGCTGAACATTGAGTGCTCCCCGCATCGTAAACCGCGTCTGCTCGAAGTAAGCGGCTGTTTGCTGATCAAGCGCGCTGTGGAACCACATGCCCTTTTGCATCGGCGTAAGCGAGTAAATATTTTCGATCTCTCCGAGATGACCGGAGCGCTGAGCGATTTGCTCCAATGCTGCAATGGTCAAACCTTTAAATTGTACGTCGCTTGGTGTCAATTCGGTATGTTCTTTCCCTACACAGTGCGCTATGAGTTCTCGGAGACTTTGCTCAAGCCCTTGAGCGAAAAATTCCATCGTTGCCTTCCGATACTGCTTGCGACTGTAGCTAAGATCAAGCGATAAAGCTCCGTCCAGCACCATGCCATTAATATCCAGCACAAAGCTGCGGGCCTGACGATCACTAGCCGGGCTGCCACTGGAATAAGAAGATATGCCGATCTCATCTTGATTGACATCATCGTCGAACTGACCGAGGTAATTAAAATTAATTTCCGGCTCTGCGCCCCAAACAAAGCCATCCTCCGACTTAGAAAGATAACGGCATAAGCCATACCCAAGCCCTTTGTTAGGAATGCGGCGCAAGTGTTCCTTGACCTGTTTAATCTGGTAGGCCAAATCCCGATCGCTTTCCGGCTCTAGGACCACTGGGAACTTGGTCGTAAACCAGCCAACTGTGCGATTAATGTCGATATCTGTTCCAATGGATTCACGTCCATGTCCTTCGAGATTGATCCGCACACGTTCGTGTCCTGTCCAATTGCGAATAGCTATGCCGAGCGCCGTGATTAAAATATCGTTCATTTCAGTGTTATAAGCTCGGTGAACCCGCTTCAGTAACAGCTCTGTTTCTTCGGGAGTCAAACGGACGAATAGTGATTCGCTGTCTTGTTGCGTTGTCATGTCCGTCTCCATATCCTTCGGTATGGCCGGAACCTCAATTTGTTCCACGTCCTGCCAATAGGCACGCTCCTTCGCAAGCTCCTCACTTTGTGCGTAAGCGGCCAATTGTTCTGACCAAGTGCGGTATGCATCCGTTTTCGCCGGGAAACGAATGTCCTCGTTTTTGACTGCCTGCTCGTAACCCAGTGCGAAATCCTCCATCAAAATACGCCAAGACACACCGTCCACCACGGCATGGTGAACCGTCAGTAGCAGATGATCACCATCCGCACACTGAAACAGTCCCGCTTTCATAAGAGGCCCATTCTCCAGATCAATACCCGCTTGAATGTCCGTTGCCTTGGCTTCCACAACCTGCCCGGTGTGTTGCTCCTCCTTGAAGTCGAACACATCCAGCGTGAACAGCCCGCCTTCCTGAATCGCTCGGTTCCGTGCGCTGAACCCTTGTTTCGTCTTACGGAATACCATTCGCAAAGCGTCATGATGCTCGGCCAGCTTTTGCAGTACATGTCCTGCCGTTTCTTCGTCGAAGCGTTCCTTCCGGTACAGCATCACCGACTGATTGAAATGATGTGCATCCACAAAAGAGCTCTCGAAAAACCATTGCTGGATCGGCGTCAGCACTGTTTCACCCGTTATTTCTCCTTGATCAATGGTACGTCCAATGGTTTTCACATGCAGACTGAGCTGTGAGATCGTTGGATATTTGAACAAATCCCTGATTTCCAGCTTGTATCCGGCTTGATGAAGACGCGAAGATACTTGGATGGACTTAATCGAGTCCCCACCCAGCTCAAAGAAATGATCGGTTACCCCAACGCGATCAGCGTTCAATACGGCTTGCCATACATCGGCAAGGGTCCGCTCCACTTCATTTCGGGGAGCAACGTACTCGCCTCCAATTAGTGCATTTCCTTCTGGGACAGGCAAAGCCTTTCGGTCAATTTTGTCGTTCGGTGTAAGGGGCATCCGTGGAAGCTGAACGAAATGCGCCGGAATCATGTAATTCGGCAAGTTTTGCGCCAGCGTGCTTCTCAGTTCACCTAGTGTAAGCGGGTGGCTCGCGACCAGGTATGCGCACAGTTCTTGACCGCTTTTGCCTTCCCGTGCCATCACGATTGTCTCCTGCACGGAGTCAATCTTCAGAAGTTGCTCTTCGATCTCTCCAATCTCGATTCGGAATCCACGGATTTTCACCTGATGGTCGATCCGGCCCAAATACTCCATATTTCCGTCTGGGAGCCAGCGGGCGAGATCTCCCGTACGGTAAAGACGTTCTCCCGGTGCAAACGGATGTTCCACGAACTTCTCTGCTGTTAGCTCTGGTTGGTTCAGATAACCTCTCGCAAGCCCCACTCCCGCAACGCACAACTCACCTTCCACTCCTGGAGGTACAAGTTGCAGTTGAGCATCCAAAATAAAAATCTGGTGATTCGCCAGTGGCCGCCCGATCGGAATCACTCTGTGTTCCGACTGCTCCTCGTCTGCATCCCAAAGTGTCGTAACAATGGATGCTTCAGTAGGGCCATAAGCATTGAAATAGTGGACCTTCGTTTTCCACTGTTGCACGAATTCGGCTGATACCGCCGAGCCTCCGGTTACGAGTTTCGTTAAACTAGGGAGGCGATCCGGGTTCAAATAAGCGCTGTACGTCGGCGGCAAAATCGCCGCTGTAATTGCATGCTCATTCATATAACGTTCGAACAAACGGGTGTCGAGAATCGTTTCGGCCGTAGGAATGTACAAAGTCGCACCAAAATAGAGCGCTTTGAACATTTCCCAGCAGGATGCATCGAATGACAGGCTGGCGAATTGAACAATTCGGTCTCGCTCCGTAATACGAAGCCTGTCTGCGAACATCAATTTCAAGCTTACCAAGCCCCGATGCTCCAGCATAACCCCTTTGGGTTTACCTGTTGTACCTGACGTATAGATGACATAAGCAAGGTCATTCGGGCCGCTAGATGGCTCCAGGTTCGCCCCATCGTTGCTATAGGAGTTCTCGTCATCCAGTGCAAGTACAGTCCCTTTGAAAGGTACCTGGTGCATCAGTTCCCTTTGAGTTAGCAATAGTTGCGCGTTAGAGTCCTCCAGAATGTAACGGATTCGTTCTTCCGGGTATTCGGGATCAATGGGCACGTAAGCACCGCCAGCTTTTAGAACTGCCAAAATACCAACAACCGTCTCCAGCGATCGCCTTATCATCAAGCCGACCAATTGATTGGGTAACACGCCGACGGATCGAAGCGTTCTCGCCAGCCGGTTGGCCCGTTCATTCAATTCCGCATATGAAAGTTGCTGATTCTCAAAAACAACTGCTGTTGCTTCTGGCACCCGCTGTACCTGTTCTTCTACGAGTTGATGAATTGTCCATTCCCAGGCATAGTCCTGCTTGGTATCGTTAAAGCTTTGGAGCAATTGAAATCTCTCATCTTCGGACAACATATCAATCTTCACGATGTCCAGTTCCAGCTCGTGGAGACCCACAGTTAGCAAGCTGTTGAGATGACCAACAACCCGAGTCATGAATTCAGAATCATATAAATGCTCGTTGTATAAAAGAGCTAGCTGTATTGTCCCGCCGGTTATGCTGAACTCAAAAGAACAATCCGTGACCGCATATTGTGCGATTTCATCCGTATGTAGCTCCTTGAGAGAGACTAGTGTATGGATGATGGGCTTCCCGTCCGCATATTGTAGGTCCAGCTTCTCTGTCATTTTCGAGAACGGAATATGTTGATGCTGAATCGCTTCCGGTAAGGAAGTCCTCAATTCACTCAGAAGTGTTTTAAAAGTCGCGCCCGCCGAAAACGAGTTTTTTAATATGACAGTATGATTAATGGATCGGCGCTGTTCCGTTTTTTTCGGTACAACTGGCATACCAACCAAAATGTCGGAAGCGCCTATATATTTATATAAAAGTGACTGAACACCAGCAAGCATAATCATAAACGTTGCCAGCGGAGCTCCCTTACTCATTTGCAGGACACGCTGCGATGCTTTCTCTGAGAGCGAACCACTAATGGTTGTCATCATGGGTCTTAAAGGGCTTTGAGTTTTGCTGTAAGGCAACCGCGTCAAAATATCATCATCACTACCGAGTTTTTCGTTCCAAAACAACGTTTCTTTTTCAAAAGCCACCTGGATCGTTCCCCTCTCTTCATCGGTAAAAGCAATCCGGCAGAGCCTATGCCGAAGCAACGCTCCCCGCCTTTTCAAAATGTGACAACAATAGCAATGGCTTATGCCAAATCACCGCTTTGCTTGTCCAATCGATCGCATATGACAATCTTCTGCCTGGCAACTGTCCCGAACGACTCCCATGCTTGAAAAAATATAAAGACATCGTTTACGCAAAAGGCGCAGCTGTTACTGGCTCCCTTGCTTCAATATGTTTACTGTGAACACGGCCGTCCGAAAACGGACCTTGAGTTAACCTTGGATTCGGAATTGGAATTAGAGGTGGACAAGGGAGGTTCCTCCCATTGATGTAAGACGTGCTGTAGGATTCCAGTAGGCCGGCAGGAAATTAGCCGTACCTCCGGATTTAGCAACGGAGTTGCCTTGATCAAAACCTATGTTAAGGGGCATGGATACACTCTATGTACGATTAGTGCATTCCCCCGCAGTCCCGATGTGGATAAGTCAAGATCAGGCTGCGGGGTAGTGATCTTTTCCCGATGATTACATGTGAAGATGGTATTTCATGAGACTCCCAAAAATGCTCTTTATTCGATGAATGGTTTAGCTCTAGGATTAGCAGTGAATTCCCATGTTACCTGACGGTACCAAGGAATTTCTCAGTGGAATTCCTATAGGAGCAAAACATCATCTGAACACCAGTGCCGAGCAACCCCTCAAAGAAATTCCCATTCCTATTGTCGGAAGTGCCTATCCGTTTGCCCAAGCTTAGGTCGTTACCAGCAAACGCTGGGCCTCTTGAGAGATTACCTGCAGAATACTAGACTTGATAATATTGCAACCAGCAGCCAGATTCTCCATGGAAACAGTTAGCGGAGGCATGATTTTCAAGACAAGGTCCCCTCTGCCAGCCCTTTCAATAATAAGTCCTTTCTCGAAACTGATCTCCGACATTCGCTTCGCCCCTGCTTCATCCGTGAAGCCCGAAACGTCAATGCCCCAGATCAGGCCAATCCCGCGGATGGTGATGGATGGATGTAGAGGTTTGATTTCTTTATCAAGGAACGAGCGCACGAACTCTTCCTTTTGCTTCACCTGTTCTTCCAAATCGGCTCTATCCCGGAACTCAAGAGCAGCCTTGGCAGCCACAAAAGCGAGCTGGTTGCCGCGGAAGGTACCGTTGTGTTCTCCTGGCGTCCAAAGATCCAGTTCAGGCTTCAAGAGCAGAAGGGACATTGGCAGGCCGTACCCGCTGATCGACTTTGACAGGGTAACAAGATCCGGCTCAATCCCCGCACGTTCGAAGGAGAAAAATTCACCCGTTCGACCGCAGCCGACTTGAATCTCATCGGTAATGAGCAGTATATCGTGCTTGCGGCAAATCTGTTGCAATCCACGTAGCCACTTTACGTCAGCGACATGAATGCCGCCTTCAGCTTGTACCGTTTCAAGCAGAATGGCAGCCGGTTTATCGACTCCGGAGTGCGAATCATTCAGGATATTCTCGATGTAACCGAGTGTATCCATCTCTGCGAAAGCCCCACTCGGGTGTGGTATGAATGTAACTCCATCCAGAGGAAGTCCCGCACCTTCTCTCATCGACTTGGAGCTTGTTGCCGAAAGGCTACCGAGTGACATGCCGTGGAAACCACCCATGAATGCAAATATGCCAGTTCTTTTCTTCGCCTTGCGTGCAAGCTTAAGTGCCGCTTCCACCGCATTTGTGCCCGTCGGACCGCAGAATTGAAGCTTGTAATTCAGCTTCTTCGGCTCCAGGATCCGCTCCGAGAAGCTCTGGATGAATTCTCGCTTGGCCATTGTGTACATATCCAGACCATGCATAATCCGGTCGGATGTCAGGTAATCGAGAATCCGCTCTTTAATATAATCGTTGTTATGACCGTAGTTCAGTGCTCCAGCACCTGCAAAAAAATCAATATATGCTCTTCCATCCTCAGCATATAACAGGTCTTCCTTGGCCCGGTCGAATACTACCGGAAAGCTTCTGCAGTAAGATCTTACGTTAGATTCCAGCTTTTCAAAAATGCTCACGCGCTTCATCCTCCATCGTAATTGGGATAAGGTTAGCTTCATTCTTTCTGAACCTTCTGGCGTCATCGAGCAAAACATTCTCGGCTGTCATTTACCACAATCGTCGGTCCTCGCATGCCGGCTTGCTGGGTATCCAGTGGACTGGTCTCTCGCACACAGCTTGGGTATGTATAAAAACCCACCAATTCTATTTTATTGCATAATTGGAAGGTCGACCTGGGTAGAATTATATCAAATTTCCAAAGAATGTATAGTAAAATTTTGGTTAAATTAGGTCTTTGAAGTATAAAGTGTTAATATTTCGCCTTAAATTAACACAATTAGGAGCATTACAAGCACAGTTTGTCATCTTTCGAGGAATTAAATAGGGGAAAAAGTCCAAATCACTGAATACCATTAATGGTATATATTACCTTATATATTCTCTGTCAAAATTTTGATTCCTTTCACTTTACAAAAATTTAACAAAATTATCCTAAATCACTTTCGTTAACTTATGTAAGCAGAAAAATGTAAGAAATTATAATGAGCGTCTAAAGAGTGGGACGTTTACAAATGCTCATGTAATAAAAACTTGGGACCCTGAAAGGATTCCAACGTCTTTCTTTTTAAGGTAGAGTGGGTATTTATACTTTTCATTTTAACTTTAATTTTAATTTACTTTTGTTTTGTAAAGATTAGCAGAGTTGAAAAATACATCGTTGTCGATTTAACAACTATTTTACGAAATACATTTGCTTGCAATTTCGCGATACGGAAGTTAATCCCTCTTCTTCGTTCGGTCCCTTGCATTTTCATTATGACGAATAATCAAGATTGCATAGTATATTTTAGAGAACTAAAAAAGGGAGCCACGAGTCAATCTCTCGGGCTCCCTTTTCGATCTTAAAACCATTTATCATACATTTTAATTCAACACTCTGTTACTGGTTCATAACTTTTTATCACTGACACTCTTGTTTGTTCATTCAAGCCTAGATTTTACTCAACCGTTACACTTTTCGCCAAGTTACGTGGTTTATCGACATCGTGACCCAGAGCGAGGGAAGCGTAGTATGCCAGCAATTGCAACGCTACAACAGACAGAGCTGGGCTTAGAAGCGGCAATGTCTTAGGAATCGCAAACGCTTGGTCAACGGATTTCAGCAATGGAGCTACGTGCTCTTCGTAGGTAATCGCCAGAACGTCCGCGCCACGTGCTTTTACTTCTTTGATGTTACTTACCGTTTTCTCCAGTACGTTCTCCTGTGTTGCCAAGGCAATAACAGGGATACCGTCTTCGATCAGCGCGAGTGTACCGTGTTTCAACTCACCTGCAGCATATGCTTCAGAGTGGATATAAGAGATCTCTTTCAGCTTCAACGAGCCTTCTTGGGCTACCGCATAATCGAGACCACGGCCGATGAAGAAGAGATGTTGATGTTTGGAGATTTGCTCCGCATATCCTTTAATCGCATCTGCCTGCTTCAGCATGGATTCCACTTGCTCAGGCAGTGCTTGCATCGCTGCCAATGTATGTGCAATCTCATCCTGAGTTTGTGTTCCACGTACTTGTGCAAGGTATAGACCAAGCAGGTTGAACGCGATCAGCTGGGAAGTATATGCCTTAGTGGAAGCTACGGCGATCTCAGGACCAGCCAATGTAGCAATCACATCGTCTGCATCACGTGCAATCGAGCTACCCACAACATTTGTAATCGCCAGTACATGCGCACCGTTAGATTGAGCTTCACGCAGTGCTGCCAGCGTATCTGCTGTTTCACCGGATTGGCTCACGACAATTACAAGCGTATCTTTGTTTACAATTGGTGAACGGTAACGGTACTCGGAAGCTACATCCGTTTCAACCGGAATACGAACCAATTGCTCAATCACTGTACGTCCAACCAGACCTGCATGATACGCCGTACCACATGCAATAATCTGAATGTTACGAATGTTTTTAATTTGCTCTTCCGTCATTTTGAGCTCAGGAAGCTGCACTCTTTTGCCTTCATTGTCGATGCGGCCCAGCATTGTATCACGATATGCTTTTGGTTGCTCATGAATCTCTTTCAACATAAAATGCTCAAATCCGCCTTTTTCCGCGGTTACTGCATCCCAATCGACACGAATCATTTCCCGAGAAATAAAATTGCCCTCAATCGTCATCAATTCGACAGCATCATGTGTCAATACAGCCATTTCACCGTCATTCAGAATGTACACATTACGTGTATGTTCCAGAATTGCCGGGATATCGGAACCAATGAAGTTCTCGCCTTCACCAACACCAATAATCAATGGACTAGCTTGACGCACAGCAACGAGTTTCTCAGGCTCATGCTCTGTCAATACACCCAGTGCGAATGCACCACGCAACAACGTGATCACTTTTTGCACAGTTTTAACAATATCACCATTGTATTCACGTGCAACCAGGTGAGAAATGACTTCTGTATCCGTCTCGGAAGTAAACGTGTGACCTTGAGAGATCAGCTCATCCTTCAGCTCCAGATAGTTCTCAATAATACCGTTATGCACAACGGAGAACTTCTGGCTTCCATCCGTGTGTGGATGGGAATTCTCGTCCGAAGGTTTACCATGCGTTGCCCAGCGAGTGTGTCCGATACCGGCATTACCTACCAGCGGAGCACCATCCAGCTTTGCTTCAAGGTTCGCCAAACGTCCTAGAGCTTTAGTGATTTGCAGACCTTGCGGTGTAAATACAGCGATCCCTGCAGAGTCATAACCACGATACTCGAGCTTTTTCAATCCTTCGACCAATACCGATTGAGTGTTCTTATTACCAATATATCCAACAATACCGCACATAATTTAGTTCCTCCGTTTGTATATGAATACTGTGTCTGGAAGAGAAACAGGCAGAGGTGGACGTATTGGAAAATGATAGATTGCTTACCGTATCATGAATATCATTTCCTATTCAGTTATCAATGATCAGAACGGCCATCTGCCGTCCCGCTGTGTTCATGCTCTATTACGAATGCAATCATGAATGTACATCATTTTCCCGTCCGCGCACTGTTTACGCTCTTCACGCACATTCATTTTAATTTTTATCTGATCCTCTGCACCTACCGGCGCGTTGTGTGGACAGTCACCCATCCATTTTCCGCGATCCGGTTTACGGCTCTGGTGCATCACCGGGAGGTCCCCGCCGAACAATCCGAACACCTCCACCTCGTCAGCTTGATTGCCGTCCATGTTTACTATGCTCTCTCCTGATTAGCAAAAGAGACATCCATCAACATGCGTCCCGCGCAACTCCAAGCTCTGGCGCTTGTGTAACTGTAACCTTACAATCCTCACTTTCCGTGTCTGAATGACGACTCCACTTATTATATGCACCTTAAGTCCATTTTGCAATGGAGCAAAGTACCTGTAACCATTTCAGCATATTTACCCACGCTCCTGGCCAAATAATCAGACCCATGGTCTTACCCAGCCAGGACGCAGGAACAATGAATCAATCGTTAAAATATGGAATTAAATCCGCTTCTGTATAAACATATGCCAAGAAATCAATTTTGTGAAAAATAACACTCAAATCGCATGACAACAGGCTTTTTTCAGTAGACTATACCAGTTCTTTTTGCACAACATCTGCAATCTGGGATACGAACTGCTCTAGCTCATCCTTATCTGGCCCTTCAGCCATAACACGGATCAAGGACTCGGTACCCGATGCACGAACAAGCACACGACCATTATCCCCCAGCTTTTCTTCTACTGCAGCGATTGCTTCCCCGATGGCGACATTTCCTTCGTATTTGCTCTTGTCTTCAACACGGACGTTAACCAGCACTTGTGGGTACTGTGTCATGATTGCTTTCAACTCACTCAGCTTTTTACCTGAAGCCTTCAATGTGTCGACAAGTTGAATCGCTGTTAGCATGCCATCTCCCGTTGTATTGTAATCCAGGAAAATAACGTGACCCGATTGTTCGCCGCCCAGATTATATCCTCCACGACGCATCTCTTCCATCACGTAGCGGTCACCAACAGCCGTTTTGGCCGTTTTCAGCGCAAGCTTCTCTGTTGCTTTGTAGAAACCAATATTACTCATAACGGTAGACACCACCGTGCTGTCTTTCAGCTTGCCTGCCCGATTCATCGCGTCTCCGCAAATGCACAGAATAAAGTCACCATCCACCTCGGCACCTGTTTCATCAATAGCAATCAGACGATCGGCATCCCCGTCAAAAGCAAGGCCAAGATCCGCTTGATGTTTCAGCACCTCTTGCTTTAAATGCTCCGGATGAGTCGAACCGCACTGCTCGTTAATGTTCAGACCGTTCGGCTCAGCGCCAATGGCAATAACTTCAGCACCAAGCTCACTAAATAATTTTGGCGCCAGTTCATATGCTGCACCATTGGCACAGTCGAGTACAATTTTGAGACCAGAGAACGACTCAGATACGGTTGTTTTCAGATAATCCAGATAACGATAGCGAGATTGCTCATCCATCGTCACGGTTCCAAGACCTGCACCAACGGGGCGTGGCAGTTCATCTTTTACAGCATCCATCAGTTCTTCAATCCGGTTCTCCGTCTCATCTGACAGCTTGAAGCCATCTCCACCGAAAAATTTGATGCCGTTATCCTCAACGGGATTGTGGGAAGCCGAGATCATTACACCCGCGTCTGCTTTGAGCAAACGAGTAATGTAAGCGACACCTGGAGTAGACACAACGCCCAAACGAATAACGTCGGCACCAATAGACAACAGACCCGCTACGAGTGCTGATTCCAACATAAGCCCGGAGATTCGTGTGTCCATACCGATCACTACTTTAGGTCTTTCCACTCCACCTGCAAGCACATAACCACCACAGCGTCCGATGCTGTACGCCAGCTCCGCCGTCAACTCTTTATTCGCAACCCCTCTGACACCATCTGTACCAAAATATTTACCCATGATCTAACTCCTTCTATTTCATCATATATGAGCACATCAATATCATTTTTAAATTTTAAAATAAAAAAATGCATAATTACGGTTACGGATTAGAACCAGATTTACTACCGTTGTTGTTATTACTTGTATTGTTGTTTACACTACCACGACTGGTTGATGAACTTCCCTGCTGGCTTTGATCCTGCTGTTCCGTATTCGATTCGTTTGGCTCTTCTACAGGATCCGTGTTTGGCTGTCCATTCTCAACTTCAGCTGGTGATGGATCTGGCCCTGATGGATTATCTTCACCCGAATTTTGCTCAGGAGGAGCAGTCGCATCTTCCGCTTTCTCACTGATCTTAACCGTAGCACTTAAATTATTGGATGCCTCATCCAGCTTGGCAAACCGGGGCAAGTCAGCTTCCAGATTAATCTCATGTGTGCCCACACCAAGTCCCTGGAGATTGGCCGTAAGCTTGATGTCATCACCACTTAGACCTTCAAGCATGCTTCGTGACCCGCTTAGCGTAATGTTCTGCCCACCACTTTTTGGAGTAACCAGCTCACCCTCCAGCCCGTTTCCCACACCCGTTAAATGAATCGGCACGTTGGGAAAGATTTTGGTCGTTTTTTCCACCTCATCATATGGGGACACCGTTACCTTGATCTGAATCGAACTAGGCTCGATTTTCTCAGAACCAGAAGGCGGCGTCAAGTCCACGTTAACTGTAGAGGTACCAGACTCCGCAAATTGCGTAAGATCAAGAGTAGCTTGGTCGTAGGACTGTATACCTGCAAGTGCTTCCTCACTCCCATAAATCGAGACTTCTTTCACGCTCGGCTCGACCGATGAGAGCACCAGACCCTCCGGTAACTGTCCTGAATATTTGATCCTCAAGGGAACTTTTGTGTAGGGCTGATTGACTGGTACTCGTACTTCAACCGTTTGGGGTGATATAGTTGCATTCTCGATGACTTTACCCTCGGCATCATATGCCTGAAGCTTCACTTTTTTCTGAATTACATCTTCCTTCGCATCTTTCACACTGACACTGCCCTGAACACTCGCTACAGCATCAAGCTGTCCTTCCGGCAAAGTTACCTTAACCGGAGCAGAAGGCTCAACCACGGGCGTTCCAGCCGTATATCCAGCCGAAGGCTCTCCTTCGGGTACAATATTCACGTTAAACGATTTGGTGCCCAATTTCTCCACGTTCACCGTCACCATGGACGGTTCCATGCTGACCACTTCAACACCGGAAGGCAGATCAGGTACAAGCGGCAGTGTATTCGAACCATCCTTAACCTGACTCAAATCAACCAGAACCTTATAATCATCATTAGTAAAAATTGATGTCAGCATCGAACGCTGCCCTTTGATCTCAAGTCGCACCTCATCTGTGCTAAGTGACGTAAGAACATAAGCATTACTATCCAGCCCGTAAGGCTGAACAGGCACAGTACGCTCCACGACCTTGCTGGATATCCCCGTTGTAATGGTTGGCGTTGTTGGTACCTCATCCAGATGAATCATGAACCAGAGAAGCAGGCTCACCGCCAGTGCAAGTATTTTCGCAAAGTTATTGTTGTTAAACCATTTATCCATTGTTACGTCCCCCCTTCCGTTTCCAGAAGGTTGACCATGCATTCTTTTTGCTCAAATTGGAGGTTGGACGCAATTCCTCATACAGCTTCGCAATCAGCGACTCTTCCTTGATATCACGAACTACCTGTCCGTTCATCGCCAGTGAAACTTGCCCTGTCTCCTCCGAAACAACCAGACAGATTGCATCGGCCACCTCCGTTATTCCAATCGCCGCACGATGGCGTGTTCCCAATTCCTTGCTTATAAATGGATTTTCGGATAATGGCAGATAACAAGCTGCTGCAGATATTTGTTTTCCTTGTATGATGACTGCCCCATCATGGAGCGGTGTGTTGGGAATAAAAATGTTAATCATCAGTTCAGAACTGACAAGAGATTGCATCTTGATCCCGGATTCCGTGTAGTCATTCAGTCCTGTTTCACGCTCGAAAACGACAAGTGCCCCAATTTTACGGCGGGACAAATAATTAACGGACTTAATAATTTCACCAATTAACACGGTTAATTCTTCATCACTTGCGGCGGCTGAGCGTCCAAACAGTTTACCACGACCCAATTGCTCCAAACCACGACGGAGTTCCGGCTGGAATATGATAAACACTGCAACAACCCCAAACGTAAACATCTGGTTCATTAGCCATTTAAGTGTATACAAATTTAGCCATGTGCTTAACGCCCAGATCAACACAAGGAACAAAATTCCTTTCAGAAGCTGAACCGCGCGTGTACCTCGCACAAGCAAAATCAGTTTGTACATTATATAGGTAACGATCAATATATCGATAACGTCCTTAATGGACTCTTTCCACGTTAAGTCAGCAAAATAATTCATAAGCCAGCCCCCGCTATCCCATTGATGAGTAAACTCTGATCTCATATTAACCATTCGGGATTTTGTATAATCCCTTCTTCGCATTTATTCAATGCTTATCTATATGTAGTATGTTCTCATTACTATCTAGGTTATAACGTTACCGTTCAGGTTGCAAGTTACTCCAGTCACAAACTGCATATAAGCTTCCTTTTTGCACTTTTTCTGTCATTTAGGCAATAAAAAAGAGTACCCCACGCAATTCGGAGGTACCCTGCTTGGTATATACCCGTGAAGGTTTACCCTCACTTAGCGGTAAGCCACTTCATTTACCATATTGGTTATTTTGTACCAAAACCAGTCCAGCGCCTGATCAATACTTTTCACCTGACCTGAGACGTGCGCTGTAGAAGCTTGAAACAGTTGTCCGTCGATGACCGTCAGATTGCCATTCACATCTCCATATACCTGAGCGGTTCCATTCTCTATCGTAAGATCGCCAGCAACTGACTTACCTTCTGGAACAATAACCGTGTTGCCTTGAATCACGAGCTGATCCAGACTGTTCCCCTTAACGACCATTTCGTTGTTCTGATTCCAGAAATTGAAGGCGCTAAAGAGCATCACGACCAAAAAGAAGGCTGCCGCCGTCAGCGCGGGGTGTCCTTTGACCCATCTGAGCCATACTTGCTGTCTCTTGGGCTGTGGCAGAGCATTCATAATTCGATTGGTCAGCTCATCCGAGGCAGACGGTGAATAGTGTTTCATGGCAAAGAGTAGCATTTCCGTCTGTTCCAACTCTTTAAAGCGCATGCGACAATCCGGACAGATCAACAAGTGGCTTTTCAATTCAGTCTTCTGTTCCGGGGACAACGACTCATCCAAACATTCATGCATTAAAGAGACGGCCGAGTTGCAATCCATATGAGAGCCAATCCTTTCCTTAGACACTTAGTCCATGCACCTGCAAAAAGCATGCATAAGACTTGCATACATTTCATACGCACCCGTTTCAGATATGTTTCAAATTATTTTGCCCAAAATTACGAGTGATCGTGGTTATAACTTATATTCTAGCTTTTTGCGCAGAAAATCACGGCCCCGGTGCACCCTTGTCTTGATCGTTGTTACGGGCATACCTGTGACATCACTGATCTCCTGTAATGACAAGTCCTGTAAGTATCTCAAAACCATAACGGACTTATACTTGGCTGGTAAGCTATCAATTGCCTCACGGATGAGGGTTTGCGTCTCGGAAAGCAGTGCTTCACTCTCCGGTGTTCGATCATCACTCGGAAGCATCGCATAACCGTCAGATCCTTCCTGATCATTCAGCTCAGCATCAAGTGAGTAGGAAGGTTTCTTTCTACGTAACCGGTCGATACACAAATTTGTTGCAATCCGGTAAATCCATGTCGAGAATTTCTGATTCGGATCATACTTTTCCATATTTCGAAACACACGCAAAAACGTCTCCTGAACAACGTCCTCTGCTTCGTGACGGTTGCTCAGCATCCGATATGCCAGATGAAACAGCTTGTCCTTGTATAATTCAACGATTTCTGCGAAGGCTCTCTGGTCACCCTTGAGTACCAGCTTCACAAGCCTGTTCTCCAAATTGTCCACCCTGATTCCCCCAGACATGCTGATGGGTCTTCCGTCTTCTGATACCCGTCCACACTTGTAATTCACCAATCAAATCGTAAATCAACTTTGGTCAAAAATCAAGACTGTATGTCAAATATGCTCCAAAAACAGTAAAAACGGGAACTCCAGTAGGAGTCCCGTCTAGTCTCACCTTTAAAAAGGAGAGATGGATATATATTTTGTTGCATAAATCATTCACCATATAAATGGTGTGAATGATCACTGATCAAACATCAACCTGTATTCCGCAATCCTGCTGCAATACCATTAATGGTCAACAATACTTCCCGAAGTAGTTCGGTATCATCCTCACCACGTTCACGCATGTCACGCAGTTCACTGAGCAACTGTACTTGCATGTAGGAAAGTGGATCAACATACGGATTACGCAGACGAATTGATTCCTGAATTACCGGTACATCATCCAGAATTTCAGCCTCACCCGTAATTTTCAGGATCAGCTCTTTAGTCAGCTTGAATTCAGCTTCGATCTGACCATAGATACGATCACGTGCCTCTTTGTTGGAGGTCATCGCCGAGTATTCTTTGGCAATTACAAGATCTGCTTTGGCAATCGCCATCTGCACCGTATCAATCAGCGTGCGGAAGAACGGAAAGTTAGCATACATGTCTTTCAGGACGTTCAGGTTTTCCTCTTTGCCCTGATAGTAACTTTGCAGCCCCGTACCTGCCGCATACCATGCCGGAAGCAAGTAACGACTTTGGGTCCAGGCAAATACCCAAGGAATCGCACGCAAGTCTTCAAACTTGTCACTGCCCTTCCGTTTGGATGGACGTGAACCAATGTTGAGTTCACCTACTTCTGGAAGCGGCGTAGACTCCTTAAAGAACGTGAAGAAGTCCGGGTCACGGAAAATGAGATCCTGATACTTCGTCAGTGACACTTCCGAGATGTCTTTAATAATCTCATCCCAAGCTTGCTCAGACGCTGACTCTTGCGGCTCCAGACCATTCAAAGCCGCTGTGATTAGCGCCGAAGTAGCCTGCTCCAAACTGCGGTAAGCAATTCCTTGGAGAGAATAACGAGATGAAATAACTTCACCTTGTTCCGTGATCTTGATCCCGCCGCCAATCGTATGAGGAGGTTGCGCAAGAATACTACGGTTCAGTGGCATGCCGCCACGTCCGAGCGCTCCGCCGCGTCCGTGAAAGAACTTCAGCTTCACACCATGCTCATTGCCCACAGCCGTAATCGCGTTCATCGCTACGCGCAGTTCCCAGTTTGCCGTAACTACACCGCCATCCTTATTACTGTCGGAATATCCAAGCATAATTTCGTGTAACTCATTACGTCCAGTCACGCTTGCACGATATATAGGTAAGTTAAACAACCGTTGCATAATTTCGGATGCTGCATGAAGGTCGTCAATCGTTTCAAACAATGGTACAGCTTGCAGTGTAGAGATCACTTCACCGTTTGCGCCTTTGGAGAACAAACCAACCTCTTTGGCAAATACCATCACTTCAAGTAGATCACTTGCTCCTTGTGTCATACTGATCAAGTAACTCGTGATACAGCCTGTACCGAATTCATTCTGTGCACGCTTAATTGCCCGGAAGACATCCAGACACTCTCTCGTTCCTTCCGTGTACTGATGATAAGGAGAAGTAAGCGGTCTTGGATCATCCAGCAAACGAGCAAGCAAATCGATTTTTCCGTCTTCTGTCAGACGGGCGTAATCATCTACAATATTCATTTTCGCCAAAATTTCCGACATTGCACTTTCATGCTCCTTGCTGTGCTGACGCACATCCAGCGCTGCTGTATGGAAACCGAACAGCTCTACCTGACGAATCATTTTGCGAACGGTTGTATCCGCTACATAGTCAGCAAAATGGTGACGCAGGCTGCGGTCGATAATTAACAGATCATCAATCAGGTCCTGAGCATTTTTATATCGATCCGGCTGACCTACCTTGTTCTCATCAAGAACATTATTCAGCTTGGCAATCATGTAAGCCAGTTTAATGCGATACGGCTCTTTTTCATTACGCCAAATGTCCACTTTTTTCAAAGCAACACAGTTGCGATCCTGCTCAATCGACTGCGCCAGTTCATCCGAGATATGGATGATGTTGGTGCTGAAGCTGAGATGACCCATAAGTTCAATCATAATCCGCTGATACTCACGCAAAGCTAGCTTGCGTTGCATGAGAAGCGTTTGCCATGTTACATCTGAAGTTACCGATGGATTTCCATCCCGGTCTCCACCAATCCAGGAACCGAACCGCAAATACGTCGGCACATGCCAGTCATGGTCTGGATAAAATTTATTCAGGCAGCGTTCCAGCTCCTGATATACATCCGGAAGTACATGGAACAACGTTTCATGAAAGTAATACATCCCGTTTCGCACTTCATCGAGTACGGTCGGCTTGCGATCGCGTAGCTCGTCTGTCTGCCAGAGCGTAATAACCTCATTCAAAAGTTTCTCACGCAGTTGTTCACGTTCACGCAACGTCAGCGTAGGATTGTCCAGCAGCATGACATCTTCTGAAATCCGTTTATGAATATCCAGAATAACCCGGCGCATCGCTTCTGTCGGGTGAGCTGTCATCACGAGTTCCAGTGATAAATCATCTAGAATCTCCTCTACTTCGGTATGAGACAATCCACGTTCTTTTAAGTCCTGCACTGCCTTTTCAATCGAACCTGGCTGTACAGCATCTCCTGCAGAACGCTCATAATCCCGTTTACGCCGAATCCGATGGTTTTGTTCAGCAATATTAACTAATTGAAAATAAATTGCGAAAGCTCGAATAACCTGATGACGATTGTCCGAGTCTAATTCCTGGATCATCGTTTTGAACTCTTCATACAGTTCTGGCAAAAACTCTGCACGCAACGATTTGCTCGTTTCCCGAATCTTCTCAACGACATCTAGAAGCTCCGTGCCGCCTTGATGGACAAGAACTTCTCCGAGTATGTTGCCCAGGAACCGCACGTCTCGCCGAAGCAGGTTGTTGGATTGGCTTTTGCTGGCGGTTACCATAGTTTCAGTCATGCTTATCCTCCCATCTGATCGTTCCATTCGTACACGTAAATTTGACACCTTCATAACATCATACAATAAAATGGTACGAAAATCTTTATTTTTCTACTAGTAAAAATGGGGATTATCCCCGAAATACATCACAAAAACACGCTTTTTTATTCATTTTCTTATTCTGCTTCTATGAATAGCCATATGCTGTCGCATGATACCTTTTTCACGTACTTTTTACACCTTGGACGTCTCATAACTAATCTAAAAAATTCATAATTATGCAGTCTGATTATTTTAGGTTTGAAATACGGAAGTAAGCTTTCAATTCTCCAGCTTTAGCTCTCATTGATAAACAGACGTTCCAAAGAAACATGACCGGCAAAGCAAGCTTTTGTATACTTTACCACACTGACGTAATGAATTAAAGAGAAATTTCGATATTCTAACACTTACCTTTGTCTTTCGGCTTATTTCTTATGTATTTCACGGCAACTTTGTTCGTCCCCCATAACTTAACACTCCGCCTGCTACATAATGTTCTTGTGAGTTTGGGCAGATTACTTGATAGTTCGTACAACATAAAGGAGGAGTTCACATCATGAAAAAAGCCACAACTATTATTGCTTCTATGTTAGTTGTTGCCGCAATGGCTGGTTCTGCAGGTGCTGAAGGGCATATGAACAACGGAATGGATACCAACGGTTCACGTGTCAAGTCTTATCAGAACAGCAACTACATGGACCGTACAAACAGCAACTTGAACATGAACATGGATGGTAACTATCGTACGAATGGTGATTACCGAAACAATGGGGATTACCGCACTAACAGTGTACGTACAAATGCAGCTACAACAACAGACCGCGACAACGGAATGGACTGGGGATGGCTTGGTTTGCTCGGGTTGCTGGGACTGGCCGGTATGCGTAAGAGAGCAACAGATCATCACGAGCGTTAATTTATTGATGTTTTTGTAAAAAAGATCTTCGCTACTAAGCTGGTTATCACTGACCTTTAGCGTAAAGCAACTATAAGAGAGCCAACCCCTTTGTGTGAAGCGATACACAAAGGGGTTGGCTCTTGAATACATACAAGGCAATCTGTGCCTCAGATCGCCCCTTAACACGACATATCAACATCTCAGATATATTATAGAATATGCAAAAAAAAGTCCCTGCTATAAATGCAGAGACTTTTTTTGAATCAGTAAGCGGGTGATGGGAATCGAACCCACGCTATTAGCTTGGAAGGCTAAAGTTCTACCATTGAACTACACCCGCATAAACGAAAAATCGGGATGACACGATTTGAACATGCGACCCCCTGGTCCCAAACCAGGTGCTCTACCAAGCTGAGCTACATCCCGATATGAAAGGTAATAATGGCGCGCCCTGAGAGATTCGAACTCCCGGCCTTTTGATTCGTAGTCAAACGCTCTATCCAGCTGAGCTAAG
>NZ_RIAS01000013.1 GCF_003719335.1 Paenibacillus amylolyticus
GATCTCGGTGTTACGGGAGCAACGGGTACAGCCGGAGAGACAGGCGCCACCGGTGCAAGCATTACGGGTGCAACCGGAGCTACAGGGGCAACGGGAGCAACGGGTGAAACTGGTGCAACGGGCACAGCCGGAGTGACGGGAGCCACCGGTGTAAGCATTACGGGCGCAACCGGAGCTACAGGCATAAGTGTAACGGGTGCAACGGGAGATACCGGAGCGACAGGAGCCACAGGTACGTCTGTAACAGCAACTTCAGCTTTTGCTGAAAATACGAGTGGTACGATCCTTGTTCTTTTGGGTGGTACATTAATCCCACTGACAAACAATCAAAACATCGGAACAGGTATTACGGTCAATGGCTCTAGCGATACGTTTACTTTGGCTAACACAGGAAGATACTTTATTTCTTACAAAATCAGTTTAACAGCTGCAGCTCTAGTACAATCCCGGGTATTGCTCAATGGTGCATCGATTCCAGCCAGTGTTGTCTCGCCTGCGCTTTCCTTGAGTCAACTGCAAACAGAATTCATCGTCTCGGTTACTGCTGGTTCGACAATCCAACTTCAGCTTTTCGGCCTTGTGGCCACGGCTGTACTTGCACCACCAGGTGCAACATTAACGATTATTCAATTAAGTTAACTATCCTTAATCTCACAGAACGCAAAAAAGACGGGAGCATTATGTTCCCGTCTTTTTTTGTAACATTTAATGAGTTCTTCGTATTAACCGAGTACAATTTCAACAGCTGTATTCAGTTCAGGAAGAGACGTAAGTTGAACCAGCACATCTTTTGGTACTTCTTTATCAACGGTCAGGATCATGATCGCAGCACCACCAATAATTTTACGTCCAACTTGCATGGATGCGATGTTCACATCATTTTGACCAAGCAAAGTACCTACACGTCCGATGATACCCGGTTTATCGTTGTGCGAGATCAAAATTTGATGGCTTTCCGGTGCGATATCTACAGGGAATTTATCAAGACGAACAATCCGTTCGCCGTATCCTGCAAGAAGCGTACCTGCCACGCGGCGTTCTTCAGCATCTTGAGTTGTCACGAGTGTTACGGTAATTAGGTTTGTAAATCCTTTTGTCGCAGAGGTTTGGCTCACAACAACATTCAGGTCACGAATTTTGGCCAAGTGCATGGAGTTGACAATGTTAGCTTCTCCGCCCAGATGTCTTGCCAGAATGCCTTTCACAATATAACGAGTGAGCGGTGATGTATCCACTTCGGACAGGTCGCCAGCATAGTCAATACGAATCTCTTGGACTGCATTTTGAGTGATTTGTGCTGCGAAACTTCCTAGCGTTTCACCCAATTTAAAGTATGGTTGCAGTTTGTTCATAACGGTTGGTGCGACAGCTGGCATATTAACCGCATTTTTAAATGGTTCATTGCGAAGAATGTGAAGAACTTGTTCAGATACGTCAATCGCAACGTTCTCTTGAGCCTCTACCGTTGATGCGCCCAAGTGAGGTGTAACGATAATGCTTGGATGATTCAGGAATGGATGATCTGCTGCAGGTGGTTCACTTTCAAATACGTCGAATGCTGCTCCAGCAACAATTCCTTCATCAATCGCCTCTACAAGCGCCATTTCGTCAACTACACCGCCGCGTGCGCAGTTAATAATACGCATGCCTTTTTTCATGACTTCAAATTGCGGACGGGAAATCATATGACGTGTTTCTGGTGTGAGTGGAGTGTGTACAGTCATAAAGTCCGCATTACGGATAATATCATCAACACTTGCCAGCTTGACTTGCAGTTTCTCGGCACGCTCCTCTGTAAGGAACGGGTCATAGGCGAGAATGTCCATTCCGAAAGCTTTGGCACGTTTGGCTACTTCGCTGCCGATTCTTCCCATACCGAGTACACCGAGTGTTTTATTTCTTAATTCCACACCGAGGAACGTTTTACGGTCCCATGTACCCTGAATCGTTTTAGCATACGCTTGAGGAATGTGTCGTGCCAGTGCCATCATCATGGCAAAAGTGTGCTCACAAGTCGTAATGGTATTACCGTCAGGTGCATTAATAACAATGATACCGCGTTGTGTAGCAGGTTCCAGTTCAATATTATCTACGCCAACTCCTGCGCGTCCAATCACTTTAAGATTGGTTCCAGCTGTCATAATACGTTCAGTAACACGAGTCTGGCTACGAACGAGCAGAGCATCATAATCCCCGATAATGGCAACAAGCTCATCTTCACTAAGTCCGGTTTTCTTCTCGACAACGACATCACTTGCATCCACCAGTTGCTGAATTCCCAGATCACTGATTGGATCCGACACTAACACTTTGTACATGGTTTCTTCCTCCTTAGGTTTGTATATCTATAATCGTCAAGGGTTGTTCTCCGGCAGGAGACGTTCCTTAAAACCAAAGTGATTCTTCCCTCCAACAACGCGGTGTCGTAGCAGAGGGGTAGGGTAAACTTACAGGGTGATTCCACAGGATTCTTTTATCAAAAACAATCAAAAAAACTCTCAATCCGCATACTGCTTGCGCAATAAGGGACGAGAGTTGTCGTGGTACCACCCTAATTCACCGCCGTTTCGCAACGACAGTCTTAGCGGTCAATGAAGACCGAAGAGGATAACGGGTCTAAACCGATTGCACCTACTCCAATTTCAATGCAATAACTCAGGAGCGCTCAAGATCATCTGCTCGCCACCGATTCTCACCAACCATCGGCTCTCTGAAAGACAAAGCAACGTCTTTTTTCCATCATCGTGTTTGACGTAACTAATTTTTTCATAATGTATCATGGCTTACATGAGCATGTCAATAGGCTTAAATGTTTTAATTCTTAACGTTGCAGGCTGTGATTTCCGGACCTTAAGAGAGTATCTTCTGTCTATTTAGAATAAATTTTAATGAGATTTAAATGTTTAAACATACTGTTTCGTGAAAGGAATTTCACTGCATTAATGAAGTAACGTTTTGAGGTAATCAACCGGGACTTGGGACAGGTCTTGAACCGGATTGGTTTTTTGGCTATCATTTAGTATACTATCGGATTGGTCAATGAAATTGTTATCAAATAACTCAAGAGGACAGACGCATGCAATGAAAAAAAAGAAATTTCCGAAGTTTAAAATTCAGAAGGCAGATCCGCAGCAATTAACTGAACGTTTACTCTTAATCAACCTGTACTTTACACAAGGGCTTACTTTGATTGTAGGGATCGTATGGATTTTGCTGCAGAAAAGGGATCTATTTGAAGTCCTGGCCTTACCTGATCATCTTCAGTTTTTATGGTGGGGTCTTGGTCTCGCTGCTATTATGCTTGTCATGGACTTGGTTCTTTCCTATGTCATACCTCAGGAAAGTATGGATGATGGGGGTATTAACGAACTGTTGTTTCGCGGGCGTCCAATCTGGCATATTGTATGTATAGCAGCCTTGGTGGCTGTATGTGAGGAGTTGCTGTTCCGCGGCGCAATTCAACACGCAATTGGTCCGTATTGGACAAGTATTTTATTTGCTGTTATTCATATTCGTTATCTTCGTCACTGGATTCCTACAGGATGGGTGTTTGTGTCAAGTTATGGATTGGGCTTTATTTATTTGCAGTCGGGCACATTATGGGCACCGATTCTGTGTCATTTTATTATTGACCTAGTATCCGGATTAGCGATACGTTTTCGGAGGGGATCATGAGTCAGCCATTAAGCAGGATGAAAACATATGGCAGCCAACGTCAGCGTCACTCGGACAATAAAGAGAAAACCGGGCGGAACTCGACTTCACAGACAAGTTTCGTTGCTGAAACGGCGGTTGCTGCCGAAACAGTGGGAGTACCACCAATTACTTCAATTTCGTTGCCGAGATCACAACGTGGGTCGAGTGCATCCGCACTGGAGAGTCCGGTATTACCGCAACGAGCACCTAGTCGCTCCAAGAAAACGGCAAACCAGAAGGAAAGTTCAGTTTCCGAAGCGAGCTCTTTGCCCACTCGAACTGAGCTACACCCTTCACGCCGTTTGAGATTAAGCAAAAGATTTGTCAATTCACTGATTTTTATTTTTATTATGTTAACCGTTGGTTTGGTGTGGTGGGGAATTAAGGGAGCCCCTCCTTTAAACACATTCCTCCCATTACCGTGGTAACGCTAGTTAGTTTAGCCTTTCTCATGTTGGTGGTAGTGGTATGGCTTCTCTTTCATATGTGGAGAGAAGCTCATACAACTGTGATTACAAAGAATGAAGTGGAACTTGCCTATCTGCCAGCCTCGTTCGACGGAGCCACAATTATTTTTTTATCAGACACTCACTCAAGATTGTTGAAAACAAAAGAAGTTGAGCAGTTGAAGGGTAGAGCCGATTGGGTCCTCATCGGGGGCGATATAGCTGAAGAGGGAATATCCTGGTCGATTGTCAGACAAAATATGAAGCTTTTATCAAGGTTGGCTCCTTCCTATGCTGTATATGGAAATCATGACAAAAAAGCAGACGGGGCTCATTTATCGAGACTTCTGGATGATTCGAGTGTGCAGCTCCTTCAAGATCAGGCTGTATATTTGCAAAAAGGAACGGAACATGTCCGGTTGGTCGGATTAGATTATCGTTCAAAACAGGCAACGAAATTGTTGCACGATACGAAGGATAATTGCTCCACAATCGTATTGGTTCACGATCCTTTGGAAGTATTACGGTTAGACCTAGATGTAGATCTGGTACTGAGTGGCCATACCCATGGAGGACAAATCGTTTTTCCTGTATTAGGGCCAGTATTGCTGAGTAAGGCTTATCGGGCTGTAAAAAGCGGCTGGTTTTCATTAAAACGTAGCGATGAAGATACCCGTTCAGGAAAGTTGCTTGTAAGCCGGGGGTTTGGTACAAACCACCTTCCCCTCAGGTTAGGTTGTCCCGCAGAGATACATCTCATCACTTTACGTGTTCCTATAACAAACAGCCCTGATCAATAAGATCGGGGCTGTTTGTCGACCATTACATATTTCTCGCAATGCAGCAGCCTTAGGAATGGGAGTTATTAACGGGATTGTAACTCGATCGCACGCGGATCAACAAAGGAATAACCTTTCTTCTCAAGCGATGTTAATAACTCGTCCAGAGCATCGACCGTCCAGGGTAATTCATGCATCAGAATATTACTTCCAGGGTGAAGCTGATCTAGGACATTCTGGATCACTTTTTCTGGTCTGTTTTTAGTGCTCTTATCCCAATCGAGTGATCCGTTTGACCATGTCATATACAACATTCCCTCTTCTTTGACGGCATCTTTCAGTGCATCATTACCTGAGCCAAAAGGGGGCCTGAAAAACTGAGGTTTTTCACCGATGATGTCTTTCACAATCTGTTGAACGTCAGTGACCTGTTTCTTGGCTTTTGAACTTGACATTTTCTGCAAATCTTCATGATCCCAAGCGTGGTTACCGATGATCTGCTCTCGATCATGAATCATTTTCAACAACTTCGGTTGACGTTTGACGCGGTTTCCATTAACAAAGAATATGGCTTTTGCATGATGTTTATCCAGTGTATCTATAAGTGAGGTAATCATGTCTTTGTCTTTTGGCCCATCGTCAAAGGTTAACAAGACCACTTTAGCAGGCGAAGACTCATCATTGGGTTGAATAACATAACTGGAATTCATATGATATTTCTTCTTAATAGACACTTCGCTTGAATTTGTGTCCTTGGATGGGATTTCTGGCTTATTGCCAGTTTTATTTGTGTTTGTTTCAGGATGAATTACTGAATCTGTCTCCGTATTTTCAATCTGGGGTCCGGTACTCGGGCTTGCTTCATCTTTGCTCTTAACAAAAATGACAGCATTATCTTCTTTCATGTCCTCGGGATCAGGAGCAGATTGATTTTGTGCACTGCATGCTGATAGCAACATGCTGGTGAACAGTAACAGCGAGGTGGCGTGTTTCAACATTTTCTCAGCTCACTTTCCTGTATTTATGCGGAATGAGATTGTCTTTTACAGCAAACACTACTTTTGATTTTAACACTTAAAGGAGGTTGGTGTAATGAAGGCGTCATCCTTTTTCTGGGGTATAGTCGTTGGTGTTGCAGCCAGTTCTTGGTTAGCTAAAGGCAGAATGCCCATGTTGTCTTCAGGATCATCTCGAAACATGGTGGATCAGGCCAAACATAAAATGATGGAAATGACTTTCCCAGGCATGGACAGCTTCAGCAACAAACCGGATCATCATGGTGAACCGCACAAGGCGGCATCAAAAACCAGCAGAATGATCTCACCAAAAGAAAAAGAAGAAAACATGAATATGCTTAAAGATTTTATTCGGACCAACCCGGATGTTAAACATGAGGTAGAGCAAATTTTAAGTCAAACAAATACAACAGTACCGGGTTTGTAACCCACAGCATCCAGTAAGAATCATCCACAGTCTTGATTTGATGTGGATTGATTCTTTTTTTTGTTGATTTTACTGCGTGCATTTATAGGTATAAAATGATAACATAACTACATAGATTTATTTTCAGCACATATTGTTTTGTGCTTCATAATCTGTTATAAGACTTGCTTATAAAGGGGAGATCCTGTATGAAAATAGAACGACTAAGTCATGATAAGATACGGATTTTCCTGACCTTTGACGATCTGAGCGAGCGCGGAATACAAAAAGAAGATATGTGGCAGGAATTACCGAAGGTACATGAACTGTTCACTGAAATGATGGACCAGGCTTATTCTGAACTTGGCTTTGATGCTACAGGTCCGCTGGCTGTTGAAGTATTCGCACTTCCCGCTCAAGGGATGGTTGTCATCGTTACTCGTGGAAAATATGATCCGCAACAATATGGTTCAGGTCATGAAGATGATCTTCCTGAAGAAGTATATGAAATGGAAGTTACACTGGAGCAAAGTGACTCCATCGTATACGCTTTTAAGGATTTTGAGGTGCTGATTGAAGCTGCCCATATGTTACGTCAACATGTTACGGATGCGGGGAAACTGTATTCTTATAAAGATAAATGGTTCTTACATTTTGAACCGGATGATGTGGACACCACCAAACACGCCGCATTAATTGCTTTGCTGGCTGAATTTGGAGAAGGTTCTTCAGTCACTCCGGCTGTTATGGAAGAGTATGGAAAGGTCGTTATTCCTGAACAAGCGATTGATGTCATCTGCACACACTTCAAACGTCAGGATTAAACATCGTTATCATCGCGTCACTATTCAGGGGAGGGAATTTCGGTGCTTTTGTTTTCGCTTCTAGCTGCAGCAGTTGCTCCGGGTCTCGCCTTGTTAACATACTTTTATCTTAAAGACCGGTATGATTATGAACCACTTCACATGATTCTGAGAGTATTTCTCATGGGTATTCTGATCGTTCTGCCCGTGATGATTGTTCAGCGAGGCATGATGCTGTGGCTTGGAGATAGTCCCCTGCTCGAATCCATCTTAATCTCGGGCGGGGTTGAGGAGTTTGCCAAATGGTTTGTGATCTACCACATTATCTATAATCACACCGAATTTGACGAGCCGTATGACGGGATTTTATATTCCGTTGCTGTATCGTTGGGCTTCGCTACAGTGGAAAATGTGCTGTACGCATTTGCAGGCAATGCCTCCGTGTCAGGTATGTTCCTAAGGGCCCTTCTGCCCGTATCGGGTCATGCAATGTTTGCCGTTATTATGGGATATTACATGGGCAAGGCCAAATTCATTGATGATACGAAGAAGAAACGATGGTATCTCAGTCTGTCTCTGATTCTTCCATTTTTCTGGCATGCATTGTACGATGTTATCATGAATATGATGGTGAATCATTGGTTGTGGTTCATCGCGCCTCTGATGGCGGGTCTGTGGTATGGAGCAATAGGCAAGATTACACGGGCTAACAACCGTTCTCCGTTTCGTTTCGTGAAACGAGAGGGATGAGATTAAATTATTAAAAATACGGACACACTGGTGGACATAAAGCGTTTAAAGCGCAGACCCCGGTGTGTCTTTTTGTGTTCTAGAAAACAGGGGTACGACGATATGAAACGGGGATATCAAATGACAAGAATCAAAATAAAAATTAGATGCAAGCAATGTGGCGAACGTTTTACGTTAAGAGGCAAGAAAGAACGGGGGCGTATTGATACGGGGTTTAAACAATGCCTTTGCGATAACAAGGATCAATTTGACATTGAGGAAGAGGGCATGGCTACGAACTATATATTGCACTAATCGGACTTTATGCTCCATTAAAATGATCTCTTGAAGCCTCACAAAAAAAGACTGAGGTACATCCGTTAAAGGCAAATTTCGTTCCAGCTGGAAATCGCATGCATAAGAGGACTTTCTTCGATCCACAATAAAGGCAGTGGTCAAGGCGTGTCTTGAAATCCACTGAAGTGCATCTTTTACCACCTTTTCGCCCCTGCTGCGTCACTTTCCCTTGACGTGCCCCGGCACGCCTGCGGTAAACTTCCTGGCTTGGAGAAAATTCGGCAAAATCTGCTTCCTTCAATGTTTTCAGACACACCCTAGAAGAAAGGAGAATCTACCGTGTATAAACGATTAAGTTCAGTCATGTTTCCGATATTTGCAGTTCTCCTGATCGGCGCGCTTGTGTGGGGTTATCAGGAGAACCAGGAGAAGAATGCGATACTGATCAAGGCAGAAAATCAATATCAGCGTGCATTTCACGACCTCTCATTCCATATGGACAAATTACATTCGGAGATTGGTAACACGCTTGCTGTACATTCAAGCTCACAGGGTATGCATCGCAAAGGGTTGATGAATGTGTGGAGGCTTACTAGCGAAGCTCAGAATGAAATTAATCAACTGCCGCTAGGCATGCTTCCCTTCAATGAGACGGAGGAGTTCCTCTCACGTATCTCAAAATTTGCGTATCAGGCATCCATGCGTGACCTGACAAATGAGCCGCTCAGTAAGAAGGAAATGGGTAATCTAAAGACACTGTATCAAAATTCTTCGGAGATTAAAAATAGTCTGAAGGAAGTGCAACAGAAAGTGTTAGCTGATCGTTTGCGCTGGATGGACGCTGAGACCGTTATGGCAACTCAGGAGCAGAAAAATGATAATTCCATCGTGGACGGCTTCCGGACCGTAAATAAAAAGGTAAAAGACTACCCCGAACTGGATTGGGGCCCTTCCGTTTCCAATATGTTCACCAAACGCTCTGTGAAGAAGCTTAGTGGAATGCCTGTTTCCAAAGAGCAAATTCAGGAGAAGGCCGCCCAATTCTCAAATGTGGAAAGTGGTAAGATTCAGGTTCAGGAGAACGGTAAAGGGACGGACTGGGAATCATATACCGCCACCACCCAGCATGCCAGAAACGGGAAGTTGATGATGGACTTTACGCGCAATGGCGGAAAGCTTATCTCGTACAGCGACACCAGGACAGTGGGAGCAAAAAAAGTGTCGCGTCAAGAGGCTATGGAACAAGCGGATCAGTTCCTAGTCAATAAAGGATATAAGGATATGAAAGCTGTCAACTACGATGAATTCGGTAATTTGGCGAACATCACGTATGTGCACAAGCAAGGAGATACATTAATTTATCCAGAAAAGATGTCTGTACGTGTAGGTCTGGATACGGGGGAAGTTACCGGCTTTCAGGCAAGCGACTATGTGTATGAGCATAACGACAAACGTCAGATCCCAAAAGCAAAACTGACGGCTGAGCAGGCACGTAAAAAATTGAATTCAGATTTCAAAGAAAATTATGTGCGCAAATCGTTGATTGAGAATGACTACAGCAAAGAAGTGCTCTGTTATGAATTCGGGGGACGGATCAACGGTTCGCGTTACCGGATCTACATTAATGCCAATACAGGAATGGAAGAAGCGGTTGAGGAGATTAAGCCGGTGAATGCAACTTCCTAGAATCGTATTAGCAGAATGCGTATTGTCGAAAGTAATGATGCGAAAGCAGACCATAGCAATGGTCTGTTTTTTCTTGTTCCATGTGAGAAAGGTCATGGTATAATAGTCCTTGCAAATACAAAGATAAATACATAAGTGGCGGTGAACCGATTGTTTCCTAAAATAAACGAAGTGTTATATATCCAGATCGCATCGGCTGACGAAAAAGAGGAACATAAAGAATATAAATCGCGTATCGCAGATACCGATGATGACAGTTTTTTAATTGAAGTTCCGATGCAACAGGGGAACAGTCGTTTGAAAAGACTCTTTTTCGGAGAAGAATTGTCCATATCGTATATGAACGAGAGTGGAGTCCGCCATTATTTTAATACTTACGTGACAGGGTTTGAGGAAGATGTCGTTCGTCTGGTTCGCATTCGAAAACCGCTTCCTGATGAGATTTCCAAAATTCAGCGCCGTAGCTTTCTTCGCGTTCACGCCAGTCTTGAATTGGCGGTTCAATGTGATGACCTTACAAGGGCAGTCGTGCTGACTGAGGACATCGGAGGCGGAGGATTATCTATATACATCGAGCCTGATGTCAAAGTGCAGGAAGAACAAAAGCTGAAATGCTGGCTATTGGTTCCTTATCGCAATGGGTCAATTGACCATGTTCAATTCGAAGCCGAGGTAGTGCGCATTAAAAAGCTGGAATCGGGCCGTGAGCTCGGTATGCTGAAATTTTCACAGATTACGGATTCAGAACGTCAGAAGGTCATCAAATTTTGCTTTGAGCGGCAACTGGATTATCGGATGAAATAGACGTGTACAGGCATAAACCTGTTCAGTGCTGGGCAACGTAAGGCAAAAACGGAGAATGTTGCTATGAAGAAACGATCGGATGCGCGCAACGTTGAACACATTTATTGTAGGATATCAAAACGCTTGGAACGAAGTGCGCTGCTGTTCATTGGCGTTCTCCTGATCCTCGTTATCCTTTGCCAGTTGTTACTGCTTATCCCTGATTTGAAGAAAATAATGACAACGATTGACCGGCTGGAAGGTACCCCGATTCATATGCAGCGTAACAGCAAAGACCGGATTGGCTGATTTGTCTGTTTTTGCATCCATGTGTAGAGTGTGGTATAATTTTCACGATGCAGGCAATGCCTGTTTTTTTATTGAGGTTTATCGTTTGAGGAGGAATGCCCCGTTGGCTAGCCAGAACACATCAGAAGACGGGAAGATGAACGTTGCAATTGACGGACCTGCTGGTGCCGGAAAAAGCACGGTGGCCCGCTTGGTTGCAGAGGAACTCGGATACATTTATGTCGATACAGGCGCAATGTACCGTGCAGTATCCTTGCATATGATTCGGAAAGATATATCTCCGGAAGATATGACTCAGGTACTTCAAGAAGCTCAAGATTTGGTTATTGATTTACAACCGGATCGGGGTGGACAGAAAGTGTTCTGTAATGGCGAGGATGTTACCTCGGAAATCCGCTCCCGTGAAGTAACGGGAATCGTGTCTCGATATGCGCAAATCGAGGGGCTGCGTACACAATTAGTGGATACTCAGCGGCAAATGGCTTTGCGCAAGGGCGTCGTCATGGATGGGCGCGATATCGGAACCACTGTATTGCCCGATGCGGAAGTGAAAATTTTTATGACTGCCAGTGTGCAGGAGCGCGCACTTCGCCGCTTCAAAGAACTGGAACCATCCGATGGGCTGACGTTGGAGCAACTGGAGCGAGACATTGCCACCCGTGATAAACTGGATGAGAACCGGGAAGTTTCCCCGCTTCGTTGTGCAGAGGACGCGATTGTCCTGGATACAACGAAGATGAATATCCATGAAGTGGTTGACAAAATCGTATCTTATTGCACAATGGTCAGAGGAGAGAGCGGTTTATGATTTACACCTTTTGCAAGACTGTACTGCGGATCATGTATACCATTCTTTTTCGCCTGGAGGCAGTTGGACGGGAAAATATCCCGGAAGACGGCGGTGTACTTTTATGCTCCAATCATATCAGTAACTTTGATCCGCCAACCGTTGGCATCAAAATTCGCCGTCAAGTGAGATTTATGGCTAAAAGCGAACTGTTTGATGTTCCGGTATTTGGCCGAATCATTAAAGCTGTCGGTGCCTTCCCCGTAAAGCGAGGAGGCGTCAGCAAAGAATCCATCAAAACCTCACTCAATATTTTGCGTGGTGGTGAAGTGCTTGGCATTTTCCCGTCGGGAAGCCGTCACAATGATGGTGGAATTGGTAAAAAAGGAGCAGCGAGTTTTGCTCTCCGCAGCGGTGCTACTGTAATCCCTACTGCTATTATCGGCAACTACAAGCTTTTTCATAAGATGAAAGTGGTATATGGCGCACCGGTCAATTTGGACGAGTTCAAGGAAGACACTTCCGGAGATGCTTTGGAAAGAGCTACCGAGAAAATCATGTCCAAAATTAACGAAATGGTGAAAACAGGCGAGCCTAGTAAATAAGGCAGGTCTACTGTGAGTGCATGTTTCCATATTTTTGAGGAATGCTATGTGAAGCGCATTTGCATGAAAGTGTTTTGAACTCTGCCAAGGCAGGTTTGAATATAATGGGGTTTTTGAATTGAGGAGGGTATTTGACATGTCGGAAGAAATGAAAAATCAAGAAGCAACCCAAGATGAGTTGGATCAATTCGTTTCCTTGAAAAAAGGAGATACTGTAAAAGGAACCATCGTCAAATTGGAAGATAACCAAGCTTATGTAAGCATTGGATATAAATATGACGGTGTTATTCCAATTCGTGAACTGTCTTCGCTTCACGTAGACAGCGCGTCTGAAGCAGTAGAAGTTGGACAAGAAGTTGAAGCTAAAGTTCTTAGCATCGACGACGAGAAAGAAAAACTCGTTCTGTCCAAACGTGCGATCGACAGTGAGAACGCTTGGGAGCAACTGCAAAAGCACTTTGAAGACCAAGACGTGTTCGAAGTTGTTGTAGGTGATGTGGTTAAAGGCGGTTTGGTTGCAGACGTGGGCGTTCGTGGATTTATCCCGGCTTCCATGGTTGAGCGTCATTTCGTTGAAGACTTTAGCGACTACAAAGGCCGCACACTGCGCGTTAAAGTGAAAGAGATCGATCGTGAGAACAACAAAGTGATCCTTTCCCAAAAAGACGTTCTGGAGCAAGAATTCGAAGCAAACAAAGCTCAAGTAATGGCTGGTTTGCAAGAAGGTCAAGTCATTGAAGGTACAGTTCAACGTTTGACTCAATTCGGTGCTTTCGTTGATGTAGGCGGAGTTGACGGTTTGGTACACGTATCCGAGCTGGCTTGGACTCACGTTGACAAACCATCCGATGTATTGTCCGAAGGGGACAAAGTAAATGTTAAAGTGCTGAAAGTTGATCCTGAAAAAGGTAAAATCAGCCTGAGCATGAAAGCTGTTCAACCAGGTCCTTGGGAAACAGCTGGCGACAAATTCAACACAAGTGATATCGTAACAGGTGTTGTAAAACGTCTGGTTGATTTCGGTGCATTTGTTGAAATCGCTCCTGGTGTTGAGGGTCTTGTGCATATTTCACAAATCTCCCACAAACACATTGGCACTCCACATGAAGTGCTGAAAGAAGGTCAAGAAGTTCAAGTGAAAATCTTGGACATGAACCCTGCTGAACAACGTGTAAGCTTGAGCATCAAAGAAACAGAAGAAGCTCCTGCTCAACCACAAAAATCAGAGCGTCCAGCAAGAAACAACGCTCCACGTGAAGAAATCAACAATCCGAACGTTTCCTTGAACAATCAAGGGATGAGCACTACGCTCGGCGAACTGTTTGGTGACAAACTCAGCAAATTCAAATAAGTTATAAATGCATGGTTCTTAGTTATATACTGCATATTTTGCTGAACAATAAAAGCAAGATCGGCGAGCCCCAGCGGGTTCGCCGATTGTTGTTATTGGAAGAATAACGTTTCAATTCGTTACGAAACGTTAGCCAAGCCATAGCTTTTTTGCTATGATGAGTAACGTAAGTATGGACAGGAGGAGTGGAATGTATGGCAAGACCAGTTGTGGCAATTGTCGGCCGACCAAACGTGGGTAAATCCACCATTTTCAATCGGATTATCGGCGACAGACTGGCCATTGTGGAAGATAAGCCGGGCATTACCCGTGACCGAATTTACGGAATCGGTGAATGGAACGGAAAAGCATTCAGTATTATTGATACAGGTGGTATCGAAATTGACGGCGAGGACGTCATTATGAAATCCATTCGCATGCAGGCGGAGCTTGCGATTGAAGAAGCAGATGTTATTGTGTTTATGTGTGATGCCAAGGCAGGCATTACGCAATCCGACGAAGAAGTTGCTGAGATGCTTTATCGCTCAGGCAAACCGATCGTTGTAGCTGTAAACAAAGTGGATAACATTGGGCGTAGTGAGCTGATTTATGAGTTTTATGGCTTCGGTTTTGGTGATCCGATCGGGGTATCCGGCAGTCACGGTACGGGAATTGGTGACTTGCTTGATGCGATTGTGGAGAAATTGCCTGAACTTGAGGAAGAGACATACGATGAGGATGTAATTCGTGTAGCTCTGATCGGCCGACCTAATGTGGGTAAATCTTCACTTGTGAACGCTATCCTCGGTGAGGAACGTGTTATCGTCAGTGACGTAGCCGGTACAACTCGTGATGCAATTGACACTCCTTTTGAAAAAGACGGGCAACGTTACGTGCTGATTGATACGGCGGGTATGCGGAAGCGCGGTAAAGTATATGAAACGACGGAGAAATACAGCGTAATGCGTGCGATGCGTGCCATTGAGCGTGCCGACGTTGTTCTGATTGTTATTAACGGTCAAGAAGGCATTATTGAACAGGACAAGCACATTGCCGGTTATGCGTATGAAGCGGGTAAAGCTTCCTTGTTCGTGGTAAACAAATGGGATGTTGTGGAGAAAACGGACAAAACAATGAAGGAATTTGAGACGAAAATTCGGGATCATTTCCTCTTTATGACCTATGCTCCGGTTGTCTTTTTGTCGGCACTGACAAAACAACGCTTACAAAAATTGCTGCCAGTGGTACAGCGTGTAGCAGAACAGCATTCTTTGCGTGTTCAGACACATCTGCTTAATGATGTGGTATCGGATGCTGTAGCAATTAATCCACCGCCAACGGATAAAGGGCGGAGAATGAGAATTAACTATGTGACTCAGGTTGCGGTCAAACCGCCGACTATGGTTATTTTTGTCAACGACCCAGAATTGATGCACTTCTCGTATGAGCGTTACCTGGAGAATAAAATCCGTGCAGCGTTTGATTTCGAAGGTACACCAATTCGCATATTTACTCGGAGGAAGTCCGACGAAGGTTAGGGGAGAAGTTTGTGATTTTATCCATCGCAGCTATTGTACTGAGCTACCTGCTTGGTTCGATCAGTTTTAGTGTTCTTCTTGCAAAAGCAATACGGGGGATTGATATACGTCAACACGGGAGCGGTAATGCCGGGGCAACGAATACGCTGCGTATTCTGGGTAAAGGGCCGGCTGTTGCAGTTCTGTTACTGGATGTAATCAAAGGTATTGCTGCGGTATGGATTGGCATATGGTTAAGTGACGGGTCTCCATGGATTGCTGCATTCAGTGGTATTGCTGCCATTGCAGGTCATAATTGGCCACTTTATTTCAATTTTCGCGGAGGCAAAGGGATT
Source organism: Paenibacillus amylolyticus (assembly GCF_003719335.1). Classification (GTDB taxonomy): domain Bacteria; phylum Bacillota; class Bacilli; order Paenibacillales; family Paenibacillaceae; genus Paenibacillus; species Paenibacillus amylolyticus_D. The sequence continues at coordinate 15,546 of NZ_RIAS01000013.1, forward strand.
GCTACTGCGATTGGAGTATTGGTAAGCTTGGCTTTCCTGCCTGCGCTTTATGCCGGGATCATCGCCATTCTGTCCATCGTTCTGACACGTTATGTTTCACTCGGTTCTTTAATTTTTGTAGCACTGACTCCTGTTTTCATCTTGATCCTGCCTGGGTATTCAATGAGTATCTTCTGGGGCAGTCTGATTATTTGTCTGTTTGCATTCTGGAGACATCGTACGAACATTGCGAAACTCGCCAAAGGACAGGAAAATAAATTGGGATCAAAGAACCCTGGAGGGGGGAAACGCGTTGTCTAAAAAAGTTGCCGTACTGGTTGCAGGCAGTTGGGGAACTGCCTTGGCCAGTGTACTCGCCGCAAACGAACTGGATGTGGTGATGTGGACACGTAGTGAAGAACAGGCGGCGGAGATCAATACACAGCACACGAATGCACGTTATCTTCCGGGTGCAGAGCTGTCTTCTCGCATTCGCGCAACCAGTGATATGGAAGCTGCGGTTGCAGGTGCGGCGGCTGTGTTAATTGTGGCGCCTTCGTCTGCGATGCGTGCGGTTACACATCAGTTTAAACCTTTCTATACACCCGATATGCTGATTATTCATGCAACGAAGGGCTTTGAGACGGAAAGTCTGAAACGGATGTCTACGGTGATCTCCGAAGAGCTTGAATGTGAAGAAGGGCACATCGTAGTATTGTCTGGTCCAAGTCATGCTGAAGAAGTGGTGAAGCGCTGTCCAACCACCGTGGTTGTGGCTTCATTGGATAAATCATCTGCGGAGGCTGTTCAGGGATTGTTTATGAATGCCTATTTTCGTGTGTACACAAACCGGGATATGCTTGGAGTTGAACTAGCGGGGGCTTTCAAAAATATTATCGCGCTCGGGGCAGGTATGTCTGATGGTCTGCAGTTTGGAGATAATGCCAAGGCAGCGTTGTTAACCCGTGGACTTGCCGAGATTACTCGAATCGGTGTTGAGATGGGAGCTAATCCATTAACGTTTTCTGGACTCGCGGGAATCGGCGATCTGGTTGTAACAGCTACAAGTCAGCACAGTCGGAACTGGAGAGCGGGATCTATGCTGGGACAGGGACAGAAGCTGGATGATGTGCTTCAATCCATGGGCATGGTAGTCGAAGGCATTCGAACTACCAAGGCAGCCTATTTTATATCCCAGAAGTATGGTGTTCAGATGCCAATTGCGGATCAATTGTATCATGTTTTATTTCAGAATCGGCAGCCGCGTGATGCCGTTGAAGCATTGATGGGGCGTGATCCGAAAACGGAGATGGAAGTGATGAAGCTGGAAACTTGGGAGCAATGGCATTCCTGAGTTAATAGTTTAAATATCGTTATTGGCCTAGTTTAAAATGATGCTGCGTAATCACCTTTTCCCAGGCACACTCATACTATACACATGAGTATTGCCGGAGGAGGGGAGACGAATGGGTAACAACATTTCGAAAGAAGCGCTGAAAGCCATCAACAAAAAGACAGGCAAAACGATCACTGAAGGAGCTGTCAAAAAGCTGGCAAGCACTGTGAAACCAACGACGATGCAGAATGAGGCTCAGTTGCGCCAGTTGATTAAACAAGTATCCGCCATGGCGAAAATACCGGTATCTGAGGATACAGTTCAGGATATTGTGAGTGCAGTCAAGAAAAGCGGGCTGAATCCAAGCAGTATGGAATCGTTAATGAAGATGATGATGAAAAAATAATAGATCGTGCCTACTTGTGTAGGGATGAAGCATAACGAAAGTGAGCCAGCGGAAGCTGGCTTGCTTTTTTGTCTTTTTATAGGAAAAATACGTTCGATTTCATGTTATAATGATTGCAATTGTCACAATTACGTGATGAATATCGGATTGAAGGGGAGACTGCTGGTTTATGAGCGCAATGGACAAGATGTGGCTATCATTAGTTGCTATCCTCATTATGGGATTATCTGTATTTTTGATTACATTTGCTCGTGCCAAAACAAAAGGATTCGTGCGGGGTATTCTTTCGATCATAGCATTTTTAATTATGCTCATCGGATTTTTTGGTGGAATCGCTTCTCTGACTTAGATTTTAGCATAGGAGAGAGAACATCCGCATAAGCGCATCATAAGAACGGACACAATGAAAAGACGGATGGGAGGATTGTGTAGCTATGGAACCGCATGAGACGGAAGATTGGACTGCGCGATATCCGGAATTACACAAGGCTTTACTGGATACGGCAAAAGCCTGGGATCGTCAGCCTTATACCTGGTTACTAGGAGGCAGTTGCGGCTTATTACTTCAAGGGGTGGAGTTGCAACAAGCACCTAGAGATATTGATGTGTATGCTGATATTGCTGACGCCAAAAAGCTGCATATCTGTGCTCCGGGGAACAAAATTGACGAGCCTGCAATAGACAAAACGGGGCCTTATGCCTCCCTGCTGAGTCATTACCAAGTGGGTGCATGTTCACTGGAACTGGTAGGCGGCTTTGAAGTATGGGCGCGTGAAAGTTGGTATCGTATCCAGATTGAGCGTGTGCTAGCTCTGTATGCTTCCGAGACTCAGGTGGATGTATACCGGTTGCGACTAATGCCGCTTGCGCATGAATTGCTTTTTAATCTGCTTCGCGGACGTGAAGATCGCTATGTACCCATTGCAACGCGAATTCGTCAAGAACCTGAGACTCACCGACCTGCAATGATTGCATTAAGTCAACATAATATATGGTCCTCTCGTTTCAGATCAGAAGTGGAAGAGCTGGTTGGGTTTTCTTGGTCGGATCAAGCTGGGGAGGAACAATGATGCAAGAGATGATTACATTTTTACCGATGAATAAATCCATCAAAGTTCAGCCTGGCACAACTCTTTTACAAGCTGCGCGTCGGGCTGGTGTTCGAATATCAACCCGGTGCGATGGCAAAGCTGCATGTCTGATGTGCAAAGTTAAAGTGGCGCTGGAGGAGAGGCATGCACTGCTTCCACCTACGGATGCGGAGAGGCGGAAGCTCGGACTCATGCTTGAGGAAGGAACAAGACTCTCGTGTCAGGCGAAAGTGTGCGGACAACTGACCGTGCAGGTTCCGGAAGACCCACTGAAAGCCGCCATAAGGAAACAGCTTGAGCGTCAGCAACAAGATGATGATTGGTTTGCATAATAGCAGGAAGAGAAATAGAGTTTCAAGTCATACTTTGTATGTTTAAGGAGGGTGCGAATGAATAAAAAGAAGAATAAAACCGCGGAAGGAAGACATCCCTTGGGTTTGTTACGGCAGGTGAAGTGTCTGTCTTTGATTCTTCTGCTTATGCTTACAATGAGTGGTTGCTTGTATCCTTCTCAGAGTAATTCTGATCCCAAAACAGCTTATCGCGAAAGTGTAAACCGTATTCAGAGTGCCATTGAAGCGTTTCAAAAGGATGAGGGGATATTGCCGATTCTGAACGCCGACGCGGATACGCCGAAGTATGAAAAGTTTAGAGTAGACCTCCCAAAATTGAGGCAGCTTGGTTATCTTGATGATATACCGGTAACGGCCTTTGAGAGTGGTGGTAGCGCTTACTTTTTGATACAAAATGAGGAAGTGAAACCGACAGTGAAAGTGATGGATCTCCAGACGGTGCAGAAGGTCAATGATGTGCAACGCATGGTGAATCAGTACAAATCTGTACATAATCAACAACTGCCTGCGGGGGAAGATCTGTATCCTGGCTTTCATGCGGTGGACATGAACTTGGCGGCACAGGCAGGATCACCTTCAATTACGCTGAAAAGTGTATATTCAGGTCAGGAACTGCCTTTTATGATGGATGAACAGGGTACGGTGTATGTGGACTATGCTTTTGATATTATGCAGGCATTGGAAAAAACAGATGGTTCATCCGACGATGAGGATGCTGGCTCTGATGACCCGGATTTACGTAATCATTTGCTTGCGCATTCCTATTTCGTACCTGTGAAATCTGTTCCATATACGCTGGAGAATAATGTACCTGTCGCACAGATCGTTCAAAAACAAGGCAAGTAAGTAAAGAGCAGCTGTAATAAAAAGTAAATGTACTAAAGTAAATGTGCAATTCAAGGCTTCACAGAATCCCGAAAGAGATATACCGCGTTCCGTGGCATGTCTCTTTTTTTGTGAAAAGAATAGGGTTCAAGATGTGAGAGGTGTCATAAACAGAGAGGGGTTCTCATAAAGTAGATTGAAATAAAGACGCGCAGTCCGGGATCGGAGGATGCTCTTCATGTCACCATCATGAGATAAAAAAACAAAAAAATACGTCATATTGCCGCATACGGGTACATAAGATGATACTAGTCCAATTGCATGTACGAGTTAACGCCGCTCTCGCCGGTTTCATCAGAATGCAACGTTCGGCGGCGGACGACTTCCGGGCACTCACAAAGGCGGCTCTACCGTTGCAGGGATTTCAGTCTTCTGATTGAAAAAACGAAGCGGATGCTCTTTAGCATTTTTCCTTCGGAGTAATTTAAGGAGGGGATTTCATTGGAGAAAGTGGACATTTTTAAGGACATAGCTGAGCGGACCGGAGGGGATATTTATCTCGGGGTTGTCGGCGCAGTCCGGACGGGGAAATCAACATTTATTAAACGATTCATGGAAACGATCGTACTGCCGAACATTGCAAGTGAGGCCGATCGTGCCCGTGCAGTGGATGAACTTCCACAAAGTGCAGCAGGCAAAACAATAATGACAACCGAACCTAAATTTGTGCCCAATAATGCAGTCCAGATCAAAGTGGCTGAAGGGCTGGATGTCAATGTACGTTTGGTGGATTGTGTGGGGTACGCGGTGGAAGGCGCAAAGGGATATGAGGATGAAAATGGTCCGCGTATGATCTCCACACCTTGGTTCGAAGAGCCGATTCCATTCCAGGAAGCAGCCGAGATTGGTACCCGAAAAGTCATACAGGAGCACTCCACACTTGGTGTGGTGGTCACAACAGACGGAACGATTGCGGAGATCGCTCGCAGTTCCTATGTGGAATCAGAAGAGCGAGTGATTGCTGAGCTGAAAGAAGTGGGTAAACCGTTCGTTCTGGTCATCAACTCTACCCGGCCTCGCAGTGAAGAAGCGTTGCAACTTCGTAGCGAGCTGGCTGCCAAGTACGATATTCCAGTCATGACGCTAAGTGCTGCGACGATGACGGAAGATGATGTCACTGGTGTACTCCGTGAAGTATTATATGAGTTCCCTGTGCATGAAGTGAATGTGAACCTCCCGAGCTGGGTTATGGTGCTGAATGACACACACTGGCTTCGTAACAACTATGAGAATTCGGTACGGGATACGGTAAAAGACATTCGCAGATTGCGCGACGTGGATCGGGTCGTGTCACAATTCATGGAATATGAATTTATCGACCGTGCCGGCCTCAGTGGTATGAATATGGGGCAAGGTGTAGCAGAGATAGATCTCTACGCACCGGATGAGTTATATGACCAGATTCTCGTGGAAGTTGTTGGCATTGAAATCAGGGGCAAGGATCATCTGTTGCAACTGATGCAGGAGTTCTCCCATGCGAAAAGAGAATATGACCGCTTCGCTGAGGCGCTGGAAATGGTCAAAACAACAGGTTATGGCATTGCTGCTCCTTCACTTGCTGAGATGGCGCTGGACGAACCGGAACTGATTCGTCAGGGTACGAAATTTGGCGTTCGCCTGAAAGCGACGGCACCGTCCATCCACATGATCCGTGTTGATGTGGAGTCGGAGTTTGCCCCGATTATCGGTACGGAGAAACAGAGCGAGGAACTGGTGAGATATCTGATGCAAGACTTTGAGAACGATCCGATCAAGGTATGGGATTCAGATATGTTTGGACGCTCTTTACACTCCATTGTGCGTGAAGGCATTCAGGGTAAAATCGCGATGATGCCGGATAATGCAAGATATAAACTGCAAGAGACACTGGGTAGAATTATTAACGAAGGCTCAGGCGGATTGATCGCCATCATACTTTAATTATTCAAAAGACCGTGGGGCTGGATCTCATGGTCTTTTTCTTTGCCGTTATTTCTTGAATATGGATGAAATGGATGTCTAAATCATATATTTTCGAAAAATGTAGCAAGTTTCAGCTTTAAATCACTAAAACATATTTACATACTAGGGATTAGCCGTTATATTAATAAACAACTATTGTGATTGAAGTCATAGCGAGTGAAACAGGGGGAGAACGAGATGAAGAAAACAAGTTTTAAATGGGTTGGGTTAAGCGTTTTACTGATATTCACACTGGCGTTGTCAGCTTGCGGAATTAAAAAAGAACCAGCCGCCTCTCCTGCATCAGGATCAGCGGGTGAAACACCGAAGACGGAAGCCGTTACAGGACCTTTAAGCGGTAAACGGGTTGCACTAATTATGGAATTTAATACAGGGACATTTTCACAGCAGTATGTACAAGGAGTAAAAGAGGAAATTGCCAAATTTGGCGGTGAACTCACCACCTTTGTTGCAGATAATGATAAAGCAAAAATGGTATCGTTGCTCGACAGTGCAATTAACCAGAAATTTGATGTCATTTTGACAGACCACGGTGATTCGCTCCTCGAACCAGGGGTGAAAAAAGCGGTTGAGCAAAAGATTCCTGTAGTTGTATTTGATGCAGCGATCAGTGTTCCGGGTGCTACGGTGTTGTCACAAGATGACCAGAAGATGGCTGAACTAACACTGGAACAGATGAAAAAAGATATCAATGGTAAAGGTAACATCGTGAAAGTCTGGGTGGCTGGTTTTGCTCCAATGGAACGTCGCCAGATTGCCTACGGAGCATTCCTGAAGGATAATCCAGAAATCAAGGAAATTGCGACATTTGGCTCTGCTCAGAACCCGGCGCTGGATACGCAAGCCAAAATGGAGGCCATTCTGAAACAATATCCAAAAGGTGAAATTACAGCGGTTTGGGCCGCGTGGGACGAGTTTGCAAAAGGTGCGGCGCGTGCCATTCAGCAAGCTGGGCGTGATGAGATTAAGGTGTATGGAATTGACATGAGTGACGAGGATCTGCAGATGATCCAGGACCCGAAAAATCCTTGGGTTGCTTCCGCGGCTGTAGATCCAACGGACATTGGGCGTGTACAAGTTCGATATGCATACCAGAAGTTGCATGGGGACCAAACCGAAGATGCGGTTGTTCTTAATCCGGTGTACGTACAACGTGAGGCTCTACCAGATAAACAAATCTCCACATCTGAGCTGTCTGAGTACGTAAAAGGCTGGGGAGGCAGTACTCAAGGGATTAAGGACTGGATGAGCGAGTACGGGATTACTGCGAAGTAAGCAGCGTTAGAAGCGCGCCGCGAGGCGCGCTTTTTTCAGGCGATGACAGGCAATACAGCTGATTGGAGGCAACATCATGAAGGACCCGATATCACTGGATATGGAGCATATCCATAAGCATTTTTCAGGCATACCTGCGCTGAGGGACGTACATTTCTCTGTAAAAGGTGGAGAGATCCATGCCCTCCTTGGAGCGAACGGGGCCGGCAAAAGTACGTTGATGAAAATATTGTCGGGCGCGTACCAACTGGATGAGGGTACGATTCGTCTAAACGGCTATAAACTGAGCCTCCATTCTCCGAGAGAAGCCAAGGCAAGTGGAATTCACTGTGTATATCAGGAAGTGGATGCTGCACTTGTGCCGCAGCTGACTGCCGCCGAGAATATTATGCTGGATCAGTTAGCCTCATCCGCTGGAGGATGGTGGAAAAGTCCAAGAACGTTGCAGCAACGTTCCAAGGAAGCATTGAAACAGCTCGGGGCAGATCATATCTCGATTCACCGTAAAGTGGCCGAGTTGACTCTGGCTGAGAAACAGATGATTTTGCTTGCGCGTATCCTGATTCAGGATGCCAAAGTCATTATATTCGACGAGCCGACGGCACCTCTGAGTCAAGAGGAGACCGATGCTTTTTTTCGCATTGTACATTTGCTGAAGGAACGCGGGGTAGCCTGCATTTTCATTACCCATCGTCTTGCCGAAGTAACGAGTCACTGTGACCGGGTTACTGTGATGAGGGACGGTCGTCATGTATTTACAAGTGAAACGAATGGATTGACGATCAATGACCTTGTTACGCAAATGTTAGGCAAACCATTCGAAGAGGAGTTTCCAAAGACTGAAGCACCTGTGGGCGATCTGCTCCTGGAAGCCCGAGGCCTACGGCGGGGATTGAAGGTAAAAGGTGTGGACCTTGAGGTTCGCCGTGGTGAAGTACTTGCTGTTGTTGGGCTTGTAGGTGCTGGCAAAACGGAATGCTCTCGTCTGCTGATTGGAGCCGATCGATTGCAGTCAGGGGAGATAAGATTACTCGGACGGAATATCCATCTGTCCCAACCTGCGGATGCGGCGGCTCTAGGCATTGTATCTGTTCCAGAGGAACGGCGTAAACAAGGCATTCTCATTCAGGAGAACGTGGAACGTAATCTGAGCCTGCCCCTGCTTTCCAGGCTTAGTCGATTGGGCTTTGTTAACCGTAAACGTGAGCGTCATCATGCGGATTCATTAGTGAAACAACTCGGCATCAAGACTTCGTCGGTGAAACAGGAAGTGAAGTATTTGAGCGGTGGTAATCAGCAAAAGGTAGCCATAGGAAAATGGTTGCGTACCGATGCAGATGTATTTATTTTTGACGAACCAACAAAAGGTGTGGATATTGGGGCGAAAAGTGACATTTTCCGCATTATCAATGAATTGGCACTGGCCGGTAAAGCCGTCATCTATTTCACTTGTGAACTGGATGAAGGAATGGGCATCGGAGACCGGATTGCGGTCATGTGTGAAGGGGTTATCGTAAAAGAGTTTCAGCGTGGCGAGACGAACCAAGAACAGCTGCTTTACTATGCAAGCGGTGGACAAGAGGTGGAAGCATGAAAGATAAATCACTCGATTTTGCGTTCCGGTATGGAGCGATCATCGTCATTATAGGAGTTATTGCTTTTTTCGGCATAAAACTGCCTTATTTCTTCACGTATAGCAATTTAACGGACATTTTAGGTTCGATCTCGATCGTAACCTTTGTAGCGATTGGTGTAACGTTATCTCTCATTGTGGATGGATTTGACCTCTCTGTGGGAGCGACCGTCTCGCTGACAACCGTTGTTACAGCGTCACTAATGATCTGGTATCAGCAGCCTTTGGCTGTCGTGATTATCGTGCCTTTGGTTATTGGGGCCGTCATTGGGCTGTTGAACGCACTGTTGATTGTTAAATTGCGTATTCCGGATCTGCTTGCGACGCTTGCAACAATGTACATCATCGGAGGTATCCACAAAACATATGCTCAGGGGTACACCATCTACAATCACATGCAGTTTCCGGATGGAAGCAAGGCAGCTGGAGAGATGGACCCGACGTTTCTGCTGATTGGACAAGGGAAATGGCTGGGTATGCCGATCTCCGTTATTCTGCTGCTTATTGCTGTAATCGGTGTTCATATCTTTTTGACATACACCAAATATGGTAGGCAAATGTATATTACAGGCGGAAATGAAGAGGCGGCAAGGCTCTCTGGGATCAAGGTGAAAAAGGTACGAACACTTGCTTATGTGGCAGCTGGAATCTTTGCGGCTATTGGAGGAATCATCTATGCATCCAAAGTTGGGTCTGGACAGATTGATGCCGGATCTCCATTGTTAATGGAATCCGTAGCTGCGGTATTTGTTGGTTTCTCTGTCTTTGGTGCCGGGAAGCCGAATGTGATAGGAACCTTTATCGGTTCAGTTCTGATTGGTGTCTTGGTCAATGGATTGACGATGATGAACGTTCAGTATTTTACACATGATATTGTCAAAGGCGGGGTGCTTGTGCTGGCTCTGGCAGTTACATTTTACGTTTTAAACCGTAGCCGCACTTGAAATTGTGTGCTGTCTGTATTAGTATAAAATTTGTTCGGCGTCAGAAACACGCGTGGTTTCAGGCGGCTTTTGCCAGAAATGACTGTGGGCCGCAGGCGGAGATGAATGTTCATCGCTCAAAATGGTCAACGTTTTTTTGTGAATGAACGTATATTTCCTAATAAAACGGAAACACAGTATAACATTCAGGACATTGATTCAGGAGGTGAAAAACAAATGAACAAATCAGACTTGATTACACACGTATCCGAGGCTACTGAATTGTCCAAAAAGGATGTAACGAAAGCGGTTGATGCCGTATTCGAAGCGATCTCTGAGGCTCTTCAAAACGGAGACAAAGTACAATTGGTTGGTTTTGGGAACTTCGAAGTTCGCGAGCGCTCTGCACGTAAAGGACGCAACCCGCAAACAGGTGAAGAAATCGAAATTCCTGCGAGCAAAATTCCTGCGTTCAAACCAGGTAAAGCGCTCAAAGACGGAATTAAATAAGATTTCTACATATTCCATATGTCAACAAAAAGACCGTGACTTGTTCACGGCCTTTTCTTTTGCCTGTAAACGGTAAATTTTCGTAATCTGCTACTCAACCTCTTTACTTTTTTCCGAAAGTTCCGGTTGCTCGCTGTAAGCGATTAGAATCAGATCTTTGCCGGTAACGGCAGACAGATGATGCTCAATCTCCTGTAACTGATGAACATGCTCTTCCTTGAGCACAGCTGGGGTGTATTTCATGCGAACTCTCCTTTCCTGGCTGATCCGTTATAGTATGACCCGGTAACTATGGTTTCTTGCGGGTACATTCCCTCCAGGACTTGTTGACAAATGAAACAATCTTGATCATCATTAACGCTATGAAATTAGAAAAGGGGACGTGCGCGATGGATCACTCTACGGGCAATGACTTTATCGTAATTAAAGCAGAAGAAAACGGTGTACAGGTGATTGGCTTGACCCGCGGACAGGACACACGTTTTCATCACACGGAGAAGCTGGATAAAGGCGAAGTGATGATTGCTCAATTTACAACACATACTTCAGCCATTAAAATCAGAGGAAAAGCTACGCTGATTACGAAGCATGGAGAGATTGAATCGGAATAGTCCAATGACTGAACGTAATAGTGGCAAAAGTAAATTATAAAATGTTAAATAGGCATAGTGATGAAAGAGTTTGACTAGGTACAATAAAAAGGTTGAGTGGATCAGATGAAAATTGCAGGCATAGCCTGCTTTTTTTGATTGTACAATGAGGTATGAGCCTTTACCGGACAGACTACACTAACAGGTAAAGGCAGGGAGGCGCATATGAAACCGGGAATGATTGTGACTGCATCCATGCTGTCAACGATTGCGGCAGTCTTCTTGCTCGTGGTTTTTCAAAGCTTACATACACGTACATGGGGCGGAGACCGGGCAGAGCCTGTAACCGCTTCTCATCAAACGATCCAGTTGACGAATGATAATCTGGTTGATGTACTGAGTTCACTTCATATGTCTACGCCGATTGCCAGAGTGGAATGGAAACAGTCCATTTTGACACTCGACCTCAAAGTAAAAGGAACGGATACGAGTTATACTGAAATTTATGAAAATATGGCTGCTGTCGTCGATCTGAGTTTTCGCAGTGTAGACAACGTGGAACAGGTGTTACTTCGCGTCATGGCCGAGGACGAATGGATGCATAAACGCCATCTGCTGCTTGCAGCAGATATTCGGCGAGGAGAATGGCCGATGTACGCTATTGATATGCTTCGCACATGGAAAAGCGCGGCATTTTCGGAGGATTTAAAGGACTGGTTCAATCTGATGCAGACGGAACTGTGGAAGAGGCAGTTCGAAATGACAAGTTAGGGGTAATCAAATAGCAGGATTCAGTGCGTGCCGAATAAACATATGCTATAATATATAAGATTGTAGTGCAGAAATGGTTTGACAAAGCAAAGCCTCGGAGGATGAGAATGAATTCATATCGCGTACCCCAACTTGCAAAGAAATATACGGATTACGACATGATTCGACAACATACGGAAATCCCGTCATTTCCGGATAGCCGGGCGCGTCTGTTACAGGTATTTGTGGGCCGTACAGACGAAGTGGGAAATCAGGAACTTTACGCTCTTGCGACCTCGCTCGTTCAGTTGGCTATGGATACGCATGATCGAATCGATACGATTTCCGGTGATCGGGGAGAACAGGAGATGCGTTCACGCCAATTAAATGTTCTCGCTGGAGATTATCTGAGTAGCCGCTTCTATCAATTGCTTGCCCATGCAGGCAAAATTGAAATGATTGGCAAGCTTAGCGGTGCTGTTTCCCAAGTGAACGCACGTAAGATGACGCTGTATGAACGGATGAAAAAACTTCTCGTTTCGGCTGATGAATATTTGCGTGAAACGGTACAGCTGAGAATGCAGCTGTTTCTTTCATTTACAGACATGATCCCTGTTGGAGATAGGGCGTTATGGAACAGCTTGCTGATGGAGTTCAGCACTTGTGAAACAATCGCAGAAGAGATGAAGCGAATGCATGACGAGCAGCAGATGCTTCATAGCTACGCGTTCTGGCATGTGTATGAGAACGGTAATGACGAGGAACGCAGTCATTTGTCTCAAATGAAGCTCGAACGACGTATATGGAGTTCGATGGTGCTGAAATACAGCATAAGCGAGGTGTTGCTGGACAAGCTTCGCGAGTGCACACACCGCATTCAGCTTTTGCTGCAAGAAGAGGAAGGTCTTCAAGATATGCATGAGTTCGAGGCAATTCTTGAGCCTTACCTGTCCTATGTGCAGCCTTCACATGCGGCAGTAAGGGAAGATTGAGGGGGAGACAGACGAATGGGTAGCGGAGAGACCAAACCGAAAGAAGAATTTGTCCATTCGGTTTTTCAGAGTATAGCCGGCAAGTATGACGTCATGAATGATATTCTGAGTTTCCGCAGGCATAAAGCTTGGCGCAAATTCACGATGAAGAAGATGAATATGTCTAAGGGAGATACGGGACTGGATTTGTGCTGCGGCACATGTGACTGGACGCTCGCTATGGCACAGGCAAGTGAAACGGGGCACATGCACGGGCTGGATTTCAGCAGCAACATGCTGGAAGTAGGCCAGACGAAAATTGATGCGGTGAACCGTTCAAAACAGATTACGCTCGTTCAAGGGAACGCCATGTCTTTGCCTTTTGAAGACAATACGTTCGATTATGTAACGATTGGATTCGGTTTACGTAACGTACCGGATCTAAGACAGGTTCTGTCTGAAATGAAACGTGTTGTAAAACCTGGCGGTATGGTGGTTTGTCTGGAATTGTCCAAACCGACCTGGCAGCCGTTTAAAGGCATTTATTATTTTTATTTTGAGCATATGTTGCCAAACATGGCAAAACTGTTTGCCAAACGTTATGAGCAGTATAAATGGCTGCCGGACTCTCTGGCGCTTTTCCCGGGTAGAAAGGAACTGGCAGACATTTTTGTTGAAACTGGATTGCAACAGGTGCAGGCCTACCCTCTAACCGGAGGCATCGCGGCACTGCATATTGGAACCAAGGAGAATCAGAATGTTTAGGAAAATTCGCATTTTTTTAGAAATGATCAAGATTGAACATACGCTTTTTGCTTTACCTTTTGCTTTTATGGGCGCCATTTTGGGCTCTATGGTTGTTAACAATACGTTCCCGAGCTGGATGCAGATTATGTGGGTATTACTTGCTTTGATTGGTGCACGGAGCGCCGCATTCGGTTTGAACCGGATTATTGACCAGGCGATCGATGCCAAAAATCCCCGTACGGCAATGAGAGCTATTCCAGCAGGTTTGCTGAAGAATGGCGAGGTTATTATTTTTATCATCATCTCGTTTATTTTATTGTTCTGGGCATCATCCAATCTTAATGTGTTATCCATGCAGTTGTTGCCGATTGCAGTCTTCATGTTAGTGCTGTATTCGTACACCAAACGGTTCACATGGCTTTGTCACGTTGTACTGGGGATGACCATTGGCCTTGCTCCTTTGGGAGGATGGGTGGCTGTAACAGGTACTATGGATTGGACAGCGATTGTTCTGTACGTTACGATTGTATTCTGGACTGCCGGTTTTGACATTATTTATGCATGCCAGGATCTGGAGTTTGATCAGGGAGAAGGTTTGCATTCCATTCCATCCCGCTTCGGACTTGTGAAATCATTGCAGATTGCCAAGTTCTTTCATATCATTACGGCGATTGGTTTCCTTGCCTTGTTGCTAATGACCGATCTGAGCTGGTGGTATGGCGCAGGTATGCTGATTACGTATGGCATCCTGCTTTATGAGCACTATATTGTGTCGCCTAATGATATGAGCCGTGTACAAACGGCATTCTTTACGATGAATAGTGTACTGAGCCTAGTCGTATTTACGTTTACACTTATTGATCTGGCGGTGAAATAATAATGCAGCAACCGGAGAATAAACGACTTGTTGTCGGAATCACCGGAGCGAGTGGCAGCATATATGGTATCCGATTGATTGAAACGTTGCTTAACCTGGGATATGCCGTTCATCTGGTTATCTCCAATGCTGGCTGGCGTGTACTGAAAGAAGAATTGGACTGGGATGTGACGAACCGGGAGAGCCTGCTTCAGGAGAAATTTGGTCATCGTGGTGGATCGTTAATCTATCATCCCGTTAGCGATATTGGGGCTTCGATTGCCAGTGGTTCTTATTTGGCTGAAGGCATGATAATCATGCCTTGCTCCATGGGCACTCTCTCATCGATTGCAAACGGGTCCTCAGACAATCTGATGTCACGTGCGGCAGATGTTATGATGAAAGAGGGCAGGCCGTTAATTCTTGTGCCTCGTGAGACGCCTTTGCATGCCATTCACCTGGAAAACATGCTGAAGCTTTCACGTCTTGGTGTGCGAATGATCCCGGCGATGCCTGCCTTTTATTACAAACCTCAAAGCATGGAAGATTTAATTTTATTTTTAGTAGGTAAAGTGCTGGATAGCTTGCGCATCCCGCATCAACTGTTTACAAGATGGGGAGAACCGGATGAACGGGGATAATGTAGCCGAGTGGCACTTTTCTGGATAAGCGGATCAGAAAAGTGCCACTCATGGACATGATCCCCTGACTCCCGGGGTGTCGGTGAGTGCTGATGGCCAGATAAGTGTGTCCACGGTCTTGACCCATGCTCCGGCAACTTCTGTACTTTTAGTTGATTCAGAATTGGTCGCAGCGTTTAAATCCCGAATGTCGGTACTGGCATTCGAATAGGCATCATGATGGACGCTGTAGAAGAACACAAGCAGGAACGGCAAGCCTAGGGCGAACGTTTTTGCCTGTAGGCTCGGGCTTGCTGGAAGGGAAGGTAAGCATGGATTTTTGGATTGACAATACGCTGACACGGGTGAACGAATGAAACTATTGGACATTTTCGGATTGTTAAAAAAGGACATGGATTACGTTGAAAAAGAGTTGTATCGCAGCGTAAAAGGCGAACAAAAGTTACTGAGTGAAACTTCGCTTCATCTGCTTAAGGCAGGTGGAAAACGACTGCGGCCTGTTTTTGTGCTTTTAGGTGGCAAATTTGGTACATACGATATCGAGCGTTTGAAGCTCGTAGCCGTTCCACTGGAACTTATTCATTCTGCTTCCCTCGTTCATGATGATGTCATCGATAATGCCGAGACTCGCCGGGGCAAACCCACCGTGAAGTCTAAATGGGACAATCGGATTGCGATGTATACAGGAGACTATATCTATGGCAAAGCGCTAGAGATGACGGCAGGACTATCTGATCCGGTTATTCACCGTATCCTTGCCAAAGCGATGGTACAGATGTCCATTGGTGAGATGGAACAGATTCGGGACTTTTTTAATACAGGTCAGAGTGTGCGTAACTATCTGCTGCGTATCCGTCGCAAAACTGCGCTTCTGATTGCAGTGAGCTGCCAGCTCGGAGCACTCGCTACTCGTGCACCTGAGCACATTTCATCTTTGTTGTACACCTATGGATACAATGTGGGTATGGCTTTTCAGATTCAGGATGATGTTCTGGACTTGGTAGGTACGGAGAAACAACTTGGTAAGCCTCCAGGAAGTGATATGAAACAAGGTAACATCACGCTACCTGTGCTGTATGCTCTGGAAGAAGAACAGTTACGTGAGCCGTTGCTCAAGGAAATTTCGCGTGTGCATCATGAAGAAGGACGCGCAAGTGCATCGGATGCAATTGGAATGATTCGCCAAAGTCAAGGAATTGCTAAAGCAGAAGCCCTTGCTGACCGATATATGAAGAAAGCGCTCGATGCTCTCGATCAGCTGCCTAACATCAAGACCACCAAAAATCTGCGAGACATTGCTCACTTTGTCGTTAAACGTACACATTAAGCTTGTGTGGTTTAATGCTCTACACGGATGTGAAAATCCTCATTGGGAGGATTTGGACTTGTATGTTACAATCAAAGGGATTGCGTTTACATAGTGATTAACTTTGAACCGTGAGTGAGGAGTGAACTGGTAATGGATCGTACATTTTTGATGGTGAAACCGGATGGTGTGCAGCGTGGTTTGATCGGCCGTATTATCAGCCGTCTGGAAGACAAAGGATTTAAGCTCGTAGCAGGGAAACTGGTGCAGATGTCGGAAGAACAGGCGAGGCGCCATTATGCTGAACATGAGGGCAAGCCGTTCTTTGATGAGCTGGTTCGTTTTATCACTTCTGGCCCTGTATTTGCCATGGTGTGGGAAGGCGACGATATTGTGACACTTGCACGTATGGTCATTGGTAAAACGAATGTGAAGGAAGCGGCTCCGGGGACAATTCGTGGAGATTTCGCTAGCCATACACCACATAATCTCATTCACGGGGCAGATTCGCCAGAAAGTGCTACTCGTGAAGCTGCCAATTTCTTTAGTCCTGACGAGCTGGTAACCTACGAGAAGAGCATCGCAGCCTGGTTGTAATTATTAGCCAAAGGGTGATCTACGATGCTGGAGCAAGAACAACTAGACCCGGATTATACCGGATTCATTCGTAAAATTAAAGAGAGCACAGGCATTGATCTTGCTCAGTACAAGGAAGGCCAGATGAAAAGAAGGCTGACCACACTACGTAACAAAAACGGGTTTAATACATTTTCTATCTTTTTTGATGCGATGCAGAAGGAGAAATCGTTATTTTACGAGTTTCTGGATCGCATGACCATTAACGTATCGGAATTTTGGCGCAACCCGAATCGCTGGGAAGTGTTGCGTGATGAGATTCTGCCTGAGCTGGTTGGTTCCAAACGCAAGGTCAAAGTATGGAGTGCTGCTTGTTCGACTGGTGAGGAGCCATATACGATTGCCATGATTTTGGATACGTTAGGCATCTTGAAAGAAAGTTCTATTACGGCAAGCGACCTGGATGAAGGCGCACTCGCTAAGGCTAAGGAAGGCCGTTACATGGAACGTTCGCTGAAAGATGTTCCTCCAGAAACGGCGAGTCGATATTTCAAGCAAGATGGCATGATGTATCGTATTGATGAGAAATTGAAAAGCTCGATCAACTTTAAGAAGCAGAATTTACTGGTTGACCGTTTTGATGACGGATACGATCTGATCGTATGCCGGAATGTCATGATTTATTTTACAGAGGAAGCGAAAAACCTGCTGTATCACAAATTCGCAGCCAGTCTGCGTCCAGGTGGGATGTTGTTCGTAGGCAGCACAGAGCAGATTTTCTCCCCCGGGCAATACGGGCTGGAGACGGCAGAGACGTTTTTCTACCGAAAAAAATAAATCAGTATAAAGATCAACCGCCTGAGGTGCATGAAGATGTGCTCAGGCGGTTGTTTGCATAAGAAAAAGCGGCTTTCTTGTCAAAGCCGGTCAGCTATACTATAATAAGCAAAGAAATTATGGGATTTTAGCAATGTGAAGTTTAACAGTTTAAAGGGGGAACGTATTATGAGTTTACGTTATTTAACCGCAGGGGAAACGCACGGACCCCAATTGACCGCCATTATTGAAGGACTGCCAAGTAATTTGAATATTGATTTTGAAGAACTGAACTTCCAACTTCATCGCCGCCAGAAAGGTTATGGCCGTGGACGCCGGATGCAGATTGAGAAAGACCAAGCTAATTTTGTTGGCGGAATTCGTCATGGATATACGACAGGTGCTCCAGTAGCGCTCGTTGTTCAAAATAATGACTGGAAGCACTGGCAGAATATTATGAACATTGAGCCGATTGAAGGCAGCGATGAAGAGAAGCGTCGTGTTCATCGTCCACGTCCTGGACATGCCGACCTGAACGGTGGTTTGAAGTACAATCTCAAAGACTTGCGTAACGTCCTGGAACGCTCCAGTGCACGTGAGACTACTGTACGAGTGGCATGTGGTGCGATTGCACGTCAGTTTTTGGCTGAATTCGGTATTAAAGTGGCGGGACGAGTTATTCGCATCGGGGAGATTGAAGCACCGTATCAGGATCTTCCGATTGATGAACTGATTGCAGTGACGGAAGCATCTTCGGTTCGTGTGACAGATGCGGAGACAGAGAAGAAAATGGAAGCCTACATCGATCAGATCAAGCAAGAAGGCGACTCCATCGGCGGAATTGTAGAATGTATCGTTGAAGGTGTTCCTGTTGGTCTGGGAAGCCACGTACAGTATGATCGCAAACTGGATGCTCGTATCGCTCAAGGTGTAATGTCGATCAATGCGTTCAAAGGTGTGGAGATCGGTATCGGCTTCGAAGCGGGGACAATTCGCGGCTCTCAGGTACATGATGAGATTCTGTATACGGAAGAGCGTGGTTACCACCGTGCAACGAATCGTCTGGGCGGATTTGAAGGTGGTATGACCAACGGTATGCCGGTTGTGGTACGCGGAGTCATGAAACCTATCCCAACGCTGTACAAGCCGTTGCAAAGCGTAGATATTGATACGAAAGAAGCTTTTTCAGCTCAGGTTGAACGTTCCGATGCTTGTGCGGTTCCGGCAGCCAGCGTCGTTATGGAACATGTTGTTGCATGGGAAGTTGCCAAGGCATTCCTGGAGAAATTCGGCGGGGATTCCATGGAGGAGATTCGGGCAAACGTTGCCAGTTACCAAGCACAATTGGAGAATTACTAATATGCGTCAGTTGACAGTTCAGCTTGAGGAACGCTCTTATCCTATATTGATTGGCAGCGGCCTGCTGGCTCAAGCTCCGCAATATTTTGAACAGTATGGTTTGACTAAAAAAAGTCCGCTTCTGATCATTACAGATGATCATGTGGCCCCGAAATACTTGCGTGGGTTAGAGCATACGTTGCGTGCGGCGGGATATTCCGTCGTATCCGCAGTCGTGCCATCTGGTGAGACTTCGAAATCACTTGCGGTATATCAGGATATGATGACGGTAGCGATTGAAGGCAAACTCGACCGCAGTTCGGCGATTCTCGCTCTAGGGGGAGGCGTCGTGGGCGATCTGGCTGGTTTTGTCGCAGCTACATATATGCGCGGGGTTAAGTTTGTGCAGATCCCAACAACCATTCTTGCTCATGACAGCAGCGTTGGCGGTAAAGTGGCGGTCAATCATCCTCTTGCGAAAAATATGATTGGTGCTTTCCATCAGCCGGAGCTTGTACTGTATGATGTCGACACACTGCAATCGTTGCCGCCAAGAGATGTGTCGGCCGGTTTATCTGAGATGCTGAAGCATGGACTGATCCGTGATGAAGCTTTCGCCCATTGGTGCGAAGAACATGCCGAGGCGTTGCTTGCACTAGACCCGGAAACACTCGGATATGGACTGGAGCGCGGATGCAGTATCAAAGCCGAGATCGTATCCAATGATGAACGGGAGAATGGAGAACGCGCACTCCTGAATCTGGGTCATACGATTGGCCATGCGATTGAAGCGATTGCTGGATACGGTGAATTTCTACACGGAGAAGCCATTTCTATCGGCATGGCCGGATCGGCACTACTGGGTGAGAAACTCGGAGCGCCAGCAGGGCTGTATGAGGATACTGTTCGTATGTTGCGTTCTCTTCGTCTTCCGGTGACGTTGCCTGCACATCTAAGTACGGATGCTTTGATGGAAGCGATGATGCATGATAAAAAATTCCGTGAAGGTCATATGGTCTTTATTGTTCCTGATCGGATTGGAGCAGCTAGAATCGTGAAGGATGTGCCGGTTACGGTTGTTCGTGAAGTAATCGAACTGCTTAGGAAGGGAGAATAACAGCATGGTTACACGGGGAATTCGCGGGGCGACCACAGTCACGCAGAATAGCGAAGAAGAGATTTTGAAGGAAACCGCTGTGCTGCTTCAGGAGATTGTTGACCGGAACAAGATTGTACCGGAAGATATCTGCAGCGTATGGATTACGATGACTGGTGATCTGGATGCGGCTTTTCCAGCAAAAGTGATTCGTCAGTTAGATGGATGGGAACTTGTGCCTTTGATGTGTGCGCTGGAGGTTCCTGTAAAAGGCGCTTTGGCGAAGTGTATTCGTTTTATGGTACATGTAAACACAACTAAAGCACAAAATGAAATTCATCACGTGTACCTCAACGGTGCACAGGCATTACGTCCCGATCTGGCAGGGCGTTAAGTTTCTTCCATGATCATGGTTGTCATACCAGTGAATATGATGTATAGTGAGAAACAGTTGAGTAGAGTTTAGATTGAGCTGAGAGTAGCTGAGTTGAGCCTAGTATATAGCAGAGTCCAGTGTCTGGTAGCCGATGCAACCGAAATCGGTCAACGCATTCACGGTACGTCTTGCTAAGGAGAAGTACAGGAGAAGAGAGTAGACGTGTCGGAGGACATGGTTTATTCGCATATATCTGACGAACATTTCACGTCATCTATCATTGGAGAGTTTGATTGAGTTTCTCAAGGGATGAAAATGATGCGAACGAGATGTTACCAAGTGTATGTCATCTTACGTACATCTGAATCATGGATTAACATGGATCAGTGGCCTGTCATTTGTCCTTCGCAAAAGTATAGGGACTTGTTATTTATGGAGCAACATACTTGAATACAGCTTATAACCAAACCTCTACCTCATGGTAGAGGTTTTTTGTCGCCATAACTTTCTTCTACCTAAATCTGAAAGGACGTGATCTGATGATAACGCCAAACGTTAATCAAGTACTGAAAATGTCAAACGAATATAATCTGATTCCGGTAGTTAAACGGATTTTGGCTGATATGGAGACGCCGATTCGTATCTTCCGCCGTTATGCGGACAATGACCGTGCGTTTTTGCTTGAAAGTGTAGAGGGTGGCATTCAATGGGCTAGATATTCTTTCATCGGTACAGATCCGTTCCTGATGATTTCGGGGAAGAAAGGTCGTATTGTAGTTGAGGAAGCTGGAAAGACCCGCGAACTACCAGGCAAACCCATTGAAGAACTTAAAGCGTTGCTTCGCAAATACCGGAGCCCGAAGATGGAAGAACTTCCCCCTTTTACGGGTGGAGCCATTGGATTTTTTGGATATGACCTGTTGCAATATTATGAGAAGCTTCCAGCTCATGCGCTGGATGATCTGAATATGGATGACATTCGCTTTATGTTTTGTGATCAAATTGTTGTATTTGATCATGTGAAGCAACACATGTTGCTTGTTGGCAACGTACATGTCAAGGATGGGGCAACAGATGAAGAGATTCGTCAGGCGTATGCAGCCACTTCCGAGAAGCTTGAACAAGCGGCAGAGCGTTTACAGCAGCAAGGCCCCGGGGAGAACCTGAACCCGCGTTCGATTCCCGGCGATGTGGAGCTTGGGGACATTCGTTCCAATCTGACGAAAGAGCAATTTATCGGCAATGTGGAGCAAGCCAAGGAATATATCCGTGCAGGAGACATTTTTCAGGTGGTGCTGTCTCAGCGTTTTCACATTGATACAGAGATTTCCCCGTTACATGTATATCGCGTACTTCGGACATTAAATCCTTCTCCTTATATGTATTATTTGAAAATGGACGATGAAATTATCGTGGGTACCTCACCTGAGGCGCTCGTCAAGGTTGACGGCAATCGTGTAGAAACACGTCCTATCGCAGGCACACGTCCAAGAGGAGCGACAGAGGCAGAAGATCGCGCACTTGCGGCGGATTTGCTACAGGATGAGAAGGAGCGCGCGGAGCATCTGATGCTGGTGGATCTGGGAAGAAATGATCTGGGGCGTGTATCCACTTTTGGCAGTGTGAAGTGTGACATGTTCATGGAGATCGAGCGCTACTCTCACGTTATGCATATGGTATCGAACGTTACAGGCGAGCTAAGAGAAGATAAAGATTTCTTCGATGCGTTCCTCTCCTGTCTGCCAGCTGGAACTGTATCTGGTGCGCCGAAGCTGCGTGCGATGGAGATTATTGCGGAGCTCGAAAAGGAGGCACGCGGTGCCTACGCAGGAGCGATTGGTTACCTTGGATTCTCCGGAAATATGGATGCATGTATTACAATCCGTACGATTATTTTCAAAAAGGGAAAAGCATATGTTCAGGCCGGAGCCGGAATTGTATGGGACTCTGTGCCTGAGAAGGAATATGAAGAGACCGTGAACAAAGCCAAAGCATTGTTAAAGGCCATTCGTACGGCTGAAGCGATGTTCCCTGTAAAAGTTGCGGATTCAAAATTAAGTCTGGCTAACGCTGATTATTTTGTTACACCAACTTCGGCAACGAACTGAGAGAGGAGAGACTGGAAATGAACTTGAATCCAATCATGAATGACAGCCTGGTACTGACGGAAACAGCGATTTCCCGGGAAGAAGGAATGAAGCAAGGACTCGCTAAAATTCTTGAAGGAAGCCACCTTGAGCAGGACGAGGCACGTGAATTGATGTATTCGATCATGCGAGGTGAAGCTACTCCGGCTCAAATCGGAGGGTTGCTGATGGCTCTTCGTATGAAGGGGGAAACGGTGGATGAAATCACTGGTTTTGCTCAGGCGATGCGTGGACAAGGTGGACGTATACTGACAGATGGCAGAGGGCTGCTGGATACTTGCGGCACAGGCGGATCGGGTATTCATAAATTCAACATCTCTACAGCATCGGCCATTATTGCTTCGGCGGTTTCAGTTCGAGTAGCCAAACACGGCAATCGTTCAGCTTCTGGCAAAGCAGGCAGCGCGGATGTATTGGAAGCGCTTGGCGTTAATATTCATCTGAATGGAGAGCAAGCCAGACAGTGTCTGGATGATATCGGAATCTGTTTCTGTTTTGCTCAGGTGTATCATCCCTCCATGCGTCATGCAGCGGCTCCGAGAAAAGAGCTGGGTGTGCGCACGATTTTCAATATGCTTGGACCATTAACCAATCCAGCCGGTGCAGATCGTCAATTGCTGGGATTGTATGATCGCTCCCGGACGCCGATGATTGCGGAAGTACTTAACCGTCTTGGTTTGAAAAGAGCGCTAGTTGTTGCCAGCCATGACGGTCTGGATGAAATTAGTATCTCTGCACCTACACAGGTATCTGAGTTGCGTAACGGGGTAGTGCACACCTATGACATCGATCCACGAGATATGGGGCTGTCTTTGCATCCGCTTGAAGCAGTGCTTGGAGGAGATGCGGCACAGAACGCCGAAATTATACATCGGATCTTCCAGGGTGAACGTAGTGCTTACCGGGATGTTGTGCTACTGAATGCCGGAGCTTGTATTTATGTATCCGGCCTTGCGGACAGCATTGCAGATGGCGTTAAAATCGCTGCGGAGGCAGTGGACTCGGGTAAAGCGGCCAGTAAGCTGGGTCAGTTAATTCATACAACGGAGGCGTACAATCATGTATCTTGATCGAATCGTTGCGACAAAACATAAAGAAGTGCAGGCTCTTGCACAGACTTTTAACATGGATGAAGCTATGCAAAAGATTGAACAATTACCGGCTGCACGCGGGTTTGAACAGGCGTTGTCAAGCAGACGCAATCGTAAGCTGGGGCTTATTGCCGAAGTGAAGAAGGCCTCGCCGTCCAAAGGATTAATTCGTCCGGATTTTCATCCGGTAGAGATTGCTTCTGCCTATGAACGTGCGGGTGCTGATTGTATCTCTGTTCTGACGGATGTTTCTTATTTTCAGGGCAGTAACGAATATTTGCAGGCTATTCATCAGGCAGTGAATATTCCGCTCTTGCGCAAGGACTTTATGATCGATGAGTCACAGATTGCCGAGGCTAGACTTTTGGGAGCAGATGCGATCTTGCTGATTGCCAGCATTCTCACACCGGGGCAGATTCGTCAATTTTTGACGTTTGCGAAAAGTATTGGACTGGACGCTTTGATTGAAGTTCACGATCGGGCAGAGCTGGAAACGGTGCTGGACATTCCTGAAGCGACACTAGTTGGCATCAATAACCGGAACTTGAAAACGTTCGAGACAAGTCTGAGTACTACATTGGATCTGATGGAATTGATTCCACCTGGTGTGACGCTGATCAGTGAGAGTGGAATTGACGGTGCAGCGTCTACGAAACCCCTTATCGAAGCAGGCGTGCACGGTATTCTCGTTGGAGAGCATCTGATGCGTAAAGACGATGTTGAAACTGCTGTTTACGATCTGATGGGACCGAAATGATGAATAATTCGATAGATGATGATACAGGCGCAGGTTCCCGGATACAAGGGCACTTGTTGCCGGCGACCGTAAAAATATGTGGACTTCAGGACGTTGAAGTGCTAAAATCGATGATAAACTTGCCTGTGGACTATATCGGTGTCGTGTTTGCCAAGTCCCGCCGTCAAATTACTCCTGAAAAGGCTAGAGAGTTGAGATCGGTTTTGTATGAATGGCCTGTACATGAACGGCCGAAACTTGCTGGTGTTTTTGTGAATCCGACAATGCAAGAACTGAAGTATGTGATGGAAACAGTGCCTCTGGATGTCATCCAGTTGCATGGACAGGAAAGTGCTGCATTCTGTCAACAAGTGAAAGAGCTCTGGCATGCAGATGTGTTCAAGGTCGTTTCTTTTCCAAAAGACGAAACAGGACAGAAAGCGGATCAAGCTGCTTTACACAGGTTAAATGATTACGCGGGATTCGTAGACGCAATCTTGCTGGATACCTTTGATCCATTGTACGGCGGCGGTTCTGGCAAAACATTTGCCTGGGAACGTATACCTGCATATGCAGAATGGGCTGCTGAACGTGGTATTGCCATGTTTGTTGCAGGCGGGCTTCAGGTGGACAATGTACAACATTTAATTCAAACGTACAGACCTTATGGCGTTGACGTATCAAGTGGCGTGGAGACGGAAGGTCTGAAAGATATATCCAAAATTACCGCATTTGTAGAAAGGGTGAAGCAGGCATGACACACCAATTGCCGGATGAACATGGGCGTTTCGGTCCCTTCGGAGGCCGTTTTGTACCCGAGACACTAATGAACGCTCTGATCGAACTAGAAGAAGCATATAGCCGCTTCTCTGAGGATGAAGAGTTTAACAAGGAATTGAATTATTTGCTAAGTGAATACTCTGGACGAGAGACACCTCTGTATCACGCGGAGCAATTATCACGTCATCTGGATGGGCCTAAAATTTATTTGAAACGTGAAGATCTGAATCACACAGGTGCACATAAAATCAACAATGCGATTGGGCAAGGGCTTCTTGCTAAACGGATGGGTAAAAAGAAAGTCATTGCTGAAACCGGCGCAGGCCAGCACGGGGTTGCAACGGCAACCGTTGCGGCATTGCTCGGACTGGAGTGCAAAGTATTCATGGGTGAGGAAGATACCCAGCGCCAGCAGCTAAATGTATTCCGCATGAAACTGCTTGGAGCAGAAGTCATTCCGGTAACGTCCGGCACACGTACATTGAAAGATGCTGGTAACGAAGCGCTTCGTTATTGGGTCAGTAATGTAGAAGATACCTTCTATGTACTGGGATCTGTTGTTGGACCTCACCCGTATCCAATGATGGTGCGTAATTTTCAGCGCGTGATCGGGGATGAGACACGTCGTCAAATTCAGGAGATTGAAGGACGCCTTCCGGATGTTATTGTAGCTGCTGTTGGCGGCGGAAGTAACGCCATCGGCATGTTCTATCCTTTTATCGGGGATCAGGATGTGAAATTAGTTGGTGTCGAAGCAGCAGGCAAAGGTGTGGATACCGAGTACCATGCGGCTACGATGAGCAAAGGTACACATGGTGTGTTCCAGGGTTCCATGAGTTATCTGTTACAAGATGAATATGGACAGGTACAACCTGCGCACTCCATCTCGGCTGGTCTCGATTATCCAGGCGTTGGACCAGAGCACTCTTATCTTAAAGATATTGAACGGGCTAAATATGTTCCAATTACCGATCAGGAAGCTCTGGATGCGTTGCAATTATTAAGCCGTACGGAAGGCATTATACCTGCGCTGGAGTCGGCCCATGCGGTTGCTCAGGTCGTGAAGCTGGCGCCGGAGCTGACAGCAGATGATATCGTTGTCATCTGTTTGTCTGGACGCGGGGATAAAGACGTAGAATCCATTATGAAGTATACGGGAGGTAATTTGTAATGAATCTGATGGACCAAACCTTCCAGCACTTAAAAGAACAAAATCGCACGGCACTTATTCCGTTTCTTACCGTTGGTGATCCAGATGTGAACACCACCATTGATATTATCAAGGAGCTTGAACAAGCAGGAGCAGACATCTTGGAGCTTGGTGTTCCGTATTCCGATCCACTCGCAGACGGCCCTGTCATTCAGCGTGCTTCCGAGCGCGCATTGAAAAGTCAAATTACGATTCGTACGGTGATGGAGACGGCTGCCAAAGCTCGTCAGGCAGGTGTGAAATTACCTTTTGTTCTGTTTACGTATTACAATCCGGTGCTGCAAACGGGTCTTGATATTTTCTTTGACGAGTTGATCAAACATGATATCAGCGGCATGATCATCCCGGATCTACCGATTGAAGAGGCAGAAGATATGCGTCGTCGTGCCGATCAGGCCGGGGTTCATCTGGTCCCGCTTGTAGCCCCTACATCCAATGCCCGTATTGAGCGGATTGTCACTGGTGCGCGCGGATTTATCTATTGTGTTTCTTCTCTGGGTGTAACCGGAGAGCGTGCATCCTTTTTTAACGGAGTAGAAAGTTTTATTGAAACGGTAAAAGGTCTGACAGACCTTCCTGTCGCAGTAGGCTTCGGAATCTCCAGTCATGAGCAGGTGGCTCATTTCTCCCGCATCTGTGACGGTGTCGTTGTAGGCAGTGCTATTGTGCGGCAAGTGGAAGAGGCAATCCCGCTACTTGAAAATGCGGATACTCGTGAGGCTGGACTGTTGCAAATTCGCAACTTTGTGGCACAATTAAAAGGATAATCACATAAATTAACTTTTCATTTGCACTTTATTCTAAGTTTGAACAACAGGAGGCGGTCGAGTTGAAACCGAAATCCCAGATTGTCAATCTGCCTGTGTATAAGGCGGGCAAACCGATTGAAGAAGTTAAACGTGAGCTGGGGCTGGAGCACGTCATCAAGCTGGCCTCCAACGAGAATCCCTATGGCAGTTCTCCCGCTGTACTTGAGGCAATTACGAGAGAATTGGCTAATGTAAGTATTTATCCCGACGGAAGTGCTGCAGAACTGACAGCGGTGCTTGCCAAGCATTTGGGAGTAGAGCGAGACAATTTGATTTTTGGCTGTGGATCGGATGAAATTATTGCGCTGATCACACGGGCGTTCTTTCTTCCTGGAGATGAGACGATTATGGCGGACCAGACCTTCTCCGTGTATAAAAGCAATGCGGACATCGAGGGTGCTGTAACGATAGAGGTCCCTTTGAAAAATGGAACTCACGACTTGCCAGCAATGCTGGCGCAAATCAATGATAAAACCAAAGCTGTCTGGGTGTGCAATCCGAATAACCCTACCGGTACGATCATTTCCGAGCAAGAGCTGATCGCCTTTATGGACCGGGTGCCGTCGAATGTAATGGTTGTGCTGGACGAGGCTTATTACGAATTCGTAACGGATGAAGCTTATCCGCAAAGCATTTCATTGATTGATCGTTACCCGAACCTGGTTGTTCTGCGGACATTCTCCAAAATATATGGTTTAGCATCACTTCGTATAGGGTACGGAATTGCACGTCCAGAGATCATTGACCTGATTAACCGTGTACGGGAACCGTTTAACACTTCTCGTCTTGGGCAGGTTGCGGCAATGGCTGGACTTCAGGATCAGGTTTTTGTTCAGGAGTGTTCCAAACGGAATGCTGAAGATCGAGAATGGCTACAAAATGAATTTTCACGACTGGGTTTGCCTTATTTTCCAACTCAAGGGAATTTCATTTTGGTTGATGTGAACATGCCATCCACTACAGCGTTTCAATCTTTGTTGAAACAGGGCATTATCGTTCGCTCGGGCTTTCACGTCTATCCAACATACATTCGTGTGTCTGTCGGAACAGCGGAGCAAAATCGTGCTTTTATAGCGGCGCTGGAGAACACACTGGCGGAGAATGTGGCGGCACGCCCTTAATACTGGCGATGAAAGAGTGAGGACCCATGACCATAAAAATTGCAATGATTGGTGTTGGACTCATCGGCGGTTCACTTGCGCTTTGCTTTAAAGGCAAGCCGGGGATTACCGTTATGGGTTACGCACATTTGGAAGAGTTAAAAGACAAGTACATAGCGAGCGGAGTAGTGGATGCTGCGACGCTCTCTCTGGAAGAAGCGGTGCAGGATGCCGACTTCATTTTTTTGTGTGTGCCTGTTGGTTTGCTTGAATCGTATTTTGAACAAT
This sequence comes from Paenibacillus amylolyticus, assembly GCF_003719335.1. GTDB lineage: Bacteria > Bacillota > Bacilli > Paenibacillales > Paenibacillaceae > Paenibacillus > Paenibacillus amylolyticus_D. Next base: position 44,123 of record NZ_RIAS01000013.1, read on the forward strand.
TGTCCAGACTGCCGCTGAAAAAAGGCTGTATCATTACAGATGTTGGTAGTACGAAAGCCTCAATTGCAGCTTGTGCGGAACATATCCGGTTAAAAGAGGCCTACTTTATCGGAGGGCACCCGATGGCAGGATCGGAACGGGCGGGTGTGGACGCAGCTTCAGCTGTATTATTTGAGAACGCATATTATGTCCTGACACCGTCCGTGCATGTGCCTGAAGAGGCTTACGGCCGCTTATCCGAGCTTTTAGCATATACTCGTGCTCAGATTGTTCGGGTAGAACCTCTGTTGCATGATGATATTGTGGGTGCAATCAGTCACCTGCCCCATGTTATTGCTGTTGCTCTGGTGAACCAGGTACGTGAATATAACGAATCCAATCCACTGTATAAAATGCTGGCAGCAGGTGGTTTTCGGGATATTACGCGGATTGCGTCCAGCGATGCTATTGTCTGGAGGGATATTCTGCTGAGTAACCGAGAGGTGCTGCTGGAGCTTCTTAAGGACTGGAATAGTCAAATGTTGTCTTTTACAACGATGCTAGAGCAAAAGAACGGGGAAGGCATTGAGGATGCATTTCGTCAGGCACGGGAGTTCCGCAGTGTATTGCCTGAGCGACGCAAGGGCATGATCTCGCCTTTATTTGATCTGTATACAGATGTGCAGGATGCTCCGGGTATGATCGGGAAAATAGCAACAGAGCTCGGGACAAATGATATCAACTTGAGTAACCTTGAAATTATTGAAAACCGGGTGGATGTGCCAGGGATTATGCGTTTGTCATTCCGTCAGGAAGAGGATATGGAACGGGCGAAGACTTTGCTGTCCTCCCTAGGTTATCAGGTGTGGGTTTAGGATGGAAAAGAGGGCGAGAGCTCTCTTTTTTTTGTAACTAGGGGAAGAACTATGTTTTTAGACAAAAAAAAGACCGCTTACATAAGCGGCCATTGCTCACGTGGAGCAATACAGTTATTGGATAGGAGTGGAGAGAAACCATACTGTACTTTTATTATATGTATACGTTTTCATTTTGTCAACACTTTGGACAAATTTATTTGTAAAACTTAGATTTCAAGGAAAAACCGTACAATCAAGGCTTTCAATCTTACCAAAATCGTTTGTAAGGTGCGAAAAAGGATGCTGATAGAATGTACCAAAAAATAAAATTCAAAAAAATATCTCATTTTTGTAACCTTTTTAGAAGTTACTGCGTCTATAGTATGCAAGGCTTTCCAAGAGGCTGTATTAGGAAGTCATGCCAACGAAATGGATGGCATATAAATGTTAAGTCGGACAAAAGTGGATAGCAATGGATTTGCCAGGATGATGCAGACCGTTGTACAATGTTACTGTTATGTAGAAACGTTGGGGAAATTGCCATTACATAGGGGAATTTGGCGGAAGGGCCGTGAATGGTGCTGGACGCTTTTTTTATGCGGTTGAACCGCAACTTTTTTACGCCTGTTCGGTAATACATGGATAGAGTCGAACGGGGAGAAGCACATGGATGGGCGAGGAGGGGTCGCACTCAAATGACGGATTCCCAGTTGATTCGAGAGATCAAGGAAGGTAACGTTGAGTTATATTCCGAGCTGATGAGTCGTTATCAGCGTAAAATACTGGCTTTCGTATATCATATGTTGAAAAGTTCCAATATGGAGCTGCTTGCGGAAGATCTCTGTTCTGAGACATTCTACAAGGCGTTCCGCAGTTTACACTCTTTCCGTGAGGTGGATGCTTCATTCTCCACCTGGTTGTATACTATCGCTAGAAATACGGTATTGAGTGAGCTTCGTAAACAGCGTAGTGGGAATGTTCCGCTTGAGGAGAGCGGCGTAGTTCCTATTGCTCCTATGGAGAATGCTCCTGAGCATGCTGTTCTGCGTAGCGAGCGGGTGATGCTGGTTAGAGATGCGATTAACAATCTGCCAGAGAAGCAACGTTCTGCGATTATACTTCGTGAGTATGATCAGTTGGATTATCAGGAAATCGCGGGTATTTTGGGGCAGAGTGTCAGTTCTGTTAAATCGCTGTTATTCAGGGCAAGATCAAGCGTAAAAACACAATTGGAGCCTTATTTCTTCGAGCCGATGTACGAGCCATATGAAGGGATGAAGAACCGATGAATTGCAATGAAGCCCAGGAACTGTTTGCATTGGTCTGGGACTTACCGGAATCTCATCCACAGCGAATTGCGTTTCAAACACATCTCGCTGGTTGTGAAGAGTGTTCGGAGCAGTTTGAAGTCTGGGAGGAAGCCCAGATGCTGCTGCACAGCATCCCGGTTCCAGTGACAGAGCAACAGGCAGAGAGGGTCAACCGAAACGTAATGGACCGGATTTACGCGGAGTCTCCATGGTTATTACCAGAAGAGGCAAAGGTTAATCGATTCTCTGCGGTAATCCGTAAACATATGTCTTTGTGGATTGCGGCGTTCCTGGCTATATTTTTATGCAGCTTTCTGTACATGGCGATGTTCAAGCCAGAGGTATCAGAAGCTGAGACGTCCAATGTAATTACGACAGGCATCCTTGAGACTGGGGTTGCTGGAAGTACATCTTCTTCCTCGGGATTATATAAGTATGACATTCCTGGAGCAGATAAAGGGAGTATCATTGAACCTTTTGTTGTAAGTATGGGTCCTGCTTATCCTCAATACTGGATGGCATTGTCTCTGCTTGCCATAGGGATGGCTTTGTTTTCACTTGGACGTATGCATCGATCAACAACTAAACGTAAACAAGGTGTGGGTGCATAGGTTTCCAACCTGTCGTTTGCTGTGTGGAGAAATGAGGGATGAATGTGCGGATCGGGCTTGTTCGTCATGGTCTGACAGATTGGAATGCAGCTGGCCGTATACAGGGGCAGACGGATATTCCTTTGAATGAGGAAGGACGAAAGCAAGCAGAATGTCTTGGTAGACGTCTGCAGTCTGAAGACTACCAGTGGGATTATATTGTGACGAGTGGTTTGTCAAGAGCACAGGAAACGGGAGAGATTCTTTCACGGATGCTGAATGTACCTATGCTTAAACCGGACGCACGATTGAAAGAACGAGCATTTGGTCAGGTTGAGGGCCTTACTTCGGATGAACGGGTTGCACGTTGGGGTAAATCCTGGGATACACTTGATTTGGGGCAAGAGCATATCGAGGATATTCAAGTACGTGCGCTGGCTTTTTTGGACGACTTATGGTCTGCCCATTCAAAAGAAAATGTACTAATTGTAACGCATGGTGCTTTTCTTGCTAACCTGTTAACGGCATTATATCAGGACAAATACACCGAACGCATTGGCAATCTGTCGCTGACCATTCTGGAGAAAGAATATGACGATGACTGGATTCCACTCTTATATAATTGCACACAACATCTGTCTATGGATACCACTAAACAATCTGGGTGATAAGCTCAGGTTGTTTTTTTATACCATCTATTTGAGAGATTAAACAGGATTGAGCATAAACTCTACTGTTTTTCTTCTGATTGATTGTTTTGAGGCATAAGATGAGGTAAAACAAAAAAAATGGCAAGAAGAGGTTTAGATTGTGAAGAATCCGTCAACCATGTTTACAAAACCACACTGTTGAAGGCCAGATCAGCAACCTAAAGCAGTGAACGGGTGAGGCGATGGATCCATGAATCTAGCAGATATGCTGACTTTTGCTGATATTGGCCAGCTTAATCGAATAGCAGACTACTATCAATGTGAATGCAAGCCTAATTCCAAACATGAACTCATCCAGAGCATCCTCACAACATTGGGTAGTAAACCTTTCTTTGAGCAACAGATACGTCAATTGAACCAGGCAGATCAACGGTTTTTGAATAACCTGTTATTTGACCCCCGCCAATTTTATGGTATGGAGGAGCTCATCGCCATAGCCCGTCAATCGATGGACAAAAAGGAGAGTGAGGCAGGCTCAAGTCCCCGTGATCTCATTATTCGCTTTACCAAAAGTGGGTGGCTGTTCAATGGGACTACACAGCAGACCAGATATCTCTATCAAGTGCCTAAAGACTTGAAACTGAGGTTCAGAGATGTGTTATCTACACATTTACGAGCAGGCATTGTTAAAACGACAGAGCCGTCCATGTATCGAGAGGAATATCATCTGATGGCAGACGATCTGAAGTTGTTCCTGAAATTTGTGCAGCAACATGAGATCGCTGTGAATGCCGAAGGGTTGATGTATCGACGCTCACAGCAGCAACTTATGGAGCATCTGCACATCTCTGAGGAACTGGTAGGCAAAGCCGGGTGGCGCTTCGGATATGGTCGTTCGTTCAAGGATTATCCGGATCGTTTCGCACTGCTGTATGATTATGCCTTTCACCACCGCTTGATTCGTGAAGAGCAGGGCAGTCTCAGGCTGACAGGGTCTGGTGAAGAGAAACTTGGGGCCGAGAGAGCAACCGAAATGATACAGCTGTTTCGGTTTTGGTTAAGACTTTATAAAGGTGCTGTTCCAAACCTTTCCTCGATTGTGTACTGGACAGGTGAATGTGCCGAGAATTGGTCTACGATGGAATCTCTTTTCCGGCAAATTGGGCCGTTTATCCAGCCGTTTTACTACGACACGGCTGAAGATATCTATGATAAGCGGATCATTAAAATGATGCTGCATCTAGGCTTGATTCGTGCAGGCGAGCATGAACAAGGAAGAGTTCTGCAGATGACGGCTTGGGGAGCAAAGCTTGCATCGTCATGCCGCTCCGTCTCGGCTGATGTTACACCTATTGTGTTTGACAAGTGAAGGACAAGTTGCTACAATCACTCCCAAATTAAGGAGTGATACGAATGATAATTCCATACAAAGGCATAATGCCAGTGTTACACCCTTCCATATATATGGCGGAGGGATCAAAATTGATAGGTGATCTGCAAATGGACGAAGACTCTACCGTTTGGTTCAATGCAGTCCTGCGGGCCGATTTGGCACCTATTATGATTGGAAAGCGTTGCAATATTCAAGATAATGCTGTAGGACATGTTAACACCGATCAACCTCTTATTCTGGGAGATGATGTCTCCGTAGGACATGCTGCAATCATTCATGGTTGTACCATCGGGACGGGGGCATTGATCGGCATGGGAGCCATTGTACTCAATGGTGGCGAAATCGGTGAGTACTCACTGATTGGAGCCGGTTCTGTGGTAACTGAAAATAGTAAAATTCCGCCCTATACTCTCGCTTTGGGGACACCTGCCAAAGTGATTCGTGAATTGACTGAAGCTGATCTGCAGCGGATGTCGAGAACTTCACTGGGTTATGTAATCAAAGGAAGAGAATATAGGAGCTCTTAAATCCGTTTTGGAGGTGCATCCTATTGGATAAAATGAAAGTTACGTATGAAGTCATGTTGGGGCTGGCGGCTGAGATGGTTTGGGACGAGGCGCTTCGCAAACAGAAGAGTGAAAAGCTTTATTTGGAAATCGACAAAGCGTTAGCTACCGGAGACGAAGTAGCTTTCCGGAGTCTGACGGATGAACTGAGGACGATCAATTAACGGATCAATAAAGAACCAATTATATGAATAGTCGGACAAAAAGGAATGCGCAAAAGCGCATTCCTTTTTTTAAATATTTTTTTATATAAACTTAAAATTGAATGAATATCTGGCTTTATAACATATGCTCATATATAATATGGGAATAAAATGGATAGGAAGGGGATATAGGGAATTGAAATTCAGTGAGATGAATCAAGACAGCTGGGCTGAACTGCAACTCTATCTGGATACCTGCCTTGTTCCGTTCACGGCCATGAGCGGTAAACAGTCACCGGTTGAAGCGACTGAAGCGCTGGAGCGGCTAAGAGATTTTCTGGATATGGTAGAGATTCCTTTTAAAGGAAGGATTATGACGTACCCGGCCTATCACTACACAAGTTCACAAATGTCAATGACATTAAATACCTTGTCGACTGAACTCAAAGCTTCTGGATTTAAATATGTGGTAATTATGTCAGCGGATGGATCTTTTGTTGGGATGGATATTCCAGCTGCGGATTTACTTTTAAGTCAAAAGGATCTAGCAGGGCAACTTGAAGAAGGAACAATTGCCCGACATATTGGGGAATGCATTCGAGATCTATGGAAAAGGTGACATCTTGATGACAAATGTGACAAATTTCCAACAGTTTTTTAACAACGCTTACAATTGAACCTTAAAAATGTGTGACAAATTCTTGACGGTGTTCTAGGGCTACTATATGATTATGTATGTTCTAGTAAGTCGTGGAATTTATGATAATGAAAACGATTGAGAGAGTTGGCTGAAAAAGGGGGTTGGAGACAGTATGAGCAGTGAGCATGACCAGCACGAAGCCTCGATGAAACCGCCAAGCAAATTGGAAATGTCGCGCAGGCAGTTTTTGACGTACACGCTTGGTGGAGCTACAGCCTACATGGCCGCCGGTGCAATTCTTCCTATGGTCCGTTTTGCGGTGGACCCGATTTTGCAGCACAAGGGAGAAGGAACCTCTGTCAAAGTGGCTGAGATCAGCAAAATTACAAATGAACCTCAAGAATTTACGTTTGAACTGAAACAACAGGATGGCTGGTATTTGAGTAATGCTTCGTTGGTGGCTTGGATTCGCAAGGACGAACAAGGGAAAATTTATGCGCTTTCACCTATCTGTAAGCATTTGGGATGTACAGTAGGATGGAACAGTGACAAAAATTACCCGAATGAGTACCATTGCCCATGCCACGGCGCGCACTATGACAAGGAAGGGAAGAATCTTGCCGTAGCCCCGAAACCATTGGATGAATATGTGGTTAAGGAGGAACAAGGCTGGGTTTATCTGGGCGAGATTGTTCCGAACACCCGAGTGAAATAGGAGGCGTGAACGCAGATGTTTAAAAATGTCTATGACTGGATTGACGAGCGTCTTGACATCACGCCAATATGGCGGGACGTTGCGGATCATGAAGTGCCAGAGCATGTAAACCCGGCGCATCACTTTTCCGCATTCGTATACTGTTTTGGCGGATTAACGTTCTTTATTACAGTTATTCAGATTCTGTCAGGTATGTTCCTGACGATGTACTACGTTCCAGATATTATTAACGCGTATGCAAGTGTTGAGTATTTGCAGACGAAAGTAGCTTTTGGTCAGATTGTACGCGGTATGCACCATTGGGGGGCCAGTTTGGTTATCGTCATGATGTTCCTACATACGATGCGTGTATTCTTTACAGGCTCATACAAAGCTCCGCGTGAGATGAACTGGGTTGTCGGCATGTTGATTTTCTTCGTCATGCTTGGTCTTGGTCTGACAGGGTATTTGTTGCCTTGGGATAACAAAGCTTATTTTGCAACAAAAGTAACGCTGGAGATTGCCAACACCGTACCTTGGCTTGGACCGATCATCAAGGAATTCCTGCAAGGGGGAACGATCGTTGGTGCGCAGACACTGACACGATTCTTCGCATTGCACGTCTTCTTCCTCCCTGCGGTGCTTCTGGTGCTTCTGGTCGGACACTTTATCATGATCCGCAGACAGGGCATTTCGGGACCACTATAAACCAAAGAAGGGAGGAAACGTAATGGCTCACGGGCACAAGAGCAATGATGAGGAAAAAGTTATCTTTGTCGGTGATTCACGCGTCCGCAAAGGGTCGGGGTTCATTACTCCACCTGATTACACGGCATATCCCGGCAAATCGGAAGCATTTATTCCTAACTTCTTGCTTAAAGAGTGGATGGTCGGGGTCGTTGTTCTGGTCGGCATTCTCGTGTTGACCATCTCGGAACCCGCACCTCTCGGTTATCCGGCTAATCCAAGTGCATCGGTTATCCCGATGCCGGACTGGTACTTTCTTTTCCTGTATCAGTATTTGAAATATCCTTATGCATCTGGAGATTATGTCCTTCTGGGTGTACTGGGTGTCAGCGGTGTCGCATTCGGAGCTCTGCTGCTGGCTCCTTTCCTGGATACAGGGAAAGAGCGTCGTTTCTACAAACGTCCGATTGCTTCGGCCTTAATGTTACTGTCCGTTATCTCGGTATTCTATCTGACAAACGTAGCATGGACACACTACAAGCACGAGCTTGAAGCGTCAGGACAGAAGCCGGAGCATATTCAGCGGGAGGAAGAAGCTCTGGAGAAACATGAGCAGGGCCTGCCTACTTCTAATGCACCTGGACAGCAGCAGGAGGAAGTCGCGATTGTTGATAAGGACGATCCTGCGATGGAAGCGTACAAAAAGGCTGGATGTATTGGCTGTCACGCAACCGATATGAAAGGCCAAGGCAACGCACCTTCTCTTCGTGGCGTTGGTGACAAGCACAGTCAAGAAGAGATTGTGACGATCATTAAAGAGGGCTACAATGGAATGCCTCCAATGTATGACCAAGCTATTGCTCAAGGTGTTACCGATGAGGAAATCACTCATCTAGCGGAATGGCTTGCGAAACAGAAGGCAGAACAGTAAAATCGAATTAATGAAAAAACCTGATCGTTATGCGGTCAGGTTTTTTTGAAGTCTTTTAAAGAATATGTGAAATTCAGTTGTCTATATAGGTTGAACAATTCTGTCACCGGAGTGGGCTGTGTAAAATCTTTGGTTCAACTTATATAGTTGAAGAGTCAATAATGAGTGAAGGAAGAAGGTGCAGTGTTCGTGGCTTTATCGTTTTTTTGGAGCAGAGAGTTTCTAACCAATCGGTATTTCCTGTGGCTTTTGTTCTGGTGTAATGCGCTTGGTACGGTATATGGCTACATCTGGTATGGTGAACAAATGAAATGGACTCTTGCCCACCAACCCGCGTGGCAGATCGTATTTGTACCAGATAGCCCAACAGCAAGCCTGTTTTTTACACTAGCGCTGTTGTGGGTACTGTATCCTGTGAAGTCCGCAGTCCTGCAACGGATTGGACATATTATCCAGGCGCTCGCAGTTGTTACCTCTGTTAAATATGGCGTATGGGCTGTATCTATCATTTTTGCTGGCTGGTCTCAAGGGGGAACACAGCACTGGCAGGACTGGATGCTGATCGCTTCCCATAGTGCAATGGCAATTGAAGCACTGATATATGTACGGTTCTTCGGCTTCCGCTGGTTGTCGTTGATTGTAGCAGGTCTCTGGACACTGTTGAATGATACGATGGATTATACATACGATATTTATCCGTGGTTGCCTGCGGCACTGTATCAGCATGTACAGGCTGTTCGCAATTTTACAGTTACGTTGACCATCGTGAGCATTCTTGCGGCTTGGCTTGCGTTAAAGCAGGCCAAAAGAGCCTGAGTATACAAGCTTAGCTTGTTCTAACCAGCCGTCCCTCGCCATACATTGATGATGGGAGGGATGTCCATGAAGAGAACATTCGGGAGTCTAGCGGGATGGTTGACGGTATCACTCATGGCTCTGCTGCTTTGGACCAATGCTTCATACCGGGTATCCGCGCAAAGTGGTGACTTCAAACCAAATGTGAATCAGGAAGTGTCCTCAACTTATACCATTGCACAATTGAACGAAGAGGCTGCTGTACTCTATCGCAGGGTGCTCGAAAATAATATGGAGGAAGTACGTGCCAGTATTACGCGGATCGATAACAATCTGGCACATGTCTCGTTTGAGGGTAAAACCTCTGTCGAGGGCATCCATGCGTTGTCGGAAACGGTGGTAGAAGTCAAGGAGGCTGCTGCTAAATTCAAAGGGGATAGACATTTACTTCAGCAGACCTCAGCCAAACTCAGACTTGCTGCGGACAGTCTAGCCAATCCGGCTAAACCGCTCTGGCTCCAATATTATAAAATTGTGAAGAGTGATCTGGATGCATTATCACTGGCAGCTAATCAGAACAACAATGCAGCTATTCTGACTAATCGCTTTAGCGTTCTTGAAGAGCACTATGAAACGATCCGTCCAGCGGCAATCATTCGGCTTGAGCCGTATCAGATCGCTCAAATGGACGCGTGGTTATCCCATCTCAAAGGACTGACACACGCAAAGCAGTCAGATGGATCACAGCTACGTAGCATGGCTGTGCATGGGGAAGAGCTAGTGAATCAATTGTTTGGACGTGAAAAGGATGAGAGCGCCTTTGTGCCTTATGTACAGGGGCCAGATCGCAGGGCAGCAGGGCTGGTGATAAGTTCTGTCATTGTTGCTACACTAAGTTATGCGGGGTACCGAAAGTATCGTGCCGAGCAACAGGATATCTTTACATATCGCCGCTAGTCAGTTTTTCCTATTTATCATGCTAGATGTATCATAAAAGAACAACGAAAACCTCTTGCCACAAAGACAGGCTTTAGACTGACTTTTACTTGTGGGAAGAGGTTTCTTTGTTGCATCTTTCCTATCGTTAGAGCAAAGTCTCAGCTTTCTTTGAAACCTTCCCCATGCACATCATGTACATCACTGATAATGACAAATGCCCTGGGATCAATGGAACGTACAATCGTCTGTAATCTGCGAAACTCTTGCCTGGAAATAACACAGTAGGCCATATGTTTTGCTTGTTTCGAGTAAGCGCCGATGGCTGGAATGAGCGTAACGCCGCGATCCATATCTTTGGTGATCTGATCGGCAATCTCGGGAGCATGATCGCTGATGATCATAAATGCACGGGCTGAATATGCACCTTCCTGAATGAAATCAATCACTTTAGATGCAATAAACACAGCGACGAGTGTATACAGAATTTTTTCCTTGGGAATGTAAATGAGGGAAAGGCCAATGATCACAAAGTCGATACCTAACAGCACTCGTCCCATACTCCATCCGTATTTTCGATTCAGGATACGCGCGATAATGTCGGAACCACCTGTCGTACCCCCCCAGCGGAACACGATGCCAAGGCCGGCTCCCAAGGTAACCCCTGCATATAATGCGGCCAGGAGAAGGTCATTCTCAGTATGTAACGGTTCAATCCAGCCTTGATGAATCATTTTCTCAAACAGCCACAGAAATAAGGTCAATGCCCCGATCCCGATTCCGGTATACATCATCTGTCTACTACCGAGCACTTTAAGCCCAATCAGAAATAGCGGAACATTTAAAATAAGAGTGGTCAGGGAAGGAGACACCCCGAAGGCATAGTTAATCAACACGGTAACCCCGGTAAGCCCGCCCTCCATCAACTGATTGGGGATAATAAAATAAAGAAGCCCAAAGGCGTATAAAGCTGTACCCAACAGTATTGGGAGTACAAGTTTTAGTTGAAACCACGTTTTGGTAGTGCTCATAAGATCCCTCTCTGTACTTGAATTAGAATGAGGAAGTGATCATTCCCATCTTAGTATACCTGTTTCTATAGTCTTTAAAAATGATTTATGCCGGACATTAATCATGATTTGTGCCGTATGATGGTGGAAGTAAACATCAATAACTGATATTATTAGGAACAAACACGACATCAGAATAGAAGGAGAACCTGCTCTCATGGAGAAAAGTATGGCGGAAATGCAGCGTGAGGTTGACCTCTATATTTCTCAATTCAAAGAGGGATATTTCAGTCCTCTGGCCATGCTGGCCCGGATGTCTGAAGAGGTTGGAGAGCTTGCCCGTGAAGTGAATCACGAGTTCGGAGAGAAACCGAAGAAAGCTTCCGAAGCTGCCAATTCAATTGAACTTGAGCTTGGTGATATTTTGTTTATCACCATCTGCTTTGCAAACTCGCTCGGTATTGATTTGGCTGAAGCGCATGACAAAGTTATGCATAAATTTAATACCCGCGACGCAAATCGGTGGACTCCAAAAAACACCGATTAGGCGTAGATTACATATGCTGTACCATCACCCGCACGGGGAGGGTCAGCTTGATGATGAAACCGGAAGATTATATGCAGCAGGCTTACCGCTGTATATTGCAAAATGATTTTGAGCAAGCCATTCGCTGGTTCGAAGCGGCTATTCATGCTCACCCGGAACATGCCGAGTTATATTATCGCTGTTCCATCACGCACGCCCGAAGCAAACATTTGCTTCCTGCACTTGAATATGCCCGCAAGGCAGTTGAACTATCCGAAGGTGTCGAGGAATATGTGCTTCATCTGCAGACACTTGAAGCGAAACAACTTACAGTTAGAGCCAAATTGTTGCTTGAGCAGGTTGGAACAGAATCATGCAAGCCTTATGTCGAGGCTTCTCAGCTTCTTAAAGAAGCCATTAGGCTGGATCCACTGTCTGTGGAGGCACATGTGATGCTGGCTCTGGCTCACAGCGATCTGAACGAATACGAAAGTGCCCTTCAAGTGCTACAGGACGCAATTCTGCTTGATCCGCAGAACGGGCAGTTGTATCAGATGTTACAACAAACGAAGCAACGGTTGAAATCGATGCAGTAAGTGACATCACAGTCAAGTGTTGCAACAATACAGACTGGATGAGATGCATGGGTTAAAACGATTAGATGAACTAACATAGTGAAGGAGATGCAGCCAAGATGAGTGAAGTGATTAGAGTTGCCGTGATCGGAGCGGCTGGGCGAATGGGCCGTGAAGTTGTGAAACTGGTACTGCAAGACCCGGATTTGGAGCTTGCAGCCGCTGTCAACCGCTCCGGAGCAGGCACGGATGCAGGAACGCTGGTAGGACTGCCTGAGTGTGGCGTATTGGTAACAGATGATATCGAGATGGCTTTTGCTGAAACCAAACCACAGGTCATGGTTGACTTTACAGTGCCTCAATTTGCTTTTGCTCATACAGAGATTGCTATCCGCCATGGCGTAAGACCCGTCATGGGTGTTACCGGCTTCACGCCGGAGCAGATTGAACAGTTGGACAAGCAGTGCCAGGAGAAAGGTATTGGTGGGCTGATCGCTCCTAATTTCTCGATTGGAGCCATCCTTATGATGCGTTTTGCAGCACAGGCAGCCAAACATATGCCTAACGTAGAGATCATTGAATATCACGGTGATCAGAAGTTGGATGCACCTTCCGGAACGGCGATCAAAACAGCAGAATTGATTGCAGCGAATCGTGAAGAAATTCGTCAAGGCAATCCAAACGAAGAAGAAACAATTGAGGGCGCGCGTGGGGGATATTATAACGGATTCCGCATCCACAGCGTACGTTTGCCAGGTGTATTTGCACAGCAGGAAGTTGTATTTGGCGATTACGGACAGTCGCTGAAAATTCGTCATGATTCATATGAGCGTGCTGGTTATATGCCAGGAGTCAAGATCGGCGTACAAAAGGTGATGGAATATACAGGACTCGTTTACGGCTTTGACCACTTTATCGACTAAAGGAGATTGAAGATTGTCATGTTAAAAATCGCATTTATTGCCCATGATCGTAAAAAAGAAGAAATGGTAAACTTCGTTACCGCTTATGAGCCTGTGTTTACAGACCATCAATTATATTCAACGGGTACGACAGGTCTTCGTATTATGGAAGGGACATCCCTGCAGATTCATCGTTTTGAATCAGGGCCGCTTGGGGGAGACCAACAGATTGGAGCGTTGGTTGCACAAAACGAGATGGATCTGATCATTTTCCTTCGCGATCCGTTAATGGCGCAACCCCACGAGCCGGACATTAATGCACTGCTTCGCCTATGCGATGTTCAGGGTATCCCACTGGCAACCAATATTGCAACAGCCGAGATCCTTGTTAAAGCTCTTGACCGTGGCGATTTTGCTTGGAGGGAACTCGTACATAAGTATAAGCCGGACGCTGGATTGAATACGGGTGACTCTCAATGAGTCTCGATATTCTTATCTTCGGTGCACATGCGGACGATGCCGAGATTGGCATGGCTGGAACGATTGCGAAACATACGGCTGCCGGGTTAAAGGTAGGTGTATGTGACCTGACTCGTGCGGAGATGTCCTCCAATGGCACCGTGGAGCGCAGAACCGAGGAAGCGGAGCAAGCCTCACGCGTCCTCGGTCTTTCGTGTCGAACAAATCTCGGATTACCTGACCGCGGGCTGTATATTACGCCGGAACATGTACAAGCGATTACCGCTGAGATTCGCAGACATGCACCCCGAATTGTTTTTGCACCTTATTGGGAGGATCGGCATCCCGATCATATTATGTGCAGTAAACTGGTGCAAGAAGCAGTGTTTAATGCGAAGCTTCGAAATTATATGCCGGACATGCCGGCTGTACAAGTGAAGGAAACTTACTTTTATTTTATCAACGATATCGGCCCTACGGATTTGATTGTAGATATTACGGAACACTATGAACAAAAGGAAGCCTCACTCCGCTGTTATCGATCTCAGTTCGAGCAGGGTGCAGGCATCGTATCTACACCGCTGAATCAAGGTTATATCGAACGGGTGAGGGCACGTGATTCCTTGCTTGGACAACGTAGCTTGATCCCGTTTGCAGAAGGATTTGCAACGATAACACCTTATATAGTGAAACAGTTTGGCGTCTAATTGCCTCTACCTCTGTTTATATGGATAGAACATTGAATATACACTTAAACAAATCATGGCATCAGTGAATTTCCGTTGCATGATATCAACCTGCAATATGCGGGAGATCAAAGGAGCGTCCAACCGGATGGATCAAAAGCTAAAAATCGGAATCACCTGTTATCCGTCCCTCGGAGGATCCGGGGTTGTCGCAACGGAACTCGGCAAATTGCTGGCCGAACAGGGACATCAGGTTCATTTTATTGCGAACAGCATTCCGTTCAGATTAGGAAAATTTCAGAAGAATATCTTTTATCATGAAGTAGAGGTTAACGATTATTACGTGTTTCGGTATCCTCCGTATGACCTGTCTTTAGCGACCAAAATGGCTCAGGTGGCAAAGGCTCAACAGCTAGACTTGCTGCATGTTCATTATGCAGTACCGCATGCTGTATGCGCATTTCTAGCCAAACAGATGGTTGGAGACAACCTCAAAGTGGTTACAACCTTGCACGGAACGGATATCACGGTACTGGCTCAGGATGAATCGTTGAAAGATCTGATCCGTCTTGCGATCAATGAGAGTGATGCGGTAACAGCTGTTTCTCAGGATTTGATTCGCGAAACGGTTGAACTGCTGGATATTCAGCGCCCAATTGATCTGACCTATAATTTTATAGATAAACGTGTCTATTATCCAAGAGATGCAGCGAGTCTGCGCCGTGATTTTGCTGCCCCTCATGAAAAAATATTGATGCATATCTCGAACTTCCGTCCAGTCAAGCGAACACAAGACGTAGTGGAAGTATTCCGTCAAGTTCAGGAGCAGGTTCCTGCGAAATTGTTGTTTGTGGGTGAAGGCCCGGACTTGCCCAAAATTCAGTGTAAAATTAAAGAACTCGGCTTGAGTGAAAAGGTTCATTTCCTGGGTAGACAGGATGATGTCGCTCAGGTGATATCGATGGCCGACATTTTAATGCTTCCGTCCGAGAAAGAGAGCTTTGGTCTGGTAGCACTTGAAGCGATGGCATGTGGCGTGCCTACGATTGGTTCGGAGGCTGGCGGTATTCCAGAACTTGTTTTGCATGGGAAAACAGGATTCCTCTCTCCGATTGGGGATACCAAATCTATGGCTGAGAATGCGATTCGTCTTCTGACGAATGAGCGTTTGGCTGCGGATATCCGGGAGGCTTGCCTTCATCGTGCACATCATGATTTCTGCAATGATTCCATTCGGCAGGAATATGAAAAGATATATTACCGTGTGCTTGGAAGAGAAATCCCCAGTCTCAATCCCATTTGCGGTTAAGCATGGGGAACCACAGCAGGCAAGAGAAGAGGTGATATGTGGTGGTTCAATGGACACAAGCAGATGATGAAATGGCAAAACAAAGTGAGAATGTCCTCACTCGATTAAATGAACAGGGTTTTGAGGCCTATTGGGTTGGCGGGTGTGTTCGGGATGAAATGCTGGGGCGTGCCGTGGACGACATGGACATTACGACCTCTGCTTCTCCCGAGCAAGTTATGGCTCTCTTTGATGATTGTATTCCTACGGGATTACAGCACGGGACTGTGACGGTTCGCTCTGGCGGCTATTACTTTGAAGTGACGACCTTTCGGACGGAGTCGGAATATCAGGATAATCGCAGACCTGCAGCAGTGCAGTTTGTTCAGGATATCAAGGAAGATTTAGAGCGGCGGGATTTCACCATGAATGCTCTTGCAATGGATGTAAAGGGAGCTATAGTTGACCCTTTTGGCGGACAAGTTGATATTAAGCAAGAGCTTGTTCGTTGTGTAGGCCGGGCGGTTGAGCGTTTTGGTGAGGATGCTTTGCGTATGTTGCGTTGTGTTCGGTTCGCTTCCGTCTTTAATTTCAGGATTGCGTATAATACCTGGAAGGGACTCGTTGATCAACGGGAACTGCTTCGGCATATTGCTATGGAACGGGTTCGTACCGAGATGGTAAAAATGATGGCAGGTCCTCATCCGCTCAAGGGATTGGAATTATTATTTCGCAGCCGGGCGCTAGAGTATGTCAAAGCACCAGTGGATTCTTCCAGGTTTAATAAAGATTTGTTAACTGGCTTGCACCATTTGGCAGGAGAACATGTGCTGCTTCGATGGTCATGTGTGTTGCTGGCTGGTGGATATAACCGGGAAGAAGCAGACAAGTTATTGCGGCTGTGGACATTTTCCAATGAACAACGTGTTCGAATTACGGGTGTACTTCAGATGGAGCAACTGGTGTCCGATTTTGTGGAGCAGTGTGAAGATGATAAGGGGCTACGTGAAAACTGGATTTTGTCCGTACTCCATTGTGGTGCTCAGGCTGCTAACGACTGGCTGTTGTTGCAAGAGCAATTGCCGACACAGTGGCGTAAAGGTACTGAACAGACGCATGATCGACTCCTTAAAGTTCAAACTCTCGCGGCAGACTGGAGTCGATCCATGCCAGTCCACGCAATAAAAGAACTCGAAATCACCGGTGAACAGGTGTTGCAATTAGTGGAGCGCAAAGGTGGACCTTGGCTCGGGCAACTCATGAAACATCTGCTCAGGGAAACGGCGATTGGAAATATAATGAATCAGTATGAAACACTATGTGCTGAAGTGAAACGGGTGGCTGCGAATGACCAAGCATGAGGACTTATTACATATGTTACTTCATGCTGACGGAAAGTTTGTGTCGGGCGAGGAGATTAGCCGGCAACTGTCCATCAGCCGAACCGCGGTATGGAAACATGTAAATAAATTACGGGATATGGGGTATGAGTTTGAAGCCGTTTCCCGTAAAGGATACCGCCTGGTCACCAGGCCGGAAAGTATTGATGAGACAGCTCTCCAACTCGCACTGAAGACTACGACATTTGGCCGTAAAGCGATCATGCTGTCCTCAACGTCTTCTACACAGGCGGATGTTCTTAAGCTGGCAGAAGAGGGCGAGAGTGAGGGTGCGGTGGTCTTCGCAGAAGAACAGACGGGGGGAAGGGGGCGTTTCGGCCGCAAGTGGTTCTCTCCTCCGGGAAAAGGGATTTGGATGAGCGTGCTGCTACGCCCCGAATTACCGTTGAACCATACGCCCCAGCTTACCCTTATGACGGGTGTAGCTGTATGTCGAGCGATTCGAGCATTTACTGGTGCAGAGGCTGGCATTAAATGGCCGAATGACTTGTTGATTAATGACCGTAAGATATGTGGCATTTTACTTGAATCTGCGGTGGAGGACCATGAGGTTCGCTATTGCATTGCCGGTATTGGTGTGGATGTAAACTTTGATCTTCAGGACTACCCGAAAGATTTGCAACAGATTGCCACCTCGATTCAGATTGAAACAGGGCAAGCTATTGATCGGACGGGGCTGGCAGCCGCTATTTTGACGGAAATGGAACATCTTTATTTTTTATATCAAAAAGAGGGATTTGGAGTTATTTCTACACTCTGGGAAGCATTGTCCGTTTCGTTAAATCGACAGGTTACTGTTACGAATCCTCAAGGTGTAATTGAAGGAACTGCTGTAGGGCTGGACTATTCGGGAGCACTGGTGGTTGAGACGCAGGATGGGGCACGAGAACTGATCATATCTGGCGAAGTGACTTGGAAAAGCTGATGTTTTGTCGAATTTTCTTGGATCATCTCGAACATAATACGTGAACTTTGAGTAGAACTTTGGTATACTGTTTTCGTGAGGCGGTATCGGGCTGTAATGACCGAGCTGCACTCCGATGAGCAGTAACCTTTGTTCTGCTTGATGCGTTATACGCAGGCAAGTAGGACAGCATTAGCAAGGAAATAATGGAATAAGGACAATGTGTTGTTGGATTCTGCTCTGAGCCGAAGAGGACCGAGACAGAAGGGACGATCGCAAGTGACTCTTTTTTGACTTTTCGGGACTTTTTAGTGGAAAACTAAAAGGTTTTTTTGTTGCGTTTAATTGAAAAGGTGAGAGGGGCACAAGACAAATGGCAAACAAACAAGCATTAAACATCGTGAAAATGAAAAAATACAAGCAGGATGGCATTCCGCTTAGTATGATTACAGCTTATGACTATCCGACTGCTCTGCTCGCAGAAGAAGCCGGCATTGACATGATTTTGGTGGGCGACTCTTTGGGGAATGTTGTCCTTGGTTATAACTCAACTTTGCCAGTTACGATTGATGATATGGTCTATCACACTCGTTCGGTTGTGCGTGGTGCGGAACACACGTTTATCGTTGCAGATATGCCTTTTATGACGTATCACGGCAGCATCGATGAAACATTGAAAGGTGTTCGCCGATTGATGCAGGAAGGTCATGCCCAAGCGGTCAAAATGGAAGGCGGCGTTGAAATCGCGGAGACAGTCAAGGCTGTTGTGCAAGCAGGTGTGCCTGTACTCGGGCATATTGGATTGACACCACAATCGGTGAATCAGATCGGTGGTTACCGGATTCAAGGCAAGGATGCAGCAGATGCCAAACGTCTGATGGATGAAGCCAAAGCGCTTGAAGCCGCAGGGGCCTTTGGCATCGTGCTCGAACTCGTGACGGAAGAAGTGGCCGAAGCAATCTCGAAAGAACTGTCGATCCCGACCATTGGCATTGGAGCAGGACGGGGGTGTGACGGTCAAGTGCTCGTTTTCCATGATGTGGTTCAATATGCTTCACCATACACACCTAAACGATTTGTCAAAACCTATGGTGATGTAGGAAGTGTAATTCGCAGCAGTATTGAAACGTATGTAAAAGAAGTGAAGGATCGCTCCTTCCCGGCTGAAGAGCATGTCTTCAGTGCAGCAGATGGTGTGCTGGATGGATTGTATGGACAACGCAAAGAAAAGGTGGAAATTCGCTGATGAAAGTCATACGCACGATCACAGAGTTAAGACAGGAAATAAGCCTGATGCGAAAAAAACAAGCGATCCATTCCGAAGAAACGATCGTTGGACTGGTTCCCACCATGGGATACCTTCATCAAGGCCATGCCAGCCTGATGAAAGCAGCGAGAGAACAGAGCCACATCGTTGTTCTAAGCATCTTTGTTAACCCGATCCAGTTTGGCCCGAATGAAGATTTTGAAAGTTATCCGCGGGATGAACAACGTGACGTGGAAACGGCTCGTGCTCAAGGGGTAGATATCGTATTTATTCCCTCGGTGGATGAGATGTATCCACAGCCGACACAAACGACGATTGCTGTATCCGGGATTACAGAGCGCTTATGCGGGGCATCTCGGCCAGGGCATTTTAACGGGGTAACTACCGTAGTTTCGAAGCTGTTTAACATCGTGCAACCGCAAAAAGCTTTTTTTGGTATGAAGGATGCCCAGCAGGTGGCCGTTATTGAGCAAATGGTACATGATCTGAATATGCCAGTGGACATTATCCCTTGTCCGATCGTTCGTGAGCAGGACGGTTTGGCGCTCAGCTCCCGTAATGTCTATTTGAGCACAGAGCTGCGTCAGGAAGCTTTGGTCTTGTCTCAGGCACTCCGTGCCGCACAGGAATCGGTTCAAGTCGGGACAACTGTTACAGCGGAGGACATTCGCCGTCTGCTTCGTGAATATATTGGCAAATCTGCGCATGCTGTCATTGATTATGCCGAGATTCAGGCTTTTCCAAGTCTGGAGCCTCTTGCAGACCAAGAGGAATTGAAGGCGTATGATGATCTGCTGATTGCACTGGCTGTGAAATTTGGGAAAACAAGATTGATTGATAATATACGTATTCAAAAAATGGAGGTGCTGTCCCATGTTTAGAACTCTAATGAAATCCAAGATTCACCGTGCTACGGTAACGGAAGCCAACTTGAATTATGTGGGCAGCATTACCATTGATGAAGATCTTATGGAAACTTCGGATTTAATGGAAAACGAAAAAGTGCAAATTGTGAACAATAACAACGGAGCAAGGCTTGAAACCTACGTTATTCCTGGGCCTAGGGGCAGTGGCGTCATTTGTCTGAATGGTGCCGCCGCTCGTCTTGTACAGCCTGGAGATACAGTCATTATCATTTCTTATGCCATGATGTCTCAGGAAGAAGCGAACACGCATAAACCTACCGTGGTGTTTGTGGACGGTCAGAACAAACCGGTTCAGACGATGAAGAAAGAGGTTCACGCCACGATCTTGTAATCGGCTGGGAAGGAGAATGAAATCAGCCCATCCAGCAAAAAATGAGTACAGGTCACTGCACTAATTCATTTTCCAAGGGTGGGGATGCATCGATGTTCCAGCATGTTTTCGCCGAAATGAACGACATGTTAGATGAAATTATCAAGAGCTATCCTTCCGCTGAAGGTCTGGACAAACAGGAGTTATTACAGAAATGGAATTTGCTCAAACGAATGAGTGACGGGATGCTGGATGAATGGCTGATGTTTGAAGAAAAGATGAGTCAGATTCGGGAAAGAGAGCTGGACAAACCAGCTTCTCTTGAGCCGGAGCAGGAAGCAGTGACAGCTTTGCCTGAACTTCATCTGGAATGCTTCAGCCGGGGCCAAGGATATTTCAAGTTGCAGATGTACCCGCAGGCTATTGATCAATTCTTACGGGTGGTGAACGATTACCCGGATAGTGCCTTAACCCGTTTTTATCTGGCACTCGCACACTTAAGCCTGGAGCAGATTTATGAGTCTGAAACCCATTTACAACAAATTATGCTACTTAAGGGATCGGCAAGACTCAAAGGCCTTGTATGTAACGCGCTGGGCTGTATTCAGGCGAAGCTTTCCAATCCAGAAGCAGCATGCTCCCTGTTTGCCCAGGCCCTTCAGTATGACCCGACGTTGACCGAACCTCTGTATAACATGGAAGTTTGCAGACTGAACAGAGGTAAACTGCAATATGCAAACCAGCTAGGGTGTGTTTGAAAACGCTGAAGGAAGCCAATTTTGCCGAATTTTCGTTCCAAGGCAGGAAGTTTACCGCAGGCGTGCCGCGGCACGCCAAGGGGAAAGTGACGCAGCAGGGGGCGAAAAGGCGGTAAAAGATGCATTTCAGTCGGCTTCAAGACACGCCCTGACTGCCCTGAATTGAAAAGAACATTTGGCAACAAAAGAACGGTGTTTCCTCCTTTGGCATAGCGGTGGAAACACCGCTTTTTTGTCAGTTAATTTTCAAATGTCCTTTTTTTTGCTATGCTGTAACATAGACTGGAATGGAAGGGATCGTATATTGCAATGAAATTTGCCGTTTTGGATTTCGAAACAACCGGCACGCAGTCCGACGGTGAGATCATACAGGCCGGACTTGCCATTATAGACCATGACTTCAGCATAACTCAAATATATAGTTCTTATGTAAATCCGGGTGTTCCCATTCCACCATTTATTACAGGGTTAACCGGTATTACAGAAGAAGATGTCGCGGAAGCTCCATCTCTTGAAGAGATGATGATGGAGATGGTACCGCTTCTTGACGATGTGGTTTTGGTGGGCCATAATGTTGCATTTGATTTTTATTTTTTACAGAATGCGCTTGATCGATGTGGATATTTACCGTTTACAGGTCGAATTCTGGATACGATTGATTTTTTGAAAATTACATTTCCGTCGCTGGGTTCATACCAGCTTGGTTATGTATCAGCCGAATTTGGATTTGAACATGACCGGCCCCATCAGGCCGACAGTGATGCACTCGCAACAGCTCATGTTCTGCTTAAATGTCTCGATGAACTTAGGGAGCTGCCATTAATTACAATTCAGCGTCTTAGCGATCTGTTTGCACCAGAGGACAGTGATCTGGGCTGGTTTTTCGACGGACTACGTGCGGAGAAGGAAGCAGAACCGATTCAAGACCTGGATGGTCATACGTATTACCGTCAGCTGGCACTTACCGTCAGTGACTGGACGGAAATTGGAGCGCCTCGTGATGAAAGAGAAGCGAACCCTCTGGAGGGCGTGACCTTTGATCAGTTCTTGGATCAGGTGAGAGCGAACCTGAAAGAGACACTGGATCATTATGAAGAGCGTGAAGCACAGACACAGATGTTTGGCAGTGTACGGCAGGCGCTGGACGAAGAGAAACATCTTCTGCTGGAAGCCGGAACGGGAACAGGGAAATCCCTGGGATACTTGTTGCCTGCTATTTATGAAAGTGTAAAACAAGAGCAGAAGGTGATGGTAAGCACTCACACCATTAACTTGCAAGAACAACTGCGTGAACGGGATATTCCGATGCTGACGCAGGTGGTGCCTTTTCCATTCAAAGCTTCCGTGTTCAAGGGGAGAGGCCACTATCTCTGTCTACGCAAATTCGAACACAAAATCAACAAACGTGAGTTTGCTACGCCGAAAGAGGACTACTTCACGGCAGCACAAATGATTGTGTGGCTTACCCAAACCGAAACGGGTGACGATGAAGAATTGAACCTCAGTGCACGCGGAGGAGATTTCTGGGAAACGGTGCAGAGCGAGTCCGAGTCTTGTCTCGGTAGATCCTGTCCGTGGTTCCGCAAGTGCTTCTATCATCGTGCGAAACATGAGGCAGGACTTTCTGACATCGTGATCACCAATCACTCGAAGCTATTTACAGACGTGAAAGCTGCTCATCAGCTGTTGCCAGCTTACGAAAGCCTGGTCATTGATGAGGCGCATCATCTTGAAGATGTAGCGGGTAAACATTTGGGGCTTCACATGAAGTATTTTACGCTTGTACACACACTGACCCGTTTGTTTAAAGATAGTCGTAATGGTCAGCTTCCGATGCTTCGCTCTCAATTGTCAGGGCACGAAAACGGTGTACAGTGGGGTTCGATGGTGGATCAGATGTTTCCCCTCGCCGTTGAAGTGAAGGAAATGTGGGATCGTCTAAGCGATGCTTTGTTTGGTCTTCTGCCTGAACGGAGTGATGCTTCTCCAGGGGAGACTGGACAGTTCTCATTACGGCTTAAAGCGTCCCAGAAGCCTGCCAAGTGGCAAGAGTTGCAGGATTTGGAGAACCAGATCTATGTGACATTAGGTGATTTGGTGCGCAAGGGTGACAAACTACTGCTCGAAGTAAAAGAAGATCAGGATGATTACCAGTCCGACAGTCTGATTACAGATATCACCGGGCTTTTGAAAGATCTGACAACGATGAAGGAAAATTTAAGATTTTTCATGCGTATGGATGATGCCAAGACCGTGTACTGGATGGAGGCCAGCGGACAGTTCCGTAGTAAGTCACTCCAGTTATACGCTGTTCCGGTGGATGTGAGTGCGCAATTGAAAGAGATGTTTTTCGATAAAAAGAAAAGCGTTGTACTTACATCGGCTACGTTATCGGTGGATAAGTCATTCCAGTTCATGATTGAGCAGCTGGGCCTGCAGGAAGCTGCCGACAATAACCGGCTTCTAACTTCTATGCTGCCTTCTCCATTTAATTATCGGGAACAAGCTTTGTTAGTTATCCCGCGGGATTTCCCGAGTTTGAAGGGGAGTGTAGGTGACGCACACTTTGTACAGATGCTGGTGCATTCTCTTGCCGAGACGGCGATAGCAACCCAAGGACGTATGATGGTACTGTTTACCTCTTACAAAATGCTTCGACAAGTCTACGAGCCGCTGAAAGAGGCTTTGTCCGGGAATGACATCTCGCTGCTGGGGCAGGGTGTTGACAGCGGGAATCGTTCGAAGCTGACCCGACGCTTCCAGGATGCCAAAGCAGCAGTCCTGCTGGGTACGAGCAGTTTCTGGGAAGGCGTAGATATTCCAGGTGAAGCGCTGACCTGTCTTGCGATTGTAAGACTGCCTTTCCAGCCCCCTAACCATCCGCTTCTGGAAGCGAAGAGTGAACTGTTGCAAGAGCAAAAGAAAAATCCATTTATGAAGCTGTCTGTGCCGCAGGCAGTCATTCGCTTTAAGCAGGGGTTCGGCCGACTCGTTCGGACGGGCAAAGATCGCGGGATCGTCATTGTGTATGATACACGAGTGATTGAAGCTTATTACGGCAAGTACTTCCTGTATTCGTTACCGGGACCAAAGATGGAGCATATGCTCACAGAACAGATGGTTCCCCGTATTGCTGAATGGTTGGATCGACCTGCGGAAAATCAAAAATAATTACGATGTACGGCTATAACATTGCATTGTACTTCAACATGGCGTTAAACTTTGGAAAAGACTTCACAAAGTTAGAACAGGGCAGCGCTTATATGAACTTATATTCCTATTAATTCGGGCATTCTGTATGAGGACATGATGCAAGGATCTTGCATGTATACAGAATGCTCATCTTTTCAATATTTATTTAATCGTGGCGATGGTAAGGGGGAGCAAGGATGAAATCGGATAAAATATCAGAAGCGGTAGTACGGCGTCTGCCTGTATATTTGCGTTATTTAAACGAGTTGGTTCAACGTGAGGTGACAACGGTTTCCTCGCAGGAACTGGGACAGCGACTGGATCTGAATCCAGCTCAAATTCGTAAAGATTTAGCGTATTTCGGTGATTTTGGTCGTAAAGGAATCGGGTATGATGTGTCTTACCTGATTGAAAAGATTCGGCACATTTTGAAAATCGATCAGCAAATTAATGTAGCTCTGGTGGGAGCCGGTAATCTCGGACATGCTTTATCGAATTATAATGCTTATTTGAAGGACAATATGAAAATTGTCGCTATTTTTGATGCCTTTGGGCCGAAGATCGGCAGTAAAATTAATAGCCTGACCGTACAACCGATGGAAGAACTTACCGAAGCGGTTCAGAAAGACAACATTCGTATCGGTATCATCACGGTGCCGGACACCGAAGCTCAGAACGTTGCCGATCAACTGATTGAATCGGGCATTGAGGCGATTCTGAATTTTGCGCCAACGATTCTAAAGACGCCTTCACATGTTCGCATTCATCATGCAGACTTTACAACGGATTTGCTCAGTTTGGCTTATTATTTGGAGAATGGGAAGGAAGATGAGCTTGATGACAACAACGAATAAATGGGTAATCCACCATGGTAAATTTGCTGTAAACGAAGGTGCAGATTGGACTGTGGTTCAAGGATATATGGTCGTTGAGAATGATAAGATTGTTCATATTGGTGAGACGCTGCCGGATGGTGACGAGAACCTGCCTAAAGTGGATGGAAAAGGTATGCTCTTCCTGCCGGGTCTGATCAATACGCATGGTCATGCAGCGATGTCTCTGCTTCGGGGTCATGGTGATGATCTGGCACTGCAAGTGTGGCTACAAGAAAAAATGTGGCCAATGGAAGCCAAAATGACTTCTGAGGACGTGTATTGGGGAGCATCCCTTTCGGTGCTTGAGATGTTAAAAGGCGGAACAACAGCTTTTCTGGACATGTATGACCACATGGATCAGGTGGCAAAAGTGGTTGAACAGTCAGGGGCTAGAGCTGCGCTGGCTCGTGGTGTCATTGGACTGTGCTCTGAAGAAGAGCAGATGCGAAAGCTCGAAGAGTCCGCTGCATTTGCGCGTGAATGGAATGGACAGGCGGATGGACGCATCACAACCGTAATCTCTCCGCACGCACCTTACACATGCCCTCCAGATTACATAGAGAAACTTGTTCAGGTTGCGCATGATTTAAACCTGCCTCTTCACACCCACATGTCAGAGACATTGCGTGAAGTGGAGCAGAATGTAACAGATTACGGCTTACGTCCAGTGGCCCATTTGGAGAAGCACGGCTTCTTCTCACGTCCTTCACTTGTAGCACATGCGGTGCATCTGAACGATGAAGAGATTGAGATTTTGGCGCGTCATGATGTGGCTGTATCTCATAATCCAGGCAGTAATTTGAAGCTCGCATCGGGTGTTGCCCGTGTTCCTGCCTTGTTAAAAGCAGGTGTAACTGTATCGCTGGGAACAGACGGACCGGCAAGCAATAACAATCTGGATATGTTTGAGGAAATGAGACTTGCAGCTTTGATCCACAAAGGCGTATCCGGTGACCCAACCGCTGTACCTGCTGGTGAAGCGCTGCTGCTTGGAACAGCTTACGGCGCGAAGTCCATCTTTCTGAACGATACCGGTGCACTGCAAGTTGGGAAGAAGGCTGATTTTATTGCGCTGAATATTGAACAAGCTCACTTCTATCCGCACACGGATTTGATATCCCATGCCATCTACTCGGCTTCGGCGAAAGATGTGGAACATGTGTGGGTAGATGGAAAACAAGTCGTTAAGCATGGTGAATGTCTGACATTGGATGAAGAGCGCATTTTGCGGGAATCCCAGTTAGCCTTTGATCAATTGCTTGCGCGTTAAGAGGCGACTTCAATGCGCATTTTTAGGGAAAGGAAGTTCAACTCTTGAAGAAAAAAAAGAAGTGGATATGGATATCGCTGCTCATACTCGTTCTGGTCTTGTTTGGACTTCAGCGGTACTACGTCTACGTCACGCAAGATCAGCGTAAGGAAGAAGCATTGGCGATTGAGGCAGCACAGAATGAGTTGGGAATTACGTCACCTGATGAACTTCGAAAGTACGTGTGGGGCGAAAAGAGTGGCGCTGACAACATCTACTGGACGATGACAGCCAAAAACAAAGATAATCAGGACATCATGGTCTGGGTCAAGTTTGATAATAACAATCAGCCTGTCCAAGGCGCTGCAGGTGTGCATAGTGAGTTATTGCAGAATGGCATGTCCGAAACGCAGATTCGCAATCGTTTCAGCTCTGACGTGCCAGACGGTGAGATCAAACGCATCATGCCTGGTGTTGTGAACAATATATACGTGTGGCAAGTGTATTATAACGATGACACGCATAACTATTATCGTTTCTACCGATTTAGCAATGGAGAGCAGGTAGATTTGGTATATACGTTACCGAACAGCTAACCTCGTCATCACTCTGGTATGATCAATAGAACGGTCAATTCAAATTCGTTTCAACATAATAATAAGCAAAAAAACCGGCAGACGGGATACCGACTGAACCGGTTTTTTCGCATTCCAACCATCGAATGAAATTAAAATAGTTAAAATTATTATTTTATTCATATTTTCGCCTTCGAAATTGTATATACGATGTGATATACTCAGATATGTACTGAAGTTAACGAAAAACGCAAACAAATCTGCAATAAACGTTGCAGACCATCTTGTACAGCTAAATATATAAGCCTGTAGATTAAGGACGGGCTCATTTTGGGAGGGTAATTCATTTGAAGCTGAAAGTATTGCCTATTGTTCTAACTGCCGTTGTTTCTGCCGTCCTATTGTTTGGAGGTTGGTTCATATATCGTCAAGTAGCCGTACAGAGCCCAATAGAAAAGATGGTTACTCAGTACGATGGTGTTAATAGTGTTCAGTTAACTATTAACCGTAACGATGTACAAATGAAACTTGATTTAAAGCCGAATGTAGATTTAGGTAGACTGGTGCAATATATTCATAGAGAAGGACAGAACCTGATCGGCTCCCGTGCCCTGAAACTGGATGTCGTAGACCACTCCAATGAGGCTCTTGAAAACTGGTGGGGAGATGCCATGTTTACCGTAGCTCAGGCGATGGAGAACAAACAATACGCCGAGATTACTCCGACGTTGTCCAAGATGGCCACAGGAGGAATTCAAGTCAATACGGCGATGGATGACAACAATGTTTATGTGAGTCTGCGAGACGGAGAAGCCAGCAAGTTCATTATACTGCCGCGTGTACCCGGTCAGATAGGAGTGTGGCCTAATGCCTAAATGGACAAAAGAAATTGCCATAGGATTTGTCCCAGTTGTTATCATTTTTCTTGCTTTTATCGGTGTGAATATTGTTCCGATTCTGATCGCTGCATTGCTGGTTGGCGGGTTGTTATTCATGATGCAGATGCGCGGTGGAATAACGGTAGGTGCTGGACAAGAACGTAAACGGAAGAAAAAAGGACCTTCAAAACTGACGTTCGAAGAAATTGGAGGTCAGGACAGTGCCAAGCAGGAATTAAGAGAAGCGCTTGACTTTCTAATCCGTCATGAAGAAATTCAGAAGTTTGGGATAAGGCCAATGAAAGGCATTTTGCTGACGGGCCCTCCGGGAACAGGGAAAACGTTGATGGCGAAAGCAGCAGCTCACTACACCGATTCGGTTTTCGTCGCTGCATCAGGCAGTGAGTTTGTCGAAATGTATGTAGGTGTAGGTGCCAGCAGAATCCGGGATTTGTTTAAGGATGCCAGAACACGGGCTGCCAAGGAAAACAAGGAGAATGCTATCATTTTTATCGATGAGATTGATGTGATTGGTGGTAAACGTGAAGGCGGACAGCAGCGTGAGTATGATCAGACCTTAAACCAGTTGCTGACGGAGATGGATGGTATCTATACTTCCGATACACCTAGAATATTGCTGATTGCAGCTACCAACCGTAAAGAGATGCTCGATAGTGCACTGACACGACCAGGGCGTTTTGACCGTCATATTCAGGTGGATTTACCAGATAAAAAAGGTAGAAAACACATTCTGGAACTACACGCGGTGAACAAACCGCTTACACAGGACGTGAATCTGGAAAAAACGGCAGAAGAGTCTTACGGTTTCTCAGGTGCACAGCTTGAAAGTGTCATGAATGAAGCAGCGATCTATGCGATGCGTGAGGGAATACTGACCATCGAACAGCGTCATTTATCGCTTGCGATAGACAAAGTGATGATGGGTGAGAAAACGGATCGCGAGTCGAGCGTGGAAGAAAAGAAAAGAGTGGCCATCCATGAACTGGGACATGCTATTATGGCAGAGCTTGTGCGCCCTGGAAGTGTAAGCCAGGTAGCCCTTAGTCCGCGTGGACAGGCACTTGGATATGTGCGTCATAACCCGCAGCAGGAGCAGTTTCTGTATACCAAACGATTC
Source organism: Paenibacillus amylolyticus (assembly GCF_003719335.1). Lineage (GTDB taxonomy): Bacteria > Bacillota > Bacilli > Paenibacillales > Paenibacillaceae > Paenibacillus > Paenibacillus amylolyticus_D. Next base: position 73,212 of record NZ_RIAS01000013.1, read on the forward strand.
CTGGAGGAACAGATCATGATTGCCCTAGGTGGTGCAGCCGCGGAAGAGATGTACTATGGTGGTCGTTCCACAGGTTCACGCAATGACTTTGAACAGGCGACGAATGTCGTACAGACGATGATGGCTTCTGGTTTGACTTCCCTCGGGATTGTAAATATGGATATGGTCACGACTGAAGAGCTGATGAGAGAAAATAAAGTCATTCTTCAGGAACTGATGGAGCAGACGAAACGCCGGCTTGAAGAGCAACGGTTAATTTTCGACAATTCACTCGACATTCTGATGCGTGAGGAAGTTTTGTCAGGAGAACAATTTCGTTGTCAATTTCGTGACAGTGCACGTTTACCAGCATAATTTCTTTATGCTGGTTATTTTTTTTTACATTTCAGTCGTGCTAAGATATTATTAGTTGTTGGGTCGAAATTTGTAATTTTCGGCGAACAGGGTACAATAGAGAAATAGAGAACCGAAAGGATGGAGCAGAACCATGTTTTTCAAAAAAATAGGAGTTGTCGGCGGCGGTACGATGGGGCAGGGAATTTCCCAGATGCTCGCAGCCAAAGGACTTGATGTGCTTCTGGTGGAGCATACGACTAAAAAGCTTGATCATGCATATGACATGATTGAAACAAATTTGGATAAACAGCTCGAGAAATGGGCGATTACCAAAGCGGAGAAGAAATTGATCCTCTCCCGCATTACGAAAGTAGCGCATTTGGCTGAACTGGGCTCTTGCGATATGGTTATTGAAACGATCTCGGAAGATCTGGAAGCTAAAAAAGCAGTCTTTAATCAATTGGATCAGGTATGTCCAAGCAATGTTATTTTGGCAAGTAACACGTCCACGCTGAGTTTGACCGAGCTTGCAAGCTCGACCAAGTACCCAGAGCGTGTTATTGGTATGCACTTTATTCACCCGGTATCCCGGGTTGATCTTGTTGAGATTATTCGTGGTTTGAAAACATCCGATACTACATTCGAAGAAACTCGCCGCTTTGTTGAAGAAGTCGTAGACAAAAAAGGCGTTATGATCTACGAATCCCCTGGATTTGTAACCTCCCGTCTGATCTGCTTGCTGATCAACGAAGCACTTCACGTTCTGCAAGAAGGGGTAGCTTCAGCTGAAGATATCGATGACGCAATGCGTATCGGTTATAACTTCCAGCATGGACCGCTTGAAATGGCTGACCGTTTCGGACTTGATTCCGTTGAAGCAGCTCTTGAAAGAATGTTCCGTGAATTCGGAGAACTGAAATATCGTCCTTCGATTGTCCTGAAGAAAATGGTGCGTGCAGGTCATCTGGGCGTAAAAACAGGAGAAGGATTCTTCAAGTACGACAAGGATGGTGACCGTCTGTGAATATACTCGTAATTAATGCGGGGAGTTCCTCGCTCAAATATCAATTGTATAATATGGAAGATGAATCGGTACTTGCGAAAGGTCTGGTAGAGCGAATCGGGATGGATTCTTCCATTCTGACACATAAACCGACTGGCCGTGAGGAAGTTACGGAAGTTAGTGAGATTCTGGAACATACGACTGCGATTCGTAAAGTCATTGATTTGTTGACACACAAGGAACACGGCGTGGTTGCTTCTGTTAGTGAAATTCAGGCTGTAGGTCACCGTGTAGTACACGGCGGTGAAGCGTTTAAAGAATCTTCGCTTGTTGACGATGCTGCAAAAGCGGAAATTCGTCGATTGTTCGACCTAGCTCCGCTTCATAACCCGGCAGCAATGATGGGTATCCGTGCGGCTGAATTGAATATGCCAGGTGTGCCTCAGGTAATGGTGTTTGATACAGCGTTCCACCAAACGATGCCTGAACATGCTTATCTATATGCTATTCCACGTGTACTTTACAAAAAATACAAAGTACGTCGGTACGGCGCGCATGGTACCTCCCATGATTACGTGAGCAAAGCGGCGGCCGAGTATCTTGGTCGTCCGTTGGAAGACTTGAAAATCATCACTTGTCACGTAGGTAACGGCGGCAGTGTGACGGCAGTTAAAGGCGGCGTATCTGTGGATACATCGATGGGCATGACTCCACTCGAAGGTTTGATGATGGGAACTCGCAGTGGTGACCTCGATCCAGCGATTGTGCCTTATGTGATGAACAAGGAAGAACTTAGCGTAAGCGAAGTAAGCTCCATGTTAAACAAACACAGTGGACTTTTGGCGATTTCCGGGATCAGCAGTGATATGCGTGAAATTACAGAAGGCATGGAAAAAGGCGAGCCGAATTCGACGCTGGCATTTGAAATGTATGAATATCGTTTGCGTAAATACATCGGTTCTTATGCTGCGGCAATGAACGGTGTAGATGTGATCGTATTTACAGCTGGTGTAGGTGAAAACTCCGTTGTTCTTCGTCAGAAAGTATGTGAGCAATTGACATACCTTGGTGTTGAGCTGGATGAAGCATTAAATGCGATCCGTTCCGGTGAACCACGCCGTATTACAACTGAAAATTCAAAAGTGGACGTTCTCGTCGTACCTACGAACGAAGAATTGGTCATCGCAAGAGATACACACCGAATCGTATTGAATTCTAAGTAATCTAACTGTAAAGTAAATACAGGATGACAATGAAGTGCAGAGGACAGGTGCGAACCTGTCCGCTGCATTTTCAAATTTATGGAACCAAGGGGAGATATGGGCATGGATACGAATTGTGTAATTCGTAATGTGAACGAACACGTGGGTGAGACAGTTACCATTGGCGCTTGGATTAATAACAAACGCTCCAGCGGTAAAATTCAGTTTTTGCAACTCCGTGATGGGACTGGATATATTCAAGGTGTAGTCGTTAAGAGTGAAGTCAGCGAAGACATCTGGAATGATGCCAAAAGCCTGACCCAGGAAAGCTCTGTCTACGTGACAGGCGTTATCCGTGAAGAGCCACGCAGTGCGTCAGGGTATGAGATGACCGTTACTGGTGTTCAAATTATTCATCTGACGGAAAACTACCCAATTACACCGAAAGAGCACGGTGTGGATTTCTTGATGGATCATCGCCATCTGTGGCTTCGTTCCACCAAGCAACGTGCTGTAATGGTGATTCGTGCAGAGATTATTCGTGCTGTTCAGCAATTTTTTGATGGTAACGGATTCACACAGGTGGACCCGCCGATCTTGACACCTTCATCTGCAGAAGGCACAACGAACTTGTTCCATATCAAATATTTTGATGAGGACGCGTATCTGACGCAAAGTGGACAACTGTACATGGAAGCCGCGGCTATGGCACTGGGCAAAGTATACTCTTTCGGCCCAACGTTCCGTGCTGAGAAATCCAAAACACGTCGGCACTTGATTGAGTTCTGGATGATTGAGCCGGAGATGGCATTTGTCGATCACGAGGAAAGCTTGCGCGTACAAGAGAAATTCATCGCGCATGTCGTTCAATCCGTGGTGAAAAATTGCCGTACAGAGCTGGAGTCCATCGGGCGTGACGTTTCCAAACTGGAAGGCATTACAGCTCCGTTCCCGCGTATTACGTATGACGAAGCGATTGAGTTCCTGAATGGACAAGGCTTTGACATTCCTTGGGGCGAAGATTTCGGTGCACCTCATGAAACAGCGATTGCGGAAAAATACAATACTCCTGTATTTATTACGCACTACCCAGCTGGAATCAAAGCATTTTACATGAAACCAGATCCAAATCGCCCTGAAGTTGTTCTGTGTGCGGATATGATTGCGCCAGAAGGTTATGGTGAGATCATTGGTGGATCACAGCGTATCGATGATCCAGAACTAATGCAACAACGTTTTGAAGAGCACAACCTTTCGGATGAAGCGTACCAGTGGTACCTGGATCTGCGTAAATACGGATCGGTTCCCCACTCCGGTTTCGGTCTGGGATTGGAGCGCACGGTAGCCTGGATCTGTGGACTTGACCATGTTCGTGAGACCATCGCATTCCCTCGTATGCTCTATCGTCTGTATCCTTAATGTTTAACGGGAAAGAGTATATGGAAGACGCGTCCTCCAAAGCCTGGTTAAGCGGGGCAGCCTACGGTATGGCCTCAGGTACAGCTCAATTACCATATGCCTTACTACGTTTTTATCATCAGCTTGGCTTGTCCGATACTGAGGTTTTGCTTCTCATTCAATTGCTGGGCTTCCGTCAGGCAGAATTCAATGAATTTCCAACCCTTGAAGAGCTTGCCACACGAATGGGACTTGCTCCTGAAGGCATTGCCAGAATGTTGCAACGTCTGATGAGGGATGGGTATATTACAATTGATGAGCATCGGGATGAAGAACGGGATATTCAGTATGAACGATATGACCTGCACGGCTTGTATGCCAAGCTAGCGATGTGTACATCGGAAGAAGCAGCACATATCCGGTCAGAACAACAAAAAGGGAATGCCTCACGTCCGGATTCGAACAGTGTTCAAAAAGAAGAGGAAGAGCGGAATATGTTCTCTATTTTTGAAAAGGAATTTGGTCGTCCTCTCTCGCCGATGGAGTGTGAAACCATCTCCAGCTGGCTGGATCAGGATCGCTATCAGGAAGAGCTGATTCTGATGGCTTTGAAAGAAGCGGTATTTGCAGGAAAAGTGCATTTCAGGTACATCGACCGAATTTTGCTGGAGTGGAGCAGGAATCGTGTTAAAAATGTACAGGATGCCAAAGCGTATACGCAACGTTTCCGCAATGGCGGACGTTAAATTAATAAACAGGCCAGAATTTATTCTGTGCCTGTTTTTTGATATTATTTTACTCCATAATACATTTCGGAAAGCTTTATGTATGTCTATATCACGTTTTTTTTGAGGAAATTTAATAGTTTAACTGGTCGCTCGGTCGGTTCAAGGAACATAACTAGAATATCCTATAGGGAGACTAATTATAAAAAGTTAATAAAAATTGCAGGGGTCAGTTGACCAGTCGTCGTCTATAGAATTGGAGAGGAGGGGAGAGTTATTGACGAAGCGCTCGTAATTGAACAAATCCGTCAAGGGGATGCATCCCAAATGCGTGTTCTGATCGACAAATACAGCCAGCATGTCTATCATGTTGCGTATTCTGTCTTACGTAACGATCAGGATGCACAGGATGCCGCCCAGGAGGCGTTCATTCAGATTTATAAATCTCTCCCCGACTACCGATCCGAAGGGTTCAAGACGTGGATCACACGAATTGCTTTTCATAAGGCTATTGATGCCAAACGCAAGCTGGGCAGACGGAGTGCTGAAGATCTAGGCGGAGATGAAATGGTAGTGAACCTGCCCGCACGGGATGAAGACGTTTTAGCCCGTGTTATTCGTGAAGAACGGCAGGAGAAACTTCGTGAACGGATTAATCAGCTACCTGCCCAGCACCGGGAAATTATTACCGCTTATTATCTGAGCGAGAAAAATTATGAGCAAATTGCCCAGGAAGCTCAGGTGGCTGTAAAAACGGTAGAATCAAGGTTATACCGGGCTAGACAATGGATTCGAAGTCATTGGAAGGAGGAAGAGTGGCGTGAGTAAAAAAGAGATGTATACCATTCAGCAATGGACGGATTATATTGAAGGTCGAATAAGTGGTAATCAAGCGATTCTGATGGAGCAGTTTCTTATAAATGAACCAGACGCAATGGAAAGTTATCTTGAAGCTTTAGACTTAAAGCAAAACTATCCTGTGTTACCGAATTCCGTTGATTTTACAAATTCCGTAATGAATCGAATTGAGAGTATAGCGTCCAATGGCAAGATACGACATTCTCGTGGAGAACGAACCCGCCGATGGTTTGAACATAGAGTATTTCACTACGCCGTAGCTGCCTGTTTAACATTGGTTTTTCTATCTTCCGGACTATTTGACAAGGTAGCCCCTTATCATAAATTTCAAGAAGGTGACACTGCAGGCTCATTTACTGAGAAATGGACCGAGGCAGCTACCTCATGGCTGGATAATTTCAAACCCAAACCTTGATTGGTTTCACATGGCCTGAATAGAAAGGATGACGACTGTGTATTCAGATCGTAATAAATTACTTGCATTTTTATTAAACCTGTTTCCTGGGCTCGGGTTCCTCTATTGGCGGCGAACGGCCCGAGCTGTAGTTTACCCGTTATTATTTTTTGGAACGGGCATTGGTTTTGTCATGCTGGCCTATTTGGCCGGAGATAAGGATTTATTAGTCTTTGGGTTATTAGGTGTGATCTTTGTCTGGTGCCTCAGTATGCTGGATATGATTATTGTGTTACTCTCTGCACCGTCAGCCCGAGAAATGTATTACAGCGGACAAGGCATGTACTATGGTCATCCTTCTGGACATCCTCAAGGTTCTATCGGTCCAGAGGATTACGTTAGAGAGCAAGAACCAATGGGACCGGGAGGTAAGGATGAGATTCATCATCAGGGCGCTGAGACTCAGCATGAATATGCTGGATATTCCGGATATCCCGGCAACACAGCTTATGCTGGGCAACAGCCCATGTACCGAAAGGGAAGTGAAGGAGAACGTTTTTTCACGATTCTGCTTTCGTTTGTTCCTGGTCTTGGGCATCTGCATCTCGGATTACTTCACCGGGGCTTGTCCTTTTTGATCGCATTTTTTGGTTCATTTGCCATGATGGTTTTTGTATCAGCCATCACAAACGAATCTATATTTTTGATGTTTTTGCTCATTCTTCCTGTAATCTGGGTATACTGTATGTTTGATGCGGTCCAGCATGTACATCGCAAGCAGGCTGGTGAAGTGTTGCAGGATCGAACATTATTTGAAGAGCTGGAGACAGGCCGAATTATGGGCAAGCGCAGCAAAGTCTTGGCCACACTGCTCTCCGCTTTTCCGGGTGCTGGGCATCTGTATCTCGGATTGCAAAAAAGAGGGATGCAGCTGATGTTTCTTTTCCTTGGCAGCATCTATATTCTGGACCTTCTTCGCTTATCCGTGTTCCTGTTTATGATTCCGCTCATATGGTTCTACAGTTTCTTTGACGGACTTCAATGCTCCAGTCGATATGGACGTGAGCCGCTTAGCGATCAGCCAGTCTTTAAAGACTGGGTTCGACATCAGCGTTTTATCGGAATGGGGATCGCGGCCCTTGGTTTGTACTATTTAACGATTCGACTGATTATTCCGCAATTAAACGAGATGTTTCCGAATGTATTCCTGACGTATGAGATCCGTTCGTATTTGAATACGGTTATCGTTTCCTTTTTGCTCATATTCGGTGGGTTAAAATTGTTATTTGGAAAACAGCGTGAGTCAACTTCTGGGGCATCGATTTCCAGTGCAAGTCGCACGAAGGATGATGAATTGGAGAGTCTCTTTTTATTCAAGGATCGAGATAATCGATAATCCGTTTACAATAAACGGTATAAAAGAAAACACACCAGGGCTGATCCCAAGCCGCTGGTGTGTTTTGTTAATAATCTATTTTTGTGCGCCTTTCAGCAAAAGCTGACGGTACATCACTTCGAACAAAAATTCAAAAGCTTCCAGATGACGTTTGGCCTCAAAAGCATCCTTACCCCAAGCATAGATGCCATGGTTGCGGAGCAAAATTCCTGGAACACTGGCATCCAGTGCACCCGGTACCAATTCGGCGATGGAAGGAATATGTGCGAAGTTGGGCAGAACCGGCACACGAATGGCTGCATTCTCTTCCCAAATGTTAAAGGCTTTGATCAATTCAATGCCTTGAATCGGCACATGGCCTTCGTCACCAAAAAATTCGCTGATCAAGTTGTTAAACACCGTATGCACATGGAATACCGCGCCGCAGCCGGTTAAACGATAGATTTCACAGTGAATCAACGTTTCGGCGCTTGGCTTCATCGTAGTCGCTTCGATCGCTTTGCCTTCCTTATCAACAAAAAGGAAATCTTCCGGCGTACGCAGAGACTTGTCTTTGCCTGAGGCGGTCACCGCAAAATAAAATTGTTCCGGGTCGAATTCACCTACCCGCATCGACAGATTGCCGCTTGTGCCGGGAAACCAGTTCCGGCTTGCGAATAAAGCTTTGACATCCGCCAGTTCCTCCAGAACCTGACGTTTATGTTCCAGTGTAATCTTTTCAAAACCCATGTCTATAGCACTCCTTGTGATTGCTTCTGCTTCATATCTTCAATGATGTCATAAAAGGTCGTAAACGGCACATGATCTACACCAAGTTCTACACATTTATCTGTCAGAATGGAGCGGGAGTAGACCAGGTCCGCGATTTTAGCGCCTTCGAAGTCTGTTAGACTGTCTCCGATTAGAATCCGGTTATACTGTTCTTCTGGAAACGTACGAATGACGGTCGTTTTGCACATCCCGCAGCCGTTGTTGCAAGGAGGCTGGCAAGGATGCGGCCATTCAATGCGAATGTATTCACCGGAGAAATCTGCACCGTTACAGTAAACATGATCCTGCGGAATGTCGAAGGGGGCGAGTAACGGCTCAATAAAAAAGTCCATGCCACCGCTTGTCACATTAAATTCGATGTTTTCGCTTCCAACATATTCCAGAAACGCTTGGAATCCTTCGCGGATGCCCGCTTGTCCAAGGACATATTCAACAATCTCATCTTTTTGCGAGGAAGGTAGAAGAGCAAACATCGCTCCCACTCCTTCGCGCAGAGATACTTTTTGTTCAATCGTGTCTTTCATGACGTCATCGATGCCTTCTGGTTTGAAGTGTTTCATAATGGCTACAATGTTGTCCGAGAGTGTAATGGTTCCATCAAAATCACAGAAAATCGCTGTTTTCTTATCAGATCTCATCGTTCTCCACCCCACAGATCCAGTGCGCTTTTCAGCTCCGGGTGATCGGCAGCATACTCGGCCAGTGGAATGGAGCGCCCAGCGGCTTCAATGGCTTGCAGGAACGCACGTCCACCTGCTTCGGTTCCCATGGGATGTCCGTGAATCCCGCCCCCGGCATTGACGATCACATCCTTGCCGAAGTCTCTCAGAATCATCGGAACAAGTCCTGGATGAATTCCTGCTGAAGGCACTGGCATGCTTGTTCTTACAGGCAGATCGGTTGTGAGCAATTGCTCAGTGATCGCCATATTTTCTTCCTTCGGCATCGTAACCGAGCCATAAGGTGAAGGGAAGAGCACCAGGTCAGCACCGGCGAGACGCATCAACTGTCCCAATACAACAGACGCAGAAATACCGTAATGCGGTGATGGATATAAGGCACCGGCAAGTGCCGGGTGAGCCATGATCGGCACGTTAATGTCAGGATCACTGCTTAGTTCATGCAACACATCATAACCATAGGACAGCACATTGAAGAGCAACGCATTGGCTCCTGCGCCGATGGCACGTTCAGCCTGTTGTTTCAAACGGGACGTAGGTCCCGTCAAATTAGTGGCGTAAAGAAGTTTTTTGCCTGTTTCTTGGCGAGCCTGTTCGGCAGCCTTCATGCAGACCTCAACTCTTTTTTCAATCGGTGTAAGCTTGTTCTCAAACAGGATTTCGTCGTCCTTGATCAAATCCACGCCCCCAAGAGCCTGACGGATAAACTGCTCCCGCAGTTCTTCAGCATTAAGTCCAATAACCGATTTGAAAATACTCATCAGCAAAGGACGATCTTGAACTCCAAGCAGATCACGCACACCCCTCAGTCCAAACTTCGGTCCCGGGAAAGCGCGCAGGAAGTTATCTGAAAATCCGAGATGGTTCAGTTTGATGCGCCCGTCCATCGAGATTTTACCAAAAACGGTGACAAGCAAAGCGGGGATATCTTGACTAAAGTTAATATCCGGATATCCAATGGTGATATCTGCATAACGTTCTCCGGGTGCTAACCCTTCAGCTTCGTGAACTTCTACCTTGATAACTTCACCCAGATGTTTTTGCATGGCTTCCCGCTGCGCCTGAGGCAGCTCCGTCCAACTGCCCACGGTCATACCTACGGCAATCGATTGAGCTTTTTTGTGAAAATCGGCATGATCATCATGCAGACGATATGTGGCAGTACACATGTTATTCATGTTTTAAATCTCCTTCCAACGCAGCTCCCATCTCGCGAGAGCGTTCTGCACAGCGGCCCACGGCTGCAATGACATTTTCAAAGAAGTCTCCTTCATCCAGCGTCTTCAGGGCTGCTTGCGTTGCACCTCCAGGTGAGGTTACATCACTGCGCAGTTTCATCGGTTCCATACCCGTCTGCTGCACCATCCGTGCTGCACCAAGCACCGTCTGAACGGTCAGATCACGAGACTGTTGACCAGACAAGCCGCCGCGGATTCCAGCTGCAATCATGGCTTCCATTAGATAGTATACATAAGCAGGTCCGCTGCCGGAAATACCCGTGAGCACTTCGAGTTTGTCTTCTGGCACAATGGTTACGATCCCTACAGCTTCGAAAAGCGTCATGACGGTACTACGCTGTTCATCGGTAATCTCCGCAGAGAAAGCAAGTCCAGTGGCACCAAGTCCAATCGTGCTGGAGGTGTTAGGCATCGTTCTTGCAATCGGCTGTTTACGGCCAAGCAGGCTCTGCATCGTACGAATCGATAGTCCAGCTATAACGGATACGATCAGCTGGTTTGGCGACAACAGGGGTCCTAGTTCACGCAACGCCGCAGCGGCATCTTTGGGTTTCATACACAGCACAATCACAGGGGAAGAGGAAAGGATATCCAGTGATTGTGAGGCCGTTCCGGTATGCACGGCATAACGGGTACTCAGTTCCTCCTGACGTTTCAAGTTGCTGCGATTCAGCATCGTAATATCCTGAGGACGAACGACAAGGCGGGAAATGAGCCCACGCACGATGGCTTCAGCCATCGCACCTGCTCCGTGGAAAGTTATCTTTTGTTGTAGTAGTGTCTGTTGCTCTTGGCTCATGTATATCGTTCCTCCTATATAACTGGTTGCTCAAAAATTATTGGCGAATCTGACCATTGCCTGTAATCCGGTATTTACTTGACGTCAGTGCAGGCAGCCCCATTGGGCCCCGTGCATGCAACTTCTGTGTACTGATTCCAATCTCGGCACCGTATCCGAATTCGAATCCGTCCGTGAAACGAGTGGAAGCATTATGATAGACAGCCGCCGCATCGACTTCTTGCATAAACCGTTCTGCATGCGCGGCATCACGGGTCACAATGCATTCGGAATGCTTCGTCCCATAGTGTGCAATATGCTGCAGGGCTTCATCCAGATTTTCCACAACGCGGATGTTTAAAATATAATCGTTATACTCTGTTGCGTAATCTTCCTCTGTGGCATGGGCCGCTGTCGGAACAAGGCGACGTACCGTTTCACAGCCTTTCAGAACAACGCTGGCTTCACGGAAGCGCTCAGCCAGCGTTGGCAGATGCTTTTCTGCATAGTTCGCATGGAGCAGCAAGGTTTCCATGGAGTTACATACCGAGGGGCGCTGTGCTTTCGCATTGATAGCAATGTCGGTCGCCATGGATTCGTCTGCTGATTCATCCACATAGGTATGACAGATGCCAGCACCCGTCTCAATGACCGGTACGGTTGCATTCGCCACGACTGTACGAATCAGTGAAGCACCACCGCGCGGAATAATAACATCCACCAGGCCGTTCAGCTTGAGCATTTCGTCAACGGAAGCACGGTCTGCGTCTTCTACCAACTGAAGTGCATCTGCAGGCATTGCCGTAGTCGCCAGCGCTTGATGCAGCACCTCAACAATTTTTCGATTGGAGGAGAGAGCAGAAGAGCCGCCGCGCAGGAGAACAGCGTTGCCTGTTTTGAGACAAAGGCCAGCAGCGTCAACCGTTACGTTAGGACGAGCTTCATAAATAATGCCAATCAGGCCAATCGGAACTCTTGATTTTTCGATGTGCAGGCCATTCGGGCGTGTAAAAGTTTCGAGCACTTCGCCCACAGGATCGGGTAATTCCGCGATCTGACGCAACCCTTCGGCGATGCCTGTGATCCGCTCTTTATTCAGTGCCAGTCGATCCAGCATGGATTCAGGAGTACCTTGTTCTCTGCCGCGATCCAGATCTTCCACATTCGCAGTAATGATAGCATCCGCCGAAGCAATCAAGGCGTCAGCCATCGTGCGCAGTGCAGCGTTCTTCTGCTCCGTACTCAGCCGGTTTAATTGTGTGACGACAGCTTTGGCTTTACTTGCTTTATCTCGAACTTCACTCATTTTAAATTCCTCCTTAAGTTCAGCTATTATTTTAAGGTGATCCATTCATCACGATGAATCACTTCAAGCCTATGGATGCTGTTCAGCTGTTTCATGACCTCGCCGCTTGGCAGTCCCGCAATCTGACGAAGCTGATCATCATCGTAATTGACGATGCCACGTCCCAGCAACGACTCATCGGGGCCAAGCACTTCGACTACATCGCCCGCATGAAATGTTCCCAGAACACGCTTCACGCCTACAGGAAGCAAGCTGTGACCGCCGTGAACGAGTGCTTCCTCAGCACCATGATCAACAACCACCGTCCCAAGCGGAGTGGACATGAAGCCAAGCCACTGTTTTTTGCGAGAGAGTGAGGCCAGCTTGGTCTCAAAATAAGTTCCTTTTCCGATTCCATCCAAAGCGAGTTGCATGTCACCAGGTTCTTTCACACTGCCTACAAAAACAGGAACACCTCCGCGTGTAGCGACTTTGGCCGCATCCACCTTGGAGCGCATACCGCCTGTGCCTACAGCTGATCCCGAACCGCCGGCATATGCATATATTTCAGCTGTGATTTCAGGAATACGGTCGTATCGCTTCGCGGCAGGGTCTTTACGTGGATCAGCGGTGTACAACCCATTCGTATCTGTGACGATGATCAGATGCTGTGCCTTGACCAGATTGGCAACCAGCGCAGACAACAGATCGTTATCACCGAATTTCAATTCGTCGACAGATACGGTATCATTTTCGTTGAAAATCGGAATGACGCCTTGCTTTAGCAGTTCCTCTACAGTCATACCAGCATTTCCCATGCGCTTACGGCTGTGGAAGTCGGTACGGGTCAGTAATATTTGCGCTGTAGTAACGCGGTGCGCCGCAAAAGCCTGTTGATATGCCTGCATTAGCAAAGCCTGCCCAACCGCCGCTGCCGCTTGTTTCTCATGCAGCTGTTTGGGACGCTGAGGGTACCCGATCTCCCGAAATCCGGCAGCAACGGCACCAGAAGTGACGAGTAAAACTTCGTGGCCCTGAGCAGCAAGCGAGGCCATTTCATCTGCGAAAAAGGATATCGCTTGGCGATCCAAGCCGCCTTCTTCGGTGGTTAATGAGCTGCTTCCGATTTTAACGACAATACGTGAAGTCATGATTTCACTTCCTTAAACATAATTAATCAGTGATTGCGAAGCAGGCTGCTTAGGTACAAAAAAAACTCTCGTCCTTTGGTTAAAAAAGGACGAAAGTTCGTTACTTCCGCGGTACCACCTTTATTGATGATCATCATCAGATCATCCGGCTCATGCCCTGTAACAGAAGGCACTGTCCTGTACATAACAGGCCGCTCAGGGGTAGGTTTCGGAGAGAAGCCACGGTAAATTCTTGCAGCCAGATGGAATTTACTCTCTGTGCGCAGCTGATCCTCTCTTACTGGTCCCGTCATCACGTTTCGTTCACTATTTCTTATAACATACCATGGAAAGTTGGCATATGCAAAGAGATTGTAACCTTGTTCAGCTTTAACTTATTTGAAAAGATGAAGCTTGCCAATTCGCTCCGCCGCCTCACGCAGTCGTTGCTCATCACTCAGAAGACCTATGCGTACATAACCTTCCCCGTGGGAGCCGAAACCGATACCAGGCGCGACAGCAACCTTCGCTTCTCGTAACAGAAGTTCGGCCAAACCAGAGGATGTATATCCTTCCGGCACAGGCAACCATCCAAAAAATGAACCTTCCGGCTTGCACGCTTGCCAACCGATCGCGGAAAGCGCTTCGTAAAATGCATCACGACGAGATTCATATCGTGCAACCAGTGAAGTGACACAGTCCTGCGGGCCTGTCAGAGCTTCCGCAGCGGCAGCTTGGATACCGCCAAACAGACTCACATAGATATGATCCTGCAGCAGATTGATTTTGGAGATGATCTCTGCATTCCCCAGCGCAAATCCGACACGCCATCCCGCCATATTATATGTTTTGGAGAGGGTATAGAACTCGATGCCTACCTCTTTGGCTCCTGGAGCTTGCAAAAAGCTGACAGGACGGCGACCGTCATATCCAATCGCACCATATGCAAAATCACTGGCAACGACAATCTGATTCTGAATCGCAAATTCAACAGTATCCTCATAAAAGGATAGCGGAGCCGTGGCCGAGGTTGGATTGTTGGGATAGTTCAGGAACATAAGCTTGGCCTTTTGCCGATCATCGGCGGGTATCGCTCCATAGTCGGGTAGAAATGCATTTGATTTCAAAAGAGGCATGAAGCTCATACGCGCCTGCGCGAGAGCCACGCCTGACCAATAATCAGGATACCCCGGATCGGGAACCAGACATACATCCCCGGGATTCAATAAGACTTGAGGTAATTGAACCAGTCCGGTTTTGCCACCAAAAAGAATAGCGACTTCGGTCTCGGGATCAAGATCAACGTTGTAATCTTCTTTGTAACGCTGGGCAACGGCTTCCTTCAGGAAGGCATACCCGCGAAACGGAGAGTATTTATGATAAAGCGGATTTTCAGCCGATTGCTGTAAAGATTGAACAATATGCGGTGGTGTAGGGGTGTCAGGATTACCCTGTCCCAGATTGATAACATCATGACCACTTGCAATCTCGCGGTTCACATTTTGAACAAGGGTTGCAAAAAATTGCGTTGGTAGCTTTGACATCACATTCGCTGACGGGATGGGGAAAACAGAAGAAGGTTTATTTTCAGTATTAGTCATCGGTTTTATCACTCCGGATGTTCATTTATGGCAAAACGTTCTCATTAATTTATCACGTCAATCCCGAGCTGTATAGAGGGAGATGGGAGTAAGGAAGAACATTTTTGTACAAAAGGGAAATGAAGAATTCAAGTTTATCCATTGAGATCAGAAAAACGATGGGGTAAGATATTTTACGATAATGATAATCAATATCATTTAAGTTCGAATCTTGAGAACACATCAAACAGGGGGAGAAATAGAGATGCAAAACAAAGTCCAAAAGAAATTCCAAAAGAAATTCAGAAGTACGGCCCTTTTATTGACAGTCACGGCATTGTCTGTCCTTTTACTCGCATGTGGGAACGAGGCATCAACATCAGAAACAACTTCAACAAATCAGGGTACTGAGCTGACTAATCAGGCAAATAAAAATACAGATACAAACCAACAAACTACGGCCGACGAAGGGGACGTGGGACAGACAAGGCAGTTCAAGGATTGGACAGGCCATACCGTGACCGTGCCTGTCACTCCTCAACGTGTGATCTATCATGGAGAGGTTACCGGTGATCTGGTTGCTTTGGGCGTTAACCCGGTAGGCATACTGCGGCAGGAGGGCATGGTGTTTGACAAGCAGGTAGCGGATGCGGAAGATGTAGGATTTCCGTTTAGTGTGGAGAAAGCAGTTGGACTGAATCCCGATCTGATTATTTTCTCGAATAGCGATGAGGCACAATATGATCAAATCTCAAAGATCGCACCTACAGTAACCTTTGATTCATTTGCAACATTAGAGGAGCGCATGAGAACGCTAGGCGATCTCTTAAACAAAAAGCAAGAGGCAGAGGACTGGATTACAGCGAATAAAACCGCAACAGAGGAAATGTGGAAAAAGCTTCGTGAACAAGGTCTAAAAGAAGGAGAGACAGCATCGGTGTTTACGATGTATCCGGGAAATCGCCTTTTTGTGATGGCTGGAGCCGGGTTACCTCAGTTGTTATACGGAAAAGATGGGATGAAGCCAACACCTGAGATCCAGAAGCTGTTGAATGAGGAAATGGGATTTGCCGAGATTTCTACGGAAAAAATGACAGAAATTGCGGGGGATCGAATATTTATCCTTGAACCTGTAACGGAAGATGCCAAGCAGTCCAGCAAGGAATTAATGGACAGTCCTGTATGGAAAAACCTGCCGGCAGTTAAAGCTGGTAAGGTGTATCATTTTGATATCGTCAAAGCCTCGGGCGATGCGATGTCCAGAGAATGGTTGTTGAAAGAGCTGCCCGAACAGATCATTCAATGATGAAGTTCAATGGAATCTCACAATCTAATCACCACCAAAAGAAATCTTAAAATTTCAGGAACTCCATTGTAATGTTCAAATAAAATAAGATCCCCAAAAGCGATCAACTTTTGTTGAGCGCTTTTTTGATACTAAGTATCTCTAAGGAGCTCATTGCAAAATGATCTAGATATAAGATTAGTACTAGACTATAATAAGTTTCACAGAGTTTTTAGTGATAATGATTCTCAGTAGTGCTAGGAGATAGATTGACATGAAAACGTTGGGTGTGAATCAAGATGAGTTATTTTTTTCGGCATTCATGTTTCGGCTGCATCATCTGGAGCAACGAATAGAACCATCTAGTCAAATCATGCTGGAAGCGCAGTGTGATAAACATGCATTTCTAATCTGTGAAGAAGGCGAAGGGCACTTGTATATCGGCCAGGAGCATTGGCCTTTTACTGCGGGCTGCATCTATCCGATTTCCCCAGGCGAAGCATACCAGCTTGAACACAGAAATTCAAACCATTTGACTTATACGGTTATGACATATGATGCCTTTCAGGTATTGCCCGGCCATCTCAAGTGGTATTCACCGCCTTTATTCCAGCAACGTGCTCAGTTCAACGATGCTACATATGAGCCTGTGAGCGGAGAGTTAGTCGAATTGTTTGCCTCCCGGAATTATAAAAATGATGCGGAGTATTGTCATCTGAACGTGCGGTTTCAGCGATGGATGGAACGGATTATAACCCGTTATACCTCAAAAGGTACTGATACAAATTCGGAGTCCGGGTTAATCCGGACTATTCAGTATATTGATGAGTGTTACAGAGATGAAATCACGGTACATAAGCTTGCAAATATGGCTGGTGTTCGCCCTAAACTATACACGACAATGTTCAAGAAACGCACCGGGCTGAAACCGCTCGATTACATCAATCATGTTCGAATTCAGCATGCCAAAGAGTGGTTACGCAAGACAGATGAGCCTTTACGTGATATTGCGAGCCGTGTCGGATTCAAAGATGAATATTATTTTAGCAGACGTTTTCGCCAGATCACCGGACTATCTCCTCGCCAGTATGGAAGATCTATCCGACAGCAGACGCTCGTACAGGACTGGTTAGGACACGATGTACGTATTCCCGCAAATCCAGAGCGAGTGATCTATTATGGGGATACTGCAGGGGATTTGCGAGTATTAGGTATCCATTTCATTGAGGATGAGAGCTATAATGCAGGCACTCCGATCAATGTTGAAAAGACGATTCGTTTGAAGCCGGATCTGATCATCATAGATAGCGAAGATGAGTATCTGTATGAGCAATTATCGCGCATTGCACCTACGCTAGCTTATAACTCGCATGCGTCTCTTCATGAACGTTTGACTAGAGTGGGGGAATGGTTTGGGAGAAAGAAACAAGCTGAGCGGTGGCTAAGTTCGTATGAAGAACGTACATTGCAGATGTGGGAAAAGCTTGGCAAATTGATTGATCTAGGTGAAACAGCCTCAGTACTCACATACCATCGGGGAGCTCGCTTGTTTGTGATGGGAAATATCGGACTTGCGCCATTATTATATCACCCGTTTGGTTTTAGGCCTGTTCATAAAGTGCAGGAAGCTCTTGCAGCAGGCAGAGCGTACAAGGAGATTTCGGCTGATGCTGTTCAAGAATATGCTGGAGATCATCTGTTCCTCATGTTGCCTCAGGAGCCAAATGCACGAAAGGCGACAGAGAAGCTGATACGAAGTCCAGCTTGGAGAGCTCTTACGGCTGTAGAACTAGGACGTGTGTATCCTTTGGAAGAACTGGCCTGGAATTCAGGTGATGCACAGATATGTGACCAGTTGCTGGAGAGGTTACCTGAACTGTTAGTTAGTAATCTGAGTTAATACGGTTGCGAATTTTCCAGGGATCAAGCTATGATATCAAGTATTACAGTTCGGAGGAGTGTTGGGTCATGACTGATCAACAAGGGGAAATGCGGGTTGTTTTGATTCAAGGGGATATTAAACTGGGAGATCCGGAAGCTAACCATCAACATATGCAGAGACTGCTCGAACGTGCAGTCGAGCAATATCCGGATGTAAAGCTGGCCGTGCTTCCCGAAATGTGGAATACCGGATATGCTTTGCCGCAAATTCATGAACTTGCTGACCCGGAAGGGAAGACGTCAAGAGAATGGCTGTCTGCTTTTGCGAAAAAACATCGTATTTCGATCGTCGGCGGTTCTATCGCGGAGAAGCGTGACGGACAGATATACAATACGATGTATGCCTATAATGAGGAAGGTACCGAAGTATCACGTTATGATAAACTTCATTTGTTTCGTCTGATGGATGAAGAAAAATATTTGGAGCCGGGTGCACAGCCTGAAATGTTTGAACTCGGCAACGGTCTGACTGCGGGGGCATCGATCTGTTATGATATTCGGTTTCCAGAATTAGCTCGAACCCTCGCTCTGAATGGTGCACGTGCATTAATTGTGCCTGCTGAATGGCCTCATCCGCGTCTGCATCACTGGCGTACATTATTGACTGCTCGGGCTATCGAGAACCAGATGTATGTTATTGCATGTAACCGCGTCGGCAAAGGAGGAGATACTGAATTTTTTGGTCACTCCATGATCATCGATCCGTGGGGAGAGATTGTCGCCGAAGGTGGAGAAGGAGAAGAATTCGTATCTGGAGTGATCCGCCCTGCCTTGGTTGATGAAGTCCGCGGACGCATTCCTGTGTTTGAGGATCGCAGACCAAGCATTTATTTTAGCGGGAAATAGTTTTCTCAAAAAAAATGGCATATGCTGTTTATCGCTCCAGGAGGCGGGTAATAATAACTATCCCGTCACCAAGGAGGATGATCAATCAATGGACAACCATGTGAAAGATACGCTCAGGAGACTGGAACAAGGCAACAGAAGGGTAGATCATTTAAGAGCATTCTTAGAGAATGGGACAGGAGGCTTATCACCCCCTGAGAATTCGCAGGAAGACAGCCGTGCCATGGATCAACAGAACAGGCTGACAAGTGATCGCAATCTGCGAAGGTAAGGTTTAGAGAGTTGCTTGCGCAGAGTAGATGAAGGTTACGCAATATGATGATTTTGAGATGTGCTGGAAAAGGCCGTGATTATATATGCAATCTGGTTACACAAACATGTTAAGCAGTATAACAGTAAAATGAAAGTTAATACGTGAATAATGAGTGTCCAATTGCCATAATTCAATGAATTAACAAGCAACATTGTACTGTAACAAAAGATGCTGCAATGTTTTACAGGTTAGCCATTCTGGTTGTGCTGTAAACAATTAAAGCTGTCCTGTAGTCATCAGACTATCTGGACAGCTTTTTTGGCATGAGCTTATGGATGCTCTCATACGCTAGCGACTGTTAAAGACAAAACATAAAATCTACGAACCTGTTGCGATATCGGTTTAATCTGTTTTGGAAAGCTCCGCAACGGTTTGTTGAAAAGTCTGTATAAAAGCTTCGGCTGCCTTGGATAGGACTCGCCCTTGACGATAAGCGACGACAAGCGTACGACTTGGTGTTGGATCAGCAAGTGGAACATACACAGGCACGAACTCACTACGAGGCGCACGGGCGATAAAGCGGGGAACCAAGGTTATACCCATACCCGTTGCCACCAGTGATTGAAGTGTTTCAATGTTGGTGCTCTCAAATACCACCTGCGGGTCAAAACCCGCCTGTTCGCATAGGTCAAAAGTCAGCTTGCGGAAGCCCTGTCCTTTTTTTAATACAACAAAAGGTTCATCCCGAAGCTCATCAATCCGCACAGGTTGCAGATGGCCCGGGGCTCCCCGATGAGCCAAGTGGTGGTTCGGCGGTACAGCCAGATCTATACGTTCCTCGCCAATCGTGACATATGACAAGCTGGACTCCTGCAAAGGTAGAGAGAGCAGGCTGAGGTCAGCCTTGCCGCTGGCTGTTAATTTTTCAAGTGTAATTCCGGAATCTTCTAATAAAGTTACTTCGATGTCGGGGTAAGCTTGTTGAAAGGCTGGAAGCACATGCGGCAGCAGATGAGAACCGGTAATCGGCATGCTACCTACAACAACCTTTCCTTTGCGAAGCTGCGAGATATCCGACATTTCCTGACGAAGCAGCTCCATGGCATCCACAATCTTTTGGGCCTGCTCAACAAAAGTAACTCCCGCGTGTGTCAGCTCAACTGTGCTGGTATTCCGTTGAAAAAGCAATACGCCAAGTTCCTTCTCAAGTTTGGACAGTTGCTGACTGAGTGAAGGCTGGGCAATATGTAATTTTTCTGCGGCTCTTGAGAAGTTCCGTTCAGCAGCAATCTGCAGTGTATATTGAAGTTGTCTGAATTCCATAATGATACGTCATTCCTTTCATCGATGTCGTTATTATAACATTAAAGCGCAAGGGTTCGTTATTCTTGTCAGGGAAGCATGGCCCTGACAAGAATTCAAAAAGAGAAAATTAAAGCATTGACAGAGCCAAGACATGCACGTAGTATAAGCTGTATATGATAATGATAATTGTTATCAATTGAAACCTCTGTATACTACAGTGGTTTATTGCTGTTTGTCTTATTATAGGTTAAACCTATTACATCTATAGATATTATATCTTGGAACAATGAAGGACGGGGTGATATATTTATGTCATTCAAGAGCTTCACTTTTACACGAACATGCACGAAGCTCTTCCAAGGACCGAACTTATGATGAGGTGAAAATGATGAGTAAAAAAACGATGTTTGAGAAAATTTGGGAAAACCACGTAATTCATCAGGAAGAAGGAAAACCAAGCATTCTGTATATTGATCTGCATCTGGTGCACGAAGTAACATCCCCGCAAGCATTTGAAGGACTTCGCCTGAGCGGTCGTAAAGTTCGCCGTCCAGAGCTGACATTTGCAACAATGGATCACAACGTGCCAACGAAGGATCGTTTCAACATTACAGATCCGATCTCCAAACAGCAAATTGATACACTGTCTCAGAACTGCCGAGATTTCGGAGTGAAATTATACGATCTGGATACGATTGATCAAGGGGTAGTACACGTTATGGGTCCTGAACTGGGCTTGACTCACCCAGGTAAAACGATTGTATGCGGCGACAGCCACACATCTACTCACGGGGCATTTGGCGCACTTGCATTTGGTATCGGAACAAGTGAAGTGGAACACGTTATGGCAACACAATGTTTGCAACAAGCAAAAGCAAAAACGATGGAAGTTCGTTTTGTCGGCAAACGTAACCCGGGTGTTACGGCTAAAGACATGATCCTTGCGGTCATTGCCAAGTACGGCACAGACTTTGCAACAGGTTATGTTATCGAGTATACAGGCGAATCCATCCGTGAACTGAGCATGGAAGAGCGTATGACCGTATGTAACATGTCCATTGAAGGTGGAGCAAGAGCGGGTATGATCGCACCGGATGAAACAACATTTGAATATCTGCGTGGACGTGAGTACGTACCTGCAGGTGCGAAGTTTGACGAAGCTGTTGCAGCATGGAAAGAACTTGTGACCGATGAAGGTGCCGAGTTTGACCGTGTCGTTGAAATCGATGTAGAAACATTGATTCCGCAAGTTACCTGGGGTACAAGTCCAGGAATGGGAACGGACATTTCTTCGAAGGTTCCTGTACCAGCAGAACTGCCTACTGAAAATGAACGCAAAGCTGCTGAAAAAGCACTTGAATATATGGGTCTTACGCCAGGGACTCCAATCTCCGAAATTCCGGTTGATTATGTGTTTATCGGTTCCTGCACGAACGGACGGATT
Source organism: Paenibacillus amylolyticus (assembly GCF_003719335.1). Taxonomy (GTDB): domain Bacteria; phylum Bacillota; class Bacilli; order Paenibacillales; family Paenibacillaceae; genus Paenibacillus; species Paenibacillus amylolyticus_D. The sequence continues at coordinate 95,060 of NZ_RIAS01000013.1, forward strand.
GAGGATCTGCGTGCAGCGGCGAAAGTTGCCAAAGGTCACACGGTTTCCAGCAATGTTACAGCGATTGTTGTACCAGGCTCTGGACGTGTTAAAATTCAGGCGGAAAAAGAAGGTTTGGACAAAATTTTCACAGAAGCCGGTTTTGAATGGCGTGACGCAGGATGCAGCATGTGCCTCGCGATGAATCCGGACGTACTGCAACCAGGACAACGCTGTGCATCTACTTCCAACCGTAACTTTGAAGGACGTCAAGGTCGCGGCGGACGTACGCATCTGGTTTCACCAGCAATGGCAGCAGCGGCAGCGGTTAAAGGTCATTTTGTAGACGTACGTGACTGGAATTTCAAAACAGAAGCAGCGATCTAATCGATAATCGTCAGAAGGGAGAACGGAATATATGGAAGCATTTAAAACACTGCAAGGCATCGTGGCACCGGTAGACCGGGTCAATGTTGATACAGACGCAATTATCCCGAAACAATTTTTGAAGCGGATTGAACGCACCGGATTTGGACAATTTTTGTTCTACGAATGGCGTTTTGATGAAGAGGGAAACAACAATCCTTCCTTCGAGATGAACAAACCGCGTTATGAAGGAGCATCAATTCTGATTTCTCGTGCTAACTTTGGTTGCGGCTCTTCCCGTGAGCATGCACCATGGGCGATTATGGACTATGGATTCCGCTGTGTCATTGCACCATCTTTTGCGGATATCTTCTATAACAACTGTTTCAAAAACGGAATTTTGCCAATCAAACTGTCCGAAGAGCAGGTAGAAGACTTGTTCCAGCGTACAGCAAACCATGAAAATTATGAGATGAATGTGAATCTGGAGAACAAAACCATTACAGATGCACACGGATTGCATATCGATTTTGATCTGGATGAACACCGTCGTCAATTCCTTCTGCAAGGACTGGATGACATCGGTCTGACACTTCAACATGATGATGCGATTGCCGCTTATGAAGAGCGTCACGCAGCTAAACTTTTTGGCTAAAAGAGTGATTATACACCAGGCCTCCATCTGGACAAGGAATGTTCGCGTTCCTTTGATCAGACGGAGGCTTTTTGATTTGTTATTTTCCGACTAAATATGACAACGTTGTAACCGGATCGCTAGACAAAATCTGATAGACTGGATAGTAGATTATGGAAGGGTACATAACGTAATAAAGGCAGAGAATCAGGCCTCAAATCTATATAATTTGAACGATTTATTTACACTTTGACGAAGAGGATCGTGTAAATTTTTAGTCCAAATTATATAGAACTCATAACATAATAAGAATGGTGGATGACGAATGAAGAAATGGTCGGCAACAGTCATTTTTTTTCTGCTCCTTTGTCTTTTTCCAGTGATGGCTCATGCAGACCGTGGGCCTTCGATCGTGCTTGATGGAGTCACCATTGACCAGAAGGTAGGGGCGCCAGCAGAGAACATTGGGAAAACGGTCATGGTTCCGATTCGGATTGTATCCGAAAACCTCGGTTATGACGTAAAATGGGAACAGGCAACGCAAACGGTGCACGTTCAGCGAGGCAATAGCTCCATCGAAATGACGGCAGGAAAAGATGCAGCTACGATTAATGGAAATGTCGTCAATCTAGATGCACCTCCCTTGATTAAACAGGGTACAACACTAGTTCCATTGCGTTTTGTAGGTGAGGGCATGGGACTACAGGTTGGCTGGGACAATGGTACTAAAACGGTTAGTCTGTTCAGTATTCCACCTGTAGTAGACACGGAGCCTGACAGCGATCCGGTAGTGACTCCAGTCCCGGTTGGTCTGACGGAACTGCAAAGTATTAGTTACAGTGGAGATCGTTTGATCATAGCTACGAATGGCAACATCAGCCCCAAAGTGTCCAGTATCAGCGGACCTGAGCGAATTATTGTAGATCTACCGAATACAACCATTTCACAGACATTTGTACAGGGACAGGCTTCGAATCCTGATGGAAGTGGGCAAATCGAAGCCACCGATTCATTTCTTGTTTCTAAAGTCCGATTTGCTATGTTCAGCCAGTCGCCGTCAACGGTGCGAGTGGTTTTGGATCTGACTCAAAGTGCAACAGCAAACTGGTCACTTGGAAAGAATAACGTACTACTCGTTGACATCTCATCTACGAATGGAACTTCGGGTAGTCAGCCAGCCTTACCAGATAATAACGGAAAAACAGTGATTGTTATTGACCCTGGACATGGTGGACGTCAGTCTGGCGCGGTCAGTGTAACAGGTGCTTACGAAAAAGATTTTAATTTAGCTGTAGGAATTAAAGTGAAGGCACTTCTGGGACAGCATGCCAACATTCAGACCGTGATTACTCGTCAGGATGATACGGAGCTTTCCTTGCAACAACGTGTAGATATAGCCAAGCTGAACCAGGCGAATCTTTTTATTTCCATTCATGGAAACAAATTCACAACTCCAGTTCCAAACGGGATTGAAACGTTGTATACACGAAAAGAGAGCAAGAGTTTAGCGGAGACCCTTCACAAGCACGTATTGCCTGTTACAGGACTTAAAGATCGAGGCGTGAAAGTGGCGAGTCTTCATGTGACCCGAGAAACATCGATGCCGGCTGTGCTCCTTGAATTAGGGTTTTTGAGCAATCCAACGGATGAGGCTCTAATGCTTACAGAGTCATATCAGGATCAGTGTGCTCAGGCGATTGTCGACGGAATTTTAGATTATTTGAGATTGTAAAATAGCGTTTTTCGTAAATATGCAGATTAGGGAAGTCCGTTGTTTCAAGATGCATATTTGATAAATTAGGAAAAAATCAGACATTAAAATGTAAAAAAAGCTTGATCTGACAACGTTTTTTTTCTGTTATGTTGGAATATATTCGCAACTTTTGAGATTGGGAGGCGTCTAATAGGTGTCTGGTAATGCCCACGTGTGCAGTGAAAGTTGCAAGCCTACAACATGCGGTAAAAAAATATGAGATTGGTAGGGGTGAAGGATGAAGAAGTTCGGTTTTTTGGTACTGTTATTTGTCTTTGGGTTCGTTTTCCCGGGCTATAGTCATGCAGCAGCAGACACGAAAATTATCCTAGACGGGAATGAGATCGTGCAGCCTTCGGATGCGAGAGCGGATAACATCAATGGTAAGGTGATGGTGCCGATTCGTACGGTTTCCGAAAGTTTGGGATATTCCGTCGATTGGAAACAACAGTCGCAAACGGTGACGATTAGCAAAGACAACACTGCCATGCAGATGATTGTTGGACAGAAGACGGCAACAGTGAACGGCAGTAACGTAGACCTGGATGCCCCGCCCCTCGTGAAAAATGGTACGACCTTAGTACCACTCCGTTTCATCGGAGAGCAAATGGGTCTTAAGGTGGGTTGGAACAACACCACGAAGACGGTAACATTAGTTACCCAGAATGCAGGTTCCGGAAACGGGACAACCACTCCTCCGAACTCTGGTAACGCTGGTGGAGGATCGGATCAAGAAGGCCTTGTACAGGTAAACGGTATCAGTTTCAGTGACAACCGTTTTATGGTGGCTACAAGTGGAAGCACAAAGCCAAATGTCTTCACAATGACCGGACCGGATCGAATTGTAATTGACTTGCCGAACACCGCATTTGCTGATTCGTTCAGCCAAGGTCAGGCATTGGACAGCAATCAAAATGGTCAGCTTGTTGTTAGCGGTTATCCGGACGTGTCTCAAATTCGTTATTCCTTATATAGCAACAGTCCTTCTACCATTAGGTTTGTGATTGATCTGACGGGCGCCAAAGGATACAGTGTACAGAATGATTCAGGACTACTCATCGTTGATCTGAATAATCAAAGTGGCACACCTGCTCCGCCAGTTGGAGGGGATGGCAAGAAGATTGTTGTCATTGATGCAGGGCATGGAGATCAAGATCCTGGAGCGATTGGTGTTACAGGCAAAAGAGAAAAAGATTTCAATCTTGCGATGGCTTTGAAAGTGGAGGCAATTCTGAAAAAAGAGCCAAAGATTGATGTGGTATTAACACGTAGCGATGATACATTTCTCGCATTGAAAGAACGTGTGAAGGTTGCACAGAAAATAAATGCGGATATCTTCATCTCTATTCATGCGAACAGCGGCCCTGTCGCGGCAACGGGGGTAGAAACTTATTATTCCCGTTCGGTCAGCAAGGAATTGGCTAATATTTTGCACAAGTATCTCGTGAAATCTTCCGGTTTGAAAGACCGGGGCGTAAAAATGGCCAGCCTCCATGTCACGCGTGAAACAACAATGCCCGCGGTGCTGTTAGAGGGAGGATTCCTTAGCAACAAGAGTGATGAATCTGTATTGTTCACGGAAAATTTCCAGAACAATGTAGCCAAAGGTATTGTTGCTGGGATCAAGGAGTATTTGGGAATTCAATAAGGGACAACCCTTATGCTGAGGAGGCGGAGTTAGAATGAACAAAAAAATATGGATCGCTGCTTTGCTGGTAACGGTTATGGCTGTAGCTGCTGGATGTGGTAGTAAACCGACAGCTGCTCCAAACCAGACACAAGGTGCGGGATCAGAGACACAAACAGGGAACGGCGCAACAGAGGTGGAGGGTCAGGTAATTACCGATCCTACGACTGCTGGTTCCGAGGATAACACGACACCATCTAACTCTGCGAACGGAAGCTCGGAGGGAACAACGTCTTCTGGTGGAGCTTCTTCTGGTGAAGCTTCTTCTGGTGAAGCTTCTACGGACAAACCTTCAACATCCGATAGCAAAGAGAAGAAGTCCATCGAAGTGTTTTATACCGATCCGGAGGAGCTGGAACTTCACAAAGCATCAGCCGAAATTACGTTTGCATCGGAAGATGGCAAATATAAAGAGGCTTTTGCTTCCTTGCAGCAAAGCAAAGATGAAAAGCTCGTTCCGCTGTGGTCCAAAGATATTGAGCTGAAATCAGTTCAATTCAAGGATGGAGCACTCACACTGGATATTCACATGCCGGATACGGCACGTCTTGGTGCTGGTGGTGAATCATTTGCCATTGATGCGTTGAAACAAACGTTTTTCCAGTTTGATGAAGTAAAATCACTTGATCTGCTTGTAGATGGTAAATCAACTGAAAGCTTGATGGGACATGTGGATCTTGAACATCCAATGACAAGATCCAACTAAGCTGTGCTTCAAGTGTGTTACCGTGGACTCACGGATTGAGGTCGTTTTTATATGAGAGAGGGGAATCATAGGTGACTTTTAAATATAACCATCCATCACACTCTAAAAAAGTAGTATCAGCCGTGCTTGCAGGCATGATGGCCCTTAGCGCGGGTGGAGCTGCTATGGCAGCAGACACAACAGAAACGGGGCAGGGCCAAAATGCGGCAGTACAGAGCACGGCTGCACCAACAGGTTTGTTTAGTGATATCAAGGCTGGATACTGGGCTGAGAAACATGTATACAAGCTGGCGTATCAAGGCATTCTTCTCGGCAATAACGGCCTGTTTCGTCCAGGGGACGCGGTAACGCAACAAGAAGCGATAACGATGGCCATTCGTTTTATGAATATGGAATCGCAGTTGAATACGAGCACGGCTGCGGCATTACCGACAAATATGGAAGTGGGAAACTACTTTAAGCCATATGTTGCGCTTGCACTTCAATTGGGACTCGTGGATAAAACGGAAGAAGCATCAGCAGATGTGTCCAAAACAACATGGGGGCAAAAGCCGGCAACTCGTGAATGGACTACCAAACTGTTAATCCGCTCGTTGAAAAAAGATGCTGAAGCGAAGGCACAGAATAATCAGTCCACAGGTTTTGCTGACAACGCAAATATTTCAGACAGTGCGAAAGGGTACGTAAATCTGGCTGTTAGTTTGGATCTGGCCAAAGGTTTGGAAAACAACAAGTTCAATCCGACAGGTTCCGTAACTCGTGCACAGCTTGCAACATTTTTTAGCCGTGGTGAATCGTTGACGGATACGAAGTATCCGAATACTTCTACGGGTTATGTTACCGGATTGAAAGACGGGCAGATCACGCTGGTTGTTGATGGCAAAGCGGTTAACTACGCAGTGAACAGCAGTACCTCTTACTTTACCAAAGATAGTGAAACCCGTGCATCAGCATCGGATGTGAAACTATATACGAAAGTTCTTATTGTTGGTTCGGCAGGTGGAGCTTCCTATGTGGAGGTTGTTGATGCCAAACCACAAGTGGAGAGCATTGAAGGAACATTTGCGCGTGCATTGTCAGGGAACAAAATCGGCCTTTTCGTAGGCGAAAACTATGAAACATATGCTTACGATGAAAACACCGCGTTCATGGATCAGAACGGAAAAGCAATTAAACTGTCCGATATTACAGCAGACAGCATCATTGAAGTACAGCGTGAGACCTTCTCGGCTGACAAAAAAACAGTGGTGATCCGGGTGAAATCCGGTATCGTTAACAAGAGTGACAGCGGTGTAGTTTCGGAAGTAGTTACTTCTGGAAAAACAATCAAGCTCGTGAATGCTGCGGGGGCAACAGAGCAGTATACGTATACAGATAATCTAATTATTCGTTATCAAAACCGCATTTTGTCTCTGGCTGATTTGAAGGCAGGCAGCGCTGTGAAATACACTGTCAAAGACAGTGTTCTGCAGACAATTGAGTTGAATCAGGGCGTTGAACAATCCGTTCGTGGAACGTTAGTTGAGATCGGCGGCAACCAGTCCACATTGACGTATAAACGTGATGGAGGTTCACTTGAAGCAAAATTGCTGAGCGAGAAGCCGGAAGTGATCATTAATGGCATTCAAGATGCAACGCTGAATGACCTGATTACAGATGCGAACAATGGGGACAAGGTTGAATTAACATTAAACAGTGATGACCAGGTAACGCGCATTCAGGTGATTGGCCGGCAAATGGAGCCTCTGAATGGGGCTACAGTTGTATCCTATAACAGCAAAACCAAAGTGCTCACCGTGCTGGATGCCAATAAAAAACCTTACGTATTTACACTAGATGAAAAAACAAAAATGGACTATAACACAGTCAAACCGACACTGGCAGGTCTGGAGTCCTTGTTGAATGACGGACGCAAGCTGGATCTGACTTATGTGGGAACTCGTGCATTGTCTGTGAAGGTAATTTACAAATACGAAGGCACCGTTAGCGGTATTGATACAACAAACCGAAAAATCAGCTTGTTATCTGGCAACCAGACGATTACTGTGCCTTATACGACAGCACCAGCGGTTGAAATGTATAACAAATCAACGGCTAGTCTGTCTGATTTGAAGGTAGGGGACAATGTTGCGATTACCCTTGGAACAAATCAGGATGTAGCGCAGAAGATTGCATTGAAAACAGTCGCTCAATTCGAAGTGGTCTCTATAGAATCGAATGGTCGTGTTCGGGTGAAATCAGATCTGCTGACAAGTCAGTTTTACGTGGATCAAGCGGTATTGACTGGCGAAAGCGGTCAATCCATTACACCTTCCCAGTTGACTACAGGCAATTTGATTAACGTAACGTTTGAAGGAGCTACACCAAAGGCGGTTCAAGTCGTTAAACGTACGCTGGCTGAGGTGACTGCAGTGGATGCAACTTCGGTTACGCTCAAACAGTTTAATGGAACAACCGATAAAGTATCTGTGAGTGGCCCTGTTAAAGTTGTGAAATCCGGTTCGACATTAACATCTTTGAGTAACCTTACGGTTGGTGATCGTGTGGAGATGACTAAAGATACAGATAATTCCACGCGTTTCAGAGTGTTTACTGTCATGAGCAAACAGTTCTGGTCTTATGATGGAGTGGGCAACCAGATTTTGGTTAAACGCGAAACGACATCGGACATGAACTACCGTTTTGCACTGGGCTCCAACGTATTTGTTCACCAGGGTGACAACACTTTAAGCGTGCAATCTCTCAGAGATAATGATAATATTGTATTGTATCTCCTAAACAATGTCGTGATGGAGATTCAAAAACAGTAATCGTTTCTTTTCGAGGATCAAAAGAATGACCGTCTTGATACGGGATCTTTCCCGCATCAAGACGTTTTTTTTGCAAGCTTTTTGGATCCCCGCCAAGCTACTTGGCTGAAGCTTGAAGTAAGGCTCTACAGTGTGGAGCAGACTTGTGGGAGGTAGCTCTTCATGAATGCAGCGACGGTAAGACATATACTCGAAACCATGGAAGCCATGTTTCCTGATGCACATTGCGAATTAAATCACAGCAATGCATTTGAACTAACGGTAGCGGTCCTTTTATCTGCGCAGTGCACAGACGAAACGGTGAACAAGGTCACTGCAGATTTGTTTCAAAAGTACAAAAGCCCTGCCGATTATCTGGCGGTTCCTCTGGAAGAGCTGGAGCAGGATATCCGGCGAATCGGATTGTACCGAAACAAGGCCAAGCATATCCAGAACATGTGCCGAATTTTAATAGAGCAGTATGGCGGCGATGTACCGCAGGAACATGATCAGCTTGTCACTCTGCCGGGTGTCGGACGTAAAACCGCGAATGTTGTCGTTTCAAATGCGTTTGGAGTGCCGGCTATCGCGGTAGATACTCATGTTGAACGTGTGTCGAAGAGACTGGGACTCGCCGGTTGGGATGACTCCGTACTTGAAGTCGAGAAGAAACTGATGAAGCGCGTACCTCGGGATGAGTGGACTATAACTCATCACCGGTTTATATTTTTTGGACGCTACCATTGCAAGGCCCAAACTCCCCAATGTCATATCTGTCCGCTCTTAGACATATGCAGGGAAGGGAAAAAACGTATGAAAACGTCCCAGATCAGGAAAGATAAGGAACGTGTCACCACCCGAAAACGAAAATTAAATTCATAAGCAGAAAAGGATGAATAACGATGAAATGCATTTCCGTGTACACTGACAATTTTGAAGCCTTCTCCGATATTTTTGAACAAATCGTTGAACAGGAAATGGCGGAGAATGAGGAAAAAGAAGTTGAAGGCATTACTGTAAGTCACTCTGGTGACGTGCCTGAGCATTATCTAGAGCGTATGTCTACAAAGCCTGAAGTTGTGGTAATGAGAGACAAAGGCCGTGGTATTACCATTTTGCAACATGGTCAAGTGTTTGAAATTCTGTTGCCTACAATGGAAAACGCAGTATCTTAAGTTTTCGTTAACCCATAATCAAGAAGCTGGCTTTATGAACATTGCGCAGAAGCGATGGTAAGCGTGAGCTGTTTGGCATGTTATTGAGCCAGCTTCTTGATGATAAATATCCCGAGATTATGCGGGAGTTCAAAGCATGACCTGAATAAAACCGACATGTTCGGTTTTATTTTTTTATAGATACATAGTGGATTTGACTTAACGGATAATGGACACGGGAACGTAGAGATCAGAATAATGAGTTGATTCAAAGGCGGTTTTGACATGATCACGAGGCAAATCATCTCGATTTGAACTTATATTGATCTGGAATCCATCTACATGCAGATTCGAGTGAAATCGTTCAAATTCAAAGATGATAATGTTAAACTATATGGAGATAAAATCAGAGATTGACATCGAAACAGATGTCAAATTAGAGGAGCCAGGAGGAAGGCCAGTCATGTCCAGAACAGATTATCCAGCAGAAATGGCCACGCCTTTGTTACCGCTGCGTGAAGCAATGAAGCAGTCAGGGGACCATACCGCTGTAGAAGCATTAACAGATTTAATTAGCAAGGCAGAAACGAAACATCTGACGATTGCGTTCTGTGGGCATTTCTCGGCAGGCAAGTCGAGTTTGATCAACAGCTTGTGTGGCAAGCGAGTACTGCCATCTAGTCCTGTGCCAACCAGTGCGAATGTCGTCGCGATCCGCAATGGCAAACCGAGAGCGCGTATTTATACGTCACCTAACGTAAGCGCTGACAATAAAGCAGGAACGCTGGAGGTTTCACCCGAGGAACTGGAGGCCTATTGTAAAAATGGTGGGGCATACAGCTCCATTGAAGTATGGGATAACATTCCGTTGTTGCAAGATGACGCCGTCCTGCTGGATACGCCAGGTGTGGATTCCACAGATCGCGGCCATAGTCTGGCCACGCATTCGGCTCTGCATCTGGCCGATGTCGTGTTCTATGTGATGGACTATAATCATGTTCAGTCGGAAACGAATCTTTCTTTTGCCAAAAGTTTGTCTGATTGGGGCAAGCCGCTGTTTCTGATTGTGAATCAGATTGACAAACATCGGGAGCGGGAGCTTTCTTTTGATCAATATGTGGATGGGGTAGAGGCGATTTTTGCTGCATGGGAAGTCCGTTATGACGGGCTGTTATTCACTTCTTTGCGTGACCAGCAGCATCGATATAATCAGTGGAGTCAACTACCGGAACTGATTACAGAGCTGATGACCAAGAAAGAAGAGCTGATTTCTCACAGTTTAGCCAGTTCAGCCAGACATATCACGGAGCAACATCTGAGACGGGAAGCAGGAAAGAGAGAAGATGAGGAAACTGCACTCCTTGAAGAAGTAGGAGGACAAGAAGGTATTGAACGTTTGGATCGTGAACTTGCCCTACTGGATGAACAAGCTGCAGAGCTTCGAGCCAAGCCTTCGCAAGTCCGTGAAAAATTCAGGGCAGAGGTGGATTCTTTGCTTGCTAACGCAAACCTTACCCCGGCGGATATCCGCACTTCGGCTGGCTATTATTTGGAGAGCCGCAAGCCGGGATTCCGGGTAGGTCTGCTCTTTTCAGGAGGCAAAACGGAACAGGAGAAACAGCGCCGGGCTTCGGAACTGGTGAGACTGCTTCAGGATCAGACCTCCAGCCAAGTGGAGGTTCATATTCGGACGATGCTCAGACAGCTGGGGGAAGCTAATCAGGTCTGGGATGCCGCGTGGGAGCAGGCGCTTAACACAGAGTTGCCTGCAATTAATGAAGAATTGCTTGAACTAAAACGAAGTGCGAGTGCAGAGCTGTCTCCTGAGTATGTGCTGCAATTCAGCAAAGATGTCCGGGGCGAGATTGAGACCCGGTACCGTAAGTCGGCCATGCTGCTGGCCGACCGCATCCTGGAAGCGCTGGTTGCGCAGGGCGAAGCCGCGCTCCAGGCGCTGGACGCCAGCCGCGCAGCGCTGCTGGCGCAATCCGCGGCGGCGGCGCGCTACACGGCGCTCCAGCGCGCCGCCGCCGAAGAGGCAGCAGGGCTGCGCAGCCTGCTGCCTCCTGCGGGCCCCCTCCCCTCCGGGCTATTGCCGGAGGTGAAGGGCCCGCACGTGCCCGCGCCTGAACCGGGCGAAGCTCCCGGTTCGCAGGCGGGCATGTCCGCGTCTGTGGCGGCGCAGCCACAGACGGAGGCCCCTGCGCCGCCGCGCAGAGCAGCGGCGCAGGGCGCACCGGCGACGGCTGGCGCGGAACGCCGCCGGCGCCTGGACGCAGCAGCGGCACGGCTGGAAGCCGCTGCTGCGCTGGTGGAGCCGTACCCCGCCATGGGGTCGGCGGTACGGGATTTGCGTGCACGCGCGGCTTCGCTTGCGGGCGGCACGTTCACACTCGCGCTGTTCGGTGCGTTCAGCGCGGGCAAATCCTCCTTCGCCAACGCATTGCTGGGCGAAGCAGTCCTCCCTGTATCGCCGCATCCAACGACAGCGGCGATCAACCGTATTATGGCTCCCGCCGGCGGCATGGAGCATGGTACAGCCCGGGTCCGCATGAAGACCCGGGAAGCCTTCCAGGAAGACCTTGCTTACTCCTTCCGTCTGCTTGGTCTTGGAGAGCCGGGTACGGAATGGCAAAAGCGGGTGAAGTCACTCACGCCTTCGGATGTACATCCAGCAGGGCGTCCGCATTATAGCTTCTTACAGGCCGCTGCAGCTGGCTGGGAGGAAACAGCCGATCAGCTTGGGCAAGATGTGCTGGTGGACTTGAATGGATATCGCCATTTTGTAGCCAATGAGAAGAAATCTTGTTTTGTAGATTCTATTGATCTATATTACAGCTGCGACGTGACTGAACAGGGCATAGTGCTCGTGGATACGCCTGGAGCAGATTCAGTTAATGCCCGACATACAGGCGTAACGTTTAATTATATGAAAAATGCCGATGCCTTAATTTTTGTCACCTATTATAATCACGCCTTCTCCCAGGGAGACCGGCAGTTCCTGAGTCAACTTGGGCGAGTGAAAGACAGCTCCGCGATGGATCAGATGTTCTTTGTCGTCAATGCGAGTGATCTGTCTTCCTCGGAAGAAGAATTGGAACAGGTACTCGATCATGTGGGTACAGAACTGCGGAAAAACGGGATCCGTTCCCCACGTCTTTTCCCGGTATCCAGCATGCTTGCGATGGAAGGTAAAATGGATGGGAACGATGATCGATTGCAGCAATCGGGCTTTATCCGTTTCGAAGAAGAGTTTAATCAATTTGCAGGCAAGGAACTGGCTGATCTGGCAGTGGGCGGAGCCTCGGAAGAGATGGCACGTGTCGTTCAGCGGTTGAAGCAACGCGCAGAGGATGCGGCGCAGGGGGAAGAAACACTGCGTCAGCGGCGAGATGAACTGGGCACGATCTCAGAGCAGTCACGCCAGCGGATTGAGCGATTGGCACAGCGATCAATGAAGGATGAACTGTCGCAGGAAACGAATGAATTGCTTTTCCATGTCAGACAGCGTTTAGCCTTCCGCTTAGGTCAGTTTATGGCAGAGGCGTTCCATCCTTCCGTATTACGTGAAGATCAGGGCAACTTGAAAACGGCTTTCGCGGCTTGCGGTCGGGAACTGTTGCGTATGATCGGCATTGAGCTTGAGCAGGAATTACTCGCGACAACACTGCGATTGGAACAGACAGGTCATGCCTGGGTTGGCAAGCAAGTAACTGAATGTATTAATGAAGTGAAACAGTTGACAGGCGGCATTGACTTGTCCCTGACCCTGGAGGAAAAGTGGAGTACACCTGTGCTGGAGGAAATCCGGCTTGAAGAACCGTCGGGCTGGAAAAACTACTGGAGTTACTTCCGGAATCCGAAGCAGTTTTTTGAAGGAGATGGACGTCAGCGCCTTCAGGAGGCACTGGAACCAGTGCTCAAACAGATGATGATTGAAGTGCTTCCGGCCTCAGAACAAAAGCTGGTGCAATTTTATGATACACAGGTTCATCAATCTGTACAGCATCACTCTCGTCAGCTCACCGAAAGGCTGGAAGAAGCCGTTACGGGTATACAAGATTCCCTTGCAAGCGGAATCCAGGCTGAGCAATGGGTGGCTTTGTCCAAACAGCTTGAACAATTACAGGAATAGATGGTCATAGTAGTAGCATCACCGTGTGAAACTTCTGACAAGGGATGCGCTATACTGTCACAAGGCTGGTTGATCACATTTGCAAATATTTTGGAAACGTTTGTAAAATAATTGATTTCTTCCACAATCCATTGAAAATATTTCAAAAAAACGTCAGAAAGGCTCCCGCCACAAAAGGTATATAGGGAGCCTTTTTTTGGTATGAACAACCTGAAATAAAGAGAATATTCAAACATTTGATTGAAAGTCGGCTATTGGCATCCGTTAATGCGATAATAAGCTGAAAGTCGCCTGAATATGGTCTATTATTCGCTTTGCCGCGAATGAGGGACGGTGATAAACTTCATAAATGTTCATATCATTTCAAGCAACATTAGAGGAGGAGACACATGGATGTTCTCAGGCAACTGCAAACCTATTTTTGGGAGAAGCGAACGTATTTATTGGTATCGATCTTGTTTCTCGCCTTAGCGACCGCACTTGGATTAGTCTATCCGAACCTGCTTCGAATTTTGATCGATGACGTTATTGTGCCGCGCAATTTTGAAGACGTTCCCATGCTTGCCCTGACGGTGTTAGGTGTTGTTATTTTGAAAGCAGGCATGCAATTTTTACACGGTTTCTTTGGCGGACGTCTAGGTAATTATTTGGCGTACCGGCTACGTAATGCCTGTTATGAAAAACTTCAATTTTTATCCTTCCGTTATTATGATACGGCCAAAACAGGTGATCTGATGTCCCGCCTCACGGGAGATTTGGAGGCCATCCGTAACTTTATCGGATTTGGTTTCGCCCAGATTCTTAACATGGTTCTAATGGTCGTATTCGGCGCAATTATGATGATGACGATGAGCTGGAAGTTAACGCTGCTGACACTCGTCTGCATTCCTCTGCTTGCCTTCGTTGCGCTGCGATTCGAATCCAGAATTCATCCCGCATTTCAGGAAATGCGATTGGCTTTAAGCTCGCTGACTACAGCGGTGCAAGAAAACATTACAGGTGTACGAACGGTTAAATCGTTTGCACGTGAGCCTTATGAAGTGGAGAAGTTCTCCACACGAAATGAACGCTACAAAACGAATCAGATTCATGCTGCTACGTTGTGGAGCCGCTATTTTCCCATTATGGAGATTCTGGCTTCGGTGAGTGTTGTACTGCTGCTTGTGATTGGTGGAAGAATGGTTATTCAGCAAACGCTGACCTTGGGTCAACTTGTTGCCTTCTTCAGTTTGATCTGGTACATAATTGGTCCGATGTGGGGCCTCGGCTTCCATATTAACAACTATACTCAGTCCAAAGCTTCAGGTGAACGGGTGCTTGAGTTGCTGAACACCCCTGTGGATGTGCAAGAGACCGAAGACCCAGTTATTGTGGAGACAGATCAGGTGAAAGGTCATGTGACTTTTGAATCGGTAACATTTGCTTATGGTAACAAAATGCCTGCTGTAACCGATATTAATTTTGATGCTCCGCCTGGTTCTGTAATCGGTTTCCTGGGAGGAACAGGTTCAGGGAAATCAACGATTATCCAGCTTCTGATGCGTGCCTATAACGTTAACTCCGGTTCGATCAAGCTCGATGGCAGGAATATTAAAGATATGGGCATTCGCAGCTTGCGGAGTCAGATTGCTTCCGTGTTCCAGGAGACATTCCTGTTTTCCTCCAGCATACGTAACAACATCTCGTACGGCTTGAAAAATGTGACGATGGAAGAGATTATCCGCGCCGCCAAGCTGGCCAAGGCTCATGATTTTATCATGGAGTTTCCCGAAGGATATGATACGGTCGTTGGTGAACGCGGTATGGGACTTTCTGGAGGACAAAAGCAGCGCATCGCTATTGCGCGAGCTTTGCTAAAAAATCCGAAAATTCTTGTGCTTGATGATGCCACAAGTGCCGTGGATATGGAAACCGAACATGAGATTCAGTCCGGATTCCAGGAGGTTATGCGCGGTAGAACGACATTTATCATTGCCCACCGGATCTCTTCGCTGCGACATGCAGATGAGATTCTGGTGTTGGACGAAGGACGCGTGGTACAGCGGGGCAAACATACGGAGCTTATTCAAGTGCCTGGACCGTACCAGGATGTCTATAACATTCAATATGCAGACTACATTGCCCGCGGAAAGCGGGAGGCTGGGGAGCAGGTGAACTCATGAGTGCCGAAACGATAACAGATAGGCGAGAGGTTAAGGAACCCTCGAATAAAAAAATGAATGAACGATTTGTCTATCAGGACGATGAAGTCATTGAAAAACCGTTTAACTGGCAAGAATTTGGACGATTGTTTGCTTACATGAAGCCTTATGCGAGGCAACTCCTGCCGTTTGTGATTCTGATGATGATTCTCGGAACGATTACGAAATTAGCCGTACCTTTTCTAATCAGTCTTGCAATCGATAGAGCTATCGCACCACAGAGCGGAGTACCTAGCATGACACTGCTGTACATTATAGCAGGTTCAATCTTGTTATTGTATCTCATCCAGTGGGCAGCTAACACGTATCGAATTAAACTGACGAATATTATTGGGCAGCGGGTGATTTACGATCTTCGCTCAGACTTGTTCAAACATATTCAGAAGCTGTCGTTTAACTTTTTTGACAAAAGACCGGCAGGTTCTGTGCTTGTACGTGTAACGAATGATATCAACTCTTTACAGGATCTGTTCACGAATGGTGCGGTCAACGTGATGATCGACTGCGTGCAGCTGCTTGGTATCATCGTCATTCTCCTGCTAATTAACTGGAAACTAGGTCTTGCTGTAATCATTACGGTGCCGATTATGTTCATTATATCTACGAAATTGCGGGTGTTGATTCGCCGCGCGTGGCAGGACGTGCGTATGAAGAACTCTCGGATTAACTCTCACTTGAATGAATCCATTCAAGGAATCCGGGTTACACAGGCGTACACTCAAGAAAAAGAAAATATGAAATACTTCGACAACATGAATATGTCCAGCAAAAAGTCCTGGGACAAAGCATCAGCGATGAACCAGGGATTTGGTCCTCTAATTGAGATTACAGGTGGTTTCGGGACGTTAATTCTGTTCTGGTACGGCGCACATCTCATTCAAAATGAAATGTTAACCGTAGGTTTGCTCGTCGCTTTCGCTAACTATGTCGGTAACTTCTGGGACCCGATTAACCGTCTGGGACAGATGTACAATCAGTTGCTGGTTGCAATGGCATCCTCTGAGCGGATCTTTGAGTTCATGGATGAGAAGCCGAATATCGCCGATAAACCTGGTGCAAAGCCGCTTCCTTCTATTAAAGGGGATATCGTATTTGATAATGTCGTATTTGAGTACGAAAAAGGAAGACAGGCGCTGAAAGGCATCAGCTTCTCGGCGGCGGCCGGGCAATCGATTGCGCTTGTCGGTCATACAGGCTCCGGTAAAAGCACCATTATCAATCTGATCAGCCGTTTCTATGACATCACGGGAGGGCGCCTGACCATCGATGGACATGACGTACGTGATGTTACGGTGGAAAGCTTGCGCAGTCAGATCAGCATTGTGCTGCAGGATACATTTATTTTCTCGGGCACCATCCGGGATAATATCCGTTTTGGGCGTCTGGATGCGACGAACGAAGAAGTGGAAGAAGCGGCGAAAGCCGTTAACGCGCACGAGTTCATCATGAAGCTTCCGGGTGGATATGATACCGAAGTGGAAGAGAGAGGTAATGTGTTGTCGATGGGACAACGGCAATTGTTATCTTTTGCCCGGGCATTGCTCGCTGATCCGCGCATCTTGATTCTGGATGAAGCTACAGCCAGCATTGATACGGAAACGGAGTTGAAAATTCAGGAAGCTCTCAAAGTACTGTTACAGGGGCGAACGTCCTTTATGGTGGCTCACCGTCTTTCCACCATTCGTAATGCAGATCACATTATTGTACTGGATCATGGGGAGATTAAGGAAGAGGGCAACCATGAACAGCTTATCCAGAAACAAGGAGTCTACAATGGTCTGATTGAAGCACAGTATCGGTTTTTGTAACAATCATAACGAGTAACTTAGATTTACAGACACTTCAGCTTATTTTGTTCTTGGTGACTTTTCATCAGACGGTCCTGATGAAAGCAAGCACTGAGGCAAAGTGCTGAAGTGTTTTTTTATGCGAATTGTGGGGCATTCACAGATAAATCTATTTTCAAGATGAATTTGTTGTCCGAAAATGAATAGCGAAATTATGTTATATTTTAAATGATTAAATGAAGCACAATAGAGATTTCTGGAGGAAAAATATGCAGATGAAAGCTACCGATGAGGCTAATCTATATACATCTTTTGATCAGCTGCATCTGCTGCATTTCAAGTTAATTGAATTGGAGTCAGCAGTTACTAGTAAATCAGAATCAACCTGGCGTCTCGGAAAACACTTTCTGGATCGTTATCTGTTACTGTTCATTACGAATGGTGAAGGATGGCTTACTGTGGACGGTCAGTTTATTGAACTCAGAAGCGGATCAATATATCTAGGCCTGCCGGGACAACTGATTGAAGCAGAGCTTCGGGGGAGAGAAGAAGCTGGACTCTATCAGATCAGATTCAACGTTTTTTGCGACGAACAGTCAAACTCAAACGTGGAATCCGCTTTGGACATGATGAAGCAAATGTGTACGCAGATGAATGGTCGTGCGGTCCCATGCAGCTCACCAGTCGCTATGAGTTTGTTATGTCAGGAAATCGAGCAACTGATTCGTGAGGGAAACGGGCTGCAGCATTATTTGGGTCAGATTCGTTTTCAGGAGCTGCTGCATAGGCTGTTTAATGATATGGTTCATGTACAGTCCCACCAACCCGCATTGCCAATTGAACAGGTTAGACATCATATCGAACAGCACTATATGAAGAAAATAACGATAGAGGATTTGGCTGAAGTTGCACGGATGAGTTCTCGTCATTTCATGCGGTTGTTTAAGAAAATGTATGGTTGTAGCGCAATGGATTATTTGGCAATATACCGGATCAAACAGGCTCAGATCATGATGAGGAATGATCATAGTCCAAGGCTAAAGGAAATTGCATCTTGTGTAGGGTTTCAGGACGAGATGTACTTTCGCCGAAAATTCAAGCAAATCACAGGTCTCCCGCCAGCAGCTTTTATACAAAATAGCAAGCAGCGTATTGCAACGGTTCACTCGCTTGGCATTGGAACATTACTGGCTCTCCAGATTATTCCTGCCGCTGCTCAAGCGAGTCATCCTTGGACAGCCTATTACAGACGAAAATATGAAACAGATAAAGTCATACCTTTGGTCGATGATGAGGGTGGCTGTTTGCAGCAATTAGAAGAGATTCGTCCTGATTATATTGTCGCTGTTCGGGAAGAAATGTCTGAGAGCATGATGCAACATTTAAGTTCAATTGCACCTGTTTGTGTGTTAACGCAATCGGAAGGGGATTGGCGGGACCATCTGAGAACGGTAGCTCAATTTATGAATCGGTTTGAGGCGGCTGAGGTGTGGATCGAAAGATATGAACAAAAGGCTGCCGTGATCAGATCACAGTTATCGAAGCAGGTGCGTCAAGACAGGCTAATCGTGCTTCGTGTACATGGCCCAGAAATACAGGTCATGAGTCCCCAAACCATCGCTTCGGTGTTCTATAACGATATGCAGCTGATGGCGCCAGAGGGGATGGAGAATATTTGGCATAAGCCTCATTTCAATATCAGTGATCTAGCGAAGTTAACCATAGATAGGGCATTGCTTATTGTGAGTGAAGATGACGAATCAAGACAGACGTGGGCAAAAATTCAACAGTCAGAGGTATGGATGGAGACAAAGGCGGCGCAAAATGACGGCATTGATACGTTGATCCCAAGTGTTCTGCTGGATTATACGGCCTTTACCCATGAATTGATGCTGGATGAAGTATTAAAGCTGTGGCGACATCGTCCATAATATAAAGTCTGGATCGTCAATATCCTAGAATGCCGTTATTTTATATACTACTCCTATATCTAATTGATAATGATAATTATTATTGATTGGTGCTTATCATATCTTTTCATATATAGGAGGTACATAAGAAGTGAAGTCAAAATTGTGGGTGATTACAGGTGTCATGTTAATGGTGTTATTACTGGGTGCATGTGGGCAGGCTGCTGGGCCAGACACTTCTGCTTCTGGAGAGAGCGAAAAAAGCTCATCCAGCACCGCATCGAATACAAAAAATGATAATGGTGAAGTCAAAGTCGTTCAGACCGAGATGGGCGAAATCACGATTCCCAAGTCCCCTAAACGTGTGGTCGGATTATCTGTTGTATACCCAGAGCTGTTATATTCACTCGGTATTGTCCCGGTAGCTGTTCAAAATTATCATGAGGACTTCCCTAAATATTTGCAGGAGCCTTTTAAAAATACGATGAAGATGGGGATTGCGAAAACGCCCAATTTTGAAGCGATCCTGGAGGCGAATCCGGACCTGATCATAGCACCTGCATGGTGGTCGAAAAAGGATTATGATCAGCTTTCAAGTATTGCACCGACAGTGCTTCTGCCAGAGCGTGAAGAATGGCCTGAAGAACTACAGGATATCGCTGCGGTTTTTGGCAATGAAACAGAAGCCAAACAGGTTTTGGAAGAGCTCAAGCAACATGAAAAAGAAGGAGCAGACAAGCTGCACAGCCTCATCGGTGATGAAACGGTTTTATATGTACGAGTGATGGAGAAAGAGATTATTTTGAATGGTCCAAATCTTTCTCGGGGTGCTTTTGTCCACAAGCGGTTGGGTTTAAAACCTGTAAGTAATTTTCCAAAAGATGAAACCGGACTGTCCATTTCGATGGAAGTCTTGCCAGAATACGATGCAGATCATCTGATTATCCAGCTTGATGATGAGGAAAATCCGGAAATCCAGAAGAAATATAATGACATGATGAGTACATCCATCTGGAAAAACCTGAAGGCCGTTAAAAACAATCATGTATATCTCGTAGGCGGCAAAGAGTGGTTCAATCTTGGAATGGCACCGATGTCAGATAATTATGCAATCGATGATCTTGTTGCTGCTTTTGAAGAGAAGAACAAATAAACATCTGGAAATGACTTTCGAGACCGTATGATTAATATGAGCGGTGAACATTAGATTAGGAAGTGTTTAATCATGCATAATCAGGATATTTTTGATGTAACGATTATCGGCGGCGGGCCAGCAGGAATGTATGCGGCTTTTTATGCGGGCATGCGCGAAATGAAAGTGAAGCTGATTGAAGGAAAGGATCAGTTAGGCGGTTTTTTACACACGTATTCTGATAAAACGATATGGGATGTTGGCGGACTGCCACCAATGAAATGTGCCAAGCTGATCGACTGGCTTGTTCAGCAAGCGGGTACTTTCGAACCGAATCTGGTGCTCGGCCAGAGTGTTGATGCATTAACCCGGCAGGACGATGGAGTAATTGGACTACACACGCTTACGGGTGAAGTGCATTATACGAGGAGTGTTATTGTTGCCATTGGCCGGGGCATTGCCGAGGTGCAGAAGCTAGAACTGGACAGTGCACATCACTATGAACGGAGTAATCTGCATTATACGGTACAGAATCTGAATTATTTTGCAGGTAAAAAGGTATTGATCTCTGGCGGTGGCAATAGCGCCGTGGATTGGGCTCTTGAACTTGCGGACTTGGCTGACAGGGTAAGCGTAGTTCATAGACAGGATGCTTTCCGTGCAATGGAGCACAATGTGAAACAGATGAAAAGCAGGGTGAAGGTATTCACACCCTTTAAGATTGATCGCTTGTATGGCAATGGGGAACGTATAAACCAAGTTGCCATATCCAATTTGGAAACAGGGGAAGACATAGACTTGGAAGTAGATGAGATCATCATAAGCCATGGTTATTCGAGTCAAGCAAGCAATCTTGCTCGCTGCGGTTTGGTTATGGAGGAAGGTATGATTGCCATGAACCAACTGGGTGAAACCAATGTACCTGGTATTTTTACAGCAGGAGACTGCGCGATACGGGAAGGCAAAGTGCGTTTGATTGCGGGCGCTTTTAATGATGCGATTGTTGCGGTCAACAGTGCCAAAACATATATTGAACCAACGGCAGCTGGAATGGCCTACGTTTCGTCCCATAATGAACTGTTTAAGGAGAAAAATCGTGATTTGGAGAAAAGTGACTCGTTAAATGGAAAAATGAAATAACAGGGAAACTTAGGTTGTAAGCTTCTTTAATTTTTATATCCTTAAAAATGGGAGGAATGGAAAGAGTATCGAATCCGAGAATGTAATTTGTAAAATTTGATCGAAAAAACACAAAAAATCTTGTAAAATTCACAAGAAAAATAGGGAGTACTCTTGCAATCTTTAACCAAAACCCCGAAAATAGAGAGACAGATATAGAAGATTTCTCTTTGGGAGGATTGGAAAGAACATGTGGGGTGCTCCTTTTTCGGCTCAAGCCAAAAAAATGCTGCTGCTAGGCAGCGGAGAATTGGGTAAAGAGGTCGTGATTGAGGCTGCACGTCTCGGTGTGGAAACGATCGCTGTTGATCGTTATGAGAACGCACCGGCCATGCAAGTCGCACATCGATCTTACTGCATCGACATGTTAGATGGCGAGGCATTGAAACAATTGATCCGTAAGGAACAACCGCATTACATCGTACCTGAGATTGAAGCCATTGCTACTGAGGCATTGCTGGAACTTGAGGAAGAAGGCTTTTGTGTCGTGCCAACGGCTCGCGCCGCTCGTTTGACTATGGATCGCGAAGGCATTCGTCGTCTGGCGGCCGAACAATTGAATCTCCCTACAGCCGCTTATCTCTTTGCGGATAGTTTAGAACAGTTGCAAGAGGCTGTTCGAGAACTAGGTACACCTTGTGTTATCAAACCATTAATGAGTTCATCTGGTAAAGGCCAGAGTGTATGCCATGTACCAGAAGACGCAGCAAACTGTTGGGACATTGCTCTTTCGGGAGCGAGAGGCAAATCTGTTCGCGTTATCGTGGAAAGCTTTGTGAAGTTTGAGAGTGAAATTACGTTACTCACCGTCAGATCGGCATCAGGCACTGTATTTTGTCCGCCGATTGGTCACATTCAGAAAGATGGGGATTATGTCGAATCATGGCAACCTCATGCGATGACATCGGAGCAATGGAAGCAAGCATGTCACATCGCAAAGACGGTTACGGATGAGCTCGGCGGGTACGGCCTTTTTGGCGTTGAACTCTTTCTCACGGCTGATGGAGTGGTGTTCAGTGAAATATCACCACGTCCACATGATACAGGTATGGTTACGATGGTTACACAGGATAATTCAGAGTTCGCGCTTCATGTGCGTGCTATTCTTGGATTTCCCGTCACAGAAGTACATTTGCTGACACCAGGAGCCTCAGCCACGCTGAAGGCCGAAGTCGAAACATCTGATTTCACCATAGGTGGAATTGAAGATGCACTTGCATTACCTCGTACTCAGGTTCGTGTGTTTGGCAAACCTGAAACGAAACAAGGACGCCGAATGGCTGTAGCCCTTAGTGCTGGAACAGATGTGGAAGAAGCTCGTAAAACAGCGGTTCAAGCCGCAAATATGCTGAAAGTGGAGGTAAATCATGTCCAATAATGTGGAGGCCCCTGTACTGATGATCCGAGAGTGTGAACTGCGAGATGCTGAAGCGGTGACAGGATTGATGCGAGAGGTCAGCTATCCGACCACAACCAATGTAATGAAAGAACGCATTGAAGGTTTGGAAAGCAATCCGAACGCGTGCATGCTCGTTGCCGAAGTGGATGAACAGATTATTGGTGTGATTGGATTGCAATGTGTTCAAAGTCATGCCTATCCGGAACCTGCTGCCCAGATTACTTCCTTAATCGTAGGTCAGGAGCATCGCGGTAGCGGAATCGCCCGCCGTCTAATGGCTCGTGCTGAAGACTGGGGCAAAAAGCAAGGTGGTAAGCAATTGTTTGTCACTGGGGCGAATCGTGAAGTTACTTCAACCGCGTATTCCTTCTATGAGCACATTGGCTTCCAGAAAAAAGGCTATCGTTTCAGTAAAGTTCTTTTATAATAGATGAAACGGCATTCAGCAAGTTTGAGCTTGACTGAGTGCCTTTTTTATATGGTGTGCACATCATTATTATTATTATTATTATTGAAAAGACCGACAAGGAGCACCGGTATGTGCGACTTATAAGGCCCGGATACAGCCTACATATATAAACTGTCCAAGGTTGCTTTGAAACAATCAATGATGACAAAAAAGTCATATTTCCAGTATTTACGGGTTCACAATCTCCTGATGAATTGATATACTGCTAAAGTAAACATTACAAATTTGTAATAACTAATTCTAAGGAGATGAATGAATTTGAAGAAGAACTGGATGAAAAAAGTTGTGACAGGCAGTCTGACAGCTGCACTCGCCGTAGGGATTATGCTTCCCGCCTCCGCGTCTGCTGCAGATTCAACATATAAAGCAACGACGGTTACAGCGTATAAAGTGGTTAATGCGGATAGCTTGAAAGCTTATATTGAGCAATGGCTGAAGCAAAACGGTTACAAAGTCTCTGACGGTCAAACGGCTGAGCAACCAATAACACAGCCTGTAACCAAGCCTGAACAACCAGCAACGAAACCTGAGCAACCAAGCACCCCTGCTAAGCCAGTACAAGAAGAGAAACCGGCTACGACCACACCTGCTAAAGATCCTTCAAGCACAGGTAATAATGGCGGCACTCAAAGCACACAATCCGATTTTGCTACACAAGTAGTAAAACTGGTGAACGCAGAACGTGCTAAGGCAGGTCTGGGTGCACTGGCATCCGACGCACTTTTGGACAAGGTCGCTGTAGCTAAAGTTAAAGATATGAGCAACAACAATTATTTTGATCATCAGTCCCCAACGTACGGTTCTCCGTTTGATATGATGAAACAATTCGGGGTAACTTACAGTTACGCTGGTGAAAATATCGCCAAAGGTCAAAAAACACCTCAGGAAGTTGTAACAGCCTGGATGAACAGCGCGGGTCACCGTGCAAACATCCTGAGCAAAAACTTTACGCATATCGGTGTAGGCTACTATAACGGATATTGGGCTCAAGAGTTTATCGGTAAATAAGAGTTAGAAATGAATAATATATAATATTTTATTCAAAAAAAGTCATATGTGCACATGGCCGAAAAGCTGTGTGTGCTGTGGCTTTTTTCCATTTTTTGAGTTGTGAAAATCGCTGATTTCTGAATATAGCGGCAAAATTTGCAAATTAACGACAGAAGACTTATGTTATTTAGAATAAGCAATATCTTGATGTGAAAGCCATTATAAATTATTTGTATCTGACTGGAGATGTGATGGATGAAAAAGAACAAAAATCTTGATTCAGCACCTTGGATCTGGAGAAGTGTAAGCACGATATCCATTGTAGCAACACTGCTGCTGATATTCGGATTTGCTTACGCCATAAAAGATGTTATTTTTCCGCAAGGGGATTCAACGTTAAATGAGGGACAGAAGGCTGCCACTCCAGCTCAAGATGCTCAAAATAGCGGTAATAAAGCGGTTGTAGAAGACGGAAAAATCCGAATGGCTGTTATTGGCGATTCCCTTGCAAGAGGCACGGGGGATGATGAAGGACTTGGATTTGTTAGACGGGCGGCTAATCTGCTCAAAGATGAGGGTAAAGATGTACAGGTACTTAACAATCTGGGAGTAAACGGTCTCCGAACAGATGCCCTTTTAAAAAAGCTGGATGAACAAGGGGTTCAATATGTTTTACAGCAGTCCAACTTTATTTTGCTCTCCATCGGTGCGAATGACCTGTTTCAAGGTGGACAGGTTCTTCAAGGTGAAGACCCGCCAACAGCTGAGAAACTGGCTGCAGCCTTGCCAGAAACATCCAAACGACTACAGGAAATTTTGAAAAAAGTAAAAGAAATCAATCCGAATGCCCAGATTGCCTACATCGGATTATATAATCCGTTTGGTAATGTGAAGGAACTGGAGAAGCCGGGCAACGCTGTTGTTGCGGCCTGGAATGATGCGGCGATGTCTATTTTGAACAATGAAGATAACATGACACTTGTGCCAACCTTTGATCTGTTTGAGAATCATTTGGACGAGTATCTTTCATCTGACCACTTCCATCCGAATGGACAAGGTTATCAGCAGATGGCCGTTCGCATAGCGCAGGAATATCATGGGAATAAGCCGGCAGAAGGGAGCGCGAAATAAATGGCAGAGAAGCAGTATGATTCCGTCTTGTCCGTACAACACTTGAAGAAAAAGATTGGACGAAAATGGATTATTAAAGATGTCACTTTTGATGTCAAACCTGGTGAAATTTTCGGTTTTTTGGGACCGAATGGTGCAGGGAAAACAACAACGATTCGTATGCTGGTTGATCTGATTAAACCTACAGAAGGAAAAATTTCGGTCTGTGGTTACGATGTGAATCGTGATCCCGAACGAGCGCTCAAATATGTTGGTTCCATTGTGGAAAATCCTGAGGTATATACATATTTGACCGGATGGGAGAACTTGGAGCACTTTGCCCGGATGCAGCCAGGCGTTGATCATGACCGTATTCAGGAAGTGGTCAATATTGTGCGTTTGGATCAACGTATTCATGATAAGGTTAGGACGTATTCACTTGGTATGCGGCAGCGGCTAGGGATTGCCCAGGCTTTACTTGGAAGACCACGGTTGCTGATTCTGGATGAACCAACGAATGGACTTGACCCCAAAGGGATTAAGGAGTTGCGTGAATTTATCAAGCAGCTTGCCAGTGAGGGAATGGCAGTGTTTGTCAGCAGTCACTTGTTAAGTGAAATTCAGCTGCTCTGTGATCGGGTAGCCATAATCAGTGCCGGGCGTGTGCTCGCAGTTGGTGGTGTGAATGAACTGATCGAAGACCATTCCAAGGTGGCGATATGGCATCTTACGCCTTTTGATGCAGGCCGTCAGATGTTACTCGATAAGGGGATTACGCTGGTTAGCCGCCCCGGTGATGTCATGGATGACACCATTGTTGCAGGGCTTGGTGTGAATGCTGTTGTTGCTGAGATGCATGAAGAGCGGATACCGGAGCTGGTACAGCAGATGGTTGAGGCAGGCATTCAGGTTGAGGGCGTGCAACGGATTCAGCCTACACTTGAACAACTATTCTTAAAAATGACAGAAGGTGAATCCATTGAATAATATCATGCCGCTTATTCGTAATGAGACCATTAAAATGGTCAAGAAGAAACGCCTTTATATTATTTTTATCGTTCTGGCTATCCTTGTACCGATGTTCACGTATGCACAGATGAAATCGGCTCAGAATAATCAAGACAAGTTCGGTGGGGACTGGAGACTTGAATTACAACAGGCGATAACGGATAATCAGAACTCGCTAGGCAGTGATCGGGTTCCCGAGGAATACAAAAAGTACAGAACCGTCTATATCCAGCAGATGCAATACTATCTGGAAAATAACATTAATCCCAAAGAACCAGGCGGTGTGACGTTTACAAGGGAGTTTATGAACAATGCTGTCGGATTGTTTATCCCGCTCTTGATTATGGCGATTGCTTCAGATCTGGTTTCAGGAGAGAGGACGACAGGCACGATCAAAATGTTGCTGACTCGCCCCGTTAGACGGTGGAAAGTGCTTCTTAGCAAACTGATCACATTGATCATGTTTGTCTCGATCATCGTCGTTTCTGCTTATGTGATCTGTTATGTTATATCTGGAGCCGTTTTTGGCTACAAAGGTTTCGGTATGCCTGTATTCACTGGATTTAAAGTTGTCGGCACTGAAGTGGATATGTCTGCTGTTCATGCGGTTAGCCAGTGGCAGTACATGTTGATGCAAGCAGGTTTGATCTGGTTTGTGAGTATCATCGTGGCAATGCTGGCCTTTATGGTATCGGTTCTTGTTCGCAGTACAGCGGCAAGTATCGTAATTATGATGGCTGCGCTGATTGCGGGAACGATTCTAACCAACATGGCGGCCTCGTGGGAAACGGCGAAGTATTTGTTTATGGTCAACCTGGAACTGCCTGATTATTTGTCCGGCGGATTGCCACCAATTGAAGGCATGAATCTCGGATTTTCCCTTATTGTGCTTAGTGTTTGGGGGATTGCATCACTCATTGTATCATTCCTTGTCTTTACGAAACGGGATATCTTGAATTAAAATGGACAAGGATAAGAAAACATCTGTTTGCATTTCAGGCATTTTGTAGTTTCAAGTTAAGAAGGGGGAGCATGAATGGTCGAGCAAATCGATATGTCGGCAGGTTCGACAGGCGGAGGACAGGGCGCCTCGGGCTACGACGCGGACGACATTCAAGTACTTGAAGGACTGGTAGCGGTTCGGAAAAGGCCGGGGATGTACATCGGCAGCACCAGTACTTCAGGTCTACATCATTTGGTATGGGAGATCGTAGACAACGCTGTCGATGAGCACCTAGCCAAATTCTGCTCCAAAATCGATATCACGCTGCATAAGGACGGTTCTATTACGGTTCAGGATAACGGAAGGGGAATTCCGACTGGCATACATAAAACAGGGATTCCCACTCCCCAGGTCGTGTTTACGATTTTGCACGCAGGCGGTAAGTTCGGTGGATCAGGGTATAAAAAGTCAGGTGGTCTGCACGGTGTAGGGGCTTCGGTCACCAACGCATTGTCAGAGTGGCTTGAAGTCGAAATTTTCCGGGATGGCAAGATTCATCGTCAACGTTTCGAATATTGGCAGGACAAAAAAGGCATCGAACATGTAGGGGAACCCGTAACCGGTCTTGAAGTATTGGGTAATACCAATCGCACAGGCACCAAAGTTACGTTTAAACCGGATATTCGCGTTTTTCAGAATGGAATTCAGTTGAATTATGATACGCTGGCTGAACGCCTTCAGGAGATTGCTTTCCTGAACTCGGGTCTGAAAATTGTGCTGAAGGACGAACGTTCAGGCAACCAGGATGAATTCATGTACGAGGGCGGCGCGAGCCAGTTTGTGGAGTTCTTGAACGAAAATAAAGATGTGCTGCATGACGTTATTCACTTCTATGCGGATAAGGACGATATCGAGGTAGAAGTGGCAATCCAGTATAACGCAGGATATACAGAAACACTTGCTTCCTTTGTCAATTCAATCCCGACACGTGGTGGGGGAACGCATGAGACCGGATTCAGAGCAGCCTACACCCGTGTAATGAACGACTATGCTCGGCGTACCAGCATGATCAAGGAAAAAGATAAAAATCTGGAAGGCAATGATCTCCGTGAAGGCATGATGGCCGTAATTAGCGTCAAAATGTCCGAAGTTGAATTTGTCGGTCAGACCAAAGATCAGCTCGGAAGTGCTACTGCTCGAAGTGCAGTTGATTCGGTAGTTTCCGAAAATATTCAACGTTTTCTGGAAGAGAACCCGCAGGTTGCACAGACCTTGATTCGCAAAGCTGTGCAAGCGTCCAAGGCGAGAGAAGCTGCGCGGAAAGCCCGTGACGAGATGCGTACAGGGAAAAAGCGTAGTGAAAGTTCTAATTTGAATGGCAAGCTCACGCCAGCGCAATCAAAGGATTTTACACGCAATGAATTGTTTATCGTGGAAGGTGATTCTGCAGGCGGTTCAGCCAAGCAAGGACGGGATTCTAAAATACAGGCGATTCTGCCGTTAAAGGGAAAACCGTTGAATCCGGAAAAATCCAAGCTGGCGGATATTCTGAAAAATGAAGAGTATCGTGCAATTACAGCAGCAATAGGCGCAGGAATCGGAACGGAGTTTGCCGTAGAGGACAGCAATTATTCCAAAATCATCATCATGACGGATGCAGATACGGATGGAGCACATATTCAGGTGCTGTTACTTACGTTCTTTTACCGTTACATGAAACCATTAATTGATGCAGGGAAAGTATATATTGCGCAGCCGCCTTTATATAAACTCACTCGTAAATCCGGCAAGATGGCAACGGTAAGATATGCCTGGACGGATGAAGAACTTGCGAATTATATGAAAGAGTTCGGAAATAATGTCGAGTTACAGCGTTATAAAGGACTTGGTGAGATGAACCCGGATCAACTGTGGGAAACAACGATGAACCCGGAGACACGCGCTATGCTAAAAGTAGAGATTGTGGATGCAGCCAAAGCAGAGCGTCGTGTATCTACACTGATGGGTGACAAAGTAGATCCGCGCAAACGCTGGATTGTAGAGAATGTCGACTTTACAGAGTACGAAGAATAGAAGGTGCTTGGAATGAGTCTATCAGAACAATTTATGCCGGCCTTTCTCGAAGAGGTCGTGGGTGACCGTTTTGGTCGCTACTCCAAATATATTATTCAGGATCGAGCCATTCCCGATGTACGGGATGGATTGAAGCCAGTACAGCGGCGTATTCTTTACGCCATGTACGACTCGGGCAATACACCGGAGAAGCCATATCGTAAATCTGCAAAAACGGTAGGAGACGTTATGGGTAATTATCACCCTCATGGTGACTCCTCGATCTATGAAGGTATGGTGCGGATGGCGCAGCCATGGAAAATGGGCCATATGCTTGTAGACGGGCATGGCAACTGGGGCTCACAAGATGATGATCCCGCTGCAGCTATGCGTTATACAGAGGCTCGTTTATCATCCATTGCGATGGAGATGCTTCGTGATATTGAGAAACGCACTGTACTGTTCAAAGATAACTTTGATAATACAGCCAAGGAACCGGTGGTGTTGCCTTCCCGTTATCCCAATCTGCTCGTCAATGGGGTAAGCGGAATTTCTTCCGGATTTGCAACCGAGATTCCACCGCACAATTTGCGCGAAACGATTGATGCTTGTATTGCTGTAATGGAGAAACCATCCATTGAACTGGACGAAATCATGATGTTCATCAAGGGACCTGATTTTCCAACAGGCGGCTTAATTATGGGCGGCGACGGTATCCTAGATGCATATCGTACAGGTAAAGGACGAATTTACATACGTTCCAAAACCGAAATCGAAAATATGCGTGGCGGCAAGCAGCAGATCGTTATTACGGAGATTCCTTATCAGGTGGTCAAATCCCGTCTTGTTACGGCGATGGAAAACATCCGTCTGGAGAAAAAGGTTGAGGGTATCGCAGAAGTTCGGGATGAAAGTGGACGCGAAGGATTGCGGATTGTTGTTGAGCTGAAAAAAGATGCGGATGCACAAGGGATTTTGGCTTATTTGCTGAAGAAAACCGACCTGCAAGTCACATACAACTTCAATATGGTTGCGATCGTAAACAAAGCGCCGCAACAGCTTGGTCTAAAAGCGATTCTGGAAGCTTATATTGCTCACCAACGCGAAGTAGTAACTTTCCGGACCAAGTATGAGCTGGAGAAAGCGGAAGACCGTGCTCATGTCCTGGAGGGGCTGGTGAAAGCCCTTAACATTCTAGATGAAGTGATTGCAGCGATTAAAGCTTCGAAGAATCGACAGGATGCTCAAAACAATCTGATCTGGATGTTTGGGTTTACGGAACGTCAAGCGGATTCTATTCTCACCTTGCAATTGTATCGTTTGACGAATCTGGAGATTAATTCGCTACAAAAAGAGCTGGATGATCTCATGAAGAAAATTTCACAGCTGCGCTCGATTCTCGATAGTGATCGCAAGCTGATCGGGGTCATTCGTAAAGAACTGCTGGATATCAAAGAGAAGTACGGAATTGAGCGCCGCTCCGCCATTCAGGGTGAAGTAGAGGAACTCAAGGTTAATCTCGAAGTATTGGTCAACGCAGAAGATGTATTTGTGACATTGTCCAAAGAGGGATATGTCAAACGTTCGAGCATGCAGTCCTTCACACGTTCTGGCGGTGAGCGAAGTGCCAGCGGTGTGAAAGAAGGGGATTATATTTCCCAGGTGCTTGAAGTAAACACATTGGAGAATTTGCTTGTCTTCACACAAAAAGGACAATATTTCCTCCTGCCTGTGCATCAGGTGCCGGAGTTTAAGTGGAAAGATCCGGGTACCGCCATTGTCAATGTGATTCCTCTGGCGAAGGATGATCGGATCACCAGTGTGCTGGCGATCAAATCGTTCGAGGAACCAGATCACAGCTTGGTATTTGTAACTCGTAAGGGACAGGTTAAACGTACGGAACTTAAGGAATACATTACAAAACGATCTGGTGCTGTCGCAGCATGTAAAGTCGGTAAAGATGATGAAGTCCTTTCCGTGCATTTAAGCACAGGCGGTAAAGATATCATGCTGATTACGAAAGAAGCGATGGCGATTCGTTTCCGTGAGGATGAAGTGAATCCGATGGGACGTGTCTCTGGTGGTGTTCGCGGTATTCAATTGAAAGATACGGATGAAGTGGTCTCTGTACTTTGGGTAGAGGGAGATGAGGGAGAGGTAGCTGTATTGAGTGACCTCGGTTATGGTAAACGATCCTTGCTTCTGGACTATGCCCCGCAGAGCCGTGGTGGTAAAGGCGTGGTTACCTTTGAATTCAAGGAAGGTAAACGTGTTAAGCCAAATGGTAGCCGTATTGCAGGTGCATTCTACTGTAAAGAGCAACGTCAGTTGACGGTGATGACCAAAGAGGGACAAGCCCGCACGATCTCATCCGAGAGCGTTCCACTTACAGAACGTAAACATATCGGTAAATTACTTGTTTCTGTGGAGAAACAGGACGAAATCACCGAGCTGATTCAGGACTTTAATGAGAATCAACCGGGAACAACCTCCTAAAAAAAATAAAAGACTCTTTACTGGCAGTGCTGATTCTGTCGGGTGAAGAGTCTTTTTTTGTTGTTCTTGGGCGGATGAGAAGTGCGTACTCAAGCGAAGTTTAACAACCTTCGTCGATTACAGTCGATCGCTGGGAAATTGAAAAAATGTAGCAGGAATGCGGCTTTGAAGCGCGAAAACTTAAGCAAATGAAATGATTATTCGTTGCCAGGAGGAGTGATGTTCGATGTATAATACCGATTTCGCTAAATGCTGGTCCAGATTAACCAAAGATTATAAATTGCATATGGATCAGGAATTAGCCCCTTCGTTAACAGAGGCACAGCTTGCCGTGCTGGAGGTACTCGAAGATCATGAAAAGATGAAACCATCTGATCTGATTCCATTTCTTGCGACAACACCTGCTGCCGTAACGATGTTATTGGATCGTATGGAGAAAAATGGCCTCATATGCAGAGTTCGTG
This sequence comes from Paenibacillus amylolyticus, assembly GCF_003719335.1. Taxonomy (GTDB): domain Bacteria; phylum Bacillota; class Bacilli; order Paenibacillales; family Paenibacillaceae; genus Paenibacillus; species Paenibacillus amylolyticus_D. Next base: position 127,403 of record NZ_RIAS01000013.1, read on the forward strand.
ATGATCAGGACAGGCGGATTGTATGGGTTTCATTATCCGATAAGGGCAGAATGGAAACCAAGCGCGGTGTCACGATCCGCAATGAATTTATGAATTCCGTACTGAGCAACATCTCCATGCACAATCAACAATTGCTTGTATATCTGCTTGGGAAAATGACCGCACCCAAAACGAACGTGCAAGAGCCGGCTTTAACGAGTTCAGGATAAACGAAGCAAACTTTAACCGTGAATTGAATGTAGTGAATAAATCTGATGATGTTAAAAAACAAAACGAATATTTAATAAGCATAAATAAGCATACTTCTGGTTCTTAAGCCTAGGAGTATGCTATTTTGTTTTTTCTATTTTGTATTGTTATTAGACACTTTTCTTTTGTATAGCCAATTGGACTGAAACTCATTTTTCTATCGGGTTATGGTTATAGAGAAAACACATTGACAACTAAATTATAATATCGTAATATTACGATATAACGATTGAGGAGGAGTCATTTTGGAGTTACCTGCGTTTGATCGGAATCAATTAAAACAGTTTGACGAGCCAGCAGAGTTTCTTAAAGCGTTGTCGCATCCCGTGCGTTTATGTATCGTCCGTGGACTGATGCGCAAAAAGAAATGTAATGTTTCATATATGCAGGAATGCCTGGATCTCCCGCAGTCGACGGTGTCACAGCATCTGCAAAAGCTTCGCAGTGCGGGTATCGTTGCTACGGAGCGAAATGGCCTTGAAGTCAATTACGTACTGGCTGATTCTCGCGTGGAGCAGTTAGTCATGATTTTATTTGAAAAGGATGGTTGCGAAGATGAATAAACGTAAAAAAGTGTTAATTGTAGGAGGTGTCGCAGGGGGGGCATCTGCTGCTGCACGCCTCCGTCGTCTGGACGAACATGCTGAGATTGTTATGTTTGAAAAAGGCCCATATATCTCATTTGCCAACTGTGGATTGCCTTATTACATCGGAGGTACGATTGAAGAACGGGCGCGGTTGCTTGTACAGACACCGAAGGGTATGGAGGATCGTTTTAATATCGATGTCCGTACACAAAGTGAGGTTATCGCTGTTGATCCTAGTAAAAGAAGCGTGCAGGTACGTAGTGCCGAGCGTGGTTTATACGAGGAAAACTATGATGAATTAATTTTGTCTCCTGGTGCTCGGCCGCTTGTGCCTGATCTGCCCGGCAAAGAGAATCCATTGATATATACCGTGCGGAACATTCCGGATATTGATCGAATCAAAGAACAGGTTAATTCGCATAACAACCAAAGTTCGATTGTTATTGGTGGTGGTTTTATTGGTGTAGAGATGGCTGAAAATTTGAAGGAAGCTGGGCTGGATGTAACTTTGATTGAGGGGAATGATCAGCTGTTAACCCCGTTTGATCCGGAATTGGCAGCTACGCTAGCTCAAGAGATGGAGCAGAACGGAGTAAAGCTTTTATTTTCACAGCGGGTTCAGGGCTTCCGTTCAATGGATCAAGGTATCGGTGTGGAATTGTCGAACGGCACTGTACTAGCTGCTGATCTGGTCATTCTGGCCATTGGAGTTGTACCAGATACTTCATTTTTGCAGGACAGCGGGGTGTCTCTCGGTTCGCGCGGACACATTCTAGTCAATGACAAAATGGAGAGCAGTATTCCGCATATCTATGCCGTGGGCGATGCCATCGAGGTGAAGGATTACATTCATGGCACACAGACAGCTATTCCGCTTGCTGGTCCTGCGAACAAACAGGGACGTATCGTAGCGGATCAGATTGCGGGTCTTCCAACCACCTATAAAGGAACTCAGGGTACATCAATTATTAAAGTGTTTGGTTTGACCGGGGCATCTACTGGCAGTAATGAAAAAACGCTCAAACGAATGCAGAAAGACTATCGAAGTGTTATCGTACACCCCGCATCTCATGCTTCCTATTATCCTGGTTCCAGTGCAGTTGCATTGAAATTACTCTTTGCTCCGGATGGTAAGATTCTAGGTGCGCAAGCTGTTGGTTACGAAGGTGTGGACAAACGAATTGACGATATTGCAGTGGCGATTCACTTCGGAGGAAATGTAAGAGATCTTACGGAACTGGAACTCAGTTATGCGCCGCCATACTCGTCTGCAAAAGACCCGGTTAATATGGTCGGATATGCTGCCGAAAACATCCTGGACGAACGAGTGCATTCTTACACGTACGATCAACTTGCAGAACGAGACCCTGCCCAGTCCATTTTAGTGGACGTTCGAAGTGATCTGGAACACCGTAACGGGAACATCGCTGGCTCTCTATCCATTCCGGTGGATGAGCTTCGTCAGCGGCTTGGAGAGCTTGATGTAACCAAAGAAATCTGGGTTTATTGTCAGGTTGGACTTCGTGGTTATACCGCTACACAAATTCTACGTCAGCATGGCTATCAGGTGAAAAATTTAAGCGGAGGCTACAAAACCTACCTTCAGGCTCAATTCAAACCAGCAGCTGTATTAAGTAGAAGTAGCCACGATGACAACAATAGGAATGAGAATAAAGAAACACAAGAAGAGCAGGGGAGAATTCTGATGAATGGTAATGGAGATGCAAACAAAGGAGCAGGAGAAGATACATCTAGGGAGCTCCACATTGATAATGAACTGAACGTATGTGGTTTGAGCTGCCCTGGCCCGCTAATCGAGGTTAAACAAAAAATGGATCAGTTGGCAGACGGACAGACCCTGCGGGTGAAGGCTTCAGATCCGGGATTTTATGAGGATGTAAAAGCTTGGGCAACGATGTCAGGATCTGACGTGCTGAAGCTGGAGCGAGACAAGGGCGGCGTGATTGAAGCGATTTTAGCCAAGAATACTTCACCTGTCACAAGCGGTTCACAGCAATTTGAAAAAGCAAGTACCATGGTTGTATTCAGTGGTGATCTCGATAAGGCTATCGCCTCCTTCATTATTGCCAATGGAGCTGCAGCCAGCGGGCGGAAAGTTACGATGTTTTTCACCTTCTGGGGTTTAAACATTATTCGAAAACAAGAGATGCAACAGGCACCCGTAAAAACAGGCATGGCCCGTATGTTTAATCTGATGTTGCCGAGCAACAGTCTGAAGCTGGGACTTTCCAAGATGAATATGTTTGGTGCAGGGCCGAAGATGATTCGAGGGTTAATGAAAAAAAATAATGTCGCTTCGCTGGAACAACTCATGCAATCGGCAATCGCTCAAGGGGTTGAGATCGTAGCTTGCCAGATGTCGATGGATCTGATGGGCATACAACGTGAGGAATTGATTGATCAGGCCGTCATCGGCGGCGTGGGATACTATCTCGGACAGGCAGACCAGGCGAACCATAATTTGTTTATCTAAGAAGTGTATTGATTAAAAGCGTAAACCGATCTTATTTTCAAACTTTTCAAATGTATTAACCTAATTAAACCTCTATTTCATTTCAAGTGGAATGGAGGTTTTCTACATTTACATGATGATGAAACAACGTCGAAGAAGAAGTGCAGGGTTGCATAATCTTATCGTTCAGGGAAAAGCTACAAGCAAACTGATTAGCTGCTGCTGGGCTTGCTTATATAATGTATATATCAAATATAATATGTCTCAATATTATTTTCTTAAAATCATATGTAAAGAGTTGACTATGTAAATATTTTTGTTATAATAAGTAATTGTTCCCCTGATATTTCGTGTACGAAATATTATATTCCATAAGTAAAAGGGTGAAACAATGACGGATACGTACGAAGTATTTTACATTATCAATTCATTTCGACAAGTGAATCAGATGCTTTTCCGGGCATTCTGGAATGAAAACAAGGATATCGAGTTGACCTCGATCCAGTTTATGGTGTTATCCATCCTTAAGGAGCGACCTGCTCTTGGCATTAACGAGATTGCTGATCTGTGCCATATGGGGAGTAGTTCGATGAGCGCTGTTGTAGAACGTCTCGTGAAGGGCGAGTACATCGTGCGGACACGATCTGATGCAGATCGTCGCTCTGTGGTGCTACAGATTACAGCCAAAGGGGAAAAGGCTCAGCAGGAGACACAACAGCTCTGGATGGAGCGGGTATCACCTATACTGGAAATTTCGAAGGAAGACTTAGAGCACCTGCTTCGCATTCATAGTCTGATGATTGAAAAGTTACAAGGAAGAGAGATGAACAACTTATGAGCGCAACCACTGCTACAGCTCCATCTTCTGCGATGGACAACATCAAGAAAGGCCCCATTGTAGCGGCCTTGTTAATTGGTGCCTTTGTGGCATTTTTGAACCAGACCCTGATGAACGTGGCTCTTCCTAAAATTATGGAAGACCTCGGTATCGGGCCGAACAAAGCCCAGTGGCTTACTACGGGTTATATGCTTGTCAACGGGGTATTAATCCCGGTAACGGCTTATTTGATTGCCAAGTTTTCGACACGGCAAATTTTTATAACCGCCATGACCTTGTTTACCATTGGTACGCTGGTTTGTGGAATCAGTCCGAACTTTTCTATTCTTATGGTCGGTCGTGTCATTCAAGCCGCAGGCGCCGGTATTCTGATGCCGCTGATGACCGTTGTATTTCTGACCATCTTCCCGATTGAGAAGCGTGGCCAAGCAATGGGAACGATGGGGATTGCGATGATCCTGGCACCAGCGATTGGACCTACATTGTCCGGTTATATCGTTGAGCACTATTCCTGGAGATTGTTGTTCTACATCATTTTGCCATTCTCCGTGATCGCAACAGCAATTGGTATTGCTTTTGTTAAAAACGTAACACGTCAGTCCAAGCCGAAACTGGATTCCATCGGCGTTATTTTATCTACACTTGGTTTTGGTAGCTTGCTGTATGGATTCAGTGATGCCGGTACAGACGGATGGGGAAGTGCCGTTGTCATCAGTTGCCTGATTGTTGGCGCTATTTCCCTGATTCTGTTTGTTATTCGTCAGTTGACGACGGATCATCCGCTTTTGGAGTTCCGTATTTTCAAGTACAATATGTATACCTTAACAACCATCATTAATATGCTTGTTACGATGGCGATGTTTGCAGGTATGATCTTGCTCCCTATCTTTTTGCAAAATATTCGTGGCTTCTCACCGATTGAATCCGGCTTGCTTATGATGCCAGGTGCCATTTTAATGGGAATCATGTCCCCGATCACAGGTCGTATTTTTGATAAAGTCGGTGCACGCTGGCTGTCCGTTGCAGGTCTGGCCATTACAGCCATTACCACATGGGGGCTTAGCCGTTTGGCTGTTGATACTACGTATGGATACATGATGTTTATCTACACTGCTCGTATGTTCGGTATGTCGATGCTGATGATGCCGATTCAGACGGCTGGTCTGAATCAGCTCCCTCAACGCCTTAATGCACATGGTACAGCAATGTCTAATACACTGCGTACTGTGGCAGGTGCGATTGGTACAGCGATTCTTGTAACGATCATGAGCAGCAAGCTCAAGTCGCATCTGGCAGAAACGATGGCTACGGGTACAGTTGACCCGAACAACAAAACAGCGATGCTGGCTGCTACAGCAGATGCAACGATCTATGGTGTTAACTATGCCTTTACTGTGGCAACCTATATGACGATTGCAGCCCTGATTATGGCGTTCTTCATCCAGAAAACGAAGCCGGCTACGGAGCCAGCAAACGCGGAGAAAGAAAAAGCCAAAAAAGTAGCAACAGCTTAAATTAGCTTGAAATTGTAACAAAAAGAAGAGAAAGAGAACTCTCGACTGCCAGTAGGACACATCTTCTACGGCAACGAGAGTTCTCTTCTTTTGTTTTGCAAACGACATATCACTAAGCAAACGAAAGAATATGTTGTCACTCATTTTCATCTTTAATTGAAGTCAAATCATGCAGCAGCAAGTCTGGATCAGGTTCATGGCCGAAACGTTGGAGGTCTATGCTCCCACCGAGCTGGAATTCCACACCTTCACTGACAAGCTCGGTTTCCTGCATCATGCGTGATTCTTCATCGGTTATGGCAATTTGTCCTTTGGCATTGACGACCCGATGCCAGGGTAAGCGTTCCTTCCGGCTCATGGAGTGCAGAATACGAACGACCTGTCTCGCCGCCCTTGGGCTTCCAGCGCAGGCTGCAATCTGTCCATACGTCATTACCTTTCCCTCAGGGATCGCCGCAATAATAGCGACAACCTGTTTTGTGAACGGGGTCATGAATATCGGCTCCTGTCTTTAAAGATTAAATATTGAACGCAGATAGAAAAGTTGTTATATGATTTTTCGATTAAAAAAGTGCCGCCCGGATGTAGCATCCGAACGACACGTTACAGGTGCAGAGAGCTGCTGCTTCTAGTTCATCCAATCTGCTTATATGCAGTTTATATCTTCAATGTGAAAGCTTTTTCGTATATATCCAAAGGCCACTCAGCCCATGGAAATTCTCGTGCAGGCAAGGACTGCAACACAACTTCCTCTTTGGTAACAGGGTGGGGAAGAGCTGCAATGACAGACCATAATGCGATCTGTTGCCCCGGTTTGTTTATTCTGGCACCATACTTCTGATCTCCGAATAGTGGACAGCCGGCTTCTTTCATCTGCACACGTATCTGATGGGATCGACCTGTATGAAGCTCAATATGCACAAGGCTGTAACGATCGGTTTCTCCAATGACCTTGTAATCTAGAATGGCATCTTTACCGCCAGGTGTACCTTGGGGTACAGCGGTTACGGTGTTCGTTTTGCTGTCTTTCAGTAGCGTGTGCTTCAACGTGCCTTGACGCGCTGGCAACTTGCCATGAACAACAGCTGCATAGATTTTACGGAAGTGACGTCCACGTACGGTCTCGGACAATCGGGAAGCCGCTTTGGAGGTTTTGGCAAAGATCATGGCACCACCAACCGGGCGATCCAGACGATGCACCAGTCCCAGATATACGTTGCCAGGTTTATTATAACGTTCTTTCAGATCTTGTTTGAGTAAAGTGAGCAGATCCGGATCACCAGATGCATCTTCCTGCGTAGGGACATTCACCGGCTTCGTGATCCCTAACAGATGATTATCTTCATACAGAATCTCGATATCTCCGCTTTTTTGCGCATCATGGGACATCATCAGGACTCCCAGCGGCCCAAAATACCGCAAGGCAGATCCAGACCGCTACGTGTAATCGGCAGCCCGATTTCTCCGGCAGTAATCTCTCCACCATACTTGGCAGACATCGTCATCGTCAGCATGTTTCGTAATACCGTTGAAGAGATACCTGTGGTATAAGAGTTCACCAGCATAAACAACGGATTGTCCGAAAGAATTGTCATACAGGATTTCAGGAAAGGATAGAGGTTTTCCTCCAGTTTCCATGTTTCACCGTTCGGGCCACGTCCGTAAGAAGGCGGGTCCATAATAATCGCATCGTATTTGTTACCGCGGCGCTGCTCGCGTTGTACAAATTTGAATACATCATCTGTGATGAATCGAACTGGCCGGTCAGCAAGTCCGGACAATTGAACATTTTCTTTCGCCCATTGAACCATGCCTTTGGCTGCATCGCAGTGTACAACAGAAGCGCCAGCGTATGCCGCTGCTACGGTTGCTCCGCCGGTGTAGGCGAATAGGTTCAGGACAGAGATGGGGCGTCCTGCATTCGAAATTTTATCCATCATCCAGCTCCAGTTGGCAGCTTGTTCAGGGAACAATCCGGTGTGTTTGAAGCTTGTCGGTTTAATATGGAATTTCAGGTTTTCATATCCGATCGTCCAGCGCTCAGGAATGGGTTTTTTCATATCCCAGCTTCCACCGCCAGAAGAGCTGCGGTGATAGTGACCGTGAGCTTGGCGCCATTCATGGGTTTCTTGTTCAAGCGGCCAGATGATCTGTGGATCAGGTCTGCGCAAGATGACATCTCCCCAGCGCTCCAGCTTCTCGCCGCCTCCCGTATCGATAACTTCATAGTCTTTCCAGTTCTTAGCTACGTACATAGTGGTTTATCCATCCTTCAAAATTCATTTGGATACTATTGTACAACAAAAAAGGGGCTGTACGCCAGTTAGCCTCAGGGGATTGGGGCAATGTACGGATGAATTTCGACACATCATAAAATCAAAATCTGAATAAATTTAATTTGACAATGATAATCATTATCACTTATGATTTTGATATTGCACTATGCAATCTATTCAGAACGTATTTTAAGCAAATTTAATCCATATAACGAAACCAAAGCGAGGGACAATAGATGGCTAAATGGTTAGTGGCATATGCCAGTATGACAGGCAACACGGAAGAGATTGCGGAACTCATTGTGGAAGGCATTACAGCAAGTGGTCATGAGACTGACTTGAAATCTGTAACCGACTTTAATGCTGCAGAAGTTCTGAATTATGATGGTTTTATGATTGGTGTTTACACATGGGGAGATGGTGAACTGCCGGATGAATTCCTGGACTTCTATGAAGAACTGGATGAGCTTGATCTGAATGGAAAGAGAGCCGCTGTTTTCGGAAGCGGAGACACGTCCTATGAACAATTTTGCGGGGCAGTTGATCTTACAGCGGAGAAGCTGAAGGAACGCGGGGCGGAAGTATCACCAGAGAAGTTAAAGATTGAATACAGTCCGCTGGAGCAGGAAAAAGAAACATGCCGGGATTTCGGCAGACGTTTTGTTACTGCTGGTGCGGAGGTATCCTGATCGAAATGCTACAGCGTGATGGCTATACAGCAAGGGTCCAAGGTAGCAATGAGCTCCCCGAACGTTTGCTTGAGGACTATAAGCTAGAAGAGATGCTGCGCAGCCCGGACCGGTTTATCCGCCCTGAACCTTCGGCCGAGCAACGTCCAACGCTACAATGGAGACATCGTGTACAATATGCGGTGAGCCATGCCATTAATCATTTTTATAGTGTAGACCCTGACGTACGCAAAGAAATTCCGATTCAATATGTACTCGAAAAATGGTGGCCTAGAAAAACAGACGGTTTTGATTCCGTTCTCCATTATTGGGATGTAAAGCACAAAATGATCGATGAACTGTCGCTGGCCATTGCAGCGAATGATGACTTGAAGCGGCCTGTAATCTTATTTGAACAATGGAAAACAGAAATACCTTCTTTACAGATGTCTTTGTCCGTCATCTTTCAGGCGGCTTGGCAGCCAGAAGGCTGGGATGCACTGCTTGTTCAGAAATATATGGTGGTCCATGATGCGAACGTTGTTGAAGCCTTTCAGCATATGGTCAGTGTGTTTTGCTGGGAAGCATTTGGCAAGTTGCCAGGCATGATTGAGATTTACTGCCTGCTGGAAGGGCGGAAGATCAGGTATATACCAGGTCGCCAATCATTACAGCGTTCAATGGATTATATCCGTCTTGTTCGGGACAGCATTCCCAAAGCCAAGGAGCAAGAATCAGAGCACTTTACCGCAAGGGATAAGATCCGTGTGCATGAAGAAGTGGATCGATGGAGAGCGCAAGGGACGAAGCCTCAAAAAACATGGTTGATGTAATATTTGAAGCTTAGTTGATAGCGCCTATCTCAGAGGAGGGAATACAGGTGATGACGTTATTCAGGCAAGATACCGGGAATGGAAAAAGAAGAGCAGGAACATGTGAGTTCAGCTCCATGCCTGTACCTCAAGCTGTCATAAGAAAGCTGCTGGATGAAGCTGATCCATCTTTATATGTTATGAGTCCGGCACCCTGGCGTTTTATGCTATTTTCCGGTGAAGGGCGACAGCTCTATATGGAAGCTGTAAGGCAGAGTTATCCGCCTCATCTTGCAGATTCTCACGGGAGCTGGGCTGCGTATCAATATACGGAAGCCATCCCAGCTCATTTGGTGGTGGTTGCCCCCGGCAATTCCCCAGAGGATCATGTCTTGCCTGCAAAGGCGTGGAGCAAACGATTCTGCATTCTAGCTGCTGAACAGGGAGTACACGCCGTCTGGAAGATGAATGATTATCAGCAGCATCCTGTATTTATGAACTTGATGGGACTTACATCGAGCGAAAGAGTGCTTGGCGTATTTCACATTGGTTACGGTGAGCAATGTGGATTACCCAGTGTGGCAACAGGCAGACCTGCGTCTGAACTCATGACGGTATATGACCATTTGGTGTGAAGGGCAACGAGCTTGACAGCTTCGTTGCCGGGGTGCGCTTACTGAATTTGATTCAGTGAATGTTACCGTGCAAGGTTTCCGAGGAACTGACGAACACGTTCTCGCTGAGAGAGGTCCTGAGAACTTGCTTTATATAAGCGATTCGAAACGGTAATGGTGTTACCAAAGAAAAATCGTTCAAACTGAGTCTGTCTGCCCCCAAATGAACCTGCACCAAGTTCCCAGATCAGGCGGAAGAGTGCGTTTCGTTCTTTGGACTCCATGTCGGATCCTTTGAGGTAGACGTTTAAAGAGTCCGCCGGCCCGGACTGAAAATCCTCTTCCTGAGGAACCATGATCATTCCGCTGGAACTGAGCAACTGTAAAATCTCGATCATTTCAGGATATAGTTTCGGATACAGAAGATTGGCGGCCATGAGCGGTTTGGGAGCTGGCAGGACATATCCTCTTCCGTCCGGTATTGCGCCTGCCTCAGAAGCTAGGACTAGTGCTTTTAAGGATTCAAGACTTGCGAGAGCACGTGCGGTTTTTTCTATAACATGCGCCTCATTCGACAGATCCAGCGTATCGGTTAGTAGTTGAATCGTGCCGAGTATAAATTCGGTTTTGGCAATATAACGACATAACACCTGATGCCCTGCATGGATATGGAAGTTACTACCACTGAAAAGTGTCGAAGACATCTGCTCATGACCTGCAAAAAAAATGCGGTTATGTGGCACAAGCACGTGGTCAAAGATGACGATATTGTCCATTTCCTCATATCTGGAGCTTAAAGGGTAATTGTACTTGGATTCGGCTGCATACGTATCTCGGCAGATCAGAGTAATGCCAGGCAGATCATTAGGAACAGCAAACGAAAAAGCAAATGGATTTTCATCATCAAAAGGTGCAGGAGAAGGCGATGGATAGACAAAAATTTCATCCGAAGTAGCGGCCTGTGTGGCCATCATAAACGCCCCATTGATAATGAGTCCTTCATCAGTCCGATCGACAACCTTGGCAGCAATAGCATCTTCAGTAGCGTCCAGTTGTCCTGAAATTTTACTCGCATGTGGTTGAATAAAGGCGTGGGATAGCGTAATGTCATGATCGCGGCAATAGGCATAGTAATTTCTCAGATTTTCAGCATATTGTGGGGAAAGATCGTTTAACAAGTCGGCAGCCGTAAAAAACGCCATAATCGCTGTGTTCATGTAATCGGGTGAGCGTCCCAAAAAACCGTGATGAGCCTGAGCCCATATCGTCATTGCTTCACGGCGTTTGCGGAGATCGTTGATGCTGGTTGGAGGCAGGAAGGACATGCCTACAGGCTTTCCATCGGTAGGAGAGGGATACGTCATAAGTTCTGTAAGCTGTGGATCATACTGCAGGTCATACATATTCATTTGAGTTTTCATCAAACCGGAGAAGGCGATGTGCTCCGAGCGTTTAGCGGTAAGCAGTTCTCCTTTATACCAACAGGGAACGGTCTGAGCGTTAATTCGTTCACAATACTGCATGCCGGTTTTAGCGGGCATAGTTCTTCACCTCTTGGTCATGGTTCATGAGCACATTTATTTCTATCCTATACTACGTGAAGTTGTTGTCTGATGTGCTACGGACCATGGGTGAAAAATTAGCAACTAGGGCTTGATAATAATTATCATTCTTGCTACAATAAACAAAGAAAAAGGAACCCGAGTGGGGCTCCTTGGAATAAAGCAGATTCTTTTATTTAACTTCAAACGTTTTACAGTCTGTTTCAGCAGACTCGCTTGCTTCTTTGGAAGCGTGGCTCACGATGTAGATGGAAGAAGCATTACATTTGTTTTCTTGAGCCCAGTGACGACAGGAGTTTACTTCACACAATACGTCTTTTGCCATGATTGTTAACCTCACTTTTAGTTGGATTTACATTCGTTGGTATAAAGATCCGGATTCGCAAGTTGCCGCTTGAGAATCTGGAACAATTTTCACGCTCTCATGAATTTGGAGGGCTTATTTGTGTTATACACAACGATGCACTTTCAGAATAGCAAATTTTGCTTTCCCATGCAACCGAATGGCGGCTCAGGAGACATTCGGTTGCAGATCAGGAGTTTGACCTTTGCAAAGTGGCATATGTATGATATTGTTTAATAGTAAATATTACGATTAAAAGAAAAGAAACGAAAAATCAGCAACAACAAAATCCGTAACAACAAATATGGATACGAATGACTATCTTTTCTTGAAGGAGTACATATACACATGAGTAAAATGAATCATGCAAACCGAATCCCTCGTGCAAAAGGAATCGATATGGCGGCATTTTACACGCCGAAGGAATGTAAACGAAAAGCACAACATATTGTCTTCTCGGCTGAAAATGAACGCATTGTCGGAGAGTTCATTACGATCCTGGGCATGAAGGAAAAGTTCAGGGAACATGATGTATCCATCCCTAATAAAATGGTTATGTTTGGCCCTCCCGGCACAGGGAAAACGTTAACTGCGTCATATCTGGCTCAGAGATTGGAGTTGCCACTTGTACTGGTCAGGCTGGATGCACTTATTCACAGCCACTTGGGAGAAACGGGCAGTAATGTACGCAAGTTGTTTGAATATGCTCGCCTTAATCCTTGCGTATTGTTTCTTGATGAATTTGATGCCATTGGCCGGACACGGGAAAGTAACGACGAGGTAAAAGAAATGGCAAGGGTGGTTAATACACTTTTGCAATGTTTGGATGAATTCGAAGGGGACAGCATTCTGGTTGCTGCCACGAATCTGGAGACACAGCTTGATCATGCGATATGGCGCCGATTCGATACCAAACTGACGTACGCGATGCCAGATGAAGATAGCCGCAGACTGTACATTAGCAAACTGATTGGAACGTTTGAACACGAGCACAGGCTGGAGGATTATATCTGTGAACGTCTGGCTGGCTGCAGCTATGCCGATGTGGAGCAGATTGTGTTAAAAGCGAAGCGTAAAGCTATTATTGGGAGCAGTGCTTTGCATAGACAGTTGATCACTGATGCGTACGAGGAGTACAGACCCCGAGTGCTGCAAGGATAGAAGACGTAAAGGGATGTAAATTTAGGTGAAGTTAGGGAGGCAACGAGGTGAGTAAGAGAGGGGAGACAAGGCAGGGAGTATTTCTGAGAATCCCGTACAACCCTTTTATAACCCCACCGTTTAACTCAACAAATAGAGCACGCCCGGCTTCCTTCTTGTAAGGAATGCCGGGCCTTTTAATTACAATGCTGATTTCGCTTTGACAGGTGAACGATATGTTTTCTCTGGAGTAGACACTTCCTGCTGAGAAACCCAGCGTGGCAAGCTTAATCTAAACGTACTCCCATCTGGACTGCTGGAAACGAGGGTTAAAGTGCCACCCTGTTCCTGTGCAAGAAGACGACTATACGTTAAGCCGAGACCCAAGCCTCGATTGCGGCGTTTTTTCAACTCTCCCCGATAGAATCGTTCGAATATGTTACGTTGATCCTCTACCGAAATTCCCGTGCCGTTGTCCTGCACATCAACATGTAACATGTCTTCCTCTGCGCGTAAATGCATGTGGAATATGGCTTGTTGGCCAGCAGGGGTGGCATGAAGTCCATTATTCAGCAAATTCACAATAATCTGCTGAATACGGAGCGCATCACCCATCACGTATAGTGAACCAGACGGTGCATGAAGCTGAACCTCTGGCATATGTTCTTCATAGGCAATTTTCCATTGGTAAATGATCTCACCTACAAGTAGCTTCAAGTCGGTACGTTCCTTCCGAACAGCAACACTTCCAGAGGTCATGGCATTATAATCCAGCAGATCCGCAATCATCCGTTCCATGCGTTCTGATTCTTTCAGAGCGATATCCAGAAATTCTTTGCCTTCCTGCGGACTGACAACATCGTCTCGTACAGCCATGACCAGTCCTTTGATCGATGTGACTGGCGTTTTGAGCTCATGACTTACTCCTGCAAGAGAAAGTGCACGCCATTCTTCCAGTTGACGCAGACGGGTTGCCATATCCCCAAAGGAGCCTACAAGTTCGTTCATTTCCCGTTCACGTGTTTTAATATCCAGGTTTACATCATAATTCCCACCGCGGATCTGTTCTGCTGCATAAGCCACCTGCCGAATCGGTCTCGATAGTTTGCTGGACAGGAGATAAATCGTGAACCAGCCGCAGAGAATAAGTCCTCCAAAAATTAATGCGACGAGCCAGATCGTTTCAGAACTGAACGTAATGGATTGTTTGGACTGCATGACCCATACTTTTCCAATCGTTTGATTTCCGTCAGCAATATCTACCGTCACACCAGCATACTTGCTGTTACGCGGTTCAAGAAAGTCATCGGACAGTCGGTAATAAACATCTTCTTGTTGCATTTTGGGCTGGGAGAAAACCAGTTTGTTGTTATTGTCGAGCACCATGACGCAAAAATAGTTATCGGTATTAAACAGCTTCTCCCGGCTGCTTACAATGGTATTCAAATCAGGCGGAACATGAATTTGGTGATTCTTCACGGTTACTCGATCAGCTATCTCCCAACCAAGCAGCTCAGCGGTTTTTAGACTTTTTTCAATGGATGTTGTTCGTATCCAGTAGAGTGCACCGGCTGCAATCACGGAGAAGCCGATACATAAAATCAAGAAGTAACGTAGGGTCCAGTGTGACAAAATAGATGTTGTTCGCTTCGGTTTGGTTGATGTCAGTTGGCGATCCAAAATTGATACCCCATTCCTCGCAGTGTCCGGATCTCTCCTGTTTCTGTTGTCCAGTGAGAGAGTGCCTGACGCAATCGTTTGATGGATAGATCTACTGCACGATCACTTCCCTCGTAATCCATACCCCACACTTGTTCGATGAGATGATCTCTGGTGAATGTGCGGTTGGGATATTCGGATAGAAAAATAAGCAGTGACAGGTCACGCGGTGTGAGTGCAACCTCTGCACCATTCAGTAGCACTTGTTTAGCTGCAAGGTCAATGACCAGATTGCCAAAAGAACGTTTGTCCTGCCCTCCGGAAGCCCAGTGTGGGTTCCGCCGAAGTACAGCATTCACGCGTGCAACCACTTCTTCAGGTACAAACGGCTTGCTCATATAATCATCAGCACCGGCATTCAGACCGTTAAGACGATCTGTAATATCGTCCAGTGCAGTTAACATAATGACGGGACAAGCACTCTTTTCCCGAATAATTCGCAGCAGATCCCATCCATCCATTCCGGGTAGCATAACGTCAAGTAATACGATAGAAGGATTGATAGAATCAAAAAGAGTTAGAGCCGCCTTGCCATCCGCTGCATGATGAACTTCAAATTCAGCTTTTCTCAGATAAGCAGCTAGAACGCGTGCGATTGCTTGCTCATCCTCTACGATGAGTACAGATTTCAAACAGGGTGTTCTCCTTTCACAGACAAGCTTGTGTACTGATTTTACATGAGGCGGGGCATAAAGCCAATCCTGTTTTCACATTTTGAAAAAAACTGAAAAAGAATTTTAGTTTGACTTCTTCCTGACACATTGGGCTGTTACGATCCATATCAAGAGGTAACGAAACCATACTATACTGGAGGAATAATAGAGATGAGTAAAAAGGCCAAAACATGGATTATTACAGGGGTAGCGGCAGTAGCCATCATTGGTGGGGGCGGTTATTACTTTGCAAATAGTTACTTGGGAAACAACGTTGAGATTGAACAGGTACTTCCGGCAAGCACGGCTGCATCGACTACAGCTGCAGATACCGGTAAGGCAACAACAGTGGAGAACAAAAAGGTTGGAGCAGACCAGTTGAACGGCGACTGGAAGATCAGTCAGGGATCGAAAGTATACTTTTCAGTGACGACCTCACAGGAGACCGTGAATTTTGTGGACGAGCAGGTTAGCGGTAAATGGACACTTAATGTGGATGACCCCGCTAAATCGCAGGCTGAAGGTACCATCGAGATGAACGGCATTGATTCCGGTAATGGCCAGCGGGACGAGCATGTGAAGAGTGCAGACTTCTTCGACATGGCTCAATATCCGCAAGCAACATTCAAAGCCACTTCATTTGAAGGCTTGCCTTCCGAATGGACAGAAGGTCAGACAGCTGATCTGAAAATGAAAGGTACACTGACCGTAAAAGGGATTGAAAAAGAAGTCACGTTTGACGCCAAAGCGGCTTATCAAAATAATCAAGTGCTGCTGTCTGGCACAACGATGGTTACATTCGAAGATTTTGGCATGAAAAATCCACACTCGGTTGTACTTTCCACTGAAAATGATATCCAGGTTCGTCTTGAGCTGAAGCTGGCAAAATAATAGATAGATCTATACGATTCTATTAAACGATTTAAATATAACAAGCTATAAATCTGTTGTGTTCTGCCTCCAGGCGGGCAAACAGATTTTTTGCTTTTAATAATTTTTGGTGGAAAAAAGAATACACCTGCTCTTCTCCCTGAGGCTGGAAAATAAGGATTACGCTAGGCTAGATCATGGTTAGAAAAGTCGACATTGTTAAAATAACTGCTGTTTCCTTTGCATAATGCCGTGTTGCTAAGGATCGTGAAGCGCTTACAATGGGGAGGATTCATGACATTCATTGATCCAAGCACAAATAAATACGAGAAGGGGAGATCAAGGGTGAACAAAAGGTACATAAGCGGCTGTCTTGTTTTGTTGTTGTTATTCTGTGATCTGGGTCTGATCGCCAGGCCCGCAGAGGCGGCAAAAAATAATGTCGCGCTGAACAAAACGGTAACGGTGAGTTCGGATGAAAAAAGATGGGGAGGCGATAAAACGCATCTGGTAGATGGTGATGCGAACACCCATTGGAGTACAGAAACGGGAGTAACTTCTGAAAAACCGGAGTGGGTCATCATTGATCTGGGTGAAACGTACAACCTGTCCGGAGCGGAAATCACATGGAGAGACAGTACGGTAGTTAAGTATACGGTTGAAACGTCAGCTGACCAGCAACAGTGGTCTACCGTTACGGATCAAAGTGATAATGCAGATGCGAAACAGATTGCTGATCTGACATTTCAACAACATGATGTACGATACATTAAGCTCAACATATCTTTTTATAAAGAGGGTGGAGCGTGGCCACAAATATTGGAGTTCAAAGTGTGGGGAGAATCGGAGGGCATGGAACCAGCTAATATTACCGATTTTGATTCCGTTCAAGTAAGTACGCTTCCACGAAGTGCGCCGATTTTGCCTGCGGAAGTCAAGGCCAACTATACAAATAAAAAGTCGGGTCTGGTTCCCGTAACCTGGGACAGCGTTGATCCAGCGAAATATGAAAAAACAGGTTCATTCTCTGTAACGGGTGCCGTATATGGTACGAATCTTAAACCTGAAGCAACAGTTTTTGTACAAGGTTATCGTTCCGATTATGTGAGGGGTGTCGATATTTCCACACTCACGGCTATCGAGGATAAAGGTGGAAAATACTTGGATAGCAACGGTACCGAGCGGGACTTGCTTGATATCCTCAAGGATCGAGGTGTCAATTATGTACGTCTGCGTTTGTGGAATGATCCACAAAAATCAGGCGGTTTTAATGATAAGGCTGACGTCATCACCATGGCAGTACGCGCGAAGCAAAAAGGGTTAAAGGTACTGCTGGATTTCCATTACTCCGATGAGTGGGCACACCCGGGTCAACAGCTCAGACCGAAAGCGTGGGAAAAGTTAAGTTTCAAAGACCTTAAGCAAGCGGTGTATGATTATACGGTTGAAGTCGTTGGGGATCTGAAGAAAGCAGGAGCCATGCCGGATATGGTGCAGATTGGTAACGAGATCAACAGTGGTCTTCTCAATGGATTAAGCAGCGATGTGAATTTTGAGGAAAATGCAGCTTTGCTGAAGCAGGGAATTAATGGGGTTCGCACAGTTGAAGGAAACGTTAATACAGCTGATCGGGCGAAGATCATGATTCACCTGGCTGAAGGTGGCAAGGCAGAGACATTCAAATGGTATTTTGATGAGTTGAAAAAACAAGGACTGGGCTCCGATTATGACATCATTGGACTATCGTATTATCCGTTCTGGCACGGTACGTTTGCCGATGTGCAGAAAACGATGAACGACGTTTCAGCAGCCTTTGGGAAAGATGTCATTATAGCTGAAACATCCTATCCATTTACTTATAAAAACGGGGACGCGCATGGAAATATTATCGGTTCGGATCAAGCGCTTATTCATGGAGGAGCAACGTTCCCGGCAACAGTGCAAGGTCAATACGATGCAATCGCGGGCATCATGGATATGATTTCCAATGTACCGAATAACCGTGGCGCAGGTTTCTTCTACTGGGAGCCGGCATGGATTCCGGCAGGTGTAGGCTGGATTGCATCCGAAGGCGATGCGTGGGAGAACCAGGGCATGTTTGATTACGATGAGTATCCAGCGAATGGTGGACATTCTTATGAAGGAAGAGCGCTATGGTCTCTCGATGTATACAAAAGAGGACTGGAACAGATGCCGACAGATCGGCAGCAGCTCGCAGCAGCACTGACACGAGCAAACTCGCTTGTAGAAAGTGATTTTACACCAGAAAGCTGGGGCAGTCTGGCTCCTGCAATTGTTGAAGCTAAAGGGGTATACGCCAAAGCGTATACGTCAGGTGGTGTGAGTCAAGAGGAAACCAATGCTGCAACAGCATCTTTGGAAAATGTAATGTTACAGCTCGGCGTGATTACACCAGAACTGGAACCACTTCAAGCGGCAATTGCAGAAGCAGAGAAGATTCAACGGAATAACTGGTCGGCTGCAACATGGAGCGTATTCAGTAAAGCACTGGAACATGCAAAATCCGTTGTAGCTAACTCACGGGCTACTCAGACTGATGCAAATAAAGCGGTAGAGCGTCTTGAAGCAGCCATTAAGGGCTTGTCTGACGTGGATAAAACAGAACTGCACCAATACATTCAGCTCATGCAGCTGGAAAATGAGTCTTCATATACACACCGCAGCTGGACAGTTCTACAGCAAGCTTTACAAGTTGCTATTCAGGTCAGAGACAAAGCAGATGCTATGCAATCTCAGGTAAATGCAACACTGGATACATTAAAACAAGCCTTTACAAATCTGGTCAAACTAGAAGCCTTGACCACGGGTAAAACCGCTAGTGCATACGGTAGTGCTGGAAATGGTGGCGGTAAAGACAATGCGCCGTCAGGAGCAATTGATGATAATCCAAATACGTCATGGGGAACGGATCAGGGTCCGGGTGACAACACTTGGTGGAAGGTGGACTTGGGACAGGTTGCCAATCTCCGGAAAATTGAAATGTCGATGTGGAGCGGTGGTATCAAATACAAAATAGATGTCTCCGATGATAATGAGCATTTCAAGACGGTCGTTGATACGACAAGTGATGTTGTAGTATCCACTTCCCCAAGTCATGTTCTCCCCGAGGGAACAGAGGGGCGCTATATTCGTGTAACCATTACAGCTGGGCCGACATGGGTTGGATTCATGGAATTTGAGGCATATGGCACAGTTCCGGGTGACAGGAGCGTATTGAAATCAACCGTTACATCTGCGGAAGCATTGAAACAAACCGATTACACGGCCTCAAGCTGGAGTGTGTTCAGTAAAGTGTTGGGGCAAGCGCAGCAGTCGGTTCTGGATGCGGAAGCTACAGAAGAAGAACTCACCAGTGCGGATCAACTTTTGAAGGAAGCCATTGCGCAACTGGTACGTCAGACGACCAGTCCGGGCACCGAGCAACCATCTCAGCCAAGTAATCCCTCCGGGTCATCAGCATCTTCAACAAATACGAACAATCCGGTAGCTACACCTCAACCAACACCTGGCAGCGAAACTGCGAGCGGTTCTATTACTGTAAAAGGAACAGCAACTGGAGATGGCACATATGTAGTGCGCCCAAGTACAGCTGAGATTGCTCGGGCTTTGAAATCGATGGATTCCGGCAAACGCACGTTGAAGCTTGTCGGCGATGTCCCTGGCAGTTCCAAAGCAGTGACGTTCCAAGTGCCAGCAGGTCAGCTCTCTTCATGGGTTCGTTCGGAGGAAGTGCAATCCATTGAAATGGTTATGGGCCAAACGACAGTCCGTATCCTGCTACAATCCCTGCCGCTCACGATTGCGGAGACTGCAGGCACGTTTGATGTCGTCATTGCACAAGGCTCCGCAGCGCAAGTGACTGCTGCCCAGCGAGATAATATTGGCAATCATCCTGTAGTTGATGTGCAGATTTTGCTCAATAATAAGTCAATCGAGTGGGCTGACAAAACGGTAGAAGTACTTTTGGCTGCTGTGCAACCTGTCAAAGCAGGTCATACGGTTATGGTCGTCAACTCCATCTCAACAGACGGTGAACTCCATCCGGTGACGTATACGAAGTATGAGCAGACCACAGCTACGATGGCATTCAAGCCGTCTAAGCCTGGAAGTTACGTTATAACCAATGTTGAAGTGCCGTTAACCGACTTGCAGCAGCATGCTTGGGCAATTCAAGAGGTTCAACATCTCTATGGCAAAGGCATCATTGCAGGGATGAGTGACACACGTTTTGAACCGCAGGGTGAACTCACCCGTGCCCAATTTTTACAGATGCTCGTTAAAGGGATTGGAAAAACGAATCAAACAGATTCTTCAGCTAAGCCACTACCAACAGACGTCAAGTCAGACCAATGGTATACGGATGCGATTCGTGCAGGTCTTGCGATGAACATTGTTCAGGGTAGAGCGGACGGAACATTCGGTGCGAATGATCGTATTTCCCGGGAAGATATGGCTGTTATGCTGGATCGAGCGATGGAAGCGGCAAAACGTAACAACAACTCCGCTACGATAAACGCTGATCAGATGAAGTTCAGAGATCAAGCAGACATTAATGAGTATGCGAAGGACGCCGTGGCATCCATGGTACAACTTGGTGTACTAAAAGGCTTGCCTGATAGCACGTTTGCTCCCAAACAAACCGCTAATCGTGCGCAAGGTGCCGTTGCAGTAGCGAGATTACTGGAACTGCTGTATTAAAAACGGTAACTTGACTTAATTAAAACGTAAATGATATGTAGACAAGAAAGAGGTCGAATCCATGATTCGGTCTCTTTTTTTCGTGTAAAATTTGTTACTGTCGTATTGACAATATCAAAATCGTTTGTTATCATTTCGATAATATCAAAACGACATTAATAAGAAGTGAGGAATGAGCCATGTTTGGATTCCGATTTGTAAAATTTCAACCGAGTGAATATGTAATGAAAGTGAAGAACGGTAAGGTACAGCGTGAAGGTGTGGGTTTATCCTTTTATTATTACGAGCCAACGACTTCGGTTGTTGTATTGCCTGTTTCTTCGGTGGATGTGCCCTTTATGTTTGAAGAGATTACAGCGGATTATCAGACGGTTACCGTACAGGGACAGCTTAGCTATCGCATTATGGATTATAGCAAAATTACAAAGAGCCTGAATTACACGTACAATTTGCGTAAAAATCAATATATGTCTGACGATCCTCACAAGCTGGATCAGCGGGTAATCACTATTGCAAAAGTGCTCACGAAGAAATACTTGGAGCAGTTGCCGTTAAAAGAAGCGATTCAATCCAGCGAACGGCTTGCCAGCAGCATGAAACGAGAGGTCGCACAGCATGAAGAGTTGGAAAAGCTGGGCGTAGAGCTGATGAATCTATCCATTCTAGCGATATTGCCTAACAAGGAAACGATGCGTGCGTTGGAGGCACAGGCGAGAGAAGAAATTTTAAGGCAGGCAGATGAGGCTTTATATGTACGACGCAATGCTTCGATTGAACAGGAACGGCGTGTGAAGGAAAATGAACTGAATACCGAGATTGCGGTGGAAACGAAGAGGCAGCAGATTCGGGAAACCCAATTACAGGCCGAACGGTCGGTAAAACAGAAACAGAACGAGATGGAACAGGAGCAGCTTCAGTTTAATACCGCGATGGAGGAACGGAAGCAGCAGTTGATCGAACTTACCATTGCGAACCAGAATGCCGAAGCAGATGCCAAAGCGTATGAGATTGCAGCAGTCATGAATTCGCTTCAGCATGTACAGCCGAATGTTTTACAGGCCATGGCCAATATGGGCATGAATTCGGATAAACTGATTGCACTTGCGTTCCAGGAACTGGCCGAGAATGCTGGCAAGATCGGGCAACTTAACATTTCCCCAGATCTGCTGCAGGGTCTGATGGCACCAACAGAAGGAAGAGGTAAGGGAGGGGCAGCACGATGATTGTTGGATGGGGGAAACAAACCAATCTAACCGCTTCCAGAACACGATTTATACGATCCAGTCGAGTCAGTCCGAACGTGTCAGATAATCAAGCCAATCTGGTGAGTCGGGCAAGTCATACAAGTGAGACAAGTCAAAAAACAAAAAAAATCAACAACGGTTGTCCTCAAATTAAAGGGAGATCGGGAGGCGGAATCACAGATGGTTAAGATAAATGAACCCATGAGTGAGCATAAATTAATTTTGGTCAAGCGCAGAACCCGACTTGAGGAATTAATTGTACGTTACAACACGGTACAGCAGGCTCAGTTTTATATTGAACGTCTTGGTGCTGATTTTAGCGATTACATTGAAGAAGACCGGCGTTACAAGCAATCGATACAGCTTGCTCAGCAACAATTGAGTCAACTTGGACGTGTTCAGATGATTGACCGAGAGCATGTGCCAAACTTTATATTTGGAGAGCAAGATATTGTGGTTGTAGTCGGACAGGATGGTCTCGTTGCCAATACGTTGAAATACGTTACCGAGCAGCCGCTCATTGGTGTGAATCCAGATCCGATGCGGTGGGACGGGGTGCTGTTACCTTTTACAGTAGAGGATCTAGGCTTTATTGTTCCAGACGTGATTCGTAGACAGCGCTCGCTTAAGGAAGTCACCCTTGCCAAAGTTGAGTTAAATGACGGGCAGATGCTTTACGGTGTCAATGATCTGTTTATTGGTCGGAAGACACATGTGTCTGCCCGTTATGAAGTGCGATTGGGAGCCAAGGTAGAACAGCAATCGTCCAGCGGCATTATTGTATCTACAGGCATGGGGTCAACCGGATGGTTCAAGAGTGTGCTGGCTGGTGCTTCAGGTATTGTCCATTCAGCGGCTTGGCAGCAAATGAGCATGGGGGATGGGAAACATCTGACCAGTGAAGAAGCATCGGTTGACATAACAGGAACGAAATCTGAAAGAGGATCGAACAAGAATGAATTCACGTGGGATGCTCCTTATCTGTATTTTACAGTACGTGAACCGTTTCCGAGCCGAACAACAGCTGCCGATCTTGTTTTTGGACAGATACATGGGAAGCAGCCGCTGCACATTGTTTCACAGATGCCTGAGGATGGAGTTATTTTCAGTGACGGGGTGGAACAGGATTTTCTGGAATTTAACTCGGGTGTGCATGCGACGATTGGTCTGGCGGAGAAGAGAGGTCGGTTGGTGATTTAATCGAGTTCCTTCTAATATAGTATCCATATATATTATATTGATGTTTGTATTTACTGATATATAAAACCAGTGATATTTTATAATATAAATCCTAAATCAAACCTGCATTTTCTTGATTTGAATCAAGGAGGTGCTGGTTTTTTCGCGTTAAGATGAATACATAACCAGAACCAATACAGGAGGATGATGATCATGAGTATCACGTCATTACAAGAAGTTAAAGCGTACAGTACGGAACGTTTCACGAAACGGGTGTTATCTCAACAAGGAGGCGGTGTCACCTTCGTGCTTCATTTTCTGCCAGGGCAACAGCTTCCCGTTCACAAGCATCCGGGTGCAGACCTCACGCTTCTCGTCGTAGAAGGTAAAGGCACACTGATTCTGGACGGAACGGAGCATGAAATTCAGGCAGAAGACGTGGTGTCTTGCGGAGGAGAGACTGAATTCGCGTTCCATAACACTAGCGATGCGGAGGTTCGGTTGTTCGTAGTACTGAGTAAAGTGCCGGAAGCATCTTATGCCAAGGATATCTAATATATAGTAGAAAGATAGATGATCAGTAATTGCAGACTCCGTCAGGAGTCTCTTTTTCTATGCTGGAAACAAACATAAAAACGTACCCTTGGCCTGATCGATTCAGCACTTGAGTACGTCTTTTAGTATCGGTGATGATATTGTTTATGTTGTTTTTGTTGTCCATTAGATTGCGTTGTTTGGACGTCAATGCTTCGACCAACATTCTTGGTGATCAGCACTTTTTAAAAGTATCCGAGCATTTCTTTGGCTTCTCTGGACATCAGTTGCGGAGACCATTGCGGTTCCCATACGATCTGTACGTCAATATCGGTCTTGTCGGTATTTTCTTGTAAAACCCATTTCACCGCACCAACGATGGTGTCATGCAACGGACAGCCTGGCGTAGTAAGTGTCATACGCACTTGGATGCGTTCAGGTTCTTCCTTAACTTCATATACTAGGCCGAGGTCAACGATGTTGACACCAAGCTCGGGGTCATAGACTTCTTTTAAATGCTCGAGTAAATGTGAGGTTTGTTCCATCTTTTCCACGCTCCAATCCATCTTGTTAACGTCGGAATACCAAGGCGATATTTGAAATATACACAATCGAGATCATAGACAGTAATGTTCCGCCAATCATCATCACTTCCGCCAGATTGATCAGAATACCGCTGACTAACAGCAGGCTGGCTGCGGCCATCGCAAGTATTCCAAGGTTGATCCTTTTTTCACTTAACATGCCGGCCATGAGTGGAGTGCCAGGACGTCCGGCAAACTTGCCGTATTTGTGGGTCCACCATAGAAAAGGCACAATTTTGGAAGCATAACCGAGGATCGTTAGAGATACCCAGCCTCCAAGGTATACCCAGCCAGTGAGAAGCACAACACGTGAATCGAGCAGCAGTTCCATTCCTTGCGCGCTATAGATTAAGAGAGCCATGGAATATACCGCCAAAGCGCGGCTTACGTAAACCGTCCAGCGGATTCCGGGTCCAGGGTTGCTTTTATGCCGTTTCTCCTGAATTTGCTGCAAATGGTACACGTAACAGATCAATGCTCCTGTCAAAAGCAAAAGCGCAAACCAGAGTAGGCCGCCCTTTATACCTGTAAGAAATGCGATTACTCCCGTAATAACAGCGGCATTCCACAGGATTAATACGATTTTTTGAAGTCGGATGGAGAAATCATGGGACAAGTAAAACATCGGCAGCATTTTGTAGCTGAATCCAGTGATTAACATACCAAACCATCCGAGGGTTCCCATCCAGATATGTGCGCCAAACAATCGTTGATGCAGACCATTCCAGTCGCCAAAGGCAAAATTCAGTCCCATCAGCATGCCGGATAATCCGGTAAGCACAAGGTACAGACAGGCACATGCTGCACTGATCGTTACGGGATTCCAAATGGAAGCACGGTAGAGGGTGATCGCCATGTTCAAACCGAATAACAAGATGCCGGATAGTGCAAGCGTTGCTGAACCAGCAATCCAGATCACATCTGCGCGAATAAAGCCAATGAACATGCCTATAGCACCGATGGTGAATAAGAAATAGTGGCAGTAACCAAGCCCTGTACTATATATATTCGTTTGCAAAATGACATGTATCAACTGATAGACAGCACCCGTCGCCAGCATGGTGGCCCACCCGAGCACAAACAAATGCGCATGAAACCAGCCTTCGGGTCCCCTTAATTCATCACCTAGCCAGCCTGTCAATGAGAGCAAGGAGAAGGCGTGATACATTACAAATCCAACGATGCCCGTGATGATAAAAAGAAACGGCAACCTGGACATGGCTTCCGCCCCCTTACCCTTTTTCAATTCTGACTTTGGCTGTACCATCCGCCTGATCCTCAACGGTGTAGAGACAACCGAGTTGATTCAATTCCTCGATCAAAAATACGGGCACGCGGTCATTATGAATGAGAACAACTTCTCCCGGTTTGCAGCGTTCGAGTGCAGCTAATGTGCGCATCATCGGCTGGGGCGGTTCCAGTCCGCGATTATCCAGTGCAATGGTTGGCTCTTTCAGTTCCTGCGTTGTGGCCTCATCTGATAAAACCTCGGATTTCGAAGTTTCGGCTATCGCTGGAGGTTGCCCTTCACAGGAAGATACGGCATCTTCTAAACCCGAGTCCTCGATCAATGATGAAGCTAAACTTTGATTGGTTGAAGTGTTGGATTGAACCGCCGCGGAAATATGCCCTGCAGCGGTTTTATTTTTTTTATGCACAAATGTGGTCACCCAATGATTGGATTCAAGTCGTTCCGATGTACTGGAGTATCCTTTCATTTTCAGAATGCCAAGTAGTGGCGTCGGCTTGAACGGCGCGTGCAGAACCAATACGTCTTCGTGTCTCAGTTCTTTAACGGTATCCATAATGAGCTGAAAGGGCTCCAGTTTTTTGCTCAGATGAGGGCGTACGTCCAGCTCAACAATATTAACTTCGGTTTCAGGCATGAACGTTCACATCCGTTTCGGTGCTGACTGCCGTAGCTGCATTTGTCTGCTGAACCAGCTCGATCGAAGATTCATATAAAGCGGCCATGCCTCCGTACAGTGCATAGAAAAAGGCGTCGGGTGCGTCAAGGGAGAAAGAGAGATAGGTTTTGGGGTCCATCTCCAGCACACGCTCAAACAGTCTTGCGCTGTCATAGGCATAAAAGCAGAAATGAGTGAATTCGAACACGGGCATTTTCTCGTAAATCGTTATGATTTCCTGCGCATAGGTTGCCTGCTCACGCTGAGCGATCCGAATCATGGATACAGCATCTTCGAGTCCCAGCGTCAGACGCAGTGTAGTCTCGTTCATGATTTCAACATGCGCCATTCCCGTTCAACTCCGATCTATCGTTTAGTGATTTTAACCTGAAACGTTATAGGACCCTGTTCGATATATTCCCAGTCAAAGCCGTCAGGATGTGTCGATTGAAACTGGAATCGGAGCGGTTTTGGATCGTGATCGTTAACGAGTAACATCGCTTCCTCAGACTGAAGAGCTTCGAACGTTTCAAAGATGATTTTATGTTTCAAATGAGGTGGATACTCTGTGGCATTAATGGTTGCAGCATATGTGTTCATGGTTCATTCCTCCAAATTGGGATTAGTGTGGTGTTGCAACTTGATTATAGAAAAGCAGACAGGAGGGCTGTGTGAGCCTGCTCACACCTTTATTTTTGTCATAATCTTGCCTTATTTTATCTAAAATCCTGTTTGTAAAAGGGTTCTGAAACTTTCGTAATTATGCAACTGTGCGTTATGTTTCAGTTCTTGTGATATTTTGCACAGTTAGCAGAGCCGGACATCATTATGCTTAAGCCCATGATTGACAGTACATGTGAGGAAGCGAGTGTTCTCCTTCAGCCGATGTCAAGAAAGCACCCAAGAGAAAGGAGGTACGTGTATGGAATCAAAGCTGATAGACCCGTTTGGACGTGTGCATGATTACTTGCGTATATCCGTTACGGATCGTTGCAATCTGCGGTGTGTGTACTGCATGCCGGAAGAAGGAATGCAGTTTGAACCGACAGAACGCATATTGTCCTACGAAGAAATTACATCGATTGTCCAGGCACTTGCTCCGCTAGGCATACGGAAACTGCGATTGACTGGCGGAGAACCTCTGGTTCGCAAGGGGCTGGATCAACTGGTTGCGATGTTGTCCGCTATTCCAGGGATTGAAGACATTGCCCTGACAACCAATGGCATATTTTTGGAAACTTATGCCGAGAGGCTGAAGGCTGCCGGTCTGACACGCGTGAACATTAGTCTGGACTCGCTCAAGCCGGAGCGATTTGCCCGTATTACACGTGGCGGTAAGCTACATCGTGTGCTGGAGGGTATCAAAGCCAGCCAGCAGGTTGGATTCAAGCCAATCAAGCTAAACGTTGTACTGATGAAGGGTGTAAATGACGATGAGGTAGAGGATTTTCTACGTATGACACTGGAGGATCCGATCGATATTCGTTTTATTGAATATATGCCCATCGGAGATAGTGGAACCGGTTGGAAGTCGAGTTATTTGCCGCTTGAACATGTACTGAAGACTTGTGGTACCAGATGGAACTATGAAAGCTGCGGTGATGTGTATGGCAATGGCCCAGCAGATAGTTACCGGATCGTTGGAGCCGCTGGAACATTCGGTCTGATCCATCCGGTCAGCAGTCATTTCTGCGGAAGTTGTAACAGGCTCCGCTTAACGGCCGACGGTAACATTAAGCCTTGTCTGTACTGGTCGGATGAGTACAATGTTCGCCCGCTCGTCGGCAACGACAAAGCGGTGCGGGATTTGTTTTACAAGGCGCTCGGCTCCAAACCCGAAACTCATGACATGGTAAAAGCCTTAAAAGGGCAGCAGATTAACGGAACACCTACGCTGCGGCATATGTCGCAGATTGGAGGATAGGAAAAGCAACAAGTGCTTTAAGTAGAGAGAATCGAAAGCAGTTTGAGCTCGGACGCAATCTCAAGTGCCAAATCGCATCAACAGGTCGCAATTGTGGGAGGACAACAATGAGCAGCAAAAGCATGCCCTGGATGGGCAAACTGAAGTATTTTGCCAAACGTGAGAAAAACGCGGAAGGCTGGAGTGAGATGTCCCCGGTAAACCGGGACTGGGAAGACGTGTACCGTCGCCGATGGCAACATGATAAAGTGGTGCGTTCTACACACGGCGTGAACTGCACAGGTTCGTGCAGCTGGCAGATTTATGTGAAAGATGGCATCGTGACATGGGAAACACAGGCGACGGACTATCCATCCACCGGACCGGATATGCCTGATTTCGAACCGCGGGGATGTCCCCGTGGAGCAAGCTTCTCATGGTACTTATACAGTCCGTTGCGTGTGAAGTATCCTTACGTACGTGGTGCACTTCTGGAAATGTGGCGTGAGGCTCTGAAGGCGCATAGTGATCCTGTAAAAGCATGGTCAAGTATCGCGAATGATCCGGTGAAAGTGAAAAAATACAAGTCGGTACGCGGTAAAGGCGGACTGGTTCGTGCGTCATGGGGCGAAGTAACACAGATTATTGCTGCTTCCATGATTCATACGATCAAAGATTACGGCCCGGACCGTATCATTGGTTTCTCTCCGATTCCAGCGATGTCCATGGTGAGTTATGCCGCCGGATCACGTTTCTTGTCTCTGGTGGGCTCACCACTGCTCAGTTTCTATGACTGGTACGCGGATCTGCCGCCGGCATCCCCGCAAATCTGGGGAGATCAGACGGACGTGCCGGAAAGTAGTGACTGGTACAACTCAGGATACATTTTGGTCTGGGGTTCTAACCTTCCAATGACCCGTACACCGGATGCCCACTTCCTCGCTGAAGCACGTTATAAGGGGACAAAAGTGGTATCCATTAGTCCGGATTACGCTGAATATGTGAAGTTTGCAGACACGTGGATGTCCGTAAAACAGGGGACAGATGGCGCTCTTGCCATGGCGATGGGACACATCATCCTGAAAGAGTTTTATCTGGATCATCCTACGGATTACTTCATGTCCTATGCAAAACAATATACGGACTTCCCGAATTTGTTGATTGTCGAAAAGAAGGATGGCGTAAATGTTGCAGGCCGCTTCTTGCTAGGGGAAGACCTTGGCATCGAGGGCAACAATATGGCATGGAAAACCCTTGTATACGACGAAAATACCGGAACTTATGCGATTCCAAAAGGCAGCATGGGCTTCCGATGGGGTGAAGAAGGCACGTGGAATCTCAAAATGGAGCAGGTGGATACGGGCGAGCCGATCGAACCAAGACTATCCATGCTCGGTGTGCATCATGATCTCGTAACCGTGCATCTACCTTACTTTGATGATGAAGGAAGTCACGTAATGGAGCGTCAAATCCCGGTGCGCCGCATCTGGGTTGAAGATCGCTGGATTACGGTTACATCGGTATACGATCTTGTGCTGGCGAAGTACGGGGTTGATCGTGAAATGACGCGTTCAGCAGACTCTACTGAAATCGTTGCAGGAGTTGTTCTGGAAGCGGAAGAGGATAAGCCATTTACACCTGCTTGGCAGGAGAAAATTACCCGGGTTGAACGGGATACCGTCATTCAGATCGCACGTGAGTTTGCACAAAATGCCGTCGATACGCAAGGCCGCTCCATGATTATTATGGGTGCCGGAATCAATCACTGGTACAACTCTGACGTGATCTATCGCGCTATTATCAACCTGCTACTGATGACAGGCTGTCAAGGGGTCAACGGTGGTGGTTGGGCTCACTATGTCGGTCAGGAGAAATTGCGTCCGGCGGAAGGATGGCAGACGATTGCGTTTGCACGTGACTGGAGCGGACCTGCCCGTCTGCAAAACGGTACATCCTTCTTCTATTTTGCAACAGATCAATGGAGATATGAGGAGACCAAAGTCGGGGATCTGACCTCGGCACTTGAGGGTAATCCGCGATTCGAGCACGTTGCTGACTATAATGTTATGGCTGCACGCATGGGCTGGCTTCCATCTTATCCGCAATTTAACCGGAACTCGATTGATTTGCATCAGGATGCACTGGATGCGGGAGCAAAAACGAATGAAGAGATCGGAGCTTACGTGGCATCCGAACTGCAAAATAAAAATCTGAAATTCTCCATTGAACAGCCGGATGACCCGGCGAACTTCCCGCGTGTGCTGTTTGTCTGGAGAGCAAACCTGATCTCAAGCTCAGGCAAGGGACATGAATATTTCCTCAAGCATTTGCTCGGTGCCACGAACGGATTGCTGAATGATGATGATCTCGGACTTCGTCCGGAGCATGTGGAGTGGGTGGATGATGCACCGGAAGGCAAGCTGGATCTTATGGTCAATATGGACTTCCGCATGGCGGGTACAGCGATGTATTCCGACATTGTACTTCCAGCAGCAACATGGTATGAAAAAAGCGATCTGAGCAGTACGGATATGCACCCGTTTGTGCATCCATTCAATCCGGCGGTTGCTACACAGTGGGAATCCCGTTCAGACTGGGATACGTTTAAGGAGATTGCACGTGTGTTCTCCGATATGGCTGCACAGCAGTTCGATGGTCCGCAGAAGGAGATTTTGACTACACCGCTGCTGCATGATTCACCGGATGAACTCGCGCAGCCGTATGGTGAGATTAAAGACTGGAGTGCAGGAGAATGTGAGGCCATTCCGGGTAAAACGATGCCGCATATTCAGGTCGTAGAACGTGACTATGCTGCGGTCTACAACAAAATGATCAGCCTTGGGCCAAATGTGAAGGATAAACCGATGGGTACGAAAGGTATCTCTTGGTCTGCAACGGAGGAATACGAGAAGCTGAAAGGCATTTTGGGTGTGAATCGCAAAGATGGCATTGGACAAGGATGTCCGGATCTGAGCTCAGATCGTAATGTTGCTGAAGCGATTTTGACGCTGTCCACCACAACAAACGGCAAGATGGCTGTACGTGCTTGGGAGTCTCTGGAGAAGAAAACGGCGTTGCATCTGAAGGATCTGGCAGAAGAGCGCTCAGAGGAATGTTTCACCTTCGATGAGATTACGTCGAAACCGAAAACGGTCATCACATCACCAGCATTTAGCGGATCGGAAAAAGGCGGACGGCGGTATTCACCGTTTACAACCAACGTAGAACGGCTGATTCCATGGCGTACATTGACGGGCAGACAGCAGTTCTATATCGACCATGCGATGCTGCGTGAGTTCGGTGAGACGCTGGCGACCTTCAAACCGATTCTGAAACATACACCGTTCCATCCAAACAGCAAACGTCCGATCGAGGGCGGAAAAGAAATCGTATTAAACTACATGACACCACATAACAAGTGGTCTATCCACAGTATGTACTATGATGCACAGCCGATGTTGACCTTGTTCCGTGGCGGACCGACGATCTGGATGAATCATGAAGATGCTGAGGACGCCGGTCTGGTGGATAATGACTGGATCGAATGTTTCAACCGTAACGGGGTCGTTGTGGCAAGAGCAGTCGTCACACACCGTATTCCGCGCGGAGTAGCATTTATGTATCACGCTCAGGACCGTCACATTAACGTTCCGGGTACGAAAATATCACAGACACGCGGTGGTACGCATAACAGTCCGACTCGTATTCACGTGAAACCAACGCATATGATCGGTGGTTATGCCCAGTTAAGTTATGGTTTCAACTATTATGGCCCGACAGGCAACCAGCGTGACCTGAACGTCATCATTAGAAAACTGCAGGAGGTGGATTGGCTTGAAGATTAAAGCACAAGTCAGTATGGTCATGAACCTGGATAAATGTATCGGATGCCATACATGCAGCGTTACATGCAAAAACACCTGGACGAATCGTCCAGGTGCAGAGTACATGTATTTTAACAATGTCGAAACGAAACCAGGTGTCGGTTATCCGAAACAATGGGAGGATCAGGAGCGTTATCGCGGCGGCTGGGAGATGAAAAATGGCAAGCTGGAGCTGAAATCCGGTACACGTGCCAGACGTTTGCTTAACATTTTCCACAACCCGGATCAACCAACGATTGACGACTACTACGAGCCTTGGACTTATGATTACGAAAAACTGACCAACAGTCCGGAGAAAAAACACCAGCCGGTCGCCAGACCGAAATCCCAAATCACGGGAGAGTACATGAACCTCGAATGGGGTCCAAACTGGGAAGATGACCTCGCCGGTGCTCATATAACGGGGATGGAAGACCCGAACATGAAAGGTGTCGAGGAATCGATCAAAATGGATTTTGAACAGGTATTTATGATGTACCTGCCGCGAATCTGTGAACACTGTCTGAACCCGTCTTGCGTGTCCTCTTGTCCATCAGGTGCCATGTACAAACGGGAAGAGGACGGCATCGTACTGGTTGACCAGAATGCTTGTCGTGCATGGAGATTCTGTGTATCCAGTTGTCCTTACAAAAAAGTATATTTCAACTGGCAGACGAACAAAGCCGAAAAATGTACACTATGCTTCCCGCGGATTGAAGCGGGTCTGCCAACGATCTGCTCCGAAACTTGTGTCGGACGTATCCGTTATATCGGTCTGATGCTCTATGATGCAGACCGCATTGAAGCGGCAGCATCGGTTGAGAATGAAAAGGATCTGTATGAGTCACAAATGGATGTTTTCCTTGATCCGAATGATCCTGAAGTCATCCGTGAAGCACGGGCAGCAGGCATTCCAGAGGACTGGATTATAGCAGCGCAGCAGTCCCCGATCTACAAAATGGTGATTGACTGGAAGATCGCACTTCCACTGCACCCTGAATACCGCACGATGCCAATGGTATGGTACATTCCGCCGCTGAGCCCGATCACGAACCGGGTAGAAGGCCAAGGAAGTTCGCTCGAAGCAAACGATATTTTCCCGGCCATTGATAACATGCGTATTCCGGTTGAATACCTGGCGAACCTGCTTACGGCCGGAGATACAGGGCGTATTCGTGAAGTGCTACGCAAAATGGCTGTCATGCGGATTCATATGCGTAACCAGCAAACCGGCAAAACGAGTGAATCCGACTTGCTGGATAGGGTAGGCATGAGTGCGCAGGAAGTTGAAGATATGTATCGTCTGCTCGCTATCGCGAAATATGATGATCGCTTTGTAATCCCGCCAGCTCACCGTGAGGAAGTAGCGGATCTCTTCAGTGAACAAGGCAGCTGCGGTCTAGACTTTGCCGGCGGCCCGGGTTCTTGCGGCGTATTCTCATAGGAGAGGAGACAACAACGATGACAATTGATATCGATCCAGAACCAATCGTGAAGCCGGAGTATGACACGGAAACAAGACGAATGGTCTGCAAACTGATCTCCTATCTGCTGCAATATCCGGATACCGAGTGGAGAGAGGGATTACAAGGTGTACAGGAGGCCGTTCTTTCGATCGCTGATGAAGAATTGAAGCAGACCGTGTTAACCTTTATCAGCAATGCACAGGCTCTAGATGCCATTGGGTGGCAGGATGCATATGTTCGTTCGTTTGACTTTGATAAAAAATCGAATCTCTATCTCACCTATGCTTTGCATGGGGATGAACGGGATCGCGGACCTGCGCTGATTGATTTGAAGCGCAGATATGAAGCGGCTGGTTTCTATATGGAGTCCACCGAGCTCCCGGATTATTTGCCTATGGTGCTTGAATTCATTGCCGAGGCTCCGGAGCAAGATGCTATCGGAGTTCTGGGTAGTTGCCATAAAGCGCTGGTGTCAATGACTGAAAGCATTGCAGAACAAAACAGTCCATACGGGCCGCTCCTTACGCTGATGTTACAGGTGATGCCCGAGCCGTCTGTTTCGGACGTACCTGAGCCAACCCAAGAAGAACAGAAACAACCTCTCGGCGGTCTGAACGAGATCGTTGAGCTGATGAGGAGGGGCAGTCGGTGAGTACACTGGAATTAATGTTATGGGGTGCTCTCCCGTACATGGTCATTGTGTTTTGCATCACGGCGACCATCTGGAGATATGTAACCAACCCGTTTAGCTGGACATCCAAATCAAGTGAGATGTTGGAGAAACGGTTGCTGCGATGGGGAAGTTTGCTCTTCCACATTGGCATTTTCGCCGTCATCTGCGGCCATATTGCCGGATTGCTTGTACCGATCGAATTTTATCACTGGATCGGTCTGAGTGACGAAGCCTATCATATGGGAGCTGTATTCGGCGGACTACCCGCAGGCATTATTGCATTTGCCGGTTTAGTTATTCTGTTAGTACGCCGCTATACGGCTCGTAGAGTGCGCGCAACAAGCAGTGTAGGGGATTGGCTAGCCCTTGCTATGTTAATCATTGTTATTGTGACTGGCATTCTGGCAACATCCGCTAATGCGGTAAACCACAGTGGATTTGATTATCGTACAACGATTAATCCATGGCTGCGCGGACTTCTTGTCTTCCAACCTGATCCCGCACTGATGCAAACTGTGCCAATGAACTTCAAAGTTCATATCTTGCTTACATTTGTGCTGTACTGTGTGTTCCCATTCACACGTCTCGTTCACATGTTAAGCATGCCGCTCGGATATCTCAGACGCAGCTATGTGCTCTATAGAAGAAGAGATGGAGCTATATATCCGAATCAGAATCAAGAACAACAAAAGGAAAGGGCGATGTAAATGCAACAAAAAGGTAAAGTTCAGCTGCCCTTGCAAACCGCAAGTTTGATTCTAGGTTTCATGGTATGGGTGATTCTGTCATCACTCATGCCTTTCATTAAGGAAGACATCGCACTTACATCGTCTCAGTTGGCCTGGGCGACGGCCATTCCCGTATTGATCGGTTCGGTTGCCCGCATTCCGATTGGGTATTGGACGAACCGATACGGGGCACGTAACATTTTTATGATCAGCTTTGTATTGTTACTTGCTCCTGTATGGTGGGTCAGCCGTGCAACATCTTTCAGTGATCTGGTTATTGGGGGATTTTTCCTCGGGATCGGTGGAGCTGTGTTCTCTGTCGGAGTAACCTCATTGCCGAAGTATTATCCCAAAGAGCGTCACGGTTTTGTGAACGGGATCTATGGTATTGGTAATCTGGGCACGGCGCTGTCGGCATTCGGAGCCCCTTTGATTGCTGCTCAGGTGGGTTGGTCCAAAACCGTATTATTTTACAGTATTCTTTTAATTGGTATGGCGGCACTCAACTTTGTGTTGGGAGACAAAAAAGAAACACGTGTCACGCTTCCTCTGATGCAGCAGCTAAAAGACGTATCACGTAATAATAAGCTGTGGCTCTTGTGTCTTTTTTATTTCCTAACGTTTGGTTCATTCGTGGCGTTCACCGTCTACTTGCCGAATTTCCTGGTAACCAATTTCCAGATGGATAAGGTTGATGCCGGGCTTCGCACCGCAGGATTCATCCTGGTCGCAACAATTATGCGTCCGGTTGGCGGATGGTTGGGTGATAAATTTAATCCGTTCAAAATATTAATGTTTGTATTTGGCGGATTGACGGTAGCCGCGATTGTGTTGTCCTTCGCGCCATCCTTCTATATCTATACGGTAGGCTGTCTGACGGTTGCGCTTTGCGCAGGGACGGGTAATGGTACAATTTTCAAATTGGTGCCTATGTATTTCGTCAAACAAGCAGGTATCGCTAATGGTATGATCTCGGCTATGGGTGGTTTGGGTGGTTTCTTCCCTCCATTGATGCTGACGTTGTTGTACAGTATGACAGGACATTATGCGATTGGATTCATGGCATTATCCCAGATTGCACTTGTAAGTCTCGTACTTGTCATCTGGATGTTCTATCAGGAGAAACTTCAACTGTCTGCCAGTATTTTGGAGAATACGATTGAAGCGATTCTGGTGACGGATACGAACAGTGTTATTCGTTCTGTGAATCCAGCCTTCACGGCCGTTACAGGATACACGGCTGAAGAAGCGGTAGGTCAGAAGCCGAGTATGCTGAAATCAGGCAAGCAGGATAAAAAGTTCTATGACCAGTTGTGGCAAGAATTGCGTGACAAAGGATACTGGCAGGGAGAGATCTGGAACCGGAAGAAAAACGGTGAGGTTTATCAGGAATGGCTTAGTATTACAGCGATTCGTAATGAAGCTGGAGAAGTCAAATATTACGCGGGTATGTTCAGTGATATGAGTAAACCCGATCTAACGATTGCCTGAATAGTGCTTTGAACGGAAGAGTTTTGAAAAAGTGATCCAACATACAGCAAGAGACCTTAACTTGATTTACAGTGGTTAAGGTCTCTTTTTCACAAGTGGTAGTCTTTACATTCTACAGATGAAGAAGAGGCAAGAAGAGGAAGGTGCAAGAAGAAGCCAGCCGTTATGCTCAGGCGTCTCGTTGTTCCTTTAAAGCTTGCAGGTTATGAATGATGATGCGACTGCGATCAACCTCAAGCAACTCATCTTTGGAGAGCTGGTTCAGCAATCGATTGGCCGTTTCCCGAGTCGTTCCAATGGAATTGGCAAACTCCTGGTGGGTCATGGGCAGATTGATGATGATCTTATCTGCGTGTTGCTGACCATGCTGTTCTGCCAGCATGAGAAGAAAGGAGAGCACACGATTACGCACATCCTGACCGGATAGCACTTGTAGTTTGTCTTGTAATTCGCGTATTTTGTCGCCGAGCACACGCATGATTTTAATCGCTATCGAAGGCGTGCTGAGCATAAGTCGCTCAAAATGCCGGACAGGAATCGCCAGCAGGCTTGTTGGCGTAATAGCAACAGCGGTAGCAGGATAGGGATGCGCATTGAAAAATCCGGTGTGTGGGAACATATCTCCTGTTTTAAGAAAGGAGACAATCTGTTCATGCCCGTTCTCGTCCGTTTTGTACGCTTTGACAATGCCGGTACGGATGAAAAACACTGCTTCTTTTTCACTGCCTTCACTAAAAATCACTGTTTTTTTACTGATGCTTCGGGATATGGCGATTTCTTCAACCTGTTTCAACTCTTCGGGGCTAAGATCCTGAAAAATAGGGAATTGCTGCAGAAATTCTGCTGCGTTTTCTTTATTTACCCGCGTCATACGTGCTCATCCTCTCTATATGCTTATTTTTATAATGATCAATCGGATCGGAGGTTGTGATTGAATTGAAAAGCAATGCAAGTTCGAACTTAAAACCAATCGTTATCCCTCATGAACACGGTGGGTGGGCGATGGTCAGTGTGCCTTTTCTCGTCGGTGTGGCGGCAAGCAGCCCACAATGGCTTCATGTGCCTCTCTTCATAGCCTGGCTTGGCCTTTATCTGACCGCATATCCTTTGCTGCAATCGCTCAAACGTAACGCGAATCGGCAACGCTTATACACATGGGCCGCCATATACGGCACGGTAGCTTTGGCCTGTCTCATCCCGGCCGTCGTTGGTCAATCCTCGTTGTTATGGTTCGGCCCCATGCTCGTAGGACTGCTCTTAGTTAACATCTGGCATGTGAGACATAAGGCAGAAAGATCACTGACCAATGACCTTTGTGCGATGCTGGTTTTCTCCCTTGGCGGAGCAGCAGCTTATTTAATTGGCAGTGGTGAATGGGATTACGGCATGTTGATCGTTGTGTTATTTTCCTTTTTACATTTTACAGGAAGTACGTTCTTTGTGAAATCGGTCTTTCGGGAACGCAACAATCCGCGCTGGATCAGGTTGTCACGTCTTGTGCATGTTATACTGCTGTTCATTCCGGCTGTTGTCGGGTATCCATGGATGGGGCTGGCCTTCGTTTACTCTGCTGCGAGAGCGTTTCGATATGCAGGTCAAACTTTCCGCCCTATGAAGGTGGGCATTATAGAAATCATTGGAGCGGTGCAGTTCCTGCTCTGGTTCATCCTGCTATAAATCCATCATGTTATCATAACGTGATTTAAGTCCATATCAGGTGACATAGGTCACATCGTCATCGGATTGACATGGAATGATGAATTGTTAAGTAGAGGGGTTGCTTGTTTAACCGATTATTTTGTGAAAAAGAAGCCCGCTGGATGAAGTGATTGTTTTTGATCTGTCACTCCGGGTTAATGGGAGATAAAACAATCTGAAACAAGGGAGGGCCTACCCGAATGTGGACTGCATTGATGTGGGGCGGCATCTCCGCTTCGGCGGTTGTAATCGGCGCGCTTGCCGCATTATTCATGAAGATCCCGAAAAGGGTTATCGGTTGGATTATGGCTTTTGGAACAGGCACGCTGATTGGTGCAGCAACGTTTGAGCTTCTTGGAGATGCATTGAATGATGGAGGCATGCTGCCAACCGCTATTGGTTTTACCGCAGGAGCTGTGGTGTATATCCTCTTTGATTGGCTCATCTCGGCCAGAGGTGGTTCGGATCGGAAACGTTCCAGCAAGAAGGATTCAAGTCAGCAGAGTGGACTCGGTATATTCGCAGGTACAGTGATGGATGCTATTCCCGAATCTATCATGCTGGGTGCCAGTTTGCTGGCAGGTAAAGGTATCAGTGTGGTGCTGGTGGTATCGATCTTTGTCAGTAATATTCCTGAAGGTTTATCGAGTACAGTGGGACTGAAGAATAGTAAATATAGCAAAGGTAAAATTCTATTACTGTGGCTTGGTGTATTACTTATTTCCGCACTTGCCGCTTTAGGCGGATATCTGTTTCTGGAGCAACTTCCAAAGGAGATGGGAGCAGCGATTGGTGCTTTTGCCGGAGGAGGCATTATCGCCATGCTTTGTTCGACGATGATGCCTGAGGCTTTCGAAGAAGGGGGCCCGGTGGTAGGGTTAATCGCATCGATGGGTCTACTGGTGTCCTTGCTACTGGATATTTAGTTTTGGGTATACTATGAAACTTGATGTGAAACTTCATAATAAAATGCTTATTGCATCAAACCGAACTCTAAATCTATCAGTGTCGACAGCTCCAACTTCGTAAGGAAAGCAAAAGAGTATCCCTCAGTTCGATTCTGAGTTGGATACTCTTTTCTTACAGATAGATGAAATTTTAACTTATTGAAATTAATGACCCGAGCAGTTTCCACCGCATCCACAAGCTTCTTTACCTAGTTCTTTGGATTCTGGCAGACGATTTAATTCAACGGATTTAGTAAAATAGTTGCTGATCTGCTGATGCAATTGGCTGAATTCACGTTGCGCATAGATGAATCTGCGAATGAGCGGATGATCGTAGAGCGCACGTTCTTCCTCTTCATAGATTTTGATCTCGGATTCGAGCAAATCAATATTTTGACGCTCTTTTTCTTCAAGAGCCTGATGTTTCTCCATAAAGCGTTCATATTGTTCAGTCGCTTGCTCGTCTGCGGCAAACTGATCAATCATCTCACGCATCTCTTTGTAGCCTTCATCCTGTAATAGTAAGGAGCACAGCTCCTGCATTTTATGCATAATGATTTGTTTGTCCATCTTCACAACAGTAGTCG
Source organism: Paenibacillus amylolyticus (assembly GCF_003719335.1). GTDB lineage: Bacteria > Bacillota > Bacilli > Paenibacillales > Paenibacillaceae > Paenibacillus > Paenibacillus amylolyticus_D. The sequence goes on from NZ_RIAS01000013.1 coordinate 167,244, forward strand.
TCATAAGGGTAGCCTCCTGAAAATTCTTTTCTTGTTATTCACTTTATACTGTATATCAGACGTTCACTGTGACGATACTCACAACCCTGGTTAAATAGTTTACATATTAAACGAGACAATTAGTCGATTATGAGATCATATCTTTCAATTCTTGCAGTTGAAGAATACGAATCTCGTTCCCGTTTACTTGGAGCAAGCTTTGGTGTTGCATCATGTTTAATTTCCGGCTTAACGTCTCCGGGGTAATTCCTAAGAGCAAGGCTATATCCTTTTTGAAAGCAGGCAATCGAATCTCATGGCCTGCACGATTCCGGGTATGGAAATCAAGAAGAAGCTTCGCAATTTTTTTCTCCGTCGTCATAGCGCTGAGGGAGCTGTTCCACTCGTCGGTCTCATTGAGCAGACGGGTGATGGCAAGCAAGAAATGATAAGCCAGCTTGGGATCATGCTCAAGTAATTGATTAAAGTCCTGCTTGCGGATGGAGCATATGGACGAGGTCTCCAGAACCTCCGCATTGGATTGATGCGGTGTCTGATGTAGTAATGCATTCTGTCCGAAAAAATCGCCAGAGAACAGAAAGCGGATAATATGCTCTTTGCCATTTTCATTATATTTGGATAGCTTTACACTGCCTTGATGGATCACAAAAAGAGTATCTGAACGTTCGCCTTCTTGAACGACATGTTCTCCTTTATGATATTTGCGAGTATGAAGAAGAGAGGTCAGTAATGTAGCTTCCGCAAGATCAAGATGTTGAAAAAGCGAAACTTTGGAGAAACAGGCATCATTTTTCTCATGGTCACAGATCATCTCATAATCACCTCTCTATGTTCCCAAAATGAATATTTGTACGTTGTGAGTTTTCAGGCTGTATTTATCACCTTGCTCCTAAATGACGAGATTTCCCCATTAATGCGCCATCGTCTCACCACCGTGATTTTTACCATCTTTCGTGACACGGAGCACGGCAGAAGCACCTTTGTCTACATGTTTGAATTGGTGGGTTACGATGGGATAGTCACCTTCCTCGGTGACCGTAAACTCAACGACTGCGCCTCCGCTGGCAGGTAGCATAACGGTCTGGATCCCGTACTCGATGTTTTTTGGATTCCCGTCCTTGTATACCCGATCCATAATTGTACCTACAACATGGAAGGAAGATACTTCATTTGGACCAGCGTTACTGACATAAATACGAACGGTATCTCCTACTTTGGCCAGCAGCGGATGTTCTTTCAAAGTACAGGTATTGCCATTAAAAACAACATACTCGGGTTCCCCGTTGACAAATGAATTGTAATCATGCTCTTTGTACCATTCGCTTTGCACAAGGGTATACGAACGATCAACGAGATGATCCGAAGGGTATCCTGCCTTGGGTTCCACAATGATCATGCCGTACATGCCGTTGGCAATGTGGGCGAGGGTCGGTTTGCTGCCGCAATGATACATAAATACGCCAGGATTGGAGGCCGGATAAGTGAAAGTACCTTCTTCCCCCGGCATCACATCAATGAATTTATTGCTCGGAGAAGCATGAACGGCATGCATGTCCATGGAGTGATTCATGCGTGTATCTTTATTTTTCAACGTAAAAACGATCGTATCGCCTTCTTTGACCCGAAGGACTGGGCCAGGTGAAGTTCCATTAAACGTCCAGGCGTTATAAATGAAACCTTTTGCAATTTCAATATCGGTCACTTGAGAGGTCATTTCGATATATACGCTTTGGCCATCTCTACGAATAATTGGATCAACGGGCGGTTGGCTGGGTGCAGTACTGGAGAAGGCCTCTTCATTTTGGCTCTGCTGAACTGGACTTGTAGAGCTGCAATGAGAGAGAGCCGCGGTAAAGATGGTCAGAATGAGCGTATATTTATAGATGTTGGGAAACGAGAGAATAGAATCACAACCTTTCAACTAACAAGTGATGATTTTCACAAAAACGTACTTGTGAAAGTAATATTTCAGGAATCTCCTAAGTCCAGATTACGATATCAATGGGATTATCGGTGTGATGAAGCACACATTTGTGTAGGACTAAGGACGTTATTTTGAGACAGCGCGCCTGCATTTGTTGTGCTTGGGTAAAGAGTTTCATATAATTTTATGAACGGCTCATTTGGAACAATGTGGGATGAACGACGGATTCAGCGTAAGGTTCAATGAAAGGAGAGGTTGAATGTGAAACGTTTCGAAGACGAACCAGCATTTAAATATAGCTATTACGCCGTGCTTAACCGGGGAGAGCGAGTGGATGTCAAATGTCCAGAATGCGGCGGGCACGCTTATATCGAATGTCGTAATCGAGAATTGCAATGGAAATGTAGCGAATGTTACGCTCATGCGGTCAAAGAACAAGACTACGAGTATACGGGCAAAGGATATTGTTCGGTATGTGAGCGCTGGTATAGTGTGGTGGTGAAGGATGAGAAGGTGACGCCTCATTCGTTAGTACATATCATATGTCCGCACTGCGGGGCTAACAATCAAGCTAAAATGCATAAACGAGCGATCAGCCGAGGGTATTATCAGGAAATTCGAAATGGCAGAGACCCCATCTTTGATCTGGAACTATATTTTCTAGACTACATCCGTGGCAAGCAGATCTGGGCTGTAAATCGTGAACATCTGAGTTATTTGATTGCTTATATCTCTGCTGATCTCCGGGTGAAGTATGGCGGGGTGATGATTAAGACGGCCTCCCACAGCATACCTGCTTATATTAAAGAGGCCAAGAACAGGCAGGCTGTGACTCGTATCTTGACTAAAATGCAAATGCAGTCTAACACAAAATAGATCCATCATGATCAACATGAACAGGGGAAAAAGAGATGAATAAACGAATTACAATTGGTGTTACATTGTTTGTGATTGCGATGTTATGCATACCTGCTTATTTTATTATGCAGACATATGGTGTATTTCAAAAAGAAAAGGTGTTATCGGGCTACGCCATTGCTGTGGATGTCGAAGGTAAATCTTATCAGACATGGCCGCTCATCAACGGCTTTACGGCAATGGACAAACGAGGAGACGATCGTCAACTGTACTACCGTATTGACACGAGCGGTCTGCAGTATTTGTTTCAATTGGCTTATAAGGAGTTCGAGGTTCGAAAGGGGGGAAACAACCCGTATTTAGCAGGTCAAATTGATTACTCGCAGACGGATCATATGTATGTGCGTAGTGAAAACAAATACACCAATGCCAATGACTTTGTTACGGTAATCACGCTGCTGGACCGTGAGGGAAAGGTGATCTATACCTATGAACAAACGGGTAAAGGGGACGATAAGCTGGTGAAGTCTATCATTCATCAAGGCATGAGTCGGTCTAGTAATCACGGCACGGAAGCAGCTCGTGATCCCTACCTGAATATTACGGCGTTGTTTCGTGAAAAGCTGGGTATCGATGTAAAACTGACGGTGGATGATGAACATAAGGTTGTCACAATTCGAATGAACAAAGCGGAGGTAAAATGATGAATTTGTATGGTGTAGAGCATGGACCTATATATCTGCAAGGGCTGACAAAGAGTGTGACGGCAGAAAAAACACATGAAGTGGAATGGCAAAGAAAACTGCAAACCGGCGATGGGCATGATCAGTTTCATATTTTTTATTATGGTGACCTGGATGAAGATGATCTGATTATGTGGCATGATACGACACCGTTGTTGGTTTATGCAGAACACTCGGTTACTGGGGAACGTTATCTGCTCATTGATGCGGCGAAGCATGGTTACGATGCGATGTTGTGTGAGACGTATCCCGAGGAAGAAGTGAACAACAGGCCGCTTCGTCCTTATCTCGACGTTGAGGGTGAGGATACATTTGAAGTGTTTCTGACGGCATATTACAACGTGCCATGGGATGAAGAGTTTGGCGAGGATGTTGAGCCGGATGGGACGTATGAGCTGATAACAGGTGAACGTGTGCATTTCAATGAGGTGAAGCGAAATGGTTATGATGCTTTTGCCATCCGTATTCGTAATCGCAAAGGCGTAGAAACTGAAATCGTACAGGAAGAGTTGGCCTAATGTGTTTTGTCGATCGATCTTATAGTTAGGAGCTGATGCTGAATGTATATCGTGTCTCGTATGTTAAAGCCTGTCTCTCATCAGGAACTAGAGCGGGTACAACAAGCGCAATCCGTTCGCCTGCCTTCGGCTTACCAACGCTGGATGCAGCAATACGGGGAAGGAACGTATTCAGGCTGGATGAACATTCAGCGTCCCGATCCTGAGGTTTTAAAATCATTTGCAGAATATGATCTCTGGGAGCATACGGACGAAACGGTCATCAGCCAGCGCCAATTGGAAGAGTGCATTAGCATTGGAAGTTCAGTAGATGGCGATTTCCTGGTTGTTCATGCAGATGTGGAAGGTCTGATCTGGCTCCCGCGGCATGATGATCAGATTACGGTGTGGCCGTCGAACGAGGTGTCGTTCGCTGATATTCTTGACCATATCTACTGTGGATATTACCACAGGGACGAGTCGTTCAGACCTGCGTATTTCGAACCATGGAACGAGGAGCGGCAACATTTTTTTTATCATTTTACAGGTAAAGAGGACGGAATATCGATGAAAGAACTGGCAAATCTGTGCCAGTCGCACTTTTCATGGGATCTGGTCATTGATAATGAATACACGTGCAAGCTGTTCAGCGCTATGATTGGCGGGTATGTTCGTTTTAATATGGCGAGTGAACGCGAAATTGTTTTATTTTATGAAGTAAATAATCATCCTACTGAGGCGCAAGAAGCGCAGAAGCAGGTGCGGACGATACAACAGTTTTTGCAGGCACATCATTGCACTGCATTGAAGTAGAGAACAGCAGAGGGCGAGGTGATTTTATGGATTGGCTGGATACAGAAATAGCGGAACAGTGGCGTAAGGAAGGCAAGCGGTATGCCAGCTATGTAAATGCATTTGTACATAAAATGCTTCAGGGAGAGCATCCGGATGAATCTGAACTGGCAGATGATTCCCGTCATTCGCTCAGCTCCAAAGTGATGATAATGGTGAAACAGGCTAATCTCAAGGGTGAGCTTGGGCGGCTTCGAGAAGAATTACCTGCGGCAACATGGCCGCTGAGCAATCATTTTCAGGACTCTATGCAGGCCGTTCAAGTTGTAGGTTATTTGAATGAGGATACGATGCTCTGTAATACAGGAGTATTGTCGAATAACGGGCGGGTATACACGATGGATCAGCAGGGATGGTGGTGTAGTCCGGATTACACGTTTGCAGGATGTTCAGAAGGCGGCGCTTACGTAGCTCTGGCGAATCATGAAGGTGTTCACGTCATCCGTGAGCCGGGTCGCAAGCTGGAAGGTGAGCAAGTGGCATTCTACTCTTGGGACAATATCAGGGATCGGATCAAAGCTCAATTGCCTGAAATTGAATCCCTGGCAGATACTATACATCCCGAGAACACGATCGAAAAGCTGCTCCCCATGGATCAAGGGCAGGCGCTGCTGCTTCAATCCAGGTACGGCATCTATCTTGTAGAGCAGGAACAGGTGATCATTCTTCATCCCGATGTGGCGGAGATTCAGGAGTACGAATATGAAGACACCCAGCTGTCTATGGGACATGCCGCGGTATCTTCTGATGAGCGCTGGATTGCCTGGGGAAGCCAGATGAGCAGCCATACGGTTCTGGATCGGGAAAACAACAAGACGTATGAGGTACAGCCGGAGTCCAGTTATCCGCATTGTGCGGCATTCAGCCAGGACAATCAAGTTGTTTGGTTTAATGCTTGTCACTTCTACAACGGAGTAACGATTCAAGTTCCACTAGACAACATTACTGATCGTAAACAGGATGAAGAGTGGCCTATCATGGACGAGAATGCACGTGTGTATGCCATGATTGAGATTGAGGCAGGTATGGTGATTGGTGATGCATACGGTTATTTGTATTGCATCAACCGCGAAGGACAAGAGCTGTGGCGTCATTTTGTGGGCTCAACGATCTATTCCCTGATGGTGTCACCTGAGCAGTCTCAGCTTGCTGTTGGAACATATGGCGGTATGCTGCACATCCTTGATCTGAATTCGGAACGGATGGACGAATACGGAATTGGAACAGGTACTCTGCGTGAACGGGAGCGTTACGTATTATGGCGTGAACAGGAACCGCTTCGCTGGTAGCATAGGCTGGCAAGCTTGAATGAATGATACTGATTTTGCTAAAGGATGATGAGATGGAACGTCAAGAGGCTATAGTGTTGTTAAAATATCACGCCTTTGCTCACGATGATGTGAATCATCCGAAAATGGAACATGGCTTTCTTGGAAGCTTACGTCCGTTTCGCGGTCAATTGATTGAAGAGAACTTCCATGAATTAATGCGCATATTACGCACGCTCGCTCCAGATCTTTCGAATGCTGCATTGGATCGGGAAGTGATCGCTTGCCTATGGAGCATTACTCATCTGGCGAGGGCTTGGGCGATTGAACCCGAAGGCATGCTTCGCAGTAATCATCTCATCTCAGATGAGCAGGTTGCAGTGATGGAAGAATGGCTTAATCTGTTCTCGTATGCAGTCATGATCCTGATTGAAGGCGGCGATGAACAAGAGGCGTTCTGGGGATATGAACAATATGTGTTGGACCGAAGTGCGGAGAAAGGTGAAGGTGACGGGATATGAAGTCTGGAGTGGATACTGTTATCAATGATCTACGGATAGAATTGAACCATCTGTTAGACCTGAAAATACAAGATGAAGAGATTCGGTCGCTCTATGACACATATCTTCAATTAGCAGGGGCATCCGAGGCTGAACTGGATCAGTTCGAGAAACAGTATGGGGTTCGCCTGCCCGTTGATTTCCGTGCTTTCTATCGCCATACGGATGGCAGTGGTTATGGTCTGCATATGTTGTACCCGGGGGATATGGAGCAAGGCTCATGTAATCCGTTCTATCTGATGTCGCTAGATGAGATTGTGGAGACCAAACAATATTTCTGTGATGTGGATGAGAAGCTGGAGGAGCATTACGGGGAAGAAGAAATTAGACAATTAGATCCTGAGATCAAACCGTATTTGTTCCACAAATCATGGATTCCTTTTGCCACAATGGCTGGAGGTTCGCTCTACTTGCTGCTTGATTTTGATCCAGCAGAGGCAGGGACATATGGACAGATTATTATGTATGTGCATGATCCAGACTTTGTTTATTACGTTACATCATCGTTTACGGAGCTTCTCCGGATGTCTAACCGCAATTTGAATCTAATGGATGAGATTGAATACTAGGGCCCTAAATATTCGTTGTAAACCACGATGGATATAAAAAGTTGAAATAGCCAAAGGCAGGAGCTGTTGAAGCAGTTCCTGCCTTTTGGCTAAAACGTAAATCCTTCAAGTTCTACCACTGGAAAAAACGGTGACCATGAAATCCGCCGGGACCTCCAGGCCCACCGGGTCCGCCCGGTCCGCCGTGGCCCCCGTGCCCCCCTGGACCGCCGCCGTGCGGGCCTCCCGGATATCCCGGATAATGTCCTGGATAACCGCCGTGCCACCATGGTCCAAGCCCCCCTATGGGAAAAGGAAAAGGAACCACGGGTGGATAAGGATAGGGGTACGGATAAGGGTAAGGTGGTGGTGGGGGAGGTGGCGGATAATAAGGATAAGGATAAGGATAGCCTACAGGTTGCTGGGTTGATGTGGAACCTGGAACATATGACATATCACAAGCCTCCAATGTATGGATTGATGATATCAGCCTATGCAGATTCGTCGCTCGCTGACACAGCGACTTAGTCCAGTCGAAATGGGCTCACCGATCTAGGCGCTGGGCATACGCTGAGGTATAGGGTCTAACCTAAACCGAGAGAGAAGGGCAGGCGTTTTATTTTGGCAACCTCGTACATGGATTTCACTTTACCGACTACACAGTTTACGTATGATCTGAGCAAAAATCCGCTATTCAAGAAAGATGAGCACAATTACATCAATGCACTTTCGGTAAAACAGCTCAACACGTTGGGCAACACCTCTTTATTGGATATTTTTCTAAGTGCAGGCAATGTCGTTGAACCTCACATTCATCAAAACGCAACTGAGCTGGTTTATTGCATCAGCGGTGCGGCCGTTGTTTCCCTTATTAACCCGTTCACGAATGAACTGCTTCATTTCCCGCTTACACCAGGGCAAACCGCTAATGTACCGCAAGGATGGTGGCACTATGAAGTGGCAACGGCAGATCACACACATCTGCTCGCGATCTTTGATGCACCTGTGCCTGAAGCGATCTTCGGCTCTGATATTTTGCGGCTGACGCCTGCGAATGTGCTGGCTCACACCTATTGTCTGGATGTACACAAAGTACAGGAAGCCTTGGCTCCAATTCAGAAAACGGTGATTATCGGCCCGCCAAAAGATTGTAAAACGCAGGTTGCTCCGACATCCAACCATATGCCTAATGTAGGACCAAACATCCAACCAAACATCCAACCAGTTAATATCCCACCTAGCATCAAGACGAATATTGAACCAAAGATCGAACCTAGTGCTCAACCGAATATGCAACCGAACTTACAGCCTAATATACAAGCCAACATGCAACCGAATATCCAACCTGATATGCCTCCATTTGTAAATCGTCTTCCACATTGGGGTACTTGGGTAGATCCACGTATTATCCACGAACCAGGTTGCCCATACTATAGCGAACTCCCGGTACAATTAAACTCGGATGATCAGGTGTAAATTAAATTGAATAAGACTCCCCTATGTATTCCTGGTTAAGGGCGTTCAACTCCGAGCGCCTTTTTTGTTTTTTATCATTTTCCCTCACGAGATGTCACAAACTTCATGCGTTATTTGTCTTCAGTATGTAGACCAAATGAGATCAGAAGATGGAGGAGAATGAATATGAATTTACGTATGAACTACAGAGCGGCAAACCCTGGTGCTTTCAAAGCTATGATGGCGATGGAGCAACATGTATCCGGGCAATTTGAGGATAAGGTGTTATATGAGTTGTTGAAAATCCGTGTGTCTCAGATCAATGGCTGTGCCTTTTGTATGGACATGCATGCTAAAGACTTGATGAAGCTTGGCAATTATGGAGAGCATATTCTTTTGTTAAGTGTGTGGCGTGAAGTGCCTATATTTACGGAAAAACAACGTGTTATGCTTGAGATGGCCGAGGTTGTGACGCGAATTTCGGAGCATGGGGTTCCGCTTGAGCTATATAATAAAGTTCGTGAACACTACAGCGAAACTGAAATCGTTAACCTGATTATGGCAATCAACTTGATTAATAGTTGGAACCGCATAGCCATTACGACAGGCATGTACCCGGGTTGTTTTAACTAAAACGATAAACGAGAAAAATAAATGCTAAACAAACCAAGCCAGAGGAGGCGATCCTATGCAGTCGAATCTTAATTCTGATTTTAATCAACAAAAAAATATACCGGAACCGTCTTCTCTGGATGTTGGTGCGTTATATATACAGTATAAAAATTATGCTTTCTCCATCGCCTATCGTATGCTCGGCAGTGTGACGGAGGCGGAAGATATCGTTCAGGACTGCTTTGCAGGACTTCAGATGATGACGAATGAGCATATCCATCAACCGAAGTCTTACATCGGGAAAATCATTGTGAACCGCGGTTTGAATCTGTTAAATTCTGCTCGTAACCAGAGGGAACATTATGTCGGGGAATGGCTTCCTGAGCCGATGGGTGTTAATGATTGGGTAAACGTGCCAGAAGATACAGTACAGCAAAAAGAAATGATCTC
>NZ_RIAS01000014.1 GCF_003719335.1 Paenibacillus amylolyticus
TAGGCTGGGGGTGGAAGTGCAGCAATGCATGGAGCTGACCAGTACTAATCGGTCGAGGGCTTATCCAATAGCAAGTTCTGATCGCGTGAATTTCGTTTCGAATCTAGTTTTCAAGGAGCAATCCTTGAACAACGTTGAGATTGTTTTGGAGAGATACCCAAGTGGCTATAAGGGGACCCTCTGCTAAGGGGTTAGGCTGAGTAATCGGTGCGAGGGTTCGAATCCCTCTCTCTCCGCCATCTTTACCTAAGGATGGACAAGCAATCAAAGCATGTATAATATGGCGGTGTAGCTCAGCTGGCTAGAGCGTACGGTTCATACCCGTAAGGTCGGGGGTTCGATCCCCTCCGCCGCTACCATATTACCCAGGAGGCTTAGCTCAGCTGGGAGAGCATCTGCCTTACAAGCAGAGGGTCGGGGGTTCGATCCCCTCAGCCTCCACCATATACGCCGGTGTAGCTCAACTGGTAGAGCAACTGACTTGTAATCAGTAGGTTGGGGGTTCAAGTCCTCTCGCCGGCACCATTAATGCTTGGAACCGTGGTGTAGTTGGCCTAACATGCCTGCCTGTCACGCAGGAGATCGCGGGTTCGAATCCCGTCGGTTCCGCCATTAATCTAAAATTAAATATGGCTCGGTAGCTCAGTCGGTAGAGCAGAGGACTGAAAATCCTCGTGTCGGCGGTTCGATTCCGTCCCGAGCCACCTTTAATCCTTGGAGGATTAGCGAAGTGGCCAAACGCATCAGACTGTAAATCTGCTCCCGTACGGGTTCGGTGGTTCGAATCCATCATCCTCCACCAGTTTTATGAGTCATTAGCTCAGTTGGTAGAGCACCTGACTTTTAATCAGGGTGTCGAAGGTTCGAATCCTTCATGACTCATCTTAAATAAAGAGTGATTGATCATTAATTTGATCAATCACTCTTTTTGTTTAGACAGATATATTGCAGACTAGTCGATACAGAGCGGCATACATCAAGATATGATAAAATGATAATTAAAATAAAGCAGAGTGGTGAAGTTCATTAGATGAAGCTCATACCTGATTTAAAACAGCAAATTGAAGTGATTATAAGCACCACATTGGATGAATATGAAATTACGATGCATGAGTGGACAGAATCGATTGAACATTTGATTGGCTTAGACGAAAATAAACCGCAGCATATTCTTATTCAAGCGGGTAAAGGTGAACATGATTCTTTAGAACGTTCTTCAGGATCTTCTGATGTTCTTAGTTTACACCATGGTGAGCGTATTTTTTTCAAAGTCGGTATGAATGAGCAGGAAAAAACCGTTCGGTGTTGGGGATGTGAAGCGTCATCTATTACAATGGAAACTCGCCGTCTAATTGAGTTACTGATTCTTAATAAGTTCGATACCAGTCAAAGCGATGATGAATCGTTACTCACAAACGATACTGATAAACAGTTATCTTCGCTGGGGATATGGCTTAAGGAGCAGATTAAAGCTCATGATAAGGGGAGTTTCGATCCACTGCCTGATTCGTTCGCTTCTATTGCAGGATTTCAGGAGGAGAAAATTCTTTTTCTGTTGCAGGGTGAGACTCCGGATTCTCAGCGGGTAGACTCTAAAGTACTTAATAAATTGCTGGAAAGCTATTTTGGTGAAGAAATCACATTAATTCCGCTTGGAGCACAGGAATGGCTCTTCATGGGAGATGAAGAGATTGTTACTGGGGAGGCCGATGAAGATACAGCGGAGGCAAGAAAAGAGTCACTCCATGCTTTTTGTATGGGACTATATGAGCTTGTGGCTAGTGAGTTCGCAGGTGTTTTCCACTTGTCAGCCTCGCTGCCGTGTGTTCCCAAGGAGGCTTTGCTTCAGGTGACATTCCTCCTACAGGAAAGTATGCAACTTGGTCGCTCCTTCCATGTTACACAGCATATCCACCTACCATGGAATCTGCAACTGGAGCAATTGGTGGCTAGTATTTCAGAGCAACAGCGGCTACGTTTTATTCGGGAAACGGGAAAGGGTACAACTCTTTTTAATGACAGCGAGACGTTGGCAACATTGGAGACCTTTTTTAGTTTAGACTGTAACGTCAGCGAGACAGCAAAGCGTTTGTTTATTCATCGTAATACGCTGGTGTACCGTCTGGATAAGATTAAACAGGAGATTGGTTATGATGTAAGACACTTTAAAAGTGCGATCATTGTGCAACTTTTACTTCTGATGTACAAAGTGACGAAAAAGGCTTAATATTTTTGTGCAGTTTGCGAATAGTCAGATAACCAAGGGATAGGGTATTATAAAACTACAAATTGTATTCGATTACAAAATGATCTCTGAGGAGGCAACAATCATGGCAGGAGTACGTTTAGAGCATATTTTCAAAAAATACCCGGGTTCTGATAAAGCAACTGTAGTTGACATTAACCTGGACATTAAAGATAAAGAGTTTCTGGTACTGGTAGGTCCGTCCGGTTGTGGTAAATCAACAACACTGCGTATGATCGCAGGCCTTGAGGAAATTTCTGAAGGTAAACTCTACATCGGTGACCGTGTCGTTAATGATGTTGCACCTAAAGACCGTGATATCGCGATGGTATTCCAATCCTATGCCTTGTATCCGCATATGAGCGTATATCAAAACATGGCATTTGGTTTGAAATTGCGTAAAGTTAAAAAAGACGAGATCGATAAACGTGTACGTGAAGCAGCTAAAATCCTCGATATCGAACATTTGCTTGAGCGTAAGCCTAAAGCATTGTCCGGTGGTCAACGTCAACGTGTCGCTTTGGGACGTGCGATTGTCCGTGATCCACAAGTCTTCTTGATGGATGAGCCGCTCTCCAACTTGGATGCGAAACTTCGTGGACAAATGCGTGCAGAAATCACAAAGCTGGCTAAACGTTTGGAAACAACTGTTATCTACGTAACGCATGACCAGATCGAAGCAATGACGATGGGTGACCGGATCGTAGTTATGAAGGATGGTATCATCCAACAAGCAGCTTCTCCTGAAGAACTGTACAACCACCCGGCGAACCTGTTCGTAGCTGGTTTCATCGGTTCCCCGACAATGAACTTCATCTCGGGTAAATTGGCTGAGCAAGGTGCAAGTCTTCACTTCGTAGCTCCTGGTGTGGATGTTGAAATCCCGCAAGGTAAAGCACAAGTGTTGAAATCCAGAGGATATGTAGGTAAAGAAGTTATTCTGGGTGTTCGTCCAGAAGACATTCACGAAGAGCCAGTATTCTTGGAAGCTTCCCCGAACTCTGTATTCTCTACTCACGTAGATGTAACAGAGAACCTGGGTCACGAAATGCTCCTTTACTTGAGCGGTGTAGGTAACGACACTACAATCGCACGTGTAGACGGACGTTCTAACACTCGTGATGGCTCTACAGTTAAAATGGCCATTGACATGAACAAAGTTCATATCTTTGACAAGGAATCCGAAGTTAACGTACTTCTTCAAGACTAATTCTACTGAGACTCCTCGGTTACGATGAAATCTGGAAGTAACGCAATTATATAATCTAAATCGAGCCCCTTCCGTTTTTGCAGGAAGGGGCTTTTTTCAAAAGTGTATGGGACGGTTAATCCGTTCAGGTGAAAATATAGTGCAGGTAGAGCAGGGAGTCTTCGATTGCAATCGATCTCAAATTCATTTAAGATTATTTGAAGGTCTGTCTTCAAAATGTTGCATATTGGAGTATAAAAAGCGATATTTTACATGCGAAACGACCTGGTTATGAATTACGTTGTGAATACGCTAATAATGAAAGAAACGATACACGAATGGGTACATAGAGGCACAGCGAATGCTGAAAGGAAGAGACAAATGGCGAAAAAAGTGAAAGTATCCGAATTGGTACAGCAGTTTCAGATGGAAGTGGTTTCGGGTTCACAGGGGTTGAAAAGGTTTATTACGGTAGATGACCTTAACCGTCCTGGCCTGGAGATGGCTGGTTACTTTGAATATCATCCAAAAGAGCGGGTGCAACTGCTGGGAAGAACTGAGCTGGCCTTTTTTGCGATGTTGCCTGAACATGAGCGTCGTGAACGTATGCAACGTCTATGCACAGAGGAAACTCCATGTATTGTGGTTACACGTGGACTAGAAGTTCCTCAGGAACTGATCGATATCAGTGAAGAACAAAATCTAGCTGTGCTTCGCAGCAATATGGCAACAACGATTCTTTCCAGCCGTATTACGGGTTTTCTGGAAGGTAAGTTGGCACCGACAGCTACCATTCACGGTGTATTGTGTGATGTCTATGGTGTAGGTATGCTAATCACTGGCAGCAGCGGTATTGGTAAGAGTGAAACCGCGCTTGAACTTGTAAAACGTGGTCACCGTCTGATTGCCGATGATGCCGTTGAAATTCGCCAAACCTCCGATTTTCAACTCCACGGTACCGCACCGGAACTGATCCGTCACCTGCTTGAAATTCGAGGTGTCGGTATTATCAACGTCATGACTTTGTTTGGCGCCGGGGCTGTTCGTAATAATAAACGGATTACATTGGTTGTACGTCTTGAAGCATGGCAACAGGATAAACAGTATGACCGTCTGGGATTGGATGAAGAGACAACGCGTATTATTGATACCGATGTACCTTTGGTTACCATTCCGGTTCGTCCTGGACGAAATCTGGCTGTAATTATTGAAGTGGCGGGCATGAACTATCGCTTGAAACAGATGGGGCTTAATGCTGCACTTCAGTTCACGAACAAACTGACTGCAACGATTTCGGAAGATATGGAAGATATGGACTAATTTGGGTCAAGGAAGGTTCACCGACTAGCTCGAATAGCAGGATAAGGAAATATCAGGCATCAGGCTAAAAATATAAAGATTAAAGTTTTTATGAAGCATGGCATCTGGAGCCTGCACGCCTTCAAAGAGGAAGGTTGATAGCAGGCTCCAATCGGTCATGCTTACCGATGTGAATTGATTGATAGGAGCGTGAATGAATGGATACATTATTACTGTTGAACCCGATTGCGTTCTCTATTGGCGCTTTAAAGGTTCACTGGTATGGGCTTATCCTGGGTGCTGCAGCACTTTTGGGTCTGTTGCTCGTCATTCGGGAGGGCAAACGATTTAATATTCCGCAAGAAGTGTTCATGGATATGGTTTTGCTAGGTGTGCCTTCTGCAATTATTGGAGCCCGAATCTACTACGTGGCATTTAAGTGGGAAGATTATAAGGACAACCTTTGGGACGTTTTTAAAATATGGAATGGCGGTATTGCGATCTACGGCGCATTAATTGGTGCCATTATATGTGCAGTCATTTTCTTCCGTCGTAAAGGATATAACTTCTGGCGTATGGCCGACATCTGTGCACCTGGACTAATTGTTGGACAGATGATCGGACGCTGGGGTAACTTTGTGAACCAGGAGGCGTATGGCGGTCCTGTAGAGGAATCATTTTTAAGAGACAAGCTACACCTGCCAGATTTTATTGTGAACCAAATGAATGTAGAGGGTGTATTCCATCATCCTGCCTTTTTGTATGAATCCGTATGGAGTTTCGTAGGGCTCATCCTGTTGCTAGTGCTTCGTCGTCAGAAGTTCATGCGTGCAGGAGAACTGTTTATGTCCTATTTTATCTGGTATTCCATCGGGCGATTTTTTATTGAAGCTTTGCGTACAGACAGTCTTGGTTTTCAGGCTCCGGAGTGGGTTGCTTCATTGGTAAACGGATTATGGTCTCCAATGACTGCAATGGGCTTCGAACAAGGATATTTAGATCCAGCGTATGGTAATGTGCGAATTTCACAACTGCTTGCGATTGGCATTATTGTTGTAGCTGTTGTGTTTATTGTTGTGAGAAGAGTGACAGGGAAAGCAAGTGCGCATTATAGTGATCCGATTGTCTCGTCGAAAGTGGCTGCAGATGATATTGGACATTCGGAAACAGTAGCTGTTGAAGAGGACAAGGTAACAACGGCACCAATTCAGGCTCAAGATGACTCGAAGCAAGTTGAAGATAAAAAGGAGTAATGCAACGTGATTAACACGGTACTGTTTGATCTGGATGGAACGATTATTGATACCAATGAGTTAATTATCAACTCATTCCTGCATGTAATGGAAGGCTGGGATCATGCTTCCCCATGGACAAGGGAACAGATTATTCCGCATATGGGAGGCACATTGGAGCAACAAATGCGAACCTTTTCAGGTCAGGAGGAGGTATCGGAGTACGTCAAAGGTTATCGTGCCTATAATGATATCCACCATGAAGCAATGGTCAGACCTTTTCCACACGTGATTGAGGTGGTTGAGGCTTTGGATCAGGCAGGGATTACGATGGGTGTGGTGACGACCAAAATCCGCCCTTCTACATTAAAGGTGCTGGAACGCTTTGATTTGCTTAAATATATGAAGTCCATTGTGACTGTGACGGATGTAACTCATCCTAAACCTCATGCGGAACCCGTGCAAAAAGCGATGGCCGAACTGGGATCGAACCCAGCTCACACACTGATGATCGGGGACAGTCCTGTCGATATTCAATCGGCGCAAGATGCAGGTGCTCTCTCCGCTGGTGTAGCCTGGTCGCTTAAAGGGGAGCAGGTGCTGAGCGGGTATAAGCCGGATTACATGTTGCATGATATGAGGGATTTGCTGGATATGGTTCTTACGGGAACGGGACGTTCATGAGAAAAGTAACCCGCTATCCGGTAGAAAGTCAAAATGCACTTTGGCATATCTACAAGACAGTGAGCCCGTGGAAGGGCGTTCGTAATTTTATCTGGATTCAGTTATCACGGTACTGTCCTGTACTGCCGCTTAAGAACTGGATTTATCGACGAATGCTCGGTATGAAGGTGGGGGAACACACCGCTTTTGGTCTAATGGTGATGGTGGATGTGTTTTTTCCGGAAAAAATAACGATTGGTGAAAACTCAGTGATTGGTTACAACACGACGATATTGGCTCACGAGTATCTCATTAAGGAGTACAGACTTGGCGATGTCATTATCGGAGACAACGTGCTGATTGGAGCAAATACAACCATTCTGCCTGGAGTAACGATTGGAGACGGAGCCATAGTTGCTGCCGGGGCAGTGGTTCATAAGGATGTTGCTCCAGGAGCTTTTGTTGGAGGCAATCCCTTGCGTGATTTGTCTCGTTCGGTAGACTCGCCGGAAGAAACGGCATTTAAAACGGAGGAACCTTCTCAGCGAAAGCTGCATTAAGCGCGGGGATTATCACGTTTGCAAGAATAAGGGTTAAAAAAGCGTGTATGAAGTGATACATGACGGATACTTGAAATGATTTATGAACTAAATGCATGAACTAGTGCATGGAGGGAAGAGCTGCTGAGGGGCAGCTTTTTTCGTATACAAAACCGGAATTGAAGCAAACGGTAAGGAGTCATAACGGATGGAGCAGGCTCGCCTAGCCTAGGCAGGTCGTCAGGAACCAGTCATAGTTTATGTTTGTTGACGATTCAGCGGCATCCATGTTATCATATCCCATATCCTTTAGTTTGTTAGCACTTTACCATACGAAAGTAATTGAAGTAAAGGTGATAAACATTCTATAGAGAAAACGGGTTATTAATGTAAAAGGTGAAGCCTTCGTCAAGCCAAAGTACATGCGGCTTTGCTGTAACTTAGGGGTAACTAACATAGGACGGGGATTTGTCATACATAAATCCTTTTGAGATAGAGCGTTAAAACGATAGAGATTGACGAGACAAATTCTGTCATTGATCGAATTAGATGTGAAGATATTATAGTGCAACTTTATATAACCATCCAAATCCATGACTCGGGGTGAATCATTTCCATGTCCAAACCAAAAGGCTTTGAAAAACCAACAGGTTTCCGTGACTATACACCACATGTGGTGTCCAAGCTACGTAAAATTGAAAGAAATGTACTGGAGTGCATGGAGCGCTGGGGTTATCGTCAGATCATAACTCCAACAATTGAGTATTACGACACAGTAGGGGTGGCTAGCTCTACTTCGGATCGCAAATTATTTAAATTGCTGAACAGCCGGGGAACGACACTGGTTCTGCGTTCTGATCTGACAGCTCCTATTGCGCGTGTAGTATCATCGATGCTCAAAGATGAGGCTTTGCCGCTGCGTCTGTCCTACCATGCGAATGTATTTCGTTCCATAGAAGAGGAAGCTGGACGTGAGGCTGAGTTTTTCCAAACAGGTGTTGAACTTGTAGGGGACGATTCCCCTGAGGCGGATGCTGAAGTGGTTGCATTAGCGATTGCCTCATTGCAGGCAGCCGGGGTGTCTTCTTTTAAAATAGCAATGGGTCACATGGGTTTTCTGAATGGACTGCTGGAAGAAGTGATTCCGGGTCAGACGGCTGAGCAGGAGCAATTGAAGGAAGGGCTTTTAGGACGTGATTATGTGGGCTACCGTCAGTCCATTGAAGCCTTGAACCTCGAACCCAAGCAGAAACAACAGCTTGAAGCCATTTTGCGTCTGCGTGGCGGGAAAGAAATCTGCACACATGCGAGCGAACTTAGCTCAAGTGCTGAAGCGGCACAATCCATCGCACATCTGTGTGCAGTGTTTGAAGTGTTGGAGGCCTACGGTGTCTCCGAGCATGTGCTGATTGATCTGACGATGATCGGGGATTTCTCCTATTATACAGGCATGACATTTGAAGGTTACGCGGCAGAGCTGGGATCACCCGTATGCAGCGGCGGCCGATATGACAATCTGTTGCAACAGTTCGGGCGGGCTCTTCCGGCTACAGGATTTGCGTTAAAAACCAACCGGATTATTGATGGTGTTCATGGCATTACGATTGAAGAGAAGAGACCGGTACGTATTAAATACAGCCCAGATCGTCGTGCTGAGGCATTGACCGAAGCAGCGAGATTACGGAATATGGGTCACAATGTAGTTACATCTCTTATTGCTGATGAAAAGGCAGATACGATACCTGCAACCAGCGAAACGACTGCGGAGCAGGATGAACAGGTCATCATCTATGGATCAAAAAAGGGAGGGAACTAAGATGTCGGATATTTTGAAGGTGGCCATGCCTAAAGGCCGCATCTATAAAAAGGCCTCCAAATTGTTCCGTGAGGCAGGTCTGGACATTCCAGAGGACGTGGACGATACACGCAGACTGGTGATCGAGGTGCCAGAAGCCGGGATGGAATTCATTATGGCTAAACCTGTGGATGTGCCGACATATGTAGAGTACGGCGTAGCCGATATCGGTATTGTTGGGAAAGACGTCTTGCTTGAAGAGGATCGCGATGTGTATGAACTGCTGAATCTGGGCATTGCCCAGTGCCGTATGTCAGTGATTGGGCTACCGGACTGGAAGGCAGGTATCCAGCAGCGAGTGGCGACCAAGTATCCACGAATCGCTTCCCAGTACTTCCGTGAGCAAGGGCAACAGGTTGAGGTGATTAAGCTGAATGGGTCAATTGAGCTTGCGCCTTTAATCGGACTGGCTGATCGGATCGTCGATCTGGTGGAGACCGGGCAGACGTTGCGTGAGAATGGACTTGTGGAAATGACAGAAATTCTGGATATCACCAGTCGTCTGATTGCGAATCGGGTGAGCTACCGGATGAAAAATGCACGTATTCAGGCGCTGTGTGATGCACTTCAATCGGTCATTCCAAGTGGGAATGAGGTTTCTGCGGGAAGATAGCGAACAGATAAGAAGTCCATTGACTATAGACAAAAAGTAGATACGTGAGGAGGTTGTACGGATGAAGATTGTATCAGCACGAGACTTTGATCTGAAACGGGAAGTGGAGTATGGTACACCGGAGCAAAATGAATCGGTACGGCGAATTGTCGCAGATATTCGCCGGGAAGGTGATGCGGCCCTGCTGCGTTATACCGAGCAGCTGGACCGCACGACGCTGACGGCTGCGCAGCTGCGCGTGCCGCAGGAGGAGCTCCAGGCAGCGTATGCAGCCGTTGAGCCATCTTTTGTGACGGCGATTCGCCAAGCCGCCGTCAACATTCGTGCGTTTCATGAGAAACAGAAACGCAATTCGTGGATGGACTGGCAGCCGGATGGCAGTCTGCTCGGCCAGGTTATTCGGCCGCTGAAGCGAGTCGGCGTGTATGTCCCTGGAGGGAAAGCAGCGTATCCATCGTCGGTGCTGATGAATGTCATTCCGGCACAGGTCGCGGGCGTGCCGGAGATTGTGCTTGTTACACCGCCGGCGACAAACGGCGGTGAAGGAATTGACCCGTACATTCTCGTGGCTGCCGCGGAAGCGGGCGTGAACGAGATGTACCGGGTTGGCGGCGCACAGGCGATCGCCGCCCTCGCTTACGGCACGGAGAGCATTGCCCCGGTCGACAAGATCTGTGGACCGGGTAATATCTACGTGGCGCTCGCGAAGCGCGAGGTATATGGGGCGGTCGATATCGACAGTATCGCCGGGCCAAGCGAGATTGTGGTGCTCGCCGATGATAAGGCGAACCCGGTGTATGTCGCCGCGGACTTGTTGTCGCAGGCGGAGCACGACGAGATGGCGTCGGCCATTCTCGTCACGAATTCGGCCTCGCTGGCGGAAGCTGTGCAGGCCGAGGTACAGCGGCAGCTGGATGTGCTGCCGCGGCGCGATATCGCTTCTGCTTCCGTGGAGCAGCATGGCGCGATTATTGTGGTCGATTCCATCGATGAGGGAATCGATGTCGTAAACCGGCTTGCACCAGAGCATCTGGAAATCATGGTGCAAGAGCCGATGGCTTACGCTGGCCGGATCGAGAATGCTGGTGCCATCTTCCTCGGGCCGTATAGCTCCGAACCGGTGGGCGATTATTTCGCTGGACCGAATCACATTATTCCAACGAATGGAACTGCCCGTTTCAGTTCACCCGTAGATGTGGACGATTTTATCAAAAAATCTAGCTTGATTTATTATAGTAAAGAAGCACTCTTGCAAAATGGAGCGGCTATTATCGAATTAGCCCGTCATGAGGGACTTGAAGGACACGCTCGTGCAATCGCTGTACGCTTAGAACAGGAAGGAAAGGCGGAATCGGACAATGGATAATCAGAATAAGAGTGCAGAACAGGGTGTAGAGCTTCAAAATAAAGGTGCAGTTCGCCAAGCAGAGGTTGACCGCAAAACGAACGAAACGAATATCCAGCTGTCATTCAACGTAGATGGCTCAGGACAATCAAATATTGAAACGGATGTACCGTTTCTGAACCATATGCTCGATCTGTTCACAAAGCATGGACAGTTTGATCTTAACGTACAAGCTCGCGGAGATATTGATATTGATGATCACCATACAGTTGAAGACATCGGGATTTGTCTTGGGCAGACGCTGTACCAGGCACTGGGCGATAAACGTGGTATTAAGCGTTATGCCAGCGTGTTTGTACCGATGGACGAAGCGCTCGCTCAGGTTATCATTGATGTAAGCAACCGTCCGCACTTTGAATACCGGGCTGAGTACCCGTCACAACAAGTAGGCAGTTTTTCTACAGAGCTGGTGCATGAATTTCTGTGGAAACTGGCGCTCGAAGCGCGGATTACACTACATGTCATTGTGCACTATGGTCAGAATACACACCACATGATCGAAGCAGTCTTCAAAGCTCTCGGACGTGCACTGGATGAAGCAACGATGATCGATCCACGGGTAACTGGCGTGCCCTCCACGAAGGGAGTGCTGTAGACGATGGCGATTGCAATTGTCGATTACGGTATGGGGAACCTGCACAGCGTCGGCAAAGCGGTCGAACGTCTTGGCTATGAAGCGCTAGTCACGGGTGATCGAGAAGCTATTCTTGCCGCGGATGGCGTTATTCTGCCGGGGGTTGGTGCTTTTGGTGATGCGATGGTGCATTTGCGGGAGACGGGTCTGGATGTGGTCGTTAAAGAAGCGGCTGCTGGAACAAAACCGCTCCTTGGCATCTGTCTGGGAATGCAGCTGCTATTCAGCTCCAGTGAGGAGCATGGCGAGCATGAAGGACTGGACATTTTACCGGGAAAAGTAGTGCGTTTCTCACGAAGTGAACTGAAGGTTCCTCATATGGGGTGGAACCGTTTGGAATTTTTACATCCTGAAAATCCGCTCTTCGCGGGTCTGGATGCAGGGCATGTTTATTTTGTACACTCGTATCATGCACTTACCGAAAACAAGGGTGATCTGCTCGCCGTTACGGATTACGGACATCCCGTTACAGCGATTGTAGGTAGAGGCTCGAACTTCGGCATGCAGTTCCATCCTGAGAAGAGCGGTGAACTTGGCATGAAACTGCTGGGCAATTTCCTGTCTTTGACGGAAGCATCAGTATAACTTCAATATAAGTCTAATTCTTATCGCTGTTATTCCAGTAAGCTGCGTGTATTGTTATATTTATCTAAAACAAAATCAGGTTTAAATATATTATTCAACTTGAAGTTACATGAAAGTTAAACCGAATCTCAATCGAATCTACACTTAGGAGGACTTGTATGTCATCTTTTATCTTATACCCGGCAATCGATATCCGGGACGGCAAATGTGTAAGACTGGTGCAGGGAGATTATAATCAAGAGACCGTGTACAACGATGACCCGGTTCAGGTTGCGCTTAACTGGGAAAAGCAAGGCGGTACATACGTTCATCTGGTGGATCTGGATGGTGCCAAAGCAGGACACCCGGTTAACGATGAGCTGATTGGACGCATTGCATCCGCAGTGAATGTACCTGTGCAGGTTGGCGGCGGGCTTCGTACAGTCACTGACGTTGAGCGTTTATTGGGACTGGGTGTTAGCCGATTAATTATCGGCACAGCGGCGATTGAGGATCGTGCCTTTACAGAAGAAGTATTGGGACGTTACGGAGATAAAGTAGCGATTGGTATCGATGCGCGGGGCGGATATGTTGCCACTCGTGGATGGCTTGAAACCTCTGAGGTACAGGCTGAAGTGCTCGCGAAGGAACTTGCTGCTTATGGAGCGGAAACGTTTATCTTTACGGACATTTCCCGTGACGGTATGATGCAGGGACCGAATGTTGAGGCGATCGTTTCTCTTGCCAAAGCGAGCGGACGGACAGTTATTGCTTCTGGCGGTGTTAGTGTAATGGATGACCTGCTTCGTTTGAGTCGTCATGCAGATGACGGTGTTGGCGGAGCCATTGTAGGTAAAGCTTTGTATACGGGCAGTATTGATCTTGCTGACGCGGTGAGTTTGGTTAACAAGAACGGATAATCGAGTAGAGAGGAAGAAACAGTATGCTGGCAAAAAGAATCATTCCCTGTCTGGACGTGAAGGACGGCCGGGTCGTTAAAGGCGTGAACTTCGTCAATCTCCGCGATGCGGGTGATCCGGTAGAGCTGGCGGCACTGTACGACCGCGAAGGCGCGGACGAACTCGTATTTCTCGATATCTCCGCATCGGTGGAGGGCCGTGAAACGATGGAGGAAGTCGTAAGACAGACAGCAGGCGAAATTGCCATTCCGTTTACGGTAGGTGGCGGGATCTCCAAAGTGGAGGACATGAAGCGAATTTTGCGTGCAGGTGCGGACAAAATCGCGGTTAATACAGCAGCCGTACTTAATCCACAGATCATTGCGGATGGCGCACGCCGCTTTGGCTCGCAATGTATCGTGGTGGCTATTGATGCCAAGTATAACGAGGCTTGGGGTGAGTGGGAAGTGTACACCCACGGCGGACGGAAACCATCTGGCATCAAAGCACTGGAGTGGGTTAAACAAGCCGAAGAACTGGGTGCAGGCGAAATTCTGTTAACCAGTATGGATGCAGATGGTACAAAGGACGGTTTTGATCTGAAGCTGACCGCAGCCGTTTCGGAGTCGGTGAGCATTCCTGTTATTGCATCAGGCGGTGCAGGCAAGGAATCCCACTTCTATGATGTATTCACAACAGGCAAAGCGGACGCAGGCCTGGCTGCAACCATTTTTCACTATAAAGAAATTGGCGTACCGGCATTAAAACAACAATTAAGAGAACAAGGGGTGGAAATCCGTGACTAAAGTGAGTGATGAAATCAAGGAACAGCTCTCCTTGGAGCAAGTTGTGGAGCACATCCGCTGGGATGAAGGATTGGTTCCTGCGATTGTACAGGATGTAGATACCCGTGAAGTATTAATGATGGCCTATATGAACCGTGAATCCCTCAAGTTATCACTTGAATCCGGTGAGACTTGGTTCTGGTCACGTTCGCGTCAGGAGCTATGGAATAAAGGAGCGACTTCGGGTAATGTACAGAAGATCGTTTCCTTAAAATATGACTGTGACGGCGATACATTGCTGGTTGAAGTGAAACCGAAGGGGCCGGCATGTCATACAGGTGCAGTGACCTGTTTTCACAATGAAATTATCGGGTTGTCATCAAATGAAACGGAACAAGATACCCAAAAAGAAACAGGAAGCGCTGCAGACTCCGGCACGATCTCTCCCTCTAACGCGGAAAGCCGATTTGAGGTTCTGGCTGAACTGGAATCCGTCATTGCTGAGCGTGAGCGCGAACGCCCAGAAGGTGCGTATACCACGTATCTGTTTGATAAAGGTGTCGATAAAATCCTGAAAAAGATCGGTGAGGAAGCTTCCGAGACGATTATTGCTGCAAAAAATAAAGACAATGACGAGCTGCGTCTTGAAGTCAGTGACCTGATGTATCACTTGCTCGTATTGCTCCAAGAGCGAAAGTTGCCGCTGGATGACATCATGTCTGAACTGAGTCGCCGCCATGAACGGCCGCGCCGCGACTAGGAGGCGAACACTGCATGCGCATAGACTACCATACCCACCATGAACGTTGCGGACATGCTGTTGGCAAGCTTGAAGAATACGTACAGCGCGGGATAGAGATCGGTTTGTCCCAGATTGGGCTTTCCGATCATATGCCGCTATTGCATGTAGATCCCGCTCAATATTATCCGGAGATGGCTATGCCTATGGATGAACTGCCACGATATGTCGAGGAATGTTTCACTTTGAAGGAACGGTACCGCGGGCAGATTGATGTCCGTGTCGGGCTTGAAGGGGATTATATTGAAGGCTTTGAATCACAAATTCGCTCGATCATTGAACGTTATCCATGGGATTATGTGATCGGCTCTGTGCATTTCCTTGGGGAGTGGGATATTACTGATTTCCGGCAGACCCATCATTGGGAAGGCAAGGATATTCTTGAAGTGTACCGTCAATATTATGATGCTGTAAGCAAGGCGGCGGCAACACGGATGTATGATATTATTGGACATGCGGACGTGATCAAACGTTTTGGATATGAGCCTTCACCTGAGCAAAAGGAGGAACGCATTGCACTGGAGGATGCGGCCCTGCAAGCTATTGCAAAAAGTGGCTGTGCTATGGAACTGAATGCATCAGGCTTGTCCAAGCCATGTGCAGAGATGTTTCCAAGCCAGAGAATGCTGACAGAAGCAATTCGTCTGGGCATTCCCCTTACATTGGGCTCGGATGCACATGACCCACTGAAACTAGGAGATCATTTGCCTGAAGCGGAGGCACTTCTACATGAGCTCGGCTGTAAGCAAGTAGCTGTGTTTGAAGGCCGCCAGCGTTCGTTCATTCCTTTAAATGTAGACAACAGTGGAGTATAATAAGGGTAAAATAACCTTTTATACGAGTTGGATTTTCCAACTTAACTATACAAGGAATTATGATCGGGGATAAACCCGCGGGAGGGCATTATGCAGCATTCGTTACGTATTTTTTCCGGTTCATCTAACCCTAAGCTTGCAGAGCAGGTCTGTGACAAGCTGGGAGTACAACTGGGTAAGATTAAACTGTCCCGGTTCAAGAGCGGAGAAATATACGTTCATTACGAAGAAACAATCCGCAATTGTGATGTGTTTTTGATACAGTCTTTGTCTCATCCAATCAATGAACTGTTTGTCGAGTTGCTTGTTATGATTGATGCGGCAAAACGAGCTTCAGCGCGCACGGTAAATATTATCGTTCCGTATTACGGTTATGCCCGTCAAGAACGGAAGTCGGCTCCACGTGAGCCCATCTCGGCCAAGATGGTTGCAGATGTATTAACGACAGCGGGAGCAAGCCGGGTGGTTACAATTGACCTGCATGCGGCTGCAATTCAGGGATTCTTCAACATTCCAGTGGATCACATGACGTCACTGGACTTAATCAGCGAATACCTGCTTAGCAAAGAGATCAAAAACCCGGTTGTGGTTTCTCCTGATGCAGGACGGGCATCGATGGCGGAGAAGCTGGCGAATCGTCTGGATTCACCTTTTGCCATTATGATCAAGAAACGTCCAAGTCATAATGAATCGATCATCACACATGTCATTGGTGACGTTGAGGGACGAACACCGATTATTATCGAGGATCTGATCGATACGGGTACAACGATTGTGAATGTAGTGGAAGGTTTGAAGGAACGCGGTGCAGAGAATGCATATGTTTGCGCAACTCATGGCTTGTTCTCGGATGGAGCAGTAAGCAAACTAAATCATCCATCCATTACGGAGGTTGTGGTAACAGACTCCATTGCGTTGCCGGAGGATCACCCGGATTGTTTTAAAGTATTACCCGTTGCGCCAATGCTCTCACGAGCTATCCGCATTATTGTTGATGGCGGCTCTATGGCCACACTGTTTAAGGATTCCGGTATTTGATTTTTTCGTACGATATACGGGTACATTCAACCCAATCTTTTTTTCATGTTCCGTGTCTGAGTGCAATCTGCTCAGCGCGGTATTTTTGTTTTGGCCCCACCTATTCAATTCTGTGTTTGCTGTGTGATCGCTTGTGATATAATAACTATAAATATATAGAAATGATAGCGTTTTTATTTTAGATGCATCTGGAATGAATTTGTTACGGATACTAAACAGTAGAACCACGGCTGTAGGATACTGACATCGTGGAGTGAGGAGTGGGGTCTATTGTCGCGCACGTGGTATTACCGATTACTCTTTTCGTATTTTCCTATATTTTTCTTTACGATGACGATACTCATTTTTAGTGCTTTTGTCTTTATTAATGATATTTCCAAAGAAGAAACCCGGAAGGCTGATCAGATATCTTCCAGTTATCTTGCGACTAC
Organism: Paenibacillus amylolyticus; assembly: GCF_003719335.1. Taxonomy (GTDB): domain Bacteria; phylum Bacillota; class Bacilli; order Paenibacillales; family Paenibacillaceae; genus Paenibacillus; species Paenibacillus amylolyticus_D. The sequence goes on from NZ_RIAS01000014.1 coordinate 17,006, forward strand.
GCTGGATCATACGATTCGGGATATTGAACTGGCTGTGACAGAGAAAGTGCAGTATGAGCCAGCGTACAGGCTTTATTTTAGCGAAAATAATCCAAACAATTCGGATACGGTATATACCATAGCCCAAAACTTACGTGAAATGATTAATTCTTCTTCATGGATTCAGTCCATATATTTATATGACAAGGAGCATCAACGGGTTATAACGCTAAGCGGTTCAAGAGACGTAGGAAGCTTCTCGGATAAGGCATGGATCGATCGAATTCTAAGCGGAGAAACGGGTCAAGGCTGGCAGCATGTCCGAGAGATGGAACCGGAAGAATTCCAAAGGACTCCTGTCCAAGTGTTAACGGTAAATAAAGAAATGCCACTGCCTTTTGGCTCAGAAGGTGTGTTGGTCATCAATATCAAGATGAGCAGTATCAAGCAGAGTGTCGATAGCATGGTCAATGGAAAGCTCTCTTTCTTGACGATAACCGATCAGGAGGGCAGGGTTATCTATAATGCGCATTCCGATAAGGAGAGTGCACTCGAAGGTACCAAGTTAAACGAACTACCTTTGCAACGATTGGGATGGACACTTACTAGCGGCATCAAAGCAGGTAATTTGTTTGGTTGGGTGTCTGTTGTTTCTTATGTCTGGGTAGTCATTGCAATCTTGACGGTAATCTGTGCAATTATCTATATCGTGTATGTGACCCGGCGGAACTACAAGCCAATTCAAATCATCATGAATCGGATTGAATCTCAACAGATCAAGGCGTTTGAACAATCCGGTGCTCGTATGGATGAGATGAAGATGATTGATGGTGTACTTGAAAATCTGATCAATCATATGATGGATTATGATAAAAAGAGTCGTGAAAATGTGCTTATGCAGCGGAGTAAGCTGTTTAGCGCTTTGCTTCAAGGTGAGCACGTGGATAATGCAGCTGGGCAACTGTACGAGGTATCTCCATTTGATGGAGCCCATGAGGCTTCCCGTTTTATTGTGGTCGTTGGGGATATTAACCGCTATGAGAAGGGGTTTCAGGAGAAGTTTACCAGAGGTGAACAAAACACACTTAAGTTTGCCCTGATGAATGTACTACAGGAGCTTTCTCGGGATACGAAAGTCCAATGCTGGACAGAATGGATCAGTGCAGATCGGATTGCTATTCTTTTCTTTTCGAAGGAAGAAACGCAGCAGGGGCAGGATTTAGCCAAACAGATCCGATTGGTTGCTGAGGAATGTAAATCCTGGGTAGAGCAGAATCTGCGAATTTCCCTCAGCTTTGGCATTGGACCTGTTGCTGAAGGAATTGGGGCGATCCATCAATCGTTTACAGCCGCTGAAGCGGTGATGCAGCGTAAGCTGCTGATGAATGGTGATGTGGGTGAAGCAGAGGCAAGCGAGATGCAGCATCCATTGCTGGAGACCTACACGTATTTGCAGATGATTGCAGACTTTGTCAAACGGTTCAGAATGTCGAGCGGACAGTGGAGAGAGCAATTGGAGGATATCTTTAAGGAGTTTGAGCGAAATAAACTGCCAGATGATGAGATCCGTTCCCTGATTCAGGCGATGCTCCAAATGCTCAGCCGCGAAGTTTCTATGATGTCGGAAGGGTTACAGAAAGAGCTGTCTGAAGAAAACATCAACAATTGGCTGAAAGCGATGGAAGAAGCAGAGTCGCTGGATGATGTTAAGGTGCTGTTATTCGATAGTCTTACCGATCTGTTCCGGACATACGTTGCGGTTACGGAAACGAAGAGCTACAAAGCGATGGTTAATGAAATGAAAAAGTATATCGAGGAGCAGTTCACCAATCCAGATCTGTCGCTTAAACATCTGAGTGACCGTTTTCAGATTTCCGGAAAGCATGCCAGCTATTTGTTTAAGACCGAATTCAACATGAAATTTGTTGACTTTGTGACCGACCTTAGGATGAAAGAAACAGAGAAGTTGTTGCTAGAAACAGATTATTCCTTACAGGATATTGCTTTGAAGGTCGGTTATGCGAACGGGATTACACTCGGTCGTGTGTTCAAGCGGGTCACAGGGATTACTCCTGGAGATTATCGTCGGATGAAGAAAGATCCAAAGATAGCGGATGAGTGAGTTTGGTCAAAATTCTAGGAGTTAAAACGAATGATTGTGTTAGTTTTTCCTACATGACAAAAGAGAGGTTTTCTAAATTCAGGGTGAATTATTGCAACGAGTCTCCAGAATCTATGGAGATATCACATGCAATGATTCACCTTATTTTGTTTATTTGACATCGCCAAAAATGAAAGCGCTTGAAAAATTTTGAAATATACATGATACTTTCATCACCATGTCAGAAGATGTTCCACCATTACATCGGCATGTTATTTACGAATTTAGTCAGTGTGGGAAAATGGTTTATCTATACCTTACACATAAAGAGTAGAAGAGTGCTGTTAAAGCCTGATACCATAAGGTTTTCGGGCATTTTGGCAGTCTGCGAAAATAAGCGTAGGAGGCAAACCGAAACTCTTTTACTGATGTACCCGAATTTAGTCAGTTGTCTGGGATCACAATAGTATGGAATACTCAGAGCAAGCTTTAAAACATTCACGTAAAGCCAAAGGGGATGAACAGAATGACAAGAAAAGGGAGTCTAAAGAAGTTAATGGGTTTGGCACTTACAGCAGTAATGGGTGTCTCACTACTTGCGGGGTGCGGATCTTCAGACAACAAATCAGCAGAGGGCGGAGCAGCTGGTGATGGAAAACGCGTCACATTAAAGGTGGAGCTTTTCGACCGTGGTAACACCCCATCGCCTTACACGATCACGAACAGCTATCTCACAAAGATGATTCAAGAGAAGTTCGGCGATCCCAACAACATTGATGTACAATTTGTTCCTGTTCAACGTTCCGAGGAAGTGACGAAGCTGAACGTCCTGATGGCAAGTGCCTCAGATGTTCCAGATGTTGTCTTTGTTTACGACTCTACTGTGTTTTACCGTTATGCACAGCAGGGAGGTCTTACAGATGTAGGTGATCTGATTAATCAGTATGGACCGAATCTGAAGAAATTCCTGGGTGAAGATACTCTAAAGTTTGGACAATTAGAAGGAAAGCAGTTTGCTATTCCGGGTAAACGCGCCATCACAGGCCGTTACAGTTCTTATATCCGTCAAGATTGGTTAGATAAGCTTGGAATGCCAGCACCTAAGACGACGGATGAGTTGTACACAACATTGAAAGCATTCAAGGAAAAAGATCCGGCGAACCGAGGAAGCAAAAACATCCCTATGGGCTTTGCGCTTGCACCAGCTCAGTATGAGACACTGATCTATTCCTTTATCAAACCTGTAAGTGGCGACAAGACATACGGCCAACGTTATGAATTGCCGCTCCACGAGGGATTCAAAGAGTCCATGCAATTCCTGAATAAACTTTACAATGAAGGTCTGATCAGTAAAGATTTCAGTTTGGATAAAGACAAAACGCAACTGAATAAAGATATTCAAAATGGTAATGTAGGCTTCTGGTCTGAAGATGCTGATGCTATGTTCGGTAAAGAGGCTACAATGGATCTCATGCGTAAAAATGTAAGCGACGGCAAAGTTCTGCCACTAGATGCGTACACTAACCCGAACGCAGATAACAAACACATCAAGTCACGTTATGGTTCAAATGGTTTGTTCATTATGATTCCGAAAAGCAGTGAGCGTGCCGTGGAAGCAGTTAAATACCTGGATTGGATGGCGTCTGACAACAATCTGATGGATATCATCAGCGGTGTGAAAGGCGAGAACTATGATCTGGTAGACGGTATCCCGGTTGCAAAAGAAGATACAGCTCAAGAAGCAGCAGATCGTTTTTATAACGCAAATGATTTTGCAATTATCTCCAACGGTAAAAACATCGGAGATCAAGCTACAAACGAAAAAGCATGGATTCTGGGTTACCCTAAAAATAACCAAGAGCTGTTGAAGCAATCTCTTGAGATCGCAAACACAGATACAGTAGGACCAATCATCTTTGATAAACCGATTGCTGCCGAGATGAAGTATGGAACCACACTTAATGACAAGCTTGATGTCATTATCGTAAAAACCGCTATGGCAAAACCAGCTGATTTCGAGTCTGTGTATGAAAAGGAAATGGCTGATTACATGTCCTTGGGCGGTAACGATTTGAAGAAAGAGCTGGAAGAAGCTTTGCAGAGTATGGGTGGAAAGTAAGACCTAGTACGCTTGGATAATATTAAAATAACCATACAACTGTTTCGAATTAGAAAGAACGTGTGCCGCCGGATAGGCGGCACAAACGTTTCTTATGATAGGGGGAAACCGTCTTGAACCTCACATATTTGAAAAGATATTGGCAATTATACGCATTGATTTCTCTGCCTATAATCTACTTTTTAATCTTCCGTTACGGACCGATGTACGGTGTCCAGATCGCCTTTAAAGATTTTAACCTGTTTCAGGGTATCAACGGTAGTGAATGGATCGGTTTCGATGCTTTTCGCGAGGTATTTGCAATGCCCGATTTCTACACCACATTACGCAATACGTTTATGCTGAATTTTCTTGATCTGATCGTTTCATTCCCTGCTCCAATTATTCTGGCCATTATGCTCTATGAGGTAAGATTCAAATGGTTTAAGAAAATCTCACAAACCATTCTGTACATTCCTCACTTTATCTCTTGGGTTATCATCGGAGGGATTGTGTACCAATTGTTTGGCAATCAATCCGGTATGGTAAACGGTCTACTGCAGAGCATGGGATTTGATTCCGTCCCGTTTTTGACAGAAAAAAATCCATGGCTTGTTACTTACCTGTTCACAGGTGTGTGGCAAAGCGCTGGGTGGGGAACCATCTTATATCTGGCTGCATTAACCGGCGTGAACAAGGAGTTGTTTGAGGCAGCTGAGATTGATGGTGCAACGCGGCTGAAGAGAATCTGGCATATTACATTGCCAAGTATTAAACCAACGATTGTTACCTTGCTTATTCTTAACCTTGGAAATATGGTCAGCATCGGTTTTGACCGGCCTTATGTTATTGGTAATACGGCTGTTCGTGAATATTCCGATGTACTTAGTACCTTTGTATACAGAGTTGGTCTACAGTCTGGACAATACACACTTGCAACCGTTGTCGGCTTATTCCAGGCGGTTGTCGGATTGATCTTTGTTCTCGGTTCCAACTATCTCTCGAAGAAAACAACAGGTGAAGGAATTCTCTAATTCCAGAACAATAGTGAAATGTACGTCAAGTGACTTGTTGTACGTATAGACCATCAGTAAAGGAGTTGTGCAAAGATGAGTGACCGCACCTCGAACCGGATTTTTGACATTGTCAATGTCACCTTTATTTCATTGTTTGTACTGTTCTGTCTTGCTCCGTTCTTACACACGATTGCGATATCACTTAGTTCAAACCGGGCCATAACGTCAGGTGAAGTAACGATTTTTCCAAAAGAGTTCTCTTGGGATGCATATGGTCAAGTATTTTCGGATAACTCCATGTTGTATTCACTAGGATTTACAGCGCTTCTTACGATTGCAACAACGGTACTCTGTCTGTTGTTTACCATTGCTGCAGCGTATCCTTTGACGAAGAAAAATTTAAAGGGCCGCAAGCTGTTTATGTACATCATTATTATTACGATGTTCTTCAGCGGCGGGATTATTCCTGAGTATTTGTTGATTCGTGACCTGCATTTGATGAACTCGGTTTGGGCATTGATTTTACCAGGGTTGGTTAGTCCATTTAACTTGATTATCCTGATCTCCTTCTTCCGCGGAATACCGGATAGCCTAGAAGAGTCCGCCGAGATTGATGGAAGCTCTCATGTGCACACGCTCTTCAAAATCATTTTGCCGCTGTCTATGCCGGTACTTGCTACACTTGGTCTGTTCTATGCGGTTGGACGGTGGAATGGTTTCCAGGATTCCCTGATGTACATCACAGATCCGAAGTTATATCCTTTGCAATTAAAGCTCTTTCAAATGGTGCAGAACAACATGATAACTGACCTCACATTGCTGGAGGGTGCTAGCCGTACAAGATTAACACCAGAGAGTCTTAAAGCTGCAGCGGTTGTCTTTGCAACAGTACCGATCCTGCTCGTATATCCATGGTTACAAAAGTATTTTGTTAGTGGCGCAATGCAAGGAGCAATTAAAGGTTAATTCGTAGTCCCCATACACGCAAACATCACAATCGGGGAAGGAGAAGGAAGAGTATATGCAGGGAAGAGACAAGGGAGAATACTCATTCTCGACATGCTGGAATATCAGGAGACATCCTGTAGGTGAGGACATGATTCGGGAGATCGCAGAGCTCGGCTTTCGCCGGGTAGAACTTAACTATAACGTAACAAAGGAAATGCTCGCAACGATTGAGCCGATGATCGAGCGCGGAGAGATCGGAGTGTCCAGTGTACACAATACCTTCCCTCATGATCCTGATCCTGACTATGGGACGGATTCCGTGTTGCTTGGCTTTGAGGATGAAGCGAAGCGCAAGCGGGCGATTGATCTGCTGGTCGAATCGGCTGAATATGCACATCGTTATGGAGGAGAGGCAGTCGTTGTGCACCCAGGTGAGGTGCCCTTTCCGCATGATGTCAGCAAGGACCTGGAGAAGCTTTACAGAGAGGAAGGCACGGACTCTCCGCATTATCAGAGCAAATGGGCGGAGTTCATGGAGCGGCGGGATGCCCTGAGTGCAGGGTATATTGAGAAAATTATCATCAGTCTGGATGAAGTTTGCAACCGGGCGGTATCCAAGGGACTGGATGTCCGTTTTGGGATCGAAACTCGCTCCAGACCGCAACAAATTCCTACACTTGCCGAAGCGAAGACGATCATTCAGGCTCTTAAAGGAGCTCCGGTAGGCATCTGGTACGATACAGGGCATGCGATTATGATGGATCGATTGGGACTGTACGACAGTGTTGATGAGATGCAGGGGCTCATGGATGATATCGTAGGTGTTCATATCCATGAAACGCTGGGATTATCTGATCATTGGTGCCCATATGTGCACAGTAAGGATATGCACTTTTATGATGCGTACCTCCCTATGATCCGTAAAGCACAGGTGAAGGTATATGAACTGAAGTCAGCTTGTGAACCGGAAGCAATTCACGAAAGTCATGATTTGCTGATGCAGAAACTTGCGAGTTTGGAAGCATAGTTTAGACAAAGTGATAAGATCGGTTGGCTTGGGCTGTTAAGCGCACAGCCTGCTGATCTTATCTTTTAAATAGGACTGGATTTGTATGAGTTGACGCTATTGATGGATGGGACGGAGGGGGAATGTAGATGTATAGAGAAATGGTAGAAAGTAATGACAGAGCCACTGAACGAGGTGTAGAGCGGCAGGTTCTTGATCCGGAAAGTCGTTACTATGGTGGAACAATTGATCCTTTTTCAGGTGTGGCTTGGGTTAACCATACGACGGGAACACCTACAGATATGTGTTTTTGGGGAGCGGCTCTTTCTAATCCGGATTCAACATATTATCGTGACGAGGCTCTGTTAGAGAGACTTCGGCTAGCGAGTGAGTTTGTGCTCCGTCATCAGCACAGTGATGGATCGATATCACCCGGTTGGACCAACTATCATTCCCCGCCAGATACTGCTTTTGTTGTCGTAGGGTATTCGCAGTTATATCAACTTTTGAACCAACAGGATTGGGCACCACTGAAGCCTGTGCTTGATAATATGCGACTGTTTCTGGAACGGACGATTCCAGTCATGTTAACGGGAGGCTGTCACACACCAAACCACCGCTGGGTTTTGTGTGCCGCACTTGGGTTTCTGCATGAGATCTTTGGTATAGAGGAAGCGGTGCAACGTGCGGAGCAATGGCTGGCAGAAGGGATTGATATTACCCCTGATGGGGAGTGGACCGAACGAAGCAACGGGATCTACAATGCGGTGAGTGATATTATGTTGATTCATGCCGCGCGGTTGTTGAACCGTCCTGAATTGCTGGAGCCAGTACGTTTGAACCTTCGTATGATGGTATATCTCGTACATCCTACAGGTGAAATTGTGACCGATTATTCAGGCCGCCAGGATCTGGGCAGTAAACATGGCTTGTCATCCTATTATTTGCCCTATGCAATTATGGCCAAACTGGATCAAGATCCGATTTTTGCAGGTATGGCTGCTTGGGCAGACAGCGATTTGACAGACCCAGGCGTATGTTCGGTGAATGCGCTCGTACGATTGTTGCTAGAGCCTGAGCTTCAACAGACTACGGGTACAATGGATGCGCTCCCTAGTCAATATGAAGTGATGCTCAATGAGCATTTTGGACGTGAAAGTTATGTGGGCCAAATGGAGAATGTAGGCCATTATGGACGAATCTCGCACAGTCGCATGCACACGGATTTTGGTGCTCCCGTTGCCCGAATCCGTGATGGAGAGACCAGTGTGACGGTTATGACGGAGGTAGCTCCGTTTTTTGCACTTCGTCACGGTGAGGTACGACTGCTCGCGGTTCAGTTAGCATCTTACTTCAACCCCGGATATGTACCGATGCAAAAGATGACGCGATTGCCTCAGGGATATCGATTGACCGGGGAACAGAAGAAAGGCTACTACGGACCAATTCCTTCAGCCGATCTACCAGCTACAGCTTCCTCATCGATCAGCCCGTGGTATTTGCTTCCACATCAGACTCGTGCACTTACACATGAGCAGACATTCCGTGTTGGTGCCGAGGTACTGCAGACAGATCGCGGCTGGACGATGCATCTGACTGGTGAGGAACCACAGGACATCATGATGCAGTTATCCTTTGTATTCGGAAATGAAGGAGAGCTTAGCTGTGAGGATGGCATAGAAACCAGTGATGGTAGTATTCTGTGGAAAGGCGGCAAGCTTCGTTATAGTTGCGGAGAAGATTGGCTTGAGATTGATGGAGGCGAGATGGGACATCTGGCGGCAACGGTGCGTGAAGCCAAAATGCCTGAGAATTGCAAAATTGTACTGGTTAATTTCATGACTCCCTTCGATAAAACGTTGAATATAACCCTTTCTCCGTCACTAGTATGATGAGAAATTTCAGTAAACTTCTTAGCTAAGTATTTATAAAATTAAGTAAACAGCGTGTACCGATATTCATCTGGTGCACGCTGTTTATGTTTTCTCAAAACTTTTTGTGGTAATAACAAAGGCATTTCACTGATCACTTCAATCTCTTCGTAGTTCTCTTGTAGTCTGAATTTCGCTCGATCAAGTGTATTGTGCACCCTCATAGCGCTGAGGTAGTTCCTGCTACTTTATAGAAAAGAAAAACTAATCAAGTCAAATGATACCTTAATGTTATTATGATGTAAGTATTATCTGTAAATGTTTAATATTACTCGTAGGACTTTTATAGTGTTCATTCTCAAAATATCCGTTTTTTTGAATTTTAGTGTAACTTTTGTTTTTTGTAAGCGTATATAAAGTATAATATTCCCAAATTTAGACTTTATGGAGGGGTTTGATTAATGGGGGAAATATAATATTTGGAGGTATTCTTGTGAGTAAGATACAAAGATTATTTTTAATCATTCCAATTTGCTTTGCGCTATTGATTGTCCCGTTTTATTCAACAGCAAGTGCAGCAGTTGATAATAGTTCTACATCAAAAAATATTATTCAGTGGGGTTTAGATGGTGGCATCACATTTAGTGTGCTTGTCACAGTATCTTCGTCACTAACATACTCCTCTAAAGTACAGTCAGGTGCGAAGTTGTATACTTATACAGAATCTAACGCAAGCGTGCTCTCTCCTAGTAGCTATGGTTTGGCTGGTTGCTCAACAACATTGGGAATAAGAAAGTCCACTAAGTTTGGATCGCAGACAGTTAATCTTCCTGTTCAAGGAAGCTATATTGTATCACCTGGAACAGCCGTTTTAGGTTACAAATCTAATGGATGGAGTTATACTACCGACTCCCCATTCTCTGTAAACGTTGAAAACTATGGCGTTGCGACACCGAATATTGGAAAGTGTACTGGCGGTGGAAGTGTCACTGATTCTTTCAGAATATCACATTAGGAGGTAAACCATTTTGAAGAAAAAATTATTATCAATTATGGTGGGTGTTTTTGCAGCTGTATTAGTGACGGGTTCAGTAATTTATTCTCAGTCGACCATTCCAAGAGAACAAATCAAAGAAGGATTTGATAAGATTCAGTTAAGTCTTGAAAATGGAAAAATGAATCGTAGTTTAGCAGCACAATCTCCGTTGGTAGTGGGGGATGGAATTGAAATCACAAGAGATAGATTTGTATTTTACAAAAAGAGTTCCGAACTACTTAGTGGCCTTAACAATAATAATAATAGCTTATTGAAGCAGGCTACTCAAAGCGATGATGACATAATTAACGAATTAATTAAGTCTGATTTGACTGTGCAAAATGCTAAAAATTTAGGACTTGAAGCAACAGATCAGGAAATTAACGATGTAATCACAGCAGAAAAAGCTGCGTTAAACGATCCGGATTTGGATTCAGATAATTACTTAGTTAAAGAACTTATGTCTAATAGAATTAGAATAACTGGTCTAACTGAAGATGAATTTTGGAATAGCGAAGAAACAAGATATGGTTATGAAAAAGCAATTTTACTTGGTAAACTTTTTGATCAACTAGTGAAGGAAGGAAAGATTAACGATATTAATGATTTTGATGCATATCAAAATCAACTTCTAGAAGCTTCCAAAGACAAACTTGAAATAAATTATTCAGTAATTAAGTAGTCACAATGTTTCAGAACAAAGAAACATCAAAAGACTGGCATCGGTACGATACTGATGCCAGTCTTTTGGATTCACATGGTTATAGTAACTATTTGAAAGTTGAATTCATTTCTGCCGATTTCAATCTCTGTACCGGACGCCCAGCTTTCTGGCCATCAATTGCTTCAAAGCATAAAGTCACCTTTTAGAAATTCATCGGACTAACCGTAGGTCAGTCTAATTTCTAAAAGGTGACTTTCAGTTTTAGGTGTTTTCGATTGGAGTTAGCGTATTATGAATTTAGTTGTTCTAACGCAGTTTCAATTGCTTCACCCATTAATGGATGATCTTTGCTGTTACTCCAGTAAATAAGGAGAATATTTTCTTTTTCGTATAGAAAAGGAGATGATGTCGAATTGGTATTTTCTGTGATTTTGTTAAATTCTTTAGCTCCTTTTAAACGATCCTTTTCTGAATTGAAGATATAGAAATGGATAAATTCTTCGGTATTACTGTCTTCTTCTGCGCCTGACGTCTTGACTGAGTATGCTTCCGGTATAACATCATTTAATTTCATGGGATATCCGGTTATACCAAAAGGCTCCAATTTCAAATTTTGTGATTTAAGTGCAGTTAACACATCATCCAAATTTAACTTGTTTTCATTCTCTTTGGAACATCCAACTAAGGCAACGAAACACATGACCATGAATAAGAGCAACTTTGTTTTTGTGATATTCATTTAACTTTCATCTCCTTGGATAATATTCACTTATTTTTGTAATAGACACAATTTACGTTAATAATTAACGTGTAAAACTGAAATGAAGTGATGTAATAGGTGATTTTATAGTAAAAGATTCAAAATTAGGATGCTACTAAAAATATAGACTTATTCTACCACAAACAATTCATACCATCTAGATTCCCTTAAATGGAGAGTATTATATGAGGTGTGAAATTCAATTATTTATGAAGCTCCTTACCGATGATATTTCACTCATAATCGGGATGAAATGCCATCTGAATTATTTGTATTTTTTTCATAAACGACATGAAACTACATATAGCGAAGAGCGCCTAAAGATGTGGTATACTGAAGAGTATGAATGAAAACAAAGAGGAGGTGCCTTGCGAGATGAAGGGCAAGCTAGTGCGGACCGAGGGTCACCTTGCCAATATTATACCGATTCACTTGGATGCTTCTTTCTTTTTTGAAAGAGCTGTCCGCTCGCTGGACCGTAATCATGTCGACAAGGCATTGAAATATTTTCGTAAAGCTGTTGAGTACGAGCCGGAAAACCCGGTGAATCATTGTAATATGGCAGGTATTTTATCAGAAAAGGGAGACTATAAGGCTTCCAATGCCATTCTGGCTCATGTGCTGGATGAGGTTGACCCGTCGATGACGGAATGTTATTTCTATATGGCGAACAATTATGCCAACATGGATCAATTCGAGGAAGCCGAGCGTGCGCTGGTGACCTATCTGGAGGAAGACACGCAGGGGCAGTTCATGACGGAAGCCGAAGAAATGATGGAGCTTTTGTATTATGAGCTGGATCGCCCGGCCAAATTAAATCGAATCAAGTCACGTAAAGGTGTTGTGGAGCACGATCAGGCACGCGAGTTTCTGGAAGAGGGGAAGTTTGCCCAAGCTGCAGAGTTGCTCGAAGGCATGTCGCCCGATTATCCGGATTATCTCGCTGCCCGTAACAATCTGGCTCTCGCCTATTATTATATGGGACTGTTTTCTAAAGCGAAAGAGACTATCGCTGAAGTGCTGGAACAGGAACCGGGCAATCTGCACGCACTTTGTAATCTGGCGATCTTCTATCAAAATGAGAATCGGACAGATCAAGTGCTGCTGTTGATCAAAAAACTGCGTACGATCGTGCCATACCAGCACGAACAGGTGTACAAGCTGGCTACGACAATGGGGATTCTGGGCCAGCACGACGCGGCCTACATCCATTTCCGCCGGCTGCTCAAAGTTGAAGAAACCGCTGCTGATCCGGCACTGGCGCATTACGCAGCAGTTGCGGCCTTCAACACGGAACGGTATGACATGGCGAAGCGACTGTGGCATCATGTGAATAAGCTCGATCCAGGTTCCGAGGTGGCTCGTTATTATTTGGACGGCCTCGAGGCGGTACTTCAAGGTATGCAGGAGCCGAATAAGTTAAGCTATCACTACCACCTTCCTTTTGACGAGCAATTCAAGCAATGGGAGGATTACGGTAACGGCATTCCGGAAGAGATGAAAAATGATCCGTTGATTCGCTCATCGTTCTTCTGGGCATTGCGTCATGGGGATCAGGCAACCAAGTTGCAGGTTATTCATGCGCTTGGCATGATTGGAGATTACGAGGTGCAACAGGCCCTGCAATTGTTCATTAATGAACCTGGTGAAGAGTCTACCCTGGTCAAGGCAGCACAGGTCGTTTTGCATGATCTGCAACGTGCTGAACATCATGAATTGGATGCTAAAGTACCCCAAACACTCACTCCGGAGACTCTGAAATCTCTTCGTAAAGTGGGTAAGGCCGATGTCGCGGCGAATCATGCGGAAACGGGAGCAACTTCTCATTGGCAGGTTGTTGTTGATCGTGCGCTTCAGATGTCAGAGGCGAGAGCCGAACTACAGCACGAGATGGAGCGGATCTGGACAGACTATGTCTCCAGGGTATGCCCGGATCTGTCTGGTTCCAAACAGATTGAAGGATGGGCTGCAGGTCTGGAGTATCTGGCTTCCAAAAACCGTAGCCGACCCGTTACGTATCAAAGTATCGCTGAACGTTACGGTATATCTGCATCTACCGTAAGCAAATATGCGAGACAGCTCAACCAGATTTGTAGTGCAGCTCCGCCAAATCACTAGCTTCAGAGATATAGACTCGGTAAAACGTTGAAATTCAAGCTTGAAGCAAGGTTGTCCCTAAGCGAAGGATACATTAACCGGAAAAACGGGTAAACTTAACGAATAGGTCTCAAAATGCCTGTAGATACCATCTTGGCAAGTTATTCGCGACCATTACACATCTCAACCTGATGAAGGAGGCTGTATCTATATGTCTAAATACAGAACGATTGTGATCGGAACTGGGCCTGCGGGTCTGACAGCAGCGATATACCTGGCTCGTGCGAATCTGAAACCGCTGGTGATTGAAGGTCTTCAGCCGGGCGGTCAATTGACGACGACTACAGAAGTTGAGAACTTCCCGGGTTTTCCGCAAGGTATTATGGGGCCTGAGTTGATGGACAACATGCGCAAGCAAGCAGAGCGTTTTGGCGCTGAATTCAAGAACGGCTGGGTGGAAGAAGTTGATTTCAGTAAGCAGCCTTTTAAAGTAAGTGTGGGCGGTATCGGTGAGTTGGAAGCAGACTCCATCATTATCTCCACGGGTGCTTCGGCTCGTTATCTCGGTATTCCGGGTGAGCAGGAAAACGTAGGGCGGGGAGTAAGTACATGTGCAACATGTGACGGATTTTTCTTCCGCGGCAAGAAGATCGTTGTGGTGGGCGGCGGCGACTCCGCCATGGAAGAAGCGAGCTTTTTGACTCGTTTTGCCACGGACGTTACACTGGTTCACCGCCGGGATGAGCTGCGTGCATCCAAGATTATGCAGGACCGTGCGCGCAGCAACGAGAAGGTAAAGTGGGCTTTGAACCGTACACCGCTTGAAGTTGTTCCTGAAGCACTAGGTGTCAAAGGATTGAAAGTACGCAATAATGAAACGGGACAAGAAGAGCTGATTGAAGCAGACGGTGTGTTTGTTGCCATTGGTCACACGCCAAACACGGGGTTCCTAGGTAATGCCATTGCGCTGGATGACCATGGGTACGTTGTGGTGAAGCCAGGGACAACGGAAACAAATATTCCAGGTGTGTTTGCTTGTGGTGATGTTCAGGATACAAAATATCGCCAGGCCATTACAGCGGCAGGATCGGGTTGTATGGCGGCGATGGACTGTGAAAAATTCCTGGAGGGAAGCATCGTGCACGACTGGAGCGAAACATTGGATAAGTAATAAGCATGACTGTTTCACAAAGCGTGGAATAAATTAACATAAGAGACAACGGGAAGTCTCATGAACTGAGAGAAGCCGGGGGGCTTCTCTTTTTTGAAACGATGGCGGGCATGATTTCGTATACATAAGGGGTAAATTAGCTGTGAGGTGAAGGTGTTGGGGGAAATGATAAAAGAGTGGCTTCATAATGCGACAGTTAGGCGTTTTTTGATCCTGCTGTTGTTCTGTTTAATTTTGTTCAGTATGGGGAGTATGCTTCATATGATTCTGCTGTTGTTCCTGGTGACTTACGTCATGAACAGGCTGCAGCATCTCATCACAAGAGGTTTGAATCGATTTTTTCCTATCAACTATAAAGTTGTGGTCATTCTGCTGTATATGATCGTGATTGCCGGGATTGTGCTCGGGATATCCAGATATTCACCGCGGATTGTGGATCAGGTTGTACAGTTAACCAACGAGATTATGAAGTTTCTCGACACGGCGGATGGTGATAATTTTGCCTCCAAGATCGCAGGTTATCTGCAGTCCTTTGATATTAAAAATTATACCAACGAAGCGCTGAAATACATCTTTGCCTTGAGCAAATGGCTGGAATTCATCCTGCTGGTTATTATTTTGAGCTTGTTCTTCCTGTTACAGAAAAAAGAAATCTATAAATTTACGTCCAAGTTCAAAACAAGTAAAATCGGCTGGTTTTATAATGAAGTGGCATACCTGGGCGATAAATTTGTATCTTCTTTCGGTAAAGTTATTGAAGCACAGTTGCTCATCGCCGTGTTTAATACGGTGCTGACGATGCTCGGATTGTGGATATTAGGTTACCCTTACCTGTTCGCGTTAACAATTATGGTCTTCTTGCTCAGTCTGGTGCCTGTAGCGGGGGTTATGATCTCCCTTGTGCCACTCTGTCTGATCGGGTATCAAATGGGTGGACTGCAGATGGCCATCATCGTGATCATTATGATCATCATTATCCATGCGCTGGAAACATATTTCCTGAATCCGAAGCTGATGGCGCACAAGACCAAGCTGCCGATGTTTTACACCTTTATCGTGCTGATTCTATCGCAGCATTTCCTCGGTATCTGGGGCTTGATTATTGGTATTCCGATCTTTGTCTTCATGCTGGACATTCTGGATGTCAACAAGATGGAGAAGACCGAAGAGCCTGTGCGCGTTGAGACAAAGCTGTAACTGATTTCCCAAAGTTCACTGAACAGTTGGAAAAAAGAATAAACGCCTCCAGTGCTTCGCTGGATGGCGTTTTTTTGTTATACCCGCACCTAAGGTGAAGGTATCACGAGTGATTTGGTAAGACATGTCATGAATGTCAGATGACCATTGTCATTTTGTATGAATGGAACGAGTGATAATGAAATATCATGAGTTGAGGCTACCCTTTCTATCAGGGAAGGAGGGAGCATGGCGTTTTAATAGATCAAGAGGAGGTTGTATGCGGATTCAAAAATGGTGTGTGATGTCGTTCACAACCCTGCCAAAGCATGTTGCGCATGAGGTCTTCTCGTCTTGACCCCGGCGTATCCTTCAATTATAGTTGGTACGTAGGACTTAAACTATTTTAGATAGATAAAGGTGGCTTGCAGCATGTCTGAGAAAATCTACGTTGGGGTCGATCTCGGCGGAACAGCAATCAAGGTCGGTATATGTGATGATCAAGGTCAGCTTATGCATACGTATGAAGGACCGACTGAAGTGGATCAGGGCGTTGACACGGTTATCGCCAACATCGAGAAGTATGTCCGTCATATCGTTGCCGAATCACCGTACAGCTGGGAACAGCTTGAGGGTGTCGGGGCAGGAGTTGCCGGTTTCACGAATGTACGCGAGGGGATTATTGTTCATGCTCCTAACATCGGATTTCGGAATGTAGCCATTCGTTCGGTTCTGGAAGAGCGTCTGGGCAAGCCCGTCAAAATAGATAATGATGCGAACGTTGCTGCTCTGGGTGAAGCTTGGGCTGGAGCCGGCAAGGGTGTAGACAATTGCGTATGCTTCACACTCGGTACAGGCGTTGGCGGCGGTCTCATCCTGAACGGTAAAATCTATCAAGGGTTTTCCGGTATGGCAGGGGAACTGGGTCACATCAGTGTTGTGCCTGATCTGGAAGCGATCAAGTGTGGTTGTGGTAAAATGGGATGTGTAGAGACGGTATCATCTGCAACAGGCATCATTCGTATGGCGAAGGATGCTGTAGAGCGTGGTGATCATACGTCCCTTGCTTTGGTAGACAAAATCGCTGCCAAGGAAGTATTTGATGCGGCTAAAGCGGGCGATGAAGTGGCATTGCGCATTGTAAACCGTGCGGCTTATTATTTGGGCAAATCCATGGCAACCGTAGCGGCTGTACTGAACCCGGAATTATTCATTGTTGGCGGTGGTGTATCCAAGGCAGGCGACTTCTTGTTTGATGAGATTCGAACTGTGTTTGCTCAACTGACTCCAGAACCGCTGCAACAAGGTGTTCAGATTTTGGAAGCTACGCTGGGTAATGATGCAGGTATCGTAGGCGCGGCAGGTCTCCTCTTACGTTCGTAGTAACTTTGTAACACGATATATCCGACAGCAATATGATAAGGAGGGGACATTTATGCTTGACGGTGAAGGCTCACCAGGCACAGGCGCCACGCTCATTATCATTACGGGCATGTCCGGAGCGGGTAAAACGATAGCTGTGCAGAGCCTGGAAGATCTAGGGTTTTTCTGCGTAGATAATTTACCGCCTGTTCTAATTCCTAAATTCGCGGAGTTGATTGAACAGTCGAATGGCAAGATCGGCAAGGTAGCCCTGGTCATCGATCTTCGGGGACGTGAATTTTTCACAGCATTGTCCGAGTCTTTAAATTATATCAAGGATCATTTTACGATTCACTGCGAAATTCTTTTTTTGGATGCAACCGATTCGGTTCTGGTTCAACGATACAAAGAGAGCAGACGCAGACATCCGTTAGCACCAGAAGGTATGCCGCTGGATGGCATTAAGCTGGAGCGCAAGATGCTGGAGGAGCTTAAAAATTCAGCAACTCAGGTGCTCAATACCAGCACCATGAAGCCTGCTCAATTGAAGGAGCGCATTATCTCGCGTTTCTCTCATTTGGAGAGCCAGATGTTGTCTGTGAATATAACGTCCTTCGGATTTAAATACGGTATTCCGATTGATGCGGATCTCGTATTTGATGTTCGTTTTTTACCAAATCCACATTATATTGATCATTTGCGTCCGAATACAGGACAAAATAGTGAAGTGTACGAATATGTTATGAAATGGCCTGAAACGCAAGCGTTTCTGACCAAGCTGCTGGATATGCTGCATTTTCTGATTCCGCAATACCGGAAGGAAGGCAAAAGCCAGGTTATTATTGGAATCGGCTGTACCGGAGGCAAGCATCGTTCGGTAGCAATATCGGAATATTTGGGCAAAATGCTGGGAAGCAGTGAGACTGAAGCTGTTACCGTAAGCCATCGCGACGCTGACCGGGACCGTCATTGAAGAGGGTGAAGGGATGAAAGAGGCCGGACCACGGAGAGAACGTCCGAGAATCGTTGTTATGGGCGGTGGAACCGGATTATCCGTGATGTTACGCGGTTTAAAAGAAAAACCGATGGATATCACGGCAATTGTTACGGTTGCTGATGACGGTGGAAGTTCAGGGATCTTGCGCAGTGAGTTACAAATGCCGCCTCCAGGCGACATTCGTAACGTGCTCACCGCGCTGGCAGATGTTGAACCACTGCTTTCGGACATGTTAAAATATCGTTTCAACACAGGCGCGGGGCTTGCAGGCCACAGCCTAGGCAATTTGATATTGGCTGCAATGACCGATATATCAGGCGACTTTGTGACCGCTGTGCGGGAGCTTAGCCGCGTGTTTGCCGTTAGGGGTCAGGTACTTCCGGCAGCGGGCCAAGCTGTTGTGTTACACGCTGAGATGGAGGATGGATCGATTATTTCAGGCGAGTCCAAAATTCCTGAGGCAGGCGGGCGTATTAAACGTGTCTTCCTTGAACCGGATCACGTGGAGCCGTTGCCAGAAGCCGTGGAGGCTATACGTCAAGCAGATGCGATTCTGATTGGTCCGGGTAGTCTGTATACGAGTATCCTTCCTAATCTGCTTGTGCCTAAGCTGGCTGAGGCTGTTGTTGAAACGGATGCGGTGAAGATGTTTATCTGTAACGTGATGACACAGCCAGGCGAGACCGATAATTATACAGTGAGCGATCACCTTAAAGCGGTGCAGGAGCATATTGGTCACCAGCTCTTTGACTACGTGATCGTGAACAACGGTGATATTCCGCTACAAGTGCAGAATAAGTATGCGGAAAAAGGAGCAAAACCGGTTGTTCTTGATATGAATGTGCTTAAAAGTTCAGGTTATCAAGTTGTCGCAGATACACTGGTTTTGTTCAAAACCTATCTGCGCCATGATGCCGATAAGCTCAGCCATCATATTTACCAACTGGTTCAAAATTGGATGTTACGGAAGAGGTGAAGTCCCATGTCATTTGCAGCACAGACTAAAAAAGAGTTAACGATGATTGAAAGTGAAGCGTGCTGCGAACAGGCGGAACTTTCAGCCCTCATCCGTATGCTTGGTGCAGTGCAGCTATCGAATAAAAAAGTCATCTTGGATATTTCGACAGAGAATGCTGCGATCGCAAGAAGGGCATACTCTCTGCTTAAAAAGCATTTTCAAGTGCATACGGAATTGTTGGTTCGCAAAAAAATGCGGCTGAAGAAGAACAATGTGTATATTGTTCGTGTTCCGTCTATGGTTCAGGAGATTCTAAAGGAGCTGCACATCGTCTCCGAAGGATTTCTGTTTACGCCTGGTATTAACGAAGGGTTGCTGGAGAAGAACTGTTGTAAGCGGGCATATCTTCGCGGTGCGTTTTTGGCAGGTGGCTCAGTGAATAACCCGGAGGGCTCCTCATATCATCTGGAGATTGCGTCCATGTATGAAGAGCATTGTCAGGCGCTGGTGGATCTGGCCAATGAATTTCATCTCAATGCCCGGTGTATAGAAAGGAAAAAAGGATTCATCCTATACATTAAGGAAGGCGAGAAAATCATTGAGTTGCTTAGCATCATTGGTGCTCACCAGGCCTTGTTCAAGTTTGAAGACGTGCGAATTATGCGGGACATGCGTAACTCGGTGAATCGGATCGTTAATTGTGAGACAGCCAATCTGAACAAAACGATTGGAGCAGCGGTCAGACAAATCGACAATATCCGTTTACTGCAAAAGGAAGTAGGTCTGGAATCTCTTCCAGATAAGCTGCGTGAAGTAGCCGAGGTAAGGCTTGCCCATCCTGATATCAATCTGAAGGAAGTTGGCGAACTGCTAAAAGGTACGGTGAGCAAATCAGGCGTGAACCATCGCCTTCGGAAGATTGATGAGCTTGCTGAGAAAGTGCGCGCGGAACGTTATAGTTAAAGGTTGAAATGAATCAATTAGGTTTAAGATTTGTTATGACCTTAACAGGTCGTTGTAGATTAATCCTGTAGGTGAAGAAGATACCTCGGCGTCAGCTTTCTGTCTAAGTCCGAGGGCCATGTTTTTTCTTCTAGTGTCCTGCACGGGTTAATGGTATAATGTTGTATAAATATAATTGTGTATTTAATGTCCAGATTTCATAATAGGGGGTAAGTTTCTATGACAAAGCACCCGGTAGTTGTCCGTTTGAAAACGGGTCTCCATGCCAGACCTGCGGCACTGTTCGTTCAGGAAGCGAATAAGTACTCATCTGAAGTGTTCGTCGAGAAGGACGATAAAAAAGTTAATGCTAAAAGTATCATGGGGATCATGAGCCTTGCAATCAGCACAGGTACGGAAATCCATATTAGTGCAGAGGGCGCGGATGCCGATCAGGCTGTAAACGCTTTAGTTAGCCTGGTGAGCAAGGAAGAGCTTGAGAACCAATAAGTGTGATGAACTAAATTCAATAATTGAAGAAGTCCCGCAAGGGGCTTTTTTGCATTTTATATAAATTTGCATATAAACGGAGCCGTCAAGTGCAACATTATGGAATTTGTCCCGTCTGTTAAGGTATCAAATCGCTTCAAGTTTGAGAAGTTAACATATGAGGAGGTTATTCGTAATGGGTAAACAATGGATGAAACCGTTTGGTGCAGTGCTGGTGGCAAGTTCGTTGCTGGTCGGAGGAACAGCTTATGTTGCTCCAGGAAACTATGCCTATGCTGCCGAAGTTCAGGGCGTACAGCAAAATGTAATCAATGTCGTAGGTAAAGGTGAGATTCAGGTGAAGCCGGATATCGCCTATCTGTCCATCGGTGTAAACAGTACTGCTGATACTGCGGCATCGGCTCAGAAGGCAAATGCAGCCAAGATTCAAAAGGTTACTAATCTGCTGAAAAACACATGGAAGATCAGTGCAGATGATATTCAAACCAGTCAATTCTACGTGCAGCCAAACTACACGTACAGTGAAAAAGATGGTCAGAAAATTAAAGGTTACACAGCACATCACACGTTGACAGTAACATATCGTGATATGGAGAAGATTGGTGAACTGCTGGATGCCGCATCCCAGGCGGGAGCCAATAATATTGAAAATGTACGCTTTACGGTAGAGAATCCGGAGAAATACGAATCTGATGTGATTGCTAAGGCAGTAGCTAATGCAGATGTGAAAGCAGGAGCGATCGCTAAAGCGGTTAAACGTCAGCTGGGTACGGTTCTTTCGGTAAGTCAACCAGATGCGAATGTGCCTGTGTTCTATGCATCCGAGTCGCTCATGTCCCAAGCGAAGAGTGAATCAGATGCAGGTACTCAGATCGAAGCTGGTCAGGTTAAAGTGAGCACCGTTCTGAATATCACATATGAAATGAAGTAGGGATTCTTGCTTGATTGTGAGCTAAAATGATTAAATATTAAGAATCTAAAATTATGACAAAACACTGTCTTATCAGGCAGTGTTTTTTTGTTGCACAAACCGGCTTTGAGGAAGCAAGGGCCAGAAAATAGTTGTGTTACCTGTCTAAGAGATAATCGAATCATGTCGTTTTTGTAGCATTGTTCGTGACAAAACGTTCATTTTCTGCGATTAAAATCGTACGATTTTCATCAACATTGTAACTGGAGCTGTAAACCTTTCCGAAAAAGGGTTAATTATAATAAAGAGGCAAGCGTATGGCCCTATGAAATCTAATATATATTTACATACGCGATAAACCTGATGGAATTTTAGAGAGGAGTTTTATAGATGAAAACATGGAAAAAGTGGACGAGTGCACTATTGGCAGCAGGTGTAATTATGGGGGGGAGCACAGCGGGGATGGATCAATCGGTTCAAGCTGCATCCGTATCTTCCAAAGTAACTGCACCGGCTGAAGTCACGTTAAAAGCAGGCGGTAAAACGCTAACGCAAAAAGGGCTGCTTCAAGGTGGATCTACATGGGTGTCGCTGACAGCGGTCAAGGATGTAGCGGGCGGTACATTGAAATATGATGCAAAAACGAAGTCGTATACCGTAACAGCAGCGAGCAATGCGATGACCGTTAGTTTGATGGATGGACAGCCAAACGTGTATATTAATGGTTTTTATCCTCAGGTGGAAGCCAAATTGATCCAGGGCCGTTTGTATATTCCGTTCTCCGCAATGAGAGATTATTTGGGTGTACAGGGTAGCTGGGATGCTAAAACCAAAACACTAACCCTGAGTAAAGTAAAACAAAATAACGTACAGGTGAAATCGACAAAAGCGAACGTGACCGTTAAAAATGCTGAGGTGGATGTGCAGTATCCTCAAGTGAGCGGACTAGCGAGCAAAGAGGCAGAAGCCGCGATTAACAAAGTGCTCAAAGATGAAGTGGACACGGCTGTTGCTGCTTTCAAAAAACAAACGTCTGAATTCGGTGGAGCAACGGCAAAACGCCCTTATGCGTTCGAAGCTTCGTATGTAGTGACTTACAATGAGAACGGCGTACTGGGTCTGATCACTCAACGTTATGAGGACTATGCAGGTGCCCACGGTATGACTTACCGTACAGGTCACACGTTCGCACTGGATACAGGTAAAGAGCTAACATTGGATGATGTGCTTGCAAACAGCAAATCCATGCGTGAAACAATCAGCAAAAAGGTTGGAGAGCAGCTGAAAGCGAACACGGGATACCTGAGCGGCTACAAAGGCCTGAACAAAGATCAGGATTTCTACGTGACGCGAGCAGGTGCAGTAGTATTCTTCCAGTTGTATGAGTACACAGCGTATGCGGAGGGCTTCCCTGAATTCAAGTTCGCATACAAGGATATTTTGCCTAAAGGTAGTGCACCATTCAGCAACGTAGCTTCTGAGAAGTAAGTTGTCTTAAGCTAGATGAAATCAACAAAATTAAAGTCAAGAGCACTTATACCGTTCATTCGTGAAAAATAATAAACCAGAAGCCTCCGTCAAAGCAAAGATGACGGGGGCTTCTGGTTTATGCAGGCAATACACCCCACTACCCAGTGGTGATATTGCCTGTTTGCAAATAAAAAGCGCAGGGCGTGCTCACCTATATTCAGGTGATGCCTGCCCTGCGCTTATTCTCGTTGTCTCCAGGCAACTAAAGCTTAGATGCCTTGGGAACCTACGTTTTGGATTACTTTATCGATGATACCGTAATCGGCTGCTTCAGCAGCACTCATGAAGTAGTCACGATCTGTATCTTTTTCGATACGCTCCAGGGGTTGACCTGTGCGCTCGGAGATGATGCGGTTCAGCGTGTCACGCATTTTCAGAATGCGGCGTGCGCGGATTTCGATGTCCGACGCTTGACCTTGTGCACCACCAAGTGGTTGGTGAATCATGATCTCACTGTTCGGCAACGCAAAACGTTTACCTTTAGCGCCGGCATTCAGCAAGAATGCACCCATAGAAGCCGCCATACCTACACAGATGGTAGATACATCCGGTTTGATGAATTGCATTGTATCGTAGATCGCCATACCCGCTGTGATAGATCCGCCTGGGCTGTTGATGTATAGGTGAATGTCTTTCTCCGGATCTTCCGCTGCCAGGAACAACATCTGTGCCATGATGGCATTCGCGACAACGTCATTCACGTCGCTGCCAAGGAAAATGATACGATCCTTCAGCAATCTGGAATAAATATCATAGGCGCGTTCACCCCGGTTGCTCTGTTCAACGACCATTGGAATATAACTCACGTGAAAAACCTCCTCGGAAATGTAAATGTTAAATGGGTGTTTATACTTAAACTGTTACCGTATTAACCACATCATAAACAATCTCAAACAAAAAGTCAAAGAAAGTCAAACTAAGTTTGAAAAAAAAGAAACCTTTCCGGTTTCGTTGGTTAAATGCATTATGAGCTGTTAAAAATAAAATGGCGCGCCCGCCAAGAATCGAACTTGGATCTCAGGCTTCGGAGGCCTACGTCATATCCATTGGACCACGGGCGCATATTATGTGACAGCAATAATGATTATAGCTTATGCACTGGTGAATTGCAAGCAGTTACTTTGGGACAACATGGTACCCGTGTGGCTTAGGGCTGATGGATTCACGTTGCCTTCCATGAATGATTCGAGCTTTCCGCAGGTGGTTTGAATTGCTTCGGAAATGATCATGATGATGAAGAATGGATAAAGCTTGTATTTCAGTACATGCTATAAGAAGTTTTGGACATGCCATCTGAAAATGAAACACAGCAAGATATAGATACTATTTGCGGATTTCTTCTATATATGGTGTGAGATCCTCACCTTCGTATCTTAACGTATAGAGGTTGTGAAAATAGGCGCGTACAAACGCCCGTAAACCTGTCGAAATAAGCAATCGAAACACTTGCATCTCGCGTCAGTTTTAGGTAGAATGAACGTGGGACTTAAAAAGTTAACCCGGGACATTTTAAGGCCATGCAGAAAGCTTGGAACATAAAGCTTGCGGGAGTGGAAAGCATGCGAACGATCTTGGAAGTGCAAAAGCAGCTTCTGCCCGATCTCATGGATGTCTTGAAGAAACGCTATACGATTCTGCACCAGATCATGTTATCGGATGTGATTGGACGGAGAACGTTAGCCAATTCCATGCAGATGACCGAGCGGGTTCTGAGAGCTGAGACTGATCTGTTAAAGGCTCAGGGACTTATCGAAATTGACAGTGCAGGGATGAAGATCAGCGAGGCGGGTTACAATCTGCTGCAGCAGTTAGAGCCTGTCGCGAAAGAGCTGTTTGGATTATCCGAGCTGGAAGAACGAATCAAGCAAGCCTACGGTCTGCAAAAGGTAGTTGTAGTTCCCGGCGATTCGGATGTATCTCCTTACGCCAAAAGGGAACTTGGAAGAGCTGGAGCGAAGGCTCTCAGCAGTATCATGAATGACAACGACGTTGTCGCTGTAACAGGCGGATCAACAACGGCCGAAGTCGCAGAGCAACTCACACCACCAACTTCGATGAAGGGTGTCTGGTTTGTACCGGCACGCGGCGGATTGGGAGAGAGCCTGGAAATTCAGGCGAATACGATTGCATCTACAATGGCAAAACGGACAGGGGCTCAATACAAACTCCTGCATGTACCGGATTTGCTTAGTGACCATGCCTATGAATCGCTGATCCAGGACCCGGGTGTTCAAGAGATTTTACAGCTGATCAGGCAATCACGCATCGTCATTCATGGCATTGGTGATGCTGTGGAGATGGCGAAGAGACGCAAGCTTGCACCGGAGATCATCGATGAACTTCAGGAGCAGGGAGCGGTATCAGAGTCCTTCGGGTATTACTTCAATGGTCAGGGTGAGGTGGTACATACCATGCTTACACTGGGTATGCGACTTCAGGATATTGAACGCACGGATGTAGTTATCGGTATTGCAGGTGGTAAGAGCAAAGCAGCGGCCATCCATTCCGTACTGCGGTTCGGGCAGGAGGATATTCTGATTATTGATGAGGCTGCGGCCGAAGTCATCGTCGCGGACATGGAGTAAAATTTTTCAACGCTAAGGTTTATTTTTCAACACAACTCTTGTTGTCTTGACGGACTTCACGGTCTGTCTTGAATATATAGCTTCATAAAAAACTAATCAAAACTTGGGAGGAACTTACTCATGATTAAAGTAGGTATTAACGGTTTTGGACGTATCGGTCGTTTGGCATTCCGCCGTATTCAAAATGTAGAGGGCATTGAAGTTGTAGCAATCAACGACTTGACTGACGCTAAAATGCTGGCTCATTTGCTCAAATATGATACAACTCAAGGTCGCTTCGATGGCGATGTTGAAGTACATGATGGTTTCTTCAAAGTAAACGGCAAAGAAGTTAAAGTACTTGCTAACCGTAACCCTGAAGAACTGCCTTGGGGAGACCTGGGTGTAGACATCGTTCTGGAATGTACTGGTTTCTTCACAACGAAAGAAGCAGCTGAGAAACACTTGAAAGGTGGAGCTAAGAAAGTTGTTATCTCCGCACCAGCTACTGGCGACATGAAAACCATCGTTTACAACGTAAACCATGAAATTCTCGACGGTACTGAAACTGTAATCTCCGGCGCATCTTGCACAACAAACTGCCTGGCACCTATGGCAAAAACACTGCAAGACAAATTCGGAATCGTTCAAGGTTTGATGACTACAATTCACGCTTACACTGGCGACCAAAACACATTGGATGCTCCACACCCTAAAGGTGACTTCCGTCGTGCTCGCGCAGCAGCTGAAAACATCATCCCTAACACAACTGGTGCTGCTAAAGCAATCGGTCTGGTTATCCCTGAACTGCAAGGCAAATTGGATGGTGCAGCTCAACGTGTACCAGTAGCTACTGGTTCCCTGACTGAGCTTGTAACTGTTCTGGGCAAAAAAGTTACTGCTGAAGAAGTTAACGCAGTTATGAAAGAAGCTTCCGATCCACAAACTTTCGGATACACTGAAGACGAAATCGTATCTTCCGATATCCAAGGAATCACTTTCGGCTCCCTGTTTGATGCAACTCAAACTAAAGTTCTGACTGTTGGCGACCAACAACTGGTTAAAACTGTAGCTTGGTATGACAACGAAATGTCCTATACAGCTCAATTGGTTCGCACATTGGAGCACTTTGCAAAAATGATCAAGTAATATCTGTAATAACATAGAGCGGAAACAGATTGTTATTGTTTCCGCTCTTTATATATGGATATTTAGTTAATTTCTCATGAACACCAGGACTGACAAGGGATTTAGCTCTTGAAAGGTTCACCAAATACATGGGTGCGGAGGAAATAGAGATGAACAAAAAAAGTGTACGTGATATCGAATTGAATGGAAAACGGGTATTCGTCCGTGTAGATTTCAATGTGCCGCTCGAAGATGGTAAAATTACAGATGACAAACGTATTCGTGCAACATTGCCTACGATTAACTTCCTGATCGAAAAAGGTGCAAAAGTAATCTTGGCGAGCCACATGGGACGTCCAAAAGGTGAAGTTGTAGAATCCATGCGTTTGACGCCAGCTGCTGAGCGTTTGTCTGAATTGCTGGGCAAACCGGTTACTAAAGCGGATGATTCCGTTGGTGAAGCGGTTAAAGCTCAAATCGCGGCAATGAACGATGGCGACGTATTGTTGCTTGAGAACGTTCGTTTCCACGCGGGCGAAGAGAAAAACGATCCGGAACTGGCAAAACAATTTGCTGAACTGGCTGACGTATTCGTTAACGATGCGTTTGGTGCGGCTCACAGAGCACATGCTTCTACAGAAGGTATCGCTCACTTGCTTCCAGCAGTGTCCGGTTTGTTGATGGAAAAAGAGCTTGAAGTGTTGGGTAAAGCAATCTCCAACCCTGAGCGTCCTTTCACAGCAATCATCGGTGGTTCCAAAGTAAAAGACAAAATCGATGTGATCGACAACCTGCTCAACATTGCAGACAACGTAATCATCGGTGGTGGTTTGTCTTACACATTCATGAAGGCTCAAGGCCACGAAGTAGGTCAATCCTTGCTGGATGAGTCCAAATTGGATGTAGCACTTGGCTTTATTGAAAAAGCGAAAAAACTGGGCAAAAACTTCTACCTGCCGGTGGATATCGTAATCTCTGACGATTTCAGTGCGAACGCAAACACAAAAATCGTTGAAGTTGGCGACATTCCAGCAGATTGGGAAGGTATCGACATCGGTCCTAAAACACGTGAGATCTACGCTGACGTTGTTAAAAACTCCAAACTGGTTGTATGGAACGGACCAATGGGCGTATTCGAAATCGAGCCATTCTCCCACGGTACTCGTGCAGTAGCAGAAGCTTGCGCTACAACATCTGCATACACCGTAATCGGTGGTGGTGACTCTGCAGCAGCAGCTGAGAAGTTCAAATTGGCTGACAAAATGGACCACATCTCCACAGGTGGCGGTGCATCGCTCGAGTTCATGGAAGGCAAAGTGCTTCCAGGCGTAGTTGCATTGAACGACAAGTAAGCTTTAAGCTATAGCATGAAGGAGTTGAAACCAATGAGAACACCAATTATCGCGGGTAACTGGAAAATGTTCAAAACGGTTTCCGAATCCAATGACTTCATTCAGGAAGTTAAAGGAAAAGCGGAAGTCGCAGGCGTAGAAACAGTAATCTGCGCACCTTTTACAAACCTGCCATCCCTGGTAGAAGCTGTGAAAGGCACTAACATCAAAATCGGTGCACAAAATCTTCACTTCGAAGACAACGGTGCATTCACTGGTGAAATCAGTGGTGTTATGCTGAAAGAACTGGGTGTTGATTACGTGATTATCGGTCACTCGGAGCGCCGTCAGTACTTTGCGGAAACCGATGAGACTGTCAATAAAAAATTGCATGCAGCATTCCGTCATGGATTGACTCCAATCTTCTGCCTTGGTGAAACGCTTGAAGAGCGCGAAGCAAACCAAACAAAAGACGTATGCAAAGTACAAACTGAAGCAGCTCTGGCTGGTCTGACTGCTGAGCAAGCAGCTCAAGTGGTTATCGCTTATGAGCCAATCTGGGCGATTGGTACAGGTAAATCCTCTACATCCCAAGATGCGAATGAAGTTATTGCTTACATCCGTACATTGGTGAAGGATCTGTACAACGAGCAGGTTGCAGATGCAGTTCGTATCCAATACGGCGGCAGCGTGAAACCGGAAAACGTAACAGAATACCTCGGACAAAGCGACATCGACGGTGCACTTGTTGGCGGTGCCAGCTTGCAACCGGCTTCGTTCATCGCGCTTGTTGAGGGGGCGAAGTAAGATGACAGCTCCAAAACCTGTAGCACTGATCATTATGGATGGCTTCGGTCTGCGTAACACGGTGGAAGGCAATGCGGTAGCACAAGCCAAAAAACCGAACTATGACCGTTTTATGAGCCAGTTCCCACACACAACTTTGACTGCATGCGGTGAGGCTGTAGGTTTGCCGGAAGGCCAAATGGGGAACTCCGAGGTAGGTCACTTGAACATTGGTGCCGGCCGGATCGTATATCAGGATTTGACCCGTATCTCCAAATCGATTCGTGACGGCGAGTTCTACGACAATGAAACACTTGTCAAAGCGGTGCGCGAAGCGAAACAGAACGGTAAAAAGCTTCATCTCTACGGCTTGTTGTCCGATGGTGGCGTACATAGTCACATTGACCACTTGTTCGCTATGCTGGATCTGGCTAAAAAAGAAGAAATGAACGAAGTATATATTCATGCCTTCCTGGATGGCCGTGACGTTATGCCGGACAGCGGTAAAGACTTCATGCAGAAGCTGATCGCTAAGATTGATGAAGTGGGTGTAGGTAAAATTGCAACGGTTCAAGGCCGCTACTATGCTATGGACCGTGACAAACGTTGGGAGCGTGTGGAGAAATCCTACCGCGCTATCGTTTATGGTGATGGACCGAAATACACTGATCCACTCAAAGCGGTTGAAGAATCGTATGAGAAATCCGTTTTCGACGAATTCGTTGAACCAACGGTTATCGTTCAAGCAAATGGTGAGCCGGTAGGTCTGGTAGAGAGCGGCGATTCCGTTATCTTCCTGAACTTCCGTCCTGACCGTGCAATCCAGTTGTCGCAAGTATTCACAAACTCCGATTTCCGCGGTTTTGATCGGGGACCGAAGTTCCCAGTGGGCTTGCACTTTGTGTGCCTGACGTTGTTCAGCGAAACGGTTGAAGGTTACGTGGCTTACGAGCCGAAGAACCTCGATAATACGCTGGGTGAAGTGCTGGTACAGAACAACAAAAAACAACTGCGTATTGCTGAAACAGAGAAATACCCGCACGTAACCTTCTTCTTCAGCGGTGGTCGTGATGTAGAGCTTCCGGGCGAAACTCGCGTGCTGATCAACTCACCTAAAGTTGCAACGTATGACCTGCAGCCAGAGATGAGCGCTTATGAAGTAGCAGATGCAGCAGTCCGTGAGATTGAAGCGGATAAACACGATGCGATTATCCTGAACTTTGCGAACCCTGACATGGTTGGTCACTCCGGTATGCTGGAGCCAACGATCAAAGCGGTTGAAGTGACGGACGAGTGCATGGGTCGCGTTGTAGACGCGGTACTTGCCAAAGGCGGCGTGGTGCTGATCACTGCGGATCACGGTAACGCGGATATGGTGTTTGATGAGCAAGGACGTCCGTTCACAGCTCACACAACGAACCCGGTTCCATTTATCGTGACTGATCCAAATGTAACGTTGCGTGAAGGCGGAATTTTGGCGGATATCGCGCCAACTATTCTTGACCTGATGCAATTGCCAAAACCGGCAGAAATGACGGGAACATCCGTTATTGCTACCCGTAAGTAAGTTGCACAGCCAACATATATGAAATTGGGAAGTTTGGCGTTTGCCCCTGAACGGAGGCAGCAGAAATGGTCTGAAGAAGCGTGAGCGTTCGCCTTTATCACTAGGATTCCAACTTATGAGAATAAGTTCAAAGGAATCCGGGGATAACAGCGATCGGAAGACGATTCTGCTGACGTAGTGGATAAGGGGAAACACAAGTGGTCCTAATTTTTAATAAATTCAAAATTAAAGGAGATTATCACTCATGACTATTATTTCTGACGTGTACGCTCGCGAAGTCCTCGACTCCCGCGGTAACCCTACAGTTGAAGTTGAAGTATACCTGGAGTCCGGCGCAATCGGACGCGCAATTGTTCCATCTGGTGCATCCACTGGTGCCCACGAAGCAGTTGAGCTTCGCGATGGTGACAAATCCCGTTACCTCGGCAAAGGCGTTCTGCAAGCTGTTAAAAACGTAAATGAAATCATTGCTCCAGAAGTCATCGGTATGGATGCTTTGGATCAACTGGGTATCGACAAATTGATGATCGCTTTGGATGGTACGCCAAACAAAGGTAAATTGGGCGCAAACGCAATCCTGGCAGTATCCATGGCTGTAGCTCGCGCAGCTGCTGATGCTCTGGAATTGCCACTGTATGTTTACCTGGGCGGATTCAACGCGAAAGCATTGCCAGTACCAATGATGAACATCATCAACGGTGGTGAGCACGCGGACAACAACATCGACGTACAAGAGTTCATGGTATTGCCAGTTGGCGCACCAAGCTTCAAAGAAGCTCTTCGCGTAGGCGCAGAAATCTTCCACAACCTGAAATCCGTACTGAGCTCCAAAGGTTTGAACACAGCTGTAGGTGACGAAGGTGGTTTCGCACCAAACCTGGGTTCTAACGAGGAAGCAATCACTACAATCATCGAAGCAATCGAAAAAGCAGGTTACAAACCAGGTGTTGACGTATTCCTGGGTATGGACGTTGCTTCCACTGAGTTCTACAAAGATGGTAAATACACTTTGGCTGGTGAAGGTAAATCTTACACTTCCGCTGAGTATGTTGACCTTCTGGCTTCATGGGTTGAGAAGTACCCAATCATCACGATTGAAGACGGTATGTCCGAAGATGACTGGGATGGTTGGAAATTGCTCACTGAAAAATTGGGTGACAAAGTACAACTCGTTGGTGACGACTTGTTCGTAACGAACACTGAGCGTCTTGCTAGAGGTATCGAGCAAGGTATCGGTAACTCGATCCTGATCAAAGTGAACCAAATCGGTACACTGACTGAAACATTCGATGCAATCGAAATGGCTAAACGTGCAGGATACACAGCTGTAATCTCCCACCGTTCCGGTGAGTCCGAAGACAGCACAATCGCTGACATCGCTGTTGCAACAAACGC
Source organism: Paenibacillus amylolyticus (assembly GCF_003719335.1). Taxonomy (GTDB): domain Bacteria; phylum Bacillota; class Bacilli; order Paenibacillales; family Paenibacillaceae; genus Paenibacillus; species Paenibacillus amylolyticus_D. Next base: position 48,909 of record NZ_RIAS01000014.1, read on the forward strand.
AGGCCAAATCAAAACGGGTGCTCCTTCCCGTACAGACCGTATCGCAAAATACAACCAGTTGCTTCGCATCGAAGATCAATTGGATGAGCTTGCTCAATACAATGGTCTTAAAGGGTTCTACAACCTCAAAAAATAAGCTGTGTACACAGCTTTTCGGGCAAGCCGGGTAACCGGCTTGTCTTTTTTTGGTGATGGATGGTGCAACAGATAAGAGAAGTAGTTGAAGGAGTAGATCGGACTTATTACGTGGATAACTCTGATTGGGCAAGCCATTCAAAGATTGTAAGATGGCGGTTTATGAATAGAAATTGCTTGCCATGTACTACTTGTAGTACAACCATAGCTGTGCTACAATTAAAGTAACTGTTTTTATGGTGAGATGTTATGCCCACATGGGTAGGAGGTGGAAAGAATGGATATTGCTTTGAAATTGCTGCTCGTTGTTTTCTCGATCGGTCTAATCACTGTAGTATTGCTGCAGCACGGGAAAAGCGCTGGTTTGGCGGGTGCCATCTCCGGTGGTGCGGAACATCTTTTCGGTAAAACGAAAGCGCGCGGATTGGATCTTTTCTTGCAACGTGCAACAGTCGTACTGGGTGCAGGATTTATGATCTTGGCTATTGTTGTTACGGTGGTTTCCAAGTAACTTGGATTTAAACCGTCGAGTCAAATCGAATAGCTGAAGCCAATGGCTTAACGGATAAACCTTCGTTTCGTGCAGAAACGGAGGTTTTTTAATAGAAATTTATTTCTCCAAAGTTTGCCAATTATATTGCTATATAGCCACCAAATCCTTCTTGAAATCGATGGACACTGCATTTTGCTTGTAACTTCTGTTCGATTCCCCCTTACTGTTTTAGAGACCCATTTCAGGCAGGTATGCCATGGCGAGATATATAAATTCCTGTGATTGATATTCTAACGTATAGATCAGATCTGTGGTGCAACTTATTTTCTAAATGCTAATATAAATCAGATCAGGCATATCACATACTGCATAAACTGTTTGAGAGAGCATACTCAAACGGCTAACTGGCAGCGTTTAGAGACCAAGGGGCTTTTTTGGGTAGCTACGGATGGGCTGGATTGAATTCGTGTATACTAGGGTATGAGATAGTAAGGGCGAGGTAATCATCCGCATTTTACTATATGGCATCTGTACGTATACGGTACGAATTCCGATACATAAAGAGAAGAGATCAGACTATACTCTTACGTTTCCCGAGGTGAAAACTAATGATAACTGAACAACAATTGCTTGACTTCATGCGGGAGACCGCTTATAAACCGATGACTTATCAGGAGTTGGAACAGCACTTTCAGATTGAAGATGCTGCTGATTTCCGAGCCTTTTTGATTATGCTGAATACGCTGGAGGAATCCGGCCAAATTTTGCTGACCAGTAACAATCGCTACGGTATGCCAGAACGTATGAATCTGGTACGTGGGCGCCTGCAAGCGCATGCGAAGGGGTTTGCTTTTCTGATTCCAGAAGACCGTGAGCACCCGGACGTATACATCCATGCCAATGATATGAAAAGTGCAATGAATGGCGATATTGTGCTTGTAAAAGTGACTTCCCAAGGCCCTTCCGGCGGTCGCCTGGAGGGTGAGATTGTACGGATTGTGACGCGTGCGATCACACAAGTTGTGGGTGTTTTCCAGAGCCACGAAGTGTATGGATTTGTCATTCCGGATGATAAACGGATTAATCGTGATATTTTTATCCCGCGTACGAATTTTGCTGGTGCTGTAGATGGACAGAAGGTTGTTGCCAAGATTGTCAGTTATCCAGAAGGCCGTGCAGCGGCTGAGGGTGAGATTATCGAGATTTTGGGTCACAAGGATGAGCCGGGCATTGATATTTTATCCGTCATTCGCAAGCATCAGCTGCCTGAAGCATTCCCGGATGAAGTGATGCAAGAAGCGGAGAAAGCGCCGGATTCCATTACGGATGAAGAGATTATTGAGCAGGGACGCCGCGACTTGCGTGGTCTGAACATCGTTACGATTGATGGTGAGGATGCGAAAGACCTGGATGATGCGGTTAACGTGGAAAAACTGCCGAACGGCAACTACCGTCTGGGCGTGCATATTGCCGATGTGGGTTACTATGTGCGTGAGAATTCCAAACTGGATCAGGAAGCATATAACCGTGGATGTAGCGTGTATCTCGTGGACCGGGTAATTCCGATGCTGCCACAACGTCTGTCGAACGGAATTTGTAGTTTGCACCCACAGGTGGATCGTCTGACGTTGTCTTGTGAGATGGAGTTTAACGACCAGATGAAGGTTATTAAACATGACATTTTCACGAGTGTTATCAAAACGAAGGAACGTATGACTTATACTAACGTACGCAAAATCCTGGAAGGCGAAGAGCCGGAGCTGCTTGAACGTTATAAAGACTTGGTGGATGATTTCCACCTGATGAAAGAGATTGCGTTGAAACTGCGTGCCATGCGTATGCGCCGCGGAGCGGTTGATTTTGATTTTGAAGAGTCCAAAATTATTGTCGATGAGAACTGTAAACCGGTGGATATTGTGAAACGGGAGCGTTCCATTGCGGAACAAATCATTGAAGAGTTCATGCTTGCAGCCAATGAGACAGTAGCAGAGCATTTCCATTGGCTTAAAGTGCCGTTCATCTATCGTGTGCATGAAGACCCGGATCAGGAAAAACTGCAAAATTTCCTCGCTTTTGCGGCGAATTTCGGACACCAGGTCAAAGGACGTGGCAATTCCATTCATCCAAGGGCGCTTCAATCACTGCTGGAGGATATTAACGGTACGAAAGAGCAGACGGTCATCAGCACAATGATGCTGCGTTCGATGAAACAAGCGAAGTATGACTCGGAAATGTCTGGCCACTTTGGTCTGGCTGCAGAGTTCTATAGTCACTTTACATCCCCGATCCGCCGTTATCCCGATCTGGTCATTCACCGGGTCATTCGTGAAGTGATCGAGAATAATGGTGCATTACCGGAGAATCGCCAAGAGTATCTGGCAAGTCGGATGTCCGATATCGCCCAGCAGTCCTCGGAACGCGAGCGTGTGGCAGTGGAAGCAGAGCGTGATACGGAGAAAATGAAAAAGGCGGAGTACATGCTCGACAAGGTCGGCGAAGAGTTCGAAGGCATCATCAGCAGCGTGACCAGCTTCGGTATGTTTATTGAGCTGGAGAACACGGTAGAAGGTCTAATTCGACTTAGCGCGCTGACAGATGACTATTACCATTTTGATGATCAACATATGGCTTTGATTGGTGAACGAACATCCAAAGTATTCCGTATTGGTGACGAAGTGAAAATTCGTGTAGCACGTGTGAGTATGGAAGAGTACACGATTGATTTTGAGATGGTCGATATGAAACCTCGCCGGGAACGGGACGGCGGTTTCGATCGTGGTGCTCGCGGTGGTAAAGGTGGTCGTCCTGGTAGTGGCGGCCGAGGAGTAGCCAAAGGTGGCTTCGGTGGAAGCCGTGGCGGCAAAGGCGGCGGTACTGGTGCAGGCGGTAAACGTGACCGCGGCGGCCGACCGGCAGAAGAGAGTGGTAAAGGTGCTCGCGGTGGGCGTGGCGGAGCGGCAAATGCCGGAGCAAATGCAGGCTCATCAGCGGGTGGGTTTGCTGGTAAAGGCAGCGGCAGACCGAAAGGTGAACGTCGTGCGAGTGATGCAGGTACAGGTGCAGGTGTTTCAAGCAGTCGTGGTAAAGGTGCCGTGAGCTTTGGGTTTGGCTCAGGCAAAGGCGGGTATAACTCATCCCCAGCGGGTCAGGATAGTGCATCAGGTGATCGTAGCCAAGGAAGTAGTCTAAATGGCAGTGGCCGTGGCGAAGGAAGCTTCAAATCCGGTAAGGGCGGCAACGGTAAAGGTGGCAAAGGCGGAGGAAAGCGTAAGAACACCTCACCTAGCGGTATCTTTATCGGGGAAAATGCTACACCGGGTGGCGCGCAAGAAGGCGGAGCACCTCGCCGTAAACGTAAGAAAAACAAAGGCGGAGCTGGAAACAGTACAGCCGCTTTTGTTCGGAAGAAAAAGAAGTAAGTGAGAAGCCAGAAGGGGCGCCGTAGGCCGCCTCTTTCTTGATTTTAACAGCCTTCCTTGCTACAATTAAGGTCTGGCACAGGTTTATTAGTGCAACATGGATGCTATGCTGGTACAGCATGGTACGGGTTTATTTTACGAAGAAGGAGTGAGGACATGGGCAAGAATGATGGGCAGAATAAAGTGCTTGCACAGAACAAAAAGGCTTCCCATGACTACTTCATTGAAGATACGTATGAAGCGGGCATGGTGCTGACCGGCACGGAAATCAAGTCTATCCGTAATGGTCGTGCGAACATTGGAGACTCATTTGCAACGATTCGTAACGGTGAGATTCATATTCACAATATGCATATTAGTCCTTTTGAACAAGGCAATCGGTATAATCCGCTCGATCCTACACGTACACGTAAATTGTTAATGCATAAGGTGCAGATTCATAAGCTACTTGGACTGTCCAAGCAAGATGGATACAGTATTGTGCCGCTGAAGATCTATATCCGTAATGGCTATGCGAAGCTGTTACTTGGCTTGGGTAAAGGTAAGAAGCAGTATGACAAACGTGACACTGCCGCGAAGCGGGATGCACAACGTGATATCCAGCGTGCACTGCGCGAGAAGCAGAAGGTTGCGCGTTAAGAGAGAGCTACGTTTCGTCAACGTTAATTCGCGTCGCTTCACAATGGTGTAGGGATGTAAAGCCTACAGATTAGCTGGTCGATGGTGTAATACATTAAAGAGTCCTCGCAGTTTGCCTGAGTTCGGGTGAGTGTGAGGCTTTTTTATTGTGTAGGTTGCGTAAGTTTGTAAAGCGGTGGGTAAATTAATTAAACCAACGGTTGTAGCCTGAGCAAACTTTACTTCCGATGAGTCACGCGGTATAATATGTAGACGATTGAGCCTGATGGCATGGTTAGCTGGCTAGTTTGGATAACCTTTCATCTATGCTCAATACAATGGATTGCTTTCCAGCAATCTGCACTATATCGGTGATTCGGGCTGTGATATGATTATTCATGTAGCAGACAGGAATGCCGAGTATGTAAGAAACATCTTTTCACCTTGGAGGGATTAGATGTGTAGCACCTTTGCTCCGTATTCACGGATTAATCCTGGAGCCCTTCTTATATGAGGGGGCGTTTATGGATTCGACGGGGATAGTTCGAGCATGGGTAGCGGGTAGTGGGGACGCGTCCGCTTTATCAACGCTAAAGCCTATTAAACGGCAAACAACAAACAAACTACGCTTTCGCAGCCTAAGAAACTGTGTGCGTGCTTCTACCCTGCATCGCCCATGTGACAGGACTAGGGGCTAACAAGTAGTGGGATACGCTGTCACATCTCCGCCTGGGGTGTGCTGAAGAAGACAATCAGGCTGACCCAACGTATAGCCGGTTACGGGGCGATACTCGGGTGACATCAAAACTGTGACTACACCCGTAGAAGCTTATGTGTCGTTATCTTCGGACAGGGGTTCGACTCCCCTCGCCTCCATTAGAGTCAAGTCAAAAGCCATCAACCAGCGTTCTGGTTGGTGGTTTTTCTGTTTATGATATAATAAGCATAAATTTAGATTGGGGGATTCAAGATGTTTGAAACTCGAGAACAGCTCCAAGAAATCTTAAAAAAAGCCAATCAACATGCGCGGAAACAAGCTAAAGAATCAGGTGCCTCTATTTATTATATAAAGAACAACAAACGCGTCCGTGAGGATGCTGAAGGCAATAAATTCGAAATTATATTTGATGCTACCGGGAACCGCCAGGAGTTTGAATATCATGAGTGAAGCCAGACCAGTTATGATTGTGTTTGCGGGTACCAACGGAGCAGGGAAAAGTACACTTAGCATGCAAATGAGAGAGTGGCTCGGTGAACTGGTTGACCCGGATCAAATTGCAAGAGAGTTGAAGCCAGAGAATCCGCGCAGTGCTGACCTATCTGCTGGTAGGGAAGCTGTAAAAAGGATCCGATCTCTCATTAAAAGTGGTGTAAACTTCGCTATTGAAACGACATTGTCCGGATCATTTGTTTTAAAACATATGAAAATTGCAAAAGAAAACAGTTACGAAATTGTTGTTTACTATATCGGCCTTGAGGATGTTCAAATGCATATAGATCGAGTTGCATCTCGGGTTGAGCAAGGTGGACATTGGATTGCAGAAGAAGACATTCGTTATCGATATGGTCAGTCATTGAAGAACCTTATACCGGCTCTGGCCATTGCAGATCAGGTAATCATTATTGATAATACATACGAGCCTTTAATTGTTGCGGAAATCAGACAGGGTAATTTGATCTATTGTGTTGAGTCCATACCCGCATGGGCTAATCCTGTTCTTAAGGATTACTGATACTTGGGTGACATCAAAATTGTGACTACACCCGTAGAAGCTTATGTGTCGTTATCTTCGGACAGGGGTGCGGTTCCCATCACCTCCATTAGAGTCAAAAAACCATCAATCAGTGTCTGATTGATGGTTTTTCTGTAGATTGGCGAAGTACATTAAAATATAAAGAAAGGAGCCCTATTATGCTTATACGATATTTTAAAGGTGCAGGCAGTTCATTATTCATAAGTATTCTGATTTATCTATTAACGGTCCCAATCTACAAAGAGTATCTCACATCTCAACTGGGAGTATCGCTTTATACGTTTATGTTAGTTGTATATTGGGGATCATCTTATACTCAATTCTTGTTAAGTATAGAAAACAGACAAACTATATATTTTGTTTCTTGTTATATATCCTATTAGGAGGTTTGGCATCTATAGCATACTGGCCCCTATTTTTCATTTTTATAGCAGGTTCATTGGTGTTTTATTTAGTTCAATTAGTACAAAAAAGTAAATTACCTATAGTGTTGTCCATATTGGGGCCGATATCCTTAATTAAATCCCTTCTCCTAATCTAATAAAAAAGGTGTAGGCTACTCTTCTTCAGTCCAAGAGGTCAATCCATTCTATCTCGAATTCGATAAAACTGGTGAACAAAAATACTACATAAAGGAGTTAACCCCAAATGAGTGAAAAACACTGGCTTGTCGTACAATATCCGCTAAAGAGTGCCAATGGCAACAAACGTGATCAGTGGTTGAAGGAAAAGGTTATGGAGTATCTTGAAACTGCTCTAACCCAGCATGAACTGGGGGAAGTGGATGGATTCGACATAGGAAGCAGCGTGGCTGATCCGAAAAAATATGTGATGAACATCTTCTGTGTGGTGACGGATGAAGAGCGGGGTATTGCATTGGTCAAAAAAGTAATTCGAGAGAGTCGGCTGGATTACACCCGCATCCTCATTGCAACCATGCCTTACGGCACAGAAGGTGGCTACACGCTGAAATTTGCCTCCAAAAAGAGCGTTACAGAGTTTTCGCTATAATCTCAACTACGTATTCAATATGGGCGATCTTCACGTCTTACAGTGGAGGTCGTTTTTTTATGCCGAGTAAGTCACGTTCATTTTGGGTTCAGCATTTTTCGACCTAACGCCCAACCTCTCTACCATACAAACCAGCACAAAGCGATAAAAGGTGTTGAGGCTCTTCCAGATGCAGGCATATAATATACAATTGTATGCGAACCGTGGGAGCGTACACACTCTCCCGGAAATCTGAGAAGAATGGAGGGTCCTGTATTGAGCAGGAAGTTAAATCTGATGTTACGTCTAAGAGAGTTTATGCTGCGCAAGCCCAAGACACTCGCTTTTAAAATCCCCTTTGCGTACTTTGTTATTATTCTGCTAACGGTGGCGTTTAGTGCGCTGGTGCTCAACCGTATTTCGGAGAATGACGCGCAACAGAAGATCAACGAAGCGTCTCTGCAGACGATTACGTCGATCCAGACGAATGTCAATCTGATGATCGAGAATGTGAACAATTATTCGAAAATGATTTTCTCCGATCCGAACCTGCAGAACCTGCTAAGGCAAGGCAATGTATATTCTAATTTGCAGATGCAATCCAAGGTTAGTTCGTATTTGACCAACCTTATGCAAGCGGTTCCAATAATCGATTCAGTCTACATTTATGACAACTCGGGACACCGTTTTTCGGTGGGCACACAGCAATGGCCAGCTTTTCTCGAAGCGAATGTAAAGGATGCACCGTGGTATGAGCAAGCTCTGAATTACAAAGGGCGATACCTGCTCAGGCTGAATGGCGGTGACAGCAACGAAAAGCAAGCCGGAGTCGGAGCGGTGGCAGAGAACATTAACAACACTGTATACACACGGGCAGATGTAAAAGAAAATAAACTTCAAAATTCTCCTCATCATGATTCTGCTAACAAAGAAACAATCCAAAACATGATTAACAAAGATCAAGGCTATGAGCAACTCAATAGAGAAATTCATGAAAACGAAAACACTAGCAACATGGACAGCAAAAATACCAACGATATAACCCATAGTCAAAATGTCGGCAGGCCCCCGGCCAACGGAAGAAGTTTAGAAATGGAGACTGAGAACGAAACAGAACAGGGAGAAGAAAAAGATAAAGAAAATGATAAAGAAAATGATAAAGAAAATGAAAAAGAAAATGAAAAAGAGAAAGAGAAGGTGGTCTCTTTTATTCGTCTAATGCGCGACCTGGATGATACCTCTCCACTCGGCTTTCTGGTCATGAACATCAAAGAGAAATCCATTGCGCAGGCTTATGCTAATCTACCGGCATCTGATTCATTTCAGGTAGCCATTCTGGACGAGCATCAGCAGATTATCGCATCGAATGCCACTACAAATACGGCAACAAACACCATGAAAAGTGCTGTAAAGAATGCAGGTTCTACTACTTCTTCAACATCCCTGGCATACACAGCCTCATCAAAGTCTACCGCACATAGAGCAACTCCAACAACTACGGAATCAGAAGAGGCGATTTCATCTGATGCATCCTCATTCACAGCTCAGAAGCAGGCAAGTATGCAAGAGATTTTAGAGGCTAATCAAGCAAAGTTAAAGCAGGCATTTCAGGAGCAGCCTTCAGGCGTTCTGACTCTACATTCCGGAGGACAGGATTACGCGGTGACCTACCGCTCGGCAGGTGAAGATCAGTGGAAATACATCAGCATGAGTCCATATCGTGCAACAGATACCCGCAACACATCTCTGGTTCTGCTTGCTTTCATGCTGCTGGCGGTGAATGGGTCTGTCTTTTTTATCAGTTCTTTTATTATCTCTCGTAGCGTCATTAAGCCGATTCATAAGTTACTCCGATCCATGCAAAAAGCACCCAGTGGCAACTTCCGCAAAGTTAAAGTGGAGCTGAACAGTTACGAATTTGAACAGCTGTACAGTGGCTACAACCAGATGATTGAGCAGATCGAGCAGATGCTGAGTCGCATTATTCAGGAGCAGCAGACGATCCGCCGAGCGGAGTTGAACACGCTCCAAGCACAGATCAAACCGCATTTTCTATACAACACACTCGACTCGATTACTTCTCTGGCGATGTCGGGTATGAACGATAAAGTGTGCGAGATGCTGGAGGCACTCGGAAGTTATTATCGGCTGAGTGTGAGCAAAGGCAATGAGGTCATCACACTACGCGAAGAGGTTGAGATTGTACGTCATTATCTGACCATCCAGCAGGTGCGTTATCCGGGTGTATTTGAGGTACGGTACGATATCGATCCGGACTGTGAGCAGGTGCTAATTCCAAAACTCGTACTCCAACCCCTGGTGGAAAATTCACTCTATCATGGTATTCGCGCCAAAGGCAGCTCAGGTATTATACGTATTCAGGCGCAGCAAACGGGAGACAGCGTTACTCTAACACTTACGGACGATGGAGCGGGTATGTCCGAGGATCAAATGCAGCAGATCCAGCGCACAGAAAAGCACAAATTCTTAAGGCCTGTGCATGATCAGTCAGAGTCTAACTCCAATGTGAATGCAAGCTTTGGTCTGTGGGGAACGATGGAGCGGCTGCGTATATTTTATGATCGTGAAGATGTGTTGAATCTTGAGAGTGTGCCTGGAAAAGGAACCAGCATAACCATTACGATCCCGAAGGGAGACGTTGGATCATGGAACCGTTAAAAGTACTCCTCGTGGATGACGAGTATCTCATCCGAAATCTACTACGTATGCGCATCGATTGGCAGGAACAAGGCATGCAAATCGTTGGCGAAGCCTGCGATGCGGCAGAAGCCTTAGAGCAGGTTGAGTTGCTACATCCGGATATTGTATTTACGGATATTTATATGCCCAAGATGGATGGCATTGAGCTGAGCGGTCTCATCTTGAAGCGTTACCCGAACATCAAAATTGTGGTGGTGACGGGACATGATGAATTTGAATATGCACGTCAGAGTGTGAAGCTGGGCATATCCGATTTTATTTTGAAACCCATTCGAGCTACTGAATTATTACAGGTTACCACCAAGCTGCGAGCGGCTATCGAGCAGGAGAGAGGAAGGGAATATGAGCTGAGCAAGCTACGAGAGGAGATGAAGCGCAGTCTGCCGTACCTCAAGGAACGTTTTGTGAATCAGTGGTTGCAGGGGATTTTACATGAGGAAGAGGTGCGGGAACAGTTGCGTTTCTACCGCATTCCAATCGCTGCGGACAACCCGCAGTCTCGACTAGCCATCATCGAGGTACAGGCCGCGTTATCTTCACAAGCGGAGACTTCTACAGAGGAAGCTCAGATCCTGATGCGTATGGATAGTTTGAAGCACGTACAGGCCTACTACCAGCAGGATTTATACAAAATAATTGTCATGGACACACACAATCGTATTGTCATCCTTGCGACCGACCCTGATGCCAAGCTAACCGAGCAGGCCGAGCAGCTTCTGGGAGAACTGCGATGTCTGCTTAAAGTTGACGGTTCCGAGGCAGACGTAACGATCGGGATTGGACAGCTGTACTCTGGGTGGGAGAGTGTCTGTATTGCTTACCGTGAAGCATGTCGTGCTCTGGATTACCAGACGTTTGTGGGGAAAAACCAGGTCATCTGCTTCGAGGATCTCGTGATCGAAAGCGATAAACGCAGTCAGCCGTATCGCTCGGATAAAGGGCTTCTAGAGCAGCTGCAATTCTGCATTAGCGTTGGTGCGGAAGAGGAGGCTGTGTCGTTACTTAAACAGATCCTTGCTGCCCCATTCTCCAATACAGCTCAGTTCCGCATGGCGGCTATGGATGTAATTACCGAATGCCAACGTGCCGCCATGGAGCAGCAGCTTGAGGGTGAACAGGTATTTAACCAGGAAGCTGTTGCCATGATGCTGATGGCAGAGCATTTACCGGACTTGAGAGCGATGCTGGAGCAACATGTCCGGGCCATATCGGGTGTGATTAAAGCCAAACGACAAGCGAAAGAAGTCAATTTAATCGATCAGGTCAAGGCGTACCTGGAAGAGCAGATGAAGAATGCAGAGGTGGGGCTGTCGAGTACAGCCGCGGCTTTTTACGTAAGTCCGGGTCACTTGGGGCGTTTGATGAAAAAAGAAACCGGGCAGACGTTTGTCGAATATTTAACGCAGCTTCGTATGAAGAAGGCCGAATCATTGCTGAAGCAGACTGATTTGAAAGGGTATGAGATCGGGGAGCAGGTAGGCATCCCGGACCCGCATTACTTCAGCGTGTTATTCAAAAAACAGTTCGGCCGCTCCATGAACGAATACCGGAACGTCCGAAATTAACGCTATATCTCAAAATGGTCGCGCTTTCAATTGTGTTCGAATATTACAAGTCGATGCCTGTTTTCTAAATGGAGCACAGTTCGAACTGCTACTAAAATATGGATATATAGTTGAATTACTTTTTACACATAAACGGAGAGGACAGAAAAAACCTGAAGAAGCGGAGCCAAAGCTTTCTGAAAGAAAGCTGCATCGAAAGCATACACTTCGCCTTTATCACGGGATTTTACCCTTTCAGAAGGGGATCAAAAAATCCGGGGATAACAGCGATCGGAAGGTTATTCTGTCATCGGAGTGTACGTGTAAATACCTTAGTTCTACTATGTATAGAACCAACAAAAAGATCAGGGAGGTCATATGATGAAAGCGCTATTAAAGAAATCGTTAAGCCTATTTCTGGCTCTGGGACTTGCGGGTAGTCTGGCGGCATGTTCATCCGATTCGTCCGGCGGAGCACAGGGGGAAAGCAATGGCAAGATCAAGCTGACGCTGTGGGATCAATCGGTTGGTACAACAGACCCGTCAGCCAAACTGCTGCCTGAGATTGTGGAGAAATGGAACAGCGAGCATCCCGACATCCAGGTTGAACGTACAGGCACAACAGGCGAACAATATAAAACGAAAGTAAAAACATCCATTGCAGCCGGTGAGTCACCAGACTTGTTCTATGGAATGGGCGGGGGCAGTTTCATGCAGCCATATATTAAATCCGGTAACGTACTGGAGATTACAAGTTATCTGACGGACGATATCAAGGAACGTATGGGTCCCGGGATGGCAGAAGCGATCAATATGGATGGCAAAATCTACACGCTGCCTGTGTACACACACATTGCCAACCTTTACGTGAATACAGAACTGTTCGAGCAGGCGGGTGCCAAAATCCCGACTACATATAACGAGCTGCTGGATGCTGTCACCAAACTCAAAGCGGCAGGAATTACCCCGGCTGTGATTGGTGAGAAAGACCGCTGGCCGGGCATGTACTGGTATGACATGATTGCGATGCGCCAAGCGGGGAATGCGGCGGTGATCGAGGCGTTCAAAGATCCGTCCAAGTGGGATTCACCGGACTTTGTCGCGGCGGCTACCAAGATGCAGCAGCTGGCACAAGCCGGAGCATTCAACAGCAGTATGTTCAGTATGAGTTATGACGAGATGCTTGGGGCGTTTAATGCGGGCAAAGGAGCGATGATGTTCCAAGCCAACTGGGTGAATGCAGGCATTGAAGACCCGTCTTCCTCGGCAGTCAAAGGCAAAGTGAAGGTGATTCCGTTCCCGGTATTTGAGGATGGCAAAGGCACCAGCACTGAAATCTTCGGCGGAGCAGTCGACGGTTTCTACATCAGCCAGACGACCAAACATCCGAAGGAAGCTACGGAATTCCTCATGTATCTGAGCGAGCAGCTCGGCACACAAGGTTTCCTGGCGGGAGCGGGACTGCCAAGCTGGAAAACCGATTCACTCGACACCTCCAGCTTGTCTTCACTCGATCTGTCCGCGGCGGACATTATGAAAACGGCCACCTCGTTTATCGCCTGGTGGGATAACATTCTGCCAGCCGAGTCTGCGGAAGCACACAAAAATCTGGTCGCACAGCTGCTGGCCGGTGATGTAACGCCAGAGGAGTTTTGCAAACAGATGGCGCAGCTGAAACCAACAGAGCTAAGTCTATAGGTTAAACAGGCAAGCAAGTATAGGCTTATGCTACGTGCGCGTTCATATACACTTGTAAACTAGCTCTCTCTGCCACCTTCTATATAAATTGAACTATTCATTTACACTTGAACGGAGAGGTCAGAAAAAATCTGGGGATAACAGCGATTGTAAGGTTATTCTGTCATCGGAGTGGAATGTGTAAAATCTTTAGTTCAACTTATATATTAATCAAAAATAATGCCCAAACGAGGCGTGATCCGGGAGTTTCCGGTCACGCCTTTGAGAGGAGAAGAGTCATGAACTCTGTATTTTCCAATAAAGGTACGATTGCCGTTTTTGTATTACCTACAATGATTCTATTCTGCGGCATTGTGCTGATTCCGATCTTTGTCTCCAGTTATTACAGTCTGCTCGATTGGAATGGCGTAGGGAAAGGGGCGTTTATCGGCCTGGACAACTATGTGGAGATGTTCAAGGATACCCGAGTGATCAATTCGATCAAAAACTCCCTGCTGTTCGCAGGTGCATCTGTGTTCATTCAGTTGCCAATCTCACTGGTGCTGGCGTTGATTCTGGCCTCTAACATAAAAGGGGAAGGCTTTTACCGAACCGTATATTTTATTCCTGTATTGATCTCTACGGTCGTTATTGCCCAGTTATGGTCGAAAATTTATAATGCCGATTACGGTCTGCTCAACGTGATGCTGCAAAACATCGGTTTGTCCAGCTGGGCGCAGGATTGGCTGGGTCAGAAGGAAACGGCTCTGACGGCTTCCTTCATTCCGACGCTCTGGCAGTACATGGGATACCATATGTTGCTCATGTATGCTGGGGCAAAATCCGTGTCCCAAGATGTATTGGAGGCGGCACGAATCGACGGTGCTTCCCGGATGCGTGTGGCGTGGTCTATCATGATTCCGCTGATGAAGCCGATTCTGAAGGTATGTCTTGTATTTTCGGTCATCGGGGCGTTTAAAGTGTTTGACCTGATCTATGTGCTGACAGGTGGCGGGCCATTTTACAGTACTGAGGTGCCCAGCACGCTGATGTACGCTACCATTTTTGACACGTTCCGGTACGGATACGGCAGCGCCATTTCCGTTTTTATTATCGTGGAATGTCTGGTGTGTACCATCCTTATTAATTCATTGTTCAAGACAGAGTAGAGGGAGGGAAGACGTATGAGTACGGTTAACAATATCATGTTGCAAAAAAAGCCCCAGCCTCGGCGCTCCCTCACCGGAGCTATCGGCAAAGTGCTACTGCAGGCGTTTCTGATCCTGATCGCCGTCATTCAGATTTATCCGCTGATCTGGCTGGCACTGTTTTCCCTGAAGGATAACAGTGAAATTTTCAGCGGTGACGTGGCAGGGCTGCCCAAAGCTTTTCTATGGAGCAACTACACCAAGGCACTGTCTGACGGGCATGTACTGAACTATTTTATGAATAGCGTGTTGGTCACGGCGGTCTCCATTATTCTGGTGTTAATCCTGTCCTCTATGACGGGATACGCGATCACAAGAATGAACTGGAAACTTAGCGGGCTAACGATGACGATGATACTCATGGGCATGATGGTGCCGATTCATGCGGCGCTACTGCCATTATTTATTATTTTGAAAAACCTGAGTCTGCTCAATAGCTACTGGGCCTTGATCATTCCCTATGTAGCCTTCGGCATTCCGATGGCGGTCTTCATCCTGGGTAGCTTTTTCAAAGGTATCCCGAGAGAGATGGAGGAGTCCGCCGTTATAGACGGATGCGGAATTTACCGCACGTTTTTCTCCATTATTTTGCCACTTGTAACTCCGGCGATCTCCACGGTAGCGATATTTACATTTTTGTCGTGCTGGAATGAGCTGATGTTTGCGGTCACGTTTATTAACAATACGGCGTATCAAACGCTGACGGTGGGCATGATGTCCATGGTTGGAACGTACATTACGCAGTGGGGCATCATTGGCGCGGGTCTAATGATTACGACAGTACCGACGGTTGTAATCTATCTGCTGCTGAACAAACAGGTACAGAAGAGCATGATTGCGGGTGCGATTAAAGGTTAGCTTTGTGACAGTGTGATTACTATATAAGTTCAACTTATATGGACTAGACCCCGGCTTACAGCCGTGGAATAATAAGGGAGAGTTGAACTGAGCAGTCCGAGAGGGGAATGGGGTTACATGATGGCGCAGTTAGTTGAGCAGGTATCTGTACAGGAAAAGGTTGTAGCTTTTACGTTTGATGATGGTCCGCATCCGGTGTATACCCATCAAGTGCTGGATATTTTCCGCCGTGCAGGCGGGCATGCGACATTTTTTATGATTGGCAAGGAGATGGAGGCATATCCGGAGATTGCGGCTCAGGTGCACCGTGAAGGGCATGAGATCGCCAATCATACATACACCCATCCGAACCTGACCGAAATTACGCTGGAAGAGGCAGGGGAGGAATTGCTGCAAGCAGAGCGCCTTGTTCAAGAAGTTACGGGCAATGCTGCCCGCAGCTTCCGTCCGCCTTATTTTGGCGTGAATGAGGACATTCTGGTTCTGGCTGCGGAGCGCGGCTACCGGACGATTGGTGCGGTGAACGGTGGTGCACAGGATTGGGACAATCCCGGGGTTGAACACATTTTGGAGCATACCCGTTCCGTGGTAGAACCCGGCAGTGTATTGATCTTCCATGATGGATACGGGGATCGTTCCCAGACCGTAGAGGCCGTGCGTGTGCTGGTGGAAGAACTGACGGCTGAGGGGTATCGGTTAGTTACGGTGAGCGAATTGTTAAGAATGGAATAGTGTCAGTCACAATCGGATAAAAAGCAGATCATAAACGAAAAATACTCCCCATACCATTGGACAGATCAGTCTCACACATCTGTAATGTATATGGGGAGTATTTTATTTTAATCTGTAATTGTTGCCCGCCTTTTATAATTCAATGTGCGTAACATCATCTTTTTAGGAGTCTACCAGTGTTAACAACTCGGATACGGCTGTTCGTGGCCTTGGGCGTCGAACCTTCGACTTGTCAAAGTAACCCATGTGTAGCGTGCCAACCACCTTTTGGCCTGGCTTTACACCAACAGCCTCCCGAAATACAGGGCTCCAGTTGTAATCATTTGTTTTCCAGACTACCCCAATATCGCGTTCCCAAGCGAGTAGCTGCAGATTCTGAATCAGAGCACTTGTGGCAGAGAGGGCTTCTTCCCATTCCTTCCATCGTGGTTCTTCGTCGATGAGCACGAGCAGGTGAACAGGAACTTCGGAACAGTAAGCTTGTTCTACTCGTTCGCCATATTGTTCACGTTTATCCGCTGGATATGTAGCAAGAACAGCATCCGAGAATTGCTTCCGTCCCTCGTTAACGAACATTAGGAAGCGCCATGGTTCCTTTCGGGAATGAAATGGTGCCCACACGGCAGCATCCAGCAACTCCATAATGAGTGATACAGGTACATTCTCACCCGTAAATTGATTAACGGTACGACGTTCACGAATCGTCTTTTCAATGAATTGATAGGATTCGGATTCCAATATATATTCCCTCCTGATTTTAAGCATACAAGCCTCTTAAGCACATTATGGTGATGTAACCAGTGCTTGCAACACATCATCAACTTTCTTGTTGTAGGCAATAGGCCCAAAGGTCATCCAGTGATCCATGCTGACCTCGTAGACATGGTTGTTTTTGACTGCGGGGAGTGATTTCCAGATGCTGCTGTTGATTAACTCCTGTGCCAGTTCTTTGCCGCCTTCATCGTAGGTAATAAACAGATGGTCTGCCTGAATCTCGGGGATGACTTCCAAAGAGACGACAGCCATACTGTTACCCTCGCCCCAAGCCAAATCTTTGGCAATCTGTGGGGGATTCAATCCCAGATCCGTATAGAGAACATTGCCCACATACCCTCCAGGTCCGCCATACAGCCGAATCTCCTTGTTACTGCGTATACGTACGAAACCTACGGTCTCATCCCCCAGAGCCGCTTGAAGCTTCGCCTTCGCATCCTGTACTTTGCTCTCATAGTCGCTCAGTACTTTTTGCGCTTCCGTCTGTTTGCCGGTCAGTTCACCAATGGTAACCATTGTTTCTCTCCATTGATCGGGAGCCTCTGGTCCAAACACATAGGTCGGTGCGATACTAGAAAATTTGTCGTAATTTCCATCATTCGCATAGGTGGGGAAAGCAAGCAAGATCAAATCAGGTCTAGCCGAGAGCATAGCCTCAAAATCGAGCGCACTCGTATCTACTTTAGGTAGATCCCCGATTTCGGATTGCAAATATTTTAGTGAAAATGATCCGATAACGGTCTGTGTCACGGGTTTGATCCCCAAGGCTGTCAGGTAGTCCTCCAAATATAAACCTGCAATTCGCTCGGGATGTGCAGGGACCTCAGCACTCCCGAAGTTATGCTTGAATGTATTCACCTGAGCTTGATCTGCTTCTGTATTTGTTGCTTGCGTTTCGGCAGATGCTGTTGTTGTTTGATCTGTAGCAGAACCAGTCGAATTTGAATTACCACACGCAGTTAGAGCTGCCAGCATAAATATCAGAAAGCATAGCAGTATGTGGTGACGTATGTTGCTCATGTTGCATCCTCCAATTTGATAAAGATTATCATTCTCATATAAATCTTATCATGAGCATTGAAGTAGTCACCATACAGGATTGTTAGATTTCATTTATGAGATTGTCCGTTCTGATTCGGTTAGCGTTACTCTAAGGTAGATTTTTTAAGCTTGCGGATGGATTCTAATAGATGTTTTATTTTCTGTTCATGAGCAATGAGTCCAAATGTCATCCAGATATCTGTTGTTCCCCTGTACACCTGATTGTGCTTTACCGCACGAAGTACATTCCAATGATCACTCTGATGCAACTTCTGAGCTTGCTCAATCTGAGCATCATCCACAATCACAAGCAAATGATCTGCGTCAAGCTGACTTAAAGTCTCTGGCCTGATGGGAATAACTGAGTTTGAGCCGGTACGCGACCATTCTTTTAGGAGGGGAGGCATCGTTAAGCCCAAGTCCTCGTAAAGAACAGAACCGGTGTAACCCTCTGAACCTCCATATAAACATAACCCCTCTCTGAAATGAAAACGGAGTAGTGCTACGGTCTCTCCTCCAAGAAGATCTGCAAGTTCCCGTTTTGCCTGCAACGTTTTTTCATCATAACGTTTGATGGCTTGAATAGCTTCCTGCTCTCGATGAACCAGACTCGCGATACTCATCAGAGTGGATCTCCAGTTTACCCCTGCTCGTTGAAACACGTAGGTAGGTGCGATTTCAGCAAACTGCTCATACCGTCCATCGGCGGCAAAATCGGGGAATCCTAGCAAGATCATATCCGGACGCATGCTCCGAAGGAGGCCGAAATCCATCTGGCTAACATCCAGTTGTTGCACTCCACCCAAAAATCCAGATAAGTATCTCTGGGAGTAACCAGAACGAGTATATTGAACCATCGGTTGGATACCCAGCACTGTCAAATAATCTTCCAGGAAAAGGCCAATCAACCGCTGCGGCTTCTTTGCTCCATATTCAATGAGTGAGAATGAAGGACACAGATAAGAAGTGTATAACAACGAACTGGCGATGCCCTGTTCATGATTGCGTTGCACGTAGGCTGAAGGCGATAAGCCAACCACTTGTTTAAACCGTGTACTGAAATAGTACTGATTACTGAATCCTACGGCCTGAGCAATATCACGTATCGGGTTTTCAGAAGTAACGAGCATTTGTTTGGCGTGCTTAATTCGAATTTCAGCCAGCATATCCATGGGACTTTTACCTGTTTCTTTACGAAATAGAGAAGAATAATATCCTGGACTCATGTCAGCAATTAGAGCAAGCTGCTCTCGGGTCAGTTCCTGATCGTATTGCTGTTCCATATAGAGAATGGATCGTTGAATTGCCGGGTTGATGATGGGCGGTGTTGTTTCCATACCTCCTGCTTGCTCCCAGACATGATCCAGAAGATCAAGGAAAAGCCGTTGTCTCTGAAATTCCTGATGATCATCTGCTGGCCCACGCTGCGCATACAGCCGATCTAACATTTCACTAATCTGCGGCTGCTTGTACCAGTTAATTTCTCCTTCAAACGGAAAGATAGCCGGTACTCGTCGTAGCTGCCCTTTGGCATGGTAGGCTTCCAGAATACGTATCCCATCGAAGGTAATCTCATAACCTTGTAGAGGGGAAGCATCCTTTTCCGGGTAAAGTGTATATGTAGACCCTGGTGAGAACAGGAAGCAACTGCCTGGGCGGATAGCGTAGGGCGGATGTCCATTCCAATTAATTGTGCCTCGCCCTGAGTTGATGTAAATGAGCGTATGGCTGTCATAGCGAGAGTTATGGATTTCCTGCCCGTAGAGCTGTCTAATATGCAAGAGGGCAAAAACCAAAGATGATGGGCCATTTGCTGTAGTTGAGTTCATCACCGAATCCCATTCCTTTCAGTTTCTTTAAAGAGAGGATCATTTTACTTCACACTATAATCTACTCTATAATAGTATGCTAGACTAGACTGCGTCAGGAGGAAACTATGGATTTTATCAGAAACCAGTTAGAGGAACTCGGTATGACTGAACCCTCCATCGGGTATGTTTCGAATGTAATTATGATTATTTTTATTGCGCTGATCTCAATGATTGCCAACTATATTGCTAAACGAATTGTACTTAAAACCGTGCATCGGATTGTGAGCCATAACCGGTTCAAATGGGGGCATATCGTTGTTCAGAAAAAGCTGTTCCAGCGACTATCTCATCTCGTTCCCGCAATTATTATCTATTACACGGCTTATATTTTCCCAAGTTATCAGGGTTTGATTGAAAAAGCAGCCATGACCTACATGATTGTCATCATGATTACGGTACTGAATGCGTTGCTTAACGTGTTTGATGATATCTATCGTACTTATGAAGTGTCTAAAATCCGCCCGATCAAGAGTTATATTCAGGTAGCTAAAATTGTGCTGTTTATCATTGGCGGTATTATCGTCATTTCCAGTCTGGTCGGACAGAATCCGTTAATCATCCTCAGTGGATTGGGTGCGTTATCAGCAGTAATGATGCTCATCTTCAAAGATTCTATTCTGGGTCTGGTCGCAGGTGTGCAACTGTCGTCCAATGATATGGTGCGAGTAGGCGACTGGATTGAGATGCCGAAATACAATGCGGACGGCGATGTGATCGACATTACGCTGAACACGGTGAAGGTCATGAATTTTGATAAGACGATCACCATGATTCCGAGTTATGCGCTGATCTCTGACTCGTTCCGAAACTGGAGAGGCATGCAAGTGTCCGGCGGTAGACGAATTAAGCGGAGCATTTTTATCGATATCAGCAGTATCCGTTTTTGTGACGAAGAGATGGTGGCTGAGTTCGAAAAAATCCACTATCTAACCGATTATGTAACGTCGAAATTAAAAGAAATAGAAGCGTACAACGTAGAGCATCAGGTGAATCGAGAAAGTAATGTGAATGGCAGACAACTCACTAACATCGGTGTGTTCCGTGAATATATTCATCAATATTTGCGACATCATCCGAAGATCAATAAGGATATGACGATGATTGTGAGACAGCTTGCTTCGGAGGATCGCGGACTACCTCTCGAAATTTATGCGTTCAGCAATGACACCAACTGGGCTGTGTATGAGAATGTGCAGGCGGATATTTTTGATCATATCTTCGCAGTCGCATCAACGTTCGGGCTGCGTGCCTTCCAGAATCCAACAGGGCATGACATTGTACAGCTCAAGGAAAATAAAGAATATGTGCGAGAATATTAATGAGGTATCCTATCCATCAAGTACTTTTATGGGAGTGACTCTCCAATTCTTGCATCGTTTCATGATATAACTCCAAATAGCTCCAGTATGTAGTTCCATATATTTTCTCTACGTAGCTCAGAAGATCATTATAAAAGCCATTGACCTCACAAGTTGATGGCTTTTTGTCTGTGATATAATAGGGCATATTTTGAAGACGTAGAATGATGCGAGGCAAGATTCGGGAACAGTTACAGGCAGGGGGAGATGTAAGTGAAGAGCTCTACGGAATGTAATGCTCATATTGAGCAGTGGTGTCGATCAGCCGTGCGGTTGCAATGTATTCGGTCTTATCGTGCACAACATGAGGCAGTTCCAGATCTGTCCGAGTTTGAAGCACATACGGGTTTTTTCTTTATTCTTACATATGGAGAGATCGGAGTGAGGGTGTCGGATGAATTTGTTCATTGCCGCTCACCTTACATTTTCCATGGAGGAGAGGAGAAGAATACGAGTTTTGAAGTGCCAGATCATCATCAGGAATGGGCCGGATATCTGGTTTTATATACAGCGTTGTCTGCATCATCAGAGGGTCATGAGAACTTGGCTCATTCTTATGGATTTGCACCAAACGCGATACTGCCGATTCAGGAAAAATGTGAAGCGATGGAACGGCACTGGAACAGCAATGAGCTTTTAGATCGGCTACAAGCCCAATCGATCTTTTTGCCATTGGTGTACGAGGTTTTGAGCCAAAAGCTACAGACACTTGTGAATACAGAGAGTACTAAACCCAACATCGTTACCGAGGCAATCCAATATATTCAAGCGCACTATAGGGAGTCCATTACAGCGGAGAAACTGGCAGGCAGATATCATTGCAGCACGAGTTATTTATCGCGTTTATTCCGCAACCAGATCGGACTGGGGCCAATCGAGTATCTGATTCATGAGCGTGTGCACCGGGCCAAGCAGCTACTGTTGAATTCGGATGCACGGATTCAGGATGTTGCAAGCAAGGTAGGCTATGCAGATGTATATTATTTCAGTCGATTATTCAAAAAACACACCGGTCGTTCCCCGCTTCAATTTCGCGCGGAACATCAGCAAGCCGCTCAGGTTCAGAATAATCCATTATGCCGTTTGGAATCGTCCATTGTCTCCCTTCCCTTTGATTCTCATAATGAGAATGAGTCTTATTATCAATGGAATGAGGAAGGGGATACATCCATGTTTCGATTTTCAAGACCTGCCTTTGGAGCCATGATGGTATTATGTACATCGTTGATTCTCAGTGCATGTCAGGCAAGCCATTCTACAGGAGGGACTGCGGCTCAAGAGTCCGCAAGCCAAACAGCTGCAACGACCGCATCAGACAGCACTGTCGCCGAAACGAGGATTTATAAACACTTAAAAGGCGAAACAGCCATCCCTGTGCATCCACAGCGTGTTGTCAGCTTCTTTCATCTGGGTGAGCTTATGGCACTTGGCGTGAAGCCAGTGGGCACAACGACATATATTCTGGATAATCCACATATCAGCGACAAGACGGGTATTACCGATGTTGGCGTTCCACCGGATGCAGAGAAAATTTTGTCGCTGGAGCCGGACTTGATCGTAACTACGGCTGCATTTGCTGAAGCTGTAGAGGGTGGATATGATGCGCTGAAGCAGATTGCGCCAACGATTGTGGTCGAGCAGTATAACGATCCCCTCAAAGATGTGGAGATGTTTGGCGATATTCTCGGAAAACAAGAAGAAGCGAAGCAATGGAAAGCCAATTTCACAGCCAAAATCGCTGAATATAAGGAAAAAATCAAACCTTATGTGAAAGCTGACGAAACGTTCTCCATATTAAACGTACGCCCAGATGCCGTGTTTGTATACGGAGATACCAATATGGGAGGCAACATTTTATACAAATACCTGGGTCTGAAACCAGCGGCGAAGGTTGATTCAGATGTAATCCATGGCGATACGTGGGAGATTTCCAGCGAGGTGATTCCCGATTATATCGGTGATCGTCTGTTCCTTGCGGTGAACAAGGGAGCGGAGAGCAAGCTCAAGGCTATGCAGAAGCTTATTGACGCTTCACCAGCAGGGAAATCGGGACATGTGTACTCGATTGATTTCGATCAATTCCTGCCAAGTGACCCTGTCGCGGTCGAGAAGCAGCTGGACATTATTACGGAATTATTGATTGAAAAAGCTCAATAAGTCTGGTTAGCCAGAATGTCATCCAGGCTACACATAGTTTACATTGATTCAAGCCGGCGTGAAGGGGTAGAATAACGAGAGAATGCTTTATATTTCCAGTCTTATTCAGGAAGGATTATACTACCTTTTGCAAAGGAGAGTTCTCGAATGAATCATATCCCGGAGTACACGTTGAATGATGGCTTGAAAGTGCCTGCGATTGGATTTGGTACGTACAGTTTGAAAGGGGAAGCAGGGGTTCAATCCATTGCGTCTGCGTTTGATGCAGGGTATCGCTTGATTGATACAGCGTACAATTATGAAAATGAAGCTACCGTTGGTAGAGCAATCAAACAAAGCTCCATCGCGAGAGAGGAACTGCTCATTACCTCCAAACTGCCGGGCAGATATCATGCCTATGACAAAGCGTTGGTCGCGATTCAGGAATCATTGTACAGAGCCGATCTGGACTATTATGACCTGTATCTGATCCACTGGCCTAATCCCAAGCAGGATATGTATGTAGAGGCATGGCAGGCTTTAATTGAAGCGAAAAAACGCGGGTACATCCGCTCCGTTGGTGTCAGCAACTTCCTGCCTGAGCATAATGAACGGCTGGTACAGGAGACGGGCGTCGCGCCAAGTCTGAATCAGATCGAACTGCATCCCTTCTTCGATCAAGCGAAGCAGCGGGAGCAGGATGCAAAGCATGGCATTGTGAACGAATCCTGGAGTCCCATCGGACGTGGGAATGATGCTTTACAGGATATTTTGAAGGACGAGAATATTGTCCGCATTGCAGAAACGCACGGCAAAACGCCTACACAGATCATTCTGCGCTGGCATATCCAGCTTGGCTCTATTCCGATTCCTAAGGCAGGTTCCTTGCAGCATCAACAGGAGAATATTGATATTTTTGATTTCGAGCTGAACGCAGAGGAGATGCAGGTTATTGCCTCGTTTAATCATCCGGATGGACGGTTGTGGAACCAGGACCCGAGCGAGTATGAGGAATTTTGATAAGTTGGTGTGAGGAGAGGGCGATGAGGAGTGGCGGCTAATTGGTGGCTTGCACTGATTATTATGGTCATGGTCAATGGAGTTACAGCCTGGAGTCTATGGACGGGGGAACGAGTCCATCGAAAAGCAATAAAATGGTTTTTTGTTGTGGCCAATGTAATTGGATTAGGCCTAGCCATCTCTCAATTTTTTTGGATGGATTTCAGCTGAAATGCAAAGAAAGGGTTGCCTCCATGTCGGAATGACAGGAAGCAGCCCTTTCTTTAGCTATGATTATTGCTATTTTAGCTGCGGTTTATGAATAGGGTGGATCAGTTTGAAGCATGCGAAATACGGAACGTCAGAATCTCATATGGCTTGATGTCAAAAGCAATACGCGCGTTCTCCACACGGCACTCTGCTTCGATGTTCTCCAGCAAATCACATGCGTACGCTGTGATGCCTGTTCCTTCAGATAATTGCAGGGAAGCACGGCTGCGGCGGCCATGGGCTTCGTAGACGCGGATGATCATGTCATCGTTGTCCTCGGCTTTTTTGATTACCTCAAGCACGACATTCTCCTGATCCACAGAAGCGAGCGACCATGTACCCGGCAATGTTCCGGTTTGTGAACTAATTTCCAGACCAACCAACGGACGGTTGAGATCATAAGCTGCCTGGATAACACGTCCCTCACGGAAATCACCCTGATGCGGATAGAGGGAGTAGGTGAACACATGTTGCTCTTTGTCGGCATTTTCATTCGGATAGGTTGCGCTCTTGATCAGGGACAGGCGCATCACCGAATTGTGAATGTCATATCCGTATTTGCAGTCATTCAGCAAGGCGGCCCCGTAGCCACTCTCCGCAAGATCTGCCCATTTCTGACCACATACCTCAAAACGAGCCTGATCCCAGCTTGTATTGCGGTGTGTTGCGCGTTCCACGTTACCGTACTGGATTTCATATACGGCTTTTTCACTCCAAATATCAAGTGGGAAGGCAACTTTAAGCAGCAAATGCTCCTGTTTCCAGTCTACGAAGGTGCGGAAGTCAATCCGCCGTGTATGTGCGTAGAAAATGATCGTTTGTTCAACGACAGAGTCCAGGAATTGTCTTTTTACTTCAAGCACGGAACGTACCGGGCCGCTTTCTACCCATTCCATCGACTGCAGGTTATTAATCTCCCACATATGTTGTTCATAATAATCGTCTATGTTCCATGCCTCATACTCCGCAGGACGATCCTCGAATACTTGCAGCACATTGCCGCGCTCACCGGATTGAAGCAGTTCACGCCCCTCCAGCTTGTCCCACACGGATATAAATTCAGCACTTTCATTCAGACGAATATCATACCAAGGGGTCTCGATGGATTGCTGCTCAGAATGCCACTGTGCAACCGATACACCTGCACTGCTACGTTCAGCGGCGGCATCTGGTGTGATGCGGAACGTTTTGTATCCTGCAGCAGGCACGTTCTCTGCGAGGAACACAAGGCCACCCTCTGGTGTGTTCTGGCTTGGTACAGGACGCTCTCCATCATACACCGTTACTTTATTCGCAAAAGTAGGCAGTTCCACCACGTCTGTCCGTGCAAAGCCGGTGCTGTTAAAAACAACGATGGCTTCGCCGTCCGACGTAATCTGGCTCACAATGCCGTTCAAGGCGCTGCTTTTCAACTCGTCGGTGACACGTAACACCTCTTCATACTGCTCCTGTGAATCGATGTATACTTGCTCAATGGAGCTGCCTGGCAGAATATCATGGAACTGATTCAGCATCGTTAGCTTCCAAGCGTGTTCCAATGCGTCGGTTGGGTAGGCAGCTTGTGCATCCGCTTGACGTTGAATCATGGAGAACAGCTCGGCATCGGACAGTGCAAATTCGCTGTGACGGTTATACTTTTTATTACGAGCCATAGACGTGTACGTACCGCGATGATATTCGAGATACAACTCTCCTGACCAGCGTGGGACTGAATGTACGCCCTCTAAATTCTGCTCTAACTTTTCAAAAAATTCACGCACAAATGTACGTTTTACCGTTGGTACGCCGGGAAGTCCTTTTTCAAGCCGTCTGCCGTGTTCCAGCATTTCCTCGGTTGGCCCACCTCCGCCGTCTCCGTAGCCGAAGCATTGCAATACATCGGTGTTGATGTTTTTGTTCTGGTATCGCTGCCAGGTGCCTTTCACTTGTGAAGCATTAAAACGTCCGTTGTATGTTGTCTCGAAACGGTGCTTTCCGAATTCCGGGTGTGGAATATAGTCTTTAGCCGTAATGAAATGTGTCAGAACCTCAGAACCGTCAATGCCTCTCCAGTACATCGTGTCGTTTGGAATCTGGTTGGTATCATTCCAGGCAATTTTGGTCGTCATAAAATAATCGATCCCGCTCTTTCGCATAATCTGCGGCATTGCTGCGCTGTAACCAAATACATCGGGCAGCCAGAGCACACGATTCTCAACGCCGAATTCTTCCTTGAAGAAACGTTTGCCGTAGATAATCTGGCGGATCATCGATTCGCCCGAGATCAGGTTACAATCGGCTTCCAGCCACATCGAACCTTCCGCTTCCCAGCGTCCTTCGGCAACTTTTTCTTTGATTTTCTCATATAAAGACGGGAAGTCTGCTTTCAGATATGCATAGAGCTGCGGCTGGGAGGACATGAAGGTGTACTCCGGAAATTTATCCATCAGATAGAGCACACTGGCGAAGCTGCGAATAACCTTTTCCCGTGTCTGATCCAGCGTCCACAGCCAGGCCACATCAATATGAGTGTGACCAATACAGTGAACGGTCGGGATATGATCACTATCGGGACGAGTTTCTCCATAGATGTGGTTTTGCAGATGCTCGCGTGCTTTCAGCACGGATGCGTGAAAAGATGCACTGTTTTCCTGGCGTAAATCGAGCAGATTTACAGCTTCGTTCAGCTGTTCGATCAATTTCAGACGCTCCAGATCATCCTCGCGCAGAAGGTCTGCCGCATCCAGTGCAGCCTTCAGGTCATAATACAAATTCGAGACAGGCTCATGATGCTCGGCAATATATACGTTCAGGAAAACATCGGCTGCGGACGTACTGCAATAGGCGTACAGCGCCAGTTCAAACTCTTCCCCTTTGACAGCAGCAGGAGTCAGGTCGATCTCGGTATGATTCACATCCAGACCACAGATCAGCTCTCCGTTCAGGAAGGCCAGAAACTGCGGGTTATCATAGTTCCAAATATCTGTAGCACCGGTAACGATGGCGCAGACGACCTTTTTTCCTTCCAGATGGTCGGGAATCTGAATGCGGGTTTTGAAGCAGCTATGTACATCCTTGCCGCCCCAGCCGTCCCCTTTGCGGAACACGTTCCATGAAGAAGGGTCTTCATGCACGAGATCCCATGTATGGTATCCGCTCTCTTTATGATAAAGCTCGGGTATATATGTCTTTGACGTTAATCGTGCACTTTCCAAGTGTTTCACAATCGTTTGGATTCGAGTAGACAAGGAATTCAATTTCATATGTGTTTCCCACCTTGGTATTTAGTAAGTACAAGCTGTGAGGGTTACTTCAACAACAATAGACGCTTCAATATTGAAAACGCTGACATTTTAACTTTATCATATCAAATCAGAAATGATCGAAACTACGTAATGTATGCTGAAAATGCCGTATTTTTATTGCATTTCATGCTAAAATGAAGGTAGGAATGATTAGGGCGTGTCTTGAAACCTACTGAAGTGCATCTTTTACCCCCTTTTCGCCCCCTGCTGCGTCATTTCCCCTTGACGTGCCCCGGCACGCCTGCGGGAAACTTCCTTGCTTGGAACGAAAATTCGGCAAAATCTGCTTTCTTCAGCGTTTTCAGACCCGCCCTAGGGAAGGAGCATGTCCATGACATCATCGGTTTTGGCATATGAAAAGGGATATGCGATCCATGTGAACCAGCCGGGGGATTCCCTTTATTATTACCTGGACTATGACGAGCGTTCGCATGATCTCAATATGGAGTTTCAGCATTTTCACGATTTTTATGAAATTTGCATTTTGCTGGATCGGACCGCTGCACATATTATTGAAGGCAGTTTATACGAGATGCACCCCTATGATATTGTGTTGCTTCGGCCTGCTCTGCTTCATAAAACCCAATATCCGAGGGGCTTGCCGACTAAACGGTTAATGATTAATTTTGCTATTCCTCGAAGTGTACCTGGACTTGAGAACGGTTACAGCGAGCTGTTTACGATATTTAATGCGCAGGTTCCCATTCTCCGCTTCTCGGAAGAACGGCGTAAGGAAGTTCTTGCGCCCCTTAACGACATTTTTGCAATATCACAGCAGTTATCTCCTATTCAATCGGTTGCTATTCATCATAAGTTTGTTGAGTTTCTATGTGGTCTTCATCGTTATGCGGCGGAGAATAGTTATGTACGTGAGGAAAAAGGATCATCCATGACCCAGCGAATGTACGCTATTGCATCCTATATTCACAGCCACTATCAGCAGGAGATGTCACTGGATGACGTGTCCAGACGATTTTATGTCAGTGCACATCATTTATCGCGCCAGTTCAACAAAGTCACAGGCTTCACGTTTACGGAATATGTGCAGATGACTCGGATTCGAAATGCCCAACAAATGCTGCTCCATTCGAGTGAGAAAATTACGGATATTGCTGCCCAATGTGGCTTCACCAGCTTTTCGCAGTTCAATCGCATTTTTAATAAGCAGAATGGAATGTCGCCTAGCGCCTATCGACGCAGCAGACCAGCACAGGATGAGCGTGAGATGGTACTTGTAGGGGAGGGATAGAGGATAAGGTGACTTAAAAAGTAGTAAGGAGCATTAAGCAAACCGCATCAGCCTAAGCAGGTATGAGTGAGAGTTAGATCGAGTGTCTGAAGTGTGAGGTATGAGCGAGATAATCGGAAACTTGGCACAAAATAGGAAGAGTCAACTGCCAAGTTAGGGAGTTGACTCTTCACCATATAGGGGAGTTAATTCATTTCAATACATAAAAAGTTTATTCTAAGACGTTGCAGCGAGCGTTAAAACTCCGTCATTCATTCGGTATACCTTATCGCAATAGGCAAGCATACGCTCATCATGCGTGACCATAATAGCCGCTTTTTGGCGTGATTTGACCTCTTGTGCCATGAGACTGACTACTTCGTGGGCTCGCTTGGTATCCAAACTTGCGGTGGGCTCGTCTGCCAGGATCAGGTTAGGATCATTCATTAGAGCACGAGCAATGGCTGTCCGCTGTTTCTCGCCGCCTGACAATTCCTCTGGGAATTTTCGCAGCTTTTGTCCGAGCCCAAGCTCTTCCAGCAGCTTCGTGGCGAATTGCTGATCTTCCCTCCGGATCGTTCCAGACATTCTTTTGACAACGAGAAGTTGGTCGAGTACATGGAGATAAGGAACCAGATTGGATGATTGCATAATAAAGCCGATTTCTCTCAACCGGATCGTAGATAATTTTTTCTCTGTAAGTGTAGAGATCACATTTCCATTCAGTCTAACTTCTCCCTCGGTAGCTTTGAGCATAGCCCCGGCAATGGACAAGAACGTACTTTTACCCGAACCGGATGGTCCAACGACAGCAGCAAATTCTCCTGGCTCTACGGATAAGGACACATGATCAAGAGCCTTCATCTGATTACTTCCTTCACCGTAAATCATCGTGACTTCTTTCATCTGCAGACCTTTCGTCATTATTCAACCCTCCCGAGCGCTTTGAGCGGATCAATCTTAGTAATTTTGCGAACAGATACCAACGAGCTTAACATCGCAATCACGAGCAGGATGATGGAATAGGTCACGACAAGACTAGTCTCCAGCTTGAATGGCATACCTTTAGGCATAATCGCAGCAGTTCCGTAAGTCAGTAAGATACCGACCAGAATACTTGTTACCGACAGCACAAATACTTGCGATACGATCGTTTTACTGAGAAATTTGTTGCTGGCACCTATAGCCTTCATAATGCCGAACTGGTTTGTTTTTTGCATCGTGATAACATAAAAGAATACACCCAGTACAAAGGCAGATATAGCGAGCAAAAACGCAAGCATCATTAGAATCGTACCGTTTTCTTCTTTGTATCCCGGCATGCCTTGTACAGCTTCGTCCCGAGTAACGGTATCCGTACCAGACAACTTGTTATTGATTTCATCTGCATCTATATTTTCGCCTTGTAACATGATGGCATTAACAGGTTCAGCCAAGCCTTTATCGGAACCTGGAGTAGCAAAGGCAATCTTCCGCCATTGACCGATCGGAGTAAATACGGATGCAACGTGGTTATACGTCTCATTCTCCACAAATCCGATAATAGTTAGGGATTCGGTTGTACCATCTAACTGAAACGTGTCCCCGAGTTTAAAGCCCTCATCTCTAAGGGAAGTATTCACCACGACACCAGTAGGGTTATTTGGTGATAAAGGTTGACCTTCGACTACCTTCGGTTCTAGAAAGCTTCCTGGAAGAATACCTATGATAGCAATATCGACCTTATCTTCATTCTTTGAACTTTCCCCCTTCATTGCTGTCGCCATCGTGCTGCCCATGGGTGCGGCAGCTTCAACATTAGGCAGCTTTTCGCCCTCAGGCACCCGTTGACCAGACAATAAAGACTTGCTCATGGAAGACTGGGAACCCTCTTCAAAAATGACATAGTCTGCTTTCATATTTTTAAAGGTAGATGCAGCCAGCGTGGAAAGTCCGTTGCCTAGACCAGATAAAATAAATACCAGCCAAGCGATCAATACAAAAATAATGATAATCATTAAGAATTTCAATTTGCTATGCAGTAATTCTTTTATAGCTAAAAACACACTCTCACCCCTTTTTTTATGACACTTGTGTCAAATTTGAAGTGTCGCGACACTCGTTCTCACTTATTAAACAATATAAATGACACATGTGTCAAATTAGACCCAAGAAGAAAACTTAGCTCTTGGCTCCTCCAATCCACGTTTGAAAAAGTAGTCTGCCCCAATCAGCCGTAGGCAAGTTCATCATGTTAGGTGTATTAAACAAGTTGAAAAAGACACCAATAAGTACAGGTAGAGGGATATCTTGGCGGAGAGATTTATCCTGCTGAGCGCGTTCAAACAAACGTGATAATTGATTTTTGAGCGTCTGATGTGCATCTTCAATAAATTCAAGATCTCTCGCTGCCGCAGTAGAATTGGAGGTAT
The DNA here is from genome assembly GCF_003719335.1 of Paenibacillus amylolyticus. GTDB lineage: Bacteria > Bacillota > Bacilli > Paenibacillales > Paenibacillaceae > Paenibacillus > Paenibacillus amylolyticus_D. Next base: position 80,430 of record NZ_RIAS01000014.1, read on the forward strand.
TAATTTTACTCGCATCCCCTAGAAGCTGATGAAGTGCAGCCTCTTCAACGTAAATGAGAAGCAGTTCTTCAAGTGCTTTTAATGGGTCGGACTCATCAACAGCTGATGCATGTTCCAATACATTAGCGATGACTCGTTTCATACAAGCAGCCACAATTTCCTCTTTATTGGCATAATATTGATAGATGGTACTTCGAGCTCCAGAGAGATGCTGCGAAAGCAGCTTGAGGTGGAAACCGTCGTACCCATGCTCAAGCACCAATTTTTTGGTCATATCCAGCAACTCTGTCTCCGTAAATGTTTGCTTTCTTCCCATTAACAATCTCTTCTTTCGTATGATTTAAAACGTGTCTTGTGATCATAAAATGGTGCAGCGACTGCCACCCATCTCACTGAATATACTCAGTTTAGCATAGAACAACTCCATCCCGAACATGGGACATCAACTGATATGGAATCCACGTACTCACTTTAACGATTCTTTTCGCCCCACTCGCACAGCTGTTCCAGCACAGGTAAGAGTGTCTGTGCTTTCGATGTCAGTGAATATTCTACTTTGGGCGGGATCTGCGGATACTCCTTGCGCTTAACTAATCCATCAGCCTCAAGCTCCTTGAGCTGTGCGCTTAAAACTTTGTACGTAATTGCTCCAATCTGCCGCTGCATTTCATTGAAACGAACCGGTTGCTTGGCAGCGAGCAGATATAAAATAATCATCTTCCACTTTCCACCGATGACTGACATAGTGTAGCCAAAAGGTGTATCTTGAATAGCCATATTTTCGCTGTCAAAGTCGGATATGCCCATGTTTACACTATCCTTTCAGATAGTACCTATCATTATTGTGCGTACTATCCTAATCTTTTTGCCCAGTCTATACTAGCCTTAAATTAAAGTAAAGGGGCTAGGCATATGACAACAATTCAAACGTACAATCATAACCTCTGGGATCATGGCATCTCTCAAGGCTACTGCGTCAACGATACGCTGTACATCTCTGGACAATTTTCTCACAACGCAGAAGGCAGCTTTGTTGGAGAGGGTGATATTCAGGCACAAGTGTTACAGACATTGGAGAACTTGGACACCGTATTAGCACAGTTTGGTGTAACAAAGTCTAATCTCGCATATGTTGAAATTTACTTGACCCAGGCGAAGGAGCACGGGGAGACTGCTATTGAAATGTTTAAACAATATATTGGTGAGCATCGACCGGCGGGGAGTATGATTGGGGTGAATTATCTGGCATTCCCGGAACAATGGGTGGAGATTCGAGCCGTTGCCCATGTTGGTTAATAATGGGCAACAACGGAATCGCGACTGTATTTTTAGTTAGAAGCGTAATGATATAAAAATAAAACGGCAAACCTGCATATGAAGTAGGTTTGCCCTGATTTATCTATATGATGTTTAATCTGTATCATTGCCGCTTCAAATGTATATACTATGTGTATACGGAAGGGTGGGGGCGTGATATAATGAATCCAAAATCTCAGAATCAAGGAGGGTTTTCTATGTCGACTACTGTGCAGAAATGGGGAAATAGTTTAGGGATTCGAATTCCAAGCCATATTGCCGAAAAAATCGAGGTTTACCAAGGAACGGAAGTTGATTTAATTGTAAGTGATGATAACACACTTATCGTGGTACCTCAGAAGAAAAAGCCGACCTTGGAAGAATTACTGGCACAGTGCAAACCAGAAAATCGCCATGATGAAATTGATTTTGGCAGAGAAGGGAAAGAATTAATCTAAATGAGTGCTGAACGGGGAGATTTAGTCTGGATCAATTTCAATCCACAAACCGGGCACGAACAGGCAGGTAGAAGGCCCGCTATTGTGCTGTCGCCAGCAGCATTTAATGAAGCAACAGGATTTGTCTCGGTTTGTCCTATAACGCATACGGTAAGAGGCTGGGGGTTTGAAGTATTGCTGCCAGAAGGGTCATACTTTGATGGGGTCATTTTAACAGATCAAATTAAGAATCTGGACTTGAAAGCTCGTCAAATCGATACCGTTGGTAAGGCCTCCGATGAAGTTGTCAGAGAATGTCTGAACAAAATTCGTACGTTTTTATAGTCGTTTGAGTTTTACATAGATTATATTCAGAAAAAGCAAACCCGCTAATAAACGGGTTTGCTTTTTTCTAACTTTACTATGACTGTATAGGTATACGTGAAAATAGTACTCTCCTTACACCAAATCTTTCGGTGCAAGTTCAATGGCGGAACGAATGGCGGCTAGCATGCTTTTGTCGTCTGCGATGTTTTTGCCGGCGATGTCAAAGGCTGTGCCGTGGTCAACCGATGTGCGGATGATGCCGCCTTTCAGGCCAACCGTGATGTTCACGCCTTCCTCAATGCCCATCACTTTGATTGGGGCATGACCTTGGTCGTGATAGCAAGCTACAACGATGTCGAAGTCACCGCGGCCTGCGCGGAAGAAGAGCGTGTCCGCTGGAAGTGGACCAACGACGTTAATGCCTTCCTGCTGCGCACGCTCAATGCCGGGCTGCAGCTTCTCTTCTTCTTCCCCGTTGCCGAACAGGCCGTTCTCTCCGGCATGAGGATTAATCCCGCATACCGCGACGCGTGGATTGTCAAAGCCTGCTTTTTTCAACGTATCATGAGCCAGCTTCACGACCGTATAGGTTCTTTCCGGGTTAATGCTTGCGATGGCATCAATCAGGCCCATATGAGTGGTCAGGTGAATGACGCGCAAGTTAGGCGTAGTGAGCATCATGGAGAAGTCCTCGGTGTCCGTCAAGTCTGCCAAAATCTCCGTATGGCCTGGATACAGATGGCCTCCCAGATGCAGTGCTTCTTTGTTAAGCGGTGCCGTGCAGATCGAGTGAATCTGTTTCTTTTTCGCCAAATCAATAGCTTTCGCAAGAAACTGAAATGCCGCATCTCCCGCGACAGCAGATACTTTGCCGTACTCCAGATCAGCAGGAACAAGGTTAAGGTCGATGACGTCGACAGTACCAGATTCATATTTTGCTTCGATTGGCTCCTGAATAGCATTTACTTTCAAGTTGGAACCGATCACGGGCAGTACACGCTCCAAAATCTTTGCATCACCGATCACAAGCGGGTTGCACTGATCATACACCTCTTGGTGTCCCAGTGCTTTCATAATAATCTCGGGTCCAATGCCTGCGGCATCGCCCATCGTAATTCCTACTGTGGGTTTCATACGAGAATGCCCCCTTTTAATTTTTGAATTGCTCGGATAAAGACATCCGGTTTGCCGAATCCGCCTGCTTTGGTAATTACATATAAATCTTCAATACCCATAAATCTGGAGATCGGCACGCCGATTTCAAGCTCATCCAGCAGTTCGAATCCGCTGATATTCCATTTTAGACAGATCTGTTTGGCTGTATCGCCGCCTGTCATGGACACCCCTTTGAAAAGGCCCTCTTCGAGCAGTCTGGCACAGATTTCGCCTATCGCACGTACGATTTCGTTGCTGACTTGTGTGTGATTCAACCCCCGATTCTCACCCGTTGCTCTTGCCAGTTCGATATCGATGGATTCAGCGGTGGAGTAGAGCACAACGTCCTGTCCCTCCAACGCTTTAGTTCTAACCTCATTGTAGACACGCTCCATCTCCGCAGTACGATCTGCTTCTGCCGATACGGCTTTGAACGAATGAAACGATACGGACGCGATCCGGGACTGACGGAGCAAACGATACAACTGCTCACGAGAGTTTTTATTCACACTGCCTACGACGGTCAAGATGGGGCCCGTATTCTCCGGGATCGTGAGTGCGGCAGATTTGGATTCCAACTCATAGTGAGCCGGGAGATAGTTAGCAATCCCTGCTGAACCCGCCCAAGCAAATGTATACGGCATGTCCTGTGTCATCTGCAAAACCTGCTCCAAATGTGCTTCCTCCGTGGAATCCACTAGTACATACGGAATGTTGTTTTGTTTAAACTGCTCCAATTTGGCGTGTACTTGTTGTTGTCCCGCTTCCAGATCACCTACGGTAATCTCACCCACGTGGTATTTCGTCTGTTCCTTGAGCAGATCGGGCAGGTAAGAGATCGTCACAGGTGTCTTGGGATCAAGGGCAATCTCCGTCTCCGCAAGCGGTACACCGTTCAGGTAATGAATACCCTCGCGAATGGTGCGGTTATTTTTCGGATAACCCGGAGCAATCATCATAAAGTCTGGCTGTACAACGTCATATACTGCATCAATCTCGATGCCGATATTGCCGCGCATGGTGGAGTCCATTTTTTTGAAAAGCGTATCAAATCCGTTATCCATCAGCAGCTTGGCTGCACGATACACACGATCATAAGCTTCTTCTGCCGCAACGGAACGGCTGTCTGTATCAAAAACAACGGTATCATAAGAGGCCAGAGAAGCCTCATCCATATTAAATAGAACACTTGTCTTCAGGCCATGCCGGGCTAGCTGCACCCCGCTGTCATTGGCACCGGTCAAATCATCTGCAATAATGGCCAGTTTCATGCAGTCATCCCTCCTTTAAATTTCGTTTGTTACATTAACCCATGTAAATTGAATAAAAGATGTTTACAAGAATCACTTCGATGACAGAATAGCCTTCCAATCGCTGTTATCCCCAGATTTTTTTGATTCCTTTTTCAAAAGGGGAAAATCCGGTGATAAAGGCCGAAGCTTATGCTTCCGATGTAGCTTTCTTTCAGAAAGCTTTTAGCTTCGCTTCTCCAGGTTTTTTCTGTCCTTACCGTTAATGTGTAAATAAATAGTTCAACTTGTATGGTAAAAAAATCAAAAATGAAATTACTCATATTAATGCCCATTATTTATGTGGTCGGTCGTTCATTATATTTGGCGACCCCGCCTGATTTCTCCAGCCGTTTGGAGAGGAAACCGATAAAGATCGGCAACAAAATAGCGGTGGTCACAACACTTGCCGCAATCTGCACCGTAGCAATCTCCGCGATAGGGCCGAATGAAGCGTTGGCAGCTACGATGGCAGCCGGTGTACCTACCGCATTACCTGCTGTAGAGCCTTCGGATGCGCCGACAATGGGATTCCAGCCGATCGCTTTGAAGAGCAGGTATCCAATCCCACCTGTCAGAAGTACGGTCAGCACGCCGAGCAGAATTCCGCCAAGTCCGCCTTGGATAATGGAGGAGAAGTTGATTCCCATACCGAGGGCAAAAGCAAAGAACGGGACAAGCTTATCACTGCCTTTGTGCAACCATTCAGCCATATTGCGATCCAGATTACCAATGATGACACCAACAATTAGTGGAAGCAATACCGCAACAAAGGACATCGGGGAGAACATACCGTTTGCAAAACCCATCGCACCAAAGATCGAGAGCGCTACCATGGTTAAAAAGGGTCCGTCACTAAGGGCGAGGAACGGGTAGGCTGCTTTGTCATCTTCTTTACCGTATTGGCCTGCAAGTGCAATGTAGAGGCCACCGTTGGAATTGGTCATCGCTGCGATAATAGCCAGTGGGGCTAGTCCTAGAAATAAGCCGTTTGAGTCGGCGAATAAAATAGCGATAAATCCAAGGCCCGCGCCGATCGCCCATTTGAAGGTAAGCAAGGTCAGCCCTTTACCGACAGAAGAGCCAGCTGTTTTGAATGTAATCTGTGTACCGGCAATTAATAGGAACAATGCAATGAGTGTGCTCGCACTGTTAACAAAGAGCGCTTCTGTAAATCCGCCGATGCGCAGGGCATTCGGGAAAAATGTATTGATCGTTGCACCTAGCAACAGGGGAACAACCATCATACCGCCAGGGATGCGATCGAGCGTAGCTTTAATGTTCATAGTCGTAGCTCCTTATGAAGTAATCGTTTTCTTAAGCGCTTGCAGAGACTATGTTAGCTCATGTTGTTTAAATTAGCAACAATAAATTATTGTAAATTTAAAGTAAGTGTATAACTGTTTAAAAATGCAACACAATATCATGTGCAGTCCATTATCCATTGAACTAGCATAAGGAATGCTGATCTTGAACAAAAGCCTACAAAAAAAGACGTAAACTTAAAGTTAATCTTTAAGTTTACGCCATAATGTGGCTCGGTTAATCCCCAGACGCTCGGCGGCTTTGGATTGATTATTATTTTCTTCCTGCAACACCCGTTGGATGACTTCCTGTTCAATTTCCTTCAATGTGCCGCCAAGCTTCATTGCGCTTGCATTTGCCGCAGACTGTTGGTGAATTAGACGGATTAAGGTTTCATTCGTAATGACATAATCCGGTGCATTCAGCGCAGCTTGTTTGATCAGATGTTTCAGTTGATTGACATTCATCTGTGCGGCCTGATCCCGAATTAACTGTAGTGCATCTTCCTTGATTCGTACAGCCGTCGTACCGTATTTGTGATAATACCCGGTCAGGAAGTGCTGCATCAACGGTTCAAGATCCTCAGCACGGTCAGCAAGGCTTGGCATCATCAGTGTGTTCAGCTTCAGCTTGAGTGTCCAATTCGGATCAGGCACATGCTCGCTTAGAATAAACAGGCCGATGTTGCTTTGGAGACAGGTCTCGATGAAGGTAAGCAGCTCAGGATCGTTCAGGCGTGCTTCGATCTGATTCAGCTCGACCGTTTTCACCTTGGTTAGCGGAATTTTGTGCAAATGGCCTGAAGGAACCTGGGAGAGATCAATTTGCAACAAAAGTCCACCGCCAGCGTGCATCTGATGCATATGTTTGACCAGAAAAGATTTACCAGAGTCGGCTTCGCCCAATAAGTATATCGCTTCATTATGCGCATAGAGTGCGCGGATATTCTTTAATACGGCCTGCATGGCAGGTGATTCGGCAACGATGGGCTCCATCGAGGAATCGGTGAACGTGGTGATGCCGAATTGTGCAAAAGCGTAAGGTTCTCCTTTTTCCAGCTGGTACACCTTGTAGCTCTTGTTATCCAGCTTGGTTTCATAAGCCTGCACTGTCAATTGATAATCGTCTACCATAAACACGTTCTGAATATTGGATTGGTGGAACTCCAGGCTTGTGTTCATCAGATATAGGTGATTATCGGTGAGTGGATTATGATCAAAATCAGTCCAGTTTTCAAACACAACTTCGTCCTGTTCGCCCAAAATCAGCAGATTCGGATGCTCTTGGGTCACGAGATCATTGAGTATGATGGAGACCGTCTGATTTTTGCTTAAATACCGGTAGACTAGCTGTGCATCCTCCATGGCTCTGAGAATAGATTCGGTGCCCGATTGAATCAATAAACCGTCCAGACCGTAGGCCTTTGCGGTATTCACGGTAATGACGTCACCGACAATCTGTTGGTACCCAGAGGCCTTCAACTCCAGTAGCAGCCTGGCGACTTCTTCGGAGCTATGTATGGTGTAAACTTTGAGCGGCAGATCCATCAGGTCGATAATGGACTGTGCGCCAGATGTAATGTTGGAGAATCCAACGATAGCCGTATGTCCGTTAAACTGGCTTGCCAGTGTGAGGGAGCGAATCATATCATAGCCGGATAGCTGCACATCGATGACAGGAACGGTTACCGCTTGTTTAATGAGTTGCGCGGTTCCGCCGCGGCTAATAATAATGTCTGCACCGTTTTTTTCGGCTTGAATGGCCAGCTCTACCCCTTTTGCCAAATCACCCACATCCGTCTGAATAGATAGCTCAGGGTAGCGTGGTATGCATTCTTCTATAATAGGAATCATCGATTCATAAGGAGCGATGAAATGAACTCGTGTACGCATAATTTTCCTGCCTTTTATAAAATCATTGATCCCTTTATTATAGCTAACTTGCACAGGAAAGACATCCTTGGAGCGATGTGGCGAACGATGTGACGAACTGCACTGAATCCAAACAAAATGTATTTCAAAATTAAAGCGTTAGGGAAGGGATTTATCTGAGTGCTGAGGTAGAGCGCGTTTGCGATCATCAAAGCTAATTTATATAAAGGAGTCGAGACATATGCCACATATACATAAAGCCGCCGATCCAGACCACATTATCCAGTGTGTGGTGGAGCGGTTCCCTTGCAGAGTACTATGGAGCGAAGGCCGTCCGTGCCTGGAGTATCAGCGAAAAGAGGATGTGGCAGTGATTACGGAATACGTGCGGACTGCGTATGGCGTGGAGCTGCTGGATGTCTTTTTTACAGCGGTGGAGAGCCTGCCTGAGGAGATGTAGCCAGAGCTTAGGATCATTTTAATGAAACGTATGCGGTGTTATTCATGTATTATATTCATATGAACATACCCGAAGGAGGAACGAATGGTGGGAATCTTATCGAGGTTTAGAGACGTGATGAAGGCGAATGTGAACCATATGCTGAACCGGGCGGACGATTCGGAGAAAACGGTGAACGAGTACATGCGCAGCCTGAGCAGTGACTTGGGACAGGTGAAAGCAGAAACAGCCGCGGTACTGTCGGATGAGAATCGGGCGAAGCGGGCACTGGATGAGTGCCAGGCGGAAGTGAACAAGCTGCAGCGTTATGCGGAGAAATCGGCGGAGTCAGGTGATGTAGACAAAGCACGCGGTTTTTTGGAGAAAAAAGTGAAGCTGACGGGCAAACGCAATGAATTGCAAGCGGCATATGACCGGGCTTCCGCCAAAGCGCAGATGATGAAACTTATGAACGACAAACTTGTTGCAGATCTGGGGCAGTTGGAGGCAAGGCATGCAGAGCTGAAAGGGCGCATGGCTGATGCTAAGGCGCAGCAGCAAACCAATGAACGTAATGCGTCTGCAAGTCGTGCCGAATCCGCATTTAAAGCGATGGAAGATCAAGCGAATCAGGCGCTTAACGAAGCTGAGGCACTTGCAGAGCTTCGCGCAGGCGCACAGGAAGATGATCTGGATGAACTGATTGCGCAGTTAGAGCGGGATATGAACGCGGATGCGGGTAATAGGGAGAGGGAGAACAAGGCTCCAAGTGCGGACGAGGAGCTGGCAGCGATTCAGGAGAAGCTAGGGAAGTAAGACATCCGATTTAGACACGGAGGTGAACAGATGCCGGTATTAGAGTATAAATGTCCGAACTGCGGCAGTGGCATGATTTTTGATAGTGTGTCCGGTGCATTATCCTGTCCGAGCTGCGGGCGTCAGGACAACATTGAGCAGTTACCTGATCCCTTGAAGATACAGGTATTTACAGAGGGGGAAGTAAAGGAGTATCACTGCAACAGTTGCGGAGCAGATATCGTGACCGAACCGGAGACAAGTGCAACGACATGCAGTTTCTGCGGTGCAGCGGTGGTGCTGAGTGATCGGCTGACGGGCAATTTGGCTCCGGCGATGGTGATTCCGTTTTCCATCAATAAAGATCAAGCGAAACAGGCGTTCAAAAAATGGTGCAGAAACGGTCTGCTCACGCCCGGGGGCTTCATGACTGCTGATCGCATCCAGAGCATTACCGGCATGTACGTACCATTCTGGCTATATGATTTACATAACCGAATTGAGGTCCAAGCCCAGGGCACTAAGGTACGATCCTATACGCAGGGTGACTACCATTATACGGAGACGCAGCATTTTGATATTTATCGTAAAATTCGGTTGAACTACGTGAATCTACCTATCGATGCATCAGAGAAAATGAATGACGAGCTGATGGATAAGCTGGAGCCTTTTCCCTACAATGAATTGAAATTGTTCAAAACCCCGTATCTGGCGGGATATATTGCGGAAAAATACAGTTATACCGAAGACGAGCTTTTCCCACGAGCTAAGGATAAAACGAGATCCTACATTGATTCGTACATTTCTTCTACTGTTTCGGGATATACGAGCGTGAGCTATACCAATAAAGACATCGATACTTCGCTCAAAAATGCAGACTATGTGCTGTTACCTGTATGGATGGTCAACTATGATTACAACCACAAACAGTACACCTTTGCCATGAATGGACAGACGGGGAAAGTGGTCGGCAAACCGCCGATCAGCAAAGCCAAAGTGGCCGGATGGTTCACGGGTGTCTCTGCCGTTTCACTGTTGTCGCTGAAGCTGGTGTCGTGGATGATGGGAGGCGGATTCCTGTGAGCAAAAAAAGACCTGTAGTGGTGATAGCTTCGCTAATCGTACTTCTAGCGACCATGCTTGCTCCGATCTTGCCTATACCATCGGCATCCGCAGTGGAGAACAAAAACCTCATCTACGATGAGGCCAATCTGTTAAGTGAACAGGATCGGAATGAATTAAATGCATTAGCGAATCAGTATTCAGCGGAGCGGCAGACGGACTTGATTATTTACACCACCAACAATGAAGAGCAGAAAAGTGACGAGCTGCTTACCGAGGAGTTCTATGATAACCGGGCCCCGGGATATGATAAACCTCATGGGAATGCCGTCATACTGACAATGGATATGTATCATCGTAAAGTGTACGCAGCGGGTTTTTATAAGGGCGAAGAATACGTTGATAACAGCAGGGCAGTCAAAATTACGGACAAAATTTACTCGGATTTGTCAGACGGAAATTATCGGATCGCTTTTGAGAAGTTCTTGAACCTGTCTTACGAATATCTGGATCTCAAGCCCGGAGTGAACCCGGATAATATTTTATTCAAAACATGGTTTCAGCTTGCTGTATCTGTAGCGATTGGTGGTATTGTTGTTGGCCTCATGACCTATCGTTCGGGCGGACGTGTGACGGTGAACCGCGCGACTTATGAGGATTCGGATAACTCTCATGTGATTGATCGTCAGGATCGATATATTCGCACAACGGTCACGAAGACCAAAATTGAGAAGAATAATAATAACGGCGGAGGCGGCGGTGGTGGCGGTACGACAGCGGGCGGACACTCACATAGCGGCAGCAGCCGATCATTTTAACTATAATCGCCGGACACATCATCAACATTTGTTGATTAGATTGCATGATGCACATGAAGCCTGATAGTTTTACTATAGAAGGGACGGGATAAAACATGGGATTTTTCAGGAATCAGTTCTCCAACGTAGTGGAATGGGAAGAATTCAGAGATGATATGATCTTCTGGAAGTGGAATAATCGTGAGATCAAGAAAGGCAGTAAGCTGATTATACGTTCGGGTCAGGACGCGATTTTCCTGAATAACGGCAAAGTGGAAGGGATTTTTGAGGACGAAGGTTCGTTTAATATCGATTCAGAGATCATTCCGTTTCTGTCTACATTAAAAGGATTCAAATTCGGATTCAACAGCGGTATGCGGGTTGAGGTATTGTTTGTGAATACAAAAGAGTTCACCGTACGCTGGGGCACGCAAAGTCCGGTCTTGATTCCAACACCGCAGCTCCCAGGCGGCATGCCGATTCGGGCGAACGGAACGTTTAACTTTAAAGTAAGTGACTATGTCACCCTGATCGATAAAATTGCAGGCATCAAACAGAGCTATCTGGTGGAGGATGTCAAAATCCGCATTACGTCTGTACTGGATCAGTTGTTGATGAAGTGGATCAGCCGTGAGGGCAAGGACATGTTCAATCTACAAGCAAATGCATCGGATATTGCACGCGGTATTCAAGAGGATCTGGATATGCAGTTGATGGATATCGGAATCGGCATTACCGGTTTCCAGGTGATGAGCTTCAACTATCCGCAGGAGATTCAGGATATGATCACCAAAACGGCCTCCCACGAGATGATCGGCAATCTGCAAAAGTACCAGCAGGTGAGTATGACAGATGGCATTGCTTCCGGTAAAGTGCAGGGCGGCGGTGCAGCCTCGGATATGGCAGGTATGATGATGGGTATGAACATGGCGAATGAAATGCTCAAGAACATGAACCAGAACAACCAGAACTCCAATCATCAAAATTCAAATAACCAAGGACAGAACCAAAGCAACCAGAATCAAAGTCAACAGCAGAATAGTAATGCGGGTGGTGAATCTCCGTCTTCTGGTGGTGATGGCAAAAAGCCAAACTTCTGTCCGAACTGTGGTGCCAAAAATGAAGGAGCCAACTTCTGTCCGAACTGCGGACAAAAGCTTGCCTAATAGCTTGCCAAATCCGGATTCCGCTGTCACGGGATACCTGAGATTCAAATTCAACTTAAGTTTATCTAATATATTCTAAGCATAACTTCGAATAAAAGGTTAGTTCTACAGGAGATCCTATCCGTAGGGCTAACCTTTTATTGATTTTAATTTTATAGGAGCGATACTTTGGAAGGCGAATTAACCCAGGTTTTTTTTCATGATTAACAAAGTGTTGACAAGCGAAATAAAATCAATTATCTTTATATTAAGATATTTAATTTGAATGAAAGTGACAGCAACACTAACTGAAGAATATACTCAAATAAATATCTTCAATTGATTGATAGGAGGAGAGATCTAGATGATGATTCCAACATTGACGCGAATTAATGAACTCGCGAGAAAAGCCAAAGCAGGTGGATTGACGGAGATGGAGCAGGCTGAACAGATTCGCCTTCGCCAGGAATATTTGCAGACTTTCCGTGGTTCGGTCAACGACATTTTACTGAATGCCACCATCTACGATCCAAACGGCGATGACGTGACTCCAGATAAATTGAAACAAGAGCAGGCTTCCAGACAGAATCCATAGGTTATGTTGCAGATGCAGAAGGGGCATCAACCGTTCCCTGAATCGAGAGATAACACGACAAACTGTATCACTAGAGCGGACTTTAGTTTCAATCCGGTACTAGTGATACAGATCATATATCTTAATTTAAAGATAATATAATTCCACTATAAATAAGCAGATAATCCAAGGAGGAAATAATCATGAGCATTCAAACAACAGGCATTCATCACATTACTGCTTTTGCTGGAGATCCACAGGCTAACGTTGACTTTTACGCAGGAGTTCTGGGACTTCGTCTGGTGAAAAAAACAGTGAACTTCGACGCACCGGATGTATACCATCTGTACTTTGGAGATGAGCACGGCAGCCCAGGAACCATCATTACCTTCTTCCCGGCGGCAGGTTCACCACGGGGTCAGATTGGCGGCGGTCAAGTCGGCATTACTTCATATGTCATTCCACCGGGCTCCATGGACTTCTGGCAGAATCGTCTGGCAGGGTTTAATATCGATGTGACCAGAACCCAACGCTTTGATGAAGAATTGCTGCAATTCGAAGATAGCGAAGGCTTGAGTTTAGAGCTTGTTGAGCGGGAAGAGGGCGTTGCGAATACATGGGTGCAAGAAGGAATCCCGACTGAACATGCAATTAAAGGTTTTGGTGGGGCAGTACTGTTCAGTGTGAATCCACAACGTACGATGGATGCACTTGAGCGTATTCTCGGATTTGTGAAAGTGGGCGAAAATGAAGAATATGCCCGCTTCCGTTCGATCGGTGATATCGGCAACATTGTGGATGTGCCCGTTACCCGCGTACCGCTGGGTATGGGCGGCGCAGGAACGGTGCACCATATTGCATGGCGCGCAGTCGATGATGCACAGCATGCGCAGTGGAGTGAAGCCGTGCGCGAGTATGGATACCAGCCGACCCCGGTACGGGATCGTCAGTATTTTAACGCGATCTACTTCAGAGAGGCTGGTGGCATTTTGTTCGAAATTGCGACTGATCCTCCAGGCTTTGCCAAAGACGAACCCGCCGAAGCACTTGGACAGAAACTGATGTTGCCAGAGTGGTTTGAGCAGTACCGGACTCAGATCGAGGATAATCTGCAACCGATTCAAGTCAGAACACTTACACCTGTTACAGCTTTGACAGAGTGAGGCAGAGATATAGAAGAAAGCTTATGCTTGAACAGGGTCCCAACGAAGTATGAAAAAAGCACCCTATCTAATGCTAGATAAGGGTGCTTTTCATATGATTATTCGTTTAGATCAGATCGGATTGCTTGAGCAGACGTTCAACGAGTACAGCAACTTCTGCGCGGGTCATGTTTGCTTTTGAATCAATATTGGCATTACGCCCATTAATCAGCTTGGCACGAACGGTCAGCGCCAGATTGTCTTTTGCCCAGCCGCTGATTTGGCTGTAGTCAGCAAAGTCAGCCAGTGTTGCTGTAGCGTCAGATACAGGTGTACGTTCAGCCAGACCAGTTAGACTCATCGCTTTCGCTACGATCGTCATTGCTTGTTCACGAGTAATCGTATTCTGTGGACGGAATGTACCGTCTTCAAAGCCATTAATCAGCTTGTACGAAACGGCAGTCTCTACAGCACCTGCGTACCACGCATCGGACCTCACATCACTAAAGGAAGTGTTGCCTTTACCTGCCGGCAGTCCCAAAGCACGAACGATAATGGCTGCAAATTCCGCACGCGTGATGTTGTTATTCGGATTAAAGGTGGTATCTGTTACACCGTTCACGATCATACGGGATCCCATATCGTTAACTGCATCCTTCGCCCAGTGACTGTTCACATCAGCGAACGTCATCGGATGCCAAACAACCGAATAATTGCTGTTTGTCAGACTGTTCAGGACAGCATAATATTTATTATCCTGCTTGATAACTCTGGTCGGAATATGATCGATCGTGTTATCATCACGCAGTACTACGCCTGTGGTGATTTTCGATGGATCAACATCATCCGGTAATTGAATCGTGCGCTCTACATAAGAATTGAATGAAGTTACATCTATTGCTTTACCATCTGTTGTTACTGTTACTTTGAAGTCATACGGAACTGTGAGCAGTGTCGCATCTTTCGACTTGCTTGCTTCAGTCATCTTCGCTGTAGTCGATTCAACAGACTTGATGATTTGCAGTAAAATTTGCGTATTGTCAGGTGTAGCACCTGCCTGACCGAGCTGTATTTCTTTGGATGGCAGCTTATATGATGCCGTATCGGTTTGAAGAACAATCGTAGCCGATTTATCCTGCATATTTTTCAAAGCTTGTCCGGTAAATTGCGCCTGATTTACATCCGAACCGGAAGGAACGGGAATGGTAACAATCGCATTAGGACCTTCTGCATCCAGCTTTGCTTTCAGTTTGTCTGAATCCACATTAATTTTGGTGGTCTTGATATTGTTCTCGGTTGTTGTGATGGCTTCGCCTGCATTTTCTTGTTTACCGTTGACGAGCACGATCACATCCGTTTTCGTTGCGCCAGATGTTGGTACGGTTGGCGTTGTCGAAGGACTGCTTCCGCCGCCACCGGAAGAACTTCCACCGTTGCTTCCGCCACCGCCACCGCCAGAGCTTTCATTTACAACGACAGCCTTAACCAGTGCATAACGCAATACATTGCCGTTCATATCTGCTTCAACAACCACGATGGAATCTTCATTGGACGAACTTACCAGTCCATCGGAAGACAACTCGCTATAGCCACTTACTTTCGAGCCGATTTCCGGCAGTATAGCATTGGCAGTGCCGAAGTTTTTGAAGAGCCATTGATTACCTGTGCCAGGAAGTGCAGGCGAATTGATCGTTAATACGGTTTTGCCATTATTGCCAGAACCGGATGGATCACTTGCCGTTACAACTAATGTCGGCAGCGGATCAGCTGTAAATAGCAGTAACGTAATGAGACCAGCTGGCTTGGACGAGGTGGCTGCATAACGTACTTTGACTTCATGCTCACCCGTCAGGGATGGCAGGTTAGAGCCGTTGTACAACACATACGCCTGTCCATCGACGGAAATCTCCATCGTAGTATCCAGACCGATGATCGTATTCAGCGTATCGTCTGCCGCAACAACCGGTGCAGGTACGATCTCGACATTCGGATCTTGGACGCCGACGACTTTACCTGTAGCCTTGGAAGCGAATGAGGTTGCTGTCGCTTTGTAGCGAACGAAGTACGTATTCACAGCGAGATGATCAATCTCATTACCGTGAATGCTATTCCACTGAATCACATCGCTAATCGTATATTCCATAGCGCTATTTACGCCGGACAACTTACCATCATATGCCTCTGCATAGGTTGCATTGGTCACACTAATGTTCATCGGTGGCAATGGACGAGCCGGAATGATAAATGATTGCGGTTGACTATCTACGGAACCACCACTTGCCACATGGATAACGTTTACCGTCTGATTCATCCAGTAGGAAGGAATATCGATATTACCGTGCGTATCGGCAATGACGGTGGAGCCATTGATGGAGTAGGCGCTACCTGGCTCAAGTCCAGTCAGCTTTTCGTTCGCATAATCAATCACCGCTTGTGGAGTAGTGTGCGGTGCTTTGGCTTTGTAAATTGTAAGAGTCTGTAACGATGAATCAACACTAACGTTATACAAGTAAGGTACCGAGTTGAGAATGAAATAGATTTGTCCAGAAGTCGAATCAGGATTCAGTTGAATGGAGTCTAAAGAGACAGACCAGTTTTTGCCGGAGCCACTCACCGCTTGCACGGATGCCGAGCCTGTCATACTGAAAATCACCATGTTGTTCGTATTGAAGCCAACCACATCTTTATCAAAAGTAAGATCAATTTTGGTTGTTGTACTTGTATCGGAACCATCCGCAACAGCAGATAGCAGAGTAACTTCAGTTATTGGCGGATAGACGGCGATTTCATAATATTGAACCGTTGTACCGTTCTCTGCTGTAACTTTGACATAGAGGTAAGTTGCTTGTCCGTCAGTTTTGATGGGGATGGTATTGTTACCCGTAACTTCATTGCTTACGTAATCGGAGCTTTTGTATAGATTGACGGTAGCTGTAGTATCTTGTAACTTTAGGCTATTCAGATCAATCTCGTCCACAGCCGCAGGCATATTCAGCTTCCATTTGATTGCATTTGCAATCGAGGTGCCGTTGCCGCCAGATACATCGGAGCTTGCAGGGGTCTGATTAGCAACAGAATCCAATGTAGCATTAGAGCCAGGCGTATATTCAAATGCACCCAGGTCAACGATGCCGCCATCGATACGATACTTTCCATCCAGATCGAAGTTGGTCAATACATACGTATTGTCGCCCTGGTCGATCGCCGATACAGCTTGATTGTTCAATCTGTAATCCTGTATGTCCGTGTTTTTAAACAAACTGGAATCTGCAGAAGTGACAATTAAATTCGGGTTTACGTTCACTGGCGGAACGTCAGGTGAGGCTCTAAAGAGCAAAGCAGACAAGTTCGTCTCTGCGTTAGAATTTAGCGAAGAATTAGCAACGATATTGTTGCGGAATTCATTCTCAAACGGGGTATTAGCTGGTCGTCCCTCTTCCGTAAGGTAAGCGATAGGAGCAAGTACGGTTCCTTGGTCGTTCGACAGGCTATTGTTGGCAAATGTATTGTTATACCAGATCGCATCATAAGCACCGCCGCCGGAGCTGATAGAGCCGATTCCGGTTGAGGATGTATGTGTGTTGACTACATTATCTGCAAAAAGTGAGTTGGTAATGGTAGCTTTAACAAAGCTCTGGAAAAATAGCATCCCTTGGTATGTGTTATCGTTAGCGTTATTCGCTGCCAAAGAATTGTTCATGAATTTGACGCGATTAATGCTGACCTTATAGGGTGCCTGTACTACGCTAAGCGAAACAATGCCGCCACCGCTTTTAAACGCTTTGTTATTTCCGATAAAGTAGATGTTATCGAGCGTAACACTGGAATAATTTTCTCCATTAAGGGTTAAAGCAGAACCCATATAGTCGAGTCCGCCATGCGTATCAACAGTATTAAAGTTTTTCATAACCAGGTTGGACATACTGAACGTTCCGCTACCATTGGCATATATTCCCTGTACACCATTGCCGTCAATCGTAATTACAGGTTTGCCTTGAGCATCGGTCAGGCCTTCGATCGTGAAGCTGCCGGTAGATTGCGCACCGATCTCAACGGATGTATTATCACCCGGATTCCAATGGGTCAGGCTACCCATTAGTGTAATCGTCGCCCCTGCAAGAGAAGCATCAAATATGACTTTACCATCAGGGACTTGTCCAGCCTGAGCAATCGCCCAAGCTAGTGAGCCTGTGCTGTCATCACCGTTCGCATTGACTACTGTAAAAATGTTGTTTGAAGTTGGTACTGCGAAAACCGAACCAGCTGCACTTGAAAA
Organism: Paenibacillus amylolyticus; assembly: GCF_003719335.1. Lineage (GTDB taxonomy): Bacteria > Bacillota > Bacilli > Paenibacillales > Paenibacillaceae > Paenibacillus > Paenibacillus amylolyticus_D. Next base: position 98,340 of record NZ_RIAS01000014.1, read on the forward strand.
AGAGCTTAGCAGAAGAATCAAGCACAACGAAATTCTAAGTATCCTTGTTTTTGACATTGTAAGATATCGGTTCACATCATCACCTTTTTCCCTTATCAATTTGGTTTACGTCTTATGTCAGATCGTATTCTTTTTATCGGTTTTACTTTTTCAATTGCTTAGTGACTATAGAAAGAAGAGAGGACATAAAAAAATGGAAACAGCTTCATCGGAAGCAAAGGCGTCGCCTTTATTAAACTACCAAAAGGAGCATTGAGGGATGATGGAGAAAAAAGTCACCTGGCTGGAGCTGTTCTATGATTTACTTTTTGTCGCGGCAGTCTCCAAAGCAGGCCATGTCTTGTTACATGCCGAGCACGGCGTTATTACATTCGAATATTTATTAAAGTTTGTGTTAATCTTCATCCCGGTATGGTGGGCATGGGTCGGTCAGACATTATTTATCAACCGTTACGGTCAGGATATTCTGAGCCACCGGATTTTCCTCATCCTTCAACTGCTGTCCGTTCTCGTTATGACGGCGAGTCTGTCTACACATTTTGACGAACACTATCTGTCCTTCTTCGTAGGTTACATAGGTTCCAGAGCGTTTACCGCGATTCAGTACCTGACAATCCACAAGTCAAAAAGCGAGCATCAGCAGCAGGCCGCCCGTTTCCTGGGCCTCTCGTTTATCATTGGCATCGTGATCTCATCCGGTTCCCTGTTCTTTGATTCATGGGTGCGGTATGTGATTTTGTATGCCGGAATCGCCGTGGATATTATTTTGCCGCTGCTAGGCCGTAAAAATCTGGTGAAAGTGCCTGTGCAGACGCATCATCTGCTGGAACGTTTTGCTCTTTTTACTCTCATTCTGCTCGGTGAATCGGTTGTCAGCATTATCGCGGTATTGTCGGCCGATCACTGGGATCTGAACTCCATTCTGTTCACCGTCTTCACCTCTCTATTTGTCATCGCCATGTGGTGGCAGTACTTCGATAACGTGGAGAAAAAAGTGAGCAAAGAGATGCAAACCGCCGGGCAGGCGATCATCTACGGGCATCTATTTATCTACATCTCCCTGAGTATGATCGCTGCTTCGATCCAACTGCTGTACCAGAACCTGCTGAACTATGAGTTCATGCTTGCGTTTGTATTTGGCTCGGCGCTACTGTATTTCCTGTCAACAACCCTTGTGTTTCATCGCTACAGACACCCGCATCTCCGCCTCCGTCCAGTTCATATGGTGGTCATGGTGGGACTGCTAGTGGCCTTTGTGGTGGTGGATCTAATCTACCGCGTTCCCGGATATGTGATTATGGGTGAGGAGATGCTGTTCTTTTTGGTGTACGCGAAGCTGACGACATGATCTACGTTTATATAGAAAAAGTAGCAAGAGCCACGGACAAATTTTGTTCGTGGCTTTCATTTTTGTTATAAGAACATAAATATTTCTCATATATTTTCATGTGCGGAATCTGTTAAGATGGGACTAGGTACAAGTAAATCTGCCATATCCATGAAGTTCGTTCTATTTTTTAAATGAGCTTAGCTTGGGCAAGAGTAATTTTTAGATTATTTTTCCATCGCAGAGAATTGGAATACGATCTAATCTTGTTTATAAATAGCCGTTTCACACAGATATGGAGATGACATTTCAGGAGGGAAATCACTTGAGTACGAATCTAATTGGTGTTCCATTGGAAGGGTTTGCAGAGTTCAGCCGTACGGTAGCTGCCGAAGGAGCCGTTTTGCTTAAAAATGAAGGACAGGTGCTTCCACTCGGCCATTCCGAAAACGTTTCAGTTTTCGGCCGAATTCAAGTAAATTATTATCGCAGCGGCACAGGTTCAGGCGGTAGTGTTCATGTCGCATATACCACGAATCTGCTGGATGGACTGCGCAGCAAAAAGAACATTAACGTTAACGAAGAACTGGCAGCTGTTTATGAGAAATGGATTGAGGAAAATCCGTTTGATGATGGCGGCAAAGTATGGGCGGCCGAGCCGTGGAATCAGAAGGAAATGCCACTCACAGACGAGCTGGTCGCACAGGCCAGAAGTAAATCGAGTAAAGCGATCGTGGTGATCGGACGCACCGCGGGGGAAGACCAGGATAATGCAGATGCACCAGGAAGTTATCGTCTGACAGACGATGAGAAGGCGATGCTGAAGCATGTGACGAACCATTTTGAACATACGATTGTAGTACTCAACGTCTCCAATATTATGGATATGAGCTGGTTGAACGAAACGGTTCTACATCCGATTCAAGGTGTGATCTACTCCTGGCACGGCGGCATGGAGGGCGGTAACGCGATTGCGGACGTACTGGCAGGAGACGTTACACCAAGCGGTAAACTAACGGATACGATTGCTTATTCTATTGAGGATTATCCGTCCACAAGTAACTACGGAAACGAGTTCAAGAACCTGTATCAGGAAGATATTTATGTGGGTTATCGTTTTTTCGAAACGTTTCGACCTGAAAAAGTACAATTTGAGTTCGGTTACGGCTTGTCGTACACCACTTTTGCCACACAAATCGAGGAAGCTCGTACAGTTACCAACAATGGGGAGACCTTGATCGAGGTTCGTGTGAACGTAATCAACTCCGGTACAACCTATGCAGGTAAAGAAGTGGTTCAGGTTTATTATGAAGCACCGCAAGGGGAACTGGGACAACCGGTGAAAGCACTTGCCGCTTTTGGCAAAACAGGACTGCTGCAGCCCGGCGATTCCGAGCTGTTAACGATCCGTTTCCCGGTAAATCGCATGGCTTCGTATGATGATGCGGGTGTAACGGGGTATGCTTCCGCATACGTGCTTGAAGCAGGAACATACCGTCTGCATGTGGGCACGAGTGTGAAGCAGGTAGAGCATGTTGGCATCGATGGCCAAGATGGCTATGTTGTGGGCACGGTTCGACTGGTGGAGCAATTGCAGGAAGCGATGGCGCCAACGGAAGATTTTACACGGTTGAAACCGGGCATTCGCAAGGCGGATGGATCGTATGAGCTGACGTATGTAGATGTGCCAAAGCGCAAAGTGTCTATCGCGGACCGCATTACGCAGAACTTGCCGCAAACGTTGGAGCAAACGGGCAATCAGGGTTATAAATTGAGCGATGTGAAGGCGGGTAAAGTCAGTCTGGAAGCTTTTGTGGCTCAACTGAACGATCAGGATCTGGCAGCAATTGTACGCGGCGAAGGCATGAGCAGCCCGCTGGTTACTTCGGGAACCGCATCTGCTTTCGGCGGTGTGAGTGACAGCCTGTTTAACTATGGCATTCCGGTGGCCTGTACGGCAGATGGCCCGTCCGGTATCCGTATGGATAGTGGGGAAAAGGCAACACAAGTATCCATCGGAACGCTGCTGGCGGCAACGTGGAACGCAGACTTGGTGGAAGAACTGTATGTGATGGAAGGACAAGAGTTGCTGCGCAATCAGGTGGATACCCTTCTCGGGCCTGGGCTCAATATCCGCCGCAGTCCGCTGAATGGTCGTAACTTCGAGTACTTCTCGGAAGATCCGCTGATTTCGGGTGTATTTGCCGCAGCATGTACGAAAGGCATCATGAAGGGCGGTTCTAACGCCACCCTGAAACACTTTGCCTGCAACAACCAGGAGAAGCACCGCAGTAAAGTCGATGCTGTTGTATCCGAACGAGCGCTGCGTGAAATTTATCTGAAAGGGTTCGAGATTGCGGTAAAAGAGGGTGGAGCCAACTCCATCATGACCTCTTACAATCCGATTAACGGACATTGGGCTGCGTCCAACTATGATCTGAACACGACCATTTTACGTGGAGAGTGGAACTTCGACGGCATTGTGATGACCGACTGGTGGGCCATTATGAACGATGTGGTTGAAGGCGGAGAAGCTGATCGCAAGTTCACGAACTGGATGGTTCGCGCTCAGAATGACCTCTATATGGTTGTGCCAAACTATGGCGCAGAGATTAACGGCTGGGACGACAATACCATTGAATCGCTCGAAAATGGAACCTTGACCCGCGGTGAGCTGCAGCGCTCCGCGATCAACATCTGTAAATTCATCATGAACGCGCCGGTATCCTCACGCAAACATGAGATTGTAGAGAACGTGGCTTCGTTCCAGGCGAACGCGGCTCTGTCGGTGGCAGACGCTCAGTCGCTGGCTGAGAACGCACAGGTAAAACCTGCGGTAGCTGAGCCTGTATATATGAAAGTGGATGAAGCAGGCCAATACCGGATTATTGTGCAGATCATGTCACCTGAGCCTGAACTGGCACAAAGTGCATGTAATGTGCTGCTGAATGGTCAGCTTGCTACGACGATCCAAACGAACGGTACAGAGGGCAAATGGATCAGACAAAAGTTGGTGAAAGTGCAGCTGGAGGCCGGGCTGTATGAACTCAAGCTGGACTTTACTAAACCGGGTCTACAGATCGATTGGATTGAATTCAAGCAGGTATAGGTTGGTTAGGTGTAACGGTATAGGTGCGACATAAAAGGTGACCTGTAAATGGATTGGCAAATGCATGCACTCGGGTCTTTGTCAAAGTAGAAGTGCAATAGTGTGGTGCTAAAACCAGTGTAGCGCCAAAACCATTATAGGAATTTTAACAAAGGACACTGCTTGCGGTGTCCTTTTGTTGTCACCGGAGAAGCAGACTGTTATGATCGAGTTACGGGATCGTGGTCAAACAGAATAATGGGGTCAGGGGTGTGGCAAACGATGAAAAGATACAATTATTTAAGTCCGATACTGCTGATTGTCGTCGCATTGATCGTGCGAGGGCTTGTAACCAACGTATGTATGTTGTTTGGATTGTCGCAAGAGGTGTCCAGCAATATTGCGATGCTCGCCATGATTATTGTGGCTTTGATTATGTTCAACCGCATGACGAAAGCCCGGCGTAACAAGTAGATTGGTGTGGTCTGCGACGGGTCAAGTAGATATAGAAGAACAGTTTTGAAAGCCCTTTATTTTATTCAAAGGTGAGGAACATGGAGGGCTGGAACAGGTCACGAAGACGCTAAGACATGATACAAAGACGATGTAGATATTCTTCTGCCTCGTCTTTTTTTGCTTCATGTGTGAGAATCTCTTTATACACAAAAAAAGAAACGGCACAGGATATTTCCTATACCGCTCCACGATTCAGATTTCATTTTTTATGTTAGTTCTGCGTTTGAGCTAAACTTATGACATTGCTCCTGGTAATCAATTGTCTTAGATTGAGAAGGTATGAATAAGTTATTACTCTCTTTTTTTATCATTAAATCGCCGACGAAATACCAAAGCCGAGACAGCAAATATAATAAAACATACAGCATTAAGAAGATGGTTTATAAAACGCAGACATAACAAAAGGCTCATGTTGGATAAAACAAACACGGGCCTTTTGTTATGTGAAAAATGAATATATACATACTCTGCCTATAGAGGATGAGATATTCACCCTATACTGATGCTAGGAAAGAATGATGGTATCAGAGATCGTTAATTGAGATATCGGAATCGGAGGAGTTGCAAAATGGATTACGTTAATCAAGAAGTAAATAAGTTAAATGTTACCGCTAGACTATGCGGTGTAGAGGAGAAGTTCATTATCAATAATATTTATCCTCTTTATCTGCATGATTTGTCTGAAATATGGGAATACAAAATCAATCGTTATGGGGTGTTTGAGAATGACGATACCCGAACTTTGATGGAACAGAATCGCGTGTTTGATATTTGGTGGGAACACCCGAACGTATTATTTCCTTATCTTATCACAGTGGATGATATACCTGTGGGGCTTGCATTTGTGGCTACTTCCCCTTTCATACCATGTCCTCAATATATCGATTACTACATGAATGAGTTCTTCTTATTACGTAATTATCGAGGAAAGGGTGTTGGAGAAGAAGCGGTGAGACAGATCATTGGAAAGATGCCAGGGCAATGGGAATTGCAGACAAATCCCACCGAACGAAACGAGCGTGCGAAACGTTTCTGGCGTAGAACACTTAACACATGTACCAACGGGAAATACTCCGAAGAACTTGGTCATCATCCTGAAGATGGAGAAAAGCTAGTTTTTCGCTTCAGCACGAGTTCTGAAAAAGTGAGTAATTAGAGAGGTTGCTCCTAGCTTCATAAAAAAGCATCAACGTGATGAACGGTGGTTTACAACTAGTGGATGATAATAGGGATCGTTGCAGAAATGCTAACGATCCTTTTTGGTATATCCTTTAACATATTGTCAATGTTCTGTTCTCAAATATATGTCAAAAAAGAATTACGACTAACATTACGGCGGTATGTTACAGGGATTGGGGAGATATTTTCGAGGAAGCTCATATACGAGTATTGACGTTCAATACCTAACGTTTTAGACTAAGGATATAACTCAATAACGATATTAATAACAAAAATAACAAAAATAACAAAAGAATCAAATTGTAATCAACTAAAACCAATAAAGCATAAAGTTCATGGAAGCTGTGGAAACCTAGACTTCGTTTAACTTGATTAACGCTAGCTAACGTCTTTATTACTCCATTTACAGGAGGCTCGCTCATGACGATTAAGGCTGACAAACAGTATGTTTTTCGGGAAGGACAGCTTTTTCAGAGCAGTCATGCGTCAACCATCGCTGTCCTGCCAACCGGTTTAGTTATTGCGGCTTGGTTTGCAGGTTCGTATGAAAAATCCAGCGACACCGCGATCTGGACGGCTGTTCAGGAGCAAGATGGCTCGTGGTCAACGCCGCGTAAAGTAGCGGATGAAGAAGGTATTGCCCATTGGAACCCGGTGCTGCATGCACATGGGGGTTCCCTTGTCCTCTTTTACAAGGTGGGACACGAAATTACAGACTGGCATACTCGCATCATGCGCTCGGAGGATGGCGGGCAGACATGGACGGATGCTCGTGAGTTGGTTCCCGGTGATGTAGGTGGCCGTGGTCCGGTGCGCAATAAACCTGTGCGGCTCGCGGATGGGACAATTCTGGCTCCGGCCTCCATTGAGCGAATGGATATGGAGAATCCGGGCAAACAAGTGTGGGAAGCTTTTGTTGATATTTCAACCGATGAAGGCGAGACATGGACGAAAAGTGAACCCATTCCGATGAACCTGTCTATTTATGTGGGGGCGAATCATTGGATTGCGAAAGGTCTGATTCAGCCTGCTCTATGGACTTCAAGTGCCGATGATGTACATATGTTACTCCGCAGTACGGAGGGGAAAATCTTTCGCAGCGACTCGGTGGATGGCGGCAAGACATGGTGTGGAGCTTACCCGACAGAACTGCCAAACAACAATAGTGGTATTGATGTCACACGGCTGGAGAGTGGCTTGCTTGCACTTGTTTACAATCCCGTGAGCGGGTATGCGACAGAGAGTCCCCGTACACCACTGGTAGTTGCTTTTTCAAATGACAATGGTGTGAGCTGGGGAGATGAGTTTGTGCTTGAAGATGAGCCTGGCGAGTACTCTTATCCTGCCATCGTATCTCAGGGACAGAACCTGTACATATCGTACACGTGGAAAAGAGACCGGGTTGCGTTCTGGAAATTGAACGTTCACATATCGGAGTAAAGCAAGGACCGCAGAAACGCTGATCAGGCGTTTATTCGGTCCTTGCTGTCGTGGTTATTTGTGAGGAGGTGTTCCTATGAATATACAGGTCATCAACAGAGAGCCAATATTGGAAGTCATAGCGTTGGACACAGCAGATGCCCAAGCCGCGGAGCAAGGGGGAGCCGATCGGATTGAGCTTGTATCGGCAATGACCGAAGGTGGACTTACGCCCAGTTACGGGTTGATTGCACAAGTCGTATCCAAGGTGTCGATACCGGTCTATGTCATGATCCGGCCTCATAGCCGCTCGTTCTGCTATAGCGCTGATGATCTTCAGGTGATGATCCAAGACATACGTGTGGCACGTGAGCTTGGTGCCGCAGGCATTGTGATTGGAGCTCTCACCCGTGAGGGAGAAGTACAGCGCTCCTTTTTACAAACTTGTCTGTTGAGCGCTCAGGGGCTGGGAGTTACGTTTCATCGCGCCATCGATTCGAGTGCACATGTGGTGAGAGCGCTGGAGAGCATGGGTGGCATTAATGGCGGGAGTGAGATCAAGGGCAAGTTTGAGTATGAGAGGGAGATGGAGAGCAAGAGCGAGGAGAGTGTCATCGAGCGTGTACTTACATCGGGAGGGAAACCTACTGCCCCTGAGAGTTTGCTCGAACTACAGCGTTTGCAGGAGATAGGACAGACGTTGAACATATCCGTTATGGCGGGTTCGGGTGTCACGATTGAGGGGATTTCAACCATCGTGAGCCGAACGGGGATCACCGAGATTCATATGGGATCGGGTGTGCGGCGCGGAGGGAGTTTCGATCAACCTGTGGATGCTCAGCTTGTCGCTCAGGCCAAAGCAGCGTTGATTCGTTCAGTACAAGAGCTGCAGTAATAATGATATTGGTAATTGCGCAATAAAAGCAGAATGCACTTTTCATATAAGGGAGTGGGAAGCCATGAACTCAAAGCTTTCACCAGCACCAGCGGATTGGATTAAAACAGCGGCACAGGTCAGCCCATCCGAGCGCCAGATGAGATGGCAGGAGATGGAGTTTTATGCTTTTATCCATTTTACCGTGAACACATTTACCGATCGGGAGTGGGGGACGGGCGAGGAAGACCCGGCTATCTTTAACCCTACTGAACTACTTGCAGGGCAATGGGTGGAGACATGTAAAGACGCAGGCATGAAAGGGCTCATTTTGACCTGCAAACATCATGACGGGTTCTGTCTGTGGCCCAGCCGTTATGCAGATCATACGGTTGCAGCGAGTCCATGGCGAAATGGCTCTGGTGATCTGGTGCGAGAAGTTGCGGATGCCTGTCGTGACGCCGGGTTGAAATTCGGGGTGTATCTTTCACCCTGGGATCGTCATGAAGCGTGTTATGGGGATTCGGAGCGGTATAATGCTTTTTTTCTTGCTCAGCTGCGCGAACTGCTGACGAACTATGGTGATATTTTTTGTGTCTGGTTTGATGGCGCATGTGGCGAAGGGCCAAATGGGAAAAGACAGGTCTATGACTGGGACGCATATTACGCGCTCATTCGCGAGCTTCAGCCGGAAGCGGTCATTTCGGTCTGCGGCCCGGATGTACGCTGGTGTGGCAATGAGGCAGGACATACGCGCGAATCGGAATGGAGCGTTGTACCGACGCATATGCAGGATAATGAGAAGATTCAGGAGCAGTCGCAGCAGGTGGATGATAGAGAGTTTGCTAAGAAAATCAACACACAAGATAGTGATCTGGGGAGCCGGGGCATCATCCGTGATTATGCTGATCAGCTGATATGGTATCCTGCCGAAGTTAATACTTCGATTCGTCCGGGCTGGTTCTATCATGCGAGTGAAGATGATCAGGTCAAAACGCTGGACGAACTGCTCTCCGTTTATTACGGCGCCGTGGGCGGCAACGCCTGCTTTTTGCTGAATCTGCCACCAGACAAACGTGGTCTGCTGCATGAAAATGATGTCCAGCGATTGAACGAGATGGGTTCGGTGTTACGTACCACATTCAGTGGAGACTTAGCACACGGCGCACAGGCTGAGGCTTCAGAGACGATGGATGAAGCACATGGAGCTTCACAAGTTTTAAATTCGGATGAAGAGTTGCAACAAGAAGCATATTGGTGCCCATGCGAAGGAACAGAGCAAGCGTGGATGGAATTGATTTTGCCGGAAGAAAAGACCTTCGACCGTGTGATGCTAATGGAACACATCCGATCAGGTCAGCGGATTGAAAGGTTCAGGCTGGAAGTAAGCGGTGAGGATGGTCGGTGGCAGGACATCTATGCTGGAACGGTAGTTGGATATAAGCGAATTTGCTGTTTTCCAAAAGTGACTGCACGCCGGGTTCGACTGACCATTCAGGAGTCCAGATGGTGTCCAACACTATCGAAATTCAGCTTATTTTACAGTGAACGGGAGGACGTGTGAGATGGCTATACTGATGGTTCAGGGCTCACAATTCATACTGGATGGGAAACCGGTTCAGATTTTGTCAGGAGCCATTCATTATTTTCGAGTGGTCCCCGAGTATTGGGAGGATCGGTTGCTGAAGCTGAAGGCCTGCGGATTCAATACCGTGGAGACTTATGTGCCATGGAATATGCATGAGCCGCAGCCAGGAGAGTACTGTTTTGAAGGCATGGCGGATGTGGAGCAGTTTATACGACTTGCAGGAGATGCAGGGCTGCATGTGATCGTTCGTCCAAGTCCTTACATCTGTGCGGAGTGGGAATTTGGTGGTTTGCCTTCCTGGCTGCTTGCGGATGACCATCTGCGGCTTCGTTGTAGTGATTCGGCGTTTCTGGCGCATGTGGATCGGTATTATGATGTGCTTTTGCCCAAGTTAAAACCTCTTCTGAGCACCTCTGGCGGGCCTATTATTGCGTTGCAGATTGAAAATGAATACGGCAGTTTCGGGAACGATGCGAGTTATCTGCAATATTTGCGGGATGGCATGGTGCGACGGGGCATGGATGTGCTTCTCTTTACCTCAGACGGGCCAACAGATCATATGTTGCAGGCCGGTTCTGTATCCGGGCACTTGGCAACGGTTAATTTCGGTTCGGGGACGGAATGGGCATTTGCCAAGCTGCGTGAATATCAAGCAGAGGAACCGCTCATGTGTATGGAGTTTTGGAATGGCTGGTTCGATCACTGGGGCGAGTCACATCATACCCGGGAGGCAGAAGATGTAGCCAAGGTGCTGGAGGAAATGCTGGAGGCGGGCGCATCGGTGAACTTCTACATGTTTCATGGCGGTACGAATTTTGCATTTTATAATGGAGCGAACTGTCAGCAAAAGGATCAATACGAACCAACCATTACAAGTTACGACTACGACTCTCTGCTTAGCGAATCGGGCGAACCGACAGCGAAATTTTATGCGGTTAGAGAGGTTCTCTCACGTTATAGAGGTTTTGAAAAACAGGACGGTTACTGTGAAAAGAGAGATTTAGTTTTACCAGAACCGAAGGGAACGGCATCTTATGGGAGGGTTGAGCTGGCGCAGCGAGCTAGCTTGTTACAACAACTGGACGCACTGGCTGTTAAGATTCAACGTACTAATCCTGAGCCGATGGAGAAGTTGGGGCAGGATTACGGATTTATCAGCTACCAGACGCGGATATCCGGGCCAAGAGAACGACAGGAGTTAGTTGTTCAGGAGGTGCGTGATCGGGCACTGGTGTTTGTGGATGGATTGTTACAGGGTGTGCTTGAACGTGGGAATGTTGCGGCAACGGTATCTTTTGAGGTGCCAGCGGAAGGCGCAGAGCTGCTCATTCTTGTTGAGAATATGGGGCGGATCAATTACGGGCCGTATCTGAGAGATCCGAAAGGAATCACGGAGGGTGTACGGCATGGATTTCAGTTTTTGTACGATTGGACGATTCATTGTTTGCCGATGACCGATCTTTCGGGTTTATCCTATGCTGTGCTGTCTGAGCTTGAGAGCAGCGCAAGAACAGTTAAAGAGGAGCCGTTTTTTTATCGAGGAAGTCTTCATATGGAGGATGTTTCGGATATAAAGGATACCTTTCTGCGTCTGGACGGCTGGACAAAAGGGGTTGCATTTGTAAACGGATTCAATCTGGGCCGCTACTGGAATATAGGCCCGCAACAGACGTTGTATGTTCCTGCTCCGCTCCTCCGTCAAGGAGAGAATGAGATCATCATATTTGAGCTTCATGGAACAGAAGATGCTGCCGTCATGTTCGTAGATCAGCCGGATTTGGGCTAGAAAAGGAAAATCGGTGAGCCATGCGATTATTGGCAATTGCCCTATAGACCGGAACACGGTATACGTTGGGTATGGACACCCATCACAGGAGAGGGAGAGGATGAGGAAGATGAAAGTTGGACTTAGCACGTACAGTTTGCAACAAGCACTGGATCGTAAGGAGCTAACTGTGCCGGATGCCATTCGCTGGATTGCCGAGCAGGGCGGGCAACATGTGGAGATTGTACCGATGGGCTTCAGTCTGATCGATAATTCGGCATTAATAGAGGAGATCAAGGCTGCGGCTCAGGACGTTGGCATCGACATCTCCAACTATGCCATTGGTGCAAATTTTGCGGTTCAGGAGAGTGCCGAGACGTTAGAAGAAGAAATTCAGAGCGTTATGCGCCATGTGAATGTCGCCGCCGCCCTCGGAGTGAAGCTGATGCGTCATGATGTCGCTTTCCGGCCTGCACAGGAAGGGACTGTAGCACAGTTTGAAGCTGATCTTCCCGTACTCGTCAAAGCCTGTCAGCGAATTGCCGACTATGCCGCTGGTTTTGGCATTACAACGAGTGTGGAGAACCACGGGTATTATGTGCAATCGAGCGAGCGAGTTCAGCGACTGTTACATGAAACGGGTCGGGAAAATTTCAAAACGACACTGGATATCGGGAATTTCCTCTGTGTCGATGAGGATCCAGTGAGTGCGGTGAAAAATAACATTCCTTACGCGTCCATCGTTCACGCCAAAGATTTCTACTGGCGGTCTTCCACCCGGAATCCCGGCGAAGGGTGGTTCCAGACCTCCCATGGCAATTATCTGCGCGGAGCCATCGTGGGTCATGGCGATATCGACATGCCTGAAGTGTTTCGCGTACTGAAGCGGTCCGGTTATGACGGATATATCTCGGTTGAATTCGAAGGCATGGAGCACTGCCAGACCGCCTCGCGCATTGCGATGGATAACGTGCGCCGTTTGTGGGATGAGGCGTGACAATATGTAGTTAAGGCCGCCATGATATCTAGCGTTGCCGCCTGCGTGTCGTTTTGCTTAGTCCTGTGGGATGCAGTGTAGTGTCGTGGATTACTCTAAATAGAGTTCATTCAAGAGTTCACTGTATGAAGGCAACCGCAGTCAATGTAATTTTTCAAAAGTGAATGGAATTAAGCGTGATTTGAGGATCATGAGAATTTTATTTCAAAGATGGCTTTTCCAAGCTGAACGGTATTCATTTTCATTTTTAACACTGGAGGGGTAGTGAAATGTCCAAATTGAAAGTTGCCGTCATCGGCGCTGGTTCTATATCGGATTGTCACCTGCAAGCGTATGCCAGCAACCCGGAAGTAGAGATTTATGCGATCTGTGATCTGAACGAAACTCGTGCCGCCGAAGTGGCGAAGCAGTACGGGGCATCCCATGTGTTTACGGACTATAAAGACTTGCTCGCTCTGCCGGAGATTCATTCGGTAAGCATCTGCACATGGAATGATTCGCATGCCGAGATCAGTATTGCGGCGCTGGATGCAGGCAAAAACGTGCTCTGCGAGAAACCACTCTGCCAGACCGTGAAGGATGCGCTAGAGGTAGAAAAGGCCGTTCATCGCAGTGGAAAGTTGTTACAAGTAGGTTTTGTTCGCCGTTATAGTGACAACGCCCAGATTCTGAAAAAGTTTATCGACGAAGGTGAACTTGGCGAAATCTATTATGCCAAAGCTTCCAGTCTGCGCCGTCTTGGCAACCCGGGTGGCTGGTTTGCGGATAAAAGTCGCTCTGGCGGTGGCCCGTTAATTGATATCGGTGTACATGTTATCGACATTTGCTGGTACCTGATGGGTAGACCTAAGGTTAAATCGGTCTCCGCCAATGTCTCAAATCGGCTCGGTAACCGGGCAAACATTCGAAATCTTTCGTTCTATAAGGCTGCTGATTACGATGCGGAACAGAACACGGTGGAAGATATGGCGAATGCATTGATCCGTTTTGAAAATGGGGCAAGCCTGTTGGTCGATGTCAGCTTCACCCTACATGCGAAGTCTGATGAGACAGCAGTCAAGCTGTATGGCGACAAAGGCGGTGCCGAGCTGGAACCGGAGATTTCAATTATTGGTGAGAAGTTCGATACCATTCTGAACATGACACCGCAAGTCGATTTTAAATCCTTTGACTTCATGGGTTCGTTCCGCAACGAAATCAACCATTTCATAGACAGCACGCAGGGCCGAAAAGAAACCCTTAGCCCCGTCGAGGACGGTGTGGAAGTCATGAAAATGCTGTGTGCCATCTACGAATCCGCGCGCGAGGGCAAGGAGATCACGTTGTAATTCATACGTGAAACGGAGAGTGCAGAACCAATCTGGAGAAGCGGAGCGCTCGCCTTTACCACCGGATTTCCACATCAGGGACATAATTCATAGAAATCCGGGGGTAACAGCGATCGAAAGATGGTACTGCAATCGGAGTGCCCAGTGTAAATCCACCTTTTACAACGTCAGAAATTTCAACTAAAGGAGATGCTTTATTTTGACTCAAACCAATCCCCCCCTGCCAGAGCAGGAAGAGCACATCGTTGAAGCAGGCGTACACAACTTTAGCAAAGAAGACGAATGGGTAAAGCCGGAAGACCCACTGCTGCTGGAGCGGCTGGAGTGGTTCAAAGATCAGAAGCTGGGTTTGATGATGCACTGGGGACCGTACTCGCAACTCGGCTTGGTGGAATCGTGGGCACTGAGCGATGAGGATGGCGACTGGTCGCGGGATGATGTGGACTGGACGGACGACATGGAGGATTTCAAACGTGAATATTTTGACCTGAACAAAACCTTCAATCCGATTCGGTTTCAGCCTGAGGAATGGGCACAGATGGCTGCAGACAACGGCTTTAAATATTTCCTGTTTACGACCAAGCACCATGACGGCTTCTGCATGTGGGATACCAAAACAACCGATTACCGGATTACGGACAAAGATACGCCGTTCCACAAACACAAATATGCTGATATCTGCCGGGTATTGTTTGACGCCTTCCGAGCGAAGGGGCTCGGCATCTCGGCGTACTTTTCCAAAGCAGACTGGCATACCCCATATTACTGGGCACCGGGCATGGAGCGTGGACGGCATATGTGGCGCGGGCCTTCTTATGATCCACACAAGTATCCCTGGATGTGGGAAAAGTTCGTGGAGTTCACCCACGAGCAGATCATGGAATTGCTGACGAATTACGGACGGATCGAGTGTCTGTGGCTCGATGCAGGCTGGGTACGTGAAGGCCGCCACGGTCAGGATATCCGGCTTGGTGAAGTGGTCGAACGGGCGAGAAAGAGCACGCAGCCTTGGCTTCTGTCGGCAGATCGCACCGTTGGCGGGCCGTATGAGAATATCGTCACCCCGGAGCAGACGATCCCGGAGCATCCGATGAATATTCCGTGGGAGAGCTGTATTACCGTTGGGCACTCTTTTGCTTTTGGCTTCGATGATCAGTATAAATCGGGACGGCAGCTTGCACATATTTTGCTCGAAGTGGTATCCAAAGGCGGGAATCTGGCACTGAATGTCGGGCCGCAGCCGGACGGACGTCTACCCAAAGGGGCAATTCGAGGTATTCAGGGACTTGGCGAATGGCTGAACACACACGGTGAAGGGATCTATGGTACCCGCATTTGCGCACCGTATTACACGAAGGAGTGGGCATTTACACAGAAAGAAGATATCCACACCGTCTATGCCTTCCGCATCTATCGCAACGAGAATGAGAGCCTAGAAGAGCGACTGATCATTCCTTATGTGGAAAAGGTGGAGAGAGTTGAACTTATCGGTACGAATGACGTACTTTCGTTTCAGCAAACAGAAGAAGGGCTGATCGTGGTGCTACCACGATCCGCTACAAACAGTGAAGCACCCATCACTCATACATTTAGATTAATCACCAAATCATAAAAACATATGTCAATTCCGGGGGAGATATGGGCGCCTCCGGAATTTTATTTTTTATACATAGAAAGTACAGATACCCATAGTGCATGGCTTTAAATGCTTGCTCCACAAGGGTTTTTGGAATAAAGAGAGGTCGGAGAAAATTGCAAATTGATCCAAAAGCACTCGGCAATGTACTATCAAATCAAGAAAGCGCTACCTGATATGATTGTTAACATTGATTGGATTATTAGCATCAAATGAGCGTCAAGAACTAACGTTTAAGGGATGTAAATGTAATGTATTATTACACTTGAGGCCTAGAAGGAGTGACGCAAATGAGTCGAGGTACAGAAAGCATACCTGCGAACATGGAGCTGCAGCAATTACGTCAGACAGCGCCCAAACAGCAGCATCCGTTCATTAAAAGCTTCAAAAAGCACTGGGAGCTGTACCTGCTTGTGCTGCCTCCGGTGTTGTATCTATTGATCTTCAAATACATTCCGATGGTAGGGGTGCAGATTGCCTTTAAGGATTTCAGTGTCGTAAAAGGCATCTGGGGCAGTCCATGGGTGGGGCTCAAACATTTTGAAGCTTTCTTCGATTCCCCGAACTTTTGGCTGCTGATCAAGAACACTATTGGCATCAGCTTCTATTCCCTCATTGCCGGTTTCCCTATACCGATCTTGCTAGCCTTGGCGCTGAACGAGATTCGAACGGGTTACTTTAAAAAGACCGTACAGATGGTTACGTATGCACCGCATTTTATCTCCACCGTTGTCATGGTATCCATCATTATTCTGATGCTTTCCCCCCATGTGGGCGTTGTAGACAAGTTATTTAGCTGGCTGGGTTTCCCGATGACCAACTTTATGGGGATTCCCGAATATTTCAAATCAATCTATGTCTGGTCCGGGGTATGGCAGGGTATGGGGTACTCCTCGATTATATACATCGCGGCTCTGGCGGGCGTTGATCCTTCTCTATACGAAGCGGCCAAGATGGACGGTGCCTCAAGGTTGCGGAAAATATGGCACATCGACCTTCCAACTCTTGTTCCGGTCACCGTAATCATGTTGATTCTAAGTCTGGGCAGCATTATGGGCGTTGGCTTCGAAAAAATATACCTCATGCAGAATCCGCTGAATACGAGCGCTTCGGAGGTCATCTCCACGTACGTGTACAAGGTCGGTCTGATCGGAGCGAATTTCAGCTTCTCCGCGGCAGTTGGTTTCTTCAACTCCATCATTAACCTGATTCTGCTGGTCATCGTCAACAGCATTTCCCGCAAAGTATCCGAGAACAGCTTGTGGTAAAGGAGGAGCATGTCCATGTTTAATCTGATGAATCGGAACCGAATTAAAGACCCGGTTGGCGACCGTATTTTCATGACTATCAACTATATCTTTCTGATTGCCATTCTGTTAACGGTGTTCTACCCGCTCTTGTACATCGTCAGCTCCTCATTCAGCTCGTCACGCGCCGTAACATCCGGCCAAGTGTGGCTGTTCCCGGTTGATTTTAACATCAAGGCGTACATCTCCATTTTCAAAAGCCAGCAACTCATGCTCGGGTTTTACAACACGATCATTTACACCGTAGTCGGTACGTTCATCAACGTTGCACTGACTGTTATGCTGGCTTACCCGCTCTCCCGCAAGTCGTTCTACGGACGGGGAGCCATCATCATCTTCATGATGATTACGATGTTTTTTGACGGGGGTCTGATTCCGACCTACCTGCTGATGAAAGACCTGCACCTGCTGGATACCCGCTGGGCGATGTGGCTTCCCGGAGCACTTGCCGTGTTCCAGGTCATCGTTGCGCGCACCTTTTTCCAGTCGTCAATCCCCGAGGAGCTTGGTGAAGCTGCCGAGATGGACGGATGCCGGGATATCCGCTACCTGATCAGCGTTGTGCTGCCGCTCTCCAAACCGATTCTGGCGGTGATGACCCTGATGTACGCCGTCGGTCACTGGAATGCATACTTTGATGCACTCATCTACTTGCGCTCCGAGAAGTTGTTCCCGCTGCAATATGTGCTTCGTAACTTGTTAATTCTGAATGCGGCTGATCCGGCCATGCTCGCAAATACAAGTCAGCAGATGAGGGATCAAGGGTTCGAGCAGGTGCTGAAATATGCGCTGATTGTGGTCGCCAGTATTCCGATTCTGATCATGTATCCTTTTGTCCAAAAACACTTTGTCAAAGGGGTTATGGTCGGTTCACTTAAAGGATAGATGGTAGCCGGTTCTTGAAAGGAGGTGGGGGCACACGCCGGCTTCCGGGATTGGTTTTTGAAACTTATAGAACCTATATCAACCCGTACAGCTTAACCAAAGGTTTGCCGTTATGAACAAAAAGGAGGAGTCAGCTTGAGAAAATCCTGGATTTCAATTTTGTGTCTGATCTTCGCTTCGGTGACGATATTGTCCGCATGCAGTTCATCTGAAAAAGCGGGTACAGGTAGTGAGGGGAGCGGCGAGAGCGGCGGTCCTGTAACGATGACTTTTTTTGCTCCGCAAGGTAAAGCGCCGATGGAGGACAATGAATTCACCAAGTTTATCGAAAAAAAGTTCAACGTGACCTTGAAATGGGACCTGGCCCCGACAGACGCTTTGCAGGATCGCAGACAATTGCTGCTAGCCAGTGGGGATTATCCTGAAGTGTTCCTGCACGGCAAGTTCACCACCTCGGATCTTCAAACCTATGGTAAACAAGGCGTGTTCCTTCCGCTTCAAGACCTGATCAAGCAATATGGCCCGAACCTCACCAAAGTGATGGAAGAGAAGCCTTATTTTAAGGATGCCATAACGGCACCGGACGGTAACATCTATGCACTGCCTATTTTTAATGAATGTTACCACTGTACGTATGCGCAGAAATATTGGATCAACAAAGAATGGCTGGATAAGGTGGGGCTGAAAATGCCAACGACGACCGACGAACTGTATACCGTTCTGAAGGCGTTCAAAACCCAAGACCCGAACGGCAACGGCAAAGCCGATGAGATCCCGCTCACAGGTGCACCGAACAAGTATGTGTGGAACGGCAACATTGATGCTTACCTGATGAACAGCTTTATATACAACGATAACGATAAATACCTGATCGTGAACGACGGCAAGGTCAGCTTTGCCGCCAATCAGGAGGGATGGAAGAAGGGGCTGGAGTACATGCACAAGCTGTACGCGGATGGCCTGATCGACCCGGCTTCCTTCACACAGAATGACCAGGCGATTGGTCAACTGGGGAATAAAGAAGGCGACGAAGTGGTTGGCTCCATTACAACGGCACTGGTCAGCTATCTGGTGAATACGTATGACAAAAAGATTACCCGTCACCAGCACTGGGAGATCGTGCCTCCACTCAAAGGGCCGGATGGTGTGCAGACGACGGGAGCAACGCAAAGTGTGGGTGAATTTGAATTTGCCATTACCAACAAAGCGACCGAAGCACAGCAGATCGCAGCCATCAAAATTGTAGATTACATGTTCAGTGAAGAGGGTGCACTCTACGCAGAGTATGGCCCGACCGAAGGCAAGGGATGGAAGAAAGCAGACCCGGATGAGAAGAACATCAATGGGGAGCCTGCCAAGTACAGCTATTACAACCTGCCTGAACGTGATCCAAACGTGGTTGTGAACGAGAGCTGGTCACAGATCGGTGCGCATGACTTGTCCAACACGTTCCGTAACTTGTTTGCAGAAGGTCAAGACCCGCTGTCTGCTGAAGGATACGGTACAAGGCTTGCTCAGGCGACGAAAGTATATGCTCCATACGCTCCCAAAGAAGTATATCCTGCCAACGTATTTATTCGTCCAGAGGATACCGAGACCGCGGCTCAGCTGACCACCGCAATCAAAGATTATGTACAGACGAATATGGCTCAGTTCATCATCGGCAGCAAGAGCATTGATAAGGATTGGGACTCGTACGTGAAAGGTTTCGATGGACTTGGATTGAGCAATTATCTGGATATTTATCAGCGTGCAATTGAGAAAAAGTAGTATATACGGACTGTCCCGCCTGTCACCCGTGACCGGGGCAGTCTTCTCCTATGACAACCCCACGTCATTCGATATAATGAACGCATAATTATGAAAAATTTGTGAACAGAGGCAAGGTGCAAGTGGTTTGTCGTCATGCAACATGAAATGGATTGGTGGGGGGGCGCGGAGATGAACAACAATTGGTTCAGACGTTTGCTGTTATCGTATTTGCCTATTTTTTTTATTGTGACGACGATTTTATTTTTTATTTTCTTTCAGGTATTTAACGAACAGAACCGAAGGGAAGCACTTAAGGCCAATGAATTTTTGGCTTCACAGGTGACACAGTATCTGGATAATTCCTTGCGTTCCATTGATTTCAAGGTACTGCGCGAGATTTTGACCAACTCTAATCTGAAAAATTATTTCTCGGTATCTGGCAGCGAGGATGTCTATGCCGGCATTCAGGCAGTTAAGGTCATCGATGAATTGAAGATAGAATATCCGCTGATCGACTCGGTCTACCTGGTCAGGTACAGCGATAACACCGTTTTTAGCAATGGCAAGGCCGTTCCGATCAACGAGTTTCCCGATGCAGTCTTTATTGCAGACAGCCGGACGAGAGATGAGCAGAAGTGGGTCGGCGCACGGTCATTCAAGGCGTTTCCTTCCCAATCGGCGGAGCAGGTCATTACGATTGTGCGGAATGTCGGGAACGGTAGAGGTCTTGTAGTGACCAACGTGGAGTTGAACACGCTACAAAAATCTATTATGCAGATGTACGACCCTGAATTTACGTTTGTGAACATCTATAACCGATCCGGTGGAAGTCTCTGGCATGGTGGTGCGCCTGATGCTGAGATGCTTGCTTCCAAGCCAGTTTCCGCTTCGGGAGAGGTATTCTCTGAATTCACGTCCAGCTATAGTGGCTGGAAGGTGCAGACGGGGCTAAATAACGGGAAAATCATCAAGTTTACGCTGCAATTTTATAATATCTGGTTTATTTTCGCTGTCGCTGTTGTGCTGATCGGGGTTGTATGGGTCGTCTATGTGACACGCAGAAACTATAAACCGATCCAGCAGATTGTTACCTTAATTCAGACTGTATCTTCACAGAAACCGTCAGCATTGAACTATGGCAAGGAGAATGAATTCCGTTTCATTCATACTACACTGGAGCGCATGATCGACCAGACGAAGCAATATCAGGAGGAGCATGAAGAGAATATGATTTTGCAGAAGAAGGTCTTCTTTCAGGAACTGCTGGAAGGTACGCGGGATTACACATGTCATGAGTTATCTGCGGAGATGAGCAAGTTCAAGCTGCCGGAATTAGAGCATCGCTGGGCTGTGATGGTGGTGGAGATGGATCGATACGATGTATTTATGGATGAGTATCATCAGCAGGATCAAGCCCTCCTGAAATTCGTGCTGTCGAGCATTTTGCAGGAAAGTGCACGGCAAGAAGGAACCGAGGTATGGGCGGAGTGGGTTTCAAGTCAGCGACTGTACGCCATCCTCTGGCTGCCTGAGACGGAACGGTCGGAAGAGACGGAAAAGCAGTTGCTCAGCGGATATCTGGATCGGGTTGGTCAGTATTTGAACTTTACCGTCACGATTGGTGTGGGCAGGGTTGCCGTGGATATTCGCGGACTTCGGGCTTCGCTTAAAGAGGCTGTGCATGCCCTGGAGTACAAGGCGGTTCTGGGCACCAATCGGATCATACCGTGCGGAGATGTACCGAGTTCGACAAATGATGTGTATGAGTTTTTAAAGACTATCTCCTTGCTAGTGCAGGCGATGCGGCTATCAGACGATGCTTGGGAACAGCATTTTGAACGGCTGTTTAAGCAGATTCGCGAGTCCGTTCTGTCTCGTCAGGAGATTATGAACACGGTCCAGCTGTTGTTCCGGCATTATAATCGTGAATTTGCCGAGCTTCCACGCGAATATCAGGAGTCATGGGCGGCGATATTTACGCCATTGCTGCCACGGCTGGAAGGTTGGGAGACGCTGGATGATCTGCGCGAGCTGTGCCTGGAAGGGTTCCGTGAACTGGCGCGGCAGATGGAGACACTGCAATGCTCTCGTAAACATCGATCACATATTCTGGAGATTCGCAAATATATCGAGGAGCATTACAACAATCCCGATCTGTCGCTGAATTACCTTAGTGATCTGTTCGATATCAATCCGAAGTATCTGAGCAAGCTTTTCAAAGATGAGATTGGCGAGAAATTCGTGGATCTGCTCATCAGTCACCGGATCGAAAAAGCGAAACAGCTCATGCAACAGACGGACAAAGCGATCCAGGAGATCAGTGAGGAAGTGGGATATACGAACTACAATTCCTTCAACCGTGCTTTTAAAAATGTCGTTGGCATGGCTCCAAGTGACTATCGAAAGGCGATGTAAGCTCCACGTATGACCAACTCACAGGCAGGAGGAGAATGTGCATATGCAAACGCAAATGGGCTACAAAGATGTATCACTTCCCATTCAGGAGCGGGTACAGGATCTGCTCGAACGAATGACCATCGCGGAGAAGATCGGGCAGTTGATCCAGCCTATGGGGTGGAAAACGTACAAGAAAGCGGCAGATGGCTCGGTGCAGGTGACGGAAGAGTTCGAGGCAGACATGGCGCGGGGTGGTGTCGGCTCATTGTATGGTGTACTCAGGGCAGATCCATGGACGGAAGTAACTTTGGGGACAGGGCTAACGCCCCGGCAAGGTGCGGTGGCAACGAATGTCATTCAGCAATATGCGATAGAGCGTTCCCGATTAGGGATTCCGATTCTGTTCGGAGAAGAGTGTTCCCACGGGCATATGGCAATTGGTGCAACGGTCTTCCCTGTGCCGCTCACGGTAGGAAGTACGTGGAATATCGATCTGTATCGCAGGATGTGCGAGGCGATCGCTGTGGAAACCCGGAGTCAGGGCGGTGCAGCCACGTATTCTCCGGTGCTGGATGTCGTTCGTGACCCGAGATGGGGACGAACGGAGGAATGTTTTGCCGAAGACGCTTATCTCATCGGGCAGTTTGCTGTGGAAGCCATTCATGGATTGCAGGGAGAGCGGCTTGATTCAGATCGAACGGTAGTGGCGACACTCAAACATTTTGCGGCGTACGGCAGTTCAGAGGGCGGGCGCAATGCAGCGCCAGTGCATATGGGAATGCGTGAATTGCATGAAATCGACCTGCTTCCGTTCAAACAAGCGGTGGAAGCCGGAGCCTGCTCGGTCATGACGGCCTATAACGAGATCGATGGTGTGCCGTGTACGTCCAGTACGTATCTGCTTCATGATCTTTTGCGGGAGAAGTGGGGTTTCGACGGATTTGTCATTACCGATTTTGGCGCGATCCAGATGCTGGTGAACGGACACAACACGGCAGAGGACGGAGAGCAAGCCGTGGCGCAGTCCCTGCGGGCAGGTGTAGATATGGAGATGTCCGGATTCATGTACCGCAAACATCTGGCACAGGCGCTTGAACAGGGTTTACTGGAAGAGGCAGAGCTGGATGTGGCGGTGCAACGGGTGTTGGAGATGAAATTCAGGCTCGGTTTGTTTGAGCAGCCATATGTTGATCCTGATTTTGCAGAACAGGTTATCGGGTGTGAGGAGCATGTCGGGGTTGCGCGGGAGGTGGCACAAGAGGGAATTGTCCTGTTGAAAAATGAAGGACATTTGCTTCCGCTTGCTGCTCAGGGAACCAAACTGGCTGTGATCGGGCCGAACGCCAACCATATCTATAATCAGCTCGGAGACTATACCTCGCCGCAGCCAAGGGAGCAGATTGTGACGGTGCTGGATGGTATCACGCGCAAACTCGGTGGGACGGATACTGCTCAGGTGCTGTATGCACCCGGATGCCGGATCAAGGGTAATTCGAGAGAAGGCTTTGCACAGGCGCTTGCATGTGCGGAGCAGGCTGATGTCATCGTTATGGTGATGGGCGGATCGAGTGCTCGCGATTTTGGCGAAGGTACGATTGATCTGCGGACAGGGGCATCCGTGGTAACCGATGATCCGTGGAATGACATGGAGTGCGGGGAAGGCATTGACCGTTCCTCATTGAACCTGATGGGTGTACAGCTGGAACTGGTGCAGGAAATACATAGACTGGGGAAACCGGTCGTTGTGGTGTATATTAACGGGCGCCCTATTGCCGAACCCTGGATCGATGAGCATATTCCGGCCATTCTGGAAGCATGGTATCCGGGGCAGGAGGGGGGCAATGCCATCGCAGATGTACTGTTCGGGGACGTGAATCCATCGGGACGACTGACCGTATCCATTCCTAAACATGAAGGTCAGCTTCCCGTGTACTATCATGCGAAACGGACGCGCGGCAAGCGATACTTGGAGATGGAGCTAACGCCGCAATATGCTTTCGGACATGGGCTTAGCTACACGGATTTCAAGTACGACAATGTACGAGTGACACCGGAAGTGATTGAGCCGAACGAGGAGGCACAGGTGCAGGTCGAAGTGACGAATGTGGGTGCCGTGGCAGGCAAAGAGGTCGTTCAGCTGTACATTAGCGATGTGTCGGCTTCCGTTACCCGGGCTGAAATCGCCCTGAAAGGTTTTTGTAAAATCCATCTGGAGCCAGGTGAGACCCGAACCGTAACGTTTCCTGTGCAAAAAGAACATCTCGCACTGATCGACTCCCGTCTTCAGTCTGTGGTGGAACCGGGTGAATTCAAGCTGATGGTCGGACGCAGCTCTGCGGACTGGACGGCTTGCAGTCTGCGTGTACAACAGGTGGAGGTGAAGGAATGATCCGAATTCAGCGGTTTATCGAAGATTTGAAGCAGAAGCAGTGGCTGGAAGTCGTTGAACTTCCCGAGTGGCAGATGCAGCGCGCTCGATATATTCGGCCAGGAGAATACGAGTATGAGCTGGAAGGAAACGGAGCGATCCAGCCTTTAAATCCCTTGAACAGCACGCACGGAACGACGTATTTTCTGAGCAAAAGAATTGAGGTTCCCCAAACATGGCGGGGTGAGGCTATCGGATTCATTTTTGAAGCGGGTGGGGAAGGGTTGTTGAAGGTCAACGGTGTTCCTTATCACGGGCTGGATCGCAACCATACCTTCGTTCCCCTGCCGATAGAACGTGTGGGATTAGCGCCGAAGCTGGAGATCGAGCTGTATGATCCCATCCCGGAGCCGCATGATCCCTTGAATCGACAAGCGGTGATCCAGCCTCCGATCCAGGGGATACGAGCGGCACTGGTGCATGTGAATCAACCGTTGCAGAGCCTGATGTACAGCATAATGGTGCTTTCCGAGTCGTTACAGGCTTTACCGGAGAAGGATCTGAAACGTATAACACTGTTACGGACCATGCATCAGGTGATGGATGAGATGTATCATGATCCGGTACGCTGGCAGGATGGCGTGTGGTTGCAAGAACTGGAACAGAGGATAGCCCAGACTGTGGAGCGGGAAGACTCCGAGCAGCACCGAAGCGGGTTTATGCATCTGGTTGGACAGTCTCACATTGATGTGGCCTGGCTTTGGCCTGTTCGAGAGACCGTGCGCAAATCGAGCCGGACGTTCTCTACGATGTGTACGCTAATGGATACGTATCCGGATTTTGTGTACTCCCAGAGCCAGCCTCAACTATATGCTTTTGTAAAGGAGCATTATCCCGAGCTGTATGAACGGGTGAAGGCACGTATTGCCGAAGGGCGCTGGGAACTGGTCGGTGGCATGTGGGTGGAGCCGGACTTGAACATTCCGAGCGGCGAGTCCTTGGTGCGCCAGATTCTGTACGGACAGCAGTTCTATCAGTCGGAATTCGGCAAACGTTCAAATATTGAATGGCTGCCGGATACGTTTGGATACTGCGCTTCACTGCCTCAGATTCTGAGGCTTGCCGACATTCCTTATTTTATGACCACCAAATTGAACTGGAATGATACGAATGTGTTTCCGTATGATCTGTTCGACTGGGTGGGGATTGACGGTACCTCGGTGCTGTCTTACCTGAATCATGGTGTAAATGAACATACGCGTCCCAAAGATATGCATGAACACTGGCAGTCCTACAAGCAAAAAGACGTTCATGCGGAGCAGATGCTACTTTATGGACACGGCGATGGCGGCGGCGGTGTGACGAATGAGATGGTGGAGTTTGCGGAGCGTTCTCACCTGATGGCAGGGCATCCGATCAGTCAATTCAGCACGGCGGGAGCCTTTTTTGAAGGGATTGCAGCGAGTAAACCAACACTGCCGAAGTGGCATGGTGATCTGTATCTGGAGCTGCATCGCGGTACGTACACCACCCACGCGCGGAATAAACGCAGCAACCGCAAGGCCGAGGTGCTCTATCGCGAAGCAGAAATATGGAGCCAGTGGGATCAGAAACGCAGTCGGATGCTGGATCACAAGGAAGTGCTCGAAGAAGGCTGGAAGCTGATCATGCTGAATCAGTTCCATGATATTATTCCGGGTACGTCGATTCCCGAAGTGTATGTAACTTCTGCTGAGGAGTATACGAAGGTGTTTGCGCTTGGTGATGAAGTGCTGCAGGGGTCACTCGATGCTCTCACGGATAACATTGCAACGAATGAAGTACCAGGTAAGCCGTACGTTATATTCAACAGTCTTGGCTGGGAACGAAATGAAGTGATCTGCATCTCAGGTGGAGCCGAATTAGCTGCATTGAAGGCGTATGACCGTCAGGGGAAACGGTTGATTAGTGAAATTGAGCAAGGTGCAGATGGGGTTCGTCTGCATGTTCTTGTTCCTTCGATTCCTGCCTTTGGGTATAACACCATATGGCTGCGCGAGGCAGAAGATGAAATACTGCGTGTAGAAGTAGGGGGAGCAGAGCTGGAAGCCGAAGCAAAAGAAGAAGTAGAACGATATGCAAAAGAAGAAATAGCGGTAACCGTAGAACAGGGAGCGGATAGCGCATTAGGAGCAACAGGTGAGGTCGACATCCCAGTAGGGAAAAGAACAACAGATGCAGTTTTAGAAGTGGGTTCAGCGATCCCAAAGACGGCTAAGCTTGAGCAAATACCTGCATGTTGGGAAACCGAGTTCTATTTGCTTGAATTCAACGACTTGGGTGAGATCACAAGATGGTATGACAAGACCGTAGGGCGTGAATGGTTGAAGCCGGGCGACCGAGCGAATGAGTGGCAGTTTTTCCATGACAAACCGACGTACTGGGATGCATGGGATATAGACCCCCGGTTTGAATCTCAACGTGCGGGGGGTGTGCAGCTGATTTCCAGAGAGGTTGTGCAACGCGGCTCTGTACAGGATGTACTGCGGTTCCGCTGGAAGCTGAATGATTCCGAGATTAGCCAGGATATGATTTTAGTTCATCACCAGCGGCGCATTGATTTCAAAACCCGGCTCGATTGGAAAGAAAGTCACAAGCTGCTCAAAATAGCGTTTCCGGCAGATCTGGTGGCGGCCAAAGCAACCTATGAGATTCCGTTTGGCGCTTTGGAGCGGGCAACGCATAACAATACGAGCTGGGAACGGGCACAGTTCGAGGTGTGTGGGCACCGCTGGGCTGATCTTTCGGAGGGCAATAGTGGTATCAGTTTGTTGAATGATTGCAAGTATGGCTACGACGTTA
The DNA here is from genome assembly GCF_003719335.1 of Paenibacillus amylolyticus. Taxonomy (GTDB): domain Bacteria; phylum Bacillota; class Bacilli; order Paenibacillales; family Paenibacillaceae; genus Paenibacillus; species Paenibacillus amylolyticus_D. Next base: position 125,607 of record NZ_RIAS01000014.1, read on the forward strand.
AGGATCGCACCATTCGTCTTTCGCTGCTGCGAGCGCCAAAATGGCCGGATATACATGCCGATCAAGGGCAGCATGAATTCACATATTCCGTGTTGCCGCATGAAGGAGACTGGCGTCAGGCGAATGTGGTACAGCGTGCGATGGAACTGAATCATCCGGTACAGGTGTTTGCGTCTACACCACATGCGGGCGAGAAGTCTTCAAAACACAGCTGGGTTCAGTTCGACAGTGAGCATATTATTTTGGATACGATCAAGGTGTCGGAGGACGGATCAGGAACGGTACTGCGTTTCTATGAATCAACCGGAGGCCGGGAGACAATACAGGTGCAGTGGAATGAGCAAAATGTGAGTGCGTCTATCATCAATCTGTTAGAAGATGAACTGGAGTCGCTTTCTTGCGAGGGTGGAGCGTTTAAACTGACGTTTAAGCCCTATGAAATCAAGTCGGTAAAGCTTGTGCCATCAAGTTGATACGATATAAGTTGAACTATTCATTTACACTATAACGGAGAGGACAGAAAAAACCTGAAAAAGCGAAGCGCTCGCCTAAAAGCTTTCTGCAAGAAAGCTACATCGGAAGCATATGCTTATCACCGGATTTCCCCTTTGGAAAAGGGAATCAAAAAAATCTGGGGATAACAGCGATTGGAAGGTTATTCTGTCATCGGAGTGTTCCGTGTAAAAACCTTTAGTTCAACTTATATAGCATGATTTTTGAATTCACGGATGCACGATGGATTGAAACGTCAAAGAGCGGCATAACTCATCTAATCTCATGGGAGGTACGACATGAAATTAACCAATAAGATCGGTGTAATCGTGGACAGTTTTGGCGTAGGTGTGCGGGAAGGACTGTTGAAAGCCAAGGATGCAGGTGCAGAAGGCGTTCAGATCTACGCGGTGAAGGGGGAGATGGACCCGGCAAATCTGTCGCTTGCGGCTCGTAAAGAGCTTCGCAGCTATATAGATGGTTTGGGTCTTGAGATTTCAGCCTTGGTTGGTGATCTGGGCGGTCACGGCTTTCAAGTGAAGGAAGACAATGCATGGAAAGTGGAAAAGTCTAAGCGAATTGTTGATCTGGCTCTTGATCTGGGCACAAATATTGTGACCACACATATCGGTATTGTCCCTCATGATCCTTCTTCCAAAGTATACGAAACACTGTACGCTGCCTGTGAGGAGCTGGGACAGTACGCCAAAAGTGTAGGTGCCTACTTTGCCATCGAGACGGGGCCGGAAACGGCTGCGGATCTCAAAGGTTTTTTGGATACCCTCTCTACGAACGGGGTATCGGTTAACTTTGACCCGGCGAACATGGTAATGGTGACAGGGGATGAGCCGGTGCAGGGTGTGAAGTTGCTCAAGGATTATATCGTGCATACCCATGTGAAGGATGGCTTGCGTCTGAAAGAGGTTGATCCACGGGACGTGTACGGTGCTGTGGGTTACGCTCCGATGGATCATGAGAAAATTGCCGAAATGGTAGCTTCCGGTGCTTTTTTCCGCGAAGTACCGCTCGGTGAGGGAGCTGTTGATTTTGATGCTTATTTTGCCGCGCTGCAGGAGATTGGTTACACAGGGTATCTGACCATTGAGCGCGAAGTAGGAGACCAACCGGAAGTGGATATTCGCAAAGCCGTGCAGTTCATCAAACAATATCGATAGGAGTGGAGCGGATGAAGGTAGGTTTGAGCACGTACAGTTTGTTGAATGATCTGAATTCGGGAGCCATGACGGTACTGGATGTAATCGACTGGATTGCAGCGAACGGCGGCGAGCACATGGAGATGGTTCCCTACGGATACACGGTGGAGGATAATCATGAACTGGCGGATGCGATTCGGGAGCGAGCCGCAGCAGCTGGGATTGAACTGTCGAATTATTCGATGCCGGCCGACTTTGTGCAGGAGACAGAAGAGGCTTTTGAAGAAGAGATGGCTCGGATTAAAAGACATGTGGATGTCGCACACCGGATGGGTGTCAGGCATCTGCGCCACGACGTTACTGCATTCAGGCTGCCCAAGGAGAGCACGACCATTGCCTGGTTTGAACAGCACCTGCCGCTGATGGTTAGGGGAAGCCAGATCATTGCCGATTATGCTGCACAGTACGGGATGATCACAACGATTGAGAATCATGGGTTCAGTGTGCAGGCTAGTGATCGGGTTCAGCGTGTGCTGCAAGCCGTAGATCGGCCAAATTTTAAAACAACACTGGATATTGGCAACTTCATGTGTGTAGATGAAAACCCGATTATCGGTGTGATGAAAAATCTGCCGTACGCTTCGCTTATTCATTTTAAAGATTTCTACTTCCGTCCGTATGATGAGCATCCGGGGGAAGGGGAGTGGTTTACCACGACCTATGGTAACTTCCTGCGGGGTGCGATCGTGGGTCAAGGGGATATCCCCATTCGCAAAATCGTCAAGCTGATCAAAGATTCCGGTTACGATGGCAACATCACGGTGGAGTTCGAAGGCATGGAGGAATGCAAAGCCGCTTCCAAAATCGCCATGGACAATTTGCGCCGTTTCTGGGATGAAGCATAGAGGGAACGTATACAAGGGATTAGGAACAGAGCCGTGTTTTTGCGGCTCTTTTTGTCATATACAGCATACGAATTAGGAGATCATTTCGTAGTGCCATAAAGAGGAATAAGTGACGATAATCACAAGTATGCTATACTGAATATACGCAGCCTGAAAATCACTGGCTATGGATAGGAGAGATCGTGAATCTATGCAGGTATTTGAGGACTGGAACCAAAAGGTAAAGAAGACGTTCAACGCAACGAATCCCGAAGTGGTATTGACGGTAACTGAGGCGGGCAGCCTGCTAGGGCTGAGTAAAGACCAGATGAAGTTATACGTGGATAAAAACAAACTCACCAAAGTACCTATTATGAGAAGTGTGCATCGATATCTTTTGTTAAAAAGTGAAATTGATCGCATTGTGCAGGCACAATAAATGAGTAGGAAAAAGGCAAACAGTCTTAGTTGACCGGGGTAATAACTGAATAGAACATTTATAGCCATTTGACCGACAGTTCTCGGGAGAGTGGCTTTTTTCTTGAATAGAGCAAAGAATGGGAGAAGAAGATGTTGGGAAATATAGCTCAGTAACGGTCACCGTATAGAGTGGAAGTTTGTGCTTGTCAAAGGGCAATTCGTTCCTATATACTCATGTCGAAAGTGGCCTGACCCATAAACTACACGAATCCAAGGAGATGAACAATCCATGGCAATTAGCTTGAGTGTGTACCTTGTAACCAACGGTAACGGGCGTGAAGCTGTCGAGTTCTATAAAAATGCATTTGGTGCGGAAGTGCTTGCGATGCAGACGTTTGGAGAAGGACCATCCAGCCCGGATCATCCGATTCCACCAGAAGCCAAAGACTGGATTATGCATGCGTCTCTGCAAATCGGCAGTTCGGTGCTGATGTTATCGGATACGCTACCTGGTATGCCTCACACCATTGGGGATAATGTCACAATTACGGTCAATACGGATACGGCTGAGGAAGCGAAGAACATTTTCGGTAAACTTGAAGTGGGCGGTAAAGTGCATTTGCCGATTCAAGAAACGTTTTGGAGCCCGGCTTACGGTAATGTAACCGATAAGTTTGGTGTGCTATTTCAAATCAGCGCAACTCCTGGACAAGCGTAGAGACAGTTATAGGCCGGGTATATGTGCTAAATATCAAGCATCGAACCATAAAATACGTAATAACTAAATAACTAGCTGAAAAAAACCTCCAGTCGCTACATAATGCAGCGTGGAGGTTTTTTGTGTACTTTTTTTATAAAAGAAAACTAATCTTCCTTCTGAATCTTGGACGGGTTATTGATTTTGTATGGTACCGGATTACGGGTTAGTTTCTTTTTGATGATTTTAGCTTCAAAGGTTAGCACGTCGCCAACTTCTAATTCCTGTTTCTTCATCGTCGCACTGTGACTGGACCAAGCCTCTCCAACCTCAATGACATCAGGCTCCGTAATGGTTACAGACTCATAAATGATAACTTCATCGTCATTGTCCGAGAAATGGTTGGGTACTGTCGTAAACTCCTTAACCACTCCGCTCATCTTCACTTTGCCTTCGGGCAGATCGATTTTAACGGCTTTTGTTTTCGGTGCAGCTTTGGTTTTGGGTTTGGTTTCTGAAGTCGCATTGGCATTGTTCCCTGCCTGAGGCCCAATGTATTCCTCCACCAATCCGTCAGGATCACCTTTGAGCTCGGAGAAGGAATCTAGCCCATCCATGTCATCCTCGGGATCAACCAGCTCGGCTGGCGAGCCGTCCTGAGCAGATGTTTCAGCGGGATCAGGGGCTTTTGCCGTTTTAGGTTTAACGCCTGCAGCAGTAGCCGGTTCTTCAACTTCATCTACAGCAGCTATCCCATTACTTTGCTCTGCGTAGCCCTGTTCCGTTCCCGTCTCTGCTCCCGCTCCGCTTAATCCTCTGGTGCTGTAGCCCGAAGCCTGCATTTCTTTGAGATAGGATGGGTGAATGCAATGTTTTTGCCCATGATCCAGCTCGATTACAGCTGTCATGTGATCCACAAAGCCTAGAATGGTGCAGGGCAGATTCAGCCCGTTGCCTTTATAGTAAAATGTTTTGAGCTTAGTCGCTTTGGCCGAAATTAGACCCCATTCCTGACACTTGGCAATTAACTCAGGCTCGTTCTCCAGTGAATAATATTCCGGTGGTTCAATTGTAAAAGCGTATGTCATATTGGATTTCCGCCTTTCAGTTGCTCTTATGTTCATCGTTTCCAAATTACCATCAGTGTAACACAATTATGTACCCGAAAGATGCAGATTCTGAAAGCTTGTGTGCAGGGCTGTGCTATAATTTGAACAAAATATCAGATAGAAACATGATCATTGGAATATTCAGAAAAAGCCTTTTTAGTCATTTGATTTATATAGCTTCGAATCGCTTGATTCATACGTAGAGAAAGGATGACTTGATGTGGAGAAAAAGGTAAATCATCAGGCACTTTGGCTCGGAGTCGGTGTGGCACTTGGTGCAAGCTTTGGTACAGCTACGGGACAGATTGGGCTGGGCATTGCTTTTGGCGCCGCTCTCGGCGTGGTGATCGGTTCCGTGGTCAGTAAACGCACAGGTGCCGATTCACATGAGATGTTAAGCGAGCATGTTCTGGAACTGCATAAAATGGAGGATTGGCAAGAGGTTCTTCATCGTTCGCAGGAGCATCCGGTGCTGCTTTTGAAACATAGCACGACTTGTCCTGTAAGTGCGCGAGCATATAGAGAGTTCATGGCTTTTGTCGGCACGAATGCATCTGATCCCAAACAGACGATGGAATATCGTATGGTGAAAGTTATCGAGAACCGTCCATTATCTCGCCGCATCGCGGAAGAGACCGAGGTTCGCCATGAATCGCCGCAGGTGCTGCTACTCGATCAGGGGCAGGTTATCAAACACGCTTCACATGGACATATCACCAAAAAACGACTGACGCAATGGGCGCAGAATCCGTTTGGGTAGGGATAACTTATTCCATAGGTCTATATAAGTTCAACGAATTTTTTACACAGAAACGGAGGGGACAGAAAAAACCTGGAAAAGCGAAGCGCTCGCCTTTATCAGCGGATTTTTCCCGTTAAAAAGGGAATCAAAAAAATCTGGGGATAACAGCGATTGGAAGGTTATTCTGTCATCGGAGTGCTCCGTGTAAACATTTTTGTTTAACGTATATATTAAAGGAGGAAAACCGTGTGTTCATGGGTGAAAATCTGACCAATCTGCGCATTATGCATGTTTATTCGAGAAAGGAACTTTCCGAAAAACTGGTGTGACCGAGCAGGCGGTCTGGCAGTATGAAAATGCGTACACTTCCCCCAAAGTCCCTATCGTTAATGAATTGAAACGTATTTTCAGTGTAAAGAGCAAGTACTTTTACGAGAAGGACAAATTAACGGAGCGTAATAACCAGGGTAACATCAACGTGATGAACATTGCGTATCGATCCAAAGTGATGAATGTGATCTCCAAGACACAGACAGAGGCAAAACATGTGGAGTATCTGGATACCTTTGTAAACTATATTACTGCTCGGATCAGCCTTCCCACCTTGAAGATTATCCAGCTCAGGGAAGAAGCGATCCAGTACATGAATCACTCGCAGGATGATCGCAAAGCCCAGATTCAATATGTTGCAAAGCTTGCGCGGGAGCGACTGAATCTGGAGCAGACAACGAATGAAAACCTGATGTTCTGGATTGAAAAAAGCGGAGTGTGCGTCTTCGAGAAGGCTATTGGCGAGGGGATCGATGCCTACAGTCTGTGGACAAAAGAGGATCGCCCTTTCATCATCTTAGGCAACATTAAACGCTCTGCCGTGCGTAGAAATTTTGATATCGCTCATGAGCTTGGTCATTTGTTGCTTCACTATCGTCTGGAGTTCATAAATCTGGATCGGAAAGAGCATAAGGCCATTGAAAATGAAGCCAATCTGTTTGCAGGTGCATTTTTATTACCAGAAGAAGAATTTACACAGGATATGCAGAGGCCATTTCCCAACTAACCAATCTCGACCAATATCTTGATTTAAAAAATAAATGGAAGACATCCTTGCAGGTGTTAGGATACCGTGTAGCGGATCTGGGATTGATGGATGCCAAAGCACGCCGTAATTTTTATGCTGCCATGCATCGAAGGGGATATTTGGAGAGAGAGCCGTTTGATCAGACGATTCCTTTGCAGACACCTATGCGGGTTCGGACGATCATTGATCTTCTTGCTAATAAAGGCCTGGTTGATATTCGGTATATAGTCGAGCAGGATTGGAAAGTAGAGACATCTTTCTTTCATCATATGACCGGAATCAAGCCAGAGTTTTTCAACAAATATATGAAAAGTAGCCCGAATGCCAAGATTCGTGATATGCAGGGCAAGACTACCCGCAGTTCTTAAAAAAGGGATGACCTAATCCATGTAATCCTAGATGGATATGCATCCACGAAAGACCCGTTCTTTCAGCTGATCGCTGAGAAGAACGGGTCTTTTTTACGCTTTTTTTACAGCATCGGTAGCATTTCTTTACCCCCTTTTTACAGCGATTCGTATTACGATTTTACCTGTAGCAAGCAAGGTGAACGGTAGAGAAGAGAGGGATGAAGGGCGCATGGTGAACGATGCAACGATGATTGGACTGATCGTACTGCTGTTTGCGGTGTTTTGGGCGTTTGTAAAATTTTGCGAGAAGGCCTGAGGGCAGGAAGGAAGGGCGAAAAGATGATTTTCATCGGCGTAATTGTCATGGCTCTGATTGTCTATCTCGGGTACGTGCTGGTGAAGCCTGAGAAATTTTAACGTAACTGTTCAGATAATGTGCTTGTAGCTGAGATAAATAGCAGGTTAGTAGGAAACACCAAGGTTGGAATTAGGGAGGACATGCAGATATGGGTATCGGTGTAGTGCAAGTAGCGGTCACGCTACTCATCATATTGCTACTGGTGAAGCCAGCAGGCGGTTATTTGGTGAAGGTATTTGACAGGCAGCGAACGGGACTTGATCGTGTATTTGGCGGGCCGGAGCGATTATTGTATCGGCTGATGGGTGTACGGGAAGATGAAACGATGGGGTGGAAAAAATATCTGTCTGCCGTGCTCATCTCCAATGCGGTCATGCTGATCCTGATGTTTCTGGTGTTACGGCTGCAAAAGTTCCTGCCCCTCAATCCGGATGGGATCGATAATATGCCGGCAGCGCAGGCCTTTAACACAGCCGCCTCGTTTATGACCAATACCAACTGGCAGTCCTATACGGGCGAGAACGCTCTGTCGTATCTGTCACAACTGCTGGCGGTAACGTTTCCGATGTTCACCTCGGCGGCAACAGGATTTGCGGTAGCGATTGCTTTTATTCGCGGATTAGTAGGCCGCCGGGATGATCTGGGTAACTTTTATGTCGACCTGGTTCGGTCGATTACTCGTATTTTTTTACCGCTCAGCTTCATCGTGGCCTTGTTCCTTGTATTTCAAGGGGTACCGCAGACGCTGGCCGGTGCGGTGAACGCAACCACGCTGGAGGGTGCACAGCAGACCATTACCCGCGGATTAGTGGCTTCGCTGGAGTCGATTAAACACATTGGAACCAATGGCGGGGGCTGGTTCGGCACCAATGCGGCGCACCCCTTTGAGAATCCAACCGCACTGAGCAATCTGGTGCATATCGTTTGTATGATGTTGTTGCCGACAGCGCTGGTGTATGCATTTGGCATGATGGTGAACAACCGAAAACAGGGCTGGGCATTGTTTGCCGCTATGGGATTGTTGTTCCTAGTGATGTTGACAACGGTGTTTGTATCCGAGTATCACGGAGTGCCTGCGCTGGATGCAAATGGACTACAAACCAATATGGAAGGTAAAGAGGTCAGGTTTGGTATTTCCGAATCGGCTTTGTTTACGGCTGTAACTACGGCGGCAACGACGGGGTCGGTGAACAACATGCATGAGTCACTCACTCCGCTTGGGGGATTGGTTTCTCTTGCTCAGATGATGCTGAACAATGTATTTGGCGGCAAGGGTGTAGGTTTGTTGAATGGTCTGCTGTATGTGATCATTGCGGTCTTTATCTGCGGGTTGATGGTCGGCCGGACACCGGAGTTTCTAGGCAAAAAGATTGAAGGCAAGGAGATCAAGCTGGCCTGTATCGCGCTGCTGATCCATCCGTTGATTATTCTTGCTCCAACCGCACTCGCTTTAATACGGCCGGAGGCCGTAGCTTCCATTTCCAATGGCGGTACACATGGGCTAACCGAGGTACTGTACGCTTTTGCCTCAGGTGCGGCCAATAACGGATCGGCTTTTGCCGGACTGAATGCCAACACGGACTTTTACAACATTACTATAGGGATTGTCATGTTGCTGGGAAGGTATATCTCGATGATTGCCATGCTGGCGATCGCAGGTTCACTTGCCGTGAAACGGGTTGTCCCTGTCACCACAGGAACGTTGCGGACGCATACACCGCTATTCGCTGGCATTCTGGTCATGATGATTGTGGTCGTAGGTGCGCTGACATTCTTCCCTTCGCTGGCTCTTGGTCCTATTGCAGAGCATTTGGCGATGGTGCGATGAGTGGCAGGTGAACGATACGAGGTGGTGTTAGGTGAAAAAGCGGCGAATGAGTAAGCCAGCGGAGCGACAGCGACACACCCAATAAATATGGAAGCAAGGCAAAGGGTTGAAGTAAGCACGTATAGTATGGAGGTGGCATTCACAATGAATGCATTGAAACAAAACAAAGAACAAATTCATCAACGCCACAACCGCGTTCAGCATCATTCTGGGTCGAAACGATCTTTAAATAAACCCATGTTGCTCCAGGCCATGCGAGATGCATTCAAAAAACTGAATCCGATGGTCATGATCAAAAATCCAGTCATGTTTATCGTGGAAGTCGGCACATTCATTACCTTGCTATTATGTATTGACCCCAATCTATTCACCGCGTCCGATGCAGGGCGAGGATACAATGTGGCTGTATTTTTTATTTTGCTCTTCACGTTGCTATTTGCCAATTTTGCCGAGGCACTGGCTGAAGGGCGGGGCAAAGCACAGGCTGACACCCTGCGTAAGACCAAATCGGATACGATAGCCTATCTAATGCAGAAAGACGGAACTGTGAAACAAGTCGCTTCGACAGAGTTGAAAAAGGGAGACCTCGTCCGTGTGGAAGCCGGGCAGCTCATTCCAACGGACGGTGAGATTATCGAAGGTTTGGCCTCTATTGATGAATCGGCCATTACAGGGGAATCGGCCCCGGTAATCAAGGAAGCCGGAGGCGATTTCTCTTCAGTCACCGGAGGTACACGGGTGACCTCCGATTACATCATCATGCGGGTGCAGACCGATCCCGGCGAATCATTCCTGGATCGAATGATCTCTCTCGTAGAAGGCGCACAACGTCAGAAAACACCAAACGAGATCGCCTTGACTACCTTGCTAGCTGTTTTAACACTAATCTTCCTGATCGTCATTTTGACGATGGTTCCTATGGCAAATTATCTCGGCATCCGGCTCGATCTGGCTACCTTGATTGCTCTGCTTGTCTGCCTGATTCCAACCACCATCGGCGGCCTGCTGTCCGCCATCGGGATTGCTGGCATGGATCGGGTGACACAGTTTAACGTGCTCGCCATGTCAGGGAAAGCAGTGGAAGCGGCTGGCGATATCGATACGTTGATTCTGGACAAAACAGGCACGATCACATACGGCAACCGGATGGCTTCTGAATTTATTCCGGTTCAGGGCGTGACTGTACCTGAGATGACATTGGCGGCACTTCAAGCTTCAGTGCGAGATGAAACACCAGAAGGTCGTTCCGTCGTCGAACTTGCAAGTAAGCAGGGGCAGAGCTGGGAGGAAAGCAACTACACAAATGCCGATCGTATCGAGTTTACTGCGGAAACACGTATGTCTGGTCTGAATCTGAGTGATGGAACGAAAATCCGCAAAGGCGCGGTAGATGCAATCAAGCGGTATGTGACCTCCGAAGGTGGACGTGTACCGGGTGATCTGGACGAAATCGCGACACGGATTGCAAAGGCCGGGGGGACACCGCTGGCGGTAGCGATCCATAACCGAATTTATGGTGTGATTTATTTGAAAGATACCGTGAAACCCGGTCTCAAGGAGAAATTTGCCGAGATGCGTGCCATGGGTATCAAGACAATAATGTGCACCGGTGATAACCCCCTGACAGCAGCGACGATCGCACTGGAGGCGGGGGTGGATGATTTTATAGCGGAAGCGAAGCCTGAGGACAAGATTGCGGCGATCAAAAAAGAACAGCAGGAGGGCAAACTTGTCGCCATGACAGGCGACGGCACCAATGATGCTCCTGCTCTGGCGCAGGCCGATGTGGGCCTGGCGATGAATTCTGGAACGATGGCAGCCAAAGAAGCGGCCAACATGATTGACCTGGACTCTGACCCGACCAAGCTGTTGTCGGTAGTCTCCATAGGCAAGCAGCTGCTGATTACGCGCGGCGCACTGACCACCTTTTCCATATCCAACGATATTGCCAAATACTTTGCCATCATTCCAGCGATGTTCATTCTCGCCATGCCACAGCTTCAGGCACTGAACATTATGAATCTCTCTTCACCGCAATCTGCAATTCTGTCGGCATTGATCTTCAATGCGATTATTATTCCGTTGCTCATTCCGATTGCGATGAAAGGCGTGAAATATCGTCCGATGTCTGCCGAACGGCTGCTGAGCCGCAACGTGTTCATCTATGGTGTTGGCGGTGTGATTGTACCGTTTATCGGGATCAAGCTGATTGACCTGGTTTTGTCAGGTTTGATGTAAATGTCATTGTAGCTGTGAAGTACAGGTGAGATGTCATTCATTCATGGTGAAGATGCCGTGGTTGTCCCCTTTTGATAAATACATTAAATCCATTCAGGAAGTGATTTGTATGAAGATGTTATTGCCCGCGTTGCGGTTGTCTGTTGTGCTCATGTTAGTCTGTGGTCTGCTCTATCCGCTTGTCACAACGGGGGTGGCCCAGTTGCTGTTTCCTTCACAGGCAAACGGCAGTCTCATCATTCAAAATGGGAAAATCATCGGTTCATCTCTGCTTGCGCAGGAAGTGAAGTCACCGGAATTGTTCCAGCCCCGCGCTTCAAATGCGAATTATGATCCAACCGCTTCGGCAGGGTCTAATCGAGCTGTGGCCTCACCGGAGTATATCGCAGAGATGAACCAAAAGCTAGCCGCGCTCCGTCAGGAAAATCCTGCGTTGCCGTATCAGGTCCCTGCCGATCTGGTTACAGGTTCCGGTTCAGGACTTGACCCCGATCTGTCCCCTGAAGCGGCTGAGGCGCAGATTCCGCGGATTAGTCAAGCGACAGGACTCAGTAAGCAGAAGTTGGCTCAGCTCATTCAGAATCATACACAGGGTCGCCAGTTAGGCATATTTGGTGAGCCGCGTGTCAATGTGAACGAGCTGAATCTGGCACTGATCGCAGCCGAGGAGTAGAAAAGAGGAGTTTTCGGAAATGTGGCGGCCCACTTAATGCCTTCTTCCAATCTGGAAGGGGCTTTCTCCATTTATTGCGGTAGGGAATAGTACTACTACATCACATGTTTGGAAGTAAAGCTTGAGGGAAGGAGGACAGCGGCATGGAGGACAGCTTCAAACGTAAATCACCGGAAGAGATGCTGCGCATGATTTCGAAGCTGCAAGAGGGCACGTTTAAAATCTACATTGGCCCGGTCAGCGGTTCAGGTAAAACGTATCATATGCTCAGAGACGGCAATCATTTGCGCGAGCAGGGCGTAGATGTCGTCATTTGTGCAGTCTCCACGATGAGAAGGCCGGAAACAGTAGAACAGCTTGGTGAGCTTGAGCGTGTGCCCAGCATTCACTGGATTCGAAGCAGTGACGGAGCGGAGATGAAAGACTTGAATCTGGATGCGTTGCTAGTTCGCAATCCGGAGGTTGTTCTGGTCGATGGGTTGGCACATCGAAACCGTGAGGGGGCAAGACATACGACCAGATTGGAGGATATCCGTTTTCTATTGCACCATGACATCAGTGTCATAACTACCGTGAATGTGTATGAACTGGAGGGGTATACCGAACTCGCCAGACAGCTCACGGGAATTAAGGTGGCACATACCGTGCCGGCAGACACACTGGAACTGGCGGATGAAGTAAAGCTGATCGACGTTACGCCAGAAACCATTTTGAGTCGTCTTGCGGAAGGTCATCTGCAAGGTCACGGGAGTGCGGACGTTTTCCGCCAGGGTAATCTCGGGATTTTACGTGAGCTGGCACTGAAACTTGTTGCAGAAGGGGTTAACGAGTCTTTACGTGAACATCGCGAGGAAATGGGTCTTCCGCCCGCAACAGGCATTATGGAACGTATTCTTGTCTCCGCGCAGTACCACTGGAACGGTTCGATCTACATTCAGCGCGGACAGCAGATTGCCCGTCGGTTGAACGGGAGCTTGCATGTCGTTGTCTTCCGTCCAATGAAACAGCCACTAACGAGGGAAGCGACGGTATTCCGCCGCAACATGATGAAACTGGTGGAGAAAATCGGCGGACACATGGAGGAACTTCCTGTCATACATCACCGCTATATCCCGGCAACATTGGCACAGTATGCGATCAAACAGCAGATTACCCGGATTGTTATGGGGCATTCGCGTCGTACACGCTGGCAAGAGTTATGGCAGGGCTCCCTCATTAACTCACTACTTCGCAAACTGCGGGGTGTAGATTTACTACTTGTTGCGGATCGGTCAGCGCGGGAGGGCGAACGGGTTGTGCCGGCAAAAGTAAATGACACGGAGCAGAAAAACTATCGCAGACTCAGTGAGCAGGAGATGAAGGAACAGATTGGACTGATTCGGCGTGGTACGTTCAAAATCTATATTGGAGCTGCTCCGGGGGTGGGCAAAACCTACATGATGCTACGGGAAGGTAATGATCTGTTGCGCAAAAGCATCAACGTGCATATCGGGTTGCTGGAAACCCATGGACGAGCGGACACGGTGGAACAAATCGGCTCCTTGTCCATCATCCCGCGAGCGCAGCGTGTATATCAAGGCACATGCTTAGAGGAAATGGATACAGAAGCGATATTGCAATTGCATCCCGAGGTGGTGCTTGTGGATGAGCTTGCGCATACCAACGTGCCTGGAAGTGCGCGGCAAAAGCGTTACGAGGATGTACTGCAGCTGCTGGACGCCGGCATATCCGTCATTACAACCGTGAACGTACAGCATCTTGAAAGCTTGAATGATGCCGTTGAGCATATTACGGGTGTTCGGGTGCGAGAGACGGTACCTGATCGGATCATGCAATTGGCGGACGAGGTGCAGCTGATTGATGTCGCTCCCGAGGCCTTGCGGCAGCGCATGCGAGAGGGTAAAATCTATGCAACTGCCAAGGTGGAGCAGGCGCTTGCGAATTTTTTTAAAATGGGTAATCTGATCGCACTGCGTGAACTGGCTCTACGCGAACTTGCGGACGATGTGGATGAGCGGCTTGAATTGCAATCATCCGCGCGTACATTACGGGGCCCGTGGCGCCGTGAGGAGTCCGTTTTTGTGTGTGTCAGCAGCGACCGTCACGCCGAGCGGTTGATTCGCAGAGGTTTTCGCATGGCTTATCGACTGAAGGCATCCTGGCATGTCCATCATGTACACATCGGCACAGGCATGGCAATGACTCCCGAAGTGAAGGAGCACCTGGCAGGTTTGGAGCGGCTCACTGTGCGGCTGGGGGGTCATTTTCATATCCATCAAAGTGCAAAGTTGCGGGAGGTACCAGGTATTTTGGATGCAAAGGCTACGGAAGCGAAGGCGACACAACTGGTGGTGGGGCAAGCGAAACGAGTATGGTGGCTGAATGGTCATCGCGGCTCAGGCTCGGTGGTTAATCAGCTTGTCCGTCTTTCGAGACATCGCGATGTGTTGATCGTAGCTGATGATGATTATAAATAAAGCGGGTGGAATTAAATTTGTCTGAACATATGGAAGAGGGCAAAGATCAGGAAAGCTTACAGGTAATCTCTCGTTGGAAAAGGGTTCCCGCCTATATATGGGTAACACTTGCCATCATCCTGTTAACCTTACTGCTTCATATCATTGGGATGAGTGATGATTTGGTCAATGTTGCTCTGGTGTACCTGTTTCCCATACTGATCAGTGCTGTATATTGGGGAATGGGGCCAGCAGTATATGCAGCGACCCTCAGTGTTGTAATGTTTGATTTCTTTTTTGTGCCACCTTATCTCAGTTTTACGGTAGAGGATTTGCGATATCTCATTTCGTTTGGGGTGTATTTGGCTGTTGCCATCATGACGGCAAGTCTCGCCGGACGTTTACGGCAACAGCTGGGTCGGGTTAAATCTCGTGAAGCCACAACGAATGCCCTGTATGATCTTAGTCGACAGATCACTGCAATTACCGATCTGGATAACTTATTGGATAACATGACGAGCCAGATATCCCTTATGCTCGGAAGTCCAGCTGCCATATATCTGCCAGATCAGCAGGGTGAACTGAAGCTTTGGACGAAACAGGGATCCGCGTCTGAGATCGGGACAGAGAAGAGTGCCTGGGGAAGTCGTTCTTCGGAGCTGGCTATCGCCGATTGGGTCTATAAACAGGGGCAGATCGCAGGTAAAGGATCACCCAAGCTTGGGGAGTCGGCGGGGCTGTATGTTCCGCTGCGAACAGAGAATCATATTCACGGTGTACTTGCCGTGCACATGACAACCAATGAGCCGGAGAAGCAGCAGGAACAGCGCCAGCTGCTGGAAGCCTGCGGAAGTCTTGCGGCAGGTGCGATCGCCCGGGTGAAGCTGGCTGAGGAAGCGCGTCTCGCTCAAGTTACCGCCGAATCAGAGCGCATCCGAACTGCGCTGCTGGATTCGGTATCCCATGAGCTGCGTACGCCGTTAACCGTCATTATCGGTTCAGCCACAGGGCTGATGGAGAATGATACTCTTTTTACACCCGAGGATCGCCTAGAATTGACAGGAAATATTCGTGATGGCGCGTTGCGTATGAATCGTCTCGTGACCAACTTGCTTGGCATGGTGCGGCTGGAGAGCGGTATGCTGCAACTAAATCGCAAATGGTGTGATGTAGGAGATATGATGAGCATTGTTTTGGCAAAAGTCAGAGAATTCAGCCCTCACCGTGAAGTTACGGTGCAACTGCCGGAAGACCCCGTCTTTTTTGACGGAGATGAGGTGCTGCTCGAGCAGGTGCTCGTGAACATCGTCAGCAATGCAATCAAATATTCACCCGATGAGAGCATGGTGATCATAAGGGTTAAGAATGAACCGAGTCAGAGTTGTGTGACCTTCATCGTAGATGATCAGGGTGTTGGTATTGAGGAACCGGAGCGCACTCGCGTGTTTGATAAATTTTATCGCTCACCCTCCACGCAGCATATTACGGGAACCGGACTGGGCCTCGCGATCTGCAAAGGGATTGTGGAAGTTCACGGAGGAACGATCCAAGCTGAGGGGAATCCGGATGGAGGAACAAGAATACGTATAGAGTTGCCTGTGGGAAGGGATGGAATGCCATTTTCCTATACAGTGCAAGGAGAGGTTGGAGATTAAATGAATGCCGCATTAGGGGCTCGCATTCTGGTCATTGATGATGAACCACAGATTCGCAAACTGTTAAAAGTGACCCTCCAGGCTCACCAATATGATCATTATGAGTGTGCTGATGGAGAAGAGGGTATTATGCAGGCAAGTATGGTGCATCCCGATCTGATTATACTGGACCTGGGTTTGCCGGGCATATCTGGTATGGACGTGCTTCACCGCATTCGGGAGTGGTCACAGGTGCCGATTATCGTGCTGACAGCGAAGGATCAGGAGGCTGATAAAATTGCCGCACTGGATGCAGGTGCAGATGATTATATGACGAAGCCGTTTGGCATGGGTGAACTGGTTGCCCGAATTCGGGTGGCGCTGCGGCATGTGGCCAAAACAACGGATGAACCCATTTTACGATTTGGCTCACTGGTTATCGATTTGGCTCTCAGGCAGGTTGAACTGGATGGAGAGCAGATCAAATTAACGCCGACAGAATATGAGATGTTAAAGGTACTTGCTTCAAATGCAGGCAAAATCATTACCCAGCGCCAGCTTTTGCAACAAGTATGGGGTGCGCATCATCATGAGTCGGACAGCCACTATTTGCGGGTGTATGTGGGTCATTTGCGTAAAAAATTGAAGGAAGATCCCACACGGCCATCCTATATTCAGACGGAACCGGGGATTGGATATCGTTTTCTGCTGCCTGCGGAGTAATCTGAACTAAGTGAAAAAGAGCACCGTCCCCTTCCATTTCGAAAAGCACGGTGCTTGGTTTGTATATTTTGGTCATATATCTTGGATATAATCTTTGTTTGTATATGTCTTGTTGGTTATATTATGAGAATTTTGGCAGCCAGTCGCCGTGGGCTTCAATCAAATCGTCGCACATCGCCACGATGTCGTCCATGGACAGCTCGGCAGCCGTATGCGGATCAAGCATAGCCGCGTGATAGATATGCTCCTTTTTGCCTGTAATTGCGGCTTCGATGGTGAGCAATTGGGTGTTGATATTGGTACGGTTCAGCGCTGCCAGCTGTGGCGGCAGGTCACCAATATACGTCGGGCTGATGCCGGAGCCATCGACCAGACAAGGAACCTCGACACAAGCTTCGCGTGGCAAGTTGGTGATGAGCCCGTTGTTCATGACATTTCCGCCAATTTTATACGGACGGTCTGTCTCCATCGCTTCCATAATGTGCGAAGCATATTCATGGCTGCGGGTATGCTGAATATTTTCACTCGCGAACAGCTTCTCTCGCATTTCCTTCCAATCAGCAATCTGGTTTACACAGCGGCGTGGATACTCATCGAGCGGGATGTTGAAGCGTTCGATCAGTTCCGGGTAGTTGCGTTTGATAAAATACGGATGATATTCTGCACTATGCTCAGAAGACTCTGTGACATAATAACCGAAGCGATGCATGAGTTCATAACGTACCATATCGTCGTGAGTCTCCTGCTGTTTCTGTCTCGCAAGACGTTTGATCTCAGGATACAGATCGACGCCATCTTTTGTTACTTCCAGGAGCCATGCCATGTGGTTAATGCCAGCAATTTTGGCAACGACACCAGTCTGGTCAATCCCCAGCGAATCGAACAGATGTGGTACGCAGACTTGTACACTGTGACACAGACCAACCGTTTTAATTCCGCCATGCACGTTCATGACATTGGTGAGTACAGCCATCGGGTTCGTGTAGTTCAGGAACCAGGCGTCCGGGCATACTTCCTGCATATCCTTGGCGAAGTCCAGCATCACCGGAATGGTACGCAAGTTACGGAAGATTCCGCCAATGCCGAGCGTATCGGCAATCGTTTGACGCAGGCCATATTTCTTCGGAATTTCAAAATCGGTAATCGTACACGGGTCATACCCGCCCACCTGGATGGCATTGATTACATATTTAGCTCCGCGGAGTGCTTCCTTGCGATCAACGTATGTTTTAACAGAACAGCGGCTTCCGAGCGACTGGGCCAAGCTTTGTAACAAACGCTCCGAGTCACTTAGACGTTCAGCATCAATATCAAACAAGGCCAGTTCGAAGTCCTGCAAGGCCTCCGTCATCATCACATCACCCAATACATTTTTTACAAAAACGGTGCTGCCTGCACCGAGAAACGTAATTTTGTTCATCTCAAGTTCATCCTTCCCGAAAAAAATGTTGTACCCCAACTATAGGCCGAACAGGCTCATATCACTATGGCTCAAACCCTCTCGAATATGGCATAATCCCATTTTTGTTTTCGTTTTCAGCAAGATTTCCTTTCTTCCACCTGTTATAATTTATTGTATGAACAGATAAGAGAATATGTGGGCTCGCCTTAAGATGTCTTTAACCTCATCGTCGAAAGGAGGGGAAACATGAGTCGGAAAGTTGAAATGAATGTGGTCTCTGCCGGCTGGACGCAGATGGAACTGGTTTTGTTATTTTACGGCTGGGAGGCATGTGATCCTGCCCACTATTGGGGGCCGGGAGTGCGTGATTCCTATATCGTGCATTACGTACATGAGGGTCATGGTACGGTTTATATGGGAGATCGTGAATATCCTCTGAGCGAGGGCCAAGGATTCCTCATTTTACCCGACACGGTCATTCATTATGAAGCCGATGCAGAAGAGCCTTGGACATATTCATGGTTTGGCTTCAGAGGTGTACAGGCGAAGGCTTTTATGCAGCGTGCGCAGTTAAGTGAGGAGCACCCGGTGTTCACTGCTCATGAACCGAATATGATGGCAGCGCTGTATGACGAGATGCTTCAGGCTGGAACGAGTTCCCTTCCAGGAGGGGATGTAATGCATCAAAGCCTGTTATATCGACTTATGGCAGCATTAATTGCATCCTCACCGATCAAAGAAGAAGAAAACCCCCTCCTGTCGACGAAAGAGACTTATATTCGGCAGGCTGTGCGGTTTATGGAGAATCGGTATAGTCAGCGTACCACTATTCTGGATATCGCACAGGCTGTCGGGTTAGATCGAACGTATTTATCGGGGTTGTTCAAAGAGCGATACGGCAAGTCGCTACAAGCCTTTTTCCTGGAGTATCGCATGAATCGTGCGGCGGAACTGCTTCGCAACCCGATGTTGTCTGTGAGTGAAGTAGCCCACTCCGTTGGATACACTGACCCGTTACTCTTTTCCAAAATGTTCAAACGTGTGACAGGGGTGTCACCCAAGGGTTCGCGAGTACGGGATTAGCCGCATTTATGATTTCAATTTTAAAAGAAAAGTTTTGAACATTATTCCGCATGCCGCTATACTGATACAGAAGTGTAACAGATACCAACTTTTAGTGAATTGAATACGTGGAACTTGGTGCTCTACCCGCTGGGGTAGAAGCTTAAAAGGGAAGTCCGGTGTGATGCCGGCGCGGTCCCGCCACTGTAACAGAGGAGTCAGGCAGCATATCCACTGGTCTGGAGAAGACCGGGAAGGAGCTGTTATGGCAATGATGCTGAAGCCAGGAGACCTGCCAGGTTGGACAAACACAGCAGTACCCTACGGGAGATAGGAAGGTGTTTAAAGAGCATGATTTTTTTCTGAAAATCTGTTTATTTAAGGCGTCCTTATCCCGTGAAACGGAGAAGGGCGCTTTTTTGAATTGGATTGAAATAAATGAGAATGATGGCGTACACGCGCATTAAACCGGGGAAGGGCGTTTTATTATTGGGCAGATATATCGTTAAACGGTTAGTACAACTGGTCGCCGTTCTGTTTGGAATCACCTTCCTGACATTTCTATTAACGTATCTGTCTCCTGGAGATCCCGCCAGACTGATGCTGATGTCCACTGGAGTTACACCTTCGGATGAACTGGTCAGACAGGTGAGGTCAGAGCTCGGGTTGGACAAGCCGTTTCTTGTTCGGTATGGAACCTGGCTAGGGCAAGTGGTCACCGGAGACTTTGGTACGTCGTATAAATACGACCGTCCCGTACTGGATGTGTTAATGGCCCGCCTTCCAGCAACGCTCAAGTTAACCGGGAGTGCGATGTTTCTGGTAATTTTGATTTCCTTTCCGCTGGGAGTTCTTTCGGCTGTACGCCGGAATCGATGGCTCGATTATGTCATTCGCCTGTTTTCGTTTGCCGGTCTATCCATGCCAAGCTTTTGGCTGGGCATGCTGCTGATGCTCGTATTTGGTGTACAGCTGAAGCTGTTACCCGTTATGGGTAATTCCGGCTGGCACAGCCTGATCCTGCCTGCGGTCACACTGGCTATTCCACTGATCGCCCAATACAGCCGGCAGATTCGTGCAGTCATGCTGGAGGAGATCGGCCAGAATTACGTGGTGGGAGCAAGAGCGAGAGGTGTGAAGGAATCGATGATCATTTGGCAGCATATTTTGCCGAATTCACTGCTGCCGATTGTGACACTTCTGGGCATGACAACGGGAGCATTACTTGGCGGAGCAGCGATTGTGGAAAGTTTATTCGTATGGCCGGGGGTAGGCCAGATGGCGGTGGATGCCATTTTCACTCGGGACTATCCCCTGATACAGGGGTATGTGATTTGGATGGCAGTCATCTATGTCACCCTGAATCTGATCGTGGATCTCTGGACACATCTGCGTGATCCGCGCATTCAACTGGATGTGTAGATGATGATGAAGATTCGAGCATACCTGACACAACGTCGTCTATTTATTTTTTTGCTATCCCTGACTGCGGGTTGGATCGTTCTGGCTTTGATTGCGCCGCTTCTGGCACCTCACGATCCACTTGCCACGAATTTTGCCAAAGTGTTGCAACCATCCAGCCCCGAATATCCACTCGGCACGGATCAGCTTGGGCGATGTGTCCTGTCCCGACTTTTATATGGAGCACGCACATCTCTGTTGCTCACCTTTATGATGATCGGTATTGTTTTCAGCTTAGGCGCAGCGGTTGGTGTCGTTGCAGGTTTTCTGCGAGGACTGGTGGATACGATGCTGATGCGGCTGTGCGATACGTTGATGGCATTTCCTGGTTTGATTTTTGCGATTGCCGTAGTAGGGATGTTAGGGCCGGGACTATTTAACACGGTGGTTGCACTCTCCGTCGTCTGGTGGGCAAAGTATGCACGGATGGCCCGAAGCCTGGTCATTTCTCTTCAGCAAAAAGAGTTCGTCACTGCCGCTGCATTCAGCGGTGCGCGTAAAATTCAAATCATTAGCAGAACGATTCTGCCGAATATGTTGCCCCCTTTGATTGTCATGGCAATGATGGACGTGGGCGGCATGATGTTGTCGATCTCGGGACTGTCTTTTCTCGGGCTGGGTGCACAGCCGCCTGATCCTGAGTGGGGAGCGATGTTGAATGAAGGCAGAAGATATCTGCAAACAGCGCCTTGGCTGCTAATCTATCCGGGGCTTGCGATATTTAGCACGGTTATCATATTTAATTTGCTGGGGGACAGTCTGCGAGATGTGCTTGATCCCAAGAAAAATACAGTGTAACTGAAGGGAATGGGAAGCATGAGCAAGGTTCAAAAAACATGGTTGCTGGCTATCATATCAATGATGATTATTCTGTTGCTCGCGGCTTGTGGTAAAGACAACAATTCAACACCTTCATCATCAGATGCTGCGGGGAAACCTTCTGGTGTGGATGCGAGTGGTGCGGCTGGTGAGGGCAAGAAATCACATCTGAATGTGGCCTTGTTCTGGCTGGGCAGCAGTCTTGATCCTGCCGATGAATGGAATGGCTGGACGCTGACGCGCGCGGCTATTGGGGAGACGCTGGTTCAGTTTGACGAGCAGATGAAGATGGTTCCCAAACTGGCGGACAAGTGGGATCGGATCGATGATACAACTTGGCATTTTCATATTCGGGACGGGGTAACGTTCCATAATGGCCATCCCGTGACTGCGGATGCGGTGAAAAAATCAATCGAACGCTCCATCTCGCTGAATGAGAGAGGCCAATCCACACTGCCAATTAAGTCAATGACTGCCAAGGGGCAGGATCTGACGATCAAAACAACACAGCCAGATGCCTCACTGTTAGGCAATATTGCAGAGCCGCTGTTTATTATCGTGGATACGAGTGCAGATACGTCAAAATTCAAGAGTGAGCCCATCGCTACCGGGCCATTCATGGTTACAGGATATAAGCCCGATCAGGAGATACAGGTCAAGAAGTACGATAAATACTGGGGCGGCGCGGCCGATCTGGATACGATGACACTGAAATACATCAAGGATGATAATACACGGGCGCTGGCGCTGCAATCAGGGGAAATCGATGTAGCGAGTAATGTGGGACGCAGCCAGATGCCTCTTTTTCAGGATCAAACACAATACACCATTGACGAAATTCCGAGCCTCCGTACGCAGTTTGTGTGGTTTAACACGACCCATTCACTGCTAAGTGATGTAAAGGTTCGGCGCGCCATTTCTTACGGAATTGACCGCGAAATGTACGCGAATACGCTGGTGGGTGGACAAGCAGCCAAAGGGCCGTTTACCTCTGCATTACCTTTTGGGTATGACAAAATTACCGGATATGATTACGAACCTGCGAAGGCAAAACAATTGCTGGATGAGGCTGGATATAAGGATACAGATGGAGATGGCATTCGGGACAGGGATGGGAAGAAGCTATCGTTACAACTCATCCTTAACTCAGCTTATGAATCCGATTCCGTTGTGGCTGCTGCGATGCAGTCCCAGCTTAAAGAAATTGGGGTGGGGCTGGAGCTCACCTCATATGAGGATCTCACCGACCATCAGAAAAGTGGAAATTATGATCTGGCTCTGACGAGCATTAATACAGGCATCACAGGTGATCCGCAGTATATTCTCGACTTTTATTTCAAAACAGGTGCGGAGTGGAATGTTGGCGGATACAGCAATCCGAAGCTGGACGAGCTTATTGAGCGTCTTCACTCGGAGTTTGATGTGGAGAAGCGTTATGCCCTTGCGGCAGAAGCGCAGCAGATTATTCTGGATGATGCAGCTTATATGTTTTTGACATATACACCGATTAATATCGTCGGCAAAAGTAATGTAAAGGGTGCAACGATGTACCCGATCGACTTCTATCTGCTAGATCGCAACATTAAGGTCGAGTAGTGATGACGTCCTTGCGTGGGGGGAAGACATCTTTGCTTGTTGAGCTGAAGAATCTGTCTGTAAGTTATAAGGAAGGAATGCCTTCCTTGCAGGATGTATCCTTTTCGATGAAGCCGGGAGAAATCATTGGCATTGTGGGGGAAAGCGGCAGCGGGAAGTCGACCCTGATCCGGGCTTTGCTGGGACTACTGCCTGTAGGCGGACGATACACCGGAGGAGAGATTATTTTTCGGGAGCGGGTGTTGCTACGTAACTCGCAACAAGATTGGCAGGGGATGCGTGGCAAACGAATCGCGATGGTATTTCAGGACAGCGGTTCGTATCTGAATCCGATTCGTAGTATTGGAAGTCAGTATGTGGAGGCCATTCGTGCCCACCTGCCTATGTCCCGGAAAGAGGCTTGGAGATTGGCCGTTCACACACTGGCCCGTATGGGGCTGGATGATCCAGAGCGAGTCATGCGTGCCTATGCTTCTCA
This sequence comes from Paenibacillus amylolyticus, assembly GCF_003719335.1. Classification (GTDB taxonomy): domain Bacteria; phylum Bacillota; class Bacilli; order Paenibacillales; family Paenibacillaceae; genus Paenibacillus; species Paenibacillus amylolyticus_D. Next base: position 149,261 of record NZ_RIAS01000014.1, read on the forward strand.
GCTTAGCGGGGGGATGAAGCAACGGACAGCGATTGCGATGACTGCTGCGTTGGAGCCGGAACTGCTGCTGGCGGATGAGCCGACGAGTGCGCTGGATGTTACGACTCAAAACGAAGTGATGAGCCAATTGAGCAGGCTCTGTGCGGACAAGGGAACGGGCATGATCCTCGTGACGCACAATATGGCGGTTGCGGCCCATATGGCTGACCGGATTGGTGTGATGTTAGACGGCAGGTTGGTGGAACTGGGAGATACACTGCGTGTCATATCGAATCCCACTCATGAGTATACTCGCAAGCTGCTGCATGCTGTACCTGAACTGGAGGTGAATGCGCATGACTGATGACAGATCACCGATTCTGAAACTGAGTAACGTATGTAAAACGTACGAGTTGAAAGGGCAACAGGCTGTTCAGGCATTACAGAATGTGGATCTGGCATTATATCCCGGGGAGTGTCTGGGCATTGTCGGGCAGAGTGGAAGTGGCAAAAGCTCACTGGCCAAGTGTGTAACCCAGCTGGAACAGGCGACTTCAGGAGAGATTTGGTACCATGGGCAGGAGATTAACCGTTTGAAAGGTGAGAAGCTTCGTCAGATGCGCAAGCAAATTCAGATGGTATTTCAGGAGCCTGCGACGATTTTTAACCCACGCATGAAGGTGGGCATGTTTATCGGTGAGCCTCTGTTGAATTATAAAATGATGAAAAGGCAGGCGGCTGCTCAGGAAACACGCAAATTGCTGGAGCGAGTTGGTTTGTCTGCTTTGGATGCGAATAAGTATCCGCACGAATTAAGCGGCGGGCAACAACAGCGAGCCGTCATTGCTCGTGCGATTGGTGTACGGCCCGAGATCATTTTGTTCGACGAAGCTACCTCTGCCCTGGATGTTTCCATCCAGCAGCAGATTTTGGATCTGCTCATGGAATTGCGTAGGGAGACAGGAGTTTCCTCCATATTCATATCACATGATCTTGCGGTGGTGCAGCAGGTGAGTGACCGTATCGCAGTCATGCATCAAGGGAGAGTAGTGGAGGTTGTGAACAGTTCCAAGCTGACCAGTTTGGCAAATCATTCGTACACCCGAAGTCTGATGTCCTCCGCTCTGTCGCTTAGAGAGCTGAAGGGTGAGATGCAGATGCGGGAGCGTGTTGAGATTTTGGCGGGCGCAGATGAAGTAGAAGACAAGCAGGGTTATGCATAAGTTATAAGAGAGCAGGGTTATCTGTAGTGAATTCTTTTGATGGATGAATTCACACTGCGGATAACCCTTTTGATATTCTCATCTATACGGAAATGAGCTGGTCTGGTGAAATCCTCTAATTGCCACTGATTTATAAGTGAAGCATGGATATATTGTAGATGCGGTGCCTGTGTATTGCCGTTACGTAAACTTTCGATATTAAAGTTGAATTCAGGCAATCGGCGTTCCATTGGGTAACGGATGATCTGGGGAGAGCAGAACGACATCACCTTCGCCGGGAACACCGCCCAGTACAAGTACCTCGGACACGAAACCGGCAATCCGCCGAGGTGGGAAATTCACGACAGCAACGACCTGTTTGCCAATTATCATCTCGGGTGTGTAACGGTGGGTGATCTGGGCACTGGAATTTTTTAAACCGAGTGGTCCAAAATCTATTTTCATCTTAATCGCAGGAACACGAGCCTTCAGAAAAGGTTCAGCCTCCACCACGGTACCTACTCGAATATCATGTTGCATGAACTCTTCAAAAGTAGCCATAGATAAACTCCTCTCAACGAACGATGTCATATAGTATAGATGATATATCTGTCCCCGAAAACAAAAAATCCAGATTACGCTGTATCGTAACCTGGATTTCCGCCTAAAATCTTCTGATAGGATTTTTTCCAAAGAAATGCTCGAAGTCATATTTCCTAAAAACCCCTGAAAAACTCCTGTTATCCCTTATGCAACTGTGATTAAGATCTGTTCCAGTTTTCTCCCGTGAGATACTTCTCAGTAAGAATGGACAGCATCTGAATCCCTACTTCATTATGCCCGCCCTCAGGGATGATGATGTCCGCATACTTTTTGGACGGTTCGATAAATGCATCATGCATCGGTTTTACTGTTTCGAGATACTGTTTGTACACGGATTGAATCGAGCGTCCACGCTCTTCCATGTCCCGCAGTACTCTGCGCAGAATGCGTACATCGGAATCCGTATCTACAAATACCTTGATATCCAGCAGTGTACGAAGGTGCTCGTCAATCAGTACGTGTAACCCTTCGACAATGACGATGTGGTTCGGCGCAAGCTCAATCGTTTCGCCTGCAACGCGGTTATCTATGGTGAAGTCATACACGGGAGCAAATGCTGGTTGGCCCTTTTTCAACAGGGTAAGATGCTCAATCAACAGATCGTTATCAAAAGCAAACGGGTGATCGTAATTCGTCAGTCTGCGTTGCTCAGGTGTGAGGTCTGACTGGTCTTTGTAATAATTGTCTTGGGATATGAATGTAACTTTGGCTGATCCAAGACGTTCAATAACGGAGCGGGCTACCGTTGTTTTGCCGGAGCCGGTTCCTCCGGCGATACCAATAATGAGCATGGTTGTTCCATAAACCTCCCTAAAGTGGCAGCATGATCAATCGATAAAGAGTGCCCAAAATGTTTTATTTTTAAGCGCGATCTGCATGTCTGTCTGCGAATACACAATTCCCTCATTGTACCACAGCTCGCTGACTTTTTCATCTTAAGGAACAGACCATGTTTTGCCTTTAAGAAGGAAGCTCATTTCTGCTATGGCAACTGAATTTTTATTTCCATCCCCTTAATGAATTGATCGTCTTTGACCACTTCGGCAAAATCATCTTTCACCTTAAAAGGTTTTACAACCAGGTATTTCACGTCCTTGGCTGTGGTGGCATAGATGCTTTCCCAGTTCAGCTGGTTTGCTTCATACATACCTTCACCGCTCAGTGCGGTCAATTGTCGGCCTTGATCATCATAGACAGCAAATCTGATTTCACGCAGCTGTTTCTCTTCTTTGTTACTTAACGTTTCTTTCCCTTTTAACGCGATCGACGCAGTTAGACGAGTCGTAATGGGTGTGACCTCGGCTTTGTTCACAGTGACCTTGTACAGATCATTTTCTATCGTACTATTCGGCTGAACGTTGTGAGTGTCCGTTGTAGATTTGGTAAACGGAACTGTCAGTTCGAACTCATGATCCATACCTTGTAGCGTCAACTTCACCTTAGCATCAAATTGATCCGGGATGACACCCGTATGGTCTGTAGGAAGGACCTGTTCAAAAAGCAAAGTATCAGGCTCGTTCGCCCCGGCTGAACTATAGAACAGACCGCTATCTGGACGAGAACCGTTCACATCAAAAAACACATTGTCAACACCGCTGCTTAGCTTCACGATGTCCTTGCCATTGTCATACATGCCCTGATGGAGATTAGGCGCAGTGACATGAACGAGAAACGCCGCACGTGTGCCGTCATAGACCGTTTCCAATACCTTGAATTTCACATCCTGATAAGCAAACGAGCTGTTCACTGGCGTAGTCAAACCTTCGTTACCCGCTGTTCTAAGACCCATATCGGCCTCAATGGAGCTGAAGAGACTGCCTACAAACGGAATACTACGCAGAGAATCAGCCATTGCTGGAGAGACAAAACCGGATGCAAATACCGTTAAACCCAGCACACCTGCGGCGACAGCGACTCCTGCAGTGCGGCGTAGTCCTTTATGAACACGTCGTGGATGATGAGACTGAAACGACTCCATGTTCATTCGGCTAGGTGATTCGGTAAGGGAATCTAGTGTAGCATCAATGCGGTTGCGCACAATTTCAGACATGGCAGGACGCTCCTTGGCTTGCTCTTTTAATTTTTGATCGAGATTAAACGGGTTTGACATGTAATTTTACCTCCCGATAGTTTTTGAATTTCTGATAAAGATCTTTCCTTGCGCGGCTCAGCCTCATCTTCACGGCGCTTTCGGACAGGCCCAGTGTATCTGCGACTTGACGCAGGCTCATATCTTCAAAGTAATGAAGTACAATCACAATGCGTTTGGCTTCTTCCAGCTGATCGACGGCTTCCCGCATATCCACCTCATCGTATGGACTGGGTTGTGCCTGATGTTCTGCGGGCACTTCTGCGTAAGAAGTGGAGAGAGAGCGGCGGGATAACAAGGTATTGCATTCATTGATGAGAATACGGAACATCCATGTTTTGAAATACTGCGGTTCTCGAAGAGTATGCATGGATTTGTAGGCTTTCAGGATCGTTTCCTGAATCGCGTCCGCGGCATCTTCCTCTTTGCGCAGCATGGATATGGCGGTATTGTATAGGGAATTTTCAATCTCTCGGATCAGCCTGATGAAAGCTTCACGATCTCCCTGGATAGCTTGTGTAATGAGATCGGGTAAATCCATAGTTAACAGCTCCTTTCGTAACGGTTTATATCGTGTTGGAGATACATCTCTTGGCCGGTTTTACATAGATTAGACTGCCGAGTGAGGCAGATGGTCACATGTATTTTGAGGGTTTGGGAAAAAAGTCAGAGTGTGCACCGAATACCAGACACTTCGTATGTTAGACGTGTAAGAGGATGGCCTACCCTTAACTCGAAACAGTATTAGGAGAGGAAGCGATGCCTTGACGCTCCTGGAGAACATAAGGAGCATCACAAAAAAGCACGTACCTGTCAGATCATGACGGGTACGTGCTTTTTTGTGAAGTACTCATTTATATAGAAAGCTCATGGGGGAGCTGAGATATCTTACAGACCAAGCAACTCTTTAACACTTTCAGCTACGGCCTTGCTAGATTGCGGATTTTGTCCCGTAACTACACGTCCATCCGTAGTTACATAGGAAGTGTATGGAGAAGATTTAACATACTCGGAAGCACGTTCGCGCAGAGCATCCTCCAGCAAGAAAGGAACATACTTTGTTTGTTGTGCCAGTTCTTCTTCCTCGTTCGTGAAGCCGGACACTTTTTTATCGTTAATCAGAAGCAAGCCAGTGGACAGCTTCACATTCAGCAGGGCAGTAACCCCGTGGCACACGCCGGATACCACGCCACCTTTTTCATATATATCACGTGATAGCGCTTGAAGTTCGGCATTCTCCGGGAAATCCCACATTGTACCGTGTCCACCCGTGAAGTAGATTGCATCGTAGTCGCTTGCGTTTACTTCACTCGGTTTCAACGTGTTTTTCAATTTATTCATGAAGGATTCGTTTTCGAAATAAGCTTTGGTGCTGGCATCCAGAGAGTCACCCAGACTTTTCGGATCAAGTGGCACGTTGCCGCCGTTCGGGCTAACCAGATCCATCTGCACATTTTCGTTATGGTCGAACTCTTCGATGAAGTGAGTGGCTTCACTCAGCCACAGACCTGTAGGTTCATCCTTGGTTGCATATTTATCGACATTGGTCAAAACAACTAATATTTTTTTCATCGTAAAAAACCTCCTGCATATGCTCGTTATTTAAATTGTGTAAAATATAATTGTTAACAACTTCATGCAGACAATATATCATACCTGTCTTTCAAAGTAAACTAAATTAATAAAATTCGTATAGTTTGTTTATTACGTCTATTTTGTCCAGGCATGGTATACTCATTATATTGTCCAATTTGGAGCAATTGACGCAGCATGAAGGAGGCACCCCTTTGAAACGTTTGGAAAATTCACAAAAACTACTGACCAAAATCATTCCGGTTCTGCGTGCAAAGTCCATCAGTTCCCTGCGCATGGATGACATGGCGAAACATATGGATATTAGTAAGGCAACCCTATATAAATACTTCTCATCGAAAGAGGAAATTATCCAGAACGTTCTGAACGTATATATCGAAGAGATTCATGATTCCAGGGCGACAATGGAGGATGATATGATCTCGTACGAGCGTAGATTTCAGATTGCCTATGAGCATGCGATGACCCATGTGTTATATCTGCCCGAGTTCTTCTGGAGCGAGGTGAGGAAGCTTTACCCAGTACTATACCAAGAGATTGCTTCTGCTCTGCGGCATCATAGTGAACAGTTATGTTCCTTTTTTGAAAAGGGAATGGCACAAGGCACCTTTAATCGTATTAGTCCGGTGCTGTACATGATTCAAGATGAAGCGGTGATCCGCAGAATTGCTGAGCCGTCGTTTTCCATTACGCATGATATGACAATCCGTCAGGGCCTATTTGACTTCTACATCCTGAAGAAACATCAGTTACTCAGCCCGTCACGAATCGGGAATCTGGATGATCAGCCAGTAAAAGCCTACATTAGCGAACTGATTCAACAGTTATCACGGACGATGTAAAGAGCGGATTGGAGAGGGTTATTGGATGGTCAGCTCTGGATATAACAACGGGGAGTATATATTTCAGTTCAAATTTAAAATAAATAGATTTAAAGTCCTGGGTCTTCTGATATAATCATGTCGAAAGATGTCAATCTTCACCAGATGTCTTCTACATATTTTGGGAGGTCTACCCTATGAAAAAGTCAACAAAGCTTCTATCTTCAACAGCTATTGCTGCAATTGCAGCTGTATCGGTTGTTACTTCTGCATCTGCAGCAAGCAGTTATGCGGCTCAACCGATATCTTCGTTATCCAATGTAGACATTTCTTCAATGGATATTGAAACGGCATTGATGATGGTGCAGCAGGAGCGCACCAGATTGCTGGATGCTCAATTGCAAGCGCAAATTCAAGCGGTACAGAACCGCAATCAACAGATTGCTGATCTCAATGCAAAGTTGCAAGTGGCTCAACAGAACGGGGATCAAGCAGCGGTGCAAGCGCTGAAGTCTCAGATCGATGCGGCGAGTAATTCACAACAAATGGATATGCTTCGTTTGCAATCCATGTCTAACAAACGGAATGAAGCTTTTGATCTTATGACTAATTTCATAAAAAAAATGCAAGAATCCAGATCCTCCATCATCGGTAACATGCGTTAAGACGGGGATCACGAAACACAACGTTACAAAAGCAAAAAGAGCAAAGCCGGAATCCAAATTCCTAAGCTTCGCTCTTTTTTTATTTTGTCCGGCCAGCTTAACCCGACCAGTCCCGGCGACGCGTGAACAAATCCTTCAGCTCATCGGTCGACAGTTCGGTAATCCAGTTCTCGGAGCTGGTGATGATGTTGTCGCTAAGCTGCTGCTTGCTCTCCAGCATCTCGTCAATGCGTTCCTCCAGTGTACCGAGAGAGATAAATTTGTGCACCTGTACATCTTTGGTTTGTCCCATTCGATACGCCCGGTCAGTTGCCTGATTCTCAACTGCAGGGTTCCACCAGCGGTCAAAGTGAAAGACGTGATTGGCTGCCGTCAGATTCAGGCCAACACCGCCAGCCTTAATCGACAGAATGAATACCGAAGGCTGTTTCTCCGCAGGCAATGTGCGAGACTGGAATTCCTCAATCATGCGATCCCTTGCTGTCTTCGACGTGCCGCCATGCAGGTAGAGTACAGGCTCTTGCAATTCCTGCCGCAGCACTTGCTGTAACATCTGCCCCATACCGATATATTGTGTGAAGATAAGGCAGCGTTCGCCCTCGTCACGCAGCTCACGAACAAGCTCCATCAGCCGTTCCAGCTTGGCCGAGCGGCTGATCAGCATCGCCATGTCCTGCGGGCTGTACACATCATAGGTTGATGTTGCCGGGTCGTCCGCAGGCAGCTCTTCAGGCAACGTTTCCTTAGTAAGCAACAGCGGATGGTCACACAGCTGCTTCAATTGGGTTAACGCGGAGAGAATCGCACCTTTGCGCTTGATGCCCTCCAGCTCTTTCATTTTATCCATCAGGGCTTGCACCGATTGATCATATAATGCACTCTGTTCACCTGTGAGGTGGATATATGTTTTCATCTCATTTTTGTCCGGCAGATCAAGCTGGATATTGGGATCTTTTTTCTTACGGCGAAGCATAAACGGTTTCACGAGCTGTTGCAGGTCCTGCATACGCTGCTCATCCTTATCCTTTTCAATCGCACTGATGAAGCGGGTTTGGAATGCGCGAGCACTGCCCAGATAACCCGGATTAATGAAATCGTAGATCGACCACAGCTCGGATAACCGATTCTCGATTGGTGTACCTGTGAGCGCAATGCGATGTTTGGCCGGGAAGCTGCGTACAGCCACGGACTGTTTCGTCTGGGCATTCTTGATGTTCTGTGCTTCATCCAGACAGATGGCAGACCACGTGTAGGTTTCCAGCAGTTCCTGATCCAGCGTCGCTGTGGCGTAGGAAGTAATGATAATATCCGACTGTTCGGCTTGCTCCCGGAATTCTTCTCCGTTTAACCGGCGTGCCCCGTAATGCAGACTGACACGGATGGAAGGAGCAAAACGGCTGATTTCCTTCTGCCAGTTCCCGAGGACTGACGTTGGACAGATCAGAAGGGCAGGTGCTTGTCCCGGCAGTCTTGGCTCATGATCCTTGATATGCAACAAATACGTAATGAATTGAATCGTTTTCCCAAGACCCATATCATCAGCAAGACAAGCGCCTAAGCCGAACCTGCGCAGAAAACCAAGCCAAGCAAAACCTTCTTTCTGGTAGGAACGCAGCTCTGCATGAAGTCCATCGGGGACAGGCAGGGAAGGGGCTCCCCCTTGTCCGCCGCCAAGCTGAGCGATGACCCGGTTCAGATGTTCATTCAATTCCACCTCAAGCCGGATACTCTCGCTAGTCTGAGATGACTCTGCTTCCTGTTCGCCCTCAGCCTGTTGACCTTCTTTCCATTTCTGCTTGGCATATTCTCGCTGTTCATTGTGAAGCAGATGCAAATGCAGAATATCTTGGAACGACAGTCCTTGCTCCCGATTCACACCGCCCATCGCTCTGCGAATTTGCTCCAGCAGATCGGGGTCAAGCGGCACCCATTCGCCGCGGAATCGAACGAGTCGTTCGTTACGGGCGACGAGATCCGCAAATTCTTCTTCACTAAGATCGGCATCCCCAATGGCGATACGCCAGTCAAAATGAATAATCGAGTCCAGTCCGAAGAACGATTGGCCTCGCTCGCTGCCTTCTTCCGCTTTCACTTTGGCTCGCAGCTTCGGTTTTTTCTTCCGGGCGGCTTCCCACCAGCCCGGCAACAGGACTTGCCATCCGGCGGCTAGCAAGCGACCGCTCTCCTGGGTCAAGAACTGCCAGGCTTGCTGATCATCCAGCGGATCGCTCAGGATATCCCGTCTGCCGCTGATGGAGCTGCCAAGACGCGGCAGTTGCGCACGGAGCTGATCCAACCAGCCAGCCGAGCGATCCAGAATAAATGGCGTCCAGCCGTCGGGCCACTCGCCCTCCAGTCGTCCGCGTGAATCGAGCATGACTGGCACGAGAACCGCAGCGTCCAGCTTGTTCTGCAATACCAAACGCAGTCGCCAGGAGAAGTCGTCCTCGTCCGGCTCCTGCAATTGCAGCATCGGGCGGAAGGGTGCGGCATCAGCTTTCCAGCCGATGGACACCAGCCATGACCGAGCATCCAGGCCTCCTGTCCGCGGAAGCACTCCGCGCTCGGGGAAGAGCTGCGGGAATTCCCGCCGCAGGTCGGTGGCTGCTTCTTCGGAGCTATACCAATGTTGGAACACAGCGGCGGAGTAAGCTGCGCCAAGTCCTTCAGCGAAACTCTCGTCCGTCTGCTGCATGGCTTGGTGAAGGGCAGCCAGATCTTGCTTCTTCAGACTATCCGAGTCCCACGTCCATTGCAGCTGTCCGGCACGATAAGCCTCAAAGCTGGGTACATACTTGCGATGATCAATAGACGAGGACAAAATTGGGGCTAGTCGGATCAGGTACTCAGCCTGCTCATCCCACTTCCACTCAATATGAATCAGGGTCTTCATCTCTGCAAAGAATGAGATAACCTCTTCCGCAGGCAGCACGACAAGCTCAATCTCTTCAATCTGCCGAATTTCAAGCTCCGTGCCATAGAAGGAAGGAGCATGCCAAGCGAAGAGGCGCTGTTTCAACGACTGGCCTGACACAAAGTGATGTGTATTCAGGGCGCCGTAAAATAGCGCATCGCCATAGCCGGTCAAAGCCACGTGTACCTCAATCGTTTCCGTGTAAGGGTGAATTAGACTCATGGAATCAGTTTACCTTTCCGAAGCTCCTCCTGCAGGGCGCGCAATCGGCTGTTGCGAACAGCCAGTGCAGTAATGAACTGCTCCCACGGCTCCTCTCGCTTCATTTTTTTATATATTTTGGACAGTCGTTTCAGCAGCTTCACAGCGGCTTTATAACCATCCCTGTTCTTGTGTGCGATATAACGCTCTACCGCCTGATGATAGAACGGCAAAAGCAACTCAGGGGCATCTTTCTCAATAGGTTGCAATACGGCTACTCGGAATTCGAGAGGCTCAGTGCCTGTACTCAGCTGAAAATCAATCCACCTGCGCCACTGCCCACGAGAATGCATGGCATCCTCATAAGCAGGCCTGGAGTGGGGAAGCATGCTGACGAGCGTGTCCCACATCCGGTGCTCAGCTTCTGGGACATGCTGGATCGCGATATCCCACAATCGCATGTAATCCTGTAAAGGAGCGTTGCGGCGATTGGCCAGCAGGGGGCCAAGCTGAACAAGCCATTCGGACAAACGTATCCATTCAGCTGCATCCGTTAGCGTATGGAGAAAGTACAGCAGGTATTCTGGAGGAATACCATAGGCTGAACTGCCATGGACAAGTTTCTGCCAAGCCGATGAATCTTGTTCCAGGTGGTAGTACATCCAGCTCTGTGCCAGAACAAGCGGTAAGGGTAAAGTTACTTTTCTGACGTTCTTCTCTGTGCCGGGCACACCTCCTGCAGACGAAACGATCTTCGCTTCTGCTTCGTTCAGTAGATTTAGTTCTGACTCCAACATCGCCTGTTTACCTTGAAGCCAGGGCACAATCCAGTTTAGCCACAGCTTTGAGTAAATAGGCGTGAAGAACATCATATTAGCTGTCTCCGGCAACATCTCTGTCCGCAAATAAGCCGAAGTTTCATCCAGTCTTGCCCAGACTTGTTCAAGTGCCGTACCTTTTAATCCGGACAAGTCCAGGGACTGGAGCAGCAAGGCTTCAATTCCTTTTTGGAGAGCGTCTACCGCCAGCTGGGCAGGGTAACTTAAATACACAGGAGTATGCGTAATAGAATTGCGCGCGGGCGGTATACAGTAACGCATGAGGTAAAGCTGAACATGCAGCTCAAACAGCTGATCCATCGCCGCTGACATCCTGGGTTTGATTGTGTACAGTTCATCCGCAGCTTCCTGAACGTAGGCCGTCGTTGCTGTTCCTGTGCCGAGTCGTTTGAGGCTCGCTCGAAATAGTTCGTGCCATTCAGTAATGTCCATTCCGGCGAGTTCGGCTGCCCGCTCTTTAATCGCGGTATACTGGTAGCTGTTTGAAGAGTTGTCTTGGAGAGCCTCCTCTTGTTCCGTAACTTCGCTGAAGCTATAAGCTCTCGCAGACGCCGAACCTGCCGGTTTGCTGGTTTGCTTCAAGGCAGTACTTGCATGTGCATTGACTAGTGCAGGAACGGGGCGTCCTTGCTGTTCAGCATAACTCATCAATACAGCGGCCATATGTTTGCATGGAGAGTTAACCGGGCAGGCACAATAACTGGTGGACAAGTCCTGCATACGGAGCACAACCTCGTAAGATTCTGATCCTTGTACCTCGGCAATAATGGCCTGAGCATCGTTGAAGCTTATTAATCCAACACGTTTCTGTTTATAATATTGGAATCCACGCATGATTGTCAGGTTGTTAAAAAGATCTGCAACTTCACGAATCAGTGCTTGCCACTGCGTGTCATCCATGATCTGATCCTTAGGTATGTTCATCATTCCATCTCCTGGGGTATACATGGTTAACTAATGATGACGTCCTCGACGTCACGGCCTAGATTTGTAATGCTTCTATCCTAGCTTCTATCATATCAGTTCTGGAGATGCTCGTGCAGACGTCATCGCAATCTACATAGTCTTGCTTTGTGGAGAAAAGGGATGATTTGGTCCCTTTCATATCTGCACACATGCATGAATACTCCATATTGTGTATGCTTGTCTTATAACGTATGTATTCATTTCAGGAGCAGTACTGGCTGCGCGGCAGCCATGTAAAGACTATATTCAACAACAGGAGCGAGCATAGAGATGAAAATTCTTACATTAAACGTCCACGCCTGGGCGGAAGAAGACCAACGAAACAAGATCAGTCAACTGGCTGAATTTATCAATACACATCAATTTGATATCATATCGATGCAAGAGGTGAACCAGCCGATTCATGAATCGGCACTACCTCAAGAGGAACTGCAGACGTATGTAGCAACCGAAGCGGATGTGACGATCAAAAAAGATAACTACGCTCATGTCCTGCTACAGCAGTTAACCGAGACGTATTACTGGACCTGGATTCCAACACACATCGGATTTCGTACATACGATGAAGGGTTGGCGATTCTAAGCCGGACACCAATTACTCGTTCATTTAGCGAATACGTGTCCCACATGCGGGATTATAACAACTATCGAACACGCAAAATCGTCGGGATTGAGACGAGCCTGCAAGGAGAGTCCACATCCACATGGTTTGTGAATGGACATTATAACTGGTGGGATGATGCACAGGAACCTTTTAAGGGGCAATGGGATTTGACCGAGCGTGTGCTTGTACCTTATATGCACCAACCGTTGTATCTGATGGGGGACTTCAACAATGTCGCGGAGATTCGTGGACAAGGCTACGATTACATGATGGAGCATGGCTGGAATGATCTGTACACGACAGCCAGGCAAAAAGACGATGGAGCTACTGTAGTCAAAGCGATTGCTGGGTGGGCGAATAATGAACAACCGCTAAGGATTGATTATATTTTTTCTAATCGTCCTGTTCAGGCGCAAACCTCCAACGTTGTGTTAAATGGTACAAACGGGCCTGTCGTATCCGATCATTTCGGTGTTGCGGTAGAGATATAAGGATCTTCCGAGTTTAAGCTTTAGCGCACGCATTCTCTTTCTCGTGTAAGCCGGAATATTATATTCGATTAAGCAGATGAAAGCCTCCGCTCATTTCCTGGACAGGGAATGACAGCGGAGGCTCTTGGTGTTTCCTTAGTTGTGATTATTCCTTATGTAAATCGTGATGACTAGGGTTGCTTTTCTAACATTCAAACTACCATTCGCTTTAGATCGATATGTTTATTTATACCTCTTGCCCTGTCTAACTCCATCTACAATAGTTACTCAAGCGCGAGCATCTGTTGCACAAACTTTTTCAAATTTGCACCGGTCTCACTCAGTTGTTCAATACTCTGCATAAATTCAGTCACAAGCTTGGCCTGATCTCCAGTTGCTGTCGTAATCTGGCTAATCTCTTGTTCCATATATTTCATGGAATGCTGCACACTGCTCAGAGAGGTCTCGATATCCGATGCAGCTTGTTTCGTATGATCGGAGAGTTTGCGAACTTCACTAGCTACGATGCCGAATCCGGCTCCTTGCTCACCGACACGAGCGGCCTCGATCATTGCGTTTAATCCAAGCAGATTGGTTTGCTCGGAGACTTCACGAATTACGTTAGTGACTTTTGTGACGTTAATCGAATTTTCGGTTGCCTTTTGAGAATTTCGCAAAATTTCCTCCGAGGTTGCTGACAGCTGCTCCGAATGGGCTGCAATTTGCTGAATGCCGCCAACAAGGGAGTTGATTGTTGTTTCACTTTCGCTAATTAGCGATTCCAGTGTCAGGTGATTATCAAGTGCATAGTTGACCCCCAGGATGCCGACAACTTGTCCGTTTTCTTTCACAGGAATGAGGATGGAATCGAAAGGCCTTCCCTGAAGATCGCCAGGCATACGCACAACGGTGCGGGAGTCCTTGTTGCTTAGCATTTTGAAATGTTTGTAATCATCATGTAGTTCGTCACCGGCTTTTACACCAATATCTAGACTTTGGGCTTCGGAGAAATATAATACCTTTTCGTGATCATTGATCGATATGGAGATATCATCACGGAACATTTGACGTACAAAAGGCATCGCATTGACCAGAGATTCAAGCGTATTCAATATTAATCTGTCCTTTCCAAAATAATATGGGTTGTTATTAAACTACCTAGTATATATCGGTTATGTTTTGAATTTGTTTAAACCATGACTGGACTTAGTTCCACATTTATCCTTATTATATGGAGGGCTAAGTGAAAAATTGAGACTGTAGTGTAAGCGTAAACAAAAACCTGTAGCCACCATGGTCTATGTCAGTTATACTAGGATTATTAATCGGTATGAATGGTAAAAGTAATACTTTTGTCTTCTTCACAAAGGGGTATCCTCACTGAGGTTAAGCGCTATATCTGTATCCTGAAAATAGGTGAACAACGTCCTGTAAACAAGCATGGGCTTTTATAAGATGGAGAAGTATTTCAACATGAGAGGAATGTGGCATTCAATGACGACGTATTTCAGTGAACCGCAGAGCATGTATTATCGATTTGGAGAAGATCAGGAGCAGGTATTGAAGGTGCTCGCTGAGAGATACATTGGGGCTAATGCACAGGCCGATTTCGTATATCGGGCGTTTCAGCACTCCGGAATTTTGCAAAATGAAAAAGGACTTTATGATTTGAATCTTGGTAAACGCTTTCCAGATGCGCCGAAAGATCATATTTCCTATGCTGCAGCGCTGGTCTGGGGGGATGAGAACCGTAATCTCGATGTGCTGGTAAGTTGTTATGGACCGGTCCGCTTTTATTTTAACAACGAGTTGATCTACCGTTCTACGGTCATTGATGAGATAACGCCAGATGCCACGGTGAAGCTTGGAATCGACATTCAACCTGGCTGGAATACCGTTTGGCTGGAGATGAAAAACACCCCTGCCGGATTCGGATGCCAGTTCGGTTCTGATGAAGGCAAAGTGCGTATTCTGAATGTACTGGCTCCTTTTCAGGAACGCTCGGGGCAAGCAGGGTGGGTCTTCTCTGAACCTGTTTCATCCGCGGGGGCCCAGCCAAACCTGCTCGCGAGTCAAGGAGAGAGTAATCTAAAGTGGTTGCCAGAGACGCAGTGGTCTGCTTCCGATCGGAATAAACCGGCTTTGGAACGAATCTATGGACTGCTTCCGGGCAGACATGCTTATGCATGGACGCACCTGAACAATCGTGATACCTCGGGTCGTCCGGTTCGGTTATCCGGACAATCCTCTGGTCCGATCCAGATCTGGCTCGGGGACAAGTCAGTTGCAACAATAAAAAATGCAGGATCGTTTGAAGTGGAGGTTGAAGCCGCATTTGGCCGAAATGATCTTCTAGTACGAAGTGAATGTCAAGCTGGCGCTGACTTATGGGGATTTGACCTGAAAGCATCTGTCGGTACGGAGTCCATTCAATTGCAGCTTCCGCAACGAGTGCAAGGAGCATTGGAAGAATGTTGGTTCTATGCAGGTCCTTTTGAATCTGGAGCCGAGCCGGAACTTGCCGATTTGATGCGTTTGGATCGCGTGTACCAGACTAATGCAGGACAGCAGGATACAGGGACGAGCGGCGTTATGCAAGCAGAGCGGACATACTGGCGTTTGGATCGGCCAGATGCGTTCATCCGACCTTATTATGAAAATGCAATGCTGAGCAATAAATGGACCGTGGGCAGTGTAACCAACTATGGACGCTGGGATTACCCGCTGGGTGTCACCGTCTATGGCCTGCTCCAGGCAGGACGATATATGCAGAGACCGGATATTACCCGTTATGCGGCAGAACATGTACAGTCATGCACTCAGATGTATGCGTATTCTCTGTGGGATCGCGAGCAGTATGGTTTTCCTTCTATTAATCAGCAGTTAATTATGTTGAAAATGCTGGACAACTGCGGTTCCTTCGGCTCAGCGATGCTGGAATCGTATACGGAATGCAAGGAACCAACCTTCCTTCCCATTGCCGAACGAATCGCAGACTTTATGCTTAACCGTTTGGAGCGCCGAGCGGATGGGGCGTTCTATCGCACATGTGCAGGGGAGTATGCCGAGAACACCATGTGGGCAGATGACCTTTACATGAGCACACCATTCCTTGTGCGATATGCTCGTGTGACAGGGAAGTCCGAAGCACTCGACGAAGCGGCCAAACAGTTTTCGCTGTATCGTAAATATTTATTTATGCCTGAGTACAAGATTATGTCTCATGTGTATGATTTCAAATATGAACAGGCGACTCAGATTCCTTGGGGGCGTGGCAACGGATGGACGCTCTTCTCTCTGACGGAAGTATTGGAGGCGTTGCCGGAAGACCATGCGGAGCGTCCCGCTTTAATCGCATTTTTCAATGAGCTGTGCGAGGGTTATGCGGCACTGCAAAGTGAGAGCGGGCTCTGGCATCAAGTGTTGAATCATTCAGAAACGTATCTGGAAGCCTCCTGTACAGCCATGTTTGCGTATGGTTTCGCACGTGGTGTACGCTTCGGCTGGTTTAAAGATCCTTCGGTATACGTTACAGCAGCTCAGCGGGCTTGGAAGGGACTGGTGAGCAACGCCATTGACCGTCAAGGGAACGTTCACGGCGTATGCAGCGGATCAAGATATGCATTCACAGCGGAATACTATGATCAAGACTTACGTACTGTAACCAATGACAACCATGGCATTGGCATCATGATGCTGGCAGGAACAGAGGTAGCTAAGATGGAGAGATATTTGTCGGAGCGCACGGCGAAGTCTACAGTTTCTACTGTGCATTCTGGATAGAACGAGGTTGTACCATCTTCCTACCTGTTTCATTTTTTAGCGTTGTTCATAATGAAGGGTTAAGCGCCACCGGGAATGTGGTTTCCGGTGGTTTTTCTTTCCTGCGAACCCCTTACTTTTTTGACAGGATAGCTTACTTTTGTTTATGTCATGTACAGAGACAGGCGATTACAATAGTTTTGTAAGCGATTTCATATAAGCAAAAAGGGGAGGAAATTCATTCATGATCATCACCAAAAAGTGGGTAACCCTGTTCTGCCTGTCCCTGTTATTATTCGCTACAGCCTGTTCTGGAGGAACCTCAAGCACACCAGCATCTTCCGGTGAGTCAGGTCAAGGCGGTGCGTCTGACAAAATTGAACTACGCATGACCTGGTGGGGATCACAGACCAGACATGATCTGACAACCAAAGTAATCAAACTGTTTGAAGAGAAACATCCAGGCATCACGATTAAACCTGAATATTCGGGATGGGATGGTTATTTTGACAAGCTTACAACACAGGTCGCTGGCTCCAACGCTCCAGATATCATCCAGATGGATTATGCGTTTCTGACGGACTTTGCGCGGCGCGGTGCTTTGCTCGACTTGACGCCTTATGCAGATAAAGAACTGCGTATTAAAGATCACGACAAGAGTATGATTACAGCCGGATCGATCGACGATAAATTATATGCCATCACCCTGGGGGTCAATGCACCAGGTGTCATATATGATGCAACATTATTCCAGCAGCTCGGCATTGAAGAGCCACAGGAGAGCTGGACATGGGAGGACTTCTCAGCGACTGCAGCCAAGATTGCGGCGGCGAAGGGAGAGGGGTTCTACGGCTCCGCTGACATTTCCGGTGCCACCAACATGTTTGAGGTATTTGTACGCCAGTCCGGCAAAGGACTATTCGAAGATGGCACCATGACAGCCACAAGTGACCAATTGAAAGAGTGGTTTGATATGTGGGCCGCCCTGCGTGAGAACAGAGGAGCTACGTCTGCAGAAGTCGCAGCTTCGACAACGAATGCACTCGAAACCAGACCGATTTCTTTGGGTACAGCAGCCATGGATTTTGCATGGTCCAACCAGTTGCTTACGTTCCAACAAGTCAACAAAAACCAGGATCATAAACTTGGCATTCAAGTGTTGCCACACGGTGTGAACGAACAACGGATCGGTGAGTATCTGAAGCCGGGCCAGTTCCTGTCCGGTTATTCCAAATCGAAACATCCCAAAGAAGTGGCTATGTTCATTGATTTCATGGTAAATGATCCAGAAGCAACAGCGATTCTTGGCTCGGAGCGCGGTGTGCCTGTCAACGCAAGCATCCGTGAGCAGATGCAGCCGAAGCTGTCAGAGGGAGAGCAAGTCATTTTCCAATTCATTGATACCGTATCGAAGCATTCCAGTGAGATTAGCCCGCCATACCCGCAAGGATTTGCTGAAGTAGACACGAGTTTCAAAAGTGCAAGCGAACAGATCGCTTTTGGCCAAGGTAGTATGACAGACATCATTGCCCAATTTATTGAAGGCGCCAAAGCAACGCTTGGATCAAGCCAGTAAAGAGAATATAACTTGTAGCTAGACGAGTTTAACCTGTATTTGTATCTGTAAATATATCGCGCAGATATATTTACGGATACAACTGGCAGAAACCGTTCCAATGAACTTCAAATATTGCGGGGAGGTTGCGAAAATGACGACATCACAGGTCAGTCAAGCCAGAATCGAGAAAGTAGCCGCCCGGCGCGTGAGACGTCGATACGCCCATAATGGAGCCGCACTGCTTTTTCTCGCCCCTTGGCTTGTCGGATTAGTATTCCTGACCCTGGGTCCCATGCTTGCTTCGTTATACATTTCCTTTACCGACTACAGTATCCTGGCCGCCCCGAATTGGGTCGGTCTGGATAATTACGTCACAATGTTTACTTCTGACAAACTGTTCGGCAAGTCACTTCAGGTGACATTTACCTATGTAGCGGTATCTGTTCCGCTTAAACTGATTTTTGCTTTGTTTGTTGCTATGCTGCTCAACAAAGGCATTCGCGGACTTGGCATATATCGCACCGTGTATTACATCCCGACATTGCTGGGAGGCAGCGTAGCTATTGCGATGTTATGGCGGAAAATGCTCGGCGGTGACGGGTTGCTTAACAGCGTGCTTGCAATGGTAGGCATTAAAGCGCCGGACTGGGTGGCTAATCCGAAGTACGCATTGTATTCCATTGTTCTGTTGTCCGTATGGCAGTTTGGCTCATCCATGATCATCTTCCTGGCCGGACTCAAACAGATTCCGCCGGAGTACGATGAAGCTTCAGCCGTAGATGGTGCGGGTCCGATGCGGAGATTTTTCTATATCACGTTGCCGATCCTGTCGCCAGTGATCTTCTTTAATCTGGTTATGCAACTGATTACGTCCTTTCAATCGTTCACGCAGGCCTTCATTATCAGTAACGGTAGCGGTGGTCCGGTGAATTCAACATTGATGTACTCTCTGTATCTGTACAAAAAAGGGTTCTCCTTCTTCCAGATGGGTTACGCTTCCGCCATGGCATGGGTGCTGGTAATCCTGATCGGCGTATTTACATTGCTCGTATTCCGCAGCAGCAAGTTGTGGGTACACTATGAGGATGGTGGAAAATCATGATTGGACAACGGAACTCTGCAGCATGGATTGTCACCAAACATGTTCTAATATCAGGCATCGCCTTTGTCATGCTCTATCCTGTTCTGTGGATGCTGGGCAGCTCGTTCAAACCGGGACATATGATTTTTACGGAGACCTGGTTCTGGCCGAAGGAGTGGAATTGGCAAAATTATATGACGGGCTGGTCTGGTGCTCAGGGCAATGCTTTTTCCAAATTTCTGACCAACTCCGTTGTTCTGTCGGTGGGAGCCGTACTAGGAAATGTAATCTCCTGTTCAATGGCGGCCTATGCATTTGCCCGGCTGAACTTCCGCTTCAAAGCCATCTGCTTCGGGTTGATGCTAATGACGATTATGCTGCCGCATCACGTTACGCTGATCCCGCAGTATATTCTCTTTAATCAGCTGGAGTGGGTGAATACGTACCTGCCGCTTGTTGTGCCGAAATGGCTTGCGACCGATGCGTTCTTCATCTTCCTGATGGTACAGTTTTTCCGGGGATTGCCGCGAGAACTGGACGAAGCAGCGACGATCGATGGTTGTGGACCGGTAAGAATCTATACCAAAATCATTATCCCGCTCGCTTTTCCGGCACTGGTAACGACGATGATCTTTACGTTCTTGTGGACATGGGATGATTTCTTCAGTCAGTTGATCTACCTGAGCGACGTGAGCAAGTACACCGTTCCGCTGGGACTGCGCCTGTTCCTGGATTCGAGCTCACAGTCCGATTGGGGTCCGATGTTTGCGATGTCTGTTTTATCCCTTGTGCCATGTTTTATCGTATTTATCGTGTGTCAGAAGTACTTCGTGGAAGGAATCGCGACCTCTGGGCTCAAAGGGTAATTCCAAGACGAAACGAGTTGATTCCGAGTGCGAAAAACAAGATGGTCTGCCTACATTCTTCAAAAGCTGCAACAAAGCAAGCTCTCCACATTGATGGTGACTTGCTTTATTGCGTTTAATTTGTTGCTTGTCTCCATTATTGTATGGCTGGCTTACCAATCCTTCTCTGCGGTCACATTTACCGAAATCAGCAAAGCACGTCTTGCTCTTTTGAATGAGAGCACTAGGCGGGGCTTTGATTTTATTACAGGGGTAACGGGCACGTCCTATGGGCTCGCAAGCAACAGGGAGTTGTCCAACTTGCTGGATACGTCCAATACGGGCAGGTTGGCACAGATTCATCAGCGGAGAGAAGTTACGCGAATTCTGGATCACACCATGGTGGTGAGTGAAGGAATTACCTCGATTGAGTTGTATACCGATGCCTTTAATGAAGTAACGGTTACGATGGCTGACCATATTTTTCCGGTAGATGCTATATCGAATGATTCATGGTTTGCCGCACTGGAAAAGGCGGACGCAGCCTGGGTTCCGTTACGTGAGAATGAATCGGGCCAATCCTTGGTTGGATATGCACAGCGGATCTATGACAGTCGGGGTGGGACGGTCGCTTATGTGCTCATTCGTCTAAGCAGGGCGGATATCGTACGCAGATTTGCCGATGTTCCTATGGTGCTCGATGGCCAAGTGCTGCTGGTCGATACCGCAGGCAATGTGGTAATGCGGATGGGGAAAGCCGATCCGTCAGGAGGAAGTACGGGGCAGTCTGATCGAGAAGATCAATCAAGTCCTGGAGAAAAGCAGACTATAGCTCAAGGAACGGTGGAAGGAACGGACTCATCTTCTTCTATTATAGATAGTGCCTGGATTCAGGAGCATGCGCGACCTGGAGAAGATGGATTCGAAGTGGTATCGGGTCAACCGGGTGGAGCCCAATTGGTGCTGTATTCCAGGCCTGCTATGCTTCAGTGGCGTCTTGTGCAGACGATTCCTGTCTATACTTTGTTATCCCCGGTGCGCCAAGCAGGCTGGCAGATTCTCGGCATCGCCGTGCTTGGATTGTTATGCTCGGCTGTGCTTGCTTATTTGTTTGTAAGGCAGATTATTCGGCCTCTGCGCCAATTGATCAAACGAATGAGACAGCTCGAAAAAGGGGACTTCGATACGCGTGTAAAACTGTCGTTTACAGAGGAGTACGCGCATCTGGCATATGGGTTTAACCATATGGCTTCACAGCTTACGATGCTGATGGAGCAGGTCAAGGAAGAGAGTCGTGCGAAACGGGAAGCGCAAACCAGCTTGCTTGAAGCGCAGATCAAACCCCATTTCTTATACAATACGCTGGATATGATTCACTGGCGTGCACTTGATTATGAAGCGAAGGACATCAGTCGTATGATTGTGCAATTGAGCAAGCTGCTGCGGATCGGGCTGAGCGGGGGCAGGTTGTTTATCCGTGTAAGGGATGAATTGGAGCATGCCCGTTGTTACGTCAGTATTCAATCTGAACGCTTGCCATTCTCCATTCAATATGAGGAGCGTATCGATCCGCGTATACGTGGGTGTCATATCCCCAAGATCATTTTGCAACCCTTTATTGAAAATGCTGTGATGCATGGGCATCCATCGGAAGGGACGTTGCGTATCCACGTATGTATTGCCCCGGCGGAAGGGTCTGTTGCTGACATCACCATTCGAATCGCGGATAATGGACAAGGTTTGCCGGAGGGGTGGAACATGGAGGATGCACGAGGTATCGGTGTTCGTAATGTACATCAACGCATTCAGTTGTACTGCGGACAAAGGTATGGCGTGCAGTTAAGTAATGGAGGTTCAGGCGGTGTCGAAGTGGAGATTACACTACCGCGCATTGAGACCGAAGAGCAATTAAATCTGTGGCTGGACGGTGAAAAATGATGAAAACCATTATGCTTGTCGATGACGACCCGCATATTATTAAAGCGCTGACCGAGCATATCAACTGGCCCTCCCTGGGCCTGAGTATTGCTGGTACAGCGGCAAACGGGGTGGATGCACTTGAGCTGTTCCACCGCGTACGTCCGGATCTTGTCATGACCGACGTATACTTACCGGGTATGACCGGACTCGAAGTCACGCAGGAGTTGCGGCGTGACTATCCCCACTTGCCGATTATCATCCTTAGTGGATATGACGAGTTTGAAAACGCTAGAGCGGCTATGCGCTGGGGCGTGAATCACTTTTTGCTAAAGCCAGCGGAGGTGGAGGAGATTGAGTCAGTGCTGCGGGAAGTGATGCTGGAACAAGATGTGCGAGAGCGGCGAGAGCGACTGGAGCGGACGTACAAACAAGAAGCGGGACGAGTGCTCCCTTACCTGCGCAAACAGTTCCTTCATGAGTTGCTGACCACACGTTATCGAGCAGACGAATTACCCGAGGCACGGATGGAGTATATCGGGTTTCAAATCTATGATAAGGTTCGTGCAGTCAGTTTGCAGCTGAATCGTCCGGGTTTTATGACACGTATGAAAGAGCGAGACTGGCAACTGTTACGTTATGGAGCGGCAGATATCATTCAGGAAACAGTGAAGCAACAGACTGCTGGGATGGCGAATTGCCAAGTGGAGGTTGTGGATTATTCGGATCAGGTATTTGTGCTCGTGATGCTTGGAGACAAGGATTATTTGGAGGACTTGCAGGATCTCGTAGGTCGGATGATTGATCAGATCTTTACGTATCTAAAAATTGAAGTTAGCGCCGGTATTGGCCGGGTGAAAGATCATCCCTGCGAAGTCATCGACTCTTATCTGGAGAGCAGGGAAGCGGTAGAACGAGCGGAGTTTCAGGGCGGGAACCGCATTTATCATGTGGAGACATCGGAAGGGATGGAGCGGAGTGCGACAGATTATTCTTTGTTGCTTCATCAATGGGATGAGGCGTGGGCTGATCTGCGGGTTAGTCAAGCGGAGGAGGTCTGGCTTCAATTATTCCAATCGCTGCAAGAGGGGAACTGTGCAAGCATTCAGGATGCCCAGGTGGTAGCAGTTAGTTTATTTGATACGATGATGCATAGCTGGAAAAAGCAACATCCGATGCTGACACCGCCTCTCACGATGAGCGACTTCCTGCGTGAAATACAGTCGAAATATGCTTTGCTTGATCTGATAAACTGGATGGATGGCGTCATTAAGGGATGGCTGGAGCAGATCCGTAAGGAGATGGGGGAGAAGAAAAGCAACAAGCTTATCGCTCAAGTGAAACATTACGTTGAGGAGCATTACGCAGAGGAGATCAGTTTCGAGGCTATCGCAAAAGGTCTTTTTGTGCACCCCAAGTATTTAAGCCAGCTATTCAAAAGGGTAACCGGAGAGAATTTTGTCAGCTACCTGAATGGGTATCGGATCCAGCGGGCAGTGGAGCTTTTGCAGTCGGGACATTATATGGTTTACGAAGTCAGTGAGATGACGGGGTTCCGAAATGCGACGTATTTTAGTCAGGTGTTCAAGATGTTGACGGGGAAAAGCCCATCAGAGGTGGGTTGAGGTGGTAGAATTGTCAGTTAAGTAAGATGAAGATTTGGGATTCTAAGTCAGATCGAGTTAGGTGAACGCCCAGAATAGAGTACTATATAGTAGAGGAAGAGGTAAGGCGAGTATGAAATGCAGCTTATTCCAGAGAGTAGATGATGTTGTTTAATGCTAGTCATGAAAGGTGTGAGAGGGGCGAAATGATCATTAATGACCAGGATTATCGTGTCAAAGGGATGCATTATACCATTCGTTCAGCCATGGAAAAGGATGCTGATAAGTTAAGTTCACTTCGTGTGCAACTGGACGGGGAAACGGATAACATGGATCGTGAAGCGGGAGAAGCCTTCATTGATGTTGCTGGTTTCAGAGAGCTGATTCGCATGGATACCGCAAAGCGTAACCATCTGTTTCTGGTTGCTGTGGCATCAGGTGACATTGTCGGGTACTGCAGGTGTGCTGGATCTGAGTTAAAGCGTTTTTCGCATCAGGTTGAGTTTGGGGTATGTGTTGCCCGTTCTTTCTGGGGATATGGCATAGGAAGAGAGATGCTACAATCGTCTTTACAATGGGTAGATGAACAAGGAATTGAAAAGGTAACGTTAAAGGTACTTGCAACGAATGATAAAGCGATACGATTATATGAGACAAGCGGTTTTGAGGTTGAAGGTGTATTCAAGCGAGATCGAAGGCATGCGGATGGCCGGTATTACGATACCGTGGTGATGGCCAGATTTGCTGATGGAATGAGGTAGGATGGGGAAGTAAGTGCGGTTGTTTAGAGACTAGAATAAATGGAGTACATGCTACCAAGGATCGTTTTATCTATAATAATGGATGAGAGGAGTATATGATGGATGTAGGCTAGAGGATAATCATTAAGGAAACACTGGTCTGTTCATTCTATTCTATTCGGACTACATGTTTAAATATTAAGTTCTTCTGTAAGGTATAATTGATGTGTAGTTGCAGTAAGTAAGGTATTTAAAAGAATGCAGAATATTAGCGTAGCATCAAATGTCGTTATACAAGCGTGTAGAAGTTGATATATGATACTAAACTTATAGAAGAATACTATTGGGATATTTTACAAGTTGTCAAAGAGTTGTATGTTATGATATATTCTATATCCGGCCAAGAAAACACAGTTTATACGGTGCGGCAAGCAAATGGAAATAAGCTTCGACAGAAACTTGAAAAAAAGAGCTTGCAAAGTTGGTTCGGAAGTGATATGATATAAGAGTTGCTGGAACGGAATGGTTTCGGTAGCGAGAAAAGTTTGATCTTTGAAAACTGAACAACGAGTGAGTAACGATCTTGCTTGCAAGATCGACGCTGGAAAAATTGGTACACGTCTTCGGACTGTATGATTTTGAAAGCACAATGAGATTTTTAATC
>NZ_RIAS01000015.1 GCF_003719335.1 Paenibacillus amylolyticus
CTTAGCTCAGCTGGATAGAGCGTTTGACTACGAATCAAAAGGCCGGGAGTTCGAATCTCTCAGGGCGCGCCATTATTTTTTCAAAGTTTGCCGGCGTGGCGGAATGGCAGACGCGCTCGACTCAAAATCGAGTGGGAAACCGTGGAGGTTCGAGTCCTCTCGCCGGTATATTTAACGGGATGTAGCTCAGCTTGGTAGAGCACCTGGTTTGGGACCAGGGGGTCGCATGTTCAAATCGTGTCATCCCGATTTCTAAAATCACTATCTAATCAGATGGTGATTTTTTGTTTTTCAAAAGATATCTACTTCTGATTTTGGATATGACGATTACTTTAACTTGTCTGGTCAAGACACTCTATTGTTTAATAAGGCTGGGTTTGCATAAAGGTTTATCCATTAGGTCACAATAGGTTTAAAAAAGTGATTGAAGGGGTTTATGTGAACAGGTTTACCTTACGAAAACAATTAAAGAGACGATGGCGGCGATGGAAACGAACGTTGTGGATGGTTGCTGCTATATGTGCGGTTACGATATTAGCATACCGTGGTTTATCTATATCAGCAGCAGTTGAGCGTTTACTAACAACCGATTTTGGTGAAGCCATGAATGTTATGGGTTCGGTTAAACAGGATCAACGATCGCCACAGGAGATTCAGGTGATTGTAGACCAGCTTGAAACAGGTGCAGACCAATTAATACGTGTCGTTTTACAAACCAAATATATTTGCGGTGTTGAAACGGAACAACTGGGGAGAATGAATATCCCTCAATTAAAAATGTTGCTTGCCCAACATCCTGAGTGGGAAGCAAAGGTTACTTCCTCAGATACGTTACATCTGAATCAAAGCGTGGATGATCTTTCACCTGTTTGTAAACAAGAAGCATACATCAGTATCGATGCTGCAGGTCATCTCAATCTGTATGAGGGCAAACCCACTGAAGAGAACGTTATTCGCACTTTTTTTCAACTCGATGTAGGTACGCTGGAAAGTTCATTGCCTGAAGGGGTACTGGAGCAATTGCAAGAAGGCATTCGTATACAGGACAAAGATGAGTATGACAGTGTAATTTCGACGTTTAGTGACTTTGCTGTGGATGAAACACATCATTTACTTCGAAATGGCGGATAGCCAATGAAACAAGGAATATAACCTCTAAGTCAGAAGTGTACAGTTACCTAAGAGAAACGATATGAAGAGAAGTGAAGAGATGGCTAGGGAAGGACATCGTGCTGATGTCCTTTTTGTCGTTTTTTAAGTCAACCCGCTCTATAAACTGAGATCTTTGGAGAATGCAGACGAAATACAATAAGCTTTGGCATAGACAAAGTTTTTCCTGCCGCCAGGCCTATCTTTTGTTATAATGAAATGAACGATACATATGTTCGCTTTTGTAAGGGAGAGATGGTTTTGCGTTTTTTGGGAATTGACCCGGGTATTGCGATTGTGGGGTTTGGCTTTGTAGATAAAATCGGGAACAAGGTTGTGCCCGTACAATATGGATGTATTCAGACGGAGGCTCATACACCAGATGAGGATCGGCTTCTTCACGTATATGAGGGCATGGTGCAACTGATTGATAAGTATAAACCAGATGCAGTCGCACTGGAGAAACTCTTTTTTAACCGTAACGTAACAACAGCGATGTCTGTCAGCCAGGCTCGAGGGGTGATGATTCTTGCAGCTGCTCAGAAAGGTTTGCCGATTGCGGAATATACTCCAATGCAGATCAAACAGGCAATCGTAGGATACGGTAAGGCGGAGAAAAAACAAGTGCAGGAGATGGTCAAAATGTTCCTTCGTCTACAGGTTGTGCCTAAACCCGATGATGTTGCAGATGCATTGGCTGTTGCCGTTTGTCACGCACATTCTTATACATTAAATTCCAAGTTGAATGAGGTATTGCGAAAATGATTGATTTTCTAAGAGGACAGTTCATACATGTCGAAAGTGATTATATTGTTCTGGATGTTCATGGCGTAGGTTACCGTGTGTTCTGTCCGAACCCCTATGCGTTTGCCAAGCAGGAAGGCGAGATAATCGTATACACCCATCATCATGTGCGTGAAGATGCGATGCTGTTATTTGGATTTGTGACGAGAGAGGAACAGCGTTTGTTCCGCAAATTGATTGAAGTATCTGGAATCGGGCCAAAGGTGGCACTAGGCATTCTTGCTGGAGGTACGCCAGATCACGTCGTTACGGCGATCTATCAGGAGAATCTGACATTCTTGACGAAATTACCAGGTATCGGTAAAAAAACAGCGCAACGCATGATTCTGGATCTGAAGGACAAATTGGACGGTTTCGGTACAGCAGTGTATGCAACAGGTCTCTTTGCACCACCATCCGAAGAGGTTGGAAGTGGGTCCTCATGGGATGAGGCGCGTGAAGGTCTGAAGGCGCTTGGATATACGGATAGTGAACTGGACAAAGTATGGCTCAAGTTGAAAAAAGATGTGACAACCGCAGATTCTGTGGATGTACTGATGAAGCGGGCACTGCAAATGTTATTTACGGGTTAATTTATTTTTCATAGTCGTACTAGTGTTGCAACCTGCAAGAAAAGGGTGGGAAGAACATGGATGAACGGATTATATCCGCTAACCTGATGATGGAAGATCAGAACGTTGAATTAAGCCTTCGTCCCCGATATCTAAATGAATACATCGGGCAGAATCAGGTGAAGGAAAATCTTAAAATATATATTGAAGCTGCTAAATTGCGGAATGAAGCATTGGATCATGTCTTGTTATACGGACCTCCGGGTCTAGGTAAAACAACACTCGCGAATATTATTGCAAATGAACTTGGCGTAAACCTAAGAACCACTTCAGGCCCTGCAATTGAACGTCCAGGTGATCTGGCAGCGCTGCTGACGAATTTGCAAGAGGGGGATGTGTTATTCATTGACGAGATCCATCGACTTCATCGTACCGTTGAAGAGGTGATGTATCCGGCGATGGAGGATTCTGCTCTGGATATTATGATCGGCAAAGGGCCAAGTGCGCGTTCCGTTCGTTTGGACTTGCCTCCATTTACGTTAATAGGAGCTACGACACGCGCAGGACTTTTGTCAGCTCCGCTTCGGGACCGTTTCGGTGTGATTAGTCGTTTGGAGTTCTATACGGTTGATGAACTGGCTTACATCGTGTCACGATCCACTGATATTCTAGGTGTAGAGATTGTTGGGGATGCTGCGGAAGAGATTGCTTTGCGTTCACGAGGGACACCGAGGATTGCAAACCGTTTGTTAAAAAGAGTACGTGATTTTGCACAAGTACGCGGTGATGGCATCATTACACAAGCACTGGCAGAAGAGGCGTTGCAACGCCTGCAGATTGATCCGCGTGGGTTAGACGATATCGACCACAAGATGCTCAAGTCTATGATTAACAGCTTCCGAGGAGGCCCTGTTGGACTGGATACGATAGCGGCTACAATTGGGGAAGAATCTCAAACGATTGAGGATGTGTATGAACCTTATCTTTTACAGATCGGTATGATTCAGCGTACGCCAAGAGGGCGAGTAGTTACTGATCTAGCCTACCATCATCTTGGTTTGCCTGTTCCGCCAAGAGACAGTAAGTAAGACTTAGCTTTTACACGTCGTCTATGCGAAAAACTTGAGAGCATAGATGAAGAGCACGACATTGCCTGGATTTAAACAGAAAACGGAATTCATAGAAATTGAACAGGAAGTTGAAATCTCTGTGAAAACTGACCGATATAAAGTGAAAGACATGTATGGAGAGGAGCCTGATTGTGGGAAAAGCAATACGCACGAAGAAGTGGAGTCGTCGATTGAAGGTACTGGCGGCTACTCTGTTGACAGTGGGGTGCTTGCAAATGCCAGCTTTTGCGGCTGGTGATAATGCACAATTGATCCGAGTAGCTATGTTTGCGAATTTAGGGAGCACATATAAATCAACGACACCTCTAATTACACTTGAATCAACAGGTTCATGGAGTATTCAGGCTAGTGGGGATACCAATGTGACTCTTCCATCGGGGCAAACACGTTTTAGTGCAGATGGATTCCGCGTAAAAGTATTAGAGACTGTTGATTTCAAAACAGCCGCAGCGGCAGCAAAATTGCTTCAGGCTACGGCTGATAAACCTTTACTGTATGTGGTGACGTTTAATGGCAAAACACTGTATCAGCTATACACCGGTAACTACGGTTCAGCAGCACTTGCAGGACAAGCCGTTGCACGGGTTCAAAAGACAGCAGGGACTCAATTAGCGGGACAGAAACCCGTTGTAACCGGTAGCGAACGTCTGTCTTCTGGGAATTATGCTTCTCTTCAGGAAGCAGAAGCAGCACAGTCAAGTTTGCTTGCAGCAGGATTTACAGCTTATCCTGTATTGCAATTAGATGGAAGCAATCAGCCCTATACGGTATGGGTTGGTGAAGCGACATCTGCGGCCGAGTTATCCACCTTGAAGCAACGTGTTGAATCCAGTGTATCTGGCATTAGCCTCTTTCCTGTAGGTAACAGTCCAGGTTTGATTATCCGTCAGGACGCAGGATTAAGTATGGATGCCCTTAAAACAGCTCCACATTACACGATTGCAGGCAATGACTCCAAGGTAATGGTACAAGGAAGTGGCAACGGTATAAAAGTTGTAGAGCGCTCCCAGCGTACATATCGCGGAGATATGGAGATCAGCATCGTTAATGGGGATCTAGCTTTAGTTAACGTTGTGCCACTAGAACAGTACTTGTACTCGGTTGTTGGCGCAGAAGTGTATTCTTCTTGGCCAACTGAAGCACTTAAAGTGCAGGCGGTGGCTGCCCGTTCCTATGCGCTTCAACAGGGCGAGCGTTTCAAGATCGCCAATGTTGTGGATACCACACTGAGTCAGGCATACAACGGAATGAACTCTGAGAACGACAAAGTAACGAGTGCGGTGGATGCAACGGCTGGGGAAGTGCTCAAAAGCGAAGGCAAAATTGTAGAAGCTGTATTTTCATCTAATGCAGGAGGGCAAACTGCTCATCCTTCTGAAGTGTGGAACGGTGGGGCAGCCGTATTTACCAATGTGGATAGTCGCGGCGATCTGTCTGCGCAGGCTGGACTGCATACATGGTATCATGTGCTGATGAGTTCAGGTGTGAGCGGATATATTCGTGAGGACAATGTAAAAGAATTAACAACGAAGACGGATGCTGGACTCTCCAAAGCAACCGTAACGGCTCAAAATACAAACATAAGACCGATCCCGCTCGTTCAATCCAATGTTGAGCCAGTTGCCAAAATCAATCCTGGAACGGAGGTTGTTGTATTGGCAAAAGTGGCTCAATCCAATGATTATGCATGGGTGAGAGGGCCGTTTACTTCAGCACAACTGGTCAAGACATTGCAAGGTAAGACAACTGTAGCCGCTCCAGCTTCCATATCAACGTTGGAAGTGACCAAGCGAGGGCCTTCCGGACGAGCACTGGAAGTTACGGCCAACGGGCAACCGTTGACTGTTAAATATGCCGATACTTACCGCTCTGCACTCGGCGGATTACCAAGCACTTTATTTGATATTGCAGGGACCGGAAGTTATACTGTATTAGGCGCTGACGGTCAAAAAGTCAGCAAAACCGGATCACAGGGCGCTTCAGTATTGTCTGCTTCAGGCACGAGCACCTCATCCAGCAATGCACTTGTTGTGATGAGTGCAGATGGTCAAGCGAGAGCCGTGACACAAGGTCAGACCTTTATGTTTATTGGTCAAGGGAATGGACACGGACTTGGCTTATCTCAATGGGGCGCCAAGGGTATGGCTGACGAAGGGTATGATTACCAGGCGATATTGAAACACTATTATCAAAACGCGACTATTGTTAAGGAATAGAAGACTATGATGTTAAGAAACGAAACGAATATCAAAGCATTAAGGAATGAATAGAACATGAATGTGAACTTATATGATTTTGAGTTACCAGAGGAATTGATCGCTCAGACACCGTTGCTGGATCGTACCGCTTCTCGTTTGCTTACGTTGAACAAAGAGACAGGGGAGGTTACCCATCACCATTTTCCTCATATTATCGATGTACTGGAGCCAGGAGATACACTGATTCTGAATGACACACGTGTATTGCCTGCCCGCTTGTTTGGTACTAAAGAGGACACGGGGGCAAAAGCCGAGGTGCTGTTGCTTAAAAATGTCGAAGGTGATCAATGGGAGGCACTCGTCAAGCCGGGTAAAAAGCTGAGAGCTGGCTCTGTTATTGTGTTTAGTGATGAATTAAAGGCTGTCATTAATGAAGTAGGCGAAATGGGTGCACGTACATTAACGTTTGAGTACAACGGTATTTTCCAGGAGATTTTAGATCGCCTTGGTGAAATGCCGCTACCACCCTATATCAAGGAAACGCTGGACGATCGAGAGCGTTACCAGACGGTATATGCCAAACATGAAGGCTCTGCAGCTGCACCGACAGCAGGTTTACACTTTACTGATGAGCTGCTGGATCAGATTCGCGATAAAGGTGTGAATATTGGATTTATTACCCTACATGTTGGGCTTGGTACGTTTAGACCGATGTCTGTTGACGTGGTTGAGGATCATGTTATGCACGAGGAGTATTATTCTTTATCACAGGAAACGGCTGAACTTATTAATCAGACAAAAGAGCGTGGTAATAAGGTTTTTGCAGTGGGCACGACCAGCTGCAGAACGCTGGAGACGGTGGGAAGTAAATTTGAAGATGGTATGTTGCAGGAAAGCAGCGGCTGGACGAGCATTTTCATCTATCCCGGGTACTCCTTCAAGGTGATTGACGGAATGCTGACGAATTTTCATTTACCCAAATCAACACTGGTGATGCTTGTTAGTGCACTTGCGGGTCGAGAGCATATTATGCATGCCTATGAGGAAGCCATCAAGGAGAAATACCGTTTCTTTAGCTTTGGCGATGCGATGTTGATTTATTAATAAACCGATTAACTTTTAGAGGATGATTATAACCAATGGCAGCAATTACGTACGAACATATCAAAACGTGTAAACAATCTGGTGCGCGTCTGGGACGTGTGCATACACCTCATGGTGTTATTGAGACGCCAACGTTCATGCCGGTTGGCACACAAGCAACGGTAAAAACGATGAGTCCCGAAGAACTGAAGGAAATGGATGCTCAGATTATTCTGAGTAATACGTATCATTTGTTCCTGAGACCGGGTCATGAAATTATCCGTCAAGCTGGCGGTTTGCATAAATTCATGAACTGGGATCGTCCTATTTTGACAGATAGCGGTGGTTTTCAGGTGTTCTCCCTCAGTGAGATGCGTAAAATTACCGAAGAGGGCGTTCATTTCCGCTCCCATCTGAATGGTGATAAAAAGTTCCTTTCCCCGGAAGTGGCTATGGAAATTCAGAACGCTCTGGGATCAGATATTATGATGGCATTTGATGAATGTCCTCCATATCCAGCTGAATATGAATACGTCAAAAAATCACTCGAAAGAACAACTCGCTGGGCGGAGCGTTGTATTGAAAGTCATGCTCGTCCGCATGATCAAGGATTGTTTGCCATCGTACAGGGAGGCATGCACGAGGATCTCCGTCGTCAAAGCGCGGCTGATTTGACTTCCATGGATTTCCCGGGGTATGCTATTGGTGGACTGAGTGTTGGAGAACCGAAACATTTGATGTATGGTGTATTGGATTACACGGTGCCTTTGCTACCTTCCAATAAACCACGTTATTTGATGGGGGTAGGTTCACCCGATGCATTGATTGAGGGATCGATTCGTGGAGTGGACATGTTTGACTGCGTGTTGCCGACCCGAATTGCCCGTAACGGAACAACGATGACAAGTCAGGGACGTCTGGTCGTTCGCAATGCCAAGTTTGCAACCGATTTTGGGCCTCTTGACCCGGAATGTGATTGCTACACTTGCCGCAACTATTCCAGAGCGTACTTGCGCCATCTGATCAAAGCAGATGAAACGTTTGGCTTGCGTCTCACAACGATCCATAATCTTCATTTCCTACAGAACTTGATGCGCAATGTGCGCAAAGCCATAATGGAAGATCGTTTGCTTGATTTCCGGGATGAATTTTTCGATCAATATGGTCTGCATGACAATGACAAAGGTTTCTGATTGAGGTTTTTGCGGAACCGATGTGACAAGCAGTAACTGTACGTATAGTCGATAAGGGGGAATTTTGATGTTTCAAGCAATGACTGCTCAAGCTGCAAATCCTGGTGGTGGAATTTTTTCGTTGATCGTACCATTGGTATTGATGGTCGCGATTTTCTACTTCCTGATGATTCGCCCACAGAACAAAAAGCAAAAACAGCGTAATGCGATGTTGAGCCAGTTAAAAAAAGGCGATAAAATTGTAACGATCGGTGGTCTTCACGGTACGATTGCTGAAATTACAGACGACGTGGTGGTATTGCGTGTAAACGACGTTACCAAGCTTACGTTTGACCGTAATGCGATTAGCAGCGCTGTAAGTCGTGAAACGGCTGAATAATGGTATACATGATGAGAATATGCACCGGCATATTCCCGAAAAGAGAATCGGATCTGAAGTAGATCCGGTTCTCTTTTTTTCGTGAATTGATTATGAACGTTGTGTGTTGACTCCAAAGATGCCGCCAAGAGCCGATATGAGGAACGCGCTGAGTAGCTGCAAGCTGTCTTTCCAGTTAAACGAAGCGTCCAGTGCCAAAAAACCGATGAGCAACACGAGAAGCCCATAAACGATCCCTGTGAAGCCACCATAATACCATCCTTTCTCACCTGAACGTTTCCCCGCAATGAAACCACCGATGAGCAATGACAAACCATGTACAACATAGGTATAGGTGGAAAGATCCTGTTCTCGCATGCCGCTCATCCACAGGAAGAAAGAAAGAATTAATGCTCCGATAAACATCCAGACAAAAGCATGACAGAGGCCAGACAGAATCGGATTGGACATCCGAATTGAGAACAAGCGGCGAATCAATTGCATAAAGCAACCCCCTTGTACAAGTTTGAAATTATTACAGTGTATGGTCAAGCCTTCTGACTTATGAACTGATTTCCATTAAATGAACGGATTATTTCTGCATGAGCATGTGAGGTTCAGGTCAAAATAGGGATTGCACTTCAGATCTCTGTACAATGCTGAAATTCGAAGGAGGTTCCTGTTATGAATTTCACTGATTTTGGCCCTCACATATATCGAACCATACTCATGTATTTCCTGGTGTATTGCGCTATTCGTGTTATGGGTAAACGTGAGATCGGCAAGTTATCTATGTTTGATCTGGTCGTGTCGATCATGCTTGCCGAGATGGCTGCTTTTGTGATTGAGGATATCAAAAAACCGCTATCTCATGGTATTGCTCCGATGCTAACAGTCATTGTTATGCAAATTGGGATGGCTTATGTCGGTTTGAAAAGCCGCAAGCTTCGTCTGATGATCGATGGAAAACCTACGGTTTTAATCTCCAAAGGCAAGCTTCATCGGGATGAAATGCGCAAGCAACGTTACAATCTGGATGATCTGTTACTGCAACTTCGGGAACAAAATATTGACAGCATCGGTGATGTAGATTTTGCGCTCCTGGAAACAACGGGGAAACTGACTGTGTTTCCGAAAGATCAGAGCTCTGAAGGCTCCGGTTCCGGTTCCGGTTCCGGTTCTTCCAATTCATCTACACAACAAAAAGAAAATGTTAAACTGAAAGGTTTCCCTAACATCAAATACGAGGGTTTACCCGTGCCCTTAATTATGGATGGGAAAGTACAGGATGAGAATTTGGAAATGATCGAGAAAACACGTTTCTGGCTGAAAAATCAAATTCAGCAAAAAGGCATTAACGATTTTAAAGATGTGTTTATATGCTCAATTGATCATAATGGCAAGTTATATATAAGTGCTCGTGAAGACAAAAAATAAAACTATTTTTTTTCAGAGCGACCTTTGAACCATGAGCCAATGAGGGGAGCGCGTGATAGATCATGAAAGTCTATCATTTTGGTTAAACCCATGACCATCAAGTAAACAAGCAAACCGATGGAGGGTGCAAGGATCATGCGAAGCCAAAACGGAAACAGCGCCGCGGTATGCTCATAGACGAGTAAGGTTGCAGCACCCATGATGAACATGCCAGCTCCAGTTTTGACCCAATCCATCAGCTTGAAGCGAAAGTTTAATAACTGGCGAACACTGCCCGCGTGTAGCAAGGTTACAACCATCGAATTAATACAGATGGCAATAACGGCACCGAAGATTCCATACTCAGGTCGCGAGGCCAGCATTAGAATTAACGAAATTTTGATGACGGCCCCTATAAACGTATTCAGCAATGCTTTACCCGGACGGTCGAGCGCCTGCAGCGCAGCCTGTAGTGGAGCTTGAATATAAATAAACAAGGCAAAAGGAGCCATCAGCTTTAGCATGCTTCCAATCGATGCATCATCATAAAGCAGCAGACACATCGGTTCGGCAAGCACATACATAAAGACAGAGAAAGGTGCACCAGTGACTAGAGCTAGCCGCAGAGCCTGATGCATTCTTTTGTGAATCAGCGCACGATCACCATTGGCTGAAGCTTCTGACAGGGAGGGTACGAGTGATGTTGCGAGAGAAGAAGTCAGTGCTCCCGGAAGTAGCAACAGAGGGATTACCATTCCTTGTAATGCACCATATTGAGCCGTGGCTAGTCCTTTAGCAATACCGGCAATGGCGAGGCTCTGGGCTGTCACGATCGTTTCAGCGAGATAAGAGAGAGAACCGACAAGGCGACCAGCCGTAACAGGAACAGATATAGCCAGCAATCGGCGGATTAATCCTCTCTGAGAAGGGGGAGCTGCTGCAGAGAACTCCTCTTTCTCTTGCAAGTTTAAAAAGACATCTTTCACAGACTCCGATGAAGGAGGGCGAGCCTGTTTTCTACGACGAGAAAGGGGCAATTCTCTTTTAAACTTTGCATAATTCCACAGGAGCACCAGCATTCCGCCCAGTTCTCCAACCATGGCACCGAGCATGGCCCCAGCGGCGGCATGTTCAATCCCTTTAGGTAGCAACAGCCATGCAAACCAGATCACAAAAATGATACGGATGATCGTTTCAGTAATGGATGAGATCGCGGTTGGCATCATATTTTGCATACCTTGGAAATATCCCCTGTACACTGCTGAAACTGCAATGATAGCAATCATAGGGCTCATGCTGACAAACGTATGATATACTCGCTCATCTGTGAGTACATATTGGGTGATCCAAGGGGCAAACAGGATGCATAAAAACATAAAAATAACACCGAGAGTGAGTGTGAAGCTAAGGCTGATCTGCAAAATACGTTGGGGCGAGTAACGGTTAGCACCCGTCTCGGCTTCGGCGACTAGCTTGGCCACAGCTAAAGGAATGCCTCCGGTAATCAGTGTCACCAGCACGATGAAAAAGGGATAGCTCAGTTGATAGATCCCTACACCCTCTGCACCGATTACTCGTGGCAGTGCGATCCGTGGAATGAAGCCGAGAATCCGGTTGATAATGCCTGCTGCGAGCAGGATCATGGCCCCCTGAATAAATGTCTGTTTCTTCAAAACTACCCCTCTTTCCCGGTTGAAGGTACAGGTTATCCTCATAATTGGGACAAAGCCGTTGTATTTCATCCTATGCCGGTCTTTCATCATCTCATGACAACTCGGACACGATTAACAAAAAGAACCATAAACAAGAAGAAGGAATATGAAAGGGTGAGGTCGAATGATGTAGTATTGGTGCCGCATAAAGGCTCGGATGTATGAAGGGAGGCTCCCCGTTGGAAGAAATGAATGATGTGGAGTTGGAACAGTCAATAGAGATGCTCTGTCGAAGTAAGGCGGAGGAATTAAGGCTTGTCGGTTACGAATATGTCACCAGCAAAGATGTCTGGAATTGTGTCAGTCACAAATACGAAAAACAGGGTATTCCACCGCTTCACCAACTGGTGAATGACATATTGTCACTGAAAGCAACAAGCTTTATGAACTTTATGACGGTGTCTGCATACCGGGGATCCTCTTTCTAGACGAAAGGGATCTTTTTTGTTGAAAATTGACTGCTTTTTACGGCATCGCTATAATAGGAATATTGAGAACGAAAGGGGATCTAGGAACGGCATGAAAAGAATTATCAGTTTCATTCTGGTCGTGCTTGTCACCACAGGGGTTATGGTGGGTACAAGCCCGGAGCTGCTCAAAAATATACGCTTGGGCCTTGATTTAAAAGGAGGCTACGAGATCTTATATGAAGCAGAGCCGCTCGAAGCAGGGCAACAACTCAGCAAAGCATCCTTGGTACAGACAGCCAAAAGCCTCGAAAGCCGTGCGAATGCGCTCGGAACAAGTGAGCCGGAAGTAACTACGGAAGGAACCAACCGGATTCGATTGAAACTGGCAGGAGTTACGGATGAGGCCGAGGTTAGAGCCAAAATGAAAGAACCCGCTGTTCTGACCTTCCGGAGTAAAGCTCCGAACGACAAAGAAGGCGAGTACTCCAAAATCGAGCTTCGCGGTAATGAGTTTGTCGAAAATGCGGCCAAGGTTGTTTTCACTCAATTGAATGAGCCTATGATCGACATTAAAGTAAAAGACAAAGCCAAATTTTCTGAAATCACAAAACGTTTGATCAATCAACCTCTTGCAATCTATCTGGATGATCAATTGCTTTCAGCACCAGAAGTTAGACAACAATTGACTGATGGGTCTGCTCAAATCTCAGGTTCCTACACACGCGAAGAAGCGAATCAGCTTCGTGATACGATTAACCTGGGTGCCCTGCCGCTGAAACTTACGGAGAAATACTCCCAAAGCGTAGGCGCAACTCTTGGTAAATTGTCTCTGGATCAGACGATTAAAGCCGGTTTTATTGGCTCGATCATCATTCTGATCTTCATGATTGGACTGTATCGCATCCCAGGTATCATCGCGAGTTTTGCACTGATCACCCATACGTGGTTAGTACTTGCCATTTTCTATCTGGGGGAATTCGTGCTTACCCTTCCGGGTATTGCGGCCTTCATTCTGGGTATAGGTATGGCGGTTGATGCAAACATCATTACGTACGAACGGATTAAGGAAGAGATGCGCAGCGGCAAGTCTATCTTGTCATCCGTTAAGGCTGGCGGTAAACATTCCTTCCGTACGATTATTGACTCCAATATCACAACCATTATTGCGGCAGCTGTAATGTTCTTCTTGGGTACTGGTGCAGTTAAAGGTTTCGCACTCGTACTGATTTTCGATATTGTGACCAGTATCATCACGAATATTTTCTTCTCCCGCTTCCTGTTAGTCCTGCTTGTGCGGGGTAACGTAGTCAAGAAGCCTAAGTATTTCGGAGTGAAGGAGAGTGAAATTCGTGCGCTTTAATTGGAATTATGATTACGTAAAAGGCAGTAAGATTGCCTATATCTTTTCGATTATTTTGACCGTGGCGGGGATTGTCAGTATTCTCGGATTGGGGCTTAATTACGCAGTTGATTTTAAATCAGGTTCCAACGTAGATATTACGGTATCCAAAGCGATTACTACAGAGCAAATTAATCCAATCATCAAGGACATGGGTGTCAATGAAGGTGATGTACACATCACGCCTGGTGCAGATCGGGTCAATGTTCGTTTTTCCAATGTACTGGATGAAAATATGGAGAGTAAATTCAAGCAGGAATTTAGCAAGCTGGATTCCACAGCTTCTTATGAGGTCAACACCGTTGATCCGGAGATGGCGAAGGAACTGGAGCGCAACGCGATCTATGCCGTTCTCATTGCGAGTATCGGGATTATGATCTACGTGGCCATCCGGTTCGAATGGCGATTTGGTCTTGCAGCTGTTATTGCACTCTTCCATGATGCATTTGTCGTTATCAGTATATTCTCCATCTTCCGATTGGAAGTGGATTTGACCTTTATTACAGCAGTGCTGACGATTGTCGGTTTCTCGATCAACGATACCATCGTTATCTTTGACCGGATTCGGGAAAATCTGCGTTTTGCCAAAAAGACAACGAAAGCCGATTTACGTGAGGTTGTGAATCATAGTTTGGCTCAAACGATGACCCGTTCCTTGAACACAACGTTTACGGTATTTGCTGCTTCAATCTGTTTGTTCATCTTTGGTGGAGAGTCCATTCGTATGTTCTCTCTTGCTATGGTAATCGGAACGTTGTTCGGCGCTTATTCTTCAATCTTCATTGCTGCTCCACTCTGGTTGGTGCTTAAAGGTAAACAAATTAGCAAACCTAAAGCAGCGGCAAAAGCTTCTAACTAAACATCGGAATGTAAAGCCGCGTCTGCCAGGCGCGGTTTTGCAACGTTAAGTACAGAATTAAGGGGGAATCAACATGACAAGAGAAGCTGGTCGGTCCGCACAAGCGGCAACATGGAGCGGGATCGTCGGAAACATGGCACTTGCGGTCATCAAAACAGGAGTAGGATACATGGCGAATAGTAAATCATTACTGGCTGATGGCTTGTATTCTGCCTCCGAAGCCGCCTCTTCCCTGGTTGCTCTTTTCCCCTCAAGATCTTCTGTACAATCCAAAGGCAAGATGCAAAAGGAACGCCTAAGAGAACATGCAAGGGCTGCAAAACCGGGCATGACTGTTCTTTTAGCGGTGCTTATTTTGATGGGAGGCCTACAGCTGGCTATTTCCGCATTAAGCAGTCTATCCAGTGGTGAACTCGAAGCGCCTGGAAAGTCTGTCCTTTTGGTAGCTGTTGCTGCGCTAGCTGTGAAAGAAGCTATATTTCAATTTCAATACCGATATTTCCGTAAACGAAATCAGTCCCAGGCTATGTCGTATGCCTTGCAACATAGACGTGCATTATATTGTTCACTAGCGGTATTAATAGGTATCATCGGTGCGATGGCAGGGGAAGAAACGGGCTTGAGTCTGCTGCTTTATCTTGATCCAACCGCAGCTCTTATTGCTTCCGGTTTCATTTTGTATAAAGGATATCGGATGATTGTAGACACGGTCTATGGTTCACTTATTCAAGAACTTGAGCAAGAGGATGCTGCGGACTACAAGGAAACAGTACAACGGGTATACGGTATTATCACAATTGA
The DNA here is from genome assembly GCF_003719335.1 of Paenibacillus amylolyticus. GTDB lineage: Bacteria > Bacillota > Bacilli > Paenibacillales > Paenibacillaceae > Paenibacillus > Paenibacillus amylolyticus_D. Next base: position 15,064 of record NZ_RIAS01000015.1, read on the forward strand.
ACATTTGGTTGCACGGGAGCAGGAACATGATGTTACCATTGAGTTGGTTGTTAGTGTGAATCCCAGAATCTCCATATTGGAGGCGCAGGAAATTGCAAACCGAGCCAAGACATTGTTGTTAACACGTTTCAGTCATGTAAAAGAAGTTCAGATCCAGGCTATACCATATGATCCTGGATATCCTTATAAATCCAATCATGAACTGCCCGATCATGAAGCGACATTAATTCAGTGATGGCGCTGGGATCTCGTAGATCAGGAAAGGAGCGTTAGCGTTGCTATATTCGCAATATCGGTGGAATACACCACATATCAATCTGGAGGCGGCTGCGGCACTATCGCAGGCGCTTTCCGTTTCCCCTCTAGTAGGACGTTTGCTTGTAAGCCGAGGTGTGCACAATGAAGAGGGAGCAGAACGTTTTTTACATCCTGACTTGAATCAGATGCATGATCCTTATCTGCTGCTAGGCATGAGTGAGGCTATTCCTCGAATCAAGCTTGCATTGGAGCGAGAAGAACATATTTTAATTTATGGAGATTATGATGCCGATGGAGTATCCAGTACATCGCTCATGATCCATCTGATGCGTCATTTGGGAGCCTCATATGATATCTATATTCCTCATCGCTCGAATGAAGGTTACGGTCTTCATAATCATGCTTTGGACTGGGCTCAACAGCAAGGGGTTACATTAATTATTACTGTCGATACGGGAATCAGCGCTGTAGAACAGATTGCATATGCTGCAACACTGGGGATAGAAGTGATTGTGACGGATCATCACGAACCCCCTGAGGTTTTGCCAGATGCTTACGCACTGATTAATCCGAAACTACCGGGGTGCCCATATCCGTTCAAGGGCCTAGCCGGGGCAGGTGTAGCGTTGAAGGTAGCTCAGGCATTGATTGGTGAGGTGCCGGGTGAATGGATGGAGATTGCCGCGATTGGAACGGTAGCTGATTTGATGCCGCTTGAAGGTGAGAATCGGGTGATTGTCAGTTACGGGATCGAATCCATGAGAGGTTCCAAACTTCCTGGAGTTAGTGCCTTACTTGAGATTAGTGGTGTGGATCAAAGCCAGGTGACATCCATTAATATTGCTTTTGCCATGGCTCCACGTATTAATGCTAGCGGCCGATTAGATCATGCCGGAAGAGCGGTATCACTGCTCACGACGGAAGATTTGGATGAAGCCCATGCCCTTGCGGGACAGCTGGATCTACTGAATCGAGAGCGGCAACAAGTCGTGGAGGGTATTCTACAGGAAGCGACGGCACAACTGGAACAGAAAATTGAGCAACGTTCCGGAACTGTGCCGGATGTTATTGTACTGGCAGGTGAAGGGTGGAATGTTGGTGTAGTCGGCATTGTGGCTTCCAAGCTGCTGGAGCGATACTATCGCCCAACACTGATTCTGGGAATCGATCCCGAGAGTGGCGTCTGTAAAGGATCTGCACGTTCCATTGAAGGTCTGGATATTTATGAGGCACTTACAGTGAACAAAAATAGTATGGATCATTATGGTGGACATCCTGCAGCTGCAGGAATGACGCTGCATCGTGATCAATTGGAAGAGCTTGAGGCGGGTTTAAATGAATATGCCGCGACGGTACTAACAGAAGAAGATTTTGTACCTCAGCGCCTGGCTGATGATGAATGCAGAATTAGTGATGTGCCACTCAAGGTGATCGAGGAGATTGACCGATTACAGCCTTTTGGCATGAGCAATCCATCACCACGTTTTGTATTGAGAAAGGTAACTGTCAAGGAAACCAGGACGATGGGGCGGGAAAAGCGCCATTTGAAGCTGGTTCTTGAACAAGACGGTCAGCAGTTGGAAACTGTTGCTTTTGGCAAGGGAGCACTGGCTGAATTTCTCTCCCCCGGTTCTGTTATCGATGTGATGGGGGAACTGTCGATCAATGAATGGAATGGCATGAGAAAGCCACAGATGATGCTTCAGGACATCCACGTTCCTGGGGCACAAGTGTTTGATATGCGCGGACATGCTGAGCCGCTGACCGCAATGAAGCACTTCCTGAGTGCGCTTGACGTACACCTGCGATATAAAGCGGGGGCGATTGGGGCCATTGTTCGAAAAGAAACCAATGTTTCTGAGGGAAATTCATTGTATGAACCGTGCCTTTGGGTATATGATAGAAAGGTCGGGTTATTTCCGTGTAATGCTGCCGCAGAGCAGTATGGGCAGGAAGAAGTCCGGACGTTATTTGTGTTTGATACGCCGGAAACTCCGGAACAACTTGATGCAATGCTGGCTTTGTTCAGCGGAGCCGAGAATATCATCCTTCTGCATGGATCAGGCAACCGTCGAGACCGACTTCAGATGCCCTCCAGAGAACTGTTCAAACGGTTTTATATGCTGGTGTTCCAATGGAAAGCGGAACCTGTGGAGGAACAAGAGATAATTCCTGTGCTCAGTCGTCAGTGTGGTTGTTCTACGCGTATGATCACGATGATGCTTGATGTTTTTGAAGAGCTGGCCTTCATTACTCGGAAGGACGGTAAAATCATAGTTGCGGCCAACCCGCCAAAACGTGATTTAACTTCAGCAGGTCATTATCAGGCGCTGGAAATTATGGCTGAGACAGAACGGGTGATGCTGGATGCATCTACACCTCAGTTGACACAATGGATGGTATCCCGGATGAAGGGCGTATCTTAGATGGAAGTTTGTGTATTTATTTTAGGAGGAGATTATTTTGGATTTTAAAGAGTATATTCGTGTCATTCCTGACTTTCCACAACCGGGAATCAGCTTCAAGGACATTACAACATTGTTGAAAGATGGAGAAATGTACCGCAATGCGATCAATGAACTGAAACAGATGGTATCTGAACTGAAAATTGATGTCATTGCTGGACCTGAAGCACGCGGTTTCGTTGTGGGCGCCCCACTGGCATACGCTCTTGGCGTTGGTTTTGCTCCAATTCGCAAAAGCGGAAAATTGCCTGGAGCGACGATCGAAGCAGGGTATGATCTCGAATATGGCAAGGATACACTTGCAATGCATACAGATGCAATCGAGAAAGGCCAAAATGTCCTGATTGCAGATGATCTGCTCGCAACGGGTGGAACCATTGCAACTTCCATTAATCTGATTGAACAATTGGGCGGTAACGTGGTAGGTGCTGCATTCCTAATTGAATTGACAGATCTGAATGGCCGCGGTAAATTGCCTGAGAATATGAATGTGTTTACGTTGATGAACTACTAATACGTAAATCCATCTAATGAGTTGCTGTGAGTCATGAAAGTTTACTTCCCAAGTTTCCCGGGAAATAATATACAGCATTAATGATCGGCAAAAAGCCTGCTTCTCCAACGTCTTACGTTGGGAAGGCAGGCTTTTTGAATTTCTTTTTTTGAAGATGAGATACGTGATGAAATACGCTATCTATGTTGAGATAAGCACACGCGAATCTTACATTTTGTTCATTGTAATACTTAATCAGGTGTTTTTTCGATGATTGGCTGTTTCTTACTGTCTTCGTTCAATAAACCAAGTACCTCGAACAATTTAAACAACAGACTAAGAACCATTCCGGCAATCGTAGCCAGCGCCATGCCTTTCAGGTGTACTCCATAGAAAGAGATTTCCGTACCGCTAAGTCCAATAACCAATACGAGTGTAGTTAGGAGCAGATTTGTCGGTTTGGCAAAATCGACTTTTTGTTCAACCAAGATGCGTAGACCAGAAGCCGCAATGACTCCGAACAGAAGCAGGGATACACCGCCCATAACCGGTACTGGAATGTTCGCAACAAGCGCTGAGAACGTGCCTGAGAAGGAGAGCAGGATGGCAATGACAGCTGCACCACCGATAACGTAAATGGAGTAGACACGAGTCAGAGCCATAACACCGATATTTTCGCCATACGTTGTATTCGGTGTGGAACCCACGAAACCGGACAGAATGGTAGACACGCCATTACCGAGCAAGGAACGATGCAGTCCAGGGTCTTTGGACAAATCTTTGCCCACAATGCTGCTCGTGACGAGTAAATGCCCGATATGTTCTACAATTACAACAAGAGCAACTGGTAAAATTGTAAGGATTACTGACCAGTCAAATGTAGGTGTAGTTACAGTTGGAAGAGAAATGAAATTAGCATCAGAAATTTTGCCCGTATTAACAAGTCCCATGGAATAACCAAGGACATAACCGGATACAATACCGATCAAAATATGAATAATTTTAGGAAAGCCGCGGAAGGTTACAGCACCAATGACGGTTATTCCTAACGTGACCATAGATAAAATAATAGGTTTGGCTTGAGGAACCCAACCGGGGTTGTTCACAGGATCAGAATTAATCAGACCCGCCATTCCGGCGGCGACAGGTACAAGCTCCAGACCAATCAGGGCAACGATCGCGCCCATCACTGCTGGCGGAAATACAACATTAATCCAGCCTGTGCCGGCATATTTAATAATGAGTGCTACGAGGCAGAACACGACACCTGTTACGATAAAAGCCGCGAGAGCCATGGAGTATCCATTCTCTGGATGGCCTTTCAAAACAGCCATAACCGGTGCAATAAAAGCAAAGCTTGATCCGAGATATGCGGGGATTTTCCCTTTGCACATCAGGATGTACAGTAGCGTACCAATTCCGTTCATCAACAGAATCATGCTAGGGTCCACTCCAAAGAGGTTAGGTACCAGTACTGTACTGCCAAACATAGCGAACAAATGTTGCAAACTCAATAATGCGCCTGGGCCAAAAGGCATCTTCTGATTAACTTGAATTTCGCGTTGCAACGAATCTCATCTCCTTTTCCGATACACAAACTTTCAATAGATTACAGAGTTTCTTTCAAATTAGCAATAACAATTTTCAGGATTGGACTGTAAATCACTTATTTTCTCAGATTCTCCTTCTATTTCAGCAATTATCGGTAATAATGCATAACAACTGAACGTTTAAAAAAATTGGATAAACGCTCTTATTCGTCAGCAGTTGACGGGAAACGGGCAAGGCGTCATAATTATAGGAAATTACTTTTACGGGGAACCTGTGTTGATATATTGTCACGGGTTCCATTTTGTATAGAAAGGACACGGAACAGATCAGAATGGGCATAGAGCAATTACTCGAGAAGGCCGGGGCGTATATCAAAGAACCCGATCTGGTGCGCATACGAGAAGCTTACGAATTTGCTGATCAGGCTCACCACGGACAGACGCGAAAATCGGGAGAACCGTATATTCTGCATCCGCTTGCGGTTGCCGACATTGTTGTGAATATGCAGATGGACACCATCTCCATTATTGCAGCACTTCTTCATGATGTAGTAGAGGACACTACGGTGTCACTTGAAGAGATCCGCACTCATTTCGGCAATACGTGTGCCATGCTTGTTGACGGCTTGACGAAGCTGGAACGCATCCAGTTCCGCTCCAAGGAAGAACAGCAGAACGAGAACTACCGCAAAATGTTCATCGCCATGGCGCAGGACATCCGTGTCATCGTGATTAAATTGGCTGACCGTCTGCATAATATGCGGACCCTCAAATTTCAGTCGGAAGAAAGCCAGCGTCGAATCTCGTATGAGACGCTGGAGATTTTCTGTCCGATTGCAAACCGTTTGGGGATCTCTGCGATCAAATGGGAAATGGAGGACATCGCCCTCCGTTATTTGAATCCGCAACAATACTACCGTATTGCAAATCTGATGCACAAGAAACGTGCAGAGCGAGAGCAGTACATCGACACCGTAATGGACGGCATTACAAGTAAGCTCGAAGAGATGGGCATTCAGGCAGACCTGTCTGGACGACCGAAGCATATCTACAGTGTGTTCAAAAAAATGACAACCAAGAACAAGCAGTTTAACGAGATTTATGACCTGCTTGCGATTCGTATTATTGTGGATAATATCAAGGATTGTTATGCTACGCTCGGCATTATCCACACATTATGGAAGCCCATGCCTGGACGATTCAAGGATTATATAGCCATGCCAAAAGCCAATATGTATCAGTCCTTGCACACAACCGTGGTGGGACCTAACGGGGAGCCAACTGAGGTACAGATTCGTACCTGGGATATGCACCGTACAGCCGAATTTGGTATCGCGGCACACTGGGCTTATAAAGAAGGAACTGCGGCAGGGCCTCAGTTTGAAGATAAAATCACCTTTTTCCGGGAAATTCTTGAACTTCAAAATGAAGCACAAGATGCTTCCGAATTTGTGGAATCGCTCAAAATGGATTTCTTCTCCGATCTGGTGTTTGTATTTACGCCAAAAGGGGAAGTCATTGAATTGCCAAGCGGCTCCGTACCGCTAGACTTTGCCTACCGCATTCATACCGAGGTGGGGAATCGAACCATTGGTGCCAAAGTAAATGGCCGAATTGTTCCGCTCGACTATCATCTCAAAACGGGCGATATTATCGAAATCTTAACTTCCAAGCATTCTTACGGTCCAAGCCAAGACTGGTTGAAAATTGCGAAATCTTCACACGCACGGGCTAAGATCAAACAGTGGTTCAAGAAGGAACGCCGTGAAGAGAACGTAGAAAAAGGCCGGGAGAGCTGTGAGCGAGAACTGAAACGTATGGGACTTGATCCTTCTGCGTGGATGACCGATGACAAGCTAATGGAAGCGGCGAAGAAATTTGCGTTTAACGATATCGATGATATGCTCGCAGCGGTTGGTTTTGGCGGAATTACGGCTGCTCAGATTGTCACGAAGGCAACGGAAAAGCTTCGTAAAGAGCAGGAAGAATCCAACTTGCTGGAACTGAATTCCGAGATGCGTGAACTGAAGCCGGCTCCTGAACGCAGAAACAGACCAACCAACGGCATTCGTGTCAAAGGGATTGATAACCTGCTGGTTCGTTTTGCAAGGTGCTGTAACCCTGTGCCTGGAGATGACATTATCGGTTATGTTACACGTGGCCGCGGCGTTTCTGTGCACCGCAGTGACTGTCCAAATATCCCTACAAGTGCGGATGGAGAAGAGGCAGCACGGGTAATTGAAGTCGAGTGGGAAGAGAATATCGAATCGAGCTACAGTGTCGATATTGAGATTACAGGTCATGATCGTAATGGACTGCTCAATGAGGTGCTTCAGGCTGTTTCCGAAAGTAAAACGAACATATCTGCTGTCACCGGACGGACGGATAAAAATAAATTAGCATTGGTGCACGTCACCATTCTCATTCGCAATACAGATCATCTGCATGCCGTTGTGGAACGAATCAAACGGGTGAAGGATGTTTATTCTGTACACCGAATTATGCAGTAAGGAGTCCGTAAGATGAGAGTGCTGGTACAACGCTGTAAAGAGGCTCAGGTAACCGTGGGAGATGAATTGACAGGCAGAATCGAATCCGGTTTAATGCTGCTTGTAGGCATAACTCATGAGGATACGGAGAAAGACGCGATCTACTTGGCAGATAAAATTAGCGGGCTTCGCATTTTCGAGGATGAACAGGAAAAGATGAATCTCAGCCTGCTGGATGTAGGTGGTGCGGTTTTGTCCGTTTCACAGTTTACGCTGTATGGTGATTGCCGTAAAGGCAAACGCCCAAGCTTTGTTGCTGCGGCTCGTCCAGAGGCAGCTGAGCAATTATATGAAACGTTTAATCAGTTATTGCGAGATAAAGGGATTCAGGTGGAAACGGGACGTTTCGGAGCGACGATGGATGTTACGTTTACGAACTGGGGACCGGTTACCCTGATGGTAGAAAGTCCTTCGCGAGACTGAGTTTGCGCATAAATGCGCAGTGAAGAGGTCATAATGAGAGAGAAATAAACGTTGGTATTACATTGTAGTTGTATCTTTGTTAATCAAAGGAGTTTCTCTTAATTATGCGCCAATCTGCAAAAGTAATTAAAAATCAGAACGAGCCGCTAATGATGCCTGGCAATCTGGCTGAGTCACTTCAACTTGCCCGCTCTGCTGCAGCACATGTGTCCACATTGTGGATGTTGCAAACTTCAGATAAAGACAGGCAGGAGCATCACCCACGACCATAGCCTAACCATTTAACAAAACTTAATAGTTATGTAAAAAGCCCCGGTTGTTTGACAATCCGGGGCTTTTTGCTGTTATGATTCACAGTTCATTTTCTCGGAGAAAGGCTGCAAAATTAATTCCAAATGTATTGATTGTTATAAAAGGCACTCCTTGGGGTAATAACAAAACGAGGCACAAAAGACGTGCCAAAGGATAGAATCAATCTCTCTAGGTTTAATCACATTCGAATACGGAAAGGAGACCATAGATCATGAGTAAAGTTGCTTTTTTGCTTGCGAATGAGTTTGAGGATTCAGAAATGAAGGTTCCGTACGATGAGGTGAAAAAGGCTGGACATGAGGTACACATTATCGGGTTAAAAGCGGGTGAAACGCTTCAAGGCAAGGGAGGCAAGGCTTCCTATACGACGGACAAAGCGATCTCAGAGGTTCATGCGTCAGATTATGATGCTGTCGTTATTCCGGGTGGGTCGTCGCCGGAAAATTTGCGAACAGACGCCAATATCCTGAAGTTTGTTACAGAAATCAATGCGGCTAACAAACCAATCGCTGCAATCTGCCATGGTCCGCAAATTTTGGCTAGCGCAGATCTGCTCAAGGGACGAACAATTACATCTTATCCTCCACTCAAGGATGACATGGTAAATGCAGGAGCAGACTTCAAGGATCATGAAGCGGTTGTGGATGGGAACTATATTACATCCCGTACACCTGAAGATGAACCAGCATTTGTTCGTGAATTAATGAAAGTAATATAAGCAAAAGGGTAAACTGAATACGATAGTGGCATCTAATGATAATTTTATTCCATAAAGGAGGGTTTGACATGGCAAAACATATTCAGGCGTATTTTCGAACCGAGGACGAGGCAGAGGGTGCAAGAACTTCACTATTGACGTTCCATACCGAGCAGCTTGAGGTAGGTCAACTGGATGCTGCCATTGGCAGGGATACACGAGTTATGGTTCCACTGGTACCTTATAATACGGCTGGTGGTGTAGGCACGAACGGTGCTATGGGCGTAGGAGCAGCTCCAGGGGTTCCAGCTAGCGAAAATGTAATTCCAGTTGTCACCGATGTCAATCGTGACGCTGAACGCGACCCTCGCAACAGAGTGAACGAAGACGGAGATATGCTGGATGCCGCAGATGTGACTTCGGCCGATTATGATGACCTGCATTATGTTCTGTCTGCCAAAGTAAGAGATGAGGATTATGATGCAATCGTTCATAAACTTCGCTCTAACCATGCCTATGTGGAAGAACTCGATTAATCAATAGATATTAAGCTGGCCCTTACGTTGCCCGGTTTCCTATTGCCGGGAAGACGTAAGGGCTTTTAATAATACGTGGAGATTCGATGGAACCTGCAGATTTGCTGACTAAAAAGAAAAGATGCTGTGGAAAAATCCTATATTAAAGCGCTATCATTTTTGTAATATTCCTGTAATTACTCTTCCTTTCCCATGTCATACTCTGAAATAAGGAATTGCGCTACATAAGCAATGGCAATCATATAAAACATCCCACACACTACGCGATATAATGGTAAAAATGTATCAAGTATTCCTGTATCTTTGAAATAAAAGTACAGGAATTGTAGAAGCCATAGAAGTACAGCACAGAAGATCAGCCAGACTAGAACATAATTAATCTTCCTTCTCACAAACATCATCCTTTCTACAACGAATTAGATATTACTGATTTTTTCAAGAGCAGAACGAGTTTGTTCCAAACTAGAAATAAGATACTCATAATAGCCAGGCTCATTATCTTTATCTATATTCTTAGCAACATTTTCATACTGTCTAATACGCGATTCCAAAGCGGACTGTATTTGAAACCATTCATGAAAAGTTAATTCTTCCATAACAACACATCCTCATTAAAATTTTCTATAAAAATAAGCCAGGGCAAGCATAATAGCCAAACAGATACAAACCACACCCAAAGCTATTTTTGGATCACCAACCGTATAATCAAAAATCGAATCGTTCATAGAAAAACACACCTTTCACATTTCAAAGTCCATAATGGCACGGTCTATATTTTCCTGAACAAGTCCTATGTATATCATCGTCATTCGTGGCGTACTATGATTAAGGATTTCCTGTAAGGTTCCTATGTCTTTCGTCCGCTGGTAGAAATGATATGCAAAGGATTTTCGCATGGTGTGAGTACCTACATCATCTAGACCCAACTCATTAGCAATCTTTTTTAAGATTCTCCAGGCTTGTACGTCGCTGATCGGGAAGTCACCCATCTGGCTTTTAAACAACAGATCATCAGGGCCGAGCCAGTCATACTCTGAAAGATAATGGTCAAAATAACTACGTAGGCGTTTGTTAATAATAATCTTGCGATACTTTTTGGTTTTTTTCTCAGTTAGTTCGATATATTTGCCTGAAACATCCCTAACCCGAAGCGGCAATATGTCGCTGATCCGAAGACCTGTCGAAATCCCAACGCAGAAGAGTAGCCAGTTCCGAAGTTCCCACTGCTTAAGAAGCTCTTTAAAATCTTCAATAATGTCGAGATTTCGTATAGGCTGCATCCTGCGTCCCATTCCGAAAAACTCCATTCGTGTTGTTTTGTGCAAAGAAAAAACCGTTTAAAGAAAAATTCGTTTTTAAGGGCTGAAAACCGCGCTGTGACGGCGTTCGTGGAGCCACGCATGTATTTTGTACCCCCGTGTTACAGAACGGGGGTTCAGGGCGGCTACGCCGCCTACAAACGCTTTAATATCCAAAGAACAAAAAGCGAAACCGTTCAACAACTGACAACGGATCGAGAAGAAAACCAATAACGAACATTGACGCACCAAGAACCCCTAGAACTAACAAACATTTATCTAAAAAAGCATTTTGTTCTTTATCCATGGTTAGACCTCCACAGCCCATTGAAGGCCACAACAAGGACAGCGATCCACTACAGAAGGGAGTTGACGTCCGCGAACGTCTCTAAGGCGATCCTTGGGATATGTAATGCGTATCGTTTGAACAGTCTTACAACGTAAACACTTCATGCTAATAACCTCCTGAAATTGTTTAGTTAGTCAATAGCCTGCCGGATCGGCAGTGTGTTAAAAGGGAAAGGGGACAGGCCGAGGTGAATAGAGAACATATATTCGTCTTATCTTTCCCGGTTTTCATGATGCTACAGGATAAGTAGGGGATATATCCCCTACACCCCTAAAAACAAAATCGCTTAAGCAATATTTCTATAGAACTGACTAGTTCATGTATAGATATTAACACCATGTCTATAGATATGTCTATAGATCATTGATACTTTTCTATAGATTCTGCTATAATCATATCCAGAAGGGATGTGAACAGACCATGAGAAAGCAAATGCAGGTCTATAGTAGCGTGAAGGCCATCGTCCAGGACTTGAAGAAAGACTTGGAGCTATCGAACGAATCGGAAGTAATTGCCTATATGTACACGATTTTTAACAGCCGCAGAAAGTCGATTACATTGGATGAACATCGAGCGGCATTACAGGCTACCCGAGACATTATCAATCAATCAACGATGTAAAAGCCCTCCGATCAGGAAGGCTTTTTTTCTTTGTTCTGTTTTAATTGTTGTTTGAGGTTCGTTTCAAAATCAGCAAAATAGTTAGCCATATTTTGATTATGTTCAATGGCATTAATTAAGCTTGAACCGATCCCTGGAACCTCTGGCAGATCGGCGTGATCTTTAAGCCAGGACAAAAATTCCGCAGTTTGTTTACTGACCTCTTTGAGTTGTTTCACCTGACTTTGCAATCGTAGATTAGTTAATGGGTTGATCATAGCTCTCTATCACTCCTCATCCGGCGACGACTTCCGGTAGCTCCGCTTCCGGCGCGTTCGTCGCCTGTCCGTTTATGTAATATTGATCGCTTAAATCTTTCAGTTTATTAATAATGGCGTTGTACTCTTCCTTGGTGTTCGGGAACTCCATGGGGACAACCATTGTATGCGTATCATATATCTGATGGCCTATCGAAAATGCTTTTTGCTGATTGACGGTCATGGTACGTAAATAAGCACCAGATTGCATATCCCACATCTCATAGCGGAATTTATTTTTGGTCTTGGACACTTGACAGTAAACGTTCATTACACCTCTGACACGATACTCTACATTGCTGATCAACGGACTGGAGAACATAATTGTGCATCTGAGTTTTCGTAGGTAGAAAATCATGTGCGTAAAATATTTTGAAATATTGGTATTACCACTGCGGCTGTCCAGATCGGTGTGAATCTCGTCAAGACAGATGATGCTAGACGGTTGCTGTGCAACGTCTAAAAATTGGTCAAACGTGGTAAATAACTTGCTACCAGCCAGACCATAATTGCTATACAAAGTGCAACCACTTTTCTGACGGAAATGTTGAGCCAGCAGGGACATTCCAAACGTTTTTCCTTCACCCATTCGTCCGTCAAAACCCATGAGATACATAGATTACTTCACTCCTTTTTCGATACCCATTGGTATGCCTTGTTGGTTTGCTGGGTTGGCATTGGCTTTAAGCAAATTACCCAACTTCGCATTCCCTTTGATCCGATCCGCAAGGGTGAGTTTTTCTGTCATTTTCATGTAGCGGCTTACTGGCGTCATTTCCGGTCTCATGGTATGCACTGCAAGTGCCATATCATCAAGGCCAAACTGTTGCAAAAGGAAGGAACCTCGTGCCTGGTCTTGTGTAAGTGGGACACCATTTTTCCGAATGAAATCAAGTACCTGGATCATATCGTTATCATCATTAGACTCTAACAATTCTTCTATCATAAATTCTTGAACGGTTGGCTTTTTGGTTAGCATAAGGAACCTCCTATTTGAACAGAATGAGCATTGCGATTATGAAGTAAGGAACCCAACGGAACATGTCGGGCTTGTCCTGAATATTAAATTCAAGCATCCGTTTCAGCGCAGTAGACTTACGCAGCTGAACAAGATTGGCCGCTTCCATTTTGGCTGGCAAATCCACATTCGCCACGTAGAGAATGTAACCATTATGAGTATCGATATGCTTATCTAAATTCTCGATCTGATACATGCCTTGCTTGGTAAGAACCGCTTCGGCAGAGACTTCTTCGACCTGAAGCATTTGCACAGTCTGATCTTCATTGAAAATTAATATCTTGTCACGTTTAACTGCCATTACTTTTCACTCCTACTTCAACATCTTTTTTTTGAGCCAAAACGCAGGGATCACCAAGGTGATCAGGAGGCTAATACCTACAGCAGAACCAATTTCAAAAAATGTTCTAAAGACTGAACTCATTTTTTTTCACCTTCTTTTTGAATGATGGTAGAAGACCACCAATAAAACTACCGAGATTACTAGCACCAAGTCCAACCAGTACACCGATGATAAGGAAATAAGCCATAAGGACTTTTCCTTCTCCATTAAGCATTTCTTTCATGACCGGAATAGCTCCGGGAAATTGAGTAAACAGAGTTGGCAAATAATATCTAAGAAACAGATAAGCACACGTCAAATACAAAAGGCCGACAATTAAACTGGACAAATTAATTTTAATTTTCATAAGTCACCACCACTTTATAAATTCTTTAAATTTCAGGAACAGTCCCATGTTATTGGTCACAAGGTAAACAATGAAATATATAAATGCGAGCGTGCAAGCCGTAGTAATAAATGTGATCCAGATCGGGCCGAGAAAAGAGAAGTAACCGAAATATTTCCCGAAATCGAGCGGCCTAGCCACTGGAACAGACAAAGACCGCAACGCATCGGCTATTGTTGTCAAAAATACAAGTACAGGGCCAAATATCGTATCAATCAGGTTTTTCATAACCCAAGACTCCTAACGATATAAACAGTGTCGTCCCGATCAGGAAGGCAAGAACCATGAGCAACACATCAAAGCCACTAAGCATTATCACGTTCACCTCCAAGAAGTCCGATCACCTTAATCACGAAAAATAACCACAATAGCGCAAGTAGTACAGCAGGGATCACGGTTAGAAAACCAACAGGTTGCAAGACTTTTTCAACCACAAGTTGCATTCCGGTTCCGGTAGAACTGGGATAGTTCACAGGCGTTCTTGAAAAATCTATAAACAGCAAAGCCTTGATCGTGCGTAAGAATCCAAGAGCAAGCGATCCGAGAAATTGAAACAGTGCAATAAAAATATCAATGACCTTAATAACAATGGTCACAAGCTTGGTCAGAAAATACCATATGCCCTCGATCAGGGCGACAAGCCATCCAAGAGGGACAGCCAGAAAGTTAAGCAACGTCTGAATGCCATTCCCAATTACCTTGAAGGCTCCAGACAAGAAACTCATCAACGTATCAACGAATGTCATTCAATCATCAGTCGTTTTATACCGTGAGCAACTGCCATAGCTAACATTGCAGTAAAGGCAAGAAAGAGAGGACTTTCAAAGCAACTCACTAACGCCTGTACACCTTGCATAATCAAATTCAACCGATAATCGTCCATTATGATGCCAACTCCTAACGGCAGTTACCGGACATCAAGACTGTGTAAGACATAATGCCCGGGCGGCCTGTTATGATTCAAATAATCCTTTGACACGATTCGATACATAAAAACTGAGGGGGATGGAAATGGTAAAAGCGAGTAGGAGCCAAAAGGATGAAAACCAACTACTCGTGCCGTCCGCGACATCTTTGAGTTTATAACCTAGCGATACATCCGGTGCAAGACTGGACTCTGGTTTCACTTCAACGACATTTGACCTTGGCGAATCGCCTATTGCATTACTGGCGATCACATAAAACGCATGTACCTGACCGTTTTTAAGCCTGGTAATTTTAGCACTTGTCTGTGTCGTCTTCATAATGAATGTACCATCCGAGTTATACACTTTATATTCTCTTGCTGTAGCAACAGGAGACCAGGACAACAAAGCTCCACCGTTAAACGGACTAGCGGTTACAGATACGGCTACTGGTTCAGTTTCCAGCGTAAGAGTTCGAAACTTCGACTTCGAAGACCGGGCACTGATATTGCCTGATGTATCAATAGATGCAACTTCAACTTCATATTCAGTATCCAGCTTAAGACCCTGCAAAGTAAAAGGGAGTTGCACAGGTTGAGATGTAACACGGTTGCCGTCTAAAAAGACATGATATCCGGCTAAATCCGAATCAGGCACAGGATCGGCGGTAACGGAAGCCGTATAGCGATCAGGTGTTATTTTTACGCCGACAGGAACTTGGGGCGGCGTCGTATCTGGCACAGGTACGGTGTAATCCATAGAACCAGAAGTGTACACCTTATCATTAACATCTACAGGAGCCACCTTGAAGTTGTAGGTTTGTCCTGGAACGAGTGAACTGACACTGTACGATGTAGCGGTAACATTACCTAATAGCTGATTATCGCGATAAATCTGATAGCGTTTAAGATTAACGGACTGTACTGCATCCCAAGATAGTGTCATGGATGTTCCAGAAGTGGGAACAGCCTTCAAACCGTTAATGACAAACTTCTCTGGATCAGGAATTTCCTGTGCGCCATAAACCTCAAACTCATAAGGCATCAAAATAGTAGACCCGGTAGTTGTATTAACAAAATAAACAGCACGAACACCAGAAACTGGAGTAATGGAAGTTTTAACACTGCCACTCACAGGAGGAGAGATAACAGCTAACTTTTCATTATTAGCCCCCAGTAACCAAATAGCCATGGAACTATTAGAATAAGCAACCTGATAGGCATCAATAGTCACAGGAACAGGAAATACGTAAGCTAGAGCATTATTGGGTGAGCCAGAAGGAGCATAGATAGTACCACCAAGAGTAGATGCATTACCATCCGTAATTTTAGGCATATCAACAGATTGTGTAGACTGATTAACAATGGTTGGATAATTACGAACGTCCTTATAAGCCAATGTTTTACCATAAAGCAAACCATCACCATAAGCAAAGATTTGTGTTACTGGCATAATCGCCAAAAATAAAAAAGTAAGCAAAGATATTTTTTTCATTAACACCACCCCTATGGGTATTGGGACGAATCCCAGCGCAATGGATGATTTTCCACTTGCACCTGCATTTCAGGATCAGCCGTCATTTCAGGATCAGCGACCATTTCCCTATCAGGAGTACGTTCGGGTTCGGGCGTCAGCTCCGGTTCTAAAGTTGGCTCTTGATCCGGCGATAGTTCGGTTTCCGGCGTAAGTTCAGGCTCTGGCCTAAGTTCGGCTTCGGGCGTCATTTGGGCATCCGGTCTTAACTTCACACCATTTTCATCAGACCAGGCTTCGGGTTCTGGTGCCGCTGGCATCGCATCCGGTGTAGCTGCGTCTCCCTGATCGGTAAAGTTCGTTTGGTTATTTTGATACGGTGTTTGCATAACATCATCCGGCTTAAACAGATCGGGCTTCGTGATCGGATCAGGTAAAGCATATTCCCTAGTCGGCGTCAGCTGACGTACGATTTCCTTCAAGGAACCATTGGCTTTCTTCAATTCATCATTCGTAGTTTTTAACTCATCATGAATTGCCTTGGTGTTATCACGGATTTCGTCGAGCGTAGGCTGTAAATCCCTGATACACTGACAGATCGCATCGGCATCACTGTTCGTAGATGCACCAATGTAAGGCGTATTTACGTCTGACTCTCCAACCACATTGCCGTTTGGATCTCGGCCGACAATGCTATAGCTACCGTCGCCGGGCAAGTCATATGATGTATCCGTTGTTTCTCCGATTTTTTGACCGTCTTTGTAGATGTCGTAACTACTGGCTCCGGGTGTTGCATCCCATGATACTTTTGGTAGGCCAGTACTGTCCTGACCCGTGCAAGCCGGCATTGTGACTTTTGCATTCAAATCATCCTTTGGTACAGGCTCGGGAAACGACGAGCACACGTTTTGTTGTATCTGACTGGTTTGTAAACCACCAACAGAGGATACGACTGATCCGGAAGCGTTAAGGTACTGCAATTGATATGTACCCGAGCAAGTCAGATACAGTGTGCCGCCTACCTGATCAATAGGCCATTCTCTGTCATACACGGCTCCCGATGCGGCTGTAAACACAAGCTTTACGCTAGCGGCACTTGATGGAGCATCCCAATAATCCAAACGATATTGGTCTTTGTATGGCACGTAGAAAAATTTATATTTGGAAAATGGCGTTCCCGTTCCTGAACCCGGAGAATCTGATCCTGGTCGATCACCCCAATTCGTCGGAGCATTGAGCGTATAATTGTACGCAAGCTGTTCCGGTGCGTCTGGATCGTCAACATATACCGTTAAAACCTTCACATACGTTTCACTATTCGTGGACTTGTCCAGAACAATAGATATGCTCAACGTTTCACGGTCTAATATAACGTCATTGCCGGACACATCTTGTGTCGATCCATCAGGATACTTCAAGTACAGCCGAGTGTTTTCACGCCCGTTTGAACCAAACTTAATGCGCTTAATGACACCGTTATTATTGGTGCTATCGCCATAAATGACCGTCCGATCAGCACGATCACTTAGGAGTTGACCCGAACCAGATGTGTTCGAATGAATGTAATGATAGTTACTCAGGTTAATGTCCTGAGCGTAAGCAAGTGACGGAAGCAAGACAAACACAAATGGCAAGAGATATAAAATACGTTTCATAGGCGTCTGTACATCAAATCAATATCAGATTGTGGAACAAGTTGTGCTTGCCAGATAACAGCAATCAGGTAAATAACGACTAGGCCGCCAATTGCCAGCCCGATGTCTCTGAATCTACTCTGTAGTTCAAGGTTCGAGGACTTATCAAAATGAGTTTTACCTGATAAAGCACGTGAATGGGAATCTGATAACTGTTTCTGTATATCCATGACTTTATAAATATCTCTGCCAAGCATGATTGATATTACCACCGCCGCTACAACGAGTAGAGCAGACAAGGGCAACAACTCCCATGTGATCATTTAATCAAAAAGGGTCTTTGAAAGACCCCGTTACTGGAACAAACCTTTGATCCGGTGTGCCACGAAAAAGGACAACGGAATCGCGATGGAAAACGCGAGAATCAGCCATTGAGAACTAAACCAACTTGATGTAGAAGTAGCTACGTCAGCCAGATTATAATCCAGCGTAACTACTGGGATAGTGCCACCTGTACCGCCCATAAGATCAGACTCCTATTCATTATTTCTAAATTTTTTCAACAGCCACGTCCCGAACAATATCCCGAATAGCAGGGAAAGAACAGGGGTGAGTGTATCCCAGTTAAGAGCGAGATTCGCAAAAAGATCACTGATCGGTGGCCCGTCCGGAATTTGTGGGACACGATCACTATGTAGCAAATCCCTCACTTAACGTTGTTAATCACTTTAAAGATAATCCAAATGGCTAATCCTGCTCCGGCATACAGATAGACCAATGGACTGAAACTGGAAAACATGTTGTACGCATATTGCAAAATCGACGACATCTTAAGTGTAAAAGTCAAGCATAACGCCCCCAAGCTTTGAGGATGGCGAGAAGTGATATGACGGCAACCACAAACGTAATTCCGCTAACGAGTAGGGCAATGACATAATCACCACCGAACACAAGCGTAAATCCTTCCAGTAGTAGTTGCTTCATCGGCTCACAAACCTTACCCAGCTTGCCGCAAGTGCGCCCAGTACAATGAGAACAAGAGGCAAGCCAAGGAGAAAGTAAGAATCCACTAACGCGCTAATAACGCACCGCCTCCCAGATCCATTTGAACACGAGCAACAAAATGATAGCAGCCAGTAAAATACAGATCATTATCTCCCCGATCGTCAGGGAGTGGAAGATTTGGAGATTCCCTTCTACGTGAGAACGGTAGAACTCATTAAGAGCCGACCCAACTTCCTGTTTAATGTCATAAATGATCGGCTGTTGCTCTACATCCGGTAAAATTACAGGATCGGTTCCAGCTACGGGATCAGGTTGCACAGGTTGTTGTTCTTCCATGAAGTGAATCTCCTTTCTTCATTACTGGAAAAGTCCTTTGATACGATGTGCCACGAAGAAAGAGAGTGGGATCGCGATCGAGAACGCGAGGATCAACCATTGACTGCTGAACCAGTTCGACGTGGAAGTCGCAACGTCTGCCAGATTGTAATCCAATGTAACTACTGGAATTGTACCCATATGCTGTTTCACCTCCCTTCATGGAATATACAAACCATGAATTAGGCTTTAACGGGCATTTCGAATGTAACTGGATCAATGAATTTGAAGTCAACAATCTTGATGCCAAGTTTTTTACCTCTCATATCAAGAGCCGTTACTGCTTCATAAATTCCAGGAACTTGTCCAATCTTGTTAAAAAAGCTGTATTCCATATTCTGAGACATAGGGATCGAACCTATTTCATTATCACCTGTTGAGTTATCAAGACTGATATAATGCACTTTACATCCTTCAACCGTGCGACCTGTTTTTTCATCATCAAAGCTGTAACGGTTGGCACCCAATACGACAACCTTCATGTTATCCATTTTTCATTTCTCCTCTGGGTTTTAGATTTTTATATTTGAACGATCCGAAGATCAGTGTTCACGATCCAATACAATGTTTCAGGTTTCCAATACGTTGTTTCATGTTCCAGCACAATGTTCACAATTTGTTCACATTTAATTTTTGGCATTTTTCGTTGCATAAACATTCAAATTTGCGGTGAATAATTATTCATCACATTGATATTTTTATGCATAAAAAAACGCCCACCAATTGGCGGACGTAGTTACAGAACATGTGTTCTGATTTATTTGTAGCATATAACGGGATATACTAAATGTAACGAGACACACTGGTTCACACAGTATGTCTCATAGGAAAGGCTAACTGAGTCCGCCAAGAAGCAGTTCGCCTTTCTGATATTTAATTAAGTTGGTAAATAAGTTTCTTCCTATAGTATAGTACAAGACCCGACATTTGCCAACGAAAATTTTGGGTTTTTTAGGCTTGAAACAGGTAAATATGTCCTATTTTTTTAGGTCTGGAGATTGAGACGTTCCCGCGTCTCTTTTTTCATGCTCATAATGCTGCTGTGCCAGTCGTTTTTGATGTTCCGCAATCGCCAAATCACGGTTTTCTCTGTACTGATCATAGCGTTTCGCTCTACCAGCAATATCATGAGCACGTTCGACTTCCATCATTTCGCGGAAAGCTTCCGCACGTTTCCATTGGGCTTCACTCATTTTGAGTAGGCCACGTTCCATCATATCGACAAAATACTCTTCGCCTGGACTGCCCATGGCGTACCAGACCTCAGCCTGAGTCGCTGAAACTTGATTATGGAGCCAGCCCTCTTTGATCGGGATCGTCTTATCTGGAGCCTTGGAAGCAAGTCGAAGCTTCGCGGCATCGTTCAGGAAGTCCAACCAAAATTCCGATATAGGCCAGCGCGCTTTATTACTGTCACCGTTATCATCTACATAATTAATGTAGTGAGACAATATGCCGAATATAATTTCGCCTGTCGTTGTACCTTTCGTTATAAACTCAGCTGTAGTCTGTGCCCGATCATCAGAAAGCTGTAACTCAATCCGGTTCCAAGCGGTGAGGCCTTCTTCAAGTTCTTTACCAGCATTCACACGCTCAAAATTCTTTTCATATATACGGAGTTGCATTTTAGATGTAGGAGAACCATAATAGATAGTTTTACCATGGCTAGACCCATCAGCCAGTTTAATTTTCTCCGTTGGCTGTGCAGATCGCCACTTGCTACGACATAAACCCTTTTTCGCCTTACGGATCAGGTCGCCAACTTTGAAATACGGCTTATCGTCATGATATCGGATATCATCCACAGCTAAATCAATTCGACTGATCTTAGCGTCATGATTCAGTAGTTCTTCTATTAAAGCGTCCCACTGATCGCCAAAGTACGTTTCCCATTGACGACAGCCTTGACCGGACATCTGTACATGGATTCCCATATCACCCGTGCCACCGTACAAGATGCGAATGTCTCCACACACTTTCTGATAATGGTAACCATGGAGTCCCCGCGGCATATCAACAAACTCAGATTCCGGAATATTTAAGAGCATACATACATCGTTCACGGTTACCGCCGTCCGGATCGTGCCGTGCTCCGATTCATGAGCCATGGTTTTGACCGTGAAACTAAGCCAGTCTATTAATGAAATCAAATTCTCTCTATTGTTATCAGGCATTGTGTACTAACCTCCATGAAACGGTTTTCAAAAATGTAATACTCCTGTAATGTTAGTAACACAAGCCTTTAACAATGTGCGTTTATAATAACAGACATGACCCCCTTTTTTTATATATCCTTTGAACCTGCACACCGTGTGCAGGTTATTTTTTTTCTATCTTTGCATGTTAGCCCTTGACTTTAGTACTGCGGTTCATTACAATCAGAAAATAATACGTTGACTATAGTCAACTAAAGTCGTTTTTTTGAATAATATGACTGATTTGATGACGGGACCAAGTACTCCGTACCCACATGACCAGAGAGGAATCCCCAAGGCTGTAAGGATTCTCTTGATGAGCGGACGAATGACTTCCCCGAGAACAGACGGCGAACAAGGCAGAGACAATCTGCGGATCTTAGTAGCCGGCCTGCGCATGACGTGCGTTATACGTAGAGCGGAAGAGCTGTTGATCTGGATGTAGCATTGAACACATCCTGACGTAACAGTGACAACCTGAACGGCTATAGGCTCAGGCTTCCGGAATGTGGGTGGTACCACGGGTGAATGTATATACAATCTCTCGTCCCTTTGTTTGCTGTATATGAGCAAACAGGGCGAGGGATTTTTTTGTTTTTTAGTTAAGATATGAGATTTACACGAAGAACGGAGAGGACAGAAAAAAACCTGGAAAAGCGAAGCGTTCGCCTTTATCACCGAATTTTAACATTTTAAAGTTTTATTCAAAAAAATTTGGGGATAACAGCGATTGAAAGGTTTTCTGTCCGCGTAGTGGGAATCGTGGAATATCTTAACGTTTACAGAGAAAATCAATGCTGGAGGGATACAGATGGGTTTTCAGAAACCGACAGGAACGCAGGATTTGCTGCCTGGTGTAGTCGAGAAATGGCAGTATGTGGAAGGGAAAGCAAGGGATCTGTGTCGACGCTTTAATTACCGCGAGATTCGCACGCCGATCTTCGAGCAGACATCCTTGTTTGTACGAGGCGTAGGAGAAACGACAGATATCGTTGAGAAAGAGATGTATACCTTTGATGACAAAGGCAATCGCAGCATGACACTTCGTCCGGAAGGCACAGCAGGTGTGGTTCGTGCTTACGTGGAGAATAAGCTTTATGGCGAACCGGATGTGAGCAAGCTGTATTATATCGGACCAATGTTCCGGTATGAGCGTCCGCAGGCTGGCCGTCAGCGTCAGTTTCACCAGTTTGGTGTAGAGGCTCTTGGTGCAGTTGATCCGGCAATTGATGCCGAAGTCATTGCACTTGGCTACCAGCTGTGTGTAGAGCTTGGCCTGAAGGATGTCAAAGTGGAAATTAACTCGGTGGGGAATGCAACAAGTCGGGCGGAATACCGCGAGACACTGCTTGGTTTCCTTAGACCAATGAAGGACACACTTTGCAAAGACTGCCAGTCCCGGATGGAGCGTAACCCACTGCGTGTACTGGATTGTAAGGTGGATCAGGATAAATTCGTTGGAGCTCCGTCCATCCTGGACAGCCTGGATGAAGAATCATTAAGTCATTTTGCCAAACTGCAGGGGTATCTGGACGATTTCGGCGTA
The DNA here is from genome assembly GCF_003719335.1 of Paenibacillus amylolyticus. Taxonomy (GTDB): domain Bacteria; phylum Bacillota; class Bacilli; order Paenibacillales; family Paenibacillaceae; genus Paenibacillus; species Paenibacillus amylolyticus_D. The sequence goes on from NZ_RIAS01000015.1 coordinate 37,790, forward strand.
GACTATGCGGTGAACAACCGTCTGGTAAGAGGGCTTGATTATTACACTCTCACTGCATTTGAGTTAAAGGCACAAGGTATCGGAGCCATTGATACCGTTGGTGGCGGTGGCAGATACAATGGTCTTGTTGGTGATATCGGCGGACCCGATCAGCCGGGCATCGGCTTTGGTATTGGGCTGGAGCGCATTCAGCTCATTCTGGAGCACCAGAACATTGAAGTAACAACACTTGCTCCGCTGGACGTATATTTTGTCGCTCTAGGTGAGGCGGCGGATCGTGAGGTCAATCGACTGTTGTTCAAGTTACGTCAATCCGGCTTATCCGGTGAACGTGATTATCTGGGCCGCAAGATGAAAGCACAGATGAAATCAGCAGACCGCTTCAAAGCTCGCTATACGGCGATCCTTGGGGATGACGAACTGGAGCGTGGCGAGATTTCACTCAAAGCGATGGATACAGGTGAGCAGCAGACCGTGAAGCTGGATGATCTGGTGGCAACGGTACGCGGAAACAATTAAGAACCTACGATGGAACGACAATTGTAGAATCGGCAAGTGGCTATGGTGAATGGATTCCGGTTGTACGGACGGTAATCTCCAGAGACAGGATGCCTTTCAAATATATATCTTCACGTAACCGGATTGTGGAAGGCGGGCTACATGCTTGTCTGCACAGAACGGAAATTTCACATAAGAGGAGTTTGGTTATGAAAAGAAGTCATCATTGCGGCGCATTAACAAACGCACATATCGGTGAAACGGTAACATTGAACGGCTGGGTACAGACCCGTCGTGACCTGGGGGGCGTACTGTTTATCGATCTGCGTGACCGCAGCGGTATTGTACAAGTTGTTTTTAACCCGGCATATTCCGGTGAAGCATTGCAGATCGCAGATCGTGTACGCAGTGAATATGTCATCGCGGTAACGGGTAAAGTGGTTAAACGTGATGCAGAGACTGTAAACAAAAACTTGTCAACAGGCGAGATCGAAGTTCAAATTACGGAAATCGAAGTGTTGAATGCAGCGAAAACACCTCCATTCTTCATTGAAGATGGTGTTGAAGTAGACGAATCCCTGCGTTTGAAATATCGTTACCTGGACCTGCGTCGTCCGGAAATGTTCGAAACATTGAAACTGCGTTCCAAAGCGTCCAAAGTGTTCCGTGACTTCCTGGACGGAGAAGAGTTTGTTGAGGTGGAAACACCAATCCTGACCAAGAGCTCGCCGGAAGGTGCGCGTGACTATCTCGTACCAAGCCGTGTGCATGAAGGAGAATTCTTCGCCCTGCCACAATCCCCACAAATCTACAAACAATTGTTGATGGTTGGTGGACTTGAGCGTTACTACCAAATTGCTCGTTGTTTCCGTGATGAAGATTTGCGTGCAGACCGTCAACCGGAGTTCACTCAAGTCGATATCGAGACATCCTTCTTGCAACAAGATGACCTGTTGCCAATGATGGAACAGTTGATGGCGAAATTGCTGCGTGAAACAAAAGGTATTGAGCTGGAATTGCCATTCCAACGGATTACGTATGCTGATGCAATGGGCAAATATGGTTCCGACAAACCAGATCTGCGTTTTGGCATGGAACTGGTGGAAATGAATGATATCGTAGCAGGCAGCGGTGTGAAAGTATTTGCTTCCGTTATCGAAAAAGGCGGCGAAGTGAAAGTACTGAACGCCAAAGGCTGTGGTACGTGGAGCCGTAAAGAGATCGACGATCTGGGACCATTCGCTGCTCGTTACGGCGCTAAAGGTCTTGCTTGGATTCAAGTGAAAGACGGCGAGTTCAAAGGGCCAATCGTGAAGTTCTTTACACCGGAAGAGATTGAAGCTGTTAAAGAACGTACAGGCGCTGAAGAAGGCGACTTGTTACTCTTCTCCGCTGACACCAAAAAAGTGGTTGCTGATGTCCTCGGTGCCTTGCGTCTGAAAATCGGACGTCAACTCGGTCTGATTGATGACAGCAAGTTCAAGTTTGCTTGGGTTGTGGACTTCCCGCTGCTCGGCTATGATGAAGAAGCAAAACGTTATGTGGCGGAACACCATCCGTTCACACGTCCAAAAGACGAAGATGTACATCTGTTCGACACAGACCCGGGCGCAATCCGTGCCCAAGCCTATGACCTTGTTCTAAACGGTTATGAAGTCGGTGGCGGTTCAATGCGTATCTACAAACGTGATGTACAGGAAAAAATGTTTGCTGCGCTTGGACTTACACCGGAAGTAGCTAACGATAAATTCGGTTATCTGCTCGAAGCATTTGAATATGGTACACCACCACATGGCGGTATCGCCTTTGGTCTGGACCGTCTTGTGATGCTGCTGGCAGGACGCACAAATCTGCGTGAAACCATTGCCTTCCCGAAAACGGCAAGTGCAACCGATCTGTTGATGAATGCACCTTCCGAAGTGGATGGATCACAACTCGAACAACTTCACATCCGTGTAGCCCGTAAACCTGTCGCGGAAAAGAAATAAAGGAGGCATCGATTTTCAATGCTCCATCAATTTTCAAGAACAGAGCTTGCGATCGGACCTGAAGGTCTGAATACGCTCAGAAATAGCACGGTAGCCGTACTTGGCATCGGCGGTGTGGGCGGGATTGCTGTAGAAGCACTTGCCCGCAGCGGCGTTGGCCGAATCATCCTGATTGACAAAGATGTAGTGGATATCACGAACATCAACCGTCAAATTCATGCACTTACCACCACGGTAGGTCAGAAAAAGGCCGACTTGATGGTAGAGCGTGTGAAATTGATCAATCCGGAATGTGACGCCATTGCGCTCAACATGTTTTATACCGAAGAAACGTATGAGGAATTGTTCAAGTACGATCTGGATTACGTGCTGGATGCTTCCGATACGATTATCTACAAAATACATCTCATTAAAGAGTGCCTAAAACGCAAAATTCCGATCATCTCCAGCATGGGCGCTGCCAACAAAATGGACCCGACGAAGTTCCAGGTGGCGGATATTTCGAAAACGTCCATGGACCCGATTGCCCGAGTGGTGCGCACCAAGTTGCGTAAAGACGGCATCAAAAAGGGCGTGAAGGTGGTATTCTCTACCGAGGAGCCATTGAAGCCACGCGCAGACGTGACGCAGAAGATCGTTCCCGAGAATGCGCCGGAGATTCGCAAAGCGAAACAGCCACCAGCAAGTAACGCTTTTGTCCCGCCGGTAGCTGGTCTGATTATGGTCAGTGTTGCAGTGAAAGATCTGCTTGAAAAAGCGGAGAAGTCAGAGGCTTAAGCAAACAACATATCAGATCAAATCAATTAACATTGTATAAGATCAACCGAATGAAGCGCGGGTGCTGCGAGCACCTGCGTTTTTTGGTTCTATTCTTTTTTCATTGCATGGATAACTAAATTAAGAGGGGATTCGATACGTCAGGATTACGTCATGTACTTCACCGTGAAAACGGTGTATGATATGGTGTGCTGCGCGAAATGATGATACATACATAATGATTTGCGGCCAGAGAGGGGAACAGAACGAATGAAACACGGGTGGTTGTCCAGACAACTGGGCATGGAACCAGAAGATCAGTGGAAGAAGGAAATTGTGGCTGGTTCCATATCTTATTTTGCCGTCGTTTATATTGTGATGGTGAATGCCAAGATTCTTTCTGATGCGGGGATGCCGCTGCAGGCAGCGATGGTAGGTACGTTGCTCACATCCATTGCAGGCTGTTTACTTATGGCTTTCGGAGGTAAATCACCGATTGTCGTGGTGCCAGGCATGGGAATTAACGCATTTTTCACATATACACTTGTACACTCGATGAAGCTGACTTGGCAAGAAGCACTGGCTGTAGTGGCTGTTACTGGTGCTTTGTTTGCTGTCGTTGCCTTTACGTCGTTATACAAAATGATCAGCGAAGCGATCCCGAAAAATTTGCAACATGGCATCACAGTTGGGATCGGATTGTTTCTAACCTTTATCGGATTGCAAAAGAGCAGCATTGTGATTGCCCATCAGACAACCTTTGTTGCTATAGGACACTTCAATGATCCCAATGTCATTACAGCCTGTGTAACACTTGTGCTCGCCGTTATTTTATTTATCCGAAATGTTCAAGGCGGTCTGCTTATCAGTATTTTAATTGGGACAGGACTTGCTTACGTGCTCGGAGCGGTACATCCCGGCGAAGCGGTATCTGCAATGGAAGCACTGCGGCAATATGGTGGTCTGTTTGGTGAATTATCTCTGATGAAGCTGGCAGATGTTGCATTCTGGATTGCTGTTTTTCTGCTGTTGTTAATCGTTGTGTTTGAAAATATCGGGCTCATCACCGCGCAAACAAATATGATTGGTCGTCCGGAACGTTTCAAGGGCAGTCTGCGTGCACTGTCAGTTAGCACCGTACTGGCTGGTATCTTGGGGAGCAGTCCGCCGGTAGCGGCAGCGGAAACTACAGCGGGCATCGCGGCAGGTGGCCGCACGGGTTTGACTCCGCTTGTAACAGCTGTGCTGTTCGGCGCGACCTTTTTCTTCATCCCACTGCTCGGATATATTCCCGACAGTGCGATTGCACCTATTTTGATCATCATCGGTGGTTTGATGGTACAGGGTGTCAGAGACATGGATTTCAGCGATTTTACCGAAGCGTTTCCGGCGTTTCTGATCATGGTTATGATTCCTTTTACATACAGCATTGTGGATGGGATGGCCTTTGGATTTATCGCATACCTGCTGGCAAAACTGGCTGCCGGAAAAGGAAAAGAAGTGCCTGTCGTCATGTATGGCATTTCGATTCTGTTCCTGGCGAACTTTGTATTACATGGTATTTTGTAAAACGTAGTGATGAGAGATAGAGAACGGGAGGAAGATGGATGGAAGAACAGGGAATGCAAGAACAGCAACACTCGGAGTCGAATAAGCCGAAAGTCGGAACAAAAGGATTCAAGGATTTTGTTAGACTGATCGCTTCCACGAATCCGCCAAAATTGATCCTGACCGTGGCTCTCATCTTGACCTTGATTCAAACGACGGCGGGACTCATCGTTCCTTTGATGACCAAAGGACTCATTGACGGACTGACCACATCAGCTCTAAATAAATCGGTTATATTTCTGTTGCTCGGGGCGTTTGTGATTCAAGCCATTGCTTCAGGAATTAGCATCTATATGTTGAATTACGCTGGGCAACGTGTCGTGGCGACGCTTCGCACCAAGCTGTGGAACAAGGTACTGTCACTCCGCATGCCATATTTCGACCGCAATCGTACGGGGGATACGATGAGTCGTATCACCAATGACACCAGTCAGATTATGACGTTAATTGCGGATTATCTTGTATCATTTGTCTCCAACATCGTTGCGGTAATCGGTGGGGTGGCACTGCTATTTTATCTGGACTGGGTGATGTCACTCATCATTCTAAGCCTGGTGCCGCTGACCATGCTGATCTTGTTGCCTGTGGGCAGAAAAATGTACAAAATCTCCAAAAAACAGCAGGATGAGATGGCTGGACTGACATCGGTGCTCAGTCAGGTGATTAGTGAAATTCGTTTGGTCAAAGCGTACGGAACCGAGAAGCAGGAATCCGAGGCGGGAGATTCCCGCATTCGTAAAATGTTTGCTTTTGGATTACAGGAAGCACGTATTCTGGCGTTGATCGGGCCTTTGTTTACTTTTGTTATGACGGCTGTGCTCGTCGTTATTCTTGGTGTCGGGGGGATGCGGGTTGCTTCGGGGCTACTGTCGCCGGGGGAACTGGTTGCATTCATTCTGTTGCTGTTCCAGGTTATTATGCCAATGGGACAGTTCACAACGTTGTACTCACGTTTGCAAAAAGTCGTAGGTGCTACCGAGCGCATTCAGGCGATTCTTGCGGATGAGGAGGAACCAGATCACAGCACAAAACGAGCTCCACAAGGTAATGACACGATTGCATTTCACAACGTACATTTCTCTTATGTTGCAGGTGAAGAAGTGCTGCACGGCATTAATCTAACGGTGCCGACTCGCAAAGTAACAGCCATTGTGGGTCCGAGCGGAAGCGGTAAGTCTACGCTGTTCTCACTGCTGGAGCAGTTCTATATTCCCGACTCAGGTCACATCTCCTATGGCGGAGAAGAGATAACTAATTATTCCTTGGCCTCATGGCGTAGTAAAATTGGCTATGTATCACAGGAAAGTCCACTAATGGCGGGTACGATCAAAGACAACATCACTTATGGTCTCAATCGTGAAGTCACCATGGAGGAGATCAGAAGAGCCGCGGAGATGGCCTATTCGGCTGACTTTATCGACAAACTGCCACAAGGGTTTGACACCGAAGTGGGCGAACGCGGAATGAAGTTATCCGGGGGCCAGCGTCAGCGGATCGCTATTGCCCGTGCGTTGCTTCGCAGCCCGGATATTCTGATGCTGGATGAAGCTACCTCCAGTCTGGACAGTACATCCGAATACGAAGTTCAGCAGGCGTTATCTAATCTAATGGAGGGCAGAACTACCATTGTCATTGCACACCGATTGTCTACTGTTGTGGATTCAGATCAGATTGTTGTGCTGGAGCACGGTCATGTTACCGGGACAGGAACTCATGCGGAGCTGATCGGCACGCATCCAGTTTATCGTGAACTGGCGCAAAAGCAGTTTGTGGCGCAGGATGGAGACGGCAATGCAAGCAGCAATGGGGAAATACGAAACAAAGAGTAACGCTCAATAGATAGAGGGATGAGGATCGAAGGATTTCTGCGGTACCTGTGAAGGTATCACTCAGCAGAGTCCTTCTTTTTTTTGGTTAGGACTTCATGGTTTGTTTTGTTCATATGGAAAATTGATATGGCTTTCAGTTACCCTTTGTGATATATTGGATATCCTTTTGTATTGCGCGATCTACAGCGATGCAGAGCAAACATATATTCTTAGGAGGTAACTGAAACATGTCAGACAGCTTTCAAAGTGCCTATCAAGAAGAAGAGTACAGGTTAGCGCGAACGATGGAAGAAGTGGATCGTCAGCTCACACGGCTGCGGAACTTTCCGGTGTATACCGGTCACGATTTCACGGAGCAAGTGCTGGAAGCCGGACGTGAAGAACGCCGGAATGCCTTGTCCAAGAGCGCGCAACAACCCTATTTCGGACGCTTGGATTTCGAAGAGCAGGGCAGTGGTGAACGGAAACCGCTGTATATTGGCAAAATCGGCGTAGACCGCGAAGAGATCGGCGAGCATCCGCTTGTGATCGATTGGCGCGCTCCTGTCGCGAGCCTGTTTTACTCTTTTACCGGAGGAGAAGCCTCTGCAACGTATGAAGCCCCTGAAGGGCTGATTGAAGGTCTGGTGTATCTGAAACGAAATGTCGTGATTCGTCAGCGCATACTGGAGCGAGTGGCAGATACGTATAACCGGGACAGTGACCAGCCCGCCGTATCCGATGAGTTCCTCGTGTACCGACTTGGTGAAAATAAGGACAATAAGCTGCGTGACATCGTATCCACGATCCAGGCCGAGCAGGATCAGATCATTCGGGCGGCGAGAAACACCGCATTGATCATTCAGGGAGTCGCCGGATCAGGAAAAACAACAGTGGCCCTGCATCGTCTTGCTTTTTTGCTGTACCAGTACAAGGAGCAGGTGTCGGCGGAGAAAATGGTTATTTTTGCACCCAACCATATGTTTCTGGATTACATCTCCGATGTATTGCCAGAGCTTGGTGTAGGGGATATTCAGCAGCAGACTTTTCCCGATTGGGCGATGAATCTGCTAGGTCTGGATATGCCGCTTGCAGATGCGTCAGAGACGCTACAGACGTGGTTCGAAACCCCTGCTGCTCGGCCTGAGCTGAATGATGATGTCCCTGGACGTTACAAAGGCTCAATTCGTTTCATGGAACTGATTCGGGAGTGGTTATCGGGGATGGAGGAAGCATCTGTGCCGGATGGTGATTTCAGTCCATGGGACGGTGCGGTGCTCAGTAAACAGGAAATCGATAACTGGTTTGGGACGGAGTACAAACATTATCCGCTGGCCAAACGCAAAGAGCGGGTCATGGCACGGGTTCACCGCTGGATCGAGATGGAATTGAAAAAGCCGATGCCAGACACGGTGCGCAAAGAACGTAAGAAGAAGGCGGCAACTCGGGAGAAATCCTATGCCAAAAAGTGGCCTGAGTACAATCCGCTGACGCTGTACAAACAGCTGTTCAAGGCGGCGAAAGGCGGGGCTGTGCCTGCAGAGCTAAGCAGCTTAATACCTAAAGCGATCATGAAACAAACGGGTGCAGACCTGAAACAGGATGTCATTCGAGAAGAGGATCTGCCGGCACTGGTTTATATCCATACGTTGGTGCATGACATTGAAGGAACGGAGCGTTTTGACCACGTTGTCATTGACGAAGCTCAGGACTTCTCTCCATTTCACGTTGCGCTGCTGGATCAGTTCGTGAAAGGGCATTCTTTCACCATTTTGGGAGACTTGTCCCAAGGTATTCATGAGTACCGCGGTGTTCATACCTGGGAAGAGATGAGTTCGTTGTTCCCGGAAGAACAGAATGCGTATTTTGCCTTAACCCGAAGCTATCGTTCCACGATGGAAATCATTGATTATGCCAATACCATCCTGGATCAGGGTGTGAAGAGTGGGATCACGGCAATTCCGGTGTTCCGGAGCGGTGATCCGGTGCGTACTTTGGCTTATGGAAGTGAAGGGCGAACGGAGAGCCTGGAACGGGCGCTGAAGGTGCTTACCTCGAAAGATTATCGGACGGTGTCCATTCTGACGCGGACATTGCGTGAAGCCGAAGAGCTTCATCGTGAGCTTCAGGCGACAGGCTGGGAATTGAATCTGATCGACGGTGGCAAAAAGCAGTACAGTGGCGGACATTCCATTTTGCCTGTGTATCTGTCCAAAGGACTTGAATTTGATGTAGCGATTGTAGCTGATGTCGATGAGCAGCACTATTTGCCTGGCGCAGGTGATGCGAAGTTGCTTTATGTCGGCTGTACGCGGGCATTGCACGAATTGTGGTTATTTCACGACGGCGACATGCCAGCGTATGCCGCGGCAACACATAATCCCGAGGGGGAGCAGGTTACGATTCAAGGCTGGCCGGATGAGGCTGTTTTATAGTCGAATAGATCACGTAGCACTAAGCTATATCGATATAGAGGCATGACGCAGGTTAACCCTGACGCATGCCTTTTTTGCATAGGATGATGAAGACAACTTTTTTATCCGAGGTTTACAAAGCGAGATGCGGCTTGTTTCTTCTTAGCTGAACGGCGGTTTACCAGATAGATGCCCACCCCGATCAGGACGCCTCCAGCCCCGACAAACCATTGAATCTGTTCGCCTATCAAAAACCAGCTTGATAGCACGCCGAAGAACGGTGCAAGAAACAAATAACTGCTGGTCTGAGCGGGATCACTGTTCTGTAACAGATAAAACCAGAGGGAAAACTGCATGATGGAACAAATCAGCGTAAGATATAACAACGATATGATGGAGACTGTAGTTACTGTAAAATGAGGCTGCTCCGTCCATACGCTTATCAGAAGCAATGCTGAACCTCCAGCAAGCATCTGATAAGCGGTAAGCACAAAAGTATCATAATCGACACCCCAGCGTTTAATCAGCAAGGTGGATATGGCAAACGAAATCGCTCCGCCAAAACCGATCCAGGTTCCGGGGTTGAAGCTCATATGCCACCCAAAGGTAACCAAAATGCCGACAAACCCAACAATTACGCCAATCCATTGGCTTGATCGATAGCTCAGGTTATATAGCAACGCACTGAGAACAATGACGATCAGTGGATTCGTAAACGTGATAATGGCCGACTCACCGGATGAAATCCAATTCATGCTGTAATAGGCGCAGCCCATCACCCCGGCGGATTGAAACAAGCCGATGAGAATAATTTTGCCCCAAGCTCGCCATCCCCTTGGTAAAGCACGCTTACGCAAGACCAAAGCCATTAAACCGCCCGCTAGTATATAGCGCAAGCCCATCAGTAGAAAAGGTGGTGCATAACTGAGCCCTATTTTACCTACAGGAAAAGAAGTCCCCATAATGAGTGTTGTCACAATAATCAATAGGATGTATTTGCCGGGTCTTAAGGAAGTTGGTATGCGTGCCGCTCTAGCAGGATTATGAATTGTTGTGCTCATAATGTCTGTCCTCCATCGACAGTAATAAGCTGCCCTGTCATGGATTGCTGTTCAAGAGCAGCGCAGACCATGTGGGCAATGTCCTCTGGCTGAGCGATTCGCTGCAGCAATAATTGTCCCCCGAGTTGGTGCATTCGTTCCTCATTGCCAGCCCACCAACGTGTGGAGACAGCTCCGGGAATGATGGCATTCACCCGAATGTGTGGAGAGAGTGCATGAGCCAGAGATAGGGTCAGACCATGGACTGCTGCTTTGGATACAGCATAGGGAAGAGAAGAACCTGAACCAGTGCTGCCAGCAATACTGCCCATATTAACAATGGCACCTCCACCGGCCTGCTTCATTCCTTGTGTTACGGCACGAGCACAATAAAACATACCTTTCACATTCACATCCATCAGTTCGTTCCAGATACCATCTGTGATGGCCTCCAGATCGCCCAGGGGGATATGATGGGTCATGCCAGCATTATTCACAAGGTCGGTGATGGGGCCATAGATTTCGGTTACGTTGGTGACCATTCGGCGTACCTCATCATCATTTGCAATGTTCCCCTGAATGCAAAATGCTTGCCCGCCTTGATTGAGGATGTGCTGGACGGTTTCTTCTGCGGCCTTCTGGGATCGGGAATAGCTCAATGCGACCCGTGCACCGCGTTCAGCCAGCAAGGTACTGACCGCCCGGCCTATACCTGTTCCTCCGCCTGTAATGAAAACCACTCTATTTGTCCAGTATGTCATTTCAAACACTCCTTCTTTGCTCTCAACCATTGAACAAGAGTCTCCATTGATCATCATCATGTGGTTTGACAAGCAAATCACAGATATTCAACCATTCGGAGACAACGAATGAACTCAATGGATATGTCCTCATTGTAGTACGGTCTGGCAAGAGAGTATAATGATTACAAATGAACTGGATATCATTTTGAATGATGTCAGAGTGGAGGCATGATGGAGAGCGGGGATCTTCGAATATTTCAATGTGTTGCCCAGGTAGGAAATCTGACCAGAGCTGCAGCCAAGCTAGGGTATGTCCAATCCAACGTTACGGCACGCATCAGGCATTTGGAAGCTGAAGTAGGTACGCCATTATTTATCCGTCACAATCGGGGAATGACATTGTCTCCAGCGGGACAAACGCTGCTATCTTACGCAGATAAAATCATTGGACTGTTGAACGATGCATCCAAAGCACTTCAGGCTACTAATACACCATCTGGCCCTTTGCAAATTGGGTCGATACAGACGGCCGCTGCGGTAAGGCTGCCGCGTCTCCTAGCGGAGTATTACAGCCATTACCCAGATGTTTCACTAGCTCTGGCTACAGGTCATTCACAAATGCTTATTGATCAGGTTATCGGGTATGAATTGGAAGGTGCATTTATTGGCTGTTCTTGCGACCATCCTGATATTAAATCTGTGGATGTGTTTGATGAGGAACTTTTTGTTATTTCGTCTCCAAGTCTGCAAGAGGAGGAACTGATCCGAAAGCCGATACTAGTTTACAGTATGGGGTGCTCTTACCGTAAAATTTTGGAGGACTGGATGCTTCTGAGCGGTATTCATCGACCCGTTATTATGGAATTTGGGACGCTCGAGGCCATTATCAGTGGTGTAACCTCTGGAATGGGCATCTCTTTACTGCCTGAAATCGTCATACGGCAGCAAATCCAAAACGGCCTGCTGCGTAAACATGCTCTTCCTGCCGGAATGAACCGTATGATGACAAGGTTTATTACTCGTAAGGATGCGTTTGTCAGCAGTGCGCTTGGGGCATTTATGGCTATGCTTCCGCAGGAATGATATGATAGCGAGTGGAGATTAGCTGAATGTGATATCCTACGCTAAAAAGTTGTAAGGATATATAAAAAGTATAATTGTAAAGTCGTGTTTATTGGATTTGGCAACCCTTTAAGGAAGTGATAAAACCATGGATTTATTTTCGTTTCAACAGGATACACAACCACAGGCCAGATTGCTCGCAGACCGCATGCGGCCTGAGCATCTGGATGAATATATTGGACAGGAACAGATTATCGGGCCAGGAAAGCTGCTACGCCGGGCCATTGAGGCGGATCAGATCTCATCCATTCTACTGTACGGCCCGCCAGGATGTGGCAAGACCACTCTTGCTCACATCATCTCGCAGCATACTCAAGGACAATTTGTGCGACTGAATGCTGTGGATGCCTCTGTGAAGGACGTACGTGAAGTGATTGAGCAAGCGCAGACGAACAAGCAGCTGTACGGAACCAAAACGATTCTCTTCCTCGATGAGGTACATCGTTTTAACAGTTCACGTCAAGATGCACTGCTGCCTGCGGTGGAGAAGGGAACGATTATTTTTATCGGTGCAACGACGGAGAACCCGTTTCATTATGTGAACGGAGCTTTGATGAGCCGTTCTACCCTTTTTCAACTGGAATCCCTAAATAAGGAACATTCCCTGATTGCGATGCGCAGAGCGTTAAGCGATGCGGATAAAGGCCTTGGGTTTATGGAACTGAAAGCCGATGATGAAGCGCTGGCGCACATTGCTACGATGGCGAATGGCGATATTCGCCGTGCCCTGAATGCTCTGGAGCTTGCTGCGCTAACGACACCGCCTGAGCAGGATGGAACGGTTCACATCACGCTGGCTGTTGCGGAAGAGTCGATCCGTCGTCCCATTGTCAAGGCAGACGAGTCCACGCAGTATGACGTATTATCCGCTTTTCACAAAAGCATTCGTGGTTCGAGTGATGCAGCGTTATTCTGGTTCCTATATGCCGTGGAGAAGCTGGGCATGGACCCCATGACGTTCATCCGGCGCCTGATTGCAGCAAGTAGTGAGGACATTGGACTGGCGAATCCACAGGCGATGACCCAAGCAATAGGAGCGCTTGATGCGTACCGAAATAACGGCTGGCCGGAGGCCAAGCTAAACATTGCGCAAGCTATATTGTTTGCGGTGGAAAGTCCGAAGTCCAATGCAGTATATACAGCAATATCCAAAGCGATGAGTGCCATTGATGAGGTGAAATCGGCCGAAGTGCCGCTGCATTTGAGGGATACCCATTACTCGGGTGCCGCGAAGCTGGGACATGAAGGATACCAGTATCCTCATAACTATCCGGGACATTATGTGAAACAGGAGTATCTGCCAAAACAGCTGTCTCGAAGAGTTTTTTATGAGGCGACAGAGCAGGGGAATGAGTCGAAGATCAGGATTAATCAACAACGGCGCAGGGAACTGTAGAGATGAAAGAGTTAGCATATATTGGAGCCGGCGGGTTTCTGGGCACATTAACCAGGTACACCATTCAACTGATGATCCCCTCGGCTAATGCAGGTTTTCCCTGGGCAGTGCTGTTGATTAATGCGATCGGCAGCCTGTTTTTGGGCTGGTTTTTTACCGTGGCTATTCCGGAAAAAATAACACCACATCTCCGCCTCGCCATTGGCACAGGATTTACTGGAGCTTTCACGACCTTTTCCACATTTACACTCGATATTGTTCGTTTATCGGAGAGCGGAGAATGGATCAAAGCCGTGGCTTATCTCCTTTTAAGCGTGTTGGCAGGACTGGTGCTTTGCGCCCTTGGCATCAAGCTGGGTAACCGAATGCTAAGTATCTCCTCCGAAGAGGGTGATGCCCGATGATGATCTGGATTGGATTAGCGGGTGTATTAGGTGCGCTGCTCCGTTACAGTCTGGGAAAGGTTGTCTCCCGCAAACTTGGCACCTCTTTTCCTTGGGGAACGTGGATGATTAACATCAGCGGTTCTGTTATTCTGGGAATGTTGTATGGCGGTCATCAAGCAGGGAATTTGCCAGACGAGATTTGGGTAGTATGGGGAACCGGCTTCTGCGGAGCGTACACTACGTTCTCTACCTTCGGGTATGAAACATTAACGTTGATGGCGCAACAGCGACAAACCAGAGCGGGTATTTACGTGGTGAGTTCTGTGGTGGTGGGCGTGTTAGGTTGTCTGGCAGGAGTCTGGATCACTGCATAAGTTAAATATTTTGAATTTTTTGCAAAAAAAGCAGGAAAAAAGCCATCCTTCATGGTATTACATGAAAGACGGCTTTTTTTGTAGGAATACATGGAATTGACTTCACCACTCTCAAGTGATGAGTAAGTCCTGTTATTGCATCGCGGGTACAGGGACCTTCTGTACCTGATCAATCGTACCACCGCCGAGGCAAACCTCTCCGTCGTAGAAAACAACGGCTTGTCCTGGTGTGATCGCTTTTTGCTGTTGATCAAACTGTACATCTACACTGCCGTCCTCCTGCCAGGTCAATGTAACGCCCTGATCCGGTTGACGATAACGGAACTTGGCTGTGCAGCGGAAAGGCACATTCGGTGTGCGCTCTGCACCGGCAATCCAGTTTACGCCGGTAGCTGTCAGACCTGTAGAGTACAAGCTGGCATGAGCATCGCCTTGCACCACGAGCAATTGATTTTTCTCCAGGTTTTTATCCGCGACAAACCAAGGCTCGCCGTTGCCGGAACCGCCAATGCCAAGTCCTTGACGTTGACCCAAAGTGTAGTACATCAGACCGTCGTGACGGCCTTTGACTTCACCAGTTACGATATCAACCATGTCCCCGCCTTTGGCTGGCAGATAGTTGCTCAGGAACTCCTTGAAGTTGCGTTCGCCGATAAAGCATACGCCTGTGCTGTCTTTTTTCTTGGCTGTGTACAGACCGGCGGCTTCAGCAATTTTGCGCACTTCCGGTTTAGGCAAGTGGCCAATCGGGAACATGGCTTTGGAGAGTTGTTTTTGATTAAGAGCATTCAGGAAGTAAGTTTGATCTTTGTTGTTGTCCACGCCGCGCAGCAACTTGAACGTGCCGTCCTCTTCAATGAGACGTGCATAGTGACCTGTGGCTACATAATCTGCGCCGAGATCCAGCGCTTTGTTCAGGAACTCGCCGAATTTGATCTCACGATTACACATGACATCCGGGTTCGGCGTACGACCCGACTTATATTCATCAAGGAAATAGGTAAATACTTTATCAAAGTATTCTTTCTCGAAGTTGACAGTGTAGTACGGAATGCCGATCTGTTCGCATACCCGGCGCACATCCTCTGAATCTTCTTCAGCGGTGCAATGGCCGAACTCGTCCGTATCATCCCAGTTTTTCATGAAAATGCCGATGACATCGTAACCTTGCTCTTTCAGAAGCAATGCGGTAACCGATGAATCCACACCTCCGGACATGCCAACGACGACCCGTGTATTTTCATTTGCTTTGGACATCGTTATCACCATTTCTATATATAAATGTGTTTCGTTACTATTCTAGCATAACCCGACCGAACTTACGATACACCCGGCCAATTTTGGATAGTGTCCACTCCAGGCGCACATTTTGCAATATCGTCAATCTTTCTTTTCCATAACGCATGCAGATATGTTAACATTACTTGAGGGTTATGATCGGAATACGGAGGATTAGATGGTTGAGGCCTGTCGTACCTGAGTTTCGTCTGGCGAAATCACGGGGTTAACGGTCATGAACCACATAGAGAAAGTGTATAGAGAAACTGCATAAAGAAACAGCGCTTGAGAACAGTGAAACACTTACGTTCCATCCATGTTTTTTTGAAAATTGAAAGAGGTGACTCCTTTGAAAATATCGACAAAAGGCCGTTACGGCCTCACCATTATGATGGAGCTGGCTGCAAGAACCGGCGAAGGTCCAACATCCTTGAAGAGCATTGCTGAGCGAAACCAGCTCTCCGAACATTATCTGGAGCAACTGATTGCGCCGCTGCGCAATGCTGGTCTTGTTAAGAGTATCCGCGGTGCATATGGCGGTTACATTCTAGCAGGTGACCCTGCAACCATGACCGCAGGGGATGTTATTCGTGTACTGGAGGGACCGATCTCGCCAGTGGACTTTACGGAAGAAGATGACCCGGCCAAACGTGATTTGTGGCTGCGCATCCGTGATAGCATTGCCAATGTATTGGATTCAACAACGTTGAAAGATCTGATTACGTTTGAGGATCAGGAGAAGAAAGATTCGTACATGTTCTACATTTAAGTTAATGAAGATCATAGGTTGATCATCTAGACAGCACACTAAAGCCCCCAAATAAATGGGGGCTTTAGCCGTGCCAACAGAGATAAAAGCATTAGCAAGCCAGCCTGTCCTTTCATCAATGGTTTTCCAGTGACTTTATATTTGCATTATAAAAGACGGTGCGACATGTTTGCATTTGACTAATTTTCATACCAGACTAAGAAATACAATGACATCATAAAATCTAACAACTAACGGGGTGATAACGATGAATCGTATATATTTAGATCACGCCGCATCGACACCTATGCATCCGCGCGTCGCAGAAGCGATGATGAATGTGATGACAGGGCAATATGGGAATCCATCCAGCATTCATGCCTTTGGACGTGAAGCCAAACGCACGGTCAGTGGAGCAAGAGACAGGATCGCGGCCTCTTTGGGATGTAAACCGGACGAGCTTGTATTTACAGGTGGCGGGACAGAGAGCGACAATCTGGCGATTTTCGGGGTGGTTGCTGCCAGAGCAGACAAAGGCAAACATGTGATTACAACGGAGATTGAACATCATGCTGTACTGCATTCATGCCAGGAACTTGAGCGGCAGGGATACGATGTGACCTATCTGCCTGTGGACGAGTCCGGACGCATCAAGATGGAGGAACTGCGTGAAGCCATCAGGCCTGACACCGTGCTGATAACAATGATGTATGCCAACAACGAAGTAGGCACGATTCAGCCGATTCGTGAGGTTGGTGAACTCGCGCGTCAGCATGATATTTTATTTCATACAGATGCGGTTCAAGCACTGGGCAGCCAGCCCATTTCCTGTACAGACTTGCCTGTAGATCTGATCAGCTTCTCAGCGCACAAAATTAACGGGCCCCAGGGTGTGGGCGCGCTGTATGTTAGACGTGGTGTGACATTGGAAGCCAGATCACATGGAGGATTACAGGAACGACAACGTCGTGCAGGTACAGAGAACATTGCGGGGATTGCAGGTTTTGCAGAGGCACTTAAGATCATTTCCGAGAATGCGGAGGAGCACCTGCAACATGCGCTGGAATTAAAAAAATTACTGCTGGACGAGCTTTCCATTCATGTGGGCGCAGAACGTTTTCATGTCAACGGACACCATGAGCACACGCTCCCCAATATCCTTAATATCAGCTTTCCCGAGGTATCTACTGAAACGATGCTGATGAACCTGGATATGGAGGGGATCGCTGTGGCCAGTGGTTCAGCTTGCACTTCTGGTTCCCTGGAAGTATCCCACGTACTCAGAGCGATGAACTTGCCAGAAGCATTTTTACAGTCTGCGATTCGATTTAGCTGGGGGTTGGGTAATACTACAAAAGAAATCATCACAACCGCCGAAAAAATTGGAACCATTCTTCAACGGCTGCGTAATAGACCTTAAGGGG
Source organism: Paenibacillus amylolyticus (assembly GCF_003719335.1). Classification (GTDB taxonomy): domain Bacteria; phylum Bacillota; class Bacilli; order Paenibacillales; family Paenibacillaceae; genus Paenibacillus; species Paenibacillus amylolyticus_D. The sequence goes on from NZ_RIAS01000015.1 coordinate 55,373, forward strand.
TTCTTTACACATGGAACAGAAGGGGGGAAGAAGTTCCATTTTCATCGGTTGATATAGAAGCGGTTTGATGATCGGCGTCCTGATTGCCATTCATCAACTTTGGGCATACCTAGCAATAGCGCCGCGCCTATACAATGTGAAGAAGATGAGGGGGACCCAGCGATGAAGCTTCAGGAAATGATCGGACTTGCCGTTTTTGATGTTGAGGATGGGAAGCAGGTCGGTAAAATCCAGGATTTCATTGTGAATGATGATTGGGAGATTGAAGGCATTGAACTTGAGAATAAGGGCCTGTTTACCAATCATGTCAAAATGGTGCAATGGGAAGATATCGTTGCCTATGGCGAAGATGCCGTCATGATCCGTAATCAACAGGCTGTCCGCAAGACGGGGGCCGACGACATAAAATACACATACCTCCTTGGTCGTTCTAAATTGAAGGAGATGTCCGTGCTCACCGAAGAAGGTTTGCTGCTCGGACGTGTCTCTGATGTTTATTTTGACCAGGAGTTGGGAAATACAATAATAGGGATTGAAATTACGGACGGTTTTGTGTCCGATCTGATCGAGGGCCGTAAATGGCTGCCATGTACAAGTGATATGTCTATCGGGGAAAGTGCCATTATGGTACCGCCGCTGAGTGAACAGCGCTTGGAAAATGCCATTCATTCTGTTAATGGATAGGTGAATGAATATGAAATGTCCAAATTGTAGTTCGAAAGATATCGGAAAAATTGGCTCCCATCAGTTTTATTGCTGGGGATGCTTTATTGAGTTAACGGTAAACGGTGAGAAAATGTCTGTGTATCAAGTGGAAGAGGACGGTACGCTGAGTTCTCTGGATGATTTGTTCTTCGGAGAAGAGCTGCCACAAGACTTCCCACATATTCATGCTTCTTCTTAATACGCGGTTTAACTTCCTCTATATGCGGTTTCATGACAGTACATGTCATTTAATGCTGTCGCAATCTGGCGACGGATGGATATAGATGTAGTTACATAGTGTTCAGGAAGCATATGGTTGATTATATGAGGCAATGATTCATAAAATTCGCTTTCCTCTTTTCTAGAGGGGAGCGTTTTTTATTATGCAATGCTGAACACAGAACATATTCTAATTTTCTTCCTCTTTCATTACCACATCTGCACGGAGTTAATAAAAATTCCCTCTCCTACATATACTGACTTTCAGAGCCAGTCCATATACTGAACTGTAGAGGCAGTCCAAAGGGGAGAATGCAAATGGAGCAACTAACCAAAAATAAAATGTTTCGTTACGCGATCTGGCTCTTGCTCGGATTGATCATTCTATATTTTATCTGGCTGTTACGGCCGTTATTATTACATATCTATGGATTCTTGAAAACGGTACTGGCCCCATTCATCGTTGCCCTCATCATTTCTTATGTACTTAATCCGATTGTGAGCATGCTTGGCGGACGCAAAGTCCCGCGTTCCATTGCGGTTCTGTTAATCTATGCTTTTTTTCTGACCTGCATCGGAGTCATCTTAATGAATGTTATCCCTGTCTTGATTGAACAGCTGGAAGAGTTAAATGAACACATGCCGGAATTGTCCATGCGGGCGCAGAACCTAATGAACAATATGGATCACAAATTAATGCCGCCAAGCATACGCACAGGCATGAACAGTTGGTTTTTCCAGATGGAAGACCGGCTTACGCAGGGGATTACCGTGCTAATGGACAATATCGGTGCGACGATAAATGTGCTGTTTAACGTATTTATTGTGCCGTTTCTGATTTTTTATATGTTAAAAGATTTTGATGTATTTGAACGCACAGTTGTAGCTTATCTGCCTCGTTCTCGCCGTAAAGCCATTGTTTCTGTGATGAAAGAGATCGACACCGCACTCGGCAATTACATCCGGGGACAATTTATCGTCTGTGTAATTGTGGGGATCTTTGCTTATATCGGATATATTGTGATCGATATGCCTTATGCTTTGCTTCTGGCAAGCATCGTGGCTGTGTTCAACATCGTGCCTTATCTGGGACCTTTTCTGGGAGCAGCACCAGCGGTGGTGATGGCTTCAACAGTTTCTTTCAAAATGGTATTGCTGGTCATCGCGGTGAACACACTCTGCCAGGTGCTGGAGAGCAATGTAGTTTCCCCGCAGGTGGTGGGACGAACGCTGCACTTGCATCCACTCTCCATTATTTTTGCGCTTCTGGTCGGTGGAGAGCTGGCGGGTATCGTCGGTCTGATTTTGGCAGTACCGGTCTTTGCTGTTTTGAAGGTGATCGTGCAGCATTTTTTCGCCTATTACATCAAACGGAGAACCGAATGAACAAGTAGGCCAAGAGAGGCAGGGAGTCATCTGGAACCGCCTCAGAAGGCGCGTTGACACTCGCTGACTCTACCGATATAATGAGGGTGTATGTTTATTAAATTAAAATCGATGATGAAATGAAGTATGCCGAGGGTTCCTTTCCTCAGAGAATAGACTTCTTCGAATTCAGACATGCTCTGAGTTCGCTGGCTGGGAGAGTCTAGAAAGTTGAAGCGGCAGAAAGCTGATTTCGGAGTGCAGGACAACCCTGCCGGGCGCGACCGTTACTCGCATGAACGAGGCGATTGTTCGTTTATCCTTTCAATGATGGGAGATGAACCCTTTCAATAAGGGGAGATGAACAATAACCAGGGTGGTACCGCGATAACATCGTCCCTGATCATTCAGGGGCGTTTTTTGTGTTTATTTTTACAGACGCGTTACCAAAAAAATGTGCAAAACAATCTGTTAACCAACCGGGGCGATCTCGCTGCGGAACTTATAATTTGATGGGGGCAACCAGTATGAAAGCTAGTGAAATCCGTTCGAAATGGATCGAGTTTTTTGCAAGTAAAGGCCACAAAATTGAACCGAGTGCGTCGCTCGTGCCACACAATGACCCTTCCCTGCTGTGGATTAATGCGGGTATGGCACCGCTGAAACCTTACTTTGACGGACGGGAGAAGCCGGAGAACCCACGCCTGGCGAATTCGCAAAAATGTATCCGTACCAACGATATCGAGAATGTCGGCAAAACGCGCCGTCACCATACGTTCTTTGAAATGCTCGGCAACTTCTCTATCGGTGATTACTTCAAAGAAGAAACGATTACCTGGGCTTGGGAATTCCTAACGAGCAAAGAGTGGATCGGATTTGATCCGGATCGCCTGTCCGTTACCGTATACCCGGAAGATGAAGAAGCCTTCAAGCTGTGGAATGAAAAAATTGGACTGCCAGCTGAACGTATCATTAAGCTGGACGAAAACTTCTGGGATATCGGTGAAGGCCCATGCGGTCCTTGTACCGAAATCTTCTATGACCGTGGGGAAGCTTACGGTAACGATATGAACGATCCTGAAATGTACCCAGGCGGAGAGAACGAGCGTTATTTGGAAGTGTGGAACCTCGTATTCTCTCAATTTAACCATAACAAAGACGGTAGCTACACACCGCTTCCGAACAAAAATATTGATACAGGTGCGGGGCTGGAGCGTTTTGCTTCCATTCTGCAAAATGTAGATTCCAACTTTGACACCGACTTGTTCCAACCGATGATTCAGAAAACGGCTGCGCTTGCGGGCGTAAAATATAACGACAGTGTTGAGATCGATGTTGCGCTCAAAGTCATTGCCGATCATATCCGTACGGTGGCATTTGCTGTAGGTGATGGGGTACTGCCAAGCAATGAAGGCCGTGGATACGTTATTCGCCGTTTGCTGCGCCGTGCCGTTCGTTACGGTAAAGTGTTGGGTCTGGATCGTCCGTTCCTGTATGAACTGACAACTACTGTTGGTGAAGTGATGGGAATGTACTATCCAGAAGTGGTGGACAAGCAGGAGTTTATTGCTAAAGTGATTAAAACCGAGGAAGAACGTTTCCACGAAACGTTGTCAGACGGACTTGCCATTCTGGCTGATATCAGTGCTACAGCCAAATCCGAAGGACGCACAGTGATTAGCGGACCGGAGGCATTCAAACTATACGATACGTACGGATTCCCGTTTGACTTGACTGAGGATTACGCGTCTGAACATGGTCTGACCGTAGATCGTGAGGGCTTCGATGCATCCATGCAAGAGCAACGTGATCGTGCACGTGCAGGGCGTCAAGAGAATGAAAGCATGAAGATTCAAGGCGGACCGCTTGCTGACCTGGAGGTTAAAAGCGAGTTTGTTGGATATACTGACCTGTTGACGGAAGCAAAAGTGGTAGCGATTGTTACAGGAGATGCTCTTGCAGATTCTGTAGGAGAAGGGCAGACTGCTCAAGTTATTCTGGATCAAACCCCATTTTATGCAGAAAGCGGTGGTCAAGTCAGTGACCAAGGCTTGCTTCGCAGTGCAAGTGCGGTAGCAACTGTTCAAGGTCTGTTCAAGGCTCCGCAAGGGCAGCATGTGCATGTGGTGACGATTCAGTCTGGTGAGCTTCGTGTGGGCGATGTCATTCAAGCAGAAGTGGATGCAACCAAACGCGGAGACATCATTAAAAACCATACGGCAACACACTTGCTGCACAAAGCATTGAAAGATGTGCTGGGTACCCATGTTAATCAGGCTGGTTCCTTGGTGGAACCGCAGCGTCTGCGTTTTGACTTCTCTCACTTCGGCAGTATCACACCAGAAGAGTTGACCGAAATTGAACGCCAAGTGAATGAGCAGATCTGGAATCGTCTGAACGTAAACATTGAGCTGAAAGGCATCGATGAAGCGAAGGAAATGGGAGCTATGGCTCTTTTCGGCGAAAAATATGGAGATATCGTGCGCGTCGTGCAAATTGGAGATTACAGTTTGGAACTTTGTGGCGGCTGTCACGTAAATAATACTTCAGAGATTGGTATTTTCAAACTGGTAAGCGAAAGTGGAATCGGCTCCGGTGTACGCCGGATCGAAGCTGTAACAGGCCGCGGTGCTTATCTGTATGTGGAAAGCCAGTTGGAACTGCTTAAACAGTCCGCAACCCTTCTTAAAGCGAATGTAGCGGATGTGCCGAAGCGGATTGAAGGTCTGAATCAGCAACTGAAAGAAGCTGCGAGAGAGACTGAATCGCTGCAAAGCAAACTCAGTGCGATGGAAGCAGGTCAGCTGACGGATCAGGTGGTACAAGCAGGTAATACGCAATTGCTGGCCGCTCGTGTAGATGCACCGAATATGGATGCACTTCGTACCGTTGCAGATGAGCTGAAAGTAAAACTGCCAGATGCAGTTCTCGTACTCGGCGCGCCGGCTGATGGCAAAGTGAATTTTGTAGTCGCAGTACCTGCCGAGCAGGTAAAACAAGGTCTGCACGCCGGCAAGATTGTGAAGGAAGTTGCTGCAGTATGCGGCGGCGGCGGCGGCGGACGTCCGGATATGGCTCAGGCCGGAGGCAAGGACGCAAGTAAGCTGGATGAAGCACTGAAACTGGCAATTTCCATTGTCAGCCAGTAAAGGACAAGCAAAAAACACAATTGCCTTATCCTTTGTGTACTTGTGGCAGTCAGAATATGTTATTATATAAACAGAAATCAATTCGGCAGGACATGGTCCCCATGTTCATGCAGGAGCGAGGTGTCATCAATGGACTCCATGGATAAGACGGTTAAATTTAATGTGAAAGGTGACGAACAGGAGGCATCTTCACAAGAGATTCTTCTCACGGTATATGACGCACTGGTCGATAAAGAGTATAATCCCATTAACCAGATCGTTGGATATCTGATATCCGGCGACCCCGCGTATATTCCGCGTCACAACAACGCACGCAGTCTGGTCCGGAAAAAGGAGCGCGATGAGCTGATTGAAGAGCTTGTTCGTTCCTATCTGGCCAATCACCGGTAATATACGCCACTTCCGTTTGTCTGCAGCCGTGCAGGCAAACGGGCAATGAACCGACAGAAGACAGACTGAAGTCTGCACAGACGATTGCATATCGTTCTGAACAGGCTGCAGGATGGGAGAGCATGATGAAAAAATTAGGTTTGGACTATGGGGACCGCAGAATCGGGGTTGCCGTGAGTGACGCCTTCGGTTGGACTGCCCAGGGATTGGAAGTGCTTGAACGCCGCCGGGATGAAGGTGAGTTCACACGAATTGCTGAACTGGTGCGTGAGCACGAGATCACCGAAATTGTGGTTGGACTCCCCAAAAACATGAACGGCACCGTAGGGCCGCGTGGTGAAATATGTATTGCTTTCGCTGAACGCCTGCGGGGCGAACTGAATTTACCTGTTCACCTTTGGGATGAACGGCTGACAACGATGGCAGCCGAACGTACGCTGATTGAAGCGGATGTCAGTCGCAAAAAACGCAAACAGGTTGTGGATAAAATGGCCGCAAGCCTGATTTTGCAAAATTATTTGGATGCCAATAGTACAAGGTGAGGGGGATCAACAATGGCTGAAGATCAACTGGGTATGGAAGAAGAAGCTGAGATCATTTACATTGCAGATGACGAGGGTAACGAAGAGGAATTCGAAGTCATCATGAAATTCGAAGTGGACGGTTCGGAGGCCAAGTATATGATGGTTGCTCCGGTTGAACCTGAAGATGGCGAGACGGATGTGTATGCATTCCGTTATGAAGAAGATGGCGATGATATCAAACTTTTTGTGATCCAAGATGATGCCGAGTGGGATATCGTCGAGGAGACCTTTAATACATTTCTTGCTGAAGATGAAGAGGAAGCGAACTAAATGACGGAATATAATCGCAAAGACCTGAAATGGACAGATTCGCTGCGTCTGGCATTCGGTGCTCATGTGGAGCTCGAGGAAGAGAACGGTAAATCACATCCGTATGAATTGCTCGCTGAATTTGAGGTACATGGGCAACAGTACGCGGTGCTCCGCAGTTCATTGCGTCCGTATGATGAGGTTGAACTGCTACGGGTTGTACCTGGCAGCGAGGACCAGATCATGCCCGAATTAGTTACGATTGATGATGACGATGAGTGGGAGAGCATCTCGGAGCTCTATGATGAGTGCACACTCCCGATTGACGAGGATTAATCAGCTTCAAATTGAAAAAACCGGAAGGGCGGAGAAGTCCGCTCTTTTTGGTTGTGTAAAGGAGTTGTGTCTCTGTTGAAAGGCAAAGTCATAGGGATCTTACTGCTCGTACTGCTCATTCTGGCCGGAGGAGCTGGCGGGTATGTATGGAACATGATGCGTCCGGTTGAAGCTTCTTCTGAGCCAGTCGTATTTGAAATCAAGAGCGGCTCGGGTATATCCCAAATTGCGGATCAGCTGCAGCGGGAAGGACTTATCCGAAACAGTCTGGTGTTCAAAGGTTATTTAAAGTGGAAGAAGCTGGGCAGTAATTTTATGGCGGGTAAATATGCCATGAACCCAGGTGTGACGTACGATGAGATCATTCACAAACTGAGTAGCGGCGAGGTTGTCCCTGAGGAGATGGTGAAGTTTACGATCCCGGAAGGTTACACCGTTTTACAGATGGCGGACAAGCTTTCAGCTGAGGGTATTGTGGATAAAAAGGAGTTCCTTAAGCTGGCCAATGATCCTTCAGCCTTCGATGTGGATATCATCAAAAGCATCCCGGTGGATGAAGAATTGAGATATGTGCTGGAAGGTTATCTTTTCCCTGAAACCTACGAAATGAAAAAAGGCAGCAACACGCATGATGTGATGCAGCGAATGCTGGAAGAGTTTCAGACGAAAGTGAATTCCATTCCAGATTTGCAAGCGGGACTTGATGAAAAGAAACTTTCGTTGCATGAACTGCTGACGATTGCATCGCTGGTGGAACGGGAAGTTGTCGTAGATCAGGAACGTGCACTGGTAGCAGGGGTAATCTATAATCGGATTAATAAAGATATGAAGCTGGAGATCGATGCTACGGTGCAGTATTTGCTTGATAAACCGAAGGCAAGGTTGTTGTTTAAGGACCTTAAGGTACAAAGTCCGTATAATACGTACTTAAACAAGGGTCTACCACCTGGCCCGATTGCCAGTCCGAGTCTTGCGTCCATCAAGGCAGCATTGAATCCGGAAGCTTCGGAATATCTGTTTTATGTAACGAAAAAGGATGGAACTTCAGGGCATCTGTTTGCCAAGACATACAAGGAACATCAGCAAAATATAGCCAAAAGTAAGGCTGCGCAATAAGCGGAGGGGATTAGATGAGTACAAAACATGAACTGCTCGTGACAGCAGCAAATGTAAGAGAAGCAGAAGCATTGCTTCAAGCCGGAGCTGACGCTTTATTAATTGGGGATGATCGCTTTGGCATGCGTCTGCCGGGCAACTTTAGCCTGGACGAGACTGCAGAGGTGGCGGCCATGGCTGCCAAACATGAGGCTCGGATTATTGTTTCTATGAACAACCTGATGTCGAATGAATTATTGAAAGAATTGCCTGAATATGTGCAAGCTTTGGGCCGAATTGGCGTGCACGCGGTCGAGTTTAACGATCCATCCGTACTGGCAGCGATTAAGGAGCATGCACCGCATATTCATTTGCATTGGAATGCAGAGATGACGTCCACAAACTATGCAACAGCTAACTACTGGGGAACCAAAGGGGCCAGCCGCGTTGTCCTTGCCCGTGAGTTGAACATGGACGAAATTACGGAGATGGTTCCATTTTTAAAAGTGGAGGCGCAGGTGCAGGTTCATGGCATGACCAATATTTATCACTCCAAGCGCAGCCTGGTTCAGAGTTACATGGCTCATCAAGGACGTCCTGTGGAGGGAAATCTCGGTAAGGAACGCGGTTTGTTCCTGATTGAAGCGGAGCGACGGGATGAGAAGTTTCCGATCTATGAGGACATCAATGGGACGCATATTATGAGTTCTGAGGACATTTGCATTTTGGAAGATCTTCATCTGATGATGGAGGCAGGTGTACACAGCTTCAAAGTGGAGGGAATCCTCAAGCCCTTGGCATACAACGAAGCGGTCATTCGTGCTTACCGTAAAGCAATAGATCTGTATGAAGCAGACGCAGAGGCTTATGCATATGACGAAGAATGGTTGCGTGAGGTTCGTGAGCTGCAGGACCCTGAGCGGGAATTGTCATTTGGATTTTTCTATAAAGAACAAGTGTATTAATAGACGAGGTGAACAAGATGGAAACAGTGGCGGTCAAACGGAAGTTTTCTGGTAAACGTAACCGTCTGGATAAACCGGAGCTCTTGGCTCCGGCGGGAAATCTGGAAAAATTAAAATTTGCGATTCACTATGGGGCTGACGCCGTATATATCGGCGGACAGGCTTATGGACTTCGTTCGAATGCGGATAACTTCAGTTTTGAAGAAATGCGTGAAGGTGTAGAATTTGCGAAAAAATATGGAGCTAAAGTATTCGTAGCAACGAATATCTATGCCCATAACGAAGATGTGGCAGGTATTGAAGAGTACTTGCAGAACCTGTATGATGCAGGCATCTCCGCGGTTATTGTTGCCGATCCGGCTATCATTGAAGTGGCTTTGCGTGCAGTACCGGGCCTGGAAGTGCATCTTAGCACACAACAATCCACATTGAACTGGCAAGCCGTGAAGTTCTGGAAGGACGAAGGACTGCCACGGGTTGTGCTTGGTCGTGAGACAAGCTTTGAAGAGATTGAAGAGATCAAGGCGAATGTGGATATCGAGATTGAGGCCTTCATTCACGGAGCGATGTGTTCCTCCTATTCGGGACGTTGTGTATTGTCTAACCATTTTACAGACCGAGACTCCAACCGTGGAGGTTGCTGTCAGTCTTGTCGCTGGAAGTATGATCTGTTTGAAGATGCGAGAGAAGATACGGTCTGGGTAAGCGAAGAGGAAATGCAGATGAAGGCTCCTGCACCCTTTAAACTGGGAGATAATCAACTGCCTTTGTTCCAGGAACAGGATAATTCTTTCTCCATGGGCTCGAAAGACCTGTGCATGATCGGTCATATCCCGGAATTGATTGATGTGGGTGTAGACAGCTTCAAAATCGAAGGACGGATGAAATCGATTCACTACGTTGCGACTGTTGTGAACGTATATCGTCAGGCTATTGACTCTTACATGGCTGATCCTGAAAATTATGTGCTTAAACCGGAGTGGGTGGAAGAAATGAATAAAGCGGCGAACCGGCCGCTGAATACCGGTTTCTTCTACGATACGCCTGATCATGAAGATCATATCTATGAGCCGGAAGAGAAAGCAGTGCCTTACGACTTTGCTGGTCTGGTTATGGGATATGATGAAGAAACGGGCATGGCAACGATTCAGCAGCGTAATCACTTTAAGCCGGGACAGGAAATCGAGTTCTTCGGTCCCAAAGGTACTTTTTTCAAACAAGTGGTAGGTGAAATTCAGGATGAACAAGGCAATATTCTTGATGCTGCCAGACATCCGTTGCAGCTGGTGAAGATGAAAGTCGATCAGCCAGTCTCTTACTTTGACATGATGAGAAAAAAGAAGTAGGCTTATTTACCTAGTGTGAAACAACATAATGTTAATGAATCACAAATTTGTGTTATAAAGTGCAGAAATGGACCTCCGTATATCGGTATATGGGGGTCTTTTTTTTATAGAAAAATAGGAAAAAAGTTGTAATATATTTCTGAGGAATTGGAGGGAAAGCAGGAAAGCTGTCGAATACTACATATTTATAGGGGAGAGATTGAAAAATCTAACAAGAAAATTACTGGCAGGTGATTGGGATGGTACAAAAGAAGGATAAAGACAGTGGGGAACACATTACACAACCCGAGCAGGCTAAGCCTGATAAGACACAGAATGTAAAAAAAATTAAACCGGTCAAAATCAAAAAAGAAGGGATACATAAAAAACCTTTCAAATTTGATCGCAGTAAGATCCGGTTTGATTGGATCAAAGTGGATTGGTTGAAGAAGCAACTGAAGAATCGTGATTGGAAAGGACTTGGAGGCAATTCCTTCAAACAGATTAGAAAGGTGAATCCAGTCAAATCTGTAGGAGTTAAACTTTTTTTGATCTTTTTTGCAGCCATTATGATTGTTGTTATTAGTCTGGGCCTATTATCCTATTCCAAGGCTAAAAATACAATCGAGGCTAATGCATCCAGAGCAAATCAGGAAACGATTGATCAAACCAAGCAGAAGCTGGATATTATTTTGGAACGTTTTGTGGATACGTCCACACAGATCTTTTTTGATCCAGAGATGCAGTCATTGCTTCAAAAAATGTCTGATCCGAATCTGACAGCATATGATACGTTCGTCAATTCGAGTTCAATTAATAAACAGTTATCGAATGTAGCTTTTACAAACAAATCTATGGAAGCGATTTATTTGGTGCCAACAGATGAATCAAAATCCGTTATGGGAACTGGGAACAGCAGTTCAACGATGGGAAGCATTCGCCAGGAAGCCTGGTACAGTGATCTCATTGCACAGGGAGGATATCGCTGGCTCCCAACAGAAGAGAAAACGGATGGTACGACACCGACTTTCCGAATTGCACGTTCTATGAAGAACCTGCAAGGTACGACACAGTCTTACGTACTGATCATTGAATTGAAACTGGAAGTGCTGGAAGAGCAACTGAAATCACTGGATCTGGGGGCAGGTGCGGTGCTTCAATTGATTGCTCCCGACAACAAAGTGGTTGCATCATCCATTGCGGGGCGTACAGGAAAAGAGACAGATCTTGCCTTTGTTAAAGATTTAAAGGAACCGGCAGGAAGTACAAATACCGAATATGATATCGAAGGCAAGTCGACGAATATGCTGGCTGTATATAGCACGCTGGATTCATCCGCGTGGAAACTAATCGGTATGGTTCCAACTTCAATGCTGGTTAAAGATGCAAAAGGCATCTTAACGATGACCTTGTGGATGGCGCTCGCATTTGCAGCCCTTGCTGTGGTAATCGGTGTCTGGATGGTTCGTATGATTGCTCGTCCGCTCAGCGGATTGAAAGATCTTATGCAGGAGGGTGCAAAAGGAAATCTGAAAGTACGAACTCCGTATAGTTCCCAAGATGAGATTGGGCAACTATCCGCTGCATTTAATACGATGATGGAACAAATTACGAAGCTGGTCGAGCAGACCAATCGTTCTGCACAGGAAGTATTGGATACAGCTACAGAACTGAGCAATGCTTCGAAGAAAACAGCCGTATCTGCTTCTGAGATTGCTGTAGCTACTGAAGAAATTGCTGGTGGTGCAGGTAGTCTGGCAACGGAAGCGGAACGTGGCAATGAGTTGACGGATAATATCTCTCGTCAGATGGAAAGTGTGATTGCAGCGAATGAAGAGATGGGCAGTTCTGCCCGTCATGTTGAAAAATCCAGTCAAACAGGAACACAGCATCTGAATCAGTTGATGACCAAAACGCAGAAGACCGAAGAAATGATTGGAGCGTTGGTTAACAAAGTTGATTCGTTAAAAGAGAGCACATCCTCTGTATTGAAGGTGCTCGATGTTATGCAAAATATTACGAAACAGACCAATATTTTGTCTCTAAATGCAACGATTGAAGCAGCGCGGGCTGGTGCAGCTGGACGTGGTTTTATGGTCGTAGCGGACGAAGTACGTCAACTTGCTGCACAGTCCAGACAGTCCATTGATATGGTTGGGGAGATTACCGACAAAATCATGTCAGAGATGAATGAAACGGTAAAAGCCCTGTCCGATGCATATCCTTTGTTTAAGGAACAGATGGATGCTGTAAAAGATACGAATGTGATCTTTGCTTCTGTACAGGACCAAATGGGTGCTTTCGTTGAACGTCTGGGTATGGTTACAGGCTCCATTGGAGAGTTGAGCAAATCGCAAGCAACCTTGTCTGAAGCGATGAGCAATGTCAGCGCTGTTGCTGAAGAGTCCTCGGCAACTTCAGAGGAAGTGGCTTCTTTGAGCAGTGAACAGCAAAACATCAGTAATCAACTCGTTAGCCTCTCTGGCAAGCTGGAGAATGTGTCGACTGAACTGAAAGAAACACTCTCACGTTTTACCGTGTAACCAGCAGACAACAAGCTGCAAATTACAAACGAACCTGCCTCTTCATCGAGGCAGGTTTTCTTTGGCTTTCCGGATAATTCCAGAGAGGACAACGCATAATACACGAAAAAGGTGAGGGTGGAACAGGTGTGCAGTTGCAACTTGTGTGGAAACGTCGTATAGCCATAATTAGCGCCGGACTTACTCTTCTCTTCGCAGTGTTGGTGCTGAGGCTAGGCTGGATTCAAATGGTTCAAGTGAACCGAATCATGCCCGGGTTTCAGCGAACCGTGCGTGAGATGTCAGTGCTGCAACGTGAACATGGTGTGATGCTGGATTCTGGACGTGGGCAGTTTACGGATGTTCACGGCCGTCCATTAACAGGGAAGATGCAATGGGGGCTGGTGCTTTATCCATCCATCGGGAAAAGTGAGCATGATTTCAAGCTCAAACAACTAGCCTCCTTCCTTCATACAGATGTGAACCAGTTAAAAAGGGAATGGCACAAGGAGAACACGCCACATCTTTGGACTAGAGGCGGTTCAGAGCCTATTTTGTTAACGGATGCTCAAGTTGTAAATGTGCGGAACCTGCACCTCCAAGGAGCGGATGTGTATCCTGTCATGACCAGGTATTTCCCGAAGGCTAGTGGAAGCCAGTGGCTGGGTTATTTGAGTGAGCATTCCGAAATTTATGGAGGAAATCACAGGCATCAAGATGAAGTAAAACAACCTTTTGCCATGAAATCGGGAGCAGCTGGACTGGAAAGAACGCTGGAGCCGTTGCTAAGAGGTGTAGGACCGACGTTAATAACGCGCATGGTATCAGGGAATGGACAGGTTATCCCTGAGATGGATCCGCGCGTGATTGCACCTACAAATTCGCACTATCCATTAGTGGTGGAAACCACCATTGATGCACGTATACAGCAGGGCATTGAAGAATTGTCAGAAGCATCCGGTCTAGAGGAAGGAGCCATAGTAGTTCTTGATGCTGCAAATGCAGATGTACGCGCAATGGTATCACGTCCCTTTTATCAACCGCAGCATGTCGATCCACAGCACTCCTCCTGGGGGAACAGAGCTATACAAGCGGTTGCACCAGGCTCTATATTCAAAATCGTAACGGCTGCAGCAGCCCTGGAAAATCAGGTTGTTTCTCGTGATGAGAAGTTTCACTGCGAAGGAGCTTATGGAAAATATGGCCTTTCCTGTTGGAAGGAGCATGGACATGGTGAATTGAATTTGGAAAAGGGATTCGCGGAGTCATGTAACGTTGTTTTCGCTGAAACTGCACGTAGGCTTCACATGGAGCAGTTGGAACAAACTGCGGATCGCCTAGGGCTTTCACGTTCTGTTGGCTGGCAGGCACAACATATTGCGGGGATGCCGGTTTTAAAACATTTTGACCATGAAGAACCGGGGCGTATTCGGACAGAAGCCGTGAAGTCTGCAGATGAAGGCGCCAAAATCCAGACAGCCATTGGACAGCGGGATGTACGGGTCACTCCGCTACAGGCAGCGAACTTGATTGTGACACTGTTACATGATGGAAAGGTAAACGCTCCCCGGCTTGTGCAACGAATCAGGTACGCGGATGGAGACACGATGTTAGATATGCCTTTGCATGCATCTCCTTCAGCAGCAGGACAGATTTCTCCGACCACAGCTCACCTGCTGTTAAGCTGGATGAATACCGTAGTACGGGAGGGAACAGGAAAATCCCTGCAACACGCGAGATGGCACGTCGCAGGGAAGTCAGGGACAGCTCAGGTACAACAAAAAGGGAAAGCCAAAAACAACCAATGGTTCATAGGATATGGGCCCGTAGAGAAGCCGAGATATGCTGTTGCTGTGTTGGTACAGAATGTCTCTCCGGAAGCTTCCCATCAGGCTACAGCTCTATTTCGCAAAATTACGGACTATCTGGCAGAGTTCTCGTGATTTGTTCACATGAGAGGATCACGAGTATGTCATCTACTGATGTTCTGTCCTCTCTGAAACATCAGGAGCAGGAGGATCAACCACTAATGGTGACGATTCGAATTCGTCAGTGGGCAGATGAATCCATTTTTGCAGATAACCTTGCTGTAGTAGTTCTTTTAACAAAATCAGAAGCACAGGAGATAACACGACACCTGCGAGTCCGAAGATCGACAGGGAAATTAACATAAACGAAAGCATCAAATAAGCAGAGGAAACACCAATGGAATTCCCTGAAATTTTCGGTTCAAGCAGTTGTCTTGTTAGCATGGTCACAGCTAAAACCACAATCAAGCCAATGGCGAGCGTACTATTGCCTACGATAAACAAATAAACAATCCACGGAATAAATATCACTGGAACACCGAGTAGCGGCACCAGATCAAAAATGGCGCAGATCGCTGCGATTGTAAAGGCATTGGAGGTTCCCAGAATCAATAACCCCGCATATATCAATACAAATGTAATGAGCATCATGATCAATTGTGCCTTCATATAGGAACGGATCGTTTTGAACACGTGTGTGCGCATAAATTCATTCGCCGTTTTTAATGTTTTGGGCGTTTTGGCACGAGCAAATTTGCGCCAGGATTCAATCTCAATACTGAGAAAAAATGCTAGAATGATCGCAATCCCGAAGTTTGTAATGAATGTGGAGAATGAGCTGAGAAAGCCGATGATGAATTGTGCTCCACTAGTGACCCAACGGGAAAGAATCCCGGATAGTGTGGCGAAATATTCGTTTACTTTATCCAGTATTCCGTCAGGAAGGGCATTGGACTTGTCCTGGATGAGCAAGACCAGATCCGTGAATTCACGCTGGATCATCTCAACATACACCGGGAAATTGAGCTGAAGATCGGAAATCTGTGAAATGATAAAAAAGCCTAGACCAAAGAAGGCAGCCACAATGAGCCCGAGAAACAACAACACGGATATGGCCGTTCCGGCTGTTTTGGGCAATCCTTTTCGGTGAAGGAATTTGGCTAACGGCTCAATCATCCAAAAGACAATAAATGAAAGAAAAACGGGTGCAGCGATATGATACAATTTACTAAAGGCAAACATGATCACATACACGGTTAACACAAGCAGAGCGATATCAAAGACGGTGCGCCCATACTTTTTATAAAGCGGCAACATGGACATAGACTCCTTTACAGGCAGAAATTAGATTGTATTCATTGTACATGATAGTGGGGATTTGAGGAAACAGCATTTAATAAAAGAACTAACTATGATAAAATTAAAGGCGGTTTATTTTAGAAAGTGCCATATGGCCGTAAATTAGCAGGAGAAGTGGGGAATCGACATCATGACAACGATGCTTCAGAGTATTTTACTGTGGTTATTGTATCTGTCCTCTTTTTATGCTTTTATTCCAAGTCTGATCAGCCGACTGTTCGGATTTCGTGTGTTCAGGAGGGGGAAAAGTGAAGCACACTATGCCCTGACATTTGACGACGGGCCTGACCCTATTTATACGCCCAGGTTGCTTGAACTGTTACGTAAGTACAATGTCAAGGCAACTTTTTTCGTTGTGGGGGAGCATGCAGCAAGTCATCCGGAGTTAATCAGACGTATGCATGAGGAAGGCCATTTAATCGGAATTCATAATTATATTCATAAAACAAACTGGTTGATGCGTCCACGAACGGTTCGGGATCAGATCCATCGAACAGGTCAGATCATTCAAGAAATCACGGGTGAGAAAACTTGTTATTATCGTCCGCCATGGGGCATTATGAACCTGTTTGATTTTTTCAGCAAAAAAGATCGTAAGATCGTTCTGTGGTCCGCCATGTTTGAGGATTGGAAATGCAGTGTAGGTGCCGAACAATTAAAAAAACGTATGCTGAACAAATTAAAGGGCGGAGAGGTTATGCTGCTCCATGATCGCGGCACAACCTTAGGAGCAGATGCACACGCACCAGAGCAGATGCTTGAGGCGCTGGAGGCCGTGCTGCAGGAAGCCAAGCGACGTGACTTGGAAAGTGTACGTGTGGACACGTTGATGAATGGTAGCGAAATTACCGAATCGTCATCAGTGGTTTCAAAGAGAGAAGTGGAAACACGCTTGAAACTAAAGCTTTGGAAACGTGCCGTGGTTGCTTTGTGGTTAGGCTGGGAAAAATTATTTCACTGGGTATACCATCTGCGAGCCGCTTCACCTAAAGATCCGATGCTTCATTTTCGTTCCCGTGTGTACCACGGTGCACGAGTGGAGATGGAACATGGTTATGTGATGCAGAACGGAGATCCGATTATAGAGTTACATTTTGACAATCAAACATTATTCGAACTTGGTGTTACATCCCGTTCAACGATGCACTTAGCGATTCGTATGATTCGTACGATGGAACAACAACTGCCAGACCTGGCACAGGTTGTTGCTACAGATCCTGAATTACGTTCAGCAAAGGCTCTTTATGGGGTGAGTATGATTAACCGTGGTCCTGAAAAATTTGGATTCACTGTGCAAGAGCTGGCACCAGGCCCGTTCAGTCTGGCCTCCAAGTTATATCTAAGGCTGTTACTTAGCGTTATTCATCCAGCAGGCCAAAAACGCTTGAAACAGCGGACAGATCAATTGGTGCCTAAAATGATTGTGATGCCGGTGGAGGAACTGTTGAAACGTTACGGGCAGCATCATACGATCGCTTCAGGTGTAACTGAACAAGCAGAAGACGATTCCTTTGTTATAGAAAATGAGGTTTTAACGGAACAGAATTGAATTCATTGATGAAAACTGAATTAAATGATGATGTTGTAACGGATTTATACGCGAATTTAATTATTCATTTGAATAGCGCAATTTTTCTGAGAAGAGCGTTTGTACGCAATTCCGATGCAAAAAAAGGATGCGCTTTGCCAGTGTGGCAAAGCGCATCCTTTTTCATTTTTATATACTCGGTTTAGTATTTATGGCTTCATCATGCAAACTAGATCTTCAGAACGCCACCGTTGCTTGCATTGGTTACAAGTTTGGAGTAGCGAGCCAGCAAGCCGGTTTTGACTTTTGGTTCAAAACCTTTCCAGTTCGCACGACGAGCTTGGAATTCTTCTTCGCTAATTTGCAACTCAATAGTGCGGTTGTTCAGGTCGAGTTCAATGATATCTCCTTCTTCAACAAAGGCAATTGGGCCGCCTTCCGCTGCTTCTGGAGAGATGTGGCCGATACTGATTCCTCGGGATGCGCCAGAGAAACGTCCATCTGTGATCAGACCGACTTTGGCACCAAGTCCCATACCTACGATCTGGGAAGTTGGCGCGAGCATTTCAGGCATACCCGGTCCGCCTTTTGGTCCTTCATAACGAATGACAACAACATGTCCTTCTTTGACTTTGCCGTTAGCAATGCCTTCAAGTGCCTGTTCCTGAGAATCGAAGCAGATTGCAGGACCTTTATGGTATCCACCAACCGAAGCATCAACCGCTCCAACTTTGATGATCGCACCTTCTGGTGCAAGGTTACCGAACAATACAGCCAGTCCGCCTTTTTCGGAGTGCGGGTTGTCAAGCTTGTGGATTACGTTTGTATCTTTGATCTCTTGTCCTTCTACGTTTTCACGGATGGTTTTACCTGTAACTGTAATACAGTCCGCGTGGATTGCGCCTGGTTTCTTAAGCAATTCATTAAGAACCGCACTTACGCCACCTGCATTGTGAACATCTTCGATGTGTAAGTCAGAAGCAGGTGCCAGTTTCGCCAGATGCGGAACGCGGTTAGCAACTTCATTGATACGCTCAATCGGATATTCAATGCCAGCTTCGTGTGCCAGAGCCAATGTGTGAAGTACCGTATTCGTAGAACCGCCCATCGCCATGTCGAGAGCAAACGCATTGTCGATGGCTTCTGCAGTTACGATATCACGTGGTTTCAGATCCAGTTTGATCAATTCCATCAGTTGTTTCGCCGATTGTTTAACAAATTCGCGGCGCTCAGGTGCTACAGCCAGAATGGTTCCGTTACCCGGCATTGCAAGTCCCATCGCCTCTGCAAGACAGTTCATGGAGTTCGCGGTGAACATACCGGAGCAAGATCCGCAAGTTGGACAACCGAACTGTTCAAGCTCAAGCAAGCTCTTGTCGTCGATTTTACCCGCTTGGAAAGCACCAACGCCTTCAAATACTGAAGTCAGCGAGAGAGCTTTACCATTGCTGTCACGGCCTGCTTTCATCGGTCCACCGCTTACGAATACGGTAGGGATGTTACAACGCAATGCGCCCATCATCATACCTGGTGTAATTTTGTCACAGTTCGGGATACATACCATGCCATCGAACCAGTGAGCAGATACAACCGTTTCTACGGAATCCGCAATAATGTCACGGCTTGGCAAGGAGTAACGCATGCCGATGTGTCCCATCGCAATTCCGTCATCAACCCCGATGGTGTTGAATTCGAACGGAACGCCGCCGGCTTCACGAATGGCATCTTTAACAATTTTACCAAACTCCTGCAAGTGAACATGACCAGGTACAATATCGATGTACGAGTTACATACCGCGATAAACGGCTTGCCAAAATCCTCTTCTTTTACGCCCGCTGCACGGAGCAAACTCCGGTGTGGTGCGCGGTCAAACCCTTTTTTGATCATATCGGAACGCATTTTATTGGCTGACATGGTGTATTCCCCCCAAATATATAATATTGAGCAACATGAATGGAAAAATAAATGGCAGTACATCTGTCGTTTAATTTCATCCGTACTCTACAAAAAAATAACCCGTGGGCTGGTGTCTCGCTCCCCGTAGTTTGTGAATTTCTTTGCTGCTTTAAACCCGTGAACACCCGGTTTTTCTATAGAGTCTATCACAACCATCGTCATATTTCTACATTCAATAGACATATAAAAAGAAGCCACATTCCATTGACCTGGAGATTGGCTTCTGAATTCAACGAAAAGCGGGGATGCTTTTAATGATATAGACATTTTAAAAAGCTTAGTTTAACTACTTCCGCCTTTGCGACCGATTTCGCGATAAAATTCCTTGCTATGGTTTTCAGAAGTGGCTTCGCCGCCCTTACGTCCAATTTCCTTGTAGAAATCTGCATCATGGGCGTCGGAAGTAGCTTCACCGCCTTTTTTACCAATCGTCTGGTAGAAGCTCCGGTCATGGTTTCTGGATGTAGCTTTCCCGCCTAACCGTCCGGCTTCTTCTCTGCTCATTTTGCGTTCTGACATTTGCCCTCGTGCCATTACAAATCACTCCTTACCATGTTAAGTTGTTTTTTGCTTCGTGTATGCTGAATTACCACGGTTTTTCCAGTATGAAACAACTAAAATGGAAACAGTTGGATATTAGGCGTGAGGGAAACCTCAGGCAGAACGCTTGAAAACACCATGTCGGTGAAATGAAATCCGTGAGATGTCCGGCTCGATGAGTACTTTAAAGGTATGCCGTACAAGAGGGTGAGCCAGAGTAACCGAGAAGAGCACAGCAATACCAAGGATAACTGGTATGAACAGTGCATTACCCATATAACTGTAGATCCCTGACCAGATTGCAAGCCGCACAAGAAAGCCGTGCAAAAGGAAGACGTACAATGTACGACGACCCATGTCTGTCAGTTTGGAGGTCAAGTTCGGAACCCAGGCAAGGAAAAGTGTGGCGGAGATGATCTCCAGCAGATACACGCCAAGCCGGAAAATCCCTGCATACCACTCCTGATGCCCCAGTTCAGCATAAGTCTTGCTTCCAAACAGCCATCCTTGCGGAATGTTTAAACCGCCATATGCAATATAAATCAGCAGAGCAACGGATAGGATTGCGGCTACTCTACGGCCCCAGCCTGGGAGCAGGCGCGCACGGATGGCTGCACCATAGTCATATCCAATAACGAAGAAAGGCAGAAACACAAAGGTGCGGCTACAACTGAGCCAAAAACCGTCGACAGGCAAATAACCGGCAATGACTCCCAGTGCGATTGAAGCAATCAATCGATACACAGGTTGCCAGGAGATGGTGAGCCGAACAAGTAACCTCCAGCAGAAATGGCTGGCAAGGAACCATAGCAACAGGTACGGTGCAAAGAAGGATAAGCGCATATGAGGTGTATGAAACACGGTCGCATCCATCAATGCATATAACGTTTGAAACAGAAGATATTGTAATGCAATCTGTTTCAGCACGTTGCGCCCCGAGACACCCTGGATAGAAGGTTTGGCAAAATATCCCGTCACCCATACGAAGAGTGGCATATGAAACGTATAAATCCACAGAAACAATGCCTCTGCTCCGGCAAAGCGGGTAATGAGTGGTTCCAGTGCATTTCCCGCAAGTACGCACACAATTAACATAAAGCGAAGATTGTAAAAGAAAGATTCCTGATCATGCTGAATCAGTATCTGTTTTCTCATGATGTAGCCCCCTCGAAAACTTCGTTGAAAAATAGTCTATCTGTATTCGTTGTATACATCTGTACTAAGGTTAATATGAATTCGATCCAATCATTGTGATTTATTTCACATTAGTAAACGTTATCTTTTCTCAAAGATGTGACAACAAAAAGAATGCTTCGGGATTGACAACGGTTGCATACGGGATGACAATGGTAGAAGAAGATGAGGTAGTCAATATTAAGGAGGAAGGCAATATGTCAACGAGTCCCTTTCAAAGCCCTGATATTATTACATTCGGGGAGAGTATGGGGTTGCTGACGGCCAGAGATACGAGAGGGCTTGAATATGCAGCTACACTAGACAAGACGTTCGGAGGTGCTGAAAGCAATCTGGCTATTGGTGTAGCACGCCTTGGACATACCAGCGGCTGGTTTGGACGGCTTGGCAACGATCCGATCGGGAACATGATTCTAAAAGCTATTCGCGGCGAAGGTGTGGATGTATCCCGGGCCAAATTAAGTGATCATGAACCTACAGGTTTGATGATTCGTGAGAACGCTTCCGGGAAAGCTTCGGTGCATTATTATAGGAAGTTATCCGCGGCAAGTGCGATGACACCGGATGATCTAGATCCGGAATATATTGCCGGGGCCAAGATTTTGCACGTCACAGGTATTACTGCAGCAATCAGCGAATCAGGTCTTTCCACGGTTGAAGCCGCCATACATATTGCCAAGCAGGCAGGGGTGAAAGTGAGCTTCGATCCGAATCTGCGCCTGAAGCTTTGGTCAGCAGAGAAGGCTCGCCCTGTATTACTGCGTTTGGCTGAACAGGCTGACTACTTTTTACCAGGTTTGGATGAGATGAAACTGTTATATAACGAAGAAAGCGATGAGAAGGTGCTTGAACGCTTAGCTGCCATGGATGCCGTGTGCATTGTTAAGGGTGGGCCTGATTTGACCTACGTACTTGCGGATGGTACCCTAACGGAAGTTCCGTACTTTAAAGCAGATCAGGTTCTTGACACTGTCGGAGCTGGAGACGGATTCTGTGCAGGTTTTTTAGCTGGTCTGTTAAAAGGATACACTCCGCAGGAAGCGACCAGGCTTGGTAATTTGAACGGATCAATGGTTATCCAGGCCGTCGGGGATTGGGAAGCACTCCCGACATGGGCACAGGTCGAGGCCAAGCTGAATAATGTTGCTCACGTCGAGCGTTAAGTGGCGTTAAAATCAGGATGACTCATCTTCGTTCTTTAAAAATGTAAAGTTTGTATACACAACCACCACATGGACAAGGGAGAGAATGAAATGAAGAAGCTTCAACTGTTGCAAAAGATGACGGACAATGGTGTGGTGGCGGTTCTGCGCGCAGATTCAGCTGACCAGGTCATTGCTATGGCCGAGCAAGCAATTGCGGGTGGGATCAAGGTTATCGAAATTACGATGACCGTTCCGGGTGCGCTCAAAGCGATCGAAAAATTAAGCCGTGTGTATCATTGGAATACGCAAGACCCGGAGAAATTCGCGATTATTGGCGCAGGAACTGTGCTTGAGGCGCAAACGGCGAGAGCTGCGATTATGTCAGGTGCTGAGTTTGTCGTAGGGCCATCTCTTAACCCCGAGACCGTTCAGATATGTAATTTGTATCGCGTTCCGATCCTGCCGGGTGTCATGACCATTGCTGATGTGCAGCGTGCACTGGAGCTTGGCGTGGATATTATCAAGCTGTTCCCTGGCAATCTGTATGATCCATCTATTATCAAAACGATGAAAGGCCCTATGCCACAGGCGAACTTCATGCCAACAGGCGGTGTGTCTTTGTCCAATCTGGGTGAGTGGATCAAAGGTGGAGCAGTAGCTGTCGGGATCGGCTCTGATCTGACGTCGGAAGCTGTGAAGACGGGAGATTTGACTCATGTCCGCCGTAAAGCGGAACAATATATGGAAGCTTATCGCAAAGCCAAGGCTGAATAATGTTTCAACATGGAAGGGAGCCTGTGACATGCAGGCTCCCGCTTCCATAAGCCGCGGCAATTTGCGGAAGTGTAGAAAGGTGAATGATGTTGAGAAATCGTTATAATACAGGGCGCAAGAAGAGGGGCATTGGCAAGTTTCTGCTCGTACTTTTGGCGCTCATTGTTATTGGTTGCGGATATGTTGCATGGAAGTTGCTCACGCCTTATGGCCCGCAGGAAGTAGCACAGGCTGCGATGGAAACATCCGGCGGGGTTACCGTCAGTGAGCAGGAGAACTGGATTGATTTTAAACCGGATAAACCTAAAGCAAATGGGAAAAGTGTACTTTTCTATCCTGGCGGTTTAGTTAAACCAGAAAGCTATGCTCCTCTTGCTCATGAGCTTGCTGCAGCTGGTCATCATACCATTATTGCTAAGATGCCGGTAAATTTGGCTGTGATTAAACCCGATCTGGCCGATGATATTTTGGCAGCATACCCTGAAGAGCAGTTCGTCATGGGTGGTCACTCGTTAGGGGGCTCCATGGCTGCACGATATGTAGTGGCACATCCAGATGCCCTTCACGGCATTTTTTTCCTGGCGTCCTATCCGGATGAAAAAGGAAGTGTACAGCAGCTGGATATTCCAGCCCTATCCATTCTCGGCACGAATGATGGAGTTGTGAATATGACCAAGTATCAGGCAGGACGCATGTATTTGCCACCAGATACCGTGTATTACACCGTTGAAGGAGGGAACCACGCTCAGTTTGGTGACTATGGTCATCAGAAGGGAGATGGTGAGTCCTCAGTTAGTGAAGAGGATCAGCTGAAGCAGACGGTCAAAACGTTGTTATCTTGGTTAGATACCATCAAGTAGTCTTATTTTCAGCGGAGGTGAAGGAAGTGGCTTTGCTACAGGTGCAGGGAGAAAAGATTCCCTGCAGGGCAATTCTGTTTGACAAAGATGGAACCTTGCTGGATTTTCTTCAATTATGGGGCCCTTGGGCTGAGAGTATGCTCGTGCAAATGCAAGCATGGATGCGAGAACGTGATGCCTCTTTTACCGTGGAACTCGAACATGTGCTGGGTACGGTTCATGATTCGGAAGGTCATCTCAGCGGCTACGATGTGCAAGGGCCGCTTGCCATTGCAACTGTAGATGAATGTAACGGCTGGCTGGCAGGACAGCTCTATGCTGCCGGTACGCCATGGAACGAAGCCATTACAACGATACGCCAGTTTTCAAGTATAGCGATGAAGTCTGTAAGAGAGCGGAAATCCGCTGAACCTATGCCTGGCTTACTGGATCTACTGAAACGTTGTAAGGAAGCAGGCATTCAGCTTGCAGTGGTGACTTCCGACAGTACATCAGCGGCTGAAGCACATCTGGACTGGATGGGCATCCGTTCCTTTTTCAGTTCGATTGTAGGCTGTGACCGGGTAACGCGTGGCAAACCCGATGGTGAATCATTCCTGCTGGCATGCCGGGAATTAGCGGCTGAACCTCATGAGGCTGTAGTCATTGGAGACAGCAACGGTGATATGCAAATGGGACGCCATGCAGGAGCAGCATATACTTTGGGGTACTGTCCTCAATTGGACCAGAGTGCGCATTTGCATGATGCAGACGCCGTCATTTGTCATTATGATGAGTTAGGTATTGTGTTATAGATCCTGCTCGATGTTCGTATGTATAAGGGAAATCAAAGGAGGAGAGAGGATGAACGCAACAGAGCAACTGGCTGCCTGGATTCAGGAAAGCTCACGCATCGTTTTTTTCGGAGGAGCCGGAACTTCAACGGAAAGCGGGATTCCCGACTTTCGCTCGGCTGCGGGACTGTACCAGACGGAGCAGCATTCCCCTTATCCTCCAGAGGAACTGTTAAGCCGACATTTTTTTGATCAGCACGCTGATATTTTTTATGATTTTTACCGGGGGAAAATGCTTCATCCCGATGCGGAACCGAATGGTTGTCATCGTTTGCTTGCCAGGCTGGAGCAGGAGGGAAAACTTCACGCTGTCATTACGCAAAACATAGATGGCCTGCATCAAAAGGCAGGCAGCAGTCATGTGCTGGAGCTTCATGGTTCGGTTCATCGCAATGCTTGCATGGATTGCAAACAGTTCTATTCGCTGCATGACATTATGCAATCGAAAGAGGTTGTACCCCGTTGCTCGTCATGCGGAGGTGTAGTCAAGCCTGACGTAGTCTTGTACGAAGAAGAACTGGATCAGACAACGTTATATCATGCCATCGACGCCTTGTCTTCAGCAGATTTACTGCTTGTAGGTGGGACTTCGCTGACGGTATATCCTGCAGCCCAATTAATTACGTATTTTCAGGGAAAACATACGGTGTTACTCAATGCTACACCAACTGCTTATGATCACCGGGCAGATTTGCTGATTACAGAGCCGATTGGCGAGGTAATGAAGGGTGTAGACCAGCTAATTGGTTGATACAAAGTTGTGAACCAGCTTTTATTAAATGCATTGAACGGAATTATGGGCATCCTCTGGCTCAGGCTTGGAATCAGGATGCGCGAACCTGTGGAAAGAAGGGATTCATGATGGTCTATGTAGCTGCTGAAACACGCTATGAAACGATGAAATATAACCGCGTGGGACGTTCGGGCCTTAAGCTGCCAGCGATTTCACTTGGACTGTGGCATAATTTTGGTGGAATTAACAGTATAGAGAATGGACGCAACATGATTACACGTGCGTTTGATCTCGGGATTACACATTTTGATTTGGCAAACAACTATGGCCCACCTGCAGGTTCAGCGGAGGAACTGTTTGGTCAGGTGCTGGCTCAGGATCTGAAACCATACCGGGATGAACTGATTATTTCCTCCAAAGCCGGATATTATATGTGGCCAGGGCCTTACGGTGAGTGGGGGTCCCGCAAATACTTGATTTCCAGTCTGAATCAGAGTCTAACTCGAATGGGACTGGATTATGTGGATATATTTTATTCACACCGTTATGATCCAGATACACCACTGGAAGAAACAATGATGGCACTCGATCATATGGTTCGTTCAGGCAAGGCACTCTATGTTGGCATCTCCAATTATCCTGCAGAGCAAACGAAACAGGCGGCTGAGATTTTAAAAAGCCTCGGTACACCGCTGCTGATTCATCAGCCAAGGTACTCCATGCTCGATCGCTGGATTGAGGATGGACTTCAGGATGTACTGGATGAGTATGGAGCAGGCAGCATTGCGTTTTGTCCATTGGAGCAAGGCGTACTTACAAACAAATATTTGAATGGCATTCCGGAAGATTCACGTGCCAAAGGCCCTTCTGTATTTCTGAATGAAAATAATATCTCTCCCGAAACACTTCGTAAGGTACGTGCTCTGAATCAGATTGCAGCAGCCCGCGGCCAGAGTCTTGCCCAGTTTGCACTGGCATGGGTACTGCGCAATGGAAGAGTCACGTCTGCGCTAATTGGCGCAAGCCGTCCGTCTCAGATTGAAGAGAACGTAGCTGCGCTTAGTCAGCTGGAGTTTTCCGCAGAGGAACTAGAGCGGATTGAGTCGATTTTGCGACCAGAGTCTACGAATAAAAACAAAGATTAGCATCCGTCCCATATATGGGGAAGCTCGTACAAATAAATCACAACCCAAAAGTGCATCTTAGCCATACAGGCAAGATGCACTTTTTTAACATGTGATCATAATTCAGTTATTCCGTTTTTTTGTTCATACTTACGAGGTGAGGCTCTCTCTTTTATTTGAAGAAGTGACTTTACGTACCTTTTGAGCGTAACGGACGCGCGAGCAGTTTCTCTCGATAGAGAGTAGGGGCTTCGCCGTGGAAACGTTTGAATTGCCTAGAAAAATACAGAGCATCAGGCATACCAACAGAGGCAGATACCTGTTCAATCGACAAATCTGGCCGTTCCCGCAATAGTTGACGTGACTTGTCGATCCGTAGTTTCAACAAATAGGTCACAGGGGTGAGTCCGGTTTCCTGTTTGAAAATACGCGATAGATATGCACGGTTATATCCGAGACTCTCCGACATTTGTTCAATGGATACAGGGTAAGCGTATTGAGTGGACATATATTGAATCATCTGTTTCACCGTCCGCCGGATGGAGGATTCTCCTGAAGTTAATGTCTGTCCCTCCGAGAGATGAGTCTGGGCCTCGGCTAAAATCATATACAATGTACCGAGTGATGTATAATGGGCGCTCTCTTTCCGCTCGGCAAAAGCATCTTGCATGACCGACAGCCAATTGGATATGTCACAGGCTGTACCTGCATGAAAAACAGATTTCTCGGGCCTAAACCCGGCCTGTTCGACGTGCCGGGCAGCTTCACTGCCTGTGAAGGCAATCCAGCGGTATTGCCATGGCTTGCGGGCATGGGACTGGTAGCTTACCAGTTGTCCCGGATGGATCAAAAAACAATCCCCCGCGGCAAGGTCGTAGGTGTGCAGTTCCGTACGGAACGTACCGGCTCCTTTTTCTACATAATGCAAAAGATAATAATCATATAGCTTCGGTCCAAGTGCATGTCCGGGGAGGGTCTGGCTTGCGCCGGCAAACAGGACATGCAGTGCCCCTCGGTTATCATAGGTGGGATTGGAGGCAACCGAATAACTAAGTGCTCCGCTTTTGCTTATAGGTGATTCCGGTGAAAGCCTGGAGCTGGACGAGCCGGTTGTATTATGGGATGCTTCTGCTGGATTTGATTTGGAATCTTTCATATGGAATCCTTCTTTCCATTATTAGAGCTTCAGTCGTTAGAATCATTATATAATTAAAGGTCACATTTATCCATATGAATCACACATGGTTTCATTTCAAGAGAGGTGGCTTCCTTGTATAATAACATTAAGAAAACCACAACAAAGAGGCGAGGTGCATCAGCTTTGAATGTAACTGATTTGCAACAAAAGTTTATTGAGAAGTACGGAGAAAGTGGAGCGGACATCCGTGTATTTCATGCCCCTGGGCGTGTGAATCTGATCGGTGAACATATCGACTACAACGGTGGTTATGTGCTTCCGGCCGCGCTTGAGTTTGGCACAACGTTGCTCATTCGTGAACGTACGGATAATCAATTGCAACTGGCTTCGACCAATATGTCTTACGAGGGAACACTGGACACGGCCTCCATTGGTCAAGAGAGAACGGGAGAGTGGACAGACTACCCTGTTGGCGTTATGGTCGAACTGCAAGGCAAAGGAATCAAAGTCAAGAAAGGGTATGATTTCCTCTATCATGGCGAAATTCCAAATGGCGCAGGGCTTTCCTCATCTGCATCTCTGGAGGTGCTTACCGGATATGCGATTCAATCGATGGAAGGGGTCACGGACATCGATACCGTGGAACTTGCGCTTTTGTCCCAGAAAGCAGAGAATGAGTTTGTTGGTGTAAACTGCGGCATCATGGATCAGTTCGCTGTAGCGAATGGTGCTAAGGATCATGCGATTCTTCTGATGTGTGATACGCTCGAGTATGAGAAGGTTCCTTTCCGCACAGGTGCTTACAAACTGATTATCGGTAACACCAATAAGCGTCGTGGATTGGTCGATTCGGCATACAATGAGCGGCGCTCTCAATGCGAGCAGGCACTTGCCACTTTGAAGGAACAGCTGCCTGCACTGAATTACCTGGCTCAATTGAAGCCGGAACAGTTTGATACCTTACAGGATCAGATCAAAGATGAGAAAGTCAGACAGCGTGCCCGGCACGTTGTGGAAGAAAATGCACGCGTCCTTGCATCCGTAGAAGCGCTGCAGAATAATGACTTGCAGACGTTTGGACAGTTGATGAATGCTTCGCATGAATCTCTACGCGATCTGTATGAAGTTAGCTGCGATGAGCTGGATGTCATGGTCGAGGAAGCACAGCGGATTCCAGGAACACTAGGTGCACGTATGACGGGTGCAGGTTTTGGTGGATGTACGGTGTCTCTGGTACACGAGAATGATGTTGAGCGTTTTGTGAGTGAAGTGGGTGCAGCGTATGAAGCACGTACGGGTCTCAAAGGTGATTTTTATGTATGTGGTGTAGGCGAAGGTGTTAACGAACTCAAGGAGGCGAAGTGAAATGGCAATTTTGGTGACAGGTGGAGCAGGATATATTGGTTCGCATACGGTGGCAGCATTGCTTGAACGTGGCGAGGAAGTCGTTGTACTGGATAATTTGCAGACAGGGCATCGCGAGGCATTGCTTGGCGGTAAGCTGTATGAAGGTGATTTACGTGACAAGGAAATCTTGACGAAGCTGTTCGCGGAAAATTCAATTGATGCCGTCATTCACTTTGCGGCGAACTCGCTGGTCGGCGAGAGCATGAAAGAACCGGCTAAATACTATGACAATAACGTATTCGGCACACTTTGCCTGCTCGAAGCGATGAATGCGGCGAACGTTCGTCGCATCGTCTTCTCATCTACAGCAGCAACTTATGGTGAGCCTGAGAAGGTGCCGATCGAAGAGAGCGACCGTACGGAGCCTACGAATGTATATGGTGAAACCAAATTGATGATGGAGCGCATGATGTCCTGGTTCGACAAAGTGCAAGATATCAAATACGTTTCCCTGCGTTACTTCAATGCAGCCGGTGCACACGAAAGTGGCAAAATCGGTGAAGATCACCAGCCGGAAAGTCACTTGATTCCGCTTGTATTACAAACAGCACTGAAACAACGTTCGCATATCGCCGTATTTGGTGATGACTATGCAACAGAGGATGGCACATGTATCCGCGACTATATCCACGTTAGCGATCTGGCTGATGCGCATCTGCGTGCCGTGGATTACCTGCGCAAAGGGGAGAACAGCAACGTGTTCAACCTGGGTAACGGCACTGGATTCTCGGTAAAACAAGTCATTGAAACAGCAAAAAAAGTGACCGGCCTGGATATCCCGGTTGTTCAGGAACCACGTCGGGCGGGTGACCCTGCTGTATTAGTAGCCTCATCTGCAAAAGCCAGATCCGTTCTGGGCTGGAATCCGAAATGGACAAATCTAGAAGATGTCATTCAAAGTGCATGGAACTGGCATCAATCACGCCCGGAAGGCTACGGAAAAAACTAGGAGGCGAACATCTTATGTCACAGACTCAACCTGGAGCAGAGGCCACAGAGCGTACACCCGAGCAGCAGGAAGCACTGCATGCCATTGAGCGTCTGGTCGCATTTGCCTTACAGAAAAAACTGATCGAGGAAGCGGATTACGATTATAGCCGCAATCTGCTGATGGAACAATTCGGATTCTCAGAGCCATACGCCGGTGAACCGGATGCTACAATCCCTGAGAGCCCGCAGAGCATGCTGGACACGTTAATTGATTATGGATATACCATTGGACTCATTCCTGAAAATAGCGACACGTTCCGTGACCTGCTGGATGCGAAAATTATGGGTCATCTGATGGCGCGCCCATCAGAAGTTGTGCGTGCTTTCCGCCATACGGAGCAGACGGAAGGCATTGAGGCGGCAACATCGCAATTTTATGACTTGTCCATTAACTCGAACTACATCCGAATGGATCGCGTATCCAAGAACGTCTATTGGACACAGGATACCGCTTATGGCGAGATGGAGATCACGATCAACCTTTCGAAGCCGGAGAAAAGTCCAAAGGAAATCGCTATGGCGAAGTTGCTTCCACCTCCGGTATATCCGAAATGTCAGCTATGTCGTGAAAATGTAGGTTATGCTGGGCGGGTGAATCACCCGGCCCGCCAGAATCTGCGTGTCATTCCGCTGCAACTTAATAACGAGCCGTGGTTGTTCCAATACTCACCGTACGTGTACTACAATGAGCACTGCATTATTTTCCATCATGATCATGTGCCGATGAAATTGACGAAGGATACCTTGCGCAGATTGCTTGCCTTTGTTCAGGAATATCCGCACTACTTTATCGGGTCTAACGCCGATCTTCCAATCGTGGGCGGTTCCATTCTGACCCATGACCACTTCCAGGGTGGACGTCATACGTTTGCCATTCAAAACGCACAGCCAGAAGCGGTCTTCCGTCATGCGGATATGCCGGGGCTGACACTTAGCCTTGTCAAATGGCCCATGTCCGTGATGCGTCTGCATTCACATGATCCTGCGGAATTGCTAGAAGCGGGTAATGCGGTCTACGAAGCATGGAAGGTGTATAGTGATTCCACGGTGGAGATCGAAGCCTTCAGCGAAGTAGACGGAGAGAAGGTCCCTCATAACACGGTAACTCCGATTGTTCGCCGCAGTGCGGATGGTGGGTTTGAGATGGATCTCGTTTTACGTAACAACCGTACAAATGACGAGCACCCAGAAGGCATTTTCCACCCACATCGCGAGATGCATCATCTGAAAAAAGAAAACATCGGCTTGATCGAAGTCATGGGACTGGCTATTTTGCCGGGACGTCTGAAGCAAGAACTGGACGGCATTGCCGATATCTTGGCGGGAAATACAGAGCTTGCAGAAGCTGCCCAGACAGCTGATCATGAACTGAACAAACATTTACCGTGGACAGAAGAGTTGAAGCAGGGGCGTCGCTCCAGCTTGACGAAGGAAGAAGCGGTTACACTTGTACAACAGCAGGTAGGTTTGAAATTCTCCGAAATTCTGGAGCATGCAGGTGTGTACAAACATGATGAAGCTGGACGTCAGGCATTCCGTCGCTTCGTAAGCAGCATGGGCTATACCGAGTAAGGAGACCATATGGCATCCGTTCAATTGAGAACGGGTGCTTTTTGGCATGGTTAGAGATGTATAATGGAGTAAGGAACGAAAGAAGAACAGTTAGAATGACCCACACTACATATGGAAAGGGGACAATTCATATGGAAAAGCAGCCGCTTCATCTTCCATTTATCTCAGATGCCAAGGAACTTAAAAGCATGGTTGGGGAATCCAGCGAACGTGTGCGCAATAAAGTCATCTCGTTTGTCGATTCGCATGTTCAGTCGTTTATCGCAAAGTCACCGTTGTTCTTCTTGTCCACTTCGGATCAGGATGGAAAATGTGATGTATCACCGCGTGGGGACGAACCCGGCTTTGTTCGTGTATTGGACTCTTATAGACTGGTATACCCGGAACGCCCGGGCAATCGCCGAATCGATTCCTTGTTAAACATTTTGTCAGATCCAGGTGTGGGCATGTTGTTTGTGATTCCAGGATTAAATGAAGTACTTCGCATTAATGGAACAGCTCGGATTACAAAAGATGAGGCGTTTATTACAAGCATGAACTGGGATGGTAAAACCATTGGAGCAGCTGTCCTTGTGGAAGTGGAGGAATGCTTCATCCATTGTCCACGAGCGTTTCATCAGGCAGGATTATGGGATGCCGAAACATGGGCAAAATCCGAAGAGTTGCCATCGGTGAATGAGCTTCTTCAGGCACATCTGAAGATCAATGGATTGAACTAAAGTGAGCGGCTATCGATTTGTTTTTCTATAAAAGGGGGACTATAATTGAGGTTGCACTAAAAACTAAACTCCATTGGAGGCGATTATAGATCATGAGATCTTTTCAATTTTATAACCCAACTCGTCTAATCTTCGGTAAAGGCCAGCTCGAAGCGTTGAAAACCGAAGTGCCGAAATATGGCAAACGGGTTCTGCTTGTATATGGCGGTGGAAGCATCAAACGCAGCGGACTGTATGAGCAAGTGCTTGGGTTGCTCAAGGAAATCGGAGCAGAAGTAACGGAGCTTGCAGGTGTAGAGCCGAATCCGCGTCTGTCCACTGTACATAAAGGCGTGGACTTGTGTAAAACGAATGGCATTGAGCTCATTCTTGCTGTTGGCGGCGGTAGTGTACTTGATTGTGCCAAAGCGATTGCCGTTGGGGCGAAATACGATGGAGATATGTGGGACTTTGCACAGCGTAAAGCTGTTGCACAAGATGCACTTCCACTCGGCACAGTGCTTACCATGGCAGCAACCGGTTCAGAGATGAACTCCGGTTCCGTAATCACAAACCAAGAAACACAAGAGAAGCTCGGTTGGGGCAGTGCGCATTCTTTCCCAGCATTCTCGATTCTTGATCCAGTAAATACCTACACGGTGCCGAAGGATCAAACGGTATACGGTATGGTGGACATGATGTCTCACGTGTTGGAACATTATTTCCATCTGGACCCAAATACACCTGTTCAACTCGGTTTCTGCGAGACGATTCTGCGTACCGTCATGGATGCAGCGCCTCGTTTGGTGGATGACCTTGAGAATTATGAGTTGCGTGAAACGATTCTGTATTGTGGAACAATGGCGCTTAACGGCGTGCTGAACATGGGACTTGCAGGAGACTGGGCAACGCATAATATCGAACATGCAGTATCTGCGGTTTATGATATCCCGCATGGCGGCGGACTTGCAATCCTGTTCCCGCACTGGATGAGACATAACGTCGATGTGAAGGTAGATCGTTTCAAACGTCTTGCGATCAACGTGTTTGACGTGAACCCAGAAGGCAAATCCGACAGACAGATTGCCGAGGAAGGCATTGATGCTCTCAGCAAGTTCTGGACATCCATTGGTGCACCAAACCGTCTGGCTGACTATGATATTGATGACAGTCAGATCGAGGTTATGGCGGATAAAGCGATGCTATTTGGGCCGTTCGGTAACTTCAAAAAGCTGCAACGTGAAGATGTGGTATCCATCTACAAAGCTTCGCTGTAAATGAAATAAGGAACTTGGTGTATAAGCTTAATATTCATTGGACTACTGATATAAACGCAAGTCTCCTGTTGGAGGCTTGCGTTTTTTTAATGCCTAAACTACTACGAATCACTTCTGTATCCCACACTGTGAATTCGCATGGAATAGAAAAATGGAGCAATCCTGAATATTATGATGCTAATACCCATTAGCGGTTTCTCGATACAACTCAGGAAAGATTTTGAAACATTATGCCTAGATGTACGTATTTATTTACATGTGGGATGCACAGTTGGGAGAAATTGCAGCGGAGAGGAGGAAGAGGGGATGGAAGCAATCTATTGGGGATGTCTCATCGGAGGAGCCGTTTTTGCCATTGTGAGTCTGGTGCTAGGTGACTTGATTGACGGTTTGCTGGATGGTGCTTTCGAAATGCCTGGTGTTGATTTTTTTAAACCTGTTGTACTGGCGGGATCCATCACTGCTTTTGGTGGAGCAGGCATACTACTGACGCGGTACAGCTCTCTTAGTGTGATGTCGAATCTGATCTTATCCCTGCTGATCGGTATTGCTGCAGCCATGCTGGTATTTTTCGCATATATCAAGCCGATGCGTAACAGTGACGTTTCAATTGGTTTTTCCATGAAGGAGTTAGCGGGCAAAATTGGTGAAATCACGATTCCGGTACCGGCAAACGGATTTGGTGAAGTCATGATTCGTTTTGCATCGGGCAACACCATTCAGACAGCGTCCAGCTTCGAACAGCTTCCCATTGCGGTGGGGGCACGAGTGGTTGTCATCGATGTGGTGGACGGCGTATTACGCGTATCCGAGTGGGAAGAAGATGTACTTAAGGATGTCTAGGTCAGTGAAATTTCCTAATCATGTCGGGAACTGACGGTAGCGGAAATGATTTTTTATACTTACGAGATAAGGGGAGAGATGTGAATGGGGAATCTGGATTGGGATGTATTGTTAATTCCTGTCGTGGTTGTTGGTGTGATTTTGATTCTGGGTTTAGCTTTCTGGGCCAGATACAAAACGGTAGGTCCTGATGAAGCGATGATTGTAACCGGTTCATTCTTGGGTAGCAAAAATATTTCAGAAGATGAGTCTGGACGTAAAATCAAAATCGTGCGCGGTGGCGGTGCGTTCATCCTGCCTGTGTTCCAGCAGTCTGAATTTATTTCGTTGCTGTCACACAAGCTCGATGTCTCCACTCCTGAAGTATACACGGAACAGGGTGTTCCAGTTATTGCTGACGGGGTGGCGATCATCAAGGTCGGAAGCGCTGTAGAAGACGTTGCAACGGCTGCTGAGCAATTTATCGGCAAACCGGTTGATGCGCTGAGGGGCGAAGCACAGGAAGTGCTGGAGGGGCATTTACGGGCCATTCTCGGTACGATGACAGTGGAAGAGGTATACCGGAACAGAGATCGTTTTGCTCAAGAGGTTCAAGGCGTGGCAGCCCGGGATTTGAAAAAGATGGGTCTGCAGATCGTTTCCTTTACCATTAAGGATGTCCGTGATAAGCAAGGGTATTTGGATGCACTTGGTAAACCGAGAATCGCAGCTGTGAAACGGGATGCCGAAATTGCCGAAGCGGAAGCGATGCGGGATGCACGGATTCAGAAGGCAAATGCTGAAGAGCAAGGACAAAAAGCAGAGCTGCTTCGTGATACCAATATTGCTGAGGCAGCCAAAGAGAAAGAACTGAAAGTCGCAGCCTTTAAACGTGATCAGGATACAGCCAAGGCGGAAGCCGATCAGGCGTATCATATCCATGAAGCGCGTGCTAGACAAACGGTTGTTGAAGAACAGATGAAAGTTGAACTCGTACGTAAAGAGCGTGAGATTGACCTGCAGGAAAAAGAAATTACGGTGCGTGAAAAACAATATGATGCGGAAGTGAAGAAAAAAGCGGAAGCAGATCGATATGCCGTTGAGCAGGCTGCGGAAGCGGATAAAGCAAAACGGATGCGTGAAGCCGACGCAGTTCAATACTCCATCGAAACCCAAGCCAAAGCAACAGCCGAGCAGAAACGACTTGAGGGTCAGGCCATTGCGGATGCTGAACGGGCTAAAGGTACAGCTGATGCAGAAGTTATTCGTCTGCGCGGTCTTGCCGAAGCCGAAGCCAAAGAAAAATTGGCTGAGGCGTTCCAGAAGTTTGGCGAAGCTGCGGTACTCGATATCATTGTCAAAATGTTGCCTGAACTGGCTGGTAAAATCGCTGAGCCAATCTCCTCGATTGACAAGTTGACGGTAGTAGATACAGGTAAAGGTGAGGGGGCTGCGCGTGTCAGCAACTACGTCACGGAACTGATGGCGACTGCACCTGAGATGTTGAAAAGTGTGTCAGGCATCGATGTGGAGCAACTGATCAAAGGGTTGACCAAATCGAAAACAGCTTCACCAGTCGCCGTGCATTCGAGTGAATCAGTAAAACAGACGTCACCTATTATCGAGAGCATTGTAGAGCGTAGTGATAGTAAAGAGTAAGAACTGGCAACGTAATTACATGGCGGGTCTATTGACCTTAAGGCGAATTTTTGTTACTTTTTAAGCGAGACGTCCGGCGCGGTTTGCCCGCTCCGGATGTTTTTTGGTTTGGTTGAAGATGTGTTAGGCACATCCAAGATGGTGTGAAAAAAAGAGGTGCAAAAATGAGCAGCCTGCATGTAGATAAAGCGTTAAATAATAATGTAATTATTGCACAGCATCCTGAGCACGGCGAAGTTGTGGTCATCGGAAAGGGCATCGGATTTAACCGGAAGCCGAATGATGATATCCCACTGACGGCTGTGGAGAAGATGTTTATTTTGAAAAACCAGCAGGAGCAGGAGCAATACAAGCAACTCCTTCCGCAGGTGGATGAGGCTTTAATCGAGATTATTAACGAAGTCATTACGTATATCGCAGAGCATACGGACGTTCCGCTTAATGAACATATTCATATTGCCTTAACGGATCATATCTCTTTTGCGCTGAAACGCAAAGAGCAGGGTATTATCATTCAAAATCCTTTTTTATATGAGACAAGAGAGATTTATCCAGACGAGTACCGTATGGGAGAATATGCAGTTCGTTTAATTAAGGAAAAGATGGACGTAGATCTCGGCCAGGATGAGATCGGGTTTGTTGCTTTGCATATCTATAGTGCGATGACAAACCAGAATATCTCCCAGGTGCGGGAGCATTCTCAATTAATTACGGATCTGGTGAACCTGGTTGCAGACCAACTCGACTATTCCTTCGAAACGCAGTCTTTGGATTATTCCCGTCTGTTAACTCATCTTCGGTTTGCCCTGGAACGTGTGCGCCGTGGAGATAAGGTGGAGGAACTGCACAAACTGGATTCCTTGCTCAAATTAGAATATCCCGAAATGTACTCGCTTGCATGGAAGCTCACTAAAGTGATGGAAAAGCGCTTGAAGCTGCCTGTATATCCGGCAGAAGTTGGTTATTTAACCATTCATCTGCAACGGCTGAATCAGCGGAAAGAAGAAGAGAATAAGTGAAATCATGTCAGAAATTTTAGCGGAATTACGTTTTTTTCTGTAAAGGCTTGCAATGCGTTTGAAGTGGTGCTACAATGGTGACCGTAATCAAGCAACTGAATAAACATAAGCGACGTGTTACTGACTCGATCAGGCATGAGTTAATTAGAGTGTGATTGTTCTACCTTATTAGGGGTATGCTATACCCCAAGGTTAGCACAGTTCACTTTTATTAGTTCATGCCTTTTTTGTGTTCCCTTGCTTGCATCACGACCTACAGATTTGAAACGAAAGGAAGAATACAACGCCATGTTTAAGAAGCTTTTTGGTGTATTGCAAAGAGTAGGTAAAGCTCTTATGTTGCCTGTAGCGATTCTGCCAGCTGCTGGTTTGTTGCTCGGAATCGGTAACATGCTGGTGAATCCTAACTTTTTGGAGTATGCACCGATATTAGATCATCAATGGGTCAACGGCTTCGCAACAATTATGATGAATGCAGGACAAATTGTATTTAACAATCTTGCACTGTTGTTCGCGGTTGGAGTTGCGATCGGTCTCGCTGGTGGAGAAGGGGTTGCTGGGTTAGCTGCGATAATTGGATACCTAGTAATGAATGTAACTCTTGGGACAGCTGTTGGTGTTACGCCTGCATTAGTTAATTCTGGAGCAGGGTACGCTAATATTTTGGGAATTCCTACACTTAGTACAGGAGTGTTTGGAGGTATTATAGTTGGTGTGCTAGCTGCAACAATGTATAATCGATTCTTCAAAATTGAGTTGCCTTCTTATTTAGGGTTTTTCGCTGGGAAAAGATTTGTGCCTATTGTTACAGCAGTAGCCTCAATGTTCCTAGGGTTATTGTTAGTCGTCGTTTGGCCGCCAATTCAACAAGGTTTGAATGCAGTCTCATATCTGATGGTTGATTCAAATCCAACACTGGCAACGTTTATTTTTGGTGTCATTGAAAGAGCGCTGATTCCGTTTGGACTCCACCATATTTTCTATTCACCTTTCTGGTTTGAATTTGGTGAATATGTAAACAAGGCGGGGCAAATTGTAAAAGGGGATTACAATATCTTTTTTGCACAATTAAAAGATAACGTAACCTTGACTGGAAGCACATTCCAAGTGGGGAAATATCCTTTTATGATGTTTGGACTTCCCGCTGCTGCTTTAGCTATGTATCATGAAGCTAGACCCGAGCACAAAAAATATGTTGCAGGTATCATGGGTTCAGCTGCTTTAACATCGTTTCTAACAGGTATAACTGAACCATTAGAGTTCTCATTCCTGTTTGTTGCACCTGTATTGTTTGGTATCCATTGTTTGTTTGCAGGATTGTCATTTATGACAATGCAACTCCTAAATGTTAAAATTGGAATGACTTTCTCAGGTGGGTTAATTGACTTCTTAATCTTTGGTGTGTTCCAGAACCGTACACCATGGTGGGACGTTATTATCGTCGGTTTGATCCTTGCAGTGATTTATTATTTCGGTTTCCGATTTATTATCCGCAAGTTCAACCTCAAAACACCTGGACGTGAAGAGGCATCTGCAGAAATGGCATCCGGCGGTTCTTCAGGTTCCACGGACGATCTGCCTCACAATATCCTTGAAGCCTTTGGCGGTAAGGAAAATATTAAACATCTAGATGCATGTATCACTCGTCTGCGGATTGAAGTGAATGAGAAATCCAACGTGCAAAAAGATCGTCTGAAGCAATTGGGTGCATCTGGTGTGCTTGAAGTGGGTAATAATGTTCAAGCCATCTTCGGAACACGTTCCGATACGATCAAGTCCCAAATGCAAGATATCATTGCAGGACGTACACCTTCACCAACTCCAGCCGCTGACGTTAAACCGACTCCTGAAGAGGAGAAGGCACAAGGAGAACAAGGTGAACGCATTGTGGCAGAGGATATCGTGATGCCAGTCAATGGTGAACTGATGGATATTACGAATGTACCTGACCCGGTCTTTGCTGAAAAAATGACAGGTGACGGGTTCGCCATATTGCCACATGACGGAACGATTACATCCCCTGTGTATGGTAAAGTGTTTAATGTATTTCCAAGCAAACACGCTGTAGGCATTATGTCTGACGGCGGTAAAGAAGTGCTTGTACACATAGGTGTCAATACGGTGAAACTGAAAGGCCAAGGTTTCAACGTACTGGTTCAGGAAGGTGACCTGGTATCTGCAGGGCAACCGATCATGGAAGTGGATCTGGAGTATGTCAAAGCGAACGCTCCATCCATCATTTCTCCGGTGATATTCACCAACCTGCCAGAAGGCTCTACCGTCACTTTGAAGAAGAGTGGCGTGCTCAAAGTTGGCGATCAGCCGATCATTGAGATAAAATAAGAACTGTTCCAACGATGGCAAGCAAGTGTAAATATACGCAATGCCTAAACTAAACTACCGAAAGCGAGATGATTGTAATGCAACAAACATTCAGAATTACAGACGAAGATGGTATCCACGCACGTCCGGCAACTGCCCTGGTTAATACAGCAAACAAATTCAAAGGTGCTGAATCCTTCGCAGAAGCTAACGGCAAAAAAGTAACATTGAAATCCATTCTGGGCGTTCTTTCCCTCGGTCTGGAGCAAGGTGACACCATCAGCATCATCGTTGAAGGTGAAGGCGAAGCTGAAGCACTTCAAGCTTTGACAGACGTTATGGTTAACGAAGGGTTGGGCGAAATTAATGCTTAATGTTTCCGGGATCGCGGCTTCGGCGGGTATTGCTATCGCCAAGGCGTTTATCTTGGAGCATCCTGACTACTCTGTAGAAAAACGCCAGATTAACGACGTTGACGCAGAGATCGCTAAACTTGACTCGGCGCTGGGTAAATCCCGTGCTGAGCTTGAGGCGATCAAAGAGCGTACTTTACAAGAGCTCGGCGAGAAAAAAGCAGAGATTTTTGCATCGCATTTGCTCATCCTAGATGACCCGGAACTGATTGATCCGGTGAAAGCAAAGATTGCGGATGAAATGGTGAATGCCGAATTCGCACTGAATGAAACAGCTTCCCAGTTCATTTCGATGTTCGAAAACATGAAGAGTGCATACCTGCAAGAACGTGCTGCGGATATGCGTGACGTTACGAAGCGTGTGCTAAATCACTTGCTAGGTATCGACTTCATGAGCCCTGCTGAAATCAGTGAAGAAGTGATTGTGCTTGCAGAAGATTTAACACCTTCTGACACAGCCCAATTGAACCGTCAATATGTTAAAGGGTTTGCTACCAACATTGGTGGACGTACTTCTCACTCTGCCATCATGGCTCGTTCCCTTGAGATTCCGGCTGTTGTTGGAACAAAAGACATTCTGGCTCAAGCGAAACAAGGAGACCTGATCATTGTTGATGGTCTGGATGGTCAAGTCCTGGTTAACCCTACGGACGACGTCGTTGCTGAATACCGTGCCAAACAGGAACAGTATGATGCACAGCGTGCGGAGTGGAGAAAACTGCGCGACGAACCAACCGTTACAGTGGACAACGTTCATGTGGAACTGGCTGCTAACATCGGTACACCAAACGATGTTACAGGTGTTCTGGAGAACGGCGGGGAGGCTGTAGGCCTGTACCGTACAGAGTTCCTGTACATGGGCAGAGACAAGCTTCCTTCCGAGGATATTCAGTACAATGCTTACAAAGCGGTACTCGAAAAAATGGAAGGTAAACCTGTCGTAGTTCGTACTCTCGACATCGGCGGAGACAAAGAGCTTCCTTATCTGGATCTGCCAAAAGAAATGAATCCGTTCCTCGGCTTCCGCGCAGTTCGTCTGTGTCTGGACCGTCTGGATATCTTCCGTACCCAATTGCGTGCATTGTTACGTGCAAGTGTACACGGAAACTTGCGTGTCATGTTCCCTATGATCGCAACACTGGGTGAATTCCGTGAAGCCAAAGCTGTCCTGCTCGAAGAGAAGGAAAAGCTGGTTGCTGAAGGTATCGCTGTTTCAGACAGCATTCAACTCGGGATTATGGTCGAAATTCCATCAACAGCTGTAATGGCGGATCAATTCGCCAAAGAAGTGGACTTTTTCAGTATCGGTACCAACGATCTGATTCAGTACACGATGGCTGCTGACCGGATGAACGAGCGTGTATCTTATCTGTACCAACCATACAACCCAGCAATTTTGCGTTTGGTCAAAATGGTTATCGATGCAGCGCATCGTGAAGGTAAGTGGGCTGGCATGTGCGGTGAGATGGCAGGAGACGAAACAGCAATTCCATTGTTGCTTGGTCTTGGACTGGATGAGTTCAGCATGAGCGCAACTTCCATTCTGCCAGCGCGTAGCCAGATCACCAAATTGTCCCGTGCGGACATGCAGGAACTGGCTGCCAAAGCTTTAGAAATGCAAACCGCTGAACAAGTGGTTGAACTCGTTCAAAGCATTCAAGCGTAATTTTGCCGGGGGTTCCTCCGGGTTTAAGGTCTTTCTTTTTCCATAAAGGGCTGCGTACATGCAGCGATATTGCCGGTATCTACGATTCAGTGGATATCGGCTTTTTTTTCTATAAATGTCATAATATAAAAATTTATAATTGAATTTTTAAATTTTATATGGTATATTATAGGAGGTTAATTATTAAATATTGGGAGGTAAGTATGATGAAGGAATTAATGAGAGAATTGGATTTGAATGAATTAGACCTTTTTGAAGGTGGAGACAATGCAGCTGGAGCTGGTGTTGGTGGTAGTAGCGGCGGTAGTGGTATTGGAGCAGCTCAATGTGCATATTTCTGGACATTGTGTGCGAGCACAGCAAGTGAAAGATGGGGATGTGGAAGTACTGCAGCAAATTGTGAATACTTCCGTAAATACTGTTAAAACCATATAGTCATAATAACTAAAAAGAAATTTCATTTAATATGAAATTTCTTTTTAGTTATGAATTTTAATATTGATTGATTTGCGGTTAATTAATAATTTGATAAATAAAAAATTTAAATTTATATATGAGCACTAGAGTTCTATGTCATAAAGGAAGTGTACTGTGTCCAAAGTAAAATTTTTTCATACCAAGCAAATAGGAAAGTACGACTGTGGCATAGCTTGCGCTTCTTCAGTCTACCGATATTATGGATATGATTATAGTGTTGATTATCTTTCTGATTATTTGCCCTCAGAGAATAGATACTCTTTAAGAGAAATGGTAATTTTATTAAGTATTGAAAATCATCTAAAAACTCGAATTGTTGAAGTAGACAAAAACAGAATGTCCGAGGTTCTTGAGAATATAAAATTTCCTTTTATATCCTTATGTAGTGTAAATAACCAAGGTCACTACGTGGTAGTTTATGAATGGAATTCTAAAACGAATAAATTGAAAATAAGTGATCCAAGTAATGAAGGGATTACAAACATATCACTATCTCAATTTCAGAAAATGTCAAATGGGATTTTTCTGTTGATAGAAGGTCAGTTTTCTTCAGTGAAATCTGAATCTAGTAAGAGTTCTTTTTTTATTTTGATTAAGGATATTGTAAGGAACAATTTGCTGAGTATACTATTTTCCTTTTTAATCTCAGTGATCATTGTAATTTTAGCCATTGTAGGATCTTTTTATTTTAAATTAGTTGTAGATTATATTATTCCACGCAGTTTAGATAATTTTATATTTCAGTTATGTCTTGTTTTCGTAGGAGTAGTGCTACTGCATGGGTTGTTCATTTATCTACGAGGAAAGCTTATTATCAAACTATCTAATAATCTAGATAAATCATTATCTAATAAATATTTCGAAAAATTAATTAAGTTAAAGATTAATTTTTTTGAGAACAGGGCTGATGGGGAAGTTATCTCTAGGTTTAACGATGTTTCTTTTATAAGAGGTTTTATAAGTGTTACATTTGTGTCTGCTCTTTTAGATTTCGTAATTGTTCTTTCACTTGGTTTTATTATTTACAAATTTAATTCGATTCTTTTTATTGTTCTATTAGCTTTTATTCTTATACTGGGAGCACTGACCGTATTATTTTATGGTTCTATTCAAGTCCGAAGTAGAGATTTAATGCTCACAAAGGCTGAAACTAATTCTTATTTAGTACATTTTTTAAAATTTATGCCTACAATATTCTCCCTAAATAAAAAGAAGTATTTCATAAATCGATTTCAAGGTGTATTTGGAGAACAGCTAAAAGCGCTCTTGAAAGATCAGAAGAATGATAATCTCTTTTCGACGTGTAAGTTTTTAGTTCAAGGCATTTTTTTTGTAGTATTCATTTCTATAGGTGCACAGCAGATCATAGCAGACTCGTTGACATTAGGAGACTTACTATTTATTAATTCTTTAGTTAGTTTCATGATGGGTTCCTTAGAAGGCTTGTTAACACTACAATCTGATTTTCAAAAAGC
This sequence comes from Paenibacillus amylolyticus, assembly GCF_003719335.1. Classification (GTDB taxonomy): domain Bacteria; phylum Bacillota; class Bacilli; order Paenibacillales; family Paenibacillaceae; genus Paenibacillus; species Paenibacillus amylolyticus_D. The sequence continues at coordinate 99,067 of NZ_RIAS01000015.1, forward strand.
TGTTGTATCTGTTTCGAGATATACGGATATTTTAAAATACCCAGAGCGAAAATTAAGTGAGCATAAATTAAATTTAGAACATGTCAATACGATTAACATCAACGATCTGTCGTACCAATTTCCAAATAACAAAACTGTGTTTGAAGAAGTTGACCTTAATGTTAATGCTGGAGATAAGGTGGTTTGCGTAGGAGAGAGCGGTGCAGGAAAAAGTACATTTGCCAAACTTATTGTTGGTTTGTATGAATCCAAACCAAATCAAATTCGGATTAATGGTAAGGATATTACAGATTATTCTGAAGAAAGTCTTCGTAAAGAAATGATGTTAATTGGTGAAGCTCCTTTCTTATTTAAAGGTTCCATTAGAGAAAACTTGGTAATGGGAGAGAATATAAGCGATGGAGAAATACTAAATGCGTGTCGATTAGCTGAGTGCCTTGAAATTATAGAAACTCTACCAGGCGGTTTAGATTATCTGATCACTGAGAATGGGACTAATCTATCTTCTGGTCAGAGACAAAGACTTGCCTATGCTAGATTGATTCTGTTAAATCCTTCTGTAATTATACTAGATGAAGCTTTAAGCAATGTAGATGAAGTAAGTTTGAAAAGAATATATGATCATATGATCGATATGAAAGCTACAATCATTTATATAACACATAATACTAATTTAATTGAACAATTTGATCGTAAAATTATTTTTAAAGATAGACGTATCTACGAAACTGTTAATAGAAAGGACTTTAATTATGAATAAAAAATTAATATCCATTACGCTTGCTGTCGTTGCTGTATTTATGTTGGTTTGGGTACTAAACTCAGAAGCGTTGGAAAAACCTAAGTATAGCAAAATATCACTTCAGAACTATGAAGAAAATATTAATAATAAAAATGATTTTATGATATATGTTTATAAAGCTAGCTGCGCAGTTTGCCATGAAGTTAAGCCATTTATCAACGAAGTAATTGAGACTGAAAAATTCGATATGTTAGCTATGGATGCGGATGAGGAAGGAAACCTCAATGTGAAGTTTTTTGAAAACCAAAAGTTGGAGAAGTCCCCTACAATAATCTATTATGAAGCAGGAAAAGAGAAAGATCGTTTGGAAGGGTATCAGACAAAAGAAGAAATAAGAGAATTCGTAACAAAATATAAGAAAAGTTAATCTGCTAAAGAGGAGGCTTGTACAGTGTATCTAAATGAACTGAAATCTTCTCTTAATTTTTCGGTTTTAGAGAGTAAATTGAGCGAGGATCTAAAATTAGTATCTGGAATCCCTGAAGAATTCAATATTGACTTAAATGGACAGCAACTTAAAGACTGGGTTGATTCCTACAACAGTTATTCATGTCCGACCATTGCATGTGGAATATTAACTTATAATGAAGAAAATAGAATAAAAAGATGTTTGCAAAGTGTAATGAATGAATTCGATGAGATTATTGTACTGGATTCTTTATCCTCAGATCAGACGGTTGAATTAATTAAAGAAAACTATCCCAAAGTGAAGGTAATTACTGAGAAATGGAGGGATGATTTTTCATTCCATCGTAATTTACTAAGATCCTCTACGAATTCTGAATGGATATATTATATTGATTCTGACAATACTTACGATCCCACCAATGAAGGTAAGATTCATAGAATTGTAAGATTACTCAGTTATATTGGATTTAACGGTGTTGTAAGCCCAGTAATAAAAGAACATGATGGTCATGTCTATACAGATAATCGGAAACTTTTTCCGATTAATAGCGGAATACGGTACTTCGGAAGAGTTCATGAAGAACCTCTGTTAGAGAATGGTCAGTCTCCAATTCATGCTACTATGGACATTCTAGTTCATCATGATGGTTATGATCCTCTAAAGGTCAATATGAACGATAAAACAAACCGAAATTTGAGACTAACTCAAATGATGCTAGAAGATGAGCCTGGACATCCTAAATGGTTATACTTTCTAGCAAAGGAAGTTTATCATACTCAGAATAACTTAAATATCGAAGAGGTAAAGTCTATTCTTATAGAAGCTATTAGAAGATACGAATCTTCAGAGTATAAAAGATATTTACCGGAAGCTATATTGTTTTTGTGTGATTTATCAATTAGAACTAATTCCTACTCACAATTGAGTAAGTATGTAGATTTGTTAGAACAAATCTCGCCAAATTGTGTTGATGTTGACTACTACAGAGCCGTGCTTGTTCTACAGGACATAACTGTACGCACTGCAAAGTTGGCTAACTATGTTAAAGAGTCTTTACAGGATAATACAAAGTATAGCTATATTAACTCTACCAAAGACCATATTAGACTGATGTTAACTAATATAATGTGGCTAATGAATAATTGGGATGAGGCTAACAAAATAAATCATGAAATAAGAAGTGAGGACAAAAAAATCATCTTCTCAAATATGTTAAATGAAATAAACGATTGGTTAAGCACTCTGAAGGAGGAAGAACGTTGATTCCAGTAAGTTTCTTGGTTTCTTTAGTAGCAATGCTTGGAAGTTTGTACTTTAGTGAGATTGCAGGGTTAATTCCTTGCAAGTTATGCTGGTATCAAAGAATCCTAATGTATCCTCTACCGTTAATTATCGTAATTGGTGCAATAAAAAATGATCCATATCTTAAATATTACACTCGTTGTTTTTCAGCAATTGGCATAATTATCGCGGGTTACCACTACCTTATTCAACTAAGTGTGGTGAAAAGTACATCGTGTGGATTTGGTACCGTTTCTTGCGATCAAGTCCATGTGGAATATTTCAACTTTCTTACAATCCCACTAATGTCATTGATAGCGTTCATATTAATATTTATAAGCTCTTTTATAAAGGATAAAGTCAAATCCTAGTGAGGAAATTGTGAAATAACTTAAGTGTATCAATTAAAACTAAAACAGCAACGACTTTTCCGTCATCTGGATAATTTCGTTGCTGTTTTTTTATTCTCTTATTTAGCTACAAGCACAGTTTAATACAGGTTTACGTGCTGCGGTCGTTTCATCGAGACGAGTTACCGGTGTGCCGTACGGAGCATTGAGCACCAATTCCGGTGTTTCTTCTGCTTCCTTGGCAATACGGATCATTGTATCGATAAATCCGTCCAGCGTTTCTTTGCTCTCGGTTTCCGTTGGCTCAATCATAATGCACTCTTCCACATTAAGCGGGAAGTAGATGGTTGGCGGGTGATAACCAAAATCCAGCAGGCGCTTTGCCACATCCAGCGTGCGCACACCATACTGTTTCAGGCCGCGGCCTGACATAACAAATTCATGTTTGCATACACCCGGATACGGAATCTCGTAATGAGGTGCCAGGCGAGCCATCATATAATTGGCATTCAGCACAGCGCATTCGGATACACGGCGAAGCCCTTCTGGTCCATAAGTGCGGATATAAGCATAAGCACGAACAAGAATACCGAAGTTGCCATAATAGGCTTTGACCCGACCGATCGATTGATCTCCTTCGTAATCCAGAGCGTACATGCCTTGATCATTTTGAACAACCATCGGTTTAGGTAAGAACGGGATCAGGCGGCTCTTCACACCGACAGGTCCAGCACCAGGGCCACCACCACCGTGAGGCGTGCTCATCGTTTTATGCAAGTTCAGATGCACCACATCAAAGCCCATATCTCCCGGACGTGTAATGCCCATAATGGCATTCGAGTTGGCTCCGTCATAATACAACAATCCGCCAGCTTCGTGCACGATGGACGCAATCTCTTGAATATCCTTTTCAAACAACCCGAGCGTATTCGGATTCGTCAGCATGAGTGCTGCGGTATCTGAGCCGACTGCTGCACGGAGGGCATCCAGATCCACCAAACCGTCCGTCCGCGACGGGATTGTCACCGTTTCGAATCCGGCCACGGTTGCGCTGGCCGGGTTCGTGCCATGAGATGAATCCGGTACGATAACCTTGGTACGCAGTTCGCCACGGCTTTCGTGATAAGCTCGAATCATCATAAGTCCGGTCCATTCCCCGTGTGCTCCGGCAGCAGGCTGCAGGGTTACGGCATCCATACCTGTCAGACCTGAAAGATCATTTTGCAAGGTATGGAGCAGTTCGAGAGCACCTTGAAGACTGGATTCATGCTGATATGGATGGATTTTGGCAAAGCCGTTGTAACGTGCTACATCTTCATTAATCTTTGGATTGTATTTCATCGTACAGGAACCGAGCGGATAAAAGCCGTTATCTACCCCGAAGTTGCGGCGGGATAATGCCGTGTAGTGACGAATAACATCAACCTCGAATACTTCCGGCAACGCTGCCGCTTCCGAGCGCAGCATTTCCCGGGGAATCAACGTGTCTGCATCCTGACGGGGAACATCACATTCCGGCAAGGAATAGGCCACACGCCCAGGACTGCTCAACTCAAAAATCAGAGTTTGTTCGGGAGCAACGGATGGTGTAAGTTGCGTAATGGTTGAGGTTCCTTGGGCTTGAGAATCCATTCCAGTCTGCTGATTGACTGACTGATGGAGGTTAGATGTTTCCGGTGAAGTACCCGCAATGTTTGCTTTTGTAGTCGTTTCCTGAGTCACAGCGATCCCTCCAATACACGTGCGAATTCATCCATCTCTTCTTTGCTGCGTCGCTCGGTAACAGCAATGAGCATATGTCCAGCAAGTTCTGGATAATCACGTCCGAGTTCGTAACCGCCGATGAATCCTGCATCCAGCAGTTTCAGCTGAAGAGCATCCACATCGGTTCCTTCAGGGAGCTGGATAACGAACTCGTTAAACGTAGGGGCATTAAAAGTGAGTCTAACCCCAGGAATGGCTTTTAACGTATTTAGAGCGTAATGACTCTTTTGCAAGTTCAGATCAGCAACATCAATCATGCCCTGTCTTCCCATGGTAGACATATAGACGGAAGCACTAAGTGCTAACAACGCCTGATTTGAACAGATGTTAGATGTCGCTTTTTCGCGGCGAATATGTTGTTCACGTGCTTGCAGCGTCAGCACGAAGCCGCGTTTGCCGTTGCGATCGGTCGTCTGACCGACGATTCGACCAGGAATCCGGCGCATGTGGGCCTGGGATACGGCGAAGTATCCGCAAGTGGGTCCGCCGAGCGAAGCGGCGATTCCGAGGGGCTGCGCATCGCCTACAACGATGTCGGCTCCCAGCTTGCCTGGGGCTTCCAGCAAACCTAGCGACAGCGGGTTGGCGCTCACCACGAGCAGTCCTTTGTGCGTGTGCACAAGGTCGGCAGCCTGTTTTACATTTTCCACGGCACCAAAGAAGTTCGGGCTTTGAATCATAACCGCCGCAGTATCGTCCGAAATGGCTGCTTGCAGCGCATCCCAATCGGTAACCCCATCTTTATAACCAATCTCTACAATCTCCAGACTCAGGCCATGTGCGTACGCCTGCAATACTTGACGGGCTTCAGGGTGAACGGTGCGAGATACGATAAGCTGTTTGCGACGGGTAGCTGCGGCGGCAAGATTGCCTGCTTCCGCAAAAGCTGTCGCACCGTCATACATACTCGCATTGGCTACCGCCATACCTGTCAACTCGCAAATATACGACTGAAATTCGAAGATGGCTTGTAATTCTCCTTGGCTGATCTCAGGCTGATAAGGGGTGTAAGCCGTATAAAACTCCGAACGGGAAATGACATGGTTGATGACAGAAGGGATGTGATGGTCATAGATGCCTGCGCCAAGGAAACTGGCATGTGTCTCAAAGTTGGCATTGGAGCCAGCTTGTTTCGACATATGGCGTGTTAATGCGTATTCGTCCAGCTTGGAGGAGACAGGCAACTCGCCCTGATAACGAATCTCCTTCGGGATATCTTTGAATAAATCTTCAAGCGTATCCACGCCGATCGTGGCCAGCATTGCGCTCTGGTCTTGTTCTGTCATGGGGATGTAGCGGTGCTTGCTCATGCTTGCTCAGCTCCTTGGATAGGTGTCTTTAACGTACGTGTCCGTTTATGAAAAGGAGTCTTGACGACCTCGCCTTTTAGCTTTTTCCCACGAATCTCAATCTCCAGTGGTGTACCCAGTGCAGTATACTTGCTGTCAATCAAGGCAAGCCCCAGATTACGTTTCAAGGTCGGCGACTGTGTACCGGTTGTCACTTCACCGATCTGAACGCCGTCCGCATAGATCGGGTAATGTGGCCGCGGAATGCCGCGCTCCAGCACTTCGATGCCGATCAGCTTGCGGGCAGGGCCGTCATTTTTTTGTTGCAACAAAGCTTGATGTCCGATAAAAGGTCCGGTATTTAATTTCACAAACATGCCAAGTCCTGCCTCCAGCGGAGAGATGGTTGGTGACAGCTCCTGACCGTACAAAGGCAGCTTCGCTTCGAATCGCAGTGTATCACGCGCACCGAGTCCTGCTGGAACGAGGCCTACATCAGCACCGGCTTCCATCAGCCCGTTCCATACGAGAGCCGCCTGATCTGCTGCAACATACAGTTCAAAGCCATCTTCACCTGTATATCCGGTGCGCGACAGTAGCAGCTTTACTCCGCATACCTCGGCATGCTGTACGAAGCGGAAAGGTTCAATAGCGCCCGCATCCACGTTCGTATCTATAACCTTAGCCAAAATATCAACCGACAGGGGGCCTTGTAGCGCAAGCAGTGCCGTTTGCTCGGAATCATTGGTCATGTTCACGCCCGGTATAATGTGCTCCTGCAACCAAGCCCAATCCTTGTCGATATTAGAGGCATTAACGACCAGCGTGTATTGTTGCTCCGCCAGCTTGTAGATCAGCAGATCATCAACTACACCGCCATCGGGATAACACATCAGCGTGTATTGTGCCTGACCTGGTACAATTGCGGTCACGTCGTTGGTCATCATGTGTTGTAAAAAGGCTTCCGCCTGTTCACCCGTTACAGTGAATTCACCCATATGGGATACATCAAACAGCCCGGCGCGCTCGCGCACGGCTTCATGTTCCTTTTGAATCCCACTAAACTGCACGGGCAACTCCCAACCGCCAAAATCAATGCAACGTACACCTTCATATTGCGCATATAGGGGAAAGAGTGGTGTTCTTAACAAATCAGACATCGGATCACCTCATCATAGACCGTTAGTAGGCCAAGTATAGAAACATGGATCTGTGAGCCAAGTAATTAATGCTTAAATCATTTTAGTCATCAAGAGTCAATAGCCGACCATTTTACATTTTTTCATTTGTTATGTTCAGTACGATTCTAGAACCTGCAATTCATTTTTTGGGAAAAAGGAAAAGGACAGGCCAAAGAACCGGCATGCCAAGTAGCACGCTGTATTCTTAGGCTCTGTCCCTTGTACCTGAGAGTTACCCCGCCGTTTATTCAGACAGGTTTCCCCTTGGGTGATCATAACGTCCCGAAGTGGACGATTAGATGCTCTCCAGAGTTGCGTCCTGTAAAAGTCCTTTTGCCTGAGAGATTCACCCCCGCTTGTCGGTGGTTTACTCCTTCGGCGCCGCCCCATGCACATCCCCAAACCGGGTGTACGGGCAATCTCTCCCTTTACATTCATCCGCGGTTCATACGTAGTCCAATTAACTTCAGTTGCTCTTCTCATTAAAACGTGAATCCACTCCTGATGTCAAGAACGATATCATTGAAATTGTGTGAAATACGAATATTTAATACTGATTATTCATTAATGTTCGTTTATTTTAAAAGAGTGCGCTTACTATTCTAATATTAACCATTATATGCAGAAAGAGTAGTGTGAGGTTACACACGTTGAGATCTCGAAATTGAAATAAACTGTGAGCTAACTTGACATTTGAATCTGAAATATCATACGCTATTGTTTGGGAAAAAGGTGAAGGTCAAAGAACGCATGCACTCATTAATGAAAAGCGAGGCGGATATCGATGAGCGAATTGAGAAATGATTTCCTGTACAGTAAAGAGCACGAATGGGTGCAAACCGTAGGGGAGGATACCGTACGTATTGGCATTACCGAGTTCGCACAGCATCAGCTGGGTGACATTGTGTTTGTAGAATTGCCTGATCTTGAAGCCAGTGTAAAAGCAGAAGACAGCATCGGTACGATTGAATCCGTCAAAACGGTGTCTGATCTGTTCTCACCCGTCAGCGGCACCATTGTTGCAGTGAATGAAGCTTTGCAGGACTCGCCAGAACTGGTGAATAGCTCTCCTTATGAAGAAGGCTGGATGATCGAAATCCGTGTCGATGGTGATGTAACAGCTGCATTATCCACATTGCTGAATGCGGATGCATATCTTAAACATACCGAAGAGTAGGAAAGAATGGATCGTTTAGTTGATTTGTACTTATTGACATATGTGTAATCCCACTTGAATATAAAAATCTTGTTCTTTAAACCTGCGTGAGCTATGGAGCTTGTGCAGGTTTTTTGCTGTTTTTTTGCGCATAATGGAGGGGGTTAAGTAGGAGTGACATAAAATCATGAATAAAAAAAATTCAAAAGGACCAAGCTATTCTATTGCTCTGCATATTGTATATGAACAAAGTCATAGGCAAGAAAAACCTTGTGTATCAACGGATTGAGCATATATTCCTGATTAAAAGCGATTACATAATCCAATCTTGTCATCATTGTTCATGACGAAAGTACGCTTTCATTTGATTGAAGAGGAAGGGTTTCTCGCTTAGGATTACAGCAGGGGATCGATGATACCCCTTTCATACGAAATAATGACTTGATTCAAGGAGGATAAACCAATGAGTAATTTGGATCAAACATCCAATTCCAAAGGTGGGTTACGTGTTGGTGTGCAACGCTTCGGACGATTCCTGAGCGGTATGGTCATGCCTAATATGGGGGCATTTATTGCTTGGGGATTAATTACAGCGATGTTTATCAAAACAGGATGGTTTCCGAATGCGACAATAGAGCAGCTTGTAGGTCCGATGATTACTTATTTGCTGCCGCTGCTGATCGGTTATACCGGGGGTACGATGGTGCATGGCACACGTGGGGGTGTCGTCGGGGCGATTATGACCATCGGTGTCATTGTCGGAACGGATATTCCAATGTTCCTCGGAGCCATGATTGCGGGGCCTTTCGGTGCTTGGGTGATCAAGAAGTTTGATAAATCCATTGAGGGCAAGATCAGAGCCGGTTTTGAGATGCTGGTCAACAATTTCTCGGCAGGAATCATCGGTGGTATTTTGGGCATCTTTGCTTTGCTAGGTATCGGGCCGGCAGTTGAGGCCATCAGCAAAGTGTTGTCTGCCGGCGTACAGGGTTTGATGAACCTGGGATTGCTGCCACTCGTCAATCTGATTATTGAACCGGGTAAAGTACTGTTCCTGAACAATGCCATTAACCACGGGATTTTAACACCAATCGCAACAGATCAGGCAAGAGAACTAGGCAAATCCGTTCTTTACATGCTTGAGTCTAACCCGGGACCGGGACTGGGTATTTTGCTCGCTTACTGTTTCTTCGGACGTGGAGTAGCAAAATCTTCTGCACCTGGTGCGGTGGTCATTCATTTCTTCGGCGGGATTCATGAGATTTACTTCCCGTACATCCTGATGAGACCGATTCTGATTCTGGCAGCCATTGCAGGCGGTGTAGCGGGTACGTTAACGTTCATGCTAACTGGCGCAGGACTGGTTTCGGCACCATCACCAGGCAGTATCATTGCCTATTTCCTGTTGACACCTAAAGGCGGATATATCCCGATGCTTGCAGGGGTTATTGTGGCAGCGGTGGTCTCCTTCCTAATTGCCTCTCTACTACTCAAAACCGGTAAACAGAAGGAAGAAGATCTGGAAGCGGCCTCCAGCCGAATGAAAGATATGAAGAGCCAAGGCAATACAGCAAATGCAGCCATCACAGCGGATAACCAGGAAGCGAACAGAGCGGCAGATATCGCAAGTTCCGTTGCATCCAAGGCAAAAGCAGATGTGAAAAAGATTGTTTTCTCCTGCGATGCAGGTATGGGTTCCAGTGCAATGGGTGCTTCGATTCTGCGCAAAAAAATGAAAGCCGAAGGAATTGACGTTGCTGTAACTAACACGGCGATTAGTGAAATTCCGCAAGACGCAGACGTTGTGATTACGCAAAAAACACTAACGGATCGTGCACGTTCAGTAGCACCTAATGCAGAGCATATATCCATTGACAACTTCCTAAAAAGCCCGGAATACGACGCACTTGTTGAACGTTTGAAGTAAACGGGGGCAGACTGCGAACCATCTTCAAACAAGGGCAGCCGTTTTCCCAGAGCCGGAGGCTGAGATATGAGTATTACGAAAAGACAACGTGAAATCGTGGAATTCCTGTTGGAGCATCCCCATGAAGTCACGGCGGGTGAAATTGCCGTTGAAGTAAAAGTGAGTACACGTACCGTGCATCGTGAGCTGCTGATGATCGAGCAGTGGCTTGAACCACTCGGTATGCGCCTCGAAAAAAAGTCGGGAACCGGAATACGCATTGATTCCGGTTCAGATGACCTCAGTGCATTACGCCAGAAACTGGAGGGTAATGAATATGTAGAGTTTACGCCTGAAGAGCGTAAGCTCTTCATGCTTTGCATCCTGCTGGATGAAGCTGAGCCGGTCAAACTGATCGCTCTCGCTTCGGATCTGAAAGTGACCGTTTCGACGGTCACCAACGATCTGGATGATCTGGAATCACGCATTCGGCAGGCGGGTCTGAAGCTTGTTCGAAGGCGAGGCTATGGCGTGAAAATTACCGGAAGTGAAGCGATTCATCGCAGAGCCATTGCAGCGCTTGCTTTGGAAGTACTGGATGAGTCGGATCTCTTTGGCAGACAGCCTGAGCAAGGGGGCTCCATCGTTAATCAAAAGTTGCTCAGTATGATCGGTCATAGCGACGTACTTACCATTGAAAATGCATTATGGCAACCGGATATCGAATGGCTTGAAAAAATACCTGAACGGCAGTACATGAAACTGCTCATTCAGTTATCAGCAGCTGTGGTTCGGATACGTAAAGGTTTTAATATAGAACGTTCTTCCTCAGGGATAAGAACGATTGCAGGCACTGGAACCGTGGCGGAGCAACATGAAGAGAGAGTGCCAGTTTTCATGGCTTCGCGCCTTTGCAGTGTTCTATCCTCACAGCTTGGAGTCGGCTTCCCGGATGAAGAGCAAGCTTATTTTCACCAATTGCTTACGGAGACAGAGCAACAGATTCATTCTTCACGCCTGCTCCCGATCGATGATCTGATTCTGATGGACAGAGTGCATTCGCTTACGGACCAGATGCAGGAAAGAACAGGTTATGACTTTCATGAAGACCGCTTGCTGCGCGAAGGATTAATTGGACATATGGTGCCGGTTATGGAGCGACTTGAGGGGCATCAGATGATACGTAATCCACTGCTACAGCAGATTCGCAAGGATTATGACACCCTTTTCGAACAAGTTAAAAGGTCTGTGTTACAGGCATGGCCCGGGGCAGAAGTTCCGGATGAGGAGATCGGTTTTCTTGTCATGCACTTTGGTGCATCCATTGAACGGTTGCGGGCGTTAAAGCAAGATATTCGAGCCATCGTTGTATGTAACAGTGGCATTGGCTCCTCGCGCATGCTATCCAGTCGTTTATCCAAGGAGTTTCCAGAGATTCAGATTATAGACAGCGTCTCTTGGTACGAAGCCGCGCGAATGCCAACCGAAGAATATGATCTGGTGTTGTCTACGGTCGATTTGCCAATGGAGGAAGATCAGTATTACAAGGTCAGTCCGCTATTGACAGCGGAGGAAAGTGAAAGTCTACGGCATTTTATCAAAACCACAACGTTAAAGCGGCAGCATCGCAAATCCCGTGACCTGGGCAATGAGACAACCACTCGTAAAATCTCCGATCCGGACGGAATGGAAGCAACATTGCTTGAAATTGTACGGATTATCGGTAAGTTTCAGGTACATGCGATGGATAACACTCATCTTGATTTTGCTCAAAGTGTGCTTGAGATGTGTAAGGTTGCACATCGCTCAGGCATATTGAAAGACCCGGGCGAGGTTGCCAAGTTACTTGAGGTTCGTGAATCGATGGGGAGTCAAAAGATTCCGGGGACTCAGCTCGCTCTTTTCCATACACGGAGCGAGAGTATCTACAAGCCGTCCATCAGTCTTTTTCAACTTGAGGAACCTCTGCTTCGAACAGTGGAGGATCCGGAAGGTGTCAGTCATGTATTGCTGATGCTGGGGCCAAAGGAGTTGTCCAAGGAAAGTCTGGAGGTACTCAGCGAGATTAGTGCACTGCTTCTGCAAGAAGAGATGATTACACTGCTGGGCAAAGGAAACAGGGATGAAATCATCCATTACCTGTCCCGTGAATTGGTTGGATTCTATCGTAGTAAAAATGAAATCGGAGGTATATAACATGAGTATGTTAACACAAGACAAAGTCATCATGAACGCTACGGCTCAGGATAAATATGAAGCGATTCGTATGGCAGGACAGATTTTGAAGGATGCAGGCCATATCACTGCGGATTACATTGACAAAATGATTGAACGTGAAGAGATTGTATCCACTTACGTCGGCAATGGGCTGGCTATTCCGCATGGTACAAAAGAGTCCAAAGCGTTCATTCTCTCCACCGGAATCTCGGTGATTCAGTTCCCGCAGGGGGTCGATTTTGGAGAGGAAAAAGCTTATATGGTCATTGGCATCGCGGCACAGGGCGGCGAACATATGGAGATTTTAACGAGCATTGCGGTGATCTGTGCCGAGGAAGAAAATATGGAAGCACTGCGCTATGCGAAAACCGCTGAGGAAGTAATCACCATTCTAGAAAGTGAAATGGAGCTATGAAGGCCCTCCACTTTGGCGCAGGTAACATCGGACGCGGATTTATTGGCTTGATTCTGTCCCGTGCCGGATATGAAGTGACGTTCTCGGATGTAAATCAGGAATTGGTGAATGCTCTTCGGGAGCGTGGGGAGTACACCGTCGAACTTGCCAATGAAAGCAAAGATCAAGAGACCGTAACCGGAGTAACAGCGATTGATGGGCGAGAGTTGCAGACGGTTGCTAAGGCCGTGGCGGATGCTGATCTGGTTACAACCGCAGTTGGTGTAGGCGTGCTAAAGCATATTGCACCCGGAATCGCAGAAGGTCTGGAGCAGAGAAGACGTGCAGGTTCTGTGCAAAAGCCGCTTCATATTATCGCTTGTGAAAATGCAATCGGCGGAAGCGCGCAGCTGAAAGAGCATGTATATGCTCTGCTGGACGAGAAGGCTCGTGCATTTGCTGATGAATATGTTTACTTTCCGAATTCAGCCGTAGACCGAATTGTACCCATCCAGAATCATGAAGACCTGTTGCATGTTCAGGTAGAGCCTTTTTACGAGTGGGTTATAGATCGCTCGCAGATGGCACCTGCTTTCCAACCAATGGATGGTGTCGTTTATGTGGATGATCTGGAACCGTACATTGAGCGGAAGCTGTTTACCGTCAATACGGGACACTGCGTAGCCGCATACATCGGCTATGTGCACGGATATGATACCATTCAGAAGGCCATTGCCGATGAAAAGGTGAAATCCGTTGTATACGGGGCATTGCAGGAAACGGGTCAGGTGCTGGTAAAACGCTTTGGCTTCAACCCGGAAGAGCATGAGCAGTATATTGTAAAAATTCTGGGGCGGTTTGTTAATCCTTATCTGACCGACGAGGTAACCCGTGTGGGGCGCTCGCCCCTGCGCAAGCTCTCCCCGAATGATCGTCTCGTTCGCCCGGCGCTTCTGGCGCGTGAAGACGACATGCCGGTGACACATCTCGCCATGGGCATGGCGGCGGCCTGCAAGTTTGATGTGCCTGATGATCCTGAAGCGGTCGAGCTGCAAAGCATGATCCGTGAAAAAGGCGTCGCAGCTGCACTATCACACTATACTGGTATGGATGAGAACCATCCGGTACTGGTGGAAGCAGTCAAGCAGTACAATCAGATGTAATCGGTTTGTATAACAGTAATCGAAGTCTGGCAAAGTGTATTGAAAGCTCAGCGTGGATCCACTAAGGCTGGGACGTTAGTAAGTTTATCTATCTGTTTATACAGAAATATAGATGAAAATATAGATGCCAAATCGTAATAACGAACTTAAGTCCGAATATAAAGAAACCATCCCTTCAAATTCATGATGCAGTTCCATTTGAGAGGGAATGGTTTCTTTTATTTTTCGATCCAGTTAACAATCGGCTCTTCATATCGCTTTAGCGAATAAGAGCTGGTTATAGCAAAAGAGTTACTCATGCTCACGTACATCATTCTTCAAACATCGTTGACAAATGCATGATTTGCCGCGTTGCTCGGCTGGAATGCGTTCAAACACACCTTCGGGGAAGGAAACATGGCCGCACCAACATTCCGAATGTGGTTTACCTTCAGCATAGGCACAAGCATTTCTTTCCCCGCAAAGTGGACATATCAGCGCATTGAGCGTTTGGCTAGGAGTGCTGTCTTGTTGATCAGACACTGCTTATCTCCCCCCTTTTTCATGGTTTTGCAATCCGGGCAGTGACCTTTTGTTGATTTTAGTATAACAAATACATTAGTTATGCACCCGCCTTTTATAATAATGACTTACTCCATCTGCACCGTAAGTAATTCGTATGAGTGTAACGTATACGCGGTTTGTTTTTCGTTGTAGGGCGAGCCTTCATTCTTCCGGTGGCAGCTCAATTTGTAATCCCTCGACATGTTTGCGTCCCATAAGTTTGCGTTTTTTACGGTTTTCTTTGCTTTCCAGCACAATGTCGAGATCATAATTGTCTGGATACAACTCATCAGCAGAAATGTGCAGACGCAGGCGTTTCTTATGAATTTTTAGTTTGCGTCCTCGAATCATGACTCCGATCTGTCCGTGGTTATCCTCTTCTTCACTTACTATGCCTGCCTGATCCAGATAGGCTGCATAGACACGGTCCCCTTTACGAAAAGCACGTATTGGTGCCGGTGCCGGATCGGAGACGGGAGACCTATCGTTTGAAGAGATAGTCTCACTTGGGACGGACTTATGTGCATCATGTTCTATAGATCCATTGTGTTCCATAGAGACAGGCACGGTAGTGTGAAGTTCACCATCTGTTTGTGATTGCGGTTCTTCTGCAACATCTTGCATCTTGTTCTTCGTGAGAGCTTCACCCACAACAGATTTGGAACGATCGATGATATGCTCGGGCATGCCCAGCTTCAGCGCAATGGAATATGCATAACTTTCACCGGCTTCTCCGATCCGAAGTCGATACAGAGGTTGGAGAGATACGGTGTCAAACTCCATGCGTGCATTTTCAAATCCAGATGTGGCTGAGGCAAAATGTTTAATTTCCCCAAAATGTGTTGTAGCCACCACGGTTGCTCCCCGGTGATGCAATTCCTCCAGCATGGCAATGGAAAGTCCTACGCCCTCTCCAGGATCTGTGCCTGACGCCATCTCGTCAATCAGTACAAGCGTGGAAGGATTCGCCTGCTTCAGAATAGTAATCATATTCCGAATATGTGCTGAGAACGTGCTGAGTGCCTGTTCAAGACTCTGACCATCGCCGATATCCACTGCGATCTGTTCGTATACAGCCATTTCACCTCTCTCATCCACAGGAACAAGCAGTCCAGATTGCATCATGAGAGTGAGCAGCCCCAATGTTTTGAGTGCAACGGTTTTGCCGCCTGTATTCGGGCCAGTAATGATAAGGGACGAGTATGTGTATCCGATGGAAAAATCAAGCGGGACCATGGACGGCCCCATCAAGGGATGCCTCGCTCGTTGCAGTTTAACTTTACCGTTGCTATTAACGCGTACGGATCGCCCATCTATAGCCGCTGCATATTTTGCTTTGGCGAACAGGAAGTCCAAAACACCAACGGTTTCTGTATTTAAGGCAATTTCTCGGCTGTACGATTCTGCCAGAGAAGTCAAGTCTCCGAGGATTTTCATCTCTTCCCGGGATTCCTCGGCTTGCAGTGAAGAGAGTTCCATCTGCAGTCCTGACAGCTCGGCTGGTTCGATATACACGGTTTGGCCGCTACCCGATTCGTCGAGCACGCTGCCTTTAACCTGTTTGCGGAACTCTTTTTTGATTGGCAGTACGGTTTTTCCATTACGCTGGCTCACGACCTGCTCCTGCATGATCGAACGGTGTTTGCTAACCATTGAATCCAGCTTGCGCTTCATGCGTTCCTCATTTACGTTGATTTTCTTGCGAATTCTTACGAGTTCCTTGCTCGCTTGATCCTGAATTCGACCGCTGTGGATACAGCGTTCGATCTCACTTCGTAAGGATTCCATGAGCATCATAGAGGAGGCATAACGACTTACGATGGGAGCGATGCCGGATTTACTCTCCATATACTTCATTAGTTGTGTGCAGCTGTGCAGAAATTGCGCGAGATGACTGAAGTCGCGTTCACTGAACAGATATCCCGTGCCAAGCAGATTGATAATGGTCTCCATTCCCTCCAGCGAAGGGATGGGTACGCTCGCTCCAAAACGGACAAGAGCTGTGGCCTCCGCAGTTTCGTCCAAGCGCATCTGAATCAGATGGACATCAGTCATCGGTTTGAGTTCCTTGGCATAACGTTTGCCTAGATAGGAAAGGGCACAGTCTGCAATATTTTTTTGAATATGATGGAAGCCAAGAGTGGTTAGGGTTTGCTCGTTTGAACTCTTGATATTTGCTGTCATGCTAGCGTCATTATTGTTGATATTAATATTCACGTCTAAATCTCTCCTTCATGTAAAATGTTTTTGTGTGCCTATATTCAAAAAATATTCCTCTTGGAAAACACAAAAAGGGCGGAGAATGAACAAACGTCATTCTCCGCCCTGAACGTATGGGAAAGCAAAGTCCGTATAAGGTCTAACCAAAAAATCCGCGCTGAACACAGCGCGGAAATAGACCCGGACATAGGCAATCCCGGAGGCGATGTTTGATTTCCGCTGTTCTTAACTAAGTACAGGGTTCTGACGCATCATGAAACACACGTATGCCTTGACGGCAAAAGTGTCATGAAAAGCCAAACTCCTGAATATGAAACTTGATTAGTTAAGAACGCTCACCGACATCAAAATCTCTCCTTCGACCTGAGGAATATACAAGTAATATAAACTGGAAAACACTTCAAGTCAACAATTCTGAATAAAAGATGTGGACTTGATTATGAATGGGTTTTAAAATAACAATAGTAATTTAAACCAATGTAAGCGATTTTATAAAAGGGAGATGCTCTTCTTGCCTAAATATCTACTGCGTCTGCTCTGCTTTACGATGATTCTTGGGGCTTTGCCGGTCATAGTGATTGGTTCCGTCTCGTATACGATTGCTTCGCGTGATATCGAACAGAAAGTGCGCGAGAGCAATCTTCAGATACTACATCAGACTCAGATGCGAGTGGAACAAGTATTACGCAGTTTACAACTGTCCTCAATCCAGTACGTCAATTCACCATTGGTGCTGCGTGCAATGAAGCAACCGCTGAATAGCAGCGAATTTCAAGAAATTCGTGATTTGACATCCGGTTTTAACAATCTGCAGGTGGTTACAAGTATTGATCAGGCTTACCTCGTAAATCTGGAACAGGACTGGGTCGTATCGATGCGTTCTTTTGGTAAACTGGGTGATTTCAGCATTAAAGATCGAATCGGAACCTATCTTACATACACCAATAGTTTATTCTGGGTGACTCAAAACAAAAGTTCATCGAAAGAGAGTGTCCCTGTATCAGCAGGCATGGGTGAGGCCTTAACGGAACAGGCACCTACCTTGATCTCTTCGGATAATGTAGTCAGCATGGTTTTTAAAATTCCGATGGTGCCCACAAACGTGAAACCAAAAGGATTTCTTGTCATTGATATTGCGGATGCGGAGCTGAGCAGCTTTTTGAGCCGGAATCCGAATTCAGGTGATCTGTATGTTCTGGACAAGGATCAGAGGTATTTTTTGAATGATACGAATTATGCAAATAAATACGATGTGCTGAACAAAGATATTCAGGAAAAGGTTCAGACGACGGGGGAACCCCAAGGATTTTTCAGTGCCGAAGTAGAAGGTAAACCTGTAGCCGTCAGCTACAGGCAGTCACCTCTAAATGGCTGGTTATACGTGTCGGTCGTATCGCTCGGACAGATTACAGCTCAGTCGCAAAAGATTGCAGTGGTGACCGGGGTGGCGACGTTAATTATGTTATTGGTGACCGGGCTTGTGGCCATCTATGGTAGCCGGCGCATGTACTCGCCAATCTCTAGACTGCTGCAATTTACAAAAGGGCTGGATTCTCCGCTTCCTCCTGCAGGACGTCGTCAGGATGAATTTATTTATATTGAGGAACGCTTGTCTACACTGTTTAGTTCTGAGAAAACGATGCGTGAGCAGATGAAGGGGCAGCATGTGCATCTTCAGGAGTTTTTTATGACCAAACTGCTGACAGGCAAAATATCGGAAGAAGATTTCAGATATCAGGGCGAATTGTATGATTTCCCCACCGGATGGTCACATCTGGGCGTGCTGATGCTTCAGATTGATACCCTCGAAGGCACAAGGTATGAGGAGCAGGATCGGGATCTATTGCTGTTTGCAGTCAATAATATGGTAGGTGAGTTACTGCCTTCCGAGATTCGGTTCACACCGGTCATGCTGGATGATGCGCAAGTTACTGTACTTGCTTCTGAACTGAATGATGAAGTGCAGCTTAAGGAATGGATGCATACACAAGCGGATTGGATTCGTGAACGAATCGTAACTTATCTGAACCTGCCGGTAAGCATAGGCATTAGCCGGACATACTCCCGCATTGGAGATACGCCTAGAGCCTATCAAGAGAGCAAAGAAGCGTTGCAAGGCAGAGTCAGCTTGGGTAGCCGAATTATTTTACATTATGAGGACATCCAACCAAGAGGTCAGATGGAAGCTGCGCTGTATACGCAGTTACGAATGATCGAAGATCAGTTGGCTTCAGCGATCAAACAGGGAGACGAAGAAAAAACGGATATCTATTTTACACAATATTTAGGATTGCTGGCGGATAAAAAGCTGCATTTCAGCGAATATCCAGTCATCATGGTGCAGTTATTGTCACGAGTATATCAACTTGTGCAAGAGCAGGGCGGAGATGTGGCAGAAGTACTTGGTGAGAAAGCTTCCATGGCATATTTGCTTAAACTATCAACACTGGACGAGATGACCGGTTGGTTCCGTAAGCGATTATTTTTGCCTGTGATTCGTTTCTGGAAGGAACAAGAGGAGTCACAATATATGAATATTGCCCGCCGGATGATTCGACTGATCGAGGAACGGTATGATCGGGACTTATCGCTCGAGGCTTGCGCCGAGGAATTGAACTTCCATCCGGTCTATTTAAGCCGGGTCTTCAAGAAGGAAGCGGGGGTTAATTTTACCGAGTATCTTGCAGAGTACCGCATGGAAAAAGCCAAAACGTGGCTTCAGACGACAGATTTGAAAATATCGGAAATCGCCGAAAAATTAAATTATACGAACCCCACGGCATTTATCCGTACATTCCGCAAAATAACAGGAACAACTCCCGGCAAGTACAGGGAGCAGCAACGCTAGAGAACAAGGCCTGCTCTGCCCTCACGGCAGGCAGGCTTTTGGCGTTCAATTTAACGTTCTTTTTTAAGTCCATTCGTAGCTTATAAACCATAGTTAAACCAGGAACATACAGGTTGAAAGCAGTTCATTTCGAGTATAGCCAGCCATGCTTAAGAGGTTAAAACCCTTGATACATAAGGGAAAACAAAAGGCTAAAACGAGATGATAGCCAGTGATTCGATTATCCGCCACAATGGAGACATGAATTCAGGAAGTGATCTTTTGTAATCGTTTCCAACGTGGGGAGGAAGACACTATGAAAGCCGAAACGGCTGCTCGAACACGGCCCGCTACCCGCAGTGACAAAAACCTGCTCTGGAGGGACGTCATCAAAAACCGGTGGCTGTACATTATGCTGATTCCGGGAGTACTTTACTTTGTTATCTTCAAATACATACCGATGTATGGGATTACGATGGCTTTTCAGGATTACACGCCGTACAAAGGCATTTTGGGGAGTGACTGGGTAGGATTCAAACACTTCCAGCGTTTTTTTGGAGAACCGCAGTTCTGGACCTTATTTAGAAACACGTTTTTACTTGCGATTTATAATCTGGTTTTCTTTTTTCCATTACCAATTTTACTTGCGCTTATGATGAATGAGGTTCGGCGGGAGCGTTTTAAACGCTTCGTACAGACATTGGTTTACGTTCCACACTTTGTTTCCTGGGTTGTTGTGGTTGGTGTGTTCTACATGCTGTTCACGACTGAAGGCGGTGCAATCAATGAACTGCTCTACAACCTGACGGGACAAAAAATTGCCTTTCTGCTTGAACCGGGATGGTTCCGTACGATGATTGTAGGACAATCCATTTGGAAAGAAGTAGGCTGGGGCACAATTATCTTCCTGGCAGCACTCTCTGGTGTAGATACACAGCTGTATGAGGCTGCTCGGATTGATGGTGCTAACCGCTGGCGTCAGACCTGGCACATAACGTTGCCGGCGATTCGGAGTACCATCATTATTTTGCTCATTTTGCGTCTGGGTCACTTCCTAGATACAGGCTTTGAACAAATCTTCCTGATGCTGACACCTACTAACCGTGACGTGGGCGAGGTATTTGACACCTACGTATACACGAAGGGGCTTACCCAAGCACAGTACAGTTATAGTGCTGCTGTCGGATTGTTTAAGTCGGTTGTTGGACTGGCGCTAGTGCTTGGTGCCAACACGTTAGCCAAAAAATTCGGGGAGGAAGGCGTCTATTAGTGCAATATTGGCAGACGCTCTTCATCAGACAGGAGTGAACATTAGATGCAACAGGACAAAACATGGGGCAACCGGATCTTTGATTTTGTGAATCATGGCTTGCTGCTTTTGATTGGTATCGTAACCGTAATCCCGTTCATTTATATTTTGGCTGTGTCGTTTACCAGCCCGCATGAAGTGGCTAAAGGCGGATTTATTCTTTTTCCCAAAGAGTTCTCCTTGGCAGCCTACCGTTACATTTTTTCTACAGATACATTGATTCGAAGTCTCGGTGTATCGATCTATATTACCGTTGTGGGTACGCTAATCAACTTGCTGTTTACATCGCTTATGGCTTACCCGCTATCCAGAAAGTATTTGCGTGGACGCCAGCCGATCCTGCTGGGTGTACTGTTCACGATGCTGTTCAGTGGCGGTATGATTCCAACGTATTTCGTCGTTAAATCCCTGCATCTTACCGATACACTCTGGTCTTTGATGTTGCCAACGGCGATCAGTGCGTTCAACCTGATCGTACTCAAAAACTTCTTCCAAGCCATCCCAGATGAGCTGGAAGATGCGGCCAAAATCGATGGCTGTAACGATGTCAGCGTTTTATTCCGCATTGTGCTGCCACTCTCGATGCCAGCCATGGCTACCTTTTCACTCTTTTATGCCGTGGCACACTGGAACAGCTTCTTCAGTGCCGTCATCTATATCAACGACAGTGAGAAGTGGCCTGTACAAGTCTGGTTACGTGAGATTGTCATTTTGGCACAGAGTCGAATTGGCGATACGAGCATTGAAGAAACCGAAATTCAGCCGCTTACGATTCGCATGGCTGTTATCGTATTCTCTACCATTCCGATTATGTTGGTCTACCCATTCCTGCAAAAGCATTTTGCCAAGGGAGTGATGCTCGGTTCGGTAAAAGGCTGATTAGTGCAGCGTGTGGTGTGAAGCGTATTACTGAATTGTGAACATTAGTCCATGATTGGGAGTGGAGAACTGGAACGTTATAAGGTTGTTAGATTTTAAGATTTTAAGGCTGTGACTGTATATCAAAAAGGGAGGTTTTCATGAATGAAGGCAACAAAAAAGAAAGCCGTAGCTGTTCTGAGTACACTGGCTCTGGTGACCGGTTTACTGGCGGGATGCGGATCAGAGGAAGGTCAGGCTGCCGAAGGCGGCGTGCAGAATGTATCTATCGCTATTGCACAGGTGGGTGATGTCCCTAGCAAGGGCAACGAGGTACAGAAAAAAATTGAAGAGTACACCAACACCAAACTGGACATCCAGTGGATTCCGGCATCTGCGTACAATGACAAAATTAATGTTATGATCGCCTCCAGCGACATGCCGAAAATCGTAAAGGTGCAATATAACCCAACGGTGACCAATGCGATGCGGAATGACGTGTTCTGGGAAGTCGGACCTTTACTCAATGAGTACAAAAACCTTTCTGCCCAAAATGGACGTTTCTTTGACAACATTAAGGTTAACGGCAAAATTTACGGCGTGCCCGTATTCTCTGATATTGCAAGGGCAACAGTCATTTACCGCAAGGATTGGTTCGACAAGTTGAATCTGAAAGTACCAACAACACCGGAAGAGTGGTATGAAACGATCAAGACGTTGTCCACTTCCGATCCGGATGGCGATGGACAGTCGAATACGTTTGGATTGATGTTGTTCAAAAAGTATAACGAAGATCAGTATTCTTTTACGACTCGCCTTGGTGTAAGCTTTGGCGCACCGAACAAATGGAAGGTTGAGAGCGATGGCAGCTTTACACCAGAATTCATGACACCAGAATATATGCAAGTGATGGATTTGCTGAAACGTTTGTATGAAGAGAAATTGTTAAACCAGGACTTCGCTGTATTTGATTCAACGGAAGCGGAGAAAAAGTATGATTCCGGCGTTGTCGGCATGCGTGTAGGTGTGGCGCAGAATGGTAAAAGCCAGCAGGAACGTCTGTCGAAAAACAATCCGGACGGCGTTGTAGATATTGCCGGTTTGCTGGGGCCAAATGGTGACCGTGTAGCTGGACAGACAGGAAACTCGGGCATTCTGGCTTTCCCGAAAGCTACGGTAAAATCGGAAGAGGAACTGAAAAGTTTGCTGTCATTCCTGGATAAATTGATGGATCCGGAGATGGCAACGCTGCTTATGCGTGGTTTGGAAGGCAAACATCACACCAAAGTCGGAGACAACGAAGTGGAAATGAGTGACTTTGATGCCTTCCAGCGTGAAGTGAAACCTTATCGTGATAATTTCCCTTATGTTGAAGGTTATAATGTACCTAAACTGAAGGACAACGAGCTTGGCGAAAAAGGAACGGCTTTGGTAAAGGAACTGGCAGAACATGCGGTACCAAACCCTGCATTGACGTTGTATTCGCCGACATACGGTGACCGCGGAGCGGATCTGGATCAGATGATCGCCGATGCGCAAACCAAATATATTATGGGCAAGATCGATCAGAGCGGCTGGGAAAAAGAAATTGAGAATTGGGCTAATGCAGGCGGCACCAAAATCCGCGAGGAATATGCCGAAGATTACAAAAAACAGGCTCAATAAGGAGCGAAACCGGAGGTTTGATCATGAAGGAAACGTTACAACATACACCGATGCGCATGGCTGACCAGTTTATGGAGAGTTATCGTAACCATGAGCTGTATTCGATCTGGCATTATGAGAATGGGTGTCTGCTCAAAGCACTGGAAGAACTGTATGCCCGTACAGGCGAACAGAGATATTTCGATTATATTCAGGAACTTATGGATCATTTCATTCAGGAAGACGGATCGATTCGGTCCTATACGATTGAGGAATATAATCTGGATCAGATCAACCAGGGGAAATCACTATTTTTCCTGCTCGAGAAAACGGGTCAGGAAAAGTATCGCAAAGCTTCGGAGCTGCTGATGACGCAGTTGAAAGGGCAACCGCGTACAAGTGGGGGCGGTTTCTGGCACAAGAAAATCTATCCGTTCCAAATGTGGCTGGATGGATTGTACATGGCGACACCTTATCTGACTCAATATGGAGCCGTGACTGGTGAAGAGAAGTGGTTCGACAAGGCTGCTCTGCAATTGCTGTTGGTGGAGGCACAAACTCGTGATCCACGCAGTGGCTTGCTCTACCACGCTTGGGACGAGAGCAAAGAGCAGCGCTGGAGCTCCGGAGATACGGGATGTTCACCACATGTCTGGAGCCGTGCAGTGGGCTGGTATGTGATGGCGGTTGTAGATACGCTGGATTATCTACCAATTGATCATGAGCAACGTGGACAGATTATCGGTATTTTCGAGCGACTCGCGAATGCACTTGTCCATGTACAGGATCAGGAAACAGGGTTGTGGCCGCATCTGCTCGATCAGCCAGGGCGTGAGCGGAATTATCTGGAGGCTTCGGGTACCTCGATGTTTGTATATGCCCTTGCTAAGGGTGTGCGCAAAGGGTACTTGAGCGGGAAGTTTAAAGCGATTGCGGAAAAAGGATATCAAGGCCTGTTGCAGCATCTGTTGCAAACAGACCAGGAGGGTGTGCTTTCCCTGACACAATGCAACGGGGGAGCGGGACTTGGAGGAACTCCTTATCGTGACGGGTCCTACGAGTACTATGTGACTGAATCGATTCGTATCAATGATCCGAAATCAGTTGCTCCATTTATTTTGGCAGGGGTCGAGATGGAACTGGCATAATGCCGGTTCTTTTCTCCAAAACATTATGATAGCGCATACATTCTGAGGTTGAAGGCATCTATATAAGTTGAACTATTCATTTACACTCTAACGGAGAGGACAGAAAAAACCTGGAAAGCGAAGCGTTCGCCTAAAAGCTTTCTGCAAGAAAGCTACATCGGAAGCATATGCTTATCACCGGATTTTTCCCTTGGGAAAAGGGAATCAAAAAAATCTGGGGATAACCGCTACTCTCCAGGTTATTCTGTCATCGGAGTGTTCTGTGTAAAATCTTTAGTCCAACTTATATATGATTGAGGAATGAGGGCAAGTCCGCTGAACAATAGGTTTATCCAAAAGGAGAGATGGTTCATGAGTCCAAAAAGTCCAAAGCGTTCAAAGAGTCCAATGTTTCGCGTAGGAAGCTTCGTTATTGTTGGTGCGATGTCTGCCGGTTTGCTGGCTGGATGTGGGGGAGAAAAAGCTCCAGCCGCTGGGGAAGGCAAAATGCCCATTTCCATTTCATTGATGCAGGTGGGTGATGTGCCCGCTAAGGAAAATGCAATCGAGAAGAAGATTGAGGAATACACGAATACCGATGTAAACGTGCAGTGGATTCCGCAGTCGGCGTTCGACGACAAAGTCAATGTCATGGTGGCATCAGGGGAGATGCCAACGATTATGCGTGTCAATTATGTACCTACAACTTTTAATGCCGCAAAGACAGGATTGTTTTGGGAACTCGGGCCTTATCTGAAGGATTACAAAAACTTGTCCGCCCAATCGGAGGCTCATTTTAATAACATCAAGATTGAAGGCAAAATCTACGGTGTTCCGAATTTCCGGGATATCGGACGAACGGCAATCGTTTATCGGAAAGACTGGTTTGATAAGCTGAAACTGGATATCCCGAAAAATCTGGATGATTGGTATAAGGTCATGCGTTCCATCCGTAAGGACGACCCGGACGGTAATGGCAAGGAAGATACGTATGGTGCGCTGTTATTTAAAAAGTATAACGAGGGTGTATCTTCACCGCTGACCCGGATTGCTGTAAGTATTGGTGGAGTTAACAAATGGGGTGTGGACGATGCTGGTAAATTAACACCAGAGTTCCTGACTCCTGAATATGTGGATACGATGAAGCTGTTTAAGCGATTGTTTAATGAAGGTCTGATCAATAGTGATTTCCCTGCACTGGACCCTTCCGATGCGGACAAAAAAATGGATTCAGGTCTCGTTGCTATGAAACTGAACGGTGTCGCTCAGAACGGGAAATCATCCCAGCAACGGCTCACACCTAACGCACCGGATGGTGTCATTGATGTAGCGCCGTTTCAAGGGCCGGATGGCATTCGCATTGCGGGTGAGCCTGGAAACTACGGTATGCTTGTCATCCCGAAAGCATCTGTAACGGATGAAGCGCAGCTCAAGAAGGTACTCACCTTCCTGGATCAACTAATGGACGAGGAACTCAGCACGCTGCAACTTCGTGGATTGCTTGATGTGCACTACAGCAAGACGGCTGACGGTAAAACGGAACTGAAAGACTTTGATGCTTATCAACGTGAGGTCAAACCGTATCGTGATAACCTGTTGAGTGTTGAAGGATACAATGTGCCTGAGCTGGTCGATGTTCCTATTGGTATGAAAGGCGCGAAGATGGCTCGTGAAAATGAACAGTATGCAATTGCTAATCCTGCACTTACGCTTTCCTCCGTGATCTATACAGAGCGTGGTCAGGAGCTGGATCAGATGATTTGGGATGCGCAGACCAAGTACATTATGGGCAAGATCGATGATGCTGGCTGGGAACAGGAGGTTGCCAACTGGAGAAAAGCAGGCGGTGACCAGCTGATCACAGAACTGGAAGCTTCGTATAAAGAGCTTAACGGGAAATAAATGAGACTGCCATAAAAAAAAGGTTGATTTCATGCAAGGAATGGGTTTATTCTATAAAAGAGTAAAAATTCCATAATTAATAAGTGAGACCACACCTTAAAGCATAAGGCTATGAATCTGCGGATTCATGGCCTTTTTTGTTTTTGTTGGATAAAAAGTGGGTCTTAGGGAGGAGGGATAATCACCTTAGAATCATGGGGAAATATGAAAATGATACCAAAATACTAGTTATACATGGTAGAATATTGATTATATTTCCAAATTTAGTTTTTGGTTTTGTTTGATAAGCAAGTTAGCCGTTTGACCAAATGAAGCATCCCCATACTAAGGTACATAGGAGCGTGAACAGATTGAAAAAGAAGCAAGTGGTTCAAGGGAAGAAGAAAAAAGGATTTGTTTATATGATGGGGCTGTTGACAGCAGCCATGATGGCAGGAACATGTCTTTCTTTTGGAATGGGATATGGGCAGTGGACGACAGTGGTTAGTGCTGCGGGAGTGAACGACAGCGTAGGGAGTCGGTTCAGCGATATCAAGGGACACTGGGCTCAGGCAACGATTGCAAAAGCATATGAGAAAAATTTGATTTCCGGCTATCAGGATGGCACATTCCGTCCGAACGGTAAGATCACTCGCGGGGAATATGCTGCAATACTAGCTCGCGCGACCAGAATCGAGAATGCTCGGGGGCAGGAACAGGCTTCCTTCTCTGATCTTCAAGGACACTGGTCTGAGATGGCTGTCCGCCAGTTGGTGGGACAGGGCTTTATTGACGCTGGTGATTATGCCAGCGGTTTTAAACCCAATACGGAACTGACGCGATATGAAATGATGAAGTGGATTGCGAACGGACTACGTAAGTCGGACAGCAGTTTTCAGAATGCTTTTAATGATACGAAAAACACTCTACTGCCCACACCCGAAGTAAATCGCGGAACGATCCGTGATGAGCAGATTCCGTACCTCGCCCTAGTGCGCGGAACAGGCATTGTCGGTGGATTTCAAGACGGTACGTTAAAACCGGCAGATACGACAACTCGGGCAGAGGTTTCCGCTATTCTGCTTCGCTACATGGACGTGGAGGGAACAGATGCTTCCAAGTACAGCGACCTGAACGAGATGCGGGAAGTAGGCACGACAGGTACGAATTTAACGACGATTAGTAATTATAAGTATGGATCTGGCTCTGTCATGATTTCAGATCTATCAGAAGCTGATATTAGCCTTAGTAACAAGTCTGGAGTATTACAAATTCATCGTTTTATCGTTGTGGATGCGACTCAAAGTAAACCAGAAGGAATTTATGCTAAGCTTTTTATGCCTGAAAAGTATGCAAGTGGTTCGTATAGGACTTTTGTAGATATTTCCTTCAAATCTAATTTAGAAAGTTCTAATTTGATCACATTCAATAGGGGGTTATCTGATTCACTAATACAGTTTAATCGTCTCAATTTGGATGTGGCTAAGAAACAAGGTATTAATACAATACCTATGGACTCGGGACAATTATTAAAGAAGGGTATTAAAAAAAGAATTTGGGTTACTTCAACTCTGAGAAACACATCGTGGTCTTATTCTCTGAAAACAGATCAGATAGGTGAATTTAGAATTCAAAGGTAGTTCAGTAGGATGGTGAGTAGGTTGTAATGAGAAAAGTAATATGTTCTTGTGTAGCTATATTATTTGGAGTGTTGACCTTACAACTCACAGCGTTAATATTGACGTCAAACATAGTAAACGCTGTTGTAAGTGAGTATGGCCCTAAAAAAATGAAGAGCCCTCAGTATGTAACCATACTAGCTACCCCTACGGTGGGAAATCCGGGAGTGTATTGGTACCAAGAGAATAGTGGGAAATTTAGAGCTGATCATTCAGGAGGACCAACCTATGCAAATAATGCAGGAAGTTGCTCAAATCCATTTCCTGCAGCTACAGAGGTTCCCGATAGTGTAGATTTTAGTAATTGGCCACCAACAGACTGGCCTGATTACAATTCTATAAGAATTGATACTAATAAAGTTAAAAACATACGTATTCATGATGTTAAATATCAAGGAAGAGCAGATCAAAATTCATATACTGGTATAGGTGATATTAGACCTCCGTTCACATCAACTATTGTTGCTATCAGGACAATCACTGGAGGATATCATGTACCAACGGAGCAAAAACCTTTTGATAATGGTGGTAGAACAACTGCTGGATGTCCGAAGTATAATGTTGCCTACTTCACCCCTATGGACATCATTTGGGAAGGTGATTTAGAAGAAGAAAAAGAAATTGACGTTACACCTGATACTAACCTCACCATTGGTCAAACCAAACAGATGGTAGCCAAAGTAAAGACCAAAGGCTATGGCTCCACAACGTGGAGTGAGGGGGTCGATGTATCTGGCAGAGAGACGGAGATTAAATGGTTTTCTTCGGACGAAGCGGTGGCGAGCATTGAACTAAAGACAGGTATGTTAAAAGCAGAAAGCCCTGGGACGGTTACGGTACGTGCAATCTGGAACAATGGTACATATCTTATTTCGGATACAGCTACCGTTACCGTAACGTCCGAACCGGGATTGGTCGTGAACCTGCCGAATGCCTGTAAATCTACGATAACACCACTGCAGGCGGAAGCGGTTCTTACCAAATCAGATCGAAGTATTCATAAATTGACGGTACATCCCAAATTGACGTGGAGCAGCTCGAACGCTGCTGTGGCGACAATCGGTGCCGATGGTAAAATTACAACAAAGGGCATTGTAGGTACTACGATCATAAAAGCTCATTTCCTGGATACCACCCAGCGTATAGATGAGCAGGCTGAACAAGAGCTTGAGGTCAAGGATTGCTCCAATGGCGAAGATGGAGGAGGCACGGGCGGTGAAGATCCAGGTAACGATCCTGCGAATGCCTGTCCGGTGAGCATCAGTCCACCAAGTCGAGGCGCAGTACTTGAAGCTAAAGTGATGGACCCTTCGGTTCAAGGGATGCTAAGAGCAGACATTCGTGGTGCCGAGAAGTTTGATGTCACGCGTGGAATCCCAACGTCGGAAGATCTTTATGCAAATGTTCTCGCCAAGGGGTATTTGTTCCAGCACCGATGGGTGAACATGACGGGCACAGTGACCTATGATGTTAAAGTCAAGAAGACGTACCACAAAACGTGGACAATACCAGGACGTCCTTCTCGCGGTGAGGGGGATCCAGGCACACAACCAGAGCTCAAAGAACGTGATGTGCCAGGTGATCGATCGATGCGAGTAACAAGGGGATATAGTTACTGGCAGATTGATAACCTGGAGGTCTACAAATTAAATGAAGCCAAAGTGGCTAACTATGCGCTTGGTGGTTACGGAGGTATGGTTACACTGACACCGAATTCGTACATACCTCCAACCTTACAATCCATCACGGATAATGCTGTGCAGAGCCATGTCAAACCCTCACCATGTCGTGAGATTGATCTGGGTACCCAAACTGTCGAGGGGGGGGCCACTGAACCGCCTATGCCGATGGAAACTTCACTTTTTCAAGCAGAAGCAGAAGCGGTGGTTCAGGAGAATACGGTTAACAATGACAAAGTGGTTTTTAATGGTGCGACTATTATGAATAATAGCCCAGCCCAGAAGGAAGCCCCCAGACCTGGCATGGTTCCGCAGCCTCATATGATTGGGGATGATGTGTTATATCAGAATAGATTAACCATCCAGAACACACTGATGAACAGAGCAGATCAGCCGAGTACGGGTGAAATATTCTACGGATTATTGCCTGAGAACGTAAACGGTGGACAAAATCAGCGGTTTTCAATTCCCGGAATCAATCCGGTCACGGTACATACACCAGTGGTCAACTATGCTTGGGTTTCGGATGATCAGCCCCATAATCAGAAAACGAAACCAGATCCTGTGCGGGCGGCGTTAATTCTGGAACGTCCGTTTATGGTTCGTATCCCTACGTCAGGACAACATCTAGATGAAGTACGTTATCCTGGTTACGGAAATCGCGATTACGGGAAGTATTTTCGCAGTAAACAGGTGCGTTTCCCGTTCGATGTTTACACGGATCGCAAAAGCAGCTTTATTCCAGCCAAAACCTGGGTAGATATTCCCGTTAATCAAATGGATACTGCCTTTGTGCTTCCTGTCTGGATTGATGAAGGCACGTATCAGATTGAGTTCCGCAACATTGCAGAGAATGCACCCATGCATTTCACAGAACAACCCGATGCGAATACGGACTTGGCACATCATGTCGCTGCGGATACGGTAGCTGTGGAGGTCATTGGGCGATTGTATGATTTTCGAATCACAGATGTCGCGGACTATCATTGGGAGAAGGTGTTTCGTCAACGACCAGGAAGTCCCGAGCCCACGGGAGTTAACTACTGGACAGGAACAAACGAAATTGATGGAGATCCAAGGGGCAACTTGGCTCCGTTTGTTTTGCCAATCCGCCCAGGCAGCCACCCTATGCAGGGATTTCGCAATGTTGCTGTGAAGACAGGCTATCACTTTAAGTTTGATGTGAAGACTAAAGGGAATATGTTTGGCAAACAGGATGGTATCCGAATCACACCAACCTTCTTTTATATCCCTAAAGACGGAAGCGAAAGGCAGGAAGTGGAGTTGTACTACCATCGGGGGCAGCAACAGCTTATCCGTATTGGATCTGTACAGGATGTTGAAAAGCGTTATGTTGTGCTGAATGCAAGGCTACGAAACGTGCCTGGAATGGAACTCGGTGATACAGCACGTTATGAGTACACCCATGAATGGACACCAGAAGATAGACAGTTGTATACGCTGGAACAGGCGATGGTTCGGTTCGTGACCCAGACGTCACATCGTCAAACTTGGACAGGCAGGTATGATTGGATGATTCTCCCTTCACAGATTCGTACACTCATAGGTCCCAAAACAGACCTTCCTTCCGGGGTAGATATAGATCGGGCGAATGCCGCCATACAGCGCTGGTACGGAGAATATAGTCTGCCAGCGGACGTATATGCTGTTCCCAAAGGCACGAATTTGGAGCGTCTGGCCCGAGAAAATTTGCTAGATGACAAGACTCCTGTATCCCTGCAAGATGGATACATCGTAGTGAACTTTAATCTGGAAACGTTACAAAATGGCAATACACTCGCGCCTCATCTGCAATATATGCATGCCCCATTAATGAATCAATGGAAACTGGAAGGTTTTAACGGGAGTCCAGTGGATGAACAGGGGATAAGATGGCCGATGAGAGATGGAGATGTGGTGTGGTATCATGCAGATCAATCCAGCCGTGATGATTTTCAAGCTCAGGTACCTCATTAAAGAAAAGACGGGTTTGAGATAAAAGTGGAAGCTTTATATACGAAGTAGCCGTGATGTGAGTCTGCGTCACGGCTGCTTCTTTTTTGCATAAGCAGATTATGCTTGATCCCATGAACGGGTATAAAGGTTAAGGAGCACTTTCCTGTTATTCATTCCACACTTCGCTCTACATTCCGTATTACATGCCTAACATACTACGCTCACCGAGAGGGGAATTGATATGATTGACGATGTTCAGCAACAGCAAATCGCTCCGAAAACAAATATAGCTTTGATTACGAGTGCATATGAAGGGGGAGATCTGGGTGTTACCATTCAACCGAATCTGTGTTCTTTCAAGGTTTGGTCTCCAACTGCGGTTCAAATGGAACTTCTTCTGTACCCACCCCTCACAGGTGGAAACCCCGATGACATCCCGAGCGCGTTGAAGCAAAGCATTATGCCAATGCATTCCGGTGAACAGGATGTGTGGATTTTGAAAGTGGAAGGCAATTTACGAGGTTATCGCTATATGTTCAAGCCAACGTTTGACGATGGAACTTCAACGATCGCGGTTGATCCTTACGCGCGAGCCGTAACCATGAACGGAGAAATGGGCGTTATTGTGGACATGCGGGAGACTCACCCTGAGGGCTGGGAGCAGGATGAACGTCCCGAATTGAATCACCCCACGGATGCTGTTCTGTATGAGCTACATGTTCGGGATTTCTCCATTCATGCTTCTTCCGGGATTACGAACAAAGGAAAGTATCTGGCTTTCACGGAGACCGGGCTTCGAGATGAAGCAGGCAATACGCTTGGGATCGATCATTTGGTTGAGCTAGGGATTACGCATGTACACCTATTGCCTGTATTTGATTTTGCTACGGTAGACGAGTCGAATGTAGATGATGATCTTAAGGATGCTTCTAACTATAATTGGGGTTACGATCCGCTGCATTACAATGTTCCGGAGGGCTCGTATGCATCACGCGCAGATGAACCTGAAACGCGAATTCGTGAATTCAAGTCCATGGTTCTTGCACTTCATCGTAAAGGGATAGGTGTCATTATGGATGTAGTGTACAACCACACGTTTGATACAGCGGAGAGTTCATTTGAAAAGCTGGTTCCCGGGTATTATTATCGTCAGCATGCCGATGGAACGTACAGTAACGGTTCAGGCACAGGCAATGAAGTGGCAACGGAACGAGCTATGGTTCGCAAATTTATCATCGATTCGGTGAGGTTCTGGGCAGAGGAATATCATGTGGACGGTTTTCGTTTTGATCTGATGGGGCTGATTGATGTTACGACGATGAAACAGCTCGCATCCGAGCTTCATACT
Source organism: Paenibacillus amylolyticus (assembly GCF_003719335.1). Lineage (GTDB taxonomy): Bacteria > Bacillota > Bacilli > Paenibacillales > Paenibacillaceae > Paenibacillus > Paenibacillus amylolyticus_D. The sequence goes on from NZ_RIAS01000015.1 coordinate 132,050, forward strand.
GAGGTATCCCCTTCCATCTTGTTATACGGCGAACCTTGGGGAGCAATGGAATCCCCTTTAGGTGATGAGATGACCTTGAAGGGAACACAGCGCGAAGCAGGCTTTGCAGTGTTTAACGATAATTTTCGTGGTGTTATTAAAGGAGACAGTGATGGGGATGGCAAAGGTTTTGCAACAGGTGAAGAGGGAAAAGAAGCGGAGTTATGGACTGGTGTGCAAGGGTCTATTCATGATTTTACGCAAGGTCCCGCTGAGACCATTAATTATGTAACCGTGCATGACAATCTTAATCTGTGGGATAAGGTGGCGCGTACGCAAGGGTTACAAGATAAACTAGGCTTTCTGACGTATGATGAGGATGGGAGTACCCGGGGATTCAACAATGTAGAAGAGGCTGTGCGACAAGCAAATCCTTATCTTCAGATCGATCCAGCGCATGTGCTCGGAAACGAAACGGTTAGACGCTGCCTTCTTGCAAACGGTATTGTACTGACGTCACAAGGTGTTCCGCTGATTGCGGCAGGAGATGAATTGCTGCGAAGCAAATACGGAGATGCTAACAGCCATGAGACTGGAGACGTGGTCAACGCCATTCATTGGGATCAGAAGCAACGATTTAAGCCGGTATTTGACTATTACCGCGGTTTGATTCGCTTGCGGCGGGAGCATCCTGCTTTTCGCCTGCGTACAAGCGAAGCGATTGAGCAGCATGTTCGACTTTTACAAAAAGGAAAAGGGTTGTTGTCATTCGAGCTGCAGGGTGCGGCTGTGGGCGATTCATGGCATCGGATTATCGTGATCTATAATGCGACCAAAGAATCTCATAGGATCTCTATCCCTTCAGGAACATGGGGAGTGGTTGTTGAAGATGGACAGGCTGGTGTGAATACGCTTCGCACTATCGAGTTCACGGAGAAAATGGAGGGCAGCAATAACATCCACGATCAGAGCACTCAACATAGCAAGAAGAGCATCAAGAATGGCTCAGACTATCAAGAGAGTAGCAACAATCAAGAGAGTAACATAAATCAAGTACAGGTCAACATGTTATCCATGACCGTATTGTTTTCGCAGTCTTCTTGAAAAGAGTCAAGCTTGTACAACGATAATAAAATGCCTGCTTTTTTGTAACAACAGTGCGGGAGCCATAACGATATATTTCAGTTAAAAAGTAACATAGTAGAACACTCTCTTGATATCAAAAAGAGGGTGTTTTTTTTGATTTCACAGGTACATAAGCTGTCAACCATACCGCTTGTTTACATATGATAGATGAAAGCGATTGCTCATCAATTGTTTCGAACGAACCGATATGTTGAGTACAGACAACCCCGGGTTGACAAAAGGCGTCCCACTTCGTAACATCGGGACAATACGAAATTAAAGGATATAAAGGCGGTGAGAACGATGCCGGAATGGACTTCTTTTTGTTATGAAGGCAACGATCTTGGCTTAACTTATACCAGTGTTGCGAGTACGTTCAAAGTATGGGCGCCTACAGCACAGCTGGTCCATATATTAATTTTTGAAAATGAGGGAGAGTATAACGATCTTGGCGAGGTAACCTATCATGAGGATGGCCAGGCATTTGAGATGACACGTGACCCTGACGGGATCTGGGAGCTGAATCTTTCGGGCGACTGGGCAGGACACTTTTATATGTATCGCATCGTTCATCATGATCAACGGGTAGAAATAGCAGCGGACCCTTATGCCAGAGCTGTTACAGCCAATGGGCAGCGGACGGCGATCATTGATCTGAATTTGACTCATCCAGACGGATGGGATCAAGATGTAAAGCCCGCCTTTGTGCACCCGGTTGATGCGATTATCTATGAACTGCACGTACGAGATTTCTCTTCCGATCCTCAGGTCGAACTTCCTTACAAAGGAAAGTATATGGCTTTTACGGCTACTGGGCTTACCGATGAGGCAGGCAACCGAATTGGCATCGATCATTTGGTCGAACTGGGGATTACCCATGTACATCTGTTGCCCGTGGCCGATTACCAGACGGTAAATGAACTCGCCGCAGCGAACACCGATCCAATGGCCAAAGTACCCTATAACTGGGGCTATGATCCTCAACACTATAATGTACCAGAGGGTTCCTATTCGACGGATCCACGAGATCCTGCTGTTCGCATTCGGGAGTTTAAATCGATGATTCAGTCGCTACACCAGCAAGGTATCCGTGTTGTGCTTGATGTCGTCTACAATCATACGTACAGTGTGGAAAAAGGCCCTTTTGAGCGAATCGTGCCAGGTTACTTCTATCGTTATTATGAAGATGGTACACTCAGCAACGGTTCAGGTGTAGGGAATGAACTGGCAACAGAACGTCCTATGGTACGAAAATATATCCTGGATTCCTTACGCTATTGGGCAGAGGAATATCATATTGACGGATTCCGGTTTGATCTGATGGCACTGATTGATCTGGACACGATGAGCGAGCTTACCCGTCAGTTAAAAGAAGAGATAGATCCCACCTTTCTGATTTATGGAGAGCCGTGGATGGGAGGCGACTCGCCGCTGGGTCGTCAAACCCTTAAGGGAACACAGAGAGGCATAGGGTTTGCTGTATTCAATGATCATTTTCGCAGTGCGATTAAAGGGGACAGTGACGGTAGAAGTAGAGGATTCATCACGGATGCGGGAGGCATGGAATATGAAATAGGCAAAGGTGTGGCCGGAGCACTGGATGACTTCACCTCTTCCCCTGCCGAAACCGTTAATTATGTGACCGCTCATGATAATCTGAATCTTTGGGATAAAATAGCTACCTCGCTCCAGCTTCGACATGATCTGGGCTTTCCTGTATGGAAAGACGGTCAGCCTGTCGAGGGGGGCAGTGCCGAGTCGGCGGTTAAGGCTTCAGATCCGTATCGATACGTCGATGAAGCAGATGTACTGCATAATGAAATGGTTCGCCGTTCCCTTCTTGCATCTGGCATCCTGCTTACTTCACAAGGGATACCATTTCTTCATGCCGGTGATGAGATGTTAAGATCCAAGGCTGGAGATCATAACAGTTATCGAAGCGGTGATGCGGTAAATACGATCACATGGGCCAATAAAGCCCGATTCAGACCTGTATTTGACTATTATCGTGGGCTGATTCACTTGCGGCGCACCCATCCGGCGTTCCGTATGAGTGAGGCTGAACAGGTTCGGAGACATCTTCGCTTCATTCGAAGGGATGGTAACGTTGTTGCGTATATGCTCGAACATGGAGCGAACGAAGATTCATGGCATCGGATTATGATTATTTATAACGGCTCGGATGAACCTCAGACCATACATTTAGATGAGGGTGAATGGAAGGTTGTTGTGAATCATCATACCGCTGGAACTGACGTGGTCGAGACTGTCACGAGCGAGGTTCAGGTGGAACGTTGGTCGCTTATGGTTCTGTACGACAAGGAGCTCACTACCCAGTCAGAACCGGCTGCACTGGAAATCGCTCTTCCGCGCAGGGTATTTGCTCCACAGGAAACTTCTCTGCTACGAGCAACGGTGAGGGATCATATCGGCAATGTATTGGAAAATGTACCTGTAGAATGGAACTCTTCTGATCCAGACACTGTTCGTATAGAAAAAGATGGCACTATTCGTACGTTGAGTCGAGGGGTAGTGTCAATTACAGCAAGCGTCGGTTCGATCGCAACGTCTTGTACCGTTCAGGTCGATATCCGCTACGCTGAACGAATCGAAATCATAGGTGAACCTGTGCTATATACAACTCGAATCAATCGCTTTCGTGCGCTGGTTCTGGATCAGTATGGGCAGCCCCTTACAGATGCTCATATCCGCTGGAGTTCCTCTCATTCGGATGTGGCTGCTGTAAGCCAAGCGGGAATTGTGAGGGCGCTGACTTCAGGGAAATCAATGATCATCGCAGAAGTAGGAACCATACGGGCGGCATATGCGGTTACGGTTCACAGATATCTGTCACGAACCGTGACCATCTGTTACGAGCGAGCTGATGGCTGTTATGATGGCTGGGATGTTTGGGTATGGGGAACGGGTATGGAGGACGGAGCCATCCGCTTGGAGCGGGCAGGCCATGTTGCAGAAGCTCGGTTCCGCGTAGCTCCTGGTCTGCATCATGTGGGTTTTGTCATCAGGCTGAATGAGTGGGAGGCCAAGGACACTTGCGGAGATCGCTATGTGGATATCATACCTGAGGATGGTGATGTGCAGATTATGGTGCAAAGTGGATCAGACGAAATGCAGATTGTGCGAGAAAATCCTGAAAAGGATGGTCTGAATAGCGCATGATGTTTGCTGTTCTGTACGTTTTGAACAGGAAATTCATTTCATCACTCCAAGTATCACTAATCTTACAGTCGGAAGCAATTCCGGCTGTTTTCTTATGCCCCAAAGTATATATAATTACAAAAAAAGGATAAAAATCTCCAGCTTTATGTTTTAGATACTGGATCATTGGGGTAAATATAGATATGGCCCAACATATGGCCTCAGAAAAAAGACCGTTTCGGTCTATGAGAGAAGCTGCAGAGCTTGCCAACAAAACCAAAGTAGGGATCCCTTGAAGGAGGATGTTCAACCATGAAATCCAACGGAAAAATGGCTCAACTTACAGCAACGCCAAGAACTGAAAAGAAAGGTGCAGCACTGCGCCTGTTAAGACAAGGTGGACGAGTTCCTGCCGTAGTATACGGACCGGGACAAGAAGGTGCCGCCATACATGTGGATGAAAAAGAAATGCTGAAAGTGGCTCGTACAGGCCGCTCAGAGATGTTTAACCTTAATGTGGAGGGCGGAAAAACCGTTCCAGTACTGATCAAGGATCAACAGGAACGTAATGGACGTCTGTTGCATGTTGACTTTTTGCAAATTTCGAAAAACAAACCGATTAGCGTTAGCGTATCGATTGACTTCCAAGGTACTGCCGCTGGTTCCAAAGCAGGCGGTGTATTCCAGACACAAGAAACGCAACTGGAGGTCGAAGGTTTGCCAGCAGATCTGCCGACTTCGATCGAAGTTGACGTCAGTGGTCTGGAAATTGGCGACCGCTTGACAGCAGGCGATATTAAACTGGATAAAGGTTTGACGCTCGTGACCTCACCAGATTCTATCGTTGCTTCGGTTATGCCACCGCAAGCTGTTGAGGAAGAACCAACCGCTTCTGCTGATGAAGCGGCACCAGAAGCAGAAGAAGGTCAATCTGCAGAAGAATAAGCAAACGCTGGAATTTAAAAAATTCCTCTTAAATGATTGATGTCCAAGCTCAGTTCACTTCTTGTGGACTGGGCTTTTTCGTATGAAGATTTTATTCAAAGAAAAACATTCGGCTAGCTCATCATGGCAAGTCGATGATTGGAAATAACTGAACTATTGGATTTAAGGGTCGCGTTTGTGGTACAACGTGAAGATAGATGAAATCGAAAAGAAAGCAGGTTTGCCCTATGTTTGACCCCACTATATATGATAATTTAAAAGTAGCTTTCGAGAATTACCTCTATGACCTGGACAATCTGGATGAGAGCATTCACATTACCTATCGCAGGGATCAATTAGAAATGGCAAGCATGTCCCGGGAATTCACCTTGCAGTTCTGCCTGAGAGATCATACTGCTGTGACTGCTGAAGTGGTATTGAAAAGTTCGCTGCAGGCCATAGCCGCAGAGATTCTGGAGACCCCAGGCAGCCATCCCGGCTGTGAACTAGAGCTTCGCTTTGCGTGGGTAACCAAAGAACTGGAGCCACGTTGTCACGACGTCCAGTCGATCATGCAGGAAAATTGGCCCGATCAGCGGATAGTTCAGCATATCCACTATCTTTTTGGAGAAGCTCCGGTATCATTTAACGTTTCTGCCAATATATATTTCGGAAGGCATTTGGATGAGGAACAAATGCATGATATTCCAGTGTTATGTGATTGCATGGTTCACGTGCTGAACAAGTTAAAAGAAATAAACTAATAAAAATATGACAAATAGAACTTTTTGAAGCCTTGTCTCGTTTGGAGATCAGGGCTTTTTTTGTATTTTTTTTAGATATTTGTATAGGCTTTCAGGCTTAGGAAAATTAGATTTTGGGTTATTAATTTACGCAAGCAAGTAAGAGAATGTATATTTAGAGAGGGGAAAAGTGCAATTGGACTATAAATAAAAGGTGAAATTGCGAAAAATCAATTGGGACTAAAGATTTAGATATGAACTAAAGGAACTAGTTTTCCTTGCCGATAAAATATCGAAGGGGAGAAACTACATGACAGAGAAATTAATTCGTCTGCTGCGTATACTTCAGGCTATACAAGCTAATCCCGGAATCTCTGCAAAGGAATTGGCGCTGAAATGTGGTACAACGGTGCGCACAATCTACCGCGATCTCCGGATTTTGGACAGGGTTGCTCCCATAATGAACGAAGGATATGGAAAGGGTTATCGATTTATCGGTGAGTTTGCCATGTATCCTTTGGATTTTACCAAACAGGAAGCTATGCTTTTCTGTATGCTTCCGGCCTTAGTCGATACTACAAAATTACCTGCTGAATTTGACTCAGCATATGATAAGGTAATATCGGCACATACTAAACTAAAAACAAGGAACAGTGAAATTGTGGAAAATATTGCAGGAATTATTCGGATGGGGATACCTGCTTACCGTGAAGAGGGAAAGGATCCAAACTTGTTAATCCCCATTATCGAAGCGATTTTGGATGGACGGACGATTCAAGCGCAATATCATACGCTCACCAATAACGAGATTACGGTTAGGCAAATAGACCCTTATTATCTCGTACCGCGTGATCAGCGTTTTTATCTGATTGGGTACTGTCATCTACAGCAAAAAGTTCGATTGTTTCGCATTAGCCGCTTCCTGGATGTGATACGAACCAATGCTCCATTTGATATGGGCGACTTCAATATAACTCAGTATATGAAGAATACTTGGTCTGTTGACCGAGGGGACGAGCATATTCATTTTAAGGTAAGATTCTCCGAAAAGGTGGCCCCTTACATAAAAGAAGAAGAGATGTTTGTTCGTCCGCGAATGACAGATCTTATGGATGGTGGTTTGTTATTTGAAGTAACACTGAATAGCAGTCGTGAATTTTTGCAATGGTTATATCAGTTCGGTGCTGAGGCTGAAGTACTTGAACCTCGCGAGTACCGGAGAGAGATTCGCAAACAACTTTTGGAATGGTTGGAGCACTATAAAGATGAAGAGGCTTTATAGCCGTACGCCAAGGAATATCTGTAAAAAGGAGCAATCGTATGAGTAACAAAATTTTTGCCGCTTTGATGGGCATGGAAAACTATCATGGAGCAGAGGCTCTGCATCTGGGGGATACACTGTATCTTGTAAAGGACCCGGATAATCGCTTGGATCATCAAGCCATTAAAGTGGTTATCCCCCCAATAGGGGAAGTGGGTTATATCGTAAACCATGCTGCCACAGTACCTCATGGATGCTGGACTGGGGCGGGATTCTACGATGCCTTCTACCAACAAACTTGTGCAAAAGTGAGATTTATGATGAAGGATATGGTCATTATTGAACTGATCGAAATCATGTATGTACCTGTATCTCAGATGGACACTTTTATTAAGGAATGGCAGTTCCGTGAGAAAGCTTGATCAAGAAAAAGGCTCATGAACGGATGAGCCTTGTGTAAGCTGCCTCCAAATAGAGAGCGGTTCTTGACCAATTAAAATGAGAAATTGCTGTTTCGCGGCCGCTTTTTCCCATGGATTGTACAAGATCAGGTCGGGTAGCCAGATGATGTAAGGATGAAGCAAACTGCTTAGGTTGCTTATACTCTGATATCAAGTATCCGTTCATTCCCGAATGGATAATCTCCCGGATACCCCCATTATCCGAAGCGATGACAGGAATGCCGGAGGCCATAGCTTCTACATTCACCAGGCCAAAGGCCTCGTGTTTCTGTGAAGGACAGACCAGGCAGTCCACACTTCGATAGAGCTGGTCAATCTGTTCATGATTTATCTGCCCCAAAAAGGCAGCCTGTACGTTATATTTTTGTGTCAGTTTACGTAATGAACGCACATATTTTGGAGGACCCTTGCCTGCAACGACCAGCTGGATAGGTACTTGCTTTTGTGTTAGAGCAATAGCACGAATAAGAATATCGACCCCTTTTCCAGGGATGGCTCTGCCTGCATACAGGACTGTGAAACGTTCAGTGATTCCAAACTTTTCACGCAAGTGAAGCCGCTCTTCATTGCTCGCAACGGGGCGGAAGCGATCAAGATCTGTACCTAGTGGAACGACATTCAATCGTTTCGTTACGGCAGGGAAACGGCGGCTGATTCTACGCTTCAATGATTGGCTATTCACGGCAATACAATCCGCTTTTTTCAGCATAGACAGTTTCCTAGGTCCGGGCTCAGCGAAGGTAAGTGAGTGGAGATAGAGGACAACAGGTGTTTGCGGAAAGGCTTGTTTAATGGCAGCCATGCTGTAAGGTCTGTTATCCACTTGAATAACATCAACATCGAGTGTATGGAGTAAACGAATAACTGACCGGGTATAATCTACAACACTGGGTGCAGCGATTCGCTGAATCGTTATCTGCCCGATCTGCTGAAGCGACGGCAAACCTTTTATTTGACGGCTTATAACAATTACCTGATGACGGCGGGCAAGTTCATGTGCGATCCCTAATATACAGATTTCCACGGAACCATTCCCTGGCAGAGGTAACTTCTCTGGTGCAACCAGAACGATTTTCATGAATCCAATCCTCCTTGTCCGACATTGTTGATGACACATTTCATGCATTGTATGTGAGAGATGGATATTTGGCTCCTGTGAGACGTATATTGGATGATCACAAAGACAGGGAATATAATACAGCCTGGCTGGATGCAAATTGATACAGCTTTTGTGATATACTGTACAGGGTTCAACTAGCGTGTATTGCATAGAAGCAGGAGGAAGATGATGTTACGTTCAATGCTGGGTCGTTTCCGGCTAATGTTATGGTTACAGGGGATTTCATATGTTTTGCTATTGTTCGTTGCGTTTCCCCTTCGGGATGCAGGAGTTATGCCTCAAGCGGTGACTTGGTTCGGGAACTTGTATGGTTTTCTGTTTCTGATGCATCTCTTGTTCATGGTATCTTTATATACGACTCAGAAATGGCGTTTGCGCCGTCCCATTGCGCTATTCTTCATTTCGTTCATACCACTGGGCAATATGATTTATGATTTTTTTGTTTTTCGAAAATTGTCCCTTAACATTGAAAATAAAGCTTGACTTTATTTTATGTTATGAAATATGATGTAAACAGGTTATTCACCGGTTTCAACTAAAACTACATATTCCTGTTAAAGGGGAGTAGCTTTTACAGTAAAGTCGTCAATTCGGGATTACATCCCCGGCTTTATTGGCAGCAATTTGTTGTTAGCGAGACCTTTACCAAGTTTTTATGCTCGGTAAATGTCTCTTTTTGTGGTTATAAAAGGATCTTTACCAGCAATGGTAAAGATCCTTTTTTTTGTACATCATAAGCATATTAAGGAGGAGTCAATGTTGGATGCAGCACTGTTATTAGAATACGGGTGGGTACTTTTAGTCCTTGTTGTCCTTGAAGGGTTACTGGCAGCAGACAATGCCCTGGTACTCGCAATTATGGTAAAACATTTACCTGAGGAAAAGCGTAAAAAAGCATTGTTTTATGGTTTGATGGGGGCTTTTGTTTTCCGTCTCGGGTCGTTATTCCTCATCTCATTCCTCGTGGATGTGTGGCAGGTTCAAGCGATCGGGGCATTGTACCTCCTGTACATTTCGATAAATCATATCGTTAAAAAGATATTGAGTGGTCGAAATAAAACAGACGAAGCAGCCGACGATGCACCAAAAAAACCAAAGAAACAATCCGGATTCTGGATGACCGTATTTAAGGTTGAAGTCGCAGATATTGCTTTTGCAGTAGATTCTATCCTAGCGGCTGTTGCTTTGGCGGTTGCATTGCCACCAAGCGGCTTGCCGCCAATTGGCGGCTTGGATGGTGGACAGTTCATTGTCATCTTCCTCGGCGGTTTTATCGGGCTTGTTATCATGCGTTTTGCAGCATCGTTTTTCGTGAAATTGCTTCATTCCCGTCCGGGTCTTGAAGTTGCTGCTTTTGTAATTGTAGGTTGGGTAGGGGTTAAACTGTCCGTAATTACACTGGCTCACCCTTCCTTGGGTGTACTGGATGAGCATTTCCCGGAAAATAAAATATGGAAAATCGGTTTTTATGTTGTGTTGATCACGATTGCGGTATGTGGATGGTTCCTTTCATCCAAAGTGCCTGAGAAGGAAGATGAGAATCCTGTGGAAGAATTGCAAGAGCAGGCTAAACTCTAAGGTCATGAGAGTGTCGTTTGTCTGACGATATGACAGAAGCAGCGGTGAATAACCTAATAAAATGATAAAAAACAGGAGGCTGTCCCCGGACAACCCCCTGTTTTTTATCATTTGCTAGAACATAAGAGTGAATTTATTCCCAAGAAAAGGGTTGACATTTGAAAAGATGTGCCATTAATATATACATATCAATAATGAAGGGAGGCCGAAAGACATGACGTTAGGTTATGAATTGAATCAAGGACGCAGAAGCATGAACACAATTGTATATCCAGCTCATCGTCTTTTTGGCCTCATACGGTCGACATAAAAGAACGGGCATATTGTTTATAGAGTACAGTGTGTAGTGCTATAGGCAATGTGTGTTCTTCGCGGTATCCAGCGATGGATGACAGGCGCAAATCCATTTGTGCTGTTATCCGTTATTGTCATGTAGTAGAAGCCATGGACGATCAGTCCATGGCTTTTTTATGTATTTTTTATAAAACAACACGCAGCAAACTACATTTGCTGAACGGAACAGGAAGGATTACACTTATTTATGAATAACGAAATGAACAATTTTGGAAATTTTAGTAACATGACCGAGAGTTATCGCCATCAAGTGAAATTACCAGCGGGAGAGCTCACCGTATATGCGGCACAGCGATTATTCTCTTCTCTCGACTACAAAGTATTTGAGATGGCTAACAATAATTTGCAAATTCCAGACATTTCTTATATGGGTTATACCCCGGACGTGCATGTCGGTGTAGGAACATGTATTGGAACGACGGCAGTCTGGGAGGCACAGAGTGGATATGTATCACCTTCCATCGTGGGCAGTGATATCGGCTGTGGCATGCGAGTGCATCTGACCAATCTGCATAAAGATGATCTGAAAGAGGTAAAGCTGCGCCGAAAATTGGTTAAAGCGATCGAAAAGGTCTTGCCAATGGAAGCCAGCCAGCGAGGCCATTTCTCCGATATAAGGTTAGAGCACATTGTGAAAAAGGGACTACACGGACTGCCGAAAAAATATATTCCAGACAGCTATACACCGAAAAAATCGACCTCACTGACGCATGTGGAGAGCAGTAAATTTACGTATGACGAGAATGTGCTGAATCTTGTTCCAGATATGACTTGGCATCGTTCGCATCGTCAACTTGGTACGCTGGGTGGAGGGAATCATTTTGCCGAGATTCAGGCGATTGAGATTGCTGAGGAAAATCGCGAAGTGGCTGAGGCTTGGGGGCTTTATGATGGACAGATTGCTGTTATGATTCACTCTGGTTCCCGCGCTTGGGGCGGATATGTCAGTCAGACAAGTTCAGCAGCGATTGCCAAAGTCATGCAGCGGCTCGGCCTTGGAACTTCCGATCCCAGATTGGTATTTGCCCCGCTGGAGCATGCGGAAGGTCGGCATTACGTCAACATGATGTATTCCGCTTTGAATTATGCCGTAGTGAATCGCCACCTCATCGCTTATGCAATCCGGGAAGCATTCCGGGATGTATTTGGGTCAAAATGTGAATTTCGTACGCTGTATGACCTGATGCATAACTATGCTTGGGAGGAATCCCATGCAGAGCGTGGTTCGGTATTTGTACACCGGAAAGGGGCAACGCGGGCATTGCCTGCAGGCCACCAGGATAATCCAAAACCTTACATGGCTACAGGCCATCCGGCTCTGATTCCTGGCTCGATGGGGACGGCCTCATATATCATGGTCGGTCAGCCAGAAGGAGCAGACAACTATTATTCGATATGTCATGGTGCGGGCCGTGTACGGTCACGTACTGCAACGAAACGTTTGGTGACGGTTGAAGATTTTGCAACAGCTCTTGGTGTAGGAACGGCGGACGAAATCGTTGTAAACCAGCGATCCTTGGAATCCATTATTGATGAATCACCTCAGGCGTATAAAAACGTTGATGAAATTATAGATAGTGTTACCGGCGCCGGACTGGCTCAAGTGGTAGCCAAATGTAAACCGCTTGCCGCGGTAAAGGGAGCGAAATGATGAACGATAACGAGAAACAGACGAATCCAATGAACGAAACAAAAGCCATCTACTCCTACGACGAACAGCATGATACACGTATCCGCGTTGAAGGGTACGCGGTCTATTCGAGACTGATTCGCGGAATTGGTGAGGCGCTTCTGAAGCGTTACGGCGTTGAATACAAGTTGTATTCAAGTTCTGATCCGAACAACGAATATTGGGAACTGCTAAGGGAAGACTTGCAGAATGGAAGTGACGAGGTCGAACTTGTTGCTCGTATCTTTGAGGATCTGGAGCTCCAAACGCTACATTACGATGATGATGGAGATGTGCCAACATACGGTGTACACTATTCCATCCGCAACAATGTATTTGCCTATCCCAAATGGGGCGTAGCTTTGGTACGGGTGCCTTTTTTCCGGGAGAACGGGATCTACAGTGAAGATTTTGTGTTCGCTGTAGGGGATGAAGAGATGAAGCATTTCCTGGGAAGTGTAAGGGAACGCGAACGTCAGCAAAATATGAAAAAAGTAACGGTTTACACGGATGCCCGCAATGGCAGTGACCGTCATGTAGAGTCCATAACTCGTTCGGTGAGCCGAGAAGATGTGGTTCTCTCCGCACAGATCAAACAGGATATTTTCCGCTCGCTCGATCAGTTCTTTGAAGCGGATCGTTCCTTTTACCGGGACTATGATATCCCCTACAAACGCGGTATTCTGCTCTATGGGCATCCAGGGAACGGAAAAACAACGCTGGTAAAATCGATAGCGGGCAGTATTCCTGGCCCAGCTGCGTACTGGCAAATTACCGAATATACGAATAGCGAGTCTGTGCGTGAAGTGTTTGATGCAGCCAAACGACTGGCACCGATGGTGCTGATCATTGAAGATATCGACTCAATGCCGGATGAAGTTCGTTCCTTTTTCCTGAATACGCTGGATGGTGCGACGTCCAAAGAAGGGATCTTTTTGATCGGCACGACAAATTATCCGGAAAAAATCGATCCAGGTCTCATGAACCGAGCCGGACGATTCGACCGGGCCTATGAGATTCCGCTGCCTGATGAAGCTTTGCGCCTGCAATATTTGCGGCAACGCGGATTTAGCGTGTTTGCAGGTGAAGAAGGAACGATCGAAGCGGCCCGTTTGACCGATACGTTCTCGCTTGCACAACTCGGCGAATTGTATGTCAGTGCTGCGCTGGAATGGCATCAAAACGGGCAAACCGATATTGTTCAGGTCATTCAGTCCATGCGGGGAGAACTGGACAAAAGTCACAAACATAACTGGCTTGCACAACCGGGCAAAGGTCGGGCTGGATTTTTTTGATCTGGTTGATGTATTCTGATTTTTTGATCTAATACGCTGACAGGATAACATTCTGATGAACTGTAAAGTTCAAAGCATTAATGGTTCTGAGCCATAAATATAAATTCACCTTCACTGGGTATACTAACCTTGTCTCTGGTAACATACAATGACTTTCGGGAGGTACATATCGCAGCCATGTGCTGATGAGATGCCGGAAACGGAACACGGCCTGTTGTCACCCTTAGGGAGCGCCTGTTAGCAGAGAAGGAAGCATTCTGGACAATGGTAATATGCAACAATTTTTATGCCAGTTGTTTAAATGTCTTCGGAGCGGTTAATAGTAGTCAGACGCAACAAAAACTTTAAAATAGAGGTGAATGATATGGGTTGGTTATGGTCATTAATTATCGGTGGTATCATTGGTTGGCTGGCAGGTCTGATTGTTGGTCGTGACATCCCAGGTGGTATTATCGGTAATATCGTTGCTGGTTTTATCGGTGGATGGTTAGGCGGAGTCATTCTTGGAGACATGGGTCCTGAGATGGGCGGATTCCACATTGTACCGGCATTGATTGGTGCGATTGTGCTTGTAGCGATTGTCAGCTTGATCTTCCGTTCGATGGGACGCAGCCGCGGGTAAACTAGAGCGAGCGATGTTCCTGGTTAAGAAGTTATGGTGTAGCTGAAAGCTGTATGATGAACCATATGGATATGAATGCTTCCAAGCGAAGCTGAATGAAGAGGTTGATGAAGAGCCATTGCGGTGGCTTTCCATCAACCTCTTGTTGTTTTACAATGTAGGAATGAATGCATGTCTGAGTTAATGCGTTCAAGTTATTGTTTTGAATCTGAGGAGTTGAATGGAATGGAAAAAGCAACGTTTGCTGGCGGATGTTTCTGGTGTATGGTTACCCCGTTTGAGGAACAACCAGGCATCCACGGTATCGTATCAGGTTATACAGGTGGTCATGTCGAAAATCCGACCTATGAGCAGGTGAAGACAGGGGAGACAGGGCACGTGGAAGTCGTGGAGATTACATTTGATCCCGATGTATTCCCTTACGAGCGCTTATTAGAATTATACTGGCCTCAGATTGATCCCACGGATGACGGAGGACAGTTCCAGGATCGAGGATCGCAGTATCGTACCGCCATCTTTGTACACAATGAACGCCAGCGGCAGCTTGCCGAGCAATCCAAACAGGAACTTGCGGCCAGCGGACGATTCAATCAGCCCATCGTGACCGAGATTCGGGATGCTGTAATCTTTTACCCTGCAGAGGACTATCATCAGGACTATCACAAGAAAAACGAAAAACATTACAAGGAAGACCGCGCGCTGTCCGGAAGGGACGAATTCATTAACGAGAACTGGAAATAAAAGAAGCCGGAAAGCACCGCGAGGAGCTGTTCCGGCTTTTTTTGACTAAAGCCATGTCAGGTAAGGGTTACAGTAATTATTTAGCTGACGACGACTTAAGCGTATATTTGGAGAGGACTTCGCCCTTCATTGAATAGATCACATCATTCATATAAGTGGAGATACTTTCTAATGAAGGAACAGCAGTACTAACGGTGTACACATGCACATCTTCCAATGTCTGTGGATCCAGAATATATCCTGTTTTAGCAAAATCAAGCTGGTATTGCCCGTCTTGTGTTCGGTCAACATGCATGAGCACAGGCTGAGCATCCTTGAACATACGCTCCGTCACTTTGCCTTTCATCGTGTATAGCTCAAGCTTTGAGCCAGTGAGCAAGGTGTACCCATTACCCGCTGTTTGAATATATGCATCTCCAGCGATTGCACGCCCCCATGCAAGCTTGCCATCCGAACCAAATCCCATCAAGCGATTGCCGGTGGTTTCGAAGTTGGCACGCATCAGAACAGAACCATCATCCAGAATGGCCAGCGCTTCACCGCCGCCATCCCCTTGTGTATTGGCATCAGCCGGGAATTGATAGAAGGACAGCCGGTTTAACGAGGTGTCGTAGATTTCAATTTTGGGATTGGCAGCCGGTTGCCAGAAGTTACCCGACTTGACCTGTTTGCTCGCATCGACGACAATTCTTCCCTGAGCTGCTTTGAGCACAGTGCCTGCAATTGTTTTTTCGTTCAACAGCTTCCCTTTTTTGTCATAAAGAGAGAGGGTAGAACGCACAGAGCCATTGGCTTGTACCCCTTGGCTTGCAGCGACCAGTAGATTATCGTTATCCATGAGTGAGATCGTTGCTGACGAATTTACGTTTTTAACCCAGTTGGTCTTGCCGGATGTATTAAACGAATATAATTTCTTGCTTTTATCCGAATACTCCATATACACGTAAGCTGTACCGTTGCTTGCATATACCGAGTTGGAGTAAGTTGTATAAGGGCCGCTTTTCTCATGGAAAATAGTGCTCCACTTGAGCTGTCCTGTTTTGGCATCCAGTGCTTGAAGTGAATCGAGCTGCCAGTCCAGCGTTGTTTTGCTGCTTGTTTTGGTTACGGGCTGAGAAGTGTGTACATATACCAAATTTTTGGAAGGTACAGCGTAAATGTTCTTGATCATGACGTCTTTCTCCGTATTAGCCTCATTTAACATGAGAGAGGAGGAAGTCCATGACGGTTTAGGCAAGGATTCCGTGGACGCTGCCGCGTATCCTGCAGTTGTATTCATGTTCAAGAGAAGCATTCCACTGAGCAAAAGAACAGCCCAGGTTGTAGACTTGCGTTTACGATTCGTATAAGTAGTATGCAAGGGATAAACCACCTTTCGTATGCGGTCAAAATAACACCGATTGTAGAATTCTACCATTGATTTCTAGTGGAATTCAACCGAACACGCTGTAACCTTTTTTCACCATGAATGTGATAACGCGATGTTAAAAGAGGTCAAACAGTTACAGGGAATTCATCTTCTTTAGATGATCATTGAAGTTTGATATATTTAGGGCTGTGACAAGAGAAATACGAAGTAACGACGACGAGGAGTAATGAAATGAATTGGAGTGAAAACATCACCTTATGGGTTATCACGGGCATTGTCCTGTTGTTGTTGCTAACCTGGATGACTCGGCGGATCATTTATCGTGGGCAACGAATACGAAGTGAGGCGAATCCCCAGAAAATCACGATCAAGGATATCGATAAAATGGAGGATGGATCAGAGTTTGAGTTATATCTCTACAATTTGTTCGAGCGCCTCGGTTATGAGGAGGTTCACAAAACGACGAGCAGCCGGGATTTCGGTGCAGACCTCGTGTTTGTGGACAGGCTGGGCAGACGCACGGTGGTACAGGCCAAACGTTACGGTGCCAATCATCCTGTTGGTCTTAGCGCGGTGCAAGAGATTTATACCTCCATTCGTTATTACGAGGCGGATCGATCCATTGTACTGACTTCTGCCCGATACACGGAGGCTTGCCGCACGCTGGCTGCGGTGAATGAGGTGAAATTGCTGGATCGAGAGGATTTGATCGAGCTGATTGCCCTGTTTAAGTCGCGAAGGCTGGACGAAGCGATGGAACTGATCGAAGAGCATGACCACGAACCCATTGAGACATGGCAGTCTCGGCGCAAGCGTAGTTGATGTCAGACGAGCCGGAGGAACTTGAGGGCAAGGATGGAGACAGCATATATAGCAGTAGACAATCCCCGGATTGGAAGAAGGTGATAAACTGGTCTTCTACAAATGTCTACATTGTTGGATATAGGAAATGTACGTAATAACAACGAAGATCTGATAAGGCGTGTAAATTAATTTTGGAAAATGGAAAGGCGATACCTTAAAAGGTGTCGCTTATTTGGATTTGTAACTAAATTTACATTCTCTCTTATGTATAGGTAAAAAATGTGAATATCTAACAACCATAAAATTAAATTTGTTTAATGTCAGAAGGTGTTTACCATAAAAATCTATCTATAATATTGAAAAATATGGTATTGTTGTACTAGAAATTAGAAGGGGAGTAGACCTAATGAACTATATCGTTTTTTTGTTGATTATAGTTGCAATTATTGTGTTGTCTTTAGCGATACTCATCTTGTGGAGAAAACTGAATCCTCCGATTAAATTGGACACAGAGCATTACGATCTACGAGATATTACAATAGATGATATTGATAGGATGGAAGACGGGTCCGGTTTCGAAATGTACTTATATAGATTATTAATTGAGCTAGGTTATTCTGGAGTCTACAAGACTATGGGGAGTCGTTACTTTGGAGCTGACGTCGTATTTACTGATTCGGATGGAGTTAGAAATGTTATTCAAGCTAAAAGATACGCGATAGAAAATCCGGTAGGGATCAGTGCTGTTCAAGAAGTCTTCTCTTGTATGAGATACTACAAGGCTAAAAAAGCGGTGGTCATTGCAACTACCAGATTTACAGATTCATGTGAGACGCTCGCTGGTATCAATTATGTGAAATTGATTGATCGAACAGACTTAGTTGGCATTATCGATGCTTTCAGAGCAGGTGATATACTTGCAGCTCGTAAAATAATCGAAGCGGAACCCAGAAGGATACTTGAATCTTGGTCAGAGGCAAATTCAACTGACCTGCATGAGGTTCGTAAGGATTACAGGGCAGAGAAGTATGTAAAGAAAGCAATGAGTAAATGAGATTTTATTTTCAAAGAGAATAGGAGGAAGGAGGTTTGGAAGATTTATTGCGTTTAAAGTGAAAATGGTGACTCATCTATTTAGAAACAAGAGTACATAACAAAAATGCTATACATAATCACGATAAGTGAGGAATCAGTGGAATTAAATAATAGGATGGGAAGAATCGGACTCCAACCTGTCCTAAGCTTTTTAGCTAAGGCTGAGAATCCGGGTAAGAACGCATCGTTAAGTGCAATGGGAAAAAAGATGAAGATGAGGGGAATAACATAATGAAATCAAGCAAACACAGCAAGAATAACAGTTCTAATCAAGTAATAAACCAGAGATTGGGCCGTAGGTTGGCAACCTGTCTGCTCTCCGCGGTCATGGCCCTGACGTTCGTACCGGCTTATCCAGCAGAACGCGCATCGGCGGCCACAACTACGATGGTCTCACAAGGAGGCTTTACGCAGGATCAACTCGACGGATTGGCGTATCTGAACGAGATTCGGGCGAAGGTAGGCGTAGGCCCTTTGGAGCTTGACGCAAGATTGTCTCAGGCGTCTCAAGCACACGCAGCGTATTACAATACCACTCAGTTCAAAGGAAGGACGGCTCATGAGGAGGGGCCTGGCACACCAGGATTTACCGGAGTGAGAGCAGGAGACCGGGGGAAGGCAGCTGGATGGCCAAATACAATGGTTGCTGAAGTCATGGCTTTTAATATGGCAACAACACGTCAAGCGATTGATGGCTGGCTAAGCACCGCGTATCATCGCCAGATTATATTGGATGAGGAGTACACATCGGTCGGCATTGGATTACAGAATGGTACTGCTGTCATGAATCCAGCCTCTATGAAGTTACAGAGGGATAGTACGGAAGCCAGAGTATATCCGTACAACGGAATGAAAGGAGCGGACGTTGGTTTCTACGGATTTGAGAATCCGAATCCTCTTGTTGCCTTCGGTGTTGAACACTCGGGGGGCATCATCTCTGCTTCAGCTGGCTTTGCCATCGATTCGTTCGAGGCCAGCATCTTGGATGCGCAAGGAAAGGATGTTCCATATTACAGCGAACTGCATGGTAATACGGTGTTCTTGTATCCCAAGGATGTGCTGGACGGGTACAGCGTCTATACAGTGAAGTTTGATTATACGCTGTATAAGGAGTCGCAGCGACGAAGCAAAACCTGGTCGTTTACGACGGGAAAAGGGAACACGATGAAGGGTTTATCTGCGCAGTACGACGAATTGGTGTTGAATTCAGGAAGTAAGTTGCCGATGCAGATCACGGCCTCTTACGACGATGGGACATTCGCAACGCCAAAAACGGCGATTACATACTCTAGCAGTTCCCCTACGGGTCTGAAAGTCTCGCCGGATGGTATTCTTGAAGGAATTAAGCCTGGCAGTTATAAAATAACGCTCAGCTCCGGTGAGGTGCAGGGAACGGTACCGGTACGGGTATTCGAACGCCTCAAGAGCAAGAGTTATCCATCAACTGATCCGGCGAAGATTAAAGATATCGCAGGACGTGCCGACCAATCAGCAATTGAGTGGGCCCTTCGTTCAGGTATCGTTGGAGCGGACGCAAACGGTAAATTCCGGCCAGAAGATTCTGTGAGTGAAGCGCAGTTCCTCATCATGTTGCTACGCACCTATAAAATTGATGACGAATCGTACGCTTCCAAGAAAAAGAAACACTGGGCGGAAGGTGCCTACAACGTGGCTAAGGCTCGCAACCTGTTGCTGTTTAGTTCAGGTCCGGGCAAAAGTGAATTTCGGGATAAGCCAATTAACCGTTATCGTGCAGCTGGTCTGATCGCATCAATGGACGGTGTGAATTTCGATTTTCCTTATGCAGTGAACTATGTACTGGCTCATAATTACATGCGCGGAACCCAAGGAAATCAGAGTAGTATGTTCGGTTCCAACGATATCGTGACTCGGGCCCAGGCAGCGGTGATCTTGATGCATTTGCAGTCCAATATGAAGCAATTGGTTGGCGCACCGAAGTTGGTGACTTCCGAGGAAAAGCAAGCTGAACATCTATTTCCGGAAGTGTATATTAAACCGGCACTTGGTAGCAAAACGTTGATTGTTGAATTCGGCACGGACGGCAGGCTCTTGGTGGAAGGGAAATTCACGGATCAGGCGAGCAAGCAATTGGAGATTCAGATCGATCAACATCTGGATAACGTGCAAACTGGGAAGTTGCTGGAGAAAATTCCAGTGCAGATGGATTCATCGGGTCACTTTTCTATTGCGTCCACGGGAATATATAGCGATGGTATCCTAAATGTATTTCTAAGGACACCAGAAGCAATTTATGCCATTAATGTAAAAAGAGGCTCAATGAACGCATCGGATTATTCAAGATAAGACCTAATGACGTCATGTTGTTGCTATTGATATCAGGCTGGAAAATTTTTCCTAATGGTTTGCTCACTGCCCCCTCCCTGCTGGATATACGGTCGAAATGTTATCTAAAAATGGTGAGGGCCGCAAGACAATTATTGATGACTGCTAATGGGACAGCTATGTTACAAGCGAGAGAAGATATTAAGGCTCATATTTTACATGTTTGAAGATGCGCGTAAACAGGGAGCTCGTCTATAGCGGGCTCTTTTATTTGCCTAACTAAATTAACCCAATCAAACGTGAGATGATCTCATGGCTATGTTGCAACGGGTAAAGGGCTATCCTATAAATCATGTGCCACACAAGTTCCGGCGTTAGAACTTTTTTTGACTGGCTCAAAAATGTAGATAGCATTGCTCTGCAGTCTAATGTCCGAAATGTGGCAGACAGATTTGATCGCTTCTTCAAGAAAAAGAATAGGTTTCATCTTTCAAAATTCGTAAGAATCCAATTCAAAGCTAAACAACAAGGCATATCAACGAATCTTGTCATTGAAAGAAACGAAATCAAACTTCCTAGTACGGATGTATAAATGAGTTCAGACTGGCTGCACCTTCACTTGCATCGCTGCACATGATATATTGAACGTAGTTCAACTGAAGGAGTGTGTTCATGAATATGGCACGTACACAGACACAAAAAGCATTACGCAAAGCAGAACGGTCCGGACAATGGACTCCCGAGCAAAGCCGCAGAATGAATGGAGATTATGGGGCATTATCGCAGCATGTTCGCCTGACACCAACCAAGCAGGAAAAATTACAAAAGGTCAAACACAAGAAGCAGATCATCCAGGATGGTGGTGCTTCTTTTTATTTTGTCTTGAAGCAGAGTAGGTCAGGAAAACGTGATGAGTGAATGGATGAATGAATGCGTGCGTGGATGGATGACGTATGAAAAATAAAAAAGGAGAAGCAATGAAGCTCCTCCCTGAATGCAAAACAAGATTAAACTTTATGACTGAACGAGGTGGGGTACTTCCACGTTTGGATCCACATCGGCCTCATAATCCACGCCATCAGTTTCGAAACCAAACAGTTGGAAGAACTCGCGGCGGTAACCTTCAAGATCGGACAGGTCATAGATATTCTCGCTCGTAAGATCGTTCCAGATCTTCGCCACTTCCTCCTGCACGTCTGCTCTCATCTCCCAATCATCGATGCGAATGCGCCCTTGCTCATCTGTCGGCACTTCACCGCCAGCGTACAGACGATCCGCAAACAGCCGTTGCAACTGTTCGATACATCCTTCATGCAGCCCTTTTTCCTTCATCACTTTGTACAATGCGGAAATATACAGTGGCACGACTGGAATGGCCGAGCTGGATTGGGTAACCAGTGCTTTGGCTACAGTAACGTAAGCACGTCCACCTGTTGCGCTCAGACGCTCATGCATTTTGCGCGCTGTTGCTTCCAGATGATCTTTCGCTTGACCAATGGAGCCTTCACGATAAATGGCATGTGTTAGCTCAGGGCCGATGTAAGAGAAGGCAATCGTTGTTGCATTGTCTGCAAGTACGCCGCCTTGCTTTAGTGCATCCATCCACAGCTCCCAGTCTTCGCCGCCCATGACGTTAACCGTCTGACGAATCTCTTCTTCTGTCGCTGTTTCGAGAGTCACTGAAGTGATCTCTCCTGTGTGGAAATTGACGGTTTTGTTTGTGTAGGGCTGTCCGATCGGCTTCAGCACGGAGTTGAACACTTCGCCCGTATTTGGATCGGTACGGCGAGCCGAAGCAACGCTGTAAACGACCAAATCCACTTGACCCAATTCGCTGCGAATCAGCTCAACAGCTTTATCACGGGTTTCATTGGCAAAAGCGTCACCAGTGATGCTGTAGGATTTCAGGCCTGCGGCATCCGCAGCCTTCTCAAATGCCGCGGAGTTATACCATCCAGCAGAAGCGGTTCGTTTATCTGTTGCGCTGGAGGGGCGGTAAATACCAATTGTATTCGCGCCTGCTCCAAAAGCGGAAACGATGCGCGAAGCCAGTCCGTAACCTGTAGACGCGCCGATGACGAGCACGTTGCGGGGCCCCTGAATCTCTGGCTTAGATTTTACATAATTAATCTGCTCCTGCACTTGTGCCGCACAGCCGACAGGATGGGAAGTTGTACAAATAAAACCACGTGTTCTTGGTTTAATAATCATTATTGTGGCACCCTTTCGTGTTCAATTCAGTGTAATATTGGATCGATTCATCATGCTTTTTTCGTATATTGTACGTATACATCTCCCCTATTGTAAAACAATTACGTTCGAAACGGAAACCGTTTCGTCAATTTTACTCGAAGGAGAGAACGGGGTGGCCATTCGGCTTTCATTTTGGGATGATAAGTTTAATAAGCATGAGAATGATGTAGTGGATGAGGAAGGCCAGATTCTTTATAATCAGAAGTTAGGCTTGATCGCAAATGACGAATCGTACCAATGATATGATAGACTCGCTATAGAGAAAGAGTAGACCTTCATAATGAAAGGATAGACCTGTTATGCTGAAAGAACGGATCGAGTTTTTAAGCAAACGAAAACAAATCTCACGTAAAGACCTCGTAGAAGGTCTGGTTACGCAGGCACATTTCGCAAACATCCTTGCAGAGCGTTATCCACTGCCCGAAGATTTGGCCGAGAGTATTGCAGAGCGCTTGGGTGTAAGCTCCTCCTATCTATTGCGGACAGCAGTCCAGGATGAACAGACATTGGCACGAGCAGAAGCGATCTTTGTACAGATGTCGGTTCCAGCCTCGACGATCCCGGAGGAAACGGTACATGCTTTGGAGGATCGGGATGATTCGCTTACGGTGGAACTGACGACTGCTTTAATGAAGGCCGTCTACTATCAGCAGTTAAATGACGCCGCTGCGCATGAATACATACATACATCGTATCTGAATTTTTATTTGGAGAAGTATGGCCGCCCGGATGACGTGCAGCTACCTGGGCCGCTTACCAAAGCTTTGCTATTTTACAAAATCCAATATTATCGATCCAAGCAGGCGTTTGTGGACGTGCTCACTCATGTGACAAGACTGAGCGCCCTGACGGAGCCGGGAAGCGAGCTATGGCTGTCGATCCAGAATATTCAGATGGAGGCTTATATCCATACCCGGCATTACGAGGAGGCGAAGCGCACATTTGAGCAGACGATGAAACATGTGTATGATCAGCGGTTGTTTCATCGTTTGTCCAGTCTGTATGTAGCATACAGCGGGTATTGCTTTACGATGGGACTGTTGCAGGAAGCTTTGTCCGCATTGTCGATGGCTGAGGCGAATCTGGTCTACGCCGGGAATCATGGAGATTTGGTTACAGCCATTGCGAACAATCGAATTGTCATGTTGACGATGTCAGGGGAGTTAGATCAGGCACAGACTGAGATTGAGCGATTCGAAAACCTGCTCGAGGCAGAAACGAAGGAGACACGGCAGGCGATGAAGCCGTTGCTTTTGGTGTATCGCTGTGAGGTTGCCTCCGCCCGGAAAAGTTGGGGCATGCTGGCGCAAAGTGTGGATCAACTGTTAAGTTGTGCTGTCACAGAGGATCAGCGAATGAACGCGGTTTTTTATCAAAGTCAGCTGGCGCTGGCACACGGAGAACAGGACACATTTTTAACTCAAGCTCAGGCTTGTCTGCCATATTTTGAGTCTGTGCAACAGTCGCTACGTTTGGAATCCCTATATGAAGGCTTGGCTGTGGTGAGTGAGGATCAGCGGCGGTACAAAGAGGCGGCAGGTTATTATCGCAAGCTGGTGTATTTGCTACGGAGAACGAAGTAAAGGTTAGGTTTGGAAGGCTGCTGGGGCAAGGCAGGTTCATTTCTAACGATCACCAGCGACGTTATTTCGGCGAATTTCAACGTTTTTATTTTCTAGCGATCACAGTGGAGCTTATTTGGTGGAATCACTGTCAAAATGGACGTTTATCTTGGTTTTTCAGTGAGATAAGCTCTCTGGTGATCGTTACAATTTCAGAAAGGACTATTTTGCTTAAATAAGCTTATCTGAGATCGTTAGAGCAAACATCTGTGTTGAAACACTTCAACTTATCAGGAAAAGTCTTAGGTGTGGAAGATATGTTGTAAGTGCGTCTTTTGCAGGGATGTGTGCTGTGAGTGCATCATGAATGTGCGATGTTTGCTACATAAGTATCTTTAATAAAGCTAAGCTACAAAGTGTGCATTTGTAAAAAAAGTAGGCATTTGACCAAATTTGACCACTCTGAGTAACTGTAATCAGAGCCAAGTAGCGGACAAATTCAACAAAAATAAATGGTTTAATCCTCATTGAGTTGGTTAGAACAACGTTTTTATTGGGAAAAAGCAAGCATAGCTACAAATAAATCGATGGAATCTCGTCTCTAGCAGGACATTTCCCCGATTCTTTTGTATGTGTCCAGATCCGTATTCATACGGGCTATGTTGTGTTTATAATTAATCATACCCAATAAAAAACAAATGAGGTGTTCGATATGATGGGATGGTTTACACGTAAAAACAAACAGGAAGATGCTGTTGCCAAAGCAGATCGAGTAATGAACAAAGGGCTTACGGGCATGATGATGAAAGGATTCGTACCAAAGGAACATCGGGATGCCATCAACCAAAGTTTGGACTCGGCTAAGCAGGCACAATTGGCTGCAAGCGGATCGTTGCCTCTGACAGCAACTGGAACCGTGATCAGTATAACGGATACGGGAAAATTAATTAATTTTGATCCCATTGTGGTGCTCGTACTTGAAGTCAGTGAAACGGGTGGTCGCACGTACCAACGTACGATGGAAACACTTGTATCCAAGCTGCAGATTCCGCGTGTAGGTGATCGTGTCGGTTTGGGACAGCATCCGGCGAACCCTTCTGAACTGATTTATATGGGACTTCTTTCGGTTTAGGTGGATTCATAGCGATGTTAATGAAACTATTTTAAATTAGGGAATAATTCAATTATTAGTTTGTTTGTTACAGATAACAACGAAAAGGTAACATACAAACCAAAGATATAACAAAAGATATAACATAGTAAAAAGATTTATACAGCATAAATTAGATAGATAGGGTGATAGAGATGAGTCGTTTTTTTAGAGTAATTGGCTTACTGATGGTACTTGGGACAGGGTTTTCTCCAATCATAGCTCAGTGGCTGTGGGATGATCCGTTTATAGCGATGCAGTCGTGGTGGTTTAAACCGATACTTTTTGGTGGCATTGGTCTAATGGTTATTTCGTCGATCTTCGGTACGAGTCTGGGGCAACGTAAGATTAAAACAGGATTACCAGCAGTTGGTGTGATCCAAAGCATTCAGCAGACGGGCACCTATATTAATGAACAGCCGGAAGTGAAAATGATGCTGAAGGTGTCTCGTCAAGGCCGGGAAACGTATGATACAGAATTAAGAACCATTGTTCCTTTGACTTCGCTGTCCCAGTTTCAGCCGGGAGCAATCATTCCGCTTGTCGTATCCGAGAAAGATGAGCGCAAAGTCGGGCTGGATCACCATGGGATGGTGTCGCAAGAGCATATGCAGCAACTGTTGAATGAAAAGATGATGCAACAAGGTATAGCACCGGAGATGGTTGATATTGCGCGAACAGGAGAGAAGGGGCTGGCTAAAATTCTGGACGTTACCCCTATGGGAAGCGGACAGAATGGCAACATCAAGCTACAGCTTAAACTGAGTATTACGAAACCAAATGGTGAAACCTTTGAGGTGATTACGCAAAAAGAAATACTGCCCTCTGCGATGTCGCAGGTTCAGCAGGGACATATCATTAACGTATTTTATTCGCCGCAGGACCCTTCCAAGGTGGTTCTTGCTCTTCAGGTGCAGGAGCAGCAACTGAATCAACTCTTCTCGTCCTAAGCTTCACGCTAAGAAGCTATCAATAGGAAACGATAGCGGTTATCCGGTTCATAAAGAAGGGAATAGAGTTATATATTCAAGCGCCCTCCCCAAGTCAAAGTAGACGAAGAACGGGGAGGGTGTTTTTTATTTATATCCCTACAATTAAGTTAGGAACGAGTGCTTGAAGGAGAGCGCATCAGCATTTCTCGGAAAGATTGAAAAAGAGGCTGTGCGTGGTGTTCAATCTGCTCCCGGCTGGCCGGTCTATCTTCTGTTAATATATCATGATCGAACCATACGACAGCATAATCATTGTCATCATTTGGGTTACACGTCGTCGTATCCCAGCAGACAGGCCCTGCATGATCTTCATAGGAGGCAAATGGAATATATCCCGCCTTAATGAGTGATTCCCATGATGACCAGAGGTTACGTAATTCCCTTAGAGGATAGTCAGAAGGTAGATTCGGTAATTCGATCATAACCCCTTCATAACGAAGATAGACATTCAGAACGTATCGGCTACTTAGATAGGCCATATAGAGCGGAGGCAGAGAGAACGATGAGCTATACGTATCCGAACCAGGCCTAATATAACTAGCAATTAATTCATCAATCTGATCTACCGTAACCCCCGAGTCCAGCATTCTCCAGCGAACCCATCCTTCTTCATCAACCTCACCAACCTGCATATCCGAAGGCACGCCATAGTCTTCTTCTTCCATTTTGGCCGGATGAGACATTAGAATATCCCGGTGAGGAGAATCGAAATATGTGTCAAGCCAGCTTTTGATGAAATGTCGATCTCGTTCCAGCACTTCTTTGTTAATCAAAGTGGTCACAACCCTTCAAGATCAGTAATCCTTATATTTTTATATTCTTATATCCTGATATGTTTTTAATTTAAATAATGCCGATTCGCATGCGATAGGAGAACAGCACTTCTTTTGATTTTCCGTCAAAAACCAGTTCGGCCTGGCGTCTGAAGTCGTCTGCCATGTCATTCAATTCTGTGGCGCCCAGTTTCAGAGCTGTCTGGAGTCCGCCTTGGCTAAGAGCCAGGTTGGCATAACGCTCAGCTGTGAAGGGCTCCTGGTGGTGGAACACAATTTCCCGGTTGTAACGGAATAGCCCAGATTGCTGGATCTGTTGCAAATGGCCTTCTTTGTTCCATTTATGTGCTTGCTGCTCTGCACTCGATAGACGTGAAGCAAGTTCATCCGCTGTGCTAACCAGTTGCTGGTATGCTGCTTCAAGCTGCCAGTTCAATACTGGGGGCCAGTCACAGTCGTAGGCAGCAAAAATACCGCCTGGACGCAGTACCCGTGCGAACTCGCGTAAAGTGGATTCCGGCTCCATCCAGTGAAACGACTGGGAACAGGTCAAAATATCTACACTGTCATCAGGCAGGCCGAGGTCATGGGACATTCCCGCCGCGAAACGCAGCTGATCCGGTTTGCCTGCAGCTTCCCATTTCGCAATGCCTACGGAGCGCATATCCTCGCTAGGTTCTACGCCGATTACTCGCTCGGCATGATCCAGCCAGATCCAGGTGGATAACCCTGTTCCGCAGCCAACATCAGCCACGAAGCGCGGCTTCTTGCCCAGATAATGAGTCAAAATATCGACGACTTCGAGGGGAGCAGCGGGTCTGTTTTGATCATACAGTGTGCCAAATCCTTTAAAGCGTTCCACGTTATTATGTCTGATCTGCTGATTCATGTGTGTCCTCCCAACATTGCTGAATTCCTGTCGAACCTAATTTACAATGAAATGGTATAAACGCATACTATATTGTACCATCATCCTCGGTTTTGTGCCCATCATCTTCCAATAAAAGTGTAACGGCTTCTTGATGTCTGCGAAGCAACTCTTTGCGCACCGCCATAGGTGCGATCACCTTTACTTTCGAGCCAAAGGACATTAGAAAAGAGTACAGCCGTTCACCCTGATCAAGCTGAAGAGAGACTTGTAACTTGCCATCTGGCTCCTGCTGAATGATAGCGGGATCAAGCAGGTCATAGACACGGTAGGCAACTGAATGTTCAAAGAGTAGTTGGAGTTCGGGCTGCTCCTTAGATTTTCCTTCCATATCGTTGTATTGTCCTCTATTTTTGCCCTCTATTAACTCCTCCTTTTTCAACGTGTATGCCTCGGTACGCTCGTAAGCGCCGGGCACAAAACGAAGTTCTGTGATCCGCTTGATTTTGTACGTGACAAGAGAGCTGGACTGATGCTCAGCTTGCTTTAAACCTTGGAAGTACCATGTATTGTTTTTAAAAATAAGCTTCACCGGCAGCGCCGTTTCCTCACTCGCTTCTCCATTGGAATCAATATAGTGAAATGCGAGCAGTTGACTGGCGAATATCGCCTGTTTCACCTGATTAAACAGTTGCATTTCTTGCTCGGGAATACTACTCCACGGGGAGTACTCGAATTCAATCCAGTCCAGTTTATGATCAAAAAGGGTTGTTAACCTGCCCAGCATCCGGGCACTATTCAGATGTGGAATGGCGCTGACGCTGTACAAGCCCAGCAAAATTTCATTCTGTTCATCCTCGCTCAGCAGTGACTTGTCCATGACATAGTGATCCATCAGATGAATGCCGCCGTGTTTGCCCGTTGTTGTATAGACGGGGATACCTGCCGCACTCAGGCGGTCAATGTCCCGGTATACGGTGCGAACCGAGATTTCGAACAGGCGCGCAAGCTCCGGGGCGGTCGTTTTCTTTTTTTCCAGCAACAGCAACAACATTCGGAATAATCGGTTATGTTCCATGACCAAATTATATCATGACAACCCTTGTCAGGGTATAAGTGCTACACTTGGACTATAACGTTATAGTTCTCAGCGTATTTCAGTGGATTAAAGATCTCAGACGTGCTCTAGCAGCAGTCTACATTAGAGGAGGAACACATCATGAAAATGAAGGATGGATTCTTTTGGGGCGGCGCAACGGCTGCCAATCAGTTTGAAGGCGGATGGAACAAGGACGGCAAAGGGCCAAGCACATCGGATATGATGATAGGCGGAACGCATACCACGCCGCGCCGAATTACACCTGTACTTGAAGAAGGCACGTATTATCCGAGCCATGAAGCGGTTGATTTTTATGGACATTATAAAGAAGACATTGCGATGATGGCCGAGATGGGTTTCAAAATGTTCCGCATGTCGATCAACTGGTCTCGCATCTATCCGAACGGTGACGATCTGGAGCCAAACGAAGAAGGTTTGAAGTTCTACGATAACGTCTTTGCCGAGTTAAAAAAACATAACATTGAGCCTTTGGTGACGATCTCTCACTACGAGACACCGTTTGGCCTGACACAAAAATATAACGGCTGGGCTTCTCGCGAAGTGATCGAGTTTTACATCCGCTATTGTACAACCCTGTTCAACCGTTATAAGGATCAGGTAAAATACTGGCTGACCTTTAATGAAATTAACTGTCTGACGATGCCGCTTGGTGCCTATATGGCAGGCGGATTGTTGTTTGAAGGCAAAGAAACATTGACGGACGGAGTAGATCAGCCACAGACCCGTTTCCAGGCGCTTCACCATCAATTTGTGGCCAGTGCCAAAGCGGTGAAGCTGGGGCACGAGATCAATCCGGATTTCAAAATCGGCTGTATGGTTGCTTTCATGACAACATATCCGAATACGTGTAACCCTGACGATATTTTACTTGCGCAGAAGAAAGATCAGCTGTCCAACATGATCTGTGGGGACGTACAGGTTCGGGGAGCATACCCAGGATTTGCAAAACGCTTTTTCGCAGAAGAAGGCATCGAAATTCAAATGCAATCGGAAGATGAGCAGACGCTGCGCGAAGGCTGTGTAGATTTCTACTCCTTCAGTTATTACATGTCTCTCGTGGAAAGTGCAGATACATCACTGGATCGAGCAGAGGGTAATCTGCTTGGCGGGATCAAAAATCCATATCTTGAAGCCTCCGATTGGGGCTGGCAGATCGATCCAAAAGGACTGCGTTACACGCTGAACCATCTCTATGACCGTTATCAAATTCCTTTGATGGTTGTGGAAAACGGTCTCGGTGCTGTCGATGTCGTGGAAGAAGACGGTTCCATTCAGGATGACTACCGGATTGATTATCTGAAAGGTCACATTGAGCAGATGAAAGAAGCGGTTGCGGACGGCGTAGACCTGATTGCGTATACGATGTGGGGCTGTATTGACCTTGTAAGTGCTTCGACTGGTGAGATGAAAAAACGTTACGGTTTCATTCATGTCAACAAAGATAATGATGGCAACGGTGATTTGAGCCGCACACCGAAGAAAAGCTTCTACTGGTACAAAGATGTGATTGCTTCCAATGGAGAGAAATTGTAATCAAAAAGATAACAAACCCCCAACGATCTTTCGGTCGTTGGGGGTTTTTGCGATGAAGCATATAACATGTGGCTAGGCGAGGCTTCTGGCCTGTAATTCAGACATCCGCTGCAAAAAACGTCTATAGAACCAGATACAGGTGAATAACCAGCATCCGCTCAGAAAGTAACCTCCAACGACGTCACTAGGATAATGCACGCCCAGATAGATCCGGCTGATACCGATCATCAGGATAAATGCACCACTGGCTGCTATCATACATACACGCCCGGTAAAGGTCGGGATATGCTTCCAGATCAGAAAAGCAAGTCCGCCATAAAGGCTGAACGCCGCCATGGAATGTCCGCTGGGGAAGCTGTACCCGCTCACTTCGATAATGCGGTTAATGGTTGGGCGAGCGCGTTGAAAGATCAGCTTGATCACGGCATTCAGCAGAGTAGAGCCTGCAAGCACGATGGCAAGAAAGAGCAGTTCGCGTTTGTGGCGTAGGAAAACATAGAGGATCAGCATGACAATGACCGTAATGACAACGACCTGAAGCTCGCTGCCAATCCAAGTGAAAAATTGCATAAATCGGGTCATGCCAGGTGATTCCATGCCTTGGATCAAGTCGATAAGTACAGCATCAAAGCGATGAATCTGGTTATCGCTGATGGACAGTGCAATGCTGATAAAAGCGATCAGGCATAATGCTGCGACCAGCAGCGGAATGGATATTTTTTTCGTCAAATTGTGCATCAAATGTCGAGTTCCTCCGTGAATAAGTATATACATAACCTTTTTAACATAGTGTTAACATTCTACTATAAAACAAACAAAAACGAAAATGGAGACGTTCATAAGATAAGAGTGGCTTCAAGATAACTCAAAGGGGGTCTGTAAGGATGAGGAGAATGGTAGCGACCGTTTTAGTTCTATTGTTATTTGCAGCCAATGTGATCGTTTGGCCGGGGGAGCGGGCATACGCATGCAGCTGTGTGGAATCCAGTGTCAAGGAGAAACTGAAAACAAATGCCGCGGTATTTACGGGAAAAGTAGTCGAGATCGGAGGTGGCTCCATATTCAGCAGTGAGCGATATAAGAAGTACACGCTGGATGTGGACACGGCCTGGAAAGGCGTAGATGCAAAAAAGATGACGATTTTGATCAATGATTTGGGCGAGGAGTCCTGTGGAACAACATTAGTGAAGGAGCGATCCTATCTGATCTTTGCTAATCAGGATGATAAGGATGGCAAATTATACAGCAGTCTGTGCAGCGGCAATCTTCAGATTGAACAGGCTGGAGAGGCAATCAATATGTTGGGTAAGGGCACTCCTGCAAGCTCAGATGATTTCAGGGACGGTAGCGGTTATCGCGATCCGTGGATGATCTTCCTATATGGTGGAGGTGCAGTTGTGATACTTACGCTAGCGGGTGGTTGGCTGTGGAGAAGGAAACAGCGGAGAGCATAATATCTATGGTGGGATCGTCTGTATCGATATCATAGAAGAGTTGTATGTGATATATAGAAGGTGTGTATGAGAGCGGCCAAATGAAGGAACAAGAGCTACAGTGAACGCATCGTGCAGTGGAATTTATCTGACGAAACATCCCCTTATGGACGTGGGCATGCTCCTTAAGGGGATGTTGATTTTTTAGCAGTGTTTTTGATTTCGGTTGGTGATGAGCATCCAATCCGAGGTGCTGTAGCTCCATACTAACGCTGGAGCTGTAACATATAATCATGCGCAGTTACGCCAAAGACCCGTTTGAAATGTCTGTTCAGATGGGTCAGATCGACAAAGCCACAGTCAGCCACGGCGGTATAGATGTCTTTATGTTTTTCAAGCGATTGACGGGCATGCTCGACCTTGCAGTTCAGGAAAAATTGATAGGGTGAAATGCCGGCATGGGCTTTGAATTCACGGATAAATTGAAACTTCGACAAGCCAAATTCAGCCGATAGATCATCCAGTTTCAGTACGTCTGCGGTGCTGCAAAACATCATTTCTTTTGCTTTGCGAACAAGACTGTCCTGAGGTTTCCAGAGTCTTGCAGGCTGTTCCTCCTGAGCGAGCATATGCACCAGATCAAACAGCCGGGTGCTGCACTCGGCTTCGTCCTGTCTATGCTGCACGGCATCGTTCAGCATTAGAATGCTTCGGGCAAGCTTCGGATCATAGACGATGGGGCTGCTGAAGCGCAGTTCTTTTTTGCCCAAAATCTGCTCGACGAACTCGGGTTTCAGGTAAAGCATCACATAATCAATACCCTCTTTATCATAGGAGCTTCCATCATGTAATTGCTCGCGGTTAAACAGCATGACGCCGTTCGGATGTGAAGCCTGATAATGACCATCGAGATGATATTGCTGAATACCGCGCAGCGTTACGCCTACAGCATATTCCTCATGGCAATGCTTTTTATAAGTAAAATCGGTGAAGCTGGCGGATAGGGCCAGTACGTCTTCTGATCTTTTGTAGCTAAACTGTTCCATACCGCGCACCTCCGCAGATTAAGTAAGTCGTTAGATCAGACCTGACACAATAATGGCTGAGTATATCAGAAAAAGAGCCATCAGCATACTACATGTTCGCTGGTAACGATTCAGCAAGGATCGAAAGATCGTGCCGAACACCACCCAGCTGGAGTAAGCCAGAAAACCAATACACGTAATCAGCATAACATAGAAGAACGCAGACCATGATTCTGCAGCGACGTAAGGAAGTACATAAGCTGGAATGACGGTGAAGGTAAACAGCACCACCTTGGGATTCACAAATTGCATCATTACACCGTTCCAAAAGCCTAATATGGCCTGAGGAGCGGCTTCAGTAGAGCCCATTCGATAGACCTGATAAGCAAGGTATAGCATGTAAATGCCGCCGATGATCTGCATGACTTGCAAGATGCCTGGCAAGATGTCAGCGAGAAGCTGATTTAGAAAAGCAGACGCAGTCAGCAACAGACCGAAAGCTAAGGTAGCTCCCCAGACATAGGGCATGGTGCGGCGTGCGCCTACTTTTTGTGTGGAGGAGAGAATGACAATATTGCTGGGGCCAGGTGTAAATGTGACAACGATGCAGTAGATTAAAAAGGTTAGTATATTCATCTTGCGCTCCTTTTCGATGCTATCTAATTTGAACCAAAGATTTTACACAGTCCACTCCGATGACAGAATAACCTGGAGAGTAGCGGTTATCCCCAGATTTTTTTGATACCCTTATACAAAGGGAAAAATCCGGTGATAAAGGCGAGGCATATGCCTCCGATGAAGCTTTCTTTCAGAAAGCTTTAAGCTCCGCTTTTCCAGGTTTTTTCTGTCCTCTCCGTTAATGTGTAAAAAAGTAGCTCAAATAAGATAGAGGATTATTGTCGTAATCATAAGGCGGAGCAGACCATAGCTATAGTACATTATTGCAGCAGAGCTGGAGGTCGTAATGAGGTAAGGTCTCTTGGAAAATGGTTATTCCAATAAGTCGAACTATTTTTTACACTTTAACAGAAAGGTTCCCTTTTTGAATGATTGCGTTTACAATCGATAACGGAGTGAGGGTGTACAAATAGACATAGACCACTTGAGGAAGTGAATACAATGAAGAAAATGCTACTGATCTACATTGTGCTGATAGCGGCGTTTGCCCTGTATGTATTGAGATTTGAATATACCAGTCAGGTGAACAACTCGTGGGAAAACCGCGGCCTGCGCGGTGATCTGGGTGAGACGTACATGATGATTACGTTCCAGTCGGGTCTGGAATATTGGAAGAGTCCGCTGAAAGGTTTTGAGGATGCCGCGGATGCGCTTGGCGTGACTGTCGAGTATCGCGGAGCTACACGGTATGATGCGAAGGAGCAGACGACCGTGATTGAGCAGGCCATTGCACGTAAACCTGCGGGCATTGCCATATCGGCGATTGATCCGAAATCATTAATACCAGCGATCAATAAAGCTGTGGAAGCGGATATTCCTGTAGTTCTGTTCGATGCAGATGCACCAGGGAGTCAGGCGTATTCTTTTTTGGGAACGGATAATTATAAGGCAGGCGTAACGGCAGCGGATAAAATGGCCGAGCTGCTCGGTCGTGAAGGAGAAGTCGCTGTATTAACGTCGCCGGGACAACAGAATCATGAGGAACGAACAAAAGGATTCAGCGAAACGATTCAGCAGCGATACCCCAATATGCAGGTCGTTGAAATCGCGGATGGACATGGAGATACGTTGAAATCCCGGGATGAAACGATCCGGATGATGAAGGCACATCCAAAGCTGGCGGGTATATTTGTCACCGAGGCAACGGGAGGCGCCGGAGCTGGGGAAGCGGTGCAAAATGCAAATCCAGGCAATGGTCAGAAGCTGCACATCATTTCTTTTGACACAAATAAAGCAACACTCGACCTGATTCAAAATGGCACAATATCCGCTACGATTGCACAAGGGACCTGGAACATGGGATATTGGTCGCTCCAATACCTGTTCCATCTGCACCATCACTTGACCGTGCCTGCACCTTCGCCTTCAGGGGAAAACGCACCGCTGCCTGTAACGGTAGATACGGGGATTTCGGTCGTGACACGTTTGAATGTGGATGATTATTATGCCAAATAAACAGAGAACATGGCGCTCTGAGCTTGTAAACGGTGTCCGCCGCCTGCGTCTGCGTAACATGCCGCTACGATACCAGTTGATGCTTCTATTTCTGCTTTTCGCCATCGTGCCGTCCGTCGGTTTGGGTCTGCTCGTGAATTGGACGGTAGAACGAGTAGTGGAGCGACAGGTAGAGGGGCATACGATGCAGCTGATTGGCAAGGTCAATGAAGCGTTGAATACCAAGATGGAGAACTTGCAAAATATGACCTATCTGATTGCGTTTGAACCAGACGTCAATGCTTTCATGGACGAGAAGGTCGGCGGGGACGGGAACACACGTGAACGTGAACGCGTCGAAAGACAAGCCAGCAAAGCGGATACGGAATCTGAGCAGAACCGCTTGTATGGCATCAAACAGACTTTGCAAGGATTCACAACGTTGTACCCGGAAATTGCGGGCATCGTGCTTGTGAACGGTAGCGGTGATTATATAAGCAATGAGATGTACCCTCGAACGGAGCAACGTCTGACCGAGGAGAATTGGTATCGGAAGGCTGCAATGCAACCAGGAATTTTCACGGTACTGGGTCAGCCGCGGGAGCGCAACATGACCACCCATGTCCGGTATAAGGATGATGAGATTGTATCGGTCGCCCGCTCTGTCACGGATGAAACGACCGGGCACGTAAAGGGAGCTGTACTAATTGACCTCAAGCTGAGGTCCGTTTCACAGGCGGCTCGTAATGTAACACTTGGAAAATCCGGGTATGTCATGGTCACCGATGTCGAAGGGCAAAGTGTGTACAAACCGGAGCATCCGCTCATTGAACATATTCCGGCGAGTTGGTTTGCTTCGGGAGAGGGCGGAACGTTTACGAAAGATGTGGATGGCGAAGCGTTATTATTCATGTATCAGTCATCTACCTTTACGGGCTGGAGAACAGTCGGGGTGTTCCCGACCAAAGAGTCGATCTCCGAGGTGAGACAGATTCAGTTTTATGTGGTCAGTTTTGTCTTTGTAGTGTGTTTGTTTGGTCTGAGTGCATCCTTGTGGTTCTCCCGTTCGATTGCCCAGCCGATATTCCGATTAATGTCTTATATGCGCAGAGCCGAAACGGGCAATCTCAATGCAGGCCGCTGGAGTGATCGTGCCGATGAGATCGGTATGCTGGGAAATAGTTTTAATCGAATGCTGAGTCAGATTCGTCAGCTGATTTCGCTGAATGAGCTGAGGGAGCGGCAGAAACGGGATGCGGAGATGCGCAGCTTGCAGGAGCATATCAAGCCTCATTTTTTATATAATACGCTGGATACGATTCACTGGATGGCTCGAAAAGAAGGTGCCGACGGTGTGTCCAATATGGTTGGGGCACTGTCCCGTCTGTTCCGAATCGGACTCAGTAAGGGACAAGATTATATCCCGCTGCACTCCGAGCTGGAGCATATTAGCAGTTACCTGCAGATTCAGCAGACCAGATATCGGGATCGTCTTGGTTACACCATCCATGTCCCGGAAGAATTGCAGAACTTGTATGTGCTGAAGCTGTTACTCCAGCCTTTGGTGGAAAATGCGATATACCATGGCATTAAGGGTAGACGTGGCCCAGGTCATATTGTCATAGAAGCGAATGTGGAGCAGGGGCGGCTGCATCTGACAATTAAGGACGACGGAGCCGGAATGAGCGAAGAACGACTGGCGGAGATGCTGCAGCTGCTGGATATGCCGATGGAGAGTCTGGAATCGACTTCACCGGAGTGGACGGGTAAAAGTTACGGGATGCTGAACGTACAGGCACGATTAAGATTATCATTTGGCAGTGACTATGGGATTTTGCTGGACAGCAGACAGGGAGAGGGAACCCGCGTTACGCTTGTTCATCCACTGATGCGGGAACTGCCTGTAACAATACCTCCCCGGGTTGAGTACCGAGATAACCAAGATCGACAAGAGAAGGAGTGAAGAAGACTGTGGATTATACAGTGACACCGGTCAATGCCAATGCGGCGGATAACCTGTACCGAGTGCTGATTGCCGACGATGAACCGATTATTCGAGAAGGAATCCGGGAGGCCATGGATTGGGCTGCACTTGGCATGGAGGTTGTCGGTGAAGCCGAGGACGGTGAGGAAGCACTTGAACGGGCGGTTGAGTTAAATGTACATGTCGTGCTGGTCGATATGAATATGCCGTTTCTGAATGGCATTGGACTGATCCGTGCTTTACAGGAACAGTGTCCAGGAGTTCGTTATCTGATCATATCCGGGCATGATGAGTTCGCTTATGCCCAGGAAGCCGTTCGTCTCGGGGTCGAGGATTACATCCTGAAGCCTGTACAAGCAGACCAGTTGAGAGCTGCTCTGGAGCGGTTACGTCAACGGCTGGATGAGGAGCATCAGCGGACAGCATATGTCAGACAGGCGGCAGAGCAGATTGAACGAAATATTCCGCTGCTTCGCCAGCGATTTTGTCAGGAGTGGATGGAAGGACAGGCAGGTGGTAAAAGTCTGATGGAACAGCTTGCTTTTCTACATCTGCCGTCTGTATCTCCTGTGCAAGTTGGTGTGGTGCGCTGGCCTGCTGCCGAGGCGCGTCAGACTATACTGAGGGAGAATGATCGTCAACTGTTCCTGTTTGCCATGGAAAATATCATATCAGAACTGCTCGGAGATCATCCGCATGTGCTCTTCCGTGATGCCAGCAGCGTGATCGGGATTTGTCTGTGGCAGGAGACCCCTGAGGAGATTGCACTCCTGCTGGAGCAGCAGATTAGTGCTTGTCTGAACATCGCTGTTCATGCCCATGTCGAACCTCATAGGGGGACGCTGGAAGAGGTGCCGGGTACGTATCGGCATTGCCGTGAACAGGTATATGAAGAAGTGAAGCTCTCTCCGCTCGTTCGCAGGGCGCGACAATTAATTCAGGAGGAGTACGCAGAACGGGAGTTGACGCTGGAATCGCTGGCGTCCCGTTTGCAGGTGTCGGCAGTATATCTCAGTCGTGTGTTAAAAAAAGAGTTGAACGACTCGTTTGTTACTCTTGTCACTCATGCCCGTATTCGTAAAGCTGCACAGTTGCTGGACTCTACGTCGCTCCCGATCCATACAATCGCTGAACGCGTAGGGTATGATACACAGCACTATTTCAGCACAGCGTTCAAAAAAACGATGGGCATCTCACCTGCCCAATATCGCAAGAACGGCGGAACAGACAGTTCCACAGCAGGCTCTTTGTAGATTTCGAAGCATCATCGGATGTATGGATATCAGAGGTTACAAGCAAACCCACCGCGTAAAAGGTTAATCGCCTGTGGTGGGTTTTTCGTTGTGTGCTTCCATCAAAAGTTAAATTTTTATAAAAAAGGTTCAAAACGTGCAAAGACCTTGCTGGCTGTGAAATGCTACCATGAGATGCAGAGAAGGACGATAAGTTAGACGATACTCTAAGAGTTGTAAGCGTTATCTTAAGATTCCAACTGAACGCGATGACGTGAGGAAAGGGGAACTTCATATGAAAAAAGGAGCAATACTCATCTGGCTTCTGGTGATGTCCTTCATGCTCTCGGCCTGTAATCTGGCTGAAAGTGATGTGGGAAGCAAGGAGAAAGGATATGTCGGCATATCCATGCCTACCAAATCGTCGGAACGCTGGGTGGGAGACGGAGAGAACATGGTTCGTCTGTTTCAGGAGCAAGGTTACAAAACAGATCTTCAGTACGCCGAAGACGTGGTTGAGAATCAAATCTCCCAGATCGAGAACATGATTACCAAAGGCGTCGATGTCATGGTCATTGCATCTGTAGACGGAAATACGCTGACCGATGTCATCAAGAAGGCACATGATGAAGGCATTCAGGTCATCTCGTATGACCGGCTTATTCGTAACACG
>NZ_RIAS01000016.1 GCF_003719335.1 Paenibacillus amylolyticus
CAAAAAATCTTCTCTAAATACGATTGAATTGTGCATGATCAGATTCCCTCCGCTTCGTAAGTCATTTGGTAGGAAGCATTGCTTACGGACAGTATGTCTGTATTTTTTGGCGCATTCAACCATATATTGGATTCGTTTGTTATGATAGAACAGGTTCTACACCATTTATAGCCTTGTGAGAGGGGAGTGATCATTTTGAATACTTCTAAACAAATGATGCCTCAACATTCCAATGATGGCTTTAGTAAACTTGGAATTTATGGCGTCCAAGGAGTCTTTATTATTCTGTTCTTGTTATTAACCCCTATCTACTATTTGAACAAATGGGACTTTAAACGTCACAAAAAGCGGAAGCCTTTCTACACCAGTAAATTGGTTCGATTGCAAGAGCGTTATCCGATTCTCTACGAATTAGCCATGTATGTTCAAAACTTCCCTATTCCTCGTAATGTCTACAAAGTTTTACCCCCTTTAAAGGGCGATGTTCTTCAGGTGGGCTGTGGTACAGGTTTACTGAACAAGTATCTTCGCAAGCAGAAGGATATTCGTTTTCTCAATATGGATCCGAATTTAAATGCTCTGAAACTTGGAAAGAAGTGGGGAAGGTTTAATTCCTATATCCATGCCTTCATTGATAAGCCGACTTCTTTACCTGAACATTGCTGCGATATAATTTTGTTTGCACGAAGCTTTCATCACATTCGTTATCACAAAAAAGCCTTCATTGAGAGCTGCAGATTGTTACGTGACGGTGGATCTATCATTATTGCGGACCCGGTTATTCTCAAGTCTCTTTCAGGTTCTGTAACGGACGGTGGTTATATGGCGAACTCTTCGATTGATGGTGTAATTTGGAGATTTACCAAAGAAACATTAATTACTCACATAGAGCGCTGTCTTCCTCCTGAATTAAAGATTGAATCCGTAACGGAAACGAGACAAGTGCATGTAACGAATTATAATTTATTTGTACCTCAGACAGATATCGTAGTAGTACTGAGAAAAAGGGAGGCTGTATGCAATGACAACTAAATTTATTTATGGTGTTTGAAATCTGCAGCATTATTCAATGTTTATCCGTTGCTCAGCCAGAAACATGTCTTGCGGATAATATAACTAAAGGTACCTCTCCACAGAGGTGCCTTTTTTTGTTTATGATAACGTTCAGCCACTAAAAGTTTTCTACTCACAGATAAATTGATAATGAAGAGGGGAACGTAGAAGGGATCGGTACAAGTTTCCATAGTTTGCTTCAGTGGGGCCATTTTAAATGTTTTATGCCATGTATTAGAACGATGATAGAAGCATTGAGTTCAACCGAGCCAGGAAGTAATGAGGTCGATGGAAACCATTCCGTTTAGAATACATCGTGTACATAAGACTGCCTTTTATCTAATCTTTTCTCGTAATGTCTAAAAGTTAAAATACCAATTAGAGCTTTAACTAAAATGCTACACTACCAACCAAGACATAATTATTCTCGATGTAGTTGATTATGGGGTGCTAACATTGATGAATCATCTCGTCATTCTCATTAGAAGTAACTAAGTATCCCTTCCTAAAAAGGATAATGAAAATTGTATAGAAAATCGTCATGAGGGGACAGTAGAGAGAAAAAAGGTGGTAAAGAAATGAACCGTTTATTCATTATCGTACCCTATCTATTTCTTTTGCTTGGAACAATTTGTAATGCCAGCCAATCAGAAGTTCCCAGTTCTTCTCTCATAAATGAACTTCAAAAAGGTGGGTATACACTTTATATCCGACATGGGGATGCATCGGTAGGTGAGGATCAACAAAATATTAATCTGAGTGATTGCACTACACAAAGGAATTTAAGCACTATGGGAAAGGAGCAGGCTGAGAAATATGGCAATGCTATTCGAAAGCTAAATATTCCTGTCTATTTACCCGTTGAAGCTAGTCCCTTATGTAGAACCGTCCAAACGGCTCAAACTGCTTTTGGTATACAAAATGTAAAAGTTAATGATTTCTGGATAAATATATATAAACTCAGTCAAAATCCGAGCACTGAAACCATAAGCACTACACTACAAGTTTTTACCAAAGAAGTTGAACAAAAAACTCCAAGTAATTTCAACAGGGTAATTGTAGCTCATTCCTTTCCTCCAGGTTTAGGATTGGGAGAGCTCTCAAGTATGGAAACTGTTATTATACAACCTCTGGGAGATCAGAGAGGGTATAAGGTTCTTGGGAAACTGAAATTAGAAGACGTTTTGCGGCTAGCAGGAATGTAACTATAGTAGCAGTGAGGTCGAGGGACAAAAACCTGGTCAATTCTCATTAAACTAAGGCAGGATAATTCGTTTTAGTCATGGAGAATCATTTCCATAAACAGCGTGGGAAATTTTACATGAATAATGGGGCAAGAATGTCGCGAGACAAGAACCTTGTTCCATTCAAAGTCGCTATTATAGCGGCTTTTTTGTTTTAAGGAACCAAGTTCTTGTCCCAAGCTGAGGACAAGAACATTGTGTCATTTCGGATTAGGTAATTATCTAAATAGCATTATGATGGAATCCTGTGGTGAGATAAAAGTTAAATGAGTTGAATATTTTGCTTGAGTAAGTTTTTTTGTATCATGAACTAACTTTTCTGGGCAGACAATCATCAACAACATCGCCGGTAAAACCAATCAATATGCCCAGTTCATCTATCGCCTGGCTGCAACGTTTGTCGTGTCAAGGGAAGATGAGTTGCACGGGAATGACGGCGTTCTTAGGAGAATGAATACTTCCATTTGTTCACGTAACAGCTTTGTGCCATTTCCTGTTCATCCTGCTGCACATAAGCTACGCCTGAAAGATGTGGATTATCGAAAGATAGCAAATCGATATTTGAATGATCGTTCAGACGACTGATAGGCTGATGTAAGGCGTGCAGTTTCTTCAGTCAGGGAAAAGGCTGCCGAAATTCCACTGTGGTCCTGCATGAAGTCAATTACATAGTCTAATGCTTGCTCGCTGCGTAGAATGTCGAGAGGGATGTGACACCACAAACTCTTGTCAATCGAAATGCCTTGATCTGTGTACGCCTGCTCGAAGCCGATCGTGCAATCCTCGACGGCTGTATTGGCATTTTCAGGTGAGATGAGCGCAATCTGCTGATGACTCTTGGATAGCAAATGGGAGACCGCCTTGTACGCACCTCCGTAATTGTCGGATGTAATGGTGTACGTCTCAATGTTGCGCAGATAGAGGTCGGTCCATTGGCAGAAGCCGCCCTGATTTAATTTTCTGTATAATATCTTCTCGAATTTGTTTGCATAGCGCTAGCTTTTTCAAAGAGTAGCATCTCCCCATAAACTTTATGATTTTATAATCAATTGGTTATATAAAGCTTATTTCATATATATATTAATACGGCATGTGGAGCGCTTACAATATGGAATCTAAGAAATTGTTGCGAAGGGGTCTTTTCTTTGAAAGGTTAGAATTAAAGCTAAGGATGGTGTTGTCAAGTTGGAATGTAACCGCTTAAATTAACAAAACTAACTAGTCAGCCGACTTTTCAAATGCATAACAAAAAAAGAGAGGATGACGAACAAATGAAAAAACGCAGTGCTTTAATCTCCATCGTTACACTCCTTATTATGTCACTTGTTTTTACTGCATGTGGTAATCCTTCTGGTTCGAAAACGGAAACACAGCAATTAGGCGCTAATGCCGGTGAGAATGCAACAGAATTATCATTTTGGACATTCGTAGATTTGCACGGCAAGCATTTGGATAAAATGCTGGGGTTATGGAACCAACAGAACCCAGACAAACAGATTAAGTTGAATGTAACGGTTATGCCTTACGATGATATGCACAACAAGCTCTTATTGGCAGTTACAAGCGGAAAAGGTGCTCCTGATATCGCGGATATCGAGCTTGGTAAATTCCCTAAATTCTTGGAAGGTGACAACGTTCCCCTGGAATCTTTGAATGATGTATATGCGCCATACAAAGACGCTGTTGTTCCTTCACGTGTCGAGATTTACTCCAAAGCCGGTCAGGTTTATGGCTTTGATTATCACGTAGGTGCTACGCTTGCTTTCTACAACACTGAAATTCTCGAACACGCAGGTGTTGACTACAAGAAAATCATTACGTGGGAAGATTACAAACAAGCAGGTATCCAGGTTTACGAAAAGACTGGCAAGTACTTAGGTACTGCTGATACGTCAGCTTCGTTCCAAGCATCGCTGCTACTAGCTCAGCAAAATGCTGATTTTACAGATGAAAATGGTAATCCAAAAGTGAATTCGCCTGAAATGATTAAAGCGTTTGAAATGTTAGTCGATCTGCAGAAGAACAATGTTATTCATACGATCCCTGGCGGACAACCCGACACAGAAGAAGCAAAAGGCGAATATAACAAAGGCAACTACGCAAGTGCATTGATGCCTGAGTGGTACATGTCCCGCTTTGTAAACGAAATGAAAGACCTTAAAGGGAAGTATGCAATAGCTCCATTGCCTGTATTCGAAGAAGGTAACCCTCGTTCCGTTGGCTTAGGCGGTACTGGCACAGTGGTTACTAAAAATGGTAAAGACGTTCAGTTGGCAAAAGAATTTGTAGCCTTTGCTAAGCTTTCGAAAGAAGCTACTACTGAAATTTGGAATACACTTGGTTTTGACCCAATCAACATGGAAGTATGGAAAGATGATGCCGTAACGAAAAACCCTGAAAATGAATACGTCCAATACTTTAAAACAAATGCATTTGACACTTTGAATGAAATCAAGGACGAAATTCAAGCGATCAAGTCCGTTAAAGCTTCACCAACCATAGGCAATATATTCAATACGGTTACTTTGAATGCGATCTTTGAAGATGGCCAAGACGTGAAGGAAGCGTTGGATGAAGCACAAGCAGCAATCGAGCAAGAATTGAAATAAATATAATAAGCAAATGATTTGATTAAACCTGTCGGCAGGTTTAGTGGTCGGCAGGTTTAACCATAGTCAAGGGAGATTGAGAATATGATAAAGAAATTTGTATACTCTCAAAAAGTTGCGCCTTATGTTTTTGTATTGCCATTTATACTCATATTTTTGATTTTCTGGTTTTTCCCCCTTGTAAATTCATTCATAATGAGTTTTCAAGATAGGATGTTGGGGCAGGATCCTAAATGGATTGGTGAAGCAAATTATTCAAAATTGCTTACAGATAAAGTGTTTTTGACATCTATTAAAAATAGCGTTGTGTACATGTTAGGAACCTTAGTGCTGTTAATTCCCTTTCCCATGTTATTCGCCGTTATGATCAACAGTAAGTTAATGATGGGAAGAGAGTTTTTTAAATCTTCGTTCTTTCTCCCTGCCTTAACATCTGTCGCAGTTGCGGGTACCATTTTCCGCCTGACATTCGGTGAAATGGAAGGTTCATTAATGAACAGTTTCCTGGGTCTATTTGGTGTAGAACCTATTAAATTTTTGAAAGACGGAAATTGGAGTATGGCAGCACTGTTAATCCTCGCATGTTGGAGATGGACAGGCGTTAATATGCTTTACTATCTATCGGGTTTGAAAAGCATTGACAATGAATATTATGAGGCTGCCTCAATTGACGGTGCATCTGCTTGGCAGAAGTTTAGAATGATCACAATGCCATTATTGAAGCCGACCACGATATATGT
This sequence comes from Paenibacillus amylolyticus, assembly GCF_003719335.1. Taxonomy (GTDB): domain Bacteria; phylum Bacillota; class Bacilli; order Paenibacillales; family Paenibacillaceae; genus Paenibacillus; species Paenibacillus amylolyticus_D. The sequence continues at coordinate 5,647 of NZ_RIAS01000016.1, forward strand.
TACCACAATTAGTGTTTATGCAGGTTTAGCCATGTTTACCGAGAGTCTGATGATGTTCAACGGTAACAAATCACCCCAAAATATTGGCTTAACCATAGTTGGATACCTATATAGACAAGGGATTGAGCAGAATAAGCTGGGTTACGCAGCTGCGGTTGGTATCGTTCTATTAGTCATTGCTATGGTTATCAATTTAACGCAGTTGAAATTTAGTGGAATGTTCAAAAAGGAGGAGGATTAAAGTGGGCAGAAGTCAGACGCGGAGTGATTTCATCTCTAGAATAGTAATTATTAGTTTATTCATTATACTATTCGTTATAATTATGATCCCATTCTACGCAGTGGCCCTATCTTCCTTTAAACCAGGTGAATCATTAGTTAGATATGGTCTTAACCTAAGTTTGGATTTTGAAATCATGAGTTTTGATAATTTCCTCTTTCTGTTTACTGGAGAACATGATTATTTTGTGTGGTTTTGGAACAGTATGATTTTAACAATCGTTCAAGTGGTTTTAACACTTTTTGTAAGCGCATTGGTTGGATATGGTTTTGCAGCATATGATTTTAAAGGTAAGAACTTCCTCTTTATATGTGTTTTGCTCATTATGATGGTGCCTTTCGAAATACTGCTGGTTCCTTTGTACAGCCTAATTAATGATTTGGGAATGGTGAATAGCTATTCGGCAATCATTCTGCCGGGTATAGCTAATGCCGCGACCATATTTTTCTTCAGGCAATATCTACGAAGCATACCCAAAGAGATTATTCAATCTGGGCGGGTTGATGGCGCAAACGAATATGCGATTTATTTCAGACTAATTATGCCGATTATGAAGCCATCCTTTGCGGCAATGGCTATTTTGAATGGGATGAATAGCTGGAATAATCTGTTGTGGCCATTCATGGTGCTCGGAGATCAGAGTAAATATACACTTCCAATCGGTTTGAAAACGTTGTTAACTCCTTATGGCAATAACTATGACCTATTGATCGTGGGTTCCTTCTTCTCCATCGTTCCAATTTTCATACTGTTTATTGCCTTCCAGAAATATTTCATAGACGGTATGACTGCAGGTGCTGTTAAAGGGTAGTAAAAATTAAGACGAAACGGGTGATAAGATGGAAATCCAACAACGAGCGTTACACGACATTCAACCATTAATTGAACAGAGGGCTGATCCTTTTATTTACCGACATTCGGATGGTTATTATTACTTCGTAGCATCCGTTCCGGAGTATGATCGGATTGAAATCCGTAGAGCTCAGAACCTTGAAGAGCTTGTTACGTCTACTCCTGTAGTGATCTGGAGAAAGCGCGAGACTGGTATCCTTAGTGCCAATATTTGGGCACCCGAACTGCATTTTATTGATAACAAATGGTACGTGTATTTCGCTGCAGCACATACGACAGAAACAAATGAAGGCTTGTTCGACCATCGGATGTACGTGCTAGAGAATGAAAATGTCAATCCGCTCCAAGGCAGTTGGATGGAAAGAGGGCAGGTTCGTACCGAATGGGAAAGCTTCGCCCTCGATGCCACTACCTTTGAGCATAACGGCAGCCGTTATTACGTATGGGCACAAAAGGATCCGAATATTGAAGGTAACTCTAATCTGTATATATCTAAAATGAGCAATCCATGGACGCTAACTGGGCCGCAAACGATGATTTCGCTGCCGGAATATGACTGGGAGATCATTGGTTATAAAGTGAACGAAGGCGCGGCATTTCTTCGCAAGGGTAATCGGGTATTCCTCTCTTACTCGGCTAGCGCCACCGATTACAATTATTGCATGGGTCTACTTGAAGCCGACGCGGATGCTGATTTGCTCGATGCCACCTCATGGCGCAAGTCGCAAACAGCGGTTCTCTCGACAGATGAGAGCATATCAATGTATGGTCCCGGTCATAATTCCTTTACTGTCTCAGAGGACGAAGAAGAGACGCTATTTGTGTTTCACGCAAGAACGTACAAGAACATTATAGGAGATCCGCTGTACGATCCGAATCGCCATACATTTGTGACAGAGCTTTTGTGGACGGCTGACGGCAGACCCGATTTCCGCAGCTCTGTTGAAGCACTTGCACGTTCTTTACAATGAACGAGTGTCCCAACAAGGTTGGTTGATGGATTTGAGTTCGTTTAACCAACTTGCCAAGAGAGACAATAAGAACATCGAAGGCACCCTCTGTGTGCCTTCAATTTCGCTCTAAAGATAATACGCCGAACCGTATCATAAGGGCAGGATAGTTTAACAAATAAGTCGAAGAGTTGAGTGGGACTAACCTTGCTTAAAGAGGAAAGAGATAACGTTAAATTATAAAAATGTTGTTACGAAATGCTTAGGCTATTGCTGTTATTAAATACTTTATACATAAAAGAGCTATATGGAAAGAAGAGGGCGAGGTTCCGCCACACGTTGCATTTGGCAATATACTGAATCCGTATTTAATCAACCTACTTAAATTAACCATGAATTAACCAAAAGTGAGGAAAAAATACTTGTGATAATTTTGAGATTTATCAAACATGGAAGAAGTCGCAATCTTAGGACGATAGCTCTATTGTGCAACTATGTTAGTTACCTACAAATTTGTCGAGGGACAAGAACATGGTCCCATTGAAGTTGCTATTTTAGCGGCTTTTTTATATTATCGGTACAAGTTCTTGTCCCAAGCTAAGGACAAGAACTTGTACCGATTACCGTATTGGACAAGAACATGTTCCTATTGCCGATTAGACGTATATCTAAGCGGCGTCTGGCCCTTCAATACATTAAACTAACGGGCAGGATAGTTTAATGTATTGTGTTCAAGTAATTCGAAAACCTAGTATTGTAAGATCAATACGGCTCGCGATGCTTATAAAATTTTCTCCATTGCCATCACATCTACAAATTTCCCTTCTAAAACGCCTTGGTTTTGAAATACACCTACTTCTCGGTATCCGGCTTTGTGATATAGGCTCTGACCAAGCATAATAATGGAAAGGTGAAAAGAACAAACTTATAGAAGTTATTCTGCTTACCGATTTCCTCTAATCTCTGAAGCAACTGTTTTCCGACCCCTTTGCCACGATGATCACGATGAATATAAATGGAGAGGTCACCGACACCGTCATACGCGCTTCTTGAGCTATACGAATTGATAGAAGCCCATCCGACCACTTGATCATTCTGTTCGGCTATGAGTACCGAGTAACGACCCTGGTACTTGTTAAACCAATCAGATATGTAAGCTTCATCTTTAATATCTGTTTCTAACGTGGCAATGCGGTCTTCAATACCTTGGTTATAGATAGTTAGAATGTTTCCCAGATCCAATTCAGCAGCTTGACGCAGAATTACCATGTTGATCACTCCTACGATTTGTTTTTGTATAAGTTTATATATCACAATGTTATTTGAAATGGGAACGGGGATAGAAAAATAAAATAAACATTTGCATTTTGCAAGTAATAAAGGTATAACTATAACAAGAGGTGAGGTAATTGGAAAACAACGTAAGAGAGATGTTTCAGATCATGACACGACGTTTTGGATTATTGGATAAAAACTGTTGCACCGCAGGAGGGCTGGATATTTCGCTTGTTCAAAGTCATATCATTTATGAAATTGATCGTAAGCATAATCCATCCATTCAACAAGTGGCAGATGCACTATCCATTGACATCACGACGTTTAGCCGCCAGGTTCAAAGTCTCGTTAAGCTGGGTTTGGTTCAAAAAACGCCCTTACCTGAAGATCGACGGATTTACATATTGTCCTTGACTACACAAGGTAAGTTTGTTGCTACGGTCATTGATGAGCAGATGAATGATTATTTAAAAGAAGTCTTTTCGCATATGTCTGAGTTTGAACGGGATATGGTCATCAACGCCGTCAAACTACTAAACGAAAGTATGGCGAAATCCAGCGTATGCTGTACACCACTGGGATAATACTTATCCCATTTATTTAATATAATACTTGCAAAGTGCAACTAATTATATGGAGGAAACTAAGATGATTAAACATATCCCTGTGCACCAAGTGAGCTGCTGCGAAGCACTAGTACAAGAGAAGGGCAAAATACCTGTTGCAATCATTGGAGCTGGACCGGTTGGTCTTGCGGCAGCAGCACAACTCATTTTAAAAGGTGAGCCTTTTATGTTGTTTGAAGCTGGAGATGAAGTAGGGGCAAACATTCGAAAATGGGAACATGTACGACTGTTCTCGCCATGGCAGTATAACATCGATAAAGCTGCTAAAGAGTTGCTACTAAAGTCGAATTGGGTTGCTCCACAAAACGAAACGATCCCAACGGGTAAGGATATTATTGAGCATTATCTAAAACCTTTGGCTGCTCTACCTGAATTAAGTCAAAATGTGCATTTGAATACGAAAGTTACTGCGATCAGTCGAAAAGGGTTAAGTAAAGTGAAAACAAATGGGCGTGAGAAACTACCGTTTGTACTTCATGTTGAACAAAATGGATCTTCGTTTATTTATGAGGCGCGGGCTGTTATCGATGCTTCTGGGACATGGTCCAATCCTAACCCGCTTCGTTCAGACGGTATATTTTCAGAAGAGGAAAAAGCGCTTAAAAGTCACATTTCATACGGTATCCCTGCTGTATTAGGAAAAGAGAAAAATCGATTTAGCGGCAAGAATGTACTTGTTGTAGGAAGCGGACATTCTGCAATCAACACGTTACTCGAACTTGCCGAGCTACAAAAAGAAGAGTCGAGAACTGAAATCGTTTGGGCTATTCGCAAGGCAAATATTGAGGATGTTTATGGCGGACGCGAATTAGATGGGCTTCAGGCAAGGGGAGAACTGGGTACTCGTATTCAAAAAGTGGTTGAATCCGGTACCGTAAAGGTCCTGACAGCATTTCATATTGAGAAGCTTCAAAAACAAGGTGAACAAATCCAGGTTTCCGGAACTATTAAAGATGAACAAGTGGTTATTAATCACATCGATGAAATTGTAGGTAACACAGGTTCTCGCCCTGACTTATCGATGGTGCGAGAAATACGGGTATTAACGGACCCAAGCTTAGAATGTGTTTATGAACTTGCACCATTAATTGACCCCAATGTACACAGCTGCGGTACAGTTCGACCACATGGCGAAAAAGAACTACGCCAACCTGAAAAGGACTTTTATATCGTAGGTGCCAAAAGCTATGGAAGAGCGCCAACCTTCCTTATGGCAACGGGATATGAGCAAGTCAGATCCATTGTAGCAGCACTAGTGGGAGATATGGATTCAGCGCAAAAAGTAGAATTAGAACTATCGGAGACGGGGGTTTGTAGTCTTGGAGCTAGTGGTACGGACAACTGCTGTGAACCGGTTCAAGTGAAAGAAACATCTTCGGATTGTTGCTCACCTTCAAAAACGGAAAAGGCAGGATCAAATTCTTGCTGCGGTTAAATCAAGAATCAGAGCTACTGCATCCGAATCGTGATGCAGTAGCTTTTTATAGAAGGAGGGAGAAAATTGAAAAACATGATTTATGATTGCATCGTTATTGGTGGTGGTCAATCTGGTTTGGCAGCAGCCTATTACTTACAGGAAGCTAATCGGAACTTTATCATCCTTGAAAAAAGTGAAGAGCATCTAGGATCATGGGCAAATTACTATGATAGCTTAACGTTGTTCTCGCCTGCACCGTATTCCTCATTGCCAGGACTCCGATTTCCAGGCGATACAAATGTTTATCCACACAGAAATGAGGTTGTTCAATACTTAAAGTCTTATGCAGCTACATACAATTTTCCAATACACTCAGGGCAAGATGTAATCAGAGTGGATAAGGAAAGTAATATCTATACAGTCCACACCTCAAGCGGAGAACAGTTTCGTACACGGTCCATCATTTGTGCAAGCGGGGCATTCGTAAATCCTCATATTCCAGACATTCCTGGCATGCATCAATTTAAGGGGGAAATGCTTCATGCTAAGGACTACCGAAATGAGAAAGAGTTTAAAAACAAACGGATCATTGTTGTGGGAGGTGGCAATTCGGCGGTACAAATAGCGGTTGAACTTGCTCGGACGGCGCATGTAACGATTGCATCCAGAAGCCCGATCAAATTCAAGCCGCAGGTCATTGCAGGGAAAGATATTCACTTTTGGCTAACTATACTTAGGCTTGATCAATCCAATTGGGGCAAACGATTATTGCAAAAAAGCAGTGACGGTGTCCTTGATACCGGTATATATAAAAATGCTATTGATCGAGGTAAGCCGGATGCCAAACTGATGTTTAAAGCTTTTACGGAAAATGGGGTAGTGTGGGTAGATGAGACTCGTGAGAATGTGGATACCGTTATTTTTGCCACAGGGTATATTCCGAATTTCGAATATCTTAGTGGATTGAACATTCTTGACTCATCAGGTGTACCTTTAAAACAAAGCGATGAAAGAATTCATTTTGTAGGTATACCGTGGCAGACCTCATTTGCTTCGGCGACGATTCGAGGCTCAGGGAAAGATGCGAAAAAAGTTGTACAATCGCTTGTGAAAAGAATGTGAGCTGTCGATTCTTAGAAGGATGTTATAATTAGTTTATAACTATTCTTGAGGTGACTATAATGAAGGGCACACTTTTGTATACCGCAGATGCAATCTTAGAGCAATGGCATGTAAAGGTGTATCAGCATAATGAATTATTAGATCAAGGTGGAGTCATTGCGTATCAAACGAAAGATATAGTTAAGATGAAAGCTGGTCATTATTTTATGAAGTCAAAATGTGAATTTTTAGTTCGAGAGTAAAGTCGGTAATCTTTATTGCCGACTTTTTTGGTGCACTAAATCTCCTTATATTCGTTATTTCTTATATAAGTGATTTATTATATACTTATATCATTAAATGAAGCTGACAAGAATAATCACAGGGGGGTGTACGTATGGAGCAAAGCATTCAGGAAATGGCTGAGGCGTATAAGTTATTAGCTGATAAAACTCGTTTGACCATCATTGCGCTACTTCAGGAACAGGAACTTTGTGTATGTGATATCACAGACATTATTGGCATGTCACAACCAAACGCCAGTCAGCATCTTCGAAAACTAAAGGCAGCCGGTCTCCTTAATGAGAAGAAAAAAGGACAGTGGGTGTACTACTCTCTGAATCCAGATGCAGAGGCATATGTTCAGTGTGTGTATCCGTATCTGCCATCCATGAAAGATAAAATAGCAGGATTGAAAAACTGCTGCGGTCCTCAGGAGGAAGCATGACCATTATCGCGATTTTAATCTTTTTGCTGACACTGACTTTTGTGATCTGGCAACCCAAGGGACTTAATATTGGATGGTCAGCGTCAGCTGGAGCTGTCCTTGCTCTTCTTTTTGGAGTTGTGAGTCTATCCGATGTAGGTACGGTCACAGGAATTGTATGGAACGCCACGCTTGCTTTCGTAGCTATTATCTTAATTTCGCTAATCTTAGATGAAATCGGATTTTTTGAATGGGCTGCACTGCACATGGCAAGGCTGGCAAGAGGTAATGGCAAGCTGATGTTCGTTTATGTGGTGCTGCTTGGAGCAGCAGTGGCAGCGTTCTTTGCAAATGACGGTGCCGCACTGATATTAACACCCATTGTGCTTGCCATGGTCCGAGCGCTCAAATTTGATCAAAAGATGATTTTACCTTTTATCATCGCAAGTGGTTTTATTGCAGATACAACTTCACTTCCGCTCGTCGTTAGTAACCTCGTCAATATCGTTTCTGCGGATTACTTCGGTATTGGTTTTGTGGAGTATGCAAGTCGTATGATTGTTCCGAATTTCTTTTCAATATTAGCGAGTCTTCTGGTCTTATTCTTGTTCTTTAGAAAGAGTATTCCAGGCAACTACGAAGTCAGTCAGCTCAAAAAACCAGCTGAAGCGATCAAGGACAAGAAACTGTTCAACGTATCTTGGGTGATTTTAGCCGTGCTACTGGTGGCGTACTTGATGAGCGAGTTCATTCAAGTTCCGGTGTCTGTTATCGCTGGGGTTATAGCCATCTTGTTTATTTTAGCTGCAAGGCGGAGTCACGCTATTCAAACCTGGAAGCTCATTAAAGGGGCTCCATGGGCAGTCGTGATTTTCTCTATTGGTATGTACGTCGTCGTTTATGGACTGCGAAATGTGGGATTGACGGATGAACTTGGTAAGGTAATTCAAGCTATTGCCGACCAGGGACTCTACATCTCCACACTTGGCATGGGCTTTCTAGCTGCCGTATTGTCATCGGTTATGAACAATATGCCGACGGTGATGATTGATGCGCTTGCTATTGACGGAACCAGCACGGAAGGTGTCATTCGGGAATCGCTGATTTACGCCAATATTATCGGCAGTGACTTGGGTCCCAAAATTACACCGATCGGATCGCTCGCCACACTTTTGTGGCTACATGTACTGTCCCGTAAGGATGTAAAAATCACATGGGGAAGTTATTTCAAAATTGGAATTGTGCTCACTATCCCAACGCTCTTTATCACGTTAACAGGACTGTATCTGTGGATATACCTGATCCATTCAACAAATATAAACGTTTGGTTAATAATTGCCGTAATGACAGTAGCATTGGTTGTTATTGCTATGGTCATAAAAACGTTGGCTAATTCAAAAATGAGGGAAGCCAAAATACAAGTAAACCATATCAAGGATAAAGGAGATCAATAATCATGAACAACAAACCACTTGTTTACTTTTTGTGTACAGGAAACTCTTGCAGAAGCCAAATCGCCGATGGATTTTTAAAGGCACTTGGTAGTGACAAATATGAGGTGAGAAGTGCTGGATTAGAGGCGCATGGCTTAAATCCTCGTGCTGTTCAAACGATGAAAGAAGCTGGAATCGATATTTCGAATCATACATCGGATGTGATTGATCCTGAGATTTTAAAACAAGCAGACTACATCATCACGCTTTGTGGTCATGCTAACGATAATTGTCCCGTTGTACGTAATGACAAAGCTGAAAGATGGCACTGGGGCTTCGATGATCCAGCCAAGGCGACAGGTACAGAGGAAGAAATCACAGCTACATTCGCTGAGGTTCGTGATTCAATTAAAGCTCGTATCGAGCAATTCTTGAAAGAAGATAAGTAAAATGGATTACGCCGAAAAGAAATACCATGCACTTATCGCTGAACGAGTTTTTATGGGCGGAGCTGCTGACGTAAAGGCAATGGTTCTTAACGAAGGTATAGAAGTCGTGGTGGATCTTCGAGAAGAAGCAACAGAGTGCGCGTATCCAACAGATCATGTGAAGTGGGTAAAGGTTCCGCTTGATGACGATACGAAAGAACATGAAGCCGAGCTTTTCAAACAAGCCATTCATGAGGTTGTTGGAGCATATAATGCTGGCAAGAAGGTCGCCTTTCATTGTGGTGGAGGCAAGGGTAGAACGGGAACTGTTGCAGCTGGCACTCTGTTAGAGCTAGGGTTAGCCAATACAATAGAGGATGCTGAACTGAAGGCAAAAGGCATTAGAAGTATCATTAATATTAAGCCAATTCAAAAGGAATTATTAAATGAAATATTCTTAAATAAGGCTTTTAATCGTTACGCTAACGGGAAGCAATAGCATAATAAAACTAAGAAAGCAGCTGATCAATGTGATCGGCTGCTTTTCTTCAACTAACGCCAGCGATTGTCAGGATTGAGTAGGCTGGCAACTGCAGGACCAATGTCGTCAGGTACAACCACACGATGACCAATGGTGTAAAGGTGAATAAACAAATATTACTAGTAAGATAGCGTTGTGCAACTGATTATATTATGATCATAGGAGGAAATAAATTACAACTTGGTATGTAGAACAAACACTGGCAATTAAACTAGTCCGTTCTTCAGAAAGGATTGAATATGAAACCATTTATTTACTGGATTACCAAAGAAAACCTTACATTGAGAGAATACGTAGTTATGTGAAAATATATAAAGAACGCTTGGCTACACATAGTTCAATAATATAGAAGAAGAGTCGGAGCAAGAAACTAAAAAATATTGTTCGGAAATAGGTTCCTATTTCAATCCAGATCGAGATGATCCTGCTGATTTTGCGGAGAGGGCTCGCGACTTCGGTTTTGATTACTGGCAAACCTTAAATCTGATGAAGTACAACACCTATATGATGACTTTAGCCACACTATATCAGGTATGGGAGCAGCAAGTTCGAGAATTATCTTTTGAGGAAATTACTCGACATCATCATTTTGTAGATAAAAAAGGTATGAAGCTGGAATTCAAAAATTTTTGTACCACATTTGGAGAAATAAAAAACCTTTTTTTGAACAGCGATTGGCAACCGACTTCTGTAACATCCTGGGATACAATTAACGAGCTCCAATTAGTTCAAAATGTGATTAAACATGGGGATGGGGCCGCGGCTGATCAGTTAAAAAGTATTCAACCTGGTTATTTTAAAGAAGTTAATGGGACGTTGATTATGGATCTATATAATAGCACGCTCAATGAAATTGCCTTATCCATCCCTAATACGGCAATTGTCGAGGGACAAGAACATGGTCCCATTGAAGTCGCTAATTTAGCGGCTTTTTTATTTTATCGGTACAAGTTCTTGTCCTTGGCTAGGGACAAGAACTTGTACCGATTGCCGAAAAGGACAACAACATGAGCCGATTACCGATTAGATGCATATCTAAATAATGAGAACATGCACTTAAAACCTCAATCGGAACTTTCAAAATGCAGTTGGACAAGGCGATTCTGGTTGGGGGATCTATCCAAAACGTTAATGTACCCTTGGATCATGCCCGTGAATATCCCTTGATCCTAAGTTGAGGCGCAAATGAATTTGCGGCTTTTCATATCTCAACAATACTAAATGACTTGTTTAGTAATCATTCAATCTAGTTACGTAACGCTAACTTTAATGCTCGCACCGACGCTTGTCGTCCGGTATATATTGAAGCATAAGTGTTGTAATATGAAAAAGCCAAGACTTATCTTGTTGTATACTCCCCTCATAGTAGACAGTAGAAGAAACAAAACTTTCTACTTCTACTATGGAGAGAAGTATTTCTAATGTCAAACCGAAGTCAGGTGTCTAATTAAGCGAAGCTACGCGCGGTGAAGCAGTGCCTTGCGTTGGAGTCTGGCCAAACCAGGAAGCCAAGCAATTAAGATGTAGTGCGTATACGATCAGACAATGGATATGGAAATATAAAGAAGAGGGCTTGCACGGATAAGTGAAATCGAGAACTTGGCATAATACAAGAACTACATGGTGAAAAGGGATATGCTGTTGCGGCATTGTGCGCATTACTCCAATGGTCTACCGAAGTGACAGAACTGAAGTATGGAAAGGGGCGTAAAGCGTATTTAAGTGACTTGATTGATGTATAAGATAACTCGATTGTTTCATGGGTACTGGGTCATTTCCAACAACAATAAACTCGTGATGGATACGCTGACAAAAGCATACATCAAGAATCCAGATGTGTCCCTATGATCCAGAGCGACAGAGGGTTTCGGTACACGTCTCATGAGTATAAAAGCTCCAAGTGAAAGTATGGATTTACAAAGATCATGTCTCGTGTAAGTCGCTGTTTGGACAACCAGCCAATCGAACGAATTTGGGGTACGTACAAGTCAGAAAAATTATTACCTTACGAAATATGACACCTATGAAGGTCTGTATAGCGCAGTTCGTCGTTACATGTGTTACTACAACAACTGCCGTTACACAGAAAGTTTGGACGGCCTGTCTCCGGGTGAATACCGCAGAGCAGCATAACAAAATACCTTAGCACGTCATCCGAGCTAAGGTATCTAACGGACCATTTTTTAGTTTTTTTACTGTCTACTTGACAGGGAGCGTTCATTGAGCATGTCGTGATTTTTTCAATTAATTTTATAAATCAATCACAGTCATTGCACAGTGCGCCATTCAGTGTACCTTTATCGTATAAGGTATTACATCCAAAACAATAGTCATACAAGTTCTTATGATCTTCACATACTCCATCTCCGGATTTTGTTTGATAGACCACATCTGAATTACAGTGGGAGCAGCTATCGTAATAGCCGTCCAGGTGGCTACTTGTTTCCTTGTAACGGCTAATACCGAATCCACCAACGGTAAACTTCGAAGTTCCAGCCTTGATTGAAATCTCATCATCATTATTTTCTAAAGAGAATTCCACTGAATAGTTACCATTAATATAACATTCACCTCCAGTTAATGTGATTTCCTCACCATAGAAATACGAACTAACTGCAATATCAACTTTAGTCGCAAAATTTCCGTGAATAAATGCTTGATCATGATGATAATCGATTGATTCTACAGTGAGATTTACATTAGTAACATCTGCCGGGTACCCGGTAATTTGTACATCTGTAATAGCGTCATCGATGAAAGGTTGAAGATCTCCACTATGGATCATATAGGTTTCTAAATCATAGTTGCCATTCAGAATTTCACTCCAATCTTCTCCATAAAACAGTTCTTCAATTAAGCTTGCTGAGTATTGTTCGAGAAACATCAAATGGTTATCAATTTCGATTTGGTGTAAGTTAGAAACATATCTCAAAAGGTTCTGACCGGTTAACAGTATGAATTTTTCCCCAACAGTTTCACTGAATTCTTGCGAAAGTTCATAACGTGCACACACTAATTGTTTATCTTCTTTCACCCACCAGTCTTCTTTTGTCTCATCAGTGACCAATATTACACTTTTGTTCTCTGACTTAGCCTTATTAAGAGTTTGTTTCCATATAATCAGATCTCCAAATTTATCTTCTTTAGTTGAATCTTTCGCATCTTTTTCTGTATCAATGTACCCTGGTGGAATTGAATATTTAAAACGGATCTCTCCTTCTTGATACAATGAAATAGTTTCTGCAATGGATAAATTTTTCCCTATTGAACCAGAGTTTGCTAATTCATGTACGAATTTCTTTACAGCATCTTCTTTCAAAACCTCTTTATTATCATCAATCTGATGCTTAATACTGTCTTCATAATCGATTGTAGCCCTATGCATTTGATCAATAAGGCCAGTGATTTGACCTTTGAGCTCATCAATAAGTGGATATCTTAACTCCAAATATTTAATGAATTCACCTTCGATTATATTCTTGTTTTTCTCAATTGAACTTTGAATTTGTTGCAGAAACAACCGATACTTGTTAAAATTACGACCATGTGCTTTTTTGTGGTTTTTTTCAAACTCTTTAAACACTTGTGCGGGTAACCAGAGTTTATCTTTAACTGAATTCAGTACCTCAATATACTGAATAATTACTTCCGGAGGATGCTTATACAAACGTAGGAGAACGTTTGTATCAAGTACGATCAACGGATCCGATTCCCAAACCTCACTGAAATCATTGAAGTTATCATTCAACTATTATCTCCCCCATATGGATGATACAATTAGACAAGTTCATTGTAGCAGTTATATGTAAATATATCTAATTTGTGTCACTCTTCTATCCGAGGTCAGGAAGAGGTTCGATTGAAGAGTTTGCTACTTTAGATGAAAATCATAACTGCTCACCACATTAAGTTCTCTATGGAGGATTAAAATGAGTAAAACGAATGAAGAGTTTATTAAACAACAGAGAGTTGGCGACCTCCGAAAATGAAACTCATGGCTCCTTCGTCAGAGGGTGGTCCTGATCGCGAAGTTACCGTTGTTTACCAGCGAAAGGCAAACTATGGTACGCCGTCATTCCTCAAAGATAAATAAACGATTTTTATTGAAAAGCCAGTGTTTAAATGCTGGCTTTTTCTTTATATGTGATAATGAATTTATCAAGAAATGTTGATGTTTGCCTCAATCAATTTATTTTGAAATAGAAAGCTTTTCAACAAAATAATTCTTAGTTGCGTAATAATAGTTTAATACATGGTAAATTAGTATAGAACGTAACAAATTAGAAGTTTTGAATGAGATTTTACCGTTCAAGCAAGTGTGGATCACTTATTTTCAGAACTCATTTAGCTTGATGAATTTAGGTTGAAGGAATTTCTAGTAGAATTGAATTCTATACAAGTTAAAATGAATAATTTAGTATTCTTAAAAATCTTGGATTGGATGTTCTGCTTGATAATGGGGGGGGGTATCAGCCAGTACTCCATAGCAGAAATATCTTCACACAGTTTGTATATTAAACCATATTATGAGATGATAATAGACACATTTATCCATATAACGCGACCAACTTCTTATACGCTCTACTCTTTACTTTGAATAAAACATAAATTTTGTACAGCTGGCAACCAAAACTTCAGATTTTCTCAGATCAGAGCTAATAGTGGCCACAGAAGAGAGGAAAAGGCCAGAGCAAAGTATGAGTGTGAGTCTCTTTTGAGCGACTAATGGCTAAAGGATGGATTATTATCAATAGACCAGCATCAGCGCTTGAAAGTATTTCCACTGGAACTATAATCCCATCTAAAATCACCCAAAATATACATTTAATTATTTCAATGAGATAGAATACGTCTTAAACTTCTGTTCAATAAAAATACCACCCCCTAGGATTTCATCGTTTAAACACGTAGGCTTTTCCAATGTCCATTCTAAGGGGGTTCAATCCACAACCGAATTCATCGTTATATCCCATTTTATGAAGAAAACCGTGATCGTATCTTGCCTTTGCCTTTAGATCTCATATTCAACCGAACAGACAAGACGCATTTCAATGTTATTAGGAGCATCCCCATCGACTTCGTGGCGCTCATACTCACATACGATCAAGTTGTACGGTTTATCCCCGCGAGGACTAGGCAATGTAATTTGGCCAGTCCATGTTTCTGGATTCTCAATTGGTGCTAGATAATAAGTGAAGTTGGGAACCGGCAGCCATCCCTGCTCAGGTTTATGCGGATCCATGGTTTGGAGCTTTACCACAACTGCCCCGATTAATGGGCCACCAGGAGTAGTACCAGACAAACTAATATTAAACTTGCGCGAGTCGTTTGGATCCTCCTGGAAAGTGACTAGTCGGTGGGAGGGTGTCTGTATAAAATCCAACAACACCACAGGTGAAAGGTGAGCTCCATTTAAAGACATTGGTTGATAGCGTGTCAGAGCCAAACGAACAAAAAGATCATACTCATCGTAAGTGTTAATATCCACATCGCAGTACCAGCGTTTGTAATCTTGGTCATATTGTACAGTATGGCCCGCCACATGGATGTCCTTACCTGGTAATTCTTGTAGATCATTCACAGCATCCCGTAGAGTTGCTCGCTTGAAATCTTTAAGTTGGGGCAGGGGAGGGAGTGCTCGTGCTCCGCCGCTTCGGATACAATCTTTACCCCACTGCGTAATATAAGGTTTTGCTTGCGGTGGAATTTCGTTGCCTGGAAGGTCGGGCCAGAGAATGACTCCAAGTAATTCTCCTTCACCAGATGAGAACCATGGCCGGTCCAGATATATTCGCAGCCTGCCACCCTTTCGATGAATTTTTGTTTCACTCATGTCTTGTTCACGCTGCCATTCAAACCCGGGAACAGCATATAGAACGCTAGGAGCAGCAGGAGGGGCAGAATTAAAAATATCCAAAGTCACACTTTCTGACGATCGAGTGATTTCACCGGGGAGATACGAATACAGAACATGAACCGACTCCCCTTTTCGTATAGCACCAGTAGTTGTTCGGGTAATAGTTCCACTGCTGTAATCAATTGTATAATCTATTTTTCTCTCGTATTTGATTTTCTTGTCTTTGCTAAGCACGATCTCCGTGTTCTCAACGATATGCGTGTGTCTCAGCTTTACATCTTGAGAATGACTTAGCGTACACCAATCTTCATAAGGAGTGTGAAAGTACTCACTAAACCGGCTGGTGGCATCGGCAGTATAGGTCACCTGGCGGTATTTGGTGTCGCCAAATTCATGTCGGTAGACCAAGGGAACTTCGTTTTCAGAAGCATCTACTTTAATTTCACAGACATGAGCTTGGTGAGAAATCGTTATACATTGGGGCTCGGATAAAGCATCTACAGGCTCCTGCCAGCAAGCGTTAATATCGAGTTTTACGGTTGATTTACCATCCATCCCAATGGAGCCCTTTAAATTTACATAGGTCTGACTTTTTTCTCGATTTGCTACAGTTTCTTGAAAGACTGGCTCAATAAGTGGCTGCCTAACAGCATGCACGAGGGTTAGTTCTCGGCTAGGTGTTAACATCCAAAGTCGGCCTTCGAGTGCTAACCTTCTTAAATAATCACGAGTAGCCGCTGAGGGAAGCGAGGGACCTTTTTCTTCTATTATTTGACGAATCCCCATCAAGCCCCAGTCCTCTTCTGACAAGTAGGAGCTTAGTTGAATGGTCGCCGTTTCGGCCTTAGGCAAATAAACCTTTAATAATCGACGATGCGGATCCCAGTTAGGCTTTCCGGTACCCTCCTCAAGCCTCAGGCGGAAAGGCAGTGCCTCGAACCAATCACCTTCAGTGGTAAATGGCACCATCATTGTCTTGTCAACTCTCGACCCAGGTAGTCCTAGAAACGCGGCCCCACGTGAAATTGGATCAGGCAAATAGGGTAAACGGAGCTGCGACTCTTCGTGTGGTTCTGTTGAAAAATTGCCGTCTTTATTGATCATAATCTGGTATGCATTTGGATCCAAGCCTGAAGAAATATCAAAACATCCATGTTGTTCCGCCATCATTTGTGATACTTTAGGTGGTGCAATGTGGCGCTCATTATAGTCTTCAGCAGACGAGTTAAAATTACTTCTTATGATCAGATGGTGTACCGACTCACCTGGCCCAGTGTTCTTTCTTAAAACGACAACGGGAGATTCCACAGGTTCAAAGCGGTTATAGAACAATTCTCGGGTCTGAGAGGTGTCCTCAACTGACTTCGGTAGCGATTCATTCCAGTTTCGACTGTTACCGGCAAGATCTACAGCCCTCATCCGAAATCGATATGCGCGGCCGAATCGCAGTCTAGGGAGAGAGCCAGCAACAGGTTTGAAGTGGGTTTCCAATTGAAAATTGGTGCTTGCGTTATTGCTCGCCGATGCGACAGAATCCTGTGGGTCGATGACATTGCCAGGTCGCGGCGCTACCAAACTCCATCCTCCCCAAGTAAAGAGTGACTGGTGGAGATGAAGATCAGGAAGATCTTGGGGAGTTTTGTCTGCTGCCGTTGTTAGGCCCATGGAAATAAATCCCTCATCGGTGAGCCTAATTCTATGATTACCGAAGTCGTATTTGCCCTCCCTGCGGCACAAAGAATGCCAAGTTTTAGACTCAGAATCCCATACGTCGACGCGATACCCGCGAACCAATTGCTCCGCAAACAGTAAACCTCCTCCACTTTCGATGTCGGCGTTTAGTTCAACGCTATCATTAAGGGATAGGAATAGCTCTCTTGCTCGATCTCCGTGCACAATTGAGATACCATTTGAACGGAATGAAGGGAGGGCACTTCCTGTCGAGTGATCCCACTGTTGATTCTTCGCAACGTTCCGGATAAATTCCAGAAACTTAAGTGAAGTGCTGTCCGCATCTACCTGAATGACCGAATAGGGATCAACGTCTTCTACATTGTTAATTTGTGTATCAACCAATTGAACATATCCTTCTGATATCCCCGAACTGGCCGGAGTTGCTGTAAAGCTGTTATGGGTAGGGTCTATCGAATATTGGGTCTCAGGGCACCGATCTATGCTATCGTCAAATGTCGATGACCAACTGGGAAGGATAGCTACACTTCCGTTCAGAGGTATACCTGCTTCGAGATCCACTACTAGATCGAATACCAATCCCAATTCACGAAGCAATAGTGGATAATCTCCGAGACTCGAGATGACTTGGTGAAAATCGAGTGTCGGGATTCGAGGCTCTACTCTGGTAAAAGGATCACGTTGCGGATAGAATTGCTGCAACTGAACTAGATCTTTACGCCATTGACCAGTATCATCCCGGTCCTTTATTGATTCTCGTGGAAGGGCAAATCGTTCCCTAAGCATGTTGTTTATATCAACTTTGTCCTGATCGGTGGGAATGAGATCATTTAGATAACCCCATCGTTCTTCATCAAAGCGTGGGTGCTCAGTTGGATGTTTCTGAGCCACATCTTGGTAAAAACGTTTGATCAACCAAAGGATATTGCCAACAGGATAAGATCGGATCTGCCTCTTGTGAAAATTGTCAGGGTTAAATTCATAGGGCAGCACAGATGTTTCTGCTGGAAACAAATCTCTCCATAAATCCAATCGAGGTGTATTTACACTCGCAACAGTTGCCTTCAATGTAGGGCCTTTAGTAAAACGAATTGAGAATTCTCGATTTTTTTTCGGCCAAGTAAGGAAGTCTGGAAATTGCTGAAGCTCCAAAGTTCCATCTGGGCGAGTTGGTTCTGCAGCATCACCCATCAACCTCGGTGAGACCACGGCTGAAAGTCGTAGTTTCGGCTGATGGCCAGCTATTATCCCGTTCGGATGAGCTGTCCACAGCACAGTCTGTTTAAGCATATGAAATCCTCCTTTATTAAGTAAAGGCACTACAATATGAGTACCAGTCATCTTCATTAATCATCTCTTCGATGAGTGGGTCTCCATCAGTGCCCGAGAACTGCTTTTCCACTGTCAGGTCCAAACTCCTGGTTGTTAAAAGCAAATGTATCTTCACCGTCAATGTCGCTTGTCCCCATGCTTTACCAGGGTTACGATAATTTAGACTAAGATAGAATTCAGCAGAAACTGTGACTAACCCGAGTACTTGAAGCACTCCGCCGCAGCGCACATAGCCCGTGAGTTGGCAAATTTGCTTATCTGGGGCGACATTCTCCATCCTGTAGTATATTCCCGCCATTAGGTAAATTCCGCCACTAGCCACTCCTAGATCAAGCGCTTGATTACCGCCGAATTCCAGGGAGGCTTCAAGCAATTTGACAGGGTTTTCTTTGTCGAGCGACAACATTATGCCGAAGAAGCCGCCGCCTCCGAATGTTCCAACCGTAAGCACAAAAGGATTCTCCCTTGAAGCGAAAGCAAAGTAAAAAGTGGCGGGAGAACCATCAAAGGGAAGATCAAACCTGGTGAAAAATGTAAGGTTCTGAAGAGCCAGAATACCCAGAGTCACATTAGGAAGTGCCATACTGGAACTTACAGAAACCCCTGATGGTGTAACATCAATCCCTGAATCCTCCCCAACAGACTTCAGGAAATTCTGAAGGCTTGATACAAATTGCAGTGCGCCACCAAATTCAACATTTTCGATCTTAGGGGTAACTACAGGCTTTTGGCCGTTTCTTGCTTTAAAGGTCAATTCGCTGAAATGCAGAGTCAGGAATTGAGTTGTCTGGTCAGTCCCTATCAGATTAACCTTGAAATTACGCAACTCCCCGGTGACCTCATATGTAGATTCCGGAGGGGAGTGTTTCGTGTAAATCAAAGCAGAAAGTTTCATTGAGGTATCTTTGGTTACCTCAAAGATATGTTTCGAATCGGACTTCATTTGTGGCTCCAACTTATAGAGGGTCTCAATGGCTTCAGGCGCTCTATTTTTGTCTTCGTGTCCATTAACCTTTGGATAAATCACTCGGTTGGTCAATTGTGGTATACTGCCCGGAGATTCAGAAAGATTTACGTTTGATACAATATCTGTTAGTAGTATTCCTCCCAGTAATTTGGCTTCTCCAAGAATACTCCCAATAAGTTTCTCATCTAAACATTCCTTAATAGCATTTTCCGCTACTGGGCCATATGTGCGTGACAGACCTTTGATGGATAGAAAAGGCTTAATAATACCGCCTGCCTTATCTCCTGAAAAAGGAAAAGTCTTTGGATCAGTTAAGAGCGGCAGACATAAAAACACTTCTCCCGGGTTTTCTAACTTATTTTCGAGCCCCCATTGAAGGTAATTTCTATCATATTGAAAAAGTAAACCTTCATTACTGTCAAGATTGTTACTATCCGCACCTACGATCTGCTCAACTGCGGGAATTTTGACATCTGCAAGTTCCATAATGGGGTAAAATCCTGGTAAAACTTTTGTTTTCTCTGCTCCAAATGTTATGGAATTCACTACAAACTCAGTGTCCCCAGGTTTGCTCGTAGGTGCAAAGGATACTTTTTGCCCATCCAGTGACCGTTTTTTTCGTTTCGGACTGTATTCTGTAATAAGTTGGTCAACCATTCTTTCATCTTCTGTAGGATCGTTAGGATCGTTCTTTTTTTCTACAAAAGCAAGTGCTTGTGTAAATGATTTCCATTTTCCATCGTAGTCTTTTCCCTCCATTTGGAATAAAAAGTCTTCGTTACCCAACTCATTGTTATAAACCTGTATCCATGGTGTTACTTCAATAGGAGGTGTTTGGAGAGTCTTTACCCTAACTTGCGAAAATGGGAAATTACGGCCTTCATCAGGCATGCCAGGTGCTGGATAGAACCGTTCAGGTTCACGAACGACCACAATATCCCAAGAAATGAGATATGCTACCATTTCTTGTGAAGGGGAGAGCTGGCATCTGCGCTCGGTCAAAGTGATCTTGGACGCGCGATGGCCGGTAGGGAATAAATACCCCTCACGAACAATTTTGACATAGCAGTCGCGACCCATAGTAGCTCTGTGGGTCCAATTGCTTAAATTAGGAAGTGGAGATGTTGGATCATATGGCCAATTCCCCTCGATGTCTAACCAAGCTCCCAGTGAAGAAAGCATCATGTTGTTAACCTTGATAGCCTCAAGATAGTTCGATGAGTTAATAACAATATCTCTGCGATCTTCTTTTTTCAGCGACATCTGGAAAGGATTTTCTTCGTCCTTGTCCTTGCACCAGATTGCACGCACGGTACGCAAAGAAGTCTCCTGTTCATCGATACCATCCTTTGTTCGCACCCCTAGGCGAGTATGCCAGAGTTCGGTCATCCCTCCATGGGTTACTGGTTTAGCTGCATGTCCCCATCCTGCAAACCAGTTGGGAGAGAGGATGAGCCGGTAAGGAGCCTCAATTGCCGTATGCTCCACGCCCGGAGTCTCTGTTTCTTGCGCTGGTAGTTCAGGCACAAACAGAGGGTTAGACTCGTCTACGTTATATCCTGTTAGGTGACTAAGTAAGAGGTTAGGGGCGACTGGTGACGGCATGGCCGATGGGACGACGCTCTGTTCAAAGCTGCTCCAATTGAGAAGCGTCTCCAATGCATACGGAAGTTCGCTCACCGTTCTCGGAACACGGAAGGCTAGCCGGCTAGGTCCGGACATACGTACAGCTGCTGGTGGGTTTGGATATGTCGTGCCTTCCTGGACTGCTTGCTCCGCGATGTGTTGTGGGGGAAAATAGACAACCAGAAAGGCAGGATTGTCGAGCGACACCTGTTCCCAATGGGCGTGCTTGCCTCCGCCGGTTTGAAAGACCATATTCACAAAAGCGATTCGGAGGGACAGCAAATCTTTTGGACGAAGCAATGAAATCGTGAGATCCGACATAGCCAGAATCGGCGATGGGAGGTCCGGGTCGATCTGCAAAGCAGGCAGCCCTAATGCTTCTGTATTTGCAAAACCTGGATGCCGCTCGAATCCTGCCGGATATATGCCTAATACGTTGAAAGGCTTGGTTGGAATTGCCTCTACAATCATCCCCTTAAGGGGCGCGGCAAAAGATAACAGGGCCGGTGCAACAACGGCAGACTCAATACGCTTGTCCCTGGCGACTAACTCAAAACTGGCATCCTGTCCGTCACCTAAGAGCAGGCTGCACCCGCTCAGGTGGTACCAGATGGGCTCTGAGCTGAAGCGTCCAAATTGTGCAGCTTGCATCGTGCTCTCGTCAAAACCCATGGCATAGCGTACCTTGTAGAGAAGGAATGGATTTGGCATACCGTGAAGTCTAAGTTTCCAGATTCTCTTATCTTCTTGAGCTGGCTGGGCAACAAATGCTTGTTCCTTACTCCCATTTCCATTGACCGTTGTTTCTAAATGTAATTCATCATATAGATAATCCGGAAATTCAGGCGGTTCCACTTGCCAACCTTCTGGTAGCGTGATTGCAGGGGATAACGATGAGGTTCCCCATAATCGGTGAAAAGAGAATATGGTGCGCTGAGCTGGTGTCACTGCAAATAGGCTATCGTGATGTTGATCTGCCATCCCAAAAACAATTTCATCTGAATGGACAGATGCACCCAAATAGTGTAACCAAGCTATAGTCTGACCTTTCAGGCGGAAGATCCAACCAGGGAAAAACTCCATCATATCTGTGTACCCATCAAGGAACACTTCACCGTGCTTTCCAAGCTTACAGATCAAATCTTTATCAAAATCAACCCATTCACTAATAATTGGATGTTCTCCTGTTAACCATTTAGCCAACGAGACATGACTGTGGATTTCCCCAAAATCAAGCTTAAGGTCCATTAAATGAATATCGTTCTCAGAGTTAACCTCACAAATTAGATTTGCCGAAAGACCGGTTCCAGGGAAAAATGCGTTCTTAAGTTCCACACGGATCCTGTTTGGGGTAGAATCATCCACCTCAAGATTAGGAGTTCCGTCAAAATGTGATTCGTCAATCACCCATCGCTCTTGACCTCCGAGTAGAAATACAACCCGTTTTGGCGATTCAACTCTAACTTCCGGAATCTCCTCTGACAACGGAGAGGGGACTAACATGTTTGGATATCGCTGTTGTTTCAGGAATGTCGTATTCAGTTCTATGCTCATTTACTTAGCCTCCTTTGTCATTACTCTTTATCAATTTATTGCGTTATCTTATTTGAGTGCAGCCATTAGGGTCTTTAACAATCTCACGGAGATTAAAAGTTAATCCCAAGAAATAATTCAGTCAATAAACCTGTGGGCCGAACTGTACTTTAGACAAAACTGAAGATTGGAGAGAAAAGGGGGATTGGTCAACTGAATTGTCTCCCAATTTCAAAGATTTTTAATTGTTGGTTCCAATATGAAAGTGATCTTTATGATTTACATCTTCAACGAACTTACTTAACGACAAGCCATGTTGAGTATGGTAACGAATTTCTTTGACATTTGTATGATCTTGACAAATTTGCATGAAAAATTTCTGGATTTCAATCGACATAGTAGTATTTTGGTTGTCGCGATTGCGGAGTCGATCGTTTTACGATCATCATGCTTACTATGTTCTGGTGTATGATGACCATCAATAAGTGAACAATCGTTGATTTGCAATCTATAATTTGTTTGCTGAAAGAATTTATTTGCAATTTCTTTAAGGGTCTGACTTGTAGTCGTTGTAACCCAAGAGTGATCCAACTGGCAACTTTTTTCTACACCATCTGCACGTGCTCCATCAGGGGTATAATTATAATTGATAAGGGATTCAGTCTGACTAAGGACTCGTACCCACCCCATGGGAGATATACCAATCGCAGCTGCCATGTAGTTTCGGGACCTTGCACCGAAAATTCCATCAGCATCAAGACCGACCAGGGCCTGAAACTGCTTTACATTTGCTTCTGTATTGGCGTCAAACGTTGTTGCTTGTATTATCGATTTTGGGGATGTCTCCCCAAGCTGCTTCTTCTGATGCACCGAAAGTAGCACGGTACTCCTGCAGATTTTCCTTTAGGACTGAAACCATCTCATGTACATCGTTCAATCTATATGAAGTCTGCCATGTGGTAGTAAAGGCTGCGTTAGCGTTTGCATTACCTATAGCACAAATGTTGTTATGCGCAATAATTCCAGTTGTCATTGAGTTGTCCTTCTTTCATTTAGGAGTCAAAGCCATAGTTATTGGCACGATTATGAGCATGAAGCATAATCACTCCATTTACTAGCCACTTTGTCTTAACAAAAATTAGGTTATCCATGTGTCTCTTTATTAATACAAAATTAAAAAATTCATATTAGAGATAAGAACTTGAATCAATGATTACCGAATTGTAAGAACTTTTTCTAATGGCCTATCAGGTGTAAATCTAATCCGTTTTGTTTAAATAAAGGCTTCAAAAATACTACAAAATTTATTTATAATGTACCGAGAATATCGACCTAGTACATCCGCAATGAGCTTATCTGTAAAAATTTCCACAAAATAAGGGTGTTTTATGTATAAAAGATGCAAAAGATATCTCAAAGATTTTATAAATAGTTTTAACTTCAAGATTAATAAAACAAATTACAAAAACTTAAAACGATTAGGAGGATGAACAATGGAATTGAAGGGATCAAAAGAATCACATAAGGCTCATGATCATATTTTAGAAACTGGATGGCAGGTATTCTGTAATGATCCAAGTCACTTTGGGACATCATGGGGGAAGTGTTATAAGACCAGTGTGGAGGCATATGCGGCAAGGACAGCTCATGATAACGCCAAACATGGTACGGTAGAAACTGCAGGAAGCGTACAAGGAAGTTGCAGGAAACCAACAGGTGATTTTGGAGATTGATATATGATAGTACTACTAATGGAAATAAAATATGAAAACTAAAAGAGAGAATTGTTTTGTGAATTTGGATCACACAAATTGTCGAGTTAGTTAATTGTAAATCAAATTAATAAATGATCAAGAAGGGGCATTTCGCAGAACGAGAAAACCCACCGTAAGGTTGACGACCTTACGGTCGAGGGACAAGAACATGATCGCATTGAAGAGTCGCTATTTTAGCGGCTTTTTTATGTTATCGGTACAAGTGTGTCGTGGGACAAGAACCTCACCGATTTCCGTATTGGACAAGAACATGTTCCTAATGTAGATTAGGCGTATATCTAATTGTTATTTTGCTGTAAAAGGGAAGGTATGTCAGATAATTTGTCGAATTATTACAGCTAAAGATGTAAAGAACTGACATCATGGAATAACCGTAAAAGAAGATTATTCAAGAGATTGTGGTATTAGGAGTGTTGTTCAATAATGTTGTTTACACCAGATTATATTGAAAACTTACTAAGCACTTTAAGCGAAACATGGATTCCAAATGAACTAGCTACTCTTTACAGCAATTCCCGAACGGAAATGAACATCCGTGATAAATTCAACATCCAATTTGCTAAAGCTCTCAAAGACAATGACACATACTTTATTCAGCGTGAGTGGAAAAGAAGAGACTTGGCAATAATTCGGTATCAATATAAGCAGACAGAGCCGGTCGCTTTGTTTGAATTCAAGGCACGACATGCTTGGTTTATTGCTAGTACTGAACGAGGGAAAAGTAATGGGGAAAGTGGATATGATAAGGTATTTTACGGCGATTATGGTGTAAAAAATGGTGTAATACAGGATATCAATAAACAGGCTACATATTCAGAGAAAATCCCTTGTTACAATATTTTGATTGGTGTAAATCCTATGAGCAGAATTCCTGATAAATATACTGTTTTCAGTAAGGATTGCAAGGAAATCAAGCGTATTAACAAATCTTTTGATAAGTTCGGAAGCGCCGTGGAGATTAAGGAGTTATGTAATTCTAACGTTAAGAGATTTTGCGATGAACGAGATCACGATTTCTTTACTTTGGAGTACAACATTGGTAAGGCGCTCGACATAGAATGGGAAATGCTCTTATGGGGTATCTATAGGACTCCTTGATTCATTCTTATAAGAAATAAAGTATAGAAAAATATTCCACACGAGTTGGCTTAATGCTTTATATTAAGATTCCGATTTACATGGCTGATACACATATTCGTGAGGTGTTCATTATTGAAAGAGGTTGTGCCATTTGCTCCCACAGTATAGCTTCATTTTAAAACAGGAATACTAGTTTCTAAGGATTGACAATGAAGGGCGAGACCTGCTGGAAATAAAAAGAGGGCCATGGTAGGATTCGTGTAAAAATGAAAGGTCCGCAGAGATGCACTACAGAGAAGTTTACAATTATCTAGAAACCTCAGCAGGTATTTCTTGATAAAAATTTATCGGATTGGAATGTAGAGGAGATTTAGTGGTGAAATTCAGCGTGTAGAGTACATTCAAATTTGAAATCGAGTGAGTTTTGGACATTAAAATTTCGAATGGAAATGACGAAATCAGACCTCATGGATCCCGTGTGGTCGTTGATAAGGACCCTCAACAGAAGTCTTAACAAAGTGCTAATGTACTTTTTAATTTTATGACTGAATTACAATATCTAAAAAAAACTTTACAGAAGAAAGCTTTAATTCCTCGATATTATGAAGAAGATATATCGTATCTTAGTATAACTGGCTATGATAGAATAGCTTTTCCCATGAAGTGCTTTTGTGATATTCATCTAAACAAACTTGCTCCCCATATGGAGTTTTACGGCTATTATGGGATAGGTATCACTAAGATTTGGGGGATGTTTCAAGGTATACAACCTATACAGTACATAAATAGAGACTCGTATTTGGCTAAGGATTTTTTTACAATATTTTTTGAGGCAATTCACAGTGATGAGGAAAATGAACTATAAATAGGTATAACAATTATTTGTTAACCAATCTGTTGTTTATGAAGCCTTTGATCGGACCGATGCATAGAAATGATAAGTATGTTAACAAGAATTTTCATGATGAAAAAGAATGGCGATTTATTCCTAAATTCAATCAAACTGAAACAGATCTTTCATTGTTAATTCCTGAAGAGCAGTTAATTCCTCAAACAATCAACTTGTACTCTGACGGCATTTCGCAAAATAATGCTCTCTGTTTGCATTTAGATTATTAAGAAATAAAGTATTTAATAGTTAAGGATCCTTTTGATAAGGAGGAAATGATTAAATATATATTAGATGATTTGGATTTAGACATGACTGGGAAACTAAATTTAATTGCCAATATTTTAGTTTACAAAGATATATGGGAGGATTGGTAGTTTGATGTTTGCAAACTTTAGAAGTTCATTTAGAAAGGATAGACAACAAGTTACTATCCCTAAAGAAATTATCGCTTTTCTTAGTGGCCAACTACCTGAGAATTTCGAGTATACTAGAACTAATCATGAAGGCGC
Source organism: Paenibacillus amylolyticus (assembly GCF_003719335.1). GTDB lineage: Bacteria > Bacillota > Bacilli > Paenibacillales > Paenibacillaceae > Paenibacillus > Paenibacillus amylolyticus_D. The sequence goes on from NZ_RIAS01000016.1 coordinate 32,519, forward strand.
ATTAGTCTTACAACCTAAAGATGTAGATAATACACCTATAAGCATTTCGTTTTACTACCTGATGAGTTCTAACAAGCTGAAATGCTAACTGAATATTTGTACCGAACACAAGAGAAGATTCCGATCACAGATGGTAAAGTAACGATAAATGGTGAGTCTTTTGAATTATCCGACTTAGTAAATTCCCATTCAATACAGAAGGATCTAGCGATATTCAGTTTGTAATTTCAGCTCCATCCTCAGAGACCGAATTCCCTATTACTATAGAAGGTGGGGGGGGTTACAAAAAAATTATGATACAGAAAAAACTTCATCCTAATATAAATGAATCCTTTATCTTTGAAAGTATTGGGTATCTACCGTTTGTCATCTCATATACATTAAATGAAGCGAACTCAGTATCAATGCTAAGTTTAAAATAGATATTGTTAAATCAGAAAGTGTTTCTGAGATCGTTGATAGTCTGCTTTTGTTTGATGCATGTTTAAATGGTAAATATTTTATTTTTAGTTAAATATTACATTTTTTTGATTCAGAAGTCCATGATAATGGAATTAAGAGAACAATAGCTTTTTGGAATAAAGTTATTGTATTAGAAAAATTTCTTGATGTTGAATTCATTCCCGAGTTACCTATATCTTAAGAAGATTCTATATGGTTCGGAAGGTTACACAGGTCTTTAATCGAGGGAAAACCCTACAAAGAATATATACAGTTGAATTCATTCACTCTTCATGGAACTCAACTAGAACGCTTGCTTGTATTCGCATATAACGCGCAACGAAGAGTTAATCGATGATCGTCCGCTCGTCAGACAACTGACGATGTGCGTCTGATCGATTTTCAAGCGATTTCACTTGGCATCGGGAATGTCGATCCAGCACCGCCGTTGTATGAAGAAGACTGCAACAGCCGGTAAAAATGTATGAATTGCAGGATTGTTGCGTATCCTAAGTCCGAAGCTAGCATGACAACGAATATGGAGGTTGACATCATGAAGGAACAGAACGGCCAGTCGTCTGCGGTCACGGACCCCAGACGACTGTTGAACGGAACAATCTTTAACGAAACACAGGAAGTTTTGATGGTTTTCGGAGGAGAGGGGCAAGGTGGCTTCGATAATTCCATTATTTCGCTTCAGCCGGGACAACATACTGTTGACGGTTTTGATTGCGATGGATTTTACCTGCCAAGTGATCGGACAGTCGGCCAAATTGTTGATACGGCGAAACAAGGTCCAGCAGCAGTGAAAATTAAAGACTACCAGACTATGAAAGTGACTCAGGACGGTAATTTCTATGTACTGGACACGCACAACTGGGGGGTATACCGCCAAGGGGAGCTAAACTGGGATATCCGGGATTACACTTACCAGCAAGTGAAAGAGTGGTCGGAGTAAGTATAGACGAAACAACTGTCGAGGGACAAAAACATGTTCCCATTAAAGTCGCTATTTTAGCGGTTTTTTTATTTTATCGGTACAAGTTCTTGTCCTAAGCTAAGGACAAGAACATAGTCCGATTACCGATTAGATGTATATCTAATTATTGGTATGCAGTTAAAGCTTATTAACTAATCCACTTGTAGCAGGAATTGAAATCATACAGAATGCAGGTATTGAGGTTGTTACCGGTTGAGGAGAAGATGTGAAAACGGAGCACGCTAACCTGCGGTGCTCCGTTTTTGTTGTTGTATATTTGATTAGAATTCAACGATTCTCGAAATCATTACAGTAAATTGTCGATTTTCTTTTATAAGTTGTACCCACCTTCAGGAGTAAATTCCCACCACTTAAGGTTGGCAAATGGTTTGCGAAGTGCATTTGTTCCGCAGTGTATCTCACCCAGCATCTCATGGTAACTGTACCAGTCATCAATGAATCGGACGTCCCGTTCTGGGAGCGCATTACGGAAGGCAAGCTCAAATTCGTCTTCCCCGTTTATAACAGGTCCATAGGGTTTGGGAACTAAACTCGTATTGTTGATCACCAAATGATTAACCATATCGAGGAAAAAAGCTGCCGTACGTTTGTCAATCGGCGAGCGTGGATGAAATAACACTGGAATCTCGATAATGTCCACATCGCTTAGGTCTAAATTCTCAATCAAGATTCGCCGGTTAATATCCATGCATTTTTGGAAGTACTTATTTTCGCTCCAAAAGTGAACATCAGACAACAGCTCTCGAACCGTTGTTTCCGCTGAAACACTCTGCCCGTCGCTACTATGGAATAGACCTTTGAACATTATTGTTTCGCCGTGACCTTCTTGAACCAAACGGTCAAGCACTGCTTTAGCTCGCATTGGAGAGGCAACTAACATTTTAAACCCTTTGTCGTTCGCCGCCGGAACGAAGCAGAGAATTTCATCTACATGGCCTACTGAAAGCCAATCTGTAAATATTTCAATCGGGCTTTGAACTTTTTGAGCGTGAAGAAGGTGACGCAAGTGCGGCATAATTTGACGGGCACCTTCCTGATAGTTTCCGTAAGCACGACCTCCGAAGATGATTCGCCCAAATGGGTAATGACGTCCCTTTACGGTAACGGGTGGACTTACTTCCAAGTTTCCGAACGAATCGAGTGAATTAGGGGTGCTTCCTCCTACCTGGAAGTGACCAAAATCAGGTCCTAAGATTCGTTTTTCCGGAAAATCGTCGAGACCTCTGTCTCGTGGGCTGTCAAAGACAACTGGCAAGCTGTGGGTGGGACCTTCGCAATATCCAATTTCGATCTCATCTTGTATCCAGCGATCGCCATTGTTTTCATCAAAGGGTATTTGGTGCAATGAGACGCCAAGACTGTTGCATGCGCTAGCAAGACCTTCGATAAATTTTGAGTTTTCACCTTCTTCAGTACCAGGAATGATACATGTAAACACCTCCTTGACAGGAAGTGTGTTCGGTGTCATGATCCAAGGTGCTACGCGGAAAACCACTGTGTCTATAGCGGCCGGTATACCTCCCGTCCGACGCAAATGTAATTCTAACGTGATCATTCCCTCAAAAAAGGGACCTGGTAGATCATAAGCTTCAATTAATAAGTTCTCTCCACGGGGATCCAGTGGTGTAGAATACGAAAGTGATTCTTGATTAGATTTGCGCCCCAGAATTGTCTCCATAGTTCCGTTGGCTTGCTTACGGAATACTGCGAAACGACCAGCTGTTTCGGGCGGGGTGTAGAGAATCAGTTCAATCCCCTCTGGCAAACTTTCCAAACCTGTAGGTCGAACAATTAGAGGAGAAAGTTCTGAGTGTTCATTTTGATTAGGAGAAAGGTCGGAACTGTCGCGGTCGTTGTTAACCAGTACAATTGCTCCAGGTTGACCTTTACCCCAAACCCAGTTTTCTCGGTTGATTTAGATACAGATCATTATCGGAAACATATTGTAGAGCGTTTGAAAACTGGTAAAGTGTTGAGTCAAATGCTCATAGATTTCAGATCCAGATGGGGGTAATTATGAGCGATCCTTATAACCGCGAGTCCGAACTGAAGGAGCGGTTTAACCGATTCGTCGCGGACAAAATAACAGGCAATCCCGAAGACTATTATTCTAAATTGTCAGTTGACGACTTTGAAGACCTTAAGACCACACTCAGGGACATCCACAATATCATAACTTACAGAACGACGATCCGCTTCATTGAATGGGTTAGTGAGCATTTCCCTTACGTCAGAGAAAATTATAAAGTTTATTTAGATCAAGTATTAAACACCAAGCCAAGCGAGAATGGATATGACCTTGTGGTCACAGGAGATATCAATGTTATAGCTGAGATAAAATGTAACAAGCCGATTATGAACGGCTTTAAGTTTGGTGCTCAACAGAAAACGGGTCTGATAAAGGACATCTATGGTTTACTTGTAGGTAAGACCAAAGTGAAGTCGATCAAGCCGGCTGAAGCATTCAAATTCTTGGTGATCTATGATTTTGGTGACCATACACTACTCGCCGCGCAGCATCTAATCAAGAACCTTTCGGCTGATCTGAAGGACAAAGTTTTACTATATAAAGAAGAAAGCGTATTGGATCTAGACAAGGTATATATTGTGTTTATTAAGTAACACGGATCGTAGAGTTAATAATGAACAAGAAATGAGTTGCAGAGATTACAATGGACTATTTAGATCAATACAATCTCCGCCAGCATAAGGTAGCTGTAGATGCCGCTGTCCGTGCAGGTGTAGGCTTCATCGTCTATACCAGCGTAGTCGATGCTGAGAACAGCTCCCTGTTCCTTGCGCCAGTATACCGTGCCACAGATATCCGTGAATACGGCATTCCGTATGCTTTCATGCGCAACAACTGATCTGGAGGAGAACGAAGTCGGCTCCATTCAGGCCGTGAAGGCCGGCGCTCCTTGGCTGACCTCAGCAGAAGACGGCAAGGTAGGCTGGGCTACGCGCAGTGATTATGCTAAAGCAGTAGCGGCTGAATGGATTTTGTTTTCTTTAAATTAGATGGTAATGAGTTTTGATGAGTGAATTAAGTCGAATTTACCTCAGTACAGGCTCAAAATACAGCAGACTAGTTACTTGTTAAACTAAAGGGCTGATTAGTCTGAAACCATTAGACCATTTAAGGTTACCATATCGAGAGTTTAGATCTAATGATTATGTTTCTTTTTACGTTCTACATTCAACAAATACTTAATAATGAGGTGTCTGATGATTGAACCAAATCTCCCTTTAACAAAAGAGCTGCTGTTTAAACAGGTAGAAAAAAAACAACACCAAGTTGAAAATACATCTCATATTGAATTATTGCCATATTTTGCATTGAATTTTTTGTCTTCATCTTTAGAGACTGAGAACAGCCTGGATAGGGCTTCTTTGAAACTTTTAGGCATGATTTCCTCGCTGCGTCTTGAGATTGAAGATCCTATCAGCCCGTATAAAGGTGGATTTCTGGTATGCTATTTAGAAAAATTTAGGATTGAAGATATTCCAGATTCTTATCTCTCTGTATTGGCAGAATTAATCTTTGAGCCAATTCATCTTGAATTAAAAGCAAGAATCGCCGATTTCTTAAGGGTAAAAAGATACAATCCTAAAGAAAGTTTCAAGTTTGCTGAAATTTCAGTTCGAGCTTATGTGGATTTATTTGAACATTTTAAAGATACAAATAACAATTGGTTGTTAAGTATAAGACAGATAAGCAGAGCAACACAAATAGCAATTGAATTGGGAAGAAACTCCAAGATAACTGTATTCTTAGTTCATAGAATTGAAGATGAAATATATAAAATAAAAATAGAGGATCAGGAGAGATACACTGAAAGATTGATGCGTTTATTACTTCAGTTAAGAAGTAATGAGAAGGCAGAAGAATTTGCTATTATCGCTGAAAAAATAGCAAGTACAGCGGAATTAAATTCAAATTGGTCAGCAGCAAAAGTATACTGGAAATTAGGTGCAGATTGGTATCAAACTATAAATAACGCTGAAAAGGCTTTGGAATTCAAATTATTTGTTGCAGAGACATATTATAAGCATGCAAAAGAAGCAATTGCACAGAAAGATAGGATTCCTCGGTATATGATGGCTGCAGGCTATATTCAAAGTGCTATAGAAGTATTAAAGAACATTCCAGGGGCAAAACAAAGACTGATTGAATTGCAGATTAAATTAATGGAATATCAAAAATTATCTGTTGCGGAGCTTGTACCTATTTCAGTACCTTTTGATCCTAGTAGGTATCAAACAGAAGTAAAAGAGACGTTCGAAAACAAATCGCTTGATGAGGCAATTCAATACCTAATCTCTTTCCCTATTCCAAGAAAAAAGGAGTTAATTAGTGTAGTTAAAGAAGAGATGAATCACTTTCTTAAGACTCTGTCTTCAAATTCTTATATTAATTCTGACGGAAAGATTATTGCAAATGACAAGAACAAAAAAAATATTTTAGGGCAAACTGATGGAGAAGATGTAACTCAAGCATATTATTACGCAAAAGCTAATAGACAGCTGCTAATTACAGGGACTATAGAGCCGGCAAGGCGGCAAATACTATGCAATCATCCTATACTAATGAGTGACTTACTTTTCATAGTCGAAGATAACCCTTTTATTGAACAGGCTAGAGTTTTCGCGTATTTAAAGGGACTGCATGCGGGATTTCATGGTGATTTCATTACGAGTATCCATCTATTAATTCCCCAGTTTGAGCACTCTTTACGATTATTATTAGAACACAATGATATCTTAGCAACAAGCTTTAAACCAGGAGGGATACAAGAAGAAAAAAACCTAAACAGTATCCTTTCTATAGGAGAACTTAATAATATTCTTGGAGAAGATATAGTGTTTGATCTACAAGGTTTATTTATTGAACGTACTGGTTCTAACCTTAGGAATAGAATTGCTCATGGGTTGATGAAGGATAATGAGTTCTTTCAATCTGATGTAATCTATGCTTGGTGGATTATTTTAAAAGTATGCTTCTTGATTAAATTGAATTTTATTCAAAGCTATAATGAAAATAATTTAAATAGTGAAGAACATTAGCATATAATTAATTAATTTTTATATTTGAAAGTCTTCAACTAACGAAAGTACTTTAGCACAAGAACTACTATTCGAGGTTGTTGATTTATAATCACTGCAACTTTTGTATGAATTACTAAAAGTATCAAGCTATCCCAAGCCAAGGGCACGCAAAGAATTGATTACCGTTTTGAATAAAAACAAGCTCTTAATACCGCTTATACCTACTTCTAAATAAGAGTTTTCCCCGTTATTTATTAAACTAACGGGCAGATTAGTTTAAATAAAGACACCAAACTCTTGGCCTTGTTTAGGCTAAGAGTTTGGTGTCTTTATTTACTGATTAGAGTTTGCGTTTAATTTTTCAGATTCTAAAAATTAATTCGGATGCAATAAGCTCCAAAATCAATCGTCCCTCTTCATGTAAGCTTCCACACCGCCGCCGGGAAGACTATAGGTATATTAGCGTAGAAGAATCTTAGAATTACGCATAATAATGCAACGTGCAGCTTTTGTTCGTAAATTCGTCCATTTAAGGCAAGTGTGTTTTGGATGGGGTTAACTCTTGGATCATTCTCTTTAGCAGACTTCCTTTACTGAGTGATTGCAGATATCCCTGTACTCAATATTCATCATATATTTCACAATCGTTTTAATCGCGAGTTGTGTAGAACTGTGAGGGCTCTTCGAGCCGAAAACTTAACGAAAGATCTCATCCATACGGTAGGTTAATCTACGTGCGCTAGGCCAACCCACTTTGACAAAGATATCAAGTAGTTCTAGGAGGATATTACGACAATCTTTGTTGTCCCTGAATATCCATCTGTATTCTGCTAAGTAACGCTCCACGAGTTCAACAACCAAATCAGCAGCCATTGACTCGAACTGATATCCACCGTCTTGGCCAGCGATTACAGTGCGCCCAATTCGAATGAACACTCCAATCGGATCAACAGGCACTAGATTGCTCATTGTCTCCAGTAGATGGTGGGTGACTGTGGCAATAGGAAAATCCGCCAAGACGTCAAGTACTTTTTCAGCTTCTGTATAAAAAGTTCTCTGGCTATCGGCACTAAGCAGTATCTTGTCTGAAACATCCTCAATCCGTTTGGTACTATGAGCTCCTGAGGAAAAGTAGATTTCCATGCATACTGTATCAACAATTTGTGCTATTCCACTGGCTTGTTGCTCTTGCTCACTCAGCCACTTACCTTGTTCTTTAGCTAGTCTCTCAAGAGAGCGCCATTGTTCCTTGGCCACTTCGACTACCTGCAGCAAAGCAGCCCATGCTCTCATCCGAACAGAAACATCGTCACCCTGCTTGGTGGTCTCCACTAATCCAATATTCAAAATATCTCGTAACCCTACTACAAAGTGTTGACATTCGTTCGAATGTGTTAAAGGATTCCTGACGATGAATTGAATCATCTCCATTGCAATCGTATGAGATTTATATAAGAACAGACCTTTGAAGATATCCAGGCATGCCTCACGGAGACGTGTTCCTGGTGTTGTCCTTTCATAAATATGCCGAGTCAGCTTAATAATCCTATCGGGATATCTACTTGCCAAACGAGAGAGTACATTTACAAGTCCGTGTAGCACCCCACGACTCGTTTCCTCCTCGGTTATACGGTCAATAAAATTCCACATTACTGGGTTAGCTGTCTTATAGAGTCTATGCAATCGAACCACTACTTGAAAGCGTACAGAAGGTACAGGATCATTAACCAGTCTCTCCAGAACGGTAAGAAAAATGGGATTTATAGCTGAAGGAAAACGAGCTAGTTCGATTAGCCCTATCGCAGCATCAATGCGAGCAGCTGGCTTGCCCCAGCTTGGAGTTTCATCAAATTGCTTATCATACTCAGGGTTACTCTCCGGCTCTTGATGTTGTGATGCCTCTAGCAAAACAGATAGGAGGAACGCTCCAGGATCGTTATCGCAAGTAATTTCCGCACATAAAGTAGCGCATGCGCATGCCTCCGCTAAATATCCCCAGGCATAATCGATCTGCTTCGGGTGGGCACCACCAGCTTCAGCAGTCAAGAGGGCATAATGAAGCATACTTAAATCGGGCAATAGATCTTTGATAGCTACAAGGGACGGTTGAGTTTTTTGATACTTCTTGATGAACAATGCAACGGGTTGCTCAAGCTTCTGTAAGCTACTGTTTGCTAAGTTATCAACGGGAACGCCTTCGTCGGCTAAATATTCTCTTTCGCTATATTCTGTTATTTCAAAAGCACCTAATGAAAAGGGGGGGACGTTGTCAGGTGGACCCCCAGATGCATTCAATTCACAAATACGCTGTTGTGCTTCTGGTGTACATACCTTATGTGACGGCAGGCACCCCAATAAGCGGTCTCGCACCTCCTGAGCTCGCTCTTCAAGCTTAGTTCCAACTATCGTCGGAATCGATAGAATCGCATGTTCAACTTTTTCTTTTTCTTTAAATGAAAGGTAACTGTATATTTCCCGTATGAAATCGCCAGCTAAATGACTTGTATCAATGCAATTCAAAATCGGTAGAGACCAACATAAGGATCGAATCTCTTGTCCAAGATATGTAGGAGCATCTGTTCCGCAAATGAGCAAACGTCGCCACAATGCAGCCATACGATTATGTGTAGCAATTATGTTCAAAAGTTGATGACGCAATTGGGTCTGACCCTGATCCATACCAAGATTAGTGAAATAAGTTTGGAAAACATCTAGCATTTCCAGAGGACCATCATGGCGAAGGTGGTTATCAGCATTCCAAATTGAACTGTAATCCGTACAAATAACTGATTCCATGTCATTAACAAAAAAAGTTTTTTCGTTGAAGTTTTCTGGTTGACTCGTATGTTTGTTTATGACGTAGTGCTCTATGACAGAAATTAGAGCTTCTATTGCTTCAAATGGGGCCTGATTAATGAAATCCTCAAACAGCTCTCCTAGTTGATATAAACCATGGTTGTAATCTTGCCGACGATTAGATATCAACGAGAGAATTTTACTGCCGCCAATTGGGGTCGGATCTTCACTTTTTTCTTCATAGCCAAATGCAGCAATGTATAGGTCTCGAATAAAAGATGGATCGTAAATCATAACATTCCTAGCTTCGCTAGCCAGGCATTGTAATTCTCGATAACCGTGCTTAACTAAATGATCTTTCTGAAGAGCACGCCTCAACAAAACGTGCGACGCATCACAGTTACTTCCATAAGTCTGACTTACGCATCGAATTGCATCTGTGATTATCCATTCATTCCTTTGATTCTGTGACCACGCAAACTCCAAGAGATTCCTCGAGGCAACTCCGATACTTAAATTCTGTTCTACGGTTAAACCGTTTTTATGATCACATAACTGAGTCAGAAGCATCCGGACGATATAGGCTAATGTACTAGATAAATGTTGGCTCAAAACCTCAACCAGTTCAGCCCAGGGTCCCGCAGTGTGACCAACCAACCTATGGAACCTACATGAAGGTTCCATTGCAATCAATGCACCAATTACGTGTTGAATAACCTTTTCTGCATTGGTCGTCTGCCTTGTTTCCTCGATGCCATGGAGAATCGGTATAAAATCGGAAAATTCTGTACTAATTTCAGCAACAATAGCAGGTCCGATCAATTTGCCGACTTCTGGGATACTATTATTCTCCATAACTTGTAGCACTATATTCCAAAAAAATGAACGGGAATCATCTAAATACCAGATATGCTGAAAATGCATGTCCAGGCTCGGGCGAATAACCATTACCAGTTCAGGATCATCAGCTAACAGTTGTGTCAATTGAACTTCGTTTCGGAGTATTAACCGCTCTATTGCATAGTCTAACAACACGTGGTGTGCAAACATAAGATTCGTGACATCGGGTCGTTTTGTAGGTGAAGGTTGCCATTCAACTAGCACATTCTCGCTGAGAATCTGATCAAGAGCTCGGCCGGTTCCCGGTTTAGCAACTTTAATACGTGGGGCTCGAAAAGTCCTACTTTCCACCATTTGAGAAACAGCCCTCCGAAGCACATCTTCTCGCGCATCTCGCAGACCATCATTGGGTTGAACTATTCGTTCCTCCCAGTATCGATCGAGCAATTCAAGTTGAGTTCTTATCGGCGTAAGTTCCAAAACAGAGACACCCTCGCCGAGAAGTTCAGTTATGAGACGCAGGTTAAACGGGTTTCGAAGTAATTGTTGTAGTTTGGTATTGTCGGAATCGACAATGGCTCTTAGTTCATAAGACCTTGCAGCAACTTCTAACAGTTCTTCCTTTGAAAATTCAGGGATTTTTACGTGGCAGACTCCTGTAAATTCAGGATCCCTATATTTCTCAAGAGGAGGCTTTCCATAAAATATATTGCGAAGTTCCCGATTGTGCCGGAGATCGAACTTTCTTATCGATGCAACTACCCTCCAACGTCCCTTAGCTCTTACAATCCGGGCTAACAAAGAAGATAACATTTGTGCAGTACGATCGGATCTAGCCGCATCTAGAGCATCAATAATCAGAAAGGCTGGTGAGTTACCTTTCCATTTTTCGAGGCTCTCATTAAGATCGTGTTGGAGCCCTAGCTGCTCTCTAAGTTGGGATAGTGTTTCGGCATCTATCCGATCTACGGCTATGTATACTGTGTCTCTTCCTTCTTCTAGAAGGGTAGAAACAAGATGGTGTAGCACTCCTGATTTTCCAGAACCCGGTTCTCCAACTAGAACAAAAGAGCGATCCTCAACTTGATGTCTTAACTCTTGAGCGCATTGTCGTATAATCTTTATCTCAGACTGTCCCACACGAAGTTTGGACAATTCGTTTAGATCCGATTTCATTACTCTAGTCAGTTTAGTAAGACTTTCGATGTCAGTATTGTTATTCCCGACAATTGCTGTGTTCAATACATGATTTCGAAGCATTGTCATTGTAGCAATATACACTTGTGCGTTTCGATCTCTCGGTTTTGAAATGGAAATATGATCTTCATCCAGTGGAACAGGCCTTAAACCCACCCCAGGATGTGCCGAAGTTGGATCAACTGTAAGGACACCCTTGATGCGGCGTGACTCAAAGTATGTATGTGTTTGAATACCTACTGATGCATGATCACGATACCATTCAAATAAATCTCGTAGGTGGGCTCCATGTGCTCGCAAATCTTCGATTGCCAGTGTAGGAAAGGCAACTCGTAAGCCAGCTAAGAGAGTAGCGACGTCCGCTCCGTTATGAGGAGTTGCAAGGAATAAAATAGCTCTGGTATTAAAGAAAACTGATCTCTCCATAGAACCTTCGGAAGCGTCCTTGGACATTCTAAGAATCTGTTTAACAAGGAGCCCCCCTAAACTATGACAGATGAACATGATGGGGCGCTGCCCAATGCTATGTTGTACAAATAGATCCAGGACTTGTCGTGCCCGGTCCGGAAGGGACATAGCATATCCCAAATCACGATTACTTTTAGAAATCCAATTAATAATTCTTAACCATTTTGAAGGGGATGCCGCATAACCGAGAGACCAGACACCAACATCTGTAATCTCCTCACCGATCCAGTCGGGCCAAAAGGTTTCAGGAGTATTATCTTGCTGCCATGTTCCGTATGCATCTCCCCCCAGGCCATGGATAAAGATTACGTCTGCCTTACGGGTAAGGTTTTCACAATTATGTATTGGGTGTAAGCGGGTCAGACTAAACACCTCCCAGTAGAGTATCCTTCACAAACCAATAGCTGTTATATTCCCAAAATTCGACGTTAGAATCTATTTTCCTCTACAGTAGGACTAATCTCAAATTAAATTAAATTAATTTGCTTAAATTACACACTTACACATACTTGAAAGCATAATCGTTTAAAAAGTCGATCAAGTATCGTATCTAACAAAACAAGTAGAGGTAGAAGTAAATGCCTGCGGCAATGCTGTTCAGAAGAAGCAAGAAAGATGATAAAAAGAAAGTACTATACATCCTCTTTGTTTTGTTAGTAGTAGAAATGGTAAAGAAACTCTAAACCATTACGCTAAATACACTCTTATGTTATAATATCGAAAATTATAACCATCGCAGGGTGTTTATTTGGGTCACAATGGGGGAGTTGAGAAGTATGAAAACCTATTTTTATGCACTAATGAAGGAGACTCAAGGAAAGGATGAGTATCTACAAAAAAATGGATTTTTTTCAGGGGAGGAAAAGGATTTTGAGGAATTCAGTACTCCTGATAAGCCACAAGGTTATGAGAATCTAGAATATAAAATGGTTTATTTAGAAATTGAAAGAATAACTGAAATTAACTATCTGCTTTTAGATACAAATGTTTGGCTATACTTACTCAACAATTACTATAATGATAATGGAAAACTACTCAATGCTTTACTCAAACTATGTGTAAATAAGAAAGTACAGCTTGTACATTCTGATCAAGTAGAAGAAGAGTTTAAAAGGAATTATGATAATGTCTTTAACAAAGTAATGCAATCCTATGATACAAAAATTGACCAATTTATAGATGTAGTTTCTAAATTAGATATGTCGGCATATCACGCAGAACAGTGGTTTAAGAAGGTCAAATCTGCAAAGGATACATATATTTCCGATTCATATGGTGTACGCCTAGAGTTAATTTTAAGGGTATTTGAGGAATTTCAATCTTTTCCAATTGAAACCACAGATAAAGTGAAAATTCGAGCAGCTGAACTGGCTTTAAACAAAGAGTCACCTTTCTTCGGATCAATTGATGCTCCAGAAAAAAAAGAAAAAAAAGCTGATTCTTCTGTAAAGAACAGTATGGGAGATGCAATTATTTTCTTGAGTTATTTAGAGTTCATCAAAGGTAAAAGATATCAATCTGCGTTTTTTATAAGTGCAAACTCAACAGATTTTTGTGGTGCTGGAACTAATACACTTCATTCCAATCTTAAAGAACTCATTATTAATGAAAATATTAATTTAAATTTCGATATTAGTCTTGCAAAATACATTAATCAGATTGATGCGGAGATACTCAAAGTTCAGCCACTTCCAATGCTAGCTTTCAAATGCACCTTATGTAACACGACATACAATATTAATGGAAACCAGTTTGTTGCTCGTAGTACATATTCAAATTGGCAGCAAGTCTGGTGGCATCAATGCCCTCATTGTTTTACAACTTATGAGACTAATGAAGAATTTAATATTGACTAGGTAACAGGTATACGGCCGCCTTTCATGAGGCGGTTTTTTTGTATCCAAGGCTGATGAACAAACGAAATCACTTCAACAATCACTGCTAAAACTTTCGTAAGAAAAAGAGAAACACTTTCTCTCGCTGGAAAAGCTCTCGAACAATTTGAGTCAAGAAACCAAACACTTAGTGTATAATGTTCGTATTGTTATGTGACAACTGACAAAAGGAGAGGTTAAACACAGTTGTTAGGTATTAAAAAGGCAAAATATCGGACTAAAAATAACTGCTGAGGCCAAGAAATTTTACCGATTGCCGGAATGGACAAAAATTTAGTCCGATTACCGATTAGATGTATATCTAAAAATTAATCATTTTCCTTTTGCAATAGATGAGTAGGGTAACCTGTTTTGCTTTAATTACGCAACGTGCCTCATCCTAGTATTATTTATGTAGAAACGATATGTTCTGTCGATCCTCATGGTATTTATATCGTATCAGACTTTATAGAATTCATCTAACAATTTAATTAGCTGATGCCACTTCAGTATGGCAAAATCTATACTTTATCTCTGCGCGTGTGGAGTAGGTCAGCTAAACGTAAATGGTGATTCTCTCTCAGAAGCATGCAATAATATACTAGGTGATATTTACTAAGTACAAAACTTCCTTTAAACTCTATGATGTATCGTTGTTAATGCAGAAAGGATGAGAGAATAACGTGGGAAAAATAGTATTTGAATATGTAGGACATAAACAAAAAATTAAAGAGATATACGAGTTCTGTTCTAAATATGGAATAAAAGTAGTGGTAGATGAATCGGAGTTTTATAAAGCATTAGACTATGACAACTTTGATATAGATGAGTTTCTTGAAGGGAATTTTTTCGTTGAAGATGTGCATATCACAGAAGATACATTAATTAGAATTTTACTGCCAGCTGTAGAAGAATATGAGTTTGTAACAATCGATTTTTGTCATACTCAGATCATTGAAGCTCAGAAAGGGGAATTAATAGATTGTGCAAAGTTCATAGGCCCACGTTCAGCGCTATTTTATGTTAAATATGATTATAATTTAGCTGAGAATTTCAATAATACTCTTCTTTGGGTTCAACAAAGATGGGGAGATAAAGAGGTAAGTATTAGTTTAACCAGAGGTATTACCAGCTTTGGAATAAGATTGTCTATGGATAACTTATATGATGGATTCTGTCCTCCAGTTGAAAGTCAAGATATCTTCATTTACATTTCATCGAACGCTGATACAGAGCCTAAAACATTTGAAGAAATTGTTGAAGCTTATATTTTTGAGATTCAAAGTTCACTTTCCTTAAGCATTCATCGTTCCGAAAGACAAACTAGCCTCTATTATTATGAAGAGGAATCAAGTCCTGAAAAGTCTGTTGGATTAAGACCGTTAATGTATGGAAAAGGGATATCAAATCTTATCAAGATATATAATTCATGTAATGAAGTACAGGATAATGAATATCGTATTTTAAATTATACGAAAGTGATTGAGTATGTTTCTCAAACCGTAATACGTAAAGAAATGTTAGGTTCGATATTACAGAAGTTGTATAGTCCAAGAGCTTTGCAACCTGATGCTACATACATTTTAGAATTAGAAGAGTTATATAATGGACACCGTAATAATCAGAAGGATAATCAGGCTATAAAACTTACGGTTGAAACATGCTGCGATTTGTCTGATTTAATTGGTATGGCACCAACATATTTAAAGAAATTTAAAGATATAAACCGAAGAACAGCAAGTAAGGAATTGAAAGCTGCTTGCTTAGAAGAGCTTGCCAGTTCTATATCAGATACTCGAAATATGATAGCCCATGCCAAAACAAATTATAAACTGAAGGGCAATGAATGCCCTATCGATCAACTTGGCGATTTCGCCGAATGCTTAAAAGTCGTTGCGGTTCAAGTTATTCGTTGGTTTGCAAGGCAGCCTGAAGATAGCAGAATTATATAAATGGAATGAGGGATCACCATGAAAACTTCTAATGAAATTTAAGAGATGAAGCCCTTTCAGAGCAAATTGATAGAAAAACAGAATTAAAAAACTCTTACCTAGGAAGAACAAGATGGTTTGGATCGAACCATTCACCAAGCCAAGGGGTGCGAGTTTGAAAATGTCTTGGTAGTTGTTAAACCTGGAGCTAATCAAAATTATAATGAGAATATAGAGTATTTTATGTCGCTGCTAGTAGAGCTCAAAATAATCTATATTTTTGTGTCCCAATAGGACAGTATTCACATTTCTCTTAATGCTGCAGAGTGTTTTCTCTACAACCCAAGGCTTAATTCATCCAGCACATCAGGTTCCTTCAAAATCTTCCGTAGCTAGCATAAGTATCCCTTGAAACATAAATCTTCAGAGTCATTGGAATTTGGAAATTTCATGATACTATGATTAGCTATTATCAAAGTAAACACTATAGGCCGCTGATTTTGCGCATAATCTTAGTATTGAACCTTTTATGTTAATTTACTATTAATCAATTTCTAACCCTGTTAAAAGGATCTCATTCAAGAAGTAACGAGTAGGTATAGAAAAATTGAAGATTCAAAAAGTGTTTTCCAGAATTTTAAAATAAGAATAACTAAGTAAATATGTTGATTGCTTTTGATGAAAATTGGGGTAGAAAACCTTTAAACTTTTCATTTTGGTAAGGAGTACTTATATATGAAAACATTTTTCGAAACTGGGATTCCAGCTCTTATTACAGCAGTGACTGCGGCCTTTTTATTCATTAAATTGTTTATAAAGACATCAAAAAAAACGTTAGTTGATAACGCAATAGAAGTTCGGAGCATAAACTTATGGGAACAATTTTTAGAGCATATTTTAATCTCTTTCGTTATCGTCATCTTACTATTGACCCCTGTTGTAACAGCAGATATATCCATTTTTAAATTAGAGTTGATTTTCATTGGAACATTTCTTATTTTTCTTATTAGCGCTTTAATAATAATTATTTACTTTATACGTTTTTTGTATAAAGGATTTAAAAGTAAAATTCTAAATGCTTCCCTACTAATTAATTTTATTACAATTATTTTTTTGCCCTTTCAAGGACTTAAAACGATAGTTAACATGGATTCACTAAATAAATTAACAAGTGACTATATTATCACTTTTCTTGTTATTGTTTTGCTTGTTTTATATATAGCACTTGTTTTAGCGGCTTACCCAAAGTTGTTCAGATTTTTCAACAAAAAAGAGCACAAGCCACTTAAGATTGAAATAATATCTAATCAAATCGAAAAATTACAAACACTAAATTTTCATTATATGATTGACAGTGAGAGGCATGTATTATCTGAACATAATAATATAGACAAGATAAATGATTCTTTTTATATTTACTATCCTAAAGAAAATGTTCTAATAAAATATTTTAAATAAAGTTACATTGACGAGTCAAACAAACGTATTCCCTAAAACCTAATCTTGATAAAATGAGGATAAATTAGTGAGCATAGAAAAGGTTCTTTATTTTGTTCAATCATCAAACTATGAACAAGTGGCACTCCTCAGGTGAAAAGTACAATTGCTGAGAAAAGTCATTGATTAATATCAGTTATTCTTGGAACATCAAAGACTTAAATGGACTGACACAATGTTGTTGGCAAATTTATTGCAAGCAAACAGGCATTGATCTCCACTATTATAGCTGGTTAATATCGGTGATGATTGTATGATAGAACCTAAACTCCTCAGTAACTTATAGTACGGGGAGTTTTTTTGTATTCTATGAACTTCCATTCTGAGGGTATAGCCACCTTTCCCCCACAAGGCTATACTTATCTTCGCATAGAGTTGAGTTATTAATCACATTAAAAGAAGCTTGGGAGGGATATATCCCCCAAATCTGTTAGGAGGACTCCATGAGAAAGCTGGATTATTTACTACATACAAGCATAGGCAACTACAAAAGATACTTGAACCGTTATTACAATCGGTTTGATTTCCAAATCGTCCAGGAAACATATAGTAAAACGAGCATGCCTCTCGAAGAAAAACGTAGATTTCAGCAAAAACTAGATGAATACATGCGCAGCAACAATCGAAAGGCCTTTCACGGACCAATCGTATTGCAATT
Source organism: Paenibacillus amylolyticus (assembly GCF_003719335.1). Classification (GTDB taxonomy): domain Bacteria; phylum Bacillota; class Bacilli; order Paenibacillales; family Paenibacillaceae; genus Paenibacillus; species Paenibacillus amylolyticus_D. The sequence continues at coordinate 50,267 of NZ_RIAS01000016.1, forward strand.
AGATTTCTTTCCGAAGCGAAGGAAACCACCCAGTATATACAAGCTTGCTAAGAACTATATTGACCTAATGTATCCAAGGGAAACACGGAAAATTCGTCTACCAATGAAAGACGATCGACAGATTTCCATACTTATAGTCAATTATCACGTTCAGGAAGAAAATGAAGAACACTTAACTCGTCTTACCATAGCTCCTATGCGAGACTTTATGAAAGACTTGAAACTATACGAAATTATTAGATCGGGTTCTGGCTTCTCAGAAGATGATGGGTATATGTTTTACGATGTAGATAATTTAATTAGTAGTGTAAGAAAAGGATGATCTCGATGAGCTAGAGCACGCACTGGAGTTCCTGGAAGATCACAGAAAATTGGAAAGGAATCTTAATCTTCCCGTGGACTTAAATATTAAAACTCACTATTTGCGAAGAGCACAATCTGCATTTTTGAAAGGGTTAGACATCAATCCCGGTCATCTGTCTCTTCTTTACAATACTATAGAAGAATCTGGTTATAAGTGGAATCTATTCAAAGATTTGCGAGACCAATATCGCCGAGAACTAATTATTTCTGTACCATTTACACCACTCGAATCTACAGCTCTACCTACTAAAGATGGAGAAACCAAACAATTTAAGAAATTAATACAATTGATGCTTAACAAATATAAAGAAAAGTATTTTATCCTTCGCCCGCTTCTCGTTAATTTGAAGGTAACCATTAATAATGGATTTTCTTGGGAATCCGGTTGGCTGTGAATGAGCGTCAAACCATAATTCGGTTGGTGGCTTTAAAATCTCATTAACCACTGGGATGATCTTGCGTGCTAGATTGTCTAAATCACTCTCCTGGTTCATCGCAGGCACATAAAGGAATATCAAGTTATTAAGCTGCCACGTGCCATTAACGATCCTGAAGAGGGTGTAGCAAGGGTTATCCTAGGGGAATATGAACCATTCCATAATCTTTGGGGAACAATAGACAAACTCATTGACGCATGGAGACATCGAATTGACTGATTTGTTTAAATTCATTTCTCATGAAAGTAACATAGAGAACGGCTAATATCATCCAACAAAGTTCGTATTGTTTTTTGTTGGTGTCACAGTCGCCGGGATGGCTCCATCTACCTACGTACCTGCACCGGCTTGTTGCGAGAGTAGTAATTAAGATGGCAGTGTGTCATTTTCACATGAACTATGTTATCCTTTGGATAAATTGAATCAGTCCTCATATCGGAGTAAGGAAGAGGTTTCAATTGAAGATTTTAAAGTAAATCAAGAACTGCTCACCACAATAAATAATCTTTTTTTGGGGGAGATTAGAATGAGTAAAACGAATGAAGAGTTTAAACAACAAGGAGTTGGCGACCTCCCGAAAGTGAAACTCATGGCACCTTCGTTAGATGGTGGTCCTGATCGGGAAGTGACTGTTGTTTACCAGCGAAAGGCAAACTATGGAACGCCGTCATTTCTCAAAGATAAATAAACAATTTCTCATAAAAAGTCAGCGCTTAAATGCTGGCTTTTTTCCTTATAATTGATAACGAATGTATCACGTCATCTAAATGTAGGTGAAAAATAAAATCAATTACATCACGCGTGTTGAATATCTATTTTATGTAAATCAATTTCGGTGAAAAACCGAATCTAAAAAATGATCCTGTAACATCACTATTCGCCATTCGACGGGTAGTTGTTCCGTAAGGAACAAACGAAAAAAACGAATAAATGAAAGCTCTACATGCTTAGGTACGTTCATTCTTGCCGACTCAAAGAGGCTTTTGAGGATAACATACGCAATTAAAGCACCGTACAACTGACCATAAACGGCATTTTCCGTTGTTCCAAATAAGGTGGGCACATTCAAATTTTGCTTGATCCAACGGAAAAAGACTTCAACTTCCCAGCGAGCTTTATACATTTGGGCAATTTGTTCCCCGCTGACTTCCATTAAGTCGGTAGCCACTCGAATTTCTCGACCCTCGTCATCTTTAAAAACCACCACCCGGTGACGTTCCTGGCTACGATTTTGGGGCGTACTTAGCTGGCATGAGATGTCCCGAATTACATTCGATTCCTCTGATGGATGTCTGCGGAGGGAGCGAGGCTGATGCAAATAAACGTTATCGCGGAGCCTAACCACATATGACTGCTTGCTCGTTTTGAAGCGATCCAGTCGCTCTAGTTTTCCATAGGCTCGATCCATGATCATAATGAAATCGGGAAGCACGAGTTGCTCTGAAATGGGTCCATCATGAAGTGATCCAATCGTTTCTACGACCTTTTCGGGTACTTGCTCCGTTTCTCGCAGGGCAACATGAAGCTTGATCCCTGCTCTTTTGCCATGGTACGGCGCCCAAGGCAGGCGAGTTTCGCCTATCGTAACTGTGGTCGAGTCGAGCAGAAGAAGCTCTTTAGTAAAAGCCAGCTGCCGACGAAAACGGCGATTCTTTTGAGAAACCAAAAGATGAAATAACCTCTTGAATACCGTATAAGGTACCTCAGCCGTTTTCGTCGAAATACGGGAATAATGTGCTGCTTTAAGCCCCGTCGATTCGGCCAAGTCAGCGCCGCTTCGGTAACTTTTCCACCGGTGTACGGCGGAAAGTGTCCAAAATCCAAGTAACCACTGAACGGAAAATTGGCGTGATGTATCCTGATATCCTGCATCATGAGCAGCCTGCGCTACTTGTTCGGGTGAGAGAAAGGATTGAAGAAACGAGAGAAATTGGGTAGAATTTTCCATGGAACCGCCACCTTTCGGAGTTTGTAGGGGTACAAACATTTTACCGAGGTTGCGGTTCTTTTTCTACCTTTTATTGGTTATTCAACACGTGTGCAATTACATAATTGAATTGAGTTCTAGAAGTTATCCGCTTAAAAAACTTGAATTGAATGAATTAATTAATGGGGGATAGGCAGTCCATAGCTGAACTAGTTTCATATGAGAAAAATCACGAGGGAGATAGGTACAAATAAACACATTTATCCATATATTAAAACCAATTCTGATACTCACTACTCTTTACTTTGAATAAAATTTATAAAAGTAGTCAATACCACTCACTAATATGCTGAAGCAAAGGAGAATAAGATTAGTGAGCATAGAAAAAATCCTTTATTTTGTTCAATCATCGAACTATGAGCAAATGCACAGTTCAAGCGCGAAAGTCCAATTGCTGAGACAAGCCATAAGTGAATATCAATCATCCCTTGGACTTCAGAGACTTGAGTGGACAGAACAAAATGTTGTTGGCAAATTTATTGCAACTAAAGAGTACGATCTGAAAAATCAGCAATTGTTCGACTTATTTGATAATCATGGAGTTCTATCTAAGGTGGTCCGAATTAAATTAAACAAATTAAATGAATCAGAAAAGTTATTGCTTCAAGAATTCTGTATAGCTAGCAACCCATATTTAAGATTTTCTCCGACCAGAGCTAATAGCGGTCAGAGAGAACAGGAACTCTTTGCATATAAAAAGAAAATCACAAACAACAACATACACTGGTGTTTAGGCCAATGGAAGCATTATAAAAGGATCAACTCCAGCTTTGTTGAACACTGGGAATCTATACGCAATCTGGCATGTAAAGAAATGTTGCGTACGAATCAGCACAAAGTAACCTTACCTGTAGGGAAGCTAAGTGTAGTAATTTCAGATTCAAACATTGATGCAGATGCTGCATATAAAATGGGAGGGGCGGAACTGCTACAACGAAGTGGGAAAATCAATATGGAACAAGTAAGATTATATGCAGCTAGAGGATACTTTTCATTGTCACAAGTGTATAAGCATCTACAGGTGGAGAACATCCAAACGAAATATTTGCTTTTAACATTAAAAAGCGAGCGCAATATGATGGAGGGACGTATACAGCAGAACAACAGATACTCTTGGATTAACATACAAAGTGAAGCAGAGTGGAAGCAATAAATTTTTGAACACAAAAAACCGATGTCAGAGGACATTGGTTTTTTGTGTTAACTATCGAAAAATTCAGATAAGAGCAGGTTAACCTTTTTTAAATCGGAATATTTCATAGGCCAAAGCTTCTCATTGATCTCGTTTAGCAATTTCTCTTTATCATTGGTTCCACTTTTAACAAACTTGCTGTAAACAAAGAGTTCATGGACATTAACTTGGAGAGCATCCGCGATTTTTTGAAGATTTAACAAGGTGATATTTTTCTCGGCACGTTCAACGCCACCAATGTAGGAGAAGTGAAAGCCAGCCATTTCGCCTAACTCTTCCTGTGAATATCCTTGTTTTTTCCGTAATTCGCGAACACGTTGCCCTACTAATCTTAAAACAGGTTCGTTCATTGCCACACCTCTAATTCAGTCTAAACAATGCAAAACCTTCCATACATTAATGTATATAGATTATTTAATTAAAATGATAAGTTTATATATCAATTTGTTGGGCATAAATGATAAAGGAGGTGGAGGAGATGAATGAAAGACTCCAAGCAGGTATTGAAATTGCTACTGTAACGGCAGAAGGAATTTTGTTTGACGGAAGAATGTATACCAATCGAGAAGTGGTCAAGAAGAAATGGTTTGATTTGGCTAGAGAAAAAGGAAAGTGGAAGATTCCTATCATTCATATCAAGGACTATCACGAAGCAATTCTGATCATTTCGTTAAAATATCAAGAAGTCAGTGTCGCTACAAGGGTGACCTTAGAAAAGAGAAACGTAAAGGATGTGGAAGATTATTACGATCAATTAAACCAACTAAAGCAGCTTAAGAAGAGCATTACAAAACAGATTAACTAAACAAAAAAAGCCTTGTTCAAAGAGAACAAGACCTAGTTCATAGGTTAACTCAATCAATAAGACTAGACAATATAAGGTACTTCTCTAATGATTCGATATTACGTTGAGCCAATTGTTGTTTCATATTGCGTACGTTATTTGTTCCAGCATATTGAACTCCAAATGAATGGGTAAGCTGCCTCACTGTAACCTCTGAGGCACCAAATTTCACAGCGTACTTTTTAACCATAGCTTGGATAGTACGCTTTGAGATTCGTTTTCCATGTGTTTCACCATTAGGTTTGGCCAAGAAAAGTGCCTGCTCACTCTCTTGAGGAGCATAGTTATTTGTCCTGATTTTTAAGTATTCATGTAAATAATGTTTAGCGTTCTCTCCGAACATAATTCTATGACTCATTTGTACTTTAGCCTGTTGTCTAGTTACGATAAGGTAACCATCTTTAAGATCAATATCTCCCAAATCCAGATTGACAATATCGCTGACTATTATTCCGGATTCCAAAAGTAATGTAATAATACTAACATCCCTATCTCGGTTTAGATTGTGAAACCACTGAGCCTGAACATTGTTTTGCTCGGTTACACCTTCCTGTATAAATTTAACAAAAGAAGGGATTTCGCTGACATGAAGGATTTTGTTCTGTATCTGACGTGCGATCTCTACGTGATTTTTTGGTCTTTCCATGATAAATGTAGCAAAAACATTACGTCTCAATACAGGGAATCCACTGTTGTCGAATTCCTGATGTAAAAAACCAAACAAAGAGCGTAACGAATTAAATTTTCGTAACATGGAGCTATATTGCAAATTTCTCGATGAAGTTAAGTGTTGTACAAAATGCTCTACATGTTCTTGGTTTATATCATTAAACTTTTCCAAGGTTAGATCACATGTGGACTCAACTTGCGGCCAAAGTTTGGGTGTAATCCAATTAAAGAAAATGCGAAAATCCCTAACGTATTCTAAACCGGAAGAAGGTGAAAGCATGTCGTCTAATTTGTGTTCAATGAAAACTTTAACGGGCAACGGCATCTCTTTTAGCAAGACTAATAATACTTCTAAATCTCTACGCTCTTGTACTTTCATATAGGAAACACACCCTTTCAATCTTTTCAGGCTTTATTCCCTATATATCTTAATTTTATACATTCAATAGAATATTTCTTTCCTAGAATTCGAGATTTCCTGATAATTATTCCTCAACAAAGATTCAAGAGGTACATCTAAAATTTGTAATAGAAGATACAAATTATAAGCACTAATAACATGTCTGCCCCGCTCAATATTGGCTAGGGATGAACGAGCAAGATGATAGCTTTTACAAATCTCTTCTTGTGTTTGTTTCTTCAACTTTCTAAGGTCCCGTAGATATTCCCCAAGCCACTTGTAAAACTCTTCTTCTGACATATAGTATTCTCTCCCTCTATCATTCTATTACTTCTTAGTATGTTCATAGAAATCCAAAATTTATACATGATGTGTATAAAAACTCTGTTTTTTGTTTATACAGGAAAACAAATCTAAAGGGGTAAATTATGAAGAATAGAAACGAATTCATGAAGTATAAGCCCATCAAGGTACTTCGAAGTAAAAAATATGGAAATAACTATTGGACTCCGCGTGGAAATAAAGTCGGTAAGCGGATCGTTGAACTATATAGTGATCTGGAATACGATCATTGGCTTCTGGTTGATACGGATCCTGAAGTCATCACATATTGTGAGCAACCAATGGAAATTTCCTACGTTCTAAATGGCCGACTTCGTACTTCTATCTTTGATATGTGGATCTTAAAAGAGGATGGAACGGAAATTTTTGTAGAAGTCAAATACAAGAAGGAACTGACATCTAAACATCCAAAACATGCGAGAACTCAACGGCAAATCGAAGCACAACGAGAATGGTGTCGAATGAATAATAAGCTTTACGTTGTTCGTACTGAAGAGGATGTAAGAAGGGGGCGTCACTCAATAGAAAACAGAACTTCCTTATGTATGGCAGTAGTTAATAGTAAGAAGCCAGTTTCTTTAAAGGAGGTGCTCGGAGTTATTCCAGGTGAAGGGATAAAGATTAAAGAAGTTGTGCGAGAACTATCTAATCTTTCTGTTGATGCTGTACTTTTGTGCCTAAAATGGCTCCTTTATGAGGGGGATATTAAATCGAACATGGAAGATCAACTTATCGGATTTGAAATGGAGGTATGGAGACAATGAGCAGATCTCGAATTTATGAGCAGGACGGATTAGAACCCGACCAAGCTAATCCTGAACTATGGCCCTCTGTAGACGAGAATGTACTTCATGAAAATGCCCATACTTTGTTTGTACAACGTAAAAATGCGGTCTTAATGTATTTTCAGAGGGAGAGTTTAGATAGTATTCAACATACGACCGGAGTCTCGCCACGAAACTTGAGAAGATTAGTTCAAAGATGTATTCAATATGATCTGGACGGCGTTGTTTTAGGATTCCGTGGATTGATTCCTCAGAAAAACGTAAAAAAATATGAGTTGGATTTATTAGGTCAAAAAAGAAACAAAGATCAAAAAACCGGGGAATTCAACCGTTTTTTGGAAATGCATCCGGACATTAAAGACATGGTAGAAGATTTATATTTAGGCAGAAAAAATCGTTCCCTAGAGCCAGTTATGAAGGTGAAGCATATCCACAAACGCTTTGTGGATCAGTGCCGTGAAAAGGGTATAACTCTCTCTGAATACCCCTTAAATACAAAATGGATGGGGTATAAGGCTCTACAACGTTACATTAAACAAATAGCTGAGCGAAATTTCAAAAAGGCTGCAGCCCGTTACGGTAAAGATGCATTTCATAGAGCAAACCGAGTAGGGGAGGAAGATCAAAACCAACTCTCGAACTTATTCCCGTATCAGAAAGTCCAATTTGACGCCCATCGAATTGACGGTTTTTTTACGGTAGATATTGATACACCAGATGGAGACCCTATGACCTTGACGCTTGAACGTTTCTGGATTCTTACCATCATTGATGTGAGTAATCGCTGCATTTTAGGATATTCTGTTTCACTGAATAGAGAGTATGGTGGAAGTGACGTAATGCACTGTGCTCGTAATGCAATTATGCCACATAAACGGCTAGAATTGACAATCCCCGGCCTGAGTTATCATCCTCCAGGTGGGTTTCCATCAGAAAAGTTTCCTGAGTTAGAGTGGGCAGTGTGGGATGTAATCTGTTTAGATAACGCCAAATCTCACTACGCTAAAATGGTGCAGGATCGACTCACAAACTTAATTGGTTGTACTCCGAACTTTGGTCCCGTGGCACTTCCAATGAGAAGAGGAGTTATTGAGAGATACTTTAAAACTTTAGCTGAGAACCTGTTTCATCGGTTACCGAATACAACGGGCAGCGGTCCGGATGATCCAAGAAGAAACAATCCTGAAAAAAACGCTCTTCGTTTAAACATCACATACGAACATTTATTGCAGCTCATTGATGTGATGATTTCAAATTACAACGGAACACCTCATGGTGGGATTTATCATCAAACACCCCTCGAACTTCTTGAAAAAAGGATACAACTAAGAGGCTTACTACCAAGACGCCTGGAAGAAGAGAAACGATCGGAGATGTTGTTTATGCAAACCCAAATAAATCGAACCGTAAGAGGTTCTCTATTGAGTGGAAGAAAGCCCTACATTCAATATGAAGGCGTAGAATATCGTAGTGAAAAGCTCGCTAACTCTGCCCATCTTATAAAGCACGAGCTAGTTCTACATGTAAATGTTGATGATCTGCGTACTTTAAAAGCTTTTCTTCCTGACGGCAGCGAATTTGGTTATTTAACTGCTTGTGGCAGATGGTCACTTACTCCACATTCCTTGCAAACGAGACGTGCGATCAATTCATTAGTTCAGCGGAAGCTAATTCATTATACAACTTGGGACGATCCTATCTTCGTGTACACTGACTATCTCTTGAGTAGAGAAAACACTAAGAAATCAATAAATAAAATTACTCAAGTGAAAGAGATCAGTAAACAAAAGCTAACGGATGAAGCGGAGGAACAAACAAATGCATTAGAAGAAGCAAGAGCACAACATGAATTGTTAGACAAAGTTCGAGAAGAACAAATCAACAGGGAAAAAATCAATGAGATGGATAATTATGAGCGATTACTAAAACAATTCAAGACAAAAATGTATTGAGATAAGGAGAATTTGAACATATGGAAAATAATTTGATACCTGTTGGTACACACCCTATTGAAGTAGGGCATTATTTACTTCCGACCAAAGAAGTACTCCGCCTAATGGATAATCTCAAAAAGATTGTACTGAACCGATTACCAGGAATGATTGTCTATGGTCGTCCGCGTCTTGGAAAGACCACTGCATTAAAGTTTGCCTTAGAAAATCTGCCACATTTTATAAATGCGCCAATACCAATCTTCATAGCCAATAGCAACTCATATAGATTTCCGAGTGAAGAGAAGTTTTACGCAGATCTGCTACATGATTTTCAATTTCCGTTTATAGCTAGAAGAAAACCTGGTGAGTTGCGGAATCAAATTGTTAATTTGTTAAAAGAAAAAGCTGAATTGTCTCGTTTAAGAAGGGTTATTTTGATTATGGATGAGGCACATCACCTAACAGAATCACATTATCATTGGTTAATGGACATCTATAATCAACTAGATCGTGAGAAAATCAGTATGTCTGTAATTTGCGTAGGTCAAGAAGAATTGCTCACTAGGAGAACTTTCTTTTTAGGACAATGTAAGTCCCAGATCATAGGACGCTTTATGACACATGAACATCGGTTTTTTGGTATTACTTCACTAGATGATTTTAAAGCAGTTCTTCGTTGCTACGATTCACCTGAAATCTCAGCTTATCCAGAAAACAGTGATTGGAGCTTCACAAGATATTTTTTTCGGGAAGGATATGAGAAAGGTCATCGGTTGGAAAAGGATGCAGCTTTAATATATCAACAATTTCAAAATCTTCGAAGGGAGCATGGAGTGAACTCAAAACTTGAGATTCCTATGGAGTATTTTACGTATACTGTTGAAAACGCTCTGAAAATATACGGAACTCATGGAGAGAAACTTGAATGGATCTCAGCCCAAAATTGGTTAGATTCCATTAAACTTACAGGCTATATTGAATCTGAAATTTATATGGCATTAGCAGGTAATGGTGATTAGAACATGAATGTCGTGTGGAGGAAAGAATGGATAAATGAATATGAATCGCCTTGGTCCGTATTTGAAAAACTTGCTTTGGTGAATCTTGCAGATCGAAATGAGATTCTTCAAATCTTTGGCAGTGCTCACGTGAAGGATATTAAACATTACATTGGAGATAAGCAAAGAGAACTAATACAGTTAAATGGATTTCACCTCGAAAGGCTTCATCAAACGCTGGATTTTAACTTACAAGAACACAATTTTAAGAATATTCAGTCGTTAATAGGTCCATTTTCTGAACTATATAGTTCATGGGAGCATTGGTTTCATCGTGAATTGCATTGGTGTTCGAGGTGTATGGAGGGGGGGTATCATTCTTGGCTGCATCAGTTTAAGCTTCTTGATGAATGCGCATTTCATGATCTAAAATTGAATAATACTTGCCCTAACTGTAGATCAACAGTACCTTTCTTGTTGTCGAATAGACAGTTAGAACATGCATTTCAGTGCAAGTGTGGCTATGCCTTTGCTAATTTTCATATGTCCAGTTGGAACGAATGGAGAGCGCCTGATCAAATGAATCCTGCTGTCCTTCGTTGGGTTCAAGCAAACCAGGCAAACATGAAGATATCAAATATGCATTCCAAATGGATTATACATGCACAACATTGCAATTTAAAGCGTTTAGTTATGGATGGACCTGAAGAGATAAAGTTATTTAATTCAGAAGAAACCTTCCACAGACAGGATTATTTCTCTAAGCGTTTCCAAAAAGATTTACTGCAAGTTACTTCTAATGCTGTTCAACAAGTTGTAGACCGACTACTTCAGAGTACACTTAAGTCTCATCGACATTGCATAACTCAATTGATGGAGCTTAGAAAATCAAATGAAACGATTGAATTCCCTGAAATTTGTCCCTATGCATATGCTTATGTTTTTTGGAGAAAATCTCTTTTAAAGAAGGAGCATTTCTACGGTTTTGATTCTTTAAGGATAAGCTTAATTTCTGATGATGTAGCACCACTTCTTGTCAGGGAGCTTCTGGAGTATTTCTCTGATCAGGTCGTCAATTATCAAATGAAAATCCGTAGATGTATTGATATGGGGGGGCTTTCCTGGATTCTTGAAAAACTGGTCTTACAGTTCTGTGAAAATTTCTTTTGTGCTTGGATGGAGATCGCAGGGAAGAGAAGCAAGGAAGTTAGCGTACCTTCTTGGAAGGAAATTGAGAATATGAGGGATCAATCGTTTCCAGATGTCGCTTTCAAATATAACTTTGATGAGAGCAGCTCGTCTAGCAGCATTGAATATTATCATTTGCAAAACAGAGAACCGTTGTTGAATAACAAATGCAATTGCCCGAATCAATACGAAACTGCTAAACAAGATATTCAAACAATGATATCGTATACACCTCAAAAAGTTGCGATGCTAAACATGAGTAATCCAAGTGATGAACATCAGATCCTACAAAAAATAGTCGAGAGATATGTGAAAAAATTAAGTTTTTGAAGCCGTTAATCTGAAAAGATTAACGTTTTTTTGTGTTTAACTCAGTTTAAATGAATAGGAAAAGGGGGTTGTAAACGGCAATAGGTACAAGTTCTTGTCCTTTAACGGTATATGTTCTTGTCCCAAACGGCCAAATCAAATAAAAAAGATGCTTAACGTAAGGTGATAATGAACACTAAGATACCTGATAAAAAAAATGTCAAGAGACTGTTGTAAAATCAAATTTTTGAATCAGTTATAACTGATTGCTTATTTATTAACCATAAACCCGTAAATTGAAGGAGGAGACAGCAATAGGTACAAGTTCTTGTCCTTTAAGGGTACAAGTTCTTGTCCTCCGACAGCAATAGATCGGTACCGAGAAGCTTTAGTCAAGTTTTGGGAGGAAATACCGGAAAGACATATGTACAAAATACGAGTTTTGTGAAACAGTACTTAAGAAGTTAAAGAACCGCTAATGATTTTATAATATCCTCATTACGGTTCTGCTGTTTTTTAACTTAATCCCACACAACTTCTGTTCCTGCTATAAAATCATGTATTGCACGACGATCCTCTCGCATTCCAACCATAAACGCGCTCACAATAATTCCAATACCTAGCGTCAATACGTACACAAGTCCAGCAACTAAAACTCGCATTAACATTGTAGTTATTTTAGGCGATTCTTGAGTGTCATACATTTGAATTCGAATTCCACAAATCCGCTTACCAATCGTTCGTCCATACCAGTAAACAGGTAATAAAATTGAATATAACGCACTCAATATTTTAGCAACTGGCTCATCTGAATCATAATTTCCAGTAAGTGCACCGGCAATAATAACTAATGGAATTCCAATAATAAGTCCATCCAAGAAACTTGCGGCAAGCCTAATCCAAAAACCTGATTTATACAAAAATGATTCCTCCAAACTATTTTGTCATACCTTGATGCGCGATTATTTATATTATACAAGAAATATATACCATTTGGTTCATATTATTCATTTTTATCTCCTAAGTATCTACCTTTCTACTTTGTGAAATTATTAACAATAATAATGGATGCGATTAATACGTTTAGACTCCACCTTTTCATATAAGCCCTTCCCTTCTACAACTTCCAAAATAAAGAAATAGCCATATTTTAAATATGGCCTAGTAGTATAATTATCCTGCTCTTACAATGGATCAATGAAAAGCTTTCCAGAATGAACCATCTGTATTAATAATAGTCATAATCTGACTAAATGGGATCGTAAATGTCGGGAATCCCGCAGCATATGGTGCAATATCATAAGGGTTGAAATACAGATGCAATGCATCTGCTGTAACAAAAAAAGGCTGGTCCGCACTTATTCCGGTGTACGTATCTGGAAAAACATACGAATACTGCGGATCATTTTTGATCTGATCCCCTACAATTTGGCTTAATACCTTCACATAGTCACTGCCCGGCTTAAACAGATCCTTCAATTCATAGAGCTGGCCGTCGGATAGATTAATAATGGCATACACCATCGTTGGCATCCCGTGTGCGGCTCCTGCTGGATAGTTATAACCCGTCAACTGCAGTTGAAGCAATTGCTTCTGATAGAAAGTTATATCAAAATCACCGGTATAGGTATAGTCCAGTTGCTGATCTGCAGGAACCGGTTTTACTTGGGAAAGTTCTTTCAGCTTAGCATTAAGCTTACCCTGCTCTGTCTGATTGGCTAATCCGTCAACCTGCGGATAATAAACGAGATAATCCCGGTTGGGTTTATACTTCTCCTCACGCACCTGATAAGGCGGATGTAACGGTACGATCCTATTCTGTTGCCAAATCATCTGTCCAGCCCGGTTCACATAGGATAAACGTTGATCCACAAACACTTTAATCAGATCCGGAGCCACAACTTCCATCGACCCTGCCCCTGTTACACGAGGATATCCTGGAGCCGGTCTGCCGCTCAAATCCAGAAGATACGTCTGATTTCCGTCTGATGCGGATGCGAGACCGTGTTTGTAGTTTTCCACATTACGATAGATGAACTCCGTTAGTATTCTGCCATTCAATTCAGCGAGTGCATACACCGAGCCGATATACGGCTGTTCTGGATTAATGGCCTTCCCGAGTGCGTACCTGTGCTCCCCAAGCTCCCGAATATCGTTATAGGCGGGTTGAATCACAAATGATCCCTGCATATTAATGACACCATAGTTCGATTTGTAATCCTCTGCCGTATTAACAATAGCCTGCCCATCGTTAAAAGCAAATGCGGAAGTAAACTTGGGCTGAATACGAATATTGCCCCTTTCATCAATGTATCCGTATTTGCCAGAGGATTCTTTTTGAAAAGCAAGCAAACCATCTCCTAACGGCCCTACATAGGCATAAGGGTACGTTGCAAGACGATTTCCGTGCCGATCAATAAGGGCGTATTCCTGATCTTTAATCTGCACAACGGCTTTGCCCTGCTGAAAATCATTTGCTGAAGTGAATTGCGCTCGGATTACTTCATTTCCCGAAGCATCCAGGTATCCATACAAGCTAGGTGAGCCATTCGTCTGATTTGGGTTTTCATCATAAAACATGGCTCTGCCTTCATGCATATCTGCGATAAACGGATAAGCTCGCTTAGTCAGCACGGTACCTTGCTCATTAATCATTTTAAACCCTTGAGAATCAATGGCCATGGCCCGTTCTTCGGAAAAAGAGTTAATCGAATCATACACTGGCTGAACTACATACTGCCCTTGAAGATTGATGACACCGGCACGACCCTTCTTTACGACAACTGCCAACCCGTTAGGTTGAAACGCCTGAGCCTCTTCCAGCACCGGCTCCAGGAGGATATGTCCCTGTGCATCCATATAACCCCAGCGCGTTCCACTTGTTGTTCGGACAGAGACGGGATATAACCATGTCGTCAGTCTGAGATCTGTACCTGCAGTTGCAGTCATCGCCTGCTTTATTTTTTTCTCCAGTTCAAGCAAGTTCTCTCTTGAAGGATACGCTTCCGGAAAGCTTAGTGCTTTCTGGACTGAAATGAGTGCCGCGGGATATGACCCAGCATGAAACTGAGCATCCGCAAGATAGTACCAATAAAACACATAGTCGGGATAATGTTGCGTTAACTGCTCATAATACTGCACGACTTTTGGAAAGTAGGCTCGGTATGCATCCGTTGCTGGGACCCACTGACTCTGCTGCCATCGAATAATCTCCACTCGATAAGCTTCACCAGTGTCATGAATCCACAATGCTATTTCAACCTTCCCATCTCGGCCATTCACGCCAGGTATATCTACAATCTCGGCGTAGCTGTAATACAAATCGTCCGGGGCAATGTCCGTAAGGCCGGATTCGGTCCATTCATACACAGCAAGTTTTGACCAAACGGCTCCGATCTGCCAGCCTACAATCAGATTATTTCTTGCCGTTGAAGTTACAGGCGCTGCTGTCAGCAACTTAACGCCATAACCCAGCCCTTTTGTCAGAGCCATTTTAATCCAATGTCCTTGAATGAACTTTAATATAAGCAGATACAGCTCGCTATTCAATTGGTAAACAGCAGAAATTTCAGGCATGCCATCACCTGTAAGATCAGCCGCATACACTGCCGGATGTTGAATTGGCTTATCAATGGTAATGATCGTTGCCCCCGCTGGAATATGTTGATTTACGATTTGCAGTAATAGCGGTTCACTCATCGACATTTCCGCTTCCTCCCTTATGACCGCATTCGCCTAATGGTATGCAGCATAACTCGGGATATGACATGAAAGTGTATTGTGACACCTCTACTTCATCGTATCACTCTTCTAAATTCACCTTCTGTGCATTGATTAAAAGACTGCTTATCAAATCACTTTTACTCACATGAACAACAAAAAAATTGCAGAGGCTCAGCTGCCCTGCAATTTTTTCAGATTATTTCTATCTAATTAGGACTAAAACCAGCAAAAATTACTTCATACCTTACTTTCGTATAATAATTAATCCTGTTTCATCATTATTAAAATCAGGCATACGTTAAACAAGTTAACTAGAGAGATCAAGTTTGTGATTGTACACTAAGCTGAACATATTGACTCAGTCGACAATATTGATTCAAGAGCTGTTCTTCTTGTCCTTCGCCTAATGCCACTTTGCGCCCTGCTTCTAGAACACCGCTGACCAATTCATGCAGGAAGTGCATCTGCATTCGCTGCGCGTTGGTATCCAATTGCTCAAGCAGTTGCGTATCTCGAATCGAAAATTGAGATAACCCCCGAAGAAGTAATTCCTCACACCAATCAGATAACTGCTGGATCAATCCATTATCTTCTTCCAAAACGTCCCATCCTTCCACTACTGGAATCCAGCTTCAAGCTTAGCAACGTCTGGCCCTTTAGAAAACTGATTGGACTGATACGTTTGGTTTCTATTCGTACAAATGCATAAAAATGTTCAAGTTTTTGAGAACCAAATCCTGATTCCAGTCTGTTAATCATAGACTGCCAATCCGATGAGTAAGGAAGTGTGAGAGGCAATCGTGCCCCCTCTGTATCCTCAACTATAAGGATCAGATCCTGCGTTTGTTTGTTGAAGCTATGCTCTGTAATGCGAGCAACCTCAATTAATGCCAACCGTTCTTTTGGTTCAGTGAATAGATCGATAGAATCAGGCTCGCGTTGAAGTGCAGCAGGTATGTCTATCAGGTACTCTCCAAAATGAACCCCGGTCACGCCGGTTCGTGGTAAAATAGTTAACTTCGCCCCATCACCTGAAGAAATTCGTCGTTCTTCATTCACTTTAACCGACTGAAACTGAACTTCTTCTCCCGTAAATTGACTAAATGTCAAACTTGGCAACCAAGGGGTAAACGCTGCATAATGCTCGGCATACGAGAATTGTTGATCCTCATAATACACCGCACGTACATCACTGTACGTATAGATCTGCCCATCATCAAAGCAATAGAAATAATACGTAATTCCGCGAAATCCTGACCGTGTCTCCCAAGAGTCTGCGCCTAGCCCATAGAGATGCAGTGAAGGCACGGTAAAGTACTTACTTCGGAAGCTGCCAACCAGCTGACTTTGCTGCCTAACAGGAATCTCCCCTTGTTCAAGCACTTCTAGCGCGAGATACAACTTGCTTATACGATCCAGCATCGTCTGCATAGAGAAACGTACATGACGTTTGAAAAAAAGCTGGAGCTCTCCCTGAATGCCGCGTAAACTACGTTCAATCTCTGGAAGGTTACCACTATGTGCAGCAATGGCCAGCGTCTCCAGTTGCGCATTATATGACTGAGGAAGTCTGGCAAGCCCTGTCTTAAGCATACCTCCCAACATGTCGCGACACTCCTGAATCGTTTGAAGCGAGAATTTCGGCTCGTATGCGCGGACACTCAAAGCGTCCGTATCATCCACCCCATGATACAAACGGTATCTCAGCAAAGCTTCAAGCTTGGCCATTTTTCCCGCGGTCTGCTTTAACTTGCATAAAGCTTTGGTCAGCTGAGGTTCTTCTGTGAAGGATACCTCTATATTCTGACTTTTAAAATGTACGGTGAGCAGCGTGTCTTCCATGATTTGAATGTCTTCAGGATAACGTAAACGAAAAACCACCTCTTCAACCATCGTCGAAGTATATGATTTCAGGATGGGAGTAAGATCGGCTTCAAGCATCCAGCGAAAACGGACATTTGTCTCCGGCGAATGAGATTGCAAACCGTAATCTGGCTTGTCTGACTCGTTAACCTGATGAAACTTATCCTGCACCGCGAGCTTATACTCTTTGGCAGTGTCAGGATCTACAAAATCAGCTGAAGACAGTTTTACATCCAAAAGTGACGGCGAAGAAGCAGGAACGTCTTCTAAAGGCTTCGCGACTTCCACAATATCTTCACCCGTAACACTGTTTTCAGTTATCTGCTGACGCTGGTCATACAGAATTGCAATCAACACATGCTTGCAGATATTCTCTGATGGACAAGAACACTGCCAATCATCCAGCGTAGCATAGAGGGTACACTCGATACCCTCACTTAGCTGACAGCTCACCGAAGCTGTATTCCAGGTGTACTGTACTTGTACACCTTGATCCAGCTCTTTAAGTGCCCTTTTGTATAGCCCCTTGTTCGCATAACGAATGAGATAATCCTCTGTGCACAATTTGGAAAAGTGGCTGAATTTCTGCTTGAATTCATTGAAATCGTTCATAACCACGAAATCAGCGCCCCGTTGCTCTCAAAATATCATAGAGAGTCTCACTGAATACTCGGCCTGAAATTTGGCCTAAAGGAATGGATTTGTTATCTGCATAATAATAGTGCTGTCTCTTGCCATTTGGTTTGAAGAAATGTAACGATTCCAGCGTCACGTCGTCCATCCCTTCATAATACGTAATACTTGTACCGCTGAACCGAAGTTCAGCAACAATCTCTCCGTACTCTTTGTAAAACTCGTTGAACCAGCCGCCATCTTGCGCAGGACCTTTAATCCATCCGTATTTCTCCAATGCTTTCGGGAGAGCTGTTGGTGAAAATTCCTCTTCTGGAAGACGATCATATTCTGTCTTGGCCCGATCTTCATCCTCAATCAAATGGATTTGACGTTTCAATTGTTCGAACGGTTGTTTGACCTCATAATCCTCAAGCTGAGTAGCCCAACCCTCTAACGTATCCTGGTCGAGTTCAAGCGGATGTACAAGACCCACCTGAGCTCCTGATGGCAAATCCGTTTCATCCTCATCTACTGTATTAAATGTACCGTCCTCCATGTAACGGAATGTACGGACTAACTCGCCCTGCTCATAAACGCCCCAGATTAATCCAACGGCAAATTTCTGCATGATGACATTGTCTACAAATAGGGAAGTCCATTCCTCAGCGGTCCATAAACGCTGTTTGGATAAAAACTCTTCCAAGCGTGCAGTCTGAATCGTAACCATCGTTTTAAGATCTTTCTTCAACTGGGTGAAACGTGCCTTGGATTCTGCGGCGAGCTCAGGGTCATCCTTCTGTGCCGGAGCAGGCAAACTTTTAACGGCTTTACCCGTTTCTTCGTTTACAACAACAACCTGTAGATCGGCATTAACTTTCACCTGGAAGGACCGCTCACCGTAACTAAGCTGTAACGTGCCTTTTTCATCAAAACCGAGGGAAGTGACTAAACGATCTTCAAGCTGCTCTGCAGTCAATCCCATATTCTCTGCTGCAAGCTGCAATGCTTCTTCGGCTGCGCCTTTCACTTGACGGTTCTTAACGCTGCGTTTAACCTTGTCAATCGCCATAAGTGCGGCAGGTTCTTTTAGAAATGCTAGTACTTTCACTGCTTCGGCCGCTATAGCCCCACGGCTATTCTCTGTCCATTCCTTAATCTGTGGGGTCAATATATGAACAATCTGAAGATCACCGAAAAGTGCGGAAACATACATAACCCACTTTTCCTTCGCAGGCGCACCATCCTGAATCCATAGCTGCAACAGTTCCTTTGAAAACCTGATAAGCGAAGCTTCGCTTACATATTCTCGCAGTTCATTTAACCGCTCATTCGGTCCAGACCCATGATCGATAGATTGCAGTAATACATATTGTTTGATCCGGTCATCCAAAGGCAAACCATCTGCTGATCGAATCAGAGCAGGCAGTTCCTTTAGAGGTAACCAGCTGATCCGGGACATCTTTTTCGCATCGGCCAGGTCAGCTAACGCTGCGTGTGAATATTCAGGGCTTAGATCAGCAGTGTCAAGCAGAATTTGAATCAGGTTTTTCCATTCGGTGGCTTTCTCACTTTGCAAGAGTTCAGTATATAATTCCTTACTGTTATCCAGACTGCGGATCGCCGTTAGCGCCATTTCTTTAATGGAAGCCTTTTTCTCCGCACGGTAGATCATCATATACAGTTCTTGATCCGGAACCCGATTGAACTCGGCCAAAGCCATACTGCTTGCCCGTTTAGAAGCATCCTGTAAACCTGCTTGAATAGCTGCTACCAATTGTTGCTTAGGCAGGGTAGATCTCTGCTCAAATGCAACTTCAAGCGTTAAAAGACGTGTATCCGTCGGCAGTTTTTTATACTGCTTTAATGCATACTCCAGGTTTTGCTGTAAAATACGGCGATACTCATCCTGCGGCATCGATTGATACGTATAATCTGTCATCCCATTCAGCGAAATCAGGCTAGTCAGCAGTTGTTCTCGTTTTACCTGAGGATCGTCACCATACGTATTCAAAATTTGCTCACCACTAAAAGCATAAGAATGATACATGTCCGAAACAATATCCAGCGTCCATTCCGGATGAGTTAGCAAAATCGCAAAGCGGTGCATTGGCTCCGAATCAATGGGCAGGAAACTGATGCTAATGAGATTGTTAATCCGCTTCCGGTCCCGATTGACATGATTAAACAATCCACGGCTGTCCTTGTCTTCCCAATACTCTTCAAGGGTGTACTCACCACTTAAATATCTCGCAATGGCAAGACCTTGTCTCCCACCTTCGAGCGGTTGACGCAACACACGGAACACAGCCTCTTCAATTGTGTTTTCCGGTTGAATTCCATGGATGTCTTGATCCAACATCATTTTATGAAGACATAACTTCAGGAATGGTGCTCTGACAATCTCATATGCTCGTTTGGCGTGCTCAGGTTGGTTGGCAATTGCCGCCTTGATTATAATCCAAGACACGCGGTACGAATTCAATTCGAGTTGCGTCATTTCAATTAATTGATAGGGCTCGT
Source organism: Paenibacillus amylolyticus (assembly GCF_003719335.1). GTDB lineage: Bacteria > Bacillota > Bacilli > Paenibacillales > Paenibacillaceae > Paenibacillus > Paenibacillus amylolyticus_D. The sequence goes on from NZ_RIAS01000016.1 coordinate 70,436, forward strand.
TCAGCGGGATCAGCCCGGACAGCAGATCATCTTCGCTTCTTGAACGAGGATTCATACTAAGTAAATACTTGCGAACCTCCATCGGATAGAGCTCATGCAGGTGATGAATGACTTCGAGAAGAACCTTGCCAACGTCACTAACGTTATCCAGAAAGCGTTGCTTTCCTCCATTGATATTCGTCAGATACAAGACCGCACTGCTCAATAAAACCATCGTCTGATGGAATTCGGCATGCGAAACATGATGTTTCGCGGAGTAAGTGATTTCTGGATAATGCTTGGCAATCAATTCGCTGCGTTTCCGTTTCAGGAATTCCTCTTCCAGCAACTGTGACGAACTGTTTTGCTTGCCTTGAACGTTGCCTGTAACCAAAGGTTCAATCAAGCGGTACAGCTCTTGATGTAGCTTTGCCGCATCGTTAGCCATAACATGCTGGAACAGCTCGGGCAAGACGGAACTCATATCCTTGATCTCTTGCTTATTCACAAATTCTACATCCGGTTGCACACACAAATGAACAAGCATCATGGCATCAATCACATCTCTGAAATTACCCTGACTGTCTGCTTTTTTGGAATCAAAAAGCCATTGTGCTCGCTTCACGCGCCTCTTAAGCTCGGAGAGGATTTCTTCTTCACCCGCATATTGCTTCATTTTCTTCAAACGAGATAACAAGGTTGCCATCCGATCCGAACTCTTGCTTTTCCCATTTAATCCATAAGCCTCCGAATCATCACCGAGACATGCTGTGAATGCATTAACCCCCCAAGGGCTTCTACGGAAATAATTCGATTCCAAATGCATGGCAATAGCTCCGGCACGAAAAAAAATATCTCCATCTTCTTTTTTGCCAAGCTTGGACAGTGCTTCTACCGTTCGATAGACATAATGACTCGTTTTACCCATCATCTCAGGGAACTTTTCTGTTGCACCCATGACGTAATCAATAATTTCGGAGCTGCGATCCGTTGTAAGCGAGTAGTCATCTGAACAAATGGAAGCGAACTTTTCTACCAAACTCTCTACTGCACGGTCTGCGGTAAGCATGATTTTATTCCTCCTAAAAGTATGTTTAAGTGATAATTTCGCCGATCCATTCGGCAAGCTCGTTAGGTGTAATTGCTGCTACATGTGCCCCCATATTGGCTAGCGTCTGCGCAGCATGTTTGTTGTACACCGAATCTCCGTTGAAATCGAGAGCGGTGAGCACAAGCAGATTGCATCCCGCATCGATAATATCCTTACAGGCTTGATACATCTGATTAATCGGGTAACCTTCCTCCAGATCACTCACCAAAATGTAGATCGTTTTTCCAGGATTCTCAATCAGCGTTTCCCCATAACGCAGCGCTTTGGCGATATGGGTTCCTCCACCGAGCTGCACATTCATCAATACATCTACGGGGTCCTCAAGTCGGTCGCTTAGATCCACAACTTTGGTATCAAAGATGAACAGCTTTGTGCGTAGCGCATTCAATCGATAGAAAATACTCGCCATGACCGAACTGTAAATCACCGAATCCATCATGCTGCCGCTTTCATCCACACCGATAATGATGTTCCACTTATTGTGCTGCTCTATATTTCCGTCAAAATAAAGACGATCAATCACAAACCTTCGTTTGTGTTTATCATAATTTTTAAGATTACGAGTAATGGTTCGTTTAAAGTTCAGGTTGCGCAGGGATCGCACCGAACTGGATGCGTACCGACTGCGTTTCCCCATAATACTGGCCCGGGTATGAGACTCCAGCTTCCTGCGCAGATCTTCAACCACCGTGCGTACAATATCTTTTGCACTCCGAAGTACGTCACCTTTCATTCGCCCTTTGAACTGCAAGATGTTTTTGAGCAGGTTCATGTTAGGTTCAAGGGACTCCAGCAGTTTTTTATCTGTTAAGAGCTCCGTCAGTCCATAACGATCAAGCGCCTGCTTTTCCAAAATTTCGACCGTAGATTTGGGAAAAAGTTCTCTGACCTTGTGTAACCAATTGGGTACGGTAAGCTCAGATGAACCACGTCCGCCTTCTTTTCGGTAACCTTGCTCCTCACCGTATTCACGGTTATAGAGGTACCCCAGAATTTCGTCCAGGTCAACATACTGAAATTCACCCGTGTTATATTGATCCGATTCACACAGACCTTCCTCTGCAGATTCCCCCAAAATCAGGCGCCAACGGTTCAATGTTTCAACAGCACTTCGTTCTTCCGAGGAAGGCAACTCCGTCAACATTTCGTTCTGGCCGCGACGGGCATCATTCATATTAACTTCCATGCAGCAAACTCCTTTCGAAGCGCCTCATCCTGCGTCCTGTAACGAATGAGCAGCTGCTCATCCAACGCAGGCATCAACATTTCATCCGACTTCACCTGGTGCAGATTCGCCACACGCTCGGCAATCAGATTCGTTTCCATTGGTGTAAAATAAGTGAAAGCCAGACGTAGTTCTGGAATCATAGCAATAAAATCATCATAGGATAACTGCTCAATTAACCCGTTTAGCTCATGTAACAGTTGGTCCTCATATAGGAAGGCATCTCGCGCTACGGTAAACACACCTTGTAAAAATAAAGCCGTTTGACGCGTCTGTTCCGGCGTTCCACGGATATACCCGCGGGCTCGCTCCACGATCTCTTCTCTAGATCGATCACCAAGTCCCGAAGCAATAGCGATACACACTCCTTCGAGCTGAGCAGGAAGCTTCGAATCCGACAAAAGCTCGTGCAAATGGTTTCGAAAAGCCGTATCCTGGAATTGCTCTTCGGCAGACTCGGCCAGCATCGCAAGTAGCTTTAATCCCTGAATAATACCTTCATGCTCGTCCGCATTCGTTCTCGAAAGCTGTTGCAGCTTGTCCACCGCGTTACGGTAAGCTTCAGACACTAACTCAGGAAGATGTGGGTCTTCCGATAGTCCTAACAGCCGGCGATGCTGATGAATCCGATTCAGAATCGTTAAGCTGTTGCATAGTGACAGAAAATGTCCATCTGTCCGCAGAGCAGCACGAACCTGGGTGTACAACTGCATGGCTGTCTCCTGAAGTCCCATTAACAGTGCCTGGAGCATTTTTTGAGCAAGCTCACCGCTGTGATGGTCAGGAATATCTCGCATCTGCTCTTCCATCTTTCGAGTAGCAGCTGTAGCAAGCGTTCCACCGTATAAAGAATTTTCAATAAGCCGCGCTTCAATCCGTGAGGAATACATGTATTCCCACGTTTCACGAACCAGATTCATATCACGTTGTGCGATCCAATCCGGCCCTGCCTGCCGCTTCGCGAACTCGGGAACCAGATAAGAGATGCATTGAAACAACTGACTAATCAAGCGATGTTCCGGTTTAGCATACAGATCAAGCACCTTTTTATGCTGACCCGTTGTTCGAATCTGAAGCTTGAATTCCGTGCAACGCGCTTTAAAATCTTCAACGATAGGAATATGAAAAGCATTAGGTGCAACGCTCCCGATGACGTCTCCGGTCAACAGAAGCTGCAGTTCCTGAAGCGGTTTGTCGGTGGCAAGTGTAAGCTCTCCTTTGACAAATGAAGAGAGGGCCGCATCCATCAGCTCATACACTCCGCCTTCCTGCTTGCCGCGAAGCTCTGCCAGACCTTGAATCATACTATAAGCCTCAATCGCATCACTTGTGGAAACATGTTCCTCCCGGTCTCGCAGCTTGCGCATCAATCTGGATAACACGTTCAGTGTAGTTACACGGTAAGGAGAACGTGAAGTATGGACTAGTTGATCCCAGATTTGATCGTAAAAATAAACATAAGGCATACCGCTGGCATAGCCATTCAATCGATCAGCTTCCGCAAATGTATACACCATCGGATACACCTGTTCATGAACATTACCTGAATCTGATGTATCGTGCTGAGTCGAATTGCCGTTGGGTTCCTTTTTCTGGACAGTGGAAGAATTCACTAAACCAAAAGTATGAAAACCTCCCGTAATTACGAGCACACGCTGATACTGCTCTTCAGCTTCCTTGATTCGTTTCGCCATATGGGCTTCTCTAACCAAATCACCACTTGCGATCAGGCGCTCCGGGGTGTAACACATTCGAGATAATGTACAATACGTGAAAACATCCTGCACAAAGGCAGAGGTCGGTTTCTGTAGCCCCCCGATCTCAAACACCTTTTCCCATAGTTCATCAAAACTGCGGCAGTTTGTTTTCTCACATAAACGGTTAATAAAATCTGAACTGGCAAGCAGTGTTTCGTCCTGAACGGAGATTTCTTTTTGCTCTTTTTTCGAAGGACTCTCCGTGTTTCTGGATACTTGCCGATAATCCAAATCTATAAATTGTGCCGGAATGCCAAGCCGGTGTGCTTCCTTCAGGGCAACATATTCGGGTGAATACCGGAGCATCGGATAATAACAGGCTTCTCTTCCGTACTCATCTTCATAGGTATAATAGAGACTGACCGGAGGCAAGGTCGCTTCATCCGTTAGCACAGGTATCAGAGGATTACCGCTTTCTGGCCCCTCAATCAAAATGATATCGGGTTTGTACTCCCCGATGACATGCAGCAGATGATGAGAACAAGCTGGACTATGATGCCGTATTGGAAAATAAACCGTTCCGTTGTTTAAGTTATATACACTTGTATCGAATAAGGATTGAAGCTGATTCAAATCCGTAACATCCGATAAACCAGCAGCGTCAGTGGGCTCCACTTGGTCTAACCGATCCATTTTCTTTCCTCATAATAATTTTTCCAAATCTCCTCTTCGGCAGAGCGCGCTTTAACAATTTTGGAAAAATAGTTTTTGAGAATGCTTAGGTCCTTGTCGTTTTCCTTTGCAATGGTTCCCAGCATATTTTGTACCAACCGATCCAGCGCAATAGATTTCCCCTCGTAATAGTACGATGTCATTGCGCTCTGTACATATACGGACACGGCTTCTGCAGTACTCATAGACGCTTGAGGTGTATCGAGCTTGTACCCTTCGCGAGACATGCCTGTTCGCAGTTCCATAAATGTAGTTGCCAGCAACTCCACCACGTCGGTTTGAATTTCGGTATCAATTCCACTATGTAATAACAGGTTTCTCGCCTGAGATTCAATGATTTTGGCTTCCATCTTTACATTCTGGATCGGTCTGATCGTTTCAAAATTAAAACGTCGCTTGAGTGCGCCGCTCATCTCATTTACACCTTTATCCCGAATGTTGGCCGTAGCAATGACGTTAAATCCCGGTTTGGCAAAAAGCACACCCCCGTCAAGTTCTGGAATGCTCATCACTTTATCGCTCAAAATACTGATCAAGCTGTCTTGTGCTTCGGCCGGACAACGTGTAATTTCCTCAAAGCGCGTTAAAATACCTTTTTTCATGCCGTTGTATAAAGGGGAAGGCACGAGAGCTGCTTCAGAAGGCCCTTTGTCCAAAAGCATCGCATAATTCCAGGAATATTTGATCATATCCTCCGTTGTTCCAGCCGTACCTTGTATTGTATTCAAACTAGTTCCCGAGATCGCTGCCGTAAGCAACTCACTGAGCATTGTTTTGGCTGTACCGGGCTCACCCACAAGCATCAACCCGCGATTCCCTGCAAGGGTAACAACTGCACGCTCAATCAACACATCATTCCCGTAAAATTTACGTGTAATGGTGATCTTCTCTCCATCCAGCATCGCTGGCTTATCTCGACCAATAATAAAATCCCGCACATTAGCTGGAGATAATAACCAGTTGGGCGGACGATGACCCTGATCCTCCTGTTGTAACGCCCGTAACTCAGCCTCGTATAATGTCTCGGCAGGCGGTTTAAGCATCTCTATCATCAAGATGTCTCCTCTCATATATACAGATCGTATGTTCCTATTCTCATCATTCTATCATAGCCGTAAGCTATGAAGTCTGAAAACGGGCAAAAATGGTTGAAACGTCCTTCTTACCTGCACTTTTGACTAAGTCCAAGGACTTACATCACCGCACAAATGTGAATCCTCTCTCCTGATCTACATCTAGAATAGAGTAATTTCTCATTCTTTCCTTCGGAATATCGCTTAGGCATATAGTTCTACATATCAACACTAACGTCCAGACTTCATAGAGAAGGCACTACAATCTTATAAACAATCCAACATCTCTTCTAATCACTGCTTAAAAAGAAAAGAATAAAGAAACACAGGACTGTGCGTCCTGTGCTTCATCCGTCCGCATAATTGGTGGCAAATTGTCTCTCATTTCATACAATTAGCTGGCTAAAGCCATAAACAAAAAGCCGCTAGATTAGCGACTAATTAAAAAGAATATGATCCTGTCTGTAGACGCTACATTCTCCGTCCGCACGAAGACGAGTACAGCTCGTACCATTCATACCGTGTCAGTTCAACCTGAGCCGCATCACGGCAAGCGAGAATCCGCTCCGGACGAATCGAACCGATCACCGGCTGAATTCCGGCTGGATGTTTCATTAACCAAGCCAGTACAATGGCTTCACTCGTGACACCACGCTCTTGAGCAATACGAGCCACCAGTTCGGCCGTAGCTTCAATCTCGGGACGCTGACCTTCGATCGCCCTGCCTGTAAATCTTCCCTGTGCGAGAGGACCCCAAGCTTGCAGCTGGATACGCTCTGCCTGACAGTACTCCATCGTACCGTATGGGAAAACATTTTCTTTCGCTTGCGCACGGTTCACGGTTACGCCAGCTTCTACAAAACCGATTTTATCAAGACTCATCTCCAGTTGATTCACGATGAATGGCATAGGACTGTACATCTGAAGCAAACGAATCTGTTCAGAACCCATATTGGATACCCCGAAGTGCCTTACTTTTCCAGCCTGATGAAGTTTAGCCAGTGCTTCTCCGATCTCCTGCGGGTGGGCAAGCGGGTCGGGACGATGAAGCAACAAAATATCCAGGTACTCTGTGCCGAGCCGGGATAAAATCCCGTCAACACTTTTTATAATATGTGCCCCTGAAGTATCATAACGCTGCGGCCCCTCATCATCCCCTACCAGCCGAATTCCGCATTTGGATTGGATAATGATCTGCTCCCGTAGTCCGTGCCTTTCGGATAAAATCCGCCCAAATACATGCTCCGCTTTCCCACGTGTATAGATGTCCGCCAGGTCAAAATGATTAATTCCAATCTCCAGTGCTGCTTCGACTGCTTGGCGGCCTTCAACAACCAAATCCTCAGTAATGGGGGCTCCATCCCAATCTCCTCCAAAGCGCATACACCCCAGAACAATAGGACTCGCGGAAATCTGATAATCATGTAAAGGCAACTGTCTATATGACATTTCCATGCTCCCTCGTTTTTTTATTTTTGCAAACGCATTCTTGACTCTCTTGTCTTCTTGAGTCCAACACGATATTCCTGCATCGCTCGCATTTTTATCATGCAAAACAAGGTTTCGAACCTTTACATATGGAATAATTACAAAGTGACATATCTTATTGCTATAGGAGAGGAGATTACACACTTGAATCCGAATGCATCTAATGAGACGAATGAGAGCAACGAGACCTCTAGCCCAGATTTTTTCACAGCATCATTTACTCAAAATCCTTATCCGGTATATGAAAAATTAAGAAAAGATGACCCCGTCTTCAAAGTCATGTTTCCGAGTGGAGAGTTTGGCTGGATCATTTCTCGATATGAGGACGCTGTTCAGATTTTGAAAGATCCCCGCTTCAGCAAAGACATAGTCAAACGATACGGGACAGAGGGCAAGAGTATTTTTTCAAAAAATATGCTGTTCTCCGATCCACCTGATCACCGTCGTTTGCGGGGGTTGGTACAAAAAGCCTTCACTCCCAAACTTGTCGCAGATATGAGAAGTCATATCCAGAGCATTGCGGATGACCTGCTCGGCAAGTTGCCTTCGCAAGAAAAGATGAATCTCATCGATGACTTTGCTTTTCCGCTTCCTATTATTGTGATTAGTGAAATTCTCGGCGTGCCGCTAGAGGATCGTGATCAATTCCGCATGTGGTCCAACACGGTTATTGAGGCTTCCACCGGAAAAAATGAAGAACTATTTCAACAACATGAACGGGAGTTCATCGAATATTTGACCGATTGGTTCGCCAAAGTACGTAAAGACCCCGGTCAGGACCTGATTAGCCAGCTTGTTATTGCCGAAGAATCCGGGGAGCAGTTGACCGAAAAAGAATTGCTTGGTGTGATCTCACTGCTTATTATTGCTGGACATGAAACCACTGTAAATCTTATTGGAAACGGTATTCTGGCTCTGCTTGAGCATCCGGAACAACGAGATTTGTTAATTCGGGAGCCTGAACTGATCCATCAAGCCATCGAAGAGATGCTGAGATATAACGGCCCAGTTGAGTTCAGCACCTCACGCTGGGCTTCGGAGGATATGGAGTTCCGTGGGCAGCAGATTACCAAAGGTGAACTTGTGGTTGTGGCGCTGGATTCAGCGAATCGTGATGAAGAGCAATTCAAAGACCCGGATGTGTTCGATATCACACGTGAGAAAAGTGCGCACCTCGCTTTTGGCAAAGGTATTCATCTCTGTCTCGGTGCACCGCTGGCCCGACTTGAAGGCGAAATTGCCGTGAGTACGCTGATCAATCGCTTTCCTAACATGAAGTTACAAAAAGATGTGGATACACTGGAATGGAGACCGGGCATGGTCGTTCGCGGCATCAAGGAAATTCCGGTTCTACTGAAATGAGCAGTTTCTTATTCGTGGTATTCCTGTTGATTATTCCAATTCTCTGGTCCAAACTCGGCAATCTGCAACGTCAGGTAGATGAGCTGAAATCAGAGGTAGAGCGACTTCAAAACGGTTCGTCTGTCGATTCGAATCGTTTTGCGATGAACGCTTCTTCTGTCCAAAATGCTTCATCCTTCTCTTCATCTACAGACACAAACGCCTTCCCTCAGAGCGGATTCGATACAGATCGGGAGTTGGATCAGGAATTGCTTGCAATGGTACGTCGGGGAAACAAAATTCAGGCTATTAAAAAACTGCGTGAAGCCCGCAGCCTCTCTTTAAAAGAAGCGAAAGATTATGTTGAAGCATTAGATCGATAGGGGCACAATTGACCGAAGCGGTCTTTTAAAAGAGAGTAAGCTTAAACTAACATCGTGAACTAAAAACGCTGAATTGCATCGTCCATAAAACGAAAGAGGAACTGAGCGGATTAACGCTTACAGTTCCTCTTTTTCGTACTCTTTTTCATAAACTAGCGAATACATGAACAACAGAAATAAATGGTGCCCTGACTTCTTACTGTGCAGTTACCGCACCATCGATAGGATAGACAGCTCCGTTGATGTATGGTGCATCGTCTCCGAGCAGGAAGGAAACCAGATTCGCGATTTCTTCCGGCTTACCGAGACGTCCGGATGGAATGCTATCTACCGTAGCTTGGAACACTTCCGGATTATCTTTACCGAATTGAACAACCATCGGTGTCTCGATCGTCCCTGGAGCAATCGCGTTCACGCGTATGTTCTCCTTGCCATATTCAATCGCTGCTGTACGCGTCAAACCAACAACACCGTGTTTGGTCGCCGCATACGGAGCAACTGCCGGAACACCCACAATTCCAGCGGTGGAAGCTGTATTCACAATGGAACCCCCACCTGTTTTGAGCATTTCGGTAATGACATATTTTAATCCGTAGAATACACTTCTCAGATTAATATCAATAATCTGGTCAAATTGCTCAATGGTATGTTCAATTAATTTGATCCCTGGGCCGGCAATGCCCGCATTGTTGAAGAACATATCAATTCGGCCGAACTCTTCGATCGTCTTTTTTACATAATTCTCTACCTCAGCGGCTTTACTCACATCAGCTTGAACAAAAATCGCTTTGCTTCCCAGCTGTTCTATCTGCTTCACCGTTTCAAGACCTGTCTTTTCCACCAAATCCACGACAACGATGGAAGCACCCTGCTCAGCTAGTTTCAGCGCTGCGGCTTGACCTAATCCACTTCCTGCTCCTGTAATGATGGCTACTTTTCCTGCGTGACTCATGATGATCTCCTCCAAATTATGTGTCATTTGCGATTGTACCTATTCATTCCTCGGCCCTATGGATGAGCTATGTAGGTCAGCAAGGACATGACTCCTTCCTGACTTCACCTATTTTAATCAACAACCGATTTAAAAACAAACTAAATTATATCAACTTGCTTACCGAAGCAAGTTCGTTTTCGCAAGTTCAATTAATTCATCGCCACGGCCATTCAGAACGGCTTTCATCATCCATAGCGTGAATCCTTCAGCTTGTTTAATATTGATTTTCGGTGGCAGGGAGAGCTCCTGGCGATTCACAACAGCGTCGATCAATACCGGGCCATTGTGTTGCAACGCACGTTCTATGGCTCCCTCAAGCTCGGCAGGATCTTCCACGCGTATGCCTTCAATGCCCATTGCTTGTGCCACCATCGCAAAGTTTGGATTCACAAGCTCAGTCCCCGATTCGAGGAAACCGGCAGCTTTCATCTCGAGCTCTACAAAGCTGAGTGCGCCATTGTTAAACACAACCACTTTGACTGGAAGGTTATGCTGCTTCAGCGTGAGCAGATCCCCCATAAGCATCGCTAATCCACCATCTCCAGATAACGAGATGACCTGTCTTCCAGGATCAGCAACCTGAGCACCAATGGCCTGAGGCAGTGCATTAGCCATCGTTCCGTGATTGAATGAACCTAGCAATCTGCGGTTACGGCTCATCTGAATATAACGTGCCGCCCATACCGTTGGTGTACCCACATCACAAGTGAAGATTGCATTTTCCGCAGCAGCATCACTGATCACTTTGGTCAAATATTGCGGATGAATAGGCTTTTTGCCTGGTTTTCCCACCGCAAGCTCGTCCAAATCCTCCCGTACTTTCGTATAATGCTTCACGCTTTTACGCAGATGTTTATCACTATGTTCAGCCGTGAGATACGGAAGCAACGCTTCAATCGTGGCCTTAATGTCACCACACACCCCATAATCCAGTTTGGTTCGCCGCCCCAAATGCGAGGTTTGGATATCCACTTGTATCACTGTCGCATCTTCCGGGAAAAACTGACGGTACGGGAAATCCGTTCCGAGCATAAGTAGTACGTCACAGTCCATCATGGCATGGTATCCCGAAGAATATCCGATTAAGCCTGTCAGGCCCACTGAATAAGGATTGTCATATTCTAAGTACTCTTTCCCTCGAAGCGCAATAACCATAGGGGATTTCAATCGATCACAGAGCTCTAGCAGCGGTTCACGAGCCCCCGCACATCCTGCCCCGCATAGAAGTGTAATTTTCTTGTCCTGATTCAAGTACTCCGCCAGTTTGGCGAGTTCGGGTTCAGAAGGGTGTACAACCGGATGTGGTGCATGGTATACATGCTCGGGAACAGGCAGATCAGCCGCTTCAAGTCCAGCAACATCACCCGGAAGCACAATGACAGACACCCCGGAACGTGCTACGGCTGTCTGCATCGCCATCGTGACCGAACGAGGCATCTGCTTGGCTGTTGTAATCACTTCACAATAATGACTGCATTCCTGGAACAAATACTCCGGATGAGTCGCCTGAAAATATTCACTGCCAATCTCGTCACTTGGGATATGAGCAGCAATGGCCAGAACCGGTACGCGGTTTCGATGGCAATCATAGAGTCCGTTAATCAGATGCATATTCCCCGGGCCGCTGCTCCCTGCACATACGGCAATGCTCCCACTTACTTGGGCATCTGAACCGGCTGCAAAAGCCGCTACTTCTTCATGTCTTACATGAATCCATTCAATTTTGCCCGACTTGCGGATGGAGTCGAGAACCGCATTCAGCGAGTCTCCAACAATACCGTATATCCGATGAATCCCCGCATTTAATAAGGCTTCAACAAGAACGTCTGCTATCGTTTTTTTCATGATGCTGGGTCACTCCTTTATAACGTTATTTTGATTAGGTTTCCATCCCTTGAATATACCTATTCTTATACCCCAATATTTTGAAAAACGAATCAATAACATATGTCATTCCAAGTATATAAACACAATCTGCGTTAACATCTGGAGAAAACTCAAAAAATCCGTTTACCTGAAAAGGCAAACGGATCACTCTTGTTTTTCACACGATATATGCTCCTGAGAGCACAGTTAATCAAATGGCTGGCATAACATTGCCACCGCTTACAGGGATATACGCTCCAGTGATAAAAGAGGACAAATCGGATGCCAGGAAAGCAACTACGTTCGCAATCTCCTGATCTTCTCCTCTGCGTCTCAATGGTACAGTCCGAGTATAAACCTCATCATGTCCTGGTTCGCTTGTTCGATCGCGTTCACTAATTGTCCAACCCGGAGCTACTTGGTTAACCGTAATCTGATATTCGCCAACTTCCTTCGCTAACACACGATATACACCGTCCATCCCGCGTTTTCCTGCGGTATAGGCCGATTGATGCGCAAAATTTTGCATCGCACATTCGGTATTAATCCCAATGAAGCGACCGGACCTCATTTCCTGCATCTGCGGAATGAAAGCTTTAGCAAGATATACACTCTGCATAACACATGATTCGAACTGGCTCAAGTAATCCTCGGGTGCTTGCTCCAGAACGGAAGTCCATTCGTATTGAATGACTGCATTCGCAACGACAATATCTACATTACCCAGCTTGTTTTGGATCGCATCTCGTATCCGAAATGCGGTATCCTGTTTAGTCATGTCACCTTGTACGATAACGGCCTGACAACCCAGGGCTTCGATCTCGCCCTGCAGTTCTTTGGCCTTCATTTCGTTGTTTATGTAATGCAGCGCCAGATTCGCGCCGCAAGTTGCGAGTGTACGAGCAATCACTCTTCCCAATTGACCCGTTGCACCCGTAACTAATGCCGTTTTCCCCGTTAGATCCAATTTCACGACCCGAGATGACCTCCTTATACATTCTATTTCTAAAACGATTTCGAAAAGTGAATTTTTGAATATTCGTGCCGCCTGAATTTTCGGATACCAAGACTTCCTTTGGGGTTTTTCTTGATTCTCAGTCAATTTCCAACGTTACTTTTGGATCTTTATTCGCCACTGTGTTTCACGAGATCAATTTCCTGAAAACGGCTGACTTCTTTCTCCCAGCGCTCTGCAACATATTGACGGTGTACGGGGTGAACATTATAAGCGTCATAAGCAGCCTGATCTGCAAACTCCATGGAAAAACCGTAATCAAACTCATTCTTAGCACTCACCTGACGTAACACTTGAAAATGTTCAACACCTGGAATTTCCGCAAGCGCTTCCTTACTTTCGTTCAAAAAAACTTCGGACTCCGTTGTATCTTTACCTGCATAAAGTGTAAATGTCACCATATGTGTAATTCTGCTCATCTTTGTTTTCTCCTCCACTATGTTCAGACTCTGTACTCTAGTTTACAACTGAATGTGCTGAAAGCGCAATATTTGGTTGAGTTGAACTGATAAGCACACATACAAGGCATAAACAGACACTAATAGCAAAAACCCCCGGAATAACATTCCAGGGGTTTCTCCTCATCTATAAGAGAACTAGTTTTTGAGGTTGTATTTGCGGTTGAACTTGTCAACACGTCCACCGATATCCACGTTTCTTTGTTTACCAGTGAAGAACGGGTGGGATGCAGAGCTAGTATCTACACGGATAACAGGGTAAGTGTTACCGTCTTCCCATTCCATTGTTTCGTTCGAGAACTTCGTGGAAGAAGCCAGGAATTTGAAGTCAGCACTTGCATCGTAGAAAATAACGAGCTGTGTTTTAGGATGGATGTCAACTTTTGGCATAATCTATTTACACTCCTTTAATATGGGTACTCCCTAGAATCAAACTAAATTTTATTATACTCTTTTTTTGTACGAAGTACCAGCAAGAATTGACGAAAAAACAAAAAAATTATAATCCATGCGATTGGGTATCTGATCTATCATTACGCCGGGCCTTTTTCCAATACATGCAACATGTACTCGAGCGCCTCTAGTTCATCCCTTCCTCTGGTCTGTAATCGAACCATACTGCCGTTTCGAAGCGGAAGTAAAGCCATGCCTAGAAGGCTCTTCACATCTACATGATGTTCATGATCAGCCTCCGTATAAGACAATGATATGTCCGAAGCAAAACGTGACGCTTGAGAGGATACCGACAATAATTCATCCCGATGGAAATCCGCGTGAATCATAAATTCATGTGTTCTCACAACTTCAATTCCTTTCGCCAAAATATGAGTAACCTGCAATCGTGTGTTTTCATTTATATATTAAAATCAACATGAATTATACCATGTGCTGGCAGGTTGTCCATGCCTTTTATGCGGAGAAAACAAAAAAATCACGGTTACTCTGCTTACAATTAGAAAAAGGTCCCGTACACATATGTGTACAGAACCTCATGTCCATTCTTATTACATACCGTTCGGGTAAACCATCACTTTAAGACTACCGCTTTTATTATGCAGTGCCCGCTCCATTGCCTGTTGTGTCTCTTCAAGGGCATATCGATCCGTGATCAAAGACATCACATCATGCTGTCCTGAACTTAAAAAGGCGACGCCCGCAGGATACGTATTCGCATAACGGAATATGCCATAGATATCTACTTCATTATCGGCGATAAACGGTACATTGATTGCAATCTCATCCTGTGCAGGCAATCCAACAATGGCCAGTTTACCACCTCTGCGAAGAGAATAGAGCGCCGATTGTAGTGCTTTGGGATTACCTGCCGTCTCCCAGGCTGTATCCACCCCGATACCCTCGGTAATTTCCCGAATCACAGCAAGCGCATCCTCATGACGCACATTGATCGTGTGCGTTGCTCCCATCCGGCGTGCGGCCTCGAGCCGGACTTCCTCTAAATCCGTGACGATTATGGTCTGAACTCCGAAAGATTTCGCTGCCGCAACAGCCATCAGTCCGACGGGTCCCATGCCCATAATAGCCAGTGTCGTTCCTGGAGCCAGTTTGCTCCGGCGAGCCGCATGAATACCAACGGAAAACGGTTCATTCATGGCTGCTTCCTCAAAGGTTAGGTGATCCGGGATTGGAAATACCATATCTTCTCGCATGACCATGTACTGCACAAATGCTCCATCCACCGGAGGGGTTGCCAGGAATTGAACTTCAGGACACAGATTGTAACGTCCTTCCTTACAAGCTGAACAGCGGCCGCACGTCACTCCAGGTTCAATGGCAACTCGCTCCCCAACCTTCACCCGGGTAACGTCTGCACCAACCGCAACGATAACCCCTGCACATTCATGGCCAAGAATAATCGGTTTTTCCACAACAAATCTGCCAATACGACCATGCTCGAAATAGTGCACATCAGATCCACAAACGCCTACGGCCATTACCTTAATAAGCACTTCATGGGCTGTGGGTCTGGGAACAGGCTGATCCTCAATGATAATATGTCCAGGCTTTGTCATGACGGCAGCCCTCATCGTTACGGGCAGTTCGTGTTGACTCATACGCATTCTCCTCCTTTATGCATGTCAGTGCTGTCTCTCGTTTCAAAGAAAACGTTGCGTACTTCGTACATGATCCATTAGTAGATTTTTCGTGCCTGCTCATCCTGAATTCCGCTCTTGCGATAAAAATAAGTGTTAATCATATCGCGCCATTCCTTCGCGTGATCTGCCTGTTCCTCTTGCAGCGCAGCTACCTTGTCAAAGATGACTGTATCCACTTTAACTTCCAGTTCTCTCCATGTTTCGAGTAAAGCTTCAGCCTGCGCAGCACCTTCGAAATGAGTATCGTAGATGTGCTGGATAACCGTTTTACCGGAATGTAACACATGCGTGTACGGGACGTGATGGAAAAAGAGAATTAACTCATCGGGACAAGTCTCCAGTGATTCATATCGAGTTGCATTTTCAGCATGATATTGGGAAGTATAACCTGTACCACTCTTCACCGTCCGATCGACCCCAATTCCATGACAGTCGGCAAAGTGATACGTTCCCCATTTGGAATACTCGTAACCATCCACATTAGGACCGTAATGATGATCTGGATTTACCATCCAGCCTACACCGAGAGGTGCAGTATAATTTTCATAAATGTCGAGTGAAGACAGCAACATGCCCGTAATCCGCTCCACCACTTGCTCATCATGTCCAAACGTTAATCTCACCCATTCATCTGCGATGGCTTCTGCCGAGAGCTCAGGATTCCACCCCAGTCTGCCATATCCGTACAAATTCGCTTGAGCCAGCGGATGTCCTGTCCAACTTGCATCCGCACCGATGTTGGATACAGCCGCAAATCCACTGTACTGGCGCTGATAGAGCGAACCGTCTGCAATGCGCTTGATCTCTGAGCCTTTGCCCTTAGCATACGTGTCAAAATCCAGAATTTCCTTCCACTGTGGCACAAGATAAGCCAGATGACGCTGTTGTCCTGTATATTCTTGCGTAATCTGGAACTCGATCACTTGATTCGTATTCTCCATCGCCCCGAATAAAGGGGATACTGCTTCTCTAACCTGAAAATCCATAGGTCCATTCTTAATCTGCAAAATGACATTGTCCGCAAACCGTCCGTCTAGCGGTTTAAAGTGATCATAAGCCGCGCGAGCCCGATCTGTAGTACGATCCCGCCAGTCCTGCTTGCAGTTGTATACGAAGCACCGCCAGATGACAAGTCCGCCAAACGGACGAAGTGCCTCGGCAAGCATGTTCGCACCGTCTGCATGGTCGCGATTGTATGTGAACGGCCCCGGACGATTTTCAGAATCCGCCTTGATCAGATATCCACCAAAATCCGGAATTGCAGCGTACACCTTCGCCGTTTGAATGTTCCACCACTCACGCACTTGTTGATCTAGTGGATCAGCGGTCTGTAAGCCACCAACTTCGATTGGACTGGCGTAATTGGCACAAAGAAACAAGCGAATACCATACGCTCTGAATTCAGCCGCTACCTTCGCAACATCACCAAGGTATCGCTCTGTCAGAAAAAGACTCTCTTGCTTATGCACATTCACGTTATTAATCGATATCGCATTGATTCCGGTTGAAGCCAGTAATCGGGCGTAGTCTCGAATCCGCCCTAAATCCTGTGTGAACTCACCGTTTTCGTAAAAAATAGAACGCCCGGCATATCCCCGCTCAATACTGCCGTCCACATTATCCCACTGATTAATCATGCGCAGTTGATTCACGGGTTGCTCTGTAATAAATAAAGGCTTCTCCCCGTCAAGAGCCGAACCGGCTTCTTCTGATTTACCTTGCTTTAATGTCAGTTCACGCAACAAATGAAAAACAGCGTATAAAACACCTTGCGGCGTCTCTGAACCAATAACCAGTTCTTGGAGAGAATCATCTTCACGAATGATAAAACCTTCACCCTGTACAGCAGCACGTTCCGTCTCCGTGAACGCACTAGCCACCTGATTGTTCCCTGCCCAGGTGCCCAATCGGATTGAAGGTTTACGTTGTTCGCCTGAGTCCGTGCTTTGAGACTGAGAATGATGAATTACAGGCTGTTCCCCATATAACTTACCAAGCCCTTGCTTGAGCTCGCTAAGAGCGGTGTCGATGACGAGATGCTGTTCCTGTACATCAATTAGCCGACTCCAGAGAGGAGCTGCCGTTCTCGCAGCTCCTTTCGCTCCTGGCAGTTCAGCATGATAACTTAGCCATGCTTCATATTGCGGGCCGGACAGTCCAGATTGAACAGTAGTTTGACTCATTGTACAGCCTCCTTGCTTGCATAGATCTGTGCAAGATGATTATTTTTGCCTTCAAGTAACCACAGAATAGAAGTTACGCCACGTGGGTAATATTTGCTGCCGACGGCAACACCGGATAAGATCTGGTCACTCCAGCACCAGTAGGATTCTTTCGGATGAAGCAACCATTTCACATGAGCTGCATCCGCTGCTTTCCCAGACTCATCCCACTCCACACCCAAAATTTCACGTGTGATAAATTGGGACAGGTAGATTTTGCTCAACCAGGAGTTGTTGCTTGTCGACGACAGCTTCCAGCCGCCATCTTCAAACAGGCATGTTCCGGGAACTAACACCGTTTTTAGATGTGTGTGCAGTGCCTTGATATAAGGTCCGAACCGGCCGTTAACATCCAGTGCCGCTTCACAACCTGTAAAGTACGGGAATACCAAGCCTTCAATAGCCGGAATGATACGCGAATCGTTATTTTCCGCAATAACCGCCGGGATGTAACCTCTATCAGTCAATTGAGCAGCGATGCTTGCCGCGCAGCGATCTGCTTGTTTTCCTGCCTGATGAGACAGCTCTGCCAGCTTCTCGCCTGCAAACAATTTTTCGAGTGCAACGTAGACAGCCCAGCATTTACCCGCAAGATAGATATTGTTCCGTGATTGTCCAAGGGATACGTCCAAACTATCGTACGTGGTAATCTCTGCCCCGCCTTGTGTACGGCTGCTATCCAGCCCCATTAAGCCATTACGTTGAGCTTCTTCAGGATGGTCACGGTTAAGCATGCTTTGGAAGCATTCCTGAATAACCGGCAACATCTCTGTCACAAACTCCCGATCTTGCGTCTGCTCAATATATACCGTTGCGCAACAAAGCCAGTTCACAAGCTCTTCATGGCTCATCTGAGAGAAACAGTCATCGATGCCGACGAGTTCATATGCCGAATGACCCGGACGGGAAAATACATTGGCAATACCAATATCATGTGTAAACGTAATTCCGCCTGGATGCAGTGTCTCTTCTCCAGGGAAGCGCACCTGATCCGTATAGCTATAACGCTTCACAAACCACTCCAGCTCATTACGAACAGTCCATGGATTAAGAGCAAGCTCGAAGTACAGTTGGTCTGCGGTCAGATCCAGCGTATTCATCATCCGATATTCCCCTTCATTCACAATCCAGAGCGGCTCTCCATCCGCATCAAGCAATTGCGTGCTGGCGTAATAGCTGTGGATGGAATGGGCAAGCATATAGGACTGATCTTCGCTCAGCGCTGCCGTTCCAAGACGCTGATCGACTTCAGCACAGGATGCAGTCAATGCATCAAAACGATTCAACGCATACTGACCCGCTTCCAAAATGTCAGCAAAGTAACGTGTGTACCAATATGTGGTGTCCATACCGGTAGTTACAATTCCGCCCCGATAGAAACATACCGCGAATTGGAACGTGCGTTTCTGACCTGCCGGAACTTCCATCAGCAATACAGATGTAGACCCTAAGCCAAATGCCAGATTGTCCCGATGTTTTTCCCCTAATATCTTCTCCAGCGTAAATCCGCGTGCAGGCCACAGACCTTCATTTTTGGATACAATAGCTGTCAGACGACCTTGTCCAACCCCTGTCAATGATCCTCCCTCTGGTCCACCAATCAAACGCATTGCAGAATACGGATCACTGCCTTGATAACCGAAGTAACCTTTACGGGTCTTCTCGCCTTGGCTGTTGTCAATTGTCATCTCGACCAACACTGCTGGTACGAGCGCATCCATTAGCGCTTCACGCTCTGCACTTTTCGGATGCGGAACGGGACGTACAGGCGAATAGATACGAAATTCCAGATCCCCTGCATTCCATGTATCCGTGCCTGAAGTGAACTCCCGAGTAATGTCTTCATCCCGAAACGCCGAGATCAGCGGCTTTGCCTCTGCACTGTCAGCTTGACTTCCGCTTTCCAGCTTCTCCACATCATAACGGCTGCTCTCATCTTCACTTGCTTCATAAAAAGGCAATGCCTGATAGTGCTCTCCATCACGAGCTTGTAATCCAATATATACGTTTTGGTCAGCCGGCTTCCCAAGTTCAAGCCCCAGCCCCCCTTTAGCCCCTTTGTAACCTAGCGTGAAACTGGCAAATGCACCAATTGGTGCGTGATGCGCATTGTAAAAAATGGAATTGGATGTACTCATTCTCTATAACCTCTCTCGGAATAAGATCTGCATACGTTTTCATTAGCCCATCCTATCACGCAGTACCCGTCCAGACCATGAACAAATCAATCGAATATTTACCCAAATCAAGCCGATGTATGATAAAATATAAAGCGGTTACAATTTTAAAATTTTAATGAATTCGTTTTAAATATGTTCATAGCATAGCATAGCATAACATGACCCAACATAAGGAGGAATTCAAATGTCTTCCACGTATTTACCTCCCGATCTGGGAGAATGTGTGCATGAAGTGTTTTACCCAGATGTACAAACCACTGTTAACTTGTTCGCCATTCATCTGCGCAATGTCGGACCCGATTGGGACTATCCGGCGCACGAGCATCCTCAATATGAGCTCAATTATGTAACAGAGGGTGTGCAGTATATGACCATAAACGGTACTTTATATGTACAAAACGCTGGCGAGCTGCTGCTGATCCCTCCAGGTAGCATCCATTCCAGTCAGAGCCGAAACGGAGAAGGCTTCACCTATTTCTGTATGCATTTTGATATCGATGATCAGCTGTTTCTCTCCCTTCTGGCTCGAATCAAGCAATTATTATTCAGTGCAGACAGCCCGGTTACCCAGCAGATTGAACCGGTGCTGCACAAACTGATGTCTTCTGCCCACGATCAATCCGCCAGCGCTATGGTACAGCGTATGCAACTGCAATCCGCCGTATTTGAGCTGTTTGGGCATCTCTGGGAGACCGTGTCTCAGGAAGCAGCCCAGACGTTTGCGGGTGGGTACGAGCGGATTGAACTGGCGCATCAGATCCGTACTCGGCTACAAGGACTAATGAGCCAGCAATTCAAACAAGGCGATGAACCCGACAGCCACTATGGCATCGATGATATCGCCGCAGAACTCGGCATCAGTACTTCGCATTGCAATCGTGTGTTCAAACAAGTATTTGGGCAGTCTCCTCGTACCGTTTTATCTCAAATGGTGCTGCATGAGGCCAAAGTTCTATTAGGTAATCCGCAGCTCTCTGTACAAAACATCGCAGTGATGCTTGGGTATAAGGATATCGCCCATTTTAGCCGTCAATTCAAACGGTGGTCGGGGAAGTCCCCTTCACAATATAGACAGGAACAGCCTGCTCTGGAGTAATGTCCAGCAACAGGCTGTTTTCATTGGCTGTATATGTTACAACTCGTTTATTTCAGCAAACGTTTGATCAAATTCAATTTGTTATTGTATGGCGGATACAGCATATGCGGATTGAGCTTGGTGCTCTTTTTCAAAATACTTTTCATGTGCGAAAAGGTCTCGAAGCTGTACCGTCCATGGTACGAGCCAATACCAGAATGACCTACTCCTCCAAACGGCAGACGTGGATTGGCCACATGTGTAATCGTATCGTTAATACATCCCCCGCCAAAAGAAACCTCAGTTAACACTTTATCCTGAACAGCTGGGTTGGATGTGAACAGGTACAAGGCTAACGGCTTTGGTCGTTTAACAATTTCGCTAATAGCTTCATCTAAATGACCATAACTGATAATCGGCAAAATCGGCCCAAAGATCTCGTCCTCCATCGTGGCTGCATTCCACGATTCCGCATCAATTAAGGTCGGTTCAATAAAGCGATCCTCTTCATCGGAAGTCCCTCCAAAGATGACCTGATCCCGATCTCGTTCAATCAGAGCAGTCAAACGTTTAAAGTGTGACTTGTTCACGATGCGCCCGTAGTCCTTATTGTGCTGAATGTCTGTCCCAAAGAAGGTTACAATCGCGGCTTTCATTGCATCAATTAAAGGCTGTTTTACACGCTCATGTACGAGCAGGTAATCCGGGGCGATACAGGTCTGTCCCGTGTTAAGCAATTTGCCCCAAATAATTCGCTCAGCCGCCACTTGAATGTCCGCCTGCTCATCCACGATAACAGGACTTTTTCCGCCTAGTTCGAGCGTGACCGGAACAAGGTTTTTCGCTGCGGCCTCCATCACGATCTTCCCAACAGGTACACTGCCTGTAAAAAAGATATAGTCGAACGAAGAATGGATAAGCGCTGTTGTTGTGTCTTTGGCCCCTTCAACCACTTGCACATATTCTGGCTCAAATACTTCACCAATCAATTTCTTCACAACAGCTGATACAGCCGGTGTGTTCTCGGAGGCTTTAAGCACCGCCGTATTGCCTGCGGCAATCGCGCCAACCAGAGGTTCAATAAGGAGCTGAAAAGGATAATTGAACGGCCCAATGATGAGTACCGCACCATACGGCTCAGGCAAGACATAACTTTTGGAGCCAAGAAGCGCCACTTGAGTTCTAACCTTAACAGGCTTCGCCCACTTTTTGATTTTACGCATCGTGTGTGTGATGCTGTCGAGCATAAATCCAATCTCTGTCGTATAGGATTCAAATTCGCTTTTGCCCAAATCTTGATACAATGCCTGTGTTAGCTCGGTTTCATATTTCTGAATAGCCTGTTTGAGTCGGCTCAGCCGTTCTATTCGCACACCAGCCTGGCGCGTAGCACCTGAACGAAAAAATGTACGTTGCTTCTCCAGGATCACGTGTACATCCTCATGGGTCAATTCCTGAAACGTAGTCATAACAGTCATCCTCCTTCGTTTTGAATGATTTATTGATCAAAGGTTTAAACTGACGAACATATAGGATACATGCCTTGGCATGCTAACTCTTTCCTTACTACTACTCATCATTGCAGCTGTAGATATTTTCAACAGAACCACCTTAAGCCGCTACTTTGCGTCTGCATTTCTTACATGCGCATTCTCATAATAAAGCTTTCTCGCATGGCATTAGCATCAGTCACTTATTTTAAAGGCATTCCTCTTCAAGCGCAGCGACAAGCTGTTTCAGCAGATCGACGGAAGCATGCAGCGAAGCTGAATAATAACGTTGTGTTCCCTTCTGTTCCACGGATATGAGCCCTTTTTCCAGGAGCAACTTCAAATGATGGGATATGGCTGGACGGGACAGGCTGGAATGTTCCGTAATTTCATTCACTGTCATATGGCCTTTCTCGCTCAGCATGAGCAAAATGGATTGACGATGGTTGTCACTCAGAACTTGAAACAGCGGGATACATGTTTGGAAAATGGAGATTGCTTTCTGGCTCATTATTGCACCTCTATTATCATTGGTTATACTCTGTTGTCATTCGACTGGTTTAGGCATTTAATCATTTTTATTATATTCGTTTAAACATTTAAACCTATATAAGGAATTGTACTTCCTTAGATCTCAAATCTCAAGCAAAATAGCTCAGAACATATAATTCTTTATAAATAAAACGCTTCCACTCCACCATGCTTGTATGGTAGTATGGCAATGAAGGAGTTGAAGTTGTGGAACATACCCCCAGATTATCATCCAGAAGCAGTTTGTCGCCCTTGTCAGGCCACCTCTCAGCGTTGAACAAGCAATCCTACTCGACGCGAGATTTGGTTTATGACACGCTGAAACAACAGATTTTGAGTCTGCAATTGCCTCCGGGTACGGCCATTTCGGAGAAAGAAATCGCCTTGGACTTTCAGGTTAGCCGGACACCTGTGCGCGAAAGTTTTGTCCGACTCGCTCAGGAAGGTCTGCTGGAAGTGTATCCCCAGCGTGGAACGTATGTCTCTCTGATTCAACTGAATCTCGTTGAAGAAGCCCGATTTATGCGCGAGCAGCTTGAGCGTGCTGTCATCCGTCTAGCTTGTGCACAATTTCCAGAAGAGCAGATGTTGGCCCTTGAACAAAATCTTACAGAGCAGCAGCAATGTCTGAGCGAACCGGATGATGAACGAATGTTTCAACTGGATGAGGAGTTCCATAGTACTCTTTTTGCTGGCTGTAACAAAAGCAACACCTGGACGGTGATTCAGCAGATGAATGTGCATTTGAATCGAAGCCGGATGCTCCGTCTGTCTTCCGATCATCATTGGGATCACTTAATAGAGCAGCACCGATCCATGGTTCAGGCGATTCAGCAGCACGATGCAGAGAAAGCAGAACGTCTGATGCAGGAACATCTACATTTGCCAGTGACGGATCTGGCTGTTCTGCGGAGTACATATCCTTCCTATTTTCAATAAGTAAAGAATTTCTGCTTTCCCATCGTAATGTATGCTGTTTCTTCCACTAATGAGGATGAGGTGAATGAGATGAAGATGGTTTTTCGCTGGTTTGGTGAAGGCAATGATACGGTATCGCTGGATCAGATCCGGCAAATTCCCGGCGTCGAAGGCATTGTATGGGCACTACATGATGTTCCTGCAGGCGAAGAATGGCCGATGGACAAAATACTCGCTGTCAAGACAGCTGCGGACCAAGCCGGGCTGCATCTGGATGTCGTAGAAAGTGTTAATATTCATGAAGATATCAAGCTTGGACTACCTTCACGGGATAAATATATTAGTAATTATATTAAAACTATGGAGAAACTTGCCCAAGTGGGTGTCAAAGTAATCTGTTATAATTTTATGCCGATCTTCGACTGGTTGCGTACGGATCTGTATAAAGAAATGGAAGACGGATCAACAGCCCTCTTCTATGAAGCTAGCAAAATTGAAAACATTGAACCAATGGAACTGGTTCGCAAAATCAATGAAAACTCCACCCTCACAATGCCGGGCTGGGAACCTGAACGACTGCAGTATTTGACAGGTTTGTTTGAAGCCTATAAAGATGTGACCGAGGAAGATATGTGGGAAAATGCACGTTACTTCCTGCAAGAGATCATTCCTGCCGCTGAGCGGCTTGGCATTCGAATGGCGATTCATCCCGATGATCCACCATGGCCCATCTTTGGTCTGCCTAAAATTATAATCAATCAGGACAATGTTCGCAGATACCTGAACCTATATGACAGTCCGGCGAATAGTGTAACGCTGTGCAGCGGATCTCTCGGTGCCAATCCAGACAATGATATTATTGGGATGATTCATGAGTTCAGTGATCGGATTCCGTTTGCTCACATCCGGAATGTGAAGGTCTATGAGAACGGTGACTTTATCGAAACCTCTCACCGCAGTCAGGACGGAAGCGTAGATATCGCGGGTGTTGTAGAAGCCTATCACGATATTGGTTTTGAAGGATATGCCAGACCGGACCACGGTCGACATCTGTGGGGTGAAAAATGCAGACCAGGCTACGGGCTGTATGATCGCGCACTCGGAATTATGTATCTCTGGGGTGTCTGGGATTCACTGCAAAGGAGGGCAAACGCATGAGCGAACACAATTCGAACCTGAAACTGGATCGAACTTCTCGCCTTGAAGGCAAAACAGCCGTGATTACCGGAGGAGCAGGTGTACTATGCCGCTCCATGGCTGAAGAACTTGCAAGACACGGCGCCAAGATTGCCATCCTCAACCGGACAGTAGCCAAAGGTGAGGAAGTCGCATCGGCAATTGAAAAAGCGGGCGGCCGTGCCATTGCCGTTGCATGTGATGTCACCCAGGCAGAAAGTGTACAGGCGGCAGCGGATATCGTACGAGAACAACTCGGCCCTTGTGACATCCTGATTAATGGTGCTGGTGGTAATAACGCCAGTGCCAATACAACAAATGAAATTTTCAAACCGGAGGATTTGGGCAATCCTGATGTGACCACTTTTTTTGACGTAAGTGTTGCAGGGTTTCGCCAGGTGATGGATCTCAATTTTGTGGGTTCTCTCATCCCTACTCAAATTTTTGCCAAACACATGATTGAGCGCGATGTACCGGCTACAGTCATCAATATATCGTCCATGAGTGCTCCATCTCCCATGACCAAAGTGCCTGCGTACAGTGCTGCCAAGGCGGCTATTAACAATTTTACACAATGGCTTGCTGTGCATCTGGCAGAGTCGGGGATTCGAGTCAATGCGATTGCACCAGGCTTCTTCCTGACCGAGCAGAACCGCAACTTGCTCTTGCAGCCCGACGGCTCACCTACGGAGCGTTCCAGCAAAATTATTGCGCATACCCCAATGCGTCGTTTTGGTAAACCGGAGGATCTGCTCGGTACGTTAATGTGGCTGGCAGATGAACAACAGTCCGGCTTTGTAACAGGTATTGTTGTCCCTGTAGACGGCGGATTCATGGCCTATTCGGGTGTGTAGCCTTCTTTTTGGACACATCGATTGTCTGAAACAGACACAATCAAACCGAACCTCGTGAAGTAATCACGGGCTTCGGTTTTTTTGACGTTTATTTTGCCCCTCAGGTGATAAGGAATAAATTGCATCGTTGTGGGCAAGGATTGTGGGTGTAAAGGGTGGTGATGCATATATGATGGAGGAAACTACGGTCGTTGCTGTGCGAGCGATTATTGCTTTTCTAACCTTAATTGTCTATACGAGGGTACTGGGAAAACAACAAATGGGCAACCTGACCTATTTTGATTATATTAACGGCATTACGATTGGCTCCATTGCCGGTACGTTTGCCACAGATTTGTCGTCCAAAGCGTGGATTCATTTTGTAGCGTTAACCATCTTCACCTTGATCACCATCATCTTTCAATACATTACACTGAAAAGCCGAGCCTTCTCCCAAATTACGGACTCCGATCCCACGCTGGTCATTCAGAATGGTAAAATTCTGGAGCAAAATCTGAATCAAATGCGCGTGAAGTTCAACGAACTCACGATGATGCTGCGGCAAAAGGATGTATTCGACCTGACCACGGTTGATTATGGCATTTTAGAACCGGATGGTACTTTGTCCATTGCGTTGAAACCGGAGAATCAGCCCGTAACCGCAAAGGATATGCACATGCATCCACCACCTCAGAAACTCATGACCGAGCTTATTATCGACGGTGCATTAATGAAAGAAAAACTGGCGGAACGGAATAAGGACAGCCGCTGGTTAACCGAGCAATTGAAAAAGCAAAATCTGACGATTCAGGACATCGCATTTGCTGCCATTTTACCGAATGACAAGTTATATATCGATTTGTATAAAGATCGGTTATCAGACAAGACCAGCACAGATGAGGAAAAAAAACGTAACTGATTCTGAATGAATCCGAATTGATCTGAACTCGTAAAAACACAATCTGACCAAACTTGTCCCAGGAGGTTCGGAAATGAAAAAGCATAAATGGCTGCTCTATACCATACCTATTATCATGCTTTTGCTGTTCATCGCGATCATGATTAGCGGCCCTTGGCTCAAAAAACCTTTTGGCACGCAAGATCGCTTACTGGAATCTATCCAACTTCTGGAGAAGCAGGTTCAGCATCAGCAGTGGACACAAGCCAAAGCTCAAGTGGAGTACGCCATGCAAGCTTGGCATCGGATCGTCAACCGCATTCAATTCAGTGTGGAGCGTGAAAGTATCTATGATATTCTGGGCGCACTTGCACGCATCAAGGGTGGTATCGCGGCGAAGGATGATCAAGCGATTATGGAGGAAATTTATTATTTTTATGCGTTATGGGATAACCTCGGAGACTAACTGGAAAGAAGCTAAACGTAGCTCATTAGAGGTACAAATCATTGCAGACTAACAGAAAAAATTAAAAAGCACCTCCTCTACGCAAAAAGGAAGTGCTCTTTGTTGATCGTTCATGCCTTATTTAGGCCGCGTTCTTATGCTCTGTGTAATCCACGGGATTTCGACTTCGAGGGACTAGCCGTACCTTCTTTACGGAAAAAGAGTGCAAGTGCTCCCTTTGCACACCATAGTGCAAACAGTGCAAACAGCGTACCCCAGAATAGCGCTGGCATGAGTGTCTGTTGCGCCAGATTGGCCGCATCTCCAGCCTGAGAAGGACGGGTCCAGGATGCCCAACCGATATACATCGCACTAACGACAGACTCTTCGAGCGTAATAAAGGCCAGCAACAGGTAGTAGTACTTGGCGATTTTTACACCAAAAATCATAATAACTACATTCAACGCGATAAAACCGGTTAACCACAACATACCGAATTCACCTCTGACATATAACAACAGCGACACAAGTGCCACAGCCGTCATCAACCCCAGCCCCCACATATGTCTACCTTTCCGGTACAAGTAAAAGAGCAGCCATGCAAAAAGCGATGCACCAATGTATCCTGCCAGCGAAACAAATATCGCTCTCCCCGATGTCAGCATAGACGAATACGTAACACCGCTATGATCCGCGTATAATTCAATGCGCAGCACTTTGCCGGACAAAACCAGTGTCATCAGCGCATGAGCGAATTCATGTATCATTGTATCCAGATTACGGAACAAGGACGAGAACGGGATAAATCGGGTCAGAAATACAGAGGCCATTAGAAAAAGGATCGTTTTGAGCCATTTGTTCAATCTGTTCAGACCTCCTTGCCTTCAACTAGCGAGCCTATTCATTATAGTACGTCAGGCTTCCCTGCTTCGTTTCGTCTTTTGAAATCAAGCGCGCACCGCTCCATCCACCAGCAGAAGCTGCGATTATGTCCAATGAAAAAAGAAGATAGATCATATCGCCCCCGCCCTTTCTCAAAAGTAACCAGAAGTCGATTTCGCATCCGCACAATGGCATCGTTCACAAACTGTTCGGCGGCTTTGCTGTGGATAAGCGTCACATACGCATATAGTGAATGATCGACAGGTTCATCCAGCGGACTAACCCCGGCACACGAAAACTCGGTCTGTACCCCCGCTTCCTGGAGCAGGCTCAATGTTCGAACCAGCTCTGTATCGACCTCTACCCCGTTCCACATCACCGTCCGTTTGGGTAACACGGTTCGTTTGTCCCGTTCGGTCCAGTGCAGCAGTTCCTGTTTCCGTCTTCTCCACAGATGGACAGGCTGTTCACTGAGCAGCACTTCCTGTTCCTCAAATTCTTCATGTACGTTCATCATGTTCCTCCCGGTCTGCATATCCGATCGTCTCAAACGAAAGAGAGCACATCACTGTGCTCTCTGCTTCGCAAAAGGCAAAGGAATAGGTCACGTTCATTCCTCAGCATGTTGTTATATTGTACCTTTTTCGGTGAAAAGCATCAAATGCTCATTAAACTTCCTATTCGTTCAATGCCAGCTTCAG
The DNA here is from genome assembly GCF_003719335.1 of Paenibacillus amylolyticus. Classification (GTDB taxonomy): domain Bacteria; phylum Bacillota; class Bacilli; order Paenibacillales; family Paenibacillaceae; genus Paenibacillus; species Paenibacillus amylolyticus_D. The sequence continues at coordinate 99,263 of NZ_RIAS01000016.1, forward strand.
CGCTTCCAGATTCTCTCTCATCACACTAATGTAGTCCTTGCCTGCCTTAACCTCATCCTCGGTTAGACCTTCGATGGGATTTAACACGGCTGTTTTGGCTCCAATTTCTTGTGCAATAGTCTCGGATACTTTGGATGAAACGAGTGTTTCGAAAAAGATCGTTTTTACCTTGTGTTCCTTGGCAAAATCAATGACAGATGCCATCTGAGCTGCGGATGGTTCCTGTTCAGGAGACAACCCGGCAATCGGAACCTGCTGCAAACCATACTCCTCTGCCATATATGCAAAAGCCGCGTGCTGTGTAATAAAGTCCTTACGTTTGCTGTCCTTTACAGCCGCTTTGAAGTCCTCATCCAGTGCTTCCAGCTTGGCAATATATGCATCGGCGTTTTGCTTGAACTGGTCTGCATGCTGAGGGGCCGCTTTGGCAAGTCCAGCTTCAATGTTACGTACTTCCTTTATAGCGAGCGCCGGTGACAACCACACGTGAGGATCAAGTCCACCGTGGTCATGGTCATGCCCTTCGCCTGTTGCAGCGTCATGGTCGTGACCTTCCTTCGCATTAGCATCATCCCCGTGATCATGCTCTTCAGTGGTTGTTGCTTTGTCCGCATGATCGTGGTCATGTGCTTCTTCTTCCACACCCTCGTGGAGCGTAATCCCTTGACTGGCTTCCACCTGTACAAGTTTGCTATTGCTTAGGCTATCTTTGACCTGATCCATCCAAGACTCCATGCCTGCCCCGTTGTAGACGAGAACATCTGCTTTTTCAATGCTCGCGATGTCCTGAGGCGTTGGTTCCCAATCATGGGGCTCCATGGCTGGCGGAATAAGCGTATGTACATCAGCCAGATCGCCCGCTACATTTTTCGTAAAATCATACATCGGATAAAAGCTGACCTCTACATTTAATTTTTGCTCCGAAGCCGCTGGAGTGCTCGCTGCCGCAGCTTGCTCCGGATTAGAGGTTGTTGTTTTTTGACCGCAGCCTGTTGCAACAAGTGCCAAACTGAAGATAAGTCCCAGTGCTGAAGTTTTACCCAATTTCATCGTCTGAATTCCCCATTTCATCTTTATGTGTTGCCTTTTGAATGAATATATAATGTTGCTGTCCGCTGCTTAATATCGCGATGACGTTTACGATTGTATAGTGAAACCAGCTTTTGGGCTGATATTCCAGTCAACAGGAAAAATAACAGGATGAGTGCAATCGTTCCTCCCGGCGGTGTATTCCACTCGTAGGAGGCGGTCAGACCACTGAAAATACCCGTCAGACCTGTAATGACAGCAATAACAATAGCTGCGGCAAAACTGCGTGCAACCCTCAAAGCTAATGCTGCCGGCAATACGATAAGTGCAGATACAAGCAGTACACCGACAATCGGCATCGCAGCTGCTACGGTCATTCCGGTTAGTACCGCAAAGGCAAATGATAAACCTTTCACCTGTACGCCTCCAATGGAAGCCGTCTCTTCATCAAAAGTCAAATTGTACAACGGTCTTCGCAAAACGAAAAAAAAGGTCAATCCAATCAAACATACCGCTGCCATCATCCACAGCTGAATGTTACTCACCGCGACAATGGAACCAAACAGATAAGAACTGAAGGTTTTGGAAAGATTCATTTTCAGACTCATTAATACAACAGCCAAAGCGAGACCAGATGTCATAATGATTGCAACCGGCACCTCACTGTAGGTCCGATAGCTTCGCCGTAGCTGTTCAACCAGCAGAGCACCAATGATTGCAACAGCGAAGCCGCTTAGAACCGGATTCAGGTTCATAACCGAACCCAGGGCAACCCCTGCCAGTGAAACGTGAGAAAGTGTATCAGCCATCAGTACCTGCCGTCTAAGCATCAGATATACACCCAGAATGGGTGCAATGATTCCGATTAGTCCCCCAGCCCAGAAAGCACGTTGCATGAATTCGTACTCAAACACTGCCATTCCTCACTTTCTTGTCGCTCCAAGGTGATCGTTCGATCGAGCCGGTTACCGACTTCTTCGAGACCGTGAGTTACCATGATGATGGTGAGACCATGAACATCTGCGTAGTGACGCGTCAAGTCATAGAACCCTTCTCTGCTTCGCCGATCCATACCGGTGGTGGGTTCATCCAGCACAAGCACTTGCGGCTGTCCAGCCAGAGCTCGTGCGATACAGATTCGCTGCTTCTGGCCGCCCGAAAGTTCTCCTACGCGTGCATGGCGGTATTCCCACATGCCGACCTCACGCAGGCTTCGTTCAACAATTGCTTCTTGGTCCGAAGTGAATCTCCGAAAAAGACCTAACTTGTGGTAACAACCGGATCGCACCAGTTCGAGTACCGTGCTCGGAAAACCACTATTAAATGAGGCGACTTGCTGAGGTACGTAACCGATCTCCAACTTTTTGCCTCGTAGCTGTTGTGTATTCATATGTACCGAACCGCTCCAGGGCTTCAAGAGCCCCATCAGCAGTTTCAGCATCGTTGTCTTCGCAGAGCCATTTGGCCCCGTGATGCCTACAAATTCGCCCACATGAATATCCAGCGACAGCTGATCAATGACAGGTTCTTTACCATATCCAAATACGACATCACGCATGGAAGATAAGATCATGGGTAACCTCTTTCTATTTTCGTAAATATTACGATTTAAAAAATTCAAATTTTTTAGCGGGTTTCCCGGTGAATCGTCATCTTCTTCAAACGAGGTGAATACTTCTTCATTTCCAGACGTTCTGGATGGTTACGCTTGTTCTTGGTTGTTGTATAGTTGCGATCTCCGCACTCCGTGCAGGCTAAAGTTACAATGACTCTCATGATGTTGCCTCCCTTTATCTATTCGTAATAATTACTATTTAATAACACTAGCCTAAGCCTATTCTTTTGTCAACTTCTTCTCTTAGCTCCACTGTGGAAAAGGGTCTTTCAACTCGCGCCAGTTCATCTGCATCTCTTCATCTGTAAGTAATGTCTCATCCAATGTTCGTTCAATGGCTGCACGATCCATATCGATCCCGATAAACACCAGCTTGGTTACCCGGTCCTCCCACTCTTCATCCCAATCCGGAATAGCTGGAAGTGTGTCGCCAAAATGAAGATGCCGTTCTTCCTCACTCATCGCCCCTACCCATATTCCCGCGGGTGCAAGCTGTTTGGAAGTACCCGCATGGCTAAATGAAATGGCCATATGGTTGCGTGTAGCCATCCACATCAAACCTTTGGAACGAACGATACTGTCCGGCCACTTGGCAATCCAGCGCAGCAGGCGCTCGGGATGGAATGGACGTTTGCGGTGATACACAAACGAATGAATACCGTATTCTTCGGTCTCAGGCGTATGCTCCTCTTTCATTAATTCGCGGATCCAGCCCGCGGACTGGCTTGCTTTTTCAAAATCAAACCGTCCGGTATTTAAAATCTCTCTCGGATCAATCTGTCCATGCGTCGTGCGAACCAACTTGGCCTCAGGCTGCATCGCGTGCAGTGCTTTTTCAAGCTTGGATAGCTCTTCTTCGGATACCAGATCACATTTGTTCAGCACCAGTACGTCGCAAAATTCAACCTGGTCGGTCAGCAAATGTACAATGCCCCGCATGTCATCTTCTCCGGCTTCCTGTCCGCGATCCTTAAGCGTCTCTTTCGAATAGAAGTCACGCCAAAACTGAGCAGCATCCACAACGGTTACCATTGTGTCTAGACGAGTGAATTGGGTCAGATCAATGCCAAGTTCCTCATCAATGTACGTAAATGTCTGAGCCACAGGAACCGGTTCGCCAATGCCCGTGGATTCAATCAATATGTAGTCGAACGACCCATCCAGCGCAAGCCGCTCCACCTCTTTTAACAAATCTTCACGAAGTGTGCAGCAGATGCATCCGTTTGACATCTCCACGAGCTTCTCATCAATCCGCGATAAACCGCCTCCGTCCCGAATCAACCCCGCATCAATATTGACTTCACTCAGATCGTTTACAATGACAGCGACTCGCATACCCTCCCGATTATGAAGCACGTGGTTTAGCAATGTAGTCTTACCAGCTCCAAGATAACCGCTAAGAACCGTAACTGGCACTCGGTTGTGAGTTTGTTGTTGCTTTTCTGATACTGACATTATTGGTTCCTCCACTTCTTATCGTTAATTAAGTGATCCATCGAAGCTTTCGGGATGTTCAGAAGGAAAAAAGGGATAAGGGGTGATGTACTTATGATGGAGTACTTATATGAATTATATATTTAATCGTAATTATTACTATTAAATATATGGAGAACTATACCTTACCACACCTTAGCTTGTCAACTGCATGTCTGTGGACGAACTTTTTAATCGTAAAATAACTTATTAACTGAGTGTATCGATGTATGTTACGGCAAGTACAAGCATATATTCTAGCAAAGTTCTAGTAACGGAGGTCTTTTCATGAGAATCGCAGCTAGTTTGAAACTTCTCACCTTCCTTGTTCCCTGTGCCTTTCTGGTTCCGGTTATTATTGCGTTTGCCCCGGATCTCAATAAGGTCTGGAATAGTGAAGCGTTGCAAAATATAAAAACGGTATTTGTCAGCATTTTTCTGGAAGCCGCCCCTTTCCTGCTGATGGGTGTTTTCCTTTCCTCCCTGATGCAATGGTTCGTATCGGAAGAGATGGTGCGAAGACTCACCCCCAAACATCCCGTTGGTGGCGTGCTTGTGGCGGGTCTGCTCGGTATTATTTTTCCCATCTGCGAATGCGGAATGATTCCGGTTGTACGGCGGCTTATGCATAAAGGCATGCCTGCTTACATTGCGGTGACGTTTATTTTAAGTGGACCTGTCGTCAATCCAATTGTGTTTACAGCAACTCTACTGGCATTTCCTAATCATCCAGAGATCACCATCGCTCGTATGGGCCAGGCGTTTGCTGTAGCGGCTGTTGTTGGCGGGCTTGTATATGTGTTCGTAAAACGTAATCCTCTGCGCACACCCAAAGCAGTCGTAACCGAAGTAAAGACGCACCCTGGGTTCAAAATGGCTTCCTTACCTCATTCTCATACACATACTCATGCTCACTCGCACGGAGACTCCTATGATCATCATCACTCTCATAAGAAGGACTGGCGCAGCTTTTTCATCCACGCAGGTGAAGAGTTCGTCGATATGAGCAAATATTTGGTGATTGGTGCGTTGATTACAGCCTGCATTCAGACGTTCGTGAGTCGCAGTGATCTGATAGCGCTAGGAAACGGCCCGATTGCGTCGTATGTATTTATGATGGGTTTTGCTTATGTTCTATCCTTATGTTCTACCTCAGATGCTTTTGTTGCGTCAGCCTTCTCACATACCTTTGCTTTGGGTCCGCTGATTTCCTTCCTTGTGCTCGGCCCGATGCTGGATTTCAAAAGCACGCTGATGTTACTCTCCACCTTCCGCACTCGCTTTGTCATTGGCTTAAGCCTGGCGATTATCATACTGGTTTTTGCCGGGTCATGGCTCGTGAACTTCTTTGGATGATTGAGGGGAAACTGGTTTGAGCTGAAAGAATACTTGATCTTTTCATTAACAGCATTAATCATTCATGCTATTAAGTATTTTCCCGGCTGGTACCTCATGATTTTGACATGATCCAGAAAGGATTCATATAAGAAAGGAGTGCAGGTCATGGCTCAAGCAAATCATGCGATGAACAAGAACTTTTTTTCAAAAAGGATACTTATTCAATGGCATACGCTCATTCGTGCAGGCTGGATTGGCAGTCTGGCTGTGTATGTTATGCACCTCAAATCGAGCAACTCTCTACATTATTATTTGGTTCCTACGATGCAAAAGCTGCTTCTCGGTTGTGCCGTTCCCCTCCTATTTATTGCTGTTATTATGGCATGGCATGCTTTTGGGAGTCGAAATGAATTCGAATGCGATTGTGAGCATGCTCCTCCTTCCGGCGTGATTCGCAGCTCCATGGTCTACGGTTTGATTGCTTTGCCACTATTGCTGGGTTTTCTACTACCAGATCAAGCTTTAGGCAGTTCGATGGCTAGTCAGAAAGGAATGTCTTTGACGTATGCTCCACCTGAAATAAGGCGTAAAGACCCGCTGCCAGACGCGTCTGCAAAGTTGAGCGTGCAAGATTATACCGTTACGCAAGGCACAAAGCAGCAAAATGACAAGTTATCTGTGACACCTGCCAGTGTGCAGTTTGTGCCGCCGGATGAATACAGCCGCGAATTCGCGGAGCTGGCAGAAAAGTTATACGTACAACCTGTCATCCAGGTGTATCCAGAGATATTCTCGGAAACCCTCGGCACCATTGATATGTTCCAGCGCCAATTCACAGGCAAAGAGATTATGCTGACCGGATTTGTATACCGGGACGATAACATGGAATATACCTCTCATTTTGCATTAGGACGTTTTCTCGTGATGTGCTGTCCAGCAGATGCGGCTCCTTTCGGCGTCATGATTCATATTCCGGATGCCAACAAGTTTGAGAAGGATAGTTGGGTACAGATCCGTGGTACCATTGGCTCGGCGCAAGTCGACGGTAAAGATACGATGGAAATTCAGGCAACGTCCGTAACACCGATTAATCAGCCAGCTTCTCCTTATATTTACACCAATGCCGATTCCGTTAAGGCATATGATAAGATCGTGAGTAAGTGAGTGAGAGAAAGTAGAGCATCATTGAGTTGAAGTGGAGCACTTTACGAAAAGATCGCCAGCACACTTCTATTTCTAACGATCTCAGACGAGCTTATTTAGGTGAAAATAGGCTTTTGAAATTCTAACGATCACCAGAGAGCTTATTTTGCTAAAAACACAAGAAAAAGCCCTTTTTCACATCAAAATTCTAAAATAAGGTTTCCTGTGATCGTTAGAATATTTAAACGCGGGAAATAGCTCAAATAGCGTTCCTTGTGATCGTTAGAAAATTAATCTCATTGGATCGTTTTAGACGCTCCATTTGCACACAAGTTAGTAGCCGAGCTGATGATAATCATGATGATCATGACAATTTAAACTAACGAAGAGCGCCAAAGTAGCACTTTCACGGTTTATAGAGAACCAGAACATTGGACTGAGGATTGTCGTATTATGTACTCAGCCGTGTTTCGAGTTTACGTGCACGTCGTCTCCTAACAAAAAAAGACGGGCAGATTAATACCTGCTCCGTCGTCTTTCATATATTATGTTCGCCTGTATGTTTACAAGTGTGTATCTACAACTGTGTGCCAGTAAGGGATCTCACGACAGTTTTGTGGTAGTCTAGCGGACTGCCATCAGCAGGTAAGTCATGAGTGCATCGTTACCCTGCTTATCTATCCCGCTTATCTACGCAGCATATCCTTTTACTCCGTTACGATATCATGAACCAATACAGGTGCATCAGCATGATCTGCAATGGTGATGTTTTCCTTGATTTTCGCAATCACGGCATCGACATCTTCACGATTCGCATGAATGGTTACCAGAGATTCACCGGCTTTCACTGAATCACCAACTTTTTTGTTCAGCATCAAACCAACCGCCAGATCGATCTCGGACTCTTTCGTTGCACGACCTGCACCAAGCAGCATGGCAGCCGTTCCGATCTCATCCGCAACGATCCCAGCTACATACCCGTCACGATCTGCTGGAACTTCGATTAGATATTGTGCTTGCGGCAAGCGCTCTGGGTGGTCCACCACGGAAGCATCGCCGCCTTGGTTCGCCAAGAAATGTTTAAATTTCTCCAGCGCTTTACCATTCCGGATCACTTCTTTGAGTTTTTCTTCCGCTTGCTCCAGTGAATCAGCTTTACCTGCGAGGAACACCATCTGACGTCCCAGTGCCAGGCACAGTTCTTCCAGATCTTTCGGACCTTTACCTTGCAGTGTAAGAATCGCTTCTTTGACTTCCAGAGCGTTACCGATGGCAAGACCCAATGGCTGAGACATGTCGGAGATAACCGCCATCGTTTTACGTCCTACATTGTTACCAATGCTAACCATAGCGTGTGCCAACTCTTTAGCATCTTCTGTTGTTTTCATAAATGCGCCCGCGCCTGTTTTTACGTCCAGGACGATCGCATCAGCACCTGCTGCAATTTTTTTGCTCATGATGGAGCTGGCGATCAATGGGATCGAGTTGACCGTTGCCGTTACGTCACGAAGTGCGTACAGCTTTTTGTCCGCAGGTGTCAGGTTGCCACTTTGACCGATAACCGCTACTTTGTGTTCGTTTACGAGACGAATAAACTCTTCTTTTTCCAGCTCAACGTGGAACCCAGCAACGGATTCCAGCTTGTCCGTAGTACCGCCTGTGTGTCCCAGACCACGACCAGACATCTTCGCAACAGGTACATCCAGTGCGGCAACAAGTGGCGCAAGTACCAGTGTCGTCGTGTCTCCCACTCCTCCAGTGGAGTGTTTGTCGACTTTAACACCTTCAATGGCAGAAAGATCGATCGTTTCGCCAGAGTTTACCATCGACATTGTCAGATCAGCACGTTCCTTATCCGTCATATCCTTGAAAAATACAGCCATCGCCCATGCGCTGACCTGATAATCCGGGATTTCTCCTTGTGTATATCCTTGAACGACGAAATCGATCTCTTCTGTAGTCAGTTCTTTTCCGTCACGTTTTTTAGCAATAATGTCTACCATTCTCATGATAATCTCTCCTTTTGTAAAATTGATTGTATAGAACACGTGTTGAGCGGGGCCGTTCCGGACCCGGATCGTTCTTTCGAGCGCTGTTGTCTCCAAATTTCTCTGAATCACCATTATCCATGGTTGAAATTCGGAGACAAAGGCGCACGCTTCGCTGCTCCAGAATCGATTCCGGTTCCTTCACTCCATGCTTCAACACCAGTTTCGATAGGTTTACAGTGTAATTGCTGTATCCAACGCCACAACCATCATGTCGTTAAATGTTTTTTGTCGCTCTTCAGCTGAAGTTTCTTCGCCCGTCAGCAAGTGATCACTTACGGTCAGGATTGTCAAAGCGTTCACGCCAAATTTCGCAGCAATGGTGTACAGTGCTGTTGTTTCCATCTCCACGCCAAGCACGCCGTGTTTCATCAATTTCTCAGTCACGGAACGGTCATCGCGATAGAAGGAATCGGAGCTAAATACGTTACCTACGTGGATTTTCATGCCTTTCGCAGTGGCACGGTCATAGGCTTCTTTCAACAACGAAAAAGTCGCAATTGGTGAAAAATCGTACCCACCGAAGACATGTTTGTTCATGCTGGAATCAGTACAAGCTGCTTGAGCAAGGATCACATCACGTACACGTACATGCTCCTGCATTCCTCCGCAAGTACCTACACGAATCAGGTTTTTTACACCATATTCGCTAATAAGCTCGTTCGCATAGATTGCGAAGGATGGAATCCCCATACCCGAACCTTGCACCGAAATCCGGTGACCTTGATATGTACCTGTGAAACCGAGCATGCCACGAACTTCGTTGTAACAAACAACGTCTTCCAGATACGTGTCAGCAATGTATTTCGCGCGCAGCGGATCTCCTGGCAGAAGGATCGTTTCTGCGATATCTCCTGGTTTTGCTCCGATATGTGTACTCATGTGTAATCTCCTCCGATATAGATGATCTGTAGTATGATATAGATGTCCTTGAATTCTGAAATTCGATTCTTTTTGATATCAAGTTTTGTTGATGTCAGTAATATTAGGGTAGCTTATGCCACTCAAGTGTCCCAGAAATTACTTCGAGTTCGGCATCATGACACAGTGCGTCGCATCCAGACAGAGCAGGCACGTACAGGATCAACCCAACCATCCTGAAATGCCTTCTCTGTCCAAGACACTATTTAAAATGCATGTTCATTAAATTCACACCTGAACGCAGTTTACTTCAACTCATTCAAGAAGCTTTTGCCGTACTCCGGTAATTTTACACCAAAGTTATCAGCCACGGTTGCACCAAGATCGGCAAACGTGCTACGCAGTTCAATCTTTTTGCCCTCGCTGAAACGCGGGGAGTAAGCCAGCAGTGGTACATATTCACGCGTATGATCTGTGCCGCGATAGGTTGGATCATTACCATGGTCAGCTGTAATCAGCAGCAGATCATCGTTTGTCATTTTCGCAAAAATCTCAGGTAAACGTGCATCATAATCTTCAAGAGCTTGCGCATAACCTTGTGGATCACGGCGGTGACCGTATAATGCATCGAAATCAACCAGGTTCAGGAAACTGAGTCCAGTGAACTCTTCGTCCAGCGTCTCAGACAACTTGTCCATCCCATCCATATTGGACACCGTACGAACAGCTTTTGTTACGCCTTCACCGTCATAAATGTCAGAGATTTTACCCAGAGCAATCACATCCAGACCGCTATCTTTCAATTCGTTCATCACCGTGCGTCCAAATGGCTTGAGCGCATAATCATGACGGTTCGCTGTACGCTTCCAGTTCCCCGCTTCACCAACGAACGGACGGGCAATAATGCGACCAAGCATGTACGGATCTTCAAGCGTGATTTCACGACAGAATTCACAGATCTCATACAGTTCTTTCAAAGGTACGACGTCTTCATGCGCTGCAATTTGCAGGACAGAGTCAGCTGACGTGTAAACGATTAGCGCGCCTGTTTCCACATGTTCCGCACCCAGTTCATCCAAAATCTCCGTGCCGCTGGCTGGTTTGTTACCAATGACCTTACGACCCGTTTTCTCTTCGATGCGCTGAATTAACTCATCCGGAAAGCCATTCTCGAACACACGGAAAGGTGTATCAATGTATAACCCCATGATCTCCCAATGACCTGTCATCGTGTCTTTGCCTCGGGAAGCTTCCTGCATTTTGGTGTAATACGCTTTAGGTTTATCCGCCACAGGGATACCTTGGATTTCTTCAATGTTGGAGAGTCCGAGACTTCCCATATTCGGCATGTTCAGACCACCACGCTCACGTGCAATATGACCCAACGTATCGACGTCAAAGTCATCAAATTCTGCTGCATCCGGCGCTTCTCCGATTCCTACAGAATCCATTACAATCAGATGTACTCTTTTGAATGTTGACATAAATTAAGCACTCCTTCCAGCTTCCATATTATCCGACTTACAAAAACAGTCCAGTGATGATCGCAGACAGCACGCTAACCAGCGATGCACCGTAAAGCAGCTTCAGACCGAAGCGGGCCACCACATTGCCCTGTTTCTCATGAAGTCCCTTCACTGCACCGGCAATAATACCGATGGAGGAGAAGTTGGCGAAGGATACGAGGAAGACGGATACGATTCCTGTTGTTCTGGCAGACAATCCCGTTTGCTCGCTCAAATTCAGCATCGCCACAAATTCGTTGGACACCATTTTGGTAGCCATAATACTGCCTGCCTGAATCGCTTCTTTCCAAGGGACACCCATAACAAAGGCAAAAGGTGCAAACACATACCCAAGCAGTTCCTGGAACGAAATACCGATTACAGCGCTAAATATTCCGTTAATCAAGGCAATCAGGGCGACAAAACCGATCAGCATCGCCGCTACGACAATTGCTACTTTGAATCCGTCAAGAATGTATTCTCCCAGCATTTCGAAGAACGATTGTTTCTCTTCTTCCCGCACTTCCAATATATCTTCTTCCTCCGTAACCCGATACGGATTGACGATGGAAGCAATGATAAAACCGCCGAAAAGGTTAAGCACAAGCGCTGTCACTACATATTTCGGTTCAATCATTGTCATATAGGCGCCGACAATGGACATCGATACCGTGGACATTGCTGATGCACAGAGGGTATACAGCCGATGTTTCGGCAGTAGCCCGATTTGTTTTTTCACGGAGATGAACACTTCAGATTGCCCCAGAATGGCCGAAGCAACCGCATTATATGATTCCAGCTTGCCCATTCCGTTGATTTTGCTTAGTACCAGACCAATATATTTTATAACAAAAGGTAAGATTCGGATATACTGCAGGATACCAATTAAGGCAGAGATGACCACAATCGGCATTAGCACAGTCAGGAAAAACGGACCACTCCCGCCTTCTGCTCCAATGTTTATAAGACCGCCGAAAACAAAGGTGATCCCTTCGGCTGCATAATCAAGCAAGTTCTTGAATACGGTGGAAAATCCGCCAATCAGCCATGTTCCCACTCCCGTATTCAGCAAAGCATAGGCCAGTACGATCTGTAAAACAATCATTACCGCAAGCGGTCGGTATCGAATCTGTTTCTTACCGTTACTGGCGATATAAGCCAGTCCAAAAACAACGAGTAAGCCAAGGATGGCAATAAGGTATTTCATGTGATCTCTCCTTTGAAGGTCGTTAATCCCGTTGTATAAACTGCTCAAAGGGTTACTGAATCTTATTTTGTGTCATTTCATAACATATATTTCAGAAATTTTATTAAGCGCTTACAAACAACAGGATATATTACGTTTCATTATCAAGTAAAAAATGGCCCTGAACCCTGCCATGCATCTCAGGCAGAGTTCAGGAGATTCACTCATTTTAGTAAGAAGAAGTGGACTGACCACCTTGCATGATTTTCACGCCTGAGCTTGCTCCGATTCGAGTAGCCCCTGCTTCGATCATTTTCTGCATATCTTCGAGACTGCGTACGCCGCCGGATGCTTTAACACCTACGTCCGGACCAACGGTACGACGCATCAGTGCGATATCTTCCGAAGTTGCCCCGCCTGTGGAGAAACCTGTTGATGTTTTCACAAAATCTGCCCCGGCTCTAACAGCCGCTTGACAAGCACGTACTTTTTCATCATCTGTCAACAGACAAGTTTCAATAATTACTTTCACCAAAGTACCTGCCGCAGCTTCAACAACAGCACGAATGTCCTGCTCTACCACATCATCTTTGCCATCTTTCAGCGCACCGATATTAATGACCATGTCTACTTCTGTTGCACCTTTAGCGATAGCATCTTTCGTTTCAAATGCCTTCGTTTCGGAAGTAGATGCCCCCAGAGGGAAGCCAATGACTGTGCAGATATCTACGCCAGTGCCTTTTAGCTGCTCTGCAGCGTAAGATACCCAGCCCGGATTCACACATACAGATGCAAATTGGTACTGCTTCGCTTCTTCCGTCAGCTTGGTAAGCTCGTTGCGAGTTGCGTCTGCACGAAGCAACGTGTGGTCGATCATTTTAGCTAATTGTGGTGTAGTCAATTGAAATCTCTCCCTTATCTGAACTGGTGAACTTTATATCCTTACACTACCATGAACATATGTAAAAATCAACTTGAACATTCGTTCATTCTTCATTTGTGGATCGAAAGGTGAACTTTGTGTTACACCAGAGGAAAATTCCTTCTTCCGTTTATTTTCTGCCTTACAAAGTAAAACATCCGCCCGGATATCATGGCAGATGTTGTCATTGTTAAACTAAATATGAAGTTAGGCCGGTAAGAAGAGAATTCAGCCACATGTGTACTCATCCTCTATGCTTTTCTATAAACGAAGCAATGCCTGCGCTGTGTATTGATCCGTAACCAAAATGTTGGCATACTGGCCTTTCAGAGCCGCGTGAATCGCTTCAATTTTGCGTCCGCCGCCAGCAACGAGAATGGATTTCTCCTTATTTCTTAATTCAGCCAAATCAATCCCGACCGTCCTGCTGTTAATCTCCTCACTGATCAGATGCCCTTCCGCATCAAAAAAACGTGAACAAATGTCACCCGCACCGGACTTCATCAAAAGCTCCTGCTCTTGTTCGTTAAAATATCCCAGCTTGAACAGAAGTGCATCCTCTTTCACCGTTCCTACCGTAAATATGGCGATGTTCGCCTGTCTTCCCAGCTCAACAATGCGTCCAATGTGACGGTCGGCCTCGACCATTTTTTTCACTTCAATATTATCGAAGATCACCGGAAGCGGCAGATACCTGGGAACCGTATGAAAAGCTTCCGCAAACAGATGTACAATATCTGCAGCATAGGTGTTTACATGGGAGTGACTTACGCCCCCTTTGAGCTGTACCACTTCTACGCCTTTGACCTGCTTGGGTCTAAGTTGACGTGCGACCGCATGCATTGTTGTTCCCCATGTCACACCGATAATATCCGCATCCTGCACAGTGTCCTGTAAATAGTCCGCAGCTCTCTTGCTTATATGCTTCTGAATTTCCTCATCACTCTTCAACGGTGCGAAACATACCAGTGCCGTCTCCAGATTGTATTTGGCTTTCAGTTCGCCGCCGATAATATCAATATCCTCCAGCGGGTCCATAATTTCAATGCGCACGTACCCTCGGTCTTTGGCATATTGAAGAAGCCTCGATACGGTAGGACGTGATACCCCCAGTCTTGAGGCAATATCCTGCTGGCTGTAATCGGACTGATAATACAATTTTGCCGCTTCAATGCTTAATCGCTGTTTCTCCAAGTCCATTCCCATGTGCATTCATCTCACTCATCTTATTATCGTTGGAAAATAAAGAAAACGTATAGCCTCAATTTCTGGTATATAGCTGGCTGAACTTGTACGCACAAAGCTCATTCCGCTACAATACTTGTCCTTATATATTATACATATATTAAAGTTTCCATCACTATATTTTGCCAATAGTCAGAATACATGCCACTTTTATCGGTTCAATGATTCACTGTGCTGCCATCTTACCCGAAAAAACGAATAAAAAATAACACCACACCCCATACTACTCCAGTCACTGGAGCTGTTTCGAGAAATATGAACTCAAAACCAAACCAAATTCGAAAGTGAGGACACAAGTTATGTCTACTTTATTGTATATTACTGCCCATCCGCATGATCATCAAACCTCGTTCAGTATGGCTGCCGGCAAAGCGTTTATTGATGCTTACAAAGAAAGTCATACCTCAGACGAAATCATTCATCTCGATCTGTACCGTTCCAATATTCCACACATCGATGCAGATGTATTCAGTGGATGGGGCAAACTGCAAGCTGGAGGCGACCTGAGCTCTGAAGAACAGTCCAAAGTGCAACGGCTAAACGAACTATCTGACCAGTTTGCGAATGCAGACAAATATGTATTTGTTTCACCACTGTGGAACTTCTCCTTCCCTCCTGTACTTAAAGCATATATTGATTCTATCTGTGTGGCAGGCAAAACGTTTCGTTATACGGAGCAAGGTCCGGTAGGACTTCTGACGGATAAAAAAGCATTGCATATTCAAGCCCGTGGCGGTATCTACTCCGAAGGACCTGCGGCTCAGATGGAATCGGGACATCGTTATTTGGGCATCATCATGTCGTTTTTGGGTGTACCAAAGCTGGATGGCATCTTTGTTGAAGGACATAACCAGTTCAAGGATCGTGCGGAGGAGATCAAACAGAAAGGAATTGAAGAAGCACAGCGTTTTGCCAAGCAGTTCTAAATAAGATAAACCGGGCCACACGGCCCGTAACCAGAACCCAACTATCATCCGCCATAATAAGTAATAAAAAAACCGCATCACAGCCCTTAGAGTACAATTTCAAGGGTTGGTGCGGTTTTTTTGTGTAGATCTGTACTATATAACAGCGTTGTAAAACTTATATTTATGCTCAGCCGTTGTGCGTCCCGGCACTGGCACGGCTCATCGTTTCAAGCTTACGAGTAATCGCATGGCGGTCTATTTTTAGTCCCCAGATCAACTCAATAATCTGTTCTTTCTCTTCTGGCTGGTCGGCTTGTTTCAATTGCAGCAACAGTTCATGCATCTGCTCGTTAATGTCTTCAAACTGATTCCAGAGATCTTGCCGCACTTCGGTTGAATCCACGTGATGGTTGGCATCGACTTCTTCCTTCAAAGCTTGCAGGATAGCGTCTTTCCACTCCTCATCACCAAGTTGTTTTGCAATGTTTAGGAGATCCAGATAATCGTCAACAAGAAGAGAGTTCAATTCAGCATATGTTTTCATCGTTTATTGCATCCCCTTTTCGTTCTATTTACCCAGTATTATACTCGGTATTTCTGGTAATGCAATAGTTGTCGAGAAAAAGGGAATCATTTGCTTATCCTCATGTCATATTTTGACGAATCTCACATCCTTGAAATCCTTCCCTTACAACTGTAGAGACTATCTCAATTTTATACCATCAAACCCAGATCAAGATTTAAGCTGCTGCAGTAGCTGAACACGATAAGCTTCGCTCTCAAGGGATTGAATCTCTTTATATTCTGCATCAGTCAAAACTTTAGGTTCGCCTGTAGCCTTGGCAATCATATATACCTTGGCACTTTCCTCTACCACTTGTGTTCGGTAATAGGCTTCACGCAGGTTTTTACCTGTCGTAACCAGACCGTGATTGACGAGAATTAGGGCAGAATGTTCGGTCACCTTAGCAGCAACGGCATCGGCGAGAAGCTTGGTCGTTGGCAGCACATAAGGCACAAATCCGATATCTCCAACCAGGGCGGATTGATCGGGGAACAGGTGCGGAAGATGGTCAAAAATTAGACTGAGGGCTATCGTGTACGCCGGGTGCGTATGCACAATAGCCTGAATATCCGGGTTTGCGCGATAGCAAAACAGATGCATAAGCACTTCAGATGAAGGACGGCTGGCTCCTGCTTGCGTCTCACCTGTCTCTATATCAATTGCGATCCACTCATTGGGCTCTAGTTCCTCTAGCGCGAACCCGCTTGGAGATAAAAGCATCGTATTACCTGAGCGTGCACTAATGTTACCTCCAGGCCCGACAACAAGTCCTTGGGTTACCGCCTTACGGGCATATTTGGTTAGTTCTTCTCTAATCTGCTGTTCAGACAAGTTTCTCCCACTCCTTTATTGCTGGTGTTGTTCCAGTCGGTTGAATTTTCGGTACTTTCCATATGCTTCTTGCCAGCACTCCGCATCTTGAGGTGTATATATCTCCGTATCGAAGGAGGCCGATACAATGTCACGAATCTCCGACAAACCGCCTACTTCACCAAGAGCCACATATTGAAGCAGGCAATTGCCAGCCGAGGATGCCTCAACAGGTCCAGCAATTAACGGAACACCCGTAGCATTTGCAGTAAACTGACAGAGCATGCGATTGCGCACACCACCGCCAACCATATGAATCACAGGAGGTCTTATGCCTGTAATCTGTTCAAGCTCATCCAACGTCTGCCTGAACTCCAGTGCCAAACTTTCCAATATACAGCGAACGATGGCTCCTGCGGTTTCGGGAACCGTTTGGAACGTGCGCTCGCAATACTGTCTGATTCGTTTAGGCATGTCTCCTGGGACCATGAAAACATCATCTCCCGGCGATACCACAGATTGATGTGCCTCTGCTGATGCAGCAAGCTGGATTAGCTCTTCATGAGAGTGTACTCGATTTTCCCGTTCCCACTGGCGTTTACACTCCTGAAGCAACCACAGACCTGAACGATTTTTCAGCGTTCTCACCTTACCGTTCACGGTTCCTTCATTCGTAAATCCAAGCTCAAGAGCCTGCTCACTTAATACAGGTGAATCACGCTCAACCCCCATAAGGGACCATGTTCCACAGCTAATAAATGCATAGTTCGATTCAGTAGCCGGGATTGCCGCCAGTGCTGAAGCCGTATCATGTGATCCCACTGAAACAACTTTCATAGGGGCGATGTACAGTTCTCTAACCAGATCGTCTGATAAATGACCAAGTACGGTTCCTGAGTGAACCAATCGTGGAAATAACGATGCAGGTAAGCCGAGTCGGCTCATTAATGGTTCATTCCATTTCACTTCCCCGCTATGCAACAAACCACTGGTGCTTGCTATCGTATACTCGCACGCTTGCTCGCCAGACAGATAATAGTTAAACAGATCCGGCAGGAATAATGCACGTGTATCCGCATCGGGGTCCATTGTACTGTCTTGTGCTTTGATCTTACTATCCTGAAGGTCACCGAATAATTGAAATATCGTATTGATCTGCTGAGGTAACACCCCCGACATCGCATAAAGCTCTTGTTCACTAACTATCTCAAGTACATCGTTCATGGATTTCGCATGACGTGCATCACGATAATGACGGGGATTGCCACGTAATCTTCCCGCATGATCAATCAGTCCGTAATCCACACCCCATGTATCCACCGCAATGGATTTTATTCGTCCTGACATTCCTTCAGTGCCTTTGCGTATCCCTTGCTTCAGCTCGTAGAATAAACGAAGGAAATCCCAGTACAGTTCATCCCGAAGCTGAACCGGCTCATTAGGAAAGCGATGAACCTCATGCAGCGTCAGTCTGCGCCCATCTAAAGAGCCCCGTACAACTCGACCACTGCCAGCACCAAAATCTGCAGCAAGCACAGATGCAGCCTGATTGCTCATATGAAAGCCTCCTTAGCTCGCTCAGCAACTCAACGATACAACGGTCCAAATACATGACAAGCGCGATAATCTGCACTCTCCGGCTCACTTGTACCAAACAGTCCCCATGCACGCGGACGGAAAACTTCTGTCTCAGGTACATTGTGCATATTTACGGGTATGCGCAGCATCGATGCTAAGGTAATCAGATCAGCACCAATGTGTCCATAAGAGATGGAACCATGATTCGCTCCCCATTGATTCATCACCTCATACACCGAAGTAAACGCTCCGGAGCCCGTAAGAATTGGAGCAAACCAGGTCGATGGCCAAGTTGGATCAGTGCGCTGATCCAGCGTGTCATGAACATGCTCTGGCAAGTCCACCGTGTAACCTTGGGCAATCTGAAGCACGGGTCCCAATCCCTTAACGAGATTCAGACGGGTCATGGTCACAGGCATACCGCCTTTGGTCAAAAAGTCAGCCGAGTATCCTCCACCGCGGAAATACTCAACTGAAGCCGGTCTCCATGAAGTCGCTTTCAGGCAACTCTGGACTTCTTCGTCCGTAATTTCCCAGTAAGGCTTGAGCACAGGCTTGCCATCTCTCGTTTGCTCCCCAGTCCCATCAAGGGCAGCAGAGCCGGAGTTAATCAGATGTAGAATTCCCGCTGCCCCGTGCCCTTCCAGTTGATGTCCAGTCACACGCTTGACCGAATCAGGGCTCCAATACGTGCGCACATCAGCAAAAATCTGAGCCGTGTGTGTCAGTAGTGAACCAAACAACATGGATACACCGTTTAAACTGTCATTCTCCGTTGCCACAAGATAGGGTGCGCGTTTACCATTCCAATCGAACGTGGAATTCAGTATGGATTCTAGGAAATCTCCATTAGGCGCATGATCCGTCCATTGCCTCTGGCCTTGGAAACCAGAAACAATGGCATGATGACCCATAGCTTCCTCATCATATCCAAGTGAAGCAAGCTTTGGATTGCCTGCCATCAGATCTCGTACAATTTGCGTCATTTTAACAACCGTTTCCCACTCGTCGTCTTTACGTTTTCGATCGGACTGAAGATGCTCCGGATTGTTATCCGTTCCTTCACTGCAATAATCCTTCACCCAGGCAAGTGCCCGCTCGTATTCCTCAGGATCATAGATTTCTTCTTCGATCCTCCGTGTCAATTCGCTCATATCCACATATTCGTTTCGCATGCCCAGATATTCCTGGAAAAAAGAATCATTCACGATGGAACCTGCAATCCCCATCGACACGGAGCCAATGGACAAATACGCCTGCCCCTTCATTGTGGCCGCCGCAAGTCCAGCACGGCTAAACCGAAGTAACTTGTCGCGCACATCATCTGGAATGGTAGTATCACCGCCGTCCTGAACATCTTCACCGTATATGCCGAACGCAGGAATCCCTTTCTGTGCATGTGCAGACAGCACAGCAGCCAAATATACGGCTCCTGGCCGCTCTGTGCCGTTAAAGCCCCAGATAGCCGTTGGTATCGACGGTGACATATCCATCGTTTCCGTACCATAACACCAGCAAGGCGTGACCGTAATCGTTACACCCACATTCGAACGGCTGAACAACGCCGCTGCGGACGCTGCTTCGGCGACACCGCCGATACAGGTCTCCGCGACCACGCATTCGACTGGAGAACCATCGGCATAACGAAGCTCGGATGAGATCAGCTCAGCTACTGACGTTGCCATGCGCATCGTTTGTTCTTCCAATGACTCACGCACACCCTTGCGTCTGCCATCTATTGTGGGACGAATACCAATCTTGGGAAAAGGCTGATGATAACGATAATCTGAATGAGTCATGCGAGAACGTCCTCCTTTTAGTGCATTTCAATAAATGCATGTGGAATTGAGAATATTCTGACTGAACGATGAGCGACAAAAGAAAAAGAAATCAGATCATACTACCGGGTGAACATTTGCCGATAACCACACACGTTGAATATTTGAATGCGTTTACATAACTCTCTAAAAAAATAAACCACTCTCATTAATCATCATCCAATGTCATTCACTGTACCTTGGTGGACAATGAAACCATCATGAAAAATAACGAGAACGGTCGCTGTGTTGAGTAAATAAATGAATTTATAGAGATCATTTTGCAGAAATAACCTATAGAACGATTTATCTTAACTATACTTAAATCAGACTAAAACAGAGCTTAATCCAGCAATTTAAAGACCAGTTAAGATCATAAAATGTCTCTGAGGGTTATCGGTAACCCAAACATACCACGCACCTATGTTGCTGTCAATTACCATTATCCATTAAAATGAAAGGACTATGCTGTGGAAAGGTTCGATTCCATTTGATTACAATCTATGATATTGCCAAAAAAGCAAATGTCTCTGCGATGACTGTCTCCAAAGTCATTAATCGCACAGGTCGCATCAGCACGGCTACACGTGAACGTGTGCAGCAGGTCATCGATGAACTGGGCTATATCCCAAACTCCAATGCACGAAGTCTGGTGCTGCAGCGAACTCATATGCTGTCTCTGCTAATTACGGACATTACCAACCCTTTCTATACAACGCTGGCCCGTGGAGCCGAGGATGCTGCGCATCTTCGGGGTTATCGTGTTTTATTTGGCAACAGTGACGAGGATTATCGAAAAGAAAAAGAGTATGTGGAGGCAATCCTGTCGACGCGGGTAGATGGCGTGCTCTTTGCACCCGCGGGAGATCGCTCTCTCCCCCATCTGCAACAGTTGCAGGCTCGAAACATTCCATTTGTGTTTTTGGATCGAACCGTGCCCGGAATCACTTCAGATGTGATTGCTGGAGACAGCCGTGAAGGCGCAATAGAGCTCATACGTTACCTTATTGAACTTGGACACGAGCACATTGCACTGGTCAACGGGTCTTCTGAAGTTTCGACTGCCAGACTGCGTGAAGATGGTTATATCGAAGGACTGAAGGAAGCAGGGATAACACCTGATCCTTCACTTATACTTCGTACAAGCTATCGTGATTTTAGTGATGATGAAGGGTTGGAACGTTTGCTCTCCAGATCACAGCAGCCTACAGCTATTTTTGCGGCAAACAACATGCTGGCGATTGGAGTGATCCGTCTGCTTCGCAAACGAGGACTTAGAGTACCCGAGGATATCTCTGTCGTTTGTTTCGATGACCTTGATCTGGCTTCTGCCTTTGATCCTTTTCTGACCGTCATTGCACAACCTGCTTATGAATTCGGATACCAAGGGATGCAGATGCTGATTGACCGGATTGAAGGAAAACTGTCACCTGCCGCTGAAACGATGATTTTACCTTCCAAGCTGCGAATACGTACATCGGCTTCTGTTCCGCCTACTAATTGATGATATACAAGTTGAACTAGAGATTTTGCACAGTCCACTCCGATGACAGAGTTCAAGTAAGAATACAAAAAACAGGACGTACCCGAGATCGTATCTCTGGTCATCCTGTTTTTTATGATCAATTTAAGCTTTTAGTTGAATACAAGCGTATCTCTATAGCTCACTTATAATAACGGACAGGTCCATCTCTTGGCATGATTATCGTTCTGACTGCAATGCAAGAGCGATCTCACGCACAAGACCCGGAAACCAATCCATAAGCGCTTCAAACGCATACCCTGCGTGTTCTGCTTTGGATGTGTCCATCGTCCATGATTGCTGGACTCCGAAAGGCGACATATCTTCGTCCACGGTTTGCTTCAGAATCTGAGCCTGCATGCCCGTCACCGTTTCAATTAACTGCATCATCGCCGAGAGGTTAATCGCCCCCTTGGACGCGGCATTCACAGGTCCAGTTAACGACACATTCCCAAGCCAGGCAAGGAATCTCGCAGCTTCCGTTGAATTAATAAATGCAATCTCGGCATCGGGATTCGGCATACCTATCGGTTTTCCCTGTTGTACATGTTTGATATGAAAATGAAGCCTTCTCGTATAATCATCCATACCAAGTACGATAGGAATGCGCATTGCCGCTACCGGGAAGGTCGCCGTTTGGAAAAAAACAGCTTCGGCAAGGCGTTTGCCTTCACCATAGGCAAAGTCCTCCTTGTTACCATACTGCAGCGGATACGTATATGGATCAAAATCCGTTTCCACAGATCCTTCTCTTGGTTCTCCATACACCGAAAGTGTAGAGGTTAACACATATCTTTTAGTATGTCCGGCAAATGCTTCACATGCAGCCTTGGCTTCATTCGGAGAGTAACAGATATTATCGTAAACGATATCCCACTCATCCGACTGTGCAACCTCTGCTACAGACTGCGGGTCTTCCCGATCCATCCGGATTCGCTTCACTTCCGCTCCGAAATCGACCTCTGTCTGTCCACGAGTCGCAACCGTGATCTCGGACTTCCCCTCCCAGATCAAATGATCCACAAGTCGTTTACCGAAGAAACGTGTACCTCCAAGAATAAGAACCTTTTTCATCTCGTTTCCCTCCAATCTTAATCTGTCTAAAGTGAAGGCTTTCTTATCCGAAGCATCGTATGAGCATTACGCTGAAATTCATATGACGTTCTAACTTCAGATAGGAGATAGCCCTTATTTTCCAAAAACATCTTCAGCTCATCCATATATTCATAACGCTTGCCTGACAGATCTACTGTGGGAAAAATACGTACTTCATGCTTTGTCACACGCAGCATCTCCAGCAACGTTCCAACATGAAAATCAAAATTCAACCGATTTGCATAGGTAAATAAGAAATGTGCGGATAAGGTCAAATCAAACTGCTCATCATTGAAAGGCAAATCAGGCAATACCGTTGCCACGTAACATTCAGGATAATGCCTCATATCTTCCATACAATCCGTAATCGCGCGCAATCGTTCTTCCCTCAACCCTTCAATCGTTCCGAATTCATCCCAGACATACTTCCCTTGAACAGCATGGATCTGTTTCATCGTATGTTCAATATCCTGAAACCCCTTCGTTCCAAGTTCATTCATGTCATACTGGTAAGCGATATCTGCCGCTACAGAATGAGCACCATGTTTCCGAGCCCGACTACTGAACGAACATGCGCCTCCAGGGCAATCCAGGATGTTCTGGCCTGCAAGCTCATCCGTAGTCAGATCAAACATACTCATGTATTCCTCAAACGTTCTTCCTATAAAAACAATCTGGGACAGCTCCAGACCGCTCTCTTCATGCTGATGCATCTGTTTGCCGTGCTTCCTGTCTGTGCTGTCTTCTGAATGTTCCCGTTCTTCTCTGCTCTTCTGATCGTTCACGATCCTCTGCTCTTCTCGGCTCATCTCGTTCGCTTCCTCTCTTATACACTCTCTCGTTTAATCATTGGGGAAAACAAGACCAATCTGTTGCCTGATCTGATCCATCACCTTCATCGTTTGATGGGAGCGTTCGTACGTGTTCATAGTGGATTCTAATTTTCCTTGTTGCACCAGATTCACGAACTCCTCCACTTCATAATACATCGCGGGATGTTGCTGTTCCACCGTCAATACCTCAATCGTGCCATCATTATAACGAATTTCTGCATGTTCAGGCGATCCAATCTTGTCGATGATGATACTTCCGCGCTCGCCCATAATTTCGCTAGGTACATGCGAATTGGAGATTTTGGAGTAGGTCACGACGGCATCCATTCCGTCATAATTCAGCAACACACTTCCTTGCCCATCTACGCCGGATTCCAGCATCATGGCTTGAGATTGAACCTGGTTTGGTGCTCCAAATAACGTGATGAGTGGATATAAACAATACACACCCAGATCCATTAACGCCCCGTTAGCGAGCTCAGGCTTGAAGGCGTTTAACACGATACCTTCCTTATACTTGTCATAACGCGAAGAATACTGCGAATAACCCGCTATGTACTTGCGAATAGGGCCGATTTTGGGCAAATGCTTCTCTACACTTTTAAACACGGGAACGAGCGTTGACTTCATCGCTTCCATCAGCAGCACATCATGCTTGCGAGCTGTCTCGATCATACTGTGTACTTCTGACGCATTAGCCGCAAGAGGTTTCTCACACAGTACATGCTTGCCATGTCTCAGAAAAAGCTCCGCCTGTTGTGCATGCAGTGTATTCGGCGTCGCAATATATACTGCGTCCAGCGTATCACTGGCTGCCATCTCTTCCAAATCCGTAAAACGATAAGCTGCATCATATCGGTCTGCAAATGCATTAGCCTTATCCTCTGTTCGCGAATATACCGCAGTAAGCTCAAACCCTTGCACTTGAACTGCAGATTCCAGCAACCTTTCCGTAATCCAGTTGGTACCTACTACACCGAATCGAACCATGTCTATCTACCTCTTTCTTCTATGACTGATGTTTGTTATTTGTTCAATGGTTAGATAATAAGATGATCTCTGCTTCATAACCTATCCTATACATTGTAGCGTATATTTCAGCAGGAATGAAGAAAGAGCCCGTCTCATTCCTACATAAGGGTTCAAGAATATCGATATCTTGCGATTTCAATTCAAAACTTCGTCATTTCCCGATCGTGCAGGGTATAATTAAAGCAGAGGTGAACCTTATGAAACCTACACAGCAAAATGATGAACTTCCCACATCGATTCCCCATGATTACTGGGAAGCGATAATCCAGAATGATCACACGTACGATGGTACGTTTTTCTATGCAGTACAAACAACCGGTATTTTCTGCCGCCCCTCGTGCAAATCAAGAGCGCCGAAATCAGGCAATGTCCTGATTTTTCGTCATGCAGAACAAGCGCTGGCTCACAAATTCAGACCTTGCAAACGCTGTAAACCTACAGGAGAACGCGTGCCAGACCAGGAGTGGATTCACGGGGTTACCGAATATATTGATAAACACTATGCCGAACCGTTAGCGCTCGATGTACTTGCTGCTGTAAGCCATGGGAGTCCGTACCACCTGCATCGGGTGTTTAAACGCATTACGGGTCAAACCCCGGTTCAATATATCCAAGCCAAACGGATCAGCGTAGCACAAACCCTTCTTATACGTACACATCTAACCGTCAACGAAATCGCACGTCAAGTAGGGATATCTAATCCGGCTTATTTTATTTCCGTTTTTCGTAAACATACCGGATATACTCCTGCATATTACAGGGAAAGACATGACCGCTTATGAAGACTCAATTCGCTTACAAGGTGCCCAAGACGTTATTAAACAAAGGCACTGGCTTCCTGAATGGTTACACCCACACCTTGAATCCTTATACGGGTTGCACTTTCGGATGTTCCTACTGTTACGTTAGACAGATGCCTGTCAACTTATTTCGTAAGGAAGACTGGGGTAGCTGGGTAGATGTGAAAAAAGAAGCCTCCGGTATTCTCGCCAAAGAATTGCAACGAGCCCGTAAGAAAGGAAAAGTAACGATTTTCATGTCGTCCAGCACCGACCCGTATCAATCCGTCGAAGCTCAGGAACAAATCACACGTTCATTGCTGGAAACGATGCTGATCGAACCGCCGGATTTTGTTTTGGTGCAGACCCGAAGTCCGCTGGTTACTCGTGATATTGATGTCCTGCAGAAGCTTGGTGAACGTGTGCGAGTGAGTATGACCGTGGAGACGGATCAAGACGATATTAGGAAGCACTTTACCCCCTCTGCGCCACCTATTGCAGGTCGCTTACGTGCGCTTAAACAACTACGAGATGCTGGTATCCCGACTCAAGCTGCTATTGCGCCTGTATTGCCGAGCAGTGAACAGTTTGCCTCTATGCTTAGACCGCTCGTTCAACGTGTGTGCATTGATGATTATTTTATGGGTGACGGCAGTGAGGGCAAGCGGACACGGAGACTTGGGATGGAGGCTCTTTATCAGGAGGTCGGAATGCAGCATTGGTATCAGCCGCAGGCTTACCAAACGGTTGTGGAACGAATGAAGATGCATTTTGCAGAACAGGAGATCTATATTAGTCAGGCCGGATTTGAGCCTTGATTTTAAATACATTTTGTTAAATGTCAGATCAAACAACGGTAATCTCTGCAGTGTACTCTTGGTACACAAAACAGCCTCTTTCCCAGTTTCTTGGAAAGAGGCTGTTTGTTTATCTCGGGAAGAAGTTATGCATTCCTTACTGATCCAGCGTATATAGTGGCAGGTTCACTGGTAACGCTGCTGGGCGCTGACATGTGCTCTTCATCTTGTAAAAGGTCTGCTCATCCGATGAGTCATGGAAAGCCCACATGGCTTCAAGCACATGGTTGGCCAGCTCGCCGCTCGCCCGGTGTGCTCGACCACTTTGAACAGCATACGCCATATCCGCGACGCCAATGCCACGCGTATTTTGCTGGTATCCTGGAAGAAGCGGGGCTTCTGTCCATTCATGCTCACCCATCAAACGATAACGCACTGGACCGCCGAAGGTATTCGGGTCAGGGACTTGTAACGTGCCATGCGTTCCGTAAATCTCAATCGGAGGCAATGCACTTCCGCCAAATACATCAAAGCTTGTAATCAGCGTACCGATGGCTCCCTGCTCAAATTGAAGCAGACCGGTGACATGGGTTGGAATGTCAACGGGGATGATCTGGCCTCTCTTTTTCTCACTCGTAATCGTTCGTTCTGTCATCGCTTTACCCGTCATTCCCGCAATGGACTTAATGGGTCCCAACAATTGAACAAGCGCCGTCAGATAATAAGGCCCCATATCGAACATCGGGCCCCCGCCGCTGGCATAATAGAATTCCGGATCGGGATGCCAGAACTCATGTCCACGGCTCATCATGAAGGCTGTTGCTGCTACCGGTTTACCGATGATACCATCCTCTACGAGCTGCAGTGCTGTCTGAATGCCTGAACCGAAGAAGGTTTCAGGTGCGCAGCCTACGAGGAGGCCTTTACGTTTGGCTGTTTCAAGTACAGCGTGCCCTTCTTCACGGGTAACCGCGAGCGGTTTTTCGACATAAACGTGTTTGCCCGATTCCAGCGCACGTATGCATACTTCGGCATGAACGGCAGGAATCGTCAGATTGATGATCAGCTCGATCTCGGGACTCGCGAACATTTCATCCACGGAAAATACATTTGGAACGTTATAAGCCGCGGCCTGCTCCTCTGCACGCTGCCGATCCAGGTCAGCGACCGCAACCAGCTCAAGCACCTCAAAACGGTGACAGTTCTCCATATAAATGCCGCTGATTTTACCACAGCCGATAATACCTACTTTCATTGTTTTCATGCTTTTACTCCCCTCGCCGTGGATCTGTTATGTGGTTATACGCTCTCTTATGCATTTCTTGTGAGTACGAACTCACAAAGTTACTAGGCTGCTGAACAAAAACATTAGGTTTGGTTGTCTGCCATGCCTGTGTATACCTCAGTCGTCGCATCGGTTTTGCAGCTCTTCGCCAGTTCCTTGCCTGCGGCTGTCCAGAGGAAACCACTGCGCATCATCTCGGTTACGGGTTTCATATCTACGATGTCTGCATGGTGTCCCAGTGAATTGTAAAATACACGGCCTGCACCCCAGCGCTTCGTCCACGCTACAGGCATATCGACAGGCCCATTGGCGGCGTGAGGCCCGGATACAATCGGGAAACGGGTGGTTGCCAGCACTTCTACAGCCGGGTCAACGTGCAAGTAATACTGCTCACTTTTCACCTGAAAATCTTCAATATGTTCGAAAAGCGGGCTGGAGCCTCGCTTCATATTCACCATATATTCCACTCCATCGTTACCTGGATGGGCTACCCACTGTCCACCCGTCATAAACTGCCAGTCTACGTTGTTACGGAATGCGTCACACATCCCGCCATGCAGACCTGCAAGGCCCACACCGCTCTGTACAGCCGCTGAAACGTTATTCACCAGTTCTTGCTCAATCTGCCCCATTGTCCATAGAGGCACAATCAGATCCAGACCGAGCAACTTCTCTGCGTCCGCATACGACTCCAAGGTGCCAGAGACTTCGACTTCGAACTGCTCTTCCTTTAAGATGCGCTCAAAAATGGCTGCTACTTGTTCCGGCTCATGTCCATCCCAGCCGCCCCATACAATCAGTGCTTTTTTCATCGCTAGATCCTCGCTTTCGATTCATTCAATTTGGGTCGTTCCTTGGATCTGAATATCTGATTCGGACTGCATCTCTACCAGTCTCTTCTGAATTTATTTTCTGTTTTTGTCTTCAAACCTTATCTCTTCGTATCTCGTTATTACATCGTTACATCTCTTCAAGAGTTACCCAGCGACGCTCCGTTACCGAACGTTCTACGGCTTCAAGTACCGCTTGACACGCAACCCCATCATGGAAGTTTGGCGACGGCTGGCGGCCCTCCGAAATAGCGGTTACAAGTTCCAACATTTCATGTGTAAACGTGTGTTCAAAACCAATCGTATGTCCCGCAGGCCACCAAGCCTCGGCATATTTATGCGCAGGATCGGTAGCGAGTACGCGGCGGAAGCCCTGTACATCCTCGTCATCCTTCGTAAAATAAACTTCCAGTTCGTTCATACGTTCAAAGTCAAACCGCACACTGCCCAAGCTGCCGTTAATCTCAAAAGAGTTCGTGCTACGATGTCCGGCAGCGAATCGAGTAGCTTCAAAACTGCCAAGCGCCCCGCCTGCGAATCTAGCCAGGAACAACGTGGCGTCATCCACTGTTACCTCACCTTTAGGTGCATCTGCACTTGAACTTCCCTTAGCACTAAGACCTGTCATCTCGGAAGCGAGCGGACGTTCTTTGATAAACGTTTCACTCATGCCAATAACCTCCTGGAACTCACCAACGAGGAAACGAGCGAGATCAATCAAATGAGCACCGAGATCACCATGTGAACCGGAACCTGCGACGTCTTTTTGCAGACGCCATACGAGCGGGAAGTTCGGGTCCAGAATCCAGTCCTGAAGGAAAAACGCACGGAAATGATAGATTTTGCCCAAACGTCCGCTTTCGATCAGATCCTTTGCCAGCTGAACGGCTGGGGAGAAACGATAGTTGAAGCCAACCATATGGGTTATACCAGCCTCTTCTGCTGCTTGAAGCATCTCACGTGAGTCAGCCAGCGAGAGTGCGAGTGGTTTCTCACAGAACAAATGCTTGCCTTGACGAGCTGCTTCCAGTGCAATTTCCTTATGAGCATCACTTGGAGCATTAATATCAATGAGATCGATGTCATCCCGCTTGACCAGTTCACGCCAATCCGTGACACTTTCAGCCCAGCCAAATTGGTTTGCCGCCGCCTGAACTCCCTGCTCATTTCGACCGCAAATGACAGACATTTCAGGCTGTAGCGGTGCAGATGGGAAAAACATGGGCAGACTGCGATATGCATTGCTATGAGCCTTTCCCATAAATTTGTATCCAACCATTCCTACACGAACACGTTTTGACATAATCATTTCCTCCCTTAATAGAATGCAAAAACATTGGTATAGAATGAAAATAACATTTAATAGAAGTAAATAACGGATCTGCTCGGCTCTACTCTTCAATACGACGGTTGGATGACGCACGAATAATCAATTCTGTGGGTAAAAGAGTTCGTAACGAGTCAAAAGTTACTGTGGAATGATACCCTTTCTGACCTCTTGCATCAGCTATCCCATTCGTACCTTGCATCAGTTTGGATACAGCAAGCTCCCCCATCTCGAAAAAGGGAACCCTGACGCTGCTCAGCGCCGGAACTGCCATCTCGCCGGCATCGGAGTCGTCATAGCCAACAAATGCCGGGAAATCCTGGGTACGTACTCCTCGTTCCCGCAAGCCATGCATCACACCAATGGCCATCCTGTCATTTGCTGCGAACACAGCATCTATCTCATACAAACGATTAGCTATAGAGGCTGCTGCCTCAATGCCGCTCCGCCTGCTGTAGTTGCCTTCAAGTAGCAGACCAGGATCCAGTTCCATGCCCGCCTCATGCAGTCCTAATCGCACGCCTTCCAACCGATCCTGACTGTTCGAATAGCTGTCTGGTCCATTCAAAAAAGCAATTTTGCGGTATCCCTGATCGGTAAGATGACGTATAGCAAGCTTGCTTCCCTCCACATGATCGGCATCCACTTCCATGAATGACTCACTGGCAAAATGCTGATTCATGACGCAGAACGGATGTCCTTCCCGATCTAACTGTTGCATGGCCGCAAGCTCATCCTGATCATGTCTCGCACCAAGAATGATACAGGCATCAATTTTCTGTCTGCGAAACAAATCGGTATAATTCATAACCTCACCTGCGGTTTGAAACATGACCAGCAGATCAAGGCCGTTGTCTCTCGCTTTGCTTCCGATACCACTTAACATTTCCGAGAAAAAATAGGCTGAAAACAGATGTGCCTTCGGAACATATGGCAACACAACGCCCAAATTGCCGCTCTTACTTCTGGCAAAACTGCGAGCAAGTGCACTGGGCACATAGCCTAGCCGCTCGGATGCTTCAAGTACTCTGCGGCGAGTCTCTTCCCTGATGGGTCCAACGCCATTTAAAACTCTGGACACCGTCGCTTCGGAAACCCCTGCAAGCTCAGCGACTTCTCTGCGAGAAGCCATGTCTTTCACCTCCTTCAGATGACATCTGCACGTTAAAATAAAAATCATCCAGAATAAATATTTATGTACGCGCGTACATTTTCTCATGCTATGTAACCGTTGTCAATGCTAAAACAACAAAAAGAATGAGGATTTCAGGATTCACCTTTTTCCTCATTCTTATTTTTCAATAATGTGGCGCACAGGTAAGTTCTATGAATTTAATATATAGATGAAGAAAAGAATTTAACCATTTGTAATTACGCTTGCTTCCTTGGCAGACTGACTGAATTCAGCCTGTTCCATCTCTTTAGTCAACTTCCGGATCATGCGATCTGTTGGCTCGGAGGAAGCCTGAAGCTTACGAACCTTATGCAATACCTCTTTGTTCGGCAGGAAATGCAGAGAACGAATAAAACGAATGGTTTTCGTTTTGGCACGCATGACAATCGAATCTGTCTCCGCCCGGTCATCTGCAAGATAACGCACGCCGCCAAGAATCTCACCAGGCGTTACTCCCGTTGCGGCAAAAATAACATCCTCTGTACCGATCATATCTTCCATCGTCAACACTTTGTAAGGATTATCAATTCCCATCTGCAAGCAGCGCTGGAATTCATCTGCATTGGCAGGCATCAAACGGCCTTGAATCTCACCTCCGAGGCAGGACAAGGCTGCTGCAGCCAGCACACCTTCAGGGGCACCACCTGATCCAACATACAGGTCAATACCCGCTTCAGGGAAAGCTGGAGCCATCGCTCCTGCAACGTCGCCGTCACTAAGGAATTTGATCCGCACGCCAACTTTGCGAAGTGTTTTGATCGTGCTCTCATGCCGTACACGATCAAGGATCATGACCGTGAGATCAGAGATATTTTTATTTAGCGCAACAGCCGCTTTTTCCAGAGTCACCTCAATCGGATCTTCGATGCTGACTTTGCCTACCAGTGCAGGACCAACGGCTAGCTTCTCCATATACATGTCCGGCGCGTGGAGCAGATTTCCTTTTCCCGCCACCGCAATGACGGATAGTGCATTGTTCAGACCTTTAGCAACAATCTCTGTACCTTCCAAAGGATCAACAGCGACGTCAACCTCCGGTCCCTCGGCATTCCCGACTTCTTCACCGATGTACAACATTGGGGCTTCATCCATTTCCCCTTCCCCAATTACGACCGTGCCTCGAATAGACACGGAATCGAACATGGCACGCATGGCTAAAGTAGCCGCTTCATCTGCACTATTCTTGTCGCCTCTTCCCATCCAAGGAGCTGAAGCTAAAGCCGCCAATTCTGTTACTCGGACAATTTCCAACGCCAGTTCGCGTTCCATGGTTGCCACTTCCCTTCTGGTTTTCCACAGCATAACGTGAAGGGCATCTGAAAATCTATCGCAAATCCATATCAAATTAATCTATAAATAGCGTAGCATCAGCTTTTTTCTGGAATTTCCCTTATTTTTCTATTTATTAATCTGAACAATTTAACTTGTTTTAGGGGGAGGTTTACAGCCTGCACGACTTCCTTTCTTTGTATTAAAACATTAATAATTTTTCCAATTTTCATTATCGTTTTCTTCTCTCCAGTATCATCAGGAGATTCGTGTTACCAATCTACACTTGTGAAGTGCTGTAACCCTAGCGCTGACTGCGATTTGAACCAAAATTCAGATGGTTTACCTGCCCATTTCTCAGTAGAATCGAAAACGATTTTCGGGAAGCAATCTAGCGTATAAAAATTTTTAATAAAATGGAATTTGCACACTGCAATGAGGGTGTTTCTTCTCTGTCGGAATGAAGTTCACAAGAGAGTGTAGTTTAGTATTAATCAGGACTTTAGCATTCTCTAATACCATAGATGTCATCTATAAAGGATATCGAAAAATATAAGTTTACATAATATTTGTTATGATTGCAATATTCACTTTTACACCTTAATTTATTACATATATTACCATTTGTCTAGCTTTCTAATAAAATGCGCCTCTGTTCGGCTTTAAATTTTCATCCATACGCACACTTCTCTAAACATAACAAAGCCAGACCGGATCAGTTAAATGAGATACTGACCCGGCCTGGCTTGTACTTATCGCTTAAGGTTCCACGCCCCATACCAACTGATCACTTACGTATCCAGTTATTTTGCTGTGATTAGCATATTGATTGCCCGTTGCCATGAAGGAATAATCATCGGACTGATTGTAATCAGACCAGTTATTTTTAGAAAAACGAGCTTGTACCTCTGCGCTTTCGCCCGGATTTAGTACTCCAGCGCTGCTAGTGAACCCCAGTTGAACGTAATAGTCAGCACCAGTTACGGGTGTGTCCAGCTTGACGAAGGTACTGGTAACGTTGGCACTTCCTACACTTGCCCAATCTGACCAGAAGGTCTGTGCTTGCTCACCATCAATCGTATAATAATACCGTACCTTCACATCACTGAGATGAATAGCCGTATTCCCGGAATTAATCAGCTTGAATTTGGGCGCGATTCCGTTCGTCGAAGCACTTGTATTGCCGTTATATGCCTGAATCGTTAGCTTGCTGTCAGGTGGGACAACAACAACGGAACTGTCGACTACGTTCAACTTAAGAACAGCATCTTTACCATTGTTGAAATGAAAAGTTAGACTCGTTTGTCCAAGAGGCAGTGTTGCTAGATAGGCTTGCTTCAGCACCGCTGTTGATTCAGACGCCGTATAATGCTGGCCGGAAACCAGATTCACCCCTCCCTTGGAAATGCCCGTAAGCTGATGTCCGTTCAAGGTGAGCGAAATCGTAATATCCTGCGCATGACTTGTTTCCTTATCAAAGGTTGCACTTCCGGGTGAGATGACCGCACTTGGATTGGGCTGGTTCGCTTTTAGATCCGGCAACTCATCCAGAGTAATGACATAATCGCTTTGATAGAGTGTCTTTAATGTGGAGGCATAGTTAAACGCTTCGCTCATCAGATGTTCGCCGTACCATGGAAGGAAATAAAGCCAGCCCGCTTTTTCCTCTGTCAGATTTTTCACGCTTGGAACGGTATCGTTCTCTGTCATTGCCACCATTTTTTTGCCATTGGTCAAGTTCACCAGCTGATAAAATGTGGACGTAATGGCATCCTCGTTAGGTACACCAGATAATCCATCATAACGATTGTAGATCGTATTGTATTTATCAAAGCCCACAAGATCTACCTGATCATCCCCTGGATACCAAGCCGGTGAAGTACTGTAGACATAGCTGTTGTAGGTCCAGATTAGGTTATGCAGGTCATACGTTTCGGTCAGCTCAGTATAGATCATGTCCCACAGCTTCTTATACACATCCGCTCCAGCAGAAGCCCACCAGAACCAGGCTCCCTCTCCATTCAATCCTCCGTTTCCTTCTGCTTCATGGTAAGGACGGAAAATGACCGGCACATCGTTATCCTGTAATATCTGGAGCTGCTCCGCCAGATCTTGAATGGTCATCATCACATACTGATATTCCTTCGTACCAGGAATGACGGCTTTTGCGGTATCAAAATTCGTTTCAGTTGGTTTGTAGGTCGCCTCTTTCCAATCGACAAAATCGCCAAGTTGATACGTAGTAAAGTTACGCGGCA
The DNA here is from genome assembly GCF_003719335.1 of Paenibacillus amylolyticus. Taxonomy (GTDB): domain Bacteria; phylum Bacillota; class Bacilli; order Paenibacillales; family Paenibacillaceae; genus Paenibacillus; species Paenibacillus amylolyticus_D. Next base: position 133,507 of record NZ_RIAS01000016.1, read on the forward strand.
CATTGATATGCCAAGATGCGGTTGCTATACCTCCGCGGTTGTTCACCCAGTCGATCACACGATCAGTTGTACCATCTTCCCAGCCATAAAGCGGGTTGTAGTTCATAAAATCAAAACCTCTAATTGCCGGATATTTACCCGTCAGATCATGAATCCATTCAAACTCCAGCTCGGAATTTCCGTCATTTCCTCCTCCATAAATCTCCTGTTGCCCCGATATGATGTTGTGTCCGTATACCTCCGTTAGATAATTCATTAAAAGCTGTGTTTCCGGCGTAGCCTGAGAATCCGTGAGCACAGGCTGCACGTTTAGCGGATCAAGATCGGCATAATCCACTGTGAACGTATCAAAATATGCATAACCCCAGCCAGCCTTCAGTTGAATTGTGTTGCTTCCCTTGTTTAATTTGTGGAAACCAAAATCATAATCCGACCATGTTGTCGTATATGGAAGCATGTAAGAGGCCTTCGTTCCCCCATTCACTACCAAGTATTGAAGTCTGCCATCCATACTAAGCTCCTGCATAAAACGGGTGGAAATACTGTACATCCCCGTTTCGGGAACGGTCACATCTAATGTGATCGTTCCCGATCCCTGCATCCATACAAATCCGCTTCCCGAGTAACCTGGCTTCGGCTGTCCATAAATCTGGGTAACCACTTGCAAGTCCGAGGTTAATTGTGCATCTTCACCTTCAATTGTGAGCAACGGGGCATCCGCTCGCGCAGGTGCAGGCAATGCCAGCATTCCCAACAACAAGGTACTGACCAGCATGATTGCCAATGCTTTTTGAACCCTCTCCCTCCATCCATTCTTCGTTCCCATCTTCATTCCGAACTTCATTTCCATCTCCCTTTCCATCTGAAATGTGAGAGCGAAATGTGCATAACCCCAATCATGATGGCGCTTTCATATTTAAACATATCATGAGTGGATAAAATTGTAAATATATGGTTATATAGATCAGGTATCACTATGTTTATCAAGAGAAAATAATTATTCTATCCCAAGGAAACTTCACAAACTTACATTCCGAAAACGATTAAATTTATGTTTACAAACACTGTGTTTTTTCACAATCTAGTCATGCTTATGTAACTAACCTCTTCATTCATCTGGCACTTGAAGAAACATACCTTATTCTTTTTTTATCCCCTGATATCCAAGTAATCAGGAATTCGGGTGATTTGCCTTTACTTTTGTCCAAGGTGAACCCTTCCACGTTTTTCGTTATATTCAAAAGGTAGTGACCATCAGGTGACGACACATCATGATATTCGATCGTATCGTTAGGGTATACAACCATAACTTTTACGTTGCTTGCTTTTTTCGCTGGAAACATATCAAACGTTACGGTAGCTTTGTACATTCCGCGATCTCCCCCATAACTTTCGACCACCTGGCTCGTATTTACGGCGGCCTCATTATTTTCAATGTAATTTACCAACAACATGATCACAAGCAGACTTAACACGGTACCGAGAAACAAATGCTTTTTCTTCATAGTGATCACCTCCCACACAAAAAAATAAGAATTTTCTACGGGCAGCACTTGATCTCCACTCGCAGGAAATTCTCTATTATTCTTAATATTACCATAATTTTGTGTAGAACTTAAGCTTTCTCACCGCTTCGGGTCATCAAATTTCAGTACCATCTGTTTGCACAAAGTTAACTGCTGATCTGCCTTCATCTTTTTTCACCGCTATTTCAACCGTCAACTGTTCCTTTGACTGCACAACGCTCACTTGCCTTGTTTACCGCGCGTATAATTCCGCCATAACCTGTACAGCGACAGAGATTACCGCATAAACCTGTTTCAATCTGCTCCTGAGAAGGGTTTGGGTATGCGTCCAGCAAAGCTTTGGTTGAAATAATCATCCCTGGAGTACAGTATCCACACTGAAACCCGCCTTCTTCCACGAAAGCTTGTTGAATGGGGTGCAGCTCTCCCTTTTTCTCACCATGAAGTCCTTCAATTGTCGTAATGTCGCTTCCCTCACTTTGATACGCCATCACGAGACAGGCATTAATCGGCTCTCCATTCATGAGAATCATACATGCGCCGCATCGTCCAACCTCGCAGGAAACCTTTGTTCCCGTCAGCTCTAAGTGATTCCGAAGGATATCGACAAGTCGTGTTTCAGGAGAAACGGACAGTTCTCTTAGCCGTCCATTCACCCTAGCATTCCATGTCTGTTCAAGAGGCTGATTCTTCATGATGGCTTCACCCCTTCTGGTAAAAGAACATTTAGCGCCTGGCTGAGTTGCTCTCGCGGCACGGGGAGCTGAGTAACCCATACGCCTGTCGCCTGATGAATAGCCGCAGTAATCGCAGGGGCAAGTGCAACGGAACCAATCTCACCGATGCCTCTAGGTCCGAATGCATCTCCTTCAGGTAAATCTTCAATTGCCTCTACTTCTAAATTCGAGTGAATATCCTTGATTGTCGGAATTAAATACGTGTCTAGATTCGACGTAACGTAGCGGCTCTGCTCCATGACGGCATCCTCGGTTAACGTAAATCCAAGAGCCATCACACTGCCACCTTCAATCTGCCCTATATAGCCCATCGGATTGATTACCGGCCCTGCAGCCACAATATGCCGTGTATCCAAAAGTTTGGTTTCACCCGTCAGTGTATTGACCTCCACCTCTGCAGCTACGGCGGCATACGTGTAGAGGTAATGACCACCCATTACATTGTCAGGCGTCGTGGGGTAATGAAAAGTGGTGTCGAAAATCCATTCCTGCGCTTTACCCTGCTTTACAAGATCCGTATAAGAAATGACTAGACGGGTGGTTGAGTTTGTTGAGGAATCGTGTGATTTCATCCATACTCCCCCAGGTCCTGTCATTAGTTGCTCTGCCGGAATTCCGGAAAACTGTGATGCCACGTTAAGCATCTTTGCGCGGAATCCATGCTGCAAGCGCTGCAAAGCCATCCAGGCCATCGTGGTTGAACGGGATGCCGTACTGGAGCCACTATGGGGCACACGGTCTGTATCTCCAATGACAATACTCAGGTCCGATGGGGAGCACTGGAACAGATCACAGAGCATGATCTCCAGTGTGGCCACAAGACCTTGCCCGAATTCCTCGTAGCTGAAAGCCACCTCAATCTTGCCCTCCGCATTCAGAGACAAGCGTCCACCAGCCGGATCTGGAATGCCGTAACCAAGCCCGGCGCCATGCATCGCGATGGCCGCACCTACTCCTCGTTTGATCCATGGAGGAAGTGACAAATCCACCTGAGGATGAAGATGCTTCTGCCATAGCTCTGAACGGTCCAATGCCTCCCATACTTGATATAGTCCATCCGTGGGCAGAATGCGCTGGTTCAAGGGACCCGGATCATGTTTCTGGCGCAGATTGCGCCGCCTAAACTCCCAGGGGTCCATATCCATGATCTGTGCCAAACGATCCATCTGACCTTCCATTGCAAAGATTGCCTGATTGCCTCCGAATCCACGAAACTCTCCGGATAATCCATTGTTTGTATACACAGATACCCCTTCTACATCCACATGCGGAATCATATACGGCCCCATACAATGCTCGGTACAGAAGTTTAATACGGGTGCTCCAAGCGTTGCATATGCACCGGTATCTGCCGTAATACGAACCCGATGTGCCTGTAAAATCCCTTCACGGCTTATACCCGTTTGCATCTCAATCTTCATTGGATGACGCTTCAAACCAGCCCGAACGGATTCTTTACGCGAGTTGTGCATTTTAACAGGGCGGCCGCATTTTAACGCGAGCAGTGCGCCATAAGGTTGGACGTTCAATTCATCTTTTCCGCCAAACGAACCTCCAATAGGTGAAGATACCACTCGAATGTGTTCTTCCGGGCAGCCAATAATACGTGCGAGTTGCATGCGATCCTTATACCCATGCTGTGTTGCCGCATAGACATGAAGACGCCCCATCTCGTCAGGTACAAACAGGCCTCCCTCTGTCTCCATATAAGCATGCATTTGTCTTGGCGTATAGTAAGTCTCCGTTACAATATGAGCACACGAATCAAAAGCTTGCTGGGCATTTCCTCGCTTGATCTCTGTACGATGTAACACATTGCCTGGACCATGTGGATGCAGTTCGGGCGCCCCAGGAGCCATTGCGGCAGCCGTGCTGTCCAGCGGCTCAATCTCCTCATACTGCACACGAATAGCTTCTAAGGCAAGCAAGGCTCGTTCAGGTGAGTCAGCCGCAACCGCGGCAATGGCATCACCTACATAACGCACAACATCTTCACAAAAGACGGGCTGATCCGGGGTTGCAATACCAAAACGGTTAAGTCCAGGCACATCCTTGGCCGTTAACACCGCATATACACCCTCCATGGCTTCCGCTTCCGATGTATCAATGGACAGCAACCGTGCATGTGGAAAAGCACTTCGCAGTACTTTCCCATAGACCATGTTAGGCAAGGACATATCCGTTAGATACTGCAACTGTCCCGTGACCTTTGGAGGTCCATCCGGCCGAAGGTGCCAGCGATTTCCACTCTGTTCCCGGTTAAGCAACATGGTGTCTCTCCCCTTCCGTAGCTCCTTTTTAAGTCCAGTCCTAAATTGTAGATACCTTAGTTGCCTTAAGTCCTTAATACTCTGGTTGGCGCAGATACCTTACATACTCTATGTGCTGTAGATCCTGCAGCCTATGAATGAAAAGCCTGCCAAAGCCCAGCCCCAAGCATATTTCCTGCCGACTGTTTCCTGTAGATTTCGGTGGCAAAAGCATCCGTATAGGATACAAATTCAGCAGTAACCTGGGCTGCAAGCCCGGCTGCTTGAGAAGCATCTGCTTTTTCGGATTGAAGCCAGTGCTCCGTCTCGGTTAGCCTCGCGGCTATACCAGAGCCACCGCCAGCAGCTATCGCAATCTGTGTCCATCGTCCGTCATCCGGGTTAATCTCCCCGTGAAAAGCTACAGTGACAAGCGAGGCAGTAAATGCCTCCCTTCGGCCTAATTTACGATAGAAGGAAATTTGATGAACTCTTTCAGGTATGGATTGCTTGGACTCACACGTGTATCGCTCTGGAACAGAGGATGTTAGATTTACTGCAAAGTTCCTGGACGGAATATGAATGGAGATTAATACGTCATCTGCATTCAGCTTGCTATTACGCCCATTTTCAAGCCATAATGCCACATGTTGCGTCTCCATACCACGACAGGTCAGCCAGTGAAGCTCAGCATCATACACAAGTAGCGCCGGTAATGTATCCCCTATCCCTGATGCAATATTCCCCCCAATTGTCGCCAGGTTTCGAACAGAAGGGGCTGCTATAGCCAAAATAGCCTGATGCAAAATAGGAAACCGGCTTAGCAAAGGGTCTGTTGCACATTCCCTCAATCGCGTCATAGCTCCAATCACAATCTCATCCCCTTGAATCGAGATTCCACTCATCTCGGGAATGCAAGCCAGACTAACTAAATGTTCAGGTGAGCCCTTTAATGCAGCCTCCCATTGCGTCCGCAATAACGTGCCTCCAGCAACATAACACCGTGTTCCTTCAATCTGTTCCCTAATGTTTAGTAATTCTTGTAACGTACCTGGCTGCCATACAGAGGGCTGCGCACCTGAGCCGTATCCCGGCATGACCATGGCTCTCCCTCCTTTATTTCTCCGTTTCTTCAACCTTCTCGTTCATCTAGCAGTTTTCACACGGAGCCGCGTGAATTTTAAGCTTCTCTCCACATCCGCTCTTCTGCATATTTCAGAATTTGTTGCACTTGCAACTCTGTATCAGCGTCCCAGAAACTCTCTCGCCTTAAAGACACCTGTACCCCTTGGTATTTAGGGTTACGAAGCATTTTGCGTGCCCCTTCATCTCCGTGCAGGGACAGCAGCGGGCCGAACATATGCGAGCGAAAAGCAACCGGGGGTTTACTCCCCTCATTGTCCGTACCCGCAACATAATCACACAGCGGATTAGAATCCAGTACCGCGGTGACATGATTAATATTCTCTGTCGTTATAAGGGGCTGGTCTGCCATCAGCATCAGAACCCCCCTCGGCCTGTATTCCATCGCCGTCAATATACCGCAATGAATGGAGTTCGCCATGCCACCAGCAAAATCGTTGCATAATACAATACGCAATCTGGTTTCGGGATTATATGTGTAAGAGCATACCCCGCGCCATTTGGAAGGTAACCATTCAAGAGTGTCTTCTGGTTTGACCACACAGATGATTTGATCCAACCGGGAATTTAGAGCGGCCTCCAGTGTCCATGCTGCCAGTGCTCTTCCATCCGGCATCATAACCGATAGTTTATCTCGCCCAAGTCTGCTGCTCTTGCCAGCCGCTAGAACGATACCTGTCGTTTGCATAAGCACCGCTCCTTTTTTCGATCCCTAACGCCGATTTTCCAGCCACTGTCTTACGCCTGATTGCAATCAACTCTGCAACAATACTGATCGCGATCTCTTCTGGCCCATCTGCACCAATAGACAAACCAATTGGACTATGCACGTGATCTAATGGTGGCAACCCGTCGAACAAACGAGCTGTTCGGGTACGTGAACCCATTATGCCGAGATATGCATAGTTGCTGTTCGCTAACAACGCTAACCATTCTCGTTCACGGGGGAATTGATGACTCATTAGCATGAGATAGTCATGCTCATTGATGTTCAGCTGCGGGAATACTTCCTGAGGAAAACCGTGTACCCGTTCCACATCTGGAAATCGTTCTGGCGTACACAAGGATGCTCGCCAATCTGTGATCACGACACGGAATCCAGCGGATTGAGACAGTCCGGCAACCGGTACAACATCGTTTCCAGCGCCAACGATAATCAAACGTGGTTTGGGCGTATACAGCGAAGTGAAGTGTTGAGGAAGATTCCAAGGATTAATCCCAACCTTCAGGTTAAGAGGATGTGATGACAAAACTTTTTTTGAACATTCAGCTTGCTCATTTGCAGTTAAATATTGCTCTTGCCCTGACGCGACTGACTCGATCTTCAAGTAACCATACGTAACTTTAGTGTAATCCTCGTCAAATGACCGCAGAAGAGAAACCGTTAAAGCCGCATCCAAACATCGCTGTATCTGCTTCATCATGTCACGTAACTCACCACTGATCGGCTCAAGCAGAACAACGACAAGGCCTCCGCAACCAATCGTTTCTCCCCAGGATAAGTCATCTTCAGGCCGCATATCGTAGCTAGCCAGTTCAAGTTGTTGCATCTCCAGCACGCGGCTCACCCTGGCTTGCAGGTCACTCTCCAGACAGCCCGGACTGATACTGCCGTACATCCTGCCGTCCTCCGTTATTAGCATGGAAACCCCTTGTTTGCGATAGGCATGCCCCTCCACTTTAATTGCAGTAGCAAGTACACTCCGGGTTTCCCGAAGGGCAATGGCACACAGATCATGCATCTCCATAAGGGCCGCCCCCTTTCTACTTTCTGCCTTTCAACGATTCCGGGATCGGTACATCCAATGTGGTAGTAGAGCTGGTACACCTGTGCTGTTTCGATTACAACTGTTTCTACGGTTCTGATTACAACCGTTTCATTAGCCGTGCGATGCATTTGTCCGACTCTCTTAAGACGATGCTGCGGTCAATCGTTTGTATTTTACGATTGTTCAGCACGATGCTGCCATCAATGATGACCGTTTCCACACAGCTACGGGTAGCCGAATAAACGATACGGGAGTAAATGTCGGTCTCATAGGACGGGTACGTGTGAAAATCATCAAGATCCAGCAGGATCATATCTGCTTTTTTGCCGACTTCAAGACTGCCAATCTCTCTGGATAGCCCCAACACTTCCGCCCCGCCCATCGTTGCCATGTGTAACACGGTTCTGGCATCCATCACCGTCGGCCCGTGCGGCACCTTCTGGATCAAAGCTGTCATACGCATCTCCTGGAACATATCCAGATTGTTATTGCATGGCGCACCGTCTGCACCGATCCCCACTGCGATCTGCCGGTTCAACAGGTCGGGGATGTCCGCAATTCCCGAAGAAAGTTTCATATTGGATCCGGGACAATGGGTTACTTTGACACCACGTTTACGAATAATCTCCTTCTCTTCTTCACTCAGCCACACACAATGTGCAAGAACCAATCTGGGGGTAGCTAGGCCGATGTGATCAAGATAGACGATGTTCCGCATACCTCTCTCGTGTTCGACCAGTTCTATCTCTCCACGATTTTCGGAAGCATGTGTGTGCACTTTGACGTGATATTTATTCGAGAGGTCGCGTACTTCCGTAAGCAGTTGTTCAGTGCAGGATACAACAAACCTTGGACAAAACGCATATTGAATGCGGCCTCCGCCGAATCCGTTCCATTTTTCTAACAAATCAACACTCTGCTGCAACGAATCCGCCGTATTCTCACGCAGAGGCTCTGGAACCTCATCCCCATGATCCATCATCACCTTGCCTGAGATGACCCGGATTCCACTCTGGGCCATCGCTTGAAAAGCCGATTCAGTATGATTCACGGTCTCCATATCCAGAATGGTCGTTGTGCCGCTAGAGATCAATTCGCCCAGTCCGAGCATTGCAGAGTAATACACCGATTCTTCGTCATGTGCCGCTTCTAACGGCCAGATGCGCTTGCGAAGCCAATCCATCAGTTCCATATCGTCTGCACGTCCACGAAACAACGTCTGGCATAGATGGATATGGGTCTGGATAAAACCCGGCAGTAACACCTTCCCTCGTGCATCAATGACTTGATCTGCCAAGTTCTCATCGATATGCACTGCCATGTCTTTGATTTTGTTATCTTCGATGAGAAGATCTCCCGTAAATACTTCCTCTTCTGTATTCATCGTGACCAATTGCGCGCCTTTCAGCAGAATCGTTCCCATCCACATCTCCCCTATCCCGTCCTGTCTTCTCTTCAGCTTCCCCGGTATGTGCTGTATCCCCCTGGCGCTATCAACAAAGGGATATGATAATGGCTCCCGGTATCTCTTACGGCAAAACGAATAGGGACTTCGGTCCACAACACATGTGTCATATCCGTTTGAGTATCTTGTGCAAAATAGGGTTTCACATCAAAACGCAGTTCATATTCGCCTACTTCCAGCTTTCCTTCGTGAAGCAAAGGTGCATTCAAACGTCCATCGGAATTGGTCGACGATTCTGCCACCTTCAGGGCATTCCACTCGTTTCCCGACCATTTTATAAAATAGAGTTCAACTCTCACTCCCGCAGCAGGAGCACCTTTAGATGTGTCCAGTACATGTGTAGTAATTCGGCCAGCATTCGGCTGCATCAGGCATTCACCTTCGATCTCTATGTTTATCCTCTTTCTTCACATCACGTCGTACGCTTGGTCATCCATTGTTGCAACCGGATTGTAGCAATTTTAAACACCTCATTTAATGCCGTTTCGAATTCTTCTTGCTCGTTTCTCTCTAGACGTTGTCTTATGGAATCAAAAATAGATCCCTTCGTATGGCCCTTCACCGCTAAAATGAACGGAAAGCCAAATTGCTTTGTATACCTCTCATTCAACTGCTTAAGCTCGTTATATTGTTCTGGTGTTAATGAATCCAGGCCAGCACCAGCCTGCTCCTGAACCGAGCTGGTACTCATGCTGATACGAGCACCCAAATCTGGATGCTTACGTAGTAGTTCCAGCTTCTCTTCATACTCCGAGTCAAGAACTTGTTTCGTCATGACTTGCATCATCTCTTCCCATGAACCGAAAGGCCGAAGACCGGCAGAACGCTCTGCAATCCATGCAGATTCTTCAAATAAAGGGCCAAATTCTTTCATAAACTGTTGATCAGACCAGCCGTTAACGAGATGTATAAGATCATCCATGTGATAACCCCCGGTCTCTATTTAATTATTGTTCCTCATTCTATTCACTGCTTCAGAATACAGCAACATTGTTTACGCATCTTTGTAATATAACATAACATCTAACAAGCAAATTGTTATCTGCGCACGGAATACCTCTTGTTACAATTGCTATCTACGTCAATAAACCGCACTTGCCAATGAAGGAAGTAATGTAACTTATGGCAACTCTTTAAGCATAGCTCATATCACGAGCATCATGTGCATCCATACAAGCATTAGTGATTACGTACGAATTCTTACAGGTGCTTTATCTCGCACGAATTTACGGAAGGTAAACACCAACTTTAACTTGAGCAGATCATTCGTCTTTTTGAAATCCATTTGCAGCAGACTGCCGATCTTCTCCATCCGATAAGTTACCGTATTGCGATGCACGTACAGCTGTTTGGCAGCTTCATTAATTAATCCGTCATTTTCAATAAAAGACTCCAGGGTGTTCATCAGCACCTGATTGGGATCACCGTCTCTGGCAAGTAACGGTTCGAGCACTTTATGACAATAGTTCTCCATAATTTGTTCAGGCACATGCTGAAATACATACGCGAATTCCAACATCTCAAATTGCAGTGCCCGATCCTTCATACCAAGCCTTTGGGCTAACTGACGTGTATCCAGACACTCCTGGTATGCTTCACGTAGTGAAGTCGGCTCATGTTTCATTTTGCTTATCCAGAAACGAGGCCCTGGCGCACCCTTGGCTTCTTGAGCTGTGAGCACATCGCCAAATCGATTTAAGAGAAATGCGGACAACTCCTCACCATAATCACGCCCGGTCGGACAACTGTAGATGGATAGTATTCCTTCATTCATCTGAAAATGCTGGGAAGCTGTGAATTGCATTAGGGGATTGTACTGCAACTCACGATGAATCTGTTTGAGCAGTTTCCCCTCAGCAAAGACATTGGGTTCGAGCGTAGTTAACACACACTGATACGTCTCTTGAAAAAGGTGTACTCCTTTATTTTCGCTCAAAGTCATGAGCTCCTGCATCGTCAATTTCTGATCCATATATTGGGTCAGCAACGTCCGCATTTCATCCTGAACGGTTGGGTTAATATGCTCACGGTAGGTCATATCCATGTAAAAGGCGAGCACATCCGCAGCTTGCTGAAACAGTTCCTCCTCCGCTCGTAGAGACAAGGCAGAATCTGTGTACACCAGTAGGAAACCAAATTCTTCGTCTTTTTGTTGAATCGGGACACGGTGACAGCTTCCCTGATTCCATTTTACCCGGTGCATGACTGATTTCCAGGGCCAGCCTTGCGTGACTGCATTGTCCGACATGACGTCATCGTTCGCATAGAGCACATGTCCGCGCGAGCCGATGACGGCAATCGAATAGTTGAGAATCGTGGACATTTCGGCAAACACATTGCGATGTTGCTGCTGCTGTAAGGCAAACTGCATTAATTTCTTTTGTTTCTGCACGACTTCATGCAGTAGCCGATGACTGCGTTCATGTTCCGCTTTAAACAAGGCGTTCATCTGGTCAGAGAAAGTGAATTGGAACGGAAGCTCCAAAAGCGGTAACCGAAGTCGATTCGCTTCCTCTACGATACCTTGGGGAATCGACTCCCAGAATCGTCCAAGCTTGATGCCGATTCCCGCACATCCACGTTCATTCAGACGTTGCATTAATCGAAGCGTATCTGTTTCACTATCTTTGATCATAAAAGCAGTTGTAAACAACATTTCTCCAGATTTGATCCAATCTGCAATATCAGGAGCGTCCATGACGTTGACTGACTTCATCATCCGTGAAGTCCCTTCCCGGCCCGCAATCAATTTGGCTTCAGACAGCGGGTATACCTGCAAAGCTTCTTTAACGGTAAGTTGCATGGACATGACCTCCCATATATTTAACACAATTGTGTAAACAAATAGTTTACAAATCCCTTTTAGCTTCATTACTCCACCGATTTTGAAATAATAGATAGAGATTATCTAATTACTTGTTAAGTATTATAACATCAATTTCCGTAAAGAAACTTACATGAGAAAAAAATAAACCCATGTCCTCAAGGCAGCATGATCATGCTGGCATGGACATAGGTTTGAAACGTTTTGAATAAACATTTTCTACTTAACATTAAATCCAACAATGTGGATGTGTTCAAATCTCCATCTTTTCGTGATTCATCCATAATTTCATGCGAGATAATACATCCTTGACATTCAACGGTTTACTGAGGTAGTCCGTGGCTCCGGCAGCGATACATTTTTCCCGGTCTTCTTTCATTGCTTTTGCTGTGAGCACAATAATTGGAATTTCGGTCAGACCGAGATGCTCTCGAATCCTGCGGGTGGTTTCATACCCATCCAGTTCTGGCATCATGATGTCCATGAGAATAACATCCGGTTTAAGACCTCCCTGCTCTAACAGCTCCAGACATTCCGTTCCATTCTGAGCAGAGGTCACTTGCATACCGTATTGCTCCAGTGCATTTGCAAGCGCATATACATTACGGATATCATCATCTACAACAAGAATCTGCCGCCCGCTGAATAACGATTCCTCTAGAGGTGTTAGCAAAATCTCCATATTCTTCAGTTCCAGTTCCATCCGAGTTGCTGAAGGGATGATACGTTCTTCTGCTACAGTACCAGCTGTCTCATAAACAAACAGTCTAGAACTTTGCTCCTCCTGCGGAACCTCGTGACCTTTTTGATTCAATGGAAGAAACAGCGTGAATACACTGCCTTGGCCCAATCGGCTCGTTGCCGAAATTGAACCGCCAAGCAATGAAGCCAGGGATTGAGAAATGGACAGCCCTAGCCCTGTGCCGCCATATTTGCGCGCCGTTGCCCCATCAGCCTGTTTGAATGCCTCAAAGATCTGGAGCAGCTTATCCTCCGCAATCCCTATTCCCGTATCACTAACGGAAAAAGCAATGACTTCGGTTTCTTGATCGGCGTGTCCCGGGTCAGTCAGACGCATCTGAGAAATCGTCAGCGCCACTTCCCCTTCGCTCGTGAACTTAAACGCATTCGAGAGCAGATTTCTAAGAATCTGATGCATCCGCATCTCATCGGTTTTAATCGTAGCCGGAAGCGGACTTTGCAGCTGAATGCGGAAATCAATTTTTTTCTGTTCAGCCGTTTTCAAGAAATACTGATTCATCACTTCAGGCAACGTGTCGAGATACACATCATCAAATTCCACTTCCATCTGTCCGGCCTCAACCTTCGACAGATCGAGAATATCGTTAATCAGGTTAAGCAAGTCTTTACCCGATCTGTGAATGACAGCTGCATAGTTCTGCTCCTCACCGCTCAAATGATGATGTTTGTTTTCCGCCAATATCTCGGACAGAATCAACATGCTATTTAGAGGTGTGCGCAACTCATGCGACATATTGGCGAGAAATTCGGATTTGTATCCCGAACTGATTCGCAGCTGATGAGCAGTTGCTGCAAGTTCTTGGGCTGCATTCTCCGCCGTGCCCTTCTGGCTCTCCAAGCGTTCATTCAACATATATAACTCTTCCGTCTGCATCTGCAATTCTTCTGTCTGAGATTGCATCTCCTCGGTTTGAAGTTGCAACTTCTCGGATTGTGCCTGTAATTCTTCGTTTAGAACTTGTGATTCATCGTAAAGGTGCTGCAGTTCCATCCGCGTGACGGTAGAATGAAGCGAAACAGCGAAAATGACCGTTAATTCCTTGATCAATTCTATAGCCTTCTCGGTTAATGGCTTCATGGATGCGAGTTCTACGACAGCAACGGTCTTTCCTTCAAACAGAATGGGTACAACGGTAAGCGAGCTCGCTGAGGCATGGCCCAGACCGGATGAAATTCGAATGTAATTCTGCGGTAAATCATTCATCCGCAGCACCCGCTGCTCAATCGCACTTTGACCGACTAACCCTTCACCAGGGGCAAGTGATATTTTCCCGAGTGAGCGTTCCTTCTCCCCATCTCCTGCATAGGCAGCCACGCGAAACAACCGATTGTCTTTCCAGTGATACAACACGCTATATGGAATCTCTAGCATCGTTGCAAGCTCACTCAGGAACAAACGTGACAAACCTTCTAATGTGGTAGGGTTTTGCAAAAGAGTAGCAACGCCTGTAAGTTGATCCTTCACCCGGTTTTGCTCCTGTATTTCATCCAGTAGTTGATTGGCTTCATGAGCGAGATCAGCGACTTCATCTCTTGTTCGTACACGTATACGTTGCTTCAAGTTGCCGCCTTTGGAAATATCGCTGATCGTTTGCTTCACCTCTTGAAGTGTTCTCACGATGTTGCCAGAAACAATGAAAGCCGCGGCGATGGATAGTACTGCAATCAGACCCCACAGGGTATACATAATTGTCAGCAAAGTTGAGCTACGATTCGCCAAGTCCGTCACCCTTGCTTCTGTCAGCAAGATTTCGGTGTTACGGAAGGCAGCAAGCTGGGAGCGAAGCAGATCAATTTCTGTTTTCCCCGGATCGGACTGAAAAAAAGCGAGAACCTTATCCTGATCCCCTTCTTTTTTGAGCTGTACGGATTTTTCACCAGCAATTTCGATCCAACGGTTGATATGGGACTTAATATTTTGCAAACTTTGTTGCTGTGCCGGGTTATCGCTGATCAAGGAATATAACTGATCGTAATTGGAGTTCCACTCGGAAAGACCTTGATCATAAGGCTGAAGATAACTCTCTTTTCCGGTAAGCATGAAACCTCGCTGTCCCGTCTCCATATCCAGTACATTTTTCTCAATCGCGTTGGTCAGATTATGTACGTCCAGATCATGATGGCTGATAAAATCATTTTCCTTCTGCAACACATCGATTTGGGCCGAAAGGATTAGCAGTACTACACCAAATAAAAGCACAACCACAAGATAGCCCAATACAATTTTGGAGCGTATCGTAAATCTTCTCGTTTTAGACAACGTGAAACCCTCCAAATATAGACGAATGCTGAATCATTGCATGAAATCTGTTGCATTAGTATTTTATATGTATAGATATCAGCTGACAAGCAAAATATGCGATGACATAAGAAAAACGACCTGCTTTGCAGGCCGCTTTTCCGGGACTTTATTCATAAATATTTATAATTGTCACACGTAGGGGTTGAAAATCGGTTTAGGCCTTTGGCGCAATCATCTTAGCCGGGTCTACATATTGATCGAATTGTTCCTCTGTAAGAAGTCCGGTTTGTAACGCAGCTTCCTTCAGGGACAAACCTTCTTTATGTGCAAGCTTTGCAATTTTAGCCGCATTCTCATATCCAATATGAGGATTGAGTGCAGTGACCAGCATAAGCGAGTTATCCAGATTGTGTTTGATCTGATCCAGATTCGGCTCAATACCTACAGCACATTTGTCATTAAATGCAACGATGGAGTCAGCAAGCAACTGTACAGACTGCAGGAAGTTATAAATGATGACAGGCTTAAATACATTCAGTTCAAAATTACCTTGGCTCGCCGCGAATCCAATCGCCGCATCGTTACCCATCACTTGTGTCACAACCATCGTGATCGCTTCGCTCTGTGTCGGGTTCACTTTACCTGGCATTATCGAGCTGCCCGGCTCGTTCTCAGGGATACGAATCTCACCGAGACCGCTGCGTGGACCGCTTGCGAGCCAGCGTACGTCATTGGCAATTTTCATCATATCTGCTGCAAGCGCTTTTACTGCACCGTGGGCATATACGACTTCGTCATGGCTGGTCAGAGCATGGAATTTGTTCGGCGCAGATACGAAATCTTTGCCTGTATGTTTACCGATCTCTTTGGCTGTGAGGTCACCAAAGTCAGGGTGTGCGTTAATTCCGGTTCCTACAGCCGTACCACCAATTGCAAGCTCCTTCATGTACTCTACGCTCTCGCGGATCATGCGTTCACTCTTACCGAGCATGGCTTCCCAGCCGCTAATCTCTTGCCCGAGCGTAATTGGTGTTGCATCCTGAAGGTGAGTACGTCCAATTTTGATGATATCCTTAAACGCTTCCACTTTTTCCGCAAAAGTTGCTTTCAACACCGCAATCGCTGGCAACAACTGATCTTCCACCGCAAGAACGCCCGCTACATGCAGCGCTGTTGGGAAGGTGTCGTTGGAGCTTTGTGACATATTAACATCATCATTCGGATGCAGGCGCTCTTCTTTGCCTTTTTGCTCCAGCAACTGGTTACCCAGGTTGGCAATGACTTCATTCACGTTCATGTTGGATTGAGTACCACTACCCGTCTGCCATACCACGAGTGGGAAGTGATCATCAATACGTCCTGCAATAATTTCGTCGGCCGCATAAGCAATCGCATCTGCTTTCGCCGCTGATAATTTGCCTAATTTATGATTAGTAGCCGCAGCACTTTTCTTCAAAATGGCGAGAGCACGCACCAATTCCATCGGCATATGCTCGCGTCCAATCGGGAAATTCTCCTTACTGCGCTGCGTCTGAGCGCCCCAAAGCCTGTCGGCTGGTACTTTCATTTCGCCTAACGTATCTCTCTCAATGCGGTATTCCACTTGCTTGTCCTCCTCCAAAATGTTGGTCTGGGTCTCTACAAAGCTTGTGTATCTCGTCATATTATACATGATTTACGAGCAGGTTTTCACCTTTTCGACAAAATTGTAAGCGTAGCGCAAAACGAACGGGTGGGAAGTGAGTTCAATCTATCACCGTTTTATTTTTGAGCAGCAATCGGATACAAACGGCTGGTCTGTTCATACAGTTCACCTGGTTGTAATCCAACGAGACCACTCTCTTCTGCGGAAATACCTTCCACGTTCGGGGCATTAACCAGATTCATCTGTGGTTCCGGACAGAAAAATTCATTGCAGGCATTGTTGTTCCAGATCATCCAATGTTTATAGGACGTGCCTACATCGTACACCAGTTTGTCTCCTGTGCGATGATCCGTAAGTTCCATGTAATTGCGCCCATTTTGCGGCTCAGCGGTATAGTGGTTATCCATCGCTGCAAAAAACGGACTAACTCCGCCCTGTTTAAGTTGCTCTTCCTCGGGTGTAAGCGGTTGAAATTGTCCAGTCGGCAACGAACGCTCGTTTAATTCACGGCGCTGACCAATCGTCACTTTGGCTGTATAATCCGAAGACTGGCTGTCCGGTGCAAAAGGAACTTTGATCGCTGTATGGAAAGCAAACAGGTTCGGCATATATTCTGTGCCCGTATTGTTCACAATTAACTGTTGTTGCAGACCATGGCTGCTCAATGAATAACGAAGCGTTACACTGAAGCTGAACGGCAGATATTTGTAAAAAGCATGGCCTTCTCCGATGCTTTGGCTGAGCGTGACATAACTCTCCAGATTATTAGAGCCATATCCCTCTACCGTCCACGCCACATCATGCAAAAATCCGTGCAAATGGTTGCCTGTCGCAGGTTCATTAATCGGCAGTTGATAGACTTTGCCATTCCAAGGGAAACGACCGTCTTCATATCGATTAGGAGGAGACAAAATCGGAATGCCATAGACGGCAGGAGCCGCCATAAATTCATCCATCTGATCCTGATCCGGCTCGCGCAGGTAGCTGTATCCTTTTTCCGTATCCCGAAAAGCCACCAGGTTCGCGCCAACGCTTGGAATCACCGCTGCTTCAAATGAACCAAAGCGCAGCCATACCGCAGGAATGCCGCCAAATTGTTCTTCAGACGCTGTATTCTGTTGTGTCATCGTTATATGTACCTCCTGCATACTAAGGTTATATTATACGGCTCGACTATATCATGATTGCCCCCAAAAGAACAATCTGAGATCGAGAACAAATTAAACATGCGAGCGCAAAACAAAAAGACAGCTGCTCGATCAGCTGCCTTGATCACTCTTTGTCGGTCTTCATCGCTCTTCAACTCACTCACGAGTAACGGTCTATGTTGTCTCATTCTACATACTTACCCTGCTTGGGTACCGTATCTTCTTCAAAATGCATGTCGAGATGCCGGAGGGATTCATGTAACATCTCTCCGCTTAACACGTGTCCATGCCCTGTCACAACCATCCTCGGCTCCAGTTGTCTGATGCTCTGAACCGATTCATGTGCTGCCTCCCAGTCCGTTGTAAAGTACGCAGGAGGGCCGTGTAACTGTTTGTCCTGAAGCAGAACACTCCAGAGCGACTCCTGTTTGACCGAGACAATCGCATCACCTGCAATCAGTAATCGATCTGCCTCGCGGAACAAGGATATATGCCCCGGTGTATGACCTGGCGTATGAATCCAGTTCCAATCCTTTGCACCGGGCACCGTATGATTTTGGGGTAGACTAAATACCCGATCATCCAGATTAATCGCTTCGTTCGGATACGTAAATGACAACTGGGCCATCAGGCCTCCACCCACGGAAGGGTCTGCCGGAGGATAATTTTTCAAACCTGTGAGATAGGGTATTTCAAGTGGATGTGCGTACACCGGCACTCCCCAGAATTGCTCCAGTTCAATTACCGTTCCCACATGATCAAAATGACCATGCGTTAAAATAATGGCAGACGGCGGACCTTGAAAACGCTCGGTTGCCACATCAACAATGTGATTCGTGAATTTTGACATTCCTGTGTCCACGAGGACCCAGCTCCTGCTTCCCGGATTTCCAATGAACACGACATTCACAAAAAGGGTACGCAAGCTCAAAATATCAGGAGCAATTTCCTCAACGCTGGTCATTCCTGATGTAATCAGATTGTCAAATGCCATTCACGATTACCTCCCATCAGGCGAATTGTCTCTCTGGTTTAGTTCATCTCGTAGACTTCCCTTTTCTGGAACATCTATTCGGAATCTCAAAAATAAAAATAGACGGCGCACGCCCTCCTCAGGGCACACACCGTCTAGTATAGTCGGGTAACTTGGACAATAGAACAAGAACATTTACTTTACATTACATTAAGCGGGGTAAGCATCCAAGGCTGCATCCAGCAATTGATTGTATAAATCATCGTCATTTTCAAGCAACTCGTCCATTTTCAGCAGCTCTTCTTCGTCACCTGATTGTTCCGTGAAGTGCAGGCTGTAGTCCCAATCCTTGCCGTTCTTGCTCATAAACGTAATTTCATATACGGATTTATCACTATCTGTCTTAAACACCGTGCTTCCTACAAAACTTTTTTCATCCTCACGACGCATTGCTGCGCGAATAATTTCAATATTCACCTGTATACTCTCCTTTTAATCTTTCGTTTAAAGCCTCACTTCAATAAATCTTCGATTAAAACGTCCAAAAATCTCTCTTTTGGCGCTTTTCTCCAACTTTTTGGCAAAGCTGTTTGGTAATTATTATTGGTTAATTGTACAATATATATCGTAGCAACGTATACATTATTCAATGAAGGCCCTATGCTAAATCCTCATATAATTCAAAGAGGACTATAATAGACCGCCAGCTACGATATTCATATCACATTGGAGGAAAAAATAGCATGAACAATTTTGAATCAAATCTGCAACAATATGCTGAACTGGCTGTCAAAGTAGGTGTCAATGTCCACCCTGGCCAGACGTTAGTCGTAAATGCGCCAATCACGGCAGCTCATTTTGTACGATTGATCGTTAAGGCTGCGTACAACGCGGGTGCAAAACTGGTCAAAGTCAACTGGAGTGACGAGACGGTAACCCGCCTTCACTATGATCTAGCGCCGGATGAGGCATTCTCGATCGAACCCAAATGGTTTGCAGCTGAGATGACCGAACTTGTTGAAGAAGGTGCGGCTATCCTGCATGTCATCGCGGAAAATCCGGATCTGCTGAACGGAGTTGCACAGGAGCGCATCGTAACCAGCCAGAAAGTTCGCGGTAAAGCGCTGGAGAAATATCGTGCCTATCAAATGGCTGATAAGTTCAGCTGGTCCATCGTAGCTGTCCCTTCCCCTGAATGGGCTGCTAAAGTATTCCCGGATCTGCCTGAAGCGCAGCAAGTAGACCGTCTGTGGGATGTTATTTTCAAAACGGTACGAATTGGTGAAAAGGATGCTGTCGCTGAATGGAAAACTCACCTGCAAAATCTTGACTCCCGCGCAGATCTGCTGAACAGCAAAAAATATAAAAAACTTCACTACACCGCGCCAGGCACGGACTTGACGATCGAACTTCCCGAGGGTCACATCTGGGTATCCGGGGGCAGTGTAAACGAGCAAGGACATGTGTTTATTGCCAATATGCCTACAGAGGAAGTATTTACTGCACCGCTGAAAACCGGTGTGAACGGTACTGTTCGCAGCACAAAACCGCTTAGTTACGGTGGCAATCTGATTGACGGCTTCTCCCTCACATTTGAGAATGGACGCATTGTTGATTACACAGCTGAACAAGGGCTTGATGCACTAAAAAACCTTGTCGAAATGGATGAAGGCGCACATTATCTGGGTGAGGTTGCCCTTGTTCCACATCAATCTCCTATTTCGGACACAAACATATTGTTCTACAATACATTATTTGATGAGAATGCATCCAATCACTTGGCGATCGGAAATGCGTACGCTTTCTGTCTGGAAGGCGGCAAAACGATGTCGAAGGAAGAGCTGATCGAACATGGCATGAACTCCAGTCTGACGCATGTTGATTTCATGATCGGTTCCGGTGAGATGAACATCAACGGTGTAACTTCGGAAGGTGCGGAAGAACCGATCTTCGTAAATGGAAACTGGGCATTCTAATTAGCTCCATGCATAGAGAGGAGATTTCTCCTCTCTTTTCCTATGTCTGAATTGTACTCACATTTAAGGGTTATGGAGGGACATTCGATGTTAAGTTTTGAACAAAAGCTGGATCGGTACGCTGAACTCGCTGTCAAAGTGGGGGCAAATGTGCAAACGGGGCAGATTTTTGTTATCAATGCCATGATTGACGCAGCACCACTTGTGCAACTACTGGTACGCAAAGGATATGAAGCCGGAGCCAAACAAGTTATCGTTAAATACTCCGATGAAACGGTCAACCGTCTTCGCTTTGAAATGGCTCCTGAGGAGTCCTTCGATGAACTTCCAAAGTGGCATGCGGCAGAGATGGAGGAACTCGCGGAGAATAATGCTGTTTTTCTGACGATTCTATCTTCCAGCCCTGATCTGATGAAAGGCATTGATCCGTCTAGAATCTCGGCGAATCAGCGTTCCTTTGGTCAGGCGATGGCTAAATATCGTCAGTATCTGCAAGCTGATAAGATGAGCTGGACTGGCATTGCTTGCCCTTCAGCAGATTGGGCGGCCAAGGTATTCCCTGATCTCCCTCAAGCAGAACAGATGAATCAGCTCTGGGATGCGATATTTGCCGCGGTTCGCGCGGATGTTGAAGATCCGATTGCTGCGTGGGAACAACATATCGAACGACTGGAATCACGAGCCGTAGCGCTCAACAACAAAAAGTACCATGCACTGCATTACATCTCCCCGGGCACAGATCTCACGATAGAGCTTCCTGAAGGGCATATTTGGGCTCAGGCTGGCAGCGTAAACGAGCGAGGCACCCCTTTTGTAGCCAATATTCCTACGGAAGAAGTGTACACCGCTCCAGCAAAATACGGTGTGAACGGCACAGTGACGAGTACCAAACCGCTAAGTTACGGCGGTAGCATCATTGACCGGTTTACTCTCACATTTGAGAAGGGACGGATTGTGGACTTTCATGCAGAGGAAGGTCACGAAACGTTGGAACGTCTCATCTCCATGGATGAAGGTTCTCAGTACCTTGGCGAAGTTGCGCTTGTACCGTTCCACTCTCCAATCTCGGAAAGCGGCATTCTGTATTATACAACGCTATATGATGAGAACGCTTCCTGTCATCTGGCAATCGGCAGCTCCTATGCTTCCAATATCGAAGGAGGCAAAACGATGTCTCCCGAGGAGCTTGCGGAACGCGGTATGAACTCCAGTATCACTCATGTTGATTTCATGATGGGTTCTCCCGAGACAGACATCTATGGCATTACAGCGAGTGGTGATCGTGAACCGATTTTCCTGAAAGGAAATTGGGCGTTTTAAAAAACTTGTGTGTAACGGCGATTTCAAAGTTTTAAATCAGCGTTACTTTAAATTAAACAGGCGATTTTGCTGTCATGGATTCCATGGTTTGCAAGATCGTCTGTTTTTTCTTTTTCAGCAAACGTCAAACAGGGTCAGAACTCCTTCTTTACAGTACTTTAATCAGGTCTATCGGACATTGTAACGTTTCCATAATCTGTTGTAAAATGTAATGATACCAATGTTTGTGGACTGTTGACCAGAAAGGAGAACACCATGGCCAATCGGCTCCAGCTTTTACTCGCTTCAGATTTTCATCAATTAGGACCTGTACTTCAGGAAGAAGTCTATTATGAATACTATAATATGGTGTATGGATTAATCGTATATATCATCAAGGAACGTGCAGCGGCAGAAGATATTATTCAGGAAGCCTTTATTAAAATCATTAAAAATAAGCCCCTCTTCGAAGATGAGGTTAAACTTAAAGCCTGGCTCAAAGTAGTCACCCGGAATACCGCAATAAATTATTTGAGAAAAAATAAAAATAACCGTAACCAACTGGACTCGGACAGTGTCTTTATAGATATAGAGACCATGAACCAGACGGCAGTCTCGGTGGAAAGCATGGTGGAGACACAGATGATGCAGGAGTCTATCGAGCATTATCTCTCCCAGTTGAAACCAGAATATCGCGTACTCGTTGAGTTACGGTGGAAAGAAGGCTTTTCTTATCGGGAAATCGCTGAGTTGTTGAACACGACTGAAGACATTGTTAAACAGCGTTTATTCCGGGCACGTGGCAGTATCAAGAAGAAATTACATAAGGAATGGGGTGGAAGCATTGAGCAAAGGCAAGCTAAATAAGCTTGAACAGCCATTCGATTCAGGTCTGGAAGACGAATATTTTGATGCGGCGTTTGAGCAGGCGTTTGATGAAGCTTTCCGGCATGCTGCCTCCGCCCCTTCTGCCTCCCGTACGGAATCCATGCATCATTCTTGGCAAAAGGTTCAAAAGGAGATCGAAAGAATTGGCGCACGTAAACGTAAAATGCGCACGTTTAAACTTTCAGGCATCGTAGCAGCGTCCGTAACCATTGGAGCGGTCCTATTCAGTCTGCCCTCGGGAACACAAGCCGTATCTCCTATTGTTCAATCGATCAAGAATTGGAGTAATGGCATGAAATCGATCATAGTTGAGGATAAGTCTGTCAATCTGAGTCCTGATCCCTCTACCGCCAAAACACCTCCTCCACCGGACCGTGAATCCAGCTTCGTTTCTCCGCATGAGGCTGCAAGCGCTCCTGCCTTCGAGCTCAGTAGTCACGTTTTCCGTTCAGTAGCTGTAACAGAAGAGATTGCTCGGGATGGATTTGTGGGAGAATTTATATTATCCAAGGCAATCCCTGCCCGGTTTAATAAGGTGAAATATGAACTCATGCTGGATACCGATAATCCGGTCAATCCTGATGACTATTACGAGTCCGAGGTGCTGAGGGTGAGATACTCCATCCAGGGCAAAAGTGATACGGACGAACTTATACAGTTTGATTATGAGTATATTAAGCCTGGACAGTCGATTGAGAGAACCCCGCTACAGAAAAGTGAAGCTGTGAAGCTCATCGATGGCAGCGAGGCGCTGGTATATGTAGGACCGCCATTTAATTCCATTCAGTGGATGACAGGTTCACTCAGCATGAGTCTGTTTGGATCAGTGACTGAAGAGGAAATGATCGCCATCGCCAATGATTTTCTGGAGCAGAACTCTCCTGCAAAATCAAATTAAATTAAAATAATACACTAGGTGAAGTGTATGTAGACTGATCGGATGTCGTTCCATCATTAGCTGTGTGAACACTAACGAGACGATAATAATAACCGGTAGTGATCTCCCAATCCGAATTGGATCGAAGTACATTTGTTTTGGTATCCGTTGAGGAGTTACCTGCAAAAGTTACCCAGGCCGTTCCAGTCCAGCGCTCCAAACGATAATTAACAGACAATGTCTTCATCTCTTTGTATGTCAATGTTACTGTCTTTGCGAGTGCATGAAGACCATCTCCACGTGTTAACGAATTTGTGGCCTCATAGATATGTACGGGTTTGGAAGCTCGTGATTGAACCGTGTATGCCTGATATTCGAGTGGCGGCGGAGCCGTTCGCGCTCCCGACGTCACGTTGATGATCGGACTTGCAACTGCGGACGATTCTGTAGGCAGAACAAGAATAACTGGCGCACTCAAAGCCAGAATCAGACTTACTTTCAAGATTGGCGTACAGCATATTTCTCTACATCGTTTAAGCATCTTCATTCCTCCCCAGCCTTGTTTTAATTTTTGGTGTAATCTATTAAACGGACGGAATGGATAACTGGTTTCAAAAAAATAAGGACGCCCGATTGTTCAATCGGCAGCGTCCTTTAATCATTTTCCAGATTAATAAAAACGGTGAAACCTAAATTAATCCATCTCGTATGATGAAGAATAGGCTTTTTCGGCGGAATCCATGCTCATTAAAACATCATCGTCTGATTACCTGATTCGAACGATTTGTTTATTCTCTATAGTATATACCTGATCAGCGACGTTCTCGACTAAACGGGTATCATGCGAGATGAAAACAATCGTGCCTGCATAACTTTTCATCAAATGCTCCAACGCTTCCATTGCAGGAAGATCAAGAAAATTACTCGGTTCGTCCATTAGCAAAATATTGTATCGGCCAAGAAGCACTTTCGCCAGCTGCAACTTCATGATCTCGCCGCCGCTTAATACCGCCAACGGCTTGCGCACATCATGCTGAGAAAATCCGAGAGATGCTAATACAGCTCGAATCTCCGACACCTGATAGTCACAGTTCTCCTGCATGAATTCCATGACGACCTGATGGCGGTCAAGTGTGTATGCATGTTGTGCAAGATAACCGATCTCTGCCCTAGGCGATATGATGATGCCCTGTTCACGGTTTAAGATCATGTTAAGCAACGTAGTTTTCCCTGCACCGTTCGCACCTGTCAGCGCGATCTTACCCCCAAGAGGGAATTGAAAAGATACGTCTTCCAAAATGACTGCATCACCATATGTTTTATTCATCTCTTTTCCTATAATCGGAAATGGATTGTGAAGTCCTAACGCTTGACTCTGACGAAAGTGAATCGTACGATTCACCTCCGGTGCTTGGACATCACCCAACGCTTCAATGCGCTGTTCCATATTTTTGGCGGCTTGATGAAGTTTCTTCTGTTTACTCCCCACAGATTTCTGATGAGCAAGTCGCCCACCGTGATCAGAGTTATTTTTCCTTGCAGCCCCTTTCTCTTTCTGATCAATTTTCCGAGCCTGATTCCTTTTTTCAGACATCGCTTTTTCCAGTCGTTCTCGTTCATTCACATATTGCTGATACTGGATTTCCTGCTTTTTCTGAGTTTCATTCTTCTGCGCCAAGTAATCGGAATATCCACCCCAATACTCGGTAATCTTCCCATCCTTCAGTTCCCAAATTTTATCAACCACCTGATCAAGAAAATACCGATCATGACTGATAACCAGCAACGCTCCCGTATAAAAAGAGAGCTGATGAATCAAGAAATGGATTCCTTCTGAATCGAGATGGCTCGTGGGTTCATCTGCAAAAATACCGTGCACTGAACTGGACAAAGCCTTAGCAATTTTCAGTCTTGTTTCCTGTCCGCCGCTCATCTGATCAGCATCTATGCGGTTTATTCCTAGCTTACCCGCTAATGCATAATCCACTTCCCCCTGATCTCCGCCCTGCTCCATCTGCGGGATATAAGCAAAACTGCCGTTTCTCACCACTTTCCCATACGATTCGGGCATTTCACCTAGCAATACTCTTAACAACGTACTTTTACCTGCTCCATTGGCTCCAACCAGGCCAATTCGGTCGTATTCGTAAAGCTCCAAATGTTCAATATCTAATACTTCACGGCCTGAATATTCCACTACAATCTCTTTTGCTTTAATTAACAAACTCATTATAGGTTCCTCCTTCAAAAATCGCAGTTTTCACGCTCGCAGGATGACCTGCGATTTAAGAAGGGGATTATATAAAGAAATACCAATGCATATATCTCATGAGCCTTCTCTCCTTTTTTTGTTACGCATTTGGGATGTAATAAAAAATGCAGATCCAAGCCCACCGTGGACTTAAATCTGCATTACTCACGTGTAGAAGACACTTCGAATCAGCATAGCACAAATAAGCTACCTCATTCGAAACCTATGTCTCACCATACGTAAAATAAGCAAATCAAAAAAGCCCACGATTGTGGAAAAATCCGCTTTTTTGACCTGCTTATCGAAGACGCATGGAATGAGTCATAGGAACGAGCCTCCTCTTCTTTAATTGAATTGAATATTACCATGAGGTTCTTCATGCGTCAACCTGGAACAAAAACTTGTTCGAAAGCGATCAAAAAAGCCGCTAAATAGTAGCGGCTTACAAGTAAAGAACCTTTTGAACACTTTAAAGATACGTCGATATACTCAAAACATGGACTTCATGCTCACCGAGAAGCTACGCGCCCTCTTCTTCAACCAGCATTTCAAGCTTCATCACATGAACACGTGAGATTCGCTTGTGTTCTGTCTCCTCAATAATAAACAAATATCCATCATGTTCAACGGATTGCCCCACTTCAGGCGGAATCGCATCCACTCTGGAATATAACCAGCCGCCAATCGTATCATAATCCGTTCGATCCATCTCGATGCCGAATCGTTCACCAACTTCTTCAATCAGCATTAATCCGTCAATCGAGTATTCCACGTCATTCACTTGTTCAATGGTCGGACGCTCCTGATCGAATTCATCCTGAATCTCACCAACAATCTCTTCCATGATATCTTCAAGCGTGACCATACCGGAGGTTCCTCCGTATTCATCGATCAGAACAGCAATTTGTGTTTTGCTCCGCTGCATACGCTTGAGTAGATCACTAATTAACGTTGTGTCAGGCACAGCCAGAATCGGACGAATGACAGATATGGTGTCTGTTAACTGTGATCGCATCAGATCCTTAATGTGAATAAAGCCGATAATATGGTCCTTGTCTCCGTTATATACCGGATACCGGGTACGCATGCTTTCACTCGCAATCTCCATATTTTCCAGCATGGACTGATTGGCGTTGAGACAGATCATTTCCGTCCGCGGAATCATGATTTCACGGGCGGTTGTATCCGTAAAATCAAATATATTATCAACAAGTGCTAATTCAGTGTTATCAATTAAACCGCTCTTATTGCTTTCTTTCATGAGAATTCGTATTTCATCTTCACTATGCGCTTCGTCCAGTTCTGACGCAGGTGCCATCCGAAACAGTCTGAGCAAGGCATTCGCCATGCCGTTCAGCACCCAGATGAACGGATACATCAATTTGTAAAAGAACGTCAGCAGTGCCGCAGACCACAGTGTAATGGCCTCTGACTTGCGAATGGCCATCGTTTTGGGAGCCAGTTCACCCAGGACAATATGCAAAATCGTAATAATGACAAAGGCAATGACAATCGAAATGCCATGCACATATACCGGACCCAGTCCAAATGCCGTGAATACAGGCTCCAACAGTCGTGCAATGACGGGCTCTCCCAGCCATCCGAGTCCAAGTGAAGCCAAAGTAATGCCCAGCTGGCAAGCCGACAGATAAGCGTCCATATTACGTATAATGTTTGACGCGTATTTGGCATTTCGATTACCCGCTTCGACCAAAGCCTCAATTCGGCTGCTCCGCACCTTCACCATCGCAAATTCTGCCGAGACAAAGAAACCATTCATTAATACCAGTAAACCAATTAAAATCAAACTCATAATACTCGGTAAGGGGTCACTCAAATGTTCTTCCTATTTGCCGTGATTGTTCGGCAAATAGGTCCACCTCCTTCGAAAATGTAGGATATTAGCCATTCTGCCGTTCATATGCAATTTCAACTTCCCAATGCTTCCACCTCCTGCTGTTTGCGCCATAATAACATGGATATACTTCTTTTATTATATAATTCTACACTACACAGTCAATCCGTGTCCTATGACACCTAAAAGGCCAAATCGACACAATTCGTTTACAAAAGTAGCGATTTCACTGTTTTATTTACATTTACTAAACAAAAGAAAAAAGGAAAACAGACTCTCATCGTCCAGTTCTCCCTCAACATGTTTGATATGACCTATCTCTTTGATTTCATACTTTCGATTTCACCTTGCCTCACATGCAACCCGCCCACCCAATATTCATCCTCTCTCAAACTACTCCAGTCGATTTCACCATTCAACGTCTGTACGCCCAGTTCCGTCAACGACATCACAGCATCATGAAATGCCTGATCATGCTGATTGAACATCGGAAAACTTGTCGCTCCTGTCATTCGAATGAGTGCATAGGGCCCTTCCGACATCCTTTTCAGATGAGCCCAGTATTCCAGATCACCCATACCGAGCACATGCAACTTGTCTCCTACCTTACGAAACAGGTCATGCGGACGATGAATACCCGATCTGATGGTTTCCAATGTTGTCTGTTCAATACTCCCCAAGCCATTGGTTACGGAAGGCAACCTGGACAGATGCGCCTCGAATGCAACTTTTGCAAATGGGAGTTCATTCATTCCGGACTTCAAGTATTCTTGATGCAACCGAATGTCAGATGAGCTGTACGCTTCCCAGAACTGTTTACCTGCCTGGAGTTCCTGTTTTTCAATGACATGCCAGTTGCCTGACAAACTTCCGATCTGCTTGGGAGTAAGCTGTCCCAGTCCTCTGAAATGCTCTACCTCGGGATACGAATCGATGCAAAGGAGATTCAGACGTATATTCTGTAGATCTTGTCCGCTAAAATAATGCAGCAAATAGGATAACATGGTTTGATCATAAAGGTCATACTCGAACCATAACACAATCTCTTGAAACTGCTGCAACGAACGAAGCTTCTCTTCTAATGCCTCAATATGCAGATACCCCTTCTGAGGTATGCCCAGTTCTTCTTCCAATACAACAGCACGATGCTGACGTGCGCTTCTGTCTGCCATAGCTGTAGTTACAGGGCCATACGTGTACAATTCCCTCCAAACCAGAATCTCTCCTTGTATACCGCTCTCGCGCAAGCGATTGGCCGCATGATCCCCATTCATGATATGCAACATGCTTTTTCCTCCTTCATGAAGTTCATTGAACACGGATGCCAGATTTCGTATAGGCAGTGAACGCTTGAGTTTCGTTCGGGCATCAAACATCCTTTTCTTTAATGCAGATACATTCACATCAAGAAAGTCCGATATTTCTTTGAGCGTGTAGCCTTGAAAGTAAAACAGATCAACTACAACTTGCATCGATGATGGCAGTTGGGCAATTGAACTGCGCAGCGTCTCCTGCAGCTCCTTCTGCATCGCCTGAGCTTCTGGGTCACGGGTCTGATCTTCTTCACGGAATACAGTCTCTACTTCTTGTATGGGAACCACCGCATGCCGCTTGCGTCTGAGCCAGCGATAACATTGCCTTTCTACAATGATTTTGAACCATCCCGGAAAAGCTTCCGGCTTCTCCAATTTGGACAGATTGGCAAATGCTTCGGTAAACGCCTCCTGTACAACATCCTCTGCGCCATACGCATCCTGTAAGTGCTGATAGGCCACGGCAAGTGCCATTCCGCGAAAATGATTCACCAGTTGCTTATAAGCTTCCGGCTCTCCCTTTACTGCTCCTTCAATCCATGATTTCAATACCGCGGACTCCCTTCATCTGTCGTTCATTGCTGCCTGAATTTGTATATCTATTGCTTCACTTTTGTGTTCTCATATGTAAGTGCCTTGAACTATTGATTAGGTTACTTTATTTTCGACTACAAATGCAAAAGCTGCCCTGTCTGCAGATGTGCACTGCATTCAGGACAGCCCAAACTACCTTATGTGTTGTATAAAATGTTATATTGATGAAGGATTAACGTCTGCTTGGTGCTTGCGGATAGTTGCCAACAACGCCCGGATATTGATACAGCAGCGGCTCATCAAACGTTGCATAGTCGAAGTTAACCATCAGCAACATGATTCTTCTACCGGTTTTAGGATCACTGATAATGATGTGGTCACGTCCAGCTGCTTCGATAATCCCTTGGAAAATACGAGCATTCCATTCTTTGTTTCCTTCGTATGTCATATAGAATGTACCGAATTTACCCAGGTTCAAACGCAAAATATTTTCAATGTACGATTGCTCAAACTGCGGAGCTGTAGTCGAAACGACCGTTCCTGACGGTGTCATTGGGCTTCCGCTGGATACGAGTGGCGGTACGCTGGTGGAGCTAGGAGATACCATGCCAGGTGTTGGTGCCATCGACGGCATGCCATTACCGACTTTGTAAGATGTTCCCTGAACTTGAGAATTCGCTTGTGCCCCTAATACCGAATTTGCTTGTGCTCCCAATACGGAATTGGCTTGCTGACCCATAGTTTGAGTTGGTTGATAAGGTGTGTTAATCACGATAATTCCTCCCTGAATATGAAAATTGGTAATGGATTAATAGACGTCCGGACAGTCTTCACCTGTTGGACTAAAGAAACAATGCGCCTTGAAACGTCCCGTGTTGGGCTGGTTATACCACGTCGCCGGGCAATCTCCAACCGGCCTGAAAAACCATAATGAGTTACTTGCTGGCCAGAAACGTTCCCCGTTAATGACCCGTTGTGCCAGCCGAATCTCGGATTGTCTAGCACGCTGGTAGAAGTATCCCTTCTGCGTGGATTCAAAGCCCCCCGGATTCTGAAAGACCATGCGGTTCATATCACGAATGTCGCCAAAATCCAGACAGTCTGCCAGCACACGATTCACGCCAACATTGCCTACCAGCAACATGCCTTGATCCCCATCACCCTCGGCCTCTGCCCTCATCAGTCTCGCCAAGAGCTTGACGTCTTCCGAGTTGGTCTTAATTACTGCCATCGCCTGTTCCCTCCCTTGTAGCAGCTGTTCATCACCGTACATCGTATTGTGCAGGAGCCTATTCGGTGACACTATTCCAGATTTTTTCCATAAAAAAAGACCGGAACCTCACGCAAGGTGAAGTCCCAAAGCCTTTTTCTAACACAAATTAATTTTGCTATGCTTCTGAATACCGTTAAGGTTTGGCTTCAATCCAGTAATCATAGGCATGGACCAGATTGCCTTTGTAGGCCTTGTATTTAGAGAGCAGGTCTGGCAGTTTGCTCAGCTGACTCTCCATATCCTCGGCTCCTTTTTCGTGAAATGAAATATGTGTACCTTCAAAATTTTCTTTCATTTCGACGGAAATGAGCAGTGATTTACCGAGACGGTCTGCTATTTCCATTTCCTGACTCACAACTGCAGCGATCCCGTTGGAGCCTTCTGCGGTGTTACGGAATGCCATTAGAGACACATGATCAAGCGTATCAATCATGAACTCGGTCACAGAGATATCCTTGCCTGGCAGCGGGTAGGTATCCAGCCACACCGCAAGATCCGCACTGGTTTCAAGGTTACTGTCCTTCTTCGTTTCTTCTTGGAAATAGGCGATATTCGATGCCCACTCGGTCAGCAGTGTATTTCGGTTCGCCTCCCATTCGGGCAGCGTATACGGCTCGATATCCAGATGGATGCCCTCGAACCGCTCGTCCGGTTCCACTTCAGCATTATAGTTTTTCACATAATCGATCAGCCGTTTGATCCGAGGACGATTCTCCTTTTTGCCCCAGATCGGATGTCCACCCATCGCATGAACTTCGATTCCCTGGGCTTTCGCTCTTTTCACAAAACTGCGGTAACTGGAGTAGGGCTGATCCAGATCAAGCCGCACGTATAACCAGTTGATCTTTTGCTGCTTGGAAAAAGCCAGAATGTGATCGCCGCCATCGTCCGTCACTTGTGAAGCCTCCCAGATATAGGTGCCGCGAATTTCAGGTGCACTTGCAGGCGGGTTTACTGGTTTTTCTGGTAGTGGCGGTTCTTCTGGCTCCAGTTTCCCCCAATACGTCAAATCATGTACAGCTGAACCGGCATAGGACTTATGTTCCCGGAATGCAGTTGCAACCTCTTGGAGTGCGTTCTCCAACTGTGCGGAGCCTTTGCCAGCAAAACTGGTAAACTCTTCACCAGGCATCGGCTTGGTGTTTACTCCCACGGTAACGCTAGTCCCGCTCTTGTCTGCCCACTGCATCTCCTGTTCAATTAAACGAATAATGCCGTTACTTCCTTGTGCATTATCCCGGTAAGCAAGCAGGGTCACATGGTCTACATTTTGAATAAACCAGTGTGACAATGCTTCGTTATCTGCATCATCAATTATACGATCGCCTTTGACCGTGTATGAATCGAGCCAGAAAGGCAGATCGACATGCACCGCTGTTCCGCCATCCTGTTTGGCCTGATTTAGAACCATTTTCATATTACTGATCCAGGATTGCACTAAGGGTTTGGCGTCTTCCTTCCATGCAGGCAGCACGTATGGTTTAACATCCAGATGGATTGCATCAAAGCGTTCGCCAGTTTCCACAGCCTGATTGTAATCCTGTACCCATGAAGTGAATCGAACCATAGGGCCCTCGCGTCCTTGAACACCCCAGGAGGGATCGCCGCCCAATGCCTCAATAGCAATACCTTCACGACCCGCTTTGGCAATAAATGCTCGATACACCTCTTTGGATATGGTCATGTCCACGTTTACATACAGTCGGTTAATCTTATGTTTAGCTGCATTCTCCAGCAGCTCATCTCCTGCACTCTTAACAGACTGTGCCTGCCATACCCAGGCTGCTCGTATATCCACATCTTCTGCTGTAGCAGGTGACTTGATCCCGATCATTATCATTCCTCCGATCAGTAATAACAGCCAAAACACTTTCCGGGACGTTTTCCCGAACATACACTCCCTCCATTCCTGTTCTGTTGTAAAATCACATTCATTATAGCAACCGACTTATCAAAAACAAATAAGCCCAAGTGCTTAACTTGGGCTTATTTCAGCTTCCACTAGCTTCGAAAGACCGGCTTCGGGTCGACGTCCCGGTTCTAGTCCTCATATATCATTTTTCGAGTCATGCCACCGTCAACTACGAGATTAGTCCCTGTGACAAAGGTATTAGCAGGGTCGGACAAATACAGACAGGCCCTTGAAATATCCGATGGCACGCCAACCCGGCCGGATGGATGTTGCTCATGGTCTTCTGCTTTAAGTTTGGACACGTCTCCAGTCTCAATCCAGCCGGGACTGATACAATTGACCCGAATTTGGTCTTTACCGAGTGAGACTGCCATCGCATGTGTCAGCGCTGTAATTGCACCTTTCGATGCGGCATATGCCTCGCTATTCGGCTCAGACATTCGTGCACGAGTCGAAGCCATATTTACGATGGCGCCGCCATGTTCATTTTTTTTCATATGCCGGGCCGCTTCCCGACTTGCCAGAAAACAGCTCCTCACATTTGTATTGAGCACATCGTCCCATTCGTCCACTGTTAGCTCATAGGGCGATTTCCACCTAGACACTCCAGCGTTATTCACCAGTACGTCAACCTGCTTGAACTCTTTCACTGTGGTATCGAATAACTGCTGAATATCTTGCTCCTTCCGCACATCACACTGCACAAAGATAGCTTCGCCGCCCTCATTGCGTATCGAAGCCGCCGCCGCCGCTCCCTCGGCTTCCTGAACATCGGCAAGCACGACTTTAGCCCCGGCAACCGCATAAGCTTCTGCCACACTTCGTCCAATTCCCTGAGCAGCTCCCGTGACAACAACAACCTGATCTGTAAGTGACATGACCATATTCCTCCTCTGATAAGACCTCTGTGTTTAATATAGTTGTTTGTTCAGTCTGGTTATGGCTATAGTTTATTACATTACTTATCGATTTCCATTAGCCCCATACCTATATACAAACACGATCTCCCTTTAAGAAACGCTTGTCCAGCAAACGATGGAAAAAAGCTCGCGTCATCAGGCGCAAGCGGTTCAATGTGAAGCACAGAGATTTGGAAACCTCGCTGGATTGGCAGCATCTATTCGTTTAATTATGCCAATTGGGTGATGACCAGATGCGCCGATACAGGTCTGGTTCCGCCTGCCAACGGAGTAATTGTCAATGCAGTAGCGTTACCTGCCGGATTTCGCACGGTGAGGATCGAATTAATGACGGTGGTCTGTACCAGAGCGATACCGACAATCTGAGAGGTTCCCGTTGCTCTCCCGACGACAGTAGCAGCCAAGTCTGCTCCATTGAGCGTTAGAATAAGCTGACCCGCTTCATCAATACTTACTTGGAATAAAATCTGGTACGTACCAATCGCTGCCAAATTGAATGAGCTGACACCTGTGCGTGCAATTGTAGTTCCACTTGTAGGGCCATCCTGTGGAAAGCTGACATCCGTACCCGGGGCAACTGTGGTCGCATTGTCAGGTGGCATCAGTGCAAAAAAGTCTGCGAAGCCCAGCACACCCCCGGTTGCTCCAGTGGCACCTGTCGCCCCAGTTGGACCTGCTGCTCCGGCGGCACCTGCCACACCTGTCGCCCCAGTTGGACCTGCTGCTCCGGCGGCCCCTGCCGCACCTGTCGCCCCAGTTGGACCTGCTGCTCCGGCTGCTCCCGCGGCACCTGTCGCTCCAGTTGGACCTGCCGCTCCGGCGGCACCTGTCGCCCCAGTTGGACCTGGGACACCTTGGGGTCCGATTGCACCAGCGGGTCCTGGATTCCCTTGCGGGCCTTGAGGCCCCACACTGCCAGCTTCTCCTGGAATTCCTTGTGCCCCTGCGGGACCAGCAGGCCCTACAGGACCTTGGGCACCAACCGCGCCGGGAGGACCAGGCTGTCCTTGCGGACCTTGTGGTCCAGGTGGGCCACCCGCTGGTCCCGTTGGGCCGGTAGCTCCCTGAGTACCACGATTTCCCTGAATACCTTGAATTCCCGGTATACCCTGAAGGCCTTGCGCCCCTGTTGGCCCAATAACTGTAGGCGTCGAGATATTCACTTCAGGCGGAGGGCATTTTACCTGCACTATTTTTCTGATAATCTTCTTTCTGCGCCCATTTTTTTTGACTTTACATTTGACTTTACAAGGGTAGACAACTCCCTTTTTTTTCTTCCAACGTTTCTTCATTTCTGGATGACTCACCGTCTGGACACCTCCCTATAGACATAGTTTAACCTACGTATAAAGATGAACAGATGCGTGGACGATCAACCATTTCAATTAAAAATCTAGCGGATTTTTAGAAATGAAACAGACCATTGTACAGAGGAAGCCCATATGTTGGATATGATCTGGTCGTGACCAATAATGAAGGCGAGCCTGAGATATTCGATTATTTGCTAGAGTAAAAGGCTGGGCAAAACCCGGCCTCTCCTCATCAAACCGTACGTGAGGTTTTCCCTCATACGGCTTTCCG
>NZ_RIAS01000017.1 GCF_003719335.1 Paenibacillus amylolyticus
AGTTCACAGATGGCATCCGAGATTACGCGTACCCAACAGACGATTCGTTCGATTACTGGTTCGTCGCCTTCGCTCTTTAGACCACCATATGGCGCCACCAATGCAACGTTGAAGTCGGTCATTAGCCAGAACGGATTGAGAGAAGTATTGTGGAATGTCGATTCACAGGATTGGAATGGGGCAAGTGCCTCACAGATTGTAGCTGCCGTGAATCGTATGGCAAGCGGAGATGTTATTTTGATGCATGATCAGTACCAAACAACACTTCAGGCCATTCCACAGATTGCTCAGAATCTGAAAAACCGTGGCCTGTGTGCCGGCATGATCTCTCCATCCACCGGACGAGCTGTTGCACCGGATGGGGCAACCAACAATCCACCCGCAACGACGGTGAGAATCGAAACGGAGAATATGACCAAGAGCGGACAGTATACCGGGAACATCAGCTCCCCGTTCAACGGTGTTGTCCTGTATGCTAATAATGATGCCGTGCGGACGACGCATAACTTCTCAAGCGGAACGCATTCATTCGCTTTGCGAGGTGCGTCGAACAATGCCAATATGGCCAGAGTGGATCTAAAGATTGGCGGGCAGACGAAAGGCACGTTTTATTTTGGAGGTAGCAGTCCCGCAGTGTATACGCTGAATAATATCAGTCATGGTACCGGAAATCAGGTGATTGAACTGATCGTAACAGCAGATGACGGTACATGGGACGCATATCTCGATTATTTGGAAATAAGTTAGTTCGCAAATTAACCGTTTTGAAGGGGAGCATTTTACCGTTAATGTTAATATGAAACGGGCTATTTCAATGACACGCATTTGGTTGTGTCGTCAGCGAAATAGCCTTTTTTGCGTTTATGCAAGCGAAGATAAAAAAAGTGAAAACAAAATGTGACCAAATGTCGTCCGTAAGAGTGTTTAGGGTATAAAGGAGGGCACAACAACCATGCAGCAAACAACATCTCAACCAAGTGATGAAGTTACGAACATCTATGATACATACGCGGATACGCTGTTCCGGATTGCAATGGTTCACCTCGGCAGGCGGGAAGACGCGGAAGAAGCTACTCAGGACACATTCATCAAATGGATGGAAAAAGCGCCTGCGTTCAACGATGCGGAACATCAAAAAGCATGGATGATTCGGGTGATTACCAATCATTGCAAATCCTTGCTTCGTAAAGGCTGGCGTAAACGGGAAGTCAAGCTGGAAGCCGTGGAGCCCATCACGCTGGATAATTCTGAAGATCGGGCTTTGATTGAACTAGTGTTGTCTCTGCCCGTGAAATATAGATCGGTAGTTCATCTCTATTATTACGAAGACTATGGTATCCGGGACATTAGCAAGATTTTAGAGATTAGTGAATCAGCTGTGAAGATGAGATTACAACGGGGGAGACAACTGTTAAAACTGGAGCTTGAAGGGGAGGAACAACCATGAATGAACAACAATTCAAACAACGATATAAGAAAGCGGTGGATCAGATGAAAACAGATGACCAGATGAAAAAAAGAATCGAACAGAACGTGAATGTCCAGCGTCAATCCACGAAACGCCCTCGTAAATCGCTGTACATCGCAGCGAGTGTTGTAGTCGCAACAAGCATTGGATTGGCAGCACCAACGGTATGGCAACAATGGGGTGGAACGACTGCACCTGCAAAAGAGACTGCGTTAAATTCCGGAGAGGTTAACCAAGGCAAGGTTACCAAAGGAAAGACTGCGATCAAAACTGAAAACTCAAACATTGTTCCCGTAGAGATTCCGAAGACTGAGTTACCCAGTAATGATAAGAATGTTAAGGCAGACATGATTGGACTAGTTGTTTATCATGGCAACGTCTACACCGAATCTGCGACAACGGTGGATGGGGCAGATGCCTTGTCGCTCCGCGGTGAGAAACTGGGCAAAACGACTGGTGGCATCCATGAGCGAAGTGGTGAGGATGACTACAAAGAGCTGGCCTCGACGATTGGTACAGCAGATATTTACACCGTGAAAGGATACGATTCTGATTTTCGGATTATGTCTTATACGGAAATAGACGGTCAAGTCTATGCACAACTGTTTGATAAAACCAATGGTATATCGGTCAGCGGCCTATCTGATCTCCTCGGCAAGCTGAACATGAAGGATCATGTGACTGCGGCACAGTGGGAGAGCTTTGATAGCTGGAATAACGGGTTGCAGCAGCTCCAGCAGTTTCCGGTAGACGACTCACTGAACAACTTTATTGATGCACTATCTCTAGCAGCTCCGGTAGCAGCCAGTCCTGAACTGGATGAACGTCTCTATGGTAGAGAAGATCGTAAAATGATTTATTTGACTCTTGAGGATAAAACCAAGGTTAAACTTGTCCTGTTCGGAGAGGAAGGCATGGTACGTTACGGCTTTGCGCCTGTATTTTTTAAAGTGGAGCAGGGGGCATTCCAGCAATTTTGGAACAGTCTTAAGTAAATAAAAGAGCTGCTTGGATGAGCAGAATGAGCTACCTGGGTATGTAGAACGAGCTACAGTATACAAAGAGAACAGCCATCTGGCTGCTCTCTTTTTTGATGCACATACGGTCGAAGAGTCAGAAAAGTTGTTCGCAATGAAGACCTAGAAGGTTGCACACTTCTCATTTAGCAGCCTCATGAACTGCTGTAGCGCACTGCTGACATATCGATTTTCACCCCGTACAAATGTGGTTGTAGTCGGTGTGAGTACATCGGATAGATTGTGTAACGTGTATGCCTCAGGTTTATTGTGAACAACGCTACAGGGCATAATTGTCACAGCGATTCCGGATTCTACACAGCTAAGTAGATTTTCCATTGTACTGACTTCGATCAATCTTTTGGCCGACAGCCCCTCCTCTGCCAAAAACTTCTCTGTAATTTCACGGTACGGACATCCTTGGGGAAAGACAACCCATGAAAGTTGACAAAATGACTCCAAAGGTGACTCCATTCGTTTCGAGATGATGTGAACCGTATCCTGCATCTCATATTCCACCTTTAACCCTTCCTTCACGCAGGCCCCGCTAATGAAAGCACCATCCAGTTCAGAAGACCGAATTTTATGCCTTAGTACTTTGGGGGAGGTAGCGTTCACCAGCGAAATGGATACGTCTGGATACGTCATCTGATACTCATTCAAAATCTCGATGAAACGACGTGAAGCAGCGGTCTCGACGATTCCGATTTTCAACGTACCCGATGGTTCCTCCGGATCGGCCATCTCTTGTTGCAAATCATGTAGTAGACCTCGAATCCGTGCCGCATAAGCAAGAAACTGCGTCCCTTTTTCCGTGGGTATCACCCCTTTGGAAGATCGGTTAAACAACTGTACCTGGTATTCTTCCTCCAGTTTTTTGATCCGTGTCGTGACATTAGACTGGGCGTAGTTTAGTTCTTTGGCTGCTTGTGAGATTTTGCCCGAGCGTCCAACGGCCAGCATAATATCAATATCAGATAGTTCCATGACAGCCTCCCGAACAGCAATTTTTTTAGGCGAAAAAAAGAACGATTGTTCTTCGTTATTCCTTTAAGGAAAGGTATCACTCTCAGTGATAGTCCTATATATTCTAATCATTTTACGATATGTCTTATTCGTTCTACAATAGTTTTAATTTCAAACAGAGAAGAGGAAATGACATGTCTAAATCCAATTTAAATATGTTTCAACCTGTAACGATCAACCAATGGAAGCTTCGCAACCGTATCGTGATGGCTCCACTGACCAGAGGTTTTGCACGGGATGAGGACGGAACGGTAACCGATGAGATTGCTGCTTATTACGAACAACGAGCTAGAGATGGCGTAGGTTTGATCATTACGGAAGGCATTAATCCGATGCTTTCAGGCAAAGGGACATACGGGATACCTGGATTATACACGGGGGCACAGATCGCTTCATGGAAAAAGGTAACAGAGGCTGTTCATCGACACGGCGGTACGATCATCGCACAATTATGGCATGTGGGGCGCCTCTCGCATTCCGACTTGATCGGAAGGAAGCCCCAAGCACCTTCACCCATCCAAGCGGAGGGGAAGGTGCATAAACTTCACAAGCCCTATGAGTGCCCTCAAGCCATGACTCCATTGGAGATCGAGGATGCCGTCTATCATTTTCAGATGGCTGCGCGCAATGCAGTTTTGTCAGGGTTTGACGGGGTTGAGCTCCATGCAGCACATGGGTATCTGATTGATCAATTCATCAATGAGCGTACGAACAAACGAACAGACCAATATGGCGGCGGTCTTCAGGAGAGACTTCGTTTTTTGAGAGAGATTATTGAGGCGGTAAAAAAAGAAATCAGCGTGGAACGCATAAGCATCCGGTTTTCCGAAAAAAAAGATGATGATCCTTCTTATTCATGGGCCTCTAGAGTCGAGACTCTCCACGCCTATCTGGCGCTGTTTCGTGAAACGGGCATCACCATTCTGCACCCTTCAACCGAAAGTTACGCAAGTGTCTGGTTAGATGGACTCAACTTCCATCAGGCCATTCGGACACAATGGAAACACATCATGATCGGAGTAGGAAATCTTAGTCTGGAGACAGCAGAAGAGGCAATTAAGGGCAGTGTAATTGATCTGGCGGCTTTTGGCCGACCATTCATTGCCAACCCTGATCTGGTACACAAGTGTAAGTCAGGAATTCCGCTAACAGCATACGATAGCACCAGACACTTATCCGTTTTAATATGAATCCGAAGCTTGCTGCATATTTTTTTGACCCCATAACACCATCGATTCAATTAAAGGAACCAGTTCTTTGCCAGATAGTGTGAGTGAATATTCGACTCTTGGCGGAATTTCGTTATATTGCTCCCGATGCACGATTCCGTATTGAATCAAATCTTTCAAACAATTCGTTAACATCGTTGGTGTGATGCCGGGCAGCCTTCTTTTTAATTCGTTATATCGAATACTGTCATCTTCACTCAGGATCGCCAGAATTGGCAGATTCCACTTGCCGCCAATCACCTGAAAAGCATACGTAGCTGGACAGAGTTGATCAAAATTAAAATCATATTTCACGCGAAAACCTCCATTAGTATACTTTTTGATACTTAGTCAGAAAAAGAATCGTACTTGTTCTGTAGATTGTAGATATTATAATCATACTAACACAAAATTAATTCAATAGATAAGATCAAAAAGGATGGGATAATGATGAGTAATGAATCCATGATGTGTGATTTGGAAACGGGTGTATGTGGTGTAAGTGATGAAGAAGAAATGCAAGTGATTAATCTAATGGAGGAAGAGAAAAAAATAACACTTTATTATGCTACAGACCCCATATGCTCACACTGCTGGGCACTGGAACCTGTGTTGAATCGATTTGTAGAAGAGTACGGTCATTATTTTAATGTGGAGACTAAAATGGGTGGTTTGTTAGCAAGCTGGGAAGGGTTCTCCGATGGGGCAAATGGTATTCAGAAACCTGCTGATGTGGCAGGCCATTGGAGAGAAGTGGGCGAGCACTCACGGATGCCGATTGACGGTTCCGTTTGGCTTGAGAACCCAATCCAGTCTTCCTATCCGCCTTCTCGTGTGTTCAAAGTCATAGAGCGGATATATCCTGGGAAAGAACAAGCCTTTCTAAGAATTGCACGTGAAGCCGTATTTGCGATGAATCGAAATATTGGAGAAGATGCCGTGTTGATTGAGCTTGTGGATCAATTGGGTCTCAATGGAAAAGAAATCGTGCACAGCGCTGCTCAGCAATCTGCACAAGACATGTTAGAAGAAGATTTTGAGATGACCGCCCGGCTTGGCGTTCGAGGTTTCCCCTCCATTATTATTGTCAATCAAGAGCAACAGGGAATCAAAGTGGTAGGAGCTCGCGCATTGGAAACGTATGTTCAAGCACTACAACAGATTCTGGGTGAAACGCCGAGGCCGAAGAAGATTGCTGGATTGTCTCACAAAATGAAAGAAGGACATCTTCTGTTCTCCAAAGAAATTGAAGTACTGTATGACGTGGAGAAGGATGCTGTGGAGTCATTTGTACAATCTGAATTAGAAGAGGGCACCTATCAGGTACGGCATATCTTAAATGAATTCGCTGTTAAGCGCGTGTAACTGAACCAGGAAAAAGATAACAATATAATTAGTACATTTATCCATGTATTATTGCAAAATCTTCGAGGTCTGTATTCAAAAAAAGTCACATTAATACATGTGAATATGGGTTGATAATATATGTAGTGTATCCCTGATCTGAATCCACATAGTGAAGTAAATGTATTTTATTAGTTCACTTGCTCTAATCTGATATTAAGTAAAAGCAGCTACCTTGGATGGTAGCTGCTTTTTTTAGATGATATGTTTTAAACGGTAAGCTTCTTAAAAGAGGTTCTTGAAATAAACCAGATGATCCGTCCATTCCTCATGTTCATAGATAAAACCTTTGCGAATACATTCGAACTCCAGACCGACACTTTCAGCCAGCTTGATTGAGGACAGGTTATCCAGATTGATATGTGCTTCCAAACGGTGGAATTTTAAAGACTCGGCTGCAATACGGAGGACCTGACTTACTGCTTCTTTGCCGTATCCTTTTTTCCAGTGCTGATTGTGAATGGTGTACCCAAAGCTCGCCCACTGAAAAGGTTCTCTCGCCAAGGTGGCAATATCGATCATGCCCAAGTGAGTGCCGTCTTCTTTGCGGAAAACCCCAAAGACATATACTTTATCGTTAAGCGCCAGTTCCTGATGCCTTGCTACCAGACGCTCGAACCATTCTAATGTACATTCACTCATATCCATTTTTCCAGGATCGTGTCGATGCTGGGAGGGAGAACGGCTCTCGAATTCGTGAAGCCAGTTCTCGTAATCTTCATCTTGTAGTGGGCGGATCACGAGTCTTTCGGTCTCCGACATGTAATCAAATTTATCTTTAATACTACTCAATAGAACATCTCCTTACACTATGCAACGTTATCATCGTTATGAATCGTTATGAATTGCATGTCTCTCTGTCGGAGGACAGAATTAACTCCAGTGTAACACAGATCATTTCTAATGTTGGTTGGATAATGTCTCAAGGATTCACACGCAATGAATGTGCAATCACCCAATATCACGGCTATGCTCAATAATGCAATAGCCCTAAAGGGTGATTGTGCCTATTTTCACGAAGTTGTCAGAAAGAGTTGAGCCTTTCTTGAACGTTTATGAACAAGGGGGTATCAGTGATTGAATTGCTTAAAATTAAGGATATAATAATTTTGATTATTAGGTCTAAGCCAAAGATTAAGGGGTGACGTAAATCTGGGAGTAGGGAACATCCAACCTTGGATAGCGTTCAAGTGTTACAGAATTAAATGCACTGGACATGTGGCAACCTATCCTTGTATTTTGGTTTGTGATTTTTTTCTCATAATGAATCGAATGGAATTTGAGAGGAGACAATGCAAAATGGCAGTCGATACTGTGTTATGGAGCAGACTCGTAACGGGTTTGACACTTGGATTTCACGTTATTTTTGCAACACTTGGCGTGGGTATACCTCTGATGATTGCGATTGCTGAATTTATCGGAATTCGGAAGAAAGACCCCCACTACATACTTATGGCAAAAAGATGGTCACGAGGTTTTGTCATTTCGGTGGCTGTGGGGGTGGTGACAGGTACAGCGATATCCCTGCAGCTGGCCTTGGTGTGGCCGAATTTCATGAAGCTGGCTGGTAATGTCATCGCATTGCCGCTATTTATGGAAGTGTTCGCCTTCTTTTTTGAAGCGATATTCCTCGGCATTTATCTCTATACATGGGATCGATTCAAAAACCCGTATATTCACTGGCTGCTTACGATCCCGGTTGTCGCCGGGGCAGGCATGTCAGCCGTTTTCATCACAACCGTGAACGGATTCATGAACCAACCGGAAGGATTTGTGATGCAGGCTGGTCAATTTACAGCGGTCAATCCCGTGCAAGCCATGCTGAATACAGCAACGTTCTCTAAAGTGTTCCATGTCTTAAGCTCGGCTTATCTGACAGGGGCGGCTTTGCTCGCCGGGATTGCGGCTCTGGCGATGTTGAAGAGAGGTGCATCTGCTTACCACAAGAAAGGCTTAAACCTGATGATGGCCGTGGTTCTGGTATTCAGTTTGCTGAACACCCTTGCCGGAGATGTATCTGCGAAGTTTTTGGCTGAACACCAACCGGAGAAGTTGGCCGCTGCAGAATGGCATTTTGAGACAGAGAGCGGCGCGGATTTGATCCTGCTTGGTTGGCTGAATGCAGAACATGAGATTATAGGTGCGTTGCATCTGCCCAAGTTGCTCAGCTTTCTGGCCTATGGAGATTTTAATGCTGAAGTCACCGGGCTGAACGAATTTCCACCCGATGAACAACCGCCACTGCTGGTGCATTATCTATTCGATTTGATGGCTGGCATCGGATTTGCTCTACTCGCGATCTCCAGCCTATATTTTCTGTTTGTGTTATGGAAGAAGCGTAATCCGCTGAACAAGTGGATGCTTGGCCTAGTTGCAATCAGCGCACCGCTTGCTTTCCTCGCTGTGGAGATGGGCTGGTTTTATGCCGAAATCGGACGACAGCCATGGATTATTCGGGGGTACATGCGTGTCGAAGAAGCCGCTACATCTTCTCCGAGTGTACGAATTTTATTTTTTGTTTTCTTGCTTTTGTATATCGTGCTTGGCGTGATCTGTGCTCTCGTGTTGAAACGCTTGTTCAATAACAATCCTGCTGAGCTTGAAATGGAACGATGGTTGCAGGCCAAACAAAATAAAACAGCAACAGTTGCGGAGAAAGGAGAGCCATCCCGATGAGTTATGAGTTGATTGGTATTTCAGTGCTCTGGCTGTTTCTGTACGGATATTTGATCGTTGCGTCAATCGATTTCGGAGCTGGATTTTTCGCCTTTTATGCACGCTT
Source organism: Paenibacillus amylolyticus (assembly GCF_003719335.1). Lineage (GTDB taxonomy): Bacteria > Bacillota > Bacilli > Paenibacillales > Paenibacillaceae > Paenibacillus > Paenibacillus amylolyticus_D. The sequence goes on from NZ_RIAS01000017.1 coordinate 8,905, forward strand.
GACCAAGCAGGATCATCTGATCAATCGATTAATCTCTCGTTATCTATCGCCAGTATGGGAGATTACGAATGTATTTTTTGTCTTTTTCTATATCGGTATCGTTGGATTTTTCCCAGATACGGCCTCTTATTATGGCGCAGCCTTGATCGTTCCCGGAAGTATCGCCGTTATACTTCTAGCGATCCGTGGCTCGTTCTATGCCTTTGAAAATTACGGTTCCAAGAACAACATCGTGTACCTGTTTCTATATGGAGCAACGGGTTTGTTGATTCCGGCATCTTTGTCCGTAGCTCTGACTTTGTCCGAAGGTGGCTTTATCCTGAAGCAGGGGGAGACAGTTACACTGGATTACTGGGCTTTGTTCACCAATCCGTTATCCTGGAGCATCGTTGGACTGGCGATTGTCTCTGTATTGTTTATCAGTGGAACCTTTCTGACCTTCTACGCCTCACGGGCAGAAGATCAAGGTGCCTTGAAGCTCATGCGGAATTATTCCTTATTTTGGAGCACACCTACGATTATTTTAGCGCTGACTGCATTTATATATTTGGGTCAGCACAATGAACGCCATTTTCAAAATATGATGGATCTCTGGTGGCTTCTCGCTATATCCGTAGCCTTCTTCATGGTTGCCATGTGGTTGCTGTACAACGAACGCCGCTACGGACTTGCTTTTATTTGCATCATGCTACAGTTTTTCTGTGCCTTTTTTGCATATGGCATCGGTCAATATCCATACATCCTTGATCCGTACATCACGATTCAGAGCAGTGCCACCTCGCCAGCCATGGGTTTCGCACTGGTAGTCGTCTTTATCGGAGGACTATGCCTGCTCATTCCATCTCTGATTCTGGTGTTCAAACTGTTCCTGTTTGATGCGGATTATGTCAAAGGCAACAAATAAAAGGGAGGGTCATCCTGTGAAAAGGCAAAGGAAAGAGCGAACCAAACAGCAAGGAAAACAGTCAGGTCGGCAAAAATCGATTCTGATTCAACAGCAGATGTCTTCACTCCGAAAAAGCAGACTTCTCCTTATGGCCTTTTCACTGGCCCTTGGTGCAGCGATCATAAGCCAGGCTGTATTTATGGCAGAATCTGTACAGCGTATTTTTGTAGAAAAGGCAACCTTATCATCGATCATGCCGCTTCTCGGGTTATTACTCACCGTTATGGCTCTACGTACGCTGTTAACATACGGCAACGGGAAAGTTGGTTTGCATATGGCTGCACGTGCGAAAACAAATATGCGTGCCAAGGTGTTACAAAATCTGATTCAAGCTTCCATGTTCTCTGCATTGCAAGGGCAGACGGGAGGCAAGGTCAGCGTTGCCCTAGACGCCGTCGATGAGGCGGACAGCTATTTCAGTCAGTACATGCCGCGCATGATGGAAGCGTCGATTATTCCGATTGTGATTTTGGTAGTTGCCTTCACACTGCATGCCAATACAGGCTGGATTCTGTTGTGTACAGCACCGTTTATTCCATTGTTCATGATTCTCGTTGGTTTGCAGACCAAAAATAAATCCGAAGAAAAGTATGCACAGCTGGCGGAGTTTTCCGGTACGTTCCTCGACTCGCTGCAAGGTCTGGTGACATTGAAAATATTCGGACGGGTGAATCGTCAGCAACAGGAGATCGAACGCAGCAGTCTGGGTTATCGGGATAGCACGATGAGCATTTTGAAGATTGCTTTTACGAATACGTTTATGCTTGAAGCGATTGTCATGTTAAGTATCGGTATCGTTGCGTTAGAGCTTGCCATTCAGCTACTCGTGTATAAATCGATGACTTTTCATACCGCTTTTCTATTGCTGTTGCTCGTTCCGGAGTTCTACAGTTTGTTAAAAAATACAGGTACCGCCTTTCACAGCGGTCGAACAAGCATGGGCGCTATTCGTAAAGTGGAGCAACTAATTGGAGAAAGCGAACAACGAAGTGAGAATTCACAGCCCAAGAAAGATGAGGAGAATTCGTCACATCACCAATTTTTGCCTAGATCGTCGTCAACGAAGTCAGATATGCCGTCATTCATTGAATTAAAAAATGTCCGGTTTCATTATGCCCCAGGTTCGTTTGCACTTGAAACGGGACATGTATCGATAAAACCAGGAGAAAAGCTCGCCATTGTTGGTCCAAGCGGCTCAGGTAAAACAACCTTATTGAGCCTAATCTCCGGTTTGTTACATCCAACCTCGGGAGAAGTTTGTATTAACGGAAGACCGCTTGTACAAATAAACGAAGACGACTGGTTTAAACAGATCAGTTATATTACACAACATCCCTATATTTTTGCAGGCACATTAGCTGAAAATATAACTATAGGTTCAGGAAGGGATGAACCCCGTGCGGAGATAGAGAAAGCGGCTGAACGCGCAGGACTCACTTCACTTATTGCTCTATTGGATAAAGGGTTGGACACCCCTGTTGGGGAAGGAGGGCGTGGGCTTTCTGGGGGAGAAAAACAACGATTAGCTCTCGCTCGCGCTTTTCTGAAGAAGCCTGCCCTCATCCTGTTTGATGAACCTACAGTTGGACTCGACCTGCGTACCGAACAGATTTTGCAACGTTCTATCGCAGCATTGTCACAACAGGCCACCATCATTACGGTGGCACACAGGTTATATACGATTCAGCAAGCAGACCAGATTTGGTTCATGTCGGATGGTGTACTTGCAGATTCGGGAACACATCAGGAGCTGTTAGAACGAGTGCCTGTATATGCCGAGATGGTACAACTTCAGAGAACAGGAGGGATCGCATGAAAGAGTTAGCTGTTCTGTCCAAGGCAATGATGCAGGAACGCAAAGACATTTTGCTTTCTATATTATGCGGATTCATTGCTGGCACAGCAGGTGTAGCCCTTTTCTCCGCAAGCGGATATCTTATCTCGCAAACGGTATTTGCACCGCCACTGTACACCTTGATCGTTCTAACGTCGATGGTCAAACTGCTTGGATTCGTGCGTGCGGCTAGCCGTTATGGCGAGAGACTTGCCTCTCACCGGGCAACCTTTTCCATCCTCAGCCGTTTACGAACCTCATTTTTTGCCAAGCTTATTCCGGTTACGCCTGGAATTTTGAACAAAAACCGAAGCGGAGATCTGCTGGCACGTATTGTAGGTGATGTAGAGAGCTTGCAGCATTATTTTCTGCGTGTTGCTTATCCGCCTATTATGGTGGTGATGGTATTCCTGAGCACCGTCCTGTTTACAGCCGTTTTTTCATTCTGGATTGCGTGTTTACTCATCGTTGGTATGTTGATTACAGCCTTTGTTGTCCCAAACCTGGTGCTGATCGGTCAACGTAAGATCAACGAACATGTACGCCAGCAACGGGCAAAGCTATCTACAGAGGTTACCGAAGTATTGTATGGTTTCCGTGACTTGAAAGTATATGGACAATTGGCAGAGCGTGAGCGGCAGCTTCAGCAGGATTCGGCTGAACTCGCAACGCAGCAACAACGTGCCGCTACACAATTGGTGCTGGGACAATCCATGCATGTTTTTGTCACCTATCTCGTCACATGGGGTGTGCTGGTAATCAGTGCTTTTCTCATTGCAGACGGAGTCTTTGCCGGTGTGTATCTTGCGATGTTGATTCTGGCAACACAAACGATGTTTGAAGAATCCGCAGCAATGGCCGTGTTACCAGCGTATAAGTTGGACAGCGAGAATGCTGCGAAACGTTTGGCTGAAACTGTGCCTGATCAGCAGAACAAAGGATACGATGATCAATCTCATTCATCATCTAAAACCCATTTATCTCTGGAGGTCGATGCAGAAGGGGAAGCGGTAACCATTGAACTGTCTCATGTTTCTTTTCAATATGAAGGGGAGTGGAGATCTGCGCTAAATGACGTCTCACTCTACCTTGCACCTGGCTCCAAAACGGCGATTGTCGGGGCAAGTGGCTCTGGAAAATCTACCATTTTGGATTTGCTTCTCAAGCTACGGACGCCTGCTGCTGGCAAAATAAAATTCAATGCCATCTCGGTGAATGAATGGAATGAAACAAACATATGGCAAAATACCCGTGCTGTGTTGCAACAAAGCCACTTTTTCCGGGGAACGATTCGCGATAATCTGCTACTCAGTGGTGAGTCTCACTCCGATGAATATGTGCAAGATATACTCCATCAAGTTCAACTGTTCAATACATCTTTGGACGACTCCGTATACGAAAAAGGAGAAAATCTGTCCGATGGCGAGAAGCAGCGGCTGGCTCTGGCCCGTGCCATGTTACGCAAGGGCAGGTTATGGTTGCTGGACGAACCAACTTCTTCGCTGGACTACGTTACGGAAGCACGTGTGCTACAGAACTTGCTGACACAGGCGGTTGAGGACACGCTGCTACTCGTCTGTCACCGTTTGACAGGACTTGAACGGATGGATCAGATTGTGGTCATGGATCAAGGCCAGATTGTCGAAACAGGCTCGTTCGAAGAGTTGATGGAACGTAAAGGTTATTTTTACGAGATGAAGAAGATTGAACTGCAGATGATTGGAGAGCAAGGTGCCTAACTCTATGAAGCAAAGCCGCACATAAGCGGCTTTTTTGCGTTAGATTCGAAACTGCCAACCGGCTGAATGGTTACTTTGCTCCAAAGTATTGTAAATACGACGATCCATTGCGAAGGATTGCTTGAAAGCAATATTCACATCATACATATATACTAAGGGTAACTAGTCCAATCATGTGAGGAGGTTCGGTTGAGGTGAGAAAAATAATGCAGTTTCCGCTCGTATGGATGTTTACAGGTGTTACTCTCCTGGGCCTGTCCGGTTTCATGACCCAAAAGCTGTTCGTTGATTCGCAAGGCATTCTGTCGATTATGCTGGCACTTGCAGGAGGTATCGTTTCCATTGTGGTCTACTGGTTTGTAATGAAATTCATGGCAGGGCGCAAGGTACAGGAATTGCAACTTCGACATGCAGGAATCGAATTAATCTTAGGCTCAGGAGTTGGTCTGATCTTGATTGGTGTTTCTGTCGGGATCATCACGTTGCTTGGTGGATACAGCTTTACATGGTCAGCGACGAACGCGGTTGGTTCTATTGTGGCTTTGGCGATCGGTGCAGCCATTGTGGAGGAATTGATCTTTCGAGGCCTGTTCCTGCAAGCGATTGAAAAGCGACTTGGAAGCTGGATCGCTTTGGCTATAACTTCGCTATTTTTCGGTTTGGCTCATCTGCCAAATCCCGGAGCAACACTCTGGAGTTCCGTTGCTATTGTCATAGAGGCAGGCATTTTGCTCGGAGCCGGGTTTCTGTGGCGGCGTAATCTGTGGTTTGTCATCGGACTACATTTTGCATGGAATGCACTGGAGGGAATGCTGGGTATACCGGTGTCAGGCATAGCAACGCAAGGCTTTTTTGATGTACAGCTATCCGGAGCGCCTTGGTTGACAGGGGGAAGCTTCGGACTGGAGGCATCCATTGTACCGATCATCGTCAGTTTGCTGATCGCCATCCCTATGCTGATTAGCGCATATCACAAAGGAAATATGAAGTTCAAGAGATAGGCAAGCTAACCGGACTTTTTTTCGAAATTCTTGCAAAATACGTACGTGAAGGGTGAACCGCAAAATGGTTTTCCCTTCTTTGTGATGTTTCCGTACATTCATATTTCCAGACATACATAAAGGATCATAAGAAATTGAAAATTAATCTTGACCTTAGGTCAGACCTAAGGTTTATGCTAACTATAGATAAGAGAACAAAGGTGGAGTTTACGATGAATGAAATGAAAGATGTAATTACGATTAGCGAGCTGGCTAAGCTCATGCAAGTATCCGTACATCAGATTCGTTATTTCGAAGAAAAAGGGGTATTACACCCGGCTTTTACAGGTGAAAATCAATACCGAATGTATGGGATGAATGAAGTGTACCGTTTAGCTCATATTTTATTGCTGCGTAAGATGGGCTTGTCTGTGCAAGTGATCCAAGATTGCCTGTCCCATCTGACGGCCGAGCAGATCATGCCGATTTTCCGTCAGGCGCTGACAGATACAGAGGCGGAGATCCGAAGGCTGCGGGACACCAAACATTTTATTGAGAAGTTGCTTGAGAAAAAAGAGTCCATTTCCCAAAAATCCATCCAGACAGAGGGAGGTGCTTATTCGATCATTCATCGTGACGAAGTTTCATTGTCTCTGTGGTTTGAGATGCAAGATGCTGAAAGTCTGGGAGCTCAAAGGTTAGTCGAGCATCGAGGCAACATTTCCAATCTGTTCGAAGCGGATATTCATTATGTGTACAACGATTCAGGCACCATCGGATTGTATACGCAAGAGGAGAACAGGCAGAGTGATCTGATATTGCCTACCGGTTCATATCTTTCCTGTACACTTTTTGTACAAAATGAAGAACGAATCGCCAAAACAATTCAAGAGTTCTATGCTTATGCTGAAGAGAAGGGTTACCTATGTTCAGGGCCATTGATTATGGTCGAAAAATCATATTTATCTCTGTTTACACCTGACCAGCTCCATTATGAGCTTCTCTCGTATGTTTCGAACCCGGAGGCGGAATAGTAATGAGCCATCTTTTCAACACATATTTCAATAAGACGAATCTCATGAACAGCAAACTAAATCAAACGAATCTCATCCGGATCGAACCTATAACCCTTAAGCAATATCCGGCTGCGGCAAAAATAATGGCTTATGGCTTCGGGCACAAATTTCAGAAGTTATTTTCTGTGTCTACAACGGACATGGCTTTTGTTTTTGAACAATTGTTACTTTACAGTCCGCATCAGACAGGCAGTCTGCGGTTCGTAGCGCTAGAAAATGATGTGCTCGTAGGCACGATGGCTTTAAAGTGGAAGGGGAGCGAGGTTATCCAAAAGGCTAATAATCCCCGGCTCAATTGGTGGAGCATGCGCAGTCACATCGGGTGCTGGAAGTTGCTTCGTATCATGGCAGGTATACATTTACTCAAACACGAGCCTGAGGTAGGTGAATGTTATATCGAAGACATCACTGTAGATCCGCACTCTCAAGGCAAAGGCGTTGGCAGACAGCTGTTGGCTTACGCAGAGCAATACATGTTTCAAACGGCTCAGTTATCTTACCTCAGTCTGCATGTAGCTCGTCACAACCAGAAAGCGGTACGGATGTATGAACGGTATCATTTTCGCAAACAAAGTAGCACGAACAGCCTATTAACCGCTATGTTCCTTGGTGAAAATGAGTGGAATTACATGACCCGTAGAGGAGACAACAACATTGAAACACCACATGTTTAAACATAAAAAAATTTGGATTTCATTCCTTATCATCATTGTATTATGTGCGGGTACAAGCCTATATATCATTGCACAGCAAGACTATAACATGATAGAACGATCCGTGGAGATTCCCACCCCACAAGGGAAATTAACGGGTATTCTTACCCTTGCTAAAAAGGATACCGGGACAGAAAAGCTTGGTTTAGTGGTCTTCATCCATGGAGATGGCCCCCTCGATGCAACGCATAGTGAAGGTTACAAACCGCTGTGGGAACGTCTTGCCTCGCTCGGTTATGCGTCCTTGTCACTGGACAAACGTGGCATCGGAGGTTCAGAGGGGAACTGGCTGAATCAGAGTATCGATGATCGTGTCGTTGAAGCACAACAGGCGATTGCTTGGGCCAAAAAACAACCGATGATTGACGGTTCCCGGATTGGTGTATGGGGAGCAAGTCAGGCCGGCTGGGTCATTCCGAGGCTTGCAGGTAAGGAACATCTCGCATTTAGCATTCTGGTATCACCAGCGATCAACTGGCTGAAGCAAGGGGAATACAATACACGGAGTCAGATGGCCAAGGACAGGCATACACAACAGGAGATTGAAGCGCAGGTGGATTACGATAATCAGATTAAAGATATTTTAAAACGCCACGGCTCTTATGAAGAATACACGAAACATGTTCGGAAGGACGACGAACCAATGTCTCGTGAACGTTGGAGCTTTGTCAGCAAAAACTTTAATTCTGATGCTACCGAGAGTCTGCAAAATTTTAAAACTCCGGTGTTGCTACTGCTTGGTGAAAATGACGTAAATGTGGATATTCAAGATACGGAGCGTACCTATCGTAAGGAGGTTCATCCTGGTTACTTGCTTCATGTCAAAACGTTTCAACATACCGAGCATTCTATGTTACCTACATCGATTGCCGGATCAGAATGGAAGATGGGACTGCGTTTTTTATTTGCCCCAAGAAGCATAACAACGGAAGGGTATATGGATGAAATCGAGACGTTTTTGACGAAACTTGCGTTGTAGAGAAAAAAGAGCATGTATGCCTTATATACAAGCTCTTTTTGAACTGAATACCTTCTACTGAATTAACCCTGTGCTATTTTGTCTGGTCTTCTTGATCAAGTCCACGCCATCGTATGCCAGACTTTCAACATTTGCTGCCTTCTGAAGTATGTAATGATCAAAAAAGTTCTTCGTATAATCTGTAACCAGATTTCGCATCTCCATAGCATCCCGTTCGCCTCTGAGTTCCTTATTAACATGGGTAAACACGATGTCGCAATAATCTAAATGCGAAACACGGTCAACTGAGAAATAATAGGTTTCCATACTGTTGTTAGCACCAATTATCACATTCATGTTATAGTTCGGTTCACAAAACAGAAGTAAGAAGGTTTTTTTTAGATTGCTGTCAAGAAGACCAAACGCACCGCTATCAAGTCCAATCCCGCAAATGAACCGGTCGTCGTCCCGGCAAACGATCGCCGTCGTAAGCCCTCCATAAGAATGCCCGACGATGCCGATGCCAATGTCCAGCAACAATCTGCCTTTAAAGATGGAATTCAACTCTCCAGAGTCCAGGTTGTAAAGATAATCGGCCACATATCTTATATCTTCTGCCTGTAATTCACTATACTCTGTTAGCTTGGCAAGGATCGGTAGTGCAAGCACGTTACGGCACATTTCCATGGCCGTTTCATCGTCAGGCCGCATTTCCATTTTACCAGCTAACGCCAACATCTCCGGATCTTCAGAAAAAGCCATGATGACATCCGAAAAATCCTTGGATATATTAAACAGGCGTCCGTCTTTACGCTTATACATCGTGCTGTTCGGATGGCCGATACTTACTACAACATATCCTATGCTTGCCAGGTCTGTGCATATTACGGTACCCCATTCTGGAGAACCTCCACCACCGCAAACATAGAACAAAACCGGATAGCGCTTTTGTTTCCCTGAAAGAGCGATGTCATCATAACATTGGGTCTTGATATCAATAGAGAAAAAATCCTTCCCTTCAAGATATGCAGTGACAAGAGGTTGCTCATTAAACATTTCGTAGACTTCTGGAAACATGTATGTGGATGTCGACTTACCTTCGCTGCTGTCGGAAGGATAGTATACAAATGCCGTCAGTTCTCTTATTGAGTTATCTGATGCTGTATATTCAAAATCCATCTGGGTTCGACCGACCGTATATCCGCCAATAGGCTCTGGAAATGAATCATACGTCTTCATTTTTTGTCCTCCTTTATCTACTCCTTGGCTTTCTTGAAATCGCTAACTAGTGCAGCATATTGATGATCTTCAAGCAGTCCATGACCCATAAAGTCAGCAAAGTACATGCTAATCCTGTGTTGCAGCTTGGAGTCCTTAATATCAAATTCTCTGAAAAACATAACTAAATTAAACTGCATGGACTCAAACATAAAAGCAATCAAATCATCGTCAAGATCGGGTCGAAGATATCCATCAACCCTCATTCGGCGTAAAATTCCTTTGATTAAAGGGAAAGACTCGCCCTTTAGCACATTCAGATATACTTTAAGTAAAACGTCCTCAGGAATATTTAAAAATGTTTCAGTGAGTTTGATCTCTAACTCATTCAGCGGCTCAGTTACCAAACCATTCGTATTACCAAATAAACGGGTAAGAAAAAATTGGTTAAGGGAATCCCCATCATTGTTATTAAAACATGCAGCTCTTTTCCGGGTCACATTACGAATTAAGAGACAATAAAGATCATCTTTGTCCTCGAAATATCGATAAAATGTTCCGGGATGCATAGACAAGCGATCGAAAACCATCTTCATTGTTATATCCTCGTAAGGATGATCAACAAAAAGATGCATAGCACGATTAGATATTTCCTCACGCCTTGCTTCATTTAAACGAAAGAACGAATGTTTAGGCATAGATTACTCCTTCATATATAGTGTGAACTAATTCACACTATATCGATAATACATTCACATGTCAAATCGTATAGATTGATTTTCAAGATTTTTTTCCCAAAAGTTGCTTTTACTTCTGGTATAATAATATTTTGATCATCTATTGATAAGTAATCCATCATGAAAGGAATGAAGGCCGGGAGTGAGTAGGTGGGAAATTGTTTCTTATGTTGCTATATTTGTTTACACGCTTGTGATGTTGTTGAATGACCAATCGATTTTACTTGTGTTAGGTACAGTGCTGGTTGCTGGACTCATTATGTTTAGCATTTTTGTTTTATATCCTATGGTCTGGGAAACACGTATGGATCGGTTAGAGGCTTTTTTAAGAAGAAAACAACATGCGCCCTATATTTATATTAATTATGCGACAGCCAACAGGTTGGATGAAGAAGTTGAGCTCACGATGGAAAAGCTGATGAGCAATACATCGGCCAGCAAGTCGACGAAGGCCAACTATCAGGCAGCATACGGTGCTTACCGAAAGGATCTGTTTACCGTGAGAAAAGCGGTACGCGAGATGCATAAATCGGTTTATCGTACATACTATGAAACGTTTGTCCTGATCGAAGAAGGAGAGACTGAACGAGCCAGAGAGCATTTAAGTTCCATTAAAAGAGAGTGGATGCGATTTGCCCTTCTAGCCAAAATTGAGCGTAAGCTGAATCATTACAAGGAAGCCGAAGAGTTGGCTGCGCAAGCCGTAAAAGCTAGTAAAGGAGTTAATCGATACGCGATGACGAAAGAATACGAAAGATATTACACTAAAGAACAGCAGGCACAATGATAGAAACTGCTCTCAAGGAGAAAGAAAATTCATATCACAGCGAGGACGATGTCAGCATCGTCTTTTTGTCGTTTTATTGAGCAATTATCCATCGAGATTCCGGGGCTTTACCATAACGTATACGTTATGGTTTATAATGTTTTCAGGAAGGGGAGGTAAGCATGATCCTGATCGGAGAATTAGCGAAAAAAACAAATATCAGCAAAAGAACACTCCATTATTATGAACAGATCGAACTGTTACAACCGACACTTATTACGGAAAATGGGTATCGATACTATGATGAAAGTGCTATCCTTCGCCTGCAAAAAATTCTTCTGTTGAAGTCCATCGGCTATACATTAGAACAGATTAAAGAACTGTTTCAGAACCAAGAAAATAAGGGAGAACATGAAAACTGGGTGGCCTCTTTAAACGAACAAATAGAGCTTATTGAACAGAAAAAAGAAGAATTAAGCCGGAAGCAATATTATCTCAGATCAACCCTTCATACGTTGAAATTGGGAGGAATGAGCGATCTCGAAAGTTTATTGCAGATTATTTCCCAAATGGAGGATCGGAAGCTCTCTGAAGGGATAATTCGTCCCGAATTCAGCGATGATTTACAGTTAACATCAAGGGAAATGGATATACTGAATCATCTGCCTATACTCGGGAGTAACGATCCGCGAATGGAGGAACTTTTAACTATTTTCCAACGTGTACGATCCTTGATGCCTTCATCTCCCTATTCTGCAGAGGTTCAAGTCATTGCCAAGCAATTGTATGAAACAGCATTAAAGCTGTTTGATCATGATGAAAAACTACTTGACAAGTATTGGGAACTTATTAATCCAAGAGATGCGTCTGAGCCTGTAGTCATGGGCATGGATGAAGAATTCATGTCCTATGTTGATGAGATGATCCGCTTTTTTCTAAAACAAAGAGAGGACATTGCTAATGAAGGGGATTAAACAAAACAGGACACAAAGTAAAAATATGTGGCTTCTGTTATTGCTCTCCGGTCTACTCATCATATTCTCAGCTTGTGGAATGACAGCAGAAGATACTTTGAATGAACTGGATCGTGAGAAGTCAAAACAAAATACAGCGCATGACTCGGAGGGAATCGTCGTTGAGGTGCTTGTTGAAAGTGATGTTAATTCGGCATCTGATCTGGAAGTAAAGATCAATGCTCGAAAAAATCCGGAAAGTGTGTATTGGGATACGATTGAAGTTCCATACAAAGATAGATTTGTTATCCCAAAAGATACGTTTATTCCTCTGCTCTCAACTTACGTTAGGGCAAAAGCAAATGACAGTGCAAGCTGGGTAAGCTGTTCCATTTGGTACGATGGGGAGTTAGTTGCATCTCATAAGTCCCGAGGGAGCGGTGCGAAGGCTGTCTGTGAGAAGAAGTTCCAGCTGGGGCCAGGATAACTTCACTAAAGGGAGCGAGGAACACAATGACATTGACAGCACTGGTATCTACTCTTGTACTGCTGGCATTAATTGATTCAACAAGTGTAGGTACTCTTTTAATTCCGATCTGGTTACTGATGACACCCCAGCGTGTTCGAGTGGATCGGTTTTTGATCTATTTATTCACAGTGTCTGGTTGTTACTTTGTTATAGGTCTCATCATCATGTTTGGAACGGATTCATTTCTGAACCAATATGCACCCCTAATGGAATCTCAGCCCTTCCTGTTAGGACAACTGGTGATAGGTATATTGTTAATGGTTATAAGCCAACTCATGGATACAAAAAAATCTCGTGCACGTGCTGCGGAACGTGCAGGAAGCGGAGAAGGTACTATTTTAAAATGGAGGGCTCGTGTTACGGGAGAAACGGTTTCCAGCAGAAGCTCTATTACTATACTTATCGGGCTTGCCCTGACCGCGGTTGTGCTGGAACTTGGAACAATGTTGCCCTATCTAGCAGCCATAGGAGTGTTAGTTAGTGAAGGACCTGCCTGGCCTATGTCGGGGATTCTGTTACTGGGATATTGCTTCGTTATGATAGTACCTTCGCTCATTTTGCTGGCAGGGAGATTGCTCGCTTACCCTGTTTTGAAACAACCTTTAGCTAAAATGGATAGCTGGCTGGTGAACAATGCACAGAATGCTACAGCCTGGATTGTAGGTATCGTTGGCTTTCTGCTGACGGTTAATGCAGTTTATGATTTAGGCTGGTTTCAGTGAGACGTGGGGTATGAGCCGTGTTGACAGTACCCGGATCTTGCTCTTTTCGGCACAGGCATGTGTTATTCGCACAGGCAAGTCGTCCACCCATCGCGTAGACTAAAGCAGATCAAGTCGAGTGAGGTGAATTCCATGGCTAAGACCAATGAAATACACGTTAAGGCAAAACGATTCAAGGATCGTCCGGTCTGCGTGACTCTTCATAATGGTGAGACGTACATCGGGTACATCTCTGGCGTGAGCAACGAGGGTGTAGAACTTACCGGGGGCGGGAAATTAACACAAACTTCAACAACCACAGCAAAAGCAACGGGGACGGCACGGAGTCGTGATCGTCAAATGAAAACCAAACCAACCAAGTCAAACAAGTGCGTATCTTCTTCGAGCCGGAAAAAGGTTCATCGTTCCCGCAAGTCCTCCGTGCGATCCCGGGTAACTTCACGTAGATCTTCGCGCCAAGCTCACGTATCATCCTTTATGCCGATGATGGGCTCTTTATTAGGTGGACTGGGCGGGGCAGGATCATTTGGAGGCATGCTTGGAGGCGGCATGCGTTTGTTCGGCATGATTCAGCGTTTTGTGCCTGTTGTGAAAATGGGCTACGGCATGATCAAACAAATCCAGCCGTTTATGGGAGCTGTGCAAGGGTTGATGTCACCAGCAAGTCAAGCATCGCAGGACGAGGCTGAAGCTGAAGCGGAAACCCAACGGGGGTAACAAGATTGCACAGGTGTAGTGTCGAGAACATGTTGATGTGTAAGAAGAAGAGAAGATAAGTAAGCGCTCCTAAGTCGCTATTATAGCGGCTTTTTTTAGCGTTTAAGTTGTTTGGGATATGATAAAGATTCAATAGGGGGGACTAGCTTCAGTGAATTCATACTTTTCGGGTGGATGGAGCATTATTAAGTATTAGTGATAAATTATTCCAAATATGTGTTATGATATTTTAAGGTGAAATACAATACGTAATCAATTTCTATGATCAAGAGGTGGAAACAGCAATGAAACATAGAAACGTAACAGGTATTGTAGTAGCTATAATCTATTGCATTATTATATATATTTTTTTGACTGATTCCCCACTAGGTGAAGCTCCCAATAATCCCCGCTGGGTATACTTATTGTTACCGCTTGGAGCGATTGCAATAACATCTCTGTTTGATTATGTAATCAAGTTCGATTTCTTTAGGATGAAGAAATGATCCTCAAAGCCTGTTAGATTATCTTTAAAACTCGAATGTACGATAACATGTAGGATAGATTTCTTTAACTCGTAGCAAGTTGCTCTCCGTACTTCATGTGAAGGGGAGTTTTTTTCGAGCCAAAAGCGCTAACGATCACCAGGAAGCTTATTTGAGTAGATATTGAGCTTTGAAAATTCTAACGATCCTGAAAGACCTTATTTTGTTGAAAAAACGTGATTTGGCCTTAAAAACACCCGAATTGTCCGAAATAGCGTCTCCTGTGATCGTTACAGTAAAAAATGAGCTCAAAAGAGTCAAATAAGCTCGCCTGAGATCGTTAGAATATAAGTTACATACTTGGGGCCATTCAAGCGCCTCAATATCCCATTACCATACGTCCGTCAGCAAAGGAAAAAGCCAATACTAATGCTAAGGTTAAAGCCCAGAAGCAGGTATGCTCTGGGCTTTTGATCTTGCGCGATTAAGCTTGTTTTGTTTTCAAACGGATCACGTTCCAGGATGCTTTGTTCAGCACAGCTTGTACTTTACCTTGGTCCACGGTTGTATGTCCGCCGTTGTGAGGCAACACGTTACGTGGATTTTCTTTGGTATTGCTTGCTTTCAGGTCATTGTTTTCCAGGACAATGTGTTCAACAAATGTTGTTTCCCCGAAGGAGCGGAGGTCTACATTCAGTTCCATTGCCTCATCGAGATGTCTGTTCACTGCAAAGATTGTAATGGTGCCATTTTCTTCGTCATGTACACTGATGGATTCGAGATAAGGTACATCCGTGAAGTCTTTGGAATCATACTTAGGTGAAGATGTGATGGAACGCAATACTGTTCCGCGTCCGAAGTTGGAAGCGTGCAGGAACGGGAAGTACGTCGTCTGTAACCAGATTGCGCCGTTATTTTCCGTCATGATTGGTGCGATCGTGTTAATCAACTGCGCAAGACAAGCCATTTTTACACGGTCAGCATGTTTGAGAATGGTGATCAGGTAACAGCCCACTGCCAGCGCATCTTCATGCGTGTACACATCTTCGAACTCTGGAGGAGCAATCTGCCAGCGTTCTTCCATACGGCTTGTACCAATCGATTTCCATACATTCCATTCATCCAAGGAGAGCATCAATTTCTTTTTGCTACGTTTCTTCGCTTGTACAAAATCACAGATCGAAGCCACACTATCAATAAATTGATCCAGATCCAGTGAGGTTGCAAGGAAATCATACGTGTTGTCTTTATTGTTATTGTAATACTGATGCAGAGACAAGTAATCTACATTTTCATAGGTAAGATCAAGCACGGTTGCTTCCCAATCCGCAAATGTCTTCATGTCACGGCTAGAGCTACCACATGCAACGAGTTCGATCTCTGGATCAACCCATTTCATCGCTTTGGCTGTTTCATTGGCAATACGGCCATATTCATATGCGGTCATCGCACCAATCTGCCAAGGACCGTCCATTTCATTACCGAGGCACCATGTTTTGAATTTATGTGGATCTTTATATCCGTGAGAGATACGCAGGTCACTCCAGTATGTGCCGGAAGGGTGGTTGCAATATTCAACCAGATTTCGGGCTGCATCGATACCGCGGGTTCCCAAGTTAACAGCCATCATTACTTCCGTACCTGCCAGCTTGGCCCAATCTGCAAATTCGTTCGTGCCCACAGCATTGGTTTCAATCGTCCACCAAGCCAGCTCAAGTCTACGTTTACGGTCAGCTACTGGACCCACGCCATCTTCCCAGTTGTAACCGGATACGAAATTGCCGCCCGGATAACGAACGATAGGTACGTTAAGCGCTTTAATCGCTTCAATAGCATCCTGACGGAAGCCTTGTGCATCTGCGGTTGGATGACCTGGATCATAAATACCGCCATACACGGCGCGTCCCAGATGTTCTATAAATGAACCGTAAACACGCGGGTCTACTTCAGCAATCTGAAAGTCTTTATCGATCAGCATTTTGGATTTAAGCATAGTGAAAACCTCCATAAGATTAATTTTATAGTGCATGTGATTGATTTTGTATCGTTAGTAATGTCATATGGTGTCACTAATCTATATTGAATTCGCCTAAAAGCAAAATCAATACATTGATTTGTTATCTAATATGTATCATAATGCGGATATACAGAGCAAGTTCATTTTACACAGTTCGCTAAATAGCGAATTCTAAAATGTGAGAAATGAGATGCCAAATGTACAAGCTGAATATGCAAAAGGAAGTGAAGTCGATGATACTTGGAACAGATGCATCTTCATTGCTTGTCTACGAGGCGCTAGCAAGTGAACCTCGTTTAAATATTGTACGTTTGTTGCTAGAGAATAGGGAAATGCATATCAATGCGCTCGCCCAGGAACTTTATCTGAGCAAAGCCATTGTCAGCACACATGTTAGCAAACTGCAGAAGGCAGGCATTGTAGGTAGCCGAATGAAACGAGAGAACGGGGGAACCTACAAATATTGTTTTATCGTAAAAGAGTTCATGACAATTAATTTATCACCTTCAGTGCCTATTGATGCATCGTATTATGAAGTCTCTATACCCGTTGGGCATTATACGGATTACGAAGCATGGCCGACCTGCGGGCTCGCGACGACAACTCAGATGATCGGGCAATACGACACACCCGCTTGTTTTATGGACCCTGATCGGGTTAACGCGGCAATTCTGTGGATGGCACGAGGTTTTCTCGAATATAAGATTCCCAATTATCTTCACAATGATCAGCATCTTCGCGAGATTGAAATTTCACTTGAACTGAGTTCGGAAGCACCGAAAGTCAATGAAAACTGGCCATCCGATATTCGTTTTACTCTGAATGGGAATGACCTGGGTAGTTGGACAAGTCCTGGCGACTTCGGAGATCGAAAGGGCAAGCATACTCCGTTATGGTGGAAACTGGATGTCAACCAGTATGGTGTATTAAAAGTACTCCGCATTAACGAGGAAGGTACGTTTATGGATGGTCAACCAATTTCAGATGTCAAGATCCGGGACTTGGATCTTCGAGCAGCTACCTATTGGACATTAGGGTTAAAACCCGAAGAGAGCGCAGCAGGCCGAGGGGGACTAACTCTATTTGGTAAGGGGTTTGGCAACTATGATCAGGACATTCTGATTCGGTATTATTATGATAATTCCCTAGAAAACAACACTTCAGAAGAATAGAATATGCAATTTGGTATCAACCTATATAAGAGCAGTGCATAAGCCAACTTAAATGAAGCATATACCCATTCCAGCGTTATGGTATTGACAACGATTACATGGCTGGTATAGAATACAGCTAAATAAGGAGTGTCACTGATTCGATCAGGCACCACCACAGTCTGGATATCACAAGTTTATTTTCTTGTGTACCGGCCCATGGTGGTGCTTTTTGCATATATGGGGGTGAAAACATCATGAGGTTCAAGAAATCGTTAAACAACAATATCGCCCTGGCAGAGGATGCTGAAGGTTGTGAAGTCATTGTCATCGGAACGGGGGTAGGCTTCAAAAAAGTAAAGGGACAGCCTATCGAGCAAAGCCAGATTCAGAAAACGTTCCGGATCGGCTCGAATGATAAATATCAGCGAGTTGAACAATTTCTCAGCGATATCCCTCTGCAAGTCATCGATATCACCGATCAAATCATTGAAGAAGGCAGGGAGATGATCGGGAAAAAGCTGAATGATTCTATCCTATTAACGCTTGCGGATCATATCCATTTTGCTCTGGATCGTTTCAAAAAAGGTGTGGACATGCAAAATCCGCTACACTGGGATATTCGCCATCTGTATCCTGCAGAATACCGTGCTGGTGAATTGGCGGTACGCAAGATCAATGAAGCTTTTCTGGTCGCATTGCCTGCGGGTGAAGCCAGCTCCATTGCCCTTCATTTTGTGAATTCGCAATTTGATTCGGGCACCATGAACCAGACGATCAAGATTACACAGATGATCAATGACATTCTTGGGATCATGACCGATCATTTTGGAAGGGCACTGAATCAGGAGTCTGCTGACTTTTCCAGGTTTATCACTCATCTGAGATACTTCATCGTTCGGCAAATGAACCGGGAAGTGCTCTCATTCAAGGATCAGCAGTTTTTATATGATGTATTGTCGGAACGATATCCAGGCAGCTTCCAATGCGCACTCAAAATCAAGGAGACGATGGAACAGCAACGCGGATTTGTAATTACTCCCGATGAGATGGTATACCTCATGATTCACATCGAAAGAGTAACATCCCGTACCGACACCGGTTGACCTCATTACAGCTGTTGGAAGGTATGCCGTCACCAAATTAATTGAATATGGAGTGTTACTGATACGATCAGGCACCACCAAATGTTTTCCGATTCCGCTACAGTAGCGGGGCGGGTTTACATTTGGTTTTTTTTTCGCCAAAAAAGGAGGAAGCAGCATGAATCACCGGGAGTTGTCCAAAGAGATCATCCGATTATCAGGAGGGCAGGAAAATATTACGCAAGCCTGGCATTGTATCACTCGATTGCGATTTAATGTGCGTGAAGAAAAGAAAGTGCAGCTTGAACAGATTCGCGCACTGGATGGTGTTCTTGGAGCACAGTTCCAAAACGATCAGTTCCAGGTTGTGATTGGCAACAAGGTTGCAGCCGTCTATGAAGAGCTGGAGGAGCAGTTGAAACAAGCTGGTGCAACGGAGACAGAAGCAGAACCGCCGCGTTCAAGAGGTCTTAATGCCGTACTGGATACGATCTCGGGAATTTTTACTCCGATTCTTCCAGCCATTGTAGGCACCGGGATGTTGAAGGGGATTCTCGCATTACTTGTTACCCTCGGAGCCATACAAGAGACTAGCGGTGAGTATCAGATTTTGGCGTCCATAGCCAATGCGGCCTTTTATTTCTTGCCTTTCCTGCTCGCTGTATCGTCTGCACGGAAGTTTAAAGTCAATGAATATATCGCCTTGACCCTTGCAGGCACATTGTTATATCCAACTATTTTGAATGCTTACTTGGAAAATCATCTGGAGCCGATTCGTTTTCTATCTCTGCCGGTGTCGATCGTTAATTACACCCAGTCTGTCATTCCTATTATTCTAGGAGTGTGGCTCCTCAGTTATGTACACCGCTGGGTGGATCGCTTCATTCCTGGTCCGGTTAAAGTCATTTTCACCTCAATGATTGTGTTGGTGATTACGGTTCCGATTCTATTAATCGCCATTGGACCACTGGGTAATTACATCGGTATTTATCTGGAAATCGGTACATCCTGGCTCTTTGCTCACTCGGGCCCATTAACAGGAATTGTGCTGGGCGGACTTATGCCAGTGATTGTTATGACAGGTATGCATTATGCGTTTTTCCCGGGAACATTACAGAACTTGAGCAAGCTCGGTTACGACGTGCTGTTACTGCCGCTTAACCTTGTAGCCAATATGAGTCAAGCTGGTGCCGTAATGGCGGTATTCCTCAAGACCAAAAACAAATCGATGAGATCTATTGCTTTATCCAGCGGCATATCTGCTTTTCTGGGCATCACAGAACCTGCAATCTATGGTGTGACGTTGAAGCTGAAAAAGCCGTTCTATGCTTCGATCATCGGTGGAGCAGCCGGCGGTGGATTTATTACAGCGGTAGGGCTGAAATGTTTCGGTTTTGCAGTGCCAGGTCTCTTGTCACTCCCTTTATACATTGGGCCAGATGGTGGCATGGCAAACTTCTGGTACGCGCTCATCGGTGTGGGCATCAGCTTCGTTGTTTCCTTCACAGTGACCTTGTTGCTCAAGTGGGATGAACCAACTACGCAGCAAACTGCTGGGGTAAGTTCCTCCGGGGGAGGAAGTGAAACCGAGTTAACAGAAGCAAAACCAACAGAGTCAACAAATCGGTCTAATCAAGTATCTACACCGTCTGTAACCGTTCGTTCGATTGAGGAAAAGAAAGGTGAAATATTCAGCCCGCTTACTGGTGAACTGGTTTTACTCAAAGAATTGCCTGATCCTACGTTTGCAGAGGAAATGACGGGAAAAGGAATTGCAATTCATCCACAAGAAGGCCGTGTAACGGCACCTTTTGACGGAACGGTCACAATGATCGCGAAAAGCAAACATGCCATCATGCTGACTTCCTTCAGCGGAATCGACATTCTCATTCATGTTGGACTTAACACGGTGTCCCTGAAAGGAAAGTATTTTGAAGAGAAGGTTGTTATCGGACAACGAGTGAACAAGGGAGATTTACTGCTGGAGTTTGATATCGAGAGCATTCAAGCTGCCGGTATTAATCTAATAACTCCTGTCATTGTAGCTAACACGCCAGATTATCTTGATGTAGTACCGGTTCAGGTGAAGGGGGTGATTCCAATGAATGAATTGCTGCTGCTCACCGTTCGTTAAAAGCTTATTACAAAACGAATGAAGGCTTTCTATTTTAACCGAGTTTTAAAATTTAACGTTATATTTACACAAAAAAGGAGAGAAACCATCATGACACAAACAACAAAACACACATTCCCTAAAGGATTCCTATGGGGCGGAGCTACCGCTGCCAATCAGCTGGAGGGCGCATTTGACGCTGACGGCAAAGGACTTTCCACATCTGACATGGCACCTTATGTTCCCCATGAAGAGCGAAATGGTAAAGATTTTACCTTTGACGTAAACTCCGTTGAACTGGAACAATATTTGAGCGGCAACACCGATGTGTATTTCCCGAAACGCAACGGCGTAGATTTCTACCACCGATACAAAGAAGATATCGCCTTGTTTGCAGAGATGGGCTTCAAAGTATTCCGCCTTTCCATCGCTTGGCCACGAATCTTCCCGACAGGAGAAGAAGCCGTTCCTAACGAAGCAGGACTTGCTTTCTATGATAAAGTGTTCGACGAATTGTTGAAATACGGCATTGAGCCGCTTGTAACGATCTCTCATTACGAGATGCCGATTGAGTTAACCCGCAAATACAACGGCTGGGAAAGCCGCGAGATGATTGATCTCTACTTGAAATTTGCCAACACATTGTTTGACCGTTACAAAGATAAAGTGAAATACTGGATCACATTCAATGAGATGAATATGATGCTGACCAGCTTGTATACAGGCGGCGGTATTTTGGAAGATAAAATCAAAGGCACAGCGGAACAGGTAGCCTATCAAGCAACCCACCATCAGTTTGTAGCAAGTGCGCTGGCCGTAAAAAGTGGTAAAGAGAAAATGCCAAATGCCCAAATCGGCTGCATGATCTGCCGATTGGAAACCTACGCTGCATCCAGCAAGCCGGAAGATGTGCTGCAAACCATGAAAGAGGATCAGATGAACCTGTTCTATCCGGAAGTACAGGCGCGTGGAGAGTACCCGTCCTACATGCAGAGATACTTTGAAGAACAAGGCATTGAACTGGTGAAAGAGCCTGAGGATGATGCGATTATCCGCGACAATACGGTGGACTTTATTGCTTTCAGTTATTACATGACGTATATCGGAAAATACGATCCGAACGACAACAGCAACTCCGGTATGCTGGTAAGTCAGATCAAAAACCCGCATCTGAAAGCCACCGAGTGGGGATGGCCAATCGATCCAATCGGTCTTCGCATCGCGCTGAACCGGTTGTATGATCGCTATCGTATGCCGCTCTTTATCGTAGAGAACGGACTCGGCGCTACGGACACGCTCGAAGAGGACGGATCTGTACATGATCCTTATCGTATTGATTACCTGCGAAGCCACATCGAGCAGATGAAAGAGGCCGTAGCTGACGGTGTAGAACTGATGGGATTCACCAGCTGGGGACCGATTGATATCATCAGCTGTTCCACGTCCGAGATGGGTAAACGTTATGGTTTTATCTATGTTGATCAAGACAACGCAGGTCATGGTTCCCTGGATAGAACCCGTAAAGATTCATTCTACTGGTACAAACAAGTGATTGAGTCTAATGGAGAGATTCTTTAAACGTTCGAAATTTGGAATTTATACTCCTTAACCTACTAAACGAATAGATACGAATTGATTAGTATATCGTCATGCAACGCAGAAGAAGGAGGGCCTATACAGGCCGCTCCTTTTTTGTTATCTGAGTATGAAGCCGTAATCATAGATACACCAATTTAAGAAAGCAAGTTTATTACGCTTTGGATTTTAATTTACGGAATTCCGTGGGGCTGAGCTGCGTCCATTTTTTAAACTGCCTGCTGAAATGGGACAGATTTTTGTACCCCAAACGCAGGGCTATCTCAGTCAAGGATATCTCAGGCTGTTGCAGCAGCATCTTGGCTTCTTGCAGCTTCAGATCGGACAGATACTTTCGCGGAGACATATGGTAGATTTTTTGAAATATCTCCAATCCATAGTTAGGACTGATTCCTAACGATGCGATGATCGGTTGAATATGAACCGTATCATCCTCGTCTGCGTCACCGTTTTTTTCGCGCACTTGTTGTCTGAAATGACTTTTGATGGCCTCAGCAATTTCACGGGCATGTTTGGCCGTGGTCATCGACTGATTCGCATGCGTTTCTGTGTTCACAGGTTGTAAGTCGATTAAGATCCCCAACAATTCAAACAGAACGATTTGTGCTCTCAATTTAGCTTTGGATACCGTCATATCCGGATCGTCAAAAAGATCAATCCATTGCTGAATACAAGCTCTTAGCCGGCTATAAGACGGATTGGAAGGGGTATACACCCAGTCACAATTCTTCATGATTTTCATACGCAACGCAGGCTCATCTACATCGAAATGTGCACAGAAATAGGTCATTGACGAAGCTGAAAAGTTCGTGTTTGTGTGTTCAAAGCCAGGAGGGATGAGAAGAATATCCTCACAATGTACCTCATAAGACTCGCTCTCCAGTTTTGTTTCCTGCACTCCATCCAGCACAATTAAAATTTCAAAAGCATGGTGAAATTCTTTTGTCGTAGCCCATCCGGAACGAACCGTCTGTTTGTGAGCACCGAAAAAACGTATATTCCAATCAATCCGTGGAAGAAGGTCTGTTCTGTCACCCACCATATAATCCTGATTATTCATTTCCATTTAATTGAATCCACCTTTGATAAGGGTAAATTAATCTGTACTGACACCATCGAATTGATCGATTTATTGAGCTTATACTATGTATCAAGTGATGAGAAACCGCTTTCCTGACAGGGATTGCTCTTTATTGAACGAATGCCTCTGTTATTATAGCCAAAGCCGTGATCGTGATCAATGAACATATATTTTGAGACTTCAAGCAGAGAAATGGGTAAACTCACATGCCAGGAAAAAGAAAGCGCTTCTTTGTAATCGCTCCAGTTAGAGCAAGCTTACTAAGAATAATCACAATTTTACATCTGAAAGGAGAATGAATATGAACCGTATTATCAATCCAGTCATACCGGGCATGGCTCCTGATCCATCCATTATTCGTGTGGATGAAATGTATTATATCGCAACCTCTACTTTTCATTGGAATCCTGGAATTCAACTGTTTCAGTCCCGTGATCTGGCGAATTGGGAGCAAATCGGATCAGCTTTGAACAAAGGTGAGATCAATCTGCGCGGAACCAATACACCGGCTGGTATCTGGGCTCCGCATCTGTCTTACGATGCTGCCAGTCAAAAATATTGGTTAACCTTTTCCCATATGGTCAATATGGCTGGGCGAGAATTTAACGCTGACTCTTATATCATGTGGGCAGAAGATATTAGAGGTCCTTGGTCAGAACCGGTTTATCTCACTTCCATTGGATTTGATCCTGCTCTATATCACGATGATGACGGTAAACATTATGTTGCCATTCTGGAATGGGAGACTCGCACGGGGTACCAGGCTCCGGGGCATATTGTCATTGCCGAGTTGGATATGGATACTGGAAAAATCATCGGTGCATGGCACCGGGTAACGAAAGGTTTCACGACACGAGGGTGTGCAGAAGCACCACAACTATACAAACGCAATGGATACTATTACTTGCTTTTGGCAGCTGGTGGAACAGGTTATGCGCATGGTGTCGAGATTGGACGCTCGAAACATGTCTTTGGTCCTTACGAGCCGCATCCATCTGGAGAGCCAATCATTACTTCTTCACCGCAGCATTTATTTTCACTCGGTGATCCGGATGCAGGACATTTTGAGATGTATAATCCGAACTCTATCATGCAAAAAGCAGGTCACGGATCATTAGTGGAAACGCATACCGGCGAGTGGTATATCGCACATTTAATGTCGCGCCCATTGGGGGATAAACTTCTCAATCCGCTAGGGCGAGAGACTTCCATTCAGAAGATGCAGTGGACAGAGGATGGATGGCTGCAGATGAAAGACGGCTCCAATGTGGCGAAAATGGAAACCGAAGGCATGGCAGGTTTATTGGGTGCAGGCTCGGTGTCTCATGATGTGTTCGACGACTTTGATCAGCAAAAGCCAAGACTACATTTTATGACACCTTATCGTGAGCAGCAAGAGGAATGGGTGAATACAACGGAACGTCCAGGTTATTTGCGGATACACGGACAAAATTCCTTGTTTTCACAAGTCAATCCATCCATAATGGCGACACGAGCTACATCTTTCAAGTATGAGTTGAAGACGCATGTGCAGTTTCATGCAGATCACTATTCCGAAACGGCTGGCATGGGACTTTATTATGATTCAAATAACTGGTTATACGTGCATCTGACATATTCCGAAAGGGCTGAGAGAATGATCCTCACGGTACTTCAGGCTAAACTTGGGGAGCGTATGGAGTATGTCCATCATCAGGTGCCTGTGCCTGAACAACAGGCAGATCTTAAACTGGTTTACAATGAAGGTTTTGCAGACATTTCATATCGTTTTGAAGAGCAGATGGAGTGGCAAGTACTGCTGAAGGCAATCGATGTATCGTATTTGTCGGATGAAGGCGTTAATGGTGAGCCGGGTGAAATTGGTGGCTTTACAGGATTATTTAATTTTATTGGCTCTGTGGATGCCCACCAGCATGATTCATTTGCAGATTTTAAATATTATTGCGTTAAAAATGAATAGCATCTAGAGAGGAAGTAGGACATGAATACCCGAACAATCCCGCTAAAACGTTTGATTCCAGGTTTAATCATTGGACCAGCCACTTGGCTGGGACCATACATTGCGATGTCTAGTTTATTTTTGCCGGCTCTGATCCAGCATCTGGATGCGGCGAATAAAATTAATATTTTAGCCCTTTTCTCAGCGCTCGGCATGATTGTAGCCGCTGTATCCAACATGGCAGCCGGTTATTTGTCAGATCGTACAAGATCGCGTTTTGGAAAGAGAACCCCTTGGCTCGTTGCTGGATCGTTTGTATTTATGTTAGCCATGATCTTTGCCTCCATGAGTCCGAACGTGCCGATGTTACTCCTTAGCTGGATGATTGGCCAAGTGGCATTAAACTTCATTGTAGCACCGATGGTTGCCTGGATTGATCTGGCTCCAGAAGGTGGAAAAGGCTCTGCGTCATCAGCCTACGGTGGCCTGGGTATGGCTCTGGGCAATAACGGATTCACCATTCTGGCCGCTTTCTTTTTGGGTCAATTCAGATTGGGCTTTATCATTTTTGGTATCATCACATTTGTGGGTACACTTATTGCAGCATTAATTGCCCGTGAGCCATCCAATCTGCATGAAACAACGGACAGAGAGGATTCATCGACTCGCCAGAAACTGTCCCTGAAAGAGGCGATGGCCGTTTTTCCAAAATGGTCTGTTGGCCGAGACTATTACTTGGCTCTCATCGGTAAGTTATCCCAAGGGATCGGAAACTTTGCCATTACAGGGTATCTTCTCTTTATCATGACAGACTTTCTTCAGAAGGATAACACATCCACACAGCAGTCCATACAGTTGATCAATATTATTATGTTGATTTTCGGAATACTGATGGGATTTATTGCAGGACCGCTATCGGACAAGTTTAATGTATTAAAGTATCCTGTCGGGCTGTCTACCATATCTTTGGGTGTTGGTGCACTGAGTTTGTACTTTTTGCAAAATGATACAGGAATAATTATCTATGCCTTTTTAGCTGGCTTAGGAATGGGAATATGGAACTCCCTGGACAATTTGTTGAACCTCAACGTTATTCCTGACAAAAACCGTGTTGGTTTATTTCTGGGTATCTATAATCTAGGTAATACGTTGACACAGGCCATTGCGCCAGTAATCGCAGCTTTTTTGATCTCACAGATCGGATTCTCGTCCATCTTTATGCTGTCATTTGTTCTGTCTATCTTTGGAGGAATCTGTATTCTGATGATCAAGTCAGTATCCAGATAAGTCTTGAAGTCTAAGAAAAAAAATCAATAAACCATTTTAAATTGACATATCGCAAAAGATCGATATAATAATGATTATGAATCCAATTGACATTTTAAAAGCTGTCTCGAATGAATCCAGGTTTCAGATCTTACAATGGCTCAAAGAACCTTACGAGCATTTCAAACCCCATGAAGGAGTGGATATGAACGAAATAGGGGTGTGTGTAAGTCAAATAACCGACAAGCTTAACATGACACAGTCAACGGCTTCCCAGTATCTTACGATATTGCAGCGGGCAGGGCTGATCACAACAAAACGGATAGGCAAATTTACGTATTATCAGAGAGACGAGGAAGCGATAGCTGAATTTACTCGTTATATGATGAGTGATATGTAAGTTGCAGCTGAGTTCTTACCAAGAATTCAGTTTTTTTTCAGCCCATTATATCGACAATTCTTAATATGTCATTCTGTGATTATGTATATCTACAATTTCAGATATATCATTTTATTAATTTATCAAGGAGTGGTGTTCAATTGAGGTCGTCAAGTTCGAAAGTTTACATTTTGGCAATCGTTAGTTTTTTGGTCGGGACTTCCGAGTATGCTTTATCGGGTATTTTAGATAAGGTAGCCGCCTCTTTGGATGTCTCACTGGCTGCAGCAGGTCAGCTAATCACCATTTTTTCTTTGCTCTACGCTCTGTGTACACCTATTTTAATGGCGCTCACCGCGAGTATGGACAGAAGAAAGTTAATCGTTATCAGTATGGGCATATTTGTTGCTTCCAATATCCTTGCATTTGTCCTGCCAGGATATGGACTCTTTGTCGTTGCTCGTATCCTGATGGCGATTGGAGCAGGAGTTGTCGTGGTCACTGCTTTGAACATTGCCGCTAAAATTGCACCCTCAGGTAAACAAGCAAGTGCTATTGCTACAGTGGTCATGGGTTTCACAGCGTCATTAATCATTGGTGTTCCGCTCGGGAGAGTCACAGCCGATACTCTGGGTTGGAAATCGATTTTTGGAGGAATTGCGATTTTAGGAATTTTGGCTATAATCATTCTTTATCTCGTAATTCCACGTATTGAAGGGGACGTGCCTGTGCCGCTCAAGCAGCAGCTAAGTCTATTGAAAAAACCTAAGGTCGCGTTAGGCTTGGCGATCACTTTCTTTTGGCTGGGTGGTTACTCTATCGCTTATACTTATCTTTCACCTTATTTACTGCAAGTATCAGCATTAAATGAACAATTTCTCAGCGGAGCTTTGCTTGTATTTGGTATAGCAAGCATGATTGGTTCCAAACTTGGCGGCCTCAGTGCGGATCGGTGGGGAGTTAATCGAACATTATTCGGTGGATTTACACTGCATATTATCATGCTGATCCTGTTGTCCGTTGTAACCCATACATTAGTGGGCGTAATAATCGTACTTTTGTTGTGGTCCTTTTCCGCCTGGTCCTCCGGTCCAACGCAACAATATCATTTAACGACCATTGAACCGGAAGCTTCAGGAGTGATGCTAAGTCTTAATCAATCCATGATGCAGCTTGCTATGGCAGCCGGAGCTGGTATGGGTGGAATCGCGATTGAAACATTCACTCTCTCATCGATAACCTGGATTGGTGCTGGCGGAATTGCGATCGCAATCATCGCATTGATCGTTCTTAATCGAGTGAATGCCGTTGTAAAAGTGAATGTCAATCATTAATTAGTGTGATTAATCATATATTACATTTTTACCTTCTTCACTCAGCTTTTTCAAAGAGGCCACCATATGATCAATTTCTTCGTCGGAGTGTCTTTCCCATGAAGCTAATTCGGCTACTATTTTTAAAGGTGATTTGGATCGGTAGGAGCGAGTCGGGTTTCCAGGGAACCTTTTATCCGTTACGTTGGGGTCATTTTCGAAATCGCCTAAGGGCTCGACAATGTAGATTCTTTCCTTTGCACTCGATCTGGCTAGTTCAGCCCCCCATTTGGCAGCATTTAATGTTCCAGTGAAGTAGATGTGATTCGACTTTTTGTCTTGATAATTGGATAAAAATTGTGGCTCTAACAAATCGCCAATGTTTAATTCTGCTTTTGTACCATGAAAAAAAGGACCTGGATCTAAAACCATTTTCTTGTCATCCATACGGACACACCTCAACTTTATTGGATTTGTATTTAGCAGTATAGTGGAGGCACTGGTGAAAAAACAGTCTATTATATCTTTTATAAAACCGTTATACTAGAAGTAGAAGGAACGATATTGAGCGATAATGTCATAGTGAAAAGTGTATATATATCCACGAAAGTCGCTATAATAGCGACTTTTTTTGTTCTTTTTTGAGCCAAACCCCAAGCGCTCTACACCTTAAACATCGAAGCATTGGATACATAATACGAGGTAATAAAGTCACGAAACTGCTCTAAGAACGGTGACAAGTTTCGATGTTTGACCCATGACAGGCTGATGGGATAGACTGCGGCATCATCAGTTATGGAAACGTAGTGCAGTCCAAGATTACGGCAGACGGAGATCGGCAGCAAAGCCACACCCCGATCCAATTGGATGATCTCGACCAACGTATGTGAATCAACCTCAAAAGCCAGATGCGGAACAAACCCCGCTTTCTCACATAACATCGTGGTAAATCGGCGGTATTCATCATTATTGGCGAGCGACAGAAAAGGTTCGTTGGCAACGGCATGTAATGAGATTTTTTGCTGATCGCTATATGGGTGGGTGGAAGGCAGGACAAGCACAATATGCTCATCAACCAGCACGACGCTTTCAATCTCCTCATCCAGAATGGGGTGACCCGTGATGCCCAGATCAATCTCTCCTTTTTTCAGCTGTGTCACAATGTCACTTCGACTTGCAATCCCTTGATGGAGCTGAGCGCTTGGACACACTTCGATATATTCACTGATCAGCCCCGAAAGAAACCTCGAATTCGAGATCGCAATACGGATCAGCGAAGAAAGCTCATCCTCTTTTTCCTTGATTGCCAGCCGCGCATTTTCAAGTTCAACAAAAATCCGATTGACATGCTTCAGCAAAATTTTTCCCGCCGCATTCAATTCAATATTTCTTCCTTTTCGGTGAAAGAGGGGGGTACCCATTTCGTCCTCCAGCCGTTTGATCGTAAGGCTTAACGAAGGCTGAGCGATATTTAACTGAGCAGCGGCTTTGGAGATATGTTCCGTATAGGCGACGGTTTGAAAATATTTCAGCTGGAGAAGCTCCATTGGTTTGCACTCCTTATTTATTTCAATAAATATATATAGTACTTATTATGTATTATATTAAATTTGAAAAATAATGTAGACTTTTTTTTATAAGCCAATAAACAAGTAAAACAATCAACCAATAACTTGATCTAAAGGCAGGTGTCTGTTTATGAAAATCGATGTGCACAATATTGCCAAAAATCTGAATACACCTTTAACAGCCCCGGCATACCCAATGCCACCTTATAAATTCGTTAACCGTGAATATCTGAACATCATTTATCGGACGGATGAGCAAGCCTTACGCGCAGCTGTTCCCGAGCCATTGCAAATCACCGAACCGCTGGTGAAATTTGAAGTGATGTGGATGCCGGACGTTTCTGGACTAGGTGCATATACCGAGGCAGGACAAGTGATCCCGGTTCAGTTCAATGGCGAAGAGGGCGATTATGTGCATTCAATGTATGTGGACAACTTTCCTGCAATCGCAAGCGGAAGAGAGTTAACTGCTTATCCGAAAAAACTCGGCGCTCCCAAGCTGTATACGGACTCTGATACACTCGTGGGCACGCTGGACTATGGATCACTGCGCGTAGCCACAGCAACGATGGGGTTCAAACATGTGGAGATGGACAAAGAGCTTGCCAAAAAAGAAATCTGCCGTCCCAACTTTATGATCAAAATCGCCACGGATTATACAGGTAATCTTCGCATCTGTGATCTGATCCGTACGCAAATTACTGATATCGAGGTAAAGGAAGCCTGGACAGGCCCGGCTCGGCTACAGCTGTTCGAGCACGCACTTGCGCCTCTGGCAGATTTACCAGTGCTTGAAGTGGTGTCCGCTTCCCACATCCTGACGAACTTAACTTTGAATGCAGCACAACCTGTATATAACTATCTGGAAGAAAAATAAGGAGGCAACACATATGAGAATTGCAATTGTAGGTGCAGGTTCACTAGGAACCATCGTTGGTGCTTATTTGGCAGATGGCGGGATGGATGTGGAGTTGATTGATGCATATCAGGAACATGTCGATGCACTTAATCAGACAGGAGCGAAAGTAACCGGAACGACCGAGTTTCAGGCCAAAGTTAAAGCCATCACCCCTGAACAAAAGTCAGGGCAATATGATCTTGTGCTGTTGTTAACGAAACAGCTGTTCAATGAGTCGGTGCTTAAAGAATTGCTTCCATATCTGCATGAGGATAGCGTCGTATGCTCTCTCCAGAACGGGATTCCTGAAGATAGCGTAGCATCCATTGTTGGAGCGAAACGGGTCATCGCGGGTTCGGTTGAGTTTGGCGCTACATTCATGGAACCTGGCGTATCCAGTCTGACCACGGCGCATCCACAATTCAAGCAGTACGCATTCCAGATCGGAGAATTAAACGGAGATACGACCGAGCGAATTCAGCGTGTAAAAGAAGTGCTGGATCTTGTTGGCGGTACACATATTTCGGATAATCTGGTAGGAACCAAATGGTCAAAACTGCTGATCAACAATGCTTTTAGCGGCTTGTCCGCTGCACTGAATGGGACGTACGCAGATATTCTGGATCATGAGGCAGGCATTCGTAGTGCTGTTCATATCATTGACGAAACGATCAAGGTCGGACATGCAAATGGTGTTTCTTTTGTCACCATGAACGGATTTGATATGGCTTCACTGGAGCTGCAGAGCGAAAAGGATATCCCTGTACGCATTCAAACACTTCGCCATGTGATGGAGCCTTCGAGACTGCTTAAAGCAAGCATGTTGCAGGATCTGGAAAAACAACGTAAAACGGAGATTCAATATATTAACGGCGTAGTTTCGAGCAAGGCAAAAGGTACGGGGATTGCAACACCGTATAATAATATGGTCGTTCAACTGGTCGAAGCCGCAGAAGAAGCACGCAATGTACCTGAATTTGCAACCAATATCCAAACCTTTGAACATCTTTTGAACGTGTCACAGTTCTAAAGTCTGAAGCTTGATGTAATCACAAATTCATAACACAAAACACAAATAAAAAAGCCTTTCCTTCCTCATGAGTACAAAAAGTAAACATGAGAAGAAAGGCTTCTTTTATTTTGCAAACTCTAGTTCAGGCATCATTGCTCATTCTGTCTAATTTTGCTCAACGAAATCCATCTATCCTTTGTCCTCATTGCCTACATAATGTAGCAGCATATCAACCAATTGCTTCGTCATCTGATCATCCAGTTGATGCAGTTCATGAGATCGATGTGTAAACATCTTCTGCAGCATTCCCATCATCACTGTAAATATGAACTGCGCCAACTTAAGCGGAGGGGTAGCATTGCGGATGCTGCCGTCGGCAACTCCTGAAACCAACGCTTCAAGCAGGAAGTGGTTCTCTTTACCGTTTTGGATAAACCGTTCATAAGTATCTTTCAGTTCTTGCTGAAAATGAACCACCTCATAATTGATATCGAATAGTTGAATAAAACGAATATGGTCAGGATTCATCTTAGCAAAAGAAACCCATGCGTTCAGCATTGTAGCTAGTTGTTCACGGCCACTACCACTCTGCTTTGCAGCTAGTCTCACATGATCCGTCATCGTTTCAACCAATTGCATCTGAATAGTGAGCAACAGTTCATCGATCGATTGAAAATGTTTATAAAAGGTCACCCGGCTAAGATTCGCCTCGGCGCAGATGTCTTTGATTTTCACTTGAAGCAGACCGTGTTTTAGAAAAAGCTGCTTACCCGCTTCGATCAGTTCATCCCGATTCTGATTTTTTAACTGCTGATGCCAATTCTCATTCGCTTGCATATCGGTTTCCTCTCTTTGAACGTTGCGCGCTCATCGTAAGTGATAACGCCGCCAGTAACATAAAGGCACCAAAAATATACGGGAAGTTCACGTTTTTGTCAAACAGCAGACCGGCAACGAGAGGGCCGAAGACGGTTCCCAGACTGGAATAGGTCGTATTCAGACCAGAGGCATAACCTTGCCGATCTCCAGCGTTTTGCGAAATTAGCGAGCTGACAGTTGGGCGCAGAAATGCATTAAAAGCAAAGTACAGTGCTGACGCAAATAATAGAAATGCCAAATTAACTTTAATTAACATGAGCAAAAGGGCAATCGGGGTCATGATTAAGGACAGACGGATGAGTTTGATTTCGCCCAAGCGTTTCACAAAAAAGTCCAGTAGCCAGATTTGGATCACGATGCCTATAATCGCTCCCATGGTAATGATAATCGAGATGGTTGAAGCATTAAAACCGTATTTATATTCAGCAAACAGCGAGAAGACCGTCTCATAACTCATCAAACCAAAGGTCATCACCAGAATAATCAACAAGTATCCGAAATAAGGAACCTTGAACGAACTCCAGATCTGCTCGCCCATGGCGAATCCTTTTTTCTTCGACGTTGAAATTGTTCTTTTTTCAGGCGGAAGAGTCTCGGGCAAAAGAAGGGTAAGTAGTGCCGCAACCAAACCCAAACCGGAAGCGACGAAATACGGCATACGCACACCCATCTCGGCAATAAAACCGCCCAGACCTGGCCCAAGAACCATACCCAGGTTCATCGATGCACCGAAATAACCCATTCCCTTGGCACGGGTCTCCAGAGTTGTAATATCAGCAACGTAAGCCAGATTGGCTGGAACCATCAGACCTAGACTGATTCCCCCGATGAAACGAGCGATATAGAGCAGAGGCAAAGAGGTGGACACCGCAAAGATAAGGTCTGACACGACAACAAGAAACATGCCTGCCATAATCAGCTTTTTACGTCCAAAGCGGTCAGCCCATTGTCCTCCGAGCGGCGAAAACAGAAATTGGGCTGCGCCAAAGGCCGCGACCAGAAAACCAGCAACGGTGCCTCCTGCATGGAACAGCTTGAGATACTCGGGTAAAATCGGAATCAACATCCCTTGTCCTAACAAAGCAATAAATAGATTTAACATCAGAATAAACATCGGAAAGCGGGTGGATTGTGTCATCGAACTCATACGTTTAAATTTCTCCTTCTCCATCATTTACACATTTTATGGTTAACACTTTGTTAACCTTTACTCAATGTAAACCATTATAGTGTGTTATAATTCCTGTTGTAAATACATTTTTGATGGAAAAGGGTGAGACATATTGATTGATCACAACAATCA
This sequence comes from Paenibacillus amylolyticus, assembly GCF_003719335.1. GTDB lineage: Bacteria > Bacillota > Bacilli > Paenibacillales > Paenibacillaceae > Paenibacillus > Paenibacillus amylolyticus_D. The sequence continues at coordinate 42,857 of NZ_RIAS01000017.1, forward strand.
GGAAGAGTACCTTGATCCAATGAACTATGATCTGGAATTTGGCGGTGAGACGGACAAATACGAATTTTTTCTCGAACTGGCGAGGAAACATCCAGGGCATGTGCTGGAATTGGCTTGTGGTACAGGACTAGCCGCTCTCTATTTAGCCGAAAGAGGAATTCAAATTAGCGGTGTAGATATCGTAGAGCCTATGCTCGCGTATGCAAGGGTCAAAGCGAAGGATTTACCGGTTGCTTTTATCGAAGCAGATGCTCGTACGTTTGAGACGGATCAGCGGTATTCCATGATCTATCTAACGGGAAATGCATTTCAGGCTTTTCTGAGCGATGAGGATCAGCACGCATTGCTGCAAACGGCGTATAAACATTTGGAGCCCGGCGGTATATTTGCATTTGAAATGCGAAATCCAGACGGTAATGATTTATCCGATGAAGAGGAAGAGAGCTGGGGCACATTTGTTGATGTTGATGGTGTGACCGTCAAGGTATCTGGCACCCAGACGTATGATGCTGCGAACCAGATCATGCACTGGGTAACCATTCGGGACTGGGGACATCGTCAAACGACGTCACGCATTGCTTGCCGATTTACAGATGTGCAGACACTGCAACAGTTGCTGGAAAAGCAAGGGTTTACCGTAGAGAGACAATATGCGAACTGGGATCAAACGCCGTTTCAACCTTCAAGCCCAATGGTAATTAGTGTATGTAAGAAAGGGTAAGTATGCATTGAAATGATGGATTGAAATTACATAAGTAGAAAGGGGAATATTTGATATGACAACATCATCTAAGATTTGTAACGATTGCGGAGGTACATCTTTTGTGGAGGCAACGGACTTTATTCATTTGCGGCCTTTGGATAAAAAGATGTCGCTTGGTTCTGAACGTGTATATACGATCTGTCAGGACTGTGGTGAGGTCGTTTCCATTAAGGTAAAGAATCCGGAGAAGCTGATGAATTAAAATAATTCTCGGGAGAGAATACAAAAGGAATCCTGCACTTTTGGCACGGCTTGACCGTTTCATCATTTTTCGTCACAGGCAACCGATACATATATCGGTTGTCTTTTTTGCTTTTCCCGCCAGCACAAAATATTTCATACAACAAACGGCAAACGAGCCCCCGCTTGTATTTCAAATGTTACATTTAGTAGAATGATGAGGCACATACACTTGGGTTTATGAGGTAACGCTAGAATAGGGGTGCAGTAATGAATCACGTTTTGCTTGTTGAAGATGATGAGAATTTTGTGTTTGGAATAGAATATACGTTAACCAATGAAGGTTATGAGGTCACTCATGCGGGAACCTTGAAGGAAGCTCGCGATGCTCTTGCGCAGACCGAAATAGAACTCATTTTGCTCGATATTAATTTGCCTGACGGAACGGGATATGAATTATGCAAGGAAATTCGTGTGGACTCTCAGGTGCCGATCATTTTTCTCACCGCGCTGGATGAAGAGATGAATGTGGTCGCGGGACTAGATCTGGGTGCTGACGATTATATGACCAAGCCGATTCGTACCAAGGAGCTGCTTTCCAGAATCAAGGCTGTTTTACGGCGTCATTCCCGTCCTGAACAGCATTCGAACATTTGGAAATCCGAAGAGTTTGAAGTTCGAGTGCTGGAAGGTATTGTTTTCAAAAACAAAAAGGAAGTTCCTCTGACAACACTGGAGCTTCGGCTGCTTCTTATGTTAATGTCCCATCCCAAACAAATATGTAGCAGAACATCGATCCTTGAGAGGTTATGGGATGTCTCTGGTGAATTCATTGATGATAATACACTGTCCGTACATATACGCAGGTTAAGGGAAAAAGTGGAGGAAACGCCAGCCGCGCCTCAGTACATTGTTACAATTCGTGGGGTTGGGTACAAATGGAACGCTGAAACGACAGGAGCATACCGCTGATGGTTGAAGTCATCCGTAATCCGGAGTGGAAATCTGTGTTCACCAAGTTCATCCTTGTTCAATTAGGTTTGACTGCAATCATTTACGTTGTGATGAACCTTCAGATACAAAGCGTTAATGAAACGGTTGTGAACCAGCATGCGGCCTTTGTTGGACAAGTGTTAAGTAAGCAGCCGCAGCTCGAAGATCAGCTCATTCATACGATCACTCAAGGTACAGACCAACAGGATCTTACGCTAGGTAAACAGATATTGTCTCGATACGGGTATACAGAGCAAATGAATATTCAGGATCAATCTGCCCTGTCAGGGACAGCATTACCCGTGAATACAGCGTTGATCTTTTTCCTGTGCGGTATCCCGGTGTTGTTGCTCTTATATTGGGAGTACCGCAAGTTGTTTTCCAGAATTCGCCGCGTTACACATGCAGCGGAACAGGTGGTGGAAGGTCAATTCGATACTTCATTGCCTGAGAATGCTGAGGGAGACTTCAGTGCCCTTGGCCATAGCTTTAACATGATGGCAGGCAGACTAAGTCATAGTGTAGATCAGCTGAAGCAGGAGAAAACATTTTTAAGCCATCTGCTTACCGATATATCACATCAACTCAAAACACCGCTCGCATCTCTGCTCGTGTTCAATGAAAATATGCTGCATGACCCACATATGAAAGAAGATGTCCGAAGCAATTTTCTTGAACGAAGCAGGCAGCAGATTGAACGCATGGAATGGCTGATTATCAGCTTGTTGAAGCTGGCAAGAGTGGAAGCGGGAGCTATCGTTTTTCAACTGCAAAACGTTAGACCCAAAGACATCATTGATTCCACTGTACAGACCTTGCAGTCCTTGGCGGAGCAGAAGAAACAGACTATCATCGTTCAAGGCGGCGAAGGCATGTTGCTGCATGCAGATGAGGAATGGTTAACCGAGGCGATTATTAATCTGACTAAAAATGCACTGGAGCACTCTCCCGTATCAGGCAATGTGTACATTACAATGGAGGACGAGGGCTTGTTTCACTCAATTATCATCCGGGATGAAGGGGAAGGGATCGGGCCGGAACAGATCCCCCATGTATTCACGCGATTTTACCTGGGCAGAAGTAATGCTAAACCTCACAGTACCGGGGTAGGCCTGTCTCTGACCAAGTCGATTATTGAAGGCTTGGGTGGAACGATCTCGGTATCAAGCGAGCCTGGCAAGGGAGCGGAATTCCGAATTACTTTCATGAAAACAGTGTATTGAGAGGAAGCTTACAATAACGTAAGCTTCCTCTTCACTTTAACGTAAGCTTCCGAGCCTATAATAACCCATATGAATACTACAATTGTTCGCAGCTCATGAAGGAGGCACATGCTTTGGAAATTTTAAAAACGCATGATTTATGTAAAACATACGGAAGTAACGACGCCAAAGTCGATGCACTGAAACATATTCATTTAACGGTGCAACAGGGTGAATTTGTCGCTATTGTTGGTGCCAGCGGTTCGGGGAAAAGCTCGTTATTACATCTGCTTGGAGGTGTAGATCGTCCAACCAGTGGGCAAGTCCATATTGATGGGACAGATCTATATTCTCTGAGCGAGACGGATTTAGCAATCTTCAGAAGACGAAAAATCGGATTTATTTTCCAGGCCTATAACCTGATTCCGGTTCTAAGCGCAGAGGAAAATATTAAACTGCCTATGCTACTCGACCATCGTCAAGCCGATGAAGACTATGCAGACGAACTAATGAACGTACTCGGTCTAAAAGACAGAAAGCATCATCTCCCTAACCAGCTATCGGGTGGACAGCAGCAGCGCACAGCCATTGGACGAGCCTTGATTAACAAACCTTCGATCATTCTGGCTGACGAACCGACGGGGAATCTGGATAGCAAAAACAGCAAGGAAATTGTAGATCTGCTCACCTATTCGGTTCGGAAATACAATCAAACCTTGATTATGATCACACATGATTCCAATATAGCCCGGAGAGCCGATCGTATTGTGAACATTAAAGACGGGGTTCTTTTCGATCAGCAATCTGGGGGCGAGCACCATGCGTAAGTACACAGGCCTCACAGAGAAGTATTTACTTGGTCAGAAAAAAAGATCCATTCTCACCATTGTTGGCATCATTCTATCGGTAACGCTTCTTACTGCTGTCGGCACACTGGCGATGAGTTATCAGGACAAACTGGTACGTCAAACCATTCAAGATTACGGGGATTATGAGGTGTCCTTCAATGGAGTTCCAGGCAAAGACGTACCTCGCATCGTGAATCAGGCCGCCATAGGCAGTGCGGGAGTCATTCATCGTATTGGTTATGCAATCATAAGTTCAACGAGTGAAAAGGAACAAAAGGAAAACCCGTTTGCTGCTCCGTATCGTTATTTGAATGTGAAAGGATACGACGCGCAAGCCATGTCCAAGCTTCAAGTTCAGTTGGAGAGTGGACGTCTCCCGCAAAAGCCTGATGAAATCATCCTCTCATCCTGGAGCATGAATAATTTTGCTTCGAAACCAGCAATTGGAGATAAGATTACGCTAAACCTGGGAGATCGGCTCGAAGCTTCCACCGGAAAGGTGAAGAGTGTGAACTCCATTGGTGATTATGGGTGGGACCTGGATGAGAAATTCGAACCGCGTATGAAACAGCAATATACCGTTGTCGGGGTGATGAAAACAGCCAAAAATGTAACGTGGTCATCTACCTTTATCTATTCAGCGATTACGTATGATAATCATCAAAAAATCGATCCGTCTCAGACTTTTTTTATCTATGCCACCATGAAATCGATGGACAATATACGGGAGAAGAGCGAAGCCATTCTGTCTTCATCGGGTTTGGGGAATGTTGATCAAGGTTCCGCTCAGGAGCTGAACCGGGAAAATGTTATAAAGAATGTACGCATTGAATACAACAATGAATTGCTCAAACTCTTTGGCAAAAGCACCTATTCCAACGTTAACCAAAGTTCAATGTATGCATTTGCAGCTATTGTTCTAATCATCCTGGGATGCACAAGCGCAGTAATTTACAATACGTTTCATATTTCAGTACTTGAACGCATCTCTCAGTTTGGCATGCTGCGCTGTATCGGTGCAACACCCGCTCAGATTCGCAGAATTGTATTCAAAGAAGCGACTGTGCTTAGTCTGATTGCCATTCCGATCGGTTTATTTACAGGAACCATTTTGATGAAAGTGTTATTTTATAACATCAGTATGCTGACATTAGGTTTCTTGAACGACATGCACATGATTATTTCAGTGCCTATTCTACTTGCAGCGGCAGGTTTAGGACTGATTGTTGTTTATGTGTCAGCGCTGGGTCCAGCCAAGCTGGCATCCAGCGTCTCACCACTTGAAGCACTGAAAACCTCAGGCAGCACGGTGGTAGAGCAGGGGGATTTCAAGCGATTGTCTTTTGCAGGCAGCAAATGGCTCGGGTTTGAAGGCCGATTTGCCAGCCGAAATATTCGGCGGAACCGAAAGAGATTTCGCATTACGGCTTTTTCAATGATTATCAGCATGGTCATGTACATTGTGTTTAGCGGCTTGGTGAACGTTCTGGGTACAACCTCTGCATCAGGTATCAATTACTCTTACTCTTTGGACTATCAGGGTATGAGTAAACGTATCCCTAATTCGGTATATAACAAGCTGGCTACACTTGATGGAGTTAAACAGGCTTATTCTTTCTACAATCATCAGCTCCAAGCGATCATTCCGAAAGAAAAATTGAATCCGAATTACTACCGGCAGCAGAAAGAAATGTACAGTGTTGAAATGGAGAACGGATATCGGACGGATAACAACTTTCTCATGTCTTACGGTATAAACGGACTTCAGGAGCTTCGTCCCAAACTCACCTCCGGAAGCATTGATGCAAGCCAAATGAACGATGAAAATGGTGTCATTGTTATCCAGAAAATCAGCATGACCACCGAAAAAGGAACTAACATGATCATTGACCAGACCCGTTTCAAGGTTGGGGATAAAATTAAAGTTCGCTCAATGAATGACAATCAGCCTTACAAAACGGTTACTGTTGTCGGAACCGCAGATCAAGGTCCTCTTTCTGGTGAATACACCGAAAGTGCTATTATTCAAATGATAACGACACCAAAGGTGATTGAAAACATCACGAGTGATAATGCTTATGACAGAATATTACTTCAAGCCAATCCTGAGACAGATAAGGGGGCAATTGTGGGTTATTTCAAAAGTCTTGTGCAGCAGGATGCAGGGTATAGTTACCGTGATCGGGTAGAGGAAATGAAACAAGCTCGCAACGATGCGATGACGTTAAATATATTCCTGTACGGCTTCATAGGTGTCATTGCAGCTATTGCGTTTCTGAATATTTTGAATACGGTGAGTACGAATCTTATTCTGCGAACGAAGGAGTTCGCCGTATTAAAAGCGATTGGTATGACGCAAAAGGAAATTCGCAAAATGGTTTTGCTTGAGGGTGTGTTCTATGGCGTATTTGCAGCTGTGTACGGAAGTCTTCTCGGTACAGCCTTGAGCTACGGTGTATCTTATCTGATGAGGAATGCTGTGCAGATCGAATGGGTTATGCCTTGGAGCAGCATTCTCACTAGCAGCTTGGGTGCTATCGCAGCCACACTCTTAGCTTCATACTGGCCGCTTAGACGTCTTGAACGAATTCAGATTACAGATGGTTTACGCGGGGAAAATTAACCTCGTCAAAAAAGCTCGGTTGTTCGCATTAGAACGAACAACCGAGCTTTTTTGGCATGAATAAATTCTGAAATAGTCAGGAGAAAATTTATAGAATTAATCATCAAATCAACTCAGAGGATGAAGAGCTCGTTACTCCCTCTAAAAAGACACGTACGATTTTCTCCGCCATGACATGATGTGACTCATATTTTTGCTGATCATGCTCTCGGTTCCCCATCAACATTAGAGTCGAAAAAGCTTCTGCCAAGAATAACGGCTCTTCTTCACGAAAGAATTTCTCATCCATGGCTTTTCTAAAATGCGAGGCTAACACATCATGAATCTGATGTTCTGCTTCACGAATGGCATGAATCTGTTCTTCCTCCAGAAAAGGCTCCGCTTCACGCATCATCATTTCGATCTCACCATGCGGATTAGCAAGACGAGCTTCAGCTAATCGAATTAATCCGTCTCGGAGATGTTCAGCCTCATCCAGCATGTGCGCCGTAATTTTTCTAACGTTCTGCAACATCGTTGTCATGGCTGCCACGAATAGATCCGCTTTGCCCGCGAAATGATAATATATGGTTGGTTTGGATACGCCGCATTTCTTGCCGATCTGCTGAAGGGTCACCATCTCGTAGCCAAATTCTTTAAATAGGGAAGATGCCGTATAGATAATGGTTTGCTGCATGGAAATGTCATTGTCCGTCTGCTTAGGTCTCCCACGCAAACGTTTAGGTACTTGCTCTGGCATATGTTCGTACACACTCCTTCAACAGTATTTTATGTCAAATCATAAATATAAGCAAAGAGACTTGTAATTTTACTTACCAGTAAATATAATTAATTCTGTAATTAAAAATGATACGTTTAAAGGTGGGCAACGGAGTTATGGCAAAGACAACAGTGCGTAAGAGCAGATGGAAGAAAATAGCGATATGGATTAGTGTAGTTATTATTGCCCTGGTAGCAGGCGTGTTTGCCTACCTTGCATCTGTCACATACAGCCCGTCGGAACAAGCGGAAGCGGCAATGAAAAGTGATGATCAGGTCGTTGTTAGTGAAGTGAAGAACGGTTATCAATTTGAACCTAAAGGGCAGGACATCACACAGCCAAATGTTGTGTTTTATCCCGGAGGTTTGGTGGAGCCGGCAAGTTACGCGCCTATGGCACGAGCACTAGCGGAGCAAGGACATCGTGTATATATTACGAAGATGCCACTGAACTTGGCGATGTTCGGTGGAAACCGGGCAGATTCGTTTCTCGCGGAACATGCGGGTGAACGTTTTGTTATTGGTGGGCACTCATTAGGAGGTGTGTTTGCTTCAAGATATGCTGTGACGCACACAGCTCAGATCAAAGGTGTCTTTTACCTAGCTTCTTATGCAGATGATGGCGGGAGACTGGACGGAACGAACTTATCCGCGCTTCAAATTACGGGAAGCAATGATGGTGTTCTGAACTGGGAATCGTGGGAAAAAGCGAAGTCCAATCTTCCGAATGACACGACATATGTAAGTATTGAAGGCGGCAACCATGGTCAATTTGGCTCCTACGGCATGCAGAAGGGAGACAACGCACCTAAGATCACAGAACAGGAACAGCTTAAGCAGGTTGTTCACGCATTGGAAGAATGGATGAAATCAATAAAACCATGATAAAATAAAAAAAAGACCGAGGTTTTCATCTCCAAACGATGAATGCTGTCGGTCTTTTTATGATTTTCTATGCATTTAATACTCTTGCAACACCTCTATAAAAAATGTCTATTGAACAACCGGATCGATATCCGCTTCTTTTGGTTAACGTCTGCGGAAGGCTCCGCCGCGTGCCAGAGCAAAAAAGATGAGCAGGGCAATGATCGAGCCAACGATGGCCGGAATGATATGAAATCCCCCAATCACAGGTCCCCTTGGTCCAAGCAATTCCGTTCCTAACCAGGAACCGATAAAACCCGCAACAATGTTCCCGAGTACACCGCCCGGTACGTCCCGCCCAATCAAGTTGCCACTTAACCAGCCAATAAGTCCACCAACAATAAGTACCCAGAGCAGATCCATGGTTTGTTCTCCTTTCTTCGGGTTTATTAGAAGTTATGTTGGGTTCAGAGGAATATACCTCATCTTCCTGTTGGTGGAGGTGTTTAAATGGTCTGTGCTAAGATGAAGGTACTTATGATTCAAGCTGGGGAACAAGGATAGAAGGGGTGTACAGACATTGAAGAAAATACTTGTCATTGACGATGAAGTCGCCATTCGGGATTTGATTGAGCTTGTACTACGGAGAGAAAACTATAATGTGCAAACCGCAGAAGATGGCAAAACCGGACTGCAATTGCTTGACTCTTTTCAACCCGACCTGGTGGTACTTGATTTGATGCTGCCAGACTGCTCCGGATATGACTTGTGTAAGGAGATTACCGGGAAACGTGCCGTTCCTGTTATTATGCTCTCTGCCAAAAATGAGATTATCGACAAGGTTCTGGGGCTTGAGCTTGGCGCGGAAGATTACATGACCAAACCTTTTGACAATCGGGAATTGCTCGCTCGAATCAAGGTGGTTCTGAGAAGAAACGAGAACAAGGAGGAGACAAATGAAGGGAAGGAAGTGCCTTCGACACGTATCATCCATGAAGAGCTGACATTTGATCTTGAAAGCCGAAGAGTGCTGAAAAACGATGTGCCCGTCTCCTTAACAGCCAAAGAGTTTAAAATTCTCGAAACTTTACTTAAAAGGCCTGACAAAATCTATACTCGGGATGAGCTCTTACAGATCGGATGGGGATATGATTTTATGGGGGATAGTCGCAGTGTGGATATGACCATCATGCGATTACGGAAGAAACTGGAGGATAACGCGGACGAACCGAAATATGTCCGAACGATCTATGGTTTCGGCTATCAGCTTGGAGGTGGCGAGACCTGAAGTACGCAACCCGGCTACTGCTGAACTATTTATTTTTCTCTGTGCTCTCCTTTGGCATCATCATCTTTGCCGTCAATAAAGCCATTGATTACTACAGCTTCATTACTATTGAAAAACAAATGATGGAGAAGGCGGACCTGTCTGAGTTGTCCTTCCGTGAGGTGCTGGCACAGCATCGATCATCATCAGGGGAGCCGCAGACGAAGGAAATCGTCAGACTTGCACTGGAGAAGCTGAAAGCTTCAGGCAAGGAAGTGCGTATCTATGACAGCTCCAAGCAGCTATTGGGCTTGGCTGTAGATGGCATCATTATTAATGATGGCAAACCACACATTTTTGAGAAAAATATTGAAAAAGCTCTGAGCGGAAGCTATGCCTACACTGTAACGGATGATCATCTGCTTTATTTTACGACACCCATTCAGAATCAATTTTATGAAAATGCTTATGTGTATGAATTTGTAGAGGACATTTCATACTTTTATGCAATCATGGATCAAATCCGATATGTGCTGTTTGCGGGTGCAGGCGGATTCATTGTGCTAATTACGTTAGCCAGTCTGTGGATTGCACGCAATACAACCAAGCCGATTAAGGTGCTACTTGATGCCACACAAAGTTTCTCCAAACAAGAATTTCGTCGAGTTCATCTGAACCGAAAGGATGAGCTGGGCATGCTGGCGGAAGGGTTAGATCAAATGGGGCAGCAGCTTCATAATTACATTCAATACCAGAAACAATTTGTCTCGAACGTATCTCATGAGTTAAAAACACCTCTGTCAGCGATTCGTGGTTTCTCTCAATACCTGTACGAAGGGGAGAATGAGAACGAAGAGCTGCAAAAAATCTACGCGCATCTGCTGCAGGAATCGGATCGGCTCACCCGTTTGATCAATGAACTGTTGTTGTTATCCCGATTTGACAAGACAGGTTCAAGCGAATTGGAGGTCGAAAAGACAGAAATGAACGCGCTGATCCAGCAAGTTGCCACGAATATGGAAGCCAAGGCGAAGGAGAAAGAGATCAGCATCACAGTTAAACAAGTGGATGGAGAGCCGTCAGATGAAAATCTGACAAAAGTATACGCGAACGTCAATCCAATGCTCATATCCCATGCAATCGCCAACTTGATGGATAACGCTATCAAATATTCAGGCAGGCATTCGAAGATTGAAGTGCAGATGGAACATACGTCAAGCGAGGTTATTGTAAAGATAGGTGACCAAGGCATCGGTATCGCGGGTGATGAAATGGAGCGAGTACAGGAACGCTTTTACCGGGCGAAAAATGCAAGCACAGCGAATGGTTCTGGTCTCGGTTTATCCATTTGCAAAGAGATCGTCGAGCGGTTTAATGGATATATCGACGTAGAAAGTGAGTTAGGACAAGGCACGACAGTGACGATTGTGTTACCTCGTGCCTAAGCTTGCTCCTGAATCGAAGCCCAAATAAGTACCGTTACAAGACTGATACATTTCTGTTATGAGACTAACAAATGCTTTTTTTATAATGACTTCATAAGAACAAATCACACATTTATGGAGGGATTATGATGAAGTTTACAAAGAAAGCTACAGGTTTTATCCTACTGAGTATTGTACTAACGATGGCAATGACGGGCTGTCAGTCCAGCAATGCCAAGTCTCCAGAGTCTGCTCAGAACTCGGTTGAACCAGGTGCATCGAAGGAGCAGAACAAAGACGAGGGAGCAACAAATTCAAATGCCCCTGCTTCCGAAAAATCAGAGGGAGAAGATGGTGACGTCATTAAAGAAGGCTCAGTGCAGAAGGAAGGCAATGTGGTGCTGAAGGAGCTTGCTTTTGTCTATAACGAGCATACCATTGCGATTTCGGATACAGCGAATGAAGAGCAGATGGAACAGATGCTGGGCAAACCAGACAATTTCAAATCCCATACGTACACTGCAGGTGACGGAACCAATATGGATAATTTAATCGGATTTACGGAAAAAGTATACACGTACCCTGGTCTGGAGATTAAAACAATCAGTGTACCTGAAGGAAAACAAGACTCGATTTTTAATATCCAAATTACCGATCCCAAGTATACGACAGTTCGAAATATTAAAGCAGGGGACAGCTTGGACACACTAAAAAAAGCGTATCCTGAAGGGAAACTGTTAGGTAACGGGGCACCTGACGAGGAAGATGACTTCCGTTACGAGCCTTCCAACTATGTAGATGTCATGTCGTTCCATATCAAGGATTCCAAGGTTGAGAGCATTCAGATCTTCAGCCTGCTGGACTAAATGTACAATCGATTCACTTCTTTCATTCACAGAGCCGTTTGATAAGATTTACTTTTCGAACCTGCCCAAAAGTATGGGCAGGTTTTATGTCGTTATGAATTGATAAGAGATTGTAGCGTATGTAGTGTTTTTAGCGTTATATACCTCCAGATCTATCCATAAAAATTAGAGGGAGTACAAGTTTTCCTTACGCAACTTTTTTGGATTCCCATTAAACTCTTGCGGCACTCAGACTATGTTTGCTTACACTCAAAACGTTTCTCTAGACCCACACAAACGTTCAATGATACCATCATACAAGTGTTAAGAGAGTTGAAGACTGCAGGAGGAACGGAATGTGGATCAAGTAAGATATGATAACTTAAAACTCGGGGAACGTGGGGCGATCATCAGTATCATCGCTTATATATGTTTGACCGCAATAAAGCTGGTGATTGGTACAATTGCTGGCTCTGAAGCACTCAAAGCAGACGGCTTGAATAATGCAACGGATATTGTCGCATCCATCGCCGTACTGATTGGTTTAAGATTCGCCCAGCGTCCGGCTGATAAAGATCATACATATGGGCACTGGCGGGCAGAAACGGTGGCTTCTCTTGTCGCTTCGTTCATCATGATGGCTGTGGGACTGCAAGTATTGTTCGAAGCCTTTGGCTCTGTGTTTGAAGGTAAGCACGAATCTCCTGATCTCATTGCTGCGTATACAGGTATTTTCTGTGCGATTGTTATGGTTTTGGTCTATCGATACAATAAAAGACTGGCCACACGTATCAAAAGCCAGGCTGTTATGGCTGCCGCACGGGATAATATCTCCGATGCTTGGGTGAGTATTGGTGCCGTCGTCGGGATCGTGGGTTCTCAGTTCGGCCTTCCTTGGCTTGACCCTGTAACGGCGATTATCGTCGGTTTGCTGATCAGCAAAACGGCCTGGGATATTTTCAGAGAAGCTACGCACCATCTTACGGATGGATTTGACGTAGAGTTAATTCAAGAATACCGGGAGACTATTGCCGGAATTGATGGTGTAGAGACGGTTAAAGATGTTCGAGCACGTAATTACGGTAGCAACGCCGTGGTTGACGTGGTGATCACGGTTCGGGGAGATTTGGATCTGCAACAAGCACATGATATTTGTACCGATGTGGAAAACGAGCTTCTGGAAGAGCATGATGTGTATACGGTACACGTTCACGTTGAGCCGGAGCCAGAGCAGGAAACGGTCAAAGAATACATGTAATATTGTTCGAAATGTAAAAAGGGCAAGAAAACGCAAAAAACCAGTAAACGATAATGTTTACTGGTTTTTTGCTGTTGTTACCTACTTAAGCTTATTTCACATTTTAACATGCCAGCATTAACGCAAATGACCTAATCCACCAATCATTTAGGCATATTGTACATAATCAAATTATTGTACTTATCCGCATGTTTTTGTTCGTCCAGAATGATTCCCCATACCGTGTCTTTGTAGATGCCGTAGGGTAAACCAAACCATATTCTTCTGTACTTCTCCACAGCGGAAAGTTCACCCTGGAATGCCTTCTGCAATCCACCGAGATAGGAAGTGACGCTCTCGGGGGGTTCACTGCTTATACCCGTGATTTCCTGACCTGTGAGGTCCTTATACATCTCTCTGAACATCCGATTATGCCCACGCTCATCATCGCGAATGCTTGTAATGATTGCTGCTTGGTAGGTGTCTGGAGCCATGCGAATAAGAGCATCATAGAACAGTTCATCATTTCGTTCGCCTTGAACAGCGGATTGTATTAATCCGAGTGCTTCAACTGTTGATGTTGCCCATACGGGAGTAAACGGATTTCTGTAAAAATAAGGATAGGTTGCGTACATGCTAATCCCTCCATGCCCATGATGAAATAAGATATGCACATACGCCCAGTAACGTTAACCTTCTTTTCGTTAGGATTCCTCGATGACTTTCCTTACCCCAGCACTCTAACGATTGAAAAGTTTAACGATATCGTCTGGGAATATCATTTTTAAAAGCTTACTGTAGCCATGGGCAAGCACAAAAGGCAGGAAATAAGACCAGTACGTCCAGAACATATTCCATCCGTTAAAATAAACAACATGCCCCATCAACTTAGCACACCACTCAATCAGCGTCAGCACAAGTGCTGATATAAAGATGCTTGGCCACGGTCTGGCCTTTTTCACTAGAATCATGTACATCATGATACACCCCGTAATAGGATATATACCAAGATCCATCGGCAGGGCAGCATATGACTGGTTGTTTGTATTCGGCATAATATTCCAGAAATAATTAAATCCAACATTGTTAATGCAAGCCGATATTGCCACACCAAGTGGGAAGTATAACACGAGCAAGTAGTAATGACGCCTTAAAATCCATGCACCCAGTAGCAGGGGGACGAGCATACCCAAAACCCAGTTACCCAGCATATCATTTTCCTCCAAATCTAACTCTGATCTTCGACTCCGTCTCAGATTTAATACAGGTTTAACTGTGGCAATTTAATCTGTTTTTTTCTGTTCAAGGAGACGGTTGACTTGCTCCGCAATGGCATCTAGTTTTCGATCGTAGTGCTTGTAAGTGAACCAGCCTACAACGGCTTTAACTGCAAAGAAGAGAACTGCAGCGATAATCACCAAAATATAGTCATGGGCAATGTGTTTTAACCAATCATTGATGTGCTGCATTATTTACACCCCCGTCGCATACATATATCGTCTGGTTAAGATGCCCATTAAATCTTAAGGTAATTCATAAATGCTAATAAGATCCTTTGCGTATAAAGTGTTGCTTTTTGTCGAAATCCATGCTACATTATCGATGTAAACGTTTATATTTGCTTTAAACAACATCATATATGATTCAATTTGGCGTGTTACTGTTCGGCAGGCAAGGCTTAAATTGGGTGGTTTGTATATTTATTATACCCACCTAATTTAGGCCTTTTTTTATGCACAATTTCAGGGTGAGGTGTTTACATGAATTACAAAGAAACCGCTAAGGCTATCCTTAACAAAGTAGGCGGACAAGAAAATATCAATGATTTTCTCCATTGCTCTACCCGATTAAGGATGAATCTGAAAGATCCAAATCAAGCAAAAACCGAAGAAATTAAAGCCATGGATGGCATCATGGGAGCCGTATACAGCGGCGGACAATATCAAGTTATTATCGGGAATGATGTAAGCTATGTATATAATGAACTTAAACAAATGATCACTATAAACACAGATGAAAACCCGGAGCCAAACAAGAAAAGAGATATGAGTTTTAAAGGTTTGTTTGAGAGTTTTGCCGGATTGATCACGGGCATTTTCCAGCCGATCATTCCAGCAATCGCAGCGGCGGGTATGTTTAAAGCTTTGCTTTTATTGTGCACATCGCTTGGTATCCTATCTAAAGAAAGTCAGATTTACGCTTTATTGCTTAATATCGCTGATGCAGCGTTTTACTTCCTGCCTGTATTGCTGGCATACTCAAGTGCACAGAAATTCAAAACCAATCCATATATTGCGGCCACACTGGCGGGGGTTTTACTGCATCCTAAAATGATCACATTACTTGGAGGAGAAGTACCCGTACAAATCGCTGGTATTCCAGTACCTAATATCAGTTATGCGTCCAGCGTTTTACCCATTATTCTGACCGTATGGCTCATGTCATATGTTGAGAAATTTGCGGATAAGGTATCCCCTGGTCCAGTGAAAATCTTCCTAAAACCTTTGATTGTTCTTCTTGTCATGGCACCACTGGCTCTCACAATTCTGGGGCCAATCGGAAACTATCTGGGTGTAGGTCTGTCAGACGGTTTATTCTGGATTCAAGGTAAAATTGGTTGGTTAACCGTTGTGATTTTAGCCGTATTCCTTCCATTTATCGTCATGTTCGGAATGCACAAAGTGTTTTATCCCGTTATTTTCGCAGCCATGGTTTCACCAGGCTATGAAACATTGATCCATAGTGCGATGCTTTCTTCTAACATGGCACAAGGCGCTGGAGCACTGGCGGTCTGGTTCTTGGCAAAAGACAAGAAATTGAAGCAGGTTGCATTGCCAGCAGGTATATCTGGATTGTTCGGCATTACCGAACCAGCTCTGTACGGGGTACATTTACGTCTGAAACGCACGTTGGTCGCTTGTATGATTGGTGCAGGGTCAGCGGGACTCTTTGCCGGTATCGTCAACTTGAAAGCTTATGCAGCAGTAGGGCCGGGTCTTGCTTCTTTGCCGATGTTTATCGGGGCTGAAAATAACTTTACCTACGCGCTGATTACAGCAGCTATTTCAATCATCGTTACTCCAATTGCCGTTTATTTCATCGGCTTTAACGATCCTGGAGCAGATTCAGATGCACAAGCTTCATCAGGAAATTCTGCTCAGGGAGAAACAACGCCAGCAGCTCCGAAGAAAGAGAAATTGCAATCACGTTTGGTTGTCTTTTCTCCGATTGAAGGAGAGGCAATTCCGTTAAAAGCGGTAAACGATGAAGCGTTCTCCCAAGAAGCAATGGGGAAAGGCATGGCAATTAAACCTGTTAAGGGACAAGTTATGGCTCCATTTGATGGAACTGTGCAAACTGTGTTTCGCACCAAACACTCGATCGGTTTGAAATCAGTAGAAGGCATTGAACTTCTGATTCACGTCGGCATTGATACCGTCAAATTAAAAGGAAAGCATTTCAATGTTGTTGTTCAGGAGGGAGATATCGTGAAACACGGTCAACTTCTGATTGAGTTCGATATGGAGGCCATTGAAAAAGCAGGCTTTGACATAACAACACCCGTAATTGTAACCAATAGTGGTGATTATCTTGAAATCCTTGGATATGAGCAATCTGAAAAAATAGGACCCGAGACGCCACTTATAACCATTTTGTAATATTATGGGGTAAATTCACCCTGAACATAGAGGAGCATGGATATGAGAGTAGTTAAGGTTCTCAATACAAGTATTGTTTTGGCCAAGCGTAATGACAATAAAGAGGTTATTGCCATGGGCAAGGGAATTGGATTCAGAAGCAGACCCGGGGACATCATTAACGAAAATGAAATTGAAAAAGTATATGTCGTTGAGAATGAAGGAATGTCCTCGGATATGACTGCACTGATGAGAGAGACGCCGGAAGAGTATTTAATTTTGGCAGACGAAATCATATCCTATGCGAAACAAGTATTATCGCGTGATCTGAGTGAAAATCTCTATTTTTCGTTAACAGACCACCTCCATATGGCTGCCAAACGATTCAAATCGAATATTACGATACAAAATCGCATGTTATGGGAAGTGCAGAAGTTTTACCCGCAAGAATTCCTCATTGGGAAGCAGGCATTGAAGTTTATTAAAGATAAGCTTGGACTGGATCTGCCTGAAGAGGAGGCAGCTAACATCGCCTTCCATCTGGTCAACGCCCAGCAAACGGAACAAAACATGAGTCAGGTCATGATGATGACTACTACCGTTAAAGATATTCTTAACATTATTCGCATTCATTACGGAATTGAGCTGGACACATCAAGCATTAATTATTCACGCTTTTTGACTCATCTGCAGTTTTTTGTTCAGCGATTGTTAGAGAATACAATGCTCCAATCCAAGGATGATGAATTGCTCGAACGAATTTCGAGTAAATATCCAGAGGAAAGCAATTGTGTTTCCAAGATCAACAATTATATTGGCGCGAAATTTGAACGATTTATGTCCGACGAAGAAAGATTGTATCTCATTATTCACATTAGCCGTGTGATGGACAGAGCGCATTAACAGGAGGATTATGATATGACAACCACCAGAACATTTCCCGAAGGATTTTTATGGGGCGGAGCAATTGCAGCGAATCAGGCTGAAGGAGCCTGGAACGTGGCAGGAAAAGGAATTTCCACCGCCGATACGGCTATGAATAAGAAAAATATTAGTAAAAGTGATTATAAAAAACAAAACGCTGTAAGTTCAGAGCAGCTTGCGGCAGCGCTTGAGGATCAATCTACCGTGAATTATCCGAAACGAAGAGGAATCGATTTCTATCATCGGTATCCAGAGGATCTTGCATTAATGGGTGAGATGGGGATCAAAACGCTGCGAACTTCCATTGCGTGGACCCGGATTTTCCCGAATGGCAATGAAACTCAACCCAATGAAGAAGGACTACTCTTCTACGATCGTCTGTTAGACGAGATGATTAAAAATGGCATTGAACCTCTGGTTACCTTGTCTCACTATGAGATGCCGATGTATCTTGTCGATCATTATGGAGGATGGACCTCCAGAGAAGTGGTTGATATCTTTGTACGATTCACGACAACGGTGTTCAACCGATATAAAGATAAAGTTAAGTATTGGATCACTTTTAATGAAATTGATGGTATTGTTCGTCATCCATTCACTAACGGTGGCATTGTTCCGGATCGGTTCGAAAATGTTGAGCAGGCGGTATACCAAGCGCTTCATCATCAATTCATTGCGAGTGCTTATGCGGTAAAGCTATGCCATGAGATTATTCCAGATGCCCAAATTGGTTGTATGCTGACAAGCCTGTTGCACTATCCTCACACATGTAATCCGCTGGATGTGTTGGCTGCGCATAAAAATAACCAATTTAACCTGTTCTTTACCGATGTGCAGGTGCGGGGCACTTACCCAGGTTACATCGAGAGATATTTTAGAGAGCAGGGAATTACTATTGAAAAAGCTGAAGGCGACAGTGATTTGCTAAAAGAGTATACGGCTGACTTCATATCATTCAGTTACTACAACTCCTTTGTTGCAAGTGCAGATAGCGAAGGCCTGGAAACGGTTAGTGGCAATACGATGGGCGGCGTGAAGAACCCTTACCTTCCTGTCAGTGATTGGGGATGGCAGATCGATCCGATTGGTTTAAGACTTGCGCTTAACCATCTGTACAGCCGTTATCAGGTTCCTTTATTCATCGTGGAAAATGGACTGGGTGCTTACGATAACGTTGAAGAGGATGGTACAATCAGCGATCCTTACCGCATTGAATACCTGCGTTCTCACATCGAACAAATGCATGAGGCTCTGCTGGATGGTGTTGAAATCATGGGGTATACCGTCTGGGGAATCATCGACCTAATCAGCTATTCCTCTTCCGAAATGGAAAAACGCTACGGTCTAATCCACGTCGACCAGGATAATGACGGAAACGGCACGCTGGAGCGAAGACGGAAGGAAAGTTTCTTCTGGTACCAGAATCTGATTTCTAATAATGGACTGTAAACACATGCTAAAAAGTTAAAGTAAGAGATGATTTCTGTATTGTAAAGGAATCATCTCTTTTTATTCGTAGAATGAATTGGCAGGCTAAAACAAATTATAAATATATCTTTCAGCACATTCTTCTTTTCGGTAGAATAGAGTTATCCGATCTGTAATCTTTTTCCTTATTGATAACGGATTGGAAAAATGATTTGAAGGAGGAGAATGAATGAAATCGGCTGCTTGCAGGGAGAGGCGATTGGTGTACAGAAGGATGGGTGTGATGCTCGTATTCATCATGCTGGCCAGTATTTTACTTGGGCCCGGCTCAACGGCTCGGGCTGCCGGGAAGACGATTACGTCCATGGAGTACTTTTCATCTGCTGACGGACCTGTCATATCCAAATCCGGGGTTGGCAAGGCC
The DNA here is from genome assembly GCF_003719335.1 of Paenibacillus amylolyticus. Taxonomy (GTDB): domain Bacteria; phylum Bacillota; class Bacilli; order Paenibacillales; family Paenibacillaceae; genus Paenibacillus; species Paenibacillus amylolyticus_D. Next base: position 62,276 of record NZ_RIAS01000017.1, read on the forward strand.
AGTTTCGGGTTCGTGATGCCTAAGTTTAATGGGGGTTCTGCTGCATGGAGCGAAGTGAACGGGGATTTAGGTGTTAATGTCAAGGTAGGAAGCCAATGGGTGGATATTGATCAGGCGGAAGGCTTTACGTACAACCAAAACTGGGGACACTGGACTGACGCCGGCTTTCATGGATATTGGTTCACTCTCTCCTCAACAACCGATGTTCAATTGTATTCCAAAGCGAACGGAATAAAGCTTGATTATCGACTGGTTTTTCAAAACATTAACGAAACAACGATCACAGCAATGAGCCCTACACAGGGGCCTGACATCATTGCCAGCAGCACCGGAGGTGCCGGCTTTACTTATCCCACCTTTAACAATAATCCATCAGTCACTTATGAAGCCGTCGCTCTGGATCTCAAGGTGTATGTGAAACCAGTGCAGAGCAACACGTGGATTGATATTGACAATAACGCAGCCAGCGGCTGGATTTACGATCAGAACTTCGGCCAATTCACTGAGGGTGGAGGAGGATATTGGTTTAACGTAACCGAGTCTATTCATGTCAAGCTGCAGTCCAAAACATCGGCAGCGAATATTATTTACACCATTACATTCAATGAACCTGTGCGTAATTCATTCGTAGTTACTGCCTATGAAGGCACAACTTTCACAGCAGATGAAAGCGGTTCCATAGGTATTCCACTGCCCAAGATTGGCGGGAGCGCACCTATTGCGAAGGAATTACAAAATTTTGTATACCAAATCAATATCAATGGTCAATGGGTAGACTTAAGTAATAGTGGTCAAAGTAAATTTACGTATTCCGGCAATGGCTACAATCCGATTTCCGATGCCAATCAGTGGGGATACTGGGCCGATCATATCTATGGTCTATGGTTCAGACCTATTCAGGAAAATATGCAAATTCGAATCGGCTATCCGCTTAACGGACAGCTCGGTGGAAACGTGGGCGGCAACTATGTGAACTATACACTCATTGGCAACCCGGATGCCCCACGTCCCGATGGTTCGGACCAAGAAGACATCTCCATCGGTACACCGAACAATCCGGCAATTGAAGGCATGAATCTTATTTGGCAGGATGAGTTCAGTGGTTCTGCGCTGGATACAAGCAAATGGAATATAGAAACAGGGTATTATCTCAATGATGATCCGGGAACCTGGGGTTGGGGCAACGCGGAGATGCAGCACTACACTACCAGTCCGCAAAATATCTTTGTTCAGGATGGAAAATTAAATATTCGTGCAACACATAGTAACCAATCATTCCCTCAAGACCCGAATCGTTTTGCGAAATATGCCTCCGGTAAGGTGAATACCAAAGACAAGTTATCCTTGAAGTACGGGCGTGTCGATTTCCGTGCCAAACTGCCTACAGGGGATGGCGTCTGGCCTGCACTCTGGATGCTGCCGCAAGATTCGGTATATGGCACTTGGGCTGCATCAGGTGAAATTGACGTGATGGAGGCAAGAGGTCGTCTGCCTGGAACAACCAGCGGAACGATTCACTTTGGCGGGCAATGGCCTGCCAATCAGTATGCAGGTGGAGAGTATCACTTTCCCGCAGGACAAACTATTGCTAACGATTATCACGTATATTCTGTAGTTTGGGAACCGGACAACATCAAATGGTACGTGGACGGTAAATTCTTCTATAAAGTTACCAATCAGCAGTGGTCGTCTGCAACTGCACCGAACAACCCTAATGCTCCATTTGATGAACCGTTCTATTTAATCATGAACTTGGCCATAGGCGGTAATTTCGATGGTGGTCGCATTCCCAATGCTTCGGATATTCCTGCAACCATGCAGGTGGATTATGTTCGGGTATATAAACAGCAATAATGGTTTTAATGTAGTTCACTTGAGTTAATTTAGCGAGAGCGAAATCCATCATGCAGCATGATCATTAACGTTATTTGCCATTTACCAGGGGTGAACTTCGGTTCACCTCTTTTTTGCACACGTAAGAGAGGTAAGGGCAGCACGTAATCAAAGACGTAGATGTCAAATTTTTGAGTTTTTCCTTTGTGCGAGTACATCAAATCCTAAAAATGTTGCAAACAGCGGTGATTTATGATGCAATCAAAGTGAACCACGTTAATAATGATGAGAATAGTGAGGTACCGTTATGATTGCAAAAACAGAAGAGGATTTTAATGGTTTAAAAGAAATTGGTAAAATTGTTGCTTCCATTAGAGATACGTTGGTTGAGCGGACCGCCCCCGGTGTAACAACAAAAGAACTGGATGATTTGGCTGGAGCGCTTTTTGAAAAAGAAGGCGCCATTTCCGCTCCCAAAAGTGAATATGACTTTCCTGGTTATACATGCATTAGTGTCAATGAAGAAGTCGCACACGGAATTCCAGGGGATCGGGTAATCCAAGAAGGCGATATCGTCAACATTGATGTTTCCGGCTCCAAAAACGAATATTTCGCAGATACTGGCATCTCGTTTGTGGTTGGCCAGGGAGATGAAGTGTTAACGAAAATCTGTGAGGTAGCCAAACTCGCTTTTGAAGCAGGTCTGAAAAAAGCGAATCCTGGTTCCAAAAAGAGCGGGATTGGCAAAGCCGTTTTCCTGACCGCACGCCAGCACGGGCTAACCGTTATACGAAACCTGACTGGACATGGAGTGGGCCGGGCTATTCATGAAGCGCCGGATCATATCTATAATTACAATGACACGTCAGATGATGAGTTGTTAAAAGAAGGTATGGTTATTGCCTTTGAACCCTTTATTTCTACATCTGAAGAAGAAGTGTATCAAAAAGGGGATGGATGGACGTTTGCTACGAAAAATAGTTATGTAGCTCAGATTGAACATACGATCATTCTGTCCAAAAAAGGGCCAATCATTATTACCCTGTAACTACAGAGGGCAATAAAATGTTTTGTGAGATCATAGTTAAAAGCCGATTCCAGAAGTAGATGTGGAATCGGCTTTTAGCGTTATAGTAAACCATAAGCAAAAATCTGAAATTGAGCAGTGTGCGTACATTATTTTGCCTAACCGCCCGTTTCCATGGCACGTGAAACGAATTAGAGTGTTTTTTTTCAACGAGTGGTCTGTTCTGCAAATAAAGATCCGAATCGGGGCTAGAGCCATGCATAATTTTGTGCGTTACAATTTTCGCCAACACACCGTAGATTCGCACACCTTCTGATTTAGAAAAGGGCTCAATATGATTGATCGATTGTTCACACAATTTCAGTTGACGGGCGGCTGCTTCTTCACCGAACGTATTTTTCAAAGAAATAAAGCTTTCTTCCCCCGTATATTGAATCAACGCAGTATTGGTGCTTGTGCTGCCTTCTCCAACCTTCCGCTTGTCCACGACAACGACTGATAATCCTTGATCACATAGAAAATGAGCACACTGTGCACCTGAACTGCCCGCACCGATGATGAGAATATCACAAGTAACGTTAATATCAGCGAGATCAACAAAGAAGAACCACTTAATAAACATTTTTGTTTACAAAGTGGTTTACTTATCCTATATTAAAGATACATCTGCAGGTGTATTTTACTAATATTTCAATATATATGGAGGTGTCCGTGACAAACGAGAAGCCCATCGGCATCTTTAATCGACGTTACAGCGCAATGACCATTGGCATTATGTTGGTATTAACCACTTCGGCATTCGAAGGGCTAGCGATTACTACCATTGCAGCCAAAATAGCTAAAGACATGCAGGGAATTCATTTATATGGCTGGATTTTTAGCGCGTTTTTGTTATGTCAGCTTGTAGGAACCCTGGTGATGGGCCAGCAAGTGGACAGGCGAGGTGTGTTCAATTCCATTCTTATATCTTTTGCTGTTTTTGTAATTGGAACAATCATTGCTGCGACATCCATGAACATGTACATGCTCATTGGAGGAAGAGCCTTTCAAGGATTTGGAGCTGGCGCTTTAATTACATGTGTCTATGTGTGTGTAACATTATACTACCCGGATACGCTCCGAACTCAGATTTTAGCCGCTTTTTCAATGGCGTTTGTTCTTCCTTCGTTAATCGGGCCTTATTTTGCTGGACTTCTTGCTTCTTATCTGTCTTGGCGGTTTGTTTTCTGGATCGTTATTCCTTTGATTGCACTTGCTCTTCTGCTCACATATCGCTCATTTCGTGATCTGCAGCGCAATCAGCACATTATAGAAGAAGCACGAGGAGTTGACTCAAGAACAGGTCAGGCCATTTTATTAGCTATTGGAACGGGATTGCTACTGACAGGTCTTGGCATGATTACAAGTTGGCAGGGCATAGCTCTTTCAATTAGTGGATTCATAATCATGATACCGTTCATGCACAAATTACTGCCTCAAGGAACATTTCTAATCCAATCCGGTTTACCGGCAACCTTGGTAACAAGAGGATTGTATGTGGCTTGTTATTTTGCAACGGAGAGTTTTGTTATTTTGGGTTTGACTGAGATGAAGGGGGTATCGGCAGAAACTGCCGGCTTACTTGTCGCAGCAGGCTCATTAAGCTGGTCTGGAGCGGCATGGTTGCAAGCCCGATTGGATGTAAAAGACCAAGGTGATGGACGGAAGCAGCGAGTGATGTATGGAATTGGCATTATGATCATCGGAGTTATGCTCGTGATGCTGGCTTTATTTTTGACGGATACCGGGATCCCGCTCATTCTCCTCTCACAGATTATTATTGGTTTTGGTGTGGGTCTGGCTAACCCGACTACCGCAGTCCTTGCTTTACAGTATGCTGAGCTTGGAAAGGAAGGAAAGATGTCAGCCAACCTTCAGTTTGTCGATTCTTTTTATGTGGCTGTAAGCATTGGTGTAAGCGGTTCATTAGTTGCTTTAGCCAAAACGATGGGATGGGGCATATCAACAGGGATTCTGATGGTGCTGACGCTTCAACTTCTATTGGTTATACTGAGCTTTTTCTCATCGTTGCGAATTACAGCCCATACATCTAAATCACATCAGCCCACTGGGCAAAAAATAGATACACTTCCGATGTAAACAAACAACCGGTCAGACCAGATACAGATCGGAGGCACATATTACATTCAGGAGGTGCGCACGATGGCGCGTGTATTGGTTGTCATTACTCCGGCTGAAGGCCATGTGAACCCATCCCTTGGGTTAATTACGGAGCTAGTCAAACTTGGAGAAGATGTTGTTTATGTTTGTGTTGAGGAATATCGTTCTCGGATTGAGCAAACGGGGGCTAAGGTCATGACCTATCCTTTTGCGGAGGATGCTTTCTCACATGAGCCTACACTCAAGCCTTTGGCATATCGGCATCCCTACCAATTCATACACATGGTTACTTGCGGTATCATTCCCAAAATGATTCCTGAGGTGCTTCGTTTGATACAGCATGAAACGTTTGACTATCTGATCTATGATTCACTGATGGGGTGGGGAGGTCAAATCCTCGCTGAGAAATTAGGGATTCCATCTGTATGTACGATAGCTTCTTTTGCTTCCGTTGAGCCAGCACGCGTAGAGAATGGGGAGGATATCGATACACAGGAACTATATGAAGCGATTATGAACATGGCAAAAGAAATAGCAACAACGTATAAGGTCAGCCTTCCTGCTGTGGAGGAGATGATGGAACATAAAGCTCAATTAAATATTGTTTACACCAGCCGTTATTTTCAGCCACGGGCAGAAGAATTGCATGATCGTTTTCTATTCACGGGTTCATCGATTATTCCGCGGGAAGATGCCCCCGAATTCCCATTTCATCTTCTTCGTGAACGACATACGAAGACGGTATACATTTCAATGGGAACCATACTGAATAAAAACCTGGAGTTTTACAAACTGTGTTTTGATGCATTAAAAGATCACTCAGTAAATGTTGTTTTATCTTCGGGGAAATATACCGATATTACATCCATTGAAGAAATGATTCCCGATAACTTTATCGTGAAGCCTTATGTTGCTCAGATTGAAATATTGCAGCATGTAGACGTTTTTGTTACCCATGCAGGCATGAATAGTGTAAGCGAGGCGTTATATTTCGATGTTCCACTTGTCATGATTCCCATGACATCAGATCAACCATTTGTTGCGGGTCGCGTAAAAGAACTTGGAGCCGGGCTGGTATTAGATCAACATCACCTGAACGCAATCCAATTAGAGGAGGCGATTATGGAAGTACTTCACAATCCCATCTATAAAGAGCAGGCACATCTCATCGGCAAATCTTTGAAAGAAGCTGGGGGCTGCACCCTTGCGGCGACGGCCATAATGCAACAATTTACCAAGGTATAACTGCACTCCACCTCTTATTCTCATCATATAACAGGGAATATACTTATTGTTAATACAACAACCCCCTCACTTCATTTCTTTCGAAAGAAGAGAGGGGGCACTTAGAAAAGCGATATACGTTTACACATTAGACATTAGCCTGAATGCAGGATCGTTTACTTCCCTTTTTTCAAAATATCAAAAATAACTTTGGCATTGTCTGTGTTATCAATTAATCCAGAGAATCGCTGACTTCCTGGGCCATAGGCATACACCGGTACATCTTCACCTGTGTGACCACCTGTTGTCCAACCTGTGAACGAGCGGTTATCTATAATAGCTTCAATTGCGTTATCAATTTTGGTAACGTCCGCACTTTGTGCAGCATCTTTCACGGATTGAATTTCCTCAGCTGTCAGCTCAAGTTCAAGATATTTTTTCAATGTCTCATCAACGGAAGCCCCTTTGGCAATTTGAGCAGCCATGAAGTCAGGAGTACGAAGTGCAGCTTTAATTGGGTCTACGAAGAAATTGTATTCTCCATCTTTACCAAGAGTAAGGCCGCCTGTGGAGTGGTCAGCAGTTGCTACGACAAGGGTTTGTCCGTCTTTTTTAGCGAAATCAATCGCAGCTTTAAAGGCAGCAGCAAAATCGTCCATCTCACTCATGGCACCCACAATATCATTATCGTGTCCTGCCCAGTCAATCTGACTTCCTTCAACCATGAGGAAAAATCCTTTTTTGTTCGTTTTAAGGCGATCGATAGCCGAATTCGTCATCTCAGCCAGCGAAGGCGTTGTAGTTGTGCGATCAATAAACTTGTCCAGACCACCGTCTGCAAACAATCCAAGTACTTGTTTATTTTTGTTTTCAAGCAAAGATGCACGGTCTGTTACATAACTATAACCTGCTTTTTGAAACTCTTTCGTAAGGTCACGGTCTTTACGTACAAAATTGGTTTTGCCTCCTCCGAGCAGTACATCCACTTTGTGTTTGCCGTTAATTAACTCATCGTAGTAGTCGTTCGCAATGGCATCCATGTTTTTGCGGCTGATATCATGGGCTCCAAATGCCGCTGGAGTAGCATGGGTAATCTCAGAAGTCGCGACCAAACCTGTGGATTTACCAATTTGTTTGGCTTGTTCCAAAACGGTTTTGACATTCTTTTGATTCGTGTCCACTGCAATGGCTGCGTTATACGTTTTCACACCTGACGACATTGCGGTTGCTGCAGAAGCGGAATCTGTAACGTTTTGTTTGTCATCGTCGGGATAGGTCATTTGAGCACCTACCAGATAAGGATCAAACACCGTTTTTTCCATCACCTTCGTTTTAGGATTATCATTCATGTAACGATAAGCGGATGTATACGACGTTCCCATGCCGTCTCCGATAAGGAAGATGATATTTTTGATTGGTTTTTTCTCTGTTCCTGCGGCTTTAGCCATACTTGCTTGTCCAGGGGAAAGAAGAGTGGAAGCTGATACAGCCAAGGTTAGTGCTAATGCAGGCAATGCTTTTTTAGACAATTTCACAATGATTCCTCCTCGATATCTCTTTAACATGAATGCATGAAGCTTTGTTCATTTGTTCATCCTTAAGAAGATTATCATTCAATTGTAAATGAAATCCATCACAATTGTTTGCTGGGTGTAAAATAAACAAATCAACCGAAATAAAAGCCTTAAAGCTTAAAAAACGAATGAAATACATTTGATCAATCAAAATAGTTCGTAAATAATGTGAACAAAGCTCAAATTTGATTGACATCTTGTGTTATTTTTAATAAAATTCGAAATGCACCTCAGCTTAAAAACAAAATCCTTATCTTTATCTTCACATTCGGAGCTGTTCAGATCCTGATGACGAATATAGGAGCGTGAGAATTCCAATCCTATAGGAAATTAGGATTTTTTTGTTTTTAACTGTGCTGGAGGATCTAAGAAGACAAAATGAAAGTTGGAGGCTGGCTTGACGATGGACAACTGGTTCAAACTGAAAGAAAGAGGCACCACCGTTTCAACCGAAATTATTGCTGGTATTACTACATTTTTCACGATGGTATACATAGTGATTGTGAATCCCGGAATTCTGAGCGACACAGGAATGAGCTTTAACGGGGTATTCATTGCTACGATTCTGGCGAGTATTGTGGCAACGCTGATTATGGGACTGTGGTCCAATTATCCGATTGTTATCGCACCAGGTATGGGATTAAATGCGTTTTTCGCGTTTAGTGTGGTAAAGGGATATGGCGTAACTTGGCAGACAGCACTTGGTGCTGTATTCATTGCAGGTGTTCTGTTTATTATCTTATCGCTTACTTCGTTTCGTTACATGCTTCTGGATGCCATTCCAGCCAGCCTCAAACACGCTATTACAGCAGGAATCGGATTATTTATTACAACCGTAGGGCTACAGAATGCAGGCATTATTGCCAATTCTGAATCTAACTTGATTACACTCGGAAACCTGGCACAACCAATGACCTACCTAACGATTATTGGTCTGATCATCACTGTTACGTTGATGGCTTACAATGTGAAAGGTTACCTGTTTATCGGTATGGTCATTACAGCGATCATTGCCTGGTTCATGGGACTCTTCCAGATGCCTGCATCCATTGTAGCCATGCCGTCAGGGCTCGGCGAAACAGCATTCCAGATGGATTTGGCAGGTGTCTTCTCCAATGGAATATACACGATTATTTTCACCTTCCTGTTAATCACCTTGTTTGATACGACGGGTACGATGCTTGGTGTGGCGGAACAAGCCGGATTACTGAAAGACGGCAAATTCCCGCGCTCCCGTGGTGCATTGCTCGCTGATGCTGTCGGTACAACGACGGGTGCCATGCTCGGAACAAGCCCGACGTCGGCTTATATTGAGTCCAGCACGGGTGTAGCCGCAGGGGGCAGAACAGGACTGACTGCGGTGACAGTAAGTATTTTGCTCGCCGTAACCTTGTTCTTTAGTCCAATTGTTAGTGTCATTTCAAGTATCCCGGCGATCACCTCCCCGGCGCTGATTATTGTAGGTTTCTTTATGATCAGTGTTATTAGCAAAATGAACTGGAGTGATCTGGAAGAGGCATTCCCGGCGTTCCTCATCATTATCCTCATGCCGCTGACGCACAGTATTGCAACAGGAATTGGGATTGGTTTTATTTTCTACCCTGTGCTGAAACTGCTACGTGGTAAAGGTAAAGATGTTCATCCGATTTTTTATATTTTTGCAATCCTGTTTTTCATTCAACTCGTATTCCTCGACCACTAAAACGGCCTTAAACATGGCAAAGAGAGCTGCGTTTATATAAGCGGCTCTCTTTTTTTCATGTATACTGCTTAAAAACGATATAAAATGAATGATTTATTTACACAAAAACGGAGAGGACAGAAAAAACCTGGAAAAGTGGAGCTAAAAGCTTTCTGAAGGAAAGCTACTTCGGAAGCATAAGCTTAGCCTTTATCACCGGATTTATCCCTTTCAAAAAGGGAATCCAAAAAATTTGGGGATAACAGCGATTGAAAGGTTATTCTGTCATCGGAGTGCTCGTGTAAAGTAATTCAACTTATATATGCCAGTTCATATTCCGTTCATATTGGCGTCACGCTGGCAACATCTTGTCTCATTATACTGTAAATAAGTCACCAAGACAGTTACACAGACTTAAGGACGGGAGAAGATGAGAGTGGAAGGAATCGTAGAAATGAAGCAAACAGAGAAGAAGCGCGGCAAGAAACGCAAGTTGTTTTTAAAAATAATCGGGGGAATCATCGCAGCGCTCGTATTATTCATGGGCATCGTATTTGTAATAAATCTGATTAGCAATGGGCTGGAAAAGAAAAAAATTGAATCCTATGGACAGTATGTGCAAGTGGATGGCAAAAACATGAATGTCTCCATTCAAGGTAACGGAGAACAGACCATCGTGCTGCTTCCGGGACAAGGAACGCCATCTCCGGTGTTGGATTTTAAACTATTAATTGATCAATTAACTTCGGATTATAAAGTGGTAACGATTGAACCATTTGGCTATGGATTAAGTGATCGTACTGACAAAGAACGTACCTCTGAAAATATTGTCAGTGAAATTCATGCCGCTGTCGAGCAGCTTGGTCTGAAGCGTTATATTCTCATGGGGCATTCCATTACAGGACTATACGGCGTGTCTTATGTGAAAAATTACCCTGACGAAGTGATGGCCTTTATCGGTATAGACAGCAGTGTTCCTAATCAGCCTGGCATGGATGTTAAACTACCTCTGAAATCGATGCAGTTCCTTCAAACATCAGGGCTGATGCGATTGCTGAAGAATGTGAGTGCAGATCCTTACAAATCTATGGACTACGATGAGCATACCATAGAGCAGATGAACCTAATCTCCAACCAAGTTTCGAGCAATCCGACCCTTATGAATGAGTTGAAGCATCTGGGTTCCAATTTCAAAAATGCAGAGAATCTTACCTATCCTCGCAATTTACCAGTACTGCTCTTTGTTCAGTCCAATAATACAGCGAATCCAAGTTGGATACCGCTGCATGAGGAGCAAATCAAACAATCCGATCAGGGCAAAATGATCCCGATGGAAGGCTCACACTATCTGCATCATACAAAGTACAAAGAGATTGCAGCAGAATTCAAAGCTTATATGAAGAGTGTTCAATTCCAATAAATTAAATCAAATATAGCAACGGAAGTACGTATACTCTCCACACTTTATTTAAAGAGCGGTGCCAAACCTGGTGCCGCTTTTTGCTTACCACGCATTTTGCATCTTTTGTACAAGTGAATCTGACAATTGTTATGTTGGAACGTCATGATAAAATCCCTTCCTCATATCAAATGGGATTTTAAGGTTTATTTGTCACTAGTTCAAGCTTTTCCACATCATTTTTATTAAATATATATCTTCCCTTTGTATTGAAAGTTATAATGATTCCTGAGCAAGCAAAAATTAGAGTTTGTCCAAAAATCAAGTGCATTCGGAGGTAACGATCAGCATGAATATTCAGTTTGGCACTCCAGCCACCTATTGGGTTGAAGCACTGCCTATCGGTAATGGCAAGTTGGGCGGAATGGTCTTTGGCGGTATCGAAAAAGAACGCATTGCATTGAACGAAGACACGTTGTGGTCAGGCTATGCACAGGATTGGAATAATCCGGAGGCTCGTGAAGTATTGCCTCAGATTAGGGATTTAATTGCTCGTAAACAGTATGTGGAAGCAGATCAACTTAGCAAAAAAATGATGGGACCTTTTACACAATCGTACCTGCCATTTGGTGATTTGGAACTTGTGATGGAACATGGGCAATTATGTGAACGTAAAACCTATCAGCGCAAGCTGGATTTATCTACAGGTGTTGTAAGCGTTTCCTATGAAATTGGTGGAGTACGATATGACAGGGAGGTATTTGCTTCCCATCCCGATCAGGGTATCGTCATTCGTTTAACCGCAAGCAAAGAAGGAAGACTTAACTTCCATACCAGACTGAGCAGTCCGCTCAGACACGAAACTTCTGCTGCGAACGCTCAATATGAGCTGTCCGGAACAGCTCCTGAGTATGTGTCACCGAACTATCACGATGTTGAAGTGCCTGTTCGTTACGGAGATGCGGCATCTAGTCGTGCGATGACTTTCCATGGCAGACTTGCGGTATCTCATACTGGAGGTACACTGAATTCAAGCGGTGGCGGACTGCAAATTGTTGGTGCAACGGAAGCGGTCATTTACTTTACAGGGGCTACGAGTTATGCTCCTACAGGTCAAACCGATGACAGCGTTACTTCCCCGAAAGAGAAGACTGCGGACGTTATTAGGCAGATTATGACTCGTGATTACACGGAATTGCGTCAACGTCATGTACAGGACCATCAAGCGCTGTTTAATCGTGTGCAATTACACTTGGGTGAAAGCGTTGCTCCGCAGGACATGCCTACAGATGAGCGCATTGAGAAATACGGCAGCAGTGATCCAGGGTTAGTCGAGTTGTTGTTCAACTATGGCCGTTATTTGATGATCGCCAGCTCCAGACCGGGAACGTTACCAGCCAACCTGCAGGGAATTTGGAATCAGGAAACACGTGCGCCGTGGAGCAGCAACTATACATTGAATATTAATGCAGAGATGAACTATTGGCCTGCAGAGACGTGTAACATGGCTGAACTGCATGAACCGTTACTTGATTTTATTGGAAAACTTGCGGAAAACGGACGGAAAACAGCTGAAATAAACTATGGTGCTCGAGGCTGGGTAGCCCATCACAATGCAGACATCTGGGGACAAACGGCTCCTGTTGGAGATTATGGTGCCGGTGATCCGTCATGGGCTTTGTGGATGATGGGCGGTGTATGGCTGACGCAGCATCTGTGGGAGCATTATGCTTTCTCAGAAGATAAAGTGTATTTGCAGGAAACCGGTTACCCGTTGATGAAGGATGCCGCTTTGTTCTGTTTGGATTGGCTTATTGAGAATAAAGAAGGTCATTTGATCACATCACCATCAACGTCACCAGAAATGAAATTTGTCGTTAACGGAGAGCATGTTGCTGTTAGTGAAGCAACCACAATGGACATTTCCCTCATTGCCGAGTTGTTTGATAACTGCATTAAAGCAGCTGAAGTGCTACAAACAGATGAGGAATTTGTGGATCTCCTGCGAGCGAAGAAAGAACAACTTCTGCCCTTGCAGATTGACGCAAAAGGTCGCCTTCAGGAATGGAGCGAGGATTTCACGGAAGAAGATCCGCAGCACCGTCACGTATCCCACTTGGTAGGTGTATTCCCGGGACGACTGATTACAAAGAAAAAATCTCCTGAACTGATGCAGGCTGCACGTACTTCACTTGAGATTCGTGGTGACGGTGGCACAGGCTGGAGTCTTGGCTGGAAAATCGGTTTATGGGCTCGCTTTGGAGAGGGCAACCGTGCTGAACAGCTTATCTCCAATCTGTTAACTTTGGTAAAAGCGTATGAGCCAAGTAAACATGAGACTGGCGGAGTGTACGCCAACTTGTTTGATGCTCATCCACCATTCCAGATCGATGGAAACTTTGCGGCAACCGCAGGTATTGCCGAGATGCTGTTGCAATCTCATCAGGGATATCTCGATTTCCTGCCAGCCTTGCCTGAACGCTGGTCTACAGGTTCGGTTAAAGGGTTGAGAGCAAGAGGCGGGTTTGAGGTTAGCCTAAGTTGGGAGAACGGTAAGCTGCTTGAAGCAGAAATCCTCTCGCATACAGGCAATACATGTTATTTGCAGTCTGTACCTGGTCTGAATGTTCGCCAAGGGGATACCGTTGTGCAAACCACCCCGGAAAAAGACGATCAAGTTAGCCTGCCAACGCAAAAAGGACAAACATATACCATCCGATTTGAATAATATTCATCAAAAGGTTCACCTGCCGCTGATCTTCAAGGATCAGCGGTTTTTGTTTATCATAAACGGAATAGTTAAGTGTTGTAATGAAAACGGTTTTATGCTATTTTGAATGTATAAAAACGTTTTAATAGCAAAGGAACCTGAATGTATGGGAAAAATCACAATTAAAGATGTTGCAAGAGAAGCCGGTGTCTCGATCTCTACGGTTTCGAATGCCTTAAATGGTGTGGATGTACTGAATCCGGAAACGAAGTCCCACGTGCTCAAAGTGGCAGAACGTTTAAACTACATCCCTAATCTCAATGGCAAACTGTTGAAATCAGGCCAGACCAAAATGCTTGGTTTCTTCACAACAAGTGTGTCGGGGCCGTATTTTTACAAGTTAGTCGAGGCCATGTCGCGTGAGTGTGACCGTCTCGGTTACGGACTCAATGTGTTTGTAACCAAAGATAAACATGTGATTATGAGCAATATTCTTGGCAGGCGGGTAGATGGTGTAATCATCTATGAAGAGCTGCGAATTGATGAGCAGGATATTTTGTCGATGGAAAAAGACAAGATTAAAGCTGTTTTCCTGGATCGTGTGTACGAGAGCGAACGAATGGGAAGTGTCATCTTTGACTCTTACGTAGCCAGCTATGAAGCGACCAAATATCTGATCGGGCTTGGTCATCAGAAAATTGCTTATATCTCTGGCGTAGATGAGATGTTTGACAGTGTACAGCGTCGAGAGGGGTATCTGGCGGCCCTTCGAGAATACGAGTTCCCCGTCGATGCAGACTACATCATTCAGGGGTATTTTGAAGAAGAGGCCACTTACAGTGCCATCAAATCCTTCATTCATAAGCATCCAGGCAAGTTACCAGATGCCTTTCTCGCCGGCAATGACCTGAGTGCGATCGGATGCATACAGGCATTGAAATCTCATGGTTATGAGGTTCCGAGTGACATCAGCGTAGTCGGATTCGATGATATTGATATCGCTCCGTACTATTCTCCACCGCTAACGACCGTTCGGAATCAAATTGCAAGACAAGGCATTCTAGCTGTCACACAATTGGTCGATATGATCAAGGGACAGGAAGAAGGCGTAGCGCAAAAGCTGTCTGGAGAACTTATCGTAAGAGGTTCAAGCCATGTGAGAATCAACCGGAGAGATGGCCGCTAATAAAGGGAGAGAGACTCTTCGGGTCCATTTTCATTCATATTACAGGGAAGGGAGTTTTTTGGGATAAAATAAAAACGTTTTTATAAAACGGAATAAATACACCTATCGACACATACAGAGGGGAGCAACGAAGGATGAGTCACTTGACGACTACAGCAGACAGACAGCAGCAACCTCTTAAACCCGGTGGCAAAAAACATTTCAAGCAACGGTTCAATACATTCTGGGTCGATTTCGCCAGACAATGGGAGATCCAGTCGATGGTTCTACCCGGCATTCTGTTCATGATTGTCTTCTGTTACATACCGATCTACGGATTAACGATTGCGTTCAAAAATTACACCGTCATTGATACACTGTCCAGTGCCCCATGGGTGGGGCTGGATAACTTCAGAATCATCATGTCAGACAAATACTTCTGGGATGCCGTTGTGAATACGCTGGGCATCAGCTTTTTGAAGCTAGGGATTGGCTTTGTCATTCCGATTATTCTGGCCATTATGATTTACGAGCTGAACAGTGGACGATTCAAGAAATTTGTGCAAACGGTTTCATATCTACCTCATTTTCTCTCATGGATCGTGCTGGGCGGTATGCTCATCACCTGGTTCTCCACAACCGGCTTGTTCAATGAACTACTGCTCGGTCTTGGCATCATATCACAGCCGCAAAACATATTGCTGGACGCAGGCAAGTATTGGTGGATCGCCACGTTATCGGATATTTGGAAGGAAGCTGGCTGGGGCACCATTTTGTATCTCGCCATCATGTCCAAGATCGATCCTACGTATTACGAGGCCGCCAAAATCGATGGAGCCAGCCGGATGCGTCAGATCTGGAATATCACCTTGCCTAACATGAAATCCATTATCAGTCTGAATCTGATCCTGACGGTCAGCGGACTACTCGGTTCGAATCTCGATCAAACGCTGGTGCTCATGAACTCACAGAACCGCGAAAAGGCCGAAGTCATCAATTCATATGTCTATCGTATGGGGATGTCGCAAGGAGACTTTTCGTATGCTACCGCCGTAGGTTTGGGTGTTTCCATCATTTCTGTAATTCTGCTGGTCACGGCAAACAAAATCACAAGCAAGCTTAATGACAACCAGTCTGTGCTGTAGAAGGAGGTCCCTCATGAATGGAAAAGCGGCAAAAGAAGATCTGGACAGCCGGATTTTTGATACGCTCAATATTATTTTTTTAATGATCTGTACCATCATCATTATCGTTCCGCTCTGGAATGTCATCATCTCGTCCTTTAGTTCAGGCAAAGCACTCGCAGAAGGTGGATTCATCTTCTGGTCACCGGAGTTCTCGCTGGAAAACTACCGAGCGGTGTTTAACGATTCCAACATCTGGCAGGCGTTCTTCATCTCTGTGTCCAAAACCACCATCGGTGTCGTGACACATGTATTCTTTTGTGCCATGGTCGGATACGGACTCAGCAAGAAGTACCTGAGAGGACGTAAATTGTATGTAGCCATGGGTGTAATTACTATGTTTTTCTCCGGCGGCATGATTCCAACCTTTTTGCTCATCAAGGCACTAGGTCTCCTGAACAGCTTCTGGGTGTATATTATTCCGGCTTTGTTCAGTTTCTTCGATGTAGTTATCCTGATGAATTTCTTCCGAAATGTACCGGATTCACTGGAAGAATCGGCGAAGATGGATGGGGCTGGAGACTGGCATATCTTTCTCAAAATCTTTATCCCGCTGTCCATGCCAGCAATGGCGACCATCGCTTTATTTAATGGGGTAGGCCAGTGGAACGACTTTATGACGACCAAACTGTATATCACAGACCAATCACTGTACCCGTTACAGATGATGTTATATGAAATTATTGTGCAATCCCAGACACAGTCCATGCAGAACGTTGGCGGGTCTGTCGTGATCGAAACAACAACCAAAGGGGTGCAGCTTGCCACCATCGTCATTACGACATTGCCAATTGTGCTGATCTACCCTTTGTTACAACGATATTTCATTTCAGGCATGATGCTTGGAGCTGTTAAGGAATAAAACGATAGATTCACATCAACGATTTATATTCGACTACGAGGGGGAAAACACATGTTTAATATTCACCGGGTACTGGGCAAAAGAGGGGTTAAAGGATGTGCAGCATTACTCACAGCTGTGTTCATGATTACGGGATGCAGCGGCGGTTCCGATGGATCGAGTGAAGCAAACTGGGTATCCATTGAGAATCGCTATACGGTTGATCCGGAGAAACCAGCATGGCAGCTCGATAAAAAGGAAGAAGTGACCGATCTGACCTGGTACGTCAATGCAGACTGGTGGAATACCGATTTTGGCAAAGATATCGTCACTAAAAAGATTAAGGAAGACTTGAACATTAACATCAAATTTATTACAGGCGATGATACCAAATTAAATACCTTTTTTGCTGGCGGAGATATGCCTGATCTGCTGACGGTGTTTGATTCCAATTCGCAAGTCGTGAGCAAAGCATCAACCTGGGCCATGCCTCTTAATGATCTAGCTGAGAAATACGATCCGTATTTCAACAAGGTCGCGGCTGCGGACACGCTGAAGTGGTTCCAGCAAGCGGATGGCAAGACCTACGGTTATCCGAATTATTCCAACACACAAGCAGATTATGATAGCGGTAACATTCCAGCAAAGACCGCCTTTATTATCCGCAAGGATGTATATGAAGCATTAGGCAGTCCAGTCATAGGAACACCGGAACAATTCCAGAGTGTGATGAAACAGATCAAGGAAAAGTTCCCATCGCTCATTCCGTTTGGCTTCAACGCCATCGGTGGAGGCACAGGTTCACTTGGCGATGCGTTACAGGATTTTATCGGCGTACCTCTGGAGACGGAAAACGGAGAGTTCTATGACCGCAATCTGGACGAAGATTACCTGACTTGGCTGAAAACATTAAACGCCGTGTATAGAGACGGCAATATTAGTGATGACAGTTTTGCGGATGACGGTACAGCCTTTGAAGAAAAAGTGAAATCCGGTAAATATGCGACCATGCTGCTCGATGGCACACCTCAGCAGGGTGGAAATCTTCAGATTTACATGAGTGATAACGAAGGCAAAGAGTACATTGCCATTGATGGGCCGCAAAGTACCAAGGGCAACGCACCGACACTGAATCAGTCCGGTATTACAGGCTGGATGATTAATTTCATCTCCAAGGATGCTAAAGACCCTGCCAAAGCGATGCAGATTTTCACCTATTTGCTGAGTGAAGAAGGACAAATGCTGATGAACTATGGCATTGAAGGAGAGACATTTAAGAAAAAAGCCGACGGTACAGTGGAATTACTTCCGGCAGTGAAGGACATGCAATTGCATAATGCGGATCAATTCAAGAAGGAGTATCGCCTGGGTGAATTTATGTTCTTCGGTCATGACCGTCATAAGGCGCTGAGTGCCGATGCCTTCCCAGAAGCCATAAAACAAATGCAAGCATGGGGCAAAGGCAAGCTGACACCTCATTTTATTCTGGAAAATATTAACCCAAACCTGGGCACACCGGAAGCTCGCGCCTTGTCCGCCATCAACACCAAATGGAACTCAACACTGGTAAGCATGTTGCGTTCAAAGGATGATGCCTCGTTTGACAATGCCCTTGCCGCATATCAATCGTTTCTAGAGGAAAATCGCTGGCCTGACATTGTGAAGATCCGCAGCGAGAAGATGAAGCAGAATAAAGAGAAATTAGGCATGCAATAATGAGGAGGCTTCGCAATGACAACATACAAAATATTCAAAACTACGGGAGAGAATGACCTGTTTCGTCTGGTTCACCCTGAGGAATATAATCCAATCAAGTCTGCAGACGCTGATTCTTTAACGGCAACCGTACAGTTGAATGATCGCCAAACGTATCAGGAGGTGGACGGGTTTGGAGCATCATTCACGGACGCTGCGGCATATCTGATGAATCAAAAGATAACGGACGAACAGCGGGCGGAAGTGATGACACGGCTGTTCCATCCGACAGAAGGAATCGGCTTGTCGGTGATCCGCAACCCCATGGGCGCTTCGGATTATGCCCGCACGGTATACAGTTATAACGATCTGCCCGACCATCAGACAGACCCAGAATTAGACGGATTTAGCATTGCACATGATGAAGCGGATATCATCCCGTTAACCCAGCAGGCGCTTGCACTGAATCCCGATTTGAAGCTGTTCGCTTCACCGTGGAGCGCACCCGGCTGGATGAAAACAAGCGGCTCCATGATTACAGGCCAGCTCAAGCCTGAGTGGTATTCGGCATATGCCGAGTATTTTGTAAAATATATTCGGTCATATGCAGCTCATGGTCTGCCAATCTATGCAATCACCCCGCAGAATGAGGCTTTATATGAGCCGGGACATTATCCAGGTATGCTGATGCCTGCTGAGGCGCAAGCAGACTTTATTGTCCATCATCTCAAGCCAGCTTTTATACGCAACAACCTTGACACCAAAATCTTCTGTTATGATCATAATTGGGATCGTCCGGATTATCCACTGACCGTTCTGGAACATGCAGAAGAAGCCGTGGATGGAGTGGCATGGCATTGGTATGGGGGAGATGCGTCAGCCCAATCCAAAGTATACGAAGCTTTTACGGGAAAAGAAGTGCATTTCACGGAAGGTTCTGGAGGGGAATGGATTCCCCCGTTTGAACAAGCGTTCTCCAATGTGATTCGAACGGGCATTCAGATTTTGCGAAACTACAGCAAGTCACTCGTGCTATGGAATATGGCACTGGATGAACACAATGGCCCTACGGTGCCGGGTTTTGGGCAGAGCACCTGTCGTGGCATTGTGCAGATTAACCAGCAGACGGGAGATCTTGTCTACACGCTGGATTATTACGCGCTGGCTCATTTCAGTGCTT
Organism: Paenibacillus amylolyticus; assembly: GCF_003719335.1. Lineage (GTDB taxonomy): Bacteria > Bacillota > Bacilli > Paenibacillales > Paenibacillaceae > Paenibacillus > Paenibacillus amylolyticus_D. The sequence goes on from NZ_RIAS01000017.1 coordinate 81,949, forward strand.
TGATTCGCCCTAAAGCGGTTCAAATCCAATCGGTCTCCAGCGACGATTCAATATACACGGTAGCTTTTCGCAACACGGACGGAAGCACAGCATTGGTACTGTTTAACGATGGTCAAGAAGGCAAACAGGTTAAGATTGATATGCAAGATCAAGAGAGCCTTGTTGTATACATGGAATCCAAATGTGCTGTATCCATATTAATATCGAACGAATAAAAGGGCAGCAGCTCGGCTATGACCTATTAGTTGTAGAAAAGAAAACCTGCCTCAGCATGTATTCATGTGTTCTCGATATTACTGAGAGTAATAATGCGAACGATGTAGACCGCCAACTTTGGCGGTCTTTTGTCTGTTTTTTAATCTGCTGTATATTTTTTGATCGTTTTCTGATCATTTTTCTACACATTAAGGGGATTTCATGCATGCAGTCCGAATAAATTACAAGATAGAATGCACATGCCCATGAATATTTAGGGTGATATCTCGTGTATAAATAACCAACTTTGGAGGACTTCCATGTATAAACTGATGATTGTAGAGGACGAATTGCTGATGCGTGTTGGCATTCGTTCCATGCTGAACTGGGAAGAATACGGTTTTTGTGTGACAGGTGAGGCTAGTAATGGAAAAGAAGCACTGGAGCTTGCGCTTGAGAAGGTGCCCGACCTGATCATTACAGACATCCGAATGCCCGTTATGGATGGATTAGAGTTAATCAAACAGTTATCCCCATCGTTAAAAAGCTGTAAATTCGTCATTCTGAGCAATTTTGATGAATTAGATTATGTGAAAAATGCTTTAAAGTTCGGTGCCGCCGATTACTTAATTAAAAGCGAAATTAATGAGCAATCGCTCATCGAGCTTTTGACGAATATACGGGAGAAGTTGCAAAGTGAACACCATCAATTAAACGCCTCACCCTATATATCCTCCGATTATTCCAAGAGTATTCGATATTTAAAGGATAGCTTTTTCCAAGATGTTGTAAGCGGATTCATCCATGAAAAAGAGTTGTTTTCCAAAGCGGAAGAACTCCATTTTCGTATCCAGTCAGACCAACTAGTCGTCATCAAATTCATCGTTAATCATTATGAGAAGGTCAAACGCAAGTACATTGAAAAAGGGGAAAAGCTGCTCCGTTTCTCGATACTCAACATTATGGAAGAGGTTATTCCATCCCGGTGGGCAAAGGAGATTTTTGTGGAAAGCTCGTCTGAATACTGGGTGGTGGTTAACGTTGAATCTAACGCGGATGCACATGCTGACCTGAACAAGCTGATTCGTAAAGTGCTCATTTCCATTAAGGATTTTATGAACCTGTCACTTACAGCAGGAGTAAGTTCGGTTTGTATCGGCTTTGTGTCGTTGCGGAAAGCATGTCAGGAGGCAGAATTTGCGCTCAAGGAAAGCTTTTTCACGGATGAAAGCCAGATCCTGTATGTTGATGAGGTACGTGAAACCCCGAACAGGGAAGACGTTGAACATCTGCTGAGTCCGCAGCAGGAACAACATTTCATGAAAATTTGTATGAGCAAAAATAAGGAGAAAGCCCGGCAATTTGTTGAAGAAATCTACATTCGCCTGAAGACCATACGGGCGGACGAGAACAGCATCCGCAAGCAATACATTACGCTGCTCGAAACGATGCACGCCCATTTGCTGAACAGCACATCACGAAGCAAGATCTCAGTAACCGAAAAATCCCCCTATGAGATTGTCCTGAACGGGGAGCATTGGGAGGATATCCATCAGAATGTGCTGACTTATATCACGGAGACATTTAGCGCGAGCTCCCAGGTCACACACGAACTCAAATATACAGACCTCGCAATAGACATCATCAACCGTTATTATGCAGAGGATCTTTCCCTGCAAAGTGTAGCTAGCCAGATTAACGTGAATCCGTCCTATTTAAGTCGTTTGTTCAAGCAGGAGAAGAAGGAAAATTTCATCTCATATCTGACCCGGGTTCGTATTGATCATGCGAAGGCTTATCTGCTCAGCAAAGATCTGAAAATATATGAGATTGCCGATAAAGTCGGGTATCACAACTACACGTATTTCAGTAAGATTTTCAAAAAGAACACAGGGCTTACGCCAGAGGAATATCGGGAACAGCAGCATGTGCATGCCATTCGTGAATAGAGGTGTGATCGATGAAATATACGCGGCCTTTTCAGATTAAATACAAGATTATGGTAATCTGTATGATCGTCATCATCTTTCCTGTTTTTGTGATGACCATTAATTCGTACTATTCTTCCGAGCGGTTATTATCACAGAATTACAATACACTGCTTAGTGATTTGACCAAACAGACGAACATTCGCATCGACGAGTTTTTGAAAGAAATCGAAAAGATCACCCTGCTCGCCAGCAACGGACTCAATGACAGTTTATCTGCTACCCATGAAGGCAGCTTTCCGATCCAGGATTTTCTGCGTGTAAGTGATGAGGAAACCGAAATCGCGGCATATAACATATTAATGAATTATATTATGATGAAGGATCGTGTATTTTCCATTTATTTATACAATATGAACGGTGGACAAGACTTGTTTGTAAGTCCACATCAACCGATTGACAAAGCCTTCAATGTAAGAAATGAGCTGTGGTTCAAGAAGTTTATGCATGACGACGAGCGTACGATCACGTTAACCACCCGGGTTGACAAGCAGCTCGAAAATAAAGTACTCGCCGTGTCCCATGCACGAAAAATTCATGATGTCACGAACGGCAAATTGCTTGGCGTGATGGTGGTTAGCATCGATATTAAATTTATTGAAATCGTCAATCGTAACTTGCAGGAAGGACTTCGATCCAGATTCATGATTATCGATGAAGACGAAAAGATCGTCTACAACGTCAACGACCAGTTAATCGGCACCTTGTTTCGAGATAACGTTCGTCCATCCGAGGCAACCAATGTCGTAGTAAAGAGTCCGCTTAGTCAGCAGAAATGGACTACATATGTCTATATGCCGCTGGAAGAGCTGACAGCCGACGGTAGAATACTAGGTAAAAACCTCGTAACACTAGCGATCGTCATGTCACTTTTCGCTGCAGTTATCTCCATTTTCTTGTCTCACGTCATTACACGTCCCATCAAAAAGCTGTTAAACAATATACGTCTTGTCGAAAAGGGGCAGTTTGAGCAGGTGCAGGATATTCGCTCCCGTGATGAGATTGGTCATTTATCCACCAGATTCAACCGAATGTCACATGAATTGAAACGAATGGTGGAGCGCATGCAGCAGGAAGAGATCGAGAAGGCCGCCGCCGAGATGCGGGCACTGCATGATCAGATTAACCCTCACTTTCTGTATAATACTTTAGGTTCCGTGAAATGGATCGCTTCCATGCAACAGGCCGACAAAATTGTAGATATGACCGATGCACTGATCTCTATGCTTCGATATGCCACCAAGTCTGATGGAAGTCTCGTCATGATTCGTGAAGAATTAAACCACATTGCACATTACGTGACCATCCAGAATGTTCGATATTACGGCAGTATTCAGATGAAATATGAGATCGATGAAAACCTGCTGCATTATGCAATGCCTAAAATGATCCTGCAGCCCATCGTAGAGAACGCGTTCTTTCACGGTCTGGCCGAGATCGAAGAGGATGGCTTGATTACAATTCGAATTGGGGCCCAGAAGGAAGATATCTGCATTGAAGTTTGTGATAATGGAACGGGTATGGACCAGAGTATGGTACGAAGCTTGATGGAGGAAAAGCATGAAACAGGAAGTGGAGGCCGGGGGATAGGCCTCTATAATGTACAACGACGTATTCAACTTCACTTTGGCCAGCCGTATGGAATACAAGTGAAAAGTGAGATCGGCAAAGGAACAACGTTTGCGATTCTGCTTCCAGCAATCCCCTGTGTACCAGATAACAAGTGAACGTGTGCTCGACAGTCGCATACGAAGTCGCCCTTTATGTCACCTTAGCCTTTAACACTGCCGAGTACCAGTCCTTTAGTAAAATATTTCTGCAAGAACGGATAGATCAGCAGAATCGGTATTGCACCGAGGAACATCTGTGCCGCTCGCCCTGTTCGGGCATTCATCATGGATAAGAGCTGGGTGTAATCGGATCCGGATTTCAACATCATCTGCTCAAAGCTTTGAAGCAGCGTCTGCAAATAGCTCTGTAACGGATAGTTGGCCGGATTGTTCATGTAGATAATGCCGTCAAACCAGGAGTTCCAGTGACCCACAATGCTGAACAATCCAACCGTTGCAAGTGCTGGTTTGAGAAGAGGCAGCATGATGCGGATCAGCACCTGCAGAGGGCCTGCGCCGTCAATGATAGCCGATTCTTCAATCTCCTCCGGCAAGCCTCGAATAAAGTTCATGAGAATAATCATGCTGAACACGGGAAGCGCTCCTGGCAGAATCAGAGACCAGATGGAATCAATCAGTCCCATTTTCACCACAACGAGATAGGTCGGGATCAAGCCGCCGCTAAACAGCATCGTAATGATAAAAAATCCCATGTAGACGTTGCGCCCCATCACTTTCTGTTTGGTTTTGGATAGAGGGTAGGCTGTGAGCACAATTAACACCAGATTCACAAGTGTACCCAGGACCGTTCGCTGGATGGCAACCCATAGCGAGGAATAAAACGCGCCACCAGAAAGGGCAAACTCATAAGCTTTGGTTGTGAACTCTACAGGCCAGAAGGTAACACTACCTGCCGATACCGCTGAACTGCTGCTGAAGGACACGGCGAGTAAATTCACAAATGGCAACACACAGATTAGCGAGATGGTCAGCAGGATCGTGTAATTTATAATAAGAAACACGCGTCTGCTTATACTTTTATCATAGATCATGCGAATATGCCCTCCTTAGAAGATACGGTAACCCGCCACGCGGTAAGCCAGAATGTAAGAGACAGCTACTAAAATGCAGGAGATCACGGATTTGAATAATCCAACGGCGGTCGCAATGGAATATTGGGCCTGCTGTATCCCCAAACGGTAGACATAAGTATCGATAATATCACCAGTCTGATAAACGACAGGAGAGTAGAGATTGTAAATCTGGTCGAATCCGGCATTCAGCACATTGCCAAGGGAAAGCACAGACATCAAGACAATCGTTGGCATCAATAGCGGCAGGGTGATATAGAGCGTTTGCTTCCAACGCTTCGCTCCATCGATCACTGCGGCTTCATACAGTCCGGGATCAATGCTGGTTAAAGCCGCGAGATAAACGACCGTTCCAAAACCGAAACCCTTCCATATGTCACTCACGATCATCGTCCATGGAAAGATTGAAGGAGTGCCGAGAAAAGAGATCGGTTTGACGCCGAACAAACTCAGGAACGTATTCACGATGCCATCCGCACTCAGAATATCCAGCATAATGCCCGCCATAATGACCCATGACAAGAAATTCGGTATATATACGAGGGTCTGGAACGTGCGTTTAATCCCGTTGTGAAGGACTTCGTTCAATAGCAGTGCGAAAACAACCGGCACGACAATGCCGCCAATCATTTTGAATATGGACATGTAGAGGGTGTTCCAGATCGTTCTCACAAAGTTAGGCTGATTGAATACATGCGTGAAATTGTCCCATCCTACCCAAGGCGAGTTAAAGCCGAGACCGGGGTTATATTTTTGAAACGCAATAATTAGTCCATAGAACGGGATGTAGCTAAAAATAAATACCAGCACAACGCTGGGGATCAACATGAGGTGGTACGGACTTTGCTGCTTCCATTTTTTCAGCATGGTTTTTCCTCCGTTCAGTTATCAAAAAGAGGGGGTGAGAACGGGCTCACCCCCTCCAGCTTCACAACGCAAATGCTTTATTTCCCGTAGGCTTCATTGACTGCTTCAATGGCATTGTCTCCGCCGGCTGCTCGCCAGTTCTGTACGACCACGTCAAAGTAATCGATGCTTTCACTGCCCATAATGATTTTGGTAAATCCTTCGGTCAGAATGTCATCCAGCGTTGTGCCGTAGCTGGAGAGAGCTTCTGGCGTAACCCCCCATAGCGCGGTTTTGATATAGTTGTTGCTATCGAGCACTTTTTTGGCCAGACCATATGCATTTTTCGGAGCACCCTGCTGCAAATAATCGCCAGTTGCTCCTGGTGTCGCATTTTTGATAAACTCCACGCTATTGTTGTATTTCTGCCACATTCCTGAAGTCGTGAGTCCGCTCGTATCCTTCGTTTCAAGAGCTTTGGATACAGCTTCAAACTGCTCATAGTCCGAATTCGGATTAAGTACACGGAATGCACCAACCACGTGGGCAATATCATTGTCGAGCAGGGCAGACAGTGTCTCCGGTTTCTCCTTGCCGTTGCCTTCATCTACGATGTAGGCATAATCATTCAGGATTTCGATCACCGCTTGCGGATTGGCGGCATCCTTTTTCATAACGATGTAGTTGTTGTTGGCAAAAAAGATAGACTGTTTTGCTTCCTTACCATCAACGGTTGGAATGAGATATGGATAAAAGATCGCATCTTTGCCCAGATTGGCAATCGTATCTACGCCCGGATTATACCCCCACCACTGATAGTAAGGCTGGATGCCTACTTTACCAGCAACGATGTCGGCATTCATGGCATTGAAGTCTTTAATCGCGAATTCGGGATCAATAATGCCCAATTTATACCATTCCGCCCACTCGGCAAGCGCGTTTTTCATCTCAGGTTGAATGGAGCCATAGGTGAGTTTTCCCGAACGATCTTCAATCCACATGTCGGGATGTGCGTTCCATGCAATGGCTAGCAGGTTGAGATAGTCCAGGGATTGATCTACAGCGATGCCGTATCCACCGTGTTTTTCCATAAATTTGAGCGCCATATTTTTGATATCTTCAACGGATTTCGGATCTTGCAGTTTAAGCTCTTCTTTCCAGTCGTTCCGTATCCAGATAAAGTCGGGCTGATCAATTAACCCCCAGTGCATCTGCGGTATACCGTAGAGTTTTCCGTCTTTCTTGCCTGATTCGTAGCTGTCTGCATCCGCTTTCATATAACCTTTCAGACGTTCCGAGGCATGTTGTTCAAAGGCTTCTGTCAAATCCATGACCATATCGGCTTCAACCAACTGGCGCAGCTGAGAAGGGTTCACCCGAAAAACGTCTGGTAATTCATTGGAAGAGATGGCGAGATTAAGCTTGGTTTCGTACTCATCACTAACCCAGTCCGTCTTGACGTTAATGTTTAACTTCTCTTTATACCGGCGAGTCCAGACATTATTGGTGATATCATCGCCCTTGGGATATTTCGCTGAACTGTACTCCGATGTGACCGTATGAATGGTGACTGCACCTGTGCCATCATCGTCCGCATCGGTTTGTGCTTTACCTTTTCCCGTGTCACTACAAGCTGTGATCAACAGAGCGGACATGCTCATCGACAAGATTAGAAGCTTCATCTTTTGGTTCATTCACGTTCCCCCTCAAGTTCAAGTCATATTTAGGAAAGTTGTACATGAAGATATTGTAATGGAGAATAAGAGGAGCGGATATAAACGTTATTGACCAGAATCTGTATGATTTTTTACTTTAGAGGGAGATTGCGAGGACGATTGGGATAAAAAGTGTGTACGGATCTTGCACTTATTTGAACTGTGTTGCACTTTTTTGACCTGGTTGAACCGATAAAGTCACTATAATAGCCCTATTGCATGATATTGATGTTGAGCGGTTCTAGAGAAAATCGTGAGAATAATCGGAAGTATACATATTTTTTCAGCTAAGTTGTGGCTATTCGTTGTGCTGCGGTGTCTAATTCATTGTAAATCAAGAGGAGGTTCACACCATGTCAGGAGCTCATGACACAGAATTCACAGCTGTTTATCCGGATGAACAGGACATCACTACCCGATTTGAACGCATCTATGCATTATATCGTGACCGCATACGAAGTTACTTTTTGCTGAAATTAAATGCCGCGGCTGCAGACGACCTTACCCAACAGGTATTTATGAAAGCATCGGAGAACATGCATCGTTTTAGAGGGAACGCGCATATTTTCACATGGATTTTCAAGATTGCCCAGAATACGTTAAAAAACGAATATCGCAGATTGTCACGTCAGAACGAAACACCGCTTGATTTTACACAATTAGAATCGCAGTCCATCACTCTTGAGTTTACAAAGTATGTTGACTTTCGAATTGACATTGGCGCGGCACTACAGACACTGGATGAGAAAAATCAGGAGATTATTGCGTTACGTTTTTTCGCAGATTGTACGCTACCCGAGATTGCGAGTATTGTTGGCATGCGTGAGAGCGCAGTGAAGAACCGTTTATACCGCGCCCTTGGAAAGCTCAAGCATGAATTAAATGAATGGGGGAACATGGCCACCATGTCGATTGAACAATTGATTTCTATAGAAAATAAAGGAAGTTCAGAACATTCGGACAACCGTCTGAAAAAAGCAAATCATGATCTCTTCACGGAACTAAGCGGTAATGTCGAACGACTTGTGACCAAATACAACTACCAGCCCAAACGTAAAGTCATCATTGAAATGTATCCAGATCTCCCAACCTTTCATCGGGCTGTGGGGGAAGCGGATGCGCCTAACTGGTTCACGGGTACGTATGAAGAAAACATTCTTAAGATCGTATCACCACTCAATCCCGGACCCGAGCATACCTACGAGTCTATTATTAAAGGTACGATTCACCTGTTTTCCATGTGGCTGATTGAGGAGATTAATCCTAAGGCCCCCAAATGGATTAGACAAGGAATCGGCGGATACGATGCCAAACTGATGACACCCGATTTTCTGGAAAATTCGACGAAAGAGGCCATTCGCACGAATTCGATTCCCACCTTTGCTCAATTAGACGATGATACATGGGATTTTGAAACCAAGAAAGGATTCCAATTCTCGTATATGTTTGTCGAGTTTGTCCTAGAGAAGTACGGTATAGAGGCTTTGAATCAATTGATCCGTCAGCCGCAGGATCTCAAAGGTATTTTAGGGTGCTCAGAAACTGAATTTCATCAGAAACTGGTTGACTATCTGGAGAAATTATATTAAGAACTCACATGAAACGAACGACAGTTTAACGATTATAAGCCTGCACACCTTCAGCAACATGCAGTCCCCGTTCATTATGGGATATCATGACTGGAGGTGTTTTTACATTTAAATAAGGTGGAAGGAAGGTTTATAGCGTTCGTTCATGTTCCGTTCATATTGCATTCATTCTAGGGACATCGAAGTTGAGTACACTTGACTTGGAGTAGAGCAAGACCCACCCCAGAAGGAAACATGACATAAAGGAGCTGAAGGTGTTGATCGAACCAAGTCATTCAGATTCAAAAAAAACAAAAGCAAGCCAGGATTCCAAAGCCAAGCGAGTTCTTAAACTTTTACTAAAAGTCGTAGTCTCTATACTTATCGTCATCCTGCTTTTCATCGCGACCGTGTTCACGGTGAACCAAGTCAGCAGTCATGCTGAACAAAAGCGACTGGAGAACTACGGGCAACAGGTATCTGTCGATGGAAAACGAATGAACGTATTCATGCAGGGTGAAGGGAAAGAAACAATAGTCATTTTACCTGGGTTCGGAACAGCTTCTCCTGCACTTGATTTTAAGCCACTCATCTCCGAACTAAGTCCTCATTATAAGGTCGTAGTTATTGAACCTTTTGGTTACGGACTAAGTGAGCAGACCGACAAGGAACGTAGTTCGGCTAATATCACACATGAGATACATAGTGCATTGCAAAGCCTGGGTATCAAACGTTATACGCTCATGGCGCATTCCATCTCAGGTCTCTACAGTCTAGAATATGTGAACCGATACGAGGATGAGGTGCAGGCGTTCATTGGGCTAGATCACAGTGTTCCGTCTCTTAGCGAGCAAAAAGTTGAAGCATCCGACATCGAGCCAATTAAATGGTTCCGTAACCTTGGTTTTGCCCGTGTTCAGTTGAAACTGACTGATGACCCGTATGAAGGGCTTTCCTATGACGACGATACCAGAGAACAATTGAACATTTTGATACGCAAAAATATGTATAACAATACACAATTAAACGAGGCTGTGAGCATGTATTCCAATTTTCAGGCAGCGAAACAGCTTACATGGCCTTCGGATTTACCTGTTCTTTTCTTTGTGCAGAAGAATCACCCTGTCGTGAAAGAATGGGTCGCAGAGCATGTGAAACAGATCGCGAACGTTGAACAGGGAGAGATGGTTTTACTGGAGGCCGGACATTACTTGTATCGCTCCCATCCCACGGAGATTGCTGAAAAGATTAAGGAGTTCACTGAAACGATCACTACACATTGAAACAGCAGCGTTATATGGCGTACTTAAAGTACCCGTATAACGCTTTTTTTGTTATTCTATTGTTTTACGGGCCAAATGCCGGTATATCACACAATGAACACAAAAACAAAATCAGGAGGTTTCAATATGCATATTCTAGTGCTTGGGGCTACTGGACGTGTCGGAAGCCATATCGTTAAATATGCGCTTCAGGACGGTTATCAGGTAACTGCATTGGTCCGTACTCCACAGAAAATAAACACGCAACACGATCGCTTGACCATTATCGAAGGTAACGTACTTGAACCCAATGATCTTGTCCATGCCATGCACGGCGTTGATGCGGTAATCAGCGCGCTGAACACGGATGGAACAACCACACTATCCAAAAGCATGCCGTTACTCATCAATGCCATGCAGCACGAGGGCATAAAACGAATCATTACCGTAGGAACAGCCGGTATTCTGCAAAGCAGAACCGAGCCTGGGAAACTGCGATTTCAGTCGAGTGAATCCAAACGCAAGTCAACTAGGGCCGCTGAGGAACATGAACAAGTGTACACACTGCTTAAAGAGTCCACCCCGGAGTGGACGATTGTATGCCCTACGTATTTGCCAGATGGGGAGGTCCGCGGCAACTACCGGGTAGAACGTGACGTTTTACCTGAGGGCGGCACAGAAATTACCGTTGGCGATACCGCTGAATTCACCTATCGTCAACTTAGCGACCGCCGTTTTATAAACACACGTGTAGGCATTTGTTACTGATGCTTTAAGAAAATAAATGATGGGTTGGAAAAATACAGAAATCTCCTCTGTCAATGCGAAAACAATTTAGGTAGATCCACACGACTAGGGCCTGTGTTCTTTTAATAGAAGATAGGCCTTTTTGTGCTTTACAGAATATTAACATGTGCCTGAAACAGGGCTGATGATTTCACCTTAACATAAGTATTGGATGTGGGAACGGTCCCACACTGAACAATCATTTCATTTTTTATAACACGCTGAAGGGCGGTGTGGTTCAAATGAAGGTGCTGGATCTGCAAGGAAGCCTCACTCCCCATGATTCAAAGACACATATATGCATGCCATTTGTCGTTGAAGCCGGATGTTCGAAGCTTCATATGCGTTTACAATATGGACCCAAAACCCTTGAGGATCAGGATAGATCCATAGAGTTGCTTATGGAAAGTTACGATCTGTACATTTTACCCGAACACCGGGAATACGCCATTGCCAACGCAACTCGTCATCTCCCGTTAAAAAATCTGATTACACTCTCGCTGGATGATACCAATCGATATAGAGGAGCATGTCATCGCCATGACCCGATCCAGGAACTTTACATAAGTAAAATGGATGCTTCCCCTGGACTGATGCCGGGTGAACTTCCTGCGGGGACCTGGACGATCATGTTGAGCGTGCATTGTATTGTCACAGAAGAGTGTACGTACCAGATGCAAATCTGGACATCCGAGGAGGACAACCTATGAGATGGCTCGCTTGTGAACTGCATACCCATACGCTGCATAGTGATGGCAGTCAAACTTTGGAGGAACTCGTTAAAGGCGCTGTTGATCTCGGGTTCGATGCAATCGCTTTGACGGACCATAACACGATGTCTGGTCTGATCGGCAAAGATGAGATAGAGCAAAAATATGAGTTATACATCATCCCTGGTATGGAGTGGACGACCTTCTACGGTCATATGGTGACCATTGGACTTCATGAATTTGCAGATTGGCGTGATGTGAGTCGGGAGCATATTGAAAAAGGGATCGCGGCCGTTCATCAACACGGCGGTATTGCCGGAATCGCACATCCATTCCGCATCGGAAGTCCTGCCTGCACAGGTTGCTTCTGGGAATATGATATTACCGACTGGTCCAGTATGGATTATATCGAAGTGTGGTCAGGTACGTTTCCTTCCATTCGAACGGATAATCATCGAGCTTTTGATTTGTGGACACAAAAACTGAATGAAGGATGCCGCATCGCGGCCACATCAGGGCGAGACTGGCATTCACAGGATAAGACCAATGACCCCATCTCTGTCACATACCTTGGCATTGAGGAAGAGGCAAACATGGCTTCGCATCACACCGATCGCTTGATTCGCTCCTTGCGTGAAGGAAGAATATCTGTAACGATGGGGCCATTGCTCACACTGACACTGAGCGTTGGAGAAATTTTGTACCCGCTGGGTTCTATGATTCCGGCAACGCTTCCTGAGACGCTAAATACTACACAGCAGTTGCTGGCGCATATCGCTTTGGACTTCTCTGTACGTGCCGGGAAATGGTCTTTGCCCGAGCAGCCTTTAAGGTTAGTGCTGTACTCCAATCTGGGAGAGGAAGGGCACGGAGAGGTCATCATGCAACACAATGAGCATGTTCTGGAACTGGAGATGCCGTTGTCCACCAACGATGGAGCATCACCTCGAAGATGGATTCGAGCCGAATGCTGGGGCACGATGCAAGGCGCCTATGTACGAATTGCGTTTACCAACGCGATCTATTGGGAGGAAGGAGGGAAGCCGTTATGAGTAGCTTTCCGCTGATTACAGCGCATACCGGCAGTATGGGGTATCCGGATCACTCGTTTGAATCCCTGCAAGCCTCCTTAGCACTTGGGATAGATATTTATGAAGATGATATTCGGATAACCCGGGATGGCATCCCAGTACTGGCACATGATGATGGGATCGAACTCGGCGACGGAAGACAAGGAAGTCTCGAAAAGCTCTCGTTGAATGAGGTACATGCCATGAGTCTAACGCCATTCCCGACCCTTCAGGAGATGCTAGTGCATATTCGCAAGGCAGGTAACATCATGAACCTGGATATCAAAACGGATCGTGCATTAGAGCCCGTGTCTGCCCTGATTGAGCAGATGAACATGAAAGAACACGTATTTCTAAGTGGTTGTGCCTACGACACTGCTTTGAAAGCTGGCAAGTATGCACCTGAAATTCGCCGGTTGCTGAATGTGAACCTTCAACATCTCCAACGTCTCAACTATGCGGATGCCATTATTCAGATGTGCGAAGAGGCCAAACATGCTGACTGCTTTGGACTGAACCTGCCCTTTCAAGTTGTGAGAGAGCAGCTTATAGATATTGTGAAGTCAAACGGTCTTGATGTCTATGTATGGACGGTCATGGACGTAGAGGATATGCGTACGCTAGCAGGCTGGGGTGTCGATTCTATCACAACGCGTAATCCGCTGAAACTGACGACTTTGCGAGAAGAGATGAAACGAGCGGAGGAGAAGCAGGTTGAACCAAAAGCTAAACTATAGTCTGCGTGAACTCGCAGAGCTGGCGGGTGTGTCCAAATCGACAGCATCGCGTGTAATCTCTGGAAACGGGTACGCAAGTCCGGATGTACGAGAGCGTGTACTTCAGGCTGTCGATCAGCTCCGCTACAAACCTAGCGCGGTGGCAAGAGCCATGGTTTCCAAACGCACGTATAACATCGGTGTCATCGTATTTCGGGACAGGCTACCGATTGTATCCCACACACTATATGGGCGAATCATTGATGAGATTCTAATGGCCGCCGAAGCGCTGGGTTACTCGATCTTTTTGAAGACAGATCGGGAAATGTCGTTACGCTCTACCGACTATATGCTGGAGCAGCGTGTGGATGGACTTATTCTGGTGAGCAGACTACAGAAGAACGTAATCGATTACGTAAAAAAATTCAATATTCCGTATCTCATGGTCAACGGATCTACCGAAGATCCTGAGGTTGTGCATCTCGTTAGCAACGACGAGGCTGGAGGTGAACGTGCAGCAGAACATTTGGTTGCATGTGGACACCGCCGATTTTTCATCATTGCCGGGCCAGGCGAACATCGGAGCCACTCGTTACGGCTGAAAGGTTTTTGCCAACGTTTGCAAAGGTTTGGTTTATCCGTATCTGAAGGACAGGTTCGTATTCTGCAATCCTCGGAATCGAGTTTTGAATCCGGGCACCAGTTGATGGAAGAGTACTATCAAACATTCCGGGAAGGACAATACAGTGCTCTTTTCAGTACAAACGATATGCTGGCACTGGGAGCAATGAAGGCCATGTTAGATCGTGGCATGCGAATCCCGGGAGATGTAGCTATTATGGGTTACGATAACACAGATTTATCGATAATGGTTCACCCTTCACTAACAACCGTCAGCGTGGATGCTACAGGCATTGGACGGGATGCCGTATCCCTTCTGGATCGCCTGATTCGCGGGGAAGAGAATGTACCTCGTTTGACCGAATATGAAAGCCACGTACTGATTCGTCAATCAACGAAAAGAAAGGAGGAATAGCGATGTTGTGGTATTGGAAACATGTTGGACCAAGGAGAATCATTGAATTCGTGTTACTAACTCTATTCGCCATTTTCTTTGCAGGGCCTCTGGTTAATCTGCTGCTACTTGCATTTACTGAAAAATGGAATTACCCGGACGTTCTACCTCAGATCTGGGGGTTCAAATGGTGGAAATTTGTACTGGCTAAGGATGACATTGTCTCGTCGATCTCCTTATCCTTCCTGATTGCGACGCTCGTAACGTTGCTGTCCATCGTGATCTGTATTCCGGCTGCGTATGCTTTTGCCAGACTGCAGTTTCCGCTTAAGCGTATGTTTCTGTTTTCGTTCCTTCTGACACATGCATTTCCCAAAATGGGGTTGTACGTATCCATCGCTGTGCTTTTCTATCAGCTTGGTCTGATGAATACCCTGCTTGGTGTTGTGCTGATCCATATGATCAACGTACTGATGTTTATGACCTGGATTCCGACCTCGGCCTTCCGTAATGTACATCGGGCACAGGAAGAGTCCGCTCGAGATGTTGGAGCGAGCCCCTTCAAAGTGTTCCGCAGCATCACACTGCCTATGGCGATGCCTGGCATCATGGTTGCATCTATCTTCACCTTTCTCAATTCACTTGATGAAGCGCAGGGAACGTTTCTGGTTGGAATCCCCGATTATAAAACGATGCCTGTTGTGATGTATTCAATCATTTCCGATTTCCCAAGCAGCGCTGGAGCCGTATTCTCGATTATTTTGACGCTACCAACCATCATTCTGCTCGTGGCAGCCCAGCGACTCGTGAGTGCCGATGTGTTAGCAAGTGGTTTTCAGATGAAATAATAACGTTTCGGTCACGATACCGGGGCAAAAGGGAGGCAGTTAGTAAGATGCAGTTGTCTGTACGCGCGTTATCCAAACGTTACAAAACCGGTGATGGGGTCAGTGGGATCAACATCGATATTCAAAAAGGAGAACTGGTTACGCTGCTGGGTCCTTCAGGCTGTGGTAAAACAACCGTGCTGCGAAGCATAGGTGGATTTCTCGAACCGGACTCTGGCGACATTCTGATCGAAGGCCAAAGCGTAATACAACTCCCGCCTGAGAAAAGGCCAACTTCCATGGTGTTCCAAAGCTATAATCTATGGTCCCATATGTCTGTATACGACAATCTGGCGTTTGGTCTGAAGATTCGTAAAAAATCCAAGGCCGAGATTCAATCCGCTGTAGAGGATGCGCTCAAACTGGTTCGGTTATCAGGCTTTGGCAAAAAATATCCGGCCGAGCTGTCCGGTGGACAACAGCAACGGGTTGCTCTTGCACGATCCTTGCTGCTTAATCCGGCGGTGCTCTTACTGGACGAGCCATTCTCAGCATTGGATGCCAAACTGAGACATGAGATGCGTGAGGAATTGCGTGAGATTCAGATGAAAACCGGACTCACGATGGTATTTGTCACACATGATCAGGAGGAAGCCTTGTCCTTATCCGACCGCATCATCGTTATGAATCATGGGCGTATCGAACAAATCGCAGAGCCTCAACGAATCTATGATGAGCCTGCTTCATTATATGTTGCCAGTTTTATCGGCAAAATGAATTTCCTGAGAGGGGTGGCAGCACAGGAGAGCATCCAAATTGGAGATATCCATCTCCCGAATGAAAAAAATCTGGATGGACAGGTGATCGTAGCCGTTCGTCCGGAAGATGTACAGTTGCAATTCATCGCAGGGGATCATCCGTCCTTGGCAGGTAAGATCAAACAAGTCATGATCTTGGGGCATTATGCAGAAGTTACCGTTGATCTGGGCCAGTTAGGCGTTATCCGTGCTTTTCTGAACAAAGATCGAGTAGAACAGCTTCACACAGGCAAGGACATTTACGTTTCGATCAGCAAAATGATTGCATATCCACATGAGGAATCATACTGAGGAGGATGAAAAATATGCCAAAGAAAAAGCCCTTTTTATCATTGTTGACGGTAGTTGGATTGTCGATGTCCCTATTAGCTGGTTGTGGCAGTGCAAGTGATGCGAAGACAGCTTCAAGTGAAAGCAGTGCAGCGGCATCAAGTAAACCCGTTTCCTTTAACTTCTACTTTACAGGCTCACAAAATGTTAAGGATCTGTGGGATTCCCTCGAACCTATGTTTGAAAAAGAACACCCGGATATCGACGTAAAAATGGTCTACATTCCATCAGGAACTGGAGCAGAGCCGACATATGACCGCATCGTTGCTGCCAAGAAGGCAGGCAAAGGATCAGGAGATATCGATCTGTATGAGGATGGCATCGTCACTGTTTCTCAAGGGATAAAAGATGGCGTATGGGCACAATTGGATGCAAAGGACATTCCTAATCTGAGCAAAGTTAATGCAAACACGATGAAGGATGTTAACAATTATGCGATTCCCTATCGTTCATCCGCAGTGGTGCTAGCGTATGACAGCAGTAAAGTTAGCAATCCTCCCAAAACACTGGATGAACTCCTGACATGGATCAAAGCAAACCCTGAGAAATTTGCCTATAATGACCCTTCAACTGGCGGTTCGGGAAGCTCTTTTGTGCAAACGATCGTGTATAAAGACCTGCCGGAAGAAGACATTCACAACCCCGATCCAGCGGTTATGGAGAAGTGGAGTGCCGGTTTTAATACCCTTAAAGAAATTGGACCATTTGTATACGGCAAGGGGATCTATCCGAAGAAAAATCAGGGTACCCTGGACTTGCTCATGAATGGAGAAGTATCCATGATCCCAGCTTGGTCTGATATGGTACTGCAACAATTAAACGAAGGATTGCTGCCGGACACCATCAAAATGCAACAGATTACGCCAGGATTTAACGGTGGACCAACATACCTGATGGTGAATGAAGCGTCGGACAAAAAAGAAGCGATCAACACTTTCCTGGATTTTGTTCTTTCCCCAGAAGCACAAGAAGTGATTGTAAACAAAATGAATGGATTCCCAGGGATCGAGCTCTCCAACATGTCTAGTGAAGTACAAAGCAAATTTGATGGAGTAGCTGAGGGCTTCCGCACATTCAACATCGGGGATCTGGGCACAGAGATTAACAAACGCTGGCAGAGTGACGTTGCGGCCCAATGAGTAAGGAAATCAGGCAGTCAATTACAGGCATAGCGATGGTGCTCCCCTCCTTCGCCATCCTGCTGATTGTGGTCATCATTCCAATTATTCAATCGTTTATAATGAGTCTGAGCAATGATGCAGGCGGTTATGATCTGAGCAGGTACACGTTTTTGTTTACCGATAAAGGCATGCGTGACAATATCGTTTTTACGCTGCGAATCACAGTAATAACCTGCATCGTCGTCATGCTAATCAGTTACAGTCTGGCGATCTACATGCGTTTCAATCAAGGTCCGATTGTGAATCTGATTCGTAAAACGTACATGATTCCGCTTTTTATCCCGGGGGTCATCGCAACCTATGGTCTGATTAATCTGCTTGGAAACCATGGCTGGCTGGCACGTATGCTGGAAGTGGTGGGGGTAACGTTACCACGTATCATTTTTGATGAAAAAGGAATTATTATTGCGAACCTCTGGTTCAACATACCGTTTACCACGATGCTGCTCAGTTCAGCACTGTCGGGAATCCCGTCATCAGTGATCGAAAGTGCAAAGGACATAGGTGTAGGCAGGTTGACGCTGTTTACCCGGTTTATTTTCCCACTGTCCTACAAAACGTTCCTTGTTGCAATCACCTTTGTCTTTATGGGAGTGATCGGTTCGTTCACCGCGCCGTTTCTGATCGGAGCCAACTCTCCCCAAATGCTCGGCGTATCTATGCAACAGGTGTTCAGTGTATTTCAGGAGCGCGAACAGGCCGCAGCGATTGCATTTTTCTCTTTCTTGCTCTGTTCCGTACTTGGGGCGTTCTACATTCGTTCCATGGCGCAGGAGGAGAAGGGAAGAATCTAAAGAAGCAGCAAGCGAAATAAAAGGTAAGTTGAACCAAAGTTGTACAAGCAGACACTCCACAGCAATGTTGAAATGATCTAAACTAATGGTTTGAAAATGAATGTAGCCCCTCCGAAGAGAGGGGCTACATTCATTTTTTTGCTTAAGATAAACATTCTAGCTAAAGTTATCTCTACTTGCAGTTGAACACTACTTCATACGTCTGGAGATGGGATGGTCCTCATTCATTTGCAGCAAATCCCACAGGTTCCCATAAAGGTCTTTAAATACAGCAACGATGCCATAGTCTTCTTCCTTTGGCTCTCGTACAAATTCAATGCCTTTAGCAACCATGTCGTTATAATCTCTCCAGAAGTCATCGGTATTCAGGAACAGGAAAACACGCCCACCCGCCTGGTTGCCGATAAATGGCTCTTGTTCCGGTTTGGAAGCTCTTGCGAGTAAAATGGTTGTGCCTATAGATCCCGGAGGGGAGACCACCACCCATCTTTTGTCCTGCTCAGGTTGATACGTATCTTCAAGCAATGTGAAGTTTAATTTCTGAGTGTAAAATTCGATTGCTTCATCATAATCGTTAACGACCAAGGCAATATGTATAATCGATTGAATCATTAAAAGGGTCTCCATTTCATCTTCAGATTATGATAGAACTCTACCATTGTAATCGTATACACCACAACGGTAAATGAGGAAGAGCAGGAAGTTTCCCTATTCCTAAGCCCTGAATTGAAGTATGATAACACTAGGTTAAGCGCTTTCTTTTAAATCGAATTGAGTATACATACTTAGGAGGCTACCAAACTTGTTGAATACAAACACAAATTACGCAGGATATCTTTTTGTGCATTTTATCGGTGAACAGCCCGATGGAGAGCAGGTTTATTTTTCATATAGCGAGGATGGCCTTCATTGGAAGGATTTAAACGGAGGTAAACCCGTATTACGCTCCAATCTGGGGGAACAGGGCGTACGCGACCCGTTTCTCATTCGCTCCGCTAAGGAAGACAAGTTTTATCTGATTGCTACCGATCTGCGAATCGCAAACGGCAAAGGCTGGGGTGTTGCTGTAAACGAAGGAAGTCGTGATATTGTCGTATGGGAGTCCAGTAATCTCATGGATTGGTCTTCTCCTTGGACAGTTACACTTGGCACCCCTGGTGCAGGTTGTGTGTGGGCACCTGAAGCCGTCTATGATGAGGCGGCTGATGAGTTTCTTGTATTCTGGGCCTCGGCCACACAAGATGCAGATGAATCTGAACGTAAACAAAAGATTTATAGCGCACGTACCAAAGACTTCCGTACATTCACTCCATCCGAAAAATATATTGAGCGTGAGAATCACATCATTGATACCACCGTTCTTGCTTCATCTGGTTCCTACTACCGTTACTCCAAGGATGAAACAACCAAAAACATTCGTGTTGAAAAGGGGGGCTCTCTGGATAAGGATGCATTCACTCCGCTCTATGCGCCTGTGCTCGAAGCGTTGATGGGAGTAGAAGGGCCGCAAATCTTCAAATTCAATGACCGGGAAGAGTGGTGCCTAATAGTGGATCGGTTTGCCGAGGGGAAGGGGTATCTTCCACTTCTGACCACTGACTTGGCAAGTGGAGACTTCCGCATTGCAGCGGAGAATGAATTTGATATGGGGACGACAAAGAAACGGCACGGCGGCATTCTGCCCATCACCGCGGAAGAAGGTAATCGTCTGCTGGCCGCTTATGGAGACGGTCACCAGGTACTGGCTGGTCAATATGCTGACCCTGATGTGGCGAAGTTTGGCGACCGCTACTATATGTATCCAACTACCGATGGTTTTGATGGATGGTCAGGTACACAGTTCAAGGTGTTTTCCTCCAGAGATCTGCAGTATTGGCAGGATGAAGGGATCATTCTTGATCTGGCAACGGATGATGTGCCTTGGGCCATCGGAAATGCTTGGGCACCAGCGATTGCCAGCAGCAACGACAAATATTACTATTACTTCTGCGGCAAAATGCCTAATCAGGAAAGTGCTATTGGTGTGGCTATTGCGGATTCCCCAACGGGTCCTTTCCGAGCGGAGCCTGAGCCTTTAATTACAATGGATCAATTGAGACGTCTTGATATCAAAATGGGGCAAGCCATTGATCCTTCAATCTATGCTGAGCAGGATGGGAAGATGTATCTGTTATTCGGCAACGGGGATGCTGCCATTGTGGAGCTTAGTGACGATATGATTACTGTTCGTGAAGAAACGATGCGTAACCTTGCAGGATTGCATGATTTCAGGGAGGCCGTAACCGTATTAAAGAGGGCGGGCCTGTACCACTTCACATGGTCTTGTGATGATACGGGAAGTGAGGATTATCATGTCAATTACGGTACGTCGGAAAGCCTCTATGGCCCGGTCACCTATCACTACCCTGTCTTAAGCAAAAATGTAGAAAAAGACATGCTTGGAACAGGACATCACTGTATCTTCCATGATGCTGGAACAGATCAGTACCACATGGCTTACCATCGTTTTGTCACTCCGTTATCGCGGTTTTCCGAGGGAAAAGGGTACCACCGGGAAGTGTGTATTGATCCGATTCAGTTTGGAGCGGATGGGCAAATGAAGCCCGTTGTTCTGTAAAATGATGGGATGGTTTGAGCATCGAAGCATACAATCACGATACAAACAATGACTTTGAATAGATTATCGTGCTTGGACTTTATCATTTGTATGTCTCATGGAAGCCGCTAACCATAGCGGCTTTTTTTTAGATTTTGCTTACATACGTACCTGGGTCGAAGCATTGTTATTACGGAAGAAGGAGTTTCTGTATGTCAAGAATTCATGTTTTATATGAAACGTTTCGAACTGAAAAATAAAAAGAAAAGCTAAATTCAACTTTAAAAAGTAAGGGTTTTCATTTTGTTATTTACCAAATATGGACACTCATGATATCATAAATGCGAAACGTTTCGAATTCATTTTTGAAGGGAGAAAAGAGATGAACATTGTAAAAAGGTTAGGATTCATTTTAACTTTTTGTCTGTTTGCCAGCACAGCTTTCACTCCTGTCATATCCGCACATGATTCAGGCAAGCCGCCAGGCTTCAAACCGGAATTGAAAGCGGTTGCCAAAAAAACGTACAAGTACTTCAAAGATTTTACCGATCCCAAAACCGGGTTAACGTATGATGAAGTCCGAATGAAGGAAAAGGGAACGGAAGAAGCCAAGCGTACCTCGCCAACAAACATTGCGATGTACATGATGAGTACCGTTTCTGCCGAACAAATGGGCCTGCTTTCAAAGAAAGAAGCCGTATCCCGCTTGAAAACAACGTTAAACACGCTGGAGAAGATGGATAAGTGGAACGGGCTCTTTTATAACTGGTACAATACGGACGATGGTTCCGTCAAAAAAGATTGGGGGCAATTTATATCACAAGTAGATAACGGTTGGTTATCCGCAGGATTAATCGTCGTTGGACAAGCGTATAAAGAGTTAAATGCACAAACCAGCACTCTCGTTAAACAGATGAACTATACAACGTTATACGATCCGGAAGTAGGCCAATTCCGTGGTGGCTATGATGTCGCCAAAGGCGCACTGACAGAGCATCATTATGGGTCCTTTTATACGGAACCTCGTGTAGCGAGTTATATTGCCATTGGTAAAGGAGATGTACCAAAAGAGCATTGGTGGAAGATGTATCGAACTATGCCTCTTGAATGGGATTGGCAGTCTCAGATTCCGCAGGGTCAAACGGTGAATTATGATGGCGTAGATGTCTTCGAAGGAAGTTATGAGTATCAAGGTAAAAAATTTGTCCCAAGTTGGGGCGGTAGCATGTTTGAAGGACTTATGCCGGGTCTGGTAATCAAGGAAAAAGACTTGGGTATAGAAGCGTTAGGTCTAAACAATAAACGTCATGTCGAGCTGCAAATCGAATATGCCAAAGAAAAAGGGTATGCAGCATGGGGATTCTCGCCATCAGCAACAGCTACCGGATATAGTGAGTTTGCAGCGACACCGCTTGGCATCTCAGGTTACAAAGACGGAGCAACGGTAACTGCGCATGCAACATTCCTTGCCCTGGACTATGCGCCTGAAGAGGCACGCAAAAACATCAAAACATTGAAAAAGTTAAACATGATGGGCAAATATGGCTTATACGACTCCATCAATCTGGAGACCAAAGAAATCGCCAAAGCTTATCTGGCGTTGGATCAAGGCATGATTATGGTATCTATTGCGAACTATCTGGAGGATGGGGTTATCCGTGATTATTTCCACAGCGATCCCATCGGTCAAAAACCTGAAGAGCTGTTGAAAAAAGAAGTGTTCTCCATTCAGTAGACCCGATTCAAATGGAACGAGACATCGCTTAATGATGCTTCGTTCCGTTTTTTCAGCAAATGCTAGCTAATAACATATTCCTATTGTTGATTAGGCATATGACTTTTTTGTGTATAGCATAGTTTAAATTGTTTATTACATATTATTAATCTTTTACGATCGTTACAATAACTTATAAGAGAAGTGGTTGATTTACTTCATAAAAACTGCAGGAGGATAACCAATGAATGATTTTTTTAGATTTGATACGCATGAAGAACGGCGAGCGTTATTGATCAGAGCAAGAAAAGTAGCTTTATCAGCAATTCAACAGTATGACATAGAGTGGGATAACATCCAGTTTATTCAACTATCTGATACGATCACGTATAAAATTGAAACCAGTACAGATAACCATTATCTGCTTCGCATTCATTCGGACCTATTAAGCAGAGAAGAAATTCGTTCGGAACTCCTACTGTTACAAGCACTGAACAAATCGAAAGATCTTAAGGTACCCGAAGGGATACCAAGTTGTGATGGTATTTATGTATTGGACATCGAAACAGAGATAGGATATAGACGCCCTTATATAACGATGATGCGGTGGATCGAGGGTGAAAAAGCAACAGGTGAATTTAAGGATAGTCATGCATATAATATGGGTGTATTGATGAGCAGGCTCCAT
Source organism: Paenibacillus amylolyticus (assembly GCF_003719335.1). Taxonomy (GTDB): domain Bacteria; phylum Bacillota; class Bacilli; order Paenibacillales; family Paenibacillaceae; genus Paenibacillus; species Paenibacillus amylolyticus_D. The sequence continues at coordinate 105,469 of NZ_RIAS01000017.1, forward strand.
GAAGCAACAAAGGATTTCAATCCACCTTCTGATTTTGTAAGACCTACTTGGGGAGTAGAAACTTTTAAACGTGATATGGCTAAGTTGGAACGTTGCCATGAACATTTTTTATCCGAAGAGGCATGGAAGCTGTATCAAGATGCAGCTGAGAAGGTTGTATCCCAACTTACCACTATGCGTCCAAGTGAACATAACTATGGGCTCATTCATGCTGATTTACATACCGGTAATATGGTTTTTAACGATAATCAACCTTATCCGATTGATTTTGGAAGATGTGGGTACGGATATTATCTCTACGACATGGCAGGCACCATGTTGGAGCTTTGGCCAAAGCATCGATGGATGCTTATCCAAGGTTATGAGAGTATTAGGAAGCTCGAAATGGACTATACTCGGGATCTGGAATGTTTTTTCGTTATGATCATAATCGAGAATTACTGTCATCACGCATCTGATCCAAGAGAAACAGCCAGTTTAATCAATGAACAAAAATATGCCCAAGCATACATAAGAGAATATTTAAACGGTAATCCATTTTTATTCGAAGTGATCGAGGCTGTAAATGTGGATTAATATGGACTTATGTCAAGAAAGTAGACACTTACGCGACGGATTTGACCGTAAATTTCAGTGCAAAACGAGCAGGTGAAAGATAACCTAGCGCCATCCGAGCCACGATCCGAGTGACGGAGCAATCCTGGAGCGGGGCGTTTGGCCTGGTAAGCATCTTTCAATGCATCTAGCACCAGGCTCGTTTCCTTCCGTACGTTAACGGGTGTCCACATTTTATTTTAGCAACACTGGGATCGTTAGAGAAACAAGCCTCCGTAGGACAATGATACGACCTCCTCTTCAAGTGATAACTCCCTCAAATTGGACATGAGCTAGCTTGAGTTTCGACTCTAGAACCGAATGATTAGCTCTGCAAGATACATATCGCACGTCCTTGCCACGACCTCTGCTAATGGGAGGTCTATTTTTACTCCAACCTGCCTATTTCACCTATGTCAACTTATATCCATCTATGCCTGTCTAGCCCTACGTAAGCGCTGCGCAAGTCTGCCTAAGATATTCCTTTTTTTGCATCACCAGAGTATATTCCTCTTCTTTTCGTGGAGATTATCTCATTTCATGTATCTAAAGTGCCTTTAAGCAACCGTTGGAATATCGACTTTCAAGCAAATAGTCATCAAATTCACCTATAAGGTCATGAGATTGGTCTTAAAACAGCTGGTGTTCAGAAGTTACAATGAGAGTGTTCAACAAAGAGTTCAACGAGAACAGGTATACGAAGAACACGCATTCGAAGAAAATGCAGAACGAAGAAAAGGAGGTATGCACGTGGCTTCAAATATGGCGGCGCTGGAACAACCCGAAACTCCCGTACCCCGCAAGATCAAACCTGAGCGATTCAGGTCTTTCAAAAAATATTGGGACTTATATTTGATCATGCTGCCAGGGCTCGCGTATTTTATCGTCTTTAAATACTTGCCGATGGGCGGCATCGTCATTGCATTTCAGGATTTCAGCGCCTTTGCCGGCATTCGCGGCAGTGAGTGGGTAGGACTCACCCATTTTAGAAACATGTTCATGGATAGCGAATTCTATTCCGTTTTCAAAAACACCCTGTTAATCAGTCTCTACAAACTGGTCTGGGGGTTTCCTGGACCGATTATTCTGGCTTTAATGCTCAATGAAATTCGTAACATGATGTATAAACGATCCATTCAGACCCTGGTTTATTTACCACACTTTCTATCTTGGGTCATTATCGGAGGCATTTTGATCAATGTTTTGTCTCCATCAACAGGCATCATCAACCAGCTTCTGGGCATGATCGGGCTGGAGCCCATCTTTTTCCTTGGAAGCAAGGAATGGTTTAGAACCATACTTGTAGCCAGCGATATCTGGAAGGAAGTCGGCTGGGGAGCGATAATCTACCTGGCGGCACTGTCCTCGATTGATCCTCAAATATACGAAGCCGCAGTTGTCGACGGTGCAAACAAATGGAAGCAGTTGATTCATATTACGTTGCCATCCCTAATGGGAACGATTGTTATTTTATTCGTTCTTCGTTTGGGGAGTGTGCTGGATGTCGGGTTCGAGCAAATTTTCGTACTTTATAATCCGCTCGTCTACGACGTCGCTGATGTCATTGAAACCTACGTGTACCGAACGGGGATCACACAAGCGCAGTACAGCTTTACAACAGCCGTAGGTTTGTTCAAATCGGTTATCAGCCTCATTCTAGTCGTATTTGCAAACCAGGCAGCCAGAAAACTCGGGCAGAACAGCTTATGGTAGAGAAGGGAGAGATCACGTGAGACTTACAAGGGGAGAACGAATGATATCCCGTCTGAATGTTGTGCTCCTTGGCCTTTTCGCCGTGCTGGCCTTGCTGCCCTTCCTGCATGTCGTTGCCCAGTCCTTTAGCAGTCACCAAGCAATTACGTCAGGGCGAGTACATCTGTGGCCCGTCGATTTCAGTTTTGAAGCCTATCAGAAAGTGCTGGCAGAGCAGGCATTCTTGAATGCTTTTCAAGTCAGCTTGCTTCGTACGGTAATCGGCACTGCGGTAAATGTAGTCATCACATGTATGCTCGCTTACCCGTTATCCAAGTCCTATATCCAGGGTCGTTCAGCCATTATGTTTCTGATTGTATTTACGATGCTGTTTAGCGGTGGCATGATTCCGACGTTTCTGGTTGTCAAAGCAACGGGACTGCTGAACTCCTTCTGGGTGTATATCATACCTGGAGCTGTCAGCGCGTTTAATGTGATTATTATGAAAAACTTTTTTCAGAGTGTGCCTCTGGAACTTGAGGAATCTGCCAAAATCGATGGTTCGTCCAATGTCGGGACGTTAATCCGAATCGTCGTTCCACTATCCATGCCCGTGATCGCAACAATTACATTATTCCATGCTGTGGGGCATTGGAATGCCTTTTTTGACACCGTATTGTATGTGACCGATCGCAAGCTTTTCCCACTTCAAGTCTATTTGCGAGAATTAGTGATGTTCAATCAATCCAACATCAGCAATAATAATGGATATTCCGCCAACATCGACAGCACCTTGCTCGCTTTGGAGTCATTGAAGGCAGCAGCACTGATCGCAAGTACACTTCCAATATTGCTGGTCTATCCTTTCTTGCAAAAACACTTTGTCAAAGGCATTATGCTTGGTTCTGTAAAAGGATAATATACAGCTGACCACACGGAGGGGATTGTCATATGAAAAGAAATAAAAGTAATGGATCAAGCATGGGGATTTATCTGAAACGGTCTGTAACTGTGATGGCTCTGGCCGCCTTGTTCATCGTTACCGCATGTTCTTCTGGAGCAAAAGAAGGTACGGCAGATGGAACCGGTGAAAAACCATCCATCGAGATTGTATTAAATAATGCGGGTCGGAAGTTCCCCGAAGGCATGGACGAAAACAAAAACCCGTACATTGATTACATTCGTGAAAATACGAATATGGACATCAAGCTGACTACCCCGCCAGCAGACGGTTATGGGGAAGCATTGAATGTCATTATGGCATCAGGTGATCTACCGGATATGATTCTGTCCTACGACCCGAACTGGTTTGAAAGTTATGTTAGACAAAAAGCATTAACACCATTAAACGATCTGATTGATCAATACGGGCAAAATCTGAAAAAAAATATACCTGAAGAGGCTTGGAAAACAGTAACGGTCGACGGGAAAATTTATGCCATTCCAAGTTTAAATCCGATCCCGGGAAATGAAATTATATTTGCACGCAAAGACTGGCTTGATAAACTGGGGTTGAATGCACCTAAAACGCTTGATGAATATAAAAACGTAATGCGTGCTTTCGCACAGGATGATCCCGACGGAAACGGTAAAAATGACACCTTCGGGCTGATCCTGCAAGAAAATTTGGGGAAAACAGCTCCGTTCATCGGTGCATGGGGCATTCAACGGGGTCAATGGACAGAACGGGACGGTAAGCTGGTGATGTCCAGCACTTTACCTGAGATGAAAGAAGCTCTGGCGTATCTTGCTGACCTGTATAAGGAAAAATTAATAGATCCCGAATGGGCATTGAACAAAATGGCGAATGTGGATGAAAAAGTTGCGAGTGGTAAAGTCGGACTGTTCTCAGGAAACTGGTATGATACGAGGGGACCTATTTTAACCAATCAAAAGAATGATGAAAAGGCCGAGTGGATCACGCTGGAGTACCCGACTGGACCGGATGGTAAACAAGGAACTTGGGGCAACAATTATGTATCCGGTTACAATGTTGTTCCAATCACTAGTAAAAACCCGGATGCTGTCATTCGCATGCTTGATTTTATGATTGGTGATGGATATCGTACACTTGTTCTCGGCTTCGAAGGGGAAGTTTGGAACACGCAGGACGGAAAAGTTGTCACCAACTTTGATGAGCACAACAAACATATTTACCGTCAGACACTGAGTGAGGCCATTGTGCCATTAGAAGCTGAAGTTTCCAGAGATCGCCTGGATTCACTAGGGATGGAGTTCAAACTCAATGAGATTATAGATCAGATCAACTCCGTTGCAATCCGTAATCAATACCTGGGAGTTCCGACAGCAGGTATGGGTAAAAACGGCCCGAAATTAGGCAAAATGGAAAACGAAATATTCACCAAAATCATTATGGGTGATCTGCCACTGGATGCTTTCGACCAGTTTGTCGAAGATTGGAAGAAGAACGGTGGAGAAGAAATTACGAATGAAGTGAATCAGAGTAATTAAAAAGTTCAGTTAGTATAGGTAGAGAAGGCAATTTCGAAACAGCGCTCAAATTGGGCGCTGTTTCAGCCGGTTCAACAAGCAACACCCCTGCTAAGCGTAAGCGTATAAATAAACGTAACATATCGTATCTGTCTTTGGGGGAGTGCAGCAAATGAAATGGCTCAAACGATTGCAGAATCATTATTCCCAGTCCATTCAAGTGAAACTGACCTGTTATTTTCTCTTGATTCTGTTGCCACTGGTTGCTTTCAGTATCTATGCTAACGTGAAATCCCGGCAGATTCTGGAGCAGGAGCTTGGTGAGCGAACAATCAGTGCGATGAGTTCGGGTCTGGAGTTTGTGGATCTGACGCTCGGAAGCATCAAAAACTTATCTACGCTCATCTCGACAGACTCCAATTTATTATCCTTACTGTCTCATGAAGAAGAAACGCTGAGTCCTGGTGCTATTATGGATTTCTCCCGTGTGATTGAGCGAATTACAGATATCACTGCGGTGAATGATTATTTGAGTAACGTCATGATCTATCATCATGCTTCGAGTTCCTTAATGACTACCAAGCTTGGCTTGATACATCTCGATTCCTCCGATTCGGAGCGATGGCACGCGGATGCCCTAAAAGCAAATGGTGCAAGTATCTACTACTTGCCAGATCGTTACAAAGAGACCATGGCAGGGAGAGCAGACTCCATCTATAATCGTAACGACCTCATCATGATGAGACTGCTAGATTTTTATCGTGTAGATAAAAGTGAAAACGTACTGATGTTGTCCATATCCAAAAGTAAGCTGTTGCGTTCTCTGTCATCTTTAGTGGAAAAGAATCAATCCAAGCTCTATCTGTACGATGATCAGGATCGAATGATTGTCTCCAATGCTGCCGATGAACCACAATCTTTTGAGCTTCATGAAGTTCAGGTAGATCAAATCATTGTACAGGACAGCCTGGAGAGTAACGAGAAAAACATGATATTACGGGTGACCTCACCCCGGAGTGGATGGTCCATTTTACTGGTGCAGCCTGAAAAAGAAGTTTATATGAAATCAAAACCGCTGGAAATCTTTACGTACGGTATCATCGTTCTTAGTGTGGTCCTTGCATTCTGGATTGCTTGGCTGGTGTACAGTGGAATATCTTCTCCCATTTCCGGTCTGGTTTCAGGCATGAGACAGCTGCGAAAGGGGAATTTAAACATCCAGCTTGAGAATAAAAGACAAGATGAATTAGGTTTTTTAACAGATTCATTTAATCAGACGGTGACGCAACAAAGGCATTTAATTAAAGACATCTATGAGCAGCAGCTGCGCATGACCAAAACAGAGCTGAAGTTGCTGCAAGCGCAGATTAATCCGCACTTTTTGTACAATACACTTGATTCCATCTACTGGACAGCCAAAAATTATGATGCTGAAGAAATCAGTACCATGGTACTGAATCTGTCGAGTTTTTTCAGACTTAGCCTGAGCAAAGGGCAAGAAACATTTACGGTAGAGGAAACGTTCAAACATCTGCATTATTATGTACGCATTCAGCAAATCCGTTTTTCCGAACAGTTCACTATCACTTACCATGCCTCTGAAAATAGCAGACATCTGCATATTTTGAAATTGCTGCTTCAACCGTTAGTTGAAAATGCCATTTTGCATGGGCTTGAAAAACGAAAAAAAGGGGGTACTTTGAACATAAGTACAAACGTCATTCATGATCGATTGGTCATTCAAGTCAGTGATAACGGGCGCGGGATTCCGAAAGAACGGTTAGACCAAATTCAGGAAGCACTCGCACTCATAAAGAAGGGGAATATAACGTCACCTTCGGAACGAAATTCATCGTTTTTCGCTTTGCTCAATGTGCAAGCACGTATAGGCATCTATTACGGAGAGACAGCTGATCTAATTATTGAAAGCATAGAAGGCGAAGGCACAACGGCCACCATGAAATTCCCCGTCAACCGCTGTAGTAAGGACAGAAGGGAGTCAGAACATGAACCTAATGATTGTTGAAGATGAGATTCGAATTATGAATAGTCTAGTTAACAATATCCCATGGAATGAGTATGACATTGAGGTGGTGGCCGCAGCCGAGAACGGGCTCGAGGCGTTAAGTCTCATTGAACGTAAAAAACCTGATATTGTACTGCTTGATATTGAAATGCCCGAAATGGACGGTCTGACTTTGGCTAAACTCGTTCGAGAATTGGAACCCCAGATTAAATTGGTTGTGCTCAGTGGCCATGATGATTTTCACTATGCCCAAGCGGCAGTGGGACTTGGCGTAATGAAGTATTTACTTAAACCTGCAGGCGATCAAGAGATTATGGATGCTGTTTTGCAAGCTGCCGGAGAGATTCGCAAAGAACTCATGGAGAAGCACAGTATGCTTGAATTAAAGCGGAAGTGGCAGGATCGACTGCCTCAGCTGCAAGATGATTTTTATCGAAACTGGATGATGGATCGTTATGCGGAATGGGAACTGCAAAAACATATGCAGGAGTTAAATCTATCCTTGAACGTTTTCTCAACCTTTGTCGTCGCCGTGTGTGAAATAGACCCGCTTTCGGAGCAAGACGTACGGTTCACATCCTCTGATCAATCTTTATTGCAGTTTTCGCTGGAATGCATCACTTCTGAATGTCTTCGGGACGAGGATTGCCGGGTGTTTACGGATGCGGACGGAGCAACAATTCTGCTGTTTGTGGGGAAACCCGAAGAATCGGAGCAGGAAGTGATCCAACGGATCAACGTAAATGTAGCACGGTTGTTGAACATCGTGAAGGAATGCCTGAAAATCACAGCCAGTGCCGGACTAGGAACCTTCGGTTCATGGGATCATGTATCGCTTTCGTACCGTCAAGCGCGCCGTGCAATACAAGAGCGGGCCATCTATGGGAATGATATGTTCATTCCGTATTTGGATGTGGCAAGCAGCAGACAACCCGTACAATTTGATTCTGATTTTGAAAAACAGCTAGAGATTGCGGTTCATACCGACGATTCATTGGAAGTCATCCGTCTGATTGAGAACTACTTTGAGCAGCTATATGCCTATGATGTATCTACTCAACGTGTATATGAACATCTGTTGTATCTAAGCAGTTTGTTCACTCGAATCATTCAATCCAGAGGCTGGTCGATGCAGCAAGTGCTACAAGAAGACTATTCCGCATTCCTTGCCTTCGGATCACTGCTGTCCAAAGATCAGATCGTGACATGGGCGAAAAGAGTCGCCAGTCGAATCATTCTTTACCGGGAGAAGGAACGGAAACATTCGAGCCATGAGCTTGTTAAAAAGATGCTCGATACGGTCGAACTCATGCTGGGAAAAGAAGAATTGACATTGCACACGCTTGCCGAGCGTTTATATGTCAACCCTTCATACCTCAGCCGCCTCTTCAAAAAAGAAGAGGGGAAGTCGTTCTCCGAATACGTGCTGAAACGAAGTATGGAATACGCCAAAGAACTGTTATTAAACGGGGTTAAAGTTTATGATGCTGCTGAGGCAGCCGGTTATCGTGACGTTAGTTATTTTGCCAAAGTGTTCCGCAAATATTGGGGAGTCGCGCCGAGCGAATTCAAACGTCAGGAACGTACTACTGAGCTGACCCCGGATTAGGGCCACACTATCGGATACGCTTCTCACGCTCGTCGTTTCGTAATATCACTCACCGTCGCGCCAGAATGAAATGCTCCTTGCAGGCGGATATGCTCATAGGGCAGGCTCGGATTAGAAATTCTCCATAACATCCGATCCGCCCCGCGCACCCCCACCTCTTTCACAGGCAGTTGTGGCCGTGTCAAATCAGGGATTAGCTCTGAAGCAGCATGCTCCAAACCGATCAGAGAGCAATCCTGAGGGATTTGCCGGGTCAGTAGACTGCATCCGTAATAAATCCACGCTAAATCATGCTCCATGCCTACCAGAATCGCGGTTGGTTTTTCCTTTTCCAATAAATCCGTCAACTGCTGGATATACAACGCTTTGGACTGAAGTCTTGTCAAATGTTGATCTTCATTCACGGGAATTCCTTCGAGCTGTAGCGCTTCCTGAAAAGCATGCCAGCGCAGCCGGAAGCCGCGATGCATTCGTATGTCTCCAATGTACAAAATACGTGAATGGCCCTTGCTAACGAGAAAACGAACAGACTGGTGCACCGCCGACGAAACATCCCATATCACACTATCCACCTGTGCAACAGGCGGCGGGTAATTAAGCAAAATCTTGGGGAGATCAAGCTCCATCAATCTGGCCTCCATAGGCGGAAGAATCATCGGTCCAATAAAGAAACCGTCCAGATAAAGTAATTGATTCTCGTCCATCCAATCAAAAAATTGCGAATCTGAAACTGTACCCTGTGGTGCAAAAAGTATTTCCAGTTTGTGCCCAAACTCGGCAAGTCGGGACTTGATACCCTCATACAAAGAGTGATGAATGAACGGCAGTTCTGTGTTCGGCACGATAAACGCGAACCTTCGCGGCTTGGAAGAATAGATGGGGATCTGCTCAACCGCCAAGCTGCGCTCTTGCTCCTTGGTTCGATACCCCAACCGGTTAGCAAGGGCAACGACCTCATTACGTGTATGCTCGGACATCCCCGGCAGACCGCGTAAAGCCTTGGACACCGTGTGTACGGTCAGATCAAGCTGATCCGCAATCATTTTTAGCGTAACCTTCTTGGGAATGGGCATATGAACCACCTTAACGATCAATTTTCTATCATTATAGATAAAACCAACCAAAAGTGAAACTAAAGTGTAACTAAAAATAAGGTTCGATGGCAGTTAAAATGAAAGTAATTCATGGAGGTGGTTCACATGACTCAACCCAAATCAGAGATACGAATTCCGGAACGTCGTATTCCGTTATATAGCGAAGTGGATGTATTGGTCGCTGGAGGAGGACCTTCTGGCGTAGCAGCAGCGTTGGCCGCTGCAAGAAACGGAGCATCTGTATTACTTATTGAGCAGCGAGGTTACCTTGGAGGCATGGCGACGGTATCCCAGGTTCCAGCCTTTTGCCCATACACCGATCAGGTTAAACCCGTGATTCGCGGGATCGGACTGGAAATCCTGAATGATATGAAGTGCAATATGGAGGAAACGTTCCGTAAAGATTGGCAGGATATGCTGGACTGGGTTCCTATTGATGCGGAAGTGTTAAAGAGGGTGCTGGACGATAAGATGATGGAAGCGGGCGTGCAAGTGTTATACCATACGTTCGTTGGAGATGTTCTGCATAAGGATGGTTGTGTGGAAGCTGTCATTATTCATAACAAAAGTGGAACACAGGCAGTGAAGGGCAACATTTATATTGATGCCACCAGTGATGCGGATATCACCTATCTTGCCGGCGGACAGCTCCTCAAGGGTGGTGAGAACGGAGAATTGCAGCCGGGCACGATGTGTTTTGTGCTTACCCATCTGGATCGAAGCCAATTCCTGTCCAGCGTGGAGGTTCACGGCAAGGATTTGAAACATGCCATCCGTCAAGCTAAAGAAGAAGGACGTCTGCATGTAGCGCGAGAGTGGGCGGGGATTTCATGGCTGAACAACCATACGGCAGGTCTTAACTTTGGTCACGTCTTTGGTATTGACGGCTCGAATGCGGAGGATTTAACACGCGGGGCGATCCAAGGCAGGGCACTGGCTGCACATATTACCGAATGGTTACGTGAGGCTATCCCCGGATTTGAGAACGCTTTCCTGACATTGACCGGTGAACAGGTTGGCATCCGGGAGACTCGGCGAATTGTGGGCGACTATACGATTACAGCTGACGATTTCATGGCTTGCCGTTCGTTCTCCGATGACATCGCACGTAATGCTTATTTTATCGATATTCATATGGCTAAACCGACAAGTGGTATGACGATGATTCATCTGCCAGCAGGGGAGTCACACGGGATACCTTATCGTTCTTTACTTCCTGCAGGTATTCAAAATGTAATTGTAGCCGGCAGATCCATCTCTACAGACCGAGCAACACAAGGCTCCGCGCGAGTCATGCCGAATTGTTTTGCCATGGGTGAAGCTGCCGGAACAGCTGCTGCGATGCTTCGAGAGAATGGATCGAATGAGACACGAAGTATCGATGTAAGTGCTTTGCAGAGCAGGCTTGTCCGCCAAGGGGCGTGGCTGGGGGAAGCGTTAAACGAGCTTTACTTGGAGCAAGCGTAATCAAGCTTCAATCAAAGGGAGAAAAACTTCGGATGATGCTGGAGGGGTTGCGTATTGAACTTGAAAATAAAAATGAGAATGAAGCGGTTCACTTTCGTTGCCATCATTTTGATTATTGCAAGCTCCACTTATTTTGCTATTGCAGGTCATACGCCTTCAGAGAACACCTACGTTGCCAAGGTCAACGAAAGCTGGATTACTGTGCATGAATTGCAACGTGAAATGCAGCAGCAGAGGGCAATGGTCATCCATTATTTTCAATCCACATATGGGGCGCCATACAACAAGGATTTCTGGAAAGCTGATTATGAAGGTGAAAATCCCGAACAGTTTTTGAAACAACTCGCCATGGAGGAGATCACCAAGATTAAAGTGGAAATGGATCTTGCACAAAACAAAGGGCTTATTCGTGGCTCAAGCCATGATGATCTGATGCACGAAATGGAAATTGAGAATCAGCATAGAAGGGAAGCGTTAGCTTCTAATCAGCCTATCTATGGGCCAAAACAATTGGATGAGATCTCCTTCATGAATTATTTTACGAGCAGAGTACGAAACAGGCTAAAAGAGGCCTTATCCTTGAACGAATTAAAGCCCACGGACAAGGAACTTGAAGAATACTATAAAGAGGTTCAAGGACAACTTTTTGTGAGAGAGGATACGATAAAGTTCGATAAAATATCGGTATCCTATAAGCATACTGATCTGGATTTGAACCAGACTCAAGTACACAAACAGACTGCCAAAAAGGTCATTGAAGTTGCACAGTCGCTTTTGGAGCAGGGAGACAAAAGCGAGATGTCTGAAATCATCACAGTCCTGCAAAAGCAATTCAACAGCGCAATCCTTCATCATACCATAGAAGAATTCAATCCTCAGACAGCGAGCACATATTTCAAATCCCAACCTGCACTGTACGCGGAACTCCAAAACCTTTCGAATGTTGAACATAAGAGCTTTATTATCGATGAACCAGCACAGAGCCAGTATGTTTTGATCAGAACCTTCGGAGAACAGTTAAGTGAACGTATAACAAAGAGTCTAACAGCAAAAGAACAAAATCACATCCGGCAAAGTTACCTGAACCAAGCTTACGCCCGTTACATCCTCAAACTAATTTCCCATGCTCAGATTGATATTATGTCTGAAGCATACCATCGTGTCTCCATCGATTAAATCCTTCCCGTTGATCTTGAAAGCGGTTACTTAAGATTTATAAGTTGAACATTTCTTTTACACTTTAACGGAATGGACTGTGTAAAAACTTTAGCTCAACTTATACAGGAACGGTAACTTGCTATTAGGATAAATCACAAAATATTAAGGAGGTTCGTATGCAATTGAGAAATGTCAGGGTTAAACATTGGTTTAGCTGGGTTGTCGTTTTTATGATTACGGTATCAAGCGTTATGCCTCTGCCAGGGGAGACTGTGTATGCAGAGAACAACGTATATTATGTGGATTCGGTGACCGGGAGTGATGCTAACAACGGTAAAAGTCCACAATCGGCCTGGAAAACCCTTGATAAAGTAAATGCGACTGAATTTCAGCCTGGCGATACATTGATGTTCAAGGCAGGCGGAGTATGGACGGGAACCCTTCATCCCAAAGGTTCAGGTACAGAGGGAAATCCCATCAAGATCGATCGGTATGGGGAAGGGAGCAAACCTTTAATTTCGGGTGCTGGCGCACCCGCAACGGTTTATTTTTATAATCAGGAGCAATGGGAAGTTCGGAATCTGGAGATTACAAACGACGCACCTACCAAAGGTGTAAGACGAGGCATTCACATCGATGGTAGCAGTGGAACCTGGACGAATCCCAAAGTGTATAAACATTTTGTGTTTGAAAATTTGGACATTCATCACGTGAAAGGTGATGTATCCAACGATTATGCGCATAATGGAGGAATCATCGTTTGGGGCACAACGTGGGATTATCACGTATCTGATGTGGTCGTGAACAATTGCAAAATCTATTCTCTGGATAGTGTAGGCATATATCTGAACGGTGCTCAAACGAAATATTCCTCTAATCTGAAAGTGACCAACAACCTGATTTACGATGTGGCAGCGGATGGCGCGTTTATTTTGAATACAACCGATGGACTCATTGAAAACAACGTTGTTCATGATACACATGTGCGAGCAGGCGGTTACCATGTGCCTCTGTGGGTTTTCTCCGCCAAAAATAATGTCATCCAATTGAACGAGGTGTACAACACAGCGCCTGGCGGCGATGCCATGGCCTATGATGCAGATTATGACAGTGACGAAACGATCATTCAGTATAATTACAGTCATAATAACGCAGGTGGAGCTTTTCTCGTTGTGAATAACGGAACCAATGCCGCCAACAAAAACACCAATACAACGATACGATATAACATTAGTCAGAATGACAGCGGTGCAGTGTTTAATTTTAGCGGATCACCGGATACCACCGCGATCTACAACAATACGGTTTATTTGCCTGCACACTCGAATACTAAAATTATAGATACGCTCGACTGGGGAGGTTACGCAAAGAATACGTTTTTCTATAATAACCTGATCTATAATCTGGGCTCTGGAGGGTATAATTTTGCGAGCAGTACCAACAATGTGTTTGAAAACAACCTATTCTTCGGCTCACATCCAACGAACGAACCAGCTGATCCTTACAAAATTACTGCTGACCCACAGCTGGCTTCACCCGGCTCTGCCGGTATAGGCCGGGATACACTTGCCGGTTACCAACTGCTGAATACATCACCAGCCATCGGGGCAGGCAAAATGATTGCCAATAACGGAGGAAGGGACTACTTCGGGAATCCGGTTTCCACCACCACCGCGCCTAATATCGGAGCATACCAAGGTCCGGGGCTTGATCCGAACAACTTGCCTCCTTTGCCGGAAGCACCTTCGGGTGAAAATTTGCTGGCGAATCCGGGTTTCGAAACGGGAGATTTCTCCGACTGGCCCATCCATTACAATGGAGCATCGATAGAAAACACCAATGCTCACAGCGGCACCTATGCGGCCAAACTGACCGGAAGCACGGCAGGTGCAGAGCAGACGGTAGACGGTTTATATCCGAATACGATGTACAAATTGATTGGATGGGCGAAGAGTGTGGATCGCGGTCGTGCGGTTTTAGGTGTGAAAAACTACGGTGGAAGTGCCAAGGACGCTCATATCAATTCAACCGAATATAAGAGGGTAGAGCAGATCTTCACCACAGGAAGCACGAACACCAGTGCAACGATCTATCTCTATAAAGCTGGTGGAAACGGCCATGTGTACTTTGATGATCTGGAGTTAATTCAGTACAGCGCTTCCCCCGGACAAGGTGAACCGCCTGTGTCATATCCGGCAGGAACAGATGATGATTTTGACTCCGCAACGTTAGATGAGCAATGGCGCTGGGTTCGAGAAAACCCGGCCAAATGGTCCCTTGAAGCAAATCCTGGATATATGCAAATGACTAGTGAGCAGGGGGATATCTCCGGCGCAACAGGGGATGCCAAAAATATTTTATTGACCGGTGCACCTGCAGGGGACTGGACAATTGAAACCAGGCTGGAGGGCAAACCTACCTCAAGGTGGTCACAGGGCGGACTCGTTGTTTACGTGAATGATCAGACGTATATTCGAATGACACGGTTGTATGGGGAAGGCAATCAATTTCAATTGGATACAAAAATCAATGGTGTTCGCAACCACACCGAAATTTTGGACACCCTCTCATCCGAAATAGCGTATTTGCGTATTGTAAAAGAGGGGAATACGTATACCGGATATTACTCTGCCGATGGCACGAACTATACACAGGTTGGAGATATCCAGACAGCACAGCTGGAAGACCCTAAAATCGGTCTTATTGCCTGTGCAGGCACAGGACTTATGGCCAACTTTGATTATTTCTACATCAAGTAAAGAGGAAACAGAGAGGGTAGGGAACATCCCCAAAAGCAGCTTCCATTCCAAATCTATTCTATATGGGAACGATAAAGTTGCATAAACGGAACGAAACGGAGAATCCTTCCGCATCGTTCCGTGTTTTTTGGTTTTATGAGCTGCTTCAAAAGAATAAACGATCATCCCTGCCTAATGCGTCTCACATTCCTATTCATTAGATGCCGAACCACATTGCTGAATACTATTCTTCTGATCGGACTTAACTTTTGCGGGTGGAGAGAAAAGAATTCATCTGGATGTTCGAACGTACCGAAATCCTGAACAATACCTTCTTTTTGTACATACGTGTCACTTTCATTCCAAAAAATAGCGGGGTTCTGAAAATCGTCCGTAGCCACTCCATAACCGCAAAATGAACCAGTACATTGCTTAAACTTTTGCTGAAGCTTGGTCAGATAACGGAGATCCAGGATAAAACCTTCGATATTTAACCATCTGTCGTTATATAACACTTCAATCCAGCTGTGGATGATCTCTTTCGGAGAAAGGTGATAATACCAGCCTTTCATGGCTCCCTTTTGCAATTGCTTATGAATCGTAAAGCCGTGAATACGGCAAGGGATGCCGAGCGCTCTAAGCAGTGCCATGAATAAAATGCCTTTCGTATTACACTGTCCATAGCCGTCGTGGAGTACTTCTGAAGCCTGAATATTATCGCTTCGATTATAACCAAATTTAATTTCGTCACGAACGTAATTATATACGTGAAGGATCTGCTCCTTTACAGGGAGTGAAGCCCAGTTACGGCTGCGAATGAGGCTCTGAATGGTCGAATGATTGTAATCTAACAATTGCGTTTGCTCGAGATTGTTGTTCATGATGAGCACCTCCTGCAAACATTGTATCGTCAGTGCAGGGAGGAAACTTGCAAAAACACGCTATCTTTGCGAATATCTTTGGCGGTCATTCCGAGCAAGCGTTTGCTGGTATTGGCAAAATGGGAGGGCGTATCAAAACCAGCTGCCACGGCTGCTTCCGTGATGCTCGTTCCTTGGAAAATCAGATAACATGCCTTCTGTAGCTTATGTAAGACCAAATAACCACTAAGAGATATTCCTGTATTCTCTTTAAACAGATGTGACAGCCTGCTACTCGAAAGACCGAACTGTTCAGCGTAATTACGAATAGAGTGCTCCGAATCCGTGCAATCCTTCATATGTTGGATCAGTTCCTTGATTCGTGTATCCGTGATCGCAGGTGGAGTGTAGTCCAGTTGAAAAAGAGTCATGAATTCTTGTAAAAATAAACTGTAACACTCTGCATCATGAATTTGCGGTAACCGAACTTTTATAAATTCGGCGACTTTTTTACTATCCACTGGAGGAAGATTGGCGTATGCCTGTTTGCCCATATATTGTTTAAAGGCGGCAGCTATGCTTGAAGTGCTGTCTATTAAAAGCAAGACTAGAGGTTGCCCCGATCCCTGCAAACGATGAGTAACATTAGAGTTTAGCACGATTCCGGCAGTACTTATAATCTCTCCCTGAACTTCAAACTGAAAATGATTTTCTAGTGCAATCGTAACTTGAATAAACGTATGTTGATGTGCCTCAGCATCAATGGCATTGGAATGCACAAGAATGTGATGCTGCGCGCCATATAAATTCATCAAACGGCTATTACCTCATAGATAAAATAAATCAATGATCACTGTATATTACAATACAACTGGATTGATATTGAAAGGGGTATTACATATGAATCTTCTTTATCTCTTTATTTTAGAATAATTCCCCACTATGCAGAACGAAAATGCTTCACTATAATGCAACAGGACATAGGTTACGATTATTTTATAATAGACTAAAATGGGGTACACATGTGATTAACTTGTTATGGACGATTTATCTTGGATTACTTGGAACAGCATCCCTTGGTTATTTGCTAAAAGGGAAATACACAACAACACTCGGCAAAATTGATTTTGTTGTATCTGTTATCACTTGGATTGGATTGTTAGGGTACGTAAAACACATTCAATGGCTGAACCCTCTAACATGGAAAGTAATTACAATCTCGGGGTTGTTGTGGGAAATACTGTTCGGGATGCTGCTTAAGAATCACCAAGGCGAAGAAATTCTAGCAGAAATCTCAATTCGTAAGAGAAGATTGTTAATGTTTGTTACTCTAGTACTCACACTTGGGCCTCTTTACTATGGGCTGTTCAGATATTCGTTTGGGTAGAAGTGTTTCATAAGTTACCTCTATTCACTATAATTGATGAGAAACATACACATCTTTTATGTAAGTGGAGGTAGAAGGATGACTTTAACTCAGAGAAAAATTGCAATTATCACAGGTGCTAGCAGTCCCAGAGAAATGGGAAGTGCTTTTTGCCGCAAACTAGCTTCCAGAGATATTGATATTTTCTTCACACACTATAAGGCTGATCGGGAATGGATCATTGCGTTTCACAAGGAGATTGAAAACATGGGGGTTCGCTGTGCCTCCATCGAGATTGATCTATCCGAACGGAATGCAGCTCATCAAGTTTATGAGAGTGCGGTCCTGCAACTGGGACAACCCTCTGTACTCATTAACAATGCAGCTTATTGTGTCAACACGGATTACAAGTCCTTTGACGCCGAACTCTTGGACAACCACTACGCCGTAAATATGCGATCCACTTTTCTACTATGTACGATATTTGCCCGCGAATTTGAGAAATCCAATCTAACCTCAGGCAGAATTATCAATATGACTTCGGGACAGGATATATCGCCGATGCCAGGGGAGTTAGCGTACGTTGCGACCAAAGGTGCGATTTCCGCTTTTACTACATCCTTATCCCGTGAACTTGCACCATTGAAAATTACAGTGAATGCTGTAAACCCTGGGCCGACAGATACAACGTGGATGGATGACTCCATTCGTGATTATCTTGTGCCCAAGTTCCCGCTGGGACGGATTGGAGCACCTGAGGATGCAGCGAACATCATTGATTTTCTCGTGAGTGAAGCCGGAGCTTGGATTACGGGGCAAGTTATTCATTCGGAAGGTGGATTTATAAGGGATTAATTAGGTGGTCTGATGAAGACGAGATTCGCAATTCAAAAATGGGAAACGAAAAAAGCCCAGCTCAATAAGTTGAACTATACTTTACACTGAAACAGAATAACCTGTGTAAAGTTTGTAGTTCAACTTATTCATATTTGCTGAGCTTTTTGTAGATTGAAACGGAGCCATTCAATGAAGGCAACAACGATTTCATCATATTAACTCAAGAAGTACCTTTGTGCCATGGGAAGTTCGTCAACCGGAAGGCAGCGTAGCGTTTCACCATTCACGGATACGGTATAATTTTTCGGATCGACCATAATAGCCGGGGTTTCTCCATTCAAAATCATATCTTTTTTGCTAGCTGCACGACAGCCTGTCACAGGTTTTAATGATTTCGTGAGTCCGAGAGTAGTCAGAGTTCCTGCATCAATGGAGGCTTGAGAAACAAAAGTTGCACAAATGGCTGAACGTGCCTTTCCATAGCTTCCAAACATCGGTCTGTACATATACGGTTGCGGAGTCGAGATCGTCGAGTTTGGATCTCCCATCACACTATGAATAATCATGCCGCCCTTCATGACAAGCTCCGGTTTAACTCCGAAGAACGCGGGTTTCCATAGCACAAGATCCGCCATTTTACCGACTTCAATCGAGCCTACATACGTGGAGATGCCATGTGTAATGGCAGGATTAATCGTATATTTCGCAATATAACGTTTCACGCGCTCGTTATCCGCCTGGGTATCTCCGGTAAGGGAACCGCGTTGTTTTTTCATTTTATCTGCTGTCTGCCATGTTCTGATTGCCACCTCACCTACACGTCCCATCGCCTGTGAATCCGAACTGGTCATACTGATGGCACCGATATCATGTAATATATCTTCCGCACCAATCGTTGTCTCCCGAATCCGTGAAGCAGCAAAGGCCACATCCTCCGGAATTTTGGGGTCCAGATGATGACAGATCATTAACATATCCAAGTGTTCATCAACCGTATTTCGGGTATAAGGCATCGTTGGACTGGTGGAAGAAGGCAGGACGTTAGGCATCGAAGCGACACGCAACAAGTCCGGCGCATGACCGCCGCCCGCACCTTCCGTATGGTAGGTATGAATGGCTCGACCATTGAATGAACGCAAACTGTCCTCCACATATCCAGCTTCATTCAGCGTATCGGTATGGATATTGACCTGAATATCATACTGTTCTGCCACGTTTAAACATTTGTCGATAACATAAGGCGTGCTTCCCCAGTCCTCATGAATTTTCAGTCCGCCAACGCCTGCAAGCACTTGTTCCATCAAGGCTTCAGGTCTGGAACTGTTACCACGACCAAGCATCACAAAATTCATTGGCAGTGAATCGAGCGCTTGTAACATGCGTTCAATATGCCATACGCCCGAGGTACAGTTGGTTGCAAGTGTACCTGTAGCCGGGCCAGACCCTCCACCAATCATTGTGGTTATTCCACTTTGCAACGAAATTTCAATTTGTTGGGGCGAGATGAAGTGAACATGGCTGTCTACACCACCAGCGGTCACGATCAAATTTTCACCAGAGATCACTTCTGTGCCTACCCCGATATACATGTCAGGATCGACGCCATCCATCACAAACGGATTTCCTGCCTTGCCAATGCCTCGGATCAGTCCGTCCTTAATGCCAATGTCGGCTTTGACAATTCCCCATGTATCCACAATAACAACGTTGGTAATGACCGTATCCAGGACACCTTCGCTGCGCGTTGCCAGAGGATGCTGTCCCATGCCATCCCTGACCGTTTTACCTCCGCCAAAAACACACTCATCTCCATACACGGTAAAGTCATTTTCAATCTCAATTTTTAACGAGGTGTCCGCGAGCCGAATCCGATCTCCGGTCGTTGGGCCATACATGCTTGCATATGTCGCACGATCAATGGTGTTCATCATTCAACCCTCCCGTTGGTTAGTCCGGCGAATCCGTGGATTTCTTTCGTTCCACCGATTTCAACCAGCGTAATTTCATGCATTTCTCCTGGTTCGAAGCGGACGGAGAGACCCGAAGCGATATCCAGTCGATATCCTTTAGTACCTTCCCGGTCAAATGATAAAGCGGGGTTCGTTTCAAAAAAATGAAAGTGTGATCCGACCTGAATGGGGCGACTGCCTGTATTGGTCACGGAACGGGTAATTCGTTTGCGGTCAGGTAACAGGATAATAGGGTCATCCGCAAATTCATACTCACCGGGGATAATCGCACCATCGATCCGGGCAACAGGCTCATGTACAGTCACCAGCTTCGTTCCATCGGGGAACGTGGCTTCAATCTGAACTTCACTCAGCAATTCGGCTACGCCATCCATTACCTCGTTTGCTGATAAAAGGTGACGAGCTTCTTCCATCAGTTGTTTTACGGTTTTTCCATCCCGTGCACCCTCTACGACAAAACCTGAAATATAGGCGGCGGCTTCCGGGTAATTCAGCTGAACGCCACGTTTCAGCCGCTTTTCAGCCATGTCTGCAGCGAGGTACATCAGTAATTTTTCACGTTCCTGTACAGTTAAATGCATAGTCAGCAACTCCTTCGCTGAGTTAAAATAAGTAGGAATAACAGGTCAAGTTTCATGTAATCTTTTTCCAATCATTGCTTATGTTTGAAAATGTAACATGGTTGTGGAGGGGAGTCAAACAAAAATGTCAAATAACATAACATAAGAAGATCGATTTGTGCAAGATCACAAATGATTGTTAAAGAAAAGGTGCTGAACACAATCTTAATGCGGAGATGGGTGGGGCATGATGAAACTTCAGAGTGCACAAATCGTTGCGAAACTTTGGTTACATAAAGCTATACTTTACTTTAATTGAGAGGAGGGATCAGATGGATTGGCTGATGAGAATGAATCGTGCTCTAGATCATATTGAAACGAATCTATCCAACGAAATCAGTTTAAAAGACGTTGCGCAGTGTGCCTGCTGTTCTTCATATCAATTTCAGAGGATGTTCTCGTTCATTACGAATGTGCCACTGGCAGAGTATATTAGAAGAAGACGGCTTACACTGGCTGCTATCGAATTACAGACCAGTGATGCGAAAGTGCTTGATGTTGCAATAAAGTATGGCTACGAATCTCCGGTATCGTTTGCAAGGGCGTTTCATGCTTTACATGGAGTGAACCCTGCACGTGCAAGAGAAAAAGGGACAGCGCTCAAAGCCTATCCACGGCTTTCCTTTCTTATCTCTATTAAAGGGGCTGAGCCTATGAATTATCGCATTGAAACAAGAGAAAGCTTTGAAGTGTTCGGGATCGAAAAAATATTCAGCTTAAACGGAAAAGAAACCCCAGCCGACTTATGGAAACAAAGTCATGTGAATGGTGAGGTTGAAAAACTTGCACTCCATGCCAATGGGCTGCCTGATTTTTTAAATCAGAACTATCATCCAGTACACGCTGTGTGCAGTTACAGACCGACGGAAGAAGAAACATTTCCGTATATGTTGTGTGCATTTAAAAAGGAGACAAGTGTAACTGCTAGTTACAAAGTAATCTCCATTCCTGCTTATACGTGGGCCATCTTTTCATCCGAACCATTTGAATGGGATCAACTGGGGGAAGTAATGGAAACATTATATAAACGTTTCTTCTCGGAGTGGCTCCCCACAGCAGGTTATGAGCAAGTTGACGGCCTCGAATTCGAGGTTACAGGAAGCAAGGATGGACTGCAATTCGTCGAATTATGGTTTGCTGTACGAAAAATCAATTGATCTGGTTGATCTAAAATAAGCCAGCCTAAATAGCCCGATCCAGCAGTCTTCCAATAGAAGGCTGCTATTCATTTTATACACATAAATGACGATAATGGATCTATAAAAAAATAAAAAGAAAAAGGTGATATGTTGCTTCACATCAAAAGATTAATATCTCTGGTAATCATCCTAATGCTCAGCAGTGCTTTTACCGGAACGGTGTCTGCAAACAACTTTCAAAACCTGCCCAAACCAGACTGGACCTTCTCCATTCCAGATGGACACGAGTATTTGTCGGACAGTAATGTTCGGATTACAAATCAAACATTGAACTTTATGAGCATGGACAATCAGATGTACATTTTTGACAAGAAGACAGGAAAGCAATTATCCAAAACCGATTATACTGCTGGAAGCAACCTGTTTTTTAGTTTTTTTGGTACATATGCACAAGTCGCGCAAAACGGTAATGTTTATATCCTCACTTCGATAAAGAATAGTTCTGGCGTTGTTAAACAACGTCTAACCGCATACAATCCTAACGGAAAAGTATTGTGGATGAAGTATTTTGACGAAAAAGTCCGTTCCATATCAGGAGTATCCATCATGCCTGATGGTAATTTGTTTGTTTATCTGGAAACAGCTTCTGAGCGGGTGACTAGTTATCGGTATAATCCGGAAGGTAAGTTTTTGGGTAAAAACAATTGGAACGCATCCATTCTTTACGGTTTTGTCAATGGTTTACTCGAAACCATCAATAGTACAAGCAAAACGTCCAGCCGCATGACATATTTTGATTTTAAAATGAAGCAGCAATTTCAATACCATTTTGACTTTAAAGAAGGCATGTTTTCAGGGTTCGGTCCCGATGGTTTACTTCATTTTCAGAAGAATCACGGAAACAATGTTATAAGTTTCAGTGCTAAAACAACGAAGGGGAAGGAAGTATGGACTAAAAAAATCAGCAATGTGAGCTACTATGACGACATGGAGACATCCATGACCGTGAAAAGAAACGTGTTTTCTAATGGATTCACAGGAATTCAATCGAATGGAAATTTTTTCATTATTGACCCCAAAGGCATCATGCAAACTGTCCCTGCTTCAGCCAAAATGTACCAGACCGCGCCAGATGGAACTGTCATGCTGGTTGAGGACTCAAAAATATCCATCTATCAGACAAGTGCGTCGGCAAAGACCAAACTGAAGTTACTTCATACCGTTAATATTTCTGAACTAAAGGAGTCTGATCCCACATTTGTATATGAGGGCGAAGGCATTATTTATGTAATGACCGATAATGTTCAGATAAACCGATTTGATTTAAATAAGCAACCTTAGGGTATCGTTTCTTACTCATGTAAATAATCTTTCCTAAACAAGTCGCCGATATGGCGACTTTTGCTATTTTTAGATTTTTCTGCGGTTTCGTGTTTTAATAATGAGGTGTCTATATCATTTAAGGTCAGGATGTTAATATATGAGCAAATATATAATCGGAATAGATCTGGGCGGAACCAATATTAAATCGGCTATATTTAATACAGCATTTCAGAAAGTTCACGAACGAAGTGATGCCACCGAAGCCGATAAAGGCCCGATCCATGTGTTAAATAGAATGGCAAACATTACACAAGAAATGATGTTGGCTGAAGGAATCCATGCAGATGAGATAAATTGCATGGGTATAGGTGTGCCAGGCTTATTAGACCCACAAACCGGCTTATCTATATTTTCGCCTAATTTTCCTGGATGGGAGAAGATCCATGTAGTGAATCACATGGACAAACATGTTGATTTCCCTGTTTTTATCGACAATGACGTACGTGTTAATCTATATGGTGAATGGCTGTTTGGTGCAGGTGTCGGTCATCGTAATTTGGTATTAATCACCTTAGGGACTGGTCTGGGTTCTGGAATCATCAATGACGGGAAGGTAATCTACGGAGCAACATCAAGTGCTGGGGAAATTGGACACATGAATATGTATAGGGAAGGCCGTGCTTGTCGTTGCGGGAGTTCAGGCTGCCTGGGCAGATATGTATCTGCCATTGGAATGGTTCGAACGTTGACGGAAAAGCTGGAGGCAGGCCGATCCAGTATGATTATAGAGTGGGTAGAAGGAGAGCCGTCCAGAATTACCGCTCATATGATCTCGAATGCGTATGACCTTGGCGATGCACTTGCTGTTGAAGTCATGCACGAAACAGGAGAGATATTGGGTTTTGGCCTTTCCAATGTCATAAATATGTTGAATCCCGAAATGATTATCATAGGTGGCGGCATGTCCGCAGCAGGTGATCGGCTCCTTAACACCGTCCGTTATACCGTTAGAAATCACTCATTGAAGCTCTCTTCAGGAGCCTGTACCATCGTGCAAGCCAAATTGGGTGGACAAGCGGGCGTAATCGGTGCCGCCGCATATGCGAATCACAGGCTACTTTCTAACACCGGAATGTAACTTGTAAGTTACAAAATAAACCTTCAAAAGCCGCTTTTACAGCGTTTTTTTGTTGTCCCTGATCCAATGAATTTAATCCTTTGTTCTTTGATCTTTAAATTGTTTGGGTGTACATCCCGTATATGTTTTAAACACTTTCGCAAAGTAACTCTGATCGTAAAAGTTTAAAAGAGTAGAAATCTCCGCTAAAGTATAATGAGAATACGTCAACAGATTTTGAGCTTCTTCAATTTTCGTTTTCAAAATAAACTGCGAAATGGAGATGCCGACTTCTTTTTTAAACAGATTGGACAAATAATTCGGATTCAACGAACTGATTTCAGCCAGTTGTGCGACCGTAATCCGTTCATTTAAATGGTTGAAGATATAGTTTTGGCATATGTTGATCGGTTTCGAGTATTTGTGTTTTTTACTACGCTTCACACGTTCCGCAAAATCAAGCAGAGCAACCTCCATTAAATCCTCTACCGCTTGGCTGTCGGTTAAGTCCTCAATTTTAAGAATATAAAAATCACTAAGATTATAAGCAATCTCTTGAAAAACACCACCTTCTACTGCTGACCTTGTTGCAAGCGTGATAAGGGAGATCGCCAGATTCTTTTGGCTACGCAAATAACTCGTCTTGGACAACACACTTTTTTTGCCTTGTTTGTGAATGGTATGAAAGGATTCCAGCACCTTATCGGTTCTACCCAATCGAATGAAATCAAATACTTTCTTCTCTTTATCGATTTCCGTGTGAATAAGATTATTTTGACGGTCGTCTATGATTTGCTTATACGGCTGCTCGATTTCCAGCGTTTTTCTCCAACGCTCATTCTCATTTTTCATTAAGATTTCGTCCAGCGTCAGCTTCTCCTGATAGAGCATGAAATACATCGTCATACTAAGATTAATCAATTTAAAAGTACTCATCACAGGGACTCCGTCGTAATACATCTTCACTTCCTGGTGATCCGCCTTAGCTAACAAATCACTTAGAGTAACACGAATGATTTCCTCTGTCATTTTAAAATTAATAATCGGGCCAACAATGATGATTCCTTTCCACTGATGATCTGCACGAATACGTATTGCAAAAAATTTCTCCAAATAGATTGTTTCTCGAAGGACAGGAAGCTGCTCGAGTGGCATGCTGGAAAACAGGTCTGTCATGATCTTATCGTCAGTGGGAAGTAACGGGTTATGCTGGAAATCCACAGGGGTGACCTGATAGATTAGCTTGTATTCGTTATCAAAATAGTAGACGGGTACATTGTATAAATGATGTGTCATATTACATATATATTCAACGTTTTCATCACAAAAGTTATACATCACCAAGCCTCCGTTCCAGTCTTAGAAGTGAAAAACACATGTGAATATTCCTATTTACATGTGAAACTTACCATATGAAACCTCACAAGACCGATTATAATTTGTCATGAAATCGATTTCAAGCATGGATTTAAGGGGGATCAGCTACTCAGCCAATATAACACACGACCTACACCCTGAATTGAGAGCGTTATCAAAAGAACAAATTTGTATTGCAATAAAATTCGGCAATAGTTACTCCAAATTTTGAATAAAGAGGTGGATTTTTATGCGTCCTTTCGGATATAAGGATAAATTCGGCTATTTGTTTGGTGATTTTGGAAACGATTTCTTTTTTGCGCTAGTTGGCTCATTTTTAATGGTCTATTACACCGATGTATTTCATATTAACCCGGCAGCGGTCGGAGGATTATTCCTGTTAGCCCGTTTGTGGGATGCCGTAGCCGATGTCACGTGGGGACGTTTTGTTGATACGCGTAAAGCAAGCAAACACGGTAAATTCAAACCATGGATTTATCGCATGTCATTTCCGCTTGTGATCTCCGGGGTACTCATGTTTGTTTACATTCCCGGAATGCCCGATGGATTTTATCTCGCCTACGCTTATGTTACTTATATTCTCTGGGGAACGCTTTACAGCACCGTTAACATTCCTTACGGTTCCATGGCTTCGGTCATTACGGCTGACCCAGTAGAACGAACCGTGCTGTCTACATGGAGATCGCTGGGAGCAACATTGGCGCAATTATTTGTAGGCGTGGTGGGCCCCTTGCTGTTGTTTGTAAATAACGAAGCCAACGCAAGCCGTTTTTTACTGGGAGCTGTTATTTTTGGAATATTGTCCATTGCTTCTTATATGGCGTGTTATAAATTATCGCTCGAACGTGTTATCCCGGATATGAATGAGAAACCAAATACCAATTTGAGAAAAACATTATATGGACTTTTGAAAAATAAACCACTCATCGTCTTTTTGATCGGATCGCTCATTTTCTTAATCAATTTAATGTTGCTGGGTACAGTTAATACGTATTTGTTCAAGGACTATTTTGGTAACGCGCAATTACTTAGTGTGTTCAGTCTGGTTCAAGCTGCGCCTATTTTTATCGGAATGCCGTTAATCAAACCGCTCGTAGCAAAGTTCGGAAAAAAAGAAGTTGCCGCTGCTGGCTTTTTACTCTCAACGCTCGTTTACTTGCTGCTCTATTTCATACCGAACCTTTCGGCTGTTCAATACATGGCGATTCTGTTCATTGGGTTGTTAGGATACGGTCTGTTCAATCTGATCAGCTGGGCGTTTATTACAGACCTGGTTGACTATCATGAACATGTTACAGGACTGCGAGAGGATGCAACGATATATTCTATTTATTCCTTTTCGCGTAAAGTTGGGCAGGCCGTTGCTGGAGGTATTGGCGGGGTAGCTATGGCGGCTGTCGGGTATAATGCTACACTGCATGTTCAAACACCACGTACACTTGAAGGCATTTATTTCTTGGCAACGCTTGTTCCAGCTATGGGTCTGTTTCTCGTATTTATCTGCATTGCTTTCCTATATCCATTAAACAAGAAACGTACAGCACAACTTGTAAGCGATATCAACGCAAAACGAATGAACTGATACCCGAGACACGTTTCACAACCTGTAGAAGGCAGGAGGTAGAGGAAGCATCTACTTTATAGAGAATGAAGGAGAGGTTCATATGTTATACCCTATATTGACCGAGACACGTAATCTAATCGATCTGAATGGAATCTGGAATTTCAAATTGGATGCCGGAGAGGGATTTCAGGAAAATTGGCAAAAGGAAAAACTCCAAGATCCGATGCGCATGGCTGTTCCAGCTTCATATAATGATATCGGAGTAAGCGCCACAATTCGTGACCATGTGGGCTGGGTCTGGTACGAGCGGGAGATCACGCTACCGAGTGTGATGAGTGAAGAGAGAGTTGTACTACGATTTGGCTCCGTTACCCATTTGGCCAAAGTGTATGTGAACGGGGAATTTGTTACTCAGCACAAAGGCGGCTTTTTACCTTTTGAAGCTGAGATAAACCGTTACCTTCACAAAGGAAAAAATCGCCTAACCGTCGCTGTAAATAATATCGTGGATGAAACAACACTACCCGTTGGTTCCATCATTGAGAAACAACATTCAAATGGACAAACAACGGTGCACAATCTGCCGAACTTTGATTTTTTCAACTATGCCGGTCTGCATCGCCCTGTAAAAATATATACAACACCAACGACCTATGTTAAGGATGTCACGATCGTAACGGAATTGGATGGACAGGTTCAGTATTCCATTGATGTGGTTGGATCTGCGTCAGTTAAAGCTAAAATTATCGATGAATCCGGCTCTTTGGTTGCAGCATCCGAAGGCGAATCCGGCACAATGATCATATCAGACGTTAGACTCTGGGAGCCGCTGAATGCCTACTTATACACGTTGCGTGTAGAACTGGAAACCGAAGGAGAAACAATAGATGTTTATGAACAGCCATTCGGGGTGAGAAGTGTCGAAGTGAAGGAAGGCAAGTTCCTGATTAATGATAAACCTTTTTACTTCAAAGGGTATGGCAAACATGAGGATACGACCATTCATGGCAGAGGTTTTAATGAAGCAGCCAATGTGCTTGATTTTAATCTGATGAAATGGTCTGGAGCCAACTCCTTCCGTACCGCACACTATCCATATTCAGAAGAAGTGATGCGGCTGGCTGATCGGGAAGGTTTTGTCGTGATTGATGAGGTGGCCGCAGTTGGCATGCATCTGAGCATGCTGGTCGTTCATCGCGGAGGTGTGCTCAAGAACACATGGGACGAACTTGATACGTTCGAACATCATCAGGACGACATTCGGGAACTCATTCAGCGGGACAAAAACCACCCCTGTGTAGTCATGTGGAATATAGCTAACGAGCCTGCCTCTGAAGAAAAGGGAGCATATGAATATTTTAAACCGTTGATTGATCTAACGAGAGAATTAGATCCACAGAAACGTCCGGTGACCATTGTTACTCAAATGGAATCCTCACCTGAGAAGGATCAGATTGCGGAGATGCTGGATATTCTCACTTTTAACCGATATTACGGCTGGTATGTGGATGGTGGGGATCTGGATGCTGCCAAGGAAAAGCTTCGCGCTGAATTCAATGGCTGGCTAAAACGATGCCCGAACAAACCTTTTATGATGACCGAATACGGGGCAGACACGGTTGCCGGATTGCACGATGTTGAACCTGTCATGTTTACGGAGGAATACCAAGTGGAATTTTACAAAGCGAACCATGAAGTATTCGATGAATTTGAGCACTTTGTCGGTGAACAAGTATGGAACTTTGCTGATTTTGCCACCAGTCAAGGAATTATTCGTGTACAAGGCAATAAGAAAGGCATTTTCACACGGGATCGCAAACCGAAAGCTATCGCACATGAACTGAAAAGACGCTGGACGAGCATACCGGATTTTTATTATAAGCGCTAAGAACGAAACAGGAATATTCACATAAAGCAATCCGCGTGATCAATAGATAAGGCAGCTAATCATTAAGATTAGCTGTCTATTTTTTTATTTAGCGAAGTAGTAAGACAAGTTGCAGGAGCAGACCAGGGGACAGCATCAGAATCGGTAGTTGAAGTCCTTAATCGATTGTGTCTGCCCCTTCAAACAACTGCCGAATCATCTTATCCTTGTTATTCAAAAATTCCTTCATGATCAAGAAATGATCGGTTTCCTCCAAGGTCTGTACCTCGATACCTCCCGGTGTCAGGTTATAGATCTGCGAATCTGGATACGCCATCAGAATAGGAGAATGGGTAGCAATAATGAATTGTGAATTTTGCTCTACCAGCTCATGAATTCGGGCAAGCATGGCCATCTGGCGAAGCGGCGATAATGCCGCCTCAGGCTCGTCCAGAATATAAAGACCATAACCGCCAAACCGATGAACAAACGTGGAAAAAAACGACTCTCCATGGGATTGCTCATGCAGCGATTTACCGCCATATGAATCCTTGATGGGAGCACCATAGGAAGGCTCACGATCCAACTCATCAATGGTTGTTGCCAGATTATAATAACTTTCAGCTCTGAAAAAGAAACCGTCCTTCGGACGTCGTGTGCCTTTGATTAATTGAACATAACGAAACAGATCCGAATGTGTGGCCCGGGTAGAAAACGTAAAGTTCATGGTGCCGCCTTCGGGATTGAATCCCCATGACACAGCAATGGACTCCATTAACGTAGACTTGCCCATCCCGTTCTCACCAACAATGTACGTAACTTTGGGATGAAAATCCATCGTATGTAGATTACGAATGATTGGCAAGTCAAAAGGATACTCATCATAATTTGCAATTTGATTCCGTTTAAGCTGTATTTGCCTCAAATAGGCTGAAGATCCTTTCAATTCCACTTCACCTCTTATATCTGTACATCATAACGATCACGAAGGACTGACAAATGATGCAGCTCGTGTCCAGTAATCACATAAGCAATGGAACGAGTAGATGCCGTATTATCATTGACCTGCCCCATACGCATCCAAGCTTCCGGACTCAGGCGGCGGAGCAGTACAATGGTGGAATACCGTACCGCTGCATATTCTTCAGCCAGATCAACCACGCTATATGCTTCAAAAGGGTGACCTTCCATAAGAGTGTCCTGATCATATCCTGGAAGAGAGGTCTTGTCTCCTCTAGCGATGCGTAACAAACGGCCGCTCATAATTCGCTCATTATCAATAAGGTGACCAAAAACCTCTTTAACGCTCCATTTCCCTTCACCATAGCGGTAATTGGCTTGTTCGTCTGATAATGCGCGAATTACGCTCTCCACACGTTCCGCTTGCTTTTGTAATAACTCGATGACATTTCCTTCAGGAACAAGGTTGATATACCCTTCGTAGAATGCTGCATATTCCTCTTTACTCGGTCTTTTGTTCATGTTAACTCTCCTTTAGTGGGCATCATTTTTTGTTTATTTTACCATTAATCTTGATGGAACCGAAGTATAGTGCCAAACAACTGCTCTTATATGAGGATTGATCAATAATCGGTCAGGATAAGTCATTGCATGCATGTGTTAAAAACCTTATCTTAAATCATAAGCACGCGCGACCCATTCACGAAGAAAAGTGGAGAAACAAACACGTCTGTTTCAGAAGCGCAGATTCTCCTTACGACTCACTGATGTTTGAATCGCTTAGGCGATACACCTGTCATTTGTTTGAATTGCCGGCAGAAATGCTCGACATTACGATACCCGCACCTGTCCGCAATCTCTGCAACCGTATAGGGATGATATCTAAGGTACTCTTTTGCTAAGCGAATTCGGCTATGGATGACATCATCTATACACGACAAACCAAATGATTTCTTATAAATGAGTTGCAAGTATCCCGGGCTGATATTCATGGTTTTGGCCATCGCAGCCACTGTCCATGGGTGACTTGGATGGTTGTGAATAGCTGTCCGAAGTTTCATCAGAGGGTAATGCTGCGGGCCGATATTTTTTTGCACATAAGATTCGAGCAACTTGTTAAACAATGTTCGAAGCAAATAATCGATCGATGATTCCCTGTAGCCGTTCTGGAGAGAATGCTCTGCGACAAGTAATTGAAACAACTTATGACAATATTCAGGATCGTCCAATGCAAAAGGCTCCCCCAGAGGGAGAGATGTTTCGGTTACATAGAGCTCATCACTTGCAAAACGTATCCAATCGTTCACATATTGGTCCGAGCAAGCGCGATAGTATATTTTCGAATATGGCGGATACAAAACAGCACAATAGGGCGGGAATTCTTTCAGTTGACCATTGACCCAGAACAGTGCTGGAGTCTGCGTAATAACCAACAGCCAGCAATCATGACCTTCAGGTATATCAAACACAAATGGACTGTGATGCTCAGCATCATATTCAACGTAATAAATCGTATTCATCGTTTTTCACCTTTACCATGCGTATTGTGAGTCTCGTTCTATGTGTTACATTAAAACACCATTGAAACATTGACATTCTCGTTGTCTCCTAATTATACGAAAGTTAGCTTGATTGCAATAGAAAAAAGCAGTATAACACTAATCTTGAAACGGGAACTAAACGATTTAAATCTAAACCATATAAATCTAAACAAGGAGTGCATTTTCAAATGAAAAAACAAGGTTTAAACCCTTATCTCCCATCATGGGAATACGTGCCTGACGGCGAGCCTTATGTGTTTAACGACAGAGTATACGTCTACGGGTCACATGATCGGTTTAACGGACATGCGTTTTGTCTGAACGATTATGTGTGCTGGTCCGCACCGGTAGACAACCTTGGAGACTGGCGCAATGAGGGATTTATTTATCAAAAAACAGATGATCCGCTGAACCCGGACGGTCATATGTGCCTTTATGCACCCGATGTGACACTTGGCCCGGATGGCCGCTATTATCTATATTATGTACTTGATAAAGTGCCCGTTGTTTCTGTAGCGGTATGTGATTCGCCTGCGGGTAAATATGAATTCTATGGTTACGTTCAATATACAGACGGCACTCGGCTCGGGGAACGAGAAGGGGATGAGCCGCAGTTCGATCCGGGTGTGTTGACAGAAGGAGAGTTCACATATCTCTACACGGGCTTCTGTGCACCCGGTGACCGTTCCAGACATGGAGCAATGGCGACAGTGCTCGGCTCGGATATGATCACCATTGTGGAGGAACCCGTATTTATTGCCCCAAGTCAGCCGTATAGTGATGGAAGCGGATATGAAGGACATGAATTTTTTGAAGCTCCTTCGATTCGCAAAAGGGGAGAACTCTACTACCTCGTATACTCCTCGGTCGTCATGCATGAATTATGTTACGCAACCAGTACGTCTCCAACCCAAGGCTTCGAATATCAAGGTGTGATTGTGAGCAACTGTGATCTTCATATCGATACATACAAGCCAGCTGGCAAGCCTATGTATTATGGTGGGAACAATCATGGAAGTATCGTAGAAATCGGCACAGACTGGTATATCTTCTATCACCGACATACGAATGGAGATGCATTCAATCGGCAGGGATGTATCGAGAAGATTTCTTTTGAACCCGATGGATATATTCCTCAAGTTGAAATGACTTCTTGTGGTTTGAATGGAGAACCTTTGGAAGGTAGGGGCGAATACCCCGCTTATCTTGCATGCAACCTTTTTACCCCAGAAGAACAATTGTATACCGGTGGATTTGGTGCAGGCGCTTGGCTCGACAGTCGCTTTCCGAAAATTACCCAAGATGGCCGAGATGGCGACGAAGAAACCGGATATATCGCCAATATGACGGAATCTGCGACAGCTGGTTTTAAATACTTTGATTGCGGCAGCATTCAGCAAGTCACGATTAAGGTACGTGGCTACTGCAACGGAACCTTTGAGGTAAAAACCGCTTGGGACGGCCCAGTTCTGGGAACCATCCCGGTACACTTCACCAATGTATGGGAGTCGTATTCAGCCGCGATTCACATTCCGGACGGAAAACAGGCCTTGTATTTTACATACCGCGGGACGGGGAGCGCAAGTCTGGCTTCATTTATACTGGGTTAACGTAAATTAACTTAATCACCCGTAAAAATGAACAACATTTCATTTCTTCAAACGTGTATACCATGAGATGCAAACTACATCTTCAAAAATACCAAGCAGCCCGTGGTGGGAGCACTCACCCTTGAGCTGCTTTTTCTTTTTCACATGGAATTGAGCTTTATTTTAAACAGTATGTTCTTCTCCATCTTACGTATTATTGGTCTTCCATAAGATTCGTCATATCCTGCTGGGCATGCATGCGAAATTCACTTGGCGCAATGCCTGTCCACCGTTTGAACTGGCGGCTGAAATGTGCATTCGTTTTGTATCCGAGCATCATGGCTATATGGTCAACATTCAGATCCGTTTGTTTTAACAGCCGCTGGGCTTCGTTCAGTAACGTTTCCGATAAATATTTGCGCGGTGCCTGACCGTACACTTCTCGAAAAATTCGATTGACCTGTGACGTGCTCAAGCTGAGCGATTTAGCAATATCCTGAATCCAGGTTCGGTTCGTTTCCTGAATCTCACTATGTAAATGGATATATCTTACCGAGTCCTCGATATACTCAGCGATCTGATGGGCAATCGCTTCTTTTCTGGATACAGGAACGGATGCGTTCTGCGATAACTGTCCTACGAGCGAGCCAAGAAGCTCAAATACAGCGGCATGCACCTTCATTTGTTTCGAGGAGGATAAGGATTCAGACAAATGCTCTGTGGATAGATCATATAACGTAGAGAGGATCGGGGACATGACCATGGCCATATTCGATGTTGCTGGATAGTAGGTGTCTTTGCAGCGGTTGAGTTCCCGGCAAAAAGAAGTATCATGTACACTGAAATGAACCGAAAAATAGGTAAATCCTTCTGGCCCTGCCCCTGTGCAAGCATGGGTGGTTCCTGGACGAATGAACAAAAGATCTCCTTTGGACTGCTGATGCAGTTTCCCATTGATCACCATGCTCATCTGACCCTCCATCATCCAGTGAATTTCATACATCGAATGTTCATGGGATGGATACGTCCAGTTCGAATCTGCTTTTCTGGCATGCAGCCCCATTAATTGAAACGACAGACGAACATCAGGCAAACGGCCTAAATACATCGCTTCTGAATGCTTCGCCACGCAATTCAACCCCTTTGTCAGAGTGATATATCCTTATCTTAACAGAAATATGATGCGTGAAAAGGGTAAATGCTCGGAGTGATTAGAACATCGTCATGAGACATGTTGAATGCTAATCTAGAATTATCAACCCAATAGGGGCACAGGAGGCGCGCTTACATGCGAATTATTCGATTTCTGGATGGAGAACAGAAGTGGCTGGCAGCCGTGACGGATGATGAACAAGCCTATCGTTTGCCACAAACCGATTTCATGACCTTGATCTACCAAGCGAGAGAACAGGGCATTTCAACAGTTCAATTAGTTGAAAGCGCTTTTAAACCTGTAAACAAACTGACAGACGATTGGACAACCCTGCATATTGTCAATCCCATTGAAGCACCCGAAGTTTGGGCAGCAGGTGTAACGTATCAGCGCAGCCGGGAAGCTCGTAATTATGAAGCAACGGATGGCAAGCTGGATGCGACCACCTTTTACGATAAAGTTTATGATGCAGAACGTCCGGAGATTTTCTTCAAATCCACAGCCGCACGTACCATTGGGCCGAATGAAGCGGTCACGCTCCGTAGTGATTCCACATGGCAGATTCCGGAGCCCGAGCTTGGACTTGTGCTTGCCGCTGATGGCAGCATTGTAGGATACATCGCAGGCAATGACATGAGCTGCCGGGATATCGAAGGGGAAAACCCGCTGTATCTGCCGCAGGCCAAAATATGGCGCAATTCCTGCGCTATTGGACCAGCGATTCGACTGGTGGAAACGGTGCAGAACCCCTATGACCTCAGCATTATCTGCGAGATCTACCGCAATGGAGAAGTCATTGTAAAAAGTGAAGCCAGCACGAGTGAATTGAACCGCAAGCTGGATGAACTCGTTTCGTTTTTGGCAAGAGACAATGACTTGTTCGACGGTACGGTACTTCTGACCGGTACTAACATTGTACCGCCAAATGATTTTACACTTGAGCCAGGAGACCGTATCGAGATTTCAATCAGCAGCATCGGAACGCTAATTAATCCCGTTATTTCGAACTCGTGACAATCCGACAATTATAAATTCAAATTACTGATTAGAGAGGATGAAAACAATGAGCGCATTTCAGTTAGAGCAGACCTATAACAATTTTATTAACGGAGAATGGGTGAAAGCTGCCAGCGGAAAAACAGAACCTAGTATCAACCCGGCCAATCGAAATGAAGTGGTAGGGCATGTGCCTGCCTCTGGCGTGGAAGACCTGAATCAAGCCGTGGCAGCAGCAAAAGCAGCGGCGAAGTCTTGGCGGAGGTTAACTGGCGCTGAACGAGGTAATTTTCTTTTTCAAGCAGCAAACGTGCTGGAACGCAGAGCGAATGAAGTCGCAGAGGCGATGACGAGAGAAATGGGGAAAACGTTCCCTGAAGCCAAAGGAGAAACGATGCGCGGTGTCGCGATCTTGAGATATTACGCAGGTGAAGGCATGCGCAAAACGGGTGATGTCATTCCGTCCACGGACAGCGAAGCTTTAATGTTTACAACGCGTGTACCGCTTGGTGTTGTTGGTGTAATTGCACCGTGGAACTTCCCGGTAGCTATTCCGATCTGGAAAGCTGCACCTGCGTTGATCTATGGCAACACGGTTGTGTTGAAACCTGCACAGGAGACAGCGGTTACGGCAGCCAAAGTATTGGAATGTTTTGAAGAAGCAGGACTTCCGGCTGGCGTTCTCAATCTGGTGTGTGGTAAAGGCTCGGTTATCGGTTCTGCACTGGCTGAACATCCAGATGTGAACGGAATTACCTTTACTGGCTCCAATGAAGTGGGTAAACGGGTCGGTGCTGCTGTACTTGCTCGAGGGGCCAAATATCAGCTTGAAATGGGCGGCAAAAATCCGGTTATCATTGCAGCTGATGCTGACCTGGATTTGGCTGTGGAAGGAACGATTAGCGGCGGCCTGAAATCAACGGGTCAGAAATGTACGGCGACCAGCCGTGTCATTATTGAACGAAAAGTCTATGATGCTTTCAAGGAAAAGCTTTTGGCAAAAGTTGAGGAAATTCGTTTGGGCGATGGTATGTCTGGCGGTAGCTGGATGGGTCCATGTGCAAGTGAAGGACAGCTTAATACGGTGCTGAGTTATATCCAAAAAGGACAGGATGAGGGTGCAGTTCTACTAGCCGGAGGAAACAGACCGGACAGTCCTGAACTTGCAGAAGGATTTTATGTACAGCCGACGGTATTTGAAGGTGTCGAATCCCACATGTCGATCGCTCGGGAAGAAATATTTGGCCCAGTGCTGGCCTTAATGCCTGTAGATTCCATTGAAAAAGCTATAGCGCTGGCCAATGATAGTGACTATGGATTAAGTGCTTCAATCTATACGCAAAACGTTGGATCGATGCTTTCGTTTATTCGTGATATGGACGCTGGACTTGTAAGAATTAATGCGGAAACAGCGGGTGTTGAGCTGCAGGCTCCATTTGGCGGAATGAAGATGTCCAGTTCCCATTCCAGAGAGCAAGGTCAGGCCGCTATTGAATTTTTCACCGCAATCAAAACCGTCTTCGTGAAGTCTTAAACTGCGGGGAGGGATATTATGTACGAACAGATTCGATCCATTATGGGTGAACATTCGCCTGATCCGAGCAACAAAGCATCTAAACCAGGGGAAGAGACCGTGGATTCCGGGGGAAAAGGTTCTGATCGAAGTCAAAATCAATCTGACCTCTTCACGATTCAAGCCCATGCTCCCGGAGTGGAAGGGCGCCTGCCTCTAACCGATGATTTACTGCGAAATGCGCCAAGTGGCGACTTGTTCGGCATGTCCCAGAATGTTGGCATGGGGTGGAAGCCTGGCGAGTTAAACGGCAAACAGTATCTGATTTTAAGTACACAAGGCGGTATACGCAATGAGGATGGCAGTCCCACGGCACTCGGTTATCATACGGGTCACTGGGAGGTTGGATTGCTGATGAAAGCCGCGGCAGATGAATTGTCCAGCCGCGGCGGAATTCCTTTTGCCGGTTATGTCAGCGACCCCTGCGACGGCAGATCGCAAGGAACAACCGGTATGTTCGACTCACTGCCATATCGAAATGATGCTGCGATGGTGTTTCGCCGATTGATTCGATCTTTGCCCACACGCAAAGGTGTGTTAGGCGTAGCAACATGTGATAAGGGACTGCCCGCGATGATGCTTGCTCTGGCGGGTATGCCGAAGCTGCCAGGTGTTATTGTTCCCGGCGGTGTAACTCTCCCGCCTACGGATGGAGAAGACGCCGGGAAAATTCAGACGATCGGTGCAAGGTACTCAAGCGGAGAGCTTTCACTGGAGATGGCATCTGAGTTAGGGTGCCGGGCTTGTGCTACCCCGGGCGGAGGCTGTCAGTTTTTAGGAACAGCAGCCACGGCTCAAGTTGTAGCTGAGGCGATGGGAATGACTGTGCCTCATGCCGCTCTAGCCCCTTCAGGGCAACCGATCTGGCTTGAGATGGCTCGGCAATCCTCACGTGCACTGATCCAGATGGAGACTCAAGGGATGAGAATGGCGGACATTATCACCGATGCGTCGATTCGCAATGCCATGGTAGTACATGCAGCCTTCGGCGGTTCTACCAATCTGCTTCTTCACATTCCTGCCATTGCACATGCGGCCGGTTTGACATTGCCCAATGTACAGGACTGGATTCAGGTCAATAAACATGTTCCGAGACTGGTGAGTGCGCTCCCCAATGGCCCTATTTTCTACCCGACCATTCGGGTTTTTCAGGCCGGTGGTGTGCCAGAAGTTATGCTTCACCTTAGACGTCTTGGTTTGTTGGATGAAACTGTGAAGACGGTAACAGGTACATCTCTGAGCCACGTCCTGGACTGGTGGGAGTCATCCGAGCGTCGGCATGTTATGCGAAAACAATTGCAAGAGGTCGATGGCATCGATCCGGACAGTGTCATTATGAGTGCGGAGCACTCCCAGCGGCTGGGCATTTCCTCTACCGTGACATTTCCAACGGGCAATATCGCTCCCGAAGGCTCTGTTATCAAATCTACGTCCATTGACCCGGATGTACTCGATGAACAAGGAGTATATCGTCACAAGGGTATGGCCAAGGTATTTACGACTGAACGTGAAGCCATCCGTGCAATTAAAACAGGCGGAATACTCGCAGGTGATATTATTGTCCTGCTTGGACGTGGTCCATCCGGAACAGGGATGGAGGAAACGTATCAACTCACTTCCGCACTTAAACATCTTTCCTTTGGAAAACATGTTTCGCTCATTACCGATGCCCGCTTCTCCGGTGTATCTACCGGTGCGTGCATTGGTCATGTTGGCCCCGAAGCGCTTGCCGGGGGACCAATTGGTAAGTTGCGAAACGGTGATTTAATTGACATTGTCGTGGATCGTAACACGCTGGAGGGAAGTGTTAATTTTGTCGGAGCTGAAGGGATCGAGGTTTCGCCCGAAGAAGGAGCACTGATCCTGGCACAGCGGCCTTTTCATCCGGATATGCGACCAGACCAAGCACTGCCTGACGATACACGCTTGTGGGCAGCGTTGCAATCGGTCAGTGGAGGCACCTGGAGAGGGAATGTATACGATGTAGACCGCATCATAACTGCACTTGAGGCTGGCAAAAAGGCGCTCGGTTGGAACTGAGGTCCTGAAATCAGCCCATTCTTTTACGATGTGCTAGCCAGCCATGTTTTATAGCTATTACTTTTTACCGGAGGTTGCTTTCATGAATACAACCACAACCATGATTACCAATCCGATCCTCACCGGCTTTCATCCCGATCCTTCCATATGCCGGGCAGGAGAAGATTATTATATTGCTACATCCACCTTTGAGTGGTTTCCAGGTGTGCGCATTCATCACTCCAAGGATCTAGTTCACTGGCGTGCGTTACCTTCACCATTGACGCGAAAATCTCAGTTAAACATGGAGGGGAATATCAACTCTGGAGGTGTATGGGCTCCTTGTCTCAGCTATGATCGAGGTGTGTTTTATCTGATCTATACGGATGTGAAGAGTAGAATAGGTGCTTTTAAAGATACTCA
This sequence comes from Paenibacillus amylolyticus, assembly GCF_003719335.1. Lineage (GTDB taxonomy): Bacteria > Bacillota > Bacilli > Paenibacillales > Paenibacillaceae > Paenibacillus > Paenibacillus amylolyticus_D. Next base: position 144,592 of record NZ_RIAS01000017.1, read on the forward strand.
CAACTACCTCGTGACCGCAACAAATATCGAAGGGCCTTGGTCTGAACCAATCTATCTGAACAGCAGCGGCTTTGATCCTTCTCTGTTTCATGATGAAGATGGACGTAAGTGGCTGGTAAACATGATTTGGGATCACCGTAAGGGCAAAAACCGCTTTGCAGGTATCGTACTTCAGGAGTATTCGGTTCAGGAGCAAAAGCTCGTCGGAACTGCCGTCAACATCTTTAAAGGAACAGAACTGGGGCTGACAGAGGCACCACATCTGTATAAACACAATGGTTATTATTATTTAGTAACCGCTGAAGGCGGAACAGGTTATGAGCATGCTGTGACGGTTGCCCGTTCACGTACATTACAAGGCACATATGAAGTTGATCCGAACAATCCGATCCTCACATCAAACGGAAGAACGGATTTACCACTTCAAAAGGCAGGTCACGGAAGTCTCGTCGAGACCCACACGGGCGAATGGTACATTGCACATCTGGTGGGCAGACCTGTTCAGGAGAAACACTGTATCCTTGGACGTGAAACGGCTCTGCAGCGCTGTACGTGGAGCGAGGATGGATGGTTAAGGCTTGCAAGCGGGGATCGATATCCAGAGCTTCAAGTATCCGCACCAAATATAAAGCTTCACCCGTTTGAACCGACAGCGGAGATGGACCACTTTGATCAAGCAGAACTTTGTAACGACTGGAATACTCTTCGTATCCCGCCCGACGCAACTTGGATTACACTGAAGGAACGTCCTGACTACTTACGTTTGTATGGGATGGAATCGATGAGTTCAACACACAGACAAAGCATGCTTGCTCGCAGACTTGATGCTTTCGAGTGTGAAGCTGAAACGTGTCTGGAATTCGAGCCTGATCATCCACAGCAAATGGCAGGACTGATCCTCTATTACGATACGCAGGATTACCTTTACCTTAGAGTGACGTATCAAGAAGAAAAGGGACTATGCATTGGCATCCTTCAGTCTAAATGTGGAGTATATGATGAACTTGTGGAGGATGTTCCATTGCAATCGGGGAGTCGTATTCGTTTAAAAGCCGTGATTCAGCATGATCGTGCTTGCTTCTACTATGCGATAAACGATGATTCGTCATGGATTCAGGTAGGGGAGTGGACGGATATCACTCATCTGTGTGATGAATCCCCAGAATATATCCGATTCACGGGAACCTATATTGGTCTTTGTGTGCAGGATCTCGGCGGTACCCGTAGGCATGCTGACTTTGACTATTTTCGTTATAGCACATCATAAAAAATGAAGAAGATGGCTCCTGTTTTTACGGGGGCCATCTTTAGGTTGAGCATCAGGAGCTTCCAACATATAACCTAGTTTTAATTAGTTCGCGCGATAAATAGTGTTCAGGTATCTTAGAATCAATGCGCTGTCCTCAATGGAAGTACGTAATGCGATGTATCCGTCGGGACGAATCAATATAAGCGTTTCGCTTGTAACATCGTACATTCGATAGGCATTACCTGCCGTGTCAATGATACCTTCTTCTCCTTCCACATGTGATGGCACAATGCAATGCGTATGGAGTTCATCAAAAGTGAAGTCCTGTAGAGAAAGATGATCTGTACGGTTTACAAAAGCTAAAAGAGTCCAGTGTGGGCCGCGCAACAGGTCAAAGACATCTCCTATGGATTCAGCACCTTTCAGGCCCTCGGCATTAGGAGCACGATCTCCAGGCAATGAACGGGTAACATTAGCCTGAATAGAGGGGCAGGTAAGAGAACTTGAACGATAGGAAATAAGAAGTCCGCTCGTTAGATCATCAGATACGGTACTTAAGGATTGGGATAATGCTCCACGTTCAGTCGCTGTCCCTAAAATCGCTCCCATTTTTTTTGTGCTGTCCTCAAGCACCACTTGAGCTACGGGACGACGTTCTTCATCATAGGTGTCAAGCAGGGTGGTGTTTGCTCCGCGTATGACGGATTCCAGTTTCCATCCTAGGTTGTAGGCGTCCTGCATCCCGGTATTCATGCCTTGCCCTCCGGCTGGCGAGTGAACATGCGCGGCGTCTCCGGCAAGAAAAACCCGACCGTTGCGGTAAGATTCAACCATTCGCACGTTGATCCGGTAGATAGATAGCCAGGAGGCATCCATAAGCCGAACATGCCGAGCACCTGCTCGTCGGTTAAACATATCCTGATACACTTCTAACGACGGATTTTCCGGTTCCTTAATCTCTGAAGAAATGGTAGCTTGGAGTTGCCAAATGTCGGATTTCGGTAATGGCGTTACTCCGATCATCCCCTCCGGAGAAGTCCAGATATGGATATGATCACGATCCAGTCCTGCCAAACGCACATCGCCAAGATACCACCGTTCATAATCGTGTGTATTCCCAATTAAAGGGAGATGGATAAACTTGCGAATACTACTTTTCCCACCATCAGCGCCAACCACATAACGGGCATGAATTTGCTCTTTTCCTTCTGGTGTATTCACCGTTACCTGTACACCCTCCAAGTCTTGAACAAGTTCTACAGCTTCCACACCCAACTCCACTTTACCGCCAAACATCTCATATCGGTCACGTAACGCCTTTTCCACATCAAATTGAGCAATCCAGACCGGATCTGGATAGGGTGATCCTAATTCAGCGCTGGCAGCAACGGTAATAGAAGGCTTAACCATACTTCTGCCATCCTCGTTATAATAGCGCACAGGTAAATCCACGACACCTGTGTCCATAATGTAACGAACGGCTTCCAAATCATCAACGACTTCAAGCGAACGGGGCTGAATTCCTTTGGCACGGGATGCTAGGTTATACGAAGTGCTTCGTTCGATAATCCGATGGTCTACGTTTCGACGGGCAAGGTCACAGGCAAGTGTCAGCCCTGTAGGCCCAGCCCCAACAATTAGAACATCTACAAAAGACTGTGGCGTGTTCATAAGTTAATTCCTCCTTAATCATGGATTTGGATAGATCACATTAACTAAACTACACCGTGCAGTGTAGTTTGTAAAGAGGAACTCATTTTTGATAGTATAGTCATAGGGGGGAAGCTTAAGGATGAATACTACGGAAATCAAAAAAGTCCGCAAAGGCTCTTCTGACAAAAGAGCTAAAATTATTGCGGCGGCACGAGATTTGTTTCTATCAGATGGGTTTGATCGTTCCAGTGTTGATGCGGTCGCAGCTAAAGCGGGCGTTTCCAAACGGACAGTTTATGATTATTATGGTGACAAGCAGAACTTACTGCTTGCTGTTGTAGAAGTAACCAGTAGGACAGTTTTGGACATGATCAAACAAAGAATAACAGACTATCTCTCGGAATTCGAGGATTTGGAGCAGGCTCTTACCTTGTTCTGTGAACAATTCGTAGCTTCTGCAAACGGTTCTTCTGATTACAGTGCTTTGATCCGTCTGGTTACGATGGAAGAAGCCAACCTACCCATCTCTTTTTTAGAAAAGTTAGACAACGCAACGGAAGAGGGGCTGATCAAGAGGTTTACCGAGTTTGGAGAAAACGGATTGCTTAATGTGTCCGATCCTGAACTGGCTACAAAGCATTTCGCCGCATTAACGTTTTTAATGGTATTTAATCAACCGAAAAAAATCGGAAATTTTCAAGATGAACAAACCAAACGAATCATCACAGAAGGGGTACGTGTCTTCCTTCGCGCCTATGGACAACGCGCCAGTTACCACAAAAACGAAGAATTGTCCTGATCGTTGGGTTCACTTCTTAAAGAACTACATTTGGAGGGAGTACATATGAAGCAATACAAGGTAATTCACCCGCATCAGTCGAATTATCCAGACCCTATTGTGCTGGCTAAGGGAGATATCGTTCATTACGGAGAAGAAGATACTGAATTTCCGAACTGGATTTTTTGTGAATCTATTGAATCTAAAAAGCGTGGTTGGGTGCCGAAGCAAATACTGAGTACACCGAATGAAGAACACATAGCAAAAGTACAAGAAGATTACTCTGCTCTCGAATTAAACGTGATACCTGGTACTCTTGTGCAGAAAGAATATGAGTTAAACGAATGGAGCTTTGTGCATACGACTGAAGGTGAGAAGGGGTGGGTACCCAATAAAGTCATCACCCCAATAAAACAATAACCATCAGACTCTTTTCTATATTGAAAAGACCCATATCTTTATAACAGATTACCGCCGCATATTTAACCATTCTGATTGCAAAATCGCATATTGATACTCATCGATCCAATGACCCTTGGACATGTAATTTTCGAGCAAATGTCCTTCGCGTCTCATACCTAAACGTTCCAGAACGTGAATAGACTTTGTGTTTCGCACATCGGAAAAAGCGATCAATTTATGTTTGTTCAGCGAACCAAAAACATAGTCAAGCAGGGCACAAAGTGCTTCGTGCATATATCCTTTACCCTGATGCTCAGGCGCAAGAGTAAACCCAAGCTCGACGATTCGAGGTTCGGCTCCAAGGGTATGAATCGCACAATCCCCGATGATCTGATCAGATGTAGCCAAAGCAACCGCGTATTGAAACCACGCTCCTGGCTGATCAGGGGAAGATGCTAATTGACGGCTGACAAATGATTCTGCATCTTGAATCGTATAATTTTCCCACGATTGAAAACGAGCAATATCGGGATTAGAGCGGTATTGATAGAAGAATTGCACGTCTTGCATGCCGAACTTTCGAATCACTAGACGCTCCGAAACGGCAAATACTTCTTTCGATTTCTCCATTTTAAAAACCTCATTTATTCTCTTTGAATTTTCGCGTTTCACTAGTTCGTTTTCGATTTAAAAAAATCAATCAACCACTCCGCTAGCTGGTGTTGCGCTTTGCTAATGAATCGATCCGCGTAGTAAGTCAACTCCATATGCCGAACAGGTGCAGGCCCTACAATGGGGATCGTTACGATATCTTCCCAGCCCGAATGCTGTTTTAACAGTTCTCTCGGCTGGATCGTTGCACCAATGCCAGCAGCTACTAGCTGCAACAGGGAAGATGCGGAACCTGCTTCCATAACCGTAGTTAACTCCAGGCCTTGCTCCCGGAAAACCTCATCCACCAAATCTCTGCCAATATACCCTTTGGGATACATAACTAGCGCGAGCCGCGTCAATTCTTCCAAGGTAATTTCCTGTTTTTTTGCAAGATCACTGGATGCATGAACAAACAATTCATAAGGCTCACTTCCCAGTGGAATCTGCACGAGACGCTTGTCCTTTGAACCACGTAGCCCAATGCCAAGATCAACTTTGTGTGTTAGTACTTCGTCTCGAACGAAAATGGTTGAAAATGCCTGCAGCTTCGTATGAGGGTACCGGGTCTTGAATTCAACAAACAGCGGAACAAGCTGAAAGTCAAGATCAGAGGGTAACACAGCAAGCCGGACCGTTCCACGCTTCTCCGATACAAGTTCTTGAATCGCACTTTTTGCATCCATTTCAGCCTGAATCATTTTCATTCCGTATTGATGGAGAAGCCTGCCAGCCTCGGTTGCAACTACTTTTTTTCCAATTCGATCGAAAAGGGGCATGCCTACTTCAGCCTCCAGCAGACGTATCTGTTGACTCAATGTTGGCTGTGAAATTCCGAGAATCTCTGCGGCTTTCGTGAAGTGAAGATGCTCGAAGACGGCCATAAAATACGTTATATTTCGGGTATCCATCTCTTCTCCTCGTTTAATAATAGTATTTTACTATCATAATAATATAAATTATTGGATTGATCAATGGATAGGGCGGACGTATACTCAAAGTGACTTCAAGAAGAACCAGGAGGATGAAAACGGTGAAAAAAATATTATATTTATTCGCACTATTTATTGCGGCATTGAACCTGCGACCCATTATTACTTCCGTAGCATCCATGATGAGCATGATTCAAACCGATTTAGGTATAAGCGCATTAACAGCAAGCCTTCTGACCACACTGCCTGTCCTGTGTATGGGATTATTTGCTCCCGTCGCCACAACGTTAAGTCAGCGGCTCGGTTTGGAGCGAACTATTTTTATCTCGCTTCTTCTCATCACACTCGCCACTGCACTTCGCAGTGTAGATCAATCTGTTACCGTACTACTTGCTACCGCCTTGGTCGGAGGGATCGGCATCAGCTTCACGGGACCGCTGCTGTCAAGTTTTATTAAAAAATATTTCCCAGCAAGCCCAGGCATAGTGAGTATTTACTCCGTATCGATGACGATTGGGGCTGCACTGGCATCTGGGTTAACCATTCCGATTTATAATCAAAATCAACACAATCTTTCACTAGCCTTGTCCTGCTGGGCCGCTTTTGGCTTCATTGCTGTGATCTTTTGGACCTTACTCATTCGAAAAAACAAACCCTCCAGCAGCAGATCACAACGCGTTAAACTGCCCCTGGGCAATAAAAAAGCGATTCAATTCACTTTGTTTTTTGGCTTCATGGCCAGTATGTTCTATAGCTTGACAGCTTGGATTTCCCCGATCGCTCTCAGCTTTGGATACAGTTCACAAAACGCAGCGATGCTTCTGACCGTGTTTACATTAATTCAAGTTCCTGTCGCATTACTGATTCCGAATCTTGTAAACCGCTCAGGGAAGATCAAACTATGGCTTGTCTTGTGTAGTGTTTCTGAACTCATCGGTTTAGTGTTACTTTTGTCACCTGTGCCCATGCTTCTTGCCGTTATTTTTCTCGGTATCGGGGCTGGTGGATTGTTTCCACTAGCGCTGATGCTACCCATTATGGCAACAAATACAACCGAGGAAGCAGGGTCTTGGTCAGCCATGTCACAGATGGGAGGTTATATCATGGGTGCCTTCGGGCCACTTGTTATTGGATGGATCTTTGATCTCAGCGGACGGTTTAACGTATCCATTATTGCCATGCTGGTCATTGTAACGCTAATGATTAGTGTACAGTTATCCATGAACATGGGGAGAAAAGCTGTAGAAGCTTCTAAGGGTAATGAACCGCAAAAGAACTGAGAAGCGAAGTGACCAAAATCAGGTTAGATCATTCAGTTAGAGCGCTTAAGTTGTTACAGATCTTACACAAATTCACAGTACAAATCGCCGCAGCCTATCGTTTAAACAGGTTTGCGGCGATTATTCATTCTATGCAGCTTCTACTTCAAGGTTCAATAATGGCCTACGTGACTCTCGTCGCAGGACGAATCCGATGCCTAATGAAGCAATACCTATGATCAAAATACATGCTCCCAGCTCCACGCTGTAAAAACCAAGTTCACCGTTTCGAAAAGCCATACCACGGATCAACCGATTAAGCCAGTTCATAGGCAGTGCCCATGCCGTAATTTGAAAAAAGGTAGGAAACGCAAGCGGTGTTAATTGAATCCCTGTTACCAGAAAAGAAGGGTACAGGATGAGGCTCATTCGCGAACCGACTTTCGATACGTTTTGAACAGAATATCCGAGAAACATCGCTAGTAAGCATAATGCCATTGAATATAGCAGTAAAGGCACGATGAATACATACGGTGGCACTTCGAATCGCAGCTGTCCCACCTGTTTTAACATCCCGTAACTGAGCAGGGAAGAGCAGGTGCTTAAGATTGCATAAGGCAGAACGCGAATCCAGAGCTGGAACGGAGAGCTTCCCACAGACAAAAGCTTGCCTTCTTGCCGGAGACGGGGAGCTATCGCTCCAGCTGCTCCAGTGGTTAACATTAAAATAACGATATTTACAAATCCAATCACCATCGTTCCTGTATAACTGGAGGTTGGATTATATAACAAGTGCTGCGCAAGAGATAGCGGGGATACTATATCTTTAGCCGATTCTACGTTCATCCCCGTTTGAGTGAGACGGGTTACAGCAAAGATCGTATTTTCGGTCATCACAATCTCCTGAATCGCAGGACGAATACCACTAAGGCTGGAGGGCATCGTATTATCCATCCAGATCCCGATACTTGAGGATAGTCCTGCATCTTGCCTTTGCTGTAATCCATTCGGGATCGCAATGACCGCCACAGCCTGTTCATTAGCCAGCAGTATATCTGGAGAGAGTCGATTGGGAAAGACGTTTGTAACTTCCATCAATGGTGAGGCATTGATCTGTTCAATAAGCTGCCTTGAATAGGAAGAGTGATCCTCATCCACCACCACAACAGGCGTTTCGCTCAATTGATTTCGGGAAAACATCAGTCCGAAGAATAGAGCAGCCACTAGAGGGGCTACAAAAATAAAAATAATCCATTTACTCCCGCGTAGGCGATTCCATTCATCAGTCAGTGATGTTATCAAGCTGCACCTCCGCAGTCATACCCGGAAGCAGGTCCTTGCTTGTTGGAACCGATATACGGATCAGATACATGCTCAGATCTGCTTGCCCTTTTTCCCGTGTCATGCGCAGGTTAGCAAATTGAGGTGAGGGAGCCACCGAAGTTACCACTCCTTCTTTTACAAGTGGCTGCTCCAAATAAGGAAAGTGAACGTTTATTTTTTGATCTGCATGAAACTGCTCAATCTGCGATTCGGGAATATAGAAGTCGACGTAATACGCTGCTGCATCTTGCGCTGTATTCAATATTCCCTGTTTGTTATTCTCAGCCTGACTTACGGCATCGGTACCTTTTGCAATCAACAAACCGCCTGCCAAAATAATGATCAACATGATAATGATATACAGGCCCCATTTAGATCTCATGATGTTTTCTCCCTCGTTTTCATTTTTTCCATTTTCCCACAAGCTTGTTCTGCGGCCTCCATAATGATTTCTCCCAGCGTCGGGTGAGGATGAATGGTCATGGCCAAATCTTCCGCCGTTGCTCCCATTTCAATAGCAAGAGACAACTCGGAGATCAGCGTAGAAGCTTCAGCTCCGACAATCTGTGCACCTAATATAAGACCCGATGTAGCGTGAGCTACAATTTTAACAAAACCTTCGGTTTCCTTTAGAGCAAGTGCACGGCCATTGATGGAAAAAACAGATTTTCCATCGACAATGGGAATGGATTTTTGCTTACATTCCGTCTCGCTAAGACCAACGCTAGTGATCTCCGGATGTGAAAACACAACTAGCGGAATCGCCTTATAGTCGATGATAGAGGGTTTACCCGCAATAGCCTCTGCTGCAATCTTTGCTTCATACGAAGCTTTATGAGCTAGAGCAGGGCCTTGAACGATATCTCCAATAGCATAAATATGCGGGATGGATGTTCTGCACTGCCCGTCAATCTCAATCAACCCTTGTGGAGTGGGGGAGAGACCTATATTTTCAAGACCTAAAGTGCCGTCTGTGTTCGGTTTCCTGCCCACCGTAATTAACGCATATTCCGCTTGAACAACGTCGCGTTCATTCAGACGTGTATAGTGGAGATCGATGTGACTCGTATACTGGTCTGCTCCTGTAACTTTAGCTCCGGTTAAGATGGTTATGCCGTCTTTTTTCAGTTGACGAATAACAGGTTCAACAAGCTCGGCTTCGAATCCCGGCAAAATCTGTTCACCCCCCTCAAGCATCGTAACTTTGGTTCCAAATCTTGCAAACATCTGAC
>NZ_RIAS01000018.1 GCF_003719335.1 Paenibacillus amylolyticus
CATCCGAGATATATGGAGAAACGGGCGCTTATATGCTTTCGAGTGTGCAACCGCTACCGTTATCGTACTCTATGGAGGCGTACTTGGAAGCATACGTGAGGATGCCTTTAATTCGTTATTCCGTAACCTGCTGCTTTTTGATTGGCATTACGACAGTGATCTGCGTTTGACAGAAAAGAATGGCAAGGAATTGGCTCTGCCTGGAGATGTGCTTTATTTCAAAAATCCAGATGTGTCACCCGAAACCCCTGAATGGCAAGGCGAAAACACCATTATGCTGAGGGAAAACTTGTACTACGGACACGGTATTGGCATTGCAAGCGGTCAGGAAATTATCCGAACCTTGAATCATTTTCGTTTTCCCGGCAGCATGACCTCGGCCTATTTAATGGATATGGTCATATATCCAGACTTTCTTTATTTATCCCGCTATGCCAAAAATGCTGCCGGCAGCAACCCGGACGTAACCACACCCGTGTTACCTGGACAAATGTATGTTCGAGTGGGCGGCAGCCGCTATTTGCGTACTTGAATGTCTCATGATGCAATCAGCCACGGGTCACTAGAAATAGAATAACCTATACATTGCAAGAAGCCCAATCAAAAGCAGCGATGGCGCTGACTTGAAATTGGGCTTCTTGCAATATGTTATATATGGAATCAACGCCTGAGTCACCAACCGTTTTGAGCAAGGCCAACGTAGCTTAGTGTGACTTTAACAAAAAAATTATCAGTTCGGTGGATCAAGCTGAACCACAACTTGCTTGCCGCTAACCTGAACTCCTGTCGTTTTAGTGCCGTGCTCTTTCAACGCTTTGCACAGTTCTTCTGCCCAAGCTTTGCCTGCCTCTCCCTCTTTGGCTCCATGCACTTGAATGACCAATTTCACGGAGTCACCTTTTTTCAGAATACGCTCTGCTTGTGACTGCTTCACATCCCGGTCATGATCCTCCATTTGCAGATGCAGCCGAATTTCCTTTACTTTGCGTTTATCCGGAGATTTGTCTGCCTTTTTCTTCGCCTGCTGTGCTTCTTCACGGGCAGCGCCCGCACCAATCAGTTTGCACGGAGGCGGGCTGGTCATAAGCGACAAACACACCAAGTCTACCTTATGCTGTTTGGCCAGTGCCAGTGCTTCCCGCGTTAACATGATGCCCAGGTCTTCTCCATTCAGACCGGTAAGTTGCACTTCGTTCGCTTTGATCTTTTCATTTTTAATGATCTGAGCCATGCATCTTCCTCCTTGACATGAAAAGCCTGTCCTGATCACTGAAGATCAGAGCAGGCTTAAATAATAAACTACATTTTGTAAAACTTTATAAACGTTAAAAACGTTACCTACGTTGCGTTAAGATTAACGATCTGGCATTGCAATGAGTTCTCGCAATGTCATATCGTGCCCCGTATTACAACGAGTTAAATGCTTCAGTCAGAACAGGTACGATCTGCGATTTGCGGGATACAACGCCTTTAAGCAATGCTTTGTTGTCTGTCAGCGTTACGTTGTACGCTTTTTCAACCGCTTGAGTGGATGCACCATAAGCCAGCCCAACCGAGTCATTGTTCAAGATATCCGTCACGACAAACAAGAACAGGTCAAGTCCTTTGCTAGAGATAATCGCTTCAATCGCCGCTTCAAGCTCAGGCTGTTTTACCAGTACATCATTAACGTCAACTGCATTTACTTGGGCGATTTCAACTTTCGCTGTACCCATAGCAAACTCTTTTGCATCCAGAGAGATCAGCTCAGCGATTGTTTTCTGACTCAAGTCTGCACCAGCTTTCAACATGTCCAGACCATAGCTATCGGCATCCACACCAGCAATAGCAGCCAGTTCACGTGCTGCAGCTACGTCTTGCTCTGTGCAAGTTGGAGATTTGAACAACAAGGAATCCGAGATAATCGCGGACAGCATCAGACCTGCGATCGGCGCGCTGATTTCAATGCCGTTCTCTTTGTACATTTTGTTCAAAATCGTTGCGGTACAGCCTACAGGCTCCGCACGGAAATACAAAGGCTGGCTTGTCTCAAAATTAGCAATACGGTGATGGTCAATTACTTCAACAACGGTTACGTCTTCAATATCGCTTACACTTTGCTGACGCTCGTTGTGATCCACCAGAATGACTTTGTTTACTTCATTCGCCGCCGTTTTGATCAGACGCGGTGCTTCAACTTTGAATTGATCCAGTGCAAACTGTGTTTCGCCATTCACTTCACCCAGGCGTACCGCTTCCACTTCCTGTCCCAATTTGCTTTTCAGGTCTGCATAAGCGATGGCTGAACAGATCGTGTCTGTATCCGGGTTTTTGTGGCCGAAAATTAGTACTTTTTCCATATTCATAGCCCTCCGTCAATTCGAGTTTAAGTTAAACTTATCCTTGTTTGAATCATACCTTACTGATTATAGCGCTTATACGTCTTAATTCCAATCCCTTTACAGCGAATTAATCAGAGCTTATGCCAAAGGCCTGTTTCGCTAGTGGCAAACGCAGGGAAGCAAGAACGACGCGCTCGTTCTCAGCCGGCATCCATGCCTGTTCTAATTTGCAGGTGTATTCGCTACATTTGTAATCAGATGTCCGTCCAGCTTGTCACCTTTACACAGAGCTTGCACGAGCTCCCGGCCTGATTCCGGGGTCATTTTACCGTACCAGTCTCCTTGCGGATACACAATCGTTACACATCCATCATCACAACGGCCATTACATTTGGTACGTGTTGTATGAATGAATCCTCCAGCCTGTTGTTTCGCAATTTCGTCCCGCACCGCCTGAGTGACTTCTTCTCCATCATTACGCATACATGTTCCGCCATTACAGAGTAAAATATGGTGCTGCAGTTGATCCAGATTATAGATAGCCAAACTCGCTTCATTCCTCTCACATCAATAGGATATGTATCTTTTTATGATTGCATAGTATAACGTTACAACTCTATAAATTAGCACATCTATCCAGGTTTGTGCAACGATAACGGTAAACTAAAGCTCAGGGCCGAACGTCTTCAATCCTTTTTTCACAAAGAATGTCTCCAAACTACCTGCTTCGTTAATCTCCAGCAAATTCAACTGAGCGCCATAAGCACATCCACCGTCTATACCGATCTTGTCTCCCCGCGGGTCCATCCAGATTCCGGGCTCATCCTGCAAATATTGCACAGGGGTATGTCCAAACACGACAATGTCCTGAAGTGCTGTAGGTCTGCTGTAAAAAGGTTCGCGAATCCAGATAAAATCCCGTTCGGACTGGTTCCTCCAGTCGGGAACATCCGGGTTAATCCCAGCGTGTACGAAAATATATCCTGGCACTTCATACGACAGTGGCAGCTCGTCCAGGAAACGCAGATGATGCATGTAATGAGAGCGCATCCATTGTTTGTCCTGAGCATACGCACGCCAGTCCATCTGATCACCATCATACGCAATGTCCAGATAACTCGCCAGCGTCTGTAATCCGCCATTGCGAATCCAATGTAAATCGTACTCCTCTACGTCATGAGTCAAAGCCTTCACCATCATGGCATCATGATTTCCCTTGAGAACAACGATTTGGTGCTCTTGTCTTAGATTTATAATCTGCTCAATGACCTGTTTACTTTTAGGGCCTCGGTCTACGTAATCCCCCAGCAAAATCAACTCATCCTGCGACGGGTCGTAATGAACCTGTTTTAACAGTGCATTAAACTCATCGTAACAACCGTGAATGTCACTGATGACACATCTGCGCAAGTGAATCTCCTCTCTTTCAGGGTGAGTCCAAAATACAGACCGGAACCCTGTCTGCTGCAACACAACTGCAGCCAAGTTTAGCAAGGTTCCAGTCCTATCCAGACTTATATTCCCGATCCTGTAGGTATAATCCTGCTTTAGTTCTGATTCAGACCGAAAGCTTCTGCAATCAGACGGAAGGAACGCAGACGTGCCTCGAACGAATGGATGGCAGACGCAATAATCACTTCATCGGCTTCATGACGTTCAACCATCGCAATAATTTTGTCCTTCACCTGATCTGGCGTGCCGATGATGGAGAAGGAGCGGCGCTGACGAATCTGTTCCAGCTCCATCGCTGTATATGGGTAGTTATTCACCGTTTCCAGAGAAGGGAAGGACTTCTGTTCCAGTCCGCGTCCAAGTCGCAGGAAAAATAACTCATTGCTGCGAGCCAGCTCAGCGGCTTCTTCTTCCGTATCCGCACAGAAAGCGGAGACCGCAATCATGGAGTGAGGTTTGTCGTTTAGGATAGAAGGTTTAAAGTGGCGACGATAATGTTTCATCGCTTCCTCACCGCCTGGTGTTCCGAAAAACTGTGCAAATGCATACGCAGTCCCTTGCGCCGCGGCGATCCTTGCTCCTTCCGAGCTGGACCCCAAGAGCCAAACTTCGGGTACCGTTGGAACGGAAGGCCCCGCTACAAGTGAAGCAAAACGATGATCTTCAGGCAACTGCTCGTGGAAGTAACCACCAAGATCGGCAATTTGCTGCGGGAAAAACTGTACATTGGATGATTTGCCCTCGTTCAATGCTCTGCTGGCAATAGGCATTCCTCCTGGCGCACGCCCAATGCCGAGGTCGATACGTCCAGGGTGTAAAGCTTCAAGCAAACGGAAGTTTTCCGCCACTTTATACGCGCTGTAATGCGGCAGCATAACGCCTCCTGATCCTACTCGAATGCGCTCCGTATGGGCAGCCACATGGCCAATCATGATCTCCGGGCTTGAAAAGGACAGTGCTCCTCCGCCATGATGCTCAGACATCCAAAACCGGGAATATCCCAATTGCTCGGCATGTTTCGCTAATGTTACAGCCTCCTGCAAGGCATCATGCACATGGCGACCCTCACTAATGTGTCCATGCTCCAATACACTCAGTTTCATATATATTCATTCCTCTCGTCTGTGAAGTGATGAAATAAAGGTGCTTTTTCCCTTTAGCTTACTCGTCCATTGTAACATTAAAAATTACAGTTTCAAACTTTACATTACCTTCAACTCTTTTTTCCTCCCCTGACGTTTTAGAGAAGAAAATAAAAAACGCAGCCAGTTTTTATGCTGGCTGCGTTACAGGACGTTATCTCGACCTACCTTAATAATCTACCTTTACTTGTCTAGCTTACTTACATGACACTCCATTACTCAACCCACTAGAATTAAGGTGCTCGTTTGGGCAACAGCTTCACGTATTCATCAGACAACTTCATCAAGCTGAGCACATGTTCGTAATCGGAACGGTACGGTTCCAGATTCGTTACCGGTTCATACGTTTTGAGCGAATATGCCGTTCCATCGTCAAAGCCCGCACCAGGAATGAACATGATGTCATTATTCACAAATGAACCTGTCGGCAGGTAATAACGAATACCGAATGCATTGTGATCCATATTGAGCAAGTCATGCCCAAACGCTGTGAACTTCTCCTGCGCAAGTGATACGCCCATCAGATTCATGACCGTAGGCAGAATATCCAGTTGACCACCCGGTTGTTCAATCACTTGCCCTTTCGTTTGTTTCGGCGTATGAATCATCAGCGGAATGTTGAATCGGCTTACTTTTCCATCGTACGGGATATTCAGGTTTTCCTGAATCTGCTGTGTAATTTCCGGTTCCTCTGGTAATCCAAAGTGATCTCCATAGAGCACAAGCGTTGTATTATCCCACAAACCGTTGGCCTTCAATTCGTTAATCAATTGACCCACCGCGTAGTCGGTATAATTGATTGCTTGCAAGTAATCATGCAACAGTTTGTTTGTAATCGTCGCCGGAATTTCAATTCGTGCACGATCAACTGGCACAGTAAACGGCGAATGGCTTGACGCTGTGATGAACTGAGCATAGAACGGCTGTTTTGCAGCCTGATGCGCAGTCATTTTTTCCACACCCACCCGATACAATTCTTCGTCCGATGGCCCAAAATCGTTAAATTTGTCATTCGTAAAGCTCGGTTTATCGAAGTATCTTGTAAAACCCAGGGCAGGATACATCTTGTTGCGGTTCCAAAAGGTCACGTCATTGACGTGGAATGTCTCGGACTCATACCCTTCTTTCGCCAGCAGTTTGGGCAGGCTTGGAAGTTCACGGTCACTATACCCGGCTGACATCGGTACGACTCCTGTAGGATAAATGGACGTATTCGACATAAACTCCGCATCCGACGTATTTCCTTGGCCGATCTGTTGGAAGAAATGAGAGAAATAATAGCTTTCTTTCGCAAGATTATTTAGGACTGGCGTTAATTCTTGCCCGTTTAGCGAAGCGTTAATCGGAAAATTTTGAAAGGATTCCAATTGAAGCACAATCAAGTTACTGCCTTTTGCTTGACCAAAATATTTGGCCTTCACCGCTGCACCGTTATCCGTTTTGTTCTGGTATGGATATTGGCTCACCAAAGCATTAATTTTGGCAATCGTTTCGTTAATATTGCCATTGGCAATCGCCTCATTTTCCTTGCTCGTCAGAATTGCTGAGGACACCTGGTAGTTCAGGAAACCGAGATTTTCAGCCCGTACCAGTTCGTTATCAATCGTTTCCCCCTTGACGATAAAGCTGCCCGACAAAACGATACAGAACGCCGCTGTAAGTGCAACGCCCAGTTTGCCCCAGTAGCGTCTGCGACTTTTTCCAAATGTCAGGTTGCTCTCCTGATAACTGCTGCGATACGCTCCCTTGCTGCGTCTGCGTCTGATCAACCAGACCGGTATAGCCAGAATAATATCGGCAAAAAACATAAAGTGTAACGGCCGAACCAGCGGCCCGATACTTCCTCTGACCTGGGCAACCTGCCCCAGTTCACTCAATGCGGTGTACGTGGGAACTGAACTGAAGTGTGCATTATATAGCGTAGCTGCAAACAAAATCAGGGAAAACAGAACGTTAAACGCCCCATATACCGTTCGTTTCCAGCTCAGCGGCACAATGAGATCCAGCAAGCATACAATGGTGAGCGCAGCGAGTGCATCGGTTAACATTCCCACGCCCGATAACCCATTAAAAAAGAAAAAACGCAGAAGCGATAATTTCAGCAACATTAAAATAAACAAGACGGCAAATAAGACCCGTGATGTTGACTGCCTGCTTTGATTTGTCGATGTAAACATGGTCGTTTTCAACCCTTATCTGAAATTTTACGTTCATTTTACAAAACGCATATTTCAGTATAACAGTTTTCGTGTTTCTGTTCCATTGAGGTTATAGCGGACTTAGGCGATCGTGGATATATCCTCATTCTGCATGCTTTGATTGTTGCGCGATGCTTGAATGACTGCCTGTGCTGCTGCAACTCGAACCCATGGAATCTGCTCGGGTCTGCAACATACAGCCACTGACTTGATATTATGGAGAAACGCAATGGACGCCGTATCTTGGATATGTTCACCGGTTATGGATGTTTTCAGATGTGGTTTGCGAATTCTCCCTTGCGTTGCCGCCATCTCCACTAAACGGCCTACCCTTTCTATATCAAAAGTATGAGAAGAATTACATTCGATCTGAACAGTCTCTCCGACAACCTGCTCTCGCCCCGCTATTTCCTCACGCGTGTTGCCATAGATAGATTGTGTCAGAATATCTGCATCAAACGAGATAAAGTCCGCATAACGAGCGATTTGTGCTGCTGTCCATGCAACTTTGGGTGAGGTGACTGCTGCCCCTAATTTATATACACAATGACGACGCTCTTCACCAAGTACCTGATTCGCCACATGATCCACCAATGCCCTCATTTTTTGAATTTCATGTACATGCTCCACATGCGGAATCATGATTTCCGGACGAACCCATAGCCCTTTACGGATACTTTTAACCGCTGCCCGGAAAATAGCCTCCAGCTGCATTTCATGAATCTGGGATAAAACCAGTTCCCAATCATTACTTTGCTGCTCCAGCACATTTACATCCGGGAACAACTCTTGTAGCGGAAAATTAAATAGTTGAATGTTCACCGGTCGTCCGTCCATCACTTCAAAAAGACACTCCATATCAGACTGCTGCATTGGCAGCAATCGTTCCAAACCGCGCCTGCGTTCTGCTTCCGTATCCGCCAACACCATCTTCTGCATATAAGGCTTTCTTGACGGAGACAACAGCATGGTCTCGGTTACACATAACCCGATTCCCTCTGCTTCCCATGCTTGCGCATGCCTAGCCTCTGATACATGTTCCACCTTGGCGAGAATAGATAACTCTTTGATGTCATCAGCCCATTCCAGCAAAATTTTCAGTTCGGGCAGCTCCTGTTGCACACACGTTGTTACATCTTCTGATCTTATTCGGAGGAGAGCTTCCTCTTTTGAAACCAGCCCCTCATGTACGAAATGGACTGCGTTTCTGATCATAGCCAATGAACTTAATCTCGCAGGTTGCACATGTTGTATACAGATCGAGTCCGACTTCACCACATAGGAAAGTTCCAGCACTGCCCCTACGCGTCTCTCTAACTCCGTACAGATCATCTCAAGCTCTGTATAGCGCTTGGAGTTATTTCTTTTTAAATAGGAGAGTGCATGCACCATACCAGACTTGCTCCTTGATGGAAGATAATCCCCTATCATGCCTCTTTCACCGGTTGCAGGATTACGAGTGTAGACTTTCCCTGTACCTTTGTAATCAGCGTAATTGCCTTGTACCATGGCCTGTATAAGCACAGCTGACCCGTTTACTGCTCCGTTTGTTGCTTCTTCCTTTGCCTGATCTTCAAGGCGATTATCTCTTTGATTCATCTTGTCAGCAGTACAAAACACCGCTTGAACGGATGCTTGAAGTTGAGAAAATACATCCTGTGGAAAAGGGCCTCCGCTGATCGCCTGAATCAAACCCTTCCTCTCTTCTATCAATGATTCAAGCTCCGCTTCTCCAGAAAAATAAGGCTCTGAATCTGAAGGCTTCGCTAATGTCATCTTATAAGGAATGCCATGAACCATGTGCCCGTACTGCTGAAGTACGGCCAGATAACATTGAAGCGCATAAAAACGATTGCCTGTCTGGTGAGCGAGACCTTCGACGGTTTCATCATTCAGACCCACATAAGATATAGCGTATTTTTCTAATGCCGAAGAAGAATAAGCTTCATCTGATCGCACATCAAGCAGGAGTGGATGGTTTGGACCACCAAAAGATGTGCCTGTTTGTTGCTCCATATGACGGATGGCACTACCCAGCTCTTCCATCATTTCATCGGAAAGTTGACCAAGACGGGTAGAACATGCGCGGCAGCCATCCGTCGTGACGACCATTCCCGCTGGATCAGACCATCCAGCTTGTATTAGTTGTGCGAGACCAGCCCCCATGCTGCGCGTCATCCCTGTTAAGTCTGCCCCACTTTCTTCCAACAACATTACCCGTTTAGTCATTGCAGCTCTCCCATCTGCCGTCCATGGCTGTGATCGATTTAGCAGCGTCCTTAAACCTTAAGCAGCGCTGCCTTCACTCTAATGTTATGATGCGGGAGCATCTTCAAAGACTACAGGTTCAACATTTTGTAAACGTTATTCTTTTTTTGTATTAAAATCGATCCCGTTTCAAAGCAAAAACTCCCCCAGCATGAGCTGAAGGAGCCTTTATTGCGTACATTTTGCATAACGACTACTACCCTATAAACCTCAAAATATCGTCGATTTTCTTCCCATGTGAGATCACACCGTAGTTCATCCACGTCAAAAAGTCTACCTCATAAACATTACCGCTCTTCACGGCAGGGAGCTGCTTCCACTCCGTTCTGTCCAGCAATTGTCTTTCTTCTCCGGAGCTTAAAGAGTCACGAGTATCAAAAGTAATCAGTAGATGATCCGCACCAAGCTGACATAATTGCTCTAACGTAATGCTTACTCTGCGCTCACACTGTGTCCACTGTTGCACATGTTCATCCGGGTTAAGACCAAGATCTCTATAGATGACCGGGCCTACATAGCCACATTGATCACCGTAAAGTGTAATTTCCAAAGCTGAAACACGGAGAAAAGCAACCGATTCTTTGCGTATACGTCCTTGAAGATGTCTTTTGGCTTCAGTCGCTTTGTCTTCATACATATCAATAACTTCCTGTACGCGATTGGTTTTGCCAAGCACGTCTGCTGCCGATTTCAAAATGGCACGCCAATCTTCACCGTCATGATTTACATAATAAACGGGTGCCACCTGCTCAAATCGATCCAAATTCCACGTTTTATATCCCATGTCCAGCATAATAAACTCGGGTATATGCTCCGCCTGAAACTCGGCATCCCGCTGACTGACGTCAAATTCGGGCACATCATCCAGCTGTAAATAACGTTGTTTGCCCCAAGCCCGATGCGAACCCTGCAATATTGGCTTTACTCCAAGCGCCAACAGGAAATCCTCCAGATAAGGAGCAAACACGCTCACCTCCTGACGGTGATGGCGGCGATATACACCAGGCGAGATCCCTGCATATTGTTTAAACCTCCTGCTGAAATAATACTCATTGTTAAATCCCACATGACTTGCGATATCATGCAGACGATCATCCGTTATCTGTAACAGCTGTTTCGAACGTTCCAAGCGAACACGGTTCACATAATCAAGGGGGAGCTGGCCTGTTAATCTCTTGAAATGCCGTGTATAACTTGTTCTGGAAAGACCGGCTCGAGAAGCAAGCCCGTCCACTGTGAGCATCTGATTGTAATGCGATTCAATGTATCGAACGGATTGCTGGAGATGGGTTCGATCATAATTCAGTTGAAGCTCTGGATCATTTTGACGAATGACATTTCGGAACCACTGCTGGAACTGAATTTGCACATCCCATACATCATGCATATCTGTAACCTGTTGCTGACGATATAACTGCTCTAAACACTCCAGACAGGCACTCCAAGGGGTATATGTAAACTCAATGACGGATATTATGTTGTCAGTAACCAAACTTAATTCACGGTTAACAGTCTGCTTCTCCAGATGGATCGGCATTAACTTGTCGGAAGAACTACCTTCAAACATCGAATTCATATCCATTTTATAAAACGTGAACGCCTCTTCTTCTCCAACATTAGCTGTTACAGAGAAAGAATCACCTGCACGCACCAAACATATAGAACCCGGTTCCAGCTTTGTTTGCAGACCAGAACATGCTAAAATGCCCCTTCCTTCTACCACAACAATGAAAGAGTGAACATCCGTTTGCTTATATGAATAAGTTGAACTTGTTTCCAATGTATAATCTACGTATTGTATGCTTTGTAAGGAGCAGAGCCACGGCTTGGTCATTATGTGCTGTATTGAAGCGTACATTGTGCATCCATCTTCCTCATATGAGAATTATTATCAATTAAAATTAGTGTAAACGAAAAAAGAAAGCTCTTCAAGCCACGCTGAAGAACTTTCTCTATTTTAGTCACAACTTATGGTGTCATTTTTTCCAGCAAATCATCAATCTTCATCGAATTCGCAATAACTGCTCCAGACTGCCAGTGGGATCGCTCCATCATGTAGACATGTTTATTTTTAACCGCAGGAAGCGACTGCCACAGTTTTCCGTCCAACATGTGGATGGCCTCCTGATTTTCTGGGGAATCCCAGGTTCCGTTCGAAGGAAATACGATAATGTGGTCGGCATCCAGACTTGGAATTGCCTCTTCGGACAGAATCTCTTGGTATTCTTTCATATCTCGTGCCAGTGGATGAGGATTAAGTCCAAGCGCAGAGTAAATAAATCCGGTATACCGATTTTTGACCCCGAATAACGCCAGTCCTTTGTCCGCTACGTTTAATCTCACAACCGCAACCGTCTCATTTCCGATGGTTTGTTGTAATTTTGCTTTCGCATCTGCAATTTTTTGTTTGAATTGCTGTTCAAATGCAGCAGCTTTTTCCGGCTGTCCCACAATATCAGCAATGGTCGTCAATACTTGATTGGAATCCTGGAGAACGCTCTCCTTCAGACGATAAGTTGGTGCTACTTTGCTATATTGTTCGTATTGTGCCGCATCTACCCCACCATCGACGATGATCAGATCAGGGTTATATTGCAAAAGTGCCTCGATGCTTCCTGTCATATCAAATTTGGGCGCATCTAACTTCAAATAATCCTGTACCCCCCATGTGGGATGATACCACTGTACAACGGGTGTAATATCCAACGCCTTAAGATAGTCCTCGACATATATACCCGCAATACGCTGTGGATGAACAGGGATCGTTACTTCTCCAAACTCATCCTGAACAACCCGTGTCTCAGCGTTCGAAGTTTCCGTTTCCACACTGGTACTCTTTTTGGCATCTCCCTGTTGTGCTGACGTTTCCGTCTTTGCGCTACAACCGGATATCACCATTGCCGTGAGTAGTAACAACATCAACCACTTTTGTATCCCTTTGCTCCGTCTTGCCATCATGTGTTTCCCCCTAAGTGTATTTTTCTGTAGATGTCATCATGAGAACACTCTAATCTATAATGATAATCATTCTCATATTATTCTTTAGGTGAATTGTACATGATGTTGACCCAAGCTCACAATACACATTTGAAGACTCTTTTTTATACAAACGAAGCATTTTTGATGAAAAATAACCCCCGCTACGAATGCAGGGGCAGTTTTATCGCGTCTCTTCGGGTCAGTATTGTTAAATGTCTGATTAAGGCTCCCCTATCACTCGGGCAGATAAAATTTTAGAATTTAGGCTTAGTCAAGACTCTCTTCATTGTGTTTTCTAATCATCTCAAAAAGTTCTTCCTCACTATTCAAACGTATAGAATCTGTGATCTCCCTACGCTTTAACGTAACCTTCATACAACCGTTCCACAAACGCATCCTGCTCGCCCCCTTGTAGCAAGTAACAACCGATCAATCCAAAATCATCACTGACATAACCCGCTAACTCGGGTTCACCTGTTAAAGAAAGTGTTCGTTTAAATGCTGTCTCCCTGATCTGTCGCAACACTTCATCTTCCGCAACGGACGAGTCCCCGGCATAGCGTTCATAGGCCTGCATCCACTCATCTGCAAATGGGGCTTCATCACGCTCATCCAGATAAGCATCTACATCCAGTCCTTTGAAATTCCGTTCGCCCGGCAGCCGTCCTTCCTTCAAATCTTGCAACAATATATTTACATCACTTCTGCTCATCCCATCACTCCTTCATTCTCCTTCTTCAAATACATCTCAGGTATAACAAAACGTTTCATATGCTTACTTGAATCTGCTGTAAAATGATCTAATCCCCGTTTCTCATATTCTTCAAGCACACATTCGAAAATACGAGCAATAATTCCACAATCAGCCAGCGCATCATGTCTATGAATACCTTCTGTATCCAGATCGTAATATCCAATAAGAAAATCCGTTGAGACAACGTCCGTTACCTCGGGATGAATATATGTAAACATCGCTTTAGTATCCAGAACCTTGTTAGTAAACATCGTTAACCCGTACTCTTGACAATGACGCTCCAGCATGGGCAGATCATATTCATAACCCGCATGAGTCACGAGCACCTGGTCTCCGATAAAGCTACAGAATCGCTCATACACCTCATTAAAATGAGGAGCTTGTAACATCGCTTGATTCGTAATACCGGTAAGTTTCTCCACCGCTTCTGGGATCATTTTAGATGCTCGAACTAGAGAAGAAAAACTAGATTCACTAACTCCCTCTCCCCTTTTATAAGACACTGCGCCAAACTGAGTGATGCTCTCCACAGTCGTATCAATACCTGTCCCTTCCAGATCAAATATGCAGTATGTTCTATCCTGTAACGGTGTCACAATTAACTCGTCCACCGTATATGTCCCCGGCAAAAACGTAATTTTCACATCTTTCACTCCCACATTCGTGTAATCTGAAACATCTTGTCAGCTTGATCCAAATCCATCCTGTAAATATCCGGCATCGTCGTGCTCTTCCAGAACTCGAAACCATAACTCGGGTCAACATGCTGAAAAATAAGGGTCATGATATCACCATGTGTACCAATTACGACCTTTTTCCCCCTGTGCTCGCCTAACATTTGTTCAATCGTGTTAACCGCCCTCTTCTGAGCCTGAATGCCAGACTCTCCACCTGGAAAAGCAAACGTGGTATCAAGATACAACTGCCGTTTGGCTTCATAAAAATCATCATGTTTTACGTGGGGACTCGACAGCGTACGCTCACGTAAATCTTCCTCAATGAATACAGACTTCCCGCACAAATCAGCCAGACGCTGAATGGTATGCACAGCTCTAAGATACGGACTGGAGTAAAACACCTCGACGTCCTCTGTATGCAAAATCCGGGCGACCTTTGCTGCATCCAAGTCCCCTTGTTCAGTCAGTCCACGCTCGCGCTCCTGACCTTCAATGAACCTGGATTCTGCGTGTCGCACAAAATACAAGCTTGTACAAGCTTCTGCGCTCATGCATCTACCCTGCTCTTCTTCTCGATCACAATCAGACAGGTGCTGTCAGGTAAGGATACAGGTTCACCCTTCTCATCCATAAAAACAATCCGATCTGCCAACGCTTCGGTATATCCCTCTTGCAAGAAATGACGCAACATGATGATATCCGCTTGCTCCCCTAACGTGTCGCGTATGCATTTCTCATAGGCTTGCGGTGTAAATACGCCGAACTGCTCCTGGACTTCATGCACATAGGCTTCCTCCCCCCAAGTATAGGTGTACAGAAATTCCATCGCATCATTAATCGGCATCATTACTTCATCATCCGTTATACGTTCAAAAGTGATCTCTCGCCCCTTGAAATCTGCTGCATAACGTTCCAGCCAGCTTACCCCATCCGTCTCCAGGAATCGAATTCGTCGTGTCTGTGACTCCGGTTCGCTCATAATACCATCCCGAATAAGGATTCTTCCGCCTGGCGAGAGCACCTGAAAAGCACTATGCAGCGCAGCTGCCACGGTATCTGTATTAAATCTGCGTCCGTCACGCTCAATATAGGAATACAACTCGTGCAGAATGGAGGAGAAGATCACCGTATCCACTGTTCCCGGCTCCACATACTGATCCAGTTGCAGGGCATCGCCTTTCATCACATGCCAGCGATGGGACTCCCGTTGCTTCTTGCGCTCCAGCGCCTCGATCACATTGGCCGAAATATCAATGCCGATCGCTTCAACCTCGGGCTTCTCCTGCTCAATCAAATCCAGCAACACACCGCCACCTGGGCCGATATCAAGCACACGTTTGCCCACCATATGTTCGAGTAGCACTTTTTTGTAGTCTCCCGAACTATTCATATCCGAAAGGTACGTCTCTTCGTTGTGGAACCGATCATATGCATCCCGTCGCAGGCCAAACAGGTCAAATAATAGTAGTACCGCCTGTTCGTACAACGGAGATTTCTCTGCTTCAATGCAAAAAGCGATCAATTTCTCGGCTGCAGGCGAGAATTCAAAGGTTACAAACAACGTATCCGGCAGGTCGGGGTATCGTTCAATCCGATGTCCCAGATGCGGATAAGACAGTTGCTCTCCAGCGCTAATCTGTTCCCATGAATACTGTTCCAGATATTTTTCAATCATACGTTTCTTGTAAATATTCAGCTTTTTGACACCCTTGTAGTCGTAATACATCGTGTTCATTAACGGTTCGAAGCTGATATGACGTATAGAGGTCACGGAAGAGTCCTTTGAATGCCCCTCTATTTTCTTCTCCCATTCTTCGCTATGCAGTGCAAGTAAAAACACCTTGACCATCTCTTCCAGCGAAAAATCCCGCATGGCTGACTCCACATACCACAACGTACGTGATGCAAGAGAAGACAGTTGTTGCTCTACAGGAAACTGTTGTTTCAGCTTGGCATACGTTTCATCAATCGCCTCACCTTGACGGATTGAATTACTTCTTAGGCGAGATAATCGCTCCTTCACGCTCCAGTCTGTATGCTCCGTTCCTGACACGATCCAGTCTACAATTTGCTCTACTTCATCCTGAACCTGCTCCCAAAGACCAGAATCAACCGCTTCAATAATACATTGGTTCAGAGCCATTAACATAATACGAAGTTCACCGCCGGTAACCCAGCCTTCAGTAATCAAAGCACGCAACGGTAGATTCTCTGCATACGGAATTTCACCCCGTATGTATTGCCCAATCAGTCCATGTGTTGATATTAAAATACGAATGATCTCCTGTCTCGGAGACGCTACCGATTCCAGTCCATTTTCTCGATCTCGATCTGTTGCGTATCGTTGATAGAGCTGTGCCGAGCCAATATTATGTACGAACAGGTTAATTCCCTGCTGCTGCCACGTTCTGCGCTGTTCCAGTGAACCTCCTTTTGCCGTTTCCGACCAGGCCAGCACCTCTTCCAGAAGTTCCCGAATCCAGAACGAAAGCTGCATTCCATCCAGCATGTGAAGTGTGCGCTCGGTGTAATCCAATACCGCATGCGTCTTCTGAAGCTCGGCAATGGAGTGAATCCGTTCCAGATTAATTCGCGGCTTCTCCGCCGCGACTAACCATTGCAGCCATTGCGGCTCTTGTTGCTCTTGGTGCAGATGTTGTTGTTGTGAATTTCCTGATTTATAACGTTGAATCACTTCCAGCGCGTGCAGCATGGATTCTCCACCCTCTTTATTTTCATGATGTTGTATGAAGCGTTTCATCCAGCAAGCGCAGTCTGTCCCGCACAAACTGAAGGAGATACTCCTCTTCCGAGAAAGGCAAGCTTTCGTCCAAACGTGCCGCAGCGACAGGCAACATCCAAGCATCAATCTGCTCACGAGTGATCCCGGAAAGAGCGACGTAATGCCCTATATACTGCTCCAATATCAAACTTCGAGCCCGCTCGAATCCTTCCCGAATCGCAGGTTCCGCATCGTCTGGCAGCTTGCCGCTCTTTAATATTACCCATGTCCTGGCCACATCACCCGCGGGATTACCCGCCATGCCCGTCATCCAGTCAATGACACAATGTTGTTCTCTGTCCTTGCTCAGCATTACATTATCAGGATGATAATCACCATGGCAAATCGCCCGTTGTTCAGGCAATACAGACAAATAGTGAATCAGTCGTTCGTGTTCAATATCGGAGAAGCCCGATACGCACAGCATCGCGTGCTCCAGAATCTTTTTCTGAGAAGGCAATAAGTTACCCTCATCCTGTACCCTGTGCACTTTATAATGAGTTTCCGCCATGATGTAGGATAGCTGTTCCAGCAATTCCGGCTGCTGAATCATCAGCGTTAACAATGTTGTTCCCTCAAACCGCTCAAATACAATACCCGTACGTGTAGCATGATGCATTTGTTTTACA
Organism: Paenibacillus amylolyticus; assembly: GCF_003719335.1. Classification (GTDB taxonomy): domain Bacteria; phylum Bacillota; class Bacilli; order Paenibacillales; family Paenibacillaceae; genus Paenibacillus; species Paenibacillus amylolyticus_D. The sequence goes on from NZ_RIAS01000018.1 coordinate 17,203, forward strand.
GCACGAGGAACGGGCAATCCCTTTCCATATACCCACTGACTAATGCGATATTCATTCTGTACGGCTTCTCCTGAGAACCCTGTCCGGTATAATTTTAAAATAAGATCATCTGCATAATGGTAGATTTCCGCCGTTCTTCCTTGCCCAATCAGCTTCATCCGCTAATCCTCCTGAGTATGTGAGATTCTTTTTTAATCGAACTCAATCCCTCTTACTTTGGAAAAAATGATCATATCTACCCATGCCCCTGTGCGATCTTGTTTTATCCTGCGCAGTATTCCTTCTTGCGTGTAACCGAGCCGTTTAGCTACACTGGCACTGCGGACATTTCGGGCATCACAACGAATCTCAAGGCGATTGGCCTGCAGATGTACATTTGCAAACTGTTCGATCCCCTGCACAGCCTCTGTGACCAAACCTTCACCCGACCGGGAGGTTCGCACCCAGTAACCAATCTCGAAAGAGCGTACATTCCAGTCCATCCGGTGCAGACCGCTGCTGCCGACAAACTCATCTGTAGCCTTATCGCGTAAGTGTAACATCAGGTCACTGCGTTCCAAAAATCGCAGTCTGGCTTTACGTACGGACACCTCTGACTCCTCTAATGTAGGAATGTTCTCTGCAAATGGTAACCACGGCCTTAGCTCTTCCACACTTTCCCGAATGGCCTCATTAACATCAGCGCCATCACCCCACTGCGGTGAGCGAATCGTAAGACGTTCCGTATCAAAGCTCTCGGGAAACTCAAGCATCATGGGGTCAATCGAATCAAAATCTGTCATACAAACTACTCCTCCACCTGAAAAATCGAATCAATAATCAGCGGTAGCTGATCTCTCACAGAAACGGCCCCTAGGACGGAACGGGCGTGAACTCCCTGTTCTTCTCCAAAAACGTCGATCATCAGATCCGAGAACCCGTTCAGCACCTTATGATGTTCCTGATAGGAAGCCGAAGCGTTGATGAACCCTTGCACTTTAACTACCTTTTTAACCCGATCCAGCGAACCTAGCACGTCCCGAACAACTGCAAGTACCTCCAGTCCTGCATTCCGGGCGAAGTCATATCCCCGTTCTGTCGTAAATTCCACGCCAAGCTTGCCGCGTTCATCCGTAGCCGGACCTTTTCCTGATACATACATCATTCCATTTACAATGACGGCGTTCGCATATTTCCCCGCAGGAGAACTGGATTGCGGGAGCGTGATTCCTAATTCCTGTAGTCTGGCTTCGATTGTTTTCATCATCAGGCCGCCTCTCTATTTTTAATAAAATGAAAAGCCTCTAAATGTTACTTATACATGCTTCCAGCGGTACTATATAAATGATTATATAAAACTTCATATTAAACATGAAAGTAAATAGAGGTCATGCATTCGCTGAATTCTTCCGGTGCCTTAATAGTGTTAAATCCTTAGCTTATTGTTGATTGTGTTTTTTTAATTCCATCCCGTCCATTGTATTCCTGCCTGTACGTTCTTGGTGACATCTGAACCGCACGCTTGAACATCTTGCCAAAATGCGAAAAATTGCCGAATCCCGCCAGCAAGGCAATATCGGTCACCGACTCTTCACTCTCACGCAGTAGACGCTGAGCCTCCTTTACCCGCAGTAGATTCAGATAATCGCTAAACGTAAAACCCGTCGTTTGTTTGAACAGCCGGCTTAGATAATGTGGACTAATCCTAAACTTGCCTGCGACCTCCGGCAGCGTAACTGGATTCTGGTAATTCTCATTCAGATAACGGACAACGACCTGAATCTTGGGGTGAAGGACAGGGTCTTGATCATCCGACTGTATACGTCCTAGATGACGGTGACGGTACGTGTGCAGCAACATCTCTAACGTACGGTGACGCAGCAACATTCCACTTCCCTCGTCGGGATTACGCATTTCTCGGACCATTTCTGCCACGATCTCCTCTGTCACCTTGGCGACCTGAATGGGGAATCTCACAATCGGTATGTCCCAGCGAAAGGGCTCCGTTAACCCTTCTGTGAGCTCACTCGTTACCGCCATAGCGGCAAACAGTTCCGGTTGCATATACAGCACGATTCGTTCGTGGTCCGGCATTCCACTTTCCAGTGTTTTGTGCACCGTATTGCGGTCTACGAATACCAAGTCCCCTGCTTTGACCAGATACGAACGATCTTTGATAAAATAAATGCGTTCACCAGAAAGTAAATAATACAACTCATAATGGTCATGAAAATGATCATTTGGCATAGAGTAGTATCCGATCCTGCGATCGTATTCTATATGTAATAAATCCGTTGCATCATGATAATCTGCACGAATGGCTTCGGTCATGTCACTCTCTCCTTTTTCACAATTATAGCAAAATATGCGGCATTTGAAAGCGGTTACGCATCAAATGCGGTGAAAGAAGTGCTCCTTTGTTATAGTCTAAACCTACATTCAAGGAGGCGATATAGGTGGGGAACAAAAAACGTTATGTATTAGTCGGAACTGGTGGTCGTGCCGAATTTTTCTATGGTGCTTTGACCCGGGATTTTAGCGCTACTTCCGAACTTGTCGGCTTTTGTGATATCAATCAAGTGCGTATGAATTATGCGAACAAGCTGCTGCGAGAAAAATATAACTATGCTGAGGTGCCTACATACATGGCAGATCAGTTTGACCAGATGATTGAGAACGAGAAGCCAGACTACGTTATCGTGACCAGCGTGGATCGGACTCACCATAAATACATCATTCGAGCAATGGAGCTCGGCTGTGACGTTGTTACGGAGAAACCGATGACTATTAATGAGGAGAAATGTCAGGACATTCTGGATGCAGTGAAGCGTACCGGACAGAATGTACGCGTGACGTTCAACTATCGTTATGCACCGCATCACACGAAAATAAGGGAGCTTATTCTGGACGATGCCATCGGCAAAGTGACTTCTGTGCATTTCGAATGGCTACTGAATACCCGTCACGGTGCGGACTATTTCCGCCGCTGGCACCGGGACAAGCGCAATAGTGGAGGTCTGCTGGTTCACAAATCGACGCATCACTTCGATCTCGTAAACTTCTGGATCGGCTCACAGCCAGATACTGTCTTTGCGTTTGGGGATTTGATGTTCTACGGTAGAGAAAATGCCGAGGATCGCGGGGTTACCCAATTCTACAACCGTGCTACAGGTAATCCGCTCGCACAGGATGATCCATTCGCCCTGCATCTGGATTCTGATGCCCATCTGAAATCGATGTATCTGGATGCCGAGACTGAAGATGGATACCAGCGTGATCAAAGTGTATTTGGTGAAGGAATCAACATTGAAGATACGATGGGTGTTCTTGTCCAATATCGGAACAAGGCGATCCTGACGTATTCCCTTGTTGCTTATCAGCCGTGGGAAGGTTACCGCATTGCGATCAACGGCACCAAAGGCCGTATCGAAATGAGCATTATCGAACAATCCTACGTTAATTCCCTGGGTGACAAAAGCAAAGAAGGTGCTTTGATTGGCAAAACGCTGCGCGTGCTTCCAATGTTCGGCGCACCTTATGACGTTGAAGTCGAGGAAAAAGAAGGCGGCCATGGCGGAGGCGACCCTGTACTGCTCAACGATCTGTTCGGCGCACCGTCAGAAGATCCATTCCATCGTGCGGCGAATCATGTAGATGGCGCTCGCTCGATTTTGACAGGCATTGCAGCCAATCGTGCGATTGCAACAGGCCTACCGGTCAAAGTCGATACTTTGGTACAATTTTAATAAGGCACATGTAAAAAGGCATAAGATCAGAGACCTCGAATCTCTAATCTTATGCCTTTTCTGATTTTCATTTCATTTGCACATTCCATTGTACGTCTCATGTACGTTGCACTCCGGCATCAACATGGGCTGTCAAGTATTCACCTTCCTCCTTGCTTCGTTCATATACTAGGTATAAATGACGAACGGAGGAAGAATTATGAGCTGGCAGCATCTTCGTACAGGCAAAACACTCCAGCAACGCTTGGCCCAATTGCAGGGACATCTTGCTGAGCTTAACGCCCCGCGTTCCGGTCTGGAGCCTGGACGCATTCGTCGGGTATTCCCTCGTAATTTTGTCAAAATCAATCATCAATTATTTATTCCGCTAAGCCTAAATTCGATTCGAGTATTCAACGTTCCGCGCACACAGCGAGGGATTCGGGTTGGCATCCGTACAACATTCCCTTCACGCAATGCATTCCGAAATATTAGACTGGTCGGCGTTGGACTCAATTATATTGAGTTGCAAGGCAAAGGCAGAGTTCCTTCACGTATTCTGTTTCCGCTTTCCAGCGTGGAGTCCATCTATCGCCCTCGCAAGCGAACCTTGAAGGGGAAACGTGGCTGTATCCGTCGTAGATAGATTAGAACGAGCCGAAGGAGCGATATGAAGAATTTGCTCAAGTTGAATGCCTAAGCAACATGTCCATGGAGAAAAAAACGGTGAGAATCGGTTGTCTCCGCTTCTCACCGCGAGGTTAAATGCCTACCTTGTTACACATACTCGCTGCATCCATGCATATATTAGAACACGTTCGCTCCATCCAATTAAATGCCTGTCCAGACATCCTTCGCATAACGACCTTGCTCTTGAAGCTGATTCAGCCAGGCTTCTGCCTCTTCTACCGTCTTACCTTGAGTATCTGCATAAGCCTGCTTTAGCGTTAATTCCACATCGGGAGCCATTTTACTGCCATCTCCGCAGATGTATAAATGCGCCCCATTTACCAGCAAAGGAATTAACAGATGTGCATCCTCTTTCATCCGATGTTGAACATAACACTTCTCTTCCCCTTGAATCCTGGAGAAGGCTGTATGCAGCTGTACAAGCCCCTCCTGCTCTGCAATTTCCAGCTCGTTTTTGTACAAATAATCATGCTCCGGATTGCGGCAGCCAAAGTACAGATGTGCTTCACCAACTTGCGCGCCTTCCTCCTTCATCACATGTCTCGCCTGCAAGAAACCACGGAATGGGGCTACCCCTGTTCCTGGTCCAACCATAATGATCGGCACTTCTGGAGTTTCAGGCAACTGGAAGCCAGATTCCGGTGTACGAACAAACATAACAACCTCATCACCAGGCTTCAGATCAGCCAGATAATTGGAAGCAATACCTTTATAAATCCCTTTTCCACTCCACGCAGATGCCTTTACGACACTTACCGTAATGCTTGCTTGCGCTGCTTGTACCCGTGGTGAACTGGATATGGAGTAGTATCTGGCCTTCAACGAAGGCAATAATGTAAGAAAACGTTCAAACGGCAATTCACATGCTTCATATTTCTCCAGATAGTCCAGCATTGATATCCGTTTGCCACGAACTTCCTTCATATATAATGTCTCATCCAGGAGCGCTTCAAGTTCCTTCTTGTGTGGAGGGCAGACCGTATATGCAGTAAGTTCCCTTAACTGCGCACGTGTTGCGGCCTCTTGCAATTCCACACTATGGCTGAGCAGATCGTACAAGTTCACTGGCCGTTGCAGTGGCAGATGCGCCGCGCTTCTCCCCGATGCATCCAGTACCAGATGCTCTGTTCCCGTGAAACCGTAACGACGCAGCACACGCTTCACAAGCTCTGGTGGATTTTGCGGCAACACGCCAAGATGATCACCTTCCTTATATGTGATCCCCTCCGGCAGCTTAATCTCCAGATGTCTTGTGCTTCGCTCGCTCCCTACATCATGAAGCTCCCGATTCTCCAGCACGGTTGCAACATGTGCGTCATACGTTTCAACCAGCGGTGTAACCGCCCTGCCACTAACAAATTGTACCGACAGGGAGCTGTGTTCACTTTTGGCTCCCGTATTCAGATTCAATTCCAGCGTTCGTGCCAAGTCAGGCCATAGTTGTTCTGTCCAGTCCTCCACCTGCTTCTCAAAATCCCCGCTGGCATCTGACTCCCCAAGAGATGATAAACGCTTGGCTCCCCGTAAGGACAGCTGTTCATCAATCAGACGTGGAATCCGCTGATACGTGCTGGCCCAGTTATGGTCACCGCATCCGAGAACCGTATATTTTACGCCCTCGAATTCCCCCTGATCGGCATGCTGAATCCACTCTACAAACGTTCTGGCATTACTTGGCGGCTGACCGTTATACGATGCGCTGACAATAATAACAGCCCCTTCTTTCGGCAACCTGCCGACGCGATCATCCAGTGCAGCGACTTCACTGCGGAAACCTTGATGTCTCGCGTTATCCGCTATTTCGCGTGCGATCCCTTCAGCCGTCCCCAGATTCGAGCCGTAGAGTACAAGTAAGGGAGTATCGTGTGCTTCTACCACATCTTGTTCATGCTTTTTCACTGTGTTAGCAGGCTCTTGCATAGCCACACCAGGTACAGCCATCACAGGCTGACTTCCGCGCGAACGTACACGAATGATGAATTGATCGGGTTTGAGTGTCAATGTCTCTTTGACTTTTAACTGATAATTCATATGATCGATGAAGTCAAAATGTTTCAGCACCATGCCCAGCACGAGCGTCGCTTCCTGAAGCGCAAACTGCTGACCAATACACGCGCGTTGACCGTTGCCAAACGGTTTATACGCGTTATGTGGCACCTTGCTTGGGTCTTCGAATCGCTCAGGCCGAAACTCCTCCACATCATCTCCCCATGCCTCACGGTCACGATGCAACTTGGGAATGAGCACGCTGACACTGTCCCCTTTCTGAAGCGGGTATTGTCCGCCGAGCACTGTATCCTCTTTTGCATATAAAGAGAATGCTGGCGCGGTTGGCCACAAGCGTAGTGCTTCATTCAGCACCATACGTATATATTTCAATTGACGAACCTGATTGTACGTTGGCACCGGGTCTTTCAGAATCTCATCTGCTTCCGCTTGGGCTTTCGCGAGCTTATCCGGGTTTTTCATCAAGTAGTACACGGCAAACGATAACAAACCACTTGTCGTTTCATGCCCTGCAATCAGAAATGTAATAATCTGATACCGGATATTTTCGTCATCCAGCGTTTCACCTGTCTCCGGGTCCTTGCCGCTAAGCATGTGAGAGAGCAGATCATCTGCCCCTTCCTGCGGTTGCGCTTTACGCTCTGCAATAATGTGATCCACTAGCGAGAACATGGAACGGATATCCTGATCGAATTGTTTCTTTTTGCTGATCATCAATTTATCCTGCAAACGCAGACGCTGCAACGAACTCATGGATTCATCCAATGCACGTACCATGCTTGTAATGAATGGATGTGGCTCTTCACGGTAGAAGCTGTTGAAGCGATAGTTAAACCCACATAAACCAATGGTATCTAACGTCAAACGAGTCATATCATCCGGTACATTCACCGTTTCATCGGGATTCAGTCTTGACCACTTCTGCACAAGCTGCACGGCAAGATCTACCATTTTGTTATGATAGCCCTGCATCGCACGCTGACTAAAACTTGGAAGCAACACATTATGTGCCTTTTTCCAGTTAGGCTCGTCCGTCCAGCTGGTAAAGAGTCCATCCCCGGCAAAAGCACGTACCTTCGCAAGCGGGGCCCATACTCTTTTATCAAATTTGGATTCATCCGTCACTTCGGCTACGTACTTCTCACTTGAAATATAAAGCTCGCTTCTTCCAGGGTAATCCATGCGAAAAATAGGTCCGTACTCGCCTGCCAGCTTCACCAAGGACTGGGTCGGCTCATCAAAATTCAACTGTGGCAGATTGCCCAGTGGACCGTACGTTTTGGGCTGAGGCACTGAAACGGGTGACATAGCTCTCACTCCTTCTTTTTCTCCAAATGTAAATGATGTTTCCTGAAGCATAGCGCGTTGAATCAGATTTCAGTTAAATCCATCTTTTATTCACGTGTGTGTTGTGTGTAATATGTCATACCCAAAACCAACTGACCATAATCGTAATCCGGTCAATTTAGAGTAAAAAAAATGGGCATTTCTCTATGTCTATCTTTACCATATCATTTCCAGTTCCAATCTTCAACTGTCCTAAAGTCTCAGTTTCTCTCTCGGCATCCTCACTTCTAAAAAAAATAAAAACTGTCCTCAGCAGAAATTCTACCTTAAGGACAGTTCTATGTTTACAGTTACTCCCTGTTTCAGGCGGGCTAGAGATCCGAAAGCTAACCGACAATTAAACCATACACAATCCCTGGGCCATGAACCCCAATAGTTAAATCATTTTCGATATCGGACGATCGGCTGGGACCTGATATAAAATGAATGCCTGCCGGTAGCTGCGCGCGTCCTGCTTCGTCAAAACGGTTCAGTGTTTCTCCGAGCCTTGTATGCAGCCGTTCAAGCGGAATAATCAGGATCAGCACGGTTGGCAGAAGACTGACGGAACGTCCTTTCTCCGGGGAAGAAAGTACAGTTACTGAACCAGTGTATGCTGTGGCATAATCCGCCATGACTACACCGATATCCGCTTCGGCTGCCCGGGCTTTCCAGTCTACATCCAGAGCACTATTCCACACGGAAACTTGTACTTCTGGAAGCTGTTCCTCCAGTCCCAGATCCGTAAGCGTCTGTTCATTCTGGCGAATTAGATATTTAGCACTTAATTCATTCACTTTGTTCGCAATGAACTGTGCTACTTCTTCCATATTTGACATGCGGCCGATATGCGCACCGACACTGACAAAATTATCTGTAAACGCCTGTATTCGCTGTTCCTCATCCCATTCCATTTCATTCCAGAAGTCCGGGGCACCTCGAAAAGCATGGATCGGCGCATGACGCTGCCTAGGTCTTTTCAACTTCGCGGCGATATCGTCCATAAACTTTTCCTGTCTACGCCGCGACTTTTCCTCCATAGATGCAAGCCACTGTTGATGTTCACTTCCCATGCTTCGAACCTCCCTTCCCGCGATCTCGAACAATCTGTTGCATGCGCTCTCGTACAGATGTATCCATAGCGGCATGTTCCTGCTGATTCAACTCTTGATCCAGACTATCCCACTGTTGCCGGAAGGATTTTTTCGCGAGACTGGGAGCTACTCTATACGTATTCCAGCCTTTAAGCGGGCCAAGCTTCAGTGAAATACCATCATTCCGCACAACCGCTTTTTGTCCGATCTGTCCAAGCCGAATAGCGAGAGCAAAACGTTTGGAGTTTGCCGCAACTGCCGCAAAGCCCTTCATCCCCATCGTTTCCAGCTTGTTGCCATGTCCTTCTTCCACCTTACGTCTGCGTAAATATACGAGCATGTCATGCAGTGGAATTTTGACGGGACAAGCTTCATAACAAGCACCGCACAGACTCGATGCACTCGCAATATCGTTCCACTCCTCTATGTTACCGTTTAAAGCTGGAGTCAGCACCGCCCCAATTGGGCCACTATAGGTTCCACCATAAGCATGACCGCCAATGTGTCGATATACCGGACAAGCGTTAAGGCATGCTCCGCAGCGAATACAGTTGAGCAGTTCCTGAAACTCGGGATCACCGAGTTGTAAAGATCGTCCATTATCTACGATAATGATATGCATCTCATCCGGCCCATCTGCATCTGCCGAGCGGCGAGGACCTGTAATGCCCGACATGTACATCGTGAGCTTTTGTCCGGTAGCAGAGCGTGGCAACAAGGTTGCCATAACTTCAAGGTCTGCCCATGACGGAATGATGCGCTCCATGCCCATAAGTGTAATCTGTGTTTTTGGCACGGTAGATACCATACGGGCATTGCCTTCATTTTCAAATAAAACCATCGAACCCGTCTGCGCAATCGCAAAATTGCAACCTGTCAAACCGATATCAGCCTCCAAAAATTTCTCGCGCAGCTTTTTGCGGACGAACCCGGCGAGTACCGTTGTATCTGGCTCCAGTATCTCTCCAGCTTCCTTGGATAATAACTCCGCAATCTGATATCTGTTTTTGTGAATGGCCGGTATGACGATGTGGGAAGGCGCTTCACCCGCCAGCTGTATAATATATTCGCCAAGATCGGTCTCAATGGCTTCTATGCCTGCCGATTCCAGCACATGGTTCAGATGCACTTCCTCCGACACCATGGATTTGGATTTCACTACAGTTGAAGCTTGCTTGTGCGCCGCAATATCAAGAGCAATGGAAGCCGCTTCCGCTGATGTATCTGCAAAATAAATATGCACCCCGTTCGCACGGGCGTTGTTCACAAACTCATTCAAGTAATAATCGAGATGTGCGATTGTATGCAGCCGAATCTGGCGTCCACGCTCCCGCCATTCTTCCCAGTTGCCATGCTCTTCCGACGCAGCTTTCTTGCCATTACGCAAACGTTCTGTTGTGAACTTGACCGCCTTGCGGAGAAAATCATCATTCAGTGCCAGACCCGCACGGGATTTGACCGTTTCATCCATAACACCAGGTTGGCTCATCGTGTCTGCACCCCCTCATATAAAAGTTCGGCCAGATGCATCACCCGCACTGGTTCATTTCGGTGCCGCAGATTGCCCGCAATATTCATCAGGCAAGCCATGTCTAGCCCAACGAGAACTTCGGCTTGTGTTTCTTTCACATGATCCACCTTTTCGGTCACCATCGCCCCGGAAATATCCGACATTTTAATCGCAAACGTACCACCGAATCCACAGCAATCCTCTGCATGAGGGAGTGGAACAAGTTCAAGCCCTTTCACGTTGGAAAGCAAGGCCAGCGGTTCATCCTTTACCCCGAGCAGACGACTGCCATGGCAGGACGGATGGTAAGTTACTTTATGCGGAAAATGTGCACCGAGATCGGTTACACCTAACACCTGTACAAGAAATTGTGTGAACTCGTAAGCCTTGGCCTCAAGGCGCTTCGCTTTATCCAGCCATTCTGGCTCATCTGCAAACAGTTCTGGATAATGATGAATCATATATGTGCATGAGCCTGACGGACAAACCACAAAATCACTGTCATCAAACGCTTCTAATATCGTCTTGGCAGCTACCCGAGTCTCATCCCAATATCCACTGTTATACGAGGGCTGACCACAACAGGTCTGTATCTTTGGAAACTCCAGCCGAATACCGTGAGCGGCCAGCAATCGAACCATCGCTTCCCCCACTCGGGGGTAAATGGCATCGCTGAGACAGGTTATAAATAAGGAAACCTTCATCATTACACACTCCAATAAACAAATGTTTTCAGGTTAACGCTTCGTTATCGTTATACCGTGCGAATTAACAAGTGGTAGGCACTACACAAGGAAATCTGTTCCTCGCTTAAGGGTTGATCCGTAATAACCGTGTGTACCGTATCGAGTCCGGTCACACGGGCGAAAGCCCGAAGGCCAAACTTGCTCGCATCAGCCAGCAGGATTACCTGATCTGCAGTACCTACCATTTTCTGTTTTAATCTGGCTTGAAGCTCATTGGATTCACTGATGCTGCCGCTCTCAAGATGCACACCCTTGCAGGATAAAAAAAGTTTGTCCACATGATAGGTTTCGAGAGAACGCTCAGCGAGTGGGCCAACAAAGGATAAAGACCGCGCAGCCAGCTGCCCACCAGTGGAAATCACCTCGATGTTATCCCGACTGCTGAGTTCTGTGGCGACTTGAATCGAGTTGGTCAGCACCGTTAATGGCATATCCGGCATGTTCGCCGCCATATAACCTGCTGTTGTACTGGCATCCAGCAAAATGCGATCTCCCGGCACGATTAGCGCCAATGCCGCATCAGCAATCCGTTTCTTCTCCACCGCATGTGTCGTTTCCCGAATTCGGTACGGAATCTCTGGCTGCTCCTCCCTGACACTGACCGCTCCGCCGTGTGATCGGCGCAGCCGACCAGCCTCTTCTAAACGATCCAGATCACGGCGGATGGTTTCTTCGGTTACCCGGCAACGTTCACTCAGCTCGGATACACGCATGCTGCCCTTGATATTAACTAGCTCTACGATCCGGTCATATCGTTCTGCCGCGAGCATGTCTACACCTCACTCCCGCTTTCTGTGCCCGGTGATAAAACCGTTATCCGCAAAAACCGTTCATAAGCATCTGCCCATGCCGACCTGTCTTGCGGTTCATATTCGCTAACCGGGAATGAATCACGAATAGCGCGGCGGGCTTCCCAAATATCCTTAAACGTTCCGCTCGCGATCCATTGCACAGCCATATTGCCGATTGCACTTCCCTCCGCTGGCCCTGCCCATACTGGCTTGCCGATGGAGTTCGCTGTCCACTGGCATAATAACTCATTCTGAATGCCGCCGCCCACCATATGCAGTCCGCCGAATGTTTTCTCTGACAGCTGCTCCGTCCATTCCAGAACCCTTCTATACTTCAAAGCAAGACTCTCCAGAATAGCCCTGGCTATACTGCCCTGATCCTCTGGAACACGCTGTCCTGTCTTCTGGCAATATTGACGAATGCGTTCCGTCATATTGCCAGAAGGCAGAAATAACGCATCATCCGGGTCGAAGAGACTGGCAAACGCCGGTGCTGTTTCAGCCTTAGCAAGTAATGAGCCATAGCTAATCCCTTGCCCTTCACGTTCCCATTGCCGCATGCATTCCTGCAAGATCCAAAGGCCCATAATGTTTTTGAGCAGACGATATGTTCCCCCCGCACCACCCTCATTCGTAAAGTTCAGTTCCATACTCTCCGCACTGATGACGGGCTGATCCAGTTCAGTACCCATCAGGGACCACGTTCCACAGCTTAAGTAAGCAAAGCTTCGTTCCGTAGCTGGAACCGCTGCCACAGCCGAACCGGTATCATGCTCTGCTACTGCCAGGACGGGAATGGGCGCAAGACCAATATCATGACATATGCTGCTGCGTAATTGTCCAACAGCGCTCCCCGGTAGGACCGCATCCCCGAACCATTGCTCAGAAACACCAATATAAGCGAGAAGTTCACGATCCCATTGTCCAAGCACCGGATTGTATAACTGTGTTGTTGTAGCATTGGTGAACTCATTTACCGCTTCTCCAGTGAGAAAATACCTTAATAAATCAGGGATCATTAGAAAACGCTCCGCTTCGCGCAGCAATGGAGAAGCGCTTCGCTTAAGTGCCGCGAGTTGGTACAATGTGTTAAACGGTAGAAACTGTATCCCTGTGCGCTCGAAAACTCGCTTAGCCGTTATCTCCTGACAAACTGTATCCATTACACCGTTGAACTGTGTGTCACGATAATGATAGGGATTACCAAGCAGTTCACCATTGCTGCCCAGCAAACCAAAATCTACGCCCCAAGAATCGATGCCCATACTCTCCGGCACTTCACCTTGTTGTTTTATAAACGTCAAGCCCTGCAGTACTTCATGATGCAGCCGCAAGATATCCCAGTGCATCCGATCACCCGTCTTCACGGGTTCATTTTTGAATCGGTGAATTTCACGAGTTTCGATCCCTCGATCATTCAGATGACCAAGTATCGCTCTGCCGCTTCCTGCACCCAAATCATAAGCCAGTACACTCACTTCTCTCCCACCTTTCAGTTGTTATTGTCTTCATCTTCGCTTATATCTTTATTTAATTACTAAATTACTGTTTGTTTTTCTTTGTTTAATACTGTTTTGTTTTATTTTACGAGTATATCATCAATGTAAACGTTTGAATACCCATGAATTCGCTTTCTCATTGAATAACAAAAACGGCTCACTCCCTTCCGAAAGTAGCCGTTGCTTGCTTTTCCTATGAAAAATGATTCACTCTTAATTCCCAGGTTGCCCAGACTGAGGCTGGAGATCTCGTTCAAAATGTTTAAATCGAGTACCTTGATATGTCAGCATCCCCTGATCTTGTTCCACCAGCATTCCGTAGGTTTGTCCGCCAACATTTAATTCCAGGCGTTCCCCATTGTCAAACTCAAAGGTCGCATAATAACTCGTTCTGGCACTGCTATCCCCACTTCCACCTCGAACCTCGGTTCGTTTCGTAACGACTCTGGAATGTAAGGTCAATACAGCCGCAGCATTGTTGGAAGACCAGGTTCGTACACCCGAGAAAATCGCATATACGATACCTCCTGCCACAACCAGAAATACGATGCCGATCAGAATAGGGACAATCGTGCCCATAGCTCCAAGCTCATTAAATCCAGAAAAAAAACCACTCTGATTGCCTTCAAATCCCGGCACGCCGCTCATATCGTCTAATCCCCCAAAGCCATCTACACTCAACTGGCCCACTGACGAGAATATGCCCGTAACCGTCATAACACATCGTTCCTTTCCCCACGCAAAATAACAGTTCACCGCTTCCCGTTCAGGAAATGGTTCATTTGCAGACAACCCGTTCTGCCTTGTCCCTATACTATATGAGCCGGATTAGGAATACAGACGTTCAAGTTCGTCCACAAGACTGCCGACATAAGAAACGGCTGTGCGGATCGGTTCAGACCCAGACATGTCCACACCTGCAAGCTTCATCAATTCCTGCGGTGCGAGGCTTCCCCCGGATTTAAGTGCCTCAAGCCAGCGATCCACTGCAGGCTGCCCTTCCTCTCTAATCTTCTGTGCTGCAGCTGTTGACGCTGTGAGACCGGCTGCATACGTGTAGGGATACAAGCCCATATAATAATGCGGCTGTCTCATCCACGTTAGCTTGGCCCCTTCGTCCACTACCAGCTCTGGCCCCCAGAATTCGGAAAGGATCGCACCTTTCAGCTCACTTAACGTCTTTGCAGTAATTGGCTTATCATTCGACGCAAGTGCATACACCCTACGCTGTAGTTCACCTTCCAGCAGATGTGTAACGAAGTTATGATAATACGTATTAAGCAATTGCAAAATCACCCAACGACGCATTCTAGGATGATCGGAACGTTTCAACAGATGATCTGCCAGCAGCATTTCGTTCATTGTCGAAGGTGCTTCAATAAAATAAAGAGACGGCCGCGTATTGGTAAGCCGCTGATATTTGCCTGCTAGCATAAAATGGCCTGCATGCCCCACTTCATGCGCCAGGGTAAACGCTCCGCGCATATTATTCGCCCAAGAGATCAAGATGTAGGAGTGCGCGCCATAGATAGAGGAACAGAACGCTCCCGTGGATTTACCTGCATTGTCCGCGTAATCAACCCAGCGGTCATTAAAGGCCCGTTCGACAATCTCCCCATATTCCGGCCCCAGTACATCCAGCGCCTCACGGATCAACGTGCACGCTTCATCATAGGTAATCGCTGGACTAAATTCCGGATCAAGCGGAGCCTTGAGATCACAGAACATCAGCTTATCAAGTCCAAGCTCACGCTTTTTCAGTGCAGCCAGTCTGCGCATATGCGGCGCAAGCTCCTTTTGAATAATATCCAGAACGTTATTATACATTTCCTTGCTCACTTGTTGTGGAGCTAATAGCATGTCCGTCACATCTTCATATCCGCGCAGACGGGATAGCACCACTTGTTTTTTGACCTCAGTAGCATATCCTTCAGCAAACGTATTTTTGTATTGATCCAACGTTTCAGTAAAGGAGGCATAAGCGGAACGACGCAGTTTGGTATCGGGAGACATCTCGTAATTATTTTCGTAAAAAGACCACGATAATGGACGTGACTGCTCCTCACCATCCAGCACTTCATCAAAAGTCATATCCGCCAGCTTGCCACGTTGATAGAATCGATAGGGGGAATCCAGTACTTCACCAAGCGAAGCTAGCACTTTCTCCGTTTCAGGCGAGAGTCGGTGTGCCTTTTCTTCAATAAGTCTCTCCAGGCTGCGCTTGTACGGTTCCAGACCCGGAAGTTCATTCATATACTTCTCAATTGAGCCTTCTGGCAGTGAAACAATCTCGGAGTTGACAAATGACAAGCTGGACGACAAGTTAGACAGAGTATCACCAGCTTTAGCGGCATTCTCGATATTTAGCGGGTTCGTGCTGTCCTCGGATTGTTTTAAGCGCGCATAAGCCGCCGTTTTACCGATTCGTTCCTGCAAAGCTTCACGAGCATCAAGACAAGCGAGCAATTGCCCCGCACTTTGACCCAGTGTACCTTTGAATGTTTCGATATCAGAAGCAGCATCCGGCAGCGATAGAAGTTCCTGTTCCCACTGCGCATCGGTTGCAAACAAATCACGCAAATCCCAGGTTGTTTCTTCCATAACCTCGGAACGTAAACGTATCTTTTCCATCTTGATTGTCATCCTCCTTGCATTTCCAATATCTCTCATCGTATCATACTCTGCTAATCGATACATGACATCTCCTGATTATGAGACTTTTGGTTTAAATCCGCAGAAATCAATCCGGCTGGAAAAGTAAAAAAACGTCAAGCTCTGGAGTTGCCCAGTTTACCTGACGTTTCGTTAATCGATCATTCATTTCTGATTCTTCAAGATATTCATCGGTGTACTATAAGATATTCAATTCGTCCGCTTTCCAGATGACATTTTCACCGTAGTTTTTGCCCCAGTTATACATCGCATGCAACACTGGCATCAGACTCTGCCCATGATCCGTCAGTGAATATTCGACTCGAGGCGGAACTTCGGCGTACACCTTGCGTTCCACCAGTTTGTCCTCCTCCAGCTCCCGCAGCTGGTTGGTCAGCATCTTTTGCGTAATATGGGGGATCAGGCGTTTTAACTCACTGAAACGTTTAGTGCCCTCCAGACCCAAATGCCACAATATAATCAGCTTCCACTTGCCGCCAATCACCGCCAGTGTTAATTCCTTTTCACAGTTGATTTCTTTTAAATTTATGCGTTCTTTGACTTCGGACGCCATGGCTCCAAGTCCCCCCTTATCTCGTACGATATCAAACTCTAATACTTCATTTTACTACAGCACGGACCGAATGCAAAGTTCGCTCATCTTTTTCACAGAAAAGACCGCAATCCCATTTGCACAGGACTCCGGTCTACTTCATTTTTAGCTATATTAAACGCGTGAGCACTTTAATCGAACTACTCCAGATTCGCGTGCCGGCTGAACATATCTGCACCAGTCATGCCTTTCATCTCCATCATGGTGAGGATCAGCGCATCCATGCTGAGCAACAAGCTTTGTTCAAACAAGGAACCCATGGGCTGGATAGTAACATCCGCTCCGGCTCCCGCCGTATCTTCTTTTGCAGAGGCAGGCAGACGAACGACCGCTTGTGCCAGCTGTGCAATTGTGGAATCCGGCTTAATCGTGATTAAGCCTACAGGTGCACCCGCTTGATTCGCTTTTCGTGCCATGGCAACCAGCCCGCCTGTCTCTCCAGAACCAGAGCATAACAGCAGGAAATCTGCGGAACCGATCCCCGGTGTCACGGTCTCGCCTACGACGTAAACGGTCAGTCCCATCTGCATCAATCGCATCGCAAATGCTTTTCCCATGAGACCTGAACGACCCGCGCCAGCTACAAAAATGCGTTCCGCAGCTAACACCTGCTTTGCCATTGCCTGCATCTCGGCATCGTCAAGCTGGCTTAACGTGCGTTCCAATTCCTTCAGGATATCTGCGGCGTATTGTCTGCTGCTCATCTGCTTATCCTTGCTGAACAAGACGCTGCATTTCGGATGCTACAGCTGCTTTATCTGCTTGCCCTGTAATACCGCCACCAACGATGACCAGGTCAGGCTGTGCTTTCACAACTTCTGGCAATGTGTCCAATTTGATACCACCAGCAACCGCGGTTTTTGCATTTTTCACTGCACCTTTGATCGTTTGCAGGTCTTCGAACGGGCTCTGTCCAACCGCTTGCAGGTCATAACCGGTGTGAACACAGATGTAGTCTACGCCCAGAGCGTCAACTTCACGTGCACGTTGTTCCAGGTTAGGCACGTTGATCATATCCACGAGAACTTCTTTGTTTTGCTTTTTCGCTTCTTCTACAGCGCCTTTGATCGTCATATCGTTACTTGCACCCAGAACGGTGATCAAGTCTGCGCCCGCTTCAGCTGCTTTCATGATTTCATATCCGCCAGCGTCCATAATTTTCAGGTCTGCAAGGACTTGCAGGTTAGGATACGCTTCCTTCATTGCTTTTACAGCATGCAATCCTTCGTTAATAATAATCGGTGTGCCGATTTCGACGATATCAATATATTGTTCAACTTCTTTAACCAGTGCGATACCTTCCGGGATGTTAACCAAATCAAGTGCGAGTTGTAATTTCATGTTTTATGTCTCCTTTGTATTTGAGGTTGAGTAAATAGTTTTCAATCCATTTTTCGATCCATTTGCCAATCAACATGCTATTAACTTTACAGCCAACGATCCGTTGCTGAGGCCAGCATCTCGTAATGGTGGCTGCTAGTTCATTGTAGAGCCTGACTATCTATTTAGGAAGTACGCACTTTCAAGTGAGGTAGTTACTTGGGCGAAACTAATGATAATATTCCGTTGTTATGAGAAATTATTTTCAATTACACATCCACCTTCAACTAACTCAACGAGCATTATTACTAACAGCGTTACTGTTCAACATAAATTTAAGCGGGTTCGTGCTATGGATCTTTTTCCTTTATCATAATGATTTTCAAAAAAAGAAAAAGAAGAACCCTGTCTTCTCAGGCAGGGTTCTTCTCAATTTTTCATAGCAGCATAAGCGCTGTATGTCAATATTTATTTACACATCGACCGGTTACAGATATACAGGTTTCACACATACCGGCTTGGATACGCCTGTGCTGTGACCTGTGTATTTCAAGCGACCGCTTTCCTGATCTACCGTAAAGGTAACCATGTTGTTCGTATCACGGTTAGCCGCAATCAACAGTTTACCATTCGGTGTCAATGCGAAATGACGCGGGTGCTGTCCTTCTGCGGAGACATGCTCTACCAGGGTCAGATGACCTTTGTCTGCATCTACTGCAAATACTACGATGCTGTCATGTCCACGGTTGGAACCATATACAAAACGGCCATCGCTCGAAACCGTAATCTCAGCGGTTGTATTCTCAGCCCCGTCGTAGCCATCAGGAAGCGTTGAAATATTGGAGATTTCAGTCAGTGTGCCTGCAGCTGCATCATACTTGTAAGATGTGATTGACGAATCTACTTCGTTGATCACATAGGCAAATTGACCATTCGGATGGAACGCCAAGTGGCGTGGTCCTGCGCCCGGATGGGTTTTCGTTTCACTGTGAAGCACCAGTTCATTGGTGTCTGCGTTAATGGAGTAGATCACAATTTTATCTGCGCCCAAATCCTGTACCATCATATATTTACCATCTGGGCTGAAGAATGCCGAGTGCACATGTGGCTTGTCCTGACGCTCAGGATGTGCGCCGTGTCCTTCATGTTTCTTCTCGTCCAGAAGCGCTCCAACTTCACCGTTGTCTGTGAGTGCCTGGAGTCCTACCAGTCCACCGTGATAGCTGGACAGGATCAAATATTTACCGGAAGGGTCACGCTGAATGTGGCATGGTGGAGCAGAGATGGAGTCTTTGCGATTGAGCAAAGTTAATTTACCATTCGAAGGATCTACACTCAGTGCTACCGCTTCAGACATTTTATTGCCCTCAGCAGACGCCGTTTCACCAATCGCATATAGTTTGTTTGCTTGCGCGTCCACGTTAACAAACGTCGGGTTTTTCACGCCCGCAATGCCGTCCAGCTTCGCCAGACTGCCTGTATCCTCATTTAATTCATATGCGTAAATGCCCTCATTTTCCGCTTCGGCATAAGAGCCGACTAGTACGAGCAAGCGTTTTGATTCACTCATTACAGTTTCCTCCTCTATGTGTATGTAATCTTGTTGCACCTCTTCTATAATAAATCTGCCATATCAAAATAGCAATCTGACCCCTGCCCGCTCCACCTGTGCCCGACATGTTTAACGCAATGCAATGCGCATCTGTATAAGGAATATGTGCTTATACATTCAACTGTCGAGCATTTCCTGCTATGATAAGATAGGTTTTTCATCTAGAAAGGACTGAACAGATTGTTTACCTCGTTTTTCATTACGCTCTACCATGTGTTTCTGCCCATATCCTTGCCCGTCATTGGCGGAATATTGTTAAAACATTTCAAGGACTGGGATACACGGCCGCTTTCGGCGTTTTCACTCTATATTTTAAGTCCTGCGCTTATCTTCCATACCCTGCTGCACGCAGAGATTACCTGGACTGATGTTACAAGCACTTTCTGGTTCTCCATCCTCAACTTGATTGCCCTATGGGCTCTAGCTGAGATCGTAAGCCGAATTTTTGGTCTGGGTGCACCTGAAAAAGCAGGACTGACCCTCGTCTCCACATTCACGAACTGTGTGAACTACGGGCTCCCGCTTGTGCTGCTAGCTTTTGGTCAGCTTGGTCTGGACAAGGCTTCGGTGTACGTCATTGGACAGATGATTATCGTCAATACGGTAGGTATTTTCTTTGCCGCAAGATCGGAATTCACGGTGAAAAACGCGATGCTGTCCGTATTCCGCATGCCCACCATCTATGCAGCTGTGATCGCAGTCATCATCCGGAGCTCGGGCATTTCTCTTCCTGATGCTCTGGATGGGGGCGTTTCGATGATGGCTACCGGTTATTCTCCCATTGTTCTGGCGATCCTGGGCGCACAGATGCTACGACCCAAAGGAGATACAGCACCTTGGCAACCTAATGTTCGTAAGGCTTTTTGGGCCGGACTAGTTGTCAGGTTGGTTGCAGCACCGATTTTATCCTGGCTTATACTGAAAGCCCTGCAAGTCGAAGGAACATTATTCCCTGTATTGCTTATCCTCGCCTCGATGCCAACGGCTGTGAACGCTGTTATTTTGGCTGAACAGTTCGGTGCATCTCCGCAATTTGTATCCCGTTGCATTCTGTGGACCACCGCTGTTTCCATGGTCTTCCTGCCGATTATGATTGTGATGTCTTCCTGATCAGCACAGACGCTGTGCTAAGGCCTGAAGCGTTTGCCGCTTGGCGGCGCTTCTCCAGCCGGCGTTCATGCCGCCGATGAAGAGCTCTGACGTAGAAATATTTGACGACAAAGTACGAAACGAATCCCAAAATTAACCCAAGCACACTCATACCTGCCAGGATATCTAGTCCGCCGAGCAACAGTTCGCTTACCGCTGACCAGTTCCCATGAAACAGTTCCCTCCATGCGCTCTCATGCATAGGCCCCTGTCCCATACTGTGGGCTGGTAAAATCCATGAACCTATCTGTTTCGCAAGTGGCATCAGAATAATCGGCAGAAATGTCAGTTTGCCCACAACGTTACCTACGATGGCCGCTGGCATGGAACCACCAGACAAACGCACGATCGGATAAAACACAAGATAAATCAGGGATGCAGTTGAGATCACGATCAGTTCAAGACCGAACCCTATAGCAAATCCGGTAGATACCTTATGAGCACCACCCGGAGCACGTAAAAGTTTGAGGAAATTCAGTTTCATTGCACGAGTCAAACGTGCCATTCGATTGGGTTTGCGCTTCTGGTTTTTCATCCTGAATTTCTCCTTATTTGCACAAATGACGAATCATGTCGTCTACCCATCAATTATATCACACTGCGTCGGCTCCAGTGGTTACAATCACCGGACGCGTTTCCATCGTCACATTGCCAGCTACTGCGCGAGATATCATACAGGATGCCTCCGCCTTATGCGCCAGCTTCTCGGCCTTGCTCAGATCTGATTCGGGTGCATCTGGTGGAAGTACAATTCGCGGCCGATGCACAATGCGTTCATACGTAAAGATGTTATTGGTCACATCCACCGTTGCCTCCGATTCCAGCGTCAGCTCGTCAGGTGTAATATCTGAACGCTCCAGCATCGCAGCGAGTGTAATCAGGTAACAGGTTGCCGCTGCCCCCAGCAGCATCTCGTCCGGGTTCGTTCCTGTACCAGGGCCGCCCATCTCCTGCGGGATAGAAATGACGGTTTTCAGACCTCCCGCATCAATCGTGCCCTCACTGTTACGTCCGCCATTCCATACCGCTTTTAAGTGAAACGGATGTTTCATTGCCATCGATCCTTTCTGTACCGTTTATAATCCTTAATTCCCGTCACACCCGTATACACGGAATTTGAAGTTCATTCAGCGCGTTGACATGCTCATCCTGCACACCCTGATCGGTGATGACCTTCCCAACACTCTCCATGCCAGCTACCCTTGTAAAAGCTTGGATGTTAAATTTGCTCGAATCGGCTAGCAAAATGACTTCGTCAGCAATATGAATCATTTTCTGCTTCACCAAAGCCTGTAATTCATTCGACTCGCTGATGCCCTTGGTCAGATGTACGCCTTTGCAAGACAAAAACACTTTATCCACATGATACGCATCCAGCGAGCGCTCTGCGAGTGGCCCGACAAAGGACAAGGATTTTGAGGCAAGCTGTCCGCCTGTAGCAATGACACGAATCTGTTCTTTCGTACTTAGCTCCGCTGCAACCTTAATTGAATTGGTCAACACCGTCAGCGGAATATTGGGCAGTCCAGCTGCCATATACCACGCAGTAGTGCTTGCATCCAAAGCAATCCGGTCACCAGGCTCCACCAGCTTCACTGCTTCACTTGCAATGCGGCGCTTCTCATCGGCATGGGCAACAGCACGCTCGGGATATGGAATCTCGGTTTGCGACTCATCCTTGTATTTCACACTCACCGCTCCACCATGCGAGCGTCTGAGCCTGCCCGCCTGCTCCAGCTTGTCCAAATCACGGCGAATTGTTTCTTCGGTCACTCCACAGCGCTCACTAAGCTCAGTGACACGCATGCTTCCATGCGCATCCACCCATTCCACAATTTTTTCATATCGTTCCGCAACGAGCATTTTCATTCACTCCAAACCGTTAATATACCAGTTAATCCTGTTATCCCATCATACCATAGAGCAGTTGGAAGGAGAATTTCACAGACCTACAAGAAATGACATTCATAAACATTCATGCAATATATGAAAAAGAGGAGGCTTGCGCCCCCTCCATCCAGTCATTCCGATACATTATTTATCCTCTGCCATAGGGAACCAACCTGGCGTGTGGATAATCGCATTCCACAATCCATCAGGAATTACCAAACGCTCTTGATCGGATTTCGTCAGAATGGTCTCAATATCCTCTTCACGTCCGCTTTCAATCTTCTCGACCCAGTCTGGCTCGATGATCAGCTCACGTCCAATCGCAAGCAACGGTACACCGGTCTCCAGCGCTTCTGCTGCTTCATCCGCGGTATGAATCGATCCAACACCGATTACAGGTACTTTACCGCCAACACGATCCAAGATGAATTCGATTCTAGCACGTGTATCCTCTTCACCACGTCTTGGCTTAGACCAGAACTCATTTAAGGAAACGTGCAAATAGTCGAGATTTTTGTCTTTCAAAGCATCAACCAGTGCATACGTATCCTCCATTGTTAATCCTGGCGTTTCTGGCTCTTCCGGCGAGAAGCGGTAGCCTACAATGAACGGAAGTTTGGTATGCTCGGCAACGACACGTTGTACCTCATCTACGACGGCCAATGGGAACGCTAAACGTTTCTCTACACTGCCGCCCCAGCGATCTTCACGTCGGTTGGAATGCGGAGAGAAAAACTGCTGAATCAAATAACCGTTCGCGCCATGAATCTCGACACCGTCAAAACCGGCTTCAATGGCACGGCGAGTGGCTTCACCGAAATCACGAATGACCGATGTAATCTCTTCATCCGTCATTTCTCTCGGCTCCGGAGAACCCGGGCGCTCACTAGCAACGGCACTAGGTGCAACCACTTGGCCTGCAGGAACGGCTTGTTCCGGTGTCAGACGCCCTGCATGGAACATTTGCAGTACAGCAACAGAACCTTGCTGTTTAATCGTTTCAGCCAGACGTTTCAGTCCAGGCACAAAGCTGTCATCATAAGAGCCGAATTGCGCTGGAAAGCCGATACCGTTAGGCGTAACATGAGTTACCGCTGTAACCGACATGCCAGCTCCACCTGTGCGGCGCGCATAATATGCAAGCTCAGCATCGGATACCGTTCCATCTGGGTTAGAGGACATATGAGTCATAGGAGCAAGCACGATCCGGTTTTTCAGTGTAATGCCGCTTGGCAGCGAAACTTGTTCAAACATTTTCGAATACTTTGGATTCATTCGTGGTTCCCTCCTGAATTATATCTCTTTAAATAGATATATGGATATATACATTCAATTACTGTAACTATTATAATTACGTTTTAATTCAATTGCAACTTTTCTTTTTCCATTCCCTGTCAGCACGCATCGGAAACCACGCGAATGTAAAAAGGACAGCATGTCCTCAGACACCCCATCCTGTTCTTTTAACCATTCCAAAAGCTCAGAAACAAAAAACATGGAAGCAGCTACATCTTCAGCAAATTCTCTGGTACACCTAAGTCATTCCTAGTAACTCCGCACGTATGCCAGCTTTTGCTCCATCTCTTCAACACATTCATAACAATCATGTTCGTCGTTCGCCACCATCGGTGTGACCGGGTACAGATTCATATCTGTTTGGTTGTACGTTTTGAGGAGCGGTAGCAACTGTGTCACCCGTGTATTAGCCGGATCAAGCCAGGTGTTGATCTCATCATCCATAAGAATCGCTGGCATCTTGTTGCCAAACTCACGAGTCGCAAGGTTTGCGCCAGCCATGAGCATCGTACAGGTACGAAGCGGCTGTTTACGTGTATCTTTCCATATTTCATACAACCCCGCGATGCCAAAAAGTCCGCGATCCGGCATGACCACACGTACGGCATAACGCTTCTTGCCTTCTTGTCGCCAGTAATACAGCCCATTGCAAGGAATAACACAGCGTTTGGTCTCCACCAACTTATAATATGCGGGGTTTTCATGCACAGTCATTAAGTTGGCGTTCACCGCATCCCTCCCCCAGAACGGAATAAATCCCCAACGGAACTCATCCAGCACACGTTCTCCATCCTGATGCAGAATGATCGGCGTATGTTGCGTTGGACTGATATTATAGCGATTTTTATAGTAATACATGACACGCTGTACCTTGAAATGATCCCGAACTTCATCCAGATCAGCCGCGAGTGAAAAACGTTCGCACATCCCTATACACTCCTTTTTCCTAGTCAGGTTGAGTGTATTATTTGTGAGTTAAGGGAATTTATGCATACGTTCCCCGGACAGAAAGCGACTCGTTGTGACAACATTCCTTTGTAGTACAGGTTTTTTCCTTTTTTCCACGGCAAAAACAACGACTTGAGACTCATTTCAGGTACACATTTCCTTGTTACTATAATAGAGAAAATATACATTTATTGGAGGTTTTAAGTATGAAAAGGAAGATTTTGATGAGCCTGATGTTGTTCTCTGCGCTTGCGATGTTTGGAAGCACGATCTATGCAGCAACCTTTTTGAATTACGGCTACCCAAGCTCCACCATTCCAATCCGTACCTACAACTACGCTTCTGCATGGCAGGGTCCGATGGATGCTTCTCTTGCCAACTGGAACAATGCGGGAGCCAAAGTGCAATTCGTCAAAACGAATAACTCTCCAAACACGATCACCGCTGGCAACTTCAATAATACCGCTTACGGTGTCAACTACGCTTCCGTCTCCGGCAATCAGGTTGTCAACTTCCGCATCGAACTCAACGCCTCCACCATTACTGCTGATGCATCCAATCTATCCAACTTTATACAAAGCGTATTCGTCCATGAACTGGGCCACTCCGTCTGGCTTGGTGACAACCCTACAACGAACAGTCCTTCCATTATGTCTTACACACGCAACCGGAATTCCATGACCAAACCACAGACCTTCGATATCAATAATGTCAGATCCAGATACTAATCGTTCGTATATCATCATTCCGTATCATTTACATTTTATTACCAAGGAGGATTCCAATCCATGAAAAAGAATCGAGTACTTACCTTGCTCGTCTCGTCCATCTTTATCTTGTCTGCCGTCGGCTGCTCTCCAGCAACTCCGGCCGCTTCTCCCCCCGACGCTCCCGTCACAATCATCGCATCCGAGGATTATCCCAGTTATGGCAGTGTAGACGCCTTGTCCCAACGGGCCGACACCATTGTGAAGGGCAATGTCATCCAAACACGGGTTGAAGCTTTAGATGACAGGGTGTTGGCTGAGTCCCAAGATCAGAATAATATGAACGCAGCGGGAAGCGCGGCAGATACACAGGTTTCTTTTGACAAAATCTATACGATCTATACGGTTCAGGTGACTGAATCCTACAAAGGTGGTTACACAGCCGGGGATCGGCTTGAAGTCAAACAGCTTGGCGGACAACTGGGTAACACCGAAATAGTCAACGATGACAGCCTTAAGCTTATGCAGGCCAAGGATTATGTACTTTTTCTTGAAACATATGCGGACACCCCTGCAAGCCTGCTGAACAGCGTTCAAAGCCTCTATGTGGTCAAACCTGTTGCAAAATCAGACCAGGCCAGCCAGCAATCCCAGTCTGAGGTGATTGTCAGTGCAAATCCAGAAAATGATCTGACGCTCAGCCTGAGCGAATTGCAACAAATCAAAAACGAACAGTCCAATCCGTAACGTATATTTCCTCTTTTACCTACTTACTTGTTTGATGTCCACCTCAATATGCCGCTCTACATAAAATAAAAAAACGCGCTGCCCGAAATACAGGGTGGCACGTTTTTACGTTATTGCCTATGATCAAATCTCTCAATGCCAATGGCTAGCGATTGACACACACCGGAAGGGTAAACCAGAAGCAACTGCCTTCTCCCTTCGTACTTTGAACAGCAATTTCGCCTCCATGCCGTTCCACAATCGATTGAGCGATCGCGAGCCCAAGCCCCGCACCACCACTACTTTTACTACGAGATTTATCAATCCGGTAAAACCGTTCAAAAATACGTGTCGTTTCTTCCGCTTCAATCCCCTCACCTTGATCTATCACCGCAATTCGCAGAAACGCTCCCTGCTCTGTTGCAGTAAGCGTGATTGTGCCTCCTGTAGAAGAGTGCTGGATAGCATTTTGCAGTAAATTGGAGAGAACCCGTTTCATCTGTGCAGCTACCATCATGGCAGCTGGCAATCGATCAGGCAGCTCAATCTCCACACTCAGCTGTTTCTCGGCAAGATGGAACGAGAAGCTCTCGAGCGTGGTTAGCAACAACTCATCAACATGACTGGGCTCTGGATCAAATGGCCCCCCTTGTGCTTCCAGACTCGATAGATCAAACAAGTCCTGGATCAGCCCTCCCAGCCTCTTCGTTTCAAGGCGAATCGTATTCAGATAACGTTGAAAGGTCGCTTCATCCTTAATCACATCGTCCTCAAGTGCTTCCACAAAAGCCTGAATCGAGGCCAGCGGTGTACGCAAGTCATGAGATACATTCGCAATCAGCTCTCGCCTGGCCGATTCGGATTGATGAAGATGGTCAAAGCTATCCTTCAGCCTGGAACTCATTTCATTAAATTGCTGTGCCAGCAGTTTGAATTCCTGTGGTCCGATGAGAGGGACTTCCGTATGGAAATCCCCTTCGGCTACCTTCACTGTACGCTCGGTAATACGAGCTATTGATTTTTCTAACGGCTTCGTTAATACATACTGGAGAACAAACGAAAGTAAACCTACTCCGGCTGTTATACCTGACAACCAATACAATTGATCGATGGTGAGAAGCATTTTGGAATAACTGACGAACAAACAAATCAACAATACACCAATACCCAGAAGACTGGACAATACCAGATACGTGCGTAGATTCATGATGATCCACCTGCAAACTTGTAACCTATACCCCAAACGGTTTTAATATATTTCGGCTCTGAAGCATTTTGCTCGATCTTTTCTCGTAATCTCCGAATATGCACGGTTACAGTCGTCGTGTCTCCCTCGTAGCTAAAATCCCAGATTTTGCTTAACATCTGACTACGCGAGAATACCTGTCCCGGGTGGCTGGCTAGCAAATACAACATCTCAAACTCGGTAACCGTCAAGTCAATCAGCCGCCCGTCAATCTCTACCTCACGTTTCACAAAATCAATGGTCAGTCCTTCATAACGAATCGTATGCGATGAATGAGTAGCAGGCGACACCTGTACCGTTCGCATTCTGCGCAATATCGCTTTGACACGTAGAACGAGTTCTCTCGGACTAAACGGCTTGGTCAGATAATCATCTGCTCCCATCGTCAGACCCATCAGTCGATCCTGCTCTTCCCCGCGAGCCGTCAGCATCACAATGGGTACATCCTCGGTTTGCCGAATCTCGTTACAGATTTCCCAGCCATTTTTACGTGGCATCATCAGGTCTAACACAATCAGATTTGGCGCGTGACTGCGCCACAGCTCAATCGCCTCCATGCCATCCTTAGCTGTTACCACGGAATAACCTTCCCTTTCCAGGTACCTGCGACAAACGTCTGTAATATTACTGTCATCATCAGCAACCATGATACGCTCATTCAATGAACTCACCCCATATTCAAAACAAGCATCTGGCCTCATCATATCACAGGGCAAGGACCATGTTTCAGTATTATTGATCTGCTTTACTTACAATTCTTTACGTTTACTTCGTCACCTTCACTTCATAGCCTTCATCGGCATCATGTATTTTGAAATGACCGTATTCGCCACATAGGTGTTGCCCTCATGGATCGTAGGCATCGATTTCAAGCTAACCTGCATGCCGTCTACCATCATTTTTTTAGAACCAACCCACACTTTAATGGTTTTAGCCGCAGGCATTATAACATCTTCCATCATCGTGTTATCAGCCATCGTTGTGTCATCTTGCTTCATCATATCATCGTCCATCATCATGTCATTTTTCATTTTCATATCGTCTTTCATTGTCATATCATCTTTCATCATCGTGTCGTGCATTTTTTCCATATACATTAACGTTACCGAGCGGTCTTTGCTGTCCCACATAATGCTGTAACCGTACATTTTTGCCGCCTGTCTCAATTGAACAAGCTCCATACCATCTTTTTTAATCATTTTCATCTCTGCTGTACTTGCGCTTGCTAATCCCGAAAAGGTCAAAGACATCATCAACACCGCTGCTGCAATCATTTTTTTGCTTTTGCTTGTTTTCATCATTGTTATCACTCTCCATGGTTTAGTTGCTTGCATGGACTACAATAAGGAAAACAACTTACGATTCTCTAAGCAAAATATTACGAAATCATTACGATGTAAATATTGGTATCATCCTGATATAAAAAACGGTTGAAATCCCTCTTTGCGAGAGACTTCAACCGTTTCATTCGTTGCTACGTCTTATTTTCTACTTGCCTCACATTCAGTTCACACGAATAAAGTCAGCCATGGATCGAACCTGGGCCGCTCCTGGATTCGAAATGACGTCTGCTTGCTGTAACCCTTCTCTGGAGGTGAACTTCACCTTTACCGGAAACCCGGGAATCAGATCAAAGAAGTTATCCGAGAAGACCCCTTCAACTTCCGAAGACATCCACACCTGCTTGGCAAGAACGTCACTTTCCAGCACTAGATACACACCATCCTCATCGGCTCCTCCGCTGACTTTGATGCTCGCAGGCTGAAGCGCAAGCTCTTTGGCAGGCACGAAGTAATGCTCCTGGACAATGTCTGTTACTCCCTCTTGATGGAGAGCGAGTCGCAGGAGCGTCGTCGCAGCATCATGTCCTTCAAGCCAGTCTGTATTGCGCAAAGACAACAACTTCTCGCCTGAATTGGCTGCCACGCTTACTTCAAGTGTCTCATCCCGGTGCACCGTGCCATCGAATCCAATCAATTGAATTTGGAGCTGCCCCTCCACAGGTTTAAGTTGATCGGAAATCACATAGATATCCGTGACGTCTTCTTTGGTACCATCCACGGAAACCAATACATCGTTGAAACTGCGCTTCGCGTAATATTGCAATGCCTTCCAGCGACCAAGATAGTCCATCCCTGCCCACGAAGCGACAGGCCAGCAGTCATTCATCTGCCAGTAGAGCGTGCCCATACAGTACGGTTTGCGGCGGCGATGGGCTTCAATTGCGGTTTTCATCGCTTCCGCTTGAAGGACCTGACTCATATACAGGAAGGATGGGAAATCCTTCGGTTCATGCAAATACATATCCATATACTGCTTGATCAGCCGATTACCCGCACCGTTCTTCTGATGTGCAAGCATGACCTCTGACTCCAAGGCCAAGTCTTCTTCCTCGGCATACGTGCGTACCGATTTGTATTCCGGGAACGACTGGAATCCATACTCACTCATAAAACGGCCTACATAAATATTGTAATTCTCAAAAGGCTCAACATTGTGCCACACACCCCAGTAATGGATGTCTCCTTCCGACGTAGACGGATGGGCGTGCTGTTTTTCATCCCCTGTCAGCGATACAATCGGGGAAGAAGGCCAGTAGTCGATGCCAGGTGCATACGCTTCGACCACTTCTGGTAAAAGGTCATGGAAAATCGCTTCATAATCCGCCCAGATGCGTTCGCGCTGTTCGGCATTGTAATCTTTTTTCCAGCCCCATCCACCATGTTCAATATAATGCGCCCAAGCCGAATCAATCTCATTGTTGCCGCACCACAGAACAATACTCGGATGATTGCGCAGACGTTTCACATTGTCTATCGCTTCATATCGGACACTGTTCAGGAACGCTTCGTCACCCGGGTACATACTGCACGCAAACATAAAATCCTGCCACACCATGATACCGTATTCATCACACAGATCGTAGAACACATCCTCTTCGTAAAAGCCACCGCCCCATACTCGCAGCATATTCATGTTGGACTCAGCTGCCGATATGATCTCATGCATGTACCGTTCCCGTGTCACTTCAGTGATAAAACTATCATTTGGAATGTGGTTGGCTCCCTTGGCGAACACCGCAACTCCGTTCAGTTCAAAATAAAAGGAAGCCCCGGCTTCGTCCGGATCACGAACAAGACGAATGGATCGAAGTCCTGTCTTGACCTCGCACGATGCGACAGAACGCTCACCTTGAAGTACCTCGGCAGCAAACGTATATCGATACGCTTCACCCAATCCACGACTCCACCAAAGTTTCGGATTTTGAATCAAGATGGGAACCTCTATCGTATGGGAACCAGCTTGCAAAGACACGTCCTTCTCCCAGCGCTGACCATCCGCGCCTATGCGTATAACGGTATCTACAGGCTGTGAAGTTTCCACTTCTACCACGGCGGTGACTTGTGCCGATGTGGCATTTACTTTATTTTGCCGGATAAATAGATCATGAATTTTCACATCTGCCCATCCCTCAAGCCTAACTTCACGCCAGATGCCACTGGTGACAAAACGCGGACCCCAATCCCAGCCGTAGTGATATGGCGCTTTGCGCGCAAAGATACTTACTCGTTTATCCCCGAGACCGCCCACATCGGATTGGTCATTGGATGCAGGCAAGGCATATCCCAGCTTCTCCAGCTTCGGCAAATCCTCCTGAATGGGAGAACGAAAATGAATGCGAAGCATGTTCTCCTGTTCCTTCACTAATGCTTTTACATCTGCCTTCCATACTCGAAACATGTTATCCGCAGACAACACATGTGTGTCATTCACATATACATCCGCATACGTATCCAGTCCGTCAAAAACAAGTTCAATATGCTCCTGCGTGTATAAGAAAGGTTCAATATCGAACGTTGTACGGTACTCCCAGTCCTTCTTGTCGATCCACTGCACTTCCTTCTCATTTGTCCCGTAAAACGGGTCAGGAATCTTGCCTAATCTAAGCAGATCGGTATGTACGCATCCAGGCACCTGAGCCGGCATCCATTCCTGATCTTCACTAGCCTTGAACGTCCAATTTTCAAATCGTTGCGATAGGTTTGTGCTCATGACAGCCTCCCAAGTTGTTATAGTAACCAACTTATTTTGTTAGGTTTTGTTATTATAAAAGCAAACAATTCACAAAACAAAATTAACATGTTAGCCGTATAACAGTCAATGCATTTGGTAAATTTTATTGTTCTGATCATCTCTCCAATCACCAAAAAAGACATAGAGATTTACTCCTCCATGTCTGTTCATGTCTGTTCCTTCTCTTTTGTTTCCATCCTCCTAAGAAGGCCGGCAAACTAAAAACTGCACCGGGCTATGCCCGAAACGAATGATACTCATCCCGCATAATAATGTCCGCATTAATCAGCTTGCGCTCATATGGAACTTTCGGATTGCTGATGCGCCATAACAGCTGATCTACAGCACGTGCTCCTAGATGTTCTTTATGAATATGCGCCGTAGCCATAATAGGATCATCTGTCCGCGTATTATCAAATCCTGTTACCGCGCACTGTTCGGGCACCTGAACGCCGCGACTTCGCAAAGCCTCAATGATAATAAATGCCGTGTGGTCATTCGCGCAGACGATTACCTCTGGAAAATCTTCGAGCTTCAGCTCTCTGACCGCCTGTTGCATCTCCTCATACTCCTGCACCAACAGCCCCACATGCTGATCTGCCTGTAACTGTATTTCTTCAAGTCCCATCCGGTACCCTAGCCACCGTTCCCTGAAACTAACCGCATCGGGCAGCTGTCCAGCAAACTGGAACCGTTTATATCCCTTTGCTGCGAGCATAAGAACTAACTCTTTCATGCCTTTCACATTGTCAGTAAATACAGTATCCGTGTGTATTGCCGAATCCTCGTGATCCACCATGACGAGCGGAATGCGTAAGCGATATATTTCGAGCAGAACTGGCGTTGAGATCGTGCCTACCGTAATGACACCCCGAATGGCGTCAGGATTGAGAACCGAAAACATATGATCGGAAGAAGGCTCCGTCAGCGTCAAAATATCCATGCCCTGCTCATTCAAACGCGCTGAAATCCCGTCGAATACAGGCCCCCAATACAAGGAAGAACGATTTTGAGAGCGTATATTCGGAAACAAAATCAATGTGGTACCTTCGTTTTTCTTCTCCGCTGTGCTGCCGGATGATGTATGAGAATCCACTGCATTATATTTTGGCTCTATTTTAAAATAACCCAGTTGCCCTGCGGTTCTGACAATCATCTCGCGCGTATGCTCACTAACCCCAGGCTTGCCCGTCAATGCACGGGAAACTGCAAACTTGGATACTCCTGCAGCATCTGCGATCTGCTGCATGGTCACTCTTTTGCCCATCTTGCTCACCCGATTTTCCTGATTTTTCATCCAGTGTAGCATAAAACCCCGAATGAACAAAACATGTTTTGTTCATTCGGGGTTTGTTAGGTTAGAACGGAGTTAGACGGAATAACCTGTAACTTCGTTTATCTAGCGTTTATCTATGGTCGAATGTCTTCAACTAAACATGTTTAGATGGACAAACAGAATCACTTAACACTATAATGCCGGGCGCTTTCTGCGTCTGAACACATGCAGCGGCAGTTTGATCTCCGTAATCAATACGCCAGCCAGCATCAATGCCGCTCCACAGTATCCTTGCAACGTAAGGGACTCTCCCTGAAAAATAAAAGCAAACGCTGCGGCAAACAGCGGCTCCAGCGAAAAGATCAGGCTCGTTCTCGTAGGAGAAGCGTGGCGCTGAGCAAAAGTTTGCAAAATATAACCAAGCCCACTGCATAATACTCCGAGTCCCAGGATCGAGGCCCACGATTCCGGCGTATCTGGCAACTGCGGTGTTTCAAACACAAATGTAGCAACGGTCCCTAACAGAGCTGCTACACCAAGTTGAACGATTCCGAGTGTAAGCGGATCATGATTCGGTGTATATTTACCTGCGATCATAATATAAACGGCATAAACCAATGCCGCCAGAATACATAACAAATCCCCGAGATGCAGGCTCATTTCATGTTGAAGCGTTAATAATCCGAGCCCTGCTACTGCGACCACAATACTGACACTTAGACGTTTGTCCGGCAAGCGCCGGCGCAAGACTGTCGTTAATATTGGCACAAAAATGACGGCCAAACTGATTAAAAATCCCGCCTGAGACGCTGTCGTTCGCTGTACCCCATAGGTAATGAATACAAACGCAGCAAACAACGCTGTACCCAGCACGCCTCCAGCAAGCAACGTACCACGATCTACACTTCTCAAACGGCGGTGAAAGAGCAGCCCTGCCGCTACAAAGGCGATTCCAAATCGCAAAGCAATTAAATTTAGTTCTTGCATTGAAGCTAGTCCCGATTTCATAAACAGATAAGAAGAACCCCAAATAACGGTTGCAAGCAACATCTGTACATCCGCTCTTCGCGATGCCTGAATCTGATTTCCCTGTAAGCCATTCATCTAACTTCTACCTTCATTCTTCTATAATAGTCTGAGCTACGTTGTATATATGTACTAAACTAACTCGCCTTGGCAAGTATAAACGATCTCTTTGCATTATAAAAATGAATATTTATAATAGTTATTATGAAACAAACTCATGTATAGGAATGTATGCTTAACTTGGAAGGATGTTATTATCCAATGTCACTGATTAAATACGAAATTCTAAATACGGTTGTCGAATATGGCAGTCTGACCAAAGCATCCGAGGCCCTAAATATTACACAATCCGCCGTCAGCCATGCCATCGCCAGCCTGGAAAGCGAATATGGTTTCTCCTTGCTGCATCGCAGCCGCTCGGGTGTTCGAGTCACCGCGGAAGGTGAGCGCATTCTCGGTTATACTCGTGAAATCATCCGCTGGGCCGAACTAATGAACCAGGAAATCTCCCTAATTCGCGGTGCCGAGATTGGCACGGTACGAATCGGGACATTTGCTAGTGTATCAACCCAGTGGCTTCCGGGTATTCTCAAGCAGTTCAGGCTTCGCCACCCCGGAATTGAGATTAAACTGTGGGAAGGTGACTATGCCGAGATTGAGAACTGGCTTGCCAGCGGTGCCATCGACCTTGGATTCTTGTCTCTTGGCGACTCGTCGCCGTTCGAAACCATCACATTGCAAAAAGACAGGATCATGTGCATCCTGCCTCTGGATCATGCTCTGGCTTCAGAGAAATCTGTATCTTTTGACGTTTTGCTAGAGCAGCCTTTCATTCTTCCCAAATGGGGCGGTGACAACGAAATTGAACGTTTGATTCGCCAGCATGCTGCCAAATTAAATGTTGTATATGAGGTAGCCGAGGATCAGGCTATTATGGCCATGGTACGTAACGGACTTGGCATCAGTCTTCTTCCCGAGATGGTGCTGCAAAATCATACGGAATCACTCGCGCTCGTGCCAATTGCAGGTGACCCTTACCGAATGATCGGTTTAGCTTGTGCTTCCCTTCGGAACCTTTCGCCAGCCGCACGTCGTTTTATCGAAGATGTTCAGCAATGGCTCATTTCAAACAATTCAATATTATTCCCAGACCCGATCTAGCTGATCTGCATAGTAGCGTATCGCCCGGCTGTAGTCCATTATCCGCGAATCTCCAGAAGTATCCGCGAGTTGAACAAGCAGCCGTTGCATTGCCTCTGCGTGTTCGCCGAGATTGTAGAGCACCATAGCATAGAATACTTCAAACTCCCGGTGCTCGGGAAATTCCGATATTCCTGCAAGCAGCCATGTTTTGGCCTGCTCGTATTGTCCAAGCGTACGATAGGTACTCCCCAGTCCAAGAATTGCACCAGCCCGATCTTCTGCCGATAGCTCCAGTTGCAGTGCTTTTTCATAATAAGGCACAGCCTCACGTTCCAGGCCTAGCGAATCATGTGCCCATGCGAGTTGATACCAGCCTTCCCCATTTTCCGGATCAAACTCCGTAATTTGGTGCAGCAAGTCAATTGCCTCCCGCACTTTGCCTTCCTGTCGCAGGCAAATCGCTTGTTGCAAATCATTCATGTTGTTGTCACATCCAATAACAATTAATAATAAACAAGCACATCTTGTAATAATACCAACAACGAGGTTGTCCGTTTTATTCCAAAATGTGCTCTCTGAGGGAATCCCTACTCTACACTACTTAAGACCAAGTTGTATTCACTACCATCAAGATGAATATGAGCATCAAATAATTGACCGAGATCAAAAAGTTGACCTTTGCCCACTTCTCATCATCCTGTGTTTTCAATCCGCCAAGTGTATGTACAAACCAGATCAAGCTGCTAATCAGAGATATAATCAGAAATACCAGCCCAACGTAATCAAAATAATACAACAGGAATACAGCAGGAATCAGTAGAAAAACATAAGGAATCATCTGTAGCTTGGTACGTTTCACACCTTTGACAACCGGTAAGAGTGGAAAGCCAGCAGCACGATACTCTTCCACACGGCGAATACCCAGCGACCAGAAATGTGGGGGCTGCCACAAAAATAACAGTGCAAACAACAGCCAAGCTCCTGCATCGATTTCATTCGTTACGGCGGTATACCCAATGACAGGTGGCATCGCCCCTGCAATTCC
Source organism: Paenibacillus amylolyticus (assembly GCF_003719335.1). GTDB lineage: Bacteria > Bacillota > Bacilli > Paenibacillales > Paenibacillaceae > Paenibacillus > Paenibacillus amylolyticus_D. The sequence goes on from NZ_RIAS01000018.1 coordinate 53,293, forward strand.
CCCCAGCGATGTACTCCATGTCGATGTACGTTTTAGCCATATCGTATAGATCACGATATACGCAAACCAACCGAGCAAAGCCATCCAGCCGGATAACGGATTCACCAGTAGAAACAATATTGCTAAACCAGCGACTCCAAGCACCAAGCCGTAACCAAGAACAAATCCTGGTTTTAGATGATTAATGTAATCCATCCTTTTTTTCGTTCGTTCCATCTTTTGATCCAGCTCACGATCCCAATAATTATTGATGACACAAGCCGAAGCAATCACGAGCGTTGAACCAATCACGACCATAAGCAGAGATATCCATGCGATATCCCATTGTGAAGCAACCCAGAAACCGACGGCAACCGCAAATACATTCAACCTTAACAGTCCGGGCTTGGTTAATGCAATCATGTCTTTAAGCATCAGAAGCCTCCTGAATGATGTAAAAACGCCATTCCTATAATGATACATGTACCACCAACGAATTACAATCGCTTTCAACCATTTGTCATAACAAAAAGCATTCTTCACCGTTTAATTGAACGGAAAGAATGCCTTCTGTCGTTTAAATTTTATTTATATTTTTTATCCCGTTAAGGAATGTACTGTTGTACAATTTTAATTACTTTTCCATCTTGAATCGTCAGGTGGTAGGGGAACACAGACAGATCCAACATTCGTTTATCCCCATACAGCGATTCAAACTTGGTCAAGCTCACGGGTTCATTCCACTGAATATCTGCCCCTTGAACCGTACCATCACGGTCATACAGTTGCATCAGAACGTTGGCGTCAGCTTTGACCTCAACCTGCTCTTGTTCTTTGTTATCATTAACAATATAGTAACCGTCAGGTGCTTCGTCCATGCCCGCATCCGGATTTCGTTGCTTGAAAATGGCATCTGCTTCCTCACCTTGATACCAGCCGATTTTATCTACAGTCAACATTAATTTTCCGTCTTCTACACGCATCCCGTCAATATAAGCCGTATACACTTCGGAATTGGCCAACTGGGCCTTATTAGCAGAAGGTGACTGAACATTGGTACGCTCCTCTGCATTCGCAGGGGTAAGCAAATATGTAGTCAGCACGATGATGCCAAGTAAAGCCACTGCTGCACCGATCATCCGATATCTCCATTGTTTCGCCGCGTTTTTCATGCCAGCATCTCTCCTTATTTCAAACGTCTCTTTAATTATTAAACGAAAGCTTTTCTTCTCAAACGGACACGCCAAACATTAACGATTCGTTTATGTTGTACTCATCATACTTCATAACACTTTCTGAAAAGTATCAGCCAGATTAAAAATAGTTACAATTCACGTCATTACTAATGAGCTTGTCCACCGCTTCACATAGAGAAACCCCAAATCAGCTGCATTCGGGGTTTCTCCTGCATCTATATTAATCTATGCTTGTACAGTCCATTTATGCCTAAACTTCTTTAATGGCTCGTTCTGGTGTCTTGCGCCAAACGAACAAGCATATGAGCCAGCATATGACGTTCCTCTTCTTTACCTACGTTCCAGAGTTCCTGTAAGAGTTTCTCTTCCCGGTTGCGTGGTTCTTCGTTAGCTGCCAGATGATCTGCTACTTTTTGTGCAATTTTAGCCATTTGTTCTTCACTTAAACCGATGGATTCGCCCATGGCAATCCGTTTACCGAGGTATTCTTTGAACGCATCAAAATTTTGTAAAATGTGGTCTCTTTCCTCCGGTGCAATCTTTTCAATTGCGTTGTCTACCTGATCTGTGGAAACCTGTCCGTCTTTGTGGATCACATGATTTTGTTCATTCATACTTATTACCTCCTTTAGTTTAATTGCATTATTCATTTTTGTGACTTATGTTGAGCTTGCAATAAGCTTCACAACCATGGGTCATTTATAATATAAACGTCTCGCTGAAGTTTAATCAGCCGTTTCAAAAATGGTAGTTGGGTTAAACGTTTTACATATACATGTAGATGTTTGGTTATGTTAGTAAACATTGATTATTACCGAGTTTAAGGAGGAGATCTCATGAATGACAAGCCTAAACATGACAAAACAAACGATGAACTCAAGCCTGGCGTAAATACCGTCATTGAACCAGACAAAAGAAATCCAGGTCCTACGGACATGATTGAAGGAGTCGTCGGAGACATTGTAGATAACATTCGCAAAGACTTCACCCATAGAGGACATGATCATTCTTCCAATAAAAATGCAACAAATGAACTGGATAAATAAGCATTCGCACTCCAGTATTCGTCAGAACAGATTCTGCTTTTGCTTCTCACTATCCTCAAAAGAAGAAAAGCATGAAAACAAGTCCTCTTCAACCGACAGGAAAAGAGAGGACTTGTTTTTTTGTAATTTTTTTATAATATACCGATTAACCTTTAGCTATTTTCTGTAACGCTTTGTGAATCCATATCGCCGCGATCGCGCCCTCGCCCATAGCAACAGTCGCTTGCTCGGCATGAAGTCCAAGATCTCCAGCAATCCACACGTGAGGAGCCGCCTGCATACTACGAGGATTCGCTTCTACATGTTTATTGTCTGCAATGACGGCCCCGAGCTGCTCAGCTAACTCATAGTGAACCCGGTTTCCGCCAAACGCAATAAATCCACGTTCCGATTCAAAAATCTGTCCATCTTCGGTTAAGACACCTGTAATATGACCGTCCCCCATCTGCTGTACTTCCTGTACCGCTGCTTCGAGATAACGAACTCCTGCTTGTTTCATTTGACGATGAAGGTCAGCAGAGATAGCGGTCTGCTCGTGGTTGATATATAAGAGATCGTCAGTACGCTCAATTAATGTCATGGCCATATTCGCTCCAGCTTCACCAGCTCCCAGCAGGATCGTTCGCTTCCCTTGAATCTCATAACCATCACAATCAGGGCATACATACACGGTTCTGCCGAGCGTAGATTTAAGTCCCGGAATATCAGGTATTCGATCCGACAACCCGGTTGCCAGCAGCACTGTTTTGGCCTGATACAGAGTTCCAGAAGACCCTTTAAGCCTAATCTTGTCCTCATGCACACGCATAGCTTCTATAATTCGATCCTTTTCAAACAAAACGCCCGTCTGCTCAGCCTGCATCCTGCCAATGGCCCGTAATTCTTTGCCCGACACCCCATCCGGGTAACCGAGAATGTTATGATAGGTTCGGCACAACGTTGATCTGCCCTCCCCAGCATCGACTACCAGTACTTGATGCGATGAATAACGTCCTAGCTGGATGGCCGCCTGAAGCCCTGCAATCCCTCCGCCCACAATAATACAATCCATCTCTCGCATGTTATTCCCTCCTGAATATCCAATACTCTCTCTTTTTAACTTTATATTTTTCAAGACGATTCTTGTCCTTCTATACATTAAACCGTACAAACAGGCTTAAACGGCCTGACTTATTCCATAGCTTAAACCAAAAATAAAAGACCCAAACCTCCGGTTTCAGACGAATGGTTTAGGTCTTCGTGTGTTAGAACTGATACGATTCGAAGCGCATGGCATTGGTGATGGCATTCCATACATCCGCAGTTTCGCCGCCCATATACCAGTAAGCCAGTCCTGCAATGCTTCGTTGAGTACTCATCTGCACTTTGGCTGATAAAGAGCGGCTATCTTCCGCCCAGATCGCTCTTGCCACCGAGTTAGACGTGTATTTAATCATATACTGATTCAACTGTGTATCCCAGTTTCTTAGAGAACCTGATGCCGCTGCCCGGACTCCTTGCTCGCCCAGTGTAATGTCCCAGGAAGCTGATGCAGGATTCACGGTAGACCAGTCCCTCGTATACAACGGAAGCGCCAGAATGGTCTTGGACCGATCTACCTCGGAGAGCATCGTTGTCAGCGCTCGATTCACCCATGGAAGGGAAGCTACCGAACCTGGCTTGAGGTCACCGCTCCAATGCTCTTCATAACTCATAAGCACCATATAATCTGAGATCGCGCCAAGCTTGACGTAGTCAAAGGCTGCCGTCCAATCTGAACCGAGATTGGGAGATACATCGACCGATACAACAGCGCCAAGAGCGTGCAAGGATTTCGTTAGCGAAGTCACAAACGCGGTAAAGCCTTCGCGATCGACAGGATCTACATTTTCAAAATCCACATTAATGCCGCCGAATTTATACTTTTTAACATAAGCACTCACTTGACTGACAACCGCTTCCCGGTTCGCTGAACTGGACAACATCTGATGCGTCATCTCTTTATTGGAACGGTTACCAAGCATAGGCCAAAGCGCTCTGCCTGAAGCAGATGCCCAAGAGATCAATGTAGTATTGGTATGATCCGAAACGTTCATATCTTGATTCAAGAAAAACCAACGCGGAACGACGGTGTTAACAGGCGATTGCTCCACTTGTTTTATAAATGCTGCTGTCGATGAATTGTACTGCCACCCCAGTTGAATCCCATGATCCTGCTTCCGCTGGATTTGTGTGGCCCATGTGTAATTCTGCAGGATCGCGTCCAGCATCACCGCAGCCTCTTCCCGTGTGACTTGGTCAGCTGGCCGGAACATGCCGTTGCTTCCGCGCATCAATCCAAGCTGATGAACCTTCTGTACATATGAAAGAGCCCAGCTTGAGATATCCCCCGCGTCTGCATATGTATTGTATATACTATCGCTTGCCACAGGGCGCTGTTTCAGCATACGAACAAGCAAAGCAGCTGCCTCTTCCCGCGTGATGGAAGCATTCGGCTGAAACTGGTTCTGGCCTTTACCCTCCAGAATGGATAGATTAGTCATCGCAGCCACATTGCCGTAATACCAAGCTTTCGCAGAAATATCTGCAAAAGGTTTAATATTGTTTGAAACTGGCTTTAGTCCGAGCAAGCGTACCGCAAATGATGCAAATTCAGCACGTGTGACCGCTTTTTTCGTTTCAAACGTGTGCTCCGTTGTTCCTGCCACAATCCCTTTCTGTACCAATCGCGTAATGGCTTCTCTTGCGTAGCTTTTGCTTGTATCCTGAAAGGTAGGTTGCTGGCTCCCCGCTCCGTTAACGAAGCTTCCATTTCCAACCACTGAACTGAATAAAATGGCACTGCTCAACACGATTTTCCACACGGAATGAAAGGTTCGAAAAGCTCTATTATCATTTACTATTTTCACATTAAAAAGCCTCACTTCAATAGATTACGATCTTCATTATCGTATCAAATTGAAGCGAGGCCGTATGTGGTTAAATATTGGTAATGTTCAAGAATTACTTGTGTACTTTAACGCGCTCTTCGATCGGCTGGAACTCTTTCTCCCCTGGTGTTGCAGTTGGTTTACCAAATGGCATCTGAGCGATCAGTCTCCAGTGCTCTGGAATATTCCATTCTTGCTTTACTTTTTCATCAATCAGTGGATTGTAGTGCTGCAGGGATGCTCCTAGTCCCTCTTGCTCCAGCGCAGTCCAGATGACCAGTTGCAGCATACCGTTAGATTGGTTAGACCAGATCGGGAAGTTATCTGCATAAGCAGCAAAGTTTTGCTGAAGCTGTGCTACCACATTGTTGTCTTCGAAAAACAGAACCGTACCGTAGCCGCTGCGGAAACCTGCCATTTTCTCAGCTGTGGATTGGAATGCCTCTTCGTTGCCCACAACTTCACGCAAAATTTCTTCCGTGTGGTTCCATAATTGATCATGTTGTTCACCAAGCAATACAACCGCCCGGGATGTCTGTGAATTAAATGCAGTTGGTGTATACTTTACCGCTTCTTCGACGATTTCCTGAATTTTCGCATCCGAGATTGTGGATTCCTTGCTGATTCCATAATAAGATCTTCTGTTCTTCAACGCATCAAAAAAAGTAGACATTCGTATACGCCTCCTAAGTCATTTGTAGTTCATTGCCAACAAGGTAACTATAATATAGTAACATACATTAGTCAATAAACTATTTTATTTTCATAAATTTTTCAATGCCTCTTACGATAGTCTGCCCGGTACTTCTCTTCTGTAGACGAATTACTTTTCGTCTGATCCTTATTCTTTTCTTCCTGCGCTTCCATATTCAAATCTTGCATAGGAATCGGATCAACCGTTTGTTCTTGCTCGTATCGATCCAGCATGCTTTCGTGTTCCGTCTTATTTTGCTCCGGGTGATCTTGCATCTTATCCTGTGTACCTTTTTCCCGCAGCTGTTTCGGTGTGTCCTTTTCCATCCCTTTTCGCCTCCTATAATCGTCTTCTCCTCATTACCTTTCTTTACCTGTTCGCATGGAATTCTAAACATCTTCGTTACGTGAAGTGTGCTGATCCTTGGTCGCTATTTGTTCAAATGTAATAAAAAGAAAAGCCAAAGAAGCCGGCCGCGATGAATCTGCGGGTCGGCTTCTACATATGACATACAATTATTCTTCGTTTACTCTAATATAAGCGATAAACTTCGTTTTAACTTCCCTATCAGTCCTACAGCTGCCGATGCAACTGACTTCGATACAGATCAGGCGAACAGCCCACGCTTTGTTTAAATATTCGGCTAAAATGAGACAGCCTTTTAAAACCAGACAATCGACTGGCCTCCGTCACACTCATCTCGGGCTGAAACTGAAACAGCAGCTTCGCTTGATTAATACGCCGATCATATAAGTACTTAAATATGGTCAGCCCCGTCATCTCCTTGAACATACCTGCCAAATACGGCTTGGACAGATGTAGTTCCTGAGCGAGATCATCCAGACCGATGTCATGCATGTAATTCGTATCCACATATCGGATGATATGCTGGACATGTCTTTCTTTTTCCGATGAAGAACGCTGTTCCTGCACATGTCCCTGACAGATCTCTGCTACACAATATAACAGGTCACACACACGGATATGCATACGCTCCTGTCTGAATCTGGACGAGTGAGAAGATAACTGGTGCAGATCATGCAGCAGTGCTTCAAATTCTGTGCGAATCTCACCTGTGAGGTTCACCCGGCAATTGCCCAGCTCATCGAACGGCTTCAGCACTTCATGGATGCGCTCGGGGTGCAGGCTTTTACGAATGGCAGAAGGGTCGAAATGAAGCGTAGTCCGAACATACGGTTTACCGACTTTGGGATGCGGCCGATGCAAGGTCAGTCCATGCATTAACACCAGATCCCCCGGCTCCAGAGCATATACCCGATCCCCAATAATATAGGTGCATTCACCTTCATGAAAATAATAAATCTCATAGTGCGGATGCGAATGGAAACCGTCCGAGTTACCCGGATCAAACTGACTCGTGGCTTTATACGTATACGCCAGTGGGGCATTAAACTGCATCATGCTTGGCACGTCATCACCTCCTGTGCAAAAAAAAGAAAGCGGGATACAACGTTATGCTTGGTTGCCCCGCTAATATTAAGCTAACCTTTTATAACAACTCTCGGATACTTGCTTTGATCTCGTCCATGGAATCCACCGGCTCGAAGCGCCGAACGACTTGACCTTCTGCATCAATCAGGAATTTGGTGAAATTCCATTTGATCGCATCGCCGTGCAGCCACTCTGGTGCTTTGTCTGCAACCATCAGCTTGAGCAGTTTGGCCTGAATATCGTTCTCGTCAAAGCCGGCGAACGGACCTGACTTTTTCAAAAAGTCGTACAGCGGATGCGCTTCCTCTCCGTTCACATCAAGTTTCGCAAACATCGGAAATTTCACCCCGTAGTTGATCTGACAGAAAGACTCGGCTTCCGCACTGCTACCCGGTTCCTGCTCCGCAAACTGGTTGCACGGGAAGCCAATGACCTGCAACCCCTGATCCTTGTACTCATCATATAACTTCTGAATGTCATCAAATTGATGTGTATATTTACATTTGCTTGCCGTGTTCACAATCAGTACAGGCTTTCCTTCATATTGAAAGAGCGGGAAACGCTCTCCACTCGTTCTCGTCACAGTGAAATCATAGATCGTTGGCATAAGTCGAAGTGCACCTCGCAATAGTATGTAGTTCGTTGCTTTATAGAGTCATCTCTCATTATATACGAAGTCAGTCAGGTTGTATTGAGAAAGGTGGAGAATAGTTTGTTCTCTTATTTTCTTGCCCATAGGCCCCACGTAGTCTGGCCTGCCTGATAATGTAACATACTCTTTTTTGTAATACGAACCAAGATCCAGAACACCAGCCAGAGCTTCAGGAGAAAAACTCCATAAACATGCGAATCCAAAAATAATAAATAAAAATTTAGAGCTTAGCCGTTTTAGTTTGCTTCTAATCGATTTCATCCCATGAAATAATCCGATACCAAAAAAAAATGCTGAAAAACCAACAAAAAATAATCGTACAAAGACCCAACTGGGGAAAAAGGCAGGAAACAACACGGCCACAAAAGAACATATAACGATCAAAAATATGAAACCGCCTAAGCCAAATAATTTCATTTTATTAAATTCATCTTCTTTCTCAATAATCTAACACGATGAAAACTCGATAATTAAGAATGCAAAGCCACATAAACATCGATCTCGTTATTGACACTATCCGGCTGGTAACGTTCATCCCAAATTTCAAAATCATAACACTCAGGTGTGTATCCAGCATCTTCTAACCACGGTCCATAGATGTAGTCATATGTATCACCTATATCGGATTCTAGTCCTCTGTGCGTACATGTAACGTATGAACGAGCTGGCACATGATGAATAATCATTCCAGGCGGCGCGCCCTCCGGCTCGTTTACTTCATAACACAATACATGTGTGAATGGATGCACTTTGGCATTAAAGTCCTCATGGGACGGATAAAGTTGCATCAAGAAAACCTGGTCATTTTTCCGATGCTTAATCTCGTCTTTTTTCTCTATTAACTTATCATACTGGCTCTGTCGCAATCCTGCTTCAAACTCTTCCACCGTAGCTTCAATGCGATAACCTGCAACGTAAAATGCATTCAATGTAACAATCTTCGTTTCCATCTTGGTCTCTCCCAATGTATAAAAAAATACAAGCCGTATTAACATTGCACTTGCCCAAAAACGATGTAACAAAAACTAGGACCACTCTTGCCAATGTTGCTCCAGGAAAATCACTTCTCTCTCATAGTGAGCCAGATGACCTTCCTCAACCATCTTCATAAAGGCTGCGTCTCCTGCTGCTGCACGATCCTCTAATGTTTTGCACATAAAGCGAATACGGGACACCACCCCATGTTTAAGATTAGGTGGCACATTTAACCCGTAAGCTTTCATAAACATTGCGATACGTTTTTTCCGAACCTTTGCGTGCTTTTCGCTATCATATAAGGTAACTGATTTTCCTTGGCCTTCAAGCTTGGGTGAAAAATTGGCTAGGGGTACACACGTGTATAAAGTGTAGGCGATATCCCACATACGCGGCCCCGGACAGGCCAGATCAAAATCAATAATACCCTGCGGCAAACCATGTCTGAAAACGATGTTGTATAAAGCAAAGTCGTTATGGCAGACCACTTCGGAATTCTTTGAATTTGTATCTACTGATTCATGTGAGCGTTCATCTCTACCTATATCTGGATAAATGTTATCAGACTGTTCTACCGTGGTGAAATTTACGGTTGCATCGTGGTAGGCTCTTAATAAACGGGCAACGGCAATCAGTGACTCGTCGGACCACATGTAACTTTCGATCTCCGGATAATCATTACCCGGGACGTCTCCGTCAACGTAAGAGAGCATTTCTCTACCCTTCTCGTCCATGCCAAGATATCTCGGCGCCTGATGGAAGCCTTCCTTTTCCAGATGCAACAGCAGTTTATGTACATAACGATTCGGGTGGGCACTACGGCGAACTGTATCTCCAACGCGCACAACTTCATTCACGTTACCACCCGTTAACTTCTCCTCCGGTAGTTCAGACAACTTGAATCCTCCTCTATTGATAATTCTCTGGCCGCTCGTATTGATGTCTATTCTTGTTTTTATTTTTGTAGGTCCCCGGGAAACCGGCAACCAGCAATACGAATCCAACAAAAAACATGAAATATACGAGTAGTCCCGTGGGTACATCTACCGTCTGCGTAACTTCTCGCAAACCTTGCTCCGTTCCGCTTCCCGACTCAACCAATGCTGCTGATAATCGGATGGACATTCGTTCAAGTGTGGATATAAACACACTCGCAACCATTAATACGACACCCAGAATCTTGTTCATCTGATTCAAAATATAACCCCCTTCTTATTCAAAAAAAATCTCACTGTACACTCCAGACAAAAAGGTCTTTAGCGTTTGAGCCAGTGCATAGTGGTTGGGCAGGTCTTTAGCAATGACGCCTCCGATATTACCTGCCTCGCCTTGGGTTAGGCAGGTTAGTTGAAGCTCATTCGAATTTCCATATATGTATGAGAGCAAGTATTCCAGAGGCTGCTCTTGATATATTCGAATTTTGGTACCTGCCCAGATCGGCTCCTGATCCTGGATCTCATCCATTGGAATCCATACCTCCGTTGTCAAAACAACGACCTCCTTCAATAGACTTTACTTCAATTATAATCCATGTTCTTCCATAAAGGAATTTTCTATAAAGCTATTAACGAGGTATACAATAGCTCTTAATCCAGCAGTTTTCACCTATGCTTCTACGAATGAAGCTATACCTAGTTTCATAAGGTCGTGTTTCCCTGTATATCAAATAGCGCCGTCATCTCTGACGGCGCCTGGAATACTCTTTTACACTCCCGAGTCATCTTACGTAGCTAAAATATGGTGCAATTCCATATGACTTTCGAGAAAAGTAGCACGTTCGACATGGTACAAATCATATATGGACTGCTCCGAATTAATGGCCTGCGTAACCTCTGGATACAGGTCGTTGGAAAATGTAACGTATGGCAGTTTCTCTACCGCTTTACGTGAGCGAACATTTTGCTTGCGTATTTTCATAAAAACCGTCTGTATATCTTGTTCAAGAAACAGTTCTGTCAAAAAAGCGGACTTGGCTCTTTGACTGTATCCTTGTCCGAAATAAGGGGCACCGATCCACGTTGCCAGAAATCCAGTCTGGTTGACAATGTGATACAGATCAATGGTTCCGATTGCAGTTCCAACCTCATTCAAAATCGTGCGTGTTATGGCGGTTCCCTGTTCTTCTTCTGCGATTAACTGCCTCGTTAAAAACATAAATTCCTCTTGCGACTGACATGCATAACGAACATAAGGGGAAACTGCGGGATCCATCATCAAGCTGTGCAGAGATTGACATTCATGCAGCTCACGCTTCTTCAACATTCTGTCTACCACCCAATCCTTCAAGTTCGCTAGATCAAAGCAAAATTAAGTATAACCATGATTGTGTGGCATTTAATGAATTCTGCTTGCGGCTTGTGTAAAAATTCATGGGAAATTACGAGTGAACTGGCACTACGTTTGCTTGAGAAAACACACTAAAACGGCATGTTCCTGGTAATAAGAAACACGCCGCTGGATTCTTCCTTCTGACAATATCAGTTATTGCATGCCTTGCATGATAGCATTAATGATATTTTGTTGTGTTACAGTATTGTTAAATCGGTTGAACAGCGCGAATCCATGCTGGCCGTTGAATCCGTTGTCCCAATAAACTGGAACCATTTTATATTTTTTTGCCTTGGCGGTCACGGCTTTGGCATAAACCGCTCGATAGGTACTGTTGCTGGAATCATAAGAAGATTTGTCAATGGAACCGAACTCACCCATAACGACTGGATAACCTTGAGTCACAAATTTATCGTACATGGACTTGAACTGAGATTCCAAGTAATCCTCCTGCCCCCATGTCGATCTTTTGGAAGGATTCGTCGCGGTAGCTCCCCATTGCGTAATGTTTCCATTTTCTTCACCAGCAAAATCCCATGGCGAGTAATAGTGTGCCGAGATCATGATTCGCTTCTGAGAGCTTGGAATTGCGGAAGATCTGAAATTATCACTTGGAACGACAAAACCATAATTGCCCACAGTGTAGTCAATGTTTGTGTTCCAACCAGGAACGAGCAACCATCTTGCATTGTTGTTGCCACCCGTTTTACGAACAGTATCCACAAAAATCTGATTGTACGCGTTTAAGTTACCATAATAAGACGTATTCGGATTGTTGTAATTTCCGTCAAACACCTCATTCATGGATTCAAAAATAAGACGTTCATTATAATTGCTGAACTTGGTGGCAACTTGTTGCCATACCTTTTGATACTTCTCACGAATGACGTTCTGATTTCCACTGTTCACATGTAACCACGAGCCCGGAATCGAGTGGAACCCGTCTCCATGCATATTGATGACTACATATAAACCTTCGTTATACGCATAGTCAACCACTTGCTGTATACGATTAAGCCAAGATGCGTTCACTGTATAATTGGGAGCGCTTCCAATATAGTTCAGATAAGAAACCGGAATACGAATCGTTTTGAAACCTGCCGCTTTTACCTTTTTGATCAGCTCAGGTGTGATCGTTGGATTGCCCCATGACGTTTCATTCGGTGTACCGTTCACGGTAGCTTCCAACTGATTACCCAGATTCCAGCCTGCACCCATCTCTGCAGTAATCTGCGCAGCGGTTAATGATCTCATGTCAGCAGCAGCCGCCTTGGAGCCCCATCCCGCAAACGCCGCTGTGGCCATAAAAAGCAGTGCCAAACTGGCTATGCCAAATTTTTTAAACGTTTTCGTCATAACAATACCTCCGCTTATTTTAATTTGGAACAAGCAGTGCAGTTATTCTAGTGATTCATCTGGATGGTTAAAGAAATTGATTGATTAGATTGAAGAAATAAGAAAAACTATTCCTCCCTTCTCTATGAATAGATTATGCGAAAAAACGGTTCGCACCAACATAATAACACAATTATGGTAAATAAAGTTCATTTTCTTGTCCATTTTGACAGGTTATTACACTTTTTAATCCAATTTGAAATGTTCGACCAGCCAAGCCATGAATTTGTCCTTCTCTTCAAACTGAGGATAATGCGCGGATTCATGAAATATAACCAGTTCTTTCTCGGGCGCTTTCAACATTTCCAAGTAGTCCCTGGCTGCATTAAGAGTTGTCATATAATCATATTGTCCCATGAAGAAATAAGTCGGAATTCGGATCTCGTCTACAATCTCAGGCAATGGGTGATCCAATGCTTCTAGCACAAGACGATCTTGCAATTGGAGAATTCCAGTATAAAACCGAATGACATCCACCCCATTGTACTCCGGATTTATCAGAAATCCTTTAACATAATCAGCGTTCTCGTTAATGAGTCTGGCTGAACCTCCATACTTTTGCACAAACGTTCGAGGAGTCAGTCCTTTCCCTTGCTGTACGGAATCACGCAATAACTCTAATTGTTTCACATCAGCTTTGTTTCCTGACGCGTTTGCCTGCTTTATCGTATAATCCAGCGTTTCCATTTCACTCTGAATGGTGTCGGCCACCTGTCCAATTCCAATATAAGCTTTAAACCGTTCTGGAGCTTTTGCAACCGCCTTGATGCCGATATACGTTCCAAAAGAATGCCCGACCAAGATCACCTGCTCTTGATGCAGTTCCTCAGTAACATACTTTGTCAGTGCTATTAAATCATCTGCAAGTACATCGGTTGTCAGCTTCGAGTAATCCTCTGTAAAATGGAACGACTTTCCGCTACCGCGTTGATCATAATGAACAATTGTAAAATGCCGCTCAAGCTCACGCTGATATTTTCTTACATAAGGAATCTCTGAGTACCCAGGTCCACCATGAACAAATAACAATACCGGATTGGCTCGATCTGTTCCCCTGATCATCACTTCGTGCCCTTCACCGTTAATGTCAATCTGCTCTAGATGGCTTATACTATTCTCCCCTTCGATACTCGGTGTCCATGTAGGAACAATGAGAAAAACCACTATTATTCCTAAGATGGTAAAGAAGGTATATTTACAAACTTTTGCTATCTTTTTTCTCATACGTTCTCCTTTTACTTCAAAGGATAAATCCAATGAACATCCTCTTTCTGTAACTCATCCTGAAATATGTAATTGTGACCGCACCGACGATATGAATTGAATTGTTCCTAACAAACCAACCGTCGTCATCCGTTAAGCTCCTTTACCATATGAATATCTTTGGGCTCTTTGGTGTACAATTCTACGTCTAACTCACCTGTCACTTCACTGCCCTGGCTTTGGTAAAAAGATACCGCTGATCTCGTTTCGGTTGACGAGATGTACAAGGATTGCGCTCCACGAATTCTTGCCTCTTCACTTAAAAAAGATAGAATTCGTGTCCCAATTCCCTGTCGTCTGTACGCTCTGGATACATACATGAGATCGAGCTGCAACTGATTATGCTCTTTTCCTCTAAATTGATGGGCAAGCACACCGAATCCTACTAATTTCGTACCATCAAAAGCCCCATAAGCCATTCCACCATGCTGCAATTCATAAACGTAACGATCCTGCATCTCTTCCAGTTGCCCCTGACCCCAACTGGCACACTCGTGATCTTGTTTGTGCTCAACTAAACCCTGTGCACTGACCTCATAGATCAGGTCGATATACTCAGAACGATCAATTTCATGTAACTGTTTTGCATGATCCAGGTTCAAGATTTGGTATGTAATCATTCTTTTTGTCTCCTTTTTACATCCTCTAAGCCTTAATATTCAGGTGTTGCTCCTGCTTAGGTGACCCTTCCTCTATAATCAGAGCTCCAAAACGGTAATATACTCATCATGGCAGATCTCACCGTTATCACGGAAACCAAAGCTCTCATACAACCTTTTAGCATGTACATTTTCTGCACTATACGATATCCAACTATATTGAGCAGGGCCTGCAGGGCAGGTCCGAATCCAGTCTAAAATCTTTTCCATAGCTTGGCGCCCGTATCCGCGATTCTGGAACTGCTCGTCAATCATCAGCCTCAGAATACAGTAGCTACCTTCTGCGATTGATGGCAGGTCGTACCCTGTAATTCCATAGGTGATCATTACAAAACCAACAGGTTTGTCATCCGCATAGATTGCAAAAGGAAAGGGATAACCTCCGTTCTGGGAAAGCACATAACAGGAAGCCACGCTCGACAGATTGGAGGCAACGAACCGACGCTGTTCCTCCGCGACCTCCAGATTAAATACGGCACGCCGATTATCGAGTGTAATGTTCTGCAAAGTAATGGTACTCATATTAAAGCCCCCGCTTTGCATCTCGATTAGCGAGGTACTCGTCCTTTGTTAATCCGAACATAATAAAGTCCATATGTTTCCCATTAATATAAACAACCTGACGACGAATTCCCTCTTGCACACAACCCAATTTCTGCATCATTCGAGCCGATCCTTCATTACCCTCCAGCACATAATCGTTGAACTTATGAAGCCTGCGCTCCAAAAACGCATAACGAAGCAAAATATTCATCGCGCTTGTGCCATATCCCTGACCACGATAAGTTTGATCGATGACTATGCCGATACTGAACGTTCCGTTTCGTTCATCAATGCTATTCAGATTAATGCCACCGATGTTATGCCCCTCAAGATTTTCGATGGTAAACATAATACGACCGTTGGTTGATGAGAATGCTACGTTCTGTTCTATAAATCGTTTGGCTCCAGCAATCGTTGGCGGAAGCTCAACAGCACATTCAAGCAGAATACGTGCAGGAGAGTCAAAGCCCTCTGTGTAACAACTCTCCCAGTCCTCTTCTTCAAAGGCTCTCAGCCTCACCTTGTCATCTTGCCAGTAATACTGGCTATAATCGATTGTTCTCATAAGAATGCCTCCCTTTAAACGATGTATGTTGACTTGGTGATTCATCTTATTTCCAATCTGTAAATAACCTCATCATCGGAATTGGTCAGATTCTCGCTTACAAATGACATGCTTGTATATAAGCGCTGGGCAATATGGTTGTCTCGTTCAACGGTCAGAGAAATGACGTGACATAACGGATGTTTATCGGTGATAAAATCGATGATGGCTCTTAAAGCTCGTTTTCCCATACCTTGCCCTTGAAACGCCTTGTCGATCTGAAAGCCGCCAATCCAGTAATTATCTATACTTTCAGGCGTATAACTTATATAAAAGAATCCAATGATGTTGCCTTCGATTTGCAAAACGTAAGGATCAAATGCTTCATCCCATGGTTTAATATAGGCATAAGCAAGTCCTTCCGTAATACTTGGAACCAGATGTTTTTGGTTTTCATGTAGTGAAATTTGTAGTGCCTGTTCCCAATTATCTCGTGTAACGGGATGAATCTGGATGATGTGTGTTCTCATGTGATCTCCTCATTCAACGGTTAATTACTACACTTCGATAGAAAATACGGCAACTTGTTTACCTAGGATGTCGACATCCTTCTCATGGGTCATGCCATTCTTTTCCGCAACTCGCATCGAGCCTGCGTTTCCGTATTGGATCAAGGAGATCAAACGTTTCTCTCCTTGTTGCAAACCGTACTCCTTCCATGCGTTGGCTTGCTCATACCCGTAGCCTTGTCTCCAATAGGGCTCTCGCACCCAATAACCGACTTCAAGCTCATCCGTGCCATCAATCACTTGCGGGATCAATCCAGACGTTCCAACAAGTTGCCGATCTTCTCTGTTAAAGGCAAGCAAAAGTCCTTTGCCTGCCTTATTCCAATGGATAAATTTCTCTAACGTCTGCATCGTTTCTTCTTTCGTCCATGGGTTTCCATGGCGAATGTATTTCATCACGTTTGGATCACTGGTCATCGTATATAAATGTTCAAAATCATTTTTAGTGTATTCACGAAATATAAGCCTTTCTGTCTCCATAATTCACACTACTCCTCGCTTTAACATCTCCATTTGGTCTTCTATAGTTTAAAACGACAACCTTCAAACGTTAGATCATTTTGGACCAGATTAACTGCTGATGCAATAGCCCCTTTTTGATGTTCAGATAAGCTCGCTTCATCTCCGTTCCAATCTTTCAACCACCAGAAGATTGAACTTATATTTCGGTACTCCATAAATAAAGGAATCCGAGCGATCCATTCCTGACTTATTGGCTGTTGTTGCACATCCCCTTCCTTCCCCATCGAGTAAATAAATCCGTATCCCATACACCCCAGTCATAATCAAAAAAAATATCCAGTCGCTCCTTCAAATACCGCTGCCACATAAGATTTCTCCTGATCACGGCATACAGCAGTCAGCTTGCCTTCAACCGTAAGAATTACTGCCTTTCTTCGGTACACATTAGATTCATCGTTCTACAATCCCGCTAGTGATTTTCATATTCGGAGCATACGTCATATACGAGTTTCCATTGAACTCTCTAGCAAAACTCTCCTCTGCCTCATACTGATGGATGGCTTCCTCGGAAGTTAATCCGCGTCCAATGAGGTGGACAGTGGCTTCGTTTCGGTTACCCGGAACGGCTCCTAACCCTTCTTCTTTTAGCGCGTTATACAACGTATGTTTATCTGGCTCATCCATCTGTTGATCTAGAAAGTTTACCCGATCGCTTACTCGGCATTCCACGCCTCTAACACCAAGCTGACTTAACAGTGTCGGAATCTTCATACCTATATTTCCATCTTTTCCACTCTCTCTAGCACCCTGCTCATACAATTTCTGAAGTACGCCCAGGTGCACAATGCTGGACTGCTCCATGCCATCCAATGCATAACTCGCCATGTTGGCAATCCAGTGTGGCTCGAAACAAATCACTCGACCTCCATCCACCACACTGCCGATCATCTTTTCCAATATCACACGTGGTTCTGTCATATGTACCAAAAAAGCATGACTTATCGCGATGTCATAGGCTCGTTCGACCTGCACCGTTTCAATGTCACCTTCTATAAATTCGGCCTGATAAGACGTATGTGCGTAGAGTTCTTTCGCATGTTTAATCAGTTCTGATCCTTGATCTACTCCCGTGTACCGTGAACCAACAGGCAGTAGCGGGAGTAGCTTCAGTCCCATGTAACCAAAACCACATCCATAATCGATCATATGTACGGCTTGCTTAATCTTCCAAACCCGCTCAACCAAGAATTCGAGATAATCATCGTTATAATAAAGCCAGCGTGTTTTTCTCAGATACTCTATTTGGTTATCCCAATAATAATCCGACAATAATTTACGCCCCTTTCTTGTAAACGCATTCATATTTCTAAAGGACTTCCTCTAACTTCATTTGCAATTCAGCACATCCCATTCTACTCCTAACATATGTCATAGTCTATCCGACTTCAGGATGATCTGTTCCCGAACTTCCAGCAGTTATCACCAGACGGACAGTTTTGTTCTTACTTCATTATCATCCGTAATATAATCCAGCGCTTCGTATCCCAGTCTCTTGATATGCTCGAACATTTCTTCCCGTATTTCAGTATCTTTAATGTATACCGCAACGTAACTGCTATCTATGACAAGCAATACGAGCTGACACTCACTCTCTGCATAGTCTTCGTAAGTCTCTATATCTATAATTGCTGTACCTCTCGGATAGGCCTTCAGATTGGCAAAGATCAAATAATACTTGTTATCATCAATCATTTTCTGCAACTCTTCACCTGCCATGCCCATAACCCGATCTGGAAAAAGACTGCCTCCCAAGCTATTCTCAACCACTAAATAAGACTCTTCCCCGCCAACAAACCAGTCATAATCCGCGATCTTGATCGACTTCAGGATTTCTCCCAGAAATCGTCCATAGGCATTGGGAATGGTGAACTGTATTCCTCTCTTCATCGTACCTCCTCCTGACTTCAACCCTTCAAATTGTGCAAAATGATATCAATCACTTCGTCCGTTGCCAGATGATCTGTCGCTATTCGGGTTTCGAATGCAGCTTCCTTGAACGCTTCAACACACTTCGGAGCTTGTTGATATTGCCAGCCGCCGAATTCATCTCCACGTTGAGCAAGGCGCTTATATATCGTCTCTAACTCAGCCGTTAAACAAAAATGATGCAGGTCCGGGTCGATCTCCTTTAGCCCGTTATAAATGTAACCAAAGTTCGATATCCTGAAAATCATCCGTGCGCCCGTCGGGATTATCCAACAGGATTTCTTACAAAATCTGGCCGTTTAAAATTTTCGATTAAGCATCTCACGCTTCGCACTTTCTTGTGTGAAAATATCCTCTCGGGGCACCATACGTTTCGGAAGTGTACGCCCTGCCATAATTTCTTTGGTAGCCTGCATCAGCTGAGGTCCGAGTAACGGGTTGCATTCCACCACGGCATTAATCTGTCCGTCCGCCAAAATCTGCAGCGCTTTACGTGAGCCGTCTACCGACACAATGATGATGTCTTCACCAGGTTTCAAGCCAGCATCCTGAATCGCCCGAATCGCCCCAAAAGCCATCTCATCATTATGCGCAAAAAGGACTTGTGGCCGCTCCTCTTCCCCGACCTGAAGAAAACCTTCCATCACTTGCCTGCCCTTGTCTTCTGTGAAATCAGCAGGGGCACTTTGCGAGAACAAGATGTGGTCTTTATCCCCTAAAATGCTTCGGAAGCCCTCCCCACGCTGAATAGACGGGGTTGATCCACTTGTTCCTTGCAGTTCAGCAACTCGAATCGTTCCTGGCATATTCCGTAGCCGATCCTGAATATACTTTCCGGCTTTCACTCCTTCTTCATAGAAGTCCGAGCCGATCGTCGTTACAAACAGAGAGGTATCTTGAGCGTCAACGGAGCGGTCTACGATGATGACCGGAATTCCGGCTTGCTTCGCTTCCTGCAGAATATCATCCCAGCCCGATTCCACCACCGGTGCAATCGCGATCACATCTACTTTTTGCTTGATAAACGAACGAACAGCCTCAAATTGTTTCGTCTGAGACTGCTCTGCATTTTTTATAATAAGGGTAATCCCGGATTCCTTGGCGGCATCCTGAATGGAGGTGGAATTGGCGATACGCCAAGCACTCTCCGTACCCAGCTGCGAAAAGCCCAATATGATTGGTTCTTTGGAAGGCAGGTTATATTCCTGTGATTGCATCCAATCCTCTAACGAGGGCAGTGAGTCAACGTTTGATGGGACAGGAAGAGGTTTGGACTCGGACTCAACCAGGGTGCAGCCAGAGAGACACAACAGAAGCAGCAGACCCAACCAGCTCACAACTTTTTTCACCAGACCCCTCCCCCTTTAACATCTTTTACAACCTCCAATCCACTCACTGCAACCTGATTTTACGGATTAATCGATAATGATGAGGCTGAGAAGCTTAATTACCTCATGTTGAAACAGGTTAATGCAATGATTTGGCGGATACTCGCCGTTCACTGAGAAGTCGTTGGAATAAAATAAAGACAAACAGCATCAGACCGATTACAATCTTTGTCCACCAGGAGCTGAGCGTGCCTTCGAAACTAATTATAGTTTGGATAACCCCTTGGATCAATACACCAAGGAACGTGCCGGCTACGTAACCAACGCCGCCCGTCAGCAATGTTCCCCCGATCACAACCGCTGCAATCGTATCCAGCTCGAGACCCATCGCGTGTAATCCATAGCCGGATAACATGTAGAATGTAAATACAACTCCTGCCAGTGCAGAGCAAAACCCGCTAAAGGTATACACCAAAATTTTTGTGCGGGCTACAGGTAGACCCATCAGCATGGCCGATTGCTCACTTCCGCCAATGGCGTACACATTACGTCCAAAACGGGTGTAGTGGGCAAGGAAGATGGCAAGCAATAAGATGATCAGAGCTATAATTACATTAATGGAAACGAAGCTGCCTCCAGGCAGAGGAATCTTGGCTTGTGCAACGTCCGTATAGAACGAGTTGGTAATCGTAATGGTGTCGGTACTGATGACATAACAGAGCCCCCTTGCCAGAAACATACCGGCGAGTGTCACAATGAAGGGCTGAATTTTAAAATAATGAATGATGGCTCCCATCAATGTGCCAAACACCGCTCCCATAATGAGCACCATGGGAATGACTACTGTGGGCGACCAGCCTTGCTTTTCAACCAAACTCGCACTAATAATCGTGGTCAGCGCAATGACCGAACCGACCGACAGATCAATGCCACCGGATACGATGACAAAGGTCATGCCAATCGCCGTCACAATCAGAAAAGCATTATCAATCAACAGATTAAACAGAACTTGTGTGGAGAAGAAACCCGTGTAACGGAACGAGCCAATGGCAATCATAACAGCCAGTAAGCCAAAGGTGACCAGAACCGGGAGCAGCTTTCGATTAAGATACATGGCGATTCACCCCTTGTTCAGCTGGAAACTTCCGCTTTTTCAGGCGCTCTGCCAAGGACTTGCGGAAAGCATCTGATTGGATTAGACATACGGCGAGCACAACAAAGGCTTTGACAACGAGTGTGACCTCTGGCGGCACACCAATCATGTAGATGGTTGTCGTTAAGGTCTGGATAATCAGCGCACCGACCACCGTACCCATCAGATAGAAACGTCCGCCATTCAGTGAAGTCCCGCCGATCACGACAGCCAGAATAGCGTCCAGCTCATACCATAAGCCGGCGTTATTGCCATCCGCACTGGATACATTGGAGCTAAGAATCAGTCCTGCAATCCCCGCACAGAGACCACAGAACACATAAACGGCAAGGATGACGGTTTTGGAACGAATGCCAGCAAGTTGGCTGGCCCGTGCATTATTGCCAACCGACTCAATAAACAGCCCCAGTGCTGTTTTTCTGGTGAGAATTACAGCAACGAGCAGTACCGTCAATACGATGAAAATTGAAAAAGGCAACGCTGCGAGTGAACCCGCGCCAATGTACTGATATTGTGCATTGGACACCGTTATAATCTGTCCGTCAGTGATTAATTGGGCAACACCTCGGCCAGCCACCATAAGAATGAGCGTTGCAATAATAGGTTGGATTCGAGCTACGGATACCAGTGCTCCGTTCCACATACCAAGAACCAGGGAAAGACCGATCGATAACGCAAGTGCACTCAAAACAAGCCAGAGTGAGCTTTGATCCGTTCCTTTGCTGATCGTCATACAAGCCATTGCCCCCGAGATCGCTACGATCGAACCTACTGACAGGTCAATACCGCCGGTTGCAATGACCAGAGTCATACCAATGGAGACCAGAATCAGCGGAGCGCCGAAATTGAGAATATCGATCAAACTGCCATATAGATTGCCTTCACGTATCACAAGCGAGAAAAAATCGGGCGAATAAAGCAAGTTAAATAATAAAAGTAAACCGAGCATACATAACGGCCAAAACAAATGATGTTTTCGCATCCTGCTCATCATGACGTCAACCTCCTGCCATCGCTTTCATAATTTGCTGCTGATTGATCTCTTCACCACTGAGCTCTTTTACTTTTTTACGGTCTCGCAGCACGGCTACCCGGTCGCTAACCCGAATCACTTCTTCCAGCTCCGAAGAAATAAACAGAACACCCATGCCTTGCTTCGACAACGAGAGCACCAGCTTCTGAATTTCTGCTTTCGCCCCAATATCGATGCCGCGTGTAGGCTCATCAAGGATTAGCAGATCGGGATTCATCAATAACCAGCGCGCAAGCAATACTTTCTGCTGATTGCCACCACTCAGGTTTTTGATTAGTTGCTCCGGATTTTTAGGATGAATCTGTAACAGATTGATATATCTCTCCGCAAGCTCATCCTGTTTTTTTCGCGAAATAGGCTTCGACCAGCCCCGTGTCGCCTGATAGGCAAGAACAATATTCTCTCTGATCGTCAGATCATCGATGATCCCTTCGGTTTTGCGATTCTCTGAGCAAAAGGCAATATGTTGGTCAATCGCATGCCGCGGTGACTTTACCGAGTTACCTGTATCCGCAACCGTCAGCTTGCCTTCGTCCGCACGGTCTGCGCCAAAGATCAGACGAGCAATCTCGGTACGCCCCGATCCGAGCAATCCAGCCAAACCCACAACTTCTCCTTTACGAATCGTTAAATCAAATGGGTCGATGGCTCCTTTTCGTCCCAATCCCGTTGCGGTAATCATAACTTCCCTTGCGTCTGCTTCCGCTTCTGTCTCTGACTTTCCTTCGCCCGTTTGCTTAGGAAGATCCTCCAGTATTTCGAGTTCTTTGCCAATCATCTTGAGTACAAGTTCCATACGTGGAAGCGATGCAGCAATGTATTCCCCTTCGAGTTCACCGTTGCGGAGCACGGTCAGACGATCCGACATTTCGTACACCTGGTCGAGAAAATGCGTGACGAACAGAATCGCCAGTCCTTCACTCTTCAGCTTGCGCATAATCTGGAAGAGCTGCTGCACTTCATTTTTATCTAAACTGGAAGTGGGTTCATCTAAAATAAGGACTTTGGCCGAGATGCTAAGCGCTCTTGCAATGGCGATGAGTTGCTGTACCGCCACCGAATAGGACTGAAGCGGCGCTTTCACGTCGATGACCAAATTTAATCGTTCACGTAACAGCTTCTCCGCATCTTGGTTCATCTGTTTCCAGTTGATTCGGCCATGCTTCATCGGCTCCCGCCCGATATAGATGTTCTCTGCTACCGTCAGATTCGGACAAAGATTCACTTCCTGATATACCGTGCTAATCCCCGCTTTTTGTGCCTCTAGCGGCCCTGATATGGCAAGCGTTCGATTGTCCATCGTAACCGTGCCTTCGTCAATCGAATACACCCCTGTCAGTACTTTGATCAATGTTGATTTTCCCGCGCCATTCTCACCCATTAGTGCATGAATCTCACCTGGAAACAGGCGAAAGCTAACGTCAGAGAGGGCTTTAACGCCTGGAAAACGTTTGGTGATCCCCGTCATTTGCAGGATCGGTGCATGATGATCCTCCACATCCATCTCTCCTTTATTGTAGAAGCCGTTCGCATTCGAGCGGCTTTCCGATTGGGATAGAAAAAAGTCATTTAGCGACAGCGAGGTCGAAAAATGACTTTTCGGTGTTAACCGCAGCTGCTTTTAATATTGCCGTGATGGCAGTGCTTCTTTGGCTTGCTCCGATGTAAAGGTCGTTTCTTCCGTGACGATGCGCGGCTCAATCTCTTTGCCGTCCACCACAGCCTGAACCGCCTCCATCAACTGAGGTCCGAGCAGCGGGTTACATTCCACGATAAAATTGATCTTGCCATCGGCAGCCGCCTGCATACCATCTTTCACCGCATCAACGGAGATAATAGTGATATCTACACCTGGTTTTAAACCCGCAGCTTCAATCGCCTGAATGGCACCAAGTGCCATGTCGTCATTGTGTGCATAAAGAACATCGATTTTTTTATGCGCTTTGAGGAAAGCCTGCATTACCTCTTTCCCTTTAGCACGTGTAAAGTCGCCCGATTGGGACGCGATTACTTTCAGTTTGGCATTGGAACCAATGACCTCCATAAAACCTTCCTGGCGATCATTCGCTGGAGCAGAACCTGTTGTACCTTGCAGTTCAACAATATTGATCTCCTCTTGTGCATCTTTATACTTATCGCTCAGCCACTGGCCTGCTTTACGTCCTTCTTCCACAAAATCGGAACCGATAAATGTCTTGTACAAAGATTTATCCGGTGAATCCACGGCACGGTCCGTCAGAATGACCGGGATGCCTGCATCCTTCGCTTCTTTTAAGACTGTATCCCAGCCGGATTCCACCACGGGGGAAAAGGCAATCACAGTCACCTTCTGCTGAATAAAGGAGCGCAAGGCTTTAATCTGATTTTCCTGTTTCTGCTGAGCGTCCGAGAATTTCAGATCATACCCGGCTTCTTTGGCAGAGTCCTGAATGGATTTGGTGTTGGCTGAACGCCAGCCGCTCTCCGCACCCACTTGAGAAAAACCAAGTGTAATCGTTTTGGAAGTCGCAGGTGTACTTCCGCTATCTCCTCCAGAACTCGCTTGATTTGTACCGGATGCCCCATTGCTGCTGTTACACGCTGTGCTTACAAGCATAACCATCGCCAGTGTGATGGCCAGTCCCCATTTTTTTTTGCTTCGCATCATGTGATCCTCCCTTTTTCAGTTCACCTTGTGTGGTGTGATCACATTATAGAACGCTTGCAACATGCACTAATATGGAATGTGATGCGAATTTTATGTAATAATTTAGTAATTGTGGAGGACATGTTATATAAACGTGTAATTTTTTTAGTGAATGGTGTACTATTTTGCGATACGCTTTCATTGTCTAAATTCATGTTATAATAATGCTACCTTTAGATCCTGATCCCTTCAAATGGAGTGGAATACGTTGAAACTTGTTAGGTGGATAGCTTCGAGCCTCAGACTTAAATTACTCAGCATGTTCATCATCCTCAGTTCTGTACCGCTGATTATCGTTGGATTAATTTCGTACCACAAGTCATATACCGTTGTATCGAATCACAACAAAGCCTCCACCCAACTGGCTGCGGACCAGCTTGCCAGAAACATCGACATCATGTTTGAAGATACGGAGCGGCTACTAGAACTGGGCAAGAATCCACAAGTTCTACAGTATTTGTACGCGCAATCCGAGTCGTATGGCGAAGCAAAGGCTATTTTACAGACCTACAATCTCTACCGTGAAACCTACAAATACGATAAGGTACTTAACATCTCGTTTGTTAACTTCTATGGCAAAGGCATCAGTGAGCGAAAAGGAGTATTCAAGCTGGATCGTAACCCGCTTCGCAATCCCTATTTTCAGTATCTGGTACAGTACCCAAACGCTATTTTGCGAATTCCTCATGCTGCACCTTATGCGGAATATAACCGTTTGGATGGTTTTGTATATCCAAAACAGAATGCGCTTTCAATTATGACGACCGTCAAAGAACGCATTACACATGAAGTGATCGGCTTTATTGTGATTGATATGAATGATTCATTCATAGATGATTTTTTGACAACGACGAAAATTAAAGATTCCGGCTTCTTTTATATTAATGATCAATATGGGAAAACACTTTTCACACCGCCTGCGGGCGAGGCATCTCTCGCCATCATCAACCAGATCAACTCCGTGCCTCTACACGCAGAGCAAGATAGCTTTAACTTGTCCGCAGGCTCGAAACCGCAGTTTGTTGTATATAGTACATCCAGGCAGACGGGATGGAAAATCATCGGAGCTGCGCCTTTTCAAGAAATTATTACGGAGGCCAATGGCATTCGCCAGTTAATTATCATCAGTGTTTTATTAAGCGCATTTTTTGCGATTTCTTTATATTTTTTCCTGAATAACAGACTCATTCATCCCATCCAAATTCTCATGAACAAGATGCGTAAAGCAGCCAGCGGATATTTGGAGGTCAAAGTCACCCCTACCGGTTCGGACGAAATCGCGGATTTAGGGCAAAGTTTCAACATCATGCTGGAGAAAATCAAAACGCTGATTGACCAAAGCATCAAAGAAAATGAACAAGTCAAAATAGCCGAATTGCGAACGTTGCAAGCGCAGATTAACCCGCATTTTCTATACAATACGCTGGAGTCCATCATCTGGATGGCCGAAGCCGAAAAAAAGGAAAGTGTGATCAAGCTGGTTCAGGCACTCTCCAAGTTCTTTCGGTTGGGTCTGAACAAAGGCTTTGATTGGGTATCGATCCAGACGGAGCTTGAACATGCGCGCAATTATCTGGTAATTCAGCAGATGAGGTATCACGATATTTTGACATACGAAATCAAGGTTGAGCATCAGCTTCAAGAGTATCCCATCCTGAAAATGACACTACAGCCTCTAATCGAAAACGCCATCTATCATGGCATTAAAAACAAACGGGGTCAAGGACTCATCTCGATTCAGGGTTACTCCGATGATACTAGCATTGTGCTCACCGTGCGGGACAACGGCATTGGCATGAACACTGAACAACTGACACAGTTGAGAGAAAAATTAGAACAACCAGCAGGCTCCCGCTCTCCTCAAGAAAATGAGCAAGACGGAGGGTTTGGTCTGTTGAATGTGCATGACCGCATTCGTCTCTATTTTGGCCCTTCCTATGGCGTTGAGATGGAAAGCACGTATATGGAAGGAAGTACATTTCAGATTCGCATCCCCAAAAGCAAGGAGGTACAGCATTGAAAAAGGTGATGATTGTCGATGATGAAATCGGGATTCGGGAGAACATACGCAACAGCGTACAATGGGAAAAGGAAGGTTTTCACTACTGCGGAGATGCACCGGATGGGGAGCTGGCTTTACCCTTAATCGAAGAATGGGCACCTGATATTCTCATTACCGACATTAAAATGCCGTTTATGAACGGTTTAGAGCTGGCCTCTATCATCCGTGCACAAAAACCCCAGATCAAGATCATTATTATGAGCGGACATGATGAGTTCAGTTATGCCCAGGAGGCGATCCGTCTTGGCGTTACTGAATATTGTCTTAAACCCGTCAGCGCAACAGAACTTCTTCAGATTTTGCATGAAGTCAGTCAGAAGATGGATGAAGAAGAACAACGACTGAGTAGTCTTTCGATGACCAAAGAAAAACTGCTCGCCGATCTGTGCGGGGGTCTCATCGGTACATCGGATGCCATCGATTCTGCCAAAAAGCTTTCCCTGTCTCTTTCGGCGAAATTCTACACCATCGTCATTATGGATATCAGACCCCATGATGATTCTCAAAACTCGGAGTTATTATTAAATAAAACACTTCGGATTCTGGAGGAATTCTGTAGCGTCGATGTGGAACTCCTCTCTTACATTCGTAGTCGAACGGAACGGGTGCTGTTGCTCAAATCCAGCTCCGAAAACCGTATTATGGCTTATCTGGAACAGCTTCGAGGACAGATTCGTCTGGATCTGGAGCAGCAGTTCAACTGCAGTGTCGTTATTGGCATTGGCCGCAATCAGGAGCGCCTGCAAGGCATTCATGTTTCCTATCTTGAAGCAGATGAAGACAAATATATTACGCGTTTGACCCAGCAAAACAAAGCCTCATTGCGGGAGATTCACCTGGATGAGAAAATGAATATTTTGTTAGATCGCAGTCGGTTTCTTGAGTTTCTCAAGATTGGTGATCCCCATCTGCGTGACAGCTTTGTACAGGAATTCGCAGCTCCATTACAGTCGATAGACTGGAATGCTTCATCATATGGCGTTTATTTGTTGAACGATCTTACACTAGAATCCTTCCGACTCGCGAATCAAATCTTTCGTATGGGCGCTGACCCGGATGAGAACATTCGGAGCTTACAGCAGATGATTCGGGGAATTACAAGCTGGGAAGCCTGCACTCAATACTTGCGCTATCTGCTCGAACAATTATGGCAGCGAAGAGCAGCATCTTCTGGCAAATACAGTGATGTCATTGATCAGGTCAAAGCGTATGTGTCTGGGCAATACAATAACGAGCAGGTTTCCTTGAAGAGCATCTCAGCACATGTGCGTATTAGCCCAAGTCATCTCAGTAAAATTTTCAGCCAAGAAACTGGTCAAACCATAACGGAATACTTAACCCAAGTGAGAATCGGCAAAGCCAAAGAATTGCTCAAAACAACGAGCAACAAGACGTTTGAGATTGCATTCAAGGTCGGCTATAACGATCCACACTATTTTTCAAATATATTCAAAAAGACAACCGGATGTACGCCCAAGGAATATCGCACTCGGGGGGCCGTGGTACCCGATGAAACATCTGTGGACATGAGAAAAGAGCCCATGTATGAGTAAGCTCCAAAGGGCTGGCTGGCTCTTGTTGTTGATCTTGCTTGTATTAACTATAACTGCTTGCTCGAAAAGCACTTCGAGTTCAACGATAAATTCGGATACAGGCGCTCTACATCCCAAACGTCAGGAAGCAAGCCAGTATGCTACTACAGCTGCGGAACCATCCGTGGCCAAAAACAAAACCTTTGGAATTATCTATCCGATGACCTATCCGACATATGAGATGATCACGATGGATGCTGCACAATCTGCTGAAAAACATCATGTGACTCTTACCGTCAATGCGCCGGACGAAGCAAGTACCGAACAGCAAATACGCATTCTCGAAAACATGATCAAACAACATGTTGACGGGATTGCCATCGCTCCTATTGATGTTGCCGCGCTCACACCGGTCATTCATAAAGCTACGGCAGCAGGTATTCCGGTGATTACATTTGAATCCGATGCACCTTCCAGCGAGCGGGTTGCGTATGTCGGAGCGGACAATTATCAAACGGGACGACAGTTTGCTCAGACCACAGCCAGGCTACTAAATAATGAAGGCATGATTTTAGTCGAAAGTGGTATGGAAGAGATCGTTGGTCTGCAGCAGCGTCTGGACGGATTCATTGATTATATTCGCAATGACACCGACATCGAAATTTTGGAAGTCAGATACAATCAAGGCAATGAAGACCGAGCAGTCAACGATATTGAATCCATGATTGATGCACACCCCCATTTTAATGCAGTTGTGGGGCTGGATTTTGTATCCGTTTCAGCTTCTACTCTCGTTTGGAAAGCCAAAGGGTTGAACCGGCATCTTATTGCTTTTGGTGGCAATTCAATTAGTGAAAAAGGACTGTTAAATGGGCAGGTATCATCCGTAATTTCGCAAAATGAGCAGGTATGGGGGACAAAAATTATTGAAACGTTGCTGCGTGCAAGTGAAGGTCTTCCTGTTGAGGATTTTATCAATACGGGTATAACGGAAATCAACCAAAATAGGATTACATCTGAGTACTGACGAATCAAAATCACCCTCTAGAATAGCCTTTCAAAGGGCTTCGCTATAGGGTGATTTTTAATCAAATCATGAAGATAGTATTATCTTTTTTTAAGACACTTCAGCAACAACTGAAGACCTTAAGCCCTCAATGAGGATAAATAACGTCAACGCTTGTCCATAGCCCATCGGACTAATCGGTATTTCTTTATAAAACTGGGCATCATGCCCTACAGGTGTTCCATAAGATACTTGCTGTACAACTCCGGTTTCATCAATATGCTGCAACACAGCTTCAAGCGCCCTCATCCCCGTATCAAGATAGGATTCATCGAGGTAACCATAACGGATTCCCTTGAGAATTCCGTATCCAAACGCTGCCGTTGCGGACGTTTCTTTATAGGAGTCTGGATCATCCAGTACCGTATGCCACATGCCATCCTCATGTTGCAGCTTGCTAAGTGCTCTGACTTGCGCAGTCGCTGTATCGAGCAGATAAGACTTCAGCACATCTTCAATGGGGATGATATTTAGAAAATCCATCACTCCAGCCGTATACCATGCATTGCCTCTTCCCCAATGAACAGCCCCATAATTATGGTTTTCATTGAAATCCCAGCCGTGATAGAACAATCCGCTTTGTTTATTGTACAGATATTTAATATGCACAAGGAACTGTCGTTTGGCTTCTTCCACATAGGCTGGTTTCTCAAAGTGCACTCCTGCTTTGGCCAAAAACAGCACCGTCATAAAAAGAGTATCGATCAGAATCTGACCATCATTCGCATCTCCCGTGATCATATGCTGGAACGCACCATCTCCGGTCCGCAGCAGTTCTTCCATAATCCAGCTACTCCATTCTTCACAGACACGTTCGTATGCTTTGTTTCCGGTCAGCTGGCTTAGTGCCATCAAAGTAAGCAACGGTGCACAGGTATTCACATTTTTCTCGGGTAGTCCCTCCATCAGCCTGGCATCATACCAGGATTCAAGAAAACGAAGCACTTCAGCATCGTTGGTTGCTTCATAGAGCTGAAGGAGACCGTAAAGTCCGACCCCTTGCGGCCATTCCCACAGATGAATGTCGATCAGTCCAATAGGGAACTGTTCGTTGATGCTTGTGTTTTTCATCGATTTCATCGCACCCGATACCTTGCTTATTTTCTCCATAAGCATATCTTGATTCAGCATGTTAGTTTCACTCCCCAGATTTTATTGCACACGATTCAACGTTTAATGTCATCTAGATGCAATTGTCCCCTAACACCATGACCTGCGTGTACGATTTCCTCTCCTTGAACAAGTAAAGGTTTATTCATTCCCCACTGAACGGAACCGTATATCGGATCGGTCAGGCTAAGCGTCAGAGAAGTACTGTCAAATTGCGGGCTGGAAGAACGAACTTGGTCTACAAAATGGCTAAATGATCCGAATTGCAATTCATTGCCTGCTCTGATAATCCAGGCATTACGCAATCCAGGGGAAACAAGTTCACGCTCTCTTGTCACTCCGTTCTCCTCCATGCTCGTTCCATTCGCTGCATATAGAGCCACATACCCTTTATCCAGACGGCCAAAATACCAATTCTCATGTTTCTCCCATGTCGTGAAAAATGACGTAGGAAAATAAGCATGTGTCCAATCCGAAGTATGCGTTGCCGGAATATCAAACATCATCAAAGCTATCGCTTCATGCTGAACAACGTCAGGCAAAATACCATTTCCAGCCCAGAAACAAGGCCTACCATCCCCATGTTTGTATATCTCTGCGGGATGATTCACCCATACCTGCGCCTCTGGCGACAGGGACAGATGGTTGACATGCTCCTGATAACCTGGCTTGCCTGGTCGAAAGCGAATGATGGAAGACAAAGCGTACTCCGCTGTTCGATAATGATAGAGTCTGGCATACCCTCCCTTGCCCTGCTGATTGGTAAACGTTAACTGTTGATTTTCCTCAAGCAAGAGATGTTCCTGATAAGCGGCAGGAGGGATATAATCGGATAAACTCAAAGCCACGTTACTAATTGAATAATTGTTTACATGACCGACACCATAACCGATCCAGCACATGGACGTTGTCCCCGCGGCATAACTCCCCAGCAATTCTTTCTCATAGCTACGCCCAAACGTGGTGGACATCACCCCTTGATGCATCTGAATCGTAATATAATAAAATAACAAATCCATTGCTTTTTTCGCTTGCTGTCTAAGTTGTTCATTCTGAGCAAACTCGTAAATATGCAAGAGTCCCACGGCATCAATGGGAATGTACGCACTAGAATTCCATTCAGCCAATCCTTCTTCCATAAAGCGTTCAAACCATAAAGCAAGCCTCTGTTCTGCCTTCTGACGATGTACTTCACCGGTTTCACCACTATTCGTGAACATTTCTTCCCCAAACAGTTGCCCCGCTAACAGTTCGTTCGTATGGAACAACAACGCATGATTCTCACTGAAAAACCACATCACATCATCGCCAGGTTCATCGATCCAATACCGATAATTCAGGATACTTGCTTTTACCCGCTCCCAGAATGCTTCACTGAACAACCCGCTATCTCGTTCATCTCTCCATAGCCGGAACAGCCCTACGAGATAAAAATCACTACAATCCTTCCGCTCTTCAATGCCCTCCACACCTTCTAACAACATGGTCTCCGCGTCTTGCACATTGCCATTTGTTTTTAGCATAGCGATCGCTGTGTGAATGTTAGAGCTACCCTTCTCGGCAATACATTGCAGAGCCAGCAATTTGCGG
Source organism: Paenibacillus amylolyticus (assembly GCF_003719335.1). GTDB lineage: Bacteria > Bacillota > Bacilli > Paenibacillales > Paenibacillaceae > Paenibacillus > Paenibacillus amylolyticus_D. The sequence continues at coordinate 85,505 of NZ_RIAS01000018.1, forward strand.
GTTTCAATATCTTTGGCTTGATGAGCAGCCTCATCATAACGGGTATCGTAGGATTGGCAACCAAACTTCTTGGTGAGAACTACGTTTGAAACCGAAATGGTCAGCGTGAAATAGACGTAATGATGTCCAATTTCATTGGTATGTCCCAGAACCAGATCCGCTTCCTTCTCGGCGATCTGTATCGTCTTATTTTCGGTGCCATCAAAGAAATTGCCATACTCAACATGCATCTCTCTGACGATATCTGGCAAGGAAAGCGGAAGCTTAAGTTTAATCTGTTCGCCTTTAAAAATATCTGAAGGAAAGTAAGCTTGTTCCAGAGCGCGCTCGGCGGATCGCACAGGCTCTACCAAATGAGAAGCAATAGGCAGCGAAACATGCAATTCTTCGTTTCCAAGGTATTCTACGGCAAAAGCATACATCGTATCTCGTTCAGCCAGATCCTCCCAGCAGGCATAAATCTCATTGACTCCGGCTGTAAGCTCAGCTTGAATCACGATTTCCTGCTCTTTATTACGAACAAACGGCGCAAAATCCGTTACCTGTTCTCCATTGATCCACAGTGTCAGGCTTCCATACGTTTTGATTCGGAATGAGGCCTTATGAGCGGTCGGAGAGACCAGACGTGTCGCGGCATAACTACGCAGATGAGTGGGCACAAACCAGAAGCCTGATTTCTCTACTCGTGGATTACCCCAGGGAGAATAGATCTCCCATGACATCCCATCCTGCTCTCCTCGAAATGGATCTCCCGGACTCGGAAACTCACTCCATTGATCGAAAAATCGGGATACAGGCTGTGATCTTCTATGTTCAACAAACTCTTGCCTGCACGGGTTTTCGTGAATGGCAAATCCATCGATAAGCCAATCATTAATATCTCCCTCCATCGTTGTTGGAACAAAGGTAACAGGCTCCGTATATATACCACTGATCAACCAATGATTGATGACCTGATTTCCGCCTAGTTTCATCGGCTTGTAATTCAAAGTATCCGTCCCGTCCTGGGTGGATTCTACCATTTAACTCATCCTTTCATGCCTGAAGTAATCATACCGCTGACAAAATAACGCTGGAAAACCATAAAAACAATTAAGACCGGAAGCATCGTAATAACGGACATGGCAAGCAGGCTTCCCCAGTCGACGTTGTATTCTCCAATAAAATTAGAGAGTGCCAGCTGAATGGTGTATTTGGATGGATCACTGATTGCAATTAACGGCCATACAAAATCATCCCATCTCCACATAAACGAAAAGATCGCAAGGACAGCCAGAATGGGCTTGGCTATCGGAAGAATAATGCTCCAGTAAATTTTCCATTCTCCCGCTCCATCCATACGAGCCGCTTCTAACAACTCATCCGGTACGGTCAGCAAATATTGCCGCATAAGGAACACACCCGTCGGCGTTGCTGCAGGCGGAATGATGATGGCAAGCAGGCTGTTATATAAACCGAGTGCACTTAACACTTTGAAGATCGGGATCATAATGACCTCAATCGGGATCATAAGTGTTGAGATAAAAGCAATGAGTATAATGGAGCTTCCACGGAAGCGATACTTTGCGAGTGCAAAGCCTGCCATGGAATTGATCAATAACAGTAGCAACGTTGAAGAGAGCGTGACGATCGTACTATTCATAAAATACAAGCCAAAATCGCCTTTTTTGAATGCCGCCTTGAAATGTTCAAAGGTCACTGGATCTGGCCACAATTTAGGAGGAAAGCTATACAGATCGCTATTTGTCTTTAGGGCAGAAATTACAACCCATAACACAGGTAGTAGCCACAACACTGCGGCCACACTTAACATACCGTAGATGGTGATTTTAACCATAGGTTTCATGACCATCAGACAGCCCCTCCTTTCGATAGGCGGAATTGAAGTGCCGAGAATCCGCCGATGAGCATAAATAGAATGACAGACATGGCACTGGCAAGACCTAATTCCTGCCTGTTAAATCCAATCTCATAAATATATTGAACAATAAAGGTCGTTTCTTTACCTGGCCCACCTCCTGTAAGCGCAAACATAAGTGGGAACGCTTTAAACGCGTCTATCAGACAAAGCATAACCACAAGTAAACTTGTCGGCTTCAACAGCGGAAGGGTAATATAGCGGAACACCTTGGTTCCTGTTGCCCCGTCCAAACGGGCAGCCTCATAATAATCTGTAGGTATAGCCTGTAAACCTGCGATAAAAATGACCATGAAAAATCCTGCTCGTGACCATACCGTCGCCACAATTACAGCCGTATTGGCCCAGAAAGATGAGGTTAGAAAGCCTACAGGTTCTGCGCCTGCCATCGTTAACAGATGATTCAGAATGCCGAAGGAATCTCCGAAAATCCATTTCCAGGTTAAACCAACAATGATATAAGAAATCATGGTCGGCCAGTAAAAGATGGCTCTGAAAAAACCGCGCATTCGAATCTCTCGCGCCAGCAACAACGCAATGCCCAAAGCTGCTGCATAAATTAATGGAACAACAATCACAGCATAAATGCCTGTTCTTCCTATGGTTGACCAAAACTCCTGATCCGTCAGAATCTTCATATAATTGTCCAGCCCATTAAATTTCATCGGATTTAACCCATCATAGACATGGAATGAATAGTACAGACCCAATAAAGAGGGGAAGACGATAAATGTACTAAAGATCAGGAGGTTTGGAAGTATGAACAGATACGGAGCGATCACGAGTTTCCTATTCTGTTTGCTTAATGTTTTATGATTTGTTCGTTGTGCTTCACTCATCTGCATGCCCCTTCCTTATAAATTAAACGAAAGGGAGGCCTAACAGGAATCGGTAAGCCCCCGGTCGTGATGAACATTTGGCTTTGCGTTTAACTTTGTGTTTGGTTAGACCTTATTGACTGCCTATGGCTTCATTAATCTGCTTAGCCATCTGATCCAATGCATCCTGCGGGGTTGCTTTGTCGGATAACACGTCCATAATATGATTTTTCAAATCCGTAGAAATCTTGGATATAAGCGTTTGCCTGGACCAATCATTCGCTGCAAGCGGAGAACTATTTTTCAGTTCATCCGAGAAAACTTCAAACATCTCCTTTCCAAATTCATAATTCAGTGTGGAGCTGTCCTTCCTCGGACTCATGAACAAGGACTCCTGATTATATTTGGAATTCACTTCCTTGGACGTCAAATATTCAATAAACTTTGCAGCTTCCTCTTCCTGCCCGCTACCCTTAAAGGCCATAAGGAACTTCCCTCCTGGTACGGAAGAACGCTGCGTTCCTTTTGGCATGTAGGTGACACCCCATTCGAAGTCGGTAATATCCTTATAATTGCTAATCATCCAGTTGCCAGCCCAGTGAGCGGCTACCGTGCCAGAACGGAACAAGTTATTCGGATTCTCTCCGCCGAGCCATACCGATTCAGGCATGATACCCTCTTGATGAAGCTGTTTGAACATCTCCATGGAGCGAATTCCAGCTTCACTGTTAATCGCTGCTGCACTGCCATCCTCTGTCAAGATGCTTCCGCCATTCTGGTACAACAACGTAGACCACCGGTGGGGAGTGACATCCCAAACCATGCCATATCGTGCTCCGCCTTTGTCCATCACCTGCTTTAATGCAGCGATATATTCGTCCCAAGTCCATACTTCATCTGGAGATGTTGGCACCTTGACACCGGCTTTATCAAATAAGGTTTTGTTATAAATCAATCCATTCGCTGTAACGTCCATCGGCGCGGCTACCAGTTTGTTGTCCATAACATAGTAAGGTTTAAGGGAGTCGATAAATTGATCCTGGAATTGTTCCGCATTCTCTACATAAGGGGTAAGATCAACAGCCTGATTGGCAAAAGACCCCGTATCCGTCACCCGGCTCAAGGCTGGTGGTTTCCCTCCAGACAACATCGTTTTCAACTTGGTTTGAATATCCTTGAAGCCAACTTCAATCAGATTGATTTTTACGTTGCTATTACTTTGCTCGTATTCCTTAATAATCTCCTTGATGACTTCTCCTTCTTTCCCATCAGAGAACCATAAGAAGTCAAGAGATTTTTGTTTCCCACTAGCGTTGTTACCCGCACTTCCACAAGCGCTCAGCAGGATGAGCACAGCTGTCAGTAACACGCTGATGCTCATCTTAAACCATGTTTTTCTTGTCATTTTAACCTCTCCTTAAGAAGAATTAATGATTTTGGGATACATGAAGCAATTCATTTTTACGGAACAACTGTGGTGAAACACCAACGTATTGTTTGAATGCTCTGCTGAAATACACAGGTGTATTGAAGCCTAATGTCTCGGATATGGACAAAATCGGTGCATCGGTAGAAAGCAACAGCTTTTTGGCCTCTGCCACCCTTTTGCGTATGACATAATTGCTGATCGTATATCCCGTAGTTTCTTTAAAAGAATGACAAATATAATATTTGTTCAAATGCAGCGTTTTGGACAGTTCATCGAGTGAAACATTTTCCGCATAATTTTGGTTCAAATAATGAAGAACTCGGCTCACACTGGACTGCTTCTGTGAGGAAATCAGAATCGGATCGACCGATTGCTCCGTAGTCATTTTTCGATAAATCCGCAGTAGCAACTGAGTAAGAATCAATTTAACCATCGTTTTACATCCCGCACTTCGGGCATCCATCTCCTCTTTAATCCCTTTAAATGTACTTGAGATGTATTCACGCTCCTCCGGGGACCAATGTACCAATAAACCGTCGGGGTGACGGAAAATAGACATCAGATTCTCTAATTGACTAAGCTCAAGCATATCTAATAGCAATATTTCCGTAAAATTAACAAAACTTCGCTTGTACACAATCTCTCTCGAAGGATTGATCCGATGAGGGACTCCGCCTCTGAAAATAAACATATCCCCGGGCTTCGGCTTATAGATTCGATCACCGATTAAGAAGGTTGCATCCCCTTGGATAAAATAATGAATCTCATACCCGTTATGTGTATGAATGGGCCATTCATCCTGAAAATTGTCAGCTTCCGAGCGCACATAAATTTCATTTTCCTGCAATGCCATATTCGTCGGGGTGTGTATAGTTAACATCAATAAAGATCTCCCTTCTCTGAATATAAATAGCAATATAGTTTAATCATTTGTAATGATAGCGCTTTACAATGAATTGTATCACAGATATTTCGAACTAATATGAACTATATTGCTGTATTGTTGATCACAATTGTTGCAAATGATTTCAAAGGATCTCAACCATCTAAATGCTGGAAATAAAAAAACACGCCATAGCTCTTAGTCTACGACGTGGTGGAGATACTCTCTGAGTACGATTCGTTCTCCATATATACGAGCCATATCCGTTACCTCCCGGTTTGTTTCCTGATCTTATCCTTCTTTATTAATTTATCAATAATCAGACCCAATGCTGTCCAAAAGAGCAGATGTAATCCACAAATGAGAGGTTTAAACAAGTACGTTGTCTCCGGGTTCATATTGATGTCTGTTAGCCAGCGGTTTAATAGCGGATTGAATGGATTCGTTAAATATATCAAAATGTTTTTATCATCATTACCAGATAGGTTGTTGAAACACACCAGTAATGAGAAAAGGACTAACCAAAAGGTCAGCCGTTTGAATATGTTCATCTTCGTCTATACCTCCTTCTAAACAAGCCATGCTCAGCGGACTCAATCCATCATAGAGAAGTTATTCAATCCCTCTGTATTCTAATTTCAAAGCTCGAACAACCTCTCCATCAATAAGTTCCTCACTGATCCGCTGGAAACCGAGAGATTCGTACAAGGCACCTGCAACGTGATTATCAGGTCTGTGTCCAATCAGGATGCGTTTGCAGTCTAATGCCTTTTGCATCCTTTGAATCAAAGCACGGAGTGCTTCTTTTCCATATCCTCTGCCCTGATATTTGCTATCGATCATCAGTGCAGGCAGCCAATAATCACCCTCGTCAGGCTCTTGATCGGAGTACACCGCAAAACCTACCAAATCTGAATCGTTGTAAATTGCCATAGGTTGAAAATCTTTGACAAACCTAGACTCAGCCAACCAGTATACAACCGGTGCAGGGAACGTTGATTTCTGTTCTTCACTTACCTGCAATTGAGTACAAGCAAACCAATCATCCATCGAAACAGGTCTCACCTGAATAGTCATTTAAAATTCCTCCTAATGGTTTTCTTCGTTTTTTAATGCACGTATTCAACTGTTTTCTCATACTGCATCACTCCTTTCACATTGGCTTAGGTATTTCGGTGTGATTCATCTCACTATTCATTTACACAAAAGTTCGTTTGCAGCGTCCATTCTAATCTTCGCAACCATTCCTTCTGTACATCCGGGTGGGCATTCTTGATGCGGTTCATGATCTGTATTACTTTGGATGTGGCGTAAGCTCGGATTAAATCATGTGTTATTTGGACATTTGTATGTTCTGTATATGTACTTAAGAAGGCTCCTGACAGTTCCTTGGCCATATTAGGATAATGTAAATGCACAAACCAGACAACCCATGCCACATCAAATAACGGGTTCCCCCAGCCTGCCCACTCCCAGTCCAAAATGAACATGGAATCGTTGCATAACATTACATTATGCGGTCCATAATCCCCGTGAATCAGAGTTTGTTCCCCATGATCTGGAATGCTTAATACTTCTTTTGCCATGCTCTTGATTCCAGTAGGCATGAACTTAAGTCCATCCACAGCAACAGCGGATTTCATGATAACAGGCAACTCTGTCTCTTGGTCGTCTCGTTTGACGGAGTGCACCTCTTTGGCGAGATATTTACCCAGTTGCTCATACATTCTCCTGCCTTGGTCAAGTCTATCTTGATCCAAAATCTTCTGTGCATTTACGCCCGTGACATAGTCCATCATTACAAATAGCCGTTCATCTTGCTCAAAATAATCATACACTCGAGGAGTCACCCCAGAATGAGTTAACAGCGTCAGTGCACTTATTTCTGTCTTTGCATCTGAATTATTCACATGATAGATTTTGGCAACCCTCTTCATGTCAGTTCCCTCAAGTAAGAGGGTCGTATTCGTATAACCGCCAGTTAATCCAACGATTTTTACATTTGGGAATCGATTTAACAAGGTGTCATGTATCACTTTATGATTCCTTCTTTCTTATTTCCATTAAGTGCTATTCACTAACGCGTACTCAAATCTGATCTCCGATCTCGACAAGAACAGGACTATGTTTAGTCAATTCAGAGAGCTCAAAAGATTTATTGGCAGCCAACGCTGTTCGAGCGATACTTGCCCCTTCTGACTTCCAAACCGAATAAATATATTTGGAAAAAGCATATCCATTCAAGACGTACCCCCTATCTTGTAGCTGTCTGAACAATTTCGCACTTTCTTCAGACTGTTCAATATCCGCTAGAATACAAGCCAGATTATTTAACGCAATATGAATATCTCGCTGTGAGTTTCTACATGAATTCACATCTTCCCAGCTGCCGACAACTTCTTCTTTTTTCATGGGCTCTAAGGAAGCCCAATCAATGTTATCTATTAAATGCATCGTTTCATGCATAAGTAAATCTACTTCTCTTTCGTCTCTGGAGTGATACAGATAAGCTAGACGCTGTTTGTTATATGTAATCCGGGCGAAAAGAAGATTGTCCCACTGCTGATCTTCCCAGGTAAGCTGTTTCATATGTTCTAAGACTTCCGGCATCTCGCTGTATCTCTCTAATGCCCAGAACGTACCGCCCAAGGCCCGGTGGCTCTCAAAACGAACGGCGCGATTGGAATCCAATTTTGGCGCATGATCGCAAGCATATCGATACCAGACAATCCAATGCTCGAAGTAATTCCCCAGAGACAATGACAAAGCCTGTGTGGAATCGGAAACGACCCAATGATACTGTTCAGGGAGAAGAGTCTCCTTCCCCCATTCGTAAAATGCCAGATGATTGGCATAAAGTAGCTCCGGCTCTCTTAACAGGGCGTAGCCATCTGAAATATTCCAGTATACCCAGCCGCGTTCATTCACAGCGAGTTCGCCGGTTTGCTCGTATTTTTTTAATAAGTTAATCATCTCCTGATGATCGCCTCGCACCACTGTTTCCCGAAAAGCATGAACGATATTCTTCCTCATCCTCCGTCCCTCATAGCCCTTACAATGGCTTCGTACCGCAAGCAGTAATAAAATTCATCATGGCATAGGCTTCTGGCGAATGATTGATAGCTTCAAAAGCTCGCTGCAACTGGGCAAACTCCTCCGGGCTAATGATGCCCTTTTCAACAAAATGTACAAAACGCTGGAGATTGAATTGTTGCTTGAAACCCTCTATACCGATGATGTCACTGTGTTGAACAACCGCATCAATGTCAACATCAATGTATCCACTCTCAGCAAGGAGCCGCGGCAAACTTCTGCCAATTAACCGATTACCGCCATGTTGGGCTACATAGTCGGCGATTTTCATTAATACGCTATGCAACGCCGGTATATCCGGATTCACCGCCCCAAAAATACCGTCGTCAACATCAATAATGGCCAGCCGGCCACCAGGCTTGAGCACACGATAAATTTCTTGCGCAGCTTCGATCGGATTGTTCAGGTGAAGAAAGATCAGTCTAGCCACCACAAAATCAAAGGAGTCATCTGGCAGATCCATTTGATATATGGAAGATTCCACAAACTGCAGTCGCTCGGAAGAAACGTCTTTCAGCCGTTCTTTGGCTTGTGCCTGTAACGTACGATCAATCTCAAGCGAGGTGATCTCGCTGCCCGGTAGACTGTTCAATAATTGTTCTGTGATGTAGCCTGGTCCGCTTCCGACCTCTAATACACGCATTCCATTTTTGAGCCCATACCACGACAGATTACGAAATTCTTTGGACCATCCCATGACCGCTTGCATCTTTAACCTCTCTAGTTCCTCATTGAAACTTAATACTGCGGTTTGGATATTGTAAGTTGAACGCGTGTCAGTCATATTTCTTCATCTCCTGTTGATTAAAATGATAGAACCTGCATTCTCACACTTTTTTTCTACCTAAAAAAAGAGCAACCTTGTGATGTTTGTCTATCGTTCCACCTGCATGATCTATTGAACGTTTAATTCTCTCCAAAAGCGTACTCCGAACATCCTCAGAAAGCTGCTGATGCTTGGAATTTGTATTTAAAAGTGCGACATACTCATCGCTCGAACAGGACTGTATCCAGTTATATTCCTTGACCTTAATGTCTGTGAACAAGCCCGAACGCTCCGTTATTTCTTTGCGCTCCTGAATGACTTCATCGGGCGAAGGATATTGAGAATCATCCAAATGAGAGGCTAGCGCAATGTAATGCGCACGGATTTCTCGATGCAGCTGGTCGTAGCCAGGAACATGAACTGTCCAAAAAAAACCTATGCATCCCTCATCCTCAAGCACTTCCCAGGCCCTGCGGTAACCGATCTCTGGATCAATAAAATGAAAGGCTGTCCCTGACACCATCAACTTGAAAAGCTTTCCTTCTTCATTCCATTCCTCAAACGAAGTGTTGATCACTTGAATGGATGGATACGATCTGAATTTATCTGCGGTAAACTGTGCCAAATTGCTACCTAATTCAATACACGTTATGTTGGTGTAGTGCTTACTTACCAAACCACCAGTGGCCTGCCCTGTTCCGCAACCAACTTCAAGAATAGAATCTTGCTTATCAAGCTTCGCATATGTAAAAATATCATCAAACATTTCACTCGGATAGACGGGTCTGTAACGCTCATATTCAATCGCTACGAGATTGAATGTTTCCTTGTTTTCCATAAATATCCACCTCAAATTTGCTAACATTATTTTTCTCATTTCATTGACTAAACTTACCATATTTTATTATTGTTGAACATATCCGAATAAACCTCTCAATAATGGAATAATACTGTCTCCAGTTCAACAGTTACTATAATAGATCGGGGTGCTTCGATGAAAAGTATTTTTGAAACAAGACATGCTACTGAAATTACAGATCGTATTGATCGACTCCGTGAAGATTCCACACCTCTGTGGGGAACCATGCAGGTTTCTCAAATGTTAGCTCACTGTGCAGCTTTTCATGATATCCCTTTGGGTAATACGTTCCCGCCAAGAGGATTGCTAGGAAGACTTGTTGGACGGTTTGCCAAACCGATGTTTTACAATGAAAAACCTTTACCACAAAATATGTCGACCATTCCAACCATCGTTATTGATGATGATCGAGTGTTTGAGACCGAGAAAGAAAAACTAAAAGAGCAGATCACTACTTTTCAAGTAAGAGGCCCAGATCAATGTTCCCATCATCCCCACCCTTTCTTCGGAAAACTAACACCTGAGCAATGGGGAAAAGGAATCTATAAACATCTGGACCATCATCTAAAGCAATTTGGAGTTTAAATGTAGAGTCTTATCCAGCCGCGACAGATCCCATGATCGAAAAAAAGCCCATGACAACATTCCGCTTTATCACACATTTCTGCATGGTTCAAGCTTCAAGTGTCATGGGCAATATCAAGTGAAGCTCTTACTCGCCACTTTCCACTTTCTGTGCGCCGCCAGTGAGGGTCACAACCGATTTTCCTGGAATGTTTACGATAAAAGTCTGCTCTTCTTCCGCTTCGGGTACTCTCTCCTGACAAACCAGATCCAATTCCGCATTGGTTACGTAAGACTGCATTGTGGTAATTCGTTCATTTAATCCCAGCTCATGGAGGTGTAGTTGAATGCATTTGTCCTGTTCACCATGATTCACAAAAACAGCTGTCACGGTTTGCTCTCCCTCATGGACATAGGCAGAACCTAACAAACCGCTGTCGGCTTCCTCACCAAGTCCGGTCAAGTCGATTCGCTTCGCACCAGGCCGAATAAATCGGCTATAGTTACCGAGTACCCACAGCATTTTCGAAGTAAGAATATTTTGCTCATCGCCGGTTTCATTAAAATCCGTATAGATTAATCCATCTTTGTAATCTACTTTGGAAACCGCTGTCCACCATTGCCATGCTGCCGCATTCGCTTCTACCAGATCAAAATGAATCGTTCTTGCCACATGAAGCGCAGGCTCGATCCCTAAATCACGTCCGGGACCATAATCCCCCAGAATGCAATATTCCGTCACCCAGTACTTGCTCTCTTCATCGTAATGCTTCATGTTGGTGTGCAGCAATTGCCTCAATCTGACTAACCGATCGTCTCCGGGATTACTGTAGTCGGACCAGTATGAATGGGAAGCCATTTTATTCCCTATCGCTTCTTTCACCTCAGGATCACCAATCATATCCTTTATGTATTCCCTATACTTCCCTGTGCCCAGCTTGTTAGCGCCGCTGGAATACGTGCCACTTCCCGCAAACTGGCGATAGTACTCATCGTCCAAGAGCGACGTAATTTCCACGCCATCCGGTGCACTGATCCGTGTCTGTAGACCGGTATGCTGTAACTGGCGGTATAATTCCAGAATTACTTGTTTCAGATCATCATTATTGTAACGGTTCCCCTCCTGCCAAGACTGATTCCAATCCCAAGTCGGCTCGTTGATCGGGCTAATATAGTCAAAAGCGAGTCCTTTTCCCTTGAAATAGGATAAAACATCAATCAGATAAGACGCGAACTTTCCATTATAACCTGGTTTCAGATTCGTCGAACCCACTTCAAGATCAGGCTGGGCATGCCCATTTTTGGTCATCCATACCGGTGGGCTATTTACAAAAGCGATTAGTGTCCCAACTCCCCGCTCACGCGCGGCTTGAAGGAACCACTGTTGGCCAGACTGTTTACTCCAGTCATACTCGTGCTCCTCTGATATTTTGAAAGCTTCGGCTCTTCTCCAGGGGTCGGGTATTCGATCCTGATCGGTTTCTGTTGAACCTGCGCCTATGTTAAAACGCCACGCGGACAACCCGATTCCTCGCTCCCTGGAAAATAACAGATCGGCAATCTTTGCTTTATTTTCCTCACTCCAATACTTCCCTAGCGGTTCCATCGACCACGCATCCGACGCGCCAAAATTGTCTATGCTCTGATAACATTTATTTCCATCAATCGTGACTTGTGCATCCAGCCTATCTATTGCTTGTGGGTTATCTCTTTGCATTCCTAATCCTCCTCTGCCGATAAGCCGTTAAAATAGCTATGGGTTAGAGACTGCCATCTACGTAGGCAGCCTCTTATAAGCTTCCAAATTCAGTGTCCTTCTCAAGTTATGAAGGACATATTCCCCTTCAGTTCACTGCTCCAATCCTGTTATCCTACAAGACCGGAACGTTCCACACTCTCCACGAAATGACGCTGAACGAACAGATAAATGATAATCAGCGGCAAAATGGCCATCAGTACACTCGTATTCATCATCATGGACATGAAAAACGGATCTTGTGTATAAGATGCCGCGGCCTGACCTCCGCCCGTCAGATACGTCGCAATGGTAAAGCCCGAGGACGACATCATCGAGGACATGACTTTAGGTTCATTTAAATACATATTGGTGAAGAAAGAATCATTCCACTGCCATACAAACGAGAACAGCATAACCGTAACCATTGAAGGTATCGCGTTAGGCAAAATAATACGTCCAAACGTTTTGAAATATCCAGCACCGTCCACGTAGGCTGCCTCTTCAATCTCACGTGGGATACCTCTGAAGAACTGGCGAAAAATGTAGACGTACAGACCTGTTTTCACACCCATGCCGAGTGCTGCGGAAATCAGAAATGGCCAGTATGTGTTGATGAGATTAGCAGGACTGCCACGAAACAGCTCGATTAAGCCCATCACATCAAAGTTCTTAAAATTTAGATAGAGCGGAATCATGATCGTCTGTGAAGGCACCAAGATGGTAAAAATTACGGCAGCAAACAACAAACCGCTACCTCTGAACTTGATTCTTGCAAACCCGTAGCCGGCTAGCACACAGGTTATCGTCTGGAGAAGCATAACCGCAGAGGATAACCATAAGGTGTTCATCAGCACGCTGGGATAGTTCATCGCCGTGAAGACCAGTTTAAAGTTTTCGAGCGTAAACGTACGCGGAATCCAGATCACCGTTGGGTCATACAGATCGGACATGCTTTTAAAGGATATCGATATTTTCAATAAAATCGGGTAAAGAATGACAAATGAAATGCCAAAGATCAAGACAAACCGAACCAGAATCCACGCCCACTTCTTGATCGCTTCAAACCAGTAGGCCGTGGATCCCAGGCGATGCATCCATTCCTTTTTCGCTGGCGGTTGCCCTGCTGCGGTTTCTGTCTTCATGTCAGGCCTCCTTCAGAATTACTAGTTTTGATAAAAGACCTTGCGGGATACCAGGGCGGTCGTTACCCACAGGATTAGTGCAATCACGGCAAAATACATCCATGACATCGCCGCACTGAGCCCGAAGTTAAAGCTTTTGAAGGCCGTGTCCACCACAAGCCGACTCGTCTGATCACTGATGAAGCTGTCCACGATGGTATACACCAGATTCGTCAGAATCAATGGGCTCAGCATCGGGAACGTAATTTTCCAAAAGGCTTCGTAACCTGTAGATCCTTCGATTTTGGCTGCCTCATACAGCGATGGAGAAATCGACTGCAAACCCGCAAGGAAAATCAAAATCTGAACGCCTGATTGACTGACAATCTCGTAAATCCGGCTAACCGCACCTGTCAAATATTCAACCAGAATCGGACTCATACCTGATTCAAGGAGCATTATCGTCAGATCCAGATTTTTCATCACAGACAGTCCACCGCCCGTCATGTCGTTGGCACTGCGCACAACGGATTGCATCAAATCCCCGTTTTCGATACTCGCAATAATACCCGAAGCCAGAATAACCGGAAGGAAAAAAATCGCTCTTGCCAGCACCCTTCCATGAAACTTCTGATTCAGAATCACCGCAAAAAACAGGCTGAAAATAATAATTAACGGTGTATTGACGACAATATTGATTACAGATTCCGTCAACATCCTGACATAGGATTCATGAGAGAATAACGCCTCACGGAAATTGGCCAACCCAATAAACTCCAGCGTAAATCCTTCATTGGACACCTGCAGATTGCTCAGACTGTATCGGAACGAAGAGATCAGCGGCACCATGAAAAGCAGCAGGAAACCGATGAACCAAGGCAGGATGAAATACAAACCGTAATATCTGTTTTTTTGCTCTAGGGATAATTTCTTAAGTTTCATTCCGGCATGTCACCTCCTACCCAGTAGCTCTTCGCTGCCACACGTGTGCCATTCCACTCCACAGCAGCATCGTTGTAATTCACAATGACCGTTTTACCTTTTTCGTAAGTCGTTTGATACACACCCTTACTCAGCTTCTCATGTTTAACAATCGTTTGATTCTGTACATCTTGGAGCACGTTCTTCAGTTCCTTGTATCGCTCTGCTGATTCCTGAATCCAGCGCCGATAATCGGCTGAATATAACGCGTCAAAACTCGTCAGTTTGATCGCAGATGGATCTGCGTAGAACCACGTGTAATATGGCGCCGATCCGGTTTCGATCGCCCGCAGCATCTGTACATGGGAATCCTGATCATCCGCCATATTCCAGGCCTGCCCTGTATATTGCACGAAGCCGTGATAGACCAGTTGGAAAAAGGGAACCGCTTCATCGGTGATGTTAAACCCGCTGTTGCTCACAGGTGCATCCACGATATGTCTGGCATAGGGGCTTGCATAACTATTGCCGCCCTCTACAAGAAGCGATGCATCGGAACTGCGCACCTGATCAAGCTGCTTCATCACAACCTCTTTGGCCTGCTCGCGATTGATCACATTAGCGCGGTTGAAATCGGAATTCAGCTGGTCGCCTAAGTCTCGAAGCGACAGACCTGTAAGTCCAGTCTCTTTATAATCTTGTAAAAATCCACTCACAATGCCCGGCACCGATTCCGGACTCAGGACATAGCCCGGAGATGCTTCATCATCCCGTGTAAAGGAGGAGATATAGTACGGGAACAACTGCGCAAGTTTACCCGTAATTTGGCGTGAAGCATACGTTTTTTTGAATCCCTTCGCTTCTGGGAATGCCTCCAGGAAGGATACGTCCGGGTATAATCCAAAGCCATTCTCTTGTATATAAGCTTGCAGGCTTTGCAAACCTTTAGCTCCACCAAGCTTTTTATCAACATCGATCGACTTCGGTATATCATGGTGGATACCTCCGCCAAACCACCCCGAGTACCGAAGCTGGATGTCCTCCACACCAAGGCTTTGCATCTCTTTTAAAATATCCTGTGCCTCTTCAAACGTGGTAAGCGACTCGTAAGCATTGTAAGGGATGCCGAGGAAAAACTTTTTCTTCGGAATGCCGCCGATCAGTTCCACGTAAAATGGCATTTCTGTATCATCACCTAAACGGGTGAGTTTCTTTTGCTCCGTCAGATAATCCCGATAAGTCGAGGCCATACCTGAATAGCTCGCATCATCTGCATCCAGGAATTCATACACAACGGCCATTTCATTATGAAAAGGCTGTGCTTGAAACCGTTTGACTGTGCTCGAACGCCAGCCATTAGTCAGGGTAACCTCTTCCATACTGCTGAGCGAAAAACTGGAATGCACCGTGTTGTACTGGTTCAACCTGCCGCTGACATCCGCTTCAACAGACGCAACCGCGTCACCCTTATCAATGACCGCAAGGTATCCTTTGTCTCCGTAACTCATGCCAAACACCGGCATTCTCGCCTTCTGTTCCTTCTGAATCTGGGAGAGTTGGTTTACAGCATGATCACTTCCATACAGAGCTGTACTATATGGGGACACAGACGTTTTTTTATTATTAAAATAAATCAGAGATCCCGATCCGTCCGGCACCAGACTGTATCCTTTATCTTTTGGACCGCTCGCTCCGAAAAACGGCAACAGGGACAACGATTGAATTTTCATCGTATCCGGGTATTGGATACCGTTCTCCGGGATGGATACACGCAGACGTCCTTGCTCCAGCCGATAGTGGACAGGCACAACGACACTTGCGTTCCCGTTTTCCTCTTCACCGTAGGCCGCTTTGTCTATGGCGATCTGTGCCTCATCATAGCCGATGGATTCGAAAATTCGGGTTACTTTGGACAAACCTACGCCTTTTAGAGATGAATCCCGTCTTTCATAACGTTTGTTCTGCGCATCATACTTAAAGCGCTTCTCAATTTCTTTCTGGTCTTTTTCTTCCAGTTTCCCGAGAATTAACGTGTTAAAGCGTTCCTCGCTAATATATTTAGGGATGGCTTCAATATCACTTTTGACTTCACCCAGCGTGTATACAACGTTGAGACCGTCCTTTACTTTTTCAACTTCAAACTGACCACTCTCTACACTGTGCGTAAAATTATCGTATTTGAGCGCATTGCCCGTATTATCGTAATACGTCAATTCAAATTGCACATTCAGCTGGGACTTGTTATAACCCGTCGCAATGCTATCCTGATCACGATCCTGCGGGTTAGAAAACCACATCGCACCATTCTTCTGATCCTTGACCGCAATCTCTGTGGTTTCCGGCTTCAGATATAGAATCAAGCCATCCTTTTCTGCAACAGCTTCCATCCCCTCAGGAGCAGCCGCCGCTTTGTTATTCTTTTGATTTGCAGATGCTGCCTTCGGTTCAGAGCTGGTCGCAGCGGATTGCTCTTTTCCCTCACGTTCAGGATCCGCCGCCGTAGATTTTTGATCCGTTGAAGTTTGTTGTGTTGCAGACGACTCAGCAGCCTTGCTCTGATCCGCCTCTTGTGAATCTCCGGATGTGGTTACCACACGTTCCGATACGGACTCCGCATAGTTGACATTTTGAGACATGAACAAGCTTGCAATGAGAATGACCGCTGCAAACGCAGTACGCTTTTTTCTCATATCAGGCACCTCCTTTCTTCTCCTATTCGCGCAGTGTAATCTCCTGAAAGAGGGTATAACCAAAACTGATAATTTGCTGGATCAGGCTAAAGAAAAGCAAGCCCAGAAAGATTACAACACCCATCACAACCAGCGTAAGCAACATCGTCATCATTGTTTTCATGACTGAATACTGATGTACCGTCTTGGTTCCGATAAAAAGCAGCCACACAAACCAGATGACACCGAACGAATCAAGCAAGTAATAAAAAGAAGATTCACGCAGCGTGATCACATTACTCAGCAAAATATTAGGAATGTTGACCAGAATAAGCGGAAGCATCGCATATCCTGTGGCAATCAAGATGTCTTTGAACTTGCCTTCCCCGTCCATCAGCGTGGTCAGCGACCAATTGGAAATACACCAGAGCAGAAAAGGAAGCACGATGTACTTGAACTCGTTAATACTGTTAAGTGAAAGTGGATAGTTATCATTGACAACATACCCGGCAAACTGTCGCTTCAAGATCATCGTTACCGTGACAGCCAGAAGCACGAGCAATGCAACGCGCAATCTGCCTTTGTTTTCATATTTCAAATCCCAGTATCCGTCAAAAGGGCGTACCGCAACATGCAGAGAGTATTTGAGTTCCTTAATTAGCGACATCTCTGACCCCCCTCTCATTCCTTGTTCTGACGATCCGGCGCCAGACGATGACGCTGATTAACAATGCAATTGCTACAGTCATGTACATCCCGAAATATTCACGCATGTATTCTCTCCGATACTTCGCTAAAGCTTTGGAATAGTATTCGCGATCGTTTCCCAGCTTCAGGTAGGTCATTGCATCTTTGTATTTTCCTTCTCGAAGCATTGATTTACCGATCCCGATATAGGCCATCTCGTAGTTGGCATCAAGACGCAGTACCTCTTGCCACAATTTTGCCGCTTCCGTATGTTTGCCTGAACTGTACAAGCGGTTTGCTTCATTAACCAGGCTTCCAAACGTTGTTGCCTTGAACTCCGTAATCCGACCGAGATCTCGATCCAGTACGTAGATGGCGTCCCCATAGCTTTCGATGGCGACCGGATTTTTAAATGTACCGATCTGGTTGCCAAGCTGACCTATGACATAGAGCAGATTACCGTCCTCGTTATACGTGAACACCCGTCCTCTTGTTGAATCCAGCGCACGATAGACACCGTTACTGGACACCTTGATATCCACGAAGGAAGAGCGATTGAAGGTCAAGTCTCCGACCGGTGCAAATTCACCGTTGACCCGAAGTACGTCAATACCGGACGGATTCAATCTTTTGACGGAAGAAAGCGAGTTTTTGTCCGCTGTTGTGGTGTAGATAAAACCGCCATCATCGATGTCCGCGTTGTTGAACTCCAGCGGGATAAACCGAACCATTTTCTCACGTTGTTCCTTGGTAGATACGGTTTTCCAGAACAGGTCGACCGGATCAAATTGCACACGATTGGTACCCATAAATCCTGTGAAACGTCCGTCACTGTCAAACTCGATCAGTCCTTCGAAGACACCACGGCCAACCACATAGATCCGTCCAGCTTTGTCCACGATAACCTTGCGAGGAAAGTATTCAAAGTTATCACTAAGCACATCCGACTCTGGTGCACCGATGGCACGCACAAAAGTACCATCTTGATTCAACTCTACGATCCGTCTGTTTTCGGTATCCGCAACGTAGATCTGACCTGCTTCCGTCACGAAGATCCCCTCAGGATTGTTAAAACTGTCCTTTTTACCGTCATGTTTAAAATCTTGAATGACCCGAACCGCTTCCCATTTCTCGTTTAAGACAACGATCCGTCCATTGCCTGAATCCAGAATATAGAGCAAGCCATCTTTCGCAGCATATATATCCAGCGGAGACTGCCATGCTCCTGTTCCGGCCTCATCCCCTGTGATTACTCTGGAGGGAAGAAACGCAATCGGTGACTTCACCGAATCTCCCCAATAGTTGTAGGTATATCCCTCATACGGTGCCGCATGAGCCTGGTTATGTCCTAGTCCGGCAATCAGCAGGGAAGCTGCCAGAACGATTAGCCATGATTTCAATCTCATCTGTAACACCCTCTCCCTTAATCCTTCATGCCGGATGAAGCCATCGTTTGAATGACATTGCTCTGCGACAATACAAACGTCACGATCGGCACCGTCATCATGATGACCGCTACTGCAGCTCCTACCCCTGCCCGGGCAATTCCTCCTTGCACAATCTGTCCCATGGCATAGTGCATCGTTTTGAGTTGCTCACTGTAGATGAAGCTGCCGCCATCCGTTCCCCATAACATCTGCATCATCAGGATCAACAGCGTTAACCAAGCCGGTTTAACGAGTGGCATAACGACCTGGAAGAAAATCCGGTATTCGCTCGCACCATCCATTTTCGCCGCCTCAAGCAATGCATCCGGGATCTGCTCCATAAACTGCTTCATCAGATACAAGCCGAGTGGATAAGCAAAGGCCGGGATAATAATCGCTTGATATGAGTCGAGCCACCCCAGGGTCGACATGATCATGTAGTTCGGGATCGCTGTGACATGCGGCGAGAACATCAGCGACAATACGATGACTGTAAACAGCACCTTGTGTCCGCGAAATTTATGTTTCGCCAGCGGATATGCCGCCGCCGAGGCCAGAATGATATGACCGAACGTACCCGCCGCGGTAATAAACACGGTATTAAAAATGTATCTGGAAAAGGGAACCCATGAATTTTTCATCACCTGAAACAAATCCGAGAAATTTTCGAACGTCGGATTGCGAACAAACAGGGTTGGCGGGAAAATGAACAGCTCATCCAGCGGTTTAAACGCATTATTGATGACATAGATGAGCGGAACCGCCATAAATGCGCCAAATCCGCCAAGTAGCAGGAACAGCAGGATGTCGACCTGCCAGGATCGGTTAATTTTTCGTTTCATACGCAGGGCTATTTTCATCTGCTATTCCCCCACTCTCTTCAGAAGCTTTTGTACAAGGAGGTTGGAACCCAGCATCAGACCGAACAACACCGTTGCAATGGCAGACGCATAACCCATTTCGAAGCGGATCGTTCCATAATCCATCAAGTGAGTGACGATCGTATGCGCACCATACTGCACACTTGGGAAACCGGCCAGCGCCGTAGCGACTTCGGCAACCGCCAAAGATGCTGTAATCTGAATGACCGCACCAAACATCAGCTGAGGCCGCATCGAAGGCAGCGTAATGTACCATAGTTCCTGCCAGCGATTTTGTACCCCATCGATTGCTCCTGCTTCATACAGCGTACGATCCACGGTTTGCAAACCGGCAATGAACGCGAGGAAACTGGTTCCCAAGCTGAGCCACAGCTGCACAAGCATGATGATTGCCAGCATATATTTCGGATCTTGTAGCCACAGGATCGGCTCATAAAGAATGCCTGTTTTCATCAAGAAACCATTCATAATGCCGTACGAATCTCCCGAGAAAATAATTTGCCAAATAAAGAACACATTTCCCGAAATTGAAGGTGCAAAAAAGATCAGGGTCATAAAGGCTCTCACCTTGGGATTCAACTCATTGATCAGCCATGCGAATACAAAACAAGCGATGTAACTGATTGGGCCGGTGACCACCGAGAAAATAATTGTATTTTTGAGACCGATCAAGAACACATCATCATTCCAAAGCAGCTTGGAGTAATTCTCCCAGCCGACCCATTGCGGAAACTCCAGCATATTGAAGTTGGTAAAGCTGAAGAAAATGGATATGATGACGGGAAACACTGTAAATAGTAAAAACAACAACATATACGGAGATAATAGAACATAAAGATGTTTATCCCGCTTCATATCTCTGACAAAGAGTTCCCATTTCCCCGGCATGCCGGCAGGCGTGCGCTTGGGCTGAGAACCGGTTTTGTTCACCATTTCTGTCTTTTGCAAAAGAGTCCCTCCCTAGCGCATTCCGTCCAATTTAAACTCTTTTCGTTTCTGCTGAATTTCGTAGTTAATTTCCTGCACATAATCGTAGATGGCATCCGTGGAATTGGTACCGTTATTCACGACCTCACGCAAGGCATTGTCCAGATGGCGACCTGTAAAGTAACCTCCAGGAACCTCCGGAACACCCTGCACCCACTCCCACTGTTCTTCCAAACTGCGGTAATCGCGGATTGGCCAAGGCAACTCCTGTAATGCTTCGATGTTGGCTGTCGGATATCGCGCCGCAGCTCCCATCAGACCTTCCATTTCCCGTCCGAATCGAACCTGCGCATCCTTACTAACCCACCATTTCATGAATTCCCATGCGGCATCCTTATGTTTGGATTGTTTCAGCATGACTGTCGCCGTGCCACCACTAGCCACATCCCGTTTGATGCTTCCGTCCTTCTGCTTGATTCCTGGAACCGGAATGAACTCCCATAGTCCTTTAATCTCTGGCGCAGATACAGACAAATAGTTGTAGAAAGTGTAATCCATAATGCCCACTGGCATTTCACCTGTTCTAAAACGCATCGGGAAATCAAACGTTAGTGGAAGCTTATAGCTGGTATAAAAATCCGTCCATTCTTTGAATGCTTCCAGTCCCGTTTCCGTATCCATACCACTTTTCGCACCATGGTCTAGATAGAATGAACCGCCCATTTGATAGAGCAGCATCGCATAGGCCCGGTTCACTTCGAGTACCGGTACACCCGTAGTTTGAGCAAGCGGCAGTGCCATTTCCATGTTGTGCTTCTGCAGCACCGGGATCATGGCATACACATCCTCCCACGTCTGCGGCGGCTCCAAATCAAGCTGTTCCAATATATCTTTCCGGTAAAATAACATGTTGAAGATTTGCTGTTCCGGCAGCGCAAATACTTGATCCTCAAATTGATAAGGAACCATGGCACTGGCCCTGAACTGTTTAATCAACTCGTGATACCCCGGATACGTCGACAGATCCTCTGCCGCATGCCGCATCCCGAAGTTAACCGGCACATCATTGCCTACTTGCATCGCCACATCCGGCCCTTCTCCTGCAAGCGACGCACGAAGCAACACGTCGGCATTGACCAGCTTGAGATTGACGCTAATGCCTGTCAGCGGCGTAAACGTATCATCAATCATCGCTTTTAATACCTGCGCCTGGTCGCGGCCTGTACCAATCCAGACGGTAACGGATTTATCTTCATCCGCTGTGCTACCGATGGTGTCGTAATCTTCGAAGAAAGAATGGAAGAAAGACGAAACCTCATGCCCTGCTTTGCGGAAGGCCGAATCATTTGCTTTTGGCAACTTCTCATTAGGAGAAGCTAAGAGCAGATAGTCAATTTCCAGCGGTTGCTCCCGTACTTCCAGCAGCCAAGAACCGACACTTCCGACGTTAATTTTGAATTGAGACAATCGCTTCTGAACCGTTTCCGGTTTGTCGGCAAGATCAGCCAGTTGATAAGCTGTTTTATTCAAAATCGCGGTTTTATCACTCTTTTCTCCTGTTAGACGAATTAGTTCTTCAGAGACCGCATTCAAAATGTCACTTTGCTTATGAAAAACATCCACCATATCTGGAATTTGCTTCTCTAATTGATAATCGCGATACGGGTCAGGCACATTGCCTGTGATCATCAGAATTTTTCGATACATCGCATTGATCTCAAGCACACTGGCTTCAACCTGACGGATCAAAGGCGCAATGGCTCCAAGACTGACCTCAAGCCGCAAATCATGTTTTCCTTTGGTTAAATAAAATAAATACGGCTCTTCTTCGTTACCAAGCACATGCATCTGCCAATCCGAATCATAGAAGAATGGAACCTGCATCATCTCTTTGAATGGCGTTTGGTTATCAATCTGCAGCGAGCGCGTGGAGTAAATGCCTCTCAGCAATTCCTGTCTGCCTTTGATCGCAATTTTATATAAGCCATCCTCCGGTACATCCATTTCCCATGCAATCCATTGCCCCGGTACTCGCCAGTTGTTTCCACCAATGGTGTTCATTCTGATTTTAGAAACATCATACGGTTCTGTTGATGTGCTGGATCGATCTGTAATCGGATACAATGTCGGTGATGATTTGTATGCGGCCTGCTCCCCTTGAACTTTGATCAAGTGCCCGCTGGTTTCCGCGTATCCCTTCGATTCGTACTCCTGCTTCAGTTCAGCATAGGAAGGCGGTTCTTCGTAATGATGCAGCTTGATCGAATCAATAACCATAGGTTCCCGGGTCGATACAAGCTTTATGGAGTGTTTCCCTGCTGAAAAATAAAACTGGTACGGCTCTTCATAATAGCCTTCTTTATCTCTCAGGATGGACTCCTGCCACATCGGTGCTTCGATCTGACGCGGACGCAGGTCATTGCCTCTGTTGTCCTGCTCAATTTCGGATTTTTCATTGACCCAAACCCGATGAAAGCTCATGTTGCGTGCACTGTTGAAAGGGATCTCTCCATCAATCCATAACTCACGTTCGATGGCAGAGCTCTTTCCTTGAATCGGGTAATAGCGCAACGTCATGTGATACATGCCGGATTCCGGAACATCTACATCCCATTGCACGGAACCACTTTCCTCAGTTCGTATAAACTTGCCCGTTTCGCCGCCGAGTTCCGTGATCATCTCCGGTTTCATTCCTTCAGCAGCTGTGTAATCTGCTCCCTGAATGACAATTTCACTGGAAGGCCGCTTCTCGTTCTGGTATTGCTGCAGATAATAATCATAGCTACCCTCCGCAGCAGACTCCGATATCGGCATCACACGGCTCGGATCTGATGTTCGATTTCCGGTTTTCGAACTACCGCTTGCACCGGAACTGAATATCGCATACACCACGACGAGCATTACCATGACGACAACAATCGTCACTCGGGATAATGTGAATTTCACCCAATGCCCCTCCTTTAACTGACTCTGGTAAACGTAATGAGATGGACGGCCCACAAATTTGTTTCCCGGCTAACCGAGAACAGCAATGAGGCCGTCAACTTATATCCATTATTTTTTCTTGTCTTGCTCTCCGCTTAATACTTTTTTCGCTGCAGCTTGAGCTGGTGCAATAACTTGTGCAATACCTGTGGAAGGTGTAATTTCACCTTTAACAAATTTCTCGGTTACGCTGTCCAATTGCTCTTTGATGCCCAGACCGCCAAAGCGTCCGCCAAACAAGCGTTGTACCTTACCATCATCATTCATCGCATTCGCGATTGAAGTTTCATCCGGTAAAATATTTTCAAGAGACAGTCTGCGGTTATCCTGCCAGTTATCAAAGTCTTGCAGATCTTCCCAGATCTTGACGATCACATCTGCATCCTTTACACCTTTCGGAATAACATAAGCTGCCGTCTGACCGAATGGTTCATAATAAGACTTCGCTTTAGGACCCTTCGGCATATAAACATATCCCCACTCATCCTTCAGCTTATCTACAATCCGGCCTTCAACCTCCCAGAGTCCACCGGGATACATTGCAATCGTGCCTTCTCCGAAATATTTGGCTGGATCTTCCCAGTCGTTGCCCCCGTTGGCTTTGATCACTTTATGCTCGGTGTACAGGCTATGCAGGAAGTTAAGCGCTTCCATAGCTTCGGGAGAATTAAACGTCACTTTGCCTGACTGCTCATCGTATAATTTGCCGCCGTTGCTCGCAATTAGCATTTCTGAAAGCACATAATGTGCTCCAGCGAGACCGTATTGATCCATTTTACCGTCGCCATTGCGATCAACGGTTAGCTTTTTGGCTGCATCCAGCATCGTATTCCAGTTCCAGTTATCCTCATCCATTAACTGCTGTGGGTCTTTCAATCCCGCTTCCTTGAAAATCCGTTTGTTATAGAACAAGCCGCTGTCATTCGGTGAATACCAGCTTTCGAGACCATACACCTTGTCTCCACCAAAGCGCATCGAGTCCACAACATCCTTCTCTACTCGAGTGTCTTTGAGATAATCATCCAGCGGGGTCAGGAATCCGCCCTGCATTAGTCCCCAGATGAAACCATCTGGAATACGGACAATTTCCGCAAAAGGTTCGTTCGCAAGCACGGAGGAAGACAGTTTTTCAGAAGTAGACCAGTATTCGGTGTTCAAATACTTTATTTTCACGTTATACTTTTCTTCCACCATTTTGATCCGCTCACGTGCCAGTTCATCTGACTCTGAATCCCCTTTGGGAGTGGCGTCCCACCAGTGAGATATGCGAATGACCCGTCCGTTCAAATCAGGAGCTGGCACAGCCTCTTCCTTCTCTTCTTCCTTGGCAGGTGTGGTGTTCGTCTCCGTCTCAGCTGGTTTAGTCGCAACAGGTTCGGCTGGTTTGTCATTAGAACCACTACATGCAGACAAAAGCATAATCAAAGCGGCAAACAAAACGATGAACATGATTTGGTTAGAAATCAATTTTTTCAACATGGGTTGCCTCCCTTAAGTAAATGATTTTACTTCACTTGCTTTTTTCGCCCTTCAGTACTTTCTGAATTCCTGCCTGTGCAGGTCCGATGACCTGAGCAACACCTGTAGATGGAGTCACTTCACCTTTCACAAACTTTTCGGTTACACTGCCGAGAGCTTCCTTAACACCTAATCCTCCAGCACGAGCACCGTATACACGTTCAACCTGACCATTGTCATTCATCGCGTTAGCAATTGAAGCTTCGTCAGGCAAAATGTTTTCTAACCACAGACGGTGATTATCCTGCCAGTTGTCAAAGTCCTGAAGCTCTTCCCAAATTTTCACGATGATATCGGCATCCTTCACACCCTTGGGAATAACAAAACTTTCTGTACTGTTGACTGTATCCAGATACGTTTTTGCTTTTGGACCTTTAGGCATGTAAACATAACCCCAGTCGTCTTTTAACTTATCCAGAATACGACCTTCTACTTCCCATAATCCGCCAGGGTACATCGCAATGCTGCCTTCTGAGAAAAACTTGGATGGATCTTCCCAATCATTACCGGCGTTAACCTTCACAACTTTGTGGTCGTTGTACAGACTATACAAAAAGTTAAGCGCTTCCAAAGATTCGGGTGAATCAAACGCTGCCTTCTGCGTTGCCTCGTCATACATCTTGCCGCCGTTACTTCCAATCAGCATTTCATGAAGTACGTAATACGCGCCCGACAGGCCATACTGATCCATCTTGCCGTCACCGTTTTTATCCACGGTTAGCTTCTTGGCCGCATCCAGCATCGTATCCCAGTTCCAGTTATCCTCCTCCAGCAATTGCTGCGGGTCTTTCAAACCAGCTTCCTTGAATATTCGTTTGTTGTAAAACATTCCGCTGTCATTCGGGGTATACCAACCCGTCAGCCCGTATACTTTATCACTGCCGAATCGCATCGAATCGATGACATCGGGCTTGATCTGTGTATCCTTCAGATAATCATCCAATGGTGTGAGGAATCCCCCCTGCATGAGACCCCAAATATTGCCGTCAGGCACACGTACAATCTCTGCAAAAGGTTCATTTGCCATCACGGATGAAGAAATTTTCTCGGACGTTGCTCCGTAATCTGTATTCAAATAGGAAATTTTAACGTTGTATTTCTCTTCTACATTTTTGATACGTTCACGAGCGCGTTCATCTGCCTCCGAATCTCCTTTGGGAGATGCATCCCACCAGTTCGATATACGGATTGCTCTGCCGTTCAAATCTACCTTAGGCTCCTGTTTTTCCTCTACAGGTTCGACTGCCGCTTCTTTGTTTTTATCCGCTGGTGGCTGAGTCGCCGTGTCAGATGGTGTACCTCCACCACTGCAACCAGCAATAATGGTTACCAGTAAGGTGAATATCACCAACAGGCTGAACCTCTTCTTTCTCACAAACTTCATCTTTCACACGCTCCCCCTCAAAGTTAGATAAAGATGAATCAAGCTTGCAGCATGCTTGGATGACTTCCTCGAATGACTTAACTCATCACAAGGCTGTCACGGATGGGAACTTGAAAACCTGCCTTCCCCCTGCAACAGAAAGCGCTTACTAAGTTGTCAGGAGATAATGAAACGGATTTCATGAAACCCATTTCATTATAGTATCATGAAAAGCTTTGGGTCAATACATATTCTGTTATTATTTAGAATATTTTGATCACCACTATTTCATTCCGCACAATTTCAGGAAAACATAACACTTAAAGGGGATAAATCTTCAAAACCCTCTAACATCAGACTAAATGACATCGTAGAGGGCTTCATATAATCTGGTTTAGCAGAATGCAAATTTTTCAGAGTTGCCGCTAGTTTGAATCACTTATAAAAGCATCGTGGGGCAAAAAGGCATGCACGCCTTTCACACCATTCACAATTTGCGTGATACGCAGATCAATCACTGCGCTTCCCAGCGCAATCGCTTCTACCCGCTCCAGGCCATATAACTCGCCCATCAGGCCCAACATGCCATCCAACGCTTGAACCGTTGCTTCATTCAAGTCCTCATCAAAACCAAAGGTAATCCATCCAGAAGGCGTATGCGCACGTGGATTGGTCAGCTTTATATCATCTGTGACATTCACTGTGATATCTACAAGCTCCATGGCACATTCAATCGCCTGACAGCTGACTTCCCCATCCCCTTGCCGTGCATGACCATCACCAATCGCCAGATAACCCCCATCTACAGGAACAGGCAGATATAACTTACTTCCCTGTACTAGTTCCTTGCAGTCGATGTTCCCTCCACAATATCGCGGCGGCCATGTCGTATGAATCCCTCCTGATTCTGGCGGCATGCCCACGACACCCATGAATGGATTTAAGGATACGCTGTATGACTTGTCCCGTACCTCACAAGAGCCACTCATCGCATGTCGATCAAGTGTCCAATTTAGAGACAGTTCTTCGACCTCTGTTAGATGCAATTTCTGATTCTGCCAGTTGGGATATCCACCCGCGGAAGTAAACCCGTAACTGCCTGGTATAATCTCATTGAAAATGATCTCGAGTGTCTTTCCCTGCTTCGCCTCTTCAATATAGATTGGGCCGATTAAGGCGTGCCCTCCATCTTTTTCACCTTGTCGTGGAAAAGGTTTGATCCGTTTCGCATAACTTACTCCCGTGCCCCAACCTGCGTCCAGCGTCTGAAAACGTATGGAATCACCTGACTTGATCTTTAAAATCGGCGTAACCACATTGGAGAATGAACCAATCAGATTTTCCTGAGCCAATGTAATCGTATGAATACTCACAACAATCCCTCCCCGGCCAGATATTGTTTTAACGGCTCCATATGATGCTGGTCATGCCATATAAAATCTTTAAGGTATTGGGGAATGTAAAATACATTATCTTTGTTCTCTGGATCCACATATCGTTGATAAAGCTGTTCCTCCGATAACCCTCGAATATCATTCATAATTTTGTGACGGTAAGTGATCGCCTTGTCGACAATTTCGGACGGCTCTGTGCGGTTCCCGTACTCCACAGCTTTGCGATTAAACTCATCAAAATCCAGAAGCTTCAACGTAATCTGCTGATTCAGGGCAATCTTCTCAATCGCTTCCTTGTAAAAATATCGATCCCATAACATCATATGGCTTACGATGGATTTGATCGTCCACTTTCCTTTTTCTAGACTGGAATTCCAGGTCTTTTCTTCGAGACGACTCAACGTTTTGACAAATAGCGTCCATTCTTCAAAAGCTTGAAGCAAATGTTCCATTTCTTTATTCACAACAAATTTCCCCCTTCTCTTTGTAGAAGATGAATCATCACGATTCGCCCTTTCTAGTAAGCAACTGTTCAAGCGATTCTCTCGTCTTTGGATGCAAAATAATATCTTCCGAGTTCATCATACGTTCTGCCAGATTGGAATCTTTGACTCTACGACCCCATTTTCTCGTAAAAGTTCTCCAGTCACATACCATCTCTATAATATATTTTTGCGGCATAGGCAGAGCTTCTTTTGTATTTCTGTTCACGATCCAATACTCCCAATGATGTTTATTATGATTCTGATGATGAAGCCATGCCTTCTTCCACCTTAGTTCTGTGACTTCATCTTTACGGTCCGAATAGAACTTGATTGCATAAGGGAAAAATTCGTGAGGACAAAATTTCGTTAAATCATGAAATATCCCTTGTAAATATAACCCTTCATGCCAGCACTCAATGAAAACGTTCAACTTATGTTCAGTTACATATAAGAAATACCTCCAATAGGCAGAAAGCATGGTCATCCCCCCAGCTGGCTATTCCCCGCCCTCTACAATGGTTTAGCATGATTGAAACGATGTATTCCGAATTGTTGGAAGTCTGACTGTAACACAGCATCTCTCAGAGGATATAGATTTGTCGTGAATCGCAACTCAACCCCTCTGGCCAAAAGCCTCTCTAGCAGATGATCTATTTTCTCTATGTAACTTGGTGTAACCACCTGATCAGAAATATAGTACCCTGCGGTTTCATCAAAAAGTTTAAACGACGCTGCATCCAGATGATACCGATACAACGTTTGTTGCATGATCCTGGAGTACCACTCGTTCTCAACCGTTACAATGAGGTCTGCATTTGAGTGTTTAAAAAACAACTCATGATGCTCATCACTAATGTCGTTCGTTCTTCGAATAACAATGCGAGGACAATCTCTCGGAAAGTAATAACTGAATTCATGTTGCTCATCAATCGCCCAGACAACCGCCGGAAACTCAGGCCGATTCTGCTTCGCTCTTGGTATAAAGATATGAATATCAGATTCTTCACTGAAATGATATAGCATTTGATACACCTCTGTTCGTGAAGTTAAGTCTCAAGCAGTGTGTTCAATCCTTTTCTAATCCCATACGTTAAAATGTCGTTCGCTAACAAGCTCTTAATCAGATCCTGATTCACATACTCATTGCTTGTTTGCAAATAATCTAAAATCAAATCCGCTTTCTCATGTCTACCCATCATCTGATAAGCAACGTACCACACTTCAGGACTTGAAACATGCATTCCGTGCCATTTTACATTTCGAATAGGCGATATAGGTAACTCCAGTCGTCTTCCATCTACATCAAAAGCAAATCCGCCAATGACATCCACATTTAACGGCCCAATTTCCATTCTATATTTACTTGCAAAAGTTTTGTCGCCGCTTTCCTTCTCGATCCACTCATATCCAGCAATCGCTTCTATAAATTTGAATTTTGAGCAATCGACCATCAGATCCCAATCGTTCACGGAATCAACCAAGCCAAGAAAACACAACATCGCACTTCCACCCAGTGAATATGCAATATGATTCGCTTCTAAACGTTTGACTAACGGTAAAATCTCTTGAGGATTCATCATTATGTGTCCCACTCCTAACGCTCATTTTATATCAATCATTCGTATCTAAATTACATTAATATAAAATCTCAATCTGGTTGTATACGTTCAGCGGCTCCTGATCAATCAACACATTCGGGTCTTTCTGCTCGGTAAGTAACATATTCAATATATTTAACTCGTAGTACCATTCTCCGGTATCCTGATAGATATGCCTTCCGTTGTACAACACTCTTCCATATTCGTTCGAAGTCAATCCAAATGCTCGCTCTATTAAAGGGCGATATCGTTTGTCATATCGGACAGGTTTTCCACATTCTGGGGAGTAAGTGAAGGTTACATCATATCCGGTAGTATCGAATTCCTTATTATCAATCACAATACATCCCAATTTGCAATTTTTTGCAGTAGGTTTCAGAATAACGCTCTTATCTTGAATCTTCTCAAAACCTCTCTTGTTCTGCAAAATGACCAGCCTGTGGTAAGGCAGACCATAGGATGTGTCGTAACTGAACAGTGTATCCGGTAAACGGAAGGCTTTCTCCATATCATTTCGTGCAGTCGTAAAAGGGGCTCCTCTTACTTCCTTTTCCCATCGCAACGTAATATATTGAAGAAGCAATCTTTCTTTTTTCGAGCGCTCTTTATGTTTGGCAATTTGCATTTCTGTTCGCCCTCTCTGCTTGTCGTACTGAAATAGTCAAGAAGCTGGAACATCGTACTTTAGACGTCCCAGCTTCATTTCTTATCTCTTCGTTTCATACTATAGAAGATACTATTCACTTTTAAATAACTTGTTTATAATCATCTCGGCACATTCTTCAGGCGTACGCAGACTTGTATCTACCGAGTATGTGTACTGAATGTCGGACGCCATCATACGATGTTGCTCTTCAGACTGGTCTTCTCTGCGGTCTCCCCGCTCAATGTTACGCTGACGACAGATATCAAGGGGACAGTATAGCTCCACCATCTCCAGCGGGTATCCTTCGAAAATTATTTTCACTTGTTCATAATGCGGTGCAAGCTCCGGTCTCTCCACCAAGATCCCATCGATCAGCACATGCTTGCCATGGTCTGAGAATACCTTAGCCGTGTGATACATCATGATGATGGCTTCACTTAGGTACTTCCAATAATCAGTCTGCAGATGTTTATCACCGATCGTATTTTCAAATAAATCATTCGCCACTACGTAGAAAAACGGATCATCGTAAGATTGCATCGCCTCGACTATAGACGTTTTCCCCGAACTCGTTACACCATTCAAAAATATAATTCTGCCTCTATCCATTATGATATCTTCCTTTGCTAAAGTATGAATTTATAAATATTTTACAGCTTCTACTAAAACTCATTCCAACGATCATTCATTCAAGCGAGACCGTTCACAACACTTTACACATGCTCTACCAAGTAAGTCCCATTCTGATAAACTAAACAATTAAGCTGCATTCCAAAGGCACATCCACCATCAATGCCGATCTTGTCTTCAGCAAACCAAACAGCTGCTGATCCATGAATGTCTATTGTTTTTGTGTGTCCGAAGATAACTTTTTTGTGTAGATCTTCGAATGCATTATGGATAAATTTATCTTTAATGTACATAAAATCATACTCCGGTTGTTGCTTCCATTCACTGTAATCTGGATTCAATCCAGCATGAACATAAATATGGTTTTCATCCTCATAGAATAAAGGTAGGTTGCTCAAGAAATTAATATGACGACTATAATTCAACTTTATAATTTTCCTTGCCGTTTCTAAGTCTTCACTTGAATCTTGATCGTTCAGTCGACAGTAACTTTCAAGCGTTTGAAGTCCTCCATGTTCCATAAACTTTGATTGAATAGAGGAGGTCCCCTCATATATGAGATCAGCAAATCTTTGGTCATGATTTCCTCTTAATGCGATGGCGTGATGTTCTTGTACTAATTCCATGACCTTATCAACGACTTCTCTACTATTAGCACCTCGATCTACGTAATCTCCCAGCAGGATCAACTGATCATATTTTGAATTGTAGTCTACGTTAAGTAACAATTGATTAAACTCATCAATACAACCATGAATATCACTAATCATGAGAGTTCGATTCATACACCCTCCTCCTTTTTGATTTTCATGCAATAAAAACTGACATTTGAAAATCGATTATATTCTCCTATATGTATTAACTCAAACTTCAATTCAGGCAATAGTTCGAATAGATTTTCTTTTTTGTGGTATCTATCAGAATCCATATACATGAATTGAGCATTCGGTTTTAACACCTCTGATATTTTCTGCAAACCTTTCCGGTATGCGCCTGTCTCTTGAAGAGCAGAACCAATCATGGTGACCAGATCATAATGATCCTGAGGTAATTCACATGTTAAAAAGTCTTCACATATAACAGCAGAGGCATTAGGATGGCCTTCCTTTGTTTGTCGGTATTTGAATATGTCACATATATCCTTGTTAATATCAATACTTGTTAAACAACCCGCACCATTCAACAAGTAACCGATATAATCATCCCAATACTCCAATGCCAACGTTAAGCGCATTCATGCCACTGAACACGTCAAAGTATTTTGCTAAAAAATCTCTGGTCTCCAATTCCAAATACAAACTTGCAGGCGAGAGATTCCACTGATATGCTTCCGTCTCCTTCATACGTAAATAAAAATCCAAGAGACTTCGATCTTCCATTCCGATCACCCACCTGAAAATTAGTATAATTAACTTCAGCGTACGATTACCTGATATTATTTATATTTATCCTCAAACTCTTTGTTTCTCTTTTTCATTTCGGTAATCGAATGTTGAAAGAAAGCGATGTGACGAATGAAGTAAATTGCTCCCACCAGGATGCAGATTCCTCCCACCCAGTAGTTCAGATCCAAATTCATCTCATAGTTAATCGGGCTGTAACTTCCTGCTCCTGCGGACTGAAACGCGGCATATCCCAATTTTGGTATGACCTGTTCAATCGTTTTAGTAAGTATGACTATACTGATTCCTACAATAATTATAATGAACGAAAATATTTGGGGGAGTTGCTTCAACTTAGGTAATCTCCTTTCCAGATAAATCTCGGATTGTTTCGTAACTCTTCAACGATTTCAGACACTTATTCTCGGCTGTAAGTGTTGCGTATAGAGTTTATTTTGTTCTTTTAAATCTGAGCACGCTTCAAATTCCTCCAACAAAACCAAACTGCGCTCACCCATCTGTGCATCCGTGGGTCTCCATTGATCCCTGGCTATCAGGGTGGGTCGATCTACCAACTTTACATAACCATGGTTCACCTCGTCCATTCACTGGAATATGACTGATTGCGTCTCCCGAAATGTATGCACTTTTACTTAAAGCCTGAACAAGCTGTTGCGATGTTGTCGATTTTCCTACCCCAGCCGGCCCCGAGATCACATATACTGTTCGGCTCATGTTGTGCTCACCTTCTATTTATACATCTGGATATACCACATATGGAATCCTAATTCTTCGTAAAATGACGCCGTATCTTTCCATCTTCGATTGGATGATCCAACCAAAGCCCTCTCAATCTGGTGCTCACTTGCTTTATCGATTAAACACTTAATGAGTTCTTTGCCGATTCCTTTACTCCGATGTTCAGGATGGATATACACCTCATGAATTTCCAAATAACTATCAGCAATGACCGGCTCTGCGTTTCCGCACCTAATCTCTCCAAAGGCATAACCCATAACCACACCCCGCAACTCCACAATATAAAAGTAATCATTCATCTTCTTTTCTAATTTTTCTGGGGTCCAGGCTACATTCTCATAGCCTACTGTAATGTCTTCCTTTTGCCAGAGCATTGAGAGTTCAATAATGTGCGTAAGATCTTTCTTTTGCCCCTTTCGGTAATGGTACATATGCAACTCTCCTATCAAACACAGTCAAGTTCTACAAAAGATAATACGGTCGTGAGGGTTCCACACATGCAGATCATCCGCAATGTAACCTCGTAACCACAACTCGTCTTCTATATTTCTGAGATAAAAGCCTTTTGGAAAATGATCATCCTCATGAAGAGGTTCAGAGGCTATTGTGAGTGAACCCGATGGTGCTTGGTTTCCTTTTTCAGGGCTTGATGTGCATGTCTCAGGTTGATCCAAATGCTGAATTCTAAGAAAGGGACCCAAATCAACCGGACATAATTGTAAACCGAGAGTATCTGCCATTTGAAAGAGTTGCAAGGTTGTAGCCCCATCCGAAAACCCTAGATTTCTAACTGATAACTCGACCGTCTCTAGGCGCCTCTTGGTAGGAGAAATGACAAATTTCTCATCATCAAACAGTTTATTTCCGTATTCATTCATTCGAATTGAACACTGCTGTAATTTATGTTTAAGCTGCGGTTTGCTTACTCCTCCAACTTCGACGACTCTTATTTCCATGGGACAATGAGGGTAAATTCCTTCTTGGTTAAGCACTCCTATTTCTGTGACACTTTTCAGAGATTTAATCTGAGCAACATGATGCTGTCCATGCCAGACCAATCGTTGAATGGCGACATCCAGCGAAATGGTACCTAATACCTCTGTTCGCAGTTTCCGATTGAATTGCTCCGATTGTAAGCCGCGTAGCAGCGTGAGAAATCGTTTGTGCAGTATTTCAAGCAACTGTATGGAATCTTCCAATGGCAAATCTTTATACTCCTGTAACGATGCCCACAAATCCTCGCGATACGAGCTTGCGAGCGGTTCCTCTTCAGTTAATGCTCTTTTGAATCTTATGTACGCGTTCATATCATTGTCTGCAAGATGGTGTACAATCTGTGTGATCGTCCATCCACCTCTACGATAAGGAGTACGAAGCTCCTCATCCTTAAGATCTTGTACACTCTCTCTCAAGGTCTTCGCAATCTCGGGAATTTGATCCAATATGTGTTTACGATCCTCATCAGTAAATTCAAAATGGGGCTCAAAGCGTCCGATCGGAAAACGAATCTTTTCATCTAAATTCATCTTAAGCACCGCTCCATTCGTCTACTACAGGATCAAATCATATCCAATATAACCCACAATGTTCCATTTGCGAAGTGAAAAATAAAAAAAGAAGCAGCCTTGTTCTAACGGCTAGCTTCAATGACTTCGTTTTATATAGTAAAATCAGGCATAGTACCCTCCTTCTTTTAGATACGTGTCCGTTTTTACGTAATGTTTATAGATCTTACTGAATGCCCGGTTTGCTTTGTGTTGATGTTCTCCATCACTTAAACACGGCTTGGTTACCCTAACAACTTCTTTTATATCTGTATCCATGCTCATTTCACCTGAGAGCAGGCGTCCTAAATTCAATTCAAACCGCCCTTCTAATTTCTCAGAGCAGTCTCCGTAAGCATATATTGCAATATCGTCATTGATACAAATCAATTTAAAATCGATACAAAATGCCATTCATTCGCCCCTCCGTTTACAAATTATACTCCATTTTCATTCTCTCATATAATTTGAAGTCAGGATGTTGGTTTATACGCTCTGTAACTAACTCTTTCCATTTATCCTCAATCCACTTAGGGCTCTGATCTTTCAGAACATCCTCGTTAAATTGACTATCGATATACTCTAGATCCTTTTTGAGAATACCTATGTCATTAACCAGTTTATTCCTGGAATCCAGATCAAGCGAGAACTGATTTGAAGCAATGTCACCCATTAAATCTACTTTTGCATATGCATAAAAATCTCTGAAGGTATTATAAATAAGGTAACTTGATGCTTGCCCCTCTTCCTGAAAATCCGAATCTAGAAAGGTAAATGCTTCTTCGCCTACTTTCAATGACACTATTAAATCTCCTAATGAACGAATGATCTGTTCCTTTGGGGATTTATCCTTTAACGTTTTTATGACAACATCCAGATTATTAATGGATTCTTTTATTCCAATTTGAAGACCATGATTTAATTTTAGATTGTAATTATGCTGTTGAACTTCCTTATATTCTTTCAATTGAAAGTTATAAAACAAACTTATAATCAGACCAACCGTTAATACAATGATTCCAATATTTTTCTTCATTTTCTCTCCTTATGACCATGTAAAATTGAATTCGAGTTAAACTGTCACATCTTTTGTTCTGTACTCTTTTTTTCTCCCTCCTAATCCCAACTGTAATTAATATAACCCAACTTGTTCCATTTCTGAACCCATAAATAATAAAAAGTAGTACAGTGATTGACTGGACTACTTCATTCCAAAAGAATCATCGACCCATTGATAACGCTCCCAAGATTACCCTCCGCTCAATTTGGAAATCTAATAGGTTACAATCGCCACTATTTTTCATTTATTTCATACCAAATTTTATAGCCCTCAATGTTTGATTCTGAATGGTCACTAGCGTTGGATGTTTTGAAATATCTCGCATAATAAGCATGTTCAATTGTTTTCTTATCCTTGTCCGTATTCATATCCAGATAAATTTTGGATATTTCCAGTCCCCATTTAACGCTGCGAGCAATCTCATTCATGTTATCCATTGTTGTAAATCTCTCGATTTCTGTAAGAATTGCTTCCAGTTCTTCTTTACTCGGTTCTTTGCTCATGTCTATTCTGCAAGAGAGATTTGGGCGGGTAAACGTAAAATGAACTCTTTCAATCGACGGAAAAATTTCCTTCAGCTCTTTTGTTAATTCTTTGGTTGAATCGGTATTGATCTTATGTGTAGTGCTGCAACCAGTTATAAGTAGAAGGATACCTATCAATATAACAATTAATTTACTCATCCTGAACTCCAATTATCGAGTATTTGTATATGTTACTCTGAGCAGCGTAGCTTCCAGTATCTATTACATATCCTGCTCATACCTCATGGCTACATCAATAAGTGATCTATCCAATGTTTTTGATATCCTTCCAAATGATTGTGAATTAATTCCTTCAATCAAAGGAGAATAGAATACGATCACATTGATCTCTTCATTAGCCACATCTAATCCCTTAGCTTTGAAAAACCTTGCTGAATATTTATTTTCAAATCGATCTGCCGAATATATTTCTTCTCCTATAACCTCACTCACTTCAATGGATACCCTGAGATATTCTTCAAATTCAATTCGATCATTCATTAACTTCCATTTGAATAAGGTAATCTCTTGACCATCAGGTCTTAAATAGGCATGACATCCTGTGCCATCCGCATGAAATTCTAACTGTGTATCTTCAAATGCATCATAAAAAAAGGCTTCAGAAGACCACACTCCTATAAGATCATCAATATAAAAAAACTGCACTGGCTCAGTCATATGACATACCTCATTTTATTGATTTGGCCTTATGCATTAATCACGGCTAAATCTTTGTTCGCCATGACTCTCAATTGTTCATCGTATTTCAATGTTGCCACGTCATCCATATTGATTCATCGTGAGAATCTATCAACGGAATTGTATAAGTTCCTGGCTGAGTATACTTTATCGCTATTTTCAGATGTTTTATATCTTTTTGATTTATTGGAGTTATCGCACCGTTAAATACCAGTAAATCACAACTTGATTCATCTTCTCTCGCAAAATAGATAATGTCGTGAGTACACATAGCGTGCTGAAATAAACTCGCTAATAAAAACATTTCAGAACAGTCCTTAGCATCTACTAACAGTAGATGACCCAGCTCTTCTCTTACTTTGATATTTATATCCTTCTGTCTTAAGGCTACTGCTGTGAAAACAGAACTTTGGAATTTTATCTGTATTCTACGAATTGTCATCGTCTGGGACATAACGTACCTCTTTTTAGTTTCTTTCACATGTTATTCACGCTCTAATCTTTCCAATGCCTTTCTATATTTCTCAAGTCTATGAACGTCTTCCTCCGTCGGATTCTTTATTCTTGATATATCCATATTCTCTTTAATATCAGCGATTTTCACATTTCTCGCAACTCGATTCGTTGTTGTCTTCTCAATAAATTCTTCGTAACTATCCTCTGTTGATCTCGTCAACAACTGAATGGCTGTTAAAATTTCTTCCGAAAATCCCAACCCTCTTAACTCTTCAATTGTGACTTCTGAATCTTCAATGACATCATGGAGAACAGCCACAATCTTCTCTTCCATACTTTCCACTCTGTTCATAACAGCTAAGGGATGTAAAATATACGGGTGCCCACCTTTATCAAGCTGCCCTTTATGAGCTTGTAACGCGACAGATATAGCCAATTCAATGTCCAAAATAATCAACTCCTTATTTAGATAGGCACTTCAATATATTCAGATACTCTTGCTTTCAACATTTCTATTAATTCTTCGTCCATAAATTGATAATCATCTGGAATATCCAGACAGATTAAACGTTTATCTTTTAGAATTGTTGAAAATTTATCCTTCAATCTTCTCGCATGTTTCTTCTCCATAACAAAAATTAATTCTGACCATCCAATGTGCCCTTCCGTAACCTTGATTCTTGCTCCCGTTTCGGTTCCTGCCGACCTTACTTCATATCCATTGTATCCTTCAAAAATTTTCTCAGCAGTTAAGCTACGCCATTTATTCCGGCTGCAAATAAACAGTAATTTGATGTCATCTCACCTATCCTTTTTACCCAACCGTTAAATCCATATGAAGAAGATACGAGTTTCTCGTTGTTTATTATTCTCGATAATTTTTATTTCCAGCTCGAATTTGTTTCTTTAATAACATAATTTGTCCAATATGATATGCGCTATGAATACTTAGATTAGATACAACTCCCCACCAAGGAGCATTAAAATATTCTGGAAGTTGCTTTGTTAGTTTAGATTCATCTGTTTCTTCTAAAACAACTCTCCAACTGATAAAAACATTCTCAAGTCTATTTAATGTTTCCTTCCAGCCAGCATCGTTCAATTGATCTTCATTCAAAGCAAAAGTTTCATCATTGTTGATCCCATGATTTAACACAAATTCTCCTGCCTTATAACGCTCAAGCCATTTCTCATTCCAATAAATAAGATGATTCACGATGGACCAAATGGTTTGTTTATTGTCATCCTCAGTCAGTGCTTCTTCCATTGTTACGTCTTCCAATATGTCCTCAAGCGGAATAAACCAGCTCTTATCGTTATAACATGCCGATATTTGATCTATTAAAATGGATTTATAAGTCATCAGTTAACCCTCTTCTCTTCATTCATTTTAGGTGTTAAGTTTTTCTGGAGAGGTTTCAAAATAGAGATTTATAATAATTCTTCTGTATTCACGAGGCAGGAGCCGACCTTTCTCCAAGTTCATTCTCATAATAGTTACGTAGTACAGTCTCACACATAGTAAACCAATGAATATAACTCTCAATCATATTTTTTATCGTTTCGAACTGGAGATCAATAGATAAATATATTCGTACTTCTTCTAATTCCTCACCTTTCATAATATTCTTAAAAATCTGTATAGGAATACTAAAAGCGTAGCATTTGTATCGTTCATCACTTTCTTCTACTATTTCAAGTAAATTATCAACTATCATGTAAACACACCTCAATGAAATTTATTGAGTTAACATCAGTGATAAAATAAAAACCGTTTTCGGTATTTCGTATAAGGTTCCTGTATTTGCGGCTCAGTAATCTTGATTGTCCAGCAAATGCGAAGCAAGAACGAATGTCCTCAACATAAATATTACGTTATATCCCTTCACTAAAGTCGTTTCATCTCTTATCTAGGATACAGTCATGTTTATATACTTATTTAATTCATCCAGCATTATCTTATCATCCTTCCACTTGGATAAAAACCATGACATATATCGTAACCCCAAGTATCTGGACGTAATTGTATAATTCAGCTTGAATTTATCCTCTGATAGATTTATTCCCCTCGAATTCAGCAAGATTCTGTAGTTCTCGGCTTGAGAAAACGCTCTGTATCTAAGCGCTACATCAAAGTATAAGGAACCATAATGTGCTTCTTCCCAATCAATGAAATACACCTTTCTATTTTTGTAAACTAATGTATTACCCGGATGTAGATCGTTATGTATAAGGGTATGTGAACTTTCATCCTTGAGAACTTTATCCATGTCTTTAACTATATGGTCCGCAGTCTTATCAATCTCTGGAATAAGATCACCAAAATGACTTATAAAATCCGGATCTGATTTTGCATTGTTCCAATTCGGTCCCCATTTCTCGTTGAGTACGGATTGAATATATTCTGAATCAAGCAATGGAAGCCATTTCAATTTATAATATTTTTTAAAGTTGAACGCATGTATATCTGCCAGAGCAGCTTGTTCATTTTTTTGAAGCAGTTCGATATCTAAATTATTGTAATCTGTTTCATAATCTACATCCTGCATGCAAAGATATTCTCGGCTGTTACTTGTCATATTTAATGTAAAACTAAATGGAACATTTGCTGATTGATCATTAAGATAATTTAATGTACGCCTTTCAATGAGTGACGCTTTCTTTGAAATAAGATTGATACTCCAATCATGAATATCATTTCTAAGTAATATTTCATGTCTTTTAAGTTCTACAGCTGAGGTACCGTAAGCCAGGTCAAAATCTTTAATACTCAATATTTCAGCATTAGGCGATACGAAACGATCAATTGTATTCAGCATTGTGTTTCTAAGTTCTGTATTCATTAATCCTCCTTGAATAGAACTCAAATATATTGCTATGATTGCATATAACGCCTTTGTATCTATAAACCTCGACAGACTTAAGCCACAGCGCGCCGAGCTGATGAACTTAGCCACACAGGATAGTCTGCAAGAATCATTTCTTTGAACTCCCTCTTGCAGACCAAGGGCAAGACCCGCAATAAGATACGATGCTATATTAAAATGTCAGCGCCTTTTTTGATATACTAAGTTAAATACTTCCTTTTCCCATCGTTCATAAATCTAAACAAGATGTGCTTTAGAAATTATAGATGCCTTTGAACTTTTACATTACATTCTGTCGTGGTCGGGGTAATATACTCAATATAATTCACCGATCCACTATAATTTAAATAGGCTTCGTAACGCGTTCGAATGGCTGGCAGAGTAATAAAATCCAAAACCCTGTCCTTTGAAACCCAACGACAATCACTTGTTTCTTCAGAAGTACTTAACTCTCCTCCCTCAGCTTTACATACAAAATCAAACATAACCTTCGTAGGAACATCAGTCACTCCGTCATACCACTTATGTACTCCCGTGCTGGATACAATGTTAATTAAATGACTTACTGTCACATCTATTCCACTTTCCTCCTTGATTTCACGGATCACACCATCAATCAGATTTTCCCCAACCTCAGTAATACCACCAGGATATACCCATCCATCATCATGAGCTTTTACCAAAAGTATATTTCCGTTTCCGTCCTCTACAATTCCACCCGCTGATACGATATGTGTTGGAAATCCCATTTTACAACCTCCTATTGACCAGTTATATTTCCTTATGTTTGTTCCTGTGTACTTTCACAATCTACTTTATGGTTTTTCCCTTAAAAAATCAGGCATTCGCCCCATGTATTTATCATTGTCTTTTACAAATTGATATTCTTCGTATAATCCATGAGCATCCTTCGTTCTGAGAATACCAGATAAATTCTTATACTTATCCGACGTCGTTATACTTTCGATTAATTTCTTTCCTATACCTCTGCCGCGATAATCCTCATCTATATATACATCACATAAATAATAAACCGTCTCATAGTCAGTAACTAACCTCGCGAAGCCGACTTGCCTATTGTCTTGATATACACCAACACATTCTGATGATTGGAATGATCTTA
Source organism: Paenibacillus amylolyticus (assembly GCF_003719335.1). Taxonomy (GTDB): domain Bacteria; phylum Bacillota; class Bacilli; order Paenibacillales; family Paenibacillaceae; genus Paenibacillus; species Paenibacillus amylolyticus_D. Next base: position 127,239 of record NZ_RIAS01000018.1, read on the forward strand.
TAATCTTTTCTTTAGGTCTTTTACTAGCCCAGTAACTTCTTGATAAGAAGCCACATATAGTTTCATAATCTAATAAAGATTTGTCATCAGAAATAAGAAATTCATTAAACTCAATATGCATTTTGGTCCACCCTTCATTTGGATTTCTGATCTGTATCAATTACATAAATTTTTGACTCCCTATTCCAAGAGTGATACCCATTACATAAATGAAGCCAGCCATACCTCTCATAATAATCAATATGATCTGTACATAAATACAATTTACTGAATCCTAATTTATAAGCTTCGTGTCTTGCATGCGCCATCATGACTGACCCAAGATTTTTCCCTCGTTCCTTTTCATTAATATATAGATTTGATAAGTACGGCCATAAATCTTGTCGACTCACAAAATCATTATTCATTAACGAGTAACTACCAATGATTTCATCTCCATTTATCATAAAATACCATCGAGGTAATGGACTTGTTGTTGTCATACTGGAAGTTATACATTCCTCGAATATTCTTCTATGTAATCCCCATCTTTTCACAACATACTCGATAGCTTCTTTTAGAAGATTTGAATGATCTCTCAAGTCAATGATTTGATATTCCATGAGTTCCCCCAAATCATGTTTTAATTTACGGTCCGTTTCTATATTCGCGGCTCAGCGTATGCCGAGTGTCCAGCGAATGCAAAGCCAAGGACGTATTCCCGCAAGCGTGATTATTATGTTATAGGATGTCAGCCTATTTCGAATAATTCCTCGAAACATCCTCATCATTCAGCCAGTTTTCTAGCATAACAGTCATTTTTTGATATTCTTCAAGTGCACTAAGGGTGTGTATCACTTGTTCGGTTCCCATCTCTTGTTCAATAACATCTACACATTCAATCCACAATGAAAGCTTAAGGCTGTATTCTAACCAGTTCAGTTTGCTTAAATAGCCCAGTTCCAACACAGCTTTCCAATCTGCTTCTAGATTTCCATAAAGCTGCCGATATCCGCTTAAGAAGGCTTTGAACTTGCTTTTGTTTAGTTGGCCCAACTCATCGATCGACCAATAAATTGCCGTTTCTATGAGATCATGTTTGGGATTGATTTCTCCAGCCGACTCCCAATCAATAATTATGGGTTTATTTTGGTCCCACATGACATTCTTAGGGTCCAGATCTCGATGACTACATACTTGTTCGGCCTCAAAGCTTGACTGATCGGTTAATTTGTTCGGTCCAGAATGACAGCTGCTTGATACTACTAGATAACTGGTTTGTCCAAACACCCCCTCCCCGCTACACCTTTACGTAGATAAAACTCCCAGGGAATTTGCTTTTCGCCTTTAGGAGTGCTTGGAATACGGTCGACCTGCGCAAACTTTGTTTGATGACTCTCCGCTAGCATAAAACCGATCTTCTTGCAGTTTGCTTCCGTAATTTCGAAAGGCTCTAAACTTCTCCCTTCAATCCAATCAAATACCATATAAAATTGTTAATCAAGCTCCTGCAAAAATGTGTCTTCGTATACATTAGCGGGTTGAACAGATATTCGCTAAGATAAAATACTCACAATTCTCTCTGCTTCTATATAATTGTTCAGTGCAGTAGGTCTTGCCATGATTTGTGGGTTTAATGCTTTAACTGCGAATTTCCCTTTGGTCGTTTTGATTGCAAATATCCGATGTAAAAGACCACCTGATATCGGTTTCGGAGTCGTCACCAATTCACCAAGCCCTAATTTCTCGCACAATTTTCCAAACTGTAAATGATAGGAATCATTCATTTTATGACTCTTTTCCTACTTTTTAATTTGTATTGCTGAACCCCTTTAACGTTCCTGTGTTTATGAACCCCGACGGGGATGTCTGCAGAAATCTCTCTTCGAAATCCAATTAGCAGACCTAAGATCCACAGGAGCCGCTGCGTAAATATTATGTTATCTGATGTGACTCTGACTCAATCAAACGATACTCATCCATTACTTTTTGTATTTGTACTAGGTGACGTTTTGCATGTTGACACAAAAAATAAATATATTGATACACATCAATCAGCGATAACATCCTAAAACCCCTCTGCTTACTAAGGGGTAGGCACCGTGTGAATACTTTGTTATGTAATGCTGCCTGCCTAGATTTGCTTTCCAAATCTGTGTTTTAAATAGTACTTTAACCCCGCGCGATCCACATCAGAAAACTGTTTTTGATCTTCTATCATCAATTTATAGACTTCTTCAACAGTTTCCCATCTGATATTTGTAGTTTCATCTCCTGTTTCTAACAGATTGCCGTCAACCTTACATATAAAATACATACCCATAGAATCAACTGGACCCTTTATTGTTTGATATACACAATAAGGTTCTAGGCACTCAACTTCAAAATCGGAGTTAATCCCACGTGTATCTATGCGCTTTTGACTACCTTCCACCTCTATAACAGTTAAACCTGTTTCTTCAAATACTTCTCGTCTCAGGCCATCTAATATTGATTCGAATAATTCTAATCTTCCACCTGGCAATTCTATTGATTCCTCATTCTTTTTATTTCGGGTCTGTATAATTATTTCTGTATTATCGCTTCCTTTACGCTCAACAATTGCTCTTGCATTAACATAAAACATCAAGCATTCTCCTTTAATTTTTATGTTAATCTCTAATGTTACTGGCAGTATTTTCGCTAATTTTTTATTTTGAATTTCTTCTCAACTAAGCAACTAGTTTAATAAAAAACAAAGTATGGGATGTGTCTCTGAATTAGCGCTGATTACTATAACGTTTCTGTATTCACTACCTCCTTAAGCGGACCAACGGGAGCGGCCGTGATGCGGTTAGTCGGTGCGGATGTGTCCGCGTGCTTTGAATTACTTAGCAATTTTTGGAATCTCAAAAGTTTGTGAAATCACTTTTTGTAATCCTATGCCATCAATCTCAATAGTCTCTTGTTCTTCGAAGAAATCAATATTATGTTCTTCATAATATTTCTTCCAAAATCTCACGGCTGGTTTATTTTCCACCAGTTGACCGATACTTATTTTTCCTTTGAATTGCTTAAATATGTTCTCTATTCCTAACGAAGCAATTCTAGTACCGCGATATTTCCTTAATAAAAATAATTCCTGTATTGTAAAGTCAACTCCTTCTGGAACAAAGGGAGGGGAACAAACTAATATGAAGCCAATTGGTTTACCTAGATGCATAACAAAAAATGGATGCAACTCTTCTCTCTCTAGGTATAAGTAAGTATTTGTTGGATCAAATTTCCCATCATCTTTTGGATCTTCAAAGTTATATTCTGATAAGTCATACAAATATAAATTATACAAATTCAAAAAAGTATCTGCTTGATCTTTTGTTATTTTTGTAATCTCAATATCCATTTGAAATGACACCTCTTTTTTATATTCTTTACATCCTTTTCATCTAACGTTACTGTATTGTTCCTGTATTCACGACAGTGTATGCTGTGTGTCCAGCGAATGCCGGCCCTGGGGCATATGCCCACAGCGTGAATATTATGTTAGACGGAATTACCTTTTAATTTCTTGAATACTTATTATTTCAAAAAATGCATGTAGATTTTTACAAGTTTTTTTAGAATTCCAATACTTTCTTCGACATCATTTGTTTCTAAAGAATGATTGGCATTAATGATTGCAATGATTTCATTCTCTTTATTAATTTCACTTGCCAGCTCTTCGTTAAATGCTTGATCTTTCGTCCCATATACTACAATTCCGTTGAACTTGTTCACGTAAGGAATAGTCTCTTTAATAGGTGTTAAAAATATATGCTTAATTGGCACGTCAAGTTTTTCATGAACTTCTCCAGCTATTATTGTTCCTAGACTCTTACTAATAAAAACAACTTGATTATATTCATGTACGACTTGTTTGACTGACACATAGCTGTCTTCTACGACTCTTCGCACCTCATCACGATTAAGATCTGCTCGCGCAGCTTGATATCCATACTCCAAGATCAGGAGGTCAAAACCACTTTGTATAGCGGAAGTGCCTGCAAAATGCAAGGTTGGTTTATTACACGGATAATTTTGCCCAGGAAAAAGAACAACTAACTTTTTATTTCCCTCGTGATTTTGATAGTATTTTTGCTTCATCTCCACTCCCCAAAATGAAGGTACATTTAAAATCTCTAATTTCATTTTTATCATCCTTTCTGGGGTTAAGGTTATTTCGTCTAACGTTTTGATTAACTTTTAAATAACGGTTTTATTAAATCTTTATCTAGCTCTACAAGTACAGCTATTTCATCTATTGAATATCCTTGTTGTATAGCTTTTTTAATAATCTCTACTCTTGTAGTACCTTCATTGATAGTCTTATCCATAAATCTGTCGAAATCAATTAAAACGTCTGCGACTTCACCATCCATTGTAAAGACCATTCTATAGCACCCTACATACTCTCCAATGTACATGATATTTAAATTACAATACACAAAGTCATTAGATTCATTAATGTATGTCAGTTGCAAAGAATAAAATTCTGAATGGATTAACTTTAAATTTGACTTTCCCTTAAAAGTGTCCCAGAAATCACCTCTATTTTCTTTTTTCCAATTTTCCATATATGCTATAAATCCTTCTTTAGTCCGCTCTATAACCGCATACTTCTCTGCCCATTCAATTAAGCTTTTGGAATTAATTTACTGCACCTCATTTCAGTAATTTCACATAACGTTCCCGTATTCACGACCCGACTAGGTCCTTATGATCTTTATATATGTCTTTTCAACAATAGGAAAAACATCTTCAGACTGTACTTCTACATGGTCTTCGCTTGTTTCATTCTCTATGATTTTCAATCCATCAAAACAAGCATTTTCTTTATACCAATCCATTAGTTCAGGCAAGGAGCAACTTTCCTTCAAACCCTCGTCTTCATAATAAGAAAGCAATGTCACTGTAAATGCAGGCACTAAGGAATCCGCTTTCAAATACAAAATAAAGTTTTTACTCTTATAATATGTTTTAAGATACTGCTCAATCTCTTCCTCTAGATAAAAAAGGTTTCGATTAATTTCTCTGATGATATTCGATTATGCTTTATCAATCGGTTGAATCCATGGATGTAGAAATAGTTATGATAAAGTTCCTTCTCCCTTAACTTGGGATCATTAGCAAATAAAAAACGGGGGAAGTCGTTATCGAATGAACTTCTCCGTATGCTTTTTGAGCATACTTCTTTAAGTACTCCAGGATCAAAAGCTCACTCCTCTTTGGTAATTTTACTTAACGTTCCTGTAATCACGGCCTCAGCGTATGCCCAAAGCTTGAATAGAATGTTAATTGATCTCGACACTTCTTTAATTTACATTCACAGCTCATTATCCAATGCTTTAGTTAGATATATCAGTAAGTCGTCGTCTACCATCACTTTCTCTCCGGGTTTTGCTTCAATATTGTTATAGACGATTCCTTGACCATCCATGTAATACCCGCGTTTGTTGTACATCATTTGAGCATTACCATAATCTTTATAGAGCCCTACTCCTAAGCCAATTAGTCTGGATCTCTTGGATGCTATTCTTTCAAGTTCATCAAACATTCTACTTGCGATTCCCTACCTCCTGAACTCTGGAAAAACATTTAAATCATTTATTTCTGGGATATTACCTGTTTTAAAATACGGATAATCCGAAGTAAACATTAAGTGGCAACACCCAGCCAATGTATCTCCATAGTAGGCCATTAAAGTCACTCTCTTGCCTTCTATATTTTCTTCCAAGCACTTATAGAAATAGTCATTCGAGGTGTACCATGGAAATCTTTTTGAAAATTCAAAATTTAATAAAGATACTTCTTCATGATTTGAAAGGTGCCTTATTCTTATTTGGTTTTCCATTTTCATTCCTCTTTCTATCAATTTTAGTTAACGTTCCTGTATTCACGAACCCCGGGGTTGTCTGCTTAAATTATCGGATGTCAGTATCTTCTTCAAATTTCTCCAAAAAATGATCCACTTTATTCTCATAGTCTTCCCAATTGTACTTTTCGTTTTTTATGACCAATTTTGGTATCTCCCATTCCTGAACGATATTGAAAATGAAATCTTGGTTTTTCGTCCAAAAATGGCCCGCTTCAATAAAATCATTATCCGTATAAAGTCCACAACGATCTTGTGTGAACTCAGGTCCACGAACACTACATATCCATTTCCAATGTTGTTCTACATGAGTTTGATAAAAATAAATGAGGATCGGGTCGAGACGACTTAAAATAAGTTGTACTTTCTTGGTCAAATCTAATATTCTTTGTTCGTCCATTTGCATATTAAAGGCAAAGCCAAGCGTATTCTGAAAGACGTAACTCTCCATAATTGTAACTTCGTCTCGCCCGACTCTTTCATTGACAAAATCAGTGAATAGCTGTTCAACTTTTGTAGTAAACCACTCCGCTTCATCTTGAATAGTAAAGGAAGTAAACGTCTTATCGTATATTCGCAATGGATGGTTCTCTTCTAATTCGTGATAAAACCTATTCTGAATACTCATTTTATTCAACTTTGCACCTATTACTTTTCCAATCGTTGACTTACCGGAGCCTGGCATTCCATCTATCAGTATCAATCTTGACTTCATAGGTCTTCCTCATTTCTATGTTTGTATTATTCCTCACTGCCTATTTCAGATAACATTTCTGTTTTCACGACCCCAGCGAACGCTGGTTGTCCGGCGAATGCCGGACCGAGGACGTACCTCCGCAGCTTGAATATGATGTTATTTGATTGGTCAGACTTCTTCGAACTCACTACTTAAAATTTCAAAGATCTTTAAACGGTGTTTTCTAGGCAATGAGGTACTATATACAATTTTAACTTCTACGCTTCTTATTCCATTCATTAAAATAGCTTTTTGAAAAGTCATAGCTTTGCTAGATATGTAGCCTTATCTATTTTAAGGCGTTCTCTCAAAGACAAACTATAAAAATCATTCAATCCGTTTTTAATATTTGAAAAATACCCGTTCATCTCTTCATCTGTTACATAAATCATCCATTTCTTTGCATGAGGATCAATATTAAAATGTGCTAATCGAAATAAGTCGTTAACTATTTTTCCAGCCTTCATAGTTCTCGAAGAGTTAGTTAGAGCCAGAGTATTACTATCATATTTAATTTCAACAATAATACCTTGCTTTTCTTTGACAGAGGGAATATAAGCATCCACTTCTTTATTTATTATTCCTGGATGTGGATATTCTAAAATGATTTCATGAGGTTTAATGTGTTCTGTCAGAATAAGCGAGGCAAAAAAAGTATATCTTATTGTGTCTTCAGTTGTACGAATATCGTTATATAATAATCTTTCATTAAGAAGACTTGAGAACTTCTCTATGATATAGTCCATTTCGCACCTCTTTTATAATCTTTGACCTATCAGATAACCTTCCTATATTCACAACGTCCGACGAAGTCGGATGTGTCCGCTGACTATCTTCCAATGCTATCCACTTCCCGCGGACTGAGGGCCGCCAGGCCCGATGCGTGGGTATAAAGTTATCTAATGCTACTCGGCTTCTTTGAATTTGCTGTACTCGTCCATTACTTTTTGCATTTGTTCAATGTGTCGTTTTGCATGCTGGCTCAAAAAGTAGATGTATTGATAAACATCAATTTTCCCCAAATTATTTACCGTCATTGTTGTTTTATACAATATTCCTTCTCCATTTTCCATCTCTTTCAAAAACTCTTTACATTCGTTAATTTGATCTTTAAGTAATGATCTTACTTGTCCTAGTTCTCTATCTCCCTTAGGCTCCATATGTTCTGGCCTATTCCAATTAAAAGATTTATGTTTAGCTATTGCATCGAGCTCTTGTAAGTTGATTTGATATGATTCAATTATTGTATTCAAATCTTTCTTTTCAGATAGTTCAATTGCTTTTCTCTTCCCTTTTCTAATTAGAATCAATAAGAAGTGATTAGTTAATGTTACATGCTCTAATACTTGTTCAATACTCCATCCAACTTGAGGCTTGAAGGATAGCAAATCGAACTTCAAAGTAAACCAGTTTTGATAGTCAATTAGTGTTTGAGTTAATTCATTATCTATAAAAGCAATCGTTTCGTTTATGTTCATTTTTTCACCAGCTTTCGAGTAGTTTTAGATAACATTCCTATATTCACGACCCAGCGCATGTCGAACCAAGGACGAATGTCCGCAGCGTGAATATTTTGTTATAAGATGTCCGTGTTCTTTTTGAATTACCTTAACCCTTCACTTCGCACTTCATTAAGGTATATATAGCTTTTAAATTACTTTACATTCTTTGAAGTATTCACATCCAATTTAATTTCCACTAGATCCATGGCTTTCAGATATAGTGTTGAATATATTTATGGCGACCTCGGCCATTTCTTTTAATTTAACAATATCTAAGCCTTCTATTTCAAAACCTTCAGCTATGCTTTTAAAGTATAACCAATCGTTATTTGTCTTTATGATCTGTATCTCTTTTATTAGATTCAAAAATTCGTCAATTCCTTCTATATCTATGTACAACTTTGCTAGTTTTTCAAATCCAGCTTCATTTGGCATATAACCTATGCCTGAAAAACTAAAAATGTAGTGTTCAAAGTAATTCTCGGGATACTTATTATTTTCCATTACTACTCTCCTGTTTTTAATTCATGGAATGTAATACCTTGTAGAACTTAAATCACTTTTTGTTTTGACTTGTATATTTTTCACTGATTTCTTATAACATTCTGATATTCGCGACATTCATTCCCCTTAGAAAGCTCTTATCTTAGGGAAATGGATGTGTCCAGCTGCTTCCTCTTCTTCGAAAAACCTCTGCCGGACCGAGGCGCGAATGCCCCCAAACGTGAATATATTGTTATCCGATGTTCATGCCTTCGTGAATAGCTTACAAATACTACTTGTTAGATTTCTTTTCTATAACTTTTAATATATTCCCCACACTTCTATCATCCCAAATAATTACATAACACTTTTCTTTATTTAACTTTTGAAGAGCGCCAAGTCGATGATTACCATCCCTCACACTTAAAGAGCCTTCTCTATTTTCAGCAATTAATGGGGGCAGATCCCATCCACTCTCTATACGATTAGAGATTTGATTAATGTTATAATTCCACCAATCTTCATCTTCTACATATTCCATATTTAATTCTGGACCAAGTGCTCTATCTAAATACCCTGCATGAATTTCGGATAACGTTCACGTATTCACGACGTCCTGGCACCCTAAACTGCTCATCGAACGACTAGTTCGATCGACTGGTCGCGACCGTGGTTGGGTGGTAGGATGTGTCGCCTGAATCCACTTCCCTGACTTATCTCTTGGCGACCGAGGCGGCTTGTCCGCCGATGCGTAAACACATTGTTATATAATGTTGACGCCTTCCTCGACTACACTAACTTAGAAAATCGATCTTTTATTAAACCATTAATTAATTTGTGTTTGACTTTACTTGTATATAGTATTGTAAGATTCTGACCATCATTAAAATGAATAAAATAATTTTCCTTGTCACTTCTGATAGCTAGTTCCCCAATCTTCCTCAGCAAATTAAAGTCAATCCAATCATCTTCAAAATGTATTTCCCATTCATATTTCTGATCATCTAAAATAAACGATACTTTAGCATCTTCATTATCAAAATCTACATGGCTTTTAACCTGTTGCATTTGCAATTTACCACGAGTTAAACTTACGAGTTCATTAATGATTGTCGAATAAATCTCTTCGTTCTCAACGCATTCGGTATCAAAGCTCCAAACATCCTTCGACAATCTAACTTCATTGTCATTTTCATCAATAAGATCTGAACCGATCATCGAAAGTAAGAGAGAATAGGGATCGTCTTCGTAAGTTTCTCGATCAAAATGATGCAACAACTCTTTAACAACACCACTATCATCAGTTGTGAAAGATATACCAATATCTTTGAGTACTTCTATTTGGTTTTCTAGTGAGATCTTTGTTTCTTTCGATTTCTTACGAAAAAAGTTAAACATTCCCTGATTCCCCCTTAATATTAGCTAGCGTCCCTTTCATATAACGTTCCTGTATTCACGAACCCGAGAGGCTTAAGGCGCAGCGCGCCGGGTCGAAGACTTAGCCTCACAGGAGTTGTCTGCCTGACCACACTTCCCCGAAATGCATCAAGCAGACCAAGGAGCCGACAGGCGACGAAGCGTGAAAACGATGTTAGGCGGAGTCATTGTCTTTCATGATTAATCTTGCATATTCATTCCATTCTTTATTATCAGTGTTGATTTCTAAGGTAGGCACTATTGATCTTGTTACATTATATCTTAGCTTGTTTTGAGTACCGATAAGCTCATTACATGCTCGTCCAATATCCGACTTCGACTTATTGAGCCATTCATCTGGATTTCTACTCTTTATTCTTTCTTCTACAACTTCATCCGATATTGTAAGCAGAATACATTTAGCTCCTAGTTCAGTTAATTGCTTTTCAATGTCGATGATTTCAGTAGCATCATATTCTGGGAAAGCGACACGATGGTTTAGATGGAATCTTTCTAGGACGAAGAAAAGCCCCCGAGATCTTCTGGATGCTGGTCCTAAATGTACTGCCCAATCATTAAGTTTCTTTAGCATTTCTACTCTTTCCTTAAGTAAATTCAAATGTTCATCTCGAGATAAACTCACATACTCCCCATGATTGTTATTTAGTATTTGTGAGTAATGTTCTCCAAGAACAACTACACTCCGTTCTGCGGATTCATCTTGCGATTGATACTGTTTTATTGCTCTTAGTACCGATGTTTTTCCAGCATTAGAATACCCTTCAAGAATTATTCCTCTGATATTCATTCTTTAAATACTCCTTCTTTACAATGATTTCGCCTAACATTATTGTATTCATGAACCCCACAGGGGGTGTCTGCTGAAATCACTCTCCGGAATCCATTCGCAGACCAGGCTCCATCGGAGCCGCAGCTTGAATATTGTTAACTGAAGTTGTATGTATCATTGAGCTACATATACATTGAAAATACTATCTTAAAACTCGACTTCCTTCTCATCAAATATATGTCCTTCTTTATAATATTCAATGTTAATCCTTCTTTTCTTATAATTCACTTCATAGTAAACGCCCAATGCATATCTACATACATGCTCCGGAAATCTCTTTCCATCAAAGGACCAAACATCATCATAACTGTCTTTGGTCAAAGCAATTAGTCTTATTTTGTCACTTTCTTTCTCTTCTTTTGTTCTATCGGATTTTTTCATCTCAATCGCTATTAAATTATCTTGATTCATGTTATTCCCTCGGCTATGAACAATAAGATCGCAATTTATCTTAACTCCAACATCCTTAGGTCCATAAATAGTTTTTACAATTGTTTTGAATTTTCCATTTTTATTCCGATTATATTCCACGTCTACCTTGTATTCTGCAAATTCAGTTCTTTTTATTATGTTATTTATATGTAACATTAGTGCACCACAAAGCGTCCTCTCAGAAACTTTAGATATAAATAAGTCAAGATCACTTTTTAAAAAATCTCTATTTGCCTTCTCGAATATTTCAATAAGTCTTTCTATCAATGTGTACCTCCGAATATTTAATTTTAATTGTTTGTAATGCAATTTCAGTTAACGTTTCCATCTTCACGACGTCCCACCACCTTAAGTGAACGAAAGTCAGCGGCCGCGATGCGGTTAGGTGGTGCGGGTGTGTCCGGCTGAATTTGCTTCCTGAGATTCCTCTGGCGACTGAGGGACGAATGTCCCGAAGCGCGAACATATTGTTATATGATGCCGGTGGCTTCATCGGAATACTTTCATGTCATTAAAGATATCGTCTAATATTGTCCAATTCTCTCCAATCCACATTAATTCATCAGCGAATCTACTTAGAGTCCTAATGTTTTCTGAATTAACATTTACCCATGCAGCTTCTTTCCACCAAGTTAGTTTTATTGATCTTAACAGCTTCTCTAACGAGAGCGGCATATTTTCCTTATATCCTTCTAAAAATGCTTTCGCAGATTCGAAAACCAGCTTATTATTATTAATCGCCCCTGATAAGAGTGGACGTGAAATATCAAATTCTTGATAAATATAGTTCAGTCTATCGAAATCAAGAATTGCCGATAATTTATCATCATGAAAGAGCAGATTATCTACGAAGAGATCCCAATGAACCCACCCTTCCTCACATGATGAAAATATATCTAAATTAATTTGATCAATAATCTTTTTTTGAACTTCTAATGCATTTATATATTTATTAGAACCAACTGAGACTGCTTTCTGCCAATTCTTCTCCCAGTTAGACAAAGTTACTTCCTTAGAATTAGGTTGCCAATGTAAAGGTAAAGATTGAGGAGCTTTACGATTAAGAATATCGTGCATCTTACCGACTGCTTGTCCTAAATGCTTCATCTGATCTGCACTAACATTACCAGGGGTCACCATCTTACCCTCACAATATTCAGTCAGTACATACCGTTCGCCAGACATTGTTCTGTTAATGAAACCATTCTTTGTTTTCAATAACTTTGGACAGGGTATTCCATTTTGCGACAACATGTTCTGTACTTCCAAAGCTACAGCAACTAGCTTTAATAATTCCTCAGGGTATCTGCCATAATGATATTGCTTTACAAATAGCATTCCTGAAGTTGTACTTATCCTCCACTTTAAATTGGCATAACCAAAAGATATCGGTTCTGCATCAAATATACTTATCCCGAAAGTAGTTTTTATATCTTCAAGTATTTCATATAGAATACTCTCAGGTTCTTTCAAAATCATAGTAGGGTTATCTCCTTATTGTAATAATGGTTTTTACACCGGTCTCATATAACATTCCTGTATTCACGACGTCCCACCACCTTAAGCGAACGAAAGTCAGCGGCCGCGATGCGGTTAGGTGGTGCGGGTGTGTCCGGCTGAATCTGCTTCCTCGCTACTGGAATCTCACCCTGAATCCGCTTCTAACTCCGGTCCGGACCGAGGGACGAATGTCCCGATGCGTAGTTACTGCCAACTTTGAATTATCTTTCAATTAATTTGTTATAAGATTTCGTAAGTTGTAACTTAATATATTTATTGCTTGCAAAGGCATTTTTAATATTTAACATATATAGGCATTTCAAGAAGAATCCAAACAATTTATAATCTTCATAACTAATTTTGATCTCTTCAATAGTATCCCACTTTCTATTCCTCCAGCTTGCTATCATGTACGGGCTAGTTTTTCTATCTAGATTAATTGTGAAATAAATATATTCAGTTTCATTTTCACTATTCTTCACAAAATTCTTTTCATCCCAAATTAATACAGTGATTGCGGATTCAATATTTGAAATAAAAGCCGAAACTAAATCAAAATAAAGATCCAGTTCATTAATCTCCGGAATTGAATATTCATGTTCCATTTTATTTCTAATTGTATTTAGTTTCGAAAGAGCTTTGGAACTGAAGATTCCTATTGATTCGATGAATTCAAGTTTTTTATCGAATTTTAAGCCTTTCTTTTTATAATTTGAATACAAGTTAAGGGTTGCTAAAAAGGTATCGACCTGACAATCAATTGCCCGCTTTAGGTTGGAAATACAATTTATTAACGACTCTGTATTCCCAATGCTTAGTTGATTTTCAGCAAATTCTAAATAGTCACGAGCATGTAAATCAAAACTGGGAATGTCAAAGCTTGTACCGCCTGACCCGTCTTCTTCCAATTCTTCGAGATTATCCATAATAAAGGAATAAAGTATATGAGCTTTATTTATATCCACTTCTTCTCCTCCAATGATCTAACAGTAGTTACGCATAACGTTCCTGTATTCATGAACCCCAACGGGGTTGTCTGCTGAAAAGCCTCTTCGAAATCCACCTCGCAGACCAAGGCTCCGAAGGGCCGCTGCTTGAATATTATGTTAGGCGATGCCAACCTTAATTTCCCTTCACAATTAATTCCTTGTCCATGTTGCCCGGGTATATCCAATTCTCATACCCACTCTTTCCATATTCCGATGGCTTTGCGAGCCAAATGAGCACTGACTCACAACGAGATTACAAATGTTGTAGGTATCATGAATTCGTCTAAGTAATAAATTTGTTTGAAATCCTTTATTTCGATATTCAGGTAGTGTTGTCGCAAATGTTAATGAAGCAACATTGTTCTCTATATACATTACAGCTACTGCAACTGGATAGCCCTGATCCAACCCCAAATAATAGTGCCATCCAGGACGGGAAAACAGTACTCGGTTATTTGCAGCTACGTGTTCTTTCCCATCAAGAGATAATCCTGTACCTAAACAATGAATTTCTGCATATGTATCGAACTCATCTTCGAGTAGTTCACGAATTTCCAGTTTATGATGATCAAACGAATTTAGATTTCCAGGTTCACAAAAAAGCGTTGTATGAAATCCTGATTGATAAAAGCTTTTATTATGGAGTTTTTTCATAACTTCTTGATTTATATTACCCGGGATGACTTGAATCTCGAAATTCCTTTCCCGCTCATTATAAAAGTCTAGGATATCTTCAATGACATCTTCAGAAATCCTTCCCTTTACATTATTAAAAAGACCCCATGGCATGGTTTTACTATAAAACGCCGTGCTCTCCCCGAATCGTTTTATTTCAATTCCCTCAGGGTTTCCTTCCCGTTCTCTGATTGCAGTCATTCGATCAACCATATAATTAATTTCAGATTTTTCTAAAGTATCTGCAAGTTCCAAATTCAATATCATTCAATTTATCTCCTTCCTTGATCCGCATACAATTATACAATTACTCCTGGATGGTTTCGCCTAACGTTCCTGTATTCACGACCCGACGCATGTCGAGTGTCCGGCGAATGCCGGATCAAGGACGAATGTCCGCAGCGTGAATATTATGTTATACGACGGAACCTACTACATTGAACTTGCCCAAGCTGGTTTTAAGTGATTGAAAATGTAGACCAATATTGTCATTATCAAAATAATTAAGGATGTTATAAAAAATAGTTTTTTAAATAGTTTCTCATTTTTCGATTTTCGTAATGGTATAAAATTGATAGTTTTATCTAAGATAATAACCAGAAATAAAGCAGTGTTAATAAAACTTAGCATCAGTTCTAATGCGACGATAATCTTCATTACTGGGTTAACAGCAATAAGATCACTACTACCTAGCCCCATGTATATTACAAAATGGAAATAAAAACGTTCCCAAAATCCAGGATCAATTTCGTTTTTGTTCTGATCAATAAATCGCAACAATTTATCACCAAGAATTCCATCAAACATCATTCCGTGATATGTAAAAAGGAATATCAATAATAATGTAAATACAACAAAACAAATAAACATTTTTATAAGTCTATTTGAATTAATATGAGATTTATTTTGTTTTGGGTGCAATTTATTCATTAACATAAAGAAATTATAATATACAAAAAGTAGACTAAATAAAAGTATCCCGAAGAATTCTATTAATAAAAAAATATAGCTAAGATCTTCAATCCAATTAATATGAAATTGAATCGAATTTATAGATATCAGTGAGAATGAAGAGTAAATAAAATACAAATCAATCATTATATTAAAAAACCTAAAAGTTACCGATGTGCTTGGATATATAACAAGATATTTAAAAACAAAAAAGACAATGGCTAAAATGAAAACTATAAATGCACAAATTAATGACCCACGAACATATTCATTATCTAGGTATTCTGACGGATTGAAGGCTGTAAACGTAACCAGATAACTTAATGTAATAGAAAAAATTAAACCGAACCACTTAAAATTTTTGTAGTAATACTCTTTCATTCCATTCTCCCTTCAGGTTCTGTCGTATAACGTTCCTGTATTCATGAACCCCAAGGAGGTTGTCTGCTGAAATACCTCTTTGAAATACCTCCTGCAGACCAGGGCTCCAACGGAGCCGCCGCTTGAATATATTGTTATATGATGGAAATGCTTCTTCGAGATTGCTTACCAACATGTCTTTACTCGCTTCCATTATTATTTTAGCTTTGATTCATCTTTTCTCATGTGTTATCATATTTTTAAAGAAAGACCAAGTGCGGTCAACACTTGGTCAGTACAATTGGCTTGGATGGTCTACCCCTTCTTAAGTCAAGTCAGGATAAAAACCCACCTTCGGCTGTCAACCTTGGGGTGGGTTTTTACTTTCTCTTGTTGTTATTGATATACGTCAAAAGTGCAAGAATGAATGTACCGAATAATAGCATTAGAGTCATCGCATCTTTCACTTCCATGGTTTCACCTCCTTTCGAAGGGAAACCATACCCACCCAAGATTCAATTGTATCTATATTTTACCTGTGTTTACATCTCCGTACAAGTGTTCTTATCTATTTTTTTGTATTATTCCTTTATTCTATTTTCAGCCCATCATTTCTATCATATAACGTTCCTGTATTCATGAACCCGAGAGCCTTCAGTGGAGCGAAGCGCAACGGGTCGTCAGACTTAGGCTCGCAGGGTTGTCAGCAGGATCTACTTCTCTACCAATACCTCTGCTGACCAAGGGACGGATGTCCCAATGCGTTAATGTTTTGTTATCCGATGGACTTGCCACCTTGAATTTACTTTCATTATCTATACTTTTATTTTCATTCATTTATATATCCAAGAACTTTTGGAAAGTAATCTGCGATTGGTTTCGATGAATCTACTACTATATACTTCTCTTCTTCTGGTTTTTTACTGTTTTTTATAGTCCTATAAAATCCTTCTTCTGATGATGGTGCTTCGATTTGACTCAGAAGTCTTTCTCGATTTTTTAATCGATTTCGTATTATTTCAATGTCTTCTATATAACATTCCACATACTTATATCTCTTTTTGTGTTTTCTCGCTGATTCAAGTCCGGTTTCTAATAAATTTCTGTACAAACAAGGACTATCCATAATGACACTGTGTCCATTCGATAAATGAAAATCCACCAACGACCAATCTACATCATAGGATAGTTGTCCTATTGCTTTACCTTCCATCGTGTTTCCTTGTGATGATAACGATTTTAAAATTGTTGTTTTGGAAATGTCATGATCGACAATGACAGCTCCAGTTGCTTGGCTAATCTGTCTTGCTAATGTTGATTTTCCTTATCCTGGGAATCCTGACATCTGTAAAAAGAACATACTTACACCTCTATCCTCAAATGTAGTATTGTAAGTCTTTCGGATAACGTTCCCGTATTCACGACCCGACGCATGTCGGGTGGCCGGCGAATGCCGGGCCAAGGGCGTATGCCCGCAGCGT
>NZ_RIAS01000019.1 GCF_003719335.1 Paenibacillus amylolyticus
AACACGACCGTTAAGCCCTCTAGCGCCGATGGTACTTGGACCGCAGGGTCCTGGGAGAGTAGGACGCCGCCAAGCAATAGCAAAGACACACTTGATGAAAATCAGGTGTGTTTTTTTGTATTGTCTATATTCTTGCCTGTACTATTGTAGATATTATTGTTCATTCATCTGTACAACAGACTAACCCCAGCCTAATTCTTCAGAGATCAGGTTGGGGTTAGAGCAAGCTTTTAACTTGTTAAGTGAGGCAATAGATCGCATAGCTTGCTTGATTTGTTCCTTTTTCGAACCTTCATAGTATTATTTTGCCTGTAACAGATTGAGCCGCTCGGTCAAGGAGCGTTTGCGATAATAGAGAGCTATCGTGATTAGAACAAGCATTTCAGATAAGGGTACAGCCAGCCATACACCTGTAACACCCAGGAACGAAGGAAGAATGGCAATCAAAGCAATCATGATGATCATCTCGCGTGCGGCTGTGATCCAGATCGCCATTTTAGCGTTACCTATGGACTGGAAGTACGTGCTCATGACAAAGTTTACTCCCATGAATACATAAGCAATGGTGAAAATGCGCAAACCGTAGACGGCACTATCCGTTACACTGTTGCTAAAGTTACCAAAGATCTGCACAAAATAAGAGGCTCCGACTTGAACGATGAGAAGCAGAACCAGACCGCAGGTTAGGGCTGTTTTTACGGCAATACGAATGGTCTCTTGAACTCGTTTTACTCGCTGTGCACCATGATAATAACTGATTAGGGGCTGTGCAGCAGAAGCCAGACCAAGGAATGCCATTAAGACAACCCCGTGGATGTAATTTAAAACCGTAAATGAAGCGACACCATCCGTACCTTCGATCCGCTCCATAGAGATGTTATGTGAGACCGAAAAGACGGACATGCCAAGTTCAGCTAGAAAGCTGGGAAAGCCAATAAGTGCGATCATCCAAAGCAATTTGGTACTCCATGTGAACCTTGTGAACGTAAGATTGTTGGACTTTTTGAAAAAATGACTGAACAGCACAAGCAGCGCCAAAGCGGCTGAGACAATCGTGCCAAGTGCAACCCCGCGTACTCCCCATTCCAGCACATATAACGTAATATAATTGATCACAATGTTAGCTACAGCAAAGGTAATCTGGGCATACATTGAGGTGTTTGGACCGCCATCGTTGCGAACAAAAACGGATAATGCATTTTCAATCGTAAAAACAAACCCAAAAAGTAACATGATATTCATATAGTCGGCTGCGAAGGGAAAAGTATCGGCATTTGCACCCAGCGTATATACGAGTTTATCTTTGAACGTATAGGCGGTGTAACCAATAGCCATCGTGATCAGTGCAATGAGAATAATGGATTTAGTGAACACTTCTTTGGCCTTCTTATGCTCCTTCCTTCCCATATGATTAGAGTATAATGTAGCCCCTCCCATACCGATCCATAGAGACATGGCCACAAATAGCGTGTAGACAGGAGAAGCGATGCCGATCCCTGCCATAGCGGTTGACCCAAGTTTGTGCCCCACCATAATGCCGTCGATAATAAAGTTAAATGCGATGACCAGCATCCCCAAGACAGAAGGTACCAGATAGCTGATAAAAGCTTGGTTTACCGTTTGCCTCTCAAGTGGATGCGTCCAATTCGTACTCATAATGACCTCCGTTAGTAATTGCGAAAGTTTATTGTAATATATTATACTGAACGTTCGTTCTGTATAATAACATGAGTACAATTCAAATGGCAACTTTTCTGAAATTCACACCGTTTATTTGATAAAGTATGAGAGAGGGCTAGGCAGGGAGGTAAGATCAGATGAAGCAAAATAAATACGATGATAAGGCGTTTTTTCAGAATTATAGCCAGATGGCTCGCTCCGTTGAAGGGTTAGATGCAGCTGGGGAATGGCATGAATTACAAACGTTATTACCCGATTTAAAGGATAAGCGAGTACTTGATTTGGGATGCGGTTTTGGCTGGCATTGCCGATATGCGCGAGAACAACAGGCGAGTTCGGTCGTCGGTGTAGACTTATCCGAAAATATGCTCAGGCGTGCGCGTGAGCTGACGGATGATCCACAGATTGAGTATCGGCAGGCGGCCATCGAAGATATTCATTTTGAACAGAATCAATTCGATGTGGTTATTAGCTCACTTGCTCTGCATTACATCGAACATTTGCATGAAGTTTATCGTAAAATCAATTATTGTCTAGTCTCTGGTGGAACGTTCATTCTGTCTGTTGAACATCCGATATTCACCGCTCGTGCAGAGCAGGATTGGCATTATGATGCTAAAGGGGAGAAAGTGCATTGGCCTGTGGATCATTATCATGAGCAAGGACAGCGGATCGCAAACTTTTTGGATCATGATGTGGTGAAGTATCATCGGACCATGGCTACCCATCTGAATGAATTGATTGGTGCGGGATTCATCATTCAAAAGGTGGCAGAATCCAAACCATCTTTGAAGATGATGGAGCAGGTTCCAGGGATGTCAGACGAGAATCGAAGACCGATGTTTCTGATGATCGTAGCAATGAAAGAATAATTATGAATCTAATATGTGTATTATTCAACGTTTTAGGATGGCGTGTTCAGTGTGTCTGGACATGCTGTTTTTTATTTTTGCTACAATATAAAAAAATAATGTGCAAATTAGGGAACCAGATGGCATTCGGCTTAGTCGTATTAAGTGAGGTGAACATCCGTTGGACTATTCGTTTCTGGCAGAGGCCCAGACCATGAACAATGACACACTTGCCAGTCTGATGGACGATTACGGCAATGATGTGTGGAATTATGTTTATTTTTTAACTAGAAATGCGGACAATATAAAGAAGATGGGCGAGTGACTATGATTACCAGAGGGGAATAGTAGTAGTTTAATTGGTGAAAACTAAACTTACTTTTAGGAACCAAGGTACAATAAGGTACGTACTTTTCAATCTGGAGCATAACATCTAAACTGATACCTGAGCCATAAACAGCAAACGAACCCCATAGTTATGCGGGTTCAGCATATAATATATAAAGCAAAGGACGTGGAGAAGAATGAATGTTACTGTGCAGACAAAGAAAAAAGAAGAGATTTTGCAGGCATTTAAGTTTCGTCATGCCACAAAGCTATTTGACGCGTCACGCAAAATTACAGAAGAAGACTTCGCTTTCATCCTTGAAACAGGCCGTTTGTCTCCAAGTTCCATCGGATTTGAACCCTGGAAGTTTCTCATTGTACAAAATCCTGATTTCCGTCAGCGTCTATCCGAGGTATCGTCCGGTGCACAGCGTCAGCTAGCCACAGCCAGTCATTTCATTGTGATCTTGGCTCGTACGGATGCCAGCTACAGCTCTCCTTATGCAGCGTACATGTTAAAAGAGGTTCAGGGCATGCCTGATGATGTATTCAAGCTAACAAGTGAAGCTTACGGTAAATTTCAGAATAATCAAGGTCTGCTTCAAAATGCGAAAACATTATTTGACTGGGCATCTAAACAAACATACATTGCCCTGGGTAATATGATGACCGCGGCGGCTCAGATTGGCATCGATTCTTGTCCGATCGAAGGATACAACTATGCAGAGGTGCATCGTATTCTGGAAGAAGCCGGACTGCTAGAGGACGGCGCATGGGATGTGTCAGTGATGGCAGCCTTTGGTTATCGTGCAGAAGAGCCTCATCGGGAGAAATCACGCCAATCTGTTGAGCAAATTACACATTGGATTAAATAACGATAAGTATCTATCGATGTAATAGAGACCATCTGCATCAGTATCATACAGACTGCTGGGAAATATTAATCACACTGGACGAAAGAACAAAGGTAACGGCTCTTGTGTGTAAACTAATCTTCTGTGAACGGATCTGTTGTAACCATGTGCGGCCCTTATACTCTCATATTTTTTAGTACGAGAGTATAAGGGCCGTTTCACTTTGCATGGAAGTCAATTTAGTAAAAATGAGGAGTTGAAAATACATAGATATCTATGTATAATAAGTTCATGCTTAAATATAACGCTTTTGCAATGATTGCACGCATCAGAGATCATGTGAACAAACGAATTGTTCATGAACTGGAACAGCATGAAGTAACAGGCATCGTGCCTTCCCATGGAGATGTCCTGATGTTCTTGTACCGGGAAGAGACATTATCGATCAAAATGCTGGCTGAACGCGTTCAGCGTACGCAGCCTACAGTAACAGTGCTGGTCAACAAGTTGGAAAAGCTGGGGTATGTCGAACGTAGCAAGAGTGCTGAAGACAGCCGGGTAACGATGATTCGGCTAACGGACAATGGGAAGCAGCTTGAGCCGATCTTTCGCGAAGTGTCGAATCAGATTAATCAGATGATCTATGCCGATCTGTCTGAAGAGCAGTCAGAGCAGTTGGAGAGCTTATTGTCCATGATTGTCAGACGGTTTTAACTGTCGGCGTACTCTGTCTTCTGTTTTTAACTTTATATGCTGATCTCTATACAATGCATTAAAGATGTATGAGAAGCTTGCTTAAAGGTTAGGAGCAGAAGTTTTTTTGCTCATATACATAGATATCTATGTATATGAAAGGCGTTTGATAGCTGAAATGTTAGCTGAAATTTTTAGTAACAAGGCGAAATTAAAATATGTTGAACCCAATTGAGGAGGAATTAAACATGAAACATCTTATCTTATATGCTCATCCACACACAGACAGTTTCAATAAAGCCATTTTGACTACAGCCGTAACTACTCTGGAAGCAGAGGGGCATGAGGTCGTTGTGCGTGATCTGTATCAACTCGGATTTCAGCCTGTACTGACTGAGGCGGATACAGCTTCAATGCGTGCAGGACAGACTCCGCAAGATATCGCAGCAGAGCAGCAATATGTGACGGAAGCAGAAGCCATTACGTTTATCTATCCAATCTGGTGGACAGGGCTTCCTGCGATTTTGAAAGGATACGTGGACCGGGTGTTTGCTTACGGATTTGCTTATGCATCTGGAGCAGCAGGAATTGAGAAATTGTTAACGGGTAAAAAAGGGCTTATGATCAGTACACACGGAACGCCGAAGGATGTGTATGATCAGATCGGTATGACGGATGCGCTCAAGCTAACTTCGGACACAGGGATTTTTGATTTTGTAGGAATCGAGCCAGTAGGCCATCTGCTCTTCGGCGGTATTGGTTATCTGGATGGGGCTGCATATCAAGCAATGCTGGATGAAGTGAAACAGGCGGTAACAACACGTTTCTAACATATGATTGAACAGATGTGAATTGCGAAGCCGACTCTTGATGAGTCGGTTTGTTAGTTTATGGGGTTTGGCAAAAGGTCAGAAAGGGGGTATAATCGACCCATGGAACCTATACTCATTTTCAAAGCATTATCTAATGAGACACGCAGACAGATCCTGCTGTGGCTGAAAAACCCGGAGCAGCACTTCTCCCCCCTCGAGCTATCCCAGCATCCGGATGGCGGTAAGAGTGGGATCTGTGTAGGCACGATTCAATTGAAGGCTGGACTGGCACAGTCTGTAATTTCCAGCTATTTGTTGACGATGCTCAAGGCAGGGTTGTTGCTATCGGAGCGCAGAGGACAATGGACGTACTATCGCCGCAATGAAGAGACGATTCAGGCTTTTGCCGAGTACGTACAACATGAGTTATAAGCCGGATGCCGGAACGGAAGCCAGGATGCAATATGCAGCAAGCAGGAGATTCCGTCCGGATGTGAACGGCTATATATGTTATAAGAACATGTGATGTGTACCACATGGACTCCCGGCATTTTCGTCACATGTATGACAAGAATCTGTCTTCGAAACATAAGAGTTATGTTTCATTTTCTAAGTGCACTTTGTTCATTTATATCTATATATCTGGATATGCAAAAATATAATCACAGAGGAGTATGAACTTTAATGAGTACTGAACATCAACATAAAGAACATGTCACTGACGTCAAACTTTCCGTGCTTGACCTTGCACCCGTTGTAGTGGGATCAACTCCTGCAGATGCACTTCGCAACAGTCTGGAACTGGCACAACATGCCGAGCGCTGGGGATATCATCGCTACTGGGTAGCTGAGCATCACAACATGCCAGGCATTGCCTCGTCTGCAACTTCGGTTGTCATCGGACACCTGGCGGGTGGAACGAAGTCCATCCGTGTAGGTTCTGGTGGCATTATGCTGCCGAACCATGCACCACTTGTTATTGCTGAGCAGTTCGGCACACTCGAATCCCTTTATCCTGGACGCATTGATCTGGGTCTGGGACGTGCACCCGGCAGTGACCGCCGTACATCCATTGCACTGCGCAAAGATCTGAACAGCGGAGAAGATTTTCCTGAGCTGCTGGCAGAATTGCGAGCGTACTTTGATGCATCGGCAACTTCTTATCATGCACCCGTACGTGCTGTACCCGGCGAAGGGCTGAACATCCCGATTTACCTGCTGGGCTCCAGTGATTTCAGCGCACGTCTGGCAGGCCAGCTGGGACTACCGTTTGCTTTTGCCAGCCACTTCTCACCAGATTATACTCGAATTGCTCTGGACACCTACCGCAGCAGCTTCCAGCCGTCGGAGAGTCTGAAGGAGCCTTATGTTATCGTAGGGGTGAATGCCGTGGTGGCAGATACCGATGAAGAGGCTGCGTGGCTGGGAACGACGATGCAACAACAGTTCCTGAACATTATCCGCGGGACAACAGGACTTGTACAGCCGCCAGCAGTGATGGATGGCAAGTGGACAGATCGGGAACAAGTGGCTGTAGCTCAAACACTGAAAGCTGCGGTGAACGGTTCACCGGAGAAAGTGAAGGAACAGCTGGAGTCCTTTATTCGCCAGACGCAAGCAGATGAACTGATTATTACGTCGATGATCTATGATCATCAGGCACGTTTGCACTCGTATGAGCTAATCGCACAGCTTGCCGGAAACGCATAAAGGTTTTATATAACAGAAGAATGTGAATAGCATCGGATCAGAGAGAGACGGTTCGCCTCCAGGGGAGGTGGATCGTTTTTTTTACATGGGAAGTTTTTCAATAGGTCGGTGTGGGGCACGTTGTGCATTTTGGGGTAAAATGACTTTACTTGCCGAATTTGAAACGGTCAACGGGCTCATACGTATAAATCGGAGTATTATACATATGTTGGCTTGTACAAGAGTGAATTGTACCCGTCAGGCAGAAAGGTAATAATAACGGAAGAAAGATACATAAGAGAGGACGACAAGCCTATGGAGCAACCTGAGCAACAACCTGAAGTACAAACGCGGGTGTGGCCTGAGCGATTCAAACGATTTTTTCTAAATAACAAATTTGTGCTGTTTCTCTTAATTCTGCTATTGGTAGGATTGAACATCATGGTGCTGACCAAGGTATCATTTGTGTTTCACCCGCTGGCAGTGTTAATCAAAACGATTGTCCTGCCGATTATTCTGTCGGGTATCCTTTATTACCTGCTGAATCCACTTGTGGATGTGATGGAACGATGGAAAATTAAGCGCGGCTGGGGGATTCTGATTCTCTATCTCGCGATTGGCGGAGTTCTGACCGTTGTAGTACTTGCCGTGATCCCCGTGCTGCGAAACCAGATTATGGGCCTGATCGCTAATTTTCCTACCTATAGTGAAACGGTTAGGGAGCAATTTGAGGAACTGACAGGAAGTCAGCTGTTTAGCCAGGTGCAGGAGACGGTCAACCTGAATTGGCAGGACTGGTGGGGTACCATTTCCGAGAAGGCTACCGAGATCCTCAACTCCACTTGGACGAAGCTGGGCGGGTTCCTAGGTGCATTTACCGAGACAGTGTTATCTATCGTAACCGTGCCATTCATCTTGTTCTATTTGCTCAAAGACGGCAAGAAACTGCCGGACAAGATTTTGTCTTTTTTGCCAATCAAAAGTCGTACCGGTGCCATGCATGTGTTGCATGATATCAATCACCAGATCAGCTCATTCATCCGTGGACAGATTATCGTTAGTTTCTGTATCGGTGTCCTGCTCTACATCGGATATATGATCATTGGTTTGGACTACGCTTTGATTCTTGCGATTATAGCATCCTTTACCAGCGTTGTTCCTTATCTGGGGCCAGCTATTGCAATTACTCCGGCTTTGATTGTCGCTCTGGTGACTTCGCCAGTGATGCTGCTGAAAATGATTGCCGTATGGACGATTGTACAGCTGATCGAAGGTAAGTTCATCTCACCACAGATTATGGGTAAAACGCTCAAAATTCATCCAATCACGATCATCTTTGTCATTCTGACTTCAGGTAACTTGTTCGGCGTGGTTGGCATTCTGCTCGCGGTTCCAGGATACGCGGTACTTAAAGTGGTGGTGTCCCATATATTCAACATGTTCAAAGACAAGTCGGGGCTGTATGATCCAAACAACAACCATTTGTTGTAAATATTAAAACGGTTCCCTTACACAACAGACCCCCCGCCTCTCGGCATTATGCCGCTGGCGGGGGGTCTTGTTGGTTTAAACCGGCTGGCAGCAGCCTAGCCGTGTTTGATATGCTGGAGTGTTTGCAGGAAGATCTGCTCAATGTGAGCATCATCCAAAGAATAAAACACGGTCTTGCCTTCCTTGCGCCGCTTCACAATCCGCATGTTGCGGAGAGAGCGCAGCTGGTGGGAGATGGCTGACTGACCCATGTCGAGCAACACCGTCAGATCATGCACACATAATTCTTTCTGTAACAGTGCATCAATAATACGTAGACGTGTTGGATCACTAAATGCTTTGAACCAATCCGCCATCTCGGAAGAGGTCTCCCGATCTATAAGTGAGGTGCGAATGGTTTGCACATCGGCTTCCGTACCTAAGCAGGCATCATCGCAATCATGTGGAGCTTTAACCGGTTGTTCCATTCCTATCACCGCCTATGTTTAGCAACTTGATAGCTCTATTATATCCAAAAAACGCCTAAAGCGAAATGATTACTAATAGCATATTCTGTATCCAAAATCAACACCTTGTGTTGACACTCCGGTTTGGGCATGCATATAATGGGGTTAACTAAACATATGAATGATTGCTCATATATTGTAATAAATACGATTAACAGATATGGAAGAACTATTTTTTTGGACTGCAAAGGGGAGAATTCACATGGGAACCGGACAGGAACAGGTGAAAAGGGAACTGCTGCTCGACGGACTGGATTGTGCCAACTGTGCGCTGAAGATTGAAAATGGTGTGAGTAAAATTAAGGGCATTAATGAATGCTCCGTTAATTTTGTGACCAAAACGTTATCCATGTACACCACTTCCGATATGGATGAGCAGGTAGTGGAGGAAGTGAGGCGTAAGGTGCTGCGGCTGGAGCCACATATTCGTATTTCGGAAAAAGGGCAAGGTCATCAAGATCGGAGCCAATCGGGTGAACATCATGCCCATACGAACGTAGGCCATGCGGCGGGCACTCATCAACATCAGAGTCAGGCTCATTCACATGAACATACTCACGATCATGGACACAGTCATGGACATGATCACAGCCACACGCATAACCACGCCGAAAGCAGTGGAGCTCATGCAGGGCATTCACATGAACATGGTGCCGGACAGACCAAAACACTACTAGCTCGCCTAGCGACTGGGTCTGTGCTGCTTGCCGCAGCGATCTGGTCACCGCTGGATGGCTGGGCACAGCTTGCACTTTACGTCGTGGCTTATCTCATCGCTGGTGGCGATATCTTGTTGCAGGCGGTCAAAAACATCATTCGCGGTCAGGTGTTTGATGAGTATTTCCTGATGACGGTTGCGACGCTTGGTGCGTTTGCCATCGGAGAATATCCTGAAGGTGTTGCGGTCATGCTCTTCTATCAACTCGGAGAACTGTTCCAGGGCATGGCGGTCAATCGCTCTCGCAAATCGATTCAGTCCCTGATGGATATTCGTCCGGATTATGCGAATATCCTCACGGGAGCAGGGGAGGATACGCGGCGTGTCTCCCCGGAAGAAGTGCGCATTGGCGACCGGATCGTGGTTAAAGCCGGTGAGCGTGTACCGCTAGACGGTATCGTAAAAGCAGGCCGCTCCATGGTAGATACATCCGCGCTGACGGGGGAATCTGTTCCACGGGAACTGGAGCCTGGAAGTGATGTACTCAGCGGTTTTGTAAACAAAAACGGCATGTTAACTATCGAGGTTACCAAAACCTTTGGTGAATCAACCGTATCCAAAATCCTCGACATGGTGCAGAATGCCAGCAGCCGCAAGGCGAAAACGGAACATTTTATCAGTAAATTTGCCCGGTATTACACACCTGTTGTGGTCATTCTCGCGGCTCTGATTGCCTTCGTTCCTCCATTACTGCTTAGCGGAGCCACGTTTGCAGATTGGATCTATCGCGCACTGGTGTTCCTTGTTATTTCATGTCCTTGTGCACTCGTTGTATCGATTCCGCTTGGTTTCTTTGGCGGGATTGGCGCGGCTTCGCGAAACGGCATTCTGGTCAAGGGAAGTAATTATCTGGAGGCCCTGAATGACGTTAAAGTGGTTGTTTTCGATAAAACGGGCACACTAACCAAAGGTGTTTTCAAGGTCACGTCTGTTCATCCTGAAGGTACGCGAACAGAAGATGAATTGATGAAGCTGGCCGCGATTGCCGAAGCGAATTCCAATCATCCGATTGCGGAATCGATTCGTGCCGCTTGGGCGAAAGACATTCCTGCACAAGGGGTGGACGGATATGACGAGGTGGCGGGACACGGGATCAAAGTCAAGGTGAACGGTCAGGAAGTGCTCGCAGGCAATGCCAAGTTGATGGAGCAGGCGGGCATCATGTATACGAAGCCGCAAACGGTAGGGACTGTTGTGCATGTAGCTGAAGCCGGAGAGTATGTTGGGCATCTCATTATTGCAGACGAAGTGAAGGAAGATGCAGCGTCTGCGATAGAGGCACTCAAGCAGCTCGGCATCCGCAAAACGGTTATGCTGACCGGTGATGCCAAAGCGGTAGGCGAGGCGGTTGCACGCCAGCTTGGCGTGGATGAGGTTCATGCCGAACTGTTACCGCAGGACAAAGTCGAACGGCTGGAACAACTGGAACAAAAAAAATTACCGAAGGAAAAAATGATCTTTGTCGGTGACGGGATTAACGATACTCCTGTTCTGGCACGTGCCGATGTTGGTGTAGCGATGGGCGGACTCGGATCGGATGCAGCCATTGAAGCAGCGGATGTGGTGATTATGACGGATGAACCGTCCAGAATCGCCAGTGCTATCCGTATTGCGAAGCGTACACGCCGCATTGTATGGCAGAACATCGGATTTGCGCTGGGAGTCAAAGCGATCTTCCTGTTGCTGGGAGTATTCGGGATCGCAACCATGTGGGAAGCCGTGTTCTCGGATGTGGGTGTGACGGTGCTTACGGTATTGAATGCAATGCGGGTTCTTCGGATCAAGGACGTTTAAATGGTTTGAAACGTACAGCACGGCTCTGCGTATATACGTAGAGCCGTTTTACTATTTTTATGGCTGATTGGTGAACGACATTGGCCTGAGAGCTAAAGAGAAGAGAAGGAGCGAGTATTTTGGCAGGAGCATTCGTGGGGATTATATGCGGAGTATGTTATTTCATTTTGGGATTGATGGTACATAAGAAGCCGCCAAAACAAATTAACGGAATATATGGGTATCGGACACCACGTGCAATGAGCGACCAGGCGCTGTGGGAAGAAGCGCAGCGGTACAGTTCGGCACTGATGATGCAGTTTGGATTTATTATCACCGCTTTTGGTGTCATCGGTTTCTGGCTTACGGATGTGCGTGCGTTGGTGCTGAGTCTGATCGCTGTTGGTTTCTATACCATCAGGCTGTTTACCCGGGTCGAAGGCCGTTTGAAGCAAATGCAAAGGGCACAGCAGGAACAGGACAAGCAGAAGAAATAAGAGAAGTAAGAAAAATAAAAGAAAAGTAAGATAAGGTCAGGACAAGCAATGTTAGTTAGTGCGTGCAGGGCAACGTCCTTAATGACTTGTATAATTACATCGAGATCCGCGTATGCGGGTCTTTTTTTGTCTTTATTTTCTGCTTCTGTTTCAAATACGGAAAGGAATGATCGATTGTATCCATCATTTCATGAATTATTCTAACGGTTAAATGGCAAACTAAAATCTAACGTTGACGTTAACGTTATAATTATATATAATTATGTACATAATATTAATGACATATAAGAGAGGTGGAGCCGATGAGTTTGTTCAAAATTGATGATGTCGCCAAAGCCTGCGGACTGACGAAGCGTACCATTCGATATTACGAAGAGATTGGTGTGATGCCTTCACCTCAGCGGACAGACGGCGGAACGAGGCTTTATTCACAGGATGACATCGACTATTTGAAAAAAGTGGTTCGAGCCAAAGAGGTACTTGGCTTTTCGTTACAAGAACTTCATGCCTATGTAGCTACAACAGATGTGCTGAACGAGCAACGTTTCGACTATCAGCAGACAACTGAGGTGAAAGAGCGGATCGAAAAGCTCACCCGAATGGAAGCAACATTGGATGGTCAGTTGCAGTTGCTGAAGCAGAAGCTTCAGAGCATTCATGCTGTACAACAGGAGCTGGAGGAGCTTCGTGGGCGTGTTAGAACGGGTATACAGACGTTGCAAGCCAATGCTCGTGAGAGTAACGAAGATTAAGATGAGTAGGCAACAGAGAAAGCAACAAGAAGCCGAACGATAAACAAATGCATACGCACAGGCAACGTTCGCAAGTCTTTTGTGGGAGTGCAGAGCAGTCTGGATGAATGCAATACACCGGAATTCTCGGTGTCCTTGTGATGTTTTTGCAACTCGTTTTTTGAAAAATCAAGAAAAAAAGTTGAAAGTTTATTTAATTAATCATTTTTTTCACGAATTTTCAACATTTCAACCTAACACTACATCGGAGGAATGACCTATGAAAAGAGAACCATCACTACCTGACGAATTGCCGTCATCCCGTGGAGGACTGCTGTCCCAGCCACGAGCAGTCTGGGCTGTAGCTTTCGCCTGTATCATCTCGTTTATGGGACTGGGTCTGGTAGACCCGATTCTGCCAGCCATTGCGGATCAACTGCACGCGTCCAAAAGCCAGGTGTCCTTGCTGTTTACCAGCTATAACGCGGTAACAGGGATCGCCATGTTAATCACGGGTGTGGTATCCAGCCGAATTGGTGTGAAATGGACATTGCTGAGCGGCATAATGCTGATTATTGTCTTTTCGTTCCTTGGCGGTACATCGGGCACGGTCGGAGCGCTAGTTGGTTATCGCGGGGGCTGGGGACTTGGGAATGCCTTGTTCATCGCCACCGCGTTGTCAGCCATTGTTGGCTTGTCCACGTCGGGGACAGCCAAGGCTATTATTTTATACGAAGCAGCATTGGGTCTAGGGATTGCCGTTGGTCCATTGCTTGGCGGGGAACTGGGTTCGATCTCTTGGCGCGGCCCGTTCTACGGGGTAGCTGCCCTTATGGCAATAGCTTTTATCAGCATCATGTTTATGTTGCCCAAAATGGCTAAACCAAAAACGCGCAGCACCTTGTCCGATCCGTTCAAAGCGCTCGGGTACCCTTCACTGAAAACGTTGGCGATTACCGCCTTTTTATATAACTTTGGATTCTTTACCTTGATGGCGTATTCCCCATATGTCATGAAACTGGACGAACACGGCCTTGGATATGTCTTCTTCGGATGGGGATTGATGCTGGCGATTACGTCCGTCTTTGTAGCACCGAAGCTGCAGCGCCGGTTTGGCTCCGTGCCTTCCATGAGTGTCATGCTCACGTTGTTTGCGTTGGACTTGCTGGTTATGGCTGTGGGTACGGTGATGGGTTCTTCGGTGACGGTTATTGTTGCGGTGATCGTAGCAGGGATCTTCCTTGGAATAAACAACACGTTGATCACAACGGCTGTGATGGAGGCCGCTCCAGTGGAACGTTCCGTAGCCTCTGCGGCGTACAGCTTTGTGCGGTTTATGGGCGGTGCACTAGCCCCGTGGCTTGCGGGTAAACTGTCGGAGTGGTTTTTGCCAGAAACGCCGTTTTACTTCGGTGCACTAATGGTGCTGATCGGTGTTGCTGTATTGTTGATGCGTCGTCGTCACCTGCGGGATATTGATGCGTCCATCACAGCTCATTAAAAGTTGATTTATGGTTAAAGGATAGTAGTACGAGTGCAACGCGTGGATAGATGTTGAGAACCGATGAAGAGACTGGAGGAACGGGTATGCTAAAACGAATATTGGTCGCTGTAGATGAATCGGATCATGCGAAAAAGGCGCTGGAACAGGCTCTGATGCTGGCTGAACAGATGAAACATCCTGTCAGTCTGACCATCTTGCACGTGAATCCTTCCATTTCAATTAACGAGCCGGCGCTTGGCGTTGATTTGGAGGAGCGAATCGCCGAAGAAGGAAAGCACATTATGGAGCCAGTGATTGAACAAATGGTTGGTCGTGAGGTATCTTATGAGACGATGCTGGTTGCGGGTGATCCTGTAACGGAAATCTGTCGCATGGCGAGTGAGCAAAAATGTGACCTGATTGTAATAGGCACCGGGGGTAAAAGCGTGCTGGCAGAGATTGTAGTTGGCAGTGTCAGTCATGGTGTGCTGAAGCATGCCGAATGCCCGGTACTGACGGTGAAATAATCTGCAAACCTTGTAACGATCTCAGGAGAGCTTATTTTGCGGAAATACAACCTTTTGAAATTCTAACGATCCGTAGGAACGTTATTTTGACTTCTTGGTATGAAAAACGGGCATTTATCGTGCTTTTGAGTGAAATAAGGCTTGTGGTGATCGTTAGAAATTTATTCGCCTCAAATCTAGCTAAATAACGTTCCTGGTGATCGTTAGAGCGGAGGAGTATCAATCTATGCCAGCTCTGTGGGATCAATTGACCGCCTTCATACAGTGAAATATTGCTCATGGATGAAGAAACATGCGTGTGCGTGATGGGTAAAAGGTTTATTAGTGGTCATAGTGTTATTGAAACAAACTGGTTGCAGTGTGGATTGCTCAGAATCGATGCGCATTAAAGGTATCTAGTGACAGTACTCAGTAGCAGCGAGGTAAGGTAGTAACGGTAAACAGTAACAGTACACAGTAACGATGAGCCAAAGTAACAGTAGCTAGTCGCAGTGCTCAGTAACGATAATCCAGCACCTTGTAGCGATGTTCACTCACAGCTCAATCCGTTCCAAGTAACTTTTATCGTTTCGTCAACTGGGTGGAAGAGAGCGAAATGGTGTATAACTAGAGTAGAGTTATGTAAGGTAAGTAGTTGCTACTCGCGAGTAATGAGTACTCATATATGCTTATGATGAGGAATTGTGAGAATGTGAGGAAGCGAATGAACGGGAACGGAGGATGCGTTTATGAAAAAACAACATCTGTTTATCGACGGTAAGCTTACCGAAGCGGTACACTATACAACACTTCAGGCGCCGTATTCCGGGGAAACGCTGGCAGAAGTGGCTTCGGCCTCGGCAGAAGAGACCGAAGCCGCCATTGCGGCGGCTGTGAAGGCACGTTATGCAATGCGCCAGATGCCTGCACATCAGCGTGCAGACTTGCTGTACAAGTTGTCTGCCATGCTGCAGGAACGGAAAGAAGAGGCAGCCCGCATCGTTGCATTGGAGGCGGCAAAGCCGATCACTGCGGCAAGAGCCGAGATTGATCGTACGATCGAGACCTATCGGTTTGCTGCCGAAGAGGCAAAACGGTTGACCGGAGAGACCGTTCCAATGGATGCCGCAAAAGGCGGCGAAGGTCGCATTGGTTATACGATGCGGCAGCCGCTCGGGGTGATTGGGGCCATTACACCGTTTAATTTTCCGATGAATCTGGTTGCGCACAAGGTTGGACCTGCGCTTGCTGCCGGGAATACGATCGTGCTTAAACCTGCCGAGCAGACTCCGCTGTCTGCCTATTACATCGCAAACCTGCTCCAAGAGGCAGGGTTGCCAGACGGAGCACTGAATGTGGTGAGCGGTGATGGTAAAACGATTGGGGATGTACTTGTGAGCCATCCTGATGTAGCTTATCTTACTTTTACAGGCAGCCCAGCCGTAGGAACGAACATTCGCAGCAACGCTGGACTAAAACGTGTTACGCTGGAGCTGGGTTCCAATGCGGCTGTCATTGTAGACAAAGATGCTGATCTGGACAAGGTGATACCACGAAGCGTTACAGGAGCTTTCACTTATCAGGGGCAGGTATGCATTTCATTACAGCGCATCTATGTGCATCAGGCAATTTCCGAGGAGTTCATTGAACGTTTCGCCGAAGCAGCCAATCAGGTTGTGATGGGTGATCCGTTGAATGAGGATACGGTTGTGTCGGCACTCATTACGTCTAAGGATGTACAGCGTACTCTGGACTGGATTGAAGAAGCCAAACAGGCAGGAGCAACAGTAGTTGCAGGTGGTGAGGCTGAAGGAGGCATACTGCGTCCAACCGTGCTTGTGAATGTACCGCGTGACGCGAAGGTTTCTTGTCAGGAAGTGTTTGCGCCGATTGTTGTGATTAACACAGTAAATTCGGTAGAAGAAGGTACTCAGCTTGTGAATGACTCCATGTACGGACTTCAAGCAGGAGTATTCACCAATGACATTCAAACGGCACTTCGAGCTGTGGATGACATTGAAGCGGGCGGGGTCATGATTAATGATATCCCGACCTTCCGGGTAGATCATATGCCTTATGGCGGTGTGAAGCAAAGTGGCATCGGCCGTGAGGGTGTGAAGTATGCAACGGAAGAAATGACGGAATTGAAGTTTGTTATGTTTAACAAAAATTAAGTAAGTTCATCGCTTGTAATAAAGCGATAATATGATATTTTTGAAGAGCCTGTATCCATCTCATGGATGCAGGATTTTTGCTTACAATGGTATACCACAAACGATCGACAACACCTTAAAGCTGTCTCAAAAAAACCATCGTTTTTCTTCACTGACTATAGGTTCACATTGGGTGAGAAGGGTATTAATTAGGTAACATCCTGCATGCGTCTGTCTGAACCCGTTGAATTTCATAGGACATCGACGCATGCATGTTCAACTGCGGATTCCATTCTTTCGTGAGGACAATAACGTTCACTGCGTACGATTAGAAGATTCTTGGAGATCCAGTACTGAGCGGGGTGAGGTTTACCATTTCAATTTTTTTGTATCTTTTAAATATAACGTAACAAAGCGGCGGGTGAACACACAGAGCACGCAGAACAGGTAGGAGGTGAACTCATATGGCGTATTCTATGACGGATGTATCGGGTATGTCAGGTGTGAGCCTGAGTGAGTTAAGCCATTATGCGGAGCTGGGGCTGCTGTCCCCTGCTTTTCGTGGACTGGATGAGGATATTTATTATGAAAAAAAAGAATTGCTGACGCTGCAGCAGATTCTGTTCTGCAAGGAAGCAGGAGTAGCAGAAGAAGAAATTGGCTCTATGCTTAAAGAAGAGCCCGTGGAAATCATCCGTGTCATGCGGCAACATCGTATCCGAATTTTGGAGGAAGCACTTCGCTTGCACGGTTTGATCCAAACGCTGGATCGGACGGTTTCTTATCTGCAAGGGGAAGAGACGATGGAGGAGCACGAACTGTACCATGGCTTCGCACATAATACGCGTCATGCCAGATTGCCAGAAGCAGGTCAAACACAGCACTTGCCTGAGACCCTCCCGTCACGTGACTCGAAAGCTGAGAAGATCGAGTTGAAATCCAAAGAGGATTTTTTGGACTCACAGACCAAAATCGATCAGATTCATCTGGATTTGAAACAGGCGCTGGAGCTTGGCCTTGAGCCGGGCAGTCCGGCTGTGCAGCAGATTATTGGAAGACACCTTGAATGGATCAAAGGATATTACACACCTACGGCTGAGATTTATCGGGATTTGGCTAATCTGTACGTGGAGCACCGCGATTTTCGGAACATGTATGATGGTTATCATCCGAGACTGGCAGAGTTTCTGCGAGAGGGAATGATCATCAAAGCGGCACAGGAACTATCCTGAATGCATAAAGTAACATGGGCTGGCAAGATGATTGGTAAGAACATTGGTAAGAGCATAGCAACAAAAAGCGCAGACCTCTGGGAGGGCTGCGCTTTTTGTTGCTACATATGGATATGACCGAGTGAGGACGTCGTCCTCTTGTTCAAATGAATTGGAAATGAATCAGACAGCTTTACAATTGTTCTACGAGCAAGCTGACCGCTTTTTCCAGGAAGACACGATCTTCATCGTCAAAACGGTTTTTGATTGGGCTGTCGATATCCAGTACGCCATATAATTGTCCGTCTTTGACGATCGGTACAACGATCTCACTATTGGATGCAGCATCACAGGCGATATGGCCCGGGAAAGCATGCACATCATCAACAACGAGTGTGCGTCTCTCCGCAGCAGAAGTACCGCATACTCCGCGTCCAAGAGGGATGCGGATGCAGGCAGGCAGTCCCTGGAATGGTCCGAGGACCAGTTCTTTTCCATCATACAGATAGAATCCGACCCAGTTGGTGTCGGTTAAAAATAC
Organism: Paenibacillus amylolyticus; assembly: GCF_003719335.1. Taxonomy (GTDB): domain Bacteria; phylum Bacillota; class Bacilli; order Paenibacillales; family Paenibacillaceae; genus Paenibacillus; species Paenibacillus amylolyticus_D. Next base: position 18,517 of record NZ_RIAS01000019.1, read on the forward strand.
ATTGAGCAGCGCAGCAGCGTTAGCCAGATTGGCAATCGCACTAGGTTCATCGCGGATCAGAGCACTTAACTGTCCCAGGACGGCGGTGTGCTGCTCGCTTCGTGTTCCTTCATAGGAAACAGCTTGAAACATGGTGAATCACCCTCCCGAGCAAAAATGGTACTTATTTTCAAGATAGTGCAGTAGATGCGGTTAGTCAAGCGGAATGATTTTGGAAAGAGATGACAGTGCCTGGATTGTGCGCCTGTTTCTCCTCTTCTTTCGCGGGGTAATTACTTAGCAACCAAGAAGGGCTACAACCCGGGAAGGAGCTTAGCTTATGCATGCAGAAGTACAGAATCTATTTGTACGAATTCATCTTCTATATTTTGCCCAAAATCAAGATTTAAACGTAAGCGACGCGTTGCCTTTGTTAGAAGAGCGAGGATATCGCGTGGGTGAACGTGAGATTAAGCAGGAGCTTGAACACCTAACGCAGGAGAATTTCCTGACTGCCCACGGAGACCAGTGGAGCCTGACCGGGACAGGCATTGAGGAGTATAAGGAGATTGTTGCTGTGCTTGGACGGGTGAGCGAAGAATTGTTGTCTGACAGCAAGAAGGCCTCTCCGGCGTAAGACTGTTGCAGATTAGGCTTTGCGAGTAACTGAGCAAATAAAGATTGATTCTCGGCATAGAACAGGACAACCTGTGCTGGTGGATTCATAGGTACATCAAGACCGGGAGCGGATGCGCCCGGTTTTTTGATATGATCACAGGAGTGAACAGTTGCCAATTGGTGTAGGTTATGGTTAGATGGCTAATGAATCTTATGGTCTGCAAGAGAAGGATCGGATCGGAGTGTCAAGTGATGTATAAATGTAAAGGAAGAATCCCGGAAATGGAGACACCGCGGCTACGTTTACGCAAAATGCGCCGCAAGGATGCTGCCCAGATGTTCGTACACTGGTCCGACCGGGAGGTTACACGGTATATGAATCTCGCGCCGATGATCGGGACAAGCGAGGCGGCCGATATGATCGGGCTGCTGAATCATATGGCAGGGGAAGAAGACGCCATTCGGTGGGGCATTGAACTGAAAGCTACGGGTAAACTTATCGGTAGTTGCGGATTCAACACCTGGCAGCTGGAAGGGGCCTTTCGTGGTGAGATCGGATATGAGCTGGGCCGTGAGTATTGGCGCTACGGGTATATGTCTGAGGCATTCACGGCGCTCTTGCCCTTTGGTTATGAGACCATGGGATTGAACCGGATTGAAGCACTTGTGGACCCGCGTAACGCAGCCTCAGGAACTTTCCTGACAAGCCAGGGATTTACACGCGAGGGCCTGCTTCGCCAAGTACAGCATACGTCTACGGGATATAAGGATATGGTGATGTACTCGCTATTATATGATGAGTTCCTTCGCAATAAGAGAAAGTAGTGGAAAGGAAGGTAGGAAAAAGATACTTAATTTATTTTGAGATTACACATTAACGAAGAAACAGAACAAAGCTGGAGAAGTGGAACGTTCGTCTGAAAGCTTTCGGCACGAAAGCTACATCGGAAGCATAGGCTTACCACCGGATTTCTCTTTATAGAAAAGGGATGAAAAAATCTGGGGATAACTGTGATCGAAAGCTTGTTCTGTTTTGGAGTAGAAAGTAAAATCAACTGTTAATTGTGTATAAGATAAAAGAGAGAAGGGTTTGTGTGAATACAACAGGAGCTTTGAAGCGCAGTTTCATTCTTGCGGGTTTGCTGCTGGCAACGTTTCTGTCGGCGATTGAAGGTACGGTAATCGGTCCGGCGGGTCCAACGATTGTCAGCGAATTGGGGAGCGTGCAGCTTCTCAGTTGGATTTTTACGGCATACCTGCTCACGATGGCAGTCAGTACCCCGATTTTTGGCAAAATCAGTGACATATACGGACGTAAACCGGTTTTTCTCATTGGCTGTGCCTTGTTTTTGCTCGGATCACTCTTATGCTGTCTTTCGCAGAATATGGAGCAGCTGATCATCTACCGTGCTATTCAGGGGATTGGTGCAGGCGCTGTAGTACCGGTTACCTTTACGATTATCGGGGATATTTACCGCATTGAGGAACGGGGCAAAATCCAGGGCTGGATCAGCTCGGTATGGGGCATTTCGTCTCTCGTTGGCCCGCTGCTCGGGGGTTATTTTGTGGACAACCTCGGCTGGCAATGGATTTTCGGATTCAATGTGCCATTTGGCTTGCTCGCCATGTGGTTTGTATTCCGTTATCTCAAAGAGGATATTTCACCACGTACCGCTAAAATTGATTATGTTGGCGCGCTCACCTTCACCGTTGGTATTACCGCTATGCTCTTTGTATTGTCGGCAGGCGGGCAGTATTACGCGTGGAGTTCTCCATTGATTGTGGGACTAAGCGTGGTTGCCGTATTGTTTATCATTTTGTTTTTTGTGGTGGAAAAAAGAGCCCAGGCTCCGATGGTGCCACTCCATCTGTTCCGTATCCGGGATATCCGGGTGGCGAATATCGCCGGCCTGCTGACCAGCACATTGATGATCGGCTTAACCAGCTATCTGCCGCTGTGGGTGCAGGGAGTACGTGGGGGTAATGCAACCGAGTCCGGGTTGCTGCTCGCGCCCATGTCCGTTGGCTGGCTGATCGGCAGCGTGCTGGCAGGAAGGCTGCTGCTTAAGATTGGATCAAGGCTGACCAGCTTAATCGGACTTACTGGGATCGCTATTGGTTCGGGTGGGCTGTTCTTAGTTGGCGGGACTTCTCCGCAAGTCGTATTGTTTATTCTGACCTTTATTTATGGTCTAGGGTTCGGTTTTGCTTTTACAATCTTCACGATTATCGCGCAGTCGTCTGTAGGGTACAAAGAGCGTGGTTCTTCAACGGCACTGCATACGTTCATGCGTACACTCGGCCAGACGATTGGTGCGGCGGCATTTGGAACGTGGCTGAATTTCCGTATCTCGAAACTGTCGAGTGAGCAAAATTTAGCGGCCTCAGGTATATCGGAGAAGGATCTGAATGAGCTGCTTGCACCGCATACGGATGTTGCGTTATCAGACGAGAAGTGGGCGCTGTTGCGTAGTGTGCTGGAAGGCAGCTTGCACTCCTTGTTTGTCATCATGTTTGTTATTGCGATCGTTTCATGGGTCACTACGCTGGCCTTGCGCAAAAGGCTGATTGTTCCTGAGGATGCAGATGCCCCGCCGCAAGTGGAAGCCATGCAGAAGTAACTGACATGCCCGGGAGAAGCAATGGAATGCACGGCAAAGCAATGAAATTCATGGATTGATGCATATTGTCGCTATGTACTAAAAAGCAGCTGAACATCAGCTGCTTTTTATATTTCCATGGGTTTGGTATGATGAATTGGAAAAAGGAGGATGATGTGACTTGAGTAACCCGAAGGGGCTAGCCCTGCATTCCGTTTCCTTTCCTGTCCGTATCTTCTCAGCATTGCTGACCTGTATTTCAATCTCTGTCATTATGGTTTTTATTAATTATGTACCGATTGCCGAGCGAATGGAGAATACGTACTATTATCCGCTATGGTATTCATTAGTTATAGCTGTACTGATTACTCTAGCAATCGCCATTTTTCTTATTCTTCCGCTGTCACTTTTAACGGATGCGGTAACTATGTCCTTGACGCGACGATTCAAGGGAGTTGCGATGCAGGTTGTTTCCATAATGATTGGTTATGTTCTATTAGCAGGATTAAGCGGTGTTCTGTTCTCTATTTTTGTGTTTCGGGGGAATACGTTTCTTTACATGGACGCCATTCGCCAGATTTGTATCATGACCCTGATCTTTCTGGGCTGGCAATATATTTTGAGGGCAGGGTCCTATTGGCTAAAAAATAATACACAAGCAAAAACCGGATGAGCCTTGGTCAGGCCCATCCGGTTTTTTCATCTCTACCACTCTTTTAAGTTATCCAACGTAAACCTGGTAACCTAGCTCGGATGTGGTGCACATACGGTTTTAGCTGCTTGCAGACAGACTTTCTGCACCATGCGCCAGTCTTCCTAGAAGCTCGGACAGCAGTTCTTTGTCCTCTTCGCTTAGACCGCTGACTGCACGATCAATCTTGAGCGCATATCCTGGATAGATGTCATCCATCGTGCGCTGGCCTTCTTCTGTCAGTTCGACAAAAATGATTCGTCTGTCTTGCGGACAATGTTTGCGGCGTAGAAGCCCTTTTTGCTCCAGCTTGTCAATGACATAGGTAACGTTCCCACTCTGCAACAGCAGTTGAGCTCCTACCTGCTGGATCGGTTGTGCTCCTTTCATATATAACACTTCGAGCACTCCGTAGGCAGTTGGATTAAAACCATGTACTTTGCTTCCAGATACAGCGTGTTCATTCACACTTTTGAACGTATGGGCCAAGGTGCGGTACAGATGAAGTGAACGTTCGGTTCCGATCTCTTGTAATTCCAGCATGCTGATCCCGCCTTTCATTGTATTTATATAAGTTGACGTGATATGAAGGTTCTCGTTGCTGTATAAGTTTGAACTAAGGGTGATTTACCCGTGCATAAAGTTAAACTTATATAAAGCGTTTTGTAAAAGATCAGATCAACTTATATGAGTTGGATCATTATATCGATTGACGAATCGAAGGATCGTCATATGTTCATTGTAGACCTCAATTTGCCTGAAAAACATGCGATATGTCACAAGATTTGCATTTTTAGCATTTAAAATTTGATCATTTGTCACGATTTATAATACATATTTTCGATTGGAGCAATGAAATGGGTTAGAGTGCAACATACCAGAAAATGAAAAATCATCCTGTGGATGTTCCTTCATCTCCGACTTGGGCAGGAGGTTCTGCCTGAGCATCTTTTATATAATCATTTTCATATTAGACATTCGGAAAATGATGGAGGAGAAGTGAGATGGCAACAAACTACATTGCAGCGGGGCAAGGGGCACTAAAACAGAATCGTGCATTCGTAACATTGATGGTATCTCAGGCGATATCCAACTTGGGGGACTGGCTGCATCTGTTGGCTATCTTCACTCTGGTTGGGCTTCGCTGGAACGCAACGCCGTGGGAGATCACGTTTGTGATGTTGTCTGCGGCATTGCCGATGCTGCTCACAGGGCCGTTTGCCGGTGCTCTGGCAGATCGCCTGAACCGAAAGTGGATGATGATTACAGCGGATGCTGCCCGGATTATCATCGTGGGTGCATTTATTTTTGCGGATCAGATTTGGCATGTTTATGTATTGCTTATTCTTAAATCTCTGTTTGATGTCATGTTCTCACCCGCCAAGAACGGCAAATTGAAAGAAATTGTGCCACACCACCAGCTTGCTCAAGCAGTGTCCATTAGCTCGGTGATTGAACAGATGTCCAAAATTATCGGTCCGGCGCTGGGCGGGTTACTTGTAGCCGGGTTTGGGATCACGTGGTGTTTTGTGCTGGATGCATCGTCATTTCTGATCTCTGGCCTCATTTTATTGTGGATTCCCGGACATCGGGTGATCCAACGGGCGAATTCTAACGTAACAGGAGTAGAGGAAAAGACAGCAGGATCGACTCAAGTCAAACAATCCTTTTGGAAAGAAACACTTGAAGGCATCCGTATGCTAGCTTCTCTGCCTCATGTCGGAACGTCACTTTTTTTACTAGCATCCGCGATTTTGTTTCTGCAGTTTGCCGATTCACAAACGGTTGTTTTATTCAGGCAGCTTCCCGGCATTTCGGGTGATCTGCTTGGGTGGTGTGTTGCGGCAAGTGGTGTCGGAACGTTAATTGCGGCGATGAGTGTCCGAAAATGGAAAACAGCGAGTCACGGGTTAAAAATGGGTCTGGGAACCGCTGTAACAGGCCTTGTCATCGGGACGGCAGGAATAGTCGTTGTCGTATGGCCTTCAGCAGGAATAGGCGCACAGTTGCTTCTGATTTCACTGTTCGCCTTGGCAGGTGTCGGCATCGGGTTTGCAGTCGTGCCTTTTCAGATTCTGCTACAAGAACAGACCCCTGAGCCGATGACAGGCAGGGTGTTTGGTACTGTGGGCAGTGTGATGACAACAAGCAACATATTCGGCCCTGTGGTAGGCGGACTACTAGTGACATCATTTGGTGTTGTGCCTGCGTTTGTAAGTTCAGGTATGCTGCTGACACTGCTCGGTCTACTGTACTTGTTGAAGCCAAGAGCCAAGAATAGAGATGTGGAAGTAGTTCCCCCGGCACAGTCTGTGGCAACCGGTGAAGGGTCGTAAGGTGGTTTTTGGAGAGGTAATCGCCCAGCATGAAGGCAGAAATTAATTTAAATTTAAAATGTTTTCACTGAAAAATCGTTTGAGGAAATGCCTTCACGTTTAATGAGGAACAGGCAGAAATCCCTGTATTCTAATTAATCATAGGGGAAAACTCATATGCCTTGTCCCATCAACGCTAGCGCGGAAAGGGGGTGAAGCAACTTGAACTTAAAGGTGAAATTACCCATATCGATCACTCGTCTGGCAAGCATTCCGTTAGCCATTTTGGCCGGAACGTTGGTTATGGGCTTCGGTTCATCGCATGTCTATGCAGATGATGTTTCAAATGAGGCCGGTTCAAGCAAGCCGTCCAGCGGATTGTCACTGAACCTGTTTTCACGCGATGCTGATGGCGGATTTGATCTGACTCCATCAATATCGGTGTCCACAACACTGCTGGGTGTAGAAGTTCCTTCGATCCAAACGAATGCATCTACCGGCAAACTAAGTGTATCTGAGCTGAAAGTGGATACACCGCTTGGATCGGCAGGGACATCGAAGATTGGCATCGATGCAAAGCAAGGGACGGTGGATCTTCCTTCTGTGCAAGCAGACACGCCTGTCATTCAAGCAGATGTGTCCAGCAGTCAGGTGAATCTACAGGAGGGTACAGCCTCCTTGCCGGGTATAAAAGCCGAGGTTCCCGAGGTCATCAAAGCAGAGACGTCTGCTGTACACACAGACCTGCGGCAAGGCAAGGTTGAACTTCCTTCCGTGAAAGTTGATGTTCCTGAAGTTACATCGGTGGATGTCAGGGCATCAGGTGTGAATCTGAGCGAAGGCGAGGTACAGCTTCCAAAGGTGAAAGCAAACGTACCTGCTACTGGTGTAGCAACAGAAATTGATTCTGGTAGAGGGAAGATTGAACTTCCGGTTGCGAAACCGGAGCAACCTGCGGATACTTCAGATCAGCCTAGTAAGGCAGTCGATTCACCTTCGTCTCAGGGCAAGATGATTGGACAGAACACGGCAAGGGATGAAGTACAGGTTACAGGTCAGGTGATGGATCGTGAGATCACTCCAGGCTCGGTAACAGAGCCTGCTGTTTCTCGGGCTGTGCCTGTGAAGCAGGATGGTCTGAACCAACGTGCTGAGGAGACAAGTTCAAACGTATCTTTACTGGATAATGAATGGTTGCAAAAGGCCACTTCCTTTGGAAAATCAACAGCGAAGAACCAAGGTCAAGGTAATCTGAATGCGGATCAAGCATTACCTAAAAAGCAGGATGAAGCCTCTGCACCATGGCAACCACGGGTAGAACGACCGGCCAACTGGTCTGTTATGGGAATAGCTCCCTCTGCAACGAGTACCTCTACAGGTACAAGCTCCGGTTCGTCTGGTGTGACGGGGGGCGGAGCATCCGTTCCGGCTGTAGCACTGCCTTTGACCATAACAAGTCTGATGATGCCGGGTTACGACTTTGCTTTTGACATGGAACGTTTGGATGGTTTCAGCCAGTGGTCACAAGCACCACCAGGTCAGCCGCCGAAATATACCTCTTTCTCATAAACAACAATGGCGTTAATTCAACCAAAATGAGAAGGAGTGTATATTATCATGAAAAAAGTGAATCGTTGGGTAAAATTGTCGGTATTGTCGGGTACGCTTGTAGCTGGATTGCTAGGGGCTTCGCAGTTAACATATGCAGATAGCTATAACAGCAACAGCAACGGCAACGGTAATTTGGATTTAAATGCAGGTTTGCGTCTGGAACTGGGATCATTGCTATCAGGACAACGTGACGCTGGTCACGGGAATACGAGTAACTACGGAGGTTCTTCCAGTGCAAGCGGTGCATTGAATCTGGATCTAGGGCTAAACGCTGATGTATCCGCCGAGAACATGAACCGTTACAATAACCAATCTTCGGACGTTACGAGCGAGTCAAGCAGCTCTGGCAAACTGGGCCTCGGCCTCAATGCCAATGTGTCAGGAGAAGCAGCAACGATGAACGAGTATTCACGAGACGGTCAGGCACGCAATGCAAGCAGCAGCTATGCCAGCGAAAGCCGCGGCATGCTCGATCTGGGTCTGAACGCGAAAGCGGAAGGAGAGAGTGCAACGATGGCTCAATCCGAGCGCAGCAGTAACGGGAATGACCGTGAGCGTACCGCAAGCAGCAGCTATGCCAGCGAAAGCCGCGGTAAGCTGGATTTGGGTCTGAACGCTAATGCGGATGCAGAAAGCGAAACGATGACCATGGTGGAGAGCAATCGGTAATATGAGTTTTTCACTGTAACATGAAGAAGCAGGGGCTCCGGAACCCCTGCTTCTTTTTATGGGATTAGAAACAATAGAATTGAATGGCTTACTTTTTGCTCAATTTGATCAAACATGATACTCAAAACTCATTTACAATATAAATAGTTCATCACGTAAAAATGGATAAGAACAGGAGTGGTTAAGCCATGCAATATGCATCGCAGGAAGAAACAGCTTTATCTAATTCCATTCTGAACGTACATATTCGCGAAGCAGGTTACGCACCAGGGCAGTCTACGATCCGGAATATTCGAATGCACGTGGCGCCGGGAGAGTTGGTCGGGATTATCGGGCCCAATGGTGCAGGTAAAAGTACAACCATCAAGACATTGCTTGGCCTGCTGGAGCATGCCGATTATGATGTAACCATTGGTGGGGAAGGGCGTTACGCCTACGTTCCCGAACAGCCTGTTTTTTACGAGTACATGACCTTGTGGGAACATCTTGATCTGGCCGCCGCAGCATATGAAATAGAAGAAGAGGTATTTGTTTCGAGAGCAGAAGAACTGTTAGCCCGTTTTGGTATGGATCATGTCCGTAATGATCTTCCAGCGAGTTTCTCGAAGGGCATGCGTCAGAAAATGATGCTCATGATCGGATTTCTCTCTTCACCGGATATCTATATTGTGGACGAGCCATTTATCGGTTTAGATCCACGTGCAACAAAGGATTTTCTGAAATTACTTGATGATGAGCGCCGCCGAGGAGCGGGCGTGTTAATGTCTACACATGTGCTCGATACGGCTGAACGGATCTGTGACCGTTTTATTCTGATTGCTGCCGGCAGGTCGGCTGCGGAAGGAACGTTGAATGAAATTCGTGCTACGGCGGGAATGCCGGAAGCATCTTTGTTTGATTGCTTTGACACGTTAACATCGGATTGAAGAAAGGAGAAACCTGATGGTTGAGCCCAAACGTTATACCCCGCATCTTCTATATCAGAGAAGACAGAAAGAGCATCTTCGAGAACAGTGGCGCAACTTCAAACTTGTGGTGGACTGGACAGTCTGGCTGTATCTGCTGATTCCAGGTCTGCTATATTTTATCGGCTGGTATGCCAGTCTGTGGACGAACGCATTGCCAACATGGGCAACCAGTATATCATTCCCTCTACTAACGGGGATTCTCGAACTGATCATCCTGACGGGTGGAGTTCTGCTTTTTATCGAGGAAGCCGATGTATTATTCTTGAAATCCAGAACGGTCTGGATGCGAACATTGATGATGCGCGGGCTTTGGCGGGTGACGGTGTTACAATTTGGAAAAATGATGCTTATTACCGCTTTTGTTGCGCCGCTGCTCGTTCGTGTATACGAGATGTCTCTTTTACAGATTGTGCTGACAAGTTTCTGGTTGGGAACCGTAGCGTCACTTCAAGTCATTGCTATACATATAATTAAAGTTCGATATACGGGATGGCGGCGCTGGCTTTCATTGGCCTCACTTGTGATCGCCATGGGATGGATGACTGTTCGCACATCCGCTTGGATGTTAGGGGACATGTATACGTGGAAAATGATGCTCAGTATTGCCGCCGTTCTGCTGCTGCTCATTACGATGATCCAGATGAGATTACGTATGAAAGGTACGTTTGAGGGCGATGTGCGCGAGGATTTGCGAAGCAGGCTCAGGTTGACCGCACTGATGTTAAGTCAGGCCGTGAGCAAGCCGAAGTCTCCGCAGACACGAACAATCGTTTTCCGTAAACCTCGCAAGTTATTCCGTAAACGCTCCATTCGAAATCGGACAGCGGAGATCGCATTTAAAGCATTTCTTCGTAATTCCGAGACGTTGAAATTATATCTGCAACTAGGTGGGTTGTCTATCGCAGCGGTAGCCTTGCCGCCGTTTCCGGTCAATGTCATCGTGTGTGGGTTACTGGTGATTATGCTCACCGTGATGTTGTACCGTGCATGGGATGGACTGGCAACCTCGGAGTATGTTCAGCTTGTCACCTATGATTCTGCTGCGCTGCATGAGGCAGGCTCCATCATGGTGCGTATGTTGTTACTTCCACTTGTTGCGCTGATGGGATATGTCATGGGAGTGTTTTGGCTGGGCTGGCTTCCCGGTTTTCTGACTGCTGCATGCACGGCGGCATTGGGTTATGTTGTAGTGTCCGTTGCAGGCTTGATCAGACAGACCCGTTCATGATTTTTTTTGCATCACTATGCGTGAAAGGAAGTTGCTGCCCGAAGCGCATATCACTTGGTTGAACTGCCCATGCTATAGAAGAAAAGGTATGTGAAGCACATGAATGTTATGGGTGTCCTGTTCATGTATGTCTTGATTCATGGATGTCTTGATTTTCAATAGGTTTCACAGACCGAGGATAGAAATATCTATAGTAAGGAGGCGTAGAGTATGATGGATAACGGTGAGCTTCAAGTGCATTTTTCCGATCCTTCGGCACTGCTTGAGGCAAAAGCAACCTTGGAGGAATTAGGCTATAAGCCATATCAATCTGCACCACTTGAATTATATATTCCGACGGATCGGCAGGACCCGCAATCCGCAGTAGAGATCGTGCAATCACATGGAGGGAGTGCGGTGTTTGCTTCCTCAGTGGATGAACCGGATCAGTTCCAAAATGTATCCATTCCGGCACATGTAGTGAACGAGGACTGGGACGAGAGCTATGCGCGCGGCGGGAGCCAAACGGTAAATTACGGTCACAACATTGATCAAAGTGTAGATCAGGGAGAGCATAATTATAGTGATGATCCGGTTTATGATGATTCGGCAGATGGATTTTCCGGTAGCGTTAAAGCCTGAGGTGAGAACTACGAACTAGTGTAGATGGGGAAAAGAGGAAGACGGTACCAAAGGTTAGAATGAAAGTGGCCACAACATCAGTACCGGATGCCATCAACAACTGTAATAACGTGACAACAACAGTACTAAGAACGGTACCAAGAACAGTACCAAGAACAGTACCAAGAACAGTACCAAGAACAGTACCCAAAACAGTACCCAAAACAGTCCTAACAACACTACCAATTGCAGTCCTGCACCAACATACTAGCCCGCAACTATGTTGCATTAAAGGGCAAGGTGTATCTGGAACTCCAATTAGAGCTGTAAAGAATAGTTGTTAAAGCAAAGCAAAAGGCACCCTGATCATGGATAATGACATATGGGTGCCTTTTTTTGCACAATCGTATGATGCATTTTATGTAATTGGCCCATCGGCCAGTGTTGTACCTGATCATTTTCTAACGATCACAGGGAACGCTATTTGCTCGATTTTTGAGGTGTTTGAAAATCTAACGATCTCCAGAGACGTTATTTTGGCAGAAATGAATCATTTCAAGCTGGAAAGGCCTGTTTGGTGCCAAATAGCGTTACTGGTGATCGTTAGAATTTAAAAAGGGTCAATTTTCACGAAATAAGGTTCGTGGTGATCGTTAGCGCTTGAACCACGTTCAAAGCGACTCACCAACTATCAGCATCACACCGAAACGGACCACAACACCCGACACTAGCCAATGTATTGATGAGCACATTAAAGCCACGTCTACAACGTGCATACAACACCGATACCTGACAAATGACAAGCAACATTCCACCACAGCAGTCTGCACCTAGACATACTTCGCTCACCCTACGTCAACATCGTTAGGCACAGGCACTTGCCGTCGACCATGGCCGACGAAAGTGAAAAGTAGAACACCAACCACCAACCACCAACCACCACACATCAAACACCAAATTACCTACACGTTAGCATGTCTGTACTCCGCGGCATGCATACCCGCAGTATACCCTGTAGAGAAAGCAGCGGTGATGTTATAACCGCCAGTATAACCGTGAATATCGAGTACCTCGCCGCAAAAGAATAGTCCAGGCAGCAGCTTGGATTCCATCGTTTTAGGGTATATTTCCTTTAAGTGAACCCCACCTCCGGTAACAAAGGCTTCTTTAAGCGATCTTGTGCCGTCTACGCGGAAAGTAAAGGACTTCATCAATTCGCACAGATGGTTTAACATACCTTTTGGAAAATGGTGAAATGTCAGATCATCCCCGATCTCGGCACGTTTCATCAATAGAGGAATCAGACGCTCAGGCACCCATGTTCTCAAAATATTTTTGACAGCCTTGCGCGACTCTTGCTCTAGGCCTTGCTTCACTTGTGCTTCCAGCGCAGCAGGGGTAAAGTCAGGGAAGAGGTCGATACTCATGGTGACCTGTGTATTCCCTGATTTCATCTGAACCTTGCGAATAAATTGACTGCAACGCAGAGCAACCGGGCCAGATACGCCAAAATGAGTGAAAAGCATGTCTCCACGATGGGAGATAACCGTTTTGCCTTTGGCATCGAGTACAGACAGTGCGATATCACGCAGGGACAAGCCCTGCAGTTCTTTAGACTGAATCCAGCTCTCTCCAGATACAATTGGCACTTCGGTTGGATATAACTCTGTGATGGTATGACCAGCTGCCTCAGCCCAAGGGTATCCGTCACCTGTGGAACCGGTTTGCGGCACAGATTTGCCGCCTGTTGCAATAATGACGGAGCGGCCGTGAATGATTTTGCCTGAAGCCAGCTTAACACCCTGCACTTGCTGACCGTTCTGAATAACTTCTTTCACAGGTTCTTTAGTACGAATCTCGACGCCAAGGGATACAATTTTCCCGACTAACGCATCAACAACCGTTTTGGCTTTGTCTGTGACGGGGAACATTCGGCCGTTGTCTTCTTCTTTCAAGGCAATGCCGAGATTTTCAAAAAAACGCATGATGCCCTGATTGTCCAGATTTTGAAACGAGCTGTATAAAAACCGTCCATTACCCGGAATATGTCGAATCAGTTCATCCGTTTCTTTGGCATTGGTTACATTACAGCGTCCTCCGCCGGAAATACCCAGTTTACGTCCCAATTGATCTCCTTTATCCAGTAACAGGACGGAGGCTCCATGCTCGGCCGCAGCTACACAAGCCATCAGACCTGCTGAACCGCCGCCGATTACGATAACGTCATACATATATAATTACCTTCTTTTTTGATTAATTTTGTCTGGTTTTTATAGACAATGTCTGCTGCTGCCTTTTTCTGAAATCAGACAGGGTAATACGGTGTTCTATTTTGCAGTCTTAAGCGATATATTGTAATATACTGTCGCCTATGTTTTAATCAGAATTAAATGAGGGAATGTGCAGGTAGAGGAGGAGATGACGTTGTGGTTGCGTTAAAGGACATTCTTTTACAAGTACTGCTGGCCGGATCGGCAGTATTCCTGATTCCCTTATTTTATCTGGGTCTCTCCAAACAACAGGTCATGCGAATGGATCACGCAGATAAAGTCAATTTCAGCTTTGCGGCAACAAGTGTCATCAGCATGCTGCTCTGTCTGATTTTTGCATTATCCGTAGGTTCCGAGACCGTTCCTATATCCCTGAGTATTATCCCGGTCACTCTTGCGATTCTATATTGTAAAGCCCACATAGGCGCTGCCTTGTCCATTCTACATATTCTCTTCTATTTTCTATTAGCACATCCCTATAATCTGTACGGATTTCTTCTTCATACGGGAATACTTCTCTATCCTATTGTATGGTTGTCTGCCAAACGATTCAAGCATAATACATGTTCCCGCAAAATGAATACGGTCATCGCGCTGATTACCGCTGAACTGGCTGTTGCAAGTCTGTTATGGATGGTTTATGTCTATCCTGATACGACATATTCCAAGCTTTATCTGATTTTGTCAGCACTTGGATATATGGCAGGTGCATTGGCTGCTGGGAGCATGAGTCAGTTGTGGCTGGATCGGATGGGACGTTATCGCGGAATGGAACAGCAACTGTCTGAGGTGCATCACCATTACATGAGTGAAACAGAGAAACTGCACCAGATTTTGAATGCAGTACCTCTTTCTATAGCCACGGTAGATGTCGAAGGCAAAGTTGTGTTTGTAAACGAACTGATGAAGCAAACGGCAAAAGAACAGCTTCCATGCACATCGGCACATAACTTAATTGGGCATCACGCCAGTCAATTTGTTGAGCAAGAACAGGCGGATAAGATGGAGCACAGCATCCAGCAAGCGGTTGTGCATGGTGAAGTAAGTGTGCTGACGGTGCGATACGGCTCGCATGTATTTCTTTCCCGAACTGTGCCGATCTATGCTTATGCTGCGGAAGGCTCGAAGGAAGTCTCGGGAGCAATACTCATTATTCAGGATGTTACCGAGCTTGAGATGCTGCGCAGCGAACTTGATAATGTGGATCGTCTAAGCTTGGTGGGACAGATGGCGGCAAGCATCACGCATGAGGTACGCAATCCGATGGCTGTGGTGCGAGGGTTTCTGCAGTTAATGCAGGAAAAGAGTCCTGATTCCCTGAATCATTATTATCGAATCGTTATGGAGGAGCTCGACAGAGCGAACAGTATCATCAATGATTTTCTGTCCCTGGCTCAGAACCGTATAGCAGAAAAAGAAGAATCACAATTACACGATATCATTCATGAACTTAGTCCTTTGCTATGGGCAGACGCCAACCTAAGAGGTCAGAGCATCGAACTGATGCTGGCCCATAATGTGCCGAAGCTGCATCTAAATGCGAAAGAAATCAAACAGGTCGTATTGAATCTTGCTCGTAACGGAATGGAAGCGATGACCGAAAAAGGTGTGCTTACCTTGGAAACCCGGATGGTTGATGACAGGGTGGAACTGTGTGTACACGATACGGGGCCGGGGATACCGCCAGTGAAGCAGGAAAAGCTGTTTGAACCGTTTTATACAACCAAAGCAAAAGGAACCGGACTGGGATTATCCATGTGTCTGAGCATTGTCGAACGCCATAATGGCACAATTACCGTTGAATCCGAAGAAGGGCATGGAACGACGTTCAAGGTTGCCTTTCAGCGTTAGCGTGTCAGCATATTTTGCCAGACCATTAGCCATAATAAGTGAGAGAAAGCTGTTCCGCAGGTGTTGTCTGAACCTTGCTTTCATTGCATGGGGATGTATAATAGGAATAGCACAGCGTGTATCCATTTTTTTCGATATGGACGCATTCGTTTGTGCATAGCTATTGTCCTCTAACTTTTCAAACGAGATCATAGAACAACCATTATAAGGAGTGAAACTGAATGTCGATGTCATTTGATCAATACATGAGAGATATGGTTCAGCCAATGCGGGATGAGCTGACTCGTCTGGGAATCCAGGAGCTGCGCACACCAGAAGAGGTTGAAGCAAGCTTGCCGGATGCTAAAGGAACAGCACTGGTTGTAATTAACTCTGTATGCGGATGTGCAGCAGGTCAATGTCGTCCAGGGGTTGCTCAGGCACTTCAGAACGATATTACACCGGATCACCTTTACACCGTATTTGCAGGTCAAGACAAGGAAGCAACGGCAAAGGCTCGTGAATTCTTTGCGCCATATCCACCATCCTCACCGTCGATTGCTTTGATGAAAGACGGAGAACTCGTTCACTTTATCGAGCGTCACCAAGTGGAAGATCGTTCTGCAGAGGAGATCGCGGCTGACCTGACAAGTGCGTTTGAACGTTACTGCCGTTAATCCGCTTCATAGAACGCCCCGCACCTCGGATGCCCGATGCCGGGGCGTTTCATTTTGGACAGATCAGGTTATTGAACCATTCGAACCTTTCTAGCTGGACATCAAATCACCTTTCAAGCCAAGTATCAAAATACCTTTCAAATGGGGCATCAAAATCCTATTCATGTAGAAACGGGGTGTATGAACGATGAGTTTGCAACAACAGATCATCGCTGAATTGAAGGTTAAACCGAGCATTAATGAAGCTGAGGAAGTACGCAAGCGTGTGGACTTTCTGAAAACGTATGTAAAAAATTCCGGCACCAAAGGACTGCTCATTGCTATTAGCGGCGGTATTGACAGTGCTGTAGCGACAGCCCTTTGCAAACAAGCCACGGACGAGCTTACTGCAGAAAACAATCAAGAATACAAAACGCTGGGTGTGTTCCAGCCTTATGGAGAGCAAGCGGATATCCAGGATAGCTATGCTGTAGCGAAAGCATACGATCTGAAATATGTCGTGGAAACAAACATCGAAGATGCCGTGAATGAAATTGCACTGGAAGTGGAGCAGGGCTTCAAATCCCTGGGGAGTCCGCGCCATATGACTCACCAAGGCAAAGGTAATGTGAAAGCCAGAACACGTATGGTGATGCAATATGCGCTTTCATTTGAAGAAAACCTGCTGGTCGTAGGTACGGATCATGCATCCGAAGCGATTACAGGCTTTTACACCAAATGGGGCGACGGAGCGGTGGATATTACGCCACTGAGCACACTCAACAAACGTCAGGTTCGTCAGCTGGCTGCTTACCTGAAAGTGCCGCAATCCATTCTGGACAAAGCTCCTTCGGCTGGACTATGGGAAGGGCAAACGGATGAGGACGAGCTGGGCATCTCATACGAGGCGAACAGCGATTACCTTGAGGGCAAGCAGATTGACCCGGCTGCACAAGAGCGCTTAGAGGCGTTTTACACACGCACACATCACAAACGGAATGCGATTCCTGGTATTTAATGCCGGGAATTTAGAATAAATTCGAGCAACGTGTTTTATTTTGAAAATGATTCGTTGCTTGAAAAAAGAGTCACTGCCCTGAGCAGCGGCTCTTTTTGTTGTATGATCTCAACCGCGCTACTCGTTATTATCACGGTGAATACTTGCGGATCAGAAAATTTTAGCAAAAGTGGGAATGTGGATAACAGGTGCTCGCATCCATGCACGCCTCCTGCTACAATAGAATACGTGTTCGGAAAGATACGGATTCGTTGAAGTAAGGATTATCTTTTACAGCCTAAAAGATTAAGCAGGTGAATCGTTATGATATATGGCATTGGCAACGATGTATTAGAGATTGAACGGTCGCGCAGGTTGCTGTCTGGTCGTCAGGCAGAGGCGTTTATGAAGCGTATTTTAACTCCGGCTGAACGAGAAATTGCGGCTAGGCGCGGGAAACGAATGGCGGAGTTTGTATCCGGACGTTTTGCGGCCAAAGAGGCAGTGTCCAAAGCATTCGGGTGTGGGATCGGCGCTGTCATGGGTTTTCAAGACATCGAAGTGTTACCTGATCCGTCCGGTCGTCCGGTCGCTACAGTGTCTAGTCAGGCCTGGGAGCGGCTTCGGCTACCATGTGTTCAGAGGTACCAGATTCACCTAAGCATTACACATCAGACGGAGCTGGCGGCCGCATTTGCCATTGTGGAGCAGATACATGAAGTGAACGGGGAAGAGACGTAAGGGAAATGGACAGGTATGAATAGGTGCAGAGTACGGTTGACCCGCTTGAGGAATACCCGCATGGCTGAGGTCGACGGATAGCCGTAATCATTAGACCAGATAGCCGTGGCACCGCCTTTTCATTTATATAGTGAACTTTTCGGAAAATTGGGGATACAGGGAAGGAAGGGCATATGGGTTTACAAGAACAGAAACGACATTTCAGCGTGAATTTGCTGGAGTGGTACATGATTAATCGTCGGGATTTGCCGTGGCGCCGCCACAACAATCCGTATTTTACTTGGGTTTCGGAAATTATGCTGCAACAGACGCGCGTAGATACGGTGATTCCGTATTTTAACCGATTTATCGGGAATTTCCCGACTGTTCAGGCTCTTGCCGAGGCACCGGAGGAAGAGGTGCTGAAAAATTGGGAAGGGCTCGGATATTATTCGAGGGCGCGTAATCTTCAGGCGGCGGCTAAGCAGGTTATGGAGCTGCACGGCGGAGAGATGCCGCAAGACAAGCAGAGCGTCTTTGCGTTAAAAGGAGTCGGCCCGTATACAGCCGGCGCCATTCTCAGCATTGCCTTCAACCAGCCGCAGCCAGCGGTGGACGGCAATGTGATGCGGGTGCTGTCCCGATATTTCCTCATTGATGAGGATATTATGAAGGGCAGCACCCGGGTTTTGATGGAAGAGCTCGCGGGAGAGCTCATTCCGGAAGGGCGGGCGCGTGATTTCAACCAGGCGCTAATGGAACTTGGCGCGCTGGTGTGCACACCCAAAGCGCCGCATTGCTTGACTTGCCCGGTGATGGAGCAATGTTCCGGCAGAATTGCCGGAAGGGAGCTTACGTTGCCGGTCAAGACCAAAGCGAAGCCGCCGCGCCCTGAGCAGCGGCTGGTTGCCCTGGTGGAAGGCCGCGGTGCTCATCGCGGCCGTGTGCTTGTGCGCCAGCGCCCAGAGACAGGCCTGCTGGCCCGGATGTGGGAGCTGCCGCATGTGCTGGCGGCACCTGCCGCAGCGGGTAAGGCGGCAGCGCCGCTGGCGGATGAGCCGGCCATGGCTCTGCTGGCCGGCAGTCTGTGGGCGGAAGGCTTCGCTGCCCGCCCGGAAGGGCTGGCTACCCATGCGGAGCATGTGTTCAGCCACATTGTTTGGAGCCTGCAGGTGTACAAGTGCACCGAGCAGGACCAGAGCAGTGAGCTTCCGCTGATCGCCGCGGAAGCTAGAGCCGCCTACGATGCACAGGCGGCATCACAGGCGGAAGCAGCTCCAGCTGCAGAGTCATCTGCATCTACCGCCGCTCGTGCGGCGCAGGAAGCCCTGACAGGTAAAGGTGATGGCCTCACGTATCAGTGGATTGGCCCGGAAGATATGGAGAAGCTGGCTTTCCCTAATGTCTTTTTGAAGCTTCTTCGCAACTATTTTGCTGGCGCCTATGATGAGGCAACGGAGTAATCAACAACAAAGAGCCTGAGTCGATCACAAGGATCGATTCAGGCTCTTTTATTCGAACAGCGTCTTACTTCGCTGCTGCGTAACGTTTGTTTACTTCATCCCAGTTGATTACGTTCCAGAATGCACCGATGTAATCAGGACGTTTGTTTTGATATTTCAGGTAGTACGCGTGCTCCCATACGTCAAGACCCAGAACTGGAGTCAGACCTTCGAAGAGCGGGCTGTCTTGGTTAGGCGTGCTAGTGATGGACAATTTGCCATCTTTGCCTACAACGAGCCATGCCCAGCCGGAACCGAAACGAGTTGTAGCTGCTTTAGCGAAGTCTTCTTTGAACTTGTCAAAGCCGCCCAGTTCGCTGTCGATTGCTGCTGCGATGTCACCTGTAGGTGCGCCGCCGCCGTTAGGTCCGATGATTTCCCAGAACAAGCTGTGGTTAGCATGTCCGCCGCCGTTGTTACGAACCGCTGTGCGGATGCTTTCCGGTACGCTGTCCAGATTAGCGATCAGATCTTCCAAGCTTTTGTTTTGCAGTTCAGGAGCGCTTTCCAGAGCTGCGTTCAAGTTAGTTACGTAAGTGTTGTGATGGCGATCGTGGTGAATTTCCATTGTTTGCGCATCGATATGTGGTTCCAGTGCGTCGTTAGCGTAAGGAAGTGCCGGTAATTGAAAAGCCATAGTGAAATACCTCCTGAGATTTTGTGATTTGTTGTTAAGGTACATATGTAATAATACCCTTGTCACTATTATTAAACCGCATTCGGGATAATTAATCAACATTTTTGTTTATTAAGTCCCTCGAACCGTTAATCAAAAGCTAGGCCAGAGATAACAAACATATTTTACCCATTATGACTAAAATTATAATATTTTGACGGAAATAATCGATAAAAATCAAAGTTAATCATTGTAAACGTTTACAATAAAGCGCTTACAGAAGAAAATGCGTGTTTTCTGGAGTAAAGTATGGTTTAATTGACGGAGAAGCGGTATTTTCTCGTTTTTTGTCATTATTATGAACATCGGGTTTTTGGTAAAAGGGGATTCCCTTTTTTGTAAAACCTCATCTTAAGCTAACGAAAAGGGAGATTTCAAACATGCACGTTCGTTCCTTTCAGTTGAGTGATGCAAGCCAGATGACGGAGCTTCTCCAGGTTGCACTATCGGAAGAGTGTTATGAAAACACGATGGGCCCGTTTGCCCGTCAATTGTCATGGGATTCTGATCTGATCATGGTTGCGGAAGAAGAGGGAGACCTCGTCGGCGCATTGATCGGTACGATTGATCAAAACCAGGGATGCATCTATCGTATTGCGGTTCATCCAGACTATCGTCGCCGCGGTGTCGGCAAAACACTTGTCGAGGCTATGGAACAGCGATTCCAGCAGCGCAAAGTCAGCCAGATATGGGTGGCCGGTGATGAGCACAACAAAGCAGCCATGCCTTTGTACGAAGCAATGGGGTATGGTGCCAATAAGATCCTGAGTGCTTTCCAGAAACTTAGTATTTTGTCCAAGGCTTAATCGATGCAGGTAAATTCGGTGTAGTTAGATAAAGAAATAAAGAGAGTTTCATTTTCATATTAGGCATGTCTGTTCACGCATCATGGCGTGATAGATATGCCTTTTCTATTTATATGAGGAGGCAGCGCTAGATATGCATCCTTTTTTTATTTTTCCAAAGCGTGCACTTATAAAGATTGTATGGTTCAGAATGCTGGTGACCATCTCCAATTGTTTCGCTCTTCCAAATAGAGTAGACTGAAAAGGAGTACGACCAAGGTTATACGTTATAATCTACAAACTGATAAATGAGGTGTCTCTTTGAATTCTAATATGCCTTCTATGGAGCATTCGACGTTTGAGGAGCAAAATCAGAAGCCTGTCCCAGAGCAAGCAGGAAAGTCCTGGACAGCTGAATTGTGGGACTGGGTGAAGACCATTGTGGTGGCCTTTGTGATCATGATGTTGCTGAACCTGTTTGTATTCAATCTGTCGATGGTCAAAGGACAGTCTATGCAGCCAACGCTGGTCGAGTCCGATCGTCTGTTTGTGAACAAGATGGTCTATCATTTCGGTGAACCAGCCCGGTCGGATGTGATCGTTCTTCGTGATCCGAGTGAAGATGCAGGCAAGAAGGATTTTCTGGTGAAACGAATCGTTGGACTTCCTGGAGATACAATTGAGGTCAAAGACCATCATCTATATGTAAATGGTGTTCAGCAGGCAGAGAGTTACACCGACATTGAGGTACAGGACCCTGATTTTGGGCCGCTTACGCTGGCATCGGATCATTTCTTCGTCATGGGAGATAATCGTCATGAAGGCAAAAGCAAGGACAGCCGTGTGTTTGGGAGTATAACTTCCAGCGAGATTGTCGGCAAAGCCGAGTTTATTTTCTGGCCATTCTCCGAGATGAAAAAGCTGTAAAATGTTGGACTACAACAACTTCGAAGCGCAATTTGCGTTTAACCATACAGGCACGTAGACTGTACATTTAATCTGATGCAAGACATATATCGTTATAGTTCAGCGCCTGGTCTCTTAAGTGAGGCGGGCGTTCATTGTTTAAAGATAACGAGATTACGTGCCTTATAGAAAAGAGGGAAGAACAATGACGAACGTACGGACCGGGGCAGCACAGGCCGCCTCCGTATGGGAAGCGTTAAAGCAGGAGATCAAGGCGGCAGGCCCGGAACTGGGAATAGATGATATTGGATTCGCTTCAGCGGACCCTTTTATTTCTTTGAAGTCACTGCTGGAGCAGTCTCGGGATAAGGGATACGCGTCAGGATTTGAAGAACCGGATATTGAAAAAAGAGTGCATCCCGCCCTGCCGGATAGCGAACCTGCTTCCCTGATCGCCATAGCTGTAGCTTATCCGTCCAAAATGGTTAATCCGCCGAAGTCGGAGCCTGGCGCGTACCGCGGCATTTTTGCTCGTTCGGCTTGGGGGCAGGATTATCACCAGGTGCTTCGCGCGGCGATGGACAAGCTGGTGAACTTTATCCGTGAACGCGTACCGGAAGCGATCATTGAAAGTATGGTGGACACAGGTGTGCTTGTGGATCGTGCCGTATCGCAACGGGCGGGGATCGGGTTCAGTGCCAAGAACTGCTCGATTATATCGCCCAAATTCGGTTCGTGGATATTCCTGGGGGAGCTTGTCACGAACATTCCGTTCCCGCCGGATACTCCCGTAACTGAGGATTGCGGGGAATGCACGAAATGCATTGATGCCTGCCCTACAGGTGCGCTGGTTGGCCCTGGCCAATTGAACGCGCAGCGTTGTATTTCTTTTCTGACCCAGACAAAAGGGTTCTTAGATGAAGAGTTTATGTTGAAAATAGGCAACCGCCTGTACGGTTGTGATACATGTCAGATTGTATGTCCGAAAAATCGGGGCAAAAACTGGGATCATCATCCCGAGTTTCATCCCGATCCTGAGGTTGTAAAACCTTTGCTGTTGCCGCTGCTGGATATCGGCAACCGTGAATTCAAGGAACGTTTCGGTCAAAGCTCTGCCGCTTGGCGGGGCAAAAAGCCGATCCAGCGCAATGCGGTCATTGCACTAGGCAATTTCAAAGACAAAAGCGCTGTACCGAAACTAACGCAGGTACTGAAGCGTGATCCGCGTCCGGAACTGCGGGGAACCGCTGCCTGGGCGCTGAGCAGAATTGGAGGAGAAGATGCCATGAGAGCTATTGGGGAAGCTGCCGCGATCGAACAAGATGGGAACGTGCTAAGTATGCTGCAGAAGGCCAAGGAGAGATTGTTATCGTCCGAGACCTTACCCGATCCGTCACAGGCGGAACAAGTGAATGTGGCGAAGCAAGTGCACGCGATAGAGCAAGAACGAGTAGACATAGAGGGCGTTGTGAAAGACGGACAAACCGAATTTTTATCTCAGATAAGAGATACGGAGTTTGGAAAGGACATTCAGTGGACTACGAACGGTAGTAAGAGTGAAGGTGAAGGTGAGCCGGAGCAGTCCGTCTCCTCTGGCAGATCCGAAGCAGCTGCATGGAAGCCGTCTGCAGTAACTGGGCTTCACGGCAAGCCTGTGTATTATGATGAGGTGCTGACACCGATCGGGACACTTACCGTATGTGCAACCGATGAAGGACTGTGTCATATCGATTTTGGTGCTTTTCATGTTCGGGAAGCTCATCTGCAACAATGGGCCCGTACGTGGGTCGGTGAATATCGATATGAGAAAAATGAAGAGAGGCTCAGCGAAGCTGCTAAACAGCTAGGGCAGTATTTTGCTGGGGAAAGAACGACATTTGACTTGAAGCTTAAGCAGTATGGGACTGCATTCCAGCTACAAGTTTGGGAGGTTCTGTCCGATATATCTTATGGAGAAGCCTTAACCCACCAAGAGGTTGCGGAAAAGATCGGCAGGCCCAAAGCTGTACGTGCAGTTTTGGATGCTATTAGCAAGAACCCAATCCCGATTATTATTCCCTGTCATCGCATGAGCGGTAAAGACGGCACCCTGGTGGGTTACGCAGGCGGTCTGCAAACCAAGGAGCAATTGCTCGCATTGGAGCAGCAATCGTAAGAGCGGGGGACGTTCATGAAGTATGTAAACGTGGAAAGCGTGGAGGCGGGTGAGATTCTGGGCAAGACGGTGTACTCCAGTAACGGTACGGTATTGTTGTCTGCCGGAGTCGAACTTACCGTGTTTATGGTCAATACGCTGAAGCGTATCGGGGTAACCACGCTGTACATCCAGGATGAAGCGTTTAAAGATGTGGATACAGAAGATATTCTGGATGAAGCCACGAAACGGGCCATTATCAATGAGATGAGCGTTACGCTGGAAGCGGTCCGGTCCGGGAAAGACTGGAGCCCGAAGAAAGTTGCGCTCAGTATAGACAAATTATTGAATGATGTGCTAAACGGGCGAGAATTGCTGGTGCAGTTAACCGATATCCGAACCCAAGACAATGCACAATATGTTCATGCGATGAATGTCTGTTTGTTGTCTTCGGTTATTGGGCTGAATATGGGGCTTAACTACAATCAGCTCAAGGATCTGGCTGTAGGCGCCCTGCTGCATGATATTGGAAAAGTAGGTGAAACTCCTGGCACGATGCCTTCTTCAAAGCTGCATCATACATGGCGTGGCTTTGAAGTGATCAAGAATAAACGTGAGTTCAGCTTGCTTGTTGCTCACACTGCGCTACAGCATCATGAACATGAAGATGGCAGTGGTGTACCAAGGGGCATCAGGGGCAAAGATATCCATCTATTCGCCAAAATTGTCAGTGCGGCTAACATCTATGATAATCTCATTAACGGTTTGTCAGGTAGCAGCATGTTGCCGCACGAAGCGTGTGAGGAGATGATGGCGATGTCCGGAACGAAGCTGGACCGGGATATCCTGATTGAGTTTAACAAAAGTGTATCCGTATATCCCAACGGGACGGCTGTTCGGTTGTCTACGAAGGAAACGGGCGTCATTGTTCGGCAACACCGGGGTCTGCCAGGCAGACCGATCATTCGGGTGGCTCGCGGCAGCACACGCTATTCGCTGGATGTCGTTGAGATTGATCTGGCCAAGCAAACAACGGTCTTTATCGAAGGTGTGCTGACTTAAGCAGGAAAACTGGAAAATGCGTTTGCTCAGGACGTGTGGAAATGCTATGATAACTCTCAGGAAATCAGGTCAGTGTTATGTTTGCATCGTGGTATAATCTTCATCATTCATGATGTGTACAAGCACAGATCATCAGTTTTTTTAGATTGCATATTGCATACAGAGGTGTCTAAGAGATGGAGATTGTAATACCGATTATTACATTGATTGTGGGTCTGGTCGGTGGATTTTTCATCGGGGTGTTCTACCTGCGTAAACAGCTTGAGAAAATGCAAAGCGACCCTGACATGTTACAGAAAATGGCGAAGCAAATGGGTTATAACCTGAATGGCAAGCAAATGCAGCGTGCCCAGCAGATGATGAAGAACCAGCAGCCAGGCGCAAAAATGCCTCAGCCGACTCAACATCCTGCGCGTAAAAACTCGGGCCGCCGAAAATAATAGCTGTGGGTAATTAAATCGCTTGCAGGATGTGGTTCGAAAGGAGGCGCTTGGCAGTGGCTGGCGTGAAAGATTATTTGAATTCCAAAGTATCCGACAATCGGGAGAAGATCGAGTATCATGTCGAACAGATTCTCAAATTGATCGGAGAAGATAGCACACGTGAAGGACTTCTGGAAACGCCTGCGCGTGTAACCCGGATGTACGAAGAGATTTTTGGCGGATATGAAGTAGATCCCCGTGACGTGTTGGGTGTCACCTTTGACGAGAATCACGAAGAGCTGGTTATCGTGAAAGATATCGTGTACTACAGCCAGTGCGAGCACCATATGGCACCGTTTTTTGGTAAAGTCCATATTGGATATATACCTAGCGGAAAAATTGTGGGTCTGAGCAAGATGGCACGCCTGGTTGAAGCGGTAACGCGTCGTCTTCAAGTACAGGAACGTATTACATCACAGATTGCGGACATTTTGACAGAAGCGGTTGCACCGCATGGTGTGATGGTTGTCGTTGAAGGTGAGCACTTGTGCATGTGCTCCCGCGGCGTGAAGAAACCGGGCAGTAAGACGGTAACCTCTGCTGTACGTGGATCTTTCCGTGATAATCCTGCACAGCGTGCCGAGTTTCTGTCTTTGGTTAAAGAGTAATACTAGGGCGTGTCTTGAAACCTACTGAAGTGCATCTTTTCCCCCTTTTTCGCCCCCTGCTACGTCACTTCCCCTTGACGTGCCCCGGCACGCCTGCGGGAAACTTCCTTGCTTGGAACGGAAATTTGGAAAAATCTGCTTTCTTCAGCGTTTTCAGACACGCCCTAAATAAGCCGAGTTCCTTGGGGAACCGGCTTATTTATATAGGGCTTTTTTTCGTATTTGTCGGAGGGACTGAAACTACATATGAATTCGATAGTCGGAGGTTATGGACGATGAATATACCTTCCCAATCCAATCAACTGCCTGAGCCGGAGAAGAGCGAGTTGATTGTACAAAGGATATCCGCTGAGAAGCATTCATCGCTGCGTTTGCAAATTTGGGAGACACCGCTTATGCGTCGTGACAGCAGTGTGCTTGACGCTTTTGCATGGGAAGAAGTGATGTGCAGACGCGTGGGGGCAGGCCATCTGCCTGTTGCTCATATATGGCGGCATCCAGATGCCTTTGTGGCCGGCTTACGCGACCGAAGGCTGCCTCGGGCAGTCGAAGCGATGGATGCTATTAGAGGTCAGGGGACAGCTGTCTGTGTAAGGCCTTCTGGTGGTGCCGCAGTTCCGTTGAATCCGGGTGTTGTCAATGTGTCGCTGATTTTGCCCAATCCGGGGCACGCCATTAATATTCATGATGATTTCCGCGAGATGGCTTCGATCATTGCCGAGTCGTTAACTCCCTGGTCAACTCAGGCGCAGACCGGAGAAGTACAGGGGGCGTTCTGTCCTGGGGATTATGATGTCAGTGTGGGTGGTTTGAAATTTTGCGGCATTGCCCAGCGGCGTCAGGCCAAAGCCTACATCATTACAGCATTTATCATTGTGGAAGGTCAGGGGGATCGGCTTGCTGCGGAGGTGCGTAAATTCTATGAAGAGGCCTCGGGGGGAGTAGCCGAGGGATATCCTGAGGTAAAGCCCGGAACTATGGCAAGTTTGCAAGAGCTGGCAGGGGTGCCATCCACGGCTGCGTATACGGCTTCGTTGGTACGCACACTGCGTAGCAGATATCCTCATGCAGAGACAGAACGGGTGCTTTCTGTTGATGCGGATGATGTGTCTCTGACGACAGAACAGATGAAACAGCGCTACGACTGAGTTCTTTTGCAGGTAGGCTTGGAATTGGTGAAGAGAGATGGTATGATGTGATTTCGGAAGGAGAGGATTTAGAGTGGAAACATTGCGATATACATACCTGTATGAAGTCATTTCGACAGGTGAAAAATCAGAATTTAGCCAAATGGCAACCAGTAAAGAAGAGGCTGCTGCTTTGATTGTGGCACGTATTGCTGATCTGGAGTTCACAGAAGAGTCCGATATCAAACTGGGCGATCTGATCGCCATCAGCAAACAGGTTGGGGACAACTATGTAGCTTGCGAGGGCTGTGCTTCTTAACATAGGTATATTATGTATGAAGTCGATATTTAGGCGAATCTCTAATGAGAGGTTCGCTTTTTTTGTTATTTCTTCTACAATTCAAGCAGATAACATCGCATATACATGGGTTTTATCCTGTTATAGAAATAACGCCAACAGGTTTCAAAGAGATATCTTTCAGTCATAGACTGGAGATATCTCATTTTTTATTTGTTTTAGTTAGATATTGGATTTAATATCCCACAGGTGCTACAACATTCTAATAAGGCGGCCATAGCAGCTTGCGCGCGGTCTCGTACCGTTCAGCAACAGCAGGCCAGTAGACGACATTCCACCAGTCTTCAATGTACTTTTTGCGTTCATTTTGATGCTTGAGATAGTAGGCGTGCTCCCATACATCCAGTGGCAGGAGTGGAACGATATCCGATTGGGACAGATTCTGATGTTTTTCAGCCTGCAAAATTTCCAAGCGGTGAGCTCGCGGACTCCAGACCAGCATTGCCCAGCCGCTGCCTTCCACCTTGTTTGCCGCCTCGGTAAATTGATTTTTGAAAGCTTCATAGCTGCCAAAATCACGTTTGATCTGCTCTGCAAGCATGCCTGTAGGTTTACCGCCACCTACCGGGTTCATAATGGTCCAGAAGATGGTATGCAGATAATGTCCTGCTCCATTAAAAGCTAGCTCACGTTCCCAATGTTTGATGAGTTCAAAATTGTTCTTTTTCCGGGATTCAGCCAGCTTCTTCTCCGCAACGTTCAAACCGTCCACATAGGACTGATGGTGCTTGTCATGGTGAATGCGCATCGTTAGTTCGTCAATATGCGGCTCCAGCGCATTATACGCGTAAGGGAGCGGAGGTAACGTGTGCCCGCCAATAGGAACCGGCTTTTCTTTTACCGGGGCAGAAGCAGGCAGAGTTTCGGCAGGAGCGGTACCACCCGTCGAAGGTTGGAGTGGCGACGATTGCACCTGCGCGGAAGCCGAAGGGGATATATTGGCATTGGTTTGCCCGGCCGAAGATGTTTGTGACTCCGCTGCTTCTAGACGTACGTCTGAAGCCGCCTTGGAGTTAATGTTGTGCAGTGCATTCTCTAGCAGCATCGATGAGGCTGGTTCTGTTTCCCGCAAAATGCCGGGCTGGCTCAGCGTTTCTAATACCCCCAGGAAATACTCCGACTCGCGGATGATATGCAAAATGAAGGTTTTAGCAAGTGGGACCGCGCGCACCGCTGTACTTTGCTCAAGCATGATATACAGCTGCTTTATAAACTCTCTGGACTGATGCTGTGCTGTCCGGACGAGTTGATCGATACTTCGCATGATATAGGGAGCTGGCGGCTGCGTTGCAGGCAATAGCTGTTTTATCAGCTGATTCGCCATTCGCTCACTGTTCGCAAAGGCTGCTTCCCATTCCTCCAGAAGTTTAACGTAGGAGGGCTCGAGGTCAGGAATCAGTGTGCGAATGATGAGTGTATGTTCCTTCTCTTGCTCTTTCCAGAAACGGATTTCTTCCAGCGTCCGCAGAGGCAACAAATGGCCGTATCCATCGCAGTTCATATGTGTTATACCTCCAATCTTTCAGATTTTTTGAATAAAAAACCACTTCTTTCAAGGCATGTGCCAAAATACAAATCCGCTCTTCGTTCAAGTGCCATTGCTCTGTCTCAACAATGTATTCTTGTGAAGTATTGTCCTATGTGTATAAAAAAAGAGCCCCTGAGGGCTCTAAACACATCGAATGCTGTATACCATTTTGATTGGTGAAACGGAAAATTTCTGAATCGCTCGTGATCTTTGCTTGTTGATCTGCCAGTTAACAAGATAATATAACAGGGTTACGGGCTAAATTAACTTATTACTGTTGATTTTGTTGTACTTCCTCACTGATTGTCTTCGTCACGTGACTAAGGAAAGTCGAAACGCGGCGTAGATATTCCTTCGGATGCTCACGAAAGATCAGTTCATGATGCGCGCCTTGCACAATCCATTCTTCTGAATAAGGATTCGTCTGATTGGCGGCAAGCTGTTCAGCAATCGGGTAAGGGGCCTTCTCATCTTCTGTGCCGTGAATAAAGAAGATCGGGAACGGATAGTCCTTTTTCTTCACTTCCTGATAGGGTATTTGTTGTAGGCCGGTACCGTTCAAGACCGGGAAGAGCAACTTCATAATCTCCAGCGTTGGTTGACGCGGCAAATTAATCTGATTATGAATGTTGTGGTACAACGTATCCGGCTCCAGCAGGAAGGTGCTGTCCAGAATCATAGCATCCACTTCTTTGGTCAGCAGTCCAGTTTGCAGAGCTGTCCCTGCGCCCATGGAAAATCCCCAGACAACCAGTTCCTGCGCACCGCGCTGTTTTGCAAACTGAATGGCTCCCAGCAATTGCTGAGACTCGGCTTTACCGCCAGTAGCTACCGCCCGGTTCACCTGAGAGGCAAAGCCGTAATCGAACATGACCACATTAAACCCGAGCTGGTGCGCGTAATGGGCAAGGTCATACATAGGCACCCAGGTTTCCTCACGATTCGCCCCATAGCCGTGGCTGAAGATGATCGTTTTACCTGTATCGGTATTCGCAGGGATATACCAGCCTTGCATCGTTCGGCTGCCGTCGGCTGCAGGGAATGTAATATCCTCATATTTCATGTTTTTGGCCTGCATCGGGTTTGAAAATACCGGTGCGACCGTAGGGTTGGAGAGTACCCATGCAATATAACCGTGTAAGGCAATAAAACAAAACAACAGAAAAAATACAACGGAGAGCAGCAACGCTACGACAATATGTTTGAACCGAATCAGCCTCGGTGACAACGAAGAGGGCAGATCGGACACTTTGGTATGCAGCGGGGCTTCACTCTGGGATGTCGAATACATGCACGCCCCTCCTTTGAGTTTCGGTTGAGGATAAATATGGATAAGATCATAACAGTGTGAAAATAGCATATAGGTGCTTTTTAGCACGTATTCATGACGATGACATTCTGATGCTAAAGTCATGCTTTTGTTCTTTTATCTGAATTGGTTCCCTGTCTTTATCGTATGTCCCGATATAGTCAAAGTCAATTGATTGGAGGCATTTGTTACGCAATTGTTATATAGTGCTTAAGATGTAGAGGTAACAATTCCATAGTGTGTAAATTACAGGAGATTACGATAGGCAAAATGGATATCCTTGTTCTTTTCTTTGTTTGCAAATCATCTTCAAAACGCTTCTTTCTGGTTTACAGATGAGACCGTTTCTCATATAATTTATGTAACCAAGTTTCATGTGATGAAACATGAGGAGGGCATCATGCCATGGAAGACCGCAAGTTAACCGTCCGGGCTGTAGAACGGGCGCTGGATATATTATTATGTTTTACCACGCGCAGTGATCTTGGACTCACCGAAATTGCCAGCCAGATCGGTTTGCACAAAAGTACGGTGCATCGATTGATGGCTACACTGGAGGATCGGGGGTTCGTGATACGTGATGCAGCAACCGAAAAGTATCGGCTGGGTATTCGGATCTGGGAGCTGTCAGCGCATATGTCACGTAGTGATGATCCTGCAATTTTGCTTTTACCTGCAATGGAGAGACTGCGCGATCGTTTGGGCGAGACGGTAAGTCTTTATCTTCGTGACGGCGGTGAGCGGATTCGGATTCAGGCCGTGCAGAGTGATCAGGCGATTCGGCGGGTCGCGCCTGTAGGTGTCAGACTGCCGCTTTCCGTAGGCGCTTCCAGCAAAGTGTTAATGGCATTTGCCGCAGATGAGGATCGGGAGGAACTGATGAATGGGCCGGAATGGCCTGTATTCATCGATCCGGCCGTGTATCTGGCACAGATGGAAGACATTCGTGTGAGCGGATATGCAACGAGTTATGAGGAGCGCGAGCCGGGAGCTGCCGCTGTGTCCGTGCCAATTATGGATCGCAGAGGCAACATTGCAGCAGCACTTTCCGTGTCTGGACCTGTTAGCAGGCTCTCGCAAGAGACACTACATGAGTACGCACCTGTGTTGAAAGAAGCAGCGGTGCAAATGGGATTGATGTTGCCATAGGGGCGGGCTCTTGCTTGAAGTTTTGCTCAAAAGGAATTTTCTCTCTGGAATATTAAGGTTGTATTTATGTCCAGATTACGCTACTC
This sequence comes from Paenibacillus amylolyticus, assembly GCF_003719335.1. Classification (GTDB taxonomy): domain Bacteria; phylum Bacillota; class Bacilli; order Paenibacillales; family Paenibacillaceae; genus Paenibacillus; species Paenibacillus amylolyticus_D. Next base: position 49,981 of record NZ_RIAS01000019.1, read on the forward strand.
TGTAATGGACGACCCGGCGGGGTCGGTTGAATGTTATTTTTCAAGTTGAACAGCGGCTTGATCGCCGCAATACGTTTACGTTACTGGGGGAGTCCGAATTGTCCGGACTGAGACGGGATCGCATGAGATTCCGGACCCTTTGCACCTGATCTGGATCATACCAGCGTAGGGAAGTAATCGGCCACATGACCACAAACACCACAGTCGTTAACCCGGGATCAATGCTGTATGGCAGAAGATGCCCTTGTTGCGTGTATGGTGATGGACATCAGTCGGTTCCTTCGGAACCGGCTTTTTTATTTACAGCGGCAAGCAGAGATTCATGTGTTGTGTTTCACCATGGCAGTGACAGCATAACAATTGCGGCATACATGCCTGGATTTCTAGGTGATGTGATCGCGGTTCTCTCGTTGACTGTACATAAAAGTTGTCTCTTGGATCATTTTGGCTGCTTGTGCAGGGTCATTCCTGCTGTGCTTCTGTGCTCTGCATTTATCCAGACAGGTGTGTAAGTCAAAGCTGTCATAATGTTGGACGACATGGGCTAAAGAAGATCACAGAGGAGGAAACAGGAGACATGAATACAAGCAACCAAACGGGACAAGAGATAGGAATTGAGGAAATAGTTCGCGATGGTCATCCGGTGGAAAAGAAAACCGGAGCGGCTGGAGGGGTTCAACCCTTCCCGGGCAGCCGCAAAGTCTACATTCAGGGCTCACGACCGGACATTGCTGTACCGGAGCGTGAAATTGCCCTTCATGATACCCATACTCCCCAAGGGGTGGAGCATAATGAGCCGCTGCGTGTCTACGATACGAGCGGCCCGATGACCGATCCCGAATTCCAGATGGATATTCGTAAAGGATTACCTGCGCTCCGAAATCACTGGATCATGGAGCGCGGTGACGTAGAAGAATATAAGGGGCGAGCGGTTAAACCGGAGGATAACGGATTGAAGCCTGGAGGGCGAAGAGCCGGGGCAGAGGAGTATCCGGGATTCCGCGGGCAACCGTTACGTGCCCAGGCTGGGCGGTGTGTCACGCAGATGCATTATGCGCGGCAGGGTGTGATTACGCCAGAGATGGAGTACGCCGCTATTCGTGAAGGCGTAGAGCCTGAATTCGTGCGGCAGGAACTGGCGAGTGGCCGGGCGATTCTTCCATCCAACATCAATCACCCGGAGAGTGAGCCGATGCTGATTGGTCGTCATTTTCACGTGAAGATCAACGCTAATATCGGCAATTCCGCCGTATCTTCCTCCATTGAGGAAGAGGTGGAGAAGATGACCTGGGCTGTGCGCTGGGGATCGGATACAGTGATGGATCTCTCTACAGGCAAAGACATTCATACGACACGGGAATGGATCATCCGTAACTCCCCAGTGCCGATTGGTACGGTACCGCTCTATCAGGCGCTGGAGAAGGTGAATGGCGAGGCGGAGGCACTCACTTGGGAGTTGTACCGAGATACGCTGATTGAACAGGCGGAGCAGGGTGTGGACTATTTTACGATTCATGCAGGTGTGTTGCTCCGATATATTCCGATGACAGCGAAACGGATGACGGGCATTGTGTCTAGAGGCGGGTCAATTATGGCGGCGTGGTGCCTGGCACATCATCAGGAGAACTTTTTGTATACCCATTTTGAAGAAATCTGTGAAATTATGAAAAGGTATGACGTAGCATTCTCGCTTGGGGATGGACTGCGTCCAGGCAGCATCTACGACGCCAATGACGAGGCACAGATGGCAGAGCTGGCAACGCTCGGGGAATTAACACAGATCGCGTGGAAGCATGATGTACAGGTGATGATTGAAGGGCCGGGGCATGTACCGATGCACAAGATCAAGGAGAATGTGGATTTGCAGATGGAAATCTGCCAGGAAGCACCGTTTTATACCCTCGGGCCGCTGACTACGGACATTGCACCCGGATACGATCATATTACGTCTGCCATTGGTGCGGCGATGATTGGCTGGTTTGGTACGTCTATGCTCTGCTATGTTACACCGAAGGAGCATCTGGGGCTTCCGAACAAGGATGATGTGCGTGAAGGGGTTATTGCTTATAAAATAGCCGCCCATGCCGCCGATCTAGCCAAAGGCCACCCGCGCGCCCAGCGCCGGGATGATGCGCTGTCGAAGGCACGCTTTGAGTTCCGCTGGAGAGATCAGTTTAACTTGTCCCTGGACCCGGAACGGGCGCTGTCCTACCACGATGAGACGCTGCCCGCAGAAGGGGCGAAGGAGGCACATTTCTGTTCCATGTGCGGACCGAAGTTCTGCAGTATGCGCATCACGCAGGACATCCGTGCCTTTGCCGCTGATCGCGGCCTGAACGACGAGGAAGCGGTTGCCGCCGGGATGCAGGCGAAGGCTGAGGAGTACCGGGCGAGGTAATACTAGGGCGTGTCTTTAAACCACTGAAGTGAATCTTTTACCGGCCTTTTGCCCTTTATTGCGTCAGTTTCCCTTGACGTGCCCTGGCACGCCTGTGGGGAACTTCGTAGCTTGGAACGGATGTTTGGCAAAATAGGCTTCCTTCAGCGTTTTCAGACACGCCCTAATCAATTTTGTTCCATATACGAAACAAGATACCAGCGATTACAAATAATAGACCGTCGGACAATCTTAAATTACCTGCATGCAGGATAGCGGAACAACTCATACCTAATATGAACAGGATAAGAATATAAAGAAATTTCATAATATTAATTACCTCGTATCTTTATATTAAGGTGTCAGGTGGTTCCCCAATCTGTACAGAGAATAATCTAGATTCTAACGATCTCCACAAACCTTATTTTGGCGCTTTTGCCGCGAAAAAAATTCTAACGATCCCCAGCGACGCTATTTCGCTGAAACTAGCCGAAAAAGGGGTGATTCGCTGCTGAAAACCTAAAATAAGGTTTCTCATGATCGTTAGAATTCCAATGAAGCTGATATGAGGCAAATAGCGTTCTCTCAGATCGTTAGCGGTAAGAAGGGGCTATCGGAATTCTCCTGCGATCATCTTTTGATTGTATAAATCCTCTAACAGGAATCGCATCATGCTTACTCGTAGTATCCCTTCGCATAAACGGCTGCTGTTGAGAAGCAGAGATGCTTCATTTCATCCTGCTGATTTTCGGGCGGCATCTCCAGAAACCACGGCTCCTTCATATCCTCTCGGTTCATGGGTACTGGACGCCACAGAATCAAGCCGATCTGATCAAACTGGAAACTGCATCCGAGCTCTGGGTCTTCACGATCGTATGGTGCAATGGCATCCAATTGCGGAATCAGAACGTCAGCTTCGGTGCCGAGCAGATCGAGTTCTCCCAGCATACACGTATACTCATCACTTTCATAAAATTCAATAAAATGTGCCTTGCCTTGAGCATCATACTCCACTTTGGGATCAAAGCTGAAAGCCTCCGTTTGTTCAACTTCATTCTGTGTCATGCCTAGCCGGATATCCCCGATGGATTGACCTGGTTCTACAGCGAGACGTTTCATGGTTTCGTTCCCTCCGAAATAAAAGTGTACATGCATGTAGAGCTATGATGAAATAAGTACAATGTGAAACGGATGTGCTGAGTACACGATGAGATAAAGCACAACAAGGATGTTATGTTCGTCTCTTAAACGATCTTCGTGATACCGATATCCTGCTCCAGACTCGCACCTAACCCCGAAAGAGGAGTATAGATGGTAACGTCTGCATCAGCAGACACCTGCTCAGCGGCTGGGGCCATCGAGAGCTGAGCAGTAACAAGACAGGTATCCTTGCGTTCAAGAGCAAGCTGTTGCAATGCATTTTTCAATGCCGCGAGGTAGCCTTCCTGATCGCCACGCATAACCATGTCGAATAGACCTGGCAACAACACGGATTCAAGCTCAGGCTTGTCCTTTGCTGCCGAATGTCGATCGATATACGCACGATATCGAGCCATTGTAGGTTGTACGGTGGCGGGGTTGGTGAACGCGAGCAAATACCTCTTCGGATGGGTTAGCATCATGGTGAGCAGTGAATCGTCAATACCCGTTACCGGAATCGGCAACGGTTCTTTCGTCTGATCCAGCACGGCTGCGAACAAGGTGCACGTGACAAGAATGGCATCTGCGTGACAGCGGCTTATCCATTGCAGCGTCTGATTTACTTTTTCCCGAACAAGGGCACTGCTGAAATCCTCATCATGCTTTAGCCGATCCAGACCAGGGTCTACATAGTGAACCAGTTCGATATTATAGGAAGTCAGAGCTTGTTCAATCAAGCGGATATTGGAGTGATGCGCGTGGAAACAGGCAATCGTGCTCATAGGATAGGCGGTCTCCTTTATGTAGAGATAGGTAGAAGGCACGACAGTTCATCGCCATGAGTGATACATAGGTAGGCATCATCGTAGATGAAAGGTCACCCTTACCCGTAGTATAGGGAGCCGCCTTAGTGATGTAAAGCGTTATCTCATGTTCATTGAGACGTTTTTCTTCGCCATTTTTTGCTGTAAAATTTCATGGAAGGATAAGCCTTGAGTGTTCTCATTTTCCTTTTTCGGAGCAGCGGTCGCCGTGTTGCGCGGATATTGGTGGTGATACGGGATCATTTGCTGAATAGGCATGCGGATCATCTTGGTTCCTCCTTACATGCATGATAGACATGCATCGTTTGTATAATATGTATTTCATAATGAGTTACGTCGGGTGATATAAAGTGAAGATAGCTGAGTCAAGTGCGCATATAGGTACATATGACTTGTTACATGAAATGGTTCATATGAAGTCAGAAATCCGACTTGGATGTAGTGATTTTACCCGGTATTTTGGAGATGTAAACGGTTTTAGGGAAATTCAGGAACAAAGAACCTGATATAAAACGGGGAATATGGGATCAGGGGAACGGTTGTTATGCGAATGGTCCTAATTTTGAGGAAGTCAATGGTGCTTGCTTCTAAGGCATATGTCCAAGTGACTAGGTATGAAAAATGCTAACTAACTTGGTACTATGGTCGGGGGATATGGAACGGAAAATGTCAAAAAAGCTGCCAAGATTTCTTGACAGCTGCTGATTTCCTTATTCAACTCGCCTCTTTCATTCGCTTGCTCCTTGATAAGAAAGAGGGAAGAGAAACGTTATCTGCGTTCTTTTACCGCAATATAAACATCCACCTGTGTATGCTCGGGGTCCAGACTGCGTTGATCGTAGTATTCAAAATCGCCGGTAAATGTACGGTCTTGCTGATGGCTCCACGTCCACACCGTCCCCCATACTTCACTGACTACCTCAACCATGGGTCCAGTTCGTGAAGTGAATACCGCATAGGTAGCAGGAGGTAGCTGCACCTCATCGAATCCTTCAGGTAAACGATCTTCCTTGCCAACTTCATGCCCGATCAAAATGGTATATTCACCAGCAATACCGTCTGTGTAATCCGTGTAACAGCCGTAGCGTGGAGCATCGGGTGCTGGTATATGTTCGGAGGCAAAATAACGCCCCCACAACGCGCCGATGCTGCCTTGACCGCTCATCTCTATCGCGTTGGTTGTACGTGCTGACAGCCCGGCTAGGCGTTTGCCAGGAAGGGTTACATAACGGACAGGCTCGCTGTAAAACGGAGCGTCCCTTGCTGGATTATATGCATCTGATGGAGATAATGGCTCGTTTGAACTTATTTTTCCTGCCAAGGTGTTATAGGGCGCAGTAGTCCCGTCCTCAGCACTTTGAGCATTTCCTGCATTCCGCCACCGTTTCAGAACAGGCAGCTGGTTGCGCAGCATTGAGCGAGCTGATTCCTCGTCCATCCCTTCTTCTTTGAGTATAGCGGTGCACATCTCGATCATGCCTTCTAGTGACATCCCCGGTTGCTCAAACTTACCATCCTTGTAACAATAAATGCAGTATTCGCGGGTTTGGCTGCCATCTAACTCCGTGCCAAATTGCTCGGTGCTGGTTAGCGGCATTCCACAGCTCTGACATACGGTAACGTTCATGATTCATTCCTCCTTGGGTATTGTACAACTTCAACGTGAACATAGTTGAAGTATACGGGGAGGAACTGGACAGCTGTCTGTCAGGTTTGAGCTGAGGTTTTATAATTTTGCACAATTTGCTCTGCCATACGGCATACATTGTCCCGAATATGCAGAGGCTCCAGTACCTCCACGTCTGCGCCAAAGCCGAGAATGAAGCCATATAGCCAGTTATCCTCAGGAAAAGCAATCTGGCTAATATAATACCCGTTGCCGTCAGGCAATACATTTTCAATACCAAACCATTCTTCCGCGAGATGACGGGCACGGGCATGGAATTTCAGTGTGAGTCCAATGTGATTGTTCGGACGGCTCCATTCCTGCTGCCACGGCCTGTCCTGAAGGTTGATGGATTGGCGTTCAAAATGCTGCTCAGCAAGCACAACCTCTTTCATGCGCACCAGTTTGAACATGCGGAATTCATTCCGTTCGTGGCAAAAGGCGTACAGATACCACGCGTGCCTTTTCAGCACAAGGGTGTGTGGATCAACCGTACGACAGGTCTCTGCACCTTCGGCGCTGCAATAGGCAAAATGAATGCATTGAAGTTGATCGATTCCCTGATCGATGACTTTTAATTTCTGTTGCAGTGCTTCAGGGTGTGTCCACGTTGAATAATCCACGATGAATCGGTGCGTGCTTGCCTGGAAATCTTCATTTTTGGCTTCTGGCACGATACTGCTCAGCTTCTCTACCAATAACTCACGCGCAGTATTCGTATGAGTGGTTGAGATGCTGCGCAGTGCTGTAACGATGGAAGCAAGATCCTTGTCCGTTAACAAGTTGCGATCCAGCCGGTAACCTTCTGCCAGCCCGATTCCACCGCTTGCGCCCTGATATGTCACCACGGGAATTCCAGCTTGGCCTAATGTGTCGATGTCCCGATAAATCGTACGTATGGATACCTCAAACATGTCGGCCAGGTCTTTGGCCTGCAAACGCCTGCGATTAATGAGCAGTACCACAATGGCTAACAAACGCTCCAGTTTCATAGCTATATCTTCCTTTTTTAATAGTGTCTATAGAATTGGACAGCATTTACACTGAACACTCCAATGACAGAATAACCTTTCAATCGCTGTTATCCCCAGATTTTTTGGATTCCCTTTTCCAAAGGGGAAAATCCGGGGATAAAGGCGAACGCTTCGCTTTTTCAGGTTTTTTCTGTCCTCTCCGTTAAAGTGTAAAAGAAAAGTCAAACTTATATAACATTGCTTTCAATTGTGTATGTGGGAGTTATCTGTTAGATTCATAGGTATTATATGCCCAGCATCCCATATAGGAGTGAAATAAGCAATGAAGCGAATTACGATTCTGATTGCGGACGATGAAATAGAGATCGCGGATCTGGTTGCTTTACATTTACAAAAGGAAGGCTATCATACCGTCAAGGCATCTGACGGACAGTCAGCACTGCAGGCTGTTCAGACACAAGCCATCGATCTGGCGGTACTGGACATTATGATGCCGGGTATGGACGGGTATGAGGTGACCCGTAAAATCAGGGAACAGCATCATTTTCCAATCATTTTCCTGAGTGCGAAAACATCGGACATGGATAAAATCACAGGGCTTGTGATGGGTGCCGATGACTATATGACCAAGCCATTTAATCCGATGGAGCTTGTGGCTCGCGTCAACTCTCAACTACGGCGTGCTTTGCAGTTCAGCCAGTCCACAGCTACAGCACAGCGCTCGGTTTTGGAAAAAGGTGGACTTGTTATTGTACCCGACCAGCACAGCGTAACGCTTTACGGTAAACCGCTGGAGTTAACACCGAAGGAATTTGACATTCTAGTGTTGCTTGCCAGCAATCCAAAGCAGGTATTCAGCGCAGAAAGCATTTTTGAAAAGGTGTGGGGCGAGGCGTATTTTGAAAGCGGCAATACCGTCATGGTACATATTCGCACGCTGCGCAAGAAACTCGGAGAAGATGTGAACAAGAACAAGTTCATCAAAACCATCTGGGGTGTGGGGTACACGTTCAATGACTAAACGGAGAAGTTTTCGCACAACAATGATTATGCTGCTTGGTCTGAGCATGCTAGCTTCTGGCGTCGTCACGTTTATCGTGTATAAGCTGTTGCAGATGTACTACGCAGGGGTGAGGCGGGAAGACCCGCTGGCAGAATATCGTAATATCATGAGAAGTATTGGCGATTTATATGTCTTTATGCTGCTTTTCATCCCACTTGCGATTTTATTTTTCTACTTGTTTACCAGACGTTACGTTACGTATTTCAAAGAGATTTCCGCAGGCATTAATCACTTGGCTAACGGGGATTTTGATCATCAGGTACAGATTGTGGCCAAAGACGAATTGGGTACGATTGCGGAAAGTGTTAATATGGCGAGCCAGAAGCTGCGAGAAGCGGTGAAACGAGGGGATTTTGCCGAAAACAGCAAAGACCAGCTCATCGTAAACCTTGCGCATGATCTGCGCACACCGCTGACCTCGGTACTGGGATATCTGGATTTGCTGATGAAGGATGAGCAGTTGACAGAGGAACAGGCGCGGCATTTTATAGCGATTGCGTTCACCAAGTCCCAGCGGCTTGAGAAGTTAATTGATGATCTGTTTGAGATTACACGAATGAACTATGGCATGTTACCTGTACGCAAAACGCGGCTGGACTTGAGCGAGCTGTTGAAGCAGATGAATGAGGAACTTTATCCTGTTTTTGAAAAAAATAATCTGGTCACCCGTTTACATATTGATAACGACCTTACCGTATCAGGAGATGGTGAACTGCTTGCGCGTGTGTTCGAGAATCTGCTAATCAACGCTGCCAGGCATGGCAAGGATGGTATGTACGTAGACATCAAAGGATTTCACGATAGTGGTCGGGTTGTCATTCAGGTGACGAACTATGGGGGACATATTCATCCCGATGATCTGCCGCACATCTTTGACATGTATTACACCGGAGATCGGGCACGGACCGTGCAAGAAGGCGGTACGGGTCTTGGACTGTTTATCGCGCGTAATATCGTGGAGCAGCATGAAGGTATAATATCGGCTGTAAGTGATGTGGTACATACGATGTTTGAGGTTCGCCTGCCTGTTTTCCAGCAGCTTTCTCATGAAACTTAAGAAAAATTTAAACATTGCCCTGCGTTTTCTTTAAATTGTTTTGTCTATCCTTGAATCATGAGAGGAAGGAGGAACAATCATGAAAAAGTGGGGCTTTCTGATATGCATCATTTTGATTGGATATATCGTAACGCAATCAACGGCAGCTTTGCAGCAGAAGGAAGAGTTGCCGATTGTTATTTTGGACACCGATGAGAAATACACGGGGTACCGAGAAGCGGCGACACAAGAAATGAAACAGCAAATACATAAAGGTAGTCTGGTCTTAGTTAATTCCGAGCATCCGATACATCCTGAAGGCGTTCGCCCCGATATTGTATATGTGGCTGACGAGGAAAACCTGCTTCAAGGCTTCGGAATCATGGATCAGACGTTGATGTTGTCCCGTGAGGTCACAGCAAAATTTCAGAAGATGGTTGAGGCTGCCGGTAAAGAGGGAGTACGCTATTTTCTGATGAGTAGCGGGTACAGAGATTTTGAGAAGCAGGACGAGCTGTATCGGCAAAAGGGTTCGGACTACGCGTTGCCTGCGGGCTATAGCGAGCACAATCTGGGGTTATCCCTGGATATAGGTTCAAGTCTGGCCCCAATGAGTGAGGCTCCTGAGGGAGCGTGGCTGGAGAAAAATGCGTGGAAATACGGTTTTATTTTGCGATATCCCAAAGATAAAGTGAACGTGACAGGCATCCAGTATGAACCCTGGCATTTCAGATATGTGGGCATGCCGCATAGTGCGGTGATGCACAAGAATCAGATGGTTTTGGAAGAGTATCTGGAGATGTTAAGAGAAAAGAGAGACGTTAGCGTTGATCTGAACGGCATTACATATGATATCCATTATTATCAGGTGTCGAAGGGTGCGAAGATTTATCTGCCAGAGAATGATGCCTATGACATCTCCGGTGATAATATGCAAGGGGTTATTGTTACGGTTGAAAAATCCTCTTGATGATGGAGGGAGAGACAGCATGGGACAGAACAAGACGAACGAGCAGTATAGGCAACAGGGTCAAAAAAATTATAAAAAAATCAAACTTTTTGATGTCAACCAACGTCATAAGAATCATAGTCATCATCGCAAAGAGATAAGGCCCAATCCGCTTCGAATCCTCTGGATTGCCCTATTCGTGATCTATCTCTATTTGCTGACCAAACTGATTTTGTTTAAAGGAGGGCCCGTGGATGCAGGTGTGGTATGGGACAGAGTGATGGGGCTACTGCGTCAACCGGATCTGATCCATACACGAACTGTAAATCTGACGCCGTTTCAGGAGATCAAACGAGACTGGCACAGTCTGTCCGTTCATCACCGATCAGGAACAGCAATTCACTTAGTAGGCAATATCCTTGCATTTGTGCCGTTTGGTGTATGGGTTACGTGTATGGTACGCCATTCTTTTTTCGCCGGGATTCATGTGCTGTTTCTATCCTTTCTACTTAGCTTGGGATATGAAGTGACACAGCTGCTGACGGGAATGGGTATCTTTGATGTGGATGATCTCATGCTGAATTCACTTGGCGGAATGATCGGATATCTGGTGTATACGGTGTTGTTGGTTATGAACAAGCTATTTACAGGGTTGAAATCAAGAGTGGCTGCAAATAACTAGGTGATTGGCGATGAAACCACTAGGAGAGTAACTGTGAGAAGAGATCCAAGTCTCACTTCATGATTAAGGAGAGATTACATTGATTATTATGGCTGTGCTGTTGATTAGTACAGGGCTTATGTTTCTGGTATATCCGCAGAGTACAGCAGGTGCTGCAGACCAGCAAATAAAGAACCGTCGATCTGCGGCAAGGTGGGTTGGAGCAGCTTTGATCGTCATGTCGTGTTTCTTTCTGTTGATGGGCACGATGCAACTGTTCGATGAATCTTCACATTATATTGGGCATTAAGCGAATCTCCCTGTGAACGCACTGTTTGTAGCGTTGCGTGAGGGAGAGTTTTTTTATAGAGATATGGAGGTGAGTGCTTTAAAAACATGGGAAATATGAAAACCTTAACTCTACCCTGTAGACTTCAGAGATCTGTCCCCCTCACGGCGCTAACGATCATGACAGACCTTATTTGGCTGATTTTGCCGAGTTACAAATTCTAAAGATCACCAGAAACGCTATTCGGCTCAATTTTAGCTGAAATGGGGATAAAACGAGGGGGATTTACTTAAATAGCGTCTCTACGGATCGTTAGAATTTCAAAAGGCTGTTTTGGAGCGAAATAAGGCTTCTCATGATCGTTAGAGTCGTTAGCATTTTGACTGCCCATTTTGTTGATGTCGATTTCTTAACTGTAGTTCCTTCCTGCGACGGATACAATTTGGATTTGTTCGCCAATACTTGTATGTTCACTATACTCGGAGGAGGGCTCGAATTGATTTTGTTAGCTAGAGAGCTTGCTGGAAGAATGAGAGCATTGATCGCAATCGAAAGTGAGATCGCAGACGCAACACATAGACAAGAAGAGGAACAGGCCATACGAGAGTTGGAAGAGAAAAGGTCCACACAGATTCGCAGCTTCACACGCGATGAATTATTAGTCATCAAAACGGTAATGAATGTTGGCCGATGCGAAAGAGGTTATCGTTATTATGCCAACTCAGAGCATTCAGATTATTACGAGATCATTCACCTGCCTATTGAGTTGAATGAGCATGAGCTGATGCAGAAGTATTCATATTATCTGGTACATAAAACGGAACGCGAGCTTGCAGATAGAATTGAGTATTATACGGCTGTTTCTGAACAACTGAAGGAAGGCATGGATATTTTGAAAATCTAGGAGGTAGATCGGATGATAATGAAAATTTCGTATTACACCCCTGACGGTTTCTATTATTATGTCCCTGACCAGCATGCAGAGCAGATCGAAGCGTGGAGAATTGAATTTTCTGATTTTCTGCAAAGCATTGAAGGTAAACATCCGTTCACTCAATATATGGAATCGATTAATTTCGATGATGAATTGGAATATGGGGTGTTTATTCGCAGTTACGGCGGGGATGACTTTATGGATTGGATCAACGTGGAAAAGTTAAAATGTAGGGGGATCTATCGTATTCCTGCACCACCAGACGATTCCAAGGTAGGAATCAGGATCGATTTTTGATCAGACGGTAGTCTCAAAATCAAAAGCCCCGCCTCATCGTGCAGTCTGCACATGAGGCGGGGCTTTGTTATATCATTTTATCCCATAAAAGATGAAGGGGATTACGCTTTTTTCATCATTTGACGCAGTACCGTTTGCAGGATACCACCGTTGTGATAGTAATCCACATCAACCATGCTGTCCAGACGAGCGATAACAGGGAAGTCGAACTGTGTACCGTCTTCACGAGTTACGGTTACTTTCAATTCTTGACCTGGTTTCACATCGTTGCTCAGACCTGTGATGTCAAACGTCTCACGTCCGTTCAGGCCGAGGCTGGACCAGCCATGACCTTCCTGGAATTGCAATGGCATAACGCCCATGCCGACCAAGTTACTGCGGTGAATCCGCTCGAAGCTTTCCGCGATAACCGCTTTGACGCCGAGCAGGAACGTACCTTTGGCTGCCCAGTCACGGGAGCTTCCTGTACCATACTCTTTACCTGCGATAACGATCAGGTTCTGTCCTTCAGCCTGATACTTCATGGAAGCATCGTAGATGGACATTTCTTCGTCTGTTGGCAAGTATTTCGTAATACCGCCCTCAGTACCTGGAGCTACCTGGTTACGAATACGGATGTTGGCGAACGTACCACGCATCATGACTTCATGGTTACCGCGGCGTGAACCGTAGGAGTTGAAGTCTTTGCGTTCTACACCATGCTCTTTCAGATACAAACCGGCTGGACTGGACGGAGCAATGTTACCTGCTGGTGAGATATGGTCCGTTGTTACGGAGTCACCCAGCAATGCCATTACACGTGCAGCGCGGATATCCGAGATATCGTTCAGCTTGTCACCAAGTTCTTGGAAGAATGGTGGGTTCTGGATGTATGTGGAGTTCGGATCCCACTCATACAGTTCGCCTTCCGGTACAGCAATTTGGTTCCAACGTTCATTGGCAGTAAATACGTTCTCGTACTTGTTGCGGAACATCTGTGCATTCAAGGAGCTTGCGATCGCATCCTTGATCTCTTCGGAGCTAGGCCAGATGTCTTTCAGGAATACAGGTTGATTATTTTGGTCGTGACCGATTGGATCGGTTTCGAAGTCAATATCCACTGTACCTGCCAGTGCGTAAGCAACAACCAGCGGTGGAGAAGCCAGATAGTTGGCTTTTACTTGAGCGTGTACACGGCCTTCGAAGTTACGGTTACCGGACAATACAGCCGCTACAGTCATATCGTTGGCAGCAATCGCTTCGCTTACTTCATCCGGCAGTGGACCGGAGTTACCGATACATGTTGCACAGCCGTAACCGGCAACGTTGAATCCGAGTTGGTCGAGATAAGGGATCAGACCGGCTTTTTCCAGATACTCGGTAACGACGAGTGAACCTGGAGTCAAGCTGCTTTTCACATATCCTGGTTTAGTCAAGCCAAGTTCAACTGCTTTTTTCGCCAGCAAACCTGCGCCGACCATAACGCTAGGGTTGGATGTATTCGTACAGCTTGTGATCGCCGCGATCACTACAGCTCCAGCTTTCAGTTCACTTGTAGAACCGTCAGGATGCTTCAAAGGCACTTTTTGTTCAATCTTCTCATCGCTCAGTCCATATCCGCCTTTGTCGACAGGTGTACGGATGATGCTGTTGAAGCTTTCTTTCATTTGAGTCAGCTCGATACGGTCTTGTGGACGTTTAGGTCCTGCAAGGCTCGGTACAACGGAGCCGAGATCCAGCTCAATAACATCAGTGAACTCCGGATCAACGGTGCTGGAAGTACGGAACATGCCTTGAGCTTTGTAATAAGCTTCAACCAGTTCTACTTGCTCGTCGGAACGTCCTGTGCTGCGCAGGTAGTTCAGCGTTTCGCTGTCTACTGGGAAGAAACCGATCGTTGCGCCGTATTCCGGTGCCATGTTGGCAACTGTTGCACGGTCAGCAAGGCCGATGTTGGCAAGACCCGGTCCGTAGAACTCAACGAATTTGCCGACAACGCCTTTTTTACGAAGCATTTGGGTAACGGTGAGCGCGAGGTCAGTTGCTGTTGCGCCTTCGCTCAGGCTGCCTGTCAATTTGAAACCGATAACGTCTGGTGTTACAAAATAAAGCGGTTGGCCCAGCATACCTGCTTCGGCCTCGATACCACCTACACCCCAGCCGACAACGCCGAGACCGTTGATCATAGTGGTATGGGAGTCTGTACCTACGAGGGAATCCGGGAATACAACCGTTTCGCCATCAACCGTTTTGGTTGCAGCCACGGAAGCAAGGTACTCCAAGTTAACCTGGTGAACGATCCCTGTGGATGGTGGAACAGCACGGAAGTTGTTGAATGCTGTTTGTGCCCAGCGCAAGAAGCGGTAACGCTCTTCGTTACGCTCGAATTCAACTTTGATGTTGTAATCCAGTGCATCACTGGTTCCGAAAGCATCAACCATAACGGAGTGGTCAATAACGAGATCAACAGGAACGAGCGGGTTGATTTGTTTTGGGTCGCCGCCTGCTTTTTTCACGGTGTCACGCATTGCTGCAAGGTCAACAACAACCGGTACACCCGTGAAATCCTGCAATACGATCCGCGCAGGGATAAACGGGATTTCCTTATTATTATCACGGCCTTCTGCCCAGCCGGTCAGTTGTTTAACGTGTTCTTCGGTGATGGCACGTCCGTCGAATTGACGAATCGCTGCTTCAAGCAGCACTTTAATCGAGAAGGGAAGCTTGGAAAGGTCGCCGTGGCCGCCTTCCTGAAGAGCATCAAGACTGTAGTAGCGGTAAGACTTGCCTCCAACCTCAAGCGTACGAGCGGCGGAGAAATGGTTCTTGGCTGACATACATGTACCTCCTTAAAATGTGTCGGTGAGATGAAGAAAACGTTCATTGCTAAATGAAGAACAGGCCTTCACCGTTCCGTGTTCTTGTTCGATGGTTTCATCAGATGAAACATAATTTCAAAATCATAACTTTAGTTCTAAGTATACCGTTTTCACATCCGTACGTAAAGGGCTTTTTGCCTGTGCAAGCAAGCGTTTCAACAGATGAAGGCGTTTTCTGGATTCTGGTGTGAATGTGGGTGATATTGATCTTTTCAGGTCACATATTTAGGCACGTCATCTGACTGTGTACATACAAACTAGGTCCCCTTCATATGAATAATAGGAGTTCACTGTATCGATTGAGCAGTGAGAGTGTTCGTCGGCTTAGCGAATTGCATTTATCCAAAATACGGGTGATCCAGATCCGAACTCATGCCAAAGGGGGACACAAGCTTGGAACGCGAATGGAAGAGTGCCTTATACACGTACGTCAACCAGTACAATCGCTGTGAGATCGATTACCGTCCACAGACGAGTGAACGGATCGTCACCGATCCCGAATTTGTGATGGAACGGGGAGAACGCATGGCAAGGCTGGATGAATGGTATCGCAAACGGCGCGCTGTACCTCTTCGCAGCGAGACCAGCGCCAAGCTTGTGCGTACACTCATTGATGGATCTGAAGAAGCGGTGGCGGAAGTGCAACTGTACAGCAGGCTGTTCTATGAGAAGAGTGGCATCACCCACCGGGAAGATCGGATTGAACGGGAGCGATTAACTTTTTTGCGTGAAAATGGGCATTGGATTATAGCGCGTGTGGAACGAGAAGTGCCGGAGCGCCGTCCAGCGGGGGAAGGGCGTCCTTATCAACAAGCCGATTTTGTACAGGCGGTGAATCGGCCGCTTCTGAATCGGGAAGTATTGGGTCAAGGCAGAAGTGCCATAAGGCATATTTATCGCCGGGATCTGGCTGTAGCCTACGCAGATCGATGGTGGAATGCAGGTAATCCGGCATATGAAGAATTTGATGTGGACTGCACGAATTACGTGTCCCAGTGTCTCTTTGCAGGGGAAGCACCCATCCACTATACTGGTAGAAGAGAAGCGGGCTGGTGGTATAAAGGGTATGTGAACGGCGCGGAAATGTGGAGTTACAGCTGGGCTGTATCCAACAGTCTGGCAAGATATCTGTCGGGCAGCAGCTGGGGGCTGACGGCCACCGAGGTGGATCGTCCTGAGCAGCTGATGCTTGGTGACGTTATTTTCTACGATTGGGATGGCGATGGAAGATTCCAGCACAGCACGGTGGTCACCGCTTTTGACGCGGGGGGCATGCCGCTGGTAAATGCACATACGGTGAGCAGTCGCCATCGTTACTGGGATTACCGGGATTCCTATGCCTGGACGGAGCGGACGGTATATCGACTTTTTCATATCGCGGACGAATTTTAACAGGGAAAGATTTGCGAGATTCGGTGACGCAGACAGCCCGTTCCGTGTAAAATAAGAACAGAGACCGGAAGCAGCAGGGCAATAGCCTGTAACGGCTGCGCAGATAGCATCACGTACAGATATAATCGGAGGTTACGCATGAGTATGGATAAATTAAAAGTAGGCGTCGTATACGGCGGAAAATCAGGCGAGCACGAAGTATCGCTGCAAACGGCGTTTGCTGTAACAAATGCATTTGATTACGAGAAGTATGAACTGGTTCCTTTTTATATCTCCAAGCAGGGGACGTGGAAAAAAGGAGCCGTGATGAATGCACCTTTTGCACGTATTGAAGATCTGAAACTGGAAAACTTCGCGGGCGGCACACAGGACGCGCTGAATGCATTATTCGCACGTTTATACGGCGGAGCGGAAGCACTGGACATTATGTTCCCGTTGCTGCACGGCACGTTTGGTGAAGACGGCACGATCCAGGGGATGTTTGAGATGGCGGATATGCCGTATGTTGGCGCAGGGGTGCTGGCTTCGGCAGGCGGCATGGACAAAGTAGTTATGAAAAAACTGTTTGCTCAAGCCGGGATTGACCAGTGTGCCTTCACGTATTTTAACGCAACACAATGGAAACAGACTGAACACGAAATGATCGTACAGGTTGAAGATCAGCTGGGTTATCCTTGCTTCATTAAACCAGCCAACCTTGGTTCCAGTGTAGGTATTTCCAAAGCGCGTAACCGCGATGAACTGAAAACAGCGATTGAGTTTGCACTCCGGTATGATACCAAAGTAGTCATTGAGGAATTTGTGGAAGCACGCGAAGTTGAAGTTAGTGTTCTTGGAAATGATGAACCGATGGCTTCGGTTCCAGGCGAGATTGTATCCTCTGGTGAGTATTACGATTATGCAGCCAAATACATCGATGGTCAGTCTCAGATGTTGATTCCTGCACCGCTCGACCCTGAGGCAGCAGACCGTATTCGTGAAGCGGCTTTGCAAGCGTTCCGTGCTATTGAGGGTAACGGAATCTCCCGCGCAGATTTCTTCATTCGCAAATCGGATGACGCACTGCTAATTAACGAAGTGAACACGATGCCTGGCTTCACCCCGTACAGCATGTACCCGCTCTTGTGGCGCGAGACAGGTGTGTCGTATGCCGAATTGCTGGATCGCATGATCGAACTGGGACTGGAGCGGTATAACCGTAAACAGGCACTGAATTACGAAAACGGCGTTTAGGCATAGCCTGGACGATCCGCTATCCAAGCTAGATTTCCACTATCAGGAGATTGGGAGGAATGTGCATGGGATTTCAGACAGAGTTTAATTCCGTATGTAAATTCAAAAGCGAGCAAGAGTTATTTGAACTGCTGGAATACGGTCGCGGCAAAATGGTCAAACAAGGCTTCCGGGTGTTTCCTACCGGGCAAAAGGTCATTGCCTACACTCCGGACAATGTAGCAGTCGCGATTGTGAAAATTGTGGCTTCCATTGCGGAGATCAATTTTCAGAATCAAGAAGTAACGGAAGTAGAGATGCAGCTTATTCGCAAGCTGACCGAGGAAGAATCACGGGTCCAGACGGCGCTTGCTGATGAGATGTTCTTTGGAGAACAGGCGCAGGAATAGAGCCTATTGATAGGGCTATCACTGGAGTTTAGCTTTACGGGTAACTTCTTTCACAGAGCGGCTGGACGGTTTTACAATCATGCGATTACGCTCCCTTGTTTAGGGTAAAACTTGGTTATATACCATGTCGGCTTAGCTTCGCGGCTGTCTTCTGTCGTGTAAGTCTGTCCGTCCTAAACAGAGAGGAAGAAATTCATGCTTGTACGTTTCGGTTACGTGGCGATGTCGGTGCTGGTGGAGAATGCTTCGCCTTCCCGGACGATGACGATGGCCAGTTTTAATAAAATCGGAGACAGGGAAGCGGCTATTCGCAAGCTGGAACGCATTGCAGCCGAGAACCTGCATAATACCTTACGTTTGCTCCGGCACAACAAAGGAAGTCATATTCATGTATATCGCTTTTCTTCGAAATTAATTCCACTGGCTACCCATGAAGATTTGAGTGATTGGGACCCTTTTCCGGCACTGAAACCGGATTTCCAAGCGATTGGTGATTTCGTGAAGGAAAATCAGATGCGCGTATCCTTTCATCCGGATCATTTTACCGTGCTGAGTACCCCTCGCGAAGAGGTGCTGCGTAACTCGATGAAGGATCTTCGTCATCATGTCCGAATGCTGGACGCCATGGGCCTCAATGCGACAGCCAAGAACAATATTCATATTGGTGGTGCATATGGGGACAAGCCTTCAGCGGCACGGCGTTTTGAAGAAAATTTTTGGAAGCTGGACCGGGATATTCAGGAGCGGCTGACGCTTGAAAATGATGACAAAACGTTTAATTCACCTGAGACACTTGCGGTATGTCAGAACATTGGGTTGCCGATGGTACTGGATATTCATCACCAGTGGGTGAACAACGAAGGCGAGCAGCCATGGGAGCTGTGGCCGGATATTTTAAAAACCTGGCAGTTACCGCTCGCACAAGCCGATGCACCGCCAGATCGACCATTAGTTCCAAAAATTCATGTGTCCAGCCCGAAGAGCGAAAAGGACCTTCGCGGACATGCCGATGGGGTGGAAGTCGAGCCACTACTTGATTTTCTTCGTCATATCGCTGCGGATACACCAGCACTTGATGTAATGATCGAGGCAAAACGCAAGGATGAGGCCTTGGTGCAGCTGATGCAAAAACTGGCCTTTTATCAGGATGAAGGCGTTGAATGGGTGGATGAGTCCACGGTACGAATTCATCCGTGAAGCCAAAAGGGGCTTGGACAGCAAGAAACTTTACGAATGCTCAGACGTATACTTCTAACAAGTATTTTTAACTTTTTCGTAGATTGATATAGAAAGTAGAGTGAACGCTTTGAGTGAAAAGGAAAAGGTACCTTATGTCGTGACAAGCAAAAGCTATACTGCCGTTGCTATTAATGCTGCGTCCAAGGCGGGAGAGTGGATCAAGAGCCGTCTGGGTACGGTAAGTGAACTCGGAACGAAGTATTCTCCTCAAGATCTGGTGACGGAAGTGGATAAAGGGGCAGAGCAGATGATTCGCCGTTTGATTCTGACCCATTTTCCAGACCACGCTATTCTGGGGGAAGAAGGAGTCGAGCCAGGGCCCGAAGCTTCAGCAAGAGCGCTGAAAGAGGCAGCAGAGGAAGAGTACCTCTGGATTGTTGACCCGGTGGATGGAACGACGAACTTTGTGCACGGATTCCCATTCTATTCGGTGTCCATTGCCCTCGCGCATAAGGGTGAAGTAATTGTGGGTGTTATCTATGATCCTTCCCGTGACGAATTATTTGTTGCGGAAAAAGGAAAAGGAGCCTATGTACACGGAAACCGGATGACAGTATCGGGTGAGGAAACATTGGCACAGAGCCTTGTGGCGGTAGGCTTCCCGGCAGATACCACCTTTGCGCTGCCGCTGAATATGGCTGCTGTCCAGGCCCTTGCTCCGCAGGTGCGCAATCTGCGTGCAGGTGGCTCGGCTGCGATTCATCTGGCTTATGTTGCTGCTGGACGTCTGAGTGCTTACACGGAAGTTGGCCTCAAACCGTGGGATATTGCTGCAGGTGCACTCCTGGTTGCGGAATCCGGCGGTAAAGTGACGGATACGAAGGGAACACCATATACGCTAGCTGTGAATCATATCGTTGCCAGCAATGGCAAGATTCATGATGCGTTGACGGAAGTTTTGAAGGAAGCCAAGGCTACCGGACTGGAGTAAATCATATACCACTATATTGAAGGAGTAAATTACGATGGATGAATCCAAAGAACTGGAACGACGGCTTAGCGACATGCTGACGGAAGGAGACATGGAAGCGTCCGATGATGCTGAAGAGCGTGAACGTCAGCTCATTCCTCCGAAGTACGAGGTGCGTATTCAGACAGAACGAGACCCGATTGTGGAGGAAACGTTAAAGTTTCGTACGATGGCTCGTGAACTGGATGATCGATATGACCGGTATCTGGATCGTGCTGCTGGGCAGGAAACCAAGTCAAATGGCGAACCAACGTCAAGTCAGCGTGCAGATCAAGATCAAGTTAGGGATTCAGATTCGGACAGCGAAGCGTAACATACAGGAAACATATGACCATTAATGGGCATACCATCATAAGTATACACATTATCAATAGAATTGCTCCCATCAATAGAGTCAGATTCTAAAAATAATAGACTTCCCTGTAAAGGGAAGTCTATTATTTTGCGTGCACATTTAGGCAAGAGGACAAAGCTATATTTGAAGTGATAGAATAGAGGTACACAAGCATATGTCATCGGAACGATGGATGTACTATATAAAAGTGTAAATGTAGATTTGACTAAGGGAGTGTCATAAGAATGAAGCGTAAACGTATTTGGAAAAACACCGCCGCAGGCCTGAGCGCAAGCATGCTGGCAGGTATGTTGTTGCTCACACCGTCCGCCTTACCGGCACATGCTGCTGATGCCAAAACGGGCGTATTACCTGTGGCTTCAAATGAAGCATCACTTACAACAACAAAGAAAGATGCCGCCGCTGTAACCAAAGAATTCCGGATCGTTACATTGGGTGACTCCATTACTGTAGGATATGAGCCGAAGATGACCACATTGCCTTATGGTTACGTTGAGCGTTTGCAGGAACAGGGCTTGCTCCATGGGCGTACACAAGTAGATAACTTCGGCATCGCTGGACTCAAAACGAGCGGTTTGAAGACCTTTACGGATGCGATCAAGGAAGGTAAGACGCTGACTTCCGAAGCAATTCAGCCGAATCTGCCTGATCCGCGAGCAGGACAGATTGGGGCAAACACAACCGCGATTCGCGAAAGCATTGCACAGGCTAATCTCGTAGCGATGACGATTGGCGGCAATGATGTATCGGAGCTTCTGGGCACAGCAAACACCATGAGCGACCAAGAGTTGCAAGAGAAAGTGAAAGAATTGCTGTCAATGTATACAACCAATGTTACTGCGATCATTAATAATATTCATGAGATTAATCCATCTGCCCGGATTGTTATTGCTGACCAGTACCAGCCGATGCCAGCAGTAGCAGGCAAAGAGCTGTATGCCAAGTTGATGCAGGCTTCTCAGGGCTTCACACAAACGATTGATGGCATTGCTGCTCAGTTCACAGCTCAGGGTGCTGATGTGAAAGTGGCTCATGTAGCCAAAGATTTTGTTGGCGGTGAAGGCACAATGACACATATGATCAAAAATCGGGATTTCCACCCGAATCAGCTTGGATATGCTGCTATTGCTGAAGAATTTGCAAAAACCATTTGGGGTGACTACACGAAACTGACCGCGCCAGATGCAGGCCAGCCAATGAACATCATCGTAAGTGGCAAGACGCTGAGCACACCGTATAAACCAGTCATTCGTAACGGCAAAAACTTCGTCGCGATCCAGGATATCGTGAATGCAGTGGGTGCCAAAACCGTTTGGGATAACAAAACGTCAACTGCAACCATTACCTACGGTGACCGCACAGTAGCTGTGAAGATTGGAGCGAATGCCGTGAAAGTGAACGGTGCATCCGTTGCAGTGGACACTCCGGCCTTCCTGAACAAAGTAGGCAAGGAAGCCAAAACGTATGTACCTGTGGCCATGGTAGCCGAAGGTCTTGGTTTTGACGTGCAGTATATCGCGAAGCTCAAGACGGTATTTGTGAATCCGTAAGGCTTTTAAGAGAGCACTCCTATGAATGTTTAAAAATGAATGTGTGAGAAGTGATTTTACCCTAAAGGTAGGATGGAGTGGCGAGGCAGGACTTGTTCCTGACTCGTCACTTTTTTCGGTGTTTTTTAGTGGATTAGATTAGTGAAATCATTAGGAGATTCAAGAAATGATGTTAGTCTTGAGAATTCAGGGGGAAGTGTAATTCTAACGGTCAGGAGAAGCCTTATTTGGCTTGAAATAAGACTTTTGAAATTCTAACGATCCGTAGAGACGTTATTTAGAGAAATCTCTAAGGTTTAACCCTTTTTCACATGGAAATGACCCAAATAGCGTCACGGGTGATCGTTAGATTTTGAAACCACGTCAAAATGGCCAAATAAGGTCTGTGGTGATCGTTAGAGATCCAAGAGACAATAAGAGCACTGCAAGAGCGTTCAAGATCACAGCAAGAGTAATATATCCATAGCATTTCTCCGAAATCGTGTCTCGCAACAAAGTAAAGTGATGAATACATCGACTTTCCCCTGAATCTCTTCGTTTTTCGAGTAACCTAAATACCCGCACATCTATGGTCCGATATCGCCCCCTGAGGAACACGAATCTCCAACAAACAGCCACATCCGCTCCCAAGTAACACAACAGTCCAGCCCAAAGCTATATCGCCTTCCCCACTGAGGAACGAACCTCTCCTAGCATTAAAAGTCACCCTCACCCTGCAAGCTAACCAAGGTTGCAACGCAGGTAACTTGTTCCGCTAAAAAGTGTTATAGTCACCTACCTTGATGCTTGTATACCTGCTAAGATGACTCCGTAGGTTGCATAAATATGACTTGTCATCCGACCATGGATGTGTAAATATGAAAATAACTTACAAGTACGCTGCGTGTACTACCCAATTCAGACCCTTATCAGCTTCATCGTAGGCCGGTATCCCTCTAAACCAGCAACCCTTCGCCAAGCAAAGGAGCGCTCCTGAATGAGTAAATTTAAAAACGCTTTCACCACACTACCCATTCACCACAAAACGATGTTACTGATCGGTTTTTTGATGCTGATCAGCTTTGCTTTCTACGTATCTGTCATGCAGTACGTGTTAAATATTTATGACCGCCAGATCTATGAGAAGTCATCACAGGTGCTCAATATGTCATCGGTTGGCATCGAGAACAAGCTCCGCGAGTTATCCAATCTGTCCTTCAAAGTGATGTCGGATGAGCCGCTGCAACAGTATCTGCTGCAACTGGAGAAGGCGGAGACCGGATACGAGCGGAACAGTCTTCGTAAAAAAGTGACAAACCGACTTGTTGCCTATGCGGGTTCCGAGAAATACGTGTACTCCATGATGTTTATCGACAACGATAACAATGTCATGGCCGCAGGTAATCGGGAAGGCATCTCAGAGGCGAAGCAACAGGAACTAATTTCGCTCGGTGAGCAATATGCAGGTTCCAACGTATGGCTGGCAAGTGGGGACCAACAGGCGAGGTTGCTGTCGGTCAGACAGGTGAAGTCCTTTACGGGCGGAGCATTTACGCTGGAAAAATTGGGTACCCTGATTATTCGTGTGCGGCTGGATCGTATCGTCCAGGATCAGATGCAGGAACCAGCGGAGGACTCGCAGTTGCTCATTGTTGACGGGACAGAGGTCATCTATCCGACCGAATCAACGGTCAGCAGGTCCGAAATCGCAGCAGAGCTGAAGCGGACGCAGCCTTACGGAATCACCACGTTAGAGCAGGGCAAATTTTTTGTTGCGAGAGCTCACTCCTCGTATACCAGCTGGAATTACTTATATACTACGCCATTTGATCAGATGTTCAAGCAGATTCAGTTTGTCAAACAGCTCGTCATGGCCATTTTTATTATGATCTTTCTGGTGGCTCTTGTGATTGGAGCCAAATTCTCGCGCAGTATCACCCATCCGATTGCCCAATTAATTAAGAAAATGCGTAATATTGAAAAAGGGGACCTGGATAAACTGGAAGAAGCCGCTCTTGGCAGCGTTCCCGTATCTCCGCAGAATGAAGTGGGATTGCTGCATCGAACCTTCAAGATGATGCTGCAGCGGATTCGAGAGCTGATTGATGAAAATTATGCAAAGCAGCTTGTTATTCGCGAGACAGAATTGAAAGCGCTTCAAGCACAGATCAATCCACACTTTTTGTATAACACGCTCGAATCCATTAACTGGCTTGCCAAAGTGCAGAAACAGCATCAAATCTCCGAGATGGTCGAAGCGCTTGGCTTCCTTCTGCGCAGCTCGGTCAATATGTCCGAGAAATGGATTACGCTGGAACGGGAGCTGGACATCGTGCGCAGCTACGTTACCATTCAGCGTACCCGGTTCGAGGAAAGACTAGACTTTGACATGCATATTGCGCCTGAGGTTGGAACTGCTCGAATTCCCAAATTAACATTACAGCCGCTTGTAGAGAATGCCATTCATTATGCACTTGAGCCGAGCATCGAGCCTTGTCAGATTCGAATCCGTGCCAGAGCAGAAGGGGAGCATATTCGGATTGAGGTGGAGGATAACGGGCCGGGCATGACCTCCGAATTTATGGAACGTTTACAGGAAGGGCAGATTCAGACCAGAGGACAGGGCATAGGGCTTACGAATATTCAGGAACGTCTAAGGCTGACCTTTGGCGATGTAGGCACCATGAGCATAAACAGCAAGCCTGGATCAGGAACTGTAGTATCGATCAGCATACCTTGGATCAGAGAGGACGATGACGATGTACAAAGTGATGCTCGTAGATGATGAACGTGTCATACTGGAGGGGATTTCTCAGGTGGTTGACTGGGCGGCCGCAGGGACAGAACTTGTGGATACGGCCAGAAACGGAGTGGAAGCACTGGGGAAAATCGAAAGTGCCAAACCCGATATCATCATTACCGATATTTCCATGCCGGGTCTAGATGGGCTGGGTCTGATCGAGAAGGCTTCCGAAGCTTATCCGGCGGTACGATTTATCATGTTGTCTGGCTACAAGGAGTTTGAGTATGCCCGCAAGGCGATGCAATATGGGGTGAAGCATTATCTGCTGAAACCTTGCAACGAGAATCAGATTCATGATGCCTTGGTTGAGCTTTTGCAGGAGCGTCAGGATGCGCAGGTGAAAGAACATGTTGCGGGAGAGATCAAGCAACGTTTGCAGCGAGTACTTCCCCATGTGAAGGAACAGTTTCTGCTGGAGTTCATGACCAACCGTACATATGGACCGATGGATCTGGAATATTATCAGGATCTATTCAATCTGGAGCTGCAGCAGAAAAGCGTTCGGTTACTGCTGGTTCGGATTGTGGAAGAGCATGATTACAGTCATTTGTTTGCGATCAAAAATATAGCGGCTGACATGCTTCCTGATGTTCTGTTAAGCACAACCATTGAAGGCAAGCTCCTGATTGTCCTGGCAGAACCAGCGGATGTGCATATGTTGCAGGAGCGAATTGAAGCGGTTCGTCAGACATTTACCCGTCTGTACAGATTAGAGCTGACGGCTGCGCTCAGTGAAGCGGACCATATGACCCAGTCCCGGCGGTTGTTCCGCGAAGTGATGCAGTACTTGAATCATCGCTTTTTCATTGGGGAGGGCAAACTTATAACCAAGAATGATGTGGTGCTGGCAGGGGAATGTGACGGTGTGAATGTAGAGCAGGATGCTGATCAGCTGTGCCAGTTAATTAAATCGGGCAATACGGAGGGAGTTGCCGCCGAGGTACATCGTCTGTTCGAGCAACTGGCAGATCAGAAGCTGGATATTGAGGTGACACGCGCCTATGTAGTGCAGTTATATTCTGCCATGATTCAAGTCTGCCCGCCAGAGGAGGCAACCGATTTCACGCAGCGGATGGCGGAACTGACGCATATGGATACGTTAGCTGATTTGAATACATTTGTAGCAGACAGTGCCACCCGTTTAACTGCGGGTTATTATAAAAATTACATCAGTCGTCAATCATCGGCAGTGGAGAAAATGATGGACATCGTAGACCGTCACTATGGTGAGGCTGACCTTTCCTTGAGTGGAGTGGCGCATCAGATGTTGTATATGAATCCAGACTACCTCGGCAAAATTTTCAAAAAAGTCACCGGCGAAAATTTCTCTAATTACGTCAATCGTCTACGCATTGAACGGGCGTGTGAACATATCCGCAGGGGCGGAGATGTGAAGGTGTTCGAGCTGGCCGAATTGTTCGGTTTTGGAGGTAACTCGCAATATTTCAGTCAGGTGTTTAAAAAATGGACCGGGATGACACCGACTGAATACCGCAGATTCGGCATCTAAGAGGGAATTAGCAATGCAATGCAAAGCGATGTCATGTCATATCTTAAGAGGGGGATAACCGACGCTTGCAGCGTCAGGGATGTCCTCCTCTGTTTTTTGAACCAACAAGACGGTTTTGTGTATTCAACTTGGATCGTACTTTTGCGAAAATGACAATATCAAGTTCGTGAAAGCGTTATCAGTGTCTCGTTAACAAGATGGAGATAACCCGTTCACAATACCATATCAGTATAAAAAGGGGAGATTGGCATGGTGAAAAAGGCAATATTCCTGATGATGGCTGCGTTACTTGTATTTACAGCAGCGTGTAGCTCAGGCGGAGGCGGCGAACAAGGATCTGGGAGCAAAGATGAATCAGTGAATCTGCGAATTGCCTGGTGGGGCTCGGATACACGTCATGAATATACACAGAAGGTCATCGACCTGTATAAAACCAAAAATCCAAACGTCAAAATTGATGTGGAATATGCTTCTTTTGATGACTACTGGAAAAAGCTTGCCCCGCAAGCCGCAGCCAACCAGCTGCCTGACATTATTCAGATGGATATTTCCTACATCAGCCAATATGCACAGAACGGTCAGCTTGAAGATCTCGCACCGTATCTGGGCAATCAGATCAAGGTGGATGATGTGGCCGAGAATGTCATCAGTACAGGTGTTATTAACGGCAAACAGTACGGTGTACCTGCTGGGGTTAACGTACTTGGTTTCCAATATGATCCTGCGTTGCTCAAGAAAGCTGGCGTAGATGCCATGCCGGAAAATCTGACATGGGAATCCTACGAAGCGCTTGGCAAACAAGCAGCAGAGAAGGGACTGTATCTGGATGGCGGTGTAGCGCCAGATATCTTCTTCCACTATTTCCTGCGTACCAAAGGCAAATCGCTCTACAACCCGGAAGGAACCGGGCTTGGTTATGATGACGATGCCCTGTTCGTAGAGTTTTTCGGATTAATGCAACGGATGATCGAGCAGAAGGCTGCGCCTTCACCGGATGTAGCTAACCAAACGAAAGGTATCATTGAAGAGTCGGATCTGGTCAAAGAAAAAGGCATTGGCGTATGGCAATGGTCGAACCAGTTCGTCGCTTTGCAACAGGTCGCTAACCGTCCGCTTGCGATTGCCCCAATGCCAGGGCCCGATATGGAAAAAGGACTTTACATGCAGCCAAGTATGTACTGGGGTGTAACGTCCAACTCCAAGGTGAAGGAAGAAGCAGCAAAGTTCATTGACTTCTGGGTGAATGACGAAGAGGCGAACAAACTGATCAAAGGGGAGCGCGGTGTACCGATCTCCGGGAAAATCAAAGAGGCTATTGCTCCTGAACTGAGTGATGCAACGAAACAGGTATTTGAATTCGTGGCATCGATGGAGCCAAAAGCTTCTCCAATGAGCCCACCACCACCGGTTGGATCACCGGAGGTCATTTCCTCACTCGCTGATGTAGTGGAGGAGCTGAACTTTGGCAAGATTACTGCCGAACAGGCGGCACAGACGTTCCGCAAAAATGCAGAATCCGTGCTTGCCAACAATAAATAACAATTGAATGATGCCTTGCTCGTCCCGCATGCAGGGATAGACGGGAACCAGGCTGCTCGCTGACGGCGAGGGCCTTTCACCGTCCTATCTGTAACATGAAGACGGGAGCAAGCTGATCCATAAAGGAGGTACGTTCCACTTGAGGCAGTATTCTTCATTGCGCAGAAACTTGACGGGATATGCTTTTATCAGCCCATTTATTATTGGTTTTCTTGGATTTACGCTCATCCCGATGTTCGTTTCCCTCTACATGTCGTTTACAAGTTATAACCTGTTCACCTCTCCAAAATGGATTGGGATGGACAACTATACCAAGATGTTTTTTGATGATCCAAAATACTGGAATTCGGTTAAGGTTACGTTTCTCTATGTATTCATCGGGGTGCCGTTAAGGCTGATCTTTGCCCTCTTTGTCGCGATGATTCTGAATACGGGTTCTCGTATGGTGGGAACGTATCGTACATTGTACTATCTGCCTTCCATCATCGGCGGCAGCGTGGCCGTATCCATTATGTGGCGTAACCTGTTCAGCAATGAAGGTGTCATTAACAGTGCGATGACCGCGATCGGCATTGGGCCGATCAGTTGGTTTGGCGATCCGGATGCGGCGCTTGTCATGCTGATTTCCCTATCGGTATGGCAATTCGGTTCATCGATGCTGATCTTTCTGGCAGGGCTCAAAAACATCTCCCCCGAGATGTATGAGGCTGCAGGTGTGGATGGCGCAAATCCGGTTCGAAAATTTTTCAGCATTACGCTGCCCTTGCTCAGCCCAATCGTACTGTTCAATCTCATTATGCAGACGATCGGTGCATTTATGACCTTTGTGCCTGCCTACATCATCTCCAAAGGAGAGGGCGGCCCGATGGACGGTACGATGCTGTACTCGTTATATCTGTTCCGTCAGGCATTTATGTTTAACAACATGGGTTATGCTTCTGCGATGGCTTGGGTGATGTTGATCATGATTGGTGTGCTTACAGCGGCTGTGTTCCTGACATCTAAGTTCTGGGTGTTCTACGAATCTGAAGGAGGGAAGTAATCATGGTGTGGAGAAATGTAAAATGGCCAATCTATCATCTGTTCGTTGCCGCACTTGCCCTTCTGATGCTCTACCCGGTGCTGTGGATGTTATTCAGTTCTTTCAAGGAGAGCCGCACGATTTTTGTAACGGCAGAGAGCCTGTTTCCGACCGAATGGATCTGGTCGAACTATGTGGATGGCTGGAAGGGAACGGCTGGACGGCCGTTTATGGACTATATCACCAATTCACTGATCATTGTGGTGATCTCTACCATTGGGGCAGTGCTGTCATCGTCACTGATCGCGTTTGGTTTTGCCAGATTGAATTTTAAAGGACGTACCTTCTGGTTCTCTCTGATGATGCTTACGCTGATGCTGCCGCATGACGTCGTACTGGTTCCGCAGTATATTATCTTTACCAAGCTGGGCTGGCTGAACACGATTCTGCCTATTGTTGTGCCTACCTTCTTCGGGATGCCGTTTTTTATCTTCCTGATGGTGCAGTTTATTCGCACGATTCCTAAAGAGCTGGATGAAGCCGCAACGATTGATGGATGTAACAAGTTTAGGCTGTATATTCAGATCATCATGCCCCTGATCAAATCTTCGCTGGCGACAGCGGCAATCTTCTCCTTTTACTGGAGATGGGAAGACTTGCTCGGACCCGTGCTGTATCTGAACTCGCCTGACAAGTATACGGTATCCATGGCGCTTAAAATGTTCCTCGATAGTGAATCTGCCTCCAACTGGGGGGCGATGTTCGCGATGTCGATTGTCAGTCTGGTGCCGGTTGTGGCTGTATTCTTCATCTTCCAGAAGCAGATTGTGCAAGGCATGAGCACGAGTGGTTTGAAGGGGTAACGAGGCAAGATCGAAACATTCCAAAACAAGGTCGCATCAAACTAATAATAATACATGGAGGAGAAAATTAGTGGATGCAGCAGAATTGGAAAACGCAGAACATGGAGAACAAGTCGAACAAAAAAGTTCCTCGTGGAAGTTTAGTTTTGGTCCTATCGCTCAAGCTGATCATAGATCAGAAATCTTATCGGCATCCACTTTAGCTATGAGGAAACCCGAAAAGGAAGTTGGCAAAGAAGGCATCCATACGAATGTAGGAAAAGCAGATGGCTATGTGGCTGTTTCGTCAACAACGATATACGATGAGAACAAGGGATTCGGATTCCAGCCAGGTTCGTTGGTATATGAGAAGCAGCGGTATGATGAGCAGGAAACTGAAGGGTTTTCCTCAAAAGGGATTTATTCTCCGCAGGGGCAGACCACGATGTCTGTCCGCTTGCGTTCCAGCTTTTGTATCCCGCTTAAGGCATCATTTATCGTCGATGTGCCCGACGGAACGTATCAGGTGTTACTGATTGCCGGAGATCCGCTCGCGGATACAATCACACGTGTGAAAGCAGGGGAAGGCCGGCTGATGTTACCCACAATTCGCACGGTGGCTGGGCAATACGCAGAAATGCGGTTTGCCGTTGTTGTTCGCGGGGGCAATCTTCGCCTGACCTTCTCAGGTCCTGCACCTCGAATCAATGCACTGGAAATAACGCTGGCAAATCAAACGATGACCGTGTTTCTCGCGGGGGATTCAACGGTAACGGATCAGCCGGAGAGCGGGTACCCGTATTGCGGCTGGGGACAGCTATTGCCTGCACAGTTCAAACATGACGTGGCCGTGGATAACCATGCACAGTCAGGGCGAAGTTCCCGCAGTTTTATTCATGAAGGTCGCTTGGATGCAATTAAGCAGCGATTAAAGCCCCATGACTTTCTGTTTATTCAATTTGGACATAACGATGAGAAGCCTGACCCGGAACGGGGAACGGAGCCTTTCACCACTTATAAGCAGCATCTGAAAAAATATATCGATGCCGCACGCGAGGTTAAGGCGCGTCCGGTGCTGATCACGCCAGTGCATCGCCGATACTTTGCGGAAGATGGCACATTGACCGATACACACGGCGATTATATTACCGCCGTGCGCGAACTTGCGGCAGATGAAGAGGTGCCGCTAATTGATCTGGCTGAACGCAGCCGCCTGATGTTTGAGCAGGCGGATGAAGAAGGCACCAAGGATGATTTTATGTGGGTGCTGCCCGGCGAATATATCAACTTCCCGACAGGGATGGAAGATAACACACATTTTCAGGAGCGAGGCGCACGCCGCTTGGCAGAGCAGGTGGCTGAAGCTATCCGCGAGCTGCATTTGCAGCCATTGCAGATGTACCTCAGATAAGAGCGAATGTAGCAGTATTTGTTTAGGTCAGGATCTAATTTTTAAGCTACTGAGATCAGATACCGCAGGATTTTAAGTCTTGTGCGTCTTAGCTTAATCAAAAAATTAAAAGTAGAGTTCACTTGAACAGCAACTGTGAAAAGATGAAACGCGAGTCGAGCGAAGCGACGAGCGACAAAAAATGACCCAGCGAAGCGAAGGCCATGTTTTCTTAAAACCAAAAAAGCAAGCGAGGCGGCGAGGGGGGCGGAATCGGGAAAAGGGAGCAGAGCGTCCGCGTTTGGCACGTGATTTCCCCCATGGAGGGGGAATAGAAGAAATCCCGGACCAACAGTGGCCCAAAGCCCGATCCGCCCACCGAGCGTCCGCCCGCGAGCCACCGAGATGGTTTTAACTCACATCACCTTCGCAATGAGATAAAGGAGAGTGTACCATGCAAGACCACACCAGTCTTTCAAGAGCTTCAACCCATGGTCATACGTACTGGGTTATTCCAGACGGTTACATCCCGCCGGATAGCTCAGGCTCGTTGGAAAGCCATGAGAGCATCTGTGTATTGAATACAGGCAGTGAAGATGCAACGCTGGACATCACGATTTATTTTGAAGACCGCGAACCGCTAGAGCATATTCAAGCCGAAGTCCCGGCTAGAAGAACAAAACATATCCGTACTGCATCGCTACGTGCTGGGAAAGAAGCAATCCCCTCTGGTGTACCGTATGCCATCACGGTTTCAAGTGATGTACCCGTCATCATTCAGTACAGCCGCCTGGATACAACCCAGCCGGAACTGGCATTAATGAGTGTCATGGCGTACCCTTTGGCATAAACGAAGAGAGCTAACTATTGAATATTGTACGGTGTCTTACTCATCTTGCCACGCTAACAAGCACTGACCAAGCACAGAAAGACCTGTAGTCTGCGACAGTTTCGATGCAGATTACAGGTCTTTGCTTATCCATTTACTCCCCATATTTATAGGTACTGGCATTCAGGATTTTCACGTCGACTTCAACTTTGCCGAGATGAATACGAGCAAGGGGTTCTGCCCGCCGGGCAACCTCAGCTCTCCACCAATCGGGATGATGCCGGTAGAGATGCTCTACAAGACCCAATGAATCTATTTTTCGCGCTTTGGTTGTAGTAAACGTCTTACGGATTTGAGCCTCAATCTGCCGGCCGGCCTCCTGTTCCATTACACGAGGAGATCGATAGGAGTCGTGGTCCTCAGCAATCGTACCTTTCACTGAAGTGAACAGATCAAAAGTGACACCGTTGATGCTTTTTCTCGCCTTTATACGCGTTTTGGGTTTGTGAAGAGTCAATGTAAGGTCAGGAGTACTACCATGCTTCCCATAAACGTACAGCGGATATTGGTACACATGGTCATAATTTACGTAACGGGCGCCGTCTGCTTCGGCACCAGAGACTTTCCCCTGACTTTTTCCATTGCTCACGACGTAAAATCCATCCATTCGAATCAGCGGCGGGGTCTCTTCACCGTTATGCCACGTCTGATTTTTAGTGGAAACCGAAGGCAGCAACACCACAGATGCAGGTTCTCTCAGACTATCCAGCAGCTGATGAAGACGAATGGGTTCATACCCGGAATGCTGCCTATACAGCCTCATCGGTTCAAACAACTCAATCGTTTGAGCCGATTGGTTCAGGATCGCGGAAGGAGAGAGTAATGTGGACATATCTTGTTCCGTTGCATAGATCCATGGTGTATATCGCAGCTGTCCGGAATGAAGTAACGTGTTAAAAATATCCTCAAGTCGTCCTTCCAATGCATTTTTGGACAGCACAATGGCTTTCACATGAGTCCACAACGTTTGCTGCTGCGACGTCTCATACAGATTGTTGATCGCCATACTTAACGTTGTGCCGGTGCCTTTTCCGATCCATATCTGACTGCCTTCTCTTGGTGTCGGACCTTCCTGTTTTGCGATGCTGGAAAAATCGATTAACTGGGCGTATGTCGTATATTGATTATCCGCATAATCGATGCCAATGGCTGTAATAAAGTTAATGCTCTGCACTTCCTTGGAATCCCAGCATCCCGTTAGCAGCATGACACAAACCGCAACTATGCTACTTACGCAAGCCCTTCTCATCAAGGTTTTTCCTTATGACGGGTAGAGTCCTGTGTGCGTAATACAGCTGGGCGTTTGGTGCGTGTCATGGAAGGTGGCATGGATACGGCCTGTGTGAAATCTCCCGGAATATACGGTGATACAGGGGAGAGGTAGGATACGCCGTAACACTCCAGAGATACGAGATGGACTAACAAGGCAAACAGGGCAACCATAAATCCGAATAAACCCAAGATCGAAGAAGCGATCAGCATCCCGATACGTATTTGGGATGTAGCCCCTCCAAGAACGGTGTTCACCAGAATGTAGCTGGAGATGACGGAGATCGCTACTGTGACAATAATTGTGGGAGACGTAATTCCGGCACGAATGGCCGCATCCCCGATAATTAAGCCACCAACCACACTGACGGTCTGTCCCAATGCACGCGGCAGCCTTCGTCCAGCCTCATTGAACAGTTCAAACATGAAAATCATCAGGAAAGCTTCAAGGGTAACCGGCATAGGTAGTCCCATCCGCGTTCCAGCAATTGTTGCAAGCAGCGGAAGCGGAATTTGTTCTAGATTGAAGCTGGTCAGACCGATGTAGAAAGCCGGAAAAAAACAGGCAATAAGCAGTCCGGCAATCCGTAATATCCGTTCAAAGGTCACGATGAAAAATGGAGTGCTCTCGTCTTCAGGGGATTTCAACTGATTGAACAGTGTTGTCGGTGCAATGACGGCTACGGGTGATCCATCCGTGAGCACAGCAAACCGTCCGTTAATCAAGGAGTCCGCGACATAGTCTGGACGTTCAGAATTATCCGTCAGCGGAAAGATACTTCGTACCCCTCCCATGACGGCACGTTCCATGATAGAGGTGCCCATAATTCCGTCGACATTAATCTGATTCAGATTGCTCCGAGCGGTCTCTAGAATTTCGGGATTAATAATATCTCTGACATATAAGAGGCCGATCGTTGTCTGTGTCCGTTCCCCTTTTATAATTTTCTCATAACACATGGATGACGTTTTCAATCGTTTGCGAACCAAGGCGATGTTCGTGGACAGTTCTTCGGTGAAACCATCACGCGGTCCTTTGACGGACGTCTCGATGGCGGACTCTTCTGGTGTGCGTCCCGGAATATTGGCAATATCCAGACTGCAGGCCTGTACACCGTTTTCAAAAATAAGTAGCAGCTGCCCGCTAAACAGGAGCATGTTTATGTTCTGGAGATCAGAAATGTCCTCTATGGGATTCAGCGTAAGCCCAAGTTCCTTGGGTACAGCTTCTTCCATAATCAATGTATGTTTTTCTAACCGTGGAATAATGAATTGATTGATTTGTTTACTGTCCACCAGACCGTCGCAATAGAGCACAATGACAGACCGAACCGTCTCATCTTGGGCAGAGAATGTCTGGATGACGACATCCGCACAGGATTCAAAGTTTTTTCTCAGGGAGGCAAGCAGGGTGTCATAGGATGTCGTGTCAATCGGGTGTTTCTCCATGGTGTTGTTTCCTCCTCTGCTGGCGTGAATGGATGAAGGCAACGATCGTTGCCAGAACCGCAAATCCGCTCAGATACACGAGATTATATGGAAAGATGTAGTCAACCAGAATCTTCGCGAAAGTAATATCGTCCAGAGGATACAGCATGGATAAAATAAAGAATACAGCCAAAGACGCACAAGCAATCATCCTTCTGGAAGTGCTCTTAATATTCCAAATTTCTACCACAATATACATGGCCAGACTGATCCGAGTGAATGAACCTGCGAGCCACTGATAGATCGAAAAGAAATCGGTCTGCGCAATATATTTGCCCAGGGAGGCGATACGCCATTCTTCAAAGGCAGGGTATCTCATTTTGGCTGCTTCATAAGGGTCAAATTCTACGATCGCTCCAATGAGCGGGCCTGTTGTTAAACCAACCATGATCAATGCAAGCATTAGATACTGCCATAACTTTATACGTTTGGTGAGATGAGGTTGAATGTACCAGAGGAAAAGCAATTCAAACATGCCTGCCAGACTGTACATCATGCCATGAAATACAGGTGACCAACCATGCTCGAGCACAGGAAGAAGGCGGCTGTAATCTTTATACTGGGAATTGACAATGGCGACGTAGAAGCCGAGCAGCACGACGAGCGGCAGAATCAGTCCGGCGGTAAAGGCCAGCGCACGCATACCCTTATAGGCAGCATATCCGCATAAAGCCATAAGTGCGATCGTTGTTGCGATCACAGGCGTTTCGGTCAGATAGTTCGTTTTGGCCCAGGTCGTGGTGTCACGTAGTGTAAAGTAGATGACGCATAGAAAAAAGAGACTGTTTCCCACCCGCAACAGAAAACCTACGGGTTTACCAAGATGGGAAGACAGCCAATCATGTAAAGTCTGATGTTGTAGAAAGCGGGATACAAAAGCAAGCATACAAGCAAAGAGCAGCAGTGGTCCGGTCGATAAAAGCACGGAAATCCAAGAGTCCCTTTTAGCTGCACTTAGAAGGGCAGGGATAATTAAGACATGACTAATCAGGCCTACAGATAACATGATTAACATCATGGCTTGCAAGAACGAAGGTTGTGTACGCTTCATGCTGAGGAACTCCTTTTCAGAGTAGAGTATCCTCAGCAGTGTTAACGTGTTTGGGAAGCTTCATACAGGACCCTGTATATCATCAAAGATCGAAATACCGGATACCCATCGCCTCGCGTACTTCAAGCCTCGTTTTTTTGCGGTGTTTCTGGCTTGGCGGGCATCATGCTTTAGCATGATTGACCAACCTACGTTTGCGACCGCTCATATTGGTGCCAAGTACACCGATGATGATCAGGATCGCACCTACATAGTGATAACTCTGAACAGGCTCATGTAGAATCAGTGCACCGCCTGCGATGGAGATGAGTGTAGACAGATTACTGAACACACTGACACGTGAAGCCTCCAGATGAGTCAGGGCGTAGCTGGACAGCAGGGTGGATACCATGGTAGATAAGATAGCCAGATAAGCGAGGGCACCCAGGTAGGATAGATCTCCGAGCGGCTGAACATAATCAACCATCGAGCCCGTAAATGCATGGCGTATTAGTGCAATTGCATTAAACACAACACACCCTACCATTAAGGTCACCCAAGTCAGTTCCAGCGGTTTATATTGCCGAGTAAGTGGTCTTGCGAGTACCCCGTAACCTGCGAAACTGATGGCCGAAAGAACCAGTAGTACAATGCCTTGCATATTACTCATCGACATTCCGCTACCTTTCATGGCAAAGATAAAGATGACGCCAGCGACAGAAAGGAGCAGAGACATTTTTTGCAAAATAGATGTACGTTCCTTCAGAAAAACGGAAGCTAGGGCAAGGGTAAAGACAGGCACCATCGCCTGAATAATTCCCGCTTCCGAAGAATTGGAGGTTACCAGTCCGAACGCTTGAAAGGCAAAGAAGAGCACAGGCGAGAGCAGCCCTAGCGGAATGATTCGCCAAAGATCAGCTAAACGAAGATTGATTTTAATCCAGCCGAACAGCACAGGAATACTCACCACAATGAGTGACAGAGCGAAACGGTGTGCAAGCACATCTAGGGGATGAGCAATGGTGACCGTCATTTTCACATATAAAAAAGATAGTCCGATAATGGCGGCATAAACAACAGCTGCAATATAAGCATAGGTTCGGTTACGTGTAGTATTCATTTCTTTTCCCTCCAGTAATGCGATGTAGTCCGATATCGTTTTGGAACGTATGCTTCATACTAAGGTCAACACTAAGTTGAGTTAGGGTAACTCAACGTAAATTCCGATGAACTAGATTTGCTGATTATGTGTCAAGCGATGGAACATAACATATCAGCCTTATTCAATATACTTCTGCTTCCGCTGTGCTACAATACAGAAAACAAGCGATTGTACCGGTACAATTTCAAAGAGAGGAGTGAATAGGGTGAAAAAATATGAGGTAATTGCTCATGCATTGCAACAGTGGATACAGGAGCAAATGGTTCAGCAGGGGAGCCGCCAGTGGGATGACAAAGGAATAAGGTTGCCAGCGGTTCGCCGTGTGGCGGAACAATTTCAATGCAGTGTGAGTACAGCGATTCGAGCGTATGAATGGTTGGAACAGCGACATTTGGTGTACGCCGTACCCCAATCCGGTTATTATGCCGTTCAGAATGGTTTAGGTGTACAGGATATGGACTGGCAGGAGCCGCTGGATTTTGCGTCGGCGGCTCCTGATCCAAGGGTGTTTCCTTATGCGGATTTTCGGCATTGCGTGGAGGTGGCGATGAAACAGAAGCAAGACGAGCTATTTTTATACGGCACCGCGCAAGGATTGCCCTCGCTGATTGAGCTATTACAGAAACAGTTTGCCGATTATCAGGTATTTGCGCGATCGGAACAGTTTTTCATCACATCTGGTGTGCAGCAGGCGCTTGCGGCGCTGGCCTTGATGCCTTTTCCCGGTGAAAAAACCAAAGTCATGGTGGAACTGCCTACATATCACAATATGCCTACCTTACTGCAGAGCTTGAACGTGCCTATTGCAGGTGTACGAAGAACGTTTGAGGAAGGACTGGACTGGGATTCGCTTGAACGCCAGCTTGCGGAGGGGGATATCAAGTTTTTCTATGTTATCCCACGGTTCCACAATCCCATCGGAACTTCCATGAAGGCGGCGGAAAAGAAGAGACTTCTTCGACTTGCGGAGCGATATGATGTTTATCTGGTCGAAGACGACTATCTGGCCGATTTGGAGGACAGCGCGAGACAAGATCCTTTGTGGGCTTATGATACGCATGACCGTGTTATTTATCTGAAAAGTTATTCCAAGATTCTGTTCCCTGGACTTCGTATTGGTGTAGCCGTACTGCCTGTAGCCTTGATTGCCCCTTTCGGTTCAATGAAAAGAATGCTGGATATCGACACCTCACTGCTGTCTCAAGCTGCGCTGGAAGTGTACATTCATAGCGGTATGTTTGCCCACCATCGCAAAATCATTCGTAGCCGCTATGCCGCGCGAATGGAAGTTGTGCATGAACAGCTGGCAGCTAATTCCGATTTCGAACCATTTCGTGTTGCACCGCGAACCGGTGGGGAACATACTGCCCTCCCTTTGCCAGAGAATATACCTGTCCGCACTTTAATATCCCGTTTACAGAACCGCGGAATTATTGCCGATACAACAGAACGATATTATCCCGAAGGGACGTACCGTGCCTACAGGGATCAGATGCTGCGACTGAACATCTCCAATGTTCCGAAACAGCGTATTGCAGAGGGGATGCAGATCATCCGGGAGGAGATATTGAGATTGCAGATTAGATCCACAACGTGAAGTAGACCAACCTTTAATGGGCTGGTCTATCTAGAATTTTAAATTATGTTGCGAAAGGTGGGTATTAAGTGGGGGCTATCATCGCACCTGA
Organism: Paenibacillus amylolyticus; assembly: GCF_003719335.1. Lineage (GTDB taxonomy): Bacteria > Bacillota > Bacilli > Paenibacillales > Paenibacillaceae > Paenibacillus > Paenibacillus amylolyticus_D. Next base: position 88,787 of record NZ_RIAS01000019.1, read on the forward strand.
GATAAAGTCATCTCCAAAACATTATTGGGATGGTGAAGTAAAGGCTAGGTCTTGCCGGATTGAATGAGATTGCGGCCTTGCATTATCCCTTATTCTAGGCCGGAAAATTCTAACGATCCTGAGAAGCCTTATTTGGCCAGTTTTCAGCCAATCCATATTCTTACGATCACCAGCGACGCTATTTTGTCCGAAATGGCCCTTTGAGGGGGGGAATTGGGCTCCATTTTGCAAAATAACGTCTTCTGTGATCGTTAGATTTCAAAATCGACCAAAAAGCGGAAAATAAGGCTTCCTTTCTTTATGCGCTACTCTACAGATCTACACAAATTCCCATCGCTACTCGAAGGCTCAGCATTAATGCCATGAATTACCCGGTAGCTGTACGCATACGCTATGCTCAAACCCAGTACTACACAATGTACTTTTACGCTTTACCCTAATGTACTACTCCATCACTCTGAACTTTACCCAATGTACTATTTCCAGAACTCGACGCTTCCTTACCTTATACGCTACCCGACGGTTCTTGCTCTTACTCCTGTGCCATGGCTTTAAAAGAAGCTTCAGCCGCTTCGAGTGTAACAGCAATGTCTTCGTCTGTATGAGCGGTGGTCAGGAACCAGGCTTCATACTTCGAAGGAGCCAGATTGATGCCGCGATTCAGCATGTGGCGGAAGAAGGACGCGAAGCGTTCGCCGTCCGTGTCTTGTGCGTGATCATAGTTCGTCACTGGATGATTGCAGAAATGCGTGGAGAACGCACCACGAATGCGGTTGATCGTCAGATCAATGCCGTTACGGTCAGCGGAAGCCTGCAAGCCAGCGGTCAGATCGATGGCGAGACGCTCCATCTCTTCATATACGCCAGCGCCTTGTAACACTTCAAGACAAGCGATCCCCGCCGAGATGGAGGCCGGATTGCCTGCCATCGTTCCGGCCTGATACGCTGGGCCGAGTGGAGCAACCTGCTCCATGACATGTTTACGTCCGCCGTAGGCACCGATCGGCAAGCCGCCGCCAATGATTTTCCCAAGTGCAGTGAGGTCAGGTTCGATCTCCGCATGATTGTCCAGCCCGGCATACGTCTGAGTAGAGCCGTAGTGGAAACGGAAAGCAGTAATGACCTCGTCATAAATAACGAGTGAACCGTTCGCGCGTGTCATTGCACAGAGACCTTCCAGGAAGCCTGGCTCTGGCATAACCATACCGAAGTTACCGACAATAGGCTCTACCATAACCGCCGCTACATCGTCACCCCAACGTTCAAGTGCTTCCTTCAGACCACCCAGGTCGTTATATGGAACGGTGATGACTTCATGAGCAATGCTTGTCGGGATACCTGCACTGTCGGGAATGCCAAGCGTAGATGGGCCTGAGCCTGCAGCGACCAGTACGAGATCGGAGTGACCATGATAACATCCGGCAAATTTTACGATTTTATTCCGTTTCGTATATGCGCGAGCTACGCGAATCGTCGTCATCACGGCCTCCGTGCCAGAATTCACAAAGCGAACCTTGTCCATGGACGGGATCGCTTCCTTGAGCATTTTGGCAAGCTTGATCTCAAGCTCCGTTGGCGTGCCGTACAGGACACCATTTGCAGCAGCTTCCGTTATGGCTTTGGTAATATGGGGGTGGGCATGTCCAGTCACAATCGGTCCGTATGCTGCGAGATAATCGATATACTTGTTGTCGTCAACATCCCAGAAGTGAGCACCTTGCGCTTTTTTCATAAAAACGGGTGCCCCGCCGCCTACCGCTTTAAATGAGCGAGAAGGGCTGTTTACGCCGCCTACAATATGCTCCAGGGCTTCTGTATATAACAACTCCGAGTTCGTTCGTGTATTCATGAGATAACTTCCTTTCGTAATTCCGTTAGTTTAAACTAGCCAAACAATAGCATGATATGATTATTTTCGCATACTTTGGCGAACAGGCATAGCGAAAGGGCAGCATATAGGCTGCCCTTCTGAGAATGAATGAGATCATCGCTATGTTATAAATGGCATGTTTTATAGTCACAGGCTACGTACCCTTTATCGAGTAACCGTGTATCGTGACTTTTACTGCCACACGAATTGATGTTTTAATCCAATCAACCATTTACCAAGTTAGCTCAGACCTATGTCATGGCATACATGCATAACTAGTGCTCCGTGTCATAGAGTCCATTTACTCTGCGGGTTGCTGTGCATTCTTTTCATTGCCGCTGGCCGTCTTGTCTTCTTTGGCTTTTTCGTCTTCCGTCTTGGCTGGCGGATGAATGATATCCTGAACATGTTGTTTCAGTTTTTCTTCACTGGTTACCGACAAGACTTGTGCACCACCAGGAGTCCGTTCTTCTTTTAACAGGTTCATTGGCGGAACCTGCTCACTGCCGTTCATGCTGCTCTGGTAACCAAGTCCGCCCAGCTTCCACATGTCGGAAAGGGTGAGGTTGGTATCTACAAACGGGCTAACTTCTTCCAGGATGGAAGGCAACTTGGCAATCGTTGTCGTGGACTGCATTTTGGCCGTTACCGCTTTGAGCAGCTCACGCTGACGCTCCGAGCGTGCGAAGTCGGACATTGCATCGTGACGGAAACGAACATACATCAAAGCTGTTTTACCGTCGAGATGCTGGTAGCCTTTTTTCAGATCAATATCGTACTCATTGTTGTCGGCTTTACTCACATAATGCATATCCTTCTCGACATCAAAGTCTACACCGCCAACCGCATCGACCAATTTGATGAATCCTTGGAAATCGGTATACACATAATATTGAACAGGGATGCCGAGCAAGTCACTTGCGGCTTCCATTGCTACATTCGGGCCATGGGTAATGGCTGTGTTAATCCGGTCTTTACCATATCCGTCGATCGTCACGTAAGTATCACGCAGGATCGAGAAGAGGTTGATTTTTTTGGTCAGCGGGTCAAGTGATACCACCATCATGCTGTCGGAACGCGGCACTTCACCCTTTTTCAAACCGCGGGCATCGACACCCATAACCAATATGTTCACAGTTTCGGTACCTTCCCATTTTGGAGGGTCGGGTGCCTTCACTTTCTCTACATTTTCAATATTGGCAAATGGCGAATCCTCGCCTTTTTTCTGCAATCCATCCAACTGATTAAGAATAGAACCAAAATAATAGGCCGCTGCCCCTCCAACAATTAACACGAAGGCGGCAAGAGAGATCCATAGGGTCCTCTTCGTCTTTCTGGTCATGCTAGCGCTCCTTTGTATTTGAGATAAAAAATAAACGATTTCAGTACATGTAAAGTTGCGTTGAATTTCCGTATAGTTTCGAAGCTTTCCGTTCGCCTTCCCTCCAAACCTCAAGGCAGAGGAGGCCACTTCGAACTATTTTTTAAAGCTTGCTGAATTTTGACTGTTACTATTATAATTTCTTTTTGGGCTACAAGCAATTTCAACAAAATCCAAGTGAGGTATAAACATGCTGGCGATTGATGTCAAAGATTTGCGAAAGTCGTTTAACGTCCAGAAAAGCCGTGGCGGGCTGAAGGGCGCGTTTCAGGATCTGTTCAAACGTCAATACCAGGAAGTATTGGCTGTGAATGATATTTCATTTCAGATACCGCAAGGTGAAATCTGCGGATATATTGGAGAGAACGGTGCCGGCAAATCAACAACGATCAAGATGTTGACCGGCATTTTGGTGCCTACATCCGGGCATTTATCGGTAGGTGGGTATGTTCCGTATCAGGAACGGGAGAAGTTTGTCAAAAATATTGGTGTTGTGTTTGGACAGCGCAGCCAGTTATGGTGGGATATCGGTGTCATTGAATCCTTCCATCTGCTTCGCAAAGTGTACCGTGTGGGAGAGCAGGACTTCCGCAAACGGCTGGACGAGCTGGTGGAGCGTTTGCAATTACAGGAACTGCTTAGTCGCCCGGTGCGCAAGCTTAGTCTCGGACAGCGGATGCGCTGTGAACTGGTAGCGGCCTTGCTGCACAATCCAGGCATTGTGTTCCTGGATGAGCCGACCATTGGCCTGGATATCGTGGTAAAGTCGGAAATCCGCGAGTTCCTGAAAGACATGAATGAGCAACATGGTACAACCATACTGCTCACGACACATGACTTGCAGGATATCGAAGCCTTATGTTCGCGAGTCATCATGTTGGATGCGGGAAGCATCATCTATGATGGTGGCTTGGATCACCTCAAGTCCCAGTGGGGCACGGAGCGCGAGGTTCGGTTTAAATTTGGTACAGGTCATACGATGACTCAGATGCAGGAATGGACAGCGGCGATGCCTGTGCGGTGGACTGTGGAGAATGAGTTGTCTGCTTCCGTGTGGATTCCGCTGGAACTGAACGTTTCGGATGTGCTGGCACGTGTGGTGGGTCAGGCGGATATCACGGATATTCAGATCATTGAGACGAATACGGATGAGATTGTGCGCAGCATTTACCAGTCCGGTTCGGCGGAGCGCCCGGAGATTGTGTCGGCAGATAAAGAAGCGGTAGGTGCTACCTAAGATGAACAGTGCATTTATCGATTTCATGCGCATTCGTTTTCTGACGATGCTTGCGTATCGAGTCAATTATTATTCCGGCATTTTGATATATACGCTGAATATTGGCGTGTATTACTTTACGTGGCAAGCTATTTACGGAAGCAGTGGAGAGATTGGCGGGTTTACGGCAGCACAGATGACAACGTATGTTGCCGTCTCGTGGATGGCGCGTGCTTTTTACTTTAACAATCTGGACCGGGAAATTGCCGCTGACATTCGGGATGGTTCCATTGCGATTCAGTTTATCCGGCCAATTAACTATGTGATGGTCAAAATGATGCAGGGGCTTGGCGAAGGTATTTTCCGCTTCTTACTGCTTATGATTCCGGGCATGATCATTGCCATTCTGCTGTTCCCGGTGGAGCTTCCAACAGCGCCTTCGGCGTGGATCGGTTTTCTCGTCATGTTGTTCTTCAGTTTCATCATTAATTCCCAGATTAATGTCATTACGGGACTGGCCGCATTTTTTGTGGAAAATAACGAAGGTATGATGCGCATGAAACGTGTGGTCGTCGATCTGTTTTCGGGCCTGATCATTCCAATCAGTTTGTACCCGGACTGGTTGTCTACGATCATGAAGGTGCTGCCATTTCAGGCTATTACTTATCTGCCGGGCTCAGTTTTCACGGGTAGAGTGGAAGGCACAGGCATCTGGAATGTACTCGGGATTCAGGTGCTCTGGTTTATCCTGCTTCTCATACCCATGGTGCTGATCTGGCGGCAGGCGCGTAAGCGTCTGTTCGTGCAAGGGGGATAAGCGGATGTACTATATCGGTCTAATCTGGGAATATTTAAAAAATTACATGAAGACACGTCTGACCTACCGGGCCGACTTCTGGGTTGAGATTATCTCGGATCTGCTGTTTCAGGCAACCAATCTGATCTTTATCTTTGTCGTTTTCCGGCATACGGACAACCTTGGCGGTTGGAGTGAAGCGGAAGTATTGTTTGTTTACGGGTACTTTATGGTGCCATACGGCATTTTCAGCTGTTTTATCAACCTGTGGGGGTTCAGCGAGCGGTACATTGTCAAAGGTGAGATGGATCGCATTCTGACAAGACCGGCACATAACCTCTTTCAGATTCTGCTTGAAAATGTAGATCCCCCTTCCTTAGTGGGGTCGTTCATCGGGTTAATCATTATGATCATCAGTGGAGCAGAGATGGGGCTTGTACTGGAATGGTGGCATATCCCTGCATTGATTATATTGGCACTAAGTTCAGTGCTAATCTATGCGGGCATCTATACCACATTGACGTCACTATCCTTTTATTCCGATGCGCCGACAGGTATTTTGCCGCTGATGTACAATATTCAAGGGTATGGACGTTACCCGGTAACGATCTATAACAGAGCCATTCAGGTGCTGCTCACCTGGATCATTCCGTTTGCCTTTGTTGGCATCTATCCGGCAGCACTGTTCCTTGATCGAGCTGAGATGCATCGTATGGCTTTGCTCACCCCGGTTATGGGGCTAGTTTTTGCAACGATTGGTCTTACCCTGTGGAACTTCGGTGTGAAGCGGTATCGGGGAGCAGGGTCATGACCTGCTAAGAAATCATTTCGTCACGTAACGCCAATTCCAGTGGTTTCTGAGAGTGAGCTTAAAGGATTACATCACGCAAGTCTGAAGGATCATATCATTTGAATTCCAAGGAGGACATGAAAATGACTTTAGCAGAAGGTGTACAAGTTCCGGATTTTGAACTGCCATCCAGCACGGGTGAGTCCGTGAAGTTGTCTGATTTTCGCGGCAAGCGAGTTCTAATCTATTTTTATCCCAAAGATATGACCTCGTCTTGCACGCAGCAAGCCTGTGATTTTCGGGATCGACATGAGGAGTTTCAGGGGCTGAATACGGTCATTCTAGGCATCAGCACCGATCCGATGAAACAACATGACAAGTTTATTGCCAAATATGGACTGCCTTTTATCCTGTTATCGGATGAGGAGCACACGGTTGCCGAGCAGTTTGGCGCATGGCAGTTGAAGAAGATGTACGGTAAGGAGTATATGGGCATCGTGCGTTCCACCTTTCTGCTGGATGAAGAGGGCAAGCTGATCAAGCAATGGACGAAGGTACGCGTGAAGGGACATATTGAAGAGGCGATGGATACGGTAAAAGGGCTGTAATTCATCGGGTCTGATGCTGTGAAAATAAAACGAGCCATGCGCATACAGCTAGCATGGTTAACAATAAACAGGCTACATCTATGGATAACATTCCACTTGAGATGCAGCCTGTTTATTTTTGTGAAACAGCATTTGCGTTATTAGGTTGTTTGAATCGGCCTTTAATGTGATAAACCAGCAACAAGCACAAAGGAATGACGATACTGACTGTAATGTCCCAATAGAACCAAGGGTACATGATGCCGAGGGTGTAGAAAAGAACATCGGGCGAAAGCACAATAGCCATGCCAAATAATAATAGCGTGGTCGGCAGGATGAGTGGCTGGTATGACTTGAGACGAAACAGCTGAGCAAGGCCTAAGATGAATCCAAACGTGTACAGAGAAGTCTTAAAATAAGTAGATACGAGCCAGGCTATGGCAGAGAGTGCTTCAATTCGTTGCAGGAAGCCACCGATGTCAATTTTCTGTGCAAGGATGTAGGTTACATAGATGTTGTGTTGGGTCAGTTCAGCCCCAAGCACAAGCAGAGAGGTCAGAAGGATGAATATTAATATGACCCCGCCAAGCAACCCGGCTAAAAACATGTCTCTCGTCTTGTGAATGCCGTGATTTACATAGGGGTAAATCATGGTGATAATGATAAGTTCTCCGTATGGAGTTGTAGCACCTCGAATACTCGCGCTTATAAACGAAAACAAGGGTGTGTCGAAGAAGGGCTGGATATTGGATATTTCCATCTGTGGGAGCAAGCAAAGAATGAAGATGCTCAAGCTAAGGATAACAAATGGCGCTAAAATCTCTGCGGATCTGCCAAAAGTTCCTAATCCTTTGAGTGCTGACCAGCCTAGCGCAATGACAAAAAGAAGAATGATTGCCCGAATCGGGGTGTGGAGGTAAATCTGAGTGGTCATAAAATCTCCGACTTCGCGGATACATATAACCGACCCGATCAGAAAGTAAAACAAGTATGAAGCAGCTAAAATTCCACCTACCCACTTGCCCAGTATTTTAGAGCAAATTTCAATAAGTGTAAGTCCAGGATACGTCTGATTCAGTTTATAGAAAATCCACAATATGGCCATGCCAATAAATTGAGAGACGATTGTACAGATCCAAGCATCCTGGCGGCCGGAATAGGTAATTAATGTAGGATAGATTAGCATCATATCCCCGATCAGGCATAAGAAGGTGAGAACAGCGAATTGCCTTACGGTAAGTTTCTCTTTAATTAGCATGATCTTCACCCTCCTTTTATGAATTTGTTTTACCTTTTATGGTTGTTAACCGGGATTTAATCAGATGAATGATTAACAGCAAGACAGGTAAGACCAGGCTCACAGTAAAATCCCACTCGAGCCAATAGGGAATGACGGTTGTATTAAAAAAGGGCATATTGGGTGTCAAAATGTTAGATAGCGCATACACAATCAGTACGCATGGCAAAATGAGAAATTGGTAGGTTTTGAAGCGAAAAAGCTCAGCGACACCAAGAACAAAGGCATACAAATAAACGGTGGCTTTAAAGTAGGTGGATATCAACCAGGAAGAAGCCATTAGAACCTCAATACGCTGAAAGAAATTAGCGATATTGATTTTTTGGGATAATACAAAAGAACCAAAAATCGTGTGCTGAGTAAGAAAAAGTCCCATAACCAGCATAGAAATCGTAACCAGAATGGCCATGAGCAGATTACCAAATCCGGCAGATATCATCAGATCACGGGTGCGGTGAGCTTGTTGACTTGCATATGGAAGAATCATCAGAATGGGAAGGGCTTCACCGACCGGATAGATAAAACCGATCACAATCCCATGCGTAAACTGGCTAAAGGTGGTGTCCGTAAAGGGTACAAGCTGGTTTAATTGTACCTCGGGCAACAAAAAAACGACTAAAATAAACATAAAAGTAGTAATAATCGGTACGAGTATTTCACTGCTTCGCCCGATGGTTTCCAGTCCGTTATACAGAGCCCAGCCGATAGGGATTACAAAAATAAAAAGCACAGCCCGTATGGGCGTATATAAAAAAATTTGACTGGTCATGAAATCACCAACAACCCGTGATTGTGCTGCAGAGCTAAAAATAAAATACATCAGGTAAAACAGGGATAACACTGTACCTGGCCAAAATCCAAGGATTTTGCGAAAAACGCCAATTAAATTTTCATTTGGATACGTATCTGCGAGTTTGACGAACAGATACATTAAGCCCATGCCAAGAGGAACACCGATTAAGGCATAAAGCCAGGCATTTTGCCCCGAATAGGTTGCGATCACTGAGGGGTAGATCATCATCATGTCACCGGCAATAATCAAAATGGTCAAGATACATAATTGTCTAATGCCAAGCCGACCTTGCTCCAGCATGTTGTCAACTCCCCTTTGGCTAGCTCCCCGTAATATAAGCCAGTAATTGATTCACGGGTTTGTAAATCCAGATGATAATGTAGAGCGGGCTTGGAAACTCCCATAGATTGACCGCGACAACACCAAAAAAGGTGCCTGTCAGCAATAACAAGGAATAGACAGTGACTTCTTTCCACTCCTTGTTTTTCCATAACTTAGGTAGATCGATCACCCCCATCAGGCACCCGATAACGATAACTGCAATCGATAGCAGCAAGCGCACTCACTCCTTGGCTTTTTTCATAAATGAATTGTCCAACGTGCCTATGCGACGGATTTGCACGTTAGCCTCATATTTAATATCTAGATTTTGAAAGTATTTATCCCAATTCTTTTCTTCTCTTTTATAGAGTTTCGGGTGTTTATGATAGATGTCTTGTCCGAAGCCGAAGATGTCCACTTTATATTTGCTACGCACCAGACTTACGGTTCCTTTCATCAATTCGACAATTCGGTCCTGTGCCAGTTCCTCCAATTGTTTGATGGCTTCCATCGAACCGATCTCCATCTCACAGTCGACGGAACCGATGACGGAGATCGTATTGACTTTCAGATGGATTTGGGGCTCGCCCCGAACCATTTTGACCTTATGATCGGTCTTGGTACGGAGTGTTTTTAGAGTAACGTAGCCCCCACCTGGACATTGGGTTGGTCCTATTGTCGATTTCACATTGTCACGAATGTAGTTGTAGCCTTTAGACTTATCCTGATCAAGCCAGCCAATCAGCTTATCTTTCCGAAACACGCTAAGGCCGCTAAAATGGAGAGATGCCGGTGGTTTGATGCTCTCAACATTTTTGGTTTCTCCACTTCCCTCTTCATTTCCAACAAGCTCGACTCCAGTAATGACCGGGGACATACTGGGCGTAAGAATGTATTGCATCAGCTTGTCACTGGTCACGGTTGTTGTCGGAGCCCAGCTTTTGGCGGAAATATCAAGAGCGTTAAACAATTTTTCTGCCGGAATGTTTTCCAGCGGAGTGAGCACGTTCAAAATGTTGGAGGCCGTCGTTTTACGAGCTACCATCACATAATAGTCCGGACGTACGTCTGGTTCCCTTAATAGTGCTTCTATGACGTCATATATGCCATTTTTTCGCGCAAACTCTTCTCCGAATACTAACACCCGGATATGAGCCATAAAGATGGCGCGAGGGCTTGTCTCGGTAAGTTTTTGAATCGCTTCAAGCAGTGTACGGGCACTTGCTTGGTATTGGGTAACTGATGTAGCATTAGTTCCTTGGCCTTTGGCAACCTCACGAGGCACAACCACTTGTGCACTAACTTTAATCATGTCGCCGTCTCGGTCTACACCCAGACCAAGCATAATTCCTAGCTGATTCAGCTCCTGGCGATCCCAGCAACCGCTCAGCAATGGCAGTATAACGACGAGGGATAGCATGACGCGTAAACATTTCATCATAACTTGTTCTCCTGCCTTCACTAACGCTTGGTTTTTTTACGTTTCTGCCTCGTTACGTTCGAAGTGCCGTTGGATAACGGGCGGGTTTTCATATGTGACCACGGAACACGAAACAGCGTATCTTTCAGATCATTCTGAATGAAGGGGGCAAAAGGAGACATGTACGAGACCCCAAAAGAGCGCAAGCTGCAAAGGTGAGTCAACGTAATGAGCAACGCAATCAGGATGCCATAGAATCCAAAAGCTGCCGCCGCCATCATCAGAATAAAACGCAAAATACGAACCGAAATAGACAATCCGTTCTCCGGAATGACATAGCTGGAGATCGCCGTGATGGAAACGATAATAACCATCGCCGCCGAGACAACACCTGCCTCTACCGCGGCTTGTCCGATAACAAGTGTGCCTACAATGGATACGGCCTGTCCGACCGTTCTCGGAATTCGAATGCCCGCTTCTCGCAGTATTTCATAGGTTAATTCCATCAGAACCGCTTCAATGAAGGCTGGGAAAGGCACACCTTCACGCTGGGCAGCCAAGCTGATCAACAAGGTGGTTGGCAGCATCTCCTGATGAAATGTCGAAATAGCGATATAAAAGGATGGAGCCAGCATCGCGATCAGAAACGATAAATATCGCAGCAAACGAACAAGGGAACTGATATCAGCACGCTGATAATAATCTTCAGGAGATTGAAAGAAGTGCATGAATAATGCAGGTACAAGCAGCACAAACGGTGTACCATCTATAATGATGGCAACTCGCCCTTCAAGCAGTGCGGCAGATACCGTATCTGGACGTTCGCTGTTGTAAACCGTTGGAAAGATTGTCGTGGTTTTGTCCTGAATCAGTTCCTCAATGTACCCGCTCTCCAGAATACTGTCGATATCAATTTCATCCAGCCGTCTGCGGAGCTCATCAACAACATCTTCGTTGACGGTGTGCTCCAGATATAAGACAGCTACCCTGGTTTTGGTGACACGTCCAATCTCGCGCTCCTCAATCCAAAGCTGAGGGTCACGAATGCGCTTGCGAATCAGAGCTGTATTCGTACGCAAATTTTCTGTGAATCCTTCCATTGGTCCACGCACAACGGTTTGAGAGACGGGTTCGCCTACAGCGCGGTCTTCCCAACCTGCAGCACCGATTTTGAGCCCGCGGGTAGATCCATCCAGCAGAAGGATAGCTTCGCCTGCCAGCATGGATTTCAAGGCAGCATCCATATCATCGATGAACAGTACTTCACTGGCGGTGAGGACATCATTCTGAAGATAGCTCAGGTGTTCATCATCCGCTGAGAAATCGGGCAAGTTGCGCACTTGCATCAAGGGGTGAAGGACGGCTTGGTTTACCACTTGAGTATCGACGAGTCCATCAATGTATAGCAGTATCGAAGGCCATTTGTGCAGGCTTTGCAATGGACGAATCATCAAGTCATTGCTATTCCCCATCATTTTTTTGCAATAGGCAATATTCTCAGCCAGATCTGGATGAATGGCATGCGTTTCATGTGCAATTTGTGTATCTCTAGCCATCCATTTCTCCCCCTCACCCATCCTTTAGTTGAAAGTAGTATGACCGGGAGTGTTTTAGTTTATGAAAAAAATATGAATGAAAGGATATTCGGTCTTCATATCCCAATAAAAGCAAACAAAAAGAAGCCGCATATTCACGGCTTCTGTATTTTTAAAGGTTAAATGGACTCATCATTAGTCCGCATTTTGTTTTTGGCGCTGACGAACAGGGGGGCGCTTGCGACGGGAACGAGTGAACAAGGCTTTGCGGTAACGATAGACGATCCCAGCGATCACAAGCAATGCAATTAGGGCAAGGATGTATGCTGTATATTGATGAGCCAGTGTGAATACCGCGCTCCATCCAGGACCGAACACCTTACCGATCCCAAGGAATAACACTACCCAGAACAAAGCACCAGAATAGGCATATAAAGCAAACTTGCGAAACGGAATCGCAGCTATACCGGAGAAATAACCTGTGAAATGGCGAACTCCAGGGATGAAGTATCCTATAAATATAAGGCCATAACCGTATTTGGCAAACCATTTTTGCGTCTTGTCCAGCTTGTCCGGTTTGAGTAAAAACCATTTTCCATATTTCACAATAAAAGGCAGCCCGGCTTTGGCCCCAATAAAATACGTAATGGTCATGCCAATCGTTGTCCCAAGAAAGGCTAGAATGATAAGCGTTCCGATATCAAGCTGTCCTCTGTACGACAAGTAACCCGCATATGCCATCGTTGTTTCGCCTGGGAAGGGAAGAGCAATAAACTCCAGCAGCAGGCCGAAGAACAATACACTATATCCGTAAGACCCAAATAGTTGCTGGACCTTCTCAAGTAATTCCAATAGATTCACACTCCTGGTGGTGTCATATGAATCAGGCCTTCGAAGTAGATGATGCCCGTTTCATGTTCGTTATTTCCTAATGCTACCGAATTGCTGATTAAGAATCAATGTCCCCATATTGAAGTCAGGTATATTTGTTGAAAATAATAGATGAGTTGACGTCTTTTTTGCGACCTGCCTCCATATAATTCTAACAAATCTGCTGAAGTCTATCAGCAAATTCAATAGAGTGCTGGAGGTTGATTTACAAATGACGCAGGGATCTCACGAGATGATGCAACGAAATGGGCAGTTGATTGAGCAGCAAACTTCAAATCATTCCTGTGGAAGAGTACGTATGCGGAAATATTTATCCTTATGGTTCACACTCGCTGCATTGCTACTGGCAGGTGTGTTTGGAGCTAACGTGCCGTCCGCAGCAGCAGCGGGGAAAAGCAAAACATCAGACAAGGTTGTCTACTTGAGTTTTGACGATGGTCCGGGCAAACATACGTCTGAGGTATTGGATATTTTACGCGATGAGGATGTTCCGGCTACTTTTTATGTGCTGGGAGAGCAGGCAGAACGCATGCCGGGAATGATCAAACGAATTGCAAGTGAAGGACATGTTATCGGCAATCATACATATAACCATGAATATAAAGAGTTATACCGGAACTTTCAAACGTTCTGGCAGCAGATCAAGCGCACGGAAGATATCATTAACAACATTTTAGGCATTCGCCCTGCACTTGTCAGAGCGCCTGGTGGAACATATGGACATTTTGACCATACTTATTTTGATCTGTTGAAAAAGGGAGGATACGCTGTCATGGACTGGAACGTTGACAGCGGGGATTCCAAACGGAGAAATGTGCCCGCTAGCGACATTGTCGCTCATGCAACAGATGTACCAGCAGGCGTGTCTTCTGCTGTTGTGCTGATGCATGATGGGGGTGCGCATGCCGAGACCGTCAAGGCATTGCCGGATATTATTCGATACTACAAACAGCAGGGGTATCGTTTTGAAGTGATGCAAGCTTCGGACAAACCTGTGCAATTCCAGGTCAAACCTGCGGTGAAATATAAATATCGCCAGTCTCCGTCGGCAAGCTGGATTGCCAAACATGTAAACACAAATGCAGAGCAATGGATCGTAGCCAAACCACTCAAAATTCAATTGGGAAATATGACCGTCGAACTCAAGCCGGACGAATATCGCATCAAAGACCAGACGATATTGGTTCCCTTGCGCGGTTATATGAACAAGCTGGAAGGCAGTATAAGCTGGGATCAAACGTCAGGTACGGCAACCACATGGTGGAAAGATCGCATAGTGCAAGTTAATCCGGCGATGGGAACATTGACGTCCAAACGATTGCATGATCAGGATGGCCAGACGGTTCAAGCTGTGATGGAGAGCCGTGATGGCACGATCTGGGTGTCAGCGGGTGATTTGATAGAGCAACTTGGAGCAAAGAAGTATACAGTCCAATCCAAGGGCAGTGGGTGGGTAATCACCGTGGAGCCGCCTTGGACGTCTATGGAGCACAGGCATTTTTATAGCATAATTTGAAAGAAACAGCAGTTCAGCTGACTATTCTCTCTACTTCCGGGCAACAATGAATCATAGATTATGATAATCAGGATTCATAGGCAAGGAAGGAGAGTGTGGTTCAGGTGACCAGAGTGAGAATAGAGCATGATCATGCTGCCGAACTGTTAAACAGGCTCAGCAATCGAATTGCTGATGTGATCATTGGCAAGAAACAGGAAATTCAATATATCATTGCTGCTATGCTTAGTGAAGGCCATGTTCTGTTGGAGGATGTACCGGGTACAGGGAAAACGATGCTGATTCGCACCGTGGCTTCGTCATTAAGCTGTGCGATGGGGCGCATTCAATGTACTTCGGATGTCATGCCAGCCGATGTGACGGGTGTATCTATATATCACGCATCTACAGGAGAGTTTAGCTTCAGACCCGGGCCGCTGATGAACAATATCGTGCTTGCGGATGAGATTAATCGGGCATCTCCCCGGACACAGTCTTCGTTATTGGAAGCCATGGAGGAACGCAGTGTGACCGTAGACGGCACAACTCACGCATTGCCGAAACCGTTTCTGCTGCTTGCAACCCAGAACCCGTTGCAATTCGAAGGTACCTACCGTTTGCCGGAAGCGCAGTTGGATCGCTTCATGATGCGGATTACGCTAGGATATCCCGAGCCGGAGCAGGAGGTAGAACTGCTTTCTCGTGAGCGTAGCAAGGATATGTTAGAGAACATGCGTCCGATTATGCTGGCTGAGGAAGTGGTGGCCATGCAGCGTGAAGTAAGGCAGGTACATGTGGATGCCGTGATCAAGCAATATCTTGTGGCTGTCGCTGTAGCTACGAGAAGTCATGACGCCGTAAGACTGGGCATCAGTCCCCGTGGGACGCTGGCCTGGATGACAGCCGTGCAGGCATATGCCTACTTACAAGGTCGTAGTTACGTTGTGCCGGATGATGTGCAATCCCTCGCTGTACCGGTTCTCGCCCACCGAATTCAGTTGAAATCAATGAACAGAGCAGACGGAAGTGCAGTGCAAGAGCAAGTCATCCGTGAAGTATTGTCGTCTGTGCCTGTACCTGTGCAGATGAGTGGGCAGGGAAGGGGACGACGCGCATGAGCGGGTTTCGCGGGAATATAGCTCAAGTGCTGATAGCTCTTCTTCTGTGTGGTCTCTATTTCTGGCATGGCGGAAAATCAGCGTTGTTCTTGGCAGCGGTATCCGTGCTTGTTGTGATATATGGAATACTCCTGCGAGTGTTTGGTCCCCGTCACATAGAAATACACAGACATTTACGACAAGGACAGATCACAGCAGGAGAAAGCATCCGTGTTCGGGTTGATTTACAGGTGAGGTGTCCGCTTCCGCTACTATGGCTCGTGGTATGCGATAACACCCCTGGGGGTATACATCGCAAATTGCTTTTTCCAGGCTTCAAAAGACGATGGTCTTATCAGTATGAGATAACAGGTCTTACCCGAGGAGTGCATGTTTGGGAGGAAGGGCGAGTGTACTGGGGGGATGTTTTTGGTTGGAACAGAGTCTACACTATAATTAAAGGTGAAGAGCCTGTTGTTGTAGTGCCTGGAACCGGGAATGCTGGAACATCAATCTGGCCGGAAGCTTGGACGGATCATGGCGAAGGTATGGGAGTGCTACATCCGTTGCAAGGCGTCCCCGGAACAGAAATTCGTGAATATAGACCAGGGGATTCGTTTAACCGAATTCATTGGAAGAGCTCAGCGAGAAGCGGAAAGTTGCATACGCTGATTCCTGACATGCCGCAAAGTACCTCACTCGCAATCATGGTATACGAAGAGAGCTCAGGATACGAGAGGTTTGGGGCAGAGGAAAGTGATCAGGAAGTGTTCGAACGAGCAGTGATTGGTGCGGCGAGTTGGGTACGTGAAGCAATAGACGCACAAATGCCTTGTCAGCTTTGGTTAAGTGGAGATGAACTGGCAGGTAAACTGGACATGCCTTTAGAAGGGAATGCAGGGTACGAAACTCAAACGAACCGTAGCAGTTACGCAGTTCGTGAAAGAAAGAGGGATGGTGGAGAACATGCCGACAGTTTGGACGATGCGCTAAGACGACTTGCTTATGCCCGATTACATCAGGAACAGGGGTGGATTGGAGAACGGCTTGGCGTGGACAGACTGGAGCATCTTCCACATGGATCAAGTATCATGGTCTTCACCGGACAGCTGGATGAACGTTTGGTCGAATGGATCGAGTATGCGTTGGCACTTGGCCTCCAGGCCAGTGTTTATCTAACAGGGAATTCCGTAACAATGGATGGAGACTCCGGAAGCGGCGGATATTTGTCCTCTCATTCACGGGAGAATCAGGCTGCGGGGAAGAGAGCGAGTCAGCGAGTTCACATGAACGGACAGATGAGGGGAGCGGCGGGTAAAGGGGAGGAACCTCCTGGAGCATCAGCTGCACTGAGTTCGTCTGTAGTACAGGCGAACCGTTCGCAAGCGTGGACTGAACGCCTTGTATCCAAAGGGGTAAAGATGGTCTATCAGGAGTCTGTTACAACCGTTGGAACTTTGCTGGGCGGAAAGGTGAGGATTGTTGATGTGGGGGCGTAAAATGAAACAGCAACCCGACGCTGCAGTTCTTGCTGGACAGTCAGTGCAGGCACAGCGATCGGAAATAAAACCGTTCTTGTTTTCGTCTATGTATCTCTCAACTCCTGTGTTATATCTATGGCTTATCACAGCGGGACTGCTCGGATTGTGCATGGAATGGATATATCCTGTGACTACTGATGGTCAGGTAGGCAGTGAGCGATTTGCCACTGTCATGGCTGGCTATTCAGCCATCCTTCTATCCGCTGGCCTGCTACGTACAGGCTGGATGGCCAGTATCGCGCTACGCATCCCTATGATATACGTTGCACTGTGTGTGATGTATGGGGGGAGTCATCCTGTCGAATGGGGCTTATCTTATCCTGGGGTGCTTAATGCTGATCTGGGGGAGTGGATCGACACAGGACGTTTTCGTGTGATGAGCAGGGAAACCAGAGGTTTATTTATGTTGTGCGGCTGGAGCATGTTGCTTGCTTCGGTACAGTACTTGGTATTGCTTCGTCGCAGCATATCTCTGTTTGGCACGGGAACGTTAGTTTATCTTATCCTGCTGGAGAGTGTTGTCGGATATGATGCTTATGGCTCGGTGGTTCGTTCGGTATGCTGGTTGCTATGCATCCAGGGCATGCTTCACCTGCTGCGACTTTCGGAAGGAACAGGTCATGATGCGCAGGATCAGGAAAGTGCATTCAATAGGGTGGCACGACGTAAAAAGAACAGCTCCCATCGGATACGGAGCAAGATTTATTTGTATTGGATGGCTGTATCGGTGGGTACGGCGTTCTGTGTGGTGTTGATATCTACACTTCCTGCACGGCTCAGTGTTGTGTCACCTGCCGGACAACTCTCTGTTATGGATACGGTCGAGCGTTTGGCTAGATGGGCAGGATACACTCCTTCAGGCAGTGTACCGGCTTCTCTAAGTATGACGGGATATAGCACGGTTGATGCGCCTATGGGGGCACCGCTGGTACAGGGGAATGAACCTGTATTTGTAGCAAAGACGCCTGTCTCTACGTATTGGCGCGGGGAAACCCGTTCTTACTACAATGGGAGTGCCTGGAGTGATACGGAGCAACACTTTCGTTATGTGAACACATCAGATCTGATACGTTCCGATGGATGGGAGGAGCATCCTTATTGGCAACGTGTTCGTCAGATCATCACGATGGAACGGGAGTGGCGTGGTCCGAATCCACTTTTTGCGGGAGGATTACCGGTAAGTATGTCTTTTCAGGATGGTGATGCCTTTAATAAAAAGAATGAAAAGCGACTGCTGTCTAATGAATCTACGGGCACATTATGGCTTACAGGGGGAAGGGACAGGAATGAGCTTGTCCGGAATTATACGGTAGATGTGATGGTGCCGAATGTGACACCAGAACAGCTCAGGCAGCGTGCAGGAATGGATTGGAAGAGTGCTGGCAAGGATGACAAGGATAGTAAGGATGGAAAGAAGAACTCTAGCGTGAGCGGACAGAAGCATGCTGGCGGAAATAATACATCCGATCCTGCCTCTATTCGCCGAAAGGATCTACAGCTTCCAGATACGCTTCCAGAGAGGGTAAGGGATCTTGCTGCCGAGATCATTGGTTCAAGTGCAACACGGTACGATGCTGTACAGGCCGTGCGCAGTTATCTGAAAGCGAACGCTCGTTACTCGCTGAATACCCGAATGCCTCCACGGGGGACGGATTTTGTGGATGATTTTTTATTTGTGACCCGTGCGGGGTATTGCAACCATTTTTCCACCGCCATGGTTGTGCTGCTTCGTGCCGAGGGTATACCGGCACGTTGGGTGAAAGGTTATGCCCCAGGACAAGCGGATCCGCAGAACCCGGGGCGTGTTGTCGTCACCCAAGGCGATGCCCATTCCTGGGTGGAGGTGTATTTTCCCGGCGTGGGCTGGATGCCGTTTGAGGCTACGCCGGGGTTTGATTCGGCGCAGGCTGTGGATGCCAGCGCCGCAGGGGTCGCCTCGGCGCAGCCAGGCGACGGAGCCCCGCTGCCGGGTGCAGGCAGCGGCGGGCTGGAGCGTGCGGGCGCATGGCTTGCCGCGCACGCACGTGCCCTTGTCGCGGCGCCGTGGCCAGCCGCGACGGCACTTGCGGCAGCGGCGTTGCTGTGCGCCGCTGCATGGGCCTGCACGCGGCGGCTTCGCCCCGCGCTGCGGCTTGGGCTGCTGCTGGCGTGGCCGCGCAGCAGCTTCCCGGACCGCGAGCGGCTGCTGCAGGCTGCCGCTCCGGTCTGGCACGCGCTTGCGCGCCGGTACGGCCCGCGGCCGCCGGGCATGACGCTGCGGGAATACGCAGCGTCACCCGCCGTGGCCGCAGGCACGGACGGCGCGGACGTCGCGCGCTTTGCAGCCGACTGGGAGCGGCTGCTATACGGGCCAGACCGTCCGCTGCGCGCGGACAGTCTTGATTTCTTGCGCCGGGCACTCCGCCTGGCCCGACGTTCCCCCAGACGCCAGCGCTAAGTCCTGACCAGTCTCGTTTGCCCAAGGGTGAACGAGATTTTTTAATTTACACCACTACACTCTATCGAGATGCAACGGAGCGGATGCTAACGAATCTCGTTGGAAGTGAACAGGAAGATGAACAATAGTCTATTTTCAAACCTCAGTGTACCGAGATTAGACTTCGCAATTTCTAACGATCACCAGCGACGCTATTTAGCCTTTTGTTGCTATTTTAAAATTCTAACGATCACCAGAAACCTTATTTACTTGAAATGACATGGTTTTGGCTTGATTTAGGGAGTTCTAGTCCAAATAACGCTTCTGAGGATCGTTAGAATTTCAAGTACTGCTTAGAGCGCAAAATAAGGTTCGATGTGATCGTTAGCGTGTTCAAATTCATTTGGTGATGCCGCCGGCACATGTGCTCTTCAAACTTTAATACCAACTTACCATCTCGGCTGATAACGATGACTTTGCAATGACTTTTATTCTATGCAAATGGCGGATGAAATCGGTGCTTTTACCCAATTATAAGAGGACATAAGGGGTAGAGCATATGTGCAGGTGTTGTTGAACAAAGGTGCATCCGGAGAGTTTCAGGTCAGGGAATGGAAGCAGTTGTCGCCTGATGTCACATCTCTGCGTTATATGCTCGAAAAATGGAGTTTTGTCTTTCCTTGACGGTAGGTTTTGTCGTTGCGTATAATTAGTTTCATTAATTGAGGGAGGCACGGTAATGAATAAGCAAAATGAAATTGTGGTTGTCCTTGACTTTGGAGGGCAATACAACCAGTTAATCGCCAGAAGAATCCGGGATCTTGGCGTATACAGCGAGCTTTTGCCGTATAATACACCAGCGGAGAAAATTGCTGAAATGGCGCCAAAAGGGATCGTATTCTCCGGTGGCCCATCCAGCGTATACGCTGAGAATGCACCACACGTTGATCCGGGTGTCTATGATCTTGGACTGCCAATCTTCGGAATCTGTTATGGCATGCAACTGATGGCACAGCAGCTTGAAGGTAAAGTAGAGCGCTCCGAGAAACGTGAATATGGTAAAGCTGATCTGGCGTTTGCTGAAGGTGCGGCACTGGCTAAAGGCATCGAAGGTGAACATACCGTATGGATGAGTCACGGTGACCATGTTGTCACATTGCCTCCGGGCTTCAAACTGGATGCAGGCACGGAAAGTGCGCCAATCGCTGCGATGAGTAACGACGAGCGCAAATTGTATGCAGTTCAGTTCCACCCGGAAGTACGTCACTCCGTTCGCGGTAACGATATGATTCGCAACTTCTTGTTCGAAATCTGTGGTTGCGAAGGTAACTGGACAATGGAAACCTTTATTGATGACACGATTAGAGATATTCGTGAAAAAGTGGGCGACGGTAAAGTGCTGTGTGCACTCAGCGGCGGTGTCGATTCATCCGTTGTTGCGGCATTGCTGCACAAAGCGATCGGCGATCAGCTGACATGTATGTTTATCGACCACGGTCTGTTGCGTAAAGGTGAAGCAGAGAGTGTAATGGAGACGTTTGTTGGCAAGTTCGATATGAAGGTTGTCAAAATCGATGCACAAGAACGCTTCATGTCCAAACTCGCTGGCGTGGATGATCCAGAGCAAAAACGTAAAATTATCGGTAACGAGTTTATTTACGTATTTGATGAAGAGTCCAAGCAGTTTGATGACTTTGAATTCCTGGCTCAAGGTACACTGTACACGGACATCGTGGAGAGTGGTACAGCTACGGCACAGACGATCAAATCCCACCACAACGTGGGCGGTCTGCCGGAAGACATGAACTTCAAGCTGATCGAGCCTTTGAATACACTGTTCAAGGACGAAGTACGTAAAGTAGGTACGGAGTGTGGCTTGCCAGATGAAATTGTTCACCGTCAGCCTTTCCCTGGTCCGGGTCTTGCGATCCGTGTACTTGGTGAAGTGACGGAAGAGAAACTGAAAATTGTTCGTGATTCCGACTACATCCTGCGTGAAGAAATCGCCAAAGCCGGTCTTGACCGTGAAATCTGGCAATACTTCACCGCCCTGCCTAACATGAAGAGTGTTGGTGTTATGGGTGACGCTCGTACGTATTCCTACACTGTAGGTATCCGTGCTGTAACATCCATCGACGGTATGACAGCAGACTGGGCACGTATCCCTTGGGACGTCTTGGAGAAAATCTCTGTACGGATCGTTAACGAAGTGGACAATGTGAACCGGATCGTCTATGACGTAACGTCCAAACCACCTGCAACGATCGAGTGGGAGTAGGCTTAGCTACAGGACGTTAAACCTTATAACATTCAAATGCCGAAGGGCTTGGTAATCCAAGCTTTTCGGCAATTTTTTTGTTCGCAGTAACGTAGATACTGCGAACAAAATGAAGGGCCAAAAAAGCTCCCTCTCGTCTGCAAGACAGATGCAAAACGATGGGAGTTTTCATATATATCTTTTAGCTAAACCTGTTATTTTGCAGCTTCTTTCTTGGGATTGTACTCGAGATATAGTGTTTTATTCTTGTTATCCCATTTGACTACTTTCGCACCGAGTAATGAAGGGAGGTTTTTGGCCTCAACATAAGCTGTGCCTGCGAAATTTCTGGATTGTGTGATCGGACTCCCAAAGAGAACCGGCAATTTTTTAACAGGGTCATATCCTATGAAAACATTGAATGCTTCACTCACAGAACGAATTGGAATATATACTGTTCCATTGTAGAGAAGGCCGGTGTGCGTTAATTTGTCATTAATGATAATTTTAATTTTTTCCGGTTTGACATCAGATCTAATGATCGAAGCATAGGGCTGAGGTTCTTCGTTTAATTTGGCCGCTGTTGCAGCGGTCACCACTTTAACTTCATGTTCACCAGTGACAGAACCATAAGTGACTTTTAAAATCGCTGTACCGAGACCGACAGCTTGAACATTGCCAGTTCCATGTGGTTTTAACACTGCGGGATTACTTGACTTCCATGTTGCGGCATCTGTTATGTAGAAGACATCTCCATTCTCGAAGTAGGCGAGTGCATTCAATTCTTGCCCCGTATTAATAGGGAAGATGAATGGTAAGAAGCTGGGCCGCATTGTACCCTCTACGATATAAATTTCTTTAGGTAAAGCTACCAAAACATCTACTGAGGCTGTTTTATAATCTGTTACTATATTTCCTGCAAGATCAGTCAACACCGTCTTATCCGTAAGAACTTGAATGGAAGATTGCATATTCAAACTACTTTCCTTGGTAATAAGCGTGAAGGATACAATCGGATCGCCTGCTGCGGAATCCAGAAAATGACCATCCTTGGCTGTAATTGAAAGTACAATCTCTTGTTTTCCATCATTTGGGACAAGGTCCTCGGGATAAGGATTTTGAATGATATAGTCGTCTTTGCTTGCATACTGATGGGATGGGATGTAAAAAGTATCGTCTCTCCATATGTATTTTTTCAACTTCTCATCAAATCGGAGTAATCCGTCTTCTTCATCTTCTTCATTAAGGGTAAACATGTTTTCATCATAGCTCAAAACGATAGTTGCCGATTTAATTTTTGGAGTATCCAGGCTGTTAGAGATTGCAACATCTACCCGCTCGACATCACCAGGAACTAAGGTAGAATTGCCTGTCAGGGTTACGGATAATTCTCCTGACTCAGCAGCGGAGGTAGCGTTGGCTATGCCTCCCATTGCAAGGGTAATTCCAAGGAACACTAAAATTATCTTTTTTGAGAAAAACATTTCTTAACCTCCGGTATAAGTGATTTATCCTCTAATATATCGGTATGAGATGTAACAAAATGAAGCGCAGCGTAGGTTCCAGAAGAGCTATGAGTCTTACTTTAGAACCGGAATTGGAATTGGTAGCTAAGTAAATAGAGATTGTCTTCCTTGGATGTAGCTGTAAGCTATATTAGGCCCTAGTATGTTAAAGAATGCTGCGTAACATGTCGAATGAGTTTAAAGTACCTAAGCGGGTTTTATTACGGAAACCTATGGCAAGTATATTTTTCTAATAAAAAATAAATGAATGGCTGTTTCCATCACGTTTTACTTATAATGAAAAGGTGGCTTTTTTGATGCCCCTCAAGGAATGCTCTGCTCTGAAAATATGAACATATCCGGCCTTGAATCCGTTATCAATTGCATAAGTATCGGGGATGTAAATCGCTGAACTGGTTTGATTTGTTAAATAATACGAACGTTAATTGAATGATATAGATATATCATTCGTTTTTGTCATTGACAAAATAGAAGCCCCCTCCTAAAATGGGTGATGGGAAACAAACAAAAAGCGCATACTAATTCGTATAATCCTGGGGATTGGCCCGGGAGTCTCTACGAGATCACCCTAATGATCTGGCTACGAAGAGGAGCAGGCTAAGCACATGAATTCTACATGACTGCGGTGGAAAGTCACCCGCGCACATTAGGATTTTTTTTGTTCTTGGTCACAGGCCGTGTGGCTGCTTCTGGTCAAGCTGAACTCTGGGGAAAGTACTTCTCAGGGTCATTTGTCGTTTTTCAATAAATATGGCTTCAACATCTCTAAGGAGGAGTTAGTGTATTATGGATCGTTTCTTTAAACTCAAAGAAAACGGAACAAATGTTAGAACGGAGATTGTTGCGGGTCTGACTACCTTTATGACAATGGCTTACATTCTATTTGTAAACACATTGTTCTTAGGACAAAATGGGGCAGGGATGTCCGACAATGCAGTATTCTTTGCAACAGCCGTTGGTGCTGGATTAATGACAATTATTATGGGGTTGTTCGTGAACGTTCCGATTGCACTCGCTCCGGGTATGGGTTTGAATGCCTACTTTATGACCGTGGTTCTGAGCTCCAATGGTGCGATTAGCTGGCAGGCTGCCCTCGGTGCTGTATTCCTTTCGGGTATCGTGTTCATTATTCTGACCGTGACCCGAGTTCGGCAAATGTTGCTTGTAGCAGTTCCGCAATCCATTAAAATGGCAATTACTGTAGGTATCGGTCTTTTTATTACGATCATCGGTTTTAAACTTGCCAATCTAGTGGCAGTAACCGTGAATGTCGCACCGGATGCAGATTTGAGCCAACCGATTCCAGGTAGCAGCTTCAACTTGTCTCTTGGGAACTTTATTACACATCATGATGCATTACTTGCGTTAATTGGGTTATTGTTGATTGCAATTCTTATGGTAATGCGTGTTAAAGGTGCTTTGTTGATTGGTATCGTAGCAACAACGCTGATTGGTATTCCGATGGGGGTAACCAATTTGAGTGGTCTGTCCAGCGCGAGCTGGCTGCCTAACTTCAGTGACCTGGCTGTCGGACAGCTTGATCTGAAAGGTGCAATTAGCCTTGGATTGTTCGAAATCATCTTCATTTTCACATTCGTTGAGCTGTTTGATACCTTCGGTACGATGGTTGGAACGGCAACACGTATGGGGATTATGAAGGATAAAGCTAAAGGTGAGAAAACGATTGGTAAAGCCATGCTCGTCGATGCTGTCGGTGTCAGCGCAGGTGCGGCACTGGGTACAAGTACGATTACGGCTTATGTTGAAAGTGCTTCGGGTGTTGAAGCTGGTGGGCGTACAGGGTTAACCTCAGTAACCACAGGTTTGCTGTTCATTCTTGCTTTGTTTATCGCGCCACTTGCTTTGGTTGTTCCTTCTGCCGCAACGGCTCCAGCTCTGATTATCGTAGGGGTACTTATGATGAGCCAAGTTCGCAGTATTGAGTGGGATGATTTTCTGCAGGCTTTCCCTGCATTCCTTACAATTGTGCTGATGCCATTTACAGGTGGAATCGCTAACGGGATCTCGGCAGGTATCGTATCCTATGTTATATTGGCTGTGTTCAGTAACTTGGTTACTGAGCGTAAAGTGAAAATACATTGGCTGATGTGGGTGCTGGCCGTTATCGTTATATGCCGTTACGTGTTTATCGGCGGAGAATAAGTTTGGTTTGCATATGAAGAAAGCGGAGCTACGATATCACATCGAGCTTCGCTTTTTTGTTTCTTCTATAATAAGTGTTTGAAAAGCGAAGTGAAAAGTGGATCAGTTCTGAACCTTTGTACTCGCTCCGACTTCAGAGACAAAGAGTCGTGTATGAAATGATATAGTCATTTATCCAAATGGAAAAGATTATTCCGACTGTAAGAATGAAAATAATTCAGAATGGAAATGATAATTCCAGACAACTGCGAGATTAAGTAGAAACATATTCGGAAGAGGTAGTTATTGCTGCTACATTACATTTCCAAGTTAGAGTATGGATGCTGTAAAGTTAACCTGAAATGCATCTTCTCGTAAAGGTTATGACCTGTTCATGTATTTTTAAAATAATGCTTTACAAGTGGTAGTTATACATGGTATATTCTTATTCCGGCCAAGAAAACACAGTTTACACGGTGCGGCAAGCAATTGAAAATAAGCTTCGAAAGAAACTTAGAAAAAGAGCTTGCAAAGTTGGTTCGGACATGATATGATATAAGAGTTGCTGAAACGAACCGGTTTCGGTAGCGAGAA
>NZ_RIAS01000001.1 GCF_003719335.1 Paenibacillus amylolyticus
CCCCAGTTTCACCCGTTGCTCCCGTTACACCGGTGGCTCCTGTTGCGCCCGTAATGCTTACACCGGTGGCTCCCGTCACTCCGGCTGTACCTGTTGCTCCTGTCACCCCAGTTTCGCCAGTCGCTCCTATTGCACCCGTGGCTCCAGTGACTCCAGCTGATCCGGTCGCACCCGTTATTCCTGTTTCCCCAGTTCCCCCTGTCGCACCTGCACTTGCTAATAACGTATAATCCGGCGAGGTGCCCGGCGTGCCCGTTGGGGAAGCCACATTGGTGATATACGTACTACCGTTGAACGTAACAACCTGACCGGTTGGATACGTTGGGGCTACTGCTGGATCAAATGCTACAATACCGCTTAATCCTACACCCGTGGCTCCCGTAATGCTTTCACCGGTTGCTCCTGTTACTCCGGTCACTCCGACTACGCCTGTTGGTCCTGTCACCCCAGTTTCGCCAGTCGCTCCTATCGAACCCGTGGCTCCAGTGACTCCAGCTGATCCGGTCGCACCCGTTATTCCTGTTTCCCCAGTTACCCCTGTCACACCTGCACTTGCTAATAACGTATAATCCGGCGAGGTGCCCGGCGTACCCGTTGGGGAAGCCACATTCGTGATATAGGTACTACCGTTGAACGTCACCACTTGACCAGCTGGATACGTTGGGGCTACTGCTGGGTCAAACGCAACGATACCGCTTAATCCTACACCCGTCGCCCCCGTGGTTCCTGTTGTCCCCGTACTACCAGTTACACCTGCACCAGTTGCACCTGTTCCTCCTGTGACTCCTGCACTTGCTAATAACGTATAATCTGGGGAGGTGCCCGGCGTACCCGTTGGGGAAGCCACATTCGTGACATACGTGCTACCATTGAACGTGACCACTTGACCGGCTGGATACGTTGGAGCTACTGCTGGGTCAAACGCAACGATACCGCTTAGTCCTACACCCGTCGCTCCCGTTGTACCCGTAACTCCTGTAGATCCTGATGGCCCTGCTCCAGCAAGTAATGTATAATCTGGTGAGCTTCCTGGTATACCCGTTGGGGAAGCCACATTGGTGATATACGTACTTCCATTGAACGTGACCACTTGGCCTGGTGAATACGTTGGCGCAACAGCAGGATCAAATGGTACGACTCCTTGTAAACCTATACCTGTTGCTCCGGTTGCTCCAGTTGAGCCTGCTCCAGCAAGCAATGAATAGTCTGGTGAACTTCCTGGTGTACCCGTTGGCGCGGCGACATTCGTAATATATGTGCTGCCATTAGACGTTACAATCTGACCTGCTGGATATGTTGGCGCTTGAGCAGGATCGAATGGTACAATCCCTGTGAGCCCGAAGCCTGTAGCGCCGGTGGCCCCCGTCGGTCCTGCACCAGCGATTAATGTATAATCAGGCGAACTTCCAGGCGTGCCTGTCGGTGAAGCCACATTGGTAATATACGTACTACCATTGAACGTCACCACTTGGCCTGCTAAATATGTTGGCGTTTGAGCTGGGTCAAAGGTGATCGCGCCGTTAAGCCCTACCCCAGTAGCTCCTGTCATCCCTGATGCTGCAATCAATGTATAGTCCGAAGAAGTACCAGGTGTACCTGTCGGACCTGCCACACTCGCAATATACGTACTGCCATTATAAGTAACGACTTGACCTGCAGGATATCCAGGTGCAAGAGCAGCATCAAAGGCAATAGCTCCAGAAAGTCCTACACCCGTAGCCCCAGTTGCACCTGTAGAACCGGCGGCAAGCAAGAGCGTGTAATCAGGTGAACTTCCAGGCACACCCACCGGGCCATTTACGTTAGCCACAAAAAGACTTCCATCATAACTAACTACCTGACCTTGCGCGTAAGTTGATCCAGCTACAGGGTTAAACGTTGTAATATTGTTTAATCCTACGCCGGGAATTCCTGTCGGTCCTTGTGGTCCTTGTGGTCCTTGTGGTCCTTGTGGTCCTTGTGGTCCTTGTGGACCCTGCGGGCCTATAGGGCCGACAGCACCCGCAGAACCAACTGGCCCTGCTGCACCTGTTGGACCAGTAACTCCTCTCAATCCAGGAACTCCAGGGACCCCTGGTACGCCGGGAACACCGGGAGGGCCTGCTGCCCCTGTAATCCCCCCCGTACCAAAAGTCGTTGTGGCTCTGCTCAACGAGATAGATATGGAGCGAATTAATCCGACTAACCGATCTTTTACTTCGGGAGGTACCTCCAAAAGCAATGTTACACTTAACAAGTCATCCAACAGATTTTGCAAATTCCCTGCGAGATTAATTAAAGCAACAGGAATGACTTCAGAAGAAGCAATGGTCAGTTCTAGCACAGCCTGCAGTTCCGCTTTGACCCCTGCGCGAAACTCAGATTCGTTCACAAAGGTAAGTAATTGACGTAATCCGTTCTGCAACGCAAGTAGATTCGCTGCACTCGGCTGGCTGATTGCTGCTGGAATAGTTACAGCTAGAGCACGAAGAATCGACTCATAATTCTCAAGTTCACTAGCTGCTATGGGTATAAACGGCGAACCTGCCCGGAATGATCTCCCTTCCAAGAACGCTTTAATATTTACTCTTTTACGTCCATCGGACATACTTGACTCAATCCTCCTTTGACATCTTATTTTCAATCTTATGAAGGAGAAGTTCAAAAATTATCTTGGACATTTTTTTGCGGACAAAAAAGGATACGGCCTTGTTCCACGTTGAACAAGATTAAACGGAATACTTCAACAAAAAAACACCCTCATCAGAGGGTGTTTCGGCAATTTTTGTTTAAAATTAACCTATTTCGAAGATTCTACGGGAAATTGTAGTATAAACTCCGTGCCTTCACCAAGCACACTATTGACATGAATCGTGCCCTGATGAGCATCTACGATGTTTTTTACGATAGCCAGGCCAAGACCTGTCCCCACGCTTTCTCCCCGAACTCGGGCTTTATCCGCTTTATAAAAACGTTCAAAAATAAAAGGCAGGTCTGATGTGGGAATACCCACGCCCTGATCTTTTACACTCACTCTGGCAAAAGGAGCACGCAAGTTAGTGACAAGCTCAGCAGAAATTTTCACACTTTTACCAACAGGTGTATGTCTGAATGCATTATCCAGTAAATTCGTGAATACTTGCTCCAATCTGTCTTCATCTGCTTGTTGAAGTGAGATCATCTGCTGTTTGCATTCGAATTGTAGTTGAATCCCCTGTTCCTTCGAGCGCACCATAAATTTACGATAAATACGTTCGAGAAGTTCACCGAGTTCAACTTCCTTCATGTTCATGTCGGTATGCCCTGCATCCATACGCGCCAGATCAAGTAAATCCTTTACCAATCTACCCATCCGCAGTGACTCATCGTGAATGACCTGAATCAGTTCTTCACTCTCTTCGGGCGATGTTGCCATCCCGTCAAGCAAAGCCTCGCTGTATCCCTGCATCATTGATAACGGAGTACGAATCTCATGAGATACATTGGCAACGAAGTCCCTGCGCATCTTCTCCATTTTCACTTCTTCGGTAACATCTCTCAATACAGCCACCGCCCCCCGCACCACACTATCCGCATACAAAGGGGCCATTTGCACAGACCATACTCCTTGTTGCACGTGAACATTGGAGTTCTGGTCCCCTCCTTGCTCCATCACCAGTCTGAATAAGGGTACCAGCGGTTCAGGAACATCCCGAGACGGATTCGCAGACGGATACCCATCCAAACCTTCATCCTCCTGAGCCCAGTCGAGAGCATACCAGGCCTGCATAATTTTCTCACCAGGCGGATTCGTCAAGATGACCTTGCCCTCACCATCAAAAGTGATCACGGCATCCGTCATGCTTCGCAGCACACTTGCCAGATGTTCCTTTTCATGATTCAGATTTCGAATGGTATCCTCCAGTTGAACGGCCATATGATTAAACGTATTTGCAAGTTCACCAATTTCGTCATTGGTACGGAGAGAAAGTCTTGTTCCATAGTTCCCTTTACGGATAGCATTAGCTGCTTGAATTAATTGTTGCATAGGCTGCGTAATTTTGGTGAACAGAAATAATGCGAAGAATGTTGTTAAACTGAATCCAACAATACAAATATAAGTAAACAGCCTTTTGATGTCCCTAGATTCAGACTCAGCAAAATTCGTATCAATGTAGGGCAACAGAAAGAGCCCTAGCGCAATAAGTACACAACCCACAAGGCATATAATCGTTATCCATAACTTTCCAACCAATGATCTCCAGAAAGCAAAGTTATTTCGGTACTTCCAGTTTATAACCGACACCCCACACGGTTGTTATCATCGCTGCCGATTCAGGTGATACCTTGTTCAGCTTCTCGCGAAGACGCTTCACATGGGTATCCACGGTACGAAGATCACCAAAAAATTCATAGTTCCATACATCCTTAAGCAATTCTTCTCTGGAGAAAACCTTATCGGGCGATGTTGCAAGGTAATGCAACAACTCATATTCTTTAGGTGTCAAACTGATCTCCTCACCACCCGCAGTCACGCGGTGTGCATCATGCTCAATAACAAGATGTGGAAATACAATATTGTTGCTTGAATTGCTTTCCTTCGAAAGATACGCTGTTGCCGAAGAACGACGCAGAATAGCCTTCACCCGGTAAATCACTTCACGCGGACTGAATGGCTTCACCACGTAATCATCTGCCCCTACTTCAAAGCCCTGAACACGGTTAATCTCTTCCCCTTTTGCGGTAAGCATTAATACTGGGGTAGATTTCACCTGACGAAGTCTTGTACACACTTCAACACCGTCCATGCCCGGAAGCATGACATCAAGCAAAATCAGACCGTAATCTCCGGCCGTTGCTTTACGAAGCGCTGTTTCGCCATCTTCCGCTTCATCAATTTCATAGCCTTCTTTTTCAAGATACATTTTAAGCAATCTGCGGATTCTTTCTTCATCATCCACGACTAATATACGATTCTCATGTTCTGACATGCCCACTCAAGCCCCTTTACAGTAACTCCTTGTCACTTCTATTATGTTCGATCTTGCGAACAATATTTGAATACCTGTTTTATTGGAACGGGTATATCATGAATTTACCGTTTGTTTTGCCACTACTTTTAACAGACTTTACTAGTCTGCTCCAGCATAGGAATGCAATCCTGCAATGATCAGATTTACACCAACCAGTGTAAACATGACAACTAGGAAACCGAGCACAGCAAGCCAAGCGGACTTCTGCCCCTGCCATCCTTTGGATAAACGCAAGTGCAAATACACACTATAATACAGCCAAGTAATCAGTGCCCATACTTCTTTGGGGTCCCAACCCCAGAAGCGACTCCAGGCAATTTGTGCCCAGATCATAGCAAAGATCAGAGCTCCCAGCGTAAAAATAGGGAATCCAATCGCAATAGCGCGATAACTGATCTCATCGAGGTCATCCGCGTCAATTCCATTCATCATCGGCTGCAACGCTTGTCCAAGCGGTCTGCGTACAATTAAACGAATGATTCCGTATAGAATCAGACCCGTTATAATCGACCAGATGACTGTGTTCAGCTTACGTCCTGCATTCACGCCATTCATCCATGAAGGCGTTTCAAGCAACGGTTCCTTCATGCCAAGGAACGGTTTCAGGCTCTCCACTTCACTATTATATGGAGCAAAAATAGGAGGCATGCGATAAATCACTTTCTCTATTGTACTATTTTCCTCTCCCTTTGTGTCAATGGTGACTGTTTTCTGTACGAAAACGGCCTCATAACCAGATGCACGGAAGGCAAACACTGTTCCAATAAATCCAATCACCACAACGATAGTAATGAGTGTAAACTCCACCCATCCTCGTTGACGGCGGGAAGACTTGTCTTTTCCACTAAAATCAACGGTACGAAGCAGATACATAAATCCTGCAGCAAAACCTACAGCGAAAAACGCTTCACCCAAGGCAGCCAGCGTAACATGGATTTTCAACCAAATCGATTGTAATGCGGGAATCAATGGTTGAACTTCCTGTGGAAATACGGCTGCATATGCCATAATGATAATCGTGAGCGGAAGTGCAAACAAGCCTAGTAGAGATTTGCGGTAAATTGCGTACACAACGATAAACGCTACCATGATCATCATGGATAAAAAGGACATGAATTCATACATATTACTTACCGGAATATGGCCTGCACCAATCCATCGGGTGATAAAGAAAACCAAATGTGCTGTCAACGCAACCGTAGATGCAATAAATGCCCGTTTACCCCAACGATTCATATGATCGATCGGATCGCGGTTACTCCATTTCTTGCCCATGACGGCAACAGCATATAACAAAAATGCAGCACAATACAGAAAAAAGGATACGATAAATGCATCGCTGCTGAAATCCAGTATACTCATGCTTGGTTCCCCCCGTTATCCAACGACTTCTCATCCACTTCCAGATTCATCTGTTTCAAAAAGCTAGCAACTTCTCGCCTGAAGCCGAACCAGTTTTTGTTGGTATGCCCGCCAAGCGTAATTCGCTCATCATCGAACCGAATCCAAATGCGTCGATGATGCCAGTAAAAGCCCATGACAAGACCTAACATGACAATGCCAGCCCCTACCCATACAAACGGCATCGCTTTGTCCACGCGTATATTCAGGTAGCTCACCGATTGAATAAGGTCTACCTTGTCCATACTGTCGACCTCCAGTTGTAATGGAAGTTCCCCTCCTACAAGCTGACGGTTGATTGCGTCCTGTTGAAAACGTTGCTTGTCAATTTGTTTGGCAAAATATAAGTATTGAATTCCCTTCTCTGGCAGATCTGGCCCCTCGATATGAAAGAGAAACGCAGGTGCATTCGGGGAAGGAGATTTTGATTTGGGTTCTCCTTTATCATCCAGCGCAAAATCCATAAACTTTTCTTTCACCGTTAATGTATAAGGTCCTGCCTCAAAGGAGCGCTGTGTATCCGTCATATCGATCTTTAAGGAACCGTATACTTCACCCGTTTTCGTATTAACCAGATCCGGTGTCACCGAGCGAATCGTCGGCGTCAAATCATAGTCAAACTGGTATGCCTTCAGACCTTGGTAATTCAGTGGTTCGTTCACCCGCACATCATGTCTTGCTACCTCTGCAAGCTGAGGTTTTTTGGAGAGATCCGAACAATCAGCTGTGCATTCGTACAGAACAACCTTGGTTTCAAACAACTTGGGTACCGTTTTATTCAAATTTTTGAACTGCTCAGGGACTTCGTCGTCACTATAAAACTCCACATTAAACTTCTCATTTTTCAGATACATCGATGTGTTTGGAATTTTTTTAATTTCCCCTTCAGGAAAAGCAACATGTTCGTCCAGATTTAAACCTGGAAGCCCACGAGCGAGTACAGCGAGTAGAAAAATAATAAGTCCGATATGGATCACATAAGGGCCCCAACGACTAAAACGTTGCTTCTCCGCAAGCAATGCATCCCCTTGTGTGTGAACGCGATACCCTTTCTTAAGCAGCGGCGTAACCGCTTTCTTAATCCACTCTTCAGGAGCCTCTCCAACAGAACCTTGATACACAAGTCGCTGCCGCGTCAGGAATTGCAGATGTTTCCTTATCCGTTGCTTGTTCAGCGCTTTGTACAGTGGAAGCACACGATCCAGACTACAGATCACAAGTGATGCTCCGATCATCACCAGCAGCAGAATAAACCACCAGGATTCATATGTATGAGACAGACCGAGAAGATAATAAATATGACCTAACTGACCATAGGTTTCTTTGTAATAAACCGAAGGATCAATATTCAGAAATGTACTTTCTTGCGGGTAGATGGTGCCCAGCATGGAACCAACGAGCGTGAGCACAATCATATAAACTGCAATTTTGACAGATGAAAAGAAATTCCATATGCGATCGATAATATTGGGATTACTTCGCTGTGAACGTCGAGCCATCCCATCATAACGCATCTCTAACACTTCATTCGATTGAGCTGTTTCCTCCAGAATTGGCTTACCACATGCCTCGCACAATACGGTTCCTACCGGATTCTGATGACCACACTCACATTTCGTATTTTGGAACACAAGTAGACCTCCTGTCAGGGCTGTTTCGCCAGCTGTGAGATTTGAGCGTCAAGTGTGTCCAAATCCAGTTGCCCAATATGAATAGTGGAGATTTTACCCGTTTCAGATACGAAAAAGGTTGTTGGCATCGGAGAGATTCCATAATCCCGAACGGAGTTTTTCTCCCGGTCTAACATAATTGGGAACGTAACACCTACCTGCCGTACAAAATTCTCTACCGTCATCTGATCTTCTCCAACGTTGATTCCAACAAATTGGACACCTTTATCCTTCCATTTGTCAGCCTGCGCTTGAAGTGCAGGCATTTCCTTCACACAAGGCTCGCACCATGTGCCCCAGAAATTGATAACCATCGCTTTTCCTTGATACTCTTCTGACGTATGAACTTGACCATCCAGGCCCAGCAGTTCAAAAGAAGGGGCACGATCCCCTTCCTTTGGCTTGCCATTCGAGCCGGATACCGATGTTGTTATCGCGTATCCGCCCAACACCAGGATCAAGCACAAAATAACGATTTGCACCGTTCTTCTTGATTTCCCCATGTGCTGCTCCCCTTTGAAGTGACGATTTCGTTGGCTTGCCTTATTGTTATAGAAACTGTGAACACTCTATGAACAATTATAGCGAATTTCGTCACAAATCTGCGGCGGTTTTATGAAAATTATGTGTCCTCACATTACCTTTTTTTCATTTTTTTGGCGGGTTCCGATTTTGCGAGCGTAATCAGATTGTTGACTTCCTCTTTCGTCAAATTACGAGTCAACCCTCGTTTTAGATTCTGGAGCAAAATGCCTCCAAACGAAATCCGCTTCAAACGCGTTACCGGATGGTTGATTGCCTCAAACATACGTCTTACCTGACGGTTGCGTCCCTCATAAATCGTAATGGAGATCACAGCCTCATTGGTTGCTGTATCCACATCTTTGTACTCGACTTCTGCTGGCGCAGTCATGCCATCCTCAAGCATAATTCCATTTTTGAGCTTTTCCAGTTCCGTACCATGTGGTACCCCTTTAACTGTTGCTAGATACGTTTTGGGTACGTGATGTTTAGGGTGCGTCAGCAGATGCGCAAATTCGCCATCATTGGTCAGAATAAGCAACCCTTCGGTATCATAATCAAGACGTCCTACCGGATAAACACGTTCCTTAACACCTTTCAGATAATCAGACACGATTTTCCGGCCTTCCGGGTCTGATGCGCTTGTAATAACCCCTTTGGGTTTATTCAGCATCAAATACACTTTTTTCTCACTGCGGATCGGTTTTCCATTGACCGTAATGATATCCTCTTCGGGGTTTGCTTTCGTACCCAGTTCGGTTACGACCTCCCCGTTAACTTCCACTTTGCCGGACAGGATCAGTTCCTCACTCTTGCGGCGGGATGCAATACCTGCCTGTGCGATAATTTTTTGTAATCTTTCCATGTTTGTCATGTCACCTCACACTAATGATACCCATCCAACCGGGAAATCACAAGGATTATCCAATGTTTTTGTGAACGTTCGAGCTTTATCGCTAATTTGAGTGTTGAAGACTAGATATTTTATAATCTCGATATACAAAAAAAGCTTACCCTCACCGCGGCTGATTTCGTTCAGACCACGCCAAAGGTAAACCTTCATTAGTTCTATTTTAATTCATATTTCATTTTAGTTCGAAACTTTGCCAGTTACCACAACCGGCTTTTTGGCCGGAGCTGTTGTTGCCTCTTTCACAAATGTCTGCAATGTTTTTGAAGAAATAAAATACGTCCGTCCACCATATACAAACGTCATCATGCCAATGACCTGTTTATTCTGATCGAGAACTGGTCCGCCTGAATTGCCTTGAGCCATCGCTTTTACGATGCTTCCAATGCCTACTTTTCCCGATACATCAGCTGCCAAAGAACTAAACACCCGACTCTTGGCTATCGTGTTGTACGTCGAAGGGAAATCATCATCTAATATGACAAGATCTCCCGATGGGTTTTTAGGAAATCCAATCGTATAAACGACCTGATTGTCCCTTGCATCGGCAAACTTCACCGGTTCAGCGTCAATCGGTTTGTCCAGCTTGAGCAAAGCCATATCCGTTACCGGATCGCTTTTAATAATTTTAGCTTTAACCGCCTGATTGAGAGCTCCCGGGCTCGCAACCGTCAACGTCCCTTTGTCTCCGCCAGACAGCTCAGCAAATTCCTGAACAACATGGTAATTGGTTAACACTTTATCTTTGGATATCAAAATCGAAGTTCCGACATCATAATAAACCATATCTGGTTCATTTGCTTTAATCAAGCGCACATTAACAACCGGAAAAGAATCCGCCGTAATCGCCATTTGAGCACGTAATGCCTTGTCAAAGTTACCCGTAAAATGGATCGTCTGTTCAGCTTGAGCACCTGCAAACCCTGTCGGACCTGCAAGCATCGTTATAGCGAGCATACTTGTCAACCCGTAACGGAGCATTCGTTTCCAACTCTTTTGCATGTCTCACTCTCCTCCGTTATTATTCTAGCATAACTAGTATATCGGAAGGAAAGGAACAATAGTTTAACCAAAAACAATCAAACAGATGGCAAGTGCAGCTATGAATCCAACGACATCTGAAAACAATCCAACCTTAAGCGCGTACCGTCCGTTCCGAATGCCCACAGCTCCAAAATATACGGTTAGCACATATAACGTCGTATCCGTACTGCCTTGAACGGTAGAGGCCATTCGGCCAATCATGGAGTCAGGGCCATACGTTTTGATCAAATCCGTTGTAAATGCAAGTGAGCCTGTCCCGGTTAATGGTCGTAATATGCCTAGCGGAAGTACTTCTCCAGGCACACCCATCCACGAGACGAGAGGAGTGAAGAACTGAATCACAAAATCCAGTGCCCCCGAGGCACGAAAAACACTAATGGCAACCATCATGCCCACCAGATGTGGGATGATGCTGATTGCAGTCGAGAAGCCATCCTTGGCCCCATCAACAAAGGATTCATAGACCGGGACCTTTTTGGTAAACGCATATAATGGAACAAACGCGATAATAACCGGAATGGCCCAGACAGATATCCAGTTAATGAAGGTTAACAAGGTTGCTCATCCTTTCATGCCGGGATTACCGCTCTTGGATATACGCGGCGATCTGCGAAGAGTTCTATTTCGATACCAGCGATCAGCCATAATGGCAGCAAGTGTAGCTATAATGGTAGCCATCAAAGTCGTGCCTACAATCTCCGTGGCGTTCGCAGAATGATAGTTCAACCTGATCGCAATCAGCGTTGTTGGAATAATCGTAATACTCGCGGTATTCAGCGCCAGCAATGTACACATAGCAGGGGATGCCGTCTGCTTGTCAGGATTCAGTTCCTGCAATTGTTGCATCGCCTTGATTCCCATGGGGGTAGCTGCATTCCCTAGTCCAAGCAAGTTTGCGCTCATGTTGGATAAAATGTAACCCATAGCCGGGTGGTTTTTGGGTACATCGGGGAACAGAAATCCGACCACCGGGCCAAGCAGCTTCGAAATCCGTTTAAGCAGGCCGGCATCTTCGGCCATTTTCATCATTCCCATCCAAAATACAAGCACACTGATCAAACCGAAACATACCGTCACACCGGTTGCCGCACCATCAAATGCTGCCTGGGTGACCACTTCGATCTTCCCGTTCACAGCTGCGAAAACAAAGCCGATCAAGATCATCATTAACCAGATCAGATTGATCATTGAAATCATCCCTCCCAGTAACAGCAAGCACAACAACGATCTTTTTATCCATAAATTGAAATCAAGGTGATAACAGTCGACTTAGCACTGCCTTCCATGCGGAAACCCAAGTCGTGACCTCCCCTATACCACCTATAGTAGCATCTGCAATGGGAGGCTCTGGTGGAATATAGCTACCTTTGTAATACACAGGTATAGATCCGATCGGTTCGCCTTTCAACTGCATTTCAATGCGTCCGGCTAGTCCAAACGAAGGATCTGTTGATTGTTCATATTCTGTTACAGCGGCCTGTGAACGTTTATCGAGCAGTACCAATTTCTTGGTGATGTCTTCCTCTTCCCCTTTGGCGAGCGGATATTTAAAACCACGCCCTGTGACGAGTTCCATGTTCTGAACAGGCTGTTCCTGTTTGGCAATCTCCACAAGTGGAAAATGTTCAAAACCGAAATCCAGCATCTTCGCATGATCGTTCCAGTCATCGCCATCATTCAGTGTCACCGCGGCTAGCTGTTGACCGTCCCTTGTCGCTGAGCTAACTAAGCATCTGAATGCTTTTTTGGTATATCCGGTTTTCACCCCATCCGCACCTTCATATAAACGAAGCATTTTGTTTTTGTTATGCCAGGAATACTCCCAGCTTTCATTCGGATTTGGAGCAGATTTATTTTCTGTTGCCACGATACGTTTGAATACCGGGTTGTGGAGCGCATAAGCTGTTAACCTCGCCAAATCATTCGCGGTAGAATAGTGACCTTCAGCATCCAGACCATGTGGATTCATAAAATGGGATTTCGTTAAACCGATCTGTTCTGCCTTTTTATTCATAAGCAAAACAAAACCTTCTTCCGAGCCGCCGATATGCTCGGCGATTGCAGAAGCCGCATCATTACCTGAGCGTAGCATAAGACCGTATAACATATTTTCTAGTGTCATCTCCTCGCCCAGCTTAAGGTATAGCGAAGACCCTTCTTTGGCAAAAGAGGACGGTGTCACCTTGACTTTTGCATCTAACTTGCCTTCTTCAATCGCAACGATGGCAGTCATGATTTTAGTCAAACTTGCGATGCGCAACTCCTTGTCCCCATCTTTGCTATAAAGAATTCGCCCTGATGTTACATCAATGAGTGCTGCACTTTGCGCATGAGTAGACGGTCCAGCAATGGTCGCCCGAACAGACGATGCACCCATTGTTGAAAACAGCAGCACAGGCATGAGCATACCTACAATAACCTTCATTAATTTTCGCATCCACATTCCTCCGGGTCGCTTGGAATCTTGTACTATCCTATGTCTGGACAACCTGGAGTATGTCCCGCACAGGAAAAAACAGCAAAAATCCCTCTTGCACCTTAAAGTGCAGAAGGGATTTGAAATTAAAATATGACTTAGCTGTACGTTGTATGATCCGTTGTCACTCGAACATCATGTTCCGTTGTTCCATGGTTACGGTGGCGGAACATTTCCTGGATGCGATCTAACACATAAGGTGTTGAATCAATCAATTTTTCAAACAAGTGCGTCGAATTATCAAGCGGCACGATGTGTACACCCTGCTTGCCAACGACCAGGAAAGCGATTGGGCGGATGGATACACCGCCACCACTACCACCGCCAAATGGGGAAGCAACTTTTGCGGAGTGAGCATGTTCAGTTGTGCTTGATGCGCTGCTACCTTTTCCATCACTTACATTAAAATCACTTCCACCTGCCGCGAAGCCAAATCCGACTTTACTAATCGGCAGAATGACCGTACCATCCGGTGTTTCTACAGGATCACCAACGATTGTATTGACATCCACCATGCCCTTGATATTTTCCATTGCAGTTTCCATTAAGCCTTGAATTGGATGATCTGACATGTGACTTCCCTCCAGTTTCAATATAAGCTATATCCGTTGAACTTAAGAAGATTAACACAAACACGCTGTGTCAATGATTAGGTCAACTTATATAGGTTTTTGATCTAACCATATCATCCCCAAACTTGCGGGACTTATGTAATCAACGCAGGGAACCGTTATTGCACATTCTCGTAGCAGGGTTTTAACACCAATATTGTGGATTCAATCTCAGGTTAGTTAAGTTCCGCATTACCGAGCTTCCTTTTCCACAATGTGCCTATGCTTCTTCTTTTGCTTCGATTTGCGGCGTTGCTCCCGAAAAAGTTTAAACCACATTCGCCAGCCACCCTCGACCTGCAGCACACGGGTAAGCAGTCTCATGCCTGCAATTACGATGGCCATCATGCGGATCCGCAGTTTGAAATCCAGTTCTGTTCGAAATTCCATCTCCTCGGACCATACAGGAAGAACCTCTAGGTCAGGCACCGTTTTGAAACGCATTTTGTACGTTAAAAAACCAACAATCATGGACTTAATACTCCACAACCAGCCTGAAAGCATTGCTGTATAAGCAGCATCACCTACACCAACCGCAGTAGACCAGAACAGATTCGTTATATATACCCGTCTGAGCGTCTGTCTGACCCATACTTTCAGAGCCTCTGTTGCTCGAAGCATCACCTTGACTTCGTTTGCCCAGTTTTTTACTTTTCGTTTGTTCACCTGCTCACTCCCCAGCACTTCTCCTCGGGAATGGTTCATGGACTGTTCTGTTTTAAGCAAAAAGCCTTCTTTCATATTTCGGAAAACAATGCTCGGAATCTCGTAATTCATCCGCACGAAGCCATACAGCAGTCGAACATTGATATTTGCGTAGTCATCGCTCTTATGTTTGCGAAATATAACATGAACATGAACATTTGAGATGAGGACTGCGGCAATCAGAAGTGCGATGAACAAACCGATTCCTCCAAGCCAGATCCACACAGGCCTTACCTCCAAGCCCTCGATTCTTATCATGTCTAGTATGGCATTCCTTGCTGGAAAAAATTCACGAATGCCATGAAATCCTCCAATTTTTGCCGAAATGCACGATCGAAATGCACGATATTGTATACTCCATTCCATACAACTTCACCGCTGTTTTGGAGAAAACACAAAGAGACAACGTGGATAGATCTCCACATTGTCCCTATATGGCTTTACCTATGAGATAGTATCAGGAGGAGGAACCCGAAGAATTATCGTCTGGATCTACAGCGACATCTTCTTCTGGGAATGCTTCTTCCTCTTCAAAACCAAACACACTTTGCACGTCTGTATCCGAGGCATCCGGCTGTTTCATGTCCAACTTGTTGAATAACAACTGCGTTTCTTCCTCCAAGTTTTCCGAATCTTCA
Source organism: Paenibacillus amylolyticus (assembly GCF_003719335.1). Lineage (GTDB taxonomy): Bacteria > Bacillota > Bacilli > Paenibacillales > Paenibacillaceae > Paenibacillus > Paenibacillus amylolyticus_D. The sequence goes on from NZ_RIAS01000001.1 coordinate 14,969, forward strand.
AACAAACCCGGTTCGGGAAGATCTTTAATCGAAGCTAGTCCGAAATAATCAAGGAATGACTTCGTTGTTCCGTACAAAATCGGACGTCCAATCGCTTCCGCTCTCCCCACTTCAACAATGAGATCTTTGTTCACGAGTGTATGGATCGCACGTTCCGATTTTACACCGCGAATCTCCTCAATCTCCACACGTGTGATGGGCTGACGGTATGCTACAATGGCCAATGTTTCCAGAGCTGCTTGGGATAACGATGTACGTGCAGGAGAATAGGCAAGCTTCTCGAAATACGACGCATGTTCTGGCAACGTTCCGAGCTGCACGACACCTGCAATCTTCAGAATCTGCACCCCTCGCCCTTGCCGGGAAAAATCGCCGATCATATCCTCAATGGCATCCGTGACCAGTTCTACCCGCTGGTCCACGATTTCAGCAATCTGTTTGACACTCAGACCTTCTTCTCCGGACAAAAACAAAAGGCCCTCAATAATCGACTTCAATTTCGGAAAATCCATGATTCGTTGTTTCCCCTCTCCACTCCATAACGATATCCTCAAACAAACGCTCCTGGTAACAAACAATCTGCTTCATCTTCATCAGCTCCAGCACCGCTAGAAACGTAACCACGATCTCATGACGATAGATCTGATCATCCATAAGCTTGGAAAATAACAGCCGTCCCCCAGGACCTACACGCTCCAAGGCACCAATAACATCACGTATGCGATCCTTGACCGAAATTTCGTCCCTTTTGATCCGGGTGACCGTTGTACGCTTCTCAGCTTTTCGCAGTGCCTTCTGAAACGCCGCAATGAGATCAGAAGTATGCAGACCCTGCACCGGATTCGTTTGCTCCTCCACAGGCATATAAGGACGCAAATCTTCGGGCTCTTTGGAAAAAATAAGACTACGTTCCCATTCCCGTTCATGCAGATGCCGCGCTATTCCTTTATATTTGCGATATTCGATAAGACGTGCAATCAGTTCGGCACGCGGATCATAATCCTCATCTTCCATATAATCATAATCCTCGAAATCCTCGATTACCGGTGGTTTGGGCAGTAAAAGTTTGCTCTTGATGGACAACAGCGTAGCTGCCATCACCAGAAATTCACTTGTAATATCCAGTTCCAGCTCCTGCATGGAATGCAGATACGCCATGTATTGATCGGTAATATCGCTGATGGGAATATCCTGGATGTCGATCTCAGCCTTATCGATCAAATGCAACAACAGATCCAAAGGCCCTTCAAAAGTCTCCAGTTTGTATGTAACTACCGTCACTAGACGAATCCTCCCGCCAGAAAAATACAAAACCCTGCCAGCCGTCCGAAACCGGTCTCCCGATTTCGTCTGCGCAAAGCAGGGCACTACTATTAAATAAGCACTATTTTAGCTGTTTCGTCAAGTTCGCCATTTCAATTGCAGCTGTAGCTGCATCCCAACCTTTATTGCCTGCCTTCGTTCCAGCACGTTCGATCGCCTGTTCAATGTTCTCCGTAGTAACCAATCCGAAGATAGTCGGCACCCCTGTTTTCAAGTTAATTGCCGCTACCCCTTTGGCCATCTCATTGCACACATAATCATAATGTGTTGTTGATCCACGGATAACCGTTCCGAGTGTGATGACCGCATCGTATTTGCCGCTTTCGGCCATTTTCTGAGCGATAAGCGGGATTTCAAAAGCTCCCGGTACCCAAGCTACATCTACTTCATTATCTTGCACGCCGTGACGTTTGAATGCATCCAGCGCCCCGCTAAGCAACTTGCTCGTAATAAATTCATTAAAGCGTCCAACGACCACGCCATATTTTAAACCTTCCGATATCAAATGTCCTTCAAAATAGTTAGGCATTATCGTCATCTCCCTGTCGATATATGATGTTATAGGTGCTGCAATTGAACATGAGAAATCTCCAATATTTACATATCAGAAAATCATCATGGTTAACTGTAATTACTCTTCGTTTTGCTCAATATCATCAAACTTGAGCATATGGCCCAATTTCGCTTGCTTGGTGTGAAGGTAAACTGTATTATCTTCATTTTCCTGCATCTGAATCGGTACACGCTCTACCACTTCCAGACCATATCCTTCCAAGCCTTTGATTTTGCGCGGATTATTCGTTAATAATCGAATCTGACGAACGCCAAGATCCTTCAAAATCTGTGCACCAATCCCGTAATCACGCAGATCAGCAGCAAAACCAAGCTTCAGATTGGCATCCACTGTATCGAGACCTTCTTCTTGAAGCTTGTAAGCCTTGAGTTTGTTGATTAAACCGATCCCGCGGCCTTCTTGTCTCATATAGAGCAGTACGCCATTCCCCTCATCATGGATCTGCTTCAGCGCCGCATCAAACTGCGGGCCGCAGTCACAGCGGTGAGAGTGGAACACATCGCCAGTCAGACATTCGGAGTGTACACGTACCAGTACAGGTTTGGAACCGTCGATATCCCCTTTGACCAAGGCAACATGTTCTTTATTGTCCACTGCATTCGTATACGCCACCGCCTGGAATTCGCCAAAGTCCGTTGGCATACGCACGGAAACTTCACGTTGCACCAGCTGCTCCTTCTCATTCCGGTAACGAATCATGTCCTGAATACTAATCAGTTTCAGATCATGCTTGCGTGCAATCTCCTGCAGGTCTGGAAGTCTGGCCATCGTACCATCTTCCTTGATCACTTCACAGATGACTCCTGCGGGGTAAGAGCCGCACATGTTCGCCAGATCCACTGCCGCTTCCGTGTGTCCGGCACGACGCAACACACCGCCGTCTTTGGCAATGAGCGGAAACATGTGACCCGGCTTGCGAAAATCATTGCTTTTCGCGTTCGGATCAATCAAGCCTTTAACGGTAATGGAACGCTCATGCGCCGAGATCCCCGTCGTTGTATCTTTGTGATCCACAGAGACCGTAAAAGCAGTCCCGTGAAAATCTGTATTTTGCTGAACCATCGGTTTCAGATTTAATTCGTCCGCCCGCTGCTGCGTAATGGGAACACAGACCAGACCTCGACCTTCGGTAATCATGAAATTGATGACCTCAGGGGTTGCTTTTTCAGCCAAAGCAATAAAATCCCCTTCATTTTCCCGATCTTCATCATCGACCACGATTACAGGTTTACCCCGCATCAGATCATAAATGGCTGCCTCAATTGAATCCAGAATGGATGGCTCGGATTGTTCTGACATTAGCTGCACCTCCTGTTTCCGGTTATTTTATTACTACATTTTCATGCGAATGCACTATTAATCATTTAAATCCAGTTCTATGTTGTATCCTTGTCTCTCATAAGTTATGCAAACCCGTGATTGGAGAGAAACTCTTCACTTATACTGCTTGGCTTGCCTGTTTTCGTTTCCGCATGACCCTTGCCGTATTGCAACAAATGATCTACATATTTCCCCAAAATATCACATTCAATGTTGACGGTATCTCCTGTCTTTTTAACATTTAAAACCGTTTCCCCAATCGTATGTGGGATAATCGAAACCGTGAATGAACTTTGAGTCGTCTGTACCACTGTCAAGCTAATCCCATCCAAAGTGACCGAACCTTTTGGAATTAGAAATTTGAAAAGTTCATGGTCACCCGGTCTGATTTCAAAAACAACTGCATTCTGATCCCGAGTAATGCTACCGATAACCCCAGTCCCATCCACATGTCCTTGCACAATATGACCGCCGAATCGTCCACCGGACAACATGGCCCGCTCCAGATTAACCTTGCTGCCGGATTGAAGCTGACTGAGATTGGTGTGTCGATACGTTTCCGGCATGACATCTGCGGTAAAACCTCCGCTTTCCAGCGTAGTTGCGGTAAGACAAACCCCGTTAACCGCAACACTGTCACCAATTTTGAGATCGTCCATAATGACAGAAGCAGCGATGTTCAGAACCAGAGCCTCGCCTTTACGGCCAATGCGCCTTATCTGACCGACTTCTTCCACCAAGCCCGTAAACATGCTATCGTCCTCCTATTCTGGCCAAACCGGGATACCGCCAATGCTAATATTATCCCCAACTTGCTCAATCTCCAGCTGATGCAATTGGATGGCCTGACTCATGCGCTCTACGCCTTCAAAACGGAAACTCCCCGGGGTATCATATCCACCCACAATCTTAGGAGCGATAAACATCAGCAGACGATCTACGAGCCGCGCTTCCAGCATGGCGCCGTTCAGTGTACCGCCGCCTTCCAGCAGAATCGAGCCAATCTCCCGCTCTCCGAGCTTACTCAGCCCATGTAACAAATCTACGCGTGGTCCAGGCCCGCAGCGAATGACTTCAACACCATACGCTTCAAGACGCTCAGCGGCTTCCTGACTGGCTTCATCCGTTGTAAGTATCCACGTTGGTGCAAGACCGTCCTTGACCATTTTGGAGCCTACAGGCAGCCTCAGCTTGGAATCCACCACGATACGTACCGGACTGATGCCCTCTACCTGCAAACGGGTGGTCAGCTCGGGATTATCGGCGATTACCGTATCCACGCCAACCATAATGCCCTGATGACGATGACGAAGCGCATGTACAATTTCACGTGCCGGCTCGTTGGAGATCCATTTGCTGTCTCCGCTACGCGTAGCAATTTTGCCATCCAGCGTAGAAGCTGTTTTGAGGGTAACGAAAGGAAGGCCCGTTGTAATAAACTTGATAAACTTTTCATTCATACGTCTTCCGCGTTCGCGCAAAACACCCACTTCAACTTCGATGCCTTGTTGACGCAGCATACTAATGCCTGTACCAGAAACCTGCGGATTCGGGTCTTCACAACAGACCACCACCCGTTTAACCTTCTCGTGAATCAAACGTTCGCTGCAGGGTGGAGTTTTGCCGTAGTGACTACAAGGTTCCAGCGTTACGTAAACGGTGCTGCCCTCCGCATCACTTCCAGCCATATTCAAGGCATGCACTTCCGCATGACCTGTCCCCCGCTTCAGATGGCTTCCCAGGCCAACAACCCGTCCGTCTTTAACGACGACACATCCCACGACAGGATTAATTCCAGTCTGTCCTTGTGCCCGTTCTGCCATATCCAGTGCTAACGCCATATAAAATTCATCATTGATCATTTCCATATCCGTTCACCCCACGGTTATAATCTTGAACTAAAAAATCCCCACCGAACAATCTGTTCAGGTAGGGATGATGGAAGACTACTGTCATCTGCAAGAGAGATGAAACACACCAATACCGACACTTCACCAAAACCAGTTAACAGGTAAGTGAAAACAAACACATACCTTATTGCATACGCATTCTAGCAAAAGAATGATATACAACAAAATCAGGTGAAGAGTTTCTATATAACGGTATTATGTACCAGAAAACTCATTATAAACAAGCCTTCCACACATATCATCCAAACGAGCTGAATGTTATGCGACATCACTCATGCGGAGTGCAACCTTATTGGCCTACACCCACTCCTTCTCCCATCCAGACTATACTGTCGGTTCTGGAATTACACCAGATCAGCCATCTGCTATAAGCAGACAGGTCACGGACTTTGCCATGTGGGTGGAAAATAAATCCCCCGCACGCATCACCGCCGGTAGGGAATTACACCCTGCCCTGAAGGATCGCTTTCGTTATTAATTGGATGTTAGCACTTTAATGTCAAAAAATCAATTCATTTTTGTTTCTTTTTGTCACATACTAACTTTTAATAAGCATTTATATTACAAAATCCGCATCTCTACGAGACACGGACTTCATCAACTATTGAAAAAATGAATCTAAAGGTTTGGAAAACACCAGCTTGCCATGTGCCTCAGATCCTTTGCAGCGTGGAACGGAACACTCTCAGGTTTGGGCTGGGACGTAGCAGGAGCCGGCATATCCCGGGCTACTCTTCTAACCCAGCTGGTCGAGTCCATGCCGATGGCCGAGCACTGCCAGCGCTCATCCGGCCTTGGACGAACGGTCAGAATAAGGTCTTCTTTTACCGGCATATCGGGGAACACGCCATCCAGATATTCGACAATCGCACGTTTGTCCCTCACTTCATGACAGTATACAGTAACCCAAGAGCCACTGAGTACCTTCACTGCATATACATCTCCAGGCTGCACTTCACCTGTACCGGCATCGGGGGATTTTTTCGGCACCTTCGCTTTGGTACGCACACCTCGTCTGCTTTCAAATGCACCCATAACGGTTTCACTCGCCATTGGATTCGGTTCTGGCTTGTCCTCAAGCGATACATCACTGCAATTGAGTTCACCGAAGATCAGGTTCAGATTGTGCTCGTTGATTCCTACAGATGAATCCCACCATGCCAAGGGAGCTTGTACCTCAACGCGGGTATTAGGTCTCTTGTCGCGTTCAGCATACGATGTGAAGGCTGTAATCATTCCTGGCTGTTCTGGCGTGTCCAGAATGCCGACCAGTGCCAGCGTTTCAAGCAGGTCACGGTAAACATATACCTTTTTTGTAGGCAGGAGTTGTTCTTTTTTGAGCGCATCCGCAGCCTTGCTGTACCGAGTTTTGGGTGGCAGATTGCGCAGCACCGTTAATACGGCGCGCAGCGTCCAGCGATCATATTCACTCGGAACAGGAAGCTCCTGCGAAGAAGCGGCCATTTCTCTCAGAGCGATTACATGTCCAAATATATCTCCATCGAGCGGTGTGCCGTTGGTCATCCGCCAGTACCACTGTAGCGAAGTATCTACTCCGTCATTTACATCCAAACCACAGATCTGGCACTTATGACTGGAAGGATATGGACTATATTCATGGTCAGGTATGCTGGTTGCGATCAGTTTTCCTGTAAGAAGTGAGCGCCAGATCATTGGCGCTGACCATAGAGAAGCCACAAACGCCTGAGCAGCCTCCTGAAGTGTCCATCGCTCAGCCAATGTTCTCAGTTCCCGGATCGTCTCCTCATGCTGCGGTCTTACAAAGTGATTAGGCTCATGTCCAGCAACCTCTAATGCCTGTAATTGCTCCGTGGATACGTCCTCCGGTACAGTCTGTCTTGAAGCACGCAACTCCTCGTCCCAAATCGTGCTCTCACTATAAATATGTTGAAGTAATTTAAGTTGCTGAACAACATCTAAAGTCAAAGTAACAACATCCTTTCATAGTAGTTCTGAAAACATGTAAGTTCAATATCCAGTGTGCTGTCAAACCTCATGTATTCGGTTTCAACAGTCTATACATAGCTAGAATAACCTACTTCCAACTCATCCCGCCAGTTCCTTTAAGCTTATTTTTGATAACACATCGCAAGGCAATTATGCAAAAAGGTTGTACAATGCACAAAACCCCTGATACTTCCGTAATAGGAATGTACCAGGGGTTAAGTTGATGCGGTTGATCAGGTTCAGTTGAAATTAAACTTCTACCACTTCGACCGTTTCCATTTTGTCGCGACCTTCGAAAGCATCAACAAACTCCATACCTTTGCTTACTTTACCAAATACAGTATGTTGTCCGTCCAAATGTGGTTGTGGTTGATAGCAGATGTAAAACTGGCTTCCGCCTGTGTTGCGGCCAGCATGTGCCATTGCAAGTGTTCCACGCTCGTGTTTGTTCGGGTTGATCTCACAGTTAATTGTATATCCAGGGCCGCCAGTACCGGAACCACTAGGGCATCCGCCTTGAGCTACGAAGCCCGGAATTACACGGTGGAAAACGAGTCCGTTATAGAAACCGGAGTTTGCCAGCTTTTCAAAGTTTGCTACAGTATTTGGAGCTTCTTGATCGAACAGGTCGATCAGAACTTCTCCGCCATTTGCCATTTTAATTTTCGCTTGTTTCGCCATATGTAAATGACTCCTTTCAATTTTGAGCAAAGTAATTGTGACGCAATACCAAACGGATGGTCAAGCATTACAGCACTTTTCTTAGTGTACACCGAAAAGAGCCGAATCGCAAAAGAAAGAGCTATTTTTTTGATTTTTCTACTCTCAAGTACAAGCCTATAAGCATACCAAATAGATGCAATATTCATGACAAAGGACGGAAAGGGCGAGCCCCTTCCGTCCTCTTCTAATGCTATAGGAACTTGTGATATAGAAAAATGGAGTATTTCTTTTCCAGATCCCTGCTTGATGAATTAACGAGTAACTGGCTGTTTGCCAATACGTGCCGGCACGAGGTCATTTTGGATAATGTCCTGATATGACTCACGACGTACAACTACATCGCCTTGACCATCTTTGACAAACACAACCGCTGGACGACGAATCCGGTTATAATTGCTAGCCATAGAGTAGTTGTATGCGCCTGTGCAAGCTACAGCAAGCAAATCACCGCTCTCCACTTTTGGCAAGTCGAGATCCCAGATCAGCATATCACCGCTCTCGCAGCATTTACCCGCTACAGATACCGTTTCTGTTGCTGCTTCGTTGGCACGATTCGCCAGAACCGCCTCATATTTGGACTCATACAACGCAGGACGTGGGTTATCCGTCATACCGCCGTCTACAGCTACATATTTACGCACGCCTGGAATGTCTTTGCTCGTTCCAACGGTGTACAGCGTTGTACCTGCTTCACCTACGATGCTGCGGCCTGGCTCAACCCAAATTTCAGGCACTGCATAGCCGATTTGTGCAAAATGATTTTTTACCGCATCGGTAATGGCCTTCACATACTGAGCTACTTCAAGTGGCGTGTCACCATCAATATAACGAATTCCGAATCCGCCGCCCAGGTTTACAACTTTGAATGCCACATTCAGGCGCTCATATACACTTGCTGCAAATTCAGCAACACGTTGAACCGCCATCTGGAATCCTTCAACCTCAAAGATCTGGGAGCCGATGTGAGAATGTACACCAAGCAATACCAGGTTGGATTGTTTGGATGCAAGTTCAATCGCTTCAAATGCTGTACCGTTGCCGATATCAAAACCGAACTTGGAGTCCGTTTGCCCTGTGGAAATATATTCATGCGTATGCGCCTCAACACCCGGCGTTACACGCAGGAGGATGTTTACTTTACGGTTTTTGTCCGCTGCGACAGCTTGGAGCAGGTGCAACTCGTTAAAATTGTCTACTACGAAGCATCCAATTTCAGCGTCAAGCGCCATCTCGATCTCTTCGATCGTTTTGTTATTCCCGTGAAAATGAATGCGTTCTGCCGGGAAGCCTGCTTGCAATGCTGTGAACAGTTCGCCGTCAGAGACAACATCCAGAGAAAGACCTTCCTCTGCTGCGAGAGCACACATCGCCATAACACAAAATGCTTTACTCGCATATGCAACTTGGAAGCCCAAACCTGAAGCGCGGAATGCTTCCATGTACTCTCTGCAGCGCTCGCGAACCAATTGCTCGTCCACAACATAGAGCGGTGTTCCAAATTGCTCTTTCATATCCGTAACGTCTACTCCACCAATCTCTAGGTGACCTTGCTCATTTATTCTGCTTGTACCGTGTAAATACATCGTTTGCATTCCTCACTTTTTGTATACTGGAACAGTTACTATTCCATTGATTTTAAACCAGTATATCAAATTAAGCCGGGAGATGAATGGATTTTTCGGCACATCATTTGTGTTTTTTACTTTTTCGCAGTTCACCATCTGGATCTTCTGGCATTTTGGTGTTGTCACGCGTTTTGTTGAACGATGGACGTTTCTTGCTGACAAGCAATGGAACCCTGAACAAAAAGTTGCCAATTGCCTTTGCATTAAAAGGTATAAATGGCCAAAGATACGACGAGTTATATGAACGGTGAATGGTCAAAGCCACAATAAGCAAAGTCGTTCCAACGACCAAACCTGGTACTTTAAATATCGCAACTGCAATGAGCAGTAGCAGCCTGACCAGTCGATTCGCAAGTCCTAACTCGTAACTCGGTGTAGCAAACATTCCGATTGCCGCAATCGCCATATAGAGTACCACCTCATTGACAAAATACCCCGTTTTCACCGCGATATCTCCGACCAATATAGCCGCAATCAAGCCCATCGCAGAAGCCAGCGGCGTTGGTGTATGAACTGCAGCCATACGTAATAAGTCCACACCCAGCTCGATGAGCAGAAATTGCAAAATAATCGGTAATTTCACGCTTTCCTGTGGGCCGATGAAATCGAAACCGACCGGTTTCAGCGAAGGTTCGATCACCATCAGCATCCATAGCGGTAGTAGAAACAGAGAGATCAGGATGCCTGCAAAACGCACCCAGCGCAGATAGGTTCCCATAAGAGCCGTCTGCCTGTTCTCCTCCGCATGTTCGCATAGATCAAAAAAGGTCGTCGGCAAGATCATTACGCTGGGGGAAGTATCTACAAAAATAACGACACGTCCTTCCAGCAAGTGAGAAGCTGTAACGTCAGGACGTTCAGAATAACGAACAAGGGGAAATGGATTCCATCCTTTGTTGATGATCGCTTCCTCCAACTGTTTGTCGGCAGCCGGAATACCGTCGATATCAATTCGTTGTATTTTTTCTTTTACCGAATCCACCTGCACCTTATCCACGATATCGTCAATATAAACTACACATACATCGGTTTGGGTTCTCCGTCCTACCTGCATGAGTTCAAACTTTAGTCCAGGGTCCCGTATTCTACGGCGCACCAGCGCTACATTGGTCAGCAGCGTTTCGGTAAAACCATCCCGTGAACCACGAACCACGCGTTCAAGTGAAGGTTCTTCGGGGGATCGAACCGGGTAACTCCGGGTATCCATAATGAGAACTGAGCGGTCTCCCTCGACAAACATGGCACTCATGCCCATGAGCACCTTGCTAATGACAGCACTCATCTTCTCCGCTCGTTCCACCTGTATATGAGGAATATAACATTCGAAATAGGACTTGAGTGCATGTTCCGATACTTGATCCGGCGTCAGATAGGTTAATCTTTTCAATACTTCGAGCAAAATCTCATCTTTGGCAAAACCCGTGAGTAACAGTAATCCCACATGTTTGCCGCCAAGTACCATTTCCCTCATATCCACATCAAATGACTCGCCAAGACCGAGCACTTGTTTTAACGTGTTTTTGTTATCACTCATGCGCGGGGAGATGTTATCGTTATGTTGCCAATACTGAACAGATTCTTCAATGCTGTCGGACATCTCGTTTTGCTTTTTTTTCTGGTACGCCTTCTTTTCTTCTTCCTGCTGGATCTTGTAAGGAGACTTATGCAACACGTCTTCCGTTATACCATCACTTTGTTCATGACCCTTTTGATCCGTGTGTTCGTCCATGTCCATCCTCCTTTAACCTGTCATGCTGCTTTACCGTTGGTATATAAAAAAGTCAAACAATGAACCTGTCATCTTCCCCAGAATCATCGCGAGCAACAGTCCAAACAAATACGACCTCATGCCCAGCCTTTTAGCCAGAACGGGTAGCACGTTTAATACTTCTGTCAGAGCGGCAGCCAGCAGACCAATAAAAACGCCGCAGAACACTCCGACAATCGGGCTAAGCAACATAACTCCATGCATTTTCCAATGCCAGAAATCGGCTACCGTGCCCAGCAGCGAACCTCCAATGAGAGCACCCTCGTACCAATGCGTTTTGTCATAGGACTGTGTCACTTGGGCCAGTCTGGGAATCATGTCAAGTACAAGAATAAGCGCAATAACACCACTCCCCACAGCGATTCCCCCGGCAATGCCAAGCACAATACTGATCGCTCCGTTAAGCACGCTCATCGCCTTTCAGCTCCCTTTGATTCTGCTTATGCATTCGTTCGCTTTCTTCAATGACGACATATTGGTCTACATTTTGCTGGTAAAGGAACATTTCCACTTCGAGCGGTGTTGGCTCTTCATTCCACTTCTTCTTAAATAAATGGTTGAAAAAAACCGCCATGCCGAAACCGATCCCAAGGGAATAAGCAATCTGAAATAAGTACGGATGCTCATCCCGGTGTCCTGTCAGCATCTCTACAATGCGAATCTGCACTTCCTGCATATTCACGTCTGCATGAAAATTCATAATGGTCAGCGCAGAGCCGAAGAACAGCAGCAGCCATACCAGAATAAATAAGGACTTCGAAGCCTGACCCTTGCCTGCCATTACTTCAACTAACGTATGCCCGGATCCCATCAGCTCCACATTTACTTCCGGCAGAAGCTGCCTAATCCGGGGAATAATCTGCAAAATGTCAATAAGGATCAGGTTGCCATCCTCCGGTCCAGGCCACAATAGCTCCAGCTCAAGCAACCTGTCCTCCTGATCCTCGGATGAGGCCAGTACGTGGGCAATGTCCCTCAGTTTGACCGCTCGCCCTCTCTGAATGCGAATTCGGCTGCGCATGCGAACGTAGACCGTTGGAGTGTGTGTCTGGGACATCCAAAGCACTCCTTTACTGCGTAATTTAGGTTAGTATTTGAAGATTGTGCAAATTTATTACATTTAAGTTGGAAAAGAGTGTGGAGGGAGCGCTGGACGCTGCGGGATGGATCGGTGTCGGGCGCTGGTTATCCCCGGATTTCTGATTCTCTCCTTTCCAAGGAGGAAATCCGGTTATAAACGCGCTCGCTTCGCTCCTTTTACCGATTCCATCCCTCCGCTGGCTTGCCTCCCTCTTATTCCAAACGAAATGGAAGAAACTTGCGGGCGGCGGGCAGGAAACAGCCGATTATTCTAGAAAGTTATGTAAAAGGTTTTTTGAAAGTGAGGTCTGAAATGTTGAGTAAACGTCCCGCATGCTCCATGCAAAGTCTTGATCTATAAACAACGACGGTTGTTTGTATGGAGCTGGAGTAGTAACCGTCTTAATATCCAATTCGGTAATTGTTTATAGGATAGGCTTTGCAACCTTGAATTTTATTTTTAAGGAGCAGAGTGACCATGAAATATGTAAACGCCGATGTCATTTTACCAGAAGAACTATTAATAGAAATACAGAAATATATTCAAGGCAGCATGGTTTACATTCCAATACCTGAAGGCCACAGAAAAAAGTGGGGAGAAAATTCGGGAAGTCGCACATATTTAAGCCAAAGAAACGAGACAATACGTCAACAATATTTCGATGGATTAACGATTGCTGCACTCTCTGAAGAGTATTGTCTTTCCAGCGATAGTATCAAAAAAATTATATATTCAAAAAAGTAAGGCCTATAAATATCACATCATATTTGTATGGTGTGATTTTTTTTGTGCAATAAACTTTTCTAATTATCTTTTATATATTTTTTAAGATGCGCCTTTGCTAAGCTTGAAGAAATAACTTTATAGGAGGAGCGGCTTGTGATTCTAATTACAAAAGCTGAACGACAAGATAAACATATTCTCAAAAATGTAATGACTTAATTCCTTCATGATTTGTCCGAATTTAATCAATACATAGAGATGAATCCCCCGAAATGGTCTATTCGAATTTAATGTACTGGATTGGTTCTTTGAAAAGGAAGGATTAAACACCGTACTTTATACGCTTGCACGATCAAAAAATGAAAGGTTTCAATTTGGTTCAAAGCGGCCCATTCTCTAATCAGGGGAATTTGCTGATTATGTTTTGAATTCATTTTTCATCATGAGAAACTATCGCCGGCAGGGTCTAGGCAGGGCTGCATGCAAAGCGTTGTTCAAACATTTTCTTGGGAGATATGCTGTTGGTCAAATTATAACCAACATTCCTGCAATTCAATTTTGGAAAAATGTGTACACATCATTCGATATAGATTTTTATGAAGAAGAGGAGAACGAAGGAGTCATTATATTGAAGATCATTACAGCAGATCAATCACACTACGAATATATTAAAGAGCAGGACCACCATATTTTAGAGAAGCTGATCCTACCGAAAATTATGGCTGATGAGATCTTTATCATACAGGATGAAGAGCAGAACAATATTGGATGGATTCGGTACAGCTTTTTTTGGGACAACACACCTTTTATGAATATGCTCTGGATTGAAGATGTACATCGAAATGAAGGAATAGGTACGAAGGCGGTTCTTTTTTGGGAAAATGAAATGAAGAAGCAAGGTTTTCCTTTGGTCATGACGTCTACATTAGCAAATGAAGGGGCGCAGCATTTTTATAGGAAATTAGGCTATCGAGATTCAGGGTGTTTGATGCTTGAGGACGAACCTTTAGAAATCTTACTCACCAAAAAACTGAAGTAGCTTTCTCCAAACAAATATTAAAACGACAAATAACCTCATCGCTAATTAACGCGAATTGAGGTTGTTAGTTGTCGTATTATGATGATTCCTCACCCAAACCGATGGATGTAATCAGCCCTGAATCAATCCTGAATCACTGCGCGATTTGATCGCGAATAGATTGCAGTATTTTTTTCTCCAGCCGTGAGACCTGCACCTGGGATATTCCCAGCCTGCTTGCCACTTCCGATTGGGTTTGGTCCCGATAATATCGCAGATAGACGATGAGTCTTTCCCGCTCACTGAGACCGCCAATTGCTTCATTTAGCGCCAGCTTGTCAAACCACTTCTCCTGAGATTCGTCCGCGATCTGATCCATCAGTGTAATCGGATCACCGTCATTCTCGAATACTGTCTCATGAATGGAGGTCGGCGGTTTGTTAGCCTCCTGGGCGAATACCACTTCCTCCGGGGTAACCCCCAGTTCAGCGGCCACTTCCTTAATTGTGGGCAGTCGATCCAGATGTTTGGACAATTCATCCCTCTTCTTGCGAACTTTATTGGCCATCTCTTTCAGCGAACGACTGACCTTCAAGGTTCCATCATCCCGTAGGAAACGCTGAATCTCACCAATAATCATCGGCACCGCATACGTCGAGAATTTCACGTCGTAACTGAGATCGAACTTGTCCACTGACTTGAGCAGGCCGATACAACCAATCTGGAACAGATCCTCCGGTTCATATCCCCTGTTCATAAAACGCTGCACGACGGACCAGACGAGTCTGATGTTGCAGTTCACCAGCGTATCCCGTGATTCATGGTCACCCGACTGACTGAGCGCAATCAGCCGTTTGACCTCGGCATCGTCCAAGTAGGTCTGTGAAGATGGTTTCACTTCAGCATCCATAAGAACACCAACCCCTAATTATACAATGCTTTCTTGGATTCAATCCTTTTTTTCATCTTGATGGAGGTGCCTCTGCCGGGCTCACTGCTGACTTCGAATTCATCCATAAAATTTTCCATGATCGTAAAGCCCATGCCCGACCGCTCAAGTTCGGGTTTGGATGTATACAGCGGCTGTTTGGCTAGATCAAGATCTTCGATGCCTTCACCGCGATCCTCTACAATAATCGTAATCATATCGTCACGAATCTCGGCTTGAATGGTCACAACACCTTCCGGATTGTTATTGTATCCGTGGATGATGCTGTTGGTCACCGCTTCGGAGACAACCGTTTTCAGATCACTAAGCTCGTCCATCGTTGGATCAAGCTGAGAGATAAAAGCTGCAACGGTAACCCGTGCAAACGATTCATTCTCCGACTTGGCCGCAAATTGCAGATTCATGAAATTTGTCCCTGTTCCTTCATTCATGAGACGACCTCCAGACCTGAGAGGGCAGTGCCCTCATTTTCGTATATCGGCATGATCTTGAACAATCCCGACATTTCCAGCAAACGGTATACCGGCGGATTCACATCACAGACGACCATTTTGCCGCCTTTATTTTTGATCAACTTGTATCTTCCCAAAATAACACCTAGGCCTGAACTGTCCATAAATTCGAGGTCTTTCAAACTCAGCACCAGATGTTCACATTGTCTGCGCTGTATCGCTTCATCCATCTGCATACGTACCATGTCAGCTGTATGGTGATCCAGCTCCCCGGATAATCGCACAATCAAAATCCCGCGGTGATGCTCCATGTCCACATTCAAATTCACGTTTGCCCACTCTCCTCCCTGTCTTAGAACAAGGTTTTCTACGTTGCCAAAGGCTTTTCCTGCCCCCCGACAAAACTAGAAGAAAACCCCTATTTAACTACAAAAACCGTTCCAGTCCCAGGGAGAATGGCGCTTCCTGCCGCTTAATCAAACAAGTTCGAGGTTGTACGCTTGAACAGCTTCCACCAGCCTGCCTTACCCACGTCTTGCGGAGCCTGAATATCAAACTCTTTAATTACCTCGTTGCCTTGATATACGACGAGTTTACCTACACTCTGACCAGCCTTAATTGGAGCCTTCACTTCTTTGGCTACAATCAGCTCATGCCGGATATCTGTCGACTTCGCTCCTTTACGCATCAGAACACTGTAGTTTTGCGCAGCATTCAGCGGCATCTCCGCGACATCACCTTTTTCAATCTTCAGACTGCCCAGCAGATCACCTGCTTTGTACAGTGCCTTCATCGTGTATTGTGCAAATGCATAATCAAACATGGAGGATACTTCACTGTTCCGGGTTTTTGTATTCGGCTCGCCAAGGACTACCGCAACGACACGCAGCCCATCTTTAGAAGCTGTAGCCGACAGACAGAATTTCGCTTCGGATGTGTACCCCGTTTTCAAGCCGTCTGCGCCTTGATAGAAACGTACCAGTTTGTTTGTATTTACGAGCCAGAACGGCTTCTCGGAATCTTTACGCAAGTAGTCCTGATATGCACCCGTGTACTTCGTAATCCCCTGATGTTTTAGCAGTTCGCGGCTCATCACCGCGATATCGTGCGCAGAGGAATAATGATTATCCACCGGCAGACCGTTCGCGTTGGCAAAACGTGTATCCTTCATGCCCAGCTCCTGCGCACGCTCGTTCATCATCTGTACAAAAGCCTCTTCCGAGCCGGCAAGCTTCTCGGCCATCGCGACAGATGCATCATTGCCGGAGGCCATGGCAATGCCTTTTAACATGTCATCCACGCTCATCTCTTCCCCAGGCTCCAGAAAAATCTGTGAGCCCCCCATAGACGCCGCATATTCACTCGTTCTTACCTTATCCGTTAACTTCAGTTTGCCTGAACTAATCGCTTCCATGGTAAGTAACATGGTCATAATTTTCGTTATGCTCGCCGGAGGCAGCTGATCATGACTGTTTTTCTCATAAATAACAGTTCCCGTATCTGCATCCATCAGAATGGCTGAACGTGCTGATGGAGCCAAATCCGCCCCGCCAGCAGCCTTGGGTGTTTCCTCAGCCAAAGCAGAAGATGCCATTACGGGCAGCAGCATACAAAGGGTCATGAACGATGCCATTATTCTTTTTTTCACTAGGTTCCCTCCTCAAATGAATAGCGCGGTGGTAAGTCCTCGCATGTACTGCTATCCATTGTCGGCGGGTTTGAAGTAAATTATTCCAATCTCAGCAGGTTTTCCCTAACTTTTTATCTGAAGATACACTAAAGTGCAGCGAACACAAGTCCATGAAAGATTAATTATAGGATTTTCCTATGTAAGTTATCATTTATATATATTTCTCCTATGGGCGATGTCGGCTTATGATGTATATGTCACAATTGAAATAACGTAGGAGGATGATTCAGATGTCTTTTTATGATAATAAAGTCCATTTCATAGATGGCAGGTTAGCTGATCTAACCACATACCGAGGAAATGTACTCCTTGTTGTAAACACAGCCAGTAAGTGCAGCTATTCTCGTCAATTTGACACACTTCAACAGCTGTACGAAAAGTACCATCGTTATGGTTTCGAAATTCTTGCATTTCCGTGTAACCAGTTTAACGAGAAGGAACCAGGGGACAATTCGGAAGTGAAAACTCATTGTGAAAATCAAATGAAGCTAACGTTCCCGTTATTTGAAAAAATTGAAGTCAGGGGGCTACACGCTCATCCTATCTTTCGGTTTTTAACCAATCAAGCACCGTTTCTAGGCTTTGACACTGAAACGGCTAGCGGGGAATGGATGGACCATTTTCTAAAAGAAAAATTCCCTTATATCTACAAGGGTGATGGGATCAAGTGGAACTTCACTAAATTTTTGATCGATCAGAACGGTCAGGTGCGAGGAAGATTTGAGACAACGACAGAACCATTTGACATTGAGCCAAGCATTAGATCATTGCTTTCCATGTAAATGCATATAATCATTCTCATATTTCATTTTATAAAAAAAGAAACAACCCATTGAGCAAACATCATTCAATGAATTGTTCCTTATTCAATCCGTCAAACTAAAGATTTGGAACTGTTCAATCTTCAGTTCCTCATTACATCTTAGGAATGACCGCCAGCACGAGCGCCAAGAAAGCTTCTCGTACACGCTCCGTCGTTTCCATTACCTCGTCATGAGACAAAGGCTGATCCAAGATACCCGCTGCCATGTTACTGATGCAAGAAATGCCGAGCACTTCAATGCCCGCATGGCGAGCTACGATCACTTCAGAAACGGTGGACATCCCTACTGCATCGGCACCGAGAGTACGAAGCATTCTGATCTCTGCTGGAGTTTCGTAGTTAGGGCCAAGCAGACCTGCATACACACCTTCTTGCACATTAAAACCTTGAGTTGCTGCCGTATCCTTGGCAAGTGCACGAAGACGACGGCTGTAGGCTTCGGATAAATCGGGGAAGCGTACGCCAAGCGCGGCATCATTCGGACCAATTAACGGGTTTTTGCCTGTCATATTCAAATGATCAGAGATAAGCATCAAGTCGCCCGCTTGATAAGAAGTATTTACGCCGCCCGCTGCATTCGTTACTAGCAGACTGCTTACGCCCAGCGCTTTCATGACACGTACCGGGAATGCCGTCAATTCTGGGCCGTATCCTTCGTACATATGAAAGCGGCCTTTCATCATTACAACCGGACGACCTTGGATCGTGCCAAGCAACAGTTCGCCTTCATGTCCTTCTACAGTGGACACCGGGAAATGTGGAATATCCTGATACGCAATGTTGACGCCATCTTCAATTAGTTCAGCCAGAACGCCGAGACCTGACCCGAGAATCAAACCGACCTCCGGCTTGATGGAGCTTTTGCTTTGAATATAAGATGCTGCCTCTGCAATCATCTGTTGGTTTAGTGTTGTCATGAGATGTTGTTCCTCCTTGAGTAGTAACGAACCGTTTATGATGTAGCAGGGTTGTCATGCCTACACCTGTGTTGGCGTAAAAAATCAGAAATTTAACATGCAACCCGCATATGTAGAAAGAACGGCGTTGGTTGATTTGAAATATAAGTTAACTTAAAACGCTAAAGCATTCTTTTTCATGCTTCAAACCATGCGCTAAGCCTTATTTTGCACGCGGATGATGGGTCTCATAAATTTCTTTCATCGTCTTGCGCCCATGCTGACTGTATTGCTGTCCAGGCTGTTCGACATGACCAAGCATGTCCTGCACCGCACGAGTGTCAGCTCCGCTCGCAATGAGGTGAGCCGCAAATGAATGGCGCAGCGTATGCGGTGTAATTTCACCCGAGATACCCGCGTCCACAGCAGATTTTTTCAGCAACTTCCAGAATCCCTGCCGGGTCAAACGTCTGCCGGATACATTCACAAATAATGCCTGCTCGTCCGTTCCTGCTTTAAGCAATTGTTCACGGAACTCGTCTATATATACGCTCGTCCAGTGAGCAGCCGGTGCACCAATCGGAAGAATGCGCTCTTTCCCCGCTCCGCCGCAACGAATGAATCGCATAGCAGGCTGCACATCCCGTACATCCAGCGCAATCAGTTCCGACACCCGGATGCCCGTAGCATATAACAACTCCAGCATGGCTCGATCTCGAACGCCTTGCGGGGAACTGACGTCAGGAGAGGCAAGAAGCAGTTCGATCTCCGGAATCGTAAGAACTTGTGGAGGTGTCTTGTCGGCTTTGGGTGCTTCCACATCAAACGTAGGGTCCTGTACAATCTCGCCGCGCCGCATCAGAAAATGGAAATAGGATCGCAAGGATACGATACTGCGAGCAATCGTTGCATTCGCACGGCCGTCCTGTTTGAGCTGGCCTGCAAATAACACAACATGTGTTCGTCTAACCTCACTCGCTTCACGAATTCCATATTCCTTTCTTACAAATTCAACGAACTTGTCCACATCTCGAAGATAGGATTCCAGTGTGCTACTAGACATTCCTTTATCTTCTTCCAGGTATAAAGCATAGGCGTGTATGGTCTGATTCATGTACAACACTCCTCATCTGACAGCAATGCCAAACGGCAGGCTGCTTTCCGTATTTGCATCCCTGATGGACCGAACCACTCACGCCTGCAGCTACTCACCGTACCAATAGAAGAGACGAAGCCGCTCCGCCATCGTAGGACGCGCTTCTCCCGTGCCTGGCCAATCCGTTTCCTGAAATACCTTAACCGCATTGCCCGTTGGCATCTGATACTGATCCACAGGTGAAATCCAGCCGTTAAACAGATCGAGTACATGGTAAAACAGATACACCAGCGCAGCAAAAAACACAATAAATCGTATAAAACGGAGCCCTCTCCGCACAGATATAATCATTGGAACTGTCCCCTCCCATATTTCAAGTCCAGTATCGTTCTTGAAACAGGGTATGTCCCAATGTCCGGGAATATGCCTTGACGAGTGAACCATAAGCCAGGTTCGTGACCAAAAAAGCTCCCCCGTCAAAACCGCCGGTGAGAGCTTGAAGATAGGCTATGTTATTCTTCATCTTTGGGCTTTTGTTCATTTTTAGCTTTGCAACGATAACAAATTCCATGAAAGTCCAGTCGGTGATCTACGACCGAAAAGTTAAATTCCCGCTCCAGTCGTTCTTCAAGCGGTCCAAGCCAGTCCTCACGTATTTCATCCATACTTCCGCATTGCACGCAAATTAAGTGATGATGGTGATGCTTGGATGTATCTCCGCGCAGATCATAACGCGCTACACCGTCGCCGAAGTTGATTTTCTCTACAACATGCAGCTCACTCAATAGTTCGAGGGTACGGTACACGGTTGCCAGACCGATTTCGGGAGCCTTTTCTTTAACGAGCATGAATACATCCTCTGCACTCAGATGATCTTCTTCATTCTCTAAAAGTACTCTTACGGTGGCTTCCCGCTGGGGCGTTAATTTATAACCTTGGGACTGTAGTTGCTGCTTAATTTTATCAATCCGTGCTTCCATTTTCTCCCTCCCCCTAGGAAATCACTGCACACTGCAACTTAACCCACTCTTTTCATTATAGGGGGAGTTCAATATCAAAGTCAACATTTTAGGACATGCAGTACAAGCTAGACAGGAAGCAACATCGGCGTGACCCAGCGCATCATTGCGGGGGTAATCCACGTTTCAAAAGAGGCCACCCCCAGCAGCAGTACCGCCATAACTACGGTCAAAATAACATAGGATGCAAACGGTCTTTGACGGCCTGGTGCACGGTGCATCAAAACGCGATTGCGTATGATATATAACGAGAACGTCATTGCAGCCACACTGCAGATCAGCAGGATTGGAATGACGAACAGATTATGCGGCGCTACGGATACAAGTGCAAACAGCAGCCCTTTCCACGAGTACTGTCCGACGAGATAACCTACGGTAAAACCGATCAGTACCCCTTTTAAAAAATCCAGAACCAGTATGCCTGGCAAACCTACAACAGACAAGCCGAGAATAAAGATTAACCCGACCCATTTTAGATGAAGCATGGCAATATCCCAATAACCGGTGTGCTCTGTCCCTTGCGAACTATGTTGCACCGTCATGAAAAAATTGCCCAAATAGGCTTCGAGATCCTGGCGCTGTTCCAAGGAAAGAGCGTTGACCATCAATGCGCCAAAGATGACACCGACCAGAAACAAGACAGCGACGAATACATATAACGAGGTTTGCCCTTTGAAGGTAAAATAAGAAGAACGCATACAGGTACGAGTCCCCTTTCCGGTTATCCTGCTGCAAGGAGATATATCAAACGTTAGACTCAAATCTCCTTATAATTCAGCTTATGAACCTGGGCTCGCCTGTATGACTTCTTGTCCGAATTATAACAACCTGCTCTACTCATCATACTCGTTCTACATTTTCTGAGATATCTGCACTTTGGCTGCGACCTTGCCATATGTGCCCCCACCGCCAGAGGACAATGTCAGTTGACCATTACGAGCCGCTACGATCAATTCAGCGAGCGCCGGACCAACCACCTCCGCTAGTTGTGCTTCATCAGTACGATGCAAGACAGCCATCTCTGTTCCAAAACGATCCAGCAGTTGACGCAGCTTGGCTTTGCCAAGGCCTGGAATGAACTCAAGCGGAACCTGATAATAGTATGGTGGCCTGTCTGCTGGAAGCTTCGGTTGCTCACGGTCAGCAATAGCCAGAATACGATCCAGCACCCCTTGAACAAGCTTTGGGCTACCACAAAGAGCACAACGTTCAGCGGATAGATCCTTCTCATCCATAACGCTGCCACATGCTGCACAATAGGTGCGGTGATACTTACCGAGTCTTGGATTCAAACCATAATTGGCTGCAATCCTTCTTCCCTCTTCCCCGAGCAAGGCCATACGGAATTCGTCAAACGAAGGAGATGCAATCTGCAACTCATTGTATTCCCGACCGATTTTACCTAGCGAATGCGCATCCGAGTTCGTTAAGAACGAAACCTGATCCAGTTCCCGAATGTAACTCGCCATAGAGGAATCCGAGCTTAACCCTAGCTCGACAGCATCCACTAGGCTCGTGTCCAGCACATCCGCCATACGTGGCGCTGTGCTACCATAGATGCCCTTATGCGGTGTAAACACGTGAGCGGGTACAATAAGCCCGCCGCGTGCCTTGATCTCCGCTTGCATCTCAAGAGCAGGTACGTATACCCGCTGGGAGCTGAGATTTACATTTTTCATATAACGTTTCATCCAGGTTGTAAAAGACTTCATTGTATCCAGATCCCGAAAGTAGGCGAGCATGTGGAACTCACGCATCTCAGGTTCGCGCAGTTCGATTTCGGTTCCGAGCAGAATGGTTGTGTCCTGATACGCAATACCGCCGCCCTCAACCTCAGACATCGTACCGTTCTCCAGCAGCTCCTCGATATCCCTCTGTACAACCGGAGAATGGCAATCAATGACCCCAAGCAAATGAATGCCTTTACGAGTGGAAGCCTCCCGGGCTATATTCTCAAAAGTTAAGTCGCGGCTGCCGCTGATTTTAACCGCCTCACCACGGGACGTGCGTCCGATGTGGATATGCAGATCCGCATAACACGGCTCCCACAGCGGCTGCCTTCCCTTTTGATTTTGCATGATTAAAACCGTCCTGTCGTTTTGTAAATATCCCACGCATACACAGCCATCATCGTTTTAGCATCACTGATCCGATTTTCGTCCATCAGCTTGTACGCTTCCTCCAGCGTAATCTCCGATACTTCAAGAAACTCGTCTTCGTCCAGGGCCATCTCTCCAGCTTCCAGCTCTTCGGCGATATACAGGTGAATGATCTCGTCCGCGAAGCCTGGTGAGGTGTAGAAAGACCGCAGATGACGGAGCGACTTGGCTTCATATCCCGTTTCTTCCTTCAATTCACGCGCTGCTGCCACCTCCGGCTCTTCACCCGGATCAAGCTTGCCCGCAGGAATTTCCACTTCGGTACGCCCCATCGCCTGACGGTATTGATCCACGACCAGCATGCGATCTCCCCTTAATGCCAGTACCGCTACCGCTCCTGGGTGTTTGATAATCTCTCGGGTCGCCGTCTGCCCGTTTGGCAGCTTCACTGTGTCTACCTGAAGTGAGATCACTTTGCCCTCAAAAATGGGCTTGGTGGATACCGTCACTTCATCAAGCTTAGGATTCGCAGGCTGCTGTGCATAGATGGATGCAGCTGTTGTTTTTGATTTCATGTGGACTTCAGCTCCGTTTCATTTGTGTTGAGTTCAATTGAACTGAGCTAATTTACACGGACACTTCGATGACAGAAGAACCTTCCAATCGCTGTTATCCCCAGATTTTTTGATTCTCTTGTTGCAAAGGTAGAAAATCCGGTGATAAAGGCGACCGCTTCGCTTTTCCAGTTTTTTTCTGTCCTCTCCGTTGATGTGTAAAAAATTCGTTCAATTGAACTGAGATGTATAAAATGGCGATTTCAGGCATATGGTGAGCCTATACGAATTTTATCGTGTGTACAAGTCTAATACGTACATCGAGAACCAAGGGGGACTCACCAAATGAAAAGTTATCTCACACCGCAATCGGCACATGTGGTCGGACAAGCCAGACAAGTACAGCTTATCCTTAGACAGTGGATGCGTGAATGGGGCTCCGAAACCAAACTAGTCGACATGCTAGCCGGACGCAAAGGCTAGAAGGTTTAACATTGTTCAAAAAGTCCGAACCCGGTCTGCACCGAATCAGAGAACGCTACGGTTCTATCATCCCATAGAGTATCTTTTATTTCGATCGCTTACTTTCCTTTTGCCGTTTCCTGCACAATCGCGATAACGACTTGGGAAAGTTTCACAATGTCTGCAGCGCGAATGCGTTCTTTGGTCGTGTGAATATCTTCATACCCCACAGCCAGATTCACCGTTGGAATGCCGAAGCCGTTAAAAATGTTCGCATCACTGCCGCCACCAGAAGCAAACGTGCTTGTTTCCAAACCCAGGCTTTGAATCGCCCGCTGGGCAAGTTGCACTACCTCATGGTCGTCATGGAATCCGAATGCAGGATATTTAATCTCACTGCGGAACTCTGCGGTTGCACCATATTTGCGACATGTCGTCTCCAAAGCTTCACGCATTTGGGCAATTTGCTGTTCAATTTTCTCCTGCACAATACTGCGGGCCTCCGCATCGATCTGAACAAAATCACATACGACGTTCAATGCAGAGCCGCCTTGGAATTTGCCAATATTCGCTGTCGTTTCGTCGTCAATGCGTCCAAGCTTCATCGCTGCAATCGCTTTGGCTGCAACCTGAATGGCACTGATTCCATCTTCCGGATTCACACCGGCATGTGCCGACTTGCCATAGATTTTCATCTCAATCTCCGCTCTTGCTGGAGCAGCCACGCAGATCGTACCCACCGCTCCGTTAGAATCCAGCGCATAACCAAAGGCAGCATCGATATCTTTCGGATTCATTGCTCGTGCACCGACAAGACCGGACTCTTCCCCGACCGTAATCACAAACTGAATTTTGCCATGCGGAATGTTGTTCTCCTGAATGACACGAATAGCTTCAAACAGAGCCGCAATGCCCGCCTTGTCATCCGCTCCCAGAATTGTTGTGCCATCACTGCGAATCCATCCGTCCTCGCCAAGCTCCGGTTTGATTCCCTGTCCGGGGGTTACGGTGTCCATGTGACATGTGAAGAGCATCGGCTCTACACCTTCCACACCTGCAGCTTCCAGTGTAACAACCAGATTTCCCGCACCATGCCCTGTCTGGTTCATCGTATTGTCCTCATAGACGTTAAGGCCAAGATTTGCGAATTGTTCTTTTAACACCTTGGATATGTTCTGTTCATTTTTTGTTTCGCTATCAATCTGCACTAGATCCATAAATTGCTGAATCACACGCTGTTCATTAATCATTAGACTTTCCTCCCTATCGTAGATACGGTACAATACAGGTACTATGGCTTGTTCAAAAGTTCTGAAAGGAGTTCTCTCTTCATGCAAAATAAGAAATGGTTCAAAATTGTGATCTATCTCATGCTGGCAGCCATGGTTGGCTCCACTCTTTTCATTGCGCTGGAACCGTTGCTGTTTGGATAGTCACTACGATCTGAAGCTCTTCTAACGCGCTGTCTACAGACGCTGGAGGGCTTCTTCTTCTGTACTCCATATCAGGTCATATGGGAATATACGCTGAAAATAAGGCACAATATCCCGGGCTACCTGCTCAATCGTGTATGACTTCCCCGTGATATCCTCCAAAGAAGTCACACCATACTGTTCAATTCCGCATGGAATAATGCCCTGAAACCCGGCATGTTGAATACCTGAGGTAATGTTAAAAGCAAACCCGTGACTCGTCACAAATCCACGTCGATGCTTGCACCGGTTAAACTTGATGCCGATGGCAGCAATCTTCAGGTCACCGATCCATACGCCTGTATATCCCTCTTTACGGCCGGATACAACGTCCTGGTCAGCGAGATAATCGATCATCACCTGCTCCAGCTTACGCAAGTAACCATGCAAATCCAATTCCTCATCCCGACCAAGCACTAACAAAGGGTAACCTACCAATTGACCCGGCCCATGATAAGTAATATCACCGCCGCGATCAATTTGAAACAAGGATATCCCTTGAGCTTTCAACTCTTCCTCACTCCAAAGCAGATGCTCCGGATGATTCTGTGATCCAATCGTATAGGTTGGTGGATGCTGTAAAAGCAACATCTGTTCAGGACCTTCACCTTCGTCCAATTGTTGCACAATTGATTTCTGAAGATTCCATGCCGCTTCATAATCAAGCATAGGTATGTATGCCACATTCAGCGGTTTGCCCATACTTTCCCACATCCTTCT
Source organism: Paenibacillus amylolyticus (assembly GCF_003719335.1). Classification (GTDB taxonomy): domain Bacteria; phylum Bacillota; class Bacilli; order Paenibacillales; family Paenibacillaceae; genus Paenibacillus; species Paenibacillus amylolyticus_D. The sequence goes on from NZ_RIAS01000001.1 coordinate 41,234, forward strand.
GCCCATGGTTTAATATATGAAAATATGTCTGTCTCTAGACAGCCAGAAAAGTGCACGGCCCGAGGCACATACACTTTCCCGTCATTTTATATCATAAACTTAATACACTTTCGTTTCCATATTGTACCCTTCCAGATTTTCCTTGACACGTTGCAAGAAGCGGCCACAGATGACGCCATCCAGAATCCGATGATCCAGGGAAAGACACAGGTTAGCCATGGACCGCACCGCGATCATATCGTTAATGACAACCGGTTTTTTCACTATGGACTCAAACGTAAGGATAGCCGCCTGTGGGTAATTGATAATCGGCTGGGACAGGATCGAACCGAATGAACCTGTATTGTTCACCGTAAATGTACCACCCTGCATGTGATCCAGCTTCAGCGTGCCTTCACGGGTTTTACGAGCCAGGTCATCAATCTCACGAGCAAGACCTGCGATATTGCGCTGATCTGCCTGTTTGATGACAGGTGTAAGCACCGAATCCTCTGTACCTACAGCCATGGACAGGTTAATATCCCGCTTGACAATAATTTTATCAACTGCCCATACCGAGTTCATGATCGGGTAATCTTTAATCGCATTGACGACTCCCTTCATCATGAATGAAAGATAGGTCAGGTTAATGCCCTCTTTCCGTTTGAACTCATCCTTCAATTTGTTGCGCAACATGACGAGGTTGGTTACATCCACCTCAATCATTGTCCACGCATGAGGAATTTCAGATACACTTTGACGCATATTACGCGCTATGGCATTACGCACTGGGGTAACATCGATAAAATATTCTGATCTTCCTTGTCCGCCGCCTTCCACTTCAATCTGTGGAATTTTCGGACTTTCGGTCAGATGGATTCCCGAATGACGCACAGGAACGCCCGCATCGGATGCAGGAAGTGTCTGTCCTGCTACGCCGTTCGCAGCTATTGATGACGTAGTTGCACCAGCATCTCTGATTCCGCTAAACGGGGAAGACGATGAAGCCTGTGCAGCAATGTTAGATGTTTGAACGGGTGCTTGTACTGTGTTTGCCTGTCCGCCCTGTGCAACATAAGAAAGCACGTCTTTACGTGTAATCCGGCCGCCGGCGCCTGTTCCCTGAACATGTTGCAGATTCAACCCATGCTCTGCTGCCAGGGATTGCACCGCAGGAGAATAACGATGGCGCATCGGCTGATTCGGATCAAACGCAGCTGCGTTTGTGCCCGTAGCAGGAGATTGACCTGCATTACGCTGAACCTGAGCTTGCTGCGATGGTTGTTGCTCGCCCGCAACAGGTGTAACTTGTTCCGCCGTATCTTCATCAGTAGCAACGACTTGCATACGGCAGATGGCCTCACCTACCGCAATGGTCGTTCCTTCTTCCACCAATAGATCACCCATAATGCCATCCACCGTAGACGGTATCTCGGCATTCACTTTATCCGTAATGACTTCACAGATCGGCTCGTACTGTTCCACACGGTCACCCGGTTTTTTCAACCATTTGCCTATGGTAGCCGAGACCAGGGATTCTGCGAGCTGCGGCATAATGACCTCGATCCATTTCATACGTTCAGCCATTGATTTATCACTCCAAACTTTGTTCTATCTTTATTGATCAATACGCTGCAAGTTCGCGCATGGCTGTTTTGGCTTTATCCTTGCTCAGCATATAAAATTTCTCCAACGTAGGACTGATTGGCATAGCTGGTACATCTGGACCACACAAACGCTGAATAGGCGCATCCAGATCAAACAAACATTCCTCACTGATGATTGCCGCAACTTCTGCGCCTACACCACCTGTTTTGTTATCTTCGTGTACGATCAGCACCTTGCCTGTCAACCGGGCGGAAGCGATAATGGCTTCACGGTCGAGCGGTTGCAGTGTACGCAGGTCCAGTACGTGTGCCGTAATGCCCTCTTCCCGTTCCAATTCCTCTGCGGCCTGCATGACAAAATGCAGTGGCTGACTGTATCCGATGACCGTAATATCAGCACCTTCACGAAGGACATTGGCCTTACCGATTGGAACGATGTAATCATCCTCAGGCACATCTTCCTTGATCAACTTGTAACATTTTTTATTTTCGAAAAAGAGTACCGGGTCAGGGTCACGGACTGCCGCTTTAAGCAATCCTTTGGCGTCATACGCCGAGTAAGGAGCGATGATTTTGAGTCCCGGCGTTCCAAAGAAAATGGATTCCGGACATTGAGAGTGGTACAAGCCGCCGAAGATCCCGCCGCCGATTGGCGCTCGAATTACGATTGGACAGCTCCAATCATTGTTAGACCGATAACGGATTTTGGCCGCCTCACTAATAATCTGATTTGTTGCTGGCAGCATAAAGTCCGAATATTGCATTTCCGCAATCGGCTTCATGCCGTACATTGCCGCACCGATCGCCACACCGGCAATCGCAGATTCAGACAATGGCGTATCCATGACACGCATCTCGCCGAATTGATCCTGCAACCCTTTGGTTGTGGTGAACACGCCACCTTTTACACCGACATCCTCGCCAAGAACAAAAACATTCTCGTCCCGTTCCATCTCTTCTTTCATTGCGAGACGGATTGCATCAATATATTCCATCATAGCCATGATTACCGTCCCCCTTCTTCGCTGTCTGCATAGACATGCGTCAGCGTGTCCTCAGGTTTAGGATATGGCGCATTGTCTGCATATTCAGTTGCTTCTTTCATTTCGAGCGCAAGCTGGGAAGCCAGATCCGCATCCCGGGCTTCATCCCAGATGCCGCATTCAATCAAATAATTTTTCATCCGAAGTACGCCGTCTTTCTTCCAGTTCTCCTCAACTTCTTCCTTGGTTCGGTAGGCCAAATCATTATCCGAAGTCGAGTGTGGAGACAAACGATACATCATCGCTTCAATCAGTGTCGGACCTTCACCGGCGATAGCACGCTGGCGCGCTTCCTTCACAGCCGCGTATACTTCGAGTGCATCATTGCCATCTACACGAAGTCCCGGGAAACCATACCCCAGTGCACGATCAGAGATTTTGCCGCTAAGCTGTTTGTGAATTGGAACCGAGATTGCATATTGATTGTTCTCACACATAATGATCACAGGAAGCTTATGCACCCCCGCAAAGTTTGCGCCTTCGTGGAAATCCCCCTGATTGCTTGAACCTTCCCCAAATGTAACAAAAGAAACAAACTCTTTCTTCTGCATTTTGGCAGCAAGAGCAAAGCCAACCGCATGAGGAACCTGCGTAGTCACTGGACTGGACCCAGTAACGATACGCAGTTTCTTGTGACCAAAGTGACCTGGCATTTGCCGGCCGCCACTGTTTGGATCTTCCGCCTTCGCAAAGGCAGACAACATCAATTCACGCGGCGTCATGCCTACGGCAAGAACAAAACCATAATCGCGATAGTAAGGCAAATAGTAATCGTGATTACGATCCAAACCAAAAGCCGCTCCGACTTGCGCTGCCTCTTGGCCTACACCGGATACGTGAAAGTTAATTTTGCCAGCCCGCTGCAAGAGCAAGCAACGTTCATCAAACTTGCGTGCAAGCAGCATGTATTTGTACATATCTAAAACTTCTCCATCGGTAAGTCCCAGTTGTTGATGTCGATGAACCGCATCTGCAGTACCTTGTGAACTCATATGAGGTACCTCCTTTTAATCAAAGCCTTTTGCAAGTCCTACTACCCGCTCTTATAACCTGGTACTAAGACTTGGCTTAACCTTATTATAATCCCTTTTGCCCAAAAAAGGAAAGTACCTTTCTCACTAGGGGGTGTCTGACTTACATTCCAATCGCTTTCCCGTCCACGGCTAACATCGCTTCGCCCATGATTTCTGACAATGAAGGATGCGGATGTATGGTCTGTCCGACTTCCCATGGCGTTGCATCCAGCATCTGTGCCAATGAAGCTTCTGCAATCAGTTCCGTAACATGGGTGCCTATCATATGTACCCCCAGAATATCATTCGTTTGGGCATCTGCAATGACCTTCACGAATCCATCGCGACTTCCGTGAATCAAGGACTTGCCGATCGCCTGGAATGGGAACTTGCCGGTTTTGATCTCGTGTCCGCGTTCTTTAGCTTCCTTCTCAGTGAAGCCAATGCTGGCAGCTTCTGGGCGTGTATACACGCAGCGCGGAATGCGATGTGCTTCAACCGGATGCACGCTCTCACCAGCAAGATGATTGACTGCGAGTATGCCTTCGTGACTTGCGGCATGGGCCAGCTGTAACCCGCCGATGCAGTCACCAATCGCATAGATATGGCCTTCTCCAGTCTGCAAATATGGGTTAACGGCAATAAAACCGCGTTCTACTTTGATATCCGTGTTCTCAAGTCCGATATTTTCAACGTTAGCTTGACGCCCAACAGACACGAGCATTTTCTCAGCCGTCAGCGTTTCTACCTTATCTCCCGCAAGTTGCACATCAATGTTCACGTTCTGATCTTCGGCGCGGTAGCTATCCGTCATCAGTTTAGCACCAGTCAAGAAACGTACGCCCCGTTTGCCTAGTAAACGCTGCATTTCTTTCGCTATATCTTCATCTTCCGCAGGAAGCACATGAGCCGCTGTCTCAATCACCGTCACACTCACGCCAAAATCATTCAGCATAGAGGCCCATTCCAGACCGATGACACCACCGCCTACAATGAGGATTGAAGCTGGCAGCTCGTCCATGCGAAGCGCTTCATCACTGCTCATGATATATCTTCCATCCGGTTCAAGACCCGGCAGTACACGCGGACGCGAGCCCGTAGCAATAATGAGGTTCGTTGGAACGACTGTGTCCATCTCGCCGTCCTCAAACTCCACCGCTACAGCTCCGCTCTGTGGTGAGAAGATCGATGGCCCAATCACACGTCCTTTGGCGTGCACAACTTCAATTTTATTTTTTTTCATCAAATATTGAACGCCCTGATGAAGTTGCTCCACAATCGCATCTTTACGCGCCTGAACCTTCGGGAACACAAGCGTTGCTCCTGTTGTCTCGATGCCGTAGCTCTCGCTATCCTGAATTTCAGCATACATCTCGGCACTTTTCAATAGCGCCTTGCTTGGAATACAGCCACGATGCAGGCAAGTTCCACCGAGCTTGTCCTTTTCAATAATAACGACCTTTTTGCCTAGCTGGGCAGCACGGATCGCCGCAACATATCCACCCGTTCCTCCACCTAGTACAGCAACATCACATGGTATTGGCATCTCTATATTCTCCTCTATATACTCATTTTTTGAATATAAATAATAATAAAATGACCGATGGTACCTAATTTACTTCCTACCCTCTATATGCCATTGTACTCTCCTTGAGCGGTCAACTCAAAGTTTGACCATTCTCGCATGGACAGTCTGTACATTCCAAGCTATGATATAAGCAGGGATTCCCTGTAAGCGTAACCTTTATTTTATGTCTACTTTGGCAGAAAGGGTATAATGCTCATGAATACAAAAATAGTCTTTGCGAGATTCCTCGCGATAATTGTACTCGTTATCCCCGGCTTAATGGCCATGAAGGGTTTTCTTATGATGAAAGATGCCCTGTTTCTATATTACGCCGAACATGGAAACGACATGATCGCCCCCGGCTTTCAGTGGCTCTCCTTCCTGGGCGGACTTGTACTTTTTGCCGCAGGTATGAGTTTTCTGGGGGGCTGGATTCTGTTCCGTGACCGCAAGCGTAATTATGTAGGACCACGTTTTCGCTCCAAAAAACAGTCCGAACAGGTTGAAACACCCGGAAGCAGTTCATAATTCCGGGCTTTTTTGTTTTTTCCACACACTTCATACAGACAGGATGGATTCATATGGTATCCTTTTTACTGACATTAAAGCGTCTGCTTAAAGGCATTTTCCATGCATTCAAGGACCCGAAATTTTTGGCTTTATTCGTTTTGACAGCTGCTACCTTACTCTCGGGTACGCTGTTTTATACACGTGTGGAAGGTCTCCACTGGATTGACGCCCTGTATTTCTGTGCAGTTACTCTAACGACGGTAGGACATCCCCATTTCGAGCCTTCGACCGGATTTGGCAAGGCGTTTACCGTAATTTACATGTTTGCAGGTATTGGCCTTACCTTTGCCATGATTGCCAGAATAACAGCTGGCATTCTATTCCCCCGCAGAATGAAGACAGAAGAAGATGTCGAGTAGTTATCACTTTCAATTGTTAGTTTCATTCATACAAGGCATCTCGAAGTTTAGTCGACATGCGTGACTCTTTCGAAGAGGACTTCAGAATCGTTCTGCGTAGCGCCAGATTACTGGCCTGCAACCGTTCTGCTTCTGTCAGTAGTTCTGTAAATAATGCCTGCGCAGCTTCATCCAGCTTGCCTTGTTTATTCAGCTCCTCATAACGCTGCTTCAGTAAAGTTAATGCTTCGTTCATGGGTAACACCTCTTTTCAGATGAATCCAGTGGCTCCGGCTTTCGGAACCAACATCGTAACCATCCATATAGTAACACAAACCGATTCATATTAGTTCTGGCTCTTTCCAAAGAAGATGTGGTAATCTGTAATGGTCGCTTTTTTTGAATTCCGTATGCGAGAGGGGTAGCAGCACCGTGCAAACTGGACGTATTACCGTAATTACTGGACCCATGTTTAGTGAAAAATCTGGTGAACTTATTCGCCGTTGTCAGAAACTTATTCAATTTGGCCGTAAAAAGGTCGTTGCCTACAAACCAGCCGAAGATGATCGTTTTGCTCAGGACGAGATTGTAAGCCGGATCGGCTACAGACTTCCCGCCCATTCCATTCCCCGGCAATTAACGCCGGAATCTGTAGAGACTATTCTGAATCAAACCATAGATGCTGATGTTGTTGCCTTTGATGAAGTTCAGTTTTTCAGCAGTGCGATCATGGAACTCGTTTCCGAACTGGCCTACTGTGGCAAACATGTGATTGTGGACGGACTGAACATGGATTATCGCGGAAAAGAATTCGGATATATCGGCGGCCTGCTTGCCATGGCTGATGATATTGAGAAACTTTCTGCATTCTGCGCAGTATGTGGCAGCCCGGATGCTGCCTTTACACAGCGCATTGTCAACGGAGAACCCGTCACTTTGGGTCCAGTTGTCATGATTGGCGATTCGGAGGCTTATGAGCCCCGCTGTCGCTGCTGCTTTATTCCTCCTCACAAAGTGGAATGCCCGTCCTAAGACACAATAAACACCGAAGCCCAATTGGGCTTTTTTTTATTACCAGCAAAGGGACAGGCACAAAAAAGCACCGCTGTATGCGATGCTCTCCAAATCACTTCCCGCTAATCACGGGAAACAAAATATTTGTTGGTCATGTAATATGCGTCGCCACGTGACGTTTCTACCATTCCTTTTTTGGCATCCAGGAATACAATCTCTTTACATTTTGTGCAATACCATTTGGTCCGCTTATAAGGAGATTCCGTGACATAGGCCGTACCGCATTTACAATCAATCTTCATTAATAGCTCGGTGGATTTATAAGCACTGGACAGACGTTCCAGGTTATCCTGCTGTTGCGTTGGCATGATCGTCTGCTGATAATCGGATAGATGATTTTGAACCTTAAAGTCTGCGACCAAACCTGCATTTAATCCAAAAAACTCTTTGCCGATCTCCGTCACGAAGCGTCTCTCATTTCTATAACAATCGAGCCATTCAACAATCTGCTTATTAGACAGTGGAACCGTACCCTTGATACCGCTATTTAAGGTGTAGGTCATGATGTATAAAGTATCGTCTTGTCTTCCTGAGTACATTAGAATCCTCCTTCGAATACATTTGCTAATGTACTACAAAAACGCGCATAAATCAAAAAAATATTGTTTCCTGAGCGCATTTCTTCTTATTAAATGGGATACATACCTCTCTCATCTGCTAATGTCTTACAAGAACTGCATACACCTGTAACATTTCCCTGTGGAGCGGCGTAATACACAACCCTTTTCACAGGTTTCCTGCAAATGGAACAGTAGTTCCTCCTTTCCTTTTTTGGAGTGTAGTCCGATAGCTTCACTACGTTTTGCTGCCGCCGAAATCTTCGTAAAAAGCCCAGCCAATTCATATTCGCTCACTCTTTCTTATGCGCTTGCCCTATCGTCGTTTTTCCTTGGCCTGCAAAATCGCGCCACCTGTTATGTATACGATTCCAAGTTGTGCGTGCCGATCTCATATTTTATTCGACGTTTCGAGTGTTTTTCCTGTTTTAATCTCAGTACATATTAAAAAAAACCGCAGACACCTGTCTTCTCTGCACTCGAGAAACAGCTGACTAATCGGTTTTTTCATTCATCATTTCATTTATAATATGTGCCCAGTACGTCCAGATCGGATGAACGTTCAATCCGAAAAGGATAGATGAATCCCTGTTTCAGTTTAGCGAACTTTCGTCCCCACAGATCCAGTCCGGATGTAAACTTATATGCCTGATATATGAATTTGGAACAATAATTTCGCTCGATACTTAGAAGGTTCGTTTGCAAGCGGTAGAACTTCACCTGCTCATAATGCTCTTGAACCCATTCTGCTGCCCGAGTACCCACCTGACGGAGCTTGGAACGGAACACAATGAAGCGATCTCCTTCATAAAAGCGAGTGAGATACCAGTCCAGTGTATCGGCAAAAACCGGCCCGTAAGGGTGCACATGATACACCTTTCCGTCCAGACCAATAATGCCCATATGCCCGGCATAATAGGTTGATTCCGAGCTTGGCGTATAGACGATGTCCCCTGGCTCAAGCTTCAACGATTTTAATTCACTAAGAGGCATGTCCTGCTGTTGCCTTTTTACAGCAGCACGTTTACGGCGGCCCTCGACCAATAAACGATGCAGGGCTCCGGCTGTAGCAAGATAAACCTCGGACCATTTCACTCGTTTCATATTCACCCGATGAAGCAATCGCTGAATGAAAGTAGTATTTTGTTGTCCGGATGATGAACTTTTTTTCATATGTTGCACTCCACCCTTGTCGAATTGTAATCCGGTTTTGAGTTTCTAGGCTAGCATGCGTGATGTGGGAATATGTTATGATTCGCGCAAAGCTGTTGTAGATTTTGATTATAGACGGTTTAGTGCTGATCTTCAATTCGAAACCTGTTCAAATTCTGTTCTATCTTGTGCAATTCTCTCTACTTCATACCACATATGAAGCAAAAAAAAATAACCCCGGGAAATACCCGAAGTTATTTTGAGTTCCGATCTTGTTTAAACGTAATATTAACTACTCCACAACACCAAGTGCTTTGTTTTTTTCTTTGAAGCGACTGTTATGAGAAGAGACATACGCTACTTTCTCGGCTTCCGGATCCATATACAGCTTCGCACTGTTAACGGCCAGAGCTGCATCTGTAAATGTACCCGCGATCAGATACAACTTGCTTCCATAATCGACGAAATCACCCGCGGCAAAAACGCCAGGTATGTTCGTTTGCAATCTCTCGGTTGTACTAACATGCCATTCACCCAAGTCTAATCCCCAATCACGAATGGGGCCAAAATCACTCTTCATGCCATGATTGACAATCACCGCATCCACTTCGAGCATCTCCGTCTCTCCGCTTTCCATATGTGTAACAGTTACCTGTTCGATCATATCACCACTTATGCTGTGTAACTTCTCAATTGAGTAGGGTGTACGCACGTCAACTGAAGATTCTTTCATACGCGACACGTTCCGTTCCAGTCCTCCGAAGTGATCACGTCGATGCACCACCGTTACCTGCTTAGCCAAGCTCTCTAGTTCATTCGCCCAATCCACAGCGGAGTCTCCCCCACCCGAGATTAACACTCGTTTACCGCGGAAAGGCTCGAGCTCTTGCACCGTATAATGTAGATTGGATACTTCATAGCGGTCTGCCCCTTCAAGCTCCAGTTTCGCCATTTTGTATATCCCATATCCTATAGCCAGAATGACAGTACGGGTCCAGTGTTGCTCACCTGTAGCGGAAGTTAGCAGAATGGTACCATCCGGTTTACGTTCAAATCCTTCAATCTGTTGTTCAAACACAAGTGTCGGTTCAAATGTACGCGCCTGCTGCTCCAGCTGTTTAATCAGATCTTCGCACAGGATCGGTGTTACCCCTCCAACATCCCAGATCATCTTTTCCGGATAAAACAGCATTCGTCCTCCCAATCTGTCGCGTGCCTCAATTAATTTCGTTTTCATATCACGCATACCGCTATAAAAAGCAGAGTACATGCCCGCTGGGCCTCCTCCGATAATTGTTACATCATAAAGCTCCAACTCTTGATTCATCTCTACAGGACCTCCATCCACTCGACTATGGTAATTGTTCATATGATATTGATTCTCATTATCGTTTAAGTCTAATGGAAATTGGTTCAAATTACAATGCCTATATCATTTTCGCCTCCTGCGTAACTTTATGTGCACGATTTCTTCTTCATTTAGTGTGCTCTTGGAGCAGACAAAAGTTTATCTACAACAAAATCGAGCTGTTTATTGATGGAATAGATGTCTGAATAATAAAAGAAATCAAAATCAATTTCGATCAACCGACCTTCTTTGACCGCCTTAATGTTACGCCATATCGGATTATCCGTTAGATTATCTGCCCCTTCGTACACAGATCGAAACACATAGTCACCTATGTACTCTGGAAGAACTTCCATCGAGATTGTAGAGCCAGCGGCGTCTGATACGACATCGATTTTGTCTTGCACTACTTTAGGAGCTTTCATGTCCAAATACTCATAAACTGCCTGAGAACCCCGACCAAATTGCTTGCTCTCCACAACGACCATACCTTTCAGTCCGCCTTCAATTATGGAAATGGTTTTATCCAATATACCTGCGTCTGCAAGAGTTTTTTTACTCTCTTCCACTTTGCTGTTAAGGTTATCAATCAAGACTTCAGCTTCCTTCTCTTTGCCAAAAATGCTGGCTATGCTGTGAAGTCGTTCTTCAGTTGTCATTTTCTCGTAGGGAATATACACCGTAGGTGCGATATTTTTCAATGTGTTATATGTTTCTTCCGACGGAACAATAATCAGATCTGGATCAAGGTCAATGACCGCTTCAGGGTTCGGTTCGAACCAGGTACCCAATGAATTAACACCTTCAAGCTCACTCTTGTAAGCAGCTCCGTCGTATACATCTGATGTAGCGATTGGCTTGACTCCAAGTGCAACCACATCACCTTGGAGATACAGCACAACAACTCTTTTCGGATTAGCTGGAACAATAACATCACCTTTTATGGTTGAGACCGTGCGTGTTTCATTATCTTTGTTAACTTGACTCCCCGTCTCTGATGTTACTGATGAACTACTGCTAGTGGAACTGGCACCCGTTCCTTCTCCTGCTGAAAGTGTATTGGCGGTACCTGAAGAACAGGCCGTAAGCAGCATCGTTAAACTTAATATTGCAATCATGATCATACTGGAACTTGAATTTTTTCTTTTCATTGTGGACCCTCCGTTTATATATCGATAATGATTATCATAATCAATATATCTTGACTTCAATGCCCAGCCAATGGACGATTCGGATACTTGCAATGGACGATCTTCTGTTTGGCCCAATCCTTTCTTCTTCTTTTGATACAATCTTGGAGACATGCCCACATGTTTCTTGAAAATTCGGCTAAAATAATACACATCTGAATAACCAACCTCTGCCGCAATATCACCGAGCTTTGCATCAGAGTGAGCAAGTAAATCCTGAGCCTTGCCAATTCGCGTCTGAATTAAGTAATCGATGGGACTGTACCCCGTCTTTCGTTTAAATCGCATCGATAGATGACGGGAGCTAAAATTGAATTGTTCAGCTAAAAAATCAAGTGTAACCTGTTCTCTATAATGCTGATGAATGTATTCAAGCGTTTGTTTCACCGGATCAACAAGTTCGGTTTGGCCCTCTTGTGCAGCCAGCTGAACCATCAGTTCATGAATGAATTGATAAAACAGACTCTTCGTATGAAGCAGGTTCAAATTTGATTGTTGCGCCCATACTTTCTCCATCTCATCAAGATATCGTAACAATTTCAGTGGACTACTCGGTGTAAATCCATATTGTAAGGATAACGGAGCACCTAGAGCCTGTCCCTGCGACCACCTTTTACGATAATTTGGAAATGCTCGAAATGCTCTGTAATACAACATAATATATTCGAAATCTTCATGGTTCTGTATATTCAATAATGATCCTTTGGCTCCATGAAGTATAAAAAATGGTTCTGATCTATACTTATGTCCGTTCAATTGAAGTTCGGCCGACCCTCGAATCGAATATACAAAACAAGCAGCAGGCAATGTATATGATCCCTGTTGTATTTCCTTCTTTAAGACGATACGGCGTATATCCAGCACCTTCACGGCCGCATAATTCCAATATTGCATCTGTTCGTTTAATTTCATCATTTCTCTCCAATCCCCGTTTCTCCTGAAACAATAACTGTAAAAATTCTCTCTCTCACACTCATTGATAACCATTATCAATTATACGGATGAAGTTCGCAATACTTTACGTAAAGTATATTTTTATTGAGCAGAAAGAACCTTTATTTCTCTCCCTTATCAACCGATATATGTATAAAAGACCATGACCATACTAAAGAGGGAGAAGGTAAAATGAATTCAATTTCACCTGCAACCAAAAATAGCTTCACACCACCAGCCAGCCCCACCTCAAATCGAGATAAAGAAATTCAAGGGTTGATGCAGCAGAAAGTAAAATTCAATGAACAAATCCAGGTTGTTAAATCCAATGATGAGCTCGATACCAAAACAAAGGCAGAACGCATAAAATCCTTAACGAGTTCCATTGCACAGATTGATAGCCGCATTGCCCAGATCAAAGCAGAAGAGATGGAAGAGAAAAACAAGTTACAACAGATGGATCAGACGAAGCAACAACAATCCAAGCCGGAAAAGCAACAACAGACGCCGTCAATGAGTCATCTTATCAAGCATAGTCAGACGTATGATCAGATGGGAAAGCTGATTGGTTTGCGGGACAAAATGCAAAGTTCTATTCATACTATTGAGGGGGAAACCCGGTTTGACCGGATTGTGCTGGAGAACGACACGCACAGCGATCTTGGCAAAACGCAGATGCTGGAAAACGCAGAACACACCGTTTTTCAGAAAAAAAGAGAAGTGGTGCAGGATCTAGAGTCCCACATAGGTAAAGCGAATCATAAGCTCGGTGAGTTGGCAGACGAAATTCATAAACCTGGACGTTACGATTCGGGACAGCTTCCCCGATCTGTAGGTTCGACCAAAGAAGAATCTCAAGAGATTGACCGAGGAAAATCGGCTGTTTCTAAGCCGAAAGGCAGTACAACCGATGAGGAAATATTAGAACAGGGACGCGTAAGCAGCTCTGTACCAAACAAAGCAAGTGAATCTGCTGCTTCGGCTTATTCTTCTGTGGACATTCGTATCTAAGGAAGGTGAATTATGGTTAGACCTAAACGGATGTAGACCTGTAAAGAAAATATACATATTGTGAGACGGTTTTAATATTACCTTTTATATCACCTAACGATCCTTCATTGCTTCACATCTTGTGATTCTTTTGATCGATCCATCTAATTAGACAACCGCTGTTTTTTGGGACGTATTCTCCAAATCTCGGCGTTTTTTTGTCATTCACCATTGACAGTGATTCAGGCTCATTTGATTTGCATGGATTTAAGCTTCAATTTCAATATGATTAATTCTCCTCTAAACCGTTAACATTAACTTATGTAGTATCTAAGTTTAGGCACAACTAGGCCCGCACAGCCTCCCCCTCCATGTCATTCGAACAAATGATGCTGCCATTGATGGATTTGCAGCTTTTTTTCACACGTGTAGCTTCATCAATAATTTGATTAATATTTTCATATCGTTGATATAGATTGGTTACAACAGCAATGGATACGGACACTAATGGAATAGGTCGATTCAAGCCCGAGCGGCCTTCACCCATCACATACTGATTGTTCCAGTCCTGTTCGTTGTAGAAATTTTTCTTCAACTCTTCAAACTGGGAAATGACTTCTTCACAGATCCGCTTATACTGATGGTGGTTCAGGATTGCGATAAAATCATCCCCGCCGATATGTCCAAGAAAAGCCTCTGCTACCCCAAAATGCTCACGGAGTAAAGTAGCCGTTGCTTGGATAAGCTCGTCCCCCAATTTGAAACCATAACTATCGTTATACGATTTGAACTGATCCAGATCAATGTATAGAACACTGAACTGATCCTGTTTAAGCACCTGAACTAATCGATCATCTATGATTCGATTGCCGGGAAGCCCTGTTAACGGATTCATAAATATAGCCATTTCCGCTCGAACATCCGCAACCGCCAGCAATAATCGCCGAATACTCACTGCCCCATGGAATCGATCTCCAGATGTTACCAAAACTAGATCATACAGATCCGCTTCTTCACGCTTCATCGCCGCCACGCTGACATCTGTAATCTGTTCCGAATAATCTACGACCAGTGCGTTTACGTTCATAAGCAGCTTCACAGGACGCCCCATGTAGAGATTGTAACCATATTGTGAGCCGATCTGTTGAAAAAAACGTGTTCGCATCATCAATGAAATTCCTTTTTTCCCTTCAACCGCTACACCCTCCAGATTTGGATTCGATTTAAACAGTTGATATAAGGCATCACACTTGGTTTCTGGCAGTACGACTGGAATCGGTTCAGCAATTTCACCTATTTGAGTAAACACATAAATCAACCCCTCGCCATATCATCAACCATGTCACTTTTGATCTATCCGTGGTCACATCGTACCACTTTTTACCTAAAAAAGCGTTAACTTCAGGTAAATTTTTTCGAAAAACACCAATGCTTTGCTTAAATCTGTAAACTTTTTAGGTAATAAGTCACATTTACACTTTTTCGTGTTGTTCAAAATGTTAGTTTGTAATGTCTATTAAATCAAATATAGAAATACACTAAAAATTCGGATATTTATTGGGCTTTAGCAAAACATCCAGGTGGCTAATGCTGTCACTGATGCCCTCGAGTCCATGCCAGTTCAATGGCGTGACGGATCGCAAGTTCGATGTGAACTGCATCATTTTGAATTTTTTCGGCAATAGCTGGGTAGCAGTTTATACACTTCTATATAATTTAACGTTAGTCAATATATTATGTGGAAAAATCATTTTAATGAAACTTAATAGGTTGACTCTTTTTACTTCCAAAAGATTAATTATATTTACAAATATATGTTGAATATACCATTCCAATTGGATATTATTAGTACATAATATTAAAAGGGGGACTAAAAAATTGAAGAAGAAATTATCTCTGGTCCTCGCTTCTTCAGTCTTGGCTATATCTGCTACTTTTTACAGTCTAGCCAGTGCTTCCGAAAAAGAGTTGATCCCCGTAAATTCTGGTGAAATCTATGGCTATGTTTACCTAAATGGGGAACCAATTAAAGAAAACACCACTGTTTACGCTACAGAAAATAATCAGGAAGAACTTATTGAGAAATACGGACTTGAAAAGCCTTCCGAAAGCGCAAAGTTGGTTTCGATTCAAATAGTAAACAATGAATCTGATAACCCTCGAGATCTTGTAAAAGAGCAAGATGACTCTATTAGTCCACAGAACATTTGGGGTTTCAAACTTGTAAAAAGTCCAACCCAAAGTGTTGATGGTTGGACTGAAATTGCAAGAGGTAAACACTTTTGCAATAAACCGAAAACTCAGTCATGCAATGGTGTAGAAATTTCGATAGCTGCAAACGAAAGTGTATCAGTAGAGGTACAAACTTCTCTCAGCCTCGGAGTTAAAGAGTTTGTTGCGGCTGAGTTTGGTCGTAGCCTTAATGAACAAATTGGCGTATCCACATCCGTAATGGTTCCTATGAATGTCCCCGGAGGTAAAACAGGTATAGGAGTTGGCTATCCAATTTATAAATCAACGTATGGTCAAGTTTATCAAAAAGGGCTCTTCGGTGATACGCTTTTGGGTGGAGCAACATATCTTGAACCAAAGCCATCATCCATTGCTGTTACATCATGGATACAAGGATAAAAAGAAAAGAACATCTCATTGAATTCTGATTTTAATATCTCAATTCAAAACATTGTAAAACATTTATGTCTCGAACTGACGTCGTTAATCTTACGGTGTCAGTTTTATTTAATTTACGTTGAGAATTTTCTCTTTTTTTGAAATAAATATAAACTTGATTTGGCTTGACCTTCGCCAGATTTTGTAAATCATACGCCAAACAAAGGAAGCCGATGTCTTGCGGAAAAGATTTTTCGAACTGATACAAAGCATAAATTTGTCGATAAGAAATACCACTTGTTTATGTGAATGTAGAAATCCCATAAACAAGTGGTTTTTGTTGTATTATTTATCCGATATTATCGGCTTATTTTTTATAGCCGCAACTAAACGTAATAGTCCTTAATATCCTAAAAATCTTACAGCTTATCCTTTCAGCTAACCTTATGCTCAATTCTCAGCTTGTCAGCGACCATCGCGATGAATTCCGAGTTCGTCGGTTTCGACTTGCTGATGTTGATGGTGTAACCAAACAGGTGGCTGATGCTGTCGATGTTGCCGCGTGTCCATGCCACTTCAATCGCGTGACGGATGGCACGTTCGACGCGGGACGGCGTCGTTTTGAATTTTTCGGCAATCGCTGGGTACAATGTTTTGGTGATGGCACCCAAGATTTCGATATTGTTGTATACCATCGTGATGGCTTCACGCAAATACTGATATCCTTTAATATGCGCAGGAACTCCGATTTCATGTATGATTGACGTAATACTGGCATCTAGATTTTTGTGTTTGCCCATCGGTACAACATTAGATTTATTGATATACATGGAGGAAGAAGAAGAACCGCTGCTTGTAGACATTGTCGTTTGCGTCCCGACAAGCTGACGTACACGATTCGCCAGTACCTCCATGTCAAATGGCTTGAGAATGTAATAGGAAGCTCCGAGTTGCACAGCACGCTGTGTAATGTTTTCCTGGCCGAATGCAGTGAGCATAATTACTTTAGGCTGCGGAGACAGGTTCAAGCCGCGCAGACGCTCCAACACTCCGAGTCCATCCAGATGAGGCATGATAATATCCAGAATTAATACATCCGGTACATCCCGAGTTTGTTCCAGCAGTTGCAGTACTTCTTCACCGTTGTATGCAATACCGGTTACTTCCATATCTTCCTGTTCGGATATATATTCGGCGAGCAAATTTGTAAATTCACGGTTATCATCGGCCAGCAATACCTCAATTTTTTGCAAAACGGTATCCTCCTTTTATTTAAAACCTCGTATTTTACAATTTCGTACATTTCCTTACACGTTAAATTTTCGACACGCCAAGTGAAATTCCTTCTGTCGAAAATTATTTTTCTTTATTTTTTTTTCTTGATCCTTTATAATAAATATTTTATTTCAGCATACGATATAATATGTTTACTTTCGACAAAAAAACCTTAAAGCTGTTTAACCAGCCTTAAGGTTTTTCGCTTGATCTTTTTTCATCATCACACCAGCATCTTGGAGCATCCATTCAATGAAGCATCCATAACCTGATTTTGGATCATTCACAAAGACATGAGTCACTGCACCAATAAGCTTGCCATCTTGAACGATCGGGCTTCCACTCATTCCTTGTACGATGCCACCCGTTTTATCGATCAGTTTAGGGTCTGTAATACGCAAAACCAATCCTTTTGTCGCTGGCTCCGATTGATCGGCCACATGCACAATATCGATGCTGAATCGTTCAACCTGTTGCCCATCCACCACAGTCAAAATTTCAGCCGGCCCCTCCTTCACTTCATGTGAAAAAGCGACAGGAATTCCTTGTGAATACAAACTATGTTCCGGATTCTGAGACATTTTACCGAAGATACCAAAAGCCGTATTACGCTCAATGTTCCCTAAAATTTTGCTTTCTTTAAGAAAATGGGCTCGTTTTTCACCCGGATCGCCTGTTTCACTTTTGGAGATGGACGTTACATTAGACTGTACAATTTGTCCACTGCCTACAACGATAGAGGTTTGAGTATTCATGTCCGTAATGACATGACCCAATGCCCCATAAACACCTTGATCAGGTGCGTAGAAGGTAAGCGTACCTACACCAGCTGCCGAGTCTCGAATGTACAATCCAAGTCTCCAGGCTTTATCTTCTGCATCATACGCCGGGGTTAACTTGGTTTTAATGGTTTCATTGCCCCGTTTTAGCACAACATCAATACCTTGATTACGTTTACCAGCAAGTTCTACGGCCTCGGACACACCCGCTACACCATCCAGACGTTTGCCATCCATATGTGTAATCAGGTCACCTAATTTGATCCCTGCCGCTTCACCTGGTGATTTTTGTTCATCCGGATTAGAACGAACGAGATGATGCCCTACAACCAGGATACCTGCAGATTTAACTTTGACGCCAATCGTTTGACCCCCTGGAACAACACGCAGATCAGGAATTACGTTTACATTAACCGTTTTAACGGGAATTTTTCCCCATAACTTCAAGGTTAGTTTAGCACGTCCCGTCTGCTGAGGATGAAGATGTAAAGGTTCCTGACGAGTAACCTTGAGCGCAGACTGATGATCCAATCCCACGATATCAGGTCGATCTACGACAGCGCTTGAAGCGGCTGGTACTGCCAGCCTGACGTCTGCCTGCCTGCCTGCGAAGACCTGCACTTCATCAGGCAGAGAAGCATAACTCTGCATCGGCTGTACAACCTGGCTAAGTACACATAGAAAGAAGGCAAATAAAAGACCTAGCAATTTTTTCCTGAGGGGGGAATTCAATGGCTGTCACACTCCCTTTGCTTCTTTCGCTTGACGAAAGGTGGTCGCCAATTGCGTACCTATAAGATAACCCTGCCCCCAGGCTTTTATTACTGTCAATCATTACGCCAGCCGTCCGTTTCACCCTTTTTTGGCTTCCGCCAGATTCAGCATTTCTTGCGCATGATGCAATGTTTTTTCTGTAATTTCCACACCACCGAGCATACGCGCCAATTCCTTCACTCGGCCTTCCTCAGACAGCGATTCGACTTGAGTCATCGTACGCCCGTCGTAGACATGTTTCTCAATCAAATACTGATGATCCGCCATACAAGCTACTTGCGGCAAGTGTGTAATGGAGAATACCTGACACGTCGAAGACAGACGATGAAGCTTCTCTGCAATGGATTGTGCTGCCCGGCCGCTAACCCCTGTATCCACCTCGTCAAAAATCAATACCGGAATGCGGTCATGACGAGCAAATATGCTCTTCATCGCCAGCATGATTCTGGATAATTCTCCGCCCGAAGCAATTTTGCCTAGCGGCCGAAGAGGCTCACCTGGATTAGGAGAGATCAGAAATTCCGCATTGTCCGCACCTTGGCGACTGAACCTGATACGACGTCCATTCCATTCAATTCCCTTTGGATCTTCCGCAGGCACGATCTGAACACGCAGTGATGTTCGTTCCATCTGCAGATCCTTGAGCTCACTTTCTACCTGAGCAGCCAGTTCCTCCGCACATTGTTTGCGCACTTTGCTTAACTCTTCAGCCGATTCCATCACAAGCACAAGCAATTTGTCACGCTCCGTGCGAAGCTTTTCCAAGCGCTCATCTTTGTTCTCAAGCTGGTCGGTCTCATGACTGATCTGTTCATAATAATTCAAAATGAGTTCTACACTGTCTCCATATTTACGTCTTAGTCCAGAAATCAGATTTAATCGCTGTTCTACCTCTTCCAGTCTGCCAGGGTTAAATTCGATTCGTTCCCGATAATCACGCAGTTGAAAGGTGACGTCTTCCAATTGATAAAAAGCAGACTGCAGTTGCTCTACAATCGGCTGTAATCTTTTACTGTCATATCCAGAGATATCTTCAATTTGGGATAACGCGATGCTTATTGCTTCTAATCCGCGTTGTCCACTTAGTAATTCGTATGCACCAGAAACACTGTCCATCATTTTCTCGCTATGGGATAGTTTGACCCGTTCTTCGCCAAGTAATTCATCTTCTCCTCGGGTAAGACTGGCTGCAGCGATCTCTTCCAGTTGAAAACGGTACATATCAAGCAGTTGGTAAGCCCGCTGGCTTGACTCTTGTAGCGCTCGTAATTCCTTCTCCGCTGCAATAAATTTGCTGTATCGCTCCTGATATTTAGCTTTGACGGGGCCGATAATACCGGAGCCATACGTATCAAGCAGTCCGAGATGACTTTCTGCACGAAGCAGACTCTGATGCTCATGTTGACCGTGAATATTGATCAGCTTCTCGCCCACTTCGCGCAGCATTGTCAAATTCACAAGCTGTCCGTTAATCCGTGATGTACTTTTACCCTGCGTGTTCAATTCACGCCGAATCACCAGATGTTCCTCCGGCTCACAATGAATGCCCAGCTGCTCCAGCGTACTCCACACCGGGTGGCTTGGCTCCATCTCAAACAGCGCTTCCATCTCTGCTTTGTCACATCCGTACCGGATCAGATCTGCTGAACTTCGCCCCCCCGCGATCAAGCCCAGAGCATCGATGATAATGGATTTACCTGCACCGGTTTCCCCAGACAACACATGAAATCCCGGATGAAAGACCACATCGACTTCTTCCACCACGGCGAGATTGCGAATTGATAATGTAACTAACATCTGCAAAAACACCTCCGGCTGATTTAAGCAATATATCCCATGATGCGCTCAATGACAGTGACGCTATTGTCTTCTGTACGGCAAATAATAAGGATCGTATCATCTCCACAGATCGTGCCCATCACTTCAGTCCACTCAATGTTGTCAAGCAATGCTGCAATGGAGTTCGCTGTTCCCGGCAAACATTTCATCACCACAAGATTGTTGGTGTGATCAATGTGCAGGAAATTATCAACGAGAGCACGCTTGAGCTTTTGAATCGGATTATAGCGCTGATCGGTTGGGAGGGAATATTTATATCGTCCATCATCCATTGGAATTTTGATTAAAAGAAGCTCTTTAATATCCCGCGATACCGTTGCTTGTGTCACTTGAAAACCCGCTTGACGCAATGCTTCAACCAGATCATCCTGGGTCTCTATTTCATTTTGACTAATAATTTCACGAATCTTGATATGTCGTTGTCCTTTCATATATGCCTCCAATTAAAAATATATTGCAAAGATGCGGCCTTGACTTGACCTTTACCGCAATGCTGTATCATGCCATATTTAATGCTTATTATATATTAATCCATATCCTCTCCATCATACACGTCTTCTTGATAATCCATAAGCCTGATTACCATTATATCGGAATCCTCCAGATCTACATAAAGCAATCCTTCACATCCAGGGTACAATAATAAATAGGGAAGAAAGCGATCTCTTATGGCAGGTCCGCTTCGTTCAAGCGGCTGTCTGCGACGCGAAGTTTTGACCAAATACCTTGCATCCTCCCGTTCAGCAACATAATCAATAAACAACCTGCTGTATAATACGGAATTATCGGCTTCAAAGGCTAAAGGTACTTTCATTTTTCCACCGATCACGTCATATCCATGTGCCTCAAGTAAAGTCAGAGCAGGAGAATCTTGTATGTTTTCATTAAGTCTCAATCCGGCCAAGCTTACCGGAATCGGTCGATTCAGCCAGCTACGCAGTCCGAGAAACAACCATACGATTAAACAGACAGCAAACACACCAATAACGATTGTGTCATATTGACCATCCATTACCGCTCACCTCAAGTGATATATTCGAGATCGAACACCCGTTTTCCTTTGTCTCCGAATATCTTTCCAGCGAAAAGAAACTCATCCTATGATGAGTTTCCCGTAAAAGTATGAGCGGCTTCTTTGGCCACCTGCTCTGCAAGTGCATCAAGTGAAGCCTCGTCGTTCTCTGGTTGTGCGGCCTCTGGTGCTTCCAGACGCCAGTGTGCGAGAAATTCGATATTTCCCTCCCCGCCCGTAATTGGCGAGAAGGTCAGACCTCTCAGGTTTAATCCAAGTTGACTCGCAAATTGAAGCATGGTCTGCAATACATCCCTGTGTACCTTCGTGTCCCGGACAACACCAGATTTACCCACTTTATCTCGCCCGGCCTCAAACTGTGGTTTAATTAGAGCCACAATATCCGCAGGCCGCTGCAACAGAGCCAGCAGTGGTGGAAGTATAATTCGCAAAGAAATAAAGGATACGTCAATGCTTGCAAAGTTTGGCACAGGACCACTCAGATCCTCAGGTGTGACATAACGGAAATTGGTACGTTCCATTACAGTGACCCGTTCATCATTACGCAGTGACCAGTCCAGTTGATTATACCCCACATCAATGGCGTATACGTGGGATGCACCATGTTGAAGAGCACAATCCGTAAAACCACCCGTGGATGAACCAATATCCAACATAACAAGATCATTCATATTCAGGTTGAAATGACGAATCGCTTTTTCAAGCTTTAGTCCACCTCTGCCTACATAAGGATGCACTGAACCTTTTACCTTCAGCTGAGCATCCCTTGGAATTTTCATGCCTGCTTTTTCAATCGGTTCATTATTAGCATACACAAGTCCAGCCATAATCGCAGCCTTTGCCTTCTCACGGCTTTCGTAGTAGCCCTGTTCCACCAGCAGCACATCGATTCGTTCTTTCGGGAGTGACATGTCTTTCTCCTATCCGCTAATCATTCTAATGTTAGGAAGGGAAACGTGTTTTGGACATTCCGTATGAAGATTGCACGGCCATTTTGCGTAATTCGGCACTTACATTCTCCACCGTCAGACCAACTTCTTCACGTTGTTCCTTGATGCTGCCATGTTCGATAAATCGATCAGGGATGCCCATCAGATGTACATGAACATCATGTATACCTTGCTCAGCATAAAATTCCAATACCGCACTTCCCATGCTACCTGCCTGAGAGGTTTCTTCAAGCACTATTAGCTTTGTCCCCCGGACAGCCAAATCACGCAGCATCTGTTCGTCCAATGGTTTGAGGAAACGAGCATTGATAACTCCAGTATTTATCCCTTCCCTTTTCACCGTATCTGCAACTTCCTCAGCCAGCTGAACCATGGAACCCGAGGCGATTATCGCGTACCCTTCAGCTGGACGCAGCTGTTCCCAGGATCCGATTGGAATCGGAACTAACACGTCATCCAATGGTACGCCGACCACATTGTTACGCGGGTAACGATACGCAATCGGACCTTCATTATAATCCAGCGCCGTTTTCATCATATGGCGCAGTTCATTCTCATCTTTTGGCATCATAAGTACGATATTGGGAATGTGACGCATAAACGCAACATCGTATACTCCCTGATGGGTCTCACCGTCAGGTCCAACAAATCCAGCGCGGTCAATTGCAAATATAACATTTGCATTATGACGACAGATATCGTGAACAATCTGATCATATGCACGTTGCATGAACGTAGAGTACACCGCATAGACAGGTTTTAGCCCTTCCATCGCCAGTGCCGCACACATCGTAGCTGCATGCTGTTCCGCGATCCCCACATCAATCATGCGATCCGGAAACTCTTTGCTGAAAGGAATTAGACCTGAACCTGTTGGCATCGCAGGCGTAACCGCAACGATCCGTTTATCCTCTTTTGCAAGTTCAACCAGCGTTTGACCGAATACTTCGGTATACATCGGTTTTCCAACTGCTTTGAGCACTTGACCTGATTCAATTTTATATGGCGATATTCCGTGCCACTTATGCGAATCCGCCTCAGCAGGCTGATAACCCTTACCTTTGGTTGTAAGCACATGAACCATTACAGGACCATCCACATTGTCAGCCTGTTTGAAAGCCTCTATCAGTTGCGGAATGTCATGCCCGTCAATCGGGCCTAAATACGTGAAACCCAGTTCTTCAAAAAGAACACCAGGAACCATCATATATTTGACACTATCCTTAATCCAGCTCGCCGATTTTGCCAGACGATCACCAATGGCCGGAATTTTTTTGAGAATACCTTCCACATCATCTTTAGCTTTCAAGTAATGACGATCTGAACGAATTTTACTTAAGTATTTATGCATGGCTCCCACATTGGGTGCGATAGACATTTCATTATCATTTAGAATAACCATCAGCTTACGCTGTTCATGTCCGATATGGTTCAGAGCTTCAAACGCCATACCGCCTGTAAGCGCTCCGTCTCCAATGATGGCAATGACCTGATTATCCTCACCTTTCAGATCACGAGCCATAGCCATACCCATAGCAGCAGACAATGAAGTACTACTGTGGCCAGCTTCCCATACGTCATGTTCACTTTCGTTCCGTTTGACAAATCCGCATAATCCGTTCTGTTGGCGCAGCGTATCAAAGCGATCCATCCGGCCCGTCAAAACTTTATGCACATAAGCCTGGTGTCCTACGTCAAAAATCATTTTATCCGTCGGACTGTTGTAGCAGTAGTGCAGGGCCACGGTGAGCTCAACCACTCCTAAGTTCGGTGCAAGATGCCCACCTGTAGCAGACAGCTTCTCAATCAGAAACTGGCGGATCTCTGCCGACAACAGGACAAGATCATCCTGGGACATCACCTTTAGATCACTGGGTTGTTTAATTTGTGGAAGCAGCACGAGAATCTCCCCGCTTTCCTAGAATGTTGTTTGTTTATTAGATGTATATCATTTATTGAGTGTAATGGATTGAATAACATTGAATCATTATACCATAAACGAACAAGAATCATAATTTACAGCCACTTCAGCCGATCACGAATCGTTCGCTTACGATTCATATCCGAAGCTCTATAATTATGTACTCCCCAATGATGAAAGGACTTTTTCGTTTATTGGCATGAATAGGCCATTACTATCATTACACCGTTCATTTCACATTGAATCAGCCTGCTTCGTTAAATGTTAATGGTCACGACTCATCAGATAATCGGCAATCTCCATTAACCGCGAAGCATCCGGCAATTGCGCTCGTTCAAGTGCATCTTTAGCCGATTGCGTGAGGGAATTCACTTCGGCAACGGAAGCTTCCATTCCAATGAAGTACGGATAAGTTACCTTCTGCTGATTCACGTCACTTTGCGTTTTTTTCCCCATCTTCTGCTCGTCGCCCGTCAAGTCCAAAATGTCATCCTGAATCTGGAACGCAAGCCCTAAATCCCGGCCAAATACGCGTAGAGCCTCGAGCTGTCCTGGTGTAGCTCCGCCGATGCGAGCACCTGCAAGGAGGGAAAAGACAATCAGATCACCTGTTTTATGCAGATGAATATACTGAAGCTGAGACAAATCAGTCATTCCTTGCTCGCCTTCCATATCAGCAACTTGCCCCCCGACCATGCCTCTGGCTCCTGCAAGTTCAGCCAAATCCTGGACAATAGCTAACAAAGCATAAGCATCTACTCCGCTTTGACGTCCAGCCTGAACAATGCTGTAGAAAGCATGGGTTAGCAGTGCATCTCCTGCTAGAATGGCTGTTGCTTCGCCATATACTTTGTGATTCGTTAATTTTCCCCTACGGTAATCATCATTATCCATCGCAGGCAAGTCGTCGTGGATCAACGAATATGTATGAACCATCTCCACGGCGCAGGCTACCGGCATCGCAGCTGTACGCTCCGCACCGAAGGCTTCCGCCGCAGCAACGACCAGAAGTGGACGAAGGCGTTTACCTCCAGCCATTAATGAATACTGCATCGATTCCGTGAGCGAACGAGGCACATCCCAATGCCCGGGAAGGGTATGTTTCAGCGCTTCTGTAACATCTCCAGTAACTTCCTGAAGATAAGCTTCGAATGAAAGGCGGTTACTCATTGATCTCACCGCTCTCCTCGTCAGCCGTACCAAAAGGCTTCTTGCGAAGCTCCCCATCTTCTTCTACGATCATCTCGATCTTGCGTTCCACTTGTTCAAGCTTCAAACCGCATAACTGGGAAAGTTTCATTCCGCGCTGAAACAAATCAATCGCTTGTTCCAGAGGAACATCCCCATGCTCCAGCTGACCTACGATGTCTTCTAATGCCGCCATTGCCTCTTCAAAATTCAGTTCCGGTTCATTCGCCATGGATGTTGTTGTCCTCCTTCATTCCCCAGACCTGACAGTCCAGCTGTCCGTCCGCTAATTTGATCTTCACCGAGTCGCCCGGCTGTACATCATTTATGGATTTAATCAGTTGCTGTTCCTTCTCATCGTAGACTAGACTATAACCACGTGACATTACCTTCAGCGGACTGAGTGCGTCGAGATGCCGTACAAGCGACTTCCATTGTTGTTGCTTGCTACGTGCAATTGATCTCATCGCAAGTTCAAGTTGCTTACGAGCCGCAGCATTATCCCGACGTGCTGTATTCACTTGTTCCCGAGGATTAAAACGCTGTAAAGCCGTTCGCAACCGTTCTTGTTTTTCTCCTGTCCATTTCATGCGTGTATTCACACTTCGTTGCAAGCGTTGATGCAGCATATCCAGACGTTCCGTATGTTGCATCAACGTTCTGCGCGGATGCACCAGCACTGGAGAACGCTGAAGACGAGTTAGGCGTTCTCGATGGTACACAGCACGTTGTTTCAGACTGTTTTGTAATTGGCGCTGTCTTCGTGCAATCTGTTCCATCAGCTCTGCACGATTCGGCACAGCAAGTTCCGCTGCCGCCGTTGGTGTCGCAGCACGTAAATCCGCAGCAAAATCCGCAATCGTAAAGTCCGTTTCATGACCAACCGCAGAGATCACTGGAATGGTCGAAGCTGCAATGGCACGAGCTACAATTTCTTCGTTAAAAGCCCACAGTTCTTCGAGTGATCCACCGCCCCGTCCCACAATAAGCACATCTGCTTCAGCCATATGGTTAAAGTTGTTTATCGCTCTGACGATGGATGGCGCGGCCCCCTTGCCTTGAACAAGCACCGGGTACAAAACAACTTTAGCCGATGGATATCTTCGGTGCAGTGTGATCATAATGTCACGAACAGCCGCTCCTGTAGGAGATGTTACAACACCAATGGTATTTGGATAACGTGGAATGGCTCTTTTGCGAGCAGGAGAGAACAATCCTTCGTCCTCCAGTTTCTTTTTCAACTGCTCATAGGCCAGATACAGACTGCCTATACCATCTGGTTGCATATGTGTCGCATAAAATTGATACTGCCCGTCACGTTCGTATACCGAAACGTTACCACGCGCAATAACCCTTGCACCCTCCTTCGGTACAAAGGGTAAACGCTGATTATGTGAGGCAAACATGATGGATTTGATTCGACTGTCCTTATCCTTTAACGTAAAATACATGTGGCCGCTGGAGTGATGCGTGAAATTGGATATCTCTCCGCGCAGCCAGACGTCCGACAGAACCTGATCCGATTCCAGTTTCATCCGGATATATCGGTTCAGGTCTTTAATAGAGTAAATTTTCTGCTCTGCCACAGACAGTTACCTAGGCCAATCCGTGAGCGCGTTTTGCCGCGATCAGAGTGTTCTGCATCAACATGGTGATTGTCATTGGACCAACGCCCCCAGGAACAGGTGTAATTGGGCCAGAGACTTCTTTTACACTTTCAAAATCTACATCCCCTGCGAGTTTTCCGTTATCTAAACGATTCATGCCGACATCGATGACAACAGCACCTGGTTTAACATAATCGGCATCCACAAAATTAGCACGACCGATCGCTACGACCAGAATATCCGCTTGACGTGTAATTTCCTTCATATTAGCTGTACGGGAATGACACATCGTTACGGTTGCATTTTCACGCTGCAACAGTAAGGATACCGGTTTACCTACAATGTTACTGCGACCGATAACGACAGCGTGTTTACCGGACATTTCCAGACCCGTGCGTTTAATTAATTCAATGACACCTGCAGGTGTACATGGGAGCAAGCTGTCATCACCGATAACCAAATTCCCCACATTCACTGGGTGGAATCCATCTACGTCTTTCTCTACAGCAATCGCATCGATTACCGCTTTCTCTTCAATGTGGCTAGGCAATGGAAGTTGCACAAGGATACCATTGATGGATTTCTGATTGTTCAGCTTGTCCACGAGTGCTAGCAAATCCGCTTGCGATGTACTTGCATCCAACCGATGTACTTCAGAGTAAAAGCCGAGGTCATGACATGCTTTTTCCTTATTACGCACATAAACTTGAGAAGCCGGATCTTCCCCTACGAGCACAACAGCCAGACCAGGTACTACTCCCTGTTCGCTAAGTTGTTTTACTTCTGCAGTCATGCTCGCGCGGATCTCTTGGGATACTTCCTTACCGTTAATAATAGATGCTGTCATTGTACTCTCTCCCTTATATGAACATATATTAGATAAAACGATCTAGATACATCCTTACAGAAAAGCTGGCTTGTTTACTCTACTCCATTCAGGATGTTGCCTCAGGAAAATTTTTGCTTGATGCTATCCACTTCCTGAATCATGCGGCCAAGAACACCATTAACGAACTTGCCTGATTCATCTGTACCAAAATACTTCGACAGTTCAATCGCTTCGTTGACCGAAACTTTGGCTGGAACATCATCACGGAACACCATCTCATACGTGGACAAACGCAAAATTTGGCGGTCTACACGCGACAACCGGCTCAGTTGCCAGCCTTTCAAATAGTCCACAAGCAAACCATCAATCGCTTCCTTATGACTCCATGCACCTTGAACCATTTCGGTAACGTAGCTGCGCATTTTTTCTTCATCACGGATTTCAACTTCCGTTTCATTCTCTCCAGCTGCTTCGTTAATCAGCATATTCACCGCTTCAGTTGCGCTCACTTCATTCATTTCCATCTGATACAGACTTTGTACTGCAATTTCCCTTGCCAAACGTCTTTTCATGTCCTGCCTCCTGCAGCGCTCAATCACGAGCGTCATCATGCTTATTTTAAAATTCAAGGAAACCATTCCATTACCCTATACAGGATACCCATGGCTCCTCTCTGATATTGCGATCTCTTTTCACAAAAAAACCTGCAAAACGTTTCCTCCGAAAATCGGGCAACTCAAACTACAGTTCTATTTTCGGAAGAAACATATTGCAGGGTTCTGATAGGTTTATTTGAACGGACGCCAGCGATCTCCAAGCCATTGTCGTAACTCACCCCAAGGGATGAACGAGCCTAGCCTCGCATCGCTTCGTCTGCCAAATGTATACCCGATGAACACCAAAAGTGCAAAGAACAACATATCCCAAAAACCGATCCATACATAAAGAAATCCTAATAGAATACCGAAGGCTACGCCAAGAATCCGTCCCTTGTAACTATCCCAAATCTCTTTCCACAACATCTGTGAAACTCACCTCATTCCACGCGACTCTTGTAGTTAGGCGACTGGGTCACATTAGCGATATACACGGTTACAAAAGAAACAGGAATGCCTGTAATCTCTTGCACATGATCATGTATCGCCTTTTGCAGATCCGTAGTCAGAGCCGGGATAGGTGTCTCCCCATCCACAACAGCCCGAATCTTAATCTCCAGTCCGGACTCCACCACGCGAATGCGCGCCTTGACGTCACGTACTCCGCGAAAACGGGAAGTGGCCTTCAGACAGAGATTTTCAATCGTCTCCATCGAAATCTGCACGTCCCCGAACTCGGTACGTTGATCCACTGAAGGTAACGAGCCACGCTCGCGGCGAATCGAGATGTAGAAAAAACGCAAACTCAGGACAAACAAAATTGCTGCCGCGACAATCGACGCAACAATAACATTTTGTTCCTGCTGGTAATTCAATTCGTATGGCAGCACACCGCTAATCAGTAAGATGACCGCTGCCGATATTGCTCCTACGCTTATGCTGTATATAAACAACAGAAGCCGATCCAGTATTTTAGCCACGAACTGCACAGCCTCCCTTGCTCACTCACATTGCTTAACTGCTGAAAAGCTTAACGTTGATCCCCTTGTCCATCCCAAGTGCATAACGAAAGACCCGTCCAAGACGGGATAACCCCCGACAGAAGTGCCGGGGGAAATCTGTCTTTTTATTTTACACGTTGCGTGTTCAGGTCGATCTCTTCCACTTTTTCAGCACTCTTGAACTGAACGTCATGAATGTGAACATTCACTTCATTCACGTTCAATCCTGTCATGTTTTCAATGGAGCGCTTCACGTTTTGTTGGATTTCAGTAGCAACCTGTGGCAAACGGTATCCATATTCAATAATAACGGAAACGTCCACAGCTGCTTCGCGTTGACCTACTTCAACCTTAACCCCTTTTGAAAGGTTTTTACGGCCGAGCAATTCCGCGAATCCACCTGCGAATCCACCGCTCATTCCTGCTACTCCTTTGACTTCCACAGTTGCAAGTCCAGCAATCACTTCAATAACTTCAGGTGCGATCTGGATTTCACCGATATCCGTACGTTCAAATTCTGTCGGTAGTGTACTCATAAATGTTCAACACACCTTTCGCGAGATAAGTTTGCGGCCGTCCGTCAGGGCGCCGGTTCATTTTCACAACACTCAGAACCCTTACGGTCCGGCTTTGCCGGAGCTCCTGCAACCATCCGCTAATAGGCGGGCTTATCCGATGCAGGAGACATGCGCTCTTATTATTACATACTATATCATTTGGGCTACATTATGACAAACAAGCCCAATATGACTGTTAAATCTCGTTTTCCTCGAGAAATTTAATATCGAAATCTCCGCGAATAAACGTTGGATGCTCCAACAGTTTCTGATGGAAAGGAATCGTTGTTGAGATACCTTCAATCGCAAATTCTGCCAAAGCACGCTTCATTTTAGCGATCGCTTCATCACGAGTTGCACCCCAAACGATCAATTTCGCAATCATGGAGTCATAGAACGGCGAGATGGTGTAACCAGGATATGCTGCGCTGTCCACTCGAACTCCAGGTCCACCCGGTGCAAGGTAAAAACCAATCTTGCCTGGTGCAGGCATAAAGTTACGGTCAGGATCTTCAGCGTTGATCCGGCATTCAATCGACCATCCGTTAATGACCACATCTTCCTGACGGAAAGAGAGCGGATTACCTTCGGCAACGGAGATCATTTCACGGATCAGATCTACACCTGTTACCATCTCAGTAACGGGATGCTCCACCTGAATACGTGTATTCATCTCCATAAAGTAGAACTCACCATTTGGACTAAGCAGGAATTCCAGAGTACCGGCTCCCGAGTAATTTACCGCAAGTGCAGCACGCACAGCAGCTTCTCCCATGAGTGTACGAACTTCCTCGTTGATCACAGGACACGGTGCTTCCTCAACAAGCTTCTGACGTCGGCGCTGAACCGAACAGTCACGCTCGCCAAGATGCACGGCATTGCCATGCTTGTCAGCCATGATCTGAATTTCAACGTGCTTCATGCCTGTAAGGAATTTCTCCAGATAGACACCAGCGTTCCCGAATGCTTTCTGAGCTTCCTGTTGTGCAGCCGTGATCTGTTTCACCAGTTGCTCTTCGTCTTCAGCGATCCGAATTCCTTTACCCCCACCACCAGCGGTAGCTTTGATAATGACAGGATACCCGATATCACGTCCGATCATAATCGCTTCTTCGGTTGTTTCTACAAGGCCGTCTGATCCAGGAATGACAGGCACGCCTGCATCCTTCATCGTCTGCTTCGCTACAGCCTTGTCACCCATCTTGGTGATGGCTTCCGGTGAAGGGCCAATGAATGTAATGTTGCAGGAATCACAGATTTCCGCAAAATCAGCATTCTCGGCTAAAAATCCGTATCCAGGGTGGATGGCGTCACATTCCGTCAAAGTAGCCACACTCATCAGGTTCGTAAAGTTAAGGTAACTGTCCTTAGACAGTGTTGGTCCGATACAGTAAGCCTCGTCTGCAAGACGGACATGCAAAGAATCCTTGTCCGCTTCCGAGTAAACAGCCACTGTCGATATGCCAAGTTCACGGCAGGCGCGAATAATGCGCACAGCAATCTCACCACGATTGGCAATCAATATTTTATGAAATTTCATTTCGTCATTGTCCTCCTTCGAAGCTCATGCGGCTGCTGTAGAACAGTTAACCTTTATTCCGGTTTTACCAAGAACAGAGGCTGTCCATATTCGACAAGCTGTCCATTTTCAACCAGCACTTCAACGATTTCTCCCTTGATGTCCGCATCAAGCTCGTTCATCAGTTTCATGGCTTCGATGATGCATACCGTTGTTTTCTCCACAACTTTATCACCCACGCTCACAAAAGGACCCGCTTCCGGTGAGGAAGCTCTGTAAAATGTACCTACCATCGGAGATACGATTTTATGTAAATGACTTGTTGTATCGGCTTGCGGAGCAGCTTCACTCACTACTGCAGCAGGCTGTACCTGCGGAGCAGCAATCATCTGTGGTTGTACGGCAGCAGCCTGTACGAACTCCGTTTTACCCGGTTTGCGAATCGACAAACGTGATCCTTCATTTTCAATTTCCAATTCCTGAACAGAACTTTCATCTACCAATTTGATCAGTTCTTTAATTTCGCTCAATTTAAACATTTCCATTATTCACTCCTTCGGCATCATGCCAGTCTCACGAGGACGGTCATATGGCTTTTAGTATTATATCATAATCATTAAAAATGGAAAGAGCCCGAGAGTCGAACAAGCTCCCGGGGCTTCCTTATCACATTTCCGATTACTGCTCTGTGACATATTGCACGCTGATTTTGTTTTGTGATACAGACAATTCTTTCATAACCAGATCAACAATAGAAACCGCCTGTTTAACGTCAAGTTTGTCACTCAGAACCACCACTTTATACTTGTCAGCCTCTTCTTGAACGACTGCATTTGCAAATTGTTGGGAAAGTGTCTCTTCAATGCCTGTAATTTTGGCTTCTTTATCTTCAAGTACTCGGAGTTGTTCTGTCGCTTTTGCATTTTCTTCCGGTGTTTTACTGAGATCTCCTGCAATGGTCATCAATTCCTCGTACTTACGGTTGTTACTCTCTTCACGCTGCCACTGGTAATTCTGGAACTGACTGCTTGCGGACACAGCAGTATTTTGCTGTTCCATCTCTTTCAGCACTTCTTCATCCGTTTTAGCAGCAGTCCCCTCTGTTTTCCCTTCAGTTTCCGGGGTAGTCGCCGCTCCTTTTTCCGCACTACTTTCTGACTTTTGATCCGTTTCTCCTTCTTTGCTGCCTGGTTCAGTGGCGGGTGTTTTTTCTGCACTTCCCGCTTCCTTACCTTCTGCGCCAGTTGTGTTTTCAGCCGGGTTCGCCGTACCGGAATCACCAGTAACCTCTCCGCTGTTCACAACCTCGTTGATGACCAGACCTTCTGTTGGATCAAGAATACCGGCGGTTTCCTTTGCCTCACCTTGTTTCATCGCATCCACCTGCTGACTGTCAGCTACAGGGGGATTTACTGGCCCAGAATCTTCAGTGAACAGATAATATGCGGACAAAATAACCATCAGACTCAGCATGGAAACGAGCCATATTGTTTGACGTTTGTTATTCATTTAAAATATCCTCCTCAAAAATAGGGTTGATTCTGACAACACATCTCTTCTTATCATCATTCGAAGCTTAATCCTGCTTACGCGGAACAACCGAGATCCGGTAAGCCGCTACGTTCAAACCTTTTTCAACAGCATCTGTAATCAGGTCTTTAACAACCTTGTTCTCTGCACCTTTTGCCACAACCAGCACTCCGCGGATTTGCGGTTTCAACTTTTTCGTGACGATGGGTGTCTGATCCCCTGATAATTCATACGTAATGATCTCACCGTCCCGGGTATATTGCGTCATATGCCGTTTGCCACCATTGGCATCCGTCTCCTCTGTAAGCTGCTGTGAATCTTTGACGTTCCGCTGCACCACCAGTTCTTCCGTAGAATCCACGGTAACCATCACATCCACAGTGCCTACACCAACGATATTTTCCAGCACGCCTTTGATTTTGTCTTCAAATGCCATTTCTATCGCCTGAAAAGGATTTTCTTCCAACAGACCATTTTGCATCGCCGACATGGAAGTAGCTTGTTCTGGTGGTTCCCGACCGATGTTTTCGGAATCAATTTTTTTGACGTTGACAAAGGAATTAAACAGCATGATGCCCACACCGATCAGTCCCAGAATGATCAGCCACCGTAAGGTTTGACTGCGCTTCGCACCACCTTCACCGCCACCCATCCAGCTTTCCAGCTTTTTGAACCAGTGTTTCATCGGATCGCCTCCTTTTCAGAGCACTTCTGCATTTTTTGTCTCCGTCACTCGCACCTGGCTCGCATCAACTTCCCACTTCTCTTTGAGCAATGTGATAATTTGTACTGCGTGTTCAGACCGTGAACCACTTGTTTGCTGTACGTTGGAATCCTTACTATCGCTCCAGGTAACAGGAGTTTCGGTATTTTGATTAGAAGCGACTTGCTCTCTCTTTGATTGCTCGGATCGCTCGACACTTGACTCAATCTGTATATTTTTAATTTCAATTGGATCAATCTGAATAGATTGAGTACTTGGGTTATTTTCATCCTGTCCTACCGCATCTTTGGTTTCTGTCATCGGGCTGCTACTCACAGGTTCGGCCACATCCGCATCCGTTTTCGAATCAACTTTTCCAGTTGCAAGTTGCACCTCTACATGCTGAATGACAGGCAGTTCAACAGAAGTGGCTGCTTGGGTATCCGAATTTGTTTTCTTCATCGCCAGTTGCACCTCAACCGACTGAACCTTTGCGCCCGTTGTCTCCTCAATCTGACCTTTCATAACGTTAGCCAGTTCCTTCGCCGTCCACTTCAAAGTTTGCAGTTGTTCGCTCGCCTGCATTCGTTTCCCTTGAGCCAGAATATGCTCCAGTGTGGCTTGCCCATCTGCGGGAGCATCCATTGCAGTCATGGCTCGTTTCAGTTCGCCTACGGGATCACTTTTCAATAACTTGGTGATGGGTGATAACAGGGTCAGCAGGATGAGAAGGCTCAGCACAAGCTTGACGTAACGCTCCATGGAACGATTCGGAAGCAGCATATCTACAAACGTTGCGAGTAAAACGATCATGATCAGATCCTGCAGCCAGTTGCTCAGCCACCCCATCCTCTCCAGCCCCTTTCCCTGCAGACAGGTATTTAACGCATCATGACCGTAAGATTGCCTGCGGTCAGCAGAATCGTAATCGCCAGAAAAAACATGAGTCCAACCGCGGCCAGTGCTGCGAATACATAAATCATGCTTTTACCGATCGCTTGCAGGCAGTCTACGATCGGTGTCTCTCCCAGCGGCTGCATTATCGCTCCGGTCACGTTGTAGATCAAGGCCAGCGCCAGAATCTTAATAGCCGGAAACGCACACAGGAACAAGATAATAATGACTCCTGTCAGTCCGATCGCATTTTTGACTAGCAGTGATGCCGTGATCACCGTATCTGTTGCATCTGCAAATGTCCTCCCTACAACGGGTACAAAGTTTCCTGCAATGTATTTGGCTGCCTTTAAGCTGACGCCATCCGCAACCGATCCCGAAGCTCCCTGTACCGAAATAACCCCTAGAAACATCGTGAGCAGAATTCCCAGCAAGGCTACACTGATGTTTCGCAACAGATCAGCCATTTGTGTCAATTTGTATTTATCCGAAAGCGAGCTCACCAGATGCAACACCGCCGAGAAGAAGAGAAGAGGGAATACCAGCAGATGAATTAGCGTACTTACGAGATGAATCATAAAAATAATTAGCGGGTGCGTCACCGAAACTGTAACGACATTGCCCATTGAAGCGAGCAGTGTGAACAAAAGTGGAACCATCGCCATCATAAAGTTGATCATGCTGGATATGGCCTCTTTTGCGTAACCAATCGCCACGCTAAAGCTGTTGATCGCGATGATAATGATGACCAGATAACAGATCGAATACGCAATTTTGCTAATATTGTTTTTCTCGAATGCGGTCTGAAGTGTCTCCAGAATCATGCTCAGCACCGTTAACATTACGATCGTGACTAAAAGTTTGCCGTTATATAAAATTTCATGGAGCATAAACGTGCCAATGGCAGAAAATACCGATTTCAGACTAAATCCTTCATTTCCGGGAATTAACATATCCATGAAAGATGGTGTTTTGCCTTCTGGAAAAAAACCACCGTATTGTTTCATTAGCTGATTCCAATATTTCTCCACCTGATCCTTCGGAAGCTGATCGGCCTGCTGCTCTATCCACTCGTTTGAAGGTGTAGTAGCCACAACCTGTCCAATTACACCGAACATGAAACATATCATCAGCACAATGATGAGGCGCCAGCGCGGCTTGTTATGCATCAATTTCATTAATTATCCGCACGCCCTTTCTACACCGGCATCAGTTTCATCACGGTCTCGATAATGATGCTAATGATCGGAATTGCGAGTACAAGAATCAGCACTTTGCCAGCCAGTTCAATCTTGGATGCGATGCTCTCTTGCCCGGCATCTCTGACAATCTGTGCACCGAATTCGGCAATGTAAGCAATGCCGATAATCTTCAATACTGTTTTCAGATAGATGCTCTCCATACCGGAATTTTCAGCAAGTCGCTTCAGCACTTCGATCACTGCGCCAATTTTGCCAATCAACAGCATAAAGATCACTACACCAGTGGCTGCCGCAATCAGAAAGGCAAACATTGGCTTTTGTTCCTTAATGACTAAAATCAGTACGGTTGCAATGAGTGCCAAACCAACAACTTGAATAATCTCCACGGGTCACCACCATCCGGCTTCATGACCGTTTTCATTGAAAAAGAAATATGGATTTAATCTCTTGCAGCAGGCTGTCCAGCATTCGAACAACCATGAACAGTACAACGACAAATCCGATTACGGTCACCCAGTGAGCCATATCTTCCTTTCCCATTTGTTTCAGCACGGTATGAATCATTGCTATAATGATTCCAATGCCCGCAATTTGAAAGATTGCGTTCACTTCTAAATTCATGACCTTGGCACCTCGCTATCCCGGCTATTTCAGAAGATCAGTATGACGATTAACGCTCCGACAAGCATCCCCAGGCTGCGGCTCATTCGTTCGTACTTCACTTGATCGGCCTGTGCGCGGGATTCCTCATGCATAAGTTGCTGAATGGCTAACGAAATATGTTTGGTCTGATCTTGACGATCACTGGTGCCAAGGCTGAAACTCAACTGGAGCATGACTTCCCGTTCGTCTGACTTCATCGCTGATTTCCCCCATGCCTCCTCGACACCGGCTTGCAGACTCTCCCTGGCTGTAAGGCCATGTGGGGGTTCCATCCGTGTGGATGCGTGTAAAAAAAGAGTTTTCACCGGCTCTTTGGTCTGAGCCCCCATCTTGCTCATCGCATCAGGCAGCGGCGTTAAGCCGTAATTAATCTCTGTCAACAGCCGTTGTAGCGCTGCAATCAACTCACGCAGCTGCCTTGGCCGCAATGCATATTGCCTCGCCTTGTAAAATCCGGCGAGAGTACTTGCTAGCAGAATCAGCACCGCGCCAAGCATATTAAGCAAAGGCTTCACCTCCTGCCCCGGTCTGTTGCAACCCTCTCATCTTGCCATCGGACAGTCGAAAGCTCATGCCTCTGCTCGTTCGCTGTAGCTGTACATACCGCTGAAACATCTGCTCGGCAATCAGTGTTTTCAAGGCGGGTCTTGCAGATAGTTCAGACAGATCCCGTGCGTGGGCTGTGGCAATGACAGAAACTCCTGCATGCAGAGCCTCCATAACTGCCTCCGCATCCTCTGGCCGCCCAATCTCGTCCACAATTAGAACATCCGGTGACATGGAACGAAGCATCATCATCATGCCTTCAGCCTTAGGGCATCCATCCATAACGTCTGTGCGCGGCCCTACATCGAAGCTAGGCACACCTTTGTAACTTCCCGCTATTTCAGAACGTTCATCTACAATGCCCACTTTTAGTCTTGGGCGTATCCCCTGCCTCAGTTCATCACCATTTGTCAGTTTCGAGCCGTTGCTGATCTGCCTTGCCAAATCTCGCAGTAACGTTGTTTTGCCTTGCTGAGGTGGAGATAGAATCAGGGTATGCATCACCTGCCCGTTCCTCATATCTAGCAAGTATGGAAGAACCGAGTCAGCCACGCCTTGTACTTCCCGGGCAACACGGACGTTAAATCCGTTGATATCCCGTAAATATTCTACACGCCCTCCACTGAGCACCGTCCGGCCAGCTAGTCCGATTCGATGCCCTCCCGGGATGGTGATGAATCCTTTTCGCAATTCTTCTTCCAAGGTATAGAGCGAATGATTGCTTATGAGATCAAGCAGTCTGTGCGTTACTTCTTTCAGAGGAACATATGCTTCCTCTGGTTTTCCCGTTGGTATACCTTCTGGGGTGAGAAAGTGATAATTGCTGCCTGCATTAATCTCCAGTGGCCTGCCTTCTCGAATACGGATTTCCTCTACTTGTTCCAATAAGGCGGGCGGCATTCTGCCCAGAATGGTTCGGATGGGTTCCGGAAAAAGATCCCTCCATTTCACTTTCATGAGTAGGCTCCTCCAACTTGATTAATTTCATCTCTGATGCTTGTTCATATCTCAAGTTTATGCCTGTACATTCATTTTATGACGCTGAAATCTATCAATTCTTTAAGGATGATGAATGAGAGCCAAAACTCATAGACATCTCTTGTTCTAGGCACCTGTCTAGACATTCATGCATATAGTGCTTGCAGACAGATGGACTGTTCCACTGAGAAACCAATGCTCGATCCCGAGGAACAAAAAGGAGTTGTGGGGTGTGCGTGTCGACGTTGTAGGTAATGTAAATGAAGTGCGAACGATAGATATTGAAGGGCGAAGTGTCGTTGTCATTGATGTTTTGCGAACAACAAGCACAATTGTGACCGCGCTTGCCCATCATGCTGCGGGGGTTATTGCTACGGAGACTGTTCCGCAAGCCAAACAGATGTGGGTTGGAAACAGTATTCGGGGTGGAGAACGTTTTGACAAAAAAATAACCGGATTCGATGCGGGTAATTCTCCCTATGAATATATGAGTGGTGACATCGCGGAAAAAGTCATTATCCTTACCACAACAGATGGTACGAGAGCTCTGATCAAGGCATCCAGAGCCAGACATATACTTGCGGGAGCATTGTTAAACGTTAGAGCGGTTGCTTCCGCTCTACTGGAATTACAACGGGATATTTTGTTGTTATGTGCTGGAGAGCAGGATGAGTTTGCTTTGGAAGACGGCCTATGTGCCGGATGTATTATTGAAGAGTTGTATCGTCAGACCCGTTCTCCATTGCAACTAAACGATCTTGGAATCATTTTGCATCAGGCTGTGTCTCAATCTCATGATCGCATCATGGACCTGATTCGCACATCATCCAGTGCACGCAGACTGGATAAACTGGGAATGACGCATGATGTCACCTACTGTTCACAATTGAATCTACTGGATTGTGTACCCGAGATGAGGGAGGGCAATGAGTTAAAACCTTACCGTAAATTACGAGGTGGGAACATGTGCAAACGGCTGTAGTTATAGATAAAAAAAGGTGTAACGGCTGCCCATGGGCAGCCGTTACACCTTTTTGTTTATCCGTTTATTTGTAGAATCATTTACTTGATTTATCTGCGAATTTGCGGTCCACCGATTACGGCTTGCTCAGCCGTATCCAGATCATACGCTGTGTGCAGCGCTTTAATCACATCATGAAGCTTCTCTCCATCGATAACGCATGACACCTTGATCTCAGATGTGCTGACCATCTTGATGCTAACGCCTTCACCAGAGATCACTTTGAACATCTTAGCAGCTACACCTGGATGACTCACCATCCCCGCACCAACAATCGAGATTTTAACCAAGTTCTCTTCGGAAGTCACTTCACGGTAAGGCAGACGGCTGTGCAAACCTTCGATGACACGAAGTGCCTTCTCGCGATCCGACAAGGCAACCGAGAAGGAGAAGTCCGCTTTGCCATCCTGAACTCCGCTCTGCACGATAATATCGACGTCCAGTTGCTCACTAGCCAGTTCGCCAAATACTTCGGCAAGGACACCCGGGACATCGGGTACACCCAAAATACTGATGCGAGCTACGTTTTTGTCATATGCGATTCCACTTACCACTACCCCTTGTTCCATTGCTGCTTCCTCCTTCACAACCGTTCCTTCATTATGGTTAAAGCTTGATCTTACAATCAGAGGTACACCGGAATGCTTCGCGTACTCAACCGCACGCGGATGCAATACCGCCGCTCCCAGATTCGCAAGCTCCAGCATTTCGTCGTAGGATATTTCCTTCAATTTGCGTGCCACCTTGACGATCCTCGGATCAGTGGAATAGATTCCGTCCACATCCGTATAGATTTCACA
This sequence comes from Paenibacillus amylolyticus, assembly GCF_003719335.1. Classification (GTDB taxonomy): domain Bacteria; phylum Bacillota; class Bacilli; order Paenibacillales; family Paenibacillaceae; genus Paenibacillus; species Paenibacillus amylolyticus_D. The sequence goes on from NZ_RIAS01000001.1 coordinate 81,410, forward strand.
AGCGTCCGCTTGAATTGCCGCTGCGAGCGCAACAGCTGTTGTATCCGAACCACCGCGGCCCAGTGTAGTGATCTCGCCGTCTTCCGTCATGCCTTGGAAACCAGCAACAATAACGATATTGCCCTCAGCGAGCGCCGATTTGACACGCTCAGGACGGATATCCTGAATCCGAGCTTTACCGTGAACCGGTTCTGTTCGGAAACCGGCTTGCCATCCTGTAAAGGATACGGCCTTGCGTCCAAGTGCCTGAATGGCCATGGATAATAAGGAGATCGAAATTTGTTCCCCTGTCGTCAGCAACATATCCATTTCACGAGCAGGCAAATCACTGTTTAGCAGCTTCGCCTGATCAATCAAATCATCTGTAGTATCCCCCATGGCCGAAACCACGACGACACATTGATGTCCTTCATCCGCTTTTTCTACAACACGTCCGGCTACACGCTTCATGCGTTCTGTATCTCCGACCGAGCTGCCCCCAAATTTCATGACGTACAATGACAACGCAAATCCACTCCCTACCTTGTGCAGTATGCATCAATTGATATCTTTCGTCATTATTCTCTACGAGAAATGACTTTAACCCAGTATATTACGAAAGCGCCTGATAGGCTAATCTTTTTTCAAAAAAACCCTTTGCCATATGCATGGCAAAGGGTCTTCACTTCTGGCTATAGAGCTTACAGCAAGTGAAAGTTACGCACGGGAAGAGTATTTACCTTCACGTGTATCAATCAGAAGCACGTCGCCTTCATTGATGAACAAAGGAACTTGTACATTCAGACCTGTTTCCACTTTTGCGTTCTTCGTAGCGCCTTGAGCTGTGTTACCTTTAACGCCTGGCTCTGTTTCAATAACTTTCAGCTCAACGCTTGTAGGCAGATCGATACCCAGGATTTCACCTTGGTAACTAACGATCTTCACGTTCATGTTTTCTTTCAGGAAGTTCAGTTCCCACTCCAGTTGATCGCTAGTCAGTGTGAATTGATCGTATGTTTCATTGTCCATAAATGTATGCTCAGAACCACTTGCATACAGGTAAGATACACCACGGTTTTCGATAATTGCACGACCAATCGTTTCACCTGCACGGAATGTACGCTCAACGGTGTTACCGTTACGCAGGTTTTTCAATTTGGAACGTACGAACGCAGCACCTTTACCTGGTTTTACGTGTTGGAAATCAAGTACGGTATAGATATCATTGTCTACTTGTACGGTCAAGCCTGTTTTAAAATCGTTAACTGAAATCACAAAAAATCCCTCCTGATATAAGTAAAAAGTATGTTCGTATGTTAGCCAATAACGGTGAACTTTTTGTCCGATTTCGTAAGAATATGAATACCTGACTCGGTAATCACAACGTCATCCTCAATTCGTACGCCGCCAAGTCCATCAATATAAATCCCCGGCTCAACTGTAACCACCATACCCGGTTTCAACACATCATCGCTAAGCTTGGACAGACGCGGAGCTTCATGAACCTCCATACCCAGACCATGGCCCGTGCTGTGTCCAAACTGTTCTCCATATCCATAGCCTGCAATGATATCCCGAGCAAGTGCATCCGCTTCCCGTCCGGTCATACCTGGTTTCAGGTTCTCCAGCGTATGTAATTGTGCTTCCAGTACGATGTCGTAAATCTTGCGCAGTTCAGGTACAGGATTACCTGTTGCGATCGTGCGCGTAAGATCTGAACAGTAACCGTCCAGTAACGCACCAAAGTCAAACGTAATCAGTTCGTCCTGTCCAATCACCTTGTTGCTGGCTACGCCGTGAGGCATGGCAGAACGTTCACCTGAAGCGACAATGGTGTCAAAGGAAGAGCTTGTTGCTCCATGCTTGCGCATGAAGAACTCCATTTCCAGATCCACTTCACGTTCAGTCATTCCCGGTTTAGCAAATTGCAAAACGTGACTGAATGTAGCATCTGCCAAATCTGCAGCACGCTGCATCACCGCGATCTCTTCTGCATCCTTGAACATACGAAGTTGCTCCACAATACCGGACACCGCTCTCAGTTTAACCGATTGCAATGTTTCCGCATAAGAAGCATGCGTACCAAATGTAACCGAATCCTGCTCGAAGCCCACTTCGGTGATATTCGCTGCTGCCAGCAAATCACGTACAGAATCCATCGGTTTTACACCGTGTTCCACCACGTTGAAGCCTTTGGCTTGAGAGGATGCTTGTGCCATATAACGGAAATCAGTAAGCAAACAGGCTTCCTGTTCAGTAATAAGCACATATCCTGCCGAACCAGTAAATCCCGTCATATAACGGCGGTTAATTGGATTCGTGATCAGCATTGCTTTGAGTTCACGCTCAGCCATGGCCTCACGTAACTTGTGTACTCGTTTGTTTTCCATCGGTAACCCTTCTTTCTCTCACATTCCCGGGTTCCCGGCTCAGGTTTGTTTGTCCAGATGACGCACGAGAGCCAGCAATCCCAGTTCATAGCTTACTTCGCCAAATCCGGCAATCTGCCCGATCGTTTCTGCTGCAAGCACTGAATGATGTCTGAACGCTTCGCGTGCATGAATGTTGGATAGATGAACCTCCACGGTAGGAACTTTCACGGCATTGATTGCATCACGAATCGCATAGCTGTAATGAGTAAAAGCCCCGGCATTCAGCATGATCCCGTCTGCCTCACCCATTGCGGCATGAATGCGGTCAATAATGTCCCCTTCATGGTTGGATTGATAAAAAGCGATGGAGACGCCCAATTGTTCAGCTTGTCTGCGAATTTTGTCTTCAATATCCTTCAGACTAAGCGTTCCATAGATACCTGGTTCACGAACACCAAGCATGTTTAGGTTCGGGCCATTGATTACAATAATTCGTTTCATCGCTGCTCCACCCTCTCTGCAAATAACCATCTGCTATTTTAACACAGCCGTTACCAGATTGAGAAGCTTTTTTGCGTCTAGGCTCCTGCATGCTCTGGCTCCCGTTTCCTTTCGTCGGTGTACTCCATCGCTACGGTGTAACCTATGAACAGCCCCCAGAGGAGAAAGAAACAAATTTCTGTGAAAATTGAATCCCATGTCAATTGATTTAACGGTTTCATCATTCCGAGTTTAGGTCCAAGGAGGATAAAGAGGATCACCCACCAGACGATTCCATACACCATGCCGGGAAACGGCCCTTTTAATTTTCGAATGGTAAAGGTATATAACAGCGAAGCAAAGATGGAAAACACGATAAAACACAGCAAGCCTGTCAAGTGACCTGCCGGCGTATATATATATTTATGCTTGAAAAAAGGTTCCGCCAAAAAACCCACGGGTACAACCGTAAAATGTAGCAGATGGAATAACCAGTGGATGCCGCCCCATATTAGCCCAGCAAAGAACCCCAGCTCCAGCGCAAAAGAAAACGGATTTGTGAAATAGTGCGCATCCCCCTGCCTTGGCACGGAGCGCCGTTTCATCAAGTTTTCGTCACGCTCTCGCGGATGTTGCCGATTTGTGCGTTGGTCCGCTTTACCTTCGTGATTATGATTCGTTGATACGTCCTCATGAATATGATCTGTCATCATAAACGTCCCCTTCTTCGCAAGATGATCTCGCAGCCATGCTAGATATTTTCTCACAGTTCTAGGGCGTAGTATGTTCAAAACAGGACAATCTTAACAGCATCACTTGCCTTTTCTCTCGTAAACTAGAAATTGCTCTCAAAATTCGATACAATAAGGATATTAAACTGCCTTTGATTGTAAAGGCTTAGAACAGAATAGGAAGGTGAATAATTTGCCTCAACAATCCAAGCCTGTCAGCTACGGGGGGCAAGCTGTCATCGAGGGTGTAATGTTTGGCGGTAAACACGTCAATGTTACAGCCGTGCGTAGAAAAGACGGCGAAATTACGTATCTGGAAGTTCCCAAGCAAGACAAGACCTGGGTCATGAAATTGCGGCGGATTCCTTTATTACGCGGAATTGTCAGCATTATAGATTCAAGTGTCAAAGGTAGCAAACATCTTAATTACTCTGCTGACGCTTATGCTGATGATGAACTCGAACCTGAAGAAAAAGCCAAACAACAAGAGAAACAAGGAACTGGCTGGAGTCTGAGCATGATTATCGGTGTGACTGCAGTAGCCATTCTTTCCTTCCTTTTCGGCAAAATTGTGTTGACGTTGCTTCCTGTCGTGATCGAGGACTTCTTATTTAAAAATGTATTCGACAATCAATTTTTGCATAATGTATTGGAAGGTGTCATCAAGCTGATCCTGTTACTCGCTTATCTGTGGCTAATCTCGCAGACACCGATGATTAAACGCCTGTTTCAATACCACGGCGCAGAGCATAAAGTCATAAGTGCATACGAAGCTGGCGAAGAACTTACACCGGAAAACGTTCAGAAGTACAGCAGACTGCATTACCGCTGTGGTAGTAGCTTTATCATGTTGACTGTCATCATCGGTATTTTCTTGTACTCCGTATTCACATACGATAATTTATGGGAACGGATGGGACAGCGTTTGCTTTTGTTGCCAGTTGTACTTGGTGTTTCGTTCGAGCTACTCAAGATTACGAATTCGCTTCGTGATATTCCTGTGCTCCGTTATCTGGGATACCCTGGCCTGTGGTTGCAATTGCTTACTACCAAAGAACCTACGAACGCTCAAGTGGAAGTATCCATTGCATCGTTTAACCGCATGCTTGAACTGGACGCCAAGCTTGCTAACGTTTCGACCGCAACGGAAGTTCCTGTAGCAACACTTGATCCTGTGAAAGGGTGAATGATATGAATAAGCAGGCAATTGTATTTTGGGCATTCATCGTGCTGGCTGCTCTTGGGGTTATCGGTTTATTGGGTAGAGCCTCGTTCTCCAGTATTCTGATCCCTCTGATCGTGTTCGGAGTTGTGTTCCTGCTGTACAAATATCCGCCTGCCCGTTGGTCACGAAAAGCCAAAACACCAAAGATCAAACCTTCGGCAAAAACGATGGCTAAAGTGAACGCACAGAATAATGTCAGTGCAAGAAAGAGCAGTTCGTCCAAGAAACGCAAGGACTATCCTTTTCAGGTCATTCAGGGCCAAAAAGGAAAAAGCAACGAAGAGGACATCCCTAAATATCACTGATTTGTCATTTCGGTGATGTCTCTGTTTTCTTTTTACGGTAAAATAAAACCCAAAAAGCAATTCTCCATCATCCGGAGAATTGCTTTTTTATGTTTTATACGGGAACCAACGGCGGTGGATCCGCCTGTTTCTTCCGAATTTCTTTTCGCTGCTTTTCCAATTGCTCGTTGTACATCTTTGTATTCCATGTGTTGAAAAATTCCAGGCCGGAGGCAACGCCTGAGCGATATAAGTTCGTGCTGTCCTGAACAGAAAGATTAAATTGTGTCGGTTTAATGCCAAGCGTAGGAATTTTAACCGTACGGAATCGGTTAATCTGCTCAATGTAACGCTCATCGTGAGCCGTTAACATCGTCTCGACAAGCGCTTGCAACATGGTCAAAGGCCCTTTAATTCGTGCAGGTTCTACTTCAGTCTTACCTACCATTTTAAAACCGACTACTGGAATGATCTCTCCTCCTGATTCAGAGCGTTCTCCATCAAACAACCATAGTGGGAAGTTACTTAACAGCCCTCCGTCCACAACATAAACAAACTGATCTTGGAAAGGTAGCCCCTTGGACATTATCGGTGATTTCCGAATAATGACAGGATCAAAAAAATACGGAATGCTACAACTCATACGCACCGCTTTGGCAACCTCAAGTTTCGTCGGCTCAATACCAAAGCGCCGGATATCGTCGGGTAAGACAAGAATGTTTCCGTTGGAAATATCCGATGCGGTAATGAGCAGCTTTCCAGGCGGCAAATCAGCGAAGGTTCGTATTCCTTTTTGTGCCAGCATCTTGCGTATCCATGATTCCAGAGCTTCACCTGAATATAAACCTTTTTTCAAAAACATCCTTGTTGCCGGACCAATCCAGCGTGTATTAAATATAGGTGACCTTTGCAGAAGCGAAGCAAACGGCGTACTCTCAATAATTTCTTTCATCTCCTCGGCCCGGTAACCTGCAGACAGTAGCGAAGCAACAATCGAACCGGATGACGTGCCAGCAACCCGGTTGAATTGCACCCCGCAGTCCTGTGCTCCCTGTACAGCACCTGCAAGCGAAATCCCCTTTACGCCTCCACCTTCAAACACTCCATTAATTAACACCACAAAAACCCCCGTTCTCCAGGCAGCCATGATTCTACTGCCACTGTATGAGAACAGGGGTTGGTCATATAACTATGAGTTGATGAATTCGTGATTATTAATAAAAAAGAATACTGTGCGTTAGACCTTACAATCCATAATAAGATTTCAGTCGTTCAATCAAACCCAGCGGGTTTTTCGTAAGATACTGGGAACTGAAATAAATGTCTCCGCCAATAGATGGATACTTCTGATTATATGTCAATTGATCAATGATTTCTTGTGATGTCTGCCATCCAATCTCTGGCGTTCCGAGTTTATAAGGAGAATGGCCGATGTACAATTTTACATTGGTATTAGCTACCTCATTAACCCACCAATCTACGACCTTATCGTATCTTGCTGCACTTAGCGTCATGCTCCAGTATACTTGTGGTGCAACGTAGTCGATCCAGCCCTGTTTGATCCATGTCCGGACATCTGCATTCATACTGTCATACGCAGTTACACCCGCTTTGGTGTCTGAGCCAGTCAGATCGTTTGCTTTGTTACGCCATACACCAAATGGACTGATCCCATATTCTACATTAGCTTTCGCTTGATGAATACGTTGTCCAAGCTGCTCTACAAACTGATTAATGTTGTCACGGCGCCATGCTGCGCGGTCTGTTGCATTTGACGCGTTATACGTTTTGTAAGCAGCATCATCGTTAAAGGTCACATTAGAAGGATAGAAGTAATCGTCCAAATGCACTCCATCCACGTTGTAGTTATTCACCACTTCCATAATGGTATCCATAATATGCTGTCTTGCTTCTGGAACACCTGGGTTAATATAAAGTTTACCCGATGCATTTACAATCCAGTCCGGATGTAGCTTGGATACATGGTTTGCAGCCAAGTTGGTTGTTGTTGCCGAGTTCGTTGCCCGAAACGGATTGAACCAGGCATGAAATTCAAGCCCGCGCTTGTGCGCTTCCTCAATCATAAAAGCCAATGGGTCGTAGCCTGGATCTTTACCCTGTGTTCCTGTCAGAACACTATTCCAAGGCACCAGACTGGAAGGATAAATGGCGTCTGCATTGGCTCTAACTTGTACAAATACAGCATTGATCCCCATGTCTTTCAATTGATCCAGTTGACTTGTGTACTCCTGTTTCTGTTTCTCTACATTGCCTTTCGCGCCAGAAGATGGCCAGTCACCATTGACTGTAGATATCCAGGCTCCGCGCATCTCATTCGTTGCTGGGGTTACACTTCCTCCTGGTTCTGCAGGTGTTGCTGGAGTTGGTTCTGGCGTTGGCGTAGGTTCTGCTCCGGTGTACAGATCAATGGTTTGAGCCGCCTGATTCCAGCTCACTTGAATTCCCAAATTTTCACTTACAAAACGAATAGGAACCATTACACGACCTTGCTTTAGTTGCACGGAAGCATCCAGATCAACCACGGCATTGTCCACTGTCGCTTGCTGACGTCCACTCGTCATCGTAATCGTTGAATCCGATTTCTGAATCGTCACCGTCCGGGTTGCCTGGGACCATAACACAGAAGCACCCAATCCTTCACTGATGACCCGTAACGGCACCATCGTTACGTTCACCTTGGGAATGATATATGGTGACACATCTGATTCCAGACGCTGACCATCCAGAAAAATAGAAATCTGTTTTGAACTTGCTGCCTGAGCGGTCAACCCTACTGACTGTAATCCAAGAACAAAAATGAGCAGTAGCAACAATCCTTTACGCAATTTCATCAATTCAATCCTCCAACATCATTAAATTTGCGGTAAATTCTACTAGTTTAATAGACGCTTGGCAGACGGGTTTAGTTGCGCAATTGACCAAATGTTGGTTGGAATTAAAATATTGAAATTAAAAATGCTCCTCGCCATTCACCTGGCAAGAAGCATTCTCTATTTATCAACTTATGAATTCAAGGCTCAAGAGTCCGTGTTACTCATGATTTCCTGAATGTTTTTTAGATCTTGCAGACGGCTCTCATCCTGACGGAAATATTCCACGAGAGACTCAATACATGTAATGGAATCCCAGCTTAAGTGATGTTCAATACCTTCTACGTCGTTATAAATGTTCTCTTCCTGAACACCGATCGTAGTTAGAAACTGCTCGAGCAAATGATGGCGCTCCATCAACCGTTTGCCCATTTTCTTCCCTTTTGGCGTCAGTACCAGCCCGCGGTACTTCTCATAGATCAGGTACTCGTCCTTGTCCAGCTTTTGGATCATCTTCGTCACGGATGAAGGATGTACTTCCAGTCCTTCAGCTATATCAGACACACGAGCATAGCCCTTTTCATCAATCAATTTGTATATACGCTCCAAATAATCTTCCATACTGGGCGTTGGCATCTGCTTCCCTCTCTTCTCTCTGACCGGTTCTACGCACCTGGTCCCTATCTTCTAATGATACATGTTATCAATGCGCATTGGCAAGTCCTACCCGATTCCGACCCGCCTTACACAAGGATTGGCAGGCGTGACTTCTGTTCATTTGGGGCAAACTAAGTCCAGTTTCGTACTGAAAGGAGTGATTCTGTGAGCACTAGCGTGGCCCAGCCCCCTGTTCGAAAAGCAAAGGGTACTAAACCCTTTATTCCCGATTTGGTGTATTTTGAACCGGGTGCACTTGAATATGAAAAAGGCAAACGGATTATGGAATGGGTAACCTCCCAAAACATTCCTTATCAGATGACCACTTCGCACAATCGAATCACCAACCTCCCTGGTGAGACAGAGCAAGAGAAATACCGGATGGCTAAGCGAACTCTGGTTGTAGGCGTACGCAAAACCCTGAAATTTGACCAGTCCAAACCCTCCGCTGAATATGCCATACCCATCTCAACCGGCTGTATGGGGCACTGCCATTATTGTTATCTTCAAACTACATTAGGTGCAAAGCCATACGTTCGCGTGTATGTAAACACGGAAGAAATCATTGAAGCTGCCAAAGGATACATTGAGGAACGCAAACCTGAAATTACCCGTTTCGAAGCAGCCTGTACCTCCGACCCCGTCGGGCTGGAACATATCACGGAAAACCTGAGCGACCTTATTCGTTTTATGGCTGATGAAGAATTCGGACGTTTACGCTTTGTGACGAAATATCATCACGTTGATCCGTTGCTTAACATCAAACATAATGGCCACACGCGTATCCGCTTCAGCGTGAACTCAGACTATGTTATCAAAAATTTTGAACCCGCAACTTCCCGCTTTGAAGAGCGAATTGAAGCTGCTGGGAAAATAGCCCATGCCGGGTATCCACTCGGTTTCATTATCGCTCCGATTATTTGGTACGATGGCTGGCAAGAAGGTTATGCTGAATTACTGCAAAAGCTGGCAGATACCTTGCCTGAAGAGGCTACCAAAGACCTGACGTTTGAAATGATTCAGCATCGTTTCACCAAAACGGCTAAAGCGACCATTGAGAAACGATATCCAAAAACCAAGCTGGAGATGGATATTGAGAAACGGAAAATGAAATGGGGCCGCTGGGGTCAGTACAAATATGTGTATAAAGATGACCAGCAAGATGCCCTGCGCGAATTCATTACAGAACGCATTTTCGAACACTTTCCTTTAGCCAACATTGACTATTTTACCTAATTCAACTCGTATATCATCAGATCAAAAAGCAGGTTGCATGTTCCAGAAAAGTTCTGGTTCCTGCAGCCTGCTTTCAATTATTTATTCTGCTGAAGAAGAAAAATGCTTCACGTTAAGTTGATCATCCAATCAGGTGTAATTTGCTGCAGCCAGATTGTTATTTGAGTCATCTGATCCGTGAATAGCAGGATGCCCATTAAGAGCATTAAGGCTCCGCCAATCTTCATCATGAGGTTTGAATAACGCAAAATCCAGCGTGTTGAGCCAATAAAGAACGCCAGAACGAAAAAAGGTAAAGCAAAGCCTACGGTATAACCTGTAATCAGTGTCAGCCAAGTTGAAGGTTCGCTCGCTGCCATGGCGATAATCGCCGTCAGAATCGGTCCGATACAAGGCGACCAGCCTGCTGAAAAACCAATCCCAAAAACGAAGGAACCTAAATACCCCGCCGGCTTCCATTTCATATCCAGTTTGCGTTCTTTCATCAAAAATTGCGGCTTGAATATGCCCAACAGAAACAGTCCCATTAACATAATTAAAATTGCGGACAGCTGACGAATCAAATCCCGGTTATCATTGAAAAATTGTCCAAATAATCCTGCACCCAGACCCAGCGAATAAAATACTGCAGAGAATCCGAGAATAAACGCCAGTGTATGCGTTAACGTCTTCAAGCGCACCTCTCGCTGATTCCGATCCTCTTTCAACTGTTGCACAGTCATTCCCGTGATGTATGAGAGATACGAAGGATATAGCGGAAGACAACACGGTGATATAAAAGAAGCGAGGCCAGCAACAAAAGCCAGCCATACATTAACATCAGGCATGAAGCAATGTCTCCCTTCCTGGTGCTCACTTGCTCTTAAGTACTTGTTTTCAAACGATGAGTGTAGTAGTCAGAAATCAGGCTCGGAACCCTTTTTTAGCAATCATCGTTAGGATCAGCATACCAATGAGCAGCAGTACAATCGTTGCTCCAGGTGCCAGGTTCCAGATCCCCGCTGTAACTAGTCCAATCACAACCGCAATCTCTCCGATGACCACCGACAGAATAATGGCTGATTTGAAGCTTCGAGCCATGAGCAGGCTGACGGCGACAGGAATGGTCAACAAGGCGGATACAAGCAGAGCACCCACGATCTTAATCGCCGTACTGATCACCAATGCTGTCATCACTGTAATTAACATATTCAGCATTTTGACTGGCAATCCGGTCACTGCAGCTGCGTCCTCCTCAAAGCTGAGCAGGAAAAACTCTTTATGTAGGAAGCCCACTACAATAACAACGATTAGCGTCACGATACCCACCAGCTTCAGATCCGTTGCGTCCAATGTGTAGATGCTACCAAACAAATAGCTCATCACATCCGCATTGTACCCTTTCCCCAGTGTAAAAAACAGCGAAGCCAGCGCTACGCCTCCAGACATAATAATCGCAATGGACAACTCAGCATAGCTCTTATATGCTTTACGCAACTTTTCAATAGCAAACGATGCGAGTACCGCAAAAATCAGACCAACGCCGATCGGGTATACCTCAATCAGAAAACCAAGCGCAACACCTGCGATCGTTACGTGTGACAACGTGTCTCCGATCATCGAGAGTCTTCGCAGTACAAGAAAAAGTCCAATCAGCGGAGCAGTGATCCCAATAAGCAAACCACCTGCAAGTGCACGCTGAAAAAAATCACTCCATAATATTTCCAAAACTAACACGACTCCTTCGGCCTATCATCTAATGGCCCACATACATAGCTAGCGTACCTGCGCGGTAGTATGCTGCAGGTTGGTTTCTGCACAATCCTCGATCTCATGCGAATGACGCACATGGAAATGGATCTTGCCATTCGTGAGCGCCGCTTCCGCGCCAAGATAACTCTCCATGCGATCCATATCATGTGACACCATGAGAAACGTCATTCGATGATGTTCATGCATATGGGTAATCAGTTCGAAAAAACTGGCTTGTGACTCTGCATCAATCCCCACGGTAGGTTCATCGAGAATCAATAGATCCGGGTGATTAATTAACGCACGGGCCAAAAAAACACGTTGTTGCTGACCGCCGGACAGTTGTCCAATACGTTTGTTTGCGATATCCTCGATTCTCATAACCTTCATTGCATCGATGCATTGTTGCTGACCTTGTCGAGAGATGCGGCGGAACATGTTTTTGTTGTTATACAAACCGGACATGACAACTTCACGAACAGTAGCCGGGAACAATGGATTAAATGCATTTTTTTGTGGCACATACCCGATCCTGTTCCAATCCTTGAATTTACGAATCGACTCCCCAAACAACTTGATATCCCCTTGTGCAGGAGGAAGCAGTCCTACCAACATACGAAGCAACGTTGTTTTCCCCGCTCCGTTCGAACCGATAATACCTACAAAGTCCCGTTGCTGAACCATAAAATTGAGATCTTGAATCACGCGCTGATCCCCGTAGGAAAAAGACAGATTTTCGATCTCGATAATCGGATCATGACATAATGGCATGATTTGCTGCATGGCAAAGCCGCCCTTCATAATAAATAAAAATACGTAAATTTGCTATTTAACATTCCAAAAGTCTTCGCCGATGGAACAGCAAAGACTTCTGGATGTTTACCTTCATTCTTCTTATTTTAATGCGATCAGCAGATTTTGCAAATTTTTCTGCATCAGGGTGAAATAATCATCTTTGTTGTTCACCTGTTCCTGAGTCAGACCCTCTACCGGATTTAACACCATCGTTTCTACCCCTGCTTCACTTGCCAACGTTTTAGCTAATTTGTCGGACACAAGCTCTTCAAAGAAAATGTACTTGATGCCTTCATCTTTAACCAGCTTAGCCAGTTTTACAATATCCTGTCCAGTTGGTTCTGCATCCGGGGACAGTCCCATGATGGCATGTTGCTTCAAACCATAATCACGAGCAAGATAACCAAACGCTTGGTGCGAAACCACAATTTCCTTGTTTGGTACGGACGCTAATTCATTCGTGAAACGCCGATCCAGTGCTTCAAGTTTGGTATGAAGCTCCTCATAACGTTGCTCATAACCTGCCTTATGTTCAGGATCAACTTCTACTAAACTGTTCTTGATATTTTCCGCCATGATCATTGCTGATTTGGGGCTAACCCATGTATGAGGATCGATATGATGGTCGGCTATCTGTTCCTCATTGCCACTCTCGTCTGCATGATCATCGGCATGTTCATCCTCATGCTCTTCACCATGTCCGTGACCATCGTCTCCTTCTGCTGATAACAACTTGATACCTTCGCTGACTGCAACGGATTTTACTTTTGTATCACTGTTCAGTGATTTCAAAAAGTTGGGCACCCATCCTTCCAAACCTGCACCATTGTAAAGGAAAAGCTGTGCCTTGGACGTGTTCACAATATCCTGGCTCTTCGGTGTCCAGTCGTGTGGCTCTACTCCTGTAGGCAGCAGGTTAATGACATTGGCATCCTCTCCGCCAATCGCTGCAGTAAACGCATATACCGGGTAAAACGTGGTCACCACATTAACTTTACCTTCCACAATCTTGGCTGTTTTCTCGCTGTTCTGCCCACATGCGGACAGTACAAACAAACTAAGTATAAGCAGACCGCTCCAAAGTAGCTTCCTTGTACTCCGTTTGCCAAGTTTGCTGGAACGATCTAATCGAGCTTGTCTCTTCTTTTGAATAAATGTCATATATGATTCACTCCGCATCTCTTAATCGTAAACATTACTGAAAGAATTATAGGTAACATACCCCCAATTGTCAAGGCTCGTGTCCTATTCATTCTTTCCCGAAGTGCAGAGTTCATAACAATATATGCTTGTTCTTCTGTTATCAGCTCTTTTTTCAGCATAAAAAAGCGGTCCGAATCACTTCGGACCACCCTTGGTTCAAACTTGTGACAATCTCTGTACGATGGATCAACCTAGTTGAGTTGTCTTGTTTTAGAAACTATTTATTTCACTTGCGCGCCGTTTGGCATGCTGTCCGGTACGGTAGCCAGGGTCAGCTGATCCCCATGAGAAGCTGCCAGGATCATACCTTGAGACAGCTCTCCGCGCAGTTTTACTGGTTTAAGATTGGTCACACAGATGACTTTACGTCCAACCATCTCTTCTGGCGAATAAAACTTGGCGATACCAGATACAACCTGACGTTGCTCATAACCAAGATCCAGTTGCAGCTTAAGCAATTTATCTGCCTTTTTAACAGGCTCACAAGCGATAACTTGTGCCACACGCAGCTCAACTTTGGAAAAATCATCAATGGCGATCTCTTCCTTGCCTTCAGGTGCAGTTACCGGTTCTGCTGAAGCTGGAGTAGTTGCTTCTGCTTCTGCCTGACTTGCATCGGACTGCGTTGCTTTTTGTCCACCTGTCATCGCTTCGGAGATGTATGCAATTTCCTGTTCTGCATCCAGACGCGGGAAGATAGGTTCGCCTTTGTGCAGCGAATTGCCTTCAGGTATAATGCCCCATTGTTTCGCTGAATCCCAAGCCGTCAGCTCACCTTCCTGAACACCCAGCTGTTCCCAGATTTTGCGCGGCGCACGAGTCAGGAACGGTTGCAACAGAATGGAAGCAATCCGTAAACTTTCAATTAGATGAGACATCACGGATGCCAGCTCATCCCGTTTCGCTTCATCACGTGCCAGAGCCCATGGCTGTGTTTCGTCAATATATTTGTTGCTGCGGCTAACAAATTGACTGATCGCTGTAAGCGCCACAGAAAACTGCAAGTTCTCCATCGCTTGCTCCACTTTTTCCACCGTTGCATGTCCTGCTTCTTCCAGCGAAGCATCAAACTCCGTTACATTGGAAGCAAATGCAGGAGCTTTGCCCTCAAAGTATTTGTCCACCATCGCGACAGTCCGGTTCAGCAGGTTACCCAGGTCGTTTGCAAGATCAGAGTTCACACGCTCTACGAAGCTTTCCGGTGTAAATGTACCATCGGAACCGAACGGTACTTCACGCAGCAAATAGTAACGAAGCGAATCCAGACCGTAACGATCAATCAGGGTTACCGGGTCCACTACGTTCCCTTTGGATTTGGACATTTTGCCATCTTTCATCAGCAGCCAGCCGTGTGCAAATACCTTTTTCGGTAATGGCAGATCCAGCGCCATGAGCATGATTGGCCAATAAATCGTATGGAAACGAACAATTTCTTTGCCCACCAGGTGAACATCCGCTGGCCAGAACTTGTCGTACAATGTAGCATCCGAAGAGCCGTAGCCCAGTGCTGTAATGTAGTTGGACAACGCGTCAATCCATACGTAAACAACGTGTTTCGGATCACCCTTGACTTTGACACCCCACTCAAATGTCGTACGGGATACGGCCAAATCTTCAAGCCCTGGCTTGATGAAGTTGTTGATCATCTCGTTTTTACGGGATTCCGGTTGAATAAAACCAGGATTCTCTTCATAATATTTCAGCAAGCGATCAGCGTATTTACTCATGCGGAGGAAGTATGATTCTTCTTTGACGAGTTCCACCGGATGACCGCTGTCCGGACTTTTAGCCGCGATAATCTCGCCTTGTTCATTCTTTTCTACATCCACCAGTTGTGTTTCAGTGTAATAGGTTTCATCCGGTATGCTGTACCAGCCTTCGTACTCACCTTTATAAATATCTCCCTGCTTCAGCAAACGATCAAAGATATCTTGTACAACGGTTTTGTGACGCTCGTCGGTTGTGCGAATGAAGTCATCATTGGAGATATCCAGCTTGTTCCACAGTTCTTTAATGCCTGCGACAATCTCATCAACAAAGGCCTGTGGAGACAAACCCTTCTCCTGAGCCTTGCGCTCAATCTTCTGGCCATGTTCATCGGTACCTGTCAGATAACGCACCTCGTATCCGCGCAAACGTTTGTAACGAGACATCGCATCACCTGCTACCGTTGTGTACGCATGCCCGATATGTAGCTTGTCGCTTGGATAATAAATCGGTGTTGTCAAATAAAATGTTTTTTGATCCGTCATGAATGACTTCTCCTCCTTCAATTGTCTAACGAATACGTGCAATTGTTCGAATGGAAACATGTTCCTGATCCGAAAATGAACACAAAAAAACTCCCGCCCTGTATGGGACGAGAGTATCTCTCACGTGTTACCACCCAATTTCCCCGCATTTTTCGCAAAACGCAGGCTCTTCCGGTCCTTCGACCGCCCATTAACGCTGGATCACGCCTCAGGCTTACGACAATAGCGACAAGTCGCCGATTGTACGCTCGAAAGAGGTTCCTCCGGGACCATCTTCCATCCTCCTCCCAGACCGGTTCTCAGCTTCTCCGGCTCTCTGCACTGGGGGTGTGTCTGTACTTATCCCTTCACTGGAAAATCATATACAAAAAATATACTGAAATGCGGACCATGTTGTCAAGTATACCGCTGAATAGAGCCAAGTTTATGGGTTCCAGTTACCTGCTCAATACCACTTTAATCAGCAAAAATGAACATCAGGCTCTTCTGCACATTACGGTTCGGATATCACTACATTTTTCTCCACCTTTGGCGGAACCAAATCTACACCGCCCGGATGAAACGGATGACATTTGGCAATCCGTTTCGCCGCTAGCAACGAACCTTTGAGTGCACCGTGCACTTCAATAGCTTCCATCGCATATGCCGAACACGTAGGATAGAATCGGCATGTTGGCGGTTTTAAGGGAGAGATATAATTGCGGTACACCCGGATCGGAGCTTGCACGATTCTACGCGAAAGTTTCATCTTCAATTCTTCCCGTGGCTATGTGCATGCTGATGGGCAGATGACTTCTTCGCTGGAGCATGTTCAGCACAGTCCTTGCAGTATCCGAACACTTCAAACTTGTGATCCACGACCTGAAATTGCTCGGGAGCATCAGCAAGTTGCATTGGACAAAAAACGATCGGGTAGGTCTTCTGACACTTCAGGCAGATCATATGATGATGATGGTGGCCTTCACTACAATGCGCTCTGAATTTCACTCCATCTTCAAAGATCACTTGCTCCAGCACACCCAGTTCCTGCATCACACGCAAGTTCCGATACACCGTGTCAAAGCTTAATCCGCTGTAAGTCTTACCCATATATTCGTAGACGTCCTTGGGTGTAAGATACCCTGGAGATTCGGCAAATAACCGTGCAAGTGTCTTACGTTGATCGGTTATACGAAGTCCCTGTGAGGACATGGTCGTTATAATTTCTTCCGTCGACAGCATGATTTAAAGCACCTCCTGTCATACAAACCTTTTGCATTCTTCATCATGCGACAAAAACTTTTGGACAAAAGCCGTTGGTTCTGCTCTTTTGGTATACCTCTAATAATGCATGAAATGGAGATCAGAGTCAACGAAGCTCTGCAACGCATAGCCGTTTTTACTCAAATTGAAAACTTAAACTAAAAACAAAGGACCCCAAATATGGAGTCCTTCGATTGACGGTTCAGAATATAGGTCATACAGGTGACTTTTGGGGTGAACGGGTATATAAAATATAAGCTTTCACTCCAAACCGTACGGTTTGATTCGCAAAATATTACTTCTCAGCTGGAAGCGGTGTAAACAGAATATTTACCGGCAAGTTGCTTCCTGGTGCAGCAGAGAAAATAATGGTTACACTTTCACCGTAAGAACCTGTGCGATACAGCACATTCTGTTCATTCGGCGCACTTAGAGATTGGCTGTTATTCGATAACTGTACCAACTGTCCGTTTACAAGTGCTGAACCATAATACTTGCCTCCGCGAGGATTAAACGAAATCAGTGTACGCGGAGCAACATTGTTCAAGGTAATTTTGTACAGTACACCGAAATTACCAGCGTTAGAAGCGCTTGTGAAAGCCATCGGGTCTGTGCCGTCGAGATTCGGATCACTTGCATTATCTCCTAATGGCAGACGGGAAGGCTTCGTGCCAACTTCCTGATCGTACGTAATAATTCGTGTTGCGTTTGGATAAGTCCCACGGTTATGAACGCCGTCACGGTCCAGAACCGGCAAGGAAGACAATACGGCCATCGGATCTTTATTTTCTTCGATCATTACAATGTTGTAGTCAAGAGTATAATCACTGAAAGCGTCGGAATAAAGGGAGATGACCTGCCCCTCTTTCATCGAAATATTGTTCAATTCAGTCAGAATCAATTTGCTTTCTCCTGGCTGGATGTATACTTTCTTCGAATCTGCTCCCGTTTGCATGGATTTGAACCATTTATCGATGGACAATTTACCCGCAACGGTTGCAAATGGCGTCGGTCCTGCAAAGCCCATATTTTGCTGGTCGAATACAGCTGTGTATGGATTGTTATTGGTAGCAATCACATACATTTTCACTCTTTTGCCCGTATTATTGACATGGTGAATCATGAAACGCGTCTGTCCAAAGGAAGATTCCTTGTAGACGATGCCTTCCTGGTTAACGGTTTCCGGACTGTTACTACGAATAAGCAAGCTTGGTTCATCCGTGTACGTAAATGGTACTTTTTCCATAGCAGGAACTTCCCCGCCGTTGAATGTAAATTTGTCCCCTACAGGTACGAACAATTTGTTGAAATCAGACTGATTATACAGCGTTTCGCTTGTGATCATAATCTCTTTCGTATAGGTGTTGCTCAGACCATGCTGATCTGTAACAGTAAGTGATACCGTCTTAGGTCCCGGAAGGAAAAATGCGAGTGCATTGTTGCTCCAGTCTCTTTTGATGATCGCATCCTCATCATCTGTACTTTGGTCGGTGTAGGAGATTTTTTCACCCATTTTGTATTCTTCCTTGTCTGTAGTAAACATCGCTACTGGGGGAAGATTCGGACGCTCCACCTTGATCGTAAGCGTATACGGGTTACTCCATTGACCACTCGAATCTTGAACCGTGTAAGTCACAGTGTAAACTCCCGGCTGATCAAAGGAATCTTGACGTCCAGTCCACTGCTCATCCACAATAGGAAGGCCGTTCGGTGAACTATTTTTAGTCGTGTAGATCACTTGATCCCCTGCAAAAATTTCCTTTTGTACCGTAAAGCTGGCTACAGGTTTAGTGTTAAGCTTCAACACAACCGTCTTCGCAGACTGATTAACGGTATATGTGATGTTCAGCGCTTGTGTGATAGATGTCAATGGAATCATGAACGTGTTTTTTTCTTGATAAGCTGGGCCTTTCATCGTTCTGGATTCTCCGTTAACGGTATACACTTTGCTGTTTGTTTTGAAACGAAGTTCGTCCGTACCGCTGAGAATGATGGTCTCTTTGGTTTTATTATCGTACTTCACGTCGTAACCTACCCGATCAACCAATGCACGAATGGCCACGTAAGAAACACCATTTTTTACGGCCATCGGCTGTCCAGCCAGATACGTTTTTCCATCCTGAATCATCTTGTTGCTGTTCATATAAAGTGTCAGGTCTCCGGCCGATCGCACAGTCGCATCTGTTCCACCAGTCGTAGGTTGCTCTACTTCAGCAGGTGTTGGTGTGTTTGTTTCTTCACCTGTTCCTTGTTGTTCCCCGTTTGCTTCTGTTGCCGGATTTACCGGTGTAGCTTCTGTTCCAGAAGGACCTGTTGTTCCCTGATCCGTTTCTATGGCACTTTCATTGTTGGCAGGTTGTGTGTTGTTTGATGGATTGTTAGCAGGATCAGTCGTTGCTCCTGATTTCACTTCGGACTCAGCAATTGGCTGTTCTCTCTTCACAACCTCAACGGATTTCACTTTTGCGGTATTCACTGGCGTAGCTTCGCTTGATTCTGCTGCTTGTGCATTCGCAGGAATGACTGCAAACGCCTGAAAAACAGCAAAAGCGGTTAGTATGGACAACTTCTTCTTCAAATTCATTCTTTGTCTTTGGCTCCTTCTGCTCCCATTTTATTAATATCCCCTCTAAAAGTCATATGATTAGACGCTCAGAAACGGGAAAAGTTGCTAAAAATAATGAATAAGAATTGTAAACTTTTAATAGAAGTGAAAAACTATGAAAATAGTTATCTGTTAATATAAACAAGCTATATGAGTTGAACTAAAGATTTGCACAGCCCCAATGCAGAAGTATTGGTTATACCCGTTCAGAGTGAAAATATAAAAAAACAACCTCTACGAAATAATATTCGTAAAGGTTGCTTGTCTATAGATCTCCGCTTACCGCTTACTTCCCTGAACAAGTGACACCAGCCGTTTCTGCACGACCTTGCTCAATCAGGCGATATGCCCGTTCAACTTCTTCTTCGGTTGGTGAAGGTACGCCATCCAGCGGATAAACTTTACCCAGCGCTTCCCATTTGTAAATCCCCATTTGATGATAAGGAAGAATTTCGAACTTCTCCACCCCATTCAGCGTGCCAATGAAACGCCCGAGATTCAATAAATCCTCTTCCTGATCATGAATACCAGGCACGTATACATGTCTGATCCACATTTTTCGACCATGATCGGATAACCATCTTGCGGTCTTTAACGTACGTTCATTGGATTTCCCCGTCAGCTTGATGTGTTTCTCGTCATCAATATGCTTTAGATCGAGTAATACTAGGTCTGTATGATCAAGTAAGTCATGAATGCGATCCGGTTCATTGAACCCGTTGCTATCCAGTGTCGTATGAAGCCCCCAGCGACGTTTGACTTCCTTGAATATTTCTGCGACAAAGTGAGCTTGCAGGGTAGGTTCTCCGCCAGATATGGTAAGTCCACCGCCAGAGCTACGGTAGTAGGACAGGTACGGCTGGATTTCAGCCAGTACCTCCTCCAGTGTCATCTCTTTCCCGCCATCCAATGCCCAAGTGTCAGGGTTGTGGCAGTACTGACATTTGAGCAGGCATCCTTGCATAAAAAGCACGAAGCGGATGCCTGGGCCGTCAACCGTCCCGAAAGTTTCGAGTGAATGAATATGTCCGTTCATCATGTTGCCTCTTCCTTTCTTTTCGCATCCGCTATGCGCCTGCTTTTATGTTGAATAAGAATACTTGACTGGAATACTGGAAAAGTGACTTACATCGAACCGTGGAACGTACGGTTGATAACATCCAGCTGTTGCTCACGCGTCAGTTTAATGAAGTTAACTGCGTAACCCGACACCCGCACAGTCAATTGCGGATATTGTTCCGGGTGATCCATTGCATCAATCAGTTGCTGACGATCAAATACGTTTACGTTCAAGTGATGCGCATTTTGACCGAAGTATCCATCCATCATTGCGGTCAGATTGGATTTGCGTGTCGCATCTTCTTTCCCCAGTGCTTTTGGCACAATGGAGAAGGTGTTGGAAATACCGTCAAGGCTGTGTTCATAAGGCAGTTTCGCTACCGAGCCGAGCGATGCCAGTGCACCTTTTTTATCCCGACCATGCATTGGGTTTGCCCCTGGTGCAAATGGTTCGCCTGCTTTACGTCCATCAGGTGTTGTTCCTGTTTTCTTGCCGTACACCACATTGGAAGTGATGGTCAGTACAGATTGCGTTGGCATTGCGTTACGATAGGCTTTGTGCTTGCGAATCATACTCATGAAGCTTTCCACCAGTTCTACAGCAATGTTATCTACACTGTCATCGTTGTTGCCGTAGCAAGGGAATTCACCTTCAATTTCAAAGTCAACAGCAATGCCTTGCTCGTTGCGGATCGGTTTAACTTTGGCATATTTGATCGCACTGAGCGAGTCCGCTGCTACCGACAGTCCGGCGATGCCACAAGCCATCGTACGCAGAATGTCTCGGTCATGGAGTGCCATTTCGATACGTTCGTAGCTGTACTTATCATGCATATAGTGGATCACGTTAAGAGTGTTCATGTACAGTT
The DNA here is from genome assembly GCF_003719335.1 of Paenibacillus amylolyticus. GTDB lineage: Bacteria > Bacillota > Bacilli > Paenibacillales > Paenibacillaceae > Paenibacillus > Paenibacillus amylolyticus_D. Next base: position 102,961 of record NZ_RIAS01000001.1, read on the forward strand.
TAGCGAGCCACTCCATCATCGGTTTGAAGCGTTTCATGACTTCATTGTAGTCCAGTACCTCACTTGTAATGGCAGGATATTCTGGACCAACCTGTGCTCCCGATTTTTCGTCACGTCCACCGTTGATTGCATACAGCAATGCTTTCGCCAAGTTGGCACGTGCGCCGAAGAATTGCATTTGTTTACCGATCTTCATTGCGGATACACAGCAGGCAATACCGTAATCATCGCCATAGATTGGGCGCATCAGATCATCATTTTCATACTGGATGGAACTGGTTTCAATAGATACTTTACTGCAATAATCTTTGAAAGCTTCAGGCAGCTTCGTGGACCATAGGACGGTCAAGTTCGGCTCTGGAGCAGGTCCCAGGTTGTGCAGTGTGTGCAGGAAACGGAAGCTGTTTTTAGTTACGCGTGTTTCGCCGTTAACGGACATTCCGCCGATGGACTCCGTTACCCACGTTGGGTCACCACTGAACAATTCGTTGTAATCCGGCGTGCGCAGGAATTTGACAATCCGCAGTTTCATGACAAAGTGGTCAACTAATTCTTGTGCTTGTTCTTCTGTCAAGATACCTTCTTGCAGATCACGTTCAATGTAGATATCCAGGAAGGAAGATACACGTCCAAGGGACATTGCAGCACCATTCTGTTCTTTAATCGCTGCGAGGTAACCGAAATACAGCCACTGGAATGCTTCTTTAGCCGTAGTTGCTGGTAATGAAATATCGAAGCCATGCATCTCACCCAGTTGTTTCAGTTCTTGCAGTGCACGAATCTGTTCGGACAACTCTTCGCGCAAACGAATGACATCTTCATCAATCACGTCGACTTCCAGTGCATTGAGTTCACCTTTTTTGTTACGAATCAGGAAGTCTACCCCGTACAAAGCAACCCGGCGATAGTCACCGATGATCCGGCCACGGCCGTAAGCATCTGGCAAACCTGTGATAATACCGGCTTTACGTGCTGCACGCATCTCTGCTGTGTAAGCATCAAATACACCTTGGTTATGCGTTTTACGAATGTTTGTAAATATATCAATGACACCTTGAGGCATTTCAAAACCATATGCTTCACAAGCATCAATCATCATACGAATTCCGCCGAATGGCTGAATGGAACGTCTGAATGGAGCGTCTGTCTGAACTCCGACAATCTGCTCTTTCGACTGATCCAGATAACCCGGTTGGTGTGATGTAATGGTAGAAGGTGTGTTTACATCCACATCAAGCACGCCGCCATTATCGCGTTCTTTTTTAGTCAGGTCCGATACGATATCCCACAATTCTTTGGTATTCTGGGTAGCGCCTGCGAGGAAAGCTTCATCCCCGTAATATGGAGACAGATTGTGTACCAGAAAATTATTCACATCTACGGTCTTGGTCCAAGTTCCTTTAGTAAAGTTTCTCCAGCCTGTTTGTTGTTTGACATCTTTTTCGATCACCGACATCTTAATCCCTCCGCTTTTTTGGATTTCTGGACACATCACATTGTTGCAGTACACGTATCATCAGATGTCCAGATCCGCGATTGATGTGAATTGTTTCACATGAGCCGGAACACTTTTTCTCTAGTTGGGAACCGGAACCGCGGAATGATTGTTTTCTTTACATTTTCAGTATACGTCGAGCTGGTTTCATCATCTGTGATTTTTGTCACAAACTTTGGACGTTGTCTTATTGCACGATACGAGGGTTGTTCACCCTTGACCACTTCGCGGGCAGAACCACTTCAGATCGCTGTTATCCCCGGATTTTTTAGATCCACTTTTCCAAAGTGAAAATCCGGGGATAAGCGTATGCTTCCGATGTAGCTTTCTTTCAGAAAGCTTTCAAGCGAACGCTTCGCCTCTCCGTTTTTCTGCCCTCTCTGCTTCACCTACCTCTTTTCCACCTCCTTTCCTGTTTCTCTGCTTCCTTTTCCTTAACGATACGGCAATCGGGGCTCCCCAATATGGGGAACCCCTGAATCACTTGCCACAACCTGAAATGGTTATTTATTATTTATGCTGTTTTTTATTCAAACTTCCCATAGAAAGCGTTGCGGTACACATCGGCCAGTTCAGTTACAAGCGGCAGTTTTGGATTCGCTGTTGTACATTGGTCTTCGAAGGCGCGATCTGCCAAGTAATCTACACGCGATTCGAAGTCTTTCGCGTCAAATCCGATTTCCTGGAACGATTCTTCGATGCCCAGTTTTTTGTTCAGATCACGGATCGCTTTGATCAAGCTGTTCACGCCTTCTTCGGTTGTCCGTGCTGGCAATCCAAGAATGCGTGCGATTTCGGCGTACCGCTCATCTGCCACAAAGTGCGAATATTTCGGGAACGATGCAAATTTCGTCGGTTTTTTCGCATTGTAGCGAATGACGTGTGGCATCAGGATCGCATTGGTGCGTCCGTGTGCGGTGTGATATTGACCGCCCCATTTATGCGCCAAACTGTGGTTAATGCCCAGGAACGCGTTGGCAAACGCCATACCGGCAATCGTCGAAGCATTGTGCATTTTCTCGCGTGCCAGTTTGTCGCCCTGTAATGCGGATTGCTCCAGATATTGGAACACCAGTTGGATCGCTTTGATTGCCAGACCGTCTGTGTAGTCATTGGCCATTACGGATACATATGCTTCAATGGCGTGAGTCAGTACGTCCATACCGGTATCGGCAACTGCGGTTCTTGGCAAACTGTATACAAACTCAGGGTCAACAATCGCTACGTCTGGTGTCAATTCATAGTCAGCCAGCGGATATTTGGTGTTGCCATGCTCTTTATCCGTAATTACCGCAAACGATGTGACTTCCGAACCTGTACCCGATGTTGTCGGGATGGCTACGAATTTTGCTTTTGAACCGAGTCTTGGATATTTGTAAATCCGTTTACGAATATCCATGAATTTTTGTTTCAGGTTGTTAAAATCTGTATCTGGATATTCATAGAACAGCCACATCGCTTTGGCAGCATCCATTGGCGATCCACCGCCGAGTGCAATAATGCAGTCTGGCTGGAAGCGTTCCATCATCGCTGTACCACGGTCTACTGTTGTTGTTGATGGATCTGGCTCAACTTCAGAGAAGACTTCAATGGCTACCGGTGTCTGACGTTGACGCAGGTAATGCTCTACTTTTTCTACATATCCGAGTTTGACCATCACGGCATCCGTAATGATTGCTACGCGAGTAATGTCCGGCATTTTGGCGAGATACTGTGTTGCCCCTTTTTCGAAGTAGACTTTGTTCGGCACTTTGAACCATTGCATATTCACGGTACGGCGAGCCACCCTTTTCACATTGATTAGGTTCACAGCAGTTACGTTAGAAGATGTTGAGTTACGTCCGTACGATCCACAACCCAGTGTCAGTGATGGCATATTCGTATTGTAGATATCCCCGATCGCACCATGTGTGGAAGGTGAGTTTACGATAATCCGTCCCGTTTGCAGGCGATCCGCAAATTGGTTGATCACTTCTTCATTGTTCGAGTGGATAACGGAGGAGTGACCCATTCCGCCAAAAGCAACCACTTCTGCCGCACGCTCAATACCATCTTTTGCGGATTTAACTTTGTAACATGCCAGCACCGGACTCAGTTTCTCGGCGGACAATGGGAATTTGGTGCCTACGCCTTCAATCTCGGCTACCAAAATCTTAGTGCCTGCAGGTACTTCGATGCCGCACATTTTAGCAATGTTCACAGCGGACTGACCTACAATGGTTGGGTTAACTGCACATTTTTCTGCGTTGATTGCACCTGCTGTCAATTTGGCGGCTTCCTCTTTGTTCACAAAGTAACAGCCGTTCGTGATCATTTTCTTTTTCACTTGGTCGAAGATGGGTTCTTCAATGATGACCGCTTGTTCGGACGCACAGATCATCCCGTTATCGAAAGACTTCGACAGAATCAAATCCGTTACCGCCTGGTTGATATCTGCACTTTTCTCAATAAAGCAAGGCACGTTACCTGGTCCTACGCCCAGTGCCGGTTTACCACAGCTGTACGCTGCCCGCACCATCGCTGATCCGCCTGTCGCCAGGATGAGAGCAACATCATTGTGGTTCATTAATGCGTTGGTACGATCCATGGATGGATCATCAATCCATTGGATACAGTCAGCTGGAGCACCGTTTTTCACAGCGGCTTCAAGCAGAATTTTTGCGGCCTCGCGGCTACAGTTCTGTGCGGAAGGGTGGAAACCAAAGATGATCGGGTTACGTGTTTTGATGGCAATCAGTGCTTTAAACATCGTTGTTGATGTCGGGTTGGTTACTGGAGTAATCCCCATGATGATACCAACGGGCTCCGCAATTTTCTGGAAGCTGTCGTACTCATTGTCTTCAATAACGCCTACTGTTTTTTCGTATTTAATGCTGTTATAAACATACTCCGTTGCGAATATATTTTTAATAATTTTATCTTCATATACACCGCGTCCCGTTTCTTCCACGGCCATTTTGGCGAGCATCATATGTTTATCCAGTCCCGCAAGAGCCATAGCCTGCACAATCCGGTCAATTTGCTGCTGATCCATGGACATGAATGCTGCATGTGCTTTGTTTGCTTTGTCGATTAACGTTTGAATATACTGACCTGCTGTCGGTTCTTTTGTTGGGGCGACTTCATTCTTTACAGCCATCTCCCTCATCCTCCTAAAGGTTCGTATTGGTTTGTCTCTCTTGTTTACATCCACATCGTATCATGGGGAAAAGATATATTATGTGATTTTTTTCACAAAGTATGATGAATTTTAATTAAGTTTTTAACATCCCCTTTTAGATGAGAATTCCCTATCTATTTAAAATAGTAGATCAACAGCCTCATCCTTCCCCTGTAAAAGTGAATTTAATCACAATGTTTGAAATTTCGCCATTTTTAAAGGCTTTCCATGCCCCTCAAACGGTAAGTTTAGGTATATACTGAACTTAAAAATTGAACCACCGCAATTTGTACCGTACCTCCACACGGCCGAGATGACCAGATCAGGATGGCACAGTTTGCGGCGAACCTCGGGGGCAACATGCAGCTAGACTTGCCTGACCGGGGAGACAAAGGGGAGATCAACGTATGGGAGAACTAACAAACGTACTGGAAAAACGAGGGAACACCAACTGTTTCTCGGAAGTGAATTTTAATCATCTGCTCGTAACGATGAAAGACCGCACCTACCCGGAAGGTACACATCTATACTGGGAAGGTGACGTCTCTGACAAACTTTATTATATGAAACGGGGACGTGCACAGATCACAAAATCCACCGACGAGGGTAAGGAACTGATCATGTACATGTACCAGACGGGCGATATGATTGGTCAGGCTGATCCATTCTTTGGCTCCAGACACAGCTTCTCGGCGGAAGTTCTGGAGGATAGCGAGATTGGTGTGCTGGAACACAAAGACCTGGAGATGCTGATCTGTCAGCACTGTGATTTTGCGATTGATTTCATGAAGTGGATGGGCATTCACCATCGTTTGACACAAACGAAATTCCGGGATTTGATGTTGTACGGTAAACCAGGGGCACTCTGTTCTACATTGATCAGGCTATCCAATTCGTATGGAGAAGCGCACGGAGATCATGTGATGATTCATAAAAAAATTACCCATACGGACCTATCCAATATGATTGGAGCTACCCGTGAAAGTGTAAACCGCATGCTCAGTGATCTTCGCAAAAAAGATGCCATCGAGTATGACAACGGTATGATTGTTATCAAAGACCTTAAAATGTTGCAGGGTATTTGCCACTGCGAATTGTGCCCAAGTGAAATCTGCCGCATTTGACTTTGCCTGAACCGTCTTTTTAAAATATCATTCCACGTAAAAAAGCCCAATGTCGCTACATCCCATTGGGCTTTCTTTGCTTCCTTGTATCTTCTCAGGATGCGTTAACAAGTTCAAGCTTTACCGCATCCCGTGGATTTAATTTCATATCCAAACCGTTCTCCATTAACTCTTTGTCATTAACCTTGATGACCCAGCGCTGATTCATCCGAGGCATAACATTCTCAACGGAAACCACAAATTTGTTATTCTCTGACAGCCGCACAACTCCACTGGATTTTAATACGTCACGAACGGTACATTCCTGGACATAAATACCGGCATACTGCCGATTCAAATTTGGTTCAACACTGCCACCGCTCACCTTAAGCAGGGTTGTCTGATATGTGACACCTTCTCCCCCGCTGTCAGCTGCTTTGACGTATATTATGACTTCATCTTTAGCATGAAGCTCGGTATCCCACTTTTCTGGAGCAATATCCTTACCGTTCAACTTCACTGCCCAACTCAGAGATGAATCAAGAGAAACCTCTCCCACGGATTGTATTCGTTTGCCATCTGCCGTAAAATCAACCAACCCGCTGTTAAGCAACGCTTTTTTGAGCGTCAATCCCTCACTGAAATCTCGTTTGATGGACTTCGTTGCATCGGGTAAAAAGGTACTGCCATCAATAGCAACAGTAATCGTATTGGCTGAATCTTTCTCTGAGACAACCGGCTGTTCGGAAGGCTGTGTCTCTCTGGTACACCCCGTCAAAATGACGAGAATAAGCATGCATAGACCTATGTAACCGGGAATTTTCTTCATCATGTAGGTAACACCACCCTGCCTAAAATCATTCACCCTGTTGTCCATACCCTTTATTATGGCACATTCTTTGATAAAAAACAGTGTCAAAGCCGTTACTTTTGTCCTTCCCCTGTTAAGCACCTGCCGTCAAAAAAGGGAGAGTCTGCAAGCAGACCCTCCTAAACTGCATTGGCCATCCGTTTGACCAGACCACTTATTGAACAAAAGCCTGCATGTAGGTACGACCTCCGTCGCCGTCCTTCACATAGGGATTAAGGCCAAACGTCTGGCTATCTGATACAAAAACACCAGTAAGTAAACGACCTTCAAGTAATGCACCGTCTACCTGCACACAGCAGGATGGGGCATCTACGTATTCCTGATACAAAGGAATATGACCATAGGGCTGATGTATTTTGAACACCTTGCCCTGCTCATGCAACGGGCGATCGGAGAAATACGTTGGCACAATGTATTGTCCGATGACTTCCAGTTCATCTGCTGTATAGAAAGGCTCATCACCAAGCCAGGGTGCGAACATGCGGATTTTTTCATATTGTGACCAGACAACGGCCTGAATAAGCATTTCAATCTGAACCAATTTCCCGTTTCCGGCCTTAAGACAAAGCCGGTCGTTGTAGGGTTTTTGTTTTGCATGAGATACACGATCGGGTAACCGCAGTTCACAACCGATACATTTCCAGCCACTAGGCGCTTGAATCCATTTTTGCAGCACCGCCGGAGGCGATTCTGAGCCAGCGCTGTTCATTAAATACGCATCTGCGAGGACAGGGTTTTCCCTACCCGAACGTGAATCAACCGAGCGTTTGAACAGTTCTGCCGTTTTCTGATAAATCAGATGAACCTGAATGGATGCGCTCTCAAGTTCTGCAATATCTTGTTTGCCGTAGCGTATTTCACGGGATAAGCTTTCTTCTCTCATGACAAGTGGCCTCCTTCGCTCCGGCCGTCTGCGGCCATTTTCTATAGATTATACTACATCTGATGACAACATGTGCACCGGATAAGTGAAAAAGTCCCAGGTAAACTGTCACAGAAGACAAAAAACTCTTGATTTCACTGGAAATCAAGAGTTTCTGTACTTTCTGCACACAGCATCTGCTGGTTTATTCCACCCAATGCTCGGCCCAGTCTTGAATTTGGTTCATAACAGGCTGTAACGCCTTGCCCTTCTCGGTCAACTCATATTCAATCCGCACTGGCGTTTCCGGGTACACATGACGCACCAGAATACCTTCACTCTCCAGATCTTTCATCCGTTCAGACAACATCTTGTCACTCATGGATGGTATCAGATTGGAGATGTCTTTGAATCGCTTTGAACCACTCATCAACGTTTGAATAATCAAACCGTTCCAGCGCTTGCCCAAAAAAGAAAACGCCGTCTCAAAGCGCGGACACATCCGCATATCTTGATCTTCCACTTTCATCACCTCTTTAGAGATCACTCAACTTACGTTTTGTTAGTATATTTCATAATAACACATTTAAGCTTTAAAGAAAACGTCTGCTACGAAAAACTTTACATTTAAGAAGCAATACTTGCTGCAATGTTTACCGCATACCTTCAGTATACAACACGTTATGGCAGGTAACCATGGGAAATATCGTTTAACACCTGATATCCTTATATTACCCAAAAAGAACCCTTCTACCACAGTCAGATGACCTGGAGAAGGGCTAGGTTTTACCTTATCGACTTATTATGAATTGTCCATGAACTAACTAAGCTGCTGCGGCTTAGACCAGCACGCCACCAATTGGTCTTACAGGTTCGCTCTTGCCGTATTGCGGCTTCGAGCTACGGGCAGGGTAGGCCCATTTTACAGCGTTGCTGATCACTTTCAAAATTTCCGGATTGTAATAGGTAGGATATGTCTCGTGCCCAGGCCGGAAATAAAAAATCTTACCTTCACCACGTCGGAATGTGCATCCACTACGGAATACCTCGCCGCCCTGGAAGTTACTCACAAACACCAGCTCATCCGGTACTGGAATATCGAAGAATTCACCATACATCTCTTCTTTTTCCAATACAATCTTGCCGTCAATGCCTTCCGCAATCGGATGGGACGGGTTGACACACCACACGATCTCCTGCTCATCTGCTACACGCCACTTGAGATCACAGCTCGTTCCCATCAGCGCTTTGAAAGGCTTGGAGAAATGACCGGAATGCAGCACAATCATACCCATACCGTTCAATACGCGCTGCACTACCTTCTGTACAATCTCGTCGCTGACGCGATCATGTGCCATATGTCCCCACCATATAAGCACATCTGTGGAATTCAGTACCTCATCACTCAAACCGTGTTCAGGCTGATCCAGTGTAGCTGTTCGAATCGCAAATCCTTCGCCGCCAAGTCCGTCAGCAAGCGCACGGTGAAGACCGTCCGGATAAACTTCCTTGACTTCATCATGTATTTTCTCATGGACAAACTCATTCCAAATGGTGACGTTAATCATATTCAATTTCCCCCTAGTATAGCTCTAAACCCACCACATATCGCCCAGCGGTTCCTCGATCAATACTTGCTGGAGATTTTGTACGGCTTTAGAGAATCCTTCTTCAACCGACATCAGACCGTCTTCATGTTCAATACTTACCACATAATCATATCCAACCAGACGCAGGGCACTCATAATGTCCGCCCACGTTTTGTTATCATGTCCGTAACCCACGGAGCGGAACTGCCAAGCACGATCCAACATGTTCGTGTAATCCTGCATATCTGTTACCCCGTGTTTATTCACGTTCACCGGATCGATCGTTGTATCTTTGGCATGGAAGTGATGGATTGCATTTTCACGACCCAAAATGTGAATCGCTTGGACCGGATCAATGCCTTGCCACCACATATGGCTTGGGTCAAGATTGGCACCAATGACTTCACCTGCAGCTTCACGCAGTCTTAGCAAGGTAGCTGGTGTATGCACTGAAAATCCACCGTGCAGCTCCAAACCTACTTTTACGTTACGGTCTGCAGCAAATTTGCCCCATTCCGTCCAGTAAGGGATGACTTTGTTTTCCCATTGCCATTTCAAAATTTCCTGAAAATCGTTCGGCCACGGCGCCACAGGCCAGTTTGGATACTTGGCATCCTCATGATCTCCCGGACAGCCGGAGAACGTATTAACAACAGGCACTTCCAGCTTTTGAGCCAGCTCTACCGATTTTACGAAATCATCATGGAACCCCTTCGCAATATCTTTTTGCGGATGCAACGGGTTACCGTGGCAACTCAATGCGCTGATTGTCAGACCACGTGATTCTACCGCATTTTTGAAGTTCTTAAGTGCTGTAGGATTGCTTAACAACTCATCTGGTTTACAATGAGCGTTCCCTGGGTGTCCACCTGTTCCGATTTCAACTGCTTTAAGTCCCTTGGAAGCTACAAAATCAAGAGCATCCTCTAATTTACGTCCACCGAATAGTACCAAAAATACGCCGAGTTTCAAATGCAATTCCTCCCTGATTTAGATAGTGTATGATTGCTGTGTTTTGCTATTCCGTTCTCATGCTTGTTTAGTTATTGTGGAAAAACAAGCATGATTCTATCCCGAAAATTCAACGTTATCACTCATGGATCTTCAAACTCGAAACTCCATTATCCATTAATGAGATTCAACTGTTTCATTTTCGGATGGACTGGCATTGGTTGTTACAACGCTGTCATAGGTGCTCTCCAGATGAATGTGCTTGCCTTCAAGAGAAGAACGCTGAAATGCGTGCATGGCTTCAAGCACATGATATGCCAGCTTACCACTTGCTTTGTGCTCGCGTCCGGCACGAATGGACTCCACCATCTCGGTCAGTCCAATGCCCCTCTCGTTGTGGCCGCTTTCGAAGGCCGGCTTAACCGTCTCCCATGTGTCTTGACCATAACGGCGAAGCTTGACTTCTCCATTAAAGAAGTTAGGGTCAGGTACACTAAGCGTGCCAGCCGTACCATAGATTTCGATACGTGGCAGATCAGAAGCGCCGCGGATATCAAAGCTTGTAATCATCGTTACGATGGCTCCATCCGCAAAATCGATCGTTCCAGCCAAGTGGGTTGGTGTTTCGACACGAAGCGTAGTGCCCTCTTTGGGACCTGAACCAACCTTGCGATCAGCAATCTGAATGCCTGCGGACGCGCTGATCCGGCGAATCGGGCCAAGCAGCGTAACGAGAGCCGTCAAATAATATGGCCCCATGTCAAACATTGGCCCGCCCCCTGCCATGTAAAAAAACTCAGGATCAGGATGCCATGCCTCCGGCCCCCCGCCCATAAAGAAGGAAGTAGCCGCAATTGGCTTGCCAATCAAACCTTCTTCAATGGCTTTGCGAGCGGTCTGGATGCCTGAGCCAAGGAATGTGTCCGGCGCAGAACCGACGTACAACTTCTTTTCCTCGGCAAGTTCGATCACTTTGCGTCCATCTTCCAGCGAAATGGCCAGTGGTTTCTCGGCATACACATGCTTGCCTGCTTCCAGAGCAGCCAGATCAGTCATCGCATGACTGCCCGGAATCGTCAGGTTCAGCACAAGCTCAATCTCGTCATTTTGTAACAACTCATCTACATTGTAAACGTTTGCGATATTAAATTCATCTGCCCGTTCCTGAGCACGCTCACGGATCAGGTCAGCGACCGCCACAACCTCGATATAAGGATTCGTTTTAAGATTTTCTAAGTAAATCGCACTGATGTTACCGCAGCCGATGATGCCTGCTTTCATTTTTTTCACGATGATGTTCATCTCCTTACGCGCTTGTAAGAGCTATGTTCAGCTGTTCAAAATGCTTGTTGAAATCTTAATTCATTATGTTGCTCAACTCTAAGTCTATGGTATTCTGTTTGCGCTTCAATTAAAATGAATAATATGACTGAAACATGAACTATCTGGTCATAATTTTGAAATTTAAACAAGGAGTATCCATATGCCAACAGACCTTTCCTGCCAAGTTCTTACAGCTGGCTTTTCATTTCATCGTAAACCCTATAGCATGGTACAGCTGGACGGGGTGAAAAATTACTTGATGCGACTTCAAACGGATGGACGCTGCCGTGCTCGCATTGATGGTTCCATGTCCAAGGTTGACGCAGGAGACTTGCTTCTTTTTGACCCGGATGAGCCTTATGAACTGAGAATAGACAATGAGTACAATCCCATGGGAGAGCGGCTTGTGGAGAGTGGGGATTATCATATTTTCTTCAACGGTTCCTGGGTGGATGAGTGGTGGAAACACCATAAACGGCCGACTCGAATCAAGGTTGAATTGTCCGAGAGCCTGTTATCTCTGTTCAGACAGCTGATTCTGGAGCAACGTCGCCTTTCCAATCCTTACCCCGAGATTTCGAGTTATTACATGCGTATATTGTGTCTGGAAGTGGATCGATTGTTATCGGAGCATCCCACCCATACGAAAACCAATTATGTTGCTTATGAAATTAAAAATTATATCGAGGAAAATGCTTCTTCCCTATTTAAACTGGAGGATGTGGCAACGCATCTGGGCATCAGCGTCTCACGAGGTGTGCACCTTTTTAAAGAAACGTTTGGCAAAAGCATTATGCAATATACGCTCGATGTACGGCTTAATATGGCCAGAGAACGGATTATTTTTAGTCCGATGACCCTGGAACAAGTCTCTGAATCGTCCGGTTTTAACAATTATACATATTTTCATCGTGTGTTCCGTTCCCGGTTCGGCATGTCACCAAAGGAATTTCGCCTGATTCACCGGGAACAGATGTAACGATGTCCTGGATTTTGAGGATATACTACTAACTCATTATGAATCCGTTAAGATTTCTAGATGCTTAAATACTGTTGAACATCGGATGTGTGCATATGTTAACAATAGTATACGTCTTATACACTTATTTGCGCGCGGCGATGGCCTCGGATACAACCATAGCGAGGTCTTCGTTGCCAAACATCGAGAGCACACCAAGCACAGTATCGTCTGGAATATCTCCAGCTTCCTCCTTGGATACAATCAGCTTCTGTACCTGCTGCAAACGCTCATTGCTCTGTTGCTCGGGATACGCTTGTCGATACATCTCTTCCGGGTCAAGCTCGTTATTTACGCACCACTGAGCAAAGACCAAGATCATCATCTCTTCTTCCTGCTTATAAGACTCAATGACTGCTTCTTCAATTTGTTTGTTTCGTTCCTTTTGATACTCATCCATGCTTTGCTAACGCTCCTTTACTTCATTCAACTGTATTTACTGCAATGATTTTGTATCCACTTTTGGATCGGCATGGATCAAATTCGATTACTTATCCCTTGATCAGCTGCTCAGCCAGCTCATGACTGTCCATAACATAACTCGCACTGATCTGGCAGTCATCGGGTGTATGCAGACAAGCAAGGAAATGATCTACAGCTCCGGCGAAACCTCTGCGTGCCAGTACGGTATCCCAGCTTCCAAACGTCTCTTTTGTCTCCAGTTCCCCCTGTTCCGCATAGTAAGCCGTATCCATATTCACGACTTCTACCGATCTTCCTCCGCCGTGCATCTCTACCTTCTCTAGGTCAGCCCCTGCGGCACGAATCATTTCGAACCGAGCGAGTCCCGTTTTACCTTGCTTGGCTGTTCCAGCCGCATGCAACAACCGCCCTTGATCATCTTGGCGAAGCCACTGATGTACAAGCTGCACATCGTTATCTGCGTACCATAACATCAGATCCAGCATATGAATGAGATCATCATAGATGGTCTCGGCGGCTGGGCGATCCTGTATGCCTGTGCGATGTTTGGTCAGAGTGAGTGTTTCGTACCCCTTTCCGCGCTGCATCCATTCTTTTGCCTTTAGATACATCGGTGCGAATCTGCGGTTGAATCCAACTGCGAGCAGCAAGCCCTGTGCTTCTGCGAATGCAGTCATCTCTTCGGACTCCCGCAGGGTATAGGACAATGGCTTGTCTACATAAACGGCCAGTCCCTTCTCCAGGCATGCCATCACAATCTCGAAATGGGATTCCGTTGCCGTATGTACAAATACCGCATCCAAATCCCAGGACAGCAGCTCTTTCAGATCTGTTGTTCCCCGCTCAATGCGATGCGCCTGTCCAATCTCCTTTACCGGTTCAGGTGACCGGTTCATGATGCCTACAATCTCTAATTGCGGACGGGCAGTGAGCAGTGGCAAATATACTTTACGTGCGATTCCTCCGAGTCCAATCATTGCAATTCGGGTACGCTTGGTCGTTTCCATGATAAGCATTCCACCTTCAGCTAAATTCCTTCGTCAGCCTTCATTTTATAATCCGGCCTATGACTTTCTCCGTCCTATAGTGTAACCTCTTCGCCTCCAACTTGCCAGTGATCGAAGTAATGGATGTCTACATTGTTCATAAGATGGCCTGTCGTGGTAAACTATGGAGGACAGCAGAACCGGATGAGACTCGGTGTCATCCAAGGGTCTGAACTGAAAGGAGCGTTTGGCTTTTGCGAAAATGGTTATGGCTCCTCGTTTATGTTTTACTTGCCGGAGTCACGTTTATTTACAGATATGAACTGCTGGCATGGGCCGATGACCATCAGTCCATCCCGCTTTTACTTTCCTTGGCAACACTGTTTGCCCTTGTACCTGTTATTCCCTACAAAATAGTTATTATTGCTTTTGGGTACAGCTACGGTATAACGATGGCAGCATGGATTTGCTGGCTCGGCACAACGCTTGCGGCAATTCTCGTCTATGCTGGAGCAAGAACTATTTTTCGGGAACAGGCTCGGGGTTATCTTGAACGTATCCGTGGATTGAATCGGTTCACGGCCTGGATGGAAGCACATCCGTTCATGGGCGTGATGACGATGCGTTTACTGCCCGTGGTTCCGCAGATGGCTGTTAATATCTATGCCGGCATTACGTATACCCCCTTCTGGGTGTTCTTGGCCGCGACAGCGATTGGCAAAATGCCTGCAATCTTTGTATTTGCCTACGCAGGGGCTCAGGCGGGTTCATCGATCTGGATGAGTTTGGGAATACTGGCGGGATATATGATCGTTATGGCTATGATTTTCATGTTGTTCCGCTATCGGTCACGTAAAAAGGCTTGAGGATTGGCTGAACTTTTCAGTCTGATTCACGCCTGCTTGCGCGCTCCCGCTTGGTTGACTTGACCATTCGGGATATAATAGAAGAGTAAGCCTAATATTCATATTTAGAAATTCAAATATACCGATGATTGCTGGAGCCTCTCTTTGAACTGGAGCGGATGTTTTCGGGGCATACGCATGCCAAGAAGCAGAGCAACTGTTCGAATGAGAGCGCCAGATTCTTCATCAGAAATGGAGTGAATATAGCATGGAACAACAGTCATTAGAAAAAGCAACATTTGCAGGCGGATGCTTCTGGTGTATGGTATCCCCTTTTGAAGAACTGCCTGGTATTCATAAGATCGTATCAGGCTATACAGGCGGACATACCGAGAATCCTACGTATGAGGAAGTATGCTCGGAAACAACAGGTCATGTGGAAGCGGTGCAGATCACGTTTGATCCGTCCATTTTCCCATATGAGAAGCTGGTTGAGCTCTTCTGGCAGCAGATTGATCCAACAGATGCCGGTGGACAGTTCCATGACCGCGGATCGTCTTATCAGACGGCTATCTTCTACCACAGTGAGGAGCAGCGCCAGATTGCTGAAGCTTCCAAAGCTGCGTTGGAACAAAGTGGGCGTTTTGACAAACCAATCTTCACCCCGATTCTGCCTGCGAAACCGTTCTATGAAGCAGAAGAACATCACCAGAACTATCATCGCAAAAACCCTGCTCACTACAAACGGTACAGCAAAGGCTCAGGCCGTCAGGACTTCATTGAGCGCAACTGGTCGGGTAATGTGGACAAAAGCGGATTGAAGGAGCGTCTGACCCCGCTTCAATATGAGGTAACACAGAATAATGCCACGGAGCCCGCGTTCCACAACGAATTCTGGGATCATCACGGGGACGGCATTTATGTGGATATTGTATCGGGAGAGCCGCTGTTCAGTTCTACCGACAAATACGATTCGGGTTGCGGCTGGCCAAGCTTCACTCGTCCACTTCGAGACTACAACGTGAAGGAAAAAACGGATCTTAGCCATTTCATGATCCGTACCGAAGTTCGTAGCCGTGAAGGGGATTCCCACCTGGGACACGTATTCCCGGATGGCCCTACGGAAGCAGGCGGATTGCGTTATTGCATCAACTCCGCGGCACTTCGTTTTGTACCGAAAGAGGATCTGCAAAAAGAAGGCTACGGCGAATACACCATCCTTTTTCAATAAGAGTAATTCAAAAAAGAGCAGCGGGATGATGTTCCCACTGCTCTTTTTACACACATCCTTATCTGAATGAAATATAGAGTTCCCATAGTCAAGACTTACGTTACGGAGTTCGGTTCCTGCATAATGAATTGGACTAAGATGCTTAATGCTGTAGCCTCCTCTACGCGAGACTTAGTTCTTGTTATACATTATAATCACTCATTACACGGGTGATCTGCTCCGTGATTCGGTTATACTGCTGATGAATGAAGAAATGGTCCCCTGGATAAACACTTAGCGTACAGTTCCCCTTCGTTACTTGCTTCCATGCATGCATGTGTTCCATGGGAATCGAGTCGTTAGCCCCCGCAAGAACAGTTATATCTGTATTTAACGGTTCTCTCGTCCCTGCCCAGTGGTAGCCCTCCACGATCTGTAGATCTGATCTGAGCAAAGGAACAAAGATCTCTGCTAATTCTTTATTTTCAAATACTTCTCGTGACATGCCGCCAAGTTGAAGCATTTCCTGTACAAACTTATCGTGAGGTAATGCATGGAGTGCTTTTTTATGTCTTGTTATATGCGGAGCCCTTCTCGCGGCCACAAAAAGATGCGCTGGATCTCTGCCCTGCTTTTCCTTGATATAGTGAGCCAGTTCATAAGCAATGAGACTCCCCATACTATATCCAAATAAAGCAAACTTCTCCTCGAACAAGTGGGATGGAATGGATAAATACGCATCCTCCACAGCCTGTTCCATGGATGTGTACAGAGGTTCATTCATTCTTCGGCCTCTCCCGGACAATTCAACCGGATGTAAGTGAATATGAGAAGGAAGGTTATTACGCCAGCGATAATACATCATGGAAGAACCCCCGGCATAAGGAAAGCAGATGAGATGTATACAATTCATGAACTTCCTCCAATTTTCTAGTCTACAGCCTGATGTGCGACTTCCGGATTCAATGTGTTCACAGGAGCGTTTTGTTTACCAAATTCAATTCTCATACCTGGAAGAATACTCAGTATCATCACGGTAACCGAGATGACATAGACGATAAATAAGGACGTGTTATTCATAATTACACCCGCCATGGAAGAACCGAGGAGCATGGCCCCCATAAATAATGGGGTGATGGTACCATTAACCCTCCCAATCAAGCGCTCATCAATCTGGGTAACTAAATATGTGGAGATAATGACGTTGATAAAAGCAAGACTAATGGAACTCAGGAAACTTATTACAAGAGTAAGCCAGAACCAACTGGATAATACCTCACCCATGGTGGTTACCACCAGACACATTACACCTACTATAAGTGTCAATGTTTGATTCATTTTGCCACTGAAAGCAGCAGCAATTCCTCCACCGATTAAAAGCCCCAATCCAGATACACCAGACAGAAACTGTAACGACGTCTGTTCCAATCCCAAACGTTCAGTGATCAGAAATATTTCTAGTGGGCTGATGAGACCCGAGGAGAGTCCTACACAAATGAATACTAAACTGAGCATTTTTAATGAACGGGATTGCCCGACATATTGCCAGCCCTCCTTGATATCCGCTAGTAATGAAGTTTCCGTTTCCTGCTGAGCTGAATCCTTCGGCAGGAACGTAAGAAGAATAGCAGACGCTATAAACAAAATAAGTAATGCATACATTGAGGTTTGAATCCCCATAACCGTATATATAAAAGTTCCGACGATAGGGCCGAGAATTAGGAAAAGTGATTGACCACTCTGTGTAATGGCAATTGCGGACTGCACATGCTCTTCCTCGACATTACGCTTTACAATTTTAACTGATGACGGCTGTGAAAACTGACTAACGATAGAGGACACAAAAGTGGCAACATATAAAATCTGCCAATAACCAGAAGATAAAACAGCAATGATCATAACAATCGATAATGCACTAAGGATATCACCTATTATCATGGTGCGTTTAGGATTCCAACGATCAGCAAGTGCACCGCCAATGATGGAGAAAACGAAAATCGGCGCATATTCAAGTACAGTAATTAGTGATACTGCTATCGGATTGCCCTGGGTTTGGTCCATAACATAATAAAGGATCGCCATATTCCGTATCCATATAGCCAGATTCTGCAGTAGATCAGACCCCGTGACAATAAGAAACGCTTTGTTCCTGAACAATGTGCTCATTCTCCATCTCCCTTTAAACCGACTGTCCGGTTTATTAATTTTCAAAAGAAAAACTGATTATACATCAGCTTTTCATGGTTGAAGTTGTTGGATGCCCACTAACATGCTGGCAATCCCTTTTTTGTAGAGACGTCTGATATCGGTCAGATCCTTCTCATAATAAAGGGTGCTTAATCCGTTAAAAAGACCGTTAATTATGTGCATTAAATCCTGTGGATCCTCGGGTTTCAATTCGCCATCCTCAATCCCTTTTGAAATGATCCGTTCATACGTCATATAAGGAATACGGATCAGGGACAGCATCTCATCAAGCATCTCTTGACTGACCACCTGACCTGAGACAAACTCGTTAATCGAATGATTGAGTGGATTCGCCAAATCGTCAACATAATGATCTGCAAGGCCATATAGTTTATCTACGGATGTCTCATACTGATGTTCCTTTTCGAGCCATGAATCCATCCACTCTTCGTTATTGAGTTTGATGAGATACATGAAAAGTTCTTCCTTACTTTTGAAATGATAATATATACTGCCTTTACTTCGATTGTTAATTGTACATATGTCCTCCATGGAGGTTGCGCCATATCCCTTTTGGGCAAATAACTCTTTTGTATTACGAGCAATATCTTTCTTGATCTGAGCGACATCTTTTCTCCGTTTGACTTCGATTGAAGATCCCTCCATAAAAAGACTGACCATTCAGTCTAATAGTATCACACCAAAAATTTCCCGTCAATGCACTTTATGTATGTCCCCTCTTACATATCTCATATTTTTCTGAGATTTGCAAGAGGGGACGTTAGGAAAAATAAAATTATTATTAATTCGTTATTTTTTACCCTCATCTTCTTCTTTGAAAGCGTCACTTAATTCCTGTCTAATCGTCTCAGGCAGTTTTTCTGTTTCTTCCACCAATTCATTGATCTCTTGAGGCACCTCTTCGTCCCTTACAACTCCGAATTTGAAAAATTTGCTCATCTTTTTCTCCTCCTATGAATGGTTTATATTAGTGTATCACAGAATCTCTCCAAAGATTTATTTGATTCAGTTCATCAATAAGAATATGAGGCTTCTCCAAAATATGTTCGAATAATTTACGATACTGGTTGGTAAATTGGTCCATTTCTTGCCGGCTGAAACTTTTCACACGATAGTCAAAGTGGATACTGAAATGTTCTTCCATTTTTTGAGCAGTAACATAGACCTCATACTCACTGAAATTCCATTCATACTTGAATGGAGTAATCTGAATTTCAGCAGTTTCTACAGATCGATCAACAAAATTATTCATGTTAAACATCGTGTCAAACAAGCACTGCTCATCGGGTGCAGAAGAGAAGCCTGCATCTTCCAGCATTCTTTCAAATGGATAATTCTGATGATCAAATGCCTGCAATTGGTTAGCCTGAATTTTAAGGAGATAATCGTAATACGTATCGCCTGTTGATATTATATTTCGCAAGGGAATTGAATTAATAAATAAACCAACCGTGTCCTGCAGTTCAGGTCTACTTCTGCCAAATGCATACGTTCCAACAATCATATCTGTCCTTTTCGTCTTCTGATGCAACGTAAGCAGATACACCGAAAATAAAATAGCATAATCCGTTAAACTTGAATCATGAAGTTTTTCTCTAAGTTGTACGAGATGGCTAGCAGGTAGTTTTACAACTATCTGATCTCCCTCATAAGAAGGGATAACCTCTTCATTTACAAGCTCGCCTCTTACCGTAAACGGATGGTAGCCTTGAAGTGTTTCTTTCCAAAAGATTTGAGATTCGGCATATCCTCCCTGATCAAGTCTCTCTTTTTGCCAAACAGCATAATCTTTATATTGTAACTGAACAAGAGGAAGTGTTATCCCCTCATAGAGCTGAAACAATTCATTCATCAAAATGCCCACGGATGTGCCGTCAGATATGGCGTGATGCATATCCATCAGAAGCACATGATCCTCTTCTCCCATATGAAGCAGCTTCGCACGAAGAAGTGGTGGTAGCTCTGTATTGAAGGGTTGAATGAAAGATTCCATAATACGTACTCTTTCCGAATCTGACTCAACCTTTTCCTGAATCAGATCAAAATGAGTGCTTTTGTGAATAGACTGGACAACTTGTCCTCCCTCTTTGTGCAATGAGGTACGCAGAGCTTCATGGCGTTCTATTAAAGCCCTAAAGCTATGCTCCAACCGCTCCGCCTGAAGTCTTCCGTTGATGCGAAATGCCATCGGCATATTCCAATGATTATTCCCCTCGCTTGCTTCGTAACCGTAAGCTTGATAAGGCGTTGCAGGATAGATGCGCTGTTCAGGTGCAGGTCGAATACGCTCATATTTATCATGGTAAAGATTTGCCCCTTGCTGCTGGATATAAGCGGCCAACATCTTAATTGTGGGATACTTAAATACATCCTGCAGATCTATTCGGATATGAAGCTGCTCTTGTACAAGCGTATTTAACATCATGGCTTTCAGTGAATGTCCACCGTGTTCAAAGAAATGATCCTCTGTACCTGCACGCTCAATACCCAGTACCTCTGCCCAGATTAATGCCAAATCCTGTTCAAGTGCATTCTGAGGCGCACAATAACCAGTTGTCAATTCACTGCTTGGTTCTGGCAGGGCTTTTCGATCTATTTTCCCATTGGAGTTGCGCGGCAAATTATTCAAAAATTCAAATCTAGATGGGATCATATACTGTGGCAGCATTGAACTTAACGCTTGCCTGATATGAGCCAATTGTTCCTTCCCAGCCTGTTGCTCCCGTTGCATTACAATGTAGGCCACAAGGTAGGAATGTCCTTGTGTATCCCGTTTGGGAACAACTACAGACTCCCGCACTTCAGGTAGTGATCTCAAGCGATCCTCGATTTCCGTAAGTTCAATGCGATTCCCACGAATTTTGACTTGCTGATCCAGACGATCCAGATATTCCAGATTTCCATCAGGCAACCATCTGACCAAATCACCAGTACGATAAATAATCTCTCCAGGTGTTATAACACTTTCAATAAATCGTTCTGATGTCAGCGCAGGCTGATTGAGATATCCCAAAGCCAGGCCATCCCCACCAATATAGAGTTCCCCCGGAACACCAATCGGCTGTCGTTGGCCCCAACGGTTAAGCACGTAAACTTTGGTATTGTGAACTGGGCGCCCAATAGGTACATTTCGTCTATCTCTTAGTGTTTCATCCACAGTATAGGTTGCAGCGAAGACAGTCGTTTCTGTAGGCCCGTATCCGTTAGCCAATCGGTGTGGACCCAGATAATCCAGAGCCTTTAGAACATGATTTCGTGAGGCTGCTTCGCCGCCAAAAAACAGTTTGCGAACATGTTTCAGACAAGTCACATCATAATCCACAATGGTATTGAACAGTGAAGCTGTCATAAAAGCAGAGGAAATCCGCTCTTTATTCAGCATTCTGCCAAGTTGGGCTGTGTGTACAACGTCCTCCATGGGAATAAGCACCAGGACAGCACCATTGAGCAAAGCACCGAATATTTCATAGGTAGATCCATCAAATGCATAGTTAGACAACTGCAATACCCGATCTTCCGGCCCCATATCCATGAAACCATTATTAATACTTGTTCTCAAGATATTCCGATGCGTAGTCACGACTCCTTTGGGTGCACCAGTCGACCCAGAGGTATACATGATATAGGCAGGCGAATCAGCCGTCCACGTCTCAACCTGATCAGACACTGCCTCTTCCTTAACTTCTTCACTCCATAAGCGTTCGTCAAGCATTATCGTTGGACCCTGGAAATCAGCTATGCCCAGATTAGTTCCAGCTATTAATAGTTGGGCTTGGCTATCTTTCAACATGTAGGCTAACCTATCTTCAGGAAATGTTGGATCAAGCGGTACATATGCGGCTCCCACCTTCATAATCCCCATAATGGAGACGATCATACCTATAGAACGATTAGCCAGTAATCCTACCACTTCACCCGGGACGATTCCCTTCAGTCTGAGTACCTTTGCAATCTGATTGGCCTTTATCTGCAACTCGTCATAGGTTATTACCTCTGAACCCATGACAACGGATGGACGATCCCCATATCGCAGCACTTGCTTCTCAAACCTTTGTGATATCGTTTCTTCCCTCGGGTAGTCTACTGTCTCTCCTTCGAAACTGGCTAAGTGCAGCCTTTCCTCTGGAGTACACATCTCAATTTTCATGACTTGCTCATAAGGACGAATCACCATTTGCTGAAGGATATGTTCATAATGATGCATCATCCGTTCAATCGTTTCTGAAGAGAACAAATTTTCATTATATTCAACAGTTAGGCTCATGCCTCCGGCGTGCTCAACACTTCCCCATGTTATATCGAACTTCGGCTCACTGGATCCAGAAGGTAACTGACGGACGGAGATCGAACTCGTTTCAGGTGATGAGTGCTCCATGTTCTGCAATACAAACATCGTATCAAATAGCGGATGCCGGTTCAGTTCTCTTGGCAATGCCAGCTGTTCAATCAGCTCCTCAAGAGCAAACATCCCGTGTTCGTAGCCCTGCATCAACTGGGCATGAACTTGTTGAATATAATTCTGAACTTCATTCTTTCCCACTGGCCTCAATCTCAATGCCAACGTATTCACAAACATGCCAACTATGGATGCAGTATCCGCATGCTCCCGCCCGGCTGTAGGGACACCGATAACGATATCCTCCTGTCCCGCATATTTGGATAACAGAATGGAATAGCCCGCCAACATTACCGTATACAACGTTGTTTTGTACTCTTCTGCCTGAATCCGCAGCTGCTTAGTCAGTTCTTCATTAAGCTGCATTTCTACTCGTGCCCCAGTAGCTTTACGAGTTCTGGCATTAAAATCATCATAAGGTAGATTTAACATCGAAAGTTCACCTTGGAATTGATTTAACCAGTATTCTCCACTACTTTGATAGCTTCCCGCCTTCTTATATTCCTGTTCCCAAACAGCATACTCCTTGTACTGAACAGAAAGCGGCTCCAACTTCTGTTGTTCATACAACTGAAACAGTTCAGTGAAGATGATACCAGTCGATATGCCATCAGAAACAATGTGGTGGGTATCTACAACCAGAATATGCCTTTCTGACGAAGTACTTAACAAGCCTGCACGAATAAGCGATTTGTGAGCTTTCAGGTTGAAGGGACGAACAAATGAATGAACGTACGTCTCTATATCAACTTTTCCCTTCCCTTTGACAAATATATGTTCCATCCCCCATTCCAGGTCTGCAGCAGGCCATATGCGCTGTCTCAGCTCACCTTGAACAAGTTCAAAAGACGTACGCAACGCTTCATGTCTATGGATCAGGGAAATAAATGCTTCCTCGAGTCGGTCAGCAAAGAGTCTACCTTCAATTTCAAATATCATTGGCATATTGTAACTGGTGCTCTGCTGATCCATATGTTGAATGAAAAATAATCTCTTCTGCGCTGACGATGCTGGATAGGTATCTTGAACCGCCACAGGTTGCAAAGATGCATAACGATGGGTCCCTCTGGCTTTCTGAATAAATTTGGCCTGATCCAACACGGAAGTGTAGGTAAACACATCTTGTACCGTCAACCTTACATCAAATGCTTTATGAATCTGGGCTATAAGGGACATTGCCTTAAGAGAATGCCCTCCAAGTTCAAAGAAGTGGTCGTGAATGCCTACTTTTGATAAACCCAGAACACTGCTCCAAATCTCAACTAATTCAGCTTCGAGCGAATTGGTTGGTGCAACATAACTTTCGGATACAAGGGGATGTGGCTTCGGAAGCATTCTTTTATCCACTTTGCCATTACTTGTGAGTGGAAAAGAGACAAGCAAGGTATATGTGGAAGGCACCATATAATCTGGAAGAACGTGAAGCAACTGTTCCCGAATGATGTACGGCAGCCTAGGCTCAGATATCGAATGAGGAACGATATACGCTGAAAGAAAGGAGTGCCCTTGCTCATCACGTCCAGATGTTACCATCGCTTCTTTAACTTCCGGCATAACCAGTAGTCTGCTTTCGACCTCTGTAAGCTCTACTCGATTGCCACGAATTTTGACCTGCTGATCCAAACGGTCCAGAAATTCTAGGTTTCCATCAGGTAGCCACTTCACCAAATCTCCTGTACGATAGAGTTTTGTTCCTGATTTCAGCGGATTCTCGCCAAACCGCTCTGCCGTCAACACGGGTTGGTTCAGATAACCCTGTGCCAATCCTTCTCCCCCGATATAAAGTTCTCCGGGTACCCCAACCGGCTGTCTCTTTCCCCACGGATTCAGCACATATACCTGTGTATTGTGAACTGGACAGCCTATTGGCACATTGCTTCTGTCCCGCATACTCTCATCCACCGAAAATGTTGTTGCAAAAACAGTCGTCTCCGTTGGACCGTAACAATTAATAATTCGATGGGGACCCAGATAATCCAATGCTTTCAGAACATGTTTTCTGGAGCCTGGCTCCCCACCGAAAAATAGTCGTCGTATATGTTTGAGACAACTCATGTCGTAGTCTACGAGTGTATTGAACAAGGCTGTCGTCATGAAGACCGTTGTAATTCGCTGTTCATCCAATGTACGAGCAAGTTCTGTAATATGCAGCATATCCTCTCTGGAAATCAAGATTAGTGCTGAACCATTCAATAAGGCTCCGAAAATGTCATAAGTCGATCCGTCAAAGGCATAATTGGACAATTGCAGAACCCGATCCGTAGGCATCATATCAATAAACCCGTTTTGGATACTGGTCTTCATAATGTTGCGATGTGTCGTTATGACTCCCTTGGGCTTCCCGGTTGAACCCGATGTATACATTATATAAGCTGCATGATCCGGCCGGGTTTCTCGATCTTCCCCAAGCTCTTCATTATGAGTTTCACTCCAGCACTGTTCATTTAACACCATCGTTTTCCCTGAGAATCCTGGGATAGTCCGGCCTTGCTCAGCTAGGAGCAATTCTACCTGGCTATCTTCAAGCATAAAGAGGAGGCGCTCTTGCGGAAAGCCCGGATCAAGTGGAACATACATGGCTCCGGATTTCAAAATACCGAGAATGGACACGATCATCCCCATAGAGCGATCCGTTAACAATCCGACTCTGTCTCCCGGACGAACCCCTTCGTGTTTTAACGCTTCAGCCATTCGTTTAACATTCATACCCAGCTCACTATAGGTCATGCTCAGGGAGCCCATAATCAACGCAGGACGATCTGCATACTGTCTCACTTGTTTTTCAAACCGCACGGGTATTGTTTCTTCTCTTGGATATTCGACAACTTGTCCTTCATACTTCTCAAAGTACACGGTTTCTTCCAATGTACACAATTCAATATCGTTTAGAGCCCGGTTGGTATCGTTGACCATCTGTTCGAGAATATACGCATAATGGGAAGACACTTGTTGAATCCTGGCATGGGAAAATAAATCGGTATTGTATTCAATCGTCATGGAAATGTCTTCTTTCAACTCGTGTCCAGCCCAAGTCATCTCAAACTTAGATCGCCCTGTTGTTGTCTCCAGCTGATCAATAGTAAGCTGATCCGCCTTTAGCTGAGTCATGTTCATGTTCTGTAGTACAAATATGGTTTCAAAAAGGGGATGACGACTCGGCTCCCTGACCATTTGCAGATGATCCAGCAGCTCTTCAAGCGGATACACCGTATAATCGGAGCAATCCAGCACACGTTGCTTCAATGAAGTAACGTATTCTGCAACCGTAAGTTCCGGCTTGATTTCGCTACGTAAAGGTAACGTTTTAACAAACATCCCCACCATGGAAGCCGTTTCGGCATGGTCTCTGCCTGCAATCGGTGTACCCACAATGATATCTTCCTGTCCGCTATATTTGGATAGCAGAATGTAATATGCAGCTAGCAGTAGCACATACAAGGTTGTATCGTGGTTTGACGCGAGCTCGGTCAGGCGCTTGGCAAGAACGTCACCCAGTAGGAATGTATGTTGTGCTCCTTCATAGCGCTGTACTCGTGGACGCACGTTTTCGAGAGGGAAGTCCAATATCGGCAGTTCTCCCTCATACATTCGATGCCAATAATCACGAGCAGCACTGTAGGCTTCCGTTGATTGCTGCAGCTGCTCATAGGCAGCGTAATCTTTATACTGTTTATGCAGAAGCGGTAGCTCTTCATCTTCATATAATTTGAATAACTCATCGTACATAATCGCTGTTGATATCCCATCCGAAACGATATGGTGAACATCCAGCAATAATAGATGCTCTGTATCCGATTGCTTGCGGATATAGGCTCTAAACAAGCTAGGAGCCGACAAATCAAAAGGAAAAATACATGATGCAACCCATGACGCCTCGTCATGATCTATAGACCCGTATTGTAATGTGCCCTTATTTACTTCTGTCAGATTAAGTTTCCAGTCCAGTTCGCCCAGCGCGTGTACCTGTTGTCTAACCTGATCATCTTCCAATACAAAAGAGGTTCGTAAGGACTCATGACGCTCAATCAACCGAAGCAACGCATTTTCGAGTCGCTCCATATTCAGACGGCCTTCGATTCGTAATACCATCGGCATATTATAACTGGTACCAATATTTTCATTTTGCTGAATAATATACAATCTTCTCTGGGCAGAAGTCACATTATAACTTGTATCCTGACCCACAGTAGGAAGGGAGACATACCTGTGAAGCTTGTCGTTCCCTTGAATAAGCATAGCCTGTTCCCGAATGGTAGGATGGCTGAAGATATCTTGAAGACTTAGCTTTACATCAAACATCTGATGTATTTTGGCCACCATAGTCATCGCTTTAAGCGAGTGTCCTCCAAGATCGAGAAATGATTCCAGCATGCCCGGATAATCCCTTCCCAGAACTTCGGACCAGATATGCTGCAACTGCTCTTCATACGGGTTTTCAGGTTGTATGACCTCCAGCGTATTCCATTTAGCCGAAGGCTTGGGAAGAGCAGCATAATCCACCTTACCATTGGTTGTCATCGGTATGGTGTCCACAATGAGAATAAATGAAGGAATCATATATTCCGGAAGTGACTGTCTCAATTCACTTTTCCACTTCGAAACCAGATCGGAACTATCCATCTTCTTCATCACAAGATTTTCGGGTACTACGTAGGCACAAAGAAGTGAACCTTCGCCACGCTCCTCTTTACGTGCCATTAACACTGCTTCATTTACGGAGGGGATTTCTTTCAATTTGGTTTCAATCTCGCCGAGCTCGATCCGATTGCCTCGAATTTTGATCTGATTATCCATTCTTGCCAGGTACTCCAGTTGGCCATCCTCTCTCCAAACTACCAAATCCCCTGTCCGATACATCGTTTCTCCAGGAACAAATGGATCTGGAACAAAGCGTTCTTCCGTTAAATCAGGCTGGTTCAGATATCCTTTTGATACACCTTCCCCACCAATGTATAATTCACCAGGAATCCCTATAGGCTGCAATTGGTTCCATCGATTAAGCACATATAGTCTTGTATTGTGTATCGGACGTCCGATAGGAACCCGAGAATATTGATACAAGCTGTTTTCAACCGAATACGTCGCTGCAAAAACCGTCGTTTCTGTGGGTCCATACGCATTCACAATACGATGTTCGCCCAAGTAGTCCAATGCTTTCAGTACATGCTTAATCGATGCGTTCTCGCCACCAAAGAACAATTTCCTTATATGCTTGAAGCATGTAACATCATAGTCGACCATCGTATTAAATAACGTCGTCGTCATAAAAGCAGATGTAATTTGTTCTTCATCCATCGTTCTCGCTAGCTCGGCAGCGTCGAGTAATGTATGTTTGGCAATCAATAGGAGTGTTGAACCATTTAATAGTGCCCCAAAAATCTCATAGGTTGAGCCATCGAATGCATAATTGGATACTTGGAGTACCCGATCGGCAGCGGACAGTTCACTGTAGCCATTGTGAATAGCCGTCTTCATAATATTTCGATGACTGGTCATCACCCCTTTGGGCTTACCTGTCGAGCCTGAAGTATACATCACATACGCTGTTGCTCCCGATGGGATCGTCGGCAACTTCCAATTTTCCCCATCCCACCTCGTCCTTGCTGCCTCTTGAAGTATTTCTTCAAGTACCAAATGCTGTGGAGTACTCCCGGTGATGGTTAACTCATTGGCTGTGATCAGCCAATTGGCATTGCTGTCTTCCACAATGAAGTGTTTACGCTCTTCAGGAAAAGAAGGGTCAATAGGAACATACATAGCACCTGTCTTGAGAATCCCGAAAATGGCTATGATCATTCCCATAGAACGGTCAGTCAATAGACCCACAACATCTCCTTGCTTCATTCCTTTTTCCATCAGTACCCGCGCATATTGGTTTGTTACTTCGTTAAATTCCTTGTACGTTAGACGCTGATCCTCATAAATAACCGCAATCTGATCAGGAGTTCGCGCTGCCTGCTCCTCCATTGCTGACGAAATGCTGGATTGACGCGGATATTCTGCCCGTGTTTCATTGCAAGTTAGCATGGCGGATTTCTCTTTGTTCGTTAACAAATGCATTTCTTTCAGCCTCAGGGAGCAGGTGTTCACCATTTGCACAAGGATGTTTTTGTAGTGATCAATCATCTTAAGTATCGTGGATTTTTTGTAGATGGAAGAAGCATACTCCACTGTCCAGTTCAAACCATGGCGATCCTCCCGACATCCCCACGTCATATCGAATTTGGCATAATTCCAGTCCCACTCCGCTGCAGTAAAGGTTGTTCCCGTTAGTTGAATTGGTGGAATATCCATATTTTGCAGTACAAAAAGGGTATCAAACAACGGATGTCGACTAAGATCTCTGGACAGTTGAAGATGCTCAAGGAGATCCTCGAGAGGGAACTCCCCATGCTCTTGTGCCTCAACAAAATTGGACTTCAGCCGACCTATGAATTCATCCACTGTGAGTTCACCTGACACCTCATTACGTAGGGCCAGCGTATTGACGAACATGCCAACCATAGGCTGAACATCTTCGTGATACCTTCCTGCAATTGGTGATCCGACCACAATATCCTCTTCTCCAGTATATTTGGATATCATGATATTATAGGCAGCCAGCAAGACCACATATAATGTGGTTTTGTGCTTAGCAGCAAGACTTTTTAACCGATTCGTGAGCTCCGTTTCAAGTTGAAATGAGATTGAATACCCCTCATAAGACCGAACCGAAGGTCTGACATAATCGGGTACAATCTCCGTAGTCGGAAGTTCACCTTCGAATTGGGCACACCAGTATTTTCGATTTTCCTCATATCGCTGACTCGTCCGCTCATTTTGTTCATATACGGAGTAATCCTTATAATGTAGGTTTACAGGTGACAGCGCTTCTCCCTCATATAATTGGGTCAGTTCCTTATAAATAATTCCGGTGGATACACCATCAGACACGATGTGATGCATATCAATGAACAAGAGACTATGATTAGATGTAACTTCAGCAAGAGCTGCACGGATTAGCGGACTGGTTGATAGATCAAATGGCTGTACAAATTTCTCAAGAAATGAAGCAATCATCGTTTTTTGTCTATTCAGAACATCAGTGCCGTAATACGTTGCCCCTTGTTGTTCTTGCATCCCATAGTTAATTAAACTCCAGCTTAGTTCCGTGGGTTCCAGAATTTGTTGCCGCAAGTGTTCACCAGACCAGATGAAACGCGTCCTGAGAATCTCGTGCCGCCGTATAAGCTGTATGAAGGCCTTTTCAAGCTTATCGCGGTTAAGCTTTCCTTCAATCTTCAGTACCATCGGCATATTATAGCTGGTCTCTAATGGAGCCAGCTGTTGTGCAATGTAGACTCTTTTTTGCGATGCGGACACTGGGTACGATTCTTGTACTTCCACCGCAGGAATAGCCTTATATACACTTTTCCGAGAATTTTCTATGCATAGTGACATTTCCCGCAGCAGTGCTGCACGGAATACTTCATGCAAAGAAAGTTTTACGTCCATCTCTTTATGTATTTTGGCTACCAGCATCATAGCTTTTAACGAATGGCCCCCAAGCTCAAAAAAGTGATCTCCGGCACCTGGTTTGATGCCCAATACATCTTCCCAGATCTGAGCCAGCTTCTGTTCGGTTTCTCCAGACAGTGGAAGATTTTTGTTTTGATCCATCACCTTAGGAAGCGGAAGGTTTTTGCGATCGATTTTGCCGTTAGAATTAAGCGGAAATACCCGAAGAATCTGGAATGTAGCAGGAATCATATACTCAGGTAAACGGTCTTTCAACGCCAACTTCCATTCCTGAATTTGCTGATTCTGCTCTGCTTGCCCCTCTGCATATTGAATAGGGACGATATATGCACTTAAGTTAGAGCTCCCCTGAGCATCCCGCCATGTCGTAACAAGAACATCTTCCACTCCGGAAAGAGCTCTCATCTTCTCCTGCACCTCTCCAAGCTCAATGCGGTGACCCCTGATTTTGACCTGATGATCGATCCGCCCTACAAATTCCAAATTCCCATCAGGCAGACGTATAACCAAATCCCCGGTTTTATACATTTTCTCACCGGGAGCATGCGGGTTATCAACAAAGCGTTCTCGCATCAACTCTGGAGCATTCAGGTAACTGGCCAAACCTTCACCGCCAATGTATAACTCTCCCGTCACACCGACAGGCATGGGATTATGTTTGGAGTTCATAACATAAGCAGTGGTATTATGAATCGGTTTGCCTATGGGTGCCACATCAGGCTGTGTAATCAGATAATATGTTGCATACACTGTCGTTTCTGTTGGTCCATACATGTGCAATAACCGTTCTGGGCCCAAAACATCTAATGCCTTGTTCAGATGCCGGATTGAAGCCTTCTCCCCCCCAAACAAAAGATGCCTTACCTTACTGAGACAGTTCGGGTCCCAATCTACCAGCGTATTGAATAGCGCAGTTGTCATAAAAGCAATCGAAATTTCTTCTTTGGTGAACGTATCAGCAAGCGCAGCTACGCTCTGCATCATTTCTTCAGTAGTAAGTACAAGCGTGGAGCCATTTAACAATGCTCCGTATATGTCGAAGGTTGCCCCATCAAAAGCATAATTCGAAATTTGCAAAATCCGATCTTTGGAGTTCAATTCCACATAGCCATTATTTCGCACGGTCTTGATAATATTTTGATGGGTTGCAACCACACCTTTAGGTTTTCCCGTCGAACCTGAAGTGTAGATAATGTAAGCAGCATCCCGTGGACCTGACAGGAAATTAACCTCTTGGTACTCGCTTGTGTTGAATGAACGTTCATGCATCATCAACATGTCCAAGGTTAAGATTTCTCCCTCATAATGGGGCAATTCTAACTCAGTGAACCGAAGCAGGAATTGTGCTTCACTATCTTGAAGCATATGGGTCAATCTTTCGGCCGGAAATGTGGGGTCAAGTGGAATATAGGCAGCACCAGCTCGAATAATAGCCAACATGCCTGCAATCATCTCCATGGATTTCCGCGCAACGAGTCCTACCCTGTCTCTTGGCTTTATGCCATGCCACTGCATAGCTTTGGCCCAATCTTCAACCAGAGCATGAAGTTCTGCATAAGTCCATGTTTGGTGTGCTAATTGAATTGCTGGATGATCAGGATATAACTCTACCTGTTGAATAAATAATTCTGAAATGGACTGATCCCTCGGATAGTCCGCAGTGGTCTCGTTTCCTTTCACCAGCATGCTGTTTTCTTCCGGGGTCAGGATCAGAATATCTGCAACACTTATTTGCGGTTCTTGCGCAATTAATAGACAGGCTTGCTTGAGGTGAACAAACAATCGTTTAATAAAAGAATCCGAATATGCCTGCTCGTTGTAATTGATCTTGACCCGGATCTCTTCACCTGGGCCTATGGAAATGTTCAGATCATAATTGGTATGTTCATACGCTTCAATGGAGGTAATATCAAATCCAAGTTCGAACTGTTTGGTATCAAACATACTGGTACTGGACGGGTAGTTTTCATACACCATGATATGGTTAAAAAGCTGACCACTCTGACCTGCCTCCGCTTGCACTTCAGCGAGAGATAGATAGCTAAACTCCTCAGACAAAATGGCGTTTTGATGTGTCTTTTTCAGTAATTGGGCAAACGATTGTTTCTCTTCCGACGTTATTCTTACGGGCACGGCGTTAATGAATAAACCTACAATTTTCTCCACATTTGGTATGGTAGCCGACCTTCCAGATACTACAGTCCCAAAAACCACATCGTCAGAATTGCTATAGTATTGAAGCACGACTCCCCACAACGTCTGAAAAAGACTGCTCATCGTGACCTGATATCTACGGCTAACATCCATTAATTGCTCAGTCAGCACTTTGCCCAAATTAAACGTTATCTCCTGAACCGAAGGTGATTCCGCCGAATCCGAAGTTATTTCCACTGGGAAGTCCGCTCCGTTCTCATAACCAGAGAGATAATTTTTCCAATAGGTTCTGGCTTCGACCTCCTGCTGCTCACCCAACCATTTAATATATCTTTTATAGGGAATGACACGATCTAGTTGTGCAGCTGTTCCGTGAATCTCCTGT
This sequence comes from Paenibacillus amylolyticus, assembly GCF_003719335.1. Classification (GTDB taxonomy): domain Bacteria; phylum Bacillota; class Bacilli; order Paenibacillales; family Paenibacillaceae; genus Paenibacillus; species Paenibacillus amylolyticus_D. Next base: position 135,458 of record NZ_RIAS01000001.1, read on the forward strand.
TTGTAGAGGGAGAACCATTCCTGGAAAATGATCCCCAGGCACCATCCGTCAATCAGAATATGATGATTGCTCCAGATTAACGTATATGCCGCCGGGCCAGTTTGGATTATTTGCAGACGTAACAGAATATCTTTGGACAAGTCAAAAGACCGCTGGCGATCTTCCTCCGCTATCTGCCGAATTCTCTTCCTTTTCTCGATCGGATCAGACTCATTCAATTGAATGTATTCCAATTTAAGTTTTCTGTTTCGTAGCACGATTTGTCTCGGCTTGTTGATTTTGTCGTGAATAAAGATTGTCCGAAGCGTATCGTATCTCTCGATAACTTTGTTTATGGAGCGTTCCAAAGCTTCAATATCGACGAACCCATCAATCGTAAAAATCATTTGCTCGAAATAGATGTCTCCCTTGTCGTAAAGCGAATGAAACAGCAATGCCTCTTGCATTGGAGATAATGGATAAATATCAGCAATTTCCGGTTTGTTCATCATCCCTTAATGTCCTCCCCTTAAATCTATAGATAGCCGAATGAGCCCCGGAGATCCCCTTTTCGTGCTAAGAAATCTCCGGAATGCTCACAGCTTGTCAATGATATCCGTGATATCATCAAGTTCGTCCAACGTGAGGTCTGTATCGCTAAAGTCGCTTGGTGTAAATTCCTCGGCTTCACGAGTCATGCAATGTACAATCAATCTCTCCAGATTCGAACCGTAGCGGGCTACTTGCTCCATAGCTTCTCTCTCATCTATTCTTGAAGGATCATAACGAAGGATCAATTGGAATTTCCCCTGATCGACCACACAGTTCCACTCTTCGAAATGCGACATTCTGTTAAGTGGACTGATTAATTCTCCCATAGGCATGGATGATACGGCGAACGATTCGCCTTGGGAATCTCCTCCAAATTGCCCCAGATAATTAAAGACGATATCGGGATTATACGTCCCCCCCTCAAAAGTGAACCCGGTAGTCAGATATTTCAGGATTGAATACCCGCTCCCTTTGCCAGGGATACCACGAAGCATTTCTTTCGTATGACGCAGCGCTTCATTAAGTTCTTCATGAGCTGTACGGAGAAGCACAGGATAGATCGTGGTAAACCAGCCTACGGTCCTTGTGGTATCCACATGGTCCAGTATTCCTTCTCTCCCGTGTCCTTCAAGATCGATAACAACATCTTTTGCATACGTCATGGAGAGAGCCGTCAACAGAATATCCATGACTTCGGTGTGATACGCACGATGAACTTCAGTCAATAGCTGGCGTGTTCTATATGGTTCCAGTTCCATAGTCACTGTTTTGCTTTGTTTGAGCAAACCAGGTTTATCACGATGATCGCATAGTTGTAGTGCTTCCTGATTTAGCTTGTGCCAGTAGGCTTGTTGACGCTTCACCTCTTCCGCCGTGGCTATGTTTTGAAGTTCACGACTCCAGAAGGCATAGGAATCCGTCTTCTCAGGCAACTTCACCGTCTTGTCCCCTAGGAGAATAGCTTGATACATGCAGTGGAAATCTTCCAGCAGAATTCGCCACGACACACCGTCAATAATAAGATGGTGTATTGCAATAAGCAGATGGTCTCCTTCAGGTGTTCGGAACACACCAAGCCGAATTAAGTCATGTTCCAGGTTCACCCTGGATTGAATCGCTGTGGCAATACGTTCAAGGTGGGCATCGTCCCAGTGAGTTTCTACTTCATGTATTTCCACAGGGAAATCCTTATCTTTGTCTATTGATGAAACACGCTGTACCACGCCATCGGGTTGGATATCAAATCGGATACGTAATGCATCGTGGTGTTCATAAAGTTTATAGAACACCTCTTTTACCGCGTTCGCATCCCACCCTTCTGGGTTGTACAACATCATCGATTGATTCCAATGATTCAGGTTGCTGTACCCTTGTGCAAAGAACCATTGTTGAATCGGCGTGAGAGGGATGTCTCCTTCAATGATGTCTAGTTGCTCTTTCCTCATTTCCATAGGTTCCAAAAACTCGGCACACTCGGCAATCGTCGGATACAGCATTAAATACTTGACCTGTAGTCTGACTTGATAACGAGTGAGTCTTGATGCAATCTGTATGGATTTAATGGAGTCCCCTCCGAGGACAAAATAGTTGTCATCGATTCCCACACGTTCCACACCCAGTACTTCTGACCAGACTTGGGCCAAGATTTGTTCTTCTTGAGTTACAGGTGCGCGATAATCCCCTTTTATGCTATTCAGATCCGGTGCAGGGAGAGCTCCTCGATCCAATTTGCCGTTACGCGTTACCGGGAGCTTGGCAATCGGTACAAAATACGACGGAACCATGTATTCGGGCAAACTCTGCTGAACATACTTTCTGAGCTCTTGTTCTTGGAATCCTTCCGCTGAAACGATATATGCACACAGATAATGTCCTGTATTGTCCTGTCGGGGAACAACGACCACTTCCTGTACATCAGAATGTTGTATCAGCTTAGACTCAATCTCTCCTGGTTCAATTCGGTGCCCGCGAATTTTGACCTGATGATCGATCCGTGTAAGAAATTCAATACAGCCATCAGGCATCCATCGAACTCTGTCCCCTGTTCGATACATTCGTTCACCAGGACAAAATGGATCTTCCAAAAACCTGTTCTGCGTCAGCTCTGCATCCCCGACATATTTCTCTGCTACACCCTCACCGGAAATGTACAATTCGCCGGCTACACCGACAGGTAAAAGCTGGCCTTGCGCATTGAGTACATAGGCTTTCGTATTATGAATGGGTCTTCCTATAGGAACCGAACTAAGCTCTGTCAAATTAGGCCCGACATTATATGTCGTTGCAAAGACCGTTGTTTCAGTCGGACCATACCCATTCGCAATCCGGTCGTCTCCCAGATATTGATGAGCTTGCATAACATGCGATTTGGAAAGAGCCTCTCCTCCAACGAATAGTCGATGCACATATTGCAGACTAGTGACATCATGATCAACCAGCGCATTAAACAGTACACTGGTTACAAAGGCAGATGTGATCCTCTGACCCTTCATGATCGAGGAAAGCTTGCTGATATCCAGCATGTCTTCTCTGCTGATCAGTACAAGCGTAGCCCCGTTTAATAATGCGCCGAAAATCTCATAGGTTGATCCGTCAAACGCATAATTGGAGAGCTGTAACATCCGATCCTGTTCACGAATGTCGATAAATCCATTATTCATTGCTGTCTTTATGACATTTCGGTGTGTAGTGACCACACCTTTCGGCAATCCGGTCGATCCCGAAGTATACATAATGTACGCTGGAGTGTTCGCTTCATCTGGTAATGTGCTTGAACTACCCTCGTATTGAACAGATAATATATTTTGTTCTAATAACGTGCGACTGGATTCTTCTAACGGAACCACGAACCCTTTGAACCCAGGGAGAGGTCTTTCCGTTGGAGCAACGAGCATATTTGCATGACATTGTTCCAACATATAGATCATTCTCTCCGGTGGATGGGAAGGATCCAGCGGAACATATACGCCCCCTGCTTGCAAGATTCCCAAGATCGACACAATCATGTCAATTGAACGGTCTGCCAGCAATCCAACAGCATCTCCACGGCGCAAGCCACTCTGCTCAAGATAGGTTGCAAGCTGACAGGCTTTCCGGTAAAGCTCCTGATAGGTTAGCGTCTCCCCATAAAAGTCCAACGCCGTTTGATTGGGACGAAGCGACGTTTGGATTTCAAACAACTGACTAATCGTTTGATCACGCGGATACTCTGCATAAGTGTCATTAAACTGCCCCAATATCTTCTGCTCTTCCAAGTCAGTAATCAGCCTGATCTCGTCGAGTAATATGTCTGGAGAGCTAGACATTTGCCTTATCACATGCTCATAATGAAGCGCCATATTTTCCATCTGAGAATGTTCGTAAAGGTCTGTCGCATATTCTATGGTCAGTTTAAGAGATTCCTGATTCTCGTGAACTACCCACGTCATATCGAATTTAGAAGTGTTACTTGTCCAATCCAGAGGTTCAATTTGCAACTCTTGCAGTTCTACCGTTCGGGGTTTGGCATCCTGTAGAACAAACATGGTGTCAAATAAAGGATTGCGCTCTGGATCTCTTGCGATTTGCAGCTTCTCAATCAGTTCATTTAATGGGTACACTCCGTGCTCATAAGCCAGCAACGTGTTTCTGCGCACATGACCGATCCACTCACGAATTGGAAGATCACCACACAATTCTTGTCTTAGCGCCAAAGTGTTCACGAACATGCCTGTAACGGAAGAGATATCCGTATGGGTTCTTCCCGCAAAAGGAATGCCCACTACAATATCCTTTTCCCCGGTGTACTTGGACAAAAGAACGTTGTACGCTGCCAACATCACCATGAAAAGTGTGGCATCTGTCTGTTGCGCCAACTGTTTCACTGCACTACTCAGCTCAGTACTCAGTTCAAACGTATGGGAAGAACCTGTAAATTGTCTCCTGCTTGGACGACGTCCCTCTGTGAGGATGTCCAATACGGTGACGTCTTTCTCGTACCGCTTGAGCCAGTAATCTTCACTCGTCAGGTAGGAGGACTTTTTCTTTTGTTCATTCATCCACACCGTGTAATCCTTATATTGAACTGTCATCTCATCAAGAAAATGTCCCTGGTAGAGCTGAATCAGATCCTGATACAGAATTCCGGTCGTCACTCCGTCGGACACAATGTGATGCATGTCCATGACCAACACATATTCTCTGTCTGAAAGTGCGCATAAACCTGCTCTCATAAGCGGTGCACATCCAAGATCGAAGGGCCGGACAAATGTGCCAATATACCGAGCAATCTGTTCATCCCTCTCAAGAACTGCAAAAGTTTCAGGTTCGGCACTGTGTTCCAGTTTCCAATCCATGTCTTTCAATTCATGAATGAGCTGTCTCAGTTCACCGTCAACCATTCTGAAGGAGGTTCTTAGCGATTCATGCCGACGTATAAGTCCTTTAAGCGCAAGCTCTAACCGGATCACATCGGGTTTACCATTTATCTTCAGTACCATGGGCATGTTGTAACTTGTGCCGGTATCCTCGAACTGTTCAACCAAATATAATCTCTTCTGTGCCGACGATACGGGATAATCCTCTTGCTTATTGACACGCGGGATACGAGCATGATTCTGCTTATCTCCTTGGTCAATCGATGTAGCCATCTGTTTCAGCGTTGGAGCATCAAATAAATCCGGCATGCTTAGTTTGATGCCCCATTTCTCCTGCACTTTTGCTATGAGTACCATTGCTTTTAGGGAATGACCACCCACTTCAAAAAAATGATCATGCAAGCCCACTTGTGTATGGTCGAGAACCTCAGTCCATAATTGCGCCAGTTCCTTCTCCGTATGTGTTGAAGGAGCCACATAATGTGAAGACGATCTTGCAATGTCGGGTTTAGGCAACGCTTTTCGGTCCAGCTTCCCATTCCGTGTAAGCGGTAAAGATGAGAGCACGACGAATACGGATGGAATCATATACTCAGGAAGTGTTTCTTTTAAAATTTTTCTCCAGTTTTCGGCTTGATGTTCGTTTTTCATTTCATGTTGGGCAAGTACACTTGCAGAATCAATTACAACATACGCCACCAACATGGAATGCCCCTGGTCATCCCGATGTGCAGTGACTACAGTTTCGTTGACCTCTTGTAGAGCAAGAATGCGATCCTCGATCTCTGCCAGCTCAATCCGATTTCCACGAATTTTTACTTGCTGATCCAATCTTCCCAGATATTCTATGGTGCCATCCTTTAACCACCTTACGAGGTCCCCTGTGCGATAGACTCTATCTTCGCCTTCCACGTGCCGGGTTAAAAACCTCTCTTCCGTCAACTCCGGTTGATCCAAATATCCGGCAGCCAGACCCTCGCCTCCGATGTACAATTCTCCAGGAACCCCCACAGGTTGGGGCTGACCCCATGTATTCAATACATAGAGCCTTGTATTATGAATAGCTCGGCCAATGGGAACACGCCCGGTTTTCCTTACCCTCTCATCAATAGGGTACGTTGCTGCAAACACGGTCGTCTCGGTCGGGCCATACCCATTTACAATCCGATGTTCTCCCAACACATCCAGTGCTTTAATGACATGCTTCACCGAGGCTGCTTCGCCCCCGATAAACAGTTTCCTCATACCACGCAGGCTGTGTACGTCATAATCAACTACCGTGTTGAACAGAGAGGTTGTCATGAAGAGACTCGTGATCCTCTCTTGTCTTAATGTGCGTGTAAGATACGACACATCATAAACGTGTTGATTAGGCATCAGCACGAGCGTTGCTCCATTCAGAAGTGCTCCAAAGATTTCATATGTGGCGCCGTCAAATGCATAATTGGACAACTGTAACATCCGGTCCTCTCGCCCAATTTCAACAAATCCGTTATTGATACAGGTTTTCACTACATTGCGGTGACTCGTAACCACGCCCTTGGGCATTCCTGTAGAACCCGAAGTGTACATGATATAGACTGGCTGCTCTGCTGAATATGAGATGGATGTATAAATCGAACTCCCCTCTGCATAGACTTGTGGTTCGAGCAGCGGGATGATTGTTCCCGTGTAGGAATCCAGAGCCAGATCTTGCTCCATAATGAGCCATTGCGCTCCACTATCCCGTAAAATGTAAGTTAGTCGCTCTTCCGGGAATTGGGGATCGAGGGGGACATACGTTCCTCCTGCTTTTAATATCGCCAGAATGGCAATGATCATCTCCGGTTTACGATGTGTTAATAGTCCAACACAGTCACCAGACTTAATTCCACGTCGTTTAAGTAATGCCGCCATCCGGTTTACACGTTCGTTCAGTTCACCATAAGTCACCATCTCTGTACCGTACAAAAGCGCCTCGTGTTCAGGTTGCTCTGATACCATGAATTCAAATGCATCCGTCACAGTCCAGTCTCTTGGATATTCAGCATCGGTTTTATTAAGCTCTCTAAAATACTTTTTTTCTGACGGGGTAAGCAGCTCCAGCTCCCGAAGTTTCGTATCCATGCTATTCAATAGTTGTTCCAATAAATGAACATAATGACGAGTCATTTGTTCAATGGTAACCCGATCCCATAGATCTGAACTGTATTCAACCTCAGCCACGAGTTCATCCCCGTCTTCATGCCATACCCAGGACATATCGAATTTGGCCTGCTGTCCGTGCCAATCCATCTTGCGAACAGATATATCCTGAAGCGTTTTGACAGGAAGCGTCATATCCTGCAATACAAACAGTGTGTCAAATAAGGGATTTCGGTTGGGTTGAAAAGAAAAATGAAGTTTGTCCAGTAGATCACTGAGAGAACATATGCCTCGTTCATTGACTGCTAGCATATATTTTTTGACATGTTGGATATAATCACCGACCGTCAGATCAGAAGCCGGATTAAGCTTCAAAGGTAGCGTGTTTACAAACATCCCCACAATGGGCTCCACATCTACATGTTCTCGTCCGGCTATCGGTACCCCTACGGTGATGTCTTCTTCACCCGTATATTTAGATAACATCAGGCCATACACTGATAAAAGAAGGATGAATGGAGTAGCACCGTAACCGGCAGCTGTTCTTTTTAATTCCTGCACCTTTTTACTCGGCAAACCAAATGTATAGGATTCCCCCCGGTACGATCTAATGGCAGGACGGGCACGATCCATTGGAAGTTCTGCCGAACTCTCGAATTCTGAGTACTGATCCAACCAGAACTGTTGTGCTTCCTCATAGGTACTGCTCGTCTGCTGGTTCTGTTTCCACATTACATAATCCTTGTAATGGACACGTATCGGATCAAGTTCCCGTACCTGATAAAGATCAAACAGTTCATCGTATATCAGTTGAGTAGACACCCCGTCAGAAACAATATGATGTGTATCCAGCGCCAATACATACCGTTCCTTATCGATTCCAATTACACTTGCCCTGATCAGCGGTGCTTCTGCCAAATCAAACGGCTTAACAAAAGTGGACATTACGCCAGACATTGGATATGTTTCAGTTCCATCCAATTCCTTGATCGAGGACTCCAATGAATCCATAGTCCACCTTTCAAGCTTCCATTCCACTTCTTCTATTGAATGAATCCGTTGAACTAATTCGCTTTTCTCCATAACAAATGAGGTACGCAGGATTTCATGGCGTGCGATAAGCCGTCTAAAACAAGCTTCCAGACGAGCGGTGTCCAATGCTCCTGATATTTCAAATAACATCGGCATGTTATAACTTGTTCCACTGGTTTCATACTGCTGGGCGTAGTAGATTTGCTTCTGAACCGATGTAACAGGATAGGATTGCATCACTGGAGCCGGATTAATGGCTTTATATTGATTTCGAGCGGCCTTCTGAATCCATCCAGCCATGTCCCGAAGAATTGGGGTCTGGAATACATCCAGCAAGGTAAGTCTGACCTCAAGTTCCTGGTGGATCTTGCCTATTAGTAACATGGCTTTCAGAGAGTGTCCGCCCAATTCAAAGAAATGATCCTGTATGCCTATCTTCTTAATGCCTAGAACGCTTTCCCATATCTCTATCAAGCTCTGTTGGACTGGATTCTCTGCTGGAACATATTGCTGACCTCGTACAATTGTCGGCTTCGGAAGTTTCTTTCGGTCTATCTTTCCATTCGAAGTAAGCGGTATCTCATTCAAAATGGAGAAGACGGTTGGGACCATATATTCAGGCATTTGTTGCTTGAGTTCCTGCTTCCACATCGTTACCAGTTCTTGAAAAGACTGCTTCGCTTCTCCATCCTGAAGTACAATATACGCGCATAGATAGGAGTGACCCTGATCATCACGATCCGCCATCACTATCGCTTCATGGATACCTGACAGCTTGCGCAGGCGCCCCTCTATCTCCCCTAGTTCGATCCGATTGCCACGAATCTTCACTTGCTGGTCTATTCGATCAATGAATTCGAGATTTCCATCTGGCAACCATTTAACCCAATCTCCAGTCCGATATAGACGTTCTCCCGGAACAAATGGACTAATTATAAATTTGTCACGGGTGAGCTCCGGTTGTCCCAAATATCCTTGGGCAAGTCCTGGACCACCTATATGCAACTCGCCAGGAATACCAACAGGTAATTGCTTGCCTTCTTGGTTCAGCACATACACTTTTGTGTTATTCGTTGGCTGACCAATGGGAATGTATTCACCAGAAACGATGGAGTAGAATGTGGCAAATACCGTCGTTTCTGTCGGGCCATATACATGTATAAGTCTATGTTTGCCAAGCAAATCAACAACCTTTTTGACATGAGTTCCGGATACTTTCTCACCGCCAAAGAGAATTTTCCTAGTTTTGTTCAAGCATGCTGGATCCAGATCTACCAGCGTGTTAAATAGGGCCGTTGTCATGAAAGCAATCGTGATATGTTGTTCGCGAATGGCCTTGGCGAGAACATTCCCATCCAGCACCTCTTCCCGTTTCAACAACACAAGTCCAGCACCGTGTAACAGTGCACCATAGATGTCGAACGTCGATCCGTCAAACGCATAATTGGATATCTGTAGCAAACGGTCCTCAGGGGTAATATCTACGTAACCATTATGAATTACCGTCTTGATCACATTGCGGTGTGTCGTGATTACTCCTTTTGGAGTGCCGGTGGAACCAGAGGTGTACATGACATATAAGGGATCTTCCGGGCCAGGAGACCGGTCATCTCCGCTGTTATTCATATGATTTCGGTCAAGCACCGGATTCCGATTGGACTCTTGTGCCCAAACATTTTCATTGAAAATCAGAACTTCTCCCTCATAGTGAGGGATCTGATCAGGATGATCTGCAATCAACCACCTTGCCCCGCTATCCTTCAACATGAATGTTTTCCTATCCGCAGGGAAGCTCGGATCAATAGGGACGTACGCCCCTCCGCTCTTGACGATGGCGAGTATTGCAACAATGACTTCAATGGAGCGTTCCATAATTAGCCCGACACGTTGCCCAGCCTGAACGTCCTGTGAAATAAGATATCGTGCAAGACGATTCACTCGTTCATTTAGCTCCCCATACGTAATACGGTATCCATCCATCTCGACAGCCGTATTCTCGCTACCGAGCTCAACCTGCTGTTCAAACAGCTCAGCAACGGAAGCATCTTGAGGATAATCTGCAGCGCTGTTATTCCATACCTCTATCTGTGCCATGTCAGATTCGGTTACAAGCTCCAGTTCCCCGATTTTCAATTCCGGGAACGCCACAATCTGCTCCAGTAAATGTACATAATGCTTTAACATCTGTTTTATGGTATGTGATTCCCACAAATCCGTTCGGTATTCAACAGATAACGTCATATCATCTTTCGAATATGTGCAGACCCATGTCATGTCAAATTTTGATGTATGATGATCCCACTCGGCATACTGGACCTCAAGCCCTGATATATGCTTCTCTGCTGGTACCTGATCCTGTAGCATAAACATCGTATCGAACAATGGATGCCGGCTGGAATCAAACGGCAGGGACAGGCGATCTATCAGGTCTTCCAGTGGGTATCGGCCGAATTGATAAGCTGCCAGCGTAATTTCTCTCATTTTCTCCAGATATACGCTTACCGACAGTTCTGCCTTGGGTTCACTTCGAAGTGCCAGCGTATTGGCAAACATGCCTACCATTCGTTCATGCTGAATGGTATCTCTGCATGTGAAAGGAGTGCCCACTATAACATCTTCTGCCGCTGAATATTTGGACAACAGAATCTGATAGGATGCCATCATTAGCATAAATAAGGTCTGTTGATTGGTCTTAGCCGCTTCTTTTAATTGACTCACGAGTGCAGGATCTAACGTTACATTCACCCGACTTCCCTCGAATCTGCGGATCGGCGAGCGCAGATGGTCTGTCGGTATTTCAAGAACCGGGACTTCGGCCTGGTACAAGGACAACCAGTAATCCTGACTTATGCTGTATGCCTCTTGTTGAAGATATTTCTCCTGTTCCCATACAGCATAATCCTTGTACTGCACGCCCATGTCCGAAAGAGTCTGCCCCTGATATAATCGGACCCAGTCCGATATTAGAATCTCTATTGAGCGTGCATCCGAAATGATATGATGCAGGTCAAGCAATAGCACATGAGTCTCCTCATTCATCCGAAGTAAACCTCTTCGGAACAAAGGGGCTTCTCCCAGATCAAATGGCCGGATGAATTGTTCAGCAAACGACTGTATAGCCGCTTCTTCCGTCCCTGCTAATGCGGCTTCTTCGACGCGCAAAGATTCCAGAGATATCTGATCAGCTCTGTGAATACGCTGCCGCAGTTCACCATGGTGTAACTCAAATGAAGTTCTCAATGTCTCATGTCTCTGAATCAGCATCTGCATTGATTTCTCCAAAGCATTTACATCCAGCTTGCCGTTTAATCGGAGCAGAAAAGGCATGTTGTAGCTTACAGCTGCATTTTCCATTTGCTGAACAATGTACATCCGTTGTTGAATGGAAGACGCCGGATACGTGTCCCTGTAGGATGCAGGCACAAGCTCCTCATCAGGCTGGTCTGTCGAGCGTGCTGTCATGATCCACATGGCCATCTCTCGAATCGTAGGCATGATGAATACATCCTGTAGTGAAACCTTTACGCCGGTTTCCTTCTGCACTCTGGCCACAAGCATCATAGCTTTAAGTGAATGTCCTCCGATTTCGAAGAAATGCTCCTCTACTCCCACGCTTTGTATATCCAGAATCTCTTCCCAGATATGTGCTAATTTCTCTTCAAATACATTAGCCGGAGCGACAAAATGGTTGGTCTGTCTTCTCGTGGGCTTGGGAAGTGCCTTGCGATCGAGCTTACCGTTCAGTGTCATGGGGAAGCTTTCCAGTGTAACGAACGCATTGGGAACCATATATTCAGGCAGGGCCTGCCTCAGCTCTTTTTTCCAGTGCAATACAGGAGTTTTGTTGTCACTTGGGACGATATACGCGCATAAATAGGCATGTCCGTGCTCATCCTTCTCTGTCATGACCACAGCATCTTTGATCGATTCAATCCTGGATAGCCTGCTCTCAATTTCGCCAAGTTCAATTCGATTTCCACGAATTTTCACTTGCTGATCCAGTCTCCCCATGTACTCGAGATTTCCATCCGGCAACCAGCGAACGAGATCACCTGTTTTGTACATTCTTTTTCCAGAAGAACCGACTACAAAACTTTCTTCGGTTAACTCAGCCTGATGCTGATAACCTGACGCAAGTCCAGCACCGGAAATATACAACTCGCCGGGTACCCCAACAGGTTGAAGTTGTCCTTTTCGATTCATTACATGAGCCTGGGTATTGTGAACAGGTCTTCCGATGGGAACTGTGTTATAATGCAGCAATTGTTGATTGACGAGATAAGTCGCCGCAAAAACGGTCGTTTCTGTCGGGCCATATCCGTTAGCAATCCGGTCATTTCCCAGAACCTGCAGAGCCTTCTCCACATGCTTTTTGGATCCAGCCTCTCCGCCAAAGAAAAGCCTTCTCACATGTTTCAAACATTGAACATCCCACTCCACAACGGCATTAAACAGTACAGCAGTCATAAAAGCCGAAGTGATTCGTTCATGCTCCAACGTATCAGCAAGCTCCGATACGTTGAGAACTTTTTCTTTGGGAATCAGTACAAGGGTAGCACCGTTTAGTAAAGCACCGAATATTTCATATGTTGAACCATCGAATGCATAGTTGGAGAGTTGTAACATCCGATCCGTTTCATGAATATCCATAAAACCGTTATTGATTACGGTCTTCACAATATTACGATGTGTCGTTTGCACACCCTTCGGTTTACCTGTAGACCCCGATGTATACATGATATAAGCTACATCTTCAGCAGATCTGTGGCATTTCATGAACATGTCCGCAGCTTGCCGCTCACAGTCACTATGTAACTGTTCTTGGTGGATCAGATCGATCTGCTTGCCTTCATAGCCACTGATAAAGAGATCCTTTTCAGCGATAAGTACCGCCACATCACTATCTGCAAGCATCGTACGAATTCGCTCAGTCGGGAACTCCGGATCCAGCGGAACATAGGTACATCCCGCTTTCAAAATGCCAAAAATGGCCGTTATCATCTCTATGGACCGCCTTGAAATAAGGCCAATATTTTGTCCGGGTTCAACGCCAGACTCGAGTAACTGAATGGCAAACTGATCCACTCGTTTACCAAATTCCCGGTAGGATAACTTCTCCTCCCCCATGACAATTGCGGTTCGCTCAGATTGCTGTATGACCTGCTGCTCGAATAGCTCCACAACGGTTGCCTCATGAGGATATTCGGCTGTTGTGTCATTGTAAGTTTCGAGTAACTTGTGTTCTTCCTCCGTGATAATATCGGCTGTATCGATCTTCTGTTCCGGTTTGGTAAGCAAGCAATCAAGAACTCTCAGATATACCTCAAGCAGCCGATCTGTGAATGCTGCTGGATAAGATGACACCATTTTGACAGACAACTCGCCCAGCGTTACTGAAATACTGAAATCGAGGAGCGTATTTGTTTTCTCATAGCTGTAAGACTTAAATTCAAACGTTCCTTGTTTCAAAGTCTCATATACATGAAAATCGATATAGTTAAAGGCGATATCAAATAGCGGGTTTTCTCGGCTGCTTTGCTCCCCAATTGCATTTAGAATCTGAACAAGGGACAATCGGCCATATTTTTTGATTTCGGCTTGTTTACGATACACGTCTTGAGTAATGTCTCCCCAGTTCACTAGAGATTCAAATTGCGTGCGCAAAGGGACAGTATTCAGGAAACAGCCCAATATGCGGGCGCCATCCTCGTGAACAGGGCGTCCATTCTCGACAAGCCCGATCAGGATATCATCTTCATATGACAACATATATAATGAAGTGACGAATGCAGACAGACATAGGGATTTTACGGTAACACGCTGATTACGTGCAGCTTCTTTTAACTGGGCGTACAGTTCCGATGGAAGGAGAGTCACGCTTGAATTGGCTACTGAATTGCCATGATAAATCTCGGATTGTTCTGTCTGTTCTGTGAATGAGTATTTTCGATAATCCAGTAGCTCTTCACGCCAATACTCCATAATGGACGAATTTCTAGATTGGGCCATCTGATCTATAACATAATCTTTATAGCTCGTTTTTAACGGATCAGGCACTGACTTCCCCTCCTTTGAGAGCACCGTACAAATTCAGTAATTCCGACATAAAGACGGCAACGCTCCATCCATCCAGAATGGCATGATGAAAGATCCACCCCACATAAGACTCCTCCGTGGAATTGAAAATTACCAGACGCCAGAGTGGAGCATGTTCAATATCAAATGGTCGCTTCCGATCAAGCTCCATATAATTCCGAATTTCCTGTTCTATCGATTCAGTATCCCGATGTTCCAGCACGACCTCCTGAATTTCAAAATCTATACGTTCACAACTATATTGGACAGGTACGGGAAAATCAGAAATATTAAAACCAGTCCGCAGAATGGGATGCCTGCTTATGAGTTCATTCATAACCGTTTGAAAATTCAGCACCTGAATTCGATGCCCATGAATCTGATATATAAACTGATCGTGATATACACCCAGACCTTCATTTTTCATGTAATGGAACACCATTCCCTGCTGAATATCACTCATGGGATACACATCTTCCACATCGGAGGGTAACAAGGCTCGTAATGCCGGGTTCGCAAGCCACTCTGTGCGCATCTGCAATAACTCCATCTCTATCTCGTTCCGGACGTTATCGGGTGCATGAAGAGCACTTCGGTGTCTAGCCAATTTGCGAATCGTTGGATAATCATACATATCAGAAATTTGGATATGTAGTCCAAGCTCTCTGTTCATTCGGCTGATCAGTTCAATGACACGAATAGAGTCTCCGCCAAGCTCAAAGTAATCACACTCTACACCCAGATTGCGGTTATCCAGCATTTCCTGCCAGATGTTCAGCATCTGCCATTCCAGTTCATGGCTTGGCATAACCAAATCGGTAACATCTGTTGGAGTCACACTGTTGCTGGGAGCGGGAAGTGCTCTCGTATCGACTTTGTTGCTCAGTGTCATTGGCAGAGTCTTCATTTGAATATAATGAGCAGGCAGCATATACTGTGGCAGATGTTGAGACAGTCTTGTTCTTAAATCTTTGCTCTGCTGAAATCGATCAGAGACGTAATATGCACAGAGAACACTCTCTCCTGTATCCCCTTCCCTGACCGTTACAACCGCTTGCTGCACTCCATCGATTTCCAGAAGTCTGGATTCGATCTCACCAAGCTCGATTCGGAAACCTCTGATCTTCACTTGATGATCGATCCTTCCCAAATATTCAAGTTCGCCGTTCATCTGCCAGCGGGCGAGATCTCCAGTTCGATATAACCGCTGTGAGGCGGCAAAGGGATGGGGAACGAACCGTTCGGCGGTCAGTTCTTCTCGGTTCAGATATCCCCTGGCCAAGCCTTCACCACCAACATAAATCTCCCCTTCCACACCAATCGGAACCAATTCCCGCTGTTCATCGAGAATATAAATTTGAAGCGTAGGGATGGGTTTTCCAATGTTGCTTGTTTTGCCTTGGATATCACCCCATTCCATTTCCTTATATGTCACATGAACCGTTGTTTCCGTAATGCCATACATATTAATGAGTTGAGTTTGAGGATATTTCTTCTTCCATTCCAGTAGTTGTATAGGTTGAAGAGCTTCTCCCCCAAAAATCACCTTTCGAACAGCCAGCGGTGTATGCGAATCTGACTGTATTTCCAATTTAGCGATTCGGTAAAAGGCCGTCGGAGTTTGGTTCAAAATGGTGACCTGTTCCTTCTGCAGTAACGATAAGAACTGTGCTGGCTCTCTTGTTACATTCAGAGGAACTATAATCAATCTGGCACCGTACAATAACGCCCCATACATCTCCCACACCGAAAAATCAAAACAGAATGAATGAAACAGTGTCCACACATCTTCTTTGGTAAAGTCAAACAAGTTTCGGTCATTAAAAAGCAGCCTGACCACATTGGAATGTTCAATCATGACCCCTTTGGGTTTGCCCGTTGATCCTGAGGTGTAGATGATGTATGCCAAATCCGACGGCTGATTCACTAGTTTCGGATTAGTTGCGTAGATGCCTTCTATTCCATCGTCATCCAGTAGATCGGGAACGATTGCCTTAATTGACACTTCTTCAGGCAGAAGCTCCTGCTCTTCCGTGATACAGAATTGCGCTTTACTATCTTCAAGCATGTATTGAATACGCTCTTTGGGGTACTCGGGATCAATCGGCATATAAGCTCCACCTGCCTTAAGCACGGCAAGAATGCTGATAACCATTCCAGGTGAACGTGAAAACAAAATGCCTACAACCTGATTTGGTTTGACGCCTTCCTGTCGAAGAAATATCGCCAAACGGTTGGCCTTACTATTTAATGTGGCATACGTCATCTCTGTATGTTGATAACGTAAGGCAATTCGTGCACTGCAACGTTCCGCCTGTTCCTCAAACAAACTGACCAGTGTTGCTTCTAACGGGTATGTGGTCTTCGTATCATTGAATTGCTCCAGAAGCATACGCCTCTCGGTATCAGGCATTGTATTCAGACTCGACAGCTTAATGCTCAACAACCCCTTCCAGCATGGTGATATAGAATTCAAGAAGCCTCTCGATGGTCTCCATTCGGTACACATCCGTGTTGTATTCCATACGCAGCTTAAGAATATCTGACTCCTCATATACATGTAGAATCAAGTCATACTTGGATGTACTTCCTGCTTCGATCATCAACTGTACAGATAAGTTCTGAAGCTGATAGTGGTGTGTGAATTCATTTTGCAATGTAAACATGACTTGAAAACCCGGTGTTACTCCTGGTGCCATATGATACGAAAGGTCAGGTAGCAGCATTTCTAAAGGTACTTCCTGATGTTGATAAGCATCCAAGGATATATCTTTAACCTGTTGCAGCAGATCATCAAACGTCATATCTTCACTAAACTCGACGGGTAAAATAACGGTATTTGCTACAAAACCAATGAGCTTCTCCACCTCAGCACGGGTCCTGTTGGACATTACGGTACCAATGGGGATATAGGGCTGTCTGGTAAAACGATGAATTAGGTAGCCATACACCGCGAATAAAAGCATAAAGAGGGTAACCCCTGACCGGTTTGCCTTCGCTAATGTCCGGGAGGTTAATTGGGAGTCTACGATGCGTTCGAGCGTATTTCCTCTGTACGTTCTAACCTCAGAATATGGAAAATCATAGGGTACCTGTATGATGGGTAATGTTCTGTTTAGCTTACTGATCCAGTAATCTTTTAGTTCCCACAGGGCAGAATCACTGCCCTGCTCCATGGAGGATTGCCACAGCACATAATCGGAGTAGGATACAGAAGGTGGCGTCAACATTGGATGTGAATCTTCCAACCCCGAGACATATAATTGCACCAATTCGTTGGCGAAAATCTCTACTGACCAGCCATCAGAAATAATGTGATGCATGGATACAACCAGGATATGCTTGTCCGGGCCGCAATCAATCAGGCATAACCGAAGACATGCATCGTTCATCAGGTCAAACCGCAAGTTTGCTTCCTGATCAATCTCTGTCCTGATCCCAACATGTCTTTCATGTTCCTGTAGCTGGGTAAGATCTACCCGTCGAATTTCAATTTCAGATGCTGGCTTCTCGACATACTGATAAGGTTCCCCATCTTGAATACCATAGCGGACACGCAAAGCCTCATGCCGCATAATCAGTGCTTGTAGAGCATTCTGAAGTTTGTATATATGAAAAACACCCGTAAAGTGAATTGAAAATGTATTGGTATAAAAGGCGCTCTCTGGAGCAATCATGTGCAGGACCCATTGACTTTTTTGTTTCATGGTAAGCGGAAGCTTCTCCGTCCGTTGCTGCTGTACCGGGATAGGAGTATGGTTATTTAACGGTTCCGCATTCAGCAATTCCTGAAGAATTCCGTTGATGGTTGCTTGTCTGAAAAAACGCTGTGTTGAAATGCGCACCTTATACTCGGAAGCAATCATCGCGAGCAGACGAGTCATGCGGAGGGAGTCACCACCTAATTGAAAAAAATCATCATGGCTGGCCACCTCGGTCAATCCCAAGACGGATTGAAATGCTTTTTCAAGAAATGGATAATACTCCGAAGAAAGCGATGCCCCTTCACCTATATGAGGCTGTCTGTACACTTCAATTCGGTCAAGATGTACATTATGTTCCTTTACATATTCACGTACTTTGGTGTACACCAAAGCCTCATGGCAATGATCCTGCTCTGATGTGTAGTGAATAATGCAACACTTGTCCTGCTGGTTCGGCGCTTCTTCGGAATCCTCTTCTTCCGCCTGTCCACAAGCATCCTGTTCAACAGAAGTAGCTGCAACCTCCTCTTCCATCATCTTCTGAACCTGTTGACGTTCATGCAGCATACAATCTATTCGGTTGAGCGTTTCATCAAATTGGCCATCCAGTAGTAAATCTACAAGTTGTAGTCGCTGGATTTTACCTGTAGGTGTACGAGGGAATTCCCTTTTGCTTACGGGAACGATATACCTGGGATTTACGCCAAATTGTCTCGATATGTTGCCTCTCATTTCCTGAATGACGAACATATTTAAGGCTTCATCATCATTCAGAGGTGAATAAAATAACAACAGCTGGTCATTGCCCGACTCTCCACCAGAAATTCCTGCTACTGCCACGTAATCAGCATCAACACCGTATACTTTCTTCATCACTGCTTCAATTTCATAGTTGTAAAGATTTTTTCCGTTCATGATCAGTACATCTTTTTCTCTGCCGGTTAATGTCAACCTTCCACCTTTCACAAAACCGAGATCACCGGATTCGAACCACCCATCGTTAGTCAATACGTTGTTAGTTGCTTCCTTGTTCTTGAAGTATTCCGTTATGATTGAATCTCCCTTGAGCTGAACTCTCCCCACGTGAGCTTCGGGAAGCGGAACATTACAATCATTGACTATACGCAGACTTATTCCGGGAATGACCTCTCCAATCTCGGCAAAAGCTATTGTTTCTTCCGTATTGGAGGCGTCCGCAAAGATTAATTTCCCATCCAATGATCCCTTCACAATATGCTGAATTCCACCTGTCTCGGAATGGTCAAACGTTCTGCTGAAGCAGAGACTTCCCGAAAACTCAGTCATGCCATATGCAGGAACAATGCTATTAGCGTTAAGTCCAAATGGAGCTAACTGATGTAGGAATTCTTTGCCTGTGCGAGCTGAAATCGGTTGGCCTACATTCAATATGGTTCGAATGGATGACAAGTCCCATGGCCGGGCATGGACGGCTTTATGCTGATTCAGCTGCGCATAGGCAAAATTAGGAGCCCAGGTGAATGTGACTTGATGCTCCTCTATATCTTCTAGCCATGAAGTAGGAGAGTTCAAAAAACGCTCAACAGAACTTAACACTTGCTCACAGCCCAACACAACTCCGAGGATATGATTGGTTAACAATCCACCAGCATGATATAGAGGCATCCAATTCAAGGTAATCTCTTCAGAAGTCAAGCCCAAATGTTGTTTGATGCCTATAATGTTCGCAAGGATCTGGCGATTTTGATACCGGACACACTTCGGAGTACCTGTTGTTCCTGATGTGAAGAGGGTAAGGACAGGATCGTGTGGCTCACTACTGTGCCTATTCTGGCAACGGTTATGCTGTGATAGCTCGTTTATCGAAATTACCGCTCCTTCACGTTTACCCTCTTCCTCAAAAATTCCAGCGAAATCTCCTACAACGAGCGGATAATCCAATAACTTCCACACCTGCTTCAGCTTCTGGTGATCCACGTGATCGGTTGGCAAATGAAGAGCTGGCTTCAGTGGCGCCGGATTCATACCGCCAAGTATACAAGCCCAGATTGCAGCTACGAAGTGGTCTATCCGTTCAATTTGCAAAATGACAGAGTCTCCCGGCTCGACACCTTGTTGACTTAGCCCTTGAAGGATGCTCTCTGCGTGCTGTGACAAATCCAAATAATCTGATATTCGGACTTCTCCATTCTCCATCTTATAATGCAATTTCTTCTTTGGATGATTCCTAACAGTCAGATCAAAAGCCTCAGCAAGCGTCTGGGGATGTCCAGAATAGTCAAGTGCTTTCCCTACCAAGACTGCCGGCTCTCCAGCCAATAGATTTGATTCTGAATCCCACAATTTCGGTCTCTGACCATATTTGAAATGTTCCTGCGTATTTAATACAGCAGAAGCAGTGGCTGGGATATAACGTTTATTCCAAGTGCCGTAAGAGGTCGTTGCCCGCATGGATATTGAAAGTTGTTGAACCGGAAGCTCATTTCTAATATAACGTTGGAGATTAGTATGAAATGACATTCGAACGTTTTCTCCTTTCACTGCCCTGAGGTAACGGTGAGTTCCTGTAACGAACGGTCCAGACTTTCCTGTGAAATTTTAACGGAGACCCACCCTCGGACACTATTAATAAGCCATATATTTGTTGCTTCAATTATGTCTTTGTACGTTAATACCTTTTCTTCAAGAATTCCGTCATTCAAGAGCTGATTTCGGAATGTGCCCGCTAACAACCCGCTATCTCTTGGCGGTGTGTATTTTTTACCTTTTTGCTCAATGACAACATTTCCTGTTATGAATTCAGTAAGTTCCCTATGCTCATTCCACAGAAGAACATCATAAGCATCTCCACCTGCCATGCGATGGACATCGTACATGTCCCGATACGTTGTCTTGTGATATAAGAAGCGCTGATTGGACAAAATTGGTGATTTTGCGAGAGCTACCGTCTGTGTTTCTCTTCGATCTATAAACGGTGTGCTCTCAACCGAAATTTCTCCCAATGGAGATAACAGCACTCTGACCTTATGCAGACCGGTTGTATGTTTGCTGGCATAAACAGTCAGTTGGTTGTGGATAACCTCTCTATCCGCCACAAAGTTAAAATAGGATGCAGAATCCATCATTCGGTCAAGATGACGTTCCAAGAGCGAATACTGTCCCTTCTCCAATCGAAGCGATTCCAATAATTCAAAATACGGCTTTTGTTCCGTTAGCATCAACGCTTTAGTTTTGGCCTCTGCATATTCATCCGAAGCTGTCGAGTCCCAAGTGATCCCTCCGCCCACACCATATTCAGCCTGATTCCGCTGATGATCCATCCACACTGTCCGAATCGCTACGTTAAAAACGGATGAACCATCCGGACTTAACATACCAATCGATCCGCAATAGATCTCTCTTGGTGTATCTTCCAGTTCATAAATTAAATCCATTGTGCTGATTTTCGGCGCCCCAGTGATAGAACCACAGGGGAAAAGTGCTGTGAACACGTCCTCTAACTGGATATGGGACCTTGTATTTGCTGTAACCGTAGAGGTCATTTGGAACAAAGTATAATATTTCTCAATATCAAAAAGTCTCGGTACTTGTACACTTCCCGTCTCGGCAATAACACTAAGATCGTTCCGGAGCAAATCTGTAATCATCACATTTTCAGCCCGATTTTTCGGGGATTGATGCAACCACTTGGCCAATTCGTCGTCCTGTTCCTGGTAAAGCCCCCGTTTCACCGTTCCTTTCATTGGACGAGTCTCCAGCTGATTTCCATTCTTTTTGAAAAATAATTCAGGTGAAGCACTCAAAATACTGATATCACCGAGTTGCAGCATGGCTGAGTAATCCGCCTGCTGTGCATCACATAACTTTGTATAAAAAGCGTAGGGATCACCCTCATATTCTGATCGAAGGCGCATCGTATAATTGACCTGATAGGTGTCTCCCCGCGCGATGGCTTCGTGAATTTTATGTATATTTTGATGATAAGTATTCTCTGTAACCGTTGGTTCCCATCCTGAAATCTGATACTCGTTAGATGAGGATGCATAGCCTGTATCATACCCTTCAAAAATACCAAACCATATGAGCGGTAAAACCACATCTGAATGAACTCGAAAAGCGGGATCGAAAGCCGGCGCAGCTTCGTAAGATACATAACCTACTGCATAATATCCTTTATCAACAGCATCCTGAATTTCCCTCAAAGCCGGTTTTACCTCTTCAATAGATGTTGCCTTAATGACTTCAACAGGATTGGTGAAAATTTTACGCTGTTTACAACGATCCTCGCTTACAAAATCAAATAAGATGTACGGATTGGCATCGGATTGATTCATTCAAGAATACCTCCTTGAGAAGTGAGTTTAGAGCGTAACGTAACTTGAGTCGGATTCTGTCTTTGGGTAAGAGCAGTTCTGCAAAAAGTTAGCCAGAATCTGTTTGCCGGATGGCGTAATGATGGATTCCGGATGGAACTGCACTCCTTCTATACTCCATTTCTTATGGCGAAGTGCCATCACTTCCCCTTCGCTAGACCATGCCGTAACTTCCAATTCTTCAGGCAGGTCAGGATTGACAATAAGCGAATGGTATCTTGCCACATTCAGAACGACCGGCAGCCCTTCGAACAATGTTTTACCATCATGCGAGATATCCGAAGCCTTACCGTGCATCAGATGCCTGGCTGATTCCACTTTCCCTCCAAACGCCTGCGCGATCGCTTGATGGCCAAGACATACACCAAGAATGGGAATTTTTCCAGCAAAATATCGTATCACTTCAAGAGAAACTCCGGCATTAGACGGATTGGATGGACCTGGAGAAATCACGATATAATCTGGAGATATCTCGTCCAATTTTTTCACCGTAATCGCATTATTACGATACACGTTTACGGTCTCACCCAAATCAGCGAAGTACTGCACAAGGTTATACGTGAAAGAATCAAAATTATCAATCATGACGATCATGAGCAGGTCTCCCCCCAATATTAAATAAAAATTTTGTAAAGGATGACTCACGAGATAGAAGACTGACTATTCGGTCTGACAAGTGGCGTAAATAGCCGTTCTGATACAAGTTCCGTTCAAGAATGCTAGGCTTGGATTTTTTTAAAAAACAGACTGTTCGGTTTAATTAAGTTCATTGTTTTGTGTTATGCGCAAAATAGTATTCATTACAGCTTAATGAAATCTAATCAGAGGGTTGATACCTTGGAATAAGTGACTTGTAAAGGAGAAGCAAAGAGAACGACGTCTGGTTGCCTTTGGGTGGTAAAAAATAGGAGTTATCTGAAGCGTCACAGCATGTAGCAGGTAATTTTTATCATATGTTGGGAATTAAAGTGAAAACACATTCCTATTTCATAATAACCCATATTAAATAAGTATACCACCATTGTTTTAAATATTTTGCACTTTTATAACCTATTATGTAAATTTTCAATACAAAATAAGTTTTTTTGTCTTTTTTTCGATTCACTTTGAGCCGGAATTCCAAAAAACTGGCCTTCAGAATTGTATGGTTACATTCCTGATAATGCCAGTTCTATCATCACATCATACTTACAATCCAACCGATCCAATAAGCCAAAGGAATCAATAGAACTTGCGCTACAAGTGTGCCAAAAAGACGAGAGATCAGCATGCAGCCATAAATTTGGTTCATGCGATTCAGCCGGATTTCACCACGCAAAGATCGGTCACTCAGGAGTGAAATCCGCGGGTCGACCAGAATCGTAAGCAAAATGGTTGCCATACCGTTAATCAATCCTGTCGATTGAGAGGCAGCAACAGCCTGATCCGGGTATAGATACGCTGCGTATAAACTGGACAAAACACCTGTAGTATAGATGGCAGTTACGGCTACATTAAGCAGCATTAACCGTCTTGGCATGCCATGCTGCACCAAACGTTTGGCCATCTCCCAGGATGGTGCAGTAATGTAGTATGTTGCATTTCGGAGTTTACTGCGTTTCATCAATTGGCGCACCATGCCGGGGATGGAACCTGCCGCTTCAAAATGCACCACCATTCTGGATGAGAGTTTGACCATCGTCGGGAAACAGAGAATAGCTAACGCCGTTCCTATCGTTGCCGCCCCCATCAACCAATGGAGTTGGGTTGCAAAGTGCGGGTTAGCTCCACGGGTGGCGGCATCCACCAGACTACCAATCATGGGGCCCTGTGCCATATTGGATGTGCGGGAGACGAGCAGCAAAATGCCTGCGAGGGATATCGCAAGAGCAATCCGACGCGTACGTAAACCGCCAAGACGAAGTGCATAGGAGAGGCTATCTGTGGCATGGATCAGCATGGTGAATAACATCGGAAGAGCCAGACTTAAACTGAACATTATGTACGTTCTCCTTTATATTGGTTCTTATGTTTGATTTTATCCAATTTTTCTTCATCAACGTATTATACGCCCTATGCCCCCGGAAGTATAGAAAAGGGACGAGAACTGGTTTGGTATTTATCCTGATTTGCCTGTGGGCCTAAGGGTAATATACTACTAATCCATACTATTTCAGGAGGGATAACATATGCCATGGAACAAAAACGATTACCCGGTATCCATGAAAAATTTGAAGCCACGCATTCGGCATAAAGCGATCGACATTGCCAACGCTCTGCTTGATGACGGTTATGAAGAAGGACGGGCTATTGCCATTGCAACAGCCAAGGCGGAGGAATGGGATGAGAATCACCCTGATCATACGGCATCAGGCTCCGATTCGGCTTCTCATACATCATCCAAAAAACAGGATGAGTCGACTTCTTCAAAATCGTCCTCTCGGGATCGGCGCCACTCTGAACCTGTCTCCTCGTCCAAGAGTCATCACAACATTCATGTTGTACCGACCGAAACGGGCTGGGCCATTAAACAAGAAGGTACATCCGATTACTATTCCACCTACGATACCAAAGCGGAGGCTGTTGATGCCGCTAAAGCATGGAGCACCAAACATCATATTCGAGCCATCATTCATAATCAGGATGGACAAATTTCTCGTTCTCTTAAATCGTAATTATACATTTACCACACTAATGTCCAGGTCATCCATTTAAAAGCATTCCAAATGCAAACAAAAAATCCCTCTTGCTGCGAGTCTGCAGACAAAAGGGATTCCTCTCTAAATCAGAGCTTACTTCAATCCAGTCAGCGCTTAATAAAGCCCGAATACTTTTTATGCCGTATAAGCAATGGGTTATTCTGAATTGCCTGCTCAATGCGTTACACCTTGTGCCACGGAAGTCCGTGTTGTGGCTGTAGCCGCATTGACCGCTTTGGCAGCAACCGATGGAATCGGCAATTTCACAGCCGACGTTGTAACCACTGTACCGCGAGCCGGAATGCTGACCACATACGTAATCATTTTGCTGGCAATCCATACAGCCAGAATTGTATATAAAGTTTCTTTTACCGGAAGAAAGAAGAGTGACAATCCTAAAACGAACGCATCACTGACAAAGAAAACCGTTCCCAGCTTCCATCCCTTCCAGCGGCTGACGAGCACGGCGAGAATATCGTCTCCGCCTGTCGCTCCACCAAAGCGAAGCACAATTCCCGCACCAATTCCGGTCAATACACCGGATAGTACTGCAGGAATCCACAGGTTTCCGTTAAAATTCATCACCAGTGTGGAGTAACGCTCAAAGCCGTCATAGAATAGGGAAAATGCACCCACACCAAGCAACGCTTGGATCATGAATTTCCAGCCTTTGATGAACCAGGCCAAGATCATGACAGGAATGTCGAGCAGCAACATGCCGATCGCCGGCGATAAACCCGTTGCATATTTTCCGAGCAGGGCCAGACCGACAAATCCGCCCTCCGATAAATGATTCTGAAAGTTAATGTGATAATAAGCAAATGCCAAAATAAATGTACCAAGTAACATAATTGCAAACTTGATCGCTTCTGTCTTAACGTGTTGTACGGTTAACGATGTTCTCTTCATACAGGTTCCCTCGCAGTTTGTAGTTGGTTTTTTAGACCGACCGTACCCTGCAAAAGGCAAGCCTGGAAGAAATCATCGTGTACGTCCTTCGAATATTCATCCCAATCCCCTCTTTCGCAGAGTCAGCCGTTTTTTTGAAATACGGTTGGTTTACTCTACAAGGGGCGCTATGTGTATGAGAGATCGTAACGTTTCCAGATTGTCCTTGGGGAGATTGTCCTTCGGGGACTCATGGTATCCTGATCCTTTCTGTGTTTTGTGGTTAGCTGTGCTTGGTTAAATTGAAAAATAAATGAT
Source organism: Paenibacillus amylolyticus (assembly GCF_003719335.1). Taxonomy (GTDB): domain Bacteria; phylum Bacillota; class Bacilli; order Paenibacillales; family Paenibacillaceae; genus Paenibacillus; species Paenibacillus amylolyticus_D. Next base: position 161,515 of record NZ_RIAS01000001.1, read on the forward strand.
TCAGAAGGTTGAACAGGTCACTTTACACTTACCACTTCGATTGCAGTACCCTCTTTCGATCGCTGTTATCCCCGGATTTTTTTTGATTCCTTTTTTCAAAAGGAAAAATCCTGTGATAAACGCGAGCGCTTCGCTTCTACAGACGGGTTCTGCACTCTTCGTTAACGTGTGAAAGGGAGATTCAACTCACAGCATTTAAATTTAATTCAATTTAAACACCAAAGCTAACTTGCTTGTACTTCTATTATATAACACCAATGTAACTGGGTCTAAACAAGCAACCCATCAAAAACACGCGTAAAACAGCCTCTGGACTGCTCCAGCGGTCATACAGGCACACCGGGATCAGCAAAGCTTACGAATGGTGCTACCTGCTCCTTTATTCTATGACCGAAGCTTTCAAATATAACAGTGCAGTCACCCAACTGTGACAATTACGGGCTTTTTTTTATTTTCTGGTCGTTAGCTAAGGAATCCTTTTCCTTATGCACATACACTATATCGAACGGTATCATCCATACAATTCAAACGTTTCCAGACTTACTCTGCTTTTTATGGTATAATATAACAATTGAATCCCATTACCGTTTAAGCGAGGCGGAGTGATGAAAACGTTAAAGCCGAGAGTCTTTATTGGCTGCTCGCTGGAAGCGAAGCCGATTGCAGCCGCTGTACACGAAAACTTGCGTTTTTCAGCCGAAGTCACCCCGTGGTACTCGGGGGTATTTAATCCAAGCAGTTATACCATGGACGATCTGGAAACTGAGGTACGCACAACGGACTTTGCCATTTTTATCTTCCATCCGGATGACATATCCAAAATTCGCGGGAAGTACTACGCATCGGTTCGGGATAATACAATGCTTGAAATGGGTCTATTTATGGGCCGTCTGGGACGAAAGCGTATTTTTTTCATTCTTCCTGAAGATATTACGGACATCAAGGATGCTGCCAAAGTCGAAGGATTGCGGATGCCCACCGATCTGCTGGGATTGAATCCGCTGGTATATGAGATTCGTTCTGACGGAAAATGGGCTCCCGCCGTATCTGTAGCCTGCTCCAAGATCGCAGACAGCATTGAAGAGCAAGGACGCTGGAGTGATCCCGAAGCCGAGCGTATCATCGAGAATCATAAACGCTCCGAAGATCAGGCAAGACTGCAGCTATTCAAGCTGCTACGTTTCTTTAGGGAATTGCTGCGCACACGCAAAGCAGATGCCCAGATGCTCGAACGCATGAGTGATGCGTTGCGAAGTGCCTTTGTTTCACATCCACCATTCACTGTACGCGGCACTGCGATCTATCGTACAGATGGTAATGGTTATATTGAGCAATTATGTGGTAATGTTGGAGAACCCGGCAGAAAATACGACTTGTCCGCCAATGATGACAAACCGCCGGATGATCCTAAACGCATTCTTGTTGTCGATTCATATCAAGAAAACAAAATCAAAGTAAATCTGTACGACGATTACCTTGAGAAAGAGTATCTGCTGTGCTATCCTGTAGCCAAGAGGTATGTAATTACCGTTCACATTATTGGTCATATTGAAGCGGATGAGGCGGTGTTTCAGCACATTGACTTGCAAAATCGTCAACTGTTTAACGCCATCAACGATCTGTTAGGAGGCGAACCGGAATGAGACCGGAAATGAAAAAAATAAGCAAGCGCTGGGGCAGCGAGAAGAAAGTTCGCCTTAGTTCTGCGCCTGATTCATCACGACCGGTTCCGGAACCCAAGGAAGAGGATCGTTTCCACAAACCGGCCGTACCGCTCGTTACCATCGGCCCATCACTGAAGGGCAAGGAGCGGCCTTACAAGGTCATTTTAGAAAAAGATGCCTATTACGAGAAACCTCAATATCTTGCTTAATAAGGGATAAAAAATCTGTTGCAGACTTTTGTTCTAGTTGTTTGTTTACTAAGGAAGAAGCTTATATTTTATTGCTCTGCACATCTAACATTTAGACTGCCGCTGTATCGGCAGCATATACTCAAGGCCCTGCCGCCCAAGGCAGGGCTTTTTTGATGCTCGTTTTGCCAATTCTTCAATGTGTTCAATGTTATTTCTAATTACAATATCCGCATGCAAGGAACGTGAACTCCGAATATATCGTTTACCAAGTTGACGTTGCATCTGACCTTAGGTTTCCTGCAAAACCCATAAATTATACCTAAAATTTGGAGTAAGCTTGTCCGTTCTTGACAAGTATTCACCCATTTGAAAACCACAAACTTCTCAACTAACACATCACATATGTTGTAACGCAAATCATGTGCTCTTACTCGGCAATTAGACTTAAGTGAGATGAATGATGAGTTCGCCTTACTTCAACTTAAATTTCTATACAAACGATTAAAATCGAGAACAAACCCATTTCCATTATTTCTCGGTTGTATAACGGTTCTCTTTTGCATATATTGATTATAATATAGGAACACACGTTCTGTAAACATTAAATCCCAATTATAGGTTAAGGAAGTGAATTGCATGACATCCTCTTCTACTTCCGCCCCCTCCCCTTCCGATGAAGATCACCGCCTGATCAAAGGCATGGTTGTACGCACCCTTTTGCTCGATGTACTGGAACGGGATATTCGAGCACTGGATACGTTGCTTCTGAAAATGCCCGAGGTCTATATTCTGTCGCTCACCCGTATTCAGAATGAGGTACTTAAGGAGATGCTGGGACTGAGAAAACAGATGAGAACCCGTGGCGTGAAAGTTCTGGAGGAAACACGGGGAAAGGATGGCATTGAAACCGTTTATTTGTGCAGGGGATACATGCAACAGTTCTATATGCTCTGGACATTTGCACGTAATGAGGTCAAAAAAGAACTGAGCCGCCATCTGCAGATGGATCTGACGCAAACCTGAGTACGATTGGTTTTCGAGGTATGAGGTGCAATCCGTTTCCAAAACAATATGGTAAAGGGAAGCACTGCGAATCCCAGCGTTCCACTCGAATGATGATTTTTGAACAGCTTGACCATCGCCAGCGATGTTCATTAAGATGGAGAAGACATATCCAACCATTCCAATACGGGAAACGGATATATCTTACACGTCTTTTCAATCAAGGAGCTGTACTTTATGGATAGAAGTTCAAATTCGCATTTACCTTCATTTTCGAAAAATAATACAAAGCCACATCCGCTCGTAGCCGCAGATGTGACGGAACTGATCGGCCAGACCCCTGCGGTTCGACTCAGCAGGCTTACAGGCAGCGACTCCGCTGACGTATTCGTCAAGCTGGAGTATTTCAATCCAAGCGGCAGCGTCAAGGACCGTGCCGCCTACAACTTAATCGCCCAGGCTGAACGAGACGGTCTGCTGCAGCCTGGGGCAACCATTATTGAACCGACCAGCGGCAATACCGGGATTGGCCTCGCGATGAATGCCGCAGCCAAAGGCTACAAAGCAATTCTCATCATGCCGGACAACATGTCCAAGGAACGCATCAACATTTTGAAGGCATATGGCGCAGAAGTTGTACTTACGCCTGCCGCGGAGCGGATGCCTGGTGCCATTCGCAAGGCGAAGGAGCTTCAGGCCGAGCTGCCGGGCAGCTTCATTCCCCAGCAGTTTGAGAATCAGGCGAATCCGGATATCCACCGGATCACGACAGCGCCCGAGATTCTGGAGCAGATGGATGGCAGGCTGGATGCCTTCATCGCTACAGCCGGAACCGGCGGCACGATCACCGGAACGGGCGAAGAGCTGCGCAAGCAGCTTCCCGCCCTCCGCATCTATGCGGTGGAGCCGCAGGGTTCCCCGGTGCTGTCCGGCGGCGAGCCCGGACCGCACAAGCTCGTCGGTACAAGTCCGGGCTTCATCCCGGACATCTTGAATACCGACGTATGGGATGCCATCATCCAGGTGTCCGATGAGGACGCACTGGATACGATGCGGCAGCTTGCTGCCCGGGAAGGGCTGCTGCTCGGCCCTTCCTCTGGCGCTTCGGTGTGGGCCGCCCTTCGCATCGCGAAGGAACTGGGGCCGGGGCACCGGGTGCTCTGCATTGCGCCGGATACCGGGGAACGGTATTTGAGCATGGGTATTTTTTAACAAGGCCAAAGGCAGCGATCCTTAACCCCACAATCTTTACACAACAAGCTCTACGTTCATATCGCATAACAAAATCGAGAACCAAATGAATAACCGAATAGCTAATCAAAATAAATAAGCCCCTGCTCACCTCGGATCATGTATCCAAGGGAACAGGAGCTTATTTTTATTTTCGTATGAAACCTATATGTGAGCTACACCGCTTAATGTGCCAAGGTTGTCCATTCCACACCTTCGGGAAGTAGAGCGGCAATGCGGTCTTTGGCTTCCTTCTGGGTATAGAGTGACTCATCCAGAATCGCCGCCGAACCGGAGTCACTGCTTGTGCGAATGAGACGACCAAGACCTTGCTTCACCCGCAGCAGCATATACGGAAGATCGATCTCTTCATATGGCGAAGCTGACGCATTTCGTTTGGCATTAAATACCGGGTCCTGCGGTGGATACGGAAGTGACCAGATCATCACGTTGGATAACGATGGTCCTGGAACGTCAAGACCTTCCCACAGATTGACAGAGCACAGCACACTTTCCTCATCCTGCTGGAACGCTGCAATCAGGTCACTGATCTCTCTGTCTCCCTCGTACATAAAGCGTAATCCTTCTGCTTCAGGGACATGAACGATGTCCTGCTTGAATGCGCGCAGTTCCTCCATTGTACGGAACAGGATCAATGCCCGACCGCCGCTCTCTTGGAGCAAAGCCGCCGCATCACGCAAACGGTTTTCGTTCTCTGCATGGCCTGGAACCGCTTGTTCGGCAATTTTCATCTGCATTTTATCTGCGTAATCATAAGGAGAAGCGACGGAGAACGATACAAAATCGTCAATCCCCAGACTATCCGCCACATAACGGAATGAGTTGTCCACAGACAGCGTAGCCGACGAAAACACAATCGGAATACCCGTGTTGAACACACGCTCGTTCAGGATTTCTTTTACGGTACGCGGCATGATCGACAATGTCGTCTCATCCTCGCTCTCTTCCGCCCAGCAGATGTAACCATCCTCCTTGCGGAACAGGGACAAAGCCGTCTGGATCATATCCAAATGCTCTTCCACGACACGCATCTGATACCCATCCAGCGAGAACAAACCGCTTTCGAATACCAGCTCTTCTCCAATCGCATCCAGCACGCCGTTTAATCGTTCAATCTCACGCACCAGCGGAGCCTCTACCCGCACTTCTTTCCGTTCCGAGCCGGGAATCGCCACCGTATACGTATCCAGCAAGCGGAACAATCGCTCACTGCTTTCAATCGCCTCATCTACTCGCTCTGCAAGGGTTTCACGAATCTCGCCTTCAAGCAGACGTGTAACCAGTTCCTCGAAAATGCGGTGCTTCAGCTTGTAACTCAGGGCGTTCAGTGCCGCTTCTTCCAGCAAATGGCCTTCATCAAATACAACCGAGCTATGGTCAGGCAATAAAGGCAATTGTCCTTCGCGTTTGCGCGCTTCATAGGTCCACACATGCTCCATATAGTAATCATGGGAACAGATTATGATATCTTTGGAACGACGGTAATGATCACGCGACAGCGTCAGGCCGCAGCGTTGTCTTTTCGGACACACGAAACAATCCTGAAACGGGTCCCAGTTAATCTTGTTCCACTGGCGGTCGTTCAGATGCGGATACTGCTTGCGGTCACCATACGGATGGAAAGCCTGAAGTGTTCCCGGCGTGTTCACGAATTCCGGCAGGCTCTCGTACACCTCTTCAATCACTGGTGCATCCTCATCCGCGAATCGGACGGCACTCAGCTTGTTCAGGCAGACGTACTGATCTGGCGACTTGCCAAGACGCGCGTCCACTTGCAAATCCAGATGTTCAGCGAGCTTCGCAATATCTCCGCCCGGCTTCACCAGCTGTTCAATCAAAGACTCATCGGCACAGGCGATCACCGCCGGTTTGCCCGTATAACGTGCATAACAAACCGCGTAGAGCAGATAAACGAGTGTTTTACCTGTTCCTACGCCGGCCTCGGCCATAATCGTCTTTTTATCTCCATAGGCCCGTTCGAGCTGGTACGCCATAAAAATCTGTTCGTCCCGTACCTCGAAGCCGGACTCTGGCAAAATATCATAAAACACATCGGCAACCCACTCTCCCAGACGGGATACAAAAGGTTCAGCCGGATCATATGCAAAAGGGTAACGTTGTGTAGACAATCCTGGGTCAGCCTCCATTCTTAGACAAAGCGGTCCGATTTCTATTTTTCCGTTTCAAAAAAGGCCGCTGGGCAAAAGTTAATTATCTCACGTGATGGGTCAGGAGACAAGTTTTTTTTCACTTGGTTAACGGAAAAGACTGGATAGGGTTAGGTATAGATGTTGACCACAGGGAAAATATATACAGGAATCCAACTTTAGGAAAGGTGGTATACCGCTCCATGGATAAACATTCTTCACCATCCGGGCACTCCTCAGACCCATCAAAAGAGACGTTGACGGATCGGCAGGGCCATTCCATTACCGACAATCAGAACGTACGAACCGTGGGCAGCCGTGGCCCAACCACACTGGAGAACTATCATTTTCTCGAAAAAATTACACACTTCGACCGCGAACGTATCCCGGAACGGGTCGTGCATGCCCGCGGGGCTGGCGCTCATGGCGTATTTGAAGCGTATGGAACGGCTGGAAATGAACCCGTATCGAAGTATACGAGAGCACGTCTTTTTCAGGAAAAAGGCAAACAAACGCCCGTGTTCGTACGCTTCTCGACCGTCATCCATGGCGGGCATTCCCCGGAGACGCTGCGGGACCCGCGCGGATTTGCCGTTAAATTTTATACCGAAGACGGGAACTGGGATCTAGTCGGCAACAATCTGAAAATCTTTTTCATCCGCGACCCGCTCAAATTCCCGGATATGGTGCATGCCTTCAAGCCCGACCCGCTGACCAACGCACAGGATATGGAGCGATTTTTCGATTTTGTCTCCCTCAGTCCTGAAGCGACACATATGGTGACCTTTCTCTTCTCTCCATGGGGCATTCCGGCGAATTATCGTCAGATGCAGGGGTCAGGCGTAAATACATATAAATGGGTGAACCAGGACGGCAAAGGTGTGCTCATCAAATACCACTGGGAACCGTTGAAACAAGGCATTCGCAACCTGCTGCAAAAGGACGCCAGTGAGATTCAAGGTCAGAACTTCAACCACGCTACACTGGATCTGTATCACGCGATTGAACAGGGTGACTTTCCCGAATGGGAGCTGTGCGTTCAGGTAATGGAGGATGGCGAGCATCCCGAGCTGGATTTTGACCCGCTCGACCCGACCAAGCTGTGGCCGCAGGATCAGTTTCCGTTTCTGCCTGTAGGCAAAATGACGTTAAATCGCAATCCCGAGGATTATTTTAATGAAGTGGAACAAGCCGCATTCGGGACGGGGGTGCTGGTGGACGGGCTTGATTTCTCGGATGACAAGCTGCTGCAAGGACGTACCTTCTCCTATTCGGATACCCAGCGTCACCGGGTGGGCGCGAACTATCTGCAACTGCCCGTGAATGCGCCTAAGAACCGGGTAGCTACCAATCAAAGCGGTGGGCAAATGCAATATAAAGTGGACCGGGCACCGGGTCAGAATCCACATGTGAACTACGAGCCTTCTTCGCTCGGGGGCTTAACGGAGGCTCAGTCGCGCGGCAAGGAGCATGAACCGCTGGTGGAGGGTCATCTTGTGCGGGAGAAGATTGAGCGTACGAATGATTTTGGACAAGCCGGGGATACGTACCGGGCATTTGAGGACTGGGAGCGAGATGAGTTAATCAGCAACATGGTCGACGCATTGGCCCAATGCAAACCGGATATCCGGGAGCGCATGATCTCTCATTTTACCCAAGCGGATGCGGATTACGGGCGACGAGTGGCGGAAGGACTGGCTACTGTATCCACAGACGATAGTACAACAGTACAGCCGAAACATGATCCAGCCGTTGAGCAGGCCGAAAAGCGTAGTCGGGAAACGGATGGGTATTAATTGGCGTTAGATGAGCCGAACGAGTATTGTCCGTAATTGAATGAGTATTGTCGTATAAAAAGTTAGATGAGAGTATCGCCCCATGAGTCTGGATGCCTGTGTTGGCAGCCGCTTATGGGGCTTTTTGTGTGGTGACAGCTGTTGATTTGGAGAAAAGTGAAGTTCAAAGCGATGGATTAGGGATAAGTCTCGTGTGATCAGCCTGGGAAAAACAGGCATATTCACGTTCATTTCAGACGATGGTTCGTTAAAAAAAGGCGATCAGCCAATGATCGGATTACATTTCCCCTGTGGATGGGATGGGATTTGGAGCAGTTAACCCTGCCCCGCCTGCCTTAAACGCGACCTGATCAAATGATTATTGATGATAACGTTTACAACATTTACCATGAAGCTGTGTTCTGGTGGATACCTTTTAGTTAGCTGGACGGTAGGACGAAGCACGTAACGCAGTATGTTCTGCTCTCATTAAAGGTACGCTCTGCTCTGCTTTGTTCAGTCCATACCCGTTTACCAGCTAGCTCGATATTTTATTCCAATTAACCAAGGAGGCTTGCATCATGAAATTATTCCCTACCACATCTACTCATGCATCTGCACGATCCCAGCGTTCCCTGAAATCCAAAATGACCAACATCTGTCTTAGTGCCGCATTCCCTCTATTACTGTTAAGCGGTGGTTCGGTGGGTGCCGCAGAACTGATGGAAGGTGGATTGCCTAATACCTCAGAATCAGAGTCAGTGGTGAACAGTTCCAATATCACGCTGGCTGCGGGCGATTTATACGTGTCCCCTAACGGCTCTGCCAGCAATCCGGGAACGATCAACAGTCCGACTTCACTCGCTAACGCTCTGACCCAAATCGCTCCAGGCAAAACGATCTATCTGCGCGGCGGAACCTACAGCTTCTCGCAAACGATTACCATTGAACGCGGTAACAGCGGCACCGCCTCACAGCGCAAAAATCTGGTCGCTTACGGATCGGAAAAACCCGTCTTCGATTTCTCGGCTCAAGCCTTCGCTTCCACGAATCGGGGATTGCAAATGTTCGGAGACTACTGGTTCGTCAAGGGTCTTGAAGTCAAAGGTGCGGGCGATAACGGTATCTTCATCGGTGGCAGCTACAACCGTCTGGAGCAAATCGAAGCCCACCATAACCGCGATACGGGCATTCAGATGGGACGTTATGCTTCTACCGCCGCCAAGAGTGAATGGCCTTCGTATAACGAAGTCATTCGTTCTTACTCCCACAACAACTACGACCCGGATGACGGCGAGGATGCGGACGGTTTTGCCGCCAAGCTGACGGTCGGTCCGGGGAACGTCTTTGACGGCTGTATTGCCGCTTATAACGTAGACGATGGCTGGGATCTCTATAGTAAAACAGACACAGGTGCCATCGGTGCCGTCACGATCCGCAACAGTATCGCATACGGCAACGGCGCAACTGCTGACGGAACGTCCACTTCGAACAGCGATGGTAACGGCTTTAAGCTGGGCGGCGAGAAAATTGCCGTTAACCATATTGTCGAGAACAATATTGCGTTTAATAACAAAAAACATGGCTTTACCTATAACAGCAATCCGGGTTCCATACAGATGACTAACAACACCTCCTGGAACAACGGACAAAGCAACTTTGCCTTTGACAAAGGTACCCACATCTTCACTAACAACTTGTCCTTCCAGGGCGGCGCCAGCGACAAAACCAGCGGAACCGATGTCAGCAGCACTAACGTCTGGTGGAAAAACAAAAAAAGCGTCAACGACAAAGGCCTGCTCGCCAGCGCAGCCGACTTTGTCTCCCTCGTACCTTCGGTAACGCGTGCGGCAGACGGCACGCCTGTATTGGGTAATTTCCTGAAGCTTGCAGGTGGCAGTGACCTGATTGGATCGGGGACGCCAGCGGGGAAGAATATTGGAGCGCGGTAGTGATAGATTGGTAAGATAAAAAATAAATCATAAAGCAAAGTCCCCTCCCCCATGCCAGCCTAGTCGGTGGTAATGGAGAAGGGGATTTTGAATTGCTGTGTATTGTCTGCTGGCTCATAAGGTAGATAGATACTCACGGTTTGGCTAAAACCTCAATAATGAGTCTGCCGCCTGTGCGAAAACCCTGCTCAAACGCTGCTTCTACATACATAGATGTAGATTGTCCAATCAAGTCGATCAGTCGCTCCAAGGCATCATATTCTGTATCTGGGAGCTTTGTTTTGTAGTTTTGCATGATGTCCGATATTTGGCTGTTAATTTCGTAATACTCGGCCTGTTCAGGATGAATCAACTCGTCCAATCTTAGGTTACCGTGAAACAAATCTTCGATCAGGTTTGACATATTATCCTTCATGGTAAGGTCACCTCAGAGAAGATTGTACATGAAGGAATGAGGTGAAATGCGAATTTAGCGGGAAATGCGCTAAGGTATTTAATAAAATTATTTGTTAGTTTTTTAATTTCAAGAAAAACTTAATCAACGAACATTATTGCTACCTTTAACTATTTCAATTTTTATCTAAGTCAATAATACTATCAAGTTGGTAAACCCCAGACAAAATATACTGAGATTCATCATAGGGTAATTCAAGACCTCTACGCATACAATTAAATTTATGATGAAGAAAGCTATACTGGTTCTCTTTTGCCAACAAAAAGCCTTTATCAAACCAAAGTGAGTAATTGTCCAAGCTGTTATTTAGCAAGAATTTAGTATAGTGATAGATTGCTTCAGTATAATAGTAACGAATTGGTTGTAAATCATGAATTGCCTTCTCATAAAAATTAATAGATTTCTTTCTATCAGTCTCTATCAGAGCTAGCATTAAAGATTTCAAACCAGAGGTATATCTATTCGTAACGACTAGTCTATTTATAGTTTTTTTATCTATCTTGCCCATTTTAGCTTTAACGTAAGTTGTTTGCATCAATTGTGTGTATTCTTTTCTATAAAAACTACTACTTATAACTATTTCCAACTCATTATATTCTAACTTATCCAGGTTATATTTCATCTCCATTAATGTAAATGGTGGAATTCCTTTCCCTGATGAAGTTGTTAATTCCTCAATCTTCCCATATTCACCTGAGGAGAATAATAAACTAACTGTAAGTAAATAATTATCAAAATCTCTTTCTTTCACAAACTTTCTAACTTCAATCACATTACTATATATATATATTTCGAGCGCTGAGTTAAGAATATCTCTCTCTAATTCAACAGAATGATCAAGTTTATACATATCAGCAATTGGAAGTGATTTCTTTATCCTATCATATCCTTCCTCAAAATTACCTTCATTATATTTTGCATTAGCTAACATAGTCTCAAATAATAAATTTGACTTTGGCAGGTCGAAATGCTGTTGAATTTTTTCGAGTTTTCCACTAATTTGTTGAGTTTGATGGATTAAATCAAACATTAAAAAGGTTGTCGTTATATACTCTAACTTATTCTGTTGATCCTCATTAAAAGCTGTTATATAACTGTAACTTTTAATAAAGTTTTCAACGTTTTGATCAAAAATTTCCAACCCTATTGCTCGCTCAGCTTCGTAAATTTTATAAAGCATCTTGCTCTGAAAGTTCATAAATTCAAATGCTCTTTTATAAAAATCAATTTTCTCTCCCTCTGATCTTTTCAAAAATTGATGCTCAGCAAATCTTCCAATTATTGATTGTAACTTAATAAAACCCTTGTTGATTTCAATTAACGATTTGTTCTCTAGTGAGTTAATTTCACGATCAGTGATCTTTTTCGAATCCAGTTTATAATAAGTTTGCGAGAAAAACTTTTTTATATTATTCATGTGGATACCATCAGGAAATAAACATAGCAACTCGAACAATAGCTTTTCATTAACTTTCAATCTTTTATAGGAATATGCTATCGACTGGTAAAGTGATTTAGAACGTTCAATGTTAACATCAGTTTCGTCATCAAAAATATCCTCGTAGCCGTCCTTCGTGATATTGAAGAAATCCTCCTCCAAATCAGTTTTAAGAATGAACATGTTCTTGGACTTAGGAAGATTCCTTGCTGTAATTTTGATTGCTAGAGGATTATTATTTAATAAGTTCCCCAGTATGTCTTCTTTGAGGATTTTGATTTCTTCTGATTTTAATACAGATTTATAATATTTTCCAAAAAGTTGAAAAGCCTCTTCGTTCGTAAAAGCCCTCATCTCATGACGCTCCTCAAATTCCAACTGTACCCACTCTCTAGAGGTTATAACAACATTTACTTGATCACACATAAAAGTCACGAGAGACTTTATTTCATCTATTTCATCGATATAAAGTAATGTCTCAAAATTATCTAAAATAATAATAGCATTGAGTTCAATGTTATTTTGCAAAATATGTTCCTTCAGATTAATTGTGCTCTCAACGCCAAAGCATTGCGCGACCTTGTACTCAAAAGATTTATAGTTTGTAATGAATTCACAATCAATAAAGTAAATTCCATCTATGTAGTATCCTCTCTCGAATAGCTCCACCGCAACTTTTTTTACTGTGGTAGTTTTGCCAATACCCCCTGAGCCTTTTATGGTTAAAACTCGTTTATTTGTATCAATAATTTTCCTAGTAATATCCTCTAAATCTGTTTTGCGACCAACGAAATTGACAAGATTCTTAACATCAATACTCTCTGATAGCCATTGTTTAGAATCGTCATTTCGCGTTACATTTTTAGAAATCCCCTTCTCCACTTGGTTTAAGTCAAACATTTCCTGATTTAAAATGAGTCCGTTTTCGAAATTATCTAATGCTTTCTTTTGGAACAACTTGAAAAACACGCCATTTAAATCTTTTTCCCAAAAGACTGCAAGTGGAATAGAAATGGACGATGATGATATTCGAATTAGCTTGTCTGTAAAAATAAATATCCCATTGAGATTGTCTGTAATTAAATTTTCTTCTATCTCCTGCGGTGTAATTAATTTACTCTTTAGATATTGATCCTCAATGATCAATTTATCCTTCACCGTGTGAGTGAGAATGAAAATATAATTAAACCCCTCTAGACTTCTTAAAACTTCAGTAGAGAAGTAGAAACACTTAATGGTGACCTTGAATTTAGCAAGGTGTTTAGTCACCTTATCAAAATATGGATTATTCTCTTGGTCAATAGGGGCAGCTATTAACAACGCAATTGATACCTCTTTGACTATTGAAGGTGAACGCACTGGAGTTACATTGACTATATTTTTTGATGCTTTTCCACTATTTTGGTCTGAATCTTCTTTAATTTCAATTAGACTATCTAGAAAAGGGCTAAGTTCATTCCAATCCTTCAAATGGATAGGATAAACCCCATGTTGCTCACTTGCTGAGCTTTCTACCGTCAAATAATAATGTTGTTTAGAGAAACCTTTATAAATTGTATGAATATATTCAAGCTGCTTATTGACATAATCGTCAGACATACTGAATCCAATGAAAAGAATTGTATGATCTGCTATTAAATTTTTAAGCTTTTCAATCGCAGCGGTCTCCTTGTACAATTGGTCATAATCGTCCTGAAACAAAATACATTTTTCTGGATTCTCTATACATCCATGTAACTTAAGAAGAAAATTATCTTTTTCATGTAAATTTGCGATATGGAAAGTATTATCAAAAACAACCTTTCTAAAATTTGTCGCTGTTTCAAGCAATCGGTCATAATTAGTTGTTATAATTTTAGCGGAGATTTTACCTACTTTTTGATGCAGGTCGAGATTTAGTCCTTCTAATGACTTATCAATTTCATGATATAATACCTCATATACCTGTTTCTTTTTGTCTTTGATTTTATCTAATACTTCTAAAGAGGTAAACAAACCAGTACTTAAAACCTCTTCTAATCTCTTATATTTGTCGTCCTCTAATGCTAACTCATTCAGTACTAAGCTTATAAGTCCATTCCAACTCGGAAAATCTAATGGCTGGGAAAATCCTGCACCTATGAACAATAATAATTTATTTTCTTTAATGGCTTCAATAATTTGCTGGTTCATAATGCCCCCTGTAAATTGAAGATAAATTAATTTTATGCTTTCCTTATACTATCCTATTTATTATCTTATGAACAAAAAAATTATAAAACAACACCCAAAACCTTTTCCTGTGTACAACTCAATTGATGAAGTCTTTATACTGGTCTTATGTATTGATTGAATTATGGATTCACTCTGCACTGGGTAGTCCCCCTCAAACTGTAACATGACTGATAACTGATCTATCCTATAAAAACAACAGCATCTTTGCGCTGAAATGCCAGTGGTAATTTATTTTGAATACTCGTTATTCTTTCGAACATTTTATTTCTTTGTTCCTCAGTTAAGTTTTTTACCGCCCAATCTTTGATTTGAATTAGTTCCTCAATAATTGACGGTACATCTTCCTCCTCTACATCAACACCTGATGAGAAGAGGTCTGTCCATTGTAACCCTAGTGCTTCGATCGCAGGTTGCCAACATTCTTTAAAAAACGATTCCGTAGCAATGGGAACAAAGAAACTCTGTTCAAAATCATTTTGTGGTTCATATATTACAGCACTGATTGACATGCACTTATTCACCTCCAAAAGCAGCACTAAATTTGTAGTCTGGAAACTCTTCTTTTAATTTATTAATGCTTTTTCTAAAGTAAAAAAACTGGAGAGACGCACCCCTTCAAGGTCAATTCCAAATAATAATTAAGACACAATGAAATCTTCTATTGGAACTATATTCCCATTATCATCATCAATATAGATGCCACGCGGAAAATTCTCTTGGGACAATATTTGTCTCATCAATTTTTCATTCGTATACGTCATCATTATAAATTGAGGGTTTGAAAAAGGAATTCGTTTTATATCATTTTCTTCATAATCATTAATGATATCTGCTGCACTTTCATAAAAAACATGATCGTAACCGTAATCTACAACAAATCTATTCTCAGTAAGATTAGTAGATTTATTTTCACCGTAATGTTTCAGATTACGAATACGGTTCAGAGTGAAACTTTCATTGCCAATAAGAATTATCCATTGCATGCAGCATTCTCCCCTTTTTATTACCTACCAACATAATTAATTAAGTCCGTTTCACTTGTAAACACTTGGAACCCTTCTTTTTGAAGCCCTTTTACAACAGCAGAATTTGAAATTTGATTAGGTAAATATACAATAACTTCTTTATTTGTACTTGAGGCAGTATTTATTGCTTGTCGCGTCGCACCTTTTCCACCACCTTGTTTAACTTGAATTATTGCGTTATCAAGTTCAATATCATAATCTGTCAATGGTGTTCCATCTGCTCTATATACTTTTTTATTTACATCTACCACTTTACCTGGATATCTTGCTTCAATAGCATTAGCAGTTTCACCTACATATTTATCGGTTGAAATAAACGTCCTGACGTTAATCGTGCGCTCAGTACTCCTAGTTTTCCCCGCTTCAGCCGCTTCCAAATTCTTTTTAATCTTCGCCACCGCCGGATCAGAAGCAGGCAAGCGAAACGGCCCTTTGCGACCAGGCATACTTCCGCGAACCATCTGGAATGCCATAAAGATCTGGCTGAACTTCAGAGAAGTCAGCATCATCTGAGCATACTTATCGGATACAGGCTCGCCTGTGAAGGGATGGATTCTATTTTCCAAAGATTTAACCTGCATTTTGAAAATATCTTCCTCTGGCGCTTCCACATGAACTCCTTGCATCCGGTCGATATTCACATTCCCCTGATCCTTCGCATAAGCCTGTACGGCCGTATAATCCAGCTCACCATTCTCGTTCACCGGTACCCACACATACCTACCATAGACATCGACTTTCTTCATCCGGTAGCCCTTATTACCCGAACCCGCATCACTTGCTGAACTCTTCATCATTGCTGCCGCACCAACAGCACCAATAACACTACCCAGACTCCCTTTCTCCGCATCTGCATTCTCAAACCGAATCGCAATATCCTTTAACTCTTTCGTAGTATACACCATACTCTCCAGTGCTTTCTGTAGTACGGGGCGTGACCGCGCAAAATCATCATAAAAGCGCTCCTGTGTCACACCCATCCACATGGCTTGAAGGAACATAATCTGCCTGGAGAGATTATCTTGGATATGCTCCAATTGTTGCCTCGCCTGATCCACCTGATTCGATACGTGATGTAACTGCTCAGGGGTAACTTTAATTGTACTCATCCGTTTTCACCGCTCATTTAATATGGGATAAAACTATGTTAGCAGAAGTTTAATGGCAATTTCATCCGGCTAACCTCCTGATTTCAATTCATTAATCCACTCTCTCAATGTTGAGCTTCCATACTATGGTCCTACAGTTTAATGGGAACACTGTTTCCGTCCAGATTAATGCTAATGATCCCCGGATTTTCTAGTCCCTGGCATGTTCGATTCGTCTTAGTTTCTCCGTATCTCGAGCTGGAGATAAACCGAAGAAGCGGGAATATTCGCGATTAAACTGCGAGGCACTCTGATAGCCAACCTGATATGCAGCACTGGCTACTGCATAACCCTCAAATGCAATGAGATTTCTAGCCTCCAAAAGCCTTAATTGCTTTTGAAATTGAATAGGACTTAATCCCGTTGCACTTTTAAACTGACGGTGAAAGGTATTTATAGCCATACCCGATTTGGATGCCATCTCACCGATGTCTATGGGCCTCATAAAATTATCGCGAATCCATTTTACAATTTGAGAAATCTTGGAAAAATTACTTTCCCTCATACCCAGTTGTTTCAGATACCATCCTTGCGGTCCCATCAAAACGCGATAAAGAATTTCACGTTCATAAGCCGGTGCAAGAGCCGGAATATCTCTGGTTGACTTAGTTAATCGCAATAAGCGTAGCCATGCCTCCATGAATTCAAGATCCATCTCACAAGCTGCGAACTGTGCAGAAGAAGTTGGGATTAGATTTTCAGGCAGATCTCTTAATAAGCGTTGGAGAACATTCTGATTTATCGCAAGACCAAGAGACATATAAGGGCCGCCATTCCTATCTGGATGCACACTCGCCGTTGCAGGAACATGTACCGGCAGAACATAATATGAGGGGCCTCCCAGTGTAGTTCTGCGCTCCCCGATTGAAAGCATTTTTGTACCTTGAACCGTAAAACCAATCATCGGCTCGTAGAGTGCTGCAAGCTGATGAGCAGGAATATCTCCCTTAATCATGCTCAGCCCTGGAACTTCGGTTTCAATCGGTCGAGTGCCTGCACATTTCATTAATTCGATAATTTCATCCATAATTTTTTTCATGCACCTATTTTATCAGATGAATGTGTATCCCTCAACACAGCTCTGAAATGAAGCAGCATTTTTAGGCTCTTCTGATTTTATAAAATAACGATATTCTCTGCTCATTACAATTACATGTGGTGGTTTTAGGCAATTTAAAGGTGTGATTAGATCTATATAATTTCCGCAGAGAAGACTAAAATAAAGTCCAGATCGATCACAAGAAAGGGTGGATATGATGAAAATTGCAATCGTAACAGGTGGAAGTAATGGCATTGGAAAAGCGACGGCCCTGGAGCTAGGCAAGCGCGGAATTAGCGTGATTCTCACATACAATTCCTATAAGGACAGAGCAGAAGCGGTCGTTAAGGAAGTGGAGCAAAATACAGGAGTTCGGGCTGTAGCACTGAAGTTAAATCTGACCCAAATATCAACATTCGAAGGTTTCGCCTTAGAAGTCAAACAGTACCTAAACGATATCTGGGACAGAACGACTTTTGATTACTTAGTTAATAATGGTGGTATTGGCGGACCTATGATGTTCAATGAGATGACCGAAGAATATTTCGACAACATTCTTAATACGAACTTTAAAGGACCCGTTTTTTTAACACAACACCTTGTGCGATTTATGGATGATCATGGAGCCATCGTTAATACTACGAGTTCTTCCAAGAACCAATCATTCCCAGGTTACTCTGCCTACGGCTCGTTAAAAGCAGCCTTCTCCACATGGACTCGTTATATCGCCAAAGAACTTGCACCTCGCAACATACGGGTCAACGCCGTTTCTCCCGGCCCTACGCACAGCAATTTCGGCGATGGCGTATTCGATAAACATCCCGAATTCATCAAACCACTGGCTGAGCAATCTGTATTTGGCAGAATAGGCCAACCTGAAGATCTTGCGAAGGTCATTGTGAACGTATTGTCCGATGATTTCGGCTGGGTCACTGCCCAAGACATCGAAGTGTCTGGCGGACACTTGCTCTAAGGTGTGAGTACAACATGGGGGTCGGTAGCTTAAAGAAATGACAGATGCTGAGCACTGACCCCTAACCAGATATGGATTAGCCAATAGCTTTTCAATATAGCCTTTTTCTGTTCATCTGCACTTGCAGATTTACTCATAAACGCACTAATGTCTGAAAAACTCTACGTCCCCCAGTATATGCATATCCTGTTGGCATGTCCCATAGCATTTCGAAGCATATCTTACTCAGATCATCTTTTTAAAATACATAAATCTCTAATCTACAATCAATTATCGGGCTTTACCTAATATATAATTCTGAACCTGCTAGAGCGCTCCAGCCTGCAGCTTTCTTCCCTCTTCGTGCTATCAACAGAAACAGAAAATATGGGAAGGATCATTCTCACAACAGTACTTATACTTAACGAAGAATTCCATTTCCTTATTATAATGCCTATTGAAATCATATTAATTATGATAGATGGAATACCACAAATAAGCATGATCGGCATGCCGACCAAATCGAGTGATTTTTGAAAATTAGAAGTAGCACCAACTAAAAACCAAATAAATACGGCTAGATTAACGAGAACCGTTGTACCCCAAATCCATTTGATCCACTTCGACACACGCTCACCTCCATACTCAGCAGAATTCTATTCCTTTCGTTTGCCTCACTTTCATGAAAAATACTTTCCTGTGTGCAAATCTTCTATTTCTACTGAGAGCTTTTTAGTACGGTGCCCCATATATTGGTACACTTTATGTAAAACATCAATATCCCCTCCAAGGTTGTACAATATCGTTGTAGATAACACTTGTACAATGTAAAGGTCCGAGTGTAATGCCATCCATTCAAAAAAACGGAAGAACTTTTCTATTTGTTCAAAATCACTTTGCTCCTGAAGCAATCTTTCCACATGAGTAGACACTTCATCTCCGAAGAATACATGTCCTAGAAACTCTTGATTGAATTCCACATGCTCGATATATCGATCATTGAATTCCGGAAACAGTTTTAGAAATTGACTTATTAAGATGTCTTTCTCCATTCTATTTCTCTCCTCTGATTGATAAAAGATCATGCTTCCACCACATCGTTTATATATCACCTACATAATATATAAATCCAAATCAAACTCTGCATTCAACTCATATGCTGTATGTATAGCTTTTTGCTCAATAGTAATCGCCGGAGTTTCATTATCTAATACTCTGATCGAGAAGCTGAATAGAAAATTTAGATGATGCTTGATTTTTAAAGTCTTTAGAGTTTCAATATGGGGTTCCAACAGCAGCAATACTTCATTTAATTGATGATTAATATCATATGACTCCTGATAACCCGTATCCCAGAACCAGCAGGTTTCTTTTCGATATAACTCTTTATGACCGACCTTTTCTCCTTTTACATACCATCCTGTTGGATTGAATCCAAGACGTTCCGTAATTAAACTTGGTTCAAAGTGATCTCCTGTGATAATAAACTCTACCATAATATTGGTTTTTTCCATTTACCATTCTCGCTCCTTCTTTTAGTAGACTTCTTCAGACTCAAGGATTATTCTAAAAATGTCTAACCGCTCAACAAGGCTAATGATTCATCTAACAATTCATTAGTGTGCATATTTTTACACTTCAATAAGGCCTCTTTGCAAACCTGTTTCTGCTGCTCGCTTAATTTCTCCGCCACCTTTTCAAATAATAGAAATGACTGCAGCCTCACTTCCAAACTCGCATCTCCGATCAATGCCACAATGATCTCGATATAAGGCTCATAATGCATTTCTTCCATTGCGTATAGCAGAGTGCCCCTGCTCCTTCTCAACTGAGCGTTGGAAAGAGCCTCAATTAGCGGATAAACCGCTCTATTGTCTCCAATATCCCTTAGTGCGATGGCGACTTCATTTCTGACAAGAGTATTCTGGGTTCCGGTCAAAATTCCAATGAGGAACTCAACTGAAGATTGATCTCTTTTTTCTCCTAACTCAGCAATCAGAGTCATCGCTTCCTCGAACCTCTCTGCATCTAATAAATCCTTGATGGTAGTGTGTATTGGATGCAACCTCCCTTATATAAATTCTATTACGAATCGAATCCATTTATAGTAGTTCAATGTTATGATTCCAATGGTCTAAATAAAAGGTAATATTGGATCTGATATTTAACTTGTTCCAATCCTTTTTATCAATCGGAAAGGTTTCTTTGCCAAAAACAGGAGATATAACGTGAATATAAAATCTCCCATCATGTTCAATCATTTTAGTGATCACTCCTGTCAAAGGGTCTTTTGTCGATTCTTTATTAATTGAAACGATGTATAGATATTTCCCCTCGTTAAGATACCTATAGGTTAGTTCATCCTCTCCTTTTAATTTGCTGCATGATGGGCTTTCAAAGGTTTCTGTCTTCGTTCTGTTGTGCCCTTTTGACGAATCGCTAACAGTTACCTTACATGATGAATCACCCTCTAGTTCAACTGAAATAATGTGCGTGGTCGATGATATAGGTGTAAGGTCATTCATTGAATACCATATCCAACCTATTGTTGCAATGATCAAGAAGCTACCGGTGAATACTGCTTTTTTCAAATAATCACACCTTCTATAACCTTAATAAAGTAACGAATGCACAACTTTCTTTAATATTGTAACCATCTGTAAATAGTATGTTAAAACACTTTATTAAAAAAATGAATAAACCAGCCTTTTGACGGGCTGGCTAACATTTAAACATTGTTCACAATTCTCACTTAATTTCCTGTGATTGTCCTTTTACAACATCAATCATATAGACTTTATGCATGCCCAACTTTTCAGTGGTAGTGAGTTTGTATTTTTCAGGTGTTTCTGTAGGTTGCAAGACAGCCCACTGCCAGTCAGATCCTGGACCAGTAGTTAATGCAACGATTTCTTTAGCATCCAGATCTAGGGGAATCGTTCTCTTCTGAGTTTGACCAGAAACCTCTTTTATAATTAAATTTACCTGATTATTTCTATGAGACATGTTGATTAATTCGAGATTATACTCGTACTTCTGATCAGATGTGCGGCTGACTGGATCACTTTCAACTCGCTCGGGTACCACTGTATTATCTATGGCGTTAAGAAATGCCGGTATACAGAAGAGTAATATGAGAATAAACACTCCTCCTACAATCATGGTACTTACACTTAACTGGGAATTCCATTTTCTGATAAGAATTACTATTGAAATAATACTAATCACTAGAGAAGGTATACCACAGAGAAGCATAATCGGCATACCGACTAAATCCAGAGATCTTTGAAAATTAGACGTTGCCCCAATTAAAAACCAAATAAATACTGATAAATTAATTAATGTAGTAGCAATCCAGATAAATTTCATCAAAGTTGACATTCTCTCACCTCCAAATCAGGTATGAATCTACAACTATCACAATAGTTTTAATTTAGTCTCATCTCAATATATTTCTTCCATACATTTACATTACTATGCATTGAAGAATGATTTGTAACTCCTTGAAGCTTCCAGTAAAACTCTCTATCCTTTTTGGGAAGAATAACCTCAATATTCAGAGCACCTTCAAACGTTCTTCTTGCTTTCCCACTTTTTTTCATTTGACCACCATTATTCTGAATAATGTCGTAATTATTATATACTTGTATATGTTGACCCACTTCTGTTGTAAGTTTATATTCACGTACTGGAGTAGCAATTGTTATCAGTGTTTCTACATGAACCCCTAACTTAGCCAAATTGTTGGCTACCATTATGGCCACATTCCCTCCATGGCTATGACCTACTAATCGGATTGGTTCTTTTGAATTAGATAAATAATATTTATATATTCTTTCTGTTATATCTTTCGCTGCTTCTTCCCGAGCAGGAACCTTATTCTTACCGCTCCAACTAAGTCTTGTAATCGATTCATCTAGAACACCTTCAAGATAACTTCGAAAATCTTTTGTCCATGTCTCCTTGTCACTCCAAGTTCCATGAATTAACCAAGCCACATGCCCACTCGGATCCACATATTTCAACGGATTGTTATGAACATAAGAATACAGATTCAAACTCAGTGGATCGTTGAGTTCCCCTTCATACGTATCCTCACCGATGAAACGGGCCATGCCTGGGTCGTACCAGCGAGCTCTCAAGTATTGCAGACCTACGGTGTCATCCCAGTATTCTCCTGCGTATCGAAGTACATTCGGTACCGTTTCTTCTTTGGTTAACGGTCCGCCCCAGATATCGTATGTGTAACTGTTTAGAACTTCGCCTGCATCGTCCACAAGGCCAACAACGTCACCATGTCCGTTCAACTGGTAGTACTCCAGTTTGCCCGTCTTTTTATCCTGCCGGGCCCATAGCTGCCCATACAAGTCATAGATATAAACGTAAGTAAGCTCTGCTTTTCCTGATGTTACTATAGCCTCAGCCATCAATTTAGCTTCTTCGTCATAGTAATAACGGATCGTTTGCTCGCCTTCGGTACGTTCGTACAACAATCCATCGCCATTATAGCTATAGTTTACGGTTTTACCTTCTCCAGTAGCTTTAACCATACGATTCTGGCTGTCATACGTATACTGTGCATCCTTCAGACCGTATATTTTTCCGCTTCCGGTACTGTATCGGTTACCGTTCTGGTCGTAGGTGTACGTTTCTTTTTGCGTGCCCGTTTCAGTCTGAATCCGGCTCAATTCATCGTACGTGTACTGATCCGTTTTTCCGTTCTGTGTACGGGTCGTAATGTTTTTGTTACCGTCGTACTCATAGCTAAACTGCTGGACTGCGGAAGTTCCTTGAGAGATCGTAACCCCCGAAAGGTCATATCCGTTAAATTGGTAGCTTGTACTGAGCCCTTTACCAAAAGATAATTTTTCGAGTGAACTATTCGGTTTGTAACTAAATGTCATACGATCTACCGGTGTTGTTCCCGATGAAGCAAGAGCAGAAGCTCCTCCTGTACCCGAGGTAATATCCATGGAAGTGACCCGATTCATCACATCGAGCTCTCCGTGAATACGAAGGGCTTGTCCCTTTACATCAGTCAACGTGTATCCCAGACGTTGCTGTGTATTATTTTCATAACTCAACTGTGTTCCATCTGGAAATGTTAATCCGTCCAATATTCCATCTGATTGCTGATAGCTGTACGTCGTTTTGCCATGGTCGTCGGTCATGGATGTTCTGCGCCCAACAGCATCATACGTATACGATACGCTCGTATCTGGTGCCTTCATGTTTGTGAGCATGTCGTCACTGTTGTACGTGTATTCGGTGACTTTTCCAAGTCGATCCTGCTTTTTGATCAGATTGCTTCGTTTATCATAGTAGTAGCTGGTTGCCGAGCCATCCTGAATAGGGGGTGTCTGTTTAATCAGCCTGCCCAGTTCATCATACTGTTTGGTTACCGTCTGACCATTCGCTGATACGACCTGAGTCGTCTGACCTTGATAGCTGTAGAAATAACGGCTTGTCTCTTGCTTCGGTGTGGTGGCCGTTGCAATCTGACCAATAGCATCATACGTATACGTTGTCCGTTCGCCGTTACCATCAATAGATGCCGTCACATTGCCATCCAGATCATACTCCTTCTGCTGCAATGGAACGTAAGAACCGTTCTTATATTCCTCTAACAATGTCACGCGACCCAATACATCTCTTTTTTCTCGGGTTTTGTTGCCAGCGGCATCTTCATACATTACCGTACGATCTACAGCGCTATAAGCTGTGTTGGCTGTAGTCGTATCAGGGTATTGAGTCTTTGTCGTTCGGCCCAACGCATCTACGACAAAACGGGTTACATTTCCTTCAGCATCTTCAACCGCAGTGACATTCCCTTCACCATCGTAGGCATACTTATAGGTAGCCTCTGCCGTCTGTTCTTCTGCCAAAAGACCTAACGGATTATACCGCTCTTTGGTAACCATACCGTCCGGGGCGGTGTTGGTAATTATATTTTTTACATCATCATATGCAGTGATTGATTTGGTGCCATCCGCATGGGTGACTTGAAGAACCCGTCCGGCTTGGTCATACTGATACGTTTCTTCTTCACCGGAAGCATCGGTTACTTTTTTCAGTTCACTAGCACCATTATATTCGTATGAATCAACGTAAGGAATTGCCTTCCCGGCAATATCATTGACAATGGTTGATTTCGATTGAACCAAATGTCCTGCATTCGCATCATAACTCAGCGTCACAACGCGGTCTTTAGCCAGATAACCGCCTTTATCCGTTGTCGTGACAACTCTGCCTTTCGCGTCGAGTTTGATTTCGGAGTCAGATAATATCTGTCCTCCGTATCCGTTTTTGGTTACACTTCGTAATACAGATCCTTGTCCATTATAAGTCGTTTCTGTGTATCTTTCTAACCTGTCATTAATCTTAGTCGTTGTACGAATGGGTTGGATCCAAAAGTACGGAGACTTCCCGGTTTCATAGGCATAAGTGGATTCTTGTCCCGTACTTTGCTTCTCGGAAGTAACCATTCCATTCGTATCATAGATCACCGTAGTGGTCAGTTTATCTCCTGTGCGACCGTTCTCACTAGTCCATTCGGATTGTTCTGTAGGCAGATTCCGTTTATTTTGGCTATCGTACTTGTACTCCGTGTTATAGACGACACCATCTCCACTTAATTCATGCTTATCCACCCGGATTAAATCCGGCTGTGCAGCTGCACCGAATGATTTGGAGAACTTCCACGTATCCACTGTATTTCCTGATTTCACTTTGGTCGTCCATGAAGCGGATTGACCGTATGACTCCAGATCCTCTCCAGAGTATTCGAAATTAACTTTGTCCAGATTACCTTCGGCATCTGTTGAACTAAAATGACTTTTGCGCTCTCTGACTTTGTATACAAAATGTACGGAAGACGTTCCAACCTGCTTCAAAGCCGGTATGTAGGCATAATCTGTTATCGCTGAGGATGGGCTTGTAATACGCGACAGCAATGCCGTATGCATCACACCATGTGCACTCTGATTTTGTTGAAGCTCTGGTAAAAAGTTGAATTTGGATTCTGGATAATAGTACGTATAGGTCGTTGTTCGATCCAGCGCATCCGTAAACTCTCTCAGAATACGAATATCTCCGTCCTCACGCTGAGTATAGGTCACTTTCCGATCCGTTCCAGCAAGCTGAACAGTCATTTTCAGATCGCTATACGTAAATGTCAGCGCTTGACCTTCGCTGTTTTCAATCCGAGAGATAACACGGTTACCGTTTGAATTCGTATATTTGAAATTCACCGCGTTTCGGTAGGCATCCGTAATCTGCAACAATTCTCCTGTTTGTGTAAACAAATACTCGTACCCGTTGCGGATGGACAAACGATAACTGCTGGCTGCTCCATCCACCGTTACAGTTGCATCTTTTTTAAGTGAAATATCATTCCATACATAACCTTCTAGTTCCAAATTTGCGTTTAAACGATAATAACCCACACCTGGAACATAAATGTACTGGTTCTCTCCACGTTGTTCCATAAAAGGTAGATCCCAACGCCAGCCCTGTCCAAGGCCTGCAGCTGTTTCTTTACGCGGTGTTACCGCATTAGAATACGTTTGAGTCGCTTCGTCATACTCCACACCAAGTTGTCCATTGGCTCTAGCTGTATCATAAATACGTGTCAGATCGAAGGGAATCAAACCCGGAAGTGACAGGTCGGCACTTTGAATCGTCATCTCTCCTGTAGCAGTTGAGATGGACTCAGCTCCATAAGACGTCATATACCGGGATGCTTCATCCCGAAGATCGACATGATCAAGCCCTGTTTGATCCACGGTTGTTCCTGTACCTGGAACTTCATCGTCAGCTGCAAGGATTGAAAAGGGTTTGAGCTGAGATGAATCAGACGGTGTGGATGAGGAAGGGCGTAGCCCCTCCATTGTAATCGGTTCGCTGACTTCCTGGGTTTGAAGCCAGTTCTCAGCAGCCGCACCGCCTGAGCGATCTGTCTGTAACGCCTTATACAACTGATACAAGGAGTAACCTTGATCGAGTTTCGCTCTGATCCATTTCTCTTGAATACCAAACTGCTCTTGTAAACTATGAATTGTAATATAGGTAGCAGAAGGAAGAGAATCTCTTCCTTCTGACGACGATGCCGCCGCAGCCTGCCCTTCATACGCAAAAGAGCCAAGCCCACTAAAAACTAATATCGCACATAACCATATCAATGTTATTTTCCTAAACACTTCATCACCTCAACCTAGTTTTAACAATCATTAATTAAATGGGAAAATTTTCTTTGTTCTTTTCGTTAAATTACCGTTACGGTCATACTCAAAAACAATCTGATCTCCTGTATACAGCACTACTTTAAGCAATTGATTGGCATAACCGTATTCGTAGCTGTTATCGTTGCGAATGTTCATCCAGGCCGCTTTAATGGCTCCTTTTATCGGTTTGCCTTCCTTTTCACTCAGTTTGAGATAGTACGTTTTTCCACCCTGCAGATCCCATTCAAGCACGGTATATTGCTCGCCGTACACCTGCTCCTGATCTACGGAAGACACCAGAGGCATACTGAGTTCCTTGTCTTCATACAACTCCATTCGAGGTTCGATGGAAAAATCTCCTGATTCTTTGATCGCAATTCGATATTTATCAGAGCTATAGGGACTGAAACGGTAGTAGATATTACCTTTTTGCTCTTTCGGAAGTTCGGTTTCCGTATTCTCATACAACGTCAAAAACTCAACTTCCACTTGTTTGACCGTAAAATTACGGTATGGAGCTACGAATTTCAACGTTTGGTCTGACACATTATGCACCTGAATATCAGATCTTCCAGGTACATGTTGCGGTCCTACTGCATCTTTCCCTTCCTTAACAATGACTTGGTTCTGATTACGGATTACGTAATCGTAGACCAATCCTTCTACTTGAGATGTAAAGAGCACGGATGAGAAAGAAGATGTATTAGAGAATATCGCCGTGGTGTTCGGCTCCAAATTTCGTTTAAGGAGTGCAGGCTCCTGACTAGGGCTAGCTGTCACAGGTGCACTATATTGAATCGTTACCGGCTCAGCAGATATTGCAGTCATAACGAGTGTTCCGCCAGCAGGTATTTCCCAAGCATCCAAGTCTGAACCTGCCGTTAGATGCAAGAATTTATCGGTTCCTTCGTAAACTACAAAATCAACAATGGAACTGTTTGTTCCTACCCGATTGATTAGAGCCGTTGTTGCACCCGGATTCGTGAAGACTGCACTCTGTCCCTGCTTCACCGTAATTTCCGTTTCAGGTGATGGGACTTCGTCGTCTTGTCCACGGAAAATACGATAAATTCCTCCATACGTTATCGCTTGCTCGGAAATATTCGTAACGACAATTTTTTTACTCCCCAAGACAAGTGGATCAAATGCTACTGCCGTTCTCTTGGATGATTCCGTTCCATCTGAATTGAAGATGATATAATCAAAAAATTTCTGTTGATTACTAGAGGCATCCGTCCTGATTCTCTTGGAATCGGAGCTTATATTTGTAAAGGCATAACTCTCTCCTTTGTTTAACGTTACACGCAGATATGCCGGTTCCTTGCTATCTACTACAGAAAAATCATCTGTGTATTCAAACAGGATAGGTGTGCTTCCTACTACAGTAACAATGGCTTCACCGCCAGATGGAATATTAGCGAGACTACCATAATTATTGAATTTGTCACTATATGCTTTGCCATCTGATTTATATACAACTACGTCATAAAGTGAACCTACCGATTTCGCATTACTCCGAATTGGATTCCAAAGTGAACCTCCGTTTTGAAATTTCACGGATTGACCCGGTTCAACAGTAATTTTACTCAAGGCTTCATTAGGTCGATCCTCTACATCAAAAATGGTATAGATAGCCCCCATCGTAACAGGTTGTGCAGATACGCTTGTAATTACAGCTTTATTTCCGTAATACACAACTGGAGCAGTCGCTGTTGATTTTTTAGTACTGCGTTCTGTACCATCCGGGTAATAGGTTACATAATCAAATAAACGAGCTTTGTTAGTCGATGAAGCATCACTGTCGAGATATTCTCGACTGCTACCATAGTTCCAGAAAGTCACACTCTCTCCTTGGTTCAAGGTTACACGGTGATGGGAAGGTTCCATGCTGTATTCAAAGGAAAAATCATCCGTGTAACTAAATTCAATCGGAACTTGCCCTACAACGGATACAATGGCGTAACCTTGGGATCGGATCATCGGATTGACATTTTTGTTAAAGCCGTCAGAATGCACAACATTTTCCGAGGTATACAAGGTGTAATCAAAAACAGCTCCGTTGGCGCTGCTCGCATTGTTTTTAATTGGGTTGGCTAATGATCCATTATTCCGAAAAATAACGGATTCTCCAGGATATACAGTCACTCTTGTTATCGCATCCCCGCCAGCTTTCTGAACATCGAAAGTTCTGTATGGCACACCGTATGTCACAGGTGTTGAGGTTACCAGTGTCACCACAGCTGTTCTACCCGCAGCGATAGTCGGCTTTGTGGTTGAATTGGTCCCGGTCGTACTTTCTGTACCATCGGGAAGATAAACAACGTAATCATGTTTATCTTTAGAGGTTCCATCACTCTGAAGCGCATCCGATTTGGAACTAATATTCGTAAACTGATAACTCTCTCCTTGATTCAAAGTTACTCGTGTATACGCCGGCTCGTCACTCCAGTCACCCGTGTATACTTCATAGGGAAAACCAACACTAACAGGCTGTGAACCTGCACCTGTAATAATAACTTCATTTCCTCCAGCAACTGAAGGCTTGCCTGTAGTTTGGAAATTTGAACTTACAAGACTCCCATCCTCTTTGTAAACAGCATAGTCTATCTTCTTATCTTGAGCTGTGGAAGTACCCGCACTTAAAACTCTTGACTGTGATCCTTCATTGAAGAAGCGGTAACTTTCTCCTTTGGATAAAGTCACACGGTGCATCGCAGGGTTTGTGGACACACCATAGGAAAACTCCGGTCGAACCGTAACGGTGAAAGGATTTTCCCCGCTTGATGTAATGACGATCGTGTAGCCTGAATTTACCGTTATACTTCCGGTAAAGTCTAAATTATCACCTGAAATACTTCCGTCCGGTCTATAATTGGCATAATCATATGCACTGCCTCTTGAGGTTGATGCATTGATACTTAAACTCCTGGCAACGGTCCCGGTATTGGTGAATGTATATGATTCTCCCGGATTCATGACTAGTGTTTCGTTCGCCAAAGCCGCTGCTTGGGTAGTGAACATGTGCTCTCCGTATGTATCATCCGTCACCGTAAACGGGTCTGATTCCTTCATATGTTCTTCACCTTCATTTACATCCTCAGGTTCTTCATAGAAATCAGGGTCCCAACCCTCTACATCCACCTGCCCTATCAGCACTGCATCCTCCGCAGAACGGTTAACATCAACACCCGTGCTTTCGGACGTTATTATTGAAGCTGATGGATCTGAAAGTGCATAACCGCTAGTTGGAAGCATGGTTCCAATAGCAAGCCAGAAAACTAGAAAAATAATAAAGCCTCTTCGTAAATTCATGAAATTTCTTTTCCTCCTTTATATTCATCTTCCAGTTCATCCCTTAAAAGAGATAAAGATGGTCGAATTATAAGTATCGTCATTTTCCTTAATTTAGGTAATAGTTAATTAGTCCTTTATTTTAGGGACTTTTTTCCTTTTAAGGGTGTGGATAAAACAAAAAAGCCGCCAGATGGCGACTCTTTAATGGAATAAAACAGCTTGTTATTCTCTTACATATTAAATAAGCTTCACTACTACTTTTCCTCTGAATAGATAAACACATAAGTACTCTCATCTGACTGTTCTTCCGAGAAAACAAAATCTAACCGATCGAATCCCTTAATATCGTGCACATCCGAAATCTTCCGCTCTGCCATATAACGTACCATCTCACCTCTGGCCATTTTGGCGCGGGTTGCCTTTTCAACCAGCTTCCCACCAACCATCTGTCCGAATACACATGTGATAAAGCGGGTCTCCTCTTTTAGAAAAGGGGTGATGTTCTTGCTATACTCTTTGGAAGCCAGATTGAGTACGCAGTTGCTTTCCGCCTGAAGCTGATCAGCCAGCTTGCTGCCCCAGAACTGATAAAGGGATTTGAATCCCGGCCCTTGCAACTTGCCCTGCATTTCTAACCGATAAGGGGTTACTCCATCCAAAGGACGTAAGATGCCATAAAATCCGGATAATATGCGCAAATGTTGCTCCAGATACGCCAGCTCTTCCTGCTGAAAAACGCCAGGCGCCATATATTGATACTGAATGCCTTCATACGAATAGATGGCTGGCGTCAGATTATTCTTTATATTCATGTTCTGAATCCGCTGCACATTCTGTTCGGCAATGGCATCGTTACACTTCCAGAGCGCTTTAAGCTCGTCATAGGATAAGGTTTGAAGCAGACTTAATAACTGTTCTGATTCATTTATAAATTGCGGTATCGCGGCGCTAGCCATCAGATCGGTGTCGACCTTCATCTTCTTGGCTGGTGATATAATAATCCTCATCGTTCTAATCCATCCTTAATCTACCGTTGTTATGTCGTTATTCATTGTACAGGATTAGGCAGATGAATCCAATCGTGAGGCGTATTAAGCTTGCGTCTTCAATAGTTTACGAATTCGGATCAGGCGCAAGCTGAATCCATTCATCTTCTCTATAGTAGTAGATATGCTCCTCCGGATTGTCCTTAAATCGGACAACAACAGGATACATCGGCATTTTACTACGGCGAGCTGTGATACTTGTGATCGTCTGCTCATCTATTCCTTTTTCAACCGTTAAATACGTCCTCAACTCATCCTCAAGTTGCTTCATATCACTCTTATAGGACCCATACCATGCCAAAGAAGCAATGATCACGAGTGTTACTAGAACCAATGAGGTCTTTAGTAATTTCATCTCTATTCACCCGACTCTTTTAATTTTTCTTCTTTTAATTCTCGAATTCATCCATTTCAAAGCGATCATATAATCTGTACGGATTCCATTAATCCTTACCGCTCGCTGATACAAGACACATGGAATATATTTTACCGGAAAGAACCATTTCAACTATCCGTCTATGGACCTGATTCAAATGCATGCCATTGATATTAAACATATTTGTAGCACACAGTATGCCTCGAACTCAACTTTAGCAATCCGGAACACCAGACTTTATATCAATGGGTCTTTGCTACCAATCCGAATCAATCACTCGTCAATATGTTATTATCTGAATTTAGTCCGATATTCTCATGGTCTCCCTAAATTGTTTTGTTATGATGATTAATAAAAGTATTTACATCAATGGATCAAGAGAAAGGGTGTCGCTTCTTCATGTTTATTATTCAATTACTGGTTACGCTCGTACTTTTGAGTGGTTCAGGCAATGCAGATTATGCCTCATCTACAAACCTAGAGAACACATCATTACACACGCGAACTGCTTCGCCTGAACTTGTATTAGAATCCGGTTTGAAGCCTTTCCGGTCGGAATTAACATACAAAGATCTTAAGCCAGATTACAATGCATTCGAGCAGGCCGCGAGCAATCTTAGTGATAAACTTTTTGAAAACACATCATCACCGATCTTATCTAAAGCTGGGGATACGGGCATATTCGAATACGGTGGACAGCTGAAATTGTTAAAAACAGTTTCTCTAGATCAAAGTATTGCAGTTGGACCATTAACTATTCATCTGATGGATGTCCAATTACTAGAGGCTAATGATATTCCCGAGGACACCCGCAAAAACATTTCGGTTCTCAATCAACAGGATATCGCTTCTAAAATGACTTATATCAAAATCCTATACAGTGTCGAAAATACAACGGATCAAAATATCGGATTTTACGGTCTGAATTCTGTTCATCTGAACACGGGCAACCCTACTTCAGCAGATCGTAATTTCATGAGGAAACCTTATATCTATCATCAATATAATGGTGTAGTCATGGATAATATAGCGGCTGGTTTCGTGTACACTGGTGATCCCGACAAACTGGAATCCATCGAACTGGTTTTTAACAAGATCTATGACTATGACACGGGAAAAACAATTGTAGAGCCGACTTCATTGACGATCCCATTCGAAACTAAAGATTAACATTGAATCTGCGCTGTCCCACTACTCCATATATTCCTTATCCGCAATAACAACATATAAATAAAACAAGCCCCGGTGAAATATCTGCGAATCATCTGCAGCGTTCAACCAGGGTTTGTTGTTGGATCAAAAAATTAGTTACCACTCTTTCCGCCTAATTAGCTGGCTTCTTGCAATCCTACCTCATCTCGTAAAATCATGCTGCCCAATGGTCAGCAGTGTGGGCCTGCTCTTACTCCACTCGGACGTGGCAATCTTCGGATTGTAATAAAATAGCGCACCATGCGTTGGGTCGGCACCATTGAGAGCTTGACGGGCAGCCTTGAACGAGGTTGCGGTTGGCTTCAGATTAAACTGACCATCGTCTACAGCTGTGAACTGACCTTTTTGGAAAATGACTTCGGAGATGGATGACGGGAATTCTCCCGATTGCACCCGATTTAAGACAACTGCCCCTACAGCGACCTGTCCTTCAAAAGATTCCCCGCGCGCTTCCCCATGGATCAACTTCGCCAGTTGACGCAGCGTTTCACCTTCGGCTTTAACCTTTTGGTTCAGCCTGTTCAGCGTCACAGGCCCTGCTACACCATCGGCGCTCAGCCCCTGCGCTTGTTGGAACTCGCGAACAGCGCTTTGGGTAATCGAACCATAATAACCTGTTACTCCAGCGTCAAAATACCCGAGCTCACTTAATTGCTCCTGCAATTGCACCACGTGTTCACTGCGAATGCCCTGCTCCAGCTTCTGGGCTCCAGCCGAAGGCGCGGCAACAGTAAGTCCAAGCGTCATTGCACAGGCGCCAAGAAGCATACTCACTCGTCCTGCTCTCTTGCCATTTTTTCTGCCCCTGCGATGGGTGACTTTACGACTCACGGTGATAGGCTCCATATCTTCTGCACTCGGGCGCTGATCATGAAGTTCAACCTTTCTTCCATTGATCTCCAACTTAGCTTCTTTATCGGAGATGCCGATGGCGCTTGTCATCTTAAGTTCATATACATCTTGCCTCTCTTTTGCAGGAGTAAGATCGATCACGCTCCATCCACCGTAAGCACGTTCCATCTCACTCACTTTCACGTTGCCATTATAACTGTTGTGCACCTCTCTTATCCCTGCCTCTTCATCAACTCGCACCATTTCGTACACGCTATGCTGTTCACTCGTCATATGCATTTCGCTCATTGTATTCTTCTTATTCGTCATTTCCTTAACCTCCATTTTTCTGAATCCAGTTATACGGCTTCCCCCTGAATCCTCTCGGATGGACATCCCGAGTGTCATTATAGGATATCAAAAATTGCCCGTCTATCGGACCGATGGAGCATGAAAAAATGAGTCCTGCACATATCAAAAAGAGGCATGAGCCCATGGTCGTATCAGGGTCACACCTCTTCTTATATCAACCTTGTACCGCTAATTCAGCCTCCACTTCCGTAGGCAAACAGACCCGCACAAAAGTTGCGCTAAAATTTTCTCACCATTACTCGGCGAGTTCCTGCCCTTTCGTTTCCCGGCCCCAGAACAGCACAGCAGCTGCTCCAATGAGAATTGTCACGAAGAAAATGGTGAAAATCAGGCTGATTGGAACTGCCTTCTGAACAAGCATACCTACCATAAATGGTGCAAGTACGCCGCCGATCCGGCCTACCGATGTAGCCAGTCCAACGCCTGTGGAACGCACGGATGTTGGATACAATTCCGGGCTGTACGCGTAGAGTCCGCCCCACGCGCCCAGATTGAAGAACGATAGGCAGATTCCGGCAGCCAAAATCGTTGCTTCCGTCGTAGCCAGTCCAAAGGCGATCGCGCTAATCGCGGTCAGTGTCAGATATACGACAAGTACGAACTTCCGGCCAAAGCGTTCAATGAAATACGCCGCGGTGAAGTAACCTGGCAGCTGTGCAATCGTCATGATTAGCACGTATTGAAAGCTTTTCACCAATGTAAAACCTTTCGCCATCACAACCGAAGGCAGCCACAAGAACATACCATAATAAGAGAAAATAACGGTAAACCACAAAATCCACAGCATTAATGTTGTTCGGCGATGCGGTGCAGACCAGACCGTGGCAACCTTCTCGCGGAACGTGATTTTTTGCAATTTCGTGTGGTTCTTATACCTTGGAGGATCTTGAATGGCACGACGTAGATACAGCGCGTAGAACGCCGGAAGCGCACCGATCGCAAAGGCAATTCTCCACCCATACTCGGGGATAACAAAATTGGCAATGAGCGCCGATACGATCCAGCCCCCTGCCCAGAAGCTTTCTAACAAAACAACTGCACGTCCACGTTCCGCTGTAGGCATCGATTCCGATACCAGCGTAGATGCCACGGGCAACTCACCGCCAAGACCAATACCCGCAACCAGACGCAGTGCACACAATACCGCAAACCCGGTAGCGAGTGCAGATAGACCGCTTGCAATGGTGAAGATCAACAGTGTCCACATCAGAATAGCTTTTCGTCCAAAACGGTCTGCAAGTGCACCTGCGAGCAAGGCACCGAGGGCCATACCGATCGAGTTTATACTCGTCAGCACACCGACTTGTCCGGGACTAAGACTCCACTCCTTCGCGAGTGCAGCTACGATGAATGAGATCATGCCGACCTCCATTGCATCAAACAGCCAGCTCATACCGGCACTGAACAGCAGCTTGCGCTGCTTGGGATTCCGCAACAC
This sequence comes from Paenibacillus amylolyticus, assembly GCF_003719335.1. Lineage (GTDB taxonomy): Bacteria > Bacillota > Bacilli > Paenibacillales > Paenibacillaceae > Paenibacillus > Paenibacillus amylolyticus_D. The sequence goes on from NZ_RIAS01000001.1 coordinate 196,558, forward strand.
TTCCAATTTACTCATCAGATTATAGCTCCCTTGATCTCTATGTAGTCATCCTGACACTAAACCATTATTATGCAGAATGAACCAGAAATCAATGTAAAATACGAGGTGACGTCAATTTACAACGAATATAAAACGAATTCGATTTTGCGAACAATCTTTCAGTCTCCTTCTCGCCCCTCAACCCTTAAGCGAACCTGCGGTTAGACCTGCGACAAAATAACGCTGAAGCAACAAGAACAGCACAATCATCGGGATCGCTGTCACAAGAACGCCGGTCAGCATCATCGGATAATTCGTCACGTACTCCCCGCGGAATTGCATCAGGGCAAGTGGCAAGGTCAGTTTGGACTTACTGGTAAGCATAAGCATCGGAATGAGCAAGTCATTCCACACCATCACCAGCAGGAACGTTGCGGTTGCCGCCAGTGAAGGTGCCGCCAGAGGCAGAGCGATCCGGGTAAAGAGTCTCCACTCGTTTGCCCCATCCATACTACCTGCTTCCAAAATTTCCGAATTCAACATACGCATGAAACCCGTCAGCATAAACACGGAGACCGGCATCAACATCGCAGCTGATACGATAATCAAACCCGTCAGACTATCCGACCATCCGAGCGTACGTGTGAGGGAATAGATCGGCAACATGCTGACCTGAGACGGCACGATCAAACCTGCTACAAATAGGGCAAACACAATTTTGCCTACGCTGCCGCCCCAGCGGACAATGGCATAAGCAATCATGCTGCTGAGCAGCAGCTCAATCGCTACTGTACCCAGTGTCACAATCAGACTGTTTCCGAAGTATTGCCACATCGGCTGATTACGGAACAAACCCGTCACATTATCCCACGTAAACGGGTCCGGCCAGCTGAATGGACTGGTGAAGAAGTTGCTGCTTGTTTTGAACGAAGATACAAATACAAAATACAGCGGCACGAGGATCAGCAGTGCGTACACAAACAGAATCAGCCGATTGAACCATTTGAAAACCATATAATTTCCCTCCTTCCTCTCAACCTCACACTTAAAATTCATCCTTCACATTCAAAAATCAAATTACTTCGCATTCCTCGAACACGCTCTCGATACTTAACCGTGACTCTTTCTCATACTCTTGTATACATTCTTGACTTGCCATTCTCGCCGCTAACGATTACGAAAAGAAGCCATCATCTATCCGTTAATAGCTCACCCGGTCGGCACGTAGCGCCTTGAACTGTAATAGCGTCAGCAGCGCGAGCAGCACCAGGAAGATCATCGAACCCGCAGATGCCAGACCAAATGAATAACTGCCGAAAGCCGTATGATAAATATAGGTGGTCAAAATTTCAGTGGCGTAGTTCGGGCCTCCGTCCGTCATCGTGAAAATGAGGTCAAAGGCCTTGAACGACTGTATAGTCGTATAGGCTACCACAATCGTTGCGGATGGAGCCAGCAGCGGCCAGGTCACGGTACGGAATACCTGCCATTTGCTGCCGCCGTCCATGCGTGCCGCTTCGTACAGTTCTACTGGAATGCCTTGCAGACCGGCGATAAACACAATCATCATCTGTCCTGCGTGAGCCCAAACCTGCACCGCAGCGATGGAGAAGATCGCAATCTTCGGATCACCGATCCAATTACGAGCAATACTGCCCATGCCCGCCTCGTTTAATCCGTAATTGATCAGTCCAATGGACGGGTCATACATGAACGCCCAGATCAGACCAACGGATACCGACGACAGAATCGCGGGCAGGAAATACAACGCGCGAAGCACCACTTTGGTCTTGGTATTACGAACCAAAAGCAGAGCTAGAACAAGTGAAATAAAGGTTTGTGCGATGACAACCGTTAACATAAACTCCACGTTGTTCCCAAAAGCTTTGCGAAATACGATGCTGCTGAGACTGTCCTTGTAATTATCCAGCCCTACAAATGCATACGACGGGGATACCCCGTCCCAATCCGTAAAGGAGTAGAACAGCCCCGTCAATGTAGGAAATACGAACAATCCAACGTACAGCAGCAATCCAGGTAACAGAAACAGGGATAGCTGAATACGGTTTTTCATCGTTTATTTCCCGATATGCTGATCAATGATCGCTTGTGCTTGCTGTGCGGCTTCTTCTGGAGAAGTACCGCTTAGCACGGCCTGAATGGAGTTGGTTACCGCCTTCTGGTTGTCTCCGTTCAGGATGGTGAACCGTGGCTGGAACACGGTCTTTTTGTTCGCCCATTCTCCCGCAACCTGAAGCTCAGGTGTATCATACTTCACGTCATTCACCGTTACATTTTGTCCTGTCTGGTTGGCGTATGCGCCAGCTACATCCGGTTTGCTCAGGAATTCAAGGAATTTCTTCGCTTCTTCCGGGTGTTTCGATTTGCTGTTTACCGCAAGCATGAATGTGGTCGTGTGCACCCCTTCATACTTGGCTTGGTCCGCACTTACCGTAATCGGTGCGAGCAACTTTTGCTCCAGATTCGGGTTTTGCTGTTTGTTCTGAGCAAGTTGATACGATCCACTTGCAAGCATCGCTGCTTTTTCCTGAATAAACAGTGCGCCTGCTGCCGGGTCTTTCGTACCCAGTGCATCTTGCTGGAAGTACCCTTTATCGTTCAGTTCCTTGATTTGCGTCAACGTTTTCACCCAGAATTCATCTGTCAGTTTGGCTTCGCCCGCTTCGACTTTGGTAAAAATGTCGTCACTCGGCGCATTGTTCATTACCATCGTATTCATGAATTGGCCCGGACCAATGTCCGCACCGGCAAAGGCAATCGGAATGATGCCATTATCTTTCAGCTTCTGGCACAATGCCAGGAAGCCTTCCCAATCCTTCGGTGGTGTCAGACCGTACTTTTCAAACAGTTTGACGTTATAGATTGGATCGTTATATACGAGTTGGTACGGAATGGCATATTGTTTGCCATCATGCTGCCCAGCTTCGATCAGCTTCGGATTGTAGGCCGACAGGAACGATGATCCCGTCAGATCGGTAAACAATCCAGCTTTGCTGAACGCTTGGAACTGAGCACCCGGGAAAGACGCAAACACATCCCCTGTGGAGCCGTCGCTGATTTTGGATTGCACGGTGGATTGGTATTGATCCGATGGGAGCGTCTGCATCTCCACATGAATGTTCGGATTTTCTTTTTCAAATGCGTCAATCGTCTTGTTGAATGCTTCGGAATCCTCGCCGCGCCAGTGCATGAAGCTAATGGTCACTTTACCTGAACCTGAGGAGCCGTTCTCGCCGGATGATGCGCTATCTCCACCGCCGCAAGCGGACAGCAGGATGGACATCACCAGCATACTGACAAGCGGCAGGATCATTTTTTTACTTTTTCTCATGAAAGACGACCTCCTAAGGATAATAAACGTAAGTTAAACGACTAAATTTACACTGAACACTACGTATTCATAACAATCTTCCAATCGCTGTTACCCCCGGATTTTTTCAATTTTAATATAAGGAGAAATCCGGGGATAAAGGCGAGCGCTACGCTTTTCCAGATTTGTTTTGAATACTTCGTTATCGTGTAAAAACACGTTTAACTTATTTAGTGGGCAGTAAAATTGAATGCTGTTTCTGTCTTGTTTTCCATTTTTCGCGGATGATCGGCATTACCGTTTTGCCGAAGATTTCGGCCTCTTCCAAGTGCGGATAACCGGACAAAATGAAAGTCGTTACGCCCAGGTCTCCGTATTCCATCAACCGTTCTGCCACCTGCTCTGCTGTACCCACGATGAGGATGGCTCCCCCGGAGCGTACGACCGACAAACCTGTCCACAGGTTCGGCCCAACCACAAACTGCTGTTTCTCGGACAATTCACGGAGCTCATTCTGTCTGCGCTGGTTGGTGGCATCCGTCTCGGCAAATGCAACTTTGGCCTTTTCAATCGCTTCTGGCGGCACTTTGCTGATGATCTCCCATGCTGCAGCCCATGCCTCTTCTTCGGTATCCCGAATGAGCACCTGTGCACGCATGCCATAACGGAGCTGACGATCTTGTCCCGTCTCCTCTTTCACCTGCTCCCGAATGACTTCGATCTCTTCGATCTGCTCCTGAATCCAGTCATGCGGCTCACCCCACATCAGGAACGTATCCGCATGTTCAACCGCCACTCGCTTCGCAATCGGAGAACTTCCTCCAAGATAGAATGGTGGATATGGCTTCTGTACCGTCTCAGGCATACCTACCGGACCTTTGAAGTTGTAATATTGGCCGTTGAATTCGGGATTCGATTCGCTGGATGCATCTGCACCTGATTGTGCACCACTTCCGGCGAATTCCGTCAGATTCAAGCCTGTCGACTGTGTCCACGAACGCTTCATGACTTCCATATACTCGCTTGCGCGAACATACCGTTCATCATGCGCATGTGCCAGCGGATCACCGAGTTCTTCCAGATCTCGAACCGAACTGCCTGTAACTACGTTAATCATGGCACGACCACCAGAGAGCTGATCCAGTGCCGCACCCATGCGAGCCGCGAGTACGGGTGTCACCAGACCTGGGCGAATCGCTACAAGGGGACGCAATGTCTTGGTGTGACTCATTACCGCCGAGCCGACCACCCATGCGTCCAGACAGGCTCCCCCTGTCGGAATCAGTACAAATTCGAATCCGGCCGTCTCTGCCGTCTGTGCCACCTGCACCAGATAATCCAGACTTGGCTCACGTTCCGGCTCTACACCTACATACTTCCCATCTCCAGCCGTTGGTAAAAACCATCCAAACTTCATGTCTTCTTGTTCGCTCACCATCGTCATTCCCTTCTATGGATAAATAAAGTCTCATGTTAAAAATAAGATTGGTGTCGTGCAACATGGCCGTTCTGGGTGCGAATCGTTCTTTCGCCCGCTGTTATCTCCAGATTTTTTTTGATTCCCTTTTCCAAAGGGAAAATCCGGAGATAAAGGCGAACACTACGTTTCTTCAGAATCGATTTCGTCCCCTCCACTACGTTCGCACTCGTTAAACCCCACTTTTAAAGTGCGCCTAATTTCTAATTATTTTGTAAAGTATACATCCAAATGCCGATTAATTAACTTGGTTTAATAGGTATGGACATCATATCAATTGATTTGTCTGTGATCAATGTCATTTCGCGGCAATTTATTTTTATCATTTTGTGGTCGTTTTTCGAATTCAGGTTTACCTGATCTTGAATTTATATAAAACCCACCTGTATAATGGGTTATAAATGAACCTTTTAGATGCCATCGACGATACTTATATAATAAAGAGGTGTTCCTGGTGACCGAGCTTGAGCGCATGAAGGAGGACCACCACGAGTTTTTGGATATTCTATTCTTCACTCCGTCTGAATTTGAGAGAGCCAGCGGTGCCTGGCCGTTACGCATTGGTCGTAACATTGCTAAAAGTAACTATCACATTGGTCCTCGTACTACGCCTTATCATTATTTGTTATTTGTACTGGAGGGTGAGGGTACCTTCATTCAGAACGGACAGCGGTATTCCCTGCGAGCCAGAGATGCCTTCTGTTTGTTTCCGCATGTGACGCATGAGTACTGGACTGATCCAGAGCAACCATTGCAAAAAATATTTATTGCCTTTGACGGAGCATATGCCGCTGAACTGCTCTCCCGAATTGGCTTAAGTTCTGACAACCCGTACCGTTCAGGTGTACTCACACCCGAAACAGCTAGCAACATGCGTTCATTTATGGAAGACGTTCGTAAACCGCAGGACAGTGCCAGTGATTTGGGGCGACTGATCCGGTTTCTCGGCCTTTTCGACCGCATTGCGCGTTCTCCGGCGACCAAAGACTTGCAACCGGATGTAGCCACCCCCTGGCTTCAGAAAGGTAAAGAGTACATTGAACTTCATTTCGCAGGCGGCATTTCGGTGGAGGGTGTGTCTGCCCATGCAGGCGTGGATCGAACCCACTTTGCCAAACAGTTTCGCAAAGCCTACGGCTTGTCCCCAGTGCAATATATTCAGCAACTCAAAATGAATCAAGCCAAGCTTCTGCTCGTGCAGACCACGCTCAGCTTAACGGAGGTGGCTCATTCCGTAGGTTATCCGGATTTATTTTCGTTCTCCAAAGCTTTTAAAAAGCAAGTCGGTCTACCTCCCAACCGTTACCGAACAACATCAACGGAACAGAAGAGAGATTAATTGAGCTGGTTAAGAGAACCGGCGCTAACGAAGCGCTTTCCTGTTCTCAAGCACTAAAATAACCTGAATAAGGCAAGCCCCTCGCTCAGCGAACGGGACTTGCCTTATTCAGGTTTCCATATTAAATGAGTTAGAATCAGCATCTGCTGTCTCTGACGAATCGAATTTTTTTCATATATCACAAGTTAAAGTACCAAAAAAAAGATCTTGCGCTTCTTAAAACTTACTCCCAACATATGTAACTTATGTACCGGTTCTTACGTTAATCCTAATGAATATATCAAAGGAGTGGTTGATCATGCGTCTTTCCAAGTTTCTAGTGGTGACTGTACTAACTTTGGCTATGGCTGGTTTTGGTTCCTCCATAAACGCTGCTTCTTCCCCCGCCTCAGGCTCAACTGTGAACATCAAATCCAATGTGTTGGATGAAAAATCATTTACAGGTCTGATTATTAAAGGGCACACCTACGTTGATCTCGACGGATTTGTGAGTTGCCTTCCGTTCCAGATCAATTCCAAAGCGTTATCTTTCCAATCGGAGACTAAAACGTTCAGAGTTCTCAATGAAGATTTTGCAATTCCTACCCCACTATTGCAGTTCAAAGTTGGAAGTGATACGTTCCAGCACAATGACGAGCCGTTTCAAATGAACAGCTCTGTTCTTTTGATTCAAAACCGCATTTATTTTCCGCTAAAAGATATCGTTTCGATTTACGACATTAACGTTTCTTATGACTCGCAGACGAAAACGGTTCAAGTTAGTAAAGAATAGAGGCAGACTAAACCTTTTTTAGAAAGGTAGGATATTGCCAATACGAGAACAACGGGAACAAGTGGAGACTCCTTTTATCTAATCGGAGACTCCAGATGTATAGGATTATCGCTCGTGTAACTGTACTGTTCAATGTGCCCGCCCTTGAAAAGACCGTAATGATACTTATCATTAGGCTGGTCAGCGAATGTTACGGAAGCACCGTAAGGAGCCTCTGAGCTTGTGAAGGAATAGTTACCTGTTATATCTATAATTTCCTCAGGTGAATACCCTTTTTGTTGAATTAAGTAGGCCCTTACTTTCTCTTCAGCATCATTCATTTTGATCGGATTACCAAATAAACTCAAGTAGCCCCATCCTGATAGGATTACAACAAGCGCAAGGATAGAAAACAAACTGATTTTTACTTTTTTTGTCATAAAACAACCTCCATTACACTTCTACATTCTGTATGTAATATAAAAATCCCTTCTGAGCTGCAAAGCAGCAGGAACCAAAGCCTGCTGCTTTGCTCAGAAGGGATCATTAACTTAACGTTGAAACTTGTACTATTTCGTATGTGATTCCTCTTTCTTCTCCTCGGTCTTGCGGGCAAGCGGAATGCCGTTTTGCTTCGCATACCACGCCTCATAATGGTGCACAGCCACACCTGCAAACGATGAATGTGAGGCACCGAGTTCAAACACCTTCTGCATCTCTTCGTCCATGTTGCTGATTGGTTTGCGGAAAAAGGTCAGGTGATCTCCCTCGTGTGTATCCGCGAGTTCTGCTCCAATCCAGACCTTCTTGCCCAGATCATCGGCTTCAGCCAGCTCTTCCTTGGACAGATCGTACATCTGCTGCCCGCTGTCCCGATATGCCATAATGGCCACCGCATCAAAACGGGAGATGACCCAGCGACTGAACGTCTCCTTGCCTCCAGCAGACTGCCGGGCATCCAGCCAGAATGGAATCGCTGCACTCATATACAGTCCTGCAGCCTTTCCGGCTTCCGTCCAGACCTCCATATTGTTCTGCCATTCGGCAATGACACTACTCTCCTCGTTCTCCCAGCGTTTTAACTGGTATGGCTCGACATCGAGCTGAATGCCCGTAAAACGTTCATTCTTCGCCGAGGAAGAATTGTATGTCCGCACGCGTTCAATAAAAGCAAGTCCTTCTGCCCGCTTTTCCCGATACGCCCAGTCGGCATGACCATTCAGCGCGTGTACTTCGATCTCGGCATTGGTCGCAGCCGCAATGAACTTGCGATAAGCCGCATCGGGCACCTCATCCTGAACTTGCAGGAAAATGGTATCCACGCCCTGTTCCTTGGAGAACGCGATAATCTCAGGTGTCTGCTTCGTAATGATCGACGTATCCCACAGCCAGGTCGCCTTGTGTTCCTCATGCGAAAACCATTTGAACAGCCAGGACAGGAGCAGCAGGCAGAACACCACAGCCACAATAGCCCATTTAGCCTTACCTGCCCACTTGCCCTGTATCCTCATCAGTCGCCTCAGACGAGAACCGCTTCACTTGGCTCCAGCACGGGATGCTGTACCGAATGACCGATCTTGTAGATGTGGGAGTGATTGTACGTACGGAATGCATTACGTGTATCCAGAATCGGTACACCCAGTTCCGCAATATCATAATAAGGCAAGTCGCTGTGGTTGGTGATCAGCACGATGCAATCATACGTTTTGAACTGCTCCAGGTTAAAGGCTTGGCTATGCACAGTTACGCCATGTTTGTCCTTGAAGGATTCGGCATGCGGGTCATAATAGTTAACGTTGGCGCCGCTTTCCTTGAACAGCTCGTATACTTCCAGTCCTGGTGATTCACGCAGATCAGCAATGTTCGGTTTGTACGACATGCCGAGCAGGAGAATGTTTGATTTGCGAACAGACTTTGCGTATTCATTCAGGATCGTTGACGTTTTATTCAGTACATAGTACGGCATATTGTCATTGGTGGATTGCGCCAGTTCAATAAATTTGCTGTAAAAACGGAATCCTTTGGCCTTCCACGACAGATACATCGGGTCGAGCGGGATGCAGTGTCCGCCAATGCCTGGTCCTGGATAGAATGGCATGAAGCCAAACGGTTTTGTTGCAGCCGCGTCAATAACCTCCCAAATATCGATGCCCATGCGGTCACACATCATTGCCATTTCATTCACGAAGGCAATGTTGACACTGCGGAATGTGTTTTCCAGCAATTTGGACATTTCCGCTACTTTAGGTGAAGATACCGGAACTACAGTCTCTACATATTTGCTGTACAGCGCCGTGCCTAGTTTCAGACAAGCTTCAGTTGTACCGCCGATGACTTTCGGTGTATTAAATGTAGTGAAACGACCGTTGGATGGGTCCACTCGCTCAGGTGAGAAGCACAGGAAATAGTCTTTGCCCGCTTCATGCCCAATCTTGTCCAGCTCTTGCTCGATTAACTCTTCCGTTGTACCTGGATACGTCGTGCTTTCCAGTGTGATTAACATGCCTGGTTTCATATGCAGCTTAATCTGATCAACAACCGTCTCGATGTAAGAGGTATCCGGGTCCTGGTTTTCGCTGAGCGGCGTCGGTACGCAAATACTCAGTGCATCAATGACACGCAGCATGCTGTAGTCTGTTGTTGGCTGAAAACGGCCGCTTTGCATCACTTTTTTCAATTCGTCGGACGAAATATCGTGAATATAGGAATCTCCATTGTAGATGCTGTCGACTTTGGAAGCATCCAGGTCGATGCCAATGACGGTAAACCCTTGGTTGACCATCTCCACCGCAAGGGGAAGGCCGACGTAACCGAGGCCGACAACGCCCAGTACTGCTTCTTTATTTTCGATCGCGTTCAGTAAAGTGTGAAATTGTTGATTCTCCATGATATTCCCTCCGCGCAATATATTTGATGTTTAAGTGTAAAAAATAGTCCAAATCATATAGATGTGGTTGTAACTGTACTCGTTGTTACTTTAATTCTGCTCATCTGTTAGTGCAGGCAGCGTCTGATCCGGGCGTCCAGCTCCACAGGAGAGAACGGCTTGGTCATATAGTCGTCTACCCCGCTGCTAAAGCATTGGCTGATCGTCTGCTCCACCCGCTGTTCCGTCAACACGACGATTTTAGGCGGCTGCTCCATCTCCAACTTCTGGATGTGGTGAATGAATGGGAGCCCATCGATGCCATACAGATTCAGCTCGGTCAGCACCAGGTCAGGTGTCACTTTCTCGATTAGGTCTAGTGCAGCGAGTCCATCCACCGCTTCGTAGGTTTCGTATCCTTGCATTTTTAAACGCAGCTGCAAAAATTCACGAACCGTCGGATCATTATCTACGATCAAAATCCGTTCCGGGTCATCCGCTGTGTGTTCCAGCGTATAGATATGAATTTCTGATGAATCCACAAGCTTCGAAGATTCGGCCATATGCTGAATCGTTGCCTTCGAAGGGCGCTCCCCTGGTGGGAAACTGGCCAGTGTGATCTGCGGATCAGCACCAGGAGCACGCTCTTGCAACTCATGCTTGATGCGAAGTCCTTCATAGTGAACCTCATCGAGCGTAAGTCCTGGAAGCAGGACAGCAATGGTCTGTGTATGACTATCTTGCCATACCTGGAACGACGTATATCCCGCCTGCTCCAGATGTGTCCTGACCTGTTGCTCCGGCTGAACCTGACCTGCACAGTGAATGAACATTAAGCCACAAGCTTCGGCACCCGTTTCCTTCAATCCCTGTTCTACATTGCGGTACACATTAACGGCAGCCTCACGCTGCAATGTCGCCGTATTTGGCATGTTCTTTTCCACCCTTCTCCTTCATGATCTATACAAGTTCAACAAGTCGTTTACACGAATGCTAAGGTGACAGAACAATCTTCCAATCACTGTTATCCCCGGATTTTTTTGATCCCCTTTTCTCAAGGGGAAAATCCGGTGATAAAGGTGAAGATTATGCTTCCGATGCAGCTTTCTTTCAGAAAGCTTTTAGCTTCGCTTTTTCAGATTTTTTCTGTCCTCTCCGTCATCGTGTAAAAATGGAGTTGAACATCTATACTGTTTTTACTGTACTACTTAAGCCGCTTTGCTCGTGTCCTTGGACTCCTCAGACCAGCTTTGGCGGGTCATCGTGCCCCATGAATTGTTGTTTTGCAAAAACTGAATGTGTCCCTGCAATCTCCACAGCACGCCGAGTTGATGATATCCCACAAATTTCAGGACAGAGTAGACAAGCATTTTGACTAAATCGGACAGCTTGTTATACCGTTTGAACGCAATCTCCTCTAGAATCAATGCCCCTACACTCAGCAAATATCCACTCACAAAGTTCAGCAATCCAAAGAGAACGAGGATCGGCCACTGGGTCATGTCCAGAAACACATAACCAGCCAAAGCGATCAGTCCGGTAATGCGGAAGTACGGATTCAGTGCTTCAAAAATGACGTTATACGGCATGGTAATCATACCCATCACCTTATATTTCGGGTTGAACAGCATGCCGCGATTCTCCAGCATGTTTTTCAGATTCCCGCGGCCCCAGCGCTTGCGCTGACTGGACAAAATGCGGTAGGAATCTGGTGCTTGCGTCCAGCACACCGCTTCAGGACAGAAGGCGACGCGGTATTTGAGTTTATTTTCTAACATATAACGGTGAAGTTTGATAATGATGTTCATATCCTCACCTGGATAACCATCGCGGTATCCACCTACCGCAATGACCGCATCCTTACGGAACATACCGAATGCGCCTGAGACGATAATCAGACCGTTCATGTGGCTCCAGCCGATCCGCCCGCCGAGGAAAGCTTTCAAATACTCGATAGATTGGAACATCGGCCAAATCTTGCGCGGCAAAGATACGTCCTGGACCGCACCGTTTTCGATTTTGCAGCCGTTGGCAATCCGCACATCCCCACCAATCGCAACAGTCTCTTCCGGATTCTCCATATACATGCGTGCCATGCGGATCAAAGCGTCTTTCTCCAAAAGTGAATCCGCATCAATGGAAGAGATCAGTGGATAGTGGGACAAATTGATCCCTGCATTGAGGGAATCGGCCTTACCCCCATTTTCCTTGTCGATGACATAAAGATCTGGGAAATCCGGGTTATGATAGATGCCGCGAATCTTCTGACAGGAGATTTTTCCGCGAATCTGCGTATTCGGCACCGGCTTCAGCCGGTATTCTTCCAATAACACCTTCAAGGTGGAGTCGCTCGAACCATCATTAATGACAATGACTTCATATGTTGGATAGTTCAGTGTCATGAGACAGTTTACATTTTCAATAATCGTCAATTCCTCATTGTACGCGGGCACCAGCAGGGAAACCGAAGGAACCAGTTCAGAGCCGGATAACGTGTTGTACTTGGAGTAATGTGACCTCCGGAAGATCGTCCAGATGTTACGAAATGATAAGGCCAGTATGGAAAAATAAAGCGTATTAACAAAAACCACATAATAGATGGCGACCATACCGTAGATGAGTAATAAATCTCTAAGCAGTGTAATCCCCTCCTACTGTTGCAACGCCTGTGCGTTTCTTGGTTGTACGGTTTTCGCCGCCGTGAACCGGGCCAAAATAACGTTCGTACAGCAGTCTTTTTTTGTTATGCGCAATCATCTGCTCTACCGCCTTGTCGTCAGCTCTCGATTGCTGCATCGTGCTCTCAATCTGCTGCATGGCAATCTCGCGCTCCGCACCCGTTCCTTGCACCGCTGCTTGGCACAAAGCTTCAAAACCGGGTTCGCCCAGCTTACTCAAGCTTTCTGCACTGTTGTAGCGGACTCTCCAGTCTTCGTCACGGAGTGCCTTACGCAGCAACGGAATGCTACCAGATGCATGCTTCGAGCCAAGCGCTTGTACCACTTCCGCCCGGACTTCCGGATCGGTATCCTGAATCAGCTTCAGAATCGTCTCATCCTTGAGCGCCGGACTTGCACTGAGATACAGCTTCACCGCTTCGGCACGTACATCCTGATGCTCTGCTCCAACAAGTCTATGGAGTGCAGGCATGACTTCTGGCACCGCTTGTCCCCACATCGCCACAAGTCCGACTTTGACAAAATCAGGATTGCGATCCTCCAGCAGCTCAAGCAGAATGCGGCTTGTATCCAGATTAGCTTCCAGCAGAATATCCGCGGCCAGATGATGAATCGATTTTCCTTTGGTCAAAAGCAGTGCAAGCATGTCTTTCAGCTCGCCATGCCGGGTTGTGCATCTCGCAATCGAACGGCCAATCATGATGGCCATCGGTCCCGGCTTCTCATCCTTTAGAAGTTCCATTAAACCCGGAACCGCTTCGGGACAGCGCATGCCTCCGAGGCGATATGCTGCATCGATCTGACGTCCGTAACGCAGACGGCCCAGCTCTTTCAGATCGTGTTCGACGAATCCGGCCTCGCGGCACAGTTCGATCAGCTTGTCACGATACTCTCCCTTGAACTGGTCAATCCATTCAATCAGCTTGTCCTGAACAACCCGGCGTTCTAGCGGGGCCAACTTGCCTGGCGGCAGCTTGAGCGGACTATTCTCCGTCAACGCGGTCTGCAAATACGTGAAATAGTCTCGTTGCTTCATTTCATACATAGCGGTTTTGCGTCGTTTGCCGTTGTGGGACATTTTCATGGCAAACAGAACGATGACGCCTACAATCACAAGTGCAATGCAGGCGATCAAAAACCAATAGGCCAAAGCTAAACTCTGGAACATGTGAAAAAGTCCTCCTTTTATACTCGCTTATGATGTTCTATGCTGTTGGTTCCATCAAGGGATTGGCTAATTTAGCCCACCTATATCCCTTGCTAAATCTTATTTATTCAATCTGAAAACTAGGCATTTTTTCGTAACTCTGCCGCATTTTCTCATAACTTAACTTTAGTCTTTCGCTATATTCGACCTGCTCCCAAGGTTTCCAGCGGTAGACGGGTAAAGTTTTCAAATCCAGCGTGGATTGCTCGCCTCCAGGCCAGGATATCTGTTTCGTGGAACGATCCGTCAACCACGGAACCAGCGTGATACCTTCAACGGTAGTTGTAGAAAACTTCCTGCCGTTTTTCAGTGGTCCGTATTCGATCGCCTGCAAGGAGCTCGGATCGCCGAAACCAAGCAACATCCACGGAATTCGCATCTCCACCTGATTGCCGTTATACTGCCAAGCTGTTAACGAATCGCTGTCTGCCTGTCCTGGAGCTGTCGTGCCTCGCTTTAACGTTCCCACGTTCTCAGCCATGAATGGATGCGCTGAGCGGGTATCCGGCGGGGTCATCTTCAGACTGACAGCCAGTTCCCACGGATGGAACGGATCGGTCGACTTGAGTTGCTCCTCTGGAATCATGTTATATCCGTCCTTGCCGTACAGACGCTGGTTAAAATCATAATCCTTGGCAATCCGTACCTGGGACTCGTTATCCTTACCCAATGTGATGACCGTTTCCAGTCCATCACTTAGCGTTTTTCCTGGCAACATGCTGCTTGGTTGACTGCCTCCGGCAAGGGTATCTGTTCCAAAGCGAAGTACAGTCTTTTCCGGGTCAAATGGCTGATCCAGCGTCAGTCCTACATACAGATAAGCTTCATCATGGGTCATCTTCATCTCCTGAATACCATTCACTTGTCCCTGCCAGACCGTGACTTCTTCATCCTGCAGCTTGTCCCAATCATCCAGCTTGCCATCAATCGTCAGCTGTTCCTGTTTCCCTGGATCCATGGCTAGCAAACCAAACATCTTTTCGTTGGTTAACACGTTTAGCCAGTAGGCTCGGCGATCGGCCGGAATTTCCAGCGGCATCGTGTTCCAGGTCTTTTTAAACCACTCATCCTGCCACATAAACAGAATTGCTCCTGCGTAGCCTTCATCATAGATATCCTGCGTAAGCGAAGCATCGATGTCCCCCTGCTGTACCTCGTTATGCCCGCCTTGATTTCGACCGCCCATGCCCAGATGAGAAATACCAAGCGAGGACGGCACACCATACTCTGTAATCATTACAGGCATATCGGAAAACTCGGCTTTTAGCTTTTGCAGATAGCTTTTGTACGTGTTGTACTCGCCCTTTTCATCCTTGATGGTTTGCAGTGTCTTATCAATGTGGAACAGATCCGGGTAATACGGGTACACGTGGTAGGCAGCAAAATAACCTCCATCCCATGCTTCCGGCTTAATATGCCGTGCATCCACACTAACCAGATCCTCTTCATAGAGCGGCTCGCCTGGATGATCCAGCACATCGGTTGTGACCCAGTTGGTAAACGTCATTGGATGTTCCCATCCATACTTTTTCTCCTGAACCGCCGTGTAGTCCAGCAGCTCTGCTAACCAATTTTCAAACGGTGATGCTTCTGCACTCCCGGAAAAGTGAACGCCTTTGTACTGCGGCACGTCCGCATGCACCTTGTTGGTGTTATCCACCATCCCCGGATCCCACTCGGTACCTACATGCCAAGCCATCAAGTATTTCCCGGCATTGGTTCTGTACTTGCCGCTGGACTCCCCATTCTTGGCAGGAATGTCTGCATCGCCATATACGGCGGATACCGCTTTTTCAATCTCCTGCTTGAACCTCTGTTCAATATGATCGGCATAGGCATCCTGCTTCTCAATCAATTCTTCCTCAGGTGACCATATGCCTTGTATAAAATATAACGGTTGCTCCCGGCCACGATTATAATCGACCAGTGCGGAGTAAAAAATGGGCTGGTGGACGGTATAGACCCGAATCACATTCGCGCCCAAATCCTGAATCTGCTTAAACCAGCGCAGGTAATCCTCCTCCGTGAGCGGAAACTCTCCGGGATAATGTCCCGGCGAAGTTGCCCCCAGGTTCACCCCTTTGACGAACATTTCCTTCCATGTTCCATCTGGCCCGTATTGCATGAACCGCTCTCCATCGGTCTTGAATTTCATTTCTGTGCCGTTCTCCGCTGTATACGTAACAAGCTTTGGCTGCATGTAATGCCATCCGGCAAATATTCCGCCAGTCACCACCAAAGCGCCTGTCAAAGCTGTCAGTAACCAGCGTCTTCGTCGTTGTCTGCTCATGACTTCTGATTGCTCACCTCTCTAGTATGCATCCTGCTTCCCTATAGATCAGGTTCATGCACTGCACAAACCCATGCAGGAAACATACGATCATTCCGCTTCGGATGTCCGCTTGGTAGAGATGTCAGCGGTGTAGTTCTCACTATAGCGCTAAGCCTCTGCATTGTAACTAGGCTGATGGAAGCAAACATGATATGGAACGTTCTGCCCATACTCAGCCAGTTGCGCCATCCGCCAGCACACCAAGGCAACGATTCCGTTTGCGGTCTTTTTACATTCATGATCTGCCGAAAAGCACAGATGAATGCACTGCTTATCCTGCACATCTTCACGTAATATTGTTATGTGCAACGCGGATGCAGGCACTCTTCCCCCGAAAAACATATACCCCATTAAACGCGAGTAACATTTTAAAGTTGCGCGTTTTTTACAGTATTAACCATAAAGATTACAAAATTGATACTATAGTCCGATAACGCATCACTGACAATCCGCGTCCTATCAAGGTTTTCTGAAAAGTGCTGAAAATGAAAAAAGGACATCAGTCCCCCTATCTAGGACTCTGTCCATTAACGACCCTTTTACAAAAATCAAAATGAACTACCGGTCATCACCCGGAGGTCACAGATCTCTCACATTAAATGTAAAAAGCCACATCTTATTTCCTATTTCAAGCCTCTAGTCTGCCCAGCGTATAATTGTGTCCAATTTGCAAAATAATTCCGGTTGCCGCATTTTGAATTGTCCTTTATGCTTATAAAACAAGAACACTTGTTCCATACTGTAAATAAACTGTAAATAAACAGCTCTCTGCACGGATTAGACGACAGGAGCAACATCAAGAATTGCAGATAAGGAGAGGAAACATCATGCCCCGCCAAGACAGACGCGTCATCATGCTGGCAGACTGCCAGTCATTCTATGCCAGTGTGGAGAAGTCTGCACATCCCGAGTACAAGGATCGCCCTCTCGTTGTAGCTGGTGATCCGGCGAGGCGCTCGGGTATCATTCTGGCAGCGTGTCCTCTCGCCAAGTCCTATGGTATTACAACTGCAGAACGACTGGGAGAGGCGCTTGCCAAATGTCCAGATGTTGTCGTTATTCGCCCAAGAATGGCCGAATACATCCGCGTATCCCTTCATATTACACGTATTCTTCAGTCCTATACCGATCTGGTGGAGCCCTACAGCATCGACGAGCAATTTCTCGATGTCACGGGAAGCCTCGATCTGTTCGGCAGTCCCGAAACGATTGCACGCAGCATTCAATCCAAAGTGATGGAAGAAACAGGCGTTTACATCCGGATCGGCAT
Organism: Paenibacillus amylolyticus; assembly: GCF_003719335.1. Classification (GTDB taxonomy): domain Bacteria; phylum Bacillota; class Bacilli; order Paenibacillales; family Paenibacillaceae; genus Paenibacillus; species Paenibacillus amylolyticus_D. The sequence goes on from NZ_RIAS01000001.1 coordinate 213,788, forward strand.
TAGCGATACCAAGGTCGTCAGCAAAATGGCTTGTGACCTGTATGCCAAAAAGGTTCCCGGAGGCATTTACACCCTGCCACGTAAGGATATGCCCTCCACGATCTGGGAAAAACCTGTACGCGATATGTTCATGGTTGGTTCACGCATGGCACAGCATCTCTACAAAATGGGCGTTCATACGATTGGGGATTTGGCGAATACACCGCTATCCCGGCTCAAGGAGCGCTGGGGTATAAATGGTGAAGTGTTATGGCGTATCGCCCGTGGCATAGATGATTCTCCGGTAAAACCCGGAACCTACACGCACCAGCAACAGGGCATCGGACATCAGATGACGCTACCACGGGATTACGAGACTTGGGAAGAGATTAAGGTTGTGTTGCTGGAGCTTGCAGAACTAGTCAGCCGACGTTCCCGGGACAAATCACTCATGGGGCATGTCGTTTCGGTCGGGTGTCGAGGACAGGATTACGACCGGCCAACCGGTTTCTCCCGTCAGATGAAGGTGAATGAACCGACCAATATCACAGATGAAGTATATGATGCGGCGGCAGCTCTGTTCCTGCGCCATTGGGACGGATTACCCATAAGGCGCATCCATGTGTCGCTGAGCGGACTTGTACCCGATTCAGAAGTACAACTGTCCTGGTTTGACGACCGCGAACGCAAGAGAGAACTGGAGCGAGCCACGGATGATATCAAGCGCAAGTTCGGAGATACCGCCATTATGCGTGCATCGTCCCTTTGCTCGTCCGCTCAGGCGCAGGATCGTTCTCATAAAATTGGAGGTCACTATAAATGAGTAAAAAATTGCAGCAAAACGGACTTTTTGAATCCTCACGCATGATGCTTCCCGAACATCGGGAGGCCTATATTCTTCATCAGGAACAGCTCTCCCCTCGCACTCGTCCCTCCCTGGATGCCCAGGCCGCAGATGAAATGTCCCGTTTGCTGAGCAACTCCATGGTACTTGGCGACCGCATTACGATTACGCTGTTCCACGAGCATGATGACGTTTCTTATACCGGACGTGTGCTCAGATTGGATCTCCCTGCCCGTACACTCAGACTGCGAACCGATGACGGGAATCGGGATCTTCAGATGAATCTCATTACAGGCGTGACTCCAGCAGGTGAATGGATGGATGAATAGAAATGTGAGTCGTATAGCAAAATGAGCATTTCTTCACATATGGACATGGTGAGAACTCCTTGATAGATGTAGCAGCTTCACGTTGTGCAGGACTGTATCCCTACAATATTTTAATATCATTAAAAAAGCAGTCGATAAAACCGATGTCCATGCATCCTGCCTCGTTCGAAAGAAGCAAAATGCCCGGAATCCGAGTCATCCACTGCATGCAAGGATAAATATGATGTTGGCTTTTCAAGCCCGATTTGCACAATAATAAAACACTAGCATTTATATAAGTTGAACTTAGAAGAAACTCCAGTCAAACTCCTTGGACAGACGCTCAAGCAAATGTACACCAGCCAAGCTGTTGCCTTTACGATTAAGTGCCGGGCCAACTACACCGATGCCGAACTGTCCCGGAACCAGCGTCAGTATTCCACCGGAAACACCACTTTTGGCGGGCAAACCGACCTCGATGGCAAATTCACCAGAAGCATTGTACATCCCGCAGGTAGTCATAAAGGTCTTGGCAATCTGCACATAACGACGGGGAATGAGTTCTTCGCCAGTAATTGGATCGGTCCCATCATGAGCGAGAACAAGCGCCATGCGAGCTAGGTCAGCACAGGTGACTTCAATAGAACAATGACGGAAATAAACAGCCAGCACATCTTCTACATCATCTTTGATCACACCGTTATGTTTGAGAAAATAGGCGAGAGAGCGGTTCAGATGGCCACTTTCCGATTCGGAACGAAAAACGTCCTCGTTATAACCCAGTCGTTCATTTTGAGACAACTTGCGGAAAAATTCGAGAATACGGCGGGACTTCTCTTCCTTACAGTCCCCACCTACAAGAGAGGATACGGTAATCGCACCCGCATTAATAAGAGGATTAAACGGAATACCTGGTTCAACCAGTTCCAGCTTGATCATGGAGTCGTAATCATCACCAGTTGGTTCTTTTCCTACGTTAAAGAAGACCGCTTCTTCCCCGTGATCCATCAGGGCCAGAATGAGGGTGAACACTTTGGAGATACTTTGCATCGTAAAAGGAACACCGCAATCCCCGGCGGACACATGGTTTCCCTCCGCGTCCATAATATGTATACCCAGATCATCCTGCGATGCTTTGACCAGCTCCGGAATATAGGAAGCTACTTTCCCCTGTCCCGTATGCAGTCGGCTGGTCTCCAGCCACTCGGGCAACAGGGCATTCAGTCGTTCCATCGTTGAATCACTCATATATCGTCTCCTCCACGTTTATCTTTGGAAGCATCTTGCACGAGATACCAGCTTGCAATACTACACAACGCTGTACTCATGTAAAATACTTTATACTCCTTATTCTATCCTATGCATTACCCTGTGGCACGTGAAGTTACACGAATTTCTACCGAAAAAAAAGTCGCTAGAGTAAGTTGGACTAGAAATTTCACACAGTCCACTCCGATGACAGAATAACCTTACAATCGCTGTTATCCCCAGATTTTTTTGGATACTCTTTTCCCAAATCATATTTCAGTCTTATTTCCTCGCTGGTTAACAAAATCTTCTGCTCTTTCAGCCATAAGCTCCGAATCAATATTGTTAATGCCAATTCTGGCCAGTTTGTGCACGACCTGACTCGCGGATTGTGCATTTTCAATAATGATGTTTACGGCTTCATCAGCATCATCGACAACGCGAATATAACGTTTGAATTCCTCTTCTGTCATATTTTTCGTACCGACAAAAAGTTGATAAAGCAAACCCATCACCGGCATGTGCAGCCTTCCATCCGGGGTTTCTGAATTTGTCCAGAACTGGCTGTCAAGAAACAGCATTGAAGTAATTGGAGCCTTATTATACGCGTCATTCTCACGGTAATAGACTTGAGCAGCGTCCTGGAATACTTCCTGGATTGTGCCTCCCCGCCCCTCCGAAAAAATGATACCGCATGAAGCCAGTGTAAGAAGCACATCTTCCCGTATGCTGTTGAGGAAGTATTTCGCAACGTGGGTAGCAAACGGAGTAAACGGCTCGTGGCCATAATGCCAGGTCGGCAGTGCCAAACTGCAATTGAGTGGGCTGAGTTGATCCTTGAGTTCATTTGCTATTTCCCATGCGGGAAGCATCCATTTATGGAGCTTACTTAACAATTCTTCATTAAAGCTCTGCCCATCTTTACCGATAATATCGCTCATGTTTTGCGGGAATTCAACGAACGGTTCCTCTTCCAAACGATTGATTGCAGATTCAAGGCACTCTGCAGACCGTCCAGCGTGAAGAGCACCAAGATGTGTTGCTTCCATACAACCAGGTCCACCGCCGCTAACGACAATAAAACCAGATTCTGATAGCTTCTGGGCAATTCGTGCTACTTTACGATATGTTTCGCTTCCACGTTTCTCCCGATGTCCTCCCATAATTGCAACAGGACGACGGCCTGCCTGTAACTCCGTTGCCAGAAATCCGTTCATTTCGCGTACAACGGATGTATCATGTACAGCCTCCATCATCGCAGCATAAGGATCTGAGACGGTTGTACCCCCTTGTTGATGAAAATATGTAAAACACCGGAAATCTGGCGTGACTAATAGACTCCGTGCATCATCCGCATTAAAACCCTTAAGCAACTCAAACGGAGTATAAAGCTTGTCATGAATGGGGTTAAACGGAGGATGTGTAATGAATTCCAATGATTTGATCATTGTGCTCTCCTTATAAAGGTTATTTAGGACCGCTCTATCTTATATAGATTGCACAGAAAAAAGCCGCTTTATAAGCGGCTCCAGCATTTAAATGAAACTATATACTTTATCTCTGTAATGGTTAAGAATAGCCGTTAAATCATTTTCAAGCACATGTTTGACCATGTACTTTCATGTGTATCTAACGTCTTTATCTGTTGGGACGCAGATTCAGCTCCAATATCTCCCCAGGCAAACCGTCGTAATCTCCCGTCCACGTCGATTCAAAGTTTTGTCTCAGCAAAATCTGACGGGATGCCGCATTGGAAGGATCAATAACGGCATATAGAACCTCAATGCCTGCGGCTTGAGCCTGAATAATCAAGCGGGACGCGATAGCTGTACCCTGACCTTTGCCCCAATGCTCCGGCAGAATCATATACCCCATCTCTGCCCGGCTTGGATTATCTTCATCCAGAATCAATTTGGCGTAGGCCACACCTGCATCATCCTGCGTGGTCACAAGGTAGTGCCCGCATATCGAACGAAGATTGTAATCCAGCATGGCATCGAACTGTGTTCTCGCTTCCGCCTCGGGGATCGCACGCTCGGTAATCTGCTTCATGACGTCCTCATTGGAAACGAGTGCATAATAATGTTCAAAGTCCGGTTCTGTGTATTTTACAAAGTTCATGAGTATGCCTCCTTGGGATAGATCATTTCAATGTCATCGTGTCGCATCCGTATATCATTTTATATCGCGTCATCGAGTACAGTTTTCCTTTGATTCACCTTGAGTATAACAGAAGCAAAGGTATCAATGCACATATCGGGATTCACGTTAGCATGGTTACGGTATGTACTACACTCGGCAGCGAGGCTTGGGGGATTTGTGAAGCTTTCGAAAAAGGTAAAAACGGCCTCATCCGAGACCGCTTGTCATTCATCTGATATGACGGGATAACGATAACTTAACTTGCCCGCGAAGACGGGTTGAACTGCATCTGTTTTTTATGGGAATCACGTGCCCGCAGGCTTGTACCTGGAGGTGTGATGATCAGTGCCATCAGCAGTGATACTGCACAGAGTACCGCAATGACGATAAAGGTAAGATGGAAACCACCCAGCAACGCGCTGATGAATGATCCGGCCAGAGCACCAAATCCGAACCCTTGGTAGATCACGCCGTAGTTTTTGCTTTGATTTTTCAAACCAAAGTAATCGGCCACAATCGCTGGGAACACGGTAATGTTACCACCAAAGCAGAAAGCAATCGCTGCCACACAAGCGAAGAAAATCCCAAAGTTTAGCGGCACCAGACTGAGCGTCATGACAGCCACGGCTGTAACAAGCAGCGCTCCGGCGATGACCTTCATCCGCCCTACTTTATCCGACAACGCACCTAGAATAATACGACCTGCCGTGTTAAAAATAGCGACCATCGCAACCGCATTTGCAGCCGTTGTCACGTTAAGACCTGCGAGCTGTACGCCAATGTCTTTGACAATGCCGATCAGATACAGACCGCTCATACATGCTGTGAAGAAAATACCGAAAAGCATATACGCCTCTTTAGTACGAAGCATTTCTTTAACTGTATATTCATGACGAACTTCTGCCGGTTTCGCTCCCTCTTTGACACTCGCCGAAGACTGTTCACGAACCACCGCTTCACGGATTAGGAATGATCCGGCAACAACCAGCACAAGAACGATCATCCCCCAATACATAAAGGCTTGGGCTGGGCCAACCGCACTAATCAGGGCGGAGTTCACATATTTGAACAATAGACTGCCGGTACCAAAAGCACCTACCGAAATACCCGAAATCAGACCTTTACGTTCAGGGAACCATTTGATCAGATTGGATAGAGAAGTGATATACGCTGTGCCGTCCGCAAAACCGACCACAAACCCAGCCAATAGGTACAGCAGCGTTAACGAGCTCACCTGAGAACTCAGAATGAGTCCAAGCCCCAGCACAATCCCGGCTACACGGATTAAACGCCGAAGACCCCAGCGCTCCTGCAAGCGACCTGCAAACAACGTAGCAAATGCCAAAGCAAAACTCGTAATCGAAAAAGTTATCGCGACCGAGCTGACGTCCCATCCGAAACGGTCAGACAATGGTTGATTAAATAAACTCCAAGTGTAAATGGTGCCGAGCCCCATTTGTACAATAATCGTACCCAATACAATAAGCCAGCGATTCATGGATAAAGATGATGTCGTTGTTGAATTAGATGCTGATGAAGCGGATGAAATAGCTGCTTTCATCGTAATCTCCCCTTTGCCGATGTCTGTGACATGTTGAACATTCTCTGTACCATTCAAACATACTTGAATGCGTTCACAAGACCATCATACATGAAAGGGGATTCATAGAGCCGTTTTGAGCATGAGTTGCATCAGAAGCGGAATGAAATGCCGTTATATGCGCATGAGTTGCCTGAATTCTTTGACTTTGCCACGACTGACGGGCACTTCGGCTTCCAGATCACGCAAACGAAGCAGATACGTATTATTAAACCAAGGCACAATCTCACGAATTTGGGCAAGGTTCACGAGATAGGAACGATGGCACCGGAAGAAGGCATCTTGCGGCAAGCGGCTGTGAAAATCGGAAATGCTCACCGGCATGGTGAACTCTCCATTTTTGGTATATACCTTGGTGACCTTCTCCTGAGCCTCCGCATAATAGATATCTGCCGAATCGGTAACAATGATGTTGTCGTTACGCAGCAAGTTGATCCGTGTTCCTGTCAGATTATCCGTAGTGTGGGTTGGAGAACTAGAAGATACCGCTCGTTGCTCCAGCCCTTGCTGTGCCTGCCGTGTGCCAGAGCGAACCTGATCTTCTCTTGTGTCATATCCTCGCTGAGCCCCATGATCATTGGCTGATAGATGTCCCTCGGCACGTCGATATGCCTGATTCTCCATCTGCATTCGGTTGTCCATGTTCTCCGTTTGCTCCTGATCCCGCTTGAAGGTCAGCTCCAGCTTGTGCAGCATGGCTGCGATCCGTTTCTCATCGTAGGGTTTCAAAATATAATCAAATGCTTCCAGTTCAAAAGCCTCAGCCGCATGCTCCTTATACGCTGTCGTAAATACGATGTAAGGTTTTCGAGCAAACTTGCCAATATGATGTGCCAGCATCATACCGTCCAGCGAAGGAATGTTAATATCGAGAAATAGAACATCCACTTCCTGCTCCTGCAAAAACTTAAGCACATCCAAGCCATCTTCCAAACAATCTACGACCTCGATCCGGCTATGCTCCTGAATCAGATAACTCAGTTCCTCGCTTGCCGGAATTTCATCTTCTACAATTAATGCTCTCATCCTTCTTTTGTCTAACCCATTCAACATGCCTTCATCTAACGCTCTCATCGCTTCATCACCTTGGTATGACATCTCCTTTGGGTACATCAAATAAAATATCTGTTCCTTGCTCTAGCCTTCTAATTGTCAGGCCTTGTCCGTAAATCAACTTCACACGCCGATGAACGTTATATAGCCCGATCTGATTGCCCGGCATGCGATCATGGTAGACTTTTTCAATAATATCCGCGCTGATGCCTGCCCCGGTATCACTAACGCTGATTCGCACAAAATCCAGATGATCCTGTACCCGAATTCTCACGGTTCCCGGGCCTTTAACCTTCAGGATGCCGTGTATAATCGCGTTTTCCACGAGCGGCTGAATGACCAGGCTTGGAATATGCACCGCCACTTCATCAATCTCATAGATCACCGTGAGTCTGCTGCCAAAGCGCGCTTTTTCAATCTCGACATAATTACGGACTTGCTCCAGCTCTTTATGAATATCAATTAACTCATCCGACAGCTCCAAGTTGTAACGCATGTAACCTGAAAGGTTAACAATCAATTCGCGCGCACGATCCGGCTTGGTGCGTATGGACGAAGCGATAGCGTTCAGCGCATTGAACAAAAAATGAGGATGAATCGTTGTCTGCAAAGCGCGCAGTTCAGCCTTGTTCGCCGCTGCCTTAATCTCCTCTACACGTGAAACCTCCATCTGCGTGGAGATAATCTGAGAAAGTCCCACAGCCATCGTTTGCAGCGGATACGTTATTTTGTAGGCTTTCCGATAATAAATTTTAAGTGCGCCCGTCACATCGCTTCGTTCTTTCAAGGGAATGATCAGCAGCGAGTGGATATCAGGGGTTTTCTCATCCGTTACATCGTTACTAATCATAATTTCCCCGCTGGAGATCGTCTTCTTGGTCATTTCACTAATAATTTCATTGCCAATGTGATACCGTTCCTCACCAAAACCAACATAAGCCAAAACATTCCGTGTATCGGTGATCGCTACCGCGTCCGCTTGGATATCCTCTTGAATGATTTTGCATATTTTGCGCAGGGAATCCTCATCAATCGAGCGGAAATACGGCAATGTTTTATTCGCAATCTCCAAAGCCAGTTTGGCCTGACGACCTGCAATTAACTCCTTTTCCCCTTCCACACTTTGCACCAATAGCACGATTAGCCCAATGTTCACCTCACCCAGAATCATCGGCAGTGCAATCTTCGAAACAATATCTGCTCCAAGCGGGTCAGGATAAGAATACAGCAAGATTAACAGCATCGTGAGCGCTTCAATGATCATGCCCGCCCCAATACCGATGATCCAGTGTTTCGATTTCGGGGTGTATTTGTGAATGTAACCTGACACCACCCCTGCAAGAATACTTGTGATCAGGCACGGAATCGCGGTTATGCCATCCATATCGATCAGATAACGGTGCACCCCGGACACAAGTCCTGTAATAATGCCCACCGGTGCTCCAAACAAGATTCCACCCGATAGAATCGCGATGATCCGTACATTAACAAGCGAGCCTTCAACGTTGATGCCTGTATATGTACCAAAGATGGCAAACGCACAGAATAACAAAGTTACCGCAGCATACTCCTGCCATCTTAACTTGCCCTTTTGCAAAATCTGCCTGAACCGCGGCACCCGCGATAGAAAAAACAAAAATATAATCAACAGCGCCGCCCGCTCAAACAGCCCCAGTAACATCGTAAACATTTCCAACCCATCTTCCTCCACATCTATCTGAAAAAATAGCAATAACAGCGCCAGATCACCCTCATGCATCCCGCACTGCGACATTGTACCTGTACTACTCGTATGCAACAGTTTACCCTCCCCCTTGGAGGAAAGCAAAGGATATCCTGTGAATATCAAAAATGCTTGCCATTCTACTCTTTGGTTCGCTTCTGCTATTTAGTCTTATATTCTATATCTTAAAATGGGTCTTCAGACGATCCAGCAATGCTGAACGGTCCACAGGACGAGTACTTCAGGTCGTTTTATGTATTTCAATTCTGGTACTAGCCATACAAGATTACATACTCGCAGAGCTTCCTCATAATGGAATAATCATCGCCACATTCATCGCAATGTGGTTTGCAACTATGGCCCCGGAGCGTGCACCCGTATCCAGTAAGGCCAAAGAGGTCAACCGAAAATCCGGTTGACCTCGTTCTACTGCATTTGGATCAGCTAACAATTGAAGTGAAAATTCGTCTTATAAAATAACTTGGTGTACAACTCCAGGCATGGCAATAACTATTGATTAGATTACTGCCATACGGAGAATATGTCTTGTCGTCGGGATTATATAGCTCCCAGAACGTATCTGCTCCATCCTTTACCATGCCGCCCCAGTATGTGCGAATCTGCGCCAAAGCCTCTTCTTTTTGTCCACACTGTAGCAGCGACTCCACATAATGATGCATCATATAAGGCGTGTTCATTTGAATTGCTTCGTTATGCTTCATCAGTCGTTGCAACAATGGCCACGCCGCGTCTGCATCTATCACTTCAGCAAGAATCATCCAGACCTGCGATGCCCACGAAACCTGACGCTCCTTACCACTAATGAAGAAACCTTGTTCCTCATCCCATAAATATTGAAGGGCAGCCTGCTCCGCCTGCTGAACCTGCAGCTCAATTTGCTTCTCCTCCACGGACAGACCCAGTTCTCGGGCAATCCATTGCCCTCTTTTCATGCCATAGATCAGTATCGCCTGCGCACCTGCCTGTTTGTTCAACTGCTCATGCCAATCGAGGAAGCAATACCATGTGTCATCATCCTGCACAATGCCGCGTTCATCCAGCCTTTTCAAGGCAATGTCGATCTGCTCTTTGGCAACAGGCCACAACACCTCCAGTGTCTCTCGATCCTTCGTTGCCTCGTAATAGTCCCATAATGTAGTGATGAAAAATAGGGCATAGTCATACAAGTAGATATCATCTACATAAGGCTCCGGTTTTTCGTACAGACACGCACCTACCTGCCCACCTTCCAGCCTGGCTCCGGCAAATAGATATAAACAGCGCTTCACCAGATCATTACAGCCAAATGTCTCATAATTGACCAAGGCTTGCAAACGCAGATCGCCAATCCACAACCTTCGATCCCGCTTCGGTCCATCCTCAAATACCGTTTGCATACAATCCCGAAGAGTACGAATGGATACTAGATCAAGCTGGGCCAGTTCCTCATCGATATTTTCCGGTAATGGTGATACAGCATCCATCGATGCGGAAGTCACCGTTGTACAATAGATATCCTTGATTTGAATATCATACCGAATCGATGTTTCCAGTACTTCAATCTTCAGATAACGAAAGGCATATCGACGGTTCAACGTAACTGTGCCCGGCAACACATCCACATTAAACACCTCATCCTGCAACCATGAACGACTAAGCCAACCCTCATATGTGGAAAAGTCTTCCGCAACCTCACATGGCATCTCGCCAAATGTTAATTTTAATCTCAAAGGTGCATCTGCATTGCTTCGGACATTCAGTAGTGACAACGTTACATAGCCAACGAGATGCTGGCCAAAATCCAGTGTTATCTCGTCTCCCTTGCGCAGCGTTTGCTCAGACAAAACCGAAGCCGGGCCTATCGTCTCCATCCGCCAACCTTGAAATGCCTGTGAATCTGACATGGAACGAACGATCTGCTCCGGATATACCGTTTGCTCGTGGAGCTTTGGAATCCATTGTTGCGCTTGATCCATCCATGATGCGTTTATGATATGTTCACCCATCCTGCGTTCACTTATAATCTTTTCACTCATGCCAGGTTCTCCTCCTTAACCTTTAACTGCACCAACCGTCATACCGCCAACAAAGTATTTTTGTAAAAATAAAAAGACCAGCAGTAGCGGCAGTGCACACAGAAAGCAAGCTGCGAACAATACATTCCATTGTGTCGGGTTTTGCTGATCCCCCATAAATCCAAGCATCGCCAGAGGTAAAGGTGATTGTCCGGCTCCGGAAATAAAAATCATATTAAAAAAGTAATCGTTCCAGATCCATACTCCCTGCGTAATAATAACGGACACCGTGACTGGAATAAGCAGCGGAAAAACAACCGTCCAGAAACGCTGGAATAATCCGGCGCCATCCATATGTGCAGCTTCTTCTACCTCTTCAGGTACACCACTGCGAATAAATCCGGTATAAAGAAAGGTAGAAAACGGCAAGCTGCAGGTTATAAACATAAAGATCGGAGTATACTGGTTCGTCGGAATATGAAGCGCATTAATCATCTGTACAATAGGGATCAACACCATCTGAGCAGGCACCACGAGCCCGGACAGAAAAAACAAATACATAAACTTGCTGAGCTTTGTTTTCAGCCGAGCCATTGGATATGAAGCCATCGCCGCGAACAGAACAACAAAGATGACCGATACTCCAGTTAACACAACGCTGTTCCATAAGGCATCCAGAAAATGCATACGCTCGAAGGCAGCTGTATAACTTGCCAGAGACATACCTTGAAACAGGACAAGCGGATTGGTGTTATCTTTCGGATCCCGCAGTGAAGTCGAAAAAGCAATGATCAGTGGAATCAGATTCAGCGCCATAATCAGAATGACAGCGAGCTGGGTAAACCCTTTTCCCATCCATTTACGAGAAGTCATGCCGACACCTCCCGCTTGTTCATTTTCAGTACAAATACTGCCGTAATAACGATAATTACTGCAAAGGATACGACACCAAGCGCAGAAGCCTTGCCAAAGAGCTGCTCGGTAAATGCCATTTTATAGATCGAAAAGATTAACGTATTCGTCGCTGTACCCGGACCGCCATTGGTCATGATAAACGGAAAGTCAAACGCTTTAAGCCCATTGATCAAGCTAAGGGTTACATTAATGGTAATAGCCGTTGCCAGAAGAGGTATTTTCACATGTCGCAACAACCGCCAAGGACCACATCCGTCGATCCGACCAGCTTCTAACAGATCATTCGGAACGGTTTGCAGACCGGCTAGGAAAATAATCATCGTAGTCCCGATGGTTTTCCAGATTTCCACAAAGATGATGGAATACAAGGCTGTTGAGTAATCACCGAGGAAATTCAGTTCATTGGCAATACCCAGTTTATTCAAAAAAGAAGAGATCAGCCCGTAATCCGGCATGTACACGTAACTCCAGAGAAATCCCACAACGATTGCGCTGAATAACGTAGGAATATAAGCCAAAGAACGGTAGATTCCGGTTCCTCTTATTTTCATATTTAATAGCAAGGCCATCGCCAAACCAATTAGATTACCCACGACAACCGTAACAAACGTATAAATCAGTGTGTTTTTCAACGATACGCCGAGAACATCCCCGCGAAACAAATCTTGGTAATTGTCCAATCCAATATAGCTATACGCCTGAGCATATCCGTTATAGTCCGTTATACTGTACTGGAATAATCGCAGAATCGGGAAAATCCAGAACGTCAGGTAAAAAAGTAATGCAGGCACAGCAAACCAGTACATAGACTTTTTCATGACAGTCGAGTTCATCTTGCTCCATCCTCTCCAATCCTAGAAGACTGTAAGCCAGAGCAGTAGCTGAAATGCCCTTCCCTGGCAACAGACAGATCGTTTAATTCTAGTTTTTCCACAGCTCTCTAAATTTTCTTTCCATCGCAGCCGCGACCTCTTCAGGTGTTGTCTTTTGTCCAGCGATAACTTCTGCGAATTTGGCTTGCATGACATCCGATACTCCCGCAGGCCACATCTGATTGCTAAAATATACGGAGTTGCCTGTTTGCTGATAGTTGTCATTCACTTCCTTGAACAATTCCTTCTCTAATGTCACTCCCTTGTACACACTGATGGAACTGTTGGAAGCCACAAAAGCTTTGAATAATTCTGACTGTCCGTCAAACAGATAATTCAGCACTTGCTTCGCTGCATCCAGATTGGCTGATTTCGCATTGAGTGCATAACCTGCCGATGTTGCAGCAGATACATATACTGGTTTGCCAGAATCATTGCCTGGAAGGGAAGAGAATCCGCGAGTGAAATCGGCTGCACCTTTGGATGTCATGGAAGCGTAATCCCATGTGCCGGTCAATGTCATCGCTGCTTTGCCATCAATGAACAGCTGCGCAGATTGTGCACTGCCAATACCCAGTGAGTTTTTCACCACGTAACCTTTGTCGTACAGCTCTTTATACCTTGAGATCGTTTCAACCCACTTTGGATCAGTCAATGATTTCTCACCTTTTTGCAGCTTTACATCAAAGTCCATATCATCCGGGTATACCGTATTTGCGGCGATCTGGTACATTCCAAATTGGATCACCCAAGGATCTTTATCTCCCATAGCAATCGGTGTAATTCCTGCCTCTTTCAGCTTCTGGCACAATTCAAGAAAGGAAGGCCAGTCTTTCGGAAATTCGGAGTAACCGACCTGTTGTAGCAGTTCCTTATTGTAATAAGCCCCCAGAAATGCAATACCACCCGATACGCCGTAGGGCTTGCCGTCTATAGACATATCATCCTTCGCACCTTGAGTGATGTTATCCCAGAACTTCAAATCAGACAAATCAGCGGCAAACCCGGCTTTGGCAAAATCAACGACTCCACCTGCTGAATTTTTCGGAAAAATCCAGAAAATATCCGGTCCCTGTCCAGCTGCCAGTTTCGTTCGTACCGAGGTATTGTACTGGTCATCAGGAAGCTTCTGAACCTCAAGCGTGATGTCTGGGAACTTTTCTTTGACTAAACGAGGCAACGTTTCGAGTTCGAAGTCCTCCCCTTCCGACGCCTTGTTTCCTGAGAGCATCATCGTCAAGGTTATCGGTTTGGCAGAATCATTCGCTCCCCCACTACTGTCGGAACTTCCCTGTTCCTGACTTGCAGAACTACATGCGCTAAGGAACGTCATTAGCAGCACTAAAGTCAAAGGCCACAGTTGTTTTCTATTTTTCATCTTGTCATTCCCCCGATTCATGTTTATTCTTGCTTTGTGCACATTTTCATCATACGGCCTTCATCAGTACATTTACTTTAGCTTGTGTGGTGCACTATTTTTAGAATTGACATTCGCAGGGGGAGCACGTATGATTCTGTTCAACATCAAAACTAAACTATTTCTGATCCTCGTTCTTGTGTCGATCATACCTATTATCGTTGTATCCCTGAGTTCCTATCGAAGTTATACGAAGCTGGTGAATGAGCAGACTTCACTGATCACATCCACAACGATTGGCAATTCGGTCAAGAGCATGGAAGAGATTTTGCAAAATATTGATCGAATTTCGGTCACTCTTCTTCAGCAGTCTTCTAATGCAACCGCTTACAGCACGGTTAGTGATGAATTAACGAAGCTTAAAAATACGAATGATCAGTACGAAATTTTTATGATACGCAGCAAGCTCAAGCTGATCTTTGAAAACATTTTGCTCGGATACAATTACATTAATGGTCTGTATCTCTTCACACCGGATGGAAAATGGATTAGTTATGGAAGCAGTGGCACAGATCTGCGTTTAGACTACGTTGCTCTTCAGGATCAATGGTATCTCGACACCATTCAGCGCAAAGGCGATTTATATGTTGGTGAGGTGGGCGTTAAACCTTATATTATAAATGCTAAGCAGTCGATCAGTTTCTCCAGAGCCCTTTACGATCCGAACAATCATGAGTTTCTCGGCGTATTCATGCTGGATTGCGGTATGAACATTTTTGATGGACTGAAACGCAATCCTGCGCCTAGTCTATCCAACCTGTACTTGGCTGACGATCAGGGAAAAATACTCTACTCCACGGAAAGAGATCAGATCGGCCACCCGCTTCCTGCCAGCTTTAATGCGGCAATGGAGCAAGTGAACAGTAGCTCACAGTATAAAACTATTCAGGATAAGATCATGACCGTTATGCAAAAGGTGCCTGGACATAACTGGAATGTGATTGCCAACATTTCTCTTGAACGACTCTACGAGCAGTACAACATCTCACAAAAGCTATTTTTGTATGTTGCTGTAAGCTGTGCTCTCATCTTTCTGCTATTATCCTTTTTCTTGTCCAATCTGATTACCAAGCCAATCATTGAATTAACCAAAATGATGCGTAAGACCAAATCACATCAGTTTGTGAAAATCAGACCGCAAAAAAGCAAACATGTGGATGAAATCGGAATCCTCTATCATGAATTCAATAAAATGATGAAGGATATTGATACCCATATTCGAGAGAGCTATCAAAATAAAATCCTGACACTCGATTCACAGATGAAAGCACTCGAAGCACAGATCAATTCTCACTTCTTATACAATACTCTGGAGTCAATCAACAGTATTGCAGAGATTGAAGAGGTCGAAAGCATTGTCGTTATGACCAAGTCACTCGGCGATATGTTCCGCTACAGCATCAAAACAGATAGTGAGCGCGTCACCATCAACGAAGAGCTGCAACATGTTGAAAATTATATGGCCATCCAGCAAATCAGGTATGGTGATAAAATCAACTTTGAGCTTTACGTAGAGCCTAAGATCCAAAACCGCTATATGTTGAAACTGCTGTTGCAACCGCTCGTGGAAAATGCAATTTATCACGGCCTGGAGAACAAACGTGGCAACGGCACAATTTTGATTACCGGCAAAGTTCAAGATGAACGAATCATCTTTGAAGTATGCGATGACGGCGTAGGCATTCCACCCGAACAGGCAGATGAGCTGAGGCAGATGCTATCACAGCCGCCGGAATTCATTTCTGTCGGTCAAAGGCTCAAGCAGAGCATTGGCATCAAAAACGTACATTCACGAATTGTTCTGTATTATGGAGACGGGTACGGGTTGACTTTTCACAGTGAGGTTGATCGAGGAACCCGAATTATCGTAGAGATTCCAAGTCTTTGAGAGTAGAGGTGAACGCTATGTATACGTTTATCGTTGTGGATGACGAACATTTGATTCGTAAAGGTCTGTTAAAAAAACTGGAGGCATCGGAGCATAAGTTGACGCTGCTTGGTGAAGCTGACAATGGAGCCGATGCATTGGAATTGATCGAATCCTCTAGTCCTGATATTGTCTTCACCGATATGCGTATGCCCGAGATGGATGGGCAATGGTTGATTCGAACGGTGAGTCAGCGTTTTCCTCATATCAAACTGATTGTGATTAGTGGCCATACTGATTTTGATTATATGCAGGAGGCCATCTCGGCCAAGGTAGTCAACTACCTGCTTAAACCATTTAGCCGGGACGAAGTTCAACGTGCCTTGCAACAAGCGATTCTAACACTTGAACAGGAGCGCTCGCTGAAACAAGAGGTTGTTCAACTGACTGTAGAGACAGAACAAATGAAAATCGATGCTGACCAGCAAACTTTTCTCCATGTTGTGCTGAGTCCACATCTGCCCGCGAAGCGCCCTGTATTCCGTTCCCGCGAATTCGCGGTCCTTCTGGAAGCCGAGCTACTCCTGTTTATGATGATCTATAGTCCTAAACCCTGCATCGTAGAGCATCTTCCTTCTTTTCCGCAAAGTCTCTATATCCCGCATCCCCAATCAGAACAACTTGTTTTTCTGATGATGTATAATCAGGCTGGCACAGTTACTGAACTGCAGAAACATGCCGTCCTATATACGGAGCGTATCCTTGCAGAAACAACAACAACCGAATGTTGTATCGGAATCAGTCTTCCTCTATCCAATGTAAGTCGTATTCGTGATGCTCACCATCAAAGCATTCTGGCTCTCGATCAACGTTCCATTACCGATTTCGGTAAGTGTTACACCTATACAGAGGAGAACAGCACGTTGTCTTCCTTGCGCTGGAACCGGTCGCATGAATTGCTGTTTTCCATTGAAAGCGGTAGTGTATCCAAAGTTCAGGAGTTAATCGCTGATTTCTTTGCTTTCTTTCTCCAGCAGCCTGATGCATTACTTGCACACTTGAAAGAGCAATGCCGGGACATCGTGGCTGAAACGAAACGATTGTTGCAACATTATTTGCAAAGCGGTAGCAGCGGCAACGGAAATGCTTCCTCCAGTCTCGAAGCCGTGCTTGACATTTCATTTGATATGGAATCCATTCGTCAGTATATGGACAAGGTGTTGACAGGGACAGCACTACTGCTTCAAGAATATAATCCTTATCGATCCGATCAGGTTATCGACAACGTCAGGAAATATATCGATATTCATTATGCCAAAAATTTAACGCTGGAATGGGTCTCCTCCCTTTTTTACCTCAATCCAAGCTATCTCAGCTATCTGTTTAAAGAAAAACACGGCGAGAACTTCACAGATTACGTTAACCGCCTGCGTATCGAGCAAGCAAAGCGCGCCTTAACCTTGACCGAGGATAAAGTCTATCGTATTGCCAAGCAGCTCGGTTACGATAATCCAAAATACTTCTTCCGCGTATTCAAAAAAGTGACCGGACTGACACCCGAGGAATTCCGGAAACAGTACAAAGTTAGAACCACTCCAAATTCTAACGATCTCAGATAAGCTTATTTGGGCTAAATAGAGTCTTCTGAAATTGTAACGATCACCAGAGAGCTTATTGTAGGAAAAACAGAAGAAACAAGTGCATTTTAGCGCATACGACTCAAATAAGCTCTCCTGTGATCGTTAGAAAATGAAAAGGTGTGATATACCCTAAATAGCGTCTCTGGTGATCGTTAGAAAAACCAAGCTCCCTTGTGCCCTCTCAGCATCTTAAACATTTCCAATCTAACTTCCTCCACATTCTATCTAAAAATAACAGAGCCCGATAACCGTCACACATCTCGCATCAGGTACTGTGACGTTATGTCTACTTTACTTGATGTTGCAGTCTCCCTTTCCAATTGGAGGAAAGCAAAGGTTACCCTCTGTCAAAATTCAAAAAAAGGCATTTCATCAAGTCACACATGACTGATGAAACACCCTTCTTTACATTACTCTTTACATGACCATTCCACTTGAATGTAAAGTAGCCTTTCAAAAGAATGTTCGTTTACACATTAACCGAGAGGACAGAAATAGCCTAAAGAAGTGGAGCGTTCGCCTTTATCACCGGATTTCACCCTTATAGAGGGTAATTCACAAAAAATTCGGGGATAACAGCACTCGGAAGATGGTACTGCACTCGGAATGCCCCATGTAAACCCCCGTCTTTTTTGAAGTAACACCATCACATTCAACTTTACCTGAACATGCCCCACAGCTTAATCAAATGGAACGTATTGTTCGGATCAATCTTCTGCGCGATGACAAAATTGACAAACTGCTCTTCCTGTGCAGGTGAGAAGTTCTCATTCATAATGACTGCCGACGATTTGATCAGCCTGCGGACCTTCGCCTTATCCTGCAAATCTGCCTTGGTCACGCCATCAATCAGCTTTTTAATCCGCTCTTTGACCGCAGGATTTTTCATCTTTAGTTTGATCCGCTCGACCAGCTGCGGACTGATTCCATATTGTTGGTAACCCAAAACGTACAGCACCTCCCAAAAAATGAACTCACTTCTTATTCATATGTCGGGAGGGCTTGGTCACTTGTCACTTTTTACAAAACATGCTTTCAAACAAATCTAGTACATCTAAATTAAGCTTTGAAGTAACACATTCAGGTTTAGCATTTACTTTACGCTTCACTTTACGATATCACGTTATGATTTCAGGTTACTCATCTCATTACGCATTCAGGCCACGTATCTCAATTACGCAACCTTACGCTTCCAAACTGCTTGTCCACATTCCACATCCAGCGCTTAATCTATCAGATCGCCCTTGAACACCTGCTGTTGCTGAAGAAAATCACGTAGTGGTGTATAGTCAACTGAAGTCCAGAACGTAGCATCCGCAATCAGTGCGGATACATCATCCCGCGCCTGCTCCAGTACAGCAAAATCCGCCACCATATCGGCCAGTCGGAATTCAGGCAATCCGCTCTGTTTGGTGCCAAAGAAATCACCCGGCCCCCGGAGATCCAAATCACGCCGTGATACCTCGAATCCATCCTCGGTTTCGGTCATGACCTTCATCCGTTCCTGCCCAACCTCTGTCTTAGGATCAGCGATCAGTACACAATAGGATGCATGCGCACCACGTCCAACGCGACCCCGGAGCTGATGCAGCTGGGACAAACCAAAACGGTCTGCGTCCATAATCACCATCAGTGTGGCGTTAGGCACATCGACCCCCACTTCTACAACCGTGGTAGACACCAGCAACTGAATGTCATTGCTGTAGAATTCGCGCATCATTTCTTCTTTTTCCGCAGCCGTCATTCGCCCATGGAGCAGTCCTACTTTGTATTTCGGGAAATTTTGCTGCATCTGCACATGCAAATCAATCGCATTCTGCACATCCAGCTTTTCCGACTCTTCGATCAGCGGGCAAATCAGATAAGCCTGACGCCCCTGGTCTACCTCTCTCGAAATAAAACCAAGCACTCGCTCCATCATGTCATGCTTCACCCAATACGTGGATATCGGAATCCGTCCCTTCGGCCGCTCCGATATCGTCGATACCTCGATATCACCAAAAGCCGTAATCGCAAGTGTCCGGGGAATCGGCGTAGCGGTCATCGTTAATACGTCAGGATTATAGCCTTTACGTCTCAAAACGCTGCGCTGATTCACCCCGAAGCGATGCTGCTCGTCCGTAACCACAAGGCCCAGCTCCCGGAAAAAAACATCTTCCTGAATCAGGGCGTGTGTACCCACAACAATATCCAGCATCCCCATCTGCAATGAGGCGATCAAGTCCTTACGTTTGCGCCCGTTTACACTGCCCGTTAGCAGACCCACCGTCACGCCAAAAGGCTCAAACAGCTTCTGCAAAGAGCGCATATGCTGCTCTGCCAGAATCTCAGTCGGCACCATAAGTGCTCCTTGAAAACCGGAGCGCACCGTCGTATAAAGTGCAATGGCTGCAATCACCGTTTTACCAGAACCTACGTCACCTTGCAGCAATCGATTCATCGCATAGGGTGAACGCATGTCATGTAATATTTCAAGTTCCACCTTCTTCTGCGCATCCGTCAACTCAAACGGCAGGCTACGTACAAACTCTCGAATCGTCGTATTGTCCGTCGTATGTACCATGCCATCCATTCGGTTTCGATTTAACGCACGAAACGCCTGCATTTTAAGTTGGAACAAAAACAACTCCTCATAGACCATGCGCTGTCTGGCCCGCTGACCTTCCTGATTGTCTTGCGGACGATGAATGCCCGCAATAGCCTGCTTGCGTGGCATCAGATTATATTTTTTAATCAATGCTTGTGGCAAAATCTCGGGGATCATCTCACCGTACTGAACTAATCCCTGATTAATCGTCTTACGCATCCACTGCTGCGTGACCTTACCCGTGACGGAATAGACAGGCTGCAGTGTACCTGAACGTCCATCCCCTTTATCCGGAAATTCCGAATCAGATACGGTAAGCTGCATACGCTTTTGTTCCCATTTCCCTGTAAGCACAATTTCCCGGTTGGGCGTAAGCTGGTCTTTGAGAAAATGGCGGTTAAACCACGTTGCCGTAATCATCCACTCTTCCGTCATAATCTTGCAAGTCAGACGAGACTTTTTGCCGTAACGTTGCAACACTGGAACACCCATAACCTGACCTTGCACCGTGATTTTGTCTCCGTCCTTCACCTCGCTAAGCGAACGCAGACGATAATCTTCATAACGAAACGGATAATACTCCAGCAAGTCTTTCACACTAGAGATGCCAAAGGCGTGAAGCTCTCCCTCTTTGAGAGCACTCACGCCGTTAATTTGCTTGACTGATATTTCTTCCAAATTCATATCTAATCCCTCATTCCGGAACAGGCCACATAAAGATAGCAATAACACCGGGTCCGACATGACTACCGATAACGGCACCGATATTCGTATAAATCACTTCATTCAGTGTAAAATGACCTCGCAACTGTTCCGCACAAGCCACTGCTGACGCGGGATCGGCCGTATGACCTACAGCCAGGTTGACTCGCTTCCCAGCCAGATCCTTCTGAAACAGTTCAATAATACGTGCCATGGCCTTTTTATGACCTCTGACTTTCTCTACGGCGTAGATTACGCCTTCTTCATCGATAGATAGGATCGGTTTGATGTTTAGCAGCGTTCCCAAGATCGCTGAGGCCTTGCCAATCCGTCCGCCTTTCTGCAAATACTCCAGCGTATCCACCAGAAAAAACAGCTTGCGGGACTGCTGCATCGCCTGAGCGGCAGCTGCAATCTCCGCTACAGACTTGCCTTGTTCTGCAAGCTCGGCAGCATGCACAACCATTAAACCATACCCGTAGGAAGCCGATTTTGAATCAATGACCGTAAGATCGGCTTCGCGTTCCAGAAGCGACTTGCCGAGCATCGCCGATTGATACGTACCACTCATGCCTGAAGACAAGTGTATAGATACGATAGGTCTGTCCGGGTTTTCGTCCAGCAAACGCTGGTACACGTTCATAAAATCGGTAGGAGAAGGCTGTGAAGTGGTAGGCAGGACTGCGCTCTGCCTTAACTTGTCGTAAAACTGCTCCGACGTCAGCTCCACTCCATCCGCATAGTTTTCTTCCCCGAACAACACACGCAAGGGAACCACATGTATACCGTATTTACGAACCAGTTCCTCAGGAATATCCGCCGTACTGTCCGTTACAATCGCAACCTTGTGGCTCACAGGCTCTCCTCCTCTTCACATCAAGTGCTATCGTGCTTGTTTAACAAGTCATTCGTTCAGCGTCTAGAATCGATAGTGATTGGCTTGTGAAACAACCGCAATTAGGACTCTACCGAGAACAGATAATAGTAAACCGGCTGTCCTCCCTGATGTACCTCGACTTCAGCATCAGGATACTGTTCTTCCAACCAGGATACAAGAGAAGCCGTAATTTCAGCGTCAGCCTCTTCTCCTTCAAGAACCGTTACCACTTCATCGCCGCTCTCCATCATCTGTCCAAGCAGACCCTCACAAGCATGAAGCATGCTCTCATCTGTCGCAACAATTTTGGAGTTATAAATACCGATATAATTACCCGCTTTGATATCCAGTTCATCATACTGTGTATCCCGAACGGCATGTGTCACTTGTCCAGACTGCACCCGGCTAATGGCTTCCAGCATCTGTTCACGATTCGTTTCTGCAGACTCATCCTCCTGGAAAGCAAATGCCGCTGCCATCCCTTGTGGAATGGTCTTGCTTGGAATAACCGTAATCCGGCGCTCATTCTCCAGCAATTCACGAGCCTGTTCTGCTGCAAGCACGATGTTGGAGTTATTCGGCAAAATAAAGATTTGATCCGCCGCAATCGAACGAACGGCTTTTACAAAATCTTCTGTGCTTGGGTTCATCGTCTGACCACCAGACATCACCACATCTACACCCAGACTTTTGAAAATTTCCGCAATGCCGTCACCGGAAGAAACCGCAATAAAGCCATAAGGTGCCATTTCATCAGCCGGAAGCACCGCTTCTTCCAATGTGCTTGTCTTCTCTTGCGGAATTTCAGCAAAGAGATCAGGTGAAGCTGCGATATCCATGCCCGCGCTCAGCAGGTCCCGGTGCTGTTCACGCATATTCAGAATATGAATTTGTGTAATCTCTCCATATTTCAAAGCCAGATTCAATACATCACCAGGTGTCTTGGAATGCACATGAACCTTGATCACTTCATCGTCTGCAATGATGATGATCGAATCTCCATTTTTTGACAACGCTTTCCGGAACAACTCTTCATCAAATGCTGCTCCTGCATTCTCGCCAAGCTCACGATTGATGAAAAACTCCATGTCGTACAGGAATTCAATATCTTCTGTTTCCAATCTGGCCTGAGCTGATAAGGGCATCTCAGGCGTAATTACCTGTGCTGCCTTCGTTGCAACTGGTTCTATTGCAGGCGTTTTCACCGTTGCCGCTACTGAAGAAGCAGACTCCTTTTGCATGGAGACAAGTGAACTACCGTCCGTTTTCAATAGCACTTCCATAAATCCTTCGTAAATATATACAAGACCCTGACCACCCGAATCCACCACACCAACCTGCTTTAAAACAGGCAGCATCTCTGGAGTCATCGCCAGTGCTTCTTTTGCTTTTAATAGAACTTCATTCATTAATTCAGTGATATCATTCGTCCGTCTTGCATAGTAGCTGGCATGTTTAGCCGCTTCTTTCGCTACGGTAAGAATGGTTCCCTCCACAGGTTTAACTACAGCTTTGTATGCTGCGTCAACACCATTTTGCAGGGCGGCTGCGAATTGAATCGTATTCAATTCTTCATAAGGAGCTGCTGAACGGCTGAATCCACGGAACAACTGGGATAAAATAACCCCTGAATTTCCGCGCGCACCCATAAGCAAGCCCTTGGATAATATTGCAGCAGCTTCTCCGATGGAAGCAGAACTCTTTCTTTTGATCTCTGCAACACCAGCAGTCATTGTCAAATTCATATTTGTTCCCGTGTCACCATCCGGCACAGGGAAAACATTCAGGGAATTGACATGTTCTGCGTGCTGCCCTAGTTGTTCCGCTCCGGCGAGAACCATTGCGGTGAAATCTGTTCCATTTAAAGAACGTATACTCAAGTGAGAATTCCCCTTCCTAGCTTGATACACGAACAACTTGCACCAAGAATCAATTTGGTCTGTTCATGCGCTAACGCGGCTGCGTTATTCTTCGTCCATACCTTGTCCGGCACAGGCATACAATACAACATGTCAGCCGGATTAACGGTCTGGGCGGCCGGGCTACCAATTCCTGCATTCTCTGCAACCCGTTGTGAGGGCATAGGGATATGCACCGGTATCAGAAGCCGACATGAATGCCGCATGGAGACTGGTGCCAATGATGGAATGCCGCATCTCACAGCGTTGCCAAAAAAGCAAACCTCCAACCTCTACGTACGGTTTTTTCTCCGGCTTCCCGCGGCAACAGCCTGTTCATGGCTGTACTATGGACTATTCAACATTGTACTATATTAGACAAGAGAAATAAATAAAGTTTTTGGATCAGTTGACGAAGCTTTTTTGATTATGATATTATATTTAAGTATTGTTTTATGCAGGTTAAGTAATGGAAATGATCCGGCCACGCCGGCTTGAACAACCCATTAGCTACTGAAGCCTGGTCTTTAGGATCAGGAAAGAACAATTAAGTCCTTATGGAATGACGTTTGTCTCTCCCAAAGGCACTGGTTATTTTAGGATAGGAGGTGTAATCTATGTCTCGCAAATGTTATGTGACAGGTAAGAAACCGGGCACCGGTAACCACGTATCCCACGCTAACAACCGTAACCGTCGTTCTTGGGGCGTAAACGTTCAGAAGGTTCGTATTCTCGTGAACGGCAAACCAAAACGTGTATACGTAAGCACCCGTGCACTGAAAGCCGGTAAAGTGACTCGCGTATAATCACGCAAAGCTACTATAAATCGGGTAAGCAAAAAGCACCTTGTTCCTTGCAGGTGCTTTTTTGGTGTTCAAAAAAAGCACATGTCCCACACACAGGAATGGCCGCCGCATGGCACATCATACAGATCTGGTTCTCCAGATGAGCGTGGAGCCAAAACGGCGGTATTCGACTAACTGTGCTGTTAATCAGATCAGTTCTTTTGAAACGTATTCAGGATCGCCTTTACAAACCCTCCCAAAAACTTCGGCAGTTTGAATGTGTAAAATTTCATACTTCACCCTCCCCATCATGCTCATGCATCCGCCGTATCCTATGCTTCAGGCCTTTTTCACCCAAACACGACAAAAAAGGCTACATGAGAAACCTGCTCATGTAACCATATTTATGCGGAACCTGCTGTCCCTATTCCACAATGACAAGCCTGAGATCAGCCCATTTACGTTTGAGTAGGGATGTACTGATAAACAGCGATCATAAAAACACTCATGAGATAATACAGTATGCTGAAAATGACAAAAGTAATCCGATGTCCCTTCCGATCAAACTTTCGGAAATACATGATAACTACAGCAACCCCAATTAACGACGTGAGCGCATTGAATGGAGCCTGGAGAACTGAAAACAGTGCAAGCACCAGGCCCGTAATCATGCTCCCCGCCATTGTCAGCAACGTCTCTTTGAAAGTCATGAATTAACCCTCGTAACTGCTACGAATCTCGGCAATTGCAGCGGCGCGGTCTTCTCGTCCGAATACAGCACTGCCCGCGACCAGAACGTCGGCGCCTGCTTCCACAACGAGTGGAGCTGTATCTGCAGCAATACCGCCGTCTACCTCGATATGTACGTCATGACGCCCTCTCTCGTTCAGCCATGTGCGAATTTGCCTGATTTTGTTCATCGTACCGGAAATAAATGCTTGTCCGCCAAAACCAGGATTCACAGTCATGACAAGAACCATATCTACATCATCCAATACTTCCTGAATGGCACTTGCTGGAGTGCCAGGATTAAGAGCAACCCCGGCCATAATTCCCTGCTCTTTAATGAGATGAATGACACGGTGCAGATGCACGCACGCCTCAGCATGAACTGTAATCACCGCTGCGCCGGCTTTAGCGAACTCTTCCACGTACCGTTCCGGATTCTCAATCATCAGATGAACGTCAAGCGGCAGCGTTGTATGAGGTGCAATGGCCTTTACAATAGCAGGACCGAGTGTAATATTAGGGACGAAGTGCCCGTCCATAACGTCAACATGAATCCAATCTCCACCTGCCGCTTGTGCTTCGGCAACCTCTGCACCCAGCTTGGCAAAGTCAGCTGATAATATCGATGGGGCAATTTTAATCATATTAATACCTCCGCTTTTTATCTTTCATTTCAGTCAGAAACTGCTCATAATGCTGATATCGACTTTCAGAGATCAGACCTTCCTCCTTGGCCGCCAGCACCTTGCAGCCTGGTTCATGCGTATGCGTACATCCACGGAACTTGCACTGGTCAGCAAACTGGGCAAACTCACGGAAGCAAGTGGATAATTCCTCCACGCCAATCTCCAAAAAGTCCAGCTGGCTGAATCCTGGTGTATCCGCGACAAATCCGCCATTATCGAGTGGAATGAGTTCCACATGTCTGGTTGTATGTTTCCCGCGCCCAAGACGCATGCTGATTGCACTCGTCTCCAGGGTAAGTCCTGGCATCAGTGCGTTTAGCATGGAAGACTTGCCAACACCGGATTGACCAGAGAATACGCTGATCTTGCCCGCGAGGCGTTCTCTGAGCAACTCACTGCCTTCTCCAGTTCGAGAACTGGTCGATATTACCTCATAACCAATCTGCTCATACATCGCCTTCACTTCAGCCACGATGTCACGGTCCTCAGCTTCTGGATCAATCAGATCCTGTTTCGTCAGCACGATAAGGGCATCAAGTCCAGCCTGCTCGATGTGCACGAGAAACTTATCCAGCAGATTCAGATTCATATCAGGCTCTTTGACCGAAAACAGCAGAACAGCCAAGCTTACGTTTGCCACCGGCGGACGAATTAACTCGGTCTCTCGCTTGTGGATCTCATCAACGGTTCCTTCTCCATTCTCCGTGAGCATGTAACTCACACGATCGCCAACAAGCGGAGAAGTACCTCTTTTCCGAAAAATGCCTCTGGCTCTGCATTGAACGGCGGAACCTTCAACCGAAGGAACCCCGTTGTCTTCCACTGGCATGACATAGTAGTAACCACTTAATGCTTTAACGATGATACCTTCTGGCACAGCTCCGTCGCCCTCCTTCAGATTAAATTATATTCTTTCCTTACGCCAGCATAAGCCGTCCTTATGGACGGCCTGATGCGTTGATAACTCCTTTTTTCTTATCCTCTTTATGCTTGCCCGGACCATTATCCGTCTTCATGGCCGAGGTGTCACCTTCCTGATTATCTCCTTCCCCCTCAACGGGAGTAGAGCCAGGGTCCGTTTCCCCGCCATTGTCCACATTACCATCACCATTGCCATTGTCACCATTCCCCGGATCAGGGGTGTTCGCTGGTGGAGCTTGTGTGCTCTGCTCCGGATCAATGGAAGGTACGTTAACCGTACCGTTCTTCGCTTCACTATAAGATACAACATACGTATCCAGGAATTTTCCATCACGATAAACAGACACCGCACCGTTTTCATTTGGTGCAAGCACAAGCGGTATCGTCAACACTTGAGCAGAATTGATCGTACGTGTGCCCCACTCCTGATTTTTGCCGCGTGCATCTTCATAGGTAATCCTGATTTTACTGTTTTTGCCCACTTCTTTGGGTGATACGTTGATGTTAAACGGATACTCCAATGCCTGATCCGGATAACCTGTGCTGATAAAGATTGTAATTTTGTCGCCAGGGCTAACATCCGTCCCCGCTTCCACAGGCCATTGCTGGGTTACTTTGCCCTGTTCAACCGTATAACTGGACTCTTCCTGTACCTGTCCGAGCACAAGTCCTTTTTCTTTCAGCATTTGCTCTGCTTCACTGCGGGTATGGTTTTTAAGATCAGGCATTTTAACCGTTTCAGTTCCCTTGCTTACGGTTAACTCAATCTCAACAGTTTCAGGATCAAATTCTTCATTTACACCAGGCGTTTGAGCAATGACAGAACCGGAATTCACGTCATTGGAGAATTCGTCCTTACGCTTGATTTGGTCTTCCTTAAGACCGAGCGCTGTCAATTTTTTGACCGCCTCTGTATATGGAATATCTTTAACATCAATCATTTTTTCTTTTGTTTTTTCCATACCAACACTTAGCTGAACTTCAGTGCCTTTTTTGACCACATCGCCTTCATTCCTGCTCTGATCAAAGACAATGCCTGGATCTACATTTTCTTTGTACTGTCGAATGACTTCGTTGCTCACCACCAAGCCCTGTTCCTCCAGCATTTGGCGGGCTTTTTCTTCTGTCTGATTGACTACGTTAGGCACCGTTACCTCAGGTACAACAAGCATTCCTTTGACATACCATACCACCCCAACCATGGCGACCAGAAGAAGAACAGTCAAGGATATAATGAGCGTTGGTTTTTTCCAGTTTTTCTGCTTCGGTTTACCTGCGCTTTGTTCCTGATCTGTTTCCATCACAGGCACCGCTCCAGTAGACTTCATTCCACGAGGCTCCGGTTTGATGGCCGGCATTACCCGGGTCTGATCGATATCATCCTCATCCGGAAAATCCACCTTGGACTCATTGCGGCGCTCTGGCATAAGACATGTTTCCAGATCATGCTGCATTTCTTTGGCCGACTGATATCGCTCCTGCGGATTTTTACGCATGGATTTCAGAATGACGTTTTCCACACTTTGCGGAATGAGCGGATTGAATTTGCGCGGTTCATCAAACTCTTCCTGCAGATGTTTCAAGGCTACACTAATCGGACTTTCCCCAAGAAAAGGAAGCTGTCCTGTAAGCATTTGATAGAGTACAATTCCAAGAGAATATAAGTCCGACTTCTCCCCAGTCACAATACCCTTGGCATGCTCTGGCGAGAAATAATGCACTGAACCCACAACAGAGCCAGTCTGCGTGATCGTTGTAGAGGTAACAGCACGAGCGATCCCGAAATCCGTTACTTTTACACGGCCATTCCGGCCAATTAATATGTTATGCGGTTTAATGTCCCGGTGAATAATCTGATTATGATGCGCGTGATCCAGTGCATCCGCGATCTGGGAAGCAATGTGCACCGCTTCGTCGACCTGCAAAGGCGCACGTTCCTTAATAATTTCATTTAAATTTTTGCCTTCAACGTATTCCATAACAATATAATGAACGTCATCTTCCTGACCCACATCATAGATGCTGACTACATTCGGATGAGACAACGATGCCGCTGATTGTGCCTCTCTCCGAAAACGGCGGATAAACTCTTCATCATGAACAAACTGTTGTCTGAGTACTTTAATTGCTACATTTCGGTTTAAGAGCAAATCTTGAGCTTTGTAAACCAGAGCCATGCCGCCACCACCGACACGCTCAATGACTTCATAGCGTCCGCCTAGCTGGTGCCCAATCATGACTCACACCCCGTTTCCGCTTGTAGGGCGTCTTGCTGCTGAGGTTCAAATAAAGCGAGAGTGATATTATCGTCTCCTCCAGCAAGCAATGCCAGCTGTAGCAGTCGATCTGCACGATCTTCCAATGGAAGTTCAAGATTACCTGCAACCTGAATAATCTGCTCATTGCTGACCAGGTTACTGAGTCCGTCACTGCAGAGAAGCAGTACTTCCCCTTCGTCCAATCGCACAGCGTCCATATCCACCTTCACTTCAGCATCTGTGCCAAGTGCACGGGTAAGCACATTGCGACGTGGATGATGAGACACGTCCTCCTTGCTAATCTGACCATTTTTGTACAATTCATTCACCAGTGTGTGGTCTTCGGTCAGCTGAAATACTTCCTTGCCTGCAATTTTGTATGCACGGCTGTCTCCGATATGCCCAATCACACCTTCCGCATCATTTAACAGAGCGGCGACAACTGTCGTCCCCATATTATGATACTTATCGTCCGTAGATGCGGTGCGGAATATGACTTCATTCGCATGAAGAATCGCATCGCTAAGCGCAGCTGACAGGGATGCATGGGACAAACCTGGCTCAAGTGTTGCCAGATCCTGTACCAGCGTTTCCACTGCAAGGCGGCTTGCCGTATCTCCTGCAAGATGTCCACCCATGCCGTCCGCAACGATTCCCAGAATATATCCTGTATCCAGATTCCGAATCCAGGCTGAATCTTCATTCACCGAACGTACTCGTCCGATATGGCTCACATGAACTGTTTTGATCAAAACGCTCTCACCTCAACTCCATATGCTTTGCACGAAGCTGGCCGCAAGCGGCAGCAATATCATGTCCCTGTTCACGGCGAATCGTTACATTCACTCCCTGTTCCGAGAGAATTCTCTGGAAGTTAAAAATATCACTTCTTGATGTTCTAACATATTTGCGCTCAGGCACATGGTTAACCGGGATCAGGTTGACATGGCATAACATGTTTTTGAGCACACTTGCCAGTTCAGCCGCATGCTCTGGCTGGTCATTAACACCGCCGATCAATGCGTACTCAAACGTAATTCTTCTGCCTGTCTTAGCCAGATAATAGCGGAGAGACTCCATCACATCATCAAATGGGAATCGACGGTTCACCGGCATTAGTTTCGAACGCAGGGCGTCATTCGGTGCGTGAATCGAAATGGCAAGATTGATTTGCGTGTCTTCATCTGCAAACTTGTAGATGTTTGGCACGATTCCACTTGTAGACACAGTGATATGGCGCTGACCAATGTTCAGACCTTTTTCGTGAATCATAATCCGCAAGAACGTCATCGTTGCTTCATAGTTTTCAAAAGGTTCACCCGAACCCATGATCACGATGCTGCTGACCCGTTCGCCGCGCTCATCCAAAATTTTCTGAGCCTGTACAACCTGAGCAACGATCTCTCCGGCTGTCAGGTTACGTTTCAGACCCCCGAGCGTAGATGCACAGAATGTACAACCGATCCGGCAGCCCACCTGTGTTGTTACACAGATGCTGTTCCCGTAGTTATGTTTCATAATAACCGTTTCAATCGCATGATCATCATGCAGACCAAAGAGGAATTTCACCGTGCCATCCTTGGACTCAAACTTCGTAATTTCCTTAAGGGTTACGAATTCGAACTGCTCTGCCAGCTTCTCACGCAACGCCTTGGAGAGATTGGTCATTTCACTAAAATCATTAACACGTTTCACATAAATCCAGTCAAAGATCTGACCGCCGCGAAACGCAGGTTCCCCGTTTTCCACAGCCCATTGCTGCAGTTGCTCCAAGGAAAAATCGTATATAAAAGGTTTCATTTTGTTTTCAACACCTATTCCTTTTTTCTTTTCATTTGCATTTCTTTTGCTTTCCATCGTTTTACTGTCCTATTCTATCACAAACGGCACTTTACATCCATGTATACCCTGGAGAGCCGTTCTTCATGCATTATAACATCTCACTGTTACCATCGCACCCTGACATCGTTTTATACACTAGTAATAACCAAGTCGCCTCTCACAAAGAAATCCGCCGAGGGTTTTCCTCGGCGGCCTTCCTTTAGTGCTCTATTAAACGTTTAATTAGCCGTTCTTGTCAACCTTGCGATGTAAAAACCGTCACTGTGAGCGTATTGTGGCAAAATCTGAACACCACCATTTACAGTCCTCCAGTCCCTGCTTCCCGGCTGTGACCATGCGGAGGTTTCGATAGCCTTATACTCTGGATGACGATCCAAAAAGTCCGCCACCATATGCTCGTTCTCTGCCGATTCAATGGTACAAGTGCTGTATACCAAAATGCCACCTGGTTTGAGCAATGGCGCAACGCAATCCAGAAGCTCTCGCTGCAAACTGGAGATGTCTTCAATGTCGGATGCGGATTTAGTCCACTTTACATCCGGCTTGCGACGAATGACCCCTAGACCTGAGCAAGGTGCATCCAGCAAAATCCGGTCAAACGAAGACTCGGCATAGCGCCTGTTTAAATCAAGCGCATCCCCGGTTACCGCATCTATGCAGCTTAATCCAAGACGTTCAGCCTGATCCAGAATAAGCTCGCGTTTATGGGCATGAACATCATTAGCTACGATGCGTCCCCGGTCCCGCATTTTCTCTGCGATATGAGCTGTTTTGCCACCAGGAGCTGCACAACAGTCCAGCACGTTTTGTCCCTCTTCCGGCGCTACAGCTTCAGCGACCAGCATAGAACTTTCGTCCTGAACCGAGAAAAGCCCATCCCGATACCATGACGTTAGAGCCATGTTGCCACCGCTACGAACCAGAATGCCATCTGGGCTAAGATGCGAGGGTTCCACCACTGCCCCTGTGCTTGCTATTTCCTCCATCAGTTTGTCTCGTGTTGTCATCGTCGTGTTCACACGAATACTCACTGCTGGAGGTTCATTATTCGCACGGCAGATGGCTTCTGTTGTTTCTTCCCCATATTGAGCAATCCACCGCTCCACCATCCAGAGCGGATGAGAATGCTCCAGTGAGATGCGTTCAGCAACCGGCAGATGTGAGGGAACGTGCAACTGCTCCTTGTTTCGAATCATATTCCGCAGCACACCGTTAACCATGCCCGAGATTCCCTGATGACCAAGCTTCTTGGCCAGGTTCACTGCTTCGCTGACGACGGCATGTTCCGGAATTCGATCCAGGTAAATGAATTGATAGGCACTAATCCGAAGCAAACTGCGCACCCAAGGCTGTAATTTTGCCATCCCCTTGGCAACAAAACGCTCCAGATAATAATCCAGCGTGTTCAGTCTTGCAATCGTTCCATACACCAGTTCCGTAGCGAGTCCTGCATCTGCAGAACTAAGTTCTGCCTCTTTAAGGCGGCGGTTCAGTTCCAGATTGCTATATGCTCCGTCCTGCTCTACCGCACTCAGTACCTTGACTGCGAGTGCACGAGCGGATGTCTTCGGTTTTTGCACACGATCATGAGTCCGGCTTCCCTTAGCAGAAGAAGCCGGTACCGTATTATTTCCTGCACGCCGACCCTGGCTGCCAGAAGAACCCTTGTTAGTCTGACGATGATTGGCGGGTCCTCCTGCGTTTCCGTTGCCTGCTCCTTTGCGTTCTTTTCCTGAAGAATGTCCTAATCTTGAAGTACTCATCGCAGCACCACACCAGGTTTCAATGTTCCACCGCGTGCAAAGTCAGCAGCTTGCATTACTTTTTTGCCAGCAGGTTGGACTTCCGTCAGCCACAAAGAACCATTACCTGTCTTGATTTCAATACCTGATTTGTTCAATTGCAACACGGTTCCCGGCTCGGCTTGTCCAGCGTTTGAAACAGATGAAGCTTCATTTGTAACCTGATCTGGATTGGCCGCTGCCCAAACTTTGAATACCTGCTCATCCCACATCGTGAATGCACCTGAAAAAGGGACAAGCCCACGAATCTGATTGAACAATTCACGGGATGTACGAGTCCAATCCATCTTTTCGTCTTCACGAGTCAGATTACGAGCATAGGAAGCCTCATCATCATTCTGTGGAACAGCTGTCGTTTCGCCTGCGATTAGACGCGGCATCTCCGCCTGAAGCAGCTTAGAACCAGCCTCACTCAATTTGGCAAACATCGTGCCGGATGTATCTTCATCCGTGATCGGCACTTCCACACGAGAGATCATATCCCCGGTATCCAGCCCTTCTGCCATGTACATCAACGTGACCCCTGTGACTGATTCTCCGTTAATAATAGAACGTTGTATCGGAGCTCCTCCGCGATATTTAGGCAGAAGAGATCCATGCACATTTACACAGCCGCGAACCGGCATATCCAACACCGCTTTGGGAAGAATCTGTCCAAATGCGGCTGTCACGATCAAATCCGGTTTCCATTCCGCAAGGCGGGCTACCGCTTCCGGATCACGAAGTTTGACAGGCTGAAACACCGGCAGACCGTGGCGTTCAGCTGCGGCCTTGACCGGTGTAGGTGTAAGCACTTTTTTTCGTCCCTGCGGTTTATCCGGCTGCGTTACCACGCCTACCACATGGTATCCTTCCGCCATCAACATATCCAGAGAAGGAACGGCAAATTCAGGTGTTCCCATAAAGACAATATTCAAATCGATCACTCCTTAATTACGACGCGGTCCAGTTTGCTCCGGGGTAATTTCATATACTTTTTCAGCAATATCTGTGAAGAGCACGCCATCCAAATGGTCAATTTCGTGCTGGAACGCACGGGACAACAGACCGCTGCCTGTAATAATTAATTCATTGCCTTCCCGATCCAAACCTTTAACGGTAACCGTCTCAAAACGGCGGACATCACCATTAATCCCTGGAATACTTAGGCAACCTTCGGGTCCAAACTGTTCTCCTTCACTGGAAATGATCTCCGGGTTAATCATTTTGATCAGCCCTTGCTCATCTCCTGCATCAATCACAATCAAACGTTTCAGAATGCCGACTTGCGGAGCTGCAAGACCTACCCCTTCTGCGTCGTACATCGTATCTGCCATATCATCAAGCAGTTTTTGCACGTTAGGTGTAACTTTGGTTACTTCCTTAGCTCTTTTGTGAAGCACCTCATCTGGTTCTTTAACGATAATACGAATCGACATGTTGTAAGCACCTTCCTAATTCTCATCATAGTTTCACGACAATAATCTCTATTTCGTTGTTCATATTAATCTATGTTTATACCGCTTGTTCACATCCACATTTTCCGCATCAAAATGCTGTAAAATGTCTACATTAACATCTGCGGATCTACATCAAGGCTAATAAGCAGCTTCTGGGCCTGAACATCATCGTCCATGTGCCGGGCCGTTGCCAGAGCCAGACCGATAGCATCCACATCCCCACGCCATTTTATCATACATTGGAATCGGTATCTATTCTTGATCCTTGGAATTGGAGAAGCTACAGGCCCAAGCACATCAAAGGCTTCGTTACTGAAACGATCCAGACTGCCCAGCCATCCAGCAGCATTCGCCTTCTCTTTCAGCAATCGGGTATAGTTTTCAGCTAGTCGAATCAGAACAGGAAGCTGTTCATGGGAGAAGGTCACCAGAATCAGACGACAGTATGGCGGATACTGTAAATTTCTCCGATGCAGCAACTCCTCTTTCACAAAGGATACGTAGTCATGCTGACTTGCATGTCCAATGGAGTAGTGTTCTGGCGTGTAAGACTGTACAAACACTTCACCCGGTAGTTGATGACGGCCCGCCCGGCCTGCCACTTGTGTCAACAGTTGGAAGGTTTTCTCGGCAGCACGGAAATCAGGCAAGTTAAGAGCCGAATCCGCGGTGATGACTCCAACGAGCGTCACATCAGGGAAATCGAGACCCTTGGCAACCATCTGGGTTCCAAGCAACACATCGGCTTTTTTCTCCCGAAACTGTTTTAAAAGCTTCTCATGCGCGCCTTTCTCCGTCGTTGTATCCACATCCATACGGATTACCCGAATCCCTGGGAACAACTTGGCGAGTTCCTCTTCAACCCGTTGTGTTCCTGTACCGAAGTAGCGAATATGCTCACTTCCACAATCCGGGCACGTTTCGGGCGCCGCTTCTGCATACCCGCAATAGTGACAGCGTAAATTATTGGAACGCTGATGATATGTCAAAGAGATGTCGCATTCAGGACAGCCCGCCACATATCCGCAGCTCCGGCACATCACAAAGGTTGAATATCCGCGCCGATTCAGTAGCAACACCGTCTGTTCCCCGCGCTCCAATCGTTCTTCCAACCCTTTGTGCAGCGCTCTGCTGAACATGGAACGATTGCCATCCTTCAGTTCTTCACGCATATCGATGATCCGTACAGTCGGTAGATTGTTGCCAAGCGCCCTTGTAGGCATTTCGAGCAAGAGCGGGGCAAAATCATCATTGCTTTGGGAACGCGCAGCATAATAACTTTCCAGCGAAGGCGTGGCCGAACCCAGAACCACCACGGCCTGATGCTGTTGTGCTCTTTTGACAGCCACATCACGCGCATGGTATTTCGGCGTTTCTTCCTGTTTATAGGAAGTCTCGTGTTCTTCATCCATAATAATCAGTCCCAGACGGCTGAATGGAGCGAACACCGCAGAGCGGGCACCAATCGCCACCTTCACCTGACCTTCCCTGATTTTACGCCATTCATCATAACGTTCACCGCCGGAAAGAC
Source organism: Paenibacillus amylolyticus (assembly GCF_003719335.1). Lineage (GTDB taxonomy): Bacteria > Bacillota > Bacilli > Paenibacillales > Paenibacillaceae > Paenibacillus > Paenibacillus amylolyticus_D. Next base: position 249,468 of record NZ_RIAS01000001.1, read on the forward strand.
GACTGTGCATGACCGCAACCTGATCACCAAAACGTCCTTTGAAGCGCTCCACCATCTGTGGAGTAAGAGCAATCTCCGGCACCAGCACGATGGCCTGCCTGTCTTGATTGATACACTGCTGAATGGTCTGCAGATAAACTTCGGTTTTGCCACTTCCGGTAACGCCATGCAAAAGAAATACGCCATGACGCTGTTCCTGCAACCGACCGTGGATACTGCCAAAAACGCCTTGTTGCTCCTCTGTCAATGCCAGCGGCTCTGTCGGTTTAAAACGTCTGCCTTGATACGGATCACGGAATACTTCCACGTCCTCTGTCACAACCAAGCCTTTTTCCTCAAGCCCCTTAATCGTTGCCGCCGAAACTTGCAGCGTAGACAACACTTCCTTCAAAGGCATGGGCAGCAAATCCTTCATCTCCAGCAAAAAAGAAAGAATCTCCTTCTGCCGCTGTGCCTTTGCCGGGAACGAGGACAACGCTTCTTCCGCAGCAGCGATATCCACCGCCAGATTCACCGATTTCACCGTTTTTTTATTCAGCTTGTCCTTGATCGCCTGACTTTCCAATAGTACACCGCTCAGCAACAGCTTTTTAATCAAGGCTGCATGATTCGGGTACTTGCGGCTTAATTGCTGCAGGGGCACCTGTCCTCGGCTTTTGACAAAACGAATAATGTCCTGCTGCACCTTCTCGCTTGTCGATTCCTCTCCCCACACAAACAGAACGTCCTCGTTTGAAGATTCACCTCCAGCATGTCCATCCAGTGCATCTCCTAGCGAAATGTAGCGCTCCGCTTTTCCTTTCAGCGCTGTTGGCACCATCACTTGCAAGGACAAAATCCGATTGCTCGCATATCGCTCGCTCATCCACTCTGCCAGCTCCACCAGATCCTTGGATAGTGGCGGCACGATATCCAGCAACTCCTGAATAGGCTTTAGTTTAAAAGATTCCTCTCCTGTACGGGGAACCAGATCAACAACGAACCCTTGCACGGTACGATGTCCAAAAGGTACACCTACCCTGCTCCCCACCTCAATCCACTCTTTCATAGAGTCGGGAACCAGATAATCAAAAGGCCGGTCGGTCTGCTTCACAGGCACATCGACAATGACCTTGGCAATCTCCATCTTTTAATTCCTCCCGGCAATGCGCTCCGCCGCAATTCGGAGCAAACGATGTGCCACATCTTCCTTGGACATCAGCTCAAGCTCCTCTACTAACCCATCACGGTCATAAATATGCACCGCGTTGGTGTCTGTTCCAAATCCTGCTCCCGAACGGGTGACATCATTGGCTACGATCAGATCACAATTTTTCCGTTCCAGTTTCTCACGTGCATACATCTCGAGCGACTGGGTCTCGGCGGCAAAACCAATCAAATACTGATGGGTCTTCCGTTTACCCAGCGTCTCCAAAATATCTATATTTTTCACAAGTTCGAGCGACAACGTGTCGCCTTTTTTCTTGATTTTTTCCATGTAAACTTCTTTCGGGCGATAATCCGCCACAGCGGCTGCCTTAATGACGATATCCGCACCATCCCACTCCTGGGATACCGCCTCATACATGTCCTGTGCAGACTGTACGGGGATGATTTGTACATTTTCTGGCGGCTGTGCCTGTGTACTACCCATAACAAGCTTCACATCAGCCCCAAGATCACGCGCAGCAGCGGCGATGGCAAACCCCATTTTCCCAGATGAATCATTCGTAATATAACGAACTGGATCAATGCGCTCGATCGTACCGCCAGCGGTAACCACAACCTTTTTGCCTTTTAAAAGCGTATTCTGCACCGAAACCCCGCTTTGCATAGACTCCTGAATCCCTTCCTGTGCACCACCTAGTGCAAAAGCTTCAACTAGAGCCGGTTCTGAACGTTTCCATGATACCTCATCACGCTGTGCAAAAAAACGCTCCACCACATCCACAATGGTTTCCGGTTCTTCCAAACGCCCCTTGCCTACATAGCCGCAGGCCAGAAGTCCTTCACCCGGTTCAATCATTAATGTACCCCGTTCAGCCAGCAGATTCATGTTGTGTTTCACCGCCGGATGATCATACATATGCACATTCATGGCAGGAGCAATCATCACTGGTGCAGTAGTAGCAAGCAGGGTCGTAGTGAGCATATCGTCAGCCATCCCGTGTGCCATTTTGGCAATGACATTCGCTGTTGCCGGAGCGACCAGCACCAAATCAGCCATGTCTGCGAGATTGATATGAGAAACCACCGCTGGCTCACGTTCATCAAATGTATCTGTATATACTGCGTTTCGGGTCAACGTTTGCAGCGTTAATTCGGTAATAAACTGTGTCGCCGAAGCGGTCATAATGACATGAACATCCGCTCCCTTTTGCACCAGTTTGCTGCATAATGTTGCTGCTTTATAAGCTGCTATGCCCCCTGTTACGCCAAGCACGATTTTTTTACCGTTCAACATGTTCAATATCCCCCGATAATGTTAAGACATCAATACAAGTATAAATACGAGGGCGTGTCTGAAAACGCTGAGGGGAGCAGATTTTGCTGAATTTTCGTTCCAAGCCAGGAAGTTTTCCGCAGGCGTGCCGGGGCACGTCAAGGGAAACTGACGCAGCAGGGGGCGAAAAGGCGGTAAAAGATGCACTTCAGTAGGTTTCAAGACACGTCCTAGTTCATCAATCTGATCAAGGCTTATTCGTAAAAAAATAACAACCTTTCGGTTGTCAAAATGATTCGGCTATCGCCGTATGCAGTTGAAGAGCAGCCCTGGGGCCTACTCTTCTTCTTCGTCCTGCCCTTTGATCACAACAAGAAGATCACCATAAATCTCTTCCAAAGCAACGCCAACCTGTTTATGGGACTTTGCGTTTCTCAGCTCTGTTTTTTCGCCTTCGCGAAGCTGTCTCGCACGGCGGGAAGCAGCAACAACCAGGGAATACTTGCTGTCAACTTTGTTCATCATTTCATCAATTGAAGGATACAGCATATTAACAAAACACCTCTTTGCTTTAATATAATCACAAGTTGCCGCCGGACAGAACCTTTATGTTGCGTGTCCTCACGTACAAGCAGTAGTCCGGAATGAACCTCAACCTTAACATGATATGACAACTGCCCCATGAATATCGCTGTATGCGGCGGCAAAAGGAATTATTTATTGATCTTACAATGTTCGGCGATAATGATGCTTTCTATTCGTTTGCAAGCCGAATCGATCTCATCATTGACCACAGCATAGTCATAATGCTCGAGCAGATTGATCTCATCGACTGCTACAGACATCCGGTGATCAATCGTCGCTTGACTTTCCGTGCCCCGTCCTTGAATACGATCCTTCAACTCGTCCAAAGAAGGAGGAAGCAGGAAGACGAAAATCCCCTCAGGGAATTTCTCCTTCACTTTAAGTGCACCCTGAACCTCAATCTCCAGAATAATATCTCTGCCTTCGTTGATCGTTCTCTCCACAAAATCACGCGGAGTACCGTAATAATTGCCCACATACTCTGCATGTTCCAGCAGTTGATCCTCGGCTATCATTCTCAGAAACTCATCATGAGAGTGAAAAAAATAGTTCACTCCATGCTCTTCACCCAAACGTGGCTGACGAGTGGTTGCTGAGACCGAATAAGTCAAATTCGGCACCCGTTGGCGCAACGCACTGCATACTGTACCCTTCCCGACCCCGGATGGGCCGGACAACACTATCAGTAATCCCTTAGACATATTACACTCCATTTTATTCGTCGTTATCATCATCTTTCGAGGAAAGACGATGGGCGACCGTTTCAGGCTGAACAGCAGACAGAATAACATGATCACTATCCGTAATAATTACGGCACGTGTACGTCTTCCATACGTTGCATCGATCAGCATGTGACGATCTCTAGCCTCTTGTATAATTCTCTTGATCGGCGCCGATTCCGGACTCACGATGGATATAATCCGGTTCGCCGATACGATGTTACCGAATCCAATGTTAATGAGTTTGATTGCCATAATCAGGTTCTTCCCCCTATACATGCGACTCTTTTGCCGAAATTCAGCCGTTCATTCGATGTTCGCCGCTTGCTCACGAATCTTCTCCAGCTCCGCTTTCATCTCGACAACACGGTTCACCAGAGCCAAGTGGTTGGCTTTTGATCCAATCGTATTAACCTCACGATTCATCTCCTGAATCAGAAAGTCCAACTTGCGGCCTACCGCTTCCTCGCTCTTTAACAACTCTCTGCATTGTCCAAAGTGGCTAAGTAAACGCGTAAGCTCCTCTTCAATGTTGGAACGATCAGCAAAGACTGCGATTTCCATACCCAATTTATGCTCATCAAAAGGGAAAGAGCCGTCTTCCTGCAACTCCGTCAGACGCTGTTTCAACTTGTTGCGGTAATCGCTCACCACAGTGGGTGCAAGTGCAAGCATCTCGGTGTGCAGTAACTCCAGACGGGTGATCCGCCGCTCCAGATCATTGGCCAGATGAAGACCTTCACGAGCGCGCATCTGCTCCAAGCTGGACAGAGCTTCGTTCAATCCGGCCTGCAGAACCTGCTCCCACTCGTCTTTTTGTTCCTCCTGAACGGGACTTGTCCCATCCGGATGAACCATGACATCCGGCAGACCCAGCATATCCACAATACTCGGCTTACCCTGCATTCCAAATTGAGACTCAAGTTGCTCTGCAGCCTGCAGATAGGCCCTGACCGCCTGCTCATTCAGAACAGCGGGGAGAGCCTGGTCTTCCTCTTTTTCTTTCATTACATAAACATCAATCCGCCCACGTTTCAAGCGGCTCTGTACGATCTTTCTCAAACCATCTTCATAATACGTCCACTCTCTTGGCAGACGCATCATCACTTCGCAATAACGATGATTGACTGATTTGATCTCCAATTGTACCTTGTAGCCGCCAAAATGAAAGGCGGATTGACCGTATCCGGTCATACTGAATGACATCGGCATCACATCCGTTTTACTATTGTAATTGATTATTAGGGTTGAAACAAGTAGGACATTGATGCTCCGACTTCTCCCAGACGTATTGAGTCAGTTCAGCTGTCATGCCATAGAACATAAACGGAGTCATCAGATAGATGCCTTTGAAGTGCTCTGTAGCTACATCCAGCAGCTCTTTCGCAATCGTTACCCCCATGGCACGCCCTTCTTCACCTTCCAGCCCTGCCATCCGTGAACGCACTTCATCGGAAAGCTGGATACCTGGAACCTCATTGTGCAGATACTCTGCATTTCGGCCGCTTGCGAGTGGCATAATACCGACAAAAATAGGAATATCAAGATGTTTGGTTGCCTCACGCATCGCAACGATCAATTGCGGATCATATACTGGCTGAGTCATAATATAGTCTGCCCCGGAGGCAATTTTCTTCTCAAGCCTTTGTACCGCTTTGTCCAGATGTTTCACGTTCGGGTTGAAGGCCGCTCCAATAACAAAGCCGGCTTTCTGTTTCAACGGTTTACCCGAAAAGGCTACACCATCATTGAGCTGTTTAATCATTCGTATGATTTCAAACGACGTCAGATCGTACACAGAGCTTGAACCAGGCAAGTCACCAAACCTCGCAGGGTCCCCTGTAACGGCAAGCACATGGTTAATGCCGAGTGCGTCAAATCCCATCATATGGGACTGAGTTCCGATCAAGTTACGGTCACGGCAGGCGATATGCACAAGCGCACGAAGTCCTGTGCGATCCTGCACCAGATGTCCGAGTGCCATATTACTCATACGTGTTACAGCAAGGGAGTTGTCTGCAAGCGTCAGGGCATCCGCTCCAGCCGCCTTCAGCGTTTCGGCCCCCTTCATAAATTTAGCAATATCCAGATCACGCGGGGGATCAAGCTCTACAATGACCGTGTGGCGTTGTTTGACCAGATCAACAATCGTCGGCTGGCCTCCTCGTCCTGCGCGTTCGTCCACATTCTCATGAAGTACAATGCGTGACGTAATCTCGGCAGGATCAGGTTCAGCAATCGGCTGAGGTACGTAATCCGCAAGCGCTTGTTTAATCGCAGTGATATGATCCGGCGTTGTACCGCAGCAACCGCCGATGATGCGAGCACCAAGATCTGCGAACTGAACTGCCGTTTGCCCAAAGTACTCTGGAGTTGCACCGTATCGGAATTGACCATCTACATAGTCCGCTGCACCCGCATTCGGATATACGGACATCGGAACACCGACGCGTCCAGCAACGGTTTCCATTGCGCGCATGATCCCGTTCGGACCGGACCTGCAATTGAAACCGATGACGTCAGCACCCTGTTCGCGCATGATACGAAATGCTTCGGGCATCGTGTAACCGTCCAGCGTATGGCCTACATCCTCTACCGCGAATTGTCCAATCACAGGCAGGTCGCTCAACTTGCGTGCCTGCAAAAGAGCGATATCCATCTCTTCAATATCATAGAACGTTTCAAGCAGAATGCCGTCAACACCTTCGTCTAGTAACGCAAAAATCTGCTGTTGATAGAAGCGTTTCAATTCACTAGTAGACACGTTTGTCCGTTTTCCACCGCGAATCGAACCTACTGCACCAAGAACGTAGTTCTCTGTCCCTGCCACTTCTTTCGCGATGCGTACGCCCGCACGGTTCACGTCCTCCACCTTGGACTCTAGTCCAAATTTGGACAATTTGTCAAAGTTGGCCGAGTACGTATTTGTCTCGAATATATCCGTGCCTGCATCACGGTAACGGCGATGTACATCAGCCACAACTTCAGGTGAAATCAAGTTCAACTCTTCATAAGATATCCCTACCGGAAATCCCATTTGATATAGAAATGTCCCCATCGCCCCATCCCCAACAAGAACACGTTGCTTCATCGCTGTACGTAAATCTGCCTTCATCCCATTTCCCCCCGCCTGACTGTGATCGTTTTCATACTAATGTAACACAAAAAATGCTTAAAAACGAAGAAAAACACAGGTAGTTACTGTATGTCCGACTCCAGTGGACATTCCTCCGAAATATGTACTGAATTTGTCCTTAATGACCGGACAGCTTGTAAAAACAACTTGTCTACTTTGGATAAAAAAGAGGCCCGTAGGCCTCTTTCGTGTAATCTTCTACTTTTCATGAAATTATGAGGTGACTCCTTTGAAAACAACTTCGGCCGGTCCCGTCATATAAACGTGGTTATCCGCCTCATTCCACTCAATGTTCAGATCCCCGCCTTTAAGGCTGATCACAGCTGTACGATCGGTATGACCATTTAGCACAGAAGATACCAGTGTTGCACAAGCTCCTGTTCCGCAGGCCAGTGTCGGGCCAGCCCCGCGCTCCCATACACGCATGTCTACATATCCGCGGTCACGTACCGTCGCGAATTCAACATTGATTTTTTTTGGAAACATCGGATGCACCTCAAGTAATGGCCCCCATGTTGTAAGATCAAAGTTCACCGCATCATCGACATAGATGACCGCGTGAGGGTTGCCCATAGACACCGCTGTAAATTTGAATGCATGTCCATTCGCTTCAATGTTATGATTGACCACCGGATTCGCATCTACTGTTGTAGGTACTTGAAGGCCATCCAGAATCGGCTCGCCCATGTCTACCCGAACCGTCTCCACTTTGCCATCCCGGATATTAAGAGTTACAGGTTGAACACCTGCACCAATCGTCTCAATCGTAATCTGTTCGCGGTCAACATGCCCATGGTCATACACATACTTGGACACACAACGGATCGCGTTGCCGCATTGCTCCGCTTCCGAACCGTCCGAGTTCATGATACGCATCTGAAAATCCGCCTTCTCTGAAGGCAGTATATAAACCAGACCGTCTGCGCCGATGCCGAAGAATCGATTGCACCATTTTACCGCAAGTTCAGCAGCATCCGCCGGAAGCTGTTTTTCACCAAATACAACGATAAAGTCGTTGCCTAGTCCGTGCATTTTCGTAAATTCCATAATCTAGCCCACTCCTTTTGGCAGTCCGCGGCCAAGCTTTATAGTTTATTTATAGCTAATCTTCATATCATGCGTACAAAGCATACAAAAAAAGCTATCCTGCAAAATATCAAAGCCTTCGCTTTGAATCATTTTGAGGATAGCATATCGAAACGGGATATTAAAAGGTATTGATTTTATGCTGAAAACTTTGTACTTTTCGGTACGAAGCGTCCAGAACCGCCCATGCGGCGGCGATTCCGGCGACCACCCCAGACACTGCCAGCGCCCATAAGGAATGTTGGAATGCCTGCGGCTACGATACAAATGGCCCATTCGCGCAGACCGAGAGGTACCGTTTTGAAGATGGGTTGCAACGGCTCTACATACATTACCACCAGCATCAGCACAACCGATGAAATGACAGCCAGAACGAGATATTTATTTTGCAACGGATTGCGGTGGAAGATCGAACGGGAACTACGGCAGTCAAACACATGAATCAACTGGGCAAGCACCAATGTAGCAAAAGCGACGGACTGAGCTTTGATCAGCTGACCAGGATGATCCGGGGCGGCCTGAAGTGTCAACCAGAAGGCACCGAGCGTACATAGTCCGATCAGTACACCGCGGCTAATGATTTTCCAGCCCAGCCTGCGGGCGAAAATATTTTCCTTTGCGCCGCGAGGTTTGTGCTCCATCAAATCTTTTTCCGCCTGATCCACCCCGAGCGCCATCGCTGGCAAACCATCGGTTACCAGGTTTACCCATAGAATCTGGATCGGCACGAGCGGCAACGGCAAGCCCATCATCATGGCAAAGAACATCGTTAAAATCTCGCCAACATTGGAAGCCAGCAAATAACGGATAAACTTGCGAATGTTCTCATAGATGTTACGCCCTTCTTCAATAGCCGCCACAATGGTGGAGAAATTATCGTCACTCAAAATGAGAGATGAAGCTTCCTTCGTCACATCGGTTCCCGTGATGCCCATGGCAATCCCGATATCTGCAGCCTTGATCGCAGGTGCATCGTTCACACCATCTCCGGTCATCGCGACAACGTGTCCTTTGCGCTGCAACGATTTGACAATACGCAATTTGTGCTCAGGCGAGACTCTGGAAAACACATAGATATCATTGACCGTTTTATCCAATTGTTCATCCGTCATACCTGCCAGCTGCTGCCCGCTTAACGATGCTCCCCCGCGCGGGAGGATACCAAGCTGATGAGCGATCGCTTCCGCCGTTGTTCCATGATCTCCCGTGATCATCACTGTTCGGATGCCCGCTTTGCGGCATGTCGCAATGGCATCACGAACTTCACGGCGAGGCGGATCGATCATGCCAGCAAGCCCAACAAATACAAGCTGGCTTTCAGCTGCATGCTCGTCAGCAACATGTTCCTTCGGCTTGACTTCACGGTAGGCCATACCAAGAACTCGCAGGGCATTACCAGCCATACTTTCGTTGGCAGCCATCACTTTCTGGCGCAGTGTACCGGTGAACGGAACCACTTTGCCTTCCCACAAAATATAACTGCAATGCTCAATCAGTACATCAGGTGCCCCTTTGGTATACACCATACGCCCACCTTGATGCTTGATCATAACCGACATCCGCTTTCGCTCGGAGTCGAACGGGAATTCCTGCTCCCGGTCATACAATTCCTTGAGTCCTGCTGGAGCAAGGCCCATTTTAGAAGCCATGGCTACCAGTGCACCCTCTGTCGGGTCCCCTTTTAACTCCCAGAGCACTTGGTTAGCACTAACTTGTTCCTCCTCCTGCTGGCCGTTCTTCCGGCCCTTCTTGCTCTCTTTTTTGGACTCCTTGCTCTTTTTCTTGCTGGCTGGATCGTTTACAATCGTCTCGACAATACTGGCATTGTTACAAAGTGCACTGATCTGTAGCATTCTTCGTAAGGACTGGTCATTTTTCAACTCAATTATTCGATCATTTTCCAACATGTGACCTTCTGGTGCATAACCATCTCCTGTGACCTTAATACTGCGCCCTTCAAGCCACACGTTCGTTACTGTCATTTTGTTCTGTGTCAGTGTACCTGTCTTATCCGAACAGATCACCGAAGCGCAGCCTAATGTTTCTACGGATGGCAGTTTACGTACGATGGCCTTACGTTTGATCATCCGCTGTACACCTAACGCCAGCGCAATCGTAACGATAGCGGGTAATCCTTCCGGTATGGCTGCCACGGCGAGACTGACACCTGCCAGGAACATGCCTACTGCGGGTTGTCCATGCAGGATACCTGCGACTACGACCATCACTGTTAATCCCAGTGCAACAAAGATTAAAATTTTGCCTAACTGCTCCAGTCTGTGCTGTAGGGGGGTCTCCTGCTCCTCCGTATTTTGGATCAGATCAGCGATTTTGCCCATCTCGGTATCCATACCCGTCCGAATGACAACACCTTTGGCTGTCCCCCTGGTGACCATAGTGCCCATAAAACCGATATTTTTCTGATCTCCTAAAGGAACATCGTCACTGGCAATAGGTCTGCAATGTTTGCTGACAGGCACCGATTCCCCGGTGAGTGCCGACTCCTCTACATCGAGGCTATTGGTTTCCAGCCAGCGCACATCAGCAGGAATGCGGTCACCACTTTCCACCATGATAATATCTCCCGGCACCAATTGCTTGGCCGCAAGGTGTACCTCCTGTCCCGACCTGAGCACTTTGGCGGCAGGAGCCGACAACTGCTTCAGTGCCCGAAGAGAACGTTCCGCCCGGAACTCCTGCACAAATCCCAAAATAGCATTCAGAACAATAATTGCCACAATCGTTACCGCATCCAGATACTCTCCAAGTAAACCGGATACCAGCGTCGCTCCCATGAGAACTAACACCATGAAGTCCTTAAACTGATTCAGCAACAGGGTGATCGGGGATATTCGCTGTCCTTCACTCAGTTCATTTGAACCAGCAATTTTCCGTTTCTCTGCTGCCGCTTCGTCCGTCAACCCTTCCTGCGGGCTCACGCCGAGAGTTTCACGAAGCTCTTCGTCGTTTAGTTGATGCCACTTGGTATGTTCCATGCTCCAAAATTCCCTCCCAGTTCTATTTCATCTGCAATGCAAGCTCACATGTTTCACCGGCATGTTGCTAGGGCAGGCTGTACACTATGCCGGACAAACTACCTGCTCTATATGTATTCGGACAGGTCCGTGAATAGCACCCGGAAGCTGAATCCTTTCCCTCATGGGCAGAATAAGCTAAAATAAAGGTCTGCGATGATTACTGCGCAACTCCGTATTTGGAAAAATGCAGTCAGCCATCGTTATAACAAATGTTATTACATATGCTGCGGTTGCCTGTGAACCGTTATAGATGAAGCATTCTGCATGAATTCATGGAGATGCTAGATAGAGAGGAAGTGGACAATATGGCACTTGACGGTATTGTGACCCGAGCCATCGTACATGAGCTGCAAGGCTGTATCGGAGGACGTATTAGCAAAATTCATCAGCCTAACGGCCATGATGTGGTGCTCACCCTGCGCGCTCAGCGCGGCAACAGCAAGTTGCTTGTCTCGGCAAGTCCGACGTATCCGCGTGTACATTTTACTGAGAAAACATTTTTGAATCCTACAGAAGCTCCTATGTTCTGTATGCTCATGCGCAAGCACTGCGAAGGGGCTATCATTGAGAATATCCGTCAGATCGGGATGGAACGGATTATTCATATCGATGTGCGGCAGCGGGACGAGCTTGGTGATGTTTCGGTCAAACGAATCATTATCGAACTGATGGGACGTCACAGTAATATCATTTTGCTGGACCCTGCGACGGACACTATATTGGACGGTATCCACCATGTTACGCCTTCCATCAGTAGTTACCGTGTGATCATGCCGGGCTTTTCCTACACTGCACCGCCAGAGCAACATAAAATCAATCCGCTAGAGGTATCCAAAAACGAGTTTGAGCAGAAGGTTGCTGCTGCAGTAAGTGTAGATGCAAACGAAAATGAAGCTGAATCACAAACAGAACCAATAAAAACGGCTATTGAAACAAAAGCAGACGCCTCACGCTGGCTGGTCCAGGCATTTAGTGGGATGAGTCCGCTGATTGCAGGTGAAATTGCAACTCGAACCGTTTCCGATTCAGATCATATGGAGGCAGGAGAACTTTGGACTGCTTTTGAGTCAGTCATCGAATCTGTAAAAGAACACCAGTACACCCCTGTAACAGGGCTGAACGCCAAAGGCAAAATGATCTTTTCTGCTGTTCGACTGCAGAGCATTCAGGATCAGGAAAAGACGTACGATACAATGAGCAAATGTATGGAGGATTACTACGGGGACAAGGCCGAGCGGGATACAGTTAAACAAAGAGTAAGCGATCTGCTTCGGTTCCTGCAGAATGAGCGCAGCAAAAACATTAAAAAGCTCGATAACCTCAATAAAGACTTGCTTGAAGCCGACGATGCGGACAAATACAGACTTTGGGGCGAGCTGTTATTCGCATCCCTGCACTTGGTCAACAAAGGTGATAAGAGTGTAGAGTTGGTTAACTTTTACGATGAAGATCAGAGCAACATTACGATTCAGCTTGATCCACTGCTTACACCATCGGATAATGCACAGCGTTACTTCAAGCGTTATAACAAATACAAAAACAGTCTGGCTGTCATTCACGAGCAACTTGGCAAGACGAAGGATGAAATTGCCTATCTGGATAATCTGCTGCAGCAGTTGTCCATCGCCTCCATGAACGATATCGAAGAAATTCGAGACGAACTTGTACAGCAAGGTTATCTGCGTGATCGCAACAAAAAAGGCAAGAAAAAGAAAAAAAATGATCGTCCAACTGTGCATCGGTTCACTTCATCAGAGGGGATTGACATTTTGGTCGGCAAAAACAATCTACAGAACGAGTATGTGACCAATCGTCTGGCATCAGCGAATGACACTTGGCTGCATACCAAGGACATTCCAGGTTCCCATGTCGTTATTCGCAGCACTGATTTTGGTGAAGCTACACTGGAGGAAGCCGCACAGCTTGCAGCCTACTTCAGCCAAGCGAAGGAATCAAGCAGCGTGCCTGTGGATTACACGTATATTCGTCACGTTCGCAAACCAAGTGGTGCGAAGCCTGGCTTTGTCATATACGACCATCAGAAAACTCTGTTTGTAACACCAAATGATGAATTAATTAAAAGCTTACCGTCCACGATAAAAAATGGATAAGCCACGTAGTTCATCGAATGAGATGTAACGATAACCTGAAAATCCCCTGCCAGCAAGGCTGAGGGGATTTTTCAGGTTATCATATATGTTTAGAAAAGCACTACATGTCACTCAATTTATTAATTCCTGATTGTATATTTATTCATCAAAATGTATACTAATACCTTATTGATTCAATGAATACATAAATAAAGGATGTGTATTATGCCGATTCATATTAGAGAAACTCGCTCAGATGATCTGAAACCACTGACAGCATTGATGCATGACTATGTCGTAGGTTTCTACAATAATCCGTGGCCCGGTGACCAAGCAATCCAACTTTTGATTAACAACTTGCTGGAGCAGCAGATCGGCGCTCAATTTGTAGCAGAAAAGGACGGAAAGTTGATCGGATTCGCCACTTTGTTCTTCACCTACAGTACGATGAAAGCAGAACGTGTAACGATTATGAACGACCTTTTTGTCACGGAAGCATTCAGAGAAGGAGAAACCGAATCCCATTTATTCGCACGCTGTCAGCAATATACGCATGAACATGGATGTGCGTATATGTCATGGATTACAGCCGTGACTAACGAGCGTGCGCAACAATTATTTGATCGGCTTGGAGCTAAACGTGGCAATTGGGTTAACTATTCAATTCAAGGATAAACACCTACTAATGATGTTACCTCTTGCTGTGTGCAGCCGCCCGCAGTTTTTCGAGCACATCAAAAGGTACCGTCTTGCTACCCAGATCTCCATGAAAAACAACACCTTGTCGTTCGCCATGGTAATCTGAACCACCTGTCACAATGAGATCATATTCCCTGGCCATCTCAGCATATCTGCATTCCTCTTCCGGTCCATGGTCTGAATGAAATACCTCTATGCCATCCGGAAGGGATGCTGCGATAATTCGGCGTACTAATTCATCATCATTATAAAGACCTGGATGTGCAATTACCGCAGCACCTCCCGCTGCTCTAATCCACTTGCAGGCATCCTCGGGGGTAACTCGGGGGACGGATACGAATCCAGGCTTGCCTTCAGCAAGATATTGATCAAATGCATCTCGCATGTCGGTAGCGTATCCCTTTTTCACCAGTACATCAGCCATATGAGGTCTACCAATACTTTCATCCGGCTCTAATGCCCGCCCCAGTCCATCCAATACTTCTTGCCAGGTTATATCCACGCCAAGTTGCTGGAGCTTGCCAATAATCAGATGATTGCGTTCCTCCCGCGCTTCTCTCAATCCCCGCAACCGTTGCAGAAATAACTCATCCTCCGTGTTCACGTAATAACCGAGCACATGAATATCTTTACCACCCGCCCGCGTGCTGATCTCAACTCCAGCTATAACATCAATATCGTACTCTTTTCCTGCTCGCTGCGCTTCGGCTACACCAGCTACCGTATCATGATCCGTTAAGGCTACTGCAGTCAGTCCTCTCTTTTTTGCAAGCTTCACGTTATCAGCCGGTGGTTGCATCCCATCTGAAGCCTGACTATGCGTATGAAGATCACAGCGTCCTTGATGATGATTCATTGGCTACCCTTCCTCTCCGATTGATGTTTTACAGCGCCTGATCCTTAAGGCTGTTCTCCCTGCTCGTGCTCCTGTTGACGCAAATACCCCAAAAAGGCAACAGCCGACAAGGGCAACAAAGACGACTTAAGGTGAATGGCATAAAACTGCCGTTTGAATTCAAGCCCGCGAATATCCACAATATGTACAAGCCCCAGTGCCAGCTCATGCTGCACGGACGAAGGAGACAACATCGTAATACCCACGCCAGCCTCTACAGCCGATTTGACCGCACCTGTACTCCCAAGCTCCATGACCACATTCATGTCACTCGGATCTATTTTTTTCTTTTGCAGTTGACCTTCCATCACCTGGCGAGTACCTGAACCTTCCTCACGCAGCACGAAGGGGTAGTTCATAACCTCTTCCAGGTTGACTTTCCCGCGTCCTGCCAGATCATGCCCTGCTGGTACAATGAGTTTCAGTTCGTCCTGCATCACAGGTTCGACGATCATATCCGGGTGATTTACCGGTGCTTCAATTAATCCAAAATTCAACTGGTGCTTCAAAATTTCATCCATGATCTGGGTGGTATTCATCACTTTCATCACAATCGAGATATCGGGATACTGCTTTGCAAAAGGCCCAAGCATACGTGGCAACACATATTCACCAATGGTCAGGCTTGCTCCAAGTTGCAATCTTCCCTGCAATTTCTGCGTAAAAGCAGACATAGCTTCATCTGTCTGACGAACCAGTTCTACACTTCGCTTGGCGTGAGGCAGTAACGTCCTTCCTGCCTCCGACAATTCTATTTTTTTGGTAGAACGAAGCAGCAGTTTAGTTCCAAAATAGTCCTCGAGCGATTGGATCTGCATCGTCACGGCCGGTTGTGTCATATGTAACGCCTGAGCAGCTGCGGAAAAACTCCCCTTTTCCGCTACCGTATAAAAAATGTGCAACTGATGAAAATTCATATCTTCGCCCCTCTTCTATTACACTTACTATATTGTATCCGATTTCCAGTCTTGCAACAAAAAAAAGCATGCAGCTTGTCTGCATGCGTTAGTACAAATCATTCTTCACATCTCATCCATAAATTTTTATGATTGCAATTTCAAATCTGTTTCATCATCTATGCTTCCGGCTATTTTTGACCAGCGTCATTCTTCTGGAATGCCTCAGCCAAGAATAATATGACTTCAGATCTCTCAGTTCAATCGTCTCCGACATACGTCCCAAAAACGTCACTACAATCATTTTGTGCAGCGGATTGCCTGTAATGTCATATTCTCCTTCAAGCTCGGAAAACTCAGCAACCACCACCAGATCATCGTCAATCAGGTAAACATCCTGCTCATTGCGGTAATATGGTGTTACCCTGTCCTGCTTCAGACACTCCCATAACCAAGCCGCAATATGGTCATCATCACTACGTGCAGGCTCAATACGGTCTGCATACCGCATCTTTGCATGATGGGTAATGACGATGTCAGCTACTTTCTTGTCTCCGAGAGCCACAAAAAACGGCTCGTAGGTGCTCCAACGTTGCATCACCTTATCACGCATGGGAATCACTCTCCACCAGATAGGACTTTCTATCTATTTATTACCCAATATATTACAACATTAGTCCCGTAACAACAAGGCGTAAGTTTAACTTTTTTCGCAAAAGGCCATTTATTCTTATTTTAGAAAAGAGCGACCCCGCGGGTCCCTCCTATGTTCCCTGCTATATTCCGTAAAAACTTGTTTTGTCCGCTGTTTTGCTAGCATACTCGGTTTTAATTTCGTTTCGATAGGAGCGCTCGATTTTGCGTACATAGGAAAGCCGCTTTACGTTTTTCATCGTATCGTCAGCCCGTTCTGCATTAACATACATAACAACATAATGCATACGGCGGGAGATATAATGCACGGTACCATATTTTTCGAGATTGCGGGCCGCTTTCAAATCACTGACCCAAATAATAAATCCTGTTCTTTCCGCAAACACCATCGTTCCCCGCCCTTCTATAAATGGAGACCGGCCCTCGAAAGGCCCGGTCTGTTCAACGTCTAAAATACTATGATGTAAATGTCTTCGGGTTTAACTGCACCCACATTTGCCGCCGCTGCCACAGCCGCCTTTAGGATTCGGGTCGTTACTTGGCACCTTAATGGTGGTCGATACAGCAAAAGCAATGGTCTCGGACATTTGGAACAACATCTCATCCAATGCTTGCTCAGCCTGCTTGAAACGAATCACGGCTTCAAAGGATTCCAGTTCTTTCTCCAGCGCTTTCACCTGATCCTTCGCTGCGTGGTAGTCTGGATGAAAGTGACCAAAGCGCTGTGTTTCTTCGAAAAGCTCTTTCTTGGCATTTAATCTCCGGATACCCTCTTGAATCTCAGAACTTGTTTCGACTTGCTGCTTCCAATATAAATAATCCGATACTTCGGCAGATTGGTTAATCATGTCGCCCAGTTCATATGCGCCCGTTAACACTTGGGCCATATCGACCGTGTTTATTTCCGCTACGCTCATGAATTATTCATCCTATCTATATATAAAGTTCTACTTAACGTAGACTACTTCATCATAGCATATCCAAGAAAGGTTAAGAAGAGTTTTTCCTCTACACTAGACATCATCCGGTAGAATAAGACGTATTGAATCCCAGCCTTCCGGGGAAAATGTTCGCCATTCCGTACGTGATTCAGCTTCGCTCGAATCCAGAATACGCCATCCTTCCAGCATCCACCGCTCATGTCCTTCCACCTGATGTGGAATCAGAACAAACGTATCCTCACCCTTTTGAATTCCTAATTTTACTTGCCAGTCAATGGCTTGGATTGCAATTTGGCGCGCTGTCGAATGGTGATACTTTCTCCATTCCCTGTGCCAAGTCTCAGGTACATTAGCCTTCCTCTCGTTCCATGCCAATTTTTCGTTCATTTCATGGCCCAAGTCATTCTCTGCGTCATCGTGGTTCGCCGTTATGCCAGACATAAACGGTATTTGCAGTAATCCTTGAGTCTCACCGTTGTAAAAGAAGGGGAAATGATGCTTCGATCCTCTGTTACTTTCACTTTCCCGCTGTTCAGGGTGACCAGGATTCTCACCACCTACCAGAATATCTTGCATCTGTATGCGCTCAGAGGTTCCGAGGACTCCTATAGTCTCTACTTCTACGACCTGTTCTTGCTCCTCTGGATGGGAACCTTCGCTATCCAAGAGTAAAGTAAAGAGTGACTGCTTATCTTGAACAAGCTCGCCGACTGTTGCCCAGTCCTTCAAGGTAGCAAATACGTGGTCGGGGAGTTCACCCTGTCCATGTCTCTGTAAAAAATCAGCGATGTCCACCCACTTCAATCCACTCGCAGCAGCGATTTCCATTCGTTCTTTGGTTAAACGATAGATTGACATGTGGTCGCGTGTGATCCGTTCACAGTATTGCTCAAGTCTCCAGCAGACTTCAGCTGGCACATCGGGCGGCACCATAACTTCAAAATCTGGCTGTACATAAAACTTGCCTGATTGTATCTCCTCCTGCTTGTGTAAACTATCTATAAGATGAACACCACAATCCGCTCCCCTATTCAAGAATTCGATTGGATGGATCAACCAGCGAAATACCACCTCTTCATTCTCATTCTTACCGATCTCACCAAACCCCCAGCCAGCTAAAGCATGTAACCAGCCTTGAAACGCTGCATTACTTCCACATAGTACACGGCACCATTGATTCACTCCAGGAGCAAGTACCGCGAGCTGATATCGAAAATGCTGCATCTCTGATCCAGACACCCCGTATCGCTCCATGCATACTCTAAACACTTCACCATGCATCTCGAACCAGGACAACTTGATCCACTGTTGCAATTTATTTTGCCTGATTTCGAAACCTCGATCGGTTTGTTGCACCAAATTTAAGCAAAGCAGCATATCCAGCAGAATAACCACATGCACCGGATATCGCCCCTTATGTTCGTAGATCATCTCCAATGGTTCAAAATCCTCTTGTGACATGATCGTTAATGTGCTTAACTTTTGTACCGTTCTCTTATGTATCGTACCTTTGCCAGTGACAGGCAGGCCTTCTTTATCAATCCAAGCAAGAAGATGAAGTAATTCCCCTGCGATATGCGGTTTACCTTCCTTTATAACACCTCGAACAGAACCGGCCATCGGTTCAACGGTGCAGTCTACACGGCCTGTATACGCTAAGGTCAACATGGCCAGATGACATTCAGGGATATGAAAAGAGCATTCTCCCCAGCTTTTATATACGGATTTAATCCATTGTTTACGCCGCAACATGGCAAAAGCTAGCTTCGCTTCAGCTCCACTTAATCCTTCCTTAGCCCACACGTCCGAAGGCAGAAGAGAAGAGAACGTTTGACCCGCATATTTGTGAAAAAGAGCACCAAGCACCCGTTGCTCTGCTGACGTAAGTTCAGACCAACTTGCCAGATCAAACAACTTTTTCGATTGCATCGATTTCTCCACTTCAAACTCCAGATCAGACATCCGCATTTTCCTTCCCCTTCTGCAACATGTTAATGAATCTGTTCCTGCTCATGTACAATGTCATATTCGTACCCCTGCTCTACCAAAAACATCTGGCGATTTAACGCAAAATCCTGTTCCTTGCTATTTTCGGAAACCAGTGCATAGAAATAAGCTTTGTTCTCACCTGCTTTGGGACGTAAAATCCTTCCAAGCCGCTGGGCCTCTTCCTGCCTTGAACCAAAGCTGCCAGAGATTTCGAGGGCTACCGCAGCATCCGGCAAGTCAATCGCAAAATTGGCAACCTTGGACACAACAATCGTACGAATTTCGCCCTTTCTAAAAGCAGAAAACCAGTGAATGCGCTCCTGTTGTGACATCGATCCAGAGATTAGTGGTGCATCAATTTCCCGGGCAATCATCTCAAGCTGGTCAAGATATTGCCCAATGACAAGTGTCGGTAAATTTTGATGTCGTTCCAGTAAACGTTTTACAACCTTTAATTTCGCCGGATTTTCAGCTGCCAGCCGAAATTGATGTTTACCCTCGGCCTGCACATAAGTTGATCTTAATTCAGGCGACAAGGGTACCCTCACTTCCTTACACTCCACTTCAGCAATCCAGCCTTGCTGCTCCAGCTCTTTCCATGGCATATCATATAATTTGGGGCCGATCAGCGAGAACACATCCTGTTCACATCCATCTTCACGAACAAGCGTGGCGGTCAAACCCAGACGACGAGTGGCCTGAATGTCCGCAGTAGCCCGAAAAACCGGAGCTGGCAACAAATGCACTTCATCATAGATGATCAGCCCCCACTTTCTCTCATGTAAAAGATGAATGTGGGTGAAATCCGCATCTTTCGATTTGCGATGAGTCAAAATTTGATACGTTGCTACCGTCACCGGTTTCACCTGTTTTTTCTGCCCCGAATACTCTCCGATCTGTTCCGCAGTTATCGTTGTTTTATCCTGAATCTCCTGTATCCACTGCCGGACAGACGTTGTATTGGACGTTAAAATAAGACATTCACATTGCAACCGTTCCAGCACAGCCATGCCAATAATCGTTTTGCCCGCTCCGCAGGGTAGTACCAGAAGTCCGCTCCCCCCGATGCCTTCGCCCTCTTGAAAAGCATCCACTGCCTTCTGCTGATAAGGACGTAGCGCAAATGTAGGTCGTCCTCCCTCTCCGCATCTGCTAGACATACTCGTCGTTGAATCATTAATATTAGACCTCCAGCCAAATGAAAGTTCGCTCCCTTTCCGATAACCGGCGTAATCCAATACAGGGTAACCAAGACGTGTCAGTTCTCTCTTCAATAAACCGCGCTTTTCCCCCGATAACACAAGCTCATGTTTGCTCATTCGCTCCATACGGAAAGCAGATATCGATTTGATGCCACTCAAATCATCCAGCAATTGTTCGTCTTCGCTAATTAGGCGCATTTTGGCATGGTCCGGCTCGGCATGCAGCTTTAATTTGCCGTATTGCTCCATTATTCTGAACACATCCTGAGTGAGAGCCGCGGGCACATTCCAGCGTGACACCTTCTCAAGACTCTTAATCACCCATTCTGGATTCCAGCCTAGTGCCGCTGCATTCCACAGCGATAAAGGGGTGATCCGATAGGTATGAAACGTTGCAGGTGTCTTTACGAGTTCGGCGTACATACCGAGCTCCGCTCTGGCTGTTTCAAACCCGGGATGCCCCACTTCGAGCAACACTGTGAAATCACGCTGTACAATGCACGCTCCCTGCGGATTGAACATCTCCATCTTTCCCACATCCCCATTCCTGATCTAGATCGTTCGAACAAAGATCTGACTCGTACACTCCGATCGCAAACTTCATTTTATTCACAACAAAAAAAGCATCCTGTCCATACCTTGGTATGTTCAGGATGCCCAACTACAGTTCTCAGCATTCAGCTGCGTAACCCTTCGCCATTGCCACAAACAGTTTTACCCCCGTCTGCATGGCGTCCTCGTCAAAATCAAACATCGGATGGTGATGTGGATACACCGCATTTTTCTCTGGATTACCTGCACCGACAAACATGAAACACCCCGGGACCATTTGCAAATAATACGCAAAGTCCTCTGCGGGCATCAGCATCGGAGAGTTTTGCACCCGATCCGGGCCAAATATCGCTGTTGCTTCATTGAAGAAACGTTCCGTCTCCTGCGCATCATTGATCACGGGCGGATATCCCATGATGTATTTCACCTGGGTTTCCGCACCATATGCAGCTCCTGTCTGAGCCACCATGGTAAGAACACGTTCTTTCATTCCTGTCCGCGTCTCTTCATCAAACGTTCGTACCGTGCCGCTGAGCTTGCACTGCTCTGCAATCACATTTTGCGCAGAACCGGCCTGCATCGTGCCAATCGTTAGTACTGCCGGACGCAACGGGTCGACGGACCGGCTAACGATAGTCTGAAGCTGCATCACAAGGGCGGAGCCCGCAACGACACTATCAACGGTAGCTTGTGGCATGCCGCCGTGACCACCTTTTCCCTTAATATCGATGTAAAAGTCATCTGCCGCAGCCATCATCGGTCCTGCTGTGCTTGCAACGACGCCAACGGGAATCGGCGTCCATAGATGAATGCCGTAGATAACGTCTACACCTTCCAGCGCTCCGTCTGCAATGACCTGAACAGCACCACCTGGCAACAACTCTTCCGCAGGCTGGAACAGAAAACGGATTTCGCCCCGCACTTCCTGCTTATGACGGCTGAAATAAAGCGCGGTTCCCAGCAACATCGAAATATGACCGTCGTGACCGCAAGCATGCATCGCCCCAGGTTGCTGTGAGGCATACTCCACATCTTTCTCGTCCTGAATCGGCAGCGCATCCATGTCAGCACGAAGCATGACGACAGGCCCTGGCCGTTCACCGCGAAGTATTCCAATCACCCCATGGCCGCCGATATGACGTTTCACCTCAATACCAAAGCTCTCCAGCATATCTGCTACAAAAGAAGATGTTTTCTCTTCATGAAAGGAAACTTCAGGATTGCGATGAAGGTGACGCCGCCATTCCACCATGTGGATCTGCAGATCTTCCCACCATATATTATTTGTCATGTAATCCCATCCTTTCGATCATCAGCAGGGCTTGTTCACAGCCCCCAACCTTCCTCTTCAAACCTATTGCTGTATATTGTAACAGAATTACATGAAAACCGATACGAAAGGCCTTTAGAAAGCTTGCACGGGAAGGGGAAACATACTATCATGAACTAGAGAAACACACGAGAATTATACTCGGAAGCTTATGAGGAGGATCAAACGCTTATGATTTTTGAGAATACAGGCTTGGATGGCTTGAAGAGCGACTTGGCATACCTGGATGAGAGCGCCGAGAAAGTCGGATTTGTCCGGTGGCAATGGGAATATTACCGTGCTACATATGACTACAAAATCGAAGATGAACAAACCAACTCAGAATACTTTGTACGCATTAATACGCGCGCGGTAGAAGGCAAACTGGAGAAACCCGATACGGTTCTGGCCGTTGAAGCCGTTTATCTGGGCAAAGCTACTTTTCCGCATGGACTTGATTACGACTCTTCCGTTCCGCAGCCAGTCGTGAAGCTGGCCACCCAAAAACTGCAGCAGCTCAAAGAACTGCTCGAAGCTTAGGCGGGCCAGATTATGAAACAACAAACGGCCCAGACGAGAACGAAGAGAGGCACGCCGGATTTTCAACTGCTAATCCTCACTTTATTGTTGGTGGGCTTTGGACTGGTGATGGTATTTAGCTCCAGTTCCAGCATCGCAATCGCAAGCGAAAGTTTTAAAAACGATGCCCTTTACTTCACGAAAAAACAACTTATGTGGGCGATGATCGGTCTGGTTGGCATGTTTTTTGCCATGAATATCCGCTTTAACAAGTACAAAAAGCTCTATGCACCCTTTTTCCTGTTTACCACAGCACTGCTCTTGATTGTATTGGTAACGGGTGCCGTTCTGAATGGTGCAAGAAGCTGGATTCGTATATTTGGATTCAGTCTTCAGCCCGCAGAGTTTGCCAAGATTGCAATTATTTTATATTTGTCTGCACTCATTACCAAAAAAGGCGAACGTTTCCGTGATTTCAAGACCGGATATTTCCCTGTCCTGTTCATCGTCGGATTTATTGCAGGATTGATCATGTTGCAGCCAGACTTCGGTACCTGTTTCATTCTGGTATCTACCTGCGGTCTTGTCATTTATGCTGGTGGAGCTAACATGAAGCACATCCTGGGTTCTATTTTATTGGTTGCGCTTGGTGGCGCACTTGCCTTTGGAGCTAGCGCCCTCTTTTCCTCCATGTCTCCGGACACTCCTGCGCTGGACAGCACAACAACGGTGACAGCGGAGCAGAACTACAAAATTGGACGTATTCAAGCCTTCCTCGATCCAGAGTCTGATATTAATGGCGGAAGTCTCAACCTCTACCGTTCTCTGGTTGCCATCGGTGACGGTGGCATTACAGGTTCGGGAATTGGACAAGGCACCATGAAGTTGCATTATTTGCCTAATGCCTATAATGACTTTATTTTTTCCGTCATCGGAGAAGAGCTCGGTTTCATCGGGAGTGCATTGTTCCTGCTCGTTTATCTGTACTTTATCTGGAGAGGCATTATCGTCTCGCTCCGTTGCCCTGATCCTTTTGGAACGCTGGTGGGTATAGGCATCATGGGACTTATCGCAATCCAGGCCTTCATCAACATTGGTGGGGTGACTCAGACGATACCGGTAACAGGAGTTACACTTCCGTTTATCAGTTATGGGGGGACTTCGCTCTTTGTCATGATGGTGGCGATGGGTATTGTACTGAGTATTTCACGGACCAACAACCTTGAAGCAATCAAGGAAGAAAAAACGAAATCGGTAACGGTGCAGACACGTACCTCCCCTGCACTTCGTTCACGGGATTCGATTCGCCGAGTTCGTTAAGGAATGAAAAAAGACTTTGCATCTGTACGATGCAAAGTCTTTTTTTCGTTTCTTTGTATAAAGATAAGGAACAAAATAGATTTGTTCATTCCCATCGCGTAGTCTAAAGATTTACAGATCGTCGCCTTTGAAAGAGACTCCCTCAACCTTTACATTCACTTCGACTACACGTAATCCGGTCATCGTTTCTACTGCTTCTCTTACATTCTGCTGAAGCATACGGGAAACTTCATGAATCGGGGTTTCGTACAGGACGATGATGCGCAGATCAATGGCTGCTTCCAGCTGGCCGACCTCTACGCCTACGCCCTTCTGTACGTTTTTACCACTGAGACGTTTCGCCCAGCCCTCTGACAAACCTCCAGACATTGCGGCGATTCCAGGTGTTTCCATTGCAGCCATTCCGGCAATTTTCGCAACCACGTCATCGGCAATCCGGATGTTTCCGCTCTCCATTTGAAGTTGTTCTGCCATGCCACATCCTCCTTCACTTCGTTACTCGTATTTTAAATCCTTTCCACCCTAAAAAGCAAATTTAACTGTAAAAGATGCGTTTACAACCTGCCCCTCTTTGGTTATATTGAAATATGAAATTAATCGCATAGGTACATAACGTGAATTTCAAAACAAAATAAGTAAATAACCGAGGTGTTTTTTGTGAGAAACCGGATTTCATCTTTTTTGCTGATTGCATTTTTTGCACTCAGTGCCATCGCCCACTTCTTGAAATGGGATTCGATTCTACAGTTCGTCATATCTGCCATTTCGGTTATTTTTGTGGCCGGATTTTTAGGTAAAGCGACCGAAAGTGTAGCTCACTATGCAGGTCAACGACTAGGAGGATTCCTAAATGCCACCTTTGGCAATGCAGCCGAACTAATTATCGCGATTTTTCTCGTTAAAGAGGGCTTGTTCGACATGGTCAAGGCCAGTCTGACCGGATCCATCATCGGCAACCTGCTACTCGTGCTGGGACTCAGCATTTTTGCCGGCGGGCTAAAGTATAAAACGCAAAATTACAACGTTTCGCTTGCAGGGCTGAACGGCTCCCTGATGATCGTTGCCATTATTGCTCTGTTCGTCCCGGCCGTATTCCTGAACACCCACTCTATCACACAGCGGGATACGAATACACTCAGTCTCATTGTGGCCGGCTTGCTCATTCTAGCTTATATCGCGTGGCTCATCTTCTCAATGGTCACACATAAAAGCTATCTTGCCGATGTAACAGATGACCAGGACGAAGAACTGCCTCATGAGCATGCTCCGGCGTGGTCGAAGAAAAAGTCGATCCTCTATCTCGTGATCGCTACGGTCATGGTCGCTTTTGTCAGTGAATGGCTGGTCGGCACACTTGAAGTATTCACTTCAGAGTTTGGACTAAGTGAGCTGTTTGTTGGTGCGTTCCTTGTGGCCATTATCGGTAATGCAGCCGAACACAGTGCAGCCATCATGCTTGCGATGAAAAACAAAATCGGTGCCGCTGTTGAAATTGCAGTAGGCAGCAGTTTGCAGATCGCACTATTTGTAGCTCCAGTGCTGATCTTTGTAAGTTACTTTACGGGTCGTACGATGGATATCGTATTTACCACCATTGAACTGGTCGCCATCGGTGTGTCTGTTTTTATCGCCAAATCGATCACACAGGATGGCTCCACCAACTGGTATGAAGGTTTGCTTCTGCTTGTTGTTTATGTCATTCTAGGCGTCTCATTCTTCTTGGTATAAAGAACTGTAGATTGACCGTCATACCACTCCTGCATACATCAAGAGACAGCCGAGGGATTTCTTTCCCGCGGCTGTCTCTTTACTCCTACTGCAACAATAGACGATACATCGACACATACAAAAAAAGCATGCAACGGAATGTGCATGCCTTCTATTCTGACCCGCGCGATAGCAGGCTATTGCTCATTCTTTTTGTTCAAAGCTTCATATAAAATCGCCAAGTTCCGCTCAAGCGCGCTAACCATCTGCTTACCTGTACCTTCTGGAAGGAGTCCTGCACGAACAGCAAAATCAACTTCCTTGGAGAACCCATACATCTGTGTATCCAATACTTCCTCATAGAGAGGGCAGTAGCGGGTAGCCAGATTCTCCATCTGTACTTCAATAAGCTTCTGTATTTTATCTGCATCTTCTTGAAGAAGATTGATTGCTTTCAGGTTCAGCTGGTCCTGCAGATCAGATGAAGTCATGCATCATTTCCCCCCTATGTCCCAAAATCGCGTAAAGACGTTCTACCTCTAATATTAGACGAAATGAAGAGCTAATACAAGAACCTGACCAAAATAACCGCATGAGTTGTGAGCTCTGTTACAGCCTTTTCTCCCTTTCTCTAATTCACTCTAAGGGACATCGTGTTCCGCTATGACTAAAAACACCCCTGCCCGAAGGCAGAGGTGTTCTTAAATGATGTTATTCAGATGCGATGTTTACATTCAGGCCATGCTTTGCAAATACTTCTGACATCGCTGCCTTCGCTTCGTCTGCATCCGGGCCATGAACATGCAGTTCATAACTGTGCGTGCTAATCAGCGTTGTAAACAACCCAAGAATACTTTTTACGTCGATATACTTGTTTTCCGAATGAAGCACGATTGAAGAAGTAAACTTGCCTGCTGTTTGAGCAATTTCCACTACAGCCGCGTTATTACTCGACATAGGAATCCCTCCGTCTTTTCACTTTTGGTATCATCTATTAATTACCACTACATGATACCGTGAATCCGCTTTCCTAGCAACTGCAAAATGCAGTTCCTATTTTAACTGGTCAGGATTCAGGCACTCCAACTCAGGAATGACAAAGATGCCGTCTTTACGAATCAGCACATCATCGAAATAGATTTCCCCGCCGCCGTAGTCTGGACGCTGAATCAATACGAGATCCCAGTGAATGGATGAGCGGTTTCCGTTATCTGTTTCTTCATATGCCTGACCTGGCGTAAAGTGCAGGCTGCCTGCAATTTTTTCATCAAACAAAATATCTTTCATCGGGTGCAGAATGTGCGGGTTGAAACCAATCGCAAACTCACCGATATGACGCGCGCCTTCATCTGAGTCTAGAATTTCATTCAGACGTTTCGTATCATTGCTGGATGCTTCCACGATTTTACCGTCTTTGAATGTAAACTTGATATTCTCAAATGTAATTCCGTTATACAGCGTCGGTGTATTATAACTAATCGTTCCATTAACAGAGTTGCGTACGGGTGCACTGTACACTTCACCATCCGGAATATTTTTTTGCCCGGAACACTTCTCTGCACCGATATCTTTAATGGAGAAGCTCAGATCCGTGCCTGGTCCCGTAATCCGTACTTTATCTGTACGTTTCATGAGACTCGCGAGTGAGTCTTGCGCTTTGTCCATTTTCGCATAATCCAGGTTGCATACGTCAAAATAGAAATCTTCAAATGCTTCCGTGCTCGTGTTCGCGAGTTGTGCCATGCTTGCGTTAGGATAACGAAGCACCACCCATTTGGTATGTTTGACACGCTGTTCACTATGTACCGGATGGGAATACAGAGAGTTGTACAGTTTCATTTTTTCTTCTGGCACATCGGACAGATCATTCACGTTCTCTCCCGCACGAATGCCGATATAACAATCCATTTGTTTCATACGGTTCAGATCAATCTCTGCCCACGTTTTCATCATCTCTTCCGTAGCATTTCGAAGCATTGCACGCTGAACAGTTCGATCCGTCAACTGTACAAATACGTTACCGCCTTTTTTGCCCACTTCTTCAATAATGGCATTGATCAAATCACGCTCTGATCCAATCATCTCAACCAATACATTTTCGCCGGGCTGTACATCAACAGAATAACCTACCAGGTTCGCTGCAAGCTTCTGAATTCTTGGGTCCTTCATTCGATAAATCCTCCTGTCATCTGCCATTCAATGAATTGAACAACGGTAAATTACGTTACTATTGTAGCACGCACCAGACATCCCGTCAGCAGGCAGTCACAGGTTTTATTTATTGATATGATTTAAAGTTCACATCGGTTACCAGTGCTTCTATATTACTTCGGCTACTGTTATCGGTATATTTCACTTGACTTTCGGAGGAAAGTCGCATCGGTAAGCTGGTTTTGCGATCGACCGTCAGATGATAGACGGTATGTACCTCGGCCTTTTGAATCAACTTCTGCATCGTATCCTCGCCCTGTTGCCATACCTTTTGCAATTCCTGCTCAAGTTTCTGCTTACTTGCACCTTTCACTTGGCTCGCCTTGTGCATGTACTCTGCGCGAATGGAAGCCATCTCATCTGTCAGTTGTTCTGTAGCCCAAGTTTTGGCGTCCTCTGGCGCAAGCTCTATCCGCAAAATACGTGTTTGGCGGCCTGAGCCATATTCGGATTGAATTGTTTTTTTCATACCGTCAATCTTCTCTAATTGCGCAATGGGGTTAAAACGGGATAAGGACCCACGTAATGGTTCATGCTGCGCCGTTAAAGCATTCCATTGTCCTTTTTTACGTTGAAAAGAGGCACTGAACCCGCTCGGTTGGCCATTACTTTTCACCGCATTCAAACTTACTCCTGAGTCCGCTGCAGTCACGGCACCTGGTAATCGGGTCTGCAACGTCAGCCGGTCATGGTCTTCCAGCTTACCTTCAAATTTGAATTGATTTTCAAACATTCCACTGTTTTCCCGTCTTAATCCAGCCTGTCCCTCAAACGTCAACGTCTCTTTCCCGGCTATGCCGGATAATGCCAGAGAAAATATTTCTTCCGGCGTCCGATCATGCTGGAGCATCCCGCACCCCGGAACAATGGCCATCACAAAGCAAAGGATTAGCGATAAAGCATACGTAGACTGGCGGTTCAGCATATCTATTCCACCTTTCAGTCATATTTCCCTTAGATTGCCCTCACAATATGTGGTTATACTTTCTTCTTTGCGGCCAGACGAATCACGCGGATTTTCATCCACACATACCCGCTCCGAAAAAAAACAAAAAAAAGAGAGAAACGACCCCATAACCGGAATGTTTCTCCCTTATCGTGTAACTTCCTGTTCCTCTATAACAATCCGATTCCGACCCCCGTTCTTTGCACAGTATAGAGCCATATCTGCACGGTAAAACAGGGACTCTACACTTACTTTCTCATCCATCCAGTTCCATTCGGCAATGCCACTTGACACCGTGACAGACGGCCTCGTCTCGGCTTCAACTCGGGTACGGATCAGTTCTGCGTAAACAAGCGCTTGCTGAATTCCGATCTGAGGCATGTAAATAGCCAATTCTTCACCGCCCCACCTTGCGCAAATATCCTCGGCTCGAACCGAACTTGTAACAATATCACTGACTTGTTTCAATACTTGATCCCCAGTTTGATGACCGAAGGTATCATTCACCTGTTTAAACTGATCGATATCGACGACAACTAATGAACCGCAGTAGTCATGAGCCTGACGTTCGTGAATAATATTATCCAAGTAATGCCTTACGTACAGTCCTGTCAACATGTCCAGATTAGCCAGCCGGCGCACCTCCGCATGCAGGGTGGCATTGGTTAGAGCAAGACCAAGATGAATCGATAACATTTGCAGCAACCTGTAGTTCTCATAGGAGAAAAAATGCTCCCGCACATGGGCAAGCAAAATAGCACTCTTTACCTGTCCGTCCACTCGAATTGGTGTTGCAATCAGAGACATCGCGCCTGTCAGTTCCATGAAACTGGAAGTTACCTTATCAAACTGCGTATAGTCAGATATAATTAATGGCTCTTCTGTCTGATACATGTAACCCGCAATGCCAGAATCCATAGGATACGTTCTTTGACGAATCTCTTTTACATTGGACGCCATTACCTCAAACCTGTTCGTACTCTCATTTAATTGCAAAATGCAGCAAAAATCGGCCTGAAAGATGTTTTTAAACTCTTGCTCGGAAAACTGATAAATTTCCATCAATTGCAGGCTTTTATTCAGGCGCTGTGTCAGATCGTTGATTACACGTAGTTCCTGAATCAACATATGGGATTGCTCATGAAGTTTGGCATTTTCGAAGGCTGTCCCTGCTGTATCTGCCATCATGGCAATCAGTTGAAGATCCGACTCTTCCATCAATTCCTCATTCATTTCGATATGAAACACACCGTATATCCCCTGCTTGCCCTTGAGTGGCAACCCCACCTCAATGATTCGTCTGTCCAACTCGTCAGACCGGGAGACAATCAATCTGCCCTCCATAAATGAGCGAACACAGATATCTTCTCCACGTTCCTGAATAAGGAGCGGTTTAATCCGAGGATTAAAGCTTCTCTGGTCCTGAGACATATAGAGCATAATGTGTGTAGAAGGATAGAGATAGTCCATGCTGACAAATACTTCGTCCAATATCGTCACAACATCCATTTTGTCATGCATACGCTGTACGATCTGAAAAAGAATGGATCTTCGGTGTTCCTCCCGAGCTGTTTGTTCATGTGTATGCAGCAAGTCCGTCATAAATATGTATTCAAATCTTCGGTAAAAGCAGGTGCGGTAATGCAATGCCTCAGATCGAACTACAGCTTCTGACGTTTCGGATCGGTGGGATTCAAAGACCAGAGCAACAAACACAGCAAACATATCTTTATTGATTCTTGAAAACAGGGGCTCAGCAATCAGCAGATACTCCCCATGCTTACTTATTCCGCGTCTAGATAAAGTCTGTTCCTTTTCATTACACTCCAAAACCATCGAACGTACATTGATATCCGAATCCGTAATCTGGCCGGAGTCCTCTTCTATGCACTCTCCTTCTGTATTCCAAACACTGTATACAGCAAATGGCCCACCTGACACAGAATCTTTCTGGTTTGTCCAATCGTTGAAGGCTTGTCCTAACAAACTGCTTAAATATGAGAAGTCAAAAGGTGTGATATCCATTTTTTGCATCCACAACGCATGGTCATCATGAGATGGAAGCACAGTAAACGATGTGGAATCGCCCGCACTTCGCGATTTCAGACTGGCAGGTAAACTTCTTAGATGTTCCAACATGTCAGGCGCTCCTTTGCACCGTTTTTGCATCCCCAAGGATGCATTAATCTGCATCAATTATCGCAAATCTGCAAAATATTAACGGAAACCTTGATACATAAGATTGTTTAAAGTTAAGATACCATCTATTTTACTCTGTTTGAAGCTTTTTTGCACTCATATTTCAGAAAATCGTCCCATTTTTTTGGGCCTAATGACCTATCGACAAATTTAGACGTTTTTCTGACTTTATGTATCACTTGACTTTGCTCCTTTCAGGATGTAGAATAAATTGTTGATGAAGACTACTAAAACGGTCTTTAAATTTGGGCGTTACCGGTTGTGTCACCCTCATTCTTTTTGTTGCTTTCAGGACAGCGGCTGAACTTCCTGATCGTTCTATGCGAGGCCAAGCCCGCATCAACAAATTGGAGCGCAAACAGAGCCCTATATGAACTTTAACTAAAAAGGAGCTACTTTAAACATGGCACGTTACACTGGTCCTAAATTTAAATTGAGCCGTCGCCTCGGCATTTCCCTGAGCGGAACAGGCAAAGAATTGAAACGTCCTTTCCCTCCAGGTCAGCACGGAGCTAACCAACGCAGAAAAATGAGCAACTACGGTATGCAGTTGCAAGAAAAACAAAAATTGCGCCACATGTACGGTTTGGGCGAAAAACAA
Organism: Paenibacillus amylolyticus; assembly: GCF_003719335.1. Lineage (GTDB taxonomy): Bacteria > Bacillota > Bacilli > Paenibacillales > Paenibacillaceae > Paenibacillus > Paenibacillus amylolyticus_D. Next base: position 281,185 of record NZ_RIAS01000001.1, read on the forward strand.
TTCCGCACATTGTTCTCCAAAGCGCAAAAAATGCAAGGTATTGCCGGTGAGAACTTCATGTTCTTGCTTGAGTGCCGCCTTGACAACCTCGTTTACCGTCTTGGCTTTGCTAACTCCCGCGCTGGAGCGCGTCAATTGGTAGCACACGGTCACGTAACAGTAAACGGTAAAAAAGTCGATATCGCTTCTTACCAAGTAAGCACTGGCGATGTAATCGGCTTGCGTGAAAGAAGTCGCGGTCTGGCTTCCGTTAAGGAAGCTTTGGAAAACCGCAATCATCTTCCAGCATACGTTGAGTACAACGAAGCAGCTGTAGAAGGTAAATTCATCCGCTTGCCTGAGCGTGCTGAATTGTCCCAAGACATCGATGAAAAACAAATCGTCGAGTTCTACAACCGTTAATCGTTGGATCACAACAAAAAATCAACTGTTCGAGATTTTCTCGGCAGTTGTTTTTTTGTTGTTTTTTTTATTCCTCCCTCAGACCATCTTCATTACTAGCCTCTACATAACGATAATATATTTATCTTCCTTTTTTTTGGAGAGAAATCACCAACATAAAGAGACACGCATCAGTAGAAAGACAACTTAGGGGGGCTACACATGTCATTTTTTCGAAATACCAAGCTCGCCGTAAAGCTAGGATTACTGCTCGGATTAGTACTCCTCTGCTCGATCGGCGCATTAATCGCCTTTAACACCAAAGCCATATATGATAAAAGCCTGCAATATGGTGAAGCTGTAGCGGAACGCTCAGCAAATGCAGCTACAAGCGAATTCATGACTGACATCAACCAGGTAAAAAATACGCTCGACAGCTTGAGTACCACCCTGCTGGACGCTTCAAGAAATGGGACGCTGAGCCGTCAAGATATCGTAAGGCTTTTGGAAGAATACTTGAAGAAGGACGAGAAGGTTTTTGGATTTTATACCGGATGGGAGCCCAATGCCTTTGACGGCAAGGATGCCGAACATGTGAATAAGGATAAGTATGATGATGAAACAGGCCGGTTTATCCCTTACGTTATCCGAGATGGAAGCGCATTGCATTTTGAACCGCTCACTACTTATGAAGGAAACAGTGAAACCAGTAAATACTATCAACAGCCGAAGGCGACCAAAAGCATTTATTGGTCCGAGCCAACCACATACAAAGTTGCTGGTAAAGAGACCTTGCTCGTGTCCATCGTTCTGCCTTTGCTTGACGAAAACAATGCCTTCCTTGGCATCGTTGGAGCTGATTTTACGATTGAGGGTTTCCAGCAAAATATTGCATCACTGAATCCCGATCAAGGTTATGCCATGCTAGTCACAAGTGAAGGGCACATTGCTGCGCACGGTTCAAGACCGGAACTGACCAAAGAGAATGCCGAGCTCTCTGCCAGTACCCAAACCCTTATTCAGCGCATCCAGTCGAATGATACAGGGTTCTACACTACGGTTGACGATGGCAAACCAGAATTATTTATTGCCGAACCCGCCAAGCTTCAAGGCTCCGATTCTAGCTGGCATCTGGTATCCGCATTACCCAAAAATGTGATACTTCAGCCTTTTTACGATAGCTTAAAATGGTCTGTACTCATCGCTATATTGGCGGTACTTCTACTGGCAAGCGTGGTCGCATACACCATCGTATCCATTGTAAAACAATTGAACCGTGTAAATGTTGTCGCAGGACAACTCGCCCATGGCGATCTGACACAAAAGTTGCCTGTTAAATCGAAGGATGAATTCGGAGTCATGGCCCTTCACATGAATGAAATGATGAATACATTGCGCCATACAATCTCTGTTATATCTGAACATGCCTTATCTGTCGGTTCAACTTCGCAACAATTAACCGCCGGGGCAGAGGATACAAGCAAAGCCGCCGAACAGATGGCACTTACCGGAATGGAAGTAGCAAACAAGGCGGAGAAGCAGGTTCAGGAGTTACTTCATTCCTCCCGTTCGATGAACGAAATATCCACGGGCATTGGAAGAATAGCGGAAGCTGCTTCCGAAGTAAGCAACGCATCAAAATCAGTGACGGAACGAACTTCATACGGAACAGACAAGATGCAGGCAGCTATCCATATGGTGGAGCGTGCAAATACATCTGTCCAATCTTCCATGACCGCACTGGAACAATTTAAAAAGCGCTCGGAAGAGATTGGTCATATAACGGGTATGATTGCTGAAGTAAGCCGCCAAACCAATCTTCTCGCCCTCAATGCTTCAATTGAAGCTTCGCGAGCGGGGGAACACGGACGTGGCTTTGGCGTTGTAGCTACAGAGATTCGCAATTTGGCTGAGCAATCCAGACAATCGGCTGCTGACATTGCCGCGTTGATCCAATCGGTTCAACAAGAAGTTCAGGATATCGTTGAAAATATGGAAAAGGGAAGCGCCGAGGTGAATCACATTGCCGAGGTGATGAACGAGAGTGGCGATCTGTTCACATCCATCTCATCACAGATCGCCGACGTGAATCAACAAATTGCACAAGTCTCCACCATTGCCAAACAAATGTCAGGTGAATCGCAGCAGGTCGATTCATCGCTTGAGCAGCTTAAGACGATTGGTCTTGAAACAGCAGCGCACGCCAGCGAGGTTGCTTCAGCTTCTGAGAAGCAGCTTGCTTCTATGGAAGAAATCACTGCTGCATCTGCTTCTCTGGCACACCTCACACAAGAACTGTTGGAACTTATCCAGCGTTTCAGAACCTAATGAGAATAAGGATATAATTTTTTTTCAAATACTTTTCCTATATAGACCTCAAGGCTGGCCTGCTTACATGCAGTTCCAGCCTTTTTCCTTACTTTTGCAACTCATGAAATGTCGTCCGATATCACATGCTATATATCATAATCCATTCCAGTTTGGCAAATTTCGACCATTACTTGTATTTCTCAGGCATGCAAACGGGTCTTTTTATGCTATAATTAGTGCTGTTAAAAGGAGGAAGACACTGAATGGTTGATGTTACTAAGAAAAAGCCTGAAGATCCGCCTGTACGCAAGCGTAGCTTTGCACGCAGACTAGGTAGCTTCGTTATGTGGATGGTTGTCCTTGGATTTATGGGCGTACTATTCGTTGGCGGTGCTTTAATGGGTTACGTCAGTTCGATCGTTAAGGACGAACCTGTCCGGTCAAGGGCCCTGATTGAACAAAAAGTCAGCGAAAACTCCATCACAGGCTTTGCTTACTTTTCTGACGGCAGTCCGATTGGTCAACTTCGCACAGAAGAAGACAGACGTCCGGTCACCTTTGACCAGATCCCCAAAAAGGTTATTGATGCCGTGATTTCGATTGAAGACAATCATTTTTACGAACATAAAGGTGTAGACATGAGCGGAACACTGCGTGCCGTGAAACAAAAAGTGCTGAAAGAATCAGTACAGACGGGTGGCAGTACGCTTACACAGCAATTAGCTAGACGTGTATTTTTGAATTTGGACCGTACGGAAGATCGTAAAGTAAAGGAAATCTTGCTTTCCCTTCGACTGGAGCGTTTTCTGACCAAAGACGAGATTATGACCGCCTACCTGAACAAGGTTCCTTTCGGCAATGGTTCCAGCGGATACAACGTTTATGGAATCAAAGCAGCGGCTAAGGGATTGTTCAATATCAATGATCTCGAAAAAATAAACACAGCTCAGGCCGCTTATCTGGTTGGATTACCCCAGTCGCCCTCTTCCTACTCTGCCTTTAATGGTAAGGGCGATTTTGTAGAGGATAAATTTGATCGCGCCATCAATCGTCAGAAACTGGTGCTGCGTCGCATGCTGGAACTTGGTAAAATCACGCAACCGGAATACAACAATGCACTTGCCTTTGATATCAAAAGCTCGCTTGCTCCGAAAACCGTTAAAGCCTATAACACTTATCCATACCTTATGATGGAAACGGAACGTCAAGCAGCACAGATCATCATGAAGCAACTAAATGCGGACAAAGCAGAGGCTACAGGCAAAAGTACAGATGCTGAGGCATCGCAAAAAGAAAACAGCGCCCTGCTGGAAGAAGCTCAATCGCAGCTTCGCACAGGCGGATATCGCATCTATACAACAATTAACAAAAGCATCTACAAAACAATGCGTACGATTGCCGAAGATAACAGCAATTTCTCTGCTGATGATCCCGTCAAAGGAAAAGAACAGACAGCAGCAATGCTGATCAATCATAAAACAGGAGCAATCCTTGGCATGATTGAAGGCCGAAGCTTCCAGGATGAACAGATGAACTATGCGACTCAAATGGTTCGTCAGCCAGGTTCCACGATGAAACCTATTGCGGCTTATCTGCCAGCTCTGGAGGAAGGTCTTATTCAACCGGCCTCCATCATCGATGATGCGCCAATTATTCTGAAAGACGGCCCTAGCGGCTACCATATCGCGAAGAATGCGAACAACCGTTATCAAGGTTTGGTAACCGCTCGTAGAGCATTGAATTACTCATTGAACATACCGGCTCTGAAGCTTTTTAATGAGGAAGTTGGCATCGATAAAGCCTGGACTTTTGCGAAAAAGCTTGGCATTACGACGATCCAGAAGCAGGATTATCAGGCCCAGACCGGTGTTCTCGGCGGACTTCAATACGGTGTAACTGTGGAGGAACTGACAAGCGCCTACGGTGCAATTGCTAACAAAGGGATCTACAACGATTCCTATATGATCAGCAAAATTGTGGATTCCAAAGGCAATATCGTATACAAACACGACAGCGAGCCTGTACAGGCATTCTCGGAGCAAACGGCCTATCTTATGACGGACATGTTACGTACCGTTATAACAGAAGGTACAGCCGATAAAGTACGGGAAAACTACAAGTACAGATCAAGTGTGCCGATTGTAGGTAAAACAGGTTCAACCCAAAACTACGCCGATGTCTGGTTTGAAGGATATACACCCGATGTTACGCTCGGTGTGTGGGTTGGTTACAAACAACCGATCAATACACTCGAAAACAAATCTCAACGCAAACGTGCTCAGCAGCTTTGGGCCAAAATCATGAATGAAGTCATCGAAACACAGAAGGATCTGTTTGTTACTAATTCATTCAAGAAACCTTCTGGTATTGAAACCAGAACAGTTTCAGCATACAGTGGCAAGCTACCCACATCCCTGACTGATAAATTTGTTACTGACATTTTCAATAGCAAATTTATTCCCAAGGAACGTGATGATGCTGTCGCTAAAGCGAAGTATATTACCTACAACGGTGTAAATTACATTCCACGTGATCAAACACCTGCGGATATGTTGAAGGAAAAGACCGTTGTCAAACGTAAGAAACCAATCTCCGATCTCATCAAAGAATTGCAAAATGCATTTAAACGGATGAGTCGTCATGAGTCGCTTGCATACTATCTGCCTGAGGATGCCGGTGCTGATCTGCCAACTGAGGTTGATCCACGCACGGATAACGGCAAAGCACCAGATGCACCTGGCAATGTTCGCATCTCCATCTCGGGAGAACGAGCATCCGTCACATTCAATGCTACACCTGAAAGCGATGTTGTTGGATATCGTCTCTATCGTTCAGTCGGTGGTGCCGGATTCCAGAATCAAGGTCAGGTTGTACTGACAGGTGAGTCCAGATCGTTCTCAGCTTACGCAACAGCTGGTGGCAACTTCGCATTCTATGTTACTGCCGTAGACGTTGCTGGCAAGGAATCTGCGCCAAGTGCGATTGTGAGCAGTGCAGGCGCTGGTGCGCCTGAACCAGAGGTCAAAGAGCCTATTAATGTGCCAGGTACAGTTGTAACGCCTGGAGAGACAGCAACGGACAATGCACCTACAGCACCTACAGCAGCTCCAAACACACCAGGCCAAGTGAGCGTCTCTGCGCTCTCACAAGGGCTTCGCATTCAGTGGGCACCGAACTCGGAAGCGGACGGCGTACAAAGCTACGCTGTTTTCTATAGCGAGACGGGTTCGGAACCCTTCACCAAGATTGGCACCACTTCAGGTACTAGTATGGTATATGGTGTACCGTCATCAACGGGGGGCTGGTTCAAAGTATCCGCCAGCAACAGTGTCGGAGAGTCTGCATCCTCGGAAGCGATACACTATCAGCCTTAATCCTGTTGACTAACAGATCTCATAAAATGAATGAAGAAGCCGCATGTCAGTGTGAATACACTGACATGCGGCTTTGTTTATGTTCATATCCGGTCGCCAAAACGAATGGCGACCTATTCGAAAAATTAGGCACAAAAAAAGCCTGGTTCACGCCCTGCATTGTAGATGCATGAACCAGGCTTTCTAGCTCTCAACTAAGCGTTGCAAGCTTTCCATTTCCAACCCTACATGATGCTCAGTCCTCAATGGTGGATAAGTCACCTGTTGGCAGATCAAGTTCCCACGCCTTCAACACACGGCGCATAATCTTACCTGAACGAGTTTTTGGCAGTCTTTCTTTGAACTCGATCTCACGCGGTGCTGCGTGAGCGGACAGGCCCTCTTTTACAAAGCGATAGATCTCTTCCTTCAGCTCCGGCGTCGCCTCATACCCTTCACGAAGCGCCACAAACGCTTTGATGATCTCTCCACGTGTCACATCCGGTTTACCAATCACGCCAGCCTCAGCAACCGCTGGGTGCTCTACCAGTTTACTTTCCACTTCAAACGGTCCAATGCGCTCTCCAGAGGAGTTGATGACATCATCGATGCGTCCCTGGAACCAGAAGTATCCGTCTTCGTCCATGTACGCCGAATCCCCGGATACATACCAGCCTGTAAGTCTGAAATATTCCTCATACTTCGCTGGATTATTCCAGATTTTTGCCATCATCGACGGCCAAGGTGTACGTATCGCCAGGTTCCCCATGCTGTATGGCGGCAACTCTTGTCCACGATCATCGATAATCGCTGCCTCAATACCCGGTAGCGGACGTCCCATGGAACCCGGTTTAATCGGCATACCCGGGTAGTTACAGATTAACTGTGCTCCCGTCTCGGTCATCCACCACGTATCATGAATTCGTTGACCGTACGCCTTCCAGCCCCAACGTACGACCTCCGGATTCAGCGGTTCCCCTACCGACATGACATGACGCAAGCTGCTCAAATCATGCTGGGCAATCGTCTCGTCCCCTGCGCCCATAAGCATACGGAATGCCGTAGGGGCACTGTACCATACACTTACCTTGTTTTTCTCAATTGTGCTATACCAGTCCTGCGGACTAAAACGCCCCCCACGAATCACATTCGTTACCCCATTAAGCCAAGGAGCGAAAATGCCATACGACGTGCCTGTTACCCAACCTGGATCGGCAGTACACCAGTATACGTCATTTTCTCGCAGGTCAAGTACAACCTTACCTGTATAATAATGCTGAATCATCGCATTCTGGACGTGGTACACACCCTTCGGTTTCCCTGTTGAGCCAGAGGTGTAATGAATCAACAGTCCATCCTCACGCGTCAGCCATTCTACCTCCATATCATCCGAAGCCGCAGACATCTCTGCATCAAAATCAATCAGTCCTTCCTCAGACTGTGGGCCACCGCCGACAACAAAAATATGTTTCAGCTCTGGCAATTCGGAACGTTTGATCCGTCCCAGAAGCTCAGGAGTGGTCACAAGCGCAACAGCACCACTGTCCTCCAACCGATCCTTCACTGCCGTTTCCATAAAAGCCTCAAATAAAGGACCAGCTATAGCTCCCACTTTTAAAATACCCAGCAGACTGAAATACAGCTCAGGACTTCGTGGCATAAAAATAAATACACGATCTCCTTTAGCTACGCCATATTTACGCAACACATTACCAAAACGACTCGACTGCTCGCTCAGATCTGCGAAGGTGTACGCTTCCTCACGAGAAGCATCGCTGTAGAGCAATGCCGTCTTCCCGCCTCTGCCTTCCAGGACATGGCGATCAATCGCCTCATGTGCCATATTCACTTTGCCGCTGGCGTGCCACGTAAAGTGCCTTTCTACCGTTTCCCAATCGAACCGGCTTCTTGCTTCCGTATAATCGCCCAGATTCGATTCAGACACCACCGTTTGCAGCATCTCATTATGTGCTTGACTCATGCTTGCCAGCCTCCTTCAACTCGACATTTCGATTCCCATCAGGGTTCATTCGTATTGCCTTCATGTTGACTGAACTTCCAGTTAGCGCTTACATTAGTAGAGAGAACTTCTCATCTTGTACTTGCCTGACCCAACCGATGCACTCAAACGGTGTTGAATTGTGAACATTTTTTGTCAACGCAATTATAGCAAATTGGATCAAACATCGTCTACGGCTTTTCATTTTTTTGGTTTTTTGCTATAAGTAGGGGGAGAGAGGGGTATGAACCATGGAGCATATCAAGAAACATCATATACGTTCCATTTTCAAGTCCGGCCACCGAATTACGGTTGAGGGGCCTGTGCCCGCAGAGCAGATTATGGAATTGACGTTTCACTCCGATCTGGATGCCTTTCGGCGCCCGGCAGAGCAACAAGAAGCCATTGCCGAGATTGCTGCCTTACCGGAAGGGCGAATTATCATTGCCTATGAAAATGATATCATCATCGGATACGTTACTTTTCACTACGCAGATGAATGTGAACGCTGGTCCGAGGGCAACATGACAGACTTGATTGAGCTCGGAGCCATCGAAGTCGCAGACGAATATCGCTCTCTGGGTGTTGGCCGTGAAATGCTCCTTACTGCGATGCAAGATACGTATATGGAGAACTATATTATTTTCACAACAGAGTATTACTGGCACTGGGACTTGAAAGGCAGCGGACTATCGGTATGGGATTATCGCAAAATGATGGAGCGGCTCATGCAAAACATTGACATGACCTGGTACGCAACAGATGATCCTGAAATCTGCTCCCATCCTGCGAATTGCCTTATGGTACGAATCGGCAGTCAAGTACCGATGACCTCGGAGGAACAGTTTGACCGTGTCCGCTTCCGTCATCGGTTTATGTATTAAAGGAAAAGATGCGAATCGCGAATTGAATACATAAAAGAACCGCCTTGCAGATCATTGATTGGAAACAGATCTGTAAGGCGGTTTAATATTTATTCATTTATGGGTTAGTTACGTGTTTCGAATCACATATGTTCAAGCATGTGCTCAACAATACGATGGGAACGCTGGGAAGACTGCACCGTAAACTCGGCAAAATTCACATGTGCAGAACCGTCTGCCTTGTCAGACATGCTACGCAGCACGACAAAAGGTACACGGTTCATGTAACATACTTGAGCCACCGCCGCCCCTTCCATCTCTGCACAAGCTCCGTCCATCTCTGTGTAGAGCATATTTACGGTCTCTTTGCTGGCAATAAACTGATCACCTGATAACACTTTGCCAATCCGGTAATGAGCGCCCTGCGCCTTGCACGCTTCTTCAGCAAGCGAAATTAATGCAGGCTCCGCCGGAAAAGCGGATGTCTCCTGATACGGGATCACTCCGCGTTCGAATCCTAGCGGCGTTACGTCCATGTCGTGCTGTACACATACCGAAGAAATGACCATGTCGCCAATGTTCAATTCAGGATGAACCGCTCCTGCCACACCTGTAAAAATGATCCGATTCACCTGAAAGCGATCAATCAGAATCTGCGTAGTTACCGCCGCATTTACTTTCCCTACGCCTGATTTGCATACCACAATCTGCTTGCCAAGCCACTCACCAGCAACATACGTAATCCCCGTCTGCTTGACTGTTTCATGCTGTTTCATGCCCTGAAGCAGAAGCTCTACTTCCTCATCCATAGCACCTATAATTCCTATCGTTTCACGCATTGTTGTATCCTCCCTGTTTCCAGTTCTCGATGTGAGATCAGATCATTATGCAAGCCGTATTAAGCACAAAAGCTCCGTTTCCGGAGCTCCTGTACAATCAAAATCTATGTAGAGAGAATTCAATCTCCCTTTTACTTACTTAATCAATTAACCTGCGTGACTTACCGACAGACGAAGAATGGTTTCATGCGGCAAAATCACTCTTGGATTCTCCACATTTTCTTTCTTCATCAGTTTGGTTAGCAAACGCATCGCTACCGCGCCCAGATCATACATGGGCTGAGCAACAGTTGTTAACTGTGGACGCACCATGGAAGCCATACGAATGTTATCCACACTAATGATGGAGAAGTCATCCGGTACTTTCAGGCCATCGTCCTGAATGCTATGAATTGCACCAATCGCCATTTCATCTGTTGCAGCAAAGATCGCAGTCGGCTTTTTCTTGAGTCCAAGGAAATATTTCATCGCTTCTACACCGGATTCATAACGATAGTTACCGATGCGTACCAGATCCTCTTGATATTCAATGCCTGCGGCTTCCAGTGCCTTCTTGTACCCTTGGAAACGTGCAAAACCGTTAGCCGGATCCTGTAACGTTCCACTGATCATCGCGATCTCTTTGTGACCGTGGCGAATCAGCGTGTTGACTGCATCAAACGCCGCTGCTTCATGATCAATATCAACAGAAGGGAATGTACCCTTCTCATCACTTGTTGCGCACAATACGATTGGAACTGCTGCAGACTGGAACGCTTGAATGTGTTCATCGGTTACCGTACCGCCCATGAAAAGCAGTCCATCCACTTGTTTCTCCAGCAGCGTGTTGATAACACGAATTTCTTTTTCTTTCTTTTTGTCCGCATTACACAAAATGATATTGTAGTGGTACATATTCGCAATATCTTCGATTCCGCGGGCAATCTCCGCAAAGGTGGAGTTCGAAATGTCCGGAATAACGACTCCAACTGTCGTTGTCTTTTTACTCGCCAGACCACGGGCTACCGCATTCGGACGATATCCGAGTCGTTCAATTGCTTCGTATACTTTTTTCCGCGTCTGCGGTTTGACATTAGGGTTATTGTTGACTACCCGTGATACCGTTGCCATGGACACTCCAGCTTCACGTGCCACATCATAAATGGTTACCGTCACAGTACTTCGCTCCATTACCAGTAAATTTTCATTCCATTTTCATTAAGGTTTATATTACGACAAATTATTGCATTAATCAATAAAATAGGCTCTAGGACTCACTTAAAGCGTTAGCAAGCACCCTACTAGTAATCTCTGAATGGGAAGTATGCCATACCGGATTTCCTTTTTTGATCAGAATTACTTGGGGAGATTCGTGCTTAACACCTAGTCTCTCGGCTGCTTCGTTAGAAACCGGGCGATCTTCCACCACGTAGATAATGCCATATTTCACGCTTTCATTCGGAGAGTTTTGCAAATAATCATTCATCTCCTGATAAGCATGTGCGCTGATTGGACAGCGGGTACTATGCTTGAACAGTAGCAAGGGTTGATCCTCCGTCGCCTGCACAGCGGAGTTTAGCTGTTCAATACTTGTCATTTTAGTCATGTCAGCCATTCGTTATACATCCCCCTTAATCAGCAATACCGCCATGTTGAGCGTTTTCACTCTTCGATATCTTAACAAAAAGTGAGCAAAAAATCCAATTTTCATGAAAACAAGCATTTTACACGTCAAAACTAGACGGCATTTGAGAAATGCGCCTGCCATACAAAACCGGACAATTGTGCAAGTCTGCGCTCCGTATCTTCAATCCACGCCTTGTCTTCCGCTTTATGTGCATAGCTCATAATATCTAACAATAGATTGATTCGCGCCTCTACCGCTTCTTTCATCCGATATTCCATCTCTTGATCCGATGCCTCCGGCCAGGCTAGGAGCTGTTCGTGAAGCAGGTCAGCCAATTCATTCTGTTCCCCAAAAGACACATCCTGCTTCACGGGCTGTTCACCGAGTCTGCTAATACATTCTGTCAAGTCCGGTTTCACCGGCTGCAACACCTCGTATGATACACAGTCGGTACATGCAAAAACAGGTACATTTCGAATTTCTACCTTTTTGGCGTATACGACCGTTCTTAATTCCAATTCCATTACATGTCCACATCTGCACGACTTGCGCACAACCATCACCTCATTCGTTCTCTACTCTCTATGTATGTACCATTCGACCTATTTCCGCCTAAATCCTGCTGTAATCTAAAGGTTGCACAAATTACCACTGTCACCAGATGAAGGCTGTCGAATGAAGGCAGGGGGATTGAAAATCGTTCTATCCAGATGAAGACTTGTACTTAAGCCATGCTTCAATTAGGAAGCCAAACAGCGAATCTGGTACAATATAAGACACGATCTGCCATTCAGTATAGAAGGAGAGTTGACGTATGAGATTATCAGGTCAAAAAGTCATCGCACTGGTTGATGAAGAATTTGAGGATCTGGAGCTATGGTATCCGGTATACCGCGTCCGTGAAGAGGGTGCCGAAGTGCATCTGGCTGGCGAGAAAAAAGGCAAAACATATATCGGTAAATACGGTGTTCCTGCTACCGCTGAATACAGTTTCGATGAGCTGAACTCCTCCGATTATGATGGAATTCTGGTTCCAGGCGGCTGGGCTCCAGATAAATTACGACGCTACCCCAAAGTGCTGCAACTTGTAAAAGAGATGCATGCAGACTGCAAGCCAATTGGGCAAATCTGCCATGCAGGCTGGGTGCTCATCTCCGCCAAAATTTTGAACGGAGTCACCGTAACCTCAACGCCAGGTATTCGGGATGACATGGAGAATGCAGGTGCGATATGGAAAGATGAGGCCGTTGTCGCGGATGGACATATCATCTCCGCTCGTCGTCCACCAGATCTCCCTCCTTATGGAAAAGCATTCTGTGATGCACTTGCTGCAAAAGCCGCCAAATAACAGCGAGCGATCGAAAAACCAAAGAAAAAACCGCTGAGCAACCCTATGCACGGCGGTTTTTTTGATATCTTTTGGAAAAAGTGGTACAAAAGTGAATATATTGATTTAAAGGTATTAATCGTCTGCTAATGTGCAGTTTCCCTTAAGATGCGTTTGATCCGCTTTGGTCATCAGGACTGCCGCTCGAATCATTAAATATCTGCAAACGCTGTTCAATTTCACTGCTCATTTTGAGGGTGAAACACTTGCGTGCCTCCTCCTTCGCAGCAGCAGCCGTTGTATTCAAAACTCTATGCTTCACGCGCAGCAAGGATTGCGGAGACATGCTGAGATGACGAATCCCCAGCTCCAGCCACAACGGAATAGACCGCTCGTCCCCTGCCATCTCACCACACACACTAACGTCAATCCCTGCCGTATGTGCTGCGTCAACGGTCGCTCGCAGCATACGCAGCACAGCTGGATGATACGGATGATACATATGAGCAATGTGTTCATTCATTCGATCCACTGCTAGCACATACTGTACCAGATCATTCGTTCCGATACTGAAGAAGTCTGCTTCTTCCGCAAGCAGATCTGCAATCATCACGGCAGCAGGGACTTCAATCATGATACCTACCTGAATGTTTGCATCGTAGGCCAAGCCCCGTTCATCCAGATCAGCCATCGCTTCCCGAAGGATCTCGTTAGCTTGTTGCAACTCCTCGACCGATGAGATCATAGGATACATAATTTTCACATTGCCTGCTGCGCTTGCACGAAGAATCGCCGTTAGCTGCGTTTTGAACAGATCCTTGCGATCCAGACTGATGCGAATCGCTCGATACCCTAGAAACGGATTATCCTCTTCGGGTAATTCAAAATAATCAAGCTCTTTGTCGCCCCCAATGTCGAGTGTGCGTATGACAACGGGCTGACCTGCTGTTTTCTCCGCAACAAGCCGGTACACCTCATACTGTTCCTGCTCCCCAGGGAAGGTCGCACGATCCATATACAGGAATTCAGTTCGGAACAAACCCACACCCTTTGCACCGTGTTTTAATGCCAGATCAAGCTCCTTCACAGAACTGATATTGGAAGCAAGCTTTAATACTGCTCCATCCTTGGTCACCGCATCTACAGTGGCCAGCACCTGCAACTGTTCTTTTTTCTGTATTTCCTTGTTGCGAAGCATCGTGTATCGTTCAATGGTTTTGCGATCCGGGTCTGTAAATACCAACCCATTATCGCCGTCTACGACAAGCATGTCCCCTGTCTCGACCGGCATGCCAAGACTCGCTTCCAGTCCGGAAACGAGAGGAATCCCGAGTGCACGTGCCATAATGGCCGAGTGAGACGTCTTACCTCCAATCAGCGTAACAATGCCCAAAACATAGCTTGGATTTAGATGCGCCAACTGAGACGGTGACAGCTCTTTAGCAACGAGGATGTAAGGTTGGGTATCTGAAGGCAGCGTAATCTCAGGTGCACCCAGCAGATGTTTAAGCAGGCGGTTGCCAACATCCTTAATGTCGATCGCCCGCTCCTTCATATATTCATCTTCCAGAAGGTCAAACATGGTGACAAAGTGGTCTATCGCCTCTTTTACCGCCACCTCTGCCGCCTTATACTGACGTTCAATAATGCCGCGTATTTCATTCATGAACACCGGATCTTCCAGAATGGCTAGATGCGCATCAAAGATGCTGGATTCCTCAGGTCCTACAACTTCTTTAAATTCATTTTTGATATATTCAATCTCATCCTTCGATGTCCGTATCCCCTCGTACAGCCGTTCGAATTCCTGGGCAAGATCCACCGAATCCATCTTCTGGTCGGGTAGATCCCATTCCCAGCTGGGCAGGACAAATGCTTTGCCGATGGCGATGCCTGCAGCTCCATTGATGCCTTGTATCTTCATTCTACCCCTCCAACGTTCCTGTCATAGAGCACCACGGACATGACGGATGCCTGACCTTTCTTCACTTGCTTGAATGGAGCAAAACTCCATGATTTTACACGATCCGGGTTCGTAATAACCATCGGAGTCGTGAGTGAGGCCGCCTGTTCACGTAATACGGCCAAATCAAATTTGATCAGCAGTTGTCCAGGCTCAACCGTATCCCCTTCTTGCACAAATGCTTCGAAATGCCCTTTCAGCTGTGAGGTATCGATCCCGATATGAAGCAGAACCTCTAGTCCCTCTCGTGTTGAAATGCCTAGGGCATGCATCGTTGGATACAAATGCATGATCGTTCCAAAGACAGGCGACACCAGTTCTCCTCGCTCCGGTACAAAAGCAACCCCATCTCCAACGAGCTTGGCTGCAAAAATCTGATCTGGAACTTCCTCAATCGGGAGCATTTTCCCCTGCACTGGTGCAGCGAAAAGTACTTGTTGCAAATCCCGTTCCAGCAACTTCGCAATCTCTTCCCGAATCAATTCGGAATAGGTGCCAAATACAACCTGTACGTTTCCGCCGCCTAGCTTGATCAGTCCGGCTGACCCTAGATTTTTCATCGCCCCCGTATCGATCAACCGATCGTCGTGAACCGTCAGACGCAGGCGTGTGATACACGCCTCAACCTGCACAATGTTGCTTTTCCCGCCCAGTGCTTCCAGAATCAACGGGGCTTGATAAGGAATATTACCAACCCAATCTTCCAGCATAGAACCCTCTTCCCGCCCCGGTGTTGGGATTTTGAAGGTACGTATGGCCCAGCGGAACAGGAAATAATAAACCAGCCCATATAGTATGCCAATCGGAATGAGCTTCCAAGCATTCTCAGACAGATGAAAATTGAGTATGTAATCAATAACGCCAGCCGAGTAAGAGAAACCATGCCTTATATCCAGCCAGTAACTAAGCCACATGGCCACCCCGGACATCACCGCATGTACGATAAACAGGTACGGCGCCGCAAAAAGAAAAGCAAACTCGATCTGCTCGGACACCCCTGTTAAAAAACAGACCAATGCAGAAGTCAGAAACGTTTTTCGGATTTTGGGTTTCAGATCTTCCCTGGCCTCCTGAATAATGGCAAATGCAATCGCAGGGATAGCAAACATCATAATCGGGAAAAGGCCCGCCATGAAAAATCCAGCTGACGGATCGCCAGCAAAGAATCGTGGTAAATCCCCTTGTACAATATTGCCACTCGGCGTTTCAAAGGTTCCCAGTTGGAACCAGAATACGTTATTCAGCAGATGGTGAAGCCCAAAAGCAACCAGCACCCTGTATAACACACCATAGATGAACAATCCGAAACCGCCAAGACTGTATTCCCATGTGGCAATGGAATTCAGACCATGCTGCAGAACCGGAGCAAGCCATAACATAAAGCAGGAAAAAAGAGCCGAACAGAGTCCGACGATAAGCAAAACAAACCTTGATCCGCCGAAAAATTGCAAGATTTCGGGCAGTTTGATGCTTTTGAACCGATTATGCATTCCACCGGCTAATGCACCGAGTATAATTCCAATTAAAGATGCAGGCTGCACTGTGCCATCCCCGAAATTTCGGGTGACCTGATCATAGATGACGATACCAGCCAGCGCTGCAAGTCCAGCTTGACCGGCCTGGTTGGAGAGTCCCAGAGCCACACCGACAGCGAACAAATACGGCAAAAAATAAAAAATACCGTGTCCGGCCACGGTAGACACTTCACCAACAATTCCCATTCCCCAGGAATTCCAGGGCAGACTGCCCACACTGAGCAAAATGGCAGCAGCGGGCAGGACCATTGTAGGCAGCATAACCGCTCTTCCGAGCTGCTGCAAGGATCCGAGCCAATTCATGGCGACCTCTCCTTTCTATCCTAGATGGTAAGCTTTACACAGCATTTTGTCAAAGTAAAAAGGGGAGTAATATCCCCTTCTGCGATGCACATAAATTAGAACATTCTTATCGGATAGCCAGCAGTTTCGTTCCAGTAACATAAATAGTCCCATCCCTTGAAACAAGCCATTGATCTTGTAAATCATGATTGATGATCATTTTCCAGTTCACTTTGGCTGTAGCAAGGTTCATGGAAACTAAATAGTTTATATTTTTAGCATAGTTTTTGTAATGATAGATTAGATTGCCGTTACGATCAATAATGGGTTCACTGGTAAAATAGGTTTGATTCTCTTTATTAAACGTGGTTACTTTCTTGCTCAGAGCATGATAGATATTTGTTCCAAATACGACGTCACCTTGCTTGCTGATTGAAGGAGCAAGTGAGTTACTTGTACTTTGGAAACCTCCCTTGACGGTTTTCTTCAGCTTGCCCTGGGCATCAAAAATATGAAGATCATCGTTTCCGACCACATAAATCTGATGATTATCAGAAATCGGACTCTGCAGATTCTCCCCAGTATACCGGGTACCTGATATTTTTTTACCCGCTAGGCTGTATTGAATCAATTCACCTGATTTCACTCTGCCTTTCTCTTTAATACTGCTTAAGGAGGACAGTGTCAAAAAAATTCGATCTTTAACAAAGACTGGGTCAGATACAACGAAGAAAGGACTTGAATTGATCTCTGTGCCAAGAAGACTGTTAAACTTCTCACTGCCGTCCATATTAACGCCGAGCAATCTCTTCTCTTCTTTAAAATCTTGTCCCTGACTTATAGGTTTATTGTTATGTATAACTTGTACATAAGAAGCCGTAAAAATAATAACTCCATCCTTGCTGACATCCACATTATAATTAGCTGTGTAATCCTTGTACCTTTTCTCCCAAATCTGTTCTCCGTCTAATGTATAGTTTGATATGCTCGCCGTTCCAAAATTCTCTGACCCCCTGCCTCGTTCGGGAATATCATCACCAAGAATCACAAGAGAACTGTCTTTGTATAAATACATGTCTGATATGCTATTAATATGTTCCATTCGTTTAGCCCACTTCACTTCGCCTTTTGGGGTGACGGCAGTCAATAACGGATGACCAGAGTAATGTGAGATCACGTAAAGTGTTCCTTTGGAATCCACAACCAAGTGTCTTACATAATCTTTAAAGTCCAATCCCCATTTCACTTCCGGCTTCTTGGCAGGTGCGACGAAAAGTGATTGACTTGTCCACACATCCGTTGCATGAATCGCTTCATTCGCTGCGTAAACGGGAGCCTCTAGTCGTAAAATTGCTACACATACGGCAACAAGTAGCAGAATAACTGCCTTTTTAAACCGTTTCATCTATATTTCATCCTCCTTATATTTTCAATCTCATTTTACTACGCTGAACATAAAATATCCCGTGATTTTGAATAATCACGGGATATTCATTAAAATCCTAAGTTGAATATGCGATGCCATGAACGAGTTCATGAGGACAACACGGCCTCTTAGCCGCGGCCAGCGCCGCGCAGAACGATGGAATCTTCTACCTTGATACAACGATTGGTGACTGCGGTCATGCCGTTCTCAGCCGCAATCTGGACAGCCTCATCGTTATGAATGCCGAGTTGAAGCCATAATACATTGGCCTTGATCGCAGCAGCATCACGAGCGACTTCTGCGCAGAACTCCTCACGCCGAAAAACATTAACAATATCCACCGGCTCGGGGATATCTGCGAGTGTGGCATACACCTTCTCGCCAAGAATCTCTCCCTGTGCTTGCGGATTAACAGGGATAATGCGGTATCCTCTGCTCTGCATCGCTTCCGCGACCATATACGAGGTACGATCTGATTTGTCCGATAAGCCGACAACAGCGATGTTGCCTGCATTGCGCAAAATGTGTCCAATTTCTTCTCGAGTAGGGTTGTTAAATTCCATGTTCAAGCACCATCCTTTTCTGCTTAACGTGTTAATTTACTCTTTTACCCACTGAACCGAGGCGCCAAGCGCCTGCAAATGATCAAAATATTGCGGATATGACTTGGCTACATGGTGCGCATCCCGAATACGGATAGGCTGTTTGGCACGCAGACCCACGACGGTAAGCGCCATAATGACACGGTGATCATAGTGAGCATTAATCTCTACGCCGCCCTCTACACCTTCCGGACGCCCGTGTACGATAATCTCAGCCTGACGCTCTTCAACGTTCGCTCCGGCCTTGCGCAGTTCATTTAAATAATCCGTAATTCGGTCACATTCCTTGTAACGCAGGTTCTCTACATTATAAAACCGTGACGTGCCTTCCGCAAATACGGCTGCCGCTACCATAGCCAATACAGCGTCCGTAGCCGCATCTCCGTCGAATTCAATTGCCTTTAATCGGCCATTTCCTTGAACATGAACCACATCATTCTCATGAGTGAGCGGCACTTCCATCATACGCAACACATCAACAATGGCACGCTCCCCTTGCTTGCTCTGCTCCATCAGCCTGAGAATTTTCACATCAGACTGTGTAACTGCTGCGGCAGCAAGTACGGCAGCCGAGCCAGGGTAATCTCCTTGAACAGTGTACGTTGTAGGCTTGTAAGCCTGTCCGCCAGGTACACGGAATGACATGTAATCATCGCTTGCATGGATGATGATCCCTGCTTGTGCAAGAACCTCCAGCGTCTGACCGATGACCACTTTTGATTTCAAATCATTCAGAACCTCAATCGTGCTGTCTTCTGCAAGCAATGGGGTCACAAACAGCAATGCGCTCAAGTATTGGGAGCTTACAGAGCCAGATACACGAATATGTCCGCCTTTGGCATGACCGCCTTTAATTGTAATCGGCAGACGCCCTTGCTGATGCTCCACCTGAACCCCCATTTGACCAAGTGCATCAATCAAATCATCATGCGGCCGTTTACCCAGTGAATCGGGGTATGTGTTCACAAATGTAACTTCAGGGCACAGCGCGGTAACCCCCATCAGGAAACGAAGTACAGCCCCGGCGTTCCCTACGTTTAATTCACGTACATCACGGGGACGGCTTCCAAAGCCTTGGATAACGATTTTGCTGTCGTCCTCTTCCAGCACAGCGCCCAGATCACGAATACATCTGCGCATCGCATCGCTGTCCTCACTATGTGCCGGAAAATGAATCGTACTTGTTCCTTCTGCCAGCGCAGCGGCCAGCAGGTAACGGGTGGTATAGTTTTTGGAGGACAAGGCTCCGATTTCCCCGTTCAGATTAGGGGTAGGGTTAACAATAACGTCCATGGATGATATTCTCCTTCATCGATTGTTTTAGTGTAGTGAGTCTCCGTAAGGCCAAATTGACATCGCCTGGTTCGCTTAGGTATCATTAAAGGCGTTAAGTCCATATAGAAAAGAGGACCTGAATATGACACAAATCGCAGAAATTCAACCATCCGAGCTGCGCCGCCGTCTACAAGCGGGAGAGAAGCTGCAGATGATAGACGTCCGCGAGGACGAAGAAGTCGCGCAAGGCATGATCGCTGGTGCCAAACATATTCCACTGGGACAGATTCCAGATCGCTTGTCGGAGATTGATAAGTCCGGTGAGATCGTGATCATCTGTCGCAGCGGTTATCGCAGTGAACGAGCTTGTGAATACCTGCAACAACTTGGATACGACGGCTGTACCAATATGGTCGGCGGTATGCTGGAGTGGCAACAGGAAGACGAATAGGCAAGAACGAATAGGCAGTTTGCAATCCATTTTTTAATAGATTGCCCCTACACTTCGTTTCTTTCCAAGCAACGGGCCCTCTGGCCCGTTTTTAATACGCTTTTAATTCCTACCCTCAATAGGCTTATCACCGGATTTTAGCCTTTTAGAAAAGGGAATCCAAAAAATCTGGGGATAACCGCTACTCTCCAGGTTATTCTGTCGTCGGAGTGAACTGTGTAAAATCTTTAGTTCAACTTATATTCTCCCTCAACTTCGATGATAACAAGCTTAGACGCGGTAATGCGCTAAAATTAAATGAGTCACTTCGGCCGCAGACAACGCAGTAGTATCCACCGTGTAATCCGCAAAACGATATGCATCTTTGCGCTCTTCCATAATCGTTCGAATGCGTTCCTCGGCATTTCCTGCAAGCAGTGGACGGTTATCACACCCGCTCACACGTTCCACAATGACCTCAGGATCTGCTGTTAGGGCAACAACCCAGCCATTCGCTGACATCGATTCACAGTTGTCCGGACGAAGCACAACCCCGCCTCCAGTTGCAATGACCTGTCCATTGTTCTCAAGTACCGTGCACAGCACCCGGTTCTCTACGTCACGAAAGTACGCTTCTCCCTTGCTCAAAAACAATTCCGGAATGGTACAGCCTTCCTCCTGTTCAACCGCGGCATCTACATCGATTAATCGGTATCCCAGCTCATGAGAAAGCATATTAGCAACAGTTGATTTCCCCGTTCCCATCATGCCAATGAGAATAATATTTTTAGACTTGCTCAAGGTGTACACTCCTTTAATTCAAGCATTTCGTGAGCACTTTTTTCCTATCATAACACAGGCCTGCGAACGGGGGAAGGCCATGGTCCGTATCAAGCTTCCTTTCGAGCCACAATCGTACGTACTGTTCTTCCTCGCCCAATGATCGTCATTCATTAACGTTCCTCATCAGGCTCTTAGATTCTCTCCATTTATGAAAAAAGAGGGACCTGATGGTGATCGGTATAATCCGATCCTCCAAGTCCCTCTTTACATTGTATGATTTGAAGATTACTCCATCCAGTTGTGGTGGAAGCTTCCTTCTTTGTCGACACGTTTGAACGTGTGTGCGCCGAAGTAGTCACGTTGTGCTTGCAATAAGTTTGCTGGCAAACGCTCTGTACGGTAGCTGTCGTAGTAGGACAACGCACTGGAGAAGCCTGGTACCGGAATACCTTGTTTCACCGCAGCGGCAACCACTTCACGCCATGCATCCTGGTAGGATTCGACGATGTTTTGGAAGTATGGATCAAGGAGCAGGTTTTTCAGGGCTGCATCTTTGTCGTATGCTTCCTTAATGTTTTGCAGGAACTGTGAACGGATAATGCAACCGCCGCGGAAGATCATCGCGATGTTGCCGTATTTCAGATCCCAGCCATATTCGTCGGATGCGGCACGCATCTGCGCGAAGCCTTGGGCGTAGGATACGATTTTACTTGCGAACAGCGCTTTGCGCACGCTCTCGATGAATGCTTTTTTGTCACCGGAGAACGCTTCTGCCTTAGGTCCGTTCAGGATTTTGCTTGCAGCGATACGCTCGTCTTTCATCGCCGACAAGAAACGGGAGAATACAGATTCCGTAATCATGGACAACGGTACGCCGAGATCCAGCGCGCTTTGGCTTGTCCATTTGCCTGTGCCTTTTTGTCCAGCGGCATCCAGAATCACGTCAACCATTGGTTTGCCCGTTTCCGGATCGTATTTGGAGAAGATGTCTGCCGTGATTTCAATCAGATAGCTGTCAAGTTCACCTTGATTCCACTCTGTGAAAATTTCATGCAATTCCTCTACCGATACATTCAGTACCGATTTCAGCAGGTGATAGGCTTCACCGATCAATTGCATGTCACCATACTCAATGCCGTTATGTACCATTTTCACATAGTGTCCGGCACCGTCTGGTCCGATATATGTACAACATGGGTCGTCACCGACTTTTGCCGAAATCGCCGTCAGGATCGGTTCCACCAGTTTATAAGCACTTTCCTGTCCGCCTGGCATAATGGAAGGTCCCTTCAGTGCACCTTCTTCACCGCCAGATACGCCTGTACCGATAAAGCGAATGCCTTTGTCCTCCAGTTCTTTGCTGCGGCGAACCGTATCAGGGAAATATGCATTCCCGCCGTCGATGATGATATCGCCCTCATCCAAGTGAGGAAGCAACTGCTCAATGGTCGCATCTGTAGCTTTACCTGCTTGTACCATGATCAGAATTTTGCGCGGAGATTCCAGGGAGGCTACGAATTCTTCAATGGAGAATGTGCCTGTCAGGTTTCTGCCTTCGGCTTCTTTCAACAGGTCATGTGTCTTCTCTGGGGAACGGTTAAATACCGATACTGAAAATCCTCTGCTTTCAATATTAAAGGCCAAATTTTTACCCATGACTGCCAGGCCGATTACGCCGATTTGTTGTTTTGTCATCTGATCCTCCATCCTTTACTCCAATTAATTTTATTGAAAAAAATCTCAACAATACACCCATTTTAACGGTTTTATGTATGAAAGTGAACCCCGCACCCCAGCTAGACAGCGAGAAAAAGCTGTAATCTGCTCAGGTGTTCATCGTATTTTCATAAAATACGTTATTATAGTAAGAGTAATGAATCATCATCAGATTGGAGGAGCTTGCGAATGAGCTATGAGCAACTTTCAAAAGAAGAACGGTTTTCACTAGATATCCGAAGAACTTATCTTTTGGGGATGTATATGAATGAATGGGGTATGCCCGAGAGCAGAATCGTACTTTCCAAAACAGAGCGAAGCATTCATGTGGAGATATACTATTTCCCTGCAACGTTGCAGTCTGAGATATCCCGGTTTGTCACTGTAGGTTTGTCTCAAGCTACCCGCCCTACAGGGGAACGAGTCTCCGCAGAGTGGATGCTTGCGTTGCCTTCCGATTTAGGCGGTGTAAGCGTAGCACGTATCAACACCTACTTGGCCGATATCATTACGCATCATATCGAAAATGCTCCAAATTCGGATATCCCGCGCGTGATGAAATCAAGTCCGCTAGCACCCACAGAATGGAATGCAACTGCCTTGTTAATTGACGAATTGCGAGGAGAAAACGAATCTCTCGAACTTATTCACATTGGCCAGGAGACAATCCCTCTGTTGTGGGTCATTCCGATTACTGCTAAAGAAGCGGATTTAATTCTAGAACAAGGGATTGAGGAGTTCGATACCCATGTGGAGAGTTCGGACTATTCAATTATTGATCCTCAGCGTCCTTAGACGAGCGGAACAGTGCAAGTCCAGAGATTGAGAATCCAAAACTAACGCTCCCTCTACATATCAAAGGGCTGCCCCTAGTTCATTAGTAACCTTTGGGAACAGCCCTCTTCTATAAGAGTGATGCTTCAATACGCTTTTCCTCATCCTTCCAGCATCAGCAGATGCCCGGATAATCGCTGCAGCGCTTCACGGCAGGCGTTGGCCTTCTCTTTATTATCGATCTGCACAGCATCATACAGACGCTCCAGTTCATCATCGATCTCCATACGCAGCAGCATCAGCCGTTCTTCGCCTTCGCGCGAGAGGAACATTTCTTCCATCTCTTCCGCCGTAGGCGCAGGTTCTTTTTGAAAAATGACGCGTTGCTTGAATCCCGATACTTCGACCAGACGAATCACTTCACCAAATAAAATATTTTCTACTGTCATCTGCTGATCCTTGAAGCGTTTCACCACAGCATGGCCGCGTGTATCGCCAATCAGCTTCTCCAACCACTCTGCGAGCTTGGCGTCCTTGATCAGATAATCTCCTGTCATTTTATAATTCCCACTGCGTGTTTGTTGAAAACGGAGCTTTACCAGCTTACGTCCGGTGCGGACTGACAGGATAAAGAAGGATTCGTCCTCGCTCCAATATAGTGAATACCCCTCACGAATTAGGTCTTTGATTAGATTTTGGATATGCCGACGGTTGAACCGCAGCTCCAGATTGCAATATTCAACTTCATAACTCTTGTTCACGGCACTCCCTCCATCTGTACCGGATTTGCTCCGGCCCTCATGTTTCAAGCGCTTGTGTTACATCGGCTTACCCTATTTTATACTTCATTTTATGTAAGGGTACTTGGTTATTTGACTATTTTTCACGGAATACGAATCCGAATTGAAGCTTTCCGCAGATGCACAGGGGCAAGCCCCCGGAAATTCATCGTATAACGGACGCAAAAGGAAGAAAATGCAGTTGACTTTCTAAGGGGCACAGAAAAAATTCGAAGCTCTTCTGCTCCAATCGTACAAGTGTCGAAATCATGATCATTGTGTTGTGCAGCTGAGATATCTCACTTCATTTGCACTAATTGACGACTCCCAGGCATCACAACACATCAAAAAAAGAAGATCCATAAACCCTGATCAGGGTTTATGGATCTCCTATTTTACTATCCTTCATCTATCCAGCAGGTGCGGTACGGTAAGGCTTACGTGCCAAGACAAAGTGAACGACGAAAAGTCCTGCCATCACAAGAGCGCTCGCGATAAACGGGGCCGGATGACTGATGTGATCCCACAACAACCCCGACACAATAGGACCAAAAACCATACCCGAACCTTGCAAAGTAAGGAAAAATCCCCAAATCGCCCCCCGTTCCCCTTCTGGAATCAGTGTGGCAACAAATGCATTCCAAGCCGGAAGAATCATCGCATAACTTACGCCCACAAGCATTACAATGCCAAAAACAACAGGAATGGCTGTCACTGTCGAGAAAACAAACAAACTTGCTGCCGCCATCAAAAACCCAACATTCAGGAACGGCTTCGTACCGAATTTGTCCACCATTTTCCCAACAGGAAGCAGTGCGATGACGGTAATCCCCCCTCCTGCAATGAGCAGCAGACTGTACAGATTGGGTGAGATATTTAGATCTGTTCGTGTATACAGCGTAATGACAGGGCTAAGCAGACCAATCACAAATGACTGCATAAACAGCGCTGGATAGACAAGCGGATTGACATTGAGCGTGCTGCGCACCCGGTGTAATGTACGCTTTACGCTCTGTTGCAACCGAATAAACGGGGTAAGAAGATTCGGCTTGGCTGGATATTTCTGATTTGTGGACATTCGGTCTTCTCCAGCATCTCCCGCTTCTGCTGCTTGTCCCCCCTGGGCCACAACGCGGCCCGGAAGAATCATAGCGACCAGGATGACCAGAATTGCACATCCCATGAGAACGAGGAAGATTGTACGGTAATCATGATTGGTCCGCTCCAGCAGCCAGTTCATACCGACAGGCCCGAGCCCCGTGCCTCCCAAAGCCGCCATTTCCAGAGCCCCCATCGCTGTTCCATTTTTGTTCTGCGGGCCTGACATCGCAGTTACTCCCGTCATTGCGCAGGGCCACAAGGGCGACGTACCGATTCCGAGAATGAGACAAGCCATAGACAGCCCGACGGCACTTTTGAGAAAAAGAATCATGATAACGGCAATCAAAGTACAGATCAGAGCCGTTACCATCGTGGCGCGGAAGCCGATTCGTTCTGCTGCCCAGCCTGAAGGGGCTCTGAACAGATTATCTCCCAGATACTGAAGAGCAAATGCTACGCCAATAACACCAGCAGACAACCCCAGAATATTATCCATGTATACGGGGAGAACAGCGACCAGCAGCGCCCCCTTGATGATCTCCACCAGAAAAAGTGTCAGCCACATCGCGATAAAAAAAGGCGATCTCAGTATCTTGGCTGGTTTGATGTCGGTTTGCATTCTTTTTCCCCTTTCAAGGTTCATTTACCGGTCCTCTACACATAGTGTAACCGGGGACATGACAAGCAAATCTCACCAATTCAAAAATTTGTCGTTCATACCGCTTGCATTCAGTGCTTATTTTGCTATACTCATCTTTGTTTACCATTTTACTTAGGAAGGGTTGTGACAGCACTGATGAATCACCACCGTACGCCGCTGTTTACCGCTTTGAAAAATCACGCGGCACTCAATCCCGTACAGTTTCACATTCCGGGACATAAAAAAGGATTGGGAGCGGATACCGAATTCCGTGAATTTATTGGCGATAACGCCTTCTCCATAGATTTAATCAACATCGCACCACTGGATGACCTGCATCAACCGACAGCTGTCATTCGGGAAGCACAGATGCTTGCCGCAGATGCCTTTGGAGCCGATTATACCTATTTTAGTGTACAGGGTACAAGCAGTGCGATTATGACGATGATTCTATCGGTATGCGGACCTGGGGACAAAATCATCGTGCCCCGCAACGTGCACAAATCCGTCCTGTCTGCCATTATTTTCTCAGGAGCCAAACCCGTATTCGTTTCTCCTGCACAGGATGTTAACCTTGGCATTGATCACGGTGTGACCATCCAATCCATTCGCCGTGCGCTTGAGCGGCACCCGGATGCCAAAGCTTTGTTGGTCATTAACCCAACCTATTACGGTGTATGTACAGACCTGAAGTCCATCGTAGAGCTGGCTCACAGCTATCAAGTGCCCGTTCTGGTAGATGAAGCACACGGGGTACTCATTCATTTCCATGAGGATCTGCCGCTGTCTGCAATGGCCGCTGGAGCCGATATGGCTGCAACAAGTGTGCACAAGCTTGGTGGTTCGATGACACAGAGCTCGGTGCTGAATCTGAACACCAAGAACGGGTTCGTCAACCCACAACGTGTACAGACCATCTTGAGCCTGCTGACATCCACATCCACGTCATACGTATTGCTTGCATCACTGGACACTTCCAGACGTAATCTGGCGCTCCATGGTCATGAGATTGCACAAAAGGCCATTGACCTTGCGGAGTTTGCAAGGCGTACGATCAATGACATTGATGGCTTGTACTGTTTCGGAAAAGAACTGTTAGGCACAGAAGCCACTTTCAATTATGATCCAACGAAAGTCACGATTCATGTGCGCCATCTCGGCATTACAGGCTACGAGACCGAGAACTGGCTGCGTGAGCATTATAACATCGAAGTTGAGCTTAGCGACATGTACAATATTCTGTGCCTCATCACGCCAGGTGATACAGATGACAGCGTGAATATCTTGCTGAGCGCGCTACAGGATTTGTCCCGTACGTATTATCAAGTCAATCCTGCGCATGAACTGGTTGTCAAAGTGCCAGACATCCCTCAGCTGATGCTGACACCGCGTGATGCCTTTTATGGAGATACCGAGGTCATTCCTTTCAAGGAGTCCGCAGGACGCATTATCTCGGAGTTCATCTATGTGTACCCGCCAGGGATTCCAATCCTGCTTCCGGGCGAGGTAATTACACAAGAAAATATCGATTATATCATTGATCATGTTGAGGTCGGACTGCCCGTTAAAGGACCCGAAGACCGTAGTGTAACTAATGTCAAAGTCATCGTGGAAGCTGACGCTATTTTCTAGAATGGCACGAAAAGTGAAGGACCGGGTCTATCACCTGGTCCTTTTTGATTTTCATTTTTTGTGACTCTCCGTACCAACCTGACAATCCAAACCAACAACAAAAGACCCCCTGAAATTCAAGGAGTCCTTGTGTCATATTCCAAAAGAATGACTATTCTTGGGAAGCAACCAGTTCGTTGTATGCCGCTTCAACACGGTTCCACTCTGCTTCGTCTTCAATATTGTAGAGCACCATTTCCTCGTCTTCTTCTTCCATACGCAGGATGATGCCGTCAGCTTCAGGATTGTTGCGTTCCAGCAGAAGTGCATAAACGTGATCTTGCACGTCAAACGTTTCTACCAAAACCATCTCCACGTCTTGACCGTTCTCATCAGTCAATGTGAGAAGGATCTCTTCGTGTTCATGATCGTGATCATGGTCGTGACCGCAACCGCAGTTATCTCCATGCTCGTGTTTGTGATCGCTCATTGTAATACCTCGCTTCATCAATAGAAAATGTGTAACCTTGCATATCGTAACATGTTCACAGAGCCAGGTCAATTTAGAAGGGCAACGTTTATTCGCCTTTAATCATTCAAGGCCGTAATGATTTTTTCGGCCACCAGAACATAGTTACTGTTTGCATTTTCTTTAATATGAAAACCGACCTGGTACTTGCCAGCACGACTAAAATCATAAGTGAAATCATACGTACGGAACCAGAAGTTATCCTTCTGTGTCGTCAGATCCTGTGCTTGAATATCCTTTACCTGACCGCTCGGATCCGTTATGGTGACTTTCACGGCAGCCACGTCTGTTGTGAGACTATCGACCTGTGAGAACACATTAAATTTCAATTTGCCCACGTTGACGTTCCCAAACACAGTGTCTCCCTTGAAGAGAAAAATATGTACGTTCGGCTTAATCACCGTTACTCGCTTGTTATTATTGTCCCACCGAGTAATGCCTCCAGCCTCTCTAACAGGTACATAAGTCGTTCCATCAATCAAATAACCACCGTCAGACGCTTCCTTGCCGTTAATGAACACACGAATTTTCTCGTTCACAGAGTCCGCAAATAATAAAGACCCGCCCAGCAAGGAGAATACCATGACACATAGCAGCACTCTTTTCCATTTCATCCCGTCAATATACCCTCCCTTGCTGTTAGCTTGTTTGTAGATTTATACTGCGAACGGCTCCACAAAGTTGCGCTGTTTTTCATCATTTTTCATTTTTTATCCAAAATATTTACCACGCTCTGGTAAACACAAAAAAAGGCTATCCTGTTTTCAGGATAACCTACTGTGTCGTTTATTATATATACGTCATTAGACGAAGTGTCATGAAGATACGTGGCGAGTGAGGATACAGGGAACCCCTTTGCCAACCGCCCCGCCTTCTCTCAATCGTGCAGCATATTCCGTCCCTCGTAAGCAAGGTGTCTTGCAACGTTCACATACATCGGATGTGACCAGCTTCATAGATACACGCATCTTGTCACTTTTTAACGCGGGCGCTTTCTTTCCTTTTGCCTTTGCCATCCCGGATTCCCCATTTCCCATAATGCTGACTGAATACTGCATCATATGGGGAATCGCCCAATTGTGTGCCTACCTTAGAAAACGTATTTGAATACTAAAAAGATAACGAACAAAATACCACCGAGAATCAGCCAGTTGCTGATCTCCCACCATATACTTCTTCCTCCACCAGATATGAGTTGCTGTGATTTCTCCTCATGTCGCTGCTGATGTGTGTGTGATTCGGATAAGTCTGGCGGCTTGTTAAAATCTCTAAAATCCATATCATGCACCTCTCTTTCGGTGATCTTGTTTCATTTATAGGATTGCTTCAGTTCGATAAGTTTACACTTTCATGATTATTTACGACAAAATCCATACCAAAGTTTCAACATTATTACATTCATTGAATAATAGAGTTTATGTTAACTCCATTCCATCGAAGCTGAAGTTTCAGGCGCGAAGCAAGTATATGTCAAAAAACCTCCGATTCCTCGGAGGTCTTTGTCTGTTGCATTTATTTTTTCTAAAAGGAACGTTACGAAACCTGTCTTCTTACGCCTGCTCCACTTTAACGTTAACATTACCTTTGATCGCTTTGGAATAAGGGCAGTATTCATGTGCAAGTTTTACAAATTTTTGTGCCGTTTCTTCATCCAGACCGAGAATTTTCACTTCAAGCTCCACATCCAGCTTTACACCACCATCTGCCGGGTCCGCTACCAGGGCAACAGTTGCAGACACTGTACTGCGCTCAATCGTTACATTGTGTTTTTTCAATTGAAATTCCAACGCAGAGTTAAAACATGCACTGTATCCTGCTGCAAACAGTTGCTCCGGGTTAGTCGCTGTTGTTACTTGACCTCCAAGTTCAGGGGGTGTAGCTACGTCCATCATGAATACGTTATCCGGGGATTGTACGATCCCTTGGCGTCCACCTGTATTAATAACTGTCGTTTCATATAGAGTTTTCATATTAAAATTCTCCTCTTCCGATTTAAGTTTGTTATATGTTTTGAACATGTCTTCTTTTATCTTGTTTACAAATTGATTGTACACAATTTAATTACCTTTGTAAATAGTTTTTTAAAATAAATGAAATAAAAAAGAGCCACCTTGTAAGGTAACTCTCTATATATTGATCTTAGGCAAAAGCATGCATGCGTTCATGCTCAAATATTTAGCAACGGAGACGGTCCGGCAACTGAATTCTATTTGGATGTTTCAGTTTCCTCCGTTTGTTGGGTCTTCTGTTGATTTCCCGCATTGCGGTCGAAACCTTGGCCTCGGAATCCACCCTTCATGCCGTTTCCTTTGAGGCTATCTCCTAATTTGGTTAGATCGACCGAAGAAGCATCAATCAGTGTATCCGTACTTGCTTTTTGCCCTTCCGTAGTGGAAGGAATCGTTCCAGCAAGCTGTCCTTGAATACTCTCGGCACGCAATGTGCCCAATTTAGTCAATTCAGCAACAGCTTCTTTATACTTATCATATGTCACAAACGCAGTCGCATCATTTCTAACGTAATCCGTAATCAGATTATCTAACGTCTGCACCGTCTGCTCAAATTTTCCGTTTGCAAAATAACCGTCCACGATCTCTTGCAAGTAGTCATGGTACTTCTCCTTGTACTCAGGTACTTCCAGCAACTTGCTTAGAATCGGCCGCTCTTCCATCGTTACGCCTGATAATGGGGTATCAATGGCAAGATTGACCACATCGGATGCAGAACCTGCCTGAAATCCACCAAAAGCCATATTGTAGTCCCATGGCAGCATACTGATCTTGCCGTTATTCTCATATAAATAATAGTTATGCCCCATATTGGACGTGTAACTATCCATGTTCACCACCACATTATGAGCTGCAAAATATTTGAGCACAGCATCCACATCCACATATTGCTCAAGATTGGTGCCGGCATTTAAGTTTTTGAGTGCTTCAATCACACGTTGCTCATCTTCCTCCGTCGTTTTTGTCTTGGCATGATCAAAAATGGCAGAATAGCTGGACACTTTATCATCCGTATACACCAAGGACACACCATTGGTTCCTCCGTTCATACCACCACCTCCACCTGGTCCGCGACCTCCCTCTCCACGACCTCTTGCGGGCTGTGAATCTGTATCGCCCACGCTGGTTACAGCATCACTTGGCGGTTCCATGCCTTCAGGGGGCTGCCGGTCTCCCATGCCAACAGCATCGCCTTCTTCTGGAGGATTTCCTAAGGGATTCCCCATTCCGCCCGCACCCATATTGCCATCGTTATTGGGTTTGTAGATTTCTCCTTCGCCATTCATCGCACGTTCCAGATATCCGCTGTCTATGTCTTCAACAGCCAAATATAAGCCCCATGCCTTTCCGTTGACGTTAATATTCGCAAAAGCAAACAGCGGCGCATCAACTCCGATATAACTCATGATGTCATAGCTAAGATATTCTTTCATATAACTGGCGTCGGAAATCATATTATTCACGACCATTTTATCAAGACCATTCCAGGTCTGACCTTTAACGTATTCGTCAAACTTGATTTTGAAACTATACCGATCCGTTGTATCGTCCCCTGCCACTTGTCTCAAACTCGAGTTTCCTTTGGCTCGGATGCCTACATTTACGATCGTTGTCCCGTTTATCTTTACATTTGCCTTGATATAGTTTTCCCCTGTCGCCGTGTCCAGCATTTCCTGCCAGGCATCCTCATCCACATCAATGGAGAAAGACATCACTTCCGTTTTACTAAAGTTTTGTGCATAATCCACCGTTTTTGTCTGATCTTCTGTGGATTGGTTCACCGTAGTTGTAGTCGTTGTTGTTTGCAGACTTCCACTCTCATTGCTACAAGCCGCTAATAACATGGAAGCAATCACTGTAGTTGCCATAACATTTCGCCATTGGTTGTTTATCATGCCATTTCCCACCTTAGTTCTCTTTTAAATTCCTGCTACAGAGAAGTTTAAAAGAAAAACCTTAAATGGAACTGAACAAATCGAATCAATCCTGATTGAGAGGCACCTGATGTCCATCTTGACTTCCATCTTCAAAAGTATCTTCACTTTCCTGCTTCTTTCCAAACAAAAAAGAGCCGACTTATAGGCGACTCTTCATAAACATTTCTATTTTTATGCTCTATTTTATTGTAAAATGTATCATTCAACTTTTTTGCTAGCTTTCAATTTACCGTTGCCATCCAGCTCATAGAATTGGTAAAGATCATTAGAGAGCGTTAGAGATTCCAGAATCTTCTCCATAAAGGACTCTGAGGCATTGGCACTAAGATGGTCGCCATTCCAATAGTAATGAATCATGAGACGATTTTGATTATATGGATGTTTAATGACATATGCTCCGGATTGTCCTGCTGTTTTCATGGCCTCTTTCCAAGCCAAACCGATACCGTTTGCTCGGACAATTATGTTTTTTTTCAAAGATTGCACAATGCCATTCGACTTCGCATTACCAACAAGAATGAGGTTACTGCCGCCAATCTCACGTTTCAGCTTCTGTTTCAACTGTTTTCGATCCCGAACTACATCGTACTTCATGCCAAATACATCAAGAATCTGAGTTAACTGGCTGGTCGCTTGTTCCTGTTGTTTCGCTGCTGCTTTGCTCACCTGATCTCCAAGTACAATGGTTAATGGCTCCCCTCGGAAGGACTTTTCCATTAAACGAATCATCACTTCGTAAGGCAGATTTGGAATGTTTTTCACCACTGCTTCATACTGCGGTTGATAGGCATCATGCATATATGCCGCAAGTTCCTTCTCCGACATTTGATATTCCTGCTTAAGCTCAAATCCTGGCTTCTTTAAAGCTTTTTCCATGTCCTGCCGCTGTTCTTTACCAAGCACATCCTCAATGGTACCAAGTAATCCATCGATTGTAGCGTTTTGGTAGACAAAGCGATGAAAGTATTCCTTCATAAACGCATCAAATTTCTGTTCACCAACAGAGCGGTATAATTGGTAGATCGCCTGACGACCCTTTTGGTAAAATACATAATCGGCCATTTCTCCTGCTTGTTCATTCGTTGAAGCAATAGGTAGATCAATAGGTGACGGATCAAGCTGAATCGATCTGAAGCCTCCCAGCTTGTTGCCCTGCTTTTCTAAAAAATACACCGTGGAAAAGTCGGCAAAACCTTCATCCAGAAATGATTCCGTTTCTGAATTGTTCCCAATTAAAGCATGGAACCACTGATGTGCAATCTCATGCACAAACGTGGTATCATCTTCAGGTGATAACTCCGCACCACGCTCCGGCATCTGTATTAATCTTGAATATTCCACGCCAAAGCCATCCACATAAGTCTCGATGACACGAAATTCGGGATACGGATATTCACCATATTTCTCACTGTAAAATGCGATAACTTTAAATGCATAATCAATGTATTTGTTCACTGCAGCTTTTTTGGCAGGGTCATCACCAGAATAAAAATATTCTACAGTTAGACCATTACGCGTCTCACGTTCTACCTTTAGATTGGGGCCAGCGAAAAAAACAAATTCTCTCGTGTTCGCGGCGCGCGCTGTAACGACTTTTCGTCCTTGTTCTGCACTGACTTTGGAAGTGATATCTCCCGGCATGACCACCTGATATGACTCAGGCACATTGAACTCAACATCGAAATCAGACGAGGTATAGAAATCACTCTCGAATGAAGTGCTATACGGTGTCTTATTCCACTGATGCGTAGTCTCGTCATAAACAGACATCACCGGAAACCAGTGTGCTCCGTTGATCTGATCCTTGTAGTACGATATTCTTTGCATGCCATAAGGAATGTCGAGCCGATAATCCACTTCGAAGGTAATAGATTGACCCGGTTGCAAAGGTGCCTTCAATTGTACACGTAATGCCTGATTTTTGTTATCGAAAAGAAGCTTCTCCCCTTGTTGCGTCACTTTCACAATATCCGTTCCGCCCAAGAAATCGGACGCTTTCTTTTCCGGGTGTTCTTTGGCTATTTGCTCATTCTGGCCTGTATACATAATCGTTTGTGTTGCTTTGGATCGATTAGCATCTGCATAGGTATGCATGACCAACTCTTGGAGGGTATCTTTGCTCGTATTCAGGTAGGTCACTGTCTGGCTGCCCTGTATTGTCATATCTTTTTCGTCCAGACGTGCTTTGATCTGGTACTGAATCGGGGATTGATCTTGAGACACGGCTTGTTGTGAGCGCATGCGAAAAGCATGTTGCATCTGGAACGTGTTCTGTGTTGTCTCAGCACTCGTAGCCAAGCTCTCTCCCTTCGAAGGGGTGCCATAAGTGGTGTGGATGACCCCAGATGTTGTGAGCGCCAGTACCAGTGTGCTTAATATGGCCTTTTTAATCACGTTTTTGTTAGTGAATTGGGTTTTTGAAGCGTGCATGTTCTCTCTCCTCTGTTGTACGTTGTTTGCTTACTACAACAATAAGAGATCAACCTTGCATTGAATTTAGGTTTGGTTTAAATTTTGTTTAAAAATAAAAAAAGAAGTCCTGCTATGCAAGACTTCTCACTATAATCAGTAGTGCACTCCCCCCTGTGTCAACTCCCTGAATATTTACTTTCACTCGATGAATGTCCCAAGAATTCTTTAATTCTACCCTTGATCTCTACTAAAATTTTCTCTTTGCTGACGTAAACAACATCAATCATCGTACTTAACATCATTTTCTTCTTTTCCGTTGACGCTTCATCAAAAACATCTTGCCAAACCGGAATATACTCCATTAATGTTTCCAGTTCAGACAATTCAATCTTTTTAGAGGATAGTATTCTTTCAGTTTCATTCATTTCATTGGTAGTTTGAGTAATCTCCAATTCCTTCTTCTCGATAAGATCATTAAGCATCTTTGGTTTGAAGGCGCTTTTGCCCATAATTGATTTGGGGACTTCAGCGTTAAGAATGGATAGCTCATTATAATGTTCTTCAAGTATACACTGCAGTTTCTTAATTTTTTTCTCTTCCTCATTTGATATTTTGTTTTTGATTAAATCCATTTCCGAGCTAAAATCTATTGTTTCGAGTTGATTTAAGTGACTATTTACTTGCTTCATTACTTGTCTCTCAACCATCTTAGACGAGAAAGTAGCTTGACCACTACAATCGGTTTTCCCTTGTAATTTTCCGGTGCACCGATAGCTTTTATTTTGATTGTATCTAAGTATTTCTCCATTAGCAGCCTTATATTTATTCACAAATGTTGTTGAAGTTAGCCTTGAGTTACAACACCCGCATCTCGCTATTCCAGTTAGAAGTAAACTTCCTTTTGTGCTCATCGGCACAGAACTATCATTGTTCTGCTTACTTTTGGGATTCTTTTTTTCTCTAATATCTTGAGCTGAATTCCACTCTTCTTCGGATATTATCATTAATTCAGGAATAGGTTCAGAGAATACGGCGTCTCCCGATCCTTTCCTATATCTCATTATTCCTTTATAGATAGGGTTTTTAAGTATGACATTCACAGTAGCCGCACCCCACTGTTTAGCTTTTCTTGTGGGAATATTCTCTTCGTTCAACAATTTAGCTATCCTTAGTTGTCCGTATCCTTCGTCTAGAACCAGTCGGAACATCCTTTGCACAACCAAAGACTCTTCTTCGTGTATTACTAATTTAAGCAACACCTTGCCCTTTTTATTAAATTTGCCGGAATCAACACTTCTATACCCATATGGTATACCGCCACCTCTAAATATGCCATCTTCCACCATTTGCATATGCTTTTCGTTCACGCGATTAGAAGTTCTTCTACTTTCTCCGCTCGACTGCCAGAATCTAAGATAGTTAATCACCCTATCTGTATTCACTTCAATTTTTTGTTGCCCTTCTATTACAGACCACATTTCAATTCCTCTGTTTACAAACCACTCAAGTACAAATGGTGTCTCATCATCTTTTCTACCTAATCTATCAAACATGAATACTAGCAATACATCGAATAATCCATTTTCAGCGTCATCTTTAGCCTGTCTAATTACATCTCGGTTGGAAGCAGATACTTTGAAACCTGAGACTCCTCTTTCAGAATATTCTTTTATTAACTTCCACCCCTCCTGCTTTTCAATCATTGTTCTACAAGCTCGCTGCTGCATTGGTATATCATTTCCATCCAACTGTCCTTTTGTAGATACGCGATATAGGGTTGCAACCCGTTTGATTTGCTTCAATTAATTCACCACCATATCTTTTTTCTGTTATATATTCAGAACTCTCTATAACTGCTTTTACAATTGAATAGTACTTCGATTATAGCATTAAATCAATAAAATATATTAAAGACCACCCCATATTTTTGTAGGTAGTCTTCTGGTTCGTACCATATTCAGTTATCTTTCTAGATAATAGTTTTTCATTTCAATTAAGATAAAGCAAAAAACAGCCGTTTAAAGGCTGTCTCGGCTGTAAAATATTGTTTTATGTATAGGACGAGTGGGGATCGAACCCACGACCCTTACCCTGTCAAAGTTACGGGGTTGGGGTAATATAATACCTTGATACCGACAAATCCAAGGTTTGGAAAGGGTTTGACCAATCACAAGTTCTCTGATTTGCTCCACATTCTACAACTTGTACCACAGTCCGTCCCCAATTCGTCCCCAGATTGTCCCCAGAATTAATCAAGTGAAACTAAGTGTTCTGTAGTCGGAGAAACCACTTTAACTTGAACCGGATTTTTTAACCTTTGCGCAGATACTAAAATTTGCGCAAGGGTTTTTGCTGCAGTAATTGTAATGGTATGATTAATATTGATCTGATGTAATCGCATGTTGCACTTCCTTTGCTTTGATTCATTTCTTAAAACCTAGAGATACATTATGTCGTTGACCTTGGTTTAATTATTTCTGCAAGTCATGCTATACTGATATTTGAAATTTTAATGAAGGAGTCCTCTTGGTGGAAGTTACCCGAGGGAGATGCTTACTTCAATTTTGGCTTGATCATCGCCAAATGACTCAAGCCGAATTCTCACGTAGAAGTGGTTGGTCCAAAAGAATGGTATCTTTTATCGCTACAGGAAGAAGTATGATGAATCCCGAGGCGATGTATCTGGCTGCACAGATACTTGGCATTCAAATGGAAGAACTCTACGAGTGGAAAGTAACGAAGTAAGTCGCGGTCTTATCCGCGCTCCCGGGTAAAATGAGTACTAATATAGTACTCATGCATTTTTTTCTCAATCTTCATTCGTATCATTACTTCTATGTACACACACTCATTTGCATCCCCTCGCTCTCAATCTGCTTCTTAATTCTTCCAAATTAATGATATCATGTAATGGTTGTGTAAAATGTCGATGACTGTCGAAAACACTTCTCGCTACCTAGTACCGATTGATGTTGACTTTGTATTATTTTTATGTTAATGGAGAGATAAAATCTTTATTGAAATAAACCTTTTAAAGCCTTAACCTTTCCTCTAGCTACTGTAACTCTATAATCAGACTCCTTAAAAATTGCTGTTGAGCCAAAAATCTGATCGTCGATCCTTTCTACCCAGTACGGATTGATTAGATTTCCATTATGCGCCGGATACAAGTGTGGCAAAGCTTCTATACAAGCTTTGTATGTGAGGGCAACAGTAAACAGTCCTTTGCTCGTATGAAACCTCGGGACGTAATAATTAGCCTTAGGTTCCCACATATCGATATAGTAGATATCACTTGCCATAAAAAACCTACCGGGAGATAAATCTCCATTTTCTAAAATTTCAACTCCGAAAACCTGTCTCTCATCTTTTTTTAATCGTTTCACTTCTTCTACAATTTCGTTCCAGTACTTCATGTTCTTCTGATTAATTCCTGTGTGTATATCATCTTTGAAGTACGCAATCCCCCCATATGAACCAGTTAAAACTCGTTCAATATTATCAACATTAACTAAGTTGGCTCCATCAAGAAACCTGAAGCTAGGGAATGATAATTCACACGCATTTAAAGTTGTAAGCACAGTAAAATTACCCGTTCTTGTATAAAAAAATGGGACATTGTAATTTTTAGATGGCTTCCACATTTCGATGCCCATAATATCATTTTCATAAAATGAAAAGCGAGGCCCATATGAGCCATCGCTTTGTACTTCAATACCTATGATTAACCGATCATTCATCAAGGATCACTTCTTCTTCAGTTCTTCTGGCAGTTTCATCGCTCCAACAATACTTTTTCGTTTCTTGGATGATTTTTTTGCCCCTTTAGTAAGGTCAGTACCAAGCATTCTCGCTATTTTCTGATTCAATTTAACCACCTCCTTCACGTTTTGTCCATACTGGAAGAATAAGAATGGCTTGGATAAAGAATGCCAATGATATTTCTGAAGATTTAATCAGGAAATTTCCAAGAACTAGTGAAACTGATATCCATTTCAACCACTTATCCCATTGGGTTGGATTAACATACTCAAACTCATTCGGAGCATAGATCAACATTATTATCAGGCTTACAATATTCAACAAAATGATTGTCTCGTAATTTAAATTAATTAAAGGGATTAGTGCAGCTGCAAATCCAGTTACGATTGAACAAATCGTTATAGGCAAATGTACTCCACCAGAGAACTTCCTTATTGCAACAAATGAAAATAAAGTTATCAAGGCGCCGAGAATGGTCCCAAACGTCACTCCTAAAATAATTGTGAGCAACAGTCCAGTATACCAATTAAGTCGCAGTCCCAGTTCGTATTCTAATATTTCAATAGTACCTGGTCCTTCTGGATCAGCTGTTTTTATGCTTACTGCGATACGCCTCGACAGC
This sequence comes from Paenibacillus amylolyticus, assembly GCF_003719335.1. Classification (GTDB taxonomy): domain Bacteria; phylum Bacillota; class Bacilli; order Paenibacillales; family Paenibacillaceae; genus Paenibacillus; species Paenibacillus amylolyticus_D. The sequence continues at coordinate 320,051 of NZ_RIAS01000001.1, forward strand.
CTTTCTAATATCACCCTGCTCCCTCCTCACTGAAAAGAAGTATGAAATTCCGAAGGTAACAAGCGCTAATATTAACAACCCTGTCGGTTCTGATCGGTATAGCAAAATTAAAATCATACAAATTGTTATTGCGGAAAACATCGTACCAATTAAATAGGAAAGGTTTGTCTTAGACAGATAATTTTCTTTGATAAGAAAATCATGAGGAGGTCTTATAATAAAAGAAAAACCAAAATCAAACAGAGAAAAGATAAAACAGATTACATATGTAACTAAGATTGAAGATAACTGCAATAAATAAACTAGACTTCCTTCATTCTGTTGAATAATACTTGCGTGCATCACGTCCATCCACTCGAAGATGTGATATATACCCATTTGTATTGCTGCATACGCCGAAATTCCAGCGCCAGCAATAAATGATGAAATATGTGATTTTAATTCCATACCAAAACGTAAAAAAAGTATGAAGAAAATATATTGAAAAGGTAAATCCAACTTAGGTAATTCTAACGTTATACGCATCATGTACGAGAATGAAGCTATAAAAATAATGAACACAAATATTTTTCCAGCAAACTCTCGAACCGGCAACATGTATAGCTTTAGGATAATTAACAACATAGCCAGAGCGTCAAAAATGCCGATTGAGACATAAATAATACTGTTCAAATCTACACCATCCTACTTAAATAACTTTTAAAGATATTATAAAGGAGGATGTGGCAATTCCATAGCCAAAATCATACAAATGCATACTTTTACCAAAATAAGTTGTTAACATGATGCTTGATCACTGCCTGCACCTAACATCAAATTATCATCAATATTGAGTCCAATAATCAATGTTAGCTGGAGAAGTAGTAGCCTTCACTTTAGGCCTATCTTCTTCACGTTCCCAGCCTTCCAAAATGACGATATTAGACGTATTTGACCTGTCTTCCCAATGAATGTATTGTTGCTTAACAAGAACGTCCAGAGCAGCAGATACATCCGTTTTACTTTTACCTGTTTTCACTGTTAACTCATGGATTGTAGGGAACCGTCTTCGTCCACCTTTATAGTTATATAAGATACGGAGTACCTTGCGTTGAAAGTCCGTTAGCACAAAATCACCTCTGTTTTATTATACACGAACATACGTTCTCTAATCAACAACAAAAATACCCAGTCAATTTGACTAGGCACATTAATAGTAGCACTCATAGGAGAGAGAGTAATATCATCATTCCCGTTTAATTTAAGTTTATTCCTCTTTTCAATACTATTTGCTTTGCCTCACCTCCATAACTTACCGTCTCCATACTTTATATCAAGGCGGTATAATTAGCTTGAGGTGTTATTTATGTTTATTAGTCCAATGTTATTAGAAACAGCACCAGGCCCATTCTCGCATTCGGATTACATCTTCGAACCGAAAGTTGATGGGCATCGGTTGATATATTCGCAAAAGTCGGGCAATGTCCGATTATATACACGTCACAACAATGACTGTACCCGTCAGTACCCCGAACTGCAGTTACCTTTTGACGTTGACATTGTCTTGGACGGAGAGGTGGCTTGCACCGATCCAGAAACGGGGATAAATGACTTTGAGGGTGTTATGAGCCGATTCAGTACACGTCAGCATTCAAAGGTTCAGCAGCTAACCAAGACGCTGCCTGCCACGTTCGCCATATTTGATATCCTTCAATACCAGGGCACCGACCTGCGTAAGCTTCCTCTTATGGAGCGCAAAGCAATCCTTCACAACCTACCTCTTCCCTCTTCAAGCTTTGGAGTAGTTCCACACATTGAAGGAGCTGGCGAGGAATTATACACTCAAATTGAAGCCATGGGCATGGAAGGTGTAGTTGGCAAGCGTAAGGACAGCCAGTACGTCAGTAGACGCTCCAAGGACTGGCAAAAGGTCATTAACTGGTCTTATACTGATGTTTATATCACTGGGTATCGCAAATCTGAATTCGGATGGCTGGTTGCTGTCCCAAACCCGTCCGGCAAGTTGCGACCAGCTGGGATAATTGAGCATGGCCCCGGCCCAAAGCACAAGAAAGCTTTTTATGGTGTATGTCAACAGCTCGTTACTGGCGAAGACAAGAACCACGTATACCTGGAGCCCCGGATTCAAGCAAGGGTGAAGATGCGGAACTGGACCAAATCAGGCTTGCTACGCATACCAGTGTTTGATCAATTTATCGTGTGATTTAAAAGTAAAATCCCACCGGCATATGCCGATGGGATTTTATATTTCCGCTCTGTATTCATTCGTATGGTCTGTACTTTTCACGCAACTGCTCCGCCTCTCGATTCCTTGCCTCAACATCCGATTTGAGAAAGAGACGAACTGACCCGGACTCTTTTATAGGAAGCAGTTTCTTACGCCTCACCAATGAAGAAAGGTTCTGCTTTGATCCACCAAGCATCTCCACCGCTTCGCTTGCTGTTAATACGTTCTCTTGTATGATGCGGATCAGTTCATCCCGTTCCATCAAATCACCTCGTAATCAATATTACCATTGTAGCGACACTTAGACCCAATGAAAGCAAGCTAATGATCAAAGTCACTTTAGTTATTTTTGACATACTCATGATTATACATGCTCCCTTCGCGCTATGCTATAATAAGGGAGAGAAAGATAAGGAACTCACACGGTCGGCCTTTGGGATTAACCGACCGTGCTTGCCTCAAGTCCCGCCTATCGGCGAAGGACTATGATGAGGTTGACTACTGCGGTAAGCAAGCTGACAATGGCCGTGAGAAGCGTAACCAGCTTGTCTACCGGGAGTTCCTTTTTCTTTCTCTTTTTTCTCTTCATGTTCTCACCTCCTGATAATAATATACCATACCTATTTACCTAAGTCAATAGGTATATTGATCATGATTAGGTTTATGGAAACAAAAAAGGACGCTGCATTGTGCATGACAATACTGGAGGTGTTCCGTATGTGTGGAAGATTTACAATCACTGATCCTTTGGACGCGATCATGGACAGGTACATGGCCTCGATAGCAGAAGGGTTCGAATACAGACCAAATTACAACGCAGCACCTATGCAATATATCCCGACAATTATTGCTGGCAAGGACGGTAAAAATAAGTTGGGTTCTCTTAGATGGGGTCTCGTCCCTTCCTGGGCAAAGGATGACAAGATCGGGAACAAGATGATTAATGCTCGGATGGAGACACTTGCTGAGAAACCAGCCTTCAAACGCCTGATCAGTTCAAAACGTTGCATCATACCGACTAACGGATTTTATGAGTGGAAGAAAGAAGATTCGGGAAAGCGCCCTATGCGCATTTTGATGAAGGATGAGCGTTTATTCTCGCTTGCTGGCCTGTATGATACCTGGACAGACCCAGAAGGAAACAAATTGAGTACATGTACAATCATCACAACTGAGCCTAACAGCCTGATGGAAGATATTCACAACCGTATGCCGGTGATCCTGAATCCCGATGATGAGGCAGAATGGATTGGGAGAAATAATGAAGATGTTCAATCGTTACTCAGTCTGTTGAAGCCGTATCGAGCGTCTGAGATGAGAGCATATGAAGTACCGAAAGAAGTGGGGAACGTGCGGAATAACAATGAGGATTTAATTAAAGGAGTAAGATAAAAAACGAGCAGGAGAGATAGTCTCACTGCTCGTTTCTTTTAATGGTAATGTTCCGCCTTGTGTGCTAGTAACTGCTTGTATTGATTTTACGACTCTCTAATGCAAATTCCATTAACTTCCCTTCACGTTCATCCATGAGTTCCAAAATATCAATAAGCAATGGTTCTAGTTCTTGAATAATTGCATCCCCTTTAGGTGCCCCTTTTCTGAACTTAAAAAAGTGTTTAGTCCCCCGATCACTCTCGAAATACCCCGACTTGTCCCAACGAGATACATCCCCATGTAAATAAATTCTACCCTTTTGTGAACCGTATTCAACTTTTTCGATTATTTTAGCAATTCGTTCATCAAAAGGGGCAATCATTTGCTGATATAACTCTGCCTTCTTCAAAACTTTTCTTGTTTCTGGCAAGAGTTCGGGTGATGTTTCAGGGTAATCTTGCTTCAGTTTAATTTCAAATTCTAACATTCTTTGCCTTTGTTCACGTTCGAATTGTATTTTTTTCTTTCTTAAGCGAAAAGCTAATATAACTGCAATTATAGGGAGAGAAATTAAAATCAGATACGCAGCTAAGACTATTATTAAATTCATGTTATTCTTCCTTTTCATAATTAGTGATATTATCCATAGTAAACTGCGGTTCTAGGACATGCTTCGATCATAAGCATTGCAAAAAGTAATTCCAATGATTTGAGTTTGTTCACAAAGTGCAAAATCTGGATGAGTCTCGATCAAACCATAAATTACATTGGTTGCTTTTTGCACAAGGTCATCTTCTTGTAACTTAGTATCAGAATTAACTCTGACAGTTTTGTTTATGTACTCTTCTACGTCATATTTACTAGTTTTCAGATTGATTATGACAGTATATGAGAACTGATGATTTTTGCTTTGTTCCTTTACAAGATCATTCATCGGATAATACTTCATTAAAGATTCTCCTTTCTTCAAATTACAATCATGAATCATTCTACGTTTCTACACTCGTAACCTTTTCCTGCAACAGTAAAATAATGTAGAAAGATATACCTAGGTCTGATAGACTATTGATGTTGTTAATTATTACTATATCAGGAGGAATTGCATTGCGTAAAGTTACTTCTTTGTTATGTACTTTATCAATTTTATTGTGTTTAGTTGCACCTACATTGAATGCAGCTTCAGTAAACCCTAAGGCATTATTAGAGAAAAAATACCCTAGAGAACGTGTAACAGTTAGCAAGTCGGTAGATTTAAACGGAGACAACAAGAAGGAACACTTGCTAATCACTGAATCAGGCAATTTCTATCTCATTAACTCCAAAGGAGTTATCGTACTTATAGATACAAATTACTACAACGAAGAAGATCCTACATTTCATATACTTAATATTTCTTCAAAGGAGAAACATGTAGCGATAACGTTAGACTATCCACCTTCAAATACTCAACTGTTTGTGTTTAAGTACCAAGATGGAACTCTTCAAAAGAAACTTTCTATTATTGGTGATGTGAGCATTAAAATATCTAAATCAGGTGAGATAAGACAAGCGCGGAAAAACTATTTCCCTGAAGGAGGATGGGATACCGCTGTGGCCTACTATAAGTGGAATAGTAAGAAAGATAAATACGTAATTTATGGTGAATTTCCACAATAAATAAATAAGTCTCCACTCTAGTAATAATTGGTGGAGACTTACTAAATCTAAAGACTAAAGTTAGCGTATGTAAAGTTCCAATAAGTAAATAACCCCTTAATAGAGGTGTTTAAAGAACACATACCTACGTAGACGCTCGGTCAATTACTGATACAATTTTTTTCGATCCATCGTATAAGTCATTCACTGCTGATTCAATTTGGATCCTAGCTTCATCATCAGTTCCTTCAAAACGTTCTGCACCCTCTGGAAGTTCCAAATCATTTTGATATTGTAATATAGAAATTAATTTCATTACTCCATCCATAATCTCTGTAATACCATCATAATAATCTCGATATAAGGATATAATGTCCTTCGATGCATCTTTGTCTGGTGTTTCTAGCTCTCTTAACTTCAAACCACTAGTCAATTTATAGATACTATTTATGAGTTTTACATCAACCTTTGGATTGTTTTGAATGTAATTAGAAATTTCATTCACAGAATCAGAGATAGCGGGCAATGTCTTGGATATATGACTAAATAATTTTTCAATGGACGTTTCCATTAACAATCCCCCTCTGAGTTCCACACTTAGGACAAAAGTTATCTCTTACATCGATCTCATGCGAGCAGTTATAATTACTACAAACTTGAACTAAAGCAATCCCACAGTCTTTATTTACACAATGCTTTTTATTTGGCATCAATACGTGGTCACATGAGTGACATCTTTTTAGTGCTAAACAAGTTTCAAGTGCAGCATCTACTTTCGAAATTATTACTTCATCCACATAACCTTTGTACTCCAATAATCTTTGCTTTTTACTAAGTACCCTGATTTGTCCGCAATCTATCAAAGCTTCTTTTGTTTGCCCGTTAAATTTATCAGGAATCAAATGGACAAACATTGGCATGCGCTTCCTTTTTTCTGTTACCTCACCAGTTATAGGCAGTGCAATGACGGTAGGACCTACACTGTTACCAATATCGTTAGACACAATAAGAACCCGCCGCGTTTTTCCTTCCTCACTTCCACGCACAGGTTCAAGGTCTGCTATATAAATATCTCCGCGCTTAGGTGTCCTTGTTGTTGTCATCATGCTCTCCCAACGAAGCGTAAAACTCTTTTTCTGCTTCCTCAGAAGTGTATTGAGACCCTTCTGCGAATTTGAGCAGCTCTTCGCTTTGTTCCACATAGTATGCATAGAGCATTTCAAATGAGTTTTCATCTTCTATTACTTGTGAAATAATATCCTCTTGTTTTTTCATGTAGACATCAATTTTTGTTTTAGCTGAATTTAGTAGTAATCCTGCTGCAAAGAGTTTTGCAAACATCAGCTTGTCATATGTGATAACATTAGCCATATTAAACTCCTCCTTACCCACATTTTGCCCTCCTTCCTCTCAAAAGTCAAATTTTTCTTATCAAGATGTATATAAATATTATTAACATGCTATTATTCTTAGTCACTTCCTAGTGTGTTTTCTTAAAAATCAATTTAGCAATTTCAAAAAACCTCCGAATATAAAAAAATTCATTTTATAGCAGTGTATTTTCTTTATTTATCTTATTCACCCCCTTCTAAAAGTGTATTTCCCAAAACAAAAAAAGATACACCTAAAATAGGTGCATCTTTTTTCAGAAGACTCCTACTTATAATTATATTTTATTTCTAATGTTAGTTCGTCGATTTTATAGATGTGAATCGGCTGATATTCGAATGGAAATCACCTTCATTAAAGCGTATTATTTAATTTTAGTTACTCTCATTCTCCTGTAATTAACAACCAACAGTCGCCAAAAATCATAACTACCTGTCTTATCAGTTATATATGGCCGATAATATTCATAAGCTGATTCTGCCCATTTAGGACATTCCATGTTATCCTTGGCCTTCTGAGCCGCGATCCACTTGGCCTGAGACTCAACAGTCGCCTTCAATTCATCCATTTGCTTTTTTTCTTCTGCTGTCATTGGTTCGTCATCCTTTCTAGTCGGCTTGGTATTTTCGCTTCTCAACCTCGCCAATTCTTCTTTAACTAGTGGTAAAAAGCTTCCATTCGCAGCTGTAACGGTATTTCCGTCACCCCAATAAGCTGTGCCAGGACAAGATTTACTTGATTTACCTGGTGTGTAGTCAGACAATCTTGTCCCTGAAGCCGTAAACCATGCGTGATAAACGATTTTATCTGTATTGACGGGAACATAAAACTTCTCGCACAAAGCGGCGTAGACGTGGATAACAGCATTTCTCTGTGTAGTCGTCATCACATCAACGCCCTTATCAAAACAACCAATAATCTCAATCCCTACGTAACCAGCGTTATTATTGTAGATGCATGCCGGAATCATATTTAGATCACGATCTAAGGAGACTCCCACCTTACCATCCTCAAAGATTGTTAGGTGTTGTCCGGTTGCTTTCCATTTGTTTGTGTTAATGTGGTAATCACGCATACCCTCTAAGCACACAAAATGATCTTGTTGGGCAACACCATTGACTATCTTGCGTGTTTTGTAGTTAGGTGATCCAGTATGATGCACTTGTAACCCCTTAATTCTTCGTGTAACATTCTTCCTTTGCAGCCATTCTCGAAATTCGGAAAGTTCAAGCAATAAGAAGTTACCCTTGGTGATCATGACTGAGTAGTTCCTTTCTTGGCCTGTTTAAGTGCTTCATTCCCGTAAACGGAAAATGCACCTACCAAGATGCCCTGAATAAGCGATTCTGGAGACCATCCGAGCAACCAACATGTCATTAGAATAGCGAATATCGTAATAACAAAAATAATAGTCCAATCTGGAATCCTTGGAATACGTTTAATCGCAATTCCTAGCACCCAGCATGCAGCCAATACAATAAACAATTTGGGGTCAATCAGTGAAAAAACAGTGCTCCAATCCATATTTACGCGCCTCCTGTTTTCAAAATAAGAACAATCGCTCCAATAGCAATTCCGATCAATGTTGTAGCAATAGTTCTCCACAACCATGTCTGCGCATTCTCAATCTTATCCAACCTATGATGAGCCGATTTGGTGGATTGCATAGCTTCGCGCGCCAGATCCCGTGTAGCCTCCAATGTAGCCGCCATTGCCGGTACTCCTTCAAGCGTCTTTTCCATCCGGGCCAATTGGACTTGGATACCCATAAGAACTTTAGTAGTCTCTTCCACAACACCGTTCACCTCACTTGTAGTTGTGTCTGTCAATTGAAATCCCCCGTCTCTCTGTTAAGGAAATATTTCCTGCCCTATTCTACTGGTACTGATTTATCTTTTTGTTCCTTAATCTCGATTGCCGCAAGCGCATTTCCGACTTCTAAATCCAAAGCAACCAGAATCTCTTTTTCCTTAAGTGGATGTGAACTAAGAACAGCAGTTATTACCTCAACCAGCTCTTCAACCGGTTTATTGATGTCCAGCTTAATTTCAAGTATGTGTGCCATCCGTGCCAAGACGTTTCCTCCTCTCTATACGAAAATAAGCCCTTTCCAATTAAGGAATAGGGCTTCATGTATTTATTATCATTTATCTTTGATGCGTATTGGCTACGGATTTACAGTCAAAAACAAAAAAAGAGTCCGTCATCGACGGACCCCTATGTGGCTTGTTCTATTTAGCAGTAAGCAATGCTTCATCAATTAGTTTTAGTTCTGCTTCGTATTTCGCTATCTCAGCATCATATTCAGAAAGAGACTTTTCCCATTTGGATATTGCTTCTACATTTCCACTCTTCCGAACTTCCTCAAGACCTTTCATAACTTCTTCTCTTCCTGCTTTTGTTGAAGTTAACACTTTTCCAGCAATAATCTGTCTTGTCTCTTCAAGCTCTGTTTTTGATTGACCAATGTATTGGTTGTTCTCATTAGACGATGTTTCGCTCCCGACAGCCGCAGACTCTATATCGGATGTAATATTAATTGTTCTCCCCTCCACTTTAACATTAGCGCCTAACGCTTCTGACAAGGCGCGTGCAGGTACATTCGCCTTGCTATCAATGATGGCTCCCTTGTCCGATAATTTCTTTCCATCTACAACGATGGTATATTCACCTGTAACCTTCTTTCCAACCAGTGATTTTACCTGATCAGCAAACGCTCCCGCAGATGTCGAGAAAACAATACCTATGACGATACCGCCAGCAATATATGCAACCTTATGCGTAAACTTCTTCATGATTCGACCTCCGTAATTGGTTCGATTTACCTAATATGATACATTACGGAGGATGTATTGTGAAGGTTACAATCATTTTGTTATCTATGAGAGGTTGACAGTTGCAATCGCTGTTCCATTTTGATTGAATAGTTTGAGATTTTTAGTGGATGGATCATAGGTCATATTTACTGCATATTGAGTATGAGTATGACTTGTAGACGCCTTACCTCCAAGGGAAGTCCAAATTGAATTTATTTCGTTTTGCAAACCGGTCACGCTCGAAATAGTTAATCCGGTAGCACCATAGTTAAAGGTTGCAGCTCCTCCAAAATTGACAGCCCCCTGTAAGCGAATAGGATTAGCTGTATTGTTTGATCCGAGCCACAAATCGTTACTGAATATAGTTAGTTGTCCTGAGTTTTGATAGGAATTTATTTCGCCAGCAAAAGACCCACCTGATCCAAAAAAAGAAATGGCAGCTATGTCGCTGTCTGAAGCTGTATTAATTCTTATCCGGTTTCTGTTGTCAGAATCGAATGTCCTAAATCCAACTGAGTCAATTTCCACACGTCTTCCAGTGACTGCGGTACGTATTAAGGAACCCGTAATCGTTCCGCCATTAATATTAGTACCTGTAACAGTAGAAGCCGTAATAGAGCCTGAGAAGTTTGCTCCTACAGCTGACATAATACCTCCTGAGGTGACCGTAAACATTCCGTTACCTACGTTTATGGAGGAACCCACTATGGCCCCGTTTTTGAAGTTGGAGTATTCGATGTTAGCATAGTTTGCTGTTAAACTGTTGGCTATCAAGTCGCCTTTCATATTTAGTCTGAAAGGAGCACTATTGAACGAGGAAGCGCCTGCAGCTATCCCGTTTGTATTAATCTGGACGATATCCTCGCCGTTACCGATCAACATGGATACAAAATTACCGAGTTGACCTATGACTTGTTCAGCTACCACACCCCGCGCTGTAATTGCGGCGCGTATTGACTGCCAGCCATCTGTAGAAATCCCGATCCCATTTGATGTCAACCTGACTTGTTCCAAGGGATTCGTCTTCTCCTGAGCCAATATCCCGCCTTCTGGTGGATAGATCAGTTCTGTTTTACTGTTGTTAATATCAATAACAGCCTGCTTCGCAAATGATTCAAAGACATCCGTCCGGATTTTGCCGTTTGAAAATATGTTACTAGTGATATTCTTATTTCGTTCCAGGTCACTAATAATATCATCATAGTCTCTCAAGTTAAGATTGGAGATTGTTGGTTCTGCATGCTTATCCAGGTTGTACGGATATTCAGTCAATTCAGTAATACGAGCTTTCATCCGGTTCATGCCCATATCGGGGTCGATACACATTACATCGTCACCTAAATGGGGTCTGGGTTCCGTGTTGTCGATCTTAAACAGGTCTGCCGTGGATATGGTTGCCTCCAGTGATACTACTTCTTGTTCAAGCAAAGCCTTCCGTGTAGCCTTCAGTAAATCCTCTGCTTCTTCAATGTCCTGCTCAATGATTTCCCCATCGTAGAAAGGCACTGAATCACTGGCCCAATATTCCGCAAATGGAGATATGAGATAATTAACCGCCAATTTTCCGTTTACAATGGCTCCTGGTACATTCGAGAGTAAGCTGCGCTCAAGATCGGTGAGCAGCGAAGCATCCATTCCGATAAATGTACGACCATCTTTCATCTGAGCATACATCCGGGTAACGAGCGATTCGCCTTTATCTTTGAAAGAACTGGAGACGATATTCTTTTTGAGCCGGTACTGTAGACCGTGATCTGAACCGATCCGTTTTCTAAGGTTGATTACGAAGTTATCAGGCTCGACCTCGCACTCATACATATCAACAATCTTGTTCAATGCTTCCAGACAAGTTCCACGTCCAAAGTCTTTCACATCATGCAACTCAAATGTATCGTGGATTGCGAATGTGAATCTCCCGCCTGTAGCCGTTGTAATTAATTGTGTCAGCTCGTTTATATGCACCCCATAAGCTTCATCAATGTATGAGTTATAAGGAAACTTGAATTCATTCAGTTTGAACATCACATGATTGCAATAAATAGATGCCGTAAGTTTCCGACCTTCACGGGATCGGCTCCGGGACTGGATAACATAAAATTGGCCACGCTCATCTTGAACGTGGCCTTTGATTGCAATTTTTTCTCGGTAATCATCCGAGGTCATTGGGACCATGAATGTTAACTCGTAGTCACTGTTAATTCTTCTCCGGCGTTGGATGTCTGTACTGTCTATCAGTGTACCCACACGCCGTAGATTTTTATCAAACACTTTCATTGTTGGATTAGGCATATCTCACCTCAATTAATACAGGAATTTGTCTCTATGTGTGACTCTCATAAGGACCGTCCTGCCTGTTTCAATATCAGTCCAGGTCAAGTTGTTTTCTCCGAGATTCAAATAAAAGAAATCACCGTCATATAAATGCGAAACATTCTGTCCGTTACGAGTGATTTTGAATTTATCAGTGTCAATGATAATCTGATCACCAGGGTTAAACATGTCTTCGAATTCTATATAGTCCACATGGTAGCGAGTAGCTTCAGCGTATAGTCTCGCTTCGCCGGACATTTGAGAACTGAAACGCAACTCACGTATAAAGTCTGCTTGAAGCCGAGCCTCCCCGGACATTGGCAAAGCTTCGAGAACATATTCACGTACAAAATCCGCCTCTACTCGCGCCTCTCCAGACATTTCAGAGGACAAAGACATTTCCATTGAAAATTCCAACTCATATTCGTCGCCATCTCGTTTCGTATACATCTGTGCTCCGCCAGATAGATGAGCCGATAAATCAATAATGTTTATCCCGCCACCTGTGTTGAACTCGATTTCATTAAAATCTCCACCAAACACAGTATCCCTCCTTAAAAAGAAAAGCCCCCTGAAGAGTCCAGAGGGCATAAAAATAGCGCTCCGATGTCGGAACGCCTGCTATAAGATATTTCCGTTTTGGTCCATCTCTGCCGCTTCCAACGCAGCAGCCACTTTGTCCCGGCTTCCTGCTGGCACTTGCTCCAGCTTGATCAGTCCTTTGTGAATCATCATTACGTATACAGCTAACATTGTCTCACCTCCCCTCATGAGTGCTACAGCCCAATGAATCAACAACCTTGCAAGCTTAACCCTCATCTGGCGATACCACACTGAGCACAAGCATGTGCAACTCCATCAGGGCCAGTTGATTGGCGTTGCTCTCTTCCGCAAGACGTTTATTCTCAGCTTCCGATTCTGCCAGCCGCTGTTTTAATAGGTCGAGTTCAGACGGTTCTTCTGGATGTGGATTGGTCAACTCGTCAATCTCTTCCTGACTCATCCCTTCAATCCAAAGGTCAGGAAAAGTTTCCTGCGTCCCCTCTTTTACAGCGTCCTGGTATGTTTCCCAAACAACCAAGTCAAAGCGTGGCCTGAACAGGCCAGCAGGAACCGGCACGCCGACCAGATACCCGGTAATCTCCGGCTCAACCTCTTCCTCCGGGGCTTCCGGTTGCTCCGCCTGATCGGGATCAAAGACCACAGGCTCAGGCTCGGCATAAAAAGGGACGACACCACTAAAGGCATCGTCCACTAATTCGTCCTCAAGGTAGAGTCCGTCTATATTTACTTTAGGTACGGCTTTCATGTGATACCTCCTTTAATGTTCAGCTTGAAACGTGATCCCGTCCAAACTTATATAATTTCCAGTGTTCGTAGTAAAGACACCACCATCAGAAGTAATTCTGATTTCATAGGTTTCCCCTGCCCCTGCTACCCTAAATATAAGTTGAAATGCTGGACGGTATTTTACGGGAAGTATGAAGATACGGGAATTAACTGGAGCGGTTGCAATCAAACCTTTTAAATGCACAAAACCAAAACTATCTTTCAAATATCCAACTTTTTGATAGTCCACATATTGTGATGCCCCATTTAAAAGTGTCGGCGTAATCCATGCAGGAGAATCCTTCTCGGCCTTTTTCGATTCCAGCACAGATATCCGTGTTGTGTTGTCTTGCAACGTTTTGACAGTATCCAGAAGCAGAGCCTTTTCATTCTCGGCATATGTTCCCGTCACATCTACCGTTGGATACTTGTCCAACATCAGGTATGTGACACTATAGGATGGGATCGAGTTGAAGTTTTTAGAGTCTTTGTATAGACGCTGTGCCCCCCAACTATCAGCATTGGTAGAGATTAACCAATCATATACTTGTCGGCTATTTGCGTACACATAGAGGAATTTACTTACTTTGTACGCTAGTTTAGTCGCGGCTGCCTGACTATTAATATAATAATTGTTGTCAGGGGTGAGTAAAGCAGGTTTGACGCCTTCGCGTAATACAATCCCCGTCCCTACCTCAACCTGATTATCCCCGTCAACAAACGTCAATTGCCCCTCAGACGTGATGGGTTCGACAACTGGCGTAGCAAGCTGGTATAGGAGTTGGTATGGCGTCCACTCCGAGTACGTGTCCGTTGGAATTGATGCTACGCTGGAATCTGCTGGACGCTGAATTTTAAACCACTGTTTGGTTCCGCTCGTATATGGCGTTGCTCTATTCCCTTCTTGGTACATCTTCCATCCCATAAAATACGCCTTAATCTCGTCTGCTGTTGGTGTGTATGAGTCTCCCCATCCACTGTCTGTATTGGATACAGAAATTAACCAACCTATAGAACTTGAGAAGTCATGTGAATCAGGATAAACGGATGTATCAAGTGTCTTCAATAGTGCTCCGTCATACTTAGTTCCCCATGAAATTTGAGGAACTATCAAACTGGGTAGGGGAAGTTGACCTGTCGGAATAGTCACACGTTTAAATCCTATATAGTTGTTAAGAAGTCCATAGGTAAGTGATTCACTCATGACGACCCGTTTCCACTTCGCCAGTTTAAAATACTGCCCATCTCGCTCAAACACCGTATCCGGGTTTGCTCCAGTGTCTGGATTGGCGTGTAACTCCGTTTGGAATGCGAGCATGGAGTCTTGGCGTGGCTTAAATGGTAAAGCAGTGTTGCTGATATTGAGCATTGGATTTGAGAAGCTATACACCCCTGCGCCTTTTGATCCGTTGCCAATGACTATGCTCAGATACGCTGCATTGGCAGCAGTTTTTATGTGTAACTCTGAGGCAGCCTGATATCCAGAGTTTTGGATAATTGCGCCGCTACTGTCCATGTCTTGTAGAGCAATCATCCCATTGTGAGTTAATGAAATTGTGTAATCTGTATTGGCTACACATGGGATTTTATATGTCCAGCCTATATTATTTCCAGATGCATTAATAGTTGCACTATACGGACTAATTATTGACTGCCCATTCCCCGCCGTGACAGCTTCATAAAATGGTGGCAATAGATTTTGCCCATACCTAATCACATACGGATTAAGTACCCCATAGATACCGATCTGGCTTTGATAGTTAAGCACTGTTCGGCCCTGCAAGCCAGCAAGCTTAAACGCTGCATCTTGATTGGCATCAACTACACGTACACCGGGTTGCAGTGTTATGGATGCACGTTCAGGAGTGTCCAATCTTTCAGCCAGCTCTGTTATGTTATCTCGGGCAGTATCCCAATCCGCCGCTGCAAAGTTTCTGGCAACTCTCGTTCCTGCTGTCCAGGATCGGGCAACACCCTGATAACCTCGAATACATCCTTTCAGGACATTCCCATCCACCGATGTATAAGTAATTGTCTCTGCCGTATCGCCATTGCCGATTGTGGCAATGCCCTCCCCCGCAAGTAATACGGATGCATTAGATACAGTAATATCTGTCTGTGTTGATGTAATCGATTCTGGCAACTCTGTTTTCGGAGAGTTAACCACTGCCGGATACATTTTCTTCATATAATCACCTATGCCTCATCAATTTTCAACTGCCCAGCCAAATACCTGATTAAATCATTGGTTAATGCTGGCCTTGGCGTTTTAATCGCTCCGTGGTACCACAGATTACCGCCAGTAACCGCATCTCTTATACCTATGTGTGTGATTAATCCCCAATCCGCTGTAGCGGTAGGGAAGACTACATCGGCCGTATTTTGTGTCCCTGCCCTGCGTTCAGCAATCAAAGGTTCTCCGAATACAATTTCACGTCTTGCGTACCCTCCTCCTGTTACTTCCTGCCCTGTATCGGCATCCGTAGGATTGGATGTGTAGAGTGCAATATATACTTTAGGAGGAGCGGTGAAACTGATTCCTCGTAAGGCTGCGTTAATACTTGCTTTTTTCCAATGGTTTGATTTCGACAATAAAATTTCAGCCAATGTAAACCCTCCTACTCGATTAAATATTCGTTTGCTATTCTAAACTTCCGTATGACGTTCGTCCCTTGATTCGTTAATACGATAAGTGGACTCGCCTTCTCGTCTCCTGATGACGTAACAGATACGGTTTGAGGGGAATTAGTAATTACGATTTCCTTCAAATTTTCTGCACTTTCTGGAAATGGATGTTCTCCCATCTTGAAGGGTATTGTCAGTTCTCCATCGAATATTATTTTTTCGATATCCATAGTTCCAGCGTATCTCCCGATGTATCTTCTTCCAGGTAAATCCTCAAACGTTAACACGATATCCCCTTTTTTAGAATTAAAAAGAGCCGCCACTTGGGCGACTCTCCTATGGTAATCAAGCGTTGCATCATCAGCCATAATGACACATTCCAGATTTATTACTCTCGGACCGTAGGTGCTTCCGAAATCAATTTCTCCGTCACGGCCTGCAATCTCAACACTGTAATCTCTCGTTGGGGGCAATACTGGAATGTTATGCTTTTTCAGACCAAGCCCGATTGATCGGAAGGATTTACCGTCCGCTGTAGCGTCAATCATCAGCCTTTACCTCCCCTTGCCTGCATCCTACGAACAACATTATCACGTTCACTCCAAAAGACTCTCGCTGTTGATTCGTCCGCAATATAAGTATCTCCTGAATTTATTTCGATATGGCTACCGCCCCGCTCCGCATTTACTCCATATGAAGCATCAGGAACAGAGAATTCAGGCATTGTGAATGCGAGATTATGCATCCGAAGATTTAGGAGTTTGAATAGCGAGTCCTGTTGTCGATCATTCAGGAATATCTCTCCTCCGTGTGCAATGACAGGAACAGCCGCTCCGCGAGGTCCTTTGACAACACCACCCTCAGAGAAGTGTTGAAGTTTACCAGTATCCTTTTCAATTCCATACTTTTGGCGTATAGCATCGTTCTGCTCTTGAAGGGTTTTCATTGTCGCTGCATCCCCACGGGCTTTGGCAGCATTCCAAGCATCTTTGTTAGCGTTATATGTGTATAGATCAATATCCTTTTGATAATAAGGGTCTTTAGATGCCGTACCCGGTGCCAATCCACCTCCTGTGACATCAATACCGCCAACTTCAGCGCTTGCCGAGGCGATCCTATCAAGACGAGACTGATACTCTAAAATAAATGCATCAAGCATACCAAGAATCGTTTCATTTTTCTCGCTTTCCTTCAAGATTTGGATATTCTTCAGGTTCTCCGCAGAAAGTTCAGTGTTAGACGAGAATTCATCGAAGGCTGCCGATAGATCGTCGTAATGAGTTTTTGCACTCTGAATCTTATCGTCAAAATCTTTTTCGCGGGTCGTTTTTTCTTCTTGCAAGGCTGTTTTCTGATCTTCCAGAGCCTGCCTAGCAAGTTTCCGTCCGTGTTCCCGATCTAAGTCTTCGATATCCTTCTGAACCTGTTTACGTTCAGCGATTCCCTCAGGGCCTACAGCAGATTGAAGTTCTTCAAGACGAGCTACCTTTTCGGCACGTTGTCTTTCGTAGTCATCTTGGTCATTATTTCTTTCCATTGCTTGAATGAGATCATCGATAGCTTTGATCTTTGCTTCTTGAGCCGCAGTGAAAGCATCCTTTTCCGCCTGAATCCGTTTAATTTCCTCATCCCGTGCGTTGTCCAGTAACTTTTTCTGCTTAGTTACCGATTCGGATACGGCCTTAGTCATCTCATCCATGAGTTTTTTCTTTAGGTCGTACACTTTCTCGTCTGCATCCATCCGTAAATCAGTGCCTGCTAGATACGAAGATTGAAGCTTCATATACTCAGTAAGCTCTTGTTCAGTGGTCATTTCTCCAATGGCTTTCAAATGGTTGATCCGCTTCTCAGCTGCAGAATAGTATTCCTTATCTAAGTCGTTGCGTTGCTTATAAATTTTCTGTTCAAGGTCCCACAATTGTTCTGCCGATAGGGTCTTGTCAGCCTGCATCTTGAGATATTCTTGAAGCTCCCACTTCATGATATCTACTTTCTGACCACCGGACATTTCCATTTGCATCGCTTCTTTGGTCATCCACTTTTCGGAAAACTCATAACGAGAAGAAATTAATTTTTTGGAAGTATCTTGATACATTTTTTCGGCTTCCGCCCGTTGTTCTGTTTTTAGCGTGGTATCATTTCGCATACGGTTGTATGCCTCTGCCTGCATCTGATAAATCTCAACTTCCGACTTACCCTGACGTTCCATTTGGTCCGTTTGCTTATCAATCCAATTCGTAGAATTCTTGAATTTTAGATCTGTAACCTTGTTGGTCAAGTCATACACTTGTTTAGCAGATTCAACACGTTGCTCCTCTGATAAAGCAGTGTTCTTAAGTTGTCCTTGAAAGAATTGAAGTTGCGTCTTGGTCATTTCCATTTCCGAACGACCTTGTTGCCGCATACGTTCAACTCGCGCTTCCATATTGGATTTGGCTGTGTCGAATTGGTCACTAGCGAACTGATCCTTCATATCTTCTTTCTCAGCCTGCACATCCCCGATTTTCTCAGTTAAGCTTCGGCGCTTATTAATCAACTCATCTGATTTCAGCCCAGATTGTTCGATCATCTGACGTTGTTCCTGCATCAGCGCCTGAATTTCTGTTTTCAATTTCAATTGTAACTCGTACTCAGTCTTATACTCTTTGGTGTCTTTCTTCATGTTCTTCTGACGTGCTTCAGACTGGTTTAGCGCCAACTCTTTGTCTGATATTTTCATATCCTTGATGCCGAGCTTACTTTCCAATTCCGATACATCGATGTTGTACAATTCATCGCTAATACGAAGTAGTTCTTTGTCAGCAGTGCTTTTCGCATCTGTCAACTGTTTCTGCGTTGGTGGAGTCACCTTTTGAGGAGCATACGTTGCCATTACTTTATCTACGTAACCCACATCACCATACACTTTACTGTTGTAGACTTTTTTATATTTGTCGGAATATGCTTGCATATCTGCCTGGTTATAACCGCCTGATTTCAAAAACCAGTCAATAATTCCGGAACCCATGTTGTAACCGCCAAGGGCCATCTTCACATCGCCACCGGACTTTTTGAGCAACTCTGCAAGTATTTTAGCACCGGCATTGATGCTCTGTTCAGGCGTAGCGCCATTCATCCCATTTACTTGCATGACGTTCTTAATTCCCGTGGCTCCAGAAGATGATTCACGTTCCATGACAGCAGCGATTAGGAATGGATCAACATTAAATTTACTAGCTGCCGCATTTACCTCGGATGCGTACTTTCCTGCATACTTCACTCTATTATTCGCTTGAGACATGTTCGTTGTTCCTGGATAAGCATTCTCGATGGACATTCCCGGTACACGGGTAGCTCCGTTATATTTCGGCCCCCAATAGCTGTTGTTAAGGTCAGAGACTTTTAATCCCGATTCACCCATTTGAATAAATTTGCTATCGCCCATGTAGATGCCTACATGTGAATTGTCTTTCCCGGTCGTGTTAAAAAACACCAGGTCTCCAGCCTGCAAGTTGTTTTTAGTTACAGCAAGTCCAGATTTAGCCTGTTCTGCGGCAGTACGAGGAAGTTGAACTCCAATTGTTTCGAACATCTCCTGAACAAACTGCGAACAGTCCGAATAGGCCCGTTGTTTAAACTCATCGAACGAACCGTTAAAGTTACCTGGTATTTGTTTATACTTCATCACGCCTGAATTCGCCAAATTGATAGCGTTAGACAACATGGATGTGATATTGGATGAAGGGCCACCGCCGGTAGCAATCTCTGACTGAGAAGAAACTAATTGAGCTGGATCATTATAACCTTGCTCATAGAGTTTCTGTTCCTCCAGAAGCGCGGTACGCTTTTGAGCAAGAATATCCAGGTACTCTTTAGAAGACTTTGCGACCCGCTTTTGTTGAGAATCCAACTTTTCCAGAGATTTATTGTAACCCTCAATAGCTTTCTGTAAGTCTGTCATAATTTCTACGGTTT
Source organism: Paenibacillus amylolyticus (assembly GCF_003719335.1). Lineage (GTDB taxonomy): Bacteria > Bacillota > Bacilli > Paenibacillales > Paenibacillaceae > Paenibacillus > Paenibacillus amylolyticus_D. The sequence continues at coordinate 339,710 of NZ_RIAS01000001.1, forward strand.
CTTTTTTGGCCTTGTTATTGTCTTCTACCCCGTAAGTGTCATCTTCTAGAAGCTTCGTCATGGCTTCAATTTGATCATTGCTCAATTGGAGTTGATCAGCATATTGCTTAATCACACCGTTCAACTCATTAAGTTTTTGTTTTTTTGCCTCAAGTTGCTCGTTTGCTTTTTGTTGAAGGAAATTAGCCATGCCTTGATTCATAAGTTGTGTGCTATTTAATTCAGAAGAGTTCTTCTTCTGTTGTTCAGCAATTTCTTTCTCAATATCTTTGATTTTTTCGCGTGCTTCAGCAAAGGTTGTAATGGAGTTAAACTCTTGCCCATAAAATTGAATCCGTTTCAAACTCTCTAGTGCTACACCTCGTGTTGAATCCCTCTCCGCTTTCAGATCATCAATAGCTTTCTTTACTTTGGCCTGCCGTAATTTTTCTAATACTTGTCCTTCAAAGATCCACCCATCCGTTGTCTTGCGGATCTGAGAAGCCAATTCAGGATATTTGAGAATTAATTCTGCCACAGAGGATGCACTTAATGACTGTCCTTTGGAGAGAGTGTCCGCAACCTGGTTAAGTTCAGAAACAGAAGCAATGCTCGCTTGAACGGACTCTCGGAGAGCCTTAGTCTGTTCAACCAGTTTTTCGGTGAGTTCTTCAATCGTATCCGATGCCTTTCCATTTATCCCAGCTAATGCATCCGTTTCTTTTTGGGCTTCAACAGATTCGACAGTCATTTGTTGCATTTGAACATTTGCGTCACTTAATGAAGCTTCAAGTTCACGATTTTTGGTTTCTAAAGAGTCCAGCTTTAATCGTAAATTCTCCAGTTGGTTGGATGATTCGTCCACGCTTTTGAAACTGAATATGTTTTTCATAAATTCCACGCCGCCAGCGATCAAACTATTTTCAAGAGATTCTATCTTCTCCTTTGTTTTTTCAATAGCAGCGATATTATCATTCATTTGATTTTGTAAACCGTTTTTCTGGTCTTCTAATACAGCTTTTCTGGCTTCCCTCTGCTTGTCTATCAGCGCATTAAGAGCAGCAATCTGTGTTTTAGTAGCCTCATCTGTGAATCCTGCCGCTTCAAGCTGTGCCAATCCTTCTTTACCAATAGTCATGGCCAGAGCTTTAGATATCTCTTCCAGTTGACGTTTAGCCTGCTCCTGCTTGCTTGTGGACAACGTTCCGCCATCAATCATAGCTTTTAAGGAGTTATGAGCGTTGACCATCTTAGGTAACAAATCAATCTGACGTTGATACTGACTAATCATTTGTTGACTAGCGGAATCATTGTCCTTCATCATTTGAATCCGATCACGTTCGGCTTTTTCAGCTTCACCACTCTTCATTGCGAAAATAGCTATAGCCCCAACCAGCAAAGAGAGTCCAGCGGTCGCAGCAGCCATTGTGACAGTAGCCGCAGCCTGCGCCCTACTTAATGCACCTGTCGCCACTGTTGCCGTAGAGGTAGCTACCGTTTGCGCCTCTCTTGCGGCAGTCTGTTGCACTGTAGAGATGGTTACACCTTCACTTGAAACAATATTGACTGTATTCGCTGTTGAATTGGCTCCTGTTGCAGCTGTACTTGCAACTGTTGTGACGGTCTCCTGTGCTTTTGCCGCATTCAAAACTTGAATTGCCGCTATAACAGATGTAATCGGACCGCTCAGAGCCTTGTACGCCAACAGCAAACCGCTTAAACCTGCGGCTGCAGCATAGACACCTGTTGGAATCTTCGTCAGTCCAATCAAGAGTTGGTCAATTCCGTCTAGTACGTCTTTAATCATTTGGCGCAATCCATCTTCGCCAGCAGTGTTAAATATTTCAAGAAGAGACGTTCTGGTTTGAGCTGCCTTGCGTTGGATCGTATCCATTTGAACAGTCAAGTACTGCATTGTTGATCCAGAAGAACCGACAGATGCAGCAGTACCCAGCAAGATATCCCCAACATTGAGTGAAGCGGCTAATTTTGCATACTGGTAAACCCCTCGGGAGATATCTGCATAAGACTGCGTAAGATCGTAGTTTTTATCCGTTACCTGGATCGAGAGATCCAACAGAATATCTTCTGCCTTCCTCCACTGTTCAACCCCGTCTACTACCTCTCTGGTTTTAACACCAAGACGTTCAATCTCATCCACTGCTTTATCTGTCCGAATTGTACCTAAAACTGTTTTCCACATGTTACCGAGGTTTTCCCCGGACAACGCAGTGTTACGTACACCGGAGGAAATAAGCCCGTTCATCACATCGAAGGATACACCCGTTTCTGCTGCAATCTTACCAGTACGCTGAATTGCCGCTCCAAGATCACGAGCCGGGGCCATCGTATCATGAGCAACCTTGGACCAAGAATCCAGAACACGGTTACCGATGACCATAGCTTCATTTGCATTTGTAATGTGAACCCCATATTGGGACATTACAGACTCCATGGACTTGGTCGCATCCTCAAGTTCGACCATATCCACCGTGGATAACTTAGTAGATTGACGAACCAGTTCTTGGACAACGTTAACATCCTTGTACATCCTGCCCCAAAGCCGTGCTGATTCCGTTACATCCAAGATGTTTGACCCTAACTCATGAGCCGTTAGGATAAAGGCTTTTGTTTCACGATTCAGCTTTTGGGTATCCATGACCATCTTGTTTGTTCCGTCTTCAAAATGAACAAAATAGTGTTCATTTGTCTGCACATATCCTGCCATGTTGGATTCAATATCAACCAGACCTTCTTTGGCAGCCTGGGTAACCTCATGCATCGCCTTATACATAGTGTGGAATACTACTGCATGTGTGGCCATGTCCCCTAATTTACCGATCCAACTTTTAGAGACAGCGTCCATTGTGGACCCCATCCGTTTAGTTTGCTGTTCAGTTTGAGACAAGGCTTGTCTGATCCGTTGTTCTTCTTGCAATACTTTTTCTCTAAGAGCTTCTTCTCTCCGTTGCCGCTCAGTGATAGCCATACGGATTTTTTGTTCCTCTTGGAGTACGCGCTCTCTCGTTCGGTCATCCGTCCCTGCACCTGTTGCCCTTGCAGCCTCCTGTCCGGATTTAACAGATCGATTTTGGAGAATCTGCATCTTTTGTTGATGTTCACGTTCGGATTGCTCAATCTGCTGGTTACGCCGTTTAATCAATGCTTGCTGCGCCTGCATCTTAGCATCAATCAAACGATTCGTTTGTTCCAATTGTTGAGCCTTTGCGCCAAGTAAAGCGGTTTGTGCAAGTTTCTGCTTATGTTGTGCTTCAACTTCAGCGAGTATCTTTTGACGTCGCTGATCCGCAGTTAAGGCCATCTTATCCATTGCTGATGATATATTCTTGTATGACTTCTCAGCAGTTGATAACTCAGCATTCAGAGCCTTGAACGCATCTGCATTACCTTTAGCGCCTGTATCAATGTTTTTAAATGATTGTAATACTGTACCAGTCTCTAATTTTATCCGCGCAGCAACGACATCTCTATTCGTACCCTCTGCCATATTTCCCCCTTTCTATCTCGGATTCGGTTGAAAGAAACCAAGATCAGATAAAAATTTTGCTTTCTTCGGTTTTTTGTTTTCAACTTGTCCGCCATGAATTGCGATTTCAAACTCACGAGAACGTTGTTTTTCTTTCATCAGCGCTCTGATTTTAGGAATGGTCATACTAGGCCACTCTGAATCAGATATTCCGTTACTGATACAGAGCGCCCACAGTCCCATCCAGTCCGTGCCTGTATGTTCGTTTTCTCCATCCGCTGAATCTTCTTCGTCCTCATCAGCATCAGGGTCTGGAGGGAAAGATTCTTTATAGAAATCGATCCAATACTCCATCCAATTTCCGAATGCCCTCCTCGTCCACCTTGTCATATTCTTCATCTGTTAATCCTTCAACAAAAATCATATTGAATGCTTTTTTATAAGCCTCTTCAATAGCTGGGAAGTCAAAAGCAGGAATCTCCTGATCTCCTATTTGTTCTGCTTCAGTCGCATCTCGTCCCATGGCATAACTAAAACGAATTCCTTTGAGGTGCTTTGCATGCTGACGCACTTCCCGAATTAATTTGATCGTTCCTAATTGAATTGTCTTCTCGATTCCCTTAGCAAGCTTCACAGTGCTACCAATGTTTAATGTTTGATCCAACGTTTTCTCTTCTTGTCCTTCAACTACTTGTTCAACTTCGCTCATGTTCATTCTCCTTTGAATTGAAATATAGTTATTACCAAAAAAAGAACCCCACCGATTACCGGCAGGGCTGCATATGTTGGTTTAGATTCCGAATTTGATTGTCATAGCATGTCCCTCTGGATTATCAGCAGATCGTCCAGGCTCCATAACTTGAAGATCGATTGTAGTTGTGCTAGGTTTTTTACGTTCTTGCGAGACATCCAATGTACCACCGCCGAGAGCTTTAAAAATCGTTACCTGTACTGGAATAGGATTTCCGTTCTTATCATCAATAAGTTCAAAACGGTGAGTAAGTTTGAACGGTGCTGGACGTCTGTTTCCATCAAACGCCGTCTCTGTACCTTCTTTTGACCATTTATAAGTGACCAGAATCTCTCTTCCTTTATTCGCATCTGAAGAAACGATTTTTCCTGTAGCGCTAATCGTATACTGCTGATCAGTTGGTGTAGATGCTACACGCGTCAGGAGTGTTCGTTCATCAGTATCAACATCCACAATGTATACTTGATCACTTTCTTCCGTAAATGTCCCGGCATATTTCGTAGGAGCCTTGATTGTATAACCGTCAGTTCCCAACAAGCCTTGCTCAGTCTCGTCAAATTCCATATCTGTAATACGCTTTGTCGTAGCCCCCTGAGACATATCAGCAATGATTGGAGAATACCTCGGCACTTCGATACTTGCTTTGTCCTGTAAATCTCCAGCAGTATAGTGGAACGCGTATCCACTATCTCCGCCCATAACTGCTTGCCAGTCAAACTGAAGTTGCAAAGTAAGTTTCGTCACTTTATCTTCGACATACTTCACCTTACCATCCAAATCATAAGCTACAACTGTTCCCACGCCATCAAAAACTAATGGTCTCATGTATTTTGTCCTCCTCAGGTATAGAGTTGATTAGACAAGCTCCCAAAGCCTTGCATCAATCTCTTCAATTCTTTTGTATTCCTTCGTTTCTTTATATCCTTCAACTGGTTCCTTACCATCCATCAAGCCGAGTTTTTGGGCAAGACGAATCTTTTCTCGGACCAGCTTTTCCAGCTCAGGAAATTCTTCCTTAGGTTCCTGTTTAGCATCTGTTACTTCTGTTTTCCCTTCAGACATATCCTCACCTCAATTCATTCGGAGATAATCCACGTCAAATATGGCCTTATATCCTTTGACACCTTGTATTCCAGTTGCAAAATCAGCATCATACGTTAATACACAAAGGTATGTCGCCCACCCTGGCATTGTAATACGTTTATCGTGCAACACCCGGAATGCCCGTTCAAATAACTCTTTCGCCGCATAACCTGTGCCTGCATAAAAATCCAAGCAGAATTTACCCTCGAAGACTAACTGATTCGAGGAAAATCGTCCTGGCATGACATATTGGCAAATATGAGGAACTGTTTCATTGCTAATCGTAATCTCAGGTTCCATACCCTTTGTAAACCGCATCACTACTTCTTTGGGAGGAGAAACAACATCGAGTTTAAGAAGTTCCATCAGTTCCTTGTCGCTTTTAAGCGCATGCTGAACCGCATCCAACAATTTCACACTCAATCCTTCACCTCCCTAAAGTAGCCTAAAGTAGCGATGATATGGGAACTCAGTAAGGACACGACTAATCCCCTGTAAAATACGGTCACGATTAGATTCAAGAGCAATACGCATGAAATAAGTAGGAGGAGTGGCCTTGAACGAAGGATCAAGATCACCCCGCTCTGCCAACTCCTCCAGATCTACGCCTGCATATGCCCCTTTAGATTGTTTTACTGTTCCGTCAATAGCTCGGTACTTTCCTCTGCCTCGGCCTACGACTACCCGACTTCCCTTTGACCTCAGTTTGTTCCATGCCTCACTGTTCATATAGCTGATTAAACCCGGGTTCTGACTTGGCCCAACCATAAGCGACCCTTTACCAAACTGCTCAAGCCAAGCTTGCCAGTAATCAGCAGTGATGTCTCCTGATATCATCTGGTTCGCCAGCACAGTCATGTGCATTGCCAGGCTTTCTCTGACAGCCGGATAATACCTGATACCTGTCTTTGCAGTAAGCATAATGATTTTCGTCAGACCTGTAATTTCAACAGCCAGCTTATTTTCCAAGTCCTTCGTTGCACGTTCAGCATCGTAACCTATAATCATCGCCGATCCTCGCATAATTGGATGAACAATAGGTTCGGATACTTGATTCTATCCACTACATCCACTTGATACTTTTTTCCTGCAATTACGATCCGATCAGGTTGTGTCAGCAATGGGTCACTTGGCTCCTTGACATCAACGTTGGTTTGTAAGAGAAGGACCAATGTTGTTGTAGGCAATAGTCCCGGGTCTTCCTGCTTGAGTTGCGCAGTAACATGCTGCACAAACCCGACAACATCCGATGCCGCAGGAACGAAAACAGGCTTACCTTTTGGGTTGTCGTAATCATCATACTCCTGTGTGAATCTTTGAATCTGGATTGTTGCGTTTGTTTTAATCAATGAACAGTATTTGTCTTTCATTGTGGTAAATCGTAAGGTCTGAACCAAAAACGTCATATCATTTTGGATAATGTCCCCCGGTGCCACCGTTGACTTTGGTGAAAAAAGACCGTTATAGACATACTCCTTACCAAGGATCGTAGTCGCCTTTGTTTCCCTTGACAGAATAACTTTATCCTCATATCCATTTACGGTACATGGAGAATGTCTATGAACAAAATCCTTGAACATCGTTGCTCCGCCTTTCCTTCTCCCTAGTTGGCCCTGATAAACCAAACAAAGGAGCACTCGAATAAGCTTGAACAGTTGAAATCAATTCAATGAATTCGTTGGCCTCATCAACCAATTTCAATGAGCGATCATTCCAATTAACGGCTTGATTCTCAAAAGAAAAATCAAAGTCTTTCATTGTCTTTTTGATTTTTGCCCCCATAGATGGAGCAAGTATAGCGGCAACCATACACACAGCCGCCGCATATACATAAATCTCATCCGTTCCAGTTAATTCAACATAATCTGGTACAGCCGCAATAACCCGAGCTTCTCCAATTGGTAAAACAGAAAAGGCGTCTATGTCAGTATCGGATATTACATCCTCACCAACACCGAGACGCCCTCTGATTTCCTCATGATATGTTTCTGTCGTAAGTATCTTATTCGCCACCGGCGTCACCGCCAGTTGCGGCAATCGCCTCTTTCAGCTCATCAATACCCATTTTGGTATAGCCAGGGATTTTCATTTCCTTCGCAACCGATTTTAATTCCTTCAGTTCATCGTCAAAATCGTTATTCAGGGTCGCGGATTGCAGTTCATCAATCTGTGTCAATAACACTGCTTCGCGCTGTTTCGATTCGTCCAGCTCTTCCTGAAGCTTCAATTCTCGTTCCGATGGAATGTCTGTAGAAATTTGATCTCCTTCTACGATCTCTGCCAATACCTCTCCAGTTGCCGCATTGCGAACTTTCTTTTTTGCAATCTCAATAATCCCATCAGGGGCATCATGTACAATGTCCCCTGCGTTGTATTCCCCAACAGCATCAACCAAAATTTTTACGATGGTCATAGGTTATTCCTCCCTTACGCCACTGTAGCAAAAATGTGCCAATTCACGTATTTCAAACGTGGCAGCACAGTTGCTCCATTGATTAATTGCCATTGATCAGGATCGCCTTGAATAAGTTTAGCGAGTGCAAACTTTCCAGTGTGACCAGTGAAGATGTCTTCGTAATTGTTCGGGCTGGTCACCAAGTCCATAATGGAGCCTGTCATACCTTGACCAATGATAATTACAGCGTTGTCTGGAATGAATGGGTAGAATGTTCCTGTGTCGTCAATGTATCCACCATCATACACTTCATATTGCAACCCATTCAGGTTTTGGTTGACGATTGCAGAAAGCGAACCATCCGTAACAATATCTTTGCCGTAGGTGGATTTAATCAGATCACGAATCTTTTCGTTCTGCTTCAGGTACATATCCACCTTTTTGTTAGCTACAATTTTAACGCCTCTTGCTCCACTTCCCCTGAATTTAAGTAGCCATTCATCAATGTTTTTTAATGGGTCAGCCGTTGCAGTATTACTCCACAGCACATCGGCTGTTGGCTTGTTATTCGCCGGAACGCCGTAATCAATTGTCCGAGAAGGTTTATTTGCTGTTGCTGGAACTACAAGGCTACCCGTAAGTGATTGCCAGCGCATCCACTCAAAACGTGTTTCGAGTCGCTGGTTGAGATTCACCATTTTTTCAATCATGTATTCTTCACCCCAAGTTTGCTCAAGGCTGTTGCCAGGCTTGCGAAGGGTTGCAATTTTTTCTCGGTCAATGATTGACTTTTCACGCCATTCCTGATTGGTGAACTCCATTTGTTTCACAACTGGAGAAGCGTGGATTGGTGAAGGGTCATTCAGTCCAGTAGGTGGAGTCATGCCAGTATCATCATAGGTCACATCATATTTAATTGTCAGCCCGAGTTCCGGTTTGAAATCCACACCATTTGTCAGGATTTGAGCACCTCTAAAACTGTTAATATCTGTACGAATGTTCCCAACGACTTCTGTTAGAAAGTACGGGTCAAGTACGTTTGCCATTTAGTTTGTTCCCCCTTATACAAAGTAGCAAAGCTTCAGCGCTGTTTTAGCCGCTGTATCAATGCCTGTAATTTTAGATTCAGTGAAAATACCAGCGATCCATGCAGAAGCGCCCATATCAGTAAGCGTAGTATCCTGATCATTATCCAAGATGCAAACAGCGACTTGAGAACCATCAGAAGCTGATGATAAATAAGGAACGAATTTGTTGGTAGCTGTAACCCTTCCAAGGACAGTTCCTTTCTTAATTACTCCATTCCCTTTTGCAAGCAACACGCCACCGGGAATCCGCGCTTGCAATTCGGTTGAAGCAAGAACTTCTACAAATTCTTGCGTGTGAATTTGACCAGGTCCCGGTGCACCATTGTATTGAGATCCAATCATATTACTTATCCTCCTTCAGCAGATTACTTCTGCCTGTATTTTTGAGCGCGGCGATAGCGTCAGCTTTTGCCATTTCTTTAGCTTCTGCTTGGAGTTGTTCAGGTGTCTTTTGACTAGCAGCTTGCGCATTAGTCGGAGCTACTCCATTTGCCGCTCCTGCTGGAAGGTCTGGTTTATCCCCCTCGGTATGACGACCGCCGCCACCTAATGCAACTTGAGCCTGAGCCTCATAAGTCGCACCAATTTTCTCGATTTCCGATACCGGTAAGTGGGACAGCATGGTTTTCATGGTTTCGGTGTTAAATGCCTCACCCAATGCACGAACTCCAGCTCCACAAGCTTGCTCTGTAACTTTTGTCTTGTAGACTAAGCCATCAGCAGCTTGAGAGCTTAGTGTAGTCAGCTTAGAGAGAATGTCCGCGTCATTTTCAACTCCAAGTGCAGCTCGGACTTGTCCGAGTACACCATTCGCTTTTGCTAGTGCATCAGCTTGATTTTGTGCCGCTGCCAAAGCAGCTTTTTGTTCTTCGTTCACAGTGTCATCTCCTTCGACCTTTGTTTTGGCCTGTTCTAATGTTTGGTGCTGTTTGGATACAAAAGCATTCATACCGCCTTTATTGCTAAAAAAATAAAAGACGCGTCCATCGCCATTCAGCGACTTCGCATCTAGAGGAAGTGGTTCATATTCATTTTGATGCTGGACCTCATTATCTTCTTGAATCTTTGACGAGAGGGAACCACGCGTGATACCAGCTCCCTCATATCCCCCATCGAATACGATTGAGTTTTCCATGATGTAACCTTCATCAGCAAGAACAAGACATTCTTTGCCATCGTATTCTAATCCCCTGATATGCGTACAATCAGGATTTCGGTAGTAATCCCCACCGCATATGCTACAGTTATGCTTGGTGGATATAAAGCCGGCTGATGTGTCGAAGATCGTACCCGCATCAATACCAGTAGCCAATTGATCCGTGGATATCCCATTTACTTCAAGACCCTTAGCCATGTAATGGTCACCGTATAGCTCCAGTTCACCATTCTCCTCAACAATACGGCTGTCGAAGGTCCTGCCATAGGGGAAAGAGAGTGATTCCCACTTTTGCCATGGATGGTCCACTAGCAGTGCCACACCTTCTTTGACCTGATCAGCCATCTTACGAAGAAAGTTTGGAGTTATTTTCATTTTGTACTTATCAATCCTCTTCGTTCCGATGATCCTTGCTTGAAACACATGGACTTGTTCTTCGGTGAGAGGGACAAGTGCCTTTTGATTAATCTTCGACAGCTGCTCCACAGACGGTTTTGCCATTTGGTTTTTCACCTCCTTGATATAGTAAACTTGCCAACTCACTCATTCTGCGGAGTGACAGGAGGCTGTGTTTGTGCAACAGAGCGTTTATTCTCCAGTTCTGCAACTAGCTCAAGCGGAATGTTAGGATCAAGCCCCATGATCCATCTAGCCTCTGTTGCGGCTTCCTTAGACGTGATGTAACGTTCTTTTTCTGCAAGTACATAGTTGTTAAGCTTCGCTCTCAGATCACGCTCTCTCTCCATTTCAGAACGTAAATCAATCGGAGCGTAGTCTGCTTCTACCAAGGTTTGAACGCCACGCACTCTTGCAGCCATAGAAAAAGCCCGCTTCCAGAAACGCTTGGTTACGTTGCGGGCGGACTCTACTGACTTGATATATATTTGTGTATCCACAGAGCTATAGGTTTCTGTGGAACCTTGATGCCTTGAAAGCAAGGTAAGCAACGTTTTCAATCCAGTTGCCATCTGAGTATCAATAATATCAATCAATTTCTTGATATCAATCATCGGTCCTGAGTTGCCACCTTTTAAGTATTCTACTTTTACGCTATCCCAATGGATCATGGCATCATCTGGATTCAAGGAGTTGAAATGACCCATTAGTTCGGTCATGCGTTCAGTTAACCACCTCTGCTGACCTTCAGGATTGTTTTTGTACTGATTAGGCATGTTTTTCAACAGTATTTCCTCAACCACTGAAATGTCCAGTCTTGGATAACCCTGATTATGGACAACAGCCTTCAAATCCTGTAACACTTGCAGATGGAAAAACACTGCCTGAAGGACCGGGAGGATAGGGGTTCTTCCATACGGATCATCCACCATCGGATCGAATTCCTCGTAAATGAAGGTCGGTGTATCGATCTTCTTATATTGACCAAACCATTCCTCTCCAGATCGAGGACGTGGGTTCTTCACATATTGCCAAGGAACCAACCTGTCTGTTCCGTTTTCCCTCCGAAACCAAATTGTCGCAGGATCAACTGGGATAATATCGATTACATCATTACAGCGATCATTTAGGACAACCTCTCCTGCACAAGCTCCACGAACCATGATCATCATGCGCTGGATTGTATCCAGTTTATCCAATGATCTTCCGTGTAGGTAACCCGGTGAAGGAAGCGGAGAGTCTAGCATATTTTTGATGGAGTCTAAAGCCTTCTGTCCGCTTTTGTCGTCACTGCCACTCTGCTTCTTGGCTGTAAACGAAAGCGCCGTATCTCCCATACGCAAGAAGTTGTATAGTGCATGAGATATATCTGGATGAACAGAAATAAGGATCTCAAGTAATTCTTCTGCTGTATGATTTTGTAGCTTAGTTAAGTCAATATTGTGGGTGCTCTGATACTTTTTGGGGAGCCAATTGAATATGTCCCATCCGTTTGATGATCTTGGCGAGGTCATTCTACCAATGCCCATCATCTGCCGCTTTACCGCAGCCGGAAGGACCGAATTCGCAAATGAATAAATGGCTTTATGATACCATCTCAATGTTTCACCTCCAGACATAAAAAAGAAGGCAGGAAATGTTTCCTTACCTTCTAAAGTTCTTCATACTTCTATGGATTTATAATATCATCGAGTTACTATAACGTTACTACGGATTTACTCAGCAATACCATACATTCATCACCACCCCCCCAACAAAAAAAGGACAAGCGTATCAGCTCATCCTCTCTAATATGTTTTAAATGTTAACAGGAATTACTTCTTCCTTTCAGAATTAAAAGCCCGTTTCCTTCTTCACGTTTATCATTACCTAATGGATAGGTATGTTTAATTATCTGAGCATACAATTCACTCTCTGTAGGACTCCTTCCAAAATCTTTTTCAAATTGATTTACCAAAAGAGCCGCTGCTCCAGAAATATGAGGGACAGCCATTGAACATCCAGAAGCCATTTGAGTCCCTCCACCTGGAAATGTCGAAAGAATCATTTCTCCTGGCGCAACCAAGTCAATATTAGAGTTTGTAGATCGACAAGGCATGGTTTTATCAAGTGCTACTGAAGCAACTGATACAACCTCCGAGTAGTATCCCGGGTAACTTTTTTCATCATTTTCCGGTCCGCAATCTCCTCCCGAATTACCTGCACATGCAACGACCAAAACATCCTGTTTCACCGCATCTTGAATTGCTTCATGCATAGCTCTAACCGTGTTATCTTCACTTTCGTTCACAATAGACATAGAAATTATCTTTACTCGTTCACCACTTGGACCTCTCCAAGACAGTGCATAACGAATTGCTTTTGTGACCCACTCAGTAAAACCAATTGATCCATCAGTTGAACTACAGTTTTTTCGCATTAATACTTTCAATATTAAAAGACTAGCTTCAGGAGCTACTCCAACAATACCTTCCTGATTTTCAATTGCTGCAATGGTTCCAGCCACATGGGTCCCGTGCCAGTGATAATCCATGTAGTCATGCTCCCCTTCACCTTCAATAGTGAAGTTATATCCTCCAATAATTCTACCTTTTAAATCTGGATGATTAACATCGCAACCAGAATCTAATACAGCAATTACAACACCCTTACCTTTATAACCCAAGTTCCACATATAAGGAGCCTCAATAAGTTTGACACCTGATGGAGTTTCTTCACTAATAAGTTCAGGCTTTGATTCATCAGTTAGCAATTTAGTGGGAGCTAGCTGAACACGACTCATAATAATTTTCCCCCAATCCAATTCGAATTAGAGTTATCTTTCACAAATTTTAGAAATTTCATTCCTCATATTTCAAGTTACGAGTTCACATCTCATATTCCGTCATAAAAAGGCAAAAGAAAAAGCACCACAATGGGTGCCCTATCTTCTTGAATCGATTTATAAGCTCTCGTGATTTTCCTTCATCCTATAGAACTCTAGAACCGGAAATTTTATTTGTGTTTGTTCCATATCCTTTTTGAGAATCTGCTTTAATTCATCAATAGATTTTTTCATCAATTCTTCTTTCATTTGATACCATCTCCTCTACATACCAATTGGTGGAGAACTGTGATAATCAGTACCTTGTTCTTTAATTTTATGCTGAGTTTCCTCAACTTGCAACTTTAATTTCTCAACTTCCATTCTTTTAGACCATTTTAAATAAAGTGAAACTAAATTTTTGTATGGGGTTCCACTGTCCCTAAGCAAAGAAATGAAAACATGATTTGAAGAAATAAACTCACAGAAAAGTTTTGAAGTGGGCACATAGAGCAACTCTTCATCTGTAATTCTGCTTTCAATTACGGCGCTAAAGAACTCAAGACGATTAAGCACTGTGACAATCTGTAATCTTTGCTTTATAATGCATTCTGCATAAATTTCTTTTGTAAGAGTATCTGTAGTTAGCCTGAAATCTTTGTTAAAAAGATAACGATCATCTGCAGGAGTAGCAACTTCTTCTCTGAAGCTTTTTCCAAACTCTGATACAGTAGAAACTATCTCTTTCTCAAAATATGCGAGATACTCTATACTCTTTTCTGCAGCTGCCCTCCTGTTTCTATCATTAAGATCCTTCTTTAGAAGTGTTAATTGTTTTGCTCCAAAGGCAACTCCCACCACAAGGATAATGCCACTTATGTAATATGCAGTTTCAATTATTTCTTTTAGTATAGCCACAAAAACTCACCTCCTCCTTGTAATAAAAATATTTTGGGCAACACTTCAACCATTTTACCTCTTTTGGGCAGACAGGTCTACTACAGAACTGCTTCACTCCATCCCATCTACCCCATACACACCCTTTGCATTTCTCTGGCTGCTTGTTGGGATGGATTCGTTACTTCTTCCTTCATATGCTACTAATCATATAAACCTCCAATAAAAAAGCCGATCCAGTGAAGGAACGACTTTGGCTGTGATATGTATAATATTGTTTTTTTGTTCTTAAAGTACTTTCGAAAACGGCAGAAAAATGATTCACTCTCATTTCCTCTTTATTATCTTAGGCAGTCCTCTTTGCATTTGCCGCTTTCTTTGAAGCAGAAAATTTCTCTTTCATAACAAGCAACATTTCAACCAATTCATCCCGAGCGATCAACCTTACCCCATTTGATTTAGCAAGCTGGTATGCCTGTTCTGTATAATTACTATTTGTAACAACCCATGCTCCATTTGCTCTGTAATGTGCCTTGGCTCCTTGAACTTCTTGTACAGCTTTCAACCCAACATTTTTCTTGTAACGTTTGGCTTGAACAACGATCCTTTTCCCATCTTTTGAAATGACCAGATCGGCACCATAATCACCTGCAGCTTTTGTCACTTCCGCCTTAAACCCTTGTGAACAAAATAGATGTCCAAGATAATGTTCAAACTGTACTCCATCCATTTTATCGATTTCGGTAATCCCTGACCTCTTCAGTCGCTCAGCACGTTTTTGTTGAATGATAACCATTAGAATAATAATCCCTACGACTCCAACGAATCCAACAATAATTGAAGGTTGCCAAGATTTTGTTAAAGAATACGTTCCTAAAATACCTCCCAGCATTGCCATACCAGCTAATCCTTGAAATAGCTCTTCTTCCTGTTTCGCCTTACTTTTCCTTCTTGCCATAACTCTTCCTCCAAGCGTGTAAATTGTACTAAAATACTATTCGACACTTGGGACTAATTTCCTGCTATGAGTTAAGAAGGCGTGAAGAGGAACGTCCCAGTCATATGTAGCTATTGTAGCTGTGCGTTTCATTCTCGCCCGATTTCCAAAATACAACTCTATCACATATAAAATCCACTGCCGGGCAATATACTGAACCATTTCTGATTCTGGATATAAGTTACTCAATTTACTTACAGCGATCTTCTCTGTTTACTTGCTGATCGCATTGTTGGACCTCAAAATTAAAAGCTAGTTATAATTTTTCAATATTAAGAGGAGGGTGTTCTTTACTATATTGAAGTGCTGTTACCCCAAATCTAATATCAAACCCTTCTCGGATTGGACCGTTGTATTCTTCCCATTGACTTGGATCATCGGGTACTTTCATATCAATCATCCAGTTCTCAGGAAATGACATTGAGTTTTCGTTCCAATCAAAGACTCCGTTACCTTTAATATCAGTATCGGTGTGCCTTAATTGCATAACCCTTGTTGCCATAAAAACTATTCGTTGAACAACCACTGAATGTCCTCGTACTTGAATGACTTGAGGAAAACTAAATTCCACTTCCTTTTCATACGGCCCCTCAACATCCAAATAAGGCATTGAATCTAAATGATACTGGAACCATTCTAATAGATTCTGTTCACCTATAAACATATCATTAATGGTATTTTCCGGATCCCAGTTTACTGGACCAGAACCAAAAATTCTAACTTTAAAACCTCTCCAGTCATAACACTTCAAATACACGTGATACTTTATTTTAACTTTTGTAACCAGATTATCGTTCTGGAGAAGAGACTTTACTCCTATATCATTCTTTGCACACTTTTCTATGGCAGTTCTAGTAAAACCAGAATTAGAGAAGATCATCCCAAAGTTCGCGTTGATATCTCTCATCTTTGTAATGAAAGCATCAACGACAGGAAGATCGACTTTCGCTTTCCAATCCTTACACTCAATCACCCCAAGAAGTTTTCGGCCACCTAATTCCCCTCTAATAACAACATCAAACTGACGAGGATGGCCGTACTTATCAATTATTTTCTCATCGTGACTAACATTTGAATTGGGATCAATCAATTTTTGAATATCCATCACAGCAACCTCAAATGCAGTTCCTTGTTTACCCTTTCCCACCGTTTAATCGCCTCCCATTATTCCATGCATATCGTTCCAGTATCAGATAATAAATGGCGATGGTCAACAGTGATATTTGTGTTGAGTTGGGCAACCATTATATGCACCCGCGCTGTTCACCGCTCGTTTCTGACTTCTTCCTAAACAGACGTTACACTAAACAACCTTACAACCGATCACATTACGTCGTATGAGAGCAAAGAAAAAGCACCACGATGGGTGCCTATTTTAACATAATGAAGATATTTTCAATGTACTTCGCATAAGAATCAACCCACTCATGATTTGAATCTGTTTTAGAATCAAAGAAAAAATTTTCCCCGGATCTGAGTTTTATTTCAAGTTGAATCTCTTCTTGGCGGGAATTAGACTTAATAATTCTTAGCGTTTCAACTTGAAAATCTTTGCAGTACATTACATCAGATGCTTTTGCATTTTGCCTGAAACGTATAATACTTCTATCCGTGAATATAAAAAACTCAACTTCTGCACTATCTGTAAAGTAATTTTTGGGATAAAATGCTCTCACTTCATCATCGGTAATGTATTTTTTGATATTGGATAAAATCTTCGTAAATCCACCATATGATATGGTAGCCATTTCTCTTTTGAAATCCTGATAACTATTAATTTTCACCCAACTCCCCTCTCCACACCATACTTCGACAGGAAAGGAGAACATTCCTCTTTTAACAATGATTTCACGCTAGTTGGAGAGTCTGCTTACGATTAAATACTTGATGTCGCATTGCTGGTATTCTAGGCAGATCACGTATCCGTAACGGCTTTGTTTTCAAAGATGGTTCGTCGTAATACTACATGAACTTTTGAATCCGCTCTCACATTCTAGCTAAAGTCTTTTTTGTTCGCCTTTGAGGAACTGGTTACAGCGATGACAGCATCTTCGATTCGTTCGTTTAATTGGTTTATAAAAACAAGAATAGCAACCTCTGCTGTTCAGTCATCGTTACTCAGTAATCAAGTAGCTTGATTTGATTCACATCTCTGATCGGTTGAACCACCACCCCAAAATGTATCATTTTAAAAATAATCAATATCATCAAATATATTTTTGAATAATATTTCATATGAAATTCACTTTATAAATTCTTTTTAAAATTAAAGAGAACCAGCGGGAAGCGGTTCTCTTTAATTTGCCTTATTATTTTCTTATGCTTGAGAAACTATTAAGTAAAGAACTATTTCTATATTTTTGAACACAGTAAGGTTAACACAATATTTAATTTTTAAATCAGCACAACACAGTCAATAAGTTGGTGCCTTAAGACTCTCTTTTACAACATACAATCCATCAGGAAGCCCACTATCCATTTTTCTAGGTATAAAAATATCAGTAAAAGTGTTCTTTTCGCTTGCCAAAACGGTACCTGATTGAGTATTAACATAAACTTTTTCGTTCATATAACCATACGAGTTGTTAACTATTGGATAATAATCCATCCAAGAATAATTCAGTGGTGGAATATCTTGAGCTACTGAATCACTACCAGAATAAGTATTAGTCCAACTTGAACCTCCAGTAATACCAGCAGTGATTGCTTTAATTTTTCCATTAACGTTAATAGAGTAACTAGTACTATAGGAACGTGAGGCTGAGAATGTAATAGTTCTTTTGGCAGTCTTTGTCTTCGATTCATTATAAACTGGTACTGATATTCTTTTGTTCAATAAAGGCAATGGAACATTATAAATATATCCCGACTCATTGTATTTATACACTGTTGTGTAAGTAGCGTCCATTGGTAAAATAATTGAGTTATTTTCATAGAATTGGGCACTTTTCAAAAGATCAATTTTTGCTAGATCTAAGGCGTTAAATTGCTTAGCTTCACCTTCAATTTTGTTAAACTCTTCAATAGATATTTCCTCTAAGACATTATTAGTTGCCCGGAATGCCTTTACTACTTTAACATCGTTATTTGACAAGCCTGAAGTATCAATTACTTCTTCAGCACCGGCGTAAAAAGGCAAGCAAAATAATAAAGACATTACGAAAGGAATCAAAATTCGCTTCTTCATCCTATAACCTCCAAAATTTATTATTAGGTGCGGCCACTCCTAAATATAGGATACACCAATTATAATTGGAAATATATAGAACTTTAGTATTACTAAATATTAAATTTAATGTAATTAATTAACTTTTAATGCCTTGAGGAAATTTTCCTTGGCTGTTTTGTTTCTTCTTCCTCTACTGGCCGATCCGGTCAATGAAAGCTTCCTTGTACCTTCCAAACTGCAACTGACGTATCATTTGCTCTTCAAGCATATTCATGATTTGAGCCAATTTTTTCGAAAAGTAATACTCTCTGACGTTGGAATCAGGCAAAATGTGGAACATCCTTCTTCACCTTTTCACTGCTACACTTCCTATTGTTGGAAGCATAATAGACTGAGGGGTTCCCATCAAATATTCACCGAAGGCGAGAACATAAGCGTCCGCTCTATCAGGTGACTTAAGACCACGCTTTTTCATATCCTTCTTGCTCTCAAGTAGTATTTTCCCCTTACTGGTCATAGACCATTTTCTTGTGGTCAATTGTGACAGAAGTACATCATCGTCAGGTAATTGTAAAACAGTAAGATCACCATTCATGTAATTGCTCAGATTCTGCTCCAATTGTGCTTTAACGGATGCCCACATCTCTGCGCCTAAATTTCCGTAATGCTCATCCAATGAGGATGAACCGTTGTTTATCGGGATGACTTCATAAGCCAGCCCTTCTTCAACAATGACCTCGTTCAGCCTATCCGTCACTCCACCACCCACGCCGGTATCATCTATTCTGATTCTCGTATGAACGACTTCCGGGTATTGTGGCAACAACTCTCTTATCAAATTCAACACCCAGCCAGCAGTGACCATAGTATCTTTCTTGAAATGATGATGCTGTCCAATTGTTACCGGCCCTATCCCTGCGTAAATTGACGTCTCATCGTCACCAAAACGGGCAACGTCACAGCCAATCGTCAAGATATCACCGACTGGAGAAAGATTTACTTCCTTGGCAGCGAATTCAGCCACTTCCAACGCAATAAATGTTTCGGATTCCCCTCGTGGGAACTCTCCTTCAACCCGAACACGCCATACATCAGATCCCTTTCCGTATTTACGTTCAAGCATAGCTATATTCTCTTTGCTTGTCCGAGGACTGTTCAGACAGGAGACTTTGTGCGTGTTGTAATCTGCCCGGTCCCTGTTGTGAGAATCATAAAAGACACCGCTTGTCCGAGTTGGGTTTCCACACATGAGCAACTTATTGAATTCACCTGAGAGTGTACCCAGGATCGCTTCCATGATTCGATCCTCAACCCCTGAAGCTTCGTCCACAATGAACAACATATAGTCTTCATGGAAACCCTGCATATTCTCAGGCTTCGTGGCTGTCCGGGCCGTAGCAAACCACCGTTCTTCGTAATTCCGCATATAAATCTTCGTTTTAGTCCACTTGAGTATCCGTTTTAGTAAAGGACTTTTCTCTTGCCATTTGCTTATCTCAGCCCATAAGACATCGTGAAGTTGTTGGCGTGTCGGAGCTGTACATATCACCTTTGGAAATGGGAAGCACGAGAGAAACCAAAGTGCTACCGCCGCTTCAAGCCCTGTTTTCCCTACACCTTGACCAGATCTTACAGACACTCGCGGGTTTCCAGCGATGTCCATTAATACTTCTGCTTGCCACTCATCAGGAGTAAATTTTAACAGCTCCACGCAAAAAAGTACCGGGTTCTTCCGGTACTCGGGAATGCGCTTTTTGAATGCAGCAAATCTTCGTTTAGTTTGTGGAGACTCTTTACTCACCTGACTCCACCGCCTTAACCCAATCTTCAATCAGATCATCTTCTGTATCTCCATCGCCATTCTTCAACTTCTCAATTTCAAGTCTCGTCTTATCTACCCGAGCCTGTATCTGCTGAAGTTCCAAACGGCGTTTGTCGTCTTCATCTGCGATTAGAAGGAATTGCTTAATCGCTCCCCTGATTTCCCTCATAACTGTTGCTTCTGCTTTGATGAAGCTAGCATACTTGTCCCAAGCGAATTGAATTTCCCACTCGAACTCGTCACCATATTCTCCAGGCTTCTCGCGCTTCAATTCCTTAGTCATGTCTTCCTTATCTTTTACAAAGAAAATACGTTGCGCCCAAATAATCTTACCAAATCCGCGCTTAATGTTTTCCCAGATCATATCTATTGGGTCCATCTGTTGCACGATATCAATGAGTTCAAGATATTCAGGATCTTGGGGTTCAAACTTGCGGAACATTCCGTGAGTCACTGCTTTTTGGTTGCCTGGTGGACCGCCCTTTCCCCCTTTGTTTCCCTTTGCATTCTTATTTCCCTTCTGTCCACCACGAGTTCGTTTTTTCGGATCGCTTTCCCACTTTTCGACTGACTTCCACTTTCTTACGGTTCCATCGCTAACGCCTAATTTCAGTGCAATATCCTTCAACTTCATTGACTTTCCACTATCAAGCCACATTTTCAATGCTTTAGTTTTCAGAGGATTTTTCTGGTTCTTCCCCTTCTCTTTATCCAAAATTTTTCACCACCAATAATTATTCGAGTTGGAATTCACGTTTAAAGTCAAAGTTGGTCAAACGTTACGATTGAAAACAAGCCTGCGCGAGAATCGGAGTCTTCGTTGTTGTTTAATATTCACTAAATAATGTAATTTGACTGAAACATAAAGGTAATTCTGTTTCACTCATTTTAGGCATAAAATAATGGATTGCTTCATCTAATGTCTCTATCTCAATCAGATGAGTGCAATAAATGACTGATTATGTTTCACTCATTTTATCTTAATCTCAGAATTGCTCTGTCCATCATGTCTTGAGTCAACCCAATATAGTCCAAAGTCTCTCTCGGATCGATATGTCCGAACATCTCCATTAGTAACGCTAAATTCTCTGGATCATCCATGTATAGGCGATAAGCCCACGTTTTACGCAATGTGTGACAGCCGATTTCCTTTAACCCAAATTCTTTAGCTGCAGCGTTTAGAAAGCGGTAGGCTGTTGTTCGATCAATAGGTTGATGTCTCATTCTGCTGACCGTTTTTATTTGTCTGCTCGGGAATAGAAAATCCGTATCCTTCATCTCTGCAATGTATCTGTCCAGATCCTGTCTTATACTCGGATGTATAATAAATTTTTTAGCGTGTTTGTTTTTCTGTTCAACCAAGTTGACGTGTGTTCCCTTTACATCGATTACTCTTAGTCTGCATAAGTCTGATACTCGTAGGCCGCTATATATTCCTATACAGAAAAACAAATAGTTTCGTATACTCCTAATCCAGAAGTAATGTTTCATGCCATCTATAACACGTTCATCACGGATCGGTTGAACCTTCTTCATTATTCAACCACCTTCTCAGGCTCTTTCTTCTTCCAGCAGCGCGGCATAATACACATTTGGACAACCCCTGTCCAGGTTCCCAAACAACAGCCACGACATTTCTCTGGTTGCTTGTCCGAAATCCTCGGAATAGCCGGTTCATTTCTGCTGTAAAAATGTCCATCCATATTCTTCCCTCCAATACAAAAAGGCCGCTCCTAAGAGCGACCTTTTATTTACGTTATTATATGGATTTAAGATAACATCCTTTTATTGCGCATTTACTGCTATATTTGTAGAATATAATCAAAAAGTTAGAGGGGTACGTAACTATATGAAACCTTTCAATAATATTTTTAAACTTATTTCTGTTGTAGTAGTCATATACTTTGGATTTCTAATGACAGTTTTGTTCTTTGTTCCTGACTGGGGAACAAGCGGAACACTAGGCGATACCTTTGGAATATTAAACACTCTCTTCTCTGGAGCAGCTCTAGTGGGAGTTAGTTATACTTTATACCTCCAAGCACAAACAAATGAGCTACAACGAAAAGATTACGCTCGTAATATACAACCTTTGTTGACTATTGAACCGAAAAAAGAAAAGAGAGGGTCAACTTTCATATTAACTGTCACAAACATCGGGAACGGTACAGCACTCAATATAAACTTTCCACCAGCAAAACTCTCTCCAGAATTAAGCTTAGAATACAAGTTAGAAGAAATAATAAGTTTAACGCCTGGACAAAATAAAGAAATCGAAGTAAAAGCTTTTGATCAAAATGAAGAAGCTGATTCAATTTGGACCGCTCATTTGAATCCTAAATATGCTAACAGGACAATTAAGTTAGAGGTTACATATTGCGATATTGAGTTTAACCGTATGAAGCAGGAATTCAATTTGGGATTAGGTGAAAAGAAGGTCGCTCAAGTCCAACATATAGATAAACAAAGGAAATAATTCAAAATTACTTAACAAAACGCTACCAAAAGTACTGGTAGCGTTCTTTTAATTCAATCTGCGCTTAATAATATAAGACCTATTTCTCCTTCGTCATTCCTACCTCGACCGTAATCTATTGTTACAAAATCCAATGTTCGATTAAATTTTAAACTGTTCGCAATGTTAGCAATAGCCCTGCGCCTCTTATCTGCAAATGTAGTCGCTGCTATACCAGGAACATCCTTGCGATATCCTTTTTCCATATACTCCTGTGCTTTCAAGTATTTTTTGCCTTCTAGAAACAGTAATCTTGCTGCCACTCCTTCGTGCGGATCTCTAAGGTTGTTTATTGCGAATCGGACATTGTTGGATATAGCTAGGTAAAGTTTGTAGTTGGCATGCCGCTTGTCCTTCATGATTACCGCGTTTGCTGTGACATCGGCAGTTAATTCATGACCAGATTCACGTTTAGCAACCGATCCCTCCGCAGACAATAACTCGTATGCCGACATCCCGTTTTCGAGCTGCTGAAGCGAAAATTCATAGTTTTTTATGATGTCTATCATGTCTACATATTTTCCGAGGAGCCATTTCGTCTTGCGGATATCTACTTCATCCACATCAGAAAAAAAGTTGAGTTGAATAATCTTATTCGTATCTTCGAAATCTTCCCTGTTAACCACTACAACTACATTATCGTTATTCATATGTTACCTCCTCCAGAAGATCAGGAAAATTTTCCTTATCTCGTTTATCCCGCTCTATCCAAAAGTTCAGGGTTTTCGTATATGTTGCCAATCACTTCTCCGTCTGCTATATATCCCAAATGCAAGCCCATCAATGGTTCCTTGCCTCTGAATAACTGGAACATACCTCCGTATAACCTTACGACCAGATTTTCAGGCAATGGGCCGCTACTCTCAAAAGTAAGCTTGTTCACTTTAACGATGTCACCATCGTAGTAGTCGTTACCTTTGCTGTCTTTGACCCCGGATTTAAGCATCAACACTACATCAGGTGATTGTCTACACACCTGTAACCAACCATACTCTTTGAAGTGATATGACATCTCTTTGGTTTCAGCGTCCCAATATCTCGCTCCAAACTCATACAGGCTCATGCTTATCCGCTCCTTCCTTGGGAGCCAACCCACGATCAGCATTCACATTTCCGACCACCATGACCCCTTCTGCCCAGCAGTATGAACCGTCAAATTCAATCAGTTCCGATGCCCAAAGGTATCCGTCTGGTAAAGAATCAGCGACAAACATGAATCCGCTGCCCTCGTACTTCACTTCACAAGTGTGTCCTTCGCCCTCATACTCAAATTGCACTACGTCTCCTTCGAACACTTCAACTTGATCGTGTGTATCGTCATGGAAGCCTGTGTATTGCAACCACTTCACGTTTCCGTTGAAAGAATTGGGACCCATCTCAATTAACTCTCTGATAGTGACTGCTCGACTCATCTTGCCGTGATCGGTCAACCATGCTGCAAATTTAATCTCACGCATCTTGTATATCCTCCTATTTGGGGAGACCGACCAACACCTGATACGGCCCCCGTATTCACTGGGTTTATTCGTTCGACTCGATGGCCTATCGGCCGTTTAAGATACTTTTGTTGTACTGATTCTACTTCTCGAATCTAAAATAACTTTGAAAACATTTCCGTTTTGAGTCATTAATAGGTCGTCTGGTTTCAATGGTGACGTTTCAGGGTTTGTATCGCGTGGGTTGATTCTAATTTCATCCCATGTGTTTCCTTGATCCTTGCTAATTTTTAAGTTCAAGAGGTTTTCAACTTGCTTCTGTTCTTCATATAGTTCAACATCATCAACTTCTATTGAGAAGGAAATAGTAGATTGCTTGCCGCAACCTTCACATTTATAGAATCTATGTTCGTCGGCATACCGTTCGTGGTTGTTCTTTTTGCAACTTGGACACTGCCAAACAAAATCTGCGTACATCGTCTATCCCTCCTAAGTCCAAAATTAACGTTTCAGCAGTTCCAT
The DNA here is from genome assembly GCF_003719335.1 of Paenibacillus amylolyticus. GTDB lineage: Bacteria > Bacillota > Bacilli > Paenibacillales > Paenibacillaceae > Paenibacillus > Paenibacillus amylolyticus_D. The sequence goes on from NZ_RIAS01000001.1 coordinate 364,206, forward strand.
GTCATAGCCGGATTCAATGAACCGAATCGTCAGCTTTCGGTTTACGTCATTGCCCAGACGATCGTATATCAAGTACATATCACTTTTGGTGAAGTTGGTATCCATCAGAGTGTTGAAACTCTTCAGAACTCGCGGTGCCCAATATTTATTCAAACTCTTGGCGATAGGACGGGACACCCAAGCGAACATCTTGCATTTGAAGTCTATTTCCGTTTCTACATCGACCAAGCGAAAATAGACATTGTTCCGCGGCTCCAAAATGAGTTCTTCGTTACGATATACGTATGATTTCGGGAATACTTGCAGGGCTTTTTCAATCATCGTTATATCCTCCCTAACCAAACCTTTTTTCACCAATACAGCCCAGCCACATTTGCATGTTCTTTTAAATGTGTCGTCTTCAACTTCAAGCGTTCCTGCACCGTTGCCAACCTTATCACTCTTGCATTTAGGGCATTGAGCGTATTTTTCCATCAGTACCAGCGAATCGGATAAATTCATGTTATATCCTCCTTAGTAGGGAGAGGCCCAAAGGACCTCATTCCTCAATCTCTTTTACATCAGCAACCCAAACGGCGAACGATCCTCGTCCGGCTGAACAAAACGCATAGCACCCACCGTCTATGTCAATCCCTTCCGGCGCCACCGGAAACCATCTTGCATGCCTTTCACGCACAGGGCCAACCTCGTAATATCCATCTGCCTCAGCGATACATTCCTCTTTGAAATCTTCTGGAGATTTATAATCAGATTTCGGAGCTACATAACAGGACGGATTGCCACCGTCGTACCACATTCCAAATCCCATGTTGCTCATTTTGGTTCCCCTCTCCTTCCTGACCCAAAACGGTCTCCAGAGCAAGTAAAACAGCTTCTATAGTCTCGGTATCTGCCGGATATTCCGTATCATTTGAAATCATGACATCATCAACCCGATCCAAGAATTTGCAGTCTATCTCCCATCCACCTTCGCCGCCCGGCTGTCGTGGGAAGGTTATCTTACGTGCCTTTTCAAGCTCCTTGCGGAGCCGATCACGTTCGAACTCAACTTCATACTGCTTTCGTCTTGCTTGCCGTACATCTGATACCAGTTTAAGAACGTCTGAACGTACTACCATGCTGTTATATTCAGGCTCATATGACCGACCTTCTTCATCGACCAGGATCGTCCTGTAATCTTTGCTCATGACTTCAAGTTGTTCATTCGTGAAATATGGATTTTGATTAAATGTTGGTTCACTCATGACTGTTCTTCCTCCCCTAATCCATTTGGCGATACGCAAGCACGTCATAACCTCTGCGTTCCATTTCAGCTACAAACACCGTCACAGCCTTTGTATTTACGTCTCCCTGCCCCTTGCTGACCGTCAGCATATATCCGTCACCGATCCAACGCCGCTTTGCTCTGCAATACAGTCCAGCGTTTCTGATAGCTTCCAAAACCTTAGCCTCATGTGCTCGTGGCATGGTCAGGAACACTTTGTCCAGGTTCGCTGTTCCTCCGTCTTCCATGCCTTCTGTCGCTTCCTGTGCGGCCTTGTTAGCGGCTTTCAGGTCTTCCGCGAACTTTGCGTAATCCATATTATCCCTCCTTGGTAAGAGGCCGTAGCCTCAATCCTCTTCCTCTTCAATGTCTTCTACTTCTTCAATTCGTCCGACATACCAGTTCTCCATCTGGATATTGGTATACTCCAGAAGAACAACCCTTTCAGCTTCCAACGTTCTGTCCGTATACAATCCGACATGTGTTTTTACATCAACCACACTGCACTTTTCGGTCGTCAAATCTTCATGTTCCTCTTTTACCGTTTGAATAAAATCTTCTTTACTGGCGAATTCGCCCTTACGACCATAAGCATATTCTTGATCTTCGCTCCACAAAATTTCCTTTGCCATGTGTGTTATCTCTCCTTTGGTGGGCCTATACCCTTGGTTTTAGATATCCAATTGCAATCGCATAAGTACGAATCAGTTCCATGTCCTCTTCTGGATAGCCCCAGTGTGGGCTGTACAGGCCGCCGTATCCGTTGTTGTGGTTCGGATCATCGTCACCCAAGATATAATCCCTGAAGTCGCACATAAGGCCCCACAACGTTCCTCCGTGCGAGAAATGCCAATGTTGCCCTCGAACATCCTTGTCCATAAGCAAAGGTCTAGCCGTGTAGTCGTCTATGAGCCACAGTTTCCCGTCTGCCCAGTGAAATGAAGCAAACCTGTTATGATCCTTGCTGTACAAGAATTTCCGTCCTGACCTCCCGATCACTCTTATCAGATCATTAATTAGATCAATTCTGTCCTGTCCCGGATAAGGCGCTTCGTTTTTTCTTGGCGTAGACTGACCGATCTTACGCATTTTCACTACTTTGAGAAAATCCAAATATTTGACGTCTGGATCATAGTCACTGAACGATCTGAACTCTGCGCTTTTGGCCTTGCCCGGTGTCGGTGCAATTTGTATAGTTTTGAATACTTCGTCAAATTGGTCAGCAGAGTAAGAGAATTCATATATGTTCATTGCTTCCATGTTCATTTGCTCCTTTATGTGGTATGTGGTGGGAAGAGGCTATGCCCCTTCCTCTTTGGTATCCCTCAAAATAGAACTAACTGCTTTTCTGGCGGCGCTACGAAATCTTTTACAAGCAACACTTCAAAGATGGCTTCCAGTACACTCACCACTATGCTGTTGCCTGATTGGTGATATAGAGTACCGTTCAAGCAACCTTCTTTTGATGGGTGTTCCCTTAAAGCAGCTTCAAAATCCTGATCGTCAAAACCCATTAGCCTAAAGCACTCTCGCTCCGTGAGATAGCGGTATTGACCATCTTGCATTTTGACAACTCCACTATTTGGGCATCTCATTTGCTTTGTAGTTACCGTATAAGCGAATTCTTTGATTTCTTCCAACATCCGTCCTCCAAAACTGCCACTCACTACCGGCTTGCCTGGAAGCTTCCGAACCATGCTTGGCTGAGTAACAACATACTTTTCGTCAACATCCGATTCCAACAGATCTGTTATGGGCTTCATTGGTCGCTTCTTCAGCTTAGCGAAATCGAAATATTGATTATCTAGCAACGAGATATTGAACAATCTTTCTCTAGCTTGGGGAATACCGAAATCCCGGGCATCTAATACTTCATATGAATTCGTGTAACCCAGTTTCTCCATATCACTCAGATAGTGATTAAATGCCGTTACCATATTTTTAGACAATACGTTTTTGACGTTTTCCCAGATGACCACTTTCGGTTTCCAAGCACCTAGATTTTCAATAATCTTGAGAGTTTCAAACATAAGGGAGCTTCTTGTTCCATCCTCAACGTTCCCTCCGTATTGCTTGCCTCCGATACTGAAATCCTGGCAAGGCGATCCATGCACTAGAATGTCTGGTTGCAAACTGTAACCTACTACCGACTCAGGTTTATAACGATGGTCGAACATTGCGTTATAAGTTCGAACGGCCTTCTCGTTCCACTCCACATAATCAATCGACTTATGTTCGACACCGAGATTGATTAAGGCTTTTCGTGGTGCGCCGATTCCACCGAACAGTTCGAGTATCTTGATCATGTGTGTCTGTACTCCCTTCCTGGGGATGATCCCCTACTGAATATTTATCTATAGTTCTTCTGCTTTCGTTTTCGTTTTACGATCCCTTGTGTACGCTTTTCTGATTGAGGGAATGAGAGTAATGTATAAACTTCTCCAATCACCTTCCCCCGTTCATCCGTGATTATTTCCCAAGGGATTTCCGAGAAAAATGGATCTCTGTTGATTTCATCCCCTTTCAATAAAATCACTCCTAATCGTTGTTATAAGAAACAAATAAATTTTAATCATCGAAATGACCGTATCCAAACGGGACTTGATGCTTCTCTTCAATACGAACAATATCGTTAATCAACGCTTCAAAGACCGCTATCTGCTTCGCGTCCATCATTTCAAGAAGATGAACCTCTTTTGCTTTCAAAGAACGGCCCGCTGCCGATGAAATAAGTTCTTTTACCGGGTTCAAAGATTCCTGACGACTTTGTTTTTCCTGATCCACTTTGCGTTGAGCTTCTTGCTTCTGGTGATACTCGTTCCAATCTTGCTCGTCAAACCAGAATCGGTCCCCGTATTTATCGCGGAAGGCTGAAATCCAGAACTGAAGAAGTTCTTCGTTTGTTTGTATCCGATCATGACAAGGCCAGCAAAGTCGAAGTCCATTCGTTTTAACTCCGCGTCCTTTTCTTCCTCTCGGATATACATGGTGAGTAGTTGTTGCCTCAACAATCTTGCAGCATTCACAAATTCCGTTTGATTCTTCAATCAGTTCCGCTATAACTTCTTTTGGAAAATCGCCGCGCTCCTTGGAGCCTGGTCGGGATTGGTGGTGAGATAAAATGTCCTTCTTCCACTCTGGAACAGGTTTCTTTTCTTTCTTGTTGCGTCCGAAGCTACTTAACTTCTTTTCCTTCGCTTTTTTCTCTGGTTTCCAGAATGTTTGATGGGCCATTTCTTCATCACCTTTCCTTCGTTTTCCCTGTTCTTATGCTTATATTTTGAACCTAATTCACTTCACACCCACTACGGATTTAGCGGTTCCAATAGTCCAACTTGCTCCAAAATTTCATAATGTGCCTGTCTTTGCTCGGCGGTTGCTTGCACACCGTTGACTGTGTATCCAACATAGAATGCAACTGCCTGTTGAACTTCAATAGGCTGGTCGTTAAGGTTGTTTAAATTGATCGTGTTCATGGCATAATCTCCTTCATGAGTATTGAAGCTGTGAATTTCTCTCATCGAATTTAGCTTTAATATCCGATGGTAGATCGTTGATAACCTCATCCCAAGTGTTTAGCAGTTTTTCAGAGGAGCTGCTTTGTTTTATTTCGGCGTACCTTTCAGATAAAGCTGTGGCGAATTCATCTTTCTCAGCTTCTGTCACAAATTACACCTCCCAAATTTAAATAGATACAGGACCCTGAGTGGTAAGGAAAATTTTCCTTCGTTACTATTCTTTATCGCATATCGTATAATACTTATGTTTTTATATTATACGATATCGAATATCGAGTCAATAAATCTTGATAAAAAATATACGATATCGTATACTTCGTCTGAGAGGTGATTTTCTTGAAGGTGACTCCGAATTTAACTAACATTCTAAGAGTGCGAGGTCTTACTCAGACCCAACTATCTGAATCTACTGGCATTCCTCAAGGAACGATTAGCAGATTTGATAGAAATGCTCGTCATGAAGCTGTACATCTGTTCTTAATTTCAAGAAGTTTAGGTATCACAATTGAAGAGTTATTTGTTGTTGAGGAGCAAGAGGAATAATTACAATTCCTTCTGTGCTCCTTTTTGTTATCTTGGGGTTAGCAATCTTTCCAGTCTCATGATTTCCTTCTGTTGATACTGGATCAGATCAACCATCTCTTCCATCGCCATCAGCTTCCAGTCATAATGCTGATCCGAAGCTTGGTCTATAGTTGAACCATACTTCGCCTTCCCTTTTTCATTCTGCTTGTCCAGTAATTCGATAATTCGATTAGTTACTTCCGGCCGATTTTGTGCTTCATTTGCACCACTCATGCTCTCGCTCCTGTATCGGGAAGAACAAGAATATCCCCATCATGGATAAACTCTGTTTGATTAGGATCAGGCGCTGCTTCCCAATGACCATTTTCCTTAAGGATTTGAACGACATCAGAGGCATACGATTCATCAGTATTAACGATCAGGTAAGTATTCACTGCCTGCTTTCCCTCAGATGTTCGTCCTGACCGAACTTTATTGAGTAGGCGCAACAACTGAACTTTCTCCTCTGCTGTAAGATGCTTATCAGCGTCCTCGTTTTTGATTACAGTATGCGTGATTATCATTTTGTTTTCTCCCCTCGTCAGCTCGTTTTCTCAATTTGTTTACCGCTCTTTTTCGCGCCGATTTTTCCTTTTTGTATTGTGCAAGAGGGATGAATTCTCCGCGCTTTTTAATAAGTATATCTATGGGTAAAGTAGGATATTTGGCTTGGAACAGCTTCAGTTTTACCCGGAAGGTGGATGTCTCCACCCCCTTGATGTCTACCACACGCTGGCTACCATCCAACTCAGTTACTATAAAGTCAGCAATGTAAGTGATCTTTGGCTTCTCTTGTAAAATGAATTTAGGATGACATTCGAAGTCTTTAATCTCACCATACTTCTTCCGCTGGAGAAGTTCCTGGTAATACTCCCCCTCTGCCACACTATCGAATCGTATGCCGGTTATATCAAGATCGTGCTTTTTGACGATCCATTCCGAGAACAAAGTACCGTCTTCCGTGACAATCACTTTTGTTGCATTATATTTATTCATCAAACCTCTTCCGTCCTGTATGGCTGAACAACATGAACTGATTTCTCATCAATATCATCTAGGATATAAATCGCCTTCAACTTGCCAGCGAAGACCAATTTAACCTTATCCCCGTCCAACGCTTTAATCGCATCCATGAAATACTTGGAATTAAGAGCAACTGCGAAATTTTCACCCTTGAATGACACCGGAACTATGCTCTCATTGGCTTTTCCAGTCTCTCTTCCTTTGCCGCGAATACTCACTTCATTTTCAGTGATGTTGATTACGATCTGATTGTGCTTGTCTTCCTTAGCGAGTGTGTAAATGAGATCAAGGCAACTCATTAGTTCTCTTTTATCTACGCTCACTTCGGTGATACCAGTAGGTACAATTGACATTCGACCTACATCCGGGTATGCCCCCTCCAATACTCTGGAGTAAAATGTGAATCGATCCGTTCTAGCAAATACGTGTACCACTTCTCCAGTGGATGTTTTTGAGAATCCAAATTCGAGATTGTCTTTATCCAAAATGATTTTTTGTAATTCTCCCAATGCCTTAGCCTCAATCACTGCTCCACCCAAGTTGCCTGCATCTGTGTCCTGCTCAGTTTTTGCAAGTCTATGCCTGTCTGTCGCTTCAATCCCAATCACACCTTCATTGATGTACACATGTGCTCCTGCGAGAATTGAAGCGTTTTTACCCGTTGGATCGGCTGCATAGGTCGCCTTTCTGAACAGACGTTTAAGTTCTTTGCCTGTAGTCTCAAGCAGTTCACTATCATCAATGTCAGGCACCCTTGGAAACTCTTCTGGATCGATAACACCCATATCAATTTCTTTTTTTCTAGAAATGATAATCACGTTATTCCCCTTCTTCTCGATGCTCACATCGCCGTTCAGTTTCTTGATTACTTCAAGGGATAACTTAGGGAGTGCGATCTGACCAGGTGATTCAACTTGAACGTGTTCGCTGAAAATATACGATTGTATCGTTGTTCTTGTGTCTGTTCCAGTAACCTTGACCCCATCCGCTCCAGCTTCGATCAAAAAGCAATCCAAAATTGGCATTATATTTTTGCTTGCAATGGCCTTACTTGCATCTTCTAAGGCTTCTGCCAACAGTTCGCTATCAACGACTATTTTCATATGGTCGATTTCCTCCCTTCACTTCTTTTTTAGCTTGAGGATTGCATTTTGGGCATGGACCCAACATCATCATTGAGCCTTTAAATTGGTAAGTTACCTTTGCGCCATCACATGTTTTGCACATTCAGTTATCCCCTCCGTCTATTTCTTCCGCCTACCGATATTGTTTTCACAAATGGTTCTATCCGTTCAATAATCCTCTCGGCCTTTTTCTCATGCTGCTTTCTGTCCATGTCCCTGGCATCCTTTACGTTAGCCAAGTGATGTCTCAATTCATTTATAGTCAAATTGGATGTATAAATTATTGGTAGCCGCTCCATACGCCGCTGAAGTATAGGACCAATTACTTCATCCCTTGTCCAGATGGTTAGTGTTTCGGCTCCGATATCATCGAGTATCAGTACAGATGCTGTCCGTAGAGAATCAAGTTTGCTCTCGACTGTTTCTGTCTTGGAGCTAATAGCATCTTTGACTTCTAACAAGAAATCCGGCACATAAACCATGAGAACATCTATGTCGCATTTGGCTAGTTCTTGAGCAATTGCTCCAGCGATTCGGCTTTTACCTACACCCATCGGGCCGTAAAGATACAACCCTTCTGTCGTTTGCCCTGGAACGAATGTGCTACAGAACTTCACTGCCGCTGTAATGGCAGCCAAGCGTTGCGGATCAGGTTCGATGTCGTCAAAAGTCGCATCCAGAATATGAGCCGGTATAAAGTGGCTTTTGATCTTCTGACCAATCCCCTGTTGTCTCTCGTAATCCTTTAACAAATTGCATTTCCTGAGTCTAAACACCAACTCGTCCGATTTGTTAGGGTTTGGTTCTTCAACGCTCCTATGCCCCTTCTGGATGTTCTGACAGCCCGTTAGACCCGGACACGCCTCACATGCATCACATTGAGCAAGATGCTCTGATACATCTCTATATCTTCTTGGACTCGTTAGGTCACCTGAACGATCAGGGTACGTCTGTCTGAGCCGCTTTATTTCTGGATGGTTATCAATCTGTCGGATAGCCGCCTGCTGTCTTTCCGCAAAATCAGGAGGGATCAGCGCCTTTAATTCTTCTTCGAAGCTCCCCATACTCTCACACTCCTTGTTTTGACCGTAAAGCAGCCAACATTTCTTTTAAATCATCCTCTGTCACAGTAGCTTCGGATTCTTCATCAGGTCGAGTGTCCGGCACAGGAACTACAACCTCATTTGAGTTTTGCCGTTTGGCATGTAGCGAATATACAACCGTGGCACAATAACTCAGGTTTCGTATCTGATCCCATTTGTTTTTGGGTTTAAAATTGTTGAATGCCTGGTCAATCCCGTCTAAGACTGTTTGGAGCGGAATCCTTTCAGCCTTAAACTGATTGACTGTCTCTTCATCGTTGAAAGATATCTCTAATCCTTTACCTCTCCTCTGGAGATAACGAGATGCGACTTGATTGCGATAATCGATTTGGGAAACCTCCTGATCAGAGCCGGTATCTGCTTCAGGTTTAGGAGCGGAATCCGGGTTTCCCTTGTATGGTTCAAATAATGAATCGGGATTGCTTAAACAACAACTAACTTTAATACTGTCTTTAAACATGTCTTTAGACGTGCCCTCAGCCTTACTCTCGCAAGGGTTTGACCCCTCTTCGACTTCCACTTTTCGTAACTCGTCAGTTACACTTTTCGTAACTTCGGAGTTACACTTTTCGTAACTTTCAGGCAATTCGTCTTCTGTTTGAGTTACACTTTTCGTAACTTTGGTTTTACTCAAGTTAAGTGAAATAAGTTCGGAAAACTTGTCTCGATCCCACTCTTTCACGAGACTAACTCGCCATTCATCGTAGTTCTTGTTCAGTGAATAAATTTGCTTTCCATCCCATGAGATAACCTTACATTGTCGTAAATAGCTGATCTCTTTTTTGGCATCCTGTATACGCACTCCACACAGTTCAAAATGCTTGAGGAGTGGTATGACAGCCTCTTTCTTTTGGCAGCCATAAGAGAGTCGTAGAACGAGCTTGAGTACCTTCTGTTGACGTTCAGTGAACTTCCTACTGATGATCTCGTCCCAAATTTCATTAGCAATTCCGATATATCCGTTTTTTAACTGGGGACTTGCCACTCTCCTCACCCCGAAACTTCAAATGACACGCTGTTGTTATTTGCAAAATCGAAACAACATGATATAATTCTTTCAATTGTTTAGGTAACTGATCGTGTTGGTAGCACGATTAACTTTAGGACTCATTTGATACTGTTGTTGCGGTAGACTCTTCTGCAATAGTAGTTACAAAAGAGTCCTTCTTCTTTTGGATCAGGAAATCTCTGGCCCGAGAATACTTCTCTATCACAGTGTTTACACAAACCAATCACTGTCCCTTCAACCTTGTAGCCTGATGGCTCTTTCCAGATTAACCCTTCATACTCTGCGTTCTTATCTATTGACCGTTCCAACTCTTCAAGATCGTTACGAAGGACTTTGATTTTCTTCTTGATGGACTTAATACTAAGTTCCATTGCTAATGCATCTATTGCATCATCACACAAGTCCCTAATCTGTCTTCGCAACACTCTGGTTTGCATTAACTTCTGAGTGCGAACCATCATTTCTTTTTAGCAATGTTTCTTTGAATAATTTCATGTTGCAACGGTTTGTGTGACCAGGCACGGGCCAAGTCATCCAGAGTCATGAATTTGTATCCCATCGGTTTCAACTCCTATCAGATGTGGTCTTCCGGACGAAACTCCTTTATGAATTCAACTGCATCTTCAAAATCAATCCGCCGAACATGACTGTACTTCGCAACTTCGAATCGTTCCTTCAACTTGCTCCAAATCATACGGCGGTAACGTCCGACCACCACTTTGAACTTTTCCTCGGTTTCTTTGTATCGGTCTTTTGTCAGGACATTCGATTTAATGCGGACCAAAGATTGAAGTTGATAACATTCATTATCCGTGAGCGTAACGCTATCACGTACCTCCTGAACCATCATTTGGACTTCCTCTACCTTCTCAGTTACATCCATTTGCATTTGTCTGATGCCATCAACCAGACCACGTATGGCCTGTCCCTGAGCCTCAGTCAGCTGCATCTGTCTTTCTACTACCGACAAGAAATCAGGCTGGTTTGAATTAATCAATGTCATTTGTATCTACCACCTTTCTGGAGTTAATTGCTGGTCGGATCTGGTCAATAAAGGTTTGGAGCATATCAAGACCTTCTGACAGCCGTTTCTTCTCGGAACTACTTGCATTTGATACCGCACCAAGCATAAATGATGAGATACCAACCTTTTGAAGAAACTGTTTTACATGAATGCTGATCTGAATAGTGTTGCTATCTGCCTCGAAACGAAGTTTTTTCATTTGGACTGCCGCATGCTGATCATCGAAGTTGTCAGGCTGTTGAAGTTTCAATGTCTCCAACTCTTCTTTCGTTCGTTGATAGCCAGCTTTGAGTTCATCTGCTTTCAGACGTTCGGCTTCTACCCCAACTTCAAGCTTGTCCTTCCAGTATTGGTCACGCTCTTTGAGTTTCAGCGCTACCTCCTGGTCTTTCTGCTCCAACATGACTTCCGTCTCTTCGTCCCTGCGCTCAACTGCTGCTGCAACAGCCTCGTCCAATTGGTCTGCTGGAATTGCATCTTTATATCGCCGTTCAATATCTAATTTCTCTTGTTCAGCTTGCTCGGCGCGCTTCTCAGCCGCTTCAAGCCGTTCTTTTGTCTCCGTAAAAGCCTTATGTGTGGAAATGATCCCTGCGTCAAGCTGCTGAATAATTTCCGGCGTTGCATTTTCCATAATGTACTTGGCTTTGTCATAGGTTCTCCCTGATCCAAAGCCTGCTTGATCAGCTACGATGTCGCGAACCTGTCCGGCAGGCTGCTCAGGAATATTTTCCTTGCCTCCAGCCATTCGCTCCTTTGCCTTAATTCGTTCAACATCCTCAAGGCGTTTGGCCCATTCGACTCGCTCCGAGAAAGTGAATTCCCTTCGATGTTCATTCTCGGAAATTTCCAATCGGAGCTGGTGTTCATAATCCTGTATCTCCATGACGCGAACCGGGATTTCCTTACGATCCAGATACTGATGAGCACGCAACCGGCGTTCTCCAGCTATCAATTGATAATCTGGTGTTACAAGGATAGGATTGATAAGTCCGTTTTGATCAATGTCTTTTGCCAACTCTTCGATGCCGCTGAAGTCTTTACGGATTCGGTCACTGACTTTGATTTGATTTATCTCGATTAACAAAATCATTCCCCTTTCTAAAGGCTATTGAATTAAAATGTCGAATGTTTAACCTTAGTAACATACTTTGTGAAGGAGAGTGTTATTTTTGACTATTCATCCTATTAAAGAACAGTTGGATTTTAAGGTTGAAACATTGAGCAAAGCCGCTTCGTTATTCAATCAAGGAGATTGCACTGTAAGTATCATTACAACTTTCGGAAAGATTGAAGGTGTTATGAAACCTACTAAAAAATACAATTCTGAGGATTTGAATTACCTTATGGAAGTAGCGGTTTCAGAACATTCGTCTTACTTGGAGGAACAAAACTCCGATGAAAAGTTGCAATATAATTTCATCACTTTGGACAGAGCAGTCGTTTCGCCATTTTCGGGCTGTAACTCCATTGAGTATGAACAATTAGTTGTGTACACTGATCAGATCGTCGCCTTTAGTCTTTTGAAAGATGGGCCGAGATAAAAGCGATACAGTATCTAAAAGTCCTTATCCTATCTTCTGGATGTTTAGGGCTGTAGTCAGTGAAACACTTTCGAATCAACTCAATAATTCTATCCAACGGGATATCCCACGAAGATACCTCTCTAATCGTTTCTAAATCATCAGTGGTTGGAGTTTTGCACGATAGTTCTATAAACATATCAAGTATTTTCTGTTCCTTGTCATCCATTGATTTAAGCGACCCAATGGCATATTCCGAACGACACCTTGTTACAATCTCAGAACGTTCCTGCCAGAACTTTTGAGCGTAACTTTTCGTCTGATCTACATTACTGTCTTGCATAACCAGGACTGTCTTTGCTTGTACATAAACATCTTCGTCTGCTAAACGTTCTCTATGATATTTCCTTTTAAGTTCGTAGGGTTGATATAGCCCTACGGATATTTTTGTTACACCAGAACGATTAGAGAGTTCATGAATTAACTCCTCCGAACTGAAACCATCCAACGATACTTTTTCTTGTTCGCTAATTGGTTTGTTCATGTTATACCTCCTCTCAACTTCCTTTCTTGTAATTCGCGGCACGTTGTTCAGCCCTCCATGCTTCTAAGTCTGAAAGTCTGAGTTTAATCGCTGGTCTCTTAGAACCGGTTACTCCATAACGTTCATGAGGAATGCTACCTTCCTGACACATGCGATAAATCAGTTTCTCAGAAACACCTATGTGAGTTGCTGCCTCTGCCACATCCAAGGTCTTATCAATTAAGCCAGCAAATTCAGCCCGAAGCCGATTTTCGAATTCGCTTACCCGTTCAGCGACGATGGTCCTGATTACACTATCAAAAGCATCCCATGTTCTATCCATACTGTGTTTCCTTTCTTCAAAATTGTGTTATACTGAGCGGGTCAATATATTATTTTTTTACTAAATCATCCAATGTGCAATTAAGAGCGCTGGATAGTTTAACTAAGGTTTCTGTGTATGGACCTTGTTTTTTCTTTCCAATGTTGTATAGCGCGGATACCGTCACTCCACTTTCCTTAGAAAGGCGGTAGATGGTCCACCCTTTCGCTTCTATTAGTCTTTGAATGTTCAATTCAATTGTTTCTCCCACTACTCTCACCTCCTGAAAACATATTATAACTCTATGGTGTTATATTCAAACAACAATATAACTCAATAGAGTTAACAAATCCCCTATTCTCTTTCATTTGCTTCATCTCGCTTGACTTATCTCCCTTTTATGTTTTATTATAACTTTATAGAGTTATAACTATTAAGAGATACAACATTAGGAGGCATTCAAGTGGATTTAGCGGATAAAATCTTAGAGTTAATGAATGAACAAGGAATTACTAAATATAGACTCTCTAAAGAAACCGGTGTCTCCTACACAGGTCTTACAAAAATTCTTTCCAGACAAACAAAGCATCCTCAAGTCGACTCACTTCAAGCGATTGCGAGTTTCTTCAATAAACCAACTGATTACTTTCTTGAGCAAGAAAATGATCAACAAAATCAAGTTCCAGAGTGGGCAACGCCTAAAGACCTAGCTGACATAAAAAAAATTCTTGAAGAAGATCAACCAGTTTTATTCGATGGGGTTCCAATTACAGACGAAAATCGTCAGAGAGCTATGGACATTCTTACCGGATTGCTTTGGGAAGCAAGAGACTTAAATAAGAAAACCTATGGACGTAAGAAAAAGGCTGCACCTAAAGAAGAAGAGTAGGTGAACTCTTTGGATGAAATCATTCACAAGCTTGTTCGCAGATTCAAGACAAACGATCCCTTCGTCATAGCGAAAGGACTTAACATAATTATTAGACATGCAGAATTTAATGAAGGCACAAGGGGGTTTTACTACAGAAGATTACGAAGGAGATTTATTGTTATTGATAACGGTCTGTCCGAGGAATGGCAACGGGTAGTATGTGCTCATGAACTTGGTCATGATCGTCTCCATTCAGGTTTGAGTCAGTTCTGGATTGATGAACATACATTTTTCAACACAGGGAAATACGAAAGACAAGCCAATCTTTTTGCTGTAAAACTCCTAACTCACTCAACAGAGCAAGAACTGGGAGAAACCGAAGAAGCTTATCTCTTGCGGTGCGGAGTTCCAAAACAATTACACAACCTGAAAATGTAACTTTGCGCTTTCCAGCCGCAAGGCTGTTTACCATACACAAAAACAGAACATACGTTCTAAACGGAGGAGAAAAAGGTGGCAAAGGGAAGTATAGAAAAAAGAGGGAGAAATACATGGAGGCTTACGGTTGATTTAGGACTGAGAGCAGACAACACGCGGAATCGCCCTCGAAAAACTATCACAATCGAAGATGAGGCTCTATTAAAAACGACAAAACGATTAAGCGACTACCTTGACAATGAATTAGCTAAATTTAAAATCGAAGTAGAGGCCGGGGCTTATATTGCTCCTGAAAAAACGAAGTTTAGTGACTTTATTAAAGTCTGGCACGAGCAGTATGCTAATGACCCAAAGAACCTTTCCATAACAACCCTAAATGTTTATGATAACATCATCGAATCTAGATTGATTCCCGCCTTTGGAAATGATCGAATTGACCAGATTTCAACATTAAAGATAATTTCATTTTTCCATGAGATGGAGAAACCTGGAATGAGGAAACCTCCTAATAGTAAGAGACCACTAAGCGAAAAACAAAAAGCTAAACTACTCGAACCGCTCGATGCCAGTACTTTAGCCATCTTCCATCGCGTACTTAAAAATATATTTTCGCGTGCAGTGGAATGGAAAATGATTAAGGAAAGTCCTATGGAAGGTGTTAAAAAACCAGTCGCTAAAAACACAAAAGAAAAATTAATTAAACAAAGAGACAACCCTCAGTACTATGACGAAGCGGAGGCTCAAGAAGTAGTCGATGCCCTGTATAAAGAAACGAGAAAATGGAGGTTGCTAGTCTTGGGGTCGATGATGGGAGGATTCCGAAGAGGAGAATTAATTGGATTAGAGTGGCCGGAAGTTTTCTTCAAAAATAACGTTATCAGAGTAGAAAACAACATCCCGTTCACATTGAAAGGCGAGCCTGTTGAAAAAGAACCGAAATCTAAGGCTTCATATAGAGATGTAGACATGCCTGACTGGTACATGGAGGAGTTAAGTCTTTATGAAAAAGAGTGGCAAGAAGAGAAAGATTTTTTAGAAGATAAATGGCTCGGTGGTGATAGGAAATATGTATTTCATAACGGAACTGGAAAGCCTTATTATTTCCAACATCCTTCAAGATGGTGGAAAAGATTTTGCAAAAGACATGGGATTCGGTATATTAAGTTTCATGGATTAAGGCACAGTTCTGGCACTTTACTACTTGAAGATGAAGAAGAAGCTAATTTCGACTCAATCCTAATCGTTATACAAAGAAGATTAGGACACGCTAGACTCTCCACAACTTCCGACACTTATGTCCATGTAACTAAAAAAGTAAAGACTAGAATAGCCGGAAAACTAAATAAGTTCAATCCTTCAGAACCACGAAAATGATAAAAATTAGTTCGTCCCCAATCCGTCCCCAATCGGGTATTTTTTGCTCAATTACATGCGTCTTAAAAAAAGAAAAAACCTTGCTACACAAGGTTTTCATGTTATAGGACGAGTGGGGATCGAACCCACGACCCTTACCCTGTCAAGATAATGCTCTCCCGCTGAGCTATCGCCCTTCATTAACTAGATTATATACAGTTACAATTTTTGATTCAATTTGCCGCCTCACATATAAATCAAAACCAATGAAGTAACAGTATCATACCAAGTAAACGTGTTCATTGTCAATCATTAATTGGTTTTAAATCATCCATATTGGAGCACAATAATGGAAAGCTTACAATATTCTGCAATAGGAGAATGTATAGTGATGATGAATAAAAATACTGACCAATCGCTTAATCCACGCCATAACAATAAACAACTCAACAAATACTGGAAGCTAACTGCTACTCATGTTGCTACTTTGCTCCTTCTCGCCTTTACCTTGACTGGCTGCAGGCTGGAACGGGACGAGCATACGGTACAATTTCAGCAATTGCAACAACCGAATCAACAAAATGAATCGCTGCCTGTCTGGATGGACGTCTACTCAAAATCCGTAAATCAAGAGGTATACTCCCCTCAGGGAAACAGTGAAGTTTTGCCTTAAGTAGCAACGTCGGATCTAAAGCCTATACCAAGAACATTTATCCACTTGTATTGGTCTGTTTAAGTTTGTTAATCATGGATTAACGTTGTCCCAGACCATAACCATCTGGACCATATTCTCACTCTTCTTCATCCCATTTGCGTGAGTATGCCTTCTTGGTTACATAGTATAACAAAGCGATCATGCCTGCCGACATAAGCAATGTAATGGTCATAATAGCCGCCATTCCCATGATTCATCCTCCCCCAAAGCCCCAATATCTACCAAACTTAACTATACAGGAAAAGCATTTTTTTGTATAATGCAGTCTGAACTTGTGCGCATGGAGCAGAAAGAAGGAATCGAATTTGGCAGCAGAGATTAGTTATGTCACGACAGAAGAAGAATTGAAGCAGGCTCTTGGGATCCGCCGTCAGGTTTTTGTCATGGAGCAACAAGTGCCCGAAGAACTTGAAATAGATCAATACGATGTTATCAGTCCTGATGTGCATCATGTATTGCTTCATACCGATGGGCAGGCTGTCGCAACAGGTCGTTTGATTTATTACAGCAAAGATACCGCCAAAATGCAGCGAATTGCTGTACTGGAGTCCTACCGTTCGTTCGGGTATGGACGTGTGCTTCTGTTAGCGATGGAGGAGCTTGCTCGTGAGCTTGGATTAACCTATTCGCTCCTGGATGCCCAGTGTCAGGCGCAGAAATTTTACGATAAACTCGGTTATGAAGTGATTTCGGAAGAACCTTTTTACGATGCCGATATTCTACATGTCCGTATGAGAAAAAGCTTGTAGGCCAGTAGCACAACTCGACAACACAGGCACTACATCCATTACACGCTATTCTCGGAATGTGGAATATTGCAAAGAATGCATACTTCTCTCCAATTCGGACAGGCTAACAAGGTACACCTATTCCCATTTGGTCATAGAAGGAGAGTGTGACATGATGGATCAAACAACACGCGAAACGTTCACAGCAGTACAAAAGAATGGTGACGGTGACTTGACCGCCTTCCAGACATCGACAGGCCGTATTCTGGATTATCAGCAAGCTCTGAACGAAGTGAAATCCGGGGCAATCGCTGGTGTGAATGTATTCAAAGGCAAGGATGGAGAAATGTATATTCGCGGTGATGCCGACGGCGACCCTACTAACAATCTTGACCAGCTTCCAAATTTTTAAAAATGTATTCACCATACAGCGCCAATCCTTACGGATTGGCGTTTTTGCTGTAACTTCTGCAAAAGTCTGTTACACCTAGCCGTACTACGGAACTTTCCGATGGGTCAGTAATCCGTAAAATATTTTACCGCACTGCCAGCAGGCTGTGCTTTTCGCACAGGCTTAGCTTCCTGCTCCCAGGCCTGCAAAATTTGTATACTTTCCAGCGTAGATGGTTGGGGCCAGAAGATATATCCTTTCTGTTCAAGCGCCTGTAGTGACTCCCGAATGTGCGCCGGGTTGCGCCCTGTCTTGGTTTCCAGTTCATCCATACGTGGAATTCGACGTTGCTGACCTGCATAGTTGACAATAATGCGCAGAATTTTACGTTCAAAGTCGTTCAGCATACTTCAATTCTCCCTTCCGATTCCGATCCGTTACAGGGCGCCATGCCAGAATATTTTGCTCCAGAAAAGTCCGGGGTACCCCTTCCATGCCATCAGATGCCCGGATTACTCCGCCTCGCATGCTGTTGATTCGAATCTGCCGCTGCGTAATCTGTCCCGCACGATCCATGTACACAAGCTCCACCATCTGGCCAACATACTTCCCTAGCATGATCATCCCTCCAAT
Source organism: Paenibacillus amylolyticus (assembly GCF_003719335.1). Classification (GTDB taxonomy): domain Bacteria; phylum Bacillota; class Bacilli; order Paenibacillales; family Paenibacillaceae; genus Paenibacillus; species Paenibacillus amylolyticus_D. Next base: position 382,332 of record NZ_RIAS01000001.1, read on the forward strand.
AAGAACATTTGTTTGTATTCATTATTATATGCGAACATAAGTTCTTTATTCAATAACAATAAAAGGAATTTCAAAAAAATAAAAAACCAGACATACTCCGGGCAAGACGGAAGTCTGGTTCTTCAGGTGAAGATCGAATATTGAAGGTGACTGGCCATTTACTCTAAGCACAATGAGAATAAGAATCTGGTACCCCATCGGCTAGTGTCGGTCTGATTCAGAAAATTGAACTGTTTTTAACTGTTGCGTATTCGGATTAAAATCCACATTAACATAGACAGCAAATTGCTTGCCGTCTTTGGCACGAACCCACAGCTTGAACTGCTCTCTGGACTGATTCGCGCTAAGTGACGAGCGGCCGATATGTTTGTAATCCAGGATGTCGACATTGTACTTCGTTTGGGTTTCCTTCACGGCGATGATGCCCCACTTCGCATAATCCGGAATGTTGCTGCTTGCTGCCGAAACGGTCGTTGGGATGCCTGCAAAACCTAGAACAAGTGTTAATATCGATATCATAAGCACTCTCATGCATTTCACTCCTTGGGAGAATGTGTTTGCTGATATCGTGCCCGTTCGGATTACATTTTACACCCAGATTCGAAAAATCCAGACCGCTGGCAACAGCCAAAATGGAACAACCGGCATCAGTTTAACCAACGGATCAACCCCGGAAGTATTACTAAAGCTCATCCCCCAATCCCCGGAAAGAAAATGCTGCTGTGCCCGGGACTCTTCTGTAGGCTCTAAACCATACTTCTCCATAAGTATTTGCCTTGTCTGTTCATCCACCTGAACATCATTACCCACACCGCTTGCCGACACATGTGCACTGTTTATGTAAGTTAACATTATGATTAAACTCATCATTAAAGATATGATATGGAACGATCTAGATTTCATATGTCTGTATTCCTTCCTTTCTACTTCGAATCCATGACCAAAGATCAGCGTAACACATAGAACAACTTGTATGATTGTACATAATATTTGTGAAAATGGAAATACCAAACGGTGAACCATTCACCACGTTCTTCAAACATTCGTAGCAGATAGTACATGCCCCTTTAGACCCATTTCATAGTTTATCTGTTTAAAAAATCCATAGACCGTGTAATGGGCCTTGACTGACCAAGCTGAATCCAACGTCCGCCCAAGTCCATTTTCACACCATATTCGAGGAGGTTATATCTGCATGTTCAAACGTCTGGATGAAATTTTGATTGAAATTCCCAACGTCGAAAAGCCTGATCCCAATGCAGCAGCAGCCATACAGGAATTGCTTGGTGGTAAATTTGGAGAAATGTCTACCCTGAACAACTACCTCTACCAATCCTTTAATTTTCGCTCCAAAGAAAAACTAAAACCATTCTACGACCTCGTCATGAGTATTACGGCCGAAGAATTAGGACACGTTGAGCTGGTATCCCATGGGATTAACCATTGTCTCCGAGGATCAACCGAATATAAAGAACCTGATCAGACACCGCTGGGTTCCGTCAAGGATGCAAGACTGTCGTATCATTTCCTGGCAGGCGCACAAGGCGCGATGCCTTTTGATTCGATGGGCAATCCGTGGACAGGCGCCAATGTCTTCAACAGTGGCAATCTGGTCGAGGATTTGTTGCATAATTTCTTCCTCGAATGTGGGGCACGTACGCACAAGATGAAAGTATACGAAATGACCGATCATCCTGCCGCCCGCGAAGTTGTCGGTTTCCTGCTCGTGCGCGGCGGTGTGCACGTGGTGGCCTATGCTAAAGCCATTGAAATTGCGACAGGTGTCAATGTGACCAAATTGATCCCGATCCCTTCTCTGGATAACAAAGCCTTCAACGAGGCTCGCAAATACGAAGAAAAAGGCGTTCACACCAAGCTGTACACTTACAGCGATAAAGACTTCAATGCCATCGACCAGATCTGGAAAGGCACGCATCCCGAAGATGGACAACCTCTGGAAGTCATTCAGGGCATCCCTCAAGGCTTTCCTATTCCGGAAGCTCCGGCGGTGGAAGAAGAGTTTGCGCCAGGCATCTCACACGAAGACTTCAAGGAGATTGCTCGTCGTCTCAAAATGGCGGGGAATATTGCGGATTAAGAAAACGTATCTCGATCGCCCTTGCAGTGATTGTTAGCAGGATGTATGCAATTTTTTAGCAGGTTGATTTCCCTATAATTGTAGTTAGCCTATGTGAAAAAAAGCCCTCAAACTCTACTGCTCGAATGCAGTAAAGGTCTGAGGGCTTTTTTCCCACGACTATAACCGGTTCAGCATAGGTACGATGACTTCATCCAGTTCCTCAAGTATCTCGCTATCCGTGGGACATTCTATGATTCTTTCTAAATTAGGTTTTAACATACGCAGACATTCTAAAGGTAATCGAGAGATTAGCCCAGTCAGCATAAAATACTCCCACTGCGGGTCTCTCGTTTGAAATGAATATTGAATATGAGGAATCAATTCGTCTCCGAATCTTAAAAGTAAGTCCTCAACGGGCTTTGAAATCGGCCAATTCCCATCCTGCAACCACTCCATAAGTTCGGGTAAAATATCTCTCAGTTCATCATTACTCCGTTTGGCAAGCTTCTCTACAGATTCGACATCAAATTTATCTTTAGGTAACATCGTTCTGATATGCATCCATTATTCCTCCTCAGGAATTTTCACACCATGCCTATGCTCCATTCTCCATCACAGTTCTGATCATACCAATGTTGAAGCCATGTTGAAGAACAATTCAATCTCTTAGACGTTTTGAATGATGAAACAATTCACTTGCCCCGTTCGGGTTGTAGGTTTATGTACTAACTATTATTGATCACCTATGGTTCTTATAAGATCAACTATAGACTAACGTTACATTTCCATCCGCTAGCACTTCTTTTAACTGTTGAAAATACCCCTCATTTGAACACCATTCATGATCTATATTTTGAAGAACAATCACAAATGGTGCTATAGCTCCAAATCCGCCACACAGGCAGTCCGCCAAACTATCCAAGTTAAATCCATAGTATCCCCCTGGACCGTTAACAGCTTCACCTAATGCACAATAAAAAGAAGCGGAGTCTTTTATGTTAGTCGCATCAATGTGATATATGCCATTCTGTCGCTCATGAGAATGAAGCCGGATGCCTCGATATAATCGGGCAACTTCTAGCCATCCGATTTGTTGTTTTGGAGATAGTCCCACCCATTCGTTCGTTTTAGTTAGAGGTTTTCTTCGCATATTCCAAATGAACAGACTCTCTTCTGTTGCCACTGGGAACAAATCCCCAACCAGTTCAAACTGTGTTAAAACTTCATCCAATTCTGTAAGTCGATCATATGAACGAGATTCTCTGAGTACAAAATAATATGATCCTATCGGATTTTCTTCGTGATCAAGAATAGTGATCTCTATATTGTTAATACTAATCTTTTTCTCCTTACAATACGCTACAAACTCATCGTTATATCGAAAATGAATTAACGTTATTTTATGAAAGTCCTCATCACCGACGGTTTCGATAAGGTTTCCAGTCAATCCAACCAAATCCAAGGATTTTCCAATGGTCAAACCACTCTCATCATCAACTAAAGAATACCGATTAATCATCTAGTTTATAAGCTCCTTTAAAATGGTGTGAATATTTCTGGAACATCAAACTCAAGCGAGCCCTTCCTTAATTCGCAACTTTCTTCAAAATACGAAGTGTTTTGAACGAACAATTAACCATATCCATAACAACTCCAAATGATCTATCCATCACTTCCTTTTCCCACGCCACCAATACCTTCCCCACACGCCCACCACACCACACAACAGCAGCGCACAGTATGCCCAAGCAAACAGCATGGCAAGCCCTAACCCGATGTTGGCATCCAAACGTTCATCGGTAATGTAGGTATACAATGCAAACGTAAGCGGCACAGCGCCGATGATAAAAAGTCCCATAAACCAGCCAACCAAGTTTCGGGAGCTATAGCCCTTATTTTTCCCCATCAAATTACGAATCCCCAGTAATAACAACGATAAAATCAAAATAAAACCGAGACAGGTAAGTAGTATTTTAGCCAGATCTGACATGTCGTTCCCCTCCAACGTTCCATTTTCACCAGATGATATGCATGAAGGTTCCTAATCATGTACCAGTTGAACCAATCATACACTCCAACGATAGCTTTGCCCATCATTACCCATTTCGGTGGTATGTGATCGTACTTTTCCCCCTCTAAAAAAAAAGACCACCGCCCTGACTCCTTCCAAGTCATGGACGATGGCTAATTTCTAAACTCCAGTGTACTACGTATTACGTATCCCCAAACGTTTTACAGCTTTATCTTGTTATATTCCTAGCACTTTGTCACAAACATAATCTCTTGTACCTGTATACCGTCCTGATCCGATACGTTGTACATTACTCTAAACACCAACCTGATTACGTTAAACTTCCACGCCACTTCAATCGAAACTTCTTAGCGTTTAGGCTTAAACTTTAGGCCAAAGCAACGGACTCTGCCTTATGCACCAAACTGCGCATAGTGCAGGCGGCTGTAGATGCCGCCCGAAGCAAGCAGTTCCTCATGACGTCCCTGCTCCGTGATGCCTTGCTCGGCCACGACCACGATGCGGTCTGCGTTTTTGATCGTCGCCAGCCTGTGGGCAATGACCAGTGTGGTGCGACCTTCGGACAGCTCCGCAAGGGATTGCTGGATTGCAGCTTCCGTCTCGGTGTCGAGTGCAGACGTCGCTTCATCCAGAATCAGAATCGGAGGATTTTTCAGGAACATGCGAGCAATGGATAACCGTTGCTTCTGTCCCCCAGACAGCTTCACGCCGCGTTCGCCAATCAGTGTATCCAGCCCTTCCGGCATGGATAGAATCAAAGATTCCATCTGGGCCCGACGAGCCGCCATCCAGATTTCTTCTTCCGATGCATCCAGCTTGCCGTACGCAATATTTTCCCGAATCGTACCATCGAAGAGGAACACATCCTGCTGCACGATCCCGATCTGGCTGCGCAAGGAATCCAGTGTCATGTGCTGAATATCCTGACCATCAATCGTGATGCGCCCTTCCAGCACATCATAGAATCGTGGCAGCAGACTGCAGAGCGTTGTTTTCCCCGCCCCCGACGGACCGACCAGAGCTACGGTTTCACCGGCACGAACACTGAGATCGATACCCTGAACGACTGGCTCCTGATCCGAATAACCGAAAGTCACTCGCTCGTAACGAATGTCTCCACGTAGATGGGATACCGGAACAGCATTAGGGCGGTCCTGGACATCCGGCTCCATATCAAGCAGGTCCGTATAACGTTTGAAACCTGCAATGCCTTTAGGATAAGTCTCAATAACCGAATTGATCTTCTGAATGGGTGTCAGGAATACATTGGACAACATAATAAAGGCAATAAACTCACCATAGGTCATGCTGCCGTTAATCACAAACCACGTTCCGCATACGAGTACAAACAACGATACCAGCTTCATCAGCACGTAACTGATCGAAGAGTTCCAAGCCATAATTTTGTACGCGACCAGCTTGGTTTGACGGAAACGACCGTTGTTTACCGCGAATTGCGCTTTTTCATACTCTTCATTGGCAAAAGCCTGAACCACGCGAATACCCGTAATATTGTTTTCTACACGCGCGTTAAAATCGGCAATATCCCCGAACATTCGGCTGAAGGCTTTGGACATTTTGTTCCCGAAATACAAAGATAGATAGATAATAAGCGGCACAATGATAAATGTCAGAATCGCCAGATTCCCGTTAATGCTCATCATGATGCTAAATGCACCCACAAGCGTCATCACGGCAATAAATACGTCCTCGGGACCATGGTGGGCAATCTCACCGATATCCATCAGATCATTTGTCATACGGGATACGAGATGTCCGGTCTTCGTATTGTCAAAATATCGGAAGGATAACTTCTGCACATGGTTGAACAGATTTTTACGCATATCCGTTTCGATATTAATCCCTAGCTTATGTCCCCAATAAGTAACTACGTAATTCAAGAATGAATTCAGCAGGTAAATACCCAGCAATGCAAGGCACGCCCATAAAATCCAGTCCCAGCGTCCACCTGGTAACAGATCATCCACAACCCGGTTCACAGCTAGCGGAAAAGCCAGCTCCAGCAATGCGACCAGAATTGCACAGCTAAAGTCCAGAATGAACAGCTTTTTGTACGGCCTATAATAGGCAAAAAAACGACGAAGCATGAACCTAGTCCCCCTTACGGCAATCCTCCGTCAATATGATGATGATTACCTTCTATTTTGTCCTGCTTAAAAGATACAGGAAGTATGGTGCACCCAGAATAGCTACTAGAATCCCGGCTGGGATCTCCGAAGGTTGCAAAATGACACGTCCCAGCGTATCAGCCACCAGAACGAGCAATGACCCAACCAGTGCAGAAGCAGGCAGCAAAAACTGATGTTTTGGCCCAACCAGACGGCGCGCCAGATGAGGCCCGATCAAACCAACAAAACCGATACCGCCACTTACAGAAACACAGGCTCCCGCCAAAACAGCTGCAGCAGCAAGCAAAATCATCCGTTCACGCTCTACAGGAGCACCGAGACCACTTGCTGTCTGATCACCAAGATTCAATACGTTCAGCACACGTGCCTTCGCCAGTACAAGCGGTACAAATACCAAGATAAATGGCAATAGTGCCCAAACAAACTTCCAATTGGAACCCCAAATGCTGCCTGCGAGCCAAGTGGCCACAAATTGATATTTTTCGGGACTAAGCCGCAGCGTTAACACGATCATAGCTGAACTGATACCGGCTGCGATCCCGATTCCCGTGAGCAACATACGGGTTGGCAAGATGCCCTCCCCTTTTTTGTAGGAAAGGATATAGATTAGAAATGCTGCAAAGCTCGCTCCAATCAGAGCAAGAATTGGAAGCAGAAAGATCGGAGCTGCTGTCGTCGTTGGGAAAAAGGAAACAAACAGCATCACCATAAGCCCCGCTCCAGCATTAATACCTAGAATTCCCGGATCAGCAAGCGCATTGCGCGATACCCCTTGCAGAATACAGCCGGACAACGCCAGACCCGCTCCGATCAGTACGGCAATGACGATACGCGGCAACCGGAATTCAAACAGGATCAGCTCCTGTTTCGGTGTACCGCTGCCAAACAACGTCCGTAAAACCTCCAGTGGCGAAAGCTTGGTAAACCCGGTATTCATACTGATAATAAAAGCTGCAATAATCAAAAGACCAAGCACAACAAGAACAACGATACCTTTCGTTTTCTTTTTGCGCTCTGCGCCAACTATAGTTGAGGAACCCATCTTACAGCGTCCTCCTTTCTTTTCGCGCCAGATACAGGAAGAACGGTACCCCGATGAGGGCTACCAATGCGCCAATCGGCGTTTCGTAAGGCGGGTTAATCATACGTGCTGCCAGATCCGAAAATACGAGCAACAGGCTGCCCATCACGGCAGAACAAGGAATAATCCAGCGATAATCGACCCCAACCAGCTTCCGCGTAAGGTGGGGGATGATCAGACCGACAAATCCGACTGCACCCACGACAGATACAGCAGTACCCGCCAGAATAAGTACTACAATCAGACCGACAAGCTTGATCAGACCGGTACGCTGTCCCAATCCAACCGCGATCTCCTCGCCAAGACTGAGAAGCGTAATTGAACGCGAGATGATCATGCCAACGATCAGTGCAGCGAGCACCCAAGGAAACATCACTTCAAGCTGAGACCACTTCGTTCCGGCCACTCCTCCGGCAGTCCAGAACGCCAAGTCTTGTCCGATTCTGAAGTAGAGCGCGATCCCCTCACTCAGTGCAGACAGCATAGCCGATACCGCGGCCCCGGCCAGCACGAGACGCAGCGGCGTCAGACCTGATCGGGATGCCGCACCGAAACCATACACAAGCAACACGCCAAGTCCTGCTCCTAAGAAGGAATACATAATAATGTACATGTACGGCAAACCGGGGAAAAAGGCAAAACAGATCGCCAGTGCAAATCCGGCGCCAGCGTTCAGGCCAAGCAATCCCGAATCAGCAAGCGGGTTCCGGGTCATACCTTGCATAATCGCACCGGCCACAGCGAAGCAAGCACCAACCATTGCTCCGCCCAGAATACGCGGTAACCGAATCTCCCATATGATCTGATGAGGCGTCAAGTCAGGGTTAAAGTTAAAGACCGCCTGCCAGACCACGCCGAGTTGAATATCCGCAGCGCCAAATGAAATGGATAATGCCATGCCGAGAGCAAGCAACAAAATACCGCCTGTGAGAATGAGAGTGGCTGCCCATGGGCGTGTATGGATTTTTGCTGTAGGCGAATCCTCATTTGAATGCGTGGAAGAACTGTTCAAGTTCATACTTGTCCACCTGTGTTATGAGTGAAGCTTATTAACCTTATGTACATAACAATCACCTCTCCAAAAATACCGCTTCTATTGATATTGATTCTCATTCCCATAGATTATTGTAAGGGAATCCTTCCAGTCTGGCAATGGACAAAAAGGACAACTTTCTTGCAGATATGAATATTCCCGCATGAATATGCATAAAAAAGGCCACACAGAGCTTTATCGCTCCTGTGTGGCACTCATTTGATAACTTTTCATACGATAGCCTTACATATCCTAATGAATTCCAGTATTCGCTGAGCGAGTCCGAACGGTCATCAATGAAGCGAGTACATCTGGAAGATCGGTAATAATGCCTTGTACTCCCATATTAATCATCAACTCCATATCGACGGGATCATTCACGGTAAAGGGATAGGTGACTATACCTTGTGCAAGAGCATCCGCTACTTCCTCTTTAGCCACAGCCAGCTTGTAGGGATGAAGACCCGTGGCCTCCAGTTTAGCCGCATAATCATAAGGACGTTACAACTTCTCCATGTATAAAAGCGCAGTACGAATGTCCGGTGCAATGCGCTTACACTTAACAAGAGAGGCATGATTGAAGCTGGACAGGACAACCTGTTGCTCCATGTTCCATTCCCGAATGACCTGGATGACCTTCTCTTCCATCCCCTTGTATGGCACGATGCCATTTTTCAACTCTACATTAAGCAGGATTCTCTTGCCCTGTACTAGGTTAAACAACATTTCAAGTGAAGGAATAGCCTCTCCGGCAAAATCCGAGTGGAACCAGGAGCCAGCATCAAGAGTCCGCAATGTATCAAAGGTGCAATCCTTAACCCAGCCCTCGCTTCCCGCCGTCCGTTGTAAAGTTTCATCATGAATTAACACCAACCGGCCATACCGCAGATGCACCTCGGTGGGCAATAATTTCAAGTGTTGTTCCATCCAGACCCTCCTGCATTCAAAGTGGATTCTATGAACTTTCACTATATACACCATTTGTCAGACACGTATTAAGAGAGCGTTTAATTGTATGCTGGCTTGTTCATTCAGCACGGGTCTAACATTTAAAGGGCTGGGGATTCACTCATTTTTGCGAACTCAATCTAAAAACCAACATAATATAATATCAGTCGTAGACAACTGCACTCCGCTGTAAGGAGGTTGCCCTTTGAAACCGTTGAAATCACGAACAAGGAAGCACTCGATCTCTTCCAGATCTTGCTCTGCCCAAAAGTGCTCATCGCATCATTCAGCGAAGAATAGATCAGAACCCGGATCGAAAATCAGCACGCAAAGACCTCCCGGATCACGACAAACGATTCCGCGGGCTTCTGTTCGAGGACTCTCTTTACCTGACAGAACAAGTAATCAGTCCAGTGTTATCGAACCCAAACAAAATAGACTGGATAAACTGGCCTTTGTTGCGGCTATCCTTGCACTGATTGCTTCCGCTATTGGACTATACATTGCCTGGAAAACACTTCTTCTGCCCAGCGATACTACGGAAATCGTCGTATAGTTTCCAATAGATAGCTCTATCTCATTGTTATGGGATGGAGGTCTTTTTTTAGGTAAAATTAAAAAAACCGTTCCCCTGAGACACCGACAGCCGCCGGCATCTCTTTGGAAAGGCCATTTTCTTCAAATGATGCCGTGAGTCAGCATGCATCTGTTATAGAATGGTCTGAATTACAGTACGAACGTGCGGGAGATGATAACCAGCAGGATAAACAACACCAGGATTGCGCCTGTTGATGTCCATACACCACCACCGAAACCTCCACAGTAGCCGTAACCTGCTCCTTTGAGATCGCTCATGAGTGACACTCCCCTCTTCATCAAAGTACACTATAGACTATGTCCGCAAGCATTATTTGCTTGGGCAGATGAGGAAGTTTTTCTCTTGAAGCAGCAGGTTACGACTTTCAATTTCTTTGGCCATTACTTTCCGCTGAGTTCAGACCATTTCTGTGTTAATTCCTTGGGGATGTAGGCGGCCATCTGAGCAAGCAGTTCAGCCGGATCAGACTCAAGACTCCACAAACTGAGATGTGATGTATTGGAGAAGCCCTCATGCACACTGTGCTCCACCATTTTCATAAGTGGTTCATAATAACCGTTCACATTCAAGAGGCCAACAGGTTTGCGATGAATGCCGATCTGTGCCCAGCACAGTACCTCGAACAATTCTTCGAACGTGCCCATACCGCCCGGAAGTGCGATAAATCCATCGGATAACTGTGCCATCGTTGCCTTCCGTTCATGCATCGTTCCCACTTCAATCAGTTGAGTAAGCCCGCCGTGAACCACCTCACCCCGGAATAAACCTGTTGGCATAACACCGATCACTTCTCCGCCTGCCGCCAGAGCCGCATCCGCGACTGCCCCCATCAAACCCATACAAGAGCCGCCATAGACCAGAGCATATCCGCTGCTTGCAATCTGTTCCCCCAAAAGGGTAGCGTGTTTAATATAATCGGGATGACTTCCCGGGTTAGACCCTGCAAAAACACATATCCGTTTCAAGTGGTTTCACTCCTTTTTGAGATCTATCTCTTTAGTATACAGCACAAATGTCATTGCTATGTTACAGCACGTTAACAGAACACATGCACAACGTTATACGAAGTTTAAAAATCATTTATTCCTTTGTTGCTTCATGTTGCTTTCATACGCCTCCCGCTAAAAAAGAGAAAAAAATACCCGGCCGTTTGCAGCCGGCCGGGTTCCCAAATCCATACACATTAATTTAGAAGGGGTTGTTACTACCTACTATAAGGTCGAAACATTAATGCTGTATGATCGCAGTATGAAAACCATATTAAATTTGAACCAGACTATCGTATGCCACGCCGCGAACGTACCACAAACATGTGCTTGTCCTTGCGAAGCAGACGGCCGTCTTCAAGCTCGACCTGATCTTCGTCATGTCTTACAATCGTGGTCGATAACGCTACAATTTTGGCACGCCGCCAAATCATAATCTTTGACTTGAAATAAATCGCGTTTTCAAACTGGACTGCTTTTTTCATCACATATCCGATCTTGTGCACTTCAGAACGTGCTTTCTTCAGAGGCAGGCTTTCGTCCGGAAGAGGTTTGATCATTGCTATATTGTCAAACGATACTTTTATCCGTTTCGGTCCGATTCGAACACATTCCGTTTCTTCATCCCACTCTACCAGCGTTCCCTTCAGAGGCTCGCGAATTCCTGTTGCCCGGTATACTGCTACTTTTCGTCCAATCCAATGTCGCAATGTGCTCGCCTCCAATCTATCTAGTTTTCAGGTATTGTCCAATCGATCGGTTTAATACCTTTGGAGACGAGAAATTCATTGGCTTTGGAAAAAGGCCGACTGCCAAGAAATCCGCGATGTGCAGCTAAAGGGCTCGGATGTGTTGATTCCAGCACCAGATGTTTGTCTCTATTAATAAAAGCACCCTTCTTCTGAGCGTGACTTCCCCATAGCATGAACACCATAGGCTCATCGCGTTCATTCAGCTCACGAATGACGGCATCCGTGAATGTCTGCCAGCCCAAGGCCTGATGAGAATTCGGCTGACTCTCCCGAACCGTCAGAACTGCATTTAGCAGCAGCACACCTTGCTCTGCCCAATGAATAAGTGAACCATGCTTTGGAACAGGCACACCCAGATCGGCCTGAAGTTCCTTATATATATTTTTCAGTGAAGGCGGTACGCGCACCCCGGGTCTGACCGAGAAACTTAATCCATGCGCCTGGCCCGCCCCGTGATAAGGATCTTGACCAATTATAACGGCTTTCACCCGATGATACGGGGTCAGCTTCAAGGCAGAGAACAAATCTTCCTTGGGCGGGTAGACGGTCTGTGTTTTATATTCGGCAGCGAGCGCATAACGAATGTTGTTGAAATACTCCGCTTCCGTCTCCTGCTGTAACACCTCGTCCCAATCATTTCCAAACATAATATTTAGGCTCCTTTCCCCTGATGAATACATATCCGTACAGCCCGTTTGGAAGGGCTCTTCCCTGCAAGAGTCACATATCCAGCGACTCATAGACTATCCATCATTTTAACATAACCGTAGTCGACAGACCAGAAGTGTGCGACGAAGAGAAAGGAAACCGTTCAGATAAACAAAAGAAACACTCAAAAAGGGACGAAACAGATTACGCCCTGCTCCGCCCCTTTCATATTCATCTGTATATACCCGTGTTTCCGTATAAGTCAGCTTGAATGTGTTTTTGATGCATTCCAGTATGATTCTGATACAACGCAGATTCAATGGTCAGATGCATAAGATTACACTTCATACGGACAATTCATCGTAAAACCTGGCGAAGCTATACGTGTACGGGCAACTCTTTCGCCTGTTTTTGTTCCATCTTTTGGTCCACCAGCACCCGACTAATCCTACTCAAGCCTTCCTTCAGGACAGAACGAGGACAAGCCAGATTTAACCGAATGCAGCCTTCGCCGTTTGCCACAAACATTCCCCCATCCTCCAACAATACGCCTGCTTGCTCCGCAAAGAACAGAGGCAGGCTGACATTCTTCGGTGCATATGGCGAAATATCAATCCAGGCAAGGTATGTGGCGTCAGGAACGTGGAAAACAGCAAGCGGCAGATGTGTGTTTAAAAAATCATCAACATACGCAAAATTATCATCCAGGTAAAGCTTTAACTGTTTCAGCCATTCATCGCCATGTTCATAAGCTGCTTGGGTTGCCGCAATACTTAGCGGATTTTTGAAGCCGTAATGACGTGCCTGCCAGATTTCCCTTAATGCCTTATTCGGAATGATGACGTTGGAGAACATCAGACCCGCCATATTAAACGTTTTGCTGGGAGACATACAAGTTATAATTCGGTCGGTATCCGGAAACAGTTTGGCGAGTGGAGTATGTGTTTTTCCCGTACGAAGAAGGTCACAATGAATTTCATCTGATATGATCCATATCTCATTATTTAAACAGATTTCGCCTACTCGCTTCAGTTCCTCCGCGCTCCAGATGCGTCCAGATGGATTATGCGGATTACAGAAAATGCATACCCGAACTTTCTCGTCTCTGGCTTTTGCTTCAAAATCGTCAAAATCAATCGTATAGTGCCCCTGTTCATTTAACATGTCCGAACACACCAGCTCAAGCCGGTTATGGTCTGCTGCCGATTTGAAAAATCCATAGGACGGCGTCAGGATCAGTACCTTTTCGTCCGGCTTGCAGATATACTCCACCAGTTCATACAGCGCAGGAATAATACCACCAGATGTCTCCAGATGCTCCTTCGGGAAAGACCAGTCATAATATCGTTCCATCCAGCTCGCAACCGCCTCGTAATAAGCCGGGTCAAAAACTTGAGAGTACCCCATAATGCGGCGATCCAGGCGTTCTCTCACGGCATCCAAAATCTCGGGAGGTGTGGCAAACTCCATATCGGCAATCCACATGCGGATGAACTCTTCATCCTCGAAAGGAAATTCCATCTCACTCGTTGCGTTAAAAATATATTGACGGAAACCATCTGTATTCATGGCGTTGGTTCCGGTACGGTCAATGATCTCATCAAAATTATAGGATGTGTTTATCTTGGTCATCTTGGTCATGGGGATTAGCTCCTCTGTCTTCTCGTTTTAGCATCATCGGTACATTGCCTCTGACCCTATTGTTCCATGCCGCCGGAGTTGCATCAAATGCAAGAGAATCTACTCAGAAGAAACAAATCACTGTTCATGTTTCCTTAGAATAGGTTTTTTACTGAAAAAGTGATATATTTCTGATAGGCTTTGGCTTTTAAGAAAGACTTTCAGCTTATTTGTCTATTCTCAGGAAACACTTATAATCATTCAACTGGATAAGGAGCACCCCAATGAACAACATCAACCAGGAAGTGGGCAAAAAAATAAGAAACTTCCGCAAATGGCGCGGGCTCACCGTACAACAACTGGCAGACCAGATTTTCAAGAGTAAAGGTACTCTTTCCAAATATGAGAGCGGTGATATTACGCTGGATCTCGTTACACTACACCAGATTGCAGATGCGCTGAACATTCAGGTGGAGCAGTTGCTTTACAAAGAACCGAGGCACGCTTCTCCGCTGATGAACACGGTTCAGTCCAGCTTTTTCAAAAACTCCACCCGCTTCTATTCGTACTTCTACGACGGCAGGAACAATAGTCTCATTCGTTGCGTGATTGACATGATGGCTCAATCGGACGCCAACCGCTATCGTACGGTGATGTATATGAATGTGAAGGATTTTGACAATTATCAGGAATGTGAAAATATGTACTGGGGCCACACCGAGCATTACGATACGCTGACTACACTCATTTTGAAAAATCAGGCTACCCCACTGGAGAATTTGTATATTAATATTTTGGCATCATTCCAGGAATCGGAGAAAAAATGGGGACTCATGGCGGGAGTTTCATTCAGACCGTTTATGCCCATTGCGCTGAAAATGCTTTTCTCCCGCACACCACTGCCGGAAACGCCAGAGCTTTACAACGAGTTGAAAATATCCAAAGAGGATTTGCGCACGCTTAAAATTTACAACATGCTTGCGGTAACTTAAACAGAGACCCGAATAAGATAAAAAAGACACTTGCCAAGCTGTTTTACTTACCAGCCCATGCAAGTGTCTCTTCTTTTTTTCTACAGATGTTTATTGAATCTTTCTTTTCACAGCCGCAACCTGGGTTACCGCTCCTTAATGTTTAATCAGATCCAACGTTTCATCAAACTGTTGCTTCTGCTCCTCAATCTTGTGCTCATTTCCAATAACGCATCGATGCTGTTGCTCCAGAATGGCAGAGACAAATCCGGCAAACCCGATAATATCGCTCTCTTTCGTACCAAGCACCTCATCGCGCTCCTGCTGCAGATCAGCTTCCGTCACATTAGACAGATAACATTCGAGCGAGAATGCACCTTCACTGTAAGGCGTTCTTGGCGCATCCAGATCCTGAATCGCACCTATGATATAACGAGTCATCTCCCGTTCGTCGGCACGGAAATCGTTCAGATACTGCGGAATCTCCTCGTATACTTTGTAGGTTTTATCCAGATTCGGGTCACGGTAGGAAGCCAAATAACTGTCTCCATTCCGTCTGAACCCGGACATACAGCCGTAAGCGCCACCTTTGGCACGGATATTGTTCCACAGATAATCCAGTGACAAGATACCTTGTAGTACACGCAATGAGCCCGTATAGGTGTACCCTTTGTCAATATAATTCCCGGTTTGCACCACATACTGAACTTCGGATGGAGAACGGAAACCTTCGTTATGTGTCGCAGGCGTAAACGTAAAAGCTTCCTTCGCCACTTCATGTGTGAACAGCTTGGCTTTCAGAGCGGACACCTGCTCTTCCAGACCTTCGTATCCTTTATCGTCTGCCGTGTAGCTGACAAGCAAGTTCTCCGGTCTGAAAATGTAACCCATCAGCTCTTGCAGGCTGGAGGACAGCTCTTCTTTTTTCGCATCAAAGTTCGCCTGTAAATCCTCAAGCCACTGGTAATAAGCTATCCCGCTAACCGCCTCCCGGAAATCAGCAACGGCCGAATGTTTCGAGGACGATCTAGCGATCCCTGCGGAATGACCACTGTTGATCAGATTGCGTTGCAAATTACCTTTGACCTGAGAAATAATCTCGAAAAGTCGCTTTGTGTTGTCAAAACGGGACGTAAACACGATCTCCTTGATCATATCAAAAGCAAATCCCAGTTTGTCGTAAAGCACTTTTGCGTTAAACTCATATGTTGCTTTGAAATCATCATGCTGGTGTGCATTCGCATAGGAACCAACCCCGCTGTTGATTCCGCCAGAATGGATATGAATTTCATTCGATAACTCGTTAAACAAATAATTTTGTGTGTCCACGTAACCAAGTACATTTTTGAGCAATCCCACATAAGGCAACAAACGGCGCGGTACTTCCTTGATATCAAACAACAGTCTCAGATACCCGATGCCATTCGTATACAAGTTGTGATGCAAAATCGTTGTTCCATCCACATTGTTCAGCGTTTGGTACAGTTTAGACGCCTTCGTATCAATATCCTCAATGGACAACGTCGGGATGACTTGCTGCTGTTCCTTGGTGGAAGGGGTATTCTGGTACTCGGCAAGCGCTTCGGTGCGCTTAATCATATCCTGCACCTCTTCTGGACTAAGTCCAGCCTGCACCGACTTCAGCCGCTCCTTCAGCGCCTCTTCCTTGCGTGCGTTCAAGCCTTTGTCCGGTGTGAGCGCAACAAATGATGTGTGTGTATTTTGTAATAAATACTTCTCAATCAGCTGTTCGAAATAACCATCTTTCATTTTGGACCGAAGTTCTGCAAATACATCATTCGCCTCAAAATACGTGAAAGGCGCTTCCTTATCATACAGCCAGCTTTGGAGGGAAGAGAGTCCGTAGATCAATCCTTTCGGCATGCGGCCAAAGTCCGCTTCCCGGTGGTTAAACTCATAAGAATTGATGCCGGCAAGCAATGCTTTCGGGTCGAAGCCTTCTTTCACAACACGCTCCAGCACTTCCTTGATCGTCCCGAGGAAATCGTCCTTGCTGGACAAGTTGCTCTTCTTCAGTCCCACCGTGAACACAGGCTGATACAAGCTATCATCATAAGAGCCGTAGACATCCTTCGCGATGCCTTTATCCAGCAAGGCTTGCTTGAGAACAGCTCCAGGCGCATTGAGCAGTGCATATAACAAAATTTGAAAAGCAATGTTCAGTTCCTTGTCCAGACTTGTGCCAATCACCGCGTTATAGGTCAGAAAGCTGTTGTCTACTTCGGATTCTGTGCTGCCCGCGGCGTACGATTTCACCGTATCTACCCGTTTCGGGAAAGCAGGTTGCAATTTAATCTCGGAGTCAATCACGATCCGATCATAGTTGCTCAGGTAATGTTCATCGAGCCATTGCAGTTTCTCTTCCATATCCATATCCCCGTACAGATAGATGTAACTGTTAGACGGATGATAGTAACGTTTGTGGAAATCAAGCAGTCCTTCATAAGTCAGATCCAGAATCGCCTCCGGGAAGCCTCCAGACTCACAAGAATACGTCGTCTCCGGGAAAAGAGAATTCAGCACCTCACGTCGAACCAACCGTTCGGGCGAAGAAAAGGCACCCTTCATCTCGTTATACACCACGCCGTTGTATGTCAGTTCGTCATCCGCAGAAGTCAGGTTGTAATTCCAACCTTCCTGCAAAAATATTTTTTCATTCTTATAAATATTCGTATTTAATACCGCATCCAGATACACATCCATCAAGTTATGGAAGTCATGATCGTTGCGACTCGCAACGGGGTAGACGGTTTTATCAGGATACGTCATCGCGTTGAGGAAAGTATTGAGTGAACCTTTGAGCAGCTCCACAAAGGAATCTTTAGCCGGGAACTTTTTCGAGCCGCAGAGCACGGAGTGTTCCAGGATATGAGCTACCCCTGTATCATCTTCGGGAGGTGTGCGAAAACCGATGTTGAACACCTTGTTATCATCACTATTGGACAACAGTACGATATGAGCACCCGATTTTTGATGTTCCAGCAGGTACGCATCGGATTTCAGTTCTTCAATTCTACGCTCCTGTAATACCTTATATGGCTTAAGCTGTTTCAACATAAACTTTGAGTCCTCCGTCCATTGGATTGTTGTGTTGGTTGATGACTGGACATTCGTTCAAATGTGAAAATTACACTGGCACTCCGATGGTCGTGTAATGTATCTTATAGGAACTTCATCCGTCAGCAAGGGAAAGGTAATATATGCCTATCGATAGTATACACCATTGTGACCTCTCTTCATAAAAAGACAGCCGAATCCACTTTCTGATATGTATTATAAGGGGGTTATGTTTATGAATTGCGAGGCGGGGGAAAGAATCAGAAGTATAATGAAAAAAAATTAAAGAAATCAGATACTCAACAAATAATTTCCCATCTTTCCACAAGAAAATTTTATATATTATTTAAGGGAAGAAATACAAAATAAACCAAGGAAATAATTACTTAACCATAAAATTTTCAGATAGAGGATATCCCCCGCCAATCCTTAGAGTTATATTTTTCTAATAGGGAACTGATTATACCTAAGCGATAAGGGGTATCATTACTCATTTCACCAAGATTGGAATCTTAAAGTAGATGAAACGCAATTTTCACATATGGTTATATCATCTTAGGAATCTCCCTAAAGGAAGATTGTCCTTTCTCCTCACATAATTGCAGTATGTATTTAAATTCGATTAACTCACAGCACTAAGGCAAATTGTTAAGGATATCCTGACAAAAATAGAGGCCCTAAACAATATAATTATATGAAAGCAACAAGAGACTTCTCGAGCTATCCAAGAAGTCTCTTGTTATAGAAGACAAGGTTCGAAATCGAACCCTAAGGTGGGCGTGATCACCAACTGCAAGATTCTGAGTCTTGAAAGAGTTCATCAGTGCCTAATTAAAATCAAGGAATGATCCAGTATAAGCCCTTTAAACTCGAAGACTAAAACAATTTTTTTGTCTACTGTACACTTAATGTTTTGGAATTTGGATACGTAGTCAAGTTAAGAAAAGAATTGCAGACAGACTTGATTAAAGCTTTTTACTGCTACTCTTTTTATGTAAACGCCTAGGAACTCATTTTTATTTTACTGCAGACTACATTAAACCTTGATTTTACTAATGCCTCCCAGTCTAACTATCTTTTTAGGTCTGAGGGGCTTATGTAGCTGCCTCCGAGGATGTGTCGGGGTAGTAGCATTCTGAAAATGGCGTGTTATACTAACTCCATTGTTAAGCAAAACTTGATCGTTTTCAGTAGGGCCATCACCATTCGTAATAAGAGCGGATACCTCAAATGCTTGAGGCCATCCCGCTAAAGGATCATCCGCGCTATTGGGACGAGGAACACGCAGATTCTCTCTTAGCCAAGCGAAACTCTGATACTCAGAATCACTAATCCTTTTGTTGGTTAATGAATCTTCCTTCCCACGTAGCTTTGCATCCCAAATGGCTTTGATATCCCTATATGTCGGATTAACACCTGCATTGCCAACTTGCAAACTGATATCAGGTGCTCGTAATTCACCAAACGGATCCTTTATTTTTGTCCCATGAACAACCTGCCACTTTTCTTTAGTCACCTTATTCTCAAGAATAAAATAGCTAAAGTTACGTTTTAGTCCCGGCTTCCTTGGTAAGACAATGTTCCCTTGACCTTGTCGATTTTCTACAGACCCGGACCATCCCCCCTTTGTCATATGGTCGAGGAGACTAAACAGTACCTTCATTTCAAACAAATAATCTGCTGCGTAGTTTGGATTAGCAACTGATGTGTATAGATCTTCACGAGGCAATAAATTAATTACTCTGCTTAAATCTTTTGAGAGCTTTTGAATGTTTTTCACCATTTGTGGGGACGCCATTTTTTATTTTCACCTCTTCGATTATTACTATTTTCCTCGGTATCGTTTTGTAACATCTCATTTATCATATTCCAGTTAGGTTTAATTTCTTGAAGTAAATCTGGCGCTTGACTAATTAGTTCGGATATACTCCATTTATCCCCCCGACTTTCTCTTTCCAAATCCATTTCATTATTATAATCTGGCATTCTCGCTTCCACACGAGTATTCTCTAGTCCCATACGTGCCAAAGATTCCCTAAATACTGGCTCCGTTTCCGAACCAATCTCTAGTGGCTGAAATACTAGTTTGTTTAAAAAACCTAGTAGTTCATCTGTTGGAAAAATATCATTCTTTATGCCCTGTTCTTTAGCTGATTTCTCAGCCATTGAGCTATATTCTAGATAAGCCCTCCAATTAGAAGGTATATGCCGAAGCAACCCAAAATACAACGATCTTCTGACATTTACTGTACCAGTAATTAAAGTCTTTAAATCTTCCTCTTCGATTCGTCCTAAATGACGAAAGTTCAAGAAAGGCTTGCTAAAGTTTGATACGCGGACAAGACTAAACATAAAAGCTCCTAATGTTCTATCTTCTGGGAGTGAGTCAAATTTATCTAGCTGTAATTTGGTTAGATATAAACGCTCAGTTTCTTCGTTTATCGTTTGTTGTTCTTGCACTTCCACCTTGCAATCTATAATATTAGATGTTCCGAGAAATTGAAGTTCATCACCACTTCCATAAGCAAACAGTATAGTATCACCAACATTTACTGGCCATCGCCGTTTTGAATACTCTTGAATCGTGCTATATGCTCTAAAAAAGCCTCTCACACGATCTATTTTGTACAAAAAAATAGTCAATATTAATTTCCCCCTCTATTATTACGATTGTGCAATATTCTTTCAATGGGCATAGTAACTGAAGCTGCAATCATCTTTTTGCATGGTCAAGCTTAGTGGTCTATACTATTTTTTCTATGTAATTCTTTGAATCTCTATGAATCCAAAAAAAATGAAGCTGAATGCAATAATAAGTCTTCTTTATATGGGCATGAATATTTCAGTTGTGGAATAGAAGTATATAAACGATGTTAAAAAACAGACCCAGAACATGAAACAACTTCCATAGTGAATAACATTGTAAGATTATTTTTTACGTGTGGAGTCTCTCCATCGATAAGCAAGGTGAGTAATATTACGTAATATTTGGCAACCTGACCTTATACAATAAAAACAGTTCAATCATTATAGTGAGTTCAACGTATACATCCACTTTACACAAAAAGTGGATTCGATGCTACCGAACCCACACAAAAAATAAGGGTTCCAGCTCTAACGAGCTGAAACCCTTATTCTAAGGATGCCGAGGACCGGGATCGAACCGGTACGGTAGTCACCTACCGCAGGATTTTAAGTCCTGTGCGTCTGCCAATTCCGCCACCCCGGCGTATGTAATATTTTCTTGGCGACAAGAAATATCTTACCATGAATAAATTAATAATGCAACCTTTTTTCCTAAAAAAAATGAAACAGGCACTGCAAGCGCCAGCTCACAGTGCCTAGAAAGTCCGAGTTGCGGTCCCGGACTTCCGATAAACCATCTATATTAAGGGAGGTGTGAGATAAGAATACCTCCCCAACATTAAAGGAACCTAAAATCAGCCTTAAATTAAACTAAAAAAGCAAAATAGGCTTCACACGACCAACCTGCTCCTCACTGCACTCTACAAAAACTAAAATATGACCTTGCAGTAGCCAGTCCTCATAATGACATGCATCTTCTTCCGGAATGCCTGCTTCAGTCAGCGTTAAGACCAGATCATCCGTCTCACTTCCGATCTCATTGCCAGCTAATCTTCGCACCGCTTTCCCGATGGAGGCGGTCTGATCCATTCGTTTTCCCAGCCCGGCTAATATGCCTTTCAGCGCTCCAAACGCGCCATCTGTTCCAGCACCCTTTAGCGGTTTGGGCAACCCTGTCTTCTCGCTGATCATCTCCAAATTTAGCTGCTCTTTGGCTACCGCCCCCAAATATTGATTCTCAATACCTTCCTTCTTTACGGCATTCAACATAATAATCGCTTCGTGCTCCGAACGAGCAAGCCCTACAAACAGTTTCGTCATCAGTTCCCCTCCTCTTCCTCATACCTTATATAACCCTGTAGCTTATGTTCAGTAACGTATTTCCACTCGCTAAGTCAATTCACCCAGAACAGTTTGATCATTTCTCTACTGGAAATCTATGCCTAGTTCTGATAGACTAGATAAAGAAGACAAATTAACCATTGAAATTATCGACATAACGATGAACATCTTATAAATCAGGAGCAATGACTTATGAAAAAAGAGGTAGAAATTGCCATTCGGCGCAATCAACAGATTATGGTTCGGAATACAAGCGGGCAGACCGTAACTGGTTTCCCAGAGCGCTCAGCAGACAGCTCTATTCTCTCCTTACGAACTGTACAGGGAAATGTGTGGATTCCGTTTGATGAAGTCGAACATGTCACTCGCCTGTTAACCCTTCGCTCTCACCATCTGGGCACGATGCAACTCGTTTAGATAGTTGTCCGCAAGCATATTCATTTCAGTTGCTCTCATTACAAGAGAACTTAAACACGAGCTAATAGATAAAGATAAACTGTAGACGAGAAATTTTAATGTTCTACTACAGCCAACTTATATTTAAAAACCAGACGCCTCCAACGTCTGGTTTTTCTTATGATGCCATTTTTTATATTTCTCCTAGTCGAAAAACACTCTGAATCCTTCCATTGCTGCAACATGTACTGGTGTACTGGACTACTTCACAACAAATTTAACACGCGTACCATCCGGATATGTACTTAGTTGATTGCCTACCCATGAGCCTGCACCGCGGTTATCCTTTGGCGTAATATACTGGATATCCGCACCCTTACCGCCTTCTGCACACATTGCCATAGGCCACTCATCCCGATCCTTGCCTTTTTTGACCGGTACACCTTTCAGTGACAGTTCCCTGTTCCCCTCAGCACCTTTACGGTCGATCGTACAGACATCGGAATGTCCCGCTTGGATGGCCTTTCGGATATGGTTTGCTGTTTCGGGATACCGCTCTGCCGGAAAAGTGATCGTATGATCTACACTCTTGTCGGTTGTTTTGAACGGAGACGGGATGTCCAGCGGCCACTCTCCTCCAGCCAAGGCGTACACAGCAATCACGACCATGCCCACTAACGTCAGTATTTTACTTTTGAACCCCCGGCTTCCTCTATTGCTTCTTCTGCTGCGTCTCTTACTCATGATGTGCCTCCCCCATATAACACTAACATCCCTAGCATTATAACAGAACGCCAGTTCGTAAAACAATCCATTCCACAACAATATTCAACATAAAAAAACAGCCGGATTCATCCGGCCGCTCCCTGCATATCTTATCCTGTGTTATAAACACTCTGCGCACTTCCAAAAGGCACGGTCACTTGAAACTCTGTTCCTTTTCCTTCAGCACTATCTACATTAATACTGCCGTTCATTAATTCCAACAGATCTTTGCAGATGGTTAATCCAAGTCCACTTCCGCCGAACCTTCTTGCATGGGAGATATCGGATTGCGTAAAAGCATCAAACAATTGGCCGATCTGATGAGACGGAATTCCGATGCCCGTATCCCGTACAGAGAAAGTCAACATCGTCTCCTCATGTGATTGTTCCCTTACGTCCACGAGAAGCTGCACTTCTCCTTGCTCTGTAAACTTAATGGCATTGCTCAGCAAATTATCCAGCACCTGCCGTAGCCTCAATGGGTCGCCCCACAGCACGTCAGGAATGCTCAAATCAGCATGGCAAACGAATCGAATTTGTTTATTCATGGCTGCCAGCTCATGCGTCTTCACAATTTGCTGAATCAGCTTCAATGGCTGGAATTCAATATGCTCCACTCCCATTTTGCCTCTGCCAATTTTTGCCATATCCAGACTGTTGTTTACGATGTTCAGAAGCGCCTCTCCGGATTGACGTGCCAGATCCAGATATTCTTTTTGCTCTTCGGTAACAGTGCCCATTCCCGCAAGCTCGATCATGCCCATGATGCCGTTTAACGGTGTACGAAGCTCATGATTCAACTTGCCGATGAATTCCAGCTGCCCTCTGCTTGTTTTCTCAGTCATAGACGCTGCCGTCTTCAGCTGCTGCTCCGCATATTTCCGTTCAGAGATGTCATATTGAATACCGACAAAATAAATACATTCACCGGATTCATTGAAAATGGGATCGATATTCAGCTCATTCCAGAATTTCTGACCACTTTTGGTATAGTTTAAAATGTCAACCTTAATGGATTGTTGTTTACTTATTGCCTCCCGAATACGTGAAACGGTTTCGGGATCTGTATCTGTCCCCTGTAGAAATCGGCAATTCCGTCCGATCGACTCTTCGTACGCATAGCCGGTTAACCAGGTAAAATGGTCGTTAACATACATGAGCGGAAGCTCAGGCGAGGTAGCGTCAACTACCGTAACGGAGGATTTTAATTTCGAGATAATAAATTCCCATTGCATGGGAAGTTGATTATATAAACTCATGCCTGTGTCTCCTCCATCTCACATCCTTAACTCCAGATGGTATGTGTTGATATTAAACAATCTATTTTATTGTACCACAGTTATTCAAACAATGTAGTTCTTGGGTAATAGTTCTTAATCATATCAATCTTTATCCATTCACAATTACCTGCCTATTCTCAGAAATACACAGATAAAGTTTATTCATCATCGTCCGTATGCTGATTGTCTACATTTTTTCCAGGCGCAGACCTTAAAGGCGGGGCCGTTAATGGTTGACGAGGAAGGAAGATCGACGATGAAAACTCTCTTTTTTATATTTATGGTGTTGTGTATCATCAATCTATGTTTCCCCAAGTTTGGCTGGTATCTTCGTTATGGCTGGATTGTACAAGGTGAGACGGAACCCAGCAAATCTTACATGACTATGGTGCGAATGTCTAGTCTGTTTATGCTGCTTACTGCTTTTACTCTTGCTATGGCATAATACAACAATACACTTGTATAAAGACCCGTTGCCTCCCTGCGTAGCTGGTCTTTTGTATCGCACTGACGGGAATATGATAACTTTGTTTGTGGTGTTACTGCAGCGTGCGCCGTAAGATATATGATATAGATGTATCGTTGCAGAAAGGACACATTGGTATGAACATCGCATTTTATCCATTCTGGGCTGCCAGAACACTGCTCTCACTTATACAAGTGATCTCAATCACAACCTTGACCTGCCTGATATACAGACAAACGGAATGGATTGGATATGCAATGCTGCTCCTGTTTGTCTACCTGCTAGCCCATGTAGCAGCAAAATACACATTCCCTATGGTGATGAAACGCTGTACATTTACGAAACTCCTGATCGGTATTCCTTTGTCGAAAGCATTGTTGCTCATCGGGATTGCATCCTCTTTGCCCCACCTGAAATTACATAGTACGCCTATGTTTATCGGTGCTGTAATTCTTTCGGTAGTCATCCGCTGGGAAGCACTGGTTCTAGAGAAACTGCAGCCACGACTGGTGGAAGGCGAAGATATCGCTAAAGCGAGCAGCCTGCTCTCATTTTCAAATTATACGGTAGCTGGCATTGGACTCGTCATGACGATAATCGCGATCCTATATTTAGGGCGAGCACAGGTACTTTGGGGGGCTGCGGCCCTTTCACTAGCTACACTCGCTCTGATCGTGACCGTTCATCAATTAACTCATAGACTCTCTAGTACTTCAATAAGTCTGAATACCAGACGACCCTTGCATAAATAAAAAAAGACGCGCATAGTCAAAATTGCTCGTCTTAGGGGCTACTAGGCTGCTTCTCTCCAAGCAGCTTTTTCGTTTTTCTTTTTCCGAACTGTATCCTGAACTTCCCACATCTTAACCGCCGTCTAATCCAATCGGTAATCTGTTAGCGGCTTGCCTTTCTTATAATACAAATGGGGGGATAATATATTGAAAAAAATATGCACATCCGGCAATTCAGCCTTCTCTAAAATAGACTGCATGGACGATGCAATTCGATCATGTATCTCCTGATCACGCTGAAACATCAAAATCTCTATGGACGCCGGGGATGGTGTTAAGGCTTGTACATCATGACGTTCTGCTTTCATTCGTTCCTGCGGAATATGAGTAATTAAGGCCATTTGTTCGGTAATTTGAGGCACAACTTCCTCTAATTTAGAACCCGTGAATCCTTTAAATCGTATAAAAGGCATTGCAATCCCTTCAATCTCTGTTAGTAGTCTCTTTATGTGATTTTAAGCACATTGTTTTCAGTTGTCAAATGTCATTCATGTCATATTGGGCTGTAAAACAAGAGCAAAGCCCCACCAAAGTCTTGGTGGAGCTGGTGCATGCGCGCCTGACCGTTATCTTACAGCCAGAACGATTTTGTGATGATGACAAGCAAAATGAAGAGAACGAGGATTGCGCTAGTCGAAGTCCACGCTCCGCCAAATCCACCAACATTGCCACAACCGTATCCAACATAACTCATTTGATTGGCCTCCTTTGAATTTCAAGGTATGCCATAACATATGCATATTTCCCTCAAGTGACCGGGCGAATGTCCAAGTCTCATGGCCCAATCCTTGGGAGTGCATTATTGTCAATTATAACGAGATTTCCTGCGGGGCCAGTGCGTTGACTCTAGAACAAAAGCCAAATCCCCATTGGTTCAGGTATGACTTGCCCTATGGTCCTTATCATCTTATGTAACTAGCTTTTAATGCCTTCAATCTGGTTAAACATGGCTTGCCCATCATAACTGGAATCCCGCTCCATATCTTTTTTAAGTGAGATCAGATCACTCATGCTGTTGCTATTTCCACTGAGAATGCTAAGAGCCCCTACAAGCCATAAAAACGGAAATAACAAAATAGTTAGACCTTTTTTCATCGCTCCCCCTCCTCCCTCTAATCATTACTTAAAATTCAAATTAATTCCTTTTAGTAATACGCAAAAAATAGAAAAGTGTTTCATTTTAACGGATTTCACCAATATAGCAGGTTGTTTGTGAACCGGAAATCACTCCAAACCGTCCAGAAGTGCCTTAGCCTCTTCATGGTCAGGATCTATTTCAAGTACACGGAGAGCGTAAATACGGGCTTCCTGTTCCAGTTCTAACTCATAACAACACACAGCGAGATCATACAATACTGCAGCTTGCTGCGTATTCGGGTCAGCAGTCAGTGATTTCTCCAGGAACATTTTGGCCTCTTCGTACATGAACATCTCTAATAATAGCTGGCCCGATAGAAAGGCCGCCTGAGCTTGATGTTCCATGGCATAGTATGACGACCACATCATCCGGATTCCAGCTTGCAGATCGAGCATTTCCTCGTCGCTTGCATCAGGCAAAAGATTATGGAATTGAGCGGATGCAACCAGCAGAAACTCGGCATCGTAGTTCCCCAAACGCCAGAAAGCCAGAAGCTGTCTCAGATCCATCTGCTCCACCTTCAGGTCTGCCCATTCTTTTAAACTAAAGAAATCGTCTGGACCAAATCGCTCTACAAAGCGATGATAGGCCAGCCTTGTATTCACATAACGGATTGGCTCATCCAACATTAAAATCATGCCAACGTTCAGATCCTTATAATGATGTGCCGTAAAATACGTGGAGGCACCTTGCTGTTCCAGTACAACCTTTATCGCATGATAATTGGCCGACAACGAAAAACTGCCATGAAACGCAAATTCAGGCGGCTCCGCATATTTCCAATACTCCAGCCGATGATCCCCTTTATCCGCCGTAATTAACACATAACCTGACCGGGAAAGCTTGCTTAATCGCTCCAGACAGCCTAGTCCTGTGGAGGGAAGCAGAATATGCGAATCTTCCAGCTCGGCTCGGTACAGCGAGATCAATTCGGAGTATGGGTAGGTCTCTTCCATATACTCGGGTGCGGGACGATAGTTATATTGCAATGTCATATTTTCCAAAATATCGGCAGGTTTCTGTTCCGCTACATGCTGTGGAAGTTCAACAAGTAGATCACACTCAAACACTTTCCCTTCCCCAATGTAAATCAAGTCCTGCGGAATACTATCAAAGAAATAATTGGCAATGAGAAGCAGTGGTTGCTTCAAATCCCCTTGCCTTAACGTTTTTTGGGACATAACTAGATTCAACTCTGTGTCATGCATCGCATCGAAACGTGCAAAATCCAGTATCCCCTGCTCTATGTATGCTTGCATCGACGGATGCTCTTTCCACCCCATTACATTCTCCATTGCCAGATCCGTCATTACATAACGGAAAGGCGGTAGCTCCGTACCCGCAATTTCATTCAACGCACACAGTTTGTTCAACACCTGATGGGCCAATCTGCCTACTCCTGCACCAAGTTCAACAATGGTTACCATCTCATGCTGTTCACCTTTGATCGCCAGATCCTGTAAAAAGCCAAAGATCATCTCCGCATACGCGGTTGCAATGAAGGGATTGCTCGTAATATATTGTGGCACTTGGCGGTTCTCCCAAGCTTCGAGTCCCATCTGTTCATAATAAGCTCTCTGCCAATCCCAAACCGGCGCTTCACTAAACCGGACATACTGGCCTTCTTTCTTCATCATCACTTGTATCAAACTCGCTTTCTATCTATTTATTAGGACCAAGTCATCTGATTCTATGAAAAAACAATTATATCATATCCTTCTTATTCTACTTTCTATACTCTGTTCATTTTCCCCCGAATACAGAACGTCATTCATTTCTACCCTTTCTATAAAAAAAGCCTGCTTCGCGTAGAAACAGGCACAACGTCAATACAATGAATATCCATAAAATTCACATCAAAAAAACAGCTTGACTAGCTTCTTTATTTTTATCATCCAGCAAACTATTAGTCAGAGTACAGAGCACCGTCAAAATTCTCAGGGCCTACACGAATAGTACCAAGCAAGTTAGAACTAATAAATGCTGTGTACGTTAATTGTGGGGTGATTGGCGGGTTAAAATCATCCGCAGAGAAGGTGATCACCTGCGGTGCAAGCACACTCAAGCTAAATGTCGAAGTCGCAGAGTATATAACGGGGTCTGTTGAAAGCGTGCCTCTGACAATAGTAATTGTAACCCCTACAAGCGCAAGAGGAAGTTGTACCGTAACGGTTCCTTTCATCTGGACACGCGGGTTAGCACCAATATTTTCTGCAACAAGACCAATTTGACCAAATAGTTGTGGCGTGTTAATTACAAGGATTGGTATCGCAATAGAGTTCGCCAAACTTGCATTCTGCGACGTTCTTGCATCAATAAATTGACTCATGAAATCTACCTCCTAGGTGTGGGAATACGATAGTATATGTGAGAATCGTTATGTGGCATGGACATACACACCCTTGGCAAAAAAAAGTTCTATGACTAGAAAGATAATTGCTACTAGTGGACTCCGTCCATCTAACCATACAATACCAAGTTCCGCTATAAACTATGAATCTCCATATGAAAACAGAAAAAAACCCTTGCATTTGCAAGGGTTTTGAAGTATGGGCCCTACAGGACTCGAACCTGTGACCAATCGGTTATGAGCCGACCGCTCTAACCAACTGAGCTAAGGGCCCTAGACAAAATAATATATAACAGTGCAGATGGTCGCTGTAAACCATCGAGTAAAGCTATATTGCGGGGGCAGGATTTGAACCTGCGGCCTTCGGGTTATGAGCCCGACGAGCTACCGGGCTGCTCCACCCCGCGTCGTTAAAATTAATAAACAGCGACTTAATTAATATACACTATTACTCCACTACAAGTCAAGGGGTAATCTCAGGGAATAAATCGTACACCATACCGCCCTTTACGTGAACGATATACTTCAACCTCTTCAGGCTCATTGTGTCCGTAAATCCAGCCATCCTGCTCCAGTCTTTTTGCCAGGCAGCCTGCTTGAAATTTCGTTGTATACAGCTTGCTGAAATATACCCATTTCATCCTGTTCTTCCTTTCCAAAGGGGTCATATACTGCTGTTAATTGTAGAATACCCCAAATTCGCAAAAATAGCCGCCAGAGATCATAAAATCTCCAGCGGCCATATTCATCGTAAAGATCATGATTAATTGGATGTTACTGGTGTTAACTGACTAACTGATCTGCCGAAATGTTTGATACCGTGAAAAGCATAACTTATTGGAACGTTGCTTTAGGGTCTTTTTTCAACTTCGCAAGCATCTCGTTCCCTTTGGCTGCCCATTCACCCAGTGCTTCTTTCGGAGTCTTTTTATTTTCTAACACTTGATTAAAATATTCCATACCTTTGTCGCTTACCTGCCACAATCCAGGCATCTTCTGATACAGTTTATCAAGATTCGTATTGGTTGGCGGTACCGGCTTCAACGTATAGAAAGCCTGGATATTGTAATCAAGACCGTCTTTTGGTTTAATAAAGCTTTTCCGGGATACCAATTCATAGCTGCTGCGTGCCTTGATCTTCGCCCAATCCTCGCTATTCATATACTTGATCAGCTCCCAGGCATCATCCGGGTTCTGAGCGGAGCTGTTGATCGCCATCAAGCTGCTCAGATAGATGTTCCCCCCGATCTCAGGAGCCTCTGGATGAACGGGAGGGGTTACTACGTCCCAATCTATTTTTGTAAAATCTTTCATTTTATCTGCATTTTTATTCGCATCAATTAATTGGTTGATGTAATTGTAATCCCCGATCGCCATTGCTGTTTTGCCGCTAAGGAACAAATCACCCTGAACAGGATCGTAACGTCCTTCTGTTTGCTGATTCTGTGGTTCGTCACCTTTCGGGATGACTTTGTCAATCGCCAGCTTGCTAACAGTACTCCACACTTTCTCCCATTGCGGAGAATCTACGGTCATTTTCTCTGCTTTATCGTCAAAAACTTTCAACTGCAGCGAATTATAGTACTGCTGCATCGAGTAATACGGAGAGCCTCCGCTATAGGTAGTGAACGCCATCCCGAAGACATGGTCTTTACCTTCACCTTTAGTAAGGCGAGTCGCCAGATTAAAGATATCGTCCCACGTCATGTTGTCCGTTGGCGGTTCAACACCCGCTTTTTCAAACATCCCTTTGTTATAGAACAAAGCAGAAGAAGAGAATGTTGGTGTCAGTGCGTAAATGTTCTGATCACCCAGATCTTTAATTCCCTCAAGTACACTAGGAACGATATCGCTGGTGTCAAATTTGTCTTCCTGCATTAACGGATCAAGCTGCTTAACCATGTTCTCCTGGATTAGCGACTTAATCGTAGTCGTATCCGCTACAACGACATCCACCGGATTATCTCCAGTCATAATTTTCTTCAAGCTCTCCATAGTATCTGGCATTTCGTTTGGTTGTTCCGAATTTCCAAAGCCATACATGCTGCCCTGATCAACCGCAGGCACGATTTCGACCGTGACATTTTTGTGTGTAAGCTCAAAAGCATCCGTAAATTGCTGACGGAAGTAGCTGTCATCCTGTCCTCCCCAGAGTGTCGCTACGCGCAGCACGCGCTGTTCATTATCCGTATTCTCACTTGCTGTACATCCTGCGATAAGTGGCAATGCCAGTGTCGCTGTTGCCACAATGGCCAGCACACGTTTTCCCCACAACCTGTTTTTCATCTCCCATTTCCCCCTCTTAAATTATCTTGGCGGTGTAATGACAATACGTTCACCGTCGAATTCCAATGTAGCGCGACTATCAATGGATAAGGCTTCCAGATACTCTTTCGGTACCTGAAGCCGCCCTGCACGATCAATAATGACAAAAGCTTCATGAACGTCGGGAGCACCAGCTTCAGACAGCCCCTGATCATCATCCAGATTTGGATTGCGTTTCACAAATTCAGTGCTCGTCAGACCATCTCGAATCGCAACGATCCGATCAACTTTACCAGCAAGCGTCAAGTCATGGGTAACAATGACAATGGTGACACCCAGTTCCTTATTCATTTTGCGAAAAATGTTCATGATCGTATCACACGTCTCGGAATCGACGGAACCTGTAGGCTCATCTGCCAGCAAAATCTTCGGCCGATTGGACAAGGAGATCGCAATCGCTACACGCTGCTGCTCCCCGCCTGACAACTGATGCAGTTTGTTATGCATCCGATCCTTCAGACCGACCCATTCGAGTAGCTGCATGGCGTATTTACGATCACGTTTGCCACCCAGAATCATCGGTGTTTCCACATTTTCCAGCGCGGTGAGATAAGGCAGCAAATTGCGACCGTTATTTTGCCAGATGAATCCGACGGTGTGACGTTTGTATTCCACTAGTTGAGCATCCGTCATTTTAAGCAGGTCCCAATCCCCAACCACCGCCGTGCCAGCGGTAGGGCGATCCAGACCGCCAAGGATGTTAAGCAATGTTGATTTACCACTACCACTGTTGCCGATGATCGCCATCATTTCGCCTTGATTGACGGTCAGATTGAGACCTTGAAGGGCAACGACTTCCACATCGCTGGATTTAAAAATTTTGACAAGTCCTTCGCATTGGATCACGTTTACCTCTCCTCTCCCATTTTGACCGCCTGGTGTACTCTCAGCCTGCGAATCTGCCAGAGTAACATCGATGCTCCGATAATCAGCATCACTACGGTTACGCCGTACAGTTGCAGCATATCCTGCTGTTCAAAGACGATGCGGAATGGTGGAACCTGCGCAGACACATTATCCGTTGTTTGCAAGAACGGCAGGAAGAGCCTGCTTGAAACCTGACCAATACTAATCCCCAGCAGGATCGAAAGCCCCGCCGTAAATACCTGCTCCAGCAATAACATACCGCTAAGCTGTGCTCTGGATAGGCCCATAGCCCGCAGGACACCAAACTGTACTACACGTCCCGAAAGGTTAAAGAACCAGTACAGCACGTAACCGATTAACGAGATGATCACCGATACAAGGAATCCCAAACTCAGAATGCCGAATACCCCGCCTCTGGATGGATGTTTTCCCTGAGTGACCAGTTCGGTTCGCACATCACGGACAGAGGATAGCTCGATGCCTTCTGCCGCAAGTTTCTCCATTAATGGAGCCACCTTGGCATCCGGTTTCATTTTTAACCATACCTCATAGGGGATTAGTGGGACCTGATCGTAGATATAATCCAGATTGGCCACGAAGAATGGCATCTGATCCGGGTATTGTGAAGGCCAGTATGGAATAATGCCAAAAACAACAAATTCTATCGCTTGACCCTGTATCCCCATGGAGACCATGTCTCCCGTTTTGAGCTTGAACTTGTCAGCAAATTTCGAAGAAATCAGCACAGCCCCTTCATATTTGCCAAGCAAATCAAGATATTTGTATGGATGTGCTGGGAATAAATCGTTACGGAACCAGGCCACCTTGGCAAAGTCCACATTGTCAATGCCCACAAGCATCCCTTGTCCCCCGGATTTACCCGAGACAATAATGTTGCCCTTCGTTTGCAGTACCCGTGCTGCATGCTCCACACCGCTTAATTGGCGGAACACTTCAAATGGTGGCTCGGAGTATATGATTTTGGTTGGCTGCGATGACCCGCCGCCACCTCCTCCGCCAGGAGCTCCGCCTCCGCCATTTCCTCCACCAGCGCCACCACCGGCACCGCCGCCTCCACCTTGCTGACCGCCGCCTGATCCGCCGCCCTGTCCAGAACCTCCTGGCTTCACCTCGGGGGTTCCTTCCCATACCGTTTGCATAATAACATCTGAGCCATAACGGTATAACGTGCGTTCGGTTGAATTCAAATCAATGGTTCGCGCTGCAGCCGAGTTATATACGCCAAGGCCGAGCGTCAGCACCAATAGAATCATAAGCGGATAATAGGATGAAGACGAACGGGATAACTGTGTCAACGTCAGATACAGCGGGACTGGCAGCAGCTTGCGTCCGATCAACTGTATCAGTTTCAAAATCCATGGGAACAAACGCAGGAAAAACAGTCCTAGCGCAAAGATCGCCAGTGCAGGCACAAAAAACAGAAACGGTTGCACCTGTAACTGATCCGTCGTCATCCCCGTCTGGAACGTCAGCATCTGACGTTCATAAAACAGATAGTATCCGTATCCCGCTAGACCGAGCAGTCCCACATCAAGGAACCAGCGTTGCCACAGCGGGGCACGATCGGTACGTGCCTGACGCCTTTTGGCCGATACAATCGTTGCCCGTGCATACGTAATTGCTGGAATCAAAGATGCAATAATGGCAACAAGTACCGCTGCCATGCCAAGCAGAATCGCTTCTTTGGAGACTCCAATCGGAATGGATTTTCGATCTACAAAGGATAAGAATCCACTTGCCGAGCCGATACTCTTCGCCATGAACCATCCCAAAAACGGTCCAACAACAAGTGCAATCGCGCCCAAGAAAATACCTTCAAGAAGATAGAGCGAAAAGATCTGACGAGCCGAGGCTCCACGGCTGCGAAGCACAGCAATGTCGCTTTCCTGCTTTTGCAGGGATTGTCTGGCATTCATCGCGATAAAATAAAAGACCATCGCAATCATTGGCGCAGCGAGCGTAAACAACATCGTCTGCAGTTGCAAACTCTGGCTACGGAATTGCTTGAGCAGATCACCGAAGGTAATATCAACCTTGGTATCTTTCAGCCGCTGATAGAGATCAATATCCAGCCGTTCCAACACAGAGCTGAGGCCAGATAACTGGCTGGTTTGGACCTCTTTCAGATCGAATGCATAGTACCAGCGTGAATTCTGTAGTGGAATACCCTTTTCTTTGAGTAATACGTCGTTAAAAACCGATTCATTCACATAAAGTCCATTCATCATACCGTCAAAGCCTTGAACCCAATACGGACTGTTCGGATTGTCGGCCTTGAAGGAACCTGTAATTTTTACACGCAACGTGATATTCAGACCACTGTAAATCGGGTATTCCAAAATATCACCCACATGCAAATCATTCCGGTACATGCCTTCTTCCAGCATCACAGCTTCGATAATGTCGTCTTTGACCTGATTGCCGGGTTTGACACCCGCCGAGTAATTCACCTGATCATCCAGCCCACTCATCGTACCCAGTGTCATACTCCGCACGCGGCTTGCATCCACTTTGGTCGGATCTTCAGGATTGACTTCTGTACTGCGAATGGATCTCGAATTCACATACGTATGAAATGGAAATCCAATGTCGCGAGGAACGTCCTCACGAATGTAGCGATCCACCTCATCCAGTCCTCTGGTATCGGTCTTTGCACCACCGGGTGCCTGATAACTCATCAACAGCGATCCTGCTGGTAAACCTTCACTGTTATCCTGCAGCGTCTGCGCTACAACCCGTTTCAACGCACCATCGGCATACATTGGAATACTGACGGTGAACGCTACCGCCACAATCAAACCGATTAGTGTGCTGAAGGTCATCCAGCGTGTGTTCCACATTTTGCGGAACAGCAGCCGAAGCAATGGCAGCCCCATTAGCGTCCCACAACTTTCTGACCAACCGTCAGACCTTTCAGAATCTCGACATCAGTTGATGTCTGCTGTCCAACCTCAACATCCACTTCACGCTTGCTTCCATCATTCTCGATCACCTGTACATAGGTTCTGGAACCGATGGAGCGCAGAGCAGATACAGGAATGACAATTGCGTTCTCGGTGCGCTGAGTTACGATTGAAACCGTTAAAGGTGTACCGCGTTCTACGTTTTTTGGCATTTTCGCCAAGGTAACAAGGACATATTGATCCAGCGTTTCCTTCGCCGGAGGTGAACCGCCTTCACCCTGACCTGATCCATTGCCACTATTGTTACTTGAAGCATTAGCCGTAGGCATTGCTTTGATCTTACCGGCTACTTTGCCAGCACCGTTGATGTCAACCTCAGCCTTCATGCCAGACGTGAATTTCTCCAGATCCTCCTTGGCAAATGTGGCCGCCACAACCAGGTTGGATGTATCCGCAATAGTCGCAATCGGATCATACGCTTTCACCGCTGCGCCCTTTTCCACTTGAACCGCAATAATGGTGCCGCCAAATGGAGCTGTCAACGTGGATTGTCCCAGCTTTTCTTCCAGATCAGCAAGCTCCTGACGAAGTTCTTCAAAAGCAATAGTCGCTTCTTCAAACTCCACCGGGTCCATCTCATCCTTCTTGCGCAGCGTTTCCTTCATCTGTACTTCCGATTTGCGAATCTGAAGCCGCTTGCCGCGAATCTCCTTCTCCACACTTGTTACGTCGAGGACAGCGAGAACCTGTCCTTTCTTCACTTTATCTCCGGTTTTTACATTCAATTCCTGAATGTGCATACCATCCAGCGTAAAATATACTTTTTCTTCACGCTGACTCATCAACTTGCCACTGCCGCTCACCTTTTTCTCCAGCGTCTCCGTACGAACTTCATATTCCGGTTTTTTGGAGATCGTTGGCGGTGTTATTGGTGGAAGCACCTCTTCCTCCGATTCAGATGGCAGCAATGAACAGCCTGACATCGTTGCAGCGAGTATTGCACCAAGTACAATAAGCGCTGTACGTTTCCCCCTCTTCGGAACGGCACCTTTACGTGAGAAATCTGCCGTCCGCCATTTCATAAACATGGTCCGCAACCTCCAAAATTGTAGGATCGTGTGTAGTCATACATATCGTTACTTGTTCTACTTCAATGATATTGCGGAACACAGCCATAACCTGTGCGCCCATTTTGGAATCCAGCTCCGCCGTTGGTTCATCCGCAAGCAGCAACCGAGGCCTGTGTGCAATCGCTTTAGCGATGGCCACCCGCTGCTGCTCCCCCCCGGACATCTCAAAAGGCCGGTGCTTCACGCGTTTGCTCAGTCCAACCAAGTCCAGACAGTGACCTACTCTGTCCTTCCATTCGGACCGCGGCACATCCGCCATCCGGAGCGAAAGCTCTACATTTTCCCAAGCAGATAATAAAGGCATAAGTGCATACGCTTGAAAAATAAATCCAATCTCTCTGCGCCGCAAAGCGGTTCGCCGTTGATCTCCCCAATCCTGAAGAGGTTGTCCGGAGAATAGAATCTCTCCACTCGAAGGCTGGTCAAGTCCGCCAAGCATGTTCAGCAATGTTGTCTTACCTGAGCCAGACCGTCCTTTCAGCATAACAAGCTGTTGCGGATTTACTTCCATATCAATGCCTTTGAGCACATGAATGATACGACTGCCTGTCTGAAAGCTGCGATGAACGTTGCGTACCTCCAACACGGGTCCATCATACGGAGGCAACAGTTCCTTTCTCGGCCTCGCTTTGGTCTTCTGCGGTGTCTCCTCTATGGCTATAGCCGTTGCAGACTCCTCCATAGCAGAAATCTCATCTGACGTGAGCGCTTCCGTGCTTAGAGACTCGGGCTCCGTTATGTACGAAGATTCTTCCGATGCAGCCCTTTTCTCCAGCACAGGTTGTTCCTGTTCGCGTTCTTCACTCGATTGGCTCTTGGCAGTTCTTTTCTTTGAAAATAACTTTTTCATGCCAGCAATCACGCTCATCCTCTCTTGTTATGCCGCGCATTTCCTTCATGCGCCCTAAATCTAGAAATCTGTTCCATGCTACACTGAATTATAAACGACTGCTCTCTACTAAAAGTTACAAGCTTTTTACAACGTCAGTGTGAAAAAGTTAATATTTTGATGAACATAACAAAAAAGCACCCCGAGTTACGGGATGCCTCTTGATTATTCGATTGTTTTGCCGTCATTACGGGAATCATTACAATTTTGATACCGTTTGCTGAGCAACAGTCTATTGTTGATGGAATGATATTATTTACCAAATGAAGAAGGATCTTCACGCCACGATTGAAGCAGTGCAAAATCACTCTCTTGAATGGTTCCTTGAGCCAACGCAACATCCATCAGCGCTGTATAATTGGACAGCGTTTGCAGCGGTATGCCGGCTTCCTCGAACGCTTTCACACCTTTATCCAGCTGATAGCTGAAAATGGCAAGAACTGCGAGTGGTGTCGCCCCTGCCGCACGTACAGCTTCTGCCGCTTTAATCGAACTTCCTCCGGTTGAAATCAAATCCTCAATCACAACTACTTTTTGTCCTTCGCTGATTAAACCTTCAATCAGATTTTCCTTGCCGTGGCCTTTCGCTTTATCTCGAATATAGGCCATAGGCAGATTCAGCTTCTGAGCTACCCATGCGGCGTGTGGAATACCCGCGGTTGCTGTACCTGCAATCACTTCAGCATCTGGATACTGGTCACGAATGATCGCGGCAAATGCTTCGGCAATATCGTTGCGGATCTCAGGATAAGACATCGTCAGCCGATTATCACAATAGATTGGTGATTTGATGCCGGATGTCCATGTGAATGGCTGCTGTGGACGCAGTGCCACCGCTTTGATTTTTAGCAACTGGGAAGCAATATGGTTTGGAATTTGGCTAAGTTCGATCATACGTTCAACATCTCCTTCAAAATGGTCTCTGCCGCTTCACGCGGGTTTGGTGCACCGGTAATGGGTCTACCCACAACGATGTAATGACTGCCTCTGCTAATGGCCTCACCTGGTGTCAGGACACGTGTCTGGTCACCGAGGCCACTGCCTGCTGGACGAATGCCGGGGGTTACCGTACGAAAATCACTGCCGCATGCTGCCCGGATCGCTGGCACTTCAAGCGGAGAAGCCACCACACCATCCAGTCCGGCCTCCTGCGCCAATCCGGCATAACGAACTACCGCTTGCTCTACACTCCCAGGGATGCCGATCTCGTTATTCATCGTCTCTAGACTTGTGCTGGTCAATTGTGTCACGGCGATAATCTCAGGTCTTGTCAGGGAAGGATCAGCAGCAAGCGCTGCTTCCGCGCCTTCACGTGCTGCACGCATCATGCTGGTGCCGCCCGCCGCATGTACATTAAACATATCCACCCCAAGACGTGTGATGCTCTCAGCCCCACCACGCACGGTGTTCGGAATATCATGCATTTTCACGTCAAGAAACACGGAGTACCCTCTCGCTTTTAACTCCCGAATGAAGTCCGGACCCGCTGCATAGAAAAGCTGCATGCCGACCTTGAGATAACAAGGAATGCCCTCAAGTGCCTGTACCAGTTTCTGTGCCTCATCTGCCCCCGGATAATCGAGTGCAACCATCAGACGTCCAGCCATTTCATTGAAATTCGGGTGATTCATATCCCAGCGCCCCTTCCGCGTGCTCATTTTTTCCGTTTTTGCCCGATATAAAGGACATCCCGCCAGCCCGCGGGCTGACTGATGTCCTTCATCAAGTGACTATTCATTATACAAAGGCTGGCATAGCCTCCGAGGAGAAGTTGATCGTTTGCAGCATGATCAGCAGCGCACGAATGGTATCCAGGGAAGTCATACATACCACACCATTCTCAACCGCTTCACGGCGGATACGGAATCCGTCACGTTGTGGCGTCTTACCCTTAGTCAGGGTATTGAACACAAAGTTCGCTTCACCGCTGCGGATCATATCAAGAATGTTAGGTGAGCCTTCGCTCAATTTGTTCACAACGGTTACCGGAATGTTAGCCGCTTGAAGCGCAGCTGCCGTTCCGCCAGTTGCCATGATTTTGTAGCCCAGTCTGTAGAAACCTTCGAGCAAAGGTACTGCTTCGTCCTTGTCTTTGTCTGAGACAGTAACCACAATGGCCCCAGTAGCTGGAATTTTCATTCCCGCACCGATCAGACCTTTGAACAAGGCTTTCGCATAGTTCGGGTCACGTCCCATAACCTCGCCTGTTGATTTCATCTCAGGTCCGAGTGTTGGTTCAACACGGCGTAGCTTCGCAAATGAGAACACCGGTACTTTTACCGATACGTGATCCGTTTCAGGCCACAGACCATCCACATAACCCAGGTCTTTCAGTTTCACACCCAAGATCGCTTGTGTTGCCAGGTTCGCCATTGGAATGTTGGTTACTTTGCTCAGGAAAGGTACGGTACGGGATGAACGCGGGTTGACCTCAATAACGTATACCTGACCGTCGTGGATAACAAACTGGATGTTCACCAGTCCGATCGTTTTCAGTTCCTTGGCGATTTTGATCGTAATCTCGACAATTTTTTCTTTCAGATCTGCCGACAGGTGCTGTGGTGGATATACCGCGATCGAGTCACCGGAGTGTACCCCTGCGCGTTCGATATGCTCCATGATGCCTGGAACCAGTACGGTTTCACCGTCACAGATGGCATCCACTTCAACCTCTTTACCCAGCATATAACGGTCGATCAGAACCGGATGCTCCGGATTGATTTTTACCGCTTGCTCCATGTAAGTCAAGAGTTCTGCATCGGAGTATACAATCTCCATCGCTCGACCGCCCAGGACATACGAAGGACGAACGAGTACAGGATATCCCAGGGATTGAGCTGTTTCCACAGCATCATCTACGGAAGTGACCGTTTTACCTTTTGGCTGTGCAATCTCCAGACGGGAGAGCAGCTGCTCGAACTTCTTGCGATCCTCTGCTTCATCAATACTTTCCAGATCCGTTCCGAGGATCGTTACTCCTGCATTGCGTAGCGGTGCTGCCAAGTTGATTGCCGTTTGACCACCGAACTGCACGATAACACCTACGGGTTGTTCTTGTTCAATAACGTTCATGACATCCTCGAAGAACAGCGGCTCGAAATACAAGCGGTCAGATGTGTTGAAGTCTGTGGAAACCGTCTCGGGATTGTTATTAATAATAACCGCTTCATATCCGGCTTTCTGCAACGCCCATACCGCATGTACTGTGGAGTAGTCGAACTCAATGCCTTGACCGATCCGAATTGGGCCCGAACCAAGTACAACCACTTTTTTCTTGTCCGAAGGCAGTACTTCATTTTCTGTCTCATACGTCGAGTAGTAATAAGGTGTTGTCGCTTCGAACTCGGCCGCACAGGTATCTACCATCTTGTAAACTGGACGAAGGTTCTCCTCTTCACGACGTGCTCTGACTTCTGCTTCGGTCGTCAATGTACCTCCAGGTTGACCTTCAGCACGCAGTTCAGCGATAGCCCGGTCCGTAAAGCCAAGGCGTTTCGCTTGATAGAGCGTCTCGGAAGTCAATTCGGATTCTGCGCGAACGCGGTCTTCGAACTTAATAAGCCCTTCGATTTTATCCAGGAACCACCAGTCGATCTTGGTCAAATCCTGCAGTTGCTGCAGCGTATACCCTCTGCGGAATGCTTCCGCGATCAGGAACATGCGCTCATCGTCTGCTTTCATCAGACGTTCGTCCAAGGTCGCTTGATCCAGTGTTTCTGCGCCTTTCAGATAAAGGCGGTGTACCCCGATCTCCAAAGAACGAACCGCTTTGTGAATGGACTCTTCAAACGTACGTCCAATCGCCATCACTTCGCCTGTTGCTTTCATCTGTGTACCCAGTTTGCGGTTTGCAGATGTAAACTTGTCGAACGGCCAGCGTGGAATTTTGCTTACGATATAGTCAAGTGTCGGCTCAAAACAAGCATAGGTTTGGCCTGTGACCGGGTTAACGATCTCATCCAGCGTATAACCCATCGCGATTTTGGCAGCCATTTTCGCAATTGGATAACCTGTTGCTTTGGAAGCCAGCGCCGATGAACGGCTCACACGAGGGTTAACCTCGATAACATAGTATTGGAAGCTGTGTGGATCAAGTGCGAACTGTACGTTACAACCTCCCTCGATGTTCAGGGCACGAATGATTTTCAGGGAAGCGGAACGCAACATTTGGTACTCCCGGTCAGAGAGCGTTTGGCTTGGTGCCACAACGATACTGTCACCTGTATGAACGCCCACCGGGTCAAAGTTTTCCATGTTGCAGACCACGATACAGTTATCGTTTTTGTCACGCATAACCTCGTACTCGACTTCTTTCATGCCGGCGATGCTTTTCTCTACCAGACATTGACCAATCGGGCTGTAACGAATTCCAGCAGCTACGGTTTCGCGCAACTCTTCTTCGTTTGCACAGATTCCGCCGCCTGTTCCGCCGAGTGTGTAGGCAGGACGCACGATAATTGGATAACCAATCTCGCCCGCGAATTGCAGGGATTCTTCCAGTGTTGTAACGATGACACTTTCCGGTACAGGCTGTTCCAACTCACGCATCAGATCACGGAACAGATCGCGGTCTTCCGCTTTTTCGATGGAAGTCAGTTGTGTTCCGAGCAATTTCACATTTTCGCGCTCAAGCACTCCCGCACGTGCGAGTTCTACAGCCATGTTCAGACCTGTTTGGCCGCCCAGTGTTGGCAACAAACCGTCTGGACGTTCCTGACGAATGATTTGTGTTACAAAATCAAGCGTAATTGGCTCAATGTAGACTTTATCAGCCATATTGGTGTCCGTCATGATTGTCGCAGGGTTGCTGTTAATGAGTACAACTTCCACGCCTTCTTCTTTCAGTGCCTGACAAGCTTGCGTACCGGCATAGTCGAACTCGGCTGCTTGACCGATGACGATTGGACCGGAACCAATCACCAGGATTTTCTTGAGATCTTTGTTAATCGGCATGTTATTGCGCTCCTTTCACTGCGGCTGCCAATACGGCTTGACGCGGCTTTTGCGGGTTAGTGATCTTGTACTCACGAATCATCTCGATGAAACGGTCAAACAGGTAGCTGTTATCATAAGGTCCTGGCGCTGCTTCCGGGTGATATTGTACGGAGAAGGCAGGATATGTTTTATGTTTCAGACCTTCGATGGTCTTGTCATTATTGTTGATATGTGTAACTTCAAGATCTGTGCTTTTCACAGACTCTTCGTTTACCGTGTAACCGTGGTTTTGGGATGTGATGAAGCAACGCCCGCTCTCCAGTTCTTTGACCGGGTGATTGCCTCCGCGGTGTCCAAACTTGAGTTTTTCCGTGTCTGCGCCTGCTGCCAGGGCGAACAACTGGTGACCCAGGCAGATTCCGAAGATCGGATATTCACCAAGCAACTCGCTGATCATGTTCACGGCATGAGGTACGTCTTTCGGGTCCCCAGGGCCGTTGGACAACTGAATGCCATCCGGGTTCAGTCTGCGAATCTCCTCAGCCGTTACGTCATGAGGTACGACAACAACGTCACAGTTACGTTTGCTGAGTTCACGCAAAATCCCTGTTTTTGCACCGTAGTCAACTAGGACGATTCGTTCTGCTGTTCCCGGGCTGTTGTACACATGCTCTGTGGACGTCATAGGCACCTGGTTACGCAATTGCTCAATCGTAGTGTCCCCCATCATCTCCAGCAGTTCTTCGACAGGTTTCGATCCTGTTGTGAGAATTCCCTTCATTGTACCGTGGTGACGAATCCGGCGAGTCAACATCCGTGTATCAATCTCGCTGATCCCTACGATGCCGTATTCTTTCAGCAGATTATCCACGCTGTATTCTGCACGCCAGTTGCTCGGCGTCGGCTCATGGCGTCGTACTACGAAACCGTGTACGTATGGACGAATCGACTCAAAGTCATCCCGCGTAATCCCGTAGTTACCAATCAATGGATACGTCATCGTTACGATCTGGCCACAGTATGAAGGATCTGAAAGTACCTCTTGATAGCCTGTAATTCCCGTATTAAAAACGACCTCTCCTGTCGTTTCACCTTCCGCACCAAATGCTTTCCCGGTGAACAGCGTGCCGTCTTCCAACAATAATCTTGCCTGTCCCTGCATCCCATTTCACTCCCTCTGTGTTTATCAAAGTTAAATGGCCTTGGGTTGAACGTGGAGTTACTTTAGCGTGAGACTTCGTGGACAGAAAACCCTGCGAGCGCTTCGCTTCTTCGGGTCCTTTCTGTCCACTTCGCAGCTAAGGTGGTGCTCAAAGTTCAAAAAAGTACATTTAACTGTGTTTGTTTTGTATGTTGGGCTCTCGGCATGACTTGCCTTGAGTTTGTTCTAAAAAAGATGGTAAACCCTAAGCTGATGTTTCATTAAAATTTGTTATGAGTGCCATTGTATCCTTTTAACGATGTGTTACGTCAGCATGTTGCTGTTTTATTGCTCTAACGTGTTATTCCATACGCTTTTGCCATTCACCCATGTTTGTACCGGCCAGCCTTTTAGCTTCCAGCCTGTGAACGGTGTGTTTCTGCCTTTTGTTGCAAATGTTGCCGGGTCAACAGCCTTTTCCTGATTCAGATCGATCATCGTCAGATCGGCAGGGGCTCCTGTTTCCAGCTTGCCGGTATCCAGTCTGAATACGCGAGCCGGATCAGCCGTCATGCGTTTGACCAGGAAGTCTAAGGTCCACAATCCCGTTTCAACAAACTTGGTATAGAGCAGTG
Source organism: Paenibacillus amylolyticus (assembly GCF_003719335.1). Taxonomy (GTDB): domain Bacteria; phylum Bacillota; class Bacilli; order Paenibacillales; family Paenibacillaceae; genus Paenibacillus; species Paenibacillus amylolyticus_D. The sequence continues at coordinate 426,268 of NZ_RIAS01000001.1, forward strand.
GAAAGGCTGTTTCGAATCCAACGATGCCGAATGGAGCGAGCTCCATGCCTTTTGCCTTCTCATCTTCACTGTGCGGTGCATGGTCAGTCACGATCATATCAAGCGTTCCATCCAGCAATCCTTCGATACAAGCCTGCACATCACGTGGTGAGCGCAGCGGCGGGTTCATTTTCCAATTGGCGTCCATGCCTGGGATATCTTCATCGGATAGAACAAGGTGGTGCGGACATACCTCAGCAGTCACTTTGATACCGATCGATTTCGCCAGACGAATCAGACGGACCGATTGTTCTGTGCTAACGTGGCATACATGGTAATGTACCCCTGTTGCTTCTGCAAGCAGAATGTCGCGGCCTACATGAATCGCTTCAGATTCATTCGGAATCCCTTTGATACCATGACGCTTGGAAAACTCACCTTCCGTGACATATCCGCCAACCACTAGCGAATCATCCTCGCAATGGGCAATCACGGGCATATCCATGCTGGCTGCGAGGCTCATAGCATCCTTCATCATTTGCGCGTTTTGTACACCTACTCCGTCGTCCGTGAAGCCAATCGCACCTGCCGCTTTTAATGCGGCAAAGTCAGTCAATTCGCGGCCTAGTTCGTTTTTGGTAATCGCCGCATAGGGCAGCACTTTAACCAGATCTGCTTCCTTTGCTTTGTTCAGTACCAGTTCTACAACCTCAGGTGTATCGGTTACCGGTCTTGTATTCGGCATGCAGGCAATGGTTGTAAAACCGCCTTGCGCAGCGGAGCGAGCTCCTGTTTCGATCGTCTCTTTATGTTCGAATCCAGGCTCGCGTAGATGCACGTGCATATCGATTAATCCAGGGATCACCAGCTTGCCTGATGCGTCCGTTACCTGCTCTGCTGACTTCTCGGCGTTCCGTACGATTTCATCTTCCGGGCCAGCGATCGCTTTAATTTTACCTTCTTCTATAAGAATCGTTTTCCGTTCAAGTTCCCCTTGTTGATTCAAGACGTTTGCGTTTTTTATCACCTGTACCATAATTGCCCTCCGCTTCGGTTCTGTCCAGCAGGGTAGATCCGCTAGATGAATGTTTTATCGTCTACTCTCTTCGTTGGTGTGCAAGAACATCGTCTCGCCAGCCTATGAATCTATGCTAGGCCCTGTTACAGCTTCATCGCACGTTCCATAACCGCCATGCGGATCGGAACTCCGTTTGCCATCTGTGGGAAAATCCGTGATGCATCACTCTCTACAACCGCATCATCGACTTCAACGTTACGGTTCACAGGAGCAGGGTGCATAATAATCGTACTTGGCTTGAGGCGTGACGCCCGTTCTTCCGTCAATCCGTAGTGTTCGCGATAATCCTCAGCTGAAGTGATCAGGCCATGTTGATGACGTTCCAGTTGAACCCTGAGCATCATGACTACATCAGCATCCAGCGCTTCTTCAAGACCTACATAAGGTGCGTGTTCCGCAAGCTCCGGCGCCTGCATCGTTTGTGGTGCGCAGAATCGTACATCTGCACCAAACTTTTGCAGTGCCCACAAGTTAGAGCGTGCTACCCGGCTATGCATGATATCTCCGATGATCGAGACACGTAAACCTTTCAGCTCACCAAATGCCTTCCGCATCGTATAGAGATCAAGGAGCGCCTGCGTCGGATGCTCATTATTGCCATCTCCCGCATTCACTAGCGGTACACTTACCTTCTGAGCCAGTTGTTGCAAGACACCAGCCGGTTTCAAGCGAATGACCCCTGCATCGATCCCCATAGATTCAAGTGTTCGAACCGTGTCGTAGATCGACTCTCCCTTTTCTACACTTGATGCAGCTGCTGAGAAATTCAACACTTGAGCTCCCAGCCGCTTCTCTGCCATTTCAAATGAAAATCGGGTACGGGTACTGTTCTCGAAGAACATGTTCGCTACAAAGCGAGACTCCAGGATCGGAACGAGTTTTTCCTTCTGTGCTTCCCAGTGGGCTGCACGGTTCAGAATCGACTCGATCTCGTCACGGCTAATGTCTTTCAATCCAAGCAAGCTCCGGTCTTTCAACGCTGTCTGTGTAATCATCATGCCTGCTCCCCTCGGTTCTGTATGATTTTGACCTCATCCTGTCCGTCTGTCTCCATGAGTGCAACCTCGATCTCTTCTGATTTGGATGTCGGCACGTTTTTGCCAATAAAATCAGGTCTGATCGGTAGTTCCCGGTGTCCACGGTCTGCAAGTACTGCCAGCTGTATGTTCTGCGGTCTTCCGCAGTCCATCAGCGCATCCATCGCAGCTCGTATTGTTCGTCCGGTGTACAGCACATCATCGAACAAAATCACTTTTTTGTTATGAATAGAAAGTGATTCAGGTGTCATAATCAACAGTTCCTTGCGATTCGTCTGGTGATCATCCAGCCGGTCATCACGATAGAGGGTTACATCAAGTTCTCCCCAGGGAACTTTGGCGCCTTCAATCTCCTCAATCTTGGCGGCGATTCGTTCTGCCAGATATACTCCGCGGGTGCGGATTCCAACCAGCACGCAATCGTCGATGCCTTTGTTCTTCTCCAGTATTTCATGGGCAATCCTTGTCAATGCGCGGCGAATCGCCGTTTCATCCATAATGACATGTGTCTCTGTGCTCATGCGTTCAGCCTCCTCAGGATTTTCCTTCGAAACCATGGCCCCGTGACGAGGAGAACAAAAAAGACTCCTTGCCGTGTTTATTGGCAAGGAGTCTCCGAACTTCAGACGTCGCTGAAGAAAGTTTACTCTCGGGATGCATCATTATATCTGCCGCAGCAAATAAAAGATGAATCGTTCACGTTACCTTGCCAGTCTCACGGGACTGATTTAAAGGTGCTATTCATGTCGTGCATATGAGGAACCTCACAGAGTTCTGTCTCAATATGCCCGTTTGTCTTCATGAATTATGACAGAAAGACAACCCTCTGTCAACACCTCACCATCGCAGGTGCAAATCCTCTGCTTCGTCTTATTAGAATCAGCATTTAGGCGAAAAAGCATCCATGTCACATCACATGTCATTCGTCGTTTATAATTATACAACAAACCTGCATATTTATCCATAGACAATTACAACCTCTTTCTGATCCAAATAACACCATCTGTCCCCTATTTTCAAATTCTTCTCCTGAATCTATGAAGACTGTGAATCAGTCTCCTTTCAATTGGGGAAAGTTTATACACACGGTCATTTATTAAACCCGCCTTTTTTCCGATATACATATAGCTTAGGGAGTAAACAACGTAAGGAAGGTGAGCCTTTCCCTCCACTGTTATAGCTCTCTTCATTATTTTGAAGGAGGACACCATGCGTCACATATGGCATATTTACAAGACAGACTGGCTACATATTTTCAAAGTACCCACAGGTATATTTCTGATCATCGCAATCATATTACTGCCAGGTGTATACGACTGGGTGAATGTCAAATCCGTTTGGGACCCGTACAGTAATACACAAGGCATCAAAATCGCCGTCACTAGTGAAGACAAGGGTGCCACGGTTACGGGTACTACCATTAATATTGGCGATGAGTTAATGAATAGTTTAAGCCATAACCACAAGCTGGGATGGACATTTGTGAATCAAGCCGAAGCTAGCCGCGGTGTCCAGACCGGTGAGTATTATGCCAGCCTACTCATTCCTGCTGATTTTTCATCACGGATTACAGGCATTGTGGATGGAAAACTGGATCGGCCTGAAGTCATATACACAGTCAATGAAAAGGTCAATGCCATCGCTCCCAAAATAACCGGTTCGGGCGTATCCGCCATTACAACGCAGATTAATGAGAATTTTACCGAAGCCGTCAGTGAAGCCGTGCTTACCAAGCTGAAGGAGGCTGGCGTAGAGATTAATGCACAGTTGCCCACGCTACGCAAAATGGAAAGTGGCATCTTTATGCTGGAGAAAAATCTGCCTGAATTCCAGACAGCAGGTCAGAAAGTGCTCGAAGTTGACCGGGCCATGCCGGAGATTGTGAAGCAGGCACAAAAAATTGTGGAATTGGAGAAACGACTGCCTGAAATCAATGAAGCTGCTGGCTATGTACTGAAAGTACAGCAGTATTGGCCTCAGATCAAAGCCGCTGCTTCAGAGGTGGTAGCCTTGCAAGATCGAATACCAGAAATAGAGCAAGCCGTCGCCCGCATTCAAGAGGTTGATGCCAACTTTGGACAAGTTTCTGGAGTGATTCAAACTGCCCTGAATAAGACGAATCAAGCTCTTGCTATCGTATCTGCTGCTGAACAGGATCTTTATAAAGTGTCCGAAATTTCGGATAACGCAGTGCAGTTTGCTAATGGATTGAATCAATTTGCAGGTGCCAGTCAGGAAGCCTTCCAGTCGATCACGCCAACGATTCGCCAAAATCTGCTGTTAGTGCAGCAAATAACAAACGCAGCTGGCGATATGTTCGAACAATTGAAAGGAACCGATTGGAGTAAGTTACCGAGCGCTGATGACATCGACCGTTTTACTTCTCGTCTAGGCACTGCGGTAAAAATCGTGGACAGTATGTCCGACCTGTTCGCCAAAATTGATGCTATACTGCCCTCTCATCCACTGGCAGCAAGGATACAGCAATTGCAAACGATATCCGAACAACTTCAGCAACAAATAAAACTGGCCGGAATCATTAGTACAGCCTTACGGGAAAACACGATTCCGCCAGCAGAAGTTGTTGCCCGATTAAATGAAATGAATCGGAACATTAGCACGGGGATCGATCGCCTCCTAAGCACCTTTGACACTCAGATTGTTCCGGCACTCACGGACGCAACCGATCTGCTAAAGTCAGTTCTATCTACGTCAGCAAATACGCTGCAAGCAGCAAAGGAGCGTCTTCCCGACATTGCAGCAATTCTCGCTGCAGCGAAGGAGGGCATTCAATTTGGTCAAACGGAGCTGGAAACAATCCAGGGTGATCTACCCAATATTCAGGCCAAAGTACACGAGATTTCACAAACCCTTGGCACGAAGAGTGAATCCTTTATTCGTGCTTTGAGCACGGTATCCTCTCTTATTCAGCGTGATCTGCCCAAGCTGGAGGATAAATTAAATACAGCTGCAGATTTTATTCGTAATGATCTGCCCCAGGCTGAGAAGCAAATTGGCAAAGCATCCAGCTTTGTGCAGCAACAACTGCCCGATGTGCAACAAGGCGTCCATCGCGTAGCTACTCTTGTTCGCGAGGACTTGCCAGAGCTGGAAAGTGCCATCCGCAAAGCTGCCGAGAAATTAAGAGAAGTCGAAGGCAATAATCAGTTTGCCGAGCTTGCCAAATTGCTACGGGGGGATATCGAAGAGGAAAGTGCATTCCTTGCTAGTCCAGTACAGATTAAGGAGCAACACCTATACCCCATTCCGAATTACGGTTCAGCCATGTCACCGTTCTATGCCGTATTATCACTATGGGTAGGTTCAACATTGCTAATATCCCTACTGCGTGCGGAAGCAGAAAACCCGGAGGGGACATACCGCGGATATCAACTGTACCTCGGTCGTCTAGCGACTTTCTTAACCGTTGGTTTATTACAGGCGATATGTGTTACAGCAGGAGACATTTGGATTCTAGGAACGTATGTCGCAGATAAATGGTTGTTTATTTTATTCGCCATGCTGGTGAGTGCCGTGTTTGTGACGATCACATATACCCTTTTATCTGTATTCGGCAATATTGGCAAAGGCATCGCCATCATCTTCATGGTGTTTCAGTTCTCCAGTTCGGGTGGTACTTTCCCGATCAGCATGACTTCGCCTTTTTTTCAGGCGTTAAATCCATTCATGCCGTTCACCTATGCTATCAGTCTGCTACGTGAAGCTGTTGGTGGTATTTTATGGTCAACAGCCATAAAGGACATCCTGTGGTTATGCCTGTTCATTGCGCTTAGTCTGATTCTTGCTCTCTTGTTAAAACGACCTTTAAGTAACTTGACGAAACGCTCTGCTGAAAATGCGAAAAAGACGAAAATCATTGCTTGATTCGTTTATAAAACAGTACCTGGGCTTCGCTAAAAAAGGCCTCTTGAACGTGAGTTCAAGAAGCCTTTTGTGTTACTAAACATGATTTATCAAGTTCGATGTCAATTTTTCATTTCCACTTTGCTTCCGTATTTACTACTCATCGCTGTGCAGAACGTGGCTTTTCCAGCTGTTCATAAGATTGTTTAATCGTCGACAGGGTTTCGAAATGACGATAGATGTTGTTGCCCGCCGTGACGAGCAGGGATGCTACGAGAAGTCCAAGCAGTACTTTTTTACCAAACCCGGAGCGCAGACTGCTGATAAACATACCACCAAGCAGATAAAAAGCAAACAAATAATGTCCGGCATACAGGTACATGTCATATTGAAATACAGCTAACCCAAAACCAACAACGAGATGAAGCAGGAAAGCAAATATAATGTACGGCATTAACGTCCACACACTGCGCTCGCGTATACCACGAATGAAACCCGCTAGCGCAAGGAGCAAAAGAAATATACCTGTCATCTGAACATAAAGCGGATTAGAGCGGGAAAGGTCTGTGACAAATGCAACCATACCCGGATCAAGCAAGTGCACTTGGGGAGATAACATGGGATTGATTGTCAGTAATACTAACGCTTTATAATGCGCAGCCCACTGGAAAGGTGTCGCGTAACTCGTGCCCCCATTTTGAATACCTAACAACCAGTTGCTTATCCAGCTTCGGCCGCCAAATGCAACATACTGAATCGCTGTTAACACCACAATCATCAGCACGGCAAGTGACATGATGCCGATATATTTTTTCCAACCCGCCTTGCTGCGCCATACCTGCATATTAAAGAAAACAGCCCCGGCAAACGGCACGATGTTGGTCGAAGTTAATCCAAAGTTAATCGTCGCAAGTAACGCATTTGGTACATAACGGACTTCCTTCTGTACACGCGAATACTGCAAGTATAGAACGGACAGAAGAATAACAAACTGCACATACGGATACGAGTCCGGGATAAAGGCTGTAAACATCAAATACGAGCTGAACCCAAACAGCAACGCGAACAACAACGGTGTATGTGAGGATTTCGTTTCATTTTGGCTTAGAAACACAAAGACCAGAACAACTGAACCTGCATTCACAAGGGATTGTAAAATCAGAAAAAACCAATTGCCCCCCAGCAGCTTGGAAATAGCTCCGAGCGTAACCGCCAAATAAGATATTAACGGATGAATAACGGAAGAACTGTTATCTCCGTAGTACATCGAAGGGTCAAAATTAAACAGGTTAAGTGGAAATACGGTTGTATTAAACGGTGAGTATTTTCCCAGCATCTCTGCATTTTGACTGATATACATAATATAAGAACCATTCATCAAACCATAAAAAAGAGCAAAACCAGCGAACAAAACAAAAGCAGTCCAAGTCACTCTACGGTCATAAAATATGTAATCTAAAAATTTCATGCGTTCACATCCAATATTTAATGATAAAGATTAGAAATATAAAATTCGGTCTAGAGTACAAGCAGGCATAGTCCGCCCATTATACAGACAACGCCGATCCACCGCATTGGCCCTACCGTCTCCTTAAAAGCCCACCTTGCAATAATAAGCGTCCAGACATAGGTTAAAGCGTTCGCAGGCAACACCACAGTTAATGGGAGAAACTTCAGTAACACTATGTTAAGCAGTGCACCCATTCCATAAAAACCAAGTCCGATCAGCACATGCAGTCGTTTACGACTCGTTGCGTAATATTTCAACCCGGCTCCGCCCATTGCGCCGCATAGGGTCATCACGATTAACACAGCAATCATCCAACTATCGATCCACACTGGTTAATGTCACCCCGATTCCCAGGAGCACAACAGCCGCGAGCTTTTGTACCGTAATTTCTTCACCAAGCAAGAAATATCCGTAGATTAGGGCAAAAACATAACTGGCACACATGAGCGGATAGGCCACCGAGAGCTTTTCGCGCGCGAATGCCTTAATCATCAAAATGGCTCCCATGCCGTAACATAGAAAACCCACACCCATGTAGATCCACTCCGTCAATCCCCACTTCCAGAACAGCTGCCCGGTCGCCGTCAGGAATGCAGAAACCAGCATCAACCATTTGCCGGTGTGACGTGAACTTATTTCCCCCACGTTAACGCCTCCATCTCAGGCACACGTTTATTTACAAAATATCGCTGACGCACAAGCTGCATGACGGGAAGATCCGATAAAGAATCGGAATACGAGCAGGATTGCTCATAATCAATTTCCATGTTTTTCTCAGCCAAATAAGCTTGAATCCGGCGTACCTTTTCTTCTCCCTTACAATTGGCACCTTCAATGGTGCAGGTATAACCATTCTCATGCCGAACAAGTTCGGTTCCGATCACATGATCGACCCAAGGGAAGGTTTTGAAATACTTCATATACGCATGCGGAGAAGCCGTTACGAGCAAGACATGATATCCAGCTTCTTTCCGATGTTGCATCTCGACACTAGCCTCCGTAAATATCGAAGTTCGCAGGTGGGTATCGAAAAAATGCTCCAGGTCTTTTTCAGACATACGTTTGATTTCTTGAAAATAGGAATGCTTAACCCGTTCAACCGTCATAAAGCCCGCTTTGAATAGGAGGGTATGAAATGCGATGACAGGCAAACGCCATACCTGCCAAGGATAACGGCGCATACCGTAAAATACAAATTGGAACATGGAATCACTGCGTATAATCGTTTTATCAATATCAAAGATCGCAACCTTCGTTCGTTTCACCCTGATCCCCCTCTGTATTAAATCTCTCTATTATCATTCGAAAATGGCAAAGATCGTAATGACACTAACCACGTACAAGATGACTGTGATCAAAATAGGCTTGTCCTCAAATAAAACACGGTCTGGTGAGCCGCCTTGATTTTTCATATGGATCAGATACAAATAGCGGAACATGCCATAGATTACCAACGGAATCGTCCACATCAGATGAATGGTTCGATCCGACGTAAAGGTGAAGAGAGAATAACTAATGATCGTTGCAGTCGTCACAATCGTATTGAATTGATCCAGCAACGTAATGGAGTAGTTATCCAGCACTTTCCGATGTGATCCTGTGTTTCCTTCCAGCAACGTAAGCTCGTTTCTTCGTTTACCAATCGCAAGGAACAGCGATAACAACATCGTACAAATCAGAAACCAAGGGGTGAACGGGACATGGATCAATACACCACCGGCAATTGCACGAAGCACAAAGCCCGCCGCAATGGTCATCATATCCAGAATAACAAGATGTTTCAGCACAAAAGAATAAGATACGTTCAGCAAGAAATACACAATGCACAAAATACCGAATAACGGATTCATCACGAAAGCTACTCCCAGGGAAAAAACAAGGAGAGCCATTCCGAATAATATTGCATGTGTAGGATTGACCTGCCCGGAAGCGATTGGACGGAACTGCTTGGTCGGATGTTGCCTATCCCGTTCCCGATCGACATAGTCGTTCAGTATATACACACAACCTGCAACAAGGCTAAACAACAGAAAGCCAATCCCTGTTGAAACAATCGTCTCCGTTCGGATTTCCTCAAATGAAAATAACAATGCTGCAAATAACAGCAAATTTTTAGTCCACTGCTTAGGCCTTAGTAATTTAAACAAACCAGAAATGGTTCCAGCATTGCCTACAGCAGAAGACGCGGTATCTTGCCGTGATGAAAACAATAGCAATAACTCCCTTCAACAATTCTAACGAATTAGTCTATACAAATAACGTAAAGACTTAATAATAAGTTGCTTGGTTATTTTTGTAAAGAGGATAAAGGATACATTTTGACATAAAAAAGAGACCGTTACCGGTCTCTTTATACCCATTATAGTCCATATTAACGCATGTTTAATTTTAAAATTCAAACTCTACATCACTCAGACGACGTTTAATTTCAGCAATAACACGTTTCTCTTCTTCTTCGCCACTCGCAATAAACGTAACGGAGAAACGAACAAAGTTACCGGCATCATCCCAAGGAACGGATGAAATCAGCTTCTCACGAATCAGGAATTGGGAGAAGTCTTCTCCTGACTCGAAGCGACGTCCACCGACAACACCTTTTGGTGCTTCAACATAAAGGAAGAAAGAACCTTTTGGTTTCTCCGCCTGGAAGCCCAGCTCGTTGAGTGCTGCAACCAACATATCGTGACGACGGGAATACTTCTCTGCAATTTTCTCCGTAATTTCAGGATGATTCAATCCGTAAGCTGCTGCTTTCTGAATCGCGATGAATTGACCGGAATCGTTGTTGTCCTTCACATCACTGAATGCTTTGACAACGAGAGGATTACCGGCTACGAAGCCAATTCTCCATCCTGTCATGTTGTACGATTTGGAGAGGGAGTGCAGTTCCACACCGACATCCTTGGCACCCGGTACAGAAAGGAAGCTGAAAGGCTTTTTGCCATCATACGTCAATGCTGCATATGGAGCATCATGCACAACAACAACATTGTATTTTTTTGCCCATTCGACTACCTCTGTGAAAAACTCCACTGTTGCACTTGCACCAGTCGGGTTATTTGGATAGTTCAGATAAAGCAATTTTGCACGTTTAGCAATATCTTCGGGAATCGCTGTCAGGTCAGGCAAGAAGTTGTTCTCTTTGGTCAATTGAACGTTGAATACTTCTCCACCTAAATATTTCGTGTGTGTGCCCATTACTGGATAACCAGGCACAGTCATGATCGTTACATCACCTGGATTAATGAAGCAAGAAGGTAACATCGCCAAAGCCGGTTTCGAACCGATGGAGTGTACGATCTCTGTATCCGCATCAATTCCATCAACGTTAAATACGTTTTTTAGGTAGGCAGCTGCCGCTGTCTTAAATTCAGGAATACCATTATCGGCGTACCCGCGGTTCTCTGGTTTAGCCGCTTCTGCAGCAAGTGCAGCAACGATGCCCGCATCCGCCATTTCGTCCGGTTCACCAACCCCAAGGTCAATCAGTTCGACATCGGGAAAGTCTTTTTTGGCAGAAGCTTTCGCACGTTTGATTTTCTCGAATTTATAGATGTTCGTGTCTTTACCATAGTTGGAGCCGCCGATACGGTCAGCAAAATTAGTTTGGATATACGTTTCCTGATATTTATCGATACTCATAATGTGTTCATCTCCTCATTTTGACGCAAATTTCTCATGTTTTAATATGAAGCATTTGAGCATTCAACACCATGGACAAAATATCCGAACATTTGTACTTTCTTCAAAGGTCAGCGGCTTCTCAGCGAAGCGAGTACATCCTCCATATCCTGCGGAATCGGTGCACTAAATTCCATGTATTCTCCTGTAGAAGGATGCACAAAACCAAGTGTTGCCGCGTGCAGAGCCTGTCCATTCATTTTGATACCCTTGTTCCGCCCATATGTTGGATCACCGACAAGGGGATGACCAATAAATTTCATATGCACCCGGATCTGATGAGTACGTCCTGTCTCGAGCTTCAACTCGAGCAAGGTGTAATCGTTGATGCGCTCCGTCACTGTAAAATGAGTCACCGCATGTTTGCTGTTGCGTTCGGTGACTGTGTACATTTTACGATCATTCGTGTCCCGTCCGATCGGTGCATCGATGGTCCCTTGATCATGACCGAGATGCCCATGAACGAGTGCGATATAACGTCTGTTCACACTGTGTTCCTTCAACTGGGCAGCTAGTGAAGCATGCGCACGATCGTTTTTGGCCGCCATAATCAAGCCTGACGTATCCTTGTCAATCCGATGTACAATCCCTGGACGCAGTTCTCCGTTAATACCAGAAAGATCCTTGCAATGATACATTAGAGCGTTCACAAGTGTACCTGATGTATGTCCCGGTGCAGGGTGTACGACCAGTCCTCGCTGTTTGTTAATGACAATCAGATCACTGTCTTCATAAACCACTTCAAGCGGGATATCTTCTGCAATGATCTCCACCGCAGCAGGTTCTGGAATCTGTAATACGATCCGATCCCCTTCTGACAGCTTCGCGTTGGCCTTCACTAGAGAACCATTAACCGTAACTGCCCCATCTGCAATCCATAGCTGAACTTGCGAGCGAGACACATTATCTAAAGCATCTGTAATGTATTTATCCACACGTTCCTTCTTATGTTCAGCGGCAACGATCCATTCCATACGTTCCTCACCGTTAAATTGCTCATCGTTATTACGTTGTTCCTCATTCGAATTACTCATGATGCTCATTCCCTTCAATCTTCGCGGCCGCTTTTTCACGACGTCCTTCCAATAATGTCTCCACAATAATCAACGCTACCCCGATACAGATGGCCGAGTCAGCAATGTTAAAGATCGGGAACGTGTAACTCCCAAAATTAAGCTGCACAAAGTCTACAACTTCCCCCGTCAACGCACGGTCAAGGAAGTTACCAATTGCTCCTCCAAGCACAAGGCTAAGCGCTACGGGCAACAACTTGTGCGGAGTATCTTTTACTTTTTGCAAATACCAAATCAAGGCGACAACCACAATGATGGTCACCACAATAAAGAACCAGCGTTGATCCTGTAGAATACCAAAGGCCGCACCTGAATTTCGATGGGAAGTGATGACAAAAAAATTGCCAATGACCGGAATTTCTTCTCTAAGCTCCATCCGGGTAGCAATCAGGTACTTTGTTCCCTGATCCACTAAAAATACGATAAAAGCAAGGATATAATACACCACGTTTGTTGTCACTCCGTTCTTGTCTTTTCCAGCGATACCAAGCATTCGCCAGACTTATTTATTGTAGCACAGCTATTCAGAGATCGTCCATGACGTGGCAAACGTGCGAAGCAGTATCGGCCTTGAGGGGCTTGGAAAAAACGATAACATTTGCCTACTGTAATCCTGCTTCAAAAGGTACATCCTAGAATGGAGACAAACAACCGGATTCCAAGTGGAATAGAAAGGGGAAAGCCATGTCACATTTCACAGCCGAACAAATGCAATCTTTGCGTTCCCAGCTCTTGTCTGACAAACAGGATATCGAACACCGGCTATCAGAGAACCAGCATTATGGCTTGGGTGATTCTTTAAAACTGCAGACTGGTGAACTGTCACCGATTGATAATCATCCTGGTGATCTTGCCACAGAGGTATATGAACGAGAAAAAGATATCTCCTTACTGGAGCATGATGAATTTCAACTCGAACGTATTGATTCCGCCCTGCATTTGATCGAAGAAGGTCATTACGGTACATGCGCTGTCTGCCAGCAACCGATCCCATACGAGCGTATGGAGGCCGTCCCATACACAAAGTACTGCAAAAAGCATCAACCGGAAACCGTTGTTTCCGAAAATCGGCCTGTGGAGGAAGAGTTCCTCGCCCCATCATTTGGACGTACCAGTCTGGACGAGCGGGATGATCAGAATGGTTTTGACGGCGAAGACGCCTGGCAGATCGTAGAGAGTTGGGGCAGCTCGAATTCCCCGGCAATGGCGGAAAACGGTGATATCGACAGCTACGATGTGATGGCTATTGAAGCTACGGAAGAGCTGGACGGCTTTGTTGAGGCTTACGAAAGCTTTGTCGCAACGGATATTTATGGCCACGATGTTTCTATTGTACGTAATCGTCAGTACCGACAGTATCTTGAGAATGGTGAGGGCTTAGGATTACTTGAACCAGACTCAGAGGATGATGACACGTATTGAGTGTACAGGTGAGTAATCTAAAGGCCTTTATTTTTCAGTACGTATTCATATCAAGCTGTCTTTGTACGATTCGTACAATATCAGCAATATAATCTCCGACGATGGGTAAATTTAACGCACCGAGAACCTGTAACACATAGATAATGGTAGCCGCGAAAAAAGTAAATCCGATGGCTATCCCTACACCTCTGGCTGCGCCGGACAATAGATTTAGCCCAATTAGCTTCCACGGTCGATTCAGCAATTCAGTATATTGTGCAATACGTGAACGTTCCAGCTCATTGGCAAGCCGATTGGTTAACGTATGTAATTCTTCAATTTTATCATGCGGTGTATCCATCTTTGCCATTTCCGCTGTTGCGGTTGAACTGGACTCAGCTGACTTATCCTGTTTGTTCATGTTTCGCTCCAATCCTTGCATGAATTTCCCTAAAAAACTGCACAATTTAATCATTGCCTGATCTATGGAAAAACAAACAAAAACAAATGAGCCCAGCTTCAGGATTTGCTTCCTTAGCTGTGGCTCATTTATTTTAACCTTATTTATTCTTGTTCATTACGCTTGAATATAGATTCCGATGCCTTTGCCTCCGGCTTCCACTTGCTCCATGCCATCCGCTTTACCAAATGTCACGTCAGTCACCAGTACATTTTCACGCAGAACATCGTCAAATGCTTCAATTGCTGCTTGAAGATCGGCATCCACATCCAGCGTCAGGCGCACTCTTTTCTCAATTGGCAGATCCAGACGTTTGCGGGTATCCTGTACCGCCCGAACCACTTCACGAACCCAGCCTTCTTGCTCCAGCGCCGTTGTGATTTCTGTGTTGAGGGCTACCGTCAAACCATAACCGGATGCGGAAGCAAAGCCCGATTTAGCTTGTTTCTCAACGAGCAACTCCTCATCCGTCACCTGCAGTTCCTCTCCTTCCGGAGAAACGACGTTGAATGCACCTTCTGCTACCACTTTACGGGTCTCATCCGCCGTCATGCCTTTGAACAGGTTTTGCAGGAAACCTACGTTTTTGCCGTATTTTTTACCTGCAACCTTAAGGTTCAGCTTGAGTGTAAAATCAACAAAATCGGCATCGTTGTGCTCTGTACGGATTCCTTTGACGTTGATCTCTTCCTTGATGATCTCTTCATAACTTGCCAGATCGAAGCCTTTGTCAAGGGAGACAATCAATTCGGACAATGGCTGACGCGTTTTGATACCTGTCTCGTTACGAACGTTACGCGCAAGCTCAACCACACGACGAGCTGTTTCCATATCTTGCTCCAGAGCCGCATCGATTAATGCTTCATTCGCTACAGGATAGTCATCCATATGCACACTTTCGCCAGTTGTCAGGTTCAGGTAAATATCCTCAGCCAGCATTGGAGTGAATGGCGCAACCAGCTTCGCTGTAGTCAGGAGCACTTCGGTAAGGGTACGATACGCATCCAGTTTATCCTCTGTCAAACCACTTCCCCAGAAGCGATCTCGGGAACGGCGGATATACCAGTTACTGAGCTCATCTACAAAGGCTTCGATCGCCTTGGAAGAATTCAGGTAGTCGTTCACAGACAATGCTTTTTCTACCACAAGGATCAGGCTGTTCAATCTGGACAGAATCCAGCGATCCAGTTTGTGAGCAGACACTTGGAATGGATGTTCCTGAGGATCGAATCCATCGATGGTTGCGTACAGCGTCAGGAATGCATGAGTATTCACCAGCGTATCCACCATTTTGGATTTCGCTTCCCCTACGATGCCTTTAGAAAAACGTTTGCTGTTCCACGGTGCACTGTCAGACAACAACGCCCAGCGGAATGCATCGGTACCGTACTCCTCAATGACTTCCCATGGATCGATAACATTGCCTTTAGATTTGGACATCTTTTGTCCATTTTCGTCCAGTACGTGTCCTGTTGCCATAACAGCTTTATAAGGCGCTTTGCCTGTCAAAAGTGTAGATACGGCGAGCAGGCTGTAGAACCAGCCACGCGTTTGGTCAATCCCTTCACAGATCATATCCGCCGGATATTGCTGCTCAAATACTTCTTTATTTTCAAAAGGATAATGCTGTTGCGCAAACGGCATGGAGCCGCTGTCGAACCATACATCAATGACTTCTGGCGTCCGCTTCATTTCATATTTCCCACAAGAGCTGAGCACCTTTACTTCATCCACATACGGTTTATGCAACTCCAGATTTTCAGGCACATCGCCTACGGCACGCGCACGTAACTCAGCGATGCTATGAGGAGCAAACTGTTCGCCTGTCTCTTCACACACCCAGATGTTTAGCGGTGTTCCCCAGTAACGGTCACGGCTGATGTTCCAGTCCACGAGATCTTCGAGGAATTTACCGAAGCGACCTTCACGCACATGACCCGGATACCATTCCACTTCACTGTTGTTGGCAATAAGCTGATCCTTGATCGCTGTTGTCTGGATAAACCAGCTGTCCATTGCGTAATACAGAAGTGGAGTATCACAACGCCAGCAGAACGGATAACTGTGCTCGTATTTCTCTTTGCTGAACAAACGGCCATTCTCGGACAAATATCTTACGATATCAATGTCGCAATCTTTTACAAAGCGGCCTGCAAAATCAGTCACTTCTGCCACAAACTTACCTTCCAGATCAACCATGTTTACAAAACTGATGCCATTCTCGCGACATACACGGTAGTCATCTTCACCATGTGCAGGAGCCAAATGAACGATACCCGTACCGCTTGCATCCGTTACAAACCCTGCACCAAGCACGATGTTTGTTTTCTCAGCCTGTACGTAGTTAAATGGCGGGCTGTACGTTTTACCGACGAGGTCTGCACCTTTCAGTGAACCGATGATCTCATACTCGCCTTTGCTGTCTTTCATAACTTTCTCCACCAAGTTCGTCGCCATGATGTACACTTCATCATTTTGACGTACACGAGAGTAGTCCATTGCCGGGTTTACAGCAAGTGCAACGTGAGAAGGCAATGTCCAAGGGGTCGTCGTCCAGGCCAGCACGAATTCGCCGCTGTCATCCAGCTTGAATTTTGCTGTCGCACTCAGATCTTTAACGTCCTTATAGCCTTGTGCAACTTCATGAGAACTTAATGTTGTCTGACAAGAAGGACAGTATGGGCTTACGCGGTGACCACGATACAAGAGACCTTTCTCATGAATCGTCGCCAGGATATTCCATACACTTTCGATGTAGTTGTTATCCAGTGTGATATATGGGTTATCCATATCCGTCCAGTATCCGATGCCTTCGGTCAAATCACGCCATTGCTGCTCGTATTCAAATACACTGGCCTTACATTCGTTAATAAACTTCTCCACGCCGTAATCTTCGATCTCCCACTTGTGGGAGATACCCAATTTCTTCTGTACTCCAAGCTCTACCGGTAAGCCGTGTGTATCCCATCCCGCTTTACGCACAACGCGGTAACCCTTCATCGTGTTGTAGCGTCCAACAAAGTCTTTAATTACACGGCCAAGCACGTGACCGATATGTGGTTTACCGTTCGCTGTAGGCGGGCCTTCATAAAAGACGAAGTTTGGCTTGCCTTCCCGGTTCTCAATGGAGCGTTTGAACGTATTCTCCGTTTTCCATTTATTTAATACACGTAGTTCTCTTTCACGTGCTTTTTCTTTGACATCCACTCGTTGCATGCTGTTCAACTTCCTTTCTTTTGTTAAGATGAATCGAATGTAAAACATACACTATCGCAGCTCATAGATTCCGCTCACCGTTTTGGGACACAAAAAAAAACCTCGTCCCTGGAAAGGGACGAGGTTCTGCTCGCGTTACCACCCTAATTCTGTTCATCACAAACCACATTCAGGTCACCCTGAGTATGCTCTGTCATCAACAGCGCTTAAGCCCCACTAAACTGACGCAGGGTACCGTTATAACGTACGGTTTACGGTTCAGCTTACACACGGCAATGCATTCACCGCTTCAGCGTCACTTCTCCGGGGAGATATTCGGCTATAACTCATCCGTTGGTTTGCACCAGACACCAACTCTCTGAGGGATGAGATCATAACGTACTGAGCCCGTCATGGAATCACTATTCAATATGAATATAGTTATAGCTTCTTTGCCCGCAAAAGTCAACCAGGCGGCAGACTAATAAATTTCTTTCATCTCCCGCTCACGGTCACGCACTTCCTGCTCACGGCTCTCCAGCGCTTCCCAGCCATCCTGTGTCAACAGTTCAAGCTGAGCTTCAACCAGCGTGCGGAAACGCGCGCGATAGATGGATGCCTGCTTCTTCAGTTCTTCCACTTCCAAAGCAATCTTACGGGACTTGCCAAGCGCTTCGTTAACGATGCGGTCTGCGTTTTTCTCTGCTTCCTTCACGATTAACTGCGCTTCCTTCTTCGCGTTATTCTTCACATCGTCAGCAGCTTCCTGCGCAATAATGATCGTTTTGCTCAGTGTCTCTTCAATGGTAGCAAAATGATCCAGCTTCTCCTGAACGGACAGCAACTGATTGCTCAGCTCCTTGTTCTCGCGAATGACGCCTTCGTAATCTTTGATGACTTGATCCAGGAATTCATTGACTTCATCCTCGTCATACCCACGCAAGCGTCGAGAGAATTCCTTGTTATGTATGTCCAGCGGCGTTAATGGCATGCTGTCCACCTCCTGTAAAAATTCCTTCTCACACTAGAGAAGGTTTGCAGCATATGGGTTCCACCCAAGGGGCCGTACGAAAGAAACCTGAATTGGCAACTCTATACGGAGTGCAGAACCTGCTCTCACGATCTGCAGAGATCCGCATCTTGTACTTTAATGTATATCGGAAACACCGGATATTTTTTTACCTTTACGTTTAACATTTCGACAAGAATTCGGATTATCCTGCAATAACATCAAGCAAATTTACCGATCTTTACCCGGCAACGTCCCTTTTTGGTCATCCCATCCTGTTCAAGTACCTTAAAACGACCAAATCCTTGAATGGATACCACATCTCCTGCCTTAAGCGGCTTGGAGGGGTCTTCCACCACTTTCCAGTTCACTTTACAGCGTCCTGCTTTAATTGGAATCAGTACTTTACTTCGGCTTAATCTGTGCACATCTGCACAGATGCCATCCAGTCGCATCGAAGCAACGGTAATATCTATAGTGTCCAATTTCGTCGCAGACCATTTCATCTGATTCAATGGCAGTAGTTCAGTGAATACGTGTAATCGGTGCACCTGATTCAATTGAAGCGATAAAAAAGCGCCGGTCTCTGCTGCCACTACAGTATGGCAGCCATGCTCCAGCACTTGAATATCTCCAATCTTGCCTCGTTTCATCCCGAGACCGAGCAGGGAACCCATATAGTCCCCGTGCTCCAGTTCCGAGATTTTCTGATCGTCAGACGTAATGCTAAGGACCTGCATCCCCATATCTTCTTCATCCAGATACCGATAATCAGGCGCAATCAATGCACGCTTGCGTTCAGCGGCTTCATATCCGCCATCAAAACGAACCTGAACGTCTTGGCTGCGATTGACCAACGATTGCAGAATAAACACCTGTCTTGGATCAAGAAAGTCGGTGAGCTTCGTATCATGAACCTTGCTCGCCCGTTCAACCCAATCGGTAGCTTTATCTACAAAGTCCCGCTCATCATGGCTAAAATGTTCGTACATATTACCACTCATCTATGTCACCCTAACCTAAAATGTCAAATACTGAACGATAGAGAGTAACCCGACAAGCGCCAGTCGAAGAACGAGCAACGCGACAATCGGGGAAATATCCAGCACACCGAACAGAGGCGGAATAAACCGGCGGAAAGGACTTAAGTAAGGCTCTACAAATTTGCCTAACAATTCACCGATGAAGCTCTCCCGTGCATTGGGAAGCCATGACATCAATATGTAGACAATAACCATGTAAAAATAAATCTGGTATAGCGTACCCAATATACCTTCAAT
This sequence comes from Paenibacillus amylolyticus, assembly GCF_003719335.1. Lineage (GTDB taxonomy): Bacteria > Bacillota > Bacilli > Paenibacillales > Paenibacillaceae > Paenibacillus > Paenibacillus amylolyticus_D. Next base: position 445,835 of record NZ_RIAS01000001.1, read on the forward strand.
CATCTGATACAAAAAAGGCTCACCTCATTCTGTTATAATCTTGCTCGCTGTCAGCCAGTATCTCCGTAATGGTTCCCTGAATTTCAACCGTATCTGGCGTACAGAGAAAAATGTTGCCGCCAATTTTAGATATACCGCCGCCTAATGCATATACCGTGCCGCTCAGAAAATCGATCACACGTAAAGCCTGATCCTGACGGATTCGTTGCAGATTCACAACAACGGTACGATGCGACCGCAGATGGTCGGCAATCTCCTGTGCTTCGTCATAAGAACGAGGCTCATAAAGGACAACTTTTACATTTTTCTGGGAATGAATGCTAACCACATTATTACCCCTTTGGTTTCTACGTTTATCAAGTGCAGAGGTTTCATTTTCCTGCTGTTCAGGCTCGTGTTCTTCCTGTGCAGCAAGGCGCTCCCGCTCTACAATCTCTTCCTCTTCCTGAAGTCCCAGGAAATTCATAAATTTATTCATTACGCCCATCGTGTTCCCTCCTCTTTTCCTACGAGAATTGATCCAAGCCGCACCCAGGTTGCTCCTTCTTCAATGGCCACTTCGAAATCGTTGGACATGCCCATGGACAACTCGGTAATAGGCTCTGCTGTCAATGCTTGTCCATTCAAATCATCTCTCAGCTCACGCAAACCTCGAAATACAGGACGCGTCAACTCTGGATCTTCCTCATGAGGCGCCATTGTCATCAGACCAATGACCTTAAGGTTGTTGAACGATTGAATATCCTTCAGAAAAGAACTTGCCTGTTCAGGCTGCAGACCATACTTGCTCTCTTCGCCTGAAATGTTCACCTGCATAAACGTGTTCACCTGAATTCCAAGTGAAGCGGCTTTTTTATCCAGCTCTTTCGCAAGTGACAAACGATCCAGTGAATGGATGCACGCAAACTTGCCAATGACGTCTTTCACCTTGTTTGTCTGCAAATGACCAATAAAGTGCCACGTGCCCTTCTGTCCGAAGGCTTCCCATTTCGCCTGTGCATCCTGCCAGCGATTTTCTCCAATATGCTCAAGACCATGATCCAGCACAGCACCCGTCGTTTGTAATGAGACATATTTCGTGACCGCAATCACATTCACATCCTCAAAAGGGCGGTTACTGCGCTTACACGCATCTTCAATCTTCTGATTTACTTGTTGTATACGTTCCTCCAATGACACAGAGGATCACCTCTCTTCCAGCCCAATCCAACTTGCCATTCTTCCCGTTACCCCATTTTCCTTACGATAGGAGAAAAATAGTTCGGGATGACAACTTGTACACCATGTTGTACATTCGATATGATCCGGCAATATTCCTGCTTTCATCATAATGTGTCGATTACATTCTTTCAAGTTTAACATCGTTTTTCCGTTCGCAGCAGGTGTATATATGCGCTTGGAAGCAGAAGGATTGTATTCATCATTACCCCGGGGTTCATCCAGCCAAACCCGAACATGCTTCATAACAGCCTCATCCACTTCATAACAGCAATCGCCAATGGAGGGGCCAATAGCCGCCCGAATGTCCTCTCTCCGGCTTCCATACTCCCTTTCCATCGTTTCCACCATAGAGACGGCGATTCCCGCCACAGTCCCTTTCCATCCTGCATGAGCAAGACCTACAGCCTGATTCACCGGATCATAGAAATATAAGGGAACGCAGTCAGCATAAAACGAAGTCAGTAGTACACCAGGCACGTTGGTCACCAGCCCGTCTGTATCCTGCAATGCGGATTGACGATCCAGCAGTCCTCTGCCTTTGTCGTCAGCTGTAATGACAGCTACCGCTTTACCATGCACCTGTTCTCCACAAGTCCATGCTTCCGGCGGGAAAGCAAGCTTCTCCGTCACGAGACGGCGATTACGCAGCACTGCCTCGGCATTATCCCCAACGTGATATGCACAATTAAGCGTAGCGTAAGGTTCTTGACCAACGCCGCCATGTCTGGTTGTAAATCCAACTTTTAACTTGTCATACAGGTGTTTCCAAGATTCAATATATAATAACAGCGGATCTTGATCACCATGATACGTTTTCTCTTCTATATCCTTCAAGACATCTCTGTTCAATACAAAGGGTTCCATTCTTCATCACCTCACAACTTCCAGTTTACCAAATGCGGATGCATTCTGTCTCCTTTATATCGTTCTTCGTTGACTCCGATCCAGCCGTTCCAATCGTTCGGTACGCTCCGCGCGGCCCTGTTGCTGCTCATCATATAACCTTGCTTCCCGTTCACGCTCATCATAAGCTTGTTCTTTCACCTCATCCATTTTAACCAAAATGACATCCGAGCCAATCTTCACAATATTTCTCCAAGGTATAATCAGATCTGTCCCTCCTCCAAACAACCCCATAAAACGGCTGTATCCTGGAACAACGATGGCTTCAATTCGCCCCTGCTTAAGATCCAGTTCCAAGTCACTGATCTGGCCAAGACGTTTGCCGTCCGTAATATTTATGACATCCTTTGTTTGAAAATCGGAGATTTTCATGCCTCGTGACGTTGACTCATTCGTGTTCACTCTCATTCTCCCCGCCCCCTGTTTACAGCTCATCTGCCCGTTCAGCATGCCTCTATACCAATATATGTTCTGTAGGCGAAAAATGTCCTGTTTTTCGCTTGTTTATTACAAAGCCAACTCGGACAAAAGTACACTGGACTAGGGGGAGACTTCCCTTCCTTTTGCACAAAAAAGACGATCAATGGAATGATTCTCCGACTGATCGCCTTTCTTGTTTAATGTCATCCTACGATTTCACATGTTTCTGCATCTGCTGTATAGCTGATTTCTCCAGACGTGAAACCTGAGCCTGCGATATTCCGATTTCATCCGCCACTTCCATCTGGGTTTTCCCTTCAAAAAAGCGCATCGACAAAATCATCTTTTCCCGTTGACCGAGACGGTGCATCGCTTCCCGCAATGCGATCTCTTCAATCCAGGACACATCCTTGTTTTTGTCATCACTGATCTGATCCATCACATAAATCGGGTCTCCCCCGTCGTGATAAATGGGTTCAAACAGGGATACCGGATCTTGAATGGCATCCAGTGCAAAAACAACATCTTCCTTCGGTACGTTCAGTGCCTCCGAAATTTCAAATATCGTCGGTTCGCGTGAATTTTTATTCGTCAGGCTGTCACGAACCTGAAGTGCCTTATAGGCAATATCCCGTAGTGACCGGGATACCCGAATCGGATTATTGTCACGCAGATACCTGCGAATCTCACCGATAATCATCGGTACTGCATAGGTTGAAAATTTGACATTTTGGGATAAATCAAAATTATCAATGGCTTTCATCAGGCCGATACATCCAACCTGGAACAGATCATCGACAAACTCCCCCCGATTGTTAAAACGCTGAATGACACTGAGTACCAAACGCAGGTTGCCATTCACTAATTTCTCTCTTGCTGAGCGATCATGGTGCTGCTGAAGGGAATGAAATAATTCCCGCATTTCAATATTGGTGAGAACAGGCAACTTTGCGGTGTCCACGCCACAAATCTCGACTTTGTTTCGGGTCATCGTGATTTACCTCCCAAGGAGAAACATTAATGTACATTATCTCCGGGGCAGGCTTTTTTATTCGTCGTTGGCACCCTTGCCAGTAATACCCAATCTTCTTTTCTCATGGGATCAAACCATTTTGTTGAACTCTTTTCGAAGCCTCTTAATGATTCTTTTTTCAAGCCTAGAGATATAGGATTGGGAGATTCCAAGCAGATCTGCCACATCCTTTTGCGTCTTTTCTTCCCCATCCGTCAAGCCAAAACGAAGCTCCATAATCATTCGCTCGCGATCGGTCAGTTTTTCCAGCGCCTTATGGAGCAGCTTGCGATCTACCTGTTCTTCAATATTTCGATAGATTGTATCGTTCTCGGTACCTAGCACATCGGATAATAAAAGCTCGTTTCCATCCCAGTCGATGTTCAGTGGTTCATCAAAAGAAACTTCTGTACGAATTTTACTGTTACGCCGCAGATACATCAAAATTTCATTTTCGATACAGCGCGAAGCGTAGGTCGCGAGCTTTATTTTCTTTTCCGGATCAAATGTATTTACAGCTTTGATCAGTCCGATTGCACCTATGGATACCAGGTCCTCGATGTTAATCCCTGTGTTCTCGAACTTACGTGCAATGTATACCACCAAACGCAGGTTACGCTCGATTAACATGGCACGAATCGCCGAATCTCCTGACGATAACTTCTGTAGCAAGTACTCCTCTTCTTCCCGTGTCAATGGAGGTGGAAGTGCCTCACTTCCCCCAATGTAATAGATCTCTTCACTTTTCAGCCCAAACAGGAACAACAAACGATAATATTGTAGCTGGGCAACCAGTTTCCATTTCACAAGCATGTAGGTTCCTCCTATACCACATTCAGCGGCTTTTCTGTGGGTTCTGCGGATTGAGCCTTAGACTGCGCAGAAGCAGCTTCTTGCACCAGTTCAGGATGAATTACGGCCTGATATTTCCCATCCGACGACAAAATGCCCCCATCCAGCCCAATCAGAACTTTTGTCGTCACATAATCTGTTCCGTCCATCGTCACTTTAGCCCGATCCGGCCTGATCGCCAGCATAAATGCTGTTCCTTTATTAATCCCCCGATAAGGAACCAAGCGCAGACGATCCTGCCAACGAAAATGATTCTGATCCAGTTCCATGATGAGATTTTCCGGTGATTCGTGTTTCAGTCTACTGTTCCATGAATCAGGCAACATCGCTTGCCACAATGAAACCTCCATAACCATCACCGGCATCCGTGACAAGGGATCTGTAAGTTGATTTCCTGTATCCAGAAGGCCTGTACAAGACACAACAACCTCATCGATGTAAACCTCAACTTGACCAAGGTAAGTGGTCATGCGATCTGATTTACGTTTGGCCCCTTGCACAATTTTGAATAAAATGAGCACCGCGAAGAATACAATGAAAGTAAACCAGAACGCAATCTTCAGATCAAACGACATGCCGCCAGATGCTGTGAACCAGATGCCATTGAACAGTTCTCCTGAGCTCTGAAGCATATAATGCACACCCAGGATGCCTCCAGCTGCCACAAAATTAATGACATAAAATGTACCCAGCGTCCTCACAAAAGCCTGCAGTCCCTTATATCCAAACGCGATACTCAACATCACAAGAGAAAAACCAAACTTGATCAAAAACGTGAACAGGAAATCAAACTGCGGTACAAACATCATCACGACGTATAACGCGCCAACGATAGCCGATAACAGCCATCTCCACCAGACCAGCTTCGTTTGGCGCATCCAAGCCGTCAATCCAATGAGCGCTCCATCCATACATAGGTTTGTCAAAAAGATCAAATCGACATATACAACCACGCTCTTCACCTGCCTGCATCCAACCATCGAAACGAATAAACGAATGGTTACAACGAACCTCACATGCCTTTAGATTGAATCAATCCTACATCCTTCCGATTGAATCAATTTCACATGCGTCAGATTGTATCGATCTCACATAGCTCAGACGGAAACAACCCAAATGCTTCGAATTGAAACAACCTAAATGCTTCGAATTGAACAACCTAAATGCTTCATCATCTCGATATTCATGAGCATATTCCCAAGTATACGTAGCCTCCTGTTCAAAGTCTGTCTAATTGTGGGAGCTTGTCTTCAACTATTTTTGTCGGAATGACGCAGCCGAGTTGTTCAGAATTTGTTCATTCCTGTATGTTAAGCTATATAAAAAAACAGCAAAAAACCCGGTTGCTGCAGAAGCAACACCGGGTTTTCCAGATGTAATATTACCCAATTATTCGTTGTTATTGTTGCGCGAACGATTACGTAAAAATGTCGGAATGTCCAGCTGATCATTGCTTGGCTGGTTTCCGAATGGACGAAGATTCGGTGAACGTGTCTCTGCCGGCTCTGATGCTGTAGCAGGTTTGCGTACGGGTGGAGCAGAAGGTTTGTCCTCAAATCCTGTCGCGATGACTGTAACCTTGATCTCCTCTTTCAGATCTTCATCAATAATCGCACCAAAGATCATATTCACTTCCGGATCGGAAGCCGATGTCACGATCTCTGCAGCTTCATTCACTTCATACAGGGACAGATTAACGCCACCTGTGATGTTCATGATTACGCCACGTGCTCCTTCAATAGAGGTCTCAAGCAAAGGACTCATGATGGCTTTGCGTGCCGCTTCGGCTGCACGGTTCTCTCCAGTCGCTTCACCGATCCCCATAAGGGCAGATCCACGCTCGTGCATGATCGTTTTGACGTCTGCAAAGTCAAGGTTGATCAGACCAGGAACCTTGATCAAATCGGAGATACCTTGTACCGCTTGACGAAGTACGTTATCCGCTTGACGGAATGCTTCCAACATCGGAGTCTTTTTGTCAACAATTTCAAGCAAACGGTCATTCGGGATCACAATCAGTGTATCCACTTTTTCCTTAAGTGCTTCGATTCCTTGTTCAGCATGAGTCGAACGCTTGCGGCCTTCAAAAGTGAAAGGACGTGTTACAACACCTACAGTAAGTGCGCCGCACTCTTTAGCAATCTCAGCGATTACCGGAGCTGCACCCGTACCTGTACCGCCGCCCATACCTGCTGTAACAAATACCATGTCCGCACCTTTCAATGTGTTCATGATCAAGTCACGGGACTCTTCCGCTGCCTTTTTACCTACATCCGGATTGGCACCAGCACCAAGACCACGGGTTAACTTATCACCAATTTGCAATTTATGCTCGGATTTGGCCAGGTGCAATGCCTGGGCATCCGTGTTCACTGTAATAAATTCAACACCTTGTACTCCACCTTCAATCATTCGGTTAACAGCGTTGCTTCCGCCGCCGCCTACCCCAATGACTTTAATCTGAGCCAAGCTCTCCATCTCAAAATCAAATTCCAACATATAATTCCATCTCCCCCTCAATGTGCATGGATGGCCCGTCCAATTTTTGATTTGAACCGAATCAATTTCATATATCGACGAACGAAAGCGTTTATTTTAGTACCAGCGCATTCAGACGGCTTCAAAGAATGTATGAAATGGATCCAACCTGTTATATAAATTCACTGAACATGTTCTTCAGTCGTTCGAACAGACCGGGTTTTTGCTCCGATTCCTGTGCCGCATTCGGCTTCGGACGGCTTGTCGGTTTCTTGCTGTTGGTATTGTTGTTGTTACCGCCGTTGCTGCTCGAGGGCCTGATGCGCAAACCGCGAATAACATTGTGCAAAATACCGACACCACTGGTGTATCCAGGATCACGGACACCAATGTAATCTGGAACCGCAACACGTACTGAAGCAGCCAGCTCATGCTGTGCGACTTGCAGAACACCAGGCATAGAGACCGTACCACCCGTTAGTATATAACCTCCAGGTAGCTCGTTGTAACCAAGGCGTTTGACTTCTTGTCCAATCATCTGGAATATTTCCTGAACCCTAGGTTCAATAATAGCCGCCAGATCCTCTTGGGAAAACTCCTTGTCCACGTTGCTACCAATACGCGTCACTTTGAACATCACATCTGCGGCAGCATCATCAAGCCAGGCACAGCCATATTTCAGCTTAACTTTCTCCGCCTGATCCGTCAAAGTACGCAAACCATAAGCAATATCATTCGTTACAAATTCCCCACCGATTGGCAGTGTTGAAGTCGCAACCAGGCTGTCCTCTTCAAAGATAGCGATGGTTGTTGCTCCTGCTCCGATATCCACAAGCACAGAGCCCATCGTTTTCTCATCTTTGGATAGAGCTAACTGGCCTGCTCCCAATGACATGAGAACCAGGTCACTCACTTTTAATCCCGCTTTTTCCACGCAGCGCAAAAGATTATGTATCGCGGTTTTTGCACCTGTAATGATGGTTGCTTCAACTTCCAGACGAACACCAATCATCCCACGCGGGTCTTGTATGCCCTCCAAGCCGTCAACAACATATTGCTTGGCGACAACATCAATAATTTCCCGTTCCGGTGGAACCGCAATGACTTCGGCTGCTTTCAACACCCGCTCCATGTCTTCTTCTCCGATCTCACGATCTTCGTTCGATACTGCCACCACACCATGACTGCTCATCAGTCCGATATGATTGCCCGAGATTCCAACATATACTTCGGATATTTGAATACCTACCATACGTTCTGCATGATCCACTGCATTGCGAATCGACTGCACTGTCTGGTCGATATCTACGATTACACCTTTGCGAATTCCTTCCGAGTCGGCAGATCCAACTCCAATAATATTAAAGGTTCCATTATTAATTTCCCCAATAATAGCGCGAATTTTGGATGTACCGATGTCCAAACTAACAATGATGTCATTGTTGCTCAAGTCTGTGGCACCTCCTGACTCCAATAGTAAAATACGTTCGGGTTCAAACACTCATTAAAACATATTCAACACAGTTTAGGCTTTCCCTCTTTTTTCTACAATTTTTTTGGGTGCCAAGTTCTGGATGTGAAACATAAAACCTTGAAGAAAAAAGAAGGAGGCAACTTATGTGCCGTAAGTTCAAGTGTACCATTTTTTCTTCATCTCAGAAAGAACAAGTTTCACACATTAACCGGTGCTAAAGCCCGATCCTGTCTACACTTTTACGCAATGAACAGCCAATCATCAACATGCATCATTGCCCTGCTCCCGGCTCAGCGTCATCCTCTGGATTATCCGGTATAAACGGCACATACGTATCAGCCTCAAGCATCGTAATTTTTCCAGGTCGTTCGGTCTCAATTACCTGATTCAAATACTCCACTTTATCCGTTAACAGCGATATCGTTGTAATCACTTCAAACTGTGACTTGGTGTACATGCGGATCTGATCCGGAAAAGAGGGTGTCGGATTGGGAATAATTTCGGATATATCCGTTGTCAGTTCATTCGGAATTTGAGCCAACGCCTCACTCAGTTTTGCTTTGAGCGGATCATTCGGTTTCCATTGTGTCAGAATCGGTTTCTCTACAGCAACACCGATCGTTGGTGGTACATTAAGGCTTGTCCCGTTTGACAATATTGCTTTAAGCGCCCCACTTGTGTCCAGTTCATAAGCGACAGTGGGAAACTCCTGAACCTTGATATGGATCGTACCCGGGAATTGCTTGTCCACAGTAACCGTTGAGACAGCTTTAATCGTTTTAAGACGTTCTATAATTTCAGTAGCACTTGTTCCAAAAAACTGTTCGCCTTCCCTCAAACCACTCTTTTCAAGCAAATCCGCAGTGGCCGTGTATACATTACCCGTAATTTCGATCGCTGATATACGGCTTACAGAAGAACGAAAGAATAATACAGCCAGCAATACAATAAATAATAATAAAAGGATAATTACAATTTTACGGCTTGTGTTTCCTTTTGGGCGATTCTCCTTGAGAACCGGAATTTGACTTTTAGGCATAATAACGCTCCACAAAGCCTCAGGCCCCCTCCTCTTCCAAGAAGGGGACGCCAAGGACGTTAATTGGCAAAATCCAACTGTTTCGAAACAGTAGACTGTCTCTCCACCGAGGCTCCAAGACTCTGGAATAACTTTTCGATCTGATCATATCCCCTGTCAATGTGGTGCACTTGCTCCACAATGGTTTTACCTTGAGCCGCCAGACCTGCAATAACTAATGCTGCACCCGCGCGAAGATCTGTCGCCTCTACAGTAGCACCATATAGCCTTGGAACTCCACGAATAAAGGCTGCATTCAAATCAACCGATATATCCGCTCCCATGACATTCAGTTCATCCACATGTTTAAACCGACCTTCGAACACGGTTTCCTTCATCACACTGAATCCATCTGCCAAACTGAGCAGCACCATGATCTGTGATTGAAGATCCGTTGGAAACGAAGGATATGGAGAAGTCACGATACGATCCACCGATTTTGGGCGTGTCATACAACTCACAGTCATTATATCATTGCAGACTGTGATTTGAACACCAGTGCGCTTTAACACATGAATAAGCGAAGTAAGATGTGCCGGATTGCAGTGTGTAAGCGTAACATTGCCTCGGGTTGCAGCAGCAGCGATCATGACGGTTCCAGCGACAATCCGGTCCGGTATGATCTCATAGGTGCAAGGTTGCAACTTCTCAACACCATTTATCGTGATTGTATCCGTACCGGCACCCATAATTCGTGCTCCCATTGCATTCAGAAAATGCTGCAAATCCTGAATCTCAGGCTCTCTCGCTGCGTTAAAAATCGTCGTTGTGCCCTCTGCAAGCACAGCAGCCATCATGATGTTTTCAGTAGCTCCAACACTCGGAAAATCCAGATGAATATCCGTACCTGTCAGATTAGCTCCATGACAGATAATTTGCTGATCTTGCTCTTCAATCTGTGCTCCGAGTGCTTCCAGCCCCCGGAGGTGAAGATCGATTTTACGTTCCCCGATCGCACAGCCACCCGGCTGATATACAGATACTCTCCCAAACCTCGCAAGCAATGGCCCCATCAGAAAAATGGAAGAGCGCATTTGCTTCATAAGATCCTCTGGCACATCATGTGACCGGACGAGCGACGTATTGATCGTCACTGTTCCCTGCTCATGCCGACATGTGCATCCAAGTCGTTCCAGGATATACAGCATTACTTCGATGTCCAGCAAGTGTGGAACGTTGTGCAGCGTAATTTCTCCGTCTGCGAGCAAACTTGCGGCCATGATCGGTAAAGCAGCATTTTTTGCTCCATGGATGCGTATGGATCCTGATAGGGGTCTCCCACCTTCAATCACCAATTTGTCCAATGTATCACCTCCGGGGTTTACGCTCACCCACTGCGAAGACATACGGTACCGGATGGATACCGCAATGAGATGATATAGTGCTTTGAATAGACTGCATAAGGGTGATGACGTCCTCTGCTGTCGCTTGGCCTGATTGAACAATGAAATGCATATCCATTGTCCCCAGTCAATCTCAGCGAATTGAATTATCCGTGACACATCCGATCCATGAGGCTCCGCAATCCATCCCTTGGTTCCACCGATCATTACCAGCACTACCGCTTGGCAAACTCACGTCTTCACCCCTAGTTGCACCTTTGCCGATACGATGCTGTACTGCGGTATCATGGAACGATTGTCACGATTTATACCGTATCTTATGTCAGTCCCGTCTGGTGTGTGACAATCGCCCATGAATGCGTTCAAACACCTATTGTCGTTTTGCAACAAGACGCTTAATTTCGCTTACGAGCACTTTTGCTGCATCTGGTTTCCCTAATTTTCGAGAAGCATCTGCCATCTGCTTACGCCTTGATTCGTCATTCATAATGCCTGCAATGGCTTCATACAGACCTTTGCCTGTAAGCTCTCTCTCCAGCATTGTGAGTGAGGCTCCTCCTTTTTCAAGGGTACGCGCATTAGCTTCCTGATGATTGTTGGTTACGTTTGGTGATGGAATCAGAATCGATGGAATACCAAGAGATGTAATCTCCGCAAGGAACGAGGCTCCTGCACGGTTCACAATCAAAGAGGTACAAGCGAGCACTTCGGGCATGTTATGTACATAAGGAAGTACATGCAGATGATTAGGCATCGTTCCCAAAGAACTACGGATCGCTTCACGGGTTTCATCGAAATAGGTCTCACCTGTAACGTAAACGACATGTACATCATCCAGCTGTTCCAGCATTGGTGCCATTTCAATCATCGCCTGATTGATCGCTTTAGCCCCACGGCTGCCGCCAACGACAAGCACAACACGACTGTCCATCGGAACCCCTAGTGTTGCAAACCCACGATCCCGACTGGCCTGAGCTACCGTTGTCGCTCGCGGGTTACCGGTATAGATTACCTTTTTGGCTCCCGAGAATGATTTTTCAGATCCTTCGAAACTGACAGCAACCGTATCTACATAACGCATGAGAAACTTGTTCGTCAGTCCCGGGATCGCATTCTGTTCATGAATCACACTTGGTATTCCAAGCTTTGCCGCTGCATAGACCACAGGCCCGCAGACATAACCGCCTGTACCGATAACAACGTCCGGCTTGAATTCTTTCAGCATTTTTTTTGATTTCCTTACCCCTTGAACAAAACGCATAATCGTTTTCACATTTTCAAAGGATAACTTACGCCTGAAACCTGTAATGTCAATCGATTTAAAAGGGATATCTTCCTGAGGAACCAGCTTACTTTCAAGTCCTCGTGTACCGCCAATGTATAAAAACGTCGAGTCGGCATTCTCCGCCTCACATTGTCTTGCTATGGCCACGGCCGGGTAAATATGCCCCCCCGTACCGCCGCCACTAAGAACGACTCGCATCGTATAAGTCACCTCGCATAACGGGATAAATTCAATAATATACCGAGTGCGGTGAGCATGAGCGTCAGCGATGATCCGCCATAACTGATCAGCGGCAGTGTAATCCCTGTGACAGGCATGAGTCCAATCACTACACCGATATTTATAATGACCTGCACAGCAACCATACCAATAATCCCCACAGCCAGCAGGCTTCCAAAGGACTCTGGAACCGTCATCGCTACACGCATTCCTCTCCACACCAGCACCAGAAACAATAATAATACAATCATTCCACCAATAAAACCGAGTTCTTCCGCCAAAATACTAAATATAAAGTCCGTCTGCGGTTCAGGCACGTAACTGTACTTCTGTCTACTCATCCCTAGCCCAAGACCAGCCAGTCCACCTGGACCGATCGCATAGAGCGATTGAATGATCTGATAACCTGCACCCAGCGGATCAGACCACGGATCCAGAAAAGCTGTAATTCGCTGCAACCGATAGGGTGCCGCTGCAACAAGTGCCGCGAATCCTGCGACCCCACCAAGCGCAAGCAAAGCGAGATGTTTCATTCGTGCTCCGGTCGTGAAAATGATAAGCATGGATGCCCCCATCATCACGGTGCCTGTACCTAAATCCGGCTGCAACATAATTATGCCAAAAGCCAGCCCCATCAGCCCAAGCGGAGGCAACAGCCCCGTTGTAAAAGTTTTAATTTTTCCAGGGTCTTTGCTTAGCCAGTGGGCCAAAAACAAGATCATACCCAGTTTCATGAACTCGGAAGGCTGGATACCGAAAGAACCAATCCCCAGCCAGCTGCGTGCACCGCCGCGAACGACACCGATTCCCGGAATTAATACAGCAATGAGCATGATAAAACAGATAATTAAAATCGGTTTAGCATATTTTCGCCATACCCTATAGTCCACATTCGCTGTTACAAACATGGCTGCAAGCCCAAGCACGGCGAATAAAATCTGCCTTTTCACAAAATAAAATGAATCGCCATAGTTGCGGAACGCAAGTACTGAGCCTGCGCTATACACCATAATGATGCCGATGGCTAGCAGAGCCAAAATACAAATCAGGAGCCAAATATCCGGCGCCGGTCGCGTCTGTTTCATCAGGAGGCCACCCCTTGCATGGAAGTAGGGGCTTTTCCACCCCCCTACTTACAAGTTATGCGCCGCCTCTTTAAAAATGCGTCCCCGTTCTTCATAGGAGGCAAACATGTCCCAGCTTGCACACGCAGGCGATAACAAAACAACATCCCCCGGTTCAGCCAGCCTTGCTGCTTCCTGAACGGCAACCGTCAACGTACGGGCAGCGTCCTCCTCATTATCGACGACCTTAATTTGCTTTAGTCCCGCAAGTTCCGCAACTTTAGCCATTTTAGCACGGTTTTCACCCAGAACCACCAATGCTTTGACACGTTCCTCTAATGCCGGCAACAGTTCCATCATATCCGAACCGCGATCTAGTCCGCCCGCAATCAATACAACAGGTTCCTTAAAGGAATTCAATGCCATTACCGTTGCTTTGGAATTGGTAGCTTTCGAATTATTGTAATAAACTGAGCCATTATGTTCCAACACGTACTCCAGTCGATGTTCAACACCTTTGAAATCAGCCAGCGGAGCAGCCAGCTTTGACGGGTTAGCGCCCGCTGCGATTGCAATAGCTACTGCAGCCAGCGCATTACCCACATTAAAACGCCCAGGTATGCCAATGTCCTCCACATCGATGATTACCTCTCGATGGCCTGCACCATCCGAATAGATCACCTGACGCTTTACATCATCCTCTTCTCCATCAACATAAGGCGGATCTGCATACACGCCTGTTTCCAGGTTTTCCGTTAATGAGAATGGAATTAACCTCGCCTTGATATAAGGAATGAGTTCACGACATACCGCATCATCCCAATTGAGAACAGCAACGTCATCTGGCTGCTGATTGGCAAACAGCTTTGCTTTGGAAGCTACGTAATCTTCCATGCCCCCATGATAATCCAGATGCGTCTCTGCCACGTTAAGGAGCGCAGCAATACGCGGACGAAACTCTACCGTGCCTTTGAGCTGGAAGCTGCTCAGCTCGACGACCATCCAGTTATCAGCGGTAGCCTGCTCTGCAGCCTCACAGAGAGGTGTTCCAATATTACCAGCGACAATGGGATTCAAACCTGCTTGTTCCAGCATATTTCCTACCCAAGTTGTTGTCGTTGTTTTCCCATTAGAACCGGTAATCCCGATCATAGGTGCCCCGCAAAGGTGATATGCTACCTCTACCTCGGTCACCACTTCAATCCCTAATTCAAGTGCTTGTTGCACAGGAGCAGCATGATACGGAATACCGGGGTTTTTAACGACCAGCTTCACATCACGGTGAATGAGATCATCCGGATGTCCCCCGCATACAACAGAAATTCCCAAAGCCTCCAATTCGGAAGCTTCGGGACACTGTTCTCTGTCTTTTTTATCGTTTACGATAACGTCAGCTCCTGCGCGATGCAGCACCTTGGCAACTTGTACGCCGCTCTTCGCAAGCCCCAGCACGACAACTTGTTGTCCGCGATATGTTTCTGGATGATTCATAATTTACAACCCCTTGTTGAGATAAAGTCCAAGAGCGGCCAAAATAGCACCTACCGCCCAAAAGGTAATGACAACCCGCCATTCTGACCAGCCACTAAGCTCGAAGTGATGGTGGATCGGGCTCATTTTAAATACACGTTTACCACGAGTTTTGAAGGATACGACTTGGATCACAACGGAAAGGACCTCGATTACAAAAATACCGCCGATGACGAGAAAAAGAAGTTCTGTCTTCGTAACGATGGCAATTGCACCAATGGCACCGCCGATTCCGAGTGAACCCGTATCGCCCATAAACACCTTGGCCGGATGTGCATTGTAAACCAGGAATCCCAGAACAGCCCCAATCATGGCAGCTGCACACACTGCCGCTGGCATCGACGTTGCCTGCATTGCCACAATAGCAAACGCGCCAAAAGCAATCGCACTTACACCGGAGAGAAGACCATCCAAACCATCCGTAAAATTAACCGCATTGGTAATGGCCAGCATCATAAACACAACAAACGGATAATAAAACCATCCCGTCCAGTCAAACGAAACCGAAGTTCCCGGAATAGAAATCGCGGTGCTGTGTCCATTTTGAATAAGTAAATAACACATGAGGGCACTGAAAAGCAGCTGCCCCAGCATTTTTTGTCTGGCAGTCAGTCCAAGCGAACGCTTGAAAACAATTTTGATATAGTCATCCAAAAAACCAATGAGACCAAATCCCAGCGTAGCGACAAGCAATACATAAAAGTCTGTGTTTTTGACCGCTGAGAATTTAAGAAACGCCAGCGTGAACGCAAGTAAGATTACAACTCCGCCCATCGTTGGGGTTCCGCTTTTTTTCAAATGGCTCTGAGGCCCGTCTTCCCTGACCTGTTGTCCGAACTTCATCCGCCGCAAGAGCGGAATAAGCAGCGGTGCGGCAATCACCGCCAAAATAAATGAAACGCCGATTGTTAACAGTAATACCTGAAAATCCATGGGTTCACCCCTCTAGTCTACTCGATTCTGTAATGGTGCCGTCTGCAGTGCTTGAGCTACATCCTCCAGTTTCATGCCCCGTGAGGCTTTAAACAAAACTGCATCTTTCGGATGAAGATTCTCCAGCAGATAACGGGTTAATTCTTCTTTATTATCAAAAGCATGCACAGCTTCAGCTGCCATATGCTTCTTTGCTCCCTCAGCAATATGCACAGATAATGGACCGTATACCAGCACTTTATCCAATTTATCAGGAGTAATATACGTTCCGATTTCATGATGAAGCTGCTGCTCCTCCGAACCTAACTCCAGCATATCTCCCAGTACAGCCACTTTCATCCGATATCCTTTTAACCCTTCTAACACATCGATCGCAGCCTTCATGGAAGTCGGGCTTGCATTATATGCATCATTCAGGAGAGTAAGTCCGCTGACCGCTTGTGTAACCTCGATACGCATACCTGTCAATTTCAACTGTGACAAGCCTGTTGCCATATTTTCCTCAGTCACCCCAAAATGACGTGCTACGGTCATGGCAGCCAAACAGTTAATTACATTGTGCGTACCCAGCAAGGGAAGGGTATAGGCTTTGTCGCCAGACTGTTTGGTTGTAAACACCATCCCGTGCTGCGCATTCATCAGCCCTGTTGGATAATCATCATTATCCGTTTGTAACCCAAATCTAAACCGCTGCATGCCCTCTGGCTGCTTCGTTGCAGACTCTTCAAGCACCTGAGCGATTAAAGGCTCGTCTCCGTTGTATATGAGTAATCCGCCAGGTTTCATACCAGCAGCAATTTCAGCCTTTGCTCTAGCAATTTCAAGTCTTGAGCCAAGCTGAAGCAAATGCGATTCGCCAATGTTCGTGATGATTGCTACATCCGGCTGAGCAATGACAGAAAGGTCATAGATTTCACCGCGACCGCTCATGCCCATCTCCAAAATGATGATTTCCGTGTCTGGAGTCATACTCAATACCGTTAGCGGCAGACCGATATGATTGTTGAAATTGCCCTGCGTTTTATGCACCTTAAATGTGGAAGAGAGAAGCGCGTTAACAATATCCTTGGTTGTTGTTTTCCCATTACTGCCTGTGATGCCAACGACAGCTGCCTTGTTCTCATGAAGATAAGCCGATGCAAGTGTCTGTAGTGCAGCCAAGGTATCGTCCACCAAAATAACAGCTCCCTGCGGGGGAACACCATGATTCTTTTGCCACATCGCACCGGCAGCACCCTGCTCCAGACAAGCTTGCACAAACTCGTGCCCATCAAAACGTTCACCCACCAAAGGGATAAACAAACTGTCTGCCACCGGTTTACGTGAATCTGTAAATACCCCTTCGGCGATAATTTCACTATAAACCGCGGCATCACTTAGTGTGCCACCACACATATCGGCGATTTGCGCTAATGTTCGTTTTATCAATTGGATTTGCCCCTTATCGCTTCTTTGGCTATGATCCGGTCATCGAAATCTGTCTTGGTTGTTCCAATAATTTGATAAGTCTCGTGACCCTTGCCCGCAATCAATACTACATCGGCCGGGCTTGCCATTTCAATAGCTTCATGAATGGCCTGACGCCGATCCACGATCATTGTGTAGCGCTCAGACGGAACAGACTCTTCCAGCAAACCTTGCTCAATGTCTTTGAGGATCAGAGCCGGATCTTCCGTCCGCGGGTTGTCAGAAGTCACTAATACAAAATCACTGTACTTCGCAGCAATCTTACCCATCAATGGGCGTTTTGTGCGATCCCTGTCACCTCCGCACCCAAATACGCAGATGACACGTCCTTCCGCAAACTCATTGACTGTACGCAGTACATTTTCAAGTCCATCCGGTGTATGGGCATAATCAACGATAACCGCGAATGCCTGACCTTCATTGACAGCTTCTACCCTGCCATCGACACCCGGTACGGTTTCCAGACTACGCTTGATTTCTTCCAGTGGAACACCTTCCACCAGCGTTGCCGAGATGGCTGCCATCGCATTGTACACGTTGAACTTACCTACCATACGCAGCTCAATGTCTGCGCTACCCGCAAAGGTATCTACATGAAAGGTCGTCCCCTGAGCTGTGATTGAAATTGCAGATGCACGAACATCCGCTTGTTCTTCCATGCCGTATGTAATAACCTCAGCAGCCGTTACAGCAATAAAATAATCCGCGGCTGGATCATCCGCATTGATCACTGCATACTTCCGCTCGGCAGCATCTTCCGCATAACCGTTACCCAGCCGAGCAAAAAACAACCCCTTAGCTCCCCGATACTCCTCCATGGAATGATGGTAATCGAGATGATCCTGAGACAGGTTTGTAAACACCGCTGTACGGAAATCCGTGCCTTTCACCCGCCCTTGCTCCAATGCATGAGAAGAAACTTCCATAACACAACATTCCGTACCAGCCTGAACCATATCATGCAAACTACGTTGCAAATCCAAAGCTTCAGGTGTTGTTCCCGACATCGGGTAAGTGCGCCCATCATAACGCATCTGGATGGTACCGATCAGTCCGGTTTTCTGACCGTAATCGCTCATAATTTTTTCAATCAAATACGTCGTTGTTGTTTTGCCGTTCGTTCCTGTTATACCAATCATTTTCATCTTGCGGCTTGGCGAATCAAAAAAGAAGTCAGACAGAACTGCCATCGCAAAGCGACTGTCTTTCACGATCAACTGCGGTACAGGCAAGTCAAGCTGCCGTTCCACAACGAGAGCAGATGCTCCGGCCTGAACTGCTTTATCTGCATAATCATGTCCATCGACCGTATGTCCCGGAAGACAGATAAACAGATCACCCGGTTTGACTTGCCGGGAATCTGTCTGAAGGTTGTGACATTCTGTATGGGGGTCGCCCACGAGACGGGCGGTAATCAACTTGGATTCAAACTGTTTTAAAAGCACATGAATAACCTCACTTTTCCAAATATACTTCTGTATCCACAGATTCCTATAGTATTAATATCGACCAGATCACCAAATAATGAAACGCGATCCCCTGAATTTTGTTGCGGTGTGAGACTGAATCTCCGTTTAAGCCTTTATAAGAGCGTCACTAAACGATCCATTCGAGAACTTTATTCGTGCTTCGAATGATCATGCCCATCCTCTTTCAGGACGTTGCCCATATAGATACGTATCGTTGAGCCTTGCTCTACTCTTGCTCCTGGTTTAGGTGCCTGATTAATTACGTATTTGCCACTGCCCGACTTCGCCAGCATAAAGTTCATGTTGAGATCCTCGTACAAATCTTCCACCGTAGCCCCAGTAAGATCAGGAACCGTCACAATTTTGGTTTCACCATATTTGTACTCTTTAGCGAGTTGGTCCTTACGTACAGGCACATTCATATAATGGAGCGAATCTTCCAAAATATTTTGTACGATGGGGGCTGCAACGACACCGCCAAACTGAATACCTTTCGGATTGTCTACAGCGGTGTATACTACGATCTGCGGATCATCAGCCGGAGCAAACCCGATAAACGAAACGATGTGCTCACTCGACGAGTAACGCCCGTTAATAACCTTCTGGGCTGTACCTGTTTTGCCTCCAACCCGGTATCCATCGATAAATGCTGGACGACCCGTACCTTTGGCAACAACACTTTCGAGCGCTTCTCGTACTTGTTTGGACGTATCCTCCGAGATGACCTCGCGAACGAGTTCAGGCTTTACTTCCTCAAGCACCTCTCCGGTTTCTGGATGTACCCAGGCTTTCGTAACGAAAGGTTTATAGAGCTTGCCACCGTTGATGGCAGCCGATACCGCTGCTACTTGCTGAATGGGGGTTACGGATACCCCCTGCCCAAAGGCGGTCGTTGCAAGTTCAACTGGCCCTACATTTGCTAATTTGAAAAGAATACCACTCGCTTCTCCGCTAAGATCAATTCCAGTTTTGGAACCAAAACCGAAATTTTTAATGTAGGAGAACAACGATTCTTTACCAAGCTTTTGTCCCAAAGCAACAAATCCAGGGTTGCAGGAGTTCTCCACCACTTGAAGGAAAGTCTGGCTTCCATGTCCACCTTTTTTCCAACAGCGCAAGCGTGCTCCGCCAACTTCTACAAATCCGGGATCAAAAAATTGATCATGCTGCAGGTTTACCTTTTTTTCTTGCAGCGCAGCAGCCAGTGTAATAATTTTGAAAGTTGAACCCGGTTCATACGTCATCCAGATGGGCAAGTTCCGGTTATAAATTTCGGAAGGATATTGCTGATAATCTGCCGGCTCGTAGCCTGGTCTGCTAGACATCCCTAAAATTTCTCCTGTTTTGGGATTCATTGCAATAGCCAAAGCGGAATTGGCCTGAAACTTAACCATGGCCTGATCCAATTCCCGTTCCATAATCGACTGAATGGATTTATCAATGGTCAGCTTGAGGTTAAGCCCGTCCTTCGGTTCCACATACTTCTCAGATGAGCCCGGCATGAGCCTTCCGGCCGCATCGGACAAGTAGGATACACTCCCATTTAAACCATTCAGCTTGTCATCATATCTTTTTTCAACGCCAGTCAGTCCCTGATTATCAATCCCTGTAAATCCGAGAATATGAGCAGCTAGATCATCATACGGATAGAAACGTTTGTTATCCTCGGCAACAACGATACCCGGAAGCTTCAAATCACGGATGCGCTGAGCTTTCTCCATCGTAATTTTGCGGCCACCGGGTTGTAGTCGTACAATCAATTCTCGTTTCTTGATGGTTGCCAGCACTTTCTCTTCTGTCATACCCAGTAGCGGTGCCAGCGATCTGGCTGTTGTCTCCGCTTCCTTAACTTGAGCCGGGATCGCCATGATCGTTGGGGTTGTCACATTGTAGGCTAGAGAAGTTCCGTTTCGATCCAGAATCTCTCCCCTTTTAGCCGTGTACGGAATGTTACGACGCCAAGATTCCTCCGCTTTGGCCGATAACTCCGGCCCTTTCCCTAACTGTACATAAGCAAGCCTGATGACCAAGGCCGAAAATAACATAACCAGAATCAACAAACTCCACAGCAACCTGCGTCGCAGATTAACACTTGTTCCCTTCACGAAAAGATCCCCCCACTCGTCCCAAAATCATGAACTGTCTCATTCATGAATATTCAGGACAACCGGGGGTTAGAACAAGCTGTCTATGCAGTCTATGGCAGGGAAGCCCCTTCAGTAGCTGGTTTACCAGATGTTTCGTCTTGACCCTTTTGCTTGTCAGACTGACTCTGATTCGAGGCGCTTCCTGGCGGGTCAGCCCCCTCCGTTTTACCCTCATCAGCTGTTTTCGTATTTTTGTCTTGGTTTTTCGCATTCGGATCAGAAGAATCCGGTGCTTCATCAGCAATACCGGTTACCGCTGCCTTTGCTGTCTGTAAGGTTAGCTGCACCGTTCGTTGCTCACCTGACACCTGCTCCTTCTGTTTCACGACATAGCCTTCACCCTTGACTGTTACGCCTACTTTCATCAGTGAAAGAACCTCCAATGCATCACGAAGAGATTCACCTGTCAGATCTGGAATCTTCATTTTACTGCTTTCTTCCGTCAGTAAGTAGACTCGTTGGCCTGGATTCATCGAAGCACCCGCTTGTGGATACTGGCGAATCACGTTCTCACCCTGACCAAGCGTGACGTAAGCAATTCCGGAGCTGAGAAGCTGGCTTCTGGCCTGTTTGGCCGTTTTACCACTCAAGTCTGGAGCCTTAGCCTGTACGACAGCTAAATCCTTTGATTTTTTGTCTGTTGATTTGGCTGTATCTTTCGGTATGCCCATATATTGCAACGTCTGGCTTACAACCTTTTTGAACACTGGAGCCGCTGCAGTTCCTCCGCCAATGTTTGTACCGTCTGGCTGGTCAATCACAATCAACATCGCAATCTTCGGATTGTTGACCGGTGCAAATCCGATAAACGAAACAACATCTTTGTTTTTACTGTATTGACCGTTAATAACTTTTCTCGCCGTTCCTGTTTTGCCCGCAACGCGATATCCCTCGATATAGGCATTACGTCCTGTGCCTATTGTCTGATCTGCTACGACCTGCTCAAGATAACCGCCAACAAGCTTGGCCGATTCTTGCGAGATGACCTGTCGAATCACTTTCGGCTTGATCACTTCCGTTGTGCCATCATTCGGGTTAATAATCTCCTTCACGAGATGAGGCTGGAGTAACTTACCGCCGTTTGCAATCGCCGAGATGGCAGATAACTGCTGGATCGGTGTTACTTGTACGAGACCATGACCATATGCTGCGGTAGCAATCTCTGATTTGTATACAAGAGGTTTGATTGGCGAAGCCGCTTCACTTGGCAGGTCAATGCCCGTCTTTTTACCAAAACCGAACTGATCGATATAGTGACGCAACCGCTCTCCCCCAAGCATGCTGTACCCAAGATTGACAAAGGCAATGTTACTGGAACGCTTCACGCCTTCAAGATAAGAGATTCGTCCATATGAATGACCGTTATCACCGATGGTATAACCACCGATACGCGTTGGCTTGGATTCAAATGTAGCATTCGGATCAAACAATTTTTCCTCCACGGCTCCTGCAAGCGTAACAATTTTGAATGTGGAACCTGGTTCGTAGATCGACTGCGTTGCATGGTTGATGAAGTTTTTCTGATCCGGCGTGCTCGCATACGTATTCGGATTAAACGTTGGCCAGTTTGCCATCCCCAGAATCTCCATCGTGTTTGGATCGGCTGCAATGACGGTCATACTCATCGGGTTATATTTCGCAATCGTTTCTTTCATTGCACTCTCAATGTACAGCTGGATGGTATCATCAATCGTCAGCTTCAGATTTTTACCATTCTTTGGAGGCAAGTAGTTATCCTGTGAATTGGGTAGTTTAGTTCCTTTAGCGTCCTTCTGATAGTTGAGAAAACCATCTGTGCCTGTCAGCACGTCGTCATACGAGACTTCGAGCCCATTGACAGCTTTGCCATCACGACTCATATAACCCAGCACATGAGAGGCAAGCGACTCTTCCGGATAAAAACGTTTGGATTCCTGCGTCATGACAATTGCATTTTTTGCCTTATGTTCATCCTGAAGCTCTTCGCGCAGCTCGTTTACTTTTCCGGCAAGTTCAGGACTAATTTTGTACCCTTCACTGCGTACTTCACGTTGTTGAAAAAAATCTCCATCACTTTTTTTCGCTGTAACCAGAGCACGCATCTCACTCTCATTTTTCTTGAGCAGTGCGGACAATTTTGTCGTCACCTCGTCCTCAATCCCCAACTGATTGATCAGGAGCGGATTAACCGAAACGGTATACGCTGGCGAATCCGTAGCAAGCACATTCCCATTTCGATCTGTAATCGTTCCACGAGCAGCCTTGATCGTCTGTTCCCTTTCGATTAGACCCGCCGCACGCTCCTGCCATTTGTCACCATTAACGACCTGAATGAAAAATATACGGGTTACGAGTACAAGAAAAAAGAGGGTAATGAATCCCCCTATTAACAACGTGCGCATTTTTATTCTTTTTACCATCGAAACACCTCTTTACTTGCTACTGGTTGCCTTCGAGGATGATTCAGTACCTGTTGATGTATTCGTTGTTGAGCGTGGTACAAAAATAACATCCTTATCGGAAGCTTCTACGTAACCCAGCCTTTTTGCATTCTCGACAACCTGGTTATTCAATGTTTCTCTCTCCACCCGTAAATCGGCAATGGTCTTCTCAGCCTCTTTAATTTTTACAATGGTCGACTGAGCCTGCTTGTTTAGTTCATAAATATGAGCGTAACGAGACATCAGAGCACCACCTACAATAATGACGGCTAAGAGTGTGATCAGGTATAAAAATTTTTCACGGGCTGGCAGACCTGTGCGACGTGTCACGACTTTGGTTGTTTCCTTGTACCTCTGCTGCGTTACACGTTCCTGGGCTTTTTCTTTGACCGCTAGATTGCCGCGTGTATATGCCATTAGAAGGCTCCTCTCCACTTTTATTCTACAATTTCTCAGCTACACGCAACTTGGCTGATCGTGCACGAGAGTTCTCGGTCAGTTCCGCTTCTGTTGGAATCAGCGGTTTTCGGTTGACGAGACGTAACGTCCCTTTACCATTGCATACACATAACGGAAAGTCAGGTGGACATGTACATTTTTCAAGATAGCTGCTGAAGATCTGTTTACATATCCGGTCCTCAAGGGAATGGAAGGTGATAACAGATACGCGCCCCCCTGGCGCTAAACAACGAACAGCCTGATGCAGTCCTTCTTCAAAAGCCCCAAGTTCATCATTCACAGCAATACGCAGCGCCTGAAAACTTCGCTTCGCAGGATGTCCACCTGTACGGCGGGCTGCTGCAGGAATACCTTCTTTGATCAATTCCACAAGTTCACCTGTCGTTGCGATTTCAGACTGACTACGTCGATTCACAATAACACGAGCAATCCGTTTGGAAAACTTCTCTTCACCATAGCGATACAGAATTCGCGCAATCTCTGCTTCTGGCCATTCATTCACAATCTCCTTGGCTGTCAAAAGTGCATCCTGGTCCATTCGCATATCAAGCGGTGCATCGTGATTGTAACTGAATCCACGTTCTCCTTCATCAAACTGTGGTGATGACACACCAAGGTCATACAGAATTCCATCAACCTGTGGTACACCATCCTTCATAGGAACATCAAGATCTTTGAGAACCTGCTCCAAATCTCTAAAATTGGTTTTCACCAATGTAACCTGGTTTTCATAAGCAGCGAGTTTCTCGCGTGCATTGTCCAAAGCCCAATCATCCTGATCAAGTGCGATCAGACGTCCCCCCGGACCTAGCTTGGATGCAATCACGGAACTGTGTCCCGCCCCTCCTAAAGTGCAGTCCACGTATATACCGTCCTGCTTGATGTTTAATCCCTCGGTTGCCTCTTCTTTGAGTACGGTGATGTGGTGAAACAACCTGCACCCCTCCTTACTTTATAAGTCAAAATTAAAATCGACCAGCTTTTCGGCAATGTCGTTGAATGCTTCTTCGGATTGATTGAAATAACTTTCCCATATGCCTTTGCTCCAAATCTCCACCCGGGTCGACACGCCAAGAACAACGCAATCCTTGTCCAATTTGGCATACTCTCTCAGGTTACCCGGCAGATTTACCCTGCCCTGTTTATCCAGTTCACATTCAGTTGCACCTGAGAAAAAAAACCGGGTAAACGCACGTGCGTCGGATTTCATCAGCGGCAGTGCTTTGAGTTTCTGTTCCATGACCCCCCACTCCTCCATGGGGTACACGAAAAGACACTGGTCCAAACCTCGTGTGACAACGAAAGTGGATCCAAGAGATTCGCGGAATTTAGCCGGAATAATGACCCGGCCTTTATCATCAATGCTATGTTGAAACTCGCCCATAAACATTGCCGCACTCACTCCTCACCCTTTTCCCCCACTTTGCCCCACTTTCCACCACCTAAGCATAATAGATTCGGTTAAAAAAATCAAAACCCTTCTTGACTTTTCTATTTTTTTATTTAATTTCACCGAAAAAAACGCCTTCGATCCTGTCATTCAGGACCAAAGACGTTTCCCGGTTACGGGCGATCGTATGTGCACCCGTACATGAGCCATATCTTCAATACACCATTCTACTACTTTTGAAGCAGTTTAGCTGTTTGTAATTATTGGATAACCTTTAAAATTTCCAACTATCCAAGTATTTTTCTTGCTCAGCGGATAAAGAATCAATGGCAATATTCAGGCTTTCCAGCTTATAACTCGCCACTTGCTGATCAATATCATAGGGAACATTAACTACGTTTTTACCAAGAGATTCATAGTTTTCACTCACATAACGCAAACCTAGTGCTTGCAGTGCAAACGTAGTATCCATGATCTCGGCCGGATGTCCGTCAGCCGCTCCCAGATTTACCAAGCGACCCTCGGCGAGAAGATACATTTTACGCCCATCTTTGAAACGGTACTCCTCAATGTTGCGGCGAACAGTACGAATGGATTCGGAACGTTTGGCAAGCTCCGGTTTGTTAACCTCAACGTCGAAGTGACCTGCGTTGCTCAAAATAGCTCCGTCTTTCATAACATCGTAATGTTCACCCGTAATAACATCCTTGTTCCCTGTTACCGCAATAAAGAAATCACCCAACTTTGCTGCTTCCAGCATCGTCATAACCCGGAAACCATCCATATGTGCTTCCACAGCTTTGATCGGGTCAATTTCAGTTACAATGACATTGGCACCCAAACCTTTTGCACGCATGGCCACTCCTTTACCACACCAGCCATACCCAGCTACAACAACATTTTTACCTGCGACCACCAGATTCGTTGTCCGAATGATACCGTCAAATGCAGACTGCCCCGTACCATAACGGTTATCAAACAGATACTTGCAATATGCGTCATTTACCGCAACCATCGGGAATTTCAGTTGTCCTTCTTTCGCCAATGCTTTCAAACGGATAATACCTGTTGTCGTTTCTTCTGCGCCCCCGCGAATCGTTGCTGCAAGATCAGGACGCTCAGAAGCAATGATCGTTGCGAAATCCCCACCATCATCAATAATGAGATCAGGCTTCGCTTCAAGAGCACGGAGTTGCAGTGCTTTGAACTCGGCTGGCTCAGGATTATATTTCGCATAAACAGTCACACCGTCTTCTACCAAAGCCGCACAAACATCATCTTGAGTAGACAGTGGGTTGCTGTGCGTGATCGTCACTTCAGCACCACCAGCCTGAATGACTTTTGCCAGATATGCAGTTTTAGCTTCCAGGTGAAGGCAAATCGATACCTTCAGACCTTTAAAAGGCAAATCCTGCTCAAATTGACGACGAATCCGGTTTAACACTGGCATATGCGCCTCGACCCAATCAATTTTCAAATGGCCCTCAGCAGCAAGCCCTATATCTTTGACGATGCTGTTTTGTAATGCAGATGTGGTCACTTTATCTCCTCCTCAAATGTGTTTCTTCTATTATAAAGATCAATATAATCTAAATAGATACTTACAGGGATATAACCTTGTGTTCTCCCCGGAAGTCAGTAGATGCTTGAATCAGTTCCTCGATCCAGTCGGTTCCATAACGATTCAGGTAAAAGAGTGCATTATGTACTCGTTCCTGGGGTTTGCCCATTGGGAACAGAGCATTTTGAATACCGTTCCAATGCCTCAAACTCACTTGATGTTTATCCTCAATAGCCTTGCGAGTCTGACGTTCCAAATACTGAATCTGTTCGTTCATTTTGGCTAAATTCGCTTCACCGATCCGGTTCAATCCTGGATGCACTTCTGCAACCTGATCCAGCAGCGGACGATAAAGCGCCATAAATTGCTCACGGATCTGTGTGAACTGCTCGTCAACCTGGAATGTTTCCTGCTGAGCCAGCCACTGTGCTTTCTTTTCTTCCAATTGGTTCTGTACATCCTGGAAAGAAAGTCCGTATTGTTTCATATATTTGCACTGCACATCCTCCATAATTGTGAAGGAAAGGCGTGGAAGTAATATCGGCATTTGTAGCCCAAAAGTACGGAACGCTTCGCGAGTCAGTCCCCAATATGCAATTTCTCCATGCCCTAAAATAACTGCCGCCACAGGCAGCAATGAATCTTGCATTAAAGGTCGGGTGAGCACATTGTTACTGAAACGCTCAGGATGATCTGCTAATTCTTGTAACAAACGTTCCTCCGTAAAAGACACCAGCCCTTTTCGATCTTGATACAGGTTATCTTTCAGCGTTAATAACAAGCGGGTGCCTTCATGAATATAAAAGAGATTGGCCCCATCTTCAGCTACTTCTGCTGGCATAGCATAACCAGCTTGTTCTACAAGCGATGCTCCTTGTAAATAGGCTTCACGCAACGAATCATTCTTCCGAATTAAACGCTCGAATATGGGCTTCTCTAACTTACGCAATTCAGGATCAGCAGCATCCATGAGTACCAGTCCAGTGCCTGCAAACAAAGCTGATATCATTCGCGCAAACGCATCACTTAGATTCGTAGTGGACTGATGGATTTCTGTAACCAGCTTTATTAACTCCGGCTTATGAATGGTATCAGGCAACAATTGTTCTACCTGCTGCAGTACCGTCCTCCACTGTTCCCACTTCACTTCCACACGACTTACCGAATCTCTGCCTTTAAAATGTCCTTGCAGTTTGACTTTGTGAATCTGTCCTTGCGTATCAGGTAAATGCGTATGATTTACCTCATCCCAGTCATGGTCTTCGCCCGCAATCCAGAACACAGGAATAACTGGACGTTTCAATTGCTGTTCTGCTTCACGCGCAGCTGCGACCACACTAGCCGCCTTGTATATCACAAACAATGGTCCAGTGAACAAGCCGCTCTGTTGTCCCCCAGTAACGACGAGTGCATTCTCTTCAACAAGGCGGGTAATTGAAGCATGAACCTTGTCATGATCATTTACTCGCTTATTATATAAACGTAAATACGCCGCCAGTTCACGACGGTCAACACGTGTATGCTCCGATTGTTTCAGCCATTCAGCACGCGCGTGGAGGCCATCTTCCCAGCGAATGTTATATTCGTAAAGGCTTCGCGCAGCATCTGTCATACAGATATAATCCTCTGCAAGCTTTGATCCGCTGCGGAGCGCCTCGGTGATCCCTTTCATGAGGTCTGCCTCCTATTCTGCTTCTAAAGAGCCTTCCTTGATTGTACCGAATTCAGTAGCTCTTCGTCAAAGCAAAGTCATAAATAATATAAAAAAAACCGCCGATTTAAATCGGCGGTTATGATGTATATAATAGCATATTCGTTTTCGAAACTATTATACGTAAGGTTCTGACACCCAGTGCCCTTTGGAAACCTCAATCAATTGAGCATTTTCCAAATTATACGGATCATTTTTAGGACCGCCCGATGCATTTTGAATTGGGCCAGATTGTTCTTCCGGCAACAAAATGCGGCGTTTATTCGCTTCTACTTCCGGATCTGGAACAGGGATCGCAGAAAGCAATGTTTTGGTGTATGGATGAATTGGATTCGCGTACAGCTCTTCACTCTCAGCCAATTCTACCACTTTACCCATATACATAACAGCAACACGGTCACTGATATGTTTCACCATGGACAAGTCATGGGCGATAAAGAGGTACGTCAATCCAAGGCGTTGCTGCAATTCCTCAAGCAATTTAACAACCTGAGCCTGAATGGATACATCCAGTGCAGAAAGCGGCTCATCACAGATGATAAATTTAGGGTCAACAGCAAGTGCACGCGCAATCCCGATCCGCTGTCTTTGTCCACCGGAAAATTCATGCGGATAACGCAAAGCATGACTTGGGTTAAGACCTACGAGGTCTAATAGCTCCTCTACCCGTCTCTTGCGCTCTTTAGAACTTGTTGCCAGCCCGTGAATATCCAAAGACTCTCCGATAATATCCATAACGTTAAAACGCGGATTCAGTGAGGCATATGGATCTTGGAAAATCATCTGCATGTCTTTACGCATTTCTTTCATCTTGCGCGGAGACAATTTGTAAATGTCTGTACCATTGAAGTTAACACTTCCGCCCGTTGGTTCATAAAGGCGCAGAATAGTGCGTCCAGTCGTCGATTTCCCGCAACCTGACTCACCTACAACACCAAGTGTTTCTCCTTCAAAGATGTCGAAGCTCACATCGTTTACAGCTTTAAGGATATTACCTTTGCCAAGGTTAAAGTATTGTTTCAGGTTTTTCACTTGAACCAAAGGCTTGTTACTTCCTTTGACAATACCTGCCGGAGTTGGCTTTTCTTTTTTCGGCTCGTCCAGACGCGGGAGAGCATTCAACAATTTAATCGTGTAAGGATGCTGTGGGTTACTGAAGATTTCAGCCGTTGTCCCTGTTTCTACAACTTCGCCTTCCTTCATAACAACTACACGGTCACACATGCCCGCTACAACACCAAGATCATGAGTAATCAGCATAATGGATGTTCCAAGCTTTTTCTGCATGTCTTTCATGACATCCAGAATTTGAGCCTGAATGGTAACGTCGAGTGCTGTTGTCGGCTCATCCGCAATCAGCAAAGACGGACGACAAGCAAGTGCAATTGCAATCATCGCACGCTGACGCATACCACCAGAGAATTGGTGCGGATAATGATTCATGCGAATCGCTGCATTTTTGATTCCTACAAGTTCAAGCATCTCAAGAGCAGCTTTGTTCGCTGCCTGCTTGGACATATTTTGGTGTTTACGCAATACTTCCGTAATCTGTTTACCAATTTTAATTGTAGGATTCAAGGAAGTCATTGGATCCTGGAAGATCATACCGATATCTTTACCACGAATAGATTCCATTTGTTTATCTGTCTTATTTAGCAAATCCTGCCCGTGAAACGTAATTTCTCCGCTCTTAACCTTCGAAGGCGGGGAAGGGATCAATTTCATGATCGTCTGGGCGGTAACACTCTTACCACTACCGGATTCACCTACGATCCCTAGCGTTTCTCCTCTGCCAATTTCGAAACTCACATTTTTAACGGCATCAAATTCACCCGAGCGCGTCGAAAACGATACACTTAAGTCTTTGACTGTTAAAATCGGCTCCATAATCCCACCTCCTCTTTCTATTTACGTAATTTCGGATCAAGTGCGTCGCGCAGCCCATCACCGAGCAAATTAAATGCAAGCATTGTAACAACCATCAAACCAGCCGGGAACCACATCCGCCATGGATACAGCGTCCAGCCCGTAAGTGCATCGTTAATCATGGATCCAAGGGAAGATCTTGGTGCAGATACACCCAGACCGAGGAAACTCAGGAATGCCTCAGCAAAAATCGCATTTGGAATGGACAATGTCAATGTAACGATAATCGGCCCAACTGCATTTGGCAACAAGTGGCGGAACAATTGACGTCCAGTACTTGCCCCCATCGATCTTGCAGCAAGGATAAAGTCTCTATTTTTCAGTTGCATAATCTCACCACGTACAATCCAGGACATACTAATCCAGCCTGTAATAGTGAGCGCAATAATAATCGTTGTAAGACTTGGCTCCAAAACAACCAGCAACAGGATAACAACCAGCATGTAAGGCAATGAGTACAAAATCTCGGAGAACTTATTCATAATCCCATCAACTCGTCCACCGTAGAAACCCATGATCGCACCATAGATGACCCCGATCACAAGGTCAATCAACGCCGCAGCCAGACCTACTGTCAAGGAGACACGCGCGCCTACCCATGTTCTTACCCATACATCGCGGCCCAGATCATCTGTACCAAACCAGTGATCCGCACTTGGAGCAGCGTTCGAATTAAGCAAATCATTGGAATAATAATTGTACTTCGTAAACAAAGAAGTTGGTCCAATTATAGCAAACAGTACAACAAGCACCAGCACACCCAGGCTAATCATTGCCGCTTTATTGGTTGCCAGTCTGTACATTGCGTCTCTAAAAAGGGAAATACTCTCTTGCGGCTTTACCGCTGCCTGACTGTTCAGGTCAGTGTTCGCCGTTCCATTATTGTTATTATTCATGCCAGACAACGTTATGCCCCCTTCCGGCTTTCCAGCTTAATTCTAGGATCAACCAATACGTAAGCGATATCTGTAAGGAAACGCGCTAACATTAGGAGAATACCATAGAAAATAGTAATTCCCATGATCATAGTGTAATCCCGGTTCGTAATACTTTCGACAAATACTTTGCCAATTCCACCAATGTTAAAGATCTGCTCAATGACAACAGAACCTGTAATAATGTTAGCGGTCATTGGTCCTACATACGTAACAACAGGCAAAATACCGTTCCGTACAACGTGCTTAAACATGATGGCAGGCCATTTCAAACCTTTGGCTTTCGCCGTTTTGATATAGTCTGCATGTAAAACTTCCAGCATGCTTGAACGCGTTAGACGTGCGATAAAAGCAATCGGTGATGCGGACAGAGCAGCAACAGGCAGAACATAGTCAAGCGGCCCATCAAAGCCCATAACGTTAAACCAGCCTAGTTTAAACGCAAACACATACTGTAATAAGGATGCGAGCAAGAAACTCGGTACAGCGATCCCTATGACAGCAAGCACCATAGTTACATCATCAATCAGTTTACGGTGATATACTGCTGCAAGCAGACCAAGCAATACCCCTACAATGATAGAGATGATGATTGCAAAGATACCTAGCTTCAACGAAGCTGTAAATGTTTCACCAATCATGTCAGAGACATCCCGGTTTAGATACTTCATTGAAACTCCGAAGTCTCCTTTAACAATCCCACCCATGTACTTCAGGTATTGTTCATACATCGGTTTGTTCAGACCGTACTTTTCTTCGAGGAGAACCCGAATTTCAGGTGAGACTTTTTTCTCCGATGTAAAAGGGTCACCAGGAATGGCCTTCATCAGGAAGAAAGTCATCGATGCGAGTATGAAAAGCGATAGCAGCATAAATAGCAGTTTTTTCAAAACGTACTTAACCAACCCTTGCACACCTCCACAAACAATATTTTGTATACAAATCGATTGTAGAATCAGACCACAATAAAGTCCAATCCATTTATCGGAAATTTCAAGAATTATAAGGAAAATCAGTGCACATACAAAAAAATCGGGATATATATGGAATTCCACATATATATCCCGAAGCAATCATATTAGACTTCAGAACAACTTACTTCTCTTCCAGATATGCACGAGTGAAGTCAATCGCTCCACTGAAATCAAGTTGTACACCTTTCAGGTAAGGCTTAGTCAAAGATACGTTAGTGTAGTAGTAGATAGGCATTACAGCCATTTCATCTTGAACCAAAATTTTCTCAGCATCAGCAAAAGCAGTCATACGTGCTGCTGCATCAGCTGTTTTCACAGTGTCTTTTACATCTTTATCATACTGCTCGTTGCTGAATTTAGAGTCGTTGTTTGTGTTGCCAGTAGTCCACATTTCCAAGAAGTTGTACGGATCATTATAGTCAGCAGACCAGCCCGCACGAGCGATTTGGAAGTTTTGATTTTGGCGGTTCTCAAGGAATACGCCCCACTCTTGGTTTTCAGTTTTCACATCAACACCAAGGTTCTTTTTCCACATATCAGCAATAGCCAAAGCAATTTTAGCGTGATTGTCACTTGTGTTGTAGATCAAAGTGACTGTTGGCAATGTAGTATAGCCTTCTTCTTTCATACCTTCAGCAAGCAACGCTTTAGCTTCATCCACATTTTCAGTGAAGTAGTCGTCTTTGTGCTCGTCGCGGAATTCGCCGTTTTCACCACGGATACCTGGAGGAACGAATCCGAATGCTGGAATTTGTCCACCTTGTGTTACTTTATCAACAATCAGTTGACGTTGAATAGCCATTGCAAATGCTTTACGGATTTTAACATTGTTGAATGGTGCTTCATTTACGTTGAACTGATAGTAGTACGTACTTGCGATACCCGTAGCTTTGAACTCGTTTGGCAATTCAGCCTTCAAAGAAGGAATTTGGTCCGTAGGAACCTCACCGTTAGGTGCACCAGTATAGTCCAGTTGTCCTGATTTGTAAGCTTGCAGTTCGGAAGCACTACTGCTTGTCAGAGACATATCGATTTGAGTCAATTTGATATCAGAAGCTGCATGGTAGCCTTCGTTTTTCTTCACTACAATTTTTTGACCTTTAGAATATTGATCCATTACAAACGGACCGTTAACGATCATGTTTTTATAGTCTGTGAAGAATTTGTCATTCGTATCAGCAGATTTGTGTACTGGATAGTACGTGTAGAATGCTGTCAGACCCAAGAAGTAAGGCGTTGGGTTTTCCAATGTAACTTCAAGTGTGTGCTCATCATTAGCTTTCACACCCACTTGGGAGAAATCAGTGATTTTAGTACCTTTGTAGTCTTTATCTTTGCTCATGTTGAAACCTTCAGCACCCTTGATGTAGTACAATTGGTATGCATAAGGAGAAGCTGTTTCCGGTTTCAAAGCACGTTCCCAAGAACGAACGAAATCTTCAGCAGTAATAGGATCTCCATTGCTCCATTTTGCATCTGGGTTCAGGTTGAACACATATTTCAAACCATCTTCAGAAACTGTCCAGTCTTTAGCAACACCAGCGGCTTCTTTGCCGTTTTCGTCAATGCGTACCAGACCTTCGTACAAAAATTTCAAAACCGTGTTCGTTTGGCTGTCTTTTGCTTGAGCCGGGTCAAACGTAGGAGGTTCAGCCGTTAAGTTAATTTTCAAAACTTGATCTTTGGCAAGACCTTTTTCTCCGCTTGCAGAATTGTTATCTGTTGTGGTACCTGTGCCTTCATTTTTCGATCCGCACGCTGCAAGTACGGTACCGAACGCCAAGATCAGCGTCAAAAGGACTAATAGACTTTTCCTTTTCATCTAACTTTTCCCCCTAAATTGATGTGGTTTATGTTTATAGATTATACAACCACCGGTCAAAAAAATCTACATTACTTTTTCAGAAAGTAATGTTTTTTTCAGTTTTCGACAAAATCGACACATCTTTTCGAGATTTCGCGTTATGTAACCTCACATTTGATTCATAATGTATCTAAATAATCCAAATAAAGTAAACAAAATATAACCAAAACTCATCATTACAAACGACATGCGCCATACGGCCCGGAACATTCTTCCCCCATCAACCTTTCCTTTTAGTCGATTTTGCGCACCCCCGATAAAACCAAGCGCTATTAGTATGAGTATTAATGTCAGATAAAAACCAAAATTCGAATCAAATGTTAAGTTGAATAACGCAGACACGGAGAAAATAAGGAAAAATGTAGTGACATCCATAGCTGCTCGCAGTGCAGTCGACTTATCTTTCTTCCATACCATCATGCCCCAATACATGAGTAAAAAAGGAAAAAAGGGCAATATACTCAATACGATGAAAAATCCCATTAACTCACCCCTTCTGATTGCATACCTTGGATCAAATGAAAAAGCATTTCATGTGTAGGTACCTTCAGATTGAACTCCTTTGCCATTCTTATGATTGATCCGTTAATTGATTCAACCTCTGTTATGCGTTTATGTAGTACATCTGCCAGCATGGAGGACGTATTCGAAGCAGTGTCGCGGCATACCCCCTGAATCTGATCCCACAAATCTCCTTCCAATTGCACGTTCATAGCTCCATACACGGTCATTGCCTCATCATACAACTGGCGCATAATGCTAACTCGTTCCTTCATGTGAAGCAATTCACCATTGGGGATTCTCCATATTGCCGTAAGCGGGTTGATCACCGCATTAATGAGCAGTTTTCTGTATATCAGCTTATCGATTTCATTCGACACTGTACAGTCAAATCCTGCCTGTTGCACAACCCTGGCTAAAGTAAATATTTGTTGTTCATCTATTATTCCCACGTTTGTTTTCGTCAAACTCTTGCTCAGGCCCAGAAGTGTTTTTCCATCGCCGGCCCGGTTCACCTCACCTTTGGTACGTTTAGCCCCTTCAGTTGTAATCGCACTACACAGCAATGCATTTGGCAAAGCAGCCTGTAGCTTCTCCAGATGACCAAGACCATTTTGATAACAAGCAATCTTTAATGGCTGCCGTGTCTCTAACGTTAACGTTGCTGTCTGTTCAATAAAATGATCAATATGAGTTTGCTTCACAGTGAGTAGTATCCAGTCTCCAGGCTCCTTGTTCCAATGATTCTCCAGTTGCGATGCCGGGTAAGCCCGAATCTCGTTGGGCCTAATGTGAATTTCTTTCTCCTTCTCAGTAATCGTAATCCCTTCTCGCTTAAGCTCATCGGCCTGTACTGATGTTCTAGTCCAAAAACGTACACTTTCACCTGATGCTTGCAACTTCCCTCCATATAAAAGTCCTAGCGAGCCTGCTCCTACTACATCTATAATCATCTGATCCCCCTGTTCTGGTCATGTTACTGTACCATTTGAATCAATCCGAAAAATCTTCTTCTATAATAGAACAAAATGCACACAACTAAAAACCCGTCATACCAACCGTATAATTACGGAGGTTTGGCGGGTAAATATTACAAGGTTACTTTTACTTTTGAATATAGCTACTCAATCCGTTCCAAGTTTCCGTTGGCATCCATTTTGAACCTTGTCTTGAGTTCTTCTTCTTCTTCAGATAAAAAGGCAAGCCTGCGTGCACGATCCATAATTTGGATCAATGCTTTGTAATCATCGTTCACCACGCGATAATCGGTTTGAACCTCATTAACTTCCTTGGACAACCTGTCGTTCTCACAACGTAATTCATGCAGTTCGTCTTCCTTCTCACGCAATTCCTTTTCAAGCATTTTAAGCTGACGATTACTCTCCTGTGCAGTTCCTTTCCACTGCCTTAGGAAACGGATGACTGCATCCATAGATAAGGATTCATCCGACACACCCTCCGTCTTGAAAACACCTTCCTCAGCGTCTAATGTTGCCAGTGCAGCAACCTGTGGACCAAGCATTGCCGGCTGTTTTCTTAGATAGCTCCGCTTCTGCCTTTGTGCTTTAGCATTGCTAATCGCAGATTCATACTTTTTACGCACACAGCTGTTCCAACGGAACCCACAGGCAGCCGAAGTTCTGCCTATTTTTTCGCCCACTTCTTCAAAAGCGGCTAGCTGCGTACTGCCTTCCCGAATATGACGCAATGTAACCTCCGCCAAAATCAAATCATCCTCTGTGCTCCAAGCATCCTGTCTCACTGCAGTCATGCTATAATACCCTCCTAACACCATCCTGAAATAACCGTCCCCATAACCGGTAACCCGTTATGTGAATTAGGTATAAAAGTTGCTTTACTCAATCTTATGCCTCTCATAGAGTTCATAGAATTGATTTCATACTAAAATGTATTTCCACATTCAGGTCCCCTCATACGTGATTAATATAATTCTGCATACTTTTAATCTAAAGCGTATTAAAAAAAGAATTCGCTTTCATACCCAAATTTGTTTACACGTTTTTCCTTTGTCGGTATAATATTATGTAGACAATCTATGAACGTACATAAGAGAGGAGGATTTACCGTGGCACGCATGTTTCGGGTACTCGGGTTCTTCACGCTTGCGATTGGCCTGATGGCTTTTGCAGGAGATTTAGTCGAAATGGCTTTACTGTTCTTCCTGCAGACTGCGTTTTTTGTTCTTTTGGGATACTTGAAGTTTACAGAACGTACGTACATATTGCTCTTCTGGGGTTATATGATCGTGACGTTCACAGGGTTCAGCTACTGGACTGTATTTCAAATGGGACTGCCGCTCTAATCCGCCAGCAGCATCAAAGCAATCCGGCTCTTGTCGGATTGTTTTTTTGTTTTTAAGATTACATATGAAGATATAATGGTATGTAACCATTAAGGATATTTTTCGTACGGATTTCATATATTGTTTGGAAGAGTACTCATCTGCAGGATTTTACAAGGATTAAAGAAAGGAGAATGATTGTGAAGCATCGATATGGCCTAATCGCCATCTTGTACATTATCATATTGTTCGTGCAGTCCGCCTCATCATACGTTTATGGAGAAACTTCACCCGAAGAGACGCAAGCCATTCTGCAAAAGACATTATCTATTGTAGAGATTGATCATGAAATTAAACGTATAACTGAACAGCAGACACAATTAGCCAAGCAACATGAGACACTAACTGCCCAACTGCTGCAACAGAAAAAGGAAATACATATCCAGCAAGACCGCGCCGGAGCTGTTGTAAGGTCCTACTACACGGGAGAGCGTGACAGCCTGCTCATGACAGTACTTGGAGCAAGATCATTTAAAGATTTGTTTGTTCTATATGACTACTATCAAATCATCATTGGTAAAGATCAAGCCGTTTTGGACAAGTATCAGACCCGCTACAATCAACTGCAGCATACGTCTGATCAAATCCGCCAAACCTCTATAGAGCTCACCGAGATGAAAACCAATCTCGAGAACCAGCGAACAAGGGTAGCCTCACTGCAAAAAGAAGTGGATAAGCAAATAACCGCCAGCGGTGACGCGGCAGCTATCCAAAAATTAATGAATGAATTAACGTTGTATTGGGAAAACGTCGGCATATACGAGGTAAAACGTTATTTCAAGGCATTGGCGTCAGCCATGCAAAACTTGCCCGATTTTGTGCAAAAGCAAAACGGAGCCATTTCTACTACGGGCACAACGTATACCATCCGCATTGGTCAGGACGAATTAAATGCGTTTTTACGCTCACAAAATGAAATTTTTGAAGATTTTGCGTTCACATTTGATCAGGATAAAATTACAGCTTCGGGTAAGCGTGATCAATTACAATTAAGCATTGAAGGACACTATACGGTCGAGAACGAACCGCAAAATTCCATTCGTTTTCATGTGGATAAGCTGGTGTTCAATCAGCTTGAACTGCCTGATACAACACGCAGCATGTTGGAGAAAGAGTTCGATCTCGGTTTTTATCCGCAAAAAATACTGTCCTTTGTCAAAGCTACGGATGTTTCCACAGATGAAGGGGTTTTGGAAGTGAAATTAGCGATTTCATTTTAGGGGTTAACCGTTTTTCTAATGCTGCTCACATACTGGGCAGCACTGATCTCCCCTTCGAGAACCTGTTGCACTCGTTTTTGAAAACGATCGATCATCATTTTGTTTTCAATCGATTGCACCGGAGACTCTTTGGCGAACCATGATTGGTTTAAAGCCATATTATACCGACTCTCAACATCCCCAACTTCCTTCTCACTCTCTTGTTTTCTTGCAGGCAAACGTTTGGTTTGTTTATACCACTTTTTCTGCGTTACTGCAGAAGACATGCCTTCAATCCAATGACTCGCTGCATCCGTTTCCACAGCTCCTGCTGTAATAACCAGACTTCTGGATTCTACCGCCCGCAAAGCCTGCAAAGAGACAGGTGAAGAAAATGTCCCCCGACCTTTGGCAGCTTCATCTGCATGTAAAATACGAGATAATGTAGATACAAACATCGGGGTTGGCACCTTATCATCCGAAGCAGCTAATACTGGATCTACAGACATGGTTATAATATGGGGTTGGAGCTCGCCGAGTAAGCTGATCCCCTGTTGAAATTCATTTGTCATAGAGGTACGCTGCATTCTTAGAATCTGGTCGGGACTCATTCCTGGCGGCAAGTAACTCAACCACGCACTCGCTTCGTAAATATCATCTATATTCAACGAAATCAAAGGTGCGCTCTTTGTTTGAGATTCCTTGATTAACTTAGACCATTGCTCCCTATTCTGTGGAAAGCCCTGCAACCCAGCCTCATTCAAATATGAGGGTATTACTCCCATCACATAAGGATCTACATCAAAGGGCATTGCCCATTGATATCCGTTCCACTCTGTTATTCCTCGTAACTCAGCAACTGAATCGCCAAGAGCTTTGGAAAGCGTTGTCGCATTTAAAGGAAGCAAATAACCTTTTTTGGCATAATGTTGAACTTGGTCACTATCCAATAAAATAATATCTCCGTTCTCCCCCAAGGAAAACTCCTGATCGAGCACCTCTTTATACTCATCCGGTTCCACATTGCGGAGATTAATCTCAACGTAAATAGAAGCCGCTACTTCTTTAGCCACTTTTTGAAAAGACTCAAACTCGGCTTTGGACATGGATACCATTACATCGAGAGGTGCACTTGTATTTTGATTACGGGATGAAACACCCGTGTATGTATCTTTCTCTTGATTTCGTCCCTGATTATGCTGCGAACCTCTAAAATCAAAGCTAGGTGAAAGGATTGTTAGCGAAAGCAGTAAAACTGCAAATAAAACAACCTGATGTCTACGCTTCATTCACTCTCCCCCTTGAAATAACTTATTTTATATTTTCTCGCAACCATTATTGTAACAAATATGTAGTGCTCTTGTCCTACCCTGCCAAAAAACACTTTTCTTGTATTTTGCATATTAAGAGCATATACAGTTCTGTATAACATTTGATTTTAATTTTTTCAGCAAAAAAAGCCGACTTCAAAAGTCGGCTTGTGCTTTAAATCATTTTCCGGGAAATAAATCCAACTTTGTAACGATCGAGAGCTTGTTACAACAAGTCTGCCGCAAGCTGTGCCAGCTTGGAACGTTCTCCTTTTTCAAGCATAATATGCCCACTGATTCCCTCTTGTTTGAAACGTTCGACAATGTAGGTCAATCCGTTGCTTGCGGAATCCAGGTAAGGGTGGTCAATCTGCTCAGGGTCACCCATCAAAATAATTTTACTACCTTCACCCACCCGGGATACTATTGTTTTCACTTCATGACGAGACAAGTTCTGTGCTTCATCGATAATGATGAATTGACCGGGAATCGATCTTCCGCGGATATAGGTCAGTGCTTCAACTTGAATGCTGCCGAGACCCATCAGTATTTTGTCTATATCTCCAGCCTTTTTTGTATCAAATAAAAATTCAAGATTATCATAGATGGGTTGCATCCAAGGACGAAGCTTTTCTTCCTTCTCTCCTGGCAAATACCCGATATCCTTGCCCATCGGCACGACGGGACGCGCGATCAGCAGTTTTTTGTATTTGTGATCATCCTCTACTTTCAGCAATCCTGCTGCCAAGGCGAGCAGTGTTTTACCTGTACCCGCTTTGCCAGTTATTGTCACAAGCGGAATATCGTCGTTCAACAGAAGCTCCAATGCCATCCTTTGTTGTGCATTTCGGGCGCTAATCCCCCAGACATTATCATTACTGAGGAACAATGGCTCCAGCTTTGTACCTTCGGTATTCACTTTAAGCAAAGCGGATTTGTTCGTACCCATCTCATCCTTCAGAATGACAAATTCATTCGGATAGAGTGAATAAGACAGTTGTAACGGTTTGATCGGCAAGAAACGATA
The DNA here is from genome assembly GCF_003719335.1 of Paenibacillus amylolyticus. Lineage (GTDB taxonomy): Bacteria > Bacillota > Bacilli > Paenibacillales > Paenibacillaceae > Paenibacillus > Paenibacillus amylolyticus_D. The sequence continues at coordinate 486,369 of NZ_RIAS01000001.1, forward strand.
TGTGTAAAACTCATCAATGACAGACGGGTGAACTTTCAGCGCTGTATATCCAGGGTACAACTCGCTAAGTCCAGCAGTCCGATCCGATAAGTAATCCTGTGTGATCAGTCCAAGTACGTCCGCCTTGATCCGTACCAGAACGTCTTTACTAACAAGAACAACTTGTCGCTCCACCACTTCTTTTTCATTCTCTTCAATCTGATAATTCAGCGCGACGGCCAAGATTCGATTGTCATTGGACACTTCCCCGAACATTTCCTGAACTCTCACAAAACTGCGGTGATTAAGCTCAACTTTTAGATTGCCTCCATTCGCAAGAGGTACGCCACTGTGCAAGTGACCCAGTTCCCTGAGTCCATCCAGCAGTCTGGACACATTGCGTGCGTTACGGCCGATCTCATCGGCATTTCTTTTTTTGGAGTCAATCTCCTCCAGTACAACCGCGGGAATGATTACCTCATGTTCTTCAAAGGCAAATATGGCATTGGGGTCATGCAGAAGCACGTTGGTATCCAATACAAAAATCTTTTTCATTCAATCCCCTCCAAAGCGGCGTCGTTAAAGGCATGGGCTGGAACGTGTTCTCGGGAATGACGAAGTTGCTCTTACGAGCCTTCCGTTTCCCCTCATTCCCGAGTTCATCTTGATCATGTGATCTTCAGCAGCGGCATGGACAATCATGCTCCCATACATAAATGTATTCGACTAGGGCAAAATAATTGTCAACCATTCTGAAAAACTCCAAGAAAGGATGAACATTTATGAAAATGGGGATATGCACGCTGCTTCTAATCTTTGTTCTTACTGGCTGTAATACTTCTACACGTAACGCTTCACAGGAACCGCATGAGATGCATCCAAGAAGTTACGGAGGAAACATAACCACACAGCAAGAAGATCGAATGAATCCTTCACGCTTAGATCACTTCAACGAAAATACAGGCGAGGTACATGATCTCAATGTTGCGGATGATACAGAAATGGGCCGAATGACAAATAAAAAACGAGTGAGTCACCTCAAAGCACTTGCCAAGCAAGTTGAAGGTGTGCAAGATGCTAACTGCGTTATACTCGGCAACACAGCGGTTGTCGGCATTGATGTCGATGGTGATCTCGAACGGGCACGCGTTGGTACGATTAAATACGCCGTTGCAGAAGCTTTGCGCAAAGACCCGGAAGGTGTGGATTCCATCGTAACCGCCGATGCTGATGTCACGGAGCGTATCAAAGAAATTGGTGAGCATATCCGTAAAGGCCATCCAATTTCCGGTTTTGCTTCAGAACTTGCCGATATGGTTGGGCGCATCATTCCACAGCTTCCGAAAGACGTCAAAGTTCGCCAAAACCCGGATGAACCTGCTCAGGATCAGTACATGCAACAACACAAATCGGAAAAAAGACAACAAAAAGCCCAGTGATCTCTCACTAGGCTTTTTTCATTGCCGCAAAGACTTGCTCATCAAGCTTCTCTGCGGCACGTTGGTCGTATATTTTGACAAATTGAGGCACAGAGGACAGTTGAGCACCATAGAACAGGGCATTCCTCACCGCTTCAATCCGAATGTCGAAACAGCACATATTAAAGGGTACGTCTTGCAATGGATCTTGTCGCACGGAAGCACGTCCATTGACTGCATACACCATCTCTTCGCCAAAAACAGTAATCGTAATCAGCGGATTGTGTATCATATTATTTACCAGACGGGAACGATGATCAATCGCCAAACGAAAAGTCGATGCATTTTCAGCATAAATCCAGGAGATTGCTGTAGAAGTCGGACCTCCAGATTCGACATCAACGGTGTTAAGAAGCACAAAAGTCTCGTCTTTAAACTGCTGTAAAAGAGAATCTGTTAACTGTGTGACGGCTTCGGACATTCAACCAGCCCCCTAACCTTCTTTATGCAATTCTCATCTTGGTTGATGTTATTATAGCACACCGCGAACCGAGCTTCCAATCCCCAAAACGTAAGCTATTCTTTGGGGGTTGATGCCGTCACTTTACCTGAAAGTGTATCTTGCAGCGCCTGTTTGGCATTGGCCAATTCTGTCTCATTAATATATACATAAGGACTTCTCCACTCCCCCGTAACCGGAGTAAAGTGTACATTTTCGGTGGAAATATTCCAATAAGTCGCTATAAAGTTTTTCATTTGTTCGGATTCCACATCCGTAGTCATGTTTTTATCTACCGCACTAATCACTTTGCCAATCTTGGTGATTCCGCCAAGCGATTTCATCTGATCCAGCATAGCATTCATTACTTGGCTCTGGCGTTTATTGCGATCAAAATCATTGGACTCGGCCGTCTTTGGCTTACAGTTGGACTTACGATAGCGAACAAAGTCAAGCGCCTCTTTTCCGTCCAAATGCTGGGCTCCTGCCTTCAAATTAATATCCGTATTGTCAGCCGTATCTCGGTAACACATGTTTTTATCAACCGTAACATCAACTCCACCGACGGCGTTTATCGCATCACGGAAAGCCTGAAAATTCAGAACCGTTGTATAGTTGATATCCACACCGAGGTACTTTTCCATCATTTCTTTCATCTGATCCTCTGCCTTTTTGCCAGAGGTCTTTTCTTGTGTTTTGAATCGTGGATAATAAGCATTTAGTTTGTTCGACTTGTAGCCGCCCAGCTGAATACGCGTATCACGAGGTAAGGATACTACCGTTGCAGTCTTCGTATTCGGATTAAGTGCAGCAACCATCACAACATCGGATAAAAACGTACCCGTTTCGGGACGATTATCTGTACCTAACAGCAACATCGTCAGTGGTTTGGTTGTAGCCGACATGCCTGGAGGAACGGGTTTATCAATCCCCGTATTCGCAACTTGGTTGTATAGCCAGTACACATATCCCCCACCGACCAAAATACCGATCACAAGCAGACTGAGAAACACCCTGATGAATCCGCGCATACGCTTCTTCTTCTTCGGCGGCTTTCCCTTATTGCTTTTGTTGCCTGAATTGCTAGGTGAATTCGAAGCTTGTCTTCGTGGAGGCAATCCGTTTGAATTTGAATTCATGTTCTCAACACCTTTATCACATCTGTTTGGTCTACATAAAACACAACCGCTTTCCCAAGGGAAAACGGATGTGTTTATGCATAGACAGCATTATGAGTTTCGAGCGGAAGCTTCCGCTTTTTTCTTTTGACGACCTTCAACGAAATAACGCACGCGCACTAACAGCATCAGACCAACAGCTACCAGCAAACATTGAATGATGGGCAACTTATCGATCTGAAAAATAAGAAGCATGAACGTACCCATCGCCATCAAGATATATAACACAATTTCCTTACCGATTGGCAATTTCTGACGAACCCGAAAGACCTTGTTATACACGTAAGTAATCAGTACAAAGATGACGATATAGGCGATGATCGGGTGTGATGCAAACCATGCTTGCATGTTAAGGCATCTCCTTTCATGATCATGCTGTACAAACTTCAAGCATTGGCGGGACTTTACTGCTGCACAATGAGATTCTTCGTCGCTCGTTCGACCGTTCCGAGATCGGATCGTTCTTTTGATCGCTGTTGTCCCCGAATTTCTATGAACACTCTATCAAGTGTTGAAATTCGGGGACAAAGGCGAGCGCTTCGCTTCTGCAGAATCGATTCCTCTCCCTCCACTACAAGTGGCGAGAGACAGGAATCGTTCCATCGTGCAATAGGGTCCCTTCAAACATTGACTTTTGTATCTCTTAGGGTAGTGGGTGTTACGCGTTATTTTGAGCCATTTTGCGTTGTTTTTCTGCACGCTCACGCTCGGATTTGTTCAAAAGCTTCTTACGAAGACGAATGGATTTCGGCGTGATTTCACAGTACTCATCATCGTTCAAATATTCAAGCGCTTGTTCCAACGAGAAAATAATCGGCGTTTTAATTTTAACCGTATCATCTTTACCGGAAGAACGAACGTTAGTCAGTTGTTTTTCTTTACAGATGTTAACAACGATATCATTGTCACGTGTATGCTCACCAACAATCATACCTTCGTAAATTTCTGTTCCAGGCTCAAGGAAGAGCGTACCACGATCCTCAACACCCATCATTCCGTAGAACGTAGATGTGCCCGTTTCCGTTGAGATCAGTACACCTTGGTGACGTCCACCCACTTGACCGGATACGACTGGAGCATAGCTGTCAAATGCATGGTTCATTACGCCATAACCACGAGTCAATGTGAGGAAGTTCGTGCTATATCCAATCAGACCACGTGCAGGAATCAGGAACTCCAGACGTACTTGACCGCTACCATTGTTGATCATGTTAACCATCTCTGCTTTACGTGCGCCTAGGCTCTCCATAACGGAACCCATGCTTTCTTCAGGGATGTCAATCAACAAGCGCTCAACAGGCTCCATTTTCTTACCGTCAACTTCTTTGATGATAACTTCCGGTTTGGATACTTGAAGCTCATATCCTTCACGACGCATATTTTCAATCAGGATACCGAGGTGAAGTTCACCACGTCCGGAAACGATAAATGCATCTGGGCTCTCTGTTTCTTCAACACGAAGAGATACGTCGGTTTCTAATTCTTTTAACAAACGCTCGCGCAGTTTACGGGAAGTTACCCATTTACCTTCGCGGCCTGCGAATGGACTGTTGTTTACGAGGAATGTCATTTGCAGTGTTGGCTCATCAATTTTCAGAACCGGCAAAGCTTCAGGGTTGTTCGGATCAGCAATCGTTTCACCGATGTTGATATCCTTAATACCTGCGATCGCAACGATGTCACCTGCGCCGGCTTCCTCTGTCTCTACACGTTTCAGACCTTGGAAACCGAACAGTTTCTCGATACGAGCTGTTTTGCTTTTGCCATCACGCATAATAACAGTAACGGATTGGCCTTGACGGATCACACCGCGGTTTACACGACCGATAGCGATACGTCCAAGGTATTCATTGTAGTCCATCAGCGTAACGAGGAATTGCAGTGGCTCTTCAACGTTCTCTGTTGGATGAGGGATATGACTTACGATGGTATCGTAGATCGCCATCATGTTGTCATCTTGTTTGGCAGGATCGTCTTCCATGCTGGATGTTCCGTTCAATGCGGAAGCATATACAACAGGGAATTCGAGTTGTTGATCGTTGGCACCCAGTTCGATGAACAGGTCAAGTACTTCATCAATAACCTCAGCCGGACGAGCCGCTGGACGGTCAATTTTGTTTACAATTACGATTGGAGTCAGGTTGTGCTCCAGGGCTTTACGAAGTACGAACTTCGTTTGTGGCATACAGCCCTCATAAGCATCAACAACGAGCAATACGCCGTCAACCATTTTCATGATACGTTCTACTTCACCACCGAAGTCGGCGTGTCCAGGTGTATCTACAATGTTAATCAGATAATCTTTATACGTTATAGCCGTGTTTTTGGCCAAAATCGTAATACCGCGTTCACGCTCCAAATCGTTGGAGTCCATTGCGCGCTCCTGTACAGTCTCGTGGTCACGGAATGTACCGGATTGCTGGAGCAACTTGTCGACTAGTGTCGTTTTCCCGTGGTCGACGTGGGCAATAATCGCAATATTGCGAATGTGTTCTCTTGAATGCATGGTTTGTATCCATATCCTTTCCAATTTCAATTCTTATCTACTAAACTTCCCGCAAAATCGCAGGTTACTCACAAAATAAGCGTCGGTGATAACCCGACGCATGTCTATATCCCTTATATTATAGTTTATCATAGGTAAAAATCAAGATATTTCGCTCGAAACTCCATAGGTTAAGACAGGAGATGTTTACCATCCCTTACCTCGCCCTATACGCCCTCGCCCAGCAAGCAACCAGACTCCACCCAAGATGAGCAGAACAGCGAGTACATAAATGATCCCTGTCTGTAGCAGCGTAAACGCCAGCAATACGATGGAAACCGCCCCGATAATTAGGGCAGCAGGATAGACAAATTCGGGTCTTCGCCGCTCAACTGCACCGTATCCAAGCAAGCCGACAGCAATTGCAAGCAACAGGATTGGCCACAAATTTCTCATGAGTCCAGCCCCCCATATATTCGTTATACTGAACAGTACACCATATACTGTGAGAACTCCCGCAGGCACTAACGACCAGGACGGCGTCATCCGGGCATAAAACAACGCATAAAGAGCAATACCTGGCAGTAATAGCAACAGTGGCCAGAAATTTCGACCGATAAACCCAAACACCCCTAATTTGCCGAGCAAAATGACAAGACCAGCAACTACAATAAATAGTCCGATTGCTCTTTCATTCTTCATTATAATCACCTCTGGTTTTTGTTAATTATGTAATTTCTAAACTGTGCTGATTCCCGGCACTGAACACCTTTTGAATTGCAAAAGCGAGCTATAACCTGATGTTAACAGTGTATCTGATGTTTCCACAAAAAACTATACTGATGTCGAAAATGAGTCGTCCTAGCTCAGGTAAAATAAACATAACGCCTCCAACCTTAATCTGTATTCCCCTTAGAGACACCATATATAATATTATAGCAGCTTACGACACAAAGATTACTTTCCCTCCTTAATGCTCTATCCTCTACACCTTTATCGTTCACAGGCGAAAAAAACGCAGACTCTTCTTGGCGGAACTCCTCAGGAAGATTTAAAAACAGAAAAGGTATCCCTTATGGGACACCTCTCAAACAAAAATTATTCCAACCCATGTTGACATCTACGCATTCCGTCGAACAAATCTGTGTGCCCCTCCCGCTGCTATAACCAGACAAGCCAGAGCTGCTGGCAACATCGCATGAGCTTGTGCTGCCATTCCACCTAGCCAGTCCCCCAGCTTCGGATCTCTCATTAACATTTCTCCTGCAGTAAACGCCAGTATACCTGAACCCGCAAACACCAAAATCGGAAACCGTTTAAGCAGACCCACAATGATGCCGCTGCCCCACACTACAATAGGAATACTAATTGCAATCCCGATGACGATTAGTGCCAGATCTCCGTCCGCCAAAGCAGCTATCGCTAATACATTATCCAGACTCATCACGAAATCAGCAACCAGAATCGTCTGAATCGCTTTCCATGTTGTAGATGCATTACGGATATGTACTTCATCGTCGTTTTGAAGCAACAGCTTCAGCGCGATCCAGAACAATAGCAAACCGCCTGCCGCCTGAATAAAAGGGATCCCCAGCAACAGTACAGCTGCGAAAGTAAGTACGCAACGTAGAAGTACTGCACCAAGTGCGCCCCACCACACCGCTTTTTTACGTTGAGCCGGAGGTAAATCTTTGCTAGCCATTGCAATGACAACCGCGTTATCTCCACTCAACACCAGATTGATCATTAAAATTTGCGTTAATAACCATAGTGTATTCATCTCCTCATCCCCCCACTCTAACTTGTATGTGAAAGATGTACATGCTATTCTTAGTGTTTGAAGAATATATAAGGAGTGACATATCGCATGGAGCTGTTTAGTCCAACATTCTGGCTGTCCTTGTTGAATGTTGTTTTTATTGATCTGATCCTGGCTGGCGATAATGCCATCGTCATTGGTCTTGCAGCCAGAAATCTCCATTCTTCTGTGCAAAAAAAGGCGATCCTGTTCGGCACTGGCGGTGCACTTCTCATCCGAATTGCAGCTACCGTCGTTGTATTATGGTTGCTCAAAGTGCCTTGGCTCTTGCTTGTAGGAGGTTTGCTTCTGGTCTGGATTGCCTATAAACTGCTGGCTGATCAGGGAGAGGAGCACAATGACATTCAAGCTGATACTTCCCTCTGGGCCGCTGTTCGTACAATCATTATTGCAGATGCAGCCATGGGACTAGACAATGTGATTGCCGTAGCGGGGGCTGCACAGCAACATCTAGTACTTGTTATCCTCGGATTGCTGATTAGTGTCCCGATTATCGTTTGGGGCAGCACCTTATTTATCAAACTGATTAACCACTTTCCCTGGATTATCTATCTTGGCGCCGTTGTACTAGGTTATACTGCTGCCAATATGATTACTGAAGAAAAACGGATTATGCCTTTTTTCACGGAGCATCCGGCACTCCGCTTCCTGTTCATCGTTGTAGTGATTGGAGGCGTTGTCTTTGCGGGTTACCGTAAACGAACCACAAGTAGGAAAGCTCACCAACGTTCCTATTCATAGACGAGTCAGGGATATGGAAGCAATACAAGCAATGCATTTACGAGATAACGTCTCACAAAAAAGAACAGGACCGAACCCTTCTTACATGGGTTAGTCCTGTTCTTTTTGTGTTCTATTTACATTTCATTTGTTATGTCTACCTCTAATGTAGTATGCCTACAGATAGCAATCACAATTAAAACCAGTCATCCTTCATTTCACTGTTCTCTGGCTGCCCCGTCAATACTGAAGCTTCCCCGGCATACAAAGTTATTGTTTCTGTCTGTTCTACCGCTTGATCCAGCCATTCCGGCAGATGGCTCATCGTTGCTTCGATTTTGTCCACAATCCGCAGATTCGGATTGGTTGATGGTGATTTTGGAACAAACAATGTACAGCAATCCTCATAAGGCAGAATGGAGATGTCATAGGTACCAATCTGTTTGGAAAGTGAAACAATCTCCTGTTTGTCCATCATGACCAGTGGTCTCAGTAGAGGCAGGTCTGTAGCGCGTCCGATGACATTCATGCTCGGAAGGGTTTGGCTTGCCACCTGACCCAGACTATCACCAGTAATGAGCGCCAGTGCACGTTCGCGTTCTGCCAGCTTGGTGGCAATTCGTAGCATGGAACGCCGCATTAATGTAATAATCAGATTATCCTGGCCCAACTGAGTGAATGCGGTCTGAATCTCCGTAAATGGAACCAAATGTAATTTGATTGAACCGGCATGATCTGCAAGTGCACGTGCAAGATCAATCACCTTTTCTTTGGCCCGCTGACTGGTAAAAGGATAACTATAAAAATGCACACACTCGACTTCAAGCCCCCGGCGCATGGAAGACCATGCGGCTACAGGACTGTCTATCCCCCCGGATAAAAGAACCATTGCCCTGCCATTTGTTCCAAGCGGGAACCCACCTGCGGCAGGAATGACTTCACTGAAAATATAAGTGCCTTGTTCGCGGATTTCTACACGCAGCTCGATATCAGGGTCACGAACATCGACCTTCAACTGTTGAAATTTGCGTAAAATCGGTGAACCAACCAAATGGTTTGTTTCATGAGAAGAATGCGGGAAGACCTTCCACACTCGACGTGCGTTTACCTTGAAGGTCGTGACTTCGCCGAATTCTTGAGCTCGTTCATCCATAAAAGCAACCGCTGTTTGCACAATTTCTTCAATCTCGGAAGGCGTTACTTTCACAGGACTGATGGACGCCACACCAAATACACGTTTGAGCACGGGAATAAGCTGTGTGTGGGATTCACCGCCAAGATCCACGTAGACTCGGCCATATTCTTTACGCAGACTTGCACCCGGATAAGGCTTAAGCAGTGCCTTAACTTGAGTGATGATGGTTTTCTCAAATCGCGCACGATTTTTTCCTTTTAACATAAACTCTCCAAAACGGAGAAGAAGCATATCATAATTCAACATTTAATTTACAACCGCCTTTCGAGTGGCCGTAATTGTGCCACCATCTGATGCAGCGCCTTTTCCAACATGGCTGCATCCTCTTCTGTATGTTCATCACCAAAACTAATTCGCAATCCCCCAGAGGCACAGGCAACATCTCTTCCCATGGCAAGCAGCACCCGGCTTGGTTCAGCCGAACGGGAGGAGCATGCAGACTGGGTGGACACCGTGCATCCAAATTGCTCTAGGGTATGCAGTGCTACTTCTGCTTTCATAGCAGGATAGGAAAAATGCACAATATGTGGCGCTCCGTCTTGTGTACTGTTGAGCTCGAGCTCTGGGATAGAAGCAATCGTCTTCATCACCCGGTCTCGGAGTAAGCGGATGCGACTCGAAAAATCAATTTGTCTTTCCGTTGCGATCCGCATCGCCTTGGCCATGCCCACAATCAGAGCCGTATTCTCTGTTCCTGCCCTGAGCCCATGCTCCTGCGAACCACCAGATAGAAGAGGTGTAAGCTCTACGCCACTTCTCACATAGAGGAGCCCGGCACCTTTCGGCCCACGGACTTTATGAGCCGACAAACTGTACAGATCAGCTTTCCATTTGGCTGGTGCAACGTGCACTTTTCCGAACCCCTGAACACCGTCCACATGAAAAAGGACTCGCGGTGCGTTTTTTTTAAGCAGATTACCAATCTCTTCTACCGGGTGAATCGCACCCGTCTCATTGTTTACATGCATCAGACTAACAAGCACGGTATCCGAACGAACAGCTTTTACTACCTGCTCAGCAGTAACGACACCTGTTGAATCTACAGGGATAAAGGTTACGTCCCATCCCCATTGCTGTAACTGCAACACACTTTCATACACAGATGCGTGCTCCGTTGCTGTCGTTATAATATGTTTTCCCCGTGAGCTATACCGAAGAGCAGCCCCCTTGATCGCAAGATTATTACTCTCCGTTGCTCCGGATGTAAATACGATTTCATCTGCTTTTACACCGATTGCAGCAGCACAGCCTGTCCGCGCTCGGCGTAGTAATTGATCTGCACGTTCACCGTATCCATGAATCGACGACGCATTTCCGAACTGTGTTTCCATAATTTCCGTCATTGTGCGAACCACATCTGGATATGGAGGAGTCGTTGCCGCATAATCAAAATATTTCAAAACGAGGCGCACCTTCCTTATTCGTTCGTTCATTCATTAACCTATAGTGAGCATTGTACCACGATCTCCGTACAACACAAAAAAAGACCAACCGAAAGCAGGCAATGAAGGCCTGCCTTTTAAGCTGGATCTCTATGTTTGGGGCATGCTCAGAAAATGTCCCTTTTAGATCATAAATTTAGAACGAGCTCGCTCCACTTTAGTAATATAGTTCTGTGTTTCCACAGGCAGCAGATGAAGCATGCTCATCAGTTCATTATCATTCGTAACTCCAAGTCTAGATACTCGCCCCGGGCCAGCATTATATGCAGCTAAAGCCATTTTCTCCTGTCCGCCAAAGCGCTGGAGTTGAAGGGATAAATATTGGGTCCCGGCATCAATATTTTGACCCGGATCAAAGGAGTCACTCACACCAAGTCCAGCTGCCGTACCATCCATTAATTGCATCAGACCCTTCGCACCTGCAGAAGAAACAACATTTGGATTAAAACCCGATTCTGTATCGATAACAGCTTTGATTAAAGATTCAGGTACACCGTACTTCGCACTAGCCTGTGAGATTAGTGATTCGAAATCCGTAGGCACCGATTTGCTGGAATCAGCTTGTCCTGTATTGCTCAAAGCAAGCAATGAATCCGGATTACCTGCCTGGGAAGAACCCGTTATATTCATATCGGGACTATAGGTACTGCCAAGTTGCAACCACAACAAACCGTCGTTGGATCGTTTAGAGGTCGAAGCCTGAATCACCGTATCGCTCAGACTACGAGTATCCGCATTTAACAATCCATCCATCATATTTGAAAAGTCAGTCGTCGAACCAGTCGGCACAGCAGATCCGTTCGTTTGATTATTGATATTAGACAATTGCAGCTCCAGTAATTGCCGCGAATTGCGTGGATCGATTTGCATGAGTTATCTCCACTCCCGTTTCATTCAAGCTAGATGACTTTATTCTACATGGTTTTACAGACAGGTTCCATCATTTTCATAAAAAATAGCTGATTAGGCGTTAAAAATATGCGCAAATGTGAAAAAACCTTCTGATTCACTATAAGGAAGTGAATACAGAAGGCTTTTCTAATGTCCTGCGATCTGAGGATAACTTTCTCATCCCATGAACGGATGTCCGCTTTTTTTAACGTGCAAAAGGAATCATAAAAAAGTAACTGAGTGTAGCGACGATGCCCAATCCGATGGACCATGCGCCCGCTGTTTTACGGCCATTCACGAATGCAAAATAGCCAAGCACAGCCGCTGCGGGACCCAGTACAATAGACCACATAAACAATGATGCAATACCAAAAGCAAGACCCATATAACCTGCAACGCGGCCCGAAGACTCCATTACACGGTCAGCCTCATGTTTCTGCGGTACTGCATCTGAATGCACGCGGTCGCTCTCCCTGGTTCGCACGGTTGCTCGCGGCGTAATCTCCGCACCGTACTCCTCACGATATGCTTTTCTTGGATAATCCACACGCTGGCGCTGTTGTTGACCCTGCGATTCTGTGTTGTAACGATCCAGATGTTCGTCTTTGAAATCATCATTCTTCACGTGAAAGCACCTCCGTTAATGGATGGGATGACTGCTTACTTAGGTCTGAATGTGTGACAGCATGTTGCTGAAGAGGTACGTGCATGATCATGATGATCGGAGTCAAATGTCTCTCCGGCAAATTCCTCATGCAGACGACGGGTAGCGTGCTGGTCAATGTCAATCATGATGGCATCGGCCTGGCAAAAGTTGTTTTCTCCCCAGAAATGACAGTTGGAAACGCTGCATTTGACAATTGGTTTGTCATGGCTCATTTTTTATCACCTCGACATCTAATGTTCCCACGCACCAAATCCGATATTCTTCGCCAAAATGCCAGATGATAACATGTCTCAGGGTATACATTTATCTAGAGCCATTCAGGTCGAAACGAACGTTCCATCTTTACATCCAAACAAAAAAAACCGCCTCAAGGGCGGTCTATGTTTTACGAAATATTAAGCGTGGTTACGTTGGCTTTGCATACGACGCTGGGTCAGATAATCACTCTCGTAATAGGCCAAGTCGTCACGCAGTTCTTCATAAGTCTTGGAAATTTCCAAAATGACGTCGCGTACAGCACGAATGGGCTTATCACGGAAACGGATAGCATCCTGACCTGTGTAAGCATATCTTCCGTCCTCAGAGTAGCACTCATTTTTCGGATAGAAAAAGCTGTTCACACTTTGGTGATACGTATTATAAAGAGCCTTTTCGGCAAATTCGACATCAAAGTTGGCACGACGCAGCACAACGCCAAGTTTTTCGTAAGAAACTTCAGAAAAAACGAGCAAATGACGGAGATCTGAAAGGAAACCTTTGTAGAAGGCGGTTGATTCCTCCGTCTGGTTCTGATCCAGTTCAGGCAAAGCATTTTCATTCAAAAACTTTTCGATCCGATCGATCGCCGGTTTTAACTTTTCTCTGGTTGACTCACATGTTTTTTGTACATTGGCTGCTGACATAAAGGTAGCTCCCCCTTAAATAAGTCCTTACATTTTTACATCCAGGTAGGCCAAACCATGTTTGTTTCCTGACCTTTTGAATACTCAGATATAATCCTACCATAAAAAGTTGACGAGCGGTATCCCTTAATCGCGCTTTCCATTCCTGTCATGATACATGCTTCGGAATAAGCAATGACTCGAAACTCTTTTGTATAAAAATATGTGCTTCTCCTAACGATAACTACATCCGTGACAACGACGATGCGTTCATGCACGCCGTATGATCATCGTCCAAAATGAACGAGGAGGTTCTGTCTTATGTCCAGACCAAGGTGGATCAACTGGGCTCTTGCAGCAGGTGCAGGCGCATTAGCGCTGACCTTACTGCTTCCAACATCCAACCGTACCGTACCCAAGCCAAGCGCTATGCAGGAAAATCCTCAGAAGGAACATGCCAGTAAACAGCGTTTGAAAGTTCAGGATATCAAAGCCACTGATCTGCTGACACGTGTAGATGCCAAACAGCACCTCGGGATCATACTGAATAAAACGAACACGATGACAGATGCACAGGTGACCCGTTATATGAAAGATCTTCAAGATTCACACGGGCACATGCGGTCTATTCAATTGATGAATATCGATGACTCATCGAGTAAAAGATTTGATCGTGCGTTCAAAGAAGGAAGTAAACTGGAGCAGCAAAAATTATCTCATGCCATGAATTTGGCAAAAAAAGCGGTACACAAGCGTCAAAGCTTCGAGTCCTCTTCGTTTCCACTTGGAAAGGAAAAATACTTTGTCATGGGACAACCCTCCAAGGATGGCAAACGAGCTATCATCGCTCTGTTTAGTCAAAGCGTATTAAATGCCGTGGAAGAACATCAGCGCAAAAATTTACGGATGATTCCTTATCCACGTGAAGGAAAATTTAAAATCGAATCGGTTCATCCCGACACGTTAAACGAAATCACGGTAAAAACCGGGCATGACAACGCCAATGCAAGCCATTTTTACGAAAATGAAATCGTCATTCGTTTCCGGCAAGATCCGGGTGAACGAGATATGCGCATGATTCGTTCTGACGTGAAGACGCAGTCTGCTCGCAAGTTAGGTTATACGTATGTTTTTCGGTCTGAAACAATGAGTTATGCACAGCTGCGGGATTATTTCGGAAGTAAATGGAATCCCCTGTATATGGAGCCTCACTATATGTACTTAACCAATGAAACGGCTGCTGAACAACCGGATGTCCCCATCCCTAACGATGTACTGTTTTCCGATTATCAGTGGAATCTTCCTGCCATTGAGACAAATCGCGGGTGGAACATTACGAAGGGCAACAAAGATGTTATCGTAGCCGTGGTAGATACAGGTGTTGATGTGAATCACCCGGATCTCAAAGGAAAATTGCTCGAAGGATACAATGTTGTGAATCCGGGCAACAAACCGCTCGATGATGTCGGTCACGGGACCCATGTTGCCGGAATTATCGGCGCGATTGTGAACAATAACGAAGGTGTAGCTGGCATGAGCTGGTACAATAAGGTGCTCCCCGTCAAAGTGCTGGATAACTCGGGATCAGGTACAACGTATGCCGTAGCTGAGGGAATCATTTGGGCAGCCGATCATGGCGCCAAAGTCATTAACATGAGTCTCGGTAACTATGCGGACGCTCAATTTCTCCATGATGCTATTAAATACGCTTTTGATCGGGATATCGTGCTTATCGCTGCAACCGGCAACGATAATACCGAGCGTCCAGGATACCCTGCTGCTTATCCCGAAGTTTTTGCTGTCTCTGCTACAGACCCGGATATGAATAAAGCCTCCTATTCCAACTATGGCGACTATGTGGATGTCATGGCTCCCGGATCAAGTATTGCTAGTACGTACCCGGACAATCAGTACGCCGCTCTGTCAGGTACATCCATGGCCAGTCCCCACGTTGCAGCACTTGCAGGATTAATTCGCTCGTTGAACCCGGATTTGACCAATACGGAGGTCATGGATCTGATGCGACAAAGTGTAATTGATCTAGGAGAACCCGGCCACGATAAGTACTACGGCTATGGGCAGATTGATGTATACAAAGCGCTGCAAGCCGCATCCGGAAGCAGTGCCCCGTTACAGTTCTGGCCTCAGCATGTCAGACAGCAGATGGATAACACGATGAAAAAATATATCCGATAATAACTTATGGCATAATCGTTAATTTCCAGGTTATTCGGATATCAGAGTGAACGTGCCACATTTTCCAAATAGAGTTATACAAGAAAATAAAAGCAGCTGCGCCCCGGGGCGTATGCTGCTCTTTGGTTTGATTCTTTATTCCCGGGGCGCCAACTGCGATTAGCGCTTGCGAGAAGTCGAGCGGGCTTTGCTTGATTTTTTCACGGATTTTTTCTTATGGCTGGATACATACATCGGACCTTCTTCTCTTATAACAACGGGGTACATATGATGAGGTATTGGAACACAGTGGTGTTGCTTCACAACTTCAATCGGGTGGATTACAGGCACAATCTGTGGAATGTAATAATCCTGAACAACCTGAATCGGGTCACATACAATCGGTGAAACCTGTGGACAACAATGGTTCATTTCAAACCAACTCCCTTTCAAGTGATACTATAACCTATTGCAGTGAACCCGATGTGGTATGGATGGATGTCCATATCCTTAAAAATTAAATGAGCGGTAGCCTGTCCGCCGTTGCCCCAGATTGTTGGGATGAGACCTTCTCAATGACAGTGCACAGAATTCGAAGCCCTTGCTTCAGCGCTTCGCTACTCGTCACAGTGAAACATATTCTTAAACTCGTCGTGTCACTTTCCGCAACATAACAAGCTGAACCAGGCAGAAAAGACACGCCCGCAGCGAGAGACTGCCGATGCAGTTCATGCATATCCATATTCCCCTGCAATTCGAGCCATAAATTAAGCCCTCCCTCAGGAAGACGCCATTGCATCTCCTTCGTTGCACACTGCTCCAGCACCTCTGAGGCAGCACACAAGCGTGAGTAGAGTTCTTCTCGGAGCTGATAAACGTAAGTGTCATACTGTTCCTGAATATAAGCCTGAAGTGCTTTCTGTGTTAATAACGGACTCCCCAGATCGGCCGTAGACTTCGCGGCCACAAGCCGGGTTAGCACACTCCCATCGGCTATAGCACAAGCTACACGGCAACCGGGGGAGAGTACTTTGCTGAAACTTTTAATATATACCACATGCCCTGCACGATCCATGGACTTAATCGAAGCCGGTGGCGGCTCACGAAAGTATAAATCTGCAAACGGATCATCTTCCAGAATGAGGCAATGATAACTTTGTGCAATATTTAGCAATTGGGCCCGCCTTTGAGCACTCATCGTCACACCTGTCGGATTGTGATATGTAGGGATCGTATAGATTAACTTGGGTGGATATGTGTCACACAAGCGGGTAAGCAGATCAATACGCATACCTTCATTGTCCACAGGAACGGTAATGATTTTGGCTCCTCGACTCGTGAACACATCTATAGCCCCTGTATACGTTGGTGCCTCCATATATACGACATCTCCAGGACCGATAAATGTACGAGCTACCAGATCAATCCCCTGCTGTGCTCCGCTTGTAATTAACATTCTTTCGGGTGTGACTTGCATTCCGCGAGAAGCAAAATGTGTTGCAAAGGTCTGTCTTAGTTCCCAATCCCCCTGAAATGATCCATAGGCCGCCATGCGCTCTGCATGTTCTGAGGACAAGTGATAGGCGCTATTGATAATATCACGTGTAGGTAATAACTCAGGTTGAATCGCTGACATATGCAGTTCATAGCGGACTTGAGGGGATGCGTCAAAATGTCTCCATAGTTGTGCTCTGGGTAAATAATCAACCAGTGTCATCTGCCAGTTCAACGAAACGCCTGAGCCTCTGATGCTCATTTTGCTATGGGCAACTGCTTCTCTGGACATTTGACCGGAAGGCTCTGTTCCCCTTACATAACAGCCCTTTCCCTGAGAGCAACGAACGAGTTGTATAGCCTCCAGTTCCGCATAGGCTTTAGTTACAGTTACCAAGCTAACGCCTAAATCAGCGGTAAGCTTACGAACAGATGGCAATCTCGTTCCCGGTTCAATCAAACCTGAGCGGATACGATCTGCAATGGTCAGAGCAATCTGCATATATAATTTGGTACTGCTTCCCCGTTTAAGCTCAATATGCATGTCTACTCATCGCCCCTAACTGTTATGATCGTTGTTTTACTGTTATAGTGTGCTACGTCTAATATAGGTTATAGTATCAGTATAACAGTGAATAACAGGAGATGAGAATAATATGAGTACACCTTGGTCTAAAATGGCACAAAACACACCGTCCTCTGTCGTTCGCGACATGTTGCAGGCTGCTCAGGCACCTGGAATGATATCACTTGCTGGTGGATTGCCAGCACAGACTTCATTTCCGCTGGAAGCTATTCGTCTGGCGTATGAAAAAGTATTTATGAGCGGATCAGCCGCTCTTCAATATGCAGAAACGGAAGGTTACCGTCCTCTTCGTGTCAAAATCGCCGAGCGCCTGGAATCGAAAGGACTTCCGGCATCACCTGATCATATGCTTTTGACTACTGGATCACAGCAATCTATTGATCTCATCTGCCGAATCCTTTTAGATCCTGGTGATCGCGTGCTCGTGGAATCCCCCACTTATTTAGCTGCCTTGCAAGTCATTCAATCCTATCAAGGAGTCTCTCATGGGGTGGCCTGTGATGATCACGGCATGTTGCCTGAATCACTCGAAGAACTGCTTCAGCTACACCGCCCTAAACTCGTCTACATCAACCCTACGTTCTCCAATCCGACAGGAAAAGTCTGGTCACGAGAAAGAAGACAACAAGCCGTCGATTTGTGCCGCAAATATGGTGTGCTTATTCTGGAAGATGACCCTTATGGCGAAATTCGCTTTAACCCGGAACAGCTGGACGTACCCGCTCTCGCTGCACTGGATGCCGCTTCCTATGAAGGACCATCTAACGTAATTTACACCAGCACTTTTTCCAAAACGGTAGCCCCAGGTCTTCGTACGGGCTGGATTCTAGCCGCTCCAGATATTGTAAAAATCGCTGCTAGAGCCAAACAGGGTGCAGACTTGCATTCGAGCAGCATCGATCAGCGTGCACTCCATGCCTTGCTTGAAACCTTTGATTTGGATGGCCACATTCGTCACATCTCTCAGGACTATGAAGAACGCATGAAAAAGCTAACTACACTCATGGCTTCTAAATCTTGGGATGGAATTACATGGAATTCTCCACAAGGTGGGATGTTCCTATGGTTGCAATTGCCTGAAGGCATGCTCGCTAGCAATCTATTTACTTATGGCATTCAGGAAAAAGTGTGCATCGTGCCTGGAGATTCCTTCTATGCCGGCACACCAGAGCTTAACCGGATGCGTATTAACTTTACGCATACTGACCCTGAACTTCTTCCTGAGGCCGCCCAGCGAATGGATCGCGCGATTCAGCGCTGGCATGCTTCCAATCAATCAGATCATGTCGTTACCATGTAACTAACAGGCAAGCATGTAACTGTAATCATCTGTAATTGATCAACATAACAGTTAGCCGCTTATTCCATATAAGGGATAGGCGGTTTCTTTATGCGTGGGTGTTTCTCTTTTCACACATGATATATAAATAAAAAATAAGGCGGCAGATTCGTTAAAACGAATCTGCCGCCTTATTTTATATAACCTGTCCTGGCGCGAACAGGAGCATTACATTTTAAAAGGTCAATTTTGAAAAGTTCCTCATGTGATGAGCATTGATAATGCCTAACATCAAAACTCTGATGCTGTTAACTATTGTTGTTGCAGTTAGGAAAGCTTACCGTAAGCCGGGTTCTGTGCTCTTCGTGGTTCAAACGGGAACTACCCTCCCACCAGAAGCGACAATCATCTATCTAGGCCATGCATTGCTGCACAGCTCAAGCGACCAACCTAGACACACCTCGGGCTAAGGCTGTCTCCTCCAAAGAGGAGACCGTGTCCCATTAGGTCTTGCTCCAGATGGGGTTTACCAGGAACGAAGTCACCAGCGTTCCTCGGGGTCTCTTACACCTCGGTTCCATCCTTGCCTGTGCCGGGAAACCCGGCCATCGGCGGTCCATTTCTGTGGCACTATCCTTCAACTCGCGCTGACTGGACGTTATCCAGCATCCTGCCCTGTGGAGCCCGGACTTTCCTCTCGTGGCAACAAAGGCCACCAGCGATTGTCTGTCAAGCTTTCCGAACAACATTACATAGTATACAGGCATTTGCTGTCCCACACAAGCTAAATATTAATGGAAATCAGACTAACATGCTCGCTTTTACAGAAAGCGAAATACTTCGGTATCTACCTCGGATGCAGTCACCTGTGTCTCATATCGCTGATCCTCTAGCCGGACACGAAGCCAATCTGCTGTTTTAGGTTTCATGATTTTCTCCGTGTTATGACCCGGATCAATAATGCACATCCCAGCCATCAGCGCGTCATGTGCCGTGTGGTAATCAATATCTCCGGTTACAATGACATCCGCACCCTTGAAGCGTGCAGTAAGCGCATAACGACTACCCGAGCCGCCGAGCACAGCCGCTTTCTTGATCCTTTTGCTCAAATCACCGACAACGCGCACATGAGGCACATTTAATTGGGCTTTCACGACCTCTACCAGTTCGCCAAGTGTTTTAGGCTCCCGAAGAGGACCAAGACGTCCTAGGCCAAGTGTGCGCCCTTTTAAATCCAATGCATAAAGATCATATGCCACTTCTTCGTACGGATGCGCCTTTAACATCGCCTGTATGACCTTGCCCCGCAAACTTTGAGGTACGACCGTTTCAATACGTATCTCTTCCACACGTTCCATCTGTCCCTGTGATCCGATAAACGGCTGCGTCCCTTCACCAGGTACAAATGTGCCTGTTCCTTCCGTGCTAAAACTGCATTTATTATATTGACCGATGCTGCCTGCTCCCGCTTCCAAAATCGCCTGTAGTACCTGCTCATGATGCGTTCTAGGCACAAATACCGCCAGCTTGTACAACTGATCTGTGTGCACATCCTCGAGCGATTCCTTGCTCTCAATGCCAAGCGCCTCAGCCATCCAGTCATTGATACCACCCTCAGTAACGTCGAGATTCGTATGACTGATGTAAACCGCGATATCATGCTTGATCAACTTTTCATACAATTTGCCCATAGGCGTATCCGTGCTGAGTGATTTTACGGGACGGAAAATAATAGCATGATGGGCAATAATCAGATTGGCTCCGATCCGAATCGCTTCATCCACAACCTCGTTTGTGACGTCCAGCGCTACAAGCACATGAGTAATGTCCTTTTGCAAACTTCCCAGTTGCAGACCAATACGGTCGTCGGGTACAGCCAGATGTTTGGGAGCAAGTTGCTCCATCAATTGAATTACGGTTTGACCTTTGGCAAACATGCCAGTACCTCCTTCAAACTCGTGATAAGCTGTTCCACCTCTGCTGCTTTGTCCCTGGAAGAATCTTGATCGGACTTGGAGATGGATTGCACCACGCTCTCTAATTTGAGTATCTCACTTTCCCATTTGGAAAAAAATACGTCCGTTGCACGGTCTACCAAGTATGGCCCCATACGTAACAGCAAATCTTCCGTCAACTCCACCTCACCCTGCAGGGGACGAGCACGGTATACCTCTTCATTCGTGATTGGGCTACCATCCTCCGGCATTGCGGTAATAATTTCATAAATCTTGCCATCTTCTTCAAGAAGTTTCTCAGCCACAACAACCCAGTGATGCTGGAGTAGCCAGCGTCGCAAGATATCCTCGCCTACATTGGGCTGCAGAATCAATAACTGTACACCTTCCAGTTTGGAGATTCCCCGGTCTAAAATGGAAGCGATCAGTGCGCCGCCCATGCCAGCAATGGTAATTACATCGACTTCTCCAGCAGTAATGACATCGAGACCATCTCCACGATGTACCGTAATTTGCGTTTTAAGTCCGGCATCACTGACTTGTTTAGAAGCGGCATCATAAGGACCAGGATTGACTTCCCCAGCTATTGCACTCACCGCTTTTCCGCTACGTATTGCAGCGACAGGTAGTAAAGCGTGGTCTGATCCAATATCCGCCATCCGGCTGCCTTCAGGAATTTGATCAAGTATTTGTTGTAATCGATTCGAAAGTTTCATGGAGCACCTACACCATTCTTTTAATTTATTGATTTGCATTGCGTAAAGAAAAGCGATAAAATAAAATCCAATCAAACATTTCAAGGATGAATTTCCAAAAGAAAGAAATCTAACCGTTCAAATTAAAACGAAAGGAGACCCCGCCGCCGCCAAAGCGTCTCGCAGAAAGTCTCCTACAGTTCAATTATTCGAGGAAATCCTTAAGTCGTTTGCTTCGACTCGGGTGACGCAATTTACGAAGAGCCTTGGCTTCAATCTGACGAATACGCTCACGCGTAACACCAAACACTTTACCAACTTCTTCGAGTGTTCTCGTACGTCCATCATCCAGACCAAAACGCAGACGAAGAACATTTTCTTCACGCTCCGTCAATGTGTCCAGAACATCTTCAAGTTGCTCTTTCAAAAGCTCATAGGCAGCAGCATCTGCAGGAGCCAGTGCTTCCTGATCTTCGATGAAATCACCCAGATGGGAATCGTCTTCTTCACCGATTGGTGTTTCCAAGGAAACCGGTTCCTGAGCAATCTTTGTAATCTCACGCACTTTTTCTACGCTTAGATCCATCTCCGCAGCGATTTCTTCAGGAGTCGGTTCGCGTCCAAGTTCCTGCAATAGTTGACGGGATACCCGAATCAGCTTATTAATGGTTTCTACCATGTGCACAGGGATACGGATGGTACGCGCTTGGTCAGCAATCGCACGTGTAATCGCCTGACGAATCCACCATGTCGCATACGTACTGAACTTGTAACCCTTTTTATGGTCAAACTTCTCTACCGCTTTAATCAGACCCATGTTACCTTCCTGAATCAGATCAAGGAACAGCATTCCGCGTCCTACATAACGTTTGGCAATACTTACAACGAGACGAAGGTTGGCTTCAGCCAAACGGCGTTTCGCTTCTTCATCCCCGTTTTCGATCCGTTTTGCGAGTTGCACCTCGTCATCAGCGGACAACAAAGGTACACGTCCGATCTCCTTCAGGTACATCCGTACAGGGTCATTAATTTTGATACCAGGTGGCAAGCTCAGATCATCATCAAAGTGGAACTCATCGTCTCCATCTCTGCCGCCATTTTCGGAATCATCGTTGGGACGAAGAGTCACCTCTTCATCATTTTCGTTAACAACATCAATACCGAGGTCGCTGAGTTGTTCGTAAAACTCATCCATTTGCTCTGCATCCTGCTCAAATGGAGAAAGTTTCTCAATAATTTCCTTATAGTTGAGTGAAGCTCTTTTCTTACCTGATTCAATCAATTGATCTTTAACCTGATCCAGTGTCAATTCTGTTTCTAGTTCAGTATGCTGATCATTCGCCATAACTCGACTCCCTCCTCCCTAGAAACATCCAAGTCATCCAGACGTTCACTGTCTCTCTAGGGCAATCATCTCAAGTGCAATTTGTGCCGCGCGTACAGAATCCCCTGCCCGCTCTGCAGCAATCATTTCTTCCTTTTTTAAATCGTACTGTTTTTTGCGCGGATACTTCAACACTTCCCTGATGCAATCATCGAGCACTTGGACGCTCCATTCACCTGGGCCATCCATCATCGAGATTGAGCTGACCGTCTTCTCCAGACGATCATCATGTAGCGAAGACATAAAACGACTTGTATCCGGCGGTTTGCCCTGTGCATAATAGGCATATAGATAAGCAGCAATTGCTGCATGATCATCTAAGTTAAAAGCTTCGCCAAGATGTTCATTTACATACTGAGCCGCTTCATCATCCTGTAACATCCAGGCAATCAGCTTGCGCTCAGCAGCATGGTATGCCGGCAACAGATTGGGTGTAGGTACCTGCCTATTTTGTTGCCTACCATTATTCCACCTTTTCGGGTTATTATCCCCATAATCCTCGTTATTTTTCATCGCTTCCCGTTCCTCGTTACATTCTTGCTTCAATGTTTCGAAGGATACGTCGACTTCAGCAGCAAGTTCACGAAGATACACTTCACGCTCTGTTGGTGAGGACAAGGGAGCAATCAATTTCACTGCTTCTTTGGAATAAGCGATTTGTCCGCCGCCTTCTAGCAGTATATGGTTTTTTTTGAGGTTTATAAGCTTAAATTTTGTAGTTGTTACGGCACCATCTACAATCTGGTTACGGAATCGTTCACCGCCGTGCTTTCGGATAAAATCATCTGGATCAAGCCCTTCAGGAATGAGCGCCACCTTAACCTGCAACCCAGCCTCCTCCAAAATGGGGAAGTTTTTCATTGCGGCAGCCTGTCCGGCTCGGTCGCCATCATAACAGAGGATAACCTCATCACACATGCCTTTGATCATCAGAGCCTGATTTTCCGTAAGCGCCGTCCCCATGGCTGCGACACCATTCTGAACGTCCTGATCCCACGCAGAGATAACATCGCCGTAGCCTTCAAACAAAATGACCTGTCTCTGTTTGCGTATTGCATTTTTAGCTTGGTGCAGATTGTAGAGAACACGGCCTTTGTTGAACAACCTGGTTTCTGGTGAGTTCAAATATTTCGGCTGTCCCTCTCCCAGAATCCGGCCTGCAAATGCAATCGGTTTGCCGCTTCTACCATGGATTGGAAACATGATTCGATCTCTGAATTTGTCCACATATCCTTGACCTTCACTTCGCTCTGACAGAAGTCCGCCTCGTTCCATCTCTTCTAGCGGATAGTTGCGCTTTTCCAGAAATTGCACGAGCGTGTCCCAACGATTTGGTGCATAACCAATCTGGAACTGATCAATCAATTTGTCACCAATACCTCGTGAGCGTAAATATTCCATGGCTACTTTGCCATGCTCTGTATTTTTCAACAGAAAATGATACAGCTTCGAGGTAAGCTCATAAGCTTCCAGCAGACGTGCCGTCTCCGGATTTACATGAGCGGATTCACGCCCCTGCCAGTCACCCATGGAGATATGACTTTCTTCTGCCATCGTTTTGACAGCCTCGGGAAAGGATAACCCTTCGATTTCCATCCTAAATTTGATGGCATTTCCGCCCGTGCCGCAACCGTAGCAATAGAAAATCTGTTTCTCAGGTGTAACGGTGAACGAAGGCGTCTTCTCGGAATGAAAAGGGCAGAGGCCTTTCATGTACTTCCCCTGCTTGGTCAGATGCACAAATCGGCTTACCGTATCGACGATATCATGCTGTTGCAATACCGATTCAATAATACTTTCGGGTATACCGCCTTGTCCGGTACTCATCTCGGCCACCTTCATCTCTTCTAACACGTAAATATAATTCGATAAACTTACACATTCTCCTGCAAATCTTTCAAAAGTTTTGTCAGTTTATGTTGAAAAATTTCTCGATCCTGCTCTGTAAAGGGTTTTGGGCCTTTCCCATAATGCCCCCTGCGTCTAGCTTTGGCCGCAGTATGACGGGAATCGAGCATAAAATCAATATCTTGATCTTTAAATTCTCGACCTCTAAACGATAAAACATAACAACGTTTGCCAAGAGCCAGCGCCGCTAGGCCATAATCTTGCGTAATAACCACATCATACGGCTTAATATGATTCGCAATGTACAGATCTGCGCTTTGATCACTGCGGTCTACTTGCACGGTCCGCACCCCCTCTCCCCCTTGTAGCAAATGGTCAAAGGAAGAGACAAGCAAAACAGGAACCTGAAAGAGACGTGCAGTATTGGCAATCTCGGTCTTAACCGGGCAAGCATCTCCATCAACAACGATGTGACGTATATTCAATTCACTCAAACCTATACCACCCGGCTTCATAAAATATCTGCATATTGTAATATACGACCCCAGTCACTGAAAATCCTTCTGTGTCTAATGGAGAAAAAACAGAGGCTAAAATACGGAGCGGTTATTTAAAACATTAAACAACCCGTTCCGTATATTTATACCCTCATATTTCGTTCTTTAATACTGTACTTATGTTTTGCTGAAAAGTACAAAGATAATCATTGAACTGCAGAGCTTATCCAACCAGTTTGGAGAAATCAGCAAAACCTTTCAAATCTTGATCTATGGCAGCAAGAAGGGCCAGTCGATTCGCACGCACCGCATCATCTTCCGCCATAACCATAACCGAATCAAAGAACAGCGTGATAGCACCCTTCCATGCTGAAGCGATAGCCAAAGCTTCTGAAGCATTATGCTTAGACAATGCATCGCGATAAGTTTCGTTCGTTTGATTCCAGGCATCAAACAGCTGACGCTCCCCATCTTCTACAAACAGTTCAGGATGTACCGAAGCGTTTGATGCTTTACTTGCCAGGTTTCCTACACGGTTGAACGATTCCAGCGTTGTTTTGAATTCTTCCGCCGCCAGTACGGCTTTCATCAACGCTTCACCTTTTGGAACAATTGCACTGATATCATCGAAACCGGAAGCAATCACTGCATCAACAACGTCATAACGTACCGTTTCCGATAGCAATTTTTTCACACGCAATGCGAAGAAGTCCTGCAAATCTTTACGCACTTCTGCATCTGCACGTTTCAACAGATTCATCTGAGCGTGAACTTCAAGTGCTGCGCCGAACACATCGGATAAGGTCAGCGGAAGTTGATGATCCAGCAAGATTTGTACAATACCTGCTGCTTGGCGGCGAAGTGCATACGGATCTTGAGAACCTGTAGGAATAATATTAATAGAGAAACATCCTACAATTGTATCCATTTTGTCCGCTGCACTAACAATTGCACCTACAAGAGATGCAGGAGATTGATCGCCAGCGAAACGAGGTTGATAATGCTCGAATACAGCCTTAGCAACTTCTTCTTTTTCACCAGCTTTGCGAGCGTAATCCTCACCCATTACACCTTGCAATTCAGGGAATTCACCAACCATCAGCGTAACCAGATCAAATTTGCAGATATCTGCGGATCGGCTAACCGATTCAGCCACATCACCAGATACTTGCAATTTCGTAGCCAGGATGTCAGCAATTTTGCGAATGCGGCGAACCTTATCTCCCACCGTGCCAAGTTCTTCTTGGAAGACGATGCTTTCGAGCTTGGACAATGCGTCCTTAATCTCCAGCTTCTGGTCTTCCTCGTAGAAGAATTTTGCATCCGACAGACGGGCACGCAGTACCTTCTCGTTACCTTTAGCGATAACATCAAGCGAATCACTGCCACCATTGCGAACCGTAACAAAATACGGCAACAACTGACCTTCCTGGTCCAATACAGGGAAATAACGTTGATGCTCACGCATGGAGGTAATCAAAACTTCCTGCGGAATGTTCAAGAATGAGGAATCAAATGTACCAAATAATACGGTTGGCGTTTCGACAAGGAAAAGTACCTCTTCAAGCAAATCTTCTTTGATTGCAATATTCCAGTTTTTCTCGGCAGCAAGTGCCTCGATCTGGGATACAATCATCTGCTCACGTTCAGAAATATCTGCAATGACATGCTGAGCACGAAGCACATCGATGAACGCCGAAGGCACAGATACCACAGCTTCATTGCCTAGGAAACGATGCCCACGCGTTACATTACCCGCTTTTACACCCGTTACTTCAAGATCAATCACTTCG
Source organism: Paenibacillus amylolyticus (assembly GCF_003719335.1). Lineage (GTDB taxonomy): Bacteria > Bacillota > Bacilli > Paenibacillales > Paenibacillaceae > Paenibacillus > Paenibacillus amylolyticus_D. Next base: position 513,249 of record NZ_RIAS01000001.1, read on the forward strand.
GTGCCAAACAATGCAACAATCCAGCGAATAGGGCGAACAAATTTGAAATCATAGGATGCCCAGCGCATAAATTTAGGGAAAGTCATGGCGTGTAATACGGATAATAAACCTTCGCCAATAACGGATGCTGTATCTACACCTTTGCTGCTTTTCGTTGCATAAATATATTCAACACCATTCAGTTCTTTGAAGGTAAATTGATCAGGTTCTACACCTTGACTGCGTGCAAATCCAAGTGCGGCTTTGCTCCAGTTGCCACTGTCATCCAGCGCTATTTTGCGGGAAGGCCCTTTTACCTCTTCCTCCACATCTTCCTGTTTGTCGGCTACGTTCTGAATCAAAATGGCTAGACGGCGAGGTGTCGCGTAAGCTTGCACTTCACCATAAGCAATACGGGATGAATCAAGCCATTTCACAATGCGTTCCTGAAGTTGTGCAATAGCTGCGCGCATAAAACGTGCAGGCACTTCTTCCAGACCAATCTCAAACAACAGATCCTTAGACATTCTCGGCTCCCCCTTTCTTGATCAGCGGGAAGCCCAGCTTCTCACGCTCTTCCACATATGTTGCTGCCACTTGACGAGCGAGGTTGCGGACACGGGTAATGTATCCTGTGCGTTCTGTAACACTGATCGCGCCACGCGCATCGAGCAAGTTGAACGTATGGGAACACTTCAACACATAGTCATATGCCGGGAATACCAAGTGCTGTGCCATCGCTTTGTTCGCTTCATCTTCATACATATTAAAAAGGGTAAATAGCATTTTTACGTCAGAGATTTCAAATGTATACTTGGAATGCTCATATTCAGGTTGACGGAATACGTCGCCATAGGCAATCCCTTCAACCCATTCAAGATCAAATACATTTTCTTTTTCCTGTATGTAAGAAGCAAGACGCTCCATACCATACGTAATTTCCACTGCTACTGGATTCGTTTCGATTCCACCGACTTGCTGGAAATACGTAAATTGCGTGATTTCCATCCCGTCCAGCCATACTTCCCAGCCAAGACCTGCGCAACCAAGCGAAGGATTCTCCCAGTTGTCTTCAACAAACCGGATATCGTGCTTGAGCGGATCAATTCCCAGACGATTCAAACTTTCCAGGTAGATTTCCTGGATATTATCCGGAGAAGGCTTGATAATGACCTGGAACTGGTGGTGCTGATACAACCTGTTAGGGTTCTCACCATAGCGTCCGTCGGATGGACGGCGGGAAGGTTCAACATAAGCCACTTTCCAAGGCTCTGGTCCAAGTGAACGTAAAAAGGTCATCGGGTTCATCGTGCCTGCCCCTTTTTCCGTGTCATATGGCTGAACGATAATACAGTTATGCTCGGCCCAGAATTGTTGCAGCGTCAAGATCATCTGCTGAAAATTCATAATCATGCTCCTTTTCGGGTAGTTTGTTAGCAAGCATAGGAGGTGTACAGGCAATAATAAATAGCCCTCGTCCCACTACGCCTGATGTACAGACGTAGGGACGAGAGCTATTCCCGCGGTTCCACCCTACTTGGCCTGAATCAAACAAATCCTTGTCTAATCCGGCCCACTTTTCCGTGTCCATTCATGCTCCCGAGTGCCTTGTTCACAAACCGATTCAATCAGGCTCTCACCGTCCCTGACTCGCTTATCATTGATACACAAGCTAATTCTCTCAACTCATACGTGTATCAATCATACTCTGAATCCAGTTTCCTACTTTCTCGTTCAATGCATGTCTCTAAAAAGAGAATTTATATTTCATAATATATAAATTGAAAGATGAAGTCAATAACTATTTTCAAGTATGAACGCAGTTCAAATCCCGTACTTTTCCATTTGATCCAGGAAAGAACGGGACTTGAGATTCAAACCTAGCTGGTGATCCATGAAAGCTCGCATGACCTTTTTAATTTCATTACGCGTAGATTCACTTACAGAGATATTTCCCAAGCGTTGCAGATCCAGTTGCACAAACAGGCGCAACAACTTCAAAGTCTTTGGACTAACGGACGTCGCTGGCGGGTCAAAATGTTTACACGCCCTGCATAAGACACCGCCAAGTCTGGGACTAATAAATAATTGCTCATCCGGCCGCTCTTGGTTGCACGATATACACTCACCCAACTGTGGTCCGTAACCAGCCGCCTGTAATATTTTCATCTCATACAGACTTATAATGACTAAAGGATCTTTATCTTCCTTCAAAGCCTGCAAACAAGCTTTTAATTGCTTGAACCAAAACACTCCCGTCTCTTCATCCTGAAGTACTCGATCGAGCAGTTCACATGCATAAGAAGCATAAGCAGCCTTCACCAAATCTTCCCTGAGTTCATGATTGGATTCGATAATTTCTCCAGCATTCAGTGTACCAAGGCCTGTGTTGCGAAAATAAACATATTGTCCATAAGTAAAGGGCTGCACTAGTGCAGCATGCCGACTTTTGGGCTTTTTGGCACCCCGAACGAGTACTCCTGCTTTTCCACCACTTTCGGTGCAAAGCGTTACAATTTTATTTCCCTCACCGTAGTCCATGCTGCGGATGACAATGCCTTCCACCCTATATAACATGCCTCGTCACCTAACCATTCCTGAATCAGCCCTTTATTCTTTAGCTTCTTCATCTTCACTCACTTCCCTTGCAGTCTCTGACTCCTGTAATGACGAGTTACACGTCTCGGTATATAACAAATAGGATTCCACGTCCCCTGTCATTGAAAATACCTTCCATGAAAAATCCCGCATCGGAAATTCATCCTCTCTTCGGAAATGACGTCTGTTATACCCGATAGGATGGAGTCCTGCAAGGAAAACTATGTGTTGCAATTAATGGATAAACATTTTGCTGATATCACATTACGTAACGATTACTCTCGTCCAAAACCAAGGTCACGCAGAACGCGATCCTGATTTCTCCAGTCTTTTTTCACTTTAACCCACAGATCCATAAAAATTCTGGAACCAAGCAGATTTTGGATATCTTGACGAGCGCGCTTACCTACCTCTTTAAGTAACGCCCCTTGCTTGCCGATAATGATCCCCTTTTGTGAATCACGTTCTACAAAGATGACCGCGGATATATATACGACACCGTTATCCTGAACTTTCATATCTTCAATCGTCACAGCGATGGAGTGGGGTACTTCTTCGCGTGTCATTTGTAAAATTTTCTCACGAATAAGCTCTGCGCAGACAAACTGCTCAGGGTGATCCGTTATTTGATCGTCCGGATAGTACTGAGGACCCTCCGGCATATACTTGCCAATTTGCTCCAGCAGCGTGCTCACATTGCTGCCCAGCATAGCAGACACAGGCACAATCTCGGCAAAATCATGCAGTTTGCGATATTCCTCAATCAGTGGAAGCAACGCCTCTGGCGCAATTTTATCAATTTTATTCATGACCAAAATGACAGGTGTCCGCACGCTTTTCAATTGTTCAGCAATGTATCGATCCCCGCCCCCCATACCTTCGGAAGCGTCAATCAAAAACAAAGCAGCTTCAACCTCGCCAAGTGTGTTCAATGCGGTTTCATTCATGTAATCCCCGAGCTTGGATTGACGTTTGTGAATACCCGGCGTGTCCAGGAAAACGATTTGTTGTTCTTCGGATGTATAAACCCCGTGAATTTTGTTACGCGTTGTTTGCGGCTTGTCCGACATAATTGCAATTTTCTGACCAATCACCTGATTCATCAAAGTAGACTTACCTACGTTAGGACGTCCGATAATTGCAACGAATCCGGATTTAAATGCTTGTTTTTTCATATGTTCCTCCTCAGGCGCCTAGGCCTGGAATTTTATTTTTTGGCAGAGTTTAAGTCTGTGGGGCCAAACGCCCATGGCAACAATTCAGCCACTGTCGTTTCTAACAAGTCGCCTTTCAAATTACCCAGAATGACTTTCATATCCGGCTCACACAGTTCAAACATCACTTGGCGACATACGCCACATGGAGCAATCGGCCCTTCGGTATCTCCAACGATAGCCATCGCTTTGAAACTGCGCGGCTTATGTCCTCCGGCAATAGCACTGAACATAGCGGTACGCTCAGCACAGTTGCCCGGTGTGTATGCCGCATTTTCAATGTTGCATCCATGATGCACATGTCCTTCGCTATCGAGCAATGCTGCGCCTACCCCAAAATGGGAATATGGCGTATACGCCTTTGTACGTGCCTTTATCGCTTCCTGCATTAACAAGCCATTATCCATTGATTTTTCTCTCCCTTAGAGTGTGTGTAAAGGTATGCTCTTTGAGTTAAGTTGCTTACAGCCGTTTGATTGCACTGAGTCACTCCGATGACAGAATAACCTTTCGATCGCTGTTATCCCAATAAAACTCTCAACCAGGTAAGCACTGGTTTAAGAAAAACAATACATCCTATGATGACAGCGAACACCGCAGCCAGTAAAACCGCTCCAGCCGCGGTGTCTTTTGCCGCTTTTGCGAGCGGATGAATATCAGGCTGGGCCAAATCAACAGCGGCTTCTACGGCTGTGTTCATCAATTCAGTGACCAGCACCATAAATACAGCTGTCAACACAAACATCCAGTCCGTTCTGGAGATGTGGAAAAAAAATCCGGCTGCACACATCAAAATGGCTACTCCTGTGTGAACTCTAACATTCCGCTGCGTACGCAAGCCGTAAGCAATTCCTTCCAGAGCGTTGAGAAATACCTGACCCCAGGAGCGCCTTTTCATTATCGTGTCAACCCGGCTTGAGCAAGAACAGCTTCCTGTTTCCCCATCATCTCTGCCTCACTTGCTTCATCCTGATGGTCATAACCAAGCAGGTGCAAGAAACCATGAACAAACAGGAATCCAAGCTCACGCTCAAATGAGTGTCCATACTCCTCACTCTGCAATATCGTCCGCGGAACAGAAATAATGATGTCTCCAAGGATATCTGGCATTTCTTCCATTTCCTCGTCCTCATCAAGCTCGTAGATAATGTCGAGCTCTTCATCCACCGTTTCGTTCATCGCAAAAGACAATACGTCTGTAGGACGGTCGATACCACGATAATCACGGTTCAGTTCGTGAATCTGCTCATCATCCACAAACGTGAGCGCGACTTCTCCTTCCGTGATTCCCTCAGCTTCACCTGCGAGAGTCAACAATTGCTCCAGCATCGCGATCATCGGTTCTGTAATTTCTTTATCCTGTTGTTCATTATTCCATGCGAGGTTAAGACTCATTCTTTCATAACTCCTGTCTGCTCGTAATATTGATTAACCGGCTTCAGGCGACGTCGGTTTTGGTTTCTTGATCTCTTCCGGATACTCGATTCTGGAGTGGAAAATGCCCATCACCGTTTCCTTTAATGTTTTGGCCACGATATCTAGTTCACGCATCGTAAGGTCACAATCGTTAAACTGATGATCGTCCAGGCGACCTTTGATAATTTTTTCAATCATGGACTCTACCTGCTCTACGGTCGGCTTGCGCAGTGAGCGCACAGCCGCTTCTACACTATCCGCAATTCCCACTATAGCAGATTCCTTGGATTGAGCCTTCGGCCCAGGATAACGAAAATCTTCTTCCGTGAAATCCGGTTCAATCCCCGCTTCTTCCGCTTGACGCAGCGCCTTGTGGTAGAAGTAATGGAGGAATGTTGTACCATGATGTTGTTCGGCAATATCCCGTATCGGCTTCGGCAGCTTATAGTCTTTCTGCATCTCAACACCATCCCGCGCATGCGCAACGATAATGGACTTACTTAGTTTGGGATCAATCGAATCATGCGGATTCTCCATGTTGTTTTGGTTCTCAATAAAATAGATAGGCCGCTTGGTCTTCCCGATATCATGATAATACGACCCTACGCGACATAACAATCCATTAGCACCGATAGCCTCAGCGGCCGCTTCAGACAGATTGCCAACCATAACGCTATGATGATACGTACCCGGTGTCTCTGTAAGCAACTTGCGAAGTAATGGATGATTTGGATTCGAAAGCTCAACCAGTTTAAGCGCGGATAGAATGCCAAACGACGTTTCAAAAAACGGCATCAGCCCGATAACCAGAATAGCTGTGAGTACCCCGCCTGCAAAGGCGTATCCAATGCCATACAGCGTTGTTGTTCTGTTCCAATCGCCTGTGTCAATTAGAGCCAGTGTAAAGACAGCTAGAGATCCGAACAGACAGACCATGATAGCTCCTTTTAAGATGGTTGATCGCTGACTCGCTCGGTGCGTTGCAAAAATCGCTACAAACGAAACGACAACTGCAAAGAAGCCAAGTTCAAAGTCAAAAAGCTGACCCTGGTGTGTATTCAAAATAATACTGGACAGTATGCCGATAAGAATCGAGCACACAAATGCAAGCGATGTATCCAGTAGCAGCGCGATCAGCATCGCTCCAACAGCCACCGGTGCTAGAAAACCGATAAATGGACGTTCATTGGTCTGAATCAAGGCTGTCACATACATTACAACAATTGAAATAATAAAGATGAGAACAAGCATAAGCAGTTGGGCATTATTATATTTGAAATGTGTTCCACTGCCTTGCTGAATAAACATTAAAATCGCAGCCGACAGCATGCAGGAGAACAAAAGTAATCCCAGCTGCGGCCAGTAGTTGACTTCATTTTTCAGCAAATCATTCTCATTAAGCAGTGCATACATTTCCGGGGTAATGATTTCCCCTTTAGATACAAGGGGGTCGCCTTGCTTGATAAACACCGTCGGTGTATTTTCACGAGCTTGGACCTTTGCTTCCTTGGTACCCTCTTCATCATAGAAACGGTTAGCCGTTACCACCAATCGTGTAAGCTCCTGTACCACTTCACGCTGCGTACGTTTGCTAAGCGAACTTGCACTGACCATCTCTGCCACTTTCGCCCGCGCAGTGGTAGCCTCACTAACTTGGTCTGTCATCAATCTCGCTACAATGTCTCTTGCGACAGGTTTCATTTCCTGAATATCATCCGAAGTCAGACGTGAGATTTTGATATACGTTTCTTCAGGAATACGGTAACTTTGTTCCTGCACGACGTTTCGAATCTCTTCCAGCAACGTGTCGGAGTATGTACCAGTTTTCCGATTGTTATTGATATAGTTAGACACAAAGTCTTTCTGACGCTGCGGAATCTCATCCCGATAAATATCAATCTTATCCTGACTTGAGATCTGATCATCCTGATTCAAACGGTCGATGCGATCCAGTAGCGTTGTCATCAGGTTCTCATTACGCATCTGCACGATCTGATATATCGGCTGCACACGTTCGGCCGCTTCTTCCTGCGCTTTCAGTGTAGCCTTGTTATTCGGAATCTGCATTGGCGCAACAATGTCCACCTCACTACGAGTACCTTCCTGAATGTCGTAGCGCTCAGGTAACAGTTTGGAAGAAAGACTCACGTAAAAGAGGATCACTAAAAACAAAAAGAGAAGATAGCGCGCCCACACGCTATACTTCCATCCTGTCGCTCTATTTTGAAAAGATTTGCCTTTTGACATTTCTTTCGAGGTCACTTTAGACAATCCCTTTCTATGCTTGATTTTCTGCGGCGTGGTTATAAGCCACAATGATTTTCTGGACGAGGGAGTGACGAACGACATCCTGCTCGGCGAAATGCACGAATCCAATTTCCTGAACTTCACCCAGGATCGTACTCGCTTCCACAAGTCCTGATTTTTTGCCGCGCGGTAAATCAATCTGTGTCACGTCTCCGGTAATGACCATTTTGGAACCAAATCCAAGACGGGTTAAAAACATTTTCATCTGTTCAGGCGTTGTGTTCTGTGCCTCATCCAGAATGATAAAGGAATCATCCAACGTACGACCACGCATATAGGCCAAGGGAGCGATTTCAATTAATCCTCGTTCTAGAGCCTTGGCCGTCTGTTCTTGTCCCATAACGTCGTATAGAGCGTCATACAGCGGTCTTAGGTACGGATCTACTTTCTCCTGCAGATCACCTGGCAGGAAACCCAGACTTTCGCCCGCTTCGACCGCAGGCCGTGTAAGCACGATGCGTTTGGCACTGCCCTCTTTAAGTGCGGCTACAGCCAGCACAACAGCCAGATACGTTTTACCGGTTCCGGCAGGACCAATCCCGAATACAATATCCCGTTTTTTAATCGTGGTTACGTAATGTTTCTGTCCAATCGTTTTTACACGAATCGGCTTACCACGGTATGTTGTCGTAATTTCACCTTTAAACAGATCCAGCAGCTGATCTGCACGCAAATCTTTAGCAAGCTCAATCGCATATTGGACATCTCTTTCAGTTAACACATATCCATTGCGGATCAATTGCAGTAATACATCAAACAGTTGTTCAAGTGATTCCACCTGTTGCACAGTACCAAAGATATTAATCTCTGCTTCGCGTGAAGCGATCTGGGCTGGAATCTCGGATTCAATCAGTTTCAGAAAAATATCTTGGGGTCCAAACAGAGATTGCCCCTCTCCCGCACTTTTGAGCGAGATTTGTATACTGCGTGTTTGCTCTGACAAATATCCTCATTCTCCTTGACTATGGACTAACGGAAGTTCTTCCGCGATGCTTTCTTCCACTTCAAATAATACTTTCATATAAACTTTACCATTCTCTTTCTTCTCATGCAAAATTTTTTCACTTAAAATTTTTGTACCTTTACCGTTTTTGGCTAAAATATCATTTCTTGCCCCTTCTAATCCTTTCGTTTTGGCCCAATCCACACCTTGCTCTTCCTGATGGAAATTCGTTTCCATATCCTTCTCCGTCATCCATCCCATCGGCAAGGTGAATGAACGCCAGGTCAGAGGTTTGTGATACGTATCCGTGTCATATGAACTGAAGGGAGTTTTTCCGTACCCCCATAGTTGAATCGCCCAATCTCCAAGCACCACGTAAAATCGCTCTTTACTTTCCCCGGTCATCGTCTGATATTTCTGAATCAGGGGAACCTGTATATCATATTCCCGCCAAACCATCCCCCGGACTTCACCTTTGGCAACAATCGTTTTTGTATTTTCCTCATCACCCAGGATGCCCGAGATCAGCACTTGTCCTTTCTTCACACGTGTGTTCTTCTGTACTACGGGGCGTCCCTGTTCAGCATAGATCTGAGTGACCACCGCGTCGGATTTACTGATGAGATGTCTTGGATTCAGTAGAGGCTCGCGCTTAGGCTGTGCTGACTCAACGACCTGAATCGTAACCCTTGTCCCCTCTTTCGTTACGCCAATCCAGGTCACATCAGGCAGTGCCAGCGCGAGCTGTCTGGAGAGCTTGTCCTGACTTTTCATTCGGAACCCCCATTGAAAGGGGTAGATGCCTTCTTTTTTAGCTGCGGCCAACACTTCATCTGTCGGAATCGTTACATTTCCTTTCACTTCTACATTCCAGACCATGGACGATAGCGCAAATAGTGCCGCTACAAAGAACAGCATGCCCCCTACAAAAAACTTTCTGCGAAACAGACGAGCCAGAAAAAATGGAAAACCACTGCGGTGCATGATTTTCACTCTGCAGCCTGTCCCTTTTACAACAGGACGCAGTCTGAAAAAATGCGGAAGCAAAATGCTCATCTCCGCCTGGCGTCCATCCTGTGCACGTAGATCCCATACACTCAGTCTCTGCTCTGTTATCGTATTAATTAATGTCTCGATATCTCCGCCTGTAACTTTGATCCGCACGGCTCCACGCAATTTATACAGACTAGGCTGCTTCATCCGTTCCCCTCCACTCCATTCATATGAATATCCAGAATCGTACCTTCGATGGCTACTTCATCCGGCAAAATGTTACGTATGACCAAGGCGCTGCCTTTGATCTCCAATTGACCTTGTGACAGAGCCAGTACGATGCGATCCGGCGTGAAATGGATGACACCGCGATGATTCTCTATATACAGTTGCTTACTGCCGATCAGGGTTAACCGTGGCATATCATAAAGCACATCCTGCGGCAGATCCAGCACCTCACTGGTCCATCTGCGCAGCTTGCGGCTGATCCGGGTCATTCGAAGGTCTTCCCCCTTCCTCTACAGTTCAACTTATGCGCAAATTCAGGGAATTATGAAGAATTGGTGAGCAGTTACGTACATATTTTGCTGAAAATACAGGCGTACGAAAAAAGCCTTCTCTGGAGGCGTTGTGCTCCCCAGAAAAGGCTTCGTTCTATCTTGAAACGGACGATTCACTGATCGTCTTTTACTTTTACAACTTCCCTCTCGTTCCAAAAGGTTGCTTCGAACGAGGAGAACCCAGTACCTCTGCCCAAAGCACCCCCGTACGGATGTCCTCTTGACGAAGACGAGAAGGCATTGAATCCGTTGTATCTCCCTCTTCCGTACTTGAATTCGATACAGATGGAGAACTCGCTGAAGAAATGCGATTCAGTCTGTCCTGTATCATACGTTGTTGCTCTTCCATCAATCTCATCTGTTCATCCACCGAACTCCGCATGCTGTCCGGTGACTGGTCACCTCTAAAATCAACTTCTGGATAAGAAGAGGGTACTTGTTCAGAGTAAGGCTGATCATACCGCTCGTCGTAACGCTCATCATAACGTTCATCGTCATAACGCTCATCATATTGCTCCTCATAACGGCGGTCATCCGGTCTGGATGACTGTTGCTGCGAAGAGTCATTTCCTGAGCGACGATTCGCATCTTCTCCGCCCCCAAATGTTGGCATTCCGTTACCGGGACGCTTCTGATTCGGGTTTGCAGACTTCCCAAGCTTTCCAAGGACTGAAAAGAGGGCAAAGGCAATAACCGCTACCACATACAGGTTGTTAAATATCCATTCGAATAGGCTCATATGCACTCACCGCCTATCTTCCGTTTTTGGAATCACCTTGATCGCTGGAATTCGAACCTTCAGCAGGTTTTCCCAAAGTGTTACGCATCTGAGTATCCGCTTCAATGTTTTTCAGGTTCATATAATCCATCACGCCAATTTTACCACTACGAAGCGCTTCGGACATAGCCAGTGGTACTTGGGACTCGGACTCAACGACACGCGCTCTCATCTCAACAACGCGGGCTTTCATCTCTTGTTCTTGAGCTACGGCCATTGCACGACGTTCTTCAGCTTTTGCTTGCGCGATGCGTTTATCCGCTTCAGCCTGCTCGGTTTGCAAGAAGGCACCGATGTTTTTACCTACGTCTACGTCCGCGATATCGATCGACAGGATTTCGAACGCAGTACCTGCATCCAAACCTTTGGACAATACAGTACGAGAGATCAAATCCGGATTTTCCAAGACATCTTTGTGAGAGTTCGAAGAACCGTTCGTACTTACAATACCTTCGCCGACACGGGCAATGATGGTTTCTTCACCAGCACCACCGACGAGGCGATCAATGTTGGCACGAACCGTAACTCGTGCTCTAACTTTAACTTCGATACCGTCTTTGGCAACGGCAGATACGATTGGTGTTTCAATAACACGCGGGTTTACACTCATTTGTACGGCTTGCAATACGTCACGGCCTGCGAGGTCAATCGCAGCAGCACGTTCGAATTCGAGTGGAATGTTTGCACGCTGCGCAGCAATCAGGGCATTAACAACACGGTCAACGTTACCACCAGCCAGGAAGTGACTTTCCAGTTGGTTAATATTCAAGCCAAGGCCTGCTTTCGTTGCTTTGATCAACGGGTTAACGATTCGGCTTGGTGTTACACGTCTCAATCTCATCGCCACCAGCGTAATGATACCTACACGCACGCCTGATGCAATAGCCGAGATCCAGAGCATAACCGGGAAAAAGCTGAAAAATACGCTCAGTACGATAATAGCCAGTACCGCGATGAGCAAAATCGTAATCATTGGATCCATAGATTTAATTCCTCCGTTTGCAATATGTTTTTTGGTAAAAGAGAGCATCAGAACTGACGCTGATTAATCCGCTGCTGAAACATCACTCCACCCCATTGCCCGCAGGTTGGCAAAGGTTATGTACTTCGCCGAAGTGATATCCATCACTCCGGCAAACGCAGAATTACACCGGCAAAGCCTGTTGTACTACAATCCGGGAACCTTCCGCTTTGATGACAATTATGGGTGTATCCACAGGAATGAATGCACCATCTGTGACCACATCGACGCGTTCACCATCAAACATCGCCGTTCCTGCTGGACGAAGCGGTGTCAGACTGATGCCTTGCAAGCCGATCAGCTCTTTACGCTCTGCCGCCGAGGAGTATCCACGATCAGCTGATAACTTATCGCTTAATATGAATCGATTCCATATTCCTCGATCCTTGAAGACCACAGCGATAATCGCGATTACGACCAGCGCAGCTCCAAAGGCAATACCCAGGGACACAAACGCATCACTTGTGTCGTAAGCCGCCCTGACAACCCCGGCCACCAGCGCAATGGATCCCAAAATGCCCAGAATACCAAAGCTCGGGATAAACATCTCCAGTATCATCATGACAAGCCCGACCGTAAATAATACCCATGTCTCCGCCCCTGCAAACCCCGCAATGTAGTTTCCAGAGAAATAAAGCACAAAACATACAATTCCGACAATTCCCGGAACGCCAAATCCAGGCACAATCAGTTCAATAATGACACCGGCAATACCAAGAAACAACAGTATGGTCATCACAATTGGATTGGTCAAGAAGGTAGAAATATTCTCTGCTGCAGTGCGTTCTAGCTTGAACACATTTTCTTGACTGTAACCAAGCCATGCCGCTGCTTCCTCAGGTGTGTCGCTGATGTGGTCCGCATAACCCACTTTCAGCGCATCCTCCGCGGAAAGAGCGATAATTTCACCTTTTTGTTTGGTTTTATTGATCTCTGGCATTTCTACCACCATATTGACGTCGGCCATGCCTGCCGCAATATCACCATCCCGGCCGCTCTTTTGGGCAGCGCCCTCCATTTTACTCGTCCAGTATGCAACCAGCTTGGGATCGTCAACATGTTTGCCTGTGCTGTCCACCATAGCTGCAGCACCAATCATGCTTCCTGGTGACATTACGATCTTATCTGCATTCAGCGCAAGAAAACTCCCTGCCGATGCAGCATCGCCCCGAACAAATGCCAACGTTTCAATAGGGCTGTCTTTAATCATCGTGCCAAGCGCATCTGCAGTATCCACACGGCCTCCCGGCGTATTGATATCAAGAATGATCAAGCCAGCATTCATTTTCTCTGCTTCCTTGAACCCGCGCTCCATGAATTTGCCTAATCCCTGCTCGATTGGTTTATCCACCGGAATAACGTATACGGCGCCGCTTTTCTCAGCTGCATGCGCTGAAGGTATTCCAATCCAGACAGGAAGTAAAAGCGTCAGCAGCATCAAGAGCATCATTGACCCCGTAAGCTTCTTCCGGCGCTTTCCCCTCACATTAGTCCCCCCTTTTCCAATAATGTTATACTGTCCAGCTTATGGTATTTATTACGTACAATGCAACATTACGTTTCAAAAACTTAAAATTATATTTGAATATTCCGGCAAATGCAAGAAATATATATCCATAATCAAGTTTATAATCCATTTTTTATAAGTTTCAAGTGTTTTCGCTGAGTAGAGAGTAAGACACGCCATAATAAGTGCTGCTAATCAAGCTTATGTGATCTTTTATATGCCAGCTTGTTTGCAAACAGTGCGCTCAAAGAAGCTTTTCCGCATTCTCATATAGAGACGAGGTATGGATCGGAGTAGAGTATCGAATAAATCATGAAAAAACACCCCCTGACAAGTCAGGGGGTGTTTATTGAATTTGCTTTATTGCAGAAATTGTTGAACTGCTTGATTAACCAGTTTGCCGTCCGCTTTGCCTTTAACTTTCGGCATAAGGGCCGCCATCACTTTCCCCATCTCGGCTTTCGAAGAAGCACCGGTTTCCTGGATGGTCTGCTGTACAATTACTTTAATTTCTTCTTCGGTAAGCTGTGCAGGAAGATACTGGATAAGTATTTCAATTTCCGCTTCGGCATTTGCCGCGAGTTCTTCGCGACCTGCTTTGCCAAATTCTTGGAGGGCATCTTTGCGCTGTTTGATTTCACGACTCAGGATATCAAGCACTTCGTTGTCATCCAAATCTCTTTTCAAATCTATTTCAAGATTCTTGATCGTCGAACGAATCAACCGAATGGTGGAGAGTCTGAACTTGTCCTTACTCTTCATCGCTTGCTTCATATCTTCGTTCAATCGTTCGCTAAGATTCATGTAGTTAAAATCCTCCTAAAACTTTCTCTTACGAGCAGCCTCGGACTTTTTCTTGCGCTTTACGCTTGGCTTCTCATAATGCTTACGTTTCTTCACCTCAGCCAATACGCCATCTTTAGCGATGGAACGTTTAAAGCGACGAAGTGCAGCATCAATAGTCTCGTTTTTGCGAACTTTAGTTTCAGACACCAGTTTTCCCTCCCTCCGACCAGACCGTCCAAGAGCAATAACACGGTTCATCATCTTTCATTATAGGCGAAAGGCAATAAAAGTGTCAACCTTAACGTGATCCCTTAATATTAGCTGAGCTGCAGCATTTTTTCAAGTGCAAAAACAAATTTACAACTTGAGTAACGTTATACGGCCCTCTTATCGGTGTGAATCAGACAGACTCGTGAGCGCACCCAACCTGGTTCCGCCCAGCACATGGTAATGCAAATGGTGCACGGTTTGCTCGCCATCCCTACCACAATTGTTAATCAAGCGGTATCCTGAATCCTGCACACCGAGCCGCTTGGCCGCTTCTTGTGCAGCCGCATGGATCTCCCCGATCAAGGGTAAATCTTCAGCGGTTACATCATTCATGGAAGCGATATGTTTCTTCGGCACGACCAGCACATGTGTTGGCGCCGCAGGCTGAATATCGTGAAATACGATTACATGATCGTTTTCCAGTACTTTGTTGGAGGGAATGGTGCCCTCTACAATTTTGCAAAATAAGCAATCCATCGTACAATCCCTCCTTCCTTTGAGTTCGAATTATGTATACCCCTATATCATACTAAAAGTAAAATCGTACGTCCAATGCTTGACATGGCAAATAACTCCTTCCCCCTGTGTGTTCATCTGTAAAAGAAAAAGTCACACCTGAAGGCAGGGTATCCCATGATCCCCTTGCCGAGGTATGACCGTGATTGAATTATGATTTCTTTGATACGAATGAAAGAGGATTTAAACCATTTTAATAGTACGGCAATAAGGTTAATGCCGTAAGGGCAAATAAAGGCAGAACCAGTCTGTTAAAGCGTCTGCGGCCATATCCATAATAAGGGTAAGGAGCAGGGTACCCGTATCCAGGATAAAATCCACGAGCAGGTGTGGCCGGATAATGAACCATAGGCATCATATTTGGAGCTGCATTTGCATGGCCTGCCATAACTTCATTACCAACTGGAACAGCCAAATAAATCATCTCATCATCCACATTCTCTACAATGCCATCATAATACGAACCATCATTCATCTGAATACATACATAACGATGGATATGATCCTTACACAGTTTCTTTGCCGTACCTTTATCCATGCCTAATCGCCTCCCAGTTCAGCTCTTCTTCACCCTTCATCCTATTCAACTCTGGGCGGATTGACACTGTGTTAAAGACGTTTTGAAAAAGAATGAAAAAAGAAGCCCCTCGTGAGCGGCCTTCCGAAGAAGTCCGGCTACCCGGACATCTATACAGGAAGCTTCCTGAACAGATGTCCGACGGGGGGCTTAAAACAAGTTTGTCGGCTTAGCTGTAGTATAACAGCGTGTTGAACCTGTATCTGTGATGAAACTCACTTGTTATCGCGTGATATAAAAAAAGAAATATTTTTACAAATACATCATTTTTGAACAGACTGGACTTATAAGCTTTCCATCACAACCCTGGAACCTGTACCCGCATCACCAGCCGGAATCACGACCAATTTGCGTTGCAAACGCGCACGCAGTTCAGGGACGTGACTGATGATGCCCACAGCCAGTCGATCGTCATGCAATTTTTCCAGTGAAGTAATGACCGTATCCAGCAGTTCCGGGTCCAATGTGCCAAACCCTTCATCCAGGAAGAAAAATTGAAGCGGATACTGCCCGCGCAGCTGAATCTGTGCGGATAGCGCCAGCGCCAGCGACAAAGAAGTCAAGAAGGTTTCTCCACCAGACAGGGTTGATACCGGACGTTTCACACCGCCGTTGGCATCGTCACAGATCACAAAGCCTCCGCCCGAATCCACCTCAAGGGAATACCTCTGCTTGGTGAGAAAACGCAGCCGCTGGGAAGCCGCATGACTTACCTGCATCAGCTGCTCTTCGGCAATGTACTCCACAAATGTATTCCCCCGGAACGCGGTCTGCAACTTGCTGAGCAACTCACCCTGGTGACTGATCTCCAGTCGTTTCGTCTCCAGCTCCGTCCAGCGAACATGACGTTGCTGCACATCCTCCAGATCCCGTTCGGCACGTGCTTTCACCTGCAAGGCAGTTTCATCCTCATATCTGGCCTGTTTCAAACGTTCTGTGCAAGCGATCCACTGTTCCTCGGTCACAACCGCACCATCTAGTTTTTGCTCCAGTTCACGTAGCTGAGAAGCAAGTTCACGCTCTCGTTCACGATGATGCTGAATTTCTTTCTGCAACCGTTCCGCTTCCTCGGCAGCCAGCGCTGCCTGTGTGACAGCGACATCTGTCTCGAACGCGGATGACTCCAAGAGCAGCCGCCAGCGCCCCTGTGCCAGCTCCAGATGTTCTGCTGCTGATGCGGCGGCCTGCCCAGCCATTACGTCACGTTTCACCGATTCCTGCTTCTGTGCATCCGCTTGTTTGAATCGCTCTGCAGCTAGCTCAGCAGTCTTGCGCAGTCCATCCAGGCGAGCCTGTGTCTCGCGGATTAGATCTTCTACCCGCTGCTCACCTACCCACTGGCGCAAACGTTCTTCTTTCTCGGCCAGTTGTTTGCTGCCGCCTTGCCATTCGGTCTGCCACTGAATAAGCTGCTTGTCCAATTCCACCAGCTTCTGCTGCAATGACTGGACAAGCTGCTCTTTCTCCTCAAGGAACGTCACGCTTTTGGCCAGACGTTCCTTGATGTCTTCGGCGCGTGCATCGCGCTCCTGCATCGCTTGATAGAGGCCAGCGGCCTCCTCCTGTGCGATGTCAGGCAGTTCCGCGGCCCAGCGGCCCTGCAACGCAGCCGCAGCGGCTTCGCTCTCGGCCAGCTTGCGCTCCGCCTGGACGAGCCCGGCACGGCCGGCCTCTTGCGCAGCTGCCGCTTCCATGCGGCGCTGCTGCGCGCCTGAAGCCGCCTGCTGCAACGCTGCGGCTTCTCCCTGCAGCGGCGCTGCTGCGGCAGCCAGCGCCTGCGCGGCTTCGCGCAGCGCAGCGGCACGCGCCGCCCAGCCCGCCGGAGATCGCCCATCCTCGGGCGATCCGGCAGGCTCGGGCTCCGCTGCCGCAGGCGCGGCCTCGGCTGCGGCCGTGGCATCGCCGGCCGCGGCGCCAAGCTGCGCGAGCAGGCTGCGACGTTCGTGCAGCTGCTGGCGCAGCCCAAAGCGCAGCTCCTGCAGCTCCGCGTGCAGGCTGCGCAGCAGTTCCAGGTCCGCATCGTCTGCGTGCGGACCATCTCCCGGCGGGGCACCCGGGAGCGGGTGGTGTGCGGAGCCGCACACCGGGCATGGCTCGCCGTCCCGCAGTTCGGCGCGCAAGGCAGCGGACAGCCGGTGCATCTCCTGCTCACGCATCGAACGGCGTAGCTGCTCCTCCGCACGGGCCAGCAAGCGCTGTTCGCTGTTAATATCCTGCTCACAGGCAAGCAATGCCTCAAGACCTGCTGACGCCTGTTCCACCAATTGCTGGCGCTGTTCGGTCAGGCGTCCCTCTTCCGCAGCCGCCGCCTCCAGTTTGGCAGCCCCTTGTTCTGCAGACTGTTGATAGGTCTGCATGTCCGCTTTATGCTGTTTCACCTGCTCGAATGCTGTATCGATCCGATGTTTCAGCTCAAGTGATGTTTGTAGCCGTCTGCGCTCATCAGACTTCACTTCATTCGGTTTGAGACTTTCCTGCAATTCCTCACGACGTTTGCGTCCACGCATTTGCAGTTCCTGCTCTTTATCCAGCTGTTGTCTCAGCGTTGCCTGTTCGGCCTGCCCTTTCTCCATCAACTGCGCAAGCCGTGAACAATCCGCCTGCAAAACATCACGTTCCCGTTGCAGCTCTTTGGCCTGTTCCAATTGATCCAGACGCAGGAGCAGTTTGGGCTCTTCTGCTCCAAGCTGTTGCCTTGCCTCTTCTGCCTTTTCAGCTTCCTGCACAGCCAAACGTTCATGCTCCGCTGCCTGTTTCCCAGCAGTTTCTGCCTCCAACTGTCGCTGCTGGTGGGCTTCTGACGCGTCCCGAGCTGACTGAAGCGCAGGTAGCATCTTCTCGGCTGCTCCCGACCGTTTCAAACGCTCCTCATCGGCTTCAATCTGTTCCGCCTTGGCATGGAGTTGTTGCTGTTCTTGCAATCGCACTTGTTGTTCCTTACTCAGCTCACGAATTCGGCCGAATTGTTCTGCTTCCTTCACCGCCGAATCCAGCTCTTTCCGTGAGGATTCGGCGTGCTGAACCGCTGCCTTAAGCAAATGTTTTGTTTCTTCAAGTATTTCTTTACTGGCATTGCCAAGTCCCTGCTGCTCCGCAGCAAGGGATTGATGAGCCATATCATTATCTTTGACCCGCCGACTTAATTTAATGGCGAGTTGATCCCCATACTTCTCCAGATGAAAGAGACGTTGCAGCATCTGCCTCCGCTCACTGCCTTTCAGGGAAAGGAACTCGGCAAATTTCCCTTGCGGTAATACTACGGCTCTCGTAAAATCATCCATTTTCAGACCAATGACGTCTTCAACGCACCGATTGACTTCTGCCAGCTTATCAGCAAGCACTTGATCTTCCCCATCAATCGTTTCAATAAACTTGCTGACCGTATTGCTAACGGACACTTCATTGTTACGCTTAAAACGCCGTTCGACCCGAAATCTACGAGTTCCCGCTGCCGAAGCAAGCTCAAATGTAAAAGCAACCGATAGCGAATCTTCAGCATGGTTCATAATGCCTTGTGTACCATTGACTGCCCGTTCCACCTTGCCATACATGGCAAGGGTGATCGCATCAAGCAAAGAAGATTTTCCGCTACCGGTAGGCCCGAAAATACCAAACAAACCTGTTTCGGTCAGTACCGTAAAATCAATCTCCTGCATCTCACGATAACTTTGTAGCCCGGCGACTTTCAATAAAATCGGTCTCATCGGCCTTCGACCTCCTCACGTACGCCTGGCTCATCTTCATCGACCAGCTCCAGGAAAAGCTGTACCAGACTATCTTCTGGTAGGGCTCCACCCGTTTGGCGCTGGTAAAACTTGCGAAAAAGTTCATGCACAGGCAGTTCTGAACGCTGTTCTATGAACCCTGCGGCCTCCATCTCCGGATATACTGGACGAATATGGATAATGCCCTCATGAGCTTTACGCAACTGCTGAATCTCTTTTAGAGACATTGCATCCTCCAACCAGACCTCCATATCAATGTATGCCTGTGAGTCACGCCCCTCATCCAGCCAACGGTACACTTCTGCCAGACCACCTCTCGCCTTCCAACGAACAAGTGGGTTGCCTGAGGTAAGCAATACTTCTTCTACTTGTGCAACTCCGCCTGGCGTAAGATCAACCATTGTAACGGATTTGCTCTGCCCTGCTTCCGAGAAGCTGTACGCCAGGGGAGAACCACTATACCGAATCACACCGTCTCCTTTGACGGCTTGCGCACGATGGAGATGTCCCAGAGCCGTGTATTGAGCACCAGTAGACAGGGAAGAAGGGTCTACGGTGTACGCTCCCCCCACCTGGATAGGCCGTTCAGAATCGCTCTCTACTCCGCCTAGTACATATATATGACTCATAGCGAGATTCACTGTATCCGGACGAAAGGAAGAAGCCAAACGTTGCATTAACATCCCTACTCTGCGGCTGTATGCTTGACGTAGTACATTTTCGTCACCATCTGTAGTTAACAGCTCATTTAATCTCGCTTCTGATGGATAGGGCAAAGCCGCAATATGTGCTGTCTCCCCGGTTCGACGAGTATGAATAGTCACAGCCTCTGACACTGGTGTACCTACTAACGTAATTCCTTGTCTGTTCACAAGCGGAGTTACCGAGGCTACACGTTCGGGTTGATCGTGGTTGCCTGCAATGACAACAAGTGGCCTGCCGTTTTCAGTCAAACGTGCTGCCGCCTCATAAAACAGCTGTTCCGCCGACGCAGGCGGATTTACCGAATCGTACACATCTCCAGCCATCAAAATGGCATCAGCCTGCTGATCGTCGGCTAGTTTGACGAGTTCATCGACGAAATCCTCCTGTTCACGAAGCCGGCTTCGTCCCTCCAGCGTTTTCCCCAGATGCCAGTCTCCCGTATGCAAGATACGCATCGTCCGCTCCACCTCTTTCCACTACATCTTCTATCATTCCATCTCTCGCCCGTCGCTCATTGAACAAGAGGTATTCAAAACACAAAAACTCTCTAAACCTTTTATAATTTAACCGCATGACCGCCATCGAAAAAATAAAGCCACATGTGGTCGACTTGGCGACCCAATATATCTTCAATTGCCCGTTTATACAGCCGTAGCTGGAAACGATAGTTTTCAACCAGAGGTTCCACTCCTCCGCGATGTTCAAGCACTCGATCCGTCTTGTAATCTAGCAGAACAAGTTCACCATCAACCTCATAGAGACAGTCAATAATCCCCCTGACGAGCACCGTTTCATCCTGCAGCACAGCCTGTACTCTATCGTTTTCACTGTGTATCTCCTGCTCCTCGTTTGGCCGTAACCCACGAATCCATTCCTCAGGAGATTGATCTGCCGGGAGACCATACGTGAACGGGATTTCCCTTCGAATCCACGCCGCACGCAACATCTCCATTCCTGGTTGTGTATCAAAAAAAGCAATCAATTCACTTCGTTCAATCGCCTCTGCTTGATAAGGAAGCAATATTTGAATCGCCAGCAGGCGCGAAATCGTCTCATCAACAATCGCTTCATCCACAACAGATCCGTCTACAGGGAGATGCTGCATGAGCGTGTGGTACACCGTTCCCCGTTCTGTTCCTGTCAGTTGCCGCTCTCCCATGAATTTGGGACGACGCAAGTGTAGTTTGAACGAAGCTTGTGTCGCTGGACTCGTCTTACTATCATTGCTTCCATTCCACTTACTATCACTGCCTCCAGTCCAAGCTTGCTCCTGCAGCTCTTCCATAACGGGGTATGAAGTATCCTCCTGCGTCGATAACAGACTCTTGATTTCGGTTACTGAAGTGCTCGCCGCCACTTGTGAAGCTGATTCATATGGATAGGTCCAGGAAAGCCGCTTATCTATCTCACGCACAAGTGCATTTTGAACATTAACTTCCAGAACCTCTTCACTGTCCGCCTTTAGTTCTGTCCGTTCATCCGTCTTCTGATCTGCCGTTACCGATTCAATCTCTGAAACCGGATTGGCCTGTACGCCCTCGGTATGATCGATCACTTCTGTCGATGGGTTTAATCTGACGGGTTTCGCCGCATGCAGAGCAGCCAATCGTTCTCTCCGCAATCCAGTTAATTCATCTTCTTCACGCTCCACAAGGTCGGCGTGTTGCTGGAGAGATACCCTATCCGCAGCAACCACGGATATGCTCCAGCGTGATTCATCACTCGCAAGGCAAGCCGCATAAGAATCACGATCACCTGCAAGCTCACGTAGCACCGCGGCGTCCCGGTGTCTAATCAAAGCTGGCCCGATCCAATCCAGATAATTTCGTCCGGCAGCAAGCAGATAATCAGGTAGCGCAAGCTCTGGACTGTCTTTAACCTGTGACCAGGTTTGTGCTTTTTTGGCAGCGTCCTTCACCGTGCCTATCAGCACCATTTTTTCTTTTGGCCGGGTTAAAGCCACATACAGCACACGCATTTCTTCCGCCAGCAGTTCAAACTGAGCCCGGCGACGTATAGCCAGATTGGCTAATGTAGGATAGGCCACCCTGTTGTCACGATCCACAAACCTCGGGCCAAAGCCAAGTTCCTTGTGCATCAGAAACGGTGCATGCAGATCTTGCTGATTAAACATTTTGGAGATACCGCCAACAAACACAATCGGGAACTCCAACCCTTTGCTTCGATGAATTGTCATAATTCGTACAGCATTATCCTGTTCCCCTGAACCGCTGGCTACGGTGCCAAGGTCTCCACCATTTTCCCGTAGTCGTGAGACATATGTCAGGAACCGGAACAACCCGCGGTTTGCAGTTGCTTCCTCATATTGACGCGCCCGATCATACAGAGCCTTCAGATTACTTTGGCGTTGCTGACCGCCAGGAAGTCCGCCAACCCAATCCAAATATCCGGTCTCCCGATAAATCCGCCAGATCAGCTCACTTAAACTGCCTTGTCTTGCCTCAAGTCTCCACTGCTCCAGCTGACGCATGAAATGAATGAGTTTCTGTTGCAACCGCGAGCGCGCGAGTTCTTTTCCACCCATAAAGCCTGCATCTTGCTCACCCGTTTCAATTTGCAGATCAGCTCCCGAATCAACTTCCATCTCCGCAGTAACGGCTGATTGGCGTTGAGCCTGTTCGATTTCTGACCAGCCTTCTGGCCACTGCATCTGAACCATCCCGTCGACATACGAATCCCGTCCCAACTCAGAACGTTGACCAGTCCCATCGGATGCATTCCTCCACTCTCCTGCAGCAGAAACAACGGCATCATAGAAGGACTGTCTCTTATCCCCCAGACGAATGTGAGCAAGCTCTTCTTCATTTAATCCAACCATGGGAGAACGAAGTACGGAGGCTAGAGGAATATCCTGTCTTGGATTGTCCACAAGCTGCAACAGAGATAACATCACTTCCACTTCCGTAGCTTGAAAATATCCCTTGCTCTGCTCTCCACCTGCGGGTATGCCCTGCTGTCTGAATTCCTCAATCATCAGCGGTGCCCACATCAGCGTGGAACGCAACAAAATAACAATGTCTCCATAACGTGCCGGACGCATCGTTTGCAAAGCCTTGTCATACACACTCAGTGCAGGCTTGTCTGTCTCCCCGACCATCTCTCGGATACGCCCGGCGATGGCGCGCGCTTCCAATTGAGCCGTTTCAAGTTCGGCACTCTCCAGTTCTGCAGCTGCGGTTGCATCTACACCGTCTTCCGTACCTTCCGGTATTTCGGTTCCGCTACCTTGGCGATCAATCAACATAAGTTCAGGTGTGTAGGCTTCGTTTCCAAGTGTCTCTGATGGAAAAGAAGCCCCGTAAGCCAGCTGAGCCCGCTCATCATAAGCAATCTCAGCGACCCCTTCATTCATCAACTGTCTGAATATGACGTTGACGGAATGCACCACTTCGGCACGACTACGGAAATTGCGCGCAAGGTCGATTCGTTTCCCCGTTACCGTTGCTATACCCGTTCTTGTACCATTCTCTTCGTTGATCTCTGTATCCACATGAACACTCGGAGTGTAGTTGCGATATTTGTTCATGAACAGGCCGGGTTCAGCCAAGCGGAAACGGTAAATGCTCTGTTTAACATCACCAACCATAAATCGGTTACCTGGATTCTCTCGGGAGATTAGCCTAACGATATCCTCCTGAACCGTGTTCGTATCCTGGTATTCATCCAGCAGCACTTCATCAAAACGTGCACGGTATTCCATCGCCGCATCCGAAGGCATCGAATGTTCAGGTGTGGAATCCTCATGACGCAAAATGTGCAGACAATAGTGCTCCAGATCGTTAAAATCGACTTGTCCGCGTTCCTGCTTCGCCTGAAGATACCGTTCACCAAAGGTGCTGACTAGACGGGAAAGCTCCTGCATCAACGGTGCAGCCTGTTCCAGCTCCTGCCAAAAAGAGAATGCACTCCTTCCAAAAAGTGAACCTTTTAGATCAGCAACAGCTTTTTTTGCCGTTTCTCGCAACTCCTTCACCTGTTCTTGCAGCCCAGGGTCGGTCTGATCTTTTTTACAAGGCTTCAATTTGCCAAATGCAGCTGGCTGGAATACCTCAGGCAACCTTTCCCAAGGCATGACTTCGACGGCGGATAAAAGCTCTTCAACCATCGCCAAATCCTCTTTGAGTGTCTCCGCATAAGGTGCAGGACCCTCAGGCTGCAACGAAATCTGAATTCCTTGTCGCAGCAAACCCGCCGCCCCGCTCAATGCGAGAGCCGCATCCCGTAAAATGCTCTGCACCCATGCAGATTGCCCCAGTGCCTCTACACTTTCCACCTGAAAAGCTTCAGCCATCTCCATCAGCCAGTGATCAGGCCAGGAATGACTTCGCGAGAAATCGTATAAACGCTGCACTAGCCGGTGCATCGCATCATCATTTCGCTCTCCACTGAACCAGTCCACCAGTTCGCGGAACGTGCTCCCCTCGTCTTCTTCGCCATACTTTTCCTCGAACAACTCCTCCAGCAATTCCTGACGAAGCATCTCAGCCTCATTTTCATTCAGAATACGAAAAGCCGGATTTAGCGGAATCTGCTGATAATACCTGCGAATGACCTCCATACAGAAGGAGTGCAGCGTTGTAATGGATGCTCGTCCGAGCAATGACAACTGCCTGCGCAAATGCTCCTCCTCCGGTTGCTCCTCGAGCGCACGTTCCAGCGCTTCCCGAATACGCTGTTTCATCTCGGCCGCCGCCGCCTTCGTAAACGTGGCTACCAGCAAGCGGTCCACGCTGAATCCTTGGGAAGGGTCTGCAATTTTGCGAATAATCCGCTCCACCAGAACAGCTGTTTTTCCCGATCCTGCAGCTGCGGCGACCAGAATATCTTCCCCACCCTCGGAAATGGCGCTCCACTGATCATCACTCCAGAAGCTGCCTTCCGGTTTAGGCATATGCATCATAACGTTTCCCCTTCCCTGCTGTGAGACAGCATATCCCAAACTTGCTGTTTGCCCGGTTTGGACAGCAGTTTATAGTCGTTCCCCTCAATATTTTCATCAAACTGACAGACCGATTTATATGAACAGAACGTACATGCAATCTCCTGCTGTATCCGGTACGGTTCAATGGCTGTATCTCCATCTGTAATGCGAGTTCCAATCTCGCGGATATTACCGCGAACAGCAGCAAGCAGCGTATCCCATTGTTCTGGCGTCGCTACAGCAGCACTGCTGTAAAAGCTGCCATCTGCTTTTAATGCCACTGGAATAATCGCGGAATGTCCTTTATCAAGCGTGTTATCCATTTGAGCAACGGCATCACGGTCAGCGAGCAACAGACCCTTCATTTTAAAGCGTTTCAGAAGTTCCTGTCCTGCCTGTTCGGATGTCATGCCGTTTGCCGATTGCAGTAGTGGGTTATGCACATGGAAATAGAGTGTACCTCCTGGCATTGCCGTTTCCCCTAACCATTCCTCAGCAGCGCTAAGCAACACCTCCAGATAGGTGAGCATTTGCAGCGATAGCCCGTAGTAAACTTCATGAAGCTTGAGATCGGTCTGACTGGATTTGTAGTCAATTACTCTTAACAACAGACCGTTCTCTCCTTCAGCGACATCCACGCGGTCGATCCGGCCGACAATCTCCAGTACACACCCATTCTCCAGTTCAAAACGCAACGGCGGCAAAGGTTTCCCTGGACCAAAATCCAGTTCCAATCCAATCGGTTCAAAACTACCACGTCTGGACTGCTCACCCAAAATAACGGATGCCCGGCTGACGATATCTTTTAATTTGCGAAAAATATAGCCATAGCGCTTTGTGCTAAGCAAAATTTCCCCTTGGAGCTGCGGAGCGATCTGCTCCACCGTCTGCTCGGCTTCCTGGCGACATTGTTCGGGTGTCAGGCTGCCCCAGCTACGATTTTCCTCACGCAGGCGCATCGCCAGTTGACTCAGTGCAGCATGGAACAGTTGGCCGATATCCGGAGCTTGAAGACGATATAATTGCCGTTCCTTAAGCTTCAGCCCATGTGAAGCAAAATGAGAGAATGGACAGGCTACAAAACGTTCCATCCGTGATACACTCGTTCTTACCTCCGTACCGTACAGCCTGCGGCTGGTTGCCGTTTCCAGTCTCCGCGCACGGTTACGATAAAAGACAGAACTCAGCAACCGCTCCAGCCCAGGGCGGCTCTCTTCCCGGTTTACATGCCAATTGTAGACTGCCCACCATATTTCAGGAATGTCTTCTCCCCTACGCCATCTGCGCAATTGTCCAATCAGCATGGAGAGGCTTTGTTCTGGATGAATCGCGTAAGAGAGGTGCACGGCTTCCAGATCCGAGACGGGCGGCTGAGCAAGCAAAGGCTGCTCCTGCAATCCAAACATTTTGCGTACATGGCGCACAATCTCGGAAGGGAGTAGTGATTTACCTTCATCATCTGCGACAGGATAGCTCAGCCATAACTGCTTGCTGGCAGCGGTCAGAGCGGTATAGATGAGAAAACGTTCATCCAACATGAGTCTCGTTGCACCAGGTCCCAGCCCCATGCCTCTCTCTGTCAGCAATAACCTTTCCTGCTCCGTTAGTACTCCGTTGTCCTGAGGGATCGCTGGCAATTCCCCATCAACCGCCCCAAGAATAAATACATATTTCATATCACGCAGACGTGTACGATCCATCGAACCAAACAGCACCTGGTCAAGGGCCGGGGGAACAAGCCCCAGCTTGAGCTCAGTCAGTCCTGTCTCCATCATGCCCGCAAACAAAGTGATGTCCAGACGTTCATTGCCCATCATATCAACCATCTGGTCAAGAAGATCCAGCACGGCTCCCCACATTTGACGATGCTCTCTCGAACGCTCCGGGTCTCCCTGAGCCTTGGCCTCAGCAGACATCTGATCCAGCTTATGTGCAATATCTGCATCCTCTAACAGTCTAAATAATGCCTCGCACTGAGCGGCAGCCGTTTTTGCTTTTTTCATTCGTTTCTCAAACGTACCGAGTGCCGATGTAATCAAGGCTCTGCAACTTTCCATCAGCGATAACACTGCATCGCGTCCTCGGCTGCTTCCTTCCTGTCCCTGATCCTCCAAAGACAGACTCGGCACATACTTCCACGGCTTACCATCCGTCCAGCGATATCCATGGATACCGCAAGCAAGCACATAGTTCTCCAGCTGATCCATATCCTCACGAGTAATTGAACCATCCAGCGGAAGCAGCAGATCCGTTTTGACACAGCGAAAAACATCCTCATACCGCCAGTTGCGCCGAACGATATCTAGCGCTGAACGAATAAATTCGGATAATGGATGATGCAACTCACTTCGTCTTCGGTCCAGGAAGACCGGAACATCATAGTCCCTGAATAAAGGCTCTGCAATATCAGCATAAGTCTCCAATCCGCGAACCAGCACCGCCATGTCCCGATATCTCGCTCCATCCTCTTGCGCAAGGCGACGCATTTCACGTAGTGCACCCTCCAGCTCTGCCCTGCGATTCTCCGCAGCCATCAATCGAATCCCCGAGTCCTCGCCTTGACTTCTCCAGCGAACACGCCGATCAAAACCGGCCTCCAGATGGGCAAGTCCCGGCCGGTCCTTAAATCTCGGAAGCACCTCGTCATGAAGTAGCGTGGTATCGCTGGTTACACCCAAATGTTCGGCCATGCCTTTGAGGCGCGCATAGGCATTGGCAGTTGGATAAAATAATTCCAGCTCTCCTGGCAGGATACCTTGCTCGTAAGAACCATCGAGTGTTAGGGAAATCGTTACAGACGAGGCTTGTAACATGAGCTGTCCTATTACACTCATCTCCTGCGGGGTGAATCCATGGAATCCGTCAATCCAAACCTCGGCCCCCTGCAACCATGTACTTTCTGGCAAACGACCTGTCAGTTCATTCAGTGTATCTTCATCATCTATATATAAATCAGCCAATTCCTTCTCATAATCATGGTAGATCAGATTCAAATCATGAAGCTTGTCTTCCAAAATAGGTGAAGCCGATGCAATGCTCCATGTTGCAAGCCCTTCTTCGAGTGCCGAAGCATGAACTTCATATCGTTTAAACTCACTATATAAATTAGTCAATTCCCCGATAAAGCCAAGCTGGCTGCCCGAAGCAGCAAACAGTCTCAGTTCTTCTTTCCTACGCTGAATGACTTTATATAAAAGCATCTTCTTGCCCTCGGCTCCAATCGGAACGCGAGCAGAACCGCCAGCCTCCTGCATGACGCGATAAGCCAGACGGCGAAATCCAAGAACTTCGGCACGCATCGTACCTTTAATATCTCCGGAAGATATCAGGGCCTGCTCTGTCCGGAATGAGCTTTGTTCGGGAACGAGTAGAATCAACGGTTTTCCTTGGGGCTCCTGCCTAAGCAGAGATGTGATTTCTCGGGTAATCAGTGTGCTTTTACCACTGCCTGCCCGGCCAATAACAAAGCGTACGGACATGTGTCATCCTCCAAACTGCACGTACAAGATTTTAATTTCCAGTATACCATACCTTCTTCACTTCGGAACATACGTTTGCCATGATCCACCAAATAAGAACACAATATGGCTATTGAAAAAAAAGCCGCCGCCTGTACAATACAGCCAGCAGCTTCTTATGGATTTACGTTTATTACCAAACTCGGTGACAGATACGCCTAGTAGTTGTTTTCAAGTTTACAATTTCGTTAAATGAATTCATGCTCTACAGCCTTCTGCAAGGCCTCGAAAAAATCCCGGTTTCTCTGGCTATATCCCGGCTTGTTCAAAATCTCAAATGTACGTTCGATCCCCTTTTGCACTAATGCCCGATCATTGGTAAGCAACCCGTAGCTTAAAATCGTTACGCAGCAGTTAAAAAGATCACCCGTAGGCCAGTGGTGTGGCCGTTTGGTCAAATATTCATCAACAGCAACACCTTGATCTATGCGCGGCAGCAAATACTTGCTTTCAGCTTCCTTGAACCTGTCTGCTGTTTGCTGAGCAGCTTCTTGTATATTTTCAGAGGAAACAAGAACAGAATGTTTTTGCTGTGTATACCTTTCAACACTATTGCCGAAGCCGACTGGAGCATTTGAGATCAACGTTATTTGATGCTTTTCAAGAAAAGTACGTAAACGTTCAGTGGCAGCTTCATAACGGCAGGCCATGATTGTATATACAGCATACGGCGGTTTTGAATGACCAAGATGGCTATGTAAGCTCCAAACTACACCCGGCTTAACATTTTTTTTGAACGTATAGTCCGTCGGACTGGAATCAGCCTCTCTATGTTCCACATACCCTTCCGGTGCAATGAATTTCCCCAATTCAGTATAAAATTGTTTTCGAATACCTTCTTTTAGATTTCGCATGTCAATGTACGCCTGCTACGTCTATAATTACGCGTTTCAAATAACATACCCGTAACCATAGCGAGCAGACCTCCTCCTTTTTTCAAACTAAATCCTGCGGTTGCCAACCTAGATATAAATGAGTCGGGATGAAGACTGAACACTGTATCCTTTTCAATCAATAATATAAGCTGTTCGCCAAGAGCAAGCTTTTCTTCATAAATAAAATACCCTATAAGATGGACTTTTTAAAGTGTCTATCTCACAGGGTACATGTGTCATTCTATAAATAGAGTAATCTTAATTTTTTTTGCTTCTCACTTCAAAAATAGCGAATTTCAGGTAATGCCCTTCATCTACGCCCAAAATTTGCGGGTGATCCTTACCGGCTGCTTTCCAGTCGATTAAACGTAATACCTTACCTGCATCTTCAGCTGCATCCGCAATCGTTTCCAGGAAGAGGTCAGGACGCATGTGGTAGGAACAGCTTGCGGTTACCAAATATCCACCCTCGTTGACCAGTTTCATGCCCTGCAAGTTGATATCCTTGTAGCCGCGGCATGCCCCTTTGACAGCTGATTTTGTTTTGGCAAAGGCAGGTGGATCAAGGATAACGACATCAAACGTTTTTCCAGCACTGGACAATGCTTTGGAGGTATCTACCTTTTGCTCCGCTGCTCGTGCTCGTGCATTGCGCTCATCAAGTCCTTTGACTTGCTCACGCAGATATTGAAAAGCATCGGCTACAACGAACTCAACCCGATCCGTGAAACCATTTAGCTCCACATTGGTTCGTGCGCTCTCGATCGCATGTTCGGAAATATCGAGGCAGGTTACCTTTTTCGCTCCAAATTTGCAAGCATTCAGGGTAAAGCTGCCGGTATGAGAGAAACATTCCAGCACGGTGGCACCGTCCCAATATGGGAAAGTAACCACTTTGCCACCCTTATTCACAGGCAACAGCTGCTCTGTTCCTTCATGCTCGACCTGTTGCACGGTGATGCCGCTTTTGTATCCCCAGCCTTTCATCAACGGTTCAATGGCAGCCCGGTTTTCACGCTGGTCGAAGAAGTACCCTGTCTTCTGTCCTTCTACGATGTCCACCTTGATGAGCAGCCCATTTTCGGTCACAGTCACATGACGCGGGCATTCCCCGTAGAGCGGTCCTTTGATCTGCTCCAGACCTTCCAGTTCACGGATCGATACATCACTGCGCTCATAGATACCTTCCGGCTGCATCACTTCAATGAGAGCCTGGACAATCGCTTCACGGCAACGGTCCATACCCAGTGTAAGGATCTGCACAACTAAAATGCTACCGAACCGATCAACGATCAATCCAGGCAGGAAATCAGCTTCACCATAAACAAGACGGTAGGCTTCGCCATCCTGAATGAAGCGTTCCCGGTGACGCAGACAATCATGGAAACGAGCAGCAAAAAAGACGGTATCCATCTGTTCAAACTCCAAAGGCTGGTATGAGACTACACGAACGGTAATCTGGGAAGCCGGATTATAATATCCCGTTGCCAAGTAACGACCTTGATGATTCAGTACATTAACGATATCACCCGGTTCCGGGTTGCCGTCTACGGATGCAATTTCATTTTTGAAAATCCAGGGATGTGCATGTTCCAACCGCTTTTTGCGGCTTCGTTCCAGTGTAACGGATGACAAGATTGATCCACTTCTTTCTTATTTTAGTTGAAAAGATAGGTTTGGGCGGCAACGAGACGCTCCGGGGACGAATCGATCCTATGATCGCTGTTGTCCTCAGATTTTTTGGATTCCCTTCTCCAAAGGTAAAAATCCGACGACAAGCCTATGCTTCCGATGTAGCTTTCTTTCAGAAAGCTTTCAGGCGAGCCCTTCGCTTCCTTGGATTCGATTCCGTCCCCTCCGCTCCGTTTGCCGAATCACCGTATCTTTTACATGGGGGCTAGCAGTCTCAATTCCTCTTGTGCTTGTCATGCTTGTCTCTGCTTCCTCATAGGATAAGTGATAAGGAATGGGACGGGAGGAATGATTCGGATGTTCAGAGAAGTAATTCTGCCTCTGTTATATGGGCTGATTATCTTTTTTGGCGGTATGAAGCTGATGGAGACAGCGCTGCAACGCATGGCGGGGCCGATGCTGGCAGACTGGTTAAACCGTGCCACTTCTGCCCCATGGAAGGGCATGGCATTCAGTGCAGGCGCAACCGCTTTGCTGCAGAGCAGCACTGCGGTAACGGTACTCACCATAGGATTAGCTAACGCGCGCTTAATTACCTATGGACGCACTCTCGGCATTATCTTGGGGACCAATATTGGAACCTGCTTAACTACAGAGCTTGTCGGTCTTCAGATTGGACTTGCCGCACTGCCGTTGTTGCTTCTATCTCTAACAGGCTGGGCTGTTTTTGTTGTCCTTGGTGAACGCAACCAAACTGCCCATGAACGGACTCGCCGTACTTTGACCAATATCCAATTCAGTTTCCTTGCGGCAGCAGGATTTGCTCTTGTCATGACAGGCATTCAAGTCATGCAGTCCATCGCCGTTCCACTTCGGAGCATGGGCGTATTTCAATGGTTTCTGGAGCGGTCGACCGACAGCCTATGGTGGGGCTTTCTTGCCGGTGCGTGCCTGACCGCGCTGATTCACAGCAGCGCCGCGGTTATCAGCATGGCGATTACACTTGCAGCGACAGGCGTGCTGCCTGTAGAGATCGGCATCGCCATTGTGATCGGATCTAACGTAGGAACCTGTATCACTGCTGTTATTGCAGCCGCAGGCGGGGCTTCCGCAGGCAAATTTGTAGCAGCCTCCCATGTTGTGCTCAACATTGCGGGAGCACTGCTGTTTATGCCGCTGATCAGCCAGCTGCATGCAGCGTCAGCCTGGCTGTCAGCGGACCACGGGGCACAGATAGCGCATGCCCAGACCCTTTTTAACATCATCAGTTCATTGCTAGCTTTACCGTTCTGTTACCTACCGATTTGGCACAAAAAAACACCTGTGCTTACCCCGTCGGCAAAGAGACCTGTCGCTTAATAAGTTGCCACAATATCGGCGTTATTGACGACAGAATGGGTAGGTAAGTAGCCATCATTGAAGCGTAACGTCGTAAGATTTTAAACGTTGATGCCCAGTTTATTCAAGCCAATGCGCAAAATGTCATCGTTATTATCGTATCCACTCTGCTGTTGTTTGGACCATGCTTCTTCGGGAGAGTACCAATCCACACCTTTAATCTCTTCCATCTGAGGCTGGAGATCACCGCTTTGTGCTTCAACGAGATAATAGTGCACTTCCTTGTCCACTGGACCAAACTCGGCATGCTGATACGTATAAGCAATGATATTGATCGGCTCCACAATGCGTCCCACCATGCCTGTTTCTTCCAAAATCTCACGGAGCGCCGTCTGTTCGATCGTTTCTCCATCTTCCATCTTGCCCTTGGCAAGTGTCGTTTTACCATAACGGTCTACGATAAGCTGGATTTGAATCTGGCCATCCTCACCTGTTCTGTAAACAACGCCGCCTGCTGAAATTTCTTTTTTGTTCATGATGTTCTCCCCCATCTGACTTCAATTTCTTTTCTTGGCAAAGAAGGACCTCATCTCCTCGGGTATTTTCCCCAAGGAAATGAAATCCTTGTTCATAACGCCTGAATTACATCGCGGCAGGTTTCACATTCTCTTCCAGTACACGAACCAACGTACCTTGGCTTTCATTCGCACCGGCTTCGGTCAACTTCACGCGGCACACCTTGCCTACCATATCCGGCGTTCCATCAAACACCAGTTGAATGTAGTTATCACTGTATCCGTGCAGCTTGCCACTGCCTTCGCGGCCTTTTGCTTCACCTTCAGGAATAACCTCGAGCACTTGTCCAACGAATTTCTCAGCATACTCCAGTTGCATCTGCTCAGACAGTTCAATCAATTCATGCACCCGTGCATTTTTGATTTCCTCATCCACTTGATCCTCCATGCGTGCTGCCGGAGTACCCGTACGTTTGGAGTATGGGAATACGTGCATTTCCGAGAAACCGATTTTGCGCATCAATTCGTAACCGTTACGATACATCTCATCTGTTTCGCCTGGGAAACCAACGATAACATCGGTTGTGATCGCAACATCTGGCATCGCCTCACGTATACGCAACATTTTGTTATAGAACTCTTCAGTCGTATATTTGCGGCGCATACGTTTCAGAACAGTGTCATCTCCTGCTTGCAACGGAATATGGAAATGACGAACCAGTTTGTCTGAACGTTTGATCACATCCAGCATCCGATCATCAATCTGACTTGCTTCAATCGAGCTGATGCGAATACGCTCCAGACCTTCCACTTTGTCCAAGTCCCACAGCAGGTCGGTCAGATCATAGTTTTCCATGTCATCTCCGTACCCGCCTGTATGAATACCTGTCAGGACAATCTCCTTGTAACCCGCTTGTACGAGCTGGTGTGCCTGCTGAACAATGCTATTTGCCTCACGGCTACGCGACAGACCACGGGACCACGGAATGATGCAGAAGGTACAGAAGTTGTTGCAACCATCCTGAATTTTGAGGAACGCACGCGTGCGATCCGCGAAATCCGGTACATCCATTTCCTCAAATACACGTGTTTTCATAATGTTACGCACCGCGTTTACCGGCTGACGCGATTCCTGAATTTCATTGACATATGGCAAAATTTTATCCCGATCCTGGGTTCCGATGACCAAATCTACGCCAGGAATATCCAAAATCTCGGCAGGAGATGTCTGTGCATAACATCCGGTTACTGCTACAATGGCATCCGGATTGCGTCGAATAGCACGGCGGATAATTTGACGACTCTTCTTGTCACCTGTGTTAGTTACGGTACACGTATTAATCAAATAAACATCGGCTGTCTGTTCGTCGAAATCTACCTGTTCGTAGCCTTCGTTTTTGAATAGTTGCCAGATCGCTTCTGTATCATAAAAGTTAACTTTGCAGCCCAAGGTGTAAAACGCCACGGATGGCATAATTACATTCCCCCCATTTCTCCAGATTCATATAAAACACAAGTCAGCGCAGCCATACCAGCCGTCTCAGCTCGCAAAATACGCTTGCCCAGTCCAACCGATATCGCACCTGCCTCATCGGCCTGAGCCGTTTCCTTCTCGGAAAATCCGCCCTCAGGTCCAACAACAATCAACACATTCGCCCCTGCATCAGCAGCAAGCTGCTCCACAAACGGCTTCAGAACATCTCTAAGATGTTTACCGTCTTCTTTTTCATAACAATAACATACCAGGTCGTAGTCCCCAAAAGAAGATAACAGCCCTTTCCAGGAAAGCGGCTGCTCAACGGTTGGAATGCGGTTACGATGGCTCTGTTCAGCAGCTTCCTTGGCGATTTTCCGCCAACGCTCCAGACGTTTGCCTTCCTTCTTGGCGTCGTATTGCACAATCGTACGTTCTGATAGAAAAGGTACAAAAGATACGGCCCCGATCTCCGTACATCTCTGAATGACCGTCTCCATCTTGTCCCCTTTGGGCAAGCTTTGTGCTACCGTTACATTCAACCTTGCTTCGCGATCCATAACCAGCGGTTCCAGGATTGTCGCTTTTACTTCCCCTGCTTCAATACTATCGATGGCGACCAGTGCTTCTTTAGAGCTTCCGTCGCTGACAATCAGCTTGTCCCCGGGTTTGCCACGCATGACTTTGCCGATATGACGGGCATCGTCGCCTGTTATCACCACTGCATGTTCACTGAACTGCTCTGCAGATACAAAATATCGCTGCATATGTTGTCCACCCATTCTTTCCTGTTATGACTGGAATTCTTCCTGCTGGAAGCAGGCAAGAATCCAATCGCCACAGATGATCATACAACTTTTATGTGCTTATGACCAGCACTACGGTTCGATTACAGACCATTTATGAGCTTATATTTAAAGATATAATTCAATAACGAGACCAACTAAATCCCTGTACATGTCATTGGCAAACAGATATAGTGGTTGAATTGTGACTGCCTGTAATGGCGGAATAATTAAGATCAATAGGAAGACAATGATGGACCATTGTTCCACACCTTGCAGCTTGCGGCTGATTGAAGGCGGCAGCACATCTTCCAGAATACGGTAACCGTCCAGTGGTGGAAGCGGGATGAGATTGAACATAAACAAGAAAAAGTTCGTGACACTGAACATCGGCAAAAATGTCATCACAGCTGTAACGACCCGCTCATTTTCAATGTTCCCCAGTACACCTGATCCAAACAATATTCCATAGATCACTGCCCCGATAATAGCCAACAGCAGATTGCTCAGTGGACCTACTACAGAAACAATCGTTCCCATGAGTCTCGGTTTGTCAAAGTTTGCACGGTTTACAGGTACAGGACGTGCCCACCCAAACCCTGCAATGACAAGCAAAAGCACCCCGAGCAGGTCAAAGTGCGCCACCGGATTTAATGTGACCCTTCCCAGCAGCTTGGCTGTTGGATCACCGAATTTGTTGGCAAAATACGCATGCGAAAATTCATGAATCGTAAATGCAATCAGAATGGTCACCAGGAAGAACGGCAGTTGATCCAGCGGCAGACGGAAAATCCGATCTAAGAAGTCCATAGACTACCTCTTTCTGGCTTCAAAGGCTAGCCAGTCCTCTTCACGCTCGATCGCACGAACTTCAAATCCTGATGCCACCAGCGCATCATGTACAACCTGCTCCTTGTTCTTCCATATGCCCGAAACGATATAGATGCCACCAGACTCCAGTGCTTTATACACATCATCAACGAACAGCAAAATAATTTCAGCCAAGATGTTGGCTACAATAATTTTGACTGGCAGCTTAACACCAAGAGCAGGATCTTGGCTTCCAAGCACAGACAATAGGTCACTTTCTTTGACCGTAATCTGCTGTTGCATCTTGTTCAGTTCCACGTTTTCTATCGCACTTGTTACTGCAACCGGATCAAGATCAAGTGCGAGCACATGCTTTGCACCCAGATGTACCGCGCCGATAGACAGAATACCGGAACCCGTACCCACATCTATCATTTCCTCGCCACCCTGAATCACTTTTTCCAGTGTACGCAAACAGAGTGTTGTCGTTGGATGTGTACCCGTACCAAAAGCCATTCCAGGGTCCAGCTCAATAATTTTCTCGTCTGGGCTCTCCGGCGTATATTCCTCCCACGTTGGCTTGATCGTCAGACGATCGGATATGCGCACAGGTTTGAAGTATTGTTTCCAAGCCGTTGCCCAGTCATTTTCATCCACCGTACGTGTTTCGTAACGAATCTCCCCGGCATCAATACCAAACTCGGACAATTCTTCAATTCTCGGGTTTACTTCTGCCTGTAAGGCAACCATATCTGTACCTTCGGAGTAATATCCTTTGATGACCGCAAAACCTTCGGGAATATCATTCAAAGGAACGTCATATAACTCGCCATACGTCGTATCCCGTTTTTTATTTAAAGTGCCGGACTCTTCAATCGACACCCCTCCAGCACCCGCTTCATGCAAAAAATTCGAAATCATCTCCACAGCTTCTTCTGTGGTATGTATTGTTAGTTCATGCCATAACATACGTGGTTTTGCCTCCTCAATAATTAAAAACGTCTTTTGCCTGCTAATAATTCAAACATCCCAACTATTGTACTACACATGCAAGCCGAAGCACAAAGCATACTCATAAAAGAAAACAAAACAGGATATCCGCAGTCAAACCGCTCGAATATCCTGTCCCATTTTTCGGTACCTGTCGATCTTTCTCGTGAGCACCACTAATAAAAACGTCCGCCGTTCTGTGTGATCATCTCTGCAGCTTGCGGTAAAGAATCGTGAGAAACGGATACCGTCAGTAAAATGCCCTGCTTTACACTTCGCGCTGCATCTTCTGGTGAATGGTCATACACCTGTCCTCCCGATAACATCTCGGTCTCATCACTGATTAGAGCAAGTACATTCAGCTCGCCGCTGAAGCCGCCAACAACAGCTGTTGGTAAATGCTCTTCTCCTTTAATATTATTTGACCCAGCTGTCCCTGCATGCTCACGCAGACTCTCGATGCGCAGCTGGTTCGGATGCAGCAACTCCAGAGCTCTGCGAGCAGATTCAGCTTCAGACCAACTCGTAAATACAGCCTCAAGTGTGACCGCCGAGCGATCTTCAGTCATGAATTTCTCTTCCTTGACGACGATCTGCTGCCTCACTGCGGCGCAAAGCTTCGATATCCTCGTGATCTGCCGCTTCTGCGCTGAACTCAACATCCTCATTTTTCGCAGACTGAAGACGTTTCATCTTTTCAGTTTTTGTTAAAATTTCACCTGGTCGTTGTCGATTAGCCATTTCATTTTTCCTCCCTTTGTATTTACACATACACTCCGATGACAGAATAACCTGGAGAGTAGCTGTTATCCCCAGATTTTTTGATTCCCTTTTTCAAGGGGAAAATCCGGTGATAAAGGCGAAACCTATGCTTCCGATGTAGCTTTCTTTTAGAAAGCTTTTAGCTCCGCTTTTTCAGGTCTTTTCTGTCCTCTCCGTTGCTGTGTAAATGATCTTATTGCTCAAATTCAGATCATTCCACCGGCTTGTTCAATGATCGACATCGCTCGGTGATGCACCTCTTCATCCACAACGACAGTTAATAGAATATCCCTGCCTGTAGGGCCGCCTTGTCCGCCATCACTCATTCCGCTTGCAGCAGGGTCTGCCGCAGCCATAATGCCTGAGCTGGCATTGGTTTGCATCGCATCAGGTATCCAAGATGAGTAACTGCCGGAGATACCTGGTTTATAGGAGGCTCCACTTGGTCCAACACCCGCATAACGGCTAAAACGATTAATGGACACGTCTTCCACCCGCAGCGCCTCCAATTTTTTGACCGCTCCCTGTGCCTGCTCTGGGCTATGAAAATAGGCCAAAATATTTTTCTCCGTCATTTGCTTCACCTGCTTCCTGTAATTCTGTCAATCTGTATCTATTTCACAGATCGTCCCGCCATGCTATCTTTCCGCAACCGAGCCCAGAATATACCGAATTTCTAACATGTGGGGACACTTGGGGACACTTGGGAACACTTCGAAGCAACCTAATTTACATAAGAAAAACACCTTCGATCATCAAAGATCATCGAAGGTGTTCTCATAACTACTTCATATATGAATCAGTCGCCGCGAAAGGCGCGTTTTACTCGATCAAAGAACGATTGCTCATGCTCATGGGTTTGTTCGCCATCCAGTGCAGCAATTTGACGAAGCAGATCTTTCTGTTCGTCATTCAGCTTACTTGGTGTAACCACAACAACCTTCACATGTTGATCTCCTTGTCCCATACCGCGGAGGCGTGGCACGCCTTTGCCTTTGAGGCGGAAATACGTACCGGTTTGTGTACCCGCCGGAATTTTCAGCTTCACTTTTTCGGTCAATGTCGGGATTTCTATCTCGTCTCCGAGTGCGGCTTGGGCAAACGTCAACGGAATTTCACAATAAATGTCATCGCCTTCGCGCTCAAAGAAGTCATGAGACTTCACACGAATAACAATGTACAGGTCGCCTGCAGGACCACCGCGCAGACCGCCTTCACCCTCACCTGTCATACGCAACTGTGCACCGTCATCCACACCAGCTGGAATGCGAACATTGATTTTGCGCTGTTTGCGAACTTTACCGCTGCCGCTGCACGTTGTACATTTTTCTTTGATAATCTGTCCAGTACCGCTACAGTTCGAACAAGCGCGGCGATTGACCATACGACCAAATGGTGTATTCTGAACGACTTCCTGTTGTCCACTACCTTTGCAGACTGTACATGTTTCCGGTTTCGTTCCTGGTTTGGCACCTGAACCGTGACAAGTGTCACAGCCTTCCGTACGCGGAATCGTAATATCCGTTTCCTTGCCAAATACAGCTTCCTTGAACTCAATCGTCATGGTGTACTGCAAATCGTTCCCCCGCTGCGGAGCGTTAGGGTCACGGCGCCCGCCACCGCCACCAAAGAACATATCAAAGATGTCGCCGAAGCCGCCGCCACCAAAGTCTCCACCGCCAAATCCACCTTGATTCGGATCGATGTGACCGTATTGGTCGTACTGAGCACGCTTCTGGCTGTCACTTACGACATCATAAGCTTCTTTTACTTCTTTAAACTTGGCTTCCGCATCTGCTGCTTTGTTCACGTCAGGGTGATACTGACGGGCCAGCTTACGGTAAGCTTTTTTGATTTCCTCGTCGCTTGCATTTTTGCTTACGCCGAGCACCTCATAATAATCACGTTTTTCAGCCACTCTTCCACCCCCATAACATTCACCTTATCGCACATCGTGACAAAAGGAAAGTCAAAGCACGGGAGCCCCGGCTATGACTTTCCCTTTAATCCGAACGTCACCGATGTTTAACTCGCAGACTATGGCGAATTAATTATTTTTTATCTTCGTCTACAACTTCGTAATCAGCGTCTACGACGTTGTCACGTTTAGCAGAACCTTGTTGCTCTTCAGCACCTTGAGTCGCTTGTGCATCAGCTTGAGCTTGCTCATACAATTTAACAGACAACTGTTGAACAATCTCAGTCAGTTCTTCTGTAGCGGCTTTGATGTCTTCCAGATTGTCGGAAGCCAGTACGCCTTGCAATTTTTCTTTGGCAGCATTTGCTTTTTCTACTTCGCCTGCATCTGCTTTTTCACCAAGATCTTTAATTGTTTTGTCTACAGAGTAGATCAATTGGTCTGCACTGTTTTTCGCTTCAACAAGTTCTTTACGTTTTCTGTCTTCCTCAGCATGAAGTTCAGCATCTTTCATCATTTGCTCAACTTCAGCATCGCTCAGACCGCTGGAAGAAGTGATGGTAATTTTTTGCGTTTTGTTTGTACCTTTGTCTGTTGCAGATACGTTAACAATACCGTTGGCATCGATATCGAAGCTAACTTCGATTTGCGGCACACCGCGTGGGGCTGGCGGGATATCTCCCAGCATGAAGCGACCAAGCGTTTTGTTGCCAGCAGCCATCTCGCGCTCACCTTGCAGAACGTGAATCTCAACGCTAGGTTGATTGTCTGCGTAAGTGGAGAACACTTGAGATTTACTTGTAGGAATCGTCGTATTACGCTCGATCATTTTCGTAAATACGCCACCTGCAGTTTCAATACCCAGGGACAGTGGAGTTACATCCAGCAATACCACGTCTTTAACGTCACCTGTTAGTACGCCCGCTTGTACAGCTGCACCAAGTGCAACAACTTCGTCCGGGTTCACGCCTTTGTGAGGCTCTTTACCTGTCAGTTTTTTGATGGCTTCTTGCACCGCTGGAATACGTGTAGAACCACCAACCAATACGATTTTGTCGATATCGTTAGGTGTCATGCCCGCATCACTCAACGCACGGCGAGTTGGTTCGAGCGTACGCTCAACCAGGCCAGCAGAAAGTTCTTCAAATTTCGCACGGCTGAGGTTCAATTCCAAGTGCTGAGGAACGCCGTCAGCAACCGTGATGAATGGCAGGGAAATCGTTGTAGTCAATACGCCGGAAAGCTCTTTTTTCGCTTTTTCAGCTGCATCTTTCAAACGTTGCACCGCTGCTTTATCTTTGCTCAGATCAATGCCTTGATCTTTTTTGAATTCATTCACGAGATAGTCGATGATCACTTGGTCAAAGTCATCGCCGCCCAGTTGGTTGTCACCACTAGTTGCTTTAACTTCGAAGAAACCATCACCCAGTTCCAGAATGGATACGTCGAACGTACCGCCGCCCAGGTCATATACAAGAATGGTTTGGTCTTCGGATTTTTCCATACCATATGCCAAAGCTGCTGCTGTTGGCTCGTTGACGATACGAAGTACTTCCAGACCTGCGATTTTACCCGCATCTTTCGTCGCTTGACGCTGACTGTCATTGAAATAAGCTGGAACGGTGATAACCGCTTGAGTTACCGTTTGGCCCAAGTATGCTTCTGCATCAGCTTTCAGCTTTTGCAGGATGATTGCAGAGATCTCTTGTGGAGAATAATCTTTGCTATCGATCGTTTCTTTGTGGGATGTACCCATGTGACGCTTAATGGAAATGATCGTCCGATCCGGGTTGGTGATCGCTTGACGTTTTGCTGTTTCACCAACGACACGCTCGCCATCTTTTTTGAAACCTACAACAGAAGGAGTAGTACGCGCACCCTCCGGGTTTGGAATAACTACAGCCTCGCCGCCTTCCATAACGGCTACGCATGAGTTGGTTGTTCCTAAGTCAATACCGATTACTTTGCTCATCGGAAAATTTCCTCCTCAACAATTTAAAATGAATAGGCACTTGTCAGCCTTATTGTGTTAGTAAGTGATCTGCTCTATGTGT
Organism: Paenibacillus amylolyticus; assembly: GCF_003719335.1. Taxonomy (GTDB): domain Bacteria; phylum Bacillota; class Bacilli; order Paenibacillales; family Paenibacillaceae; genus Paenibacillus; species Paenibacillus amylolyticus_D. The sequence goes on from NZ_RIAS01000001.1 coordinate 554,757, forward strand.
ATAAAAGCTGTATATTAAACTTCGTCCCTTTGTTCAGCCTCGGATTAAGAACTTACTTTAACCATTGCCGGACGAAGTACTTTATCCTTCAGCATGTAGCCTTTTTGAACCTCTTCCACAACGATGCCTTCTTCATGCTCATCGCTCTCCACTTGCATAATCGCTTGGTGGAATTCAGGATTAAACGGTTTTCCAACCGTTTCCATCGCAGTCAGTCCTTCGTTCGTCAGCACGGTTTCCAATTGACGCAAGATCATTTGAAATCCTTTGGCAAAAGATTCAGTCTCCGTACCTTCCGGTACCGTAGCCATAGCGCGTTCAAAGTTATCCATAACCGGTACCAGTTCGGTGACCAGCTTCATTGAAGCGTATTTGGCAAGTTCCTCTTTTTCCTTCTGTGTCCGACGGCGGAAGTTATCAAAGTCAGCCTGTGCACGAACAAAACGTTGCTGGGTTTCCTCAGCCTCTGCTTTCACACGTGCCAGTTCACTTTGTTCCTGATCTGTTATCTCCTCAGCTTGGGCTTCAGCTGCTGCAGCCTCATTGACCGGCTCCTGCTCGGCTGTTACTTCTTGCTCTTCTGTAATTGATTGCTCCTCTTTCAAGATGTTCACCTCCTTATAAGAATGAATCGTATTCCCGTTGCTTATTTGAAGCGAGTCGTCAGCATTGTTGTAAGGTCACGGGATAATGTATTTAAAATATGGATGACGCGTGCATAATCCATGCGGGTTGGTCCTAAAATTCCTATGGACCCAAGTGCCTCGCCGTCCAAGGAATACGACGCTGTAATCAAGCTACAGTTCGCAAAGGCTTCATGATCATTCTCGGTGCCAATTCGCACCTGAATTCCGGGCCCGCCGGGCACTGGCATCATCAATTTCATTAATGTTGGTGTCTCATCTAACAAATCGAGAATATCCTTAACTTTCTCTACATCTTTGAACTCAGGTTGTGTCAACATATTGGTAGCACCGCTGAGGAACAAACGGTTGTCATGCTCATTGTCAAACGCGTTGTTGAGCACCTGCATAACTTCCTCATATCGCGTGATATGACGCTCCATTTCCTGACCGAGCTCAGTATAAAGACGTGATTTCAACTTGTAAATCGGTACGCCTACCAACTTGGTATTTAACAGACGAACGACATTCTCCATCTCGGCAACCGAGATTTCGGGTGGAATCTGAACCGTCTTGTTCTCCACTTGACCGGTGTTCGTCACTATAATAGCTACAGCTTCATTCTCATTCAGCGGAAGCAACTGGAAGTGACGCAGTGATGTATGAAACACCTCTGGTCCAAGCAAAATCGAAGTATAATTGGTCATATGAGACAAAATGTTGGAAGCATGCTGAATAACCTGTTCCATCACATTAAGCTTCTCCGCGAAAAATGACTTTAAATCGTCCAATTCCTGCGGCTCCACCTGATTCCAGGGAACCAAATGGTCGACATAATATCGATAACCCTTATGAGAAGGAATGCGTCCAGCTGAAGTATGCGGCTGTTCGAGAAACCCCATCTCTTCGAGGTCGGCCATTTCATTACGAATCGTTGCCGGACTATATCCAACATCTCCTCTTTTGGAAATGCTTCGGGACCCTACGGGCTCAGCTGAACGGATATAGTCATCCACTATAGCGTTCAGAATCATTCGTTGACGCTCTGTTAACATGGTGAGTATTCCCTCCTTCTGACACTGTACTGCCCCATGTCGTTAGCACTCCAGTTAGATGAGTGCTAATCGGTAATACAAAAATACCAAACTGACATGATCATTGTCAAGTGAGTTTGCGGAATGGGATCATCTATTTATAGTATAGGCCAATAACCTTACCTTATAACGTATATTATGAACCTTGATGCTGGATTTCTCGCTCGGCAGGATAATGTCTCAGACTGAAACGTGCTCCACCTAGCGGTGAATCACTATACACCAAATCTGCATGGAGACGTGCTGCCAGTTGCTTGCTAATCGTTAGTCCCAGTCCTGTCACCCCATTATTTCCCGTATAAAAACGACGGAAAATATGCTGCCTGTCATGCTCATTCAAGCCTGGCCCATCATCATCAACATGAAAAATCCAGTCTGCGTGATCATCGGCAGAGAGTTCCAATGTCAATTTCACTTGCGTTTCGGTATGGCGCACAGCATTTTGCAGCAAATTCAGCAGAATCTGAAACAATTGCTCCCCTGCTGTTTCCACCATGAACGAATTTGCTTCCGCTGTCAAATGTATTCCTCGCTGAAACGCAGTTGGCATGAGCAGATACACTGCTTCTTCGGCCATGTTTTTCAGGTCAATAACTGCCACAGGCCATTCCTCATCCACAGTTTCCAGTCTGGAGAGCTGAATCAGCTTTCCAACCATATCAATGAGACGCTGCGACTGGGCAGCAATAATTTCAAGCCCCTGATCCGTGGATACGACCTGATCCTGAATCGCATACACGTAACCCTGAATGGACATCAATGGTGTCTTAAGTTCATGTGATACATTTTGCAAAAACTCCAGCTGATGGCGGTGATGGTCATCGATTCTGTTACTCATTAATTGAAAGGTCTGAATCAATTCGCCGATTTCTGTATGGTCAGCCTGTAGGAATTGATCTCTGTCAGGCATGTTTGGTTCATATTTGTTAACAGCCTCTTTCAAGCGATTGAGTGGCTGTACCGTTCGCCACACGGCGAATAAACCAATCAACAGGATAACGACGAAACTTGCAGCAATCGACAGAAGGGTTGTCCGAAACAACGGAATATACATCGCCCTAAGTGATGATAGCGGAGAATACAAAATTACCCGAAACTGTTTATGTGACAGCTCCGCCTCACTGTACAGTACCTTTTTTCCATTCAAAATCATATACCCTTCGTGTGTACCTGGAAATCCTTGCAGCTTCATCCCCACACGTCCTGCACTACTCGAAGCCACGATCTTGTCGTCTCCATCAATTACAAAATAGTCGGCATAAAAAAGGATGTCCTTAATAAAGAAGCGGAAACTGTCATTGTCCAGATCCTCCAGGTCATCTACACGAATGATTTTAACAGCTTTCTTCGTTTGGCCATTTAATTGCTCTTTGACCTGATTGAGCAAAATATCATCAAAAAGATGGATAAAAAACAGAACCGTAAACGCCACAGTAACCAACATACTTGCAAACAAAGCGAGCAGCATTTTGCTGCGTATCGTCTTCATCGTGTATGTACAGCTGCTTTATAGCCGAACCCCCACACGGTATCAATGGTCAGTGTTGCTTGAACCTGCGCAAGCTTTTTACGAATCCGTTTCACGAGATCATCCACTACACGCACTTCACCGTAAAAATCATAATTCCAGACTTGCTGAATTAACTGTTCCCGGCTGAAAGGACGATCCAGGTGTTGGGAAAGAAATAACAAAAGCTCGTATTCCCTTCCGGTTAGCCCCAATTCTTCTCCTCTAACATTGACACGTCGGAATTCTTCTGAAATCTGCACGTCGCCTATACTAAAATAGGACCCTTCCTTCGGCTGATGCCGATCCGTTTCTTTTAGTTCAATGCCTTGTGATAAGCGACTGCTGTGTATCAAACGAAGCATGCCTTTTACTCTCGCAACCAATTCACGCGGATTGAAAGGTTTGCTCAAAAAATCGTTACACCCCAGTTCCAAACCATTTAAACGATCGATTTCCTCCCCCCGTGCCGATACCATAATAATCGGAATTTCAGTGAACGTTCTCAGTTCTGTCAAGAGCGTAAGCCCATCAACCCCGGGCATCATAATATCGAGAATCAAACAATCTGGCTTTTTCGAGCGAACTTCCCCGACCAGCTCTCTGCCGTGCGCAAAGGAGGTCACTTCATATTGTTCCTTTTTCAAGTAACCTGTAATGAGTTGTAGAATATATGGATCATCATCCACTACAAAAATATGCGGCATTGGCATTCACCTCATTCATGAATATATCACTTCTGATATGTTTGTTATTAGATATGTCACTATTAATGTAACAGAGTCTGTGCACGAATTTCAAAACTTCCCATGAACACACCCAATACGCGCTTCCCAACTCCTGCTTAAGATAGCAAAGACGGAGATTCCCTATAGAGAACTCCGTCTGTAAGCCTTTGTCATTCACATCTCACTGATACAATAAATCGTTGTTCTGAACAGGTAGAGCGAAGATGCATCAACGGCTTTATACTTATTTATGGGATGAGCTTGATTTTGCTGCCTCGTTTTTGTTTGTCACTTTGGTTGTAGCCGGCGCTTTCGTAGCAGATGTTGCTTTGTGTGTTGTAGCCGTTGTTGTTTTGTGTGCTGTTGCAGCTGGTGTTTTGTGCGTAGTTACGGCTGTTGTTTTTGGAGTTGTTGCAGTTGTTGCAGTTGTTGTTTTTTTCACTCCTGTTTTTGTTGTAGTTGTTTTGTTTACAGTCGTTTTAGCTACTGGCGTTTTGGTTCCCACTGCTTTTTTAGCTGTTGCTTTGTGTGCTGCGATTTTGTGAGCGGTTTTTTTCGCTTTGTGTGCTGTTTGTTTTTCTTGATGTGCAGTAGCCTTTGCTGTTGCGGAAGCTTTGTGTGCTGCCTGTTTCGCTTTATGAGCCGTTTTTCTGCCCTTGTGATGCATTGCTGTTGTTTTATGAGAAGCTCTTTTTGCTTTGTGAGTTACTTTTGATTTGTGTACAGCCTTTTTTGCTTTATGCTTCGTCACTTTTGCTTTATGCGCAGTCTTTTTGGCTTTATGCGTTACTGTGTTAGCTTTGTGAGTTGTTGTTTCCTTCTTCGTTGTAGCTGTTGTTTTGGAAGGAGTAGTTTTAGCTCCTGTCGTTTTTGTAGGCGCTACAGTGGATTTGGTTGCTGGAGTCGTTGTTGATTTTGTCGTAGGTTTGCTCGTTGAGTTAGCGGACGCTCCAGCCTTTTGTGTTTCAGACGGTTTTACGGAATTTACAACAGGCGTTGCGGCAAAAGCACTGCCGGCTCCACCAATTACACTCATCGCTGTTACCAAAGCTGCTACATGTTTTGTCCATTTTTTCATCATCGGTCACCTCATTCTTAAGATTGAGCTATCTGCATATTTCCTGCTGGGTACGTTGAAAACCTTATCTTTATCCTTGCTCTTCAACTGTTCCACTGTGAAGTTTTTGCAGATCGCTTATGTAAGTTCATCTTAACAAGAGGATGTGTGAGAATAATGGAATAAGTGTGTGAAAAGTATATGAAAAAAACGATGCACAAAAAAAGACCACAAGCCCTTTGAAAACCATAGGTTTTCTGGGTTGTGATCTTTATATTTTTATTCATATAAGCGTATAACTACGCTGACACATTCAGTTCTTTCAGAACCGCAATCTCGTCACAGCAATCCTGCTTGCTGCAATGAACGCAGTCCGTCCATACTTTCTCAGGGAAGATTTCTTTTTCCACAACAGCAAAGCCATTTTTCAGAAAAAAGGAAACTTCATACGTGAGAGCCATCACCTTTGGAATCTGTTGTCTCTCCGCCTCTTCTACAAGCCGGTCAAGTAGACGGGATCCGATGCCCAGCCCTTTATACCCCTCTGAAATGCCCAGCGATCTTACTTCCACCAGATCATTGCCCAGACGACATAACGAACCGCAGCCTACGACCACTCCATCCACCTCAGCCACAATAAAATGCTCCAGCTGCCGATGCAGTACTTCCCGTGAACGCGGAAGCATGATCCCACGCTCTGCATATCCCTTAATCATTTCAAACAGTGGTTCAACATCTTCCGGTACAGCTTTCCTGCATATAACCGACATCCAGCTCTCCTCCTATAACGACGCTTTCCGAGGAAAGCTAGCTTCGTAGTTGTTTAAATTGACACGCCCTGTAAAACAATATGAATAAATATACAACAGAGCGTATAGAATTTCAAGCTACGAATTTAGCGATATAGAGCCGATAAACTCGGCAAAAACGTCATTGCCGAACAGAATACCTTGTTCACTCAGTTTAAAGCCGTCTGCTGTCCGCTCAAGCAATCCTGCATGCAACATTTTGCCCAGCGGCTTCGCAAATACATCCTCCATGGATTCCCCGAACTGATCATGGAATCTGGAAGATGAAGCGCCCTCCAGCATACGGAGTCCTACCATTAGATAATCCTCCATCGCTTCCGCACGGCCAATCTCAAAATGATCCAAACGAGGCAGTCCCGCACGTGAGGCTTCCACATAAGGATTAATTCCCTTAATGTTCATATGGCGTTCACGGCCTACGTATCCGTGTGCACCCGCACCGAGTCCGTAATAATCCTCATTACGCCAATAAGTGATATTATGACGGCTCTCGAAGCCAGGCTTGGCAAAGTTACTGATCTCATACTGTTCATAACCTGCTTCTTTCATGCGCTTCATTAATAGAAGATACATTTGCAACTCATCATCCTCATGCGGAAGAGGCAGTTGATTTTTTTGATACAGGGTATGGAAAAGGGTGTTCTCTTCTACCTTCAGGCTGTAGATCGAATAATGCTTCAGATCCAGCTCCAGCGCCTTGTCGATGCTCTCGTTCAACATCTCCACCGTCTGGTTTGGCAGTCCAAACATCAGATCAATCGACAGGTTATCCAGTCCCGCCTTGCGTGCATTTTCCAAGCTTCGGTATACATCATCTGTATTATGAATCCGACCAATGCCTGTCAGCAGATCATTCTGAAAAGCCTGAACGCCAAAGCTGACCCGGTTAACACCGCCCTCTTTCATCGCGGCCAGCTTTTCGGCATCCGTCGTTCCCGGGTTGGCTTCCATCGAAAATTCAATATCCTCTGCCCAATTCGGGAAATAGGTTTTGACCGACCGCAGGAAATATGCCATCTCGTCCGGTTTCAACGCGGTTGGTGTTCCGCCGCCGACAAAGATCGTTTTAATTTCACCTGGCGGATTCGCCTTGACGGTATGTTCCATCTCCCGTTCCAGCGCCTCCAAGTATTGCATAACGGGCTGATCCTTCAAAACATAAGAGTTAAAGTCACAGTAAAAACATTTATTGGTACAAAATGGAATGTGAAGGTACACCGCTTGGGGCGCACCTGTTTTCTGGTTGTGTGCTGCAAGTGTCACGGTAAGTCCCCCTTGATTTGAAAAAAGGAAAGCCAGTTGGCTTCCCTTTCAGCTAAAATGTTAATTCAATTTCGATACGCACACTCTGTGCTGTACCCAAAATTAAATTATTAGAATGCATTTTTAATACACACAATCTGTGCTGTACCTAAAAATGCATTTTTAATCATCAATTTTTAGTACCGCCATAAATGCCTCTTGTGGCACCTCAACGTTACCCACCTGTTTCATCCGCTTCTTACCTTCCTTCTGCTTCTCAAGCAGTTTCCGTTTCCGCGAGATGTCACCGCCGTAACACTTGGCAAGTACGTTTTTGCGCATCGCTTTGACCGTTTCACGAGCCACAACCTTGGTTCCAACGGATGCTTGAATCGGTACTTCAAACATTTGCCGCGGAATCAGTTCGCGCAGTTTCTCACAGATGATACGGCCGCGATTGTATGCACGATCTCTGTGAACGATGAAGGACAAGGCATCGACTTGTTCGCCGTTAAGCAGGATATCCATTTTCACCAGATTCGACTGGCGGTAACCGGACAACTCATAGTCAAACGAAGCATAACCTTTAGTGCTTGATTTCAACTGGTCGAAGAAGTCATATACGATCTCAGACAACGGGATCTGATATGTAATCGTAACCCGTGTTGTGTCCATATATTCCATATTGATAAATTCGCCGCGTTTATTTTGGCACAGTTCCATAACGGTTCCCACGTAATCATTAGGCACGATGATTGAAGCCTTCACATAAGGCTCTTCAACGTAATCAATCCGTCCTACCTCTGGATAGTTGGATGGGTTATCGATTTGAATCTGCTCGCCGTTAGTTAGCGTTACATGGTAAATTACGCTTGGAGCCGTTGTGATCAGCGGAATGTTGAACTCACGCTCAATCCGCTCCTGAATAACGTCCATATGCAACAGTCCCAGGAATCCGCAACGGAATCCAAAGCCCAGTGCACTGGAAGTCTCCGGCTCAAAGCTGAGTGATGCATCGTTCAGCTGCAGCTTTTCCAATGCTTCACGCAGATCCACATAGTCCGATGTTTCGATCGGATACAGACCGCAATATACCATTGGATTGATTTTACGATATCCAGGTAGTGGTTCAAGCGTCGGATTTTTCGCGTCAGTAACCGTATCCCCGACTTGTGTATCGCCGACGTGACGGATACCCGCAACGATGAATCCTACATCCCCGACGTTCAGCTCGTCCACAATGGTCATGCGCGGCTTGAACGCTCCCACTTCGATCACTTCAAACGATTTGTTTGTGGCCATCATTTTGATTTTGGAACCCGCCTTGATTTTACCGTCAATAACACGCACATACACGATAACCCCTTTGTAAGGGTCGTAATGCGAGTCAAAAATCAGCGCTTTAAGCGGTTGATCCGGATCACCCACAGGTGCGGGCACACTCTGTACCACTTGCTCCAAAATCTCTTTGATCCCGATGCCCGCTTTGGCCGAAGCCAATACAGCATTGCTGGTATCCAGTCCGATAACATCTTCAACTTCCTGCTTCACCCGTTCCGGATCGGCACTTGGCAAGTCGATTTTGTTGATAACCGGCAAAATCTCCAAATTGTTGTCCAGCGCAAGATATACGTTAGCCAGTGTTTGCGCTTCGATCCCTTGAGCCGCGTCAACGACAAGCAACGCCCCTTCACATGCAGCAAGACTACGTGATACCTCGTACGTAAAGTCTACGTGTCCTGGTGTATCAATGAGGTTCAGTAGATACTCTTCACCGTCATCTGCCTTGTAATTCAGGGCAACCGCTTGCAGTTTAATCGTGATTCCGCGTTCGCGTTCCAGATCCATCTGATCCAGTACTTGTTCCTGCATTTCACGTGATGTCAGCGCACCTGTGTACTCCAAGATCCGGTCCGCAAGTGTTGATTTACCGTGATCTATATGTGCAATAATTGAAAAGTTACGAATTTTACGTTGTCTTTCCCGAATGTCAGTCATTCCTTACCCCCAGAAACAGCCTAGTGTCAATCACTTCATTATAACAGTTGCTGCAAGGTGCATCAATCCCATGATGGTTTAACTTTATAATAAAGTGCACTGGATGAGTGCCTCGAAGGATTAGTTTTCCTTTATTCCATCTGCTTCTATTCATCTACTCCGCCAAAAAGAGAGACAACCCACTTGATGCCGCTGTTTGACAAGTTTTGTAGCAAGCCAGCCGTTTTTTCCGCCAGAACATCCACCGGAGCTTTCTGCTGATCTGCCCCAAGCACCTGGCTTGGGGTCTGGACAGGAACGAACGGCTTTTTAACCTCGGGCTGCACAGGCTCGGCGGGTACAGGTTTATTTTCCTCGGGTGCGGTTTCTGTGGTCGCCACTGCAGGGACACTTTTCACAGGACTGTTATGCTGAAAACCACTGCCCGCCAGCTGCATGCCAAGCAGGACACCAAGTAACATAAGCACACTGACAGACAGCAGTTTTTTGCCAAATCTGGACATCTCGCAGATCTCCCTTCTTCTATAGATAGCTAATCGAATAGATCATCGTTTCATTACACTTCTGCAATCGCTACGAAAGTTTTCCGAATCTTTCCTTCATTTATCCGCCCTTGGATACCGGTTTTGCACTTGCTTTATCTACGTTTTGCTCGTTCCAATATACTTCCGCGATCATATCCGCCAGAATTTTGGATGTTCGTTTCAGCTCAGCTGCCGTATTGTCAATGCCACCGATTTCGATGAGAATGCTGTTCGGGGAAAGCGTCTGATTATATTCCCCATTGTTGCCTCCTCCGCCATTCTTCCCCCACACTCCTCGGGATACCCCCGGGTACTTCGCTTCCAGCTTTTTGTGAATTTTTGCAGCAAAGGCTTCATTTTTACGCCAATTTGGGTTCTCATGCCCGATGATAAAATATACCTTGGCGTAACTCTGATCACCGATCGTTGTTGTCGTTTTTTTGTGCCGCTGGGAATCGCGGTGAATATCAATTAGATATGTCAGGTCGTCATTCTGAGCAAGCGCCGCTTTGACGGTCTGTCTGGAATATTTATAGGAAAAGTTCCAATTGTAATCTTTGATTTTAGTTTGATAATCTTCCTTCGCATGCTCTACACCCACACCCAGCTTCTCCAAGCTATCCGATAGATAGGTTCCCACTTGAAAAACATTACCTGTCGGTTTGCCGGAAGATGGGTTGTCGCTATCCGTGCCTAGCAGTGGATTATATCCTTCACGCGGGTGAGAGTGATAGATAAGGACGGATTTTTTAGTAATGGCCGGATTCCCCTTGTCTTGCCCATTCCCTTTTGCTGGTGGATCTTCATCTACGGCACCCTTTCCCGGATCATCCTCACCGGAAACGTTTGGATCATCCTGACCCGGAGGGACATGCAGCTCACTTCCTGGCTTACCTTCACCTGATGAGGCTGTTTCTGTCAGGCCTGGGCCTGGCTGATAATCCTCAGGTGCTTCTGCCTTGGTATTGCCAGAGCCTGGCCTAAGCAGAACGGGCTGATTTGCACCCATGCCTGGCATTTCTCGTGCGATTAAACTTTTGGGATCTTGAGGATTCACATTGGTGAGCAATTGAAACACAAAAGAAGTTAGATTTTCACCGGAAATCGCAGTGTTCTGTTCCTTCTGGGTAAGATGAGGCACTTCCATACCCAACATGTCCACAAAAAAGCGGCTTGAGACTGAACCTGCAAATCCCTTCATCGAAGAAACAGGGGAACTATTCAACCGTTTCTCCGCCATGCCTCCAAGCCCGAGTGCAACAAAAAAGAGGGCAGATATGATCATAAGCAGCAACAGTGTACGGCCCATGGCCAGCACGTGCAGACATCTTTTTTTCCACTTGCCAATGTTCCATGCCAATATCTTGTTCATTCTTATGTCTCCTTCCCTTGCAGAACAACTCTTATACTTCAACTCTATGAGCGTGTGCAATTTGATAGAACAGGAAGTAGAAAGATAAAGTGAACAAAAAAAGAAAGTCCGATAGATTCGGACCTTCTTTCTCGTTCCATATTAGGGGATACGCTCTAGTGCGTGTAAGCCGCAACGTTATCTGGATTTACCGCTTCGTGAAGAGCCGCATTAAGTCCGGTTGCAATGACATTGGCGATGCCTTCAATGAACTCATCAATTTCCTTCGGGGTAACGATCAGATCATGTCCAAGCGGTTCAAGCACTTCTTTAACCAGACTCAAACGATCCTCTTCACCGATGTCATCGAGCATGCCCATAATTTGTTTGGTCTGATCGGTTTCCTGGCGAAAGTGAGAACGCATCATTTCGATGACGTTGTTCACGATGGTCGAAGCATAACATACCGTTGGCACACCGATGGCAATGCAAGGAACACCCAGAATTTCCTTCGTTAATCCACGACGTTTGTTACCAATACCAGAGCCAGGATGAATCCCGATATCGGCCACTTGAATCGTTGTATTCACCCGTTCAAGAGAGCGGGAAGCAAGCGCATCAATGGCGATAATGGCATCAGGACGGGTACGCTCAACAATGCCCTGCACGATGTCACTCGACTCAATCCCCGTTGTACCAAGCACACCCGGAGCAATAGCACTGACCTCACGATATCCAGGCGCAACCTGATCGGGTACCAATTCAAAATACTGCCGGGTCACCATCAGATTCTCTACAACCAACGGACCAAGAGAATCTGGAGTGACATTCAAGTTGCCGAGACCCACAATCAGTACCTTGGAATCTTTGCCAATGCCCGCCTTGGTCATAAACGCTTCCATTTCTCGTGTAAATTCGGCGGCCACCCGTTCCTGTAGTTCAGTATCTCCGTTGCGAAGGGAAGGCACCTCGAGTGTGACATAGTGGCCTTTTACACGCCCTATGGCTTTCGCTGCTTCATCATTCAACACATCAATCCGTGTGATCGTAATGCCGTCTTTCTTATCAACATCCTCACGTAATCCGGGGATCGTCTGTCTCTGACTGCCTTGTGCCATTTCTTTGGAGTCGATAGCCAAATCCGTGCGTACGGTATAATTTTGCAAATCCAGTGTCATCTGTGTCCCTGCCTCCCTTATTGCATTTGAGCATATTGTGTGGGAAAAAGGCGGGCTTTATGCAACATGCCAAACAACGATGCAAAATCTGTTGCAATTTATATGCTAGCGTGATAGAATATTTTAAGTTGTGAAACGTTTGTATTCATGCGAATGCCTTACAGGAGGTGAATGTAATGCCAAACATCAAATCCGCTGTTAAACGCGTAAAAACGAGCGACAAGCGCCGCGCACTCAACGCTTCTCAGAAGTCTGCACTCCGCACAGCTGTTAAAGCTGCTGATGCTGCTCTGGTAAGCAACGAAGTTGAAACTGCTAAAGCTGCGATTCAAGCTGCTTCCAAAAAGCTGGACAAGGCTGTAACTAAAGGTCTGGTTCACAAAAATGCAGCTGCACGCAAAAAGTCTCGCTTGGCGAAAAAACTGAACGCTCTTTCCGCACAAGCGTAAGAAGCGTTACTTATACGAACCAATGGAAAAATCCTGAACAGCATGGGCTTTCAGGATTTTTTAGCATCTGTTCCGCCAAGTAAAAAGAACATACCATAAAAAAACAACCTGAATCTCTCTGATCTTATGTTGAAATATCAACATGCGGAGAACGTTCAGGTTGTTTTTTTTGCTCTTGCCTACGGCTATGCTCCAAGTCTTAACAAAAATAACTCCAAGCCAAGCACCTTATCCACTGCTCCTGTTTTCATCTGATAATCCAGCTCACTCAAATGACTCAGAATCTTCCGTAGACGGTCAGCTTCAAATTTTCGAGCCTGTTCCCCGGCAATTTTGATAGCATACGGATGCAAGCCAAGTTGACTGGCAATCTGCTGCTGCGAGTAACTTTGTTGCCCGAGTTCCTTCACTTGAATCATAATGCGGAACTGCCGCGCAATCAGCGCTGCAATCTTGATCGGTTCTTCGCGTTGCTTCAAAAGTTCATAAAAGAGTGAAAGTGCTTTTTCCAATCTCAGGTTGGCTAGTTCCTCCACAAGTGCAAATACGTTCTGTTCCGTGCTACGAGCCACCAGTGACTCAATATCTGCACGGCGAATTGTTCCTCCGTTTCCAGCAAACAAACAAAGCTTATCTACTTCGGCAGATAGCCCCTGTAGTCCTGTTCCAGCATAACTGACTAGCGTATCTGCTGCCCCAGCTTCAAAGGTCACCTCTCTCTGTTTTGCAAGTTTAACAATCCATTGGATCAATTCTTCTCCACTTAGCGGTGCAAAGGCGAGAACAACCGCCTGTTTCTTGGCTGCTTTCACCAGCTTCTTCCGTTCATCCAGCTTGTCCCCTTGCGCTAAAAAAACGATCGTGCTGTAGTCAGCAGGGTTATCCATATATGTAATCAAGCGATCTACCTGATGCTCTATTTTGGATTCCTTTCCCGCCGTAAACAAGCTTGTGTCCCTTACAATAATCAATTTGCGTGGAACAAGAAAAGGAACTGTTTCTGCTTCTTCCACAACAGCCTCAATCGGTGTTTCGGAGAGATCATATGGAATAACCGCAAAATCCCGATGCTCCTCTTCAATAACATGCGTTTTTAACATCTCTGTGAACTGCTGTATCTGGTACTTCTCCGTTCCATACAGCACATAGATTGGCGCAGTTTCCCCGCTGCGTATTGCCTTTGTTGCGCTTTTTACGTCCATTCACCGTTCCTCCTTATCCCTTTTATCCTACCAGAAAATACACAAGACAACAAAGGGACCTTCATCCATGTATGGATAAAGGTCCACTGTTCTGCATCTATATAAACGCAAGCACAGCCATTCTAGAAATAGCTGGCGTGCGGTCATACGACGTCAGTTGTTGGATCAGAGATAGGACGTTCTTTAGTTATATCCAGTATATGCTTGTTCATAGAAAAAGGTTCTCTCTACATGCCTTGCAGGAACCATATACACAGAACTATTTCGCAGGTGACACATTAGATGAGATACCAACTTTGAAGGTATCCTTTGTGGTCGCTCCGTCTTTGTCCATTTCATAATTAAACTGCTGGCTGTCTTTGGACCAACTTCCCGACTTTAACGTACCTTCTACACTCCGTTGCTCAATTAGATTCAGAACATCCGGATCATTCGCAGATTTCGCATAAATACTTAACTGGTCACCAAGCAACATAACAACATAAGAACCATCAGGTGATTTCCATTCCTTTGCTCCAGTCGCTGCAGTGATTCCCTGTTCAGGAGCCATCAGTCCCTGCTGACCTCCAGCAGCACCCGATTCCGTTCCAGTTCCTGCATTGTCAGTTTCACTGCCTTGAGCTGGGTTATCCTGATTTGGAATGATCGTTTGAGCCGAAAATGTCTCGTCTAACTGATCGTTTGAATCGGACGCGCTTCTTCCCTTGTCATTAGGAGTGGAAACATCACCTTCACTTGTGTCCGGCTTTTTCTGCTCCGTTCCCTGTTTTGGTTCCATGCTCTTCTGCGTATTGGCAGAGTCAGAAGAAGGGCTTGAATTCACCTCTTGCTTGCCATTGTCTTGAGAAACCGGTCCCTCTGTGGGAGGTTTGGCTGACTCTTGATCACCTGAAGCATCTGGGGTTTTCAGTTCTGTTCCGTTGCTCTCGTCAGGTTGATCCGCATTCGGTTGCATAGAACCTTCCATCTCCGGATCATTTGAAGAGTCAGGCGCAATCGCACTACCTTCAGCTTGGTTGGTTGTGTCTGCTTGATCGTTATTCACTTTCATACTCATTGAAGGTTGCTCGTCACTATTACTATCTTGCGATGCGCCAGAGCTCATCATCATCGAATCTGCATTCTCAATCTGTTCGGGCTGATAACCCCAGATGGCAAATCCTAATACTACAGCCGCAGCCGCTGCACCCATAGACGTCCGTCCCACCATTGAATTAAACCATTTAGTCTTCGCTTTTTGCTCACTTGAGCTTGATCGCTGTAGACTCTCAAATGCCGCAGGGACAGGACTCATTTCTTGCACGGTACTGCTTTGTTCTTTACGCGCTTCGTCAATCGCATCCAATTGAGGCATAATCGCATCAACCAGACTGAACTTAGGGCTTACTTGCGGTAAATCTTCCAGTTCCCTGGATAGAGCTCTGAGCATACTAAAATTTTCGGCGCACTCCGGACACTTGGCCACATGCTGTAGCATCTGCGTCGTTTCCGCCTCGCCCAGATCATGATCCAGATACCGGTGCATCCATTCCACCACCTCTTCGCATTTCATCCTGTCACACCACCTTTCTGATACTCCTGTAGTAGATTTTGTAACTGTTGTCTGGCTCTAAATAAGTAAGACTTCACCGTATTGAGCGGAAGATCGAGACAATCCGCAATTTCGTTATAGGATAAATCTTGCAAATATCTTAGAACAATGACGGTCCGATGATGCTCTGGCAACTTGTTGATCGCATCCTGAATGTCCTTGGCTACATAAGTGGACATCACTTCGAATTCCACATCCTGTTTATCCTGAAAAACCATTTCGTGTTCATCGATGGACACGGAAGGCTTGGTTCTTCTGAACTTGTCAATGCAGATGTTCGTTACGATGCGTTGCACCCAGGTTTTGAACTGGGCTTTTTCTTCATAAGAATTAATCTTGGTGTAAATGCGGATCAACGCTTCCTGCGCAGCATCCAAGGCGTCCTGTTCATTATTTAGAATATAATATGCGGTCCGATAGACGTGCTGTTCAATCTCCCGCAATAGGGTAATTAGAGCGTCGCGATCGCCCGATTGAGCGGCTCTGATGAGTTCCGGCTCTACCACAAAGGATCCCCCTCTCCCTGCAACCTTACTGACGTAATCATCGATAAAATTGTTGCAAAGTTAAGTATATTTTAATTTTCCATCACAAAATAACGGCATATGTATAAGGGCCGCCGAATCTTATCTTAGAATAACAGAAAATGCAAACGTAGTCATCAAACGTCTGAGATCACGGATTCCATTACTTACACGACTCAAAATAAATGCAACGGCATACATTATGGTTAAGTACTTTTATAGGCCTAAAAATAAAAAAAGTCGAAATTTGTCCAAATTTAAGCTTTTTTTAATGCATTATTCATGAAAATGGTGTATTGTAAATTTACATTCATAAGACGAGGTGATGAGCATGCCAGCTCTAGCGAAAATTCAACAATTAAAAGAACAAATGCCAAAGGAATATCAAAGCATTTCCCACTTTGTAGAACATGCTTTGGAATCCATCGATACTCTGGTCGAAGAGCATCGTAAATACGTAGCTGCACAGGCGTTATACGGCGATAAAATCGTCGGATCGGAAGAACGCTTGTACAGAGAAACGGTACTGGATGTCAGAGCACAACTACTGGCGACACTCGAAAAAACCGTTGAAGACATTCTTCACAAAGGCGACAAACATTGGAATAAACATTTCAAAGACGGCGTGGAGTAATTCAATATTTACATTTATATTCAGTGATTAGAACGGATATGAAAAAGCCCTTTCCCTTAATTCTCTTTTGAAGAGAGTTATGGAGAACAGGGCTTTTTCTTGTGTTATATTGGTAGTTGTTATAAAAAACGAGCTAGATTATAAAGAAATCAATAAATGGCCATCAACTTTCCACTGAGGAATCCTAAAGCTCTGACTCCTTCAGAACTTGCATAAACCCAAACTTCAATCTTGCCTTTTGAGCTTGATTCTTGCGTAATACTGTTTGGATCTCCCCATGCCAGACGCGCTTGTGTAGTATTCATCCCTAGAGCTACTTCACCCGCAATGATTTTCTTCCATGTAGATGAAGACCAGTTGTATTTTTTATATGGATCGTAAGAAAAGAATTGATCTGAATCCGCCAGCATCTCCGTTACACTCGATGAAACACCGCCTGCATAAGCAATAACGGTTTTACCCTTGGTATTACGGAAAACAATGGAGTAACTTCGTTCATTATACTTCCCTTTTTCAATTTTAATATCGGTGATAGTGACTTTACTAAAGCGTTGCCCTAAGCTTGTATCACTGTTAATCCAGTAGGACTTGCCAATGAACCGGCTCAGATTCCCTAACTCTTTTTTCTTAATCAAAGCAAGCGTATACTTCGACTCCACCACAATAGCAGAATTTCCAACGAACACTTTGGCTTGTTTCAACTCAGCATCCCAATTCACCTGTATACGTGCCACTTGTTTTAACAGTTCCGCAGGAAATACGGTCTGCCCGTTAATGGTCTGCACCTTACCTTTCATTGTGATCGCTTTATCGTTGAAATCTGCTACTGCACTTCCTTTTGTCAGTGTGATAAGGTCATTTCCCATCTGTATCTTGAAATGAACTCCCTGAACATCGATTTTGGCTCCTAGCATTTTGAAGACAGATTGTACAGGCAAATACACATTTCCGTTTAATAGTTCAGCTCCTGTCAATTTCTGTTGAGAGTTAACGGTCAGTTGTGTATCGGAAGACTTATCCCCTATTTTCAGCATCACTTTTGTAGTTCCCATGCCTGTTGCTTTCAGCTTGCCTTCTGGCAGAATCAGAGCTACTTGCGACTGTTCCAACGTAATTTCACCAGGCAAAGGCGCACGTTTTGTTTTGAACCCGTTACTATAATTCTCCTGAACAGTAAGTGTGACTGTATCCCCGATATTAGCTTCCTTGGTTGATGCCGTAAGCGTTACTTGATTCAGAGTCGGTGCCGATAGAGAAGTTAACTTCCCACTATGATATGCAGCCCACGAGCCGTCCTGTAACTGTGCATATAATTCGTCCAGATCAAGTGCATACACCATTCTGGATACATTGTTTAGTCCCGGTAACTGCTCACCCTTGTAATTGTCATTCCGGTCATAGCTCCAGACTGTTCCATCCTTTTTCACCACGAGTAGTTTATACTTGTTTCCCCACCAGATCAAGGATTGGACATCACTCGCAATCGTAATTTGCTCTTCCTGATACAGCATATTGACAATAACTACCGAGTTGTCATCTTTTAATACTGCTGCATAAACACTATTTGCTGCGATTGCGGTAGCGTTAGCTACATTTCCAGCTTTTCGAATTTTACTATATTTTGAATAATATATATCACCTGATGAAGACAAAATGGTGTCGGTGATGTCACTTCCATATGAATAGGAACTTACATCTAGAGCAGAATCCAGAACTTTCTCCTGATCTCTGAACTTATACAGGCCCCCATCCTGAAGCTGAACCCATCCATTACCATATACCTTCTTAACTCCTTTGAATTGTTTGGTTGTTGGCAAATGAGCATTATCCATATCCCACATGATCACTTGATCATCCGCAGTCCAACCAAAAATAACTCCATTATATGATCCTGAGATTCCGATTAAATTTCGATTTTGTGTCCACACTCCAGCAATACTTCCTTTTGACCAAAGGGTTCCATCATTTAGCAGATTGTTATTTCGGTCAAGAACAGAATGAATAGAACGATTCGACTCAGACGAAGCAAATGCTCCAGGTATCCCCACCAGAACACTAAGAACCAGAATCCCGATCCACAATGTAAACGTTCTAACTCGTGCTTTTTTGAATGGCAGCATTTCTATACGTTCCCTTCTCTCTATGTATCTAGTAAACTAAATTCTTCATTTGACCCCTCCTAAGCCAAGCCTAATACTATTCGGCAAAAATAACCAAATTTCCTTCAAGGTATCCTTCAAGCTTTATGATTCACTCTTATCTCGGAGCCAGCTTATACCGCACACTTATTTCCCCATCTTTCACGCTCATCTGTACCTCACCCATCTGGTCCGTCCGAAAAATCTGGGAACCTACTGCTTCCAAACGTTTCATTACGTCTGGGTTGGGATGACCATAGGTATTGTTTACACCTGCAGAGATCAGTGCAGCTTTAGCATTCCAATATTGAAGCCATGCTTCTGAGGATGATGTTTTGCTGCCATGGTGGGCAACCTTAAGTACATCTAAGGATAGATGTGATCGTAGTCGTGGTAAGGCCACCACTGAAGAACTATGATCTCTGCCATTGTCAGCTAGACTCCCCATCCATTCAGGCACAACTATATTCGTATCACTACTCGGAACAGTTCCCCCCGATTTTTGAACGACCTGCCCAAAAGAGGTTGCCAGCGAACCATCCTGAATGTCATACAACACATTCTGTTCCGTTGCCGCATCCATATCTCCGGTAAATAGCATTGACGAGCCCGCCATCTCTAGCAAAAAAACGACCGACTCACCGTTCTGATTCTCAAGAACAGGCACATCTCCTGATGGAATAGCCCGTCCACTCCGCTCTGGTGAGATAAAATATAAAGCCGTTTCTGAATCGGGCTTATATGTCATGCCCTGATGAATAGCGAATAGCGGAATTTGGCGTTGTATCGCTGTATCCAGCAGCTGATCAAATTTCTTTTTTCCACTCGTCGTTCCGTTAAACACAAAGCGTCTAACTGGAATTTGCTCCAGTACAGCCTGTAGGCCACCGGCATGATCCTGATCGGCATGAGTCACAATGACCGCATCAAGCTGGTGAATACCTCTCTTTTTCAATAAAGGAACAACAACCTTAGCTCCCACCTCATACGGGTCACGCCTCGTTTTCCACGAGTGTTCGCTGCCACCAAAGTTAACCGTACCTCCGCCATCTACAAGGATATGTTTGCCTCCTGGTGTTGTAATCAAAGTACTGTCGCCTTGACCAATGTCCAAAAATTGTACTACACCTGTTCCCGCTGGACGCGGCGTCTGATATGCCCACCATAATCCTGCCGCAAAACTGACCGCAAGCACACCACATAACCATCGCTTCGCTTGGCTCATGCGTACTTCGCTATAGAAGGCCGCACCTCTAGATGTAAATGCGCTTGCATACTCAGGCCAGGCGATACTGGCGCCGAGAGTAGAGAGCGATCCTTGAGTTGAAGCTACTTTTTGAGTATGCAAGGCATGGGGCGCTGGAAGTTGCAAGCGATCGTTCGCTTGCGCTGTGTTAAGTGATTTAGCCTCAACAGACCGTGAAGAATGAAAGCCAAGTGCCAGTGTAGCTCCCTTTTGTACAGCACCTCCTGCTGACAGATTAAGCGGCGCTGTATCCTCTTCTGCAACATGAATATGTTTTGGCATGTCACCGCCGCTCCGCTGATGAAGCAAATATAGTAACACATACAGAATCACATAATAAGCTGCAATCCATAACAAGGACGGTGTCGGCCAGATCATCACAAAACCTGGCAAACTGTTCATCCATTCCACGCAAAGAAAGATGAGCTTGTTCAATTGAATTGCAATCCATGCCAGAAGTTTCGCAAGCGGAAACCACACAAAGGATAGAATCATCGCAACCGTACCTAAGGGAAGCACTACAGCACTAATCAAAGACACCAGCAAAAAGTTGGCTGCAAAAGACAGCAACGAGAACTGGTTGAAGTACAGAATCGTCACTGGAAAAGAAATCAGCTGCGCTGTCACCGTAACTGAAGCTGTAGCCGCTAAGGATTTGGGCCACTTGTCAAACAATCTGTTGATAAGCGGCATGTAAATCATCAGTCCCGCCGTCACCAGAAAAGAGAGTTGAAAACTGACATTTAATAAGAAATAGGGATTCCACCAAAGCATCAGCATAGCCGCCGCACTGATAATCTGGATTCCATCTCTGGCAAATCCACGCTTTGCCATATACAGACCAATCATAGACATGATGCCTGCCCGAATGACCGATGGAGAACCACCCGAGAGCAGTACATATGCTGGCACGAGAACCAGCACAATCGTTAGAGCTGTCTCTCTTGTTAGTCTCAGCCATGATAAGAGCATGAGCAATGAAGTCACATACACTGCAACATGTGTACCTGAGATGGCGAGGATATGAGTTAATCCGAGCTGAGAGAATTGACCATACGTATCGGGGTTAATATCCTTCGCCATTCCGATGATCAGGCCTTTCATATAACCGGCATGTGGCTCAGGAAACAACCGATCTACCGCCGAACCAAGCAGTTTTCTTACCGAATCTGTCCACCGTAGGATGTTTATTTTCCCCATCCCTTCAGGAGACGAAGCATTAACCGAACTAGCCCCCTTCACTTTGACCATCCAATGGATATACTGCGTCTTTAGATAGCTGCGATAGTCAAATCCCCCAAAATTTCTGGCTTCACCAGGAAGAACTATCGAGCCCGACAATTTCAGCTTATCCCCTCGCTTCCAAGATGCTGCTATATGCTGTTCCTGCTCTTCCATTAATCGGACTTGCACAATGACTCGTTCATTCATTTTGTCTGAGGACACTTGTGACTTTAAAGATTGCAAGGATGTATCTGGCGAAGAAACTTTATTCTCTACCTCCTTATCTATCTCTTCGTACAGCCTCAGAGAAGAAAGCTGCATCTCAAAACCTGCCCGATCCCCATCCACCTGCACATCCGTTACAAGTTCCCCTTCAATCAGAGCATCTAACCCATCAATTTCATACGTAGAGCTATGTAAATATGCTGGCAATGTACTGTAATTACGAGAATCATTCCATTCCCATTGTATTAAACCACCTGCAAAAGCAATAACTAAAAGAAGAATCGACCACCCGCGAATATTCATGAATCGAAATAAGAGTGGAAGACATGCCATCGCCCCGACTATTCCCCAAAATAAAGCCCATCCCGTCAATAAACACGCCATGCTGCTACCGCACAACCAAAAGATTGTAAAGCGAAGCAATGGTCTGCCTTTCATTCCGTCCCTCTCCCTTCTGCTCATCTCCAAGGCAATAAATACACAAAAAACCCCCGGAAGCCTATTCAGGCCTGCCAGAGGTTCTTCCCCATACGTATGAAAGTTATTTTGAAAAAGCAGACTTCCCCGCCCTAACATGTACTAACAATGTACTACTATCTACTAACGTGCTCTAACCTGTTCTAACGAGCTCTTATTAGTTACTTACAGTCATCATCGTCTCCCGTGGAGGCTGGTAATTGTCCAGTTTGCGGAACGAAATGCCTTTCTGCTGCATCATATTTTTTACTTTGCTCGTATCTTTGGGATATGAGCGATGAAATACAATCTCCGTAACGCCACTGTTCGCCAGCATGTTGGCACATGTCCAGCAAGGCTCATCGGTTACATACACAGAGGAACCTTCGCGGTCAATGCGATCCGTGAATAAAAGCAAGTTCTGCTCCGCATGAATGGTACGAATACAGCGTTGCTTTTTAACCATTTCCTCCTGGCCGTCCGTGACTACAAGTTCATATTCTTCCGATATCATGCAACCTTCCTCGGAGCAATCCGCTACTCCCATCGGTGCTCCGTTATAGGCAGTACCCAGCAGCTTTTTCCCTTGAACCAGCACAGCTCCTACATGCCGGCGCGGACAACGGGAACGTGTCGATACCATATAAGCAATGTCCATAAAATACGTATCCCAGTCCTTGCGAAGCTCTATTGCACTCATGCCGTTTTCTCCTCCCGCCTTGAAGCTATTACTATTATGCTGAACTTTTAGCGAATCTGTACATACGGAGCCATCTTCTCCAGCATCTTCATGCCTATGCCCTTCACCTTGGTAAGATCACTAACTTTGGTAAAAGGACCATGTGCATTGCGATAATCCACAATAGCTTGAGCTTTCTTCTGTCCAATCCCCGGAAGCTCCGTGAGTTTGGTGACAGATGCCGTATTCACATCGATCTTACCGTGATCTGCCGTCTCACTGGTTGTTTTGTCAGCCGGTTTAGATGCTGTTTCAGATACAGATGAACGGCTTTCATTTAACTGGGTCTCTGGCTGAGCCGGTGGATTGCCTTGATTGCTTGACACAGTAGGAGCAACATTAGGCTCCTGAATCTTCGAATCCTGTGCTGAAGCAACATCGTCCGATTGCCGCTCGTTCCCATCACCTTTAGGCGCAACATCAGCTGAATACTCGGTAACCAAAGCAGCCGACTGTATAGCAGAAGAATTCTGCTCACTTGTCGGCTGATTGGAGCCGAGCTGCATCGGTTCCCAGCCGCTAGGTGGCTGTTCACTTTTGCCCGACCATAATATCAGTATACATCCAACCACTGCCGCAGCAATGGACAACACTTTGTTCCATCTCATCTTCCGCACACTCCCTCTTATTCAAAATAGAGATCATTTCGAACACGGGCGGTGCTTCCGAACCGTTTAATGCTATGGCGTACATAAATTACATATTTTCATGTCATGTGAACCAGAGTCCCCCGCATACAATAGAGGGAAGATACTGCGCCATTACCGTAAAGCATGAAAGGAGGCCTGAACCAATGAAGGTTGGATTTATCGGAACCGGCAGCATGGGCAGTCTGTTGATCTATGCCCTGATCCAATCCGGTGCACTCGAACCCCGTCAGATTGCAGCAAGCAATCGAACTCCATCCAAAGTACGTCAGCTTTCCCTCCGCTACCCAGGGCTGCATGAATCACAGAGCAATCGGGAAACAGTCATTCGTAGCAACATCATCTTCCTGTGCGTGAAACCGCTGGAATTCAGACATGTCATTGATGATATCCTGCCTGTTGTGAATTCCAATCACATAATTGTCTCGATCACCAGCCCCGTGCAGCTGCGCCATCTGGAATCTTCACTTCCTTGCAAAGTCTCCAAGGTTATCCCCAGTGTTACACATCAGGTTGGCAGCGGAGCAAGCCTATTCATCCATGGTGAACGCATGACTGCCGAAGATCGCTCTCTGCTCGAAGGCCTGATGAGTCATATCGGCAAACCATATCAAGTGGATGAAGCCTGCACCCGAATCACATCTGATTTCTCCAGCTGTGGCCCCGCATTCATATCCTTCTTTTTGGAGCAATGGATTGAAAGTGCTGTTCGACTGACAGGTATCAAGCGTGCGGACGCTTGTGCCCTTGCCGGTGAGATGCTTCTAGGAACAGGCAAGCTGCTCACCGAGGGAGGTTATACTCCACAAGAGCTTCAAGCTCGTGTCGCTGTACCTGGCGGAATTACCGCTCAGGCACTTGCACTACTGAGAAACAACCTGGATGGCGTATTTGACAGCCTGATCCATACGACACATGAAAAATACGATGAAGATTTAGTCAAACTGGATGAGGTATTCCGTGCCAGCGAGATTAACCGGCAACAATATTAACCAGTTTGCCTGGAACGGCAATGACTTTGCGAATAGTCTTGCCTTCCAGTGCCTGTTTCACAGGTGCAAGTTCCATGGTGTAATCCTGCATTCCCTGTGCATCTAGATCCTTCGCAATGGTCGCACGAGTTACAATTTTGCCATTCACTTGAACCACGATTTCCACTTCTGCATCCACAGTCATGGACTCATCGTATTCAGGCCAAGCTACGTAAGAGATTCCGCCTTCATGTCCAAGACGACTCCACAGTTCCTCTGCCATATGCGGTGCCAAAGGTGACAGCAATTGAACGAAGTTCTCCATCGCTTCGCGAGGCAGCGTCTCTGCTTTGTACGCGTCGTTGATGAAGATCATCAATTGGCTGATCGCCGTGTTGAAGCGCAGATGCTCCAGGTCTTCTGTGACTTTTTTGATCGTTTTGTGTGCTGTCCGTTTGAACTCATCGGTTCCACCTTCAGCCGTAATTTTCTCATTGATCGCACCAGTATCTTCGTTAATGAACAGGCGCCATACGCGTGACAGGAAACGGTGCATTCCCTCTACCCCGTTTGCGTTCCAAGGTTTAGTCGCTTCCAGAGGGCCCATAAACATTTCATAGAGACGCAGTGTATCTGCACCGAATTCGTTCACAATCTCATCTGGATTGATGACATTTCCCCGAGATTTACTCATTTTTTCATTGTTCGTTCCCAGAATCATACCTTGGTTAACCAGTTTATGGAACGGCTCTTTTGTGTGTACGACACCCAGATCATACAGCACTTTGTGCCAGAAACGAGCATACAACAAGTGCAGTACTGCATGTTCTGCTCCACCGATATACAGGTCAACTGGCAGCCATTGCTGTTGCTTTTCCCGTGAGATCAGTTCCTTGTCATTGTGTGGATCAATAAACCGCAGGTAATACCAGCAACTTCCGGCCCATTGTGGCATCGTGTTGGTTTCGCGGCGAGCTTTCATGCCTGTTTCCGGATCAACCGTATTTACCCAATCCGTTACGTTTGCCAGCGGTGATTCACCTGTGCCTGAAGGTTTGATCTGGTCGATGTCAGGCAGCAGCAATGGCAATTGATCTTCTGGTACAGTCTTCATCGTCCCGTCTTCCAGATGCAGAATCGGAATCGGCTCTCCCCAATAACGTTGACGGCTGAACAGCCAGTCGCGCAGACGGTACGTTGTTTTTCCTTGTCCTTTGCCGTTCTCTTCGAGCCAAGCGATCATTTTCGCCGCGGCTTCTTCATTGTTCAAACCGTTCAGGAAATCGGAGTTCACATGTGCGCCGTCACCTGTATACGCCTCTTTTGTAACATCTCCGCCGGTAATGACTTCAATGATATTCAGATCGAACTGATTCGCAAATTCCCAGTCACGTGCATCGTGACCCGGAACAGCCATAACAGCTCCTGTTCCGTAACCAGCCAGTACATAGTCAGCAATCCAGATCGGCAGCTTCGCTCCGTTGACCGGATTGATCGCGTATGCACCTGTGAACACACCTGTTTTGTCTTTGGCCAAGTCTGTACGTTCCAGATCAGTCTTACGCGCAGCCTGCTCCTGATAAGCTTTCACTGCCCCGCGTTGTTCTTCGGACGTAATCGCGTCAACCAATTCATGTTCTGGAGCCAGAACAGCAAAGCTTGCACCGAACAATGTGTCTGCACGGGTTGTGAATACTTTGATCACTTCTTCACGGCCTTCGATGGCAAAAACCACTTCAGCCCCGGTCGATTTGCCAATCCAGTTACGCTGCATATCCTTGATGCTTTCCGACCAGTCCAGCTCTTCCAGATCTTCCAGCAAACGCTCCGCGTATTCCGTAATTTTCAGTACCCATTGACGCATCGGTTTACGTACAACCGGGTGTCCGCCACGTTCACTCTTACCGTCAATAACCTCTTCGTTCGCCAGAACCGTGCCCAATGCTTCACACCAGTTCACCGGCACTTCATCGACATAGGCCAAACCTTTATTGTACAGCTGAATAAAGATCCACTGTGTCCATTTGTAATATTCAGGGTCTGTTGTACTGATCTCACGATCCCAGTCATATGAGAATCCGAGAGATTTGATCTGACGACGGAAATTGTCAATGTTGCGGAATGTGATATGACGCGGGTGCTCCCCCGTATCCAGTGCGTGCTGCTCTGCTGGCAGACCGAAAGCGTCCCAGCCCATTGGGTGCAGCACATTGTATCCACGCATCCGTTTGTAACGGGATACGATATCCGTTGCAGTATATCCTTCCGGGTGACCTACGTGCAGTCCTGAACCGGACGGATATGGGAACATATCCAGTGCATAAAACTTCGGTTTGGACGGGTCTTCTCCTGTTTTAAACGTTTTGTTTTCATCCCAATATTGCTGCCAACTTTTCTCCATCACTTGCGGCTGATAGCCGTGCTTCGGCTGATGATTCTCACTCATCTATAATTCCTCCTTCAGGTTATATGCGCTTGATAACAACAAAAAAACCTCAGCATCCCGTAGCGTTTGCAGCGCTAGGGACGAGAGGTTGAATTCCCGTGGTACCACCCTAGTTAGCGGACGAACGTGCTTCGTCATCCACTCCCTTTAGACCTGTAACGGCGGTTAACCGATGCGGATTTCCGGTTCTTCCCACAAGGCATAGAACTTTGTAATCACCGCATTTCTCCAAGGCGAGTTCGCAAAATACTGTCAATCGGCTTGCACCAACCGCCGACTCTCTGTCATGTACAGCACCTGCTACTGATCCTTATCATCGAAATATGTATACAATATAGGAAGCATTATATAAAAATGCAAGCTCAAAGTCAATATGACATGTCACAATCTCTTTCTCACAAGTCAGACTGTATTGCCCATCACATGCCAACTGGCCTTACTCACATTTTTCTAAACCGTTCAATGCCTTCATGCAAATTACGAATCGTCCAGTCGATATGCTCATTGTTATCATACAGACGGTAATCGCATTCAATCCGTAGCGCAAGATCAAAATACAAATCGTACAAACCTCTGCGCTTCCGCTCATGATCCGTCTCAACCTCACGTCCATATCCTTTGAGAAAACCCGGAGTATAGTTAAAATGACTGAAATAATGCTCCATGAGCGGATCGCCCCATAGCGAGCGTTCAAAATCTATAATTGCCGTAATTTGTTTATCCTGGACCAGCACATTGCCATCCCATAGATCCCAGCTGATCAGGGAAGGTTCTGTCACCTCATCCAGTGCATCTGATTTCTCATCAATTAAACGTCTCAGCTCATTGTAATCAATGCCGATGTCAACTCCCGCCTCTTCACCATCCGCAAGCATATCATCCATGAGCATCAAGAAAGCTTCTCTCCACGTCGCACGTTGTCTGTCCTTTCCGGAAAAATAACCAAACCTCTCCCCCTTAATCTCGTTGATTCGCTGGTTATACCAGCCTAACTGCTGTTCAACCGCTTCCTGATCTTCGGCAGTAAACTGTGCTTTCACCTGGTTGTATGGAATCCCAGACATAAACTCCATAATGAAATACTGGGCGGGGGCCATGATTAATGAAGCATCGTATGCCAGTACCAGAGGCACAGGGACATCCTTCAACTCAGCAACATGCTTGAGTGCTTCCACTTCGGCCGTCATTAAATCCTGTTCACAACGCATTAGATTGGTCGTAGCCGCAGGTGCAATTTTAAGAACAACTTTCCGTCCATCATCAAGCAAAATTTTATAAGCATGGTTGGCCCAGCCATCAATCATTTCCTCGTAATCTTGAATCGATACAGCAAGGTGATGCTTAATGATCTGATCCAGCTGTTCTTTGGACAATCTCGTTTTATATGTACTTTCCATCTCTACAAATCCCCCTGTGATTGGAATGTGGTTCGCTCGTTTAGAAAACGTTTTCCTTTTTCCATTCATTATGTCTCTCTTTGCTCCAAGCGGCAATACTTTTTATCATATCTGTTCAAAAAAAACTGCCTCTAGCAACATACTTACGCGTTGCACAAGGACAGTTTCTTATCCGAATTAATTTAAATTAGTTAAGCATCGCTATTTATATCTCATTAAGCATTCATTTTACAGCTACGTAGAACAAACGCTGCGCGTGATCTTCAGCTTCTTTCCACTCAAAGTCTGCATATACCTTCACATCACGGAAGCCCGCTTTGCTTAATTCAAGCTTCATCCATTCTGGATCATAAGCCCGTTGCATATGAATCTCCTCAAATCGCTGATACGTATCCCTGTTGCCATCATCCAATCTAGAAAAAATGCTCAGATGATGCTCAATCTCACACCGCTCCTGATCGAAATCACACGTCCAGATATATGAGACCGAGCGTTCATCTAATACAAAAGGCTGTTCCTCGTCATACCGAATCAATGTATTGGGATGGTGTACATCAAACAGAAATGTACCTCCCGGCTTCAGCATTTCATACGTCCGCTCGAATGTTCGAATGACATCTTCTGATTCCAGCAAATAGTTCACACAATCGCAGAACGAAATGACCGAGTCTACAGGTTCAGGCACTCTCCAATCACGCATATCCTGCTGTATCCAGCGTACACTGCCTTCCCGGTACAAACGGTGCCCCTTCGGTGTCGCTTCCATTTTGCTACGTGCAACAGATAACATATCTGCGGAGAGGTCAATACCCGTCACTTCAAAGCCAGAGTTCACCAGCGGAATCGTAATTGATCCCGTTCCACAGCCAAGCTCGGCCACACTTTTGGGCATGCCATGCTGTTCCCAGGCAGTTCTTGCAAACCTTATCCAGTCCGGATAAGGCATATCTTCCATTAATTCATCGTAAACGTAGGCAAATTTCCGGTAAGACATGTCGGCACCGCACTTTCAATATCATTTTCCTCGTCGGATTGGATCAAAACTCAAACAAAAAGCAGGGCTTCCGGTGTTTACCCAGCCTGGCCCTGCCTTACTTAAACCGCTGCATAAAGTATCGGCTCAATGAAACATGCAATATTTCAACCTGTACTCGGCTGCGCCTCGCCTGTGTCTACTCTTCCTGCTGTGGTTTTGGCACAGATTCGGACAGGTATGTCCAGTTTTCCTTCTGTACCACCAATCCATCTTTCATCAGCTTACCGAGAGCACGTTTGAACGCAGATTTACTGATGCCAAAACGTTGTTTGATAATATCCGGAGGTGTCGCATCGGAATACGGCATGCCGCCCATAGGGCGCTCTTTCATAAATGCGAGCAACTTGTCTGCGTCTTCGTTACGTCCGACTTCTTTACGCTGCGTCATCGCCAGGTTTACACGGCCGTCTTCACGCACCAGCGTAACCCGGCACTTCACCTTTTCACCCAAACGCAACATATGGCTGCGCTCCGAGGAATGGATCATGCCAATCGCTCCAAAACCAAGCACACCGCCATCTACGAGGACAAACGTACCCATCTGAAGTGGCTTGTACACCAAAGCTTCAACCCACTCATTCACCCATGTTGTCGGAGCGTGGAAGGCAAGCGGAGCAAGTTCACGTTCTCCGGCCAATTTGGCACGCAGACGTCCTTGCTTGTCATGCTCCATGATTACGAATACTTCATCCCCAACTTGGGGACGCAGTTCTTCAAGTTCAGGCAACTCACGGATTGGAAGCAACAACTGGCGACCAAGACCCATTTCCAGGAAGCAGCCGAGGCGCGGATGCACATCAGCTACGACCAGTTTAGCCATTTCACCAAGTGTGAGGTAAGGTTTTTTCATTGTAACAGCAAGGCGGTCTTCTGTATCAAAGAATACAAAAACCTCCAGCGTTTCACCGATCTTGATATCCCGAGTCAGCTCGGTATAGTGAAGCAATACATCTTCCGATCCTGTCGTCAAAAAGTAGCCAAACGGTGACACTTCACGTGAAACCGGCAGTGAGACGACTGTTCCTGCGATCAAACTCATACCGTTTCCACCACTTTGGCGTCAGACCAGAGACGCTCGATATTGTAATACTCACGCTCATCGCGGTGGAATACGTGAACCACGACGTCACCAAGATCCATCAGCACCCAGCGTGCAGAGTCCATACCTTCTATACCTTTAATGGTTACACCAGCTGTATGCGCCTGTTTGCGAATCTCTGTAGCAATCGCCTGTACCTGTGTATCCGAGTTACCGTGGCAGATCACAAAATAATCAGCGACCAGTGAAATATTGTTCAGGTCAAGCGCCACGATGTTTGATGCCTTTTTATCGTCAGCGGCGGCAACCACCATATTCATAAGTTCTTTCGATGATACTGTCATGAACCAACCTCCATAATCTATAATTGTGCAATCAAGTCATTACGTGAGAGCACCGTAAGCGGGTAGATGACACGGCGCTGGGAGAGCAATAGGCTGATCGTCGAATCAAACCCTGCTATCAGACCTTCCTCCAGACTGCGCTGTGCCTGCTCGCGAATGTACTCTACTCCCGGGAAATCACGTCCCGGCTCAATATAATCGGCAAGGCATACCACTTTGTCCAGCAGACTCATCCCTACCCTACCAGAAGTATGCCACCGAATGGCGTTAATAATTTCGGAATCGGACACACCATAATCCCGTTCAGCTACAAAGGCACCCACTTCCGAATGCCAAAGCTGTTTATCATGATGTAAAAGTTCTATATTTAATCCGTTATCACGAATAACTGCTTCCATCTCAGCTACCGGCCAATATTTGGCCACGTCATGTAAAATCGCCGCTATATCCGCTTTTGCCGGATCAGCACCATACTTTTCAGCTAAGACAACGGCTGATTCCATAACACCCTGCGTATGTTTCCAGCGCTTGGCCGGCATCTGTGCAGAGACAGCCTCGATTAACCCCTCACGGCTTAGTGCCATATAAACCGCTCCTTACAATATATTGATGAACTGCATCGGGGATCATAAACCGCACCGAATGTCCACTCGCAAGTCGTCTGCGAATAGCTGTGGATGAAATATCAACAAGCGGCATCTCGGCCAGCAGAACCCGTCCCTGCAATGCATCCGGTAAATCGTCCAGATGTAGCTGGAAGCCCGGACGTCCAACACCGATGAAGGTCATTTTGGACGCCAGCTCTTCAATCTCTTCCCATTTGGGAAGGTAGTTCACCATATCCGCCCCAATGATAAAATAAAATTCATGCTCAGGGAAGCGGCTCCATAATTCACGCATAGTGTCAATTGTATAGGATACGCCGCCAAGTTCCATTTCGATGCCTAGTACTTCATACTGAGGAGCTTGCTTCACAGCCGCCTCGGTCATTTCCAGACGTTGTTTCCCCGTCGCACCTGCACTGGGTTTGTGAGGCGGGACATGGGACGGCATAAACCAGATTTCATCCAGTGCATGCGAATCCCTTGCCGCTTCCGCTGCCAGCAGATGCCCCATGTGGATCGGATCAAACGTACCGCCCATGATGCCGATCTTCACCCGCGCCACGCTCCTTATCTTGGAAGTTCGATTTGTTTATTGTCGCGTGATTCTTTGTACAAGATAATGGTGCTACCAATCACTTGCACAAGTTCACTGCCTGTTTCGCGAGCTATTTCTGCAGCAATTTCATTTTTATCATCAAGGTTATTGTTTAGCACTTGAACTTTCATCAGTTCGCGCTTCTCAATTGCCTCTTCGATGTGACGGAACAAATGCTCATTCGTGCCCCCTTTACCAATTTGAAACACAGGGGTCAGATGATGTGCTTGTGACCGCAAAAAGCGCTTTTGTTTACCAGTTAACATGAATACTTCATACTCCTTATGTTGAGCAGGCTCTGCACATAGCACGAGGCTGATTCAGGGCCTGGCCGTTCAATTATTATTTTTCAAAACTATCCAGTACTGCACGTCGCATCGTGTCGACAGGGGCAGGGATGCCAAGCCAGTGTTCAAATGCGACCGCTCCTTGATAAACAAACATCCCTAGTCCGCCATGCACGGTGCATCCGCGCAAACGGGACTCACGAAGCAGACGTGTCTCTAGCGGGTTGTATATCAGATCGCTGACAGCTGCCCCTTCCCGGATCCATGCAGGATCAACTGGCACATCATCCACATGTGGGTGCATGCCCGCTGCTGTCGTATTGATAACGATATCTGCCGTTGCGAGTACAGTTTGAGCATCCTGCATCCCGTTGCCGGAGATGTCTCCCAGACCATGACCTCGCAAATCCGCAGCAAGAGCTAGTGCTCTGTCAGCCGTGCGGTTCAGAATGCTGATCTGTTCAGGCTTTTCGAGTGCAAGCGCATAGATCACACCTCTTGCCGCGCCGCCTGCACCAAGAACAGCAATCCGTTTCCCTGCAAGCTGAGGAACAGCCTCTTCTTTCAACGAGCGCACATATCCAATTCCGTCGGTATTGTACCCTGTCAGCTTGCCATTTTCGTTCACGATCGTATTTACTGCTCCAATTAAGCGAGCACTGTCATCAATCACATCGAGGTATTGCATCACCTGCTCCTTATGTGGAATCGTGACATTAACACCACGATAGCCCAAAGCAACAATGCCACGAATAGCAGCTTCAAGCTGATCAGGGTGCACATGCAGCGGCATGTACATTCCGTGCACACCGGTTGCTTGCAAAGCAGCATTATGCATGGCCGGGGATTTGGAATGAGCAATCGGGTCCCCCATTACACCCAGCAGTACAGGAAGTGAAGATTTGAACTTATTTTCTGCTGACATCGATACGCCTCCGATCTGATCCGTTGTTCGAATGTAAAGATTGTACCCAAATTAGATCAGGGAAGGACGAATCTGTACCCGAATGCCTTTTGGAACATGGACAGCCACCAGGGCACCGTTATCTCCGTTAACCTTGATCCAGCCCAGACCAGAGATGAATACATCCGACTGACTTCCACGCTTGATTCGGAATTCATGTCTCGTCCATTCCGGCATCTCGGCCGCGTACTCACGTGTTGGCGGAGCCAGCAACTCACCCAAGTGATCACGGTATAAATCATCTGCCCGCTCCAGTTTCGTCCGGTGGATGTTCAAAGCAGTGCTGATGAAACAAGTAAACGATTGGCGATCCCCTTCAATAAAATCAAACCGAGCCATTCCCCCAAAGAACAGAGTCTGACCGGAATTCAATTGATATACAGCAGGTTTAAGCGGTTTCTCCGGCATGATCGCTGCAAGATCCTGGCGCGATACAATTTCGCTGAAGCGCCATGGATACACAATTCCCGGCGTGTCAATAATATATTTTCCGTCGTCCAGGGGAATGTTCACCATATCCAGTGTCGTTCCCGGATAACGAGAGGTCGTCAATTCTTGTTCCAGATCGCTGTAGTCTCGAATCAAACGGTTAATCAGTGTCGATTTACCGACATTGGTTCCACCGACAACGTACACATCCCGATCTCCACGGTACGTGCCTACGAGCTCAAGCAGACGGTCAAACCCTTGGTTTTGCTTCGCACTGCAGAGCACAACATCTACTGTCCGCAGGCCCTGTTCCTTGGCTTGCTTTTGCACCCAGTTCCGAACTTTGTTCCAGTTAGTAACTTTAGGAAGCAAGTCCGTTTTGTTCACAGCAAGCAGTACCGGATTGTTGCCAACAAAGCGTTGCAATCCGGAGATAATACTGCCATCAAAATCAAACAAATCAACGATATGAATGACAAGCGCATCCTTATCCCCGATTTTGCTGAGCAGAGCCAGAAACTCGTCCTGATCCACCGTAACAGATGATGACTCATTATAATTTTTGATACGGAAACAGCGCTGGCAGATGACCGGCTCACGGTCAAGTGCTTTTTCTGGAAGATATCCGGGCAAATCAGGATTTTCCGTTTGTAAATTCACGCCGCATCCACTGCATCTTACGGCAATATTGCCGTTATGCGGTTCTGTCATTTCTTCTTTTCCTCCTCAAGCCATAAGCCTTTCTTACGCAAATTCGATAGAGCAATCCGTTCCACTCTCCGATTAAAGCGGGTCATAAAGCCCTCATCCCCGATGGAAATCGGCAGCACCAGAACGGTATAGAGTCCAAGCCTGTTCCCTCCATAAACATCGGTAAGCATCTGATCCCCTACAACAATCGTTTTTTCGGGAGTAAGCTCCATCATTTTCATTGCTTTACGAAACGGTACATTCGATGGTTTGCGTGCACTATGCACAAACTGGATATCCAGCGGAGTCGCAAACAGGGAAACCCGATTCAGATTGTTATTGGACACAATCATCAGCTTGAATCCCACCTCTTTTACACGCGCGAACCATTCGATCAATTCTGGTGTAGCATCAGGTGCTTTGGCTCCAACAAGCGTATTATCCAGGTCAGTTATGATTCCACGATACCCTTGAGCGTACAGTTCTTCCAAATCAATATCAAAAACCGTGTCTACACGCAGCTTGGGCATTAACATTTTAAACAAAGAAGTCACCTCAGTTTCATACGACACACTATATCACAAATCTGTCTTTCCTGAAAATGAAAACACCCTTTATCACGTTAAAAAAAGGAAAAACGGGACGGGCATTACCTATGCCCGTTCCGCTTTCAGTTCTTTCCGCAACTTCAAAGCTGCCTGATAGACAACTTTCCAATCATCGGCGGTTACGGTTGCCGGACTGTAGCGGGTCTGTTCAAATTTCATAAGCAACTCTTCCAATGTGCCTTGAGCAGATGGGATTAGCTGACTCCAGCGGGTTACGGACTCACGAAGCGTTTCGTCCCCACTGCGCGTCAGACCTCGTCTTCTTGCATAACGAATCCAGCGTTCTGTCTCAGCCAGCACCTTCTGTTCAGGTGTCAGCGGTCTGCCTGTCCGCAGTCGAAGCAGCAAAAATCGCAGTGAAAGGCGGTTGCGCCAGAACATATAAGCAACCCACAGTACGATAACAGCAACTGCAATCCAGATCACAAAAGTTGGAATCGCAGCTGTAGTCTGCTCAGGAGCAGGTGCTTGCTCTTCTTCTTGAACCGGTTCTTCCTCTGGTTGATCTTCTGGCTGATCCGCCGGCTGAACTTCTGGTGCTTCGGTCAGTAACGGCATATCAAATCCCGGTGTTGCTTCAACCGGAATCCATCCGTACTCGCCAAAATACACTTCTGCCCACGAATGTGCATCTGCATTCGTGACGGTGTAAGTCGTTTCAATGGGTGCACCTGGCTGCCGTGGAGCCTGCATGTCCGAGTTCAGCGACATCTGTCCGGGTGCATAACCCTTTACCCATCGGGCTGGGATGCCTTCCGCCCTTGCCATCATCACAAGCGCGGTGGAAAAGTAATCACAATACCCTTCACGAATATCAAACAAGAACCCTTCAACAAAATCATTGCTCACTTTCCGGGACAGATCCGGATTGTTGGTGTAGTTGAAGTTTTGTTGTAAATAGTCTTGCAGTAATGCTACTTTTTCATACGGTGTTTTTGCGGACGCTGTAACCTCGGCCGCGAGATCCTTTACCCTTTCAGGGAATCGGGAAGGCAATTGCAAATACTTGTCGTCTGCCGGATTGCTTGTATACAGAGTATCTGCTGATTTGGTACGAAGCTCATCTTCTACGATAATCGGCACTTCGGATACAACCGTATAGTTTTTGGGATACTGCGGCTGCTGACGCGATGTGACCACGTGCAACTCCGCCCGCTCTGTATTCCAAAGCATACGATCCGCTCTTTCTTCACCATTCACAGAGCTCACTTGTGATATGGAGTATGCACCAAATAAAATGGGATATACCGTGTCATTCAACATCGTTACTTTCTGTGTGACTTTTTTCGTATTTACTTTACCAGCCTCTTCATTTTCCAGCGTTTGACTGGCTGACACATTCTCCATTGAAGCACGTCCAGGCTCATCCCAGCCCGTGCCTGTATATTCAGAACGCGTTTCACCCCGCCAGTAACTTCGATCACTGGTCGTAATGGACATGACTGGCGTGTAATCAAAGTTAAACCCACCGCCAAGCTGACTATCCTCACGGCTGTATCCTGACTCCGTTGCTGTAGGGATATCCAGTACTCCGTTCCCGGATTGACTTGAAGATGTTCCCGTGTAATTTCGCCAAGCGGTGTAAGGATCGGTCAAGGTTGGCGGAATTTCCGGCATGTTCACACTGGCAACAATAATTAATGAGAAAATGATAGCAATATTCGCCAGTATTTTATAAGGATACCGAATCATTCGTTTCCAGCCCTGCGGATACTGAAGCTGATAATTACGGAAGTGCTGACATACGAGCCAACCCATACCTGCAAACATCACCCAGGCAATCTCAACCCAGAGTGGAATTTGAGTAAAGGAATCCAGAATGCCTAGAGATATGATATTAATTCCCAGGAACACAAGGATGCGGCGGGTTGAGTTTACAAGGCGAAGCGCAGCTTCTAACATCACCCATGCACACAAGGTAAACCAGATGTACGGAGGCATGTGCAAGATAAATTGCTCCATACGCTCTGTTAACGTCCCGTAAGGGATGTAAACCATGTAATCAATCAACGTTTTGTGCAAAATATATAAGAGAACAACGGCCTTGGTTATCGTTCGATACAGCATTTTAAAGGGAAGAATGACCTCCAAAATACTAACAGCTGCCAGAGTCCACAGCACCAGCGAAGTCGTCTCGGTATACCATGACTCCTGGGTGAACGATATCCATTGCAACGCAATGAGAAATATCCAGAGCAAGGATGCCGCATGATACCAGGATCTTTTCAATCCCAAACTTTCATTTCTTATGGCATTCATACCGAACCTCCCCCCATAACCGTTGGAAGTTCCTGCAGGTGAGCAACACTGAATGATCTTGTGCCCCTGCCACGCAGCATGGCATTCCATTCCTTACTTTGGCGAGATTCCGTTGAATCAATCAGAATGTGACATGGGGTCATGCCACGTGTATCTGCCCAGCGAAGCAACTCGAGAATCTTTTCATCTTTTTGTGGAGAGATGACAACAAAATAGGCTCCCTGCGGAAACTGACGGGCTAATTTCTCAACTCCAGGTAACAAGGTAGCATCCTTTCCGTTATCCTGGATATCCACGAGATGATGCATCATCTTCTGCCGTTCAATCAGACTTTCACTTGGAGGCATGAAGGATGACTTATCAGCCAAGGTTAACAATCCCATCCCCATGCGTTCCCTGCTGCCATAGTCTAGCAGAGAAGCTGTAGTAGAAACGGCCAGTTCGAATGCTTCACCGTGCGGATAACTTCCGGCGAGCGCATCCAGAACCAGAATGGTTTTAGGCACAGACTCATGTTCAAATTCTTTAGATTTCCAGTTGCCTGTTTTTGCTGTAGCATTCCAGTGAATGCGAGAAAGACGGTCCCCATAAACGTAGTCACGCACGCCGTTGATCTGGGTTGTTTCCCTGCGTGAACGTGTCAAGGCCGTCTGTGGCCCTGACAAGCGTGACTTGCGATCATACAGCTGCCAATAAGGAATAAATACCGTACGAGGTAAAACACGAAATTCACCACTGGCCTTGAATGTTCCGCGATGTTCGATCAATCCAAAAATATCCTCGCTAGCACATTCCGTATCCGAAAAAACATATTTTCCCCGCTCAAGCGGTGGAGTTTGAAAGGACAGTTCACCCGTTCCCCGCATACTCGGGATCAGGCTTTCCTTAAATGACCACGATTCCCCATTATGTCGATGTAACATCTCACGCACGACCACATAAGGAAGCGGAAGAAATCCCGGAATGGTCAAGTTCAGCTTCACCCGCACCTGATCACCGGCATGAAGCATTTCTTCATGATCCTGTCCGGAAGAGAGCCTCCGTACGCCCTGAGCCCGTTTCACACCGCTGAATCCGGCAATCGCAAGATACAGGCAAAGCAGCGTTACCATGGACAAAAGCATAAGTGAGGTCTTTCCTCCTTGAAATAAAACGTACGCCAGACAGCACATCCACACCACGGCGATGCCCCATACGCGAGGGTGGCGCAGGCCTCGATTGACTGTAGTCAAAAGCGGTCTCATCAACTATTGCCCCATCGATACAGGCACACGAACCTGCTGTAATACAGCGTTCAGAACGGCCTCTGAGCTCATGCTGTCCAATCTGGATTCGGGACGAAGCACAATACGATGAGAAATAACATACGGAGCCATCGTTTTCACATCATCCGGCAGCACGTAGTCTCTCTCTTGCAGGAAGGCAAAAGCTTTCACGGCCATCATGAAGGAAATTGCAGCCCTTGGGCTAGCACCCAATAAAACAGACGGGTGAGTGCGCGTGTGGCGAACAACATCCAGCAGATAATCCATCACAGGGTCTCCAATGAACACTTCTTTAATCTCTTGCTGGATAGCCGAGATCTGATCCATGTGAGTCACAGATTCAAGCCGATCTACCGGTTGGCCCGATTGATGCTGCTTCAGCAACATTTTTTCAATATCCTTGTCGGGATAACCAAGGCTGATTTTCAACATAAAACGGTCAAGCTGCGCTTCGGGTAACGTATAGGTCCCCTCAAAGTCAATCGGATTCTGTGTAGCACAGAGCATAAACGGATGCGGGAGATCATACGTGTCACCGTCCACGGTTACACTGCGCTCTTCCATAACTTCCAGCAATGCGGATTGCGTTTTGGTCGTTGCACGGTTAATCTCGTCTGCGAGCAAAATATTGGTCATGACCGGACCCGGTCGGAAATAAAAACGCTCATCCTTCGGATGGAAAACAGAAACTCCTGTAATATCACTTGGCAGGATATCAGGATTACATTGAATACGCCGGTATTCCCCGCGCATGGATTTTGATAGTGCTTTGATCAGCTGTGTTTTGCCCGTTCCCGGTACGTCTTCAATCAGAACGTGTCCACCTGCTAGCAAAGCTGTGAGTAAAAGTTGAATTTCAAAGGACTTCCCCATAATGCAGGATTCCAGATTGGAACGAACTGCAGAGATGATTTGGATCGACTCTTTGCGCACAGGCATGTGGTCTAACCTCCTAAAAAAGCATACAGATTTCCTTTTATTGTACATGATCCAACGTCACGAGTACACTCGAAGGAACTCACAATTTGTTTCCAGTCGTCAGATTCACCGCATTTAACGCATAGATACGACAAAAAAAAGGCCGCGGATCACATAGATCCGAAGCCCTTGCTTATCACAGCATATATTTAAAAATTTAACCTTTTGGCCTGACAACCAGTGCCGCGAGAAAAGAAAAGATAATCGCCGACGATATCCCTGCCGCCGTGAGATCGAAAATACCGGTGATTACGCCTATCCAACCCTCTTTTTCCAGTTCGGTTAAAGCTCCGTGCACCAAAGAATTTCCAAAGCTTGTAATGGGAATGGATGCCCCTGCACCAGCGAATTTCACCAGAGGGTCATACAAACCAAAGGCATCAGCTACAGCACCAGCCACCACCAGCGTACTCATCGTATGCGCGGGTGTTAACTTCGCACCATCCATCAACAGCTGTCCGATCACACAGATCAGACCACCTACGATAAAAGCCCATAGAAATTGCATCTCTTTTAACCCTCCTGTTCAATTGCGACAGCATGTGCAATACAAGGAATACTTTCACCCTGCTGATATGAGAGTGGAGACAAGAGCGCTCCTGTTGCAACCACAAGCACACGCTTCAGATTACCTTTTTGCATCCGGTTCAGGATGTGACCATAAGTAACTGTAGCAGAACATCCGCAGCCGCTTCCTCCAGCAACGACTTGAGGCTGACTCTCCCGATCATAGATCATGAGCCCGCAATCGTTAAAAACGGTCTGCTCCATCGGAATACCTTCCTTATGCAAAAGTTCCTTCGTTATAGGCAGACCGACCGAAGCCAGATCACCTGTAACGATGAGATCATAATATCCTGGCTCCAGTCCGGTATCTCTGAAATGAGAAATAATCGTATCTGCCGCAGCCGGTGCCATCGCTGCACCCATATTAAAAGGATCCTTGATGCCGAGATCCATAATCCGGCCAATCGTGGCTTTCGCTACATACGGGCCTTGTCCTGTACGGGAAATGACACCACAACCGGAACCCGTGACGGTGTACTGTGCATATGGCGGCTTCTGGGAACCATATTCCGTCGGATATCGAAACTGTTTTTCAACCGTACAGTTATGACTCACCGTTCCAGCGAGCACATAATCGCCGGCACCAGAATCGACAATCATGGACGCTAGAGCTAACGTTTCCATTGAGGTTGAGCAGGCTCCGAATACACCAAGATAGGGTGCGCCCAATTTCCTTGCCGAAAACGAACTGCTGATAATTTGGTTCATCAGATCCCCGCCGACAAAATAATGCAGTTCTTCCTTGGTAATATTGGCGTTCACCAATGCGAGCTGGGATGCCTGTTCCAGCAGTTTACGCTCTGCTTTTTCCCATGTTTTCTCACCGATCTCCAGGTTATCATAAACGTAATCAAAATCAGAAGATAACGGCCCCTTACCTTCATCTGGGCCTACAACGGTAGCTCTGCCTATAATTCGCGGCTGATGTTCATACTCCCAAGTCTGGCGGCCCAGCCTTTTCATAGATGTCCACCTCCAAAGCCCAAAAAGGCATACACGATCCCAATGATAAAAGCCGCCACGACCCCAAAAACAATGACGGAACCGGCAAGCTTGAACATATTTGCTCCAACACCGAGCACCAGGCCTTCAGCACGATGCTCCAAAGCAGCCGAGCACATGGAATTGGCAAATCCTGTGACAGGGACCCCCGTACCCGCTCCCGCCCACTGCGCAATTTTGTCGTATACACCGAGACATGTCAGAATAACTGAAATCAGAATCATGACGGCCACCGTGGGACTTGCGGCCTCTTTGGATGTCATGTCCAACCCAGCCATAAACGCTTCCTGGATGGCTTGTCCAATCAAACAGACGGTTCCCCCCACCAGAAAAGCTTTGATACAATTTTTAAAAATTGGACGTGAAGGTTCATGTTTTTTGGCGACTTTTTTATATTCCTTTTCATCCATCGATAGCGATGAGGTTTTCTTCTTTCCGGTTGCAGATTGTTCTGGCAAGTACAGGACCTCCTTTATGTGAATGGTTTGCAGTTATAGCTGAATGGCGATTGTGGAGCACTTCTATACATTGTTTGTTATTATCGGGAAGGTTATGTATCCGGCGAGAAACAGCATATGTTTCCAAAGAGAAAGAGATGGGGAAGTTATATAGATCACGCCGCTTGATTGTAGTTCACAACCTGTTTGTTCTATAAATAAAGAAGAATGATGACGAGCAAAATAAAGAGTACAATGAACAACACCTTCTCATTGCCTTCTTCAGGAGGCTTCATCTTGTATCCCGGCTCCTTCCTACGCTTGAACGTCGTTTAACAGGACAGCCTGATTACAGAAGAATATGGCTCCCTTTTATAATCATATTCATGAAGGCGGCTTCAAGATTGAGACAACAGCGGACAGAAAAACGGAAAATCTAGACTAACCACGCAAAATCATGCCTTAAAAACGTAACATAAACATAGACATTCACTTGTGCAAGGTTCATACTATAATGTGACCAGTGGTTAATAACGAGTCCTTTGTACGAAAAAAAGGACACCAGGCCAGCAACCGTTTTACTGTGACCTGATATACATATCAACAGAGGAGTTGTTAACACATGAATGAAAAAACGTTGGACATGTTTCGCACATTAACGGAATTCCCTTCCGCCTCCGGCTTCGAACGTGAACTGCGCGGCTGGATGAAGGAGCAACTGTCCGCATATACCGATGAATTTGTACAAGATCGCTTGGGTAGTCTCTTTGGTGTTCTTCGCGGGGATGAATCCGGCCCGAAAGTCATGGTCGCCGGACATTTTGACGAAGTCGGCTTTATGACAACAGGCATTACGGAAACGGGTATGATCAAATTCCGTCCACTTGGTGGATGGTGGAGTCAAGCTGTGCTTTCGCAGCGTCTTCAGATTATTACTCCTGAGCGCCGGATTACAGGTGTTGTCGGCTCTACGCCTACACACTTGCTGGATGAATCCCAGCGAAGCAAGCCGGTAGACTTGAATTCAATGTATCTGGACATTGGCGCAGATGATCGTGCGGAAGCAGAATCATGGGGAATTCATCCCGGAATGCAGATCGTACCGATCTGTGAATTCACACCGATGGCAAACCCTAAGAAAATTATGGCCAAAGCCTGGGATAACCGTTATGGTGTCGGTCTGGCTCTTGAACTGGTGGAAGAACTGCATAAAGAGAAGTTACCGAATATCCTCTATTCCGGTGCAACGGTTCAGGAGGAATTGGGACTGCGCGGAGCACGTACAGCAGCCAACCTTATTCAACCAGACATTTTCTTTGCTCTGGACTGTAGTGCGGCTAATGACATGACGGGTGACAAACAATCCTTTGGTCATATCGGTCAAGGTGCATTGCTTCGCATCTTTGACCCAGGAATGTTCACGCATCGTGGAATGGTGGAGTATGTTAAGGATACTGCTGCTTCCAATAAGATCAAGACGCAATACTTCATCTCGCCGGGCGGTACGGACGCAGGTCAGGTTCACTTGAGTGGTATTGGTGTACCTTCTACCGTAATTGGCATCTGCGGCCGATATATTCACACCTCATCTTCCATTATTCATACGGATGATTACGATGCGGCTAAAGAATTAATTGTGAAGCTCGTGAAAGGTCTCGATCGTTCAACGATGGAAACCATTATTAATAACGCTTGATTTAAGCATAAGTCAACGGTATAAAGCTTCAAACCATAGAGATATCCTTTTTCGGGGTATCTCTTTTTCTATCGATCAAATAAATAAATGGATCGTTTGAACATGTTGAGCACGAGATACATAAGATAGGATACTGGAAGGTTAGTTAACTAAAGATGAAGAACCAACACATCAAACAGCGGGGGACCTTTGTATGGCAATGGGAAGGAACGGAAAATCAAATAAAGGTTCCAGAAAAACTAATGCCGCAAACACCCTTCTGAGTGGCAATTTAAAAGGAAAAAAACTTGAACTGATTGTTGCCGCATTATTGGTTAGCGGGAAATTAAGAGTGGATGCAGTCACGCTGTTTAGAGAAGCCACATTAGTTGTAGAATTAGTGGGCCAGTATAAAACACTCCAAAAGGTTGAACCTTCTAATTCAGATAAACTAGTCCAATTTTTGGATGAAACGGGCCGAGATATGACTCTAAACGATGTAATTCAGGCTTTTCAGCAACGTATAAATTCCTAAATGCCAAGCATGAAAAGAGGTGGCTGTGATGTCTGAGTTTGATGGAGTCGGTTTTGCCGAAATGCTAATTGTACTTATTCTTATTGTTTTGTTAGCATTTGGTTCTACAGATATCGATACACTTAGCGGTACACCTACGAAAGTCTAAATTACTTGTTTCTTGATATGTAACCAAACAACAGCGATTCTGAGGCAATGGCGGCTTAGCGCGACCATTCAAGTTACGCTCTTGATTTTTAGAACGCCAGTCCATAAAAATGGGCTGGCGTTTGTGGTTGTCCTACAGAAATAAAGGCGAGAATGCAAACCAAGCCAAAATCAGTGTCAGGATCACGCAGACATTTTCTACAACTGCTCCATGTTTAGTTCCCGTACTCATCAGATTTGCACGAATACGCAGCTTTAATGGCGGCAATGGACGAATCCCTCGATTAGTCAAGGAATCGGCAAGCAGATGAAGAGCATAAGCGGAACCTCCAGCGACCCAAATTTCTGGGCCTTGTTGCTGCGTTGTACTGTACAGTAAACCCGTCCAAACAGCTGTTCCGTACAAGGTATGCGTTAATCCCCTGTGTGTAAGTGTCGTGCACAACATAAG
The DNA here is from genome assembly GCF_003719335.1 of Paenibacillus amylolyticus. Lineage (GTDB taxonomy): Bacteria > Bacillota > Bacilli > Paenibacillales > Paenibacillaceae > Paenibacillus > Paenibacillus amylolyticus_D. Next base: position 598,670 of record NZ_RIAS01000001.1, read on the forward strand.
CAGGCTACCTGCAATCAAATTCCACGGAGCAAAAGCATGACCATAGAAGACCAAGCCCAGTCCAATGGCAAACATTAATACTTTACGAAGTGATCGCGAAGGCAGGAACGACACAAGCCCAATGAATACAGCAAGCAGCAGATTCCACGGTTTGGCCGGAACGTAAAAATACACAAACACAGCCGCAGGCAAAAGAATGGTCTGCAGCAGTCGAATCAAACTGCTCGGCAATGCTTTCGATACCAGCAATGAATTAGGCTCATCAATATCTGGCAGCAACGAGCCTATTAGTGCGACTGTTACAGCCGGTGCAGCAACCTGCATTCCAAGGAGCTGCAACACTGAAAGCGAAACGCCTGTCCCGATAATAAGGTGGGATCTTCCCATCATGATGCAAAAACGTCCTTTCGAGAAAATAGGGAACGTAACCGACCCCAATCTGATCATACCTCGAAAGAAAAACAAGAACAATAGTTCGTATTTCTTATTTCCGAAAAATATTTTTCATTCGTGATGCTCATCACACTTATTTTAATATGAATGATCTATCGTAATTAGTGAAATTAATCACATTTAGTTCGAGTTAGTCGTTGTATAATTCAAATATAAGCCATTAAAAATGTTGGTAAATGCACAGGTTTACCCAAGGAGGCATTCACATGAACGGAAATAAAGAAAGACTAGTTGTCATTGGTAACGGGATGGCCGGAATCAGCACGGTAGAGCAAATTCTAAAATTAACTTCGCGTTTTGATATTACGGTTTTTGGTACAGAACCTTATCCCAACTACAATCGTATTATGTTGTCCTATGTCCTGGAAGGCAGTAAAACGCTGGATGACATTGTCCTTAACGATCTTCACTGGTACAAGGACTATGGAATCACGCTTCACACAGGCACAACCGTTGCCCGCATTGATGCGGAGACTCGTGAAGTTGTAACAGAAGATGGTCACCGTACTCCGTATGACAAAGTTATTATCGCAACAGGTTCAAGTTCTTTTATCCTCCCTGTACCCGGACATGACAAGCAAGGTGTCGTTGGGTTCCGTGATATCGCCGATTGCAATATCATGCTGGAAGCAGCAAAAGCATACAAAAAAGCAGCTGTCATCGGGGGCGGACTGCTGGGTTTGGAGGCTGCTAAAGGACTTGTCCAACTCGGCATGGATGTTACCGTTGTGCATTTGATGGATGATCTGATGGAGCGCCAACTCGATCCACAGGCTTCTGCGATGTTGAAAGCGGAACTGGAACGTCAGGGAATTAAATTCAAAATGGGAGCACAAACCTCCGAACTGCTAGGCGGAGACCGGGTTGAAGGCATTCGTTTTGCGGACGATTCTGTGCTGGCTGTGGATTTTGTAGTGATGGCAGTTGGTATTAAACCGAATACATCTGTGGCCCGCGAGAGCGGTTTGGAAGTCAATCGAGGGATCATCGTGGATGACTACATGCAGACCTCCCTGAAAGATGTCTACTCTGTCGGGGAATGTAACGAACATCGCGGGGTATGTTACGGACTTGTGGCTCCTCTCTTTGAGCAAGGCATGATTCTTGCCAAACATATTTGCGGCGTGGAGACTGCTCCGTATGAAGGCTCGGTTGTATCTACGAAATTGAAAATTTCGGGTGTAGACGTCTTCTCTACTGGCGAATTCATTGACAGCCCTGAACATACCGTGATTTCACAGAAAGATGACTGGAAACGTACTTACAAAAAAATCCTGCTTCGAGACAACAAAATGGTAGGCGCTGTACTCTTTGGTGACATTACGGATTCCGCTGAGCTGCAGAAACTGATCAAGAACCAGACTGAAATGACAGATGAATTGTACAGTTCACTTATGGGTACAGGCTGCGGCGGTCACAAAAAAACGACGTCAGTTGAAACGATGCCGGAAGATGAAATCGTTTGTGGATGTAACGGCGTAACCAAAGGTGCTATCGTAGATGTCATTACCAATCAAGGTCTGACTACAGTTGACGAGATTAAAGCCTGCACGGGTGCAACCCGCTCTTGTGGAGGATGTAAACCGGTGGTCGAACAGATTTTACAATACGTGCTTGGAGATCATTTCACTGCCGGTGGCAAACAGGGAATCTGTAGCTGCACAACTCTCGGGCGAGATGAAATTGTAGCTGAAATCCGGGAAAAAGGCTTGCAAACAAGCAAGGAAGTCATGAACGTACTTGGCTGGAGCCAGCCTGAGGGCTGCTCGAAATGTCGTCCGGCCATCAACTACTATCTGGGCATGATCTATCCGGACACACATGAGGATGAAAAAGAATCCCGTTTTGTTAACGAACGTATGAACGCAAACATTCAAAAAGACGGAACATATACCGTTGTACCTCGGATGTACGGCGGGGTAACGACACCAGCCGATCTGAAAAAGATCGCTGACGTCTCAGTCAAATATGATATCAAAGCGGTTAAAGTGACGGGCGGTCAACGTCTGGATCTCATCGGTGTCAAAAAAGAAGATTTGACTAAAGTGTGGGCTGAACTGGATATGCCTTCGGGTTACGCCTACGCGAAATCGCTTCGTACCGTTAAAACGTGCGTTGGCTCCCAATTCTGCCGCTTCGGTACTCAGGATTCGATGGCCATGGGTGCGAGAATCGAACGTAAATTTGAACGTCTCGATCTGCCAGCCAAATTCAAATATGCCGTGAACGGCTGTCCTCGAAACTGTGCAGAAGCATGCACGAAGGATATCGGTATCGTCGGCAATGATGGCGGCTGGGAAATCTTCATCGGTGGTAACGGCGGAATCAAAGCAAGACTCGCTGACTCGCTGTGTAAAGTGAAAACCGATGATGAACTGATCGAATTGTGCGGAGCCATCATGCAGTATTACCGCGAGACAGGTAACTATCTGGAGCGTACTTCGGAATGGGTAGAACGCATGGGTCTGGAGCACATCCGCTCGGTTGTTGTGGATAACATTGAGGAACGTAAAGCGCTGATGGGACGGATCGAGTTCGCCCTTGCACAGGTGGAAGAACCATGGCAAAAAGCGATTCGTGATGAAGAAGGCCAAAGCAAAATGTTCCATAGCATTGAAGTTACGGCTCGCCCATAAACCAAATCAGACTTCATATTTACCGGATTAAGTAGAGAAAAAATGAGTTTAAAGGAGTGGTTGATGATGACGACCAAACAAACAGGCACGTATTTCCCGGCTGGAGGTATAGATGAATTTCTGCCACGCATCGGCAGAGTTGTAGAGATCGACGATCTTCAGCTCGCGGTATTCCGTGCTTCGGATGGCACCATCTTTGCTGCTGACAACCATAACCCCCACCCTAAGGGTGGGCCGCTGGCTGAAGGCATTGTATCCGGGCACTATCTTTATGATCCGCTGTATGATTGGAAAATTGATTTGACGACAGGTCAGGTACAGGCACCTGATAACGGTCAAGTGCAGATGTACCCGGTCAAGGTGGAGAACGACCAGGTCTGGATTGCTGTCTAAACTCTGCTCTGCCGTAACAATGGAGATTCGATTGATGTTGACTAATGGGGGAAACCATGATGTATACACCAAGTGTTGAAGGAATTATTGAAGCTGCTGTTAAAAAGAGAGATCAGATGAATGCAAGTTTACCACGTTACATGGTCGCCGCCTTAATGGCAGGCGCATATGTAGGGCTTGGCATTATCCTGATTTTTAGTATCGGGGCTCCGCTGCTTGCAGCACACTCACCATTGCAAACGATGCTGATGGGCATGTCCTTCGGGCTCGCCCTGACGCTTGTAATCTTTGCCGGGTCAGAACTTTTCACAGGTAACAACATGTTTTTTACGATGAGTACACTCGCCGGGCGAACCACAGTGAATGATACGCTGAAAAACTGGGGACTTGTGTTTCTCGGCAACCTGATCGGCGCCGTCCTGCTCAGCCTGCTGATTGTAGGTAGCGGGCTGTTCAAAGCAGCCACCCCGGAGCATCTTCTGTTCGTCGTTTCTGCCAAAAAAATGAGTGCTCCAGTTACAGAACTTTTCTTCCGCGGCATTCTCTGTAACTGGCTCGTATGTCTGGCCATCTGGATGTCTGCTCGCTCCAAAGAAGATATCGCCAAACTGGTTCTCATCTGGTGGTGTCTGTATGCCTTTATCGCAAGCGGTTATGAGCACAGCGTAGCCAATATGACCCTCCTTTCCCTGGCGTGGCTGTTGCCAAACCACCCGGATGCGATTTCGCTGGCTGGCTGGTTCCACAATATGATTCCGGTCACACTTGGTAATATCATCGGTGGCGCCCTGTTTGTCGGTATGGCCTACTGGTACACTTCACCGGTACGCAAAAAAGCATAATATAATTCCCGCATACTGTGTTTCTGAAACTACTACTATCAATAGTTTCTTGACTGCACGATATCCTTAATTTCACCTTTGCTCAAAGCCATGTGGGATGCCGAATCTGATTCAGCATCCCACATGGCTTTTGACCTTCCTTTTACAAATTTACAAATAGTGTATACATCGTTAATCTTCGGTTAACATAACGACAGTATAGTCGGTGTATCGACCACCCAAATTAGCAAAGGATGATCACATCTATGGGAATCCATACCTACTTCCGATCACTGAACGATCTTGAACGTATCATTCGTACCCCTGGCAAATTCAAGTTCGAAGAACATTGTGTATCCGCCCACTCCTGGAAAGTCGTGCAATACGCCAAAACACTCGCCGATATCGAAGAACAGCAAGGTGTAAGCATCGATTGGAAAAAGTTATACGAGATCACCAGCAGCCATGATTATGGCGAAATTTTCATTGGTGATATCAAAACACCGGTCAAACACTACTCGCTGGAGCTTCGTTCCATGCTGCAACAGGTGGAAGAAGGCATGGTATCCCATTTTATTAATGAGAATATCCCACCTGAGTTTCAAGACATTTTCCGCAGACAATTGCGTGAAGGTAAAGACAACTCCGTTGAAGGGCTTATCCTTGAAGTAGCTGATAAAATGGATCAAGTGTATGAAGCATTTGCAGAGTTGCAACGTGGCAATACGGAAAAAGAATTCATTGTCATGTACCGCTACGCGTTAATCAAAATCAAAAACATCGACCTCCACTGTGTTCGTTATTTCCTGAACCACATCCTGCCCGATATTATCGAAGAGGGTAACCGCTCCCCGTTTGATATCCGCAAAATTACTGAAGAAGCATTATCCCAATAATCGCCCTGCCCACCGGATGAATTTGATCCATGGACAGAGCTTTTTTTGTTGCTTTGAGATGCTGGCTCGTGTCATCCTCTTTAGTCGTGCCACTTCTGATTTGCACGATTGCATCGTTTAGATAAAAAAAGCCCTCGTCTGAACTCATTGCATAACGTCCGATATACAGATCGTTACACGAGATCAGATGAGGACTCTCTTCCCCTACTCTACTGTATCACTACTAACTGATGAATCATTAATCATGCGCAAGTCCGCCCACATCAGGAGGTGAAGCGATATCACTGCTCTGTTCCAGGGATTTGATCATTTTCAAACGTGACGTGATAATCGCAATCAGAATAACGAACAGTCCCGCTATGATAAACAGCAAGGCTATACCTCTCCCTGGCCCGGTTCCAATGATCTGACCCACGGATGACGCCAGCGCTCCTCCCTCCACCAGCAGTGGATTAAACACATGGTCCGCCAAAAATCCGGCTAAACTGTACGCGATTATAAAACCAAGCTGGGACAGGATACCGATAATCCCCCATACTCTGCCCTGCTTTTCATTGGCAATATTGTTCCGCACCAATACATCTGCGCTCATATTAACAAATGGCAACGATGAAAGGAACAGAAATCCTGCAAAGATGATAAAGTAAATATTCGTAGAAACACCCAATAAGGAGAACGCCAGACCACACATGACCAGACCTGCAACCAGCACACTGGCATATTTCTTGGTCATGGTGAAAATACCGATGCACAAGCTGCTGATCAGCATACCGATTGCACTAACGGACTGAAACGTTCCCAGTGTCTTGGCATCAGTAAACGAGAGTAACATGGGGCCAATGAGCGTTTCCAGAAACCCGAGATAGAAGGTAACTAGGGAGATGATAATAACAAGTAGCAGTACGCCTTTGTTGGTGACAACTTCTCTCCAGCCTTCCTGAATATCGGTCAGCCAGTTGCGATCATCCTTATCCTCTCGTTCCACCTTCATGCTCTTGCGAATAACGAGTACGGCCAGAATGGCAATTAGGAATGTCGCAATGTTAATGATCATAATAACTTCAATCGTTGTTACACTAAGCAAAATACCCGCGATAATCGGTGAAAATAAAAACTTGGAGGATTCCGCAAGCTGTACTAGGCCACTTCCCTTAGAGAACTGGTCCTTATCCAACAAGTCCGTCGCTGACGCTTTATATGCCGGACTTTGCAGCGCCGAGAACACCGAGCTGAATGCCACACCCACATAGATATGCCATAACTGGATATCGCCCGTGAGCATGATCGACAGAATAAAGACCAGGCCGGCCGCAGAGCCAAGGTCACCAATGATCATCATCGTACGGCGGTCAAACCGGTCAGCCATCACTCCTCCAATCGGACGAAGCAAGATGTTGGGTAAAAACGTGAATAGCGTAATCAGCGCAACGCTGGTTGCCGTGTTTGTTTTTTCGAAGGCATATACCCCGAGAGAGAACGCGGTCAATCCGATACCAATCATCGAGATCAGTTGACCAAACCAGACAATCAGAAACTTACCAAATGATTTGTGAACAGTTTGTTCCATAGTTACGACTCCTTTACTTGTTGAGCTTTATGTGGGAAATATAGTTCCGTTACATAAGCAAAGCTTCCATTTGCAGCACCCAGAACCCGCTCCATAATCTGACTGAATGCTCTAACCTTCTTCTGAAACTCTTCTTCCTGCCAATGAAAAATACCCTGATCCAGCAAAAACTGCGAGGAGACGAGTAGAAACTCAATGCTCTCCTGAGGAGCGGGGGTATGAAATACCCCCTCCTGTATGCCCTGTTCCACGACTTCTGCCAGAATGGGACTGAGACGGAGAACCGTTTCAACCAGGCTTTTTTGATGCATCTCCACATTCTGTACACTGTGTAGCTGCTCGATCACGCCAAGCTTGCGATCATCAGGCTGATTCTGAGTCATAATGATGCGGAAAATTTTATCATGCGCGCTAAGCTCGGGATCTGCCACGACACGCCTCGCCGCCGCTTCGCCGCTCATAATAAAACGCATAACGATGGCATGCATAACCTCCTCTTTGGACTCAAAGTAGTAATAGAACGTGCCTTTGGCAATATCACATGCCTGGAGGATATCCATAATCGTTGCTTTGGTGTATCCTTTGGTCACGAACAGAATTTCAGCCGCATCCAAAATTTCATTTCTGCGTTCCTCCGGATTTTTCATCAATCTCATATTCTGTCCTCCATTACCTCTCGACCGACTGTCGGTCTATTTTAGTCATGAAGCTCTAAGTTTAGAACCCCATTTCCGTCAACCATTGTCCTAGCCGACTTTCTCTCGCCTTCAAATCCTGTTTGTCCCGGTCATACTTTCCGATGTTTTTGTCTGCAACCAGATTGCCGTCCATCATAAACAGCACTCGTTCGGAGCGGGCTGCAACTTTAACATCGTGAGTCACGAGTAAAATCGTTGTGCCTGTGGCATTAATATCACCAAGAATGTCCATGATTTCATGTGTTGATTTTGAATTCAGCGCCCCGGTAGGTTCATCTCCGAACAAAATATCCGGATTGTTGATCAAAGCCCGGCATATCGCGATCCGTTGCAGTTGTCCCCCTGAGGCTTGGGTAATGTTATGCTCAGCCAGTTCGTCGATTCCCATTTTTTTCATTAATGACATTGCACGGTTGTTAATCGTGTCCCGGTTGCTGTTTTTGGCCAGATAAGCAGAAAGGATGATGTTGTCGAGCAAGTTTAAATTTTTGAGCAGATGAATGTTCTGAAAAATAAAACCCATTTTGGTCAAGCGTAAACTCGCCAGATCTTTCTCCGGGAAAGCCGATATTTGTTTACCGTTAAAAAACACACTGCCTGTGCTGATCTGATCCATGCCACTGATGTTATAGAGCAAGGTCGATTTACCCGAACCGGATGGGCCCATAATGGAGACAAATTCTCCTTTTCTGAGCTGCAGATTAATATCTTTCAGAATGCGATGTTCTTCATTCTCGCCAATCGCTACGGATTTATTCACGTCTTTAGCTTCTAGTATTGTTGTCATCTTCGTTATGCCTCCCTATTCAACTATCATTTTCGAAATGCTAGTTTCCCGAATCGACTGAATGCTGATCCAGGCTGTAATGATGATCGTTCCTGCCAGCAGCAATGGACAGAGTACATACGCCTGCACCGGATTAATCACAAATACAATCTTTGAGGCGCCAAAGGAGGACATAATGCCACTTACCAGCATTGGACCCAGTGTATTGGATAAGATTGTGCCTGCGGCTACACCTACAATCAGGATGACCAATGACATCACGACATATTTCAACTTGATCTTGGATAACGCAAAGCCGATGCTTCGCAATACAGCAATATCGTTGTTATCTTTGGCAACCATCATCTGTAGGAACAGTGAGGTAATCAAAATAGAAATGAATACTCCAATGGCCAGTGCAAGTGTTGTCACCAGCTTTAATTGCTGAATTGTACCACCAAGCGTTTGATTCAAGTATCCTTGAAGATCAGTTACGCGCGCTGGCGAGAAGTCTTTCTCATATGTTGCAATTTTGGCAGCCATCACATCACGGTCTTTCAGATCCAAACTGACCACATACCACAGCACACTGTCTTTGTTGTAAGGCAAAAGCGCCTTTGCTGTTTTTCCGCCATTCGTCACATCCTGATAGATGCCGCTGACCGTCATTACTTGGTCTTGACCGCCCACTTGCAAGGTCAGCTGATCCCCCGTTTTAAGTTTGAGCTCATTGCTGTTTGCATCCGAGAGAGCAATCTCACGATCTGTCGCTGGGGCATTTCCACTTAGATAAGACAAAGGAAATATACTGAAGTCTCCGCTCTCCACGCTAAGATTATCGTAACTGCCTTCTGCATTACGAATCTTGAACTGGCTTGTTACGAGAGGGGAATATTTTTGAACATCTGCATCGTTTTTAATTTGATTCACCAGACGAGCATAACGTTGCTCTACATCAGTGGTATGTCTAAGATCGATTCTAATATCACTTTGCCCTACACCCATATAGGATATGAAGCTTGGAGCCTGCAGTGTGTTCAAAAAGTTAAGCGGTACGATCATAATAAATGAGCTGACGATGAATACGAATAATAACAAACGGAACATTTTGACACGCTGCATCACGTCTTTTAACCCAAGGAAAACAGGCACGGAAGACCAGCGATTACGTGACAGGTTTAAACGGTTGCGAACGATCTGTGTATCCCCCAAACTTCCCGTGCGAAGGGCCTCCACAGCAGAGATCGAACGAAAACGACGAAGCACTGCACGGCAGAACAGAACAACCATGGTGAAAATCAAACCTGTTGCGAGCAGAGGCACGGCGAAATGCAGTAATGTAGCCGGTGCTTTCCCCATGTACAGCATAATATTAGATACAAAGAGCTGGTTCACTCCGAGGGAAGCGACGTATCCCAAGATGGAAGCAAAACCTGCCATAAACACATATTTGACCAAATAGAGCCGCTTGATATCTTTTTCTGCGATACCAATGGCTTTCATCACGCTGATCTCTCGGTAATCTTCCTCAATTGTTGCAAGCATGGTAAAACGAATACACAGCATCGCAATCAGAATCAGCACCAGGCTGACCAAAATAATAACGGCTGCAATAATTCCGTCTGTCATCCCATTGAGGAGCTGGAACAAACCATAGGTCACCACCGGGCCAGCATTAGGAAGCCCTGCATTTTGATACGCTTGGGTGAACTCACTTGTTTTGGCAGGGTCATGCAGTCGGAACTCAATAAGATATTCCATCTCTCCGACTCCTTGCTTCAATTGCTCCAGATCATTCGGGCTTACGATAAACCGCTTTGAGTGCACAACAGATGGATTCATTTGTGCATCACGCACAAAATCAACAATGGTATATGAACGTTCAAAAGCCCCATTATTGATCCGAACCTGGTCACCGATATTTAATTTATTTTGCTGTAAATAATACACAGGTACAGCAATCTCGCCATCACGAACTTGGATAATCTCACTGTTCAGATTCAACAAATAGTCGAATTGCTGATTTTGTGTAACGAGGTCAATATCCATGACAGTGTTTTTCTCGGACTCTGCACCGAGGTAAAGGTTGGCTCCATTGATGTTAACCATCTCGACAATCTGATGTTGCTCAACCATTGCATTTCCTTCGGCCCATGTATTCACTTTGGTCTGATCCAGATCTCCAGCGTGCATTTGCACAAAATGAGGTGTCTTCGATTCAGAGAACAGATACTGAATGGAACTCGTCAGTTCCATGATCATTCGAGAACCGGAAGATACCAGCAAAGCAGCCAGCAGGACAAAAATAAACAGCGCAACCGTAATTCCTTTTTTCCTCATTAAGTCGTTTCTCAGCATTCTCAGCAGCATAAACTAACATGGCTCCTCTCATCTATCTACTATGTTCAGTCGTTCTACTTCTGGAGTCATAAAGCTTGTCAGATAATACGCCACTGTTGAAGGGTGGTGCATGATAAACATGTGTGTCCCTTCTCTAATGGTCTGCAGCTTCATCGGTACATCAAAATATCGTTCCCACTTGAGTGCCGACTGAAGGGGAACGGCATCGTCCCGTTCTCCCCACAGATAGAGCACTGGCAGTGAGAGAGGCTGACATTCAAGTGTCGCAGCGGATTCCAGCATTCGAAAATCTGCCCGAATTACAGGCATGAAATACTGCAAAAGTTCTTTTTCGTGGATGAGCTCTTTAGGTAGACCGTCATAGGAAAAAAGGTGATCGATCAGATGCTCATCAGACATCTGATCATAACGGTTCAATCCACATTCAGCAGGTGTATTGCAGGCGGATAACACAAGCCTTAATGTCTTCGCTACATCTGGAAGCTCCTCTTGTAACCGCCGAGCAACATAATAAGCTGTAATTCCGCCCAAGCTGTGCCCAAACAACATTGCACCAGGCTGGATTATAGACAACAGTTCGTTCGTATAGAGCTCTACAAGCTGCTGCATATGTTCCAGAGGCTCTTCCGAATTCATCCCGTGGCCGGGAGGGGTAAATGCCCATATTTCCGTATCCGGAAGGTGAGATACTAAAGGATAAAAACTCTGAGAGTATCCACCCAGATAAGGAAAACAGATCACCTGCCTGTTCCCCCTGCCCTTCTGCAGTCGTTCAAGATAATTCTGCGCCATCACTCCATCACCACCGTTAATTGCTTTATTTCGCGTCTAGAACATATGCAGGAAATGTCTGGAGCGTTGTGTCGACTTTTTTGAGTTTAAAGACGATATGAATGATAATTGCCGACGTTACAAAAAAGAAAAATTGCATGATCTGTACTTGCGGATTGAAGTAATACAGATCGATCTGACTTCCTGTAGCGACAAGCCAGAAGGCAAGAAGGTAAAACAACAGTGTGCCTTTGGTAGCATTGAAGATGTAGCTCTGAAACACGATAAACGCCATAAGCTGCACCACGTAGTATATGTATGTGGTTGAAGTACCAAAAGATGAAATCAGATACCCCGGAAGCACCCATAGTCCAAACAGGAGTCCTGTAATCAGACCACTTGTTACATTGTTTTTTAACTTGCCTTGCAGAAACGGAAGCAAGAATCCAATCCAGCCAAATAAACCGCCGATAAGCCCCGTCTCCTTGAACAAGTTCAAAATGCCGAGCCAAATCATTTCAGGTACACTATATGTCAGATCGGGAACCGGTATGCCGAATAGCAGGGAGCCAAAATGCATTGATGAAGCAAATATGATGGAAATACCAATAATTACAGGGATCCAGAACAGATCTTTTTTTCGCGGAACCAGCTTCAAGAACATGCCTTTCAGCGCGTCTTTGCCCCCCATTAAATAACAAGTAATTAATCCGGCAATGGAAGGAGAGTACAGAGCAACGATAGCTAACGGATGCATCAGATGAAGCTCACCAGTAATTGGTACAATAAAATCAGGAAAGAACATGAACAAGCTGGCAATACCATAACAAGTACCAAAGGACATCGCCAGAAACAGGTACATATACTTATTGGAAGGACTGGCTGCCGGGCTCGCCATTGGACGAACAGATGGCTGATTGGCTGTAATCATCGTGCCACCTCCTTGGCAGCAAGCTTTCTCTCAATGAGATCATGCAATCGGTTAATGGTACTGAAATTGGCCAAATCCAGATCATCATTTCCGATCTCAATCTGGAATCTACGCTCTACAAAATCCACTAAACGCATGGCAAAGAGTGAGTTAACAAATCTCATTTCAAAATAGTTGTCGTTGTCGCTAATTTGAGCGTCCTCATGTTCCATAGTAAGATTGTTTCCGATAAACTCTCGAATTTCCTGACGATAATCCACTGCTCTTCCCCCTTGTTATTGATGTTGTCTTTCAGGCACACTAACTTCAATATAGTCCGGAAACTCCACAACCTGCTTCAGATCATGCGAAAAGACAATCTTTCCGTCAGGGTCTGCAGAGAGCTGTGTAAAACCAGCAAAACGATAGCTGATATTCATCATCCGGTTTCTGCCGGTATCTCTGAAATCAGCAAGCATCTGCTTACCCTGTTGCCTCGCTTCACGCATGATATAAGTGAGCAATACACTTCCTGCCCCCCTAGACATGACGCGGCACGACATCAGCAACATGTTCAGTCTCCATATATCCGGCTGCTTATGAATAAGCGCAAGCCCGATCTTTCCATATGTTCCGTACTTGTCTTCAAGTTCGCACACCAATAGCAAGTAATCCTCTGAAGTCATCAACTGATGTAGTTCCTCATAACTGTAAGTGATCCCTGTAGCATTCAACTGATTGGTACGAACCGTGAGCTCTTCCGCTCGCTGAAGATCATCCTCTGTCGCTTCATAGATGGTAAATTTCATACCAAGTGAAGCCAGAAACTTCTCGGAAGGACCTTCATACTGTTCTTCGGCCTGCTTTCGAAGTGTATCTGCCTTATACATCTGTCTTCTGCGAGAAGAGTCTGCTGTAATAAAGCGAGGCATTAGTCTCGGGTCATTTAGCATCGTCTCATAGTGATCTGCATGAAGAACCTGAATATCTGCATGTACACTTTTCACTTCTTCCAGTTCAAACGGCTGGTCATCCACAAACAAGACGGCATCCATTCCGATATTGATGTTCTGCTGAATACGCCCAACGGATATGGACTTCGCATCCCAGTGAATCTCGGGGTATAAAAAATACTCAGCAATGCCCAATTCGGTAAGTTTGGCCCAAGCCAGCTCTGCATCATTTTTACTGGCAATGGAGTGCAGTATACCGCGGCGGTCTAATTGTTCTATCACCTCCTTAATACGCGCCCTTAACTTCACATCTCCGGATTCAAGTAAGACCCCATCCCAGATCGTGTGATCCAGATCCCATACGACACATTTGATATCCTTCAACCGCTCCATGGACATGCCTCCCTTTCGTTAATAGGCATAGAACCCTTGCCCCGTCTTGCGTCCCCAGTGTCCAGCATCCACCATTTTCTGCAGTAGCGGACAACAGCGGAATTTGGGATCCTGATAACTGTCGTACAGCACTTTAAGCGAATGCACGACGGTATCCAGACCGATCAGATCAGCTGTCTCCAGCGGGCCCATCTGATAATTAAAGCCCTTTTTCATGATGGCATCGATCTGCCCAGCTGTAGCGATACCATCCTGCACAATAAAGGCCGCTTCATTCATTAACAAATGCGAGAGTCGATTCGATACAAAGCCCGGCAAATCCTCGATGACGACCGTATTTTTGCCGAGAGACTCCAGAAACGCTACCATCTCTTGCTCTGTTTCAGGTGTTGTATGATGCCCATTGATCACCTCCACCATCGATTTAACGGGAACCGGATTCATCAGATGTACACCTATCGCACGTCTTGGATCAGGTAAAAAGGAGGCCAGCTTGGTTACTGAAATACAGCTTGTGTTCAACGCATAAAGAGCATCAGGACGGACCTTCTGACTCAAACGCGCATAAACTTCCTTTTTGGACTCTATATTTTCGGTCACATTTTCAATAATGATGCTGGCCTCTTCCACACCTTCGTCATGCATTTGGAACGATATTCGATCCATGATGATATCGAGCGGAACCTCACCGTATCCTTGTTTCAAGAAACAGGCTGAACGGTATTCACGACGTATAACATCAGGTGCCTGGGCGATCACGGACTCTGAATGATCCTGCAAAATGACCCGATACCCCGCTCTGGCAACATCCAGTGCTGTAGCACATCCCATAACGCCTGCGCCAATGATGGCAATAAGCTGATTATGCATACCTAACCTCTCTCCCTGTTGATCTGGCTTTATACAAGTTCATCGTAAAGCTCTTTCATCTCCGCAATAGCCCCAGGTACACGTTCACTGAACCAGGTCACATCCTTCATATCCAGCATAATGTTTGGATACATACGAGAGAGTGTCGATACAAGAATACCGTGCTCCGCGAGCTTGCCATTCAACAAAATATCAAAGGACATCAATTCAAACGTATAATCGGCCGTACTGCTAAGCTCTTCGGTGCAGCAATGATAGGAAGCGCATCCCGCTGGGCCTTGAACAACAAGGGGCAGCCCTGCCTTCGCTGCTTCCCTTATGAGAATGTCATGAATCATCTCAGCGTGACGATTCATACGATTCATGGCTTCTCCTCCATTGCGGCCCAACATTTCGAGCGTTGCTTTCACCGCGGCTGTGCCTAACGGATAACCGTTAAACGTTCCCGCATGAATGACTTTTTTGTCCACCAGCAGCTTCATGATATCGGCCCGGCCAACTAGAGCAGACACGGGAACACCTCCGCCAGCAATCGCTTTGCCCAGAGTGGTCAGATCAGGCGTAACACCAAACATCTCCTGAGCCCCGCCAAGTCCCATACGGAACCCTGTAATAATCTCATCAAAAATAAGTACAACCTGATGATGATCACATAGTTGTCTGACCTTTTGCAGATAACCTGGAGCTGGCATGACTCCGCCACCGTTTACACAAACCGGCTCCATGATTACTGCTGCAATGTCATCACCATGTTCAACAAACAATTCTTCTAAACGGACAGCATCGTTCCAAGGCAACAGATAGGATTGGGATTCCATGACATCCCTTGCCCTTCCCTGTGTTCCCTTCATGTCGCCAGGGTAGTCCGAAGGTACGGGCAATCCTGTCCGGGGCGTTTTACCGCCCATAATGTTATCTGAATTGCCATGATAATGACCTTCAAAACGAACAAAACGATTTTTTCCTGTCCAGGCGCGGGCAAGGCGCAGTGCATTTTGTACAATCTCCGTACCCGACAATCCAAAGCGGATCATCTCAGCTGAAGGAACATATTGATTGATTAATTCCAATGCCTCAGCGTCCAGATCACAATGGCTTACCGACAGAACACGATCAATCGTATCCTTCAGGCATTCGTTATATTCCTCGTTCCCGTGACCTACGATGAGTGCACCAAAGCGGGCATAGAGATCCAGATACTCACGGCCGTTCATATCGGTTACCCTGCTTCGGGAAGCATGGGCAAAGTGCAGCGGTGTCTCCTCCCAGGGTAGGTGGAAATTATAATGCACACCGCCAGGAAGGTGTTGTTTCACTCGCTGGTTATACGCCATCATATTTGAAGTAATCATCGCGCTTCGCCTCCCCGATATGTTTGAATCACGGCCGCATATATTGCCAGCAACTTCGACTGATCCTGCGAATCATCCAGCGAATAAGCAGTGATTGAAGTGTCATACTCGGCAATCATATTTCTTGCACTCTGGCCTGGGCCAACATCCATCCAAATGGTCGCACCCAACCGCCCAATTTGCCCTAAAGCCTGAATCCAGTGAATCGGCTGCAACAGCTGGGCTGTCAGTAACCTTGGGATATCCTCTGCTGCTCGGATGAACTCTCCGTTCACTGTGGAACATATCGCAAATGAAGGCTCGGAAAAGGCAAGCTTAGATACCATCGCTTCCATCTCAGGCTGGATAAATTGCATCAGTTCGCTATGATATGGTGCATCTGCTTTCATAGGCATCATGCGGAAGGGAATAAATTCCCCTCCAGCTTGATCTACGAGATCATCCAGCAAACGCAGACCTCCCGCCTCACCTGCAACAACGAATTGGTTAGGTGAGTTATACCCTGAGATAGTCACGTAATGAACCTCTCGAATATTAGCAACGATGTTTTCGAGTTCTGCTTGACCCATATCAACGACAATGCCTGCTCTGCCTTTCTGCTCCTGTATCGCACGATGCATCAAAGCGCCCCGTGAAGCCGCAAATTGGACTGCATCTGCAAACTTTAATGCACCAGCAGCCACCAAAGCAGAGATCTCTCCCAGGCTGTGACCAATCGCATAATCTGGATTAATTCCTGTCCGGCGAACGAAGGAATCAAACAACGCATAACTTGCTGTGAGGACAGCGGGCTGAGCATATTCGGATTGTGTCAGTTGCTCTAGTGAGCCGGCCAGAATCAAATCTCTGAGATCAAATCCAACAACCTCACTCGCTTCGGCAAAAATCAACCGGACTTCCGTTTCCCTGTCTAAGAGATCACTGCACATGCCGATATATTGGCTTCCTTGCCCTGGAAATAATGCGCAGATTGTCATAGCCCACCGCCACGCTTGTAATAGGTTTTCAGCCCGTAGTGTGAGATCATCTCCTGCTGCATCTGGGAAGAGCCTTCAATAATCTCCAGGATCTTAGCCTCCTTGTACAGTCTGGACACCGGATACTCACTGCTAATTCCATTGGCTCCATGAACCTGGAGCGCATCATTTGCAACTTCTACTGCAATTTTGGATGTAAAATATTTGGCAATCGTCGTTTCCATGACAGCCTGCGGATCCTTGGCTTCTCTAAGCTCGGCTGCCCGCAAACATAATGCCCTTGCTGCATGGACTTTCGTTACTGCATCACCAATCATGCCGCGAATGAGTTGAAAATGGCTGAGTTTCTGGTCAAATTGCTTTCGCTTACGTGAATAGGTCACCATGGAGTCAAGAGCCTCCTGCGCTATAGCGAGTCCTGCCCAAGCGATGCTATATCTGCCCTGATCAAGCGCACCGCTTACGATGTACTCAAAGCCTTCGTGCATACGCCCAATCAGATGGCTTTTGGGCACACGAACTTCATCAAGACCAATTTCAGCGATTCCTGTCTCGCCGCCAACCATTACCCCTTCGATGGCTTGTGTCTGCACACCGTCAAATTGGCGTTCAACCCAGAATGCTGTACTTCTCCCCTCTTGAGAGGCAACAATAATGAATACATCCGCTATGTCTCCAAAGGTTATCCACTTTTTCTTTCCATTAAGTACATAACAGTCCGCTTCTTCCCGCCAAGTTGTCTTTACGTTTTTGGCATCCGATCCAACCTCGGGCTCTGTCAGTCCAAACGCTCCGATCCATTCCCCGCGGACCAACTTGGGCAGCCAGGACGACTTTTGTTCTGGCGATCCGAAACGTACCAAGGTTTCGCTCACCAATGAGGTGTGTACCGTCAATAAGCTTCGAACCGCCGGAAGTGCTTTACCAAACACTTCCGTTAACAGTCCGTATGCTTTAGGACCAAGCCCCATTCCCCCATACTCATGTGGAATCGATGCAGCTAAATACCCTCTTTCGGCCATAGCACGAATTAACGAACGGGGGATGGACTGCTGCTCCTGAATCTGCCGGGCATGAGGACGAATCTCACGGGCAGCAAACAACTCGGCTTCATGGAGAATCTCCTGCTCCTGTTTCGAATCCAGTTCAATCATTCGACTGCCTCCCCTTGAAGAAGCGATTCATGAAGATATGAAGCGAATTCTGCAATCGTCTTGTATTCAAACAACGCAACAGGACTAATATCCACCTGTAGATGTTTACGAGTACGATTTATGATCTTGAGTGCCTGAACAGAAGAAACCCCTATTTTCAAAAAATTCGTTTCTTCATCAATCTCATCAGGTTCCTGTTTCAGTGCGGCAGCGATTTCGCCTTTAATAAACCCTTCAATCTCTTCTCTTGTCATATCAAGACCTCCGTTCCCTGATTCACCTCTACCCAATGTACATGTGGCTCGAATGGATGCGCTGGTAAATGTACGATCTGGCCCGTTCCATCGGGATGCAACTGTTCCCAATCCAGTGAAGCCCCCCGCACGTAGAGCTGTCCCAGCAACAAGGCTAATTGTTTTTCCATAGTAAGCGTTGTCGTCGCAGACAAGTGGATATAACTCTCTTTGCCTGTTCCTCCTGCAGGTTTGACCCCATCACCTGCAGCCAGCATCACAACAATATCAGCATCCGCCATCGGGCAGCTTGTGTCCTGAATACTTCCGGATGTTATTTTGCTTCGGTTCAGCATGGTTGTCTGCTTATCTGGAGCCTGGATGGAATACGCCTTATCCTTCAGCTGGAGCTGGGATACCATTTGTTCTCCACCGTCAATGCCACGAACCTCCTGGATGGAAGGTACGGCACGCATGAGGGATTCAAGCACGTTCACCCAATACTCCTGATCAGCCAGATCCAACTTATTTCCTCCAACAACGATGTTGACGCGGGCGGCTCGGCTTCTCGTTTTGAAGCCAAATTCCAAGCTTTCCTGACTCCACTCCCCAGTGCCGCTTACAGTTACAGCAGCACGGTAACGATAATGTTTTCGATACCTGTTCCGTGTAAAGCACAGATCTGTCAAGCGCAGATCCTGATGTTCTTCCATATATTGTTTGGTGTTATGAATCAGCTTCTGCAACGCCTGCTCTGACTTGGCAGAGAAGGTTAACAATTGATCCCGTTCCGAGTCCTGTCCCCAAACTGCCGGTGCGTTCCACTCCTCCAGCACAATATGGGCATTCGTACCGCCAAGACCAAATGAACTGATACCTGCTTTACGTGTTTTCCCTTCGGGTACCTTCCAGTCTGTATGCTCATTAACGATATAAAATGGAGACTGTTCCAGACGAAGAGCTGGATTAGGGTTATTCATATGCAGACTTGGAGCAAGTTCCTTGTGCTGCATACTAAGCAAAACTTTGGCCAGACTGGCTCCACTGGAAGCTGCGAATAGATGTCCAATATTGGTTTTGACCGA
Source organism: Paenibacillus amylolyticus (assembly GCF_003719335.1). Taxonomy (GTDB): domain Bacteria; phylum Bacillota; class Bacilli; order Paenibacillales; family Paenibacillaceae; genus Paenibacillus; species Paenibacillus amylolyticus_D. The sequence goes on from NZ_RIAS01000001.1 coordinate 617,959, forward strand.
GCCTAGACCGATAGAGGTTTCTTCGCCGTATCCTTTCTCCTGAAACAGACGGAGTAACGCATTCACCTCAATGGGATCTCCAATTCTTGTTCCTGATCCATGCGCCTCGATATACGAGATTTCTTTTGGATTGAGATTGGCATCGTTATATGCAGCACGTAGCACTTCATACTGTCCCTGAGGATTAGGTGCCATAATGCCTAACGAATATCCGTCGTTATTCACCGCTGTGCCACGGATTACGCCATAGATATGTTTATTCGCGCGAACTGCCTCTGTTAGCGGCTCCAGGTATACAACTACTGCACCCTCCCCAATAACCGAACCATCCGCCTCCTGATCGAACACTTTGGTGTGTTGTGTAGATGAACAGATTCCGGCATTACGCGATAACTGGTGCACATGAGGTGTTGCCAAAATGCTCGCACCGCCTACAACCGCGCCAGAGATACGTTTGTCCTGAATCGCCGCCACCGCTTGCGTCAAGGCAACGAGAAAGGAAGAACAAGCTGTATCAATAGCCATCGCCGGGCCCGTGAAATTGTATAAATGTGAGATCGATGCCGCTGCGATATTGGACATATTGCCAACCATCGCATGAGAGTGCACCTCGAATCCCTTGCTACGATTCATGTAATCTACAACGAGATCAAAGTAAGAGCTGGGATTAATACCGACATATACACCAACATCACGTTTCTCCTCCTGATCCACGATCATGCCTGCATCCTCGAGCGCCTCATAGGCAACCTCCAGTAATTTTCGGTGCTGCGGATCCATAAATGCAGCTTGTTCCGTTGGCATTTCAAAAAATTCGTGGTCAAAGGTGTCCGGGTTCTTTAATTCTCCAATCCAATCTGTCCAATCCGGCCGTTTGGAGCGTACAGCCCGTTCCAGACTCACCTGATCCACACTGTCCAATCCTTGAACGAGATTTCTCCAGAACTCCTCTTGTGTATCTGCATCAGGCAGCCGAAGGGACAACCCTGTTATTGCAATCGCTCGGTGTACATTCAACTGATTATCCGGGCGTATTTCCTTTTCGAGTGACGTATTCTCTTCGGGAAGTTCCTGAAGATACTCGACCATTTCTTGTACCGTTCTGCCAAAGACGAGTACTTCCTGTCCCAGTTCACGTCCAATGTGTGCAGACAGCTTATCAAGTAATTGGTAGGCAAGAATGGAGTTTCCCCCTAGTGCCAGAAACGGAATATCTGTGGCTACTTTCTCCACAGGTAACTGTAGAACCTCAGCCCAAGCCCCACGCACAGTCTGCTCCATAGTTAAAGGATGAACGCTCTCCGCGATGGACTGTGATTGGTTTTGAAGGAGCATCGCTTCAATGGCCTCGATATCCTTGTTAAATGCACCGCCCTCATACTCGTTTCTCAGCATAAAGCGCTGAACTTTGCCACTGGTCGTTTTCGGAATAACCTTAATTGGAAGAACATGAGTAATCTCAATTCCTAGACCAGCCCTCATCCGATCTATTAAGTCCTTCCTTATTTCCAGAAACTGCGGTGTACTCGATTTAAATTTCACAAATACAAGCAGTTCTTCTGTTTGAGAAATGTTGTTGAAATGTCCCACGACCGTCAGATTGCCTCTTGGAATACTGCCATTTTGATATAAAATTTCTTCCAAATCATGTGCGTAATGATTTTGCCCACGGATAAAAACGATATCCTTGATTCGCCCACTTACAACCAGGGAGCCTTCCGCCATAAAACCGAGATCCCCCGTCTTCAGCCATCCGTCCACGAATAGCTCTCGATTGACCTCTGGCAGATTATAATAGCCGGAAGTTACCGATTCCCCGCGAATCTGGATTTCACCCACCGTGCGCTCATCGACAACTTCGCCGTGCTCATCGGCTATTCGAATCTGGATTCCCGTCATCGGATAACCTTCATGCACAAACTCAATCAGATCTGCCGGGTCATGAACAGCGGCATCCACCGGAATCGCTTTTCCTTGTTGCACAAGCGCTTTACGTGATATTTGTTCGATGCGCGGTTCCTCTTCCAACCTCCAGGTACACACACCCACAGTTGCCTCAGCCATGCCGTAAGCAGGAAACATCATATCCGTGCGGTAACCACAGGAACTGAATTTATGAGCAAATCGTTCAATGACTTTGGTTGATATAGGCTCGGCACCGTTTAAGGCCATGCGTAGCGAAGACAAATCTAGCGAAGCCAGTTTGGAATCCGGGATCTTTTGAACCATCCATTCAAAGCCAAAGTTTGTGCAGCAAAACCACTTCCCTTGATGTTCCGTAATTTTGCGCAGGAACAAGTGAGGTGATCGTACAAAGGTATACGGAGACATAACCATTAGATTAGCAGCGCTTAGTACAGTTGTTAGGTGTTGCCCAAACATTCCCATGTCATGCGTATGAGGCAGCCAGGTAAACACGTTATCTCCTTCTTCAGCACCAAGGAAAGTCTTGCATGCAATACTATTCGCAATAATATTGCGGTTGGTTAACTGTACCCCCTTAGGGATACCTGTACTTCCTGACGAAAACTGTAGAAAAACGACCTCTTCAGGAGCAGTCAGACTTATTTCAGCAAGTGTATAGCTTGTCTGAAGCTTGCTGACGCTAATGCAGTTCAATCCCTCAAAAATTGGACTCTCAGCAAGCTGCTTGTATTTTGGCAAAAATGCTTCTTCTACCACTACAGCAGGTTTCCCGAGGATTCCCCAGATTTTCGTGAATTTCTCCAAACCAGCTGAACCCGGCTCCCAGGAGGCAGGAGGACTGACCGGGGCGACAATAATGCCACCCAGGATGCAAGCCCAAAATGTACGATAAAACTGCTGTGAATGATCAATCTCTAATATAACGACTTCTCCCTTAGCTAACCCGCTCTCAAGCAGGCCTTGGAGATACAAACGTCCTTGCTTCAGCAGCTCAGGATACGATTCAAACTGTTCTTCTCCAGATGAACTGATATAAGTGATTCCCTTATCCGGATGTTTGTCAGCGATATACATAAGAAGTTCAGCAACTGTTGCATAATGCTCCGGCACAATCAACTCCGGCCCTCGTTGTATGGATTTACTGGACATGTTGCACCTCCACTGCCTCATTATGAACTTTCACTTTTACATTCCCGTGACTGCCGAGTTGCTCCTCAATCTGCTGTTTTAACCGCTCCATATCCAAACCTGTATGACAACCCAGGTGCACGTAAATAGAATTTTCATCATATCGAATGACCCATTCCATATATGCGAGGCTCGGATTAGAATCTGAGTCATCAATCTGTTCCGACTCTGGAATTGTCTCCTCGCAGGAGATAAAGCCCTGGAAGTTGAACAAAATAAGTTTCCTTGGTTCCTGACCCGTCTGTCTGTAAGCTGCAGCCAATTGTTTTTGAATTTTGGAATATGGAGACCTCATGACCGAATCATCTGTTAGTGCCATAAAGTTAATACTGTGTCGTTTCGTGAAATCTAGGCGTTCCATCAAATCTTCCTGAGCAAAATCAGCATGCACAAGAATCGGAATCAGATCGAGGAATTCACCCACGTGATCATAATAAGTTTCTTGTCCGTACTCTCTGCCGTAATGCACAAGCGCAACAGGCAACTCATCTGTATTCAAATAAGATGCGACAATGCCGGCAAAGGATTTGAAATAATTCCACCAGGACTCATTAAGATCTTGGTCTGTAATATCTGTACGCGGTATTTCAACCGTTATGGCGGAGGGCTCTGACTCGCCTGCGGTGATTAACAGTTGATTCATAACGCTACTATTACATTGCTGCCAAGCCTGAATGGAGTACTGCTCCTCGAGCTCATGCTCAGTGATGTTAACAGGTCCCCGAGACAGCATGTTTACATAATCCTCGTATTTGCGTATTTCCAATGAACCTTCTGTATCAATCATCCCAGCTTGCTGGTTACGGGCAATTGCCGAATCAAGTTGCTGCTTGATGATCTCGGCGCTCATGCCATCAAAGGCAAGGTGATCGAAACTCCAAATCAGTTTGTGCTTACTAGCTCCTGTTCGCAGAATACACAGACGCCATGGCAATCCATCGAGTGTATAAGAATTGTGTAATAGCGACTGAATTAATTTGTGCTCCATTTGTTCCAGCGTAGCAAGGGCGTAGTGACGAACATCAAGATACGGGATGAGCTGTTGCAACATATCTGCTGCTTCGGACAAATCACACTGATGCCACTGTAACGTGTCTTCCTCATATATAATGCTGTGTAGCAACTGATGACGGGCAATCACCCCGAGAATCAGTCTTTTCACAGTAAATTCATTTAAATTACCCTCCAATATAGTTGTAAAACCGCTTGTTCGCGCAGTTGTAGAAGCGTGTGCTCGTTGAATTGGAGATAGTGGGAAACGACCGATAACAGGTGTTCCCGCCATAAAACTTGAAACCTGATTACAATTATTCAAGACATGTAATGCCAGGCTGTCCAATTGTTTCTCATGAAGTGATATGTCTTGGGGAACTGCGATAGGGGACTGAATTTGCAGGCTTTCTTCGAATAAACTGGATGGGGAATTCAACATTTCCAGCGAATTCGCTAACGCTTTAACTGTAGGATATTGGAATAATTCGCTCACACTGATGGCAATTCCTTCTTTTGACAAAATTTGCGTAAGTGCGATACCTTTAAGCGAATGTCCGCCGTTTTGGAAGAAATGATCGGTTACGCCAAAGTTAGGATTACTCAGCACCTTTCTCATCGCTGCAAGGATTTTTCGCTCGATCTCCGTCAGGACAGAATCTGTCGCTGTAGGAACGGACTGTGCTTCTACCAGATCGGCTAAAGCCTTCCGATCCACCTTGCCGTTAGCATTAATAGGCAGATGATCCATTCGCCAGATCTGTGCAGGTACCATATATTCGGGCAGTCGCTTGTGCAACTCTGTTCGAACATCATCAACCGCTCGTGCAGCGCTGGATTCACATGTATAAAAGGCAGTGACATATAAACTTCCGGAAGCATCTGTGGCTGTCATCACAAACGAATCCCTGATTCCCGGAAGCTGCTCCAAACAATTGTGGATCTCGGATAACTCGATTCGGAATCCCCTGATTTTCACTTGAAAATCAGATCGTTCAATAAAGATCAAGCTGCCATCAGGTAGACGCTTGACGATATCGCCCGTCCGGTACATCCGTTCGCCTTTGCGGAAAGGATCAGCTATAAAATGTTTTAAAGTCAACTCTTCCCGGTTCAAATACCCAATGCCTACCGCATCCCCGCTGATGTATAACTCGCCTGGCACATTGGCAGGAACAGGATTCATATCCTCATCCAGAACATATAGAGCTGTATTGGACAACGGATAACCTATTGGCAGAGAGTCGGTATACGGCTCTGTTTGCTCCAGCAAATAATAGGAGGCAAAGAAGGTCGCTTCCGTCGGTCCATATCCATTTAACAGTACGCCTGGACCGACACATGCCATTGCTTTATTTGCGTGGCTCACGGATGCCGCTTCGCCCCCAAACATCACTCTGCGAACATGTTTCAGACATGCTGCATCCCAATCCACCAGCATATTAAACAACGAGGTTGTAATGAAAAATACAGAGATCTGCTGCTGACGAATTACTGCCGCCAGACGAGCCATATCTAGAATAATCTCTTTTGGTATGAGTACCAGAGTGGCCCCATTGATTAATGAAGCAAAAATATCAAAGATCGAACCGTCAAACGCATAATTGGAAACTTGTAAAACCCGGTCCTCAGGCACCACCGTCACAAAATTGCTTTTCTTCATCACTTTAATGACATTGCGATGACTCATCACCGTGCCTTTTGGCGTTCCGGTCGAACCTGACGTATAGATGATATATGCCGGATCGGCTGCAGCAGTCTTTATTTGCTGGACTATAGGCTCTACAGACTCTCCTGAAACAAACGAACCCAGTTCTACAGACGGAATCATGACACGTGGAACCACCGATTTCCATGCCGAGGCATACGATTCTTCGGTCAAGAGTATAGAAGCATTGCAATCTTGTAAGATAAACTCAATGCGAGCCGGCGGTGACGCCGGATCAATTGGTACATATTGACAACCTGTTGTTAGTGTAGCAAGGATACTAATCATCTGGATCGGTCCGCGGTCCAGGATCAAAGCAATACTTGAGCCTGATGCCACGTCTTGTTCGAGTATGCGGGATGCAAGCTTCTGGACTTGTGCATACACATCAGCATAACTCCACTCCTCGTCCCCCCACACCAAGGCGGTCTTCTGTGGATGTAATTGAACCTGTTCCTCAAATAGTTCGGGAATCGTTGCTTCCCGCGGATAGTCCATGTGATTGTCGTTGACACCGAACAACAGCCATTCATCCTCTTCAGGCACAGTAAGCTTGATCTGGCGAACCTGCTTAACCTCCCCTGTGACCATCTGAGTTAAGACATACCGGAACTTGTCCATCATCATTTCCATGGATTGTGTATGGAACAATTCAGAACGATATTCAAGTTCAAGCGTATACTGTTGCTCGTGTTCAACGACCGTCCAGGTCTGATCAAACTTGGCATCGACCTTGCCTTCCATCCAGGGTTCAACTTGTAATGTCCCTGCTTCAAGCTCATCCGTACCCATATTAATGTAATTAAGAACAATATCGAAAAGCGGATTACGGCTCCCATCACCCATCAGATCAAGCTTCTCAACCAACGCTTCATATGGATATTGCTGATGTTCATAGCAGGATAACAGCTTGCTGCGAACCTCGTTCAGATAAAGCTCAATAGGCTGATCTTTGTTTAATATAGTACGAATGGCGAGCATGTTTACAAACATACCCATGACGTTATTCAGTTCTGGCTTTTCTCTTCCTGCTACAGCTGTACCCAAGACCAAATCATGCTGTCCCGTGTATTTGGAGATCAACACATTTAAAGCCGCCATGAACAACATGTATGGAGTAAGCCCCTGTTTTGCACAAAAATCATTAATCTGTTCACTTAATTGTTCTCCAAGCTCAGAGCTAATTCGGCCACCCTGGTTAGAAAGTTCCCCACGTCTAGGGTAATCTGTAAGCAATTCGACAGGCGCAGGCACATCCTTGAATTCCCCAAGCCAAAACGCCTCATCTTCGGCAGCATGCCCGATTGATGTAGATTGATCAAGCCATTCAGCATAGTCCTTGTACTGAATCGATAATGGTTCTAAAGATTCTCCACTGTACAACCGAGCAAATTCTTGCATAAGAATCGCGATGGAGCTCTGATCAGAGATAATATGATGCATATCTATGAACAGAATATGTTCCTCGTCGGACAGGCGGGCAAGTTTTACGCGGACCAGTGGTGCTTGGGTCAGCTCAAATGGTTGCAGCCATTGCATCAATTGCTGCTCTGGCTCTTCTTTTTCAAGTTCCAGCAATTCCACCACACTTGGAACCTGATCCTCAATGACCTGATACAGTTCACCTTCAAACATTTCAAATCGCGTACGAAACGCCTCATGACGCTGCACGAGAGCATCCATCACCGTTGCAAAATGTGCCGTATCCAGCTCACCCTGCAACCGGTAGGAACTTGCGAGATTGTATGCTGTGCTCTCCCCTTGCATCCATTCATGTACCACGAACATTCTTCGTTGCGCAGAAGTGGTCTTGTATCGGTCTTTGTATGCTGCCGGTAAAATGCTGTCTCCTGCTCCCGAATGCTCCAATCCCGTGTCTTGTTGCTGATCAATCCACGCCACCATACGGGCAAAGACAGAATGATCGAAAACATCCTCTAGTCCCATCGCAACTCCAAATGTTTCCTTGACTCGCGATGCCAGAGTGATAGCTTTTAAGGAATGTCCGCCAAGCTGGAAGAAATCATCTTCCGAGGTTACGGACTCACAACCAAGCAATTCCTGCCAGAGCTGTGCCGTTGCGTCGTATATTTCATCCCCGGTCAACCGGACTCCGCTCTTGCCACCCATCATTTGTTCCGGTGAAGAGTTCCCCGAAGCAGCAGCCTGTGGCATACCCGAAAGCAGGTATAGCGGAACATCATGCTTATGAACGATTGGATCGAATGAATAGGTCGGAAGAGATATCTTTTGCCCCGATCCCTGGCCATTAACCTGCTCCCAATGGAGTTCAATGCCTCTGCACCAGCAATATCCCAATGTTTTCATGAAATAGATATCTGCTTCAAGTGAGCTGGAACGATCTCCAGTAACAGAGATAACCTGCGCATCCTTCAACATATCGTTGTCAACAAGCTCATCGTTCTGCAGCGGATAGGCTGTAACCCAAAGTGTATTTTCCGCAGACTGTAAAAGATTTCTCGATGTGCCGATTGTACTCATTGCTTCACATAAGGTACCTTCTTGTGTCTGCCAATCTTCACGGCTATATAACAGACGCACTGCATGAGCCAACTCAAGCGTATTGCTAATTACTTGTCCGACCAGTTCACCGACACCTTCTCCACATATTCCATCGGGTTTAATCCCTGACTCAATCAACGTTGCAAACAGAGCGTACTGCACCACAAAGCAATACATAAATTTCAGACGTGAATCCTGAATCGGCCTGCCTATACTCTGGCGAAGTGCATACTGTTCCTTGGATTCAAAAAAGTTCAGTACTTCTTCAAAGTGTTGCTTGAATCGATCAGACACTAGACTGCGGTACCTGGAAGCATAAAGTTCCCGAATTACGTGTGGTTCCCATCGGACATTCCCACGGATGTAGAACATCACTCTAGGTTTATTCCCCTGTATCACACTCGCTTGTGCCTCATGTTCCTCCACCTGATCTTGCGAAGGGACGTAGCCATCCACAACGACAAGAGCTTTCCGGTGATTAAATCGCCCTCTCCCTTCTTGCAATGTCCAAGCAGCGCTCGGCACCTGTTCCGGCATGTTTTCGAGTGCCTGTAAAATCGATTGGTACGTTCGATTCAAAGCCGATTCGCTCTTGGCCGAGAACGGGAGTAAGTGTACAGGCTGGTAGACACTTTGACTCTCTCGTACGGGCGGTTGCTCCAAAATCACGTGAGCATTCGTGCCGCCAATCCCGAAAGAACTTACCGCTGCGCGCAGAACCTGCTCCTGATCTTTGAAGTGTTGCGGCTCCCGATTAATGTAGAAAGGACTGCGTTCCAGTTCCAGCATGGGATTGCTTCTTTCCATATAAATTTGCGGCGGAACTGTTCGGTGATGCAACGTTAGAACGGTTTTGATAAATCCAGCAACACCAGCTGCAGCGTCCAGATGACCGATGTTTGCTTTGATCGAACCGAGAGCGCAATAATTACGTTTATCCGTTCCCCAGGACTGTCTAAGTGCTTCGATCTCGATGGGATCACCGAGCTTGGTGCCTGTCCCATGTGCCTCCACATAATTGATTTCCTGTGGAGACACCCCCGAACGGTCAAGTGCGGTTTGAATGACCTTCACCTGTCCGGTAACACTTGGCGCAGTATATCCGATTTTATCCAATCCATCATTGTTAATCGCTGAGCCTTTGATCACGGCAAAGACCTGATCCCCATCGCGCAAAGCATCACGAAGCGGCTTCAGCACAACCATGCCGCACCCGTTCCCCGAAACGGTACCTGATGCCTGTTCGTCAAATGCTCGGCAATGCCCATCCTTGGAATAGATCATGCCTTCATGCCAGTGATACCCTTCTTTGAGCGGATAAGAGATGGACACTCCCCCTGCGAGAGCCACGTCACATTCTCCCCGGATCAGTGATTCTGCTGCCTGATGAATAGCGACGAGCGAGGTCGAGCATGCCGTCTGCACAGCCATACTTGGCCCTCTTAGATTCAGCTTGTGAGATATACGTGTCGTAATATAATCCTTCTCATTCAGCGTCATCGCTTCAAAAGCTTGCAACAGATCACCTGAACGACCCAAGAATTGCACCATCCAAGGTAAACTCAATCCGCTTCCGGCAAATAAACCGATGGAACCTGAGTACCGATATGGATCACAGCCTGCATGTTCAAGTGCCTCCCAGGAACACTGATGAAGCAGTCTAATCTGCGGATCCATCATATTGGACTCCTGATACGGGTATTCGAAAAATCCGGAATCAAAAAACTCGGTATCTTGCAAAACGCCTTTAGCTCGCACATATTCAGGATGTTTATACTCTTCAGGCCGCACCCCTGCTGCTGCCAATTCTTCTTCAGTCAGTCGGGTAATGCCGTCCTTACCTGCCATCAGATTGTCCCAGAACTCCTCAATATTTCTTGATCCTGGAAAACGACCGGCCATACCTATAACAGCGATATCCGATGGGGAAGTGCTTCTGTTCCTGCTGTTCACATCGGCATCTGTTTTGATATTTATTGCCTGTTCTTGGCGTTTTCGCTGCTCCTCCACCAGATCATGGGCGGCTCTGTCCATAATCACTCTTTCTTGCATCATGAAAGGATCAGGTTTGACCGCAGTGCTCGTGCTCGCGATGACTTCCTTGGATACATGTTCTTGCTCACGTTTATTCTGAACAGGGACATCCACAGCAGTCAACATCTGTTCAGACATCAGATAATCAACCAGCGAAGTAATGGAAGAGTGTTCAAACAACTGCACAAGCGGAATATTTTTCCCCAGATATGCGTTTAACCGGTTATTAATTAAGATCAGACCTAGCGAGTTACCGCCAATATCAAAAAAGTGCTCTTGTACTCCGACATGATCCCGGTTCAACATCTCTTTCCATGTTTCAATCAGCATCTGTTCCAGCTCTTTGCGAGCCTCTTCTCTTCCCACTGGAGAAGAGGAACCAGCAATGAAAGATGGAGCTGGCTTCTCATTAGCTTCGATCGCCTCAATAGCTCCAAAGTCAGTCCATTGAAGAGCATTCCGATTCAGTTTGCCATTCGGCAGAACCGGCAATTTGTCTAGACGAATGATGCGTGAAGGCATCATATACTGTGGCAACCTCTGTTTGAGCCAAGACCTAAGCAATGTGTCCTGCTCTTCCTTATTTGATACACTTACGTCCGGCTTCAAGCTGTAGTAGAGAACCAGTTGCAACCGCTCAGGCTGGTTTCCTTCGACCGTCACGACGGCTTCTCTTAAACGTTCATAGCTCATAGCCATTTGCTCGATCTCGTTTAATTCGATCCGGTACCCTCTGATCTTCACTTGTTGATCCAAACGTCCTGCTAGTTCGACCTCTCCGTCCTGCAACACACGAGCCAGGTCACCTGTCCGGTACATACGTCCACCCAAAACCTTCGCATCGTCAATGAACTTGGCAGTCGTTTCGCTCATATTATTCAGGTAACCTCTGGACACCCCGCGGCCTGCAATACAGAGTTCCCCATACTTTCCGGGAGGCAGTAGCTCACCCTGCTCATCCATGATATAAAGCTCCGTATTAGCAATGGGTTTGCCAATCGTGATGAGTCCAGATTGTTGCAACTCTTTGGTCGTTGACCAAATCGTCGTTTCTGTAGGGCCATACATATTAAAGACACGGGCGGACGAATATTTTTTAATATCGGTCAGAAGCCCTGCCGGAACACTTTCTCCCCCCGTAAGGACACACCGAAGATGAGAAAGTGCCTTGGCAAATTCCGAATTCTCAACAAATGCTTTAATCCGAGACACCGTGCTGAGAATGTGCGTTACGCCATGCTGCCTTATCCGGCGCGCGGCAAGAACGGGATCAAGCTGCTCCTGCTCGTCTGCCAAATATAGAGAATATCCTGTACACAATGGTGCCCACACTTCAAATCCGAAAATATCAAAAGACACCGTTGTTACACTAATCATTCGGTCTGTTTCATATTCAAAAATGTTTCGGTGTCTGATGTCTTCCACAAAATTGACCATCGCTTCATGAGTAATCATCACCCCTTTAGGCCTTCCGGTGGATCCAGAGGTGAAGATGACACAAGACAAGTCAGAAGACAGGACGTCCACATTTGGATTAATAGTTGAACGTTCGTCAGCAAAATCAGGCTCATAAACGATGCGTTCTCCTTCAAAGGCCACGACATCGGCCTTATTAGCAGTGCACAGCAGCAACTTCATCTTGCTATCTTGCATCATGTCCAGAATACGTTGCGGTGGAAATGCTGGATCTATAGGCAGATAGGCTGCACCCGCTTTAAGTACTGCGATCAACATAATAATGAGAGTTTCATTCCGGCCAGTTAATATGCCCACAGGTTCATCTCTGCGCACCCCTCGATCAATTAGCTTCCAAGCCAGCGCATTCGCTCGCTCATTAAGCTCAAGGTAGGTAAGTTCCTTGCCCGAAGAAACAATAAGTGCAGTCTTGTCTGGTGTACGCTCTGCCTGTAGTTCGAACAACCGATGCAAGCTCAGGGTATGATCATAATGCAAAATGGGTCCCGCCAACCGATGAACCTCAGCTCCCGAAGCATACTGGACTCGTTCATACAGTTGACCTAGAGGTGCATCCGGTTGCTGCACAACCTGCTCACATAGTTCAATGAAGTCCTGAATCATACGCTCAACTGTTTCCCCCCGGAACAGGTCTAGCGCATATTCAATGTATCCTTCGATGACTTGCTGTTCCCTGTTCTCCTGACATGTCAGCAACAGGTCATAGGTTGAGACTCCAGTCTCCACAGGAATAGAACTGAATTGAAGTCCATGAAGTTCAAGATCATGCAACTCCATGTTCTGATAATCAAAACACACATCAAAGATGGCATTACGGTTCAGTTCCCGCTTAAGTCCAAGCTGCGTTACAAGCTCATTGAATGGATACTCCTGATGCGCAAAAGCATCAAGTGTATTCTGTTTCAGCTCTTGTAAAAAGCCAGTATACGCCCGATCTGATGTTGGATAATTCCGCATGGCAATCATATTGACAAACATTCCGACTGTTTCTTTCCATTCTTCCTGTAACCTACCGGCTACAGGGGTCCCGACTACGATGTCCTGCTGACCTGTTCGACTCGCTAACAGAAGATTCCATACACTCAACATCACCATATACATGGAAACTTCCGTGGATGAAGCCAGCTTGTGCAATCGCTCCGATAACGAGTGGCTCAACGTGAAATGAACTCGTTCACCTTGCATCGCTCGCTGCAATGGACGATCATGGTCAAGCGGAAGCTGCAGTACAGGCGGCGTCGGACCCAAACGTTCCAGCCAGTATGTTTGATGCGGCTGATATGCCTGGGAGGTAAGACGTTGCTGTTGCCAAACCGCATAATCTTTGTAATGTAACCGGACAGTGCGTTCCTCCCCAAAATACAGTGCATTGAAGTCACGTGTAATTAACTCAACTGAAGTACCGTCCGCAATAATATGATGTATATCAAAGAACAACAGATGCTTGCGCGCTCCTGTTCTAATCAGATTCACTCGCATGAGTGGAGCATGATGAAGCACAAAAGGACGAATCAGTGTCGGAATCAAAGCAGAAATCTCTTGTGCATCGGCTAAATACTGCTCGGTAAAGCTGAAATCTAAAGGAACGGATGGATGAACAATCTGCACGACTTGATCTCCGCGTATTTCAAACGTCGTTCGAAGTGCTTCATGACATTGCACCAGCTTTTCCAGTGCAGCCTCTACTCTGGCATGATCCAAGTCTCCTTCGATCAGGGTGGCCGACGGCAAATTATACGCCGTGCTATTTGGATCCAGCATTGATTGGGTGAACATACGCATCTGCGCAGATGAGATCGGATAGGCATCCATAATCGGTGCAGCCTCAATCATGTTCTGCTTCTGTACTTGCGGCTCAACCATCGCAAAGAGATGTTCCGCCAGTTGGGCTGGAGTAGCATGGTTAAACACATCCGCAACCTCTGCCTGAATCCCGATGGAAGACCGGATCGATGCGGACAAACTGACTGCTTTCAGCGAGTCTCCACCAACGGCGAAGAAATTAACATGCTCTTCCAGGTCGTTTATGCCAAAAATGGTTTCATACGCCTCCAGAACAACCCGTTTCATGGCCCCCAGACTACCTGCATAACCTCCCGCAATGGAAAGGGACGTGTTGCTATATCGTTCACTCGTCTGAGGTGTATGTTGACTACCGCTTGTTCCTTCCAACGTCGCACCACCAATAAGCGACTGACCAATGGGATAATGCTGCTTATCAAAACGATAGGTTGGCAAGGAGCATTTGCGGCGTACGTTCTGTCCCTTGAATACCTTCCACTTCGGCTCGATGCCCTCGCACCATAACTCGGCGATTCTGCGGGTGGTATACAGCACGTCCGGTTCTGTTTCTCTAACATGACGCAGCATATTCAATACGGTTTGTGTTTCCTTGGACTGAATGTGCTGTCTCACAAACGAGCTTAATGTGCGTCCTGCCCCAACCTCGATGAATACAGCTTGTTCTTCTTTTAACATTTCCGCCAGATTTGCTTCAAACAGAACGGGTTCTAAAATATGCCTTGCCCAATAGTTCGGATTTACGATCTCATCCGGCAATGCCCATGTTCCGCTTGTATTGGAGAGCAATGGAATCTGCGGGCTGTGCAGCAAATAAGCCGACAGACTGTGTTCAAACTCCATCGCAGCATCCTTCATCATCGGTGTATGGAAGGCATGGGAAGTTTTCACACGAACGCATTTCCAGCCGAGTCTTCCAGCCTTTTCTTCCATTCGGCCAATTGCCTCTGCTGTCCCGCCAATAACACTTGAACCTGTTGTATTAACCAGAGCCAGCCACGTATCTTCTTCCAATTGGGATTTTACCAACTGAGAGTCCTCCATGATGGCGAGCATGACACCGGGCTGTTGTTGCTGCATCAAACGTCCCCGTAGTCTTACGATCTGTACAGCATCTGCAAGATCAAATACACCTGCAACCACAGCTGCTGTCAGTTCTCCGATGCTATGTCCAATCATGCCGTCTGGCCGGATACCCAGATCGATCAAAGATTGAGCCATAGCATAACTGGTCATGAATAGTGCAAACTGGCTGTACTCCGTCTGGTTAATTCGCTCTGGATGCTCATCACCGTATACAACAGAAAGAATCTCTCCCCGTTCTTCTTCAGCTAGCAGATCCAGAATCTGCTGTACATGCTTCTTGAACAGCGGTGCAATGCCCGACTGTTCTGTCGATTTGTACAATGCCACACCCATGCCTTGATACTGACTGCCCTGCCCAGGGAACATAAAATAAACCGGGCGCCGATCTTGCGGCGAATGAACCATTTTTGCCTTCTCCAGCTGACGTATGAATTGCTCGGGATCATCTTTCCAGCTTTTATCCAGAACCAGTGCCTTACGATAAGCAAAACCTGTTCGACCGGTCTGCAATGTCCACGCTGCATCCGAAACGGACAGCTGTGGATGCTGTGCGAGATGCTCCATAATTTGTTCAGCAGTGCGGCTCAGCGAGTACTCTGTTTTGGCTGAAAAAAGCAATACATTAACATCATCATCCGGACTGCACTTGTCCATCTTGGGAGCCTCCTCCAATACCATGTGAGCATTCGTGCCTCCCACACCAAATGAATTAATCCCTGCACGCAGAACACCAGCTTCACCTGGTTTCCAGTCCACCCCTTGCGAGTTGACCTTGAAGGGCGTGCTTGCAAAATCAATCTTCGGATTCGGCTGTTCATAATTGGCGGTACCCGGGATATAACCTTGATCAAGGCTAAGTGCAACCTTAATCAAACCAACGACGCCAGCCGCTGTATCCGTATGTCCCACGTTGCCTTTTACTGAGCCAAGATAACAGAACTGCTTTTTCTCGGAGGCAAAAGCACGTGTCAACGATTCGACTTCAATCGGATCACCCAGAAGTGTGCCTGTGCCATGCGCCTCAATGTAACTAACCGTTTCGGGATCAACTCCGGCTGCCTGATACGCATCCTGAATGACCTCTGCCTGACCGCTTACACTTGGCGCAAGAAAGCTAAGCTTCTCCTGACCGTCATTATTAATGGCTGAACCTTTAATGACCCCGTAAATATGATCTGTATCTCGCAAAGCATCGCTTAACCGCTTCAACACCACGATCCCCATACCATTGGAGAACACCGTGCCGCTTGCGGCTGCATCAAATGGACGGCAATGGCCATCCGAGGAAAACATCATGCCCTCCTCGTACACGTAGCCACCTTCATTCGGCAGCTCCACCGTAATTCCACCAGCTACAGCCACATCGCATTCCCCAACGATTAAAGACTGGCATGCCAGATGTGGAGTCACCAAAGACGTTGAACATCCCGTAAGAGCTGTATAAGCAGGACCTCTAAGGTTTAATTTATAGGCCATTCGCGTAGCCAAAAAATGATTGGTGCTGAGTGTAAATGCTTCATATTTACTGCTGTATCCCGCATCCCCAAACAGCACTTGGCGATACCACTCGAAGTCATCCGATCCACCGAGGAATACGCCAACTTTGCCTGCTTCATCGGGTCTGCACCCTGCATCCTCGAACGCTTCCCATATTCCCTGATACATCAGTCTGAACTGAGGGGACATCATTTTAACTTCGCCAGGTGTATAATCAAAAAAACCTGCATCAAATTCCTCAATCCCGTTGACCCGTCCTTTGGCTTTAACATAACGAGGGGAACGCAGCAACGTCTCGTCTACACCGAGTGTCCTCAGTTCCTCATCACTGTAAAAATGAATGCTCTCCTCTTGTGCCATCAGATTACGCCAGAATTCATGAATATCCTCTGCTCCGGGTACATTCACGGACATTCCTACAATGGCAATATCCTCACGCAGGATACCCGCTTTCCGCCCAAAACGTTCTTCTCGCAACATCGGTATCGGTGCTGCTTCCTGTTTTTGTCCCATTGCTGCGAACTGCCGCAATGTAGGGCACTCAAAAAAACGGGGCACCGGAAAGTCCACATCAGTACGATGTTTTAATCGATTATGGGCCTGAATAACGGAAAATGAATTGCCACCCAGTTCGAAGAAATGATCGTCTCTTCCGACCCTCTCCACCCCGAGTACTTCCGCCCATACGGCAGCAATCTCTTGCTCCAACTCCGTAGCAGGAGCAACGTAAGCCGTACTTGAAGTGTGAATATGCGTGGTATCTGCGATT
The DNA here is from genome assembly GCF_003719335.1 of Paenibacillus amylolyticus. Classification (GTDB taxonomy): domain Bacteria; phylum Bacillota; class Bacilli; order Paenibacillales; family Paenibacillaceae; genus Paenibacillus; species Paenibacillus amylolyticus_D. Next base: position 634,956 of record NZ_RIAS01000001.1, read on the forward strand.
AGCGCATTGCGATCAATTTTCCCGCTGCTATTGAGTGGGAACTCCGATTTATGTACAAAAACAGATGGAATCATATAGGCCGGCAGAGATTTGGACAAATGTTCTCTCAGATCAGCTATGGGCAATTCCTGTTCCGACAGATAGTAGGCATACAGTAAACCGGACCCTGTATCGGATGATTTCATCACAACAACGGTTTGAATGACTCCCGGGTAGGATGAAAGGGTATTTTCTATCTCACCTGTTTCTAACCTTGCACCCTGAATTTTGACCTGAAAATCAATGCGTCCCAGGTATTCAATCGTTCCGCTTGGCAGGGATCGAACCATGTCCCCAGTGCGGTACATCATTCTGAAATGATCAGGGTCCTTCTCTTCGTCAAAGAAAGGATTAGGAACGAATTTCTCCTTTGTCATTTCTTCCAGATTCAAATATCCACGTGCAAGACCTACACCGCTTAGACATAGTTCCCCCGGAATACCCAAAGGCTGCAATTCATCCCGGCTTCCCACGACATACCATCTGGACTCGTTCAGCGGGGAACCAATAGGTATGTTTCCATGCCCCTCATAGGTACTCAATGGATAATGGGAGACCCATATCGTACATTCTGTAGGACCATATACATTATCCAGGCTTGCCCGGATATTCAGTTTGTTAAATTTTTTAATGATATCGGGTGTGACGGCCTCTCCGCCTACAAATACCCATCTCAGCGTGTCCAGTCCCGAGAGATCAGAGCGAAGTTCCATCGTTTCGAGAAAAAGACGGAATAGCGTCGGTACAAAGTTGATATGAGTTACGTGATGTTCAGCTACTGTAGTCAAGATCTGATCAGGGTTCTTCTCCTCGCCTGGCGGCAGAATACTTAATGCTCCCTCACCCATAAACCAACCAAACAATTCTGTACAGGATACATCAAAGGTATACGCTGTTTTTAACATATACACATCACTTGCTTGTACTGGAAAACGACGTTCCAAATCGAGCAATGTATTGACCACACTATGATTTTCAATCATGACTCCTTTAGGTTTGCCCGTTGATCCCGACGTGTACATAATGTAGGCGAGACTGTAAGGATCTAAAGGCTCTTCGGGATTGGAACTATCTCCCGTGTATACCATCCCATCTTCTGTGTAGATATAGTGAGCCGGAAGAGAGTCATCCTCCACTTCTGGCCGGATGGCAATGACGGTGGATATATTCGCATCGGATAAAATATAGGCTTTTCTGGATACCGGATAGGAAGGGTCTAGGGGAACAAAAGCACATCCAGCCTTCAGAACAGCCAGCAAGGCGATGACCAGATCGGAAGAACGTGGCATCTGAACACCGACTGCCTCATTTTCGGTCTTTTTTCGTGCGATGATCTGTTTTGCCAGTTGATTGGCCTTTGCATTAACTTGTGCGTAGGTTTGTTTTTCTTTTCCTTCCAGTAGGGCGACTCGTTCTGGGTGATTTGTTACTTTTGTATGAAAAACATCGATGATATGCTGCGGAGTATAGGGAAAATATGAAGTTTGGTTAAATTGATGCAGCAATTGCTCCTGCTCTTCCTGCATCAGCAGGCTGTATTCACCAATGCTCTTCGCTGGTTCAGTTACCAGCTGTTGCATGAGGAACAAGAAGCGCTGACCCATTCGTTCAATGGAGTCTGCTCGAAACACATTCGGTTTATATTGCAGTTTCAGCTGTGTACCTTGAGGTGTGCCGTTCAATACAACCATCAGATCACCTGGGAAAGTAACCTTATCCTGTTCCACAAGCTGGCTTCCTGACAGATCATCCTCATATGAGTCATACACAAAGGAGATGTCAAATACCGATGGGGAACCTGGTTGCACCTGCAACATACTGTCTCTGACGATTAGATTATTGGGATAGCCAATGTGTTTATACGTATCGATCCAGGCTGCAGTAACTTGCTTAAGGAGAGAAGCAAATTTTGATTCAAGATCAATCTGGAACCGCATCGGCAACATATGTACAAAACAGCCAATCGTTTCTTCCAATTCGATACCCGGACGGTGGGAATACGGAGAAGCAAACGTGATATCCTCTTTGCCTGCATATTTATTCAAGAGAATGCTGAATGCCCCCATGAAAAACATAAATACAGTAACTTCATGGTCCTTTGACATCTGTGTAATGTCAGCCATCAACGCTTCGGGAATTTCAAAACGCTGCTCATGCCCCACACCGATCTGCGAACCGCCAGTCGGATAGTCATGCTGTAGTGCCATGGGCTCTGCGCCCTTCAATTTGGATAACCAGAATTCACGCTCCCGATTATACTTGTTCTCCTGTAACTTCAGGTTTTCTGCTTCAATATAAGAGATAAAACCTTGATCCTGTTTTACTTCCCAAGGTAGATCCTGCAGAATGCAGGTGTACGCATGGAGAAGTTTATTTTTTAAAAGTTCCAGCGACATACCATCACAGATTAAATGGTGGACACAGAGAGTAAGAACGTGTCTGTTCTCATCTATGTGTACAAGCATGATTCGAAACAGAGGGCCTTGCTCCAATATGAAGGGAGCCTGAATACATTCTTCAATGTATGCCTCCAGTTGTTGTTCCTTGTTGTCCTGATGTTCCTGACTCAGATCCCGCAAAATCAGGGAGTACTCCATATCATCTTGGATCGCTAGGACTGGTCTGTCCTGTTGTATCTCAATATGCGTGCGGAGTACGACTTGTTCATGCATAAGCAATTCAATCGAACGTCGAAAGGCTTCAAGTTGAAGCCTTTCTAATTGTATCGAAGCCGAGATGTTATAAGAAGAAGGATCATTCACTTGGCAATCGAAATAAATTCCCTTTTGTGTTTCGGAGAGTTCCACGGTTTTACGTACCATCACGACCACACCTCATTCATTAATTGAGATTCAAGCTGTGTTGTCATAAATCCAGTCCCTGTTTAGCTCATTACCCAGATGCCGCCAGCCCATACGGAAAGAACCGTGATAAACGTTTGATAGACAACATCCATAATCAAATTGCCGATACTGTCCCCATCTGCCTTGCGATTTTTGATCATGACATAAGTATGTGACCACAGACCACTCAAACCATATATGTACATCGTAACCAATACACCGACCCAGAAGTTCCCTTGAAACCAGATTGCCATAATGCCCATAACGCCAAGTCCGACTTGCGAGAATCCATATTTGACCTGAAACGGTCCTCCTGGCCAACCTAGCATTTTGGCTGTCTGTTCTGCTCTAGCAATGTTAACCACGTAACCAATAACACCTACAAGTCCAAATGTAACCACAAACTGATGAAGCAATAACACTCTGCTAATCTCGCTCATTTCGCCAGGGAAACCGAGCATCCAAAGATGAATCGTTCCTGAAATAAGCCCAAATAACCATAGAACCAAAAACCACATCGCTGTTTCACTCCTGCCAATTTGTTATTTTGGAATCATTTGTAACTAAATGAATTAATTTGTAGATAACCACATTATATAATTGCTTTTACATTTGTCAATTCGTACATAATTTTCTATTTTGTCGAAGGTTTTTACATTTTTCTTCTCTTATACGCAATGAATCTATCATACCTAGTTCTATTTAACTTGAAATTATCGGGACTTAAATACCATTTTTACACATAATAAACCAATAAATGTTTCTTTTTTAACACTCCAAAAGAACCACCACTCATTTATTTCAACCTCAAAAAAATTTTAATAACCATTGGTTGATTCTTTTTACCCATATATTCAGATTACTTTAGTCATCTTTAAAAATAATAAAAATTGACAACACTTATTCATGTAACTATTATAGTTACATAGATATACACTTTCGTTTCACACATCCACAGCCACTCCTTGGAAGTGGTATTGCCTTAATACCCCATAGGTGCGCTGTACATACACGATTGTTCAATAGTGACAATGAAGCTGCTAACGATGCAAATGTTGCAAACCACATTTTAGGAGGAAACAAAATGAAATTGTTAGTTACAGGCGCTACAGGTAAACTTGGTTCACTGGTTGTTGACGCGTTGTTGAAGACAAACACTGCAACAGACTTGGCTGTTAGTGTGCGTTCACCTGAAAAAGCAGAAGCATTGCGCTCCCAAGGTGTAGACGTTCGTCAAGGGGATTTCGATCAGCCGGAAACGCTGGAGAAAGCCTTCGCTGGTGTAGATCGGTTACTACTGATCTCCACAGACGGTGATAACGAAACACGTATCCGTCAGCACCAGACTGCTGTTCAAGCTGCCAAAAAAGCAGGTGTCGGTTATATCGCTTATACAAGTGTAGTCAACGCCGAGCATAACCCGCTATCCCTTGCTGAGGTACACCGCAAGACAGAACAAGCAATTCGTGAGTCCGGCATCCCTTATACGTTCCTGCGTAACAATTGGTACCTTGAAAATGAAGCTGGCAGTGTACAAGCCGCAACACATGGTGCTCCTTGGGTACATGCAACGAATGATAGCCAGGTTGGCTGGGCTACTCGACTTGATTATGCTGAAGCAGCTGCTACTGTACTTGCAGGCGAAGGACATGAGAATAAGGTCTATGAATTGTCTGGTAAACTGCGCACACAAGCTGAGCTTGCTGCCATTGCTGGTGAAGTGTTAGAGCAGGAGATTAACGTACAAAATGTCGACGATGCGGCTTATGCGGACATCATGAAAGGTGCAGGTTTGCCTGACTTTGTTGTATCCATGCTGGTTGAAATGCAAAGCGCGATTCGCCAGGGCGCACTGGCTGTCGAGAGCGATGCACTGGAAACATTGCTTGGACGTCCGGCTCAACCGTTAAGCGAAGGTTTTAAAGCCATTTTAGGTAAATAAATTCGTCATGTTGCCATCGCATTAACATACAGGATATAGAAAAAGGGTTGTTCCATACGTCAACAGATGACGGGGAACGGCCCTTTTCGTGTATATTATGAATAGATTCGAACAAACCTTACACATGATTGCTTTCACTAATCCATTAATCTTGCTCAATATAGCGCACAGGGATCACATCAGCCAGCCAAATACTCTCGTTGCCATGGTAAAAAAGAATACCTTCACGTGCGGCCTGCCCGGCCTGAATGCGCAGAATGACAGGCTGATCATCTCGCCTTTGTCCAACTTGACGTGCCGTATCCATATCAGCCGATAGATGCACATACTGCCGTTGCCGTGGTTGCAAACCGTGCTCCATGATGGAGGACACAGCATGTACGGGTGTACCGTGATACAACAATTCGGGAGGTTGTGTAGCTATTTTGGATATTTTTTGCGGTGTGGAATGACCATAAAGTGCACGAATTCGTCCAGCATTGATCTCGTGCCTTTTTTTCTCCGAAACTGCAATCATATGTTCCAGGTCATTTTCTGTTACATTCCGCCACCCCGGGCTTTCGTGCAAAGCGACGAGCAGTTGTGACATCTCTACCCATCCCTCTTCATCCAGCTCAAGCTCGTATTCCCATGGTGCATGTCTCAATGCATAGGAAAGCTCTTTACTTAATTTCATGTAGTCGATGTCTCTCACCTTCTCTCATCTATCCTTGTTGCTGAACTGCCGCCATAATCTCCTGAATGTTACGAGCAAGAGCTTCGTGATCCTCCTGTGTAAACTGGATATGTCCATTAATACCGCGATGAATAATCGTATTCATCACTGGATGAGCCTCTTCATTGGATGCAACACGAATCAGGTCGTCAGCAAAATCAACCGCCTGCTGTTCACTGTAGTTGAATGGCTTGGTCAACATTCGGATGCTCAGTGCATGAGCCTGGGGTTCGGCCAAACGGTCACGATGAGTAATGCTGTATACCGCACCAAAACCAAAAGCGGCAAGCACTTGACGTTGCAGTTCCGTCGTTTCTGCGAGTGGTGTGCCAATCAGTTCGCAGACCTGATCCACCATCTGTTCCAGTTCATGGGCTGCCGCGCCCAAAATAACATCATTCTTATCATCCGTGTTCATAAAATCATTCATATTCACATTCTCCGTTCTGTGCTTTATTCCATGTTGGGGACGGCAGGTGTTTGAAAGCTTCCTGATGAATGCCCGCATGATTCATTGCTTTCCGCAAACGGGTCGCCACTTCCATAAAATAAACATCGGGCAACCGGTCACCAGCGAGCTGTTTCAGTTGATCGTCATTTTCCAGATCGCGATATAATGCACGCAGATCTTCTACTAGTATTTTCTTCATATCTTCCGTTGTAATCCAATGCGACATGCTGCATTCGTTTACAAGCGTCTGCAGCGTTTCATCCACAGCCTGCCTGTCATACAACATGTGCGATACTAAATATTGCAAATCATAGAGATCCTTGAATCTGGGCCTCACAATCGTCTGATGCAGCTTCCAAGCCACTTGAGTGGAGAGCGGTACAGTCCACGGTACTACAAAAGACTCTCCCCGTAACGGCTGATAGTTTAACGGGACAGGCTCCGCATCCAGCTTCAGGTTGAATGAAACGTCGAGAAAAAGCTCGTCCTCATACCGATTCCCTTCACTGGATTCACTCTGAATGGCATAAGCAATATCCGTATTCACTGTCGGAAAGTCCTCGTCCATTGCATAGTCAATCTCACGCCAGAAAGGATTCTCCCGAAAGCTGCGAAAATGAATCCCGTCGTTCAGATCAAGTTCAGTCACCTGAATCATCCAATCCGTAAAAATCTGCTTGGCCTGATCCGCGTGTTCAATCGTACCTTTATACAAAAAATCAATATCCTCTACATGTCGCAAACTTTGGTTCTCCAAATATTGTCTCGTTAACAGGCTGCCTTTCAAAATAAAAGATGAATTGACTAGCGTAGCCCGTTTCAATAGAGCTTCCAATACAACAATCAGTCTCTCTTCTTCATTGAAGCGATGCATCGGTATCTCATTCCCGTTCCCCGTCACAATTCTTCCCCCATTCTTCATCTTAAACGGATCAGGCAGATTCAATCAGATCCAGCCCCGATCCAATTCTTCCCGACTATCATATATACACAGTTCATATTGTTGTTTGAGAAGTTCTATCTGGTTAGATTGCAAAATGGTATGAATCTCTTCCACACTGTCATAAAAGTGATCCGCATGTTCATATTCTCGCACAGTCACAAACCTTATACTGCCATCCTTATGGAGCGAATTACGGGAGATATGTCCCTCTGTCCCCGCAAATATATGCTTCAGCCTATTCACATCTTCGACTTGAACCTTACCATGCCACTCAAAATAAGGTCTGGACTGAGGCACCATCGGTTGTTTAAAAAACCGTTCCTCCCTGGCCGGTATCTCCACTTTGATCCGTACCACAGTAAACCCGTTATTCCTAAACGTTATTGAAATCTCTTCAATGACACGCTGTACATCCTGAAAATACTCGCTATGGACAATGCCCGTAATCATCGGTTGATGGATGTGCTCTCCCTGATCAAGTTCGATCAGGACCGGTTTTACGTTCTCTTCGTCACAGACACGGATAAAAGTTTGCGTTTCTTGCGGGCTCAGGTCACTTAGGGTAACATGAAATTCAAACTCCATTTGTTATAACCCTCTTTCCTCCAACGTGCTTATGCTAAATTAAATTAAATCTACCTTTATTATAGTAAAACCCAAAATAGTAAAAAAACCAAATCTTCTCTGCAGATAGAGTCGATTTGGTCTCATTTAAACACCACAGCTACATACGCAGCACAGTCTTGCTCCACTTTCATTGAAACTCACCACGGTCAGGCCGTCTCATGCTGCTTCTTCGGCTCTGACTCATAGACCTGGGTGTGCTCATTTTTCTCATGCATCCACTCCATCATACCTGGTTTGCGAACCTTCCACACCAAGGCCTGAATGCGAAGCGATCTTCTCACCCAAAACAGAGAGGTACAGCGCTTCTCCGAACGCACCATAAGTCCCCAATGAATTACTCGGGCAAGCCACGGATTGACATATTCATTGTGCTTGCGCACGGATGGCAATTCATCTTGGAATAAACGTTGCTTCACATCCATGGGCGGCTGACCACAAGTCCAGTAATGAAGCAAGGCGGACAGACTATAGATATCTGACATCGGTCCCTGAACCGCTTTCTCGGAATAAAATTCAAGCGGCGAATACCCTTTAGAGGTGAAAATCGCCTGTTTTGCTCCGGTCTGCATCGGCCAGCGCACAGCTGCACCAAAGTCCAGCAATTTGGGCGATCCATCCTCCATCACCATGACATTGGAAGGTTTGACATCCCGGTGGAGAATGCCTTGTTTATGAATATAATCCAGCGTATCCACCAGCGGCAGCAGCGTATCGGTAATAAACTCGGGCTGCAATGCATGGTTACGTTCCTGTAAATAATCGGTCAAGATCATGCCGGTACAATATTCTGTGATCAGATATCCCGTATCATTGGCCTCGAAATGATCCACATATGTAATAATGTGAGGATGGTTAAGAGATGACAACAACTCACCCTCCTGAAGAAATGCAGATAACAGTTCATGGAATTGCCCGCCATATCCTCGGGATGCACAATATACACTGCGCTTATCCGTCTGACGTGCAGCAATCCGATGGGGGAAAAATTCCTTTATAGCGACTTTCGCACCTGTATGCCGATTCCGCCCAACATACACAATCGCTAATTCACTGTTAGTTAATACCTGTCTTACCTGATATGTATCATTCAAAATGACATTGCGTTGCAAAGCCATATTCCAGTTATTTTTTCTCATCCCAAACCTCTTTTCAACCTTGTCGATCGGAAGACTTGCTATATAAGTTGAACTAAAGATTTTACACAGTCCTCTCCGTTAACGTGTAAAAGAGATGTTCAACTTATATAGATGACTGTGTAATTGATCCTTAAACACTTCGCAAAATGAATCAAACCAGTTATCAGTTCATCGCTAACCATCTTTATAAACCATACACCACTGTTTGAAACATTTTTTTCGCGGAAAGTGCAAATTCGTTCAAGCTTCCGTTTTCTATATAAAAGATGTAAGCACTCTTCTATACATAGTATCGACAAAAGGGGCAGTTTCGTTAATTTGTTCGTAAAAATACGAACTGCCCCATGTTCCTATGCTAAGCATTGATGTCATCGTTTTTTATTAACTATTTGATCTTCGAAATACGATGCTTCTAATAGTGCTTATTTAAAAATTGCTGAATCTCCTCATTCATCTCTCTTAGTACATCCTCAGAAGGGAAGTGACCTGTATCATATTTGATCGCCTGTACATTCGGAATAATTTTCTGAGCACGGTCAATACACTTATCCCCTGGGAAAAAGACATCCTTCTCCCCCACTAGAAGTAATGTAGGCGAGGTATAATTTTCAAGTTCTTCTCGCTCTGCGAGTTTGGGCAGATCCTGCTCCAGGCTGACATATTTGAATATTTTGCCGATCAAGTTTTTATCCGCTTCCTTCATACAATGGCATGACAGGTTATCCGTAATCTTTTGCAAAGAAGCTGGCGAAGAAGTCATACGATACTTAACGAGTGGAAGTGTAATATCATGAGCGGTTTTCATTCTGGAGTTGACAGCAAGACCCGCGGGAGCTACCAGTACTGAGCACGCAATACGTTCCGGAATATAAGTAGCTAATCTCAGAATGATGCCGCCGCCAAATGAAGGACCAATGAACGCACTTTGTTCAATATCGTAATGATCCAGCAGATCGGATACCCACATCGCCAAGCTGTCAAAACGAGCTGAAATGCTCGTTTCCTCGCTGTACCCGGGATGGCCAATCGTATCCGGCGCAATAATCCGATAGGATTGAAATAAGGAAGAGAACCAGGACAGGGTCATCGGATTCACACAATTGCCACCCTGAAGAATAAATAACGGCTTACCATCTTCCGGCCCAGTCAGCAACACATGTGTTTTCCCAAAACGTGTCTCCACATACTCTCTTGTAAATCCTTCACCCAGCTCACTCAAATAAATTTCGTATTCTTCCAGAATACTGCTCTTGCCTTCTTCACTTTTATAAATGGAACTCATGTCTGCCTCCTGCAATGTGTACTCATCTCACCTATTCCAGTGATCAAAATCCGGATATTCCCGGCCCAAAAAGATAAAGAGGGCCTGTGAAAAATGACAGGCTCCTCCATATGTGCGACTTATCATATGCTGATGATTATAGAATGGAAATTGGAAATTGTAAATATCGTTTCTAATAGACGAGCTTATCTTTTTTAAACTCAAGTGGAAGTATCACTTCCGACCGTAATCTGCCTTGATCTCGCCCCACTGTTTTGTCTGCCATTTGAGCACTTTATTGGTGTACGTATTCGTGCGAAGCCACTGCTCCGCCCGGTCAATCATTAACCAGATTTCTTCCGTTGAGTTGTCACGTGGCAGTGTTGTCGCAACTTTTTTTTGTTTCAGCCATTTCATCGCATTGACCGAATCGGTGTAGACCGTTTTGTTACTACCTTCTTTTTTGAGATATGCCAGCGCATGCACAATCGCCAGAAATTCCCCCAAATTATTGGTGCCTTTTGATATCGGCCCGACGGAAAAAAGCACCTCACCTGTGCGAGTATCCACACCTTTGTATTCTACTGGTCCTGGGTTGCCTCGTGTGCCTACATCAACAGAGATGCTATCATAGTCTATCTCCTCGGATGTCTCCATCCCGGCACTTCGCCCGCTACTACCGGGTCTCGACTTGGAAGCGCCACCTGCGCTTGAACCCCAGTTCCCCTTCCAGCCAGCACGATAAGCCGCTTCGGCAGCTTCCTTGGACTCATATGATTTATATTTGGCTCCGGCATATTGATCTGTCTGTGCTTTGCACGCCGCCCAAGTATCATATACGCCGGGTTGCTTCCCTTCCCATACCACGTAATATTTCTGCTTTGCCATGCGTAACCGCTCCTTTGTTTACTGCATCAATACCCTATTGTAAACGAAGAAGTGGTTAAAATGAAAGTTTGTTATGGGCCTCAGCGTCAGAACAGAGTATAACCAGAACGAATGAAGTGGGTATACTCCCTCTCATTCCAGAACATTCTAATAAACAGAGTACACACACCGGAAGAGAAAGGATGTTGTGCATGGATTGGATCTGGAAATCCGTCTTACTTGTTCTCATTGGTATGATCCTGCTGCGAATCGCAGGTCGCAAATCGATCTCTCAAATGAGTGTTGCAACAACCGTTATTATGATCTCCATTGGAACAACGATTGTACAGCCGATTGCCAACCATGAATTAGGGAAAGCGATTGGCTCCGCAGCCGTGTTTATTGTAACATTGCTCATCGTAGAGCAACTACAAATGAAATTTAACTTTTTTGAACAGATAATGAGCGGACGCTCCAAGGTCGTTGTGGAGGATGGTAAAGTCATCATTCCGAATCTGAAACGAATGCGGTATACGATGGATCAGCTAGAGATGCATTTAAGACAGGCAGGAATTAATAGTATAGAGGATTTGCAGACAGCCACGGTCGAACCTAACGGGCAACTCGGATATGTCCTGAAACGTCACGCTCGTCCAGTGACCGTTAGCGATCTGGAAGAGATTTTGCGTAATTACACCATTACAACTAAACCTGATACGGTTCAACAGCAAAAGATCAGTAAAAGCCAACCCACAAAGACGAGTACGAATTCGACTGACATTTTCGAAGAGGTCATCAAGGGAGACCACACTCACCCCATTAATCCCAAACTTCAATAAATACACTGCTTGCTTTATAAAAAAAGCGATAATAGATCACACCCTGGTAAGCCATATCTCTATCGCTCAAACCAGGGCGGCCTATATCAATTTGAATGAGTCACTTGACATTAGTTTGATATCAAATTATATTACAAATATGAAAACAAGAGATGCTGTTTCACTTATATCCAAAATTAAAGAGAAAACCAGTCGTTTTATTTTGACCGAAATGGCGGCACAGGGCATTCACGATCTCGCTACATCTCATGGAGATATCATCTACGCACTTTACAATCATCAGCGGTTGACCATGGCGGAGATTGCAAAGAACATTCGCAAAGATAAATCGACGGTAACCGCACTTGTGGATAAATTGGTGCGAACCGGATACGTCGCCAAAGAGCGAGATGCAACTGATTCACGCATCCTCCATGTAGCTTTAACACCCAAAGGCGAAGCATTACAACCGATTTTCGAGAATATTTCACAGCGATTGCTGGACACCTTCTATACGGGCGTTACAGACGATGAGAAAAATGAACTGCTTCGCATTCTGATCAAAATACACGATAACTTTTAATTTTTTTTGGATTAATAGTTTTATATCAAACTAAATTCCCGAGGAGGATTTATATGATAGATTACACACAATATTTACCTGAACATGAGGTAGAGCGAATCGGTAAACATGAACTTCACGTTGAAGTTTACAAGCCAAATCAAGGATCAGGCACGACAACGATGAGCACTCATCCTCCGCTGTTATTGGTTCACGGGGCATACACAGGCAGCTGGATGTGGAGTAAGTATATCCCCCACTTTGTAGAGCATGGATGGACTTGTTATGCAATGAATCTCAGAAGCCACTATAGAAGCCGGGTGATGGACATGACTCAAATATCGGTGGAGAATTATTTGGAGGACATTCGTGAGGTACTGTCTCTGCTTGATGAACCTTTTATAGTGGTGGGCTTCAGCATGGGAGGCATACTCAGCCAAAAGATTGCGGAAACCGCTGACCTGGCAGGTTTAATTATCATCGACACCAGTATCAGCAGAGAAGTTCATGATGCCCTCCCTTACCCCTTGGTGGATCGAATAGAACCAGGAATAATCATGCCCGCACCTTTACGCGAGGAGAACGAAACGATCGATGAAACCTCAGAGGATATCGCTTTTCAACGCCACTATCTGCAAATGGAATCGGCAAAAGCATTTCGAACCTTTTCAGCCCTCTGTGGAGCAAAAGGGCTTTCCATCGATGGGAGTCTGATTACTTGTCCCAGTCTCGTGATTAAAGCTGTGTTGTCTGAGGACGAGGATCAAAGAGGGCAATTAACCGCGAAGCAACTAGGGTCCAGTTATGCCGGGCTTTGGGATACAACACATACAGGTCTGCTTGTGGGTCAGCGATATAAAGAAGCCGTAGATGTGATTCTGGAGTGGCTTGATTCCAATTATTCAGATAAAAAAACGGGATGAGAGAAAAGAGCAACCTCCTTGGAGATTGCTCTTTCTTTTTCTCGTTCCTTACTTCAATAATTCTTAAATTCTTTATGTCCTTAGTTCTTTAGTTCTTATTCTCCATCGGTTTATCTGCTTTAAATAAAAGGTACATTTCCCCTTACTGCTTCGCTCTTTTCTTGATCATATAAATAACTGAGACGATCAGGAACCACACGGGTGTTACAAACAACGCCACTCTTGTATCGTCTGCGAGCGCCAATACAATGACCACAAAGGTCAGAAACACCAGAATGAATATATTGGAAAAAGGATAGAGCGGCAGTCTGAACCGACTTTGACGTGCCAGGTCAGGCTGAGTGCGCTTATATCGCAGATGACAGATCACCATGATTCCCCAGACAAATATAAAACATACCGTTGACACACTGGTAACCAGTGTGAAAACCCCTTCGGGCATGATGTAGTTCAGCACAATCGCGATAAAGATCACAACGGTGGAGAAAAAAAGCGCATTGGCTGGAACCTTTCTATTGTTAACACGCGCAAAGGATTCGGGTGCATTTCGGTCTTTGGCCATGGAATATACCATACGGCTTGTACTGAAAATCGCACTGTTACATGCAGATGCCGCCGATGTCAGCACGACAAAATTAACCACTCCGGCTGCTGCCGCAATACCTACCGCTGCAAATACCTGTACAAACGGGCTTTCCGTTGGCACAATCGCATTCCATGGATAGATGCTCATAATAATCAACAAAGCACCCACATAGAAAAGCAATACCCGAATAGGAATCTGATTAATGGCTTTGGGAATGACTTTTTCCGGATTTTCCGTCTCCCCTGCGGTCAACCCCACCAGTTCCATGCCTACAAACGCAAACACGACCATCTGAAATGAGATGATGAAACCATGCATTCCATTCGGAAACCAGCCCCCGTGGCTCCAGAGGTTAGTAAAGCTTGCAGCACCCTGATCCGTTGTAAAACCTGTAAAGATCATATACAAACCAACCACGATAAGTGCCAGTATAGCGATGACTTTAATCAAGGCAAACCAAAACTCCATCTCCCCAAACAGCTTGACCGTAGCCAAATTCATCCCTAGCAAAATCACCAAGGCAATCAGTCCCGGCATCCATTGTGGTACGTTCGGAAACCAGAACTGCGTGTATAAACCAACAGCAGTAATATCCGCCATCGCGATGGATATCCAGCAGAACCAATACGTCCACCCCGTAATAAACGCCGCCATATTTCCCAGGTAATCACGCACGAAATCCACAAAGGAGTGGTACTGCAGATTGCTCAGCAACAACTCTCCAAGTGCTCTCATAATGAGGAATAATACGACACCTGTAATGATATATGCGAGCAGGATCGATGGGCCGGTGAGTTGAATCGTTTTGCCCGCTCCGAGAAACAACCCTGTTCCGATCGCCCCTCCAATCGCCATTAGCTGCACATGCCTGTTCTTTAATCCTCTTGTCAACGTTTCTTCCTGCATGGTACACCACCACTCTCTTTCTGCGCATGCTCTCTGTGATGCAAAAATAATATACCATCTAATATATAATAATCTTCGCTGAATACCTATCATTACTTTTTGATTATTTTATCATGAAGCAGATTTCAAAACGTGTATGACCACAATTCGCATCGGAGCCAATAGAATGTAAACAAGCTGCCGCCTGTTTGATACAGACAGCAGCTTTGAAGTCCTAACATTTTTTAGTTTCTTGCGGGAATTAATCCCCTCCCTCGTACCATAGCTCCAGCGGCAAACCAACCAGAGATTTGCCAATCCACTCTCTGGCGATGTTGTTGGAGGGACCCATGGCGATGCCTGCACGTGCATCACGGAAGAGGCGTTCAAACACGCCTTTTTTATAACCATAACCTCCGGTAACATCCAGCGCTGCTTTGGTCGCTTTATTAGCAACTTCTGCAGCATGAATTTTGAATTCAACCAGCGCCAGGAACAGCTCGACTTGCGGTCTGCCCTGTGCCTGAAGTTCGTCCAGCTGCCTCGCAAGAGATAACTGCCATGGCTTCAAGCTGGAGATCAGCACCTTCACCTCAGCCAACTGCTGGCGGATGATCTGGTAATCAGCCAAACGCTTGTTAAAGTCCCGATGAACCATACCCTTCACATACTCGGATGCAGCCTCAAGAGCTGCCTCGGCAACTCCAAGCCAGGTGGAGCCCAGGCCAATCAGATATACGGGGGATACACCACTTTCCAGAATTTCGCGTCCCTGTCCCTCCGTACCGAGCTTATCCCTAGCAGCAATCCGGACGCCCTCGTACGTGATCGGGCCACTATGGTTTCCTCGAACACCAAGTGCATCCCATATCCCCGAAGTAATGCCTTCCAGTTGCCCATCGACAAGGAAAAAGCTCACATCTGTTGGAGTTTGTGCTCCTGGCGTGCGGGTCTGGGTTACATAAAAATCAGCTTGTCCCGAACTTGTCGTGAACGACTTTTCGGCATTCAGAATGTAATCATCTCCGTCTCGGGAAGCCTCGCTGAAATTAAACCACCAGTGACCTCCCGAAGCGCGCTCGCTAGTAGAGTACGTACCAATGGCCCCATTGCGTACCGGCTTTAGCCAGCGCTCCTTCTGATCCTCATTTCCGTAGAGGGCTATCGTCTGAACGGCTCCAACATGCATGACATACACCAGTGAAGTCGAAGGGCATCCCTTGGCAATTTCTTCTGCCGCAATCGCAAAGGCAACATGATCCAGGCCGCGTCCGTCGAAGCGCTCGGGAATCAGCACGCCATTCCACCCGGTCTCGGCAAGCGCGGACAGATTCTCACGCGGGAACCGACCCTCACGGTCGATCAGTTCCGCACGTGGTTTAATGACTTCGTCGACAATGCCCCGGATTTCAGCTCTCAATTGCTCATAGTCAGGCTGGGTGTGAATCGTCTTTGCTTGAATACTCATATGTCATCTCTCCTCTAATTAAAATAGGGATTATCCCTCAATAACACGAATACAGATGTACCCATCCATTCCATCTATTAAAATCAATGTTCTGCTCAGGTAGCTGTAACCCGGCTTAGCGCAGCCTCCTTCTCTTTAACCAGCGGGATGACCTTCTCACCGAAAGCCTGAATATCCTCATCGTAATGAAGAAAGCCGATCAGAACGAGGTCTACTCCAATCTTTTTCAACGCAATGATGCGGTCTGCCACCTGCTCGGGAGTACCAATCAAGCCTGTTTTGAACCCGTCATTATATTGCACCAGGTCGTCAAAATTGGAATTCGACCACATTCCCTCCTGTTCAGGGGAGGCTTTGCCTGCAAATTGAACCTGACTGCGAAAACCCTCCACGGCCTCAGGATCAGCATATCGAATAATCTGACGAAGTACCTCCACTGCTTCTTCTTCCGTATCCCGCACGATGGCAAATGCATTGACTCCGAATCGCAGCTTGCGATTATAGGACGCCGCCCGCTCGGTCACATCCTCAATCTGGGAACGGAAACCATCAATGGTATTCCCGTTCATGAAATACCAATCCGAGACTCGTGCAGCCATGTCGCGTGCAGCCGCCGAATTTCCTCCCTGAAACACAGGGGGAACTGCAACCGGTTTGGGTTTGTGTGGCGCTTCATGAATACGGTAAAAGTCACCCTGGTGATTGGCTTTGTCTTGCGTCCACAACTCCTTCAGCACACGAATAAACTCTTCGGAGCGACGATATCGCTCGTTATGGTCCAGCCACGGTTCTCCGAATCCATGAAATTCACCCTTGAACCAGCCGCTGACAATATTTACGGCAACCCGTCCTTGGCTGATATGGTCAATCGTCGTAATCGCTTTTGCTACTGGACCGGGATGCCATAATCCTGGCAATATGGCCGCTATCAGTTTCAAGCGATCTGTAACTACCGCGAGTGCAGAGGCAAGAGCAATGGCTTCCAGTTGATTTTCAGCCCCGTAGCTGGCCATAAATCTGGTTTGCAATAACGCATAATCAAAGCCCGCCTCTTCTGCGATTCTGGCATACCTCGCGTTATCCTCGAATGACCAGCCTGTTTTTTGCGGGATGCTGGAGATAACCAAACCCCCACTTACATTAGGAACCCAATACGCAAATTGCATGGACATCTTAAATCACCTCTTCAATGGAATGAATTATAGTCAAGGGCCAGGACCCTCTCTACCGGAGATAAATGCAACAAAAAAAGACATCTTCAACCTTATACATGTGAAGTGCCTTTAGTTCGTCTAATCGGCCAGAAAATATGATGTTTTCAATGAAGATAACGCAAAAAGCAGACGGCATCATTTGGAAGCTGCAGGCGTTTTTACCACATGATCAGGAAGGGTATTATTGGCGATCATCTCACCAAAAGGACTGATAAATGAACGTTCACCGTTGTTCCCATACTGTGCATAATTCAGCTTTGGGAACAACAGCTCGGCAGTACGGTAGGCTTCTTCCAGATGCGGGTACCCCGACATAATGAAGGTTTCAATACCCAATGCCTCGTACTCCCTCATTCTCTCTGCAACCTGGTCGGGATCGCCTACAAGCGCTGTACCGGCACCGCCTCTGACCAGTCCAATGCCTGCCCACAGATTCGGGCTGATTTCCAGATTGGAACGATCCCCGTTATGCAGTCTGGCCATTCGCTGTTGACCGACGGAATCCATACGAGCATAGATCTTCTGGGCTGAAGCAATGGTTTCTTCATCCAGATGAGCGATCAGGTCATTCGCGGCCTGCCAGGCCTCTTCTGCGGTTGGACGAACGATGACATGAAGCCGGATGCCAAAGCGCAAACTTCTTCCCTTTTTGGCAGCAAGCTCTCGCATTCGGTTGATCTTGGCCTCTACCTGATCTGGTGGCTCACCCCAAGTCAGGTATACATCCACATGCTCTGATGCCACCTCCATGGCAGCATCAGAGGAGCCTCCAAAATAAAGCGGAGGATAAGGCTTCTGAATGGTCGGATACAGAACCGCTCCGCCGTGGACCTTTAAATATTTGCCGTCAAAATTGACTTCTTCGCCAGCCAGTTCCTTGCGCCATATCGTTAGAAATTCATCTGTTAATTCGTAGCGCTCATCATGACCCAGGAATACCCCGTCTCCCTCAAGCTCAATCGGGTCACCTCCGGCTACGACATTGATCAGCAATCTCCCTTTGGAAAATCGGTCCAATGTGCTCGCCATTCGTGCCGCCGTGGTAGGCAGCATCAGCCCTGGACGGGCAGCGACCAGAAATTTCAGCTTGTCCGTTACCGATACCAGCGAGGAAGCAACAATCCAGGCGTCTTCACATGATTTTCCCGTAGGCAGCAACACTCCGGCAAACCCAAGCTCATCGGCAGCTTGTGCTACCTGCTTGCAATAGTGGTAGGTCACTGCCCTGGCGCCTTCTCGGGTGCCCAGAAATCTTCCGTCCCCATGTGTCGGGATAAACCAAAACAATTCCATTTTTTCTCTCCTCCTGCTCATATGATGGCTATCCTGCTCTAGCTTTTCTCTTGAATCAGCTTCCAGACAGGAGCTGTTAACGACGATTTGTCATGTCGAACGTAATGGGATGCAAGGCCACGGATCGGATCACCTGCATAAAACTTTTCATATAAAAGATGTCTTGCGCCGAGCGGACTGCCGATGAGATCCCAGGCCAGCTTGAACAGCTCCACTTTTTTCTCAGCACTTACTGCAGCTCCTTCAAAATACAAATGCATAAGTTCGGATATCGGACCGTAGAAGTCCTCAATCCCGGAAGGAGTCTGAACAAAGCCACCTGCGCCAACTTGTTGAAGTATCTCGACAGCCCGTGGATAATATTTGGTTCCCAAATTTCGCGCCGTCTCCACATACGTTAGATCAGGAACGAGCACGCCTGCCGCATCAGGCACGGCTTTGGCCTCCGCTGCAATAATCAGTGCCTTGATCACGTCAATCTGTGTCAGCAGCTCCCCCAGTTTCTCTTGAATATGCAAAAATCCGGTTACGCCAATCGACTCAGCCACCGCAAACGCCACCCCTGTGACAAATTCCAGCTTGGCTACAAAGCGCACGACATTTTGGTGAAATGCCAGTCCATTGGCCGTACGGTTCCCGCGAAGTTTCAGCACCTTGTCAGAATCTCCGTAGAGAAGCACCCTTTCCCAAGGAATCAGAACATCATCGAAAAAAAGGACGGCATCCATCTCATCGTATCGTGCACTGAGTGGATGGTTGCGTTCTCGGGCATCAGCAAACGACTCCCTGCACACAATATGCAGTCCTGGTGAATTCGCGGGTACGATCAGGACATGAGCATGTTTCTGATGCCGGGTCTGAAATTGCAGAAACGAAAAGATGAGAAAATCATGCGTATACGGTGCACCCGTTGCAATCATTTTGGCTCCCCTGACCACAATGCCTTCAGAAGTTTCCTTCACCACATGGAGAAATCGCTCGGCGATCCGCTGATCATCCAGCCCGCTAGAACGATCAATCTGGGGATCAATGATCGCTGTCGTCAGAAAGAGGTCTCGGTCTCTGGCCTCGTGGTAATAGGTACTGATTTTGTCCACGAATCGCGGGTCCAGTTCGGATAATTCGTGCCGGGCAGCATACCACCCGGTGATTATGGAACGGGCATAGTCAGATAACCGGCTCATCATGCCACTGGTACTAGAAGACCAGACCGCAAAGGACTGACTGCGCTTGTTCAGCTCGGCTGCTGTATACGGAATGAGAAATGAGCTGTGTACGTATCGTTCCTGTCCATCGGGAGCAAAGCCTACCTGCTTCCGTTGAAGAGGATCATCGAGCATGTTAAACAGCTGCCTGATGGTGGACAGCGTGCCTTTAAAAGCCGCATGCTCAGAAATATTCCTGACCTGCTGCCCCTCGAGCCAGACACATCGTCCATCCTTCAGACTGGAAATGAAAGTGTCTCCCCTCAAAATATCACCCCTTGCTCAAATTTTATTTTTCCGATTGATTTGCTTTGTTTTATTGTTTATCATAGCTAATATCCATTGGAGTGCAACAATCAATCATCCAAGTTTTGACGGTTACCAAACACTAATCCTTGATCTGTTGGGCAACGTCAAAATAAACTACAATTTGGCTTCATCTGGAGGTGGCTGAATTGTAAGCTCATTCCCATAGACTTATTAAATACGGATCTAGACGGTGTTGTTTAACCAACAATTCATCCCAATTTGTTGTATTCGAGGTGATATAAGTGAATGAATCCCGAAGCATAGACCGAAGAATTCACAGAACTCGTGTCATGATCTCCGAAGCCTTTTTGACCATTATGGCGAAGCAAAATTACCCGGACATCAGTGTCGTAGACATCGCAGAACAAGCCAACATCAACCGCTCAACGTTCTATGCCCACTTTATAGACAAGGAGGATTTGCTGGATACCATTGTAAACGAGAAATTCCAGTTGCTGGACGATGTGCTCAAGGAACGTGGTGCTGCCATCGATGTGCTTCCCTCATTTGCCGAGCCTGACCCGATCTTTGAGGTCTTGTTTGAACACATCTTTGAACATGATGAGTTCTACCGCGTTATGCTGCTGATCAATCCTGTTGGCAATTTCAGTACCAGGTTGAACGAGGTGATTAAAGCTCACTTTTTCCAACGGATAACTCGAATCGGACTAAATCAAAAGGTTCAGGTGCCGCTGGACATTTTACTGGATCATCTCAGCTTCTCCACCACCGGAATCATTCATAAATGGCTAGAAAACAACAAAATTTACTCTCCCCATCATATGGCTTTGCAGCTTACCCGCCTTGCCCGACTAGGTGCGTACACCGCGATGGGTGCTCAGGGTCAGGAAACACATTAACCCATTCCTGACGCAGCCTGACTACATCAAAAAATGAACTTCTTTTGGACATGGGAAGAACCCCCATCATGAGTAAACGTAGTTTTTTCTACTGCCTACGATAATGGGAGTGTATCAGAGATTCAGAGATTGGACTTTTCCTCCTTGCGTTATATCGCGTAAACCGACGCGCGTATTCCTTTCCTGTTACATCTTCGTTTTTTTAAAGCTGATCCATGATCGGTATATCAAAACAGCTCCGTCTGATCCACCTGTGCCTCAATCCGCTCCAGCGTCCCAGGGGCTTTATTCCGGAATAGTATTCATGGGAAAAGCTCCTGACGTGATGAGTCTGTCTCATTGCATACATATACGAAAAAGGACCACCTTTCTTCCTAACGAAAGGCCGCCCTTCTAATCTTAAACACATACATTAGTTCACATCTATTTCTGCTTATAAAACTCATGGTACAGCTTCATCAACGCGCGTTTCTCGATCCGCGAAACATAACTGCGTGAAATGCCAAGCTCCTTGGCAATCTCGCGCTGCGTGCGCTCTTCTCCGCCAGCTTCCAGGCCAAAGCGGCCAATGACGACTTCTTTCTCCCGATCATCCAAAATGTCAAGATTACGATAAATCTTGCTTTTCTCAATTTTCAGTTGCACGCGATCTACCACATCATCCGCCTCGGTGCCGAGGATATCAATTAATGTAATTTCATTTCCTTCTTTATCCGTCCCAATGGGGTCATGCAGGGATACGTCTTTTCGTGTTTTTTTCAGGGATCTGAGATGCATCAGGATTTCGTTTTCAATACATCTCGCTGCAAATGTAGCAAGCTTTGTGCCTTTGCCTTGCTGAAAGCTTTCGATAGCTTTGATCAATCCAATCGTTCCAATTGAAATCAGGTCTTCCTGATCTTCTCCGGTATTGTCAAACTTCTTGACGATATGCGCCACAAGACGCAGATTGTGTTCAATGAGCAGATTGCGCGAGTGGGCATTACCTTCAGCCATGAGGCGCAGGTGTTTGGCTTCGTCATCCTCAGCGAGCGGCTGAGGAAACGCATTGTTTTTGACATACGAAACGAGTAACGTTAATTCTTTGATGAACAGGGCTATTGCGGTAAACAATCCGGGCACAGATGACACCTCCTGCAGTTTTACAACGATCTGGCCTGAGCACATAAGGGAACAGGGTCGATCTATTGTATGTGGGCAGAGGCCTAGAAGTGCACGTACCATTAAATCCGCACCAAAATAAACACGTTACACGCTCACCGTTACAACTGAACCCACTCTCTCCAGCAGCAAAAACTCTTTCTCCACACTTTCAATAAAATAGGTTCTCTCCCCAAACAAAATCACATCATGCTGCACCAGCGGAACTTCGCTTTTAAAATAGATAACGTTATCCGTTTCCCGAAATGCACCTTTATAATAAAACATCGTAATTGGTTCCTCCTCTTTCATGAAACTACCTATGTACGTCTCATCTTATACTATACTGTTTACCCTTCCGATCTGAATCTGTTACACCCAAAATACATAAAGCCTCAGGCCATGTACAAGACATGCCTGAGGCTGATGCTCATCCGAACGCTCCCATCTTAACGCTACACTCTTATTAGAGAATAGTGTGGATGGCACGTTCAGATGATTACTTTTGGATGGGAGCTAGTGTACTATTTAAAAATGCGTTGCGAGAACTGATAAAGGCCACTGTTCCAAACTTTTGGCTCATGTCCGCCAACATCTTGATACCAAATGTGTGGAACGTTCATACTGCTGAGACCATTTTTAAAGTTCTGGCTCACCCACAACAAGCCATCACTTCCTCCGCAGGAAATCCAGAGCAATTTCAGTTTGCTGGCTGCCTGTCCAGGATTCGTGATCAATTGGTTCACAGGCTTCGTATTCGGCGCTGCCGAGAAGGCACCTACATAAGCGAACGTATCCAGATTCTTCAATCCAAAGTTGAGAGATTGTCCGCCACCCATGGACAGACCAGCAAGTGCACGATTGTTCTTATCTTTATAGACGGGATAGTTTCTCTCAATGTGAGGGATGAGATCCTTGAGCAAATCTTGCTCGAACCGTTCAAACGCGGCGACCTTATCCGGTGCATAAATATCACCTATCGGGCGGTCATCCTTCATCGCACGGCCATTCGGCATAACCACGATCATCTGCGACAGTTTGCCCTCAGAATACAGGTTGTCCAGAATGTTCTTCGGTTTCATTGCATTAGCCCACTCGTACTCATCCCCGCCAATACCATGCAGGAGGTACAGCACGCTATACTTTTTATTAGGTGAATATCCAGGCGGCGTGTACACCATCGCTTTCCGTGCATTGCCAACCGTCGTAGAATTATAGGTAATGAGGTTCATATTCCCATGCGGAATGTTATTGCGGTAGCCATCATACCCCGGTGGTGCCGGTACAACCGGCGTTGAATTTAGAGTATTGTTTACCTCATTGTTGGAAGCATTGGTAGATTCATATGCAGTGTTCTGAGCAGAAATTTCGCTAGATTCCGTGGCAGACGCCATCGTTGGAGCAAGCATAGCAACAACCATAGAAAGACTTAAAAGGATAGAAATACGTTTCTTCATTCACTTTTCTCCTCTCAATTGGGTTAATCACAAGCAATACCTCTGTCATGAAAGCCCTTACAAATAAATCCACCACCTCCCTTCCGTCATACGCAATGCGGGTAGAATACGTTGAAAATTGTAGATTAAACTTGATTTCTCTTTTTAAAATTACTTATATAGTATATTTAAACTTATTTATCCATTTTTTGCAACTATATTCGACACTTTATATCTACGCGTAATCTACCTTTATATAAAAGCAAAGAATTCACGCTTCTCTTTTCTAACAAACCTCACTATAAAAAAATGTAAATTACTGTTGTTAAATTGAATATTTTACCTTATTATAATCTCAAACAAGGAGGTGTCTATACCAATTCACACTTTTTTCTCGTTTTTTCTTCCTTCAAGGCATTTTATTTCACCAAGTCAGGCGGCATGATTGATTGTTCTGCAAACCAACTATTTCTTGGGAGGGAAATGATTGTGAACAAACTTCGCTCATCTATTCAAAAGACATGGGCCTCATTTTTGGTTTTCACGTTATTGCTGCCTTTACTTGTCGGCCTTTGGCCTACCAATGCCTACTCTGCTTCTAACAACGAGGGAAAACTATACATAACAGCCGACAATGAATTTTCACTTTTTGTAAACGGCAAACAAGCAGGTAAAGGGGATGACTGGACCAAAGCGTATACGTTCCCTGTCCCCATTCAACCGGGTACAAATGTGATTGCGGTTCAAGCCAAGGACTGGGGTTCGTACGCCGGACTGCTGGCAGATCTCAGTTATGAAGATGAAAATTTGGTTACCGACTTCAACTGGAAAGTATCTGAACGATACGTTGAGGGTTGGGAACAACCTAGATTCGATGATACATCCTGGGCACGTGCTTCCGATCTTGGACGTTATGGCATTGACCCGTGGAGACAAATCCAAGGTATGCCGGAAGAAACAAGTGCACGTTGGATCTGGGCAGGCAAAACAAATGTGGATGCCCCCATTGCGGAAGCTTATTTCCGCATTACATTTACCATTTCGGAAGACGGCCTGGGGGTCAGTAATCCGATTACATCCTCCGGTCAGTTTGAACAGGTCGATTACCAATTAAAACCGACGCAACCTATGCCATCTTCCATTGTACAAAAACTACCCGTCGTTAATTCCGTCTTCGAAACGGTGGAAGAAAAAGGTTCAATCGAACTGAATTCCCGAGAAGCCGCTCAGATTGGAAACCTGCTTTCACCTGGTCAGATTTTTCTGGATGAGTCCTCCGCCAGGGCAATCAAAGTGGCTAGCACCAGCAAAAGCAAAGATGGATTACTGGTGGATTACACTACACCTGGTGTAGATGAACTGTTTGATTATTATGATATTCCTGAGCAGGAAGTTTCTTTGGAAGAGCGAAATATTGTCATGCCTGATCTGGATATGGTGCTGGAAAGCAATGAACGGCCCGGAGCATCCTCCCTATCTGATGAGCAGACAAACATGGATCAAGAGATCAAACATTTCAACATTGATAACACGCTCCAGCAAGAGGCTAATCTCTCTAATCCAGATTTTCAGACCAATGAAGCCCTTACAGCCGCTACTCCTACGGACCTGAGTGGCATCATATTAGATCAAAGTGATGAAACTTCGATTCATGAGAATGACGAAACCTTGATCCATGAGGGTGAAGAAGCTTCCGCAGGTTTGAATCAAGCAAATTCCGCAGACATTACTGAAGCAAACGCCATTGATATGAATGAACTTATTCGCACCGCTGGAGCAGGTGATTTTGCCACTTGTAAAAAATCGGGCAACGAGTTTGTCTGTGATTTCAAAAAAGTGCTTGTGAATCAACAAAATGCAAACGGTAACAAAGTTTACGTTGAAGCGGGCGGCAAACTTACATTGATCGCACCCAAAGTAACGGGAAAATACGGTTTCTGGGGAAAATACGATCTGAAATTCACAGCAGGCGAGAAAGCGAACGTCTACATTAAAGGCGACGCCAAATTCAAAAAAGAAGTTAAAGTGCCGATTATGGGCTTCAATATCGGTGCAGGTAGTCTGGGCTCCGTATCCGTTGGGGTATTCCTTGTCATTGGTATCGATGGCAATGTCACATTTGAATTCCAAGTGGATCAGGGGTATACCGTAACTTTAGGAGTAAAAGGTAAAACACGGGCCTATATTCCTGTACAAATCAAGCCTTACAGCAATGTGAGCCGTTATCTTACCGTCACACATAAAATTGAAGGACAAGTCACGGCTTGGGCAGGAGCCAAAGCCGAAGTGAGTTTGAAAATTGCAGGCAAAAAAATATTAGAGGTCAGTGTGTTCGCAGGCATTGAGGCCACAGGAAAGTGGACAAGCAGCAACAGCGTTCCAAGTACCATGTCCCTTACCATTGATGCGCTTGTGAAAGGAGAAGGGGCTGTATTTAATAAGTCCTTCAAACTCTTTGAGCTACGCTGGAACCTCGTAAGACTGGTGAAAAACCCTACAAATCCGGGAACCGGGCAGAACCTGGCGAGAAATGCTACCGTAACGGCATCCTCCACCTATCCAGGGTACTCCACAGCCCGAATCAATGATGGCGACCGTAACACGGCACTCGGGGAAAGCTATAGCTGGGCAAATAATCGTAATTCGTCATTACCGCAATATGTCATTCTTGATCTGCCTGCATCCAGTTCCATCCAGCGAATCGATCTATACACAACCAAGGGTTATGTCCTTGCCAACTACGACCTGCAATACTGGAATGGTTCAAGCTGGGTAAATCTCGTTCAAGTCACAGGCAACCAGGAAACGACACGATCACATACTTTTGCAGCCGTTAACACCTCCAAGGTACGTGTCGTCGCTAGCAAAGGGCCTTCACATCAGCCAACCTATGTTCGAATTAACGAGCTTGAAATCTATTAATATAAAGTACAAAAAAACCTCAGTTTTCTTGTTTCTAACAAGAGACTGAGGTTTTCTTCATTGTCATTAGTCCATCGATGGTAATCTAATGTACCGATACGGGACGAATAGCATCTGCACCTTCAGGCGAAGATTTCTTATCCTGCTTAAAGAAACTGAGTAAAAGTCCAAGCAATCCAAGTGCTGCAATTACTGCAGCATAGATTGGCACTGAGATCAGCCCTGTATGTGTAATAGCGAATCCGCCGAGATAAGCCCCCGCCGCATTCCCCAGATTAAACGCAGAGTGACTGGATGTCGTCGCCAGTAGCGGAGCTTCACGCGTCATATTCATAATGCGAAGCTGCAGTCCTGGCATAATGCCAAAGGCTGCGACCCCCCAGAAGAAGATCGTGATTACGGCCAACACCGGATTGTGCAGCGTCAGCGTTAATGCAGCAAGCAATACTGCAAGAATGCCAAAGTTTACAATAAGCGAAGGCATAAGCTTCCAGTCCGCCAGACGACCACCAGCCATATTCCCTAGTGTAACACCGAAGCCAAACAACACCAGAATCCAGGTTACACTCTGCTCCGCAAAGCCGCTAATATCAACCAGCATCGGCGTAATGTAGGTGAAAACTGCAAACAAACTTCCGCAACCCAGCGCTCCGATTAGAAGCACGAGCAATACCTGTGGACGGATCAGATTGCGGAACTGTTGTCCCAGGTTAGCTGGTGTACCTTGCGGAATAACCGGGATAAAACGAATAATCCCAAACAGTGAAATAATGCCCAGAATTGTGATCGCGCCAAAAGAGGAACGCCAGCCGAGCTGTTGACCGATAAATGTACCAAATGGAACACCGATAATATTGGCGATGGTCAGTCCCGCAAGCACTACCGACACCGCTCCCGCCCTCCGGTCTGGTGTTACAAGCTTGGTAGCCATGATTGAACCTACACCAAGGAACGTACCGTGAGCAAATGCCGTCAGAATACGTGCCGAGATGAGCAGCCCATAGGTGGGTGCAATGACAGATAACGCGTTACCCAAGATGAAAATACACATCAGTAGCACCAATAGTTTTTTCTGCGGAATCTTGTGCGTGAATACAGTTAGAATGGGAGCGCCGACGGCTACACCGAGTGCATATCCCGTAATTAGTTGTCCCGCCTGTGGTATGCTGACGTTAAGATCCGTTGCCACATTAGGCAACAAACCCATAATAATAAATTCAGTCATGCCAATGGCGAAAGCTCCAATCGTCAAGCATAACAGTGACAAAGGAAACGGTTTTCGTTTACCAGACTCTGGAGTCTGTGACGTACTCGCGGATGCTGCCTTTTCACCCGCCGTAGGTTCTAAGGAATGTTCTGTCTTACTCATGATGTTTTCTCTTCTCCTGTCCTTCATGTATCTATTGTTTTACGCTAAGCTCTTTCTCTCCATGTTCTATGATGTTCTATGATCTTCTCTTCATTTCATCTCTTGTTACCTGCCTAACATACGATCCGTAAGCCTGGACTTCCTACTTCCTACTTCTCCTGCGCGGCGCTGCCCGATGCTTTTAGCCATAATGCCTCATTTAACTGATCAAACGTATCTCTCATCGCCAGCTTGTCCTGCCAATACGATGGAATCCCACTTCGCCCGTAATATGCACCCGCTATCTGTCCATAGACAGCACCGGTTGTATCTGCATCATCTCCCAGATTAACGGCAAGCAATACGCCATCTGAAAAACTGGATGACTTGTTGAACGCCCAGAGCGCGGCTTCCAGAGAACGAACCACATACCCACTGCCTTGAATCTCGGGTGGTTCTTTACGCCCATATGATCCCATAACCACTTCTTCGATGGCAGGTGAAAAAGAACTCCCTTGCTCCGTCCGCCAGCGCTTCATCGTCTCTGGAGATAACATTGCGGCCTTGTCTGCTCCTCGGAATCCCGCCACAAGAATAGCTGCCAGCACTTCGCAGGCCTCTTCACTTTCCGTCGCTGCATGTGTTGTCCGCGAACTCAGCCCTGCGTAGCGAACCGCCTCCGACGGTTGAAGCGCATAAGCCATGGCAACTGGAGCAAGTCTCATGATAGAGCCATTCCCGGCAGTCATGGGGTCAGTTGATCCACTGTAGGCTTCACCGGTTCGAGCAAATCGTTCCAGTGCGCTTCGCGTAGCTCCACCAATATCAAAACAATCTCCAGTACTGCTCATATAACCGATCTTATACCAATTCGTATAGCGGCGCATCTGATCAGCGGGATCAAAATTAGGCTGACGCACCAGACTTTCCGCCAAACAAAGAGCCATAGAGGTATCGTCAGTCCATTCTCCGGCTTTTAATCCAAACACTCCGCCGCCTACCATATCTGTAACAGGCTCGAAGGTGCCCGGACTGCTGAATTCAACGGTTGTTCCTAGCGCATCTCCTACTGCAAGCCCGATCAAACTGCCCTCAAAACGATCTCTTTGCAACATGTTGTCTTCCTCCTTCACATCACTTATCTAACAGGCAATTCATGGCCTCATTGTGCTTCCTCAATTAAATTTACAAACCCCATTCTCTCCTACCCAGCTTTACAGGCTCATTCTCTTATTTTCCCACATGCGCTGATCTGGCGTAAAGCCAATTAAACCAAACACGCTGAATCATTCCTTCTATTATAAACGTGTCGAAAGCTGTTGAATGATCAAATCCAATCCATTTTCATAAAAAAATATTATTTTATTTGTGCTGAAAAAAAAGTTCATCCAGTATATCGCTTACATGCAACGGGCTTAACGGTTTGCGAGGAATGATACTTTCTGAAAACAGATCACATATATGAAAATTTTCAATGTAAACATTCATAACACACTTGACCCTATTCTTCGTCCTATGATACGGTTTTATTAGTTCGAACGCATATTTTTTCCCAGATTAATATTCATTTTCAGCTTTTCGCGTCAACTAATGTTCCGCATGTTAATGAATATACGGGAATTTATTTGCAGAAAGTTTACAAAATGAAATGATTTATTTTTCAAACCCAACGCAAATTCTGAAAACAGGAGGAACAAATGTATGATTAAGGCACTGATTTTTGACTTCGATGGAACAATTATTGACACAGAGACAGCGTGGTATATTGCATTTCGTGATGCGTACAAAGAACATGGTGTTGATCTGACACTTGAGATGTATTCTGAGTGCATTGGTACCAGTCTCAAAACCTTCAATCCGTACGAGTACCTCATCACAGATTTGAACCTTCCGATTGATCGGGATGCGTTCAGGGAATCGATTCAATTGCAACATGCTGCATTAATGAACAAAGAAAAGGTTCGCCCAGGTA
The DNA here is from genome assembly GCF_003719335.1 of Paenibacillus amylolyticus. GTDB lineage: Bacteria > Bacillota > Bacilli > Paenibacillales > Paenibacillaceae > Paenibacillus > Paenibacillus amylolyticus_D. Next base: position 664,721 of record NZ_RIAS01000001.1, read on the forward strand.
TACAGGAATATTTGGAACAAGCAAGCAAAGCCGGTATAAAGCTCGCTGTAGCTTCCAGTTCCAAACGTGAATGGGTAGAGCAACATCTGGAGCAACTGAAATTAAAAGACTATTTTGAAGTGATTCGCACGGCAGATGATGTTGCCAATGTAAAGCCCGATCCGGAACTGTACAATCATGCACTTGAAGCCCTTGGAGTAACTCCAGACGAGGCCGTAGCCATTGAGGACTCACCTAACGGCGCGCGTGCAGCTGCTGCTGCGGGTATGCATTGCGTTGTCATCTCGAATACCATCACTGGAACGTTGGAATTCGATATGCCTCACCAGCGGCTATCCTGCCTGACCGACCTGCAATTTAACGATTTGATCTCGAAGCCACTCGTCACCACCGTGTAAGGTCTGAACGAATTTCGTCATCCAATCTTAAAGGGGGAGTTCACACATGAAAGCTGTACATTTTGGTGCGGGCAATATAGGCCGCGGGTTTATCGGTCATATGTTGTCCGCTTCCAACTATGACGTCTGCTTTGTCGCTCGTAACCCAAAGAATATATCGTTGCTTCAACAGAGGCAAGAGTATCCGATCACTCTTGCCAATAACGAACAGGATACAACTATTGTAAACAACGTAACCGCGATTAACGTAAACGAGCAGCATCGTGTCGCGGAAGAGATTGCATCCGCTGATCTCATTACAACAGCAGTAGGTGTATCTGCCTTAGGGGATATCGCCGAACCGATTGCAAAAGGCATCTATCTGCGCATGAAAGCCAATAATCATAATCCTCTGCACATTATCGCTTGTGAAAATGCGATTGGCGGGAGCACCCGGCTGAAAAAACGTATCTATCCTTTTCTGGATGAGTCCACCCGTGCCAAAGCCGAACGTTTTGTTTCATTCCCCAATGCAGCTGTGGACCGGATTGTTCCGGCTCAGAACCACGAAGACCCGCTGCAGGTCACGGTTGAACCTTTTTATGAATGGGTCGTTCACCGCCCGGCAATGCTGGATGGGTTTAAAGAAATCGAGGGCGTTCACTATGTTGATTCACTGGAACCTTATATTGAGCGCAAAATGTTTACGGTCAACACGGGCCATTGTGTCGCCGCATACTTCGGTTACCTCGCAGGCTTGAAGACCATTCGGCAGGTTATGAGCAACACGGCTCTTCGCGCCAAGGTACGTTATGTCATGGAAGAGACGGGAGCTATGCTGATCCGTAAACACGGTTTCAACGCTGATAAACATCAAAAATATATCGATACCATATTGGGACGGTTCGCCAACCCCAATCTCACCGACCAAGTAACACGGGTCGCTCGTTCTCCACTTCGCAAGCTTTCACCTCATGACCGGCTTGTTCGCCCAGCGATGCAGGCCAGTGAATTCGGAATCGCTATTCCTCACTTAACCTCCGCGATGGCGGCCGCTATGCTGTTTGATAACAAAAGCGATGAGGAAGCCATGAAGCTGCAACGTTATATCCGTGAAGATGGACTCTCTCCTTTTATCCGCGAACGTATGGGCATTCCCGAAGAACATGTCCTTCATCATCACATCATCACCCGTTATGAAGAGCTTCAAGGGCACAAGGTACTTACCTGAGCTTGAGCTCAGTCTGTGGATCGACCATGTCCGTTGACCAACAACATCATGAACACGGCAAACAGCCGGGAGGAACTTGTGCTTGGTCCTGTTCCTTCCGGCTCTGCTATGTTTCTTTTTCAAAATACCCTATGCTTTAAGATCTGCTCACCTGCTCACCCTCTCTCCGTCAACAGCAAAACAGCGCATCCCCTCTGATCAGGAGACACGCTGCCCACAGCTATTGCTTTATTCATTCTTAATGGAATTCACCGATGCATATACCATAGGCAGGAACCCTTCGGAAGGTTCACCCACTGGCGCATCAATGTGGAAAATGAATCCATTGCCGTCCAGTTCTTTGACGATGAAATATTGCGTTTTCTTCCCATTCTGAGACATCATAAATAGTCTTGCATCTTTCATCGGCCCATTGCTGAGCTGCTCAGGCGTTAATTCTTTGACTTCTCCCACCTCGGACAACTCCGCCTTCGCGTCCATCTTTAAATAATCCAGATTAAAGTCGGAAGGTAGCTTTTCGATCTCTACCTTGTATCCAGGATCAATCTTCATCGTTAACTCATGGTCTTCTGCATCAAAAGCCATCGGCTCAAAGATATATAACGAATACCCTTTAGTCTGTACCAGAGTTACTGGCCGCTTCTCCGTGATTCCCTCTACCGTCACTTCCAGCTCTGACGATTGTGGACGTTCTGATGTAACGATGTTTCCCGCCCCAGTACCGGTTTCATTGTCATCCGCAGATGCAATTTTAGTAATACCAGTGAGTACCAGTTGTTTGGTTGATGCATCCACCGTTTTTTCTACATATTTGAAACGAACCGAATCCTCATCATCGATATCGTCCAGTAATTTCTGCATATCCTCGCCCACCTGAAAAGACATCGCTTTATCCTTTACACGAATCTCAACCGTGTGCGGGTCCGCCCAACCCGTCAGAATGCCCTCTGTTTCAATGACATCCCTTTCCTCGGGCTTCTGTTCCGGAACTGGCGATGTTTCCTTTGTATTGTTCACAGATGGTTGAAGTGTAGGCGCGCTACTCCCGCAAGCCACAAGCGAGAATCCCATGAGCAGAACCACTAATGTAGTGCTGACCTTTGCCCTATTCCTTTTTCGCATATGAACACCTCCGTTAGCTTAAACGCAATGCTGCTTGTCCATGTTGCTACATCCATTGAACCAGCGATGCTTCACACTACGATCAATCCAGGTAGCAGAGCACCCTTTCAATCGCTGATTTGTGCAAAGACGATTCGTTCTATTTATATAGCTTCTTATAATATCTACTTACACGGGAATCAGGTAGCTCAATCACGCATAAACGGTATTCAAAGGCCAACTCTCCAGCTTAACCCGCTTGATCCAGCTTGACCAATTGCGCATTCGCAGCGTTGAATGCTTGCGTCTGCAAGTTGAATTGTTTGCGTACTTCCGCAAGCTTGGCGTATTCTTCATTACGTGTACGGATGGCACGTTTGATTTTAACCAGATTCGGCTTAACATTTGCTCGCATGAGCCCGTACAGTTGTTCCTCAGCATTCAGGCTATGCTCATATGAAACTACAAATAGCTCAAAGGTTTTGGCTCTTGCCTCGTATTGATCCAGCACTTTACCTGCATGAGCAAGCGTCTCTTCCTTCTCAATAGTAAGCTCCTTCAGAGAACTGCGCAGTGCTTCAATTTTCTTTCCTGTGTCCTGCATAACCTTCCCCGTCTGTTCAAGCAACGCTCGACGTTCCTTAATATCAGCCTCTGCTTGATCAAGCAATGCTTCGATATTGCTGTTCTTTTTCTTGCCTTTGCTTAAAATGGTTTTGTATAATTCCATATCCTCTGCTTCATAACGTGTCAAAGCCTTCAGGCTTTTCTCGATCTCCTGACCGCTCTGCACCAAACGATTTACCTGATTGGCCGCAGGCTCCTGCGGCTCTCCACACCCGCTAAGTAAAAGCATCAGCAATAGGCTGCATACTGCAAGTGTAATTTTTTTGCTCGTGATTAACATGTGTTCTCCCTCTCTTGCCATAACCATTAAAGGTCCATCATTATGCTCTTCTCATGTACATACTACACCCGGCGTCATCTTGTAACATACAACGGTTACTATGCGCCATTTATCGTTCACAGACGGGTATCCCCACTAAAATTGGCGACCCAGTGTGCGCTCGGATCATACACCTCGAATTCGTAACCCCGTTCTTCAAGCAGCTTCATAATGCGCGGCAGCGCCTGCACAGTCTGTTCCCGTTCGTGCATCAAAATAACTTCCTTATCCCTGTGCACACTGTTGCTCACTCGGGCTACGATTTTATCCGGCTGACCGGGAAGGTTCCAGTCCAGGGAATCTGTCGTCCAGTCCCACATTTTGAAACCCGCCGCTGCAATGTCTCCCCTGAATGATTCGCCAATTTGCGGACTGCTTCCGTATGGAGCGCGGATGAGATACGGTGTGTATCCGATCAGTTTCTCGACCATTTTCTGTTCCTTTTTGAACTCATTCACAAAGTTCGCCGAGCTTCCGCTCTTATAGAGCTTGTTATAGTTATGTGTCATGCTGTGTAATCCAGGGTAACTGCCTTCCTTCACCAAACGTTTCACCGCATCCGGATGTTCATTCAACTGCCGCCCAATCATGAAAAACGTTGCCTTCGCTTCATGTTGTTTTAAAATATCAAGCAATTGATCTGTATATTGACTTGGCCCATCATCAAATGTTATGTACACCACTTTTCGAACCTGACCCATAAATCGTGCCGGCTCCTCTTTCGCCTCCGGTGTGGCCTGAATCATCCCCAGTTTGGCAGGTTGCTCAATGACAGCAATAGGAGGTGGTGCCAATACCGTTTTCATCCAATGAGTCATACCGATAAACACATATGTCAAGCCCGCAACAAACACAAGCAAGAGCATGATCGCCACGCTCAATCTGCCGTAGCGGATTTTCCTTCTTTTATGAGTTTGTTTTCGACTGACACTGCGAATCGCATTTCCATACTCTCGCGTTGTTTCTTGTTGTACTCTCACGACCTAGCCACTTCCCAACTGTCTTTTTTTCCCGATGAATGGAATATTATATCGATTCACGTCTCTATATAGAAGATTAATAGAAAAACCGTCCCTGTGAATGACAGAATAGTTACAAGCTCGGTTACAATCTACTTATCTCTTTTCCATGTTTCTCTAGCTCCTGATATGCAACTGAATTCATGCCTGCTATTGATCTTCCCTGCGCTGACCTTCTCCTGTATAATGAGGTGATTTAGGTTATCTATTTACAAGAAGGAGCTACACCTATGACAAGCATGAACCGTGCCGGCAGATCCATCTATTTGTTATTTTTTGTTGGCATTATTGCCATTTCTTTCTCTTCTATTTTTGTACGCTGGTCTGACGCAGATGTTGCGGTCATTGCCATGTATCGTCTGTTTCTAACCAATGTGCTCATGCTGCCTTTCGTTTGGCCACACAGGCATGAGATGCTTCGTCTGAATGTTCGCCAGTGGATCTTGTTACTAGCTTCAGGCGTGATGCTTGCGCTACACTTCCTGCTCTGGATGGGATCACTGAGATTAACCAGTGTCGCCAGTTCCACCGTCATCCTTGCTCTGGAGCCAATCCTGATTCTTGCTGGGTCGGTGTGGTTGTTTAAAGCCAAAATTAACCGCATGATGCTCATCGGCATGGGTATTGCGCTGTTCGGGTCAATCATTATTGGTGCAGGAGATTTTCAGGTGGCGGGTACTGCTTTGCAGGGAGATATTTTATCGTTACTTGGCACGATGGCAGTGGCTGTGCATATGTTGCTGGGTCAATTTTTGCGAACAGGTCTCAGTGCATTCTCGTATAATTTCTGGGTGTTTCTTGTCGCTGCCTGTACGTTCGCGGTGTACAATCTGTTCATGGGGCATCCGTTCGGCGGGTATGCGGCTTCGGAGTGGGGGATTTTCCTGCTACTGGCCATCGTCCCTACCATCTTTGGACATTACCTCTTCAACTGGTTGCTGCAATACATGAATGCTACCACCGTATCTATGGGTGTTCTCGGAGAGCCTGTATTCTCATCCTTGCTGGCTTGGGTGCTGCTGGGTGAGGCACTGAGTACACTTCAAATGTCGGCAGGTGTCGTGATCCTGTTCGGGGTGTGGATCTTCATTCGGTATGGCAAAACCAAACCCCAGCCCATTCCGGCTGATGCGCCGATCGCGGCTACGGTTCCCGTTGAACCGAAGACGGTGTAGATGTTTTAATGGCTTAATGATTTAATGATTTAACCCTGTTTTCTATGAAACTTGTACCGATGAAAAATGAAAGTACCCGGTCAGGTCTGCCAGCCGCAGACCCCGACTATATAACTTGAACCATTACATATGAAGGCGGTGTGTTGTTATGAAAAATATTGTATCCATGCGCTGGCTGCTCGCCAGAATGTACGAAACCGATGTTGCCATCGTGGATTGCCGCTTCCTGCTGGGGCAACCCGATGCCGGACGTGAAGCCTATGAAGCCGGACATATCCCAGGGGCTGTCTACCTTGATCTGGAAAAGGATCTTTCCGCTCCGGTCACCGAGCACGGCGGACGCCATCCACTTCCTGATCCGGCTGTTCTGTCAAACCGCCTCGCCAAAGCAGGCATCAGCTCTAACAGCCGCATCATTGCCTATGATGATCAAGGCGGCATGAATGCATCACGTTTGTGGTGGCTGCTCCGCTACTTGGGACATGAGCAAGTCTATGTCATGGATGAGAGTTTCTCGGCTTGGCAGAATGCCAAGTTCCCGGTGACAACAGACGTGCCGGTACAGATTCCGTCTTCGTTCGAGTGGAGTTTGCATCCGCAGATGCTGGCGAGTGTAGAGGATGTGCAACAAGCATCGGCAAGCGGCAGCGCCGTGCTCATCGACTCCCGCGATGCCCGCCGCTATGCAGGGCTGGAGGAACCGATCGATGCCAAGGCCGGACACATTCCGGGGGCTGTGAACTATTTTTGGAAAGACGTGCTTGGTGCAGATGGTCGCTGGTCTGGTGTTGGCGCGCTTGAGGAGCGGTTCGCGAAGCTGGGGAAAGACGATGCGATTATTGTATACTGCGGATCAGGCGTCTCCGCCTGCCCGAACGTGATTGCGCTGGAGGAAGCGGGATACACGAATGTGAGGCTGTATTCCGGAAGCTGGAGCGACTGGATCAGTTATGAGGAGAATGCGGTGGCTACCGGGGAAGTCTGACTTTGAATAATGACGGCTCGAATAGGTAAAATACACCTAGCTTGAGATATGCAAAAACACCAGGATAGGCTTGAAAGCTCATCGTGGTGTTTTTGATGTATCTAAGTATTTACCTCAATACTCCACACCGGAGTAAATATTTACTGTACAGATACATTGCAAATGTGAGCAACAGGATAAAGATATCAAATATTGAAACGAACGTCCCTAGGGGGTGCTGTGAGATGGCTACACCGAGTGCAATATCCCTAGACAATACGGTACCATTGGGTATGAGAATTGCTGTATACAGACGTATCCACCGTTCAACGAGCGTGGTGACGCAACCTTTATTTTTCCCACGACCGGATACGACGGTATCCAGCTCTCAGTGCCCATACTTGTATAGGGTTGTCACATTTCGGGATAAGAATATATGAAATATAAATCGATAAGTCCTACTGCTCATTGCGTGAGAGATAATTCATGTGTCATAATCCGCTCTGCCATTTCCTCGGCTTGCAGCACCGCAGACAACGGGTCGGAGAGAAAATACCTATTCCAATCAAGGTTAATAATCCGGCAGTGATCTGTCTCGATCGATTTCTGCCATGGTTTGACTGTAGATTGCTCATCAGACCCATGACTTGGACCGTTATCCAACACTAACAGGTAGTCCTCCAGATACCCACCTACCGCACTCCGCACCACATCCAGGTATTCCAGGCCTGGCTCCAGCAGTTCCTGGCGAACCTTGGCTGCTGGCTTCAAGTTCAATAACCCGTAGGCTGCCTTACCTCCACGAGTCCCCGTATCTCCCACAAGGGTAATATGTTCTCCCCAATTTGGATCAATGACCGTAAATGTCTTCTCTGTGGAGAACTTGTCCGTGATCGTTTGTCGTATAGAATGTACTCTTCGCCCGTATTCCTTAATCCATGTTTCGGCTTCTATATGGCGATTCAGAATACGCCCCATCTCACGGACCCCCTCCTCGACAGAGCCGTACCCACTCCCTCCATAGACAACTGTAGGTGCAATCCGGGCATAGGAAGCGTTGGCAGCATGATTCCAGGTGATAATCAGATCCGGTTCCAGTTCAACCACCTTTTCAATCGAGATAAAATTGTGATTGCCGATATCCTGTACTTGATCACAGATATAAGGCCCCAGCATTTGGTTGCTTTCAATGAGTGAATGCGGTGCTCCAAGAGGTGTCACACCCAGTGCCAGCACTTCTCCCAAATGCCAGTCCACGACAACACGACTAGGTTTTTCAGGTATCCTAATCTCGCCTGAGCCTGTGGCAAACATCCGAGTTCTGGCTCCTGGCACGGCAGACGCCGAGGACTTCCTCGCTTGAACTCCTGTCAGGTCTGTATTCTCTTGAGCTGGCCGAGTTTGATTAGCTTCAACTAAGGATACCGTTCGTTGGCTCCATTCCGAATAATGACTTTTCTGAAGAGCGTGTGGCTGGAATATATTCGGGGTTGAATTCGGAATGCTACTGTCTCGACGTTTTCTGTAATCGCCCGGAGAAACCCCGTAATGTTTTTTGAAATAGCGACTTAGTGTATAACCGTTCTCATAGCCTACTCTCTCTGCGATTTCCTGTAAGGTTCCTTTCGTGCTTACCAGCAGTTTCAACGCCTGTTCCATCCGAATCTGTGACAGTACACGACTGGGACTTGTGTTCAATTGAAGCTGAAACAATTGGTTCAGATACCTCGGACTGCAATCCAGCATGTCAGCTACCTGTTCCATTTTGAGTGGTTCCCCGTAGTGACGAGTCAGATATCGCACCGCCTGATCTACCCGATCCAGCTTCGTACGGTTCTTTCTCTGCTCTTGCATTTGTTTCAGCATCTCGGCGAGCCATTGGTAGAATAATGCCTTGGTTTGAATCCGGCCTGCTGACTGTAGTTCATTCCACTGTCTGTATATCAATTGCATGATTTCAATTAAAGGCAATGGATGCATTGGTTCAAACCCGAAACTTACTTGCAGAGAATCTGACCCAGTATTGGTTAAGGAACTTTCTGTATTTGCCTTCTCTGGCTCTAATGACGAATAAGACAACATATGTATTTCCATCGGACTCTTAACCAGACAATCCAGACGCGTTCCTTTGGAGGCGTGCAGAATATAAGTTCCTTTAATCTGATGCATCGCTTGCCCAAGCAGGATCTTTCCCTTGCCATTCGTAACTAATAAAAAAGCATTCGAGGGAAGCGTCCACGTACTAGGATCTTTACTGATGTTAACGGTCATGATTCGAATATCCAGTAATCGGATTGTTATATGCTCCCATAATGCCCCGTATTCTTCTATGTTCATCGTCATGGTCCTTTCTTTATTTCTCGTTACCATCCAAAGCTTTGCCTCATCATATATGATAACCATTCTCAATTCAACCTGTCGATTGAGTTCTGAAATGGTTATGCTTTCGCTTCCGAATCGGTTATTGTGCAATCGCAAGTTTCCCTCTAGAGTTATATTAAATGAAAATCATTATCAATTAGAAAGAGGGGTCGTCATTTTGTTTAAGAAAGCTTGGTATCGTATATCCCTGCCTGTTTTGCTGTTCATGGTCATATTCATGAGTGGTTGTACCCGGAACGAGGCAGTGGGGCCAGCCGCGACAGAAACAGAAAACACCGCGCCACAGACAAGAACACTCTCCACAATGATGGGAGACGTCACTGTACCCCTCACTCCGGAGCGGGTTGTCGTCGACTGGAATATAGGACATGTGCTGGCTGTCGGCGTAACACCTGTTGGTGTACCGAGCAGCCTGCTGGATTATGGCATGTTCCTGCGTGATAAACTTGTGGATAGCGCGGATTTGGGTAACCATAGTGAGGTTTCACTTGAGAAAATGGTAGAGTTGGAACCGGATCTGATTATCACATGGGACCAGGAGAAATTTCAGACCTATTCCAAAATAGCTCCGACTGTTGTATTCGTACCCGATCAGTATGATTCCATGGAAGCCGAGGTGACCGCCATGGGCGAGATTCTGAATCGCGAAGCAGAAGCCATTGCGTGGAACGAATCGTTTAGTCAACGGATTGCAGCGGCTCAGGCCAAAATCAAAGGTGTAATTCCGGCCGATGCCACCTTCACCGTTGCCGATTTTAACTTTTTGAAGAACCCAGCCATTATCGGCAACAGTGCCAATCGTGGTGGAAGAGCAACCTATGAATTGCTAGGACTGACTCCGGCACCCAAGGTGAAGTCCGATATTCTGGACCAAGGTAAAGAAAACCTGGAAGCTAGCGCAGAGGTGTTCGGAGAGTACGTGGGTGATTACCTGCTGATGATGGTTACAGAAGGCACAAAGGATCATTCCCTGTTGCCTAACGTATGGGACAACCTGCCTGCGGTGCAGAACAACCATATCTTCAAACTGGATATCCATAAATATTTCACCGCTGATCCCTACACCTCCATTCTACAAGCCGAAGAGATCGCAGATCGACTCGCAAGTGGGCAGACTGAGCTGAATTAGAGCAAGTCTATAAATCTATTGAAAGTTTACAATTGAAAAGAGGAACTGAAGGCCAATTAAGATTTCCTGAGTTCCTTACGAAATCGCCTGTCCATTCGCCAAGAACGGCAATCCAGATTTCAACACTTTTTATCAAGCTCAAAAAACAGTACACAAACAGCGCCCACCAGAATGATTCAGGTAGCGCTGTCTTTATTCTCACCTGCACAATGGGGATGGACACCAGCACAAGACAACTCCTCATTAGAAATCGAGTCCAGACATAATCATCGTATAACACACCATGTGTTTGCTTTAAGACCTCCGTACATAATCATTTAGACCCAATGATTGCTCCATTTAATCAGCATGTGTGTCCTTAAAGAGTCTGAATTAACAATAAGCACTTCCCCTTTCCCCTGCATCCAAAATTCTGTGGCGAATATCCTTCAGCTGAATGTTCGCATAATCCCATAGCAGTAAATGATCCTCTTTCATCACGGTTGTCTACTCGCGCGTGAAACAATGCTCTAAACGGGATTTTGTTGCCGGGTGAGGCATATAAATCATAACTCGCTGATCTGGTTCGTTTGGGAATTGAAGGGTGACATGCTCAAATTCAATAACTCCAAAAGTGGGGTGCAAAAGCTTCTTGTAGCCGTCAAGGGAGCCTGGCACTTCATGATACTGCCACATCCTTGTAAAATCAGCACTTGTCCTCTTCAGATCTTCAATTAACTTGTCGAATGAATCATCGTTCAGATAACGTGCTCTTGCCGTTCTAAACTCAGCAATCATTCTTCGTGAGACACTTTCCCAATCCTCCGATCCTTCTTTCCACATAGGGTCGGTAAATTGGCGCCACATCAAGTTATAATCATGCGGGGGTGACACCCTATTAATCATAAATACAGCATCTGCCGCTTTATTCCAAGCTAAAAAAACCCCACTTTTTCCCGATGACATAGGCCGGATTAGGATTCAATTCATTCAGCATATCCTGAATGGATGGGCTGATTTTCTCTTCAATGATAGTTGATTGAGGAGGCAGTGATTCTCCAGCAAGCAGAAAGAGATGTCTTCGCTCATTGGGTGTCAGCTTGAGTGCTGAAGCCAAGCTTTCCAGTACACCTACCGACGGACGAATATCACGACCTTGCTCAAGGCGCGTGTACCATGAGAGTCCTATATTAGCGATCCCAGCGACCTCCTCTCGCCGCAAGCCTCGTGTGCGACGACGATTGCCAGGCAAAAGGCCAACATCAAGGGGAGAAACTGAGGATCGTAAATCTCTTAAGAAATTACCTAGCGCTAAACGGCGCTCACTGTCGTTCAATTAAAACCTCCCCCTTATCCTATCACTTGCAAACCTACCATCAAGCAGGTTCTCGTGACCATGTAGTAGTCAAAGTATACTGAAGGCAGTTGATGAGATCAACAATTCTAGGCAAGGAGAATGAATATGACAACCATTGCAGGACAAATGTTGGCGAACAAGGTAGTAATGATTACAGGTGCGGGGCGAGGCATTGGAGCTGAGGCAGCAAGGCTGTTTGTACAGCAAGGAGCTTCTGTGATGCTCGTCGCGAGGACAGAGTCTGAATTGCGTAAAGTCAGGAATGAAATTGTGACATCGGGTGGAGATGCTGCATATTTCACAGCCGAGCTGTCAGATGCAGGCAATGTTGAAGAAGCTGTTAAAGCTACAGTGGAACGATATGGCCGTCTTGATGCTGCTTTTAATAACGCAGGTATCGGAGTCACGTACGGGTGAAGGGAAAAATGCCTCGCTCTTCATTGCATTCCCTGCTCATGAGGCCCGCTATATCAAAATAGTTCAGACCGGAACGGATTCTCACTGGTGGTCTGTAGCTGAAATCGCAGTTTATACCGCTGATCAGACGCCTTGGACACCCGGGGAACAGGATGAGCTGCTGCCTACGGAACTGGATCGGACGTCTTGGACAGCTAAAGCTTCCACGTCTGAAGACGTTAGCGCACTGCTGGACGATAATCTGAACTCACGCTGGACCTCTGCATCCGGACAACAAGCAGACCAGTGGATTCAGATCGATCTGGGAAGCATCCAGAATTTCAGCCGGTTAACTATGGACTCAGGCAGCAGTACCAATGACTATGCCCGCAGTTTTACAATCGTCACTTCAACGGATGGCGAGCAATGGAATTCGGTTTCAGAAGCTGTGGGAACAGATTCTTTAATCTCAGTGACATTCACGAACCAGAAGGCACGATATGTCAAAATTGCTTTGACTACGGACAATGCTGAGTGGTGGTGGTCTATTGCTGAATTGAAGCTGTACCATTGATACGCTGAATTAAAAAAACATCAATTTTACGCAGAATTAAAAAATCATTAATCATTAATCTAAGGATTTAAATATCGTTCGTGTAACCACCTCTCTCCCTCAATTTTACGGAACAGGGGTGGTTTTTTGGTAATCACCCGCTTCTACATGTAATAAGCAGTTATCTCGAATTAAATACGTATTTTCAAATCACGAATACGAACGGCGGCAAAACACACTGAATATCCGCCTAAGCAACTTTAGAGACCAGCATATGCTTCTTTGCGCTGTTCCCGAGATCAAAATATTGGAAAATTGAGGATTGACAGAGCGAGTCATTCAATTTAATATAATCATAGCGGAAAACTATGAATAAAATCAGTATCAATAAACCCACTAAAGGAGACTACAAATGGCTGCCCTCCAAACGTTTAAAGCATCTGCTCATCTGCAAAACGGAGTTCAAGTGAAAGTAGCATCCCGAAACTTCGAGTTTATTATCGACGAGCCCAAAAACTTGGGTGGAACCGATACCGGCATGAATCCGGTGGAAGCTTTACTCGCCTCGCTGGGGGCATGTCAGTCGATCGTAGCTAGGGTATATGCACCCAAATTCGGGGTGAATCTCAAGGATTTCTTTGTAGATGTAGAAGGCGATATTGACCTGGATGGCTTTTTCGACAAATCAGAGGTGCGTCCGGGCTATTCCGATATTCGGTATACATTCCGTATCAAAACAGATTCTCCCCAAGAGCAGGTTGAAGCATTTGTACAATTCCTGGAGAGCAAGTGCCCGGTTGGAGATACGTTGGCACATCCGGTTAATCTCAAGTTGGACAGAATTATCATCGAAAACTAAGCAGCCTATTAGATATAACAAAAGCCCGCGTTTTTCGCGGGCTTCTGTCATAACCTGATTAACTCGGCTATTAACTTCGTATGGCTTCCAAAGTTAATCTATCGTTATTAACTTTATTTTAACGGAACCTCCATCTCCAGCTCCTGAATATAATTTTTCACGATCTCCCCATCGGCATCCAGCTTATACGCTCCACTTGTTGCACCAGGTACTTCCATCTCGGGATAAAACGGTTTGATTGTTATCGATTTAGCATCACCATTAATCGGAGTTAACACGATGTCCTTATATAGTGCTTTTTCTTTATTGTTTACATCTGTACCAAATGCTGTCCACCAATCCAGCTGACGGCCGCTGTCATCCACAAACTCATACAGAATACGAGAAAGCTGCTCGGTTGTATCTCCCTTCCCAATCAGTTGAATACGAGTTGAAGTTGATGTAAGACTTATTTTACCAAGCTCAAGAGTTATGTTCCCAGCCTGTTTGGTCAAGCTGCCTGTTAACACCACTGGTTTGTCTGCTGTCTTTTGCATTGGAAGTTCAACAATGTAAGGTTTATCCACCCCTGCAAGTTTTACCTTTAGTTTAAGCTGAAACTTCTCTGGAAAAGTGTAGCCTTTGCCGCCTAACCATGAAGGATCCGTAATTTTAACACGAACACTTTTAGAATGATCTCCAGGCCCCCACCCCAGGTTAGGCCTTTGCCCAAGAGTTTTTCCACCAAGCTCCATAATAGATTTTCCGTTAATATAAACGTCAATAGACTCAAGAGTCCCTTCATCCATAGGCTTGCTTTCATCTCCTGCACCGTTGTACACGAAGCTGTTCTTTAGTCCCTTGCCCGTCCGGTCGATTGAAATATCAATAAGGTTTCCGTCAAACACAGCTTTTTTCACCTCAAGCGTAATTCCACTCTGAGTCACTCGAACCACGTCCGCTTTAATCGCATTCTTCCCTTTTTCTCCAGTAGCTTGAGCTGCCGCAGCATCAACCGTTGTTGCTTGGTATCCCCAAGCCCCGCCTCCAACTAACAATCCTGTTGCCAAAGCTGTTACCGCAATCATTTTAGATGTGTTTTTCATGGTTTATCGTCTCCTCTAATCTCGTATAGTTTCTGTATCTCTGCTTGATCCACCGGAACGGTGATCTCCAGCTCGTTGATATAATTTTTAATGACTTCCCCGCGCTCGTTTAGCTTGAAGTGTCCTGAAGAGGATGAAGGATCCTCCATTTCAGGCAAAAAAGCTTTCAGTTTGATCGATGAAGGAGCCTTTGCCATACGTTCAAACAGCACATTATAACGAAGCTCTCCTGCGTGGCCGGTTTCATGCGCACCATATCCGCTAATGAAACCCAGCACATTGCCCCTGTCATCCCAAAGTTCGAACCATAGCCGGCGCTGCCATTCCTGATCACCCGAAACAACACTTAACAATACTTGGGTTGTAATCGGTGTGAACTGGATTTCGCTTAAGGTCAGCTTGTGGCCTCTCCATTCTCTCGACTTCTGAATGGTGGACATGACTTTGGCCTGCTGTTTACGTACTGGAAATTCCATCACAAATGGCTCCTCAATCCCCTCCAGACCAATCTGAACTGTCAGCGTAAATGCATCTGGAAGTGCTGATGTGAACTGTTGCGATGCGGAAAGTGGTGTTAATTCATAAATAGCTGTATTTGGATCGGAAGTGGGTATTACTTTAAAGCCCATATTCCATCCATTGTCCTGCCGATCGATGGGACGTCCATCGATCTGTGCATCGAAGGAATGAATGGCTCCTTTAGGATATTTTGACTTTGTTCCGTTTCCCGTAGAAATTTGGTCAAGAATACCGCCACTTCGTTTTTCTCCATCACGAGTAACTATCATGGATAGCCTTATGCCATCGTAGACAAGCTCTGGAATACGGAGAGTGATTCCATCATGGGTGGCGCTGGCTTCCACGACATCTGCAAGACCGCTCTCCTCCAAGGTTTGCAGGCCTAAGTCGTCAGCGGCCAGTTTAAACAGACTGCCGATGAGTGGAACACTTTGCAGTGATGCTGCTATGGTTGGTGATACAGCGGCACCGCCCAGCAAGCTGCCTATGGCAACAATCATCACCGCTACAGCTGTCAAAAGGAACCTGTAAACCGGGGACACAGAACGAACAAACTTTTTACGGTGGTGACTGCGTTTTTGCATCGGGAGAACCTCCAGTGCGGCATAGACCTCTTCCTGACGGTGGCGAATCATGTCGGGTACCTTACCCGCATTCGCTTTACCCAATTCCCGCAGTTCCTGATCAAGATCACGTTGATTCAATCGCACTCTCCCCTTTCCAATCCATTTGTTTCGCAAGCACCCCGCGTGCTCTGTGTAATCGTGCTTTGACAGCACCTTCCGACAGTTTCAGAACACTCGCTATTTGTTTGATCGGCAAATCCTGATAATAGAACAGATGAATAACCAAACGTAACGACTCGTCCAGATTCTCAACAGCTTCCCTTAAATCTTGCTGCCTGCTGTTTACAAAATGTGTTAGATTGCCGCGTGTTTCAGTCTGCTCAGGCAGCTCCGCCATGACAACGGTTCGTTTGCGCATACGGAGCACCTGATTACATTCATTAATGAGAATGCGAATAAGCCATGTTTTAAAATAAGCTGTATTCCGTAAACCGGTTATGCCTTTATATGCTTTCAGTGTTGTTTCCTGAAGAGCATCCGCGCAATCCTCATCCCGTCCCACAATGGATTTTGCCAAACTGTACAGCTCGGGCTCCAGCCTCCGGAATAGCTGAATAAAAGCTTCACGATCTCCCTGCTGTGCTCTTTTGACTTCTTGCTCCATAGTTTGATGCACGAATTTCACTCCTTCTGAGGGCCCTCTATTAAATTAGATGGACAAACACAGCAAAAGGTTATATGTAGGATAAAAATAAATTTACGTGATTCACTAAAATGCTAAAAAAACAGTTCATTAGGTCTTCTTTTTCGGATGAGAAAATTTGTTTCCAGCAAGCGCCTTTCTGTACGTAACACATGGCAGTGCAAAGGTAGCTTTAGATGCTACTGAGCAATTATCTAATGCAATGTATCCAAATCTCCTAAATACGCATCATTCAACGACTTCCTCTTACCCATCGTAGACAGGTGGCAGCTTTTTTTGATTCATCATAACAAAAAACCGTGATGGACATCTGTCCACCACGGTTGAATAATGAAATCTATTATTGCTTTTTACTTAACGATACATTTGCTGTTAACGTCTTGTCGATCGTCGTCCAGTTTACATAAGCACCCAGTATTTCATTAATAACGGAAACCGGAACTACGGTTTCGCCATTTAAAAGCTTTGGCACTTTACTATTGAACACTAGTTTATCGTTAATTGAATACACATCTGAACCAATTTGAGCACTTATATTTTTCGTGCCTAATTTGATTTGCGTTGTACGCGTCTTATTATCCCACACTACTGTACCGCCCAATAGCTCCGAAATTGTTCGAATCGGTACGTAGAACTCATCGTTATGAACAACCGGTTTGATTAACGTACCACCTACATTCATTGCAACGTCAACATATTCAAGGAAATCGGTCTTTCGAATGAGTCCATGAACCCCTTTAGTTCGGTCTACCACCTGAGATACTTCATAATCCGTTGCGGCCGATAGGTACGCATAAGCTACACTTCTATCCATATCAAGCTTATCGGATAAGAACTGAATCGATTCACGCACTGATTCTTTCATTGCTTCATCCAAATCAGGGTCCAGTCCAATGGGAATCCAATAATCCTCTGTTTCAGCAAAGGGTTGCGTGAATTCTCCACGATGTGGTATTGATGGATCACCTTTCTTTAACACCGTTAACCGAACTGTCCCCCTTAAGGAAGCTTCCAATGCAGTTAACGCTACTTCTCCATCTCCTTGAGCAAAGTGCGGATCTCCAGTATAGAATAGACCGCCTTTAACTTGAATCGGATAATAAATAGTTGCACCGACACCTAACTCATTAATATCCATGTTCCCTCCTGTTTCTATAGGTGGGATAGAACTCACTACTTCGCTGGTATTTGGTGCAACCCCCATAACACCTAGAAACGGGTTAATTGGGAAACGTACATTTTTTCCAGTTTTTGTTGGTAATAAACCATACCAATTACCGTTGATTTCTTCAATAGGAGTAAATATAGATACATTATTATATAATTCCGGTTTTGTTGCGCTAGCTCCCTCTTGTGGGCCTGTATTTTCTGGAAATTCGTTAGGAAGGGCACCTTTACCATGGCGGTTAGAAATGACACCATAGGGAACTCGAGTTTGCAACGAAAGGACTTCTACTTTAAGAACATCTCCTGGCACCGCTCCCTCAACCGCTACTGGCCCAGTGATAATATGAGGTCCGTCTTTTACATAATCATGCTGAATCGCAGAAGAGGCAATTGCCTTCGCATCATTCAACACTCCATCGGGAGAGATACCGAATTTGCCGAAGTACTCCACTGGATTTCTCCCTTGATCCTCGATCAGTCCCTCATGCGATACCGTATCAAATGTTACAGCACTTCCTGATGGTACAGTAAGAATCGGAGAGCTATCTCGATTAGGCAGTGATCCCCAGCGAATGTTCCCAATCGCAGACGTTACATAATAATCACCTTCTACCTTATCAAGGGTTGTTGGTTGCAGCGGCATACTAAAGCCCACTGAAGGTAGAGCAAATGCAAACATACCTATAATCCCTACTGAAACCCCAAATTTCCTAATTGTTCGGTTAATAAACATTACGCTCCCCCTCTGTGATATGTAATATTTCCTAACACAAACAAACAATAACATATAACTACATTTTCAACAATATATTATTGTCAGTAAATATAACATTAAGTAAATGCATACCAAGAAAAACTGATAAAAACAAAAAAAAATGTAAATATACCTAACACTAAAATACATATAAAACACAAAAACATATAAAACTTAAATACATTTCGAAAACTTGATAAACACCCTTCAGAGATTTGAACAAACAAAATCAAGTGAGTTGGAGCGACTTGATCAGTTAAGAGGGGAACGCGGTGGCGACGGCGGAAGAATAAAGACTAAGAGCCCGCGTCAAAACCGTGGGCTTCTTTGTGCTTCCATTGCTTCTGTATAACTTCAGATGCTAATATCCCCTACTTTTGTAACATTAAGATTTAAATTGTTTTCTCGGCATACTTCGTAAAGGTTGTTTGATAGGATAGGTTTGAAGATATTTATGTAGTCCAGCATAAAAAACTCATGGTCGCCAATTCGCTCCTCATGCAGACAGATTCGAGATACAACTTTGACAATAGTGGAGGTTGCTGTACCGATGCAGTAATGGACACTTTGCGCCCATATTACGAACATTCATGATCAAAAATAACCAAACGATCCAGCTGACATCTTCGTTTTTTTACTGCATCCATACTGATCCTGTTTTCTTACATTCATTTACTTGTCCCACTTTCTTCTAATACTTATAATAAAATCAAAGTGAGGTTTACATATATAAAAAGAGGAGTAATAGTAATGAATTTAAAACGATTCAAATGTGCTGCCGTGGCACTCACAATTCTGCTTGTTGTGCAACTTTCAGTCATTGGCGGCTCTTCCGTGTCTGCAAAGGCTACGGAGCAGCCGTTACCTGAGCCTGAATGGACTTTTAAGCTCCCAAAGGGGTACACACTCAGTAGTTCATACAATAGTGTACAGAGCGCGAACCGTGTGTTCTTTGATGTACAGAAGAAAGTGGCTCTCTCGCCTTCAAAGTCCGTTTTCACAAATTTTCTTTATGGAGCCGTCGATCGCCAAAAAGGTACTCATTGGATTTACGACTATTCGGACATCAAAAAGGATAAACCTTTCAGTGGCTCTGAACCATATTATAGCAAGGATGGTTACAGCTACTTTTACAAAAGAAACGACAATGGAACAGAATATAGACTCACAGGAGTCGATCCGAACGGGAAGCTAAAGTGGACGAAAAAAATTAACAATCCATTTCATTTGTTTGTGCTGGATAGCGGAAATATCTTAATTTACTATTCTATCTATTCTTCAACAAGTAAGACCTCTATCCGTTATTTTGAGGAGTACACTAATAACGGATATCCTGTACGGAAGCTCAAGATTGATAAAGGCCTGTTAACTACAGGGGCACTTCAAGTGGTGTCCAATGGATTCATTCTTCATACTTCTGACCAAAATCACACTAGGATCTACCCTAACCTCAATGCCCTTAAAGTCCCGCTAGTTCAGTACAACACTAATAAAATCGAAGTGATGCCATTTCGTGGAGGCTCCTTTTTGGTATACCAGTTTAGTAAAAATGAAGCTACAGTAATCGCATTTACCTCCGAAGGCAAAAAGAAATGGGTGCGTTCTCTTCATCCCAAGGATAAGATCAGCATTACCGGCAACAACTATCTAATCCAAAGTAACGGGACTGTATTCAGCCTCTACAACAAAGACAACCAGTTGTTAGGCAAGCAACAGCTTGGGAATATCGGTGACACTGACTGGCTTTCCCGCATCACATCTTCGGGCGATATCACTGTGGAGAAGCAGTATCAGTGGCAGGAGCGTCCGGCTATTATCGACGAAAATAATTTCAAAGGGGATTCAGCTCGGGAGGATTTCTACGTGCTTGACCCTGTGAATTTACAGGTTAAATACCACCTTGCCACGTTGTGGTACGACATCGATGTTGGCCATGATTATATTTATGCGGGTAACGGCGAACTCTATCTTACAGACCGTTGGTTTCGCAATACCCTTGCAAAATATATACTTAAATAGCACAGCAATTGGCTAATATACCAGATCGGATTCGCTTCATCAAAAGAATGGTACTATACGAAAATGCTACTTCAGTACCTGCTCGAATACAATAATGAGAGAGAATTATTGATTCTGGAATTAAAATTTATAATTTCAGGAGATTACTCCCCTTCCTAATTAATCAACTGTCGATTAACGTAATTGCCAACCAAAGGCCGTACTTTTTCACGGGCTTTGGTTGGCAATTTTATTTAGTGAAGGCACATGTCGTGGTTTCAAACCTCTTCAATTTAAATACTCGAAGGGCCGGACATGTTCCAGAGGCCTTAACTATTTTCGGAAAGATGCGCTTGGTGAAAATGGTTGTGGATCAGGCGTTGAAGCATTAGAGGAACGGTTCGTGAAGCCGGATTCTCGAATGTGAAGCTATATTCCGGAAGCCGAGCAACTGAATCAGTTATGAGGGAATGAAATGGCGGCAGAGATGAATAACGTTTCCTCGATAAAACAAGGAGCCTGCGAAGAACGCGGGCTCTTTGGCATTGCGGATATTTGAATAAATATGCTCAATTATGATTTAGGCATTCGTCAGTGATTACAATTCGCGAATTCATTCTATAGACTTAATTCGATTCCTTCTAAGGCTTGAGGTAGGAAGGTCAGTCACTCTGGAAGTATGAATGAATTCTCGATGAGGTTTTTAATTTTTTTCTGCTGTTCTTCCATAACCACTACCTCTTTTGAGAGTTGATTAAAGAAAGAATAATGGCTTTTTATACCTAACATTATTAAATATAGAGCGCCTTCAGAGCGACTGTTTATATGGCCACTTGTAATTAAATCATCGATAATATTCATAACATCATCTGAAATACGCACTGGAACTATATTTTCTCCAGCCTCTTTATTGTCATAATTTTTTTGAGCTGATAAACGTTGGACCGCCTCTTCAGTAAGTAAATTTTTTTGTATAAGATCCTCAAGAATTGAAGCATCGATTGGAACACCCATTTGCATTGCACGTTCAAGCTTTTCTTCCGTAGCTTTTTGAATATCCATTTTTCCACACTCCTTTTTGTTCATATTAAAAGAACTATAAACATACGCTAATTATTTTCAAAATACTTAAAAAATCTAACGGTTTCATTATAATCTTCTTTGTCGGAATAAATGTTCAACATGTTCCCTAACTCAATCGCAAAATCTACATATCCATTAGCTTTTGCAGTTATTATATTTCGACTAACTTTATATGTATCGACATGGTTTGTATGGTTGTCAGTATACTCTCTTCCTTCTAAAATCCCTGCTTGTTTAATAAGTTCCACTGCTGAACATATAGCACCAATATACTTTCGGTTAATATCTAACTTCTTGATAATTGATATTAGTTGCTTATTCCCTTCAATTGCTCCAATATCTCCTCCTGGAATAATAAGTACTTCTACTTCGTCCCAATCTACTTCATTTATATCTTTTTGGGGTTTAACTGCAAAACCTTCGTGGGAATTGACCATCTCGGAACTTAAACCCACTGTTATAATTTCCCCTTGCGTTTTCATTAGATAGGTTGCCAGCATGATTTCGAAATTGACAAATCCATCGTAAATTAAGACATGAGTATTAATGTTTACACCTGCTTTCATTTATTTTGAAAAATAGAAAAGAATGAAAAGAGAAATAATTCCGGAAATGTCCCTACTAAAATAAATGAAAATGTTCTTGATATGGCTTGTTCGTCCTGTTTCAAAATACACATATCAGATATAGTGGAGAATATGAAGAAATCCATGTGTCTGAGAGGTGAACGACTATGCCGGAGTCATATCATGAAACATGTAGAGCGGCGACTGCTTCGCTTCTGGTTTTATTCCGAAGATATTCCTGAGGACTGGAGAAAG
This sequence comes from Paenibacillus amylolyticus, assembly GCF_003719335.1. Classification (GTDB taxonomy): domain Bacteria; phylum Bacillota; class Bacilli; order Paenibacillales; family Paenibacillaceae; genus Paenibacillus; species Paenibacillus amylolyticus_D. The sequence goes on from NZ_RIAS01000001.1 coordinate 686,885, forward strand.
GGACACAGCGACCATTTTTTCGATCTTACGGTGACCATTGACGCCGAATCACTGATCGTGCAATATACTGCAGGGCCAAGCAGATGAAGCAAAAGAGCCTACATTCGGAGACTAATTCTTGTTTATACGCTACCGACAGCCTGAAGGCCATAACACAGATTTCACGTTTTGAAGCTAGGGTGTAGTAAATAACAAGGATCACGGCTCTTACCTATCCACTATTTCAATTTACCTGCCCATTCACTGTTCTCCCAGATGGCAGGATTATTAATCACCTGACTCTCCCCACGCATAATGGAATCGTAACTATCCTTTCCAGATGTATACCAGTCCACAATAACTAACTTGCCTTTCAGATCTTGTACCAAGAATTCGGTAGACTCCGCATATTCACCTACATCCTTTATAATACGTGCATTCATTTTTAGATAGTAAACATTTTGCTCTCCTTCAACAATGTCTACTTTTTCAGCATCCATCTTGACCTCTTTTACTTGGTTATAGGTTAGGTTGTTCTTCCGAAAAAGATTATATTGTGATTTAATCTTTTTTTCCGTATAACGTTGGAAATTCTGATTATCTACATATCTACTAACGTCAAATTCCAGACCGTTCCATATGGCTTTGTAATATCCAGATAAAGCCTCTGCACAGAGTTCATAAGCCTTTTCAGTATCCAAAGTAGTTATACTTAGATTGTGGATCGTGTCCGTCCCTGTCTGAGTAGCAGAAGCCCCATGGTCCCCTTTGTTCATACTACGATCAGATTGTTCACATGCACTAGTGAGCCACATCGCTACGAACAATAAAACAAGGTAAGCATGCTTCATAGTATTCCTCCAAGGCTCAATTTTAGATTGCACAATATTTATTAAAATTTTATATAATTAACATAATTATTTACATTTTTACCTTCGAAGGATATACTCTAATATGAATGAATATCTTAATCATTCCTACATTAGGAGGGTATGTATGATGAAACGCTGGCTATCTTTATCTCTAAGTTTTTGCCTGGTTTTTCTGATGACAGCTCCACTTGCAGAAGGGAAAACGAATCAGGTTGGCTCTAGCGGGCTCTATGAAGTAAGTACAAGGGTTGCCTTGTATGCGAATATTCAAGGAGTGAAAACGTCTCTTCCTACCGTTGTTTTCGTTAGCGGATATGGTGACGATTCATCCGTCTGGTCTGGTATCCAATCCGAGATATCCCAAAAAACGTTAACTGTTTCTTATGATCGTGCTGGACTCGGCCTTAGTGACGATACTACCAAAGATAAAACAACAAAACAACAGGTGAAAGAGTTACATAAGCTACTTCGAAAGGCTAATATTCCAGGTCCATATGTACTGGTAGGACACAGCATTGGCGGATTAAATGTGAGAGGATTTGCTGACCGTTATACTAATGAAGTTGCAGGAGCTGTGCTGATCGATGCTTCTCACGAAAAGCAAGAGGAAGCTGTTTTGGCAACCTTGCCACCCGAATTTATTGAAATGTATCAATCACAGTTTACTGCGGAGGGAAATTACGCGGAAGTGACCAAGAGCTTTAAATACATTGAAAAACTGCGTTCGAAGGATGCTTTGAGAAATTTACCATTAACTGTAATCTCTGCAACAGAACACGGCATGGGTCCAGAAATGGAAATCAAATGGGCTGAAATGCAACAAGATTTAGCATCCTTGTCTAATCAGGCTACTCATGTCACTGCGCAAGGCTCAGGACACTATGTGTACCTTGAACAACCTGAGCTTGTGCAGCAAGCAATCATCTCTATGCTAGAGTAATAACTTATGTATCGGGGTTGCTCTGTAAAATAAGTTTTTGTAAAGATAACCGTTAATTCATGTTTAATGACCTACTTCAATCTTTCCTATAGAAAATCTTGAAGCTCGCGATAAGCGAGCTTTTTGACTTCCCTGTAAACAACCTGCCTCGATCAGATGTGCTTGAGGAAGAAGCATATTCCACTTAGATAACAGCAGAAAGAAATATGATATTGCTATCGGACCGTAATCCTAATTCGGCATTTCATAGTTACACACCACGCTTGCCTCCTGTAGGACATATGTCTCTTTTTCTACGAAAACGATTAAAAAAACTTTATAATCCACTCCCAATGATCGATATACAACAAATGAACATCCGCTTACCCCATGTTTTCAACCTGAAATCGATCTCAGGAATGCGGCACGGGAGAACAGAATCATACATATAACAGGTTGTTAGGAAAAAAAGAGAAAATTCTGTCTGGTGAACGGACAAGAGCTAACAAAGGAGAAGAAGATATGAAGGGACGAAGGAGTCACCAACGAAACAAACGCAGCATCTGCGTGAACTTGCTGTTATCCATGCTATTGTTGGTTAGCAGCTTGCCGCTATGGCCAAGCAAGGCAGCGAACGCTGCAGCAGAAGGGTCATATCTCTTATCCCTGAACAGACCGGTGTATAGCTCCTCATCCCTTGGTGGGAATACAGCCGATCTTGCCGTGGATGGAAACCTAAATACCCGATGGGAAAGTGCATGGCAGCAGGACCCTCAGTGGATCTATGTTGACCTTGGCGCATCTGCCTCCATCTCGAACATTTCGATTCAGTGGGAAAATGCTTATGCATCCGCTTTCGACCTTGAAGTGTCGGATGACGAAGTTAACTGGGAGCAAGTATACTCCACAACGAAGGGTCAGGGCGGTTTGACGGAAGTGGAGGTTTCCGCCGATGCACGATATGTGCGTTTATTCAGTCATGAACGGGCACAGCAAGCCTACGGTGTTTCTCTGTACGCGTTCGATGTGTATGGAACGGGCGGAGCAAATCCGCCTCCAAAGCCAGTTGCCGTCAACCTTGCCCTTGGTAAATCGGTTATGGCATCGTCGGAAGAGATAGATGAACCTAGCCGCTCCGCCGAAGACAAGGCCAAGATGGAGAAGCGCAATTATGAAGCGCGCAATGTGACGGATGGTGACCCAGGTACACGCTGGTCTTCCATTTACAAGGATCAGGAATGGATTGTTGTGGACCTTGGCAGGCCTCATGAAATCGGTGGAATTTCGCTGCTATGGGAAAATGCGTTTGGACGTGCTTATGACATTCAAGTATCCAACGACGCAAAGCAATGGACTACGTTGGTTCGAGAGTTACACAGCAACGGTGGACGAGATGACATTCCTGTGTATGCAGAAGCCAGATATGTAAAGTTCGCAGGACTTGGCCGAGGTACAACCAACGGCTATTCACTATATGCCTTTGATGTGTATGAGTATATTCAAGGTGATGAAAAACCGGTCTATACCATTCCGACCCTGCCTGAAATGTCTTCGGTACAGGTTGGGGCTGGCAGTTACGCCATTAATGACATCACCATGCTGCAACCGAAAAACCCGAAAAATCGCACAGCCGACATTACCGCGCCGATTCCATCCAATGACTGGTGGCAGTCGATTCTCGTTTCGGATTTAGGAGATGGAAACAGTCTGGTTACACTTCCGTTCAAAAACCGATACACCAAGCAAGGGCTTCATATTTTGAATCCTGGTGCGGGATACCTCTCTGCTGACGGCAACTCGATGGATGCCGATGGTGAAGCTGACCTTATCCTGACGACAAGCAATATGAACCCGGCCAAGGTCAATACCAAGGTAGCAGGATACGGGGATTATTCCGCAAACATCATCATGAGTGATGATGACACGGCGAAGGTCAATACAACCTTTGTCAAAGGCTCCCCTTTCCTGTACAACACGTTCGAGAACCCGGACACCATCCTGCTCCGTTCACCGAACATCACACGCCTCTTTGATGATCAAAACCGTGAGATTGTACTGCAGGATGGGGAATCCTGGACTGGGGATCACATCGGTGTAGAAGTCACCAATCAGGACAGAGCACCTTCGCCGCAAACCTTTATAAAAAACTATGGCCTTTATGCAACAGAAGGAACCACAGTTATAAAGCTTGGCAATACACTTAAGATTAAGCTGGGATCAAGCGGAAATTATTTATCGCTGGCTACCCTGCCGTCTGCGTCAGAATTAGCATACTATTACCAGCATGCCTATGCTTTTGTGACGGATACGAAGGTGAACTACGACTATAACGAGAGCACTTCACAAGTTACAACGACCTTCAATTCCGTTACACAAACGAAGCGTGCCAACTTTTCAGCGAACACATTAATGGCTTTGTTTCCGCACCAGTGGAAAATTGCAACAACTCCACTCACGGAGCTCACGTATCCTTCCATTCGTGGAATGATGAAAGTGAGCGAAGGCAACAGTTTTACGACACAGGATCGTTTCTACGGCATTATTCCGCAATTTGTGGAGCCGGATGATCCGACATACTCACGCGCGCAATTAATCAGTTATCTGGACCAGCTTGATGCGGATACGTCAGGCAATGTAATGAGTGAAGATCCGTACTGGCAGGGGAAAAAGCTTCATCCGCTTGCGCTCGGTGTGCTCATTAGCGATCAGCTTGGTGATCACGAACGACGGGACCACTACCTGTCCCTGTTAAGAAGCATTTTGACCGACTGGTACACCTATTCACCGGATGAACGTCTGCACTCCTATTATTTTTATTATTCGGAGCAATGGGGAACGATTTTCCCTTATGGAAGCGGGTTCGGGGTCAATACCGGGCTGACGGATCATCATTTTACGTACGGCTATTACGTCTTTGCATCTGCGGTGTTGGCTATGTATGATCCAACTTTTGTACAGGATTATGGCGATATGGTTGAACTGCTGATCCGGGATTATGCCAATCCTTCGCGCACAGACGATCAATTCCCATGGATGCGTAATTTTGATCCTTATGCAGGCCATTCCTGGGCGGGCGGTTATGCCGACAATCGCAGCGGAAACAATCAGGAAGCTGCAGGCGAAGCTCTGTTCAGTTGGGTCGGGCAATATATGTGGGGCGAGGTAACAGGGAATAAAGCCTATCGCGATACAGGCATCTGGGGCTTTGTCACCGAGGAAAAAGCGGCTGAGCAATATTGGTTCAACTACGATGGAGACAACTGGCTAGAAGGATACAAACACGCTACTGTAGGTCATGTATACGGCAGTGCTTACCTGTATGGCACGTACTTCTCCAACGACGCAGAGCATATTTACGGCATTCACTGGCTGCCGCCGGCGGAGTGGATGACCTATTATGGCCGTGATCCGAAGAATACCGCGGCACTCTACAACGGTCTGATCAAGGATCTTGGTGGTCAGCAGGAGCGCACATGGCAGCACATCATTTGGCCTTTCCAATCCATCGGGGACCCACAGGCTGCTCTTGCGAAGTGGGATACCAAAGAGATGCAGCAAAACGAAGTCTTTAACGCCTACTGGTTCATGCATAGTATGGCATCCACAGGAACACGTACAATGGATATTTGGGCTGATTCTCCGGCAGTAACTGTCTACGAAAAGGACGGCGTCTACACAGCACAAATCTGGAATCCGTCCGATACCGCCAAAACGGTTCACTTTTATAATGCGAGCGGGGCTTTAGGGTCAGCTACTGTATATGCGAAGGCTCAAGTGAAGGTCAATCCATTGGAGCATACGGTAGTCAAGCAGCCAGATGCTTCACAAGGCGTTACTTATCTGGATCGCAGCACATGGACGATTACCGCCTCCTCCAGTTCGGAAGCAGTGGAACGCATGATTGATGGAGATTTGGCTACCCGCTGGTCATCCGGACAAACGCAACAGCCTGGAGACTGGCTCCATATTGATCTGGGCAGCGAGCAGATGATGGATACACTCTTTATGAACTCCGGCAATAACTGGGGTGATTATGCCCACGGGTATGAAGTTTACGTTTCGGAAGACGATGAGAACTGGAGCAAGCCGATTGCACAGGGAACAGGCTCATCTCCAAGCCTGTCCGTCGATTTGGGGATGCAGACTGTGCGTTATATCAAAATTGTATTGACTGCTCCCGCAGACAGTTGGTGGTCCATCTCGGAACTCAAGCTTGCCCGATTTGGGAAATCGGCTCAAGCACCTGAGCATCCAAATCCAGCTCCAGTCCCGTTGCCTGATCGGTCAACCTGGAACGTGACCGCTTCCTCCACACAAGGAACGGATGTCGCAGCTCACATGCTGGATGGAAAAAAAGAGACGTTATGGACGAACGGACGAAAGCAAACGGGCGGACAGTGGATTACGATTGATCTAGGGCAAACGAGTCTTTTTGACGCGGTAGAGCTGGACCCGGGGAATGCCAAGGATGACTATCCACGGCAATATCGCGTTTTTGTGTCCGATGACGGGCAAAACTGGGGAACATCTATTGCAGGAGGTGAAGGCGTGTCAGGACGTCTCTCCATCTCCTTCTCTGAGCAGCAGGCACGTTATGTGAAGATCGTGCAGACGGGTGAATCCGACCAATGGTGGTCGGTCTCTGAGTTGTTCGTTCAGCACTATGGAACAGGAAAACAAAAACGTCTGCTTCCGGATGCATGGTCCGTCACAGCGTCTTCAGGTAACGAAGCTTCATCGTCGATACTGGATGGCTCGGACCAAACACGCTGGACTTCCGGCCAGACACAAACAGGCGGCGAATGGCTTCAACTGGATCTGGGCCACTCACAGACGGTGAACCGGATTGTACTGGATAGTGCTCACAGCGGTGATGATTATGCTCGTGGTTATGAAGTATTCACCTCTCTGGATGGCATGGATTGGGGTAAAACTGTAGCTACAGGTGAAGGGAAAAATGCCATGCTATCCATTGCATTCCCTCCTCATGAGGCCCGCTATATCAAAATAGTTCAGACTGGAACGGACTCTCACTGGTGGTCTGTAGCTGAAATCGCAGTTTATACCGCTGATCAGACGCCTTGGACACCCGGAGAACAGGATGAGCTGTTGCCTACCGAACTGGATCGGACGTCTTGGACAGTGACAGCTTCCACGTCTGAAGACGTTAGCGCACTGCTGGACGATAATCTGAACTCACGCTGGACCTCTGCATCTGGACAACAAACAGACCAGTGGATTCAGATCGATCTGGGAAGCATCCAGAATTTCAGCCGGTTAACTATGGATTCAGGCAGCAGTACCAATGACTACGCCCGCAGTTTTAAAATCGTCACTTCGACGGATGGCGAGCAATGGAATATGGTTTCAAATGCTGTGGGCACAGATCCTGTCATCTCCGTGATGTTCACGAACCAGAAGGCACGATATGTCAAAATCGCTTTGACTGCTGACACTGCCGAATGGTGGTGGTCTATTGCTGAATTGAAGCTGTACCGTTGATACGCTGAAGCTATGCTAAACCTTGAAAGACTCATATTTAGCACATCTCATAACTAAAGATGTAAAAAAGCACAGGGACCTCAAGCCACGATCGGCAAGAGATCCCTGTTTCCTTGTGATATATGGTAAACTGCCACATCGTTAGGCTAATCATTACTTTTTGATTTTACCATCATATCCAAGCTTATAAATCGTACCTTTCTCAAACGATAGGAGTGCAAGACCATCCCCTACTGTACCTATAAATCGATCATTTGCGTCTAAAGAACGCAGCTTGTTCTTCTTGCCTGTATAACGATTATAAATATACAAGTCACTCTTATTATTGCCATTCTTGTCTACCGAAAAACTTCGATAATAAAACTTATTATTTATATATGCTACGGGATCAATATACTCTTTAGAGGCAAATGTTTTGTTTATGCTTGCATTTAAATCGGAAAAATGACCTTTGTAACTATAGCCTCCGTCTACGATCTCCAAAAAGAACATAACATTCCCATAAAATTCGTATAACTCCACACCTTTAGAAGATAAGTTCTTCAACCCTGTACCATCTAAATTCATACGATAAAACTTGTCATTATCCCTGTTTGTATAATAGATATATCCGTTGTTTATTTTAAAATTATAAAAAGGAGATTTAGACAATATCGTTTGTTCGTTTGAACCATCTGTTCTCATTGAGCCAAAAGACAACGCATCAAGCGTTTCCGCAGTCCTTTCATCTTTAACAAAATAAATCGTATCCCCTACAACAGTAAACCTTGCAAAATTATCCTCTTTGTTCAGTAAGGTTAATGTCGAACCATCTTTCTTAATTTTAGCCATCTGTCGATTCCAAGGGTCTTGCTCATTTTCAATCAGAAAATATATCCACTCTCCAACCCATTTCACATCTGAAACTTGCTTAGGGAATATAGACTCTGTTTTGCTTTTATTACCTGTGAATGTTGTAACGTTGATGCCCATCAAATCTCCGTCATCTTCATAACCTTCCCATACTAAAGTTTTACCGGAATCCTCAGCCCCGTATGCAGGTACAACACCAAACAACATGATCACGCTTAATAACGCCACTAACCACTTTCTTCTCATTTTCTTCTCCCTAAAATATGTATTTTCCTACATCGCTATTGTAAATTGGATTCGTAAATAGAACAATCATTTCACTCCAAATTCTCGCTGTAATTAGAAAATGCCTCCCACCATAATGGCAAGAGGCTCTGATTTTTGCACATCATATATTATAGAAATTTCGTTAAGTGATGGTTAGACCACCGCTTGCATATCCGGCAATCGTTGAAGCCACATCAAGTCCGGCGGTTACTGATGCAGAGAAGACCATAAGCAAACGGTCACCGGCGGCTACCGGGATACTCAAACCTGTAGTCAACCCGCTGGAGATCGTGCCTAATGACAATACGCCTGTCAGTGCTGGTGACAAAGTTACAACTGCTCCTGGTACAGCCGTAAAGGTATTATTCGGTGTAGTGGAACGGAATAATTGTGCCGTCAGCGTTATTGTAGAGCCGACCAAGCTAAGTCCCGCTGTCGTGCTAAAATAAGCAGCCAGTGAAGTAATCGTCCCCGCACGGGATGCCGAGAAAGCAAAGTTAAGCAAGGTTCCTGCAGCACCTGTGAGATCAATAACTCCGCCGTTAATCGATACTCCAGATGCATTATTACCAAAACCAACCAGGCTGGAGGTATTTAAAAGTCCGCCCAGTACTGTAGTTAACGAAGCTGGCAGTCCTGATGCATAAGGGATAATAGCTCCGGAACCTGTTGCTCCGGTTGCACCTGTCACTCCCGCCAGACCCGTTGCTCCGGTCGCACCTGTCACTCCTGCCAGACCTGTAGCTCCGGTCGCACCTGTCACTCCAGCCAGACCTGTTGCTCCGGTCGCACCCGTCACTCCCGCCAGACCTGTTGCTCCGGTTGCACCCGTCACTCCTGCCAGACCTGTTGCTCCGGTCGCACCCGTCACTCCCGCCAGACCTGTTGCTCCGGTGGCTCCTGTCGCGCCTGTGACTCCAGGGGTACCAAGCAATTCGGAAGAAACCAAACGATGTGCTGTTACCAAAGAGCCTGTGCTGCTCTTTCCCCATACGGAAACTTGAACAGGATCATTAACCGTCGCTGTTGTAGTAAACGTGAATTCAAAGGCATCCAGATTAGCAAAGTAGTTGTTCGTTATTACTTGATTTGGCGCGATCTCCAAAGATTCACTGACATACAAAACTCTCAACCCGCCACTCATATAATACCCTTGTATTTGTACAGACGAGGCTGTAACTTCACTGCGGTTATCAATTCTAACCGTAACGGATTGAGTGGGTCTTACCCCACTAACAGCATTATTTTCGATCGGCCCTGTCGATAAAAAGCTCATCGCTACATTCCCTTCTTTCGAAAAAAGTCTTATTTTCTAAAGATCTTTAACTGTTTTTTCGTGTTCCACTACCCGGTGTGCATCCACCAATTGACCTGACGCATCTTTGCCCCACACTGAAATTCCGACTTCTCCCACACGTTCATTACTTACTCCAAACTCAAATTCAAAGGCGTCTACATCTGCAAAATAATTTCGGGTCACTGCTTCATTAGGTGCAATACTGATCAATTCACTTACATACAGCGTTCTTGTTGTACTCAGCACATACCCCTGAACAGATACACTTACCGCATCTGCAACAGCCCGACTCACCAATCTGATCGTTACCTGTTTCGTCGGCCTACCCCCGGAAACAGCATTATTTTCGATCGGTCCAGTTGATAATATAGCCATTTTCCCATCCCACCTTTTGTGAACCTCTTACTCTAGCATTACTTGGCATCATGGATCACATATTAGTCATATTCATTCACTAGATCAGCGGTGTGGACTATAGACAGAGGACAGTTCACCATTATCTAACGATAAGTACCATTAACATCTAAAATTTCATCCATACAAAGCTTGTAAATATGTATAATCTGAATGTATTTCAACCCAAAAATGACCGTTCCTCACGAAATGAAGGAGCTACGGCCAGCATTGGATAGATCGTATTGATGTCACTCTTAACATTAAATAAACCTACTGCTTCAACTTGGCCAAATGAATGATAAAAACATGTGAATTGTGAAAACTACCCACTTGATATGTTGCACGATAGGTTGCGATTGAAGCAATCAAACTCCTATCTCACTTTTTCTTACAAATTGTGATAGAAAATGATTGTATTGTGGCAGAAATGTGATATGATATCGTCAATCACAAAAAAACATTTTAAAACAAAAATGAAAAATAATTACATAAAATCAAGTCGCAACTCTTCTTTCTCCCTTTTAAAACCATTTTATTGAAAGCGATTACAATAAACAACAGGACAAATTATACACTTTTTTTCACACTCACAAGTTCCTCCCCCTATTCCCGGGTGACAGCTATCAACTTGCTACAGTAAATCAATCTCTTCTGTACATGTTGATTAGCTTAAGCCATAGATCACCATCATGAACGATACCATCCATCTCATCTTTGAAAGGAGGTGTAATAAAGAACATTAACTCATCATTCTTCTTTTTCTTCTCACTGTAACTCTCTCATCCAACAACTCTGTTCAACCATTTAGCGTAACACCCAATCACACTATTCCACACTAATTCAATGGAGGCGAACGCATGATCATCCGTAAACCATTAGCTTTGCTGATGTCACTAATTCTGGTGTTTTCCATTCTACCCGCCGAGTCCAGCCATGCAGCTAATAATGCCGTTGCCAAAACGCCTGTGAATGCCAATCCGCTCGTCGATCACAAATTGGGAGCTGACCCTTACGTGCTCGTACACAACAACCGGGTCTACGTGTATATGACAGGGGATACCTTCCTCTACAACAACGACGGCTCTGTCCGCGAAAATAACTACGGCAGCATCGGCAGAATCAGCGTAATCTCCTCAGCTGACATGGTGAACTGGACCGACCACGGCTACATTCCGGTAGCCGGTGCAAACAATGCCAACAATGGACAAGGCATTGCCAGATGGGCAAGCCAATCCTGGGCGCCAGCGATGGCCAAGAAAACGATCGCAGGCAAAGATAAATTTTTCCTGTATTTCGCCAATTCAGGGGCAGGTATCGGTGTTCTGACTGCTGATTCTCCAATCGGTCCTTGGTCTGATCCTATCGGACGTGCACTTGTCACACATGGGACGCCTGGCATGTCGGGCGTAACTTGGCTCTTTGACCCAGCTGTACTTGTTGATGACGATGGCTCCGCTTATCTTTATGCAGGCGGCGGTATTCCGAACGAAAATAATGCAGCTTCCATTGCAAATCCAAAAACAGCGCGTGTTATTCGTCTTGGCGCCGACATGACCAGTGTAGTTGGCAGTGCCACGACCATTGATGCACCTTATATGTTCGAAGATTCAGGTATTCATAAGTACAACGGCAAATATTACTATTCGTACTGCATTAACTTTGCTGGAAACCATCCGGCAGCCTACCCAAAAGGTGAAATCGGATATATGGTAAGTGACAGCCCCATGGGGCCTTTCACATACAAAGGACACTTCCTCAAAAATCCGGGTACGTTCTTCGGTGTAGGTGGCAACAACCACCATGCCGTGTTCCAGTTCAATAACCAGTGGTATGTTGCGTATCATGCACAAACAGTGAGCAAAGCCTTCCTCGGTGATGGCAAAGGATACCGTTCTACTCACATCAACAGGCTGACGCATAACGCGGACGGATCAATTCAGGAAGTACAGGGTAACATGACCGGTGTTCCTCAAACAGCTAACCTTAATCCGTATAACAGAGTAGAAGCCGAGACGATTGCTTGGCAAGCTGGCATCAATACGCAGCCGACTCAAGCAAGCGGTGGACCAACAGCCAACCAAAATGTGACGAATATCAATAACGGGGACTGGGTCGCTGTAAGCAATGTGGATTTTGGTTCAACAGGTGCATCGAAATTCAAGGCAAATGTCGCTTCTACCGGAAATGGTAACATTGAACTCCGGCTTGGCAGCCCGACAGGCACACTGATCGGCACGCTTAACGTCACTTCAACGGGTGGCGTACAGAACTGGCGTGAACTCGAAACCAATATTACCAATACGACAGGACGACATCATCTGTATTTGGTGTTTACAGGCTCAGGTAACGGAAACCTGTTCAATCTGGATTATTGGCAGTTCACCTCCGGTTCTGGAGGTAACCCTAATCCAAATCCGAACCCCAATCCCGATGTTACTCGGGTTGAAGCAGAGAGCATGACCCTTGCCGGTCAATATACCGGGCTGATTAGTTCTCCTTTTAACGGCGTGGCGCTCTATGCGAACAATGATTCTGCGTCTTACAATCAATACTTTGCTTTCCCAACCCATCAGTTCTCTCTAAGAGGCGCTTCCAACAATAACAGTACAGCCCGTGTCGATCTGGTGATCGGCGGTGTAACGGCAGGTTCATTTTATTTTACCGGAACACAACCAACGGTGCAGACGCTTTCAAACATCACACATGCTACGGGGAATCAGGAAGTAAAGCTCGTTGTAACAACAGATAATGGAACCTGGGATGCTTACATTGATTATCTGGAATACTCTCTATAATTTGTGATCATGACATTCAGGGAGGCATCGTTATGTGGAAAAAAATCGGAGCGCTTCTGCTCACCATTCCCTTGCTGTTGACAGCATTGCCTCTAACTCATCAGCCCGCCTCTGCGGCGACCTTTAACAATCCGGTGCTTTATGCAGACGTACCCGACAGTGACGTCATTCGTGTAGGCAATACCTTTTATATGACCAGTACCACCATGCATATGAACCCGGGCGGTCCTGTCATGAAGTCAACCGATCTGGTCAACTGGAGCATTGTGAACTATGTATATGACACACTCGGCAACAGTGATGTACAGAACCTGAATAACGGTCAGAACGAATACGGGCGCGGTTCTTGGGCCAGCAGCCTTCGCTACAACAATGGCACCTATTACGTCGCCTTCGGTTCGCTTTCCACAGGAAGGACTTACATCTATCAGACCAGCAACATCGAAACCGGACCTTGGACGCCTTACACTTTGAACAGTTATTACCACGATCCATCCCTGCTCTTCGACGGGAACCGTACGTTTCTTGTCCATGGCAGTGATAACATCAGCATTGTCGAGTTGACGCCTGATGCCAAAGCTGTGAAATCCGGCGGTCTGAACCAGGTGCTGATCCCGAATGCCAGTCATATCGCTGGCTCTAATATGATTGTAAAAGCAGAAGGCGCGCACATCCAGAAGATTAATGGCATGTATTACGTCTTCCTGATTGCTTGGCCTTCCGGTGATGGACGTATCCAGCTCGCCTATCGCGCAAATACGTTAACAGGGCCGTATACTGGTAAAGTGGTGCTCAGAGATTCGGGCATCGCGCAAGGTGGTATCGTGGATACCGCATCTGGTGCATGGTACGGTTTCCTGTTTCGCGACCGAGGAGCCGTTGGGCGTATTCCATATCTTGTACCGGTAACCTGGTCGGATAACTGGCCTGTGTTCGGGGTGAATGGCAAAGTTCCATTGACAATGAACATGCCTGTGGAAGGACAGCCAGCCGCTAAAATCTTCGGTTCAGATGAGTTTAATGCACCTTCGGGCACATCTACTCTCTCGAAGTTCTGGCAGTGGAATCATAATCCTGACCCGTCGAAATGGTCCTTGAGCCAGCGTCCCGGCTTCATGCGGCTGACCACAGGCAAGCTCGGCAAAAATATATTGGAAGCTCGCAATACGCTGACACAACGCACGTTTGGGCCAAAAAGTACAGGCATTACCGCCTTGGAAACGGCAGGTATGAAGGATGGCGATTATGCCGGCCTAGCCGCTTTTCAGGCCAGATATGGTTTTGTGGGCGTCAAGATGACAGGCAATACCAAATCGATCGTCATGACAAACGCCAGTTCCGGCACGATGACTGAAGTGGCAAGTGTGCCCCTGAACCAGAACAAAATTTATTTGCGGGTCATTTGTGACTTCACCAATCAGGCAGATAAAGCCTATTTCGCCTATAGTCTGAATGGAACGAACTGGACAACCATTGGCAATACGCTACAGATGTCGTATACGTTGCCACACTTTATGGGTTATCGCTTTGCATTGTTTAACTACGCTACCAAATCTACCGGAGGCTATGCTGATTTTGACTTCTTCCGTGTGGAGTAAGCGTGATGAAAGTACTGCTGATCTTTAGGATCAGTACTGCGAATTGAAGTACACTTGAAGTACAACTGTGGCCTGGAACTCCGCTATGTGCGGAACCAGGCCATTTTCACTATTTTATAAAAATATCTCACTTGAACGCTTTAATATATTGAATATACGCTACAGCACTTTGGTCAATCTCTTCATCACTTGCCTGAAATGAGGCACCAAAGACAGCATAGTGCGGCAGTGCCGTAACGCCCACATGATTCATACTTGCCTTGAATGGTGCAGTCAGTTCTTCGACACTACAACCTACCGGTTGTCCTTTTCCGTAATTCTCCCGCTGATCCCCGATTGTTATTGCCAGTCCCATCCGCTTTCCATGCAATCGGTTGCCCTCTGATCCATAAGCCCATCCATGCGTGAACACATCATCCAGCCATTTTTTGAGCAGCGGCGGGTAACTGTACCAATAGAACGGAAACTGCAAAATAATATGATCATGTGCCTCCAGCAACTCCTGCTCACGAGCAGTATTGATGTTCCAGTCAGGATAAGTTTCGTACAATTCATGAATACGTATCTGCTCTGCGTGCTGCTCCAGCTCCTTTTTCCAGCGGCGATTCACTCTTGAAGTGGTCATATTCGGATGTGCCAAAATAACCAGTGTTTCCATTTAATCCCTTCCTCTCTCCAAAACAGATTGATTTCTTTTCTTGATTACGGATCATTATCCACCCCGTCACCCCAAAAGAAAATACACACAATGAAGTAAGATACTTACCTCAAGGTGTGTATGGACTTCTGCTTTGTAACTGTGAGAAAATAAATAGTTATCCCTGTAAACACGTATAAATACAGCGAGGTGATATGAATGAAGGAATATCGTTTGGGCATTGAAGCCACACTCGAAATTATTGGCGGCAAGTGGAAAGCTATCATCATCTGTTTATTAATGTCCGGTGTCAAAAGAACAGGAGAACTAGAGCGCAGCATGCCCGGCATTTCCCAAAAAGTACTGATTCAACAATTACGTGAATTAGAACGTGATGGTCTTGTCACAAGACATGTCTATCAGCAAATGCCTCCCAAGGTCGAGTATAGTCTTACGGAATATGGTGTCACAGCAAATACGATTGTGGATGTCATGTGTACCTGGGGAAGAGAAAATATTGCGCTCAGGCAGCAACGCGGGGAAGACATTGTTTTGTTATCCGATGATAATAACGATGAAGTTATTTTATAGCCCCGTAGTCCTGCCCTTCTATATATGAACAAACGGAGTTCTAAGAATGAAGCATCTCTCATGTAACCTTCACCTTCCATATCCCACCTATGTAGTAAACTATCATTATGATTATTAATTTTGATGTAGGTTGGATTCCTCTTATACCACACTCATTGAGTAACTCCTTTGCCTTAGCAAACAGGACGCTTGAGTAATGGGTCCAAACTGTGTCATCAGGAGGTTTTAACGTATGAAAAAATATATTGTATTTGGTGCCAGTAAAGGATTGGGGGACGCATTTGTCCGCGGAGTGCCGCAGGCAGGAGATAAAGTGTGGGTTGTATCCCGCAGCAAACCCGAGAGTCTGCAACTGGAGGACGGTATACAGCGCGTATGGATTCAGGCCGATCTCTCGGAGCTTCAGGCTGCCAAACAGATTGCAGAGCAGCTACGCAACGAAACGTTGGATGTGCTTATATATAACGTAGGTATTTGGGAAAAGGAAGGATTTGAAGAACATTACACCTTTGATCAGGATGAGCCTTCCGATATTCAAGAGCTGATCCATGTGAACATAACGTCCACCATTGTATGCATTCAAGCTCTACTGCCTCAGCTTCGCAAGTCTGCCGCTCCACAGCAGGTTTAAGCAATGCGGGCAACACTCAGGTTTCTTTTGTTGCCTCCAAATTTGCCATCCGTGGAATTACAGAAGCGCTCAGAGAACATACCCGGCGGGATCACATCGCCGTAACGTGCATTAATCCGGGAGAACTGGCAGCAGGGATTCCCTATGAAGAAGGAATGGAACGCGCACTATCCGAGTATGGCGGGACACGCATTCCGCTTCAAGACATGGTTTCAATTGTCCGGTGTATCGTCAGCCTGTCCAATGCAGCCTGTGTGAAAGAGATTAACGTCCCTGCCCTTACGGATATGAATACGTAGTAAGAAGGATAGATTGGATTTGATTGGATTTGATTGAATTCACGTTTCTTCACATTAAATATTGGGATAAATGTTCGATCGCCATCGATTGTACTCGTTGTTGTTCAGGAATATGTTCATAGATGATATGTGACTTCCCCTGTTGGATCAGCTGTTCCCGTATGGCTGCAATGCGCCCTTTATTAAAGTCAATAAAACGGAAATCCACCTGCCGAAGCTGCTCAAGCTCTGCCATTCTAGCAAAAGATACTGCTTTGAGGGCTGTATTAATCTCTTTCAACTCCAAGACCTCCAGTGCACGGGCTGTCCATAAGCACTCGATATCTTGAAGCGACTTCATGTAAACCAGTTCAATCTGTCTGAGCCGGGGCATCTGCGAGAAATCACAGCATTGCTCCAGCTTCGGCAAGGATACATGCAAATACTCAAGTCCGTGCATCTGCTCTAGTCCCTGGATACTCATCAGTTTCCGCACCGAGCTAAGCTTAAGCATAGAAATGGTGGACTGTGCCAGTACCTCCAGCTCGCTCTTTAACTCACAATGATCAAGGGACAAAAACTGTAGCTTCGGCAATTCTGTTAATATCTCAAGGCAGTCCACCGGACAATTCAGAATGACGGTCTCTAGACTTTGACATTTTCTTATCGCGGTCATGCCTTTACATTTACCGTGTAGTTCAAGATACCTTAATTGTTTGTAGTGCTCAATAAAACTCAGATCGATCGCTTTGGCGGGTGAATTCACTCTTAGGAAAACCAGTTGTTCCAACGCTCCCAGAATCGTCAGATCCTGCACCTGTGGACAGTCAAGCTGTAAAGCGGATACATGTTTCAACTGCGCTAATCGCCCAAGAAAGCTCGGTGGATACTCCGCTTTAGGATCCGCATTCGAAATATGGAGAATCAGATCAGACCTGGCTGCGAAAACGTTCATGTCCAATTCGGCCAAATTCTCATACGTATCCACCCCAACACGAAAATGAACCGTCGCCCTGCGGCGCAAATGCTGCACGGCCTGGTTCATTTTCTCTTCATTCCATGGCATTCCCTGTATCGAAGCATGCCAAATCGAGGTCATTTTCCATCCTCCCATTCTGTTTGGTTTACATCCTATCCTAACTCCATTCCATTATAAACAACCTTCCCTAAACGAACCACCCAACGATGTTCTGGCTCTTCATTAAATTTTTTTTCATTCGACAAAAATATACATAAATCTATATTATATGCCGACATATAACTCAGGAGTTGGGAACTTCTTATTAAGAATCTGGGGAGATGGAACCATGTTAAACATTCTAAAAAAACGGGGGAAAACAGGCGCGCGGACTTCCAGTATGGCCAATACTCTCGCTGCTGTACTGCTCGTCATCATTGTTGTCGTATTCGCTGTACTCGGAACATTCATGTTTACAAGCACAAGAAACATACTGGTGCAACAGCAAGAAGCCATGCTCAAGACTAAAACACAAGCCATTGTCAGTGAGTTCGACGCACTATTTAAAGAAAAAGGCTCACTGGTTAAACAAATGTCCACTAACCAATTATTCAGGCAATACATAGAAACAACGAAATCAGCGGCAGAAGCAGCCACTTCTACTTATGCTGCAGAAACAAGGGATACACTGGCTAAGATTGTAGAGGCAGAGCCTTCCTTCAACGATGCTTGGATTGCTGGCATGGATGGTAAAGGCTTCTGGCTGCAAAATGACGGTGTCGTTTCCGCACCGGATTTCGATATCCAGGCACGTCCTTACTACCAACCGGTCAAAGACGCCGATGGACTCTACTTTTCCGATCCGTACATTGACATTTCGGCAGGCAAAGTGCTCATGGGTATTTTCTATCCAATCAAGGATGATAACAACAACATGATCGGTTTCGCCGCAGCAGATATTCTGTTTAGTAATATCCCGAGTATTATGGAGAGTTACTCTCTGGGCAGCACAGGTTATTCCATATTGTTATCCAAGAATGGGGATATTCTGTATCATCCGGACGAGAGTAAAGTACTGAAGGAAAATATCAAGAACATTACAGGTGATATGGGAGAAGTCGGTAAAAAAATGATTGCTGGTGAATCCGGCATACAGCTGATAAACGACAATGGGGAACGTCGTTACATCGGGTATGCAACCAGTAAAGACACCGGATGGTCTGTAGGTCTGACGATTACGGAGAAGGAAGTCTTAGCAGAGCTCAGAACATTCACCTGGATTACCCTTGGCGGGTTCACGGCAGCTGCAATTCTTCTGGTCATTATCAGTTATATTACGCTTCGTCGTCTATTGCGCACCATCCCGCAGCTACTGAGTAAGATCAAACAGATTGAGCAAGGTGATTTAACCGTTGAACTGGATATCAAATCCAATAACGAGATTGGACAAATTGCGACTGGCCTGAATTCCATGGTGCAGAAGATTCAAGGCATGTTGAAGATTGTTGGCAATTCAGCTCAAGTGCTGAATCATTCATCCAATGACTTGCAGTCAATATCCTCCAGAACCGCTGTAACCATGAACGATACATCTACGGCGATCAATGAGATTGCGAATGCAACCAATTATCAGTCGATTGAGACGGAGAACATTTTACGTAAAACAGGCTCATTATCAAGCCAAATTGATGAAATTGCTGCTGATGCACAAGCGATGGGGTCCATGGTGCAAACCTCTGTTGATCAAAGCGGTCAAGGACTCGCGGTAGTGGAGCAACTGTCCAAATGGTCAGCGGAGAACCACAGTTCTACTCAATCCATCTCCTCCATTATTCAAGAGATTGATCAGAGCCGGAATGAGATTTCCAGTTTTGTAGATACGGTAAAACAAATTGCTTCTCAGACCAATCTGCTTGCCCTTAATGCTTCTATTGAAGCTGCACGCGCCGGGGAACATGGCCGAGGATTCGCTGTCGTTGCAGAAGAAGTTCGTAAACTCGCAGAACAAACAGCTCTGGCTACAGAGGAGATTAACAAAAAAGTAAGTGTCATCGAAGAAAAAACATCCTTGTCTGTAGAACACACGATGCGAGGAATGAAAATTGCCGAAGAGAACACCAAGTCTGTAGAAGATACCAAGCAGGTATTCTACAACATCAATAAAGATTTGGAAGAACTGAAGCTTCGTATGGCACAGATCACGAACAGCACCTCTAGTGTGCATCAGCACAAAGATGAGATTTTCCAGGCCCTGGAGATTATCTCCTCCACTACGGAAGAGAACTCTGCCTCAACGGAAGAAGTCAGCGCAAGCACACAGGAACAACTGGAAAGTATTCAACAAGTGGCCGATCTGTCCAATGAGTTGAATCAACTGTCTGCTAGACTGCAGGAAGAACTGAGTCATTTTAAAGTGGAATAAGCTGTGCTGCCCTCCTGCTCTTCTCTTTTGTACGCGATCCATTTATTATTAAAATAGTTGTGTACGAAGAGCACTGGAGGCTGATGGACTTATCATGAGATTTGCAAAACGAATGGATCACTTTAGTGAAGGCATCTTCACCAAGTTGCTGGACATTAAGCGCCGCCGGTTGGAGAACGGGCAACCCGTCATCGATCTTAGCGTCGGAACACCAAATATCCCGCCAGCTCCGCACATTATGAAAGCACTCGGTGAAGCCGCCGCTGATCCGGCTAATTACATCTATGCTGTGAACGATCAGAAGGAACTGCTTCAGGCGGCAAGTGACTGGTACAGGCAGCGATATCAAGTCGAGTTGAACCCGGCGACAGAAATCTGCTCGTTGCTCGGCTCGCAGGAAGGACTTGCGCACATCTCTCTCTCGATTGTCGATGAAGGTGATCTTGTTCTGGTACCTGATCCCTGTTATCCGGTGTTTGCAGATGGCCCCCTTCTGGCTGGGGCTGAACTATATTATATGCCGCAAAAAGAGGAACATCATTATGTTATCCAATTGCAAGACATCCCTGAGGCAATAGCCGAACGGGCTAAGTTCATGCTTGTATCGTATCCGAACAATCCAACAACAGCGATGGCTCCGGACTCCTTTTACGAGGATTTAATCGCTTTTGCCAAAAAATACGATATTATCGTATTGCATGATAACGCGTATAGCGAGCTTGTGTTTGACCAACAAACATGCGGTAGTTTTCTGGCCTTTCCCGGTGCCATGGATGTAGGGATTGAATTCAACTCCTTGTCCAAAACGTACGGACTAGCTGGGGCAAGAATCGGTTTTTGTATGGGAAATTCGGCTGTTGTTTCCATGCTGAAAAAGCTGAAATCCAATATGGATTACGGCATGTTTATCCCGATTCAGAAGGCAGCAATAGCAGCCATCTCGGGTGATCAAAGCGATGTGGAGCGGGTAAGATCCGTCTATGAAGAACGACGGGATATGCTGTGTGAAGGTTTCGCCAAGCTGGGATGGCCGATTAGCAAACCCGAAGCTACGATGTTCATCTGGACACGCATTCCCGCACATTACGACACTTCCGAGCAATTTACTACTGATCTCGTCACACGGGCAGGTGTCATTGTTACCCCAGGCAGTGCCTTTGGGCCTTCAGGTGAAGGTTACATCAGACTTGCACTCGTTCAGGATATGGAACAACTGCAACAAGCCCTTCACTACGTAGAAGCGAGCTGTATGCTAATTCCTGAAAAGTAGGATTGATGAGCTATGATGAGCTGTTATGTCACATGTGATACAGATTGGTTTTGAAACAAAAATAAAAGCACCAAACCCTTCTGAAACCGGGTTTGGTGCTTTTTCACATCCACTTTCACTTCACTGCTTTGCGCCAGTTCGATCGGTACATCAGATACAAGAAGTATGGTGTTCCGATGATCGCAATGAGAATGCCTGACGGTATTTCCGTTGGCGCCATCACCGTTCTGCCAATCGTATCTGCGAGCACCAGCATCACGGCTCCAGCGAGCGCGGACAGAAACATCGACTGTCTCAGTTTGTGTCCTGTCAGCAGCCGAACCATATGTGGTGCAATCAGACCAATAAATCCAACCGTTCCAACACAAGCGACCGCGCCAGCCGCGAGCAGTACTCCTACAGTCATGGCCAGCAAGCGAGTGCGACGTACATTCACCCCAAGCCCGGAAGCGCTGTTGTCGTCAAAGACAAGCAGTTCAAATTTGCGAGCAAGCCACCAAGCCACTGGCACCAAAATGAGCAGGAATACACCGATTACTTTGACTTGGTCCCATGTACGGGCATACGTGCTGCCTGTCAGCCAGATATAACCGCTGCTGCCATACACGGCACCTCGTACGATCAGAATCTGAATACCTGCGCCAGCAATGGCCGACATGGCAATCCCCAGCAATACAACAGCGGAAGGATTCAAGCCTTTTTTCCAAGAAAGCGAGAATACGACCGCAGCCGCAATGGCGGCACCTGCAATAGCGGCAACAGGCAACACATACATAGGCAGCCCAGGCCATAGAATGAATACCATCATGGCACCAAGTCCTGCGCCGGAAGATACACCTACAATCGATGCATCCGCCAGTGGATTACGAACGGCCATCTGGATCAGCACCCCGCTGATTGCGAGAGCCGCCCCTGCCCCTGCAGCCACCAAAGTACGCGGGATACGAAGCTGCACAATTCCGGAGAATAACCCATCCGACTGAAACAAACTCGGCAGCAGGTCGGCTAGTGGAATACGCATTCCACCGAACATCGTACTGAGCAACAGCAATAGGATCGTAATGGCAGAAAACAGAGTAGCGATAGGCGTGAAGGCAAAACGGCGTACAAGCCCCCCCGTACTCATCGATGTCGTCATGCCAGCACCATTTCCTGCTTTCATTCGAGTCAGCACGAGCCAGATAAGCCATGGTGCACCAATAATCGCCATCACAGCACCAGTTGGCAATTCCATACTGGAGTTGTGTATCATCTTAGCAAGGACATCCGCACCTACGAGCAACGCTGCCCCCCAGATGAATACACCTGGAATCAAAAGCCGATTGGAGCGAACACCACTCAGACGAACCAGATGTGGAGCAACCAGACCTACAAAGCCGATCGGCCCAATTACGCTGACGATCACTGCAGCCAGAATAACGGCAATGATCAGCCCACCTGTTCGAGCAAGTCCAACTCTCTGGCCCAAAGAAGATGCGGTTGATTCATCCAGCTCCAGCATATCCCACTGTTTGGACAGAATCAGAGCCAGCAGCGTTACACCTGTGACCCAAGGCCAGACGTAGTTCACACCTGTCCAGTCATTCTGGACAAGGGTTCCCGACCCCCACAGGAATAAACCCTGAGTTTCCATCGAGAAAAAAATATGCAAGGCACTTGTAAATGAACCTAGCACCATGGACACGATCATACCCGATAATGCTAGTCGTACCGGCGTTGACGTACGCCCACCGCCCATAAAATAAGCTGCGAACGCCGCAACCAATCCGCCCATAGCGGCAAAAAGAAACGGTGACTGGCTGAGTAAAGATGGAAAAAGAATGGCACCGAGCACCACAACAAAATACGCGCCCGCATTAATTCCAAGCGTGTCTGAGGCTGCAAGCGGGTTGCGAGTAATGGTCTGCAACAACGCCCCCGCAACAGCCAGCGCACCCCCTGCCAGAATACCGATCACCGTACGCGGCATACGCAAATCCCATACCATATTATGTTCGAGCGTACCTTGTCTATTTGTAAGCGCGCCCCAAACATCATGCAACGAAATGGCCGCTTCCCCATAACACAGACTTACAAAAAAAAGCACGATAAGGGCGGTAAGACCGCCCCCATAGATGCTTATCATACGCCAGTTCGTGGCTGGCTTCGTTCCTTGTTGAGTCAGACTCATTTGGTAATCGCCTCAACTACACCGTCAACCAACACTTTGGAAGAAATCGGGCCGCCAAATGTCCATGTCGTACTTCCCAGTTGATACGTACGCTTATCCTTCACAAAGTTCAGACCGTTCCAAACGGAATTGTCTTTTATCGCTGTGCCAAATACATCATCGTCTGGCTGTGTAATATAGATAAAGTTGCTATCTTGCACTGTGGATAAAGATTCAATCCCAACTGTAGAGAAACCGTAGTTTTCAAGTTTATCCGGCTGCCAGTCATTGACCATGCCAATTTTGTTCAACGTACCCACTACAACCGAGTTGTCGCTGAACATGCGCAGGGAAGCTGCATTTTGATACGTGAATGCCTGTGTTAGTGCAAAGTGGAAGTTTTCTTTCCCTGCAGCTGCCAGTTTTTCTTTGGCTTCTGCATAATGCTGATCCAGATTGCTGAGCACTTCTTTTGCTTTATCTTCTTTGCCCAGAGCTGTTGCAATCGTATTAAAAATGGTCGTCATTTTGTCATAGTTATATCCATCACCGTCATATGGATCGAACTCCAGCGTTGGAGCAATGGCTTTCAACTGATCATATACGTTTGAATTGTTGTCTGCATTAGCGATGATCAGATCCGGCTTCAGAGCTGCTATAGCCTCCATATTCGGCTCACTGCGTGTTCCGATATCTGTAACACTATCATCCAGAGCAGCTTGATCCGTTACATAAACTTTATAGTTGGCATTATCTGCGTTACCGACAGGCTGAACCCCTAGAGCAACAACATCCTCTGTATATGTCCATTCCAGAGTCACGACACGTTTAGCTGGCTTGTCCAGTGTGAGTTCCCCACGTTTATGCTGTACAGTAACCGGCCCAGCTGACTCTTCAGCAGGAGCGCTGCCCAAATTAGTATTTTTACTTGGTTCTGTTGTTGTAGCATTTTTACCACATCCTGCCAGCACTAAAACAAATGCCATCATGATGAATAGTGCATGTAACCCTTTTTTCATATCTCTAATCTCCTCTATGTTTGTATGTATTTATATGATAACAATTATCATTATCACCTATGAACTTCTTTTTTGTCAACGTTGCCTCATAATTTTCACATTCTTGATTTACCAATAGAAAAAGGAAAGACATGACCCTTGGGGCTGCCTTTCCTCGTCTTTATTGTATCTTTACAGCATCAGTTTGTACGTTGTTCTGCCTATTCTTTGCTTGATGCTTGCCCGATTTGGACCTCAGCTTAGATTAACTGCATTGTCGTGATGCAGGTCTGATCCGTTTTGTATGTAGATAATTGTGTTTCAGCCACCTTTCCGCCGTGAACAATACGGATTAAATACGTTCTGTCACGTGGCACCCAAAAATCCATAAATCCGTTGGCACCGGACTTCAACACTTCATCTTTCATCAAGGTGTTGCCTTCGGAATCATGAATCGTCACACTGAATTGTTCATTCGCCATCTCTCCTTGGCAACCCGTTAAACTATGAATCTCACAGGGATGTGTCTGTTCTACATAAGGAGCGATCGACAGGAAAAATTTATCTTCTGGCAGGTCATAAGTTACTTTTTGACCGTCCGCCTCTTTTACTGTTAACGTTGCTGCATTGATTGAAGCAGACTGCGGTTTCGCACGGCCTGTACTGATATCCTCAACCAGCTTTGGAATATCAGATTCCTCGGCCTGTGCAGCCTGCTCTCTCCCTAATGTATTAGCGATGAGATATGTTCCAAGCAGGATTACAGCAGCAGCACTGGCAATGATCCATAGTGTCTTTTTCATCGGACAGCTCCCTTCTTCTTTCCTCTGATTATATATAAAAAAAAGCCAAAACGGGACCTGTCCCAGTACCGTTCACCAGATTTTCACAATTCTGGTTCATGGTGATACGTAAAAAGAAGCATGCCCATCACATTTGTGATCAGCTTGCTTCTTCTTTCGTGTTCCTCAGCAGGAATATGAAGGATTGCTTGGCGAAGATTACTTCGTAGGGGCTGTGCTCACGCGAAGTTGTTCATTCAGCTTCAACACATTTTCAAACTTAAAAATACGTCCACCTTTTTCAGGCTTGTTGTACGAACTCGGCATTGGAACCATTTGCTCTTCACCTCCTTTCAGTTTGAATTGTGTATGGATCAGGTTAACCCTTCGTTTGAATCTTCAGATAGATCAGCAAAGGATCTAAATCAGCCGTATACACATGCTCCGTTCTACCGTTCCGCACTTGAATATCAGTCCATACAGCGAATTTACTATATAATCGATTCGTATAGCGGTTATTTGCAACTGCGTAAAACTGTATGCTTTGCACCTCAGGGTTTTCCTGACATATCCATAACACGACATCTCTGAGGCCTGCAAAAAACGCTCGGCTGCTTCGATACTTTTTAGCCAATACAGCTGATTCAATAAATGCTGTACGCTGATCTTCGGTATAATGATACTGGATAAACGCGCTAACATGCCCCTGCTCATCGTCAAATAAGAGCAAATGCGTCTGCTGAATCGTATGAATCAAATGAAGTAAGGCATCATGAAGCATGTACTGCTCATCAAACTCATCACAGTTCGCCAGATAAAAACGGGCAAAACGAGCATAATCTTCGTCTTGTAATGAATCCTGGCCCTTAAGCTGCAAAATCAAGATGACTTCATCCTTTCCTTACCTTGTTCACACAATCTTCTCGTTCAAAAGATGCAAGATACGCACGAAGCTCAACAAGTTCCACAGCATACGCATTCAGCATACCCGCTTCAACCGTCGTACTGGACACTCTCGCTGCGAATTTGGAAAAAAGTCGGTGCATACTCACTTCATGAAGAGCCCAAAATCGGATTTCCTCTACAGGTACAACCTCATCGGCGTATTCATCCAGATGCTGTACCAGAAACCGTAGTCCCTCTATAAAAATTCGGCTTCCGCGATGTTGACTTACAACAAAAGCGACCTGCAACTGTATCACATGCTGATCCTCATAATTATGCTCTCCTGTACCATGAATAAATCCAAACGCCCCCGCCGTCTCATCTTCATCATCAAAGCACAAAATAGTGCTCCCGGTCATAAATAGCGGACTAGAGATATAACCTAGCGTTGTGGAAAAAGAATACGGCATATTCAACTCACTATAATGAGCCAGTAAAAAGTCCATATATCGATGCTGGTACATCAAAGTTTTACAGTCAGAGAAGTAATACTTCATCAACAGATTCCTTCCTATTACCGGGTCTTAATTCCTATGTATCATGTGGACTATTGTACTCAGAGTAGTTTAAGTTTTGTTTAAGTTTATCGAAATTTAGCAAAATTCCCTTTCGACAAGTCGAACATCCATCTATAATAAAATATACAAATTCACCTTGGCCGGAGGTCAATCTTGATGAAACAAAACAAGTCAGCATATAGTCCTATCCGCAAACATCCTGTCATGCTGATCAGCTTGTTTATGTTACTTTTTGCTGCGATAGTCCTATTCCATAAGTGGGGCAATAATGATGCCATTTCAACCACAATAAACACCGCTCCTCCTATCGCCAAACAAGGCACGCTGGATGGGTCCGGTCTAATCACAAGTCAAGCGGAGAGTATCGCGCTGGATGGGGAATGGGAATTTTACTGGCGGCAACTGCTCGAGCCGATACACTTTCAATCTGCTTATCCACCAGTCTCCGAACTCGTACAACTGCCAGCACCATGGACAACCTATTCGGATAGCCATGGTTCGTTTTTGCCAAGCGAGGGCTATGCAACGTATCGACTGCGCGTCCTGCTGCCGAAGGATGTCAGCGAAGCAGCACGTACACTGGCACTGTATCCCAAAAGTATCGCATCCGCTTACCGCATCTGGATCAATGGACAGCTTGTTGGCGGGAATGGCAGCGTAGGTTCCGATCGAATCTCCGAAACACCAAAGAGCTATCCTGAAATTGTTTATTTTCAACCGCGGACGGGATGGAACGAGATTATTATTCAAGTGTCGAACTTTTCTCAGCGCAACGCAGGAATATGGCAGCGTATGGAGCTGGGTACAGCCGACACCATCTCATGGGAACGTATCCTGCATGTCTCTGCACAATCTGGTATTGTTGGTATTTTCGGCGTAATGTCCCTCTATTACGCATTCGTCTTCTGGAATCGCAAACAAGAAACCTCTGCCCTGCTGTACAGTCTGCTCTGTATGTCGGTTGGTGTGCGTACTGTAGTGCTTGGGGAATCAACCGCGCTTTATTTGTTGCCTGGGTTGCCTTGGGAATGGGCAGTCAAAGCAGAATACATATCAGTAGCCATGACGGCTTTATTACTAATTTTGTTTATCAATCGAGAATACCCTGCGGAAGCTGTCCGGCATAGTTCAGTGCTGGCAGGGATCATTCTCCCGGGTTGCATGTCTCTCTTTCTGTTCACGCCGGCTCATGTGTACACGTATATGTTGACCCCTTTTACATGGGGAGTCCTGTTTCCGTCTCTGCTGTACACATTGTATATCTATCTCCGATCTGCGATAAACCGGAGTAAAGGGGCTCTTACGAGCATGATTGGCTTTCTGTTTTTTATGGCTTTTGCTCTCAATGATATGCTCTTCTACACAGTTCATCTGCCCACGGAGGATATGCTGTCCATAGGGTTACTCGTGTTCCTGCTGACTCAGGCATACAATCTCTCGTCTCGTTTTTCACGGGCATTATACGAATCAGAGCAACTATCGCTGCAGCTCAAGGAATCGAACCAACGGTTAGAGCAGATCGTTGAGGAACGAACACGGTCACTGCGAAAAACAAACGAGGAACTTCAGGAAGCCAATAAAAAAATGTCGGATTCCGAATTGTTTCGCACCCGGCTGCTGTCCAACATCTCTCACGAACTCAGTACACCGATTACTTCGATTAAAGGCTTTGCCAAAGCACTCAGGGATGGAATTATTACAACGGATGCTCCGAAATATGTGAATCGGATCTATACTCGTTCTCTCATGCTTGAACGAATGATCCATGATCTGATTGACCTGACCAAGCTCGAAACGCATCAAGTACAATTCAAGATGCAAGATGTCTACGTGATCCCATTTATGCTAGAACTGTTTCTTAAATATGAAACGGATGTTCACGCACAAGGCATTCAGTATGTTATTGATATGCCTGAAAAATCAGGCTTGCTGGAACCCAAGGATGAAGATTGGATAGTGCAGTTGGACCCGATTCGACTGGAACAGGTCGTATCCAACCTGATTTCCAATGCACTGCGCTTCACTTCCCCTGCGGGCATCATTCATGTGCAACTACGGTTGGCAGAAACTCCTGATACCGAGCAGGGCTGGTTAGCGTACATTTGTGTCAAAGATACAGGTGTGGGTATCCCGCCTAAGTGGCAGGAACGAATTTTTGACCGTTTCGAACAGGCGAGACCACCATCCGTTCAGGATGAACACAAAGGGTCAGGACTTGGCCTGTCCATCTGTAAGGAAATTATGCATTATCACCATGGAGACATTGGAGTAACCAGCGAACCGGGTCTAGGCAGCGAATTTTGCTTTCGGTTACCTGCGTGGAAAGGAAGGGTGTCACCGAATGACAAGCCGTGAAGAGACACGTCATATTCTCATCGTAGAGGATGATACGGATATTGCGGAACTGGTACAGATTTATTTACATCATCAAAATTACAGTACGTCTGTAGCACATACGTTAAAGGATGCCGCCAAGCTGTTCGAAGAGCGTACCCCCGATCTTGTCCTGTGTGATATCGTACTGCCCGATGGCCTGGGAACGGTATGGATAAAACATCTCAGGGAAAGGACAGACCTGCCTGTTGTTTTCCTGAGTAGTCGGCAGGAGACTGAAGATATTATTCAAGGATTGGAAATCGCGGATGACTATATTACCAAACCGTTTGATCCCGACATCATGGCAGCACGAGTGAAAAAGAGACTTAAGTCTGTACGGAGGTATTCTTCCAATAATCTGATTGATCCCAACGAAAAAGTATGGCGAGACGGCTGGCTGGAATTACATTTTGAGCGTTATGAAGTTTACGTTGGAGGGAAAGAGGTATCACTGCCTACCAAAGAGCTTCAGCTTTTGTTCCTGATGGCAAATCGCCCAGGATATGTTTTTAGCACCGATTACCTGTTTGAGCATATATGGGGGCTCGACAACTGGAGTGATGTTCGCACGGTCATGGTGCATATCCACCACCTGAGACGCAAAATCGAGAATCCGCTTGACTCTCATCGATATATCGTGACTGTACGCGGACTTGGCTATAAATTTCAGATACGTCAGGATCGCAGATAAGAGTGTCTTGTCAGTTGCGCTTATACGTTGCGAAGGCATTATGACCTAAAAAATAAAAGAACCTGCATCTGGTGCAGGCTCTCGTTCCTTGGTTTTATTAGAATTATGACAACGCCAGCATCGCGTTCATATCTTCTTCTGCTGTCGTGATCAGTTTCAGGCCAAACATGTCCACGAGTACATCCAGTACACCTTCCGAAATAAATTCAGGCGGTTTAGGCCCAATCCGGATATCCTGGATGCCGAGGCTGAACAATCCAAGAAGAATGGCTACCGCCTTTTGCTCAAACCATGACAGCACGATGCTTACAGGAAGCTCGTTCACCGTACAGCCAAAAGCATCGGCCAAAGCCATCGCAATTTTCACCGTTGAACCCGAGTTATTGCATTGTCCGAGGTCAATATACCGCGGAATGCCTGTGTCTCCTACGGTACCATAATCCACATCATTGAAACGGAACTTGCCGCAAGACGTGGTGAGTATAACTGTATCATTCGGCAGGGACGTAGCGAGTTCACGGTAATAGTTGCCACCCTTACCTGGTGCGTCACAGCCTGCAATGACGAAGAAGCGACGGATATGTCCGTCTTTGACGGCCTGGATAATCTCAGGTGCAAGCCCAATCACGGTCTCATGGTGATAACCTGTCGTTAATACTTGCTCGGATCTGATGTTCGCTACAGGCAGTGACAACGCTCGCTCAATAAGAGGTGAGAAATTCTCTCCTTCAATCTTCGTTACTCCTTCGAGACCAGCGACTTCATAGGAGAAGAAACGATCCGCATACGTGCCTTTGATCGGCATAACACAGTTGGTTGTTGCCAGAATCGCACCCGGGAATTCCTCAAACAGTCTGCGTTGATCGTACCAGGCTTTACCGATATTGCCTTTAAGGTGAGCATATTTCTTTAAAGCCGGATAACCGTGCGCCGGTAACATTTCGGAATGCGTGTAGATGTTAATGCCTTTGCCTTCTGTCTGACGCAGCAATTCTTCGAGAGCATACAGATTGTGACCGGTCACAACGATACAATGACCTTCAATCTGGTTTTGACTCACCGTGATCGGCTGTGGTATACCAAATCGATCGGTATGCGCACGATCTAGTACATCCATGATTCGAATGGCAGCATTTCCGACTTTCATCGCCATCTCTAAATGTTCCTGCTGATTAAAGTTTGAGTTCGTAAGCGTCATATATAAAGCTTCGTGTGTAATCCGATCCACCTCAGGATCGGTATAACCAAGCTGCCGTGCGTGTGTTGCGTAAGCCGCAATCCCTTTCAGTGCAAAGATCATCGTATCCTGCAAGCTGGCAATCGTTTCATTTTTACCACATACCCCAATTACTTTACATCCACCACTCGGCGTCTGTTCACATTGATAACAAAACATATGAATTCCCTCCAAACCAAATGAACTCTTTGTTATGAACTAGCGTAACAGAGCTGGAGGCACACAATTGTGATATTACACACAGTTTTACAAATCAACACCCATATTATCCCTTTTCGAACTTATATCAGACTATCATCCGGGGTAACTTTGTGATCCTTCGGGGAAATCGTAGTATCCGTGATCTGGATAACTTTCTAAGGAGAGGCGATGTTGAATCCTTGATTTCCTCCAACCAGCGCTTGACAGCGGTACAGATTCGAAGAATCCAGCGGACGGGGCAATTGCCTCCTGGATATCGCCTGATTTAAAGAGTAACGGATGCTCCTGCTGTAAAATGAAAACTTTCATTCCAGTGATGCTATAATCTACGCATAAGTATCACTGGAATTATGAATAATGACATAGGTAACGGACGCTGCCGAGTCCTATCGTCAAACTACATATCAAATGTTGAAAAAACAACATCCATAGGCGATTCTAGTTTTCGTCTGATCGGGTAATACACATATAAAATCACATGCCGAGGAGCTGGTCGATTGCAACATTACAGGCGCAGTGCAGAAGAAGTATTGCAGGAGGTACAAAGTTCCGAAAGAGGTCTTTCCACATCCGAAGCAACGAAGAGATTAGAATCCGTAGGATATAACGAGTTAAAAGGAAAAGATGCAACACCGATCTGGAGACTGTTCCTTGAAAATTTTAAAGATCCGATGGTCATCGTGCTGCTCATCGCAGCCGCTGTGCAAGTTGTGCTTGGACATCTGATCGAATCCCTGATCATCTTTCTCGTCATTTTGCTTAACGCTGTCATTAGCGTGGTGCAGACCAAGAAGGCGGAAAGCTCGCTGGATGCCCTGCGGCAGATGTCTGCGCCCGAAGCCAAAGTAATCCGAGATGGTCAGAAACAAACGCTTCCTGCGCGGGAACTCGTTCCCGGCGACATCGTATTGCTTGATGCCGGGGATTACGTGCCAGCAGACGGGCGCATTCTGGAATCCGGCAGCCTCAAAATCAACGAAGGCATGCTGACTGGGGAATCCGAGGCTGCAGAGAAACATGCGGATGTGGTATCAGAAGAGGCTGGAATTGGGGATCGGCGCAACATGACGTTCAGCGGCTCGCTGGTCGTATATGGTCGTGGCACGATTGTCATTACAGGTACGGCACTGAAAACCGAAATCGGGAAAATTGCCGAATTGATTGACAATGCAGAAGCCAAGGAAACACCGTTGCAGCGCAAGCTGGAATCGTTCAGCAAAAAGCTGGGCTTTTTCATCCTCGGCCTATCGATTCTAATTTTCGCCATTGAAGCGGGTCGGGTGTGGCTGACGGAGGGTACCGAAAATATCGGCCCATCGCTTATCAATGCGTTGATGTTTGCTGTAGCCGTTGCTGTAGCTGCCATCCCTGAAGCGCTCTCCTCTATCGTTACCATCGTACTGTCTCTCGGTACCAGCAAGATGGCCAAGCAACATGCGATTATTCGCAGATTGCCCGCGGTGGAAGCGTTGGGGTCGGCAAGCATTATTTGCACGGATAAAACCGGCACACTCACTCAGAATAAAATGACCGTTGTGGATTATTACATTCCTCATGGTACAAAAGACGAGTTTCCCGATGACCCTGCCGAATGGTCGGAAGAAGAACGTCGTTTGTTACATATTGCCGTACTCTGCAATGATTCGAACATCAATCAGGAGGGCAAGGAACTTGGTGATCCCACCGAAGTTGCACTCATTGCGTTCAGCAATAGCGTAAACAAGGATTACAACGAAATCCGTGATCAGTTCCCACGGGAAGCCGAACTTCCGTTTGACTCGGATCGCAAGCTGATGAGCACGGTGCATACCTTTGAGGGGCAGACTGCTTTGTTAACCAAAGGCGGCCCGGATGTATTATTCAGCCGATGCAGTCATGTATTTATTCACGGTGAGGCACAACCGCTGACCCCTGAAATTCGTGCTCAATTCGAAGAAAAAAATGAAGCCTTCTCCAAACGCGCTTTCCGGGTGCTAGCCTACGCTTACAAACGTTTTGATGACAAACAAGAGGTCACGCCTGATGACGAATCCGATCTTACATTAGTCGGTCTGACCGCGATGATTGATCCACCGCGTGAAGCGGTTTATGGCTCCATTGAAGAGTCGAAAAAAGCAGGCATTCGCACCATCATGATTACGGGTGACCACAAAACAACAGCTCAGGCCATAGGCATCGACATTGGGCTGGCAAATAAAGATGATCTCGCGATCACCGGTGCCGAGCTGGATAAGATGTCAGATGAAGAGCTGGATGGGCAGCTGGAGCACATCTCTGTGT
This sequence comes from Paenibacillus amylolyticus, assembly GCF_003719335.1. GTDB lineage: Bacteria > Bacillota > Bacilli > Paenibacillales > Paenibacillaceae > Paenibacillus > Paenibacillus amylolyticus_D. The sequence continues at coordinate 720,326 of NZ_RIAS01000001.1, forward strand.
ATGCACGGGTATCCCCAGAAAACAAAATTCGGATCGTGCGTGCGTGGCAGCGTAAAGGTAAAATTGCAGCCATGACCGGAGATGGCGTCAACGACGCACCTGCACTGAAACAAGCCGATATTGGCGTAGCGATGGGCAGCGGAACGGACGTCGCCAAAGATGCGGCGGCGATGATTCTGACTGATGATAATTTTGTATCCATCGTAAATGCGGTCAGTGTTGGACGGATGGTGTTTGATAATATTAAAAAGGCCATCGCCTATCTATTCGCCGGTAATCTCGGCGCCATTATCGCCATCCTCTTCGCACTGGTTGTCGGCTGGGTCAATCCATTCACAGCGCTCCAGTTGCTGTTTATCAACCTGGTTAACGACTCCTTGCCAGCCATTGCGCTCGGCACGGAAAAAGCCGAACCGGATGTGATGCGGCGCAAGCCGCGTGACATTAACGAAGGTATTTTTGCAGGCGGAACGCTGCAGGCTGTCATTACCCGCGGGTTGCTCATCGGCGTTGCCGTGATTTTGTCGCAGTATATCGGACTTGGTATCTCGGAAGAGATGAGTGTCGCGATGGCGTTTACTACACTTATTCTGGCGCGCAGTCTCCAAACCTTTGCTGCACGTTCCAACACCCAGACCATCTTCCAGGTGGGCTTCCTGACCAACAAGTTGGTGCTTGGTTCGATTGTGGTCTGCCTCTGCCTCTACGGCATAACACTGATTCCGGGTGTTCGCAGCATCTTTGCCATTCCTGACACTTTCGGCTGGGATGAGCTCCTGATCGCAGGTGGGCTTGCGCTCGGCGCGGTTATCCTGATGGATGTCATCAAATGGATTCGCAATCGCGGCAAACAAACCGCGACGGCTTAGTTGATACAAGATGTACCGATGGACATCTCCATGTGCACTATAGATTGAATAAACAAACAGCGCCCCTTTTTGGAAGGGCGCCTGTTTGTTTATCGGGTTTATTTTTCACACCATAGATAGATAGATTGATTTGCGATTCTTGCTTATTGCTTCTATTCCTGCACCTTGCTCCTCATTTTACTGCTTGATGCCAAAGGCAATCCATCGTCCATCGATATCTTCGATCACAAATTCTTTGTTATTATAATCAGAGTGATGGAAAGAACGAACAATCGTTACACCCGCATCGATCAACTCTTGTTCAAGCTCTTCCTGCTGTTTCGTAATGAAATAGGCATCATATCCGTAGCCGTATAACTCTCTGTTGGGGATCACTTTCTGTCCATTGCTTTGGGTTAAAATAATCTCGGTAGAATCACGGTACAGACACACATGCGGCTCTGCGACGTCCAAGTATTCAACGACACGAAATTTTAACTTTTCTTCATAAAATGCAGCCGTTCTCCTCATATCAAGGGTTGGGAACACACTGTGGGACTCTAATAATTTTGGCTTCATAATAACTAATCTCCTTCATCCTCATCGTTCTTAAACCTGTTCACGCCTGAATATGTAATCACTCGAATAACTATGACACTATTGCCATATTAACATTAGGGGAGTAAAATAGAATATTGTTTTGTCTCCATCCTACGTAATGCTAATGCCAAGGTCTGTTCATATCATACGATAACTCTATACAAGACAGGAATGGTTATGTGAAAGAAAAAATTGTAATGCCACTCTGGACGTGTTGCCTCTTCATCGTGGTAATGAACACGACCATGTTTAATGTTTCGTTGCCTGTCATTATCCGTGATCTTCAGATTACTTCTGACCTGGGCTCCTGGGTTATCTCCAGTTATTCCATCGGATATGCCCTGTCAACCGTAATCTACAGCCGCTTGTCTGACCGGATTCCGGTACGCAAGCTGGTCACGGTTGGGTTGCTGATTCTCGGTTGCTCGTCCGTGCTTGGTCTGTTCGCACACAACTTTGCTTTGTTGCTCACAACGCGCATTCTACAATCCGCTGGGGCTGGGGTTATGGCTGGCCTCGGTCTAGTCATAGCAAGCCGTTACATTCCGGTTGAACGACGCGGAGCAGCCCTGGCACTCATCTCATCAGGCAGCGCAATGGCTTTCGGTCTTGGCCCCATTGTTGGCGGACTGATCAGTGAGTACATGGGCTGGAACGGATTGTTTGCGATTACGGTGCTTGTGCTGCTGGCCTTGCCGGTATTGCTCTATTTTTTACCACGGGAGACCGTGAACAAAGAACAGCCTTTTGACCTTACAGGCGCACTGCTCACCATCATTAATGCAACCACCCTGCTGGTAGCCATTACACAGCGGTCATGGATATGGCTTGGCATCGGCATAGCCTCTCTGTTTGCTCATATTCTGTATATTCGCAGAGCAAGGTTGCCTTTTGTGAACCCACAGGTATTTCGAACACCAGACTTCACCAGGCTTATTATCATTGGTTTCTGCGTACTCGTGGTTAATCTCGGAAATCTGTTCCTTATGCCGTTAGTGCTTGCGGATCTGTATCATCGTTCTGCCCTTGCCATCGGCTTGCTCATTGCCCCAGGAGCGATCATCTCGGCATTTTGTACCCGTTATGTCGGGCGCTGGATAGATCGGTATGGCAATATGCGGTTTATGCTGATTGGGCAGTGTATGCTGGCGGCAGTTCTGGTATTATTTATGCTTGGACTTGACCAGTCCGCCCTGATCATTACAGGCGGTTATGTGTTCTTCTCGCCAGCACTGTCAGCCTCCATGGCCTCCCTGAATAACGAAGCCTCACGTGTACTGCCGAGAAACCAGATTGGTTCTGGCATGGGCTTACTGCAACTGATCCAGTTCTTTGGCGGTTCGGTGTCTGTAGCCGTGTGCGGTTTGCTTCTGCACGCCATACCCGGCGTAACGGTACAAGAAGCTTATCACGTGGTCTATGGCTGCCTGCTGGTCGTATGTCTCATTTCGCTTGGACTGACGCTATGGCATAGTAAAGCTTCTTCACTTTCTAATCGTGATTTAACCTCTGTACCATCGGGTCGCTAATGAAGCGTGCTCCTATCGTCGAAGTGTCTGGCTAAAACTTATAAATTGAACTCATGTAAAAAAAGGCTCGCATCGTTTGCGAGCCTTTTTGCTGAATTTTTGTTATCTCTAACAAAAAACTATGCTTGCGATGGCCGCACTCGGAGAAGGGCCGCAAAGGACTGGAAATGGGCAGCAAGCGGCTCCACATTTTCCTCCATCAACTGCTGTGCCTCTTCCATCGTCTCAGCTTCACTCTCCGCATCTTCGCGCACCATCGCCAGTTCATGTTCCATCACCAGTACAGAAGGCGTCTCTTCGCTCCCACGATAATCGAGCAAATAGTTGTTACCACTACTGATACTCCACGCAATCGGAATAATCCGCTGCGGATCAGGATTGACTTCATCCACCAATGTCGTATTATTCGCAATAAACTGATCATCCAATGCATGAAAACGTATCTCCCAATCTTCCGTCTCTGTACCCTGGATCAGATCAAAAGAAGCATCGCCGTGCAACTGAATAAAGTCCAGATAGTCCTGTGGAAAAACAATACCATAATGAGACTGAATACGCGTCACACTTGCACGATCATTCTGGTCACTCATTCCTGTTCGTCCTCTCTAAGCTTGATCAATTTTAAATGAACTCACCCAGCCAACTTCAACTCACCTGCGCTGCCAGTACCTTTCACTTCGCTTCGAGTGCTGCTTTCCAGGCTTCAGCAATATGAACTGGCGCTCTACTGCTTTTCTTTCCGCTACCTTCCTTCGTCCAGAGCGGAGGAAAATAAGCAAACACTTGGCCTTTTCCCAGTTGCACCATATCTTCCTGCCAGCCTTTCCAGCGAAACGTTTCGTAAAATAATTGCAGATCACCCTCAGCCAGCCAGGTCATAAACTCGGAGAACGAGAGCTCTGTCGATTCCCACTCCAAGGCATCCGGTGCAAAATAATAAATCTGTCCTGTCCCGCCATACTTGCCGGTATCCAGTGCAAAAAAACCACCAGCCACATCATAGGCCACGACCATCATGCCCGGCAATGCCTCTACAGCAAGTTCAGCACTCAAGCCATTCCAGCTGGTCAAACTGCCATATACACTCTCACCGCCTGCGCCCAGCAGCGTAATCCATCCACGATCCACCACCATGCCCTCTGTCTCATAGGCGACAGCCCCCAGGTAAGAACGAGTGCTCACTTGGAGCTGGTGCAGCGTATTCTTGCCCATCTCCGGCTTTGCCGGAACATAGGTATATGTATTTCCACCCTGATCCATAAGCGCTTTAAGCTCCGGCCAGGCATGATTTTCCTGATCGATTAATTCATCAGCAGACCGATTATTCATCATTCGACGACTCCTCTCCAATTCATGACTTTTCCAAGCATATCATGGCTTATTCTACCATTCAAATCTGATATAATTAGCTTTTACATTGTAATTAAAGGAGATTATCGCCTGCGAACAGGCTCTCCGGCCACTCCTACGGCTATCTGGCTCCGAGATAGACATTGTCTCCCTTTTTTAACCACCGTCTATACGCCGTGAACTTTCCTCTCCCCTTCCAGAACAAAGATGAATAGCAATAATAAATAAACGGATCGACTAAGCAAAGATTCTCTGCCTGCTGATCCGTTTTTATGATGCTTAACCCTTTTTAACTCTGGATCAAACCAGCGGCATGGGTTACCCGATTTCGCCCGCCCGTCTTGGATGCATAGAGCGCATCGTCTGCTTTTTGAAACACAGACAGCTCCGTATCCGCTACCGAGATCGTCGCCGCGCCAATGCTCACCGTAACGTGATATTCCTCCCAATCCGCCGAAGCGACTTGTGACCGGTATCGTTCTGCGATACGGATGGCTTGTTCCTCTCCGCAATTCGCCAGAATGATCACAAACTCCTCACCACCGTAACGTGCCACCACATCAACCTCACGGGAGATGGATAACAACAGCGTAGCCAAATTACCCAGTACCAGATCACCGATGGGATGTCCGTAGGTATCGTTAATGCTTTTGAAGTGGTCAATGTCCATCACAAGCAGGGAAAATTCACGCTGTTCCTCATGATAGAGCGATAGAAAATGAGCCATTTTTTCTTGGAAAAACCTTCGGTTCTTGAGACCTGTCAACAGGTCCGTAGACGCCATCAACTCCAATTGTTCATTGACTTTAATCAGCGCCTGCTCTTTGATTTTGTATTCTTCATGCAGACGCTCCAGCTCTTTGTTCGCCTCTTGTGTTGCCTGATATAACTCCTGCAGCTTGGTCTTGGTATTTAAAATGTCCTTTTCATGTTCAATCCTTTTCCGCATAATGACGACTACGCAGTCCACTACACGTTGCCCGTCCCGCATCTGACGCACCCCGTTGAGCAACACCGGGACGTCCTCCTGGTCACGATTGCGAAACGAAAAATACATCTCGTCCACATGACCATACAGCTGAATATACGGATAGAAATACGTATGAAAAAACACTTTATTGGTGACCGACATCACGGATTCAATATGTTTGCCCATCAATTCATCCCGTTCACGCCCAATCATGTCCAGTAACGTTTGATTTACCGACATAATGACGCCCGAATCCGATATTGAAAAATATCCACAAGGTGCCGTATCTAATTGAATGTCCATAAAAAACAGCCTTTCCTCTGTACGTTATGCACTAGCCAGATAATCTTTAATTAATCGAATCGTCTCGCCAGGTTCACTTAGATGAGGGTAATGCCCTTTGGCGTTCATCTGAGTGAGCCTGCTGTTTTTCAGATGGGAATGTAAATAATCCCCCACTTCCACAGGAGCGATACTATCATCTGAACACTGCAGAATCAAGGTAGGCACAGACACCAAATCCAGTTCGATCCGGCAATCGGACAGGAAAGTCACTTCGGCAAATTGCCGAGCGATGTGCGGATCACGGGAGCAAAAGCTCTTTTCCAGCTCCTCCGTTAGTTCCTTTCGTTCCGGGTTCTGCATCACGATAGGAGCCAGATAACTTGCCCAGCCGATAAAGTTCAATTGCATCATTTCCAGCAGTTCATCAATATCCCGTCGCTCAAATCCACCATAATAATGGGGCAGATCGTTCAAATAACGCGGAGAAGGCCCAAGCATGACGATATTTTTGAATAGATGCGGTGCCTTAATGGAGGCTAGCATGCCAATCATACTGCTGACCGAATGACCAACAAAGATCACATCCCGAAGTTCAAGTACTTCCATAATTTCCAGCACGTCCTGAGCATATCCATGGAGATCATTATATTTAAGCGCATCATAATAGTTAATTTGGGACTGTCCGGAACCTACATAATCAAAGATAACAATACGGTACTGTTCAAAAAAAGCAGGCACGATATGTCGCCACATATCCTGATCACACCCAAAGCCATGCGCAAACATGATCGTCTGGTTGCCCGTTCCCATAACATTTACATTGTTGCGTACAAGAATATCAACACTCATCTGACTCACCTCTCAGAGAGATTATAATTTTAATTTATCAGAATATTATATCGGAAAATGTTGGGATTAGGGTAAAAAATATTAATATTTTTACTCTATGTGACATGAAATAGTTGTCTCCAATTGAAAAAACACCTTTACAATCTGACCGTCGTCAGATAAAATCAATCATCATATCGCGAGATATTAGAACATATTTTGGAGGAATATCATGAACACCCTGACATCAGACATATCACCACAGAAACTGTGGGGAAAATCATTTATCTTTATCATGCTGGCCAATGCACTTTTGTTTATGGCCTTTGAAATGTTGCTTCCCACCTTACCTTTATTCGTTTCCAGCTTGGGAGGAAATGCTTCACAGATCGGGCTTGTAACCGGCATTTTTATGTTTTCAGCCATATTAATTCGACCTTTCACTTCCGTTTTGGCAACAAAGATGAACAAAAAGTTCCTCTTGATTATTGGCATCGCCATCTGTGCATTAGCTACTGGCGCATACTACCTCTCGTCAGGTATAGGGATAATTCTTGTACTACGTGTAATCCACGGATTCGGTTTTGGTCTGGCAACGACTTATTTTGCAACGATTGCTACGGAAAACATTCCGAAAAGCCGGCGTGGAGAAGGCATGGGGTATTTCGGAGTTGGAGAAACCGTCGCTATATCCGTTGGTCCATTAATTGGAACAAGCCTGCTCCTTCAATACAACTACCAGAGCCTGTTCTTGGGCGGAATGTGCATCTTATTATTGGCACTTCTGATGACCGTTTTTGTATCCAGAAACTCTCAGACAGAGTCTGAGGACAATCCTTCCGGTCATCTTGCAGCTTCCGTAAAACTTATTGAGAAAAAGGTATTATTTCCTTCATTGCTCATCCTGATGGTTGGCGTTGCAGCCGGTTCGATCATGTCTTTTGTCGCTTTGTTTGCTGCGGAGAAGGGTTTCAGCAATATTGCCTGGTTTTTCTTTATTGTGGCGATTGCCAGCTTTGTCGTCAGACTATTCTCAGGAACTATGTTTGATCGCCTGGGTCCAGGGTCTGTACTGCTTCCTTCGGCGGTTTTCGCGATCGCAGGGCTCCTCGTTCTGATCCTCTCACATAACCAGATCCATTTTCTGATTGCTGGCGCACTGTACGGTTTTGGGTTTGGTGCCATTTTCCCCGCCATCCAAACATGGTGTGTCAATCTCGTGGAAGAACATGAGCATGAGAATGCGATGGCTTCGTTCTTTAATTTTTTTGATCTCGGAATCGGCGGCGGCTCTTTGGTTCTGGGTCTGGTGGCATCTGCATTCTCCTACACGGTAGTGTATACTATCTCTATCGCTGTTTTAGTGATATACATCTTGTTATATTCGGTATACGCTCTGAAGCAGAAGCAGTACGAAGATCGATCACTGGGGGTACACATTGAGTAAAAAACGAATTAAAGAGATTGCGATTCAGCATTTTAATCGTTTCGGTTACGAAGGGACAAAGATGGCACAGATTGCCGAAGAAGCCGGTATCCGTAAACAATCACTGGCTTATCATTATTCCTCCAAAAAGGACTTGCTGCTGGAAGTATACGAGGAAGTTGTACAAGAGGAGCAACAGTTTGTACAAGATTTCTTGGGGATTTCCACTGCAGGAGATACGCTGGAGCAGAGATTATATGCCTTTTTGCTGGAACATAAAAATCGCTTCCTTACGAAGCCCAATGTAGCCTTTATGTACATTCTGTCCTTTATGGCGCCGCTGGAAGTGAATGATTTTGTTTTGGCTCAATACCGGACATATCTCGGCACCTTAAAAAAAGAAGTAACCGCTTTGTTCGCAAGTCATGTGGGGATTCGTCTGAGCCCGGAAGAAGCAACACTAGCTTTTGTCACTCTGATGGACGGTCTTGATATACAGCTCGTGTACGAGACAAGGCAATCGTACGAGCAAGCGATGGCAATTACCTGGAATGTGTTCTGGTCTGGCATCCAAAGCTAAAGCAGCCCCTTCGTAACTATTACATGAGTCATAACAAACTGATTAGGAGGAAGGCATATCATGCAATCACTGAATGCAGCCTTAACCCGTTTTGTGGAACAACAAGACTTATATAATGAAGCCTACGGACTTTTTCAAAATCACGACCTTCGGCCTCGGGTGCTTCCGGTTCAGCCGGAAGTGGACAAACGTATTACCCTTTCGCCGGAACTTCAATACTTCTATAGTCACTACGAGATGGTAGACGCTCAGGCCGAAGGAACACTGAAAATGAAAAGTGCAGCTGTCGAAATCGGCGATGCCGCTCTGCTTTTTTTCGTTGCTCCCGAGCATCTGCATCGTCAGCAGCTGGGGTTTCGCTGGGTCGGTATGCAGGAACCTTACAAAGAATCCGATTCTTGGTCACCCAATCATGTTGTCATTGCCAATGTGAATGATGATCCCATTATCGTTGACGCAGAAGCTCCCGATTCTCCTGTCTATGCTGCATTTGAGGGTGGGGAACCGAAACGAGTTGCAGATTCCCTAGCAGACTTTTTCAATGCTCTTGCCATTTTGATTGAAAACGCACGTTCATTTTCAGGAGAAGTGAAGGATGAAGAAACCTATGAAACCAAACCCGAATACCTTGTCCAGGTGCAGCCAAAATTAAGGGAGTTGCTCGGAGAAGCACACACAAAACATCTTATCGAGTATCTATCTTTATGAAGTATATGAGAATAAGAAGGAGCGACACCCAGCCCGGGCTGAGTGTCTTCACCGAGTCCAATAGTATGTCAGTAGCGCTTTTCATTTTTAAAACCTTTCAAGTGGTTAGGAGGATATATCCATGATCTACGTCGCTTTGTTGCGGGGCATTAATGTGGGTGGCAATAACAAAATCGGCATGAAACAGCTTAAGGAAACCTTTGAGCAAGCAGGGATGCACAAGGTGGTGACGTACATCAATTCTGGCAATATCATCTTTGCCGACGATCAGGCACGAAGCGATGCCCATGCCGAAATATCTGCCATTTTGGAACAGGCCATTGCTGCGGATTTTGGCTTACAGATTAAAGTGCTCGTACGGGACATGGATGAGATAGCAGCTGTCATGCAGGCACTGCCTTCCCATTGGACAAATGATGATCAGGCCAAAAGTGATGTTTTCTTTTTGTGGGAGGAAATTAACGATGTCGATATTCTGGAGAAGCTGCCCCTGAAACCAGGTATAGGCGAGCTTATTTATGTACCTGGTGCACTTCTGTATTCGGTTAGTCGAGAGGAAGCAACGAAAAGCGGTATGAATAAACTCGCAAGCTCGAAGGTTTATTCGTACATGACTGTTAGAAACGTCAATACGACACGTAAAATTTATGCACTTATGCAAGCCGCTGCTGAAAAATAAAACCAGTGCTCCTATTCAGGAACAGAGTCCTTTCATGTACAGACTCCCCTTCTCCTCACAGGGAATTCGTTCCTGCCTGTGGAACTTGAAACATGAATTACATAAAATAAGGACTTAACATCAGTGAACGAATGTTAAGTCCTTCCTTTTCATTTCATTTTACGTCTTGAATCCTGTCTTGCAATCCTACGACTCTGATTATGTCTTCATCAGTCAATCTGAATACGTCTGCGTGTCTGTTCATCGCCCGGACGTTTCGGAATGTCCAGCTTCAGCACACCATTTTCCAGCCTTGCCTTGATCTGTTCCTCATCAATATGGTCTACATAGAAACGGCGGACAAATTCGCCGGCACGACGTTCTTGACGAATCATTCGATTATCGTCGTCCTTTTGCTCGACCAATTCGTTACGTTTGGCGCGAATGACGAGTTCATTGCCTTGCACCTGAATATCGATGTCTTCTTTGGCAAAGCCAGGCAACTCGGCTTCGACCAGATATTTGCCATTTTCCTCACGAATGTCGGTACGGAATGGTTGCATACTGCTTCCAAACGAAGAGAGGAATGAAGTGTCAACCATGTCATGGAAGGACTTCAGCATCTGTCCGAACGGGTCATCATTTCTTCTGCGAAATGGAATCAGATCAAACATGAACATCATCTCCTTAAATGTGGTTGGGTTTGTTGTTCCTTACATCTATTATTGTATTCATGTTGCTACGAAGGTTCAAAGCCGATATAAAGCGATATAAGGCAATGATCGGCGATTTTGGCTAAATAAATAAACATAGATCGTTTTACCGTTTATTTTGACTAAATCTGACCTTCTGACTTTGTCTGACCAATTTTCGATACTTCACCGCATCTCACTGCGTATTGATTTCCTGTGCAGAAGCCGCTACTCCTTGTCTTGTACTTGCTCCCCTAAACTGTAGTACTGCTAATAAAACTGCTAAACCTACAGCAACAAAACCGGCCCAATTCAATGCCAGAACCGATGAACGGCTAATCACAAGCCCGCCCAACCCGGAACCCAATGCAAAGCCAAATTGAATAAATGACGTATTCAAACTTAACGCAATGTCCGGACTACGAGGCGCGAGCGTCACCAGATATAATTGCTGGGCAGGAGAGATACTCCATGTGGCCAACATAAATATCATCAGAACCAGGATCAGCAAGATCAGATGTGCACCCGTTACAGCAAATAACAGAAGCGTCAGACCTTGCAACACTAATCCAAGAAAAATAGTGAACTTCGATCCTCTGGCATCCGCCAGTTGTCCGCCCAATTTGGAACCGATAAAACTACAGATCCCTGCCAAAAACAAGATCAGGCTAATTTCGGTCATGGTAAGGGACGAAGTCGTTTGCAAAAACGGCGTAATATACGTGAACAAGGTTGCGTAGCCGCCCACATATAACAGTGACATCATCAATGCGATAAGAATCGATTTATTTTTCAAAATCGAGAGTTGCATGCCCGCTGTAACCTTCTCTTGTTCTCGGATGGAAGGAACCTTTTTATAGATAATCAGAAATGGAGCAACACTGAGCAGACCTATGACAATAAATAATATTCTCCAACCAAACATTTCACTGAAAAATGTACCGATCGGCACACCAAGTACAAGCGAGCTGCTTAGCCCCATCAGAATAATTCCAATCGCGTTACCTCGCTTTTCATTCTCTACAAGCCTTGTCGCTACCGCCATCGCAACAACGGTTGTCATGCCACCGCTTGCTCCCTGAATGATGCGTATCCAGATCATCGCTTCATACGAGAGATCCAACATCATGATGCCATTGCTGGCAATAAATACCCCAAAGGTGAGCAGCAAAAGTTTCCTGCGATCGACATTGATTGTTGCAGCGATCAGAATAGGTGCAACGATAGCTGCTGCAAGGGCAAATACCGTGACAAGCATGCCAGCTTCCGCCGTCGATACGCCAAGATCGGTCGCCATCATCGCAATGATCCCGGTAATAATGTATTCAATGGTGCCGATCAGAAATACAGCCAGTGCCAGAATATAAATCGTGCCTTTATTTTTCAATCGTTCTCACTCCATCTTCTTTATGTTCGTTTTGTATTTAAGCCTTCGATATAAGTTAGTTCAACTTATATCGTTACCTGCATGTGATAGGAATCTGAATCTCGATGTACTGAGCATCCTGTTCAGGAGATAAGGGCAAATAGTATTCTCTGCCCGGCTCGTTCTCTTTGATCTGGTAGTTGTTTTTCTCGATCCACCGTGCTAAATGCACGCAGGCTGCCCCATCAAAGGTTGAATGCGAATGAAACGCCATAGAGGCGACCATCGGTTCCGGCGGCAAATTCCGAAGCTGAAATGGCTCAGCAACTGCAGGAGGCTCACCCGTCAAGAAGTAACCGACTTCGTACTCGAATTCATCCTCTTTTCCATCCACCTCTCGCCACAACACAACCTGTGGGCCCTGAATCCATTGGCGCAGGTCTTTGGTCAGCAGTGAATCCAGATGACGAAGAAGCTCTGGGATACGCTCTTCTCCCCCGTTTGCAGTAAAGAACATAAAGGTCTGAGCAACCTCGGCTTTAATTCGGATCTCCTGCCCTGTCTCCCATTGTCCTTCGCTCTCCATAAGCTGGATACGTTCCTCAATGCGGACAAGCCTGGCTTGTTCCATATCAATCATTTGTTGAATCTCACTTCGCTTCAGTCTCAACATGCCCTGAATCTGCTCATGCGAAATGTCTTCCTTTAGTAGCTGCGTGATCTGCGGCAACGTAAAGCCCAATTCCTTGTAGATCAGAATCCGGTTAAGTTCGAGCAACTGATCTGCGGAATAATATCGGTAGCCCGTGTCCTCGTCTACTTTACGCGGCTTGAGGATACCGATCTGGTCGTAATAGCGCAGCGTTTTTAAAGAAAGCTTGCTGAGTTTGGCAAACGTACTGATTTTGAACAATATATCATCTCCAATCCATTAGCTTAACGTGAGTATATAGTCTCCCGTGCAGGGGAAAGTCAAGGGTAGCATGTGAGATAAGTAGAGTTATGTCATCGATTCTAAAGACAACAGAAAAAGGACAGGAGCAACGTTCCCCTGTCCTTCCTTCTCATTTTAAATTAATTCCTATGATTTTTCTCAACTTAATTCTTGTCATTTTTCATTACTCCCAGAAGAAACGGCCTGCAAGCACTTTTTCGTTCAACAGTTTGTACGTCTCTTCAGGCAATTCTTGCTTCATCTTCGCATTTACAGCTTCTTTGCCCTGATTATATTGGGAGGACATGCCGATCTCAGCAGTTGTGTTATTCGCATCCAGGCGCATGATCGGTGCTTTGGCATTTTTCGTCCATGGCGTCCATGCAGCAAGTGCAGACGTTCCGCCCGTACCTGGCTTGCCCGTATACAGGAACTGCTTCAGGTAAGCTGCCATCGCAGCAGACAGTTGCTCACGTCCCGGCTTGTTGGCATCACTGAAATAACCTTCAGGGAAGTAAGCCGCAATACCTGCTGCTTTTCCTGTATAGAAGTCCATATCGGCACCGTGCGGAGCCCCTAACAGGGTGCGCAAACGTTCAGAGATGACACCAGGTTGGGTACCCCATGCAAAACGATATGCATATACTGGCGGCTGACCTGCCGCACTCGTTAATTTTTCAGCGACTCGCTCCGCATTAAAACCTGCGTACGCCTCGCTACCATATTTGATTGCAGCCGCATATTGAGCTGCTTTCGTCTGATCAGTAAACAATGTACCATCATTGATGGATGGAGCAAAATTAGGATCACCGAAAGCAAAAGCGGAGAATTCCGTTTCCAAGCTGCCGAGCAATACAGGCACTTTCGTATATTTACCACTGTTGATCGCATCAAAACCTTCTTTTGGAATGACTGTACCATCACGGAACAAATGCGGGAATGGCTGCATACGGATGGCCGTTGCACCAAATACAGTCACCAGTTTATCCGCAGGCAATGCACGCAGATACGTTTCCAGTTGTGCAGGTGTTTGTTTGCTGATCCAAGCTTTGGCTTCGTCAGCATTCGTAGCTTTGCCTTCTTGCACAAGCAGCTTCACGATCGCATCCTCGGATTTCTGCTGTCCTTCTTCAGGTGAAGCCGTCGTCAAACCACCGCTGAACGCGATCGCTTTTTGGTACAATCCCTTACTAAGCGGGGAGATAAGCGTTGCGAGAACATCCCGCGCACCAGCAGATTGACCCGCAAGTGTCACGTTTCCTGTATCGCCGCCAAAACCTGCAATGTTATCCTGCACCCACTCTAGTGCACGGAATGCATCCAGCAGGCCGTAGTTGCCGGAATCATCCAGCGGGTTGCCTGTTTTCAGCGCGGCATTCTGGAAGAAACCAAGCGCTCCCAGACGGTAGTTCACCGAGATGATGATGCTATTCGTATTTCGTGCTAGCTGTTCCCCCTGAAAGTCCTTCCCTGATCCGGTCATATTACCGCCGCCGTGCAGGAATACCATGACCGGCAGTTTTGTGCTGGTTGTATTCGGACGCCAGATGTTCAGATATAAGGAATCTTCACTGCCTGCTGTTGTTTTACCGGATATTTGCAGGCTGTTTGCCGCGAACTCTTTAGCTTCTCTTATTCCTGTCCAAGCCTTCGGTTCTTGCGGTGCTTTCCAGCGTAGTTCGCCTACCGGAGGTGCCGCATATGGAACACCAAGCCAGCCAAGCGTGCCATATTCTTCATAGGTTTTGCCATCGATGGCACCGTATTTTGTTTGTTGCAACGTTTGAGGTTTGAATGCTCCCGCATGCTTATGTTTGGACCAGAGTTGTTCCAACGTACCTGTACCATTTTTGAGCTGAGCCTGCAAAGCCTGTGCCGTGGCTTCAGCCATCAGACGGTTGGTCAACTGTGTCGTGCCTTTTCCTTGAAGGGCTTTGATACCGTGGCTTGCCGCAAACGCGGAAGCTTCTCCTGACTTGTAATCCGTGCCTGCTTCATAACCAAGAACTTTGAGCAACAGCGCCGCATATTCCTCTGCCGTCAGTGAAGCGTTAGGGGTAAAACGTTCCGTTTCCGTAACCACGCCAGCCAAATAAGGATGCTGCTTCAAGTATCCAACGACGGGCTGCAACACCTTGCCTGCCTGCGCGGCATCCGTATACGTTTCGGTTCCTTCATAGGCCAGTGCTTCTTTTTCCAGACCAGATAAACGCAAATATAGCACTGCGGCTTGAATACGTGTGGCATGTTTACTCAGGTAAGCCGCGTTCACGCCTTGCCCATTCCCCCGAATAAGCTCTGCTTTTACCAGTTTGTCCATAGCCGGGGACAAGGATGAAGCTGTATTACCTGCTGCATATGCGGGTAGACCCGATACACACATGCTTAGAATCGCCGCTACTGCAATAGAACGTTTCAATTTTTTCATGGGTTTAATCTCCTCGCTGTCTAGTCGTGTATGATGGCAAAATAGTTTCGAAATATCGCACCGCTCGATACAGTATTCCAAAGTTTGGATCATTCTATTTCTTGATCGTGGGTAAATGGAAGACGGCCCTCCTTTCTGCTGACATGAACTGTTGCAACCCTTCGGTTATGACATTCAGGCGGATTTTTATATAAAAAAACCTGAATCAAAGGCACACAGACGTTGGATCACTTCGTCTGTTGCCCTCAATTCAGGTTTTGCCTGCAATACGTAACAACCCTGAGAAAATGAGGTGTGATATGGAATTATTGTTACTCTATTTAAGTTAAACTAAAGATTTTACACAATCCACTCCGATGACAGAATAACCTTTCAATCGCTGTTATCCCCAGATTTTTTGGATTCCCTTTTCTAAAGGGGAAATCCGGTGATAAAGGCGAACGCTTCGCTTTTCCAGGTTTTTTCTGCCCTCTTCGTTAACGTGTAAAAGAAATAATTCATCTTATATAGTCAAAACGCAATCAATCGCCTGATCTTTCCGAACGAAGCGAATGAACTGGAACAGGTCTTGCCCTGAGATCGGTTACAATCCTGTTATTACCGTGATATTAGCACACAATGAAAGCGCTAGCAATATCTTTTTAGAAAAATACCACATCTTACTTACAGATTCCAGCTCACGCTATGAACAAAACCATGAACGCATCCGGATGGATACATTCATGGTTTTAAGTTCGGGTATTCGTTGAGATCAGGCTGTTATAGCCGACCGCTCAGTTATTGTTTTTACAGCTATTGCAGCTTTTTCACTTGCTCAATCAAACTGTCCAGACCTTTATCCGCCAGATACGGCCCATAGTTCCAGTAGTTCCTGGACACGTTGATAATTCGATTATGTTTGATCGCGGGAATGCTCTGATATACCGGTTCCTCAAACAGTTCCATCATCTGATCCATCTCTTCATCTTCCATCTGAGTGAAAAAGTAGTCGGCAGGCTTGTCCGCCAGTTTTTCCAAAGACAACACTGTGCCGCCATCCGAATAAATTTTATACTGCTCAGGCATGGAGAACCCAAAATCCTCATAGATCAACTTGCCTAAGGTACCGCCCTCACCGCCAAGCAATACCTCTTTATTGTAGATTACAAACGACATGGCTGTTGTGCCCGGTTTAATATTAATGTTCAGTTCACTGCGAATGCTCTTCAGTTTATCTTCAAACTTCGAAATCCATTGCTCAGCTTCATCCTTACGATCCATAATGTCACCCATCGTTCTCAGGGTATTTATGACATCTGGATCACCGCCCCATGCCACTGTAATGGTTGGTGCGATTTTGGCATATGTGTCTACAATTTCCTTGCTTGTATAGTCCGGTACAATGATCACGTCCGGTTCCAGACCTGAGATCATTTCAACGTTGCCATTGCCTGAGCCAATGTCCGGTACACCTGCCAGTTCTTCTGGATATTGTTCCAGCGTTTCGGTGTTTGCTCCGGCCGGTTTCATCCCGAGAGGTAACAGATATCCGCCATAGGTTATGATAACTGGTTTGGAAGGCTGTGCCGGAATCTCAACCTTTCTTCCTGTCGCATCGGTATACGTTCGAGTAGATTCCTGTACCGGTTCTGCACTCGTTGCAGGCTCTGGCTGTTCAGTTCCCGCCCCGCATGCCGCGAGCAGCAGCGATAAACTAAATAATAAACTAACCGCCAATGTAGGCTTAAAACGAAGGTTCAACTCGTCCACACTCCATATGTTGTATTGATAATGATTATCGTTATTACCAATATAACTACGGATGTCCCTGTCAGCAATGAACGATTCAGACCTCTTGTTCGTACGATTTGAACCTTTGATTCGATGACTGTGCATTTTATACTGTGCCGGTGTCTCACCTGTTGTGCGTTTGAAAATACGGCTAAAGTAGTACAAATCCTTGTACCCAACGCTTTCAGCCACCTCCCGGATCTGTGCTTCTGTCTCGGTAAGCAAATGTTTCGCTCGTTTGATTCGAGTCTGAATGACATAATCCATGGGACTGCATCCGTACTTGCGTTTGAATACCCTAGCCAGATAATGCGTGCTGTAATGAAAATGCGTAGCCATATTTTCCATGGAGATAGAATGAGCGTAGTGCTCCTGAATGTAGGCTTCAATCTGCTCCGCCAGCTCTAGCGATTCGACCTGCCGCTGGCGTGCCATGTTCCACTGGCGAAATTGCTCGTACACAAATTGATAGAACAATCCCGTCACCTGCAACCGATCCAGTTCATCACTAGACATCCAGAACTCCGCCATTTTTTCCACGATCGTAAGAAGCGTTAGTGGGTATGATGCTGCAAAATAATAGGGTTCTCCGCCCTGAAACGAATTTACGCCTCGTGTACTATCATCTTTCGATGAGTCGAAACGTAACGCAGCCGATTGCGGTTTATATAGAAGTAAATAATAATCTAGTGGTTGTTGCATACAACGAATCCGCAGTGACGTACCTTTTTCACCATGTAGAATGTGAGTCTGGTCCGATGTGAATCTGTTTATCCCGAATTGAATGTCCGCCTCGCCCTTACTTATGATCAAAAAAGCATGAGCTGGCAAAATGGTTCTCGATAACTCTTGTTCTGAATGCAATACGCTATGGCGGATATCGATAAGTTTTACTTGATTGTTATTCCACCACCGAATGGCTTCTGACCATTCTTTCATGTTGAACCACCTCAAAACCATCATTGGACTTGTTCATTCATGTCCGATTTCATCCTTACCATACAAGAGTGCTCTACGTTTTGTCCAGTTCGTCTATTATGTAACCTTTGACTTATAATCGTAATTTTTACAATTAATTAACCTAAAACTAACGCTCGTTTAGCAATTGCCCTATACACTGGGTTCTGGATAAACTATACATATTTATTAGGAGGATGTTCATGTTAAATCGCTTCAGTACCCGTGCAGCCAAAATGATGCTCGCGGTGACCACCATTGTTACGGCTACGCTGGGAGGCAGTAGTGCAGCTTGGGCTGTGGAAGACGGTACTTCAACAACTTCTGGTTCACCTATCAAAAATGTAATCATTCTCATTCCTGACGGTATGGCTAATGATGCTACCGCTCTGGCTCGTTGGTACAAAGGTTCTTCTCTGACCATTGATTCCATGGCAAGCGGTATGGTGCGTACACACTCTGCGGATGCGCCGATTGCGGACTCGGCTCCTGCAGGAACAGCCTTTGCGACAGGACATAAATCTCATACCGGTTTTGTCGGTGTATTGCCGGACAAAGCCACCATGCCTGGACAAAAACCGATTGCAAAAGGGGATGAAAGAAAACCTGTTGCTTCGGTATTGGAAGCTTCCAAGCTTGCGGGTAAAGCCACGGGTATTGTAGCCACATCCGAAATTATGCATGCAACACCAGCAGACTTCTCGGCGCATTACCCTGATCGTAAAAACTACGACGCACTCAGCAAACAACAAGTCTTCAATGGCATCGATGTTGTACTGGGCGGTGGCAGTAAGTATCTGGAACCTGCCGGGCGCAAAGACGGTAACAATCTCGTTGCCTCCATTAAAGCACTCGGCTACGATTATGTAACTACGCCTGCGGCGATGAAAGCATCTACTTCGGGCAAGCTGTGGGGCATGTTCTCTCCAGCCGGCATGTCATACAATATGGATCGTGATCCGGCCAAGCAGCCAAGTCTGGCGCAGATGACATCCAAAGCGATTGAAGTTCTCTCCAAAAATGAGAATGGCTTCTTCCTGATGGTCGAAGGCAGCAAGGTAGACTGGGCTGCTCATGCCAATGATCCGATTGGGATTATCAGTGACGTACTTGCTTTTGATGATGCGGTAAAAGCAGCGATGGATTTTGCCAAAGCAGATGGACAAACCGCGGTTATTGCCGTATCTGACCATCAGAATGGCGGACTTACGATTGGTAATGCAGCTACAACAGGTACGTATGACAAAGAGCCGTTGTCCACTTTTATCGGACCTTTGAAAAAGGCCAAGCTTACAGGTGAGGGTGTAGAATCGAAGCTGGATGCGAAACGCACCAACATCAAGGCTGTCATGAAACAATACTACGGTATTTCCGATCTGACTTCCGAAGAGGTTGCTGCGATTAAAGCCGCTGAGCAGGGCAGCCTGAACTATGTGGTAGGCCCAATGATCAGCAAACGTGCGGGTATCGGCTGGACAACAGGCGGACACACCGGTGGAGACGTAGTACTTTACACGTATGCCCCTAACAATGATCGTCCATTTGGTGTCATTGATAACACGGACGTAGCCAAATACATGGCTCGTGTGCTCAATCTGGATCTGGACAGTGTAAGCAAGCAACTGTTCGTACCTGCCAAACAGGCGTTTACTGCCAAAGGTGCCACATACAAACTGGATTTAACCGATGTTAAAAATCCGAAGATTCTCGTAACAAAAAACAACACCAAGCTTGAATTGCAAATCTACAAAAATGTTGCACTTGTAAATGGCAAAAAGACAGCACTTGAGGGTGTAATCGTGTATAACGGCGTAGATGCTTTTGTACCGCAAGGTGCTGTGGATCTGATTCAATAAAATCGACATACCGCATAAACAGAACACCCAAACCTAGCGAGACGACCTCGCCGTGTTTGGGTGTTTTTCTGATAATTAGATGATTGATTTAATGGATCATTGATGAACAAGCCCATCATCTTGCCTACTTATTCTTTCACAGTCACTCTATCGGTTTATTTTGAAAACGTCAGAATGCCATATTGGGAAGTGTTCTTCCAGCTATCATTGGTGAGATCATTCCATTTTGCCGTACTCTTGTTGTTGTTTCCTTGATTATCATTAATTTGAAGTTCAAATCCCATAACTTGACCTTCCTTCGGAACGAGGGATTGAAATCTGATTTTGGCTTCCACTTGATATCCCTTGGAGGTTTTCTTCACAGCACTTTGGAGCCGTCCTGGCGAGGCACTGCCCGCAAACGTAGCCACGTTATCTGCGCTGATCCGGAACTGGGCATCATCATATTGATAGAACGGCGTGCGCTGATGATTTTCATCCAGGAAAATCTCAACCGAATCCTGATCCCATGGATCGGTGGCGTTGGTTATAATTTGCGGATCAGTGACATCAATGAAAAGATATAAGTCCTGACCAGACCACATTGCACGGGCCTCAGCCGATGCTCCTCCGCTCTGATTCAGTGGTGTAACATGGAATGGAGTAATCTTATTCCATTTCGTATCCTTCTCACCATCAATCGTTACTGTTCCTTTCAAGGCTTTCGCAGACTTCGGCATACTTGCAAACTGAATAACGCCATATTTGCTGGTATCTTGATCCTGGGATAATGTGCGGTCATTCCAATACAGAACGCGCTGCTCTTCTGAACTGTTATTTACACTATCCTTCACCCTTACATCCAGGCCAACTTCACGTGAAACTGCTCCTTGTGCATTAGTTAATGGTATAGATACTTCAACCTGATAACCGCCCGCCGTTTCACGAACACGATACGTATTCGGCTTAGCTCCTGTCACTTTGCCTTCACGGCTTATGGTGATATGTCGATCATCTGCCTCATACACAGGGGTTTTGCCATTGTTCAGATCAACGAACAACTCCACTTTGTCTTTGGCATGTTTGGTCGTATCCTTTACATCAACCAGAACATACAAATTATTTTTGTCCCACAATGTACGGAACGCCGCTGAACCTGAATTGCCTTTCAAAGATGTTGAAACAGACTTGTTCCATAGAGGGTCTTGTTTCGCTGCCTTCGTATTCGGCGTACCGGACAATGTAACCGCACGCTGCGTCAGAACAGGCAGGCTTGTTTCATCTGCCAATCCCCAGTAGGCTGGTTTGGATTGCAGAGCACTATCGAACAAAAAGGCTTGATTGTTATACGATTTCTCATCCTGTAATCCCCATAAAGTCACCGATGAGATGACATCGCTATGTTTTTGATACAGGTCAAACAGCTCTTTGTATCGATAAGCCTGCTTCACCGCAACATCCTGAGGTAATGTCTCACCATAAGGAATACCGCTATCGACATCCAGCTCGGTAATCTGGATATCCAGACCTAGACCAGCAAACAGATTGATTGTTTTCTCTATCTCATCAATCGGCGGAGATTCAAGGTTATAGTGAGATTGCAGACCCACACCATCAATCAGCCCTTTTTCCTTCAACCTTTTGACCAGTTGGTACATATGCTCTCTTTTTTCAGGAACTTCGGTAAAATACTCGTTGTAATATAATTTCGCATCCGGGTCAGCAGCGCGTGCAAACTCAAACGTTTTCTCAACATAATCCGGGCCGATTAGCTCGTAGAACGGGCTTTTGCGCAAACCATTGGCATCCCCGTTGCTATCCGCAATAGCTTCGTTCACGACATCCCAAGCATAGATTTTACCTTTATATCGTTTTATGACTGTGTCCACGTAGTTCTGGACCCGACTGAGTAGCAGATCCCTGCTCGCAGGATTGCCCTGGTCATCCTTGAACATCCACTCAGCTGCATCAATATGCCAGAGCAAGGCATGTCCACGTAAACCCATTTGATTTTTCTGTGCAAAGTCCACAAATTCATCCGAGGCTTGGAAGTCATACACCCCTTTGGAAGGGGACACAAACTTCGGTTTCATCTCGTACGTTGCGGTCAAACTGTTAAAGTGTTTGGTTAACAATTGACCATAAGCTCCTTCAAGCTGCCAGCGATACACCGCGGCCCCAATCGGAAATTCGGTCTGGTACAGATCTTGCAAGGAAGGAATATCGGTCTCAATAGCGAGTGGTGCAGCTTCCTCAATCGTCACATCATCCACATAAAAGGATAAGGTATCTACCGTATCATCGGAGATATAAGGTGTTTCAATAAAAAAATTCAACTCCTCAGGGTTGTCGCTGTATTGGTACGTGGCCGAAACCTTATGCCATTGTTGCCAGTCGTCTTTGGGAATCGTGACCTTGTCCAGCATGTTCCAACTCTCTGCCCCATTCTTCTTGTAGGCTGTTAGCTGAATCGTCTGATCTGAAGCAGGTTTCTCCGTAAGCCTGACATAGAATGAAATGTTATACGTAGAGTTAGGCTTTAACAGACTTTTCATTTTCAGCATCGGCCCATGAAAGGAGCGCTGACGGTTCGAGACAAGCATGCTCCGAGTACCTTGATGCGCTGCCTGCTGCGAAACCGTCAAACTTTCGCTACCAACACGCGGAAGCCAGCCTTGTAACGTCCCATCCTCAAAATCGGTATGAAGCACCTTGAGGTTCTGCTCAGAAACCGCCGCAGCCCCAGAACTTGCTCCCTGTTCAATCTGTTGTTCTTGTGCAAAAGCAACCTGCTGAAAAGGAACCGTCGTCATCACCAGCATCGTTGCCAGCAGGGTTGAACTCATTTTTTCAAACGCCTTCGTCTTCATTTCATTCCTCCTCTCAATTTAACTTGTATTATACACTTTGAAATAACGCTTACATATATATTTTTGTAAAATTTTTCAATAAAATCAGAAGAATCAGCTTTCTTCTTGTATAATAAACAAGAACTGACACTACGCAACTCCGAAGGAGAGAACCAACATGTTAATCAAACTCAACTGGATTACACTACGTGTGCGTAATCTGGAAGCATCCATTCACTTCTATCACAATTTACTAGGACTTACCGTTCAGCGCAGATTTGAAAGCCGCGGGCGGCAGATTGCCATGCTTGGTCTGGGTGAGACGAGTGAGACCTCACTAGAGTTAATTGAAGGTAGTGAGCAGGTACTGAAGCCCGAGGCTGGCATCTCCATTGGTTACGAAGTCTCATCACTGGAAGCAGCTATGGAGCGTCTAACGGAAATGCAAATCCCCATCCTGCGTGAACCTGTGCAGCCGAACCCACGTCTGCGTTTTATGTACATTGCTGACCCGGATGGGTTCGAGGTACAGCTCGCCGAACATCTGGAATAAGACTACATATCAAGAGGTCAGCTGAAAGCACCCGGTGCTAGTCACTCAAGTAGTAAAAGACAGTAAAGCGTACCAAGGAGTAGAGCACTTTGCTTCCTTGTTTGGCTTGTTGGTTTCTTGGATTTACAGCTTCATACGGCGCATCAAAGGCACGCCTATGCTGTTCAACAATCGGTCTAGTAATGCCCAGCACCACCGTCTGCGGAATGAGAGATGCCGGTCGTATACAGCGGAATATTCAAAATCCGCTATCGCGCCGCGATTACGTTTAAACTGCGCTGCACCAGCGCTCTCATGCAGCAACTTCCCGTTCGCCCTGGCTTGTCCAATGAGACATGCCGACAGCATGCGGTACAGACCGACAGACTGGGGAATATCTGTGTCATAACCGAACAGCGGTGTGGTCATCACCCCATTACGGCAGAAGTAACCCATTACCGCATCCAAGCGCCCTTCCTTGCGCAATCCGTGTAAGCTTAACGTGCCGTTCACTATAGCACCAGCAATAAAACGCTCGCTGAACTGTGGGTTGTCATAGGAGTACTTTTCCAAATAAAGCATCCGGTACAGCTCCACAATTCGCGGGATATCCGCTTCTCTAAGGTCTGCACCAGAAACCAGCTCATAGCCATGCTTGTCCATCATTGCCTGATCCCGTTTCAGCAACCAACGAGACTTGGCATTGCCGAAATTCGGATCATGCGCCTGATACAAATAAATCTGCCTGCTCGGTATAGAGCGGCATCCCGCTTCCTGAAGCCCTGTTATCAGGTTCGAGTGCAGTTCGGAACTCAAAGAACGAAAGATAACCGTATGCCCCGGATAGTTCTCCCTTACTGTTTCAAGCAAATGCGTGGCTTGCTCGGCACTCATAGCAGGATACAGGTTAGTTGATAACAGCCAGTTGTTCACATGTACAACCTTGTTGATCTGAGACTTTTTCATGCCCCAGCCAATGAAACTAAGCAGCACGGAGAGTCCTTTTTCCAGCATCGGCTTCTGTAACATGGTTAGTTCCTGCTTGGCGTACCGCACATAGTGAGTATACGGGGAACAGACATAAGCATTATCGTATTCCTCAGCATTCACGGTCACCGGCAGCACAAGATTGTCTATCCGAGCAAGGAGCAACGTGGTGTTTACGTTAGCCATGTATTCATTAGTCCCATGCATCATCATCGGTTCCAAATACGCCCGTGCGTACCTCGCATCCTCCGTATCGGGCCAATCCATGGTATGAAGCGAATGTCGATCGTATAATCGAACGCGAGTCTCCTGATTAGCTTTACTCATGAACGTTCTCCGATTTGGTTACAAACTCAGCAATTCGCTCTCCCGGCTGCAGATTCGGCCGATCATAGTAATAAACCATGCCAAACTGATAGGTCATCTGCTTCGCCACGATATAAAATCGTTGCTCTTCAAATTCATTTTCCAGGCAAAAGACTGTACCATTCCTTTCAAAACCATACATCATGGAATTTAACTGAACGATCTCTTCTTCCGTGGCCAGCCGAAACCTTTCCACGATAAATATCGTCGCCGGACACAGAATGAACTCTACCTCACTAAAGGTAATCTCCACATTGTGATAATACGAAAAGTCAAAACTGCCTGCCAGCACCAACTGCTGGCTCTGATGCTGTATAGGCTCCGTAATGTAAAAATGCTCGATGTTGCCTTCCTTCAGTTCCTGCTGCAACTGCTCTAGCTTTTGGTTCTGCTCATGGAAAGAGTCATGCACCATTTTTGAATCAACCCTTTCTAGTCAAAAATACTGCGAGATGCCGATATGTAGGCCCATCTACTCTTCTGTTCACTTCTTCCAGATCCATCTCCAGCCAGTAATCCGCCTCCATCAATTCAGCCATATCAAGCTTTGTAATCTCGGCACATTTTGAATGCTCAGCTGCTACAACCATCGGTCCGGGACTATCATCCCAATTAAAGCCATTCACCACTGCATGTATCAGCACTTCTGAATCCAGCATCCGAATTTTCTCACAGGCTGCATCGGAAGACTCCTCGTAAATGATGTCATCCACAATCTGCTGCTCTTCAGCCGTCAATTTCAAACGTATGGCTCCAGGTGTATCTAACAGCATCTCTGCCAGGTTTGGATTACGATCTCTTGCCAAGTTCCAAGCTGTAGCCAGAATGCCGTTAGGCGAATCCAGTCTAGCCCCATGTTCCAGCAATAGACTGATTGCTTCAGGCTGGTTGAACCTTACGGCTTTTTTCAAAGCAGTATCCCCGAGTTTGTCCTCCACTTCCAGTTCGGGATTGGCTTGCAGCAGATAGCGAATACCCTCGAGAGGCGCACGCTGAGTCAAAAAGAGCATAAGAGGTGTTCGTCCGCGTTCATCCCGTTCATTGACATCCAATGAGGATGAAGCTATAACTTCACAAAGGTGCTCCATATCTTTGATTTTACTAATATCTGTCCAATTCAAAATGATCTCTCCTTTACTATTTTCTATTCCGTCCCCCATATCCCTCATACGCTCCCGACATCTTCTACACCTACTCTATCTAAAAATATAGGTCGCTACAAGAGACCTTTGAACGCCAAAAAAGCCCGCAAAGCGAGTAATTACGCACCGGACGGGCCTAGTTGGATAAATTTAATATGAACGGTTAGTGATCTCTTGCAAGACGGAATTCCGACTTAAGCTGGGATCGCTTCAGTTGGAACAGCTTTTGACACAGGGACAGAGGCTGCCTGAGATGTCTTATCGGCTTGACGAACATGCTGATCCGATACGAGATCACCGAGATTGACAATAAGTTTCTCCAGTTCGGTAAAACTTGCCACCATATTTTGTGTCAGATTACGTTGCTCTTCCATACTCGCCAGAATCTCTTCCGTTGCAGCACTGGATTGTTGCGTTACACTGGAAATTTCGGACACCTCATTAACCACCCGAGTCGAGGATTCCTTCATCGTTGCTGAACTTGTCTCAATTTCTGTAGCCTGAGTCAACACATTCTGTGAATTGTTATTAATGGACTGGAATACCCGCTCTGTTGTAAGAACACTTTCTGCTCCAACTTGCAACAACTGACGAACCCCTTCAAATCGGCTTGTCAATGCTTGCGTCTGTGTTCTCAGACCGGTGAGGATCGAGGTAATCTCACTCGCCGATTGCCCTGAGCTTTCAGCCAGCTTGCGAACTTCCTCCGAAACGACAGCAAACCCGCGTCCATGCTCACCTGCACGAGCAGCTTCAATGGCTGCATTCAGCGCAAGCAGATTGGTTTGAGTGGCGATATCCGAGATACTATTCAGCATCAACGTCATCGATTCACTCTGATCATTAAATTTCTTCATATCATCAGCTGTCGTGCTAATGGTCTGGTACAATTCATGCATCTGCTCGTTCAGATGACCCATCTGTGCACTACCGGTCTGTGTACTTGAAGCCATACTTACGGACAGCTCTTTCATCTGTTGGGAATAGGACGCTACGTCCTTAATGTGGCGGTCAGACTGGGATAACGATTCGGAGATTTCAGCAATACTGGTCGCCTGAAACTCGACACCTCTCGCAACTTCGCTGAATCCGACCGTCACTTCGTTGGTGATGGCACCGGTCTCATCTACTTTTTGTTTCAATTGTTCTGTATAGCGGGACAGCCCTACAACAGCTTCTTTGACCCGCTCCAACATGATTTCCACACGGTTGCGTGACTCTTCCACTTGCGCTCCTCGTGCTTCACTATCCATGAACAATCGTTTGTTCACCCTAGACACGGTGATCATTATAATTCCAGTTACGATATACATACTGAAATTAATCAAGTCAGCAAAGAGTAACTCTATACTTGCCGATGATACAAGAACAAGTTGAACGGTGAAAAAAGCAAGCATCACCGAAAAAGCAAT
The DNA here is from genome assembly GCF_003719335.1 of Paenibacillus amylolyticus. Taxonomy (GTDB): domain Bacteria; phylum Bacillota; class Bacilli; order Paenibacillales; family Paenibacillaceae; genus Paenibacillus; species Paenibacillus amylolyticus_D. The sequence continues at coordinate 747,378 of NZ_RIAS01000001.1, forward strand.
GTTATAGTGCTTACTATTCGGATACAACAGCAGCGGTGAAACAATAAGTATGCCTTGCACAACATTCATCGCGTCACGACTTACGTAAATTCCACTGGCGATCACCGCTACGGTCACAAACCATGGAATGATATGTATACCTTTTTTCATGAAATTGCATACGGTAACTGCTAAAGTAACTACAACGGAGAGTAGCGTGGATAGCCATAGATCGGGAACAATAATCGTGATCCCCGCACTGATAGCCGTTATGGCCCACATCATGTAACTTACTAGTTTGTTTCTCTGCCAAGTGATCTCATCGATACGATTCATGCTTACCCCGTCCTTTATGTAAGTTAAAAAATTCAACACATGTAGGCCACTGTAAGTTTAATCTCAGTCCATAGTCCTGCTTATACGTAGTTCCGTAACTCCTGCGCCTTTAGCATAGTACATATTAACTTCATAAACGTGCAGTCAGCGCCACTTTATGTATATCGGTAATTTATGTCTAAAATTAATATATGTTAAGAAAATATATATTTTCACGACATGCCCACCTTAATGAAGCGGTTCAATGCGTTCTTTAGACGTAAAAAAGTCCGGAAACACGTCTATTTACGCGTTTCCGGACTCCTAAGTAAACTTATTTAGTTGATCTGAATTTCCCGCACATCTTCAATCCCTGCGATTGATCCACATTTAAGGAGCTTCCGATTTTATAACTTTAAGCTACTGCCGTAACTGCTTTCCTTTGCGCATTCGCTTCCTGACCTGTCCCCATACTAGCTACTTGATGATCGGACACCAATAAGCTCAAATCCACGATTAGCATCTCCAACTCCCCAAAGCTTTCCACCATATTCTGTGTCAGGCTGCGCTGTTCTTCCATGCTCGCTAGGATTTCTTCTGTTGCTGCACTGGACTGCTGTGTTACACTGGAAATTTCCGAAACCTCATTCACTACCCGTGTTGAGGAAGTCTTCATTGTGGTCGAGCTTGTCTCCATATCGGTTGCATGAGTAAGGACGTCCTGTGAGCTATGATGAATGGACTGAAACACTTCCCCTGCTGTCTGCACACTGTTCCTTCCACGCTGTAGAGATTGGCGAATCCCTTCAAATCTCATGGTTAATGCTTGGGTCTGCGTTCTCAGCCCCGTGAGGATTGTTGTAATTTCATTAGCGGATTGGCCAGAACTTTCAGCAAGTTTGCGGACCTCTTCCGATACTACAGCGAATCCACGTCCATGCTCGCCTGCACGAGCAGCTTCAATGGCCGCATTTAATGCCAGCAGATTGGTTTGTGTGGCAATATCGGAGATGCTGTTCAGCATCAACGTCATCGCTTCACTTTGTTCATTAAACTTCTGCATATCATCGGCGGTTGTATGAATGGCTGTATCCAATTCGCTCATCTGCATATTCAATTGATCCATCTGAGCACTGCCCGACTGGGTGCTTGAAGCCATGTCTGCAGATAGCTCTTTCATCTGCTGGGAATAGGACGCTACATCTTGAATCTGGCGGTCAGACAGAGCAAGAGACTCTGAAATTTCGGCAATACTTGTTGCCTGGAACTCAACTCCTTTGGCAACTTCTCCAAAACCAAGTGTTACTTCATTTGTTATGGACCCTGTAGCATCCACCTTTTGTTTGAGTTGTTCAGTATAGTGGGAAAGTCCAACAACGGACTTTTTCACTCGTTCCAGCATTTCTTCTACACGCTTCCGTGAATGTTCTACTTCATTCCATCTATGCTCACTCTCTTGAAATAACTTTTGATTCAATGTAGATACAAGGACTAAAATCACACCTGCTACTGCAAAAAGTACCACATTCGTAATATTTTCTATAAACTGCTCCTGGGTAGAAACCGGAACGATTACAAGCTGTAAAATGTTGTTTGCAAGTAAAACCGAGAAACCGGTAAGGAACACTCGCTTATCAGGATACATTAATAATAGACTCGTTATAACAATTGCTATAAACGGATCCACAGTCCCCCAACCGGCAAAAATGCCACAAGCACTAATCAGTGTAACATTGATCCATGGAATAAGATGAATATGCTTCTTTTTGGCATTGGCATACATAAGCCAAATACCATACACAATGACTAGAGCGTTAGAAACGAATAACTTGGGATCTGTAAAAGCGATAATCATTCCAAAAGTCACGACAATCCACAACATCACTGTAATCATTTTATTTCTTTTCCAAATAATTTCGTCCAACCGATTCATGAGTACCCCGCCTTTGATGTAGGTTTAACCAGATGTAAGCTGTGATGAATGGATATGAAGTGACTGGTAATGATCCCTGCTTCGAAAAATCACCCTGTCATACTATAGTGCATATAGGCTTCATAAACATACACACAGCGCTACTTAACAATATATCGGCTGTACATCATGTAAATGAAATATCATCTAAAAAATAATATCATTGCATATTATCATAAACAAAATATAAAGAGCCTGCCCATGCGTAGATACGCATAAAGCAGACTCTGTCATACCTTTTATTAGGAACCTTTAACATGCTGTCCGGCTGTTACTTGCCAAATACCAGTGTTGTATTCGATGATCCGGCATATTTCGTAACGAACTCACGTGCATAGGCTGCGCTTTCAACCTGATAGCTGTAATTATTGCTTGGTCTCCAATTGGTTTTTGGAGAAACCGGGCTGTTCAGAGCAGGTGTGCTACCTGTATCCGTAAATTCTCCTTTTCCTTTGTCGTCCAGAATGCCGCCTTTTTCAGCTCCGGCGCCAAAGTAATTGTTTTCCGAATAAATACGCGCTTTTTCTCCGATGGTAATTGCTTGGTTAAAGTTATTGGCATAATTGTTTTTGATATGGAAAAAACCATAACGCATAAGTCCAGGACCACGTACATACAAGTTTTCGAAATAGTTATTGGACATGGTCACATGAGGCACACCGTTATAGCTGCTGTTACCGTCATTCGGGTGTCCTAGAATAATGCCGTATTTGTGATTCGCAAATTTGGAGTTACTGATCGTGATATAGTCTGCGCGGTCACCGATATACAGAAGCTTATCCAGGTCACTGCCGCCAGAACTATAGCTATGACCCGAGAATGTAACATGATCGATCCAATAGTTGGAGCCGGAAGTAATATACATCTGGATATCATCGTTGGCGTTGATGTTCGCGGAGTGATTAAACGTCAGATTTTGAAAAATCACATTGCTTGATCCCGAAGTGGATCTGAAGTGAATGTTCGTTAACGTATGTCTGTCAAAAGAACCTACCAGTGTTTTGTTGGAACCAAATTCAACTTTTTGCAAGCTGGATGAAGAAATATTCTGTTCCACAACGACAATCTTGGCTGTAGAGCCTGCCATGTGTGTTCTCAGATCATTCAGATTACTGACATACACAACCTGACCGTTCCGCCCCCCTGTCGTGGCCGCCTTGGATACACCGTTCTCATTCTTCGCATTACCTGCAAAACCAGTCAAACCATTTGTGCCCGTGTTAGGAAAGCTAGCTGCACCATATGTAGCGGGGGCTGTTGAAACCGTTAACAACAATAAAGTGACTGCGAGTAAAAGCAATGAAAACTTCTTCAAAATATCACCATCCTTTGTAATTTGTCCCTTCAAACAACTCGATTATAGCTTGTAACCTGCATTGTGACAATACAATTATTGCAAAAAGACAATTATCTTATCTTTTTTGCAACAGCAGGTCAGATATCGTGAAAAAACAGAAAGATGAGACCATGTCACACGTAACCCATGAACTCATCCTATCTATTCTTAAGCATCTATTTAATTTTAATTTCGAATTGATCTTTTGCAGCATCTTCTATATTTCCGTAAACCTTACCGGGTTTTCCTTGCATCTTCAATATGATCGATTTGGGTTCATCAAGAAAATTGCTGCTGAACGAATACATCATGCCATTCCCTGTGCCTCTGCCTCCATTCCTAGATAAGGTTGTCTGCTTCCCTTTTTGGGAGATCGTTACGATCTCCAACGGCTGAATGATATCGCTAATGAACGACTCCTTCTCATAGTCAAGCTTTTGTTTGGGATCATAATCAACCCTTACCTGTGTAACCAGCGGCGAAATTTCCACGTCCGAGATCAACACTTCGTACTCCCCAAACTTGTACGTTTGATTCACAGGAATAATCTCCGTTTTAGGAATTGAAAATTTCGGGTCTAATGCAACGACAACATTCATTTTTTTAGAAAATTCGTACTTTCGTTCCTGCGAATTCTCCCCCTGCTGCTCCTGCTCTTTTTCTTTTCCCTTCCCTTTTCCATCATCGAGGCGATCAGGAACGACAGAGGAAAGCTGAAATTCAAAATTTAATTTTTCCGGAAGCGGTTTGCTGCGACTTCGGTCAAATGTGGTTCGGCCTCGAAGAATATGATTCTCATCTGAGAAACGGATACCGTTAATGCTGCCATTATCAATCACGTATCCTGTGGATGCATCCATTAATTTCGTGTTCTCTATGGAATATACACCACTCGGTGTATCCGTCTTAGCAGAGTATAAGAGAATCACTCGATTCTCATCTGCCATCAATGCATCCAGCGTAAACGTGTATTTCCCCATCGTCACCGTCTGATCTAAACGCTGAACATAATTGTGGTTGAGGGCTGAGGTAAGGGTAGCACTCTCCTGATCTCTGCGCAGCAATTCACGAAAAGGCTCCAATTCTCCCCAATGAACTTCAGACTCGGAAGAGGTCAACCGTTGCTGCCCGAAGTCTCCAAGTGATGCGAACAGAATACTCGCCACGGCAAGTGATACAGCGCATAGCACCGTGATCCATTTTCCTCGTCTTCTTTTACTTGATCTACTCGTTCTGGCTTCCGCCAAGCCTCGTTGTATGGCAGCAGTCATATTCGCCGGATCTAATTCTCTACGCTCCTTGTTAACCTCGTATGCATCTGCCAGCAATGCTTTTTCCTCCGGGCTAGTTGTCATGCCAATCCCTCCTATTCTTCATCAGCTTCCGTAATTGTTCAAGACCCTTATGCTGCCATGTCTTAATCGTACCTTCCGGTTTGCCAAGGATTGAAGCAATACCCGTAAGTGTCATATCGTTGTAGTACTTAAGCAATAATACATGCCTATACTTCGGTTTTATTTTCAGCAAAAGGGACTGCATGGCTATACGATTATCTTGGGCACTAATCATCCATGAAGCTGGGATATTTTTCTCCAACCTCTCATCCGGCTGAGGTATAGTACGCTTGCGGCGACGCTGTTCATCAATACAGACATAAATCAAAATTCGAATGATCCATGATTTAAATGCCTTCTCATTATTTAGCGAACGACGTTTAATCCAGGCCCGGCAGGTCATCTCTTGTATTGCTTCCAGCGCATCCTGCCGATTCCGCAAATAGCTATAAGCTATAGATAACAACGTATCCTGATGCTCCATAACGGAATGAATAAACGCTGATTCATCGTGCACATGTATCCAGTTCATCTGCTCCATCCCTGTTTCGCTATCCACAATGTTCCCCTCCTTCTCTCTCTCTCTTTGGTATAAGACGGAAGAACCGACCAAACCGTTTTCATTTTTTTGCACGAAAAAAAGCTCACCATCTATAGATAGGAGCTACTATTCCTGCACTCGTAATCGAATTACATCTACTCACAGATTGCCCGTAATCTCAATTCCATCAGCTGACTCCAGAACGTTCCGAATCCAAACTGTCAACGAATCCAAAAACACCCGCAGTTCCGGTTCAGCAACTTTAACCTGTTCCAGCTCAGATAAAACAACAGCCCATACCTTCTTCACAATCGGATTGTCCCAACATGGATCAAATGCCTCTAATTCTTCTCCACTCCGCGGGTCCGTTAAAGGGAAAACACGATTGATTGCTGGACGAATATGTTTAAAATCCTCATCATAGATGAACAGCATATCTTCCTGCCTTATCTCACGCACATCTTCGTTCATATATAGAGGGGATAAGGTAAACCCTATGTTCCTCTCAGTGCCTTCATACTGATACAAGAGTACCGGAATTTTGCTTTTGGCTTGTCTTTGCACAACATTCACTCCTTTCCGAATCACCACTTCAGGCACTCACAATTCAAACCATTCAAATACTCCTGGATACTGATTCGTCACACCCTCCATCTGTTGTTTCCAGGCTCGTCCTTCCTCCCCCCAGATATGGAACAGGCAGTAGATGTATCGTTCACCATCCGCTACTTCATCCAACCCGCTTGCTTCCTCCAACACTACCTCCAAAGCTCTTGGCCATGATGCATCGTCACGCAAAAGACTAAAACCATCGGTGTGTTGCTCCAGACTATACATCCTGCTATGTGTCAGTGATGCCGCCAGTCGAAGCATGATCTCATGCAACCTGGTGTACTCCTGCTCCTTCGTTCTGATCCCATACTCCCAGCCCATAATGAAGTTCCTCCATCATACATCGTTTACTCGACTTCACTTCATCGTACTGCGTATCCATATTGCTGGAGTTCATCCATCACAGCGAGCACATCACGCTTCGGATTCAATTCTCGAATCAGGTCGGCACTAATCGGTGCATTGTTATATATTTCAGTTACAGCTGTCAAAGACATATCCTGTATATCGTAGTAATCTTCTGCCCAATCGATGTATGACTTCGGTGTTTCCTCGATATAACCGAACAGAAATGCTACTCCACCCTCAGCATCCGATTGGTCTTCCTGAGCCATGGCAAGTCCAACTGAGCTGCCTGTTTTCCAATCCAGATTGTGCCCTTCCTGCCAGATACAGAAGGTTACATCCTTCCGAGCCAGCGTTTCCTCGTGTTGACTCAAAATACGCATGAACACCTCTGGCACCTCATCATACATCCCCGGGTAAATCTCACCATCCTCACGGTTATGCGGACTAAGCGGAGATTCATGATCAAACCCTTTGAGTAACGTGCCCGTATTCGTAAACAATACATGCAGATGATCCCCTGCCCCGTTATTCACGCTTCCCCATGCTGTATCTGGCTGTAATGTGTTATGGTGATAACGATGTACGCGGAGCCAGTCCTCTTCAGACAGAATGATATCTAGTGCGGCAAGTGCCTTTATCCGCTGGTGCAAAATAGAAGCATTCATGATCGGTGTCCCGCTCCATTGATGCATATCCATCTCTCCTAAAAATGATCTAGGTATGTGATTTATTCAATCTATGTAAGGCACGCTATAGTCGGATCAAATCCTGTACCTTGTTCTTCCCCTGGTCACTAGGTTGGATCGTAACCGATATCTGATTTTCCTTTTTAAATACAGTACAAGCATAATTTCCAGGGTTTAGCTGTAAGAAGATCCCTTGAGATAATTCATCCGGCTCCAGTTCACCGCCGCTGACATCATCTGCTGATCCTAAATAAACCTTACCCGAAGGAACCTGAAAATAATATATGTTTGCCTGATCCGCCTCACTCTCTGGTTCCAGAACAGCTGCTTGCACCTTCCAGTGCACCTCATACGTTCCGTCCTCACCCAGATTCAGAAACAGACAATGACCTGCGTTGACCTCCTCCAGTTCATCATCCGGGATCGACCACCAGTCAGGTGTATCCTGAAGACGATGCTCTAATGACGCCAGATCATAACAACATAATGTCGCTGTATCTGTATCCATCTGAAATGTTCCTTGCATGCTCATCCTCTCCTTCATCTTTTATTATAACAAGCCCGCCCCACACATAAAATCGAACTCCCGAACCATCTCTGTAACGTTACTCTTCATTTCTGGTTAACAATTGACGATATATCCATAACGGAATTTTTTTGAACTTGATGGAGGAATCTATGCCAATTAATAATAGGAAAGAACCTTTTCGTTATACTCTGAAAGAACCTATGCATTTCGAAATCTATATCCTGAGCATTAATGGCATGGACGGTCCCTCCAAGCCTATTCAGGCCGAATTACGTGATATCAGTCGTTCGGGCTGTCAGCTTGCTTTTCCACTGTCCCTCCCTGTAGAGCATAACGATATTCGCATCGGCATCAACTTGAAGCTGTTTGAAGATTTATTATATATTGAAGGCACACTTCGCTGGGGTATGGAACATAACATGGTATGGCGTTACGGTGTTCAACTTGAAGTCGCAGTTGAAGATCAGGATCGTCTGTCCCGGGAAATGCGTATGCTAGCAGGACAAGGTAAAATCATCGTCAAATAAATACAATGTACATACGAAATAGAGACATCTTTATATCGTTAAAAAAGATCAAAAAAGCAGTTGCTCCTCTGGAAATATTCCAGGAAAGCAACTGCTTTTGTTATATTGAATTATGCTTTTGCCGTGAACAGCAGTTCTTGTTCCTTAACAGTCGTGCGACCAGCAGACTCAATCGAAGTATATTGATGCATGTTGGTGATGATTACCGGTGTAATCGTTGTATAACCCGCTTTTTCAATCTCTTCCCGGTCGAACTCCATCAAGACATCACCCACAGACACTTTGGTTCCTGCCTGAACTTTAGGCGAGAAGAACTGGCCTTTCAGCTTCACCGTATCAATCCCGATGTGGATCAGCATTTCTGCACCTGTATCACTTACGAGACCAATAGCATGTCCGCTCTTCGATAATGAGAATACCGTTCCGTTGATTGGAGAAACAACTCGGCCTTCCGCCGGTTGAATCGCAAAACCTTTACCCATAATTTCTTCAGAAAATGCAGGGTCAGGAACATCACTAAGCGGTCTCACTTCACCTGTGATCGGGCTGAATACTTGCTCATCCGTTGCTTGTGTTTCTTCCGCTACCACTGGAACTGAAGTTGCTGTCGTTGCAGTTTCTGTAGAAGCTGAAGTTGCAGCTGCTTGTGGCGCATTATTTTCCTGGAATCCCAGGATGTACGTAATTATTGCTGCAGAAGCAATCGCAATGAGACCACCCAGTATACCATAAATCAATGTACTGATGGACGGACTGATAAATGCCGCAAGTCCTGGCAAACCTACAAGGCCTGTTAGTACAAATGCTTTTACCTTGACAATACCCATAAAGCCACCACCAATTGCCCCACCGATGAGTGCAGCAATAAACGGTTTTTTGTATCTCATATTAACACCATACATCGCCGGTTCAGTAATCCCCATAAATGCTGTCAGACCTGTGGAATAAGCCAGAGATTTCGTTTGTCCATTTTTGGAACGAAGTCCTACACCAATCGCTCCACCCGCTTGGGCCCAGTTCGCTGCTAGCATCAAAGGAATAATGAAGTCATAACCTAATGTTGTCATGGAACCTACAATGATTGGCAACAAGGCATAGTGCATACCTGTGATGATTAACAGTGACATCGTACCACCAATCAGAATGCTTGCAAGGATGGACGCATTTTCGAACAACCAAGCAATACCGCCAGACATACCGTTACCGATAATGGAACCCAGTGGTCCAATCGCAATCAATGTAAGTGGAACCATGATCAGCAAGGTCACCGTTGGTACGACGATGAGTTTTACTGATGAATGGGTAATGCGGTCAACCGCTTTTTCCACGTAAGAAGCAATCCAGATCGCAATAACAATCGGAATAACCGTTGAAGAATAGGTTGCTGCGACGACTTTAATCCCCGCGAACGATGAGTTTCCTTCTGCCAATAAAGCTGTAATGGTTGGATGCATAATCCCGGCCGCGAGCGCTGCACCAATATACATATTACTTCCCAATTTCTTAGCAGCACTGATGGCAAGGATGATTGGCAGGAAGTAGAAAGCACCGTCACCAATCGCAGATAAGATAACATAAGTCGAACTCTTATCAGACAGCCAGCCAAACGCTACAAGGATCGCCACGATCCCTTTGATCATACCTGCGCCGGTAATCGCTGGGAGGATTGGAGTAAATACACCTGAGATGAAGTCAAACAGGGCACTTATCGGATTTCTCTTTTGTTTCGGGCCTGTAGAAGCCGTAGAAGATCCGGCGTTTGCACCTTTGGACATGTTGCCTACCAGCGCGTTGTATACCTTCGGTACATCATTACCGATGATGACCTGGAACTGTCCACCATTCTCCATAACACCCATAACCCCAGGTGTGTTCTTTAATGTTTCTTTGTCGGCTTTTTTGTTGTCATTCAAGTTAAATCTGAGCCTTGTCATACAGTGGGTCACTTGATCAATGTTCTCTTCGCCACCAACAAGCTTCAGAATATCTTTGGACAATTGTTGTTTATCCATTGTGTTTTGCTCCTTTTATGTGTATTGAAGGTTTAAAAAAAACCTAAACACTGGACCATGACAAAGCAGAATAGCTTATCATGATTCAACGTTTAGGTTTTGCCTTTTTTGCAGTAACAATCCCAAATTATTCGATTGTTTGTTCATTTCGGACAATGCGTTCGATATGAATCGTGAGATACAATACTTCTTCCTTTGACAAGACCCGATTATAGATTTTACGTGTATAATCATTAATCTTGACTGCACAAGCATGTGCTTCCGGATATTGTTTGCTCACCAAGTCATGAAGCGGATTATCCTCTTCCTTGTCTTCAATCGCTGTACCTTGCAATACGCGTTGAGCAAAGAACTTTAAATGGGTCAGGAATCGGTAATAACTTAGTGAATCTTCGTCGAGCTCGATCACGAAACTGCGCCGAACGATGTTCAGAATATCCTTCACGATATTCGTAATGCTGATCGTTTCTCTCATCTCACCATTCATCTGGGCGTTAACCAGATGCATCGCGATGAATGCACATTCGTCCTCGGGAAGAAGAACACCTAACGTTTCTTCGATAATCTGCAATGCCTTGAGACCGATCGCATACTCCTTCCGGTACATGCGCTTGATCTCCCAAAATAATGCATTGCGGATCTGCAATCCTTGACGATGTCGGTCAATAGCAAAATGAATATGATCCGTCAGTGAAATGTAGATGCTTTCATGAAGCTTCTCACCTAGTACCGTCTCAGCGTAACGAATAATCTCATCTGAACACTCTACATATTCAACCGGAATATCAGACAGAAGCGTCTTCAATTTCTGAGAAACTTCTTTACTTTCGAGCGAAAATATTTTTTCGACGAGACTCTCATCGATGAATTCACCAGTATGCTTTTTGAAGGCAATTCCACGTCCCATAACGACCAGTTCGTTACCTCCCGGGTCAATTACAGTGACTACATTGTTGTTGAGTACCTTCTCAATTTTCATTTCTTCACATCACCTTGCACCGTCAAAGTAGTAAAAGGCAAAACCAAAACAGGTCACAAAGTATGCCTGCCTCTGGTTTTGCCTGATTGAACAGTAACAATCCAGTATTCTTTAGCCTTGGGCCTATCTTACCATATTAAATCGCATGTGACAACGTTTTTCTGAAAGCGGTTAATGTGCGTTAATGCGACATAAAAGGCACTCATACAACAATGACTTTGGAATTATGATTTTGCATTATTATCGATAAGACTTGCGCCATTAGTACTAATAACTTCTTTATACCAGTGGAACGATTTTTTCTTGTAACGCTCCAGCGTTCCTGAACCGTCGTTATTACGGTCTACGTAGATAAAACCGTAACGTTTCTTCATCTCTGCCGTAGATGCACTCACCAAGTCAATGCAGCCCCATGACGTGTACCCCATCACTTCGACACCGTCTTCGAGAGCTTCACCAACTTGCACCAGGTGATCATTCAAGTATTGAATGCGGTAGTCATCATGAACCGTTTTATTGCCGTCCTCGTCTGTAGCCAACTCATCTACGGCGCCCAAACCATTTTCGACAATAAACAATGGTTTTTGATAACGGTCCCAGTATTTATTGAGGGTTACGCGCAAGCCCTGAGGATCAATCTGCCAGCCCCATTCACTTGCTTTCAAGTAGGGGTTCTGAACTCCTGCAAACAGGTTTCCTTTGCCCTCTTTACGTTTTTCCGGATCACCGGTCTCACAGATACTTACATAATAGCTGAAGGAGATGAAGTCTACGGTGTGCTTGAGAATTTCCTCATCCCCGTCTTCGAACTTAATGTTGATGTTATTCGCTTTGAAATAACGATTAATGTATTTCGGATAATAACCACGTGCATGGATATCAGCAAAAATATCATTACGCTGCTCTGCGTGCATCGCTGCAACAACGTCGTCTGGATTCGGTGTAAGCGGATATGTCGGCATGCTCAGCACCATGCACCCGATTTTCGCTTCTGGCATAATTTCATGTCCCAATTTGACAGCAAGGGCACTGGCAACCAATTCATGATGGATCGCCTGATACAGATCTTGTTTGGACAACTCGGATTTCGGTGTATAGATACCACCGCTCATGAATGGTTCTTCCAGAATGGAGTTGATCTCATTAAACGTCAACCAGTATTTCACTTTGCCTTTAAAACGATTAAACAGCACGGTAACATAGCGTTCGTAAAACTCGATCATTTTACGATTAACCCATCCATCATAGGTTTTAGACAAATGCAGCGGCGTCTCGTAGTGAGAGATCGTTACGAGCGGTTCAATGCCGTACTTGTGACACTCATCGAACAGGTCATCGTAAAATTGCAGACCCTTCTCGTTCGGCTCCAGCTCGTCCCCTTTGGGGAATATGCGAGACCAGGCAATGGATGTACGGAACACCTTAAAGCCCATCTCGGCAAACAGTTTGACATCCTCTTTGTAGCGGTTATAGAAATCAATCCCGATTAATTTCAAGTTATCTTCGGTAGGCCCTTCAGTTCTTGGGGTTGTAATGCCATGTGGCATAACGTCCTGTACAGATAAACCTTTGCCATCGGCATTATATGCTCCCTCAAGCTGGTTGGCCGCTACTGCACCTCCCCATAAAAAGTCCTTCGGAAATGGCGTTGTCATTTTGCTTCATCCTCTCGACAATTGAATAATTAGAATTTATTTATTATCCGCTCTAAGATTACTTGGTCCCCACTTGCTCTAAACGCTCCATGATCCGCTCAAGCTGTGCACCCGTTACGGTTTGCTTCATATCAAACTTCCCTTTGCTCACACCCGTCATTACACCAGCGCGAGCACTATTCTGAATCGCTGCATGTGCCCAATGCTTACTGTCGACATCGCCAAACACGAGTTCCACCGAATCTGTAGCAGGCTTCCAATCCTTATTAGTCAGGATTTGGTCTACAATAACTGCCATTTGCGCACGTGTTACTTCGCTCTCTGGGGCAAACCTTTGGTTTCCGATACCTTTCATTAGACCTGCCTTGGTCACCTTCGCAATGGCTTGAGTAGCCCAGTCAGGAGCGCTGTCAACATAAGGATAATCCTCAGTTCCTTCCGAAAGCTTTAGAACATCCGATAGTATCACAGCGATCTGCGCACGAGTTACAGGTTCCGTAGGCTTTACACCATGCTCCGATGAGGGACCTGTCTGCTCTCCAGCTGTACCTTTATGAAGTCTGAACAAACTCGCGATAACCTCTTTATTGTTGAAGGCAGGCACCCATGACCAGTGTTTCAAACCTCCGTAGAATCTGCGGCTGTCCATATATGCATCATCGTATAACGTTAAATGTACCTGTTTGGCTCCCATTTCGGTCAAAGCCTGATAAGCAAGTGAACTAGTACGACTATCTGTTGTTGGGTCATTTTGAGCGTGCATAATCCACATCGGTACATCCACAATGCCTTTCAGTTCTTGCTTGAAGGCGTCAACGGAACCTGTATAATCCGCAACGGTATCTTTGGCAGCAACGATGATTGCTCCAGCAAACAGATCAGGATACTGCATCAGGAAGCGGAATGCACCTCCACCGCCACTAGATACACCAGACAGATAAATGCGGTCAGGGTCTACTTCTCCTTCGGCAACAAGCTTTTGGATCAACTCAACCTGAGCTTCAAAGTATACCTTCATTATGGGTAGCTGCTCTGCATTGTTGTAAATTTTGAAGCTGTAATTCTCAGGATATTGCACCGCTAGTACAGAAGTATCATGCCCTGATTCTGTCCAGACTACTGCACCGCGATTCGCAGTCAGATGATTGCGTCCGTCTGTTCCAACTTCACCACCGCCGTGAAGCCATACCATGAGCGGCTTCGCTTCCTTGGAAGGACTGCGCTTCAGGTTATAGGATAGCGTTACACCGTTGCTTGCAGTAAATTCTGCTTTTTCAAACTCATCGACGGTGCGGGTTTTTACCTGATTTACACTTTTTTTATCAAAAGAAAGCTCTGGATACAATTGGCTGGTTACGGCAAACTCGGATTTCAGACCTCCAGGATATTTGAAAGGTTTCACGGTCATATGAATGGTATGATCTTTCATGGACAACGTGATGCCATCGTCTTCGTAATTGTCTTGCACAATTTCTCCTGCAGCATTTAACGGATAACCGTCATAGTTCCCTGTAATATCAAAGTCCGACGCCTTCAGATTTTTGTATTTTTCCACGTCTGAAACCGTAATGTCAAAAGATTCGACCATTTCACCCGGATCACCAACAAACGTATTTGCCTGAATTTGCGTCACTTGTGCGCTTGCTGCACCTGTTGTCCCAGGCCAGATCACACTCAGACTTAGCGTTAATGCCAACATACAAGAAACATGTTTAACGCCTCTATTCCACTTCTTCAAAAGAACCCCTCCAGCTCATATGATGGTTGATTGCAAAGTAAAAAGCGGACAAGCGCCAACCAAAAGGGTTGTATGAAGCGAAAGCTCATATCACACTTTTAAGTCAGGTTTTGCCCGCTCCTGTGCGGTAACAATCCTAAGAATGTCATCACTGAATATCTCTTTATTTCAGGTGTTTATTGCGGATGTATATTCTCTTTCAGAGCGAAAGAATTAAAGTTGCTCACCGTTGCTCGCAATGACGTTTTTGTACCAATCAAATGAATCTTTTTTGGAGCGTGCAAGTGTTCCGTTACCTTCATCATCGAGATCCACGTAGATAAAGCCATAACGCTTGGACATTTCGGAGGTAGACATACTCACGAGGTCGATCGGGCCCCATGCAGTAAAACCAATCAGCTCTACTCCGTCTTTGATCGCCTCTTTCATCTGTTCGATGTGCTTTTTGAGGTAATCTACCCGGTAAGAGTCATGAATGGAGCCATCCTCTTCCACTTTGTCATACGCACCCAGACCATTCTCTACAATAAAGAGCGGCTTCTGATAACGATCCCAGAAGTTGTTCAACGTTACGCGCAGACCGATCGGGTCGATCTCCCAACCCCAGTCGGAAGCTTCCAGATAAGGGTTTTTCACGCCGCCCGTCAGATTGCCTGTAGTTTCAGCCGCATCCGCAGAAGCCGATTTGGTCACGGACATGTAATAACTGAACGAGATGAAATCAACCGTGTTATTCAGCAGAATCTCATCATCGCCTGCTTCTTTTTGAATAACAATGTTATTCTCTTCAAAATAACGTGCCATGTAGTTCGGGTATTTACCGCGAGCGTGCATGTCCGTGAAGAAGAGGTTAAGCTGATTCTCATGCTGAGCCAGTTGTACATCGACCGGATTGCAAGTCGCCGGATAGGTTTCCATACGCGCAAGCATACAGCCCACTTGGGAGCCAGGGATAATCTCATGTGCCAGCTTTGTTACCATAGCACTTGCTACAAATTGATGATGCAAGGCTTGGTAAGTGGTTTGCAGCTTATTGTCTACTTTATCAATCAGAATACCGCCGCCAGTGTACGGACTGAATACCATCACGTTAATCTCGTTAAATGTCAGCCAGTATTTCACTTTATTTTTGTAACGGTTAAATACGGTTTCCGCGTAACGCACATAGTGTCCAATCACTTCACGGCTTGCCCAGCCGTTATATTTTTGCGTTAAACCAAGTGGAGTCTCATAGTGAGACAGTGTAACGAGCGGTTCAATCCCGTATTTATGCAATTCGTCGAATACTTCATCATAGAATTTCAAACCTGCTTCATTTGGCTCTTGGTCATAACCGTTCGGGAAAATACGTGCCCAGTGAATGGACAAACGGAATACTTTGAAGCCCATTTCAGCGAACAGTGCGATATCTTCTCTGAAACGGTGGTAGAAATCAATACCAAAACGTTTCGGGAAACGTTCTTCAATTTTGCCAGAGAGAATCTCTTCGATTCGGGAAGAGGAAATTTCCATGGCATGTCCACCCGTACGCTTTTCTTTTGGCACATGAGCGATCATGTCCGCTGTGGAGAGACCTTTTCCGTCCTTATCGAATGCGCCTTCCAGTTGGTTCGCAGCTGTAGCCCCGCCCCACAGGAAGTTTTCAGGGAATCCTTTTTTTGCCGTGGTCATCATAACAACCTCTTTTCGAAATAATTTTTGGTTTTCCATAGGCAAGAACAACTCCAAAACAG
The DNA here is from genome assembly GCF_003719335.1 of Paenibacillus amylolyticus. Classification (GTDB taxonomy): domain Bacteria; phylum Bacillota; class Bacilli; order Paenibacillales; family Paenibacillaceae; genus Paenibacillus; species Paenibacillus amylolyticus_D. Next base: position 763,674 of record NZ_RIAS01000001.1, read on the forward strand.
AGCAGAAAACAAGAAAAACCTAAACTCAGGGTAAAATAGCACCAAAAAAGGGGCTTTCATTTCACCATCAGTTTAGGTTTTGCCTGTCTTCACAGTTACAATCCATCAAAAGATGTTATAACATATTCTGTTGTTTTGCTCTTGTGATGTAAGCGTAACATATTTATTTCGTAAAATCAAATTCACCCAAAACGTACGGTCTAGATCCTCTTTAAAATTACCTATACAACGTATTTATAATGAATAATATCTTATTTCTAACGTCATTTCTAAAGCTACTTCTAACGTGGCATTCGCAAAATTGCTGCCCGTAGGGCATTGGCTCCTTCCTCCGTTTCCAGATAACTTGCAGGACTTTGGTCCCCCAGAGCTGGAACCTTTTTATCTATCCACTTCAACGCGGAATCTCTCATTTCACACAAAAGCACCCGGCTTATATCTTCTGGAATACCTTTTAATCGTGCCTCTTCTTTCCATTCATTGGGCAATTGAGCGTACCATTCATCAAATAGTTCGACGAAGGAATCCCAGTGCTCCTGTTTAAACACAGAAAAATACATATCTTGCATACTCATGTAACATTTCTCCTTCACATTAAGATGTGTAACTCCCTGGTCCTATCTCAGAGAATTCAGACTTAAGCCGCTTGTAGTCGCTGTTATAACTAGTAGACTTAATTTTAAATGATTTTCAGGGAGAGAACAATCAAGGAGGAACACATCATGGCCGAAGAAGAAAACACATCTGGTTGGGACGCCATTGACCAAGCTGCGCAGCAACTATACGGAGAGCAGGAACCTAAACATTATGGCACAGCCATTCCATATATGCTTGGCGGACCTGACCCACTGGACGGGATAAGTGCCTATGCGGTAGATACGCCGATGCCTCATTGGCATTTTGTAACCTATGGCTTCTCGGAGCTTTACGGCAAAGAGGGCGATGATGCATCCAGAAGTGGATATGGTTTTGAACTTACATTTCGCCTTACACGCTGTGAAAATGAATCCGAGCCGCCGGCCTGGGCACTCAATCTGCTCCAAAATATGGGGCGATACGTCTTTAACAGCGGTAACCTGTTTCAGCCCGGAGATTATCTGGATGCCAACGGCCCGATCTGCCTGAACTCCGATACGCTGTTGACCGCACTCGCATTCGTAGAAGATCCAGATTTACCTGAACTGAATACGCCGAATGGTTCTGTTCAATTTATCCAAATGGTCGGCATCACCTGCCGTGAACTGGAAATGATTCAGAGCTGGAATACCCGCGGTTTCCTAGCTGCCTGTGAAAGCTATATGCCTAAATATGTAACGGATCTGATGAGGAATTCCTATGCAGATATCCCTTCGGTGATCCAAGCGACGGAGCGCGGCATTGAGGAAGACGGTTCAAGCACCGCCTTTTTGTTCATACAACAATTGAGCTGGGAGTCTGCACGCAAAAAACTGCTACAGAAAAACATTCCTGCCAAGCTTCAGTTGGGCGCTCAACAAGCAACCCTTCTAGCCAGCATCCTGCGGAGCCGAATCGCCAAAAAAGCAACATTGTCCCTGATCGGGCCAAATATCAATATTGTCTTTGAAGCTGGGGAGCATCCATCTCTGGTAGAAACGGAGCGAGAGGTGAGACTGACCGTGAATCAGCAAGCTGTGCTTGAAATTACAGAACAGCTTCGCCCGCAGGCCGGTTCCTTTCAGGTCCCTTCACTGGACAAGCTTCTTATTGAGATTGTGCCCACGCAGATTAAAGATCAGGAAGGGAATGTGATCAAAACGATCGGCTAATCAACGGAATTGCATCACAGAATCTGTTTCAATGGCTAGTCAATTGTCTTATTTATAGGAGACCCCTATAGTTTCCTATAGGTGGAAATGGAGAACACACGTGCTACAATTTTAGTGCGCACAACAAAGAGAGAGAATAACTCACACATCTCAGGAGGGTATTATGTCTATTACGAAAAAAACATCTTTATTCGCTATGCTCATCATGATGATGATCGTAGTCGCTGCCTGCGGAGACAAAGCAGATAACAATGCAAAATCAAACGATCCTGCCGCCGCTGAAACAACTACAGGCGCAGATGCTGGCACAGCCAAAACAGATGATGCCGACAAATCAGAAGCGTCCAGCGAAGATAACAAAGAAACCGACAACTCATCCAAAATAGAGCTGGGGACAACACAAAAGGGTTCTTACACTAATGACTATTTTGGCGTATCCCTGAAATTCCCCGAGGCATGGGAGTATCAGGATGCCGAGGGCATGAATCAACTGACGAGTGCTTCCTCTGAAGCCATTGCCGGTGACGATGAAAAGAAGAAAAAGCAGATGGAACTGTCTCAAGCCAAGACATTGAACCTGCTCATGGCATCCCAATATCCGCTCGATGGCGGCAAGGTCGGTCCATCTGCAATGGTCATCGCCGAGAAGGTCAGCTTGTTGCAAGGCATTCTTACAGGGGAGGACTACCTGAAAGCTACCAAGAAGTTCATGGAAGACAGCAACTTCCCTTATGAATACAAAGACTTCACCAAAGAAACCATCGGTGGCAAAGAAATGGATCTGATGCAGATCACGACGAATGCAGCTGACGGAAGCAAAATCACTCAGGAATACTACAGCACCATCATTGAAGGTTATGCGTTCAACTTCATCTTCACATATCTCGATGATCAAACCAAAGCCGAGATCGACAATATTAAGAAGTCGGTTCAATTCAAATAAAACCGAAACCCCGGTAGCGATCTGAAACAGATCACGCCGGGGTTCTTTTTTCTTTTTTACATAACTAAACAAAAGCGTTTAACTAGACAGGGCGACCCAATGTCCTTCTTTCACTTCGACCCAGCGCGAATGCTCCAGATTATATCGGTCTCCCGTGCCACTGGTTTCCTTCTCCTGATCTACCAAAGCGATACGTGGCTTATTTTTCTCCACCGCCGGATCAGGAACCGGAATGGCTGACAGCAACGCCTTCGTATACGGGTGCTGCGGATTAGCATACAGTTCTTCACTCTCGGCCAGTTCCACGATTTTGCCGTTATACATGACAGCGACCCGATCACTGATATGTTTGACCATCGACAGATCATGCGCGATGAACAAATACGTTAGACCCAAGCGCTGCTGCAGCTCTTCAAGCAACTGCACAATCTGCGCCTGAATAGAGACATCGAGTGCCGACAACGGCTCATCACAAACGATAAACTCTGGCTCTACCGCCAGCGCCCTTGCAATGCCAATTCGCTGACGTTGTCCACCCGAGAACTCATGTGGATATCGCTGTGCATGCGATGAATCAAGCCCCACCATCTCCAGCAGTTCTTCCACTCGCTTCTGTCGCTGTGCGGCATTACCTGCCAGCTGATGGATATCAAGCGCCTCGCCAATGATGTCCATAATTCTCATTTTGGGATTCAGTGAAGCATATGGATCTTGGAAAATGATCTGCATATGTCGTCGCATCGTTTTCATCTCTCCAGGCGAGAGTCGCTGCAACGGAATGCCCTTGAACAGCACGTCGCCTCCCGTTGGCTCATGCAAGCGAAGAATCGCTCTTCCTGTCGTGGATTTTCCGCTGCCTGACTCGCCTACAACGCCAAGTGTCTCCCCCTGACGGATATGAAAACTGATATCATTCACTGCTTTTAACGTATTGCCTTTTCCGAGGTTAAAATACTGTCTCAGAGATTTGACCTCCAGCAGCGGCTGATCGTCCTCCAGATCTTTGGGTACCTGAGAGACCAATTTAGGTTTCTTCTTCTCATCCAGCCGAGGTAGCGCGTTTAACAAACGGACGGTATACGGATGTTTTGGACTTTCAAAAATCTCCGCTGTAGTACCTGTCTCCACGATCTCTCCCTCTTTCATTACAACCACCCGGTCACACATGCCAGCAACCACACCCAAGTCATGTGTAATAAGAATAATCGACGTCCCCAATTGCTCCTGCATATCTTTCATCAGGTTCAAAATCTGAGCCTGAATCGTTACATCCAAAGCTGTAGTCGGCTCATCGGCGATTAATAGTTCAGGACGGCAAGCTAGGGCAATACCAATCATCACCCGCTGACGCATGCCACCGGAAAATTCATGCGGATACTGATTATAACGGATAGCGCTTTGTTTGATGCCTACTCGTTCCATCATGGCGATGGCTTGTTTTTTCGCTTCCCTTTTCGATAACTTCTGGTGTTTGATCAGACTTTCCGAGATTTGTTGACCAATTTTGATCGTTGGATTAAGCGAGCTCATCGGATCTTGGAAGATCATGCCAATGTCCCGACCACGAATATGCTCCATCTCTTTTTGTGATTTCCCGGCGAGATCCATACCTTTAAAACGAATTTCACCCGATTTCATCTGAGACGGTGGAGAGGCAAGCAGCCTCATAATGGAGCGTGCGGTTACGCTTTTACCACTACCTGATTCCCCGACGATGCCCAGCGTTTCCCCTTTCTGCAGTTCAAAACTGACCTGCTTGACCGCCTGAAACTCACTATCACCCGTGTAAAAAGAGACGGACAAATCATTTACTCTCAGCAAAGGTTCCACGATGTGCACCATTCCTTTCATATCTGCTCTATCTTCTCATATGTAACCAATTCCATACCTTGACAATTAAACCTACCCTACATAATATATACTATATTGATCGGAATAATGCAATTTAAACTTCAGTGAAAGGAGGATTACCGTTTGACTACTGGAGTAGAAAGTCATCACACCACCCGTCTGGTGAATCATCTACGTTTTATTTATGGAAAAATGCTGCTTCATCCCGTCTATCGATATGTATTGATCGTTCTCGGATTACCGATCAACCTGATCGTTTATATGGTCTGGCGTTCCAAACGCAAACAAGATGACTGGTCAGCTGCAAAAAAACAAGCTGAACAGGAGATGCTCACCACTTCCTACCGGGATACCATACGATTGGAACTGGAAGAACAACTGAGGCGCAAGCATCGTTTTTTCAAACAAGAGGTCAGCGAGGCAGCATTCAGACAGCAGGCCGAGAGCTGGCTTGAGGAAACGTTTCAGAAAGAGTTGCTGGAACGAACGTCCCAAAAGTTAGAACAAAAGGGCAAGCATCGTCTCGCGATTCAAGATACATTCGGTATGCTAATAGAGAAACCTTGGTTTCTTGCCTTATCGATCATCCCCGGCTGTTTGATGTTTTTCATCCTGTTTCTCTATGGTAATGCTTATCTAAAATACATATTTGAAAGACTGCTCATGACCCTCTTTGTCATTCTGGGTGTAGCAACACTAGTATTTACGATTCTGTACTTATCTCCGTTCAACCCGGCGGCCAACATTCTCGGCGTAACGGCAACACAAGAACAGATCGCAGCCTTTAATCATGTATACGGCCTGGATCAGCCTTATCTGACACAGCTTTGGAATAATATCAAGGGTATTGCGATGTTTGATCTGGGCAAGTCGTTTGCAGGGAATGAGATCGTGACGGATACTATTGCCCGAAAGTTCCCGATTACGCTGACACTCGCCGTGATTTCCCTGTTGTTCGCCGTTGTCATCGCTTTGCCTATTGGCATTATCTCGGCGCTTAAGCCTAATTCCTGGTTTGATTACACATTTATGTTCATCGCTCTGATTGGATTGTCTATTCCAAACTTCTGGCAGGGACTGATTTTCATCCTGAATTTTTCAATTAAAATGCAGTGGCTTCCCGCTACCTTTAATCCACAGAACTGGCTGTCCATGATTATGCCGGTCATTGTGCTAGGGACAGGACTTACGGCTGCGGTTGCACGAATGACCCGCTCATCTACACTGGAGGTCATTCATGAGGATTATGTCATGACTGCCCGGGCCAAGGGCCTAAGTGAACGTCAAGTAATGCTGAAGCACGCGGTGCGTAATGCTCTGATTCCTATCATTACTGTTGTGGGGCTTCAATTCGGAGCTATGCTTGGCGGGGCTGCTGTAACAGAGAAGGTATTTAATATCAGCGGACTGGGAAGTTACATCGTGGATAAGCAATTCATACCCGATATTCCAAGTATCATGGGCGGAGTAATCTACACAGCGATCACGATTTCCATTGTGAATGTTGCGGTTGATCTGTTTTACGCGTTTATCGATCCAAGGGTTCGCTCCAAAATGAAACAATATTAAAGCAGGTGTACTATGACAAAATCAAGCTCCCTTACGCAAGAAATGCGTTTCCGGCTCAAGTCTTCGCGTGAATACAGTCAAGCCAGCTTCGCATGGATCACTTCAGTTCTGCTGACCCTGTTCTTGCTACTGAACAGTTATGACTGGAGCGGGCAGACGTTCAAGCCTTTTATAGCTGGAGTAGCCGGCATTTATCTGTTCTTCACCCTCATTCAGAGTCTGCTTGTGATTCTAATCAGGCAGGACTTAACACATCGCGGGGTTATACGTGTTCTGACACGTAGACTCGCATGGGTACAGCTGCTGGCTGCTTTGACAGGTAATATTTTTATTGTAACGGCTGCCTTCCATCTGATTCGAAAACGAAAAAGTATTGAGTATACATTCGCTGTATACGCACTGTTAACCCAGTTATTTGTGATCGGTGTATCGGCTCTGAATGTGTTCAAGCCTTATGTTGCGGATACCTTTCTGCCTTCGATGGCAGCCCTGCTATGTATTCTCGTCATGGATTTGATCGTATTGATCATTGTGTCAAGGTTTGATGCGACCTCTCCTCTACCTCGCTGGATGATGGTGGTAGGTGGAGTGATGATCGTTAGCGTGATTACGGGCAACGTTTTCGCGTTGCTACTGGGGATCTCGATCCTTCGCCGGCTCCGCAGACAAGGGAAGCATGGAACGAATTTCTGGAATGATCTGTGGGAACGTCTTGCTCCCAATATGACCGCGATGTCCGGACTCTTTTTCATCATCTTCCTGTTCTCCATCTCCATCTGCAGTTTCTTTACCTTCGACTACAGCATGGCTGTGGAAAATAATTATTCGGCCCTGCTTCAGTCACCTTCTCTGGCCTATCCGCTAGGAACGGATGATTTCGGTCGATGTCTATTTTCACGAATCGTGTTTGGGGCACGGATTTCCTTGATTGTCGGTTTTATGTCAACCCTGATTCCGGTTGTGATTGGCGGTGTGCTGGGTGCCTTCTCAGGTTTCTACGGAAGACATACGGATAACATTATCATGCGACTGCTGGATATCCTGTATGCCATTCCAGGTATCTTGCTCGCTATCGCGATTATCGCGGCTTTCGGTGCTAACACGGTAAATCTGATCGTGGCTCTGAGCCTCGGTTCGATTCCCACTTATGCCCGCACGATGCGAGCCAGTGTGCTCTATGTGTCGACCTTTGAGTTTGTTGAAGCGGCGCGTGCCTTGGGATATACCAATCGTACGATTATTTTCAGACACATCATTCCCAACTCGCTAGCACCGATGATTATCAAATCCACATTGACGATTGGCGGAGCTGTCATTGCAACCAGCAGTTTGAGTTACCTTGGACTCGGTGTAGAACCACATATTCCGGAATGGGGCAACATTCTGAAGCTGGGCAGCACCTATCTGGAGACTCATTCGTATCTAGCAATTTATCCAGGGCTCGCGATTATTCTGCTTGTTCTTTCGTTTAACTTTCTCGGTGACGGATTGCGGGATGCCCTTGATCCCAAGCTGGAGGAGGCGTGACGATGATTATTAATTTACATGATTTTTAAAAGTTGAACTAAAAGATGTTTACATGAAGCACTCCGATGACAGAATAACCTTCCAATCGCTGTTATCCCCAGATTTTTTTGATTCCCTTTTCTCAAGGGAAAAATCCGGTGATAAAGGCGACTACTCCGTTTTTCCAGGTTTTTTTCTGTCCTCTCCGTTTTTGTGTAAATGAAATAGTTCAAAAAAAAAAATCATACATCACATCTATTAATATAATGGAGGTATTCCCATGAACAAACGTACACTTGTCGCCTTGCTGCTGATTCTCGTGCTGGTGATCTCCGGCTGCAATGTGAAAACCAAAACCGAATCGCAAGAGCAGAACCAACCTTCCGATACGACGGAGACAGCACCAAAAGCGGTGGACATCGAATTGCTCGCCATGAGCTCATCTGAGAATGATGTCAATATTATCCGCGATCAGCTAACCAAAAACGGCTTCAATGTGAAGCTGAATCTGCAACCGGATTACGGCAGCTTTAAGTCCCAGCAGGACGCAGGCAACTATGATATCGCATTGTCCAGTTGGACAACGGTAACAGGTAATCCGGACTATGCAGTTCGCTCCCTTTTCAAAACAGGCGGGGACTACAGTATCCTGGCGGATCAAGAGATCGATAAGCTGATCGATCAGGCCGCTACGCAGACACCTGATGAATACAAAGAAACGTATAAAAAGTTGGAAGACCGTTTGGTTACCGATCAGGCGTACATCGCTCCCCTGTATATTTCTCTGAAAAGTCAGGCTGTGAACAAGGACATTCTGAATGTCGATACCGTTCGTCTGTCCAAATCCCGTGCGCTGGCGTGGGAACCGATTGAGTTCAAGGACAGTTCCAAAAACAGTAAAGATCCGTTGATTTTGACACAAGCAGCATCCGTACTGACTTCCCTTGATCCGATCAAAGGAAACGACGGTTCCATCAACCAACTTAATACCAATATGTATGTCCGCCTGGTGAACCTGACGGATGACGATCAACTGACAGCGGATGGATCGCTTTCACGTAATTTCACGATTGCAGATGGCAACTCCGAGTACTATTTTGTACTTCGTGACGATATCAACTTTGCCAAAATCGAGAATAAAAAGGCTGTCGATACCGGAGAGCGTGTGGGCGCAGATGACGTTATCTTCTCCCTCGACCGTGCCAAAAATAAAGATTCCGTCCCGGATCACCGCACATACAGTCTGCATGAACATATCAAACAAGCGGAACTGGTAACAGATCTGAGCGCACTGGAGTCAGCGAAACAATCCGGGGGTAGCGGAACCGTGCTTGAGGCTCTGAACCAAGGACTTGACAGCGATATTAAGGAACTGGTCAGCGATAAAAAACAAGCGAATAACGGAGCAGGCAAATACCAGGTGGTTAAAGTAACGACCACTGAACCTTTCCCGCAAGTACTGAACTATCTGGCGCACCAATCGGCCGGGATCGTATCCAAGAAACAAGTGGAAAGCATCAATACGTATGACGTCGCATCCTTCGATGTGAACAAGGATATTCCTTATGGCGATCAGAACACCGTGACCGAGGGTGCCAACTATAACAACACACTTTATACAAGCGGCCCTTACATTCTTTCTTATAAAAATGATTACGAAGGCGTCTTCCTGAAAAACCCGGGATATCGCAAAGGTTCCGACTTCGCACCGAAGATTGATCAGGTAAACGTACGCTTCATTGCAGATGCAGACAGCGCTCTTTCTGCTCTTCGCAGCAGTGAAATCCACCTGTATTACGGGGTGCCTGAGACGAAATACGATATTATCCAAAATGACAGCAAATTGCAGCTGCAAAGCATTCCAAGCAATGCCGTATCGTATCTGCTGTTCAACACAGCTAATCGTGAAGTAGCCAAGAGCAGTGATCTGAGAAAAGCAGTGCTGTATTCCATCAATCAGGATGAGATTCTGCAATTCTACAAAAACAACAAACTGAAGGCTTACTCCACCGTAAGCCCGCTTGTCCAAACCGGGAATGAACTCAAGGCTGATCCTGCCAAAGTGAAAGAACTCCTGAGCAAGTATAACGCGTCAAAATAAACCGTCCGAACACAAAAGGCTGTCACCAGGATCATGCAGATCCATCGGTGACAGCCTTTTTCCTATTCATCATTCCGGCACTTGGCAATCTGCCAAAATGTCTGGATAATGCCTCATGCTGTCCGCTTCTGTAATGCTTCGGATCACTCTGCAAGGTACACCTGCGGCAAGCGAATGCGGTGGAATATCACGCGTAACCACGCTACCTGCCCCAATGACACATCCGTCTCCAATCGTGACGCCGCCGCACACGGTAACGTTTGCGGACAACCACACATCATTACCAATCGTAACGGGTTTGGCATAACAGAGTGATTTCAGCTCACCATGTTGATTCAGCATCTGTCTCCGTTCACTCGCAATCAAAGGGTGAACAGGCGTAACGATCGTGACATTGGGACCAAAGCTGGTGTAGTCTCCAATCGTCACTTGTGCATCATCCTGTATGGTCAGATTGTAATTCGCGAAAAAGTGATGACCGATCCGGGTATGCACCCCATAGTGAAAGAAAATCGGACCCTGCATAAATCCGCCTTTCCCCATCTCACCTATTAACTGTTGTACAATTTGCTGTCTTTCCTCCGTCTGTTCTTCGAAGGTTTGGCTATAACGCTGACTGAGATGATGAGCTTTCCTTTTGATTTCCTTCAGTTCCGGATCAGCCGGACTGAATAACATGCCCTTCATAATTCTCTCTTCTTCACGCATCGCGATTTCCCCTCATCTTATGTTTATTGCTGTAAATCCATGATCGCCTGAATCGTTCGCAATACACCATTTTCGTCATTGGATTTCGTAATGAATTGTGCGACACGTTTGGTATTCTCGCATGCATTGCTCACAGCAAAGCTGTATTTGGCAATTGCCATCAGTTCAACATCATTTTCTCCATCACCGAAGGACATCGTTTCGCGCGAAGTTACGCCCAGCATATCCTGCAATTTTTTGACCGTTTCACCTTTGTGCGTATGCAGCGCCGTAATATCCAGCCACCGGGGTTCCGAATCAACAATATAGATTTGTCCTTCCATCGTCTGTTCCACATGTTTTCGCAGCGCTGTGCAGCGTCCCTGGGGATCGAACACCGTAATTTTTATAAAAGAGCTACTGATGTTTGCAAAAGAGTCCGTTTTGATGACCTGTTCATACGAACTCTTCACCACCTTATACATCTCATCCGAAATGGAAGAATGCACATAAGCGGTATCGCTTGCACAAACGATAATGGTCATTTGGGGATCAAATGCCTGAATTTCCTGAATGGCTTGCAGTGCTAGCGTAGGCTCCATGCTAAACTCCCGAACCATCTGCCCATCCTTCTTGATACGGGCTGCACTGTCCCCAAGAATCCAAACACCTCTGCTATGTTCGCCGAATAATTTCTCCACCCGTTCGCACTGCTTTCCGGTGCACGCTACAAAAGTAATGCCTTTACGTTTCATCTCCTCATGAACTTCGTTGAATAACTCCATATCAAATGATCCTTGACTGTTTAGAAAAGTTCCGTCCAAATCGGTTACAACCAGTTTAATCATGATGTGTCCCTCCAGTTGATTGATAGGTGATGTTGGCAAACGTCTTTAAGCGTCTTAAAGAACCTCTGTAGCCCGTGAAAATTCAAAGTCACCTTTATCAAACATCTTTATCAAACATCTTTATAAACAATATTTATAAAGTGTGCAGAAAGTTCTTCTTCCCCTAATAGATTCTATCCCGTGTAACTGGTTTCATGTCAACAAGAAATTTCCGAAGCAATTCGTGGACTTATGTCAGCACAAAAAAATCCACAGTACTTGCCCTGCGGATTATAAGACTTCAGACAAGATAGAGGATTTCAAAGCTCGAAGAACCACACCTCTCAATCCCGCATCAAAGTCATCCTGGAACGAGCTCTGGTGTACAATCTCCGGCAACGTCGGCATCTCATGCTCTTTTACATATTGTCTCCACGCTGAGTCGAGCACCTCTCTCTTCACTCGGTCCTGATAGATCACAATCTGATGAGGGGCAACAACAGCATTAACCGTTTGTATAATCCGGCACACATGACCCGTATAGTCCTCGTTGCTCATTTCCTGTTTCCAGTCGGGTGAATACGGAAGATATTTGATCTCACCGAACATCCCGTTTTTGCCACGAATGATTTGTCCGTTCAACACCATGCCCATGCCAGGCGGGTAACGATTTGGAAAATAAATGCCTGCCACATCCTGCCCCTTTGTATGCATATGCTGTGTGTAGTAGCCGCTAACCGCTGCATTGACATCATTCTCGACAATAACAGGCAACTGAAACTCACGCTCGATCTCCCGAATCAGATGGGAATGAATAAGCTCATCATGGCTGCTTACCGTGATATCCCCGTCGACAGCCTGACCCGGGATACCTATTCCGATCATATGGATGGAAGGATGTGCCGCGATGAAACGTGTTATAAGTTGCAACACATGCTTTTTATCAAAAACAGGCAGCATGTTCTCCTCCTTCAACACAACCTCATTCTCGAGATTGATTACCGTGGCCGAGATTAACCCCTGACCTTTCATTTCTTTCATGGACAAAACTAGCGCAAGTCTATAATTGTAATTATATCGGTATGCTTGGGCAGGGCGACCGCCGTTCGATGGAACGATCTGATCTTGAATCAGCTCTCCGCCATCACATAACTCCTGAATTAGAGCGTTAATGGTAACTACACTAAGGTTCGTTAATGAAGCAAGCTGCGGTTTCGTTGCGGTTTCCTGTTGCTGCATGACTTCACGCACATTATTCATATTGATGTGTTTCATCATTGTAGCGTTCGCTTTTTTCATAAGCCTCTCGTTTCTACTCCGGTTCAACAGACCAAAGCAATTGTATTGATGTTATTGCATTCCATATCATAACATTATACATCGCTTTGCACATAATGCTCATTCAAACAGGTCATCTATAGATCGTACAGGTTGCACGTCCATCGACTGATTGGAAAGAGCCATATTTGCATAAACACCTGCCCAGATGATAAGAGCCATAATTAAATATGCCATCGTTCTCCTCCTTATTTCTTGTTTCACTTGTTTGTGAGTGAATGCACCCTCTTAATAAACTTACTTTATAAAGTTTGTTTTATAAGTATGCAGACTTGATTAATCATTGTCAACAAGGAAAAGCAAGCTAATCGTTGTAAAAGGTATCTCATTGCCCTTTACTAACTGATTCAGCAGAAATGGATGTATCCAGTAACATTTATACTGTGTATCTTCGTTGTGTTTCTGGCAGCAATGTTACGACCTGGATGCCCAGCCCCCAAGCAAAATAGAGCAAATGAACGGGAGTTACGCATTGGATAAAGTACACTTGCACAAAGATCCAAACGAGCAGAGCATTTCCTGTATACAAGGAAAAAGTCCACGCCCAGTGACGTTCGGAGTAAAGATTCAACTTTTCCGCTAACGACCAATGAGACCTTTTCAACAGAGCCATACCAATCACTACAGGAAAAACTCCAAGAACCAGCAACAATATCATTCCAGGAATAAAAAAATTAGCAAAAGGGGAGTTTTCCAGCAACGAAACAGGCATATTCAACATACCTCCGGATGGATCAATCGTCAGCATCAATCCTCCCACAATTGCTCCAACCCCAAGCAAGCCATGCATTGTTGCAAGTAGGTATGATTTGTTTGCAGGCTGTGTCATCATCCATCACTCCCCGTATCTTCTTTTGCACATGCTATCGTTCGATTAACATAAGCGACACTCGCTATACTCATTTTCTCACAAACAAGGAGATAAACCTGTGTTCCTTTTCACTAGCAGGATCATACCATTCCTTATGGTAAAACTTGATAAAAGAACGTATGTTCGGTATAATGTTTCTATACACTGAATGAGCGAGGCATAATACGATGGATGACAAATTTATCAAGGAATTACGTAAGATCAGCCGTGACGACAGACGCCGATCCGAGTTCATGATTCAGGGCTTGAAGGAAACATTACAGGAACGCAAAGAGGAAGGTTTGTTGAAGCGATGGATGCGGCGGCGAAAGACGAAGAAAAACATCTCTGAGCGATTTAGCTCTGATACCTCTTCAAGTCATAAATAAATAAATAAATAAATAGATAGACTTCAAAGCAAAAGAGGAGGCCACATAAGCCTCCCTTGATTCACTACATATATTTTAGAATGTTAAAGTAGTTCCTACTTACAGTATGGTCAGATGCACCTTTAAGGCAGGATGGCAAATGAACGAACCGGGAATCCTGATGCCTTCTCCGCTTTAGGTACGATGTTGAATATGACAGCTCCTTTAGCGGGAACCTGATCCAGGTTCGTTAACAATTCGACCTGGTAAGTATCCTGTGCAAGCACATAATACTCCGCTAACAGGGCTCCGTTCTTCTGGTAATCTACCGCGGCATCTGTATCAAACGTTTCATGACCAATCGCTTGAATATTGCGTTCTTCGAACAGGAATTTTAATGCAGCAACAGACCATCCGGGCGCATGGCTATTCCCAACGGCATCCTTGTTGTCAAAGTCTTCATGGTTCGGCCAGCGTTTACTCCAATCGGTTCGCAAAGCGACGAAGCTGCCTGCTTCAATCTTGCCATACTCCCGCTCGAATTCGAGGATATGCTCTACTTCCAAGGTGAAATCGGGATTACTCTCTACAGCAGCAGAGTGATCAATTACGACGAGCGGCAAGACCAGCTCTTTGAGTCCCAATTCGTCCAAGTAACGTGTATCGCGCACAAAATGAATCGGTGCATCCAGATGGGTGCCGTACTGGCCGGGAAACTTGAAGCTTTGAGCGAAGAAACCTTGATCATGATTAAACAACGTATCAAACTCCGCAGCATCAAAAGCAGAAAAATGCGGCGATGCCGGACCGAAGGTATGGGTCAGATCTACCCATTTCTTTTCTTTTAACAGCTGAATCGCTTGAATAAGTTCATTGGTCATCCGTTTCACCTCATATGCAGAATAGAATAAATTCCCCCTATTATATATCAACGTTGCACATTGGTGAAGAATCTAAGTTAATTTGTTAGTAGGTACATGCCTTGCCTATCCTAGGAAGCGAATTCTTACATATTACCAAGGAACCCAACACTGGAATAATCTTTTGATAGTTGTTTTTAATAAGCATTGTTGACCTCCAAAAATTAACATAGTTCAGCACTTATTCCGATAAAGAGACAGCGGCGGTGTCGATAAATGCCGTGCGCGGCGGGCCGCTATCTCAGCCGGTGGATACTTGGGAAAGTCTGTATCCTTATTGCATCCCATATCAGTGATATGCTAAGGCACATCATCCTGAATATAAACAGAGTTGCTAACAAGCGTATTCGCCACCTTCTCTAAAGCTTTTTCCTTCCAGCAACGCGGCACGATACAGAACTGAACAATACCCGTCCATGTTCCCACGCAGCAACCCCGACATTTTTCAGGTTGTTTCTCTGAAACCCTCGGAATAGCCGGCTCATTTCTGCTGTAAAAGTGACCTTCCATACTCTTGCCTCCAATACAAAAAGGCCGCTCACATGAGCGACCTTCTTATTTACGTTATTATAACGATTTAAGATAACATGCTATAACTTCGTATTTGCTTCACATTTTAAAGATATATTTTCCCACTATTATCGCAAACAACATCCACTTCACTGTTAGAATTAGTTCTTGCATTTTTTGAGCATACGGAGCGAAGAACTTGTTAACACATATCAACCCCCTTTTTTTCTTTGGTAAGTGATTTTTTTATAAATTCGTGCTCTAAAAAGGTAAAAAATCAAGTTGGTTGTAAAAATATGCGTATATTCAAAGAAAATATGGATTTTATCTTACGTACAAGGACTAAATGACAAAGAAATAGCCAGAATATTGGGAGTATCTCAACAAAACATCTCGAAACACCGCTTAAAAGCTCTAACTAAATTGCGCATTAACCGTTTTACGATATAAACAAGAATGTCAGCCTTTGAAGCTGACATTCTTTATTTCTCCGAAATTTTTTTAATCTCAAAAATAGTTGCCTCTGATAACAAGATAAGCCTCTCATTATTAACAACAAAAAAACTTAAACTTACAGGTATACTCATTTTTGTAGAAGGGTTGCTTACACCTATTGCTTTTACTACATCATTTTCATTTAAGTCTGGAATATCTATTTTATATGATCTATAAAAGGAATCTTTATTATTGCATGTCGCTGTAATCTCATATATTGGGTTTCTTAGTTCAGTTTGATATTGACTGTAGTTTTTAATTCCTTTTGATGAAAATAAGTCTTTTTTGATAAGGATTTCATCCCCAATAAATTTTTGACCTGTTGGATATTCAGAGGCATCATTATATGAATTTGCAAATCCTAAATGCTTCTCAACTTTCCAAGTTCCATAAAAATAATTTTCAGTTTCACTATCCAAACTTGTACGCTCTGCAGAACAGTAATCACTATTTTGCTGTGTTGTTACTTGTTTCCTGGGAGACTCGCCGGAACCTTGCGTGTCGGTTGCAGGCTTAACTGATCCACCACATCCTGAAAGCAAGATAAAGCTCAACACCATCAATACACCGATTACTTTTTTCAATCCTAAAATCTCCTTTTGTCTACATAGCAGAAATTATATCAGAGCAAACGAACCTAAAAATGACATAACATTAACATTATTTACGATTAAAGTTAATTTTATGTTATATGATCACAATCATTAAAATGCTTAAACAGTGCGGAGCGTTCATGATGCAGCCATGCCTTCCCCGATCTGCCCGTAGGCCCTTTCTCATAAATATGATTATCGTTTTTCTTTAAGACCACCTTAAGTTAGTAGCAATGAAACTTCGTCATTCTCACTGTTTCTCAAATTTAGTTTCTTTATCTCGGCATAAGTAAACCTATTTCCCCTTCATCATTTCGTCCTCTTCCATAATAAATTGTTACAAAATCCAATGTCCGATTGAATTTCCTTCCAAGAATAACAATCTTGCTACTACTCCTTCGTAGGGATCTATTAGATTATTTATTGCAAAACGGACATTGTTAGATATTGCCGCTTGTCCTTCATAATGACCGAATTTGCTGTGACATCCGCAGTCAGTTCATGTCCTGATTTCCGTTTTGAAACCGCTCCAGTATTCCTCTTCACTGAAAAGTATGTGCTCACCATGTTGCATTGATTCTTTGTACAAATAATATGGTTTGAAAAATACATATAACCAAACAAGAAAGACAAAAAAGCCGCTCTCCTGTATGGAGAACGGCGACTGAACTACAGGCTGAAGAACGTAATTCCTCTGATATTTAATCCAACGTCCATCTTCGGCTTACTCGGTCATCTCACCCATTCCAGACTAACCCGCAGTAATGACCAGCTTGCCCCGCGTATGATGTGATTCACTTTTTTCGTGAGCATCGCGCAAACCCTGTTCAGTGAGCGGATACGTTTCATCAATGATCGATTTCAGTTTTCCGGCAGCCGCAAGTTCGGCCAACTGTTCCAGTTGATCCCCTTTGGGTTCCATCATGAACACGTTACCTGTTACCCCAGCTTCTTTCGCTAGCTTCTCATCTGGCTGTTCCACAAGTGATACCAGACGTCCTCCAGACTTTAACACCTTGAAGCTGTCTAGCTGGATGTCACCGCCCATCGTATCCAGTACGACATCGTAGTCTGAGAGAATTTGCGAGAAATCCTGTTCCTTATAGTTAATGAAATGATCCACTCCCAACGAGCGAAGCAATTCTTCGTTTGCTGCACTCGCCGTGGAAGCCACTTCAGCGCCTAACGATTTGGCAATTTGAATGGCATATGTGCCTACTCCACCCGCACCGGCATGAATGAGCACCTTTTGTCCTTTGCCCAAACGGCCATGATCAACAAGTGCTTGCCAGGCTGTCATTGCGGCGAGTGGAATCGCTGCTGCCTCCTCGAAGCTCAATTGTTCAGGAATGCGAGCCACGATATCTGCATCTACAGCAACATATTCCGCATAGGTTCCGAATTGACGTGGGCGGGCGAATACGCGATCCCCTTCTCTGAAACGAGTCACGTTCGAACCTGCTTCAACCACGGTACCTGCCACGTCACCGCCCAAAATCATCGGCAGCTGATCCGCTGCTTCTTTCAAGTGACCTTGTCTTATTTTGAAGTCCACCGGATTCACAGAAGTTGCATGTGTGCGGATCAATACCTGATTCACACCGCATGCCGGCTTCTCTACTTCCTTTTCCTTTAATTGTTCGGGTCCGCCAAATGCTTCAATGACAATAGCTTTCATGTTGAATCCCTGCCTTTCTTTAAATGGAATGACATGTGAAGGGTTATGCTCATACTCTTCTCTATTTATGATTACCCCATTCATCGGTTGACTTGACTTGAAGTCACCGCATTTTCATTCGATAAATCAGACACGAGTTCAAAGCTAATGAATTTTTCGCAAAAATCTTAAAACCGCTTCTTCCAATTGACTCAAGCCGGGCTGCTCTATCGGAAAATGACCTGCTCCCTCCAAAATGACACACTCCTTCTCCACGGGCAGACGGTCAAAAAAGGGTTGGCTGAACTGTAACGGAGTCATTGGGTCTATCTCAGGATGAACCAGCAAAACCGGACACTGACTGAATCGATCCGGGCTAACCTCCGGCGTTTTATTCAGGAAAGTTCTTAATAATTCCAGAGGCACAGACGTAGCCGCTGCCTGTGGATCATTCATAATGAGACGGGTTAGGTCCTTGTTGTTCGTAATCAGATCCATTCGAGAAATCCGTTTAACCGAGATTCGTACAGCATCTAATACAGCAGGGAAAATATCCATCATGCGTTTCCCCACACGACTGACGAACCGATTCGGAGCAATCTGATCGCGCATATACGGATCACTCGTATCTACAAATGTTGTTGCAATTAACCCCTTCACATGTTTGTTCCTTACACTGACGTGATAAGCCAGCATACCACCAATACTGCTGCCCAATACAACGAAAGGTATGCCGTCTTTCTCATACTCCCTCTCCATAAGGTCATCTAACAGTGTAATCCATAACTCATAGTTTATTCGCGTGCCATGCAGTGCGTAGCTAAGACCGTACGGCGGCAGATCAGGTGATATCACCTCGTATCCATGTTGTTGCAACATTCGTGCATAAGGAGCGAGTAACCTGCCATTCCCCCCAGCGCCATGAATAAATAGTATTTTCACAGGCGAGTCTGCAACAGGTAATCGGTCAATATGAAGATGGATTCCATGGCTTTCCCACCACTCCTCCTCAGGGACGGTATTCTCATCCAACCTGACTTCTTCAGGAAAAAATGACTGATATTGCTTCCAATATAAATGTGTTGTTCTATAAGATGGCAAGCTTTCTCGCATATGTACGCTCCTTTTTCACTACATCAAAAAAGCCGTACGATGTACGACTTTAAAACTCCTCTATGATCATACTTATTTTGATTCACATTTCATCTAATCCGGGAACTGCACATGACCCGGTACAATGTATGCACCGCCAGATCCATCATTCGGCAGAGCTGGAATGGTGTCATACACCACTTTACCACGAATATCGGTGATCCGAATACTTAATTCTTCCTTACCCAGTCCCGTACCAAGGAAATGGTTATAATCTTGCTTTTCGAGATTAAGCCATGAGCCGTCCTTCTGCTTCACTTCAAACTTCAGCACCGGATATTTGTGATGACGGACTTGAATGGCTGCCCACCACTGACTGCTGCCTTCCTTAATCCGATAAGATACGTTCCCTTCAATCGGCGCTTTGACTACTTTCCAACGGATATTGATCTTCCCTGCTTGAGGATCACCAATCTGGTTGAACGCATTCGGTGAGAGATCCAGTGCTCCACTGGCTCCTTCCGGATATAAATCCGTTACATAAACCACGGTTTTTCCTTTGGGCCCTTGAACTTCTAGATAGGCCCCTGCTAAAGCAGCTTTGACACCATTATAATTAAGTTGATAGGGATTGAGTGCGGTAATCTTCATATCTGCTGGAATCGGATCTAGCAGTACGGCACCACCCGAGTAACCCGAGCCCGTGTACGTAGCATACCCTTGATATGTATCATTCCAGGCAGCAGATGCAGGTAAAGCAAACAAGACAAGGCCGAGCAGTATACCTGTGGCAGACCTTCTTAAACGCTGGAATCTACTTTTCTTGCTCATTGTGTTACTCCTCCTTATCATTTTGGCTGTGATTCTAAAATATAGCTCTTCATTGTCACAGACAACGAATAACATTATTTTACATAATTTTTAAAATATTTAAATATGTTTCCGAAAAATCACATCTAAAGTCCTGCTTTATCATTCATAAAAAAGCGCCGCACTTGGGAGAAAATTCATTCTCCAGCAACGTGCGACGCGCTTCTCTTACCCTTATCCTGTTTCCTTGCGTTTCTCCCGATTACGGAATCGTTCATATTGCGCATAGAGGCGAGGAGATTCTTTCGTCAGAATAGGCCCAAGGACAGCCAGAATCAGCACGTATAACACAGCAAAGGATTGAATGGATGCCATCAGACCTCCGGCCTTACCGATGTTCGCCATGATGATCGAGAACTCGCCCCGAGATACCAGGGTAAAGCCCACATTTAACGAGGCCTTGTTCGATACTCCAGCCATTTTCCCTGCAATCATACCTGCACCAAAGTTACTTAGAATCGTTAGAACGACGGCAATCAGCGTCATCCCTACAGCTCCGCCGAGAGAAGATGGCTCAATCGTGAGACCAAAGCTGAAGAAAAACAGGGCACCAAAAAAATCTTTGAACGGCATAATCTGCTGCTCAATTCGGCTGACATGTCTGGATTCACCAAGCACAAGGCCAATCATCAACGCACCAATCGCCTCAGCCACATGTAAGGTTTCCGAGAATCCGGCTACGAGGAAGAGCAATGTCATAATCGTAAGCAGGAATAACTCCGAGGACTTAATGTTCAATGCTTTATCGATATATTTAATACTCTTCCTGCCGATAATCAGGAACAGTACAATAAACAGCAGAGCAGAGAGAGATACCAGCAGCACACTTACAAATGAAGTTGCCCCGCTAAGCACAAGCCCAGTCAGAATGGAAATATGAATGGCAATAAACAAGTCATCAAACATAATCATGCCCATAATAATTTCTGTCTCTGGATTCGCGGTACGTTTCAAGTCCACGAGCACTTTGGCAACAATAGCCGTCGATGAACTCGTCATGATCCCGCATACGACCATCGTTTCCTGAAGTGGCAGATTCATGAACCAGCCCAGAAGCAAGCCTGATACAAAATTGAGA
This sequence comes from Paenibacillus amylolyticus, assembly GCF_003719335.1. Lineage (GTDB taxonomy): Bacteria > Bacillota > Bacilli > Paenibacillales > Paenibacillaceae > Paenibacillus > Paenibacillus amylolyticus_D. Next base: position 784,716 of record NZ_RIAS01000001.1, read on the forward strand.
GCCACATAGAATATACCACCGGTAAGGATGGCTTTACCCGATTTTAATAACCGGGAGACCGAAAATTCCAATCCCAGATAAAACAATAAAAATAAAATACCCAGCCTGCCCATAAATTCAATAAAAGACGAGCTTTCGATAAATCGTAAATCCACAATGCCAAACTGTGGTGCATGCGGTCCAACGGCCATACCGACCAGAATGTAAAATGGAATAACCGAAAATCGTAGTCGTGCAGATATTAATCCCGTAAGTGTAATCAGCGCAACGGCAACCCCCACTTCGAATATGAGCATATCCATACGCTACATCCGCCCATCGGTTAACCATTGTTTGAGCTGCTTGAGCTGGTCACGTTCACCAGCAACAACGATCGTTGCTCCACTGGTAAAAACGTACTCTGGCCCCGGATTAAATTGCTTTTCCTTCTCCTTGTCAACTGCCGCCAGAATCGCGACACCAGTCACCTGCCGGATGTTCATCTCTCCAATGGTCTTCCCGATGCAAGCAGCGTGAGGTTCAATGCGAAGCCATTCAATCAGCAGCCCTTCCAGCATGACCTCACGGTCGTTCTGGAACTGCGGTTTATATGTCATACCGCCGACAATAGCTGCTACAGCTCTTGCTTCATCATCATCAAGCGTCACCAATGAGACCATATCGCCAAGCTCTTCCGCTTGATCTCCGGATTCCATATGAAACAAATCACGCCGCTCATCGTTATGAACCACAATGACTAGGTGCTCTCCGCTACGGGTGTGTAGCCAATATTTACGTCCAATGCCGGGCAGATCCGTTTCTTTAAAGTGCATGATTCGCACCTCCCCGAGACAAACCTTGCAGCGTATTTCCACTCGGCTCATCCAAATGCTCCGGTTGTTGCTCCTGCTCTATGTTCTGCTGCGAAGCCCATCCGATGCTTGCTATTCGTATTCTCATGGAACCCGAAGGCGTAGAGATGGCTCGCATTTCTCCTTTTTCCCCAAGCAGCAGTTGACGTCCCACAGGCGAAAGGAATGAAATCAGTCCCTCATCCGGATTTGCTTCCTCTGGCATAACCACGGTTAAAGTGTCACATGTATGAAAATCAACGTATTCCAGTTCAATCTGACTACCGATCAGCACAACGGAATTTAACAGCTCATCCGGACCAGCAAGTAATTGCTCTATTCGGTCTGTATAGGCTGTCAATTGTTTATCCAGCTGTATGCGCTCGGGATTACGCACGTCAAAATAAGCGTCAAGAAAAGTTCTTTTCTCTTCGCCCAAGGTCAACAGCTGACTCACCAGCATTTCTCTGCAATTGTCAAGTGGAGTCCTACGGTTCATAGTAGATCTCACCTCCTATGCACGCCTTGTTCTCCACGTTGATTCGCTTGTTGTTACTCTTCATCATCCTGTTGTCCTCCTTCTTATAATAAAAGGGCCCGAATTACGAGCCCCTCTTACCATCTTACCAAAATGAAATTATTAATCCAATCAATTCCGCTAACTTGGGTTTTAATTCTATACTTTGGGTATATTATCCAACGTTTCACGATATTCTTTACATTTAATGATAGATCTATAGAACATTTTAATTGCCTCATAAAAAACATTTTATGGATTTTTGTCTCGTATTTTTATTTCCTTTCCTGTATATTTAACTACAAACTTTTATGCAATTTATACAAATAGGTATCTAGAGACTTTAACACGATAAAGGAGTGCATTGAAAAAGTGTCCACGATTACTAAAGAAAGTTCAACGTCATCTCAAGCTACTACTGCAGCAGCATATGTTCATTCCGTCTATGAGTCAGTTATCGCGAGAAACCCGAACGAGAATGAATTTCATCAGGCTGTTAAGGAAATCCTGGATTCACTGATCCCCGTCATCGAAGCACATCCCAAATACAGAAACCACAGTCTGCTAGAGCAACTTGTTGAGCCAGAACGGGTCATCACGTTCCGTGTGCCTTGGGTCGATGATCAGGGTAAAGTTCAGGTGAATCGCGGTTTCCGTGTACAATTCAACAGCGCGATTGGCCCCTACAAAGGCGGACTTCGTTTCCACCCATCCGTATACTCGGGCATTATCAAGTTTTTGGGCTTTGAACAAATTTTCAAAAATGCACTGACTGGCCTGCCAATCGGCGGCGGTAAGGGCGGGTCTGACTTTGATCCAAAAGGAAAATCGGATCAGGAAGTGATGCGTTTCACGCAAAGCTTCATGACAGAGCTGTACAAATACATCGGTCCGGACGCAGACGTACCTGCGGGTGACATTGGTGTGGGCGCTCGGGAAATTGGTTATATGTTTGGTCAGTACAAACGCATTCGTGGCGGTCATGAAGCAGGTGTACTGACAGGCAAAGGTCTGTTGTACGGCGGAAGTCTCGCACGTAAAGAAGCAACGGGCTATGGCTGCGTATACTTTGTTAATGAAATGCTTGCCTCCAAAGGACTTAGCTTCAAGGACAGCACCGTTGTTGTCTCCGGTTCCGGCAATGTATCCATCTATGCCATCGAGAAGGCCCAAGAGCTTGGTGCTCGCGTTGTGGCTTGCAGTGACTCTGGCGGTTACATACATGATCCGCAAGGCATTAATCTGGATACGGTAAAACGCCTGAAAGAGGTTGAGCGTCTGCGGATCAGCGAATACGTCAAAGAACACCCGCATGCGACGTATACCGAAGGTTTCGAGGGCATCTGGTCTATCCCTTGTGATATCGCACTGCCGTGTGCAACGCAAAACGAAATCGACGAGCAAGCAGCGACCCTTCTGGTTCAAGGCGGTGTCAAAGCCATTGGTGAAGGCGCGAATATGCCGTCCACACTGGCTGCCATTGATGTATTCCTTGGCGCTAACGTGCTGTTTGGCCCTGCAAAAGCTGCGAACGCCGGCGGTGTAGCCGTGTCCGCTCTTGAAATGTCACAGAACAGCATGCGGTTGTCCTGGACATTTGAAGAAGTCGATGCCAAACTGCATGACATTATGAAAAATATTTATAAAAGCTGCGTAGAAGCGGCTGAAGAATACGGCTGCGAAGGCAACTTGCTTGCTGGAGCAAACATTGCTGGTTTCCTCAAAGTAGCGGATTCGATGATTGCCCAAGGCGTCGTGTAATTCTTTTTTTACCGCATTTTTAATGGTTCATACAAAAGAAGCCTTACCTTCTCATGCAATGGTCGTTTAGCGGCCATGCAGAGAAGAGGCTTCTTTTTTTATCGTGCAATATACTCAACTATTGGAGGTTTCGATCCCTTGATAAGCTCTAGACATGAACACATCTACTTCATCTTCATCATCCACCGTAAAGCCAAATCGTTCGTATAAACGCTTCGCCGGACTTCCTTTCAACACGTTTAACGTCACACGTCTACCCTTGACTGATTCCTGTTCGAGCAACATGTTAAGCACCTTTGTACCTAGTTTCCTGCCCTGATAGTCCTGATCAATGTAGAAGTGCTCCAGCAAAAACTCTCCATCTGCCGGTTTTAATGACACACATCCAATTAAAGCACCTTCCAGCTCCAACACTTGTGTATGTTCCGGCTGGAACGTATTTCGGAAACGCTCCCTCACGCGAATCTCATCATAACGCCCCAAACGCGTCAAATCATCATACAGCACCAAGGCTCGTAAATTGGCCAGTTGCTCCCGATCTTCCTGGGTAGCTTGACGTATCTTGAATTCATCCATGTTCTGCTAGCTCCATTCTTGGTCCGTCCATATGTTCTCTTATTCATCATACTCTTTTCACATTTTAACATAATGCACTTCTTTGTATGTTTATTTGAACCAGGCATATATAGAGGGTATCCATTTCATTGAAGTGACTTCCTTACAATGGTAAAGTGAACATGACATGATTTTATCGTTACATTTGAGATCAGCAGGTTCTTATTATGATAAGGAAGTGTGTATGTTGTCTAACCATTCTTTAAACCACATTGAACGTCCTCATCTGCAAGCAGACTGCGAGCAGTGTTACGGATTATGTTGTGTGGCCCTGCCTTATGGCAAATCCTCGGACTTTGCTTTTGACAAGTCCAGCGGTACACCTTGCCCCAATCTGCAGGAGGACTATCGATGTGGTATCCACACCCAGCTTCGACAGAAGGGTTTCAAAGGTTGCACCGTGTATGATTGTTTTGGTGCAGGTCAGAAGCTATCACAAGTGACGTATGCGGACAGAAGCTGGCGTAACCATCCCGAAACGGCCCGTGAAATGTATGATTGCCTGCCTGTACTGCGTCAAATTCATGAGTTGATCAGTTATATGAGAGAGGTTATGATGCGGCCCGATACGTCTTCGCTGCATGCCTCACTTGAAAAAGTCTATCCAGATGTAGCGCGTTTGAGTGATCTGGAACCGGCAGCTCTGCTGCAGTTGGACATCACGAGCCATCGAGCAACTGTGAATACACTACTAATTCAGGCTAGTGAAATCGTACGTAACAGTGCCCCAGCATCTACAAAAGCAAAAGGAAAGCCCAAAGGCAAGAAACGCAGTGGCATGGATTTTCTGGGGGCTAATCTGCAAGGAGCAGACCTGAGAGGCGCAAGCTTCCGGGGCGCACTTATGATTGCAGCGAACCTGCGTAACGCCGATGCACGAAACGCCGATTGGATTGGTGCAGACTTGCGGGATACAGAGCTAGGCGGAGCCGATCTCCGCGGTGCTATCTTCTTGACGCAGGCTCAGCTGAACGCGGCCATGGGAGATGCCCGCACCTTGCTCCCCAGTCATTTGAACAAACCCTCTCATTGGCGCTAAAGGTGCGCAATGTAAATAGCTCGTCCTTCCACCGAAGGACGAGCTATTTTTCCAAGACTACTTACCGAACTAACTAAGATTACAGCAGATCACGACGGAGATCCGCAGCGGATTTTGGAGAAAGGTGACCCAGCGGAATATCAAATACCGTCTTCGCGCCTTTGTGTCCTTCCTTACTCAAACGCTGTGCTGCACGGGCATATGCCACAAGTACACTCGCGGTAAACTCCGGATTGCTGTCCAGCTTCAGACCGAATTCGATAATTTGTTTCTGCCCGTTACCTGTAATTCCGCTGCGAATTACGAAACCGCCATGTGGCATACCTGCATGCTCGGATTTCAATTCTTCTTCACTGATGAAGGTAACTGTCGTATCGTAGTCCGAGAAATAGTTAGGCATATTCACAATCGTTTCACGAATCTCATCTTGGTTCGCACCCTCTTCTGCCACAACATAACACTGACGCAGATGTTTCTCGCGTGTCGACAGTTCCGGTGTCTCGCCTGAACGAATGCGATCAATCACTTCTTCTACAGGAACCGTATACTGAACACCAGCTTTCACGCCGGGTACACGACGAATGGCATCGGAGTGACCCTGACTAACTCCTTTGCCCCAGAACGTATACTCTTTCCCTTCCGGCAAAATAGATTGTGCCAGCAGACGATTCATCGAGAACAAGCCCGGATCCCAGCCTGTTGAGATCACACTTACATGCCCACCTTGCTCAGCCGCCGCATTCACCGCTTCATAGAACTCCGGAATCTTCGCGTGGGTATCGAAGCTATCTACCGTATTAAACAGCTTGGCGATGACAGGTGTCTGCTCCGGCAAATCGGTTGCAGACCCCCCACACAAAATCATGACATCGATTTTGCCTATGTACTGCTCAGCCGCAGAGATATGCTCAAAGCGAACTTCTGTACCTTCAGCCACCATTTGCTCTGGATTACGACGTGTAAATACGGCAATCAGCTCCAGATCATCATTCTGTGCAATTGCTTTCTCAACACCTTTACCCAAGTTACCGTAACCTACGATACCAACTTTAATCATATTTAATCCTCTCCCTGTCTGAATCTTTTTGTCTATAAGTCTATCTAAGGATATAACATACCATGTAACTTGTCAGGTTTCCAGATGCAAATCAAAAATACCTTGCAGAGGGACAGCTTTAACGCTGTACTGCCACAAGGTATGGGTAAATAAACAATTCCATGTATAAAGATTCTATTTTATCAAAGAAAGCTTTGACATTCAGGCGGCAACTTTTTACGATTCGGACCAGGTTAACGTGAGTTCAACGACACCTTCCTGACTCGACAGTGCTCCACCGATCAAAGACCAATGTTGCTTCGTGTCCGGTTCAGTCCCTTGAATAACAATATTTTTTTCATCAATCAGCTGTCCTGAGTCTGCCAGTTTCTTGTCTGTAAAATAATCTTTGTACAGCTTCGATACCGTCTTCATGTCCTGTTCCGTGGTGAAGATCATCATGGCTGACTTCTTCCCTTCATCCTCTCCGGAAGTCGCTGTAGTAATTTTTGCATCGTCTGGTAATGGGAAATCTTTAGGCAAGTACTCCGGCATGCCTTCCGCCGTACTACTTTCACCTTTACTTGCAGATGTTTCCGAAGTTGCCGGCGTGGATGAGGCTTCTGTATCTGTATTTGTCGCAGCTTCGTTTGTATTTTCTGTGACAGCTGGCTTGGAGGTTCCAGATGTTGCCTCGCTATTTACCTTCTCAGATTCACCTTTGGGCTGGTCAGCAGCACTGCTGCACGCACTTAATGCCACCATCATAGCCAGCGCAGCGCAGGCCAGCAGAACTTTTTTCTTTTTCGCCATTAAAATCACTCCTTTTAGTTGTTTTATGTTGTCATTCTTCAAAATCACATTCGTACTTCAGAAGAACGCTTATATGCACCTTGCACATCCCTCCTTCGTTTAGTCGAACTCCCTTGTCTGCTGAATAACGTGTACGCTTCTACGGTATGTCAATCCAGATGACCGACAACGATAACACCGTCAAGGATAACAGGCAGCTTATTGCAAGAATCGATAGGAATCGGGTGATGACTTTGAGCTTTTTCATACAACCCTCCTCCTTCTATATACAGGTTGTTTACGATTGAACTGCTTGAACTATTTCATATTTTTCACACGGGATAGTCCCATGCTTTTATTCTCCGCTCTGTATCAATGAATCATCAACTTATAATATATGTATGCTTCAATCGTACCCAAGAAATGGCGGGATTGAAACAATCCGGAGTCCAGTCCTTTCCCCTACCAAAGTCCAGTTCCTCTCCCCTACCTCTGAGGCACAGTATGACGTAAAAAACCGCCTGCATCCCTTTTTCGGGATACAAACGGTTGTCAGGTTCTGCTTGCTTATTCACTTACTGTTTTACAGTTCCAGCTTAACACCCACAGGGCAATGATCACTGCCCATGACGTGACAGTCGATATAGGCATCGGCAACACGCGGAGCGAGCTGATTAGACACGAGAAAATAATCAATGCGCCAGCCCACGTTCCGCTCTCTAACCTTAGGCATATACGACCACCAGCTGTACACATCGGTTTGATCTGGATGCAAATGACGGAAACTGTCCACATATCCTGATGCAAGCAGGTCGTTCATCTTGCCGCGCTCCTCATCCGTAAATCCGGAGTTGCCCATGTTCGGCTTCGGGTTTTTCAAGTCAATCTCTTGATGAGCCACGTTCAGATCCCCACAGATGATTACAGGCTTCGTCTGCTCCAATTGCAGGACATAGGAACGGAATCGGTCTTCCCACTCCAGACGGTAAGGCAGCCGGGTCAGATCACGTTTGGCATTAGGTGTATATACATTAATCAGATAAAAGGCATCATACTCCAGCGTAATCATTCGGCCTTCCGGCTCACTGTCCTCTTCCATACCGTAATACACAGACAATGGCTTGATGCGGCTGAATACAGCCGTACCGGAGTATCCTTTTTTGATCGCATAGTTCCAATACTGATAGACGTCTTCGCCCAAATCCATCTCGATCTGTCCAGCCTGTAATTTCGTCTCCTGAAGACAGAAAATATCGGCCTCGCTTTGTTGATAATAATCCATAAATCCTTTATTCACACACGCTCGAAGTCCATTCACATTCCAGGACACCAGCTTCATATTCTCATCCCCTCACATCTCTCCAATATAACATGAGCCTAATTCACGGGACAAGACATCACATGTTGGGCACGAGGACTGAGATGGGAAATGAGCATGGAAATGAAGTTGGAGGAGGAAGACAAGGGCTAGTTGTCACTCTGTAGCTTCGAGAAAACAGCGAGATCAACATATCTGCCCTTCTCAAACTCATGCTGCCTCAGCAGACCTTCCTGCTGGAAACCAAGCTTGTGCAGTAAACGAATGGACGCCTCATTCCCCGGGTCCACCTTCGCTTCAATTTTGTTCAATTGCAACTGGTTGAATCCGAATTCCAGCACAGCACGCGCAACTTCTGTCATCACACCTTTGCCCCAGCACGATGAGAGCAGATCATAACCGATCTCTGCGCGATGATGTTCCTCTTCATACCCCAGATATCCGCACGTTCCAATGACTCGATGAGACTGTTTATCTTCGATCATCCAGCGTAAACCCGTTTGTTCCTTGAAAATCTTCCTATACCAGCTCATCTCGTCAAGGGCATCCTGTTCGGATTCGAAGGGATCGAGAGGCATATATTCGACAACCGTCTCATCTGAGTACAGTGCCAGTAGATCTCCACTGTCACTATCTGTTACTGCACGGAGCACAAATCGCTCTGTTTCTATTTGCGGAAACGTGTCAAATTCAAATAATATATTCATACGTATTCTCCTTTACATGCGAAATTTCTTCCATTTATCGGACTCAAGAATTCGTGATGCGTGGAAGAATCCAAGATATGACCCAAACAGATAAGACAGGAATGCCAGGTCAATTGAAGCAGCCGCACTAACTTGTTCTCCGTAATAAGGAACATGACCTGCTAGTTCACGGAGAACCGGCTTTACTTTATCAAAAGCTTCCATCGATCCAGAAGTGAAAATGGTCGCATGAGATCTACCGATCTGGGTAGGGGCAGCCGCTATTGCTCCATCTATATATGCAGCACCATGGGTGTTTGCCCAGATTTCCTGCTTTTGGGCCTGTTCAGGGCTTCCTGTAGTAAGTTGGATGAGCACTCGTCCCGACAAGGCCGCATGTACGTCTTCTACATCCAGTACTTCATATGAAGTCTTGTAATCAGACACACAGATAATCGATATTTGACTAGCACGAATCGCTTCAGCTGCCGTAGATGTGAGTACTGCTCCTTTTTCAACAATGGAATCTGCTCTTGTCGCTGTGCGATTCCATATTGGCTGATGAGTGCGGAGTATCACGCCGAACCATGATTCGAGATTTTGGGGAATTAAGCGAGCTGGGCATCCCCCTTTATTCCGAAGTTGGTCCTCATGGTGGTTATCGTGTTTTACGAGAAAAGGTGCTCCCACCCATCAGTTTTTCCGAGCATGAAGCTATGGCTTTGTTTTTTGCCGCTCAATCTTTACAGAACTATAAATCCCTTCCTTTTAACAATGAAGTACAAAGTGCGTTACGCAAATTTTTTCATTATTTATCTAGTGACCTTGAACGTAAAATTGAATGCATGCAACAAAGACTCACCTTCTGGGTACCCCCGCATGAACTCGATGTTCCTTACTTGAAGGATCTATTGGAGGCGGCTTTAGAACAGAGAATCATACAGATTTGCTATGAAGCAAGCGCAGCGCAGGAACGATTGATTCAACCTCTTGGGCTGGATACGATGAATGGTTTATGGTATTGCAGGGCCTATTGTTTCCGTGCAGTGGATCAAAGCCAAAAAGTAGACCTGACTGGAGAGAACATACAAGGATGGATCATGAGAAATGATGAGGAAACTCCACTGGAGCTTAAGGTGTTACTGTCACCAGAAGGCGTCCGAAGATGTCAATCTGATGTGTGGTTATCGCAGTACATAAAGGTTAACGAAGATGGCTCAGGAACAATCCACGCTCAGATGGCCACGAGTTATACTCCATGGGTGGTCAGTTTCTTTCTCAGCCTGGGAACCGATGCCCATGTGACACATCCTCCTCAGGTTCGTGACCAGATTCGCACCAAGTTACAAGCCATGACTGCACAGTATGGGGATTAGTTGTCCAATCCCGCAATTGCTATTCCAGTAAATCCTCTCAAATGAAAAACAGCCTGCTATGAGCAAGCTGTTCCTCATTCATCATGCTATTACCGGGGAGATCATATTCTAGTTCACCTTAACTAAACTCCATTGTTGATTCGCTCCGCCGTTATCCTCCCACTGGATGGTGGACGCTCCTGCGTTCATCGATCCTTGATTAATATCGACAGTAAGACCGCTGTTACGATTCGCCAAAACGACATATCCGCCTACATCAATCGGCAGCCACTGCTGGTTATAACCTCCGTTAGCCTGCCACTGAATCAGCGATGCTCCGCCCTGTGTGGAACCGGAATTGACATCAAGCAACAGTCCGCTGCCAACGTTCCGAATGTTGTAATACCCGTTACCTGCAGGCTCCAGCTTCCATTGCTGATTGGCCGCTCCGTTATCACTCCATTGAATAATGGTCGCTCCTCCGGCTGATGAAGCACCATTCACATCCAATACAAGGCCGCTGTTACGGTTAACAAGCTTGTAAATAGCCCCTGCTTCATACCCTGTGCTGCCACTGTAGGATGCGCCAGAGATCACATAAGTGGTTACCGAATTCGCTTTAGCCGTCGTTGTAAACTTTTTGTTTTGAACTGATATGTTCGTAAGCTGTTGTAATTTCTCCGTTGCCGAAGTGCGGTACACTTGTACGGACGAACCTACACTTGAGAAGCGGCTCAAATCATAGGTTACCGAAGTATCGGTAGATTCCGAGTTTGTCGTAACCAATACCACTTTGCCGGAGGTTGCATCATACGCCGCAAGTGTATTCGCATCACTCATGCCGATGATTTTATAACCCGGACGAATAAATTTGCTGTAATTTCCCATGACATAGTATTTCTGATTTACGGTATAACTGGTCGTTTTCGTATTGTTCAGCACGTTTTTGAAAAATCCCCAGCCTTCCGCACTATCTACGGCCTGCCAGTACACCCAAGCCGTAGCACCCATGTTACGCATATCCTTCAGAATGATACGTGACATGGTAAGACCACTTGCATCCCCATCTCCGTATTCGGATGTCCATAGATGTTTGCCTGCAGATGCTGCCGTATTACGCAGTGCCGTTCGGTTGCTGCCATTATACGTATGTGTATTAATCTGGCTGATCGCTGACTGGACGGCATTACTGTAGCTTTTATAGGAGGTGTTGGTATCATCCAGATTGTTTTCTTCCGGTGCACTCAGCTTGGTGGTTAGTCCTTTGGCAATCAAAGATGCCTGAACCTGACTTAGAATCGAATTCTGCTCAGCAAGGCCGAAGTGCATGCCTTCCTGATCATTCCCTTGCTTCCACCAATTCGAGATGGGTTCATTCAGTGGGGTCACCGTATCAAATGTAATGCCCCAATGATCCCGGAAATGCTTCACAACCTCCGTCAAATAATCAGCAAAATCATCATAATAATCCGGCTTGAGGTTATTACCGCCATTCGCCGCACCCGAGACACTGCCACTGATCGTCATCCAGTAAGGTGCGGAGTTAGCAAAAGCTTCAATGATGTTGACCCCTTGTGCCTTGGCAGCTTGCAACATATAACGCTGATTTGCGTCGGCAGTCCAGTCGTATACGCCTGGAGTAGGTTGAAAACCAGGAACCGCTTTACGATATTCAAGGACATTGGATGAAGGATCATCCCCGCCTCCGATGTTATATCTCAGAATGTTCATGCCAATTCCTGTCGCAGGATTAAACATTTTCTCCACATATTCATCCCGATTTGAATATTCACCAACGACCTTGCCCCACCAAGCCAGCGATGTTCCCCAACCTTCCACCGTCTGATATTGTTTCGATGGATCAGCCACAGCCGTATAAGCTCCAGCAGCCGATACTTCGGACCCTGAACCCAAGCTTCCGACCAGCAGTGTTCCACTTAGCAGCACCGCACTCACTCGTTTCAACCACTTCATCTACTTCACTCCTTAGACATTTTTAGATAAGTCATTGGGTAAAAACATTCGGGTACAATCCATTACGATTAAAACCGAAATCGTCTGCTGAGTCTCGACACTTGCCAAGAGCTATGGAGTGATCTCCCGGAAAGTTGCATCGGATTTATCCAGAGCCGTGACAACAGGTTGCAATCGTAACACTTGATCGTAGTGTCTCAGATACAGATTCGGATTGTTAAATAAGGTATACGAAGTCCAGCTTGCATTCGCCAGCCCTTTGACCCGTTTGAACGTCGCATCATTGCGGAACGCAGCACTGCCGTCATTTTTAACCAGCACGACATTACCATTATTATTGCGCAGGAAATAACCAGGATAATTCATCGCTTCAAACGAGATGCCCATCGCATTCGCCAGACCAGGAACGATACGAAACTCAGCATCTTCTACCGGACTCACGCTGGCATCAATCCGAGCTTGATAGTTGAAGTGGCGAATGAAACTACCCAGTACGTTAAACGATTCCAGCTTACGAATATCCCCCGGCTGACCGGACTCTTTCAGCACCGTCATATGGCGAACCATACCGGATAAACCCGCGATTTCCTGTTTGCCACTCCAGCTCTGAAAGTGGTCCCCCGAGTCGCTGTAATAATATTTGTGATCTGCATACCCATCAAAATAAATTCGCCAGGAACCGTTATCCAGTTGGATCAATGCCGGCCCTTCTACCCCGGAACCCCAGCCGGCCCAATTACCTGTGCCTTTAAACGTGTATGGCCCTTTCAGCGAGTTGGACGTGGCATATTCAATGTATTTGGTCGTTTCGTTCTTCGTAAACGCGTGATAGGTCGATCCTGTCTTTACTACAAAGGTGTCAATATAGTTGGGAGCAAGTCCTGTAAGCACCGCAGGTGCAGACCACGGTGTGGATGCCATATTGCTTCCGGATGCGGTGATGACATGTGGCTTGAAGTTCTGATAATTGCCAGGAGAGAGGGATACGATGATGCTCACACTGCCGCTCGTGTCTTTGAACCATTCCGGTGCCCAGGCATGGGCGATCGGGGTTGTGGTAGACAGCGTAATGTTGCGGACAAACGTCCAGTTCATCTTGTCAGGGCTGGACGCGATGCCAATCGTATTGCCTGACCAGTTTGTGGTGTACACCACATAGTACAAACCATCCGTGTGCTTCATGATGCTGGGATCGCGAATCAAGTCCGCCGCAGGTGGGGTATACGCTGGACCTTTCAGCAAACCGTAATGTTTCGCGTTATATGACTCATAGATATACATGTTGGACTCGCTTGTGTTCGTAAAGGCCGTCATCGTATACACACTGGTTGTTGCTTTCACCGTATTCGGGAATGTGACCGTGAATATCATCAACAATCCTAACGTGAGTAGGAGTACAGCCTTATGTCTGCCCCATCGCTGTGCCCTGCCTTTCCTTTTACTTAACATGAACCCAACTCCTTATCTTGCATAAGATCATATTGGACTGCCTTCTGTCTGAACGAAGTGTGTGCTTAAACATACTTCCTCTTGCCAAGAAGCACCTTGCGGCATCTGCTCCCGTCCCATTTACATGAAACATCACCCCCTTTACAGATATATCCGCCTTATGTATACGCTTACAAAACGTGACATTGGTCTCTCTCTTGAACATAGAGATGAAGCGCTGCTACTTTTCTTTCTTTATGAATTCGTATAAATCCCCTCATTCTCCTATAAAACCAGTTTGAAACAAGAGTCGCTATCTATACCAAACTCTCCTCAATGATTCAGGTCTATATAAGAATGAGGGGAAATTTCCTACGGTCTAAGGCTATTGCTAACTCCTAGGGTTATCGCTATCTAATGTTATTTATACTTGCTCTATTACATACATCCTAGATGCAATGGCTTTTAATAGACTTCTAATTTTTAATTCTATTCTTGCTTCTATATTTCACTTTTATTTTTTCTTTTATCTCTACAAGCTATTTTAAGTTGCTGTTTTTAGTTGCTATTTCTGTTTCCCCACTGTGATCCACGGATATCGTGACATCTCGTCCAGTAGCAATCGTACCCGTTCCGGTGTTCTGCCTTCTTCATCAAAAATGAGCAGTTCATTCTCTTCCTTCAGCCAGGCAAAAGGAATTTTGTAATCCTCCTGTGGTCCAATCTGCCAGTATCGACCCAGATGATGGCCATTCACATGGATCGATCCCTTGCTCATGCCCGTCAAGCGAAGCATCAGGTTTACTTTGTGATGTCCGGCTGTGACAGGTTTGGCAAAACGCCAACGATACCATACCGGCTGACCGTATGAAGCGCCCGGTGAAGTCACTCCTGGTGTATCCTCTGTGAGATCATATGACTCCCATGACGCAGGAAGTAGCGCATCCGTACCAGCCATTCGCCAATCCTGAAGCTCACCCTCATGCAGATAAGTAATCAGCTCAAGCCGAGTGAGTGGTGACCGACTATATGGCATCTCAAGCGTATTTGCAACTCCAGGCTTAACGTAGCTGGATAGATCCAGCGTCTGGAACGCAAACCAGTCCTGATAAGCAGGCATCGGAATTTCAATGCCGTTAATACGCAAACCTTTGCTCAAGGCCCCCACAAGCACTGCCCGATCCATACCATCCAGCGTAAAGCTGCGACGGAGCACCGTTCCTCCTTGAATCGAGTTGACTTCGTCCAAATGAATAGTACCTGTACCTGTACCTGTACCTGTACCTGTACCTGTTCCTGTTCCTGTTCCTGTTCCTGTTCCTCCTTCTTTCCCTGTCTCTGACTCCATATGCCAATTCCGGCGAATATCCTGTACTTGCCCACCAAGGTACACCGGTCCAGCCACACCTTTACGTTCCCCAAGATACGGTGAAAAGTTCAGTCGGCCCATATGCTGTACAAGCATTTGCAAGTTATTCTGCCCCTGAATTATCTGAACGGGAACAACTGCAGCACCGACCTGACGCACAAGTGCTTGCTCGGCACCGTTTACAATAATTCTCGCAGTATCTTGTATTTTGGGCAGCACGAGATTCATCATTCCACCCACCGCACTGTCGAAATCACATTCATACAGCAGATAGCCAAAGTCCTGACCGTACTCCGAAAAATCCATCGGATACCCGCTCGCTGAACGTTGCTTTGCCGTTAATGTAACACGGGAGAAGTCAGGAGATTTAGACAACACCGGAGCCAGCGGCGCAGTGGAAACCACCCAAGCAGGCTGATCTTTAACTGCAATAGACGCCGATTCAGTATGTGCCTTCACTTTTTGATTAAAAAACTCACGTCCAGTCTGTGTCCGTTCGCCATCTCGCCAGTCGCCCAGCAACATCATTGTACGCTCAGGATCAGAGACCATTCCCTGCACTTGACCGGACGCCGTGACATCCACATCGTCAAAACCGATGGCATAACGCAAGCTTTGGCCATCAGCCGTTTCCACACGCCATGTGCGGTTCATCGTGTCACGATCCAGGATGATGAAACGGATGGCGGTACCACTCGCTTCGAAACGCATCATGCCTGGCTCCTGAAAATGAAACACGTCAAAACGATATGCATTTCTCCCCGCATCCTCTTCAATTAGCACTTGCATCGTGCTTTCTTTCAGGAGAAAACCTCCTGCTATCGCATTCCCCTTTGTACCCAGTTCCAGCTCAATCACCGAGCGTTGTCCTCTGTCAGCTGTGATGAACAACGTCAGTTCTCCATTAATCATCTCATTACCAGTTATTAAAGCTCCTGCGGTAAGGTACACTTGTTCTGCAATTTGCACGCGATCAAGCAAAGGAACAATCTGTCCAGGATGAATCGATATCGGCAACGTACGGCCTTCCTCAAGCGTAACGTTCACCGTCTCACGCTCATCCTTGTGACTCTCCACGAACCAGATTTTTTCTTCCCCCGCCTTCCTCCCGCGCACAGAAATGCCGCCCGGGTGCCGAACCTGAATCTGTTCAGCAGCAATTTCCTCAGATTCCATCAGCAGTGATCCAAACGCACGCACAAAATAAGAGAGGGTTTTCGTCACTGCATATTTCGGCGTAACGCGTCCATATTCACTTAGCGGAGCATCGTAATCATACGATGTGATCATGAAAATATCGCTGTCACCCAGCGTTCTTCCACCATATCCGCCGAAATTAGTTCCCCCATAGAACATGTAATAACTGATCCCGCTATATCCTGCTCTCAGAATTTCCATGATTCTTCGATCCAGCAGAGATGCCGTCTTCTGGATTGCCGAAGGTCCTCCCCAATTTTCAAACCAGCCGGTCCAGAATTCAGTAACGATTTTCGGTGTGTCTGGCTGTTTCGTTCGTAAGTTGGCATAATGTCCATCCGCGCCAGACCAGAAGTTCGCTCCCTCAATCGTTCCTTCCGCTCCGCCAACACAAGTAATAAGCGGGACGTCTATCCCACGTTCCAGTATCCCGTCCCTAAGCATTTTCATATGTGGGCTTGCGGCTTCATCATCCATCAGATAACCGTACTCATTTTCGACCTGGACGAGGATTACCGTACCTCCGGCAGACAACTGACGCTTGCGAATCAGCGGGATGATCTGATCAAAGTAAAGCTGCACATAATAAAGGTACGTTTCGTTATTTTCACGGAATTTTACGCCCTCCTTCATACCCAACCAGTATGGAAAGCCGCCGAAATCCCATTCCGCGCAGATAAACGGTCCTGGACGCGCAATAACCCACATGCCCAGCTCTGCACATAGATCGAGAAATGCACCGCAGTCGTTATCTCCTTCGAAGGACCATTGTCCCTCCTCCGGTTCGTGCACGTTCCATGCAAAATAGGTATCAATGCAGTTCATGCCTGCCAGCTTGGCCTTCATTAGTACATCACGCCATTCTTCCTTGGGCATACGGAAATAATGAATGGTCGCACTGTTCAGGAAGATACGTTCACCGTTTAGATAAAAGCTGCGTGCATCATACGTCAGCTCCGTTTGAACATCATCCTTGCTGCTAAGTTTGTTATTCTCTTGTTCCTGAAACAAAAGGGATGTTGGTTCTATCAACGTAATTCCCTCCTTCTCTTTTTATGAATAAAGAACGCTCTCTATTGAACTGCGAATTTACACGGATCACTCCGATGCCAGAATAACTTGCAGATCGCTGTTATTCTGTGCTATTACTCTGCAGATGGCATAACACCTTCAAGCACGACAGTAGTGATGGAGTTATCTGCGGTTGGCACTTCAATGCCGTTGGCGTATACCGGGATATCCTCCAGCTTCTCCATATTGAGTTCCGGTGATGTCTGGTACACCTGGGCCGAGCCTGTTTTGGCAACATCCCAGCCAGTCAGGTCAAATGCTTTGTTTTCCGCTGACAGCTCATTCCGAATCACCAGTACGAGCCGCTGTGCCTTGGCATCATAAGCCGCAAGTGTTCTGCCTTCATCTGTCGGAATAATAACCGCACCTGGACGAATGTACTTCGTGAACTGGGCCATGCCGTAATATTGCTTGGTCATCTCGTATTGTTCATCACCGTTAAAATTCGCATGAATGAAGCCCCAGTTGTTATTCGCTCCTTCGTCTTCAACAGCCTGCCAGTATACCCAAGCAGACGGCTGCATGATTTTGAGATCAAACATGATACGGTCTGCCAGCTCCTGCACCGCGGTCATGTCCTCATGGTTATGCGGCTCGCTGCCGCCGGTGCCATATTCGGACATCCACAGCTTTTTGCCGAGTTTACCAGCCATTGCACGCAGTTCTTCCATTTTGCTGCCGTTATACGAATGGGTATTGATCTGTTGCACCGCATCAATCGTGTCCTGGTCATACAAGCTGAAATTAAATACGGTCTCATCGATGCTGTTGTCGTCCGCGGCACTGATTACCGTACCATCCAGTCCTTTGCTTTGGAGCGAAGCGGCCGTTTTCTTAATAATCTCGGCCTGTTTATCCGTACTGAAATGACTGCCTTCCTGCTGATTGCCCTTTTTCCACCAGTTGGCAGAAGGTTCATTCAGCGGATCAAGGGAACGAAATGTAATGCCCCACGTATCCCGATAATGCTTCACCACTTCAGTCAAATAGTCGGCGAACGCATCATACTGATCTTCACGCAGATTATTACCGCCATCCTCAGAACCAGTGACCGAACCACTAATTGTCATCCAATACGGAGGTGAGTTGGAGAAGGCCTCCGTGATGTTGACTCCGCGTTTGATCGCACCCTGCAGTACGGAACGCTGACCCGCATCCGCTTCCCAGTCCCACTTGCCTGGCTCAGGCTGAAAGCCTGGAATGTCACCGCCTGGACGAAGCGCGTTCATCTCCGGGTTCTCTTCGCCGCCAATATTGTAACGAACGATGTTCAGTCCCAAACCTTTGGCAGGGTCAAATATCAGATCCATAACCTCATCCACCTTCGTTTGATCCTTCCAGCCGCCGAGATCATTCGCCCACCAAGCCAGTGAGGTACCCCAGCCTTCAAAATGATCATACGACTGCTCCAGCTTGAGATGCACCGGATCTTCCTGGAATACAAGTGTCTTGGGAGATGAATTCATATAATGATTGATAGCCATTCCTCCTACCGCCACCAAGGCAAGCAAAGCTGTACCTGCGAATACCAAACCTCGTCTGCCCCTGAAACGCTGTTCATGATGTGCCATCGTGACTCCTTCTTTCGTGATCCATTGATCTTCTAAGTTGATGTAGTTCCTTTTGTGAAATTGTTCTTGTTAGTTAAACTTTTTGAAACCGATTTCATGAAATGGGTTTCATTAGATCGAAAACTAAAACCCGTTCCACAGGATGAAAAGGGTCTCATTTACGCCCTCATTATATTTCACGCTTCAAAGAAATGTCAACGCTTTCTTTTTTTGAGAACCAGACCCACTACCGGGCGGCAGGTCCTGTACTTTGGCGGATAATCAGCCTAGGTTCCAATACATTCTGTTTCTTCGGTTTGCCTTGATTGATCAGCTCATGCAACACATCCACGGCCTGTTTGCCCAGTTGATACGTATTCTGGGATATCGTTGTCAGCTCAGGGATCACGGCACTCGCTAGCGGTGTATCATCAAAACCGATGATCGAAATATCTTTCGGGATCGACAAACCATACTCAATGGTCGATTTAATTGCACCAATCGCACTATTGTCGTTGACACAAATCACTGCCGTTGGCGGATTGTCCTGCTGCAGAAGTTTGGACATCTCCCGCTTGCCGTCGTCAATCGAGAAACCACCTAACAGCTGGCGTTCTTTCGGTATTTCAATCCCATGTTCACGTAATTTCTTCTGTACCGCTTTCACCTTAACCATCGTGGTAGATAACTCCTTCAATCCCCCGACAAAAGCAATCTCCCGATGCCCCAGCTCAAGTAGATGCTCTGCAGCCATAGCTGCTCCGGCTCCCTCATCTGTGTATACCCGGTGAAGTCCACTCTTGGCAATGTTACCGTTGACCAGCACAATGGGCATATGCCTGCTCATATCCATCAATTCCTGTGCCATATTATCCGGACAGACCTGCAAGTTAATACGTCCGCCGAGAAAGATAATTCCATCCACCCGTTTCTCCCGCAAAATGGAGAGATATTCGGACTCACGATTAGAGTCCCCCGCTGTGTTACATAAGAAGAACGTATACCCGAGTCCACGTGCTTCATTCTCTGCCCCCCAGAACACTTCTGGGAAAAAGGGGTTGGTGATATCCGGCAAGATGATAGCGATGGTTCCCGTCTCTTTCTTGATCAGACTGCGTGCCTGAGCGTTCGGTTGAAACTGATGTTTCTCGATAATCGACATGATCTTCTCTCGCGTGCTGGCACGAACCGGAGCCGTATCATTCAACACCCGGGAGACGGTCGATACAGATACATTTGCTTCTTTCGCAATATCATATATGGTGATCGATGTCATAGGGGGGAAACCTTCCTTTTTTCTCTATTTACCTGCTTATCATACCAGATAAGATATCACGAATGAAATGCATTTCATTCTATAAACTGCTTAGCGCGTGAAAATAAACAGCCTGCTGTCGGCATTCACCACTTGTGTGCCGTTGCTCAGTTGAACCAAAGGCATATCCCAATGGGTATGCCCGCTGAACACAAGCGTATCCGGCCCGGCCTCCAAGGCCTGCCTGATGAGCGGTTCACCCCTAAGCCCAAGCTCGGCGATGCCCGGGCTTTGGTGCAAAAGCAAGCAATCCGGCTGCTGCTTCAGCAGCTTGCGCACGGATTGCAGGTACGGCTCTGCCGGCAGCCGGTTCGGCTTGTCCGGCCTGCCGATGATGCCGCCAAGGCCCGCGATGCGCAGCTGGCCGAGCCTTGCGGCATGGGGCGCAAGGCCACCCGGTAGGGGGCCAGCGCTGATAATTGCAGCTGGGCCATCCATGCAATGGATGCCCTCGCTGCGGTGTAACCGATGAGCGTCTGCATCATCGGTTATATCGTGGTTGCCGTGGACGCCTGCAACCCAGCCGAAGGCTTCCCTGAAGGCAAGCCAGACGGGAACCGGATTGCCGCTTGCTCCTCTTTTCCCGCGCAGGGCATACATATCTCCACATAACAGCACACCTGTCTTATGCGGATCGAGCTCAGGCCATTCCACCTCCATCAGTAGGCGAATATAGGCAGGCAACATCTCACCCAAAAGCTTATCCGTGGCCCCCGTGTCAGAGGCGGCATCAGATTCCTTCTCCATTACAGGTACAATTCCCTGCAAATCTGAAGCGACAATCAGTGCATCGATGCCATCTGGCAAGCCAGCTAATGTGCCATGATAGATCGGCAGCTGAGCCTGAATGACCTCGCCGCCAGGAATCGCATTCCAATACGCATAATGTTCAATGGGATCATCATTTAGTCGCCGTATTTTCAAATTAGCTCTCCCCTTTCCTTATATATTATTTTACCTTCTAATCGGCAATTATGGTCCATATATTAAGTTGTAAGCGAATTCATTGGGAAACAAAGGAGTGTGACGACGCCATGATCATTCAAGTGAGTCCGCAGGCAGAAGCACGACTTATGGAGCAACTGGGCGAACGGCCCGGCTTTTTCAAATTGTTTTATGATACCGATGGTTGCGGCTGTGATGGAATTGCGGTACTTCTGATCTTAAATGAACGAGACAGTGATGACGTGCCTATTGAGGCAGGTTCGCTTCCGTTTGTGATTAATAAAGAGCAAAAAATTCACTTTGAACCCTGTTTACGTCTTCAAACCGAAAATAACTTCCCTTCCTTCCGTCTGAGCAGTGATTCGACGATTTACGGAAACAACGTAAAGGTACATGATCTCCGGGATGTAGCTAATGTAACGTCTGAATCTACGGAATGGTCTATTAAATAGTCAGTTTGCATTTATGAAGATTAGGAACAAAAACCTCCCTCTCCCACAATTTTGCGGAAAGGGAGGTTTTGTTGGTGAATTTATTTATTAACCAAATTCCAGAGCAAGTTCTTTATATTGTTATGTTGATTGATAACCAAACCCTTCTCCAACTTGTAACGTTTATTTTACAAACTCCCTAAACACGGTACGACCAAAGAAAAGAGGACTAACGATGAGGAAGCGCTATATTCTATACCCAGCTATTTTCGTACTCATAATCTCACTCATGTTGATATCAGGATGCAGTAGTGGTGAAAGCAGCATTAAAGTCCCTCCACCAGCAATTAAGCCTGGTGAAGCACAGAAACGTGAATACCTTTCCATTACTAATACCGAATACGTCAATGGGACAGATTCAACTGATGGAATGAAAATGAATGTATATACTTATGATTTACAGTCCAAAG
Source organism: Paenibacillus amylolyticus (assembly GCF_003719335.1). Classification (GTDB taxonomy): domain Bacteria; phylum Bacillota; class Bacilli; order Paenibacillales; family Paenibacillaceae; genus Paenibacillus; species Paenibacillus amylolyticus_D. The sequence continues at coordinate 806,415 of NZ_RIAS01000001.1, forward strand.
CTCTCGATAAAATGACTGACTTGCCATATAACTCTCAATATCCCTTGACCGTAGTTTCGTTGGCGCTATTATGATATGAAAACGGACGAGATTGAGACTGTTTTTTTACAAAAAGAAGGGTTCATCAATAACTTCACGCTGGTATCGGAGTTTGTCAAAAAATGAGATTTGATCCCTTGGTATTGTTACTATTCTTATGGTACCAGAATAAAAAACCTCCCAATCTACTGTAATAGATAGGAGGTTTAATCGTTTAATGACAAGTCATTGAAGTATTAAGTTAGGTTCGCTTCATTCAATCCTTACTAGCTCGTTTTAAACCGTGCCGATTCCTCAGCGAGCTGTTTAGTCAAAGCATCGATGGTCTGCACAAGTTCGGCCAAATGCTCGGTCATTCCAGACTGCTCCTCCATCGTTGCGGTGACTTCTTCAATGGATGCAGATACTTCCTCACCCGAAGCGGACAAGTTCTGTGCAGCGCCAAGGACTTCGTCCTTATCCCGTTCAATGGACTCAATCTCGGAGGCAATCGCCAGCACCTGATTCATCATATTTTGCATATTTCGCGTCGCAAAATTAAAGGTTTCCTTCGTTTGCATCACACTGCTCTTATGCTGCTCGGCAATGGCCTCAATGGCCTGTACACTCTGGTTATTCTGCTCCACATGTTCAATCGTCTGCATGACGATACGGTTAATGTCTTCGGACTGCGCCGTTGTCTGTTCGGCGAGCTTGCGTATTTCGGAGGCCACGACGGCAAATCCACGCCCCTGCTCTCCTGCCCGTGCCGCTTCAATAGACGCATTCAGCGCAAGCAGTTTAGTCTGATTCGCAATCTCGGCAATGGTGCTTGTGATCTGTTGAATACCGGATGAGCTCGCTGCAAGTTGAACCGTAATCTTTGAGATGTTATTTACCTCTGCTTCATTCCGATCATTAACGGCGATGAGGGCATCGATCACTTCATGATTATCTCGGAATGCATCCGTAATCTCATCAGCCTTAGCCATGACAGACTGGGACATCCCGTTGACATTTACAATTTTGCTACCCACGTTCATAAATTGATCCACGATCGCCTCTGTATCGTTAGCCTGCGACTCCATTGCACGGGATATTTCAAGTGCAGTGGCAGTGGTATCGGTAATCGATGCAGCTGTCTGCTGTGCAGACTTATCCAGTTCCGCAGTACTTTTATTCAAAACACCAATAGAAGCGTTCATACTGGCGATTAGCTGTCTGTTCCCTTCAGCCATCGTGTTGAAGCTATCCGCCAGTTCGCTGAACTCCCCGCTGTATTTTTCCTTCGCCTGTACCGTCAAGTCTCCCCCCGCAAGCTGTTTAAACAGTGCGGTAATGGATGTAACCGGTCTTGTCATCACCCGTGAGAGTAGAATACCCACAATGACAGAGAAGGCAATGGAGCTGAACAGAACGATATACATTTTATTCGCCATGCTTGTTAGAGGCTGATTGACATCGACGTAGGAATCCTCAACAATAATCGTCCAGTCCGATTGCGGAATTTTGGAATAAAACACCACTTTCTCGTCCGTGCTTACCTCGCCCTGTTGTAATTCATTACTTGGAGGCAAATCTACAAGAGACTTGTATTCCCCGGTTTCCAGCGGTTTCCCTGCCAGATTTGCATCTGCCGAGTGATACATCACTTTACCCACCCGATCCAGAACAATCACTTTACCTTCATCGTTAATCTTGACGTTCTGCAATTGGTTCACAAAAAATGAAGTGGATATCGTGGCAATGAGCACCCCGTTTACTTGCTTATTCTCATCATACATCGGGGAAGCAAATACAGTGCCAAGTGTACCCAGCGTTTTGGAAATGATACCATCACTGATCACCTGACGCCCTTGTATCGCTTCCTTAAAGTAGCCTCGATCCGCGCGATCTCCGCCTACGGTCTTCGGGTCGTTCGCTGCGACTACCGTGCCATTCTTATCAATCAGCATAAGCACAACGGCGCCCTCAATGCCTTCCAAGCTTTGGGCTAAGATATCATTAGATTCATTGATTAGAGTTTGATTTTCCTCAAAAAAGACATTTGCTTCCTGTCCTTCATTTGCACTCCGTATGGAAAGCAATTGTTCAAAGGCCTTATGTTTGGTCATGAGAAATGCCGCTTGCTTAGACAACTGCAAGGAAGTAAACAGCCCTGCTCCAATCCGATCAGAATTCGCATGAATTTCATCTTTACTTTTATCCTGAGTAATGCCTTCAGCTATCTTATAACACAGCACAGCTGTTACGGTCAGTACGATACACACGAGAAGACTGATCATTAATGGTAATTTGACCCGAAAAGACATATTTCTTAGTCGCTGTCCTGCTTTTGCAAAAAACATGAATACCTCCACCATCCATCCTGATTTTGTATGAACCCATATAATATTTGATATTTTAATATCGGCATGAATCCAATAATCTGACAGTGAATGGAGCATTTGTACAAAAAAAATTTTAACGATCTAAATTTATTACAAATTGGAATGAATGGTGGTAGTGAACTCAATGAACAGCAATTTCTCTTATTTAAAAAGAAAACAAGCTCCTGCCGCAAAATGGCAAGAGCTTGTTCGGGGGCTATAGATTCGCAATACGCTTCCCAATACGAGGAAACAGGCCAAATGCGTTCTCGTAAAAAACCTTCTCATGGTGCTGCTCCGGCACAAGCCTGCGGACGAATTCGGCATACAGATCGATAGGCGCAAGCGGCCAGTCAGTTCCGAATAACATTTTCTCATAATGATCCGAGTAGACCAACGCCCGGCGGAAATGATCCATAAACAGCGGTTCGTTCATAAAGCGTTCGAAGTGAGGGCGATCCCCCACTACAAGCCCAGATAAATCTGCGTACACATTAGGGTTCTTAGCAACCACCTCAGCAGCATCCATGACCCAGGGATCACCCAGATGACAGATCATGAAGTTTACACCTCGTTGTTGCAACGCAAGCTCGTCCACCGTTAGCGGATGCGAATATTTGAGCAGCCCGTTCATGGAGTAGGTGTCTCCGGTATGGATGACCACAGGCAGATTGTATTTTGCCGCCAGCTCATAGACCGGGGTATAGATTTTGTCATACACATAGTGGTGATAATATCCAGCATACAGCTTGATTCCAGCAACTTCGGGCGACTGCAATCTGGCTTCGATCCTGTCCAGTTCGTCTTGAGCTTGTTTACCACCCAGCCTGTTCGGATTAATTCCAACACACTCCATTAGAAACGATGGAACCTGTTCTTCCAGATCCAGACCCATCGGGTTAGGCGAACTGGAATCGGGGAAGGCACCCTTCGTCTGCTCGCTCACCCCCATGCCGATGCCAAGAATGACGTCATTTCGGTCAAATTCCGCCTTGAGACCCGCCGCGCTGTAGTCTACTTTGGACAGGTCAATTGCGGTACGGTGAAAGCTGTCGATATCCGATAGATGAATGTGAATATCAATGATGGGCATCGTAGGCCTCCTCTTCGCTTGTTGATGTTACAAAGTTCAGCTTCAACAGATCATGTACATCTCCCGTATCGAGTGGGATCGGCCCCAGAACAAGATAGGTTGGCTCCGTCCAGACGGTTTCGCCATGTTGCATCGTAAGCTCATGTGTTACGTTATGTCCTGTCACCAAATTGTTAGCAAAAGCCCAGGCATTCTGGTTCGGGTAACGATTCACCGCATGCAGCATGTTTTGACGTGAAAGCGAGCCTGTCCGAAAAATATCTTTTAAAGGCAGGCCAATGTCTACTTTGCCGAGCGGAAAACGATCTTGACCCGGTTGCTCGATCCAACCTTCTGTATACACATCCGAAGGTTTGAAGAAATGACCTTCTGTAAGAGCATAATTCGCTCGTGTGAGACCAGACTTGTTGGTCACAGCCAGCAAGGTACAGAGTACAGGAACCCCAGGTAACATCAGATAATGCTGATGAATGGTCAGTCCCCGGTTCGCCTCATGTTTCTCAATGCGGGTAGTCACCTTCAAGCCTTTCCACACATTACCGAATTGATCCTTCTGCTCTGACCAGGATAGACCCGTTTGCTCCAATTGACGGCTAAATCCGTTCATACCTGGAATATCGACAGCCATCCCGCCGTACCAAGGATTCCACCACGAACGAGCAGTAGGTTCAGGATATGAACTGTCTAGCCATTCCTCGCCTTGAACTTTCAGAGAGTGTACAATCCCCCCGAATGCTGGATCAGCCGTAATAGATAACACACCATTGTTTACGGTATATAACGTCCCTGATCCTTCTTTTCCTTCTTCAATCCCTTGTTGCACCTCGGATCGTGTCTTCGGAAACCAAAGAGACGTTCGTTCCTGAATCCGATCCTCTCCACGATAGACCCCGCGGACTTTCCAGCCGTTCATGCGCTTGTTTATATCATCTGCCGTTTCGGTATCCTCAGGTGAAAACTCCAGCTTAACCGAGTTCGACTGCTCCGTCGCATTAAATTCTATCGTACGAGCTTTAATCTCCGAATCACCACCCTGCTGTACGTACAGCTCCAATGTACCTACAAGCGGAACAAGCTTACGCTCGACTAATTCAGCTTGAAGTACATCCGCAGCAAATGGATCGCCATCATTCAGCGTCACATCCAGATGACTGTCCAGCATCGGAATAATCCCATTAGGTTGTTTACGGGCGAAAGCGCGGAAATCCGACCACTTGGCAAACGTATTGAGCGCAAATACCGTTTCCTTCGTGGCTACCGAAGCTCCGGCTTCCAAACGTCCCAGCTCATGCTGTAATGCCAATGTATATTCAGGCTTAATCAGCTTCAGCGAAGGGTCCCAGTAGATGCCGCACGCACCATGCTCTTCCTTGCAAAACAGCCAGTTTTCCGTAATCTGTCCCGTATCCCAATGGTTCGGATCGCCGGCATAATCATCCCCCATATCCACAAAACGACCCTGATAGGGCAGAATGAGCCGATTGCCGAAGAAACCGAAGTGATCCATCAGGAACAGTTCTTCCTCCCATGCCGTATCACGTGTATTCACAACCTCGTGAGAGAACGTAGCGATTCCGTTAGCGGACAGCTTGGCAACCGTCTTCAGCCGTAATCCCGGGAAATTTTCCAATTCATAGACCGCTTCCATAACCTGATGATTCCCCTCAGCCACAATCTGTACTTCTTTGGCTTCTTTCAGGGACAACTCCTCCGAGTACGGTTTCCCTAGCTTCGGATAGTTCCACCAGAAGGAGTGACGCGACCCCGGATATTCGATCCACATGACATTATCATGTTTATTCATATGGAGGGAGTACGCCCCGTTCACCGCAATCCATTGTCCATTCGCCTCTCCGCCATACCTGCCTTCAATGCCCTTCATCAGTACAGACAGTTTTCTTGTAAAAGTAATCTCTGATCCCCCCGCCGGAACAGCGGTAATCTCCACGTCCTGGGCATATATTCCATACGAATGCAATGTAAACGGAACGGACACGGAGCGTTTGCCCTTCGCAGGTACAGTGAAGCGCAGTGTGTGCTCAGTCCAGTCTAGAAAAGCGTCTGCCTGCAGTTCCATAACGAATTCTGTTTCTGTATTCACATTGTTTTCCACGTTCAGGATCAGCTCTGCTGAAGTACCCGGATATAGTTCCTTTACGGGGAGAACTGGCGTAATCTTCGCAGGGAATTTAGGATGAACGCCGAGACGGAACTGAGCTTTCTTGCCGCCAATAAGCCAAGCACTACAGATGACTGGATGTGTTTTGTTCTTGTTCTGTTCTTCGGTCACCGGATCGAGGTAAAATTCTCCTTCTACGGTAATCGTTTCGCCTGGTTGCAACGTTTGCGCGACATCCATAGCAAAACGGATATTTTTGTCGTCCTGTCCTTTGATCTCGAACTCAAGATTGAAATTGGATTTATTTTGAATATGATAACGCACGGGGTAACTCGAACCAAACACCAGATCATGATGATCTACTTCGGTGTGGATGTGGTAATCCGGCGTTTCGAGAGCGGCCAAGCCGCGGCCTGTTTTTTCAAAAGTTGCCCGCAGGGAGAGTTCCCCTTTTTCCCATGTATAATCCAAGAAATCAAACCCGTTGTCCTGACGTCCATCCGGCTCGATTACCAGTTCACGTGTGCTGTCGGCATACCAATCTAATGTTTCAAAGTACGGTACCAGCGCCTCCGTCTGTAGTACGGTCGGGATAAAGTTCATGAGATGTACGCTGTCGTCTTTTTTCTCCCAAAAGAAACCGCATTTCTTGTACATCGGCACCGCCTTCATATTGCCCGGCCATGTGAATAGATCCAGGCGCGGCCATCCGGCCTCGACTGTTTTCTCCACTGCTTTTAAGATCAGATTGCGGCCAATCTTGTACCCGTGGTAGTCCGGGCGTACGTTAAGTAGTGGTACATATAGTGCATTCTCGTCAAAACGGTAATGGGCAAAGCTGCAAAAGCCGACGACCTCTTCCTCATGAACAGCCAGAAACACATGCAAATTAGATGAATTTTCCATCTCCTGGCGAATCGTTTCCTCTGTCCGCTGCCTCGTGCCGCCTCCCCAGCTCTCATTACTTCGATTCCACATATCTGCCAAGCTGGCGGCATAAGAAGCGTTGTATTCAACAATGCGGATCTGATCGATGATCGTTTGTGATTGTACGTTCATGTTCCATTCTCCTTCTCTATATGTATAGGATGGTCTTCGTGAACACTAACTGGCCTTCGTCTGATCGCTATTGAAGTAATCAAGGTTATATGTAGCAAATCTAGCGATAGTCTTATCATACTATATTTGGAAACATTTTCAGAGCGTCTTCGTCTCATAGATTCATATTGGCTCTAGAACGATTATACGTAAATAAGAAACCTTAGACCGTTATCGTTCGTATGTACCTAGGGGCTGTCTTTGGCTTATGTATAGGCTAACATATACTGTGGTGATAAGGATAAATTGCCTTGACTGTGAGTTTTGACAAGCGCTGTTCGCCCTTGGTACTCTGAAGAGAGCAATGTCTACTTATATCAAAAATAGATAGATTCATGGAGGGAAAGCATGACGGAGTGGATTACGCAATTCATACTTTTTTTTAAGGATTTGTCATACGCAGGACTGGTTATTGCCTTGTCCTTTGAATTTGTCCCTGCTGAACTTGTTCTGCCCATGGCGGGATATTGGGTATATCTCGGGGATATGAAGCTGTGGTTGGCTATTCTGGCAGGAACCGTTGGCGGCACATTTGGCCCATTGACGTTATATGCACTCGGACGTTATGGCGGCAGACCGATGGTCGAGAAATACGGCAAATACTTCCTCATTCGCCCCCACCATGTTGAGGCTTCCGATAAGTTTTTCGAAAAATACGGCAGCGGAGTCGCTTTCTATGGACGCTTCGTACCCGGCATTCGAACCGTCATCTCCATCCCTTGCGGAATGGCGAAGATGAACGTATTCAAATTCAGTATTTTCACCTTCCTGGCCATGCTTCCGATCACATCCATCTACGTCTACCTCGGTTACAAACTGGGCGCACAATGGGAAGAAGTCGGCGAAGTTGTTAAACCGTATGTCATCCCGGCAGGCATGATCTTCCTGATTGGTTTTGGACTGTACATGCTGTTGAAACGTTGGAAAAAAAGACCGGCTTAGACAAGGCAGAGGCTTGTTGAAGTAAGGAAGGGCGATGGGACGTTACGGTTAGCTTAACCTTCAACTTGTTAGAATAATAGTAAAGCCCCGGCGATTGTGGGAATCGGCGGGGCCTTTGTTTTAAAAAGAAGAAGCATCTCCGCTATAAGTAGATCTCTTCTTATATAACATTTGACATTGAACCAAAAATATTTTGCATATGATCTTTTCAAATAAGCCAAAATTACTATGTAATAGATACTAATAAATCTGTTACCAATTGTTCTTCAAACAATTGTATTTCCTTTAATTTGGTTGAGATTTTCAGAAAAACTTTCATATCATTAGTAATGGAATATTTCATTGATAAATTTTTTAACAACAAGCTCTCATTACAGAGGGATCTAGACTTACTTGATAAGCTTTCATAACTCCCGGTTTTCAAATACCCTTTAGAATTCAAATAATCTATTCTTTTATTGAAAACGTTCTTGTGCTCCCATATTATTCTATATAATCTCATATCCTTACTGAGAAGGATGTCATCAGAAAATCTATTTATCAACTCATCATATATTGCTAATCCGAAAACAGAGTCTTCACTGCCTCTATGTGTAAGGAAAGAATTTCTGGATTGAAGGAAGTCTTCTAAATAAATTCGGAAAATATCCAGATCAAAATTTAAATTAAAATGATAAACATATTTGGTAGTCGTACTTGTTAATTCAGGAGTTATATTTTTTATGAATTTAATAGTTGAGTCCGGATCTTCTGTGAATGATGAAACAAACTCTTCATATGAAACAGAATACTGACCAAATATCATGTCTTGATTGTATCCAAGATAATACAGCACTCTATCATTATCATTGTAACCATATATTAAATTGTCATGATGGAAATGTTCCTGCATATAACTTTTTTTATTAGACCAGTAATATTCATCGATGCCGACTTCTAAATAGTAATTCAAGTCAATATTTTCTATTACTATATCCAGAATACTTTTTTCGAAGGTTCTGATAATATGTCCATCCATATTGGCAGACGCAAGAAAAGGGATATTAGGGTATTTTCCATTGTGAGAATAGAAATCGATTTTAAAGTCTCCTACGGGGTTTTTCCTATTGTTAAAAGTATAAAGCTGAGTGTAGTTTGTATAATACCAACCTAAGAAAGCTTCGTCCTTCTCTAATATTGCTAGCGGGTATGCATGATTTAAAAATGTTTGAATAGAGGGAGTTTGAATCTCTAATTTTTTCTCCATGTTGCGCTCACTCTCCTTTATACTATTATTCCTAATCATGTATGCATAAATAATGTTTGTCAACTTTTCTATAATAAAAATCACAGTCCTATTTTTTGAGTTTATAAACTAAAAACTCTCTTCTACACAAAGGTAAAAGAGAGAGTTCAAAAAATGTTTGTTGTTATAAATCAGCTTAGCAACTAGTCCTTTCCTAACTTAACATGATTTATCTAGATCAGTTCCCTTCTTCTTTTCAAATACACATACAACACCACGCCAGACGCCGCACAGATGACCGCGCATAAGCCAATAAATCCATATCCCGCCTGAAGTCCGCGTAGCAAGCCGAGCTGAGTAGTGGCACCGTACATGTTCTTCACGCCTTCAATGACCCAGCCAATCACATAGTTCCCGATCACACTGCCGACACCCATAAGCGTGACCGTAAACGTAATTGCTGTATCACTGCCGTTCGGATATCTGCGCGCGATAAAGGCCATCACCGTAGGATAGATCATCGCAATACCGGCGCCCGATATCGCGAAGAAGATCGCCAGACTCTCTCCGCCTGCAAGCGCGACAAATGTACACACCGCCGAGAAAGCAGAGAACAAGATCAACGATAGCACAAACCCGATTCGGTCCGTCAGCGGACCAAGCAGCAAACGCCCCAGCGAGAATGTGAGGAAAAATGCAGACAATAGACCAGAAGCTTTAACCGTGTCCCATGTGTATGCTTTCTCCAGGAAGTTAACAAGCCAACCCCCAACCGCCAGTTCGGATACCACGCCAAAAGAAAGAATAAGCACCATCAGCCAGAGCGCTGGATCACGTGTTAACATCTTGAGTGAAGTTCGATCTTCATGTGCAAGATCATCTCCGGGGAATGTACTGCGCAGTGCCGCAATGATTGGCAACAGACAGAGAGACAACATCACCAGATACATGCCGCGCCAGTCCAGCAGGTGACCAAATACCGTCAGCGACATCACGCCTGTCGCCAGCAACGGTGCCACCGTTGAACTGAGCCCATAGAAGAAATGGGACAGGTTCATCATCGTGCCTGTATTTTTCACGAAAATCCGCGCCCCGAGAATCGCCAGCGCAATCTCCAGCATCCCGTTGCCGATGTACATGAAGAAGTACGATGACGCAAAGAGCGGATACGTATGCGATACATAGATGAACACGCCCGACAGAATCATCGAGGCAAATGAAATAATGCTGACCGCCTTGATGCCCCATTTGCGAACCAGTATAGCCGTAAACGAGCAGGCGATCAGATATCCCAGAGCGTTCAGGGACAACAAGGTCCCGAGCTGTTTCTCATCGAGATTGAAGTCGAACTGAATACGCGGAATAGCCGGGCCTTTAATATTTTCCGATATGCCAAATACGATAAATCCAAGAAAGATCGTTGCCAGCTGCATGGCGTACAGCTTGTTAAACTTTCGTTTGCTCTCTTGTGTACCTGCTTGCTGATTCAAAATAAGTTCCCCCATTGTGTCCAGAAAAATGGTTACACGCTGTACCTCCGATTGCAGTGCCATCTTCCGCCCGCTGTTATCCCTGTATTTTTTTAATTTTCTTTCTAATGGTGAAAATACAGTGATAAAGGCGTTCTCCAGATTGACTCTGCCCTCTCCGCTCTCGTGTAAAAAATTTTGCTTAACTTCACTTCATAATAAGTCGTTCCTACCACTGCTTCTCAACTACCTGAATGCGGTATGTCAAGCTTTCCAGCGTTACGGCTACCAGTCCAGTAACATACTCGCGTCGGGTGTCGCGGCGAATCATTAGCTCAGGCATATGTTCCTGCGGAATGTGGTGATCCCGGCAACCTTGTAAAAGGTCATCCCGCATGGCCGGGTCCATCGTGTCGCCCGTCACCACAATGGCCGCCGGGTTAATGATTGCAATGATGGAGACCAGCGTCTGTACAACCAGTTCCTGCAATCCGTCTGTCGTTTTCAACATGCGCAGCTGCTCATCCCGTGACACGCTAAAGGGTAAAAAGGACACCTCGCCCCCAAATTGCGTATTCCCGGTAAGCGGCCGACCATCGATAATAAAGCCTGCCCCCGGAAAATGGTTTTCAGGGAATGTCACCACCGCAAAGTTCTTCTCTTCCTCAAATTGCTGTTCGTTGTATAGTCCGTACACCGTCAGATTCATATCATTGCCAATGACCACTTCGATGTCTTCATATTGCTCTTTGAGTCTTAACCCCAGCGGCTGATTAGCCAACTCTGGTACGTCACAGATACCGATTACACCATTGTGCGCCACCCCTGGTATCCCAATTCCAATAGCCTGCACATTGTGATGCTGCTCGATCAGTTCAGCAATCAGTTCCTCCACTACCGTGACATTAATCTCATCTAAAAACAGAGTCTGTTCGTCCGCCATCTCTCCGTTCAGGTTGGCATATGTATGTGTGATCGAGTGGATGCCGCCTTCTGTACGGATAATCAGACACAGCACACTCGCGTAGTCTGCATTAAAATGATACCGACTCGCCGGTCTGCCCCCGCTCGACTCATCCGGGCCCAGATCAATGATCTCCCCTGTCTGGAGTAATTCATTTAGTATCGTTCCGCATGTCGCCACGCTGAGTTTGGTCAGGTTTGCAATGGATGCCTTCGTGCCTACACCCATCGACCGTAGTGTACTTTTTACAATTTCAACGTTAATCCGTTTGACCTGTTGGGTGTTGTGGGATGTGGGTAACATCGTTTGTTGTGTGCCTCCTTTCGTTTGTATGTATATGGGTGATCACGTATTCGAGAAAATATTGGAGAGGAGTTTTTAAAAGTGTTTTAATAATTGAAGTTTAGGGGGATTGGTGTGGAAAGTCAATGCTTATTTGGAGATGGTTTTGGGGCGGGTAAAAAGAGAAAAGAACAGTTCGAGTTCATCTTGGTAATGATCTTGAACTGTCCTTTGGTTCAAATGATTATGTAGACTGGCTCATGTGATGGGCCAAGATGCTCTTCTCCAGCCTGACTTCAAATAACTTGCGATTCAGATCCTGTTCCATCGCGTGAAGATGATACGCCGCCTGTTTCACCGTGTCCATATGCAACACCCCTGCCCGCTTCGCGATTATATCCATGGCATCCAGGATGAGTTTGTTACACGTGACCAGTTGATCGATGTAATCATCTTCTTGTTTTACGAGTTGTGCGTACTGCGAAGCCAGATCTTCGCCGTAGGTACTTGTCATGTCACCACCCTAAAATCGGTACGCATAAGAGTACCAGATATGCAAAAAGTATATGGTACGCTCATGCGTAACGTCAAGACCATATGGAATTTTAGGAGTGATTTAAGATGGCGAAAAAGGTTGTCGTCAATATTCACAAACTCACAGAGAAACATAACATCTCACTGCGAGAATTAGCACGTTTAGCTGATATCCGCCACGCTGCGTTAAGTGAGTTGCAATCCGGGAAACGCGAGAATATTAACTTTGCTCATATTGAGCGGATTGCGGAAGCGTTGGATATTGATGATATAAGGGAGATTATTGAGATTCGGGAGGATTAGTTTATTTACCTAAATGACTCCTTATACAATACTTAATTGATAGCTCGGATTGTCCACCCATTGTATCCATTGAAGCAAAGAATTACCATAACGTCTTATAGATGCTTGACTCCATTTCTTATTAAGATGACTACCTATTAGTTCTCCAACATCCACTCTTGTTAACAAAGGATTCTCAACTAATTTTATTTTCATATACTTTACTGTTTCAGTATTTAATACTATTGTAGCTAATTTATAATGATCTAAACTAGGATCATTCAATGTTAAAACACTTTCATTTTTAGAAATCAAACCTAAAGAATATAATAATGATATTGCATTTCTATATCCTAAATTAACAAGTTGGTCTTCATTTTGTTGACCATTTTTTATTTTGTTAATTAAGTCCATTACTCTGCTAGGCGGAGCTTCCCCCAAAAAATAAGAAAATCTTTTTGGCTTTAACTTGTTGTAAAAAATAATTGGGCAAGCGATATTGCTTCTGATTTTTACGTCAAGTACGGTACCTGGAATACTAATATAGTTACCTGGGTTGTAAATCCCTAATCAGTAACTCAAAGGAGATCAAGAATGCTGAAAAAAAAACAAATATTAATAGGTATTTGTACATTAGTTGGTTTATTACTACTCAGTGAGATTATCCTTTGGACTTCGGGAAAAGTTGGATTAATAAATATGGCAAATAGGATCATCTCTGGTGCTCCAAATATTGAAATAGAAGGCAAGAGACTATCTTATCAAGGTACAATTCATTCTAGCCTTTCTGATCTAGACGAATATACTTCAAGTGATGAAGGCGAAGCTCTTTATAAAGCCAAAGGTACACCACCAAACCCACCATGGATATATGTAAAAAAAGATTCGAATACATTTTTTCGTTATAAAATTCCACATGTCCCTTGGCGCATGTAATCTTGATAGTATCTAAACATCATTCCCCTCTTACACTCTTTTTTAGTATAAAGAGCCTCTCATGGGGCTCTTTCTTCCATGACCTTCCATCCCCCTCTCATTTGACACCCCCTCCTAAAAGGTCTATCCTAATAACGAATCATCCATTCACTATTAAGGAGTCGTTCCCGATGGTGCAGGCCAAGAAAGACGAAGTCAGGAAAGAGATTGAATACGCGGCGCTTAAGGTCTTTTTTGAGAAGGGATATGCGGATGCCAAGATGAACGATATTGCGAACGAGATCAATATTTCGGTCGGCAATATCTATACCTATTTCAAGAACAAGAAGGAGCTTTTCTACGCCGTTGTTCCGCCGGATTTGGTGGATTATCTGAAAAAGGTACTGGTGGAGACGATTCATTTTGATAACCAGAACGCGTTTGTGGAAACGAACAGTGAGGAGCGTTCTGTCCTAATGCAGGAGCAGGTAGATGTGCTGCGGAAGTATCGGAATCAGATCGTTATTATTTTTGAAAAGAACAAGGGCACGATCTACACCAACGCCAAGAATGAGCTGGTTGAGCTGATGATTGACACGAAGAAAGCCTACCTCAAAAACCAATACAAACACTATAAGATCGGCACCGAGGAAAACCTGATTCTGCTAAACATTCTGGCACATAACGTCATCGATATGAATCTGGATTTATTGAAACGAGACATGAGCGAGGACAGCCGCAAGCAAATCTTTGAAGCATTGTATGTATACCGACTATACGGTATGAAAAGCTTGAACGAATAAGGAATACTGCAGGGTCCCTACAAAGCAAAAATCCATTTTCACCATAGATGACTACGCGCCACACAGCGTGCAGATCAGTTGTACTTTCCTCTGATTTGCACGCAAAAAAAATAAGCATAGGCAAGCTGATCTATTTTTTTAACCCAAAAATGAATTATAAATTCACTTTTAAATCGGAAGAATACTTTGCACTGAGAAAACAAATAGCACAGAACCGTATCACTCGACTGATTCAACATGTAGCATCATGTAACACCATCAACACCCAAGGAGGAACACACCATGAACACCGCTTATGCTTTGAAAAACGTGCATCTGATCCACGGCGACGCAAGCCGCAATTTGCAGCCAAACATGACGATTCTTGTCAACGAACAAGGACTTATCGAGAACATCACCCCAGATCAGGAGCTGAGCATCCCCAATCACTACACTACAATCGACCTTACCGGAAAATATGTGATGCCTGGGCTGAATAACGCACATGTGCATCTGTTTGCAGAGGGTAAACCGCTCACCCTCTCTGTCAGTGAAGGATTGCTCGATTTTGCCTATCATCGGATTTTGAATACCCGATTCGGTCGAAATATTTTGAAGAAACGCATGAAACGTAACGCACTTACCGCACTCCATGCGGGGGTAACAACGATGCGCAGTGTCGGGGAATTCTTTTATACCGATGTGAAGCTGCGAGACGAGATTAACCGTGGGGAGTGGGTCGGTCCGAATCTGCTTGTTTCGGGATTTTTCCTGAGTGTGACAGGTGGACATGGTGCTCCTTACTTGGCGCTGGTGGGGGACTCGCCTTGGGAGATGCGTAAGAATGTACGGATTAATGTGAAGAACGGGGTGGACTGGATCAAAATCTGTGTGACGGGCGGCTTAACGGATGCCAAGATGGTTGGAGAAGCTGGACGTCTGCAAATGACGGTGGACGAGGTCACGGCGGTCTGCGATGAAGCGCATAAGATTAGAATGAAGGTTGCCGCTCATGTGGAGAGCACGGAAGGTGTGCGCGTTGCGCTTCAGGGGGCGTGGATACGATTGAGCATGGGGCTGGGATGGATGACGAGATTATTCGTTTGTATAAAAACAACCCCAAGGCCCTTCATGGTTACACCGCATTGATTCCTACCCTGCAAGCCGCTTATCCATCCGCTTCGCTCGATCCAAGTGTGACCAAGTTAAGTCCGACGGTCAAAGAAAACGCCAGACTGGTCTACGACTCCATGCTCAAAGGGGTGAAACAGGCCATCTACAACGGCATTAGTATTGGAATCGGAAACGATGCGGCCATGTCATACGTGAGTCACTACGATTTGTGGAGAGAGATGGATCATTATATGAGACAGACCAAACTGACCAATAAAGATGTCATCGACATGGTCACTCGCAACAATGCCAAAATTCTCGGGATCGACGACGTGACAGGTACGTTGAATATCGGCAAACAGGCCGACTTGATTGTACTGGATCACAATCCGCTAGAACAAATCGAAGCTTTATCCAACATGTCAATGGTTATGGTCAAAGGCAATCTGATCCAGACTCCCTCCGTGACACGCATCAAAGAGGTAGATGAGGTTCTTAATGCCGTGTGGTGAAGTCAGCGTCAAGTAAAAATTAAACCATCTCGTATCATTTTTCATTGGATTGTTGACGCTTTTTACGAAAAAGCTTGTACTTTCTGAGAAACCTTGGTTAAATGTGAGGTGTCACGTTAATGATTTAGAAAACATTTCCTCATTCCGAAATCAGGAGAAGATAATATGTCAGATAAACTTACTTTAAAAAGAGAATTATCGTTGTCTCATGTCGTGACCATGGGTTTATCCTGGATGTCTCCCATGATTTTCTTCACCAGCTTTGGCGTTCTTCATGAAGGGTCAAAGGGTATGCTGCTTGCTGCATATATACTTGCATTTATCGCCATACTTTTCACCGCGCTTAGTTATGCCCAGATGTCCAAGGCATTCCCTGTGTCAGGCTCGGCTTACACCTATGTAACGAAGTCCATGAACCCCTTCATCGGCTTCCTCGTCGGCTGGGCGATACTGCTCGATTATCTCTTCTCCTGTATCATCGCGGTACTCATGTTTGGCATTAATCTTCATGCCCAGTTCACCTCAATTCCCTCTTTTGTCTGGATCCTGTTGTGTACCCTTATCGTAATGATCATTAATATTGTGGGGATCAAAACTTCGGCTAACGTCAGCAAAGTATTTGTACTAATGCAGATTGTTTTCATTGCCGGCTTCTGCGCCCTGCTTGTATATAGAGCGCTTCAAGATGGATTTACTGCCGGCTGGAACCCGTTAGCCGTGAAGGAAGGTGTACCGTTTTCGACAATTCTCGCCGGGGCTTCACTGGTCTGCTTTTCTTTCCTCGGTTTTGATTCCATTACCACAATGACTGAGGAAACCAAACATCCCAAGAAAACCATCCCCCGCGCCATTCTGATCATTGTGCTGATGGCAGGTGTGATGTACTTCATCACGGCTTATCTGATTCAGCAGATGTACCCGTCCATTAAATCAAGCAATGTGGATTCTGCCGGCTTTGAACTGATGCAAGTGATTGGCGGTCCCATACTTTCCTCCATCTTCACGTTTGTGATCATTTTCTCCGTACTTGCCCAAGGCATGTCCTCTATGACAACCGTGACCCGATTGATGTTTGTAATGGGAAGAACGTCTTTGTTACCACGTGTATTTGCATCTATTCACCCGAAATACCGCACGCCGGCGTTCAACATTACACTCATGAGCGTCATTTCATTATCCGCCATGTTCATTAGTCTGGGGACGGCGATCAAATTCGTTAATTTTGGCGCATTAACCGCTTTTCTGTTCGTTAATCTGTCGGTCATTTTCCACTATATTATTCATAAAAAGCAGCGCGCTTCTCGGGATCTGTTCATACGTTTGCTTTGTCCGTTAGTCGGTGCAGGATTTGTACTTTATCTCATCATGTTACTCGACCTTTCCTCATTGATGCTGGGTGCAGGATGGATTGCAGCAGGATTAATCTACTACACCATCAAGCGAGTGAAATCAGCCAGCGTGAGTGTCGCCAAGGTGGATGAAGCAGTCTAAACAGATTAGAATAGAGTTAGTGTTGGGAGTATTAATCAGTCATTCAACCCTTTGCCCTCCATAATAGGCTGCATACATTTTTCAATGCGGGATGTCTTGGTTTTAGATTGTTTTGGTTGTGAAAAGTGGTACAGATACGCACGCTGGCGGCCAGGGGTTAGTGCTTCAAATGCTGCCTGAAATGCAGGATTGGCATCGAATTGTTGTTGCAGTTCCTCGGGAACCGCGAATTGTTCTACTTCCTTTTTTTCTATTTTCAGACCCGCTTGTTCCACTTCGATCGCTTCACGAATGTAAGCTTTGAGAATCTCTTCCTGTTCGATAATCTGCTCCAGGTTGGTGAAACGAATCTGGCGACCTCCCTGTACATTATTCGTTTGCTGAATCAGGATACCATGCGGGTCTTTGAGCAGAGAGCCTTTGAGAAACATGATCGCACAATACTCCTTGAAGCCATGAATCAACACGACGTTTTTCCCGTTCAAGGTGTAGCACGGATGCATCCATTTATAATCTTCGGTCAGATCACAGTCCAGGATGATCTCTCTCAGCTTCACCGATTCTTCCTTCCACGTTTTAATTTTGCTTAAATATGCATCTACCTTGGGATTGGTATTTTGCGTAGTCATAGGAATCTTCCTCTCAACAAACCTAGTTGTTTTTTATTCGATCAAACCTAATTCGTCTCATTTTGTGCGGACTACCTTTTATCTTATTTTACCTTTATTTATCGGTTTGTTTGTGCGGTTATTCAAGAGATTATACAGCACTACTACAGGAGAACTTATCCAACATGTATTAGCTTCTCGCCTTCAATTTAAACCTAGAGGGTTAACCTGGACGGTTCTCCCCAAAATAGGTTATAACTAGAGAAATCGTTTATTATTTTATACGAAAAGAAGAGCCTATAAACGGTCTATAGGCTCTGTATTACGTTAATCACTTTCCCAGATTCATTTTCAAGCGATCCAGCTGTAAAAAATGATGTTTGTAATGCATATCGATCAATTGGAACCACTCTTGTGCATTTAACGCTCCAAGACGGGGATGAAGCACTTTAGCGCCTGTAGCCGCTTCTTCTAGAGCAAGAACAGAAGCTGTACTTCGCATCCGATCCACAATCTGTTGCAGTCCCTGGGCCAGTTGTTCCTTACTTTCGGGTTGCAATGGTGTATATTGCGGCGAAGCGGGTACTTTAACCCGAACAGGAGGGAATTGTTCTGCCTCAAATACCTGACTGCCCAGCTCTGTTTTTTCCGCATCAAAATCTACTGTGTGCTCATTCTTGGCCAAACCATGCTCGATGTTACGTAATTGCATGAACAGCGCCGATTGAATCAAATGCATGTACATCTGCCCGATCGACCATTCTTCTTCATTCTCTTTTCGAAGCAACTCATCCATATTCAAAAAATTTAATTCCGCTACATACCTCTCTACTGTAGTCTCGAAAGAATTTAATATTTCATTTGTGCTCTTCATCCTGCAAACAACTCCTCTTCATCTTGAATAATTCCAGTATAAAAAAGCACTACTGACAAGGGTATGTCAGTAGTGCTTCAAGATATTTTTCGCCATCTCCCGCATACGAACACGCAGAGACTCCGGCTCCATCACTTCGATATCTCCACCCAAACCAAGTAGATGACGCAGAATTTCCTCAGGATAGCGGACACGAAAGTGGAAATGAATACCGTCCTCGTGCTCCTCCACATGATCGATATAAAAATGGAGGGTCTCCATCATTTTGTCAGCAACTTCTGTTTTTGCGCGGACAAGCACATGTTCGTTACGATCATCCGGCGGCTGATACCGATTCAGATCAAAATCTGGCGGCAGACCAAATTTCTCTTCCAGAACAGAAAGCTCCGACATGCGCGATAAACGAAAATGACGGATGTCTTGCCGCAGATCACACCTACCGATCAACACCCAATTTTCCCGCACCAGGGTAAGTCCATAAGGAGACACAACACGGTGATTCGAGCGTTTCCCGTCTGATCCCGGCATTTTTTTCAGATACATCAAGCTGATTTTGCGTTGCTCCAGAATGGCATTACGTATATCGTTAAGGTAACTTCTCACCATCCCGGTTGTATCAGGCCCCATCGGATGAAGCACACGCATCGTTTCCTGTACACGTGTGGACTGTTTGCGAACAGCTTCTGGTAAAATCGCTTCAATCTTACGCTGTGCAGACTTAGCCTGAATACCATACGCGGTATCCCATCTCTGTTCGATAAACTTCGCTCCCATGAGCAGCGACACGGCTTCCTCCGCGGTAAAACTAACCGGGGGAAGAAAGTATCCCTCCATCAGAGAGTACCCATGACCCGGAGCACCTGCAATCGGCACTCCCGCCTCGCTTAATGCTTGGATATCGCGATATATTGTACGAACACTGGTCTCAAACTGAGCAGCCAGATCCTCCGCCCTTATCAGTTTTGTTCGTTGTAGTTCAAGCGTTATAGCGAGCTGTCGCTCCGTTTTATTCATGTTTCATTCAGTCCCTATGGTCTTATCATTCTAGAATTTATTCATTTGATCTTAATAAACTAACGTTACATCTAAAAAGTCAAAAAGTATAGTTGTATCAGTAACCACAAAACTCAGGCAAGCATAATCATCCTATTAGCATATGCATAATTCTCTCTTACTTCTTACACTACAACCTCAACTCATTTAGGATAATTTTTAAATACCACAATTCCCTTTTTCAATCCAGTAATTTTAACCAAAGAATCTTTAGGTTTATCAAGTGTGAAAAATAGTTTAGTCTGATCGTCTAGTTTAAGCAAGCTTATTTGTTGTTTATCTATCCCTGTAATTTCAACTTGATCAACCCAATTCGTATTATATATTCCACCGATGATTGAATAATTTGGTTCACTATTAGTTGCATTGAACCAACTAATAGTGTTGTTCTTGTCAGGATAAGTGTCAAAATAATTTGAGTAGAGAAGAATATTCTCTTTAAATAAAAAAATAAAAGGCTTAAATCCATTATTAATGTTACCTTTTAGAGAGATTATCTCTTCTTTATTCAATTCAATCTTCTGTATACTCTCAGAATCAAATTCAACCTGCGGATATGTTTTTTCAATTAAAGACATCTTGCTATCAACCTGTAGCCCTACTGTTATTAAGACTCCTACTATTAGGATGAGCAAAGTAGCAACAACTAACAACTTTTTATTAATATGTATGCACCTCCCGTGAGAAAAGAGATGGATGCATGTTCCAGCATCCATCTCTTTTAATACTTAAAATTCTACAATAGTAGTCCCTTCTTGTCTCCATTTTTTTGAACTGGTTTCTGTAGTAAATCCTAACTCAAAAACTCCTTGGGAGTTCATTGTAAAACCATTAACTTTAAGAGATTTCGAATCCCATGTATGTCCTACTTTAGATTTAAAAGTAATTTTAGACCCCCTGGCCGGCACTCCGTTCGTAAATTTAAATTTAATGTAGCCAACATATCTCCATGTATTTAAATCTTTAAATCCCTTGACTGCAACTAATTTGTCTTGATGTATCCAGCCAACTCCTCTTGCTTGAGTATCGGGATTGATATTTGTAAGATTGTATTGACCCAAATGTTCACTAATTCCGTATAGTTCCTTTTTATAAATAGTTAGATCGCGATGTAAACTACCGATCATATAACCATCCTCGCCTCCAATAGGGTCACCAGTCGACGCCAAGAGCCCCGCATCTGAACTCCAATTTCTGTTTTGCCATTGGCCTTGGGCATCGAAATAATAGAATCCATCTGAATCTTTATAAACATTAAGATGGTCATATTTAAAATCTGAACTGGTAGAATAAGGGGTCACACTATCATCGGAATCTGTATTACGAGTTTGACGTAAAGGTTTTAAGTCAACTTTAGTACTATCCATTTGATGCTGTAAAATTTCATTATCCACTATGTTAATTTCGCTTTTCAATTCCTGAATTTGCACTTTTGTTGCTTGTTCTGTTTCGGTGAGTTCAATAGTTGTTGTTCGGCTTGTACCAGTTCCTGTTGAAGTTTATTAAGTTTAGCCCGTTTTATTCCACCTTCAAGAAAATAAGCACCAACTACACTATCACGTTTAGCCATTTTTTCTTGATCTTCCGGTGATAACTTACTTAAGTCAGCTTCTCCTGGTTCTTTAAAGTCATCTACAGTCCAATACTGTTTAATAGGTGATTCTGTAATTGAAGATGCACTCACTAATGATGTACTTGAAAAAATTGTTGCTGCAGCAAGTAACAAAGATAACGAAATATTAAATTTTCTCAACCTCTCCTCACTTGTTTTTTGTAAAAATAGATGTGAAATATGAATCATTATATATCACAATCAAAAAACATCCAAAAAATTGAATAAATTAGAACTTTTTAACTAAATTATGTGACTATTTTTTTATCAAACCTTATATTAAAATTCTAGTCAAAAAGTCTCATAAAGATAAAAAGTAAAGGTGCTTTGCCAAATGAGTAATAGACTTGGGACTGATACTATATACATCATTTCAAGATGTACTAATGACATTCATTTAAATGCAGGTTGCATCACATGTCCTATTAATGCTGGCAACTGAATCAGGTTTACCCATCAAATATGACTAGAAGTACCGTTTCTGAAGGTATCCTTAATTATTGTATAGGTTTCATAAATCTTGCAACTAAGTCCCCATTTAAAATAAAAGGCCTTCCAGATATCTTCTGAAAGACCTCCACTAATACTTCCACTACCTTATCTCAACCAAATCGGCCGCTAATATAATCCTGTGTGCGCGCGTCGACGGGTTCGGAGAACATGCTTTTCGTAGGCGAATACTCTACAACTTCACCGTTCAGGAAAAACACGGTCTGCTGGGAAACACGTGCGGCTTGCTGCATGTTATGAGTCACCATTACGATGGTGTAACGTTCCTTCAACTCATGTGTCAATTCCTCAATCTTGAAGGTGGAGACCGGATCAAGAGAGGCTGTCGCTTCATCCATCAGCAGAATATCCGGTTCGACCGCTAGAGCACGAGCGATGCATAGACGCTGCTGCTGTCCACCTGACAAACTAAGCGCCGAGCGCTTCAGGTTGTCCTTCACTTCGTCCCAGAGAGCGGCGGAACGCAGGCTGCGTTCAACGATCTCATCGAGCTTTTTTCTGCTATGAATCCCGTGCTGTCTTGGTCCGAACGCAATATTGTCATAGATCGATTTCGGAAAAGGATTCGGTGACTGGAAGACCATGCCGATCTTCTTGCGCAGTGTCTCTACATGCACGTCACCACTGTAAATATCTGTTCCACCAACAGCCACGGTTCCCTCAATTCGCGTGCCAGGTATCCGGTCATTCATACGGTTCAGGGTGCGCAGCAAGGTGGATTTGCCACAGCCGGATGGACCGATAAATGCCGTAATGGCACGTTCCGGGATTTCAATAGAAACGTCTTTCAATGCTTGAAAGGTACCGTAAAATAAGTTCAGCTTCTTCGTTTCAATAATCGATTGCACCATGTGTCCTCCTGGCGATGAATTAAAATATACTATTTTTGCATCGAGTGCTGTAAACCGATTGTTTAGATTATCGTGCTCTTTGCGGTTCAGTTCTGTCATGATCAGTTCTAGAACATACGCCGTATCCTTATCCTGAGCCCGAATCTAGCAGATATAACAGGTTTGCCCGCACAGACTTTAGTTCTACGTTACATTTGATTTTTACGAGAATTAAACCATAGTGGCACACGGAACAAAATATTGATCAGCAACACGACAAAGATCAGCACCGCCGTAGATTTCTGGGCAATCTGCTCCGCATCCGGCACAATGGCCTCGGACTGGATATACCACAGATGCACCGCCAGCGTTCCGCCTGGCGATAACAGATTGAAATCCCACATCTCGCCGGACGTGGATACACCCGCAGTCAGAATAATAACGGCACTTTCGCCAAAAGCACGGCCTGCGGTCAGACAGATGCCTGTCATGATTCCGTTCAGCGCAACGGGAAGAACCACCTGCCCAATCGTCTGCAGATGCGTCGCACCCAGTGCAAACGAACCATTGCGAAGCTCGGTTGGTACAGCACGAACCGATTCCTCTGTCACCCGGGTCAACACAGGCAAGTTCAGGAAGGCAAGGCTAACCGCGGCTCCAAGAATGGTCAGACCAATCTCGAAATACTCCACGAACAGTGCAATCCCGAACAAACCAAAAATAATCGATGGCACGGACGATAGTCCCTCCACGCAAATACGTACAACCTCAATCAGTTTGTTGTTTGGCGCAAATTCAGCCAGGTAAATGCCTGCTGCAAGTCCGATTGGAATCGAAATGAGAAGGGACAGAATCAACACGTAAAAAGAGTTAAAGAGTGCCGGGCCAATCCCTCCGCCCTCCTCAATCTCACTCGGTACACCGTACAGGAAATCCCAGCTGAGCATCGGCAACCCTTTTTGCAGCAACAGGAACAACAATCCCACAATAAATAAAATAACGATAATACCTACGCCCCACACCGTCCCCGTAAACAGCCGATCCATCCATGCCGAGGATGCTCGCCGTTTGCCAAAGGAATACGCGGTACCCGGATGAACCTCTCTTTTCACACTCACAGGTGAAGTCCCCCTCTCTTCTGCAACATTCTCACGGCAACAATCATCAGGATGGAGATGGCCAGCAAAATAAAGCCCATCATATACAAGCCATGATTCCAGATCGAATCGAATTCTACACTGGAGATTTGCATCACAATGTTACTGGTCAGCACGGCGGTTGGTGTGAACAGACTCGTCGGCAACTGCGCTGTATTCCCAATGACCATAACCACCGCCATCGTTTCACCAATGGCTCGTGTCATGCCCAGAATGACTGCATACATGATCCCGCCTCTTGCCGCAGGAAGCACAACCCGGGTAATCGTTTGAAACCGATTCGTACCGAGTGCATACGCCGCATCCCGGTATTTGTTCGGCACGGCGGAGATGGCATCATCACTAATTCGGCTAATTGTCGGCAGCACCATGATGGTGAGCACGATAGACGCCGCAAGCAGACCATCTGCCAGATCACGTCCACTCAAGTCTCTAAGCCATGGGATCAATACCGTCAAACCAAGATAACCGTATACGACGGACGGGATACCCACCAGCAGATCCAGCACCGGACGCAACAGGCGACGAAGCCATTTTGGTGTCATTTCCGCCAGAAATACAGCAATGATTACGGATAGAGGGATCGCCATCAGCATCGTAAGTCCAGTGAGAGCAAACGTACCCAGAATAAAGGTCAGCGCACCATAGTGCTCATTTTCCGGGTCCCAGTTCGTAGAGAAAAAGAATTCCTTCAGCGAGACGTCTGCAAAAGTGAGGACACCTGTGCGAAGCATAAGCACCAAAATACAGAACAGAACGAGGCAGACAAAGGCCGCACTGCTAATGCAGAGGATGCGAAACATGCGGTTAGACCACCGGAGCCGGGCTTTACGGTCAAAACGTCGTCTCTTCTCGGGCGCTTTGCCAAGACTTGAACCCAGCTCATTCGGAGCCGGGCTGTTCGCCGGTGGATTCATTTCCATCATAGAGGACTCTTCCTTTCACATAGAGAAGCCAGCTTGGCGACCACGCGCGGAAGCTGGCTATCCCTTTCTTATGGAATTGCAGGATGTTGAGTTGAAGTCTGATCAGCACCAGACTGAACGTTTTACTTAACGGCTGCCAGCGGAATGAATTTCAGCTTTTTCAGAGAACCGTTCTGGAATTTGTTGCTTTGGATGTATTCGATGAATGCTTTCGTTGCACCCGTTGGTTGACCTTTCGTCATGTAGTATCCGATACCCCATACTTTGTATGTTTTGTTCAGCACGTTTTTCTCTGTTGGAGCTACGCCATTGATGGATACAGCTTTCATTTTGCTTGTTACGTACGGCAGATCGATATAACCAATCGCGTTAGGCGTCGTTTCGATGGTCGTTTTCATGTCACCGCTCGAACCTACTTCTTTGTAGTTGTCACCTTTGCTCATGAAGTCTTTGCCATCGAGTGCTTTTTGTTGAAAGTTAACACGTGTACCTGATCCGAACTTACGGTTAACCACAACGATTTTACCGTCGGAACCGCCAACTTCTTTCCAGTTCGTTACTTTACCGGAGAAGATGTCTTGCAGTTGTTTGGTAGTCAGATTCGTTACACCTACGTTTGTATTTACTACCGCTGTAAACACGGTTACAGCTACCGGGTGAGCAACTTGTCCGTCGAATTTTTTGAAGCCAGGAACATCCTTGGATGCATCCCAGTCTACCGCGCCGATATCTGCGATGCCTTTACGAACAGATTGTGGGCCAGTGACGGAACCCGCAGCGGATGCCGAGATTTTAACTTTTGGATTGTCTTTCTTGAATTCACTTGCAGCTTGAAGCGTCAGTGGAAGCAATGCAGAAGATCCATTGATGACAATTTTGCCCTTCTCTGTGCTTTTGGCAGCCGATGCTGTCATTGCACCACCAAGTCCACCAACCAGGGATACAGCCATAAGCATCGCTGTGAACGGTTTGATCCATTTTTTCATTCTAAAAAGCTCCTCTCGAATTTCGCGGTTTATTATTCATTTCATTTTTTTAATTACGCTTATTCATTTTACTTACGCATCAAAGTGTATGTTTTTACTTCGTTACAGCTTTCCAGCTACCATCCGCTTGCACCAGTACTCGACCGTTCTCAACAACAGCAAGCTGTGAACCCTTCACAACGATGGACGATACGTCAGAGGATACCGTGTATAGCTTGGATTGTTGGCCGGTTAGCGTATCGATCGACAGAATCACGCTGTTCTTGTCATCCTGCGCAGCAAGCAGATACAAGTTACCGCCTGACAAAACTGCTTGTTCTACATCATGTTCGTTATACACCGTAACTGGTTTCTGGGATGCATCTACAGACATCAGTGCAGCATTACCATCCTCAGACGGTACACTCACGTAGTAGGCTTTCTGACCATCTGCAGAATAAATAAATACTTTATCATCCGTTGAAGTGGTTAACTTCAACGCCGCTGGTTTGTCAGAACCGTTGTTATACGAAAATAATTGCTGTTGATTTGCCGAGAAATCAATGTCCACATTGTCTTCATCTACATTCGTCGAGTCCGCGGTTACTTTACCCAGAGTAGTTACGGTATAGATGAATCGTTTGCCGCTCAGCGACACATTCAGGTTTTCTTTGTAATCCACTTTATCTTCCACCAGTTTTTTGATGGAGCCGTCCGCCAGATTCAGGTTGGCAATCACCGAGCCTTTATCTCCTTGCAGGAAATAGATTGAACTCTCATCGGCAGACCAGACCAGTTCCGGTTTGATGCTTGTATCCTTCGTAATGAGCTTGGAAGCCTTCGTTTTCAGATCGATAACGTATACGGCTCCTTCTGCATTCGTATAGGCTGCTTGATTGCCGCTTGGGGACACAACGAGGTCTGAACCACCTTCATTGGTTAACAACAGCTCATATTTGCCAGTGGCTGTATTTACGAGGTAATCACTTCTGCCCTCATCATCGTTTTTGGAGACAATTAGCTCATTTGCTCCGGCAAAACGCGGGTTCTCTGCACCTTCAATCAGAGCAATCGTGCTGACTTCAAGCTGACCGTTTTTCAAACCAACCGTTCCACCTACACCAGATACCAACGGACGAAGTGCAACATAGCTCACTCCTCCAATGATCGTAACCGGCTGGTTCAAATTTACCTTTGTACCGTCTACGACAAGTTGTTTGGACTTGTTTTGTAAGCTGACTGTGTGACCATTCCATTGAATCACCGTCGCCCCGTTTGCAACTTCAGCTTGAGCACCGATCGCTTGGATAACATCGCGAACCGCTACCAGGGTTTCTCCATTTTTCACAATGGAACGTACCATGACACTGTTACCGTTTATGGTAAACGTGGAGTTTTTCACCTGTGCTACACTCGTACTAGCCGCAGGTTTTGCTGCAGGAGCAGCCGATACTGCACCAACCACAGAAGTTGTTAGCGCTGTGGCTACCATGGACACTACAAACACTTTTTTCATTGACATTGGCTCTTGTCACCCTTCTTTTCTCCATATAATCTTGCCTGATGCTGCTGTGCCCTGCTTGGTATGCTTGCATGTATCGTCTATATGAGAGCTTGTTCGCCTCATCCCCCCAAACTATCCACGTTCATAGTAAAAATGACCTATCACGTTTGTAATTATAGGAGGGATTTGTAAACGGGAAATCTTGGAATTGTTAACGTAATGTCAATATTTCCATAAAAAAAAACGTGCCGGTGAAATGGTTTCATCCGGACACGTTCTATTCAACTATTGGATCGTATTATTGAATTCGTCTGATTGTATATAATGCTGTATTAGCAAGATTCCCCCTCACAACTTAGACTTTAATTTGTTCATATAAATGTTTCGTTACCGCTGAAGGGGCGATGTGCAGTTCGCTCAGCCTCGCTTCCAGATCGCGATAAATTCGCAGCACCTGATCATGCTTTCCCAAGGATAAGTAAGCTTTCATAGCGAACCGATAGGCTTCTTCCTCATAAGGCGAATGTACCATAGCCCGCTCGGCTGCCTCCGTTGCTTTCCTCCCATTCCCCAGCGCCAAATGCTTTTCCGACAGGTTCAGCAGCAGTTCTAGGACATTTCGCTCCAGCCTCTGACTAAGCTCATACACCCATGGATAATCTTCCTGCGCCAGAAGTTCGTCCTGATACAGGTACAAGGTCCGATCCATCTGCTCCAGCGGCACATGCCCCTCACGCTGCATACGCTGCAGAACATCCAGCACATCATAGATATCAGCACGGATTCTCTTTTTGTCTATGATATACTGTTCATTCTTATAACTGATCATCTGTTCCAAACCCAGCTTCTTGAGGTTTTTACGCAGCAGGCTGACACAGGTATGCATATAAATTTTGGCCTTTTCATAACGCTCATTTGGCCACAAATGTTCTATAATCTGATCCCTGTGAACTTCGTTGGCGTCAGGGTCTTGCAAAAGAAGATAAGCAAACAGCTCCTTTTCCTTCGCTGTACGCCACATGACTGAATCACCACTCGTCGGCGTCACTCGCAATTTTCCGAACATCTGTACAAATAAGTAGTTTTCTTCCTCACGGTTGTCTGCATCTTGCCGATTCGCATCGCGTTCGGCTGAATCAATCAAGGTTGTAGTCTGCTTCTGTTTCTGATTTCCATGCTCTTTCTCAGTTTCTCTTAAAATTCGTTCAATCGTGCGAGATAAACGTCCCATCTCGATCGGTTTAAGCAGATAGTCCAGTGCCTCATGTTCAAAAGCAGCAACAGCGTATTGATCATACGCGGTGACAAACACAATAACCGCATCCAGATCTACCTCATGAATGTTGGCTGCGAGCTCCAATCCACTCATGCCTGGCATCTCGATATCCACGAACCAGATGTCAGGACGTGCATTGTCCAGGGCCTTCAGGGCTTCGAAACCATTCATCCAGCGGCCAGCTACATGAACCTCCCCTGTTTTGTCCAGGAACATCTCCAGCATATTTAGCGCATGCAGCTCATCGTCCACCAAATAGGCTTGTAACATAATCCTCCCTCCTTCTATTATTGATAAGGAAATTCAATCCTGATTTTAGTGCCCTGACCAAGCTCGCTCTGAATCACAGGCCCTTGCCCGTTCAAGTGTTTCAGGCGCCTCTGCACATTTTGCAGGCCAATGCCTTGATCCGATTGGTTTCTGTTTAGAACAAGTGTAACCTGCTCTTGCGACATGCCTATACCATCATCCTCTACTACAACCTGAACCTGCTCCTGATGTTTACGAATGGAGAGGGTCACTTTACCGCCATCAATTTTTTTGGATACACCATGACGAATGGCATTCTCCACCAGCGGCTCAATCAGAAGCGGCATCACTTTGCAGAGATACAGCGTGCTGTCCACATCCAATTCCACCTGAAGACGTGAGCCAAAACGCTCCTGTTCAATCTCGACATAAGCTTGAATCAGCTCCATCTCCTGACGAAGTGGAATCAGCTCTTCTGTATTATCCAGATGAAACAAAATTCGCAGATAACGACTGAAACTGCCAAGCAATTCTCCAGCTCTTGGTCCATCTGTAAAACACAGGGACATAATCGTTCCCAGAGCATTATATAAAAAATGCGGTTTGATCTGCGAACGCAGAAAAGCCATCTCGTTATTCGCAGCCTGCTTCACAAGTTGCTTCATGCCTAGCAGCATATGGATACGAACCAGAATCTCCCCGGCATCCAATGGACGCGTAATAAAATCATTACCGCCAGCCTGAATGCAGGCC
Organism: Paenibacillus amylolyticus; assembly: GCF_003719335.1. Classification (GTDB taxonomy): domain Bacteria; phylum Bacillota; class Bacilli; order Paenibacillales; family Paenibacillaceae; genus Paenibacillus; species Paenibacillus amylolyticus_D. The sequence goes on from NZ_RIAS01000001.1 coordinate 835,940, forward strand.
TCAATGTCCGCTGGTGTACTCCGCGTGTTTATAAACAACACCGGTAGCTCGGCCTGGCTAAACTCCATACGTATCTGTCTGCACATCTCATACCCTGTTATTTCAGGCAGCATGGCATCCAGAATCACCAGGTCTGGCTGTCTGCCGCCAGCCAGAACAGAGCGCACTTTGGTATGGTTGTCTGCAAAGCTCAGTTGAAATCCTTCCGCAGAAAGCAATGTATTTAGCTGTTCAAGGTCTACGAGATCAGATGTTGCAATGAATACGTGACCTGAATTCATGCTCTCCACTTTTTTTTCCTCTCCCATATATGTCTCTTCACCAACTGCTGCTTCTAATAGAATCATGTCAGCATCTGCAGCCGGCGGAAGCTCAAGGGTAATCCATGCTTTTTCTTCATTAATTGTGAGTTTTCCTCCCATTGCACTGACAATCTCGTATGCTGCTGACAATCCGGCAGCTGTTCGCTCTGCCTGTGCTGAAGTAGTATCCAGACCACCTGGACCCAGCCGAGAACCTGATCCCCTCTCTGCTTTCATATGCAGCGTAATTCGAATGACCATTTGATCCCGTTCACTGGAAAAAATCAACTCTCCATTATAATACTGTCCCATCATGTGATAGACCAGGTTATACAACACTTGCAGCAATCGATTCTCATCGGCTGTAATGTACCTTGCATCAGGCTCCATTCTTCGGACGATGATGATCTCCTTGCCGGACGCCAGAAACCCTAACACCTCTGTAACAAGCGAGAGACATGAAACCAGATCAACGGTACCCAGTGAGATTTTCACTACACCATCCCTGAACCTTGACACATCGATGAGATCGTTAACCAGATTGGACATCCGATAAGCCGTATTCCGGATTAATTGAAGCTTGGACCTGACCTCCAGTTCATTCGTTCGTTTCATGGACATCGTCAAAAGAGAACGGGATAGATGAATAATGCTATGCAGCGGGGAGTTTAACTCATGTGAAGTCAGCAGCAAAAACTCATCCTTTGCCTTATCCGCCAGTTGAAGCTGGAGAGTCAGGCGCTGCATGGAGGCATACGCCTGCACATACTGATAGATCAGCAGCATTGCAAATGTGCCCAGGATCACGATGGTTGTACAGTTCAACAGTACCTGACTGACCGGATACCACGTTACGATGATGCCTAGAACATAATTGACCAGCATGAGCCAGATGCAGACAATCAGCAACTGAGCCTCAGATCGGGTCCGTTTTTCATCACTTGTGCGAATATACTGACGAAGAATGACAAAGAAAGCCACTGCATAGGAGCCTACATTAACGACATACATCACTTCCTGGATCGATGAATATACGCGGAATGGAGATATGGTGATCAAACCGAGATACACAGTCAACATTCCACTGGGAATCTTCTTCCACTTTTTCCACCATACTCGATCATCTGGAACAAGTCTCCAGGTTATCAAGCTTGCAATGATGGATAGGCCATACACAGCTATATATTTCAACTTGTAAACCAGTTCAAAAGAAAGTTCCGGCACCAGATGTAACAGCAAACGCTCACCGTTGGTTACCACGGTCAAGGCAAAACCGATAAAGAACAATGCATACAGAAGTTGAATGCCATCCCGATGCAAACGCACATATAAATAGATGAATAATAAGCTGAAAATCCCCAAAATCCCAATGATCAGCAGCTCAAGCCCCGCTTGAATCATTGCCCTGTTCTCCATATAACGGCCTTGACCCAGATCAATCGAATTGTAGATTCCGCCGCTGCGAAAATCAAAATTAGCAGCTTGCAACACAATTTCGATCTCAGAACGATCCGGATGAAAATAGACCATGTACGGTTCATTCCTCGGGACATAGGAGGCAGCGGATTCTCCCGGGATGCCGGACCGATTCATTAATTTTCCATCAACGTACATTGCATCCGAGAAGCGAACATATCGTTTGGCGATGGCCATCATTTCTCCTTGAGGCACGTTTCGCACGAGCAAACGGTAGGTCCCATAACTTTTACCGTTCATTACCGATCCGTGACTGTTGCTTTTGTCGTCCCAATTCCCCGGAACCTGCATCATGATCGGCTTTATATGTGCGAGATGAATCTGCTGGGGAGTAAGCAGTTGCTTCGGGTAGAACTCCCATTCTCCATCCAGCGGGATAACGGACCTGTTTGTCCACTCCAGACCTGTCAAGTCCATCACGCCCTTTTTAGCCTCTGGCCTCTCCTGTTCAGATGTAGTTTGCCACACGACCACCAGTGCGAGCAACAAAGTCATGAATCCGATTCCTAACAAAAATCGATCCTTTCTGATGACCTTCATCTCTCTTTCTTCAGTAACATCTATCTTTACCGATAGCAATCTAGCGTTATTTTCGCACTCATACCTGAAACTGTCTATGCTTATTCAGATAATCTGCATACAAGATGGAAAAAAGGCATCCGAGGATGCCTTCGCAAATGCCTTCCGTAATACCATCTGCCCTAATAGAATGATCTACCATGGATGAACAGACTGAGAGAGTCAGCAAACTTCGTGCTAATTTTGGGATGCAGCCTGGATTGCTCCATACGCCCAGTGACTTACAGGGACATCCTTCCACATAGGAGAATTATCACCATCAGATTTAATGTTTAACAAACGATTCAACATGGTCACAGCTTCTGCCCGTGTAACGGCATCTTCTGGACGGAACTTGCCTTGCCCAGACACAGTCATAATACCGGAGGCTACTACGTGCTGAACCGCCTCTTTCGCCCAATGTTGTGTAATGTCAGAAGCATCGATTGCACCGTCAGTTTGTGTAGCATCGGTCATCGCAGTAGCTGGCGACTCCTGTTTTTTCAGAACCCGATCAATAATTACAGCCATCTCAGCCCGTGTAATGGAACGTCCCGGCATGAAAATGCCGTTCGCATTGCCATTCATCAATCCTGCATGTGAAACCTTTGTGATGGCATCGCGAGCCCAGCTGGCAGCAGGCACATCCTTATAAGTAATAGCGGGTATTTGCCCACTGTTGTCAGATAGGAGTGCACGAGATATAAGGGCAGCCATTTCAGCACGTTGCACAGTCTGATTGGGTCTGAACATGCCGTCCGCATACCCTTGAATATAAGAGGCTCCTTTGGAATCATTAATATGAACAATGGAAAATGTGCTGAACTTGGTAACTTCAAACTCAATCCCCGATTGGTCTGTTCCATTAAACTTGACGATTTTCCCTTTAACAAGTTCTTTGGTTCCATCACTATGTTCAATAAATACCTGCAGCTTGTCCAGTTCTTTCGGTGTCAGATTCGGTTCTGTGATTGGCAGTACAACCGTCACCGGACGATTGCTCATATTGGTTTCTATCGTCATTGGACGACCTGCCAAGCGAAAGTCCGCTGTATTCGCCGATGAGTGAGCTAACAATGGATCGTTCTGGATTCGTTGCTTCACCATTTCACGCTCTGTGGCATCTTTGATCGGCACAAGGTGAAAGAATACATCCGATCCCAGTCCCTGTAAAGAACTCGCCGGAAGTTGCAATGAAGCATTAACCGTTTCGATATACAGATTCATCTTCTCATTGGCCATCAGCGAGGTAGACTCAGCCGGAAGTTTCACGTTCAGTTCGGATACCTCATCCTTTACGTCCGGAATCAGGATTCGGGCGATGTTTGAAGCCGCCTGCTTCAAACTCTGAATTGCTTTTGAGGTCTGTTCAGCCGTCAGGTTCACCTCATCCTTTTTGCGTCCATCTGTACCAGTTGTTCTTTCAATAGTCGTTGCCGATACAATGGCACCCACATTCCGTTCGTTCGTCACATTCACCGTAATCTTCTCGGAAGTGCTTGCAGACGGTATTGTTGTTGGCGTTGCAGAGCCAGAGGACGAAGTCCCCGAATTGGATGAACCTGGATTTGATGGCGTTGTTGGCGTTGTTGGCGTAACCGGAGCGCTAAGGACTGTAATACTGCCCGGTACAAACTGCTTGTTCATTTCAATCGCATCGACATCCGTCACCGTAAAGTGTTCAGGTACAGTTGCATCAATGGTCTGCACCGGATATTCTCCTGCCACAGCACCAGAGGCAATTGTGAATTCAATTTTAAACAGTGTCTGTGGGATCTCTGATGCTGGAATAGGATTAAGCCCGCCATCCGCATCACTCCAGCCCACGATGAGCGATCCTGTTTCATTGTTCACGTTGTACTGTACTCCTGATCTGTTTCCCGTAACATTTGTCACCCTGAGGACAGCCGGATTGAACTTTAAGTGTACCCCGTAAGAGCCAATCGGCTGATCCAGCGACACGGTATCAACGGATTGCGTTACCTTCTCACCTGCTTTTCCCTTTACAGATCCGATGTAGACAACCGCTTTCCCAACCGGTTTTTCATCTGCCTTCACTGTAACTTTCCCGTTTTCTCCCGTCACCGGAAGCGGATCACCGTCCTGAAACCATGTGCTTTCACCGAGGTTCACTGAACTTTCCCCGACGACTGTTGTATTCTCCTTGATTTTGAAATGAAGGGAGTACAGTGCTCCAGGTTCATCAATGTGTCTTTGCGTCGTCATCGTAATCCGAATGACACCAGAAGTGGATGTATTTTTGGTCAGGCCGACTCCCTGATATTTGGCATACGCCTGGTTGTTTACGACCTCATCCTCATTCACCAGTTCAAGCACTGCCGGGTCATAGGTAAAGGACAGTTCAGATTGATAAAAAGAAAAATTTGTACCTTTTGAATCATAGGATATAGGCACTTCAATGCTGTCTCCCTTTTTTCCGGATACTTCTCCGATATGAATAACAGCATCTATACTGGCGTCTGCCGGAGGAAGCCACGAAAAAATCATGGAAACCATAAGCAGCATAGCCAGAAGCGACTTCATTGAACGTTTGTATTTTGCTGAAAAAAGATACCCTTTATTGTTTTGCAAAGTATTCACTCCTTCCCAGGTTCTATGATTTGATTCCCAAGTAAATGCCCATAATTAGGGCTGAATCTTCAGCATCAAGCACACCGTCATCGTTCATGTCCAATGCTTCAATCTGACTTGGGGGTAAAGTAATTAAACCTTTGATATATTTATTGACTAACAAGGCATCTGCCGGAGTAATCACACCATCCCCGTTCGCATCTCCTTTAATTCGAAGAGCAATCGTTACATCCGCGCTACTTGAGAAAACAGATCCATTCTTGGCTTGCCAGCTAAAAGATGTCTTCATCCCCGTGTAAACCGAAGAAGGAATAAAGCTCAACCTCTCTAGTTCCGTAACAGGAATAACCTGATCCTTCACAACGTCCGTATCATTCAACTGTAACTTACCGCTGTCAGGCAAAGATATGATGCGAATATCTGTCATAGGCTGATTCTCCGGATCGGCATAATTACTAACAAAATCCGTAGCGCTAAAAACCAATGGAGCCCCTTGTTTAATCGTTTTGGAAAATGGACTAGTAACAGGCTTGGGGGTAGTAATTTCTATAAGACTTAAAAGCCGATTATAGGTTCCATCCGAATTGAAAATAACTACCCTATTCCTCACTGTATCAGCCATATATACTTCTCCGCCTGGGCCAACTGCAATTGAATTGCTAATATCTATAGGGTAATTGTCACTTGAACTCAACCATGGGCTCAGTACAGGCCGATTATAATAAGAGACTCCTTCATAGCTTGTTCGCATGATCTGATTACGGTTCACAACATATAACAACTTCTTATCCGGGTCTATTGCCAAATCTCCGTAATCATCAGATGAGTTGAATGCATTGGTTAAGTTGTTAAGAACTAATCCCGTTGTTTGTGTATACCACAACTCATTGTTATCTCCTAATATGACATTTGAGTTTTCTGAATATCCTCCGCCCGATGATCCGTACCCCGAACTATCCAATCTGATTGTCGCCAGGGTGATCATTTTTTGTTGAGCATTCATAAACACGACATATGTGCTGTAGAACATGGCCAACTGCTCACTATTGTTCTTTGTGAATAGAACCATACTTTTAATATAGGGTTGTTTATTTTCATCTGTACCAGCAGTTAATGAGAACTTACTCATAATGTCTATAGGTGGCGCATGCTCAGTTCCGTCAGGATTAAAAATATGTACCTTGGCTTCCGCACCTGATTCAGCAGCGTAAATCAGCCCATTACTCCCCATTGTCGCCGCTGTCAAATGTGGGACTTCCATAGTCGCAAGCACTCTTCCTTCGGTTGTTGCCCGGATAACACGATTATTGCCGCTATCTGCGATGAGCATCTCCGTTTCACCAGCATCCATCTTAAAAAACTGAATGTCTTTAGGTTGATTTAATGTGACAGGAACTACGGCAGCCATGGCAGTGGATGATGAAAAAATCACACTGGCAAGCAAGGTCATGACAAGCACCAGAAGTTTCCATCTCCCTTTTATCTGAGAACCTTTACCAATCTGTAGACTCAAAATGTCTCCTCCTTAATCTGTACTTCCATACCGTTTTAATAATACAAGGGCGCTCTTAACATTCACTGAACATGACGCGCATTATCCTGAAATAAAATACAAAACGACTGAATCAAATGAATTTCTTCGACTTGGCAAACCGTGACTCCACATCCAGTTCGGATACAGGTGCCAGCACTTCCTGAGCCACAACATGGTTGTAACCGATGGCCTTCAGATTGTTCGGAAAACCACTCAGATCAATGACACCTGCTCCCGGATAAAGCCGTTCGCCATCCTTCAATTCCTCAATGGGCAGATCATGCGCGTCCGAGCCGTATAACGTAAGCATCCAGAATATCAGCACAAAGTCTTAGTCGTTTGGTCGCTACAGCCATAAATGTAGCAGCAGGATAATCCGTAGAGGGCAGAATGTAGGTACAGCACTTGTCTACATTCAGTGCGGCAGATGCTTCGGCCATCGATACCAGGTTCGGCAGCCCCTCTCCGAATTGTTCATCGGCTGAACGCCATTCCACTGGAAAATCCGCTGAGCCAATGATAACTTGATTGCTTTCCAGCAAATGCTGCGCTTGTTCTATGCCATACGTCTGTACGAATGAGAGCGGATTCAAATCAACTGCCCCAAAACCATACCTGGATGCATACGTAGTATATTGTTCATCTGACTCCAGCTTGCCAAGTCCTGCCTTGGTCAATTCCTTAATCATCCCTTCGCCCTTCACGTGCTTATTCCATATATACGAAATGCCAGTTGAAAAAAAACTCTGGATCATATAATATGAAAAACAATTAGTTCTATAATTATAGAACAAATAGGAGGTTCTGCATTTATGGAATATAAAGTCGAGGTTGATTTCTCTCCGATGTACGAGTGCGTAAACAGCCTGATTGCTTTTACGAACAAACAAAATCATAATGCCCTTGACGCGGGGAAATCTTGGATTCGTGACGTCCAGCATCGTTTCACCCCAGCCAAGCTTCAACTGATGCGCGATATGATGAAAGCGACAGACCACTTTACTCTTGCACCTTACATTTGGACTTGTCCTGGAGAACGCTCGGTGAATGGGTTTATGGATTGGCTTGAGAGCCTGTCAACAGGAGAGTTATTCGACATTGCATCCCAGTTTCACATGTCTGTGCCCTCTAATTTATCGTCACTTCGCAGCCAAACTTTAGAGGTGCTAAGAGAATGGAATAGCCAGTATTTCAGTCAAGTTCATTCAGTCATCATAGATGAGCTCATTCGCGAAGCAGAGGAAAGACGTGCCCTCCTTGATGGTACTAATGATAAAGAGGTGTATGAAGATGCAACACAAGGCATGCGCATTTATCCCACCTCTAAGTTGAAAAAGATCATTATGATTCCCCAATACCATGCTCGTCCTTTTGTCACGTCAACCATCTTTGACGAGGTCATTTTCACGAATTACGCTTGTGACATCATGCCAACAGAACCGGGACGGCCTGATCCTAAATTGCTGCGTCTAACAAGAGCTTTGTCCGATGAGACGCGATTAGTTATTTTACGTCTGCTTGCGGGTAAGCAACTATCCTTTTCCGAGATCGTCCGTAAAGTCAAGCTTTCGAAGAGCACAATACACTATCATCTGATTTTTCTGCGAGCTGCAGGTCTAGTTCTCGTTCACTATGATCACAAAAATACGGAATATAGCTTGCGGTTGGAGGCCTTGAATAAACTCCCTCAGCAGATCGACGACTATTTTCATAACTAAGCATTCTCCATTTCATTTGTTTCGTGCTTACTAAGCTCTATTTGACATCTACGGAGGAATTTTCATGCTGAAGCGAAGTTACTACTATTTATTAGCCACGGTTACTCTAAGCTCCTTCGGAGACGTTTTTGGTCTCTTGGCCATGGAATGGATCGTTTATGAATTAACAGCTTCCAAACTGGCTATGGGTGCTATGGCACTATGTTTCAGTATTTCTGAGGTTTTATTCCGCCTGCTTGGGTCACCATTATCCGATCGGCTGAACCGTGGGAAATTCATGAGCGGACTTGTAGTCATTAGACTAGCAGCTCTTCTGATTCCATTGACCATGAGTATTGCTGGCCACCTGCACATCTGGCATCTCTTCATAGCAGCAGCACTTAGCGGTGCCTGTTCTGCACTGTTTATGCCAACAGCCATGGCTGTGATTCCTGGTGTAGTAGACAAGCATCAATTGATACGCTCTTTCGCTGTAATCGATGGCGCCCGTAATGCTTCTGCCTTGATCGGCCCCGCTTTGGCTGGAGCTCTGATCGCACTTGCAGGTTCCTTACCCACATTGGGCGTCAATGCTGCCTGTTACCTTTTAGCATTAACTGCCCTGCTCTATATGCCTACGATCCATCAACAAGCCGTTTCTAACGTTACATTTTCATTTAAAAAATATATCCAAGATATTGGCGAAGCTTGCTCCTTCTATCGAAAGTTCCCCGCAATGTTAACCATCATGGTCATGGTTTCCATAAGTAATATGTCTTCTATAGCTGTCTGGACGATGATGATCCCTTTTGTGCGTGAAGTGCTACATAAAAATGCTGCGACGATGGGTACCTTGACCTCAGCTTCTGCATTCGGAACCCTCGGCGGGTTACTGATCATATCCAAGCTAGGTGAGTTTAAAAAGAGAAGAGTCGTTATGCTTTGCAGTTTAGCTACGATTGGGCTCAGCTACGTTTTACTCGGGGCATTTCCCAGTTATCCATTTGCACTTCTTATTTTATGTATCGCTGGGGCAGCTGGACCTTTTTTTGGTGTGCTTAGTTCCTCACTCCATGGCACACTTGTACCTGTCTCGCTCCAAGGTAGGGTGAATTCAATTCGCTTCTTGATCGGCGGGGGGTTACAGCCTGTGGGTGCTTTTGCAGGTGCAGCAATAGCAGAGAGATTCGGAATCCCCACGCTATTGCTAACGATTGGATTGCTTCCTATATTCTGCTCCATAGCCGCATCCTTCCTGCCGAATCTGAAATTTTTGGATGGAGATTTATCAAAACTCAAGAAAGAAGAGTCATTCTCATGAATTAAATAAAGTAGGTCGTATGACCGCTATGGATCGGCTAATTTATACCTATTTACATATTTCCACTTATAAATTATGAGTGGCACAATCTGATGCAGGGATATATTCCTGCATCCTCTTTTCTGTAAAAAAAACATTGCCCCACCAGAGGTTTCTGATGAGACAATGCCTGCGAATGGATTCTACTAGTATAGCGCGATGCTGTATTACATTTTTTGCAAAATGCCTTTAACCAAGCCAATAAAAGTTGTCTTCACTTTCGCGGCTACCTCAATAACTTCATCATGGCTGAGCGGTTGATCCAGAATACCGCAAGCCATGTTTGTCAGACAGGAAATACCGAGCACCTTCATGCCGCCATGAATGGCAACAATCGCCTCAGGTACAGTAGACATCCCTACAGCGTCCGCGCCCATCGTGCGAATCATGCGAATCTCCGCAGGTGTTTCATAAGCTGGGCCACTCCACCACGCGTATACCCCTTGTTGCAGGCTTACATTTTGCTCTTCGGCAACCTGTAGTGCGATACTGCGCAATTCACGATTGTATACTTGAGACACATCCGGGAAGCGCACACCCAGATCAGCATTATTTGGTCCAATCAGCGGATTGTTGCCAACCAGATTAATATGATCCGTAATCAGCATGAGCTGGCCTGGTTCAAAACTGGTGTTGACTGCACCACAAGCGTTGGTGACGATCAGTTGTTCAACGCCCAGTGCCTTCATAATGCGAACCGGGAACGTTACTTCATCTAAGGTAAAACCTTCATAGTAGTGAAGGCGGCCTTTCATGGCTACAACTGTCTTCCCCATTAATTCTCCAATCACCAATTCATTGGCATGCCCGATAGCTTCGGATTGAGCAAAATATGGAATCTCTGTATAAGGGATCACTGTTGCATTCTCAATCTCGTCCGCAAGTGCTCCCAGTCCTGAACCCAGAATCATACCTACTACTGGCTTGGTGTTGATCCGGTTTAATATGTAATCGCGTGCTTCCTGAATGTGTGCTGATTGATGCATAATAACGTCCTCCCGATCATCTGAATTGATATTACGTATATCCTATTTATAAGCATTACTTATCAAGTGTAATGAACAAAGGCTCGGATGTAAATGGTTGTCCTCATTCTCTCCTCGATACACCGTTGTCACAAGCTTTGTTAGACTTTAACTCCAGACTGCAAAGCGCCAAAGTAAGGCTCCAATATCGTTTCGAAATAGTCTTCTTGCTCTTCAATCTGCTCAACATACGTCCATATTAAACGTTCTTCTGTGTCGATGTTTACTACCTCAAATTCCATCTGCCGAGAGGCCCATAAGGTAACCTGCCCCATAGCTATCTCCGATTCATGAACATATCCAATGAAAGGATCGGAAGTACACTTCTTCTCATCTTCAGGATTCTCTTTTCTCTCTTCCGTTGAGATCTGGAGCACCTGCAACTGCTCCTGTTTCCGTTGCATCCAGCATCGGAATGAGTCAAGCGAAAGCGGTCGTGACAGCAATCCAGCACCTCCTCTCCAAAATTGTACACCAAATAGCCGATCCTCTGCCAGAACCGGCTCCATGGTACCGTATGCTAATTTAGTGTGTGACTCTTCCTACTCTTGTACCAGTCCAACCCCATCATCAACATAAGCATCCAAAACGCAAATATTAGCGGCTTACCGATTGTTCCCTCTCCAAAAATAAAATAGGCCATCGCGAAATTCCCTATAAACGTAACGCATTATTACGGATGCTTTCCATCTTTTTCAACTCCATCTTGAATTAGATTTATGACCCTTGAGGATATATCGTTTCGGCTCGATCTTCATTCCATTGAATATGAACAGAGACAGGAAATTGCTGCAGATCTAGAAACTTAGCACCTATCGAATGCTTGACCGCTGACTCACAAGACCACGCCGTATTATTGAAAATTATAACATATACAGCAAATGATTAGATGTCTTTTTCTACTCATTTTTCCGTTACCTACGTATACCAAAAAAGCCGACCTCATTCGGCCGACTTCTTTAGATCCTACAATCATTCGCTTCCTAACGATGATAACTCATCGTTGCTGCTTCTTACTATTCCTTCACACTACCCAGTTGCAATCCGTGTACAAAATACTTCTGCAAGAACGGATACACGACCAGGATTGGCAATGCTGCAACAATAGTGATCGCTGCCCGGATTGATATTGGCGTAACCATGTTACGCGCTTGCCCCATATTTGCTCCGCTGGATACCGCAGCACTGCTGTTGGTGTTCATAGAAGAGGACAGCAGTTTCATCAACTCGTACTGCAACGTACTCAGGTTTTGCTTGGATGAAGCATACAGGAACGTATCAAACCAAGAATTCCATTGCCCTACCGCAATGAACAACGCGACAGTCGCAAGTACCGGCTGACAGAGTGGTAAAATGATCGACATAAACGTTCTGAAATCGCCCGCGCCGTCAATCTTGGCTGACTCAATCAGTCCTTCAGGCAACGTCTGGATATACGTCCGAATAACGATCATATTAAACGCACTGATCAGACCCGGAATGATGTATACCAAGAAGTTGTTAAGCAAGTGCAAATCTTTGATCAGGAAGTACGTTGGAATGAGACCTGCACTGAAATACATCGTCATTACAACGATAATCGTAATCGGTTTACGCAGAATATAGTCTTTGCGGCTGAGCGTATACGCCAACATGGAAGTGAGGAACAAGCTGAGCACAGTACCTAGTACAGTTCTGGCAACCGAGATCCCGAAAGCCGCGAATATGGTTCCACCCGCAAATACTGCTTTGTAGTTCTGGCTGGTCCACTCCCTCGGCCACAAGTAGATTCCGCCTCGAATCGTATCGTTACCCGCATTAAAAGAAATAGCCAGTGTGTTCAAAAATGGATACAAGGTCACTACTGCAATAAAGATCATCAGCAAGCCGTTAAATGTGTGGAAGACAATCGGCTCAACTCGAGATTTGTTTATTCCCATCGATGTGTCCTCCTCATATTAATCGGTCTTCGCCGAATCGTTTGGATATTGAGTTAGCTGCAAATATCAGGGTGATACTGACGACGGTTTTGAATATACCGGCTGCGGTAGCAAGTGAATAGTTACCGATCTGTAGCCCGTATTTCAAGACAAAGATGTCAATGGTCTGAGACCAGTCAACAACTACACCATTTCCAAGCAAGTACTGTACTTCGAATCCGGCTTCCAGAATCCATCCCATATTCATAATCAACAAGATAATGACGATGGACTTGATGCCGGGCAACGTAACATACAACATTTTTTTATACCGGTTAGCTCCATCAATCTCAGCCGCTTCATAGAGTGAAGGGTCAATGGAAGTGATCGCCGCCAGATAGATGATTGCATTCCAGCCGACTTCTTTCCATACGTGTGATGCACCGACAATACCCCAGAAATACTCTGGAACGCTGAGCCACATAATGGGTTCTTTAATGAATCCGAGCTTCATCAGCACCACGTTCACAATCCCGCCATCAACAGATAACGAACTGGCTACAATGCCCGTAACGATGATCCATGACAGGAAGTGAGGCAGATATGAGATCGTTTGAATCGTGCGCTTGTACAGCTTGTGTTTGATTTCATTCAGCAAAATCGCAAAAACAATGGCTGTCACAAAGCCAAGAATCATGTTAATTAAACTCATCGCGATCGTATTGCGAAGCACGTTCAGAAACGCGTCGTCCGTAAGCAGAAACTTGAAGTGCTTAAGTCCGACCCACTCCTGCTGCGAGAATTTCTTCGCTGGACTGTAATTTTGGAACGCCATAACCCAGCCCCAGATCGGATAATACGAGAAAACCAAAATATAAGCGACGATGGGCAGAGACATAAACATCAGTTGTTTTTGACTGCGCAGGCGCTTCATCAGAGGCGTCTTGGTCACAACGGTTGGAGCAGATTTTTCCTGTATGGCTCCTGGCGTATTCGCCATCTTTCACTCCTCCTATCAACGTACAGCGGATTTTGAGGATAAATTGTTCGGAAGGGCACAGGGCATGATTTATATTCATGTACCTGACACCTTCCGAGCCAATCTAACAACCGCTTTTATTTATTTCACGGTCCAGTTCTGAATCCGCCATAGTAATTGCTCATTGATTCGGTCTTCATACGCTTTCACGTTGATTTTCTTGTAAGCGTCCACATACTCGCTCCAGATCGAATCAAATTGATCTGCATTGGACATGATTGCTTTAGGCAAGTACTTCAGCGACGTATCGGTCATTTGTTTGTTGGCTACCGAAGCATCTGAACCTTCTTTCAAGTCCACTTGCCACGCTGGATAATACACTGGGTTTTCAGGTGCAGGAGAGAAGAAATCACTCCATGTTTTGAAACCGTATGCATCCAGCAATTCTTTATCCTCCGGCTTCAAGCTATCGTAGAATTCCTCAGGCTGGTTTAGCGCTCCTACAGCATTACCGTCCTCAAAAGTTCCCTCCAGCTTCGGTGATGCTTTGTAGAAACCTTCCGCTTTGTTAGCCAGTTTCCATGCCGGGTCGTCCTGTTGAAGACGTTGTTCAGGTGTACGATAGAATCTGCCTTTATCGTTAACCATGTAGTCTACGCCCTCTTCACCCCAGGACAGCAACTTTTGATACTTTTCATCCATCAACTTATCCAGGAATTTCAGAATTGCAACAGGATCTTTAGCATCTTTACTGATACCAAAACCGTTGTTCAAGTTAATTACCGGACGATCCAGGTAATGATCCTTGATGCTTGTGTCATAAACCAGCGGGAAGCCAACATATGTTTGAGCAATTTTGTTCTGAGCTACAAGCGGGTCCTCCCCTTGCTGGAAGTTCCAGTGCTGATCAAACATGCCGATAACACGGCCCGAAGAAATTTTCGCCAAATACTGGTCGTAGTTCTGAACGAAGGCTTCTTTATCGAGCAGTCCATCGTTATAGAGACTGTTCAGCTCTTTATAGTATCGTTTTGAAATGTCTTTATCCGCGAATACGGTTGCAACACCTTTGTCATCTACAACAACACCACCATCATTTGGATGACCGGTCAAGTGCTCTGGCGGATTGAGCAGAGGGAATGTTCTCCAGTCAGAAGCCAGTGTTGTGAAACCAATGGTTGGTTGACCATCCGATGTCGTCGGGTGCTTAGCCGCATAATCACGAATCAGCTTCATGTACTCATCAAGTGTTTTCGGTGTTGGATATCCGGCTTCTTTCAGCACCTGCTTTTGAATCCAGAACGCAGGTCCGGAATAATAGTTACTAATGAATTCACCAGTATATACACCGTAGTTAGGCAACCAGTAAATATGCCCATCACTGGAATCTTTCATCCGTTCCCAATCTTTTGCATAATGCTTTTTAAGGTTTGGTGCATGTTCCTCGATCAGATCTTCCAGCGGGATCACCGCACCAGCCGCAACCAATTTGGTATCTGCCGTGATCAGATCCGGGTAATCTCCACCCGCAATCATAACCCCCAGCTTCTGTTGCAGGTCACCGACCAGAAACTCCATGTTTAGTTTGACACCCAGCTCTTCTTCAATCCTTTTGTATATCCGGTTATCCGCTGCCGGTGCCTGATTCGGCTCACTAATAAATGCCGAGATGTTTAATATTTCCTTACCATCGGGTGTCGTCGTTTTGGCTTCTTCTCCACTGCATCCTGCCAGTGCCAGAGTTAATGCCATAACAAGAGAAACGGAACCCCAAAGTTTCTTTTTCTTCAATCCCCCCATGTATTGCGCCTCCTTGGAAGTGGTTTTCCTTACTGATTTCATTATGAAGAAATGTATGCGGTTTCAAAATAAACAGATTTAAGCATCTCCCCCCCTTAATTGCAGGAGGTCTTGAACCGGCTTATACCTCCTTATGTGTGCTCTACTTAGCATGCTTAAGGCGATACTCAGCCGGTTTCATCCCTGTTCTACGCTCAAATTGTTTTAGGAAATGCTGGTAGCTCTTATAACCAAGCTGCTCTGCAATCGCACATGAAGCATCGTCGGAATCTCTTAGCAGTCTCATCGCTTCCTCTATCCTTAGATCATGCACCATATCGAGAACACCCTTGCCATATTTGCGCATAAAAGATTGGCCCAGATGAACAGGATGCATGAAGAATCGTTCGGCAAGCTCCTTAATGGTAAACGTCTCTCTAAAATGCTCTTGCAAATACTCAGCTACCATCGCCTGTGTTCCGCCGAGCTGTTTTTGACGAAGAGATGATGCCGCAGCTTGACACTTCAGGCAAAAATTTTCCAGCATACTCGCTGATTTTTCGATGTTCCAGCGGTACCGGTCATCAGAATCAAAGGCTGTATCTAGCAACATATCCTTCGTTTCTCCTCCAAGCTCCTTGCATAGAGAAAAACCACGGAATAAAATCTGGGTCATGAATATGTGTACGAATTCAGGTGCAGCCTTGTTCATTACAAATTGATGGAATGCCTCTCTAATCGACAGACTGAGCTGTTCTGGCGAACCGTTCTCCAGGTGCTCCATAATGAGATCCACTTCACGGAGAGATTCGGGATTAAACCTCAGTCGTTGTTCCTGAATATCTTCGGCGAATAGCAAATTCCCCTGGTGCAGAAACAAAAAACGCTCCGTCTCGACAGCCATACTTCTGGAAAGAGATAAAGCTTCCGGTTGCTGCACAGGTAAACCGACGGCAAACTGAACTCCGTCTGGAATAACTTCATTTAAGTCAGACAACAACCTTTCCGCAAAATCCCGATGGCCTTTTCCCTGCCATGATTCTGGCCCTGAAGAACCTTCACCCCATACAATGCCGCAGGTATCCAGTTCATTTTCCACCACATAACAGCACGGTTCACGGCTTACGGTCTCATGAATCATCGAGCGAATCTGACCAGAATCAGCACGCTGAAATCTTACTTTCACATACGTCCACCTCTGAGCTTGTTCATACAAATGAGCGATATCGTGAGCCATCTGTTCTGCATCATCAACTTCCTGTCCGGTGACCAGTACAGCCAAAACATGCCGGGTTTCCTGCACTTTGGCCTGTTCACGAACACTCGCGCGCAGTTGCTTCTCCTTCAACTCCTGCGCCAGTCGCGCCAGCATATCGTCCGCTTCCAACGTATCCACAGGTTTGGTTAAATAATTGCTTACGCCAAGACGAATGGCCTGCCTTGCGTAATTGAAATCGCTGTAACCACTTGTAATGACAAACATTGTGGAATCATGCCCCAGACGACGTGCCTCTTCAATCAATTCGAGCCCGTTCATCGCTGGCATATGAATATCCGTGACAACCAGATCAGGTTTACTCGTACGGATCGCTTCGACTGCCTCTTCTCCATTGGTGCACACACCGTTAATTTCAAACCCGAATTTTCGCCAATCAATTAACAACTGCAAGCCTTCAATCGCAAACGGCTCATCATCCACCAATAGTACTTTATACATCTTGCTGTCCCCCTTTGTTCATCAGTCACAGTCTATCTGTGGGAATATGGAATCCGGCTTCTGTACCGCTACCCTTCTCACTGCGAATCGTGAACGTTGCATCTCCTTCATAAAATAATTCCAGGCGACGATAGACATTACGAATGCCCACATGTGATCCGTCCTTCGCCTGATCCGAGCGTACGTCCTGTATTAATTGCCGCAGTTTATCCTGTTCCATCCCGATCCCGTTATCGATGACACGAATAACCAGTCCGGATTCACCTAGCTTTGCGGTAATATGAATCAATCGTCCAGTCTTGCGTGCCTGCAATCCATGTTTGCACGCATTTTCCACCAGCGGCTGAATACTCATACGTGGAATACGTTTGCCTGCAGCCTTTGGATCAATATCCAGAGTATAATCAAATAATTCTCCGAACCTGAACTTCTCAATTTGAAGATAAAGTGTTGTGAACTGCAGCTCCTCTTCGAGTGGAATCAGGTTGTCTGATCTGCTGAGCAACTGTCTCATGAGTAATGATAAGCTTTTAATAATTTCAGATACTTCGGTATAGCCGTTCTTAGTGCTCACGACGAGCAGTGCGTTCAGTGTATTAAACAGAAAATGTGGATTCATCTGGCTCTGGAGCATAGATAACTCCGTTCGGACTTGATCCAGTTCCAGATCCTTGTGCCTGATCTCCAGTTTGTATACGTCATTAATCAGGGAATGGATTTTGCTGATCATCATATTAAAAGTGCGAATTAACCCGCCAATCTCGTCCCGGCCTTCCTGGATCTCGATCAGGTCAAAACGTTCATTCCGCACTTTCTCCATATGCCGTGACAATTTACGGATACGGTAGTGGTACGAACGCAGAATAAAGTAAATGAGCACCGAGGGTACGATGACACTGATGACCGCCAGCCACAAAATAGAATTACGCGCTTCGTCCAACAACTGATCTACATGCCGCGTATCCGCAACACCAATCAGCTTCCAGCCGTCCAGGTAAGCCAGATTACCAAGTGACTTCTCCATGATATATTCGGAATTCACATCGGAAGACCATCCCTCTGCCGGGAAGCGCGCACTGGAAACAACCGGACGGCTGTTTCCGTCCACAAGTCTGAGCTGCAGGCTGTTTGTCTCCCGATTAAGGATGCTGTAAATACGATTCACTTCGAGATCAATTCTGGAATACTTCGCATAGTTAGCATATGAAGTAAAGGTCTTCATTTTCCCGATGACACTAATTCGCTTCCCTCGGCTAAATCCAGACTGTTCTTCGTAATCAATAACTAAAATATCGCCGTTTGCTTGATTTAACTGCTCCATGCCCGGCAGTGATGTCGTTTTGTCCTTCATGACGATGTAGTGACTGCCCGTCTGAATGGTATCGTTATTCGTATAAATTCGGACTTCCAAAATATTGGCCGACATATACCGTGTCAATTTGTCACGCAAGAAAACATGATACTCGTTGTAATATTCCACAGGTGACGCGTAGGTACGATCCAAGGCCTCATACAAGGAATCATCCGCTGCAATCATACGGCTTAGCGCCACGCTCTCATCAATCATACCGACCAATTCTCCTGCAGCCCTGTCAATCGATTTGCGCAGATTTTCCTGTTCCCGCACTTTGATATCTGCAGATGTTCGTTGATAAAAAAACAAATTAATCGCAATAATCGGAAGAAGAATACTGACGACATAGATCAGCAAAAATTTATATCGAAGGGGGATGTCGTTTACCGTATGAAAAGTCCTCTTTTTCTTATGCACATAATCACCCTTGGTTATTGTTTTTATATAGAGATGGGAGTTCTCCTGTAAGCGCTTTAAATTTTTCTGTAAAATACTCCGCATCATGATAGCCCAATTCGAATGCAATATCTGAGATTTTCATATTGGTTCGGCGGAGCATCCTGCGTGCCTCTTCAATACGAAGACGATGAACATACTCACTGAAGCTGACTCCCATCTCACGTTTGAACTGCTGGCCTAGATAAGCCGCATTGACATGAATGTGATTGGCGAGCTGCTGCAGTTTGATTTTTGTGCGATAGTGCTCTTTCAGATACTGGACAGCCTCTGCCACCAGCCCACTGGAACCCGGGTCGGCCTGAGCCATCGAGGCAAAAGTTTCCGTAATCCGAATAAACAATTTCTTCAAGTCTCCCATGAACCAGCTCTCTGTATGATGCCAGGTCCGCACTTGGAGAACAGTCTGATCTGCTCCGATCATGCTGTATCTGCGTAGCAGTTCTCCATGGATGTATCTAACTGCGCTTTGAGCCCAGATCATCACGGCCCGTGATTCTTGCATCTCCTGTAGCATATCATCAACAGTGCGAGCAACGCCTGTTACATCTCCTGCCTCGATTAAAGCGATAAACTGCCGGGCGCGCGATGCCATTTTCTCCAGATCCGCCTCATCCAGCATGCCGCCCTCATCCATAGTTGTGTCCAACATCTCCATGGCGTCATATTGTTCTTCCGCAAGCTTGATCTCTATTTCCTGTCGCTGTGTATCCAGCGGTATGATCAGGTTCCGTAATAACTCGTGAATTTCTTCTGGCACTAAAGGTTTGAGCACATATTCATTCACCCGATATCGTATCGCCTGCTGCGCATAACCAAACTCGGAATAACCGGTTACGATCACGATCTGGGAATCATATTTCAACTCTTCACGCATGGTCCGAATCAAGCCCAGTCCATCAAGCACCGGCATCTGTATATCGGTTACCACCAAATCCGGATTTACATGATTGATCAGATCTAGTGCTTCTTCTCCATCGGTCGCAGTTCCACACAACTCATATCCGCAGCCTTGCCAATCGATCATCGTTTTCCAACCTTCCAGCATAAACGGCTCATCATCAGCTACAATGACCTTGTACATTGGATTCACCTGCCATTTCCCCTTTTTTTCTCCAGTATGGCATCGTACCGTCCATGTGACAATGCTAAGATTCAAATAAATCTGCTCTCTATATAAGATACTTCAAAAAAGCCTTACATGTTTAACCCTTTTTCTGGGGTCTACATGTAAGGCTGTAATTCCGAAACGGTCAGAGAGCGCTGTATGCCTAACTGAACTTATACCTCAATTGAGCCTGAGCTTATGCCGAAGCTTCTTCTTACTTTTGCCCGAGAATGCGCCAAAATGAATCCTTGGGTTGCAGCTTGGTATCGAACACAAATGGCCAGTTTTTGCGGCCACGTACCGGGAAATGATCCAGCCACGTATAATTATCAGCCGCACCCCAGAATGTTACAGAAGTGATATTGGATTTATACTCCCGGAACAACCTAAAAATGTCCTCATACCTTTTCTCCTGAAGCTCCGCCATCTCAGGCGTTGGCTCTGTCAGATCAGTGCGCCGATCCTCGTGTTGAAACACAGATAAATCCAATTCAGTGACGTGAAGCTGCACATCCAGTGAAGCATAACGTTCAATGGCTTCACGGATCTCTTCAATGGACGGACCATGAGTATTCCAGTGTCCCTGCATGCCAATCCCATGAACCGGAACCCCTTGATCCAGCAAGGATCGAACCAGATTGTATATTTTCTCCCGTTTGACCGGATTAGTCTCGTTGTAATCATTGTAGAACAGCAGTGCGTCAGGATCGGCTTCATGAGCCATATTGAATGCTTGCGCCAGGTAATCTTCTCCAAGCAATTGCAGCCATTTTGTATCTCGCATAACCAGATCGGTCTTATCTTCGATGGCCTCGTTCACCACATCCCATGCGTAGATCTGTCCTTTGTAACGACCAACGACGGTATCGATATGCTGCTTCAACCGGGACAGCATCAGTTCTCTCGAAGCCGGGCCGCCAGAAGCATCCTCAAACACCCACGCTGGCGTCTGGTTGTGCCATACCAGGGTATGACCCCGAACACCTATCGCACGGCCAACGGCAAAATCAACGATCTCATCTGCTGCCTCAAATGTATATTCATGCTCTCTCGGATGAACCTCTTCAAACTTCATCTGATTCTCCGCAGTAACACTGTTATAGTGCTTTGCAATAAATTCCCCTTCGGATTGTAGCGTTCTCGTATGTACTGCTGCACCTATTTTAAACGCATCGGCATAAGCAGTATGTAGGGACGGAATTTCGGTAGACATCCTGGTTCCTCCTCGCAGATTTGTTTCTTCATCATAACGGATAATGAATGCGCTTTCCCTGAACAAAATAAACCTTCTCCCCCCTGAAATTCTACCAATTTCAGCACAAAAAGAAGAATTACAACAATATACGTTATAACTTGTCTATCTGCAGCAAAGTCACTTGCTTCACGGTACATGCTGGGCTCACTTGTTCTTCAGAGAGAACATTAAGCTTGATCAGGCTTTTCAGCTTATGGCTGTCCACCTTGGACAGCAGCCTCCAGATCTCCGGGTCAGGCAACGATGCGTACAGCTTCTGATCGTCATATTCCTTGCGGTGCTGGAGTACCGTTTTCACCTTATATCCGCCTACTTCGGTCTCATATACGCCTTGCTGCGCACAGTACGCCACAATCTCGTCTCTCAATACACATAACTGTTGTTCGATCTCTTTCTGCTGCTGTTTCAGTTCGAAGTAAGCCTGTACCTTCTGTTCCATTACTCATCACGCTCCTCTACTACCATAGGTATGCAGAAGATGAGAATTTAGGACAGGCTTGTAGGTAAAAGTTATGAGTAGCTATATGCTGCACACGCCGCATAACTTCTGCATTTCTCGGAACATCGCCTTCACGCGAAAGTAACACCCAGCGTAACCAGGCCAATGCTTCAAAGCCCTCTTCCTCATCCAGCATGTTGCCGGCGACCGCTTGTAATTCGGATTGATAAAACATTCCATACTCTTCTCCGTTATAGATCGTGATTAGAAAAACAGACCATGCCGCATCATATCTCGGATCTCCGTACTGTCCGTTGGTCCAGTCTATAATGGTGTATTTTCCATTCATCTCTACGATATTCCCCAGATTATAGTCGCCATGAATGAAGTGATCCTGTCTGATCTTTACTTGCTTTATCAAGTTATGAACAATGTGATGGATATCTTGGTGCTTGGCAACCTGAGGAAAGAAATAGTCGACAAAATGGTACCGAGGAATATAATCTTGTTTTGCTTCTTCTGTTTGCGGCTCTTTAACACGGACTGGATACTGGTGGATATCATGTAAAGTCTGAGCCATTTGTCTTAATATTTCTTGATCTAGCCGGGTAACCGGCACACCATCGTAACTTGTGAGCAATACTTGATTCCGATGCTGATCTATCCCCCAGCCATACGGCCTGGATACCTGAATCCCGCTTTGAATCAGCTTCTGCAATAACTGATACTGTTGTTCAATATTCGGACGAGACTCCTTATTCCAGATCTTCAGTACATACGGCTGATCATTGAGTTCAACACGCGTAACATCCGCTTCCAATCCAGGCTTAAGCGGGATCATCCGATGCTCCTGTCCTATTCCCTGCCGAATCGCTTCATCCAGTTGAACCCAGTGGATACAGCTAAGTTGTATCACTTATACTCACGGCCCTTCATCATGGTTTGGCTCGATCAATCCTTTACCTATGACATTAGCAGATACGGGCTCTCGGCCAAGTTCTCTAGCCCATACGGATAACTGTCCCATATGATGAATTTCATGCGCAATGACATGACGCATAATTTCACCCCAAGCATCGATATCCACGCGTCCATCACTCCGGCGGTCAATGAAAGTTCTCTTCTCCATGCCCGGCTCCCAAGCTAATACGAATGCTTCTACATCCTGATGCAGCTTACGGTCCAGCTCACGAACGGCTTCGAGCGTCTGGTAGTTTGCAAAATCCTCCGCAGTATCCGGTTTTCCTTGTAGCAGTTGAAGCCAGCTCCACTCCACATCGATGACATGAAAAAAAGTTCTCAGGATACTTCCTACGCCACCTGTACGTTGACGAAGCAATTCTTCTGTTGGCAGTTCTTCGCACCAAGCATACCACTGTTCACGCACGATCCAGTTGTATCGAAAAAAGACTTCCATCAGTCTAGCCTCCTATTCTGCTGTAATCAGCTGATTACAGCTTCTTAATCAGTTCTATATTTGCAAAATTGTTTGATGAATGTTTCTCATCACCATAGATGCCGCCGATCTGGCTAAAACCCGACCTAAACCAGAAGCGTAAGGCTGGCCAATTTTTGAGTGCGACATTAATTCTAATCTCATCATAACCCAGAATGGTCAGCTGATTAGTTAAAGCAGACATCATTTCCTGGCCGTATCTTTGTTTCTGAACAACGTTCCGAATATATAAAAATTCCAAATACAATACATGTTCAGCAGGGTAGCCATGATATACACTTAACATCCCGATCGTTTGATTTCCCTCAAGCGTACGTATACTTTGAATTCTATAATTGGCTAATATTCCACCTGGGGGAAGGTTTCCTTGTTCTATACAATTCTTAACGTAATTTATATCATTTTCTTGTCCATCCCATTCCTGTATATAACGGCTTGTATCATATAATTTTTGAAGTTCAACAATCTCGAAAGGCTTTACATCTGAAATAATTAGCCTTTCTGATTTCCAGCTTGAAGGAAGATGCTTCATTATTATTCACTCCACTGATTTCTTAGTTAATCTTTTTTTGATATACACAATCACATGCATTCCAGCATAAATAAATAGAACATTCACGAAATATATCAGTACATTAATATGCATATCGGATATAAACCAGATTGATCCGTTCGAATCCGAGACATGATAATCTGTCAAAAAACGAAGCGGGAATCCATATTCCGTTCGTAAAATTTTGTTATCGTTATTCAGCGTTCCTGGAAGAAAAAAGACAGCCAATACAGCAAGCCAAGCGGACCAGTTCAATATTTTTTGGTGTATCTTCATTACGTCTCCTACTGTTCCTCCTTCGCCAGATTTCCTCCGTAATAGGTTCCTTCCAGCTCTTGATCCAGATAATTCTCCAACGCCTGATGTTGCAGCGAATACCTCGAATTTTTGCTAAAACGGCCAATCTTCGTAACGTATATCTGTTTGCCGTTGTATTGTATCATGACCTGAGTGTTATGCTTCATTCTCAAAGCGATGCCCATATGAATGCTACCCTCGATGTGATCCACAGCTGTCTTCGCAGACGCTGGAGCTTCATTCACCCAATCAACAACTTTGTTTACTTCCTCTTCATTTAAAATAGCATCCTCAAAACGAATATAAGCCCCGCCGCCACCCTTGGTATATATCGTTTTACTCGTGTCTGCACGGACAACCTCCGCACTGGAGAGCGGGGTATCGATATTCACGAACCGATTGTTCATAAACGAGAAGTACAGGGCTAAAGCAGCAGCTACAGTACCCATAACCAACCAGAATCGTTTAATATTACATGTGTTATTCATCCTCCATCACCTCGTAATGTGTGTCATGTCCACCACATGAGCAAACATGCTCAGCACCGAATTATGATGTTCAATAATCTGCTGTTCCACGTTTCAACGGGCTCCCACTGTTCTTATAATAAAAACAAACTGAATTGAACTTTAGTTACAACCTATTTTATCATTTATCCAATGGCGGCCTCCCCTTCATTGATCAGATGTATGGGTGTGGAACCATTTCCGCAACTGATTTATATGTGCCTGATGATAACGATTGTGGTCAGCCATATGCCAAAGTCCCCAGCGAACAGAAGCTTGCTTTTCACTCCTATGGCCGAAAGTGACCACGATATCCATATCCGCATCCGTAAGATTTGTGCATGTTTCCTGCAGCATGTTCATTATCAACTGATGTTGTGAAATAAGTGTGTCTCTGGATACCCCCTCCATGAACGGAAGTTTGTTATTTTTATCAATCATGGGACCATATTGCTCCAACATATCGTAAGGAATCGTTTGTCCTTTGATACGA
The DNA here is from genome assembly GCF_003719335.1 of Paenibacillus amylolyticus. Lineage (GTDB taxonomy): Bacteria > Bacillota > Bacilli > Paenibacillales > Paenibacillaceae > Paenibacillus > Paenibacillus amylolyticus_D. The sequence goes on from NZ_RIAS01000001.1 coordinate 860,774, forward strand.
TACACCCAGTTCAGGTCAACGAAAGTAATATGTCTCAGTAACTGCGCTGTGCTGTTGTATAGGTTACCAGGCCCTTTGTAATCGATCTCCTCCTGTGACATGAAATCCGTGATAAATTTCAGGCGATCACTGTTCTCTTTAACCGCGGCGAAAAGCATACCCGTCAAAGTAGACATATTGTCCTCCCCTTTTAAATCATGAATCATACCCTCACCTCTTCATTAGGCTATCGTTACTGTCTCTCTTTCAATAAAGACTTAATTTCCTTCAACTCCTCCAAAATCTCTTTCGTATGCTTCGTATTTTTTTGAAGTATCAATAGCCGTCTTGATGACATATTGACCTAAAACCAAAAGTATGAGTAAACAAATAATTATGCCAAATATCATATTTCTTTCCTCCTATACTGAACGAGAGAAGGCGATCTCAGCAGATCGCCCCTGTTCGCTAATTATTTTCTTTTTCGAGTAGACAGTCGACTCCCATGAAATGCTTTTAAAATAAAATCTTTATCTGGAACGTTCAAATGCTTATACGCTTGAAGATATTTGGTGTTGTCATAAGGAACTCCTGTGAACATTTCCGTGAATGTCGGTTAAAATGAAAACCTTCATTCCGCTTCCTCCTCTGGTATATACATCGTCTGAATCTCCTGAACACCCTGTACAAAACCCAGATTCAGATATACCGACTCCGCATCATTACCTTCCATTACATACAGCCGTAAAAAAGGATAGTGTCCCTTAAGCATTGATAATGCTCTCTGTAACATCTGGGTAGCAAGTCCTCTGCCTCTATACGCAGGAATCACACCGATACTGTACACCGCAGCCTGATTGTCCTGTAAACACAAGCGGCAGTTAGCGACCAGCTCACCCGTTTCCCGATCATATACCAATGTAGATGCCTGAGTCAGGACTTCATTCGTATAATTAGGATCTTCGTCAGGTGTAAAATCTTCAAGAGAGCTCTGTTTTCTGCGCGTTGCTTCCAGACTTCCGCCGAAACTTTCCAGATCACACCGGGCAATTTCCTCTTCATTTACATATTTGAAGCCGCCTGATCCTTTTTCAATAATCACTGGACTTTTCACGGTCATCCTACTATCCCAATCGATATCAAAATGATCCGTAGGCCGCTGCATCCAGCGGCATCTGAACTCGGCTGGCCAGAACCCCGCTCTCGCAAACCAGTCTACTTGACCTGGAAGAATCTCAAATGTCAGAATACGTTTGCTGCGATCCGACCACTGTACTAATTTCTTTTTCAAAAGTTTGACGACCTCAAAGCCTTGCTGGAATGGCGGGATGAGAAACAAATGATACATCTTGTTAGGCTCCATTCGTACACCGCCTATTTTGCTTTCTCCCCGATAAATCCAGTACGCACTGCATCTTGAGGAACTGAATTCTTCTTCCCTGAAAAATCCGACGTATCCCATATCATAATAAATGGTGCAAAATAACCCCCACTCCGTAACATCCGCAAGGCGAATCGAGTATTCATCCGACAGATCATATTGAAGTGTATCTGCAGACCACTCTGTTAAATGCATATGTCCTTCCTCCTAAGCCGGGTATCCAATTTCTGCAATGTCCTCTTCCAACTCGTCTAACTCGATCTCCGGGTTTAATGCTTGCAGCAGTTGTTCATCCAACGGTTTCATGTCAAAAACATGCTGAATTGGCTCTAGATCCAGTTCAAGCTCATAATACTCCTGAGCCCAAGCATGATAATACACTGCACCGCCCACAAGAACTTGCAGCAGAGCATAAGCTTCATCTGCGAGCTGCCGACTCGAAGTCCACTCGTTCTGTTCCTCTTCGTTCCAGATGCAGAAGGTAGTCCGATCCATCATAAAAGCAGGCTCGTCCAGAAACGTCTTTTTGAAGTCTGCCGGCACACCCTCCAATACATCACCGAGTTGATCTTTATGTAGGGAAGCATAAGCTTTGTCGTAACCTTTGATGATTAAACGGTTGCTCGAATCAAACAACGCGAAATAGTGATCTCCCTCCCCATCTCTCATCGAAGCCATCTGTTCATTCTTATCCCAATGTGCATTGTACGAATAGTACCTGTACTCCCATTCTGGCATTAGAACCGCATCCAGCATCGCTGCTGCCTTGAAGATTCGCTGACATTCAGAAATGCCGGGCAGTTGCTTGATAAAATCAGAAGCCTCTTTCATGTTTTACCTCCCCAACAGTTGTGTGGATATTCCCGATTCCTAACTCTCTAGTTTTATCAATGAAATAATGACATATGCAAATGCCTGAATCACAAATATCAGCGCAACAAACTCCACCAGAAGACCGCTTGCTGAACTAAAATCATTCATCAAATCGATAACAATCTGCCCGGGTCTGGACACGATATCCCATGAATTCCAGCGATTAAATCTCCCGATATATACGCCCACCCCGCTTAGAAGTAGAACGAATCCGACAATGATCCAGCAAACAAACCTGTGTACGAATCGTTGCAGCACATGTTCTATTTGCCTTATAGAACATATGGAGAGCATTAACCCTACAATGGCTACACCAAACGTAAGGGTCAGACTGTACCAAAAATCCATCTCGAACCAAAAAACACTCTCCGGCTGAGCAATAAAATACCGGAATGCATGCAACATTTCTGTAAACAGATAGGCTGCGTTAGGCAAAAAGAAAAGCCAGATCAAACCGAGCAAACCTATCCACATCATGCCCATCCATCCGGGTCTCACAGCCTTACGTCGAAAGTTAAGAGCAATCATCGTTGAAATGAGAAACGGAACCCATGCCAGAAACATGTCCCAGTCTAGAAATGCATACATATTCGAGCCTGACTTTGCACGCAGATACGCCGCAATGCCAAGACAGCATAACGTCATCAACAGCAGTGTGAACGCTAATGCAATGAATCTTTTGTTCAATATTCGATCATGTTTATCTCTCATCTTGTTGGACTAGTCCTTCTTTTATCAAATTATAGATATTTCTTAAAGGCTTTGCTGGACTCGCCATCGTACCCTAGCTTTTGATAAAATTGATGGGCCCCTTGCCTAGTAGCTCCACTAGCGAGAAGGATCTTGGATGCATTCATCTGCAAACATACCTCTTCCACATGTTCCATTAATTCTGTGCCGTATCCCTTGCCCTGCACCTCGCTAGACATAATGACCCTTTCAACCAAACCAAACGGTCGATTTCCTGCGAGAGCATCTAAGCAGATATGTAAATGTACCGTACCTACCACCTGCTCCTGGACTTCATACACGAAAAGGAAGCTGTGTTCGTGACGCCTGATCTCTTCAATTCGTTCAGCCAGCACCTCAGTATCCGCGTGGTTAGGCAACAGCTCTCTGTACAATTTTTCAATCGTTGCTGCATCCCTGGCTTCGGCTTCTCTGATCATTTTTTTGCCACCTCTACCCTCTAACTTGATAACCTAAAATAATGTCGCCGTTATCCTCCAATTCACCTGTTTCCTGAAACCCACAATGTTTGTACAGTGCATTAGCCGCAACATTATGCGGAACATGAGATACCCTGATTTGCCGACAATCACTTCGCTCCTGCAACATGTAAATCACTTCCTGGATGGCACGTTTCCCATAACCCTGCCCCTGATGTTTCCCATCAATCATACAACGAAGAATCCAGTAATACCCATCCGTATAAATCTCGTTATCAAATAAAATAAACCCAACCATCTCATTCCCAGCATAGATCCCGTGAGGTTTTGAAGTTACTTCCTTGGTCGCATGAATTAAGGAATCCGCATTGCTCGCTACCAGTGTGAGTTGATCTTCCCTCGGTTGCAGACGGATGCACTCACTTTCATTTTCCTGCGTTATCGGTTGCAAAGTGACTTGTTTCCCCATGTTATCACGCATATCTCATTCTCCTTCGTCTATGGCTACTTCAATTTTCTTTTGTCAGTCTTGTTCAGAAGGTATGCATGGTTTGCCTGCGAAGCATATGTAATGTTCATAGGACTAGTAAAATCATAATCTATCATAACCCAGAATGTGGGTTATGCGTATAATTTTTCTTCCTCCATATGGGCTATATATGTTGAACTAAAATTTTTCCACACGGTTCATGCCTGTTCATGCAAAAAAAGCCACGGTATCCGTGGCTTAATCTTTAACCTTCATTCTGTTCATTACATCTTAAGGTGATGCCTGTTACGCTAGCGATCCACTTACCAATTGTCCTTGATACCACACAGCCATCCTTTCAGATCGCCTTGCCACCGCTTCCGCTGCACAACTCGCTTGAACCAGGACAAAGCTGGCCGCATGGTTGACCTTCGGCCATAAGTTCTCCCCTGCTGCATTCAGTGGCGTCACTCCACCCGTAATCGCAGCCAGCGACTGGGACAACGATAACTCGTCGCTATATCCATACAGTTCGGCGAAGCGGCCAGCCTTTTCAAGCATATCCCCACTGCCAAAAGGAGACCAGTGATCCGTCAGACTGTCTGTCGCCAGTTTTACGTTTACACCCACACGCTGCAACATCGGAAGTGGCATCATCGTTCTGCCAATCGGCACCGTTGAAGCCACACTCATTCCCAGCGATGCCATGCGGCTCGCCATCTTTTCAGCCTCCTGCTTCTCTGCTCCTGCAAACCAGAACGCGTGACTGACCGTCACCTGACCCTGAAGCCCTGCTTCTTCTGTCAGCCTCACAAGTTCCAGCAACGTTTGCTTGCCAGCTTCGCCGCCATCATGCAGATGCATATCGATCCCTGCTTGATGTTTGACCGCCAGTTCAATCATGGTATGCAGCGATTTTTCGATGTTTTCGTCTACGGTATACGGATCAAGTCCGCCTACATGTGTTGCACCCTCTGACATGGCTTGTCCCATGAGTTCGACCGAGTTGGACCGTAACAGCCCATGCTGAGGGAACGCGACAATCTCTGAAGATATTTTACCTGTATAACTCTCCAGGGCCAGCTTGGTTGCTTCCAAACGTTTCAGCCCGCTTACCGGTTCAATGTTACAATGCGCACGAACGTGTGTAGAGCCGTAACCCTGTATTAGTGCAAGGATGCTTTCCGCCTGCCGTTTCGCATCAGGTAGCAACTTGGGCAATAGCACCTTCTCTTCCTCAATCCGATCAAAGATGCTGGAACTGCGTCTAACCGCTCTCCATGGCCCATCATAATAGGTTTTATCCAGATGAATATGTGCTTCTTCAAATGAAGGCAGTAATAGCAGCCCTTTCCCATCCACTCGCGGCAACTCTTCTGTCCATTGCTCCTTTGCGTCCACAATGGCAGCAATAACTCCATTCTCAATCCGTAGATGAGCAAGACCCGTTTGTGTGCCCGTTACCTCTGCTCCTTCACGAATATATCCTCGTTCCAGTCTTACATTGGTAAGCCAGTATGCCTGTTGCTGTTCCATCCTCTTCCCTCATTTCTCTTTAATTAAAATTAAACCGTGCATGTCCGCCATCCGTCACGCCTTCAATTCGTTCCAGATCTAGCAATCTGCGCTTCATCTTCAGCCCCCCACGAAAACCCGTCAGCTTGCGATTAGCACCAATAATCCGGTGGCACGGCAACAACACTGGAATGGGATTCGCCCCGTTCGCTGCACCTACAGCCCGTACAGCCGAAGGTCTGCCGATGGCAGCAGCGATGTCTCCATATGTGCGTATCTCACCATAAGGCACTTGCCCAAGCGCTTTCCATACCTCCTGCTGAAATGGGGTGCCGATCAGGTCAAGTGGAATTGCCTCGGTGAAGGCTATCTTCTCCCCTGTAAAATAGGACTCCAGCCAGTCCATCATGCCTGTCTGTCTTAACGCCTGCTCATTTTCTTCGAGCTCAACACCGGGTGCAATTTTGCTAATCCAGCCTTGCCAGTCCGCTATCGTTTCATTGGGCATCACCACCCGGCACAGTCCTTTTTCAGTTGCCAGCAGGCTCCACGGTTGGCCGTGCAGCTGCATGGTGGTGTACATCAACTTTTGCCTCATCACGTATTCACCTTCTCTTCTCTCAGCTCCAAGTCAGGAGGTTATCTGTTTAATGTCTGTACCTGTTTTTTCGCCTTGCGTTTCATGCTTCGTATAAATTGCTTATCCTCCGGTGTAACCCGATAGGATTCGGTAATCTTCTGGAGTGCTTTGTTGTACGTAAAATCGTCAAGTGTATTGTGCTGCAAATACGGCATGGTCACCTCAGGATGCTTCACATACGCAATCGAAATTGCCCAAGCCACCGCCATTTTCACATAATAGGCCTCATGTTTAATCTGATCAAGTAACGGTAACACCTGATGAATATAAGGGAGCTCCAGATAAAAGTTCAACAACATGACCACGCCAAACCGAATTTCATATTCCTGATCTGACTTCAAATAAGGCTGAATGAAGTTCCACACCGCCTCCTTATGCACTTTGGTATATTTCAGTCCGGCACAGAAGCTGTCACATACCGACCAGTTATCGATTTTGGGCACAAAAGCTGCAATGCGTGTAAGTAGCTCATCCAGATCTGTTTGCACATGACCAATGACCATCGCTTGCAGCATCACTTGTTCAAAATATTCATCTTCCGCCGTATCCAGGTACGTACGCCAGTCTCCAGCGGCAATCTTTTTGGCTATTTTGCGGATTGCAGGCAAGCGCACCCCCATCACGTTTGAAATATTCGGTATAAGGGAAGCCGCAAATTTCTGGTATTCCGGCTCAGCCAAGCTGAGCAGTTGTGTTCGAATATCGGTTTCCAAGGGCACTGGACCTCCTCGTTGATTACTGTAGAACAAGTATATCCTGAGTGCTTTCTTTTGTAAGCCCATCTCGAATGTTTGAGCAAGATTTCAATATTGTTTAACAACGAATGCATTCCGTTTAAAAATATGAAGCGCACCATTCAGGAAAGGAGTGTCATTATGAACGATTCTCAAACCAATAAAGAGCTCTCCGTTGATGAGATTACCCAGCAACTGACACAGCATGTACAGTCCCAGAATCTGCCGGAATTCTACAAACTCGTGAAGGAACTGCGCCCCTATGATCTTTCACTCATCTATAAAAAATTCCCTGAAGAAGAGAAGAATCGTTTTCTTCTTCTATTTAAACCGGATACACTTGCCGATCTGGCCGAGAACCTAAAGCTTCACGAACAGGCTGAACTGTTTGAACGACTCGGGCCAGAGCGTACACTGGAAGTCATGCAGCAGATGGACAAAAGTGATCTCATTCGCTTCATGCACGATCTGCCCGCGAAACGCAGGGAAGAATTGTTGTCCAGCATGAACCTGGATCACTCCGCTATCATTCGCTCTGTACTTAGCTATCCCCCAGAGACTGCCGGACGGATCATGACCGACCGCTATCGCACGTTGTCCACCCACGACACAGCGAAGGAAGCACTAAAGCAATCACAGGGTACGCTGCACCTCTCCCCTTCCAGTTACCTGTATGTCATTGACGATGAAGGCAAGCTGGCTGGTGTCGTTAGTTATCGCTCGCTTGCTCTGGCCGATGACAAAACCAAAGTTGAACAACTGATGACCAGACGTGTCATTCATGCCACCGTAGATATGGATCAGGAAGAGGCTGCCCAGTTGCTCCAGCGTTACGAATTCATCGCACTTCCGGTCGTAGATGAGAATAACAGGCTGTGCGGGATCATCCAAATGGATGACGTCATTGACATCATTATGGATGAGGCCAGCGAAGACCTCGCCAAAATGGGCGGCGGCGGTAAAGATATTGATTTTGATACCAAACCGCTCGTTGCGGTCAGACGCAGGTTGCCTTGGCTTATTTTGCTGTTATTGATCGGCTTGATCTCAGGAAGCATTGTGGATTTTTTTGAAGATACGCTGAATCAGGTTGTGGCTCTTGCGTTCTTCATGCCTATGATTGCGGGTATGACGGGAAATACAGGGACCCAGTCCCTTGCTGTCGTCGTACGCGGACTTATCGGACGCAAGCTGGACAAGTCAACGGTACTCGCCCTGATTGGACGAGAGATTAAAGTTGGTACGATGATCGGTCTTGTCTGTGGTCTGCTAATTACGGTAATTGCTTATTTCTGGCAAGGAGACTGGTTGCTCGGGATGATTATCGGTGTATCCCTGTTTCTCACGCTAATCATCGGTACACTGACAGGCACATGCATCCCGCTCTTGCTCAGCCGTTTCAAAGTTGACCCCGCTGTGGCATCCGGCCCGTTGATTACAACGTTAAATGATATTCTGTCCCTGTTTATCTATTTTGGTATCGCCACCCGTTTTATTGGGGCGTTGATGTAAATCTTACTGTGCAGGGATTCGTTTAAACTACACCGTCTCTAATTCAGAAATTTATGTAAGCTGGCACCTCTTGACGATATAGATAATTATGGTATCGTAAAGATATATCTTTTATTGAAACTACGTTTCACACAATGGAACAAGAGGTGGTTTTGTGCCCATTAATTTTCATGATAAACGCAACAGAATGACGTACACGACCAGAACTGCCGATGCATCTTGGTTATCTTTGATTGAAGAGCATGCAGGCATAGCCGGTAAGGAAATTGTTGACATCGGCTGCGGCGGAGGCATTTACACCAAAGCTTTAGCACACTCAGGGGCAGCACAGGTTACTGGAGTAGACTTTTCAAATGAGATGCTAAAAGGCGCGGCGCGGCATTGTGAGAATTTGAGCAATGTCACATTGCAACAAGGGAATGCCTACAACTCGGGACTTCCAGATAACACTTTTGATATCGTTTTGGAACGAGCGCTCATACATCATTTGCATGATTTGGGCAGCTGTTTTCAAGAAGCTAAGCGTATCCTCAAGACTAATGGTGTATTCATCATTCAAGACAGAACACCGGAAGATTGCTTATTGCCGGGAGATGAACATCATATTAGGGGTTATTTCTTCGAAAAGTATCCTGAATTGATTGGCCTGGAACGTTCCCGTCGGCACGAAGCCCATGAAGTCCAGAGATCGCTTGATTCCAATGGATTCGTGATCCTTAAAACATTGCAGCTGTGGGAAACCAGATATGTTCATCAGAATATAGCTGCATTAAATAGAGATTTGGCGCAGCGGACTGGACGGTCGATTCTTCATGAATTAACAGACCGTGAGCTTAGCGAGTTGATTATGTTTATTAACTGCAAACTAAAGAACCCTGCTGATCCAATTATAGAGAAGGACTCATGGACGTTATGGATTGCGGTTAAAAAATAAAGACAAAGAGGCTTGGCACACGCCAAGCCTTTTTACTAAATCCAAATTCCAAATTCGCGGCATTTCATAAACCTGTTGGCGTGAGCTACGACACAGATGCCAATATTTACGCCGCTCTTTTGTTTTTGTTATAGATATCAAATGCTACTGCCAGCAGCAGTACCAATCCTTTGATTCCCTGTTGCCAGTCAATACCTAGACCAATGAGGGACATCCCGTTATTCAGCACACCCATAACCAACCCACCGATGATCGCGCCAAATACGGTACCGATTCCGCCTGATGCTGACGCTCCACCGATGAAGCAGGCTGCAATAGCATCCAGTTCAAAGTTCGTACCCGCTCTTGGCGTAGCCGCATTCAGACGTGCGGCGAAGATCAGACCGGATACAGCTGCAAGTGTACCCATGTTCACAAACACCCAGAACGTTACTTTTTTCGTTTTGACCCCCGACAGTCCTGCCGCCTTCTCGTTGCCCCCGAGAGCATACACATGTCGTCCCATCACGGTACGATTCATGACAAAGGAGTACACCACGATTAGCACAAACAGGAGCACCAGAATGTTCGGGATACCCGCATAACTTGCGAGCACGAAAGTAAACAGGTTCGTTACCGCTGCCACGACAATCAGCTTAAGCAGGAACAGCCCTTGCGATACTACTTCAAATCCATACTTGCGCTGGGAAGCTCGTTCCCGCAGTTCATTCACAATGTACCAGATGGTGAGCGCAATCCCCACAATGATGGACACCAGACCCAAGCCCGAAAATTGTACATCTGGCAGGAAACCGGAGCTGATCTTTTGAAATCCAGCAGGGAAAGGAGATATCGACTGCCCTTCCAATACAATCATCGTCAGACCACGGAAGAGCAACATACCGGCGAGCGTAACAATGAAGGCGGGTATCCGCACATACGCAATCCAGAAGCCCTGCCATGCACCAATCAGCGCACCGACCAGCAGGGAAGCAATGACTGCGAGCCAAGCTGGAAGCTGCCAATCCACCATCATGATGGCGGCTACAGCACCGACAAAGGCCGCAATCGAACCGACGGACAAGTCGATATGCCCTGTGATAATGACCAGCACCATCCCAATGGCGAGGACTAGAATATAACTATTTTGCAAAATCAGGTTCGTAATATTAATTGGCTTGAGCAAGAGCCCGCTAGTTAACACCTCAAATAGAAGCATAATGACAACGAGGGCAATGATCATGCCATATTGACGTATATTATTTTTGAACAGTTTAGTTACCGTTTCCATGCTTACCGCCTCCAGACTTGGTCATATATCTCATCAGTGTTTCCTGTGATGCCTGTTCCCGGCTGACTTCACCCGTGATTCGTCCGGCATTCATCACATAGATCCGGTCACACAGACCCAGAACCTCCGGCAGCTCCGATGAAATCACCAGCACACCCTTGCCTTCGGCAGCAAGCCGGTGGATGATTGTATAAATTTCGAACTTGGCTCCTACGTCGATCCCGCGTGTCGGCTCATCCAGAATGAGAATATCCGGCCCGGCAAAAATCCATTTGCTCAGCACCACCTTCTGCTGGTTACCTCCGCTCAGATTCCCGGTTTTCTGCAGGATGTTCGGTGCCTTGATGTTCATGCTTTTCTTCATCTCTTCCGCAACCAGCACTTCCTCCTGCTCGTTCACAACGGCATTACGAGTCAGTTTGCCAAGTCCGGTGAGTGAAATGTTGCGTTTGATATCATCCATCAAAATGAGGCCATATTCCTTGCGATCCTCCGTCACATAAGCAAAACCATTCTGAATCGCCTCAGTCACACTGTTATTCTGAATCGGCTTGCCATCCTTGATCAGTTGCCCCGAGATGTTACGACCATACGATTTGCCGAAAATACTCATCGCAAGCTCTGTACGCCCTGCTCCCATCAGTCCCGCGATCCCTACGATCTCGCCACGTCTGATGTTCATGTTGATCTGATCGAGCACCTTGCGCTCGGCCTGATGCTCGTGATACACCGTCCAGTCTTTCACTTCCAGCACGACGTCACCAATGGTGGCATGACGTTCAGGGTAGCGGCTCGTCAGATCCCGTCCAACCATTCCGCTGATGATGCGATCCTCGGTGACGTTGTCTTTTTTCATATCCAGCGTTTCAATCGTTTTGCCGTCCCTCAGAATCGTCACCGCATCCGAAACCTTGGATACCTCGTTCAGCTTGTGAGAGATGAGAATACAGGCGATACCCTGCTTTTTGAATTCGAGCATCAGCTGCAGCAGATTTTCACTGTCGTCTTCATTCAACGCTGCGGTGGGCTCATCCAGAATAAGCAGACGCACTTTTTTGGAGAGCGCTTTCGCAATTTCAACAAGTTGTTGCTTACCTACCCCGATGCTGGATACCAGCGTGTTCGGATTTTCGTTCAGACCTACTTTGCCGAGCAGTTCACGTGTCCCGACAAAGGTTTCCTTCCAATTCACGATGCCTTTACTGGCACGTTCATTGCCCAGATATATATTTTCCGCAATGGAGAGATAAGGGATCAGCGCCAGCTCCTGATGAATAATGACAATGCCCAGATCCTCGCTCTGCTTGATATCTTTGAACTCACATGTCTTACCGCGGAACAAAATATCCCCTTCATAACTTCCATACGGATATACTCCGCTCAGCACCTTCATCAGCGTAGACTTGCCTGCGCCATTCTCGCCGCAGATGGAATGAATTTCGCCTTCCCGGATTTTCAGGTTGACGTTCTCCAGCGCTTTGACTCCCGGAAACGTTTTGGTAATGTTCTTCATTTCAAGAATAATGTCCGTCATGGCATGTGCTCCTTTCCTTGAATGATGCGATATGGCAAACCGATCTTTTGCATCGTATTTATGAGCGCTTTATCTCTTTGTTCACACTTTACGGCAGGCCTATTTCTTCTTTGGTGTAATACTTGCTGCCCACAATATCTTTTTCCACGTTAGTACGATCTACAGAGATCGGGTCGAGCAGATATGCAGGAACAACCATTAATCCGTTGTTATACGACTTCGTGTCATTCACCTCTGCTTGTTTTCCTTTCAAAATGCTGTTGGCCATCTCCACTGTTTTCTCGGCGAGCTTACGCGTGTCCTTGAACACCGTCTGTGTCTGTTCTCCAGCCACAATGGACTTGATCGATGCCAGTTCCGCATCCTGCCCCGTAATAACCGGAAGCGGTTTATTCGGCTTGCCGTAGCCAATGCCTTTTAGAGATGAGATAATCCCGATACTGATTCCGTCATACGGAGATAACACCGCATCCAGATTATCGCCTGAATAGTACGCACTCAGCAGATTATCCATCCGTGCTTGTGCCAGTGCCCCGTCCCAGCGCAGTGTAGCAATTTGCGCCATCGTCATCTGTTTACTGCGGACGACCAGTTTGCCAGAATCGATATACGGCTTGAGCACGGACATTGCACCGTCGAAGAAAAAGTATGCATTGTTGTCATCCGGTGATCCGCCAAACAACTCAATGTTAAACGGCCCCTTACCATCCTTAAGCCCCAGCTTCTGTTCAATATAGGAGGCTTGCAACACCCCGACTTTAAAGTTGTCAAACGTAGCATAGTAAGTCAGATATGGCGTGTTACGAATAAGCCG
>NZ_RIAS01000020.1 GCF_003719335.1 Paenibacillus amylolyticus
AGAGAAATGCATACGATATAGTAATTATGGATGTGCAGATGCCAAAATTAAATGGATTTGAAGTGACTCAAGCGATCAAAGAGAATCTATCTTCAGAAGACTGTCCTTATATCGTTGCAGTGACTGCAAATGCTCTAATAGGGGATAGGGATCGATGCTTGAAGGCAGGAATGGATGAATACATTAGTAAACCCATTAAAAGTGAATCTATTTATCAAGTGATAGAGACGTACTATAGCAAGAAACAGATGAATCATTCGTAACTATTAAAGTTAATGTGGCGATTCGCAATTTGGAGCGCACGCCGCAAACTGGATTGCACATGAAGCAGCATCAGATGAAGACGCTCTCTAAGCTAAGGGAGATTCTTCGTGCATTAACTCCTTAAAAACTTCTGAGATGATGCATCGTTACACTGAAGGAAGAGCATTTATCGTATGAATCATGTAGCGGCATCGTAGGATCTTTGTATCCTACGATGCCGCTGTTTCTTGAACTCGTAATTGCCTATCTTTATGAACAGAAGGGTAGGTTACATTAGATCTTGACGCCAGGTTTGTAATCTACCTGCTAGGAATGGATAATACCCCTTGCTAATTGACAATGATAATTATTATCATTATAATGTGTGCATTCTATATACATGGGGGGAAAGACATTTGTTACATATCAAAAAATATCTCAGAATTACTTTACTCCTACTGCTGATTAGTACCCTTTTCCTTTCTGGTTGTGGTATAGGTGAACGCACAATCGGTACGCAGCGTGATTCTAATGCAGATAAAAGCGGGGAAAGAGCATCTGAGCATTCCATATCTATTCCGAATGAAGCAGGGGAAACAACGATAATTGGAGAGCCCAAAAAGATTGCAGTTTTAAATTGGCAACTAGCTGATTTTCTCTTAGCCTTGGACATCAAACCTTACGCTATGACAAACTTAATGGGAGAAACGAACCTGGAATATTTAGAGAAAGATGCATTAGAGGGTGTCATTGATCTTGGAGATAAACCCAATCTCGAAGTACTCTCTCAAAGCAATCCGGATTTAATTATCGGTTGGGAAAGCCGAAGAGAAATTGTTGACCAATTGACCAAAATTGCACCCACAATCCTTACAAAGGAAAACGATGATTGGCGTAAATCTTTGCAAGAACTCGGAAGCATGCTTGGTAAAAACAAGGAAGCGGAGGAATGGTTAGCTCAGTATGATCAGAAGGCAACTGCTTCAATGCAGCTCCTTACCTCAAAGATTGACCCTACTGAAACGGTCCTTTATATGCGTGTGATGCCTAAGGTACTTCGAATATATAGCTCCACTCAATCCTTAGGAGCGACATTATCTCAAGACACAGGCCTACAATATTTGCCTCAAACCGAATCGATTCAAAATTTCGAAAATATATCAATTGAACAGTTGCCGGAGCTAAATCCAGATCATATATTTATTCAGATTGGGCGCCCTCTGCGCGGCGGAGATCAAGAAGCTAAAAAGATTTACGAGGAATTAACTCAAAGTTCAATCTGGAACAACATGAAGGCAATAAAGAACAAACAAGTTTATACTGTACCTCACTGGATTATTAGCGATGCTCCTCATATTAAGGAAAAATCGATTGATCTTGTGTTAGAGAAACTGGGCGTAAACTAATTATGCAACCTTCCATCTGGGATGTTAGTTGCTCCTTCGCCATCTTTTTGAAATAAACCGGGCAAGAAATACAGTGGAATTCCCTTTGTATTTCTTGCCCATCTTTTTTAGTTTGACACATCTTTCAATCTGTTTTATAAGTTGCCTAAATGTGAATCCCCTAAATTACCTTCTTTTTTTAACAAATAATCGACGATCCAAAAAATAACCTGCCAAAAGTGAAAGCACAAGAAGAATAATGGGTATTCCAAACGATTCCTTAGAGAAGGGGGCTGTTATATATACAAGACCCGTTAGAGCTATACTCCTCGTTTGACATAATAAAAGTTTTTCAATATGGTGACATCCATCTGAAAAGTTAGGAAAAGAAGGAACACGGACAAGCGTTAAAGAAAAGAAACTAATAGAACAATCCAAATGAAGACTTAAAGAAGTTGCTTTGTTAATCTCATTTGAGACTCTAGTAAAGATCAAAGGTATGGGCTTGGTTCAATCATTGAATGTATTATTTAATAGAGGGGTGTATTGATATTAATTTCAGTTTACAAGAAGCAATTGAGATTTTGGAGCGCACGCCGCAAACTCTGGAGCAATTCTTATCTGGACTTTCAAACGGATGGCTGCAAAGTAATGAAGGTGATGGAACCTGGAATGTACACGAGGTGATGGAACATCTCATTGAAGCAGAGAAACATAATTGGATTCCGCGAGTACAATCCATTGTGGTGGAAGGGGAACATCAGCTGTTTCCTGCTTTTGACCGTTTCTCCCATTTGAAGGATACAACGGATCGAACCACGGAAGAGGCATTACAGGAATTTAGCATCATCAGAAAGACAAGTATCTCCTCACTCAACGATATCATCCTTTCAAATCCTGACCTGGAGAAAACCGGCTTGCATCCGGAGTTTGGCCAGGTAAAGTTAAGGGAGCTTCTCTCTGCATGGGTCGTTCATGATTTTACACATATTTCGCAGATTGTTAGGGTGATGGCGGAGAGATACAGGAATGATGTTGGACCCTGGAGTGCTTATCTCGGCATTTTAAATAGAAGTTAATTTTTATCATCATATAGAAACTATACTTGTAATTTTTATAGAGAATTGAAAGAAAGATGGGTCCAGGAATGAACATAGTCCTATTAAAGTCGCTAATTTAGCGACTTTTTTCGTTATACACACACCATTTTTCAAGTATAACGCTAGAGCTCATTACATATTTAGTTTCTTCTTTCCCTACAACTCAAAATTGGTATGCAAAAAAATGCATATAGTGGTACTTAAAACATTCAAAATATTCATGTTAGCATAATCAAACAGCATGCTGTAATAAATGTATATCAATCATAGCTATGATTATCCAACAGCAACAGGGAATGAAAGGGGAGCATATGAATGCAACAGATCCCGCAACGAACAAAATAAGCAAGATGCCTTACGTTATTGCGATATTATTTATTCTACTCATGATTGGCTTATCTGAACTTTTACAACATTCAGAGATCATTTTACCAGAGGTTGCAGCGATGGCTATTGCCATGTGGGTATATAGAGAACCAGGGTGGATCAGACGTCCCTCTGTCATATTCATTGCACCGACCGTTACAGCTGCGATAGGTCTGATCATCAATCAGTTCCAGATTTTTTATCCAATCAAGATCGTCCTTACTCTAATGTTCATGATGTTGTTTTTAAGATTAATACGTTCGAATCTTGCACCCGCCATTGCTACAGGTCTATTACCACTCGCTATTCATTCAGAGGATTGGTCATTTGTATGGATTGTCTTTGGTTTTACATTAACTTTAATGGCCGGAGTTGTTGTGTTCCAGCTTCATAAAAATCTCGCAACAAAGTCGATGATCCAATACAAATACATGGTAATCTTCCTGGGAATTTCACTATGCTGGCTTAGTGTTTGCTGGTTACTGGGTTATGAACAAATGGCTGTAATTCCGCCTATTTTTGTTGTCGTTTACGAATCGCTGCAAAAGCCGATGTACACAGCAAAAATTGCATTTAAGCAGGGAATTACACTAACGTTATCTGCTGCCGTTGGCGTTCTCATTTTTATGCAGGTGGATTCACAGGTGCTGGCTGCGTTCATGGATATGATTGTAGTCGTCATGATATCGCGCCTTTTTCAAGCCCGAATTCCCGCTCTGTACGCTATACCGCTACTAACCTTTATATTTCCAGCAGAAAAAGTGTGGAGCTTACCTCTTGTCACGCTTTTTGCAAGTCTGTTTATGTTTAGCTTAGTACTGTTCTACAAGTACGGGGAAGAGAGAACTTTGAATCGTAAAACGAAGGGCAGCAGCCACAATTCTGTATCTCCATCATAATTTATAAATAATTCGGGTGCATGGCAAAAAGCGAAATTTGGAGGATAAACGTATGATATTCGGCCTGATTGCAGCACTTTGTTTTGGTTTTTCGGACTTTATGGTTACCCAGGCCACCAGAAAAGTTCAAACTTTGCCTGCCTTGCTCGGAATTCAGTTCATTTCCTCACTTTTGCTGGGAGGGTATGTACTTACGCAATCCCCTCATATTAGTCAAAACGCAATGGCATGGATGGGAATAGCAGGTATAAGTTTAATTAACTTTGTTGGTACGTTATTGTTGTATCGAGCTTTTGAAAAGGGGACCTTATCCATCGTTTCTCCGATCGGCTCGGGCTTTGCTGTGGTAACTGCCATTCTAGCTTTTGCCAGCGGTGAGCGATTGCCTTTCAATACGATTATTGGTGTCATCCTACTGATTATCGGCGTGTTGACGGTAACGAGATCAAGCAAAAGCGCTGGGCAACAAGTGACGTTGTCGGGTATACCGGAGGCAATTATCGCCTCAATCTGCATCGGTTTTTATTTTTGGGCGATCGGATACGTCACTCCTCAGCTGGGGGTGACTCTTCCTGTACTCGTCACACGGATCATCCAATTTTTCTGTGCGTTTACACTTCTACGGGTAAAAAGAATCCAGCTCCCGCGCATAGGACTGTCAACCGGTCTTATTCTGGTTGTAGCCGCCCTGCTGGATACAGGAGCTTTACTCTCTTTTAATATGGGACAAACCATTGATTATACCACGAGCACAACTGCACTCACGTCATTATATAGTGTCGTTACCATACTTATGGCCGGATGGATTTTGAAAGAAAAGCTGATGAAGAGTCAATGGACAGGCATTGGCATTATTCTTCTAGGGGTCATTATCGTAAGCATCTAGAAAGGAATAAAGGATGAACAGAGTGTACACCGTCTATTCGTTGATTACCGACTCGAATGATTCACATCTATTAATGGTCCAAAATATAGGCTCAGAGACGTGGTCTCTTCCGGGTGGCAAAGTTGAACCTCACGAAACGTTAGAAGCCGCTGCCATTCGTGAAGTATATGAAGAAACAGGTTTACATGTACAGCTTAAAGGTGTCGCAGCCATAAATGAGTATAGGAAGAAAGATTGTTCCGAACATGGTATATGTGTAACCTTCAGAGCATGCATTGTAAGTGGAGCTGAGACCATCTCAAGACCTGATGAGATCAGACAAATAACCTGGATTCGTCTTGAAGAAGCGGATGCGCTGATGCCATTTTATGAGGAAAGTTTACAAAAAATCGTCCGTAAAAATGTGCAGGTATCCTATTTCGATGAAGGGATCATCTGATGGTACAAATGAAATAAAACTGAAGTAAGGAAGGGCAGAGGCTCTTCCTTTTTTATATTCGCGATTTTGGATCGTTTGGAGAAATATAAATGCTCACTAAATTATATAAATTGTGCAAGCACTTGAATCCCCTCGGAAATCTGAGTCTCGTTCACATTGCCAAAGCCCATGATAAGACTGTCATTATGCTGATCTTTACGAATGGTGTATCGCTCGGCTGGGTAAATCTTGATATGATGCTTCTCCAGTTCCATTGCTGTCAAAAGATCCGCGCTGCGTCCTGGCCAAGTTGCGATAAGATGCAAACCTGCTGCATCACCCGATATTTGAACGTTCTCTCCAAATGTTTCCCGTAACGCCTGAAGCAGGTGAGTTCTTCGTTTATGATAGATCCGTTTCATTCGCAAAATATGACGTTTCAGATGCCCTTCGTTCATAAATCGGGCCAATGTTGATTGCGATAAGACAGGAGACTGCATATCGGCCGTACGTTTAAGCTGTACGATCGATTCTACCAACTCTTGTGGGGCCACAATATAACCGAGCCTTAATGCAGGGAACATATTTTTACTAAATGTCCCTACGTAGATTACCCGCTCTGTATCAAGCTCTCGCAAGGCATGAATAGGCATTCCCCCGTAACGAAACTCACTGTCATAATCATCCTCTATAATGTAGGCGCCTGCGTTTCGAGCGTAGTCCAGCAATTGGAGGCGCCTGCTGATCGACAGAATACTCCCGAACGGAAATTGATGAGACGGCGTTACAAAAATACATTTGGGCTTCACATCGGTTGGCAGCTGCTCTACACATAGACCATCGGAATCTACGGGCACAGGCACAATCCGGGCGCTCGTCTCAGCGAAGATATTATGAATAAATGTTGCCGTTGGGTCTTCCATTGCAATCGTTTCACCAGCCGTTAATAAAAGCTTGCCGAGTATCGAAAAAGCCTGCGTTGCTCCAGCCGTAACGATAATTTGCGAAGGAAGGCAGTGAAGGCCCTTGATATGGAGAAGATGATCACAAATAGCTTGTCGAAGCTCCATATCACCAGCCATATCCTCCTGATACCCGAGCATAGAAGGGGGGAAATTGTGGTACACATCGAGTGCAACTCTTTTCCACTTCTGAAGAGGAACATGCTCAAGAGCAGGAAAACTGGGACGAAAATCGATATAAGATGAACGATCTCCATGCATTGGAGAGATATCCTCATTCCTGTAACTCCTATCTTCAGGCTGCAGACGTAGCGTTGTGCTTGAGCCAATATCTCTTACAAAGGTCCCTGAACCTTGTTTACCTTCCAGAAATCCTTCAGCAGTTAGCTGCTCATACACCTCTACAATAAGGGCACGTGAAACCCCAAGTTCTTTGGCCAATTCCCGAGTAGAGGGGAGGGAGGTCCCTGCTTTGTAAATGCCTTGCATAATTCGATCTCTAATCCACGAGTATACCTGTCTGGTTTTCGTTTCATTCCGTTCGGACTGCATGAAGGATCTCCTTTCATCCTAAAGTGGTATGGTCAAAATGAAATAAAAATGGCTCTAATGATGACCAATATATCATGATATCATAAGTCATGCCAAACCCTATTCCTATAGAAAGAAGCGAATTGTATGAGAAAACATAGGAGCAACACCCTTAGAGCACCAACAATGAACACAGCACCTGAGAGTATACCTCCGATACCCATTATACCCATGGACAAAGATTACCAATTGCATCGTTGGTTATGCGTTATAGCACTTTTTATGGCATCTCTGAATCTAAGACCTGTTGTATCATCTATTGCTCCTGTCTTGGGAAGCATCCAACATGACCTTGACCTAAGCGGTGCTGTATCCAGCCTGCTTGTATCTATTCCGGTGTTATGCATGGGGATACTTGCTCCGTTCTCTGTAAAATTGAGTGAAAAATGGGGAATTGAGAAGGTCATTACCTTTTCCTTAACGCTGATTGGGGGGAGCACACTTTTACGCCTAT
Source organism: Paenibacillus amylolyticus (assembly GCF_003719335.1). Classification (GTDB taxonomy): domain Bacteria; phylum Bacillota; class Bacilli; order Paenibacillales; family Paenibacillaceae; genus Paenibacillus; species Paenibacillus amylolyticus_D. The sequence continues at coordinate 7,305 of NZ_RIAS01000020.1, forward strand.
TTATCCATTCCGCTTCGTTGTTATTTTTCACTACATTGTTATCTGGTGTGGGTATTGCTATGATGGGACCCTTGTTATCCGGCTTTATCAAAAAGCATATGGCTGACAGAGCACCCTCCATGATTGCAATCTATTCTATGGCTCTAGCATTAGGTGCGGCACTTGGTTCAAGCCTTACTTCACCCTTGAATTGGAAGCTTCATTCGTGGCAAATGTCATTATCGTTCTGGGGGATGCCTGTGATTCTCGCTTTGCCTCTATGGCTTAGTGTGCTAAAGCAACATCCTTCTAGCTCTAAACCGAATTCAACCGTTGCATACAAAAAATCGTTAGAACTACCTTGGCAAAAGGAAAAAGCATGGATTCTAGCTGTGCAATTCGGAATGTTATCCCTTGTATTTTATTCCCTTTTAGGTTGGCTTCCCTTAATCCTTATTGGAGCAGGTGCTTCCAAACTTCATGCCGGGCTTATGGTTACTTTGTTCGCATTGATACAAATTCCAAGTGGTGCCATTGTGCAACAGTTACTTAAAAGCCATCCATCAAGAAGAAACTGGCTCATCGTATCCTCCATAATGCAAGCTGCTGGTCTGTTGCTGATTTTCTTTTCTACTTATTTATGGCTTGCTGTGTTTATTTGTGGTTTGGGATCGGGTATGTTGTTTGCACTGCTCAATTTGCTTCCGGTTGAACTGACTACTTCGCCTGAAGAGGCGGCCTCATGGGCGGCTATGACGCAGTGCATAGGCTTTCTAATTGGAGCATCAGGCCCATTCTTAACAGGCTATCTGCATGATCGTACGGGTCATTTTAATGAAGGAATATTGGTCATGGTATTGATCTCTACAGCGATGGGAATTCTATCCTTAACTATGATGTCTAAAGAAGATTCATTGATTTTATCAAAATAAAGTATGCGAAATTTCAAAATAATAAATTGTAAACAGAACCTGGAGGTCTATTTCTATGAAAATTTTTGTAGCTGGTGCAAGTGGTGTTATTGGGAGATTGTTGCTGCCGCAGCTCGTACAAGCTGGACACGAAGTTGTTGGCATGACGCGGAAAGAAGAGCAGAAAGAAGCCATCGAGCAAACAGGAGCCAAAGCCGTGCTTGCCGATGTGTTTAATCGAGAGCAAATGGTGGATATTCTAATGGAAATTAAACCTGATGTTGTAATTCATCAACTTACCTCATTAAGTCAAGGCAGCTCAGCAGAAAATGCACGCATACGTATTGAAGGAACCCGCAATTTGGTAGACGCAGCTAAACAGGCGAAGGTACAAAAAATGATTGCACAGAGTATCTCATGGGCCTATGAGCCTGGCACAACCCCTGCGACGGAAGAAACCGCATTGGACATCTATGCACCTATGCCTAGAAATACAACCATTAACGGTGTTGTGGCCCTGGAGGAAGCTGTAAAAGAAATTCCTGCGCAAGTCATTTTACGATATGGTACTTTGTATGGACCTGCAACTTGGTATGCTAAAAATGGGGATACCGCACAAAAGATCATGAATCAAGAAATGAACGCTACGGACGGGGTGTCTTCATTTGTTCATGTCGAAGATGCCGCAAATGCTGCTTTGCTGGCGCTCGATTGGCCGATCGGCACGTATAACATCGTCGATGATGAACCCGCCAAGGGAGTAGACTGGCTCCCTGTATATGCTCGAGCTTTGGGTGCATCGGCACCAGACATTCAATCGGGAGGAAGTCCGTGGGAGAGAGGGGCCTCGAACGACAAAGTCAAAAACGAATGCGGGTGGGTTCTAGAATATCCTACATGGAGAACAGGCTTTGCTAAGTCGCTGCGGTAACTTTCTCGATATGAGCATGGCGACCCAGTATCATGAAAAACTCGTAAAAATCCAGAATGATGAACGGAGTCCCCAAAAGGGGACTCTTTCTATTTAGTTCTATTCAGAGGATTTAGATCTACTTTGATCTATTAAGATACAATGGATGGTTCTTTTCCGGGCTTTCGTGATTTAGTATTTTGTAGGTTGATTGGCCTGCATATAATGGAATCTCAAGCATTGAGAAGTCGGGGAGTCCATTCTCTAAAAAACATTGCTCATCTCTATACCGCTGTACAATTTCTCCTGCGATCCACTCATGGTCGCCAAAGCTTGTAATGCTCAACGTACGGCATTCGTATGCAAAGTAGGCATCCGTGAGAACAGGTATATCGACTTGAAGTCCTTCCTCATACTCAATATTGAATTCCTTGAATTTGTCCAAATCTCTCCCACTGTATGTTCCAACGGCTTGAATTATTTCTGAACAATGTGCAGGCAAAAAGTGTACACCGAATGCTCCGCTTTGCTTAATTAATGTATAGGTATAGGTTTCTTTGCGAAGCGATATACCATATATTCCTGGTGAAGAGCCGATGTACGTGTGCCATCCAGAAGCCATAATATTTTGTCGCCCCTCATGACGCGCAGTCACTATTGCAACCATTCCGGGGTATGAGTACCATGATTCGTCTTGGATCGGTTGTCGCATGAAAATCACTCCTCGTAAAAATATTTTCAACAGGGTTGGAGGTTATAATTAGAGTAGCAGAGCCAAATTTGAAAGGAACATCAAGCTGGTAAACATCAACCGTATTATTTGGTATCGATATGGAAGATGCCTATCTCATTATAATGTTCTAGCTTATAATCAATGACATCAAGGCTACAGTTCAACATCTCCATTTGCTTCATAATATTTTGCCGATGTTGCTGCAGCATTTCTTTCCTCTGTTCACTAGTACTTGAACCTTCCAGACAGAGCAGCATGAATGCTTTTATATTCTCAAGTGGCATACCACTGTCTCTCAGACAACGTACTAATTCCAGCCAACATATATCCATCTCGGAATATTTACGAGTACCGTATTCCGTCTTTTTCAACAAAGGCATAAGACCTGCCCGATCATAGAACCGCAAAGTGGAAGCAGGCAATTGAGTACGTTCCGCGACTTGTTTAATCGTAAATTCCAAGCATATCTTCCTTTCAAAAAAGGGTTGAAGGCCTTGACTTAAACCTAAGTTTAACCACTATCCTAAGATAGTACAATAGAGCGTTTACAATTATAGGCTCTAGTCCAACCAATCTCATAAGGAGTGATTCAGTTGAAATACAGAAGACTGGGTAGAAGTGGATTGAAGGTTAGCGAAATCGGATTGGGGAGCTGGCTGACCTATGGATCGGCCATTTCAGAGGAGGCAGCTCGTGCATGTATGCACAAAGCATACGAACTCGGCATTAACTTTTTTGATACATCGAATTCGTATGCAGGTGCTGAAGAGGTTATGGGAAGTACGTTGAAGCCGTATTCACGTAGTAGTTATGTCCTTGCTACAAAGTTGTTTTTCCCACAAGGATCGGGACCGAATGAACGTGGATTGTCCCGCAAGCACATCGTCGAGCAGTGTGAGGCAAGCTTAAAGCGGTTGGGTACAGATTACATTGACTTATATCAATGTCATCGTTTTGACTCCGAAACTCCTGTTGATGAGACGCTTCGAGCATTGGATGATCTGCAAGCGCAAGGCAAAATTTTATATGCAGGTGTCAGTGAATGGACGGCAGCACAGATTGCGGAAGCATCTGGAATCAGCAAACGTCTGAATTTGCGTCCGTTAATTTCCAATCAGCCAATATACAATATGTTTGAGCGTTATATCGAGAGAGAAGGTGTGATTAAGCAATGCGAGCAGGAAGGGCTGGGGCTCATCGTGTTCTCTCCACTAGCACAGGGTGTGCTCACGGGCAAATATAAACCGGGGCAACAAATCCCAGAAGGCACACGGGCTGCGAATGATCAAACGAATGGTGTCATCAACAGTTATTTACGTGAGGACGTGCTCCAATGTACTGTACAGCTGTCGGAAATTGCTAATGAACTCGGAGCAACCTTGTCCCAATTCGCATTAGCTTGGATTCTGCGTCAACCCGTAGTAAGCTCTGCCATCATTGGCTCCAGCAGACCCGCGCAGATTGAAGAGAATCTCAAAGCGGTTGAGCTTCAGCTTACACCTGATATTATCTCGGAAACGGAAAACATTCTGTCTTCCATCAGCCATTTTGCGCCACTGCGATAATAACAATAACCATCTACTTTCCAAGTAAAAAGAAACGGTAGTGCTATACTGTATGGGGACAATGATACCTATGCGCCTGAAGAGATCACCGCTGCAACATTATTTACACCATACCCGATCCAAAGAAATGGTCGAAAACTTTAGGAAGTTTATGAATGAGATAAAATAAAAATAAAAGAGATCAACAAGTACTGATGTGAAGTAAACAAAAGAGCAATCTCTATTGAGGTTGCTCTTTTCTTCATGGCTTATGTTGCCTGACGGTGTATACGCATTTTGTTCCTCCTGTTAAAAGGTACTCCCCCCGTTCAATATGAACATTATTGCCTAGAACCGTTTTAAATAAATGTAATTCATTCTTGCATAACCCGGTACATACCGCCGCCGCCTCACAGATTGGGCAATGCTTCTCAATGAGTAGGAGGCTGCCATCATCCTGCGCCTCAACCTCGGCCATATAACCTTCATTTGTTCGAATCTCGGCCAGTTTCTCCAATTTCTCTCTAACATTTGATGCATCGCCAAGATGCTGAAGATATTTTTCTTGCATATTTTTATTTCGAACATCCAGCAGCTTGTCCAGCCCTTCATTACCAAAAGCTTCTTTCATCGAATTAATGAGACTGACGGATAAATCGGAATAGCCGCTTGGGAAAAAACGATTAGCCGCGGGAGTTAATATCCATAGCTTGGTGGGTCGACCCATGGGACGGGCCTCTTCCACATTCGTAACTAATCCTTCTTCTTTCAGCGCATTCAAATGTTGACGAACAGCCATTCCAGACAACGAAAATTGAGAGGAGAGTGCCACAACATCCATGCCACCTCGCTCCTTTAACAGATCAATGATCGCTCTTCGAGTACTGGTGGAGACATCTTTTTTGACTTGATTTCGGCTCATAGTGCATCTCCTTTTGAAGCAACTAAATTTACCTCACTCACTACATTTTAAACAAAAATGTTGACAAAGTCAAAGTGGAACTGTAGCTTAACATTATAAACAAAAATGTTTACTAAGTATCCGGATACGAGTATACATACCATTTTTCTTGGAGGTCACATTTCATGTCGTCTAATCATCAAGGTATTTTCAGCCCACGTTATTTTGCACTTTCCATAGGAATCATCTTGTCAGTGATGGCCGTTGGATTCGAAGGTCTATCCGTAACCACCATAGCTCCTTCGATTGCTGGAGACTTAAACGGTCTTAGTCTGTTCGGGTGGATATTCAGTACGTATCTGCTTGCGCAGATTATCGGAACGCTGGTCGTCGGTCGGATCATAGATAAAAGAGGACCTGCAGCACCGTTTACCGTTGCGCTTCTGTTGTTTATCGTAGGACTGATTGCTGCCGCAACAGCAAGCGATATGTATATCATGATAGGATCACGGGCTCTGCAGGGTTTGGGTGCCGGAGCTATGATGACTTGTGTATACACGGCAATATCCTTAAGTTACCCGGATGAGTTACGCGCCAAAATACTTGGAGCATTTGGTACAGCTTATGTTCTGCCGTCCATGCTTGGTCCATATGTAGCAGGTCTTATAGCAGATCATTGGTCCTGGCGGTTTGTTTTCTGGGGGATCCTACCTGTGCTGGTTGTTTCAGCATTTCTTAGTTTACCCGCTTTCAGGAAATTGAAAGTGCAGAATACGGGAGGGGATAGCGGATCTTCATCCACTTGGATGGCGTTACTCTTAACGATGGGTACAGGGATTTTCCTGGTTGGTCTAAGTAGGCTTCCGAGCATTGTGGGATTTGTTTTAGTCACAATTGGTTTTGTATTTATGGTATTTCCTCTCCGTAAATTGCTACCGAAGGGAACGCTTACGTTGCGCAGAGGTATGCCAGCAATTCTGGCAACACGTGGGTTGTTCTTCGCAGCCTATACCAGCACTCAGAATTTCTTGGTACTGGCTCTAATCGACGTGAAAGGAATTACACCTTCGCAGGCCGGATTAATTGTAGCCAGTGCTGCATTAAGTTGGTGTATCATTGCGTATCTGCAAGGACGGTGGGATGCGGCAGATCAGGGCCGTGGACGTCATATGAGAATTTTTATTGGGGTATTACTGCTTGCGACAGGGATTGCCATCGTATTTTGGGTACCCGTTGTGACCGTTACCATTGCAGTTATTGGTCAGATCATCGCAGGAGTCGGTATCGGATTGGCACATCCGATTAGCGGTGTTGTCGCATTTTCCCAAACGGGGGAAGAAGGCGTGGGCCAAACCTCAGCAAATCTGCAATTCGCAGATTCTTTTACACCTGGCGTAGTGATCGGAATCGGTGGTTCCATCCTTGTCGTGTGCCAGGCTGGCGGAATGTCACTTCAATCCGGCTTAATTGTAGCCATGGGTTTCCATCTCTTGTTGATTGTCATGAGTATCATTGCCAGCACTCGGATCTCACCACGCCGATGAATAAGAAAGTGGGTGTACAAACCATTGTTCACTGAAGATTCGAATAAACTATTTACGGCTTATCGTATCATCGGAACGAAATGGACGATCCATATTTTATGTGCTCTGTCTCAAGGCCCAAAGAGATTCGGAGAAATTTTCGAAAGTATTCCTTCCATTTCCGAAATGATCCTCTCCAGACGTTTGAAGGGTCTTCAACATGATCATTTGGTCAAAAGAACAATACTGGAACATCCTACACAAATTATGTATGAACTTACACCCAAAGGAGCTGCTCTTGCTACATTCATCCCCTGTCTAATGGACTGGGATACAAGATTTTCAAAATGATACCATCAGGGAGGAATGAAGATGATCATCGAGGTCAGTGATGCAGCATCGGACAGAATTATCGAAATTTTATCAAGTGCGGATATCCAAGATGCTTTCCTTAGAGTAGGCGCTGTTGAAGGGGGATGCAGTGGTTTATCTTATACCCTTGTCGTGGATGATCAGCAGGCAGAAGAAGACATTATATTAAATAAAAAGCAATTCAGGATATTGGTTCACGCGAACAGTATTCCATATATCGATGGTCTTGAGATTGATTATGAAGAAAGCGGAATGTTAGGCGGATTCACCATGAATAATCCAAATGCCAAAGTTTCGTGTGGATGCGGAGCCAGTTTCAGAATGGCCAATTATCGTGGCGATGTGAAAAAATGTGAGTGAACTGAAGCAAGGAGTTTGTAGCTATGGAAATGGCTGCACATAAAGTTACCGAGCAACAAAAGATATAAACAAAAATATAGCAGCGATTGCTTCCGGGAATTGGGGAGCAATCGCTATGTTTATTTGCGGATTTTTTTGTCATTTTGTCCTCCATATGTGTACAAAAAACAAAAAAGATGCTACATTGAAATCAGAAAAAATCCTTTTATAACAAGGTTTTTTAAGTATAATTAGTTGTCTCCTGTACGAGGACATACGTATATCGAGGAGGGAATGGAATGTCAAGTCAAGCATTGGACCAATTTTTAAATTCTAACATCGAAGATCTAAAGACTAAAGGTCTATATAACGTCATCGATACGCTACAGGGTGCAAATGGTCCTGTTATTCGTATCGACGGAAAGTCTCTAATCAACTTGTCTTCTAATAACTATTTGGGACTGGCAACAGATTACCGCCTGATCGACGCTTCAGTTAAGGCAGCGCAGACATACGGGGCTGGCGCAGGAGCTGTGAGAACAATTAATGGTACGATGGATCTTCATGTTGAGCTTGAAGAAAAACTCGCCCGTTTCAAAAAAACGGAAGCCGTTATCGTGTATCAATCCGGATTTAACTGCAATATGGCTGCTATATCCGCGGTAATGGACCAGCATGATGCGATTTTATCAGATGAGCTGAACCACGCTTCAATTATTGATGGCTGCCGCTTGTCGAGAGCCAAGGTGATCCGCTTTAAACATTCGGACATGAATGATTTAAGACAGCAGGCGAAAGAGGCCAAGGAATCCGGTCAGTATCATAAAATTATGGTCATCACCGACGGGGTTTTCTCCATGGATGGTGATATCGCAAAGCTGCCCGAAATCGTGAAAATAGCAGAAGAATTCGATTTGATTACTTATGTGGATGATGCCCACGGTTCGGGCGTTCTCGGAGCAGGTGCGGGAACCGTGAAGCATTTTGGATTGTCCGACCGCATCGACTTTCAAATTGGTACTCTTTCCAAGGCGATCGGCGTTGTTGGCGGTTATGTCGCGGGTAAAAAACAACTGATCGAATGGTTGAAGTTGAGAAGCCGTCCGTTTTTGTTCTCGACATCGCTGCCACCGGCTGTAATCGCTTCTTGTAGCGCTTCTGTCGACATTTTGATGAATGACAAAGAACTAATCGAGAAGCTGTGGGAGAACGGCAATCATTTGAAAAATGGCTTGAGTCGGCTTGGATATGATGTAGGCCAAAGCGAAACACCGATCACACCTTGTATCATTGGCGATGAAGTAACCACCCAACAGTTTAGCAAACGGCTCTATGAAGAAGGCGTTTACGCCAAGGCAATCCTGTTCCCTACGGTTCCGAAAGGAACCGGAAGAATACGCAACATGCCGACAGCTGCCCATTCCAAGGAGATGCTGGATCAGGTGATCTCCGTTTATGAGAAAGTTGGCAAAGAAATGAAGCTGATTTAGTTGCACCTATGGGAGTCTATTTCGGGAGGAATGTCTTATGAAAAAGATATTGGTGACCGGAGCACTGGGCCAAATCGGTTCTGAGTTAGTTGTTAAATTACGTGAAAATTATGGTGAGGACCACGTCGTTGCTACGGATCTCAGATCATCATCCCACGAAATTACCCGAACCGGGCCATTCGAGCTGCTGGACGTGACGAATGCTAAGGCGATGTTCGAAATCGCCAAGCGATACGAAGTGGATACCGTCATCCATTTGGCTGCGCTGCTGTCGGCTACCGCAGAGGAGAAACCGTTGCTTGCCTGGAATTTGAATATGGGCGGATTGATGAATGCACTTGAAGTATCCAGGGAGCTCAGTTGCCAATTTTTCACCCCAAGCTCGATTGGATCTTTTGGCCCTTCGACTCCGAGAGACAATACCCCGCAGGATACGATCCAGAGGCCCAATACGATGTACGGCGTGAACAAGGTGTCCGGCGAACTGCTTTGTGATTATTATTTTTACAAATACGGTCTGGATACCAGGGGGCTGCGATTCCCGGGTTTGATATCTTATATGACGCCTCCCGGCGGAGGAACGACGGATTACGCGGTGGAAATTTACTATGCAGCTGTAACAACTGGCCGGTATACATCTTATATTGCCAAAAACTCTAACATGGACATGATGTATATGCCGGATGCCTTGAATGCTATCATTGATTTAATGGAAGCGGATTCATCCCGGTTGATACACCGAAACTCATTTAATGTCACCGCAATGAGCGTGGATCCGGAGGCGATCGCTGCAGCGATTCGGGAAGAGATTCCCGGCTTTATCCTCGATTATGATATTGATCCGAAGAGACAGGCAATTGCCGATAGCTGGCCGCATTCCATTGATGCGACGGCAGCGAAAACAGAATGGGGATTTCATACCCGCTACGACTTGAAGGCCATGACGAAGGATATGCTTTCACACCTAAGCGATAGAGAAATGCTTCGCAAAGCTTAAAGTTATGTTGGATTCGGTGTGCTAAGCGATTATAAATACAAAGAAGCTGTGCCACGAGGTAACAAGTCTCTAAAATGGTAGTTGAAATTACAAAAAAAGAAGTCGTTATTTTATCGACTTTTTTATCAATACAAGTCCTTGTATTGAGCCAAGGACTTGTATTGATTGCCGGAATTGACATGAATATAAATTCAATTGCCGATTAGATGGATGTTAAATCATTTAGCTCATCACTTATAAACGAATTAAGTACCGTAATACATAATAATATTGGTGTATAAACTACACGATGAAAAGATGTAACATAAGCGGTCAGTATAATAACAGATCGAAACATCAGTTCCGCACTACCTTTTAAGAAAATAACTAGATCTTGCACATATTATCTATTTAATTTGTGTGAGAACCACTTTACTGTTGGATCAGTACACTCGTTACACCAATCTATTCTTATGGTTCATCAGAAGGTGACTTTGAGCTATCGCTTCCCATTGGATTTTTATTGATTTTATTATATTTATCAAACCGAGAGAGATACCATCCATCAAAAATGAAGGCGAGTCTTCTAGGGCTTTCCATAGCGCTATACCAGCTAATTCTTCAATATGTTGGATAGATGCATTGATGGGGGATTACGAGTATTAACCCGATTGCTAATATGAAATAACCTAATAAAAAAACGACGTATGCCTAGCTCTTATCAAGGTGCGAGGTCATACGTCATTATTGAGGTGAATGTGCAAGTTGCATAGGTTATTTTAAAACGTATTTGGTGATCGTTTCACCCATGTGAATATAGAATGTGTTTTCATCGTGAAAACGAATATCAGCTTGGTGAAAAAGAGCGTCATCGAGTTCAAGGGTGTTTTTTACTTTTAATGTCCGCGAATCTAGAATGTAGTAGACTGCCTTCTTAGGCTCTGGCTTAGTTGAATCATACCAGGCTTGTGATTTATCAGTGGCTCCGAAGACGATACTGTAATCGTTGAGTTGTTGTAGCAATCCTTGTGCAGGTAAATCATCAAATGTCTTGGTCGCTATCAATTGATTGTTAGTATTGTACAAACTAAGCTTATTTTTTTCTTGAATCAAGTAGTTATTTCCTAAGGATACATATATAGAATCGTACATGCCGTGGGCGTATGTTGTGCCGTACACGGCATCTTGTGCTGGCTTAGGCAATCTTCTGGTCCATTTTTCTTCCCCGTTAGACTTGTAGCCGTGTAAAGTTTCTACTTTCGTCTTAGCATCATATATTGGAACAATCACAGTGCCACCGCTTAACACTTCAAAGTCAGCATGCACAATATTGACATGATCTTGTGGTTGGACAGCAGTAACAACCTTTTTACCAGTGGATATGGAATAGATATCAATGGTCGTCGTGCTTCTCGGTGCATTAGAATTGATCAATCCGACGTAGTTGCCCTGAATATGACGCATGTGACCAGGAAACTCCGTTTTGATAAGCTGCTTGCCTTCCTGGTTGTAAATTGTGATTACGCTAGTGTCTTTGGTGAACGTAACTACTGCTATACGTCCGTCTTCCAGTATATTGAATTGAAAATGCTCTTTGAATGTTTTGACCCAACGTTGCTTGTTATTGGAATCCAGGGCAATTAATTTGTATACCTTTTTGTTACCAGACATTACCTCATCATAATAGTAGACATTACCTTCCTCATCCAAGTCAAAAGAATTATAGCGCATAGGTGAGTCATGAATCCATTTTTGTTTTCCTGTTTTATCATCTATCGCGAGTATTGAATTTACAGCTTTAGATTTGCCGGCAGAACGAGCTGTTTTATACAAGAATGTATATGCGGTTTCTAGATTAGTCAGTTCTGACACAATAGGAAAAACGACTCTCCCAGTGTAATAATTGTTCTTACTATGTATTTGTGTGGTCGTATCGGACGGTACATGATATGTCCATTCTGGCTTAGGAAGTAGCTTATAACCCGCAGCAGATATGGTCATGTTGGTTGAGACTAAAGGAATCGTAAGAAGAGCGGTTAAAGTCGTCATTAAAAATGTACGTTGAATGATTTTTCTCATGGTATAAGTTACTCCTATTCTGGTTGTACTGGTTGCTATAGACTATAAATCTATAAATGCTACATTCAACTTGTTACATGCATCCTCCTAGTTAGTATGACTCTCAATTTAGATTTTTTCATAAAAGTTACAGGAAGAAAAGGGGGAAATGCGGATGGAATAACACAATCGCTACAGATATTTTTACATTCCTCCTTACTTTTGGTTAAAACAACCTTTCAAGTATAACATATGATTATGAATCATCTACACTTAGTTGGACGAAGCAGTAAAGTTAGAAATTGTACATTTTTTCGGGGAAGACCTTTAGTATGTATATTGGAAAAAACAAGCGGGGAGTGTACAATTACATCAGATATGTAAGCGCTTGCTTTGTTTAAAAAGGTCGGAGACAGTATATGTATCCGTCCTGAATTCTATTATTCCAATACCAAAGGAGATGCATTATGAATCAACAACAACCACCTAAGCCGCACCAGCCGCTCGTAACCCACATCTTCACTGCGGACCCGTCCGCTCATGTCTACGAAGGCAAAATCTACATCTATCCTTCCCATGACCTCGATCATGACGAGCCGAGCAACGATAACGGCGACCAGTATAAAATGGAAGACTATCATGTCCTCTCGATGGACAACTTCGATTCCCCGGTGGTCGATCATGGCGAAGCATTGCATCTGAGAGATATTCCCTGGGCCTCCAAGCAACTCTGGGCACCGGATGCCGCTTATAAGAACAATACCTATTACCTGTTCTTCCCGGCACGGGACCATGACGGTATCTTCCGTCTAGGTGTGGCAACATCAGAGTCTCCGGCAGGCCCTTTTACGCCGCAGCCGAATTATATGGAAGGCAGCTTCAGTATCGATCCGGCCGTACTGGTGGATGACGACAATAAGTCATACATCTATTTCGGCGGACTCTGGGGTGGTCAGTTGGAGAAATGGCAGACTGGCAGCTTCCTGCCAGATGCAGAAGGACCGGCTCCTGACCAGCCGGCGCTTGGACCGCAAGTTGCACTGCTTAGCGACGACATGCTGTCCTTCCAGGGCAAGCCTGCCGAGATATCGATTGTCGATGAAGACGGGAATCCAATTCTGGCCGGGGATGAGGACCGGAGATATTTTGAAGGCCCATGGATGCATAAATATAACGGCTACTACTACCTGTCCTACTCTACAGGAACCACGCATAAGCTCGTATATGCGATCGGCAAGAACCCCATGGGACCATTCACGTTTAAGGGCGAGATTCTCTCTCCGGTTATCGGCTGGACAACCCACCACTCCATTGTGAAAGTTGAAGACAAGTGGTATCTGTTCTATCACGACAGCTCCCTGTCGGAAGGCGTCAACCACAAGCGTTGTGTTAAATATTCCGAGCTAAAATACAACGAAGACGGAACGATCCAGAAGATCAATCCTTATCCGGATGCCGAGTAAGCTGGCAGGTTAGCGGGAACAGATCAGATTACAAGATAAGGTATAACATGAAGCAGCTCCTGACGGGGCTGCTTTTTTGATAGGAGGATCCATTATGTCACTCAAACGTACATCAGATCAACATATCGAATAACTATCTTATAAATTAAGGATTCGAATTAATTCGATATTATTGAAGGGTTTATTCGATGAACATATAGTCATAAAATAGAGATGCGGTGCACACGAATTGCTTACGTTTCATTGTATTTTTACATTTCCAATGGTAAAATCAGTCATGAGATGCATACAAAGGAGCATAAACCTTATCATGTGGATTAACCTGTAAAGATTAACAAATTAAAATAGGCCTTTAAAAGTAACAGCCTTTTATTTGGCATTTTTTTAATTATTCTTACAGGGTATGCAGGTCAAGTTGTTTTATAAACCTATTCCCCGGATAACTTTTGGTATTCGTTTTTTTATTTTATTGTGAAAACGCATCTCAAATCGCTTCGAACCTGCTTATCCTCCAAATTCTTGAATGGAGGAAATCTTATGACACCTAAGTTGATTTTGATTGAGGGAATACCAGGCTTCGGGAAAACAACAACTGCTCAATTGGTCCATGAAATTCTAACGGATATGAACATTAAAACTCAGCTTTATTTGGAAGGGAACTTGGATCATCCTGCTGACTACGATGGAGTAGCTTGTTTTAAGAAAAAGGAATACGATGAATTGTTAAATAACCATGAAAAATTTAGAGATTTATTAAATAATTGTATAATTAATGAAGGCAACCATTATTTCCTTGAATATCAAAAAATGATAAATGAGGGTGCGACCAAGATTCCAAATGAGTTGCTAGATGTAATTTTAAAAAACGATGTTTATGAATTAACACTAGATTACAACAAGGAACTAATTACAGAACGATGGAAGCAGTTTACTAAGCGTGCGTTGAATGGTTCAGACACTTACATTTTTGATTGTTGCTTTATGCAAAATCCTATAACAATAGGAATGATCAAATATGGCGCTATGAACGAAGATGTTACTAGCTACATCAGAGAACTGGAAAAAATTGTAGAAGGACTAAAACCCTTATTGATTTATGTTGAACAGAATGATCTTGAGCATTCCTTTAGAAAAGCGTTTAAGGAAAGACCTAAAGAATGGTCAGAGGGTTTTATTGAATATTATACAAATCAAGGGTATGGAAAAAAATTTGGTTACATTGGGCTAGAGGGAACTCTTCAGGTTCTTAAGGCAAGAAGAGAATTGGAAAAGGATATTTTTAACAACATAAATATAGCTAAGGAAACGGCAAACAATTCTTCATATGATTTGAATGTTTATAAGCAAGTTTTAGTGAAGATTTTAACAGAACATTTCGGCTTAACCTAACTTATTAAAATGTCTTACTAGATTTAATATTGAATGTAAGGATAACCGTGCTCAATAAAAAAAATTAATGAGGCAGCCGATCTATGATGGGTTGCCTTTTTTCATGCAATCGATCGACTGATGTTTGAGGGACAAGAACATGTTCCCATTTCCGATTAGATAGATGTCTAAATAAAAAAGCTATAATAGAGGCGAGCGGGCTTTAACTTGGGTAATCAGTAGCGCTAAAGGGAAATACTTAACCCTAAGAAAGGGATGAAATAGCTTGTTTACTTAGATACGTATTGTGTCTTATAATCCTCATAAAGATACATTTCGTATCTTTAAAGAGTTTGTATTGTGCAAGTAATGTGAGGGTGCTCGCATCTTGGTTCCAGTTTTTGTAGAAAGGAGGGGACGACCGATGGAAACGAAAAATGCGCCTTGGCTGGCACCGAAATTAGAGGTGCTGGAAGTGCAACAAACGATGGGTGGCCCTGGATTCAGGCAAATTGATTGGATCTCCGAACATGATGCAGACCTATATGATCCAGAGTCCTGATGATCATACTTCAAGTTGAAAATCGTATTGTTGCTCAAAAGGTCGCCTGTGGGCGGCCTTTTTGATTTAAGGAACCAAGTTCTTGTCCTTGGCTTGGGACAAGAACTTGGTCCGATTACCGAAATAGACAAGAACACGCTCCTATCTCCGATTGGAAAAGTATCTAAGCTTGGAGGTGAGTCTCTTTATGAGTGATTAAATAGACAAGGG
This sequence comes from Paenibacillus amylolyticus, assembly GCF_003719335.1. Classification (GTDB taxonomy): domain Bacteria; phylum Bacillota; class Bacilli; order Paenibacillales; family Paenibacillaceae; genus Paenibacillus; species Paenibacillus amylolyticus_D. The sequence continues at coordinate 22,644 of NZ_RIAS01000020.1, forward strand.
GCTTCAAAGCTAGAAGGTATTTACTGCAGGAATGAAACAAGCTGACCAATAATCTGGTCAGCTTGTTTCATTAAGAAAATTTATTCGTTTAATTCGATCAACAAAATTCTATTTTCTGTAGTAACACCTATGATTTCTTATCTTTTATAGCCTTGTATAAATCACATAGTGGCTGAATTTTTTTATTGCAAATCAAACTTTTTAAACAACTCGCCCGTCTTGCTTCCGTAAGACAATTGCAATTGATGGTTACCCGCGCGGGCCCAAAGGAGTGTCTGATTAGATGAGAGTCGGCCGGAAGCTGGAAAAGCTTCTAATCCAATGCATCACCGAAAACCAAGAAAGGGCGTATCGACTGGCCTACAGCTATGTCCGCAACAAAGAGGATGCCCTCGACATCGTGCAGGATGCCATCCACAAAGCTTTCATGTCCATTGAAAACCTGAAGAATACGGGTTCACTAAAAAGCTGGTTTTTCCGGATCGTTGTAACAACGTCCTTGGATTTCATACGAAAACAGAAAAAAATCCAAATCATGGACGAAGAAAAACTGGAGGTTGTGCTGCCACGCAGTCAAGACCGTTATGCCGACCTGGATCTGGCAAGATCACTGGATGAGTTGCCGGACAAATACCGGATCTTGATTATCCTTCGCTTTTTTGAAGATATGAAGATCGAAGATATTGCCGAAGTGCTTAACGAGAATCTCAATACCGTGAAAACAAGGCTCTATCAAGGACTACAGAAGCTTCGGGTGAACATGAGCGAGGAAGCTCAAGAGGAGGAGAGACGATAATGGATGATAAGCTGAATAGGATGAAGCAAGAGTATGATTCCATTCCTATTCCCGATGAATTAAATGAGATGGTGAACAGAACGATCGCCTCCCGGCGAACAAAAACAAAGGCCATGCCCTGGATCGTAAGCACTGCGGCTGCCTGCATCCTGCTGTCTGTCAGCGTAAACGCCAGCCCGGCCTTCGCCAAGGCCTTGTCTGAAGTGCCGGTGCTTGGGCAGATTGTCAAGGTGATCACTATCCGGGAATATGCCGAACAGAACGAAAACACCGATGTGCATCTTAAAACGCCCGGCATTGCCGGCACCGGCGATCCTGGACTGGAACAGTCCCTAAACACCAAATATTTGGAGGAAAACAAGAAGCTGTACGAGGGCTTCAAGGATGAAGTGACCCAGCTAGAAAAAAGCGGGGGAGGGCATCTCGGGCTGGAAAGCGGCTATGAAGTCGTCACCGATACGGATCGGCTGCTGACCCTCTCTCGTTATGTCGTTGAATCAGCCGGAACCTCCGCTGAATCCCGCAAATACGATACGATCGATAAAGTCAACCATATCGTCATCACGCTGCCGAGCCTCTTCAGCGATGAACGCTATATTCAAGTGATTAGCGACAATATTAAAGAGCAAATGCGTCAGCAGATGAAGGACGACCCAAGCAAGGTTTACTGGGTTCAGCAGCCTGGAAGCGAGGCGGATATGCCGGAGGATGATCTGTTCCGCAGCATCGCCAAGGACCAGAATTTCTACATTAATCAGGACGGCAAGCTGGTCATCAGCTTCAATGAATATGACGTAGCGCCTGGCTACATGGGCGTTGCCCAGTTTACGATTCCGACGGAGGGCATTCAGGACTTGCTCGTCAGCAACGAGTATGTCCAATAAGAGCCGTTTTGCACCTAGCAATTGCTCCTTAACGCACTGTGAAGGGTCGCATTTCGGATATTAGCCACATGAGCCCCACGTAAGAGAGCAGGAAATCGCATCGGACGAGCCCGCTAGGTAATGATCCGAATGTAACAAGGACTGTACGACTAAATCTATTTAATCACCAGGAGGTAATCACGATGAAAACGATGCAATATACAACAAAATGGACCAAAACCTTAGCCGTCGCCGGCTTGGCAGGCATTCTGATGGTGTCCGCTTCCGGGCTTTCTTCCGCACATGCACAGGTCCAATCCGCTTCCGGCAACGGACAGATTACGGCTCCCGTGCTTGCCACGAAGATGGTTACAAGCAAGAAACTCCACTCATCTGAGAAATGGCTGAAGGCAGATGTCACCATTCCCGTATTCCAAGGACTCGCAGACACCAAATATCAGGATCAGCTGAACGATATTATTGAATCCCATGCCTCCAAGGATCTTGCAAAATGGGAAAAAGCCGCCGCTGAAGCAGCCACCTCGGCCAAAAAGAATGGCTACACCATGCATCCCTACCAGCTGTTGATCCAATATGAGCTGACATCGGACGGCTCGGACAACGGCCTAGTCTCCCTTAAAATCACCACGGAGGGGACCAGAATGAACAATCCAGAGACACTTGTGGATACGTACAACTTCACGAATGAAGCCGAGGCGAAGCGCGTAACGCTTGAAGATCTGTTCGGGAGTAAGTACCCTTCCATTCTGGATGCGCATATTAAATCCGCAATCGCTGCAGACCAAGAGCTTTATTTTAAAGGGGAGGACGGATTTCAGGGTGTACATCCCGGGCAGAGCTTTTACGTGAAGGACGGGCATGCATACATCGTGTTCCAAAAATACAGCATCGCTCCGGGATCGACAGGCACGCCTGAATTTGCCGTGAAGCTCCCGGACCAGAAAGACGTACACAGAGCTGTCCAAGCGATCATTCCTTCCAGCAAGCATTACATCGGCAAAGACGGTAAGCTAATGGTGCCTTTAGCCAGCGTGCTGCGCCAGATGAATTTCGACGTTACCTGGAATGGCAAAAGCAAAACCGCCGACATTACCAAAGGAGCCCTCTGGAGCTCCATCAGCTTGAACAAGGACAGCTATTTTCTTGGAAAAAATGCTCCCCGCAAGCTCGGGGCGGTACCGGAAATGAAAAATGGATACGTCTACGTGCCGCTGGAATTCCTGTCCGATATTCTGAATTTGAAGGTCATCCAAGACAAGCAGGGTCAGATCACGATCTCCAACGCAGAAAATTAAAAACGCGCTTTCCTCCTTTTCTGTCCGCCCTCATATTCGATCACAGCAAAGACCGCCCGCAAGAATTTGCGCCAGCGGTCTTTTTTTTTCTTGTTGGGGGCTTGTGACCCGCCCAATCACAGATAAGATCATAGTGGCTGAAATTTCTTATTGCAAAATCAAACTTTCCGAACAACTCCCCCGTCTTGCTTCCGTAAGACTATTGCAATTGATGGTTACCCGCGCGGACTCAGAGGAGTGTCTGATTAGATAAGAGTCGGCCGGATAAATATCCGATTTTGCTTATCCTTCGCTTTTTTGAAGATATGAAGATCGAAGAAATTGCCGAAGTGCTTAACGAGAATCTGAGTACCGTGAAACCAAGGCTCTATTAAGGACTGCAGAAGCTTCGTGTGAACATGAGCGAGGAAGACCAAGAGGAGGAGAGACGATAATGCATGACAAGCTGAATAGGATAAGGCAGGAGTATGATTCCATTCCTATTCCCGACGAATTAAATGAGATGGTGAACAGAACGATCCCCTCCCGGCGAACTTTTCTATTAATCTTATGTAAGAACAAGTTCAAAGATTAATAGTTAGCATAAATTACGAGATGATAGGACGTGGACAGGTTTTGAAATCACATCAAGAATCAACAAAAGTGTACGGAAGTGCAATTCGCGGTGGAAGTCACAAACGTAGAAGGAAAATTCGTTATGGAAAGTTAAGTTTGGTACTTATGGGTTTGATTCTCCTTGTCATGGGGATTACGTATGCATTCAGCGGTATGACACATTGGATAAAGACGATGGTTGAACCGCCGCCCATTTCTGTTATTAAAGAGCCTGTTCAATTAGGGTTCATACAGGGTTCGCCAGACTCAAAAGAGCAACCGACGAGATTTTTGGGTCAAGTTAGCAAAGTGGTATATATTACATTTGATGATGGCCCTAGCAAATACACGGAGCAATTGCTAGACATTATGAACCAGTATGATGCTAAAGCTACTTTTTTTATGGTTGGAGAGAATCTGAATCACTACCCGGAAGCGGTGAAACGTTTGGTGAAAGAAGGCAGTTATCCCGGGCTGCATAGTATGACACATAGTTATAAAAAGTTATATAAGAGCGGCAGCTCAGACAACTTTTTGAATGAATTTAAAGAAGTACAAAATAAGGTCGAAGCTTTGATTGGATTTACACCACATCTGATACGTGCGCCTTATGGAAGCAGCCCACAGATTGGTGAGGCATTTAGAGGGGATATCGCGGCAGCAGGATTTAAAATGTGGGACTGGACTACGGACTCACTTGACTGGAACCTTCCCGGTCAGCCCAATAAAATTATATCCCGGATACAAAGAGGCGCACACCGAGATATAGAAGTTATTCTGATGCATGAACGGAAACAGACTGTAGAAGCTCTGCCACAAATTTTAAAACTACTGAGAGCAAAAGGCTATGAGTTTGAGGTTTACAATCCGAATGAGCATATGGTTGTTAATTTCAGCCACGATCCTCGCTTGTAATTCAACTTAGATAAACTAACCTTAAAAGAGGGAAAAACCGTGAACATTATAAGTAAAAAACGGATATATGCTGTTCTCATTACCTTATTACTTCTCCTACTTAACGGATGTGGAGAGCCTCAGGAGCCTGCGGTCAATCAGATTAATCATTTAGCTCAAAATAGTCAGGCGATCGAGAAAGGTCTGGAGTCCCTTTCAAATCATGAACAAGAAGATATGAAATTATACAATGTTATTCTGAGTCAAGGGAGGGAGAAAAAGAGTAACGTAACAGGGTTCCTGGAGCAGGTGGAAACTCATATTCGCGCGAAGAACTATTCTTGAACAAATAGTTTATCATTTACAGTGACATACTCAATATTCTTCTTCCTCATGTCTGTACTACTCACATTATGGTGGGCAATAACACACAAAAAGGGTCCGTTAGAATTGTTCATGCGAAAAGTAACAGGTTAAAATCTTTCAATTGGAGAAATTATAACAAGGTATGATGAATTTTTGAGGATCGTGTAACATTCAAAGGGAGCTTATTTTTATGTATCACATAACTATAGACGGAAAAAAAATTTGTAATATAAAAGAGCTGCATAGTTTTCTTCAAGAGAATCTGGCATTAAACGCAATCTATTTTGAGAACCCAGAAGCATTGTGGGACGGATTGACCAGCCATGTTTCTATGCCCCTTACACTTCAATGGCTTGATTTTCAAATGAGCAGAAGGGTTCTTGGCAATTATGCTGATGAATTAATGAATTTATTTTATGAAATTGATGAAGAGTTGGAAGAACTGTTCACCTTTATTTTAAAACTATGATGTGTCCTTTGTTCTTTAAACAGGAAGAACAACATCAACATGTCCGGATATTTAACAAAAAGAACATGAGATTCATGGACATGTACTAAAGATAGGCGATAAGTAATGCTTATAGAGATCAGAGAGGTTAGCGAGGATTTTTCTGCCTGTCGGATAGAGGTAACTTTTGATACTGTCACGGGACAAGAACATTGTTCCATACAAAGCCGCTATTATAGCGGCTTTTTTGATTTAAGGAACCAAGTTGTTGTCCCAAGCTGAGGACAAGAACATTGTACCATTGCCGAAATGGACAATAACATTGTATCATTGCGGATTAGATTGTTATCTAAATATTATCATGACAGGATTAGTGCGGTGGGACAAGGATCCAAACGTTTCTATAGGCAAAAACTCTGTTAAGGTATTTGATAAAAAAAACAACGGCTAAAGATCTAAGAACTTCCTGTACATAGTCTTTGTCATCAGTTGAGATGAGAATTAACTAGCAAACGTGTAAAAAGAAATTTTTAAAAACGCTCTTCGTTTCGTATGTCCGAAAGGGCATGTACTAAAGTACTATTATTCATGTTGAAAAGAGGTATACTGGATACCGAGGTGAATCTAATGTGGTTTAAAAGAAGACCGAATACCGCTTCAGATGCAGAAGAACCTATCGACCCTTTATCCGCTTCGCGGCTCCCTGTGTTAATATGGCTATGCCTTGTTACCACCGCAACCCTTATACTACAGACCATGTCAGCACCCATTATTATCCCGAGTATTTTTTTCGTCATAGTGATGATTGTCCATGCTTACTTTTACTGGATAACAGGTTCAATAGTCGCTTATTCCAAGCCGTTATATATTATAATTCAAGCAAGTTTAATATACGGTAGTGCTATTCTTATGCCGGATGGCATGCCGGCGATTCTGATTGGACTTATACCTGTATTAATCGGGCAAACCGTTGCGATCTATTTCGAAACAGCAAAAGTGGTTTTCGTTGCATTTGTGCTCTATGTCATGTTTTGTTCTCTAACTTTATTTAATCGAACTGGCCCTGAGGCGGCACTGCTTGTTTTATTACTTTTACTCATGATGGTTGTAGTCATATCTTACGCGTCATTGTTTTACAAACAAGTTAATGCACGTGTCAGAACCCAAAATTTCTTGCGGGAATTAGAGCTGGCTCACCAAAAAGTAGAGGAACTTACACTGACTGGTGAGAGACAGCGGATGGCTAGGGACTTGCATGACACATTGGCCCAAGGTCTTGCCGGAATTATTATGCAGCTGGAGGCTGCAAGTATTCACCAAGAAAAGGGGAACCAGCTCAAAGCACAGGAAATTATACGTAATGCCATGGTGCAGGCCAGACAATCATTGGCGGATGCACGACGAGCAATAGATGATTTACGCACAAAATCAACCCCTTCCATCACGCTGAGCGAAGCATTTCAAGAACAACTGGAACGATTCCGACAGGCGACTGGCATTGCAACTGAATTTCAGGGAGAGCTCTCTTCACAGTTGTCCAAAGTGCAGATGGAGCATATCTTGCATATTTTGAGCGAGTCCCTTATGAATATCGCCCGTCACGCACAAGCGAACCTTGTCAAGATAACTACCAGCCATAGCAATAATAAGTTTAACCTGAACATCGTTGATAACGGCCAAGGGTTTAACACGGATCGCATCGGAAAATTACATGGCCATTACGGCTTAATTGGTGTACAGGAGCGCGCCAGACTCATTGGCGGGAGTATTGAGATTGACAGTAATGCACAAGGAACAGCTATACATTTAAGCGTTCCATTATAATCGGTAGAAGGAGAGGGATAGCCGCATGAAGCACAAAGTCATGATTGTGGATGACCATTGGGTTGTGAGAGAAGGTCTGAAGCTTATTCTTGAAACAGACGACAATTACTGCATTGTAGGAGAAGCAAACGAAGGTGTTGAAGCATTAAAACTGATGGAAAGTTCTGAACCGGATGTCATCCTGATGGACCTTAACATGCCAGGGGGACTTGGGGGACTGGATACCATGAAACGGATGCAAGAGCAAGGCCTGCTTATTCCCGTTATCATTCTTACCACATATAACGAGGATGAACTTATGATCGAAGGTTTATCCCTGGGTGCCAAAGGATATCTTTTAAAGGATACCAGCCGTGAAAACCTATTCCGTACATTAGACTCTGCACTCCGTGGAGAGACTTTGCTTCAGCCAGAGATTACTGCCAGAGTATTCGCTCATCAGACCCGATCGTTAGCCAGAAAAACGGAGCCTACCTTGCTTAGCGATAAAGAAACGATTGTTCTGCAAGCCATCGCAAGAGGAATGCGTAGTAAGGAGATTGCTTTTGATATGGGCATTGCCGAACGTACAGTGAAAGCTCATCTTACGAATATTTACAACAAACTTGGCGTAGATTCACGGTCTGAAGCGGTTGCTGTCGCTGTCGAAAAGGGACTCCTGCATCTCTAAGTAAAAAAATGCCTCGCGTACGTCTTGATTTAACTAACGTACATGCCCGATCTTGCCCGATCGTACATTTAGGGAATGCCCTTATGTACGATTTTTTTTCGTCTATTTTTCAATACAATACAGACATAGGGTGGTGATGAATCACTTCCTAATTGCAGCAAGTTGAAAGGGGCATGACATTTATTATGGCAAAATGGTTATATCGTCTCGGAGCCTGGTCTTCGAGGAAAAGAAAAGCAGTAATTACAGCAGGACTCACACTTCTCATTGTAATGGCAGCTCTCGGCCTAGGCATGGGGACTTCGTTTACAGGTGAGATGACTATACCCGGAACAAAATCCGAGCAGGCTGCCGAGGTATTGAAATCCGAATTCCCAGCGTCGGATGGTGGTGGTCAAATACGTCTGATTTTCAAAGCTGATCAGGGATTGCTCACATCAGAGGGTAATCAATCCAAAATAAAAAAAGCGTTGAAAGATGTTAAAACGGATCTGTCCGTCGTCTCCGTTTCCAATCCATACGAAACGATGACACTAAGTGCAGACAAAAAAATCGGATATGCTGATATTACGTATAAACAGTCTGCAAGTGAAGTCGGAGAACATTCAAAAGAAAATGTACTTAATATAGCAGAATTGTTAACCAAAAATGGAGTGCAGACAGAACTCGGAGGCAGTGTGGCTTTCTCTGAAATTGAAGTAGGTGGCGTTTCTGAAGTCATCGGAATTCTGATTGCATTTATGATTCTGGCTTTTACCTTCACATCATTTCTTGCAGCCGGATTACCAATTCTGACAGCAGTGATCGGTTTGGGAATTGGATTGATGACCGTGATCGTTGGATCGAACTTTGTATCCATGTCATCATTCTCAATTACACTCGCTGTCATGCTTGCTTTAGCCGTAGGTATTGACTACGCTTTGTTCATTATATCCCGCTACCGTCAACAGCTGGCCGAAGGTTATGACCGTGACACAGCTATTGCGCAAGCAAACGCTACTGCCGGAGGATCAGTCGTTTTTGCGGGTCTGACCGTTATTATCGCCCTTGTAGGACTATCCGTTGTTCAAATTCCGTTTATTACCATGATGGGCTTGGCTGCAGCAATCAGTGTATTTATCGCAGTGCTTATTGCCATCATCTTTGTTCCTGCTCTTCTGGCTGTTGCTGGAGATCGGATTAGTCCGGCGCGAGAAAATCGCTGGTTGCGCAAATGGTCAGGTCAAAAGAAAAATAAAACAAAAGAAAATGCCTGGGGAGGGTTGATCACCCGAAAACCGTGGTTAATTTCGATTATATCCATAATCATTCTTACCGTATGTACATTGCCATTCCTGCACATGCAGCTAGGCTTGCCGGATAGCGGGCTTAAATCAACCGAAACCACGGAACGAAGAGGATACGACTTATTAGCAGAGGGTTTTGGAGCCGGATTTAATGGTCCGCTTGTCGTTGTAGCTAAAACTACTAACAGTAAAGATAGCCAGACCAAGATTGCAGAGGCAACAACTTACATCAAAGATATTCCAGGTGTTGCAAGTGTATCGCCAGCGATTCCTACTCCTTCAGGGCAAGCTGCAATCATTACTGTATTGCCTGAGACAGGACCACATGATATTCGCACGACTGAATTAGTACAAGCTATTCGGGATCAATCGGAGAACGTGCTAAAAAAAGACAACGTAGAGATTATGGTGACTGGTGGAACGGCAGTCAACATTGATATATCGGAAAAATTACAGGAGGCACTGCCTAAGTTTGCATTGCTTATCGTTGGACTCGCCTTTGTCCTGCTAATGCTTGTCTTCCGTTCAATCCTGGTTCCTATTAAAGCAGTTGTCGGCTTCTTGTTCACGTTAGGTTCAACACTTGGTTTTATCGTATGGGTCATACAGGATGGATACCTCGGCAGCTTGTTCGGCATCCCGGAACCTGGTCCTGTCTTGAATTTCCTCCCTATTCTTGTGACAGGAATTTTGTTCGGACTGGCAATGGATTATGAAGTATTTCTGGTGAGCAGAATGCGTGAGGATTATACCCACACGGGCGACGCCCACCGTTCAGTAAGAAGTGGATTAACTCACAGCGGGCCTGTGGTTACAGCCGCTGGACTTATTATGATTGCTGTGTTTGCCAGCTTTATTTTTGCCGAAGATACGATCATCAAATCGATGGGGCTTGCCCTTGCTTTTGGTATCCTGGTAGATGCCTTTGTCGTACGAATGACACTTGTACCTGCTGTCATGACAATACTCGGCAAACACGCTTGGTATCTGCCTAAATGGTTGGATCGACTTCTACCTAATATCGATATTGAAGGTGAATCCATTATGCAAGAGAATATGAACGAGAGCAGAATTACAAAAAATACCAAAGTTCAGACGGAATCAAACATTAAATAAAAAAGATATCATTAAGCCTTGAGCGCTGAAAGAAACGTCGTTTTAAGAATGTTAAATTGTTGATTCAAGTCTACCCGGGTATTAAATGCATCCGTATCATGCAGCATGGACATTTTTTTGGAGAAATTACCGAATACATTAATCATTGTAATTAATGTTTCAACTGTATTCATGTCAGTGCGCACAGAACCATCCTGTTCGCCTAAATGGGCCAGCTCCTTAAACAGATGGATTAGCTGATCATATTTATCCTGATAAATTTGTATGTTCTCCAGAGGTTCTTTAGACAAGGCAACATAACATTCAAAAGCTTCTATAAGTTTGGAATTTTGTTGATAATGAGCTTGATGATAGAAAACCAAAGCGTCAAAGATGCGCTCCATTTTCTCGTAACACGTACCTTCATCATGCAATACGTCTTGAAGTATCTCAATTTCTGAATGCACGATGTTAGCTGCTACCTCCACAATAAGATGCTCTTTTTTTGGGAAGTAACGGAAAATTGTTGCAACGCCGAGTATCGCTTCATTTGCAATTTCCTGCATCGTCGTTTGTTCAAAACCCTGTCGTGCAAATACAACAGTAGCCGCTTTAATAATTTCGATCCGGCGTTTCTGCCGCAAGCTGGTGCGCTCCTGTTCTAACCTTTGTTTGGGTTGAATGAGAATGACCTCCTTAAGTTCAATTAAATTATGCTATCAACTTAGATGTGGTTTGTCAACGAAAGAGAGTATGTTTATCATCATCTGATACAGATCACGTTCTTAAGAAAACTGCTCCAACAATTTGCATAATACAAAGAAGAACCTTCCACCCATAATTATCGATGGGATGGAAGGTTTTTTCACATTATAAATTAATCAAATGATCTTGTTGTAAAATTAACGATTTCGATATTCCTGAGGTGTGCAGCCATATTGTTTTTTGAAAATTTTTATAAAATGAGGGGGAGCCATAAACCCAAGCTTTTTGCTAACATCAGCAACTTTAAGTTCGGTTTGGGTCAGAAGGTGAACAGCTCTTTGCATGCGCAGCCGAAACAGATAGTCGCCGATCGTTTCTCCTGTTGCTGTTTTGTAGACTTTTGACAAGTAGACCGGATGAAGTCCAACGTGATCTGCAATAATTTGCAACGAGATTCCATCTGAAAGATGATTCTGAATGTAGGCATGCACGCTTGAAACAATATCATCGTGGGTATGCCTGATCTGATTTATCGCTTGGCTTCGATGAAACTGAATTATTTTCTCAGCCCAGGCATATACACGGTGACTGGAAATTTGACTTTTCTTTCGAATCATCAAATCGAACTCTTCATTGAGCAGTTCATCTACCGTAACATGTTGTGAGCGGAATGCAATGGCAAAGGTGGATGACAAGTAAAGCAAGCATGTATAAAGAACTTCATGAGACAGGTCCGACCCTTCTTCATCTACTAAAAGCACACGTTTGATTTTGGCAATCGCTTCTTCCCAGTTTCCAGCTTCCAACAATTGCGGCAGAAGTGGGGGCTCCAAAAGTTGAAGATAACCTTGATCCATCACAGGGTTCGGCAGCTGATCGTCGACGGTAATAAAATAGCTTTTATGCTCACCGACATTTTGTTGAATAGCCGCCACGCACCGATTAAAACCTTCACTTAATCCTCCGGGAAAAAGTCGCTCTTGTCCCAAACAGATGGAGATTGCCCCTTTTAGAAATTTTTGCACATGATTTTGCAACTTAACCGCAAAAGAATCGACAGAGTTTAGTGTTTTGGGATCCTCATGATGAATGAGGAACACTAGATACCCCTGATCGGTAATACAATGCCATAATCCAAATGGAGTGAAAACTTCATCTGCAATATTGGTAATCGCATATTCAAGGAGGGATAGAGATTGAAGATCATATCCTGAGAATTCCTCTTCCATTCGGATCACCATCATTCGATAGTTGTCTTCCATACGGATAGGAAGATTCAGAATCTTCAGGCGCTCCTCCAAAATATGCTGACTCATAGGCTTATTTTGGAGGAGATCATTAAGAAACTGATTTTGCAACACGGGAAGATTAGCATGTAACATGTGCTGGATCTGCTGCATTGAACTTATCTTTTCCCATTCTTGCTCAATATTCTTAATGGCGTCTTCAACAGTCTGGATAAGCGCTTGAGTGTCCACAGGTTTAAGCATATAGTTCATCGCCTGATAGCGAATTGCTTGCTGCGCATATTCAAATTCATCGTGTCCTGACAAAATAATACTCCGAATGCGAGGAGCTGATAAGCGAATAAGGCGGATTAATTCAAGACCATCCATTTCAGGCATACGTATATCCGTAATCATCACATCAATCGCAAACCGGGACGCGATATCCAGTGCTTCTTCGGCGGAGTAGGCACGATGCACTTCTTCGATGCCGCTATCTTCCCAAGGAATCGTGAGAGCAAGACTGTCCACCACAGACTTCTCGTCGTCTACAATTAAAAGCGCATACATAAGTGCAACAACTTCCTTCCTGATGATTGGTCTCCTTATTGTAGGCAATCATCACGGGCATTACAATCCGGATTTCCTTCTTAACCTGCGAATATTAAGATATTGTTATCCGTGTTTGGATGTAGTTATCTATATCAAAATGAATCTTGCGAAATGCGTTATGCAATCTTAAGAATGCGTTATATGCCTTCTTCTCCCTCAACCGTAAAATAAAATGGATACCTTTAAATGATACATAACGAAAGGGAGTATCCATGGATGAAACGAGATATTAAACAGCTCATAGATCAAATGACAATCGAGGAGAAAGCCAGTCTGTGTTCCGGCAGCACCTTCTGGACAACCACAGGAATCGAAAGATTAGGTATTCCATCCATTATGCTAGCTGACGGACCACACGGACTGCGAAAACAAGATGGAGAATCGGATCATCTGGGTCTGAACGAAAGTGTACCCGCGACATGTTTTCCTACAGCCAGCGGGCTGGCAAGTTCCTGGAATCGCGACCTGATTGAACAGGTAGGAAGTACCATTGGTAAAGAAGCCCAGACCGAGAATGTATCTGTTTTGCTGGGACCAGGTGCTAATATCAAGCGCTCCCCGCTGTGCGGACGAAACTTTGAGTATTTTTCTGAAGATCCGTATCTTACAGGTGAACTGGCTTCATCTCACATTCGCGGTGTGCAAACCCAGGGAGTCGGCACTTCGTTGAAGCATTTTGCCGTTAACAATCAGGAGGATCGTCGAATGTCTGTTAATGCGGTAGTGGATGAAAGGACTTTACGCGAAATTTACTTAACTGGCTTTGAAAAAGCGGTCAAACAAGCTCAACCATGGACTCTAATGTCTGCATACAACAAAGTTAATGGGACCTATGCATCGGAGAATCCCTACCTGCTGAATGATATATTGCGAGAAGAATGGGGTCATGACGGAATTGTTATGTCAGACTGGGGAGCAGTCAGTGAAATTGTACCTAGCGTGGCGGCAGGCATGGAACTTGAAATGCCGCCTTCCAATGGGGAGGCACAACTTAAAATTATTCAAGCGGTTGAAGAGGGGACACTCGATATCTCATTACTTGATCAAGCGGTCGAACGCTTGCTTACGGTTATTTTTAAATGTGCAGATCATATGCAGCAAGATGTGACATACGATGCTGAAGAGCATCATGCTTTTGCGAGACAGGTGGCCCAAGAGACCATGGTATTGCTGAAAAACGAGAATGGGATACTACCATTGCAGAAAACGGGCCATATCGCTGTTATTGGAGAACTAGCCCAATCTGCCCGTTATCAGGGCGGGGGAAGTTCACACATTAATGCAACGAAAATTGATATTCCTTATGAGCAGTTGCTTCTTTCAGCAGGAGACCAAGCACAACTCACGTATGCACAAGGATATGAACTGAGCTCGGATGAAACCAATGCTCCATTATTACAAGCTGCTCTGGAAACGGCAGCGGCAGCTGATGTGGCCATCTTGTTTGTAGGACTACCCGATCGTTATGAATCTGAGGGATATGACCGCAAACATCTTGACCTGCCAAACAATCATCAGGAGCTCATTACCGCAATAGCTGCTGTTCAACCTAATGTAATTGTAGTGTTGAGCAATGGTGCCCCTGTCGTTATGCCTTGGCTCCACAATGCCAAAGCCGTTCTGGAAGCATATCTGGGGGGACAGGCAACTGGAGGCGCTATCGCTGATATTTTATTTGGTGATGCAAACCCGAGCGGCAAGCTTGCCGAGACGTTCCCGCGTTCAACCAAACACAATCCATCCGCATTGTTTTTCCCTGGTGATGGAAACCAGGTTGAATACAGAGAGGGGATATTTGTAGGTTATCGGTACTATGAAGCCAAAGATATAGAACCGCTGTTTCCTTTTGGTTATGGACTAAGCTACACACAATTTGAATACTCCAACCTGACTGTTGATAAAAGGAAGATCAACGATACAGATTGCATCAACGTCTCGGTAAAGATTAAGAATACTGGTTCTGTGCAGGGTAAGGAGATTGTTCAACTTTATATTCATGACACAGCATCCCGTGTTACACGTCCTGACAAAGAGTTGAAGGGCTTCACCAAGATCGACTTAAAACCAGGTGAAGAGAAACAAGTCACAATAAGTCTCGATAAACGTTCATTTGCATATTACGATGTAGAGCGATCCGATTGGCATGTGGACAGCGGCGAATTCGAGATATTGGTAGGTGCATCTTCTCAAGATATTAGGCTTACAACAAAAGTTGTCGTAAATTCGACATCCCGTGAAATTATCCCAACATACCATCGCGACACCACTTTTGGTGAGTTGCTTGCAAATCCTAAAACGATGGCAATCCTTTCTCAAATGCAACCTCAAGCGGATCAGGATCAAAGTGAGATTCAATCCAGTGCAGTATCCGCTGAGATGGTTCAAGCTTCCATGCAGTATTTGCCATTGCGGAACCTGATTCCTTTTTCAGGGATGACAGAGGAAACCTTATCACAATTACTTGCAGCATTGAATCAGGCAGTACAAAGCGAAACATAGAATTTGATCTTTCTTTTCAGCTTGATTTCAGATAAAAGTCGCCATGAAGGCGACTTTTATCCTTTGTATAGTCTTTATACTTAACTCGTACATGTATAAATTTATAAGAATTATTAATATGTAACTTTTAGAGAAGGTGGATATTAAATGAGTATTCGTAGGAAAATGCTATTCGTGTTTGGGACTGTTATTGTACTGTATCTCGTGGCACTAAGTTACCAAAATTACAAATCTTTAATCCAAAATGAAAAGTTGGAAGAGATACGAAAAGTTCAATTTACCTCCTCGCTGAAAGCACAGGAGATGCAGGAGAGTCTGATGGAATACCAGGTTCAAATGATGCTTCCATCGATTGGATATGCGTCTAAGGAATCCGTTGAAGAAGCAAGTGCACAATTGTTAACAAAATTCAAGCAAGCTTTGCAAGAGTATTCTGCATTGAATCCATCCGAAAAAAATGAAGTAGTTCAGATTCAGGAAGCATATTCCAGTTACATTGACCAAGGTCATTTGGAGGGAGGACAGAAACTAAACGAATTAATCCTTGGATTAAAATCCAAAAGTGTGATTGATGTGAACTCCAATATTCATACATTGATCACGTCCAACAAAAATGTATTTTGGCAGTCCATCACATATCAGTTATTAGTGACTTTACTTGTTATCGTCATCGCACTGCTGCTCGCGCGTTCTATTATTAAGCCTATTGAACATCTCGTTAAAGGAACGGAACGGATCCATAATGGAGATTTAAGCCAGTCATTTCATTCAAACGCTTCAGATGAGATTGGCAAACTTGCAATTATGTTTGAAGTCATGCGCACTGGCCTTACAGGCTTCATACGTTCAGCCCAGGATAATTCCGATGTGGTTGTACAAACCAGTCAGAATCTAATAAAGAATTTGGAGAAGTCCTCCATTTCAATGAGAAAAATTGGTCGGTCGGCAACTTCCGTTTCAGATGGAGCGCTTGTACAACTTCAGTCAGCAGAAGAAACGGTACGAGCCATAGATGAAGTAGCCCGAGGCATTGCCCTGATCAGTGAGTCAAATAATGAAGCTACAGAATGTTCATCCACTACTGAACAAGAAGCTAGAAAGGGAGAGGAACTTCTAAAGAACGCTAAACTTCGCATTGACCGCTTTAATCACACGATGGATGAAATAGAAAGATCTGTTGCAACAATGAAACAGCATTCCGTTACTATTCAAGAAATCGTTCATCTTATAGCGACAGTTGCTCGTCAAACTGACTTACTCGCTCTTAACGCAGGTATAGAGGCTGCAAGAAGTGGGGAACAAGGAAGAGGATTTTCCGTTGTTGCAAGTGAAATTCGCTCACTGGCAGATCAAACCCGTCAATCGTTAAGTAACATATTTGATACGATTAACGACATTCAGGAAGATGCGGTATCAGCAAACACTATCGTAGTTCAAGGAAAAAAAGAGTTGGCACAAACGATAAATGCAGTTGAACAAGCAGGTCAAGCATTCGAAATGATCCTTGAATCTGCCAAAGACGTTGCCAGTCAGATGCAAGAGATCTCATCCGCTTCTGAGCAATTATCCGCAAGCTCTGAGGAGGTCAGCGCTTCGATGCAGCATTTAGCTTCTATTGCCAAACAAGCACATACAGAAAGCACAACGATGGTTCAGGCCGTTGAACAGCAGATGGTTATTGCAGAAGAAATACAGCATTTTTCCGATAACATTCGAGATTCTGCTTTTAATATGAGAGATCAAATCTCCATTTACAAAACCTGATATATGTGAGGATGAGCGCGAAAATAGAAAAAATGAAAAGGATTCGGAGTATGGAGAAAAATCGGGAGAGTTGATACTAAATTCTAACTGCTGTAACGATTAAACCAATCATTTAGATTACGCTATTCCATCTTTGTTATGAGTTATATCCCTCTCTTCAAAGAGTTATTAAAATAAAGTTATAAGATAAAGAACTCAATTGAGCATTAAAACAACTAGATACCGGAGGGAAACAGTATGGGAACCATAGTAAATGAACAACCCATTGTAACCGAGAACGCTAAGCCCAAACAACCTGAACGAGAAATTCCGACACGCAGATTACTTGGAGATTCCATGGGACAATTTGGTCTTAACATCTCCAGCGGCTTGCTTGGATTAATTACGTATTATTATACCGATGTGGTCGGTGTATCCGCTGCAATTGTTGGTACAGTGCTGCTGTTAACTAAAATATTGGATGCGTTTGCAGACGTTGGTATGGGAGTGCTTGTTGACCGCACCAAGTCAAAATACGGGCAGGCTCGTCCATGGCTTCGATGGATGACCATCCCGATGTTCGTCTCGCTGCTGCTCGTATTTTCTGTTCCAGATATCAGTCCAACTGGTAAAATAATATATGCTGTTGTGACCAATCTTATCTTTTATATTCTTGTGTATACACCAACATCTATTCCGTATTCCAGCCTAATGGCACTAACGACACGTAACAACTATGAACGATCATTGATGGGGATTTTCCGCTCCGCAGGAGGATATTTGTCCGGTATGATTGTTGCCATTGCTTTTATTCCGATGGTAACAGCTATGGGGGGAGGACGAAAGGAATGGACGATCTTAGCCGGTGTATTTGCTGCAGTTGCTGCCATCGGTATTTTCGTTGCCTTTTTATCCAACAAAGAAAAGTATAATAATGTTCAATTGGATGAACTTGGTTTTTTCCAGGATAAAGTTCCGCTGTCACAAGGTCTTAAAATGTTGTTTGCAAATAAGTACTGGGTTCAAATCCTCATCGTGATGACAGTTGTAAATGTATTGTTTGCTCTTAACGTTGCTGCAGGCAGCTATTTTGCCAAATACATTTGGGGAAATGTAAGCCTGGTTGGTTTGATGGGGGCAATCGGTCTGATACCAGTTGTTATCGGATTCGCACTCTCTGGACCGTTCATCAAACGTTTTGGGAAACGCAATACAGCCTTGGGCGGCATTATTATAGCTCTAATCGCAGCTGTGATTAGACTGATCTCACCGGAAAGCATTGTTCTGGGACTGGTCTGCTCCATCTTTCAGGCTCTAGGTACGATTCCACTTATGGCCGTTGGTACAGCTCTGACAACGGATACGATTGAATACGGGGAATGGAAGTTCAATAAACGTCTGGTTGGATTGACCAATAGTGTTATCGCATTTGGTTCCAAAGTAGGAACAGCAATTGGAACCGCTATGATCGGTTGGTTTCTTGCATTAGGGGGATACGTGGAGCAGGCTGCTACACAAGGAGCAGGAGCTAAACAAGCTATTATTGCCCTGAACATTTACGTTCCCATTGTCATTTTGCTTATTCTTGCTGTAGCCTTGTATAAATATAAACTTGATAAAGAATATCCTAAAATCATTCAAGAATTGGATGCCAGAAAACATTCCTGATTCATTGAAAAAGAAGCTCTCCCATAAGGGAAAGCTTCTTTTTGTTGGCCGTTTTAAATACGTTCTGTTAGAAGATAAACTCTACTGGCTCAAGACACTTAATTCAATATTAGGATCATTTATTCTGGCGCACACCATGGCTGCTCTGTTGCCTGAAGTGAGCAGGTGTAATATTTAATGATTTTTTGAAGACGGTCTGAAAGTGACTTTGACTGGAGAAACAAAGATAGTTGCTAATTTCGCTAATGGGTTTGTTCGTATAAACAAGCAAATTTTGAGCTTCCTTTAGCTTGCAATCCATAATAAATTGATGCAGGCTTTTGCCGATTTTTTTTTTGAAAGTGGTCGATAGATACGTACGACTGTAACCAAAATGTTTTGCCACATAATCAACGGTCAAATTCTGATGCACGTTATTATAAATATATTGAATCAAACTTCGCATACTTACGTCATCTGCTATATCATACCTTGCGGCTTGGACTCTCCTAGCAAAATTAAACAATGCCTCTTTCATGAAATTTTGAATGGATTCAGGCGTCGATAATTGTTCAATCTCTTGGAGATAGAGATCGGATAACTGAAAAGCAACTTCTGTATCTAATTGCCCCCGAATGGCTGCTCGCGTAGCCAGGGCAATCGCGACAATCGATGTATTTTTCGTCTGACGAATTGTGTCCCCAGCGGTCATACCCTCATGAACCATAAAAGGCCGTTCCAAAAACTGTTTAAGGCCAACTTCATTACCGTTCTCAATGTAATAACACATCTGGTTTTCAATCTCGTAGGAATTGTTAAAATATAAGTTTTCTTTATTCTCGTAAATTCGTTTTGTTTGCTCGTTGTTAATTTCCTTCATCGAATTCATTTGAAGTAAGTCCAAGTAACTCATCTCTTGGCCGTTCACAAAATAATGAATGGTCACAAGATGATTTAGAAATTGCTGCAGCGGCATTGGAGTGATCTGCTTTAGAAAACTTTCGAAGTTTGCTTCATCTTGACCGGAAACGACAAAGGCTTTTTTAGCGATACGCAGTGTGTCTTTCAAATAAGGTGTTTGACTGACGGGTCCGACAAGAATAACATGGCCCGGAAGGGAACTGACTTTGATCGCACCATAATAAGCAAAGAAGGAAGTAGATAAATATGCGACCTCTTCGTGTGAAAGCAAAAGCTCAGAGAGATACTCCAGTGGCGGATGAGTTAACTCGCTCTGAGCAGGATGACTAAATGTTTGGTGCTGATGGTTATACAAATATGTCGGAATCAACGTAGACTGGTAGAGAAATTTTAATTTCTTTTGTATGCTGTTCAACAAAATCTCCTCCGGGTTAAACAAATGGTTGAAGTGCGAGCTTTCTAATCATTATTTTCAAAAATATCAAACTCGTCTAAGGCAGTCAATATATTTAAAGAACAAATCTGAAATTTACATTACATATATGAAAGATAGCATTTCCATAATGGAATACAATAAATCTTAACTAATGCATCCGGAGCGAAGGGAGAAGGATCATGCAGACCGTTAATGAACTAATTCAACGTATGACGGTAGAAGAAAAAGCGGCTTTAATGGCTGGTGTGGATTTTTGGAAAACAAATTCTATTCCGAGATTATCCATACCATCTATATATATGACGGATGGGCCTTGCGGCTTACGCAAACAAGGAGAGAAGGCAGACCATCTCGGTCTAAACAACAGCGAGCAGACAACATCATTTCCCACAGGAGTTACGCTTGCTGCCAGCTGGAACCGGGATAATATTCGTAAGATGGGTGCAGCTATAGCGAAGGAGTGTCACCATTTCGGGGTTAATCTTCTCCTTGGTCCTGCTGTTAACATTAAAAGAAATCCCAAGTGCGGCAGAAACTTCGAATATTTCTCTGAAGACCCTTACCTCTCGGGAATTCTTGGCAGCGCTTTTGTCGAGGGTGTTCAAAATGAAGGGATTGGAGTCTCCCTGAAACATTTCGCTGTAAACAACAACGAAAATTATCGTTTTATGGGAGATTCTGTATTGGATGAGCGTGCATTACGTGAGATCTATCTCAGAGCATTTGAACGAATTGTCAAAAACACAAAGCCAGTAACTGTAATGAGTGCATACAACAAGATTAATGGTGTCTTCTGTTCCGAAAATCACAGACTATTAACTGAAATTCTAAGAGAAGAATGGGGTTTTGATGGTGCGGTTATCAGTGACTGGGGTGCAGTATCTGATCGGGTAGATGGCATTAAGGCGGGAATGGATCTGGAGATGCCAGGTGATTGCGAATATTTTAGAAAGTCAATTATAGATACAGTTCATAGTGGTGAATTACCAATTTCTGCGCTGGATCAGTCGGTGAGCAATATTTTGAAGCTGATTCAGCGTACACACGATATTCAGTACGGCCTTGCATATGACAGAGAAGAACATCATAACCTGTCAGGTGAAATCGCAGCCGATAGTGCTGTCCTTATGAAAAACGATGGCATCCTGCCATTAGATTCGTCCCAAAACTATGCTGTCATCGGTGAATTGTTTGAGAAGATGCGTTTTCAGGGGGCCGGAAGCTCTTTGATCAACCCAAGCAAGCTTACTTCTCCAAAAACTGCTTTTGATCAACGCGGCATCCGCTACGATTATGCAAGTGGCTACAGAGAGTCCGAGTTTGAATCAGAACCGGAATATGTTAATTCAGCTATGGCAAAGGCACAGTCAGCGGATGTTGTTCTATTCTTCGCAGGACAAACCGATTATACAGAAAGTGAAGGGTATGACCGGGAGTCGATGACATTACCTGATAATCAACTTGCTCTTCTGCGCAAGCTGGTCCAGCTGAACAAAAAAATTGTTCTTGTATTATTTGGGGGTTCACCTGTCGAATTGCCTTTTGAAGATGAGGTTCATGCGATCTTGAATATGTACTTGCCTGGCCAAGCAGGAGGCGAAGCTGCGGCTCAACTCCTTTTCGGAGAAAAAAATCCTTCCGGGAAACTGGCGGAGACATGGATGAAAAGTTATACAGATGTACCCTTTGGTGAACAGTTTGTGCAACAGAAGTCCGAGCTTTACAAGGAATCTATTTACGTAGGCTATCGCTATTATGATTTTTTGCTGGGAGAGGGTGTGCGTTATCCATTTGGTCATGGACTTAGCTATACACAGTTTGCTTATGAATCGCTGCAAGTCCAGCAAGATTCAGAAACGTTCATAGTCACATGTGAAATCTCGAATACAGGGCAGATGGAGGGTGGAGAAATCATACAGGTGTATGTTGCAAACCCAACCTCAGATGTGTTTAAGCCTACCAAGGAACTTCGTGCTTTTGGCAAAGTATATTTGAAGCCAGGTGAGAAAAAGCAAGTAAAAATGAGTTTTACCCTAAGCGACCTCGCTTACTATCATGTGGACCGGAAAGAGTGGGTTGTAGAAAATGGGGACTATCAGGTCTTGATTGCTGCTTCAGCAACCGATATTCGGTTGTCAGCCAGCCTGTCTATCACCAGCCAACCTGACATTGCAAGCCCGTATTCTCGCGAACAATTAAAGCATTACTTCTCTCCACATTTGTTATCTCAAGTGAGTATGGAAGAATTCGAAGTTCTACTTGGGAGGAAAGTAACGAGATCATCTAATAAGGAATCAACGAAATATACTCTGGATTCCAGATTGGATGAATTGCGGGAATCCTTTATAGGGAATTTATTTTATACATTCGTTATCGGTATTGGCAAAAAACAGTTTAATCGATCACAAAAGATGCCTGAAGGTCCCGAGCGGGATATGCAGCGCAAAAATGGCATGTTTCTGATGAAAATGATGCCGAATAACAGCATTCGTTCCATGTCCGTGTCCAGTACAGGCCGTTTTGGCTACCATATCGCAGCAGGGCTGATTGACTTGCTGAATGGTCAGATCATGCAAGGCATCAAACGCATGCTTCGAAAAGAACGTTTGTCCCCTCTGCCGAAGGACCAGAAGTGACTACACCTTAAACCACGAACATACAGGAGGAAACAACATGAGTCAGCGCATGATCAGCAAAAAACGTGTTTTTATTACTGGTGCATCCGGTGGTATGGGACAGGAAAGCTTGAAAAGAATGGTCAAAGACAGCCATTTGTATGACATTGTTACTTTGTGTCTGGATACGGAAAAGGATCGTAAGGCCCTGGAGCCGTATCAAGAATTGAAAGAAGTAACCATAAAGTATGGAGACATACTGGATTATGAAAAGGTGCTTGAATGTGTCAAAGACGTAGATTTGATTCTTCACATTGCTGCATTTGTGTCACCTGCTGCAGATTATTTCCCCAAGAAAGCTATGGAAATTAATTACGGTGCCGTCAAAAATCTGGTGAGTGCTATATACGAACATGGCCAAGAGGAACATACCAAGCTGGTATTTATCGGAACCATCGCAGAAACCGGCGATCGCATGCCACCTATCCATTGGGGGCGAGTAGGTGATCCCCTTAAACCAAGCATGTTTGACTATTATGCCGTTTCTAAAATTGCAGCCGAGCGTCTTGTGATTGAATCCGGACTCAAATACTGGGTAAGCCTGCGTCAAACCGGAATTATGGGACCCGCCATGAGTAAAATTATGGATGCGATTATGTTTCACAACTGTCTGGACAACGTCCTGGAGTATGTATCAGACCGTGACTCTGGCAGAATGATGGAGAATTTGTGCAATTATGAGTTTACAGGCAAGCTGCCCGAGGATTTCTGGTGTCATGTTTACAATATAGGAGGCGGGGAATCCTGCCGTGTCAGTACCTATGAGATGTACCAAAAACTATACGGGGCAATTGGTTTCAAAAACCTTGACCATGTGATTAATCCGAAGTGGTATGCCACTCGTAATTTTCACGGACAGTATTACCTCGATTCGGACAAGCTAAACGATTATTTGCATTTCCGTCAGGACGGGATGGATTATTTTTATCGTTGTTACCTTGAAAATCTGGGTTCTCAGGCAACGGCAGCGAAAATTCTGTGTAAACTTCCGTTTGGCGAACGAATCATGGGAACTGTCATGAAAAAAATGTTTGAAAAACCGGCCCGAACGGAACATGGCACACTGCGGTTCATTGAAGAAAATGTGGAAGACCACATTGATGCGTATTGGGGCAGTAAAGAGGCATGGAACAGCATACCTGATAAATTAAGCGAGTTCCAGCATTTCAAAGACTGGAACACCGTAGTTCATATTGATCATGGATACGATGACACCAAACCTGAGCGGGATCTCGGAATTGATGACGTAAAGTCGGCCGCTGCATTTCGGGGAGGACAATGTTTGTCCTCAGAGATGGAAAAAGGAAACTGGAGAAATAAGTTGAGTTTTACATGTGCATTTGGACATACATTCCAAGCCAGTCCGAAGCTGGTGCTGCATGCTGGTCATTGGTGCCCTGAATGTGAACGTGAGAGTTGGAATTATGCTGAACGTGCAAAAGTAGATCCATTTTTTGCTCAAGTATGGACTCCGTTACATGCTCCGAATGAGACCAGAGTTTATAAAAAAATAGTTTCTGAGCTAGATGTATAATATTTTGACAAGGCAGGAGAGGCCTCAATGTTAATGCTATCTTCCATCAAGATCAACGGATTGGAATCCGGCTGTATTACAGATCATGCACCCATGATTTCGTTTGCACTTTCTTCGGATCGAGCTGGAGAAAAGTTGCATGAAGCCATCATTGAAGTCGGTGACTGGCGTGTGACCACCTCAGATCAGATTAACAATCTTTACACGGGGCCGCTAAAACCGCATACGGAATACCATGTCAGGATCATAGCAACTGGAACCAGTGGAGAACAGGCAGAGCAGTTTGCTTTATTCAAGACAGGCAGAATGGGTACAAAATGGTCTGCTCAATGGATTACCGATATGTCTTACGATTTCCCTAAAAAGGTTTCTCCTGTACCTATGACATTTCGCCGTAACTTTGAACTCACACGGACGGTGACAAGGGCGTGGATCAACGTAACGGCGCTGGGGGTATATGAACTTACTCTGAATGGTGAAAAGGTGGGGAAAGATTATTTTGCTCCAGGGTTCACTTCATATGATCATCAGATCCAGTACCAGACCTATGATGTTACACATCAACTGAAATCATCGAACGCAGTCACAGCTGTAGTAGCGGGGGGATGGGCTGTCGGTTCATTCAATTATGTTCGTAAAAATAAAATTAGTGCTGATCGTCAAGCATTATTATTGGAACTGTACATCGAGTATACAGACGGTACATCAGATTTAATCGTTACCGATCCAACGTGGGAAGTTACTCTGAATGGAAACTATCGTATGGCAGAATGGTATGACGGGGAACATTATGATGCCACCATTGATCTTAACCATGTACATTGGAAGCCGGTAGATGTAACCCACCCTCGCAAAAATCCGGAATTATTAGCTCAGTATGGTTTGCCCGTGCGTGTACAGGAAGAATTGAAACCGATATCCCGCTCAATAGCGCCGAGTGGTGAAATCATCTATGATTTTGGTCAAAACTTTGCAGGCGTTATCCAAGCCAAAATTGTGGGGAATCACAATCAAAAGGTTGTGTTTCGACACGCTGAAGTATTGGTAGATCAGGAACTATTCGTAAAATCTTTGCGTACCGCGAAGGCTGCTGCGACATATGTTTGTCTGGAAGGAGAGCAAACGTATTCACCTCGGTTGACTTATATGGGATTTCGTTATGTTGGTTTGACCGGGATAGATCCGGACCAGATTGAACTTTCGGCTTATGTACTACATTCTGATTTCAAGGAGATTGGTCATTTTTCATGTTCCAATCCACTCTTAACACAGCTTCAGAGTAACATCCGTTGGGGAGGACGCTCCAACTTTGTTGATATTCCAACAGACTGTCCGCAACGGGATGAACGTCAGGGATGGACAGGGGATATTGCTGTTTTTGCTTCAACGGCTTGTTTCAACTTCGACATGAGCCGATTCTTTGATAAATGGTTGATGGATATGCGAGCAGAGCAATCCAAAGGTGGCGGATTTCCTATGGTTATTCCCCGAGGTGGAGATCACTGGCCTGCAATGGCTAATTCATGTTGGGGAGACAGCAGTATTCTGGTCCCTTGGGCTGAATACTTGGCACGCGGCAATAAACAGGTTCTTGAAAAACAATATGTTTCCATGAAGAAATTTCTAAAAGCAGCGAAATGGTGGTCTTCTTTCCTAGCAGTCTCGCCTGCTGATCGTTATGTTTGGCGTTTCCCGTTCCATTTTGGTGACTGGGCTGCACCGGAAGGAGATGCCAAAGCATGGATTAAAAAAGGGAAATGGGTAGGCACCGCTTATTTCGCTAACTCGTGTGGCATTATGGCAAAGATCGCTTCCATTCTAGGGCACACCGAAGATGTATCCTATTACTACGATTTAAGAAAAAAAATTATCACCGCGTACCGGAACGTATTTACTGATAAACAGGGGAATATGAAAGAAGAATTTCAGACGGCCTATGTGCTCCCCCTTCATTTCGGCATGACGGAAGGTGAGGAAACAAAGCAAATGGTGAATAATTTGACTCGATTAATTCACGAAGCGGGAAATCACCTTACAACAGGCTTTACCGGAACCCCTTATCTACTGTTTGCCCTGTCTGACAATGGACAGCTTGACGCAGCATATGAACTGCTGTTACAGGAGGAATGTCCATCCTGGCTATACGAGGTGAAGGCTGGCGGGACAACGATCTGGGAGCGCTGGGATGCACTGAGACCTGATGGAACTGTAAATATTGAAGAACTAAGCGGCAATAAATCTGCAGAAGAATCGAATGGGGGAATGGTTTCCTTTAATCATTACGCGAATGGAGCTGTGGGCGATTGGCTTTATAAAAGGCTTGCAGGTTTGGAGTCCACCAGCGGCGGATATCAGACTTTCCGAGTCGCTCCTATGATTGGAGGAGGCATTACTTGGGCTAAAGCTTCTACGATAACCCCTTATGGCCTGGCGAGTGTAGACTGGAAACGGGATGAACATCAATTCCATGTCGAGGTTACAGTCCCCGTTTCTACAACATGCTCTTTACACATGCCCAATGGAGAGATACACATTTTGACGAGTGGACAGCACAGCTTCCGATGCTCCTTGAATACAAATGCTCCTGTAAAAAAAAGTTATAAAGAGCAAATCGTTGTACATTAAGTTAGTCCAGAGAACGGTCTACGTAATGAAGTCGCCTGTATGGCGGCTTTTTTTACGATCAGCTTTTTCATCTATAAGTTAAGAAAACGCTATTCACCCTTTGTATTGCATTATATCCCGCAGACTTGTATGCGCTTACAATAAATCCATTAATACTATTCTACATCAGACATGAGGAGGTCTCATATGGAGTTGGCAGCCCCAAAAAAGGACAAAGTGAAAATCAATAGACGAGGAGATCGCTGGCAGCTCTACTTAATGTTAAGCCCCGCCGTGCTATTGGTTCTTGTATTTGTCTACATGCCCCTGGGCGGACTAGTCATGGCGTTTCAGGATTACAAACCTTATCTGGGGATAATGGGGTCCGAATGGGTAGGTATGGAACATTTCAAATTTCTATTTGAATATCCAGATAGCGTGCAGGTCATCTGGAATACACTTCGGATCGCGGTGTTAAAACTGGTTTTTGGTTTTATTTCGACGATGGGCTTTGCACTGCTGATTAATGAAGTCCGCCGCAAAGTATTAAGAAGTACTGTTCAAACATTTGTTTTTCTCCCACACTTTCTCTCATGGGTTGTTCTAGGCGGTATTTTTATTGAGCTGCTTAACCCGGACAGCGGTCTTATTAATCAGGCACTGCAGGCATTAGGACTCAACCCCATCTTCTTCCTGGGTGATAACAACTGGTTTCTGTTTACAGTGGTATCGAGTGAAGTATGGAAAGAGTTCGGATATGGTTCCATCATTTTCCTCGCGGCCATAGTCGGAATCAATCCAGCACTGTATGAAGCAGCACAGATTGATGGAGCAGGCAAATGGAAACAGATGTTGCATATCACTTTGCCATCTCTAATTCCAACAATAGCTGTGGTACTAACACTTTCACTCAGTCAAATACTGAATGCAGGCTTTGATCAAATCTTTAATTTGTATAACCCTCTGGTGTATGAAAAAGGTGATATCATCGATACTTTTGTTTATCGGATCGGTCTGATTGATGGTAACTACAGCTTCTCTACTGCAATCGGTTTATTCAAATCCATTGTCAGCCTGATTTTAATTCTGGGTGCATACCGGATTGCCTACAAAGTAGCTGACTATAAAATTTTCTAAGGTGGGATCTTATGCAAGTGATGTCTACGCCTCAGCGCTGGTTTCAGACATTTAATAATGTACTCATGATATTACTAGCACTAATTTGTGTTGTACCATTGCTACATGTTGCTGCCATATCGCTAAGTTCAACAGAAGCCGTTATGGCAAACAGAGTTACTTTTTTCCCGATCGATATTACCTTTAACTCCTATCTGAAAGCACTTGAGAATCCCGCTTTCCTGCCAGCGATATGGATTTCAATACAGCGTACCGTGCTAAGCCTGGTGCTCGGACTTATGATCAACTGTATGGCAGCTTATGTGTTATCCAAAGGCGGCGGGAGGGACGGCATCGCTGGATACAAACTGTTTGTAAGTCTGTTTGTGGTTGCGATGTTGTTTAATGGCGGGCTAATTCCTACCTATCTGCTCGTCACCAAAATTGGCTTGTATAATTCCGTCTGGGCACTTGTGCTTCCAGGTTTGGTCAACGTATTTTATCTCGTTCTCATCATGAATTTTTTCAAAGCATTACCGAAGGAGATCGAAGAATCTGCTTTTATGGACGGAGCCAATCATTGGCAGGTGTTCTTCAATATGTTTCTGCCGCTATCCTTGCCTGTCCTTGCAACTGTAGGCCTATTTATGGTGGTGAACGATTGGAATGAATGGTTTGCGGGCTCCATTTATATGAGGGGAGACAATGTACCACTCAGTACGCTCCTCAAATCTCTAATTGCTGTACCGGTTGTCGATGCCAGCAATGTGAATGACATTGCGAAGATTAACAATCGTTCTATTCGGGCAGCTCAGGTCTTAATTGGGGCTATACCGATTTTGCTCATCTATCCTGTGCTTCAAAAGTTTTTTACAGCCGGGATTGTTATCGGTGCAGTAAAAGAATAATTCCATTGGGGGGAAAAGTATGAAAAAACAAAGAAAAATGATGTGGGGATGTCTGCTTCTTGCGATGAGCTTTAGTCTGTTAGCCGCTTGCAGCAATAAAGAAGAGGCAGCCAAATCGAATGAGCCTGCAAAAGAAATTAAAATTGTGAATGGAAAAATCGAGCCTGCGGTATCGGTAACAATGGTGAGAAGCGAGGACCCTACAGTCAAATTCAAAAATGGTGAAAACTATATGGACAATGTTCATACCCGCTGGGCCAAAGATACGCTCGGCGTAGAAATGAAAACGTTATGGACATCCTCTGCGGTAGATTACGACACCAAATTGAAGCTAATGTTGTCTTCCGGGGACAAGATACCTGATTTATTCGTAGCTAACTCAAGCCAATCCAACACGATCAACACTTTTATTGACTCAGGAAAATTGCTTGACGTAACAGAAGCATTCGACAAATACGCATCGGATACCTGGAAAGCAGCTCTCGCAGAGGAACCCACCGCTTGGTATCCTTTCATAAAAGATGGCAAAAAATTTGCCATACCGGTAGTTCGCCCTACAGCTGGAACCCAGTCTGTACTTTGGATCAGACAGGATTGGCTGGATAAGTTAAACCTTAAAGCACCAACCACATTGGATGAGCTGGAGAAGGTGATGGATGCTTTTGTGAATCAAGATCCTGATGGCAATGGAAAAAAGGACACTTTAGCTCTGGAACTCGCGATGAAAGATCAAGTAGTCGGCTCACCTATGGGTGATACTTCATGGTTCTTTGGAATGTTTGGAGCTATACCGGAACGCTGGTATCCAGACACGGATGGCAACCTCAAGTATGGATCCATTCAACCAGAGGTCAAGTCAGGTTTGAGCAAACTCAATGAGTGGATGAACAAGGGATACATTGCGAGTGACATTGCTCTGCACGATTTTAATAAAGTAGCTGAGAACGTTGCCTCTGGAAAAGTGGGTATGCTGGGCGGAGAAAACTGGATGATGGTATATCCAGGATCGATGCTGCTGGCATCCAACCCCAATGCGATTTATAATCCATATTCGATTCCGAAGGGAGCAGATGGCAAAAATATGCGAACAATCGCGGATCCATACACGAGTGCGATCCTGATTAATAAAGATATTTCAGAAGAAGCTCTACAGGCGTTTTTCCATTATCAAAATGCATTGTACGAGGCCTACAACTCAGATGATCCATTGCTATTCAAGGGTTTTCAGGATGGATACGATTATGTGATTGAGAATGGCAAAGCCGTTATGGATGAGAGTAAAATTACAGGTGGCAAAGTTTCAACGATGAAATATACGATTACTGGCTCGGACGCCGTATATCCTTCCAAAAGATTGGAAGCCAATGTTAAAATGGCTAAAAACGAAACGTTGAGTAATCAAGAGTTAGCGGCACTGGCACCAACTGGTATTCTTGGCAATGACGCATCTAATCCTTTGGAGGCCTTTTCTTCAAAAGCTTTGCTGGTTGCAATGGATCAGAGTGATATCGATGTACCAGAGTATTTCCAAGGTCCTTCTACCAAAACGATGCTTTCCAGGCAGGAATTATTAACCAAAATGCAGATTGACTCCTATATTGAAATTATTTATGGCAAAAAGCCCGTCGATGAATTCGATTCTTTTGTTGCAAAGTGGAGATCATCCGGAGGAGATAAGATCATCAAAGAAGTAAATGAATGGTATGATACCGTGAAGCAACAATAGGCGAGAGAAAAGGCACCTGGATTTAAATAATCCAGGTGCCTTTATTTTGTTGCAAATTATTGGTTAAACGGAGGAGAATCCATGAGTCATTTCCATAGCTCACTCCATGTTTTCTTTCGGTTGTGGTTCAAGAGACCAATGTAGCTGGACGCGCAGACCCCCAAGCGGGCTTTGCTCAAACTCTAGATGTGAGTTAACAGGATCATGTATTCTTAGGCGTTCCGAAATGTTCCAAAGCGCACATCCCACCGTATCGATCGGAGGTTTTGAGATCCTAGCCTTAAGCGCATGGATATCATTCGTACTCATTCCTTTACCGTCATCATCTATCCTGATGCAGATCCCATGCTCAATACGTTTTATTGAGACGTGTATGACGCCAGAATCACGCTTTGTTTCAATACCATGGATGATACTGTTTTCCACCAAAGGCTGAATGAGCAGTTTCGGAATCGGCACAGTCTTTAATTCCTCCGGAAATTCAATCTGATAGGAGAGCCGATCCATGCGCAAGCTCTGAATTTTAAGATAGTTGCGTATGATCCCCATCTCTTTTTCCAGGGTTGTCATAGGTTCGTCCAATCGCGTCGTATACCTGAAATATTCAGCCAGATTTTGAGTCATGGCTGTCACCGCTTCCTCATTGCCCAATCTCGTCATATTGTTGATAAAGAAAAGGCAATTATACAGAAAATGAGGATTAATCTGAGCCTGTAGCTGCTTTAACACGGCTTCCCTTGCTACAATTTTCTCTTTATACACTTTTTCAATCAGATCCTCGATTTGCCCAGCCATATCATTAAATTGTCCATATAAAAAATCAAACTCGTTACTGCTCTCCCGCTGTATTCGATAAGAGAAGTCCCCATGCTTCAAAAGTCGAACACCTTTCAATAAGGCGAGAATTGGAATCTGTACTTTACGGAAGAGAACCACAATGATCGTGATTCCTGCGATAAACAGCATGATACAAGAAGCATAGAACCAGATCTGAGTGAAACGAATGGGTTGTAAAGCCCTGTCAAGCGGCATGAAGTCAATTAAATACCATCCGAGCTGATGAGAGTATACATAGTTTACGATATACTTTTCTTCGTTTACAGACACGGTTTCAGAACCGGAGGTAGGTTGAAGATGTTTTGCGATCTCCTTTACAATATTAGATGTTACCGGACTGGCCTTCTTACGTGTGATGGAGTCCCCGTTAGTATTATAAAATACAGACTCATTCTCTCCCTGATGGGAGTTCTCTACAATATCTTCAAGATTACTTCGAGGGAACTCAAGTCGGATAATAGTCTGGGGCATCACTTTATATTTGTAGTATTTATCTGATGCTTTATCAAAATGCCAACCTGTATTATTGGAGTTAACGATAGGAGCTTTCATGCCCATCTCGGAAGAAATAATCCATTGTTTCAAAAGTGTAGAATAGATGGAGATTTTGTTGTTCCATCCTTCTGACAAACTTTGAAGATTGACTCTTGTAGCAATATTCTGAATTAATTGTACCTGTTCGTAGGAGCTCATCACATCAACCGAGCGTAACAAAGCAATGGAGTTGTCTGTTTCCATCGAGATGGATAACATGTTTAACCGGTCCAGGCTTTGATCCAGCGAATTCACTACAAATTGGACACGATTGAGATTATTCGTTTCAATATCCTTCTGCACCGTATCCACACTGGATTGAACAGAAAAGGTATACATGATAAGAACAGCAGCAAGCATAATAAACGTAATTGCTACCATACTCAGAAATGTTCTGTATTTCTCTCTCAATCTGAAATTCCCCCTGACAAGAACTAAATTCACCTTATTGTAGGCTTGCCAACTCTGAATTACAAGCCATTTAACTTACATATAGAAGTAAGGTTAATAATGAATTATGTAATGTTGATAAAGCGTTATTTAGACTCAACCACTGGCACGATATGATGATGATGAAGGAGCTTGATTCGTATGAACTGGAAACAAATTTATCTTTCTCTTTCATTCTTATGTCTGATCCTGCTCACTGCAGGATGTAGCCCTAAAACGCCACAACCTGAGCCCGATAAATCGGCAGTTGTGCTGACAACGGTCAATATGAATGACCCGACTACCGTATATAAAAACGGCGAAAATGCTACAGATAATGTACATATCCGCTGGGCTTATAACACGCTGGGTGTAAACATTCGTACAAAATGGAGTGCTCCAGTTGAAGACTATGATATGAAGCTTAGGCTAATGCTCTCTTCCGATGATGTATTACCTGATGTTTTTACGTCGAATGTGATGGATACGGTCAACACGTTTATGCTTTCAGGAAAACTCTTGGATGCAGGAGAAGCTTGGGAGCGTTATGCTTCGCCCACATGGAAAGCAGCAATGGCAGAGGTGCCAGAAGCCTGGGAGCCTTTCGAGATCAATGGAAAGCGTATGGCTATTCCGATCATTACGGAGCAAGCATCACAGTCTGTTCTCTGGATTCGCAAGGACTGGCTGAAGCACTTGAACCTCGAAGCTCCTAACAATCTGAAAGAACTGGAAACGGTCATGACTGCCTTTACCTATGACGACCCGGACGGAAATGGCATACAGGACACGTACGGTATTGATTTTGCAATTAAAGACCAGTACGTCGTCTCACCGATAGGGGATATCTCATGGGTATTCGGTGCATATGGAGCGATCCCGAGCATATGGAGCAAGAATGAAAAAGGCCAACTCGTGTATGGAAGTGTTCAGCCTCAGATCAAACAAGCGCTTGCGACATTAAAATCATGGAAGAGAAAAGGTTACATTGGAAATAACCTAGCACTTCAAGACTTTAGTCAAGTAAATCAAAACATCATTGATGGAAAAGTAGGGATAGTTGCTGGCCCCCGCTGGTTTGGTGACTATCCTTTCCAGCAACTAAAAGCCAAGGAGCCGTCAGCCGAGTTTGTACCTTATCCCATTCCTGCCGGGATGGACGGAACCGCGGCCCGCTTGAAAGGAAACTCATACAGTGGAGCATTGATGATTAATCGGCATATTTCAGAAGAAGCATTGCAGGCATTTTTCAGGTATCAGAACTATTTATACGAAGCAACAGTGACCAACGATCCTTTGTATCTCAGCGCTTATCAAAATGGTTACGATTATGTTCTAAACCCTGATGGATCCTTAGATAGCAACAGCAATGATATTCCTGGGGGGAAGGTGCAAACGTTTAAGTACACCCTCATGGGACAATACGCCAGTTACCCTTCCAGAATCAAAGCAGCTCTACTGAAAATGGGCCGAGGGAAGAATCTCAATTCACATGATCGCGCTGTTTTACTAAGTATGGGGGTTGATCCCAAGGATGAAATTCAATCCCCTATCATGCAGGCAGATGCTGTAGTGATGCAGCAGAGGCAGATTGATCGCAGCAATCTGTTTCAAGGTCCCCCGACCAAAACGATGCAAGCTCGAAACGCCTATTTGCAAAAAAATGAGCTGGA
Organism: Paenibacillus amylolyticus; assembly: GCF_003719335.1. Lineage (GTDB taxonomy): Bacteria > Bacillota > Bacilli > Paenibacillales > Paenibacillaceae > Paenibacillus > Paenibacillus amylolyticus_D. Next base: position 56,621 of record NZ_RIAS01000020.1, read on the forward strand.
AACTTTTAACTCGATCATTTATGGAGAGGAGCCACTTGCTACGTTTGATGAGTTTGTACAAAAGTGGATGAATTCCGGAGGGAGACAAATTACAAACGAAGTGAACGAGTGGTACCGCTCCACAGAGACTAGGCCATAACATTGAATCATTTACAGCTGAATTTCGCGAATCAACATAGGAGGTTACTTAGATGAAGATTACGAAGCTAAAAACAAATCATATCTCCAATCCGTTAGGATTTGAGATATCCAATCCAAGCTTTTCTTACATGGTTACGGATACTACGGCAACGAAACAAATTGCGGCACAGATCGAAATCGCTGTTGATGAATCTTTTTCACAGATCGTATTTAACAGCGGGCAGAAACAGGATATCGATTCACTTTCGTACTCACCAAACTTGGAATTAGCTCCACGGACGCGATACTTCTGGAGAGTTACCGTGTGGAATGAACGGGGTGAACAAGCCGTTAGTGAAACTGCCTGGTTTGAAACAGCGAAAATGGATGAATCCTGGACGGCCATGTGGATTACACCTGATCTGGACAGGGATATTCATCCCGTGATGAAGAAAAGCTTCGAATTAAGAGGTCCGATTACTCAAGCAAGAGCCTACATTTGCGGTTTGGGCATCTATGAATTGGAATTAAACGGGGTCAAAGCAGGGGAGGAATATCTGACTCCGCATTATAATGCGTATCACAAATGGTTGCAATATCAGACATACGATATTACAGATTTGCTGCAGGAAGGAACAAATTCGGTAGATGTGCGTCTGGGAAACGGGTGGTACAAGGGCCGTTTTGGTTTCGAAGGTGATACGACAGCCAATCTGTATGGTGATCATTTTGCTTTGTTGTCCGAATTCGTGATCACTTATGCCGATGGTACAGAAGAGGTCATTCCATCGGACCTGTCCTGGCATGCCACTCGCTCCCATGTATTGGATGGCAACATCTATGATGGGGAAATTTACGATGCCACACTGGACGTAAGTGAAATTTATCCGGTTCGCGAAAGCGATCTGGGATACGATCGGCTTCAAGCCAGAAGAAGTCTCCCGGTAGTCATCAAGGAAACTTTGAAACCTGTATCTGTTCTGACCACACCAGCGGGTGAAACCGTGATTGATATGGGACAAAATATGGTCGGCTGGCTTCAATTCCGCACAACAGCACCCCGAGGAACCATGATCCGCTTGCAATACGGCGAAGTATTGCAGGAAGGGAACTTTTTCCGTGAAAACCTTCGGTCAGCCAAAGCGGAATACGTATATACAGCAAATGGTGAGGAAGCCGTTGTACGTCCATACTTCACCTTTTACGGCTTCCGCTATGTCAAGGTAGAAGGCTGGCCTGGAGAGCTGGATGTGAATGATTTTACAGGCTGTGTAGTTTACTCCGATATGGATCGCATTGGTTATCTGGAAACCAGTCACGCCGGCGTAAATCGTCTATTCCAAAATGCACTTTGGGGACAAAAGGGGAATTTCCTGGACACGCCTACAGATTGCCCTCAGCGGGATGAGCGCATGGGCTGGACTGGAGACGCACAGGTCTTCTCAGGCACGGCTAACTACAATATGGACACGTATGCCTTTTTTAATAAATATGGTTATGATTTGTGGATGGAGCAAGAGGATCGGGATGGAATGGTTCCAATGGTCGTTCCTGTGGGCCGAGTGCAGGGCGGTGGCTCAAGCGCTTGGGGAGATGCAGCAACAATTATTCCTTGGAATACGTATGTACATTCCGGAGATAAGGCTATCCTGGAGCAACAATTCGATAGCATGAAAGCATGGGTGGATTACATCAAACGTTCAGACGAAGAGTCCGGAGGATCACGCCTCTGGACAGTAGGTTTCCACTTTGGTGATTGGTTGGCACTAGATGGAGATAATCCCGATTCACCGATGGGCGGGACAGATAATTTCTTCATCGCTTCTGCATATTACGCGTACTCCTCGGACATCGTTGCCAAAGCTGCTAAGGTGCTTGGGCATGAGGAACTTGCTGCCTCCTACGAAAAGCTGGCCCAAGAAGTTAGAACAGCAATTCAAAATGAATTTTTCACAGCAAACGGGCGTTTGGCAGTGGATACCCAAACTGCATATGCGGTCGCCTTGTATATGGATCTCGTACCCGAACAGTATACAGCACGAATTGAGGAAGACCTCCGCATGCGTGTTCGCAAGGATCAAAATCATCTGAGAACCGGTTTTGTTGGTACGCCATATTTGAATCGTGTTCTGTCAGCACACGGAAGTAATGATGTGGCTTACACACTCTTGCTTAATGATGATTACCCTAGCTGGCTGTATGCCGTTAATTTAGGAGCTACAACGATCTGGGAACGGTGGAACTCCATCTTACCCGATGGGAAAATTAGTGAGAGCGGTATGAATTCGCTAAATCATTACGCATATGGTGCAATCGTGGAATGGATGTATCGTCACATGGCTGGCATCAATCCTGCTGAAGATCAGCCTGGTTTCCGTCATACCGTGCTTGCACCAATGCCAGACTTCCGAATTCAGTGGACAAAAGCCCACATTGATACAGCATCTGGAGCTTACAGAAGCGAATGGAAGTTTGATGAGCATGGCAAATTATATTTGAGCTTCTCCGTTCCCTTTAATGCAACAGCAACAATTAAGCTGCCACGCGCAATTATTGACCAAGTCATTATGAACGGGATTGCACTATCTGATGCTGGCCTGCCGGTATTACAGGGTGACCATGAAGTCTGTATTGAAGTAGCAAGCGGCAATTACGACTTTAATTATATGCCTTCTACTCCATACAAACAAACACTGAGTACACGTACACCTCTCAATGTGCTGCTTTGTAATGAAGAGAGTCGGAGTATGCTGCAAGAACTTTCACCTACGCTTGCCTCTCTGGACCCTTCAACCATTGGTCCTATGGGAGAAGCGAGCATACGCGATCTGTCCAGTTATCCTTCGTTTAACACACCAGAGGAAGAACTGGATGAGTTGGATCTCAAGTTGATGACGATTCAACTGGTTTAAATTCAAATCCCTTTGTTCATGGTTGGACACTTCGATGAACACTACAATTGAACCGCGATCTTGCGGTTTTTTTGTTTGGAATGATTTCTTCGGATTTCGCTATTTGATCTTTGTATCGCGTTATAGCAAGGCCAATCTCTGAAATCTACAATGGAAGTATCCCTTTTTCTTTGAAACCACACTTATAAAAAAGGAGACCTGCACGTGTATGAAAGTTCTATCGTATGACTTGAGCAATACAAATGTTACCCTGACTGGCTATCTGCTGGATTCATCACCCGAGATGCCAAATATGAAACAACGGCCTGCGGTACTTATCCTCCCGGGCGGAGGGTACAGAGCCTGCTCTGATCGAGAGGCTGAACCGATTGCTATGGCTTTTTTGGCCGAAGGATATCAGGCTTTTATTTTACGTTACTCGCTCAATCAAGATGCTGCGTTTCCACAACCTCTCAACGATGCAGAAGAGGCAATGAAGCTTATTCGCACACATAGTGCAGAGTGGGACATCCATCCGCAAAAAATTGCCGTCTGCGGTTTCTCCGCAGGTGGACATTTGGCTGCAGCACTAAGTACGATGGGTTCTGATCGTCCTGATGCTTTGATTCTTGGTTATCCTTGTATTCTCGAAGAAATGAGTGCGATTTTTCCGAATCCTGTCCCAGGTGTAGATCAGAAGGTGGACCATCTCACACCACCGACATTTATATTCCACACATTCGATGACAAGCTCGTTCCTGTGAGTAACTCCCTTGCTTTTGCTGATGCTTTGACTCGCCAAAACGTACCTTTTGAGATGCATATTTTTCCTACAGGTACTCATGGGCTGTCCCTTGCCCGTCCACAAACGTCAATGGGGCTGATCAGCATGGTGGAGCCCTCGGTTGCACAATGGTTTAGTTTATGTACAAACTGGATGACTCGTGTGTTCGGAGAATTTGCTGCAGATCTCGAACACTTACCTGAGGAAGAGGTATTGGAGTACAGTCTGGATGTAAAACTAGGGGCATTATGGAAGAATGACAGCTGTAAAATGTTGATTCTTGCTGCTATGCCGGAGATTGGAGAGGAACCTCATCCGGATGCCATGGGAGTACCACTGGGTGTAATTATAGAATATGCAGGGGACGTATTAAACGAAGAAAAGAAAATGCAACTGAATGATTCTCTGCGGCAAATTCCGGTAATTCATTCTTAGAAATTGCAGTAACAGCGAAATACATTCAACTAGGGAGGATCACATGACAAACTACAATGAGAACATCAAAATTTCGGAATTATTAAATAACGCGGAAGCAACTGCACTTCTTGCTAAACATCTGCCAGAGTTTATTAACGAACCTTCATTCAAAATGGCTTCCCATTTTACACTCGATCAACTTGCCGCTATTCCTCAGGTGGATTTGCCTGAAACGATTTTGGCTGCATTAAAAGCAGATCTCGCTAATGTAACTTTTGTAGAAGAAGAGACTTCAAAGGCAACTCAAGCAGTAAAGAAAAAATCAGATTCTCTGGCTGGGAAAGTGATTACGATTACGGGAGCGGGTAGTGGCATCGGTAGAGCAAGTGCAGTTCTTATGGCTTCAAGAGGAGCTAAATTAGTACTGGTTGATTTTAACGAGGCTACGGGTAACGAAACTCTTGAACTTGTGAAAGAGCAAGAGGGGGAAGCCATCTTCGTTCAAGCGGACGTATCTAACGAAGAGCATGTTCAAAACTATATCCAAAAAGCAGTCGAAACATTTGGCAAAATCGATGTTGCATTTAACAACGCTGGCATTATCCAGAAATTCCAACCTTTCCACGAAACAGCGCTGAGCGATTTTTCACGAATTATTGATGTCAACCTGAAGGGGATTTTCCTCGGTATGAAGCATGCGCTCAAGGTGATGGATCAACAAGGCCATGGCCATGTGATTAACACAGCCTCCACAACTGCAATCCGTGCAGAGCACAGCCTGGCTGCGTATACAGCAAGTAAACACGGTGTTGCCGGTTTAACGAAAGCAGCCGCCATTGAATACGTGAGAAAAGGGATTCGTGTGAATGCAATATGCCCTGGCGGTGTAGCAACTTCACTCACAGCAGCTGTGCCGCAGATGCTTCAGGATAGCGATTATATGCCGGAAGAATTCCCTAATATGCGTATGGGACGTTATGCCGAGCCCGAAGAACTTGCTGAGCTTGTAGCATTCCTCGCATCAGATGGATCGAGCTATATGACCGGCTCCATAATTTTAGCAGACGGCGGACTTACTCTCTAACATCTAAGCGAATACGTTTAACAGAATCCAACTATTAACCCAAACAAGGCCACCACACTCAGAAAGTGATGGCCTTGTTTAGTTTGTTCAAATTCGATCCCTAACAATGGGAGATGATATTTTGAAAATTTCGTATTGGCTTTATTCTACTTAGCGATCCGCTAGCGGCGGTTCTTGATCGATCCAGTTCCATTCATTGTTGGCCACAAAAATAGTAAGCGCTTGCTCGAATGCAATGTTAGGATTATAGAATCCAAGCATGACCTTCGCGTAATCCATGCATTTTTCGTAATTCGGATGAGCGATGAGATCATTAGTCAATTCTACAAAGCCTTCCGGTTTATTCGTTACTCCAGAGACGGCATTCATCAGACCTTTATGGCAGGGAAACAACTGATGATTTATCGCCAAAATTGCCCGACCGGAAAATAAAACTAAATTGCTAACAGCATGGGAGAGCAGATAAGGATTGTTTTTTTTGACGGCTTCTCCAGCAAAATAGAAAGCGTGCAAGTAAATTTCCGCATAAAAATCCATTATATTTTTCTCGCGATTTTGCTCCGGGTAAACAGGGATTCGCTGAAGAAGTTCATCCAATTGAGGAATTGTTGAATACACTGCCTTGGAACCCAAGAAAGAATACCTTGTAGGTTCACTGCCTTGTTCAGCAGCGAGTTCCAAAAAACGATAATTGATAATCTTGCCATCAATATACCCTTCAGGATAATCACAGATCTCATGATTGGTATATGATAGTTGATGCTGCAATTTTCTCTCTTCAAAAGATTCATCTGTAACGACAATGTAAACGTCAATATCCGAGTTTTCTCTGGCTTTACCTTGGGCGATTGAGCCCGCCGTTATAATGGCTCTGATCGTAGGGTCAGGTTTTAAAAGCTCGACCAATTGATTCAATGCGATCTGATGATGCTGAAACATAAAAAATCACTCCTGTATGATTTGATAACTTCATCTAACTTCAAATTTACAGAAGCGAACAAATAAGATATATAGTGGATTACGCCAAATCCTGCAGTTGATTAAGCAATTCACTCTCATTTTGAATAATAAAGAGCATTTTATTATATATTTTCTGACGCTGATTCACGGGATCGCCGGAAAAACTACTTTTGATGGACTGATGCATGATAGCATCCCATTTTCTAGCAAGCTCCAAGTAGTGTCTTCCAATCGTATGGAACATATCTTCCTGAGATAGTTCATGTAAATAAAAGATAAACGACGCATATCTAAGTCTGGCCAATGAAAACCTCATCCATTGAAAGATAGCGTGTTGTGTATCTATTTTGGGATCTGAAATAACGATTCCTTCCTCTGAGTAAGCCTTGGCAAAATCTTTTAAGTTCCGAATACTATTTCTCATTGTTGGGATGCTCGTTTGATCATGTAAACTGGAAGATAGCAGTCCTTTCCAATCGTTGTGAGAAGAGCAGGGATCCGTTAAACGAAAGATAGCATAGTAAAATGAGATGTTCAAAAACAATTGGAGTTCCATCTCCATATTTTTTTGTCCATAATACGCATCCACCAGCATTATTTTCTGGTCTTTCTGGTCTATGCCTACAGCAAGACAGGAATGCCGTGCATGCGTTTTGAGATACCCGTCAGACCATGGACAATAATACACATCAATACCTACCAGTACAGCCATGCCAGCATCTAACTCAGACTGCAGCATATCTAGAAATGGCTTTTCATCCTCGTTGCTGTTCAGCGTAGTCCCACTGAAATTTCTGTCTCTAAAATCAACTTGTATACCATGATAGGTGTCCAGGTAACCCAGATTTAAACGAGGATAGACGACGCGATCCAGCAAAAGTTGTTGTGCATCAGCATTGTACTCAAAAGCCCATGCATCGGCATACATCGTTCTCGTATCTCTTCCTAGCCAAGTGGAAATCGTTCTGAAGTGGTCATCAATACAAGACGTTACTTGAAATTGGGTATTAAAGCTTTTGAGCGGTTGTATATCTAACATGTTGTATCCTCCCGAAGTAGTTCAGCAGAAATCCCTATGTATTGCCTGTATGCCCCTGGAGTAGTTCCATAATGTTCTCTAAATAATTTGTAAAAATATTTCATGTCATCGATGCCAATCGCTTGAGCAATTTTTTGAACACTCCAATTTGAATACTCCAGCAGTTTGCAACTGTATAAAATACGAATGTGTTGTAACATCTGAATATAACTGATACCCGTTTCTTTTTTAAACATTCGTTGAAAGTTTCTTGTACTCATCGCAACAAGCTGGCTTATTTTTTCAAGTGTAAGTGTATCCCTATAATGGGTTCCCATATATTGAATGGCTTGGTGTATTGAAAAATCCTTAATCTCGGTCTTTCTGTACATCTTCTGCTGATTACTATTGTAGATAATGTAGAATAGTTTATTTAGTAACTGGCATTGAGCAGCAGCTAAATAAGGCGCAGCAGGAGCCTCCTGTTGATGTAACATTTGTTTGAATACGTTGCGAAATTCATTACGCCGCTCGACGAACATAGACCAAGTGCGTCCTCCACGAAAAAATGATTTCTCCAAAAATGGCTTATAGAGACAGTTCATAATATATAACGGGGCCTTTTCTTTCAAATCCAGTGGTTGAAACACATGTGATACGCCAGGAGGGATGACAAACAAGTCGCCTTTGGAAACCAGGATACATTGATCCCCAATCTGATGAAGCCCTTCTCCTTCATATACATAAGCGATTTCAACAAAATCATGGTGATGCATCATCGTAAACGGCTCTTCTTTTGTCAGCTTCAAATGGACGGGGGTGATAGAGTCAAAAAAATACTCTTCTCTAAATTCGATTGAATCGTGCATGATCAGATTCCCTCCGCTTCGTAAGTCATTTGGTAGGAAGCATTGCTTACGGACAGTATATCTATATTTTTTGGCGTATTCAACCATATATTGGATTCTCTGATCTTGTTAGAATGGGTTCTACACCATTTATAGCGTTGTGAGAGGGGAGTGATCATTTTCAATACTTCTGAACAAATGATGCCTCGTAATTCCAATGATCGTTTTAAAAAATTGGGGATTTATGGCGTACAAGGTGTCTTTATTATTCTGTTCCTGCTGTTAACCCCTGTCTACTATTTGAACAAATGGGACTTTAAACGTCACAAAAAGCGGAAGCCTTTCTATACCAGTAAATTGGTTCGATTGCAAGAGCGTTATCCGATTTTCTACGAATTGGCCATGTACGTTCAAAATTTCCCTATTCCTCGTAATGTCTACAAAGTTTTACCCCCTTTAAAGGGCGATGTTCTTCAGGTGGGCTGTGGTACAGGTTTATTAAACAAGTATCTTCGCAAGCAGAAGGATGTTCGTTTTTTCAACATGGATCCAAATTTAAATGCTCTGAAACTTGGAAAGAAGTGGGGAAGGTTTGATTCTTATATCCATGCCTTCATTGATAAGCCGACTTCTTTACCTGATCATAGCTGCGATATGATTTTGTTTGCACGAAGCTTTCATCACATTCGTCATCACAAAAAAGCCTTCGTTGAGAGCTCCAGACTGTTACGTGACGGTGGATCTATCATTATTGCCGACCCGGTTGTTCTCAAGCCTCTTTCAGGTTCTACAATGGAAAGTGGCTATATGGCGAACTCTTCGATTGATGGTGTAATTTGGAGATTTACGAAAGAATCGTTAATTGCTCACATTGAGCGCTGTATTCCTCCTGAATTAAAGATTGAATCCGTAACCGAAACAAGACAAGTGCATGTAACGAATTACAATTTATTTGTACCTCAGACAGATATCGTAGTGGTAATGCGAAAAAGGGAGGCTGTATACAATGACAACTAAAATTATTGAGATCATAGCTGAAATCAAGGAAGACCCAAGCCTGGTTAACAAGCTGAATGAATCCTCTGATCTGACTCATGATGCAGGAATGGATTCACTGCAGATTATCAATTTTATTTTACGTATTGAAGAAGAGTTCGATATTGAAGTTGATTTTGATCATTTCAGTCTGGAGCATCTGCAATCCGTGCAGAAATTTTCACAATTCATCCATCAGATGGCCAGCGTATGAATTTTGCTCTACATTGTGGATCATTTGAAGCAGAGCGGTACTGGCGCGATTCCCGGCTTGCTTCTATTCCTGCCATACAGAATATACAAACAAAGAAGATTACTGATTCCATGGACGAGCTTCTGTTTGTCTTTTGTAAAACCGGAGACTTGCTGCTTACTCGCCATGTCATGGACTCCGTTCAATATGATTATATTCGCTCGATCGGGTATGACATCCATATGAATCGAAATCCCTGGTTTACCTCAGATAGGGAGAACGAAATGGATCACTTAAATGTCTTTGAAATCATGACTCTCTCTAATGTTACGGATCAACTACTATCTTGCTTTTCTTTGGAAAAAGCAACCTTGGAAGCGTTTGCGGCAATACCCGGAATGCTAGCTTTTGCACAAAGGCATCATCTTGCATCCCATTATCCCGAGCAAAATATTGTACAGCGCATTAATGCTAAATCGTACTCACTTGAAATGCGCGATAGATTGAACCTGCCGAATGTCGGCAGAGTGGTCGAGGGGAGGGAGCAACTACTTGCGATCACCAGAAAAATGCTTTGTGACGGAGCTGTACTATTAAAGGATGAGTTTGGTGTGTCCGGAAAAGGAAATTTCGTCATTCACTCCGAAAAAGCCTTGCTTCGTTTGATCAAGCACCTGGATAAGCAAGTTGCACAGGAAAAGTTGATTCGTTTTGTCGTAGAACCTCTGCTGGATCGTAAATTTGATTTCTCTTGCCAGCTTTACATTCATGAATCGGGCGAGGTTCAACTCGTTTCTTTTCAACAACTTGATAATCATGGATACGCATTCGGTGCTTCACATACGATGAGTGAATCCTTCAAAGCGCACTTATATGATTCCGGTTATACGGATCAAGTGTTAGAAATCGGACGCTTATTATATCAAGACGGCTATTTCGGTGATGTTTGTATCGATTCTATGATATTACAAGATCATTCAATTGAACCTTTGGTTGAAATAAATGCCCGCAAATCCATGAGTTTAATTAAACACGGTGTAGATGATTTAATTACCAACACACAGCTGCATAGCAGCCTAGTACAGTTCAATCTCGCAGTTCCTGCCCGTTTCCAATATGAGCACTTGCTTCAAAATTTAAATCAACAGCAGATCTTGTACACCAAAGAGAGAGGGATGGGCATCTTGCCACTCTCCTCCGGAACTCTTATTTCTGCTTTGATAAATCGTGATCAGAATGAACGTACCATGGGACGACTCTATTTTGCAGTTATTTATGAGAGCCAGCAGCATATGCAAAATGTAGTTGCTGGAGTTAACCAGTCATTGTTGGATTCAGGGATAAACATGATTACCTAGCCCGAGTTTGTCGGGATTCCAAACTTACTATGCTAGGGGAGACGGTGCAAATGGGTCAAAAGATTACTATATTATGTTCCGGTTTCGGATTGGGTTTTTATATCCCAGGACTAATCATCGCAAAAAGGTTACAGCAACTCGGCCTGGAAACCTGCATTGAAGTATTCGAAAACGTGATGAATGAGGACAAGCAATTCAAAACAGACCAAAGCAGACAGGCTTATCGTGAAAATTTCGCTGTCGCTCTTGCATCACAACGAATACCTGGAGACATTCGCCAAAGTCTGAACTCCGCTGCAGTAAAGTCTCTACTTGACCAGTGGCTGGAGGAAGGACGTACTCGATTTATCGTGTTGTCCGGGCACTGGGTCCACTTGCTGGATATTCTGCGTGAACGAACAAAGGATGAGATTGACGTGGATCTGTTGTATGTGGACTCCAGTCTATCCCCCTCATGGAAACAATTACTGAAGCTTAAACCGGACTATGCCTCATTTTATCGGGAAATTCCGCTGTATCATCCGAACAGGCTTGAGATTATGTATCGACTTGATGTGGATGATAAACCGTCGGTTCCATATGAAGAACGCGCAAGTCGTCTCGTTATTCATGGAGGAGGATGGGGCGTTGGAACCTTCAGGGAAAAGCTTCGTCAGCTCTTGGACACTGAACACGGGTATGACTTGGATATTGTAGCATACACGGAAGAAGAGGTGGTCCCTTCAAATACGCCAGGTTTACGCTATGTAATGAATGATCCTCATTGGAGGACATGGTTCAGAGACGAGTCTGGTTTGCACACATTTCCTCCATACGTTATTACGGATTCTGGTAAACCCTTTGTTTACAAGACACCCATTGAGCATCACGGACTATATGGATTAGTTCGCCAAGCCATGGCGGTTGTATCCAAGCCTGGTGCAGGGGCTTTGATGGATTCTTTAGCATCAGGCACACCACTCATTATGCTTGAACCATTTGGTGAGCATGAGAAGCGTAATGCATCCATCTGGGAGGAAAACGGGTTTGGCATACCGTACAACGTATGGGTTGAGCAGGGCTACTCCAAAGATCTACTAGCACAACTTGCTCATAATCTGATCTCTAGACAGCAACAGATTCAAGATTATCCCACAGAATATATGAGCCGCTTCATTCATTCCGAGAAGGAGGCATTACATGCAGATCGAATCCACAATAACCATGCCAAATCTTGATGTCTCATTACCCAAGTGGGTTTTTTTACAACTGCTTGAGAGCTGTAATCTTCGATGCAGAATGTGTTACGAATGGGGAGAGAACGGTCCTTATCGTGAGTATAAGGTTTTAAACCAATTAAGTATCGATGTGATTCGTGATATTATCGCAACCTGCAAACCCGCACAACCTTACTATGAGCTCTACGGAGGGGAACCTCTGCTGCATCCTCAAATTGGTGAAATCCTTCAGGCCATTCATGAAGCAGGGAGTAAAGTTCATTTTCCGACGAATGGAACGCTTTTGGAGAAACATGCAGAGATGTTAATTCAATATCCGCCTGAACGGATATGGATTTCACTTGATGGTCCGGAAGAAATTAATGATGCTCAGCGTGGTAAGGGAGTTTTTAAAAAAGCTATTCGCGGAATCAACAAACTACTTTCCTTAAGAGAACAAGCGGGAAGTGCGTACCCGCAGATCGGGATTAGTACAGTCGTTACACCTGCAAATCACCGGCATCTGGAACGATTTTTCTTTGAATCCATTGATATTTCCAAGCTGGATTGCATCAGTATTGAGCTGCAGGCTTATATAACGGAGGAAAACCATCAGCAGTATAGCGGGATTCTCAGAAAAGAATTTGGAGTGCAAGAAGCGCCTCTATCCAAAGGATTTGTTTGTGATCCAGCCATTTTTTCGGACATGGATGCGGGTCTGATTGAGAAACAAGTCCAGCGTCTAGCTGAATTTTGCGAAAAAAACAACAAATATATGAATACGTATCCTCAAATGATGTCGGAGGATAACATCAGGAAATACTTTTCCGCAGACTGGCATTCGATGACGCATATCAAAAAACGCTGCCCTTTTCCGTGGATAAGCACCGAAATTAACGCCAGAGGTGATGTTACGTCCTGTCATGCTTATTATGATCTTACGCTGGGCAACGTTAATGATGAGAGCATTGCTGCGATCTGGAGAGGGGAAAAGTACAAGCAATATCGGCGTTATCTTCGTAAGCATCTTTTGCCTATCTGCCAAGGTTGCTGCCTGTTTTATAACGAAAAACCCTAAATGGGAACGCGGACATAAAGTTTTTAACAAAATCTCAGTCTGAAAGGAAGAGATATGATGCAGCCTAACAGTCGGGTAGAAATGGATGATAAATCATTTGAGATTTTGAAACGAACGATGAGAAATGTGGTTATTCCGCATAGAGAGCGAAAGCTAAACCCTTCATTTAAGATGGACATGCCCGAAGTGGTTGCGTTAAAACTGACCAATCGATGCAATCTGCGATGCAAACACTGTTACCAGTGGAATGAGTCGGGCTACCATCATGATATGGATAAAACGGAACAAAATATGGACATGGACCTTGCTGTTTTTCAGCGAGTATTGGAAGAAACTCATCATACGAAGTCCAGACTGTATTTATGGGGTGGAGAACCGCTTTTCCACCGGGATATTCGTGGTATTCTCGACTTGCTTGAAAAAGACCCCCGAGAAACAACGATTTGTACTAACGCATACCTGATCGAGAAATTTGAAGATGAGTTGTGTCGTATCTCACCTCACCTTGAGTTACTTATTGCCATTGAAGGGTTTGAGAAAGAACATGATCTGATACGTGGAAAAGGATCCTTTGACAAAGTGATGAAACAGATCGACCGGCTGATGGAACTACGTAAAGAAGGAAAGTTTCAGGGGAAAATATCGATACACACGGTAATTAACGACAGTATGATTGGTCAACTACTTCCATTAATGAAATTCTTTGAAGAAAAAGGGATTGATCTGGTTTTATTATGTTTCCCCTGGTATATCTCACATGAAACGTCGGCAGAAATGGATACCTTTTTTCAGGAAAACTTTAATTGGCTTCATCCCATGGACCAGCAGCACCGCAGCAGCTGGCATGCTTTTAAATATCACATCAAACCCGAGCATATTCCAGCATTAATGATGGATCTCAGTGCAATTAATGAACATACATGGAAAACACGGATAAGATATCAGCCTGGACTGGACTTTGATGAAATTGAAGATTTCGTGAGTGGTCGTTCAATGACTTCACGCTGTGCTTCGAATTGTTTGGCACTGAGCACAAGAGCAGATATTACACCAACAGGCAATGTAAGTGCCTGTAAGTTTTTCTCCGAATTTTCTGTAGGCAACTTGCATGATCAATCATTATCCGATATTTGGCATTCGAAAGCTTATGATCAAATACGAACCACATTAGGAAAACAGTTGTCCCCCGCCTGTTCAAAATGCAATGTATTATACCTGCATGGCTCATCGTCGCTGACTCATATATGAACGAGCTCAACAAAAACACTTGCCGGCTTGGCATACTTGGCAGTGCAGCTATCGTTAGCCGTGCTGTTTTGGATGTCATTTCGCATATACCACAGGTGGAGGTAGTAGCCATAGCTAATCGTACCCGCTCGAAGGCACTTCACCTGGCCCAACGGTACTCCATCCCTCATGTCCTGCACTCTCTTGAGGAGGTACTGGAGCATCCGCATGTTGATGCCGTTTATATTGCACTTAGCAATGACCTCCATATGGAATGGGTTTTACGTGCACTTGAGGCTGGCAAACATGTGCTTGTAGAAAAACCTGCAGGATTAGGGAAGGAGGATGCCCAGCAGCTTGCGAGTGCTCTGAAACAATCTCCTTCACTCATCTTCATGGAAGGGATAATAACTGCACATCATCCCTGGCAAGCTGCTCTCAAAGCCATTGTAAACTCTGGTCAATACGGCTTGTTAAATCGGACAGAAACCCGTATTAGCATTCCAGCACCCAAAAGTCATCGTGATAATTATCGAAGTGTGAAACTCAAGGGTGGAGGTTGCTTTAATGACCTTGGTTGTTACTGGCTTCAATGGATACAGCATTTGGTAGGCCTGGAAGGAAGTCGAGTTTCAGCTTTTTCTAATTTTGATGGCCCCGATGGCTGTGACTGGACGTTTAATGCCAAACTTCGATATGGTAATGGGTTTGAAGCGAATGTTTTGACTTCATTCGAACTCCCTTATAAAGCCATGCATACGCTTTACTTTGAGCGGGCAACCGTGGTTGTCCCGAACTTTTTCAGACCTTTAACAGGCTTCTACAGCTTGAAAATCCGTCTGAACGATTCTAATCCGCAGACTTATTTAAAACAATTTGAACCCATGAATTATTATGTGAATCAACTACAGGCCTTCGCCAATCGCTGTCTTCACCCTGATGATCGGCAAGCTGAAGGACATTTAAGTGTTGAACGAATGATATGTCATCAAACGATTATGGAATACGCACAGCAACATGCAACAATGAATCGCGAAACCGGAAACGAAGGGAGTCACTTCTAATGAAAACAGTGATTCTATGCGGAGGTTTAGGTACAAGACTTGCAGAGGAAACGAGAGTACGCCCTAAACCTATGGTTGAGATCGGTGAAATGCCAATTTTGTGCCACATTATGCATATCTATAGTTCGCAGGGGTTTCATGAGTTCGAGCTTGCTCTGGGATATAAATCTAATTATATCAAAAAGTATTTTCTGGATTACCCGTTTTTATATAATGATTTCTCGGTGAGTCTGGATCAAAATCAAACCGATTTACTAACAGCAACAAAACTGAACTGGAAAATCAATCTAATCGATACGGGACAAGCCACAATGACCGGGGGAAGAATAGCGCGATTGAAACAGCGTCTACACGGTGAACCCTTTATGTTAACTTATGGCGACGGTATCGGAGATATCGATCTTCATAAGCTGATAAGCTTCCATAAAAGTCATGGCAAGCTTGTAACCGTAACAGCAGTTAGACCCAAAGCCCGCTTTGGCATAATGAAATGTCAGGATCGTACAGTAACTTCCTTTCAAGAGAAGGGGCAGTTATCTGATGAATGGATAAACGCGGGTTTTTTTGTTATGGAACCAAAGGTATTGGATTATATCCATGGAGATCAGACAGAATTAGAGCGCCATGTGTTACCAGAACTTGCTCATCAGGGGCAATTAATGGCCTATTATCATGAAGGTTATTGGGCGTGTATGGATACAATTCGGGACAAACAGGAATTGGAACAATTATGGGAGGAAGGGAATGCACCATGGAAAATATGGGGTTAGATTCAATAGAACATGACCAATCTCGTACATTCAACCTTCACTGGGAGCCTGGTTTCTTCGGAAACGAAATCATTGAAGAAGACTTGAACTATATAACTCAAAAATTGGAGCAGAGACATTTATTCTCAGGATGTCGGTTTTTAATTACCGGAGGTGGAGGTTTTATTGGTTACTACCTCGTGCTTGCCCTTTTACATATAAACAGGTCAGGCACGCCGATTAAACATATTACTGTTTTGGATCGTTTTCCTAAAGGAATCCCTTCATGGCTTGAACGACTTCAGGCCGTAGGGGAGCCCTTAACTGCAGCTGTCTTTGACGTGACTACGGATTCATTTTCTGATTATATTTCGGGGACTGATTATATCTTTCACATGGCATCCATCGCATCACCATCATTTTACCGGAAGTATCCACTGCGTACGCTGGAGGCTAATGTATTTGGCTTGCAGCGTCTGTTACATGCTTGTCTGTCTCACCAACCGAAAGGCATATTATATTTTTCAAGCAGCGAGATTTATGGTGATCCCGATCCAGAGTATATACCCACCTCAGAACAATACAACGGTAATGTAGCTACCATTGGGCCGAGGGCTTGTTATGATGAGTCCAAGCGGATGGGAGAAACGGTCTGCTCGTTGTATCATCAAGAGCATCAGCTCCCCGTGCGTATTGTTCGCCCCTTCAACAATTATGGTCCCGGGCTTGAGCTGAGTGATCAGAGAGTTGCTGCAGACTTTGCCAAAGCGATCAAAGAAAAGCGAGCAATTGATATTCTATCAGATGGTACACCAACCCGAACGTATTGTTACATTGCGGATGCCATCGTGGGGTATTTTAAAGTCATCACTCATTCTGAATTTGATGTATTTAATATTGGAGCCGATTCCCAAGAAATCAGTGTATCCCGTCTGGCACAACTATTTGCTAAATGTTCAAGGGAACTAACAGGGTATTTTCCTGCAGTTACATATCAAAAATCAGCTGATCCCCATTATTTGACTCATAACCCACAACGAAGATGCCCCAGCATTAAAAAAGCGAGAAAACTACTTCGTTTCAATCCTGAAATCGGATTAGAACAAGGAATCCGGCGTTACTTGATCAGTTGCGGGGTGGGGAGATGAATATAAAAGATTCCATAGATATTACTGTTATTGGATTAGGTTTTGTTGGACTAACCGCCGCGCTGGGGTTTGCGGAAAAGGGCTATTCGGTAAAGGCATATGACTCGGATATCTATAAAACAAGAGAATTGAGCAAGGGTGAACTTCCATTTCATGAGCCAGGTTTATCCACTATGCTGAACAAACATTTGAATGAAAATTTAGTACTGTGTGACAGTCTGGAGGAATCCCTTTCCGATGCTAAACTGATTTTTATATGTGTCGGTACTCCTTACCTTGAAGGAGCAGGCCTTGATCTGTCTATGCTGCTTAATGTGGTTAAAGACATATGTCGATTTTCATCTAAAGATGCATATCCAAGCATCATAGTCAAATCAACTATACCCCCAGGCACAATGCGCACCAAGATCAAGCCAGTTGTAGAGGATTGCGGACTTCGAGTTGGACAAAATATCGGCTTGGCATACAATCCGGAGTTTTTGAGAGAAGGTAACGCTTGGGATGACTTTATGCATCCTGATCGAATCATCATAGGTGAATTAGATCGGGTAACGTCAGATTCACTTGTAAAGCTCTATGAAAGTTTTACTGTGCCATATGCCCAAGTGAGCGCAGAAACAGCAGAAATGCTCAAATTTTCTTCCAATGCATTGCTCGCAACGATGATCAGCTTCGCAAATGAACAGGCACTAATTGCAGAACATATAGGACAGGTGAATATACCTGAGTTATTCCGCCTCTTGCACATGGATAAACGTTGGTCAGGGTCTCCGGCTGGAATGATTAATTATGTTTATCCCGGCTGCGGATTCGGAGGATATTGTCTTCCTAAGGACACTCTTGCTCTGAAAAATGCGGCAAATCAACATGGTGTTGAAGCAAAGGTATTGAACGCTGTTATGGAAGTAAATCTTGATATATCTGAACACACGGTCAGAAAGGTAATCAGAAGTCTAAAACATCGGGATGAACAAATCGGCATACTCGGTTTAGCTTTCAAACCTGGAAGCGATGATGTTAGATACTCCCCCGCTGTAGGGATTATCGAAGCACTTCTGGATGAGGGATGCACGAATCTCTCTGCTTATGATCCGATGGCTATGAGGAATTTTGAAGAGCACTACGGTTATCCATTAAAGATGGCAAACTCACTGGATGAAATCGTAGCAGGTAGTGATATTTGTGTCATTGTTACTGCCTGGCCAGAGTTTCAAGTTCTAACCGATCATGCAAGCGACATTCGGATAATAGATGCAAGGTACATGCTTGAAAACAAAGAAGCAAGCGTATTGGTAAACTAGAGTGGCATTCATTCCGTGGAGCAGAAACCTTTAGTTGCTTCATCTCTCAAGACTAAATCCAAACCAGGCTATGCATCGAAATAAAAATCGTAAACAGCTTATACTTTCTGGCAAGTAACAAAATCCCACAAGGCTATCACATAAAAAAGTGATGCCCTGTGGGATTTTGTAATTCAAGCTTTTTTTATTTGTAATCTGCGTTTATCGTTGTTTCTTTCCATTGTTCTATGCTGGCAAGCAGGCTGTTAAATTTATAGGTCGCTGTATCGTAGGCTTGTTGTCCCAGCAACAAACGAAGAGGCGGTTCTGTTGTTTCCACAACTTTAATAACTGCTTCGGCAGCCTTTGCAGGATCTCCAGTTTCTTGACCAGCACCGAGTTCGATCCCTTGCAACATTTGTCCGACGATGGATTCTTTAAGCTCAGGGATGCTTGTCTCTGTTTTGACAGAAGAACGGCCAGCCCAATCTGTGCGGAAACCGCTTGGCTCTATTAAAGTCACATGAATATTAAAAGGTGTCAATTCTTGGGAGAGACTCTCGGATATGCCCTCAACAGCGTATTTTGTAGCATGATAATAGCCAAGGGTCGGGAATGAAGCCAGACCACCAATGGATGAGAAGTTTATAATGTGACCACTTTTTTGTGATCTCATATGTGGAAGAACGGCATTGGTTACATGCATGAGACCCCAGAAGTTAACCTCGAACATCTTACGGGTTTCTTCCTCTACGCTTTCCTCAACGGAGCTGAAATATCCGATACCTGCATTGTTCACAAGCACATCTATACGGTTAAACTTCTCAATCGTGCGGTCAACCACATTGCGGATCTGTTCTGGACTAGTCACGTCCAGTGGGAGAGCAATTACCTGATCCTCATGCCCGGCAATAAGATCTGTTACCTGCTGAACATTACGTGCGGTCACGACAACTTTATAACCTGCTTCAATCGCTTTCTGCGCGATGTGTCGCCCAAATCCTGTTGAACATCCAGTGATAAGCCAAACTTTTGATTCTGACAATGTAATCACTCCTTCAAGGTAATAACTTTACTCTACCTCTTAAAGTTAACTTGAAGTCAATACTCATTTTGAAAAATAAATATTCATAGCTATTTCATCTTCTTATGCATTAAAACATCGTAAATCGCTATCTTCCGAATAATCTTTTCCAGATGGAACTGAGTCTGAGCCACAGTACGTTCCACTTTAGTTTTATGCATAAGCAAAAATTGTTTTCTGGCATCCAGGGAAGGATCACCTTGGCGAATCAGCTCTGTATAAGCCTTAATGTCTTCAATAGACATTCCCGTATCTTTTAAAGCGACAACCAGTTCAAGCCACTCTAAAACCTCCTCAGAATATTCTCTTCTACCTGAAGCATTCCGTTCAACGTGCGGCAATATGCCTTCTTGTTCATAATAACGTAGCGTGGAGGGACGTAAACCTGTGATCTTCTCAATTTCACTAATACTGTACATGTAAGATGCTCCTTTAATAGTTAAAGTTAACTTGAAGTGAATTGTACCCTTTTCATGAAGCAAAAGCGAATTCCTTGTCGCTTGGTCTTGTATTTCAGTCTAGAAACATTGAAGTTGTCATCCATATTACTCGTTGAGAAAGAATTTCAGGGGAAGGCCTCGTTTCCTCTTTGAGGTAGTTGTGTATAGTCTGTAACGTGCCTCCGACATTCCACTCAATTAGAAAGTTATAATTTTCATCGCTAATGTTTGGATTTCTCCTCATTTTCATTAGGATACTACGAATGCTTTGTTGTAAATGTTCAATATATATTTTTTTGTATTCTGGAAACTCCTCCGATAAGAGCAATTTGTAGCCTTTCGCATGTTGATCATAATGTGTGTAATTGAGTTGAATGAAAAGTTCAAGTTCAGCAGGTTCGTATTTGTTGATTAATGCAACATATTCTTCGATCAGCAATTCGAGAATTTCCTCTATTAATTCATCCTTCGAAGAATAGTGATTGTAGAAAGTAACACGGTTAACACCAGCTTGCTTAGCGATGTCGGTTACGTTTACCAAAGCATAAGTAGTATGCTGCAAAAGGTCGATTAATGCTTCTCTGAGATTTGCCCTTGTGTAGTAAATACTACACTGAAAGAAGTGAGTGTTTATAAGTTTTTTTGCTATCATGCTATCATGAATTCGGAAACATGTAAAAAATATAAACGGGTTTGAGGAAGGTGTTATATATGAATAATTCCAAGGTAGCGCTAATTACAGGTTCAGCCACAGGATTGGGACGTTCGGTTGCATTAAAACTTGCTTCACAGGGATACAACTTAGCCCTTGTCGATTTCAATGAACAGGCAGGTCAAGAAACACTACTACTTGCACAGGAGCAAGACATTCAAGCATCTTTATTAAAGCAGATGTATCTCGAGAAGAAGATGTAATAAACTATGTTGAAAAGACAGTAGAGACTTTCGGTCGTATCGACTACTTTATCAATAACGCAGGAATCATGGTACCTATGCGTTTGATTCACGAGTATGAGGGAATTTCTCTCTTTCCTAAAAAGCAACCGCTGTTCTCATCTAAAGAGAACAGCGGTTTTTTACCTATAACAATGGGCATGACACTTTCAAGTTAACAGTGCCGCTAAAATGTTGCTCTTAGGTTTCGGCATGGGGCTGGTCATGCCGTATTGACGTCTGCGCTTCAGGAGTGTTATCCCAATTCAGAGTTGGCGCAGTGATGTCCTCGAGCACCTACTTTCATCGAATTGGCAGTACGTTTGGCATGACGATTACAGGTTAAGATCGCGTTATACAATGTTTGGTTTCCGTTACAGTCTCTCTAAATCAAAGTTCTTATAATGAATATATAGCCAGTTTGGAAAACACAAGTTTCCCCATCATTCTCAACTAAGGAGTGTTTTAAATGAATACATGGAATCCAGGGGAATTCCAAATTCCCTCCAAGTGCTATCGCCCGAAAATGAGGTGGTGGCTTCCCGGGGCGTTCATGGACAAAGACGAGATTAAACGGGAGATCGAGTGGATGGCGGAAGCCGGCTACGGCGGTGCGGAAATCATCCATTTCTTCCCGATCCCTTCCGCGGATGTAAATCCAGCGGATTATGGCCGCTTCGTTTTCGGAGGCGATGAATGGAACAACCGCATGAAAGCTGCACTCGAAGCCGCCATCCCGCTTAACTTTCAGTTGGATTTCACTATAGGACCGCTGTGGCCGATCGCGACGCCCGCCGTCATGGACAAGAATGACGATCGCTGCACACATGGGTTGCATATCGGGGCGGCGGTAGTCGTGGGGACGTACAACGGAGCAATTCCTGTGCCCAATACGATCGATCCCGCACGTCCTTATAAGCTTGTGGCTGTAACGGCTGCTCGGAGACACAGCGGCGAGTCCATAGGCGAAGTCGTCACGCTGGAATTAGAGACGGCAGCAGATCTCACCTTCAGAGTTGACGACCGAAGGATAGATTGGACAGCTCCTCTTGACGGAGAATGGTACTTGTTCGGCTTTTGGAGCCAAACGAACGGACAGATGAATGACTCAATCGGTGCTCCCGCGATCGATCACTTCTCTAAAGCAGCAGCCGATGCAGTTACGGGCTTCTGGGACAATCGCCTGTTTGCGGATCCGGACATACGTGCCTTATACGAGAAGAACGCCGGAAGCTTGTTCTGTGATTCCATTGAATTGAACGCAACTATGCTAGGCGGGATGTACGGTGCGACGCCGATGCCCGTCGCGATCTGGTCTCCCGCCGTATTGGAGGAGTTCCGTATGCGTCGAGGCTATGATTTGACTCCTTATCTGCCTTCGATATTCGTCAAAGGTTTGTATCAGCTAGGCGCGGGCAATCGGACGGACGGAGACTCGGATTACGATTTCACTGACCGCTCGGCAAACCTACGCATTAGGAACGACTTCTTTCAAACCTTGACAGATATGTTCCGGGACAATCACCTACGGACAATAAGAAGGTGGGCAAACGGACATCATATGAAGCTTCGTTATCAAACTTATGGCATGCCTACCGAACTCTCCTCGAGCCTTGCCGAAGTTGACATCCCGGAGACGGAATCACTCGGTTTCCATGATTCGACCGACGGTTACCGAATCCAATCGGGTGCCGTTCATCTGTATGATCGCGAGATCTATTCGATTGAGGTAGGCGCTGTTATGGGTTATGGCTACAAACAGACATGGACCGGACAGGACTTCGGCCTTCTCTGGCAATTGCATCGAGGCTTTGCGGCTGGCGTCAACCAGGCGGTTCTTCATGGTATGTCCTACGATACTTCATCTGCTTCGGAACATTTCGAAGCGATGTTCAAATGGCCGGGCTTGTCGCTCATGGGGTCGAGGTTCTCGAACGAATGGGGAGGACGCCAACCGAATTCCCTTCATGCTAGAGCCCTCACAGACTATATCGCGCGTACTCAATATCTGCTTCAAATTGGTAAGCCGAAAGTAGATCTGGCGATTTATCGTTATCATATTGATGGGATTCATGGCGCAATGGGAACGGAATTGACCCCGTATGAACAAGCCGGTTTCACGTATGACTTTGTAAGTCCTTGTTTGTTGGATTTAGCAAGTGCCCAAATCGGTACATTCGAGGGACATTCCGTACTGGCAGCGGACGGGCCGGCATATCGAGCTATCGTCGTAGATATGCGCAAGAAGTCGTTGACCGGAGACTGGAGGGCGTCCGATCTCCCGAATGAAACAGCCAATCAACTGATCGCCTTCGCGGAGAGCGGACTACCTGTCGTGGTCGTTGGAGAAGCTCCGTATCATGTTGCTTCGTTCTTTGGCAGCAAGGACAAGATGAAAGCCAAGGACGTCCAGCTGTGCGATCGAATCGAGCATCTGTTAAACCTGCCGACGGTAAGAGCGGTTAAGACTCAAGAAGATGCGGTCGCGGCACTGGGCGAGCTTTCCGTCATTCCTGCTGTTCAAGTCCAGTGCGAGTCGCCTCTGTTGAATGCCCGTCGGTACGAAAACGGTATTTCCTATTACTTCATCTACAATCCAAGTCAAGTGCAGGCATTCGAGGGAGAAGTGCAGTTCACAGGGACAGGGAATCCTTTCAAGCTGAACGCTTGGGATGGAACAATATGCCCGATGGCCGCTGTTCATACAGGCTCCGGTCAAACGACGGCGAAGCTACGACTCGCTCCGAACGGAACTGCTTTGATCGCGGTTGCAGATGAATGGACAGAAGCGCTTCAGCACGAGGAATATCGCGATATGATTGCGAAAGGTACGCGGATCATACCAGATCACTGGTCTCTCGTCGTGGACAGTTGGACTGCAGGCGCGCATCCGACGGAGACGAAGCTTGAAAGGATCGAGCTTGAACTTGACGAGCTGCGCTCCTGGACTCACATTCCGGTGCTCCGGCAAGTATCCGGAATTGGACGATATCGGACAAGTTTCCGCATTGAAGAGCGGAATGATACTTCCGCTGCCGTTATTTTAGAGATGGGTGAGGTGTCCGATACGTTCAGGGTCTTCGTTAACGGCCGAGAGCTCCACGGTGTCGATCAGATCGGGCGTCATATTTCAATCGGGGAATACTTGCGCTATGGAGAAAACAACGAGTTGGAAGTCGAAGTAGCGACGACCCTGAACAACGCGCTAAGCATCTTCGATCCTAACCGACAACCGCTGGATTGCGGATTGATTGGTCCTGTTGAAATCGTATTTGGGGAGAGATCGGAATACGAATAGCGTAATTTTAGTGCCGTTTTCGTTTTATTTTCCCGGTTAGATTAAAAAGGAGGTCACTTTATTGTCTATTAAAATTGGTTTACAGATGTTTTCCGTTCGAAATAAATTCAATGAAGATCGAATTAAAACATTACAGGATTTATCAACGATTGGGTATAAGCACATTGAAATCCCAATTGATTTTCAAAGTGATAGCGTTTTTAATATTAACACTCTGTCTGCCAGTGATCTAAAGCGAATGACTGAAACTGCAGGCATACAAGTACTTGCAACACATATTCCAGGTGAATTAAAAGAGCAAGAACTCAATGACATAATTTCCTATCACAAAGAGTTGGGGTGTTATAGAGCAATTATTCCTATGATGCTGTTTCAAGGAGCTCATGACGTAATCGCTTTTAGTAAGCGATTAAATGAATATGGAAAAAAACTTTGGACTCACGGGATCCAGCTATATTATCATAATCATTTTCAAGAATTTCAAAAGTTTGATGGGAAAACGGTATATGAAATCCTACTAGAAAATACAAATCCTGATTATTTGAAGTTTGAATTAGATATGTATTGGGCTATTAGGGGAGGGGCAAATGTCGAGCAGTTGCTCAAACAACTTGGAAATCGATGTGAATTAATTCATATAAAAGATTTGCCTCATCCAATTAGCTCAATAAATATACTCGAAACATTAAACGAGGAAAAAGCGATAACCTTACATGATTTCATGCCATTGTTTAATTCTGATAATTTTGTAGAAATAGGACAAGGAAAGCTGGATATTAAGGAAATTATCAAATTAGTAAAAGAGCATACAGCCACTAAGTATATCATTGTTGAGCAAGATGTTATAACGATAGATGAAATAAAAAGTGTTGAGATAAGCTTTAGCGCCTTATCTGACTTATTGGATGCTGAGTATGAATAAATTAAATGTAGGTATTATTGGCTGCGGAGCAATTGCTATGGAAAAGCATCTACCAGCATTGCTCAAACTGTCTGATAAGGTAAATGTCAAAGGTTTTGCTAGTAGAAATGAAGAAAAAGCAAAAAAAGGTGCTAATTTGGTAGGAAATGATGCAAAAATTTATACCGATTACAAAGATATGTTGCAAGATCCTGAAATTGATGTTGTTCATATCTGTACACCGAATGCATTACACAGTTCAATGACTGTCGAGGCTTTAGAGGCAGGGAAGCATGTCATGTGTGAAAAGCCTATGGCCTTGAACAGTCAAGAAGCAGAGGAAATGGTAAAAGCTGCTGAGCGTACAGGTAAAAAATTGACAATCGCATACCAGAATCGTTTCAGAAAAGATTCAATACTTTTGAAACAAGCGTGTACTAATGGCGATCTGGGAGAAATTTATGTTGCTAAAGCGCATGCAATTCGACGTAGAGGTGTCCCAACTTGGGGAGTATTCCTAAATAAAGAGATGCAAGGAGGCGGTGCACTTATTGATATTGGCACGCATGCACTTGATCTGACTCTATGGTTGATGAATAACTACGAAGTTGAAAGTGTAACCGGCGTAGTGCACAACAAATTAAGACATGAGAATAAGGCCAATCCTTTTGGACCGTGGGATCCGGATCATTTTAACGTAGAAGAGTCAGCGTTCTCTTTTATAAAAATGAAGAATGGTGCATCCATTTATCTAGAATGTTCCTGGGCTCTGAATTCACTAGATGAAAGAGAAGCAATGACTACGTTGTCTGGGACAAAAGGAGGCGCTGAAATGCGCCGGAATACAGCTTTAGGTACAAATGAACTGATATTTAATACAGAAATGTATGGAAATCTCGTTAGCACTCAGTTACAGAATGCAGCCGGTATATCGTATATATCACCCGTAGAAGAAACAGATGCTGATCGAGAAATGGCTCAATGGATTGATGCAATCCTTGAAGACAAAAATCCTGTAGTTGAACCAAGACAAGCGCTAGTCGTTACTCAGATACTTGAAGCGATTTATCGTTCAGCCGAATTAAATGACACGATTAAATTTTAAATTTAAATTTGTCGTTTTCATACTGAAAGGAGGAGTTCTAATGAGTAAAGTTCTTAATGTAGGAATTATTGGTACGGGAGAACTTGCACAAGTCGTACACTTGCCTATCCTTAAAGAATTATCCGAAAAATTCAAAGTAACCGCTCTATGTGATGTTTCGTATAATTCCCTCAAATATAACGGCGAAAAATTTGGTGTTTCAAACCTTTATACAAATGTGGAGGATCTTGTTAATGACGAAGATATTGATGTTGTTTTCGTCTGTAACAGTAACGAATATCATGCAGATGCTGCTATAGCTGCTGCCAACGCAGGTAAGCATGTTCTCGTTGAAAAGCCTATGGTGCTTTCATTATCGGAAGCAGAAGCTGTGATCGAGGCGAAAAACAGAAATAATGTTCATGTTATGGTCGGTTATATGAGAAGATATGCTCCTGCATTTGAAGCTGCAGTTAAAGAAATAGGGGGATTAGACCAAATTTTGTACGCAAGGGTACGAGATATTATTGGACCGAATGATTATTTCATAGGGCAATCTGGAACATACCCCAAAAAGTTTAACGATTTTCCTGAAGAATTAAATAAAGAAAGAGCTGAGAAATCAGAGAAGTGGATTAGAGAAGCTCTTGGTGAGGGCGCCGATGAGACTACAATTATGTTGTACTATTTCCTTACCGCTTTAGGGTCGCATGATTTTTCTGCCATGCGTGAGGCTTTGGGAATGCCAGAATCCGTATCCGGTTTTGCCTTTAATAGTGGAGGCTTCTTTATAAATGCCATTCTCAACTATCCTTCTTTCAATGTAGTTTATGAGACAGGTATGAATAACGTAGGTAAGTTTGATGCTCATCTGGAAGTGTACGGAAAGGATAAAATGGTTAGAGTAGAATTTGACACACCGTATATTAAAGGACTACCTGTTAAATTAATCGTGTCAGAAACAGAAGGGGACTTGTACAAAGAAACCGTTATTCGACATACTTATAAAGACCCTTATACGATTGAGCTGGAAGCACTTTATGATGCAATTGTTCACGATCAGGCCATAAAAACAACTCCAGAGGATTACCGTGATGACTTAATCATTTTTAATATGTTAATTGATTTCTACAAAAAGCAGAAGCAATAATTCCTGATTTAATAAACATCGATGTCTTTTGTGAATAACCTAAAAAGACAAACCAAGATCATTGATTGACCTTCGTTTGTCTTTTTTAATTCGTGAAACTCTCTTTAAAGACTTTGTGTACTTTCTCTTTTAACTAACTCCAATGGCAGAACTATGTTGTTTGGCTCTCCTGGTTCACCATGTACTAGTTTGATTATCTTTTCTGCAAGATATTTCCCAAGCTTTCATAGTTCTGGCTGCGTGATTAGGCCTGAAATTTAATTTTTCTATGGTTTGTTGAATCAATTCTCGAGTTTCTTTTTTTACTTTATCTTGTCCATTTATGACTCTGGAGACAGTTGCGATGGAAACGCCAGCTTCACGTGCTACATCTCGTATTGTAGGTTTCATAAATTTATCCCTTTAATATTAATATTCTACAAACGTTACAAATAATTTTTATCTATACAATACTTCATTTTATGGTGAAGGACAAGAAGCTTCAAACCGTACACGAGTTATGAAGTGGGAGTGCAGGTTTAGAGACAAGAAAATGTTGAATTTCGTATTACTGGAATTAAACGAAGTAATTTGAAAGTGAATCCCTAAATATGATAGTCTTTATACTGTATTGATATTTTAACTATCATTTTAGGAGGCGTTACGATGTTTACCAATGCAAATCAAGATCGCTCCAAGTCCAAAGTTGATTTCATGGATCATTCATTCATTCAGCAGCCCTTCCCAGTCTACGAAAAGCTGCGTGCCGAAGAGCCTGTCCATCGCCTTTTACTGCCTAGTGGGCACGCTGCCTGGATGGTTACCCGATATGAGGATGCCGTCAAAATTTTGCAGGATGGCCGCTTTGTAACCGGAGTTTTCGATAACAGTAACGATGAAAAGGAGGAGACACTTCATCCTCATCAGGCGATTATTTCACGAAATCTGATCAGTGTTGGTCCTGAAGATCATCGTCGACTGCGGCGCTTGATTCAGAAGGCATTTACTCCCCGTATGATTGAGAGGCTGCGGGGACGAATTGTGGAAATAAGTGATCAATTGCTAGACAAGATTCAGGCAGGAAACACTCGGGAGTTTGATTTGATCGAGGACTATGCCTTCCCGCTGCCCATTATCGTTATTTGTGAAATGCTAGGTGTTCCTCTGAAGGATCAAGACAAATTCAGAGCTTGGTCCAACACCATTATGGAGAGTGTCAGCAATCCGCAGCTGAACCAGGAAAGCGATGAAGTAATGAAGGCTTTTGTCGATTACTTACAAGAACTGATCACGGAGCGGCGCAACCATATTCAACAGGACCTCATCAGCGATCTCATCAGCATTGAGGAAGAAGGTGACAAACTAACGGAGCAGGAGTTATATGCACTAGTGTTCGTACTCATAATTGCAGGGCATGAAACAACAGTGAATCTGATTGGGAACGGCATGCTGGCGTTGCTGGAACATCCACAGCAAAAGCAACTACTTATGGATGATCCGGATCTGATTCAAGCGGCTGTTGAGGAAGTGTTGCGATTTAATGGGCCAGCTGAAATAAGCAATGTACGCTGGGCTACGGAAAATGTGGAGTTTCAGGGAATACAAATTCGCCAAGGAGACATGATGCTTGTTGCATTATCCTCAGCGAATCGGGATTCCAGTCAATTTGAAGAACCCGATACGTTTGACATTACTCGCAAAGTCAATGACCACATTGCTTTTGGTAAAGGGATTCATTATTGTCTCGGCGCTCCACTTGCTAGACTTGAAGGCGAGATTGCGATCAACGCTTTACTTCAACGGCTGCCGGAGATTCGGTTAAATACAGATCTGGAACTGCTGGAGTGGAGGCCAGGTATGATCATTCGGGGGCTCAAAGCGTTTCCGGTCGCATACTAAATAGGGGCTATTGGGGAAGTAGGATCTACTTCCTCTCTCTATCGAACAGGAGAGTGAAGATATGAAAGAATATAAAGATTGCCGTAATCCCGTGCTCCCACCGCACATATGCATCCCGGATCCGGAAGCTCACGTCATGCCGGATGGAAGGGTGTACGTTTACGGCTCATGGGATCAAGAGGAGAAGGGTTTCTGTAGCCAGGAATACAAGGTGCTTTCGTCTGCTAATATGGTGGATTGGATCGATCACGGAGTATCTTTTCATTCAAACCAGGTTCCTTGGATTTATGATGAACATGCACCCAAATATCCGGGTGTGGATCCGTCCAAGCCGTCTCCATTCATGATCAAGCTTTATGAGCTGGCCGCCCGGCATGGAATAACGGAAGCTCCCGAGCAAAAGTCGGATATGTTATTTGCTCCGGATGCGATATATAAAGATGGCAAGTATTATTTATATTTTTGCATGTCGGACGATAGCGAAGGCGTCGCAATAGCTGATAAGCCGGAAGGGCCGTTCGCCGATCCGGTTCAATTGCCGTGCGGAGGGATCGACCCGGCGGTCTTTATCGATGATGACGGACAGGCTTATTTTTATTGGGGGCAGTTCTACGCAAACGGAGTAAAATTAAAAGACAATATGGTCGAGTTTGAAGAGGGAACCATTGTCTATAACCTGATAACGGAAGAAGAGCATTATTTTCATGAAGGAAGCTCTGTCCGCAAGCACGGCGAGACCTATTATTCGGTTTATTCGAGCATCAAACGCGGCAAACCTACTTCACTTGCTTACGCAACGAGCCAATCTCCGCTCGGACCGTTTCAATACAGAGGGATCATTATCGACAACGACGGATGCGATCCGATGAGCTGGAATAATCATGGCTCGATCGAGGAAGTGAACGGACAGTGGTTTGTATTTTATCATCGTACTTCTCAGTATCGGCAGAACAAGCGCCGCCTTTGCATCGAGCCTATTTTTTTCAATGAAGATGGAACAATTCAGGAGGTGCTCATGACGTCTCAGGGTGCGGGAAGACCATTCGGCATTGATGAAAGAATAGAGGCATACCATGCGTGCCAATTATCGGGCAGTGTATACATTGCCCCTTCAAAAAACGGCGGTGAGGCATTGATCGGGATAAGTGATGAAGATCAAGCGGTCTTTAGATACACGGAATGGGAAAACCTCATAGATAATGTCTCTGTAGAGGCCAACGGAAGCGGTGAGATTCTTATTTATTTGGATGATGAGAATGAAGCGGCGGGAATCGTTGTTCTGGATAGAGGAAAATGTCTTTCTTCATCTTTTTCGGGGAAGCCGGGTAAACATGAAGTGAGATTGGAGTTCAGAAAAGTGCGTGATTTGGAAGTCCAAGCAATAACTTTCAGGTAATAATCGAAACGAATTCTTGTCGGACCTAATAATATCCTTTATTCAAAAAGCACTTCGATATTTTAGGGAGGTCTACGGTCTATGTCTAGGAGATGCCAGTTGAAAACAGCAGCTTATAATATCTAGTATGCATCCAAAAAAAGGCGGAGGGATGGAATCATGGGAAAACTGAAGGGTAAGGTTGCCATTGTAACAGGTGCAGGAGGAGGACTGGGCAGTTACATCGCCCTACGCCTGGCAGAAGAGGGCGCATCATTAATGCTTACTGATATCAATGGCTCGTCATTAGAGAAGACCGTTACACGTTGTGAACGTGCAACGTTTTCGGTTCTTGCCAAAACTGCTGATTTGTCTGAGCCTGAGCAGGTCAAATTACTGATTGAAGATACGATTGAGAAATTCGATACCATCGACATTCTAGTCAATTTGGCAATTGCTATTCGGACACCACATTCCTTTCTGGAACATGAATTGGATACACTTGATGAGAGCTACCGAACAGGACTTATATCCACTTGGCTCATGATGAAGGAAAGTTACCCGTATTTAAAACAAGGTGGAGGAAAGATCATTAATTTTGGCTCAGGAGCAGGGTATGACGGGCTTGAGGGGTATGCCGCATATGCCGCCATTAAAGAAGGAATACGGGCGCTGTCACGTGTTGTTGCCCGAGAATGGGGCAAGGACAACATCAATGTGAATGTCATAAATCCTGGAGCCCTCACGGATGGGATTCACGCACATCTGGATGCGCTGCCTGAAGAACAGCGTGACCCGCAGCTGCTGGGGTTCAAGCCCACTGCAATCGGTCGTTATGGGGACCCTTATGAAGATATCGCTCCGGTCGTTGCTTTTCTGGCAAGTGAAGATGCCAGACATATAACGGGTCAAACCTTTTTTGTCGATGGAGGCTCAATTATTAACGCATAGACACAGAAGTCATTTGACGAACGGTAATTAAATAAACAAGTGAATTGAGAACTGACTAACATAAAATTCAAGACCTCTAATTAATTCAAATAAAATCATCATACAAAAACGACCGTTCCCTCAGTGTTCAAAAAGGGACGGTCGCTTATTCATTTCATTTATGGAAGAAAAATCAAATAATGCTTTTATCCACAATTTTTAATTCTACAGGTAGAGTAAGCAGATTTTGTGTTCCTTTGTGTAAATGTAGCGCCGGATTAAAGGTTTCAGTTGGAACAATATCAGCAAATGCTTCAATGAAACACTCTAATGCTATTTGAGCTTCTAGACGCGCCAGAGGGGCTCCTAGACAAAAGTGAGGGCCTTTACCAAAGCTAAGATGCTTGTTACTATTCTCTCGGTGTATATCAAACTTGTTTGGTTCCGGGAATTGTTCTGCATCATTATTCGCGGCTCCGAGCCATATAACAATGACATCGCCTTTTTTCATAGGGACACCCAACACATCGCTATCCATAGTCAATACCCGATCAAGTGTGATGGGGAAGCGATAACGCAACGTTTCTTCAATGGCATTGGAGATAAGGCTGCGATTGGAGAGAATCTCCTGATAAATTCCTTTTTGTTCATACGCGAAAGTGTAGAACATGTTCCCAAGTAAATTGGTTGTTGTTTCATTGCCGGCAGCAAGCAGACCCAAGCTGAAGGTTACCACTTCCTCATCTGTAAGTTGTGTCCCCTCATACGCTGCAAGAGTTAAATCAGAAATAATATCCTGCTCAGGATTTTGACGTTTTTCTTTAACAATGGGAAGCAAATATTCGTTGAACTCCGACATCGCACGGTATTTTCTTTTGGCTTGATCCGTAACATCGACCTCTGAATTAGGGAAAAACAAAATATCGGACCAGTTCTTAATATAATGAAGATCTTGTCGTGGTGTGCCTAACAAATCAGAAATGACCGTGACGGGAAACGGAACGGCAAGATCACTGATCATGTCGGGCTTATTCATCTGTTTCATATTATCTATTAATTCTTTAGCAATGCCCCTTATTCTTGGTTCCCACTCCTTTAGGCTTCTTGGGGTAAAGGCACTGGATACCAGCTTGCGTATATCACGTTGAATAGGAGGATCGGTAGAATTGATATCTACACGTGTAATAACTGGTGGAATAGGTGACACACTTCTTTTCCGTATACTTGAAAATAGTTTGAAGTCACTAAGCACCCTGTTCACATCATCATAGCGAAATACGTTCCAGACGTTCTGCTTCTCATCATAATATATCGGATTATTGACAATCATATCGTGGTACCAATCATAGGGGCTCCATAATTGTTCAGGACTTTGTAACTTTGATATCTCATGAATGACGATACTGCTATGTTCTGAATACATCTTTCCAACACCACCTCTGATTTTAATATGATAAACTTCGATGTGATATCCAAACTATCAACCCCAATGAAACTCTATCACAAAAATACATAGAAATTCAAATAATATCCTTTTTAGTTATAAGCAAACTGAAAAATGCTCACAAATAGTTCGGGCTGATTCCGTTGCCCCATCGTACATAAAGGGCTTGCCCTTTCGTACGATTTTTTTTTCTTTCTTTTTCGTTATCATGGGGGTACAGGTTGCTCGGTTTGTAGCTCGAGGATTTTAGAAAAGTGAAAGGGGAAGAATTAAAATATGGCGAATATGGATGCCCTCTCGTCTCTGTAACTCAGGTTATGCTAACAATTTCCATTCTTTTTGTGGAAGAAGCACATATTAAAAAGTTTATCTCAGATAAACTTTTTAATACAATAATACCCATATTATCCATAAAAGGAGACTTTTCATCATGAATAAATTAAAGTATGTATTAAATCGAATGAAAACAAGAACAAAGATCATGATCTCTTTACTTATCATTATTTTAATCATAACAGGGATTATCGTAAGAAATTTATCCGTGTATGTGGAAGATAAAGATTATGTACCTGCTGCCACTACAGAGAAGTTCCGTGTAGCGCTTTCGGTAAGCCCGTTTTCGGGAAATGAATTTAAGACGGGGAATACTACGTATACAGCAGGAGACGTTACTGCGAAAAACCGAGAAGAATTAGAAAAGATGTATATTTCATCAGGGGCTACGGAAATGTACGCAAGAATTGCTACTAAACGATATCCTACTGAAGATAATATCGTAAATGGTGAGGAAGACTCAAATGCAAATTACCATACGTTGGAGCAAGGATTAGAGTTGGCTCAAATGGCAGCCAAATTAAATATACCTTTGAACCCTGAAATCATGCTGGCTTACACTTATATGGATATGGATCGGCAACAAGCACCTAATTTCGAGGAATATCCCGAGATATATGCTCTGCAAAATGGAAAGCCTTGGGAAGAATTAACTTTGGATGAAATGAACGTTGTCTTGGAAGCATACGGGAAATTTGTGGCAACAGAAATTTTGAAAACAGGCGTCACTGTAGATAACTGGAACCTTGGTAACGAAGCAAACTATGGTTTTGCAGGGGTAAGCATTGGGTTGAAAACCGCAGTAAACGAAAAGTTGGAAAAAGTTCCGGGCTTTATGAGACATGTCTATTCTGTGATGGGAACCAATTGGTTGAAAAATAATATTTGGAAATACAATGCGGTGCAGATGACTTCAGTAGCTAAAGGGATTAAAGAGGCCTACACTAGTTTAGGTCTTGATTCAAGCAATGTTAAGTTTTCTACTCACATCGCCACTGTAGTAACAACAGTGAATACAGCGGTCACGTATTTCAAGACATTAAAGGAAAATGGATTCCCTATTGATACTGCTGGAATTAGTTTTTATCCCAGCGCGCCAGGAGTGTACATCGACAAAATGGTTATGTATAAAAAAATAGTTACTGCCATTAACAAAGAGGTGGGTATACCTGTATTTATCGCAGAGTTTTCTTATCCTTCAGGTGAAGTGCAGGGCGCATATGCGGGATGGTCAAAAACGATCAAGGGATATCCGCATAATGAAGAAGGACAAGCGGCAATCTATCATGATGTGGTTCAGTGGGGTAAAACACATGGGCTTATAGGTATCCGTTATTGGGCTCCAGATTACAGTGGGTGGGGAAGTATGTCAATGTTCGATTACTCGGATCATGGCGCTAAAGCCAAGAAAATATTAATGGATGCTATTTCCGAAGAAAACAAATTGAAATAACGTTTAATTTAATCAGGTCAATATAGAAAAGTCGCTTATAGCGGCTTTTTGTTTTTTCCAGTTGCTTAGCTAACTACATCCTGACATAGATACCTTGTTGCCGGGCTGCACCTTTTCGGCTATGCTACCTTTAAAGAACTGCTTGGTTGTTTAAATGAATCAGGTAAGGGCTGTTACTCTCTTTAAGAGCAGCATAGGAGGTATAGAAGAATCTGGCATGAGAAGATCCCATTCCTATCTACCTGGATACAAATGGTTAAATCGCCGATGGAATAAATGGAGTTTAACCAAGAAGCTGGTCCTGTTTTATTTGCCCTTATTTGTTCTCCCCTCTATCGTTGGACTAAGTCTCTTAGCCCAGAACTATAATGCTGCGATCCGTACCAACGCCGAGTCATATTCCGATTCGATTACGAGCCTGACTGTAGACAAACTGGAAGCAACCATAGAGACCTATAACAATGTGAGTCTGCACATTCTAACCTCAGATGAAATAGGAGCAATTCTGTCTGAACCGGTCCATAACGAATTTGAAAAAATCGAACTGCAGCAGCAGCTGGAGCGAAGTGTGCTGCCGATCATTGGAGGACTAGACAGCAACCGTATCAAAGGATGTGTATTTATGACTGACAACACTACCTTTATCATCGGCCAAGATGAACAAGAGCCTTTAAGTGAGAAAGGAAAGTCAAATACGGTTACAGCCAACGGAGCACCTTATTGGGATGCTGTAAGGTCAGGTTATACTACAGATAATGATGTAAGTGCTTTCAGGTTAGGGCGTGTCATTAAAGATGAGAACTTCCGACCTATAGGATATTTTTATCTTATTGTTTCTTCTAATGTATTCAGGGACGTTCTTAGCTCTGCTATGGCAGGTTCCAATACTGCTTTTTTCCTTAACGGTCCGGATAGAGTGCTGCTTCAAGAACAAGTAATACAGGAAGATACATTTTCTGAAGTTTTACGTCTTGAACAAAGTATTGATTACAATGAATGGACGCTTACAGCGGAGTATGCTCTAAATACCGTGTATGCCACCGTCTACCGAATGAGTGTTTTTGCAGCTTGGCTGGCCGGGGGAAGTCTGGTCCTTGGTTTGGTTGCCTCCTACCTGATTCGTACCGACATTGCTTTGCCGATCGTGAGGCTTCTTGCCAATATGCGGAGAGGATTGCGCGGGGAGAAGCCTAACTCCCTTACTAAATTCAGGGGGGCCAGAGAAATTACGCAGCTGAATGAAACCTTTATTTCTGTTATGTATGAAATCTACAATTTATTGGGTGAAGTGAAGGCCAGTGAAGAACGCAAACGGCAGGTGCAGTTAAAAGTGCTCCAAAACCAACTTTCTCCTCACTTCATCTACAATACGTTAAATACCATCCGGTGGATGGCCATGATACGAAAACAGGACCATATAAAAGAGATTGTTGATGCTTTGAGCAATCTGTTGAGATACTCGATCAGAGACACCAATGAACTTGTTTCGCTTGAAGACGAAATTAACGTCATGCGTGAATTTGTCAAAATTCAACAAGTACGTCACCAAAACTTTATATTTCAGGTCGAACTGGAGGATGAGGTGAAACCGTATCGACTGCTTAAATTTTTGATTCAGCCGCTCTTAGAAAATGCTATAGTTCATGGTTTGTCGTCTATTGATCATTCAGGACAGATTCGTCTGGAGGCAAAAGCAGAGAAAGGGATGCTTAGCATTCGGGTATGGGACAATGGCAGCGGAATAGGTCAAGAGCGCTTATATGAAATCCAGCAGGTTATGAGCAGCGGAACTGGAAGCCACATCGGATTATTGAGTGTGAAAGAGAGGATTGAAATGTTCTATGGCCCTGCCTACGGAATGAACATTACGAGTGAACGGGGAGCAGGCACTACTGTGGAATTAAAGCTTCCGATCTTGAAAGAAGGATGGCCAAACGAAAATGATTAAAATTGCGATTGTAGATGATGAATCCCTGGTTCGGGTTGGATTTCAGACTATTATTGACTGGCATGAAAATGGCTATGAAATACAAGGTGTTTATCGGAACGGCAAGGAGGCATGGGAGGCATTTTCTACAGATGGTTACCCCGAAGTGCTGCTGACCGATATACGAATGCCTGAAATGGATGGTCTAGAATTGATAAGACGAATTAGAGAGACGGATAAAGAGATGATCATTTTAGTCCTGAGCAGCTATGAAGAGTTTGAATATACAAGAAGATCCATCCAATTGGGTGTTCAAGACTATATTCCAAAGCATCTGTTCGACCCAGATGAATTGATTTCAACACTGACCCGATTATCAGAGAGACTCTCCTCAAAGGTTCGCGCTAGACAGAGCCGGGCCAATGCCATGGATGAAGAAAGGCAGCGATTGATGACACAATCCAGAATACTTCCGGGTATTGTTGCTTTTGCGGCCGATTTCTCTCACAAAGAGTACCCTATGCTTACAGACCTTTTGAAAGAAGCGGCTTTCGTTTGTTGGGTTGCTGTTCGTATTTGGTCAACGGATCACTCAGACAACGATGATGACCAGACTGCCTTGGGTTTTCTCCTGCAAGATCTTATGAATAAAACGACACATGCAATTCCTCTGGGCTTTGATCAAGGCTTTTTTCACGGCTTACTCTTTAGTCGAGAAACAAAGCCGGAAGAAACAACGATGATGGCCGGTCTGGTAAAAGAATGGATGGACACAGTGAAGCAGAATCTTGCCATTACAGTATCAGCCGGTATGTCTGATCATCTGATCTTTCAGAAGTGTAAAGTGATAAGAAACCAAGCAGAGCAAATGATTGACCGATCCTTTTTCAATGGGCCAGGCTTGTACCGCTTTGATGCGAGTCTAAATGTTGTTCAGGAGCAGCTAGACATAAAGTTTCAACAATGGCAGCAGCAATTTATAAGCATATTGAAATCAGCTTCAGAGGAAGAGTTGGCGAAGTGGCTGGACGCCGTAGGCAGCGAACTAGAGACACGTTATTCTCCCGATACTGCGTTCCGTTTGGTCCAGTGGATGCTTAAAATTTATCAAAATGATCCATCGAACATGAATATGCTGATTGATACAGAGAAGTCCGATTTTATGACCCTCCCCTTTTATTCAGTGGATTCCATCCGAACATGGGACGAATTAAAGTCCTGCTTTTTACAGACGATTAAACGGTTCAATGACTTATCCGCCACCGCTAGGATGAAATCGCAAACATGGCTGGAGCCGGTTTTTCTTTATGTAGAAGCACATTTCGCCCAAAGCATTCGGCTTGAGGATGCCGCAAGCTTAGTGAACTTAAACATTCATTATTTCAGTCATCGATTTAGCCGGGAAATGGGAATGACGTTTCTTGAATACCTAACCCAGGTTCGTATCCGTAAATCTATAGATCTCATGAAGCGATACTCGCTTTCTGCTGAAGAGGTAGCTTCCCGTGTGGGATATCCAAACTCGAATTATTTCGTGAAGGTGTTTAAAAAAGTTACCGGAATGACCGTTTCTGAATTCAGAAACTCGACTGGCTTCTCAACTAAATAAATGGAATGTTCATCTAATAATATGGAATGACGATCAACCGGGACATCACTGTTCCGGTTTTTTGCCCTAAATGAAATGCAACTATCGAATAATATGGAATCATAAACAAAAACTTGTTCATGGAAACGCTTTATTTTGTGAACTATGATTATTACATGCTTACAAACCGTCAGACACGAAGGGAGAAATAAAAAATGAAAAAGGGGTTATTCAGAAAAGCACTTCTTGCAGTGACAGGTGTCTCCGTCTTGCTGTTGGTAGCATGTGGCGACAACACAAACAGTTCTTCACCCGATCAAGGCAGCAAAGCCGGAACTGAAAAACAAGTGGAATTAACCGTGTGGGGAGACCAGTCTAACCAATCATCGTTTGAGTCGGGATTTACCGCAATCAATCAAGCATTTGAAGAAGAACATCCGAATATCAAATTAAACTTTCAATTCTCAGGGTCAGAGACAGCGATCGATACGGCTGTTAAGAGCAACTCGCTGCCGGATGTGTTCTATGTTCAAGGAAACAAGACGCCTAAAATGAAGCTGTATGTGCAGAGCGGTGCATTGCTTGATCTGGATGATTACGGACTCGATACCAGCCGTTTCGAGGAAGACCTCATGGAATACGCGAAGGTGGACGGAAAACTATATTCCTCGCCTCCGGCCTTTATGGACTCCCAGTTGATTTATTATAATAAGGACATTTTTGAAAAGGAAGGTTTGCAGGCTCCGGCAACGTTAGATGAGTTCGTGACGTTGGTCGCGGCATTAAAGGATAAGGGAATCACACCTTTCAGTGTTCCCGGTAAAGCTGAATTCGAACGGGCTTGGCTTGCCTTTGCGCTAATGCCTGCTACCGCTGAGGAAGCATTAAGCAAGATTAATGAGGGGACTGGTTCTTTCAAAGATCCAAGCATAATTAAGGTATTCCAAACGATCAGAGAGTTCGCCGACAAAGGTTATTTCACCAAGGATTTGGCCTCTGTAGACAATGCCGGTGCCCAGTTGGCATTTACTAACGGCAGGACAGCAATGATGGCAGATGGTACCTGGAATGATCCAACCTTCGTAGGCGCTGGAATAAACCTCGGCAGATTTTATATCCCGACAGTATCTGGTGAACGCATTGCTCCGCAAAGCTTCAGTAATGCGACCACTTTTGCCGTATCTGCTGGAACCAAGCATCCGGAAGAAGCGGTCGAATATGTAAAGTTTCTATCCAGCCAAAAAGCTCAACAGCTGTTTGAGGATGAAACAGGTATGGTGCCGGCCCTGCAGGATATCACGCCTAGAGATGAGGGAGTCAAAGAATTGAGTGCGTTTGATTCCCTGGGTCATAATATTTATTCCGTATTAACTAACATATCAACAGAAGAGATCAAGTTGAATGATATCTTCCTTCAGCAAGTAATGCCGCAACTGTTGACCTCTCATATTGATGGTCAGCAAGCTGCAGAAATGCTGGAAGAAGCGCTGCTCCGCACAAAATAATCAGAACGATTTTGGGACGGTTAAGCCGAGCTGCTTAACCGTCCAAATCATTTGGAGGCGATCTAGGTGTTGCAGTGGCTTGGAAAGAAACCTTATTTGTGGTTCATATTGCCCGGTTTTATTCTGTATTCTATTTTCGTGATCTATCCCATTTTCTCAGCTGCCCAGCTTAGTCTGTTTCAGTCAAACGGTTTTAGTGA
Source organism: Paenibacillus amylolyticus (assembly GCF_003719335.1). GTDB lineage: Bacteria > Bacillota > Bacilli > Paenibacillales > Paenibacillaceae > Paenibacillus > Paenibacillus amylolyticus_D. The sequence continues at coordinate 96,594 of NZ_RIAS01000020.1, forward strand.
GAAGGTGTTTGTAGGCTTTAATAATTATATTGAATTGTTCACTAATTCGGAATTAAAACGGCAGTTCTTAAATGCGCTTAAGAACAATGTTATATTGGTCGTGCTTAACGTCGGACTGCTGATTCCTATTCAGCTTTATTTTGCCTATGTAATTTATACACGTGTAAAAGGCTACCGTTTTTTTCAAACAATGATCTTTGCTCCGCAGTTTATTACCACTAGCGTTATCGTATTTCTGGCTACGCTTGTTTTTGACCAGAATATCGGTATTTTCAATGAATTTCTCCAGCTAATCGGGTTAGGGGAACATGCTCGAAATTGGTTAGGGGTTCCGGGCTACGAGGTCCTTACCTTGTTCATTATGAATGCTTGGGCCGGTGTAGGCTTCAGTATGATCTACTTCGTGGCAGCCATGAAGATGCTGTCCGACGAAGTGATGGAAGCTTCTTATTTGGACGGAGCCGGCTACTGGAGACGGTTCTTCTCGGTCATTATACCGCAGATCCGTTCCAGTATTGTAAATATTGCTATGATCAGTTATATCGCTGCCATGACCTTATTTGATTTCAGCTATTTGCTGGGAGGGGTGAGCGGCGGTATTAACAATTCGATGGATGTGATGACACTGTTTTTCTACAGAATTACTTTCGGAACGACCGGCGCAATGGGAGGAACGGTAAGCACAAACTCCGTAGGTATGGGGACTACCATTGCCGTCGTAATGTTTGCCATCATCTTTGTGGTTGCTTTGATTCAGCTAAGATTCACTTATAAGGAGGAGAAATGATCATGGCTGATGTCAAAAAGCTGTATGTAACGAAGCTGATCCTCTGGGTGTACTCTTCCTTCACCTTACTCATCCTTGGGTATCTTACATGGAACTCATTTCGCACCAAGCAGGATGTACTGTCAAATACACTGGGCTGGCCCAAGTCCTTTACATTGGAATCCTATGTCAAAGTTTTTCGCAACGAGCATTTCGGCGTCAATATCTGGAACAGCGTATTTATCCTCATGATGACAATCATCATCATTGTAGCCTTAGCCTCCATGGTTGCTTATGGTTTAGGTCGTTACTCCTTTAAGTTTAAGCAAGGTGTAATGCTGTATTTTTTGATCGGTCTCATGTTCCCTGTCCAGCTCGGTGTGGTTCCCGTATTTTTGATTATCAAGAATCTTGGACTGATTAATTCTCCGTGGAGCGTAATTCTGGTGTTATCAGCGGGATTATCAATGGCTGTACTGATGCTCACGAATTTCTTTGCCGGCTTGCCGGACGCTCTGGCCGAATCCGCACGAATAGACGGCGCCGGAGAATGGAGAATTTTTTACCGAATTATGTTTCCGCTTGCTTCACCAGTAATCGTCAGTCTGTGCATTATATTGTCCGTTAATATCTGGAACCAATTTTTCCTGCCGTTAATTATGCTTCAAGACGACGCAGTCAAGACAATACCGCTGGCAGTTATGAAGTATACATCCAATATTCTGCTTAATATGGATAAAGCACTGGCAACTTCCGTCATTGCAACCATTCCGGTTCTGCTATTATTTTTCATCTTTTCGGAACGAATTATTTCAGGAGTCGCTTCAGGAAGTGTAAAAGAGTAATCTATCTGCAAAAAGGAGGTCACTTATGCGTCCTGATTGGGAAGAAGAGGCAAGCTGGATATGGCACCCTCATTGGAAGGAAGAAAATGAAGCTAAGGGAGGCGGATTTGTCTATTTTAGAAAAACATTTGAACTTCGAAAAGGCAGGCATAACTGTGCGCTTCGTATTTCAGCTGACAGCCGTTATCTGCTTTATGTCAATGGTATACCAGTAAGCCGGGGACCTTGCAAAGGGGACCGGTTCACATGGCATTATGAGGAAGTTGAGATTGGAGAATACCTGAAAGAAGGCATAAACGTTTTTGCTGCTCAGGTGCTGCGTTATCCCTATACAGGCGGTGGAAATCAGTCTGTATGGCGTACGCGGCTTGCCGGGCTGTATGTGCATGCTGTCATCAGAGATGAGCAGAATACTCAGGCTGCAGCTGCACATACCGATGAATCCTGGGAATGTATTAAGGATGAGGCGATTACTTTATCTCAAGGCGTATATACTCAATTTCTCGGAATTTCGGAAGCTGTTGACGGATTCAAGCGTCCTTTTGGATGGACAGAAGCAGGCTATGTTCCAGAAAAGTGGGAGAAGGCCTCCCGATATGTATTCGATATCGTTCATGGGGAACTAAAACCGTGGGAGTTAAGAAAACGTCCCATTCCTCCTCTCTATGAAACTGAACGCCGGTTTGTTGGTATTTCCCGACTCTCGGAAAAAGGAAGCAAGCCTGACTGGTTGGAACTGGTGACGTATGACCGCTCGTTAACGATCGCACCTCATTCAGTTATAACGATAGATTTTGACGCCGGAGAGCTGACTACAGGTTACCTTGAGATGGATTTGTCCGGAGGTCAAGGGAGTGAAATTAAGCTGTTGTGCGCCGAATGTTATGAGAATCCGCCCATATCAGTCCCTTGGATACGCGACAAAGGGGATCGGACGGACAGTACAAATGGAGATTTATATGGTGATTTGGATATTTATAGACCTAGTGGCATGGAACAGGAAAGAAAGGAATTTATAGAGAAATATGAACCTTTCTGGTTCCGGACATTCCGCTATGTCAGAGTTGAAATCAGGACAGGAGAAGCACCATTAACGCTTCGTAAATTTTCTTATAGAGAGACAGGTTACCCGCTTGATGTCATCGCCCAATATCGTTCTTCAGATCCTCAAGAAACTGCTTTATGGGATATTAGCGTCAGAACGCTTAAACGATGCATGCATGAAACATACGAAGATTGTCCGTATTATGAGCAGCTTCAATATGTGATGGATACCCGCTCCCAAATCCAGTTCACCTATATTCTATCTGGCGATGACAGGCTTGCCCGCAGAACTTTATTTGATTTTTACAGTTCCTTGCTTCCGGAGGGATTAACACAGTCCCGATATCCTAGTGTATCAACCCAAGTCATACCAGGATTTTCATTATATTGGATTTACATGCTGCATGACCACATGATGTTTGCGGGAGACCGGAAACTTGTTGAGCAATACCTGCCTGGTGTAGATGCCATACTCGGTTATTTCCATCGGCAGATTGAGACAAGCGGTCTGATCGGTAAGATGAACCCTCGGTATTGGTCCTTTGTAGACTGGGCTGATAAATGGAAGGAAGAATATGGCGTCCCTGACGCAGCCCGCCAAGGCCCGCTGACGGTTTATTGTCTAATGTATACTTACGCACTGCAAAGAGCTGCTGAGCTTGCTGCTTTTACTGATAGAAGGAGCGTTGCGAAGGAGTATCTTGATCGAGCCGAACGCATGCAGCTAGCTGTTAAGGAAAACTGCATGTCGATAAGCCGCCCTGGCTGTCTTACCGACGGCCCCGGACTGGAGCTTTTCAGCCAACATGTCCAAATTTGGGCTGTGCTAAGTGGAACGTTGACAGGAAGAGAGGCCAGGCATGCAATCCTTCACTCGATCGAATGCCCGGACTTCGTACCCTGTTCATTCGCGATGTCCATCTACCAGTTCCGTGCGCTTTCTTTAGTTGGTTTGTACGATAAAGTATATGATTTACTGGCTCCATGGCGGCAAATGGCGTGTGAAGGGCTAACAACGTGGATGGAAGATACTGTAAGCAAGCGCAGCGATGCTCACGCTTGGGGCTCCGTGCCTATTTATGAATATACAACAGAAACGTTAGGGATTCAGCCCTCTGCCCCAGGCTGCGAGAAGATAAAAATAAGTCCGCAAATCGACCGCCTTTCCCACGCTGAAGGGTGTGCAATGACCTCTAAAGGCATGGTTTCCGTACAATGGCAGCTTGTCGATTCTACATTTCGCATGCATGCCACTTGGCCAGAGCAAATCTCATGCACGATTGTTTTGCCGAATGGTCAAATAGTAAGAGGAGAAGAGAACGGCGAATTCAGCATCTTAATGGATTGGCGGAATTCATCGGAATCTGAGATGAAGGAGAGCTTATGACGACATCAGAGAAATGCAAACATGCCGATCTCGCAACCAGGAAAGCAGACTGGGTGGCATAGGTAGACGATGCGATTTCTGATCACTCGGATGAGGAGTATACGATATTTATGGGCGACGGAGCTTGCATAAAGATTTGTTATGCAGAACGCTGTTTTCAAGTGGGGGGAGTTTCAGTATTACGCTCCCGCTTGAACAGAAACATGAACGTATGGAGTCATTAGTGATGGATTTTTGGAGAAAATGATCTTATTCGATACGATTCAGTTGATTAATTCTAAAAAAATAATTATATTACCATATTTGATGAGTAGATTCATCTATCCTTATATAAGTAAGCGATAACATTAAGGTTGGAGGAATATTAATGGAACGAAATTTACAAGAAATGATCAAGCAAATGACATTAGAAGAAAAAGCAGAACTCTGCTCAGGTAAAGATTTCATGAATACGAATTCCATTGACCGTCTTGGGGTTCCCTCTATTATGATGTCAGATGGCCCTCACGGACTTAGAAAACAAGACGGGAGTGCGGACCACCTAGGTATAAACAAAAGTATACCAGCTACTTGCTTCCCATCCGGAAGTGGAGTTGCCTCATCGTGGAATCGTGAACTCGCCCATACAATGGGGACAGCACTCGGACAAGAAGCACAAGCAGCGGATATTTCGATTATTTTGGGGCCTGGCGTGAATATCAAGCGTTCCCCGCTGTGTGGCCGAAATTTTGAATATTTTTCTGAAGACCCTTATTTATCAGGGACTTTGGCAGCTAGCTATATTTCAGGCGTACAAAGCCAAGGCGTGGGTACTTCTATCAAACATTTTGCTGTAAACAACCAGGAATATAAGCGTATGTCTGTCGATGCAGTGGTGGATGAACGGACTCTACGGGAAATTTATCTTGCGAGCTTTGAACATGCAGTGAAAGAGGCAGAGCCATGGACCGTCATGGCCGCTTATAACAAAGTAAATGGTGATTTTTGTTCCGAAAACAGCCGGTTGCTGACTGAAATTCTCCGGGATGAATGGGGATTTTCAGGCGTAGTGGTGTCGGATTGGGGAGCTGTCAATGAACGGGATCAGGGACTAGCTGCCGGTCTAGAACTGGAAATGCCTTCCAGCAACGGTGTGGGAAGCAAGAAAATTATTGAAGCTGTTCAATCGGGAAAGCTGAGCGAAGAGGTGCTGGATCGATCTGTTGAGAGATTGTTGTCACTTATATTCAAAGCTGTAGACAACCAGCGGAAATCAGCATCAGTTGATGTAGAGGCACAACACCAATTGGCCAGAAAAATTGCAAGTGAATGCATGGTTCTGCTCAAGAATGAGGAGAGCATTCTTCCTCTAAACACCGAAGATTCCATTGCAGTTATCGGAGCATTTGCACAGCACCCGCGCTACCAGGGCGGCGGCAGTTCACATATTGAACCGACGAAGCTGGACAACATCTATGAAGAAATCCTTAGAACAGCCACTGCCAGTGCATCCTTCTCGTAT
>NZ_RIAS01000021.1 GCF_003719335.1 Paenibacillus amylolyticus
AGGATCAAACTCTCCAATAAAGTTATTGAAAAGAGCGATAAGCTCATTTTGAATCTGACGAGATTAAAAATCTCATTTGTGTTCCAGTTTTCATACAGCCAGATGGCATGTACCAAAAACCTTCACGTCATTCTGCAAGCAGAATGTTTACTCACTCGTTGTTCAGTTTTCAAAGATCAAACTTGTTTAGTTACCTTTACTCATTCGCATCAGTAACTTTTATATCATATCACTTCCGAACCAACTTTGCAAGCTTTTTTTGAAGTTTCTTTCGAAGCTTTCTTAATTCACTGCTTGCCGCACCGTGTTAATTGTGTTTTCTTGGCCGGAATTAGAATATACCATGTATAGAAGTTGAATGCAAGTTTTTTTTCTAAATTCATATCATATCTTGAAACTTAACTTTAGTTGGCTCATATAATCACTAAATTTACTTATAAACGATGATCTATGAACGACTAATTAAAAATTAAGAGGAGACCCTCTCGTTATGAGAAGGTCTTCCCACCTATAAATCTAGATACGTATTCAACCGAGTACTTCCTGTATATATAACTGTCTTTGTTGCATTAGATTGATAATCGATCCTTCTACAGATACCATTGGCCGTGTAGGATGATTTCGATCCGAGAAGATAATTTCCCCAATTTGGCTATTACTCAGTTTTACCCGAATCCCATTATGAATTTGAGTGGAGCGCTGTACAAACACATTCACAATAGAAGGTTCAAGCTTACCAAATGCCTCGCTTTGAATTTGTTCCAACACCAGATATGGAGATTGAGCCTTTCGATAGACCTTCTCCAGGGTCATTGCATGGAAAATATCTGCAATAGCTACGATTTTGGCATAGATATGAATCTGCGTACCGGTAAGTTGCAGGGGATAACCCGATCCATCCACTTTTTCATGATGCTGCAGTGCTGCGAGTCTTGCACCCTCATTAATCGCTTTAGCCTGTTTAAGAATCTGATAACCATATTTACTGTGTTGCCTGATTTCCTCCTGCTCCTCGGCTGTTAGAGAAGAAGGTTTATGAAGAATCTGCGGATCAACCTTGTTATTACCGATATCATGGAACAATCCAGCAAAGGCAACCTGCATCCAATCCTTGGAGGGAAGATCGATCCACTGAGCCAGTTGATAGGATGTAATTGCGCTCAGCACGGCATGGTGATATACATAATCATGCTCTTTCATATTGCGTGGAGTGAAGGTGAGCACATTATATTGCTTGAGATGCATGAACAGAGCCTCAAGTTGTGTCCGTAACTCATAAACGGGCAATTCGGCAGCCAATGAGGAGAGAAAGGCGTTTTTAGTCAACGTAACCATTTTCTCGTATTCGTCCTGAAGCGTAATAACCGGAGCTGAAACCATTGTACTTGTCCGATCACCATTCTTCTCAGCGACGGCTGTTCCTAATGCTCCGCCGGGTCCAGTTGCTCCTTTGGAACCACCACTGCTAGTTCCTGTCCTGTCTTGTTCGATATCTACCTGATGAATCATAAACGCCCTGAGGACTTCCATATCTTTGGGTAAAATAATTTTACCCTTTTGAAGCAACACATTGCCACGCAACGTCTGCACATCACTTCCCAACTTCAGTCCTGGTTTGACTTCTGACAGGGTAATTAATCCCATAGTGATTCCCCTCACTCATCGTTCTTCTTAAGATGATGACAATACAAGACCATAGTCCCGGTTTCTCATGTTATTTCCCATTATATTACTCAGAAAACAGGCTGTACATCCTAGATTTTGAAGCTTCCATCATTTCATCTGTACATATCAAAAAGGCCCCCATAAAGGGAGCCTTTCCTATCCTGTTCCAATCTTCTGAACGATTTGATAAACAAGATACCTATGTTATTCTTCCGAACCTGAATCATCACCTTGAACATCAGCTTCGGCCTCAGATGTCATGTTCTCTTCCAGATTTGACTCTGTAAGAGAAGACACCCCAGCTTCCATTGCTTCAATGTTATCTTCGTCGGGTTCTTCTTCATTTTTATCGATGCGGCTCACGGTAGCCACAGCGTCTTCCTCACGGATATGAATCAGCTTCACACCCTGTGTATAACGACCCATGGTTGAGATGCCATCCATGCTCATCCGAATCAATGTACCACTGGATGTGATAATCATCAGATCCTCTTCGGTTTTAACCATTTTGAGGCTGACAACAGCACCATTCTTCTCGGTAACATTGATCGTCTTGATCCCTTTACCGCCACGGGTTTGCATCCGGTAATCACTAACTGGAGTCCGTTTACCGTATCCTTTGGCTGTAACGATCAGAACATCCAAATCAGAATCTACGACATCCATACCGATAACTGCATCCTGATCATCAAGCGTGATACCCTTAACCCCGGTAGCGCTACGTCCCATAGAACGCACATTACCTTCCGAGAAGCGAATAGACATTCCATGAGCTGTACCCATAATAATCTCTTGCTGCCCGTCCGTCAGTTTCACATCAATCAGGCTGTCATCATCACGCAAGGAAATCCCGATGAGACCACCTTTACGGATATTGGTGTAATCTTCAAGCGGCGTTTTCTTCACTACACCCTGACGTGTTGCAAAGAACAGATACTTGTCGCTCTCGAATTCCTGTACCGGAATAACCGCATTGACGGATTCTCCCTGCTCAATCTGAATCAGATTGATAATCGGTGTCCCGCGCGCTGTCCGTCCAAGCTCCGGAATCTCGTAGGCTTTCAACCGGTATACTTTACCTTTATCCGTGAAGAACATCAGGTAATTGTGAGAGTTGGTTACGAAAAGATGCTCGACAAAGTCAGTATCCTTCGTGTCCATCCCTACAACACCACGTCCTCCGCGTTTTTGACTACGGTAGGTAGATACAGGCAGACGTTTAACGTAACCCGTATGGGTAATCGTGATGATTACTTCTTCGCGTGGAATCAGATCCTCATCCAGAATACTCTCTTCCCCAACCGTGATCTCGGTGCGGCGATCGTCACCAAAGCGCTCACGGATCTCTTGTAGCTCTGTACTGATAATCTCAAGTACAAGATGCTCATTAGCCAAAATTTCGCGATACTCGCTGATTTTGACCATCAATTCGTTGTACTCGTTCTCGATCCGTTCACGTTCCAAACCTGTCAGACGTTGCAGACGCATATCCAGAATCGCCTGCGCCTGGTCATGACTGAGTGAGAAACGCTCAATCAAACCTTCTCTAGCGGCATCTGTATTGCTGGATGAACGGATCAACGTAATAATCTCGTCGATGTGATCCAATGCAATACGCAAACCTTCCAGAATGTGAGCACGAGCTTCCGCTTTTCTCAGTTCGAATTGTGTACGACGACGAATAACCTCGATCTGATGCTGCAAATAGTGATACAACACTTCACGCAGATTCAAAATCTTCGGTTCTTTATTTACAATTGCCAGCATGTTAATGCCGAACGTGGACTGCATCGATGTATGCTTGTACAGATTGTTCAGTACAACCCCAGGGTTAACGTCCCTGCGAAGCTCTATCACAATCCGCATACCGTTACGGTCAGATTCATCACGAAGGTCGGTAATGCCATCGATCTTTTTGTCACGAACCAACTCAGCAATTTTCTCTACGAGCCTGGCTTTATTCACCTGGTACGGAAGCTCTGTAACAACGATTCGAGCTTTGTTGTTGTTCTCCTCGATATTCGTTCTGGCACGCATCGTTACCGATCCGCGTCCAGTCTGGTAAGCCTGACGAATGCCTGAGCGTCCCAGAATATAACCGGAAGTAGGGAAGTCTGGCCCCTGAATATAATCCATCAATTCCATGGATGTAATGTCTGGATTTTGGATCATGGCCTGTACGCCGTCAATAACCTCGCCCAAATTATGAGGGGGAATATTGGTAGCCATACCTACGGCGATCCCACCGACCCCGTTAACAAGCAAGTTAGGAAAACGAGACGGCAGAACAACGGGTTCACTTTCTTCACCATCATAATTCGGTTGGAAGTCAATCGTATCTTTGTTGATATCTCTGAGCATTTCCATTGCAATTTTGGACAAACGTGCCTCAGTATAACGCATCGCTGCAGCCATATCGCCATCGACTGAACCGAAGTTACCGTGACCATCCACGTGCATGTAACGCAGGGAGAAGTCTTGAGCCATCCGTACCATCGTCTCGTAAACGGCAGAGTCACCGTGCGGGTGATACTTACCGATAACTTCGCCGACGATTCTGGCTGATTTTTTATGTGGTTTATCAGGTGTCATGCCAAGCTCCGACATTGCGTACAGGATACGCCGGTGAACCGGCTTCAATCCATCACGCACATCTGGCAGGGCACGGCTCACAATGATGCTCATCGCATAATCCATAAACGATTCACGCATCTCGACGCCAATATCCCGATCTTTAATCTGCGAGTTCATTTCTTCCGCCATGCTGGACCTCCTTCTTGTCCTTCAACAAACGTTCCAAATCAATCATTTCCAAAAAATTAATATATGTGAAAAGCCTAACAAGGCTAAAACCGCGCAAGAACGCTACTCTTTATTATATTACTTTCACAAAAGTTACACAATTAAACGTCCGCTGGGCAATAGCCTTTCTTCCGGGAACTTGAGCGTGTCTGGGGGTTCGCCCTGCCTTCCTCTGCAATTGCACATACAATGCTAGAAAAGCGGCATATGTACTGTCCAATCAAGGCTAGAGCCGTTCCCGCGTGGCAATCAAACTGCAATTTTATTGGCTGACAGCACAAATCGCCATATTCCTCTATTATACCACTGAAATCATCTCTTGTCCTTTGATTTTCTGCATAATGTCCCTCAGCACAACGGATCAAAACCAAGAAAGGACTGATGCACATGAGTATCCAGCGTGTCTCCAGCAAATGGACTAAAACGGCCATTTTGCAACGCAGTCGTCATGTCAATGAATATATACCAGTGACCCGAAAATATAGCTCGCAAACACTAGAACGAATGACCGAGTTATTCCCAGCAAATTTTATTAAGCCCGACCGGGGAACTTACGGTAATGGGGTGATGCGGGTAAGGACAGTTCGCACCTCAATAGAAGTCCCTCGTTCCGCAGATTCAACAACCGAATCCACAAGTGATGAAGCTCCCGATGAATCCACCTCACCCGATTCGGTAGACTCAGATCTTAATCCTCCAACCATGTCCGATCTGACGACCTATCATCTGCAACATGGAACAGAAGAGCGAGTCTTTCATTCGCTCACAGAACTTGAGAACGCATTGAACGAACGTATTCAGAAACGTGACTACATTATTCAACAGGGCATTCCGCTGATGACACATGGGGGATTACCTTTTGACCTGCGTGTATTAACCCAGAAGAACCCACAGCACAGCTGGGAAACGACAGGTATACTGGGACGGGTTGCTGCACCAGGTAAAATCATTACCAATATCCACGGAGGCGGCCGTCTGGCCACCTTTGAAGAACTTGTACTCCCGCAACTCAAAAGGGAAGGATATCAAAAGCTTGAGCACGAATTGCGCCGCCTCGGTATTCATACTGCTGTCCAATTGCAAAGTTCTTTTCCCAGACTCAAAGAGATCGGGATTGATATCGCTTTGGATGACCACGGGCGGCCCTGGATCCTGGAGGTTAATACACTGCCAGGCATCTACGCCTTCGGTCTGCTTCCAGATAAGGCGGCTTATCGTAAGATCAAACGTTATGCCATTGCTTATGGACGCTTACCCTCCAAAAAGGGCAAAACGAAAAAGGCAACTTCTAAAGCTTCCAAAGCGCAAGCTTCAGCCGTTAAACGACGGACAGTCAGATAAATAAGCGCATAGCCTCTCATAATATAAAAAAGGCGCCCTCACAGGCGCCTCTTCGCAACTCGTTAAATATCGAGGTTTTTCACGTATTTTGCATTCTCCTGGATGAAGTCACGACGAGGTTCGACGTTATCTCCCATCAAGGTGTCGAACATGGCATCCGCGAGCATCGCATCGCTAATCGATACTTGCAACATCGTACGGCTTTCCGGGTCCATCGTGGTTTCCCACAGCTGTCCGGCATTCATCTCGCCCAGACCTTTGTACCGCTGAATGTTGAACTTGGCGTTCTCACCCAAGGAAGCGATAATCTCGTCACGCTCTTTCTCGGAGCCTGCATAACGAATGACTTTGTTACGCTCAATCTTGAAGAGTGGTGGCTGTGCAATATATACGTAACCAGCCTCAATGATTTTGCGCATGTAACGATACAAGAATGTCAGCAACAGTGTCCGGATATGGGCACCATCAACGTCGGCATCGGTCATCAGGATAATTTTGTGATAACGTGCTTTGGAAATGTCGAAATCATCGCCGATCCCTGTTCCCATCGCTGTGATAATCGCACGAATCTCGGCATTGCCCAGAATACGGTCAAGGCGTGCCTTTTCCACGTTCAGAATCTTACCACGAAGCGGCAAAATCGCTTGGAAGTGACGGTCACGACCCTGTTTGGCTGAACCGCCGGCAGAGTCCCCTTCGACGATGTACAATTCACTGATGGATGCATCTTTGGATGAACAGTCCGCCAGCTTACCCGGCAGCGAGCTGACTTCAAGCGCGCCTTTACGGCGTGTCAGTTCACGAGCTTTACGAGCCGCTTCACGGGCACGGGCAGCCTGCAATCCTTTTTCCAAAATACGACGGGATACGGAAGGATTCTCCTCCAAGAACTCCTGCAGCTTCTCTGCAAACAAAGACTCCACAATACCACGTACTTCACTGTTTCCGAGCTTTGTTTTCGTTTGTCCTTCGAATTGCGGTTCCGGGATTTTGACCGAAATAATGGCCGTCAGACCTTCACGCACATCGTCACCAGACAGATTGCCGGTGCTATCCTTGATTACACCCGCTTTACGGGCATAGTCATTAATAATCCGTGTAAGTGCACTCTTAAAACCGGACTCGTGCGTTCCACCTTCATGGGTGTTGATATTGTTGGCAAAGGAATAAATATTCTCGGTGTAGTTGTCATTGTATTGCAGTGCAACCTCCACCTGAATGTTATCCCGCGAACCTTCAACGTAGATCGGATTCTCATGCAGCACTTCACGCTTTTGATTCAGGAAAGATACATACTCAATGATCCCTCCCTCGTACATGAAGGAATTGGTTGCACCAGTACGCTCATCCGTTAACGTTAGACCAATGCCTTTGTTCAAGAAAGCCAGCTCACGGACACGTGTAAGCAATGTTTCGTAGTCATATACAGTCGTTTCTGTAAAAATTTCAGGATCGGGATGGAACGTTACAGTCGTTCCTGTCTCGTCTGTTGTACCGATCACTTTGAGGTCATATTGCGGAGCACCGCGGCGGTATTCCTGCTGATGGATATGACCATCCCGTTTTACAGTGACGACCACTTTCTCAGAGAGTGCGTTGACAACGGATACACCTACACCATGCAAACCACCGGATACCTTATACCCGCCTCCGCCGAATTTACCCCCTGCATGGAGAACAGTCATAACGACTTCCAGAGCTGGACGTTTCATTTTGGCATGTTCGCCAACTGGAATACCCCGTCCATTATCCACAACGGTTACGCTGTTGTCTTCATGGATACTGATTTCGATATGATCACAGTAACCCGCCAGCGCTTCATCGATACTGTTGTCCACTACTTCCCAGACCAGATGATGCAGACCTTTGGCACTGGTGGAACCGATGTACATCCCCGGACGTTTACGTACGGCTTCCAGTCCTTCAAGGACCTGAATTTCATTCGCATCATATGACGGTTGATTCATAGACATGCCTTTCACCTACTTCTATAGATTCAATATCTTGAATATGCGTTAACTTAAGAATATTAGCAGACATAGGAGTTTTCTCTTGAATATCCGCTATAGATCAGGAAAATGGTGAGCACGCTTCTTAAGCGTGGCAGAGGAGATCGGTGAGTAATACACAATGTTTTTCGTCACCACAATGGACTTTGCTTCCTCTTCACCGATATGTTCAACGGTTTTCTCCTGTTCGGCATGTGTAACATACTGCTTGGATATTTTTGAGGATTTCTCAATCGATATATCAAAAATAGCAACCAACTCAGAAGAACGGATGATTTTTTCACCGCCCAGATGAATGTACATAAGCCCTCACTCCTTAGCGTTCCACCTGTCCGGCATGAACGTGATAGATACTAGCGTCTTTAAGCTTGTCAACGTTCAGGCTCTCAATTCCCGTAGCAGTAATAAAAGTCTGTACCTTGCTTTGGAATGTTTCGATCAGCTGGGTCTGACGAAAAGGATCGAGTTCGGATAATACGTCATCCAGCAACAGAACCGGATATTCTCCGATCTCTTCATGAATCAGTTCAATCTCCGCAAGCTTAAGAGACAACGCTGTCGTGCGCTGCTGCCCCTGAGAGCCGTACGTTTGTACTTCCCGTTCGTTAATGAAAAAGGACAGGTCATCCCGATGTGGCCCACTCAGCGTTGTGCCTCGGCGAATCTCCTGCTCTTTCATTTGTGATAATTTTATCATAAATTGCTCCATTAAGACAGCTTCATCTTCCTCAGCGGCTTCGCTGAAGGAAGGAAGGTAGGCCAGACGCAGGACTTCTCCACCTCCAGTAATCCCCTGATGGATCGTTTCTGCCCATTTTTGAAGTTTCTTTATGAATTGTTTCCTTTTTTTGACGATTTTAACACCGTGCTCTGCAAGCTGTTCGTTCCAGATCTCCAGCATCGCTTGAGCCGAATCCCCTTTTCCCCACAGTTGCTTGAGCAAATTATTCCGCTGCACCAGCACCTTCTGATACTGCTGCAGATGATAGAGATAACCTGGAGCCACTTGCCCGATCTCCATGTCAAGGAACCGGCGGCGTACCCCCGGTGTGCCTTTGACAATCTCGAGATCTTCAGGGGCAAACATCACCACATTGAGAGAACCGACAAAATCGCTTAATTTACGCTGCTCCAGACCGTTAATCTTTGCCTTTTTCCCTTGCTGTGATAAAGACAGTTCCAGCTTAACTGCTCCGTATTTTTTGTCGACCTCGGCGGTGAGCCTTGACCGTTCTTCCCCGAATCGGATCAATTCCTTATCTCGGGAGGTGCGGTGGCTCTTGGTTAGTGCCAGCACAAAAATAGCCTCGGCCAGATTGGTCTTGCCCTGAGCGTTTTGTCCAATCAACAGATTGACGGGTCCAAACGAATCCAGCTTCAGATGCTCATAATTGCGGTATTGCTGCAACTCTATGCTGTTTACAAACACGCGTTAACCTCCCTTTTATCCCGTCCGTCAGGAGGCAGCAGGATTGCACCTTGTTTTCTACTCTGCAACCACTTCGAACGTTCCTTCTCCGTCTACCTCAACGATATCCCCAGGGTATAACTTCCGTCCACGGCGTTCTTCAGCCTCTTTATTCACACGAACAAGTCCTTCTTGGAGGAGGGCTTTCGCCATACCTCCGGTAGGGATGCAGTCTGCGAGTTTCAAAAATTGGTCAAGCTTAATATATTCCGTACGAATCGATACTTGCTTCATCGTGTGATCTTCCTTTCGTTAGTTGGTCGTCCGATAAGGCAGGATGACGTATAGGCTCTGACTGTCGTCCAGTGGTTTCAGGATAATCGGACTCATTACACCGGTAAAGGCAATCATCAGTTGCTCACTTTCCACCACTTTCAGTACATCCAGCATGTATTTGGAGTTAAACGAGATTTTAAGCGGATCACCCGTAAATTCAGCCGGTTCGATCTCTTCTCGTACTTTACCAAGCTCGGAGGAGCTGGAGGATATTTCAATCGTGCCGGAGTCCATCGTCTGCATGCGCACAATGTTTGTTTTTTCCTCACGCGACAGCAAATAAGCCCGGTCAATCGATTCACTTAATTTTTTTGTGTCCAAAACAAGTTCTGTTTTGTATGACGTTGGAATAATTCTAGAAGTATCCGGATATGTTCCGTCCAAAATACGGGAATAGAACAATACGCGGTCAATTTTAAACAAGACCTGATTATCTGCGACAACGATATCCACAAGTGTGTTCTGGTCAGGAACGATTTTACTCAGCTCGTTCAGTGTTTTACCAGAAATGACGACGTTGTTGAAACGGATACCCTCTGCATTATCCAGCATTGCCGAGCGTGTAGCAAGACGATGACGGTCCGTTGCCACGAATTTCAACTCGTTGTCACCAAGACTCCAGAGTACACCTGTCAGAATCGGTGTCGTTTCATGGGTGGAAATGGAGAACACAGTTTGTTTAATCATATTTTTCAGCAAATCTCCAGGAATGGAGACTGTTTGGTTCTCTTCAATGCTTGGCAGTACCGGGAACTCTTCCGGGTCCAGACCTACAAGTTGAATCTCCGTTGCTCCTGCAGATATAAACGTGTTGAAGTTTTCTTTGACTTCCATATGCACTTCCTGGGAAGGCAACTTTTTAATGATCTCTACGAAAAATTTGGCTGGAAGAACAACGCTGCCTGGTTGCTCTACTTGAACAACACTTTTGTCTCCCTCTTCAAGCGGGATAAACGACTGGATCGAGATATCTGTGTCACTTGCTGTCAACGTTACACCTTGGTGATTTACGTCGAATTTGATACCGCCCAGAATAGGAATCGTCGTACGACTGGAGATCGCTTTGGATACTTGTTGAATAGATTCGTTAAGATAACTTTTCATTATGCTGATTTTCATGGTTTCACTCCTAGCGGATTTTTTAGATGTCTTTTGGTTTTGATCTGGTCTTAAAAAGGTGTTTATCGAAAGGCCGAAGGCCGTGCTTTGCAACGGCTTTTTGGAGAAGATATCTTTAGATCTTTATAGTAATAATAGTAATAGGGGCACTGAATATGTGGATAAGTAGGGTTAAACCCATAAAATTAAGCCTATCCACATGTGTACACGTTGTGCATAGGCTTGGGACTTGTTCAGGTTGGATTCTTAATTTTTTCGGTTAAGCTGTTGATAACTTTATAGAGATCCTGATCGTTCTTGATCGCTTGAGAGATTTTTTCATGGGCATGAATGACCGTGGTATGATCTCGTCCTCCAAAAGCATCCCCGATTTTGGGCAGAGAAAAGTCTGTCAATTCACGAGAGAGATACATAGCGATCTGTCTAGGAAAAGCAACAGCTTTCGTCCGTTTCCGTGCTTTGAAATCTTCAAGCTTGAGGCTGTAGTATTCGCCGACCTTTTGTTGGATGTCTTGAATTGTGATCATTTTGGGACGGCTGGAAGGAATGATATCCTTCAGTGCTTCAGCTGCCAGATGAGAACTAACGTCCTGATTGGTCAGTGAAGAGTAAGCAACGACACGAATCAGAGCTCCTTCAAGCTCCCGGATGTTCGTATCGATCTGGTTCGCGATGTACATCATCGCTTCATTTGGAATATCCAGATTCTCCGCACGCGCTTTTTTACGCAAAATCGCAATCCGCGTCTCCAGATCAGGAGGCTGAATATCCGTAATTAATCCCCATTCAAACCGAGAGCGAAGCCGCTCCTCCAGAGTTGGAATTTCCTTCGGCGGTCTGTCGCTGGAGATGATGATCTGCTTCC
Source organism: Paenibacillus amylolyticus (assembly GCF_003719335.1). Taxonomy (GTDB): domain Bacteria; phylum Bacillota; class Bacilli; order Paenibacillales; family Paenibacillaceae; genus Paenibacillus; species Paenibacillus amylolyticus_D. The sequence continues at coordinate 11,546 of NZ_RIAS01000021.1, forward strand.
GTTCCTCATGCAGCGCATTAAACGTATGGAAAAATTCCTCTTGTGTTGATTCTTTCCCGGCAAGGAACTGAATATCATCAATAAGCAGAATATCTACGCTCCGGTACTTGTTACGGAAGCTTTCACCGCGATTATCACGGATGGAGTTGATGAACTCATTCGTGAATTTCTCAGATGACAAATAAACCACCTTGCTACTCGGATTATGCTCCAAAATATAATGTCCGATGGCATGCATCAAGTGGGTTTTGCCAAGTCCTACGCCTCCATATAGAAAAAGAGGATTGTAGGCTTTGGCGGGCGCCTCAGCGACCGCCAGCGATGCGGCGTGGGCAAAACGGTTACCCGGCCCAATGACAAAGGTGTCGAACGTATATTTAGGATTCAGCATGCTAAGCACGGCTTCTTCCTGAACAACTGTCGGCGTCGGCGCCGGCAGTTGCGGATCTGGTTCTACAGGTTTGTTCTCCTCGATGACAAATTTCACATCGACCTGTTTGCCAAGCAGTTCATAGACCGTCGAACCAACCAGTTTGGTGTAACGGCTCTCCAACCATTCGACGGCAAACGTGGTTGGGGCGGAGATGACGATCGTCCGATCGTTCAGCTTGGTAGCCTTGGTTGCTTTGAACCAGGTGTCGAAGCTGGGTTTGCTGAGTTTATTTTGTATGATTGATAGAATTTGCTGCCATAAATCAGAAGTATGGCTGTCCACAGACTGTCACTCCTTTTACATGTTCCAAGTGTGGCTTAAGCCATGATGCAGTGTCGAAATACGAGATATATTGCCGAATTTATCCCCAAACTCCCGCAGTTCAAAAACAAAAAAAGAAGGAACAACGGAAAATTGTTCACAACTTTATCCACAGGCTGTTGATAATATTATGGGTCAGATCACATATTCACATCCAAAAGTAATACAATCATAGCAAAAGAAGCCCCGCATTTCAACGTATGGCGAGATTTTATCCACAAATTCAATAACTTGTGTATAATTTTTAGTCACAACACAATATATTGTTTATAAATTGTTTAATTTTCGACAGCATGACCTAAAGTACAGAAAATTTTTATACACAGGATATCCGTCGAAAGATGCTAAATGATGTGCAAAAGTGGACTTGCAGTGTGAATAACTTGGTTGTGGATAAACTGAAAGTGAATTGAAGTGAGTAAGTGGAAAATGAGACGAAGTGTAGAGAGGTCTTTTTCAACCTCATGAGGTACTACGTAGTAATAAGGTGACGTATTTGGTTGCTGAATACTCATAAAGGGATGGTTGATTAAATTAAAAGTGACCAGGAGAAAATGAGTGAGGGACATAAGTATGACTGTGCTCACTGAATTGTGACAAAATATCATCAAAAAGAGGAAGACCCCGAAGCCGTTTATGGCTTCGGGATCTTCTCTACTTATATATGAAGCGTAGACATTTTGCGTTGGAATGCAGCAATGTCTGCATATTCCTCTTCCAGTTTGCGCGAAATTCGAATGTAGATCGGCAGCAGCTCCTGATAGAGGGAGGCATTTTCTTTGACCGGCGTATGCCGGTGAGTTGTGCCTATCATTGAGGAAACATCTTCAAGAGACTTGATTCGTCCTGTAGCATATAGGCCAAGTACAACAGCGCCGAGGCATGAACTTTCAAAGCTCTCAGGCACAACGACTTCCTGATTAAAGATGTCGGACATCATCTGCCGCCACAACGGCGAACGTGCAAATCCACCCGTAGCTTGAATAGAGGTGGGTTGCCCGATCTGTTCCTCCATGGCAAGCAGAACGGTATAGAGATTGAAAATAACCCCTTCAAGTACTGCACGAATCATATGCTCTTTCTTATGATGGAGGGTCAGGCCAAAAAAGGAGCCTCGAGCATCTGGGTTCCAGAGTGGAGCACGTTCGCCCGAGAGGTACGGATGGAACAACAACCCTTCGGAGCCAGGTGGAACACGTTCTGCAATTTTGGTTAGTACATCATAGGAGTTGATACCGAGGCGTTTCGCTGTTTCTACTTCAGACGCGGCAAACTCATCCCGAACCCAGCGGAAAAGCATTCCACCGTTATTTACAGGCCCACCTACAACCCAAAGTTTTTCCGTCAGGGCATAACAGAAGGTACGGCCTTTCGGATCAGTCACAGGGCGATCAACGACAGTACGAATGGCTCCACTCGTGCCGATGGTTGCGGCGACGATGCCCGGTTTGATGGCATTAACGCCAAGGTTGGATAATACCCCGTCACTTGCGCCAATGACAAAGGGCGTGGAGGGGGAGAGAACCATTTTTTCGGCCCATTCAGGATGCATTCCCTCTATTGTATAAGTCGTCGGTACAAGCTTTGATAGATGATTCGGTGTGATCCCTGCGATGTCTAGTGCTTCCTGATCCCAGTCCAGTTGTTCAAGGTTCAGCAGCCCTGTACAGGAAGCGATGGAATGATCGACAATATATTGCCCAAATAGACGGAAGAAAAGGTACTCTTTAATCGAAATAAACTTTGCCGTGCGTTCGAATAGTTCTGGCTCGTCATGACGCAGCCACATCAATTTGGTCAGGGGCGACATCGGATGAATGGGGGTGCCTGTACGTAGATAGATCTGATGACCGACGCCATTTTCTTGCAGCTTGGTGGACCAAGCTGCGCTTCGATTGTCAGCCCAGGTGATGCAGCGCGTCAGCGGATGATCGTTCTGATCCATGGCGATGACACTGTGCATGGCTGAACTGCAGGATACGAAGAGAACGTGGTTAGCGGAAATTCCGCTCTGGGTCATCACGCCGCGTACAGAGCTAATGGCTGCTTGCACAATCTCATCCGGGTCTTGTTCTGCAACATCCGGAGCGGGTGTATAGAGCGGATATTCCTGAGTAGAGGTTGTGACCACCTCGCCTTGCTCTGTGAATAAAACAGATTTGGTGCTAGTCGTTCCGATATCGATTCCAATCATATAGTTGGTCATTCGTCTTTCCTTCTTTCGATTTTTTACATGAAAAAAACTGATGTTAACGTATGATCACACCACTGTACTTAGTAGCAAGATAAAGATCAGTCCAACCACAGAAAGCAGTGTTTCCATAACAGTCCACGTCTTCAGTGTCTGAGCAACACTCATATTGAAGAACTCCTTGATCATCCAGAAGCCTGCATCATTAACATGTGAAAGTACAAGGGAGCCTGCACCCGTAGCAAGTACAACCAGCTCAATGTTAGCTCCTGGTGTAAGAGCGAGTACTGGAGCAACAATACCAGCAGCTGTAGTCATCGCAACTGTAGCTGATCCAGTAGCAACACGAATGAGTGCGGCTACAAGCCAGGCAAACAAAATGACGTTAATGTGTGCATTTGTAGCGAATTCTGCAATGGCATTGCCAACGCCACTATTAATCAGCACCTGTTTGAAGGCACCGCCGCCACCAATAATGAGAATAATAGTAGCTGTAGGGGCCAGACATTCACTGGTGAAGCGGGAAAGTTCATGTTTGGTAAACCCGCGGGCAAAGCCGAGTGAAAAGAGAGCGAAAACAACAGAGATCAAAAGCGCAATAATCTCATTGCCGATAAACTCGCTAAAAACGGTAAATCCACTTGTTGCATCAGGATCAACGATGTTCGCAATGGAGCCGATCAGCATCAAAATGACGGGTAGCAGAATCGTAAGCAATGTAATGCCAAATCCGGGCAAATTACTGTTTTTCTTAGCCGAGAACTGTTCAGCGAGTTCAGCTGGTGGTTCGGTGTGAATTCTTTTGCCAATAAATTTACCGAATACCGGTCCGGCAATAATCGCAGTAGGGATGCCCACAATTAAAGAATACAGAATCGTTTTTCCCAGATCCGCGTTGAAGGCTTCAATGGCAATCATCGGTGCCGGATGTGGTGGAACAAGCCCGTGAACTGTGGAGAGACCAGCCAAAATAGGAATTCCGATCTGAAGCAGGGACATATTGGTTTTGCGGGCTACCGTGAAAATGATTGGAATCATTAGAATGACGCCGACTTCAAAGAAAACAGGAATACCTACAATGAATCCAACAATCATCATGGCCCAGTGCACACGTTTCACACCGAATCGATCAACAAGAGTCGTTGCAATCTGCTCGGCACCGCCGGATTCAGCCATCATTTTACCAAGCATTGTGCCAAGTCCGATGACAATAGCAATCGTTCCTAAAGTACCGCCAAGTCCGCCCGTAATGGAGGAAATGACATCAGCTGGTTTCATACCTGCAAGCAAACCAAGCATTAATGCAGATAATAGAAGGGTGATAAAGGGGTTCCATTTATATTTGGAGATTAACAGGATCAGGAAGATGATCGCGATCAACGTCCAGATCAGCAATGTAGCATTATGGGATAATCCGAAAATCGTGCTCATGATGTAATTACTCCTTCGTCTTGGGGATCAACGCTTACAATGAAAACAGTGTTAAGAAAATTAACGCCTTGGTCTGATAACAATGTCAATGAAGCAAACTATTCTTATCATGTCCGAAAAATGAATAAACATCGCATTTTGTATACTTGTCGACAAGTTAAGTGGCAATCATTCACGTCGTTGACGCTGGATTGATTGCACACTCTACCGTCACTCCTAAGAAATCTGTAGGGAACGCTGGAGGTTCTAACAGATACCAAGATTTCTGACAAAGGTAAGCTTAAGAACTCAAGTTCCAAATTCAAAGCTTTCGTGTAACGTTTGGCCGGAGTCTTTAAAATATGTGCGTACCCCGTTCTGGATCAGAACTTTGTCCCCTGATTCCAGAGCAGTTGCAAGGGAGCGGTGTTTTTCAATTACAGCGGTTACTTTGGGCTCGCCTTGGGCAAATACTCTACGCGTAGTAAGCAGCATGACCGTCATAACGACATACCTGATGCTCTTCCACAAATGTGAGATGCGGGAATGGGCAGCTGCCTCGACAATGGTCTCGTGAAACGTGAGATCCTGATAAGCAAATTCGACAGCATCTTGATGTTTGCCAGCGAGTTGCATTTTGTCGATGATATTTCTCAGCTGAGTGATTAGTGCTGGAGGCACATCTGCCGCTAGCCGTTGCTGTACAAAGCTTTCAATGAGAAAACGTACATCATACAGTTCTTCGACATCCTTCATATTCAGGCCCAAGATCACAACGCCCATCCGTTCAAGCCGAATCAGTCCTTCATTTGACAACGTTCTCAACGCTTCGCGAACAGGCGAGCGGCTGCTGTCAAAATCAGCAGCAATTCGATTTTCCGACAAAATTTCCCCAGGCCGCAGGGTTCCGTTGATGATTCTCAGCCTTAATTCGCAAGCTATGGCCTCACCGCGAGATGCTCCTTGAAGCCAGGAAGATGGAAATTGCATATGGCTAACGCTCCTAAATTAAGTAATCCGTACATTAGAATCATAACACAATGTGCTGCACCTCAGAATTCGGTCAATGTCGGAAAACCGAATTGCTAAAAGTGCTTAGTCAGAAGTGATAAAAGCTTTGCTAAGTTCCCATCCGTTCATATCTAGTCGATCGTTTGCAAAATAACATGAATCAAAAGCAACAGGTATACTTGTATACAAGATATTTTCCATCCTACACCTTTCTCAAAAGGTTGTAAACCTTCACAGTAAAGCGGATACATTCAAAATATATTAAGCTTTCATATATCCCGAATTCAACCTAATATTCTTTATCCACATGTGAATAACTTAAAACAGGAAGGTAGAGTTTTTGTATAGATCGCTAAGGGATGTGGATAACAAAAAGAGCCGAAACATCAGGCTTTTTTAGGAATTGGGGATAACTATTTTTGATGATTTGGTGGCTAAACATTGAGGAGAAAAGTCCATGATAGGGGTGGTATGTTTTTTGAGCTCTGGAAAGCATATGAAAAAGAGGGAGGGAGGCGTCGCTTTTCAGTTGACTTTTCCAATTGGACGTGGTTAAATATATAAAGGTGTTTTCTGTGAAGATGAAAAGGATTCATCACATAAGTATTTCCTTGTAAGGAGGTGCAATACATTGAGACCTACATTCAAACCGAACGTTAGCAAACGTAAAAAAGTTCATGGTTTCCGTAAAAGAATGAGCACAAAAAACGGCCGTAAAGTTTTGGCTGCACGTCGCCTGAAAGGCCGTAAAGTCCTGAGTGCTTAATGCATCTGAAGACCACCGAGGTGGTCTTTTTTTTCTTAAAATGGATATTTTGGTCAGGTTTATGGTGTAAATCATCATGATATTGGCTGTGAGAAAAGGGACCGCCCAACTAAACATATAATGTAGATTATGTTCCTCTTTTCGGAAGCTTACCTTATATACAAGTTGTCGCCAAGACGGTTTACCGTCGATCAAGAAAGCCTATACTAAATCAGTAATGAGGCCTCCGTCAATAACATGGATGGGGGACAGCAAGGAGAAGCGCCGTGTATAAAAGATTGCGTCTGCGAAACCGGGCGGATTTTAGCCGCGTATATCGGTATGGAAAATCGTTTGCCAATCATCAATTCGTGGTGTATGGCTGCCGCCGTAAAGATACGGAACAATTCCGGGTGGGCGTATCATGCAGCAAAAAAATCGGTAACGCTGTTGTGCGTAACCGGATGAGGCGTATGATCAAAGAAATTGTTCGGCATCATGAGCAAGAGATTGTTACGCAGATGGATTTGATTTTCATCGTTCGTAAGGGAGCTTTGGACATGTCCTATAAGGAAATGGAGAAAAGTCTGCTGCATGTCATGCGTAAGGCCTCTCTGTTGAAGTCTTGCAAGCGGTAAGCTTCGGTTTATTTGTCCTCCTAATTATGGTATGATTTACGGTGGAATGGAATGGTTAAGAGAGGGGTTATGAAGTGTCGCGATTGAAGACATCTAAGGGGAAGTGGATTCTCCTCATTGCAGTCATTGCAATGGTCACTGTACTCGCCGGATGTACTCCGCAAGGTGCAGGAGTTACAACGGAAGATCTGAAGAATAGTGAGTCATTCTGGCAGGCCAATGTTGTGTACTGGTTCTCACTGGCGCTGGATACATTCGCCAACTGGTTTAACGGTGAATATGGACTGGCCGTCCTTGTGATGGTGCTGATTGTACGGACATTGATTTTGCCATTAACGATGAAACAGGTTCGCAGCTCCAAAGCAATGCAGGCCATTCAGCCGCAGCTTAAGGAGATTCAAGCCAAGTATAAAGATACACCTGAAAAAGTTCAGCAAGAAACGATGAAATTGTTCCAGGAGAACAAGGTTAATCCGATGGCCGGCTGTCTGCCTCTTATCATTCAGATGCCGATATACATCGCACTTTATAACTCCATTTACGGAAACTCCAGTCTGAGAACGCATGATTTCTTGTGGCTCCAGCTGGGATCACCGGATCACCTGTTTATTTTGCCAGTGCTGGCTGCGATCACAACATTCATTCAAACGTGGATGATGATGCGTATGAATCCTGCACAGCAGATTGGCCCAATGCAGTTCATGCTGTGGGTGTATCCGATTTTGATTTTTGTTATGTCGTATCAGTTCCCGTCAGCGTTGCCGCTTTACTGGTTCTACAGTAATATTTACACCATCGTGCAAAACTATTTCCTTTACCGGAATAATGATAAAGTTGTGGCCGAGGTCAACGTGAAGCAAAGCAGCTCTTCCAAAAATGGAGCTAAACGCAAAAACGGTGGCAAGGCAACCGTCTCTGGGAAAGGGTCGAAAGGGGCCAAAAAATCGAAATGACCACAGTCATTACGTCAGGAAAAACCGTTGAAGATGCTGTAAACCAAGGATTGGCTGAGCTTGGCGTAAGCCGGGACAAGGTCGAGATACAAGTGTTAGAGCAGCCGTCAAAAGGATTCCTGGGTTTGTTCGGGGTGAAGGCTGCTAAAGTTGAAGTGAAACTGTTGTCCGTACCCGAAGCTGTACCACAGCCGATCAAACCAGCCACACCTGAACCTGAGATTGAAGCATTACTTGAGGGTGTAGCAGTCCATAATCCCTATGAAGAAGCGGCTGCGTTTTTGAAAGAGGTTGCGGCAGGTATGGGGTTGGATGTCGAAGTGCATATCAAGAAACAGCGAGATGGTCATATCTTCAATATCTCCGGGGAAGACCTTGGCATGATTATTGGCAGACGTGGACAGACGCTGGATGCTCTTCAGTATTTGACCAATATCGTAGCCAACCGCTACTCGGAGAGCTTTGTTCGCATCGTACTTGATGCCGAGAACTTCCGCCAGCGCCGGCGGAAAACGCTTGAAGATCTGGCTGAACGATTAGCTGGACAAGCGATCCGCACAGGTAAGGAAGTTGTGCTAGAGCCGATGCCTCCGCTTGAACGTAAAGTGATTCATGCCAAACTGCAAAATCACCCGCAGATTAAGACCTTAAGTAAGGGCGAGGAGCCCAATCGGCGTGTGGTTATTACGTTGAAATAACACGCAATTGATGACGCAATGGCTGCCTGCCCGGTGCAGAAGCCATTGCTTTTTTCGTACCGAAGTATATGAGACAGGTAGAGTACCCATAGAGTTGAATATGTGTTGGCATTCTCCGGGATGGGATGGATGACAACTTCATTATAGAGAGTAGGGAGAGATCACAATGATTAGCGATACGATTACAGCCATATCTACGGCGGTTGGTGAAGCCGGCATAGCCGTTATTCGCGTCAGCGGGCCGGATGCGGTGACCGAGACAGAGAAGATTTTTCGCAGCAAAACACCTTTGACTCAGGCACCTTCCCATACGGTTCATTACGGTCATATTATAGATCCTGGCCATGGGGAAAAGGTTGAAGAGGTACTGGTCACGGTGATGCGTGCGCCTCGTTCCTTCACCACAGAGGATGTTGTTGAGATTAGTGCACATGGTGGTGTCGTATCTGTTAAGCGGGTGATGGATCTGCTACTGCAGCTGAACATCCGTTTGGCTGAACCGGGCGAATTTACGAAACGTGCTTTCCTCAATGGACGGATTGACTTGTCCCAAGCAGAAGGGGTCATGGATCTAATACGTTCGAAGTCAGATCGTGCCTTCTCGGTAGCACTGAAGCAGGTAGAAGGTAAACTCTCCTCCAAGCTTCGTGATTTGAGATATACGCTGGTCGAGACACTGGCTCATATCGAAGTGAATATCGATTATCCTGAGCATGATGTGGAATCATTAACGTCTGAATTTATTAAAGAAAAATCCAGCGAGGTTATGGCTGAGATCGATAAGTTGCTCACAACAGCAGAACAAGGGAAAATATTGCGTGAAGGTATTACGACAGCGATCGTCGGAAGACCTAACGTGGGTAAATCTTCATTAATGAATACACTTGCGCAAGATAACCGGGCAATCGTTACCGATATTCCAGGAACGACCCGCGATGTCATTGAAGAATTCATTACAATAAACAATATCCCTTTGAAGCTGCTCGATACCGCTGGAATCCGGGAGACGATGGACGTTGTTGAGAGAATTGGGGTAGAGCGCTCACGTTCTGCTGTCAATGATGCGGATCTGATTCTGATGGTTGTGAATGCGGCTGAGCCTCTTCATCAGGATGAGATTGAATTGCTGGAACAAATCCGCGGTAGACAATCAATTATCATTATGAATAAAATGGACTTAACACCACAGATTGACCGTGACGTTCTGCTCCGTTACATTCCCGAGGAGCGGCTTGTCCCGATGTCGGTGAAGGATGATCTGGGCGTTGATCGATTGGAAGATGCCATCTCGACGCTGTTCTTCAGTGGAAAGCTGGAGTCTGCTGACTTGACATATGTAAGTAATGTTCGCCACATTGCCTTATTGAAAAAGGCGAAGCAATCTCTGATCGATGCGTATGAGGCTGCGGATCAGTTTGTTCCAATTGATATGATCCAGATCGATGTTCGTTTGGCATGGGAGCAGCTCGGAGAGATCGTGGGAGATACAGCGCATGATGCATTAATAGATCAGATTTTTTCCCAGTTCTGTCTAGGAAAGTAAATCATTATCCCGTTTCTTTCATTGAAATGGTTGTGTATGATGGGAAGGTACAATTTCTGCCCGTTGTCAAAGGATGGAATGATGTTGTTGCCAGAAAGTGTTGGTTTTCATATAGATAACAGCAAAATTAAGGAGGTAATACACATGGCTTTTGATGGCGGCAGATATGATGTTATTGTCGTTGGAGCAGGACATGCCGGGGTAGAGTCAGCTCTTGCAGCAGCCCGAATGGGTTCAAAAACTCTGATGATTACGATCAACCTCGACATGGTGGCTTTCATGCCTTGTAACCCATCCATTGGTGGGCCGGCAAAAGGACACGTTGTACGTGAAATAGATGCACTGGGCGGGGAAATGGGCCGGAATATTGACAAAACCTTTATCCAGATGCGGATGTTGAATACGGGTAAAGGACCTGCCGTTCATGCGCTGCGTGCGCAAGCGGATAAGTTCTCTTATCAGCATACAATGAAAGAAACGATGGAGAAAGAACCTAATCTGACCATGCGTCAGGGTATGGTGGATCGTCTGATTGTTGAGGACGGTCAGTGTGTCGGAGTTGTCACTCAAACAGGTACCGAATATCGTGCCAAAGCTGTAGTGCTCACAACAGGAACATATTTGCGCGGTAAAGTTATTATGGGAGAGCTGATGTATGAGAGCGGACCAAACAATCAACAGCCATCCCTTAAATTGTCGGAGCATCTGCGTGAGCTGGGCTTCGAGCTTGTACGTTTCAAAACAGGTACACCACCACGTGTGCATAAGGATACGATTGATTTTAGCAAAACTGAAATTCAGCCCGGTGATGATGAGCCGAAGTTCTTTTCCTATGAGACAAAATCTTCTACAAATGAGCAGCTACCTTGCTGGCTGACGTATACTTCTGTGGAAACTCATCAAATTATTAATGATAATCTGCATCGTGCGCCGATGTTCTCTGGTGTGATTGAAGGAACAGGGCCGCGTTACTGTCCATCCATTGAGGATAAAATCGTGCGTTTTAGCGATAAGCCGAAGCATCAGATTTTCCTGGAGCCAGAGGGTAAAAATACGTCCGAGTATTATGTACAGGGCTTGTCTACAAGTTTGCCAGAGGATGTACAGCTTGCTGTTCTTCGCTCCATTCCAGGAATGGAAAAAGTCGAAATGATGCGTAACGGTTACGCGATTGAATACGATGCGATGGTACCAACGCAATTGTGGCCTTCTCTGGAAACAAAACGTCTGCCTGGATTGTTCACAGCAGGTCAGATTAATGGTACTTCCGGGTATGAGGAAGCCGCTGGACAAGGGGTAATGGCTGGAATTAACGCAGCACGTAAAGTGCAGGGCAAAGAGGCTATTGTGCTTGATCGTTCCCAAGGTTACATTGGTGTACTCATTGATGATCTTGTTACCAAAGGGACGAATGAGCCCTACCGTCTGTTAACTTCTCGTGCCGAGTATCGTTTGCTGCTCCGTCATGACAATGCGGATATGCGTCTTACGGAGATTGGTCATGACATTGGATTGATCACCGAGGAACGTTATGAAGCTTTCTTGGACAAAAAAGCAAAAGTCGAGCAGGAGATTGCACGTCTGAAAGAGGCAAAAGTACGTCCAGTTGAGGTTAATGCCAAACTTGAAGAGATTGGTTCTACACCGATTCAAGATGGAAGTACATTGCTGAATCTGATGCGTCGTCCTGAGATTGGCTATGACTGGATCGAGCAGATTTCTCCTTCCGAGGTTGAACTGACGGCTGATATGAAGGAACAAGTCGAAATTCAGATCAAATATGCAGGATATATAGAGAAACAATTGATTCACGTGGAACGTTTGCTGAAAATGGAGAAAAAGAAAATTCCAGACACCATCGTATATGATGAGATTCATGGTCTTGCGATGGAAGCCAAGCAGAAGCTTGCAAAGATCCGTCCAATCTCCATTGGTCAGGCATCTCGTATAGCGGGTGTTACACCTGCGGATATTTCCATTTTGCTTGTCTACCTGGAGCATTATAATCGCGTTACCGCAGCAAGGGGACAATAATGGACGATATTCAACAGCAGTTGCAGCTACGCTTGAAGGAGCATGGCTTGGAAGTTGGAGAACTCCAGCTGGAACAGTTCGAAATGTATTATAAAGAACTTGTCTCCTGGAATGAAAAAATGAATCTTACCGGTATCACAGATCGTGAGCAGGTATATACCAAACATTTTTATGATTCGGTATCGTTAGCGTTTTATACGGATATGACCAAAGTAAACAAACTAGCTGACATCGGATCAGGAGCAGGGTTCCCGGGAATCCCGCTTAAGATTTGTTTTCCACATATCCAGCTTACAATCATTGACTCATTGAATAAACGGATTGGTTTCTTACAGCATGTAGTGGATACACTTGGTCTGGAGCAGGTCGAATTGATCCATGGTCGTGCTGAGGAGCTGGGCCGCAAAGAAGGATATCGGGACAGCTATGATCTGGTTACTGCACGTGCGGTAGCCAAGCTTGCGGTATTGAATGAATTCTGTCTTCCTTTTGTACGTAAAAGCGGTATGTTCGCTGCCATGAAGGGTGGAGACCCGCGGGAGGAAATGAAAGAAGCCGAATTCAGCTTTAATCAGCTGAAAGGGCGGGTAAAGGCAGTTCATCCATTCCAGCTTCCGGTAGAGGAATCAGAACGTCATATCATTTTGATTCAGAAGTTTGATAAGACACCACATAAATATCCTCGTAAACCGGGAACACCGCTCAAAACTCCACTTGTTTAGCAGTATGACATGAGGATAAAAACAAAATAACGCGTCGAATGACAAGAGAGAAAGAGAGGATGTTTCACGTGAAACATCCTCTCTTTTTTTAATTATTTTTAAAATAGAGTTGAGTTAAATTAAATTTGAACTGTGGAATGAGATTTTCCATACAAAATCAGGACTAGAAATAGTCTTAGCCCACCAGGATCGGACGTACATGTGAATTTTTCATACAAAGATATTAGGCAAGCCAGGAATTCTTATAAGATGAGAAAAGTTTTCTCTTTAATGGGAACTGCAAAAATTTCATAGATTAGCCGGAATAGGTAGAGCATCATTCTTTCAATTTCATAATAAACAGAATAAAAAGCAGGAAAATTTGATTCTTTTAAAGAATAGGTAAACATAGGATTATGGTGAAAAAGATGATAGAATAGAAGTAACAGTTTATGCGTAAACAGTGATCTTAGATTAGTTCATATTAATAGATGGTTAAGGATTTGATGCTGTTTCGCAGCAGGCAATACGAATGGCATAACTTATTTCAGTAACGATGAATATGAAGTCTCGCTTATGGAATAAGAAGCACCTGCTCTTGTGGGAGCTATTACGAAACTAGGTGGTAATCTACGGAATGAAAGAACAATTTTCGAAGTTGTTTGGTTTGGCGGAGCGCAGTAACGGAGATGAGATTAAACAGGTCCCGGTTAACGAAATTGTGAGCAGCCCGTATCAACCCCGTACTATTTTTGATGATGATAAAATTGATGAGTTGTTGCAAACGATCAGAACACATGGCGTTATTCAACCTATTGTTGTGCGGGTTCGTAATGGATCATATGAGATCATCGCTGGGGAACGTCGCTGGCGTGCTGTTCGCAAACTAGGCCTTGAGCACATCCCGGCCATTGTGCGTGAATTCAACGACTCTCAAGCCGCATCCATTGCTCTAATTGAGAATTTGCAGCGTGAAGGGTTAACTTCAATTGAGGAAGCGGTTGCCTACCAAAAGTTGATTGATTTGCATCAATTGACACAGGAGAGCCTTGCTCAACGACTCGGTAAAAGCCAATCTACCATTGCCAATAAGATTCGGTTGTTGCAGCTTCCAGAAGGTGTAAAAACAGCCTTGATGGAGCGCAAAATATCTGAACGTCATGCAAGAGCCTTGTTGTCTCTGGATACGGAAGAACTGCAATTGAAATTGCTGGGCGAGATTATCGACAAGGAATTAAACGTGAAGCAGACAGAGGTACGTGTTGCTTTTTACAAGGAAGCATCCAAGATTAAAAAGTCCAAACGGATATCCTTTACTAAGGATGTAAGACTGGCACTTAACACGATTCGTCAATCCATCGATATGGTAACAGGTTCAGGTATGGATATCAAAACCAAAGAAGCGGATCATGAGGATCATTACGAAATCGTTATTCATATTCCAAAACGCAAATAATTGAAGCTTAAGGCGGCAATGGCCGCTTTTTCTGTCTATATAGTCAGTTTTTCATGCGACGTGAAGGGAACAAATCGTTCTGTTAAGGAAACGGTAGTTGTTGTTCTTGTGGACGGTGACCGCCTGCTTATTGTTAACTTGTAACTCACAACCTACAAGAAAAGACTCCTATTTTATTTGAGGTGAAGGTATTGTCTAAGATTATGGCCGTAGCAAATCAAAAGGGCGGTGTGGGGAAAACAACGACATCGGTTAACTTGGGTGCAGGACTTGCTTCACTCGGGAAGAAGGTACTGCTTGTTGATATTGACCCCCAAGGAAATACAACGAGCGGAGTCGGAATTAATAAAGCAGATGTGGCGAATTGTATATATGATGTCCTGATTAATGATGTGCCTCCACAGGAAGCGATCGCGGAGACACAGATTGAAGGACTCCATATCATACCTGCAACGATTCAACTTGCCGGAGCCGAGATCGAATTGGTATCCACCATATCGCGAGAAGTTCGTCTGAAGAAGGCGCTCGCACAAGTGAGAAATAATTATGATTATATTCTTATTGACTGCCCGCCATCGCTCGGAATGTTGACAATTAACTCATTAACTGCCTCCGATTCCGTGATTATACCGATTCAATGTGAGTATTATGCATTGGAAGGATTAAGCCAATTGCTGAATACAGTCCGGCTGGTACAAAAACATTTAAACACTTCTCTTCAGATTGAAGGCGTATTATTGACGATGTTTGATGCCCGTACGAATCTTGGCATTCAAGTTATAGAAGAAGTGAAGAAGTATTTTCAGCAAAAAGTATATCAAACGATTATTCCGCGTAATGTACGACTGAGTGAGGCACCATCTCACGGACAATCCATTATTACGTATGATCCCCGTTCCCGAGGAGCGGAAGTGTATCTAGAGCTCGCAAAGGAAGTGATTTCTTATGAGTAAGCGGCTTGGAAAAGGACTTGATGCCCTCATTCCTTCGCTTTCAATTAATGACGATGATAAAGTCGTAGAAATCCCGATTAGCCAACTGCGGGCTAACCCTTATCAGCCGAGAAAAGCATTTGATGAGGAAGCAATACATGAACTGGCGGAATCGATCCGGCAACACGGCGTGATCCAACCCATTATCGTTCGCCCTGTACTCCGTGGTTATGAGATTATTGCAGGTGAGCGCAGATTTAGGGCATCACAGTATTGTGGTAATGCGACCATTCCAGCGGTTGTTCGTACCTTTAATGATCAGCAGGTTATGGAAATAGCCCTGATTGAGAACCTGCAGCGGGAGAATCTGAATGCAATGGAACTGGCGGTTGCCTACCAGGGATTAATGGATCAATTTTCTTTGACTCAAGAAGAGTTGTCCGTGAAGGTCGGCAAATCACGCTCTCACATCGCTAACTTTTTGCGATTGTTGGCTTTGCCAGAGGAAGTAAAGGATCATGTTTCACGTGGAACATTGTCAATGGGGCATGCACGTGCCATTGTTGGGGTGAAAGATGAGAGCTTGGTTAAACAGCTAGCTAAACAGTCCATTGATCAGCAATGGAGTGTTCGTGAGCTGGAAGAAGCAGTGCAACAACTTGATCGTTCCAAAACAGGTGAAGTGAAGGCTAAGGCCAAGCTAAAGAAGAAAGATCCGTTTATCGACACCTTGGAAGAGTCACTACGGGAACGATTTAAAACGACAGTGAAAATTAAACATGGTCAGAAAGATAAAGGTAAAATAGAGCTCAACTACTATAGCAAGCAAGATCTCGAACGGTTATTAGAACTGTTGCAATAGCAACTCGGGTGCATCATTAACAACATGCAGAGCTACTCATGTCATGACATATCGACTCTGTGTCTTGGAGAAACGATATGTCATTCTTTGTTTGTAAACAAATCCTGTAATTATTTCTTATGAGCTGAGGTGGTAGGAGGGTGGAGAAAACAATCTATCTGGATCATGCAGCAACATCTTGGCCTAAACCACCTGCTGTTGGTGAGGCAATGATGAATGCCCTCGAATTTGCTGGAGCTAACCCAGGCAGGGGGAGTCATCGTATGGCTGTGCAGGCGAGCAGGGTTTTGTTTGAAACAAGAAAAGGCCTAGCGACTCTGTTTGGTATTAAAAACCCTAATGATATTGCATTTGGTTCGAATACAACGGAAGCTCTTAACCTCGCGATTCAGGGTGTGCTTCGAGAGGGTGATCATGTGATAGCCACCATGGCGGAACATAATTCAGTTCGGCGCCCACTGGAGTTCCTTCGCAAACAGGGTAAAATTGAGGTTGATTATGTACCTGTCACAGCCTATGGGGCAATGGATTTGAAACAGATGGAGCGGATGTTTCGAAAAAATACTCGTTTGGTCGTATGTACACACAGTTCTAATCTTCTAGGCAGTATTTTGCCAATTGGAGAAATCTCAGAACTATGCCGTCAACATCAGGCTCTTTTACTGGTGGATGCAGCTCAGAGCGTTGGGGTAATGCCGGTGGATGTAGGAAAACTAGGCATTGATATGCTTGCTTTTCCAGGACATAAGGGGTTGCTGGGACCCCAAGGTACAGGCGGCTTGTACATCGCTCCTGAGCTTGATGTGCAACCTCTGGTTCATGGAGGCACGGGTAGTCAATCCGAGGCGATAGAGCAGCCTAAAGTGCGCCCAGATCGATATGAAGCAGGGACTCCTAATACGGTGGGGATTGCTGGGTTAGGAGCGGGGGTGAAGCATGTACTTGCTATGACACCTGCTTCAATCTATCAGCATGAGTGGGAGTTGACACAACTTATAATGGAAGGACTTTCTTCAATTAAGGGTATTCAACTTTTGGGTCCAGACATTGGACAACCTCGTTCAGGATTAGTATCCTTTATAGTTGAGGGATATGATTCGGCTCAGCTTGCATTCCGGCTGGATCGGAATTATGGTATTGCGGTTCGCTCAGGATTTCACTGTACCCCACTTGCGCATGAGTCAGCAGGTACAACAGCTACCGGAGCTGTCAGAGCAAGCGTTGGATACAATTCTACCCATGAAGAGGCCGAGGAACTCATTCGGGCCATTACTGAGCTGACAGCAGAGAAGTAAGGAATAATAAAATTGTTCAACCTTCTGTTATTTAAATTGGAAATATATGATTAATTCCTTGAATAACGGGTTGATTTATAATAAAAGCTAAGGACTACGGACAGACGTGAATCTGATCAAAAACATAGAGGGGTAGTTGCACTTACATGGCTGAATTAAATGAGCTGATTCTGGAACAGCTGTTGTGGATTATTGGCGGATTGGCATTGCTTACGGTAATTTTGTTGATCGTGAGTATTGCTCAAGGGGCAAAGTTACGGAAATTCAAACGTAAATACGAAGCCATGATGGCTGGCAGTGGTGTGGAGGATTTGGAGTCCTTATTGATTAATCTGAAGATTCAGATGGACAGTATTGAGGACGAACACAAACTGCAAACGAATCAGTTGCAAACAGCATTGCAGAAGCTGGCTCGTATTCAGGGCAAGGTCGGCGTGAAAAGATACAACGCTTATGGAGAGCGTGGTAGCGACCTGAGCTTTTCGATAGCCATGATTAATGAAACTCAGGACGGTATGATCCTTACAGGATTATTCAATCGTGATGGTTCATATGTATATGCAAAACCTCTAAAAGGGGGAGAGTCAACGTATACACTTTCCCCAGAGGAGAAGGAAGCTATTACTCTGGCACAGCAAGCAGAGTAGAGCGGGTATGCCATTCCCGAATGGCCGAATACAGACTACTTGCTATAATTTCAGACATCCGCATAACGAGACTAAGCCGTGTGTTCTGAAGCACAAAGTATTCCATAAAACCGCCGACGTTAACGATACCTGTCAGATGGATATCGCCGACCGGCGGTAATTCTTTATTTACCCCCGCGCCAGGCTTAAGGGGGCCGTTTACGACTTGGATACAACCGACACTAGAGGATTGACCAAGACAGGCATCAATGCCAATCACATACGGATTGTGATGGGTGTTGTAGATTTTGTGGAGCGTGTCTTGCAGATTTACAGCATGAACGGGCTCATCCAATGTGCCATATAGATGGAACAGAGGGCTGTCCCATTTTGCAAGTGACGTACCAACCAGCGGTCCGAGACAGTCACCTGTGGAGCGATCTGTACCGATGCAGACGATCACTACATTTTGCAAGGAATGTGCCTTGTAGAGATGGAACATTAAACGATGTACAATGGCAGAATGCACACCTGGATCGGTATGAGGAACTTTTAGGCTGGTCAGATCTTGCGACGAAAAGGAACGCGAAGTAGGGTTCATAGGATCTATCCTTTCCCTTGGAATAGTAGTATCAGTATATGGAAAGGTAGAGTATTTTATACTTCGGAAGGACAGGCTTTTTGCCTCAGAGTGGTTGAAGTTTGAAAGGAGCAGGACATGGACGAATGGCTGGATGATTGGATGTTGATTGCATTTGATTCAACGCAACAGGCATTGCGAGCAGAGATGCTGCTAGAGTTTGCTGAGATCGAGATTGACTTGTTTCCGACACCTAAGGAGATTACGGCAGGCTGTGCACTGTGTATTCAGTTTCCAAAAGAGGATATGATGCGAGTACAGAAAATTATTCGTGATGAGTTTGTTGAGATTCGCGGCCTCTATTTCAAAACCGAAGACAGCTATGATAACATACCGATGTAGAGGAGTGATCAGACATGATGTCATTTTATTTTGCCCAGGGAAATGATTCTGATAATGAAACTGCTGCACAGGCAGTGACTAATGCCATCCGTTGGACGGATCAGGTGTGGGCTAAAATTTCGGATACGGATATGTGGCTTAACATCATGTTCAGTTCGATTCGCATCCTCATTATTTTCATTATCACCCGTATTGTCATTAAAGTGGTGTCTCGGGTTATTGATCGTTCGATGGCACGGAAGCAGGAAGGCAAAATTCGCGTCAACCCGCGCAGATTCGTTACGATTGGTGAGTTGTTGAAAAATGCGACCTCGATAACATGTAATTTCATTATGATTTTGTTACTGTTATCGGAGATCAATGTACAAGTTGGGCCATTGCTAGCTAGTGCCGGTGTACTGGGGCTTGCAATTGGTTTTGGTGCTCAGGGATTGGTGAAGGATGTCATCACTGGATTCTTTATTATTCTAGAGGATCAGTTTGCTGTAGGAGATGTAATTCAGACAGGCACATTCAAAGGAACTGTTGAAGTCATTGGCCTAAGAACAACCAAACTGGTAAGCTGGCAAGGGGAAGTACACATCATTCCGAATGGTACGATTGCAAGTGTGACTAACTATTCGATGTCTAATTCGCTCGCTGTAGTGGATATCCCGATGAAGGCTGATCTTACGCTGGATGAGTCCGTACACTTGGTGAAGCAATCACTCGCAGGTATTGAGGAACGAGATTTGAATATCGTGAAGGTTCCTGATGTGCTGGGTATTCAGTCCATGTCCACTTCTGATTATGTCATACGTGTGGTAGCAGAATGTATGCCGAACTCCCGGTCTTCGGTGGAGCGCCAAATCCAGGGAGATGTGAAGAAAATACTGGAGTACCATGAGAGAAGCAAGTTGGCTGCATTAGAGCAGGCGGCTGCGATGGATAATGATGAGGGAGATGGTGCAGGTGGAGCGTAAAAGTTTCCAGCTTGGAGATATTGTACAGATGAAAAAGCAGCACCCCTGTGGAAGCAATGAGATGGAGATCATTCGGATGGGGATGGATATCCGGATCAAATGTGTTGGATGTAAACACAGCGTGTTGATTCCCCGGGCTAAGTTTGAGAAAAACATGAAGAAAGTGCTTCGTTCGGTGGAAGAGGATACGCAGTCCTGAGGGCAGGGTGGAAGAGGAAAACCAATACCCAGTTTTGGCAACATGATAAACCAGAAAGCCGCGATAAAACGTACTGGTGAAATAGCGTTTACATGCATGCAGCGCACAGGTATTGCTTTCCTTCTACAAGCGTGATATAATCAATTTTGCTGCGGAAAGGTACCCAAGAGGCCCAAGGGGGCTGACTCGAAATCAGCTAGGCGTGTCACAGCGTGCGTGGGTTCGAATCCCACCCTTTCCGCCACTTAAGTCATTTAGATATTCGGAAGATGCTTACATAACTCCATTGACTGGAGTCTTTATAAACAACGCTGAAGAGACTTTCCAATTGGGGAGTCTTTTTATTTTACTTCTTTTAATTACTTTTAGCGGTTCTTTATAATGGTCATCTATAAAAAATAAAGAGCCCAGAAGGGCTCTTTATCCGGCGGTACATGTTTAGTTAGATCACAATCGGTCGTAACGATAGAAACGCTGGCTGTACTGCTTGCAGCAATACCTGTGCTTCAGACAAGAGTCTTATACACCCACAAGCTTCTTATATTACGTGATGCATCTCCAACATCGAAAAATCGGCTTCGTTGTCCAACGGAACCACACCTCTCTCGTGTACCGCCTGATTGTATTATGTGCTAACTGACGTTTTATATACGCGGTATTGAAAAAATATTTAGTGGACGCGTGCTTTGGTCAGCTTTTTCCACTTGCGGTTGTGATTACTCGTTTCCGGAAAGGCCTCGCCTTTTTTCAACGTTACTCGCTTGGGATCATTAATCTCCGTGTGAAAGCTTTTCTCTCCGACTTCAGTGTACTCTCCATCATTCGGTGCTTTGTCTCCTGGTTCGAACTCGGTTCTTTCACCCATAATAAGCAGCCTCCTCTACAGATTGCAGATCGTAATAACTTCTATAGTGTGTTCCGGCAAGGAGCTGATCATGTTAGTGATTATGTACCAATATGTACAGGGAACGTTTGCTTGCATTTGGTCTCCGTATTTGTTATATTAATATAGTTCGAGTTTGTGCTCGTTCCTTGCTCTCAACCTGGATTGAGGGCCAGAGTCCATAAGGAGGTGAAAATTATGCGCAAATATGAAGTGATGTACATTATTCGTCCTGACGTTGAGCAAGAAGTTGTTCAAGCTACAGTCGATAAATTCCAAGGCATCATCTCCAACGGCGGTGGTGAGGTTACAGCTCACGACGTTATGGGTAAACGCCGTCTTGCGTATGAGATCAAGAAATTCCGTGATGGTGTTTATGTTCTGGTACACTTCACTGCTGAACCAGCAGTAGTTACTGAGCTTGAGCGTCTCATGAAGATTTCTGACGAAGTTATTCGTTATCTCATTACAAACGACGTTAAGTCTGCCTAAGACAATAACTCGTGATTATCGCACCAATACGCTCAGAAGGAGGGGATTACATTGTTGAACCGTGTCATTCTGATCGGCCGGTTAACCCGGGATCCTGAGTTGCGTTATACTCCAGCAGGAGTAGCCGTGACACAATTTACTTTGGCCGTAGACAGACCGTTTACAAGCCAAGGAGGAGAGCGGGAAGCAGATTTTATTCCGGTCGTAACCTGGAGACAGCTTGCCGAGACTTGTGCAAACTATTTGCGTAAAGGTCGTCTGGCTGCAGTCGAAGGACGCATTCAAGTACGGAACTACGAGAATAACGAAGGAAAACGTGTATACGTGACCGAAGTCATTGCCGATAATGTTCGTTTCTTGGAGTCAGCTAACCGTGAAGGCGGTGGCGGCGGGGGTCAACCTATGCGTGAAGAGCCTTCTTATGGAGGCGGCGGCGGACGTGCAAGCAACAATAATGCTGCGCGTAGCAACAATCAGGATCCTTTTTCCGATGACGGAAAACCGATTGATATATCGGATGATGATTTGCCATTTTAACGTGAGCCGTTACTCGTTACGAGATTTCGGTTACATGATAGGAAAGGACTGAAAAGCATGGGCTTCAAGCAAAGAGAAGGCGGAGACGATAAAAGACCGGCACGTCGTGGTGGTCGCAACAAACGTCGTAAAGTGTGCTTCTTCACAGCGAACAAAATTACTCACATCGATTATAAAGATACGGACTTGCTTCGTAAATTTATCAGCGAACGTGGAAAAATTTTGCCACGCCGTGTAACAGGTACTAGCGCTAAATATCAACGCATGCTGACGATTGCAATCAAACGCTCCCGTCAAATCGCATTGCTGCCATACACAACTGAGTAGTCTTTACTCAGTTTGCATACAAGAGCAGTCGGCTTATAGCCGGCTGCTTTTTTGTTTGTAAATGCTATGAATCCTGAGGATAAGCATACTATATGAAAATTAAAGAAAATGAAAACGTATAATCATGTAATTTTTACAGAAGAAGCATTCAAAGCTGAGATGAATTATAATAGAAGTTAGTTTACCTGAAATGAAGCCTTTGAATAGAAAAGAAGTTTGATGAGTAGAAAAAATGTAGGAGAACATATGAATTCATCATTACGTAAGGAAAGACAGCGAAGGAAGAAAAGTCTGAGAAACTGGATCATCGCAACGATTATTCTATCCATTGTATTTGTATGGTTGCAACAAAAAGGAGACTTGGGAGAGATATGGCAAGATGAAATAATCCCTGAGCCTTTACCCATTACCGGTTTGCATCCAGTTGTTGCCGAAAGTGAAGGTGTATTAGTTCGTATGGCTGCCAGGCGAGGTATAGAAGTTGTGATTACACATGGATATCGAAGTGTGGAGGAACAAGATGCTCTCTTTGCACAGGGACGTTCATCTTCTGGGAATATTGTCACCAACGCAAGAGGAGGAGAGTCATATCATAACTATGGACTTGCCATTGATTTTGCCCTAAGAACCCCTGATGGAGATATTGTCTGGGATATGAAACGAGATGATAATGGCAATGGTAAAGCAGATTGGACGGAGGTTGTTGATTTAGCTAAAGAGCTAGGTTTCACCTGGGGTGGGGACTGGACTAACTTTCCGGACTATCCTCATTTACAGATGGATTTTGATTTAACCATTCGTGATTTAAAACGTGGTAAAAGACCACCAACGGCACAATAAAGATAATAGTGTATATGCGCAATTATGTATATTTATTAGAAAAGTCCTGCTTTTTGCAGGACTTTTTTCTTTCTTTTGTAAAATAAATGTTCAAAAATAACAATTAACTCTTTACAGCAACAATTAAATAAAACTATACTATAATAACTAGATTTTTATGTTTATCTTACAAACGTTGAATAAATGTATAAATATAAGGTTCATTTTGACCTGTATATATAGAGTCTATTAAACGACAAAATCCCCCTAAATATGACATGCTATTTACATTAACTAAGCTATACACACATACTATTTGTCCTTAACACTACCTATAGTGTCATATATATGTTATATATTCGTTATATATGCGTACGAAAAAAATCAGTACACTCGCCTCATATTATTGTAAATCCACCCAAATGCACTTAAATCTCACACTAAAACCCTGTTATATATACCTTTTAAACAAAACTATTACCCAAAACTGTAGTATAGAAAACATTTATTCCAAAAATCTCAAAATAATGATTGACGTTAACTAAAATTACACGTATGATTACAGTAATTATTTGTATTTATAATTCCGCTAGGAATTATCAACATTAATTGACCAATGGTTTAAATTGAAGACTATAATCTTGATTCTGTTAACGATAAGGTATTTTGTATACACTTTTGTTCAATTTGAGGAACAACATGGAAATATACAGTGGATGCATTCTTCTACTTATGAATACAGTCTGATGAAATTACAGGGTTAGGGTGATTGATTTGAATAAAGAGCTATTGGAAGTCAGAGACTTAACGACATCATTCAGAATTGAAGATAACTATTACGCAGCAGTCGATCACGTTAATCTTAAGGTTAAGAAAAATGAAGTATTGGCTATTGTTGGAGAATCAGGGTCAGGTAAGAGTGCATTTGCATTTTCTCTAATGGGATTGCATAACAAAGCCAAAATCGAAGGCCAAATTCTCTATAAAGGGCGAGATATCGCCAACATATCCCCTAATCAATTGAACAAACTGCGCGGAAAAGAAATGGCCATGATCTTTCAGGATCCATTATCCGCACTTAATCCTCTAATGATCATAGGTGAACAGATTGAAGAGATCCTTACGCTTCATCAACCGAAGCTGTCTTCCAGAGAGAAGCGGGAAAAGGTTATTCACTTATTGAACCAGGTAGGGATTCCACGTCCCGAACAAATATATAAGCAATATCCCCACGAACTATCTGGTGGCATGAGGCAACGTATTGTTATCGCGATCGCAATTGCCAACAAGCCAGAACTGCTCATTGCCGATGAACCAACAACAGCACTTGACGTTACTATTCAGTTGCAAATTCTCGAGTTGATTCGAGAGCTGAAGGATGAGATTAATGCAGGCATTATCCTTATTACGCATGATCTTGGTGTAGTGGCTGAGATGGCTGATCGGGTAGCTGTCATGTATGCAGGAGAAATTGTTGAAATAGCGGATATTGTTACTTTGATGACCAATGCAAAACATCCCTATACACGTTCATTGTTGAACTCGATCCCTACTATTACCGAAGAAAAATCCAAATTACATGTCATTCAAGGTATTGTACCTTCTCTCAAAAATCTTCCAAGGCAGGGGTGCAGATTCAAGGCGCGAATTCCATGGATTAGCGACTCGGCTCATGAAGATAACCCGCAGATGCATGAAATTGCGCCAGGACACTTCGTAAGGTGTACCTGCTATCAGCACTTTCATTTCCCTGATCAAGCGGAGGAGGAATAACATAATGGCACTACTTGAAGTAGAAGGACTCAAAATACACTTTCCGATTCGCGGAGGATTACTGAAACGGGAGATTGACAGTGTCAAAGCGGTTGACGATGTCAGCTTTTCCATTGAAGAAGGACAGACCTATGGGCTTGTTGGAGAATCAGGTTCAGGCAAGACAACAACAGGCAGAGCTGTTATTGGTCTGAATCATGTGACAGGCGGCAAAATTTTATTTAATGGCAGGGATTTGACCAAAGAACGACGCAAAGATCGCCAGCTTCAGAGGGATGTACAGATGATTTTCCAAGATCCTTACTCCTCTCTTAACCCGAAGAAGCGCGTTATGGACATCATTGCTGAGCCTCTAAGGAACTATGAACGACTGACGGCAACGGAAGAGAAGAGGCAAGTCGGCAGCTTGTTAGAGAAGGTCGGGCTAAGTCCCGAGTCTATCTACAAGTATCCGCATGAATTCTCAGGGGGACAGCGCCAACGGATTGGAATCGCCCGTGCCATTGCACTCAAGCCCAAACTGATTATCGCTGATGAACCCGTATCTGCACTGGATGTATCCGTACAAGCCCAGGTGCTCAACTTCATGCAGGAGATCCAGAAAGAACTGAATCTGACGTATTTGTTTATCAGCCACGATCTGGGCATTATTCGTCATATGTGCGACCAGATCGGAATTATGTATAAAGGTCGATATGTGGAACAAGGGACAACAGATGATATTTTTGAAAATCCCCAGCATATCTATACCAAGCGTCTTATTGCAGCGATTCCGGATATGGACCCAACCAAACGTGAGGAAATGATAGCTTTCCGACAGCAGATCAAATCCGAGTATGAAAATTCATACCGCAATTTCTTCGATGAGGAAGGGCTTGCTTATTCGCTCCAATCCATTTCCGATACTCACCGGGTAGCTTTACCTCAGAAAGGTTGAAAGCCATATGTGGAAAACTATTGTACGCCGAATATTCATTATGATTCCTCAAATAATTTTGCTTAGTATTCTGGTCTTCCTGATGGCCAAAGCCATGCCAGGCGACGCGTTGACAGGATTGCTTGATCCAAGTATTGATCCCAAAGCGCTGGAAGAACAGCGTGAACGTCTAGGGTTGAACAATCCATGGTATATACAGTATTGGGACTGGATCAGACATGCTGCTATGGGTGATTTTGGACAATCCTTCCGTTTCAAAATGCCAGTAACAGACCTTATTGGTCAACGGATTGCCAATACATTCTGGCTTGCTTTGGCAACACTGGTTCTCACATATCTTATTGCTATCCCACTCGGTATCATCAGCGGTCGTTATAACGACACCTGGTCTGACCGTTTAATTACAGGATATACGTACCTGGGTTTTGCAGCACCACTTTTCATTTTTGCTCTAGTCATGGTCTGGATTTTCGGTTTCCGTTTTGGTTGGTTTCCAACCGGGGGAAGTGTTGCACCGGGGCTTACACCAGGGACATTCGAATATGTTATAAGCAAGATTCACCATTTGCTTCTTCCAGCATTATCAATGGCTTTAATCTCCACTGTATCTACGGTACAGTATTTACGCAGCGAGATTATTGATATCAAACATAAAGAATTTGTACTTACGGCGAGAGCCAAAGGTGCTTCGGAATCCCGAATCTACAACAGACATATTTTGCGGAACTCCCTGTTGCCGATTGCTGCATTTTTCGGGTATGAGATTACGGGGCTAATTGGCGGGACCATCTTCATTGAAAGTATATTCAGCTACCCGGGTATGGGACAGTTGTTCCTGAATTCCATCTCATTACGGGATTTCAGTGTAGTCACAGCACTCGTATTATTATATGGGATTGCTACGATTCTCGGCTCACTGCTGTCTGATATTATTCTGGGATTGGTCGATCCGCGTATTCGCATTAAGTAAGAACTTGAAGATTTCGGGGTGAAAACAGATGAGCAAGACCAATGATGTTATTGTAACTTCACAGAAGGTTGATAAAAGCCCTTCCGGCTTAAGCATTGTGTGGCGAGAGTTGGTCAGGGACAAAGTAGCCCTCGTTTCGCTCATATTCCTGGGGCTTGTCATCCTGCTTGTATATGGAACTTCCATGATCCTGAATCAGGACGATATTGTTAAAGTTGATTTGTTTGCTCTGTATGAGCCGCCATCCGCACAATACTGGCTGGGAACGGACTATGGTGGCCGAGATGTATTTGGTCAGCTTGTTATAGGGACAAGAAACTCGCTAACCATCGGTATTCTGGTAACCTTAATGACTGGATTTATTGGCATTCTGGTTGGTGTGCTTTCGGGATACTTCGGCGGAATGATTGATAATATGTTCATGCGTGTAGTGGACTTTTTCATGATCTTACCATTCCTGATGATGGTTATCGCCTTTGTAACGGCTGTACCGAAATATAATATCGTTTCATTCTCTCTCATTATGACCGCCTTCCTATGGATGGGAATTGCCAGGTTGATTCGATCCAAGGCGCTACAGGAAGGTGAACTTGAATACATTAAAGCTTCCAAAACACTTGGATCTTCTCACTTTAAAATTATTGTATCGCAGCTTCTTCCCAACCTGAGCTCAATTATCATTGTTACGATGACATTGAACCTGGCTGCTAATATTGGTCTTGAATCCGGGTTGTCTTTCCTAGGGTTTGGTTTCCCGGAAAGCACACCGAGTCTTGGAACACTCGTAAGTTATGCACGTAATCCGCAAACTTTGGAATACAGATGGTGGATATGGCTACCTGCATCACTGCTGATTCTGGTATTGATGTTGAGTATAAATAATGTCGGACAGGCCTTAAAACGTGCGACGGATGCAAGACAAAGAAGAGGTTAAAAAAAGGGAGGAAAGGTTCATGAAAAAGGGATTATTTTCACGAGGACTATTTTTCACGATGATGCTGGTCTTTGTATTGGCGCTTGCGGCGTGCTCCGAGAAAGAAGCAGCAACTCCTGCACCAGGAGCCAAAACAGAAGAAGGAAAAACGGAGGAGAAACCTGCGAAAGAAGAAGGGGTTTACTCCATTGAGGATTTCAGCAATGTCAAAAAGAATGAAGGTACAGCCATCGAAGGTGGATCACTTACCTTTGGTCTCGTATCCGATACTGCTTTTGAAGGTACATTAAACTTTAACTTCTATTCCGGTAATCCAGATGCGCAAGTTTTGCAATGGTTTGACGAAGGTTTGCTGACTTGGGATAAAGACTATGTCTACACCAATGATGGTGCTGCAACATATGAAACATCGGAAGATGGCAAAACGTTTACACTCACGATTCGTGACAATGTAAACTGGCATGATGGCAAGCCAGTAACGGCTGAAGATTTGCAGTTTGCTTATGAAGTCATCGGTGGCAAAGGCTATGATGGCCCGCGGTATGATTCCAATTTCACGAGTGTTGTAGGTATGGATGAATATCATGCTGGAAAAGCAAAAACAATCTCTGGTATTAAAGTGCTGAGTGACAAAAAAATCAGCATTACGTATAAAGAAGCAACGCCATCCCTTTTGACAGGCGGCGTGTGGACATATCCATTAGCCAAACATATCTTTGGTGGTATGGATATTGCGAAAATGTCTTCTTCCAAAGAAGTACGTGAGAAGCCAATTGGTTTTGGTCCGTTTAAAGTAGAAACGATCACACCAGGTGAGTCTGTAACGTTTGTTAAAAACGATGACTACTGGCGTGGAGCTCCGAAACTGGACAAAGTAACATTGAAAGTAATCAACCCGACAACGGTTGTTCAAGAGCTGAAATCTGGCGGTGTAGATCTGGTAGACTCCTTCCCGACAGATCAGTATAAAGATAATGCTAATCTATCCAACGTTGAATTCCTGGGTGCAATCGACCGTGCGTATACGTATATCGGTTTCAAACTTGGAACGTGGGATGCTGAAAACAATAAAGTTAAATCCAATCCTGACGCAAAAATGGGTGATAAAAACCTGCGTAAAGCGATGTGGATGGCTGTAGATAATGACCAAGTAGGTAAACGTTTCTACAATGGTCTTCGCTGGAATGCAACAACGCTGATTCCGCCTTCTCACCCTGAATTCCATGATTCCAACAATCCAGGTGTGAAATATGATCCGGAAGCTGCAAAGAAATTGCTTGACGAAGCTGGCTATAAAATGGACGGAGAATTCCGTACGAAGCCAGATGGTTCACCACTTGAAATCAATTTTATTTCTATGACAGGTGGCGACACAGCTGAGCCACTCGCACGTTACTATGTTCAATCTTGGGCAGCAATCGGTCTGAAAGTAAACTTGGAAATGATCGAGTTTAACAACTTCTACGACCGTGTAGGTAACACAGGTAAAGATGATCCAAATGTCGATGTGTATCAAGCGGCTTGGGGCGTTGGTATCGACGTTGACCCATCAGGTCTGTATGGACGTGATGCACTCTATAACTTCCCTCGTTTCTCCAGTGAAGAGAACGACAAATTGCTGGCACGTGGTATCTCTGCTGAAGCATTTGACGTAGAGAAACGTAAAGAGATCTACAATGAGTGGCAACAATACATGGTAGATGAAGTTCCAGTATTCCCAACGTTGTATCGTGCTGTGGTATCCCCAGTTAACAAACGTGTAATGAACTATGCGATTGGTGATGGAACTGGCGTATACTTGAGCGATCTGGCAGTAAATGCAGATAAACCGGTTGTTGCTCAGTAATTATGAATAAACTAAACATGGATTCCGACACTCTGGCATGGGGTGGAAGGAATCCATGTTTTTTTTGTAACCAAAAAATAAAAAAAATTTAATTTTTTCTCAAAAAAGTGCAGACAAAATTCCTCTTTGCTACGTCTATATAAGTAAGAGGTGATGAATCGATGAAAATATGGTGGAAACGTGCAGGGATGCTGTTCACTTTACTAGTTATTATATATTTGGGAGTAAAACCGGACATGCTGGTTGGTAAACCAGGCATTAAAGCAGAATCAGCTGTTTTGATGGATATGAATTCGGAAAAGGTGCTGATGGATTACAATGGCTCTGAAGAGATTGCTCCCGCAGGTGTCAGCAAGTTAATGACGGAGTTACTTGTGATGGAGGCTGCAATGAGAGGAGATATTCGTTGGGATGATCCTGTTAATGTCAGCCGTTATGCCAGTTCTGTTGGTGGCAATCAGCTTGCACTCAAGCAGGGGGATCGATTCACTGTTCAGGAACTATTCCAAGTGGTGGCGGTATACTCTGCCAATGATGCTACCATTGCTTTAGCTGAGCATATCAGCGGTTCAGAGCATCAATTTGTACAACGGATGAATCAGAAGGCTGCTGAGATTGGTTTGTCAGGAGATACTCACTTCACGAACTCCACAGGTCTAGGCGAGACTATGCTTGGTCCTTACCGTCCACAGAATATCGAGGGTCAAACGTTAATGACTGCGATGGATGCCTGCAAGCTTGCTCGATATTTGCTTGACCATCATCCCGAGATTCTTAAAGTATCCAATCAGATGCAAGTCTCCTTGCACCAAAAGGGGATCTATATGAGCAATACAAACTGGATGTTATCTTCAATCGGCGGTCCATATGCTTATGAAGGAAATGATGGGTTAAAGACTGGATATGATGAGGATACGGGTTATCATTTCGTCGGAACAGCAGAACGGGATGGCAAGCGTCTAATTTCGGTTGTATTTGGATCAGATACGAGGGAAGGGCGGTTTATTGAAACCCGTAAGCTGTTGAATTATGGATTTTCGAACACAAAAGTAAATTAAACGTACCACCCGTGTCAAGGAGAGTTGCCGCTGTTACTATATGGATAATCATAGTAAAATAGGATATGTATAGATCCATATTATCCTGTAATTCACTTATAAGGAGGAAAACATTTGAACCCGATTAGCAAAAAAGTGTATGCACTCACGCTGTCTATGGCCATGTCGATTGCCTTGATTCAGCCTGCCGTACAGGCAGCCGAAGCAGTCAAACCTACGGCGGCTGTCTCGGAATCTATCGTTTCCAAGGCGACACAGACACTGCAACAACTGGGATACATAGATGGCACCACAGATGGAATGAAAGAAACAGCAACACCTATAACACGTGCTGAAGCTGCGATTATTCTACAGCGTGTGCTTGAACTGGATGCTCCGGCAACCCTTACAGGCTTTGCAGATGTTCTGTCAGATCATGTAGCAGCGCCGGCCATTTATGCGCTGAAACAAGGTGATCTCATTCAAGGTAATACCAGAGGGTATGCGCCAGATGCCCCGCTCACACGCGCTCAGATGGCCTCTCTGTTCACACGAGCATTCGAATTGAAGGATAACGGAATCCAGGTGGTTTACAGTGATGCTGACCAAATCCCGGCTGTACATGTGAATGACGCTGTCCGAGTTAAACAACATTTCATTATTGAAGGTAGTGCATTTCATGCAAAACAAGCAGTAACGCATGGGGAATTTGCGAGAGCATTGTACCTTGCCTTAGGGCTTGATGTGAAAAAAGCAGGGGTCACACCGCTCGAAGACTTCTTCAAACAGCCTGCTCAGGCAGCTTTCCAAATGTCCCCGGATGGCAAACATCTGGCTTACATGGAACCGTGGAACAATCGAATGAACATCGTGGTTACGGCAAATGGTCAAGATAAACCTGTACGTATTACAAGTGAAACAGATCGCAGTATTGCTAGTTTTGCCTGGGCAACGAATGACAAACTGCTGTATGCAAAAGATGCAGCCGGAGACGAGAACTATCACTTATATGTTACTGATATTGATGGCAAAAATAGCAAAGATCTGACACCTTATCCAAACACAAGAGCTATGCTTGTCGATCCTTTGGAGAATATTCCAGATGAAATTTTGGTGAGCATGAACAAGCGTGACCCGAGAATTTTTGATGTATACCGTATCAATATCAAGACCGGAGAGGCAGTTATTGCTGCGGAAAACCCAGGTAACATTACTGGCTGGATGACAGACCATGAGGGAAAAATTCGTGTGGCCATATCCAGTGATGGCAATGTGTCTTCCTTATTGTACCGTGATGCAGAAAATCAGCCGTTCCAGCCGTTGCTCACCACAGATCTGGGAGATACGTTCGTTCCTGTCATGTTCACAAGCGACAACAAGAACATGTATGCGGTATCCAATCTGGAGCAAGACAAAATGGCTATTGTGGAATATAGCCCAGCAACGAAGAAGGTAACCAAAACTCTTTTTGAAAACAAAGATGTCGATGTCAGCAATGTTATTCCTTCCAAAGAAAAAGGAAAGATCCTTGCAGCAGTCTATGAGACAGACAAGGTAAACTATGAGTATTTTGACAATGGCTTCAAGACACTCATGCAGGATATCAAAGCCAAGGTACCTGGCAAAGAGGTTAGTATTATAAGTACAAGTGACGATGGGCAGGTACTCTTTATATCTTACAGTGACAAATCGATGGGCACGTATTATTTCTATGATTCCAAAACAGGTAAGCTGG
This sequence comes from Paenibacillus amylolyticus, assembly GCF_003719335.1. Taxonomy (GTDB): domain Bacteria; phylum Bacillota; class Bacilli; order Paenibacillales; family Paenibacillaceae; genus Paenibacillus; species Paenibacillus amylolyticus_D. Next base: position 43,828 of record NZ_RIAS01000021.1, read on the forward strand.
ATAAACTGGCGGATACGGCTCCATGGATTGATGAGACCAAAATGGCAGATATGAAACCAATTACGTTCAAGTCTCGGGATGGTCTGGACATTCATGGATATCTAACGCTGCCAAAGGGCGAGACATCATCTAATCTTCCGTTGGTTGTTCTTCCGCATGGTGGACCTTGGGCTCGTGATTCATGGGGATATAGTCCGGATGTTCAGTTCTTGGCAAGCCGCGGATATGCAGTCCTCCAAGTGAACTTCCGTGGATCAACAGGTTATGGTAAGAAGTTTCTAGAGGCAGGCAACAAGCAGTGGGGTAAAGCCATGCAGGATGATCTCACCGATGGTGTGAACTGGCTGGTAAAAGAAGGTACAGTTGATCCGAAGCGAGTTGCTATCTATGGTGGATCTTATGGGGGTTATGCGGCGCTCGCTGGCCTGGCCTTCACACCGGACGTATATGCTGCTGGGGTTAGCTATGTAGGTCCATCCAACATCTTTACGTTGCTTAACTCGTTACCTCCATATTGGGAATCAGGGCGCAACCTGTTTTATGAGCGCGTTGGTGATCCTGTGAAGGACAAAGAGTTGCTTACCGCGATCTCACCGCTCTTCCATGTCGATCAGATGAAAGCACCGCTACTTGTTGTTCAGGGGGCCAATGATCCGCGTGTCAAACAGGCAGAGTCTGATCAAATCGTAGAAGCACTGCGCAAACGTGGAGTCGATGTGCCTTATATGTTGAAAATGAATGAAGGGCACGGCTTCGCCAATGTGGAGAATCAACTGGATCTCTACCGCGCTATGGAGAAGTTCCTGAACCGTCATTTGATGCAGTAACAAAAGCTAAGGTTGTTCTCTGATTCCCCATGAGGGATTAGGGAACAACCTCTTTTTTGAATCGTGAGATAGAGAAATACATCATGGAAATGGAAATGCAGATGTTCGCATGGTTTGGCCCAATCAATATTCATCAATTGACATATAGGCTCGCTTTATTTTAAAATGACCAGTGAGTCATTCTTATTCATTCACGTTTATATAGATCGTATGAAGAGCTGTACGAGAATGTACAAGATCAGATGAAGGAGGAATCCAGGATGCAAAAAGAAATGAAATGGCCATTGATTCTCTTTGCCGTGGGTGTATTTATGGCCGCACTGGATAACGGAATAATTACATCGTCGCTGACCACATTAAATGCCTCGTTTGGTGTTTCGCCAACATGGGGTGCTTGGACGATTACTTTATACACGCTTGGGCTTGCGATCAGTGTACCGATTGCGGGCAAGCTGTCAGATCGATTTGGACGCAAAAAACTGTTTCTCATTGAGGTTGCTTTATTCGGAATCGGATCGTTTCTGGTTGCATTAAGTACTTCGTTTACCTTTTTCCTGATTGCCCGGGTGATTCAGGCGCTTGGTGGAGGCGGGATATTTATCATTGCGAGCTCTTATGTGCTTAGCAAATTTCCTGCTCAGCGGCAGGGTACAGCTCTGGGGCTTCTGGGAGGTATGAACGGCATTGCAGCTATTCTTGGTCCTAACATCGGCGCATTCATCCTTGATATTACGGGGAACTGGCATTGGTTATTTCTCATCAACGTACCGATTGCAATCCTGCTGTTCATTGCCGGAATTCGTTATATCCAGGAAGAACAGGAGTTAAGCCGAGCGGCTGTCGATTGGAGCGGCATAGCGGTCTTAACATTAGGCGTACTGAGTCTGATGTACAGCTTCAGCAATCTCGACGGTGTGAACATGCTTCAAAGCTTGGCCTCACCGATGTTTTATAGCTTCTTTTTAGTGGGTGTAGCTGTGCTGGTGATCTTTTATTTTATGGAAAAAAGGTTGGAAGGATCAGACCGTGAACCGGTCGTTTCCACAAAACTGCTTGGCATCGCGTCCTTCCGCTGGACGCTGCTCATTGCCTTTTTCTCAGGAGCCATTCTGGCCTCCGTTATCTTCATTCCTGGCTTTGTAGAGCAATATCTAGGCGTATCAAGCACGGCTTCGGGTTACTGGTTTACACCGCTCGCTCTGGCTTCTGGGATTGGAGCAGGAGGAGGAGGGTACCTCGTTGACCGCAAAGGACCAATCTGGACATTGTCGGTAGCTGGCTTGCTCTCTGCGATTGGTTTCCTATTATTCCCGCTGTGGGTAGAGCATATCTGGCAGTTTGTTATCGCGAGTACCCTTGTCGGCATTGGTTTTGGTATGATGCTGGGTGCGCCAGTTAACGTTCTGGTGACCGAACAGGCAGGTGAGAACAATAAAGGTATTGCGGTAGCAACCAGCTCTTTGTTCCGCCAAATGGCGATGGCTATTGCACCGACGATCTTCGCCGGATTCCTGGCACGTTCTTTTTCTAACCTGGGTTCGAACATCCAGTCAGGTCTGGCAGATCGAGGAATTGAAGTACCACCAGCTGCGCTGGAGCAATATGCTTCTGGTGGAGCATCAGGTAATGACGTCTCCAGTCTCATGGCGGGGTTATCCAAAATTCCGGATGCTAATATACGGGAAACGTTGCTTCAGGCTGTACATCAAACGACAGGCCAAGGGTACAACGGACTTTTCTGGTCAGCAGTTATTTTTAGCGTGTTAACCTTGATCGTGGCTCTTATAACGGGACGTCTTCGTCAAAAAGAGAAACAGAAGCAGAAACCAGATGGATCGCTGGGATCCATATAATATTTAGAAAGTAAAATGAGGAGAACGGGAGAACAGTGAACCTTTTGTAACCGAAAAAGGGGTCGCTGTTCTTTTCAATTTAACCCGATTGTAACTTTTCATGATGCAGGAATGATTACAATAGAACGAGCATGAACGAGCATCAGCGGTACTCCGGCTCAAAGAGAAATAAAAGTTTGGAGAACTGCGTGTCATCAGACGTTGCTGACGTTTAATGGGTAGTAATGAATTTCAATTTTGAGAGTGAAGAAGGAATCGACAGATGAAAAGCAGAACTAAAGAAAAGAAGAAAAAAAGTCGCAAAGGCCTCTATATAACACTTATATCCCTCGTCGTTCTGCTCATTGGCGGTTATATTTTCCGTCAGCAGTTGGCTGTGGCCGCTTTTGACCTGTTTCTGGCAGATACGGTAGAAGCGCAGCTAACGCATTCTTACGTGCCGCAGGAAGGCAATAAAACGCCAGATCCGACGGTATATCGAAAAGAACCATTCTCTGTGTTGCTCTTGGGCTCCGATAAACGAGATTACGAGAAGTCACGTGGACGTTCGGATGCAGTCATCTATGCTGTTGTTCGTCCGAAGGAATCTCGAGTGTTGCTGGTATCTATTCCGCGTGACACATATGTGCAGATCGTGGGAAGAGATGCGGACAAAGACGGAACGGATGATTATGACAAAATTGCGCATGCTTACGCTTTCGGCGGGGAGAATATGTCCATCAATACGGTGGAAAAGTTTCTCGATGCTGACGTAGGTTATTACGCAACGATTAACTTTCAGGGGATCAAAAAGGTGGTTGATGCCCTCGGGGGTATATCACTGCCAATTGATAAGGACATTGTGAACAAAGATCCAAATCATGAGCAGTTCACGATTAAGGGCGGTAAACCGATTTACGACGGGCAGGAAGCACTCTATTACGTGAGATATCGGGAAGACAGTGACTTTAACCGCACGAATCGGCAACAAATCTTCCTGAATGCATTTGCAAACAAGATGTTGAATCTGAATCAAATCGCGAAAATCCCTGAGCTATTTCAGATCATGGGCGATAATTTTCAGACCGACATGCAGCCAAACTTTATTATTGATTTGGCGAAACAGGTGCTGACACAGGAGAAACCACAGGTTTCCAGCTTTACGATTTTGAGCGAAGGTATGCGCAAAAACGGCATTTATTATGGCCGTGCCGATGAAAAAGATGTTCAATATGCCAAAGAGCTGATTAAAAACTGGATGGATCAATCGACCCCAGCCGGTGAAGTCATGATCCCTGACCGGCAGAAGATTGAATAGTTAACTCCATACAGATGGTTTGTCTTACACAACAATCAGCAGTACGTTAATGAGCGGGCTGCTGTTTTTTCATTGTGTGAGGCTTTTCATCGTGTAAGATTTTCAACCTTTTGGAACATCCTTCGTTCTATAACGTATAATATAAGTTGAGCGATCTAGTTGAACGAGAAATACACAAGGAGGATACATGAGGGTATGAACATCGCATTTTTTTTGCTACCCAAACAAGAGGTTACATGTGTGACGTCGGACTCTACACTGCGGCAAACGCTGGAACGGATGGAATATCATCGGTTTACAGCAGTGCCTATTTTGAATAAGGAAGGTAAATATATTGGTACGGTTACGGAAGGCGATTTGTTGTGGTATATGAAAAATGCGGAGGGGAAGATATCATTTGAAAACGCTTCAAAATTTCTTCTTAAGGACGTTCCGCTAAGACTCGATATCAAGCCGGTATCCATCGATGCCAATATGGAGGATTTAATTAACCTAGCCAAGGTGCAGAATTTTGTCCCAGTCGTAGATGATATGGAACGCTTTATCGGGATTGTAAGACGCAGTCAGATCATTGAATACTGCGAAGGAATTGTTGCCAAGGAGTCCATGAAGGCTAAATAGTTGAATTCTTTTTGGAATAATGATGCTGACAGGCATAATCACAGTGATTATTACGAATATATATGAATAAGACATACGGGGCTCGGGATCACACCTGACATGGGGTTTCGGAGACTTTCTTCGTTTTTGGGGTTAATTTTGCAGGCCCCTTTTTTATGCTATAATCGAGAATAAAGCTTTTTCGGGGGAGAGTGACTTTCGCCAAATGCCTAAAGAACTGGATGTAGCCAAGCGGGCTAAAGTGATTGAATGGCTGAAAACCGAAGTACTTGATCAGGTATCCCGATTATTTAAAGCATTGTGGGAAGGCAGCACGATTCGAATCGGAGATAGTCTTGCCAGTTTAATGATGAGCAGTTACATATTGGGCCGTCGGCTCGGTATTCCGTTTAAGGATCTCGATGCTCTGCTTGTGGAGAAGTTGAAAAAGCATAAACAGGAAGGTCACCAGCTGGAAGACTGGTACCAGGATATTTCCGCACTAGAAGATCATATGCGTAAGAGGTGAATTTGTTGAAATTTAGCTTTAAATCAGCTGTCTGGAGTGCAGTGCTTTTACTTTTACTGCTTTCGCTACTAACTCCTTTATCGGTGCTCTCTATATTTTTTATGATGATTCCGGGAGTTATTTTGTATGCCTCATTATCTGTAAAATCCTTTATTTTGCATCTCGCACCGGTTGCTATTATTTTGGCGATGGTCCATCCGATTTATCTGTTATTCATGGTGATCTTAATTTTGCCAGCAATCGCTATGGGGCACGCGTATAAAAAACAAAAATCGGCGTTGTTTGCTTTAATGACAGGTGCCGGAACGATGCTGGCAGAATATCTGTTGTTACTTTTGGTGGGCAGTCTCATTTTCCAATTTGATCTGTCCAGTTATATCAGAGATGTGGTACAGCTAACGATCGAACCACTCACGAATTCTTCGAATCAGATGATCAATGGCTTCGTTTGGACGCCTGAAATGACCGAAGATATCGCTAAACAAACACAGTTAATGATTCCTTTTGCACTGGTCGTTACGTCGATGGTCATGGCATTCATCACACATATCATTGCTCGTCCAATTCTGAGTGTTATGGGCTTGAACGTATCCAAACTTCCACCTGCACGAGAATGGCGTATGCCACGTGCATTGATCTGGTATTATTTCCTCGCATTGATTATTGAGGTAGTATCCAGACAAAATGACGGATCATATTGGAAGATGATTGCGATGAACTTGTCACCATTAATTAATCTTGGTTTCATGATTCAAGCCATCGGTTTCTTCTTTTTCCTCTCGCATACAAAAAGATGGAACCCGATTATTCCATTTTTATTGGGAGCGGCAGTGTTCTTCATTGGTCCGCTTCGGATTGTCGGAATTATTGATCTGGCGTTCCCGATCCGTGAGGCAATATCGAAATCAAAACGATAGGGTGATGAGTCATGCCTAAATTTCTAAAGAAACGCTGGCACGGCTATTATACCGTATGGGCGTTCATACTGCTGTTGCTGCTAGTGATGTTGGTTACTATCTATAACTGGACGCTTGGTTTGATTAGTCTGATACTGGCTTCGGCGCTGGGAATCGTCATGATCAAGGCAGAACTGGCATTCCGCCGGGAGCTTAATGACTATATTAATGGCCTTACCATTCGTATTAAACGTATGGAGGGTGAGGCGGTCAGCATGCTTCCCTTCGGAATTGTGCTGTACAGCGAGGATCGTACGATAGAGTGGCATAACCGCTTCGTTGCAGAGATGTTCCATGAGAAGACGGTCGTTGGCAGTTCACTGCTTAACCTGTTCCCACATCTCCCCCAACCGAAGGAGAAGAAGGATAAGGATGGATCGAAAGAACCATCACCCAAGGAATTCCATGATGAATTCCAGTTGGATGATCGGTATTACGGTGTAATTCACAATCCGCAGGAGCGGTACGTATATGTCTACGAGATCACCGAGTTAGCTGTACTGCGGGATAAATATGAGAATGAACGCATTGCCCTGGGCATTCTTGTTCTGGACAATCTGGATGAGGCTGCTCAAGGCATGGATGACCAGCAACGTACAGCGCTCATCGCGCGAGTCGCCAGTGAGATTACAGCCTGGGCGAAGCAATATGGCGTGTATCTCCGTCGCCTTTCTTCAGATCGTTACTTGATGATGCTAAATCATAAGTCTCTGCAGGAGCTTGAACAGAGCCGGTTTGTTATTCTGGATGAAGTTCGGGAGATGACAGCCGATCTGAAAGTACCGATGACGCTTAGCGTCGGACTTGCATCGGGTTCAGACAGCATCAGCGAGATGGGTGAACTGGCACAATCAAGTCTGGATATGGCGCTTGGACGAGGCGGGGATCAAGCGGCTGTGAAGTCGGGCCAACGTTTATCGTTTTACGGTGGAAAGTCCAATGCGGTGGAGAAACGCACACGCGTCAGAGCACGGGTTATTGCTCATGCACTGCGAGATTTGATGCAGGAAAGTGACCGGGTGATTGTCATGGGTCACAAAATGCCGGATATGGATGCCATCGGTGCATCGATTGGGGTGTGGAAGGCGGCGAGTCTGTACAACGTTGAGGCTCGTATTGTGCTGGACGGGGTGAATCCTTCTATTGAACGGCTGATGGAGCAGGTGAACAAGGACGAGAAATTGTCCAAAGCTTTGATCTCTCCCGAGCAAGCCACACAGTTGATGACAGAGCATACACTGCTAGTCGTTGTGGATACCCATAAGGCTTCGATGACGATGGAACCTAGACTGGTGCAATCTGCAACCCGTGTAGTGGTAGTGGATCATCATCGCCGGGGTGAGGAATTTATTAATGATGCGGTACTAATCTATCTGGAACCTTATGCTTCATCTGCCGCTGAGCTTGTCACGGAGCTTCTGCAATATATTCATGAAAAGGTACAGTTTACTCCACTTGAAGCAACGGCGCTTCTCGCGGGCATCACGCTGGATACGAAGCATTTTGCGCTGCATACGGGTTCGAGAACATTTGAAGCTGCAGGCTTCCTTCGTCGCAGTGGCGCAGATACCATTATGGTCCAGAAGCTGATGAAAGAGGATTTGTCAGAATATATTGCTAAGGCAGAAATCATAAAGCATGCTAAAATGGTATACGGGAACATTGCGCTGGCAGTTACGGGTCCGGGCAATAAGATTTCACAAATGATGATCGCCCAGGTGGCGGACACATTGTTGAACATGACCGATGTGGTCGCCTCATTTGTGATCAGTGAGCGTCCGGATGGACTGATTGGCATCAGTGCGAGATCACTGGGGCGCATGAATGTGCAGGTTGTTATGGAACGATTAGGTGGCGGTGGCCACTTAACGAATGCTGCGGTGCAGCTTGAAGGAACGCTGGGAGCAGCGGAGAAACGGCTGATGAACGTCCTGGCTGAAATCGAAAAGGAAGAGGGGTTATTCGAATGAAAGTCATTTTTATAAAAGATATGAAGGGTCAAGGCAAGAAAGGGCAAGTGAAGGAAGTATCGGAAGGGTACGCACAGAACTTCCTGTTGCCACGGGGAATTGTACGACTGGCAACAGAAGGCAACATGAAAACACTGGATAATCAGAAGGCGGCTGAAGAAAGACTCAAGCAGGAAGAGAAAGCCGAAGCTGAAGTACTTGCGAAAAAGCTGGAAGCAGAAGTGACGGAACTCAAGGCAAAAGCAGGTGAAGGCGGCCGTCTATTTGGTGCCATTACAAGTAAACAAATCGCGGAAGCTTTGGCCAAAAAAGGTCTGAAAATAGACAAGCGTAAAATCGAGCTGAATGATCCGATTCGTACGCTTGGTGTAACACAAGTGATCGTCAAGGTTCACCCTGAAGTGAAGGCAACCTTGAAGGTACAGGTAACGGAGGAGTAAGATGGGCGGCGAAATGCTATTCGACCGGATTCCCCCGCAAAACCTGGAAGCCGAACAGGCAGTGCTGGGTGCAATCCTGTTGCAGGGCGAAGCTCTGATTACAGCGATGGAACGGGTGCAAACCGAGGATTTCTACGATAAGCCCCATCAATTGATTTATGAAGCAATGATTCAGCTGGGTGAGGAAAATCAACCGATTGACCTTGTCACGCTGACTTCGCGTCTGAAGGATAAAGGCGAGCTGGAGGACATCGGTGGTGTCAGCTACCTTGCCAAGCTTGCTCACGGTGTGCCAACAGCGGCCAACGTGGATTATTATGCGCAGATTATCGAAGAGAAATCGATGCTTCGTCGTCTGATTCGCACAGCTACGCAGATCGTAAGTGAAGGATACACAGGCGGCGAAGATGTCGCAGGTATGCTCGGCGAAGCGGAGCGCCGTATCTTGGAGATTTCCAATAGACGCTCCAGCAGTGGTTTTATTGCGATCCAGGATGTTCTCATGGAAGTATTCGACAAGGTCGAAACGTTGCATCAAAACCGGGGAACGACAACCGGGATTCCTTCCGGCTTCATCGATTTGGACAAGATGACCGCTGGATTTCAGCGCAGTGACTTGATCATTGTAGCGGCGCGTCCATCCGTAGGTAAGACAGCCTTTGCCTTGAATATCGCGCAGAATGTAGGTATTCGGGCACAAGAAACGGTAGCCATCTTCAGTCTGGAGATGTCCGCGGCACAGCTCGTACAACGGATGATCTGCGCCGAGGCCAATCTGGATGCGGGAGTTCTTCGTACAGGAGAATTCAAAGGCGATGAAGACTGGCAGAAGCTGACCATGGGTATCGCTGCTTTGAACGAAGCGAATATCTTCATTGATGATACGCCAGGCATCACGGTAGCCGATATCCGTGCGAAATGCCGTCGTCTGAAAAAAGAGAAGGGTCTCGGTATGATTCTGATCGACTACCTTCAATTGATCAGTGGACGTGGCAAAGCCGGAGAGAACCGTCAACAAGAGGTATCCGAGATTTCACGTACACTGAAACAGATTGGCCGGGAACTGGAAGTTCCGGTTATCGCCTTGTCTCAGCTTAGCCGGGGTGTAGAGCAACGTCAGGATAAACGTCCGATGATGAGTGACTTGCGGGAATCGGGTTCGATCGAGCAAGATGCTGATATCGTAGCCTTCCTGTACCGGGATGACTACTATAACCAGGAAACCGAGAAGAAAAATATTATCGAGATCATTATTGCCAAACAGCGTAATGGTCCCGTAGGTACGGTAGAGTTAGTCTTTTTGAAAAACTTTAATAAATTCGTCAATTACGAGAGGGCGCATAATGATGCCTTCGCGATGTAGCGGATAGACTGCGAATGCTCTGAACAGGGGTGCACAGGCTATCCGTACAACCAGTAATCGGAGAATGCATGGTTGAATATTAGGATTTATACCATATATAGCGTCAATCAATTGCAAATGTAAAAGTACCGGTGAGAATGCAGTCAAGGTAAACAAGACTGGGTCACCGGTTTTTTACTGTGGAATTCGGTCATAATTCCGAACATTAAGCATGTGCCATATATAATTGTTCGCCATTTCATTTGACTTTGAAAAAGGGGACTGGTACACTAATATTGCTGCGTTAAAGCAGCGCAAACCTTCCCTTGAATGTAACGGAAGGACATTTTTACTGTCCGTTAGCACGCTTCTCAGTCGGTTTATTGCGTAACATGCCTGCCGGGATAGAGGACGGACAGACCAATACAAAGGTGCGCAAGGCACCCACGGAGGTATGTTAACTATGTCAACGGTAGTTGTAGTGGGAACGCAATGGGGAGACGAAGGTAAAGGTAAAATTACGGATTATTTGGCGGAAAGCGCTGATGTGGTGGCTCGTTACCAAGGAGGTAACAATGCTGGCCATACTATCCTGATCGACAACAAAAAGTATAAATTGACGATGATTCCATCGGGTATCTTTTACACAGACAAAGCTTGTGTGATCGGTAACGGTATGGTTATCAACCCGAAGGCACTTATCGAAGAAATTAATTATATTCATGATAACGGTTTTACAACGAAAAACCTGTCCATCAGTGAGCGTGCACATATCATCCTGCCGTATCACATGGTTCTGGATGCACTGGAGGAAGAGAGCAAAGGCCCGAACAAAATTGGTACAACCGGTAAAGGAATTGGCCCTTGTTACATGGACAAATCTGCCCGAATTGGTATCCGCATGGTGGATCTGCTGGATGCAGAAGATTTCGAATTGAAATTGCGTCATCTGGTTAAAGAGAAAAATCGTGTTATCGAGCAAGTATACAATGGTACTCCAGTGGATGTGGAAGAGATTCTGAAAGATTACCTCGGTTATGCAGAAATTCTTCGTCCTTATGTGAAGGATACATCGGTTGTGCTGAATGATTCCATTGATGAGAATAAAAAAGTACTGTTTGAAGGCGCACAAGGTGTGATGCTGGACCTTGACCAAGGTACGTATCCATATGTGACTTCTTCCAATCCGTCTGCAGGCGGCGTATGTATCGGTTCGGGTGTTGGTCCAGCACGCATTCAGCAAGTTATTGGCGTAGCGAAAGCATACACAACTCGTGTAGGTGACGGCCCATTCCCAACAGAATTGCATGATGCGATTGGCGACCAGATCCGTGAGACAGGTCATGAGTACGGAACGGTAACTGGACGTCCGCGTCGTGTGGGCTGGTTTGACAGTGTGGTTGTTCGTCATGCTCGTCGTGTAAGCGGCATTACAGGGCTGTCCTTGAACTCGTTGGACGTTATGACAGGTCTGGATACCGTAAAAATCTGCACAGGTTATAAATTCCGTGGCGAGGTTATCACACACTACCCGGCTAGCCTCAAAATGCTGGCTGAATGTGAAGCAGTATACGAAGAAATGCCAGGTTGGAGTGAGGACATTACTGGAGCGAAGAAGCTGGAAGATCTGCCGGTGAACACACAGAACTACGTAAAACGTGTGTCTGAACTGACAGGTATTCCGATCGCGATCTTCTCTGTAGGTCGTAACCGTGAGCAGACGAATCAGGTTCTGCCAATCTACGAATAAAATGATATTTGAATAATAGATAGATATACCTCCAGTTGTTGCTACTCAGCGGCGACTGGAGGTTTTTTGTGTCTGTTTTGGATATAATCCCTAGATTTCCGTCAATACTGGCTAACAGGATATACGTTGAACGAATGATATCTATACGAGCACAACGATGCAAAGTATACATGGATTCAACCCGTATAAAGTCGGTTATCCCCCGAAATCCACTTGGATAAGGGAGAGCAAATTGGAGGGAGAGAAACAGAGATGAAGTTGCTGATGTGGTTTGTCAAAATGGTGCTTATCGTGTTGCTGGTCAGTTCACTGACATTGCTTACAACAGGTTTGATTGTGCAATCGTATGCCAAGTCATTACTTGCCAGTTTTAATATACAGTGGGAAGGTCAGCCCATGGGTCTGATGGGCATGTTCCAGGGGGCCTTGGGCGGCAAGCAGTCCAGTGAGGGAGAAAAGTCCGGGGATACGCCTGCGGATCAGCCGACGGGGACGGAAGAGGAAAAAGCTCCGGAGAATTCAATTTCGGTGATGGGCAACGGAACGAGTGAGGAAAACGCTGGAGTAGACAAAGGTAAGGATGATACTACAGCAGGATCAAATTCAGGCACAGGACAGGCAGGATCCGGAACATCTAGCAACGATGAAACGGGCGATGATGCAATCGTTGTTACACCGGATGACATTACAGGCGCCAAAAACAAACTACCGACGGAGGAAAAAGAACGTATTTTCACTCTGCTGATGAACAAGCTACCCCAGAAGGAAATGCAACAGATCTCAGGAGCGATGGAAGGTGGACTGACCGAGCAGGAGCTAAAAGAGATTGAACAGGTTATCTCAAAGTATCTCACGAGTGAGGAGTACGACAATTTGATGCAAGTGTTGCAGGCAGAATAGAGGTGGGTTGTTGTATATTGTTACTCCCCCGCATCCACCAAGTAGGACAACAATCTGGAGTGGAGAAATATTACATCCATGTTGAAATGTATAACTCATTTCCCATATAATTGAATGAATAGTAGAGAACGTACCTACCCAGGAGGAAGAGCATATGAAAATGAACCGCAAAGAACACGATATATAACAACAGAACCTCTCCTTACCACAGGCTTCTAGGCCGCAGAGTCGTGGCCCTCCGTTCATGCCTTTTTACCAATGGTACGCTGTACCGATAACGGAAAAGAGCATGAATATGGACTATTGGAGGCCTAATAACTATGAATACATTGAATAATAAAGGTGCTAAAAATACAACATCAATGATGCCGGCTGAACAACTTGCTGCAATGAAGGAACGATTTGAGCAAGGATTAAAGGAAGCAGAACAGCCCTTCCATGGTTGGGATTTTGGATATATTACGAGTAGTGGGCGGATGCAGAGCGGTGTGATGCCATGGTCTTATAATGAGATGGCACGGAGTTGCATGCAGGATACGAAGCGAATGTTGGATATGGGCACAGGCGGTGGTGAGCTGCTCTCGAGTCTGCTCCCTTTACCCCCGTATACCTGTGCAACGGAAGGATATACCCCAAATATAGCGATTGCGAAGGACCGTCTTAGCCCGTTAGGTGTAAACGTGTATCCTGTAATAGATGATGCTCAGCTTCCTTTTGCAGATGAAGAATTTGATTTGATCCTCAATCGACATGAATCGTATGATCCACGGGAAGTATGGCGTGTGCTTTCAGAAGGTGGAGTGTTTCTGACACAGCAGGTTGGTTGGTCGGATTGCCGTGAGATTAATGATCGATTAGGTATTCCAATGCCATCTGATTATGCTGGATGGGAGCTGGATTTCGCCGTGGATCAGTTGGTGAGAAACGGTTTCCACATCTGGGATCAGCGTGAGTCTGCGCCTCTGCAGCGTTTTTATGACATTGGGGCTTTGGTGTACTATCTAAACACCATCCCTTGGCAGGTACCTGATTTTACAGTGGAACGATTCCGTGATCCATTATGGGATATCCATCTGGTGATGGAGCGACATGGGTTCTGGGAAGTGCAACAAAAGCGGTTTATTATAGGAGCAACCAAGAATAATTAAAAAATGAATCTTGGGTTATGCGTGATGAGCCTGCCAGAGCATAAATAGAATAAGCGATGTTATAATCCTTCATCAGAGTTTACTCTGATGGGGGATTTTTTGTATTTACATGAAAAAGATAATGCAATTTAGTAGGTCTTAGAACCTAGTCCTAGATTGAGATAAAAGGTACATAGTATAACTGGAGTTGAGGCATAATGGGTGATGGAACATACGGCCTAACCAATGGATATATCAGGGAAACCATATAGGACGCGGCTTTGTGTTGTGAGGATAAGAGTTGAAATGACTGTAAAACCTGTGTTAAAGTATACGGGTGTGATAAAAGGTTAAAATTTTGACACTTTTAAGAGCACAGCTAAAGTCCTGCTTTTTTAAATCATCATAACAATGAACTTACTTGCATAAGACTCGCCATGAGGTGAAGTCCGATTAAAATGCGGATCAAGAAGTACTGAAAAGGAGAGAATCATGAAAGGTTTCAGAGGCAAACGCCAACCGGATCAACACCGGGTACACGAACAATCCGGAGAACACCGGACGGCCGAAGACAAAAACAGCATGAGCATGTCCAACTTCAGTTCAAATAAGAAAAGAATATTGTCATCGCGCAAATGGATCATTACTGCAACATGTGGCATTCTAATTGCAGCATCGGTTGGATTCGGAGTTAAGCAATATGTGGCTTCCAATACGGTTCCTTATTATAAGGTTATCGTCAAGGGTACTGAAGTTGGCGCCATTGCAGATGAGGCACAGCTGCAACAGTTGTTTGCGAAAAAAACCGAAGAATACCGGGAGAAGTATCCGGATGCAGAGATGGTGCTGAACACAGATGGTATCACAACGGAAACGGTAAGAGCATATAAACCCGAAGTGAACAGCGAGCAAACGCTGGACAAGCTGGGAAATATGTTAACGGCTTACGCCAAAGGCGTGGAGCTTAAAGTGAACGGTGAAGTCGTCGGCATTGTGAAGGATCAGGAAACGGCAGACAAGATCCTGCAACAAGTACAGAGCAAATACATACCGGCATCGGCTGTGCGAAGCTCACTGAAAACCAAGTCGGTATCGGCTAATTCCTCCAAAAAAGATAACGGGCCAAGTACAACGTTAAAATCCGTAGACATCAAAGAAGAAGTGACAACGGATACGGTGAAGGCGGACCCGAATAAAATATGGGATGTGTCCGAGGCGGTTAAAGCTTTAACCGTTGGTAAAGACGCGCCTGTAACTTACGTGGTGCGTGAAGGAGATACGATCTCTTCCATCGCAGCCAAATATGAAATTACACAAAGCGAGATTCGCAAACATAACCCGGGCATCAAGGAGACATCGCTCCAGATTGGACAAGAGTTGACTCTGACCGTACCGAAGCCGGCGATTACGGTTAAATCCGTGGAACAAGTGGTAGAGCAGATCGAAGTGAAACCACAGGTTGAGGTGCGCAAAAGTGCCGAGCTGAAGGCAGGTACGACGAAAGTGGTTCGTCCAGGCCAAAGCGGGTTGAAAAATATGCAGTATCGTATCACCAAAGAAAATGGCGAAGTCGTTCGCGAAGAATGGCTGGGTCAGGAAGTTCTCAAAACAGCGGTGACTGAGGTAGTGCTGAGCGGAACCAAAGTGGTTGGCGAAGGCACAGGGCAGTTTGCATGGCCTGTATCCAATGCGACGATGAGCAGTAGCTTCGGCCAACGTTGGGGACGTCAGCACAAAGGTGTCGATCTGGTCGGTAATCGCGATGTGAAATCTGCAGATGAAGGTGTAGTTACTTTTGCAGGCCAAAAGAGCGGTTATGGAAATGTTATCATCGTTAACCATCGCAACGGATATGAAACACTCTACGGTCACTTGAATAGCATCGGTGTTGATGTTGGCCAAGTGGTGGAGAAGGGTGACAGCATTGGTGTGATGGGCAATACTGGACGTTCCACAGGAACACATCTGCATTTTGAGATTTTGAAAAATGGTTCAGCTGAAAACCCGATGACATATCTGAATTAAGGATAGATCACGAGATAAAGTATAGGACACAAGGCATGGCGTCACGATGCTAAAATAAGAACAAGGCTCGCTGTAAAGCTGGCCTTGTTTTTTGGTGTGAAATATTTTTTCAGGAAACGGCTTCCAAGAGGGGGATCGGGATGTGACGGTGCCTCAGGTATGTTAAACTAGAGAGTATAAGTCGTTGACTATATTCAACACACAACACGATATGGACTATAAGCAATACAATAGATTAGAGAGACAGCGCCAGTGGCGGATTAAGCAGGATATAGGGGTGAATTCAGCCGATGCAGGGAAAGATTTTGGTGGTGGACGACGAGCAGCCCATCGCAGATATTCTGAAGTTTAATTTGGAAAAAGAGGGATACGAGGTTATCTGTGCGTTTGATGGTATTCGTGCGGTCGAACTGGCGTTATCCGAGAAACCGGATCTGATGCTTCTGGATCTGATGCTTCCGGGCAAGGACGGGATGGATGTGTGCCGAGAAGTGCGTGCTCATCTGGAGGTCCCGATTATTATGCTGACAGCCAAAGACGGAGAGATTGATAAAGTTCTGGGTCTCGAGCTAGGCGCAGATGATTATGTAACCAAACCTTTTAGCACACGGGAGTTGCTCGCACGGGTCAAGGCTCAGATGCGCAGACAGCAGAAACCGGCAACGATTGTAGAAGCGCCAGAGGAAGAAGGGAAGCAGATCCTGCGGCTGTTTGATCTGGCTTTTGATATGGACATGTATACGGCATACAAGGGCGGGGAACCGCTTGATCTAACGCATCGGGAATATGAGCTGCTCTATTATATGGCTAAGCATTCGGGCAAAGTCATGACACGAGAGCATCTGTTGCAAGCCGTATGGGGATATGAATATTTTGGAGATGTGCGTACAGTGGATGTGACCATCCGCAGGCTGCGGGAGAAGATTGAAGAAAATCCGAGCAAGCCGGAAACGATTCTGACTCGCAGGGGGCTTGGCTATCTCGTGCGCAGTGCCAAAAGCGTGGGGATATAATGGGCCGATTCTCGCAATTTTCGTTCTTTCGAACGATTCAGGCGAAATTAATTATTATATATGTACTGCTGATTCTCATTGCGATGCAATTGATCGGCGTTTATTTTGTAAGTGCGATGAAGAACTCGCTCACCAGCAACTTCACGGAGGATTTGCAAGCACGGGCAGAGATGTTGTCGGTGTTAGTCGGTCAGACGATGGCTGGTGGAGAAGCGGAGGCTGGAGAGGACAAAACGGAGAACCTGCGTGTGCTGGTCAACAATCTGTTTAATATCAACGGCGCCGAGATTCAGGTGCTGGATGCCAGCGGAAAGGTGCTTACGACTTCGTTAAGTTCACATTCTGATTATATTGGGCGAAAAAATACCCAGACCGTTGTCAGCCGTGCGTTGCAAGGTATTCGGGACAATGAGGAATATATCGTAGACGAGGATAATGTTCGCAAAAAAGTCGTGGCCAAGCCGGTATTATCCGGCGGCAAAATTATTGGAGCGGTCTACATCGCCGCTTCGATGAATGAGCTGTACGCGACGATGGAAGGCATAAACAAGATTTTCATCTCCGGTATTTTGATTGCCTTGGTGTTAACGGCGGTGCTCGGTGTCATTCTGTCACATACGATCACCCAGCCAATTAAGGAAGTGACGAGGCGGGCAACCGCGGTTGCAGAAGGAAACTTCGATCAGCAGACACCGGTATTTGGCACAGATGAGATTGGTCAGCTTAGCCGGGCGTTTAACTATATGACCAGCAGGCTGCGAGATGCTCTTTCCCAGAACGAAGAGGAGAAGGAGAAGCTGACCTCCATCCTTACCAATATGAGTGATGGTGTTGTTGCGACAGATGAGTATGGCAAAGTCATTCTGGTCAACCGCCGTGCCAGCAGCATTCTGGGCATGCGTCCTTCCGACATTGAAGGCCGGCATTTTGCTGTCCTGCTGGGCATTGATCCGGAGGATGCGGAAGCGCTGGCGAGTGGTTTTACTGGCTCAACACTTCTCCAGATTGCTCCAGCAGGTCAGGAGGAGCCGGTAGTGATTCGCATGACGTTCACGCCTGTGCACCGGCGTGAGCTGGGAATCACCGGCACAATTGCGGTACTTCAGGATGTAACGGAGCAGGAAGAGCTGGAAAACTCCCGGCGTGAATTCGTGGCAAATGTATCACATGAGCTGCGTACACCGCTGACGACTATTAAGAGTTATGCCGAAGCGCTGGATGATGGGGCGTTGGAAGATCCACAACTTGCCGGGCGTTTTGTCGGTGTCATTCAGAATGAGACCGAGCGCATGATCCGTTTGGTGACTGACCTACTGCATCTGTCCAGACTGGATTCCAAGGAAGCGTTACTGCGCAAGCAACCTATCGATATTTTGGAGATGCTGGAGGAAGTCACGGATCGATTCTCCTTCCAGATGCACCAGAAGGATATTCAGTCAGTGCTTTCTGTGGAGAATGATATTCCACCTGTTCCGTTAGATCGGGATCAGATTGATCAGGTTCTGGACAATGTAGTGTCCAATGCATTGAAATATACGCTGGAGGGCGGCACCATTACGATTGCAGCCCGGCGCAGCGATGAGCATACGTTAGCCATCTCCGTATCTGATACAGGTATGGGTATTCCGCAGCGTGATCTGGATCGGATATTTGAACGTTTTTACCGCGTTGACAAAGCACGTTCTCGCAGCATGGGGGGCACAGGGCTTGGATTGTCCATTGCCCGGGAAATTGTAAAAGCTCACGATGGAAGCATCTCTCTGGAGTCTGAGGTAGACGTTGGCACAACGGTAACGTTCACATTGCCAATGCGTGATAAGGGAGGTGAGCACCTTGAAGGAACGGATTAAATCTCTGGTGCTCACTTCACTGGTGGCAGCCAGTCTGATCCAGAGTTACTTCCTGATCTATCGTCTTCCTGGGGGTGGTGACTCTGTGGTGACCTCGGAGACAAACTACGTGAAGACCGAAAATATGGGTCAGGAGCGTAACATTGAGGAGTTAATTTTCCCGAATCAGATGATTATTCATCTGGGTCAGGATAAACATACGGTGTTTTATCCTGGCAATACGTTTTATCAATTGATCTATTCCAGGCTGAAAGGCCGGACGTTCGAGGATTTCCAGCGTCGTAATGTGCAGTCGGTGAATTGGGATCAGATTCGTAAGGAGAGCCCCGGCTTTGAGTTGTCTTTTAAGGAAGGCATACCGGTGGCTTTGTTACAGCGTGTGATGCGTCTTGGTACGGATTCACTTTTTCAGGGAGAGACGATCAACCGTATTGCTATATATACCACTCCAGATGAGACAAAGGCTCATGCGCTGTTTTTCAGTGCCAAGGGAGATGTGGTCTATGAGGCCACACAGGCGGACTTGACGGTGCAGGATGTGCAGCAACATGTCGATTTTGGGACGAGCTGGACACCGTACACGCTGATGGAAGGCGGGTATTATATTCCGGCGCAGGCACTGGATACGATTGAGGCGGATGTGCCGACAGGGCAGTTCACGGTAGAGCAGATGCAGCGCAGTCTGTTTTTTGATCCAAGCATGACTCGGAATATTCGGGAAAAAGACGGATCAGAGATTTATACCGATAGCAAACGTAGTCTGCAAGTGCAACAGGAGCAACGCTGGATCAGCTATACAGATCCGGCGGCACCGCCGGCTGGACAAAGTGACGCATCCAAGGATGCACTGTCTGCGGTGGATTTTGTCAATCAGCATGGCGGCTGGAAAGGGCGCTCACGCATGATGCTTAGATCAGCTGACAATAAAACGCAGCTGCAGTTCCAGCAGTATTACGGCAGTTTTCCAATTATGGATTCGATGCAATTCCGTTTCGGCACGATCAACATGGAAATGCAGCAGGAGACGGTATCGAGCTATGAACGATCCTTGGAATATTTGAACGAAGGTGCGGAGACGAAGAAGTCCATCAAGCTGCCTGGCGGGGATAAGCTGAAAAATCTGATCCGCAAAGTAGCGGGTGAAAACCGCAAAGTCGTGGATGTATACCCGGCATATCGTCCATCGGCGATAGAAGATGGGCTGAAGCTGATCCCGGTTTGGGTAATCCGCTTTAGTAATGGTGAGGAAACGACGGTGTCTTAGCTTCGTATCGATGGAGACATGCTGGCACGTAGCTGGTAGAATTCTAACGATCACCAGAGACGTTATATGCTAGATTTGCGACGTTTTGAAAATCTAACGATCACCACGAACGCTATTTCGGTGAAATTGGGCTAATTGTGGCTGAAAAGTCTGAATTTACGCGAAATAAGGCTTCTCCTGATCGTTAGAATTAAAATGAGCCTAAAACGGGGCAAATAAGCTCCGTGGTGATCGTTAGCCTGAAGAGGCTACGGGCATAGAGGTAAACAAAGCCAAACATAAGTTACACGAGCTGAAACAAATCTAGACGGGGCAAAACAAACTCTATGTACCTGAACAAGAAGGTAAAACTTGTGGCTGGTCACGGGTTATTATGATACGGGCAACGTGAAAACAAGGTTATTATAGGCGATCAAGTAAATAAGGAGGTGAATGGTCTGGATTGGGGACGGGCGAAAAATGTATTAATTTATGCATTCCTGTTGCTGAATCTGGTGCTGGGGTATCAGATCTGGATGGATGCGCGGGAGACGGCTGGAGCCAATCTGGACTTCACCTCGCTCGCAGATAATACACAGCAGGCGATGGAAGAGAAGGGCATTCAGGTGCTGGCGCCGATTCCAAATGAAACGCCAAAGCTACCGAAGCTGTCCTATGAGTTTACCGAAGAGGACAAGTCGGGTATGGAAGTAGAGCTGGAGGAGCCGGTGGACAGCAAGCTGATTTTCTCGCCAAGCGAGCTGACGGACGCGCTGCAGGCGGAGATTCCGCAAATCGGCACGTACCGGCTGGATCAGCTGATGGCGGAAGATGGGGCTTTTGTGCTCCACCCGCTGGTGGACGGCAAATGGCCGCTCTTTAACGTGAGTCTGGAGCTGTTCTACAGCGATCAGAAAATCACGGGTTATCATCAGACTCCCGTGCGGATTACAACCGCCGAGGAGAGCGATCAGCAGGTGCTTCCGGCGTCAAAGGCGCTGGGAACGCTGATCGAAAACTTTTTGCCAAACAATGCAATTGTGAAAGATATTCAGCTGGGCTATTACGGGCAGTTGTTCAACTCAGATATACAGGTAGCGATGCCGGCATGGCGGTTCGTGCTGGAAAGTGGCGAAGTGTTGTACGTGCAGGGCATCAGTGGGGATGTATTCAGTCCCAAGTCAGATAAACCAGGGGAGTAATGCGTTATGGGGATATATTTTACGGTGTTATCCAGTGGTTCGACAGGTAATGCCACAGTCATTCAGCATGGGGGCACTTCACTCATGATTGATGCGGGTCTCAGCGCGAAGCGGCTGGAGGCACTGTTTCTGGAACGGGAGATTTCGGGAACGGAACTGGACGGCATTCTGGTGACACATGAACATTCGGATCATATTAAAGGACTAGGCGCGATGTCTCGGAAATATAATTTACCGATCTATGCAAACACGAATACGTGGGCGGCTTTGGAGAAGTCAGTCGGAGCAATTCCCGAGGAGAACCGGCGGATTTTTGAAACGGGTGAAAAGCATGACTTTGGATCGCTGCGCGTAGAGTCGTTCGGTATTTCGCATGATGCGGCTGAACCGGTTGGTTACACGTTCGATGATGGCAGCGAGAAGCTGTCCGTGGCAACAGACCTCGGGTATATGAGTGACAAGGTTCGCGATGCGATCTCGGACTCGGATGTGCTCGTGCTGGAGGCGAATCATGATGTCGAATTGCTGCGCATGGGGCGATATCCGTGGAACACCAAGCGCCGGATTTTGAGTGACATCGGGCATTTGTCGAACGAAGCCGCAGGTGCGGCGCTTAGTGAACTGATGAACGGACGCATCAAGCGAACGTATCTGGCACATCTCAGCCGGGATCATAATATGATGGATTTGGCTAAAATGTCGGTGCGTGATGCGATGGAAAGCCGTGGCTGTTTTTATCGGGATCATGAGTTCAAGCTCTGTGATACGTATTATGATCGTCCTACACCATGGGATAGGGTGGGTGAGCCATAAAGCTGTCCAGTTCGGCGGCTTTGCGCTCCACTTCCTCGCGGGTCAGGATGCCTTTATCGATAAGCAGTTCAATGATAGTGCTAAGTGCTAGTGTATTACGGTAATGCTCTTCTTTGAGATCGGCCAGCTTGGCCGCCATATGCACTTCGTCCATAGCTGTGAGTGTTCGTGTGCGTTCCATTGTGGAATCCTCCTTCATTCTATGAAGCTTTGAATTGTTCTTTTACTATTATTGTAGTCAGGCTGGGTGGAAAACATTCCTCTTTTTGCCGCTAACATTCTCTAGGCAGGATGTGTATGCTGAAACTGCAGCTGTTCTGTTTGGAACTCAGAATGAAAATAGACTGAAAAAGTTTAATGAATTCGAAAGAATAGCGCTTAGCGTATCCCATTTTGTGGTGATAAATAGTATGAACCTTTATTGTTAGGGGAGTTATCGCGAAAATTTACGTTTATTTACGTAATTATGCAACTTTTTGGGATATAAAGTGTTTAGTATATAAGGAGTATTATGATTTTGGCTGTTTTTGCGTATGAAATGGAATCTCGAATCTCGCAATAGGCGAGAGCATGATTGATAGAGCACGGGATGCAGTGCCATCCTGTTGTATATATACGTTCGTTCCCGGTCTGGTTCCGGGATGCGGCGATGTGCAAGACCATTTTGAGAAAAATGCAAAAAGGCATGGGGAACGAGTGGTTTCACTGGTTATCCATGAATAACTTGGGCGGCAGTCAGGGTCTTGATGCGTGACAACGAAGGGGAGAGGATCACGATGGGATTGTTTGGAGACGATTTTTATTCAACCAAGGTATCAAGACGCGCCGAACCTGAACAGAAAGGCAAACTTCAGATCATCCGCCCGGGAGGCGGAAGACGCGCACGTGATCGCTGGAGCAATCCGCGTAGATCACGCTCGGAATTCAGTTCTACCGTCAAGGTAGCTGTGATCAGTTCGGTAATCAGCTCCATCGTGACGGTTACGCTGTTTAGCTTCATTAGCCAGCCTGCAACACAGTTACCTCTGGCGAATGCGGCAGGTCAAGGCGGTGGAACTGCACAGACAGCACAGGTGGTTGATCCATACGACCGCATCATCAATGCTGCGGCAGAAGTACGTCCTTCGGTCGTCAGCATCGTGAATCATAAAACAGGCAGCAGCCTGTCGATGGAAGATTCCGCGCTGGGGTCTGGAGTTATTTTCAAAAAAGAAGATGGCAAAGCCTACATCATGACCAATCACCACGTCGTGGAAGGTGCCAGTGATCTGGAGATCGTGACCGTAGACGGGGAGACACATAAAGCCAAACTGGTTGGCAAGGACCGGGTGAGCGACATCGCGGTACTATCAACGGATGATAAGGGACTCGGAGCTGCTGCAGAAATTGGGGATTCCAGCAAGCTGCAACGCGGCCAGACGGTACTGGCGATCGGTAACCCACTGGGACTTGGCGGAACGCTGACATCAGGGATCGTTAGTTACACGGATCGGATTTTGCCCGTATCCATTAACCAGGACGGGGTATACGACTGGGAGCAAAACGTCATTCAGACGGATGCAGCCATTAACGAAGGCAACAGCGGCGGAGCACTGGTTGATCTGAACGGCAAAGTCGTAGGTATTAATACGATGAAAATCTCGGATACCGGCGTTGAAGGTCTCGGCTTCGCCATTCCGATGAACGAAGTGATGAAAACGGTGGATTCCCTGCTTTTGAACGGCAAAGTATCCCGTCCTTATCTCGGCGTGTACACGGTGGATCTGAGCAATCCGTATGCCCCACTGGATGATGATCAGCGCAAAGACCTCAAACTGCCATCCCACGTCGATAGCGGCGTGGTTGTATTAGAGGCATCTGGCCCGGCATCCGAGGCAGGCATGAAGCTGAACGACGTGATTACGGAATTCGATGGGCAAAAAATTACCTCTACACTCGACCTGCGGAAATTCCTGTACGATAAGAAAAAGATCGGCGATACACTAGAGATTTCGTTCTATCGGGATGGTAAAGCGGAGAAGATTTCTGTGAAGCTGACCGATAAGCCGGAGTAAGACTTGTCGAGTTAATGGAGTTTGTAGGGCTGTGACAGTGGGGTAAGATGTGCAGGTTGTTTTCACTGCAATGATCATATGTCATGGAACATGGTCATACTGATAAGGTGATCATGAGACAAGATAGATAGTAGAGAGAGTGATCAGAACTTCTGACCACTCTTTTTATGTTCATGAGGCATGAGGTATGAGGTAGAACCTGAGGGTAGGGAAGGATACAACTAGACAGAAAGACTTGGAGCGAAAGGCGCAGATACATTTGTTTGCCTGTATGGTAAACTATTTTTAATGTGTTTACATAGATCGTTGATGCAAATAACAGCTGGATAACGTGTGATCTGGCTGGCTAATCTGAAAATGGAGGGATTCGGAGATGAATCTATTGAAGAAAAAGGTACTTGGCGGAACAGGATTGGCATTATCGATGCTGTTGCTATCGGCTTGTGGATCGGAGAGCACACCAGCTACATCTGTAGATACGAGTGCGTTGCAGGAGAAGATCGCTGGGCTGGAGAAAAAGCTGACCGAGCAGGGAATCAAAAGCGATGAGCAGGCACAGAAAATTGCTGCACTTGAGAAAAAGCTGAACGAATTTGGTACAGTTGGCGTTGCTGGACAAGGTACTGGTGGTCAGTCGCCTGCGGTTGGAGGAAACAACGGGTCTGCTGGAAAAGGAGACGGGGTGCTGATCACGTTTGCCCAGTATGAGAAGCTGGAGGTTGGCATGACCGTGGAAGAGGTCATCAACATTCTAGGCGGTGAAGGTGAAGCGCTAAGTGAAGCCGAGAACATGGTGGTGTATAACTATAAAGGCACCGCGGGCAACGGCGGCAACGCAGTGATTGCTTTTCAAAGTGGAAAACTGCTCACGAAGGCGCAGTCGGGATTGGAGTAGGCTGGTAGCTGAGGGGTAAGGATAAGTATACGGACAAGATCACAGGGATAGAGCAAAAGCGTGAACGTACACTTGAAGTTAAGATAGGGCATTCCTGCAATGGTACCTGATGGGGTATCGTTGAGGGGTGCTTTTTTATCTTATGGAGAAGATAGATGTGCACATCTTGAGGAAGAGGTCCTTTGGATGCAAGAGCGGCAAGTTTTTGCACGGATATGCGAGGCGGGGGTTTCTTTTCCGCGGCAGGTGTGATAGAACTGAGAAGTGGCTATCCTGTAATGGGATAAGCGGTTGTGAATCGGGAACATAGCTGGTGACAGAAAGGATGCTTGACGGATGTACGTTGTATGCAAAGAACACGTGGACATTGCCATCGACATGTTTGTGGATGAATATGAGGACGCTCCGGATATCGTGGATTTGAAGGAGACGGAATTTGCTGACTGGGACCCGCCTGCCAAATGCGCTGAGTGCGATCAGCACGCGGAATTCCTTGTCGTTTAGCGTACTGTAGAGCAGGCCGCCAGGGGCGTTATCCGATGTTGCTATGAGATGTTGTTGTGCATGGCGTAGCATTGAGTGGTAGTGTCATTGCTTCTGGCGTTAGACTTGGTTCGATCCGGTATGAACATCACAGCAAGGTGCAGAGAGAGCGTGTTGAGCGCTCTTTTTGTATTTGTGGGGATTGAGCGGCTGTGGCGTGGGATTTTGTGCTGGTGAGCGAATGGTCAGGGGCAAGAGGTAGAGCGAAGAGAATGAAAAGTGACAAGAGAATGGACTGGAATTAAGAATTAGCGAGTTTTAAGTGGTGGCTACAGAACTTTGCGAAGGTGATGGTGTGAGCGGCAAGGTGCAGGCTTTGGCATATATGAGCTGGGAAGCCGCAAAAGCAGGATGGGCTAGAATGTTGGGTAGGAATTAAGGACGTGGTTGGCGAGTGCGAATTGTAACGATCATGAGAAGCCTTATTTGGGTAAAATGAGCATGGTTGAAATTTTAACGATCCGTAGAGAGCTTATTTTGAGAAAATCACAGCAAACAGGGCGAAAAATGCTCAATTTTGGGGTAATAGCGTCATCTGTGATCGCTAGATTTTAAAATTGGGCAATTCGGGCTGAATAAGGTTTGTGGTGATCGTTAGAGTTTGGAATGATTATGGTGTGGATGAACGATGCGATTGAAGTATCTAACATATAGATGGATGGCAAGAGGACGATTCAGGAGGAATGATGAGATGTTGATTCAAATTATTGGCGTAGGCAAATTGAAGGAAAAATATTTAACGCTGGGCATTCAGGAATATGCCAAGCGGCTCGCCCCGTACATCAAGTTTCAGATGATCGAGGTCGCAGACGAGAAAGCGCCCGATACCCTGAGCGAGGCTGAGGTAAGGGCGGTAAAAGAGCGCGAGGGCGAACGCATCCTCGCGCATGTGAAGAGCGAGGCGCACGTCGTCGCGCTCGCACTTGATGGCCAGCTCTGGAGTTCCGAGGAGCTGGCAGTAGAGATCGACAAGCTCGGCACGTATGGGACGAGCCATGTCGTGTTTGTCATCGGAGGAAGCCATGGGCTCTCCGATGAAGTGTTACGCCGCGCGAAGCAGCGCTTGAGCTTCGGGCGCATGACCCTGCCGCATCAGCTCATGCGGCTGGTGCTGGTGGAGCAGATTTATCGCGCAGTGAAGATAAATCGGGGTGAACCCTATCATAAGTAGGGCGAAATTTTAAACTGTAAGCAGACGTAAGATTGTGTTTTGAAGAAGCGCTGAGCTTTGCGCGAGGTCTGCAAACTGAGTCAGTAGGGATACCTATAATAGAGCGAACTTGGGATTAAGCAGATCGATCATAAGTCCCATCAGAAAAAGCTTTTTCGGAGAATCGAATAGTGCTGATTCGAAAATAATGAGGTGAATGGGTCATGGCTTTGGTGAGTGACATGACTCTATTGCCCCATTTTTTGTTGTTCCCTCATCTTTTGCAAACTCAAGTTTAAAGTTTTCTTTAAGTTTCATAAATGGGCTAATCTATCATGGTAAACTATGGTGAATTATTGTGATTAATAGTAGAAGGTTTATTTGCAGCAAGAATGAATTTGATCGGGGAAGTGTCCTACGAAGGAGGAAAAAAGAATGCGTAAAAAGATAAAACAGCTTATGGCCTGTGTTTTAGCTGTTCTGTTGATATCGGCACTGCTGCCTGAATGGATCGGGGGCAAAGCCTATGCTGCAGATCGTTATATCATCAAAAGGGTAGCGGGTACGGGGAGTAGAGGCTTTTCAGGAGATGGGGGAGCGGCGGTGTCTGCCCAATTGAAAGACCCGTTCGGAGTAGCCGTAGACAGCAGCGGGAATGTGTATATAGCGGATTATGGTAACCAGCGAATTCGGAAAGTCGATCCGACGGGGGAAATTAGCACGTTTGCAGGCACGGGTACTGGCGGTTATTCAGGAGACGG
>NZ_RIAS01000022.1 GCF_003719335.1 Paenibacillus amylolyticus
GTACCAATTTTTCCAGCGTCGATCTTGCAAAGCAAGATCGTTACTCACTCGTTGTTCAGTTTTCAAAGATCAAACTTATTTCGCCGCTGACTTTCTCTCGCCTCAGCAACTTTTATATCATATCACTTCCGAACCAACTTTGCAAGCTCTTTTTTTTAAGTTTCTTTCGAAGCTTTCTTAATTCATTGCTTGCCGCACCGTGTAAACCGTGTTTTCTTGGCCGGAATTAGAATATACCATGTGTAGAAGATGAATGCAAGTGTTTTTTTGATTTTTAATTACAATGTTGATCTTCTCCTCCATTGAGGATAAATTCTATGGAGATATGCATATCAGTGCTTCACCCTATATAACAAGTTAATCCTTATTTTTAGATAATTATCCTATATCTTTAACAGGAGCTTTCCTCGGCCACAAGCTATAGCTAATGCTTATCAACAGGTCAATACCCAGCACTATTGCCCATACTCGGATCTGACCTGAAAACACCTCTGTTCGAGCCGGATCACCAATCCACCATATCATAATATACAAAAGCGCACTCCCTATACTCCAAGCCAAAAGATGTCTGGCCCACCCTATACGCTCGTTCCTTGCATGTTCTCTTCCATATAACTTGCTCTGCCTAGGATTCTCCCCCCCTCTAAACCAGTATTGGAAGTAACGATCAGCCCAAGCAATCATCTGATGTCCAAAAGCAATGCTTACTCCAATATAGATAGCTGCTATGCCATGAACCATACTTGCTGTTGCTCCGGCTTGGAGATCTACTACAGTGGCTATGAGCAACAAAATATCAACAATCGGTGTGGCCGCCAACAAAGTCAATCCCAATCGCTTCATACCAAGCATATACCGAACGCTTAGCCCTGCAGCAACAAATATCCAAAATGCAATCTCACAGGCAACAATGAAATAAACAACCATAATTACCCCCCTTTTTATATAGTACAACTGTATTATAAATATTTTAACACATTTGTACCAAAATAAGCAATGATGTTATAATAAAGCCATGCCTAAAATCGTAGATCATGACAAACAGCGCGTGCTCGTAGCCGAGGCCGCTTGGCGTATTATCCGGAAAAATGGTATGGAACAAGCTTCTGTTCGAAATATCGCTGAGGAAGCTGGAATCTCGGTCGGATCCATGCGCCACTATTTTTCCACTCAATCGGAGCTTCTTTTATATGCAATGAATCTTGTATCGGAACGGGTCACTTCCCGGATTCAAAGCATGTCTTTCGACGGGCCTCCGATGGAACACATGAAACAGTTACTGCTTGAATTCATACCAAATACGGATGAGAAAATGGCGGAAATGGAGGTGTGGTACGCTTTTACTGCCAAATCCAAAACAGATCCTGCACTCAAAAAACTGGCTGACACTGTATATAATGATATTAGACGAGCTGTCGAGATCGTTATTACATCTCTGGTGAAGCTGAATATCTTCAGAGCAGATCTAAATCAGGAACTTGAGATCGAGAGGCTATATGCTCTCGTTGATGGTTTAGCGATCCACGCGGTGCTTCGACCCGATCAGATGAGCAGCAAACTTATGGATCAAACCCTCACCTTACATCTGGCATCTCTATGCCCAGAGAGTGCAAAGTAAAAAACGCAGAACATTTAATGTCACCCCTTTCCACATAGGGAGTAGATATCGAATGCCTGCGTTTTTTTGTTTTATCCAATAATAATCCGGCCCTCCGGATGGCGATACAATTTCTTCTCTTTACGGGGACGAAGTGCATACGCAATCGTTAGCGGACCGATCCGACCAACAAACATGGTGAAGGTAATAATGATTTTGCCCCAATTGGTCATCTCATGGGTTACCCCTACTGATAAACCTACCGTGCCAATAGCTGATGCAGCCTCAAACATGAGGGAAAGGAATGGAGCATCTTCTGTTGTAAGTAACAGCATCACCACAATCATGAAAATACTGAGGGAAACCATAATAATCGTCAATGCTCTCATAAGCAGCTCTTTAGGTACACGTTGCCGGAAAAAGACAATGTCCTTGTTGCCCCGAATCATGGCATATACTGCACCAATCATGATCAGAAATGTGGTTGTTTTGATTCCCCCACCTGTAGAACCTGGAGAAGCGCCAATAAACATGAGCAAGATGAAGAAGAATTGAGTCGCTTGTCGCATCTGCGTAATATCAATTGTACTTGTCCCGGAAGAACGAGTTGAGACGGACTGGAAGAACGATGCGTAGATCTTCTCGCTCCAGGTCAGTGGACCCAGCGTATGACTGTTGGTGAATTCGAAAATAAACAACACCACTGCTCCTATACCGATCAACGCACCGGACACTGACAGCACCAATTTCGATTGCAAGGATAAACGGCGGCGTTTACGGTATTCAAACAGGTCATTTAACACTACAAACCCGAGTCCACCAGATATCACGAGAATCGAAGCAGTGATGTTAAAAATCCAGTCTCCGGTATAATATTGAAAACTGTTGCCAAACAGATCAAATCCACCATTGTTAAACAAGGAAACGGAATGAAATATGCCGTAGTATACAGCCTGCATAAACGGCATCTCGGTAGCCCAGCGCAAAGCCAGAATGACCGCAGCTACCCCTTCAATAGTGAACGAAAAGATCAGAACCTTGCGGATAATCCGCACAATCCCCTCCATGCTGTCCGCATTAATAGCCTCTTTCAGTAGTAGTCTGTCTTTAAGAGATATGCGTTTGCCCAGCACAAGTGCAAACAACGTGGCCATGGTCATGAAACCGAGCCCGCCAAGCTGCATCAAGATCATGATGACAATCTGACCAAACAGATTGAAAGTTGTTCCTACATCCACCACAACTAATCCAGTTACACATGCCGCTGATGTAGCTGTAAATAAAGCATCAATAAAGGCGAGATGTGTACCACTCTGATTGGAAAACGGCAACATCAACAAAACGGTACCAATCGAAATAATCAGCAAGAAACCGCCAACCAATATTAACGGGGGAGATATGAACCTGGCGATGTGAAGCCTGAACTTCATGAAGGGCACCTCTTTTACCAAAATAAAAATGGGAGCAACTTGTGGCCCGTAGCCTATCTGCCTGAGTTACCTATGTAAACCCAAAGAGGAACTTGCCCCAGTTTGAAGCACGGTGGCAGGTTCCTCTTCTATTATGAACGAAAGATACGTTCCTTATTTACTCTTGTGTACGTGGACGCATATGCGGGAAGAGCAGTACGTCACGGATAGACGGTGAATTGGTCAGCAACATGATCAGACGATCGATACCGATTCCCAGACCACCTGTTGGTGGCATTCCGTATTCAAGTGCACGGATAAAGTCGTCATCCATCTCATGAGCCTCGTCATTGCCATGCTCTTTCTCCAGCATCTGTGCTTCGAAGCGCTGACGTTGATCAATTGGATCATTCAGCTCAGTGAAGGCATTGGCATGCTCACGTCCAACGATAAACAACTCGAAGCGATCCGTGAAACGAGGATCTGCATCGCTTTTCTTCGCCAGTGGCGAGATTTCAAGCGGATGTCCCATGATGAACGTTGGCTGAATCAGCGTTTCCTCAACAAACTCTTCGAAGAAAGCGTTCAGGATGTGACCAAATGTCATATGCGGTTCAACTTTTACATTATGCTGTTTCGCCAAGCTGTGCGCTTCTTCATCCGTCATATGAACGGAGAAGTCTACACCGACAACTTCCTTAACCGCATCCACCATGGTAACGCGGCGCCATTGCGGCTTAAGACTTACTTCATGATCTCCGTATTGGATTACTTGTGTGCCCAATACCTCCTGTGCGATGTGAGCAACCAGGTTTTCGGTTAAAGCCATGATATCCTTGTAATCCGCATATGCCTCATACAACTCAATCATGGTAAATTCCGGATTGTGACGTGTAGACATGCCTTCGTTCCGGTATACGCGGCCAATCTCATATACTTTTTCCAGACCACCGACAATCAGACGTTTCAAGTGAAGTTCAATCGCAATCCGCATGTACAGCTCCATATCAAGCGCATTATGATGGGTAATAAACGGACGAGCCGCCGCACCACCTGCGATCGCATGCAATGTTGGTGTCTCCACTTCAAGGTAGCCATGGGAGTCAAGATAACGACGCATGGATTGAATAATTTTGGAACGCATAATGAAGGTCTGCTGCACATCAGGGTTCATGATCAGGTCTACATAGCGCTGACGATAACGCAGTTCAACATCAGTCAGACCATGGTATTTATCCGGAAGTGGATAAAGGGATTTCGACAACACTTCCAGGTCTTTCACTTTAACGGAAGTCTCACCTGTTTTAGTTTTGAAAACAACGCCAGTTACCCCAACGATATCTCCAAGATCAAGCAGAGTGAATGCCGTAAACTTGTCCTCTGGCACGCTATCCTGACGAACATAGATCTGGATTCGGCCGCTCAGGTCCTGAATATGTGCAAAGCTTGCTTTACCCATTCCCCGCTTCGCCATAATCCGTCCGGCAATACTGACTTCGATGTGCTTTTCTTCCAGCTCTTCCTTGGTCAGTTCTTCATACTTCTTCAAAATGGAGCCGGCTTCTTCGGTACGTACGTATTTTTGGCCAAAAGGGTCGATTCCCAAGTTGCGGAGCTCGTCCAATTTGTCGCGGCGAATCTGTAACAGCTCGCTAAGTTCGGTTTCCTGATTCAAGACTTCATCCGTCATGATCTGTATTCATCTCCTTATTTACATTGCAGCCTGTGTCTGGACGCTTGTCCGTAATGTTGAAAAAAGCTTCCCTAAGGAAGCTTTTGTCTACTGCGCATGACTGCTTCGTTACTACAGCTTTTTAATATCTACAATTTTATATTGAATTACGCCAGCAGGCACACTTACATCAACCACTGTGCCTTTCTTCTTGCCTAAAATTGCTTTACCTACAGGACTTTCATTGGAAATCTTGTTCTGAAGCGGATTGGATTCCGCTGTACCTACAATCGTATATTCTGTGATATCGCCGAATTCCAAATCCTCTACAGTTACGGTTGCACCCACACTTACGGAATCGGTATCGATTTCGTCACTGTTGATAATTCGTGCATTACGCAACAGCTTCTCGAGTGTAATGATACGGCCTTCAATAAAAGCTTGCTCATTTTTCGCATCTTCGTATTCGGAGTTCTCGCTGATATCACCATAGCCGATAGCTACTTTGATCCGTTCAGCCACTTCGCGGCGCTTCACTGATTTTAGTGTTTCCAGTTCTTCTTCCAGCTTCTTGAGTCCTTCTGGTGTAAGGATAACTTCCTTGTCGCTCATCTCAACCGATTCTCCTGTCATGGGAATAATTTGATTGTACGGCAACGGAATCAGTGCTGATGACAGAACTCCGCCCGCATACATCTTCAAAACTATATGAAGTTCTCCAGAGAAATAGAATATTCCTCCTGATGCACTATACTTAGTAAACGCACATGGCGAATTTATACTGAGAAATTATAGGTGAACGATCTCGAAAAGTCAATGTTACATCCCCTGCGGCTGTAAACGTTTTACAACACACCTCTTAATTAAGAGGCATTACCCGCAATTACCGGTTCAGACTCCAGATTTCCTTCCATTTTCAACTGCTCCACAAAGTTCTCCAGAATGCCCACCATTTCGTCTCGCTTGGTTCCTTCCATAATAACATCCTTAATCCGGGCCGATCCTTTTAATCCCTTCAAGTACCAAGCCAGATGTTTACGCATTTCGCGTACAGCGACTGTCTCATTTTTGAGTGCAATTAGTCGATCCATATGCAAAACAGCTACGCGGATTTTCTCCTCCGCATTCGGGTCAGGGGGAAGCTGGCCTGAACTCAGGTACTGAATTGTGCGATATAACATCCATGGATTACCCAAAGCAGCGCGCCCAATCATTACTCCGTCACAGCCGGTCTCATCGAGCATACGGCGTGCATCTTCCGGTGAAGATACGTCGCCATTACCGATGACAGGAATAGAGACTGCTTCTTTGACATTTTTGATATGTGACCAATCCGCTGTACCTGTGTAGAGTTGTTCTCTTGTCCGTCCATGCACGCTGACAGCACTTCCGCCAGCTCGTTCCACCGCAAGAGCGTTCTCTACCACATAGATGTGTTCGTTGTCCCAACCGATCCGCATTTTAACGGTGACTGGTTTCTCAACAGCTTCTACAACAGCCGATACCATCTCATAGATCTTGTTCGGGTCCAGCAACCAGCGTGCACCTGCATCACACTTGGTTACCTTCGGAACAGGACAACCCATGTTAATATCGATGATATCTGCGTTCGTTTCCTTATCCACGATTCTAGCTGCCTCGACAAGCGATTCCCGGTCGCCTCCCCAAATCTGCAGACTGAGCGGTTTCTCACGTTCATCCACAAATAACATCTCGCGTGTCCGCTGGTTGCCATGCACAATGGCTTTACCACTCACCATCTCGGCACAGACAAGGCCCGTACCAAACTCTTTCGCGATCAAGCGAAAAGCCGGATTACATACACCAGCCATGGGTGCAAGCACAACCTGATTTTTCATTTCAATATTACCAATCTTAAGCATGTTTGCTGTTTCACCTCTTTATCCATTCCAAACCCGGACGTATTCGATATTCCAGAGCTGTGTTGGTTTCATTTTGGTTGTACATTGGCGTTCATCGTGTTCATCGTATTTATCCTATTGGTGCTTGTTCGGAGTTGTTATCTGTGTTCTCCTTTGTCCATCACTCGTTACTTCCCTTGTAATTCCTCGATACTAATCGCGAGCACACCAGCAATCTTACTTAGTTCCTGTGGTGTTACTCTCCGATTTCCTCGTTCGATCGTTCCCAGAATAGCCAAAGATATACCTGTCTCGGCCGCAAGCTCATGCTGGGTTAACCCTTTCAGCTTCCGGAATGCCCGGATTCGGTTGGCCAATTGCATGTTTTCCAACGCTGTATTCCATCCTTTCCATCCAGTACAGACAACGATGCGTGTACAAAGGTATGCAGACCTGATGCCTCGTCCTGCGGTACGATGTCCGACAGCGGCACCAGTACAAAAGCCCGCTCTCCCATACGGGGATGCGGCAGTTGAAGCAGTTCAGTATCTCGCGTCTCTCCATGCATCCAGAGCAAGTCCAAATCCACCGTACGCGGGCCCCAACGAATATCCCGAACCCGTCCAAGCTGATTCTCTACACTGAGCAATTCGGCGAGCAAAAGCTCCGGTGTCAGACTTGTACTAACCGTAGCAGCCATATTCAAAAACGCAGGCTGATCGACATATCCTACCGGCTCTGTCTCATACAGTGCAGAACAGCGTAGCACAGATATATGAGGGTGTTCATTCAGAAGCGTTAACGCTTCAAGTAGCGTCTGCTCCCGATTACCCAAATTAGCCCCTAAAGCAATATAAGCCTCTGAGGATTCAGAGGTCGAATGTGCAATCATGATCGGTTCTCACTTTCTTGAGCGGCGAAGCTCTATCGTTACGCCTCCGAAATGAATATCAAATGGCGGATGAGGCTTCGTCACCTTGACTGTCAATGCATTGATAATAGTATAAGTGTCTAGTAAAGAAGATGCAATATGTTCACCCAACGCTTCAATTAACTGGAATGATTTATTTTCAACGATCTGTTTCACCAGTTCATGAATCTCTGCATAATTAATCGTTTTGGTCAGATCATCATTACGTCCAGCCTCACCCAGATCCATATCGATCTCCAGATCAATGTAATATCGCTGACCCAGCTTTCGTTCTTCTGCAAACACACCGTGATACCCGTAATACTCCATGCGGTGCAGTACCATTCTATCCATCCAGTTCCCCTGCCTTCTTTTAAAATATCAATGTAAGTAGTAAGTAGAGAGATGTATGCTCGTTATAGCTCCCTTTGCTTTTCTATGTTAAAACGCTTCGCTCCAACATGGATGGGCCGCAAAAGGCCCTCCATTATGATCTTCTCCGTAAGCCGGGAGAACGATATAACATTGCATCACACATGTCCACCGTCCGCCGAATCGGCTTCACATCATGGACCCGTACCAGCTGGCAGCCTTGGGCAATGCCAAATGCAACCGTTGCCGCCGTGCCTTCCAGCGTATCATTAGCACCTACATCCAGCGTGTGCTGGATGAATCTTTTGCGGGATGTAGCAAGCAGCACCGGATAACCCAACTCGTTTAACAGGCCGAGAGAAGACATCAACTTCAGGTTCTCCGAGAGATCCTTCACAAAACCAATCCCTGGGTCCAATATAATCTGATGTTCCTCTACACCCGCTGCAAGTACAAGCTGAACGCTGTCCTGCACATCACGTACAACATCAAGCAGGTAATCGTTGTAGTCCCTTGCCTGACGGTTATGCATCAGAATAATGGGACAGCCCAGTTCAGCTGCCGTCCGCGCCATCTCCGGGTCAGCCTTCGCCCCCCATACATCATTGATAATATGGGCCCCTGCCTGAATGGCTTGACGGGCAACATCTGCCTTGTACGTATCCACAGAGATCGGAATATGCGGCGCCTCTGCACGCAAGGCTTCGATCACTGGTATAATTCGGTGAAGTTCCTCATCTGCACTGACCACCTCTGATCCCGGACGGGTGGATTCTCCGCCGATATCAATTAAATCCGCACCGTCCTCCATCATTTGTTTCGCATGGGCTACTGCTCGCTCCACATTAATGTAGCGCCCGCCATCCGAGAACGAATCTGGCGTAACGTTCAAAATGCCCATAATCTGTGTCCGAGATCCCAGCGTAATTGAAGCTGGTCCCCATTCGTATTTCCGTTCATAGATGACTGGTGTAAGTGTCATGAAGTATACCCCGCTTTCTCCCGGTACATACGCAGTAGCACTGCGGTTACCGGACCAATCCGTCCATTACTGATCGTTGTTTCTGTGCCGCTCAGATCCCGCAACGTCGTCACCGGCACGAGTTCAGCCACGGAACCCGTCAGAAAAATTTCATCTGCTTGTTGCAGATCCTCCCATGGTGACTGCACTTCTATGCAAGCAATGCCTTGATCTGCGGCAATCTCCATGACCACCGCTCTAGTGATACCTGGAAGAATGCCTGTAGATAGCGACGGGGTGTAGAGGACTTGCTCTCGCACCCAAAATACATTGCTGACAATACCCTCCGCAACATAATCGTCGCGTGTAAGCTGTAATCCTTCTGCGCTCCATATTCGCTGGTCTTGCTCGCCATAACCGTTTAATTCACGTTTCGCCAAGATACTGTTCATGTAGTGAAGCGACTTAAACCTGATCTGGCTTTCCGGTGTATTGCGCGGTGTGGACAGACGTTGCAGCATTTTACCCCTCTCATACAGAATAGAAGATGGTTCGGGTAGTGATTTTGCCAGTACGATATGTTTGGGGTCTGTATAATCCCCCGAAGGTAGTCCAAGCGGCGCTTCACCAGCAGATACTGTATAACGTACGTACGCATCCTTAAGTTCATTTCCCTGCATCAGACGGGATATCCAGCCTTTGACTTCCTCTGCTGTCACTGTGAAAGGAATGCCCAACTCTTCACAGCCTGAAGCCATGCGCTCCAGATGCCTTTCCAGAAGGAAGGGTACGCCTTGGTATGTTCGAAAGGTCTCAAACAGCCCAAGTCCGTACAAAAAGCCGTGATCCGTTACAGGAACCACGGCTGACGCCAGTTGAACCAGTTCTCCGTTAATCGCGGCATATTGCATGTTATACGTTCGCTTTTTGTTGTGATAGGAAATTGCGAAGCATCTGATGGCCATGATCTGTAATGATGGATTCCGGGTGGAACTGTACCCCTTCAATCGCATATGTTTTGTGACGCAGGCCCATAATCTCTCCCTCAGCTGTTTCCGCTGTAATCTCCAGACAATCCGGCAGGCTGCTGCGTTCCACGATCAAGGAATGATAACGAGTTGCTGTAAACGGAGAAGGTAACCCCGTAAACACCGAAGTACCCTGGTGATGCATCTCCGATGTTTTACCATGCATCATCCGATCCGCTCGAATGACATTGCCTCCAAACGCCTGCCCAATCGCCTGATGTCCAAGACAAACGCCAAAGATGGGAATGCTTCCTTTGAAATGATCGATAACCGCCAAGCTGATCCCCGCTTCATTCGGTGTGCATGGACCTGGAGAGATCAGAATATGATCCGGTGCCAGTGCTTCAATACCTGCCAGATCAATCTCGTCATTGCGGCGAACTTCCACCGTTTCCCCCAATTCACCCAGATATTGAACCAGGTTGTAGGTGAAGGAATCGTAATTGTCGATAACCAGAATCATAGGTCTGCTCCTCCTCATATTCCACCGCAGATTACGGCGGATGCCTTGTTTTTATTTTAACTTATTAAGTTTAACTGCTTCATTCCGTTCTCTTCGGGTATTTCCTGCTCTCGTTTTGGTTACTCCTGCCGATGCCTGCGCTGTGTCAGCCTCCGCTCGTTCACTATAGTTCACAGCTCTCATCATTGCTCGGGCCTTGTTGGAACACTCCTTGTACTCGCGATATGGATCAGAATCAATGACAATACCTGCACCAGCCTGCACATAACCCGTTCCATCCTTAATGGCAAGAGTGCGTATGACGATATTCAGCTCCATATTGCCACTGTAGTCTATCCATCCAATAGACCCTGTATATGGCCCACGTCGAACCGGCTCAAGCTCTTCGATAATCTCCATCGTGCGTACTTTTGGAGCACCCGTTATCGTTCCACCAGGAAACGTTGCAGCAATGACATCAAACACAGTTAATCCTTCGGCCAGCCTGCCTTCCACCTGTGAAACCAAGTGCATAACATGCGAATATTTCTCGATCGTCATTAATTCAGGCACATGAACTGATCCATACGCAGCAATTCGCCCGATATCATTGCGCTCCAGATCAACGAGCATAATATGCTCGGCCCGCTCCTTCTCACTGCCAAGCAACTCATCCGCCATCGCCTGATCCTCTGCTTCATCTCGTCCTCTTCTTCTTGTTCCAGCGATGGGCCGCGCACTGACTTTGCCGTTCTCCACTTTGACTAGCAATTCTGGCGATCCACTGACCAGTTGGAATTCGGGACTGCGAAGCATCCCCATATAGGGTGAGGGGTTTACAACACGTAGCCATTCATAGATATGCTCGCTACTGGATTGGAGCTGCTTTTCATGCCTAAGGGACAGATTAACCTGAAATACATCGCCCTGCCTGATATATTCTTGTACCTGAAGAACAGCTTTTTCAAAATCCTCTTGCGGAAAGGACGTATGCCATCCCTCTGTTTCGCGCTCGGATTCTTCTCTTCGGAGGGCAAGATGAACCTGCCTGTGGCGGAGTTCCAACGCTTGCTGTTGCTCTTCTGCCTGAGCGAAACCCATAATATGAAGCCAGCGCTGCTGCATGGCTACAGCACGTTTCCCAGCCGCAGCATAGAGACGCTGCAGATCGGTCTGCTCCTGCTTCTCAGCACTCACTTCCACATGCACCATACAGAAAAGTGCCTGCTGCTCATGGTCGTATGCCCATATTTCCTCAAAGCGCATCCACCAGTAATCTGGAAGTGCAGGATTATCCTCAGCAATCGTTGGCAGTTTCTCCAGTGATCTGGCTACATCGTAGCTGAGGTATCCAGCGCAACCGCCTGCAAAATCTGGTGATCCGTCAACCTTGGGTGCTCGGTAGGGTGACATCCACCGTTTTAACACATCCAGCGGTTTGCCCTGATCTGTTCTACTTGTTCCTTGAAACAAGTCATGAATTGTAGCTTCCTGCCCTTTGCCGGAAACGATAGATACCGGATTTAAGCCGAGGAATGTATACCTTCCGCCTTTTCCATTCTCCAGCACAATTGCATTAGGAGATGCTTGTTGCCATGCTGCCTCCCACGTTAGCGGTAAACCGCCATGATACGGTCCCTCGTCCGACTTCGTTATATATGGTAACATTGTCCAGCCTTGTCCAGCCCATACTTCCCAGTCGGCGTATGTTGTCATCAGGTGTGTCACTGCGGCCCGCCGCCCTTTCGTGTGTCACTATATAAGTTGGCTATGTAAGTCACACAGTCACCCCAATGGCAGAATAAGCTGTGCAAACAAGTGTTCAACTTATATAGTTCTTATTGTTTGATAGTATACTAAAGCGCCGTTGCTTTTAAAAGCATTACGCAAAAAATCCTCCCTACCCGTCAGGGCAGGAAGGATTGATATAAACTGTTCAGAAACATCAAGCTTATCCGGTAAAAGATAAGTTCTGTGCCTAAATTACCCTTCGAAATTGTAAAGCGGTGTGCTCAGATAACGTTCGCCATTACTTGGCACAATAACGACAACGCGTTTACCTGCACCCAATTGTTTCGCTACTTGAAGTCCAGCGCGAATCGCCGCACCGGATGAAATACCGGATAGAATACCCTCTTCTTTCGCAACAGCACGAGCCGTTTCAAATGCATCATCATTCTCGATGTGAATGATTTCGTCATATACTTCTTGATCCAAAATTTCAGGAATAAAGTTTGCTCCAATTCCCTGAATTTTGTGAGGACCAGGTTTACCGCCAGCCAGAATTGGTGATGCTGCCGGCTCTACGGCCACAATTTTGATCCCAGGAAATGCTTCTTTCAACACTTCACCCGTACCTGTAATTGTTCCACCAGTACCAATACCCGCAACAAATGCATCAAGTGTACCACCAACAGACTGAATCGCTTCAACGATTTCAGGCCCTGTCGTTTCACGGTGTATCTTCACATTTGCTTTGTTTTTGAACTGCTCCGCCATGAAGTAGGATGGATTTTCTTTCAACAATTCTTCGGCTTTTTTGACTGCACCATTCATTCCTTCTGCTCCAGGTGTAAGTACAAGCTCAGCACCATAAGCACGAAGCAGGTTACGACGCTCCAAGCTCATCGTCTCAGGCATTACAATAACAGCCTTGTAGCCTTTAGCAGCAGCAACCATCGCGAGGCCGATCCCCGTGTTACCGCTTGTTGCTTCAATGATCGTACCACCCGGTTTCAGCTTTCCTTCTTTTTCCGCTTCTTCAACAATGCTAATTGCGATCCGATCTTTAACACTTGATCCTGGGTTCTGGTATTCCAGCTTCACAAATATTTCAGCACTGCCTTCAGGTACAATATTGTTCAAACGGACAAGCGGAGTACCTCCGATGAGTTCAGTTACGTTATTAACTACTTTAGCCATATGAATGCCCTCCTTAGTGGGATGAATAATACTTATATAAGTTAAACTAAAGATTTTACACCTTACGCTCCAATGACAGAATAACCTTCCAATCGCTGTTATCCCCAGATTTTTTGATTCCCTTTAAAAAAGGGGGAAATCCGGTGATAAAGGCGAAGCCTATGCTTCCGATGCAGCTTTCTTGCAGAAAGCTTTTAGCTTCGCTTCTTCAGGTTTTTTCTGTCCTCTCCGTTATTGTGTGAAAAAACGTTCAACTTATATAGTTTCCTGTAACATTATGCGATCTGTGCCGATAAGCCTCTGGATGTTTATGAAGAACTGCGGAAATCCGGTGATTATCCGTTCCTTTCTGCATAAAGAACCACGCATACAGGTGTAGGTAGCGCCGAGTTTTCCGAAAGTATCTTTATCACATTGAAAACATCTAATTTCTTGCATGTCATGTCTTGATCCATTTATATCCGAGTAAACGAGTAGGTATTTGATTATTTTCATCTTATCAACGTTACACGTCATTGTCAATATGAGTACTCAAAAAAATACTTTGCCTTGGGTCCTTAGACCGTAGACAAAGTATTTTTATCAAGATGCAAGTTCTATAAGACAGGATAGTTATCATTTATCGTTTCAGGAGGCAGGAATTTCGGAGATGATCACAGCCTCGTATTTATCGCGCAGCATCTGCTCTACCTGTGGAAGTGGATCAGCCTGACTTAATGCCAGCTCCATACGAATCTCTTCATGTACTTCCTTTGCTGACTGCTCCTGGCGTTCCGCTTTGTCATTCAGCTTGATGATTGCATAACCATTCTCAACCTTTACCGGACCAGCAATATCACCGATTTTCATATTGGCTGCCCGTTGCAAAATGGATTTAGGTTGGAACGGGTCGTTCTGATCGATCCACCCTAGCTTACCTCCCGCATCTCGGGAGTAACTATCCTCTGATTCGGAGCGAGCCATTTCTTCGAAATCTTTCCCGTTCCGAAGCTCCGTCAACATAGCCTCTGAATCAGACTTTTCTTTCACCACAATAATGGACAGATCATATTTCTCAGGGGTTATATAGTCTTCTCGATGCTCTACCCAGTATTGTTGAATATCGTCATCTTTTACCTGTATACCTGCGGTAGCAATCTTTTCGAGCAGTAGACGGTAACCTGCCTCTAATTCGAGATCCTGCTTCGACAGACCGAGTTGTGATTTCATCGCATCATAATATGACTTCTCTGAATCATACCCATCCATCGCCTCAGCCATTTCTCTTGCGATCTCTTTGGGAGTAACCACCAAATTGCGTTGAAGGGCCTCAGCAAATACCGCTTTCCGATTCAGCATCTGTAGCAGGATTTCACTACCATAACGTCGTTTTAATGCATCCGTCCAATCTTTATCTGTGATCACTTCACCGTTAATCGTTGCAACCGTACTTCCCTCTTCCTTATTGGCATCAAGAGGTTTCTCTGCGTCTTCTTTTCCCTGATGAAGTACCTGCATCGCCATAACTGTACCCATCACGAGCACACCAAGTGTCAGAATCACAACGGCTGTCCATAATCCTTTTTCCTGTCTGGTCATACCTCATCCCGTCCCCGCATCGATCAATTCTTAGCTTGTTCTAGGATGGCCTCTAGCTGCTCTTTGTTAAAATCATAAGCTTCATTACAGAATTGGCAGACTACTTCGGCCTGTCCCTCTTCTTCAATTAATTGCTCCAACTCGGACTGACCAAGACTGATTAAGGTTTGTTCCAGACGTTCACGAGAACAACTGCAGCTAAAACGAATATCCAGTTCACCCATGACCTGCACATCGGGCAAGAGACGGCGTAACAATTCCTCTAGCTCGAGTCCTTCGTTCAACAAGGTTGTCACCGGAGGCAAGGCACCAATAGCATTCTCGATTTCTGTAATCTCGGGATCAGTGAGGCCTGGGAGAAGCTGAATAATAAATCCGCCCGAAACGATAACCGAGTTATCCGTATCGACGAGTACGCCCACTCCAACCGCCGAAGGCGTCTGTTCCGACTGTGCAAAATAATACGTAAAGTCCTCGCCCAGTTCGCCCGAGATAATCGGAATACTGCCACGGTATGGGTCTTTCATTCCTAGATCCTTCGTGATATTAATGAAACCTTCTGTTCCTACTGCTCCCGCTACATCCAATTTGCCAAAACGATTGCTCGGCAAGTGCACATGCGGATTGGAAACATAACCGCGCACCTCGCCTTTGGCGTTGGCATCAGCTACGATCTGACCGATTGGGCCATCTCCGTTCACTTGTATGGTTAGTTTTTCATCACCTTTAAGCATCGCACCCATAATGGCAGCTGTTGTTACTGTACGCCCCATAGCTGCTGTAGCCGTGGGAAACGTATCATGTCTTCTGCGCAGTTCTTCTACCAGGTCTGTGGTCTGAACGGCAAACGCTCTTACCTTTCCATTCATTGCTGTACCACGAATCAACCGGTCTTGTTTGTTGTTGTTTTCCAAGTCATTCAGCCTCCTTTGGCGTGTCATTTTAATATCCTAACAGAAAAAAACGGCTCAACATTTAAGCTGTAATCCCAGCCTGCTGTATGCCGCCCTTTATATGTCTACCTTTCCCGATTCCGCTCATAGATGACACGTAGCCCCTCAAGCGTAAGCAGTGGATCAACTTTCTCAATGCTACGGGTTTCTTCTGCAATCAGCGTAGCGAGACCTCCTGTGGCAATGACCATAGGCTCAGCCTTCATCTCTTCACGGATTCGTTCAACGATGCCGTCCACTTGGCCGGCATAACCATAGATGATACCTGCCTGCATGGCATGCACGGTATTGCGTCCAATAACCTTCTTCGGCTTCTCCAGCTCAATTCGGGGTAGTTTCGCCGCCCGCTCATAAAGAGCTTCGGTAGCAATGTGAATACCGGGTACAATCGCACCGCCCAGGTAATGGCCCTTCTCATCAATACAGTCGAACGTCGTGGCTGTACCAAAATCAACGACCACAAGGGGGCCGCCGTATTTTTCCACGGCCGCCACGGCATTTACGATCCGATCCGCCCCTACTTCGCGCGGATTCTCATATCGTAGATTCAGGCCAGTTTTGATACCAGGCCCAACCAGCAATGGTTTTTTGCCCACATATTTCACACACATCGTTTCGATGACACTCACCAGTGGTGGAACCACAGATGAAATTATGACACCCTCGATGTCGCGAACAGAGATACCGGACATATGAAATAAATTATAAATCAATACGCCGTATTCATCCACTGTGGACTGACGAGATGTGCTCAGACGAAAATGATGCAATAGTTCACGGCCCTGGTATACCCCAAGTACGATGTTACTATTGCCCACGTCTACGACTAGAATCAAAGAGGTTCACCCCTCTTTCTTTTCGTTTAAATCCAGGCTGATATCCAAGCTCTCAAAAGAATAGGTTAACCTGCCAACCGAAATTACATCCACACCCGTTTCCGCAATTCCGCGAATCGTTTCAAGCGATACATTACCGGATGCTTCTACCTTCACATGCGGAGCCTGCTCACGGATCAGGGCGACTGCTTCTCGCATCCGATCAGGTCGCATGTTATCCAGCATAATGATATCTGCTCCAGCTTGCAAGGCTTCCTGTACCTGAGTTATATTTTCCGTTTCAACTTCAATCGTCATCGTATGCGGAATAACTGCCCGTGCTCGCTGAACAGCCTCGGTAATACTGCCTGCACCTTTAATATGATTGTCTTTGATCATAACGGCATCATACAGTCCAAACCGATGATTGGCTCCACCACCTACACGTACAGCATACTTTTCTAGCAAGCGATGACCTGGTGTTGTTTTGCGTGTATCGACAAGTCTGGTCTTCAATCCTTCAAGGGCATCCACGTAGGAACGTGTTCGGGTAGCAACACCCGACATGCGCTGTAACAGATTAAGTGCGAGCCGTTCCCCTGTCAGAAGCGAATGTGTACTCCCTTCCACTTCAGCCAGTATGGTGCCAGGAGTAACTGCATCACCGTCATTAACTTTTGCCGTATAACGAAGCTCTGGATCTACGACTTGAAAAACAAGCTCAGCAACCGTCATGCCTGCAATGACCCCATGATCTTTGGCATGAATCACTGCCTTAGATTGGCTGTTTGCCGGAATGGTCACATTCGTTGTGACATCCCCTGCACCTACATCTTCACGTAGCCAGCCTTTAATCGTCTCAATAAGTTCCTCATTGTATCCGTTCAGTATCATGACATCCATTCCTCCACAATCGCTTGTTCTCGCTGCTGCAGACTATGCTTCTGCCATATTTTATCGTCCCTTGCCGGGAAGTCCTCACGG
The DNA here is from genome assembly GCF_003719335.1 of Paenibacillus amylolyticus. GTDB lineage: Bacteria > Bacillota > Bacilli > Paenibacillales > Paenibacillaceae > Paenibacillus > Paenibacillus amylolyticus_D. The sequence goes on from NZ_RIAS01000022.1 coordinate 17,506, forward strand.
TAGTGTGCTCCACGACTTTCCTCACGGTGCAGCGCTCCGCTGGTTACGAGCCATGCACAAGTCAAAAGATTGGCATACTCCAGTTCTTCCCTTTGTGTAAGCTTCTGATCAAAAAAAGATAACTCCTGTTGCAATTTATCTATAGCCTGCCTTAGACTGGTTCCATTTCTTCGCAGTCCCACTTGACGAACCATCATCTTTTGCAGACGTAAACGTCTTTCGGATACCGGCTTGGAATGTTGTTGTTCTTTTGCACGGTTAGTATTCTTACTTTCCTTACCCAGAGATTTCACATCTCTTCCAAGTGAACCTTCGAGTGCCGGTAACGAATGGATACGATCCACGATTCTGCGGCCAAATACAATCGCTTCAGATAAGGAATTGCTCGCTAGTCGATTGGCTCCGTGCACTCCGGTAGAGGATACCTCACCACAGGCAAATAAACGGGGGATACTGCTCTCACCACTCAAATCCGTCTTTACTCCGCCCATCATATAATGTGCCGCAGGTGCAACTGGAATCCAATCTGTAGTCATGTCGAGACCGTATCGCATGCAAGTTTCGTAAATGGTAGGAAAACGATGTTTCACCATCTCCGGTCGCTCATGGGTAATGTCGAGGTAAACAAAGATACTGTTTGTCAGTTCCATCTCGCTGACGATTGCTCTAGCTACAATATCACGAGGCGCCAGTTCAAGCTGGGGATGATATTTCTCCATGAATCGCTCACCCTTCACGTTGCGAAGGTAAGCACCTTCCCCGCGTACTGCTTCAGACACCAGGAAGCGTGGAGCTCCCGGGTAACATAAGGATGTCGGGTGGAACTGGATAAATTCCATATCACGAACTATAGCCCCCGCACGGTATGCCATAGCTACCCCATCAGCTGTAGCTACATCCGGATTCGTCGTATAGCGGTACAACTGTCCTGCCCCGCCTGAGCAAAGCACTGTTGCTTTTGCTTTGACAAACACCTTTGATCCGTCTTCTTTCAGAATCAGAGCGCCGATACATTCTCCTCGATCCGTAATCAAATCCACCACAAAGTGCTCATCCCAAACGTCAATGCCCGGATGCTCGTGAACCTCAACAGCGAGCGCTCTTACGATCTCATATCCAGTTGCATCCCCATTGGCATGTAAAATACGGCGGTGGCTGTGCGCACCTTCCTGCGTCAACGCCAACTCGCCGTTCTCCAGATCAAACAATGTCCCCAGACGAATCAGTTCTCTGACACCGTCCGGGCCCTCATTCACCAATACTTCAACTGCTTCGGATCGGCATAAACCTGCTCCTGCAACAAGAGTATCTTGCAAGTGGTACGCAGGAGAATCATCCTCAGCAATAACAGCCGCAATCCCGCCCTGCGCATATCTGGTGTTACTCTCAAGTAAAGACTTCTTCGTAATCATCAGTACAAGATGCTGTTCGCTAGCCTTAATTGCGGTAAACAGGCCAGCAATGCCTGAACCGATCACCAGCACATCGGTCTCCACCATCGGCAGCGCAGAGAGGTCAAAATTATATATATATTGCGGTATCATCTTATTCACCTGTCTCGGAGCAAGAGTAACGCATGTTACTTCACCAGTAACATGCGCTCTAGTGATTCTCTGGCTTTATCAGCAACAGCCGGTGGAACATAAATCTGCGGTTTCATCGTTTCCAGACATTTAACCAGCTTCTTCAGGTTGTTGACCTTCATGTTTGGACATACCAGAAACTTGGTTGCAAAATGGAACTGTTTATCCGGACTGTCAAGGCGAAGCTGATATCCTGTGCCATCCTCCGTGCCGACAATGAATTCCTTAGTGGAGGATTTCTTGCAATATTCCAAGATCGCTGTTGTACTGCCTACAAAGTCACCCATCTCTACAACTTCAGGGCGACATTCCGGGTGCACCACAAACTCAGCATTTGGATACTTAGCCTTCATCTCAACAACATCTTTTACCGTGAGCATATCGTGTGTATTGCAGTAACCTTCCCAGATGATCATCTTTTTGTCGGTGTGCTGCTGCACATAATGTCCTAGGTTTTTGTCCGGTACCCAGATGATTTCCTCTGAATCTACGGACTGGATTACACGAACAGCATTCGCTGATGTACAGCAAATATCTGTTTCTGCTTTGATCTCAGCCGAGGAATTAATATAGGTGACTACCTTGGCGTTCGGATGCTTTGCCTTCAGCTTACGTAATCCATCCACGTTCACCATATCTGCCATTGGGCAGCCCGCACGTTCATCAGGGATCAAAACGGTTTTGCTAGGAGCCAGAATTTTAGCGCTTTCACCCATAAAATGAACACCACAGAATACAATAACATCCGCATCTGTCTGTGCCGCCTTTTGGGCCAGCAGGAAAGAATCTCCACGGAAATCTGCGACTTCCTGTACTTCATCACGTTGATAATAATGAGCAAGAATAATGGCATTACGTTCCTTCTTGAGTTCCATCAGCCGCTCACGCAGCTCACGATTCATCTCAGCCTTGCGCTCTAAAGCCAGAGCTTCCACCTGTGATCCTCTCCTTATCGGGACAGCGCCAAGCACTGTTTCATGGGCTAACCTATGTCATAATGTTCGCTGGTGAAACGAATCACAAGCGGTTTAACAACTAATGTACACAACGTTCACGACTCTGTCAATAAATGAAAAAAGGCAGGATATACTGCTCTATCCCCCTTATGCTATCTGGTTCGCCATTTAGCTCTTGATTATCTGTTTCTTCTCCACATGAATAAAAACTACAAAAAAAGAGAGCCGCATGGGCTCTCTTTTCTTTCCGATAACATGACCAGGGACCTGACATATTAAGATGTCGGCTTTGTACCGCCATCATTAGGATCGTTGTTCCCTTTATCCAAGTCAGGAGCTTCGTTTGGAATATCTCCAGCCGGTGGCTCAGACGTTTCATCTTTACCCTGAATGCGTACGCGAACATCGCCGATGTTATCCACGATTGGCTCGCCGCCTTCATTTGGCGTACCTTCTCCCGAATTGTCTTCGTCTGCTTTTGGTGTCAGGGAACCTGTTTCGATCAATTGCTTGATCTGATCCATTTCCAGTGTCTCCACTTCAAGCAGTGTTTCTGCGATCAGATGCATCTCTCTCGTATGTTTTGTAAGGAGAGCTTTACACTTCTCATAACAGTCGTTAATAAAACGCTGCATCTCTTGGTCGATCTCATATGCAATGGAATCCGAGTAATTCTGTTCATGACCGATATCCCGTCCAAGGAATACCTGTCCTTGTGAACTTCCGAATTGCATTGGACCCAGTTTCTCACTCATACCGTATTCCATAACCATGCTGCGCACGATACCTGTCGCTTGCTGGAAGTCACTATACGCACCGGTACCGATCTCACCGATAAATAGTTCTTCCGCCACGCGACCCCCGAGAAGTCCAGTTACCTTATCCAGCAACTCCTGTTTGGTAACGAGCATGCGGTCTTCTTTTGGCAACATGATTACATATCCACCCGCACGTCCGCGCGGAATGATGGTCACTTTATGTACCATATCAGCATGTTCCAGGAAGTATCCTACAATGGTATGGCCTGCTTCGTGATAAGCAACGATGCGTTTCTCTCGATCACTGATGACACGGCTTTTCTTCTCCGTACCAACGATGACACGGTCAATCGCCTCATCCACTTCACGCATGGAAATATCTTTTCTGTTACGGCGTGCTGCGAGCAATGCCGCTTCATTCAGCAAGTTCTCCAGATCTGCACCCGAGAAACCTGTTGTACGCTTCGCAATAATGTCCAGTTTCACATCTTTCGTGAGTGGTTTGTTACGGGAGTGTACTTTCAGAACAGCTTCACGGCCTTTAACGTCTGGACGATCCACTGTGATTTGACGGTCAAAACGGCCTGGACGCAACAATGCAGGGTCCAGAATGTCTGCACGGTTCGTTGCAGCAACGATGATAATACCTTCGTTTGCACCGAATCCGTCCATCTCAACGAGCAATTGGTTAAGGGTTTGTTCACGTTCATCGTGTCCGCCGCCAAGACCAGCACCACGCTGACGTCCCACTGCATCAATCTCATCAATAAAGATGATACAAGGTGCATTTTTCTTTGCATTTTCGAACAAGTCACGGACACGTGATGCACCGACACCGACAAACATTTCGACGAAGTCAGAACCGGAAATGCTGAAGAAAGGTACCCCTGCTTCACCAGCTACAGCACGAGCGAGCAATGTCTTACCTGTACCTGGAGGACCTACGAGCAATACCCCCTTCGGAATACGTGCCCCAACGGCTGCGAACTTCCGAGGGTCCTTGAGGAAGTCTACGACTTCAACAAGCTCTTGTTTCTCCTCGTCTGCACCCGCCACATCTTCAAAAGTAACGCGCTTCTTCTCTTCATTGTAGAGGCGAGCACGACTTTTACCAAAGTTCATTACTTTACCGCCGCCGCCTTGAGCCTGATTAAACAGGAAGAAGAACAGCAGGAACATAATGATCAAAGGAATAAAGGAAGTCAGCAACGTCAACCAGATGCTGTCACCTTTCATTGGTTCCTGATGATATTCAAATTTGTTAGCTTCACTTGCAGCTACAAGTTCGTTAATTGCCTCATCCGTAGGAGGAATATACGTTGAGAAATTTTCTGATTTGGCCCCATCAGGTGCTTGTTTGTATCGGCCGGTCACGAGATATGTCTGACCGTTGAATTGAACAGTCACTTCGGCGATATTATTGGCTTTAACCTCAGCACGAAACTGATCATATCTAGGGTTTTCTATAACATCGTTTCCATCTGTGATAAATCTAACTAAACCCACCACAACTAAAAAAAGAATCAAATAAAAACCAGAATTCCGGATGAACCGATTCATCCCCTACCTCCTCTCGAGACACTTTAATTATTTTAACATAGCCCGACATGGCTTCTCAATAGAAGCCAAGAACAGCTCAAGGCTTGGGCCTTACAGGATATTAGCTTGTGTAGATTTCTGGTTTCAAAATCCCGATATAAGGCAGATTCCGATAGTGCTCGGCATAATCCAAACCGTATCCCACGATGAAGGCATCAGGGATATCAAAGCCAGTGTAATGAGCTTCCAGTTCCACTTTGCGGCCGGATGGTTTATCGAACAGTGTAACCACACGGACAGTTTCAGCACCGCGGTTTTCCAAAAGTTCAATTAAATAGCTGAGCGTAAGTCCACTGTCGATAATATCTTCGACAATCAGAACTTCACGTCCTTCAACGGATACATCCAGATCCTTGATGATTTTGACAACACCGGATGACTTGGTCGACGCACCATAACTGGATACGGCCATAAAATCCATCTCAACCGGTACCGTTATGTTTTTAACCAAATCAGCCATAAATATAAACGCACCTTTGAGCACGCAAATGACCAAAGGGTTCCGGTTAGCATAATCGGCACTAAGTGTTGCGCCTAATTCCTTAACCTTACTCTGAATTTCTTCTTCACTGATCAATACTTCCTGAATGTCGTTCTGCAACTGTGCGAACCTCCTAAGTTATACTATGAAAGCCTTACTTGAACCATAACCACTACCCCTGAATCGCTGAATCGCCTACAGTCATGTACAGGATTGCGGAAGTGCTCTCCCTGACAGGAGCCATATCGGACCGGCGAACACCCGGTAACCAGATGACATTGCCTGCTCCATCACACACCACAGGAATGCGTGGTCTGACAGATGGGGGAATTTTCTCGTCGATGAAAATATTTTTCACCTTTTTGCTTCCGTTTAATCCCATTACCTTCATGGTATCTCCAGGTAACCGTGAACGTACGACCAACGGCATCTGAAGCCCATCCGCATCAAATGCGGCTTGATCAGCCGATTCCGGTACATGATAGTTTTCGGGACTCATCGGCGTCAACCGAATATATCGGTTAATTTCGGTGAGTGAAAGCTCGTAAGTTCCGCTCCATTGTGCAAGACGATACTCGTAAGATTGACCCTTTACGCTTGTTCGTTGGCCAAAAGAGATCCGATCATACTCCCGGGTACAAGTAAGTGTCTGTCCTATATCCAGACTCCAAGTTGTCCCTTCGATCTCCATGACCTTGCGCCGAATAGTTTCAATACGGGTAAAGTCGACAAAATCACTGTCCAAAGGCAGATAATTCAATATTAGTTTAATCAACCTTCGTTGTAAAGCGACATGTAACTTCAAGAAGGAAGGCACCTCAAAGGTCTGCCTTCCGCCGTTCACCTGTACTAGACACCTGTATGTGTCATGAGTACTCTGCTCCATGAAATCGTCTTCGTCACCCACAATTTCGGCAAGTCGATTCAGTGACGGCGTGAGTTGTCCATTATATTGCCCCAAAAAAGGAAGCACATCCAGACGAATCGCATTACGCCGATATTTTCGTTCATCATTGCTCTTATCACGAAAATAGGTAAAACCCTGTGTATTACAAGCTTCTACAAGGTCCGTCTTGTTTATACGAAGGCATGGACGGATAAGTTCCACATTTTTTTCGCGGCGTTTGAACTTCATGCCTGCCAGTCCCGAAAGCCCGCTGCCCCGTAGCAAATGAAGCATAACCGTCTCGGCCTGATCATCAGCATGATGAGCCAAAGCAATGCTTGCTGCACCATACTTATCAGCCACTTCATGCAAGAAGGCATAACGCCGATTACGCGCCGCCTCCTGTGGACCCTGACCTGTTTGTTTCATATAGGAGGGTATGTCGGCTTTGACCCACTCAAAGGCAAGACCAAGCTGACGTGCCATATCCATCATCTGACGGGCTTCTTCATCCGACTCAGCCCGAAACCCATGATGTACGTGGGCACAGATTAATTCAATCGGCACATGTTGCTTGCTAATCTCATGCATGATATGCAAAAAAGCTACCGAATCCGGCCCGCCCGATACAGCGACGACAATCCGATCTCCGGGAACCCATAACTGATGCTCTTCCGCTGCATCCAGTACGTTATTCACCAGTGTCTCCCAGCGTAAAGCTTCCATACCTGTTCCTCATTCCTTGCGTTATGTATATGCACCCCCAACATCAAAAACGCAGTGCATAGATAAGTACACCGATAAGTAGAATTACCGATAGAGCAAATGCATTTTTCAGCCATCGCGGTGTGTTGCTTCTGGAACGACGACGCACCTGTGCGGGGCGTGCCATCAATTCCTTCCACGATTTTGCAGCATGGTCTGCATTCGGGAATTGTCCCCGGAGCGCATCAATGATCCACCCACGAAAAGGGACCAGCCGTTCGCTTTTCTCCACCAACATCACGAGTTGATTCACATTCCGCAATTGCGGGAGCCCATTTGCAGCCAAAGATTTCAACGCATCCGCTTCTAAGATATGAATCATCAGCAGCGCATAGGCAAACACGTCGTACGTTGCATCTGCGGTTCGGCTACCAGCATTCCAAAATCCCCGGTCATACCATTCCGTGAATTGTTTAACACTTCGTCCAATGGACGTTACTCCGCCATAATCAATCAGTTCGACATACCCGTAATCGGACACGAGTACATTCTGAGGTTTAAGATCGCCAAACACCCAGCCTGCCTGATGTAATTGAGCGAGTCTCTGTAACAATCTTAATCCAACCAGCAGTGTCCAGTCCGTTCCCTGACGCCGAATGAAATGATGAAGAGCCTCGCCCCGAACGTAGCGCATCACATAAAAAGGAATGTCCCGTCCATGAACGGCATAGTCATCCACATCTTTAAGATAGGAAGGAATGCCGCTCTGCCGAAGGGCTTCATGATGACGCTGTAACTGAAATGATTTGAGTACATTAATCTCCGATTGCAAATCAACCGGATCAAATCCCATTTTAAGCGCATAATGTTTGCCATTCTCTCCAAGCTGGACGAGGAAAACGACCCCATTGGCGCCTCTGCCCAGCAACTTTCGAATCGTATACCGGCTTCGGTTCCATTTTCCCGTAATGACCGTTCCCGGCGGGAAAGAGGCATCAGACAACGTTGTCACCGAGCATCCCTTCTCTTTCAATGCGATAGTTCCCTTCTATTTCCTGCTGTTCCTCCAGTGTACCATAACGGTAAAAATCAATCACCTTCTGAATTGCAGGGCCTGTCGGCGTTGCCCCCTTTGTCTGCAACCGTCCAAACAAGGAACGAACACGCCCGGGATCATCCGTCCAGTCGATGTCCATTACCGCATCCTCTCCGCTGTGGCGGCCTGGAAAATGAAATACAGATAACCGACTTTGTCCTACTCGAGCCTGCAGGCTTAACATCAAATCCCGAATCCCTTCTTCTACTGCTGCCAATTTCGGTTTCATACTAGCACTGACGTCAATCAGAAGCGTAACCTGCAGAGCAGCATTTTCCGTCAGGTTGTCAATCACTTCCACCACTTGCGAGCGCTGGGATGGCTCCAAATCCGTTACTGTCTTGGTGCCCTTCTCTCCCAAAATTTGTGTTAACTCTCTATTAACCGCCTGTTGGATGGTCTGAACCACTGTTTTTCTCGTCATCATCTGCATCGTGTGGGCAAGCTGTCGTGTGCCTACAATTTGGCTAATACCCCCACCAGCTCTAGCGATATCCTCGATCTCCCGACTACCTAACTCGCCAATCGTACCATAATCAATTACACCTACAACATTGACTGTAATACCCTCTTCGCGTGCCTCGGCCGCTGCCAGTACCGGGCTTACCCCCACATTGGAACAACCGTCGGTGATTAACAAAATTTGTTTCATCCGATATCCCTCCGTTTTTCGTACTCTCCAACTCTATGACTAGCATTGCCAGATTGAAGAGAGTTCAAACGGATCGAGTTTTTTGGGTCATGGAATGGGTTAGACTATGGATCCAATCCCTGATCATGCGCATCTGCACCCGAGCACTTAACTTACGGTGCGAGGACGCTCCATCCGATTAATACCAGGCACACGTAAGGTGGCCCACTCCGGGCGATAATGTTCAACTTTGCCAACTACGACAGTCATGTCATCCAAAATCTCTTGCTGCTGATAGCGGATAACACTCTCAAGCAAGCAATCTGCGAGTTCCTGCGGGTCATCTGTATGAATCTCCTGAATAAGTCGTTTCATCCACATCTCTTTATTAACCGCATATCCTGGAGCATCATAGATGCCGTCTGTCATCATGATCAAGATATCACCCGGCTGTAACTGAAGAGTGACCAGATCCACTTCAATATCTTTAATGATACCAATTGGCAAATTGCTCGCTGAAACTTGAATAACCTCCTGTCCACGTTTGATAAAGCTTGGTGTTGAACCAATTTTCATAAACGTTGTCTCTGCCGTATATTCATCGATCAGTGCCATATCAACTGTGGCATACATCTCCTCTGGAGAACGTAGCATCAGCACAGAATTTACAGATTTAATTGCTAATTTCTCGTCCATTCCCGATTGAAGCAGTTGCTCCAAAATATTTAATGCAGCACTGCTCTCCATGCGAGCCCTTTCCCCGTTGCCCATTCCGTCACTAAGTGCCACTGCAAACGTACCATTGCCGAGTTCCACAGTACTGAAGCTATCTCCTGACATCACATCGCCTCCTTTGGCGGCGGCTGCTACACCTGTTGTAATCTCGAATGTCTTCGCTGAACCGAAGGTTACGGTCGCCAGCCCCTGACGAGGATCAGTCATGGTCTCATGCAACACAGCAATATGCTCGTCCAGCACGTTAGAGATCAGCGGAGCGATCATTTTACGGCATTCATCGAATCCTCTTGTATATGCATGTACAATCTCAATCTCCACATTGCCAGCTTCCAGATTAATAATCTCTATAGAATGAATAGATAGTCCCAATGACTCCAGTGCATCCCGAATTTGTTCTTCCTGCTGTACCATCTCCTCACTTTCACGTTGAATTTCTTTGGCCAGGTCCTCCATCACCTGTGATACTCCCGACAATTGCTCAGCAACCAGCTGACGACTGTCCATAATTTGGCGTTTCCATTGCATGTTATGTTGATGCAGGCCATATTGGGCGCGCATCACTTCAAGTACCTCCTCCGGCTTGGCACACACCCGGTTCCATTCCACCGGAATTTGGTCCCCTGACATCTCCGGGTTTGCCTCAATGGAACTCATCACATCGGTCATGTAACTATACGTTTGAATAAACTTCGCATCCCAGCATTGCGCACGCTTGAAGCATCCTGCACAAGTACCCTCAGCAACTGCGTTCATGAAGTGATCCATCCCGCCTTCTTTATGTGCCGGCTCCCCCGTACCGGACATCTGATCGAAGCTGCGTGACAACTGACGGAATACCTGTGAGAAGCGCGTTACTCGCTCCGCCGTAATATCCCGAATACGTTTCGCATATTCATGCTGGGATTTGGTATGATCCTGTGTGCCGGGTACGTATTTCGAGATGGCTGTGAACATGCTTTTTGGTGTTAGCATAAACAGGACGATAGCTGCACACGTTTCCCACAAGGAATTCACCACGTCGCTTGGGCCGCCCAAATAAATCGATAGAATAGATGAACCCAGCAACATCCCTAGGGCAACCCCCATACGTTTCCCCTCACGAAGCATACCTGCCAACATCCCGGCAAAAGCAAGCAAACTCATCTGATACACGGCAGACATATCGGCTAGGCTCAGAATTAACCCTGTAATCACTCCAACCGATGCACCGAGGGGGGCTCCGCCCACTAGCGCAAAGACGAGAATAAGATACCTGGAAAGCATATGCTCCACCGAAAGGGACTGAATCGTCCACCCAACTGCCCCGGTCATCACGGAAGCCAGAAGAATGATCAGGCACAGGATTTCCTCGTTCTTTAGGCTGAACTTTTTTTTGCGATACGTAAAAATGGGAATGGCCTGAATGAACACCAGGGTTAATACGAAACTTAGCACGGAATCCATGGTGAGCATCATCATCGCATACCAACTGAATGAAGGCCCAATCACAACGGCGAATAGTTTCACCATAAAAGTTGTCGTAAACACCATCGTTGGTGCATAAGATAATTCAGAACGATCGTAAGACTCGAGCCCTCGAAACAACAGATAAAAGATGGCAAGCTCAGAAGCCACAATCAGCGAAACCGGAAATGGTGCAAACAGACTCCCTGCGAGTAATGCCGCACCAACGGGTATGATATAATCCCTGCGCATAAAAGCAATAACTGCAAAGTATGCAATGGCAAAAGGAGATAATTCATTCAGGATCATCGCCTTTCCCAGTAAGAATCCCATAAATGTAAGTAGCAAAAGCCACTTACGAGATACCATAGCCTGGACAGCCTTGCGGGAACCCAGCCATTGTTTCAGACGTACCGACAGCTCCTCCCGAGCTGTAGCACCTCCTTTGCCTGTTTTCATCCCCGGAAATTGAATGACATTCCACTTCTCCATCATGCTCAAGGCACCCCATTCGATTAATTTGATTTCTTGTTTCACTCTCGATGGTTCTGATTATAAATAGAATAGAAGACGTAGTTTGTCAGAATAGCTGGACGAGCTTCAAAAAGTTTACGACAAAAGAAACCGCTGTGGCGCGATGGTGTTTAACCCTCGGCCTTATTGTGCTTTCCAGCATTTTTGAGCAGTCGGTTGAACGGTGGCATGTCTGATTTTGAACGAGAAGTTAGAAGGTGTCGTCATGATCTGAGCAGAATAACTGGAGAATGCCACGGAAACATGTCGGTAAAAAATGGAAGGCGACAAATGTTCTTATTCTCCCCTGTATAATGCAAATCATGAAGAAATCGTGTCGCGTCATACCTGAAAATCCACTCTTCTCTAATGTTTCATCAAAATACGAAATGGTCATCAGATTATAAAAAAAGAAGCACAAAAAAACCGTTAGCCAATAGGCTAACGGTTTTACTTATATATTCATATCAGGTTGAAACAGATTAAACACGCTTGGCGCCACGGCCACCGCGTTTGCCCTCTGTATTCTTCTTAAGCGAAGATATCCGTTCTTCGCTATCTTTCAGGAAGCGTGACATTTTATCCTCAAATGAAGGTTTGCCTGCTGCGGGCTTGAAAGAACGGCCTCCACGGTCACGGTTAAATCCACCGCCACCACCACGACCTTGGCCACCACTTGGGCCGCCGCCGCTGAATCGTTCGCGATCTCCTCCACTGCGTTCCGGTCTAGGAGCTCTCGGGGGTCTGGATTGAGTTTGTTGCTCTACCGGTTTGTCAACAGCCTGTTTAATGGAAAGTCCGATCTTGCCGTCTTTGTCAACGTTAATAACCTTTACTGTGACTTGGTCATTCAGCTTCAGGTGGTCGTTGACATCTTTGACGTAATTGTCGGCGATTTCCGAGATGTGAACGAGACCCGTGACACCTCCTGACAGATCCACAAATGCTCCAAAATGCGTGATTCCTGTCACCTTGCCCTCTAACTTGGTGCCCACTTCAATTGCCATAGAATAAAATGATCCTCCCTTAAAAATATACAACCCGATTTTTGAATGCCAAAATCATGCTGTGCTACTTGTAATTATACCTTATGCCATAAACCAAGGTCAACTGAGCACTAGCTCATTATAGAGCCTATTTTTTCCGGTTTACGCTTATAAGACTCATGGAAAACAAACCATGCTCAGCAAAAGTCTGAATTCCATTAGTTTCCTGACTCCTCAACCTGAATTGGTGTTTCTTCAGGGAGGTAGTATCCTTTTTTTCGTGCCAGCTGTCCTATGTATTCAGGGTCCTTCAACCGACTGACCTCATACTTCAGCTGTTCCAGCTGTTTCTGCGTATCCTGCTGCGAAGTTTGCTGTGTGGCCAAGTAAGCACTCTTGTCCGAAATTTGCGCATTCTGTACAAGAAACGTATACCCTGCCCAAATTGCAAACACAGCTACAAATGTTAGCCACAGCATCAGACGTCTTCGTGCACCAGCAGATTTCCCCTGGTTAGCTGGGCTCTTCTTACTACCCACAGGTGTTCTACTCATTCCCCGGACGACCTCCTTGAAACCAGCGTTTCCATATCGCTGCAATTCTTGTACCCGCTTGGATCATCCACCCAGGCGTTACCCAATATCTCAGGAGCGGCCTAAACATCCAGCGGAACAACTTGCCGAAAGGGATTAAACATTGCAACACCAGCTTGCCCAGGAATAGAAGGATCGCGATGACGAAACCAAATAATACGCGAAACAATCTGTATACTCCCTTCGCTGGCACAACAATCAGGATGTTAAGGATATGTCCACACCACTGAATCAGTGTTCTCGCGAGTTTAATTAACATTACCACAAAATGCTGGGTTGTAACACTTAAAAGCCAAAAATAGAAGCAAACTCCGATAATCAGCCCTAAAAAGACATAAAACCGCAACTGTCCGTGGTTTCCGGCATACAACATCCGGAAAACGAACAGTGCGGAAGCGACCCAATACAACAGGTCCAACGTATGGATGCTCCATCTCGGAAATCGCAGCTGTCCTGACAGTACCCGGTAACTGTCATAAGCCACACCCATCACAACTCCCGACAGCAGCATCCAAGTCAGTGTGATCCACTGCGCATCCAGAATCATCGGAACATCTTGCCAAACAGGCCTTTACTATTTTTGGACTGGGAACCGGGATCAAGATACTGAAGCGAGCTAACCGTACCCTCAATAGATAAAAGACCTTCCTCCAGGCTCAGGTTTTTGATATGTAAATTGTGCCCCCGGATCGTCAGATGCCCAAGTTCGGTCTGAAGCAAGAATTCCTCACTATCAAAGCTCTCCACATTCGAAACCCCTGTTAAATCCAGCAGTTTCCGATTTTGCATGTTTAGATAGTGTTGTTTAGCTTTTCCGTGCTCAACCATGGCATGTACCCCTCCTTCTTTAGTACCTAGCTTATGGATGAGAAACCGAGATTAGAACTATCTTCTAACCGATCCTTCTTATTGCATTCAGGGTGTAACATAAAAAAACGCCCTCCCGTTACCGGGAGGGCGTTACATTCAAGTAATATGAGCTAAAATTCAAATATTGTCAGGAGTCCTGTTACCAGTCCATCCCGTTATCCTTGGCAATCGGCTCTTCCTTAACCAAGGTATAGAGGCTGCTCGCCTCATCCTTCTTGGTACTCTCAGCAAGACGCTCCACCTTCACAGTGACTAGCTTCTGACCAAACTGAACCGTCAGCTCATCGCCTACCTTTACAGCAGCGCTGGGCTTAGCTTCCCGTCCATTCACCAGAACACGCCCCTGCTCAGAAACGTCCTTGGCTACGGTGCGGCGTTTGATCAGCCGAGATACCTTCAGGAATTTATCAAGACGCATTATTTTACAGCTTCTTTAAGTTTGTTACCTGCTTTGAATGCAGGAACAGTGGACTCGGGAATCACAATCTCATTCCCTGTTTGTGGGTTACGTCCCGTACGACCAGAACGTTTGCGGGTCTCAAAAGTGCCAAAGCCGATCAATTGTACTTTGTCTCCGCTGGCAAGTGCATCTGTAATTTCTCCTAAAAAGCCGTTCAATACGGACTCGACATCTTTCTTTGTCAAACCGCTTTTGTTTGAAATGTTGTTGATCAGGTCTGTTTTGTTCATGTTAAAAGCCTCCCAAATTAAAAAAAAAGTATCTGCGAGCCTTGGCCGTTTTTAAGATAACCAAGTCGATTCTCGCACGGTTACTACACATGTATTCTGGCTTTCATGCTGAATTCCTGCCTTACCAACGACTTTTTTTAGCTTTTGCCGTTGCATGACAGAGAATCGTCTAAGTCCAGTACCCGAAATGATGTCTCTTCAAACACCAGACTCAATATAATGTTGAACACATGTTCGTATCATCATAACACACTGTCCAGCCTGATGGAATAAGGTGTTTGGGTATTTTTTTATCTTGTTAAAATCAGAGTCCGGCCTTCTTTGCCATCTGCCAAAATTGCTCCATCTCGTCTACTGTACTGTCCGCAGGTGTTTTGCCCTGTTCACGCAACCGATCCTCGATATACTGGAACCTGGCAACAAACTTGCGGTTCGTGGCGGCAAGAGCCTCTTCCGGATCTGTATCAATAAAGCGTGCCACATTCGCCGTGGCAAATAAAACGTCACCGAGCTCAAGCTTGCGTGCTTCTGCATCATGCCCTTGATGCACCGCTTCTCTGAGTTCAGCCAGTTCTTCTTCGATCTTGGCAAAAACGCCCTCCACATCATCCCAGTCGAAGCCAACTTTGGCTGCTTTCTTCTGAAGCTTATATCCTTTCATAAGGGCAGGCAGATCAGGCGGTATACCGTCCAGTACGGAACTATTTTGTACATCTTGGCCTTTACGTTTTTTCTCCTCTGCTTTCATCTGTTCCCAGTTTTGCAGGGCTTCATTCGCGTCTTCCGCTTGATTATCGCCAAATACGTGCGGATGACGGAAAATCAACTTGTCATTCAGTCCTTCTATAACGTCGTATACGTTGAATGTGCCGACCTCTTCCTCCATCTGAGAATGCAGCATAATTTGCAACAGCAGATCACCCAGTTCTTCTTTCATATGATCCGGGTCATCCTCATCAATGGTTTCAATCACTTCGTATGTCTCTTCAATCAGGTTTTTACGAATCGACTGATGTGTTTGTTCCTGATCCCATGGGCATCCACCCGGACTGCGAAGAATGTTTACAATCTCATGCAATCGCGCGAAAGAACGGCGGCGTAGTGCATCATCTGTATTTTTCGGCACATAGATCAGCGACAGGTTACCATAACCGGGGGTGCGATCCAACTCATGCAGTGGTACTTTTTGGATGACTTCCTGACCCTGTACGCCAAGTGCGTGACCCACAAACACTGGATAATCATCCGGGTATACCTCCATTAGACATAGCTTCACATCAGATGCAGTAAAACCGTCGTAGACTTGTCCAATCAACGTATGTAGCTGAGGTTGTATCAGTTCGGGACTCAGGCTGCTAGCATCGAGCAGTTGAAAGCCTTCAATAGGATCAAATCCAAGCCGAATAAAGGCTTCATCCAGGAAACTCTCTCCGCCCATAATACGTAACGAAATACCCTGCTGCGGACAACGTTCTTTCAAAAATCGTACACTGGCTTCGGCTACCATTGGATGGCCTGGTACAGCATAGACAATCTCGGTGCCTGCATCGCCGCTACGAGCCGCGTCGATTAATTGGTTCGCAATCTCATCGTAAACCTCCGGGAAGGAAGATTTGGACTCATAGATGGCATCAAACGATGTCATCTCTAGCCCTTCCTGCTGTAAATCATTCAACACTGGATGATCCAGTGTGCGTACATACAGCGTAGCTGCATGTTTCATTTTTTTAATAATACCTAACGTCAGTTGGTCTGCATCTCCAGATCCTAGACCTACCACTGTTAAAGCTGCACTCATTGCGCTTAAACCTCCATCCGAACCATCCTGTCCTTTGCGGGCTACTTATAGAACATATGGCATATCAGCGCCCATAAGCCTCTCTCTTCTCAAATGAACAGGATGGCGCTCAATAATTAAACGTATTATACCAGAATCTGTCGATATCCTATAATTGCATCTGCAATGACATCTGCGTGTTTCTTACTGTTCGTATTTTTTGGCGCTCCATTCACTTATGCGGACGATAATAATGCGCTACGGAATTGCTCACAGGCAGAGCGATAGCATAAGAGGTGTAGCGTGCAGCTAAACACCATAGTAGCTATGATTTGGCTAGTGCAGTACACGCAGCCTGCGCAGCAACTTCGCCATACGCGGCCCCAGCTTCGGCATGGCCGCCAGCTCTGCGGCGGTCAGCAGCCCTGTCCGGGCCGCGCCGAGCACAAACACGGCTGCGCCTGCGGCAATGCCCAGCAGGCTCATGCCCATCGCAGCCAGCCGATGCGTGGCTGCGATGCCCAAGCCGCCGAGCACTGCTTCGGCGGCCCAGGCCATGCCTAGCGCCGCCAGACTCATGGCGGCGATCACCAGCGCCGGCTTTGCCAAGACGGCGCCAGGGGCAGGGCGCATGGCGGTGAGCCGCGCCAGCAGCGCCACATTCAGGCCAGCCGCCAGCATGTAGGCGGCTGCGCCCGCAAGCGCCGCGCCGCTGATGCCCAGCGCTGGCACAAGCATGACGTTCAGCAGCACCTTGACGCCTGCGGCGGCCAGCATGCTGAACGCGGGAGCACGCACGGCGCCGAGGCCTTGCAGCAGCGCCGCCGCGATGATGCTGACGGTGCTGCCTGCTGCCGTCAGCGCCATATACCGCAATGCTTCGGTGCCTGCGGCATCCCCGTACAGCATGCGGTTAATCGGATCTGCCAGCACCGCAAGTCCTGCGGAAGCTGCCAGACCGATCAGCCAGAACCAGCGCAGCGCCATGCCTGCTTGCTGTCTAACGGCTTCTGGCCCGCCCTTGAGACGCGCTTCAGCCATTGCCGGAATAAACAGCACCGAGAGTGACGTGGCAAGCATCGTCACCAGTTGCACCAGCGGCAATCCGCGGTTGTAGATGCCGAACGATACCATCGTTTGCACGTCATCTAGCCCTTCACCGCGTAGCAGACGCGGAACGGTAAAGGTGTCCACCAGATTCATCAGGGGCACTGCCAGTGATCCGAGACAAACCGGAATGGCATAAATAAGCAAAGTACGTATCCATTCGGCATTTGAGCGCCTGATCTCCCGAGCTTGACCGCTTTCTCCCACTACTGTAACGTCATGGTCCACTACTCCGGGTTTTGAGCATTCTCGGGAAGCATTTGCGGACAGTCTAGTCTGACTAATTTCCCTCGGGCACTCTGACTCCGCATAAAATGCATCTCCCTCTACCATCTTACCTTGGATATCCCGATCTGCTCCTGAATCCAAAGACTCTTCACATACTGCCTCGCCTTTTTTCTTGCGATCTTCTGCGAACATCGTCTCCCCATCTGTGAAACGCACTGCCTGCTCTTTCCGCCGATGCCTGTATATGAATCCCAACATGACGATGAGCCCCGCACATCCTCCTGCTACAGAGCCTAACATTGCCCCTGAAGCAACCGTTTCAATCGAAGCATCCTCGCGGATCAGCCACAGTAACACCACAATCATGACCGTGACCCGCACCGTCTGTTCAACTACCTGAGACACAGCTGTTGGCACCATCTGCTGCATCCCCTGAAAGTATCCACGTAAACCCGTCATTAGTGGAACACATAACAAGGCTAAGGATGCTGCACGAATGGAAGGAACCACATGCTGATTCCCGATTAGACTTGCAATCCACGATGCACTTCCATACATCACCACCGCGGTAATTATGCCTAATCCGCCGAGCAACATCGAAGATAATCGGTTAATTCTTCGGCTCTCGTCTGGTCTGCCGAGGGCATTCTGTTCGGCTACGAATTTGGATACAGCCAAGGGCAATCCAGCCGCAGCCAGCGTAATAATGAGCATATATAACGGATAGACCGTATTGTAGATACCAAAGACACCGTCTCCCCCTAGATTTTGAAGAGGAATCTTTTGAAAAGCACCAATAATTTTGGAGATAATGGCGGCAAGCCCAAGGATAAAAGCCCCCTGTAGCAACCTTGTGCCTGAAGATGGCTGTTTCATCAATTTCCCGGTTCCTTCCATGTGTATTCTGGCATTCAAACGAAGTATACAACTCCCTTTGCTATTATACCTTCCAGAAGGCACACACGAACATCCTTTGATCAACAACCTGTGACCAGATCAGAACCTCTTCCTATCTGCCCCACTCAGTAAGTTGGAATATTTTTTACACGTTAACGGAGAGGACAGAAAAAACCTGAAAAAGCGAAGCGGTGGCCTAAAAGCTTTCTGCAAGAAAGCTACATCGGAAGCATACGCTTATCACCGGATTTTACCCATTGGAAAAGGGAATCCAAAAAATCTGGGGATAACCGCTACTCTCCAGGTTATTCTGTCATCGGAGTACTTGTGTAAACACCTATAGTTCAACTTATATGTAAAAAGCAAAAACTCCCGTATGCCCGGTTCAGGCTCACAGGAGTCCATCTGCTGTTTATTGTTCCATCTGCTTGCCAAGGAAACCTGCTGCCGTCTCGGCCATTTTGGTTTCCATCTGAGACATCTTCACGGATTCATCCTTGTTGAACATAATAACGGTTCCGATGGGATCACCACCAGAGATAATTGGCGCAATAACAAAAGAGGATAACGTCTCGTCATGATCTTTGCTAAGCTCATAAGTGCCGCTTGTTGCTTCCATGATCGTTTTGCGATTCTCCATGCAACTTTCGACAAGGCTTCCTACCTGTTTATCCAAATACTCCTTCTTGGAACCGCCGGCCACCGTGATAATGGTATCCCGGTCAGAAATCATCGTTACATGACCTGTACTCTCATACAGGGATTCAGCATATTCTTTGGCAAAATCACCAAGCTCGCCAATCGGCGAATATTTTTTAAGGATAACTTCCCCGTCGCGATCCACAAAAATTTCAAGCGGGTCCCCTTCACGAATACGTAACGTACGACGGATTTCTTTTGGAATGACCACACGACCCAGGTCATCTATACGGCGGACAATACCAGTAGCTTTCATTTACATGTTGCCCCACTTTCTCGAGAAGATTTTTCAACTACTGTTCCTTAATGGGTAGAGGAAAGTCCCAGAACGTTTAGTGTGATTTCTTGACCATAGTATTCATCTGTTCCCATATCCTTATACATGCTTTGCCGAATATCGTGAATTTACTTTTTTATATAATGATAAAAATGGAATCTCTACTCGTTTTACACTCCATATAAACAAAAAACAAAGCAGGAGAATGAACCGTCGTTCTCTCCTTGCTTTGTTATAGGTTGTCCATATTACGGTGAGTATAACCCGTCTCAGTGAGCTTCTTAGGCTTCTCTGAAATGCAGGTCAGGATCACTGTAAATGAAATTATTTACTGCTTGTACCTTCTTCGGTTTTTGCATCTTTGTCCGTTCCTGTTGTACCTTGATCCGTTTTGGCATCCGTACCTTTGGAATCCGTTTTGGATTCATCTGTTTTCGTACCTTCCGTACCTGTTCCCGTCGTACCTCCTGTTGTACCTTCTTCTTTCTTCTCGGTCTTAGGAAGCTTCACTTCTTTAACGATTTTATCCAGCTCTTTTTGCATAAACGTATCGATTTCTGCAGCAGCCAGCTGACTTTTCAGTGTGTCTTTCTGCTCCGCTGTCAACTTGGAGAAATCTGCTTCTGTGCGAGCTTCCACTTTCATAACGTGGTAACCGTACTCTGTTTCAACAGGATCACTGATTTTGTTCAATGGCAGTGTTTTCGCAGCTTCTTTGAAAGCTTCTACCCAAGTTGAAACAGGTGTATCTTTATACAATCCACCATCGGGTACAGAGGCACTGTCATCCGAATATTTTTTCACTATTTCAGCAAAATCAGTTCCGCCTTCAAGTTTCGCTTTTACTTCTTTCGCTAACTTTAATGCATCTTCTTTCTTACGTTCTTTCTGCGTTTTTGAATCCGTGAATCCGATCAATACGTGACGTACAGAAGCCGTTGTGAACTGATCTTTGTTTTTCTCAAACTCTGCCTTGATCGCATCTTCGGTTACGCCTGTTTCTTTATCTTTGATTACCGTCATGATCCGGGTCATGTAATCTTTGATATTCTGGTCTGTCAAATTTTGATTCTTCAACATTTCAGTCCATTGCTCTGCCTTAACGGAAGCCTTCATTTTGTCGAATTGTTCGGATGCTGTTTTGGCTCCAGCCGTTTTGGCTTCTTCACTTGCTTTGCCACTCAAATATTCATAAGCAATCTCTTGCTTCACCAAGTATTCCTTAAAATCATCCATATCCATCATTTGTGCATACTCCGGATAGAGGAATTTCATAACACGTTGTTCCATGTCGAATTCATTCGCAGTAATTGTGCCACCATCATAAGTAGCTACCACAGCGCTCTTATCTGTCGATTCCGGTGCTTTTGCTTCTTCCTTCTTGCCACATGCAGCAAGCAAGGACAGGGACAGTACTGCTACCATACCTACGGACAGCACTTTTCCCACTTTTTTATACTTTGCTAACATCTTTTAGTTCCCCCTTTGATTTAAAAGCAGTCTTCATGGACTCCAGAAACTTTTCTACCAGCTCCATCAGTTGCTTATCCCCAAGCCCCTTGCCTTTGACATGAATCAGCATATGGGGTCCTTGTTCAAATTGTACACGTCTTTCGAACTGATTTCCAATGTGTGCGATTTTTGACAACTCGAAGGCATGTTCACGTCCTTCGTAAAACTTGACTGTAAGATCATCACCACGCTGCGTGATGGACTCAATGCCATAGATTCTGCCATACACTTTGAGACGGGCCACCGCCATCAAATTGATTACAGCCTCTGGCAAATCACCGAATCGGTCAACCAATTCGTCTTCAAGTTCCATCGCGTCATCAAAGGAAGCAATAACAGCCACCTTTTTATAAATCTCAATCTTCTGAATACTGTCATAAATATAATCAGATGGCAAGTAGGCATCAATACTGAGGTCGAGCGTTGTATTCCACTGATCGGAAGGAACCGGCTCTTCACCAAGCATGGTGACTTTGCGTTTGTTAATCTCTTCCGCCAGCATTTGTGAGTACAGATCAAACCCGACGGAGGCGATAAAGCCATGTTGCTCTGCTCCAAGCAGGTTACCAGCTCCACGGATGGACAAGTCTCGCATTGCAATTTTGAAGCCTGAACCAAGCTCTGTGAATTCCTTGATCGATTGCAGACGCTTCTCAGCAACTTCGGTAAGAACTTTGTCCCGTTGGTATGTGAAATACGCGTAGGCAATTCGATTAGACCGTCCTACCCGTCCACGCAGCTGATACAGCTGAGAGAGTCCCATTTTGTCTGCATCATGCACAATTAGTGTATTTACATTCGGGATGTCCACACCTGTTTCAATGATACTCGTGCTCACCAGTACATCATACTCTCCGTCCAGGAAGTCAAGAATCGTCTTCTCCAGCTCGGTTTCCGTCATCTGGCCATGTCCAACACCCACTTTGGCTTCTGGTACCAGATCCGAGATTTCGGCAGCCATTTCCTGAATGCCTTGCACCCGGTTATAGAGATAGTACACCTGACCACCACGGGCCAGCTCACGCTCAATCGCTTCACGAACAAGCGCCTGACTATGCTCTACCACATAGGTCTGAACCGGAAAACGGTTCTCCGGCGGTGTCTCAATAACAGACAAGTCACGCACACCCAACATGGACATGTGTAAAGTACGCGGAATCGGGGTTGCCGTGAGGGTCAACACATCCACGTTTGTTTTAAGCTTCTTCAGCTTCTCCTTATGTGTTACACCAAAGCGTTGCTCCTCATCGACAATAAGCAGTCCCAGATCTTTAAACACCAGATCCTGCGATAACAAGCGGTGCGTACCAATCACAATATCAACTGTTCCGGCTTTGATGCCTTTCGCTGTCTCATTCTGTTCCTTGCGGGAACGGAATCGGCTAAGGACATGAATGTTAAATGGATAACCAGAGAAGCGTTCACGGAACGTTTCATAATGCTGCTGTGCCAAAATCGTTGTTGGCACAAGCACAGCCACCTGTTTGCCCTCGATCGCCGCTTTGAATGCAGCCCGAATAGCCACCTCTGTCTTGCCGTATCCAACGTCTCCACACAATAAACGATCCATGGGGCGGTTTTGTTCCATATCTTTTTTGATTTCTTCAATTGCGCGCACCTGATCACGTGTCTCATCGTAAGGGAACATATCTTCGAATTCTTGCTGCTCAGCAGAGTCCTTGTCGAACCCGTAGCCTTTGGATGTTTGACGTTCTGCGTACAATTTGATCAGATCATCGGCGATATCCTGAACGGATGAACGAACTTTATTTTTAACCCGTGTCCATTCGTTACCGCCCAGCTTGTATATCTTCGGCTCCTTCTCTTCGGAACCCACATACTTTTGAATAAGATCAATCTGTTCAATCGGAACAGACAATTTGTCGCCGCCTGCATACAGAATGTGCATGTAGTCTTTGTGAATACCGGCAACTTCAAGCGTACCAATTCCAAGGTATTTACCAATCCCGTGATTTTGGTGAACGACATAATCGCCCACTTTGAGTTCGCTATAGGATTTAATGCGCTCCGCATTATCAATGTTGCGAATCGGTTTACGGGCTTTACGCTGTTTCTGCGAGAACATCTCACCTTCTGTAATGACTGCTAGGTGAATGGATGGCATCTCGAAACCAGTTTGCAAGTTACCATTCAACATCTCCGGCTCAGGAATGTCATAATCCTGTAGCACCCGGCGCATCCGATCCATCCGTTCCTCACCATTAGCTAGCATTAAGACCTGAACCCCGGCCTTCTGCCAGCGTTCCATCTCTGCCTTCAGCACGTTCATCTGTCCGTGGAAATCTTGCATGCCCCGGCTTATAAAATTCAGAATATTCTGTGGCTGGGTATGCGGAACCTGCCGCAAAAAGATTGACATAAAGATGGTCTGGAATGGACGCTCATAGAGCAAATCATCCCCATCTGCCGATAACGGCAGATCCGGCAGCGTTTTTCCATTTTGCATCAAGTGCAAATTCCACTCAGACTCATCCCGATCCAGCTGTTTCGCTGTCTCTGACAGCCTTGCAGGCTCATCCATAACGAGAATCGTATCTTCTGGCATATAGTCATAAATCGTTTTATTTTCAGGATAAAGCGGGGAGATGTATTTGTACATTTCCGAAAAATAGACATGCTGGCGCAACAACTCAATCTCCCGGTGCATCTCTTCCCGAAGACGCAACTTTGCTTGGCGATCCGTCATTTTCTCCAGCTGCTGCTCGAGCAATATTGCCGCCGTATCCGCTGCCTTCTCCATACGCTCCCGATCAGCGATTAATTCTTTACATGGCAAAACAGTAATTTCCTCTATCCGTTCAATGGAACGCTGATCCGCAGGGTCAAATGTACGGATGGAATCGATTTCGTCGTCAAATAACTCCACCCGATATGCAATCGATGAAGTTACTGGATAGAAGTCGATAATGCCTCCACGTACACTCATCTCTCCGCGAGATTCAACCCGCTCTACACGTTCATAGCCAAGCGTTACCATCTCAAGCAGGAACGAATCCAGTTGAAGCGTGCTTCCTTGCTTAATCTGGATATGTGCATTAGCCATAACCTCCGGCAGTGGAACATAACGTCTTACGCCAGAAAAGGGAATGACAACAATACCCCTGAATCCCTGGGCGCAGCGAACCAAAACTTCAATCCGTTGAGCGAGTGTCTCTGGACTAGATACAGCCGCTTCAGCAGCTACAAGTTCATTCGCGGGATAGATCAAAACCCGATCTGGTGAAAGCGCTTCCTGTAAATCTTCCGCTATTTTTTGTGCAGCAAACATATTATGTGTCACGACGAGCAATGGTCGATCCATCTCTTGATGCAGCGCAGCCAGCATAATCTGACGAGCCGAACCGGATAGGCCCGAAACCAATTGCTCCTTCATGCCGGAATTGACCCCGGCTGTAATGGACGCAAAGTCCGGATCTTTGGAAAAAGCCTGTATGAGTGCTTGTAACAAAAGGGGCACCTCTCTTATAACTTTCTTGATTATTGATTTATTGCACATAGATGTGCAGCATCTTCGGTCATTGTAATTTTTAAAATTGGATACTTATTCCTTTTTCTCCTGTTTCATCATAAAGGATTACTCCAAACATTTCCACATCTGTTCCTGTAGGGACCACTCCGGATTCAATTACAAGGCTTGAATACCTATAATTCCGTCCCAACTGAAAAGAAGCCTCAGCAGGCTGCCAAGGCTATAAAAAGGCGAACCGCTTTAACTGCGGCCAGTCTCTCTGTCATTTTTCAACGTTCATTCATATCTTCAATACAATCGATGCAGGCTAATACTACTGAAGCGGATTCGCAAGCAGACTCAGCTCGGGATTATGTTCCAGGGCTTCCTTGCAGTAATCACATGTAATCCGGACAGTAATGTCACCACCGGAATTATACGCTATTATATCCCTCCGCTCGTCGGGGGTCAAGAAATGAAAACCGAGCTGCGCTTCTGTGATTTTAGACGAATCAATCTGGCCAATAAAGGTACGGCAATGCCGACATACATAATTCACTGACATAATTATGCCTCCTGAACATGGTTTATACATCCAGTATGCCCAGGTTGTCTGATTCGAAGTCGGTCACTTCAATCTTTTTTCCAGTGTTACTAGCCTTGTTACTGTAGTGTCTCAGCCGTTGAATTTGGCCATCGTTTGCTCGAACGTATTCGTCAAACTATATTCTAGCGCATCGCACGTTTGCTCAATCGTCTGCTCCAGCGCTTCTTTTTCCTTTTTCATGAACGTAGACAGTACATAGTCGACGATGGCATGTCCCGGATCAGGTCTGGATATGCCCATACGAACCCGGTTAAATTGCTGTGTACCTGTGTGCTGAATAATGGACTTGATTCCATTATGTCCACCGGCACTGCCTTGATAACGCAATCGCACCTTGCCGATCTCTGTATCCATATCGTCGTATACAACGATGAGGTCTTCCAGATTCACTTTATAAAAATCCATGTATGCTCGTACCGATTCCCCCGAAAGGTTCATATAGGTCATCGGTTTGATTAGTACCGTTTTGACGCCGCCAATGTTGCCTTCTCCGATCAGTGCTTTACACTTGTTCTGTGTAATCGAAATGTTATGGCGACTTGCCAATCGATCGAGTGCCATAAAACCGATATTATGCCGGGTTTTGGCATAGTTTGAGCCGGGATTTCCAAGTCCGACAATCCACTTCATCTTGTTCCCTCCTTCAAGCATCTATTCGGTGAGGCATAGACTTCGAATGTTATATTTCATATAATATCAGGAAAGTACGTATCGAACATTTATCCACCCAGGAAGGTGAGCGGGTTTTGCGCGAAGATAACGGACAACTGACTCAACATAGTGACTTTATTTATCATCTGGAACACCACGTGCCTGTACAGGTGTACGACCGTGACACCCATATCGAGATTGGAGTGATTACCCGTTTCGATAGTCAATTTGTCGAAATTGCCGATACACTCTTTCACAGACGACGCTTCCGCTTTATTTCCCGCCCGGGATATTAATGCGCCAGCGCGCTTTTTTACCGCACATTAAAAACGGCACGCCGACAGGGGTTACATTTTCCGTTTAACCGGAAGACGTAACCCCTCTACTACTTTATGCAGACATCCTATTCAATTTCAAACAGCTTGCTGATTGACAATTCCTCATGAACCCGGATGATCGCTTCTCCAAGCAATGGTGCTACTGAGAGCACTTTAAGCTTGCTTGTTGGATTTGCATGTGTAATTGGAATGGTATCCGTCACAATGACTTCCTTCAGCGGTGCGTTTTCCAAACGTTCCATCGCAGGGCCAGACAATACCGGGTGAGTACAGCATGCATATACTTCCTTCACGCCGCCTTCCATCAGAGCATTCGCTCCCAGTACAATTGTTCCGGCAGTATCAATGATGTCATCAATCAGAATCGCTGTTTTGCCTTCGATATTACCGATAATATTCATAACTTCGCTGACGTTCGGCTCAGGACGACGTTTGTCGATGATCGCAAGCGGTGCATTCAGGAAGTCAGCCAGTTTACGCGCACGAACCACACCACCGTGGTCAGGTGACACCACAACCGGGTTTTCAATCTGTTTCGAGCGGAAATATTGAGCCAGAATCGGTACGCCCAGCAGATGATCGACTGGAATGTCGAAGAATCCCTGAATCTGCATCGCATGCAAATCCATGGCGATTACACGTGTTGCGCCTGCTTTTTCAATCAGGTTGGCAACAAGCTTGGCCGTAATCGGGTCACGTGAACGCGCTTTGCGATCTTGGCGAGCATAGCCGTAATACGGAATAACAACGTTAATTGTTTTGGCCGATGCACGTTTCAATGCATCAATCATGACCAGCATTTCCATCAGATTGTCATTAACCGGCAAGCAAGTTGACTGCACGATATATACGTGGCAACCACGAACACTCTCGGAGAGTTTCACTTGAATCTCGCCATCACTAAAGCTGGTTGTATGAGATTCACCCATAGGAATCC
Source organism: Paenibacillus amylolyticus (assembly GCF_003719335.1). Lineage (GTDB taxonomy): Bacteria > Bacillota > Bacilli > Paenibacillales > Paenibacillaceae > Paenibacillus > Paenibacillus amylolyticus_D. The sequence goes on from NZ_RIAS01000022.1 coordinate 44,533, forward strand.
CGATATAATCAGCAATTTGATGAGCAAGCTTGGGGTTAGAATTGCAAGTAAATATTTTTAATTTCGAGTCAAAATAAGTCATAAAATAAAAACCCTCCGTGCTGGTTCATTGGAATCTATAAGCGTCTGCGACATGTCGGCACCTCCCTGGTAGCGGGAGGCAATTGGTTATCAAAACCCCTTATTCGGGTTTAGCGTTTTGTTTCTTAGCTTTTGCACGTCCGCGGATTTTCTCCGCATAACCTGCTTTGTTTTCCTGACGTGGACGAGCAATCGCCAGATCATTCTCAGGAACTGAATGTGTTACGGTGGAGCCTGCAACGACATAAGCGCCTTTTCCAACCGTGATCGGTGCAATCAAATTAACGTTGCTACCTACAAAAGCATCATCTTCAATGGTTGTTACAGCCTTATTATATCCATCATAATTGACCGTTATTGCCCCGCAACCAACATTTACGTTCTTACCTACCTGTGCATCCCCGATATAACTGAGATGTGACACTTTAGATCCTTCATCAATTGTAGCATTTTTCACTTCAACAAAGTCACCAATTTTTACGTTACGACCTAACTTGGTGCCAGGGCGCAGATTGGCAAAAGGACCTACGGTTGCATCAGGGCCAACTTCTGCCTTGGAAAGCACCGAATGTTTAATCGCGGCACCATCTTGGATGATACTGTCTTCAATATCTGCATGAGGACCGATATGACATGCTTCGCCAATGGAAGTAGTGCCTTTAAGAACGGTTCCCGGATACAGTACGGTATCTGATCCAATCGTAACATCTGCTCCGATATATGTCGATGAAGGATCAATAATCGTTACCCCATTCAACATATGGCGGACAGCCAGACGTTCGCGCATATATGCTTCTGCTTGTGAAAGGGCAAGTCTGTCATTAACTCCGATGGATTCCGCGATATCGTCAGACATATAAGCTTCGACGACTTCACCCTCGCTCTTGAAAATGCCAACAACGTCTGTCAGATAATACTCACCCTGAGCGTTCTGGTTTGTTACCTTCTCCAGTGCCGCAAACAGCTTTGCATTATCAAAGCAATACGTGCCTGTATTAATTTCCTTTACGGCATCCTCTTGCGGTGTGCAATCCTTTTGTTCAACGATTCGCTGTACAGAACCATCTTCCCCGCGGATCACGCGTCCGTATCCCTTAGGATTATCGAGCTCAGCTGTAAGTACTGTAGCAGCTGCGCCGCTTTCCTCATGCAGCTTCATCAGGCCTTCCAACGTTTCGCTGGTAACGAGAGGTGTATCGCCACAGACTACAATCGTTGACCCATGTTCATTGCCGAGCAGGGATTTGACCTGTTTCACGGCATGACCTGTACCGAGCTGTTCCGCTTGAAGTGCGTACTCTGCTCTGGAACCTAAAAATGACTGCACCGCTTCGGCCCCATGTCCGACAACAACTACGCTGCGTTCAACGCCTGCGCGAAGTGCTGCATCCAGCACATGTCCGACCATCGGTTTACCGCATACGGGATGCAGTACTTTGTACAATTTGGATTTCATTCGTTTGCCCTGCCCTGCGGCTAGAACAATTGCCATGCGTTTCAAAATTAACGACCTCCTGTTCTGAAAACCCCATTGAATACCTTACACATTCATCTCCAATGAGAATCATTCAGCCGGCTTCAAGCCGGTCTTGTTCATCGCCTGCTGTCTCTTGTAATCACGCGTAACAACATAGTCACGAGTGTATCATGACCTCATAAGTAACGCCGTGTACCTGCGAGCTTAACTGAATCCCAACGATTCCTAAGATGCCGCTCTGCTACCGAACGCAGGATGCGCTCCGGTTCTCTCTTGAATAAACTCAATACTGAATATATCTTATTCCGATCAAAAAGAAAAGAGAGCCATAAGACATGGCTCTCTTTTCCTTCGAACCCCAATAATGTTCTCAGGCACCTTCTTCAATGACTTCTTCCTCAGTAGCTGCACGATCGTACTCAGTTAATACTGCTGCCTGAATCTTCTCACGCGTACCAGAAGAGATCGGGTGGGCGATATCACGGAACTCTCCGTCAGGAGTCCGCTTGCTCGGCATTGCAACAAACATTCCGTTGTTACCATCGATGACACGAATGTCATGAACGACGAATTCGTTATCGATGGTAATGGATGCGATAGCTTTCATTCTCCCTTCCGAGTTAACGCGGCGGAGTCTGACATCCGTAATTTGCATGTGTGTGTTCACCACCTTTTTCCATCAGAACTTGGTGTATAATTCCACACAGCCTATACGAACTCCTTCTTTTCACGACCATAAAAATATCCTAATTTCAGGAATTTTTTTATTTAATACACAATTCGACAACGTTAGTGCCAGGTCGATGGAAAAGAACCTTTCCCGACATGTAATTCGTCATTATTCTACAGGTCAAAATAGTTACCCGGCGAGACAGAAATGTGTCTGCTCTTGGCATCAACCGCTGTCAGCTTCGCGAGAGATACATAATCCGTCAGCAGACGCTCCTCAGAATCTACGGAACCGGATTCCACCAACACGCCAACTCCCGCCACCGTTGCATTAAACTCCGCAAGCAGATCAATCATGCCTTGAACGGTACCCCCGGCTTTCATAAAATCATCCACGATCAGTACACGGGAATGTTCTTTCATCGCCCGGCGAGATAGGGACATGGTATGCAGACTTTTGTGCGATCCCGATACATAATTAATACTTACGGCCGATCCTTCCGTAGCCTGATGGTCCCTGCGAACGAGTACAACAGGAAGGTTAAGCTGGGCTCCAGTCGCATAGGCTAGCGGGATGCCTTTGGTTTCCACCGTCATGACTACATCAATATTCATATCGCCAAAAGCCGTTGCGAAGATTTTGCCAGCTTCATTCATCAGGGCCGGCTGTCCAAGAAGATCTGACATATACAGATACCCTCCTGGTAAAATCCGATCCGGCTGCGCAAGCTGTGTAGACAGCCGCTCAGCAAAAGCAAGAGCATGTTCTTCCGATACTTTCGGAATCCACTTCACTCCACCAGCAGCCCCTGCCAGCGTATGCAGTTCTCCCGACCCACCTTCTTCGAACACTTCCTTGATAATAGCCAGGTCTTCACTGATGGACGACTTGGCAGCACCATAACGTTCGGCAAATGTGGTGAGCGGAATCACCGTATGTGGTCTGGATAACAAGTATTGCGTCATTTCAACCAGCCTTGCGCTTCGTTTTAACTTCTTCACAGAAATCCATCCTCACGATCACGGAAACATCCAAATCCGAATAATTATTTAAAAATATACCACCTTTATACGTGTTTGTACATTATAAATAGTAAATTTACGTTAACAACCGTACAGCGTATACCTCTTTGCAGAACCCCCGAAGTCCGTTATAAATACGTGCCACTTTGGCTTCTTTGGACACAAGTCCAAATACCGTTGGCCCACTGCCAGACATCAACACTCCGTCTGCTCCAAGACGAATCATCGCTTCCTTGAGATGTTGCACTTCCGGGTACAGCTTGAGCGTCACATCCTCCAGCACATTGCCTAGCTGACGGCAGACCTCTGTAAAGGATTGACTGCGAATAGCCTGCTCCATTCGGGATGCACTTGGATGCCGAACAATCTTGTCGCTGCGGAATCGTCCATATACATCTGCTGTAGACACATTGATTGGAGGTTTAGCTAAAATAACCCAGCATTGAGGCGGGTTCGGAATCGGGGTTAACTTCTCCCCACGCCCGGTTGCCAGTGCAGTGCCGCCTGTAATACAGAACGGAACATCCGAGCCCAGTTCTGCACCCAGTTCTTGCAACTCCTGATCCGGTATATTAAGCTGCCATAGACGGTCTAGTCCACGCAACGTTGCGGCTGCATCACTGCTTCCGCCAGCAAGGCCAGCAGCAACCGGAATTTTTTTGTCCAGATGAATGTGGACCCCTGTGCGTACGTTATAACGTTCCTTAATCAGTCTTGCCGCCTGAAAAGCCAGATTCTTCTCATCCAACGGGATATAACCGGCCTGGCTAGAGATGACAATCGTATCTCGAGGAAGTTCCGACATCTCCAGTCGATCAGCCAGATCAACCATCGTCATGATCATTTCAACTTCATGAAATCCATCACTTCTTTTATGTAGAACATCCAACATCAAATTAATTTTAGCAGGCGCTTTTTCGTAAATTTTCAAGACGTTCACCCGTCCTCACCTTTTCCCTAAGACAACTTAACATATTATATCAAAATGGGGCTGTCAAGTCATTTGTATTCCACATCTATGGGGAAAAAGCGGGGTGATTCCTGAGAATTGCCCCGCTCTCCAATCTGGATGAACCCGATTATGATTTACGCGCTGCTTGCTCAGCCATTTGAATAGCTCGTTTCACCATGTTACCGGCATCCTTGGCTTTAATACCGCCCCATCCTTCTTGTTGAACGGTATCGTAGAATCCCAAATCCTTAGCCAGTTCATACTTCAGTTCCTCCGACATGACACTTCTTCTTCTCCGACTCATGAACCATCCTCCTCCATATCTTATTCAAGACACTATGAGTCCCGGCGATTCGAGATTGTTCATCCCAAGTCTTGGTTCAACTCCCTGCCTTGACAGTGAGCCTCCCCCTGACTTGTTCACATAGTATGCCGCCTGCATTCCGTAGTCATTCCTGCATATGTATGGTTCCATGCTTGTGAGAAACTGAATGTGTATTAAAACAATACAAAAAAGCGACCCACCTAATAGGTGAATCGCCTGTAAACCAATGCTTACGTCTCCATGTTGTAAGAGCTAGTCTCACTGCCCGGGTCAAAGACCATGACTTCCACAGACTCCGTAAGTATATCCGCATAGCTGTATGATACTCGCTTGAAGGTTTCTTGTTCCTCATCAAGCTTTACAATAAAAACAGAAGGGTACGTTTCTTCCAATACACCCGTACGCTCAATCGTCTTACGGCGGCCACCATTAGCCCGCAGCGTAATTTTCTGACCAATATGTGCATCGAGATTGCGTTTGATATCCAACAGCGTGTTTTTAGCCATTGTGGACGTCCACCTCTTTTCTTGTCCATTATACTGTATTTTACAGTCAATGTCAAATCAAAACTAAATATTATATCAGCACTAAAAAGTCGTTGTCAATGAATTTTTTCGCAAAACAAAAAAGCCCTTTTCAGGGCCTTTTTCGAATCGCAATGTGAATTTCACATGACTTCATTATTGTGTTGCCACAGGACTAAATCATACTGCGGATGGATTCACTTTTAGTGTAGATAAATCGTTAAGTCCCGGCACCCCTACCCGGTAACTTCCCTTCGTTTCCACACCGCCAACACCTTGGATGCCGCTAATCGTGTTATGCAGCACATCATTCATGTTTACGGTATCACGAACAGACGTGAAAGAGGCCTTAGCAGCCACGTAGACCGGATCAAGTGCATGGATGAGAATTCGCCCTGGCGAACTAGCAAAGTTCGCACCCGCACGTAGCAGTGCTTCAAAGTGAGACTGACATGCTCCTGCAATAATCGTCAGTGCATCCAAATGACGCTCGTATTGCCTTGCAACCTGAATAGCCGCGACAAAGTTTTGTGAATTTTTATAGCTACCCAGACTGTAGAGGTCATAGGGCTGGCGTGTCCTTAACACACCGTCATGACCAGTAATCACAACGATGTCTGGACGGACTTTGGGCAACAGGCGATATAACGTATCAGCCATCGCTGACTCATGTACATACTGTCCTTCTGCAGGAACACGAAGCTGTTCATACAGGTTCATGCTTTTCTTCAGATAATTCGGGTCACCGTCCAAATGCAGTACCTTGCCGGGCATTTCAAAATAGGCAGGTTCTTGCTGTGCAGTCCATTCTTGCATCAGACCTTCCCGGTTACGCTCAGCCTGCTCCATGCGGTTCTGCTGCAAGCGTGAGAGCGTCTGATGAGCTTTGATATGTGCCTGGCGTGTCTTTGCGCTCTGTGGTTCATAAGGAACCTGTATCAAATCGTTCACCGGGGAGTCTGCCAGCAACCGGAACTCGGTCCCTTTAATGACCGCAGCATCCGACTGGAGTCCTTCTACCCGGAAAGTCACATCGCCGCCGTATGACTTCCGAACGACCAAGTCTCCGATATTCATCACCATTATCACCTCTACCCCATCGTATGGGCAGAGACCCGGATTGGTTCATTGAAATTAAAGCTCGCCGCGAACCCCAGCTTCCCACATCACGGTGCTAAGGGTTGCATACTCCTGTAGACTCAATGTCTCACCACGCCGCGAAGGCTGAATGCCTGCCTGCTCTAATAGGTGATCTGCCTGTTCTCTGTTCTCCTTAGTGAAGAAGCGAGCTTTGAGATTATTGGAGATTGTTTTTCTCCGCTGGGCAAAAGAAGCCTGTACCACCTCAAAATAGTGTGCTTCGTTCGGAACCTGCACTGGGGGTTGCTCACGCACCTTCAGCTTAATTACTGCAGACTCTACATTCGGCTGTGGGATAAATACCGTAGGCGGCACCACACAGACCATTTCGGGCATACTGTAGTACTGCACGGCGATGCTCAAGCTGCCATAATCTTTGGAACCTGGTGCAGCCGCCATTCGCTCGGCTACTTCCTTCTGTATCATGACCACAATGCTATCCACTGGCAACTTTTCTTCCAAAAGCTTCATCATGATCGGAGTCGTTACATAATAGGGCAAGTTCGCTACTACGCTTACCTTATCAACGGAGGCAAAGTCCGTGGCAAATAGTTCTGCCAGATCCAGCTTGAGTACATCTCCATGGTGAACGCGCACGTTAGGGTACGGTTCCATCACTTCTCCAAGAATCGGTAACAGGCGCTGGTCAATCTCAACAGCTGTAACAGGGCCCGCTATACGCGCAAGACGCTCCGTAAGTGCTCCAATACCCGGACCAATCTCCAGCGCTCCCTTAGACTCGTCCAAGTCAGCTGCGCCTACGATTTTGTTCAATATATTTTGATCGATCAAGAAGTTCTGACCCAGACTTTTCTTGAAGGAGAATCCATGCTTTTGAATAATTTCTTTGGTACGTTTGGGTGTCGCTATTTCAATGGTTTGCTCCATATCCTTCATATGCTCACATTCCTTCACGTTCGATTTGCGCTAATGCAGCGGAGAACTCTTCTCTTGTAATCTGAAATACACTCAACCGTTTGTGGAACTGCTTGCCGTTACAATACCCGATACCAAGCAGGTTGCCCATCTCCATACGACGTGCGGCTGCTTGCGGGTGTATGATCAATCCTGCTTCAATGAGGTCCTCCCAATCGATTAGACTCGGTGCCCCCTCATAGGACGTGTGTACGCGAGCCAGTGCATGACGAATCGCTTCCGGAGAAGCATTCTCTACCCCGATATCTCCTTTGCGCGTTGCATCCGCCTCTGGAATGAAGGCATGTTTGCAACCAGGAATCTTATTGGCAATAATTTTACGGATACGCTCTCCCGCATGATCTGGGTCTGTCAGGATAATGACACCGCGTCTCTCTTGAGCAAGAGCAATTCTCTTCAGAATACGCTGATTAATCGCAGAGCCTCCGGTTTCAATCGTATCCGCTTCAACTGCCCGACGAATCGCTACCGTGTCGTCACGACCCTCCACAACAATGACTTCTTTTATCATGTTCCTTTTCTTCCTTTCTAACGCAAAAAGAAGAGGAATATCCTCTTCTCTGCCAAACGGCGGAGGAGACTGAATTCAGACCCCTCCGCCGCATATTCCGCATGAATCATTCATGCAACTATTTTATAGCATTCCCATTTCAAAGTAAAACGATTTTAGTTCGCCTCCGGCTTAACCGGACCAATCACATAGACCGTTTTGCCTTTTTTACGTCCAAAATTCAGGGCATGCTTCACACTGTCATAATAAACATCAATTTTGTTGCCTTTAATAGCGCCGCCTGTATCTTCCGCACGACGGAAGCCGAGGCCCTCAATGTATACCCACCAGCCGATTGGAATGACCTTGGGATCAACTGCAATGGTGCGCCCCTCCGTTACACGTGTACCGGAAGCTGTTTTTGTACCAATACCCGGCTCTTCCGAAGAGTAGGCTGTCATCGATACATTTTTCAAAACTTTAGAGTATTTAAAAGAGTTCCCGGAGACCGTAATCACCTTGCTGCCCGAGGCAGATGTTTTCTTCGAGTTCGTTGTTACAGCTTTTTTGGTAGTTGAAGTTTTGGCCGATACCAATTGAACCTCAGGTTCCTTCACAACCGGTTTAGCCTTCGTACCTACCGCAATCACTTTATCTACACGGTTGGTGGCGACCGTTTTACCTACCACTTTTTTGGAGACGAGTTCTCCATCTTGAAATACCTTTTCGATATGTTGCACAACTGTGCCTTCCTTGCCTTTCACTACAACACGGTTATCCCCTTGGAACAAACTAGGGTCTGCCGTTTTCACAACCTTGTAAGCAATCGGTTGTTTCACATCCACTGTATGCTTTGTTACACGCACTACACGAATCTTCATATCCGCCTTAATTGCGGTTCCGAGCGCTGGATACACTTTATCATGATTTGCAACTTCAATACCTGATTGCTGAATTACACCCTGTACCGATGAATCGGTTGTATAAAGAGTCTTGGTGTCTCCGTCTGCCGTAATGTTAACTGGAACGGCCCGCTCAATAACGATTCGGTCTCCGTCGGTGATCGCCCCATTCATGGGCATGGATACCTTGTCGTGAGGGCTGACTGTGATTGACTGCTCCTCCAGCATTTCCTGAAGCATTCCTGTACGAGTCTCTACCACTTGAGCTTTGCCGTCAATAACCAGTGAAACCTGCTTTCCGGCCTGACCGTAAACGACTAACAAGATCATGATTGCAAGCGCAATTGAGAATATCGCGATCAGTGCCATTTGACGCAAGTTCTCATGCTTCCACCGCAACGCGAAAGACTTACTGGATGATCGTGACTCATGGGTCTCTTCTGGTTGGAATATGCCCACTTCTCCGTCCTCCTTCATAGCCTCGCCGTCTAAAGTAATGCATGATGTCTTTGACGCGACTATAACAATTTTTCTACAGAACACAGATCAGAGATAATGACCGGTTCTGCACCATGAACCCCTCTTCGCAACATGATGTCATCCTCCTGAATACCTACCGTATGATGACAATATTTCTTTTATTCAAAACAAAAAAAGCCAAAGAAAGAGTGTAAGAGACCCTTTCGTGGCTTCCGAATGATTTTGAATATCGGAAATTCATGCACGAGGTTGCCTCTCTTTTTCCGCTTGCGAGGTTAGCTGTCGGGTTCGGGCGAAAGAGAGCCGCCCTATCTTAGGTCACCCGCTCATGGCGGACGCCCTTGAATTCACCCCGAGACCCAAAGAAGAAATCAAATACGGCTTCGCAGAACATTCCGCTGCTTTTGGGTCAGCGAACGATGCGCATCGGCTAGAATCACCGATGTTTAAGCCCTATTGGTTCCCCCGCTCTCCGTTAACGGAGACTCAGCGAGATTGATTCATGAAAAGTAATGTTGTCTCATCGGAAAGTGTCCCTTTGTTCATCCCCCGAACATCTGTCCAATTTTCCGCGCAACAATTCACTGAAAAGATGATATCCTGTTTTGATGCATGTTGTAAAGCACGGATCAAGTACGTTTTTCTAAATATTTGGTTAAAATATTGTAATATTCTGCAATAATTCGAAACAAAGAGCAAATTAACTCTCTGTATCTCCCTTTTTCACCTGATTTACTCGTTTTCTTATCGAATCCCAAATCGTTCCATGGCATTTTTGGTGGTAATTGCAGCAATTTCCTCTACCGAAATGCCTTTAATTTCCGCAGCTGCTTCAGCAACCAGACGTACATGCGCTGTCTCATTTCGTTTTCCACGATAAGGATGAGGTGTAAGATACGGGGAGTCCGTTTCCAAGAAAAATCGATCCATCGGTACCTTCGCAAGCACCTCTTTCGGTTGCTTGGCATTTTTGAACGTGACCGGTCCTCCAAAGGACAGATGGAACCCCAAATCCAGACACATTTTCGCCGTTTCCCAGCTTCCTGAGAATGAATGCATCACACCTCCAACCTCTCCAGCCTTCTCCTCGCGTAAAATACGTACAATGTCCTCATGAGCATCCCGATTATGGATGACAATGGGCATATTCAATTCCCGTGCCAATGCAATTTGTTGTCGTAATACGCGGTGCTGCACCTCCTTAGGAGAAGTGTCCCAATGATAGTCTAGACCGATTTCGCCAATCGCTACCACTTTTTCATGTTTGCACAATGATGCAATCCATTCCAGATCACCCTCTTGCATCGTAATTGCATCCACCGGGTGCCAGCCTACAGCTGCGTGGATAAAATCATACGTTTCGGCCAGTTTCATCGTCGTTGGAATCGTCTCCCGATTAAAGCCGATATTAATCATGCGAGTAACTCCCGCCTCAATGGCCCGCTGAATTATGTCCTCTCGGTCTTCGTCGAATTGTGGTGCATCCAGATGAGTATGTGTGTCGAATAACATGCTTTCTCGTTCTCCCTTCATGTCGAAAGTCAAATGCCGCTGATTTATTCATGGGAACTCCTCTTATTCTTGTACAGGAATTCTTGCGTTTGAATTTCAAATTTATTTTTTTTCATCATTAAATGATTGGGACAAGCATCAATTTCAGTATTTTCAGTTTTAGCACTCAAGCTACTATATATAGAAGGAAAATAAAAAGTCAAATCAACATCTTGCAAGAAAAGGCGTTGGAAACTGTATAATTACTCACTCGGATTACAAAATTATGTCGATCTACATATCCTCGCCATTAAAGCAGATTACTGTATCATGTAAAATAGCTCTCTTAGAAAGTCTTTTGATATCAAAATGTTTCACCCAGCTGCATCGACTCAAGATTACAGAAAATAGGGGCGTATATGGGACGGTAATTCATGAAGAATGGCATCCACCTTGTTTTGCGGATAGTACAAATGATGTTTGCCCAGATGAAGTCCACTGATCGAACGCACAATATCAGAAACTTCTGACAGCTCATGCAACTTGTCCTGCCGATCCAGCAGTAGAATTTGCTTATCGGTAGATTGATCTGGACGAAACACATCATACGGATTATCCGTCGGAAAATCAATTTCAAGATCATACTCGGGATTCAATCCTGCTTGTACAAAAGCTTCCCGAATCTCTTCAATGATGTCCAAGTCGATCTGTTCGAGTTCCACATATTTATATAACCTGCGATCCATAAAACGTTCGCACAACTCACTCAGAACAGAATCGTCCTCCTTACGCCACTGCATAAAGGCTGTTTGAATTAACGATTCGTCAAGCTGCAGATATTCATCAACTGAAATTTCTCCATGAAACAGTTTGGGCAGTGGCTCTACCATGAAACGGAATGGAAAGCCTTGCTTCACAAGTTGTTTTGCCCGCTTAAAGATTTGTCGCAATATAATCTCGGAGCTGCGCGTCACAGGATGGAAGTAAATCTGCCAATACATCTGGTATCGTGACATCAGATAATCTTCCACAGCATGCATACCAGACTCTTTAACTACAATTCGTCCATGGAATGGACGCAGCATGCGAAGAATGCGATCCAAGTCGATCGTGCCATAATTTACCCCTGTAAAGTAGGCATCCCTGAGCAAGTAATCCATTCGGTCCGCATCAAGCGGACTGGTTACCAGATTCACAACAATCGGTTTATCATACGTCTTCTGGATAACGGAAGCCACTTTTTCATCAAAATCAGGAGCATACCGTCTTAGAATCGCCCCTACTTCGGTATCACCCTTGATAATGCGGCATGTCCAATCCTCATGATTCATGTCAAAAGCCTCTTCAATGGAATGAGAGAATGGTCCATGTCCGAGATCATGAAGTAAGGCAGCACACAACGTCACCAGCTTTTCTTCCTTGGGCCAGTCCGAATAATGGCTTCGTTCAAACTGAGAGATGATCTTTCGGGTAATTTCATATACACCTAGCGAATGGGAGAAACGACTGTGCTCTGCCCCGTGAAAAGTTAGATAAGATGTCCCTAATTGACGAATGCGGCGTAGCCTCTGAAATTCAGGTGTATTGATCAATTGCCATATAATCGGTTCTTGCACATGAATATAATTATGTACCGGATCTTTAAATACTTTCTCTTCCGTCAGACGGTGTTCCATTTCGATTCACTCCTTTTAAATTGTTCTCTTGCCATAAAGAATAACGCGTCCAGCTTCAATTTTCACCAACAATTCGACATGAAATGACGAATTTTGTCGAACAAAGCACTTTTGTCGTTTTCCAAATCGACAAAGCTGACATGGATGTTTAAATACGAAAAATTGCTTTTAATCCCTTACCACCAGTAAACTTAAGAAAAACACCCTTTATTTTAAGCTAATTTTAAGGTTGACTGTTTTGGGAATCGTTGGTATGATGAGTATCATAAAACATAAAATAATGTCGAATAATGACAATGATAGTTAGCTGAGAGGAGCACTGATTATAATGATGAAATCAACAGGTATTGTAAGAAAAGTGGATGAACTGGGACGGGTAGTTATTCCAATCGAATTGCGTCGTACACTCGGTATTGGCGAAAAAGATGCTTTGGAAATCTACGTTGATGGTGAGCGCATCATGCTCAAAAAATACGAGCCAGCTTGTATCTTCTGTGGTAACGCTGAGAACGTAACTTACTTCAAAGGTAAAATCGTTTGTAACGAATGTATTTCTGAAATCCCTGCACCTGTAGCAAAATAAGAAAAACAAGTATACTGGAATTATCCAAATCGTTAATTCTAACCTTTTTATATTCCCTCATGGCCTTCCCGGTGTAATCTCACCGTTGGAGGGTCTTTTTTTTCACCCTTAAGAGCAGACACATATCTTTCACATTTTGGTGTGCTGCTCTTTTTACATTTTAAGGTTATATTAAGCTTTGTTTTAATCTCTCTTTAAGGTAATTACAACTAAATTTGGTATTTTTAAAATTTTGGCTACCCAATCAAAGCATTATATACGTCCCGTTTTGCCAACCCTCGATCAGCTGCTGTTTTTTTCATCGCATCTTTACGACTGTTTCCTTCATTTTCATAGTGTTCCACGTGTTCTTCCAGCGACAAAACCTGCCACCATGCTTCCCGTTCAGCCTTACGTTCCTCTTCCCTGATCCCTTCAACCAACAAACAATATTCACCTAGAGGCGGGTGCTCTTCGAGCCATTCTATACATTCCTTCAGACTACCTCTAACAAATTCCTCGTGCCGCTTGGTCAACTCACGAGCCAGTACAATGGAACGTTCACCCAGAATTTCTTCCAGATACATCAAGGTTTTGCGAATCCGGTGAGGGGACTCATAGAAAAGCAACGTACCATTCGACTCATTGAAAGCTTCCAGTACCTTACGCATGTCCTTTTTCTCTCGTGGCAAAAAACCACCAAAGGTAAACCGTTCTGTTGGTAATCCGGATACGATCAGAGCGGATAATGCTGCATTCGGACCAGGAATCGGTATGACCGTAATTCCGGCTTCGATTGCAAGCTTTACCAGATCAGAACCTGGGTCTGAAATGGCTGGTAATCCGGCATCGCTGACAAGTGCCAAATTTTTTCCTTCTATTATATAGCGTATCAGTTCAGGGCCACTCGCACCCTTATTGTGCTCATGATAGCTAAACAGCATGGAAGGTGTAATCTCAAAATGAGTGAGCAGCTTTCGCGTCTGACGAGTATCTTCAGCAGCAATAATATCACAGACCTGCAATGTCTTAATGGCCCGGAAGGTCATATCCTCCAAGTTTCCAATCGGTGTCCCAACCAAATATAACTTGCCTGTAGGTTCGGACTGCTCCCTAAAGCTTTTTTGGACTTGTAAAGACATCTAGTTTCCTCCTTCCTTCGATCGTTCGGCATCCTGCTGACCATAGTAGATCTCCATAATCTCATCGCAGTAGCTACCCTGTTCATTGTAGACAATAAGTGGCGGCAACATGCGTACCTCTGGCTTGCCGTCTTTCATCGCTTCAATCAACACCATGTTCGCCTCCAGATGAGCACGCGGGTGTACCATACGAATGCGCTTGGGTTCCAGCTTGTATTCGCGCATTAATGATATAATTTCGCCGAGACGCTGCGGTCTATGAACCATAGATACTTTCCCACCATTACGCACAAGACGATTGCATGCTTGAATGACTTCCTCAAGAGTACACCCGATTTCATGACGTGCCATGGCCTGATGGGTGTTCATCTTGAGGTCACTTCCATTCAACGGCATGTACGGAGGATTTACCGTAATGGCATCATATACCGCATGTCCAGTTTCTTTAACCAAATCTCGCAAATCTCCCTCACGAATATGGATGGACTCATCCAATTCATTCAACTGCACACTCCGGCGTGCCATATCTGCAAGTCGTGGCTGAATCTCAATGCCTTCCAGACTTGCCTGCGTACGTGTTGTCAGTAAAATAGGCACGACCCCATTTCCCGTGCACAAGTCCAGAACACGCCCGCGTTTCGGAACAGAAGCAAATCGGGCCAGCAAGACAGCATCCATAGAAAAACTGAACACTTCATCACTTTGGATGATTCGCAAATTATGAGAGAGCAGATCATCAATCCGCTCGGATTCCTGTAAAATTACTTCTTCGTCTGTCATAGGGTACTCTCATCCTCCGGTACGTTAAACGTTTATAACCTTGAAAAAAAACCGTAGGGAATCCCTACGGTCACTTCATTTATTCAAAAAAGACAGGCAGAACAGACAATCGCCTTCCGTCCGCAAATGTCCATAATAGACGTTGCAGATATGGAATCCTTCATGATACAGCCGAGCCAAGTTGTCATAACCTTCGCCCACTACATCTTCACCTGCAGCTGGACCCGCCGGTCTTGCGACAGGAGCAAGAGCAGATGAGATCGGCAGATCTGCCGGCGCTTCACGCTTAAGCAGTTTGCGTAACTGCTCATTTTCGATGGTAAGCCGCTGATTTTCTTCCAGCAACTCTTTGACAATCATTTTTAATTCTGCTAAATCACCGTGCAACTGACCCATTTGGGTTTCCATTTCATGAATGTGCGTAAACAGATTTTTCTTTTCCAAGTTTCCACCCCGAAGCAACCTTTATGGTTTACTTGATAACGACGTCATCCAGCGGAAGTTCTTTGACTTTACTGATGTCGAACAGTTGAACATGCACCGTGCGGTTACCGGCATTAATTCCGACAACTTTGCCTTCACCCAATGAGGTGACGACCAGTTTGCCTACAGCTGGCAGCTCTTCTCTCACGCTCTCATAATTATCATGCTCAAATTTCAGACAGCACATAAGTCTTCCGCACAACCCTGAAATTTTCGTCGGATTCAGTGACAAGCTCTGATCTTTAGCCATCTTAATAGACACAGGCTCAAAATCTCCCAGCCAGGAGGAGCAACACAACACACGGCCGCAAGGCCCTATTCCACCAAGCATTTTTGCTTCATCACGAACACCAATCTGTCTCAGTTCAATTCGTGTCCGGAAAATGCTTGCCAGGTCCTTGACCAGCTCGCGGAAATCGACTCTACCTTCTGCTGTAAAATAAAAAATAATTTTATTGCGATCAAACGTGAATTCTACATCGACCAGCTTCATTTTGAGGCCATGGTCTCTGATTTTATTTAAACAAGTACCGAATGCTTCTTTGGCTGCACGCTTGTTCTCATCCACCACACGGGCATCTGTATCACCTGCAACGCGGATAACCTTTTTGAGCGGCAAAACCACATCAGCCTCGCCCACTTCCTTCTTGCCCACGACAACCTTACCATACTCAACCCCTCGTGCCGTTTCCACGATCACGCAGTTTTCTTTCTCAATGGGAAGGTCCAGGGGATCGAAGTAATAAATTTTGCCCGCCTTTTTGAAACGGACACCCACTACACTGTACAAAAAATTAACCCCCTTGTAAGCCAACCCCACTTCGTCTGAAGCCCTGACTTCTTAGGGAACCCGCCGAAGTTATAACCGTTTGCATAGGATTGGGTCTCACGCGATCCTCCAGCCTTATGCCAAACCGATCAAAAATTGCTCCAGACAAAGCTGGCCATTGACATTAAAACGCAATTTTTTTCTGCATGCCGCGGCCAAATCCATATAGGAGACCCACTGCTCTGTGCTGCGGGTATGTGCCAACTGAGACAGCATGTCTAACTGATCTATAAAAACGATATGTTCATGCCTACCGTACTGAACATACAGCATGTCCCTGAACCACAAATGGAACAAACTAAGCAGCATGTCCAGGTGTTCCGAGAGTCCTGTTTTGAAAAGCTTCTGCTGTGCCGAGATCAAAGATGTACTTCCTCTGCCCAGGGACTCCTTCCCTAATTGTAACATTACGTTTCTAATTTCTGCAAACCAATTCTGCTGGAGAATTTCTCTACATGCTTCCAGTCCTGACGTCAAATGGACAGCAGGCCTCACCAGATTGGCGGGAAAACCTTCCTCAATCAACGATTGAAGCATATCCTCCGGATTTAGTGCACTGAAAGGCACCATCTGAGCACGTGAACGAATGGTAGGCAGCATGGCCTGTCCATTATCTGTAATCAGAATCCCAACCGCCGGAACTTGAGGTTCTTCTAAAAATTTTAACAAGCTGTTTGCAGCCTGAACGGTCATTTTCTCAGCCTGTTCTATAATATATACTTTGGGATGCCCCGCCTCTGAACGGTAAGAGAAAATGCGTTGCAAATCCCGAATCTGATCTATTTTAATGTTATTGCCATCCGGCGCAAGCATCGTCAGGTCTGGATGGTTTCTGTGTTCTACTTTGCGGCATTCAAGACATTGCCCACAGGCATCGTCCTCAAGCTCTGTGCAGAAGATTGCCTTGGCAAACGCCATGGCTGTCTGTAGCTGCCCACTGCCAGACGGACCGCTGAACAAATACGCATGACTGATCGCCTGGCGTCTCAGACTGCTTTGCAACAATTGCTTGGCTGCCTGTTGGCCCATAATTTGTTGAAAGGACATACTTCCTCCTCAGAAGCTTAAGTTAATAAGCATTCCCCGAATTTCTCCTACTTGTTGCAACAGAGAGATTTTTCCTTCTTCTGTATCCAATAACTCATCCGCCATAGATAACAGAGCCGAGTCAATCTCATCGATAAGTTTGTATCGTTTACCTCTGCCGCGGCGATCCCAACCCCTTGTCTCTTTCATCGATACACCGCGGCGGACTGTCTCTTCCAGAAACCTTTTGACAAGCTGTTTATATGCTTTCAGTTCACGAATTGTCATGGATCGAGCCAATCGATCACCCTGAAGCTGGATTTCGCTTAGTCGGCGGTTGAGTTCTGCTTGGGAAGCCCGCTCCCCCTGGTGATTCATCATATCAGAGAAACTTTTGGATTGAACCGGCTTGGAGCCTGAATCATTCGTATTGATTCCACTCTGCAGCGGTCTGAATCCGGGATTGATTTTCATGGGTACGCCTGCTTTCTATACCATCGTTAGGCCAATCGCACATCAGCACAGTGCGCATTGCGCCTGTGCGTAAGATGGGCCTTATATACTTGAATACACTGTATATATAATAGTAGATAAAAATGATCTTATCTACGATTCTGTTCGAAGTCGCCTCTCCCCAAAGAAGTACATCATTGCGAAGCAGAGTCTTCTTTGGGAGAGAGTGCCGTTTCTTTCCATCAACAAGGGCGCCCATAAGTGCCACGTAATTCATATGGAATACGTTCTTTTACATCGTTCGTTACCATCATGCAAGATGCAGTCATGCTATCGATAAATGAAAAACACTCACGGATTTCATCTGTACAAACGGATTAGAAATGCTCGAAACGATCTACCGGAAGAACAAACACGGTTGCTCCACCGACTTGGACTTCAACAGGTAGCGGCAGGTAAGAGTCGGTCGTTCCGCTCATCGGTGTAACTGGAGTTACGAGCTGTTCACGAACCTTACAGCTGCTGCGAATGACATTCATAACGGATTCGACTTGACTATCATCGACACCGATCATAAACGTCGTGTTGCCTGCCTTCAAAAATCCACCCGTACTGGCAAGCTTGGTTGCCCGAAAATTCGCTTTGACCAATGCGCTGGATAATCGGTTGCTGTCTTTATCCTGTATAATCGCAACAATCAGTTTCATCCTGCATAACCTCCTTTAGATTAAGCACTTTTAACAAAATGCCCTGTCTATATATTAGACAATTACTCGTCAAAATCCTTCATAATACCTGTTTCCAGCGACAAAATCATCGCTTTCTCCACCTCATCTGGTGTCTGTGAAGCATCAATAATTTTGATGCGTTCTGGAAACTGTTTCTGAAGCAGAAAGTAAGCTTCACGTACTTTTCGATGGAACTCCAGGTTCTCCAGATCAAGACGATTGACTTCACGTCCATCATGAGCCTCAATTCGACCAAGTCCCTGTTCTGGCTCAATGTCCAGATAAAGTGTCATGTCAGGCATCAGGTCTCCAATCGCAAAACGATTGATTGCCCACACATTCTCCATTCCGAGTCCGCGCGCATACCCTTGATAAGCAAGACTGCTGTCTACAAACCGATCACAGATCACGGTTTTGCCAGCTTGCAGTGCAGGCTCTACCTTCTCTGCTAGATGCTGACTGCGAGCTGCAGCATAGAGCAGTGCTTCGGTTCGTGCATCCATCGCCGTATGAAGAGGGTCAAGGATGATGTTACGTATTTTCTCTGCGATCTCAATCCCGCCAGGCTCTCTTGTAACTACGTAAGGTATACCCCGTTCTTCAAAATAAGAACCGATCCTGCCAATCATCGTTGTTTTCCCTGAACCCTCTCCTCCTTCCAGCGTAATGAATTTACCTCTGCCCTGCATATGCTTCCCTGCTTTCTGTATTCATTGCTGCATCCATTCATGGCTATTATGCATGTGCCTAGACCCTCTTGCTTCAAGATATGATTTCCTTCGCCCAGAGGTGTATTGTTCAACAACTGCATTTAATAACACAAAAATAATACAAGCTAGTTTTTCTTTCTATCATACTATAAGGTGGCTTTTCCTCCAACATGAAACGTTAGTCCTTTTTCAACCATACGATATCATCTTTGAAAGTGAACTCAACGCTTAACAGTACTCTGGATTCTGTAATTACTTGATTCTACTCCTGAAGCCGACGTAACCTGAACAAGAAGTAGAGAAGTGACAATGCTGATGGCCAATATCATTTTGGTTATTTCTATATCATATATAAATTCCTCAAGCTACTGATTTCCACATACAAGATTTTTTGAACGGCTAACCACCCTTGTCATGAAACAGGACACTGCTTGCTGGGAGCTGCACGAGTACTTTTCCTATGACTCAGGTTTCATGACATTTAACTTCTGATACGTATGATCCGAGATCCCCTGAAACTTGGCTCCTGCATCGCGTAGAATTCGAATTTGCTCGGCAACCTTTGAACTTATTCGTTCGCCGGGATACACCAACGGAATGCCTGGAGGATATGGAATAACCATCTCCGCCGATCGATATCCTGCGCAGTCTTCGATTGAAACTCCAATCATATCCATCTCTAAGATAGGTTGCAGGGAGAAGGCAACTGGCTCAGATAAGCGTTCACGTTCTTCTATATTGTTCCACGTGGAAACATAGATTGGAGTGTCAGTCTGAGTTTGAGCAGCCGTCCTGACAGACGCTGTGGATTCCAGTGAATGCTCCAACTTGTAGGCAACGTTAATATGCCGTAAAGCCTGCAACACATGCTCAGCATCCTGCATTGTGGAGCCAAGACTGAAGAGCAAGACGACGTACCTTTCGTCGCTCATCTCTGGCACACAGCCGCAAGCCTCCAGCTGCTGCTGCAGCCCATAACCGCTTAGTCCCCCTGTGTCGTCATATATGACGACCTTGAATGGGTCCTGTGCGGTATATCCTTTGCGGTCAGGCATCGCCGCCGGATTGTCATTGCCGTAGGCCGGCTCTTGCTGCAGCGAGTCCGCAGGCTGCAGCAACTGGAAGCGCGGCAACTCCGCGAGGCCGCGCTTCAATGCTTTCACGGCAGTAAGCCCTGCCGTGAAGGCATCTGCGCCGTGCACATGCAATAGCCGGCGCGAAAGATCAAGCGAAGCCATCACCGGATAGGATGGGCTTGAGCTTTGCACCATGGCCAGACGCCGCCGAAGCAGGGAGCGATTCAATCGCGATCCCTGAATGTGCAGCATGGCTCCCATGGTGAAGGCGGCCAGCATCTTATGCGTCGACTGCACTACACCGTCTGCTCCGCAGGACAGTGCAGAGACAGGCAGCTCCGAATGCTGCCCATAATGCGCGCCATGCGCTTCATCCACGAGTAGTGGCATGCCAGCCTCGTGGCAAACTTCGGCAATGGGTGTCAGATCCGCACCCATGCCATAATAATTGGGCAACGTGACAAATACACCCTTTGCCTCAGGATACCTCTGGACAGCAGCCTGAACCGTCTCAATGGACGGCACGACAGCAAGTCCAGATCCAGGGTCAACCCATGGCTCCAGAAATACCGCCCTTGCGCCCGCTAACATCAGTCCGTGAATAACCGATTTATGTACATTACGTTGCACCAGCACGATACTACCTGGCTCATCACAGATTGTGAGTAATAAAGACAAGTTTCCTGCTGTACTTCCTCCCACTAGGAAGAAACTTTCCTCCGCACCGAAACAATCCGCTGCCAGTTCCTGTGCTTCCTTGATCACTCCCTCAGGATGGTGCAGATCATCCGTACCTGTAATCTCCGTAACATCCATCTCCATCATGTCCAGATAAGCATGTACGGGTACAACATGTTTGGATTGATCTTTATCCTTCAATGAATAATCTAAAGCAGCCGAAATCTGCTCTCCCTCTTTGTCCCTTTTCTCCTGTTTCGTTTGTTCTACTCCTAAAACATTTCCGGTTTCTACTTTTTTTTCTATCCCTTTTTGCAGAGTATCTTCCGCTCCCTCAAACGGTTGCATCCATTGATGATAGACTTGTCCATTTTTATGTCCTGGCACATGAAATGAACGCTGCTTCGAATCACGATATGCGAGCAATGCTTCATATAAAGGAGCCCTATTTTTTCCTATACCTGATGTATTATGTTCATTCATAAGATATCCATCCTGTAACTGTTATTTTCGTAAAACATGCATCTTCACTCTTTATTTCAGCATACGCTTTCTGCACAAGTCAGACAAGGTAATCCCCTCTCCAACAAAAAAAGGCCTCTCGGGCCCCTATATAATCATTAATATTGATCATGTAAATTTCTAACCTCACAGTGAAGCATATAACGTCCTTTAAGCGTTCTTTTGCACCCAAATCTGTTTCATCTGATGAATAAAAAAGTTATACTTCGCATCCTTCGCATCGGTGTGAACCATCTCTGCTTCACAAGCATCACATATGAATTCAGATACAATAAATATGCCTTCTCTCTTCCGTTGCTCGCAAATGATACATGTGTGTTCGGCATGTTCTTCCATGAACCATCCCACCTTGTTTTACGTTTACTATCAGTATTGCACAGTTTCTATTATTTTAAACATTTTCATAGTGCTTTCTTTCTATAAAATATATATATTCGCTCCTCCCTTAATAGGTGTCTGTACAGAAAATATACAATGTCCTGTTCCGAGTCACGTTTATTCTTGAACCTTCAGCCTCACTCTTTTTCATGAATCAACACAGGATTTCCCCATGCAGGTTCACGCTGATCTAAACTACGATATAATAACCTTAAAAAAACTTGGAATTTCAGCCGATATATAAGATATGATAACGATAACAAAGTCCGTCGGGCATGCCACATTAATTATTTCTTTATCATCTTTATCTCTCCATACATATGTACACACGACTCTACTACTTACTCGTAACTTGAAGGAGGATTTAAAATCGTATGATCGCCGAACCGGAGAATAAGGCAACCTTTTATCAGTATCGCCTTCTGAAAAAAAAACCTATCGCTCGTAGCGTTATATATAGCTACCTGTGTCTGCCTGTTATCATGCTCATCTTTAATCTACTTGCCTTCTCCTGGAACGGCCTCTTCTTCTTTTTACTGGCTGGGCCAATTACTGTCTGGATCCATTATGTCATTGCGAGGACTATATTGTTACTGGTTCGTACTTCGTATGCCAAGCGTTGGCACTGGAACCTGCGTATGCCTTGGTTTGGCTATATACCCGATCAACACTTTAGTTATCGCATGTTTGTCCGAGTTCATCTGAATATGAGCTGGATTGGATTGTGTATCATTACTGTGTGCCTGTTATGGTCTCCAGTATCCTTCACACTTTCGCTGATATTCTGGCATCTGTGGTTACTCGGACCTCGCTTATACGTAATACTCATTCTATCCCGTGAACGTAAAGACGGTCTTGTTAAATTAAATGATCAAGATGTCTCTTATTATTTACAGTAAAATCGTTCTTTTCGTTATCCTTCTCCAAAAAAAGGTTATCCACTGTGGATAACCTTTTTTTGCTTCCTCCTTCTTTTATCCACAAATATAGGGGAATTCTCCCTTCTC
Source organism: Paenibacillus amylolyticus (assembly GCF_003719335.1). Lineage (GTDB taxonomy): Bacteria > Bacillota > Bacilli > Paenibacillales > Paenibacillaceae > Paenibacillus > Paenibacillus amylolyticus_D. The sequence continues at coordinate 67,073 of NZ_RIAS01000022.1, forward strand.
CGTTCTGAATGGTTACTAAGCTCCGCTAACTTACCCTAGCCTTCAATGTATCTTATATCTATTGAAGACTGCATGTGCTGCCGTTTTCAACTTGCAGTAACACAAAAAAAGCCCTCATCGCTATCGATGAGAACTTCACTTTATAAGAACATCACAATGTTAACTCGTACGCTTTCACATCAATCCGTTAATCATCTTCTTCTAGTGACTTTACTGTGGTCTGGGTCGTTTCATTTCTGGGAACCATCAACGTAAACGAACCATCATGCACAGCCAACTGAACAATATGGCCATCCTTTGAGAAAACATGTACATTACTTGAGGCATTTGATGAACGCTTTGCTTGCCTTTCTGTCCAACCCCAACTTTTAATTTCGTTAAGATATACCTCAGGCAAACTCGTGCTTTCACTGATTCCAGACAACGTATATCGAACATAATCCATATCCGAATTGTTTTCGGACTGGTCAGATTTATTCGCTACTTTGGGTACAGGGAAACTTTTTTCGTTAACTGCACCTTCATATGAGATCCATACAGATCCTGAAGCTTCACCACATCCTGCGAGAACAATCGCCAGACAAAGCAACAGAAGTGAGTGGAGTCCAAATCTCCGCCAACTTAACACACACACCCTCCTTTTCACAGCTGCACAATCCAGCTCTTCGGTCAGGTACTTTTAGCATATTTAACATAGTCCTATTATACTGGTTTTATCCCTGCCATCCGTAACAAAAATGTTACCTTCCCATAACGAAGCTGTCAGCGATTTATGATTTGAAAAGAGCTATTCTTAGCAATTTCACATAAATGAACAAAAATAAAAACCACCACCGAACATCATCGGCAGTGGTTCTTTGCTTGGCGGCGTCCTACTCTCCCAGGACCCTGCGGTCCAAGTACCATCGGCGCTAGAGGGCTTAACGGTCGTG
>NZ_RIAS01000023.1 GCF_003719335.1 Paenibacillus amylolyticus
CGGAAAGCCGTATGAGGGAAAACCTCACGTACGGTTTGATGAGGAGAGGCCGGGTTTTGCCCAGCCTTTTACTCTAGTAAACATGACTAAAATTAGACTTTTGCTTGAAGTTTACTCTATAATGTTACAGAACATATGATTAATTGAAAGGGTGACTCGGTTTGAGTTCAGAAAATTCATTTGATATTGTGTCCAAAATGGACTTGCAAGAATTGACCAATGCCGTTACGCAAACGGAAAAAGAAATTGGTGCTCGTTATGATTTCAAGGGCAGTAAAAGCAGCTTGAAACTGGATAAAGATGCTCTTACGATTGTGTCTGATGATGAGACAAAATTAAAAGCGGTTATTGAAGTTTTACAATCGAAAATGGCAAAGCGTGGGCTGCCGCTGAAAAATATGGATTACGGGAAAGTGGAGCCAGCTTCCTCTGGTACTGTTCGCCAGCGTTTGAATTTTAAACAGGGCATTGATCAGGATGTGGCTAAAAAAATTAATATCCTCATTCGTGATTCCAAACTGAAGGTGAAGAGTCAGATTCAGGGAGACCAGCTTCGGGTGACAGGTAAAAGCAAAAATGATCTGCAAGCCGTTATGCAACTTCTTAATGGAGCTAACTTGCCACTGGATCTGCAATATACCAATTTTAAATAAAAGTTCTTGTACAGAAATGTCTTTTTGACACTGTATTGGTACGTATATTATACTGAATGTGCATTGCTGGCAGTCATGCATCAAGCCCAGTCTTCATCGTTAGCTGACTTTGTGAAAAGCAGTACACTTCTGGAAGTCGCCGGAGCGTTTAAAAGCAGTTTTGCGTTTGAGCGGTAGACTTTATTTTTTGCGTTTCTACATAGGCTTTTATGTAAATATAAGTCGACGTTTCAATCGTTCATTTCTTGCTTCAGATGATGAATACGGAATTAAGATGATTGTTTGAAGTAATGGAGGATACAAAGGGAGGGCGTCTTGTGAATTTACCCAACCGGATTACGCTTGCACGAATTTGCTTAATCCCTTTTTTGATGGTGTTCCTGCTTGTGGATTTTCCGTTTTATCCAGAGCCGTTACATTTTGGGAGCTTTACGCTTCCGTATAACCAGTTAATTGCTGCTTTTATTTTTATCGTTGCTGCAAGCACGGATGGAATAGACGGCTATCTTGCAAGGAAAAACAATATGGTCACCAATCTGGGCAAGCTGCTTGATCCTCTGGCAGACAAGCTTCTGGTCACCGCTGTTTTGATTTCATTGGTTCAAATGGGCAAGCTGGATTCGTGGATTGCAGTCGTTATTATCAGCCGTGAATTTGCCGTGACCGGTCTACGTCAGATTGCTTTGTTGGACGGTTCGGTTGTAGCGGCGAGTGCATGGGGCAAACTGAAAACAGTAGTGCAGATTGTAGCCATTGTTTTGCTACTGCTGAACAATTTCCCCTTCTCATACACGGGTATTCATGTCGATGAAATTGCGGTATATGTAGCGGCTCTGATCACCATCTGGTCTGGAATCGACTACTTTATCAAAAACAAAAACTTGCTTCATTTATCTAAAGCGTAATGATTTAAGCTGAAACGGGTAATGATGAAAGACTCATTGGGTCAAAGGGCAATAGGAACTCATCCTATTGCCCTTTGACTACTCCACATATGTACAGGAGGAAGCCAAAATGAAGGCAGAGATTATTGCAGTTGGGACAGAGTTACTGCTGGGACAGATCGTAAATACCAATGCCAGATACCTTTCCCGGGAACTTGCTGCAATGGGGATTGACGTATATTTTCAAACGGTAGTTGGAGATAATCAGAATCGGCTTAGTGAAGCGATACGCATCGCGCAGGGGCGTGCAGACATTATTCTATTTTCCGGGGGCATCGGGCCAACGCAGGATGATTTGACAAAAGACGCGCTGGCTGCAGTGCTAAATCGGAAGTTGCATATTGACCGTATGGCTATGGATAAAATTGAAGGTTTCTTCCGCGATCGGAATGTGGAAATGACAGAAAATAATCGGCGCCAAGCCATTGTTCTAGAGGGTGGAACCCCTCTGGCGAATGAAACTGGACTTGCTGCAGGAAACGCGATTGCGGATAACGATAAATATTATGTTGTTATGCCTGGGCCACCTAAAGAATTGATTCCAATGTTCGAGCAGGAAGCCAAACCTTGGTTGCTCCAGCATGCTCTTACAGAAGAAATGCCGATTTATTCACGAATGTTGAAATTCGCAGGCATCGGAGAATCTGCTTTGGAGGATCGGTTGCTTGACTTGATCGACGGACAGACAGACCCTACGATTGCTCCTTACGCGAGTGAGGGAGAAGTGACCGTACGTGTGTCTACCAAGGCTCCGAGCGAAGGAGAAGCCAAGCTAAAGCTGGATGCGATGGAAGTGCAGATCCGTGAGCGTTTATCTGAACATCTCTACGCTAACGAGGATGTGCCTATAGAGTACACGATTGTTACAATGATGTCTGATATGGGGCTGACTCTGAGCGCGGCCGAAAGCTGCACAGGAGGGCTTGTGATGCAGAGTTTAACTTCGGTGCCTGGAAGTGCATCAATGTTAAAAGGTGGCATTGTATGTTACTCTAATGAGATCAAAGAAAAGCTGTTAAATGTGCCTCACAGTTACCTGGAGGGTGAAGATGCACCAGGTGCTGTTAGCCCAGAGGTGGCAAAAGTGCTTGCAGAGCAGATCCGCATGATCGGGGATGCTGATTTTGGTTTGGCGATTACCGGAGTAGCCGGCCCGGGATATTCGGAACGTAAACCACCAGGCCTCGTGTTTATCGCTCTGGCTGAGCGTGGGAAGGATACGGAGATTCATGAACTCCGGATTAACGGTAACCGGGAAACGGTTCGCATTCGCTCGGCAAAAGCGATTCTGTATCGGTTATGGCAAAAGTTAGTCGCTATTGATTGATGATTACGCAGGCAGATTGCATTTGCATAATTGAGGAAGTATAATGATTGTAGACGGAAGAACCGTAAAATGTGGCTTTACAGCCTTGTTTACGGTTCTTTTTCTGTTTTTTCATCGATTTCCATGAGGAAGAGGCGCCTCGGCCTGAACAAAAAAACGAATGTATGTTCGAAAAAAAGCTTGGCAAACGAGTTAAAACAAGGTATCATTATATTATAAACAGTAAAGGGTGTGAGTTTATTGTCAGACCGTCGTGCCGCGCTTGATATGGCGCTCCGTCAAATAGAGAAGCAATTTGGTAAAGGTTCCATCATGAAATTGGGTGAGTCAACTCACATGAATGTGGAAGTTATTCCCAGCGGATCTTTGGCTTTGGATATTGCATTAGGAACAGGCGGCTTGCCGAAAGGCCGTATTGTTGAAATATATGGACCTGAATCTTCAGGTAAAACAACTGTGGCATTACATGCTATTGCTGAAGTTCAACGTGCAGGTGGACAAGCTGCGTTTATCGATGCTGAGCACGCGCTTGATCCGAATTATGCAAGCAAACTGGGTGTTAACATTGATGAATTGCTCTTGTCTCAACCGGATACAGGTGAGCAAGGATTGGAAATCGCCGAGGCTCTTGTACGCAGTGGTGCAGTAGATATCATTGTTATTGACTCGGTAGCAGCACTTGTACCAAAAGCGGAGATTGAAGGAGAGATGGGGGATTCCCACGTTGGTCTGCAGGCTCGTTTGATGTCTCAGGCACTCCGTAAATTGTCCGGTGCAATCAGTAAATCTAAAACGATTGCCATCTTCATCAACCAGCTTCGTGAGAAAGTTGGTGTTATGTTTGGTAACCCGGAAACGACACCAGGTGGCCGTGCATTAAAGTTCTATTCCACGGTTCGTCTAGATGTACGCCGTATCGAGAGTATCAAATCGGGCAATGACATTACGGGTAACCGTACTCGTATTAAAGTTGTTAAAAACAAAGTGGCGCCTCCGTTCAAACAAGCGGAAGTTGACATTATGTATGGTGAAGGTATTTCCAAAGAGGGAAGTATCATCGATATCGGTACAGAGCTGGATATCGTGAACAAAAGTGGTGCATGGTATTCATACGAAGGCGAACGTTTAGGTCAAGGCCGCGAAAACGCAAAGCAGTTTATGAAAGAACATAAAGAAATTGCTGATGTGATTGAGCAGAAAATTCGTGAAGCCAGCAATCTGACAACGGCTGTTCCTGCTCCTACGAGTGAAGAGCAAGAAAAAGAAGCAGCTGAAGAACAGGAATTATTCGAAATTAATGAGTAATTCTTCTGTGCGGGAAGGCTTTGATCTTCTTTCACAGTAAACTTTGTATTGAGCGATTGCTAATGCTTTAGCTAGCTAAATAGGATTGGTTTTTCGCGATGCTAACAGCCTCTGTCCATTCCGGACAGAGGCTGTTAGCATCTATGCCATCTGTAACCTGAGCTGAATCGAGATCGTAAGAGCGACCGAAGGGGATTCTCATTTTTAACCCGAAATATAAACAAAGGGGAGCGTGAAGATTGTAGTGAAACATCGCCAAAAGGAACAAGAATATGACAAACAAGATGATGAAGAAGAATTGCAAGAATCAGCAAAATTAAATGGCATCTCCCAATTTCCAGATGATGAAGAACTTATCATTACCCGGGTAGAACGCACCAAGAGCAGAGAGGCTCGCTACCTGATTTCATTTGGCAACTACTCACTTACGGTTCTGGAAGATGTGATGATTAAATACAGGATGACACGCGGCAACATTTTCATGAAGAAAGATCTGGAGGAAATCATCATTGCGGATGAACGCCAGCGAACGTATGTGCAATCGTTACGTTTCTTGGAGTTTAAGCAACGGACGCGTCATGAATTAAAGGAGAAACTAAAGCAAAAAGAGTTCGCTGTGACAATCATTGACGAGGTTTTGGATCGGCTGGTACAAGAGAAACTCGTTGATGATGATCTATTTGCTAAGGAATGGACAAGACAGCGTATGGAGGGGCAGCGGAAGGGGAAACTGTGGATAAGGCAAGAATTGCGTCAAAAAGGCATTGCAAGTGAACTCATTGCTGAGGTACTAGATGACGTGAGTGAGGATGCGGAATACGACACCGCATTAATAGCTGGTCGTAAGAAGTGGAAACAGGTTCGTGGAGATGTGCAGGAGAAGAAACGTAAAACGTTCCCGTACTTGATGCGACGCGGTTTTAGCACGGATCTGGTGCGCCGGGTCATGAATCGTTTAATGGAAGAGGATGGAGCAGAAGATGCCGAAGATGATGAAGCATTGTTATGGGACTAGACGAGAAGACTAACAATACTGCATTCTCTTGACAATTTCTTTCGTCAAATACTAAAATGGACATGAGTCTGTTAAGAAAAGGACAACCCTTTTTCCTTCCAAAAAAGCGGTTTCGGTTTCTACAGATTTATACCATTCTTAATTATGGGTTCACTGGATACGGTGAATAGTACATGTATTCATGTACATGTGAAATGAAAATCGGCGGGGGATCGCCGTGAGTATTCGTTATTCCCAAACATATGTAAGGCATGAAAACAGAAAAGTTGACCCAAGGAGTGCCTTGGAGGAACCAACGAGGAGGTGAACAGTATGGGCGAAATCGCTATCACGATCATTCTCGTTGTGGCCGCGCTCGTTATTGGGTTCGGAGTCGGATATTTTATTCGCAAATCTCTTGCAGAGGCTAAAATCTCTAGTGCGGAACAAGCTGCCGTACAAATCGTGGAGAACGCGAAAAAAGAGGCAGAGGCACTGAAGAAAGAAACGGTGCTGGAAGCGAAGGATGAGATTCATCGCATTCGCGCCGAAGCTGAAAAGGACACTCGTGAACGTCGGAACGAAATTCAACGACAAGAGAGACGATTGTTGCAAAAAGAAGAGTCGCTGGATAAAAAATTGGAATCACTCGAACGTAAAGAAGAGCAAGTGGCTAACAAAGAGAAACGTATCGATGAAACACAGCAGCAGATCGAAATGATCTACAAAAACCAGGTGACGGAGCTTGAACGAATCTCCAATCTCACGATGGAAGACGCACGCAGTATCATACTGTCCAACGTAGAACAGGAAGTCCGTCATGAGACGGCTCAAATGATCAAGGACATTGAACAGCAAGCGAAGGAAGAAGCGGACAAAAAGTCCCGCGAGATCATTACACTCGCCATCCAGCGCTGTGCGGCTGACCATGTAGCCGAGACAACGGTATCCGTTGTAACGCTGCCTAATGAAGAAATGAAAGGCCGGATTATCGGTCGTGAAGGACGTAACATCCGTGCGCTTGAAACCCTTACCGGGATTGACCTCATTATCGATGATACGCCAGAAGCTGTTATTCTGTCGGGCTTTGACCCGATTCGCCGTGAGATTGCCCGCACTGCACTGGAGAAACTGGTGGCGGATGGACGGATTCACCCGGCGCGTATCGAAGAGATGGTGGAAAAATCACGTAAAGAAGTGGATGAGCGCATCCGTGAATACGGTGAACAAGCTACCTTTGAAGTGGGCGTGCATGGTCTGCACCCGGATCTCATCAAAATTCTGGGCCGCCTGAAGTTCCGCACAAGTTACGGTCAGAACGTCCTGAAACATTCGATGGAAGTTGCTTATTTGGCAGGACTAATGGCTGGAGAACTTGGAGAAGACGTGACTTTGGCAAGACGTGCAGGTTTGTTGCATGACATCGGTAAAGCGCTGGATCACGAAGTGGAAGGATCACACGTCGAAATTGGCGTGGAGCTGGCGAAGAAATACAAGGAACACCCAGTGGTTATTAACAGTATCGCTTCCCATCACGGGGATTGCGAAGCAACTTCGGTTATTGCGATGCTGGTGGGTGCAGCTGATGCGCTGTCTGCAGCTCGTCCGGGTGCACGCCGCGAAACATTGGAGACATACATCAAACGACTTGAGAAGCTGGAAGAAATTTCGGAATCTTTCGAAGGCGTCGAGAAATCGTACGCTATCCAGGCTGGACGTGAAGTTCGCGTCATGGTGCAGCCTGAGAAGATTGATGATGCTGAAGCTTTCCGCCTCGCACGTGACATCACGAAGATGATTGAGAATGAACTTGATTATCCAGGTCATATCAAAGTCACCGTGATCCGGGAAACCCGGGCGGTTGAATACGCAAAATAGAGCATTTTGGAAAAGTGGCCGCTACAGTGGGCCACTTTTCCTGTTGATAAGCCATGCAGGAATTGAGGAGGCAACAAATCATGAAAGTTTTGTTTATTGGGGACATCGTAGGAAACGTAGGGCGTAAAGCGCTTAAAGAGAATTTGCCATATCTGAAATCGAAATATAAACCCCATGTGATCATAGTAAATGGTGAGAATGCTGCAGCAGGACGCGGGATTACAGGCGCGATTGCAAATGAATTTTTTAACTGGGGTGTGCATGGCATTACGCTTGGCAACCATACTTGGGACAATAAGGATATTTTTGATTTTATAGATGATGAACCGCGGATGATCAGACCTGCCAATTTCCCCCCAGGAACACCTGGACGCGGGTATACCGTAGTTAAGGGCGAAGGGAAAGAACTTGCGATCGTGAATCTGCAAGGCAGAACCTTCTTGCCTGCGATTGACTGTCCGTTTCGCGCAGCGGATGAAATTGTGGACAAGCTACGGAGAGACTATAACTGTATTCTTGTGGATATGCACGCGGAAGCAACGTCTGAGAAGATCGCGATGGGCTGGCATCTCGATGGACGTGCATCCTTCGTTGTAGGTACGCATACCCATGTGCAAAGCAACGACGAACGCATTTTGCCTGGGGGCACAGCATATTTGACCGATGCGGGTATGGTTGGACCGCGTGATGGTATTCTGGGCATGGAGCGTGAAGCGGTGCTGCGCAAATTTTATACCCAGCTTCCGGTAAGGTTTGTGGTTGACGACGGCAAATGGCATTTTCATGGCGTGGTCGTGGATATTGATGAAGCAACCGGTGCGGCTACGCGAATTGAAAAAATTCGATTAATGGAAGACGAGTGGCGCATGGAATAGGGGCATTGTCCCATTTTGCCGGGAAACCCTGCTAAAAAGAAGGAATTTTTTTTCCTCCCGCGAATAACATCTAGTAAGTGGAAACAAACTTTCAACATTCCCAGGGAGGTACTTACCATGGATGTATTAAAAGTTTCAGCAAAGTCCAATCCTAACTCTGTAGCCGGCGCTCTTGCAGGAGTTCTTCGTGAACGTGGAAATGCTGAACTGCAGGCAATTGGAGCGGGAGCACTGAACCAAGCTATTAAAGCGGTAGCGATTGCCCGGGGATTTGTAGCACCAAGCGGAGTTGACCTGATTTGTATTCCAGCTTTTACAGACATTGTGATTGACGGTGAGGACCGAACGGCCATTAAGCTGATTGTGGAGCCCAGATAATACATGAGTTGAACGTACGCATGAGCCTGTTTACGAATAAAGTAGACAGGTTTTTTTGCGTTATTTTACAAAATAATCGAGCGAAAAGGGTAATTATACGTTATTAGGAGGGTGGGCTATGTCGAGAATAGGCCAGCGTATCGCTGATTTTCATTGTGATGCACTAAGCAAACTGCTGATGAAACCTGAACTTTCTTTTGTGAAAGCTTCCGAACTGGATGTCAATGTGGAACGCATGCAAGAAGGTGGTGTACATCTGCAGGCGTTTGCGATTTATTTGCCGGAAGTGCTGGGCCGAGGCAAGTTTGAACATGTCATGGGACAATTGGAGCTGTATCGTAAAAAGGTCGAGCATAGCGCACAGCGCTCCGGCGGGGTCAAGACACTGCTTTGGCGCGAACAGGTAGCAAACTTGCATACGGAGGCGGAAACCGCTCCATGGGGCTTAATGACATTGGAGGGGGTCGATGGGCTGGAGGGAAACCTGTTTTATCTGCAATTGTGTTTTCAGATGGGGGTACGCGTCGTTGGTCTTACATGGAATCATGCCAATTGGGCAGCAGACGGAATTATGGAAAAGCGGGGGGCGGGTCTGACAGAGAAAGGCAAGGAACTGGTGCGTCTCTGCAATCAGATGGGAATGCTCCTGGATGTGTCTCATTTATCGGAAAAGGGGTTCTGGGAACTGGCCGATCTGAGCGAACGTCCTTTCATAGCCTCGCATTCAAACAGCTATAGCGTATGTCCGCATGTGCGTAACTTGAAGGATGACCAGGTTCAGGCCATAGTTGCAAGAGATGGACGTATTGGCTTGACGTTCGTACCCTGGTTTGTCAAAGAAGCGGATGAGGTGCGTATACAGGATTTGCTGCCGCATATTGAGCAGATCTGTTCGCTTGGCGGGGCTCATCATCTGATGATGGGATCAGATTTTGACGGGATATCAACCAAAATTCAGGGTCTGGAGCACGCGGGATGTTATCCGAAGTTGACAGAAATATTGCTGAAGCATTATGACGAAGCACTGGTACATGGTTGGTTATGGGGGAATGCGATGCGCTATCTCGGGGAACACTTGCCAGAGGGTAAACACGGGTAAATTCAATTCATAAAGGACAGGATGAAAAGGAATAAAGCAGGAAGCAGAATGTAATAAATCTCACTTTTTTCAAAATAAGTGCCTCGAAATGGAAATGATTCAGCGAAAATAAGTGTATTTCATGAATTTTCATTAGTTTGTTTTCATTTCACAGTAAAAAGGAGTATAATACCACTTGGATTGTTAAGAGCCTGTCTACAGGCCATAGATAAACAAGGAGTGAATTTACGATGAGTAAAACAGTACCTGTGGGCGTATCCGCCCGTCACATTCATGTATCCCAAGAGCACGTTGACATTTTGTTCGGCAAAGGTTATGAACTGACTGAATTTAAACCTCTGTCCCAACCCGGACAATATGCTGCGAACGAAACGGTAGCGGTCATTGGTTCCAAAGGACAGTTTGATAAAGTGCGTATCCTCGGACCTGTTCGTCCGGAAACACAATTGGAAATCTCCATGACAGATTCTTTTGCGATCGGTGTAAAGGCACCTGTGCGTGAATCTGGAAGCATTGAGGGCACACCAGGCATCACAATCAAAGGCCCAGCTGGCGAAGTAACGATAGACAAAGGTGTCATTGTGGCCGCTCGTCACATCCACTTCCACACGTCCGATGCAGCAAAATGGGGCATTGAAGACAAACAAATGTTAAAAGTTCGTTTGGGTGGGGATCGTGGTCTGGTATTGGAAAATGTACTGGCTCGTGTATCCGATTCCTTTGCACTGGATATGCACATCGATACAGACGAAGCAAATGCAGCAGGCGCTCGCAATGGCGACACTGCTGAAATCATTGACTAATGATTCTACACGGCCTATAGCGTTGCAGTGCAACATGGAGGCTGGATATAAGTGACAATGACCTGAGTACACTGGCAGAGGCAGTTCATCTTGAACTGTGCGTCAACGTGCTCAGGTTTTTTTGTATAAGGCTGATAGGACGGTAAAATGGAGTTGGTAGCGCCGTGTTTGCTTGTGGAACTACAGCCCAATTCATGTTATAATTTGCTGTAATGCTCTTTTGAAGCATGAGGAACCAAATGGTTGAATTTTGTGATGAAAAGAACGCTTTTTATGAATAGAGGCTGTAAGGAGTGACCGAAGGAAATGGCTAAAGACTCAAAAAAGGATTACTCCCAATATTTTGATTTCTCCGATGCCAAAGTAATTTCGCAAGATGAATTCAGCAAAAAGATTAGAATTCGTGGCCGCGAGATTAATATCAAAGCGGAACCGAACCATCGTCAGGAGAAACAAAGGGGCAAGGAAGACATTCAGGTGCTGTATGAGACGGCTGTTCCCGAAGAGCTGAAAACGATCGGAAAGGGCAAGCATTATATCGTATACACTTATGGATGTCAGATGAATGAACACGACTCCGAGACGATCAAAGGTCTGCTGGAGACGATGGGGTATCAAGCTACGGAAGATCGCAAAGCGGCGGATCTCATTTTACTTAACACGTGTGCGATTCGTGAAAACGCGGAAGACAAAGTATTTGGTGAACTGGGCCATCTAAAGACGCTTAAGCTGGAAAACCCAGGCTTATTGCTTGGCGTATGCGGGTGTATGTCTCAAGAAGAAGGTGTCGTTAACCGGATCATGCAGAAGCATGGTTTTGTTGACATGATCTTTGGTACCCACAATGTACACCGTCTACCGCACCTGATTCAGGAAGCGCTCTTTAGTAAAGAGATGGTTGTCGAAGTGTGGTCTAAGGAAGGCGACATCATTGAGAACCTGCCGAAGAAACGGGAAGGCATGCGCGGCTGGGTAAACATTATGTATGGTTGCGACAAGTTCTGTACATATTGCATTGTACCGTTTACTCGGGGGAAAGAACGTAGCCGTCGTCCAGAGGACGTTATTGCAGAAGTAAGGGAACTGGCTAGACAGGGATTTAAGGAAATTACACTGCTAGGTCAGAATGTGAATGCGTACGGCAAGGATTTTACGGATCTGAAATACACCTTTGGTGACTTGATGGACGATATTCGTAAAATAGATATTCCACGCGTGCGTTTTACAACGAGCCATCCGCGTGACTTCGATGATCATTTGATCGAGGTGCTTGCCAAAGGTGGCAATCTGGTGGAGCACATCCATCTGCCAGTGCAATCAGGCAGCACGGAAGTGCTCAAACGTATGAGTCGTAAATATACGCGGGAACACTATTTGAATCTAGCGGCGAAGATCAAAGCGGCCATTCCAAACGTCGTTTTGACAACGGATTTCATTGTGGGATTCCCTGGCGAAACGGACGAGCAGTTTGAGGATACGCTCTCTCTGGTTCGTGAAGTCGGTTATGATTTTGCCTATACGTACATCTACTCTCCACGTGAGGGTACGCCTGCAGCGGTGATGGAAGATAATGTACCGATGGAAGTGAAAAAAGAACGTCTGAAACGTTTGAACGAAACGGTGAACGAGTACAGCCAGCGCAGCAACGAGCAGCAACGTGGCAAGATTGTTGAAGTACTTGTCGAAGGCGAGAGCAAACGTAATTCGAATGTTCTGGCTGGACGTACACGCAGCAACAAGCTGGTTCATTTTGAAGGGCCTAAGGAACTGATCGGCACGTTTGTACAAGTTGAAATTACCGATCCGATGACGTTTTATATTCGCGGCAACTTGCTTACGGAGCCGGTAGCAGCGAATCAGTAAAATCTCATGAGATTTTCGGTCTCAATACCAACATCTCTTAATTAAGATGAATGTTTTTTTGAACTTAGGTCAAGTGTGCGACGAGACATAGCGGAGGGGACGGAATCGATTCTGTAGAAACGAAGTGCTCGCCTTTATGGCTGGATTTTCCCCTTTGAGAAGGGGATCGAAAAAAATCCGGAGATAACAGCGATCGAAAGAACGATCCGAACCCGTAGCGGCTACCCAAGCCTTAGTCCAAACAATGTTTAACCGCAGTCTCATCCTTATATCATCTCATACGAATGGAGCGATTACAGTGGCGCAGGAAGAAGTGCAGTACAACCATTATGGAATGCCAACCTACGATACGCGCAATCTGATCATACGCGACGACATTATGGGAAAGGCCAAAGAACTGGCAGATATGCTCGGAACGAGCGAAGAAGTAAGACAGTTTCAACAGGCAGAAGCCAAAATCCGAGATCATGAGCGCATTCAGCAATTGATCGCAACGATTAAGAAAAAACAAAAAGAAATCGTTGCTTTCGAAAGTTTCAACAACAGTGCCATGGTTAGCAAAATTGAACAGGAAATTGATGACTTGCAAAACGAACTGGACAGCATTCCGCTAGTAACAGAATTCCAGCAGAGTCAAAGTGACATCAATTATCTGCTTCAACTAGTTATTTCGGTGATTCGGGATACAGTATCGGAAAAAGTCAATGTCGAAGCTGGAACGGATTCACCTCCGACCAGCTGCGGTTAAATGAACGGAAGGGTGCGGACGCAGTCCGCGCCTTTTTTGACATCATGGAGATCAATGAACCCCGAATGAAGCAACGAAAAAGACATCTAGAGTGAGTTAAACAACGTGTGGAATAGAAGGAGAAATGAAACATGAGTATTTTGGACAAAATGGTGGAAGACGGCGATGGCCGATTCTGGGGATTTCTTGGGTGCCGATATATCAAGGGCAACAAACAAGAAGTCCAGATTGCGCTGACAGCAGGAGAGCATCATACCAACTCGATGGGCATAATTCATGGTGGTGTGTTGACCTCATTGATGGATCAGGCGATGGGCATGGTCGCAACAGCTGCTATGGAGGTCGATAGTTGTGTCACCACAAACCTCAATGTACATTTTCTGGCTCCAATGAGTCAGGGCGAGTTAATCGTAACGTCAACCGTGTTGCACCAAGCTGGGCGTAGCATCACGACCCAATCTGAGGTTCGCGATGCCTCAGGAACGCTGGGATGTATGGCTACAGCGACGTTCCGTGTGGCCAAATCGAGAGCCTGAAGACGGAAAACGGAGTCCACTGTTGACAAAAGTTATTATTATGTCATAATGAGATTATCAAAATGAATATAGTCGGTGGTGCCCATGAGCGAAAACAACAAACACGTTAACACTGAATCAGCAAACGATGAACTGGAAGCACGTAATTATAGTTCCAAAAAATATCGTACCCCAGACGGGGTTCCTGCAGATATCGTCATGTTCACCTTGACGAAGCGGGAGCGCAAAACAGTAACGAAAACCCTCCCGATTCGGGAGTTGAAGGTTATGTTAATTAAACGCAAGGGCTGGCCGTTTGCCGGAAGGTGGGCATTGCCTGGTGGATTTTGCCAAGAGAATGAGTCCATTTACGGTGCGGCGAAGCGCGAACTGATGGAGGAGACCGGTGTAGACGGCGGGCATCTCGAATATCTGAACGTTTACAGTCAGCCTGGGCGTGACCCCAGAGGTTGGATTATCTCTCATGCCTTCTTTGCACTTGTAGAGGAATGGATGCTTGAACACAGGCAGGCAGCGGATGATGCGGAAGATGTCGGGTTGTTTACGATCCAGGAGGCACTGGAAGAGCTGGAACTCGCCTTTGATCACAGAACGATCATCGAAGATGCATACAGACGAATCCAGCAACAGATGCTGGAGACAACGATTGCGAGACAGTTTTTGCCGCGTGATTTTACGTTAAGTGAATTATATCAGGTCATCCAGAGTGTTGTACCCGATTTCGAAGAGCCTAATTTTATTCGTAAAATAACATCTACACGCAGCCGTAAAGGGATTGTCGAGGAGGTACGTGACGATGAGGGCAATCTGGTCAGCTCCAATCAGTACTCCCAACGTCCAGCACAGTTGTATCGATTTACTGAACTAGTGCCGCGTTTATCCATCTATACGTAAAAAAGGGTCTCGATGTATCCCAAGCATGTTACGTATGAAGCCAGTTTGGAATGAACGCTTTTGGTCAGCTAGGTAAGATGAGTTTTGCATGATGCATTCAACCATATTCAAACCAAGGGAGTGTGGACGATGAAAGCATTGATTGTGATCGATTTTACACGAGATTTTGTGACGGGAGCATTGCCAGTGGGTCAACCGGCCGTAGAGATTGAGGAAACGGTAGCGGAGATTACCGAGGCGTACCTCAATAATAAAGATGAAGTGATCATGGCAGTAGATCTGCATGAAAAAAATGATCCTTATCATCCGGAAACGGTGCTTTTCCCGCCTCATAACATCCGTGACACAGAGGGAAGACAGCTATACGGCCGTCTTGCCGAGGTAATGGAGAAGCACGTGAGTGAAATTCGGTGGATGGATAAAACGAGATATAGCGCGTTCTGCGGAACAGACCTGGAGCTGAAGCTGCGCGAACGAGGCATAACGGATATTGCGCTAATCGGGGTATGTACAGATATATGTGTATTACATACCGCTGTGGATGCCTATAACAAAGGATTCCATATTACGATCTATGAGGATGCTGTAGCCAGTTTTAACCCTGCAGGTCATGAATGGGCGCTTGGACACTTTCGTTCGAGCATGGGGGCACAAGTGGTTAAGGCAAGTGAAACGATTTTGGCCTGATTCGCCACCGAAGATTGCGGTGTAATCAGCTTTAAGCCCGTATTTTCAGGAATGATCTGAGAAGCGAGCGGAAGTCAGAGAGGATGAGACAAATGCAGACAACAAGCCTGGCTTTACATACGGATAAATATCAGATCAACATGATGTATGCGCACTGGGTGAATGGTACACACAAACGGAAGGCGGTATTTGAAGCCTACTTCCGTAAGCTTCCTTTTGGCAACGGATATGCCGTATTTGCCGGATTGGAGCGTATTGTGAATTATATCAGCCAGCTACGCTTCACGATGGAGGACATCAAGTTTTTATCCAAACAACCAGAGAACTATGACCCGGTCTTTCTGGAGGAATTGCTTCAGTTCTCTTTCCAGGGAACGATTCATTCCATGAAGGAAGGTGCAATTGTTTTTCCTGACGAACCGCTCATTCGGGTTGAAGGAACGATTATGGAAACGCAATTGGTGGAAACAGCGATACTTAACTTCATGAATTATCAGACGCTGATTGCAACGAAAGCTTCTCGCATTAAACAGGTGGCGCAGCAAGATACATTGCTTGAATTCGGAACACGCCGTGCACAAGAAGCGGATGCTGCGATTTGGGGTGCACGTGCTTCATATGTTGCCGGTTTTCATGCGACATCCAATATGCTGGCTGGTGAACAGTTTGGCATTCCGACAGCAGGCACACACGCACATTCCTGGGTGCAGAGTTTTATGACGGAGCAGGAGGCGTTTGATGCGTATGCAAGAGTGCTGCCGGATCAGGTGACGCTACTCGTGGATACGTTTGATACGCTGAATAGCGGCGTGCCTCATGCGATCAAAACAGCCAAGTGGCTGGAGAGTCAAGGCAAAAAGATGAATGCTATTCGTCTGGATAGCGGAGACCTTGCCTATCTTTCGATTCAGGCCCGTCAGATGTTGGATGAAGCCGGACTGGACTATGTGAAAATCGTAGCTTCGAATGATCTCGATGAAAATACGATCTTTAACTTGAAAGCTCAAGGTGCGCGGATCGACACATGGGGTGTCGGTACACAGTTGATTACAGCATCGGATCAGCCTTCTTTGGGAGGCGTCTACAAGCTGGTAGAGCGTGAAGTGAACGGAGAAATGTTGCCAACGCTTAAAATATCGGCAAATCCCGAGAAGGTGTCTACACCGGGTAAAAAAGAAGTCTTCCGCATCATTGATCCGAAGCATGGCAAAGCTATTGCGGATTATATCTGCTATCCGGATGAGGAGCAGCCGCTCCAGGGAGGACCGCTCAAGCTGTTCAACCCGCTACATCCTTATCTGAAAAAAACGGTAACCCGTTATGAAGCAGTTAACATGCTGGAGCCGATATTTGTGCATGGACGTAAAGTGTATGAGCTGCCTACGCTCGATGAAATACGTGCGTATCATAAGGAGCAGTTAAACCTTTTCTGGCCGGAGTACCAACGGAAGCTGAACCCGGAAATTTACCGTGTGAACATCAGCCCGGCCGCATGGAATATGAAGCAAAAGCTGATTGCTGAGCATGTGAAATCAACGGAAGAGTAATATCATAGCTGTATGTGAGAATCAGGAAGGCATAACCGGTAGGAATTACTGGCTTATGCCTTTTTGATATGATTGAAACGATGACGATTTTCAATTAACATGTGTGCAGTTTCATAGAAGTATGCTGGAGGAAGATGTATACTCTCTGAATAAGCAATAATTATGAAGCGACTTTTGCATAGCATCCCATCCATTGCATTACCTATTCCAAGCGTTCTCCGAAGTAAGATCAAATCAATTATTTCTCGGGAAAGCGCAGGAAACGCCAAATGCCGCCACATTTCGAAATTTACTTCGTCAGGAGGGGGAACCCTTTAGAAGAACAGTTGACCAGGAATGAAAATCAACACTGTTTCAAACTGATGTCAGCAGGGGATGAAAGGTAGAGGAGGGCTGGCTGATGACATATATGCTTGGACTGCTATGGGTTGCATTTATAGCTTATGCGCTGTTTATGGCGCCGGGGAACTCTCCCGCGAATGATCCGATATTCAAAGAATTACTTACATTGCAGAGCAGGGAGCCATGGCTACTGACAGTGTTTTCATGGCTGGGCATTTTTCCAGCTGTTTTTGCATGTATTTTACTTCGGAAATCAAAGGTAGCATCGAAGGGGCAGCGGATACCAGCCTGGCCGTTTGTCTTGTTTTCTTTTGGACTTGGAGCATTTGCGTTATTGCCCTATTTTGCGCTGATTTCACCATCCCGAACAGGCATGCATGATCCAGCACAATCTGTTAAACAGTCGAAACGAGGTGTTTCGCGAGTGGTATCGCATAAGCTGACCCATCTAATCCTGTTGTTTCTAACAATAGGATCAGCACTTTATGCGTTGACCGAAGGCAATCCCGATCGTTTCATGGATGCATTTTATCAATCCTCGTTTGTACATATCATGACGATTGATTTCGTAGTACTGACGTTACTATCTGCGTATGCTATCTTTCGGGATGCCAGAGTGAACGGACGAACAAGAAGCTGGGCGTGGGTAGGGTTACTGCCGCTTGCAGGGCCATTATTATATCTGATCACGGAACGAAAATAAGGAGATGAGACAGATGAAAGAACAATTTCAGGCTTATGTGGTACGTAAGGATGATCAGAAGGGAGTCACAGCAAATATTGAGCAGTTGAAAAAAGAGGACCTTCCTAACGGGGATGTGACCGTACAGGTACACTATTCCAGTGTGAATTATAAGGACGGATTAGCCTCTCTTGAAAAAGGAGGCGTCATACGGAATTATCCCATGGTACCTGGAATCGATATGGCCGGAACGGTAGATGAATCCGTGAGTGGACGTTTTGCACCTGGGGATCGGGTCATTAGTACGGGATTTGAACCCGGAGTCTCCCATTACGGGGGATATAGTGAGTATGCTCGTCTTCGCAGTGAGTGGTTAGTGCCTCTCCCGCAAGGGCTGAGTGAAAAAGAAGCGATGGCTATCGGAACGGCAGGTTTCACCGCTGGACTTTCGGTAGACGCCTTGTTACAAGCGGGGGTAACGCCATTAATGGGCAAAGTGCTAGTTACTGGCGCCACGGGAGGTGTTGGCAGCATGGCGATAGCTATCCTTGCAAAGCTTGGTTTTGAAGTAACGGCAAGCACAGGTAAAAAGCAGCAAGAAGAGGAACTGCTTCGCAATTTGGGAGCTTCCGAAGTCATTTCACGTGAAGAAGCGGATGCCCCAATCAAAGGAGCCATGGGCAAACAGCAATGGGCAGGCATAGTTGATCCAACCGCGGGTCCAGCACTGGCGGAGCGATTGAAGCAAGTTCAGTATGGCGGGGCTGTTGCTGTCTCCGGTCTAACTGGAGGAAATCAATTTGACTCAACCGTGTTCCCGTTTATTTTACGAGGTATCCAGTTGATTGGTATTGATTCAGTGTATTGTCCTATGGAACGCCGAGAACGAATCTGGAACAAGCTGGGCGGTGAATGGAAGCCAGACCGTGCACTTGCGCTGGGGGTTCAGGAGATTACACTGGAGCAATTGCCGCATACATTAGGGAACATACTGCAGGGCGGTGCAGTTGGGCGTACCGTTGTACGTGTCTCCTCTGAATAAGAATTACTTGGAATAAAATGTGTATTTCCTAGACATGCTAATTTTACCTGAAAGAGTCACTGTTACCGTGGCTCATGGAAAGGAAGGATAGGCATGTTGTTAAAGGAGAAAAAAACGAAACTTATAGGGCAAAATGTAAAACGCTTTTTAATGTTAAGTGGCGTGGTATTCCTGAGTGTCGTATCCCTAGTAGCTTGCACATCTTCATCTATTGAACAGGAACGTAAGCTCTATACAGGGGAAGCAACAACGGAAGGGAATTTCAGAGCCAAGCAACAAGGTCACGGGTTAAATGGTGCTTTGGCGAAAGAAATGGCAACTCGCTTTGCAGCCAAACATATTAAGCTGATGAACAATATGTTTGAGGAGGATGGTGATGGTGGTATGTCATATATGTATTTATTAAACGGTAGTGCAAGACATATCGTAAAAGTACACATTTACCGTGATGCGAAGATTCGTGCAGCACAAATGGAAGAAATGTATGGAGAACCTAAAGAGAATGCGGTTCTGGAGAATGTAATGGGCAGAACGACGATCCGCAGCAAAGGTCATGTATCATTGGTTTATACGGCTTCAGGTGGAGAGAAAGATGTGTATGCACGGGACGTCCTGCAAGTATTTGAACAGGTGTTGCAACAAATAAAAGAGCAGTGACATACATGCTGTTCAAGTGGAAAAAACAACCCGTCTGATGATTCAGACGGGTTTATATATTTCGCGCATCACATGGCGCAGTTCAGGCAAAATAATGCGTTCCATGGCAAGTTTAACGGCCCCGCGAGAGCCTGGCATTGAAAATACAGCTGTACGTCCGATGGTTCCGGCAACCGCACGGCTGAGAATAGCTGCTGAACCAATATCTTCGGTATAACTTAGGTAACGGAATATTTCACCAAAGCCTGGCAGCTCTTTGTCCAGAAGGGAAGAGACAGCTTCATATGTAGTATCCCTTGGAGCAATACCGGTACCTCCGCTTAACAGTACGGCTTCGATATCATCCCTTACAACGGCATCTTGAAGAATCGTCTGAATCTGTTCTGTCTCGTCAGGTGTAATGATATACTCCACAACCTGATAGCCAGACTGGTGCAACAACTCATGCATAAGTTGACCGCTCGTATCGGTTTCTTTGGTACGTGTGTCCGAAACGGTAACAACCATGCAGGCGACCGTTTGTGGAGCTTCCTGACGGTGCTGTTCAACTGAATTGGTCATTGAAATCCTCCTCAAATAAACATGTCCTCATAGCATAGAACATTCATGTAAATCCGGCAATGAAGTTTTTGTTAACAGAACAGGCGTATTGCACAACATTTGAAGGATGGTGTACACTCGCTTAATAGAGTCAGACTAAGGGTAGGTATGGGCAGAGAGGTGTGTAAATGATGAGTATCACGAATGAACAAAAACCAAGTATTCCTGTATATATTTTGTCCGGTTTTTTGGGAAGCGGTAAAACAACATTGCTTGTAAAGCTCATAGAACACTGGAAACAGCAGGGTCTGCGTCCAGCCGTGGTGATGAATGAACTGGGTGAAGTGAATCTGGATGGTCAGATCGTAGATGAGGAAGTACCCATGGCAGAAATGTTGGGCGGATGTATCTGCTGCACTGTACGAGGAGATCTTGGACTTCAGCTGGCAGACCTCATTCAAGAAGAGTCACCCGATGTTATCGTAATCGAAGCAACGGGTGCAGCGAATCCGATGGAAATTTTGGATGCGGTGACGGAAACTTCTCTCTATATGCGTTTGGAGCTGAAAAGTTTGATCACCGTAGTGGATGCAGCTCATCTGTCAGGTCTGTACCAGGAGCAAAAAGGAAAAACCTTCAAATTGATGCAAGAACAGATTCGTTGCGCTTCGGTGTTACTTTTGAATAAAACCGATCGGGTTCAAGCGCAACAATTGCAGGACTTGGAAAAGCTTCTGAATAGATGGAATGGCTTTGCCCCCGTTATTCCAACGGTCAAATGTGAAGTGTCTATGGAACTATTGCTACATAGTGGTGCCGACGTCCACATTCACCAATCCCATATAGCAGGCGATGGGTCGAAAAATGCAGGAGAGACTCATGTGCATACAGAAGCATGCCGTGCTCATGGATGCAATCATGGACATGATCACACGGATCAACGTGACAGCAACCATTCAAGCAACCACGACGAGCATTCTGTCAAGTCACATACATCACATGAACATGTCATGGTATATACACATTATTTCAGTCAACCTGTGAACAGCGAAGCATTCGAACAGTTTGTGATTAACTTGCCGCGTGACGTATATCGGGCAAAGGGAATCCTTTCATTTAGCGATACTGCAAGCCGGTTCTGGTTTCAGTATGCTTATCGTGAGTCGGATTACATGAAGATCACACCTCAAGGAGATGTGCCGAATGTAGCTGTGTTTATCGGTGAGCATTTTGATCAGACTGCCATCCGCGAACAATTGCTGGAATTGGAAGCGGTAAAACAAGACTAGGTTAATGGTTCAAAGTTCCTCCCGGGTGGGTATTAAGAAGCATAGCAAACTTTGCCTGGGAGGTAACTTTAAATGACACAACAACAATACCAACAATGTATCGATGCTTGCCTGGAGTGCATGAATGCTTGCAATGTATGTTACATATCGAGTTTGAAAGAATACGATTTGGCGATGCTTCGTGACTGTATCCGTCTGAACCGGGAATGTGCTGATATATGTGCATTTGCAGCGCAAGCGATGACACGTGGAAGTGATTTCATCGGTGAAATCTGTGAACTGTGTGTCAAAGCATGTGAAGCCTGCGCAGCAGAATGCGGGAAACATGAACATGATCATTGTCAGGCCTGCGCTGAAGCTTGCCGTAGATGTGCTGAGGCTTGCCGTTTAATGGCTGCGGTTGCTAAATGATCTTTAGTATCACTTTCAAATAACGGGGTTGCTAATCCATACCAGGATATGTATAATGATTTGAAATGATCGAAACAGCAATATCCGTGATCGGGAGAGTAGCTCAGATTCAACCATGGCAGCGAGCCGGGACAGGTGTAAGCCGGTATGTGATGAACTGTGTGAAGCGCACCCGTGAGATGGTTATCCGAAGTCATATATAGGCGCCATTTGGAGTTCGTTGTATATGAATTTGAGGGTAATCCGGCATGCAACCGTTATTTGCACCGAGCGGATCGGTTTTACTTGACTTGCAGCTTGCTGTAATGCAGGTGACTGTTCACTTAGAGTGGTACCGCGGGAACTGTAAACACAGCTCTCGTCTCTTATTTGAAGAGACGAGAGCTTTTTTGCGTTTATTTTAGGCATATTTCATGCAGAGAAGGAGTGTTGGATGTGTTATTGAAACAGGCTGCAACTCAGATTGCCCCGTTAACCGGGCTTACACCAGAAGAAGTATTGAGATTATTGGAAGTTCCACCGCAAGAGGAAATGGGAGATGTTGCATTTCCGTGCTTTACGCTAGCCAAGTCGCTACGAAAGGCACCGGTCGTTATTGCTGGAGAAATTGCCGTTGCATTACAGACTGAGGGTATGGATGCTACAGCTGCGGGTCCTTATGTGAACATTCGTTTTGACCGGAATGTTCTGGCGCCCCAATTGCTCGAGGAATTGGGTAGTGAGACATTTGGTAAACTGCAGCTCGGGCAAGGAGCGCGTGTTGTCATTGATATGTCCTCGCCTAACATTGCGAAACCGTTTGGCATTGGGCATTTGCGTTCGACGGTTATTGGTGCAGCATTGTATCGTTTATATAACGAAGCGGGTTATACCTCAGTAAGTGTGAATCACCTAGGGGACTGGGGAACCCAGTTTGGCAAGCAAATCACGGCATATAAGCGGTGGGGAAATGAAGAGACACTACAAGCGGATCCGATTCGTAATTCTCTCGAACTATATGTTCGTTTTCATGATGAAGCAGAGAAAGATCCTTCTCTAGAAACCGAAGCACGGGAATGGTTTCGTAAGCTGGAGCAGGGGGATGAAGAAGCGCAACGTTTATGGACCTTCTTCGTAAACGTGAGTATGCAGGAGTTCAACCGGATGTATGAACGCTTGAATGTGGATTTTGACCATACGCTGGGTGAGAGCTTTTATAATGACAAGATGGGTGCAGTTGTGGAGGAACTTCGAGCCAAAGGACTGCTGGAGGAAAGTGACGGTGCGCTCGTTGTACGGCTAGATGAAGAGAACATGCCACCATGTCTGATTATTAAAAAAGATGGAACCACGATCTACCCAACCCGGGATTTGGCAACGGCAATCTATCGTCATGATGTGATGCAGGCAGATAAGTTGTTGTACGTTGTGGGTGGGGAGCAAAAGCTTCACTTCCGTCAAGTGTTTACGGTATTGTCCAAGATGGGGTATGACTGGGCAGACCATTGTGAGCACATTCCGTTTGGTCTGATGCGTTTCGAGGGACGGAAGATGTCCACACGCCGGGGAAAGGTGGTTTTTTTACAGGAAGTACTGGATGAAGCCGTCGCTCGTGCCTTGCAAATTATTCAGGAAAAAAATCCGAATCTGGAGCAGGCTGAGCAGGTAGCCGAAGCCGTTGGTGTAGGGGCGATTATTTTTGGTGATCTGCGCAACAACCGCATGAACGACATTGATTTTTCGCTGGAGGACGCGGTAAGTTTTGAAGGGGAGACTGGCCCTTATGTGCAATATACTCATGCCCGTATTCAAAGCGTGCTTGCCAAAGCCGCTAATGTGTCACATGATGAACAGGAAATGGATTTGGACACGAATGGCTCTATTGCGGAGAGCACAGAAGCGAGTGCTGAGGTTGGAGAAACACACTTGGAGAAGGATCGGATGAATAACCTTCCGGTGGCTATTATCGGCGATACTTCTTGGGCGTTGCTGAAATTGCTTAGTGACTATCCGTCTTATCTGGAAAAAGCAGTGCTTCGCAACGAACCATCGGTGATTGCTAAATACACGATAGACGTTGCCCAAGCCTTTAACCGGTTTTATCATGCTGAACGGATTGCGGATGCGCCGTCAGGTGTCAAAGCTTTTCGGGTGAAATTGGCCGAGCACACCGCCAAACGTCTGGCTTACAACTTGTCTTTATTGGGCGTACGGGCTCCCGAGCGGATGTGATCTAAGTTCAGATTACGAAAACAGGAGGGAATCCGAAGTTAGGCGCTGGCTTTTCCGGCAACTTGAATGTTGTTTGCAGTTTGGTTACGATAGAGACATAATAAACAGCCAAGGTGCACGGATGGAAAGGAGCGCTCGCATATGCATAACACGAATTTCCAGGATGATTTCATGCTGGACAGCGAACACTCCAAAGAATTGTTTGCCTATTACGGCTTGGCCGTATATTATGGACAGGCGCTGGAACAGCAACTGGTTAATCTTATTTTGCTAACTAAAATGTCACAAGGCAAGGTAGTAACTGAGGAGGAACTGGAGGAGCTGTACGAGCGGAAAATGAGTAGTTCACTGGGGCAACTTATTCATGAGGCACGCCATCATTTTACGTTTTCCGAAGAAGAAACAAGCAGTCTGAATGAATTATGGCAACAGCGAAATCGGATCGTGCATCATTATTTCAAAGAGCGCATTCATGAAACTTTCAGTCCGGAAGGTCGGACACGTATGATTAAGGAATTGCATGATTTTAAAGAACGTGCACAGGAACTGGAGCTCATACTCCAGCAATATATAAGTGCCTGGATCGCAGCATTGGGATTAAAGGATGAGTCTGCGGCAGCATGGGCTGCTTTGGAACGAATGCATGCCGCGAGGTTTCAGGAACGTGGTCCAGATGAGGAGTCATGAGTGCCAAACATTCAAGCAGAACGCAGCTATAAAGGTATTACAAAACGCAGTGTAGTTATGGGGATGGCATTGCTGTTCTTATTTGTTCTCATCTGGGCAGGGATCACAGCTGCAAGCATCCTCTCTTAGATGCATGAAAGTTCACCAAGAGCATCTGATGCAGCGATTGTGTTGGGTGCAGCGGTGCAAGGACAAATCCCTTCGCCGGTATTTCGTGAACGAATTGAACAAGCGATAAGGTTATATAAGGTAGGCACGGTACGTAACCTCATTTTTACAGGTGGCTCCAGTTGTCCGAGAAATAATCATGTATATGGGATATACACTGAGGGGTTGGACTTAAGCGGCAAACTTGAAGGTGAAGAACCAACCTATAATTAATAAATAATAAAACCCGCGCTGACAGTAACCGGAAGGCTGCTGTACAGAACGGGTTTTATGTGTTGCTGTAAGACGTGTTGTATGTCTTTGCTAACGAACATAATCTGTTCCGTGATATGCAAGGTAAGAAGCTTAAACATGTCCTCCAGCGAGTGACGCCGAAGCTGTACTTAAGGTATCGGCTGAACGAGTCGAACCATCAGCGATGGCTTCTCCTTGAGCCCCTTGCTGCAACTGATACATCTGATAATAGCGTCCTTTCCGCTCCATCAGCTCATCATGCGCCCCTTGCTCTACAATTTTTCCACGATGCAGAACGAGGATCTGATCTGCGGAGCGAATCGTTGACAGACGGTGGGCGATGATGAAAGTAGTACGTCCTTTTTTGAGGACTTCCAGCGCGCTCTGGATTAAAGCTTCCGTTTCCGTATCAATGTTGGCAGTGGCTTCGTCCAGAATCAGGATTGCGGGATCAAAGGCGAGTGCGCGTGCAAAAGAAATCAACTGCCGCTGTCCGGCAGACAGTGTGCTGCCTTTCTCAACCACCGGCTCGTCAAAACCTTGTGGCAGATGGGCCAGAATACGCTCTGCACCTACATCACGCAGTGCCTGCTCAATGCGTGTCCGGGAAATTTTTTCATCACCGAGACTGACATTGGAAGCAATCGTGCCTGTGAAGAGATATGGGTCTTGCAGTACGATCCCCATATGTTCACGAATCCACTGCTTAGGCAATTCCTTAACGTTCTGTCCGTCAATCGTGATTTTGCCTTTTTGCGGATCATAGAACCGGAACAGTAGATTGATGATCGAACTTTTACCAGAACCGGTGTGACCTACGAGTGCCACGGTCTGACCTTGCGAAGCTTTGAACGAAATGTTATTCAGCACATAATCCTTTTTATAGGCGAACGACACATCGTCGAAGACGACATTACCTTTGTATCTCGGCATCGATCCGTCTGTAACCGGTTCTCCTTTTTCATCCATCAGCTCAAATACACGGCCGGCGGAGACAAGGGAAGAGTCCAGGTTCGCAAGCTGGTTGACCATACCGATGATCGGCTGGAACAACCGACCGAGAACATCGACAAAAGCATACAATACACCGAGTGAAATAATGCTTGTGCCTGTGATTGCACCTGCTCCGAAGTACCACAGAACTACGGCAAAGGCAATATTCCGCAGTACATTTACCAGGTTATGAGAGGTAAAGGCATTCAGATTCAGCATTTTGTTCTGATGTTTCATATAGTCTTCATTTAGCTCTTCGAATTCCTGCCGGGTTTGCTTCTGGCGGCGGAACACACGAATGATGGACATGCCCTGAATGGACTCATTGATGATGGCATTAATCTCACTTAGCCGCGAGCGAATAATCGTATTATAACGGGTAGCAAACTTGCGATAGAGCACAATCCACGCAATGAGCATCGGTACAACGAACAATGAAATCAGACCCAGACGTACATCGAGCAAGAAGAGAGCAACATAAACTCCCGTAATCGTAATGATGCCTGAGAAAAAGTTGGACAGAACCGCCACGAACAGATCTTTGACGGCCTCTGTATCGTTGGTGACCCGGGAGACAACCTTTCCAGCGGGCAGGTTATCAAAAAAGTTTACCGGCAGCCGCTGAATGTGTGCATACACATCGTTGCGAAGCCGCTGAATGACCTTGTTGGCAGAGGATTGCAGCCAGAAGGTTTTACCGAACTCCATAATAACGGAGATCACAAGAAAGATCAGATAATACACAATCAATTGATAGATGCTGGGCATCTCGGGTTTGTAAAAGGCAAAAAGTTCACCGGCAGATAGCGGCACCGCCGCGTATTGCCCAGTAATTTCACCCGCGCGAGTCACCGTTAAAGTTCCGTTCGCGTATGAACGATCGCCATCGGGAGCACTGACCGGTTCACTGACAAAGTAAAAGCTTTTGCCAGCTTGCAGAACGCGTATCTCGGCTCCTTTGGTTTCGCCCGGTGTAAACAAACCTTCACGTTTATAGCTTTTTCCTTGATAAATTGCAGCTTCTGGTGAAGCGGCCGTTTCATAGAATGGCTGCTCGATGGCGAGCAAGTGATTATCAATCATGGATTTGGCGATAAAGGGTCCGGCGAGTTCAGCCGCAACACCAATCGTCAGCATGATTAAGGCAGCGATGAATGTACCTTTGGCTTTCAAGGCATAGTCCAGCAGCCTTTTACCTGTATTGGACTTCAAAGTATTGACCTCCTACGTGGACAGATTGGACTCGACCTGTTGCCGTTCATATTGTTCACGGTACCAGCCATTCTTGGCGAGTAGTTCCTGGTGAGTGCCTTCTTCCGTAATTTTACCGTGCTCCAGCACGATGATCCGATCTGCGTGTTCGATAGCGGACAGGCGGTGTGTCGAGATCAGTGTTGTTTTGCCAGCACGTTTGCTGCGAATGTTTTCAATGATTTTAGCTTCTGTGCGAGCGTCAACAGCAGACAGGGCATCGTCAAGAATGAGAATATCCGGATCTGCGATAAAAGCCCGAGCGAGAGATACCCGTTGTTTTTGTCCACCAGACAAGGCGATGCCTTTTTCACCAACGAGTGTATCCAGACCATCAGACAAGGTTCCGAGGTCGCCGTCAAAGGCGGCAGTACGAATCGCTTCCATAATGACATCATCAGACGCGTCGGGTTTACCGAATTGAATGTTCTGACGAACCGATTTGGAGAACAAAACTTGTTCCTGTGGCACGTATCCAATCCAGCTGTGCAGGTCATCCTTCGCAATATCCTCGATGGAATGTCCTGAAATACTGAGAGTACCTGATCCAGCAGGGTATTCGTGAAGTAACTGTTTTAGCAGAGTGGATTTTCCACTTCCCGTGCGTCCTACCACGCCAAGTGTCTGCCCGCGCTGAAGGGTGACATTGATATGACTGAGATTGTCGACGGTAGAGGTCGGATACCGGAAAGTCACGTCTTCCATAACAATCTCATCCGGTTGCGTAATATGAACAGGATGTTCTTTGTCCTGAACAGCAGGCTGAACGGATAACGTTTCGTTCACCCGATCCAGAGAAGCGCTCCCCCGTTGCATGAGGTTAATTAATTCACCGATGGCAAACATCGGCCAGATCATCATCCCTAGGTACATGTTGAACGATACGAGGTCTCCCAGGGTGATTTCATTGTGGAATACAAGATAAATACCGTAGGCCAGTGCAATGACATAACTTAGACCTACGAATAGTCGAATGGTTGGTTCAAATAAAGCATCCATCCGGGCAACAGCCAGATTTTTGCGGTATACATCTTCCGTGACATCAGCAAATCGTTTCTCGTCCAGACGTTCCTGAACGTACGCGCGTACAACACGGATACCTGCAATGGACTCTAACACCTGATCGTTCATATCACCAAAGGCGTCCTGTGCCAACGTATAACGTTGATGCACTGCTTTACCATAGATCATCATCGCGATGGCGATAAAAGGCAGGGGCAGAATTGCAGCCAAGGTCAGCTTCCAGCTAACGAGGAAACCCATGGCGAACAGTACAGTTAAGAGAAATGCTGTGGAGTCTGTTAACGTGAGCATACCGAAACCTGCGGTTGTGGCAATCGAACGAAGATCGTTGGTGGCGCGAGCCATCAGATCCCCGGTCCTGTTTTTTTCGAAAAAGGGTGGTGTCATGCGCAACAAATGATCCATGAAGCGAGAGCGTAGTAATCGTTCTACGAGATTGGCTCCGCCGAATAATTTGTGCATCCATATGTACGTAATCAGATAGATAATAATGACCGTCCCAAGAATAAGTGCAATGTAAAACGTTAATGAGGCGCTTGTGATGGAGCCGCGTACGATCTCGTCGATGGCGTTCCCCAGAAGGCGCGGAGGCAGCAACTCAGCAATGCCCACAAGGATGAGCAAAATGACACCAATCAGGTATCTTTTGCGTTCCAGCCTGAAGAACCAGGCCAGGTTTTTAAGTACGGAGAACAAGTGTTATCCCTTCCTTTCGTTGTCCAAGAAGTGCAAAGTTTCGTTCAAAATGACATTAAAGCTTCTTAAGGTCCATTCAAGCGCAGTTCGATTCAATAAAAAACCCACAAAAAAAGACACACCGCACGCAGGCGGTATGTCTTTTATCTTCATACGGCAGCATGACTCCGAGAGCAGAGCCGCCGCCGTACATAAGGTATTGTGAGCGAGCTTGACAGGGATCTGATAAAAAGAGACACCTGAAGTGCTGTCTTATGAACGGAAAAGTGATTTCGGGGATACTCCGGTATTTAATTGTGTGTGAATGTGAACCAACTTATGTGTGTTAAACACCGTAATCACCCTTTCTTGTTAATGGAAATAAATGCAATGTAGACCTCGTATGTTTGCATCTTACCACCCGTTTTTACAATCTGTCAAACATTTTTCACAAGCTCGTATGCCTATATATGATTTACAGGGTTTGTGTTCAAGCCGCTCTAGCGATATGATGTAACATATATATACAAAAGGAGCTGACATCACATGAGTACCATACACGTATCCGACCAAGCTGCTCGCTGGTACAAAGAAGAATTGAATTTGAACGAAGGAGACAGCATCCGCTTTTTTGCCCGTTACAGCTCTGGCGGTGGTCTTCATCCGGGATTTTCTTTGGGAATTGCCGTTGAAAAACCGAGACATCCTGCGGATCAAACGGAAGTTTCCGGCATTCAATTTTTTATGGAAGATCACGATTACTGGTATCTGAAAGGGCATCAGTTGCATGTAGATGTTGTAGAGGATGGCCGGGATATTGAATATCGGTATACTGAAGTGCAGTAAACACTAGCTAATAACTGAAAGGGGAGCACCGTCTTTTTGAAAAGGAGGGATGAGGAGTGGATCTGCCGGCGCGGGATATTGGGCAATATATTGCCAAACGTGCAAATATTGTAGTCAAAGCGGCCATTATGGCTGCGAATGAACAAGGTGAGCTGCTGCTCATCCAGCATGCGGAACAGGGGCATTGGCGATTGCCTGTCGGAGAGATGCGCCCTGGTGAGTCTATTGAAGAGGCGGCGCATCGTGAACTTTGGGAAGAGACAGGGTGGACTACGGAATCTGTAATTTTTGAAGCGTTATACTCCGGCCCCGAGTTGAGGCAAGTGCATGCGAACGGCGATGAGGAATACTATGTCATTGCTTTGTTTAAGGCCCTAATTATTCATGATCATCTTGTGGAAGCGCGGGTAAACAGCGATGCGGGATTGAAGTTTTTTGATCCGAATGCACTGCCTTCGATGAACAGCATCAGCCAAACGCTACTGGAACAGTCTGGCTTAAAGTAATATGTGCAGGCAGCACGAACGTTTAAGGTAACAGGATAAACTTCAGTGTGTACATTGTGGATCTTTAGTATGTGCAGAGTGAATTTGAAGATGAAACTGTAGTGTATGAACTCAAAAAAAGACCTCGACTGCCACTATACAGTGGAAGTTGAGGTCTTTTGCATTTTTTTGTGTTCTTTGGATTATACCTGATCCAGTGGCGCATCATCCATTGCAAAATCGAAATCATCGATATCAAACACCTGCACAGGTGACTCGGACTCAATGATGCGGGCAATTAACTCCACTTGATCGGTCAGGATTGGAACGCCCAGACGCTGAGATGTGAGAATCAGTTCTGTCTCAATCGGATCAAAATATTCGCCATATTGGGCGGTGTCCATCGAGTTAACGATGGTAATGGAAGCTTGATTACCAAACAGAATGGCAGGGCTTTTTGCCCAGGGAACCGCTAGGGCGCGCTCAATCTTTTTCTTATTTAAGGGCTCCTCGAAATAGGAGATCAATTCGTTGATTTTGGATTTGACGTGCTGGTCATCTGTGGGATTATCCATCATGGGGTCAGCACTGCTCTGAAATTCATATAGTTCAAGGATGGTGGTGTAAGGAACGATATATTCCACAGGCGCCGGCGGCGCAAGCAATTGACCGTAAATAGCCACCATCACGGCTTCGGTAACAAAGGGACGTGACATGGTTCCTGAATCCTCCTGAGGACGATAAACGTCGTGAAGTGCTAAATGAGTTCATCTGACAAGGCGAGAAGGCTGCCCATTCCCTGTTGCAGATGAAGTATCTGTTTGCATGAATAGAAGTATAGCACAGAGCGGTGGGAAATACAGCCAGTTTGCAAAAGCATAC
This sequence comes from Paenibacillus amylolyticus, assembly GCF_003719335.1. Lineage (GTDB taxonomy): Bacteria > Bacillota > Bacilli > Paenibacillales > Paenibacillaceae > Paenibacillus > Paenibacillus amylolyticus_D. The sequence goes on from NZ_RIAS01000023.1 coordinate 30,950, forward strand.
ATGCTTACCGAACTGTATCATTCCGTACGCTTCAGGATTTGCCTAAAAGCAGGGACAGGATGCCTGCTGCAATCAATGGCCCGACGGGTACACCTTTGAACAAGGCAACGCCTAGAACTGTACCGATCAAGAGGCCTGCCACAACTGTTGGCTGTGTGCTCATCAGCGATGCGCCGCGACCACCCAGATAAGCCACAAGCAAACCAACGCCGATGGCGAGCAGTGACTTCCAATGCAGAAATGATTCACCGATGGTCTGCAGGCTCATTTTACCACTGGCAAGAGGAGCCATGACACCAATCGTCAGAATGATAATACCCAGTGTGAGTCCGTATTTTTCAAGCCAGGGAAAGGCTTGATTGACGTTCAATACACGAAGCAGTAACAGGAATACCATCGCTACAGTTACAGGTGTGTTACTGCTAATGATGCCAAGCGCTGCGAACACAAGCAACAGAAGGGAGGTCATATCCATGGATTTCATTGCTCCTCAGATTGAGCATGATTACTGCCGCCACGATGTTCTGTTTTGCTAATAATATGTTCAGCAATGTAGCGTCCATGCCAGCGGCCTGATTCGATGAATACTTCATTGGCATTGCGCCCTGAAGCGATAACACCCCCCACATAAACGCCTGGTACACTGCTTTCCATCGTTTGGGGATCGTATAATGGCTTATCCATATCCTCAGACATCTCTGCTCCAATGGAGGCAAGCAATTGGCGATCAGGCCTGAACCCGGTCATGGCGAGCACGAAGTCATTCTCAAGTTCGCTCTCCGAACCATCTGTGTGCACAATTCGAATGGAATCATCCAGGATTTCATTAACACGTGAACCGAGATGAAGCGTAATGCGGTTTTTCTGCACCATACTTTCGAATAACGGGCGAACCCAAGGCTTGATATGCTCGGACAGACCTGTACCGCGGTATACCATATCAATATGAGCGCCAACCCGGACAAGCTCCATGGCGGCGTCAACCGCTGAGTTACTTCCACCAACGATGGCCACGCGTGTATTGGTATATGGGTGCGCTTCACGGAAGTAATGGGTGACTTTATCCTTGTCTTCACCAGGGATGCCGAGGTAATTCGGGTGATCGAAATAGCCGGTAGCTACGACGACATGTCGCCCTTGATGTACGATGGTTTCTCCACGCCGATTAACCGTATGTACCTCGAAGGTGCCGTCTTCTTTACGCTGGATCTTACGGGCTTCCTCATAATTATGAATACGCAGGCCGAAATGTTCGGCTACTTTGCGATAATAGGCAAGTGCTTCATAACGAAACGGCTTGTCATTGGCCGAACTGAATGGCACGTTCCCGATCTCCAGCAACTCGGCTGTACTAAAAAATTGCATGTGAGTCGGGTAGAGATAGATGGATTGTACGATATTGTGTTTCTCAATAATGACAGCGGACAATCCTACCCGCTCACATTCAATGGCAGCGGACAGACCGCATGGGCCTCCGCCAATAATAATGACATCTTCCATGTTCTTAATCCTCCTTCATTACAAGCAATATAATCCTACCGTAAATAACACTTCAATGCCAGTTCTGCCAGGCGTCACAATGTGATAAAAAATCAAATAATAAATTGAATTGACTTCCAGATGAATAAAGATTAGTATCAAATTAGATACTTATCTAATTAAATGTGAGGTGTACATTGATGCAGCTTGAGAAAATTGTGGCCTATCACAAAGCCTTGGCTGATCCTACACGGCTGCGGATGCTCCTGCTTCTTTCCGAAGGAGAACTGCATGGACAAGCGCTCGCGGAGCGCCTTAACTTGTCTCAGCCGACGGTGACTCATCATGCTGCCAAGCTGAGAGAAGCTGCGCTTATTCAAGAGCGGCGGGAGAAAAATACGGTTTATTTTACACTGAACCCTGCGTTTATTCGCGAACATGCTCAGGCTTCAGTTGATTTTATTTTCAAAAGAAAGGAGCAGTCTGATATGACAGATGTGAACGAAACCCTGAAAGCGTCCATCATGAGGAACTTTTTTTCCAAGGATGGCCGGCTTCGTCAAATTCCTGCACAGTACAAGAAAAAGCTGGTCGTGCTTGAATATCTGGTGGAGCAATTAGAGTTTGGACGCAAGTACAGCGAAAAAGAAATCAACACGTTTATTCAGGAATATCATGAGGATTTTGCTACCCTTCGCCGGGAATTTATCATGCATCAGTTCATGTACCGCGAAGACGGAGTGTATGAATTAAATCCGCGAGAAATGTGGACGAGATGGGATCAGGTGAAATAAAGAGAGAATAGCAATAAAAAATAAAGGGCTTGACAAACGCACAACAGACTGTGTAACATGATGGCATATTCTACAAGGGAGGCGATGTTCATGACAAATCTAACGGCAGTATACGTGGAGTTGAATAGGAACAGCGTCTCCGGAACGGATCAAGGTACATCGATTTTGCTATAGCTGGATAGAAATATCCAACTTTGGCGAGCGATGATAAGACCTTCAGACAAAGTCACGGGGCACGTACCCGTGGCTTTTTTGTGTGCTGATAGGGGGGAGTTCCAGGGCTAGAATAACGGAGTGGGTATAGGCTAACCGTTATTCCATATGCTGTGGGGACAACCTTATTCAGATAACTATGATTTGCCGCGGGTGTGAACAACCTCGTGGTTTTTTTGTTTGGATCTGTAATCGGAGATGCAGGATGGTGTCGTGAAAAAAATTGAATTTAAACACACTTAAACTGAAACATAAACAATCTGGGAGGAATTTTTATTTTAAATCAACGTATTGAAAAGAATGGTATTGAAAATTATGGCTGGTCTGCGGCATGGGAGAAACGATGGTCTGAGGAACAGCTGGTCTTGGAATGCAGACGACCTGCCCGAATTATTGCGGATCATGGACAAATGCAGCGTCTGATCACAGCGGGCGGAGAATGTTGGGGCAAAATGTCAGGAAAACTTCGTCATGATAACTTGGAGACAGGACTTGCACCAGCTGTTGGCGATTGGGTAGCTGTGGCAGGAGAACAGGGTGAGGAAGCGATTATTCATCATGTTTTGCCACGTCAGAGTCGTGTATCCAGGCAAGCCGCTGGCCCGGTAACGAAAGAACAACTGATTGCAGCAAACGTAGACACCCTTCTGATCGTTGCGGCCCTTAATCATGATTTTAACCTCAGAAGACTTGAAAGATATGTGTTAATGGCTTGGAACGGGGGAGTTAGACCGGTTATCGTCCTGAGTAAAAGTGATCTGTGTGATGAAGTGCAGGAACGAATCCGTGAGGTGGAGGGTATTGCACCAGGCGTGGAGGTACTGGCGATCTCGGCAATAGAAGGACAAGGGAAGGAAATGCTGGAAACCTATCTGAAACCAGGAGCAACTGTAGCGCTCACAGGCTCCTCCGGAAGTGGCAAGTCCACACTCGTTAACTGGATGATGGGCAAAGATGTTCAGATTACGCAATCGGTGCGTGAAGGGGACAGCCGAGGCAGACATACAACGACACACCGGGAGATGTTTGTATTACCACAGGGAGCTGTCTTGATCGATACGCCAGGCATGCGTGAACTCCATCTCTGGGACGAAGGAGAAGAAGGCCTTTCACAGGCATTTGGAGAGATTGATGAGTTGTCTGGTGCGTGCAGATTTATGGATTGCAGTCATACGAAGGAAGAGGGCTGTGCAGTTAAAGAGGCCGTTGAAAACGGTGAACTGGATGAGAAGAGGCTGTATAACTTTCTCAAGATGCAGAAAGAAATGCAGTATCAGCGGCGCAAGGAGGAGATGGCTTCACGCAAACGGACAGCTTCAAGCAAACCGGTAAAAACGCGCAAGGCCAAGCATGCCCATCGGGCCAAAGATTGGGAACAGGACTGATATGAGGCGGGGCATCCGTAGTTGTCTTGCATAGGATAAGGCAGGAGGGATGTCGTGATGCCGAGTTACAGAATCATCGTGGACTTGTCCGACCATATGTTATATCTGCTGGATGGAGATCAAGTCGTGAAAGGTTATCCGGTAGCCACAGGTAAAATGCTTACCAGTACTCCAAACGGAGAGTTCACCATTGTCAACAAACAAGAGAATCCTGGAGGGCCCTTTGGTGTGCTCTGGATGGGTCTTTCTAAGCCACATTATGGTATTCATGGAACGAATGAACCTTCGTCGATTGGCAAGTCCGTATCACATGGTTGCATTCGGATGTACAATTCAGACGTGCTGGATTTGTCCTCGAAGGTATCCGTGGGAACCCGAGTTACGATCCGGCCATAGGCCGGATTCTACTTCTATTTTAGTAAACGTGATGGATATGATAAACGTGATAGATATAGTAAACGTGGTGAATGTTCATAGTCCATTGAGTGTGGAAGAATTCATTTTAAGAGAGAAGGGGGGAGAAATCTATGCGAATTAGACTAGCACGTGAAGGGGATGCGTGGGGGATCGCATACGTACATACAGAGAGCTGGAAAACGACATACCGAGGAATTGTGCCAGATCATGTTTTGGATTTTTTGACTGCAGAATCCCGATTAGCTCAGTGGGAACAGCAGTTACGCTCTGACGAAAATGATCAGATTTTGATCGTCGCTGAGGATGAAGAGGGGAAAATTGTCGGTTTTGCCTGTGGAGGTAAGGAACGCGAAGGTCAATTAACCTATGATGGCGAACTGTACGCCATTTATCTGCTCCAGTCTCATCAGCAGTCTGGAATAGGCAGACAACTTGTGGAGCGGGTGGTTCAGCATCTCCAGACATGCCAGATTGGTAATATGATTATTTGGGCTTTGGAGCGAAACCCGGCGTGTAGCTTTTATGAAAAAATGGGCGGCATACCTGTTCATACACAGTCGATTCGTATCGGGGACAAAGATTTGGTGGAAATCGCGTATGGCTGGTCTGATCTAGCTTCTTTTGAGGCATAGTGCCCACGTGGCTTTGAACATGTTGTGACAAAGCCCGATCCGCTTTCAGGTTGCATTATCCGTTTGCCTAACTTCGAACAAGGTTAATGAATGGGACATCGTTTTTTATGTACATTCTAATCTGAAGATCGGAGGCATGTATCATGACTTTAGTGGATAACCAACATAAAACGGCAACGTGGACTAAACAGTTCATTTCAGGTAAATGGGTGGAAGGCTCAGGCGAGAAAACGATAGAGAACATTAATCCGTATACGGGTGAAGTGATCGCAACCTGGCGTTCTTCCAGTCAAGAAGATATAGATCAGGCTTATGAGTCTGCGCAAAAAAGTTCGGTGGAATGGAAAGCAACGTTGCCTTCCATGAAGGAAGGGGTACTCCGTAAAGTCTCCTCTTTAATGGAAGAACGAAAAGATGAGATTATACAGCTACTCATTACGGAATCCGGTAGCACACGCATCAAAGCTGAAGCAGAATTTGCCGCAGCGAGACGTATCGCGGATGAATCGGCTTCATTTTCTTTTCGAATGAAAGGCGAACTGCTTCCGTCCAATACGCCGGGCAAAGAAAATCGGGTAGTCCGTGAGCCCAAAGGGGTTATCGGCGTTATTGGACCATGGAATTTTCCGCTACATCTATGTTTGCGTTCCGTCGCACCCGCGATCGCACTCGGTAACGGTGTGGTGATTAAACCCGCTTCGGATACCCCGATTACAGCAGGATGGCTGATTGCGGATCTGTTTGAACAAGCGGGTCTGCCAGAGGGGGTATTAAATGTAGTTGCCGGAAGCGGAAGCGAGATTGGGGATTATTTTGTCACACATCCTATTCCCAAGGTCATTTCATTTACGGGTTCTACAGAAGTGGGCAAGGGCATTGGTAAACTCGCCGGTGAACATCTCAAAGAAACTGCACTGGAACTCGGTGGCAACAATGCCATGATCGTTCTGGATGATGCGGATGTTGAGCATGCGGCACAGGCTGCAGTGTTCGGAAAGTTCCTGCATCAGGGTCAGATTTGCATGGCGCTAAACCGTATTATCGTACACGAAGATATTTACGACCGGTTTGTTCAATCCTTTGTTAATAAAACGAAAAACATACATGCCGGTGACCCGGCTGACGAGAAAACACTAGTTGGCCCCCTGATCCGAAAGAAAGAAGTGGAACGGCTTCTAGAGCTCGTAAAGCAGGCTAAAGAGGAAGGTGCACAATTAGTGCTTGGAGGAACACAGCAGGAAAGTGTGCTTATGCCCACGGTGCTTGCAGACGTCAAACCCGAACAAGAAATTGTACAGCAGGAACTGTTCGGACCAGTAGCCATCATTATGAAAGCTAAAGATGAGCAGAATGCTATCAGGCTGGCTAATGATACCCCTTATGGTCTGAGTGGCTCTGTATTTACGGGCAACTTGGAGCGGGGCTACCAAGTGGCAGAGCAGATTGAATCGGGTATGGTACATGTGAACGATCAAACGGTGAATGATGAAGCGCATGTCATGTTTGGCGGAGAGAAATCGTCCGGCATAGGTCGTTTTGGCGGAGACTGGGCGATTGATAAATTCACACGTACACGCTGGATCAGTCTACAGCATCAATTTCGGGAGTATCCGGGCGTGAACTAAGTCGAATATGCATGAATAGAGATTGGCAGTCCGTGGTGTATACGAGTCGGTTCGCGATGAAGCGACAGGAGATGCATGAAGCCCGTCTGAGCAGTATTGGGAAGGGCTTTTGCATCATTTTACAACGGATGCAAATACCGCTCTCAATTGAATGGAAAAGCTGTTTGGGCAACTTCTGATCTGGTTATTTATGGATACACGGACCAAAGTGCTCCGTAAATATCATGGCAAAGGGGCTTGGAGCTTATGTCCATTGACCGCTTTATTTTAAGGAAAATAAGTACCTGTCAGGAAGAACATACACGAGCAAATTTGGTTAGATTGTTTGTCATTCGAATACGAAAAGCTGAGTGTGCAGAAGAACATGATGCGGCTTATGTGTTGGAAAAGCTGAAATAAAAGGAATAAAGGGTGCGGAAGGAATGTTTCTAGTAATGATACTAGAAGTGTTACTAGTAGTGAAGTGACGCTAATAATGCATTAGAAGATGACCGAAATTGGAGTTTTGTCTCAACATCCTTGCGGGGATGTGCCGAAAACCATGTCAAAAAGGAAGCTTGTCCTTCATAGGGAAGCTTCCTTTTTCATGGTAACGTATAAACGAAGGAGAATAGATTCTTCTTCAATGATAGTGCACTGACTCTTCTTCAATATAAGGATAGAGCAAGAGAGTCGTTTTCACTGCGGCTGTGAAGGATAGCTTCGCCGCCCACAATTTCAATACTAATCAAAGAGTGCAGACATTTTTGCAAAGCGCGTTTACCATTACTGATCTTATGCTCAAGAGCACTGCTAAGCAATCTTAATGTTTTTTGCACAGGTTGTTTGTTTTCTTGATTAAAATATACAGGGATTGATTTGTTTTGAAATGTTATTAGAGTTCTCACTTGAAATCACCTCACGAGAGTTATTTCATACAGGTAATATTAAATACCAATACTTAAAATTACCTTAAAATCAGCTTATGAAAACATAAAGGTGGATAAAGTTTGAAAAGTGTTCACAATTCAATTGTGGACGAAGGAATAAAAGTCCCGAATTCATTCTTTTATTTTTCTATTAAATGGTAATTCAGGCGAGGTTTTCGCATCGTTGCAATTTTTTTATGTAACTATGACACGAAAGTTCTGAGTCAAATGAACGATATTTTAATATAAACGTGGGTCATATGTAACAAAATTACAGCGGATACGTTGCAAACAAGGATTTTATATAAGAAAATAGGATGGAATACCGTTTCACTCGCAATTTTTTGATTTAATCTGACATTAGGACAATTTACATATGAGACCTTGGGAGGGATTCACATGATTCTAACCGTGTATTCCGGCCGGGAGGAAGGCGAATGGTTCGACATTGAGGTTCCGGATGAATGCACCATTGAACACCTGAAGACGTTGCTCGGTGTACGAATATTCGGACAGGCACCGGGAGATGGCATTCAGTATATTTTGGAAGCTAAATTTCCTGAGGGACTATGGTTTACCCCCCAGAACGCCCAGCAACTAATGGAGACGGGTCTGCGTCAGGGAAGCTGTGTGCGTGTACAGCGGGCTTTTTCAACGACTTCTGAAGAGGCCCCGATCTACGGGAGACGCTCGTTATTTCAGCAGGAGAGCAACGAATGACGCTCTGCGGCGTATCATTCATTAATTGAACGACTAAAAGGAGGTCTTTTCTTCGTGAATGTGTTATATCAGCGTTCTCCGAGAATGACACCGGTTTTGAAGGAAGAGAGCCTTGAAATTCTCAGGCCGCCTGCGGAGCCGAACAAACCTACATTTTCCATGATTTCAATCGTGGTTCCCGTGATGATGACGATGGTCAGCATCGGTTTCTATGTCTACATTAATATGACTGGCAAAATGAATAACAGCAATTATATGATGTTTCAAATGATGACAGTTATGATGATGCTTACATCGTACACCATCCCGTTCTTTGTATATCTCAGCAATAAAAAATCATATCGCAAAAAGATTGAGGAACGTAAAGTGATGTATCTTGCACAGCTGGATAAACATCGTGAAGAACTGAAGGAAGCACAGGCGGAGCAAGTGAAGAGCCTGCATGAAATACACGGTGACCCATCCACCTGTCTGCAAATTGTAAAAAATCGAAACAGCTCGCTCTGGGAACGTTCCCCAGAGGATGACGATTTTTTACAGGTACGTATCGGTACAGGTGAAATTCCGTTTCGTATCAAACTTCAGGTACCGCGCATCGATGGATATGAGAAGGATGAGTTAATTGAGGCCGCTCATGGACTCGCTGCGGAATTCCAGACCGTGCCTGATGCCACGATAACGCTGCCTCTTTTTGAGTCCAAGGTGATGGGGCTTGTGGGTGAAAGGGAAGAAGTCATGGCTTCGCTGCGGGTTATCGTCTCACAGCTTACGGTAAGGCACTCACCAGATGAATTGAAACTGGCTGCTTTTTATGAAGAAAAGGATACCAGAGAGTGGGAATGGCTCCGCTGGTTGCCCCATATCTGGGATGAGGATCAGGGACAGCGATATATGGCCGACAGGCACAGCAGTGCGCATCAATTGGCGGACAGCTTGTTTTCCGTTTTGAACCGCCGCCGAAATAATAAGGAGGACCGTTACAAAAAAGCCGTGCAAACTCCTTGTTATGTTGTCGTTCTGTCGGATACGCAACTGATTGAAGAAGAACCTTTACTTCCATTGTTGCTGGAGGCTGCGCAAGAGATCGATGTATGCACGATTGTGCTGGCGAACCGCAAACAATCCCTTCCTATGCACTGTCAGTTAATTATGGAGGCTTCCAAAGGCAAAGGAGTTTATATCAAAAAGACGGAAGATGCGGATGTCATCTCGCAAACATATAAACCGGATGTGATCTCCAAGGAGACGGCAGAGGCGTTATCCCGTTATATGTCACCGATTCGTCTGAAGCGTTCCTCCGCTTCGGAGATACCGCAAGTGTTGCCACTATTCGATATGCTCAGCACTTCACGGGTGGAGGATCTGGATGTTGTCTCCCGCTGGGGACAAACCAGATATCCAGATACATTACCTGTACCTATGGGGGTAAGAGCTGGTGGTAAAAGAATTTCTATCAATCTGCACGATAAAATTGAACGGCAAGGGCATGGTCCCCATGGTTTGATTGCAGGTACAACCGGTTCGGGTAAGAGTGAGGTTATTCAGTCTATTGTTGCTTCACTGGCTGCCGAGTTCCATCCGCATGATCTGGCTTTCATGTTGATCGACTATAAGGGTGGAGGCATGTCTAACACCTTTGTCGATCTACCACATGTTGTAGGTACGATTACGAATCTGGATGGCAATCTCATTGAACGTGCCAATGTTTCTCTTCGCGCTGAACTGGTGAGAAGACAGAAGATTTTAAATGATGCGGGCAACCTGCAACATATTGATGAGTACTACAAAATTTTGCGTTCCAGACATGAACAACCACTGCCGCATCTTGTGATTATCATTGATGAGTTTGCTCAACTAAAACGTGACCAGCCGGAATTTATGGATGAGTTGATCAGTATTGCGGCGATCGGTCGGACACTTGGTGTTCACTTAATTCTCGCAACCCAAAAACCTGCGGGAGTTGTGGATGATAAAATTTGGAGTAACTCTCGTTTCCGTATCTGTCTTCGTGTTCAGAGCGAAGGAGATAGTCGAGATATGATAAAAATCCCCAATGCTGCGTGGATTACGAAGCCTGGCCGAGGTTATTTTCAGGTCGGCAGTGACGAAGTTTTTGAAGAAATGCAATTTGCCTGGAGCGGCGCACCTTATAATCAGCAGGAGGATTCAACAACGGTACTGCCTGTAATGGAAGTTCGCCTCAACGGCAAACGTGAACCACTGCTGACCGGAGAGCGAAGAGCTGTTCTCAAGGGAGAGGATGTGCCGAAACAGCTGCAAGTGTTTATTGATTATGTGGCAAAAGCTGCTATAGAAGCCGGCATAGAGCGTTTGCCTGGACCTTGGTTGCCTCCGTTGCCAGAAATACTAGAACTGGATAGTCTTCATGACTGGAAGCAAAAGGAGAAAAGAGAGCCTCTGCTTGCTGATGGGGCTAATGGTCTCAAACCTTTGGTTGGTATGCTGGATGATCTTCCGAATCAGCGTCAGCTGCCGCTGGCCTTGCCTATGGATCAGGGTCATCTTGTCGTATACGGCATGCCTGGTCTCGGCAAAACGACTTTTGTTCAGACGTTATTGATGTCTCTTGCATGTACGGAACGTACAGAGCCGTGGAACGGATACATTATTGATATGGGCCGAATGATGAAAGACTTTGCGGGACTTCCGCAGATCGGTGGAGTGATGATGGCCGAAGAGGAAGACCGTATCAAGCGCTTGTTCCGTTATATTCTGAAAATCTCGGCGCAGCGCAAAGATATGATCTCGGAAGCAGGGGTTAAAACGATTTCGGCATATCGTCGTACTGCTCATGCTACAGTTCCACAGATTGTTGTCATTATTGACGGATATATGTCTTTCCGTAATGCTTACCCAGATGAAAATGAATCGCTGGAGACCATTTTGCGAGAAGGAGGAAGTTTAGGTATTACCTTTGTGCTGACCGCCAATCGGGTCACTGATATTTTTGAGAAATTCAGAAGTAACATACAAAATGCTGTTTCATTTGAGCTATCTGATCCAAGTGATTACTATTATGCTGTGGGGCGGCCTTCCAAGGCGCCAAGCCAGCTTCCTCCTGGCCGAGGTCTCGTGAAGGGGCAAGTCCCTCCGCTGATGTTCCAGGCTGCGCTGCCATCTTCAGGAGCGGACGAGGGTGAACGATCTGCCGCTTTGCGCAGGGCAATTACGGAGATTCGTCAAGGCTGGACGGGTGAGGAAACGCCACAAATTGCGCCATTACCGGATGAAATCAAGCTTAAAGATCTGCTGGTTCGTACAGGTTCCTTCGGAAAAGTAGGGGAAACTTCAACGGTGAATGTACCTGTGGGTCTGCTCACGGATGATTTGGAGCCGTTTGAACTTAACTTGCGTGAAGGGCCTCACTTTATGGTGACCAGTCCGATGGAAGGCGGTAAAACGACTTTCTTGCAAACGTGGATGTTATCACTTGCCTACCATGCTTCACCTGAGGATGTGCAAATATACACAGTAGATATGAGGTATGGGTCAGGTGGATTAGGTGAAATCAGCAGTTTGCCTCATGTCCGTGGACACGTATCGAGGGAAGAATTGCTTGCGCCTGTCATTCAGGAGTTGTACGATGAAGTTCTAAAACGTGGTGAGATTACCGGAGGACCCGAAATCGTGCTTGTCGTGGATGACGCGGACACCTTATCCAAACAGCTCACCGATTTTAATATCAAAGATCAACTCGGCGTTATTGTTCGTCAGGGTAGAGACAGAGGCATTCATGTTATTCTCTCAGGCGTCCCGGCGGACTTTCCAACGTTCGGTTCAGATTGGGTAAGTGATGTAAAAGCATCCCAAAGTGGATTGCTGTTCGGGACTTTGGACCCTAATGATCTCTCGTTCTTCCGTATACCTTATTCGGAATCCGGGGGTACCGCAGGTGGGCTGAAGGTACTGCCACCAGGTCAAGGTTATTATATAAAACGCAAATATTCCAGGGTTAAAGGTGCAGTTCCATGCGATAACAACTGGAAAATGAATAATTGGATTTCAGAAATTCGTGACCGATGGCATGTTGTAGTTTGAGGGGAGGTGGCTCATAATGTTGACGGTTCATGATTCTAAGCAAAAGGTGGTCACGTTGCAGATTAAGGAACTATTTTTCCTAGCTGGTATTCTCGGTTCAGATCGATTGCTCGGCGTGGAAGATCCTTTCCGAGGTTATATGGCAGAAGATATTGCCAAGGAATGGGAGCGTGTCAAAACCTCTTTGCTGGACAAAGGCTACTTGATTCAGGATCAAGATAGCAATGAGCTGATCATGACACCAACCGTTTTTTCCAGAGTAGCCATTGCCGGATTATCCGACAGAGCATGCTGGCTCCGCTATACGATTGACGGGAAGTCGCAGGAAAGTTATATACACTGCACGGATGAACGGGTCGTTGAAGTAGCCCGCGCTACGGATGTCCCCGATTCGTTCCGTCTAAGCGACCTGGGAAATGTTCGTGAAGCCATTGATGTTCTGATTGAACGGATGAAGTGGAGCGGCCATTCTCCAGTGGATAAACCGGCACTGATGTGTTCCAAGAAAAAGTTTTATGATGTCATGAACGGGTTGAAGGGTTATGAGGTACAAACCGTGGCTGATGAGCTCTCACAGGAAACGAATGATCCTGAAGGTTCCCTGGCATTAGCACGTTGTCTGGTAGGCAAGCAATCTGACGGAGAGCTCAGATTACTTGTATGGGGACAGGAGGGCTGGCAGTCACAATCGGCGGCATTTACCGCGAGTGCAGCCTCCAACTGGTTATTCCGAATGAGCACGGCGGCTTCGGATGACTGGCTCGTTGCAGCGCTCACAACAAAAGAACAGTTTCACGAAATGCTGCTGGACTGGCTTAAACAGCCTGCAGGGGAAGAGGAAAGGTGATGGTAAATGCGCATTCGTGTGGAACCGGATGTGCTTCGGGCACTGAGCAGGCAGATTCAGTATGCAGCGGAGCAAATACAGCAAAAAATGACAGTGTTGGATCAGGCGATACATTCGCTGGATTGGGATATCGAGTCCCGTGCAGCGGTGATGAGCGAATGGAATCGTAGTAAACGGCTGGGTGAGGAAGCCCTTCGTCGTTTGATGGACTTAAGTGTACAGCTTGGACGCAAGGCAGTGTTATTCCAACAAGCAGACATGGAGTATCGTTCCGTGCTGAGTCATGTCAATGTGGCCTATGGCAATGCGGTCAATATGCTGAATGTTCTTCAGAGTAGCCGCAGTGGCGATATCTTGCCTGCGCATGCTGCTGATGTAGCTGTTGTATCTGATCCGCTTTCCGCTATGGCGGCTGTGTATCGGATACAGGATAGTGCTCCACCTGATGGTTCTCCGGCCACGCTTGTTCAGGCTACACAGCCTGAGCCTGTTGCATGGAGATTCAGAGACCCCTCTTTTCGAGAAAGAAGAGGAACTGAACCTGTAGTTTCATAGCGGTCTAACAAATGTAGTACAACTGCACGTGAAATAATTTGTAAATAGTCTGTTAGTTGAAGTTTCATAGGCTAAAAATGGGGTAAATAGGATTAGGTCCTTCGGCTTTTGTCCGAATGATCCTTGTATAGTACAATTTGAACAAACAAATTTAATTGCACACATCAAGGAGGAATTTAACAATGGCAGGACGTATTTTAGTTACCCCAGAACAACTGGATCAGGTTTCGAACCAATTCAAACAAAGTGGAGAACAAAGTCAACAAATCGTATCAACATTGACTCAATCCATCACAAGCATGGAAGGGCAATGGGAAGGTATGACGAAGCAACGTTTCTTCCAAGAGTTCCAGGAAGCTAGCAAACAAATGCAATCCTTCGTTCAAACGTTGAATAGCATTAGTGCTGAACTTTCAGCAATCGCGACTAAATTCCGCACAGCAGACCAATCTCGTTAATCTGCTTTTACATAGGTCAAGACGATTTGGTAATTCGCATCGTCCTGACCATATGCGGGCAGCAAGTTAAAGATTGCACAATTACGGCAAAAACCGGGTGGATTACACCCGGTTTTTGCCGCAACTATGACACAAAAAACAGAGAGAGGGATGAGCATGTCTTTTCAACCGAATCCCGGCGATGAAGTGGTGATTAATGATATTGCCTATACGATTGGTCAGCATCCGGCTGCGCCGGGGCTTGCTTATGCCCAAGCGGGAAGGCAAGGTATAGTTTATCAATTGATTCCCCGCACGGGTACCATTCATGGGGCCAAAGCACTAAAAGTGTTTTTTCCAAAATTCCGTATTCCGGCGATGGTCTATCAGTCCGAGCATATGGAGCCATATAGTGAACTGCCAGGCTTGCGGGTATGCAAGCGTGAAGTGCTCACTCCGGAAAGAAACGGAGCGCTTATTGGAGAACATCCCGATCTGTTATATGCAGTACTGATGCCATGGGTACAGGGTCTGACCTGGTTCGATGTGATCAGTGATCAAAAGCAACTGACAGCGGAGGAAAGTCTGCAGCTGGCTAGAGCACTTGCAGGCACAGGTTCTGCAATGGAGCAACGTGGACTTGCACATTGTGATATGTCGGCTCCCAATGTAATGATTCCGTTTTTTTCCGAAGTGCAGAACTCGGCCCTGACTTCTGCAGTTGAATTGGTTGATGTGGAGCAGATGTACGGCTCCAAGATGGATCGACCAGATGCATTGCTTGCTGGTTCGCCTGGTTATGCGGCCCACCGAACGGTACACAGCGGCTTGTGGAGTTCTTATGCAGATCGATTTGCCGGAGCTGTGATTATCGCCGAGATGTTATGTTGGTCTGACCCCGCCATCGTAGAGAAAGCTTGGGGAGAGAGTTATTTTGATCAACACGAGATGCAGACCACGAGCGAGCGTTATTTCGCGATGCGTGGTTCCCTTGAGAATCGCTGGGGTTCCAAATTATCAGATCTCTTTATCCGCGCATGGGAAAGTCATGATCTGAGCAGTTGTCCAACGTTTGGAGAATGGTACATTGCCCTTGCGTCTGTCGACACCCAGCAGGCTGAGGCCGTTCTGGCTGCTCTGGAAGCGCCGCAAGAGGATGTAACAGGATCTTCAGAAACGGACGTGGTTGCTTCGCCAAAAGATGCTGAAACATCAACGAGTGTGAAGCAAGATGGTGGAGCTGATAACACATCGAATTCAAAACAATCTCCGGACCAAGAGGCTGTTGTAAACCGGCTGTTTTTGCAAGCAAGAGCGCTGGAGGATGAAGACAAACCTGCGGCGGCGCTTGAGGTTTATCGTTCACTGTATCACTTTATTCCGGATAACAGTGCGATGCAGTTGGAAGTAGAGGCTGCGATCAAGGAACTGGATGCCAAAATCAACTCGAAAGCGGAGAGCACGGAGCCCGTAGCGATTCCATTTTACAGATCCAGAAAATTCATGATCTCCTCTGCAGTGCTCATTGTACTGCTTGCTGGGGGCGTACCCACAGTTAAAATTCTTGCCGATCAGGCCGAGGTTAAACAGCAGGAAGCTGCTCGTCTAGCCGAAGCAAAAGCGGCAGAAGCCGCCGAAGCCGCCAAGCTCAAACAGGCAGAAGCAGAAAAGCAAAAAGCTGTAGAAGCGGCAAAGCAGGAAGCTGATGCGAAGAAAAAGCTTGCTGAGGCTAAGCAAAAGGAAAAGGAAAAGAAGAAACAAGAGGAAGAACGCAAAGCCTTACAGGCTAAATACGAAAAACAAGCTAAATATGAAGCTTATCTGGCGAAGCAGGAGCAACAGAAAAAGGAAGCTGCACGTAAAGCACTGCAAGCAAAATATGACCAGCAAGCGAAGTATGAAGCTTATATCGCGTGGAAAAAAGAAAATGACGCCAGAATTGCAAAAGAGAAGGCTGCTGCTGAAGCCAAGCGTAAGCAAGAGTTGGCGCAGAAAGAAGCTCTTAAGAAAAGACGGGCTCAAAACGTCGTGACACTGATTGCAAGCTATAACAAAGCATACAATGCACAAATAGGAAGAAAAACGGAGAGCGCTCTCTCGTATGCTCGCGATTTCAAAAACCTATATAATACGGACGCTTCGTATTTTAAGGGTGTAGGAAAAGTGGCCGCACGGATGAGTGCAATCAACAAACTTTTGAGTAATTCCAAGTACTCACTGCCAGATTTATAAATTTATATTGAATAATAGAGGTGACACACTCTAGATGAACTACACAATTCAAGCATCACAGCGTACACCTGCCCTTATTATTTATTTAATTGATATTAGCGCCTCCATGAATATGGTTCTGGACAATCGTCGCCGGATTGACATCGTTTATGATGCTTTATCTTTGGCGATTCGCCAAATGGTATTTCGTTCAACCAAAGGAAATCGGCTGACGCCACGTTACCGAATTGCTATTTTGGCCTACAGTGATGATGTATATGACGTATTAAACGGAATTAAAGGAATCGATGAGATTGCGGCGGTAGGTTCGTTGCCTGATTTGACACCTAGACGTTTCTCAGACTCCGCAAAAGCATTTTTGCAAGCAGAGAAAATTTTGCAAGCAGAAATACCCAACATGCAGGACTGTCCGGCTCCACTCGTATGTCATATGACCGATGGAGTTGCGACTGGAGAAGACCCGGAGCCTATTGCCAAGCGCATTATGGGTATGAGTGTGCCGGATGGTAATGTTTTGGTTGAGAATATATTTATAAGTGATCGCCTGCTCGAAGCTCCGATTGCAGAGCCTAGACGCTGGAAAGGAATCTCTCCAGAGACGAACCTGCAGGACGAACATGGGGAGAAGTTGCGTAATATGTCATCCGTGCTGCCTGAAAGCTATCGCGAAATGTTGGTGGAGGCAGATTATTTGCTGGCACCAGGCGCACTCATGATGTTGCCTGGTACTTGTGCAGAACTGGTATCCATCGGATTCCAGATGTCTGCTGCAACACCTGTAAGATAGGAGGGGAATCATGCGAGTAATGCGTATGGCAACATTGTCTGCCAGTGATCGAGGAGGTCATGTGAAGCAACAACATGACAATTTTCGCTATGTAAGCATTCAGACTGGAGAACAGCCGTTAACTCGCTACCAGGGCAAGCTGAAATGCAGATACGGATATGGACGTGCAGCAGAAACCGTGAACCAGGGTGACGCAGGGCAAGACTTTGTTGCGATTCGCATGCAAGGTAATGTCTGTCATTTTGTATTGTGTGATGGAGTTGGCATGAGTTATCTGGGTGATTTTGCTGCGCGTTTTCTCGGTAGTGCACTGCTGGAATGGCTGGAAACGACGTCATCATTAACCACTGAAGGGGTCGAACAGTTTCTCCAACGTCTAACGGGTTCTGCATCCGAACAGCTTGAACAATTACAGCCTTTGGATACCTCGCCGCTTCTGTTGCGGGAGGTGTTGATGGAAAAACGAAGCCAAGGAAGTCAGGCCATGTATGTATGCGGACGCATTGAACTCACGTCTGGAAGACGGAAGAGCCGAGTTTGGCTGGCATGGCAAGGAGATTCCAGAATCCGGCTCTGGCGTAATGGACAGGAGCAGTCGGAACCATTCCAGAAGCACTGCAAGACGAGTGAACGTTGGTCTACACGAGAAGGCTCCATAGGGGGAAGACCCCATGTTTTCGAAATGAAAGGTTCAGGAAGTGAATCATTTCGCCTTCAACTGTATACAGACGGACTGAATGATCTCGATGCCATTGGTACATATATCCCAGATGAGCATATTCAAGTGTTGCTGGATGCCGCCCATACGGGTGGACTTGAGGATGATGCCGCTTTTATCGAACTGGAGTGGTGAACGCGACCTGTAACGAGGATCGTTTTTTGAGATGAGCCGGGGAGTTGCTGGTACAGATCGTCAGTGCATGTAGTTGCCTGAAAAATGAAAAAGTTTACGGGTGTTGATTTAAAAGCTGCTCGTTTTGGGTAATCTTGTGAAGAATTGATTGAATTAAAAATCGGATTGAATCTTCTTACATAATTTCCAAAACGAAGGAGTGGGTGGGCGATGACACAACACAGTAACAGATTACCTTTTCAAGGTAAGGTGGCTATCATTACAGGAGCTGGCTCGGGAATCGGCAAGGCCACGGCACTCAAGCTGGCGAATGAAGGGGCGCATGTGGCGTTGTTCGATTTGGTGAATGATCGCATTTCGAAGACAGAAGCCGAGATTAATGCGAACCATGAAGGGGCTGCACGAGCATTCGATGTGGATATTTCCGATCCGGCGCGGGTTGAAAAAGCTGTACTGGAAACGGTGGAATTGTTTGGAGGGCTGGATATCGTTTTTGCCAATGCGGGCATTAACGGGGTATCGGCTCCAATCGAGGAAATTCAGGTGCAGGACTGGAAGCAGATTATTACGACGAACCTGGACGGCACATTTTTCACCGTTAAATATGCACTCCCACATCTGAAAAAACGCGGCGGCGGCAGCATTATTATTACGAGCTCGATCAATGGGAATCAGCGTTTCTCCAGCTTCGGCATGTCGGCGTATAGTACGTCAAAAGCAGGACAGGTGGCTTTTGCCAAAATGGCGGCTTTGGAGCTGGCGAAGTTCAAGATCAGAGTCAACGTGATCTGTCCAGGCGCGATTGCTACCAATATTGATCAAAGTACAATCAAGACAGATGACCTTCAGGATATTATCATCCCGATGGAATTCCCGGAAGGACAGCAGCCGCTCGCGGATGGACCCGGACAGCCCGAGCACGTTGCGGATCTGGTTAGCTTCCTCGCTTCCGGGGCATCCAAACATATTACTGGAGCAGAGATTGTGATCGATGGTGCGGAGTCTCTGCTAAGTTGATCTGGTAAGAGATAGGGGCTTAATCAAATTAGACCGTAACGGGTTATACCCAAATGATTAGGGCGTGTCTGAAAACGCGGAGAAAGCAGATTTTGCTGATTTTCGTTCCAAGCAAGGAAAAGTGACGTAGCAGGGGGCGAAAAGGGGGAAAAGATGCACTTCAGTAGGTTTCAAGACACGCCCTAGCTCGTAGCTGAGTACTTAGGTGACTGGATGAGTTTAAGTGATATCGTCAAAAGTCATGGATGTCGGATAGTCGTTCCTTCGGGACGGCTTTTTTTGTTATAATGCTAACATTCGAATACTGAACTTATAGAATGATATTGAAACGGTAAGATATGCATTAGGAGCGATGATATGTACACTGATTTACCAATACAAGCGATTATTCCGGAGGTACAGCAGTTGTTCCGTGACCAGGACACAGGTGTTTTGATTGCTGAACCGGGAGCCGGGAAGACAACGGTTGTGCCACTAGCGATGCTTGAGCAGCCTTGGCTGGATGGCAAAAAAATCATTATGCTGGAGCCGCGGAGACTCGCTGCTCGTTCAGCCGCATCGAGAATGGCAGCAACGCTGGGTGAAAAAGCAGGAGAAACGGTCGGATACCGCGTACGAATGGATACCCGGGTAAGCCCGGCTACTCGAATCGAAGTGGTCACTGAGGGCGTATTAACGCGTATGCTGCAGCAGGATCAGGAACTCGAAGATACGGCGATGATCATTTTTGACGAGTTTCATGAACGACACCTGCACGCGGATTTGGGGCTGGCTTTGGCGCTGGAATCGCGGGCCATGTTGCGGCCTGATCTGAAGCTGCTGGTCATGTCGGCAACGCTTGACCCGGAACCGGTTTGTCGTATGCTAGGCGAAAATACACAGGTTGTGCATTGTAAAGGACGCACGTTTCCAGTGGAAACGAAATATGTCGCGAAGCCTGCCGCTGTTGAACTGGAGAGCTGGACGGCTCGTACCATTATTCGGGCATTGAGTGAAGAACAGGGGGATGTTTTGGTTTTTCTTCCCGGGGCAAGAGAGATTCATCGTACGGAAAGGGAACTGTTGCAAGCATCTCTTCCTCCGCAGGTTCTTGTGCATACCCTGTATGGCAGTATGTCAGCCGAGAAGCAGGATGAAGCCATCCGGCCTGCGGCGGGTGGCTGGCGCAAGGTTGTGCTGTCAACTTCCATTGCGGAGTCGAGTCTGACTCTTCCGGGAGTAAAAGTGGTCGTGGATGCCGGACTCAGCCGGGCGTCGGCTTTCTCGCCAAGGACGGGCATGAGCCGGCTTGTCACACAGCCGGTCTCCAAGGCGTCCGCTGATCAGAGGCGCGGACGTGCGGGGCGTATTGCCCCGGGGGTGTGTTACCGGCTATGGAGCGAGGAGGCTCATGGCGCGCTGCCTGAAGCAGCACGCCCGGAGATCACCTCCGCGGATCTTGCGCCGCTGGCGCTGGAGCTTGCCGCGTGGGGTGTCCAGTCCCCAGCTGAGCTGAGCTGGCTGGACATCCCGCCTGATGCGGCTTACGCTCAGGCACAGGCGCTGCTGCGCCAGCTGGGCGGCCTGGACAACGCAGGCCGCCTCACGCCCTTTGGGCGGCGGATGAACACACTTGGCGTTCATCCGCGGCTGGCCAGCATGTTGCTCCGCGCGGCGGAGCTTGGGCTGGCCAGCTACGCCAGCACGCTGGCGGCGCTGCTGCAGGAGCCGGCAGGCCTCCGCAGCAGCAGCGCAAGTGCTGGCGGCGCGGGCACGGATTTGCGCCCGCGCGTAGAAGCGCTGCTGGCCGCAGGCAGCAGCGGGAGGGCGCCGACGGCAGCGGCTGGCGCAGACGGCGCTGCCGTGCGGCGCATGTTGCAGGAGAGCCGCCAGCTATGCTCGGCGCTCGGCAACGCGGCGGCCGATCCGGTGCGGCCGGATGAGGACAGCTGCGGGCTGCTGCTGTCCTTTGCGTATCCGGACCGGATCGGGCAGCGCCGCGAGGATGGCCGCTATCTGCTGAGCAGCGGCCGCGGGGTGCGGCTCGCGGGGGCAGAGTCGCTGAGCCGTTCCGCCTATCTGGTCGCAGCCGAGGCCGACGACCAGGGGGCAGATGCGCGTATCCTGCTGGCTGCGCCGGTGCAGGAGCAGGCGATGCTGCGTGCAGCACAGCATCTGTTGCACGAGGAGGTGCTGGTGGCTTGGGATCGCACGACCAGAAGTGTGCGGGCACATAAGCGGCAGCGCATCGGAGCAATAATCATCAAAGAAAGCACGATTGCACAGCCACCGGAAGATCAGGTGCTGGAAGCACTATTGTCGGGGATACGACTGGAAGGATTGGACATCCTGCCCTGGAGTAAAACATCGCGCCAACTTGCGGAGCGCATGCGTTTTCTGCATCTGCACATGCCAGACTGGCCTGATCTGATTGAAGATCATGTAACGGATGAGCTGGAGGAACAGCTTGCACCGTATCTGGCAGGAATGCGCTCGGCCGCTGATCTGAAGAAATTGTCCATGCATGATGTACTTTTGGGCGGACTTAGCTGGACGCAGCGGCAGCAGCTGGATGAAGAGGCTCCAACTCATATCCAGGTTCCAAGTGGTTCTCGTATTCCCGTGGATTACAGTAATCCGGAGGATCCAATCCTGGCTGTTCGATTACAAGAGATGTTTGGACAGCAAGAGACCCCTCACATCGGGGGTGGTCGCGTGCCGGTCACGTTGCATCTGTTATCTCCAGCGCAACGTCCTGTGCAGGTCACAAGAGATTTGGCCAATTTCTGGCGTGAGACCTATTTCGAGGTTAAGAAAGATTTAAAAGGGCGATATCCGAAACATTACTGGCCTGACAATCCGCTTGAAGCGATCGCAACCAACCGGGCGAAACCGCGAACAACCTGATAAGCGGGTTGTTGATAATCAATACTAGTCAAACTGAAAATGTCTATCCTAAGTCTGATGACAGAATAACCCTGCTGAACGCTGTATTCTCGCCTTGTCTTGTATGCCCTCTCTCGTCGGCGGAGATCCGATAATCAAGACGGAGCATATGCATCAGACGCAAAATTTCATTCTGAGAAGGATCATTCCGCAGCATCGCTGTTTCCAATTTTTTCTCTGGATGATCTCGTCATTTTCTTTGCCCACGGGCATTCGTTCTTTTGTCCTAAATTAGTATTTATGCATATAATCATTGGCCCAGAAACGTTTGAAAGAAAGAATGACGGGTAATAACATAGCGAACCACTCAAATTTATGAGGAGGTATTCACTATGAAGAAGAAAATCGTAGGTGTGTTTAATACAGAGCGTGAGGCATCTGAGGCGATTGAAAGTTTGAAAGCCGAAGGATTTACATCGGATGAAATATCTGTCGTGACGCAGGACAGAGATGAGCTGAAGGCTATTCGGGAAGAGACAGGTACAAAAGCACCGGAGGGTGTAGCAGCAGGTGCGGCTACAGGTGGTGTACTTGGAGGCGTAGCAGGTTTGCTTGCTGGCATTGGGGCATTGGCTATTCCCGGGATTGGCCCGATTCTGGCTGCAGGACCTATTGCCGCAGCATTTACAGGTGCGGCTGTAGGTGCAGGAGCCGGCGGATTGGTTGGTGGACTTGTAGGACTGGGAATTCCAGAAGAGGATGCGAGACAATATGAGGAGTATGTGCAGCATGGTAAAATTCTGTTGCTCGTTGACTCATCGGATCGGGACGGCGCGGTATACGATGTGTTTAACCTTAACCGTCAGACTCATTCCAACATCGATCCTGTGCATGGTGAAGATGTGAATACTGCTGATGCCCGTCCGGATCTCGATATGGAAGAACGTCGGCTGGAAGCGCAGACCAAAGCCGCTCGTTTCGGCAACAACACCTTTTTGTAAAAAAAACGATAAATTAACACCCTAGAACACATGCTAGCTCATTTGAATCGAGTCTTTGAAATAGGAATGATGCCTATGAACGATAACAAGGACTGCAGCCGGTCTCCGCTGAGGAGACCGGTTTTTGTACTCATACGGGGGTTGGCTGTTTCAGGTTTGCATTGGGTTTGTAATGATAAGATCCGAATATTGTTTTTCACATGGTCAGACAGGGAATAACAATACATACAGAAGCACCGCCAGCGCGAGGCCAATCACAAGCAACAGGAGACTGAGAAAAGTGATAAGTCCGGTAGTAGCTTGGAAGGTCTGCTCATTAATCTGTGTGCGTTTACGGTGGTAAGCAATCGCCAGATGTTGTTGAACCGTTTTGGATTCAGGTATACTGGATGATTTGTCTGACATTCGTTTTACATACCTCCAATGGATGGTCATCGTTTTTTATTTTGATTTTGCAAGGATAAACAAGAAAGGTAGGTTGAGTGATTTGCCTCGCAAAGAACGAATTACTGAAATAGAAACACTACGAGGCTTGGCCTTTGCAGCGGTTGTACTGCAACATTCGATTGCTCATTATTCGCTGGTTCCTCAGGTTGGACTTCAGGATGGCGTTGTGCTGGCCTTGTTACTGATGTTAGCGAAGTTCGCTGTGCCACTTTTTATATTTATTACCGGGATGGTGCTGTTCTACAACACAGGTGATAAGCTCCATTACGGCCGGTTTATGCGGAAAAGAGTCATGGATGTCATCTTGCCCTATGTGGTCTGGTCACTCATTTATTTTGTACTTGCCCCGCGTAACTGGGCAGCATTTGGCTGGCAGGACATTCCTGACCTCGCTCTGAAGCTGGTGACGGGTAAAACGGCTTCGCATTTCTGGTACATTATTATGCTCATTCAGTTTTATGTGTTTTTCCCATTATTTTTGCGCGGAATCCGGTACGTGGTTCACCGTTACCAAGCCAAGGGGAGAATGATCGCTTTACTGATCTCGGGTGTCGTATTTCTCATCTTGGCGGATCAATTAAGGAACATTGCCGGCTGGATGGAGCGGCTGCAAATCCCCGTTCTCACAGATGCGTTTACAACCTATGCAGACCGTAATTTCATCTATTTCTTTTTTTATTTTGTACTGGGCGCTGCGGCGGGACTTTCGGTACAGCGCTGGAAAGAATGGATTGAACGTTTGCGCTGGGTCTACTGGCTGGTGTTTATGATCTTAGGTCTACGGTTTATGTATCTATTAATGCTGGAGTTTCAGACACCCGAAGGAATTCAAATCCGATTTTATACCGTCAGCCTGATCAGGCCCGATATGATTCTGTTCCTGATTGCCTCCATCATGGTGATGTATCAATTAGCTAGTAAGCTTCATCACCATCGCGTTCTCTACTGGCTGGGATGGATCGGCGGCATGTCCTATGGTGGATATTTGATGCACATGCTGGTGCTTCGTTACAGTTACATTCCAGACGAATGGTTGTATGTGGCGTGGGGATGGAATCCCGCGATACGCATGATTGTAACGTGGATTGTGGCACTGACCGTATCTTGTGTGCTGACCTGGCTGATCTCGCGTTTTAAATGGGGAAAATGGATCGTAGGCGTTGTACCGAAGCACACTCAAGCCAATAAAACGATTGCTTCGATCCAAAGGTGATTGTTTCATCATGTGAAAAATTCATAATAATAAGAGCTGTGCTTTCTTACATCAGCCCTCCTACATTTAATCTCTTTATCCTGCTTACTCTCCATAAGAACACGTTACAAGAGTGAAATCAGGATCAAGATGGCAGGATCAGAACATATGTTTTATAATGAGAGATAGACAGGTTCTGACAGGAGGGAAAGCTCATGGCTTTTATGATTGCACAGCGGGCATTTATCAAAGTTTATCTTATCACGATGGTGGAGCAACATAGGGGTTATGGTTACGAGATGTTGGAAGCGATGAAGCAGGAATTCAAAGATTACGGATATGTACCTCCCCAAAGTGAGGTATATCGGGCATTACATGAGCTGGTGCAGCAGGGTATCTTTTATCGAACCAAAAAATTAAAGGGAAACGATCCCAAAGTTGATTTTCAGGAGATCGTTCTTTATCACTTCACAGATGATGGTGCGGCCAAAGCAGAGTTATACAAGAAACAGGTGAAAGCTGATCTGGATCGTTGTCTTGGCATTTTGCACAAGGCAGAAGCGGATAATTACGGTATGAAAGGAAGATGAGCATGAACAGACCTCTGCAGTGGGGTGTACTGGGTACTTCAACGATTGCCAAAAATGCAATTATTCCTGCAATTCAGCAGTCTGAACGCGGTGAAGTACTGGCAATTGCCAGCCGCTCGAAGGAAAAGGCAGCAGCTCTGGCTGAAGAGATGGACATTGTCAGATCGTATGGCAGTTATGAGGAACTTATTGCTGATCCGGATATCCAGGCCGTTTATATCCCGTTGCCAAACCATTTACATCGAGAGTGGACGATTAAAGCTGCCGAGGCGGGAAAACATGTGCTTTGTGAAAAACCAGCGGCTCTGAATGCAAAGGAATCCATAGAGATGATAGAGGCATGTGAACGTCATAGGGTGTTATTCTCGGAAGCCATCATGTATCGATATCATCCGAAGCACAGACGGGTGCAGGAGATTATCGAGAGTGGCGAGATTGGAACGGTCAGAGCGATTCATGGTAATTTTACATGTAATACCGCAGATGACAAAGACAATGTGAGATTCAAAAAACATATGGGTGGCGGTTCTATTTTTGACCTCGGCGTATATCCGATTTCTGCGGCACGGATGTATCTGGGACAAGAGCCAGAAGCCGTTACGGTTCATGCCTTATTTTCAGAGGAACATGATGGTGTGGATATGATGGCTTCAGGGCTGATTGAGTTTCCGAACTCAGTGGCACTGACCTTTGATTGCGGTATGTGGGCGTCAGGACGGGCTGAGATGGAGATTCTCGGAACGGAAGGACGTATTGAGCTGCCTAAAGTGTTCGGCTGGGAGAATAGTGATATTCCGCCTCAGATCATCATTCATACGGATTCCGTCAGTAGGGAGGAACGAGTTTCGGTATCCAACTCCTATGTGCTTCAGGTGGAAACGTTTGCGATGGCAGCTCTTGAAGGAGAAGCGTTGCCATTCGGTCCGGACAACACCATTTTGAACATGCGTGTGATTGATGCCTGTCTGGAGTCTGCGCGCAAACGTCAGCGGGTGCTTGTGGATCGAAGTCCGATTTAAACAACTGCTGAAGCTGTAGTGCAATGATCTCCAGACCTCAACCTCTTAGGTTGAAAATTTAAAATTAGAGATGAATTAGGACTCCATCGATGACGATGAGAGTCTTTTTTGTGTGGTTAAGCTAGAGCAATCAGGATGGATAGTCAGGCCTGATATTTTTATAAATATTTGCCGTTAAAAAAATCATTAAGAAACAACGTTAAAAATATTTTCACGTTTGTATTGATTTTTGCATAAACTTCGTTAAAATAATATTAACATGAAAAATATTTTAACGTTGAGGAGTGGAACAATGATGAACGAGGGTGCTGTGGCGGGGAAACAAGGCTTGGGAGAATTAATTCGAATCAGGCCATATATGCAATTCATATTGAGTAAAATGGTGTCCCGCTTTGGAGATTCCATTGATTCGATTGCGTATAGCTGGATGGTGTACATTTTAACCGGCTCGAAGGTACTGATGGGCACACTGCTAGCCGTTAACTTTTTACCGAATATTCTGTTTGGGCTGTTCGCCGGTGCACTCGTGGATCGGTTATCCCCCAAAAAAGTCATCGTCATGACGAATACCGGACGCGGAGTAATGGTTGGACTTACAGCACTTTTATTCGCTCTGGGTCAGCTTGAAGTCTGGCACTTATTCCTATTCACGATCTTGAACTCCTTGCTGGAATGTTTCACGTCACCTGCCGAGGTGTCCAGTGTTCCCAGATTACTCCCTCAGTCCATGTTGCTTTCCGGTAACGCGATGACCTCTTCGGCCACTCGATTGGCTGAACTGGCGGGGCTAGCTGCGGCAGGCGCTTTAATTGCAACCGTAGGTATTGCGTGGACCATCTGGATTGACGCCGCGTTGTTTGCACTGAGCGCAATCTTGATGAGCCGGGTGGACTATCCTGAATGGATGTCACCACGAGCCATGTCATCTGGCGCCAGGAGTCTGATCTCCGAGATGGCGGATGCTTTTCATTTTCTACGTAAACATGCTTTGTTACTGGTCTCATCCGTATTATTTGCTTGGGTTAACTTCTGCCTGATGCCATTTAATGTGTTGCGTACACCTTACGTGATGGAAACACTGCAAGCAGGTGCTTGGGGATTAAGTCTGCTTAGTGGACTTTTAGTTGGGGGAATCGTGCTTGGCGGTCTGTGGATGTCGCAACAGGGGACTCGGTATCGCAAAAGTGTACTGGTTATCACCGGCATTGTTATGCTTGGTTTCGGGTACGCCATGACTGCTCTTCCGGCTTATATGACGTCATACCAGCTCCCAACGGCAGGGGTGTTCTGTCTGCTTATGGGCTTAGGCATTCCGCTTGCTACAACGCCACTCGTATCTTATTTGATGGAAGTGACACCTGCCCATATGCTCGGGAGAGTATCTGCGCTACAAAGCATGCTGGTATTAAGTGTTTCACCACTAGGCAGCCTGCTGTCCGGTGTTCTGGCTGACTGGTTTTCGATGCCGGCCTTGTTCATACTATTTGGCGTGCTGCTCGGTTTGTCTGCGTTATTACTGCTTACCAGCAAAAGTTTTCGGCGGGAGATGTAAGTATACATCCTTT
Source organism: Paenibacillus amylolyticus (assembly GCF_003719335.1). Lineage (GTDB taxonomy): Bacteria > Bacillota > Bacilli > Paenibacillales > Paenibacillaceae > Paenibacillus > Paenibacillus amylolyticus_D. The sequence continues at coordinate 58,589 of NZ_RIAS01000023.1, forward strand.
TGACCACAGTCCTGTCTGAACGGTATAATATAGGGAACGAAGGGCAGGCAGGTCCCCCGGAAATGAGGATTCGGATATGCAGCAACATAAAGTGCTCTCAACAATTGAAGAGATTAAAATTTATTCTGATCCGTATCGGATACAGATTATGAATATGTTTAACCGCCAGGGCAGACCTTCCACCGTGAAGGAAATTGCGGATCTGATGGGAGAGGTGCCTGCGAAGGTGCATTATCATGTGAAAAAGCTGGAGAAAATCGGTCTTCTAAGCATGGTGTCCACTCGCGAAATCAACGGCATTATCGCAAAATATTATGAACCCTTCTCGGGTGAAATCCACCTTCGTCACAAGGATGAAGAGGATGAGAATTCACCGTTGAAGCAGGTTTTTCGCTCCGAAACGCTAAAGTTGCTGAACGAAATGTTCGAACAGAGCCGACAGCGCTTTATGAATCATGCAGAGCATGATCGTCAGGAGAAACGTTTTATCTCGGATATGACGCTGTACGCTACGGCGGATGAAGTAGAGGAGTTATATCAGAAGATTGTGGAGCTGTGCAAACCGTATTTAACCAAGGATGAACAGAAATCAGACCATCAGGTTTTTCAGCTGTTCACGGCGCTGTCCAAAGAAGTTCAAGCTGCACCGCAAGCTGATTCCGGGACAAAAAAGAAAAAGGCGGCTGGGCAGAAAAAAGAAAAAGAAAAAGAAAAAGAAAAAGAAAAAGAAAAAGAGTCTGCTTCCAAGGCACCTACAAAGGTACCTTCAGAGGCGTCTACAACATCTGACATAACAACCAAAACATCTAGTACAGCGAACAAATTGAAACCTGCTGCCAAACGGAAGGCTTCAGAATCTAAAGCCTCGGAGTCTACAGACGGATAGCTGAGTGAAATCGAAATGAACAGGGTATTCTTCCTCGTCTAGAACACAGGACAAATCGCATTTCATCGTAATGACGTCAATTCAGTGAGATTAGGAAGACAGCGCAATGGGGTAGCATGGAGTTACAGCAAAAAAGCCGCTAATGGCGGCTTTTTGTTGTCATATTGCGACAGGTTTGATTCCATCAGATCCAATGTCGAGGCTGCTGAATCATAAGATGTCTGAATCACTTGATTAACTTGGACTTGAGATGCTTTTCGTGTTACTTACATGTTCTCGTCGTAATCCTTCACATCTCGTTTGGCGGCCATCGCGGGGGAATTGGATGTACCATAGTCCTCAACAGCTTCCCATGCTTCGGCATGGTCAAACTTGCCCGCATTACGCTGTCTCACTTCCCCGGCACCACTCGGTGGCATCGTCATGACCTCTTCCTCAACAGGGCGGTCATTGCTTATATTCCGGTTTGGAGTATCATCGATGCAATAAGCGGTATAAGGTATAGCTTGCAGCCGTTCAAAAGGGATTTCTTTGCCGCATGTAACACAGGTTCCATATGTACCCTCATCCATACGTTCGAGGGCTTCATTGACCTGATTAAACTCTTCGGTTAGTGTATCGTCGATTGCGAGATCACGACTGCGTTCAAACGTTTCTGTTCCCGCATCTGCCGGGTGATTATCGTAAGAGGATAGTTCGCCTGTAGAATCTTTTAACGACTCTGCCGGTGCGCCATCCTCCATACTGGATTCAAAATGACGTTGCAGATCCTCACGCTGTTCCAGCAGGGCTTGCTGCAATTCTTTACGTTGTTCTTGTGTTAATGTACTCATAAGGACATGCTCCTTTCCCGCTTGAGGGGTTGTAGTGACTTCTTACCCGAAAAGCAAGCGAAGCAATCATTTTGCACGGGAGAGGGCTGTTTCGTTTTATATTCGATGCATTATGTGTTATAAAAAATAGAGAGAGAAATTGCCGTGTGTTCTTTTCGTATGAATGGAACCGTTGCTTGGCTATAATGGAGGGTTGTCAAGATGGATGAACATATGAAACGAAGATTGGACAAACAGAGACAATTGTTCAAACAACTGGGTGTACAGCTGGATGCTTTATCAATTCATGAGAAGCAGTTTAATTATAAACTTCGTGGTTATGACCCGGACGAGGTAGATGCATACCTGGATCTGGTGATTAAGGATTACGAGCGCTTTTATGCGAATATTGCGGACTTAATGGATAAATGGCAGGAGCAGCAATTGACCATTCGTGACCTCAAAAATTCGGTCAAACCTGTCGATGACCCGAATAAGATTGATCGCAAACAACTGGATGACATCGTGAAGCAACTGGAGTATACTGTGCGACAACTCAAAGTCAGAGCACGTCCCGAAAAGGATCTGTTTACGGAATAAGGCTTGAACATCCGGGATTATATTAAAAAAGGTGGTTAATCATGAGTACTCATTTTTCGGTCAGTGTGCATTGTTTGTTGTTACTGTCTCTCAGCGCGCCTGAACGAATCACGTCTGCTGAAATTGCGGGCAGCGTAAACACCAATCCTGTCGTTGTCAGACGTATTCTGGGAGGGCTGAAAAAGGCAGGATTAGTCAATTCTTCACCAGGCACTAGAGGATTTTATTTGGCAAAGCCAGCGAGTGAAATTACACTTGCCATGGTTTATGAGGCAGCCAAGGATGAAGGACCATTGTTCCCGATCCATGGCAATTGTAATCCCAATTGTGAAGTAGGCCTTCAAATGGATGGACTGCTGACCAATCTGTATCAGATTGCTGAATCAAAAGTGGAGCAGTTTTTTGCGACGATTACGCTTGAAGATATGGAACGGACTAGTACCGAGCGGATTCAGGCTTCACAATTAGAGACGAATCAGAAGTCGAACTAAGGGAGGCGGTTGTCACATGAAAATCATTGTTATCTCCGACACGCATCTACCGAAAAAAGCAAAAACGTTACCAGCACCATTGGTTGACGCATTGACTGGTGCAGACCTCATTCTCCATGCGGGTGATTGGTCAGACTGGAGTGTGTATGAATTGCTAAGCCATTACGCTCCGGTCGAAGGCGTAGCTGGTAACACGGACCCATCCGAGATTGGAGAGAAGATTGGTTTCTCCCGAATTGTTGAAGCGGAAGGGTTACGGATTGGACTTGTGCATGGTCATCGTGGATCAAACGGCACAGAGCAGAACGCCATTCAGACCTTTGCTGGAGAGCAGCTGGATGCGGTAGTCTATGGGCATTCCCATATCCCGGTGATGCACACCGTAGATGGTTTACTTGTATTTAATCCGGGTTCACCTACGGACCGCCGATTTCAGAAGCGATTTTCGTTCGGAATTATGACGGCAGAAGATGGGAAATTGCAGGCCGAGCATGTTTTTTTTGATCGGGAATAGATCGTGTTTGTATGGACAAGTTTGCTTGGACAACAATAGAATATCATTCAATATAAAAAGTGTCTCTGAACAGAACTCATTTCTGATCTAGAGATGCTTTTTTGTTTTCTGAGGCATCGTTACGGCTTGAAACGTTATCTCTGAATGGGGAATATGCGCGGTTTGTTATCTGTCATTCATCTGTTTGCGTTAGGCACTATGGCAGTGATCGAGAGAGTGATACAATGCGTTTACGACATAAAATGAATGCGTTTACATAAAGGGGAGGTTCAAGAACATGAAACTGTCCATATTCACCGTTGCTGTCCCTGATCTGGATGCTAATGAGCTGGCTTCCGCAGCGGCGGCAGCGGGTATCGCTGGAATCGAGTGGAGATTTCGTGGCATACCGGAGGATGCTGTGTCTGAACAACCTTCGTACTGGCGAAATAATCGCTGCTCCATCGATCCGGACAGGTGGCAGGAACAAATTCCTGTTTTTCGGGAAGCAGCCAAGGCTCATGACAGAAAGTCTATTGCCCTTGTGCCGTATCTGAATTGTGGGGATATGACTGCAACCGAGCAAGCATTCCAGGCCGCTTCTACACTTGGTGCTTCTATGATGCGTGTGGGTGTTCCGGGTTATGACCGGAGTACAGCTTATCCCGAATTGTACGGGAAGGGCGTTCGTTATCTAAACGAAGTTCAGGATATAGCGAAACAGTATAACATCAAGGCCGTCGTTGAAACGCATCATCAAACGATTGCGCCAACGGCTTCTCTAGCCTATCGTCTTGTACAATCTCTTGACCCTGAGCATGTCGGAGTACTCTATGATCCGGGCAACATGGTGCACGAAGGGTATGAAAACCACCGAATGGGACTTGAACTGCTTGGTCCGTATCTCGCCCATGTGCACGTGAAAAATGCAGGGTGGTACAAGAAGGAAGTCGGGATTACACCCGATCAGAAGGCGTTGACTGCGAGAAGTGACTCTGGACAATCGCTAAGCACATCTTGGCAATGCCACTGGGCTCCGCTGACGGAAGGTATGGTGGACTGGGTGCAGATGGTACGTGATCTGAGAGCAGTTGGCTACGACGGTTATTATGGCATAGAAGATTTTAGCGGAACTTTGGAATCCAGAGCGATGTTGCAGCATTTTGCAGACGTTTTTGCAGAAATTGAGCGTCGCGTAAACGAGGAGGAGCAAGCATGAGTATCGTTCGAGTAGCGGTTATTGGCATTGGAAACATGGGGGCGTCACATGCCAGAACATTGGTGGCTGGAGAAGTACCGGGTGCAGAATTGGTAGCTGTATGTGATGTGAGAAAAGAGATGGAGAGCTGGGTAACGAGTAACCTTCCGTCTACCGTAACGTATTGGCAGGATGCGGAGCAGATGATGTCTTCGGGAACGATTGATGCCGTCATTGTTGCCACGCCACACTATGATCATCCCGAACAAGCGATTCAGGCATTCCGGCATGGCCTGCATGTAATGATCGAAAAGCCGGCGGGTGTGTATACAAAACAGGTACGGGAGATGAACGAAGCTGCTGCGGAAAGCGGTAAAGTGTTCTCCATCATGTACAATCAGCGCACCAACCCGCTGTACATCAAGCTGCGAGATTTGATTGCCTCAGGTGAGCTTGGCGAGGTGCGGCGTACCAACTGGATCATTACGAACTGGTATCGCTCCCAGAGTTACTATGATTCCGGCGGCTGGCGTGCAACATGGGCAGGCGAAGGCGGCGGCGTTTTGATTAATCAAGACCCGCACCAGTTGGACTTGTGGCAGTGGACGATTGGCATGATGCCTGTGCGTATGCGTGCCTTCTGCTCCTTCGGCAAATACCGGAACATTGAAGTGGAAGATGACGTGACCGCCTATGTGGAATATGAAAACGGAGCGACCGGCGTGTTTGTAACCACCACGGGTGAAGCACCAGGAACAAACCGCTTTGAGGTTAGCGGCGACCGCGGTAAAATCGTCATCGAAGACGGACAACTCACCTTCTGGCGCTTGCGCGAATCGGAGCCAGAGTTCAATCAACGTTTTACCGGCGGATTCGGACAGCCGGAATGCTGGAAATGCGATGTGCCGATTACAGGCATTGAGACAGGTCATCCAGGGTTAATCCGCAACTGGGTTGATGCGATTCGCACAGGGGCACCATTGATTGCTCCCGGTCAGGACGGCATTCACGGCTTAACGTTATCCAACGCGATGCTGCTCTCCACTTGGACAGATAACTGGGTCGATCTGCCGATCAATGAAGACTTGTTCTACGAGCACTTGCAGGAGCGGATTGCCAGTTCAACTACGAAGAAAGACAAAGCATATGCGGGCGGTCAGCCTGCCGATCTGAGCCAGACTTTTAAATGATGTAAATAAGTTCAACTAGAGATTTACACGGAACACTCTGATGACAGAATAATCTTTCAATCGCTGTTATCCCCGGATTTTTTTGATTCCCAATAGCAAGGGGAATTCCAGTGAACAGTGTATGCTTCCGATGTAGCTTTCTTGTAGAAAGCTTTCAGGCGAGCGCTTCGCTTTTCCAGGTTTTTTCTGTCCTCTCCGTTTCTGTGTAAATGAAAAGTCAAACGTATTGATGGGTTTTGGGATATCAAAAGGCTTGATCAAAATACATTAAATGCAATAAAGAAAAGGATGGGATAACATGGCGAAAGACGGAATGTTCTATGCACCCAAAAGTGTAACAAAAGAAGTTGTCTGTGAACCGGGAGAGTTCACTATCGCAGCTGTAGCATTAGATCACGGACATATCTATGGTATGGTTGGTGGTTTGCTGGATGCTGGAGCTACACTCAAATGGGTATATGACCCGGACCCGGTCAAGGTGGAGGCATTCCGCAAACAGTTCCCGCAGGCACAGGTTGCCGCATCGGAAGCTGAAGTGCTTGCAGATGAAGAGGTGCTACTGGTAGCGAGCGCAGCCATTACATCAGATCGTGCGCCACTTGGCATGAGAGTGATGGCGGCAGGTAAAGATTATTTTACGGATAAAGCCCCGTTCACCACGATGGAACAACTAGACTTGGCACGTGAAGAAGTGAAGCGTACGGGCAAAAAATACATGGTGTATTACAGTGAACGCTTGCATGTGGAAAGTGCCATCTATGCGGGGCAGCTCATTGAACAAGGAGCCATCGGCAAAGTAGTACAGGTCATGGGCACAGGGCCACACCGCTTGAACGCGGGCGGCCGACCAGATTGGTTCTTCAACCATGAGCAATACGGCGGCATTCTCTGTGACATTGGCAGTCACCAGATTGAACAGTTCTTGACTTTTGCGTCGTGCAGTGATGCACAGGTAGCTTTCAGCAGAGTCAACAATTTCAATCATCCACAGTACCCCGAACTAGAGGATTTCGGCGAAGCTTCCCTGATCGGTGATAACGGGGCATCCGGCTACTTCCGCGTAGACTGGTTCACACCGGACGGTCTTGGAACCTGGGGCGATGGCCGTACCGTGATTCTCGGCACAGACGGTTACATCGAGCTACGCAAGTACATCGATATTGCACGCGAGCCTGAAGGGGATCAGGTATATCTGGTCAACCATGAGGGTGAGTTCAGATACAACGTCAAAGGCAAGGTCGGTTATCCATTCTTCGGTCAGCTCATCCGCGATTGTCTCGAACGTACTGAGACCGGAATGACACAGGAACACGCGTTTAAAGCAGCAGAGCTCTGCCTAATCGCCCAGCACAAAGCCATGAGCGAGCGCGTGGTATGGAGTGTCGGTGGCAAGTAAGGTTTAGGAGTAGGGAGTAAGATTTTAGGTATGAGGCAGTAAAGATCTAAATAAGCCTTAGCAGTCCCATTGTAACTGTAGATATGCTTGTTAGTTCGTACTAACAAACGACGCAGTTGTGGGACTGCTTTTCTCTATTTGTCACTTCGCGGATGGAACAAATTGGGTTATATTAGATGTAGTTCGCATATGAGGTTCAAATGAGAGGTTTATACGAAGTTCATAGATATGATGTTAGCAGAAACCTCTGTAAGAGCGATGTGAAAACAATGATTGAAAAACTTGAGTTTCTAAATATAAGCTGCATGAATAGAGGAGTTGGAAGTCATCAACAAACAAACAGATGAATTTCTAAGAGATATGTTAATGTTCTTGCCTGAAACAACAAATGATTTTTTGAAATCAATTGATGAACACGGTGAGATCTTAGTAACTGTCATAATCGAAGGTATCTTCATGCCAGAAATAATTTTGCTATTAAAAGAAAATAAAAACACACAGCTAATAGAAAGTATATTTGATTATTTTGAAGAAATATCTAATTGCAATGACGGTTACTTTATAAATAGCATTTTTTCAGTAACAGTATTGGAGATATTAGGTAACGATAAAAATATTCTAAGAACAGCAAAAGAATATATGGGACCTACAACCACGCAACTTCAAATTGAAGCTGACAGAGGTTTAGGTAGAAGCTAGTGCTAAGGAAACAAATAAATTTAGAACTTTGGTAAAGAATTGATATATGAGTAGAGAAGAGTGAAGTGTATGTTTTTCGAAGAAGACAGAGGCATCTGCTAACACCATGTTCACGCATCGGGCATTCGCCCTCGGTCCGGCCGGAGTAAGAAGAGGATTCAGAGAGGCATTTCAGAGTTCGGGGAAGCTGGATCAGCCGGACACATCCGCACCACCTAATCGCATCGCGGCCGCCCTTCGGGCTTAAGGTGGTGGGACGTCGTGAACACAATAACGTTATTGGAACAGACTTGCAATGGATTAAAAACCTTGAATGGATGGGATGAAAGAATTGAAAGATCAAAAATAGATAAAGGAAGAGATCAAAAGACATTGAAGGACACAAGCGATTTTAAAATCGGATTAAAAAAGGTCAAGTAACATTCAGAAGATCAAAAGAGATTGAAGATCAAAGGACATATTGAGAACGAAGACCAATGAAAATGAAATGACATAAAAAATCAGAACCATGAAATATCATAAAACACATAAAACACATAAAACCAATACAACTCAGGGAAAATTGGAGATTGAAGAGAAATGTGCAGTAGATTCGAAGAAGGCATGACCGTCCAATAACATCATATTCAAGCAGCGGCTCCGTTGGAGCCTCGGTCTGCGAGGTGGATTTCGAAGAGGCATTTCAGCAGACAACCCCTTCGGGGTTCATGAATACCGAAACGTTATAAGACATTGGCGCAAGATATTAAGAACCGGGGTGATACCTATGAAGTTCATATTGATATTTGGCCCACAGGC
>NZ_RIAS01000024.1 GCF_003719335.1 Paenibacillus amylolyticus
AGGATCAAACTCTCCAATAAAGTTATTGAAAAGAGCGATAAGCTCATTTTGAATCTGACGAGATTAAAAATCTCATTTGCGCTCCAGTTTCCATACATCCAGATGGCATGTACCAAAAACCTTCACACCATTCTGCAAGCAGAATGTTTACTCACTCGTTGTTCAGTTTTCAAAGATCAAACTTGTTTTTTCGTCACCAATTTGTCTCAGCGGCGACTTTTATAATATATCATACTTCGTTTGTTTTGGTCAAGCTTTTTTTGAAATTATTTTTGAAGTTCATAATTAACTTCATTTGTTTCAAGCAAAGTGTGTAACCAAGCAAGCAAAGCAACGAGATATAATGTACCATATATCTCGCTATATAGTCAACTACCCAAATAAAGAAATTTTCAACCCCAACAACAGACCGACCCCCGGGAGTCCCAGAACAGTAACAGTACCTATTGTTGCAGGGTTTAACGGGATATAAACTCCTGTTATCCAACCTGAGTAATTTACGATATATATCCCAGCGGCGGCAAGCACCACATGAATTCCGATTGATGCAAAGATTGATAACCCTAAGCGCTTTCTAAACAAAACAAATAGCAGCGCCAACATAGAGGCAACCAATATGCTTCCCAGAATAACACTCTTCATACACTCCACCTCCAGCTATATATAAAATCACCTGTATACTCAGCCACCTTAATTTAATTACACACTAAGTTCTCGATCAGTAGCAGCCATATCTATACCGCTCAACCGTTTGGCCCGCTTCAAATGAATTTGGTATTTCCTCTCGGCCGCTTCAAGCACATAGATGGCATAATCGATCTCATCCTCTCCCAGAGCGTCCTCAAACTGTCTCATCGCACGTTCCCACTCTTGTTTAGCCTTCTGCACATCCGCATAAACCAACTCCGCCTCTAGTTCCGCCAGCTCTCTCTTTCTTCCATCCTCCAAGCTACGTTTTTTTCGCCATATCAACATAAACACCCTCCCTTTTCCATGCGTATAGCACACTCTCATACATATCAAGGAAGGGACAAACTTAGAACTTGGACATTTACTTTTAAAATAAAAAAGAGAGAGCCCACGGCTCTCTCTTGCAATATAATCAACTTATCGGATTGCCTTCTATAAGAACGTCACTCTTATCAAATTCACAAGCAACAAGATACATTAGCGCATCTCCCTGCGTCCTTCCAGTGCCTTTGAAAGGGTAACTTCATCTGCATACTCCAGATCCCCACCTACGGGTAATCCATGGGCAATACGGGTAACACTAATTTCAAACGGACGCACTAGGCGGGAAATATACATTGCCGTAGCCTCGCCCTCAATATTGGGGTTTGTCGCCAAAATCAATTCTTTTACCCGCTCATCACTCAAACGAGTCAACAGCTCTTTCAAGCGTATATCATCCGGACCAATTCCCTCCATTGGAGAAATCGCCCCCTGCAACACATGGTAGTACCCATCGAATTCCTTAGTCCGCTCCATAGCTACCAGATCTTTCGAATCTTGGACTACACAGATGACAGACACATCTCTCGACTTATCCTGACATATCCGGCAAGGGTCCGTATCTGTAATATTACAGCATACAGAACAGTAATGGAGATTACGCTTCACGCTCACGAGCGCTTTGGCAAAATCAATAACGTCATCTTCCTTCATGTTAAGCACATGAAAAGCTAAACGCGCCGCTGTCTTTGGCCCCACCCCAGGAAGACGGGTAAAGGCATCAATAAGCTTGGCTATCGGTTCAGGATAATACAATCGGTTGAGTCTCCTTTTGACAGGATCAGTTTATATTAAAATAACCCCGGAATTTTCATGCCGCCCGTGAATTTACCCATATCCTGATTCGCAATTTCATCTGCTTTGGTTAAAGCATCATTCACAGCAGTCATGACAAGGTCTTGAAGCATTTCAACGTCATCCGGGTCTACGGCTTCAGGCTTGATCGTAATGGAAAGCAGTTTTTTATGTCCGTTAACTTCAGCAGTTACCACTCCGCCGCCAGAAGTTCCTTGAACCGTTTTGTCCGCGAGTTCTTCCTGCGCCTTCAGCATTTGCTCCTGCATTTTCTTCACTTGTTTCATCATTTGGTTCATGTTATTCATATCCGTCATCTCCTTTAATATAGTTATCTCAAATTATACACATCACTTCGTAATGTACTACTCTTTAATGACTACGAGATCTTCCCCAAATAACTGAATAGCTTCATCAATCCAAGGCTGTTTATCGCCTGAACCACCGTCTTCATGCTCCGGTTCAAGCTTAAAATCCTCCTTTGGCGTTTCAGAAGCTCCTTCCATCGCACCCGTCCAGTCTCTAAGCATCATCGTCACAAGTCGAGCCGGACGCCCAAGCTGTTCGGAAAGTACCCGCTCAATGACATCACGATTCGCCTGTTTCTCCGTCGTTTCACGGTGGATGTTGTTCTTAAAAGCAACCAGCACATTATCTTCGAGAAGCGAAACTGGCTCTCCATCCATAAACCAGGCATGAACCGTAACCTTCTCCTCTTTGACACGTTGCAAAATCTGGCTCCACTTTTTACTGATTTCGGCGAATTCGGGAGATCCTTTGCGAGCAATATATTGATCCAAATTTGCTGGAAGCTTCACCGGGGCGTTAGCCCTTGACATTGGCGCACGTGTTGCCGGTCGTGCAGGAGCATTTGAAGCCGCATCCCCACCCGAAAGACCACTCTTGAGCGCCCGATCAAGCTTTTTCTCCAACTCAGCAAGTTGCTGTTTCAATCGGTTGATCTCTCCAGCATCAGCAGGTGCTGAAGGAGAAGGCACCCCAGCCGATGAAGCCACTCCTCCCGAAGCCGGGATACTACACAGTTTAAGCAAAGCCACTTCAAATAATGTCTGGGGCTGAACCGCATATTTCATCTCACTCTGGTACCGATTCAGCGTATCGATCATCTGAAACAACTGTTCCTTCGTAAACGATTCCGCCATATCTCGAAACGATTCCGGGTTCAACACCCGATCCGTCAGTTTGTCCGCATCTGGCACCATTTTGATCATCAGCAAATCCCGGAAATAATAGAGCAGATTCTCCATACATTTGTCTGCACTCTTGCCTTCATGCATAAAGCCTTCGATCATCTGCAAAATATGACCGACATCCCCTTTGAGCAAGGAGGATGCGAGCTTAGCAAATTGTTCTGAAGGAATACCGCCTGTCATATCCATAACCTGCTGGTACGTTACTCGCCCATCGGTAAATGATGAGATTTGATCCAGCACACTAAGCGCATCCCTCATCCCGCCATCAGATAGACGGGCAATGTACTGAAGCGCATCTTGATCCGCTTCCATCCCTTCCTGTTCACAGATCAAAGCCAATCTGGCTGTCTGTTCTTCCAGAGATACACGGCGAAAATCAAATCGCTGACAGCGCGATATAATGGTAGCAGGCAGACGATGCGGTTCTGTCGTTGCCAAAATAAACATCACATGTGGCGGCGGCTCTTCCAGTGTTTTGAGCAAAGCATTGAACGCCTCTGTCGTCAACATGTGCACTTCATCAATAATATAAACCTTCTGCCGGACTTCGGTAGGGGCATATTTCACCTTTTCCCGAAGATCACGGATCTCCTCGACGCCTCGATTGGATGCAGCATCAATCTCCTGCACATCCATAACAGCGCCGTTCGTAATTCGGCGGCAAGCCTCACATTCGTTACAAGGTTCAGTTGCAGGTCCGCGTTCACAGTTTACAGCTTTGGCCAATATTTTGGCCGCACTTGTCTTCCCCGTCCCTCGGGGACCGCTAAACAAATAAGCATGGGAGGTCCGCTGTTCACGAATCGCGTTCTGCAAGGTCTGAATAATATGTTGTTGTCCCACCATATCCTGGAACGACTGAGGACGCCACGCCCGGTATAACGCGATATGCTCCATGATGCGTTACCTTCCTTCCACTTCGCATTCGAGTCCGTTGTCGTCACCCCATTATACTATATTCCAGAGTGAATCCAAACTTTATCTGACTCATTTCATGCGCAGTTTTTTTCAACATATCAAAAAAGACCCCTGCATTCATACTGATGCAAAGGTCTCTACATTTAAAAAGTTAAGCCGTGCACCTGCTATCGATATTTGCGATCCAAGCGGCACCCCTGAACAATAGCTCGGGCTAGGCAACCCTCCGGCACAAGAGTGGTCTCACTTATGGCTGCTTCCTTCCGGACCTGACCAGGTTCATGAGTACTCATTGCGGAGGACCCAACCGTCAACACCACGTTCAGGGACCAAACCTCACATCGACAAAACCTCTAACAGGAATTCAACCTCGCTATAGCGGATTGCGAGTTACAGGGCACCGCTACCTCCCCATCTAGCACGGTAAGAAATAGTATAACGCAAGGTAGTCCAAAATGCAACCGGCTGGAAAATGGAAACCACTTGCTTCTCTGCATAAGTAACTAAAAACCCCTGCCAAAATAGCAGGGGTGATTGGGATACAATAATTAGACAATTCACAAGGAATTGTACGATTAGATTCCGTATTTCTTTTTGAAACGATCCACACGGCCGCCAGCATCGATAAACTTCTGTTTACCTGTGAAGAACGGGTGGCACGCGGAGCAAATCTCTACACGAAGTCCGTCTTTAACCGAACCAGTCTCAAAAGTATTACCGCATGCGCAGGATACTTGACCAATCGTGTATTTAGGATGAATTGCTTCTTTCATTACCTTTCACCTCTTTCCGCCCTGAGCCTCAAGCGGACCCAGAGTAAATGGCACAACACAGCAGATTATAACACGGCCTAAACCCGGTTGCAATCTAATTCATTCAAGAGGTAATCAGCTTTTTAGGGCGAGCCATCCCTGCTGGTGGAACATGCGTATACGACCCGATGACAACATCCGGCAACTCTTCCGCAAAAATCTCCAGCATCTGCTTCATTCCCAAAATATCGCCCTTTGCCGGTGGAATTAACTCCAAATAGCTCTCCGGGTCTATATTCAGGTTACGCATCTGAATCAATCGCAGGTTGGTGCGGCGTGCAAATTCAATCATTGCCTCAATCTCTTCCTCACGATCCGTTACACCCGGGAAGATTAAATAGTTAATGGAAGTATATACTCCCTGCTCTGCAGCGTACTTCATGGACTTTTCCACATTAGCCAGTGTATATCCACGAGGTTTGTAATATGCGTTGTAATGGTCATCCAGTGCACTGATCGTACTCACACGCATCAGATCCAGCCCTGCATCCACAATGCCGCGAATATGATCATTCAAGCCAGCATTGGTATTGATGTTGATATACCCCATATCCGTAATGGAGCGCACTTCGCGAATAGCTTCGATAATCAGCTTGGCTTGTGTGGAAGGTTCCCCCTCACATCCCTGTCCGAAGCTAATAATAGATTCAGGTGTTTTCAGATGTTCCAGCATCACTTCAACGATCTCGTCCACACGAGGACGGAAATTCATCCGTGTCTGCGGTGATACAAAACCACTGTCATCCGGCTGTTCAGAGATACAACCAAAACAGCCAGCATTACATGAGTACGATACAGGAACGCCACCTTCCCAGCGATTCAAGAATGTGTTGGAAGACGTCAGACACTCATAACCCAATGCACAGTTGGACAGGTGGGTGTACAATCGGTTCTCTGGATACTTCTCCGTAAACCGTTTAACACCGGAGCGCACATCGTCACGATCACAGTTCATCGGATTCCACTTCTCCGGAATATCGGACTGGGAAGCCGTAACGTAGAACCCTCCATCTTTCCAAACGACAGCCGAGTATCCAAACAACGGCAGCTTGTATTCCTTATCCGTTTTTACATAACCCGGCAAACAAAGACGCGTAAAACCTTGCGGCAATAGTGCACCTACGGCTTGTGTATCACTCGACAAAGGCAACATCTCGCCTGTATCCGGGTCCATACCAATAGGACGGGTGCTTGGAAGACCAACCAATGTTGCACCATCCGGCAGAGGAATCAACTCATCCTCCATTATCTCCACAATCATATCTCCGCTGCGGGCGAGTCCGTACAGGGAAGGATGATCAAAAACATTGCCTTTTTCATCTGCGTATACTAAATACATGATGTTCTCCTCACATCTATTGGGTTAAACCTGACGACGAGTATATTATATTGCAGTCAGTACATAGTATAGTCACCCACATCATTATCTTACAACGATTATGGCTACGTTATACGAATCCAAACTGCAATTCAAATGTTAATTCGATGTTCCTGATGTAGCCGTTTGTCTTGGGGAACGGCGAGTTGTCGTCGTTCCAGCATTGCTGGAGGGCGCATTTCCAGCCGCATCAAACGCAGCCAGGAACTCGGCATTCGTTTTACTGTTGCGTAGTTTCTTCAGGAAACCTTCAACGAAGTCATGGGAATCATTCATATTTTTACGAATAGCCCAGATCGTATCCAGCTCTTCCTTGCTAAGCAGTACCTCTTCACGGCGTGTACCGGAACGGCGAATATCGATGGCAGGGAAAATACGGCGTTCAGCCAATTTGCGATCCAGATGAAGCTCCATATTACCCGTACCTTTAAATTCTTCATAAATGATGTCATCCATACGTGATCCCGTATCAATCAACGCTGTTGCCAAAATGGTCAAACTGCCGCCTTCCTCTACATTACGAGCAGAACCAAAGAAACGCTTTGGACGATGGAATGCTGCTGGATCAATACCACCACTTAGTGTACGTCCAGATGGCGGAATCACCAGGTTATACGCACGGGCCAGACGTGTAATACTATCCAGCAAAATAACGACATCCTTTTTGGCTTCGACCAAACGCAGTGCACGCTCCAGCACCAGTTCCGCTACTTTAATATGATTCTCGGGCAGCTCATCAAACGTGGAAGCAACAACTTCCCCTTTTACCGAACGAGACATATCCGTTACTTCTTCTGGACGTTCATCAATCAACAGGACAAAAAGTTCAATTTCTGGATTGTTAGTTGAGATGCTGTTGGCAATTTCTTTGAGGAGAAGCGTTTTACCGGCTTTGGGAGGTGCTACGATCAATCCACGTTGTCCCAACCCTACAGGGGCAAGCACATCCATAATACGTGTGGATAAATGGCTCGGGGATGTTTCAAGAACCAGTTTCTTCTGCGGATACAGTGGGGTTAATGCCGGGAAATGAAGTCTCTCCGCAGCCGCCGATGGATTCTCACCATTTACAGCGTTAACTTGCAATAAACCGAAATATCTCTCATTTTCTTTTGGCGTGCGACACTTACCTGATACAAGGTCACCCGTCCGTAAATCAAACTTGCGAATCTGTGAAGCCGAGATATAAATATCTTCTGTACTTGGTAAATAGTTGATTGGCCTCAAAAAGCCGTAACCTTCAGGTAAAATCTCGAGCACACCCTGCATAAACATCAAACCACTTTGTTCCGCTTGTGCACGGAGTATAGCAAAGATTAATTCTTTCTTTTTAAGGGTCCCGTAATAAGGAATCTGGTATTTTTTCGCCAGCTTATAGAGGTCCGTTAATTTCATTTCTTCCAAATCGGAAATTTGCAGATCCATATAATAACCACCTATTCAATTAATGAGTCCGTGAAATGGATAGTTTCGTTAGCTAATTCAAGCTATAGAAAGCAGTTCTAACCACAATCTCTTCTATCCATTGTACGGAATGTAACCGTTATAATGCAAATACCTGTCTTGGTGTGTAATTTTCCGGGTGGAATGGCCATTACATGGCATAATCCTTAATGAGTGAACTCCAAACATGGGGCGATCGATCCGGGAAGACCGGCTATGAAGCGCAGGTTCAAACAAATCCGGGGATTGGAGAAAGGGAATGATTTTCAAAAACAATATAAGGAATGATGTGTTCATAAAGCCTTATGATGTTTATTTCAAAAAAAGACCCTCCGGAACAAGAACCTGTTACAGTTCATCATATCCGGAAGAAAATGCAAAATCTATTAGAATAGTTTACCCCATTCTACTATAGGTTATGCAGCATCGCTATAAAACACGCTTCAAGCGGAATATTTACGATGCTGCCTAGTTGAAATCCTTATTCGGTTTCCCTCCACACGTCTGCACCAAGCAAACGTAAATTGGTCACCAAATGATCGTATCCTCGATCAATAAACTCAACCCCCGTCACCTCAGTAACTCCTTCACTGACGGTGAGTCCCGCTATGACTAATGCTGCACCAGCACGAAGATCTGACGCTTTTACTTTAGCCGCGTTCAGTGCACTACCTTCAATAATGGCTGATCGCCCTTCCACACGAATTTTGGCACCCATACGAACCAGCTCAGGCACATGTTTGAACCGATTGCTGTATACAAAGTCGCTCAGTACACTTACACCGTTCGCTTGTGTTAATACACTGGTCATCGGGGACTGCAGATCGGTTGGGAAGCCCGGATATACCAATGCCTTCACATCGACATGGCTGTACTTTGGCTGTCCAATGACCCGAATACTTTCGTCCAGTTCCTCGATACCCACTCCCATCTCCAGCAACTTGGCTGTTAAAGCCTCCAGATGTTTGGGAATGACATTATCAATGAGTACATCTCCGCGTGTGGCCGCCGCAGCGATCATATACGTGCCCGCTTGAATCCGATCCGGGATAATGGAGTGACGACAACCCTTTAGCTCCGAAACTCCTTCGATTCGAATCGTTTCTGTACCTGCACCTTTGATGCTGGCCCCCATAGAATTCAAAAGTGTTGCTACATCTATAATCTCAGGCTCTTTAGCCGCATTTTCAATAATTGTAGAGCCTTTGGCACGAGTGGCCGCCAGCATAATGTTGATGGTTGCACCAACACTGCTTACATCAAGATATATTTTAGCTCCGCGTAGCTCTTTGGCATACAAATGGATAGAGCCGTGCTCATTTGTTACGGTTGCGCCAAGCGCTTCAAACCCTTTGATATGTTGATCAATTGGACGAGGTTCAAAATTACAACCTCCGGGCAAACCTATTGTTGCTTCTTTAAAACGTCCAAGCAGTGCTCCCATCATATAATATGAAGCACGAAGCTTCTTCACAGGACCGTTTGGCATAGGAATTGATTTAATATCGGAAGGATCAATTTTCATCTGACTGCCTTCCCAAGTCACACGCGCTCCGAGTTCCTCCAAAATTTCTGCATATACAGCCACGTCACTGAGTAATGGCAAGTTATCGAGCACGACCTCTGACTCGGCAAGCAATGCTGCAGGAATAAGCGCAATGGCGCTGTTTTTGGCGCCGCTTATAGTTACAGTTCCCTGTAACGGACGTCCGCCACTAATCATTAATTTTTCCATAAAGCTTAATGTCCCCCTACGTGTTTTGCAGCCGATGAACGGCAATACGTGCTGATGGCTAACGTTGTAGAAATAAGGTGTGAAAATGGAAAGACACCGGCTAGGCGGTGTTCTTCCATTTCACAGTATGGAACTTTTAAAGATAAATTACGCTTTGTTGTTGGAACCAAACTCACGGATTTTACCTTTAACTGTTTCTTTGATTGCTTCACGGCCTGGTACGATGAACGTACGTGGATCGTAAGCGTTTGGTTTTGCTGCAAGCACTTCACGAACTGCTTTTGTGAACGAGATTTGGTTCTCTGTGTTCACGTTGATTTTGGAAGTACCCAGGGAGATTGCTTTATCGATATCGTGCTTAGGAATACCTGTACCACCGTGCAATACCAGTGGAACTTGTACCGCGTCACGAACTTCTTCCATTTCTTTGAAACCGAGGTTTGGCTCGCCTTGGTAAGGACCGTGAACGGAACCCAGAGCTGGTGCCAAAGTATCGATACCTGTTTCTTTAACGATGCGGATACATTCGTTCAGGTCAGCGTATTGAATACCACCGATAACGTCGTCTTCTTGTCCGCCTACAGTACCAACTTCAGCTTCTACAGAAACGCCTTTAGCGTGTGCATATTCAACTACTTTTTTAGTCATTTCGATGTTCTCATCGATTGGGTGATGGGAACCGTCGATCATAACGGATGTAAAGCCAGCATCGATTGCTTCTTTACATTTGTCGAAGCTTGAACCGTGATCCAGGTGAATTGCAACTGGTACGGAAATTTTCATGTCAATCAAGAGTCCTTCTACCATTTTAACTACAGTAGTAAAGCCGCCCATGTGACGCGCTGCACCTTCGGATACGCCCAGAATTACTGGGGATTTCTCTTCTTCAGCGGCAGCAAGAATCGCTTGAGTCCACTCAAGGTTGTTGATGTTGTATTGACCAACTGCGTATTTTCCTTCAAGTGCTTTGTTCAACATGTCTGTCATAGATACTAATGGCATGGTTTCAATCCTCCTAGGGGTTTGGGTTGTGTCTATGGTTTTTAGCCGAAATCACATACGGGCTTATTATACCACATCCCATGTCAAATACTAAACAAGCTTTTGCAAAAATGCTGTGCTTTGCAGCACAGTTTTCACAGACAAGGGATGATGGCGTTACCATTTCCAATATTCCCTACACAAACAGGTGAAATACCCCATTTTCTCATGATGACATGCAGCTGTTAGGCTGACGCAAAAAAATCCTGTATCAACAGGATTTAGCTGCACTTGTTCGCAGCACCATTGCGAAGTTGCATATTGACGGCCACACGCATCTCATCAATATCAAACGGTTTCGTAAAATGCATGAGTGCGCCAAGATCGGTAGCTTCCTTAATCATGTCAAGTTCTCCATACGCCGTCATCATAATAACCTTGATGTCAGGGTCAATCTCTTTGATATGCTTCAGTATTTCAAGCCCATCCATTCCTGGAATTTTCATGTCCAGCAAAACCAGGTCCGGCTTGTCTTTATTGACGATTTCGAGCGCAATTTTGCCGTTCGCCGCCTGAAATGTGTTATACCCTTCGCTGCTGAACACTTCCATCAGTAGAATACGAATACCGTTTTGGTCATCGACAATCAGAACTTTTTTCTCTTCCACGCTGTAACCTCCTAGAATTAGGAAAGCATATACACATTACATCTGGATAACTATCCCATAGTCGTCATGATAAGTATTCTACCTCTTCCAGTAAAATCCTTCTACTATCTCAAACCTCTTCCACATAAATCCTTCCATTATCTCAAATTGACAAAGAGTAAATCAATCTAGGTCTTTACTAAAAAGAAAAGGACGCTTCCGCGCTATAATAGCAGCCAGAAACATCCTTGTAATACTAGGTATTTTCAACGATTCAATTTATTATTTCTCCGCATTCTCCAGAGAAGCTTTCACGAACTCACGGAACAATGGTTGCGGACGGTTCGGACGGGAAGTGAATTCCGGATGGAACTGTACTGCCAAGAACCAAGGGTGTCCAGGAAGTTCCACAATTTCAACCAGGCGTCCATCCGGTGATGTACCGGAAATAACAAGACCTGCTTTTTCAATGGCTTCACGGTATTCATTGTTAAACTCATACCGGTGACGGTGTCTTTCATATACCAACTCATCGTCGTAACAAGACATTGCCAAAGAACCTTCCTGCAGCTTACAAGGGTACAGACCCAGACGCATCGTACCGCCGAGATTTTCGATATCTTTTTGCTCAGGCAACAGATCGATTACCGGAAACTCGGTAGCCGGATTAATCTCCGAACTGTTCGCACCGTTCAACCCAACAATGGAGCGTGCATATTCAATGACAGAAACCTGCATACCAAGGCAAATTCCGAAGAACGGAATATTTTTCTCACGGGCATAACGGATTGCTGATACTTTACCTTCAATACCGCGATCACCGAAGCCGCCAGGAACGAGAATACCACCAACGCCATGCAGCATATCGCCTACATTCTCATCGGTAATATCTTCAGAAGGAACCCAGCGAATCTTCACATCGGCATTGGATGCAAATCCTGCATGGGACAGGGACTCTACAACACTCAGGTACGCATCATGCAATGCAACATATTTACCAACGATCGCAATCTCAACCGTACGCTCCAGCTTGCTGATCCGGTTCACCAGACCTTCCCACTCGCTCATATCCGGTGCAGGAGTAGTCAGTTTCAGATGGTTAACCACGATCTCATCCAGACCTTCTTCACGAAGGTTAAGCGGTACTTCATACAGCGTGCTCGCATCGCGGCATTCCACGACTGCGTTCTCGTCGATATCACAGAAAAGTGCGATTTTGGCTTTCATATCTTTGGACAACTCATATTCCGTACGGCAAACGATAACGTTTGGTTGAATACCAATGCTGCGCAATTCCTTCACACTGTGTTGTGTCGGTTTTGTTTTGACTTCACCCGCTGCTTTGATATATGGAATCAGTGTAACGTGAATGTACATCACGTTGTCACGGCCTACATCACTCTTGATCTGACGAATTGCTTCCAGGAATGGCAAACTCTCGATGTCACCCACCGTACCGCCAATCTCGGTAATAACGACATCTGAACCCGCTTCACGTCCAGCTCGGAACACACGCTCTTTAATCTCGTTTGTAATATGTGGAATAACTTGAACTGTACCGCCCAGATACTCTCCGCGACGCTCTTTGCTGATTACAGAAGAGTACACTTTACCTGTCGTGACATTGCTGTTTTTGGAAAGATTGATGTCGATAAAACGTTCGTAGTGGCCCAGGTCCAAGTCCGTCTCTGCGCCATCATCCGTTACGAATACCTCACCATGTTGATAAGGACTCATGGTTCCCGGGTCAATGTTGATGTATGGATCGAATTTTTGGATCGTTACTTTGAGTCCTCTGTTCTTCAGCAATCTGCCCAGCGAGGCTGCCGTAATCCCTTTGCCCAGGGAGGACACAACTCCGCCCGTCACGAAAATATACTTTGTCACTGTTATTACCCTCCTAATATAAGTACAGAAATTCAGGCGATATATGGTGTTATCGTAACCCGTTTCCCAGGTAATCATCGTTAAAAAGAGCAATGGCAGAAATTAACTGCATCTGCGAACTGCTCTTTCCAGCGAAGACGGTTTTCACTAACACATCATTCCTGGCAAAAAATAATGCAAACTTTCCGGGAGCCTTCATCCACGCTTGTCCCACTCTAAACCTCGTCGGTAGTTCCAGTTTCGTTGTTTGAACATACAAAAAAACAGGCCGAAAAGGTTTGGCCGGGAGCAGTCGGAAAAGTAATCGTTTGGCATCATTCTGCCTCTAAAAATACAAAAAGAAAGTACTCCCGCAGGACGGGGCACTTTCTCTAAAAAACATAAATATATTGTCGCTCATTCATAAGCCCATGCAATAGTTTACCCGTTACCCCGTCTGCTGTCAAGGCTGACTATCGGGGAAAAACCGGGCAATTTTTCGTCAGCAAAAAGGATTACCGATTATCGGAATCGTCGTCAAATTCATCCTCGTCTTCGGACTCTTCATCGTCTTCATCGAGGTCTTCATCTTCCAGATCGTCATCTTCAACCAGCACTTCTTCTTCACTGTCATCTTCATCAAAGATGTCATCATCATCTTCATCTTCGTCTTCATCTTCGTCTTGATCATCATCTGTGCTGTCGAAGTCTTCGTCACTGTTGTAGCTATCGTCCTCTTCACCGAAGTCTTCGTCTTCCAGATCATCATCTTCATCGTTGATGATACGCGGACGCTTCGCACCTGTCATGGAATCTTCCGATCCAGCAACCGGATACCAGCGTTTCAATCCCCACAGACTCGTACCGACGCAAGCAAAACGGCCATCGATATTAATTTCGGTATAAAGCTGGGCGATATACTCGTTGATCTCTTCATCTGTCATTCCGCGCTGTTTCGCTACCTCATTCATCAAATCCCGGTAGTAATACGGCGTATTAGCCGCTTTCAGCACCATAAAGGCCAGATCCACCAAAGGGATCTCTCTTACCTTTTCTTTATCAATTTTCAAATTGAGCGAGGTACTCACTAAAGACACTTCCTCTCACACATAATTCGCATTATATCCCCTGCAAACTGGATCGTTACGTATAACATATCCATTAACAAACCTAAGTAAAACCTATTTAGCGTTAAAAAGCAAGTTTTTATGTAAGCATGTCCCATATTTACACTTTCATCCTTTGATCCATATCCCGATCTCCTCATTTGGATGAACAGAATGAATAAGTAACGAATAAACACCATGGCCGCTGCCACCAGGAACAAAGCAAAAATGATATGTAAAAGACGGAGTCCCCTCCGCCTTCTGACTGTATACCCTCGTAGGATTGCTCCTCACCAGGTTCCCCGCAAGAGCCCTCTAGCCCTCCATCCATCATATGTACCTGCGCCCGTTTTGACACGGAGAGAATGTGTTTTTATAAAAAAAGGGCAAGTTCCCCATGCGCCGGGATGAACGCATTCATAGAATACCTCAGCATGTTCATCCCGAAGGGGGCAGCCCATAATGGACTATACCGGTTTATTGCATCAGTTGATTGACGGAATGAGATGCCCCGAGCCTGAACACGGGGGACGTTATCTGATTCGATTCGCCAAACCGCAGCAGTACGAGGCCTGTCTCGTTGAATTATCCCGAATGCGCAATGAATTCACCGATCTGGGAGGCGTTCGAACCTCAAGGCTTGCCAGAACTCTCATCGCTCCTGTTCAGAGCCCGGACGTGTTATATCGATACGGGGACGACATTACGATAGAGGAGGATACTCCTATCTCGCTTCACTCTACTGCACTCCACAACAAACCAAGCACTCCTCAAGGTATACCGTGGGGTGTGAAACAGATTCGAGCCCCTAAAGTATGGTCTGTTTCGACAGGACACCGGATCAAAATTGGTGTTATTGATACAGGAGCAGATTACCACCATCCTGATCTACGATACTCCCTTGCCCGTGGCATTAATCTGTTGAACCGAAGCTTGCTTCCCCATGATGACAACGGTCACGGTACCCATATTGCAGGAACTATTGCCGCAGCGAACAGTACCGAAGGCATGATCGGCGTTGCCCCGCGTTCATTAATCTACCCCGTCAAAGCCTTCGATCACAACGGCTCTGCTTATGTCTCGGACATTGTACTCGGCATCGACTGGTGTGTACGCAACAAGGTGGATATTATCAATATGAGTTTTGGTATGAAAACACGAAGTAAATCTTTGCTTGATGTGGTCAACCGAGCGTATCATGCAGGAATCGTCATTGTGGCTTCGTCAGGAAATGACGGCAAGCGTCGCAGCATCGATTATCCTGCCCGATATCCGCAGACCATCTCGGTTGGTGCTACCGACAAAAACAGACGTATTGCTTCATTCAGCAATCGTGGTGCTTATGTAGATGTCTATGCCCCCGGGGATAAAATTGTGTCCTCCTGGGTGCATGGCAAGCATCACGAGATGAGCGGTACATCCATGGCAACCTCCCATGTAAGCGGCGCAATCGCGCTGCTGCTCGCCAAACATCCCGGCCTGTCTCCAGCCGAGATCAAGACGCTTGTGAAGCGCGCGACGGTTCCGCTGCGCGCGCGCAAAAGCACCACCGCGAAGAGTAAAATCCGCGGTGGCGAGCTAGACGCCCTCAAGCTGATGCAAGAGGGCGATGGGTAACCCGGCGGCGCATGCTGCGAGCCGCCGCACCTGTGCTGCGCAGCAACGGATGCCGGCCACTGCCGGGCACGCCTTGCGCAGCAGGCAAGAGCGAGAGCAGGCACAACCGAGCCTGCTCTTGAAGCAGTGCCCTGCGGCTGTGCCGATGGCAGGGCACTGCTGGGTGCCCGCGGCTGGCGGCAAACCTGTGCCCTTGCGGGTACTTGGCGAGCATCGCCAGTACCCGCAAGAGCCAGGTGCTGGCCACCGCCAGCCACGGGCACAAAAAAGTCTCCACGCCCCGCGCGTTAGCAACTGCTCGCGCGGGGCATGGAGACTTTGCCTTCGGCCGAGCGGCAGGATGCTGCTCGCCGCTTGGCCGAAGGGACTACATTTTGTCTGGTGCGGATACGCCCACCAGACGGAGCGCTGTCGCGATGACGGTGCGAACGGCACCGATCAGCGCCAGGCGCGCCTGGGTCTGCTGCGCGTCTTCGGTAATGACGCGATCAGCCCGGTAGTAACTGTGGAACAGGGATGCCAGTTCGTACACATAACGAATGATGCGATGCGGCGCATAACCTGTAGCCGCTGCAGCGATCTCTTCAGGCAATTCTCCCATTTTACGAAGAAGGTCATACTCGTGCTCGGTGTTCAGCTTGGAGAGATCGATCTGCGCCAGTGGCAACAACTCGATACCTTGCTCTTCGGCTTGACGATACACACTGCACACACGCGCGTGTGCATATTGTACGTAGAATACCGGATTTTCATTGGATGTCGAAATCGCCAAATCCATGTCAAAGTCCAGATGGGAATCCATGCTGCGCATCGTGAAGAAATAACGAATAGCATCAATGCCAACCTCATCCATCAGGTCTTCCATCGTTACAGCTTTACCTGTACGTTTGGACATTTTTACTTTCTCGCCATTCTGGAACAAGCTAACCATCTGTGCAATCAAAACAACCAGCTTATCCGGATCGTTGCCCAGTGCCTGCATAGCTGCTTTCATCCGAGGAATGTATCCATGGTGATCGGCTCCCCAAATGTTGATCATTGTGTCATAACCACGGGAATACTTATCACGGTGATATGCAATATCCGGCGTCAGGTAGGTGTACGTACCGTCATTTTTGATCAGCACCCGTTCCTTGTCATCACCATATTGCATCGTTTTGAGCCAGGTTGCGCCATCTTTTTCATAAATTTCGTTACGGTCACGCAGCTCGTCCAGTACGCGAAGCACTTCACCGTTATCATACAGTGACGTTTCGCTGAACCAGATATCAAAATTGACACGGAAGCGGTTCAGGTCACGTTTGATCTTGTCGAGTTCTTTCTCCAGTCCATAATCACGGAAGTATGCTGCGCGATCTCCCGGATGCATGGACAGCAAGCTGTCTCCTTTTTCCGCAACCAGTTCCTTCGCAAAACCTTTGATGTCTTCACCATGGTACCCATCTTCCGGCATTTCAGCATCTTGACCCAACTCTTGCAAGTAACGCGCTTCAATAGAACGGGCCAGATTAAATACCTGGTTACCCGCATCATTAATGTAATACTCACGAGTTACATCGTAACCTGCGTAATCGAGAATATTGCACAGCGCATCCCCTACAGCCGCTCCGCGGGCATGACCCAGATGCAGACTGCCTGTCGGGTTGGCGCTGACAAATTCCATCTCCACCTTTTTCCCCGCTCCAACATCGATTCTTCCGTAGTTTTCGCCTTGCTCATGCACCAAGTTAAGCACAGGATAGAGGTAACTCTTGTCCAATTTGAAGTTGATGAATCCCGGCCCTGCAATCTCTGCCTTCTCAATACCTGCAT
Source organism: Paenibacillus amylolyticus (assembly GCF_003719335.1). Classification (GTDB taxonomy): domain Bacteria; phylum Bacillota; class Bacilli; order Paenibacillales; family Paenibacillaceae; genus Paenibacillus; species Paenibacillus amylolyticus_D. Next base: position 17,336 of record NZ_RIAS01000024.1, read on the forward strand.
CTTCAAGATTCAGGTTGGCAATGATCTCCTCGGCAATCTGACGAGGGTTCCGTTTAGCAATCTTGGTCAACTGCATCGCTGCATTGGTAGCCAGATCACCGTGGGACTTCTCGCGAGGCACTTCAAGCGTAATAGCTGGAAGCTCTTCCTGTGTTACGATGCCAGCAGCAACAATCGCATTGCCGATGGCTGTACTTACCCGTTCGTTAATCGTATCTAGTGGATTACGTGTCATGAATTTGGTTCCTCCTGTATATGCAAACTAATCGCAAAATGTCCGGCTTCTTCATCAAAGCGGTAAAAGTCGTAGCTCCACGCTGCGCGTGCGCTCAATCCCTGAATGGAAAGTTCCAGCTTCTGTGTATGCGTAGACAGGGCAAACGACATATATGGTGAACGGTAGAAACCCGGAATCTTACGGTTCAATTCGAACGCCTGCTCCGACTCCACCTCACCATGACGTATAATCTTAATGGATTGTCCGCCCAGCTTTAATGTTGTACGGGTTATGCCTCCCTCGGGCCCAGCCTGTGGCTCTTCGTAACGGACATACAAGTATGCCCCCTTGACCACAGCTTCTCCCTGCATTTCCTGCAGTACATCTTCCCCTTCATAACGGCTGTGCAGCCGGATCTGAACCGGTCGCATCTTCGACATGAATGTTAACCTCCATTATATTCGAGGCGACGCAAAATCAGGACAGCTGGTGAGAACAGCCCTTCCTGAATGGATGTGTCGCTATACACGCTCATATTCCGAATAACTTGCTCTCCTACACTCTACTGTATAACTATATCCAGTTCACCCGCTCAATTCAAATCCAAATTCAGAGTTTTTTTGTTATACATCAAAAAGAAGAGCCGCACCGTACCGTGCAGCCCCTCCCTCAGTTCACATCTATCCCGTTATCTCAATTCATTTATTTGGCCATCATACTTCATACATTCTGTTATCTTGATTCCCTAAGCTTGCTCTCTTACTTCATTATAATGAAACGTGTTTAGGCAATATTCAAGGAAATACGTAACTTACCCGTTTTCACAGTGGAAATGGTGCATTGTACTCCATTCATAACCACTGCGATGCATACGGATAAGGACAGGTGGAATCAGCCAGTTTCGCACGTACTTGTACAAGGCAGCCGCAATGCCGGCACGTTGTTCCATATTGCAGATCAGGGCAGCCTGAGCAGATCGCAAGGCGACGCTCATACTCCTCATCTTCTACCGCTACGCGTGAGCGTGAAGCGATCTCCACCAGACGGGCCATTTTGGCATCACTGATATGAATATCATACTGGCTGTCACACCCTTTACAGGGTTCGTTTCTTCCCTCACGGGACTGGTGTTGGTATTGGTGATTGCTGGCCTTCATACTTTAACCCTGAACAGCGACCAGACCAACGGAAGCCGGAGGCAACACAAAACGCAATGTATTATTCTCCAAAACAAGCCCTTCCCAAGCTACAGGTTTCACCAGATCTGGCTGCTCGAACGTATTAAACGATCCAAAGTCAGTGTTATGGAGCAACTGCCCCGATACGCTTGCCGCTTGACCTGCCTCCAGTTGCACGACTACTTCAAGCTCATCCGTATGACTGAGATTACATGCTGTCGCATGAATAACGCCATCTTTGTTCCGTGATGCAGACAGGCTAAGCTGCGGAATCGTCTCCTCACCAAATGTATATCCCGGGCTCTCATAGTTAAGATCCAGACGTTGTGCATCCATATGGACTTGATACATGTCGAACACGTGATACGTTGGCGTCAGGAGCATTTTATCCCCTTCAGTGAGTACGAGTGATTGCAGTACATTAACGATCTGAGCCAGATTCGCCATATGCACCCGTTTGTTATGCTGATTGAAGATGTTCAGGTTCACCGCTGCAAGCACTGCATCCCGCATTGTATTCTGTTGGTAAAGGAATCCCGGATTGGTTCCTGGCTCAACGTTGTACCACGTTCCCCACTCATCTACGATGATCCCTACTCGGCCTTCCGGATCATATTTATCCATAATTTCGGAGTGCTTTATAAGCAATTCATCCATAAACAGCGTTTTCTTCAATGTAGTGAACCATTCAGCCTCTCCAAAACCGGTAGCATTCCCTTTGTCTTCCCATACGCCTGTCGGAATCGTGTAGTAATGAAGGCTAATACCATCCATGAAACGGGCCGCTTCCCGCATCAACACTTCCATCCACTCATAGTTGCTGTCGTTCGGTCCACAAGCAATTTTATAGATCTGATTTCCGGAATAATTACGTACATATGTAGCGTAACGACGATATTCATCTGCATAATACTCTGGACGCATGTTGCCGCCGCAGCCCCAGTTCTCATTGCCCACACCAAAATATTTCAGCTTCCACGGCTCGTCACGACCGTTTTGCTTCCGCCAGTTCGCCATAGGAGACTCACCGTCAAACGTAATGTATTCTACCCATTCCTGCATTTCCTGTACCGTTCCGCTACCCAGGTTACCGCTGATATAAGGTTCTGCACCAAGCAGCTCACACAGCCTCATGAATTCATGTGTACCAAAATGGTTATTCTCCTCCACGCCGCCCCAGTGGGTATTAATCATGCGTGCTCGTTCACTTTTTGGCCCTACACCATCCTTCCAGTGATATTCATCAGCAAAACAACCACCTGGCCAGCGAAGCACCGGAATGTTCAACTTCTGAAGTGCCGCAAGTACATCGTTCCGAATGCCTTCAGTATTCGGAATAGGTGAATCTTCCCCCACCCAAAGACCTTCATAAATACAGCGTCCCAAGTGCTCGGAAAAGTGACCATATATATTGCGATTTATTAATCCTTTATCTGAATCAGACTTTAAAATAACATTAACCATTATTTCAACCCCCTTGAAATGTATTGTCAACGCTTACAATAACCTGTTTGGAGACAGGTTTCAACCCTTTTATTGCCTAAACAAAAAGCCCTTTCCCAAGTTAATTTTCAGGAAAAGAGCATATTTGATATGACATCTATTCAACCCAACCAAAATTTCATATAGATTAGCTTTAGTTTGAATTAGCTAATACATAAATTCATTTCAAAGCTTGTTAATTCTGTTCTGAGCGGACTGAAATTTTTTCAGACCAGGTTATTCCACCGTCCGTTGTCTCATAGACGGCAGGTCTGTTCTCGCTTGTGACAACAAGCCAGCCGATCTTCGTTGTCGGGAACGAGATACGCGAACTATAACCTTCCGTTTTCAGATCAACGTTTTTCCACGTGGAACCTGCATCAAAGGATCGTCCGATTCCAACCTTGTCCGTTGCCGGTGATCCAGCAGAGAGATATGCAGTCTGGTTACCAACCAGTGCCATATTGCCTGGATGTCCACCAGGATTAGCCGGGCCGCTTCCTTTGCCTTCTTGATTGGAACCAGGTGCTGGCCCTGCGCCTGCTGTCGATTGAGCGAAAACCTGTCTCCAGTTCTCTCCTTGATCACCACTCGCATAGAGTGAGTAGGATTGCTGGGACATGCCCGCATCTCCATATAGGATAGCCCATACCTGAGATCCATGCGCATACAGGTCTGCTCCATTCCATGTATCTGATTTCACCCGAAGAGCTGTACTCCAACTCTTACCTCCATCACTTGTCTTCTCAAGCTTATAGCCTGTTCCCGGTACAACTACAACAGCATATCCCTGCTTATCTGTAGTAAAACTAGTGGCTCTGGTGTTGGCTGGCGTATTCATTTTACTCCACGTTACACCGCCATTGGACGTTCGATATGAACCGTTATAGCTGTATCCGTAGCCGTTATTTTTATCACTGAAATCAATCCGCTTAAATTGCGGAACACCCGGCGTGTCAAGCCTCTTCCAGTGTGAACCCCCATCGTCAGTACGGATGAGATACGTTAGTGAGGGGCCCTTCACGCCTGCCAGGGCATACCCTGTAACGTTATTGGGGAAGTTTAATTGTTCAAACTGCCACTGCCCCGTGTATATGGATTGCCAAGTACAGCCTGCATTCGAAGTTCCAATCAAGAAACCTTTACCTGCCGCCCGTCCTGTAGTTTGATTCAGAAAATCAATATCCGTAAATTGCAACTGCTGCCCTTCGACACCACTGCCTTTTTTCAATTCTGGTGTCAGTCCATGACCTCCTGTGCCGCATGTTGCGGTTGAAGGCGCTGCACTCGCATTAGGTAATGTATGCGCCTGTCCAATTCCCCATAATAGTGTGAGCGCTAAAGTTATCACGCTTGCTCGTTTCCATGTCTTGGTGTTCTTAGTTGTCTTGATTCTCATTGGTAACACCTCCTTCTATCGTTTTACCCCAAATCGCACAATATAACGTAACAAATCGGGTGAAAGCAGATGACAATTTTGCAAGAAAAAAACCACCTTTACCCATGACGGTGTCCATCTGGTTAAAAGTGGTGCATTCATTTTTATTCAAAAAGTAAAACTCTCATTATTAATTTACCATCTATGATGAAAATGGATGGTCCAAAATCTTAAATCAATTAACAAATCATAGAGCAACAGGAACATATGTGCTATAATTAGAGGTATGGACTTATCATTGAGTGTGGATGTTTTCTGATCACGGCGCTGCTTTCCGAGAGAGGGTGACGTCGATGGTCAAACTTGTGGCGTGGCTTGATGTAATCCGGTGGATTGCTGCGATCCTCAGTATTGTGCTGAGCGGACGAAAGCTGTATCGTTGGTTACGCAAAAAGCTTCGGAACAAGCGAAAACCCACCTCATAAGGTTAGCCGCCTACGGTGGGTTTTGCTTGAATAGCACTATTTAATTCTTGCACGCCGTGGCAATCCACAGCCTTTCGGGTCCTAAGAGTCATTACCGTTGGCGCGGTAATGGCTCTTTATTTAGTATATGGTCGAACCCGCACACCCTATACTTCACGACTGTAATATATCGATTAATATATTACTAAACTCTTATGTGTCCAGTATAACATAGGCCGAAACAGAAGTTAAGTTCACTTACTTCACGAACCCAAGCAACATTTCACGAATCAACTTGGCAGCTACGATCTGTGTCTGTTGTGTCGGATCATAGATTGGGGCTACTTCAACCAAGTCACAGCCCACGACATTCACATCCGATCCAGCGATCATGTGAACTGCTTCAAGCAGTTCTTTGGATGTAATTCCGCCAGCTTCTGCTGTTCCAGTTCCTGGTGCAGCAGAAGGATCAAGCACGTCGATGTCGATCGTCACATAGACTGGACGGTTGCCCATTTTCGGCAAAGCTTCCTTCATTGGAGCCGCTACTTCAAACGGGTAGAAGTTAATATTCTCACGGCCATACTGGAACTCCTCACGGGAGCCAGAACGGATACCGAATTGATATATATTTTGACCGCCCATCAATTCAGCAGCTTTACGTACAGGTGTGGAGTGAGACAGGGGCTCGCCTTCATAGTGTTCACGAAGGTCTGCGTGTGCATCAATATGGATCAGAATGAGATCCGGGTATTTCTTGTACATCTGTTGGATGACAGGCCATGTCACCAAATGCTCGCCGCCCAGGCCAATCGGGAACTTGTCATCTGCCAGCAGGCTGCCAATGTACTCATGGATAACCTCAAGACTGCGTCCTGCGTTACCGAATGGCAACAACAAATCTCCCGCATCAAAATAGGTCATGTCCACGATACTTTTATCGAGATACGGGCTGTACTCTTCGAGTCCAACCGAAGCCTGACGGATATGAGCCGGGCCGAAACGGGAACCGGGACGGAAGCTGACAGTATAGTCCATCGGCATACCATAGATGACCGCTTTGGAGTTTTCATAATCCTCAGAACTGCAAATAAATACGTTTCCTGAATAAGCTTGATCCAGTTTCATTCTTCATTTCCCCTTTATTTCGTTAAATCTTCCACGAATTTTGGAAGTACAAATGCCGCTTTGTGCAGACGCGGAGAATAATACTTCGTATCCATCTCCGGGATTTGAGTCTCGTCCACCGCAAGTGGGTTATGCGTTTTGCTACCCATAGTAAATGTCCATAGACCACTTGGGTAGGTTGGAATATTACAGCCGTACACATGTACGATCGGGAAGATTTCTTTGACGTCTTTGTTCACCTTCTGGATCAGGTCTGCCTTGAACCAAGGGTTGTCCGTCTGGGCGACGAAGATTCCGTCTTCTTTGAGCGCTTCATAGATCCCCTGGTAGAAACCGCGCTCAAAGAGCGGAGCGGCTGGGCCTACAGGTTCTGTAGAGTCTACGATAATGACGTCGTACTCATTTTTATGTTCAATAATATGCATGTAACCATCGTTAACGAGCACTTCAACGTTCGGCTCATCCAACTTGCCAGCGATTTCAGGTAGATACGTTTTGGAATATTCGATCACTTTACTGTCAATTTCGACGAGAACCGCTTTTTCTACAGACGCATGTTTGATGACTTCACGGATCACACCACCATCACCACCGCCAACCACCAGTACTTTTTTCGGATTAGGGTGAGTGTTCAAGGCCGGATGTGCAGCCATCTCATGATAGACAAACTCGTCCTTAACCGTCGTCATCACCATGCCGTCCAATACTAGCATGTTACCGAACTCTTCAGTTTCAACCATTGCGAGGTCTTGAAAATCCGTTTGTTCTGTGACGTAAGTCTGTTTAATCTTTGCGGTAATGCCGAACACAGGGGTCTGCTTCTCTGTAAACCACAATTCCATGATCGTTACCTTCTTTCTATAAAAGTAATGAGTGATCACTTTAAATACATAATCACTGGTCTGTTCGCCCAAACACACTGTAGTATGTTGTGCCGAACCCTACCTTTTCATTACCCTTTTGCATTATACGCGATAGATGATTCAACTGTAAAACGGTTTTCAGGCCGAAATTGACTTATAATTTATGCACTTCACAGACGAATTGAATATCCCGGTTATTCCCGTCCCATACTGGAAAGAAAAGAGAGGAGCCCGTTCCATGAACAAGCCGAATGTCAAGACCCGCAAACGCGGGTTCCGTGTACTCCAATTTATCAAATATGTATCCATATTGATGGCGCTTGGCCTGATTGCCTCAGCTGCTATTCTGGTATATCTATACGCAACCAGCCTGCCGCTGGCTGACTCGGATCGCAACTCCAGATTACTCGACAGTCAGGGTGAGGTCATCGCCACCTTCTCTGCTGGCGGCAAAGATTCGATTCCCGTTCAACTTCAGGATATTGCTCCTGATTTGGTGAATGCTACGCTAGCCGTAGAGGATCGTAAATTCAGGCAGCATTTCGGATTCGACATTCAAGGCATGGGAAGAGCAGTCCTTGTCAACATCCAGCATATGCGAATGTCTCAGGGAGCCAGTACGTTAACACAGCAGCTTGCGCGTAACCTCTACCTATCCCATGAGAAAACCTGGACACGCAAAGCCAAGGAAGCAATGTACACCGCTCAGCTTGAGATGAAATATAGCAAAGATGAAATTTTGCAGATGTACCTGAATGAAATCTATTACGGGCACGGTGCTTATGGCATTGAAGCGGCTGCCCAGATGTATTTCGGCAAATCTGCAAAGAAACTTGATCTGGCCGAGAGCGCTATGCTTGCGGGTATTCCGAAGGGGCCGACTTATTATTCCCCCTACAATCATATGAAGAATGCCAAGGATCGACAGAAGATCGTGCTGAAAGCCATGATCGAAACGGGTAAGATTACACAAAAACAAGCGGACTCCGCCTACGAAGAAATGTTGAAATTTAAACCGGAGAGCGAGCGCAAAACGGTAGAGAACGCGCCTTATTTCCGTGACTATATCCGAAATCTCGCCGTGAAGGAGCTCGGCATCAGTGAAGCGATGCTGGATCACGGCGGGCTGAACATCTACACAACACTGGATTTACGTGTGCAGAAGGCTGCGGAAATGGCGGTTGCCAAAGGAATGGATGCGAAAAGCGAGCTGGAAACGGCACTCGTGTCCATTGACCCGCGCACCGGTTACATTAAAGCTATGGTTGGTGGCAAAAACTATCGTACCAATCAGATCAACCATGTGCTGACGACAACACGCCAGCCGGGATCAGCCTTTAAGCCGATTATGTATCTCGCTGCCCTCGAATCGAAGCAACTTACCAGTGCATCCATTTTCAACAGTCAGCCTACCCTGTTCCATTATGACAATGATCGCAAAACCTACAAACCGGGCAACTTCGGCGATAAATATCTGGGCGAGATTGATCTTCGCCAAGCCATTGCTGCGTCCGATAATATCTATGCCGTGAACACCATCATGAAGGTTGGCCCTGAGAAGGTCGTAAGCATGGCTCAGAATCTGGGTATCACAAGCAAGCTGAGCCCTGTGCCATCACTGGCACTGGGTACTTCACCTGTCAGCCCACTCGAGATGGCCTCCGCCTTCTCCGTTATTGCTGCCGGAGGACAACGGACACCACCCGTAGCTATTTTACAAGTGACGGATGCGGCAGGACGGGTGTTGTACGAATCTCCGCAGACCAAAGCAGAAACAGTGGTTGAACCGGCAGCCGCCTACGTATTGACACGTCTGATGGAGAGTGTCTTTGAGAACGGAGGCACAGGCAATCGGGTATCCGCCACCATCAAACGTCCGGTAGCTGGCAAAACAGGAACAACAAATACGGATGCCTGGTTGGTTGGGTTTACCCCAGAGCTGTCAACCGCTGTATGGGTGGGCTATGATCAGGGCAAAGCGATCTCGACATCTGATGGCCGCCGCGCAGCCCCGATCTTTGCTCAGTTTACGGAACAAGCCCTTGCAAGTGTACCACCCAAAATCTTCTCCGTACCCGATCAGGTTGTGAGTGTATACATTAATCCGGAGACCGGGAAACTTGCAGGCAATGGCTGTGAGGAGAAGCGGCTGGAAGTGTTTATTCAAGGAACAGAACCTACAGAGGTCTGCCTTGGCGATGCGGAGAAAATGGATGCTTCACAGGATGAAAAAGAACGTGCGGCAGAAAATCAAAAAGGAATCCAAGAGCAGAAGCATTCCTGGTGGAGTGATTTTAAACGCTGGTGGGTAGAATGACGCATATCCGTAATGACTGGATTGCGTCACGAAGATTGCCGGTTTAACAGACTGCATTCTTTCATGGAGTCTTCATAAATATGCAGATGACTGTATGGAGCCTTCGCTACATCTTCATCACAGAAATAAAGCAAGAAGCCCCGAAACCGGATATTCCGGTTCGAGGCTTCTTGCTTTTGTTTTTTTATCCTCAGGCAAGTGCCTCTTTCAATTCATCCGGGGAAGCATTCCACCATTCTTCATTATGAGAGATCAGAAGAGTCTTCAGTGCCGCTTTGTCTTCCGGTCCCAGCTCATCCAGCATAAATCGGCGTTTCATCGCATAATCCATCCGGTTAACGTGATCTGCGAGCAGCTTCCACCCCCGTTTGGCTTCCGTGTCAATCCACATCTCACATGCCGTTGCCCCGCCATACAACTGCCCTTGCTCTGTACGATCCACAGCAACCCATACCAGCCATACCTGACGTCCATTCGGAACGTCTTCTCGATTCGTTGAAAATTTAATGCCTCGTTCCACTTTACTCTTCGCGTGCATGGCACCAACGTCGATTTTGGCTTCGCCCTGATCAATGATGACCGGTGAAAGGTTGTTCAGGTCAATGGAACCTGCACCGAAACCTTTATGTTTGCTTTTAGCACTCACGATATTCAAGGCAATCTGTTTCTTGCCGTTTTGCTCATTTTGGTCCATGTTCATAGCCTCCAAGAGTTGATATAAATATTTTAACTAATAATCGGCCCATTGCAAACATATACATGCTGTAGATGCTTGTCAACGGGAGGTATTTAACGATGATTCCACGACGCGCCAAGAGCTGGCTCATAATATCCCTGGCCCTATGCCTGTTTGCCGGAGGGGTATGGATCACACTCGGTTACAATCGCTCCATTTCATCTGAGTTACCCGTACTCGCTCCAGAATCGGGCAAACCTCCAGCCAAAACAGGAGCCCCTGCTCCCCCGGAAAGTGTACAATCTCCTACAGCCGAGGTCTACAGCAAACGTGTGGTTGAATACCACATGGATGTGAAGCTGAACGAGGGGAACAAACTGCAAGGCACACAGACCATAACATGGACTCATCCGGGCAAAAAAACGGTGAACGAACTTTATTTTCATATGTACCCTAATGCATTCTCCTCTGCGGATACCACATTTATGAAAGAATCGGGCGGTAAGCTTCGCGGCGATGTCATGCCCACAGATGGTTATGGCTCCATGAAATTTACTGACATGCAGACGGAGGATGGGCTCTCTCTGCTACACCGGATGCAGTATGTACAGCCGGATGACGGGAACATCAAAGACAAAACGCTGATCAAGGTTCGTCTGCCCAAACCCGTCAAGGGTGGTGAAAGCATCACCATCCGCACAACGTTTGAAGTCAGTTTGCCTAAAATTTTCGCAAGGATGGGCAAAACGGATGATTTTGTCATGGCAGGCCAGTGGTTCCCTAAACTCAGTGCTTACGAGCCTGTTGGAAGACGGGGCCGTACCATAGAAGGCTGGAACCTGCATCAGTATCACGGAAACTCCGAGTTCTATGCTGACTTCGGTATCTACAGTGTGCGTATTCGAGTGCCCGAAACATACAAGGTGGCAGCAACTGGATTCCCAACGCAGCAGGCGGCCTTGAAGAACGGTGAGAAGGTATATCAATTTTATGCCGATGATGTGCATGATTTCGCTTGGGCAGCATCACCTGATTTTGTGTATGCGGAGGAACCCTTTTCTGCCCCCAACGTACCCGGCGTACGCATCAAACTCTACCTTGATCCCGCACATCAAGATTTGAAGGAACGTTATCTCTTTGCTGCCAAAGCCGCATTAACGAACTACAGCAAGTGGTTTGGTCCTTATCCTTATGCCACCTTATCTATCGTTGTCCCGCCAAAAGCTGCAAATGGCGCTGGCGGTATGGAGTACCCGACACTCATTACGGCTTTTGGAGCCGATGATACAACGCCCGGTTACGATCTGGAGCGCACCATTGTACATGAAATTGGACATCAATACTTCTACGGTATGGTTGCGAGCAATGAATTTGAGGAGGCCTGGCTGGATGAAGGGTTCACCTCTTACGCAGAAGATAAGCTGATGGAGCAAGAATACGGATTGATTCCGAACCTGCCGGTACAATCAGGTCTGATCACATCTCCAGCTCCTCTGACACAGCCCTCGTGGAAGTTTGATTCGCAGAATCAATATGCTTCCAACGTATACACGAGGGGCAAACTGGTGCTGCTCGGCATTGAACAGCAAGTCGGAGCAAAGACCATGGAACGAATCCTTTCGACGTATGTAAAAAAATATCGTTTTAAACATCCCGCAACCGGTGATTTTCAAAAGGTGGTTGAACAAGTCACCCGCACCTCCTGGGCGGATTACTTTGACCAGTACGTCTACCGCAATGGCATGGCCGATTTTGCTGTGGAGAAGATCAACGTTTCTACTATAGAGAAGGACGGCAAAAAAATGTACGAGTCCTCTGTCACCATTGCCAAAAAAGGGAGTGACTTCCCCAAGGTCCCTGTTCGGATTGCGTTTGAGGACGGCCATACCGTAACCAAACACTGGGATGGCCGCGAGGAGCGCATCACCTACAAGCTCACGTATACATCTCCTGTCACCTGGGCCATGACCGACCCTTTGTATGACATCGTGCTCGAAAATCGCCATATGAACAATTTCCTGAGAACCGGACTGGACGAGCAAGTCAAATCCCGCTGGAACATGAGTGCTACGAAACTAATTGAAGCCGTATTCGGAGGTCTGTCATGGTGAGGTGGAGACAGTGAAAGCAAAAATTCGTGAAGGTTGGTTTCTCGTCCGTCAGCATATGTTTATTGCGGCACTCTTGTTTATCTATCAATTAATTTGGGGTTACTTCATCTATCGATTGGTTCAATCCGCCGTCGTTCCTCTATTGCTACGTTATCCAACGGATGATGTCGGCGAGCTAAGCACACTTTTATTCAAAATGGAAAGCCAGCTCAGCCTGTCTGGTCCGGAGGTCCAGCGCTATCTGTGGATTCTGGGTGGCATGTTATTGCTTCGCCTGCTGATCAGTCCACTTATTCAGGCTGGGTTGCTCTACTCCCTGCAACATTATCATTCTACAGAAGAACGCATTCCTTTTGTTCGGGGCATCAAAAAGTTATGGAAACCGATGCTGCTGCTGCACACCATACGCACCGTTCTCATGTTCTTGCCTGCGTACTGGCTCCTACCCAAATTGTATTCTACAATAATGGACAGCTTCCATTCTCTCCATTTATTACTTCCCGGTCTTCCGTATGCAGTAGGCTGGGTTATCTATGGCTGGGTTGTACACCATGCAGTGCTCTACATGCAGTTTGGCATTTCTGACCCGGAAGCAGAAGGGCGAATCCACGGAACGCTCAAGGGACTATGGATTGCTGTACGCCGCATCTTCGCTGTCATCGGCATTACGGTGGTGTTGGGAGTTGTTCATTTGTTTGTCTTTGGTGCATTCACTTCTGCCTCATGGTTCCTGACAGGACTATCCGGACTGATCCTGCAGCAATCGTACCCGCTTGCCCGAAGCGTACTTAGTATGTGGAAAGTATGTAGTCATTTCCGTTTATGGCAGTCCACATCCACCCGAAATGAAAATCATATACGTTGAACTAAGATGTTACACACAAGCTGAGATCGCTTTCAAAAATAAAAAAATGTTACCATCTCATGTGAAACATTTCATTCGTTATTGCGTATAAATACGCAAACCTCGACCTTTCCCCGTCAAAGGTCGAGGTTTTTTTTGCTAATTTTACTGCTAAACGTTGCCAAAGCACTAAGCCTCTGGTACAATAAGCGCAGTGAGTTTTTAGTAACAACTTTGTAATCTTTAAATTCTTATTTGTAACAACTTAAAATTAAATCCTTAAAATTAAATTTTCTTTTCATTTTTCAGGTGCATAACTAGCATAGCCAAATTCCTGGCACCTGGGAAGCGGGGGAACCAGTTATGGGTGAATTGATCTTGAAACAGAGGGATCATAGGGGACCTTCAACCGAATCCTTAAGCTAACCTCGCAGGCGTTGGAAGGGGTATATCACTTGTTTAAGAAGAAACTGACCGCAGCAGTACTTAGTATCACATTTGCATTATCACTTGGAGCAGGCAGCGCATTTGCAGATTCTAAGATGGATAAAGTTATCGATTCAGCAATGGGAACTACATACAAAAGCGGAGGAACAACGCTTGACGGTTTTGACTGCTCCGGATTCACACGGTATGTATTCGACAAATTAGGTATTGATTTGGCTCGTCAATCTAGCTCCCAATACGACATGGGGGATTCCGTATCTCGCATGGAGATGAGACCTGGAGATCTGGTGTTCTTCAACACAACCGGTAAAGGTGTATCACACGTAGGCATTTTTGTAGGAAGTGGCAAGTTTGCACATTCTTCTTCTTCCAAAGGTGTAACGATCAGCTCTTTGAGTGAGAACTACTGGGCTAACCGCTACGTTGGCGCTAAACGGATCATGAGCACGGACGATTATGAGTCACTGGCCCTTGAATAGGTACAAGCTGTAATCAACATGATGTTGGAACCATGTAACTATACTGTAACGAAATACGAAGTATAAACAGAACCGCCCGGTACATTCTCCGCAGGAATGTATCCGGCGGTTTTTTTAATGCATTCTGAATCTGTGTGGTTCCTCATGCTGTAAGTCATGGTGTATATGTGAACCAACAGATTCGTCTTCTTTCGTTTGTCCGTGCCCTTATCATGTTTTTACCCAGACCGTTATAATATAAACGGAATGATCCAGACTTTTGTTTCAATTTTTTTCTGACCATTGGCAGACTTGCCAAATGAACAGCTCTTTTGTAGAGTGAACAAAGAACGGGTAACGGAGAAAGGAGCATGCACTGTTATATGAAGAATGAAGCCCCTTTGACGTTTCATGTGGTGCCTATGCAGGAGGATCAAGCTGAACTCATATGTAGCTGGCAATATGATCCGCCATACAATATCTACAGCTGGCTGCCTTGGGAACAAATGAAAGCACTAGAAGTCGAGTTTGGCGATGCGCAGCTCAGACAAGAACAATATGCCATTATCCTGGATCAACATGAACAGGTTTATGGATTCGCACAATATTTTCCGCTCCAGCATGTCACACGTATTGGTCTAGGGATGCACCCTGATCTCTGTGGTCAAGGTCACGGCAAAGCATTCGTTACTGCGATCGTACAAGAGGCCATCCGCCGGAATCCATCCAATGAGATTGATCTTGAAGTTTTGACTTGGAATAACCGCGCCATTCAGGTATATCTAAAGAGCGGATTCGTCATTCAGGATACATATGAGCGTCAAACCCCAAGTGGTTTAAAGCCCTTCCATTGCATGGTGTATGAAGGCCCAAGATAGTAAACCCCCGATTAATCGGCTTCAATTTGTCTCTCTTTTGTGATTAGTTTAAAAAATTACCACAAAATGCTATGATGTAGCGACAGCTTCCGTTATAATGATAGGGATAGTTTGAGTTAGATGATCTTTCATTCTGGAGGGGACATAAGGGATGCACAAATGGATCATGAGCGGGGTATTTTTTGCAGCATGTGCTTTAGCTATTGTTTTAATGTTTACGCTTCCAGGCAAAGAAGAAGTGGCTCAGGAAGCCAAACCAACCATGCCTGAAGTAGCTATGGACGCTGGACAGGCTGAGACACTAGTGAAAGCCAATTGTATCTCCTGTCACGGTGATCAGCTTCAAGGTGGCGTAGGCCCAGCTCTTGCAAACATTGGCAGTAAGGACGATGTGGAGAAAATCTATTCCACCATTGTCAAAGGTAAAGGCGGCATGCCTTCATTCAAAGGCAGACTGCAAGACGAGGAAATCGCCCACATTGCAATGTGGCTTGCAGAGAAGAAATAAGCATTTCTGCGCGTAAGGTATCCAATGTATCAAAGAGGCTCTTGTCCTCCCGTTGGGGAGACAAAAGCCTCTTTTGGTATGCATTACAAACATCATCCTGCAGACGACGTTGCAGCAGATTATTACGTTCTCATTTTCTCAAAAGCTTCGTTGTACTGCTCAGCTTCTTTGATGTCTACCGATGTAATGCCGCCTTCATCCCAAGACGTAAGACGCAATGTAACCGTTGTATAATCAATAGTAATAAAAGGGTGATGATTGAATGCTTCCGAAATCGCAGCGACTTCATCTACAAAAGCAATCCCTTTCATATAGTTAGAAAACACAAATTTGCGGACAATCCACCGTCCCTCTTCCAGTTCCCAGCCTTCCAGCCTTCCCAGATGAGCTTCGACTTCCTCTTGCGTAAAAACCATGCGTTATCTTCCTCCCCATATGATGAGACATCGCGGACTTACATCCACATGACCATCGGCACCTTTGCATGCTGCCCATACAGCCTTAAAGGCAGGCCACCGCCCAGCGGCGCCTTTTTCATGAGTATCATCTTACCACGTCAAAGCACCAAAATCCATAGAACAGACGGCTCAGTGCCTTGAAGCGCAAGGTTTTATCGTCGCTACATTTTTTTTAAATTAGAGGTACAAAGGTTAGCTCTTCTTCTCCGATCAAAATATGAATCCGGTGTTGGTCTTTATCATGGATCACCACACCGCTTCCAACCGGAATGACGGATTCCTCTCCAAGCGCGTAGAACAAATCCTCAGCCAGCGCTTCGTCCACCTCCAGCTGTTCCGGCTCCCCTAGTCTCCCCCACTCTTCTGCATCCATTTCAAAGAAAACATAGCGATCCGGGATGCGTCCAATAGCCACCGTTAAATCTGTCAATATTCCTTCATAATCACGTCCATGCTTTACGCCCATTGACTTTTCACTCCCACTCACCTTGTAAAAGGCGGATTTGATCTTATTATACCTGAAAATAACCCTTAAAAAAAAAGCCCATCTGGTCGATAAATACTATACATGACCGTTTCATTCGTTTTCAGCAACCATGGAGGTTGCCAAACATGCAACGGATTGCGGCACAATGTTCGTCCGGAAGCCCGAATTCTGCCGCTTGAAAGGATTCAATTTTATCTCATGGATGAGGTGTATGATGGAAATTTCAACGATTATCGGACTAGTTTTAGGTTTAGTCTCCCTTGTACTTGGTATGTTTCTGAAGGGTGCTCCGCTGGTCAACCTCGTTAATAACCCGGCAGCATACGTTATTATCTTCGTTGGTACGGCAGGAACCATCTTTATGGCGTTTCCTATGTCTGAAGTTAAGAAGATTCCGAAGTTATTCGGTATCCTTTTCAAAAAGCAACAACTGATTGACCGCGTTTCTCTGATTGGCACATTTATGGACTGGGCTTCCACTACCCGTCGTGAAGGTTTGCTCGCTCTGGAATCAAAAGTAGAAGAGATCGATGATCAGTTCCTTCGCAGCGGCATGCGGATGATTATTGACGGTAACGATCAGGAATTCGTCAGTGATGTACTGATGGAAGATATTCATGCAACCGAAGAACGACATCGCGGCGGCGCACTGATCTTCGCTCAAGCGGGGATGTATGCACCAACACTCGGGGTTCTCGGGGCCGTTGTAGGTCTGATTGCGGCACTCGCCGACCTTAGTGACATGGAGAAGCTCTCTCATGCGATTGCAGCGGCATTTATTGCAACCCTTCTTGGTATCTTCAGTGGTTACGTGTTGTGGCACCCGATGTCCAACAAGCTGAAGCGGATGTCCAAAAAAGAGATGGAGATCAAGTTGATGATGGTTGAAGGACTCTTGTCGATTCAATCTGGCGTATCTACTATTGCCATCAACCAAAAGTTATCCGTATTCCTGACACCTTCCGAACGTAAACAACTGGAAGAGAAGGAGGGATCATCAGGTGAAAAAGGGTAAAAAACACGAACCGCACGAAGAGCATATCGATGAGAGTTGGTTGCTTCCCTATTCCGACTTAATGACCTTGTTGCTCGCCTTGTTTATCACCCTGTTCTCTATGAGTTCACTGGATGCAGCCAAATTCGAGCAAATGGCCTCCGCACTAAGCAGTGCACTCAACGGAGGGTCCGGCGTTCTGGATCACTCTTCAATGAATCCAACAGACTCCAGCACAGATCTAGGCAAAAACAAGGATATACCGAAGGAAATCACAAAGAAAACTCCTGCGCAGATTACAGATGCCCAGATGGCCCAAAAAGAACAGGAAGATCTAGAGAAGCTCAAGAAGCGACTCGACAAGTATATTGCTCATAATGGACTATCAGACCAGCTAAACACGAAGCTTAACCAGTCTGAGCTCAAGATCACCATCAGTGATAAAGCGCTGTTCTCCTCTGGGCGAGCAGACGTGAAGCCTGAATCACGTTCACTGGCCAAGGCGATCTCCAGCATGCTGCAAGAGTTCCCTGAGTACGAAGTTGTCGTATCCGGTCATACAGATAATGTTCCCATTTCCAATAACCAATATAAGGATAACTGGGATTTGAGTGCAGATCGTGCTCTGAACTTTCTGAAAATCCTGTTGCTGAATCCTCAGCTTGATCCTTCCAAGTTCACACCTAGCGGATACGGGGAGTATCATCCAATCGCCAGCAATGATACAAACATCGGAAGAGCACAGAATCGGCGTGTAGAAGTGTCGATTATCCGGAAGTATCAAAGTAACAATACGAATGTAAAATCCGTGAGTGGCGGCAACTAGCAGTCCTCAGCACGGAATGAGTGTAAGACCGTTCTCCATGAAACTGAAGGAGAGCGGTTTTTCTCTTTTTTGAGACGCGGGCATACGGGTATCCTTCTGTATTTAAACTAAAAAAGCATTGCCTCCTCTTACAAGGAAACAATGCTTTTCATTCACGCCAACGCTAAGGCAAGCCTTTGCCCCATTCATACTCAGCATCCCTTATTCCAGCGAATAGTCCAGTAAACTGCCCAGTTCTGCTTTTTCAGCAGATGTAAGCTCCCGCCATGTTCCTGTTGCTTGCTCTCCAAGATGAATGTTCATGATACGAATCCGTTTCAGCTTGCGAACCTCATATCCGAATGCACTGCACATCCGCCGGATCTGACGGTTCTTGCCTTCCGTCAGAATAATACGGAACACACGGTCTGTCATTCTAGTTACGGTGCAAGGCAACGTCATTTCCCCTAGAATTTTAACCCCCGTACTCATTCCCTTAAGGAAGCTCGGTGTGATGGTGCGATCCACCGTCACAATATATTCCTTTTCATGACGATTTTCTGCTCTCAAAATCCGATTCACGATATCCCCATCATTCGTCATCAGAATCAAACCTTCCGAATCCTTGTCTAGACGTCCGATCGGGAAGATTCGTTCATGATGATTTACAAAATCAACGATATTTCCCTGAATATGTTGCTCTGTTGTACTTGTGATTCCCACGGGTTTGTTCAGCGCGATGTACACATGCTTTTTCTTCTCGCTAATCGGCTTCCCGTTAATTCGAACATCATCGCCTTCTTCTGCTTGACTGCCGAGTTCCGCCTTGATGCCATTAATGGTCACCTGACCACTTTCAATCAATTTGTCGGCTGCTCGGCGGGAGCAATAACCTGTCTCACTAATAAACTTATTAATACGCAAAAGGTCATCTCACCTCATCTAGTTCTCTTCATCTGGTTGTTGTTCTTCCGCTGATGGATCTGCCTCCTGTAACTGTGTCTGCACTTCAGAAGCCGGCAGTTCAATAATGACAGTGGTTCCCCTATTCATAACACTCTTAATATCCATCATGCCCTTATGGGATTGAATAATGCGCTGACTTACCATGAGGCCGAGTCCTGTGCCGGATTCTTTATTCGTGAAGAACGGCTCCCCAAGCTTTGGCATCATTTCTTCTGGAATGCCGATGCCTTCATCCTTAATTTCAATTCTAACCCGGTTGGCCTGCTCATTAACCTTCAGCTTGATATGGATGCTTCCTCCATTCGGCATAGCTTCCATACCGTTTTTGAGGACATTGATGAATACTTGCTTTAACTGATTCTCTTCACAGTGTACCATAGCTGAATCTGATGATGCATGCAGGACAAACTCAACCCCGTGCAGATGAGCCTGACTATCCAGCAGTGAAATAACATCTCCAAGAATGAAACGAATATCTCGTTCTTGAAAATGAACCGCTTGCGGCTTGGCCAAGATCAGAAACTCTCCAACAATTAAGTTGATTCGGTCTAACTCGGATAACATCAGATCGAGATGACGATGGTTTAGCTTGTTGCTTTCCTGTTGCAACTGCAAGAAACCACGCAGTGTCGTCAGTGGATTACGGATCTCATGGGCTACTCCGGCGGCCAGCTGTCCAACTGTCGTCAGTTTCTCCGACCGTCTAAGTAGCTCTTCCATTCGATTACGGCTTGTAATATCTCTTGAGACACTGATGAGCGCTGTAATCTCACCAGCTTCGTCGCGTACAGGTGCTGTACTCACACTGACTTCAACACGGGTTCCGTCTTTTTTCATCCAGATCGTTTCGTTAGATGTAATCGACATGCCTTCAATAAGCTGTGCATGCTGTTGCTTCATTTCCTCTTCCGCCTCAGGAGGAATAATCTTCAGCAAGCGTCCTTGCACCTCACGGCTGCGGAAACCATATAATTGCTCAAATGCACGGTTAACCCGTAGCACTTTTCCTTCAAGGTCTGTTATATGAATTGCATCTGCTGTTTGATTAATGATAGACTCCAGATGCTCCTTCACTGCCCGGTTCTCTTCATACATCTGTTTCAGACGACTTGTATAGTGACCGAGATTGCGAATCATCGCATTAATTCGGTTGGCAAGCTGTCCCAGCTCATCCTTGCGCTTAATCTTCAGACGGAAATCAAAATGCCCATCCGCCACATCATTCACCTTACCCAAGATTGATTGGATGGGACGTGTAATGTAACCAGCAAGCAAGTAACTGCCAAAGATCACAATCTCCAGCAAAACCAGAGATATCGAAGCATGGCTGACCAATTGTTCAGATACCATCGAGGATATTTGTTTGTAATCCATGACAATACTGATCACATAGGAAGATTCATTCGGTGTGAAAATTGGAATAAAACTTTTCAAAACCTTCTGATCATGTGTTTCGCTCACAAAGGACACATTCTGCCCTGTGCGAACAGCTCGTACCACAGCACGATGGTCTTCATCTACCGAGCCATACTGATATGTACCAAAACGGATCGGTCTGTTGTTCAGTTTGCTAAAGTTGATATCTCTTCCATCATCGCTCATATCCGGGCTCGCAAACGTCAATGGATTAATACCTGTAATCTCCAAAATGGAGGGATTGACTTCACGGATTTTAGTTAAGATTTCATCCGGGCTAGAGATCTTCACATAGTCATCTACTTCAGTATTATTATAGAAGGGGTTGATTATGTAATTTCTCTTTCCATCATGGTAATAACCCCAGATATCAATATCTGTAGGACTGGAGGTCGAATACTCGAAACCATCTGACCAGAAATGATCCAGCTTCTGCCCTTCGGGAATTGTTACCTGATGCTTCTCAAATAACTGCTTAAACGCCTGATACCAGTACGTCATTGATTTCGTGGAGAGCCCAATCTCCCTTGGATCAGAGGACCGGTTAACCACGATGTCATCATCTGTCTGTTCCAGGAGTGAGATATGAGATACACCTACTTTTTTACTCAAACGAACCAGTTCTTCATTGGTAATGTTCTTGATGTCTGGATCTAATTCTTCTGCTGCCATAATAGAAGCAAGCCACAGATTGTTTCCGATCTGTCTTTTTACATAATCTGCACTGTACTGATTCTGTTCGACAGAAATTGCGATTTGCTTCGCTGTGAGTACCATCTTGTTCTCACTATCCTGCCTCAGATTCTCTTCTGTAGTATAATAACTCAGTGCGATATTTAATACCAAAATAACAAGCACCGAGCACGACATAATCATGGATAATTTCGTTTTAATAGACAAATTTGTTCTTCACCTCTCGGCTTATGCCCTCTGGCGATATATGGCAAAACCTATACCCATCATAACGCTTGTATGACTATTTGAAAAGGATAATCGCCCTTTGCCCGAAAGTTACCACTCTGGCTAAATAGATCGAATATTGTTGTTTGTTCACTTTTACATGAAATGTATCACTTAATTTGTCCACAAATCCACAGGGTTGTGGATAGTATGTTCATAACTATGTGATTAACTAATAGTTATCCACATTTCTGTACACAACGTGTTAACAACCCGAATGTCTGTTCGCTGAATAAACGTTAATGAAGGGAGTTTTACACCTATGAATGATGATTTTCACCAGCCTGATTTTACGGCATTGACTGAGGAAGAACTGCATGAATATTGGATGAGGCAGGCTATTGCAGAAGCCCACAAAGCAGAGGCACTTGGTGAGGTACCCATCGGAGCCGTAATTGTACGTAACAATGAGATTATCGGTCGTGGGTATAATCTGCGGGAAACCACGCTCGATTCTACTGCCCATGCGGAGATGGTAGCCATTCGTGAGGCAAGTGCGGTTATTGGAGCTTGGCGCTTACTTGACTGTTCACTGTACGTTACTCTTGAGCCTTGTCCAATGTGTGCCGGTGCGATTGTGCAATCCAGAGTTCCACGCGTGATCTTCGGTACCGCTGATCCCAAAGCAGGCTGTGCAGGGACACTAATGAATTTACTCCAAGAACCACGCTTCAACCATAGAACCGAGGTTATCCCTGATGTTCTCCGGCCGGAGTGTTCTTCCATGCTGACGCAATTTTTTAGACGTTTACGTAAAAAATAATAAAAAAAAGTATAAGAAAGGATGTTTACTACAATGGCACTCACACTATATGATACAGCTCATGGCATAAGTCTTCGTTTAATCACCACCCAAGATGCACAAACCTATCTTGAACTGATTGAACTTACCCGCATCCCTTACCAAGCGGTTGAACCGGTTCGCGAAAATGATTTTTACACACTTGAAGCTCAAACCCGGAGGATTGAGGATCGCATGCGAGCCGCTGACGAGGGTACCGGTTACCAGTTTGGCATCTTCGCGATTAAGGATGACCTTCTCATCGGGCAGGTTAGTCTGAACAATGTCGTACTCGGCGTTGCTA
This sequence comes from Paenibacillus amylolyticus, assembly GCF_003719335.1. GTDB lineage: Bacteria > Bacillota > Bacilli > Paenibacillales > Paenibacillaceae > Paenibacillus > Paenibacillus amylolyticus_D. Next base: position 39,456 of record NZ_RIAS01000024.1, read on the forward strand.
ACTATGCAGATATGGGTTACTTCATCCATCCGGACTATCAAGGCGGTGGCCGAATGACTGCAGCGGTGAAGCTGGCTGTAGCCTACGGGTTTCGTGCTCTGAAGTTAAATCGGGTGCAGGCCGCTGTACTGCCATCAAACCAAGGTTCTAAGCGGGTACTGGAGAAAAACGGATTCCAGCCTGAAGGGATCGCTCGTAAATATTTGAAAATTAATGGAATCTACCAGGATCATCAAATCTACGCTGTGCTTGCCGAAGATTTGCACGATGAATCGCAGCGCTAAGCCCATTTGCCTTGCCTCAGTTATTGTTCTAAATAATAAACACCACACCATTCCTTATGAACCTCAGTAGTACGGTATTTATACAAATAAAACCCGCCTGGATACTAGCAGGAAAAGAGCATTCTCTGCTTGAGTATCAGGCGGGTTTTATTCATAGATCAGGTTTAGATCTTAATATCCGTAAGAGGAGTTCATCAGTTGCTCAAACTCTTCCATTGTAATTACATCGTCACCCGTCGGGATGTTGATTTTGAATTCAGGCTTTTCGTTAATCTTAGTGTATGTGTTCGAACCAGTGAAGGCCAATTTCATTTCGTCTTTGGTATCTTCCGGTTTGATCAGCATGTCAGCGACCATTTTTTGATAAACTGGGAAGTCGTTTTTATCCAACGCAAAATCGATGTTGAATGTGTTGATTGTCAGAACGTCTTTCAATTTATCCAGATCTTTAGCCATTTCAGCTTGATCTGTTTCAGAGATTTTCAAATCTTCTTTGGCTTTGTCGATATCTGCTTGGCTCAGTTGCAACATATCTCTGTACTCTTCTTTGGAGACAATATCCATCACTTTAGGAAGCGCTTTGGTTACCAGTACAGTAACAGCTTCTTTCACATTGTCATTGTTTACAGTGAACTGTACGACCTGCTTCGCATCTACACCTTCAGGCAACTTTGCATCTTTGGTATCGAGGTTTTTGAAGAACTTGGCTTCATCATACTCACCCAGTACCGCATCCATGATTTCGTTGCTCAGCTTTTGTGTTTTGGCAGCGTCCAGTGCATCAGGGTTAAATTCAGTACCCTCTTGCTCCGCCAATTTTTTCAAGTCAAATTCAATAAATTTGTTCACCATATTTTCCGGAATCGGGAAGAATGGGATGTTTGGAACTTTTACATACAATTTCTCTTTCGTCATCACCATAGGAATGTTAAAAGTCATCCCCATATCGCCTTTAAGCTCGATGCCAACGGTCATCTCTGTCTGCATTGGCTCGCTTTGGTATACACCTGTGACATTCAGTTGTGCGTCTTTCAGCATGCTCATAAACTGGGTCATGCTTGGATCTGTCTGCGATGCATCACCAGGTTTATAGCTCAACTCATTAATCGTAAAGTTGGAACTCATTTCGTACGAAGTTAATTTAGAAGCATTTGCTGCAGCTGTCTTCAATGCCTCTTTTGGTTCTTGCTTGCTACTACATGCTGTTAAAGCCAAAGATACGGTTAACAACAACGTAAGAAGAAGCGCCCCCATGCGTTTAGTCATTTGTTTCTCTCCTCTCGTGATAACCCCAAAAAAATAATTCAATACCAATGATATACCATCTCGACCGATACTGAAACCTAATTTGGGAAAATTGTGATTTTTCCTCTTTAAAATGGCTAGAAAGACCTATGTCAGGTACGGGATGATCTGACTGCTAGTCTTTCCATATGTATGAATACGCAAAAGCCCCCTGTTAGGTAACAAGGGACTTTTGAAATGAAGTGATTTTTTTATGTTTCATACTTATTTTATGCACGATAACATTACATTACAGGTTACCCCTCCGGATTTAGATGATCCACATGGTTCTGATTCTTCACTTTTTTAGAGCCAGACAATGGTTCCTGCATGGAAGAACGCTTGGATGAATGACGTTGCTGATGGTTATCCTGAGCTTCGGGTACAGGAATTGCTTTTGGTTTACTCATATAAGTGCCTCCTCATCATAAGTTAGGAATGAGATGGATCTCTATCTTCCGTTTTGTCATGATTTAATGCATCCTGATGGCGGCGATCATTGGAATCTTGCTGTAGTTGCTGCGCATGATGGCTGTTAACTACAGTCTGTTCGAGATCTTCAACAACATTTTGCAGGTTTTTATCCACGTCTGATTTGGCTTTAGTCATTCCATTCGACCCCTTTTGGTTCGTGTTAAGATTTCGTTATCGATTGCAGTGACTGAGCACACTCGTGAATGTGCCGAGTGTAATCATGCGCAAGTTCCTGAATCGGCTCTGTACGCTCATCCGTTGCCCGTCCATCTCGTTCCACGTCAACTAGCTCTACACTGACCTCACGGGAATCAACATAGTGGCATTTAAAATCAAAAGAGTACATTTCGTGGCCTGCTGTTGCAATGTGTATTCGAATCGCCTGATGATCTGCTTCGTCTGCCATAACCTGTGCCTGGTCACCCACATTCAAGACTTGAGGCAAACGCTCCTGCCAAGCACCTACAAGTTCGTTCTGATCAATGTTTAGTTCGCGGTTCATCTTTACCACCTCCACTTCTATAACGTGCGGAGAAGACGTTGTTTTTATGCATGAATAACTCTACCCATATCCCATAAATTTCATTGAAAAATGATTACAAATTTAATTGTGCATGGTACAATCATTTCATTATTGTAGAGTTAGGGGGGAATCATCTATTGAGAGTTGCCACAGGTATCATCTTCGCATTTTGGCTTGTATTCATATTCTTTAAGTTTTTGACAACACAACCTTTAGATTATGATGGAGAGACTAGACGTATTTTAAGCGGAGGACTAATCTTCGTTCAGTTCATTGCATGGGCTTTTATTTTCACGCTACCATTCACAACCTTTTCAATTCTAGTCATAGTAGAAGTGATAGCTTTGTTATTAGCAATAACATATGAACCGGGCTATTCGGTCCTTGCGGTCGTTAACCTAATCTTCCTTATTATGAGTTTTGCTGCACATAAAGAGTTGCAGAAGAAAATAGCAGTGTCTAAAAAGCAAGCCAAAACTACATAGGTTTCGTTAAAAGGCATACCTTTCTAGGTATGCCTTTTATTATCTTTATAACATGCCCCTACGAGTCCTCCCGTTAGATTTATCTCTAACGGTCACGAACACAAAAAAAACGCACCAGACCGCTGTTCAACAGTCTAGTGCGTTTCAATCATAAGCGCCGTAAAGCCTTATACGGCGTGTCATTTGAAAGTTATGGCGGAGAGGGTGGGATTCGAACCCACGTGGGCTTGCACCCTAACGGTTTTCAAGACCGCCCCGTTATGACCGCTTCGGTACCTCTCCAAAAAATATTTTATAAACTTGCCACGAAAATTATCATACCATAGATTAATGATTGAATGCAAGTTTTTTTTATTTAAATTTTATGCTAAAACCGGATTTTAACAACCTACAGCACTTTAACACATCATCCATCCCACCCGCCATCCTCAAATGGCGAATGGAGTTAAGATGATTTGTTCATTATGCTATCTCAAACATCACACTATTTACGGCGAGCAATGACTTCAATTCCGCCCATATAAGAACGCAATGCTTCAGGAATGACTACTGTACCGTCTTCCTGCTGGTAGTTCTCCAGAATGGCTGCTACCGTACGTCCTACTGCCAGTCCAGAACCGTTAAGTGTGTGTACGAATTCAGGTTTTGCCTTAGGCTCTCTGCGGAAACGGATATTGGCACGACGTGCCTGAAAGTCTTCGCAGTTAGAGCATGATGAAATCTCACGGTAGGTGTTGCTCTCAGGCAGCCACACTTCAATATCATATGTTTTAGCCGAAGTGAAACCCATATCAGCCGTACAGAGCGTCAACACGCGGTAAGGCAAGCCTAGAAGTTGCAGTACACGCTCTGCGTTTTGTGTCATTTTCTCCAGCTCATCATACGATGTCTCTGGTGAAGATAGCTTGAGCAACTCCACCTTGTTGAACTGATGCTGACGGATCAAGCCGCGAGTATCCCGTCCAGCCGAACCAGCCTCTGAGCGAAAACAGGAACTATACGCGACAAAATGCTTCGGCAGATCATCGGCATTCAAAATCTCTTCACGGTGGTAGTTCGTTACAGGTACTTCTGCTGTTGGGATTAGATAATACTCGGTATCTCTAAGCTTGAACAGATCTTCCTCGAACTTCGGCAACTGGCCTGTTCCAAACAAGCTGTCCCGATTCACGATATATGGAGGCAGAATTTCTTCGTATCCGTGCTGATCACTGTGCAAATCCATCATAAAGTTAATCAGCGCACGCTCCAGACGCGCTCCAAGTCCTTTATAAAAGGTAAAACGGGAACCTGTCACTTTGGCTGCTGCTTCGAAATCAAGGATGTCCAGCTCCTGTGCAATCTCCCAGTGCGCTTTGGGCGTGAAAGAGAATGACTTGGGCTCTTCCCAACGGCGAATTTCAACATTATCCTCTTCGGATGTACCCACAGGCACACTTTCATTTGGAATGTTAGGAATCGCCATCGTGAGGTCGTTAATTTTAACCTCAAGCTCGCGTACTTCCTCATCCATCGCTTTGATTCGATCGGAGACCTCACGCATCTCGACAATCAAATCATCGGCGTTCTCACGGTTCTTCTTCAGTCTAGCTACTTCTGCGGAAACGGTGTTACGACGGCTCTTCAGATTCTCACTCTCCTGAAGCAATTCCCGTCGCTTTGCATCGAGCTCCGTAAACCCAGCAATCAGATCGAGCGATTTGCCACGATTATTTAATGCCTCTTCTACACGTGCATATTCATTCCGCAATATTTTCACATCAAGCACTGCGTACCCCTCCTAATAAACCTACATTATAGAGCCTCACCTCAGGCTCGTTCTCGATACTTTCAATTAAAAACACAATAATATCTATTATAACCTACAATGTGCCAATAACCGAAAAAACAACCTATGTCCCCGGTTGCCACCTCCGCTGCGATTCCGCTATGCAGCAGTTACAAGCAACATGAGGCATCCGTCCAGATGCAGCTACCACAGCAGCCTAGAACAGACAACTGAGGAGTGCTCCGATGACCGGGAGATCATAGGTTGTACATCGTACTTTATTTTGCTTCTACCGATTGTTTATATGTCCTTGCCATGTCTACAAAGTAAGCATGTAGACGGTAGTCATCCGTCAACTCCGGATGGTAGGAACAAGCCAGTAAATGACCCTGGCGTGCTGTCACAATCTCATCTTTATACGTAGAAAGAACCTCGACCTGTTCGCCAACGCTCTCAATTAACGGAGCACGTATAAATACAGCCCGTACCGTCTCTTCAATCCCTTTTACAGGCAGGTCTGTCTCAAAGCTCTCTCTCTGTCTCCCAAATGCATTACGGGAAACGGTCATATCCATAAGCTCGAGATGGGCTTCTTCTTGACCTTGAATATGCTTGGCCATGACGATCAGACCCGCACAGGTACCGAATACTGGCTTTCCAGCTGCGGCGAAGGCACGAATGGCTTCCATGAACCCATACTTGCGCATGAGCTTTCCGATGGTTGTGCTCTCTCCACCCGGCAGAATCAAGCCATCCAGCTCCTCTAACTGCTGAACCTGCTTAATAGCTACGCCTTCAGCTCCAGCACGTTCAATACTGCGTATATGTTCTGTAACAGCACCCTGAAGTGCCAAAACGCCGATCTTCATGTCTGAATTCCCCTTCTCTTACCAGCCGCGATCCTGCATACGCTCGGAAGGTGCGAGTTTGGAAATTTCGATGCCTTTCATTGGTGCTCCGAGGTTTTTGGAAACTTCGGCAATCAATTTATAATCGGTATAATGTGTTGTTGCTTCAACGATTGCACGTGCAAACTTCTCTGGGCTGTCCGATTTGAAAATACCGGAACCTACAAATACGCCGTCTGCTCCAAGGTGCATCATAAGTGCAGCATCTGCTGGAGTGGCTACGCCGCCTGCTGCAAAGTTAACCACTGGCAATTTCCCGTTCTCATGCACATCAAGCAAAAGCTCATAGGCAACGCCTAGGTTTTTCGCTTCAGCATACAGCTCGTCTTTTGACATATTGGTTACTTTTCGAATTTGGCCGTTGATGAAACGCATATGACGTACCGCCTCAACAATGTTACCAGTTCCCGGCTCACCTTTTGTACGAATCATAGATGCTCCTTCACCGATCCGGCGAAGTGCTTCACCCAAGTCTTTCGCTCCACATACAAACGGTACAGTAAACTCATGTTTATCAATATGGAATACTTCATCCGCAGGAGTCAGTACTTCACTCTCATCCAGGTAATCCACACCCAATGACTCAAGTACTTTAGCTTCTACATAGTGACCAATACGTGCTTTGGCCATAACAGGGATCGTCACAACCTTCATTACTTCTTCCACAATCGTTGGATCAGCCATACGAGCCACTCCGCCTGCTGCGCGAATATCGGAAGGAACACGCTCAAGTGCCATTACCGCTGTTGCACCTGCTGCTTCCGCAATTTTAGCTTGCTCAGCGTTCATGACGTCCATGATTACGCCGCCTTTTTGCATTTCAGCCATACCTCTTTTAACGCGTGATGTTCCCGTTTCCATATTCCAAGCCCCCCGTAGTGTATGTGTTGTCTCCCATTTTTCAATAAGCATAACAACGCTTCTATTCAGATGAAAGAACCTTAGACTTTTATACTGTAATACGTAGAATTCTAACTTGATATTTTACCGGAAAAAGCGCAAATATACAATCCACTCATGCAGTATTAGTTTGTATTTTTCGATTAAAACAAGTTTTTGATTCCATCAAACAGATCTACGAAGAAGTCTTTGATTGCACGGAAGAATAGGCGGAACCAACCGCCCTTCTCAGCTTCTTCGGCTGTAATCAGGTTTACCGTTTTTTCCTGAGGTTCCATTCCCTCTGCTTTATAGGTGTAAGTAACCGTACCAACCTTAGTACCCGCTTTGATTGGTGCGACCAGTTTATCCGCTTCCGTTACACTTGCTTTGAATGTCACATTCAGGTTTTGAGTTCCTTTAGGCACAACAAAACTCACTGCATTATCAGTTACGACAGGAACTGTCGTCTCTTTCCCTTTTTTCAGAGGTACCGTTTCCCAGCCAGTCACTTTACTTTTTCCTGCAACAGCCTGTTTCACTTCAAAATTATCAAAGCCATAGTCCAGCACTTTTTTCGTTTCTCTAAAACGTGCGGATTCGGAATCCGTGCCCATCACCACGCTGATCAAACGCATGCCATTACGTTCAGCCGTACCGGTAAAGTTATTGCCTGCGTTGCTCGTATGACCTGTTTTCATCCCATCCAGACCTTGGTAAGCGTAGCTTTTGAAGTTGGTTATATTTTTATTCGCTTCCAGCATCCAGTTATAGTTGATAATCGGCGCTTTGTCATTAGGACGGAACTTGTAGGATTGAATCGTTGTAAAATCTTTGTAGTCGGGATGATCTCTGACGATATATCTGCACAAAATAGCAGCGTCTAAAGCGGACATTACCGTTTCCTTGTCTTCTGCTGGACGGAATTCAGCTGGCATGTCTGCACGATCAAGACCAGTAGAGTTTATGAAATGGGTATCCTTCATACCCATCCGTTTCGCTTCTTCATTCATCAATTTCACAAATTCGGCTTCCGAACCCGCAACATATTCAGCCAAGGCAACTGTCGCATCATTGGCCGATCCAACAGCCATGGCGATATACAGGTCTTTAACCGTATGCTGGTCACCTTCGGCCAGGAAAATGCGTGATCCGATACTTTTAGCTGCGTTCTTACCCACCGTGACTACTGTATCCCAGCCAAACTTCCCCTGTTTCACCTGTTCTGCAACAATATACTCTGTCATCATCTTCGTCATACTCGCTGGCGGCATTGCCTTATCCGCATCAACTGACAGTAAAATCTGGCCTGTGGAAGCTTCCATCAGGACTGCTGATCTTACATCAAGACCAAGCGAGTCTACTGAAGGGATACTGACGGCCTTTGCCGGCGTTTTCGTTGTTGTAGCTGCCGCGGTCAAAACCTGACCAGAATCGCTTGCTGCTGCCATAACAGGCATCACTGCGGACATGCATAGCATGTTAATGAGCATAACAGAGGCTACGCTCTTTTTGAGGATCTGACGTTTCTTTTTATTCATGTGTTTGACTTTCAATGATGAATACTCCCTTCGATCTGAAGCTTCTGAATGATGCCTCAGTGCAGCTCAAGCTGCTATTTTCATAAATCCCCGTCAATGTGTCAATGGATATGTGGTTCTCTGCTGAATGCGCTATATCGAAATGAGCAAGTTCGTTGCTCTAATGTTCAGATCAAATGTCACTTCGCTCGCATCTTGCTGAATGCTTATCTTATGTAAAACATAATAAACATTCTCTAGTAGGATAAGTCATAACAAGCTTACCTTGAATCGTATAAAAAAGTTCATGGATCACGTCAAAAAATCGCCGCAACGCCCAGATCCATCCTTGGACGGCCACCGCTTGTTCTATTCTATCACAGGGGTATCCGCAAAAAAAGACAAGCCCGGCGAAAATCGCCGAGCTTGCCTTGGAAATCATTAACTCTCTTCGGATTACAACGAGTAGTTAGGTGCTTCTTTCGTAATCTGTACATCATGCGGGTGGCTCTCACGAAGACCAGCGCCTGTAATACGGATAAAACTTGTGTCATTCCGCAATTGATCCAGATTGCTCGTTCCACAGTATCCCATACCCGAACGCAATCCACCGATCAACTGATGAATGGTATCAGACAAAGGACCTTTGTAAGCTACGCGGCCCTCAATGCCTTCAGGAACCAGTTTTTTGTCATCATCCTGGAAGTAACGGTCTTTACTGCCTTGTTTCATTGCAGCCATCGAACCCATACCACGATATACTTTATAACTGCGTCCTTGGAAGATTTCCGTTTCTCCTGGACTCTCTGCTGTTCCTGCAAACAGGCTTCCCAGCATTACGGCATGAGCACCCGCAGCAAGAGCTTTGGTGATCTCGCCAGAGTATTTAATACCGCCGTCAGCAATAATAGGTACGCCATATTCACGCGCCACGCTTGCACAATCATATACTGCTGTAACTTGAGGGACACCAATACCTGCGATAACACGAGTTGTACAGATGGAACCAGGTCCGATCCCTACTTTAACAACGGAAGCCCCTGCTTCAATCAGATCACGTGTGGCTTCACCTGTGGCAACGTTGCCTGCAATGATGGTGAGCTCAGGGAAACGTTCGCGCAGCTTGCGAACCGCCTCAATAATGTTAATATGATGACCGTGAGCTGAATCCACTGTAATCAGATCGACTCCCGCTTTGACCAGAGCGTCTGCACGTTCAAAAGTATCTTTCGAGATGCCAATGGCTGCACCAACTAAAAGACGACCTTGCGCATCCTTCGCAGCTTGCGGGAACTGAATTGCCTTCTCGATATCTTTAATCGTGATAAGTCCCTTCAATGTGTTGGACTCGTCCACCAATGGGAGTTTTTCAATTTTATGCTTCTGTAAGATGCCTTCTGCCTCTTGCAGTGTTGTACCGACAGGAGCTGTAACCAAATTCTCACGGGTCATGACTTCACTAATCTTGATGTTGAAATCATGGATAAATCGCAAGTCACGGTTTGTCAGAATCCCTACGAGCTTCTGATCTCCTTCAACGATAGGCACACCAGAAATCCGGTATTTTGCCATAACTGCCTCAGCATCAGATACCAGATGTTCAGCTGTGAGTGAGAAAGGATTGGTGATAACACCGCTCTCCGAGCGTTTAACCCGATCCACTTCTTCAGCTTGTTGCTCGACAGACATATTTTTATGAATAATACCAATACCGCCTTCACGCGCAATGGCAATCGCCAATGTCGCTTCAGTAACAGTATCCATCCCTGCACTAATCAGAGGAATGTTCAATTTGACGTTATCGCTCAAACGAACGGATACGTCTACTTCTTTAGGCAGTGTCTCGGATTTCCGTGGCACTAGCAATACATCATCAAAGGTGAAGCCTTCCTTACCAAATTTATCTTCCCACACGCAAGTGTTCCTCCTTAAGTTTGCTCAGCTTTACCGACCAAAACCCGAAGATTCCAGGCTGTATTGTATGCCGAAAATTCGTTTTCTGAAAATATATTATTGTCCATCTTAGCAAAGCGATATTTAGAATGTCAAGGGAAACTCCTTGGAACAATTAGTTGTGCTTCCCCTTGTACACAACTGTGTTCCTTACGTGGACAAGTCTTGATAATATAACAAAAAAGCGCCCTTTCATTTAGATCGGTACGCCTGCTTTTTTTGTTAATGTAGTTTAAGTATTCCTTGATTGAAGGTTTTTATGTTCTTCACTAATTTATTAAAAATATAAAAACCACCACCGAACATCATCGGCAGTGGTTCTTTGCTTGGCGGCGTCCTACTCTCCCAGGACCCTGCGGTCCAAGTACCATCGGCGCTAGAGGGCTTAACGGTCGTG
>NZ_RIAS01000025.1 GCF_003719335.1 Paenibacillus amylolyticus
AGAGAAATGTGCAGTAGATTCGAAGAAGGCAAGACCGTCCAATAACATCATATTCAAGCAGCGGCTCCGTTGGAGCCTCGGTCTGCGAGGTGGATTTCGAAGAGGCATTTCAGCAGACAACCCCTTCGGGGTTCATGAATACCGAAACGATAGACAAAATTAACTTGAAAGGATGAAAAATTTGAAATTATTTAAGAACACAAAAGAAATAATATATTTGCTCATTACATTTGCTGTATTAATTAAACTATTATTAACCGATTTTACAGGCTTCAAATTGCCCGAGAATTTAACGGATATCATTTCTCTTGCCTTAGCCTTATTCTCTGTTGGGCTATCAGCATTATTTTACTTCAAAGCAAACGAAGCAAGTAATCAGTTTTACAACAATACATATCAATTCACAAAAGACATTTCTGAAAAGATCGGTAGAATAGAAGAACGGTTTGGAAAAGATCTGGATAATATTGATAAAAATTATTCGAGAATGCTTGATAGAATCGATCGACTCCCCATTACTGAAACAATTCAGAAAGAAATAGAGCAAAAAACTGATAGTGAGAAACAAATTGTCGAAGAGAAAGAACGAATTATTAATGACTTAATTGAAAAATCAAGTATATCACAGGAAGAAAAAGAAATTATAACTCGACAACTTCATAAGAAGGAAAGAGAACTTGAAGCTGTTAAAAATCAACTATATGATTTGAATAATCAATTGGAAAACACTATTAATAAAAATAAATATCTAATACCTACACACACAATAAACATACTGTCTACTATAGTAGAGGGAATTATTGATAATAATGGAATTCCAGGTGACTTCAGAGAACTGATGGAGCTAGTAGAGAAAAGAATATCAGGGTTAAACGATAATAATAAAATTATATTAATGAATGAACGTATTATTGATTCAAATAATAAACTTAAAACTAGAGGAAAAAAAATAATTAGCAGTTTAATCAGTGAAGCAAGTTAACTCCGTCTAACAACGTTTTCACGCAGCGGGCCTTACAGCCCTTGGTCTGCAGTGGCATTTCGAGGAAGTGGAATCAGCAGACAACCCTGCACTGGCTAAGTCCGTCGGACCCGGCAGCTGAAGCTGTCTTAAGCCAGCGAGGGTTCATGAATACAGGAACGTTATGCGAAACCCTTGCAGAGTAAATCTGATTAAAGCCCAGTAATGGATGTGATGAAATGGATTTTAAGCTTGTAACGTGTACACATATAGGTGTGTATGGACACGCCCTTACCAAAGGGGGAATTTATCAGGCAGTGGATGAAGAAACAGATCGATTTAGAATCATTGGAAACCATCATAAGAGAGTATGGATAGATAAATGTTATTTTTCAGAGGGGGAAGTCGAGGTTCCCATTTTAAGTAGCTGGAAGTTTGATGATCGATTAGAAGATTTTGATCTAATTGAAGTAACCCTAACCTTTAATAACGGAATGAAGAGATGGTGTCTAATTACAACACCGGAGAGGTTAGTCAAACACTTTGAACAATCTCATTTAGACCCACCAGGGTTTAATATACAGCACTTAATCATTGTAAGAACGATTAATAATGATGATATTGAACAAACTTTAAAACACTTAGATGAACATGGCGAGATTGAGAAAGCAACCCTATTTTTAGGATAGAAGATTCGAAGAAGACAAGGGCATCGCATAACAATATATTCAAGCTGCGGGCATCCTTGATCCGGCAGTCGCCGGATACTCGACATGCGTCGAGTCGTGAATACAGGAATGTTAGCTGAAACACCTGAAATTACTTATTGAACTTTTGTTGTACATATTCAAAAAGAAATTTGAATATAATAGTTAAATTGTGTAAATCACTTCGTTAGATAGGGGATTATAAAAATGAGCGAGCAATTTAAAGAGATCATCAAAGTAGCTAACAATATTAATCCAACTTTCGGTGAAATTGTTCAGTCTGGCATGGAGTACGCACCGTATCTAGGAAAACTCTATCAAACAATAAAAGTAAATAGATTAATCAGAAGATTTAATGAGCATAGTGAAAAACTCGAAAACATAGGTCAACTATCAATAGATTCTCGTTTAAGTGCAGAATTTATAAATGAGAGAATTTTTCCTATAGTTTTTTCCGATCTTTTCGAAGAACATGAAGATGCAAAGATTAATTATATATTAACAGGTTTTGAAAATGTATTCATTGAGGAGAATAAACATGAATCGCTTGTAATTAGTTTTTTTGATACGTTGAGATCACTAAGGTATGCCGATATAAAAAGACTTTTTTATTTTTCAAATATAATAAAAGAACCTCTGTTTTCATTTTTGGAGAGTGATGATCATGTTTTACAAAGAAATAATGACCATAAATTAGAGTCTTTAGGATTAGTTTCGATAACAAAGATGTGGAGCGAACAAGAGAAAGATACGAATAAGGAAGATGTAAGAATAAACTTGTATGGGGATAGATTTTTAAGGTTTATTTTAGAAAAAGACATACTTGAGGAATACCTTAGTAATAAATAATTAAAATCATCTTGGATGTAATTCGAGGAGGGCAGGTGCATCAGCTAACATAATATTCACGCTGCGAGCATTCGCTCTTGGTCCGACATGCGTCGGACACCCGGCATATGCCGGGTCGTGAATACAGGAACGTTATCGGAAATAACATGCAGGTAAGAATTAAAGCGGAGGATTATGAAATGAATTTTGCTATCGTTCAAGTCAGTCAAAAGCTTAGAGAAGTATTAAATAATCTTATGCAATTTTATATTTATGATCTTTCCGAATTCCTCAACTTTGATGTAGAAGAGAATGGAAAGTATAGTCCTTACCCTTTAGATGATTATTTTAAAGAAGGAAACCACCATTTTGCTTATTTAATTAAGCGAGAAGAGAAGTATGTAGGATTTGTTTTAGTCCGTTTAATAGAAGACCTTGGACTTCGACGTTATTCGATTGCAGAATTTTTCATATTAAAGAAGTACAGAGGAGAAGGAATGGGAAAGTCAGTAGCAACTGATATATTTAACCGACATAAAGGACCGTGGGAGGTGCATCAAATTGAGAGTAATCAAGGAGCGCAGGTATTTTGGAAAAGAGTGATTAATGAATGCACGAAAGGTCAATTTGAAGAGCGGATAGAAAACGGAAAAACCATACAAACGTTTGTCAGTTAACTCAAGAAGAAATGTTACATCCGATAACATAATATTCACGCTACGGACATTCGTCCTTGGCTCGGCATTCGCCGAACACCCGACATACGTCGGGTCATGAACACAAGAACGTTAGGCGAAACCGCGAAGGTCGTAACCCTAAGAAACAATATTATTCCCGAAAGTGGTGATTTGGTGAATGCATTAAGCGCAATAAATAGTTATTTAGAAAGTAAATACCAGAAAGAAGAGTTTAGTGGTGCGGTTCTTGTTTCCAAGAACAACGAAATATTATTCAATGCGGGTATTGGAATAGCCAATAGAGAACATCAAATTAAATGTACACACGAAACTAAATTCCGTATTGGTTCAATAACTAAACAATTTACTTCAATGGCTATTATGATGCTTTCAGAGCAAGGGTTTCTTAGCGAGGGTGATAGACTTGCCAAGTTCTTTCCACTTTGTCCCTATGGCGAAAGTATAACTATCCATCATCTATTAACTCATACATCAGGAATCCCTAATATTACTCAACTTCAAGATTTTAAAAAATTAATGAAGGAATATACTCCACTACATATAAGCATAGAGCTAATAATGAAACTCCCATTGGATTTTCAGCCGGGATCTCAATTTAGATATTCGAATTCCGGTTATTTATTATTAGCTTACTTGATTGAGATGATAACAGGACAGTCCTATGAAGAATTCTTGATTGAGAATATTTTCTCCCCTTTATCTATGAATAGTTCAGGACCGGATAAGTATAAGGAGATTATTTTACAAAGAGCATCGGGGTATGAGTTCGATCATAAGATCGGCATTGTTAATTCTGACTTTATTGATATGTCTATTGCATCAGGCGGGGGAAACCTCTTATCGACCACAGAAGATTTGTATAAATGGGAGCTTGCTCTAACTTCAAACACATTAGTTTCAAATAAAGCAATGCAGCGTCTGTTTACTGATTACGGATTTGGCTATGGGTATGGTTGGTTTGTAAAAGACGAACTAATTTACAACAAAGCTCTTAAGAGTGTCTACCACGGAGGCGGAATTGTAGGATTTAAGAACAGAATAACCAGGTATCTTGACGAACATGTGTGTATTATTGTTTTGAATAATCTTTCGACTACGGACGTAGACGACGTTACTAATAACATCGCTAAATTAATATTTCAATAAATATAAGAACGTATGGGGTATCTCAAATCGGCATCGCCTAACAACGTATTCACGATGCGCGGCTACGCCCCTGGGTCTGCCGGGAAGGTTTTCGGGGAAGAAGAATCAAGCAGACAACCCTGCACTGGCTAAGTCCGTCGGACCCAGCGCTAACGCGCCTTAAGCCAGTGAGGGTTCGTGAATACAGGAACGTTATATGCAATCCCGGAGATTTAAGTTCCAATTGAGGATGAATGTATTAGGAGGGAAGGATGATGAATAATGGTATGGCATCATGGCAAGAACTGAAAATAGATTATGAAATTAATCAAATATCTCCCAATATATCAACTAGACTAGAAGATATTGAACGTATCCCTACGGAGCTTGGAATAAAAATACTCACTATCCTTATTGAATGGGCATGCCAGCCACAAAATACCCACCCAATTGAAATAGCGAGGAAAAAGATTAAAACAATTCCTTCTGATTGGCTAATAGAACATCTTCCTAATGTAGCTAAAACAGCAATTTGTCTTGACGATGAATGGGAGTATCGTAGATTGTTAGAGCTACTTTCAGAGGCAATTCCAAAATTGCTAGATTGGGGAATTGAATTGGGGATTAATTCTAAAAATGAAGAAATTAAAGAGGCAGCAAATGACTATAAAGAAAAATAACAGTTTTGTAGAGTGCAATGAAAATGAGAATGTAGATGTGGATTGAAGAAGTCGGTACGGCATATAACATCCTATCCACGCATCGGACCTGACGGTCCTCTGTTCGCCTGAGGGATTTCAGAGAAGTGGGGCTCAGGCGAACAACACTGCGAACGTAACCGCATCGCTGTCGGGAGCTGAAGCTACCTTAAGGTTCTCGGGCTCGTGAATACAGAGCGTTATAGTAAATTCTGGCAAGTTCAAAAAAAAGGAGTTACTCAATGAAAATTATAAGTTCAATAATTATATGTGTTATTTTACTTCTCATTGTTGGTTGTTCTGATTTCAAGGAAGAAAATTCCTCAATTACTGCTACAAATCCTTCGATAGAATCGCCAACGACAATTGCAAATTCAGAATCA
The DNA here is from genome assembly GCF_003719335.1 of Paenibacillus amylolyticus. Classification (GTDB taxonomy): domain Bacteria; phylum Bacillota; class Bacilli; order Paenibacillales; family Paenibacillaceae; genus Paenibacillus; species Paenibacillus amylolyticus_D. The sequence continues at coordinate 5,401 of NZ_RIAS01000025.1, forward strand.
GATTCTACAGAAGAGGCTGTATCAACTGATCCGCCAGTTTCAACTCTTGAATTAGGAAATATTAAAGAAGATAAATATTATTCAATAAAATATAAACAATCCCTTGTTCAACTGAGAGATGATGAAAAGACTGTAGTGCATATATTAGGGGAGCCAGACGAAGCTTCTCAAGTTAAGCAGCTCGGTGATGGAGCAGATACCTTTAGTGGTATGTATTCTAAGGATCTCTATTATAGTGGATTAACATTAAAGTTTCTGGGAATGGAAAAAAGCAGTCTATGGCTTTCAGAAATTATATTAGATAAGAATGAATATGAAACATCTGAAGGGATAAAAGTTGGGGATCATTTAGATAAATTGAAGAATGCATATTCAAATATTAAATATGAAAACCTGAAGACGATTGAGAACAAACCAAATTTAAAGATATATGAATACTTTCAAGGTGATCTTGGATTCTTCGCAGAATTTATTGTTGATGAGAGTGATGTCATAGAAGAGATTCATATGTATTTTCTTTTTGATTAATTGAGTATCCAGTAACTCAGGAAGGCCGGTACATCCTATAACAACATATTCAAGCTTCGGGCCATTCGGCCCTCGGTCCGGCAGAAGTTGAAGTCGATTCGGGGAGGCAATTGCAGTTGCAGGGGAGCGGATTCAGCTGGACACATCCATTTCCCTAAGATAAGAGCTATCTAAGGGGAAAGGACGTTGCGAATATCAGAACGTTATGTGATAGAAATGATGGGCTGAAAATAGAATAAAGGAAAGATACAAAAAAGTAGATAAGAACACTTGTACGGAGATGTAAACACAGGTAAAATATAGATACAATTGAATCTTGGGTGGGTATGGTTTCCCTTCGAAAGGAGGTGAAACCATGGAAGTGAAAGATGCGATGACTCTAATGCTGTTATTCGGAACATTCATTCTTGCACTTTTAACGCACATTAATAACAACAAGAGAAAGTAAAAACCCACCCCAAGGTTGAGAGCCAAAGGTGGGTTTTTGTCCTGACTTGACTTAAGAAGGGATTAACCATCCAAGCCAATTGTACTGACCAAGTGTTCGCCGCACTTGGTCTTTATTTAAGAATATGATAACACATCTGAAAAGATGAATCAAAATAAAAAGAGCAATGAAAAAGAGCGGATAGTAAGAAAGACCAAAGAAGAATTTCCATCATATAACATAATATTCAAGCATCGGCTTCGTTGGAGCATCGGTCTGCGGGATAGATTTCGAAGAGGAATTTCAGCAGACAACCCCTTTGTGGTTCATGAATACAAGAACGTTATATGAAAGGACGAAGTTTATAGAAAGAAATAGTGCGAAAAGTTATTATCATAAAAAGTTTACATTATCTATGAGGAGAAAACTATTATGTGGGGTGTTGTGTCAACGGTGTTTAGCATCATAAGTTTAATAGCATCAATAATAGCATTGTATTTTCTTAATGGAAAAATCAAAGGAGACAGTGTTCAGACATTAAGAAAAGTGAAGTTTATATATATATTTTGATTGCAATCAACGGGATTAGTCTACTTTTTAGACTAATTTAAGTTAATAAAAATCTAGGGGATTGAAAGTAACTCAAGGATCCTACGTATAACAAAGCATTAGCGCATTATCGCAAGCTCTTCGGTCACGGATAAGAAGTTGCAGAGAAGTGGATTCACGTGCCAACCCTGCAAGGCTAAGTCTGCGATCCGTTTCGCATTCGCTTCACTTAAGCCTTTCGGGTTCGTTAATGCAAAAATGTTATACGAAATTTCAAAGGTTGCGGAGGAGCATATGCAAGAAGACAAACATTCAAACAGTCTTCAGAACTATAAGGATTTTATTGATGGATTAGTCGAAATTCGGCCTGGAGTATTATCAAGATGGGTATTGACTACTGGGTGGCCAAAGACAGAAGAAAACATAAAAGTTAATGAATTCATTGGTTCGCTGTCTGAAGAACAAAAACAATTACTAGCACAAATCATTCAACAATCACGAGATAGTGGTATACATGACGTTTTGGTCTACTTAAATGATGAAATAAACCTTAATGGAATGAAATTGATAAAAAATGACATTGAAATAGCAAAGGAACCTTTTGATTCAGAGATGTATTTCGACTGGGTATGTAGAAGAGAAGGAGATCCGTGGCCGGATTCGGAGAAGTAGTGAAGCTTCTTATAACATAATAGTCTAGCTGCGACTCCTTCAGAGCCTTGGTCTGCGAGGTGAATTACGAAGATTCATTTCAGCAGACAACCCCTTCGGAGTTCATGAACACAGGAACGTTATGTGAAAGAATAAATTCTACAAATAAATGAAGAGGTCAAATTATGAACCGTTTTTATACATTATTACGTTTTGTTTGTATGCCTTTAATTATGATTTGTGGGCAAATTTTGGATGGTATGTACTATGCATTATTTGAATCTAGATATCTATCAAAGGAAAATACTAAAGAAGACTTACTTCGAATATTAAAAAAAAGAAAATATCATAAGGTGAAAAATATGCCAAGCCCTAAATACTATTTAATGCAAGTAGGTTTCTACCTTTTGTTTTCATCTAAAAGAACTGAAAAATGGTTTGATAAAATTTTATATAAGGAAATAGTATTTGAAGGAGTAGACAAAAATATTATATTTTCCTTAAAGGAAATGTTCGTGGAAACAGACAGAATAACAAATATTACTTTGAGTCTTTTAAATACTGATTCTTCTGAATTTATAATAAAAAATTTGAATTGTATATTAAGAATCAATAATAAGGATATAAAGTTTGAAAAAATAATAGAGAATGAAGATTTAGAACGAAGAAAAAGAGTATTACTTAAATTTTGAAGATATGAAACGAGAATATTTAATGCCTTCAAATATGATAACTATAAAGATCGAAATAAATAAGAATACAAAAAATAGAAGGTTTATTGCTTGTGATACCATATTGGAACAACAAGTGCCTATTAAAGTCCAAGAAATTATAGATAATAATATTTCTCTTAAAACCTTGTTTTCATTTTTAAGTACAGGTGGTTACTTTTTAATCGCTTTTCCGTTAAGTTTACCAATCCTTACTTTAGCCGCCCTATTTGGTGGGAAATTCATATTGCTTCTGAGTGTTTTCGTTACAATGGTTTTATTTTTAATCGCCTTTTATTTAAATAGAAGATTCACTCAGATTTATTGGTTGCTTCAGAAAAAGAAAATAGAAAAATAACTTGCTGGTTTAATTCCTTCATCTAACATAAAATTCACGTTGCAGACAGTAGTCCTTGATCTGGCGTTTGTCAGATACCCGCATACTTCTGGTCGTGAATAAAGTAAAGCTATTTGAAATCAGCGCAAGATTCAAAAATGAGGAGTACAAAACCATGGATAACAGATTATCAATACCAAGTAAATTAATCAATCTATCCGAATTAATTAGTGCCACAGCCATTGAAAAAGGAAGGCATTATCAATCGATGTACATTTTGGAGTTTAGTAATTCTGTAAAGTATGTATTAAAAGAAAAAAATGTTGAAGATTCCGGAAGTTTGATGGACGAAGCAGAAAGATTAAAATGGCTCGATGATATAGTTCCAGTTCCTAAAGTTATTGGTTATCTAAAGGAGAACGGTAAGGAACATTTAGTTATGACCTACATAGAGGGCTGTGCCGCCGAAGAATACAAACTGGAAGAAGGTCAAAAAAATCTAGGTTATATTTTGGGAGAGGGATTAAGAACAATACACAATATCCCCATTAATCATTGTCATTTCAACGATAATTTGCCGAATAAGCTTATTGATATGGTAAGGAAGAACAGTATTGAGAGAAAACATGAAGTCATGGATGCTATTAACCATTCATTTCCCAATCATACCATTGAGCAATTGATGGATTTTTTGGAAATGTATAAAGTGTCGACAGAAGAACTGGTTTTTACGCATGGTGACTATGGTTCGGGAAACGTTATGATACATAAGGGGCGGATTGCAGCATTTATTGATGTAGGAGCATCTGGGATATCGGATCCATACTACGATATTTATTATCTTGTAAAAAGTCTTACATGTTATACGGATAGGGAAGAAGAAATAGATGAGTTCATGAAAGGATATGGAATATCTGAATTAGATGAGAATAGAATGAAATTTCATCAAATCATCGATACTTTATTGTTGTGAAATCCAAACTCAAAGGGGTCTGGTGACCTTAAGCCTCTTGGGTTCGTGAATACACGAACGTGATAAGAAAGTCGGGCAAAAAAGGAAATAAGGGGAATCTAAACAAATGACAATTATAAGTATCGAGGGAGCAAGCGCTGCAGGGAAAACTACAACATCGGCTACGCTTGCAAATCAAAATGGATCATTTCATATTCCTGAGGTTGCAGCATGGTGGGAAAAGCCAGAATTAGTTTATCCAGAATGGTTTTTTGAGAGACAGGTAGACCGCTGGAAGATTGCGACCGAGAAAGAAAAAGATGGTTTAGTAATTATTGATATCGATTTATATCAGCCGTTCTGGTACAATTGGGCTTTTAATTTTACGTTATTTGATGGGCAGTCATTAGAATTTGTTGAAAATTTTTATAGACCACTATTCAATCAAAGGAAGCTGGGGTTTCCTGACAAATATTTCATTCTACACACACATGAAACTAATCTGAGACAAAGAAAAGCAAGTGATGAAACTAGATTGAGAAGAGGGTTTGAACTGAATTTAGGATTTATAGAGCCCCAAAAGAGATATTTTCAAGCACTAGAGGATTTTTGTCCAGGATTAGTTTGTTTTATTGAGTCAGATAAAATTGAGACCAACGTAAGAAAGATACAAAGTGAATTACCAAATTGTAAGAATACTCATAGATATTCGATAGAGTTATTTGATTTTATGGTTTATTGGCTGAGGGAGAATAAAGCATCTTGTGCGAGTAAACTCGAAGAAGGCCCGACTATTTTATAACAATATATAAGCTACTAAGCTATATTTTCTTCTAAGCTATAGTCTGCTGGATGTATGTAGAAGAGGTATTTCAGCAGACAACCCATTAGACCTTCGTGGTTTCGTGAACACAGTGAGCGTTAAATAAAATAATATACGGATAAGGATGATAGAATGAATTCGAAGACGCTTGATGAATTTGCGCGAGCGATAAAAAAGACAAAGATCAAGAGCTGTCTAATCATGAAGGAAGACAGTTTAGTGTTTGAATACTATAAAAATCGTAAAATAGAGAACAATCCTCAAAAAATCAATTCTTGCACTAAAAGTATTTTATCTATACTTATTGGCATTGCGCTTGATAAGGCATACATCAAGAGTGTTGCAGAACCAGTTATTAGTTTTTTTCCGGAATTAATGAATATCCTTGATGATCCTAGAAAACGAGACATCACTATTGAGGATTTACTTACGATGTCGGCGGGGTTTGAATGGCCCGAATTCGGTGAATGGAATTATTCGACTCCAATGCTGTTTAGTTCAGACATGATAAAGTATGTGTTTGAACGGAATCTTGAAAATAACAGAGGAGAGAAAATGAATTACAATTCTGGTTGTTCGCATGTGTTAACAGCGATCTTGCAGAAGACCACAGGAATGAAAGCTATAGAGTTTGCACACCTCCATCTGTTTAAACCTCTTGGCATCACGAATGTACATTGGTACGAAGACAATAAAGGGATTAACCGGGGTGCAGACGGCTTGACGATGACCACTGTTGATATGTTAAAGATTGGTACGTTATGCTTGCGACAAGGGAAATGGAAAAACACTCGTATTGTTTCATCAGATTGGTTGAAAAAATCGACGCAACCTTATTATTTAACATATGAATCTATTGGTCATTATGCTTACCATTGGTGGGTAAGACACCTTAATATGAACAATACAGAAGTAAGTGGGACAGAAATGATATTTGCATTGGGCTTTGGGGGTCAATATATATGTATAATCCCTAGTTTGGATATGGTTATTGCAATAACTAGTGACATGTATGAAGACTCATTGAAACCGTTACGAATACTTGAGGAATGCCTTATTAATTTATAGCAGGGCAAATTCTCGAAGAAAACATATTACTTGATCTTAATCTAACAGCACATTCATACAGCGGTGCCTGCTGGCTCCTTATCCGCAAGAGGCATTTCGGTGAGTCGTTTGCAGCGGAAAACCCTGAGAACCTAACCATGTCGTGGTATGAGTATAGGTCCTTTAAGCTTTTCAGCTTCGTGAATTCCAAACGTTATCTGATATTTTTGCATGAGGTGAATTTATCTAATGATAAAATTGAATATAAAAGTAATGACCTTGATCCTATTTTTAATTTTGACTGCCTGTTCGGCTAGTAATGAAATAGATCCTTCTGACTCCATCATTCAGGTTGGAGTAGATGAAATTACAAATGTTAAAGTCAACGAAACTTTTCAAATCGTAGGGTATTTGAATAATTCATCTAATAAGACAGTGGAGATATCTCATGGATCAGGTATGTTCAGTTATGAGATTTATAATGAAGCTGGCGAGAGAATTCTTCCAAAGGCAACCATGTTATTAGAACACGCTATTGGCTATCAGGTTGAGCTTCGAACTGGTGAAGAATATAGAAATAATGGACAAGATCAACGAAGTAAGGAATATTATGAATTCGTTATCCACCAGCCAGGCAATTACAAAGTTAAAACGAATGTCGAATTTATGATGAATAATGATGGCAAGCAAAAGAAAATAAGCTTATCGAGTGAATCCAAAGAATTCAAAGTGCAGTAGAGGATTGCAGGGAGGTATGAGGAGCAGGTCATAGGATATGGAAGAATTGTAGGCGACGGTGGTTTTACTTTTTACATACAAGATATTATCGTGTTACCTTCCTATCAGAGGCTAGGCTTAGGCAATAAAATAATGACGGAACTGATGGAGTATATCACAGAATTTGGATTCATGGAGAGACCCAATGAAAGTTATGGTGCAGGAATGATGCAATTCATAAAGAAACAATAGTAGAGGCATTTCGAGCAAGAGAAATTCAACCGGACACATAGCCGAAAGAAGTTCTTAAATGAGGAGGACCTTATATGATATTAGAAAAAGTTATAAATCAAATTAACATACAGAGCGAATATAAGGATTTGGTTGATAAGTACATAGATCATTTACTTGCGGAATTCAAAGATAAGATTCATAGCATTTATATGTGTGGCTCGATTCCCAAAGGAACGGCTCAACCTTTTAAGTCAGATGCAGACTTTACGATTGTATGTGCAAATCCCAAAGATATTGATTACGAAAAATTGTCAAATATTAAAGATAAGCTTTTGGAAGAATACCCATTTGTCACGAAGATGGATACGATCATTTGCTCGATGGAAGATGTATTAAGTAGACCGAATGATTGGGGGTTTTGGGTTAAGATCATTTGTGTTTGCATACATGGGGAGGACATTGGTGAAAAAGTACCCCCGATCATTATCTCTCCAGAATTCATCTTAGACTTAAATACAGATACCAAGGAGGAAGTGGATCGTGTACATCGTTCACTTTCTAATGCTAGTGATGACGCGATGAAAACTAGATATACCAAAGGTTACTCGAAGCGATTACTTCGTGCATTATACTCATTGATTATCGAAGATACAGGGATATGGGAAGACGACATAACTAAGATGAAAAATGCTATATTAGACTATTGCGAGATTGACCCCGCTTTAGTTGAATATCTGTATGCTTGTTACTTGGATAGTCGTCATGTACCTGTTGAAGAGTTTCTAAGAAATGCAGAGGAAGTATATCGCTATTTCGAGAATGCCTTACATACAATGGCTGCCTCCAGAAATTTAAAATGAATGTGAGGTGGGACAGATGAAGGAGACTACTCCTAAATATGTTGAACAAGCATCCATGGAAAGTCTCATACAAAAGTTGAATCTGCCGCCACTCACTCCATTTTCACAGGACTGGGAGTATACGTCGGCTGATGCATCGAGATTAGATGAATTCATTACGTATTACGAGAATCATCCATTAAACGACAATGATAAATTCACACTGATGATCATTATGATCTCTTCATTGGATGACTACCTTTCCGAAGGAAAAGGAACGGATGATCACAAACTATGGAATAGAATAAAACAAAATCTACGTAAAGACTATGAGTTACATATCCATACTATTAATTACTGGGCTCAAGATGAGAGCGATCTGGAAGACTGTTTTGCAGTCACACCCTATGTCAGAGAAATGCGAACCTGAAACGAAGGTGAATACGACAATGATTGAAAAAGAAGAAATCATGGAGAGGTTATTAATAGTCGTGCCCTCCTATAAGGATAGATACGATCGGTACATCCAAGAGAACTATGAACTTGGAGAAGAGAGATTGATCTATGTCGATATAAGTGACTTCGTCAAACATGTTATTGAGTGTTATCAACGTAAAAAGACGGATGAATTCGATGCACTATTCGAAGTCATTGAAGAGCTTCATACGAATGGAGAGTCATTTGTTAAAGAATTTGCTACAGTCGGTATTCTTGAATCATTTCAGAACCAATTACCGGATGAGAATATTGAGTATATTGAATTTGAAAAATGTTTAAAACCAGAATCAAAACGATGGTGGAATCATGTAATTGATTTTTGGAATGGAAAGACTCCATACATTGGAGGACCGATGAAGGAATAATCATAATTTTCTGGATATTGGTGATTTAGAAACAACCCTTGAATCATTCAAAAGCCCGAAAAGGAGATGAATCGTATGAAAGTCACGCTTCGCTTTGTCTTACCTAGTGATGCTGAATTTGTACAGCAATATGCTAGTTACCCTGAAATTTCAGAGACAAGCAACGTTCCCTATCCTTATCCAGACGGAGCAGGAGAATCATGGGCAAAGATGGTGATGGCTAAGCGCGAACAAGGAATATCTTATGTATTTACAATTTTATTTGAGGATCAATTCGCGGGTGTCATGTCTTTAAATGCTGTGGATCTAACTGAGAAAACCGCAGAGTTGGATTACTGGATTGCAGTTCCTTTTTGGAACCGAGGCATAGGTACAGTCGCAGCTCAAAAGGCTATTGACTTTGCGTTTCATGAATTGGATCTTCAAATTCTTAGAAGTGCATGTTTGGTGAGCAATAAAGGATCGTTAAAGGTCCTTGAGAAGAACGGATTTAAAAAAGTAAATGACTTTGTTTTTGAAGACGGCAAGTTTAAAGATAAAACAGGATGTAGACTTGAATTACATAGGTGACAACCTTTAGGTTGCAAACCCCGATGAAAACTTTATGGAGCCTGTGATTGATTAAATGGAGTGAGCGGGAGAGATCTTCATCCTCTACTGCAGGCAATTCTTGATTACGATCGAAAAGAGATCGATAAGGTATTTAAGAATATTTCATAGAAGTGAATCACTTGATATTGGAGAGGAATGATTCTATGAGGATGGCATTCATTTTATTCAATGGAGTAACATTTCTTGATTTTGTTGGTTTCTATGACGTTATCTATCGATTGAACTTATTTGACCAAACCAAAGGAACGACATGGGACATCTGTGGATTGACCGAGGAAGTGACAGATGAACTTGGGATGAGCGTAAAGGTGAATGTCATAAAACCTGATTTATCTCAATATGATCTTGTTTTTGTTCCAGGAGGGATGGGGACTAGAAAACTAAAAGAAGATATTGAATTTGTGGATTGGATTCGAACTGCCGAATCGGTAAGTTACAAAATCTCGGTTTGTACGGGTTCACTTTTGTTAGGGGCTGCCGGTTTCTTGGAGGACAAGATCGCAACAACCCATCCTAATGTATATGACTTACTTGAGCCTTACTGCAAAGAAGTAATGAAAACGAGAATCGTTAAAGATGGAAACGTGATAACTGCCGGAGGCGTAGCGACATCGATTGATTTGGGACTATATTTGATTGAATTGTTTGCAGGCCAAGAAGAGGCAGATGTAGTAAAGAAGCAAATTGATTATCCCTACACTGCAGTAGGAATCATTGAGGTGTAGTTTTTTGCAGAGGACAAATCAAAGGGTGAAGGAAATGAATAAGAAAACGTATCTTGTTAAGGTTGCTTATTTAATGGATCTAAGTGATGAAGAATACCAAGAAATTGGCGACAATTTGATTCCAGAACTTGAGAATGAAATGACAGTCAGGCAACATCTAAAATTAAAATGGGAGAGTAGTTCTACGATCCTACTGGATTCAGAAACAATGAACTGCGGAAGGTGCTTCAAATGTAACTCGTGGGTAACCGACAGAGAAAAACCGGATTCTATAGATGAATTAAACAACGGAGCGGTTGTCGATGATCAACTACTCTGTGATGAGTGTTTGCCGGAGAATCATAGGTGGGCATTCTAGAATCCGAGGGTTTGTATGTATTCCAGAAGAAGAAAATAGATCAACATATTATCATTGAGGTGAGAGATTTGAAGTATTTTTATGGGGTGTTAGCCATTTTGGGAGTAGCATTGCCTTACATGACGTTTATTCCGTGAATTGGTGAAAACGGATTCAATCTAACGATGTTATTCAATGAAGCAAGACAGAATCGAATTAGCGAGTTTGCATGGTTGGATGTACTGATCTCCGCAGTTGTATTGATTGAATTTATCATATATGAAGGAAAACGAATTGGCATAAAGCATATGTGGATACCGATCATAGGAACATTAACCGTGGGTGTTTCATTTGGGCTGCCATTATTTTTGTTTTTGCGTGAAATTCGAATGGATAAAATGAAGACCTATGCACATAAGCTCTAATCCAAATCAGTTACTTATTTACTTGGGGAGTTGTTCTTAGATGGTTATCGTTACGACAGAGATTCTAATAGATGCTCCAATAGAGTTATGTTTTGATATGGCTAGAGATATCGATGTTCATACACAAACCGTCTGGAAACATACGAAAGAGAAGGCTGTCGCAGGTATTACTTCGGGAAAAATAAATCATGAAGATACAGTAACTTTTGAGGCCAGACATTTTTTGATTAGGCAAAGGTTATCGTCAAGAATCTCAGCATACCAAGCCCCTTATTATTTCGTAGATGAAATGCTTAAAGGTGCGTTTAAAAGCTTGCGCCATGAGCATATTTTTGAAGAACATAACGGAAAGACACTCATGAAAGATCGGCTTACTATGGTTGCTCCGTTTGGGATTATAGGCTGGGTGACTGAAAGACTTATATTAAAGTCCTATATGAAGCGTTTCCTCATGCATCGAAATCAACAATTAAAATTATTAATAGAGATGAAGATTGAATAGAAGAAGGTTATATACATCTTTTTGGAATAGTAGTATATTTCATTTGTGGTTAGCAAACCATATGAGAAAACAAGATGAATCATGCCCCAATTTAGTTCAGAGTTTGCGGAGATATCCCTCATAAACAAGGAGAAGTGAAGATGAGAAAACTCGTTTTATTTCTGCACGCATCGCTTGATGGTTTTGTAGAAGGACCAAATGGTGAAATGGACATTGGCTGGGTTTCTTACGATGCGGATTTGGAGAAACACGCGAAAGAAGTTCTGAGCACTGCTGACACGGTCATTTGGGGACGTGGGACTTATCAGATGATGCACGGTTACTGGCCATCTGTACGTTCAGACGCATCAGCTTCTCAGCATGAACGGGAGCATGCCGAGTGGATTGAGAAGACAGCCAAAATCGTTTTTTCGACAACGCTGGATGATGTAGAGTGGAACAATTCCCGATTGGTAAAAGAAAATATTGAGGACGAGATCAAAAACCTCAAACAACAGCCAGGTCAGGACATGGTTATACTCGGTAGCCCTCGGTTGGCACATTATCTTATGCAACTTGATTTAATAGATGAGTATAAAATTACGGTGTCTCCTGTGCTGATCGGAAGTGGGTTACCGTTATTCCGAGGTCTTAACCAAAAGATCAATCTTCAACTTATTGATAATAAAACCTTTGATTCCGGGGCGTTAGGTCTCGTTTATCGGGCGATAAAATGAAGGGATTTCTTAAAGTCAAATAAAGGGAGAGAATCCCATCACACACGACCCAGTCTAAGATAAAATGATCTAAGGCTGGGTCATTTCTATAGGGTTAGATGATTAATATCAATTAATTGAACGCGAAATGGTTGATTAGCATTAAAGTTAAACGACTTAAACTGGAGGTTTTAAAAATGAAGATTGAAGATATCTACAATGATTTACCTGTACTTGAGACCTCAAGAACGATACTTAGAAAAATTGAAAAGAATGATGTACAGGATATCTATTCTTATTGTAGCGATCCGGAAGTTTCCAAATATACAACATGGCATCCGCATATGAAAATAGAGGATACAGAGAATTTTGTTGATTTTATCATAGATAAATATAACAAAAGCCAAATAAGTCCATGGGGGATACAAGATAAAAAGACAGATAAGATCATCGGAACATGCGACTTTGTAGGTTGGGATATTAATCACCATAAAGCAGAGATCGGATACGCGTTGTCAAGAGATTATTGGGGACAAGGTTATATGACGGAGTGTGTGAAGAAAATAATCGAATTTGGTTTTGAACATATGGACTTAGTTCGAATTGAAGCTAGATGTATATCAGCGAATACGGGTTCTTCAAGAGTCATGGAGAAATCAGGAATGGAATTTGAAGGGGTTTTTAGAAAACATGTATTCATTAAAGGGAAGTTCGAAGACCTCAAAATGTATTCCATTATAAATGAGAAGTCAGCGAAAAGAGTGGAAGATAACATTGCCATCCGATAACATAATTATTAAACAAGGTTCGAAAGCATTTTACTCATCAAGACCAAGCTTGGGAATTGACTTAGACACGAATATTGTGAGGGTTACATCATGAAGGATGTAGACAGAAAAAGAAGGATGGGTCTATCGAGAAGAGAGGCAGGTTATTGAAATCTTCCATGATGGAATAGTAAGAGTGATAAAAAAGAAAGAATGAGGGTAGTAAGAATGAGGATCATAAGAGATAAAGAAGAACTCGAAGGCACTTGTTATATTGAAGTTTTACCAGGAAAGTATCTTGAAACGTGTTGGAATGAACACTCTATTTTTTTGGATGAAGAAGTTTTTGGTTATTTAGAAAAAGCCATATATGATATATATCCTAAATATGATCATTATGCATTTACTGAAATACATCGAGATACCTGGATGTTAATTCTTGAACAATTAAATGAGCTTGTTATTCTACTTGATGAGAAGGTAACAATGGATGAACTCAAAGAACATGTATATTTCTTATTCGGCAGCTCTGAAGATGAGTTTCAACAAGACTTTGATCATAACGTTCAGAAGCTTAGAGAATTAATTATAGAGTTTGAAACATGGATTAAAGAACAATTGAAAACTCAAGAATATATTTCAGTTCTGGGGATTTAACCAAGGATGTTTGGAGGGGGAATTTTGCGAGTAAGTACATTTCTCGAAGAAAAAGATTTTAGATTGAAAGATATGGAATACTTGTCTCCAGCAATCAAAGCGCCGGTGGTCGATCATCACATTAATGTCCCACAATTCGGATTGTACGAAGGTCATGATCCAAGCGTTGCATCAATTGACGTTCAATTTCTTGTTGGAATATTTCAATTTGATAGTTTTCCATTCAAGGGAAGCTACGAATCTTCTCGACAAGGAGAAAATGAGATTTAAGCATTTCATGATCAATGATGAACTATATTATAGGTCGACGCTTACTCAGTATAAAGAAAAGTTAGGTCATGCAACTGTAACGAAATTAGGTGGGAGGCAGGAAATTGCTCCAAAATATGATCCATATGATAAAAGAAAAAAACATAGAGGACATCAATGTGTCAGGGTTTATCTACTTAGAAGAAAATGGGATGTATGAATTCACTCCAATGCTTACATTTGTATATGTCAAATTCGGAGAAGAATACTTGGAGTTTGCTTCCATAGAACAATATTCGAGACTAAGAATTACGATTGTGCCCTCGATCAGACATGATTTTGAATTGGTTGAAGATTTATATCCAGCGGTGTCTTCAATCAGTGATGTGGTACTCACTAATCCTACATCGCTGACGAATATGGTTTCGAGTATTAAAATTTTTAGTATGGAAGAAAAAGAAAATGAAATTATATGTGATAGCATTTTGATTAAGCTGAAGAATGAACAAGTACTGTTTTTTGATCCAACTTTTCTCTCTGGCATTAATATAGGTGGAATAGAGCAGTATGAATTTTGGCGGATTCATAATGAAGAGGAAAAACAAGAGGTATATATCGAGATTTAACAATACGATTGGGAAGGAGGGAGAATCGCCGACATCGGTCAGATCGGATTAGAATGGTTACCTATCGCAAAAATCAAACATTCATTAATACAGAAAGAGATCTTAAACATAGAACATATCATTTTCCCAGGACAACGCATGACTTTTTACAGGAGTATTTGTTAGAAGAGATTCAAGAAGTCTACTTATGCAGGGATTTTAGCAGAGGAGGTCATCATGACATTATCGAGTACTGATTATTTAAGCAAGTTATCTTTTGACATGGAAACAACGACAAAAAAGGTATATAAAAATATAACAAAAGTAAAAGGAAAAATGGTTACTGTTGTTGATACCCAAATTTCTTTGTTTATAGACGGTCATAAACTGGATGAACATGAGATCTTTTTAGAAGATGTTTACTTCAACTCGTTACTTTATCCAGGGAGATATCCCATGTTCACTTGTACTTGTAGAATCTTTGGATGTGGAGGATACCATGTAGAGGTTGTACATACTCAAGATACGCTGATGTGGAGAATGGAACAATCCCCTTTTATGGATAAAACAATCAGAGGTTCGAATGAGTTTGTTTTTTCATGGAGTAATATAATTGAATTTTCAGGAGAATGGATCGAGAGATTAGAAAATCTCCAAAATCTAATGTTATCCCATGAATTAAAATTTCAATGTGATCTTGAAAAGTATAAAAGTATTGTTGAAGAAGTTAAAACGATGAGATGCTGAGTGAGTCTAGGGAATGAGAGAAGAGCAGCCAAAATGGGAATTAATCATGTTATTTTGGAATTGCATGGAAAGAAAGAACTACAAGCAAAGTAATCCCTCCAACAGGAGAATTTGGGAGAATACAATATAAACACAAAAAAGAAAGTTATGATGGGAGAGAGAGTGAATTAAATGGATACACTTGAAGTCATTGAGCAAACGAGTGAATATGTCGATGTTAAGCATCCTGTAATTGTTATCAATGGCAATCCACTCGATATCTATCTCGATCAGTACTATCCTGATCACCATTTCCTAGGTTTAGTACCGACAGTGACTGAATGGATTAGTTTTAAAGAAGAACTAGATTTATTACTGACTCGGTATTATTCTGAACAAGAGAATGCGATTTTGCCTATTTTGATGTGCCCAGATGATACTAATCTGATGTGCACTGTAATTGTGGCTGAAGTTACAAAGAATGATAAAGAAGTGATTTGGAGCAAAATCGGGATGGATATGAGCGAGCTAGGCATACCTTTTAATTATGAACTTATAGGCACCACTGTAAATTGGCTGGATCTCATACCTGAATTACGATTTGATAAAAAGATTTATTTTGAAGCTCTCAAAGAAATTTATAAACCGAAGGATGAGCTTCGATAATTGGGGGAGAAGTACCAAAGTGAAATGAAATAAAGAGGAGTCATCCAGGATGATCATAGAAACTGAAATGACAATTGAAACATTAAAAGATCTCGTAGGTGCAGGAACAAAGCATTTTAAAAAAGTCGAAGTAACAGAATATGGAGGTATTCATTATTTTAATTTTGACGAAGTGATTTTTGAAGAATGTATACTGTCCTTGGACTTTACTGGCTCATCTTTTAGACATGCAAAGTTTATTCATTCGAACATTAAAGCTTCAATGTTTGATGAAGCTAATTTATCTCATTCAGAGTTTATTGATAATAGTATTGATGCTTGTACGTTTAAGAATGCCCAAATTGATGGAATTGTTCTTCTTAATAATACTCAATACTCAAGTGAAAATACAATTGAAGATTTAAAAGAAATGGTAGGCAAATAAGAAATTATGTGATAGTAAAACCCAAGTATCTGTCTACAAAGAAAGCTAACAAAGTTATCTGAAACAACGAACGACTTTTGGACGTCTATATAAGAACCAATAAATCGTAAATTGTCACAGACAAGAGTATGCATAACGGGTCAGGGGAAGGAATGAATCAAATCATAGCCAACATCTTAACGAATATAGAGTTTTATCTAAAAGCATTATTCGGATACGATGATATTGTTAATTACCATTTTAGATTTGTAACTACATTTCTGGGGATACTTATCTGGTTGTTCATAGGTTACCTGTTAGATGTAATGATGCGATCAAAACATAAATCGAAGTTGAATCAATCCAAAGGATGAGTACTAGACAAAGCGTACATAGCAGACTACATACAAAGGAGTTATACATAATGGTAAATCATATGACCAAATTGGGATTTCGTGTGCATTCCCCAGAAGATTTTGAAAATATCGCCGAGTATGCAATTTCAACTGGAACCAGAGTCTGCTTGAAGACTGAAGAACTACTCACAAGGATTATCAACGAATGGGACCCGCTTGCACTTCTGGCTGGTGGGGCACCAAGTAATGAATATGATATTGAGGTAAAAGTGATAAGCAAACAAGTAAACCTAGCTACCTAGCTACGAACGAAACTCAAATAGCTCAAATCATTTATACAACATTCAGAGACAAGACGGGGATAGAATTAAATCTATTGAGCTGCTTGAAGTGTGCGTTTCAAATGGTCCAGGAGATAAAGGGTTAATCAACAATGAAAATAGAATAAAAAAACTGAACCATGTATGTCGTTTTGTTAAATAGTCACTTCTAGGCTGACATCTCAGCCGTACAACTGTGATGTCAAACATGAGCCCCGCGATTCATTGTCGCGGGGCTTCTCCATAAGGTGCTGCATCCAACTATAGCAGCACCCCACTCTTACGCGGCTTACCCGTCCACAGCCGCGCCATGCTTCACCTTTTACAAGAATATTGACGCAAGCGTAACTGGACTTTCTGAATTGACAAGATAGAGAAGAAATGTCATGTTTTTAATACGAACTATGATTAGATGCTGGCCCTGAATGATTGATACATATCGAATCTGAGGAGTGATGGTGGTTGGATATTAAAAATCAAAACGGTGATTTTCTTGGTAAAATTCAAATTGAATCGTTGGATAGCGAAGATGGTATGGACCAGATCATAGGCAATCTGAGACCTGGTGACGGGAAAGCCATATATATTGCCGACGCCAAAGAGAATTCATTCACGCAACAGACGAATTATGCAGCCGTTGAATGGGAGAATGGCCTGGAGCAGTTAAAAGAAAATTTAACTTCGTGGAAACCTAGATTTCCGGCTCAGGTTGAGCACAATTCCATTCAGGTCTACTATGGATTCGATAATCTGACACCGGATGAGATTGAAGCGATGGCGGAAGAAAGTAAAATGACAGGAAAGAATGTGATCGTCCGCGATCTGAAACCGAACAATAAGCTTGTAGGTGTGAGCATCACCTATGGAGGAGAGAAGTCGTTTACACTCCGGATTTTCGGAACTACCAAAAGTCGAATTGGGTTGTCTGAATCTGAGTTGGCTCAGGTGAGAACATTACATGTACGAGGTGTAGAGGCCTTTTATTTTACAAACCATGGTACAGACCGCTTGATTTGGATTGAAGAAGGAAGTAGTGGAAAGGCGCTACAATATGAACTATTTGGCAAGCCAATGCCTGCCGATATCCTTATTAACATAGCAGAATCAATGACTACGTAGAACGGGAGAATCGAGAGTATGGATGATTTCACGAAAAGACGCATACAAAAAATAATGAACAGCTACACTGAAAATGCTATACCTAAGCAGAACCAAACAGGCGAATAAGCTGTTAGCCATTTTTAAAAAGAATCTGGAAGCATATATGGCTTTTGAGGGCATTCCCCAGGAATGGGCACAGTATTATCTGGACCAATGTAACGACCGCTTGATTACCAAAACGGACAGTCGAAGTGTAATCGGGAGCATGAACGAAATCATATTTGTGATGAAGGCTCTTGAAGGAAATGACAATGATTTTAGAGATGAGAATGCACGACACAAATTTAACAATCGCGGCATTTACAAGCCAATTGATTATCATGAGCCGATCAAGGTGTTTGTTAAGGAGCTACAGATGAGGTTTGAGGCGAGGTGAAAGGATGGGTGTTGGTCAAAAATATAAACGCAAAATCATGCGATCTAATCGATTATTCTATTGGTATGTAAAGCCGGATCTGGACGATGAAGGGATCATTAAGTTACATATCGTTTCTGAGGATAAAAAGCTTATCGTAACCTATGAGGTGGGACAATGCAGTAGAGGCCATAAGGAGTTTCCCCATGTTAGTCATCATCGGCAAGGAATTCGAGGGCTGGACAGCAGAGTATGTTGGTCACAGAAGAGCACTAACACCAATATGGAACGATGAAATTGTCGCTCCAAGGCTGATTGGACAGATCATCGACTGGTGTTTACTGAAAGATAAAGAGATCAGAGAGATGAACTGGAAAGGTGAAATTATTGCATTAGGAGGGTGTCATGGATATTGTAACCAAACAGCTGAAGCTGGAAGAGCTTAGTGATTTGAAATATGAAGTGCATATTGGAGACTCCAAGGCAGTAAGTTATTGCAAGACGATGATTTTAAAGTTCGTGGGTGAATATGGTTATGGTTCTGGGGGGAATTCAGATGCCATCTATATGTGTGCAATAGGGAAAGCGGTTTTGGAAGCCTGGGAACCAGCGGGTTTGATCCTTGATTTCAGTGAACTGTCCTATGAATGGGGAGATCAACTCGAAAATGTTTTCTATATTGGTGAGGATCAGTATCGTAACATTCCTTTTCCAGTAGCACTTATTGTAGGCGACCACTCGGAAGAAGCGATCAGAACGTTGATATTGGGTGTATACAGTGATCAGACCACCGAGGACATTGACTGGCTACATCGTGATCTGAACAGCGCGTGGATGTTCATTGAGGAGAAATTGACGGAGTATGATCGAGATAAACGATTGTGAAATCTGTCGTGATAACCAGTTGTAAATAAATCCTAATGAAACAGCCCCAATGTCGGGGCTGACTCCTAGTCCGGATTGTATTTCTTCATAACGGCATCCCGAAAGATCTGGTAATCGGATAATTGTTGTGATGTGGAGGATTCAGGTAAGCTATATTGGCTTACGCCTTCCAAGCTGAATTTTCCCAAGTTATCATTAATCAAACCGTAATCTCCATAGGAGTTTCTTAGCAAAAAAAGCACACTTGGTTCACTCTTCTGCAGTTCTACATAATCATTTGCCGTGTACTTGACATTCCCATCCAGGCTGACAGGTTCGATGACTGTCAATTCGGTTAGATCTGAAGGGAAATCCTCAGGTTTCTTTAGTATTTTCGTAATCTTGATGTTGGCGTTGGTGTGGAAAGATTGCATGGTTCCATCATCAAATGCAGTTATCACATGCTCACGATCCGCAAACCCGTCTGTTGCATAACCAATCACGATTAATTCAGCAAACGCATCCAGCTTTTCCACTTCACTGAAGGTGATGGAGTTGGCAGGTAGATTGACTACGGTATAAACGCTTTTCTCCGGTTTGGATTGAACATTCATATATGTGATGATCGATACAGTGACGACGAATATGCATAAAGCGAATATCAGAACAGATCTCTTTTGGAATGAAAACATTAGCTTATCCTCTCTTAGATATTGCTTTTCTTCACTTCTACTATCACATAAATGAGAATTCTTGTAAATTATCTATATGAGTAAGAAGCGATAGTTAAAAGGATTTAGGAGTAGGAACCGAAGGAGAGAAGCCTATGAAAACGATCATTTATATGGTTAGGCATGCCGAGTCTCCGTACAATGAAGGAACGGAAAGAACAAGAGAACTTACCTTGAACGGTAAGGCGAATGCAATCAAAGTAACAGAGATATTAAAGGGAAAAGGGATACATACCATTATTTCAAGTCCGTATGCCAGGGCTGTTCTAACTTTGGAGGGGCTGGCAACGGCTTTAGGATTAGATATGCAGCTCATGGAGGATCTGCGAGAAAGGCATTTTTCAGATGAGGTTGTTGCGGATGAGGATTTTAGCGCTATTACGGAAAGAATGTTTGCTGACCCTGAATATGCATTGCCCGGAGGCGAGTCTAACAAGGTGTGCCAGCATAGAGCTGTGAGTGTATTGAAACAGATTTTAGAAGAGTATTCTGGGAAAAAAGTAGCGATCGGCACACACGGACATGTCATGACGTTAATGATAAATGCCTTTGATCCAACGTACGGAGTGGATTTTATCAATCAGATCAGCAAACCGGATATCTATCAATTACAATTTGACGGGATGAGACTAGAGAAAGTAACTAGACTGTGGGAAGAATAGGAGATGATCCGAATGACGCTACAAAACTTGTTTCAAGAAAAACCTACGAAACGATGGAATCATAGAATGATCGAAGACGGAGATGAACTTTTCACAGAAGAGAGAATACGGATGTCGGAAAAAGTTGTGGTCACCTTCAATGAAATGAATGAAGCGCATGATTATTTTATTGAAACGATGGAACGTGAGGAACTGGCTGATTTTATCGACAAGGCGGCTAAATTGGCTGGTTTGCACATCAAGGAGGATGAAGATATTACGGAAGAATGGAGAGAGTGGTAGGGTTGCTTAAAAAAGAGGGGAGAGAGTATGGATGGATCAGCAGGAATATGGTCGTTATTTACTAGCAATGGGCGGAGAAGAGTTTGAGCCGGAAGAAGAAGAACAGGTGAGCGAGGAACATCTTTATGGTTTTTTTCAATGGTTTATGCCAGTGGGAGCGGGTGTTGAAAGAGTGTTTGAGCCAATTCCAAGTGGCGATCGTTTTCTGGACCGAATACGTCCAATCTATGAGATGCTGAATCCCGAGGATTTCACCGGAGAATATGTACCAGGCTATTTCAACGGTGGACAAGGGACTGCTTCAGAGGAAATGTTGCGAAGACTGGGCGAAGATCTGATCAAAGGATTAAAAAGTCTGTTCTCTATCGTACCAGAAGATGATGAAGCAGCGGAGATCGCTAAGGAAGCGTTACAAGACTTGGCTTGTGTGAAGGAAGTCGTTGTGTTACCACAGGGTGAACTAGGCAAGTTAGAGCAGAGGGCTATTCAAGGTACGAATGAGGAAGATAGTGATGCAGTATATGAAGCACTAGGAGACCTCCTTCGCTCGCGCAGTGACTACGATGAAGCGATTGAAATTCTGAGTGAAGCCTACTATTCTATCGCTTGTGATTATTGGGTCGCCTATTATTTACAATGGCCTCGTTATAAAGGTCTGCAGGAAGCAGAAAATTGTCTTTATCCATACTTTGAGCTGTACCGTTATGGGTATAATCTTCATTGGACTAAGACAACATTATTCATTGGCAAGCGTTAATCCTATTAGAGCGTATAGAAGGAGTATGTTTATGAAAATAGAACCAACGAAAGAGTTTGCTTGTATGATGAGTATTATGCTGGAGAGTAAATTAATCTGGTACAAGCACTTTCACCTGTTTTGTGATGACATTATCCTGGCATACGAGAAGCCGCCATATTGGATCATTGAATTAGCAGCAGCGAGATATCAAGGAGACACTATTCAGATCGTTAACAGATATATTCACTCCGAACCTTTTATCGATGATTATCTTAACTCACTACACGATCATTACATCGCTTGTTTGTATATGAAGTATGATAGAAGAGAAATATCCTGGGCCAGTTTTTTGCTGGGTTCCGGTCAGTATGCTGACCATTACCAAGCAGTGAAAGTGGAGTGCGAATATGTATATAAAATGTTAAATGAATATGAGGCTGAAGAGTTCGATATGGAGCTTGAGCACAAACAAAGTGAAGAGATTCGGGAAACATTTCGGAATGAGATCATGGAAGTGCAGAATATCTATGATGTGTTTAGGGTGTATTTTAAACAATATATAAAAAAGGAAAGAGAAGCACCCATGTAAAGGGAAGGAAAATGATGCCTGATGGAGCGATATAAATCATTTCAAGGAAGACAGCTCATCTACCAGTCGTATGACAAGTTGCTGCAATCGTATGATGTTCATGTCGAAGAGGAGTATATCGAAACGAGCTTTGGACAGACACATGTAATTACTGCCGGAGATTCGCAGAATCCATCCTTGTTACTTTTGCATGGCACTGCGGATAATGCGGCAATGATGTGGGTGTACAACATGAACGAGCTATCCAGGAAGTTCTATGTCATAGCTGTTGATTCAATTGGAGGATCGGGGAAAAGTGAGCCGAACGCCGACTATTTCAAACGTTTTGATCAGGTGAAATGGATGGATGACATCATGGATGCCTTTCAGCTCCACGATTCGTATATTTGCGGCGTGTCTTATGGTGCATATCTATCCTATTTCTACACATTAAAAAGACCTGAGAGAATCCGAAAAGCGATGTGCCTGGCAGGCAGAATTCCATCGAGTACGTTTGAAGTGATGTCTAAAATGATGAAAGCCTTTATGCCTGAAGCGTTGTTCCCATCGGAAAAGAATTGTGAGAAGCTGCTTCGAAAATTATGCGGCCCTAACTATGCGGTCTTTGCCGAGAATGAAGAATTGATGCGACACTGGTATTATTTGCTGAAATATTTCAACAACAAGTCTATGATGAAACACCGGATTCAATTTGTTGATGATGTGGAACTTGCTACACTGGTAGGAAAGGCCAAGTTTCTGATCGGCGAACATGACATCCTCTCTAACTATCCAAAAGCAATACATAAGCTACAGCGCAACCAGTTGAATTATGAGATCATTCGAGAAGCAGGTCATGCGATTAACCACGAGCAAGCGGATCTGGTAAGCCAGAAAATAATTGAATTCTGGAATGAATAATGGCAGTGAAGCAGCAATACAAAGGAGAGAGTACATGAAGCTTTTTCATGGAAAAGAAACCATCGTTCAACAGGCGATGCCTGCGATGCCGTCTATTTGTACACCTCTGGGCACCCTTGAGTTCTCACTTTCGATCTCGAACCAATCCTATCTTGCAACAGATTATGCAGGGCTCACCAGCGGTGGATGGTTGTATAAGTATTACTACGACTCATGGGACTGCGAACTCGCAATTTGTAGAGTGGATGTAGAACTTGCTTGCGATCAGGCAGTAGATGAATGTTGGGGAGCTGTATTCCGAATCAAACCGAATGGTGGGCACCGGATTGATGAGTGCAACTTCACGGCCTCGTGGAAAGAGGGATATAACTGGACAAGCTGTGGATCGGATACTGGAGAAGGACTCGAAGCGATTGAATATAAAAATCAAACTGATCAGTTACATATCGGTACACAAGACGGAACGCTGTTAATGATGAGGAGAAACCAAGGTGATCGGATTCCGAAATCCTTTGGTAAAGGTATTGATGTTGAAGCACAGGGATACATCCTGAGTTCTGGAAAAGGGATTAATGTGCCCATGTCACAGATGGAATCGGATGAAATATGTGAAATTCATGTTGTAATCGCTTGGAAGAAGTATGTAGAAGAAGACGTGTCTACCTGGCTCGCTGTGGATCAATTTTCAAAGGATATATTAAAAGGAGAAGGGCTCAGATAGGCAGTACAATTTTGTGGAGGTGATACACATGGAACGAGGACTCATTATCTTTTTAAACGGAACGTCAAGTTCAGGCAAGACAAGCATTGCGCTGGAAATGAAAAAGCAGGGAGAGATGCCGCTGCATCATCTGTCTGTAGATCAATTTTTTCAAAATTATGATCATTTTATTGACACGACATATCCAGATATGAAGCCAACAAGGGAAGTGGAGCCGGGTGTGATGTCAGATATCCTTTTTGGCCCGATTGGCTCATTGTACTATGCAACAATCAAACTATTTTCGGAGTTGGGCCTGAATGTGATTGTGGATACGGTTATCAGCGATGACAAGTGGTTTAACGAATTTTATGATTTGCTTGCAGATTATCCGATACTGTTTGTTGGTGTGCACTGCTCCAAAGAAGAACTCACCAGAAGAGAGCAGAGCAGGGGAGATCGTGAGATGGGACTTGCCCATTCCCAGTTCGATTACATATATGCCTATGATGAGTATGATCTGGAAGTGAACACGGAAGAACTCAGTTCAGTTGCATGTGCGGAAAAGATACTAGGTTATATGAAGTCCGAGAAGAAGTACTCGGCATTTAAGAAGTTAAGTCGAAGATAACTAGAAGATAAGTGAAGGAGAAGGGGCGGCTATTTATAGTTTCATAAGGGTGTTGGACATGTTGAACCTAACGATTCTTCGTTAGGTTTTTTCTTGTTTCTCCGAGATCATCGATAGATAACGATAACGATCAGGTTTAGCGTAAAAGTCGTCTGTGTTATTGAAAGTGGGCATTCTAGGTGCTGTTAAGTTGAGGTGTAATCGTACCCATCGAATATTTTATTTATATATAGAATTGTTCTATAAGTAAACCCGTTGACGATGTTCCTGTTGGAATGCTATTTTTAGATCAATTAATTCCTAGTTAACATGTAAGAATTAGTGGTTTAAAAATAATGGCACACATAACGGGGGAGAAAAACATGAAAAAATGGTCTGTTCTAACACTTACAACTGCAATCGTATTGGCGCTCACAGGGTGCAGTACCGGGGGAGACACGAAGACGGCATCGGGAGCTGGTGGAGCGAACGAACCAACCAAGATTATTGTGGGAACAGGCACGCAATTTCCGAATGTCGCTTTTATTGACGAAAATAACAAACTGACGGGATATGATGTAGAACTCGTCAGAGAAATTGATAAACGGCTGGATGATTACGAGTTTGATCTGCAGACGATGGAGTTCACGAACTTGTTGCTCAGCCTCGAAACGAACAAGATTGACATGGTCGCGCATCAGATGGAGAAAAACCCGGAGCGCGAACAGAAATATTTATTCAACAAAGAAGCGTATTCCCACTGGAAGAACAAAATCGCGGTTCTCAAAGATGATAATACCATTCATTCCATTGATGATCTGAAAGGCAAAAAAGTGATGACGACAGCAACCAGCGCACAAGCTATCTTGCTGGAAAACTACAACAAGCAGAATAACAACGCACTTGATATTGTGTATTCAAGCGGTGTAGCTAACGATTCCATCGCACAGCTCAAAGCTGGACGGGTTGCAGCATTTGTAGCGGCGGACTTTACGCTTCCACTCATTGATCCGAACGGCGAGCTGAAACTGGTAGGTCCACCACTCAGTGAATCGGACACCCTGTTTATGTTCCGCAAGGATGATCCTGAGGAGCAAAAGCTCGCGGATCGCATCGATGAAGCGCTGAAGGAAATCAAGGCAGACGGCACATTGAAGAAACTGAGTGAGCAGTGGCTTGGCTTTGACGCTACGCAATCGGAAACGAAATAACACGTAGAAGAAAGGCAGGTTGCAGCGATGGGTGCACCATTTGAATTCAGTTATGTCATGGACTACTTTGTAAAGCTCCTACCCACCATCAGTACTACGCTTCTCATCGTCGCTAGTGCAATGGTACTTGGTCTAATCATCAGTTCCATCGCGGCACTGCCGCAGATGTACAATATTCCGGTGCTGAAACAGCTGTCTAAGCTGTATGTATCCTTTTTTCGCGGAACACCGATCTTGATTCAGCTGTTTTTGTTCTACTACGGTGTGCCGGAAATTTTGGGTTTGTTCGGTATTCATGCTAACCGCGCACCTGCCATCTATTTTGTGATTATGACTTACTCGCTCCATAGCGGAGCGTTTATGGTGGAGATGATTCGCGCTTCCGTTGCTTCCGTGGATCGGGGTCAGGTAGAAGCAGCTTATGCCATGGGCATGTCTGGCCCGCAAGCGTTCTTCCGGATAGTATTGCCGCAAGCCTATGTGACCGCGTTACCTATATTCGCCAACATGGTGATCGGTAGCTTGAAGGATACATCCCTTGCGTTCAGTGTGGGTGTCATGGAGATGACGGGCAAATCGTCTACACTGGCAACGATCTCTCGTCATTTTATTGAAGCGTATATCTCGCTGGCGCTCATTTATTTTGTTTTGAGTTTTGTGCTGGAGAGGGTCTTCCATGTACTTGAGCGGAAAGTGCAGAAGAGGGGGTTTGCTCCGATATGAGCTTTGATGCTTCCTTTGTATGGACTGCGTTCGTGCAACTTCTCGGCGTCATCCCGACTACACTGGCTATCACGGTGGTCTCGGTGGTGCTTGGTTTTATCATCGGTACAGCGGTTGCGCTTCTCCGCCAGTTTCGGATTCCTGTACTGAGCCAGCTGGCGACGGCCTATGTTACGTTTATTCGCGGTACACCGATGATTACACATCTGCTACTGATCTATTTCGGTCTACCGATGATCATTGACAGTTTGTCTTCATCACTCGGACTTGGGTTCAACTCGTCGTCCATTCCATTGATTGGTTTTGCTTATCTGGCGTTCTCGATTACGGCTGGAGCCTATGCGTCAGAGATTGTCAGATCTGGCTTGCTCGCGGTGGATCGCGGTCAGATCGAAGCGGCGTATTCTCTGGGCATGACAGCGACGAAGGCATTGCGCAGAATTGTGTTGCCGCAGGCTTTTGCAGCCAGTCTACCCAACATTTCAAACATGCTGATTGGCATGTTGCATGGATCTACCTTGGCATTTGCAGTTTCGGTGGTGGAGATTAACGCCAAGGCGCAAATTGTAGCATCGACCAACTGGAAATTTTTTGAGGCATATGTGGCGGCGGCTCTCATCTTCTGGGGACTGACCGTCATGATCGAAAGACTGACCGCAGTGGCAGAGAAGCGGTTCAGATCGTACAACCGGGGAGGCGTGTCATGATTGAACTTAAGCAAATACACAAAAGCTTCGGAGACAATAAGGTGCTGTCAGGAATTGATCTGAACGTGGCGCGCGGAGAGGTCGTTGCGATTCTGGGACCCAGTGGATCAGGCAAAACAACGCTTCTGCGCTGCATTAACTATTTGGAAAAACCGGATTCCGGGCATATCACACTCGGTGATTTTACCTTGGATTACGGCAAGCACGCCAAAAAGGACATCCATGCCTTACGCCAAAAATCAGCGATGGTCTTCCAGCAATACAATTTGTTCCGCCACAAAACAGCATTGCAAAATGTGATGGAAGGGCTTGTGGCTGTTCGTAAAGTGGCTAAAGAGGAAGCGCGGACGCGGAGTATCGCTTTGCTAGAGAAGGTAGGTCTCGGAAACAAGCTCGATTCATACCCTAGCCAGCTTTCAGGTGGACAGCAACAACGTGTGGGTATTGCACGGGCACTGGCGATGAATCCAGAGGTTATTTTGTTCGACGAACCGACTTCGGCGCTGGACCCGGAACTTGTAGGCGAAGTGTTGGCGGTTATTCGCCAGATTGCACAGGAAGGCATAACGATGATTATCGTGACTCACGAGATGGGTTTTGCCCAGGAAGTCGCGAACCACGTTGTATTTATGGATGGCGGGGTCATTGTGGAAGAAGGAGAGCCGAAGCAGCTGTTCCGCTATCCGAAGGAAGAACGTACGAAGCAGTTTCTCAAACGCATTACACCGGATACTGCATATTCCATATAAGAAAACGGGATCAGAAACATGATAAGGAATATCCAAGGGGGAAGAGATATGTCATTTACATTAGGGATTTTGGATCAAAGCATTGTATTTCCGGGCCAGTCGGCTGCGGAGGCGTTGAAAAATACCGTAGAACTGGCGAAGCTTGGAGAATCACTTGGATATGACCGGTTTTGGGTAGCGGAGCACCATGACTCGGAAGGTGTTGCCGGATCATCGCCAGAAGTGCTCGTTTCGTATTTGCTTGCACAGACTCAAAAGATTCGGATCGGCTCCGGTGGTGTTATGCTCCAGCATTATAGCCCATATAAGGTCGCTGAAAGCTTCAATGTGCTCGCGACACTAGCTCCGGGAAGGGTTGAACTTGGGATCGGGCGTGCCCCGGGCGGCTTGCCTCGTTCCACGAAGGCGTTGCAAAAGGGAATTGCCGAGCCGGAAACGCTGGATGATAAACTGGTGGAACTGAGAAACTTCCTGAACGCTCCGGCAAGTGAAACCCATGCGCAGCCAGGACTGACAGCACATCCGTTGCCGGGACAGCCGGCACGTATTTATATGCTGGGCACGAGTGTTTCCAGTGCGGAACTGGCAGCCAAGCAGGGGCTACCTTATGCGTTTGCGCTGTTTATCAACAGTGATCCCGAAACGGCACGCACCGCTCTGGATACGTATCGCACGCAGTTTAACACTGAACATGGCGGAGAGCCTGAAGCCATTCTGGCCTTGTCGGTCATTGCTGCAGATACGGAAGAAGAGGCGAATGCGCTGGCGGGACAGCACAAAACGGTGCGTGCAACGCTGGCGAGTGGCAAAACCGTGAATGTGCAGACGTTGGAGCAGGCAGCGGAATTTGCAAGGCAAGCGGGAGAAACGTATACGGCGGTTGAGCGCGAAGCGGACATTACACGCGGCACCAAGGAAACCGTGCGGAAGCGGCTGCTGGAGCTTTCGGAGGAATATGGTGTGAACAGCTTTGTGTTTACAACGATTATTCCTAATTTTGAACAACGGACACGTTCATTCCAATTGCTCAAAGAAGCATTTACGGGGGAACTGGTGTAAGCACAGCCATGGCTAAAGTCAATATTGTAGTTGAACTTATATCGATGGGAGAGTGGTCATGATGGGGAACACAACAGTGAATATAGAATCCATTATTTCGGCATATGTACACGCGTATGAAGAGATTGAACAGGAGATCGCAGGACTGACCGAGCAACAGTTGAAGTGGAAGTCTTCTCCATCCTCCTGGAGTGTTACCGAAGTGCTGGCACATCTGGTGGATCATAGCATCGTCGTATCCTTCCGCATCCGTGAAATATTAGCGGGATCACCGGCGACGCTGCCTGGTTTTAATCAGGAAGCGTGGATCACTGGACAAAAAGCAAATGAGGAACAGATCTCTCAGCTGATTACGATTGCTAATGGTCTGGTTCAATACAATTCAGGACTACTGGAGCGTCTGAGCGACGAAGAATGGGAGAAAACCGGCGTTAACTTCAAAGGCGAGACGGTATCTCTGACCGCGATCATTCCGGGTTTTGTCGCTCATGTGCAGAACCATCTCAACCAGATTCGCAGAATCAAGCAAGCCGCAGCTGAAAAGCAGGTGCAGTAATAGGAAATGCGGAGGTCAGAGCGACGGAAAAGCAGGCATCCGTTATGCCTAAGTCCGTTATGTCTATGATTCTATGGTGGATAAGGATCTGGAATTGAATAGGGAGTGACCCGGAAGAGTGGAATATGGCTTCAGATGAAAGTCAGGGCTGGGGCCAAATCTTTCTTTTAGCGTTGTCCTGCCCTACTAAGTAGATTTCAGCAATATCTCCATAAGTATTAGTGAACGAGATGTTGAAGTCCTTATCACCTCTAATGGGAAATTTGCTGCCTTTGATCTGAATGAATAGTGAATGATCATGATGTGAGATGTTATAACCGTGATATTTGCTGATACTGTCTCCAAATCCACCTTGTATCGTAATAAGCTCTGGAGAAACTTCAGTTTTCGTAATCATAATCTCTTCCGGATCGACAACCTTGTTTAACATAAAGAATCCAATGATAATAGGAAAAGCAATAATGGCAACGGTGAACACTATAGTGATATACTTCCTATTTAGTTGCATACTCATGATTCACCTCATAGTTAGATGATATGAATCGATGTCTCCGTCATTATGGGGGTATCGATTCTTTGGTTTTAAACAAAGGCCTACATAGAGTATATAAGAAATTGAACGAACCTCCAATCCGAACGACTTATCTCCCTATATTCACAATTTTCCCGGTCCAATCGGGCTGGCTGACTGCCGCACGTACTAGCCCATCAGCACAATCTGCAAAAGGAAGTGCAGCAACTGGATTGATGTGAGCGAGTGGACCAGCCGTATATTCCAAGTTCCCTTCTGCATACTGAAGCACGGATGCACGCATGATGACCCATTCGAGATCACTTTGGATGAGCGCTTGTTCCGCGATACGTTTATCCTGAATGGCCTTCCAAAAAATACGGCGCATCAGACGCACGGCGAGACGGTTGACATAAGAAAGCTCTCTCCCATCGCTCAAATTAATGCCGCTCTGCATCACAATACGTTTAACCCCTGTATGCTGACAGGCTGCAATAATATTTGGAATTCCCACAGACATGACCGTACCTGGTGAGAAATTAGCCTTAATTGTAAGTAAAGAGGCACTGAGATTACCCAAGCCTTTCTTAGCGGAGGTGGATGATACATTGAGGGGAGGGCCTATACAACTGATGACAGCTTCTGCCCCGGAAATCGCCTGAATCATAACAGGTAAATCGAACACATCCCCTTTTCTAACGGTAAGTCCTTCTGCCCCTGAAATAGCTTCGGGACGACGAGCAACGGCAATAACTTCATGTCCTAATGCAAGGGCACGTTCAATCACTTTTTTTCCCGTTCCTCCGGTAGCCCCAATGACTGCAATTTTCATATGGTTAAACTCCATTTCTCACTGTTTTTACTGTGAATTAGTGCACAGTAGTGTATTATTAATCGTATTTGTATAATGGTATACGTAAATAAAAATCTTACAATGGCTAAAAAGCTGGATTGCGTGCAGTTGTGCACAGATGATTTGAAAGTGCGTATTAACCATGAAGAAAAAGGGTGATGTGAAGTGGTCAAGGTGGATCGAAGGATACGCAAATCCCAAGAAGCGATCAAAACGGCGGTTATTGAACTGATGATGAACAAAGATTTTGATCATATTACGATCCAGGACATTGCAGGCAAAGCGGATATCAGCCGCAGAACGATCTATCTTCATTACACAGATAAATTCGATCTTCTGAATAAACTCATCACAGAGCATATTGAGAATTTGCGTGAAATCTGTGAATCTACGGAGATGGACAAGGGTTATAACAACATGGTATTCATGTGGTTTGAATATTTTGAGAAGCATTTTTTATTTTTCTCCGCATTGCTGGAGAGTAAAGGCAGTTCTTTTTTTCGTAAGCAGTTTCTGGACTTTTTTATCCATGAATTACAGAATGGGAACGAGAGCGTTCCAGGTGCTAAGAACACCGAATTATTGAAAGATCAACTTGTGGAGGTTCAGTTTGTGGGGGGAGCTATCATTGGGGTCGTGGAATGGTGGTTTACACATGAAAGGCCTCTCCCACCTTCCGTGATGGCTGAACGTATAGGAGCAATGCTTGAACGAAATCTGGATATGAATCCTTAAAAATATTCCTTTGGAGGAGATCCACTATGAATCCAGAAGGGCATATTCAACAAATGTTACATACAATCATTGAGAACACACAATCCATCATCAACGATAATCAGAAACAATCCTTCGGCTCTCTGGAATATTTCCTGGGACATATTCGGGAGTATCAAGATGAAAAGCAATACCTGACAGATGAGTGGCATATCCGCACACCTCGCTGGCTGGGGGAGTATGGCAATACGCCGGAGGAAGAAGAACTTCTTGCAGACATTTACCGTCTTCATGCTTACATTGCTAAGAAATTAAAAGGCGGATAGTGGATAGTTAAAATATCAATCATGATGTCGCATTAGTCCGACTGAAATGTCGCAAAAGTACATGGTAACACGATACACAGATCGTTTATACTCTCTTTATGTTTCGATAATGAAAATCATTATCACTAGTATACATAAGGGGGATTTACAAATGAAACAAGGAACAAACGGGCAAGCAGCCAGAAGCAAAGGCTATCCTGCTCACAAATCACGATTACTCATGGGCTTGATGTTGGCCCTGATTCTCATCCTGACGGCTTGCGGAGCCGGAACAGGTACAGATAGCGGTAAACAATCTGCGGCAACGCCTTCGGATACACCTGCGAGTACAGAGACGAAGACCGATGGCGCTTTTCCAGTAACGATCAAAGGTATGAAGGGGGACATCACGCTAAACGAAAAACCGAAGAAAGTTGCAGTTCTTGATGTTAAGTTTTTGGATCAGATGTTAGCCGTTGGCGAAAAGCCGGCAGGTAGTGTTATCGCTGGAGGTAACACTGATTTTCCAGAATACTTGGGCGATCAGGCAAGTGGCGTTGAAGTTCTCGGTACACGGGACGAGCCTAACCTCGAAGCCATTGTAGCCTTAGATCCAGATTTGATTATCATGACTGACTTCCAAGAGAAACAGTATGAGAGTGTAAGCAAAATCGCACCTACCCTGGTACTCGATTTCTACGAAGATTGGCGTGATACGTTAGCTACAGTAGCTAAGATTACAGACAAGCAGGACGAAGCAGAGAAAGTACGTACAGCTTATGAAGAGAAAGTGGCAGGAATGAAAGCGAAACTGGCTGAGAAGCTGGGCGATGAGACGGTAGCATTGATTCGTCCGCGTAAAGAAGGTATCCGTGTTCATGGCATCGAGCACCGCACAGGCGGCATTCTGTATAATGATCTGGGCTTGAAAATGCCTGCACTCGTTGAAGGAATCAAGGATGATACTTCCGTAGAGATTTCTATGGAGAAAGTGCCTGAGATTGGGGCAGATCGTTATTTTGTATTGTCGGATGAACTGTTTGCCGCAGAAGCAGAGGCGATGGTGAATAATCCGGTATGGAAGTCTCTTGATGCTGTAAAAAATAACCGTACTTATGATGTAAACTCCACACTTTGGATCGCATACTACGGACCGCTTGCGATTAATCTGATTGTAGATCAGGCATCGGAAGCCCTGCTGGGATCGAACTAATATGAGCCGATATCTCTCGACAGACGTATGGAAAGAGACGGTGGAGGATCATTCGATTTTGCTTGGCGAGCCGCCTCAACATAGTGTCCGTAGCATTGCGCTGAGTGAGCTGCATGACGAAGAGGCGTGCCGAGAGTATATCAGCTGGTTTCAACATTATATCGATGCACCAGACATGAAGGTTGCCGCTTCCATGTTAGCCAAGCGACTTGGCTATCTATGGACGACTCCGCTGGTGACCGCGATGACTTTTCATCATCAGCATGTAACCTTTCAGCTGGAGAACAGCTTTCTCTATCATCCGAAGCTCGAAGAACATGAGGAGGGTACACGATTTCCTTTTCTAGCGGTGAACGAGCTTCGGGCTGAGGAATGGACTGGAGACAGAGCCGCGTGGCGGGAGAAGGTTGTTCAGGAGATGTTTGCGGTTCAACTGACACCGTTGTTAAAGACACTTGCTGCGATTGCGCCTCTTTCGATGAGTATTCTTTGGGAGAATATCATGGTACGGATCGGCCGACTATTCGCTCCTGACGAAGGCGAGACGGAGCAGGAACGTAAGATCATTCGAGAGGACTTCTCCTATCTGACGCAGGTGGCTTCTGGGCAAGTGTTTGGTGAGAGGAAGAATCCATTGACCCGTTTCACCGATTGTAAGGACAATGTGCATGTTGCCAAAAGTGATCGGCTCACCTGCTGTTTCTGGTACCAGATGTCAGGGGAATATTGTCTCAAATGTCCGAAAATTGACAATGAGAAAGAATCTCAACTACAATGACAGCAGCAACATTCTAGCTTTGCTATGGGAACTATAGAAGTTGAACGAATTATTTACACAGGAACGGAGGGGACAGAAAAAACCTGAAAAAGCGAAGCGTTCGCCTTTATCACCAAATTTTTACCTTTGAGAAAAGGGAATCAAAAAAATCTGGGGATAACAGCGATTGGAAGGTTATTCTGTCATCGGAGTGCACGTGTAAACATCTTTTGTTCAGCTTATATAGTAGAGACATTTGACTTAGCAAATAATGCGATTGTCAGGAGAGGATAGAAATGCCGCTGCTGTCATACGGAGGGGAAGGGGAGCTTGCAATGGATGGCGAGGGTTGCCACATTGGAGCTTCTTTTGCTTGTCATAGAGGGACAATCCACATAATTGTGTGAAAAAAGTTCATATCAGATTGCCCCAAATTTCAACGTGTACATCAACTTTTTAGTCAATTCCAAGCTTTAACCAACGTTTGTTCATCAGTTTACCGATCAGAACACTCACTAAAAATAAGATAAGATTATACACAATAACCGTTAATACATTACTTAAAGAAATGAAATTGTTTCCTTTTGCAAACACTTGGTTAATGTGGCTATAAAGGTAATTTGAAGCATCGAAAACAGCAACATATGTTAATTTATCCGAACTGGCTACTAAAACGACACTTAATATCCAGTATAAAATACTTAAACCAATACTCATCAAGATATTAGATGAAAGCAAACTGATCGTCCCAATGATAAGGATGTATTGTGTGACTACAGAGGTCAACAAAAATACCATAAGCAAAAACAGACTAAAATCCTGGTACACAATAGATACAACGGAAAGGAATATGGTGATTAAAATAAATGATTCAATAAAAAGTACGGCAAATTTATTCAAGAAAAATTTAAGACTATCATAGGATAACAGCCTATAAAACAGAATGGTTTTGTTCGAGTATTCCTTATTCACGAAGAAAGCAATGATGAACGAGAACATTAAAAATCCAAATTGAGTAAAGACAGTATAGGTACTGAAGAGATACTCTCGATAACTTAGGGATGTAACTTTATCAAGGCCAATAGGAAGGAACCAACCGATTAAGAACGACAACACAAAAATAAGTGCCAGAAACATAAATACTTTATTAAATAGGCTTTTTGCAAATTCAATCATAGTCACTATTCCTCAATATATATTTTTATTAGTTGATCTTTGTTCTCGTATTGCACTAGCTTTTTGTCTTGAAAAAGGAAGTATCTTCCATAGATGTTTTTGAGGTCTGATAAATTGTGAGTGATGTTCAATATGATTTTGTTTGGATGCTGTCTGCTATAAATGTTAAGAAATTGGTGAATCT
Source organism: Paenibacillus amylolyticus (assembly GCF_003719335.1). Lineage (GTDB taxonomy): Bacteria > Bacillota > Bacilli > Paenibacillales > Paenibacillaceae > Paenibacillus > Paenibacillus amylolyticus_D. The sequence goes on from NZ_RIAS01000025.1 coordinate 40,434, forward strand.
CATTGACTGTTGCTTTATCTAGAGAATTAGTGATCTCGTCGAGTATGATAATTTCCTTATTTTCTAAAAGAAACGATACCAGCTTAAGCTTCTGTTTCTGTCCATCACTTAAATTTTTAATGAGAATGTTGGATGGTATATTTTTAATATTCAATAAATCACTAAGCTGATCCAACATCATCCGATCATATCTTTTGATTAATATCTTAAAAAGCAATTTGGCTGAAATATCTTCAGGTATATTAGAATAACTTGAGATTACGGTTAGATTTGAGGATAGTTGTTTCGGGAAAAAACCGCTCTTATTTAGAATAAAGTCTTTCGCCAGTCTGGATTTCCCCACACCGTTCTTCCCTACAATATGGTTGACACCCCCTGGTTGAAAATGTAAATGTGCGTGATCAAGCAAGAGATTATTTTTGATTCTTAACGTATAGCCACTGATATCTAAAACCATGGCATGAATTCCTCCTCATTTAAAACCACAATAATACTGAACGTATAGCTAGTAATACTCCAATAATCTGAATTACTTTAATAATCAAATGATTTTTCTTGGAGTCTTCAAATTCATCTTTATTCAAAAGTGTAAGTAAAATTTTATATCCATCAGAGTTCAACACGGGGATCACATTCCATATTAATGCTAAAAAGAAGAAAATATAGGATACCGACAACATATCCATTTTCAAGAATAACGTATTGATGATCTGGACTGTTAAAATAAATCCAAGCACCTTCTCCAGATCTAATAAAGTACCAAAAGTCATTAACTTTAAGCAGTTTCTCCGATTTAGAAATCAATTCATTAATCTCTAATTTTCATATGTATTAACTTCCTTTCAATCACCATTATTATACATGTAATTGTTATACAGACAAGTAAAAAAATATGTTAAACCTATTAAGTGATTGGATACTGATGGGTATTAACGAGACTTTGATCAATATTGCTGAAGCTTCGCCTAACAACTGAATACTATTTTCTTTCATAATGTCCGTACCATTGCTCTGGGTGAGTTGCATGACGAAGAGCCGTGCCGAATCTAAAAATTGACAATGAGAAAGAATCTCAACTACAATGACAACAGCAATGATTATACCTATGCGATTGTCAGGAGATGAGAGAAATGCCGCTGCAAGAACAGACAAGTGGTTGGAGTGATACAGCGATCAAGATGCTTGACGGATATAGCGGTACTTTGCAGACAGGCAGCGTTTTACACGAAACAAATGTAACTTCTAATGTACTGCTACTGGCATACGGAGGCGAAGGGGAGCTTGCAATGGATGGCGAGGGTTGCCACATTGGGGCTTCTTTTGCCTGTCATGCGGTGAAGGGATCATCCTACACGCTGACGGTCAGATCAGAGGACATTCATTATATAGTGATCAAGTACAAGGCTTCTTCCATGGAGGGAGCCTCTATTGTTATGCCTTCGTACCGTAAACATCCGTTGCGCAGATCCTTTGTGCAGAACTCGGCAGCCCATGCCGAATGGATCGAAAACGCCGAAAAAATCGTGGCCAAATGGCGCCGCGGCGAAGGACTGGAACGATTTTATGCGAACGCCTTGCTCCAAGGGATGATCTATGAGCTGATCATGGCATATGAACGTGGTCAGGGGGGAGCGGAGTCCGACATGGTGGATGTGGTCGCTTCCTATATCGCGTCGCACTATCGTCAGAACCTGGAGCTGAAAGAGTTGGCTGCCCTTGCAGGTTGTAGCGTAAGACAGCTGCAGCGTCGTTTCAAACAAGAAAAGCAACTCGGACCGATGGAGTACGTCATTCAGCTCCGCATGGAAAGTGCTTCACGCATGCTGCGTCATACGGACGCTTCCATCGGAGAAATTGCAGACAAACTGGGCTATCGGGATATGTATTATTTCAGCAGGGCGTTTAAAAAATATGTTGGCGTTCCACCGCTGCATTATCGGCATGCCGCCGCTTCTAGAACGGATGCAGACTATGCGAATGCCTTATTGCAAAACCGCACAGCTTCATCCTATGAATCTGCTCAAGGATCGGTCATCTGTCATATGAAGGGGGAGTACACCGTCACCGAAACACCCCAGCGTATCGCTGTTCTTGATGTGCAATATGCCGATCATTTGCTTGCTCTGGGCTTGGCCCCGGTAGGAAGTGTCGGACTAGGAAGCAGCGTGTTATCCTTCCCACAGTCCCTTCGGGCAGGACTCCAGCACACCGAATTACTAGGTACATATGAATATCCCGATTTGCCTGCGGTAGAACGACTTGCACCGGATCTGATTATCTGCACCGAGGTACATGAGCAGTATCTTGAACGATTAAGTGCGACCGCTCCAGTTCTGATGTTTAAGCGTAATGAAAACTGGCAGACGATCCTGAGTCTGTTCGCTGAACTAACAGGCAAGCGAGCGGAGGCTAAGCAGATTATTGCGGATTATCTCCGTCGCACGGCTTTGTTGTCTGAGGAGTTGGCTACGGTATTGGCAGGCAATAGTGTGGCCTTGATCCGTCCACTGGACTCTCTCGTTCGTGTCCATTCCGCCGCTCATCGCACAGGTGCGGTGCTGTACCGTGATCTAGGTCTGCCCGTCCCGTTGTTTGTAGCAGACACCTCCGACACGGCCTATCACATCTCGGTTGAGAGATTACCAGCAGTTCAGGCGAGTCACTACTTTTTACTGAGTAATGAGCTTATGCAGGATGGGATATCGGCGACAGAGCAACGGGTTTTGGAGATGCTTGGTGGGGGAAAGGAGCAGCGAGTGCATTCGGTAGATGCCGCAACTTGGATTGGGTGTTATGGACCGATGGGAATTAATGGGATTGTGGATCAGGTTGAGCAGGCGTTGTTGGGATTTACATAAAGCATTTACCCTAATCGGAGTTCAAATAGCTATTCTAAAGACTATAGACAGGTCATCTTTTCTCTCAGTAAAGAGGATAGGTGACCTGTTTTTTGGGTTTTAACGAGTTGGAATAGGGCGAAAGTTCTAAAGATAGTTCTTAAAGCACAGGAATTCTTTTCGATAATGCCGCAAAATGGATTTTGTCTATGTAGTAAAGGTTATATAAGGGGTTCAACGAATTCCAGTATTACTTAATGCTTATGTTTCAGCAATAGTGAGATTCTCAGGATTGAATCTAAATGATAGGGAGAGTAGTCGATGAAGAGCTTATTACGAAAAATGTTGGTCCTGGTCACCATTGCATTAACCTTTCAGGCGGGATTCGGTAATTATATTACGCCGACAACCTTTGCAGCGACGGGTCCTATATTAACTTTAACTGGTGGTTCTGCTTCGTTCGTGGCTGGAGATAATTCGTCCTCAACTCCGGTTGCTATCGACTATGGCATAACGGTAACCTCGGATAGCGGTACTACTCTTGAAAGCGCAACAGTGGCGATTACAGGTAATTTTCATGCTGGAGAAGATGTGCTGATGTTCATTAATCACGGGCAGACCATGGGGAATATTACAGCCAGCTATAATGCAGCTACTGGCGTGCTGACGTTGACATCAGCTGGCGCAACCGCAACGTTGGCGCAGTGGCAAGCCGCTTTGAGAACAATTACTTATACAGATACAGCGATCACGCCAAATACAGCGACACGTACGGTTAGCTTTACGGTGACGGACGGTGTTGATACAAGTAACACGGCAACACGAATTATAACGGTTGTAGCTACCAACCAGACTCCAATTTTGACCACAAGCGGTGGTTCGACGAATTACATCTCCGGTGCTTTGACTCCGGTGGCGATCGACAGCGGTCTAATGGTATCAGACCTGGATAATGCAACCTTGGCTAGTGCATCGGTTAGTATTATAAGTAATTTTGACGCGGGAAAAGACGTATTAGTATACACGAACGACGGGCAGACCATGGGAAATATTACAGCCAGTTATACTGCATCTACTGGTGTGCTGACACTGACATCGGCGGGTGCAACCGCAACGTTGGCACAGTGGCAGAGTGCGTTGAGAAGTATTTCATTCTCAAGTACAAGTGCTACGCCAGGGCAGCGTATCATTAGCTATTCCGTAAATGATGGAGTGAAGACCAGCGTTGCTGTTACACGTACAGTGGAAGTAAAGGTGATCACGCCTCTGAGCCTGACTACAAGCAGTGGTTCGGCTTCATTCGTGGCTGGAGATAATGCGTCCTCAATTCCGGTCGTTATCGACTCCGCCATATTGTTAACAATAGATAGCAGCACGACTCTTGCAAGCGCAACAGTGGCGATTACAGGCAATCTTCAAGTTGGAGAAGATCTGCTGTTGTTCACTAATAACGGGTTGAACAAGGGAAATATTGTCGCCAGTTATACTGCATCTAATGGTGTGCTGACATTGACATCCGCAGGCTCTACTGCAACGTGGCCACAGTGGCAGAACGCCCTGAGATCAATTGCTTATGCTAGTGCAGCGATCACACCGAATACGGCGGACCGTACGGTTAGCTTCAATGTGACAGACGGAGTGGATACAAGTAATACGGCGACACGAATTGTAACGGTTGCAACTACGGATCAGACACCAATCGTGACCACAAGTGGGAGTACGACGAATTACATCTCTGGAGCTTCGACTCCGGTATCTATTGACAGCGCTCTAACTGTATTCGACCTGGATAATGCAACCTTGAGTAGCGCAACGGTTAGCATTGCGAGCAACTTCGACGCGGGAAAAGACGTATTGGAATACACCAATGATGGGGTGACCATGGGAAATATTACGTCGACTTATAGTGCATCTACTGGCGTACTGACGCTGATATCATCAGGCGGGACCGCAACGTTGGCGCAGTGGCAGAGAGCGTTGAGGGGAGTTTCGTTCTCAAGCACGAGCGCCACGCCAGGGCTACGCAATATTAGCTATATCGTAAGCGACGGAACAAAGACAAGCGTTGCTGCTACACATACTGTGGAAGTGACGGTGATCGCACCTCCGATGCTGACTACAAGCAGCGGTTCGTCTTCATTTGTGGCTGGGGATAATATACCTTCAACTCCGGTCGTTATCGACTCTGGCATAACGGTAACAGCAGATAGCAACACTACCCTTGCAAGCGCAACTGTGGCGATTACAGGCAATCTTCATGTTGGAGAAGATGTGCTCCGTTTCATCAATGACGGGCTGACCATGGGGAATATTACAGCCAGTTATAATGCATCTACGGGTGTGCTGACGCTGACATCATCGGGCGGAATGGCAACGTTGGTGCAGTGGCAAGCCGCTTTGAGATCGATTACTTATACCAATACGGCGATCAAGCCAAATACGGCGACACGTGTAGTAAGCTTCACGGTGACGGATGACGACAATGTGAGCAATACAGCGGCAAGAACTGTGATGGTGATGGATACCAACCAGACACCTATTGTGACTACGAGTGATGGTTCGACCAATTATATCTCTGGAACTTCGACTCCGGTCGCTATTGACGGCGGTCTGACGGTATCCGACTTGGACAATGCAACCTTGGCTAGTGCAACAGTTAGCATCGCGAGCCACTTCGATGCTGGAAAAGACGTATTGGCTTACATCAATGATGGAGCGAGCATGGGGAATATTACGGCGAATTATGATGCTCTCATGGGTGTTTTGACGCTGACGTCCGCAGGTGGAACCGCAACGTTGGCGCAGTGGCAGAACGCATTGCAAGCAGTTACTTACAGTAACACACAAGTTTCTACGAATATGACGACGCGCACGATCAGCTTTACCGTAAGCGACGGCAACAAAATGAGCGGCATTGCAACAAAGAGCATTACCTTGCAGGGATTAAACAGTTTAAAGACCGCTACGAATACGTTGAGCGTATCGACCGGACAAACGGTTTCTGTAGCGATTACAGCTGTTTTCTCAGATCAGTCGCAAAGAGATGTGACCTCATGGGTAACCTGGACTGTTCGCAATCCGTCAATTGCTAATGTTACCAGTGGCAGGGTTACAGGTAAGGCAGCGGGCAGTACTGTCGTCAGTGCTGTGTATGGAACCCAATCGGTAGATATAAACTTAACAGTAACCGGTACGCCAGTTACGGGGTCAGGATCCTCTCCGAGCAGTTCAACCAATACCAGCACTTCGATCGATAATAGTACTCCGGTTAAAACGGAACCTTCAATACCTCCTGCTAAAGAGACCAAGCATTTTCAAGCTCTTGTTGAAACCGATCGGCTTGTAGCTTTTATCAAAGGGGCATTGGCTGGTAACACAGTCGCAGTAACCTTCCAGGATGCTGCGTCCCACTGGGCTTCCAAAGATATTTTATCCGCTGCCAAGATAGGTATAATTAATGGGTACCCAGACGGCCGATTCAAGCCGGATGCTTCTATTACGAGAGCAGAGTTCAGCGCACTTCTTGTTAAAGCATTCGCTCTGCGTTCAGGAAGCGGAACGATTGAGTTACTGGATATTCAGAACTCCTGGGCGCGAGAGTCTATAGAAATTCTTGCTTCCAATGGAGTTATTAACGGGTACTCTGACGGAACATTCCACGCTGATTACAGGATTACACGAGCCGAGATGGTTGCTATGATCTCGAAAATCCTGATTGTTCAGAATAGTGCACCTGGCGATGCAGCAACATTCGTTGACGTAGCACCCAAGCATTGGGCGAAGGAGATCATTGAAACGGCTGCAAAGTCAGGATTACTTGAGGGCAAGAGCCAGAATCGGTTTGAACCGGACGCCAACCTTACGAGGGCGGAAGCCTTAACGGTGATCATGCGCATGCTGAGAGAGAATCCAACGATAGATCAATTGCTGGGTTAACCATGAAATAGCCCATAGCTTTTAAGCTGAGCAGATATAAGACAAAGAAAAGTCCCCCTTTTCGGTAAGCAGTGTATGGATAAAACCTGCTACAGTGAAGGGGGATACCTATTTAAAATTTGGTTTCTTGGATATACCTTCAGGGAGCATTCGGTAAGTAGATAACTTCTTATAACAAAGATTTATAGAAGATTAAAATGAATTCCCTCTAATGTGTGTGAACTGTGGCCCGTAAAAGGCACTTTTTTCAAAGTGTCCATCTTACGGGTCACAGTTCAACGCTGGTCATACCCAGCGTTTTTTTATTAAATAAGATCGAACAATTCAGATGTAAATTTCGTTAAAGATTGAGGAGGAATATGATGAAAAAATATTCACTTTACACCTTAATTTGTGCTTCATTTTTGATCTTGATTCTTAGCAGCTGCCAAATTTCTAATCAGTCCGATCAGGTGGAAGTAAGCAAAGAACCCAAAGAATTAGAAACCTTTTATCCCGGGGATATTACACAGGTTGATTCTATTAGAATAACGAGCAGTGATGGCACTAAAAAAACAACTACAGATCAAGCACTAATTAAGGAATGGATTGAAAAGGTTCGCCACTTAAAAATCGTACTTGATCCTGACCAAGAAGATACAACGGGGGTTTTGTTCTATGTCACTATGTTTGAGCAGGGGGAAAAAATGTTAAATATGACGCCTACTACTATGAATAATCAGCGAATGGAGCCGCAATTGGAATTAGCAGACCAAATGACGGAGCTTTACAATACTATAAAATAATTGATAATCGCTGGCTAACTTCTAAGTACAATGTAAAGCAACGCTCGTTTAAAATGATGGGGCGTTGCTTGCTTTACTCTTCTAAGGTTGACAATTTTCAAATTGTTTTTTACTTCTAAACACTTTTGAATACTTCTGTGGCCTAAGTAGTATATGAGTTGCTGCCTAGGAAAGGTGAGATCAGACCTTAATGAAACTCGCCTTTCGCCGAGCCGTTGATTAGTTTGACTAACCTATATTTTAAAATGATAGAAAGTTTTAAAAATACGAATAATAGGAGGTATAGCACATGAAATGGCAGGAAGTGAGAGAGCTATTCCCTGACAAATTTGTTCTGGTTTCTATCCTTCAATATCATGAGGAAGATAACAAAAAAGTCGTGGATGAGGTTGCACCAATTCGTACTGTATCCGAACAAGATGCGAATAAAGAGTTTTTTCGAGTAGAACCTGGTAACGTTGTATATCATACTTCAAATCCAGACTTTGTGATTCATCTCCGCAAAGATCCATTAATGTGAGCGGGATATTGAACGGATATATGGAGCAAAAGATTTAGAAGGAGAGCCTATGAGCGAAAGAACTGAAAAGAAATTGAAAATGCAATTTGGCTTCATCATAATATTTATTTTTATCATTGGCGTGCAATTAATTGTCAAAAACTACTTCGTGAATGATACCCCTGCATGGACAACTGGATTATCCATTTCTTGTTTTATTATATTTTGTATACTTGGACTGCTAACCTACCTTGATCTCAAGAACCAAGAACAATTCGTAACCATTGGACAAATCGTAGATGTGAAGCAGGATAAAAATATCATTATAGTCAAAGGATTGGGAAAAGGGCATCGCAAAATATTAATAAAAGATAGTCATATCCTGAATATGATGCAGCCAAATGAACTAATCGAAATCACGAGATTGAATTATACTAAGATGATAACGAAAAAAGTATATCAGAACCAGGAGCTACAACTTTGATCAAGTGATGAAAGAGTTGTGGCTTTTTATTTATCGATGACCGTAGTAATTAACGAAAGCAGATTCTCCTGAAGCCCGAGGTTGTGAAAAAAAACTATGCCCTTGATGAAGCTCAAGCAAGCATTCGAGCAGCAAGATTTGCACCTGAACTCCATTCTATTGAGCGTTATACTTTAATGAGAGATGCCATGGTTAGACTACACACCGCCCGAACTACGGGTACGAAATGTCAAAGGGGAGCAGTACATAGATCAGAGATAAGGAGGTCAGGGAATGGAAATAAAAATGCTGTTTGGCGTGGGTTTGGTCTTCGATACACCTGAATACGGAACCATTGTGATGGGGGCAAATGAAGAGTTGGACGATCTTCTTCCTTCAACCATTCAAGAGATGATCGGTGATCAAATCATGATTAAAACAGTGGATGGGGAAGAACGAGTATATAACGTTGTTTCTTCTCAGATCAATCATTCGATTGCGGGTAAAAAGAATGTTGGGATATGTTTGGGAAAAGGGATATCGCCAGATGAAATAGTGGCTGGTTCAATTGTTTATTATTATTCATCAGAACCAATTGATTAGTAGTGCAGCATGGGTAAAGAATTAAGAAGGTATCGGAAGGTCAATTGATTCCCTATGGGATGAAGAAGGACCTTCCTTTTTGTTTTGACATTACAAATACTCGAAGTGTTCAAAGTCCATTGGATCGTATGGACATGAGGGCATGCGTATCGAATTTCCTCTCTTTTTCACCAAATTTTTCTTCGCAAAAATCACTGCATAGGTTATCATATACGTAATTCGGATATCAGATAGAATGTGTGGTATTTACGAAGTACATAGATTAGATGTTATAAGACATTGGCGCAAGATATTAAGAACCGGGGTGATACCTATGAAGTTCATATTGATATTTGGCCCACAGGC
>NZ_RIAS01000026.1 GCF_003719335.1 Paenibacillus amylolyticus
TCCGATATCGTAGAACTGTCGGAAGTGTTCTTCCGTTCCGAAGTTGAACTGGAAAGCGAAGGCGCTGCGGTGCTTGCTGAAGAGCAGGTTCCAACCGTATTGAAGGCATTTGCGGATAAAGTGCAGGCAAGTGACGAATTTACGCCGAGTAAAATGGCTGCATTGATCAAGGAAGTGCAGAAGGAAACAGGCTTCAAGGGCAAACAGCTCTTTATGCCAATCCGTGTTGCTTTGACTGGACAGACACATGGACGTGATCTCAATCAGACCATTGTGCTACTGGGCCGCGATACTGTCACCCAGCGTTTGCTGGCACGAGTGTAACTATCTATCCATTAGTTCAACCTATGTAATTGGATTCTGCCGGTTGTCAGTGAGAAGGCTTTTCGCTATAATAGCAACACAAGGTTGAATTGTCATAATACGTTCATATAGAACAGCAAAGACCGGGAGAAGTAAGCTGATTTGGACAGATCCAGAGAGGATGGCCCCACACATGTACAGAGATTATATCTGTTCAAATGAGTGGTGGCTGCAAGCCATCCACTGTCCAGCAGTCTGAAATGCACCCGTGAGCTGCACCGTCGAATCCGGCCCCGCTTCTATTCATAGAATAGAGGAAAACGTCAGGATAGATGGCGACGACTGGTTCCCGTTACCGAGCCGCCAGAGGGTTCATTCATTTTATTCAAGAATGAGGAATGAGCCAAGCAGAGTGGGACCGCGACTAACGCCTCTGCAGCTTCGTGCTGCAGGGGCGTTTTTTGTTTATGCGAGTGCGCAAGTATACTACCAAGGAACACGCCGTCCGGCGAACCCGGAGGACGAGAACCGGAACAAGAGGGGAACGAGCATGTTCAAAAAGATCAGATCCGATATCCAGACGGTCTTTGAAAATGATCCGGCCGCCCGGAGTTGGTTTGAAGTCGTATTTACGTATTCAGGGCTGCATGCCATATGGGCCCATCGATTTGCTCACAATCTATACAAACGAAGATGGTACTCGCTTGCCCGGTTCGTATCACAGGTTAGTCGGTTTATGACAGGGATAGAGATTCATCCTGGAGCTACGATTGGGGAACGTTTGTTCATTGACCACGGAATGGGCGTTGTTATTGGAGAAACCTGTGAGATTGGTGACGATGTCGTGATCTATCAGGGGGTAACTCTTGGCGGAACAGGGAAAGAAAAAGGAAAGAGACACCCCACGATTGGTAATAATGTGGTTATCTCATCTGGTGCAAAGGTGCTGGGATCATTTCGTGTTGGGGATCAAAGCAACATCGGAGCAAACTCCGTTGTACTGAAAGAAGTCCCTGCAAATAGCACGGTGGTAGGGATTCCAGGTAGAATCGTCAAACAGGATGGACGGAGGGTGGATCGTCTTAATCAACAATTGCCCGATCCGGTCATTGATTCATTGCGCAGCATGCAGCGCGAGATTGAACGGCTGCAGGAAGAAGTGCGAACTTTGCAAAATACGCGAGAATCTGAGAAATGCACATAACTCCATCGATCAACATAAACCATGGAATCAAGTAAAAGTAGTTTAGAACGAAAGGAAAAGTGACTATGACGCTTCAGATTTATAATACGATGAGTCGCACCAAAGAGGAGTTTGTTCCGCAAGAGCCTGGCAAAGTGAAAATGTATGTATGCGGACCAACCGTTTATGACTACATTCATATCGGCAATGCACGTCCGGTGATCTTTTTCGACACAGTTCGTGGATATCTGGAGCAGACCGGACATGAAGTGAATTATGTCGTGAACTTCACCGATGTCGATGACAAACTGATTCGCAAAGCAGAGCAACTGGGCACCGACGTTCCGCATGTGGCTGAAACATTTATTGCCGCTTATTACGCGGATCTGGAAGGACTCGGGATTCCTAAAGCCAGCAGTAATCCACGGGTAACAGAGAATATGCCGCTTATTATCGATTTTATCGGTGAACTCGTTGAAAAAGGTTTCGCATATGAAAATGGCGGTGACGTATATTATCGAACAGGAAAGTTCGAAAAATACGGTCAATTGTCGAAACAGAACCTGCAGGAGTTGCAATTCGGTATTCGGATCGGTGTAGATGAACGGAAGGAACATCCGGAAGATTTTGTGCTTTGGAAAGCGGCCAAACCAGGCGAGATTTTCTGGTCCAGCCCTTGGGGAGACGGTCGTCCAGGCTGGCATATTGAGTGCTCTGCCATGGCGAGAGAATACCTTGGCGACACGCTTGATATTCACGGGGGAGGACAGGATTTGCAGTTCCCTCACCATGAATGCGAATGCGCGCAGTCTGAGGCAATCACAGGTTCACCTTTGGCGAATTACTGGATGCATAACGGTTTTATTCGTATTGATAACGAAAAAATGTCGAAATCTCTCGGTAACGGTGTTCTGGTAAAAGATCTGCGTAATCAGTACAAACGTGAAGCGATTCGTTACTTTATGTTGTCTACCCATTATCGTAACCCGCTAAATTTCACGGAAGATACGATGGAACAGGCGCAAAACAGTGTGGATCGGATTGCGAATGCAGTAGGTAACCTGAAACATCGCCTAGGAGCTGTGTCTGTTAATCAGGAGCTTACACCGGAATTTTCAGCAAGACTAGACCAGATTCGACAGCAATATCATGAAAAAATGCAGGATGATTTTAATACACCGGATGCAATCACGGCGTTGTTCGAGTGGGCTGCGGAAGCGAACCAGTTGTTGCAGCAAGATGTGGTCAATGCCGCTGAAATTCAGGCACTGCTTGAGCTGTTCGGAGAACTCAATGCTGTGCTTCGAATCTACACGGACGTTGAACCAGAGCTTCTGGATGAGGACATTGAACGCTTGATCCAGGAGCGTGTGGAGGCACGTAAGTCGAAGAACTGGGCTCGTGCAGATGAAATTCGTGATGAACTATCTGCTCAAGGGATTCTGCTGGAGGATACCGCACAGGGAATGAGATGGCGGCGCAAATGAGTGAAGAAAAAGAGAATGTTTTGTCTGGTTCTGTCGAGCGGGGTGAACAGGCCGAGCGACGTGTAATTAATAATCAGGTTAATGAACTGGAGGGGGGATGGTTTCCTTATCCACCTTCCAGACCTGCACGATTGATTCCGCCAATCGCACTGGCTTACATCGGTGATGCGGTATATGAGGTTGCCGTGAGACAGTATCTGTTATCCAAAGCGAACATGCGTCCTAACCATCTGCACCGCAGTGCAACCAAACTGGTATCTGCCAAAGCACAAAGCCGCATACTGACAAGTATTGAGGCTGAACTGTCAGAAGAAGAGCAGGATGTGGTGCGGCAAGGGCGGAATGCCAAATCGGGCAGTGTTCCCAAAAATGCAGATGTGCTGGAGTACAGACATGCAACGGCGTTTGAATGTCTGATCGGTTATCTGTATAGCAGTAGTCAGCATGATCGCATGATTCAACTGATCGGGCTGGGCATTGAGATGGCGGAGCAAGCATCTGCATCAACGTCAAAATAGCTTCAGGGGTTGAAATATATATAATAAGCAATACAGAGAGGAACGAATGAGGATGGAAGAAGAATGGATTGCCGGTAAACACTCCGTAACGGAGGCGTTGCGATCAGGCCGGACCATTAATAAAATATGGATTGCTGATACGGCTCAGAAACATTTGACGCAACCGATTATTGCGGAAGCCAAAAAACAAGGGATTGTCATTCAGCATGTGGACAAGCGCAAGCTGGATCAGACGGTTCCTGGTATCCAACATCAAGGTGTAGTTGCTCAGGCAGCACCTTATGCCTATGCTGAGGTTGAAGATATTCTGGAAGCAGCCAAATCTAAAAATGAACATCCGTTTTTAATTTTGCTGGATGAGATTGAAGACCCTCATAATTTGGGTTCCATCTTGCGTACAGCGGATTGCACAGGAGCTCACGGCGTCATTGTTCCTAAACGGCGTTCAGCCTCTGTCACTGCAACGGTGTCTAAGACATCGGCAGGTGCAGCAGAGTATGTTCCAGTCGCTCGTGTAAGCAATCTGGCGCAGACAATTGATCGTTTGAAGGAAGAAGGCGTATGGGTTGTAGGTACGGATGTTACCGCGCGTGAAGGTGTATTTGGCAATGGGGTATTTACAGGGCCGGTTGCACTCGTCATCGGGAATGAAAATAAAGGTATGGGACGACTTATTCGCGAGAAATGCGATGTGCTGGTTAAATTGCCTATGCAAGGTCAGATTAATTCCCTGAATGCCTCTGTGGCAGCTGGTGTTGTTATGTATGAGGTGCTTCGTGCTCGCCAAGAGCAGGAATAGATGATATGGCTGATTCCCGTGATGTGCTTCTTGTAGACGGGTATAACATGATTGGCGGCTGGCCGGAATTATCCAAACTAGCCGAAAGTGGGTTGGAAGAGGCGCGGAATAGGCTACTCTTCCGGCTTGCGGACTATCAGGCTTTCTCCGGTCGCCGAGTCATTGTTGTGTTTGACGCCTACCTTGTGCCAGGACTCGGTAAATCCTTTACACAGAGCAAAGTTCAAGTTCATTTTACGAAGGAAAAAGAGACGGCAGACGAATGTATCGAGAGACTCGTTCGGGAACTAAGCATGCGAAGACGCCAAATCTATGTAGCAACCAGCGATATGGTAGAGCAACATGTCATCTTTGGACAGGGAGCACTGCGTATATCTGCCAGAGAACTGCTGATTGAAGTGGAACAAAATGAAAAAGAATTGCAACAACGGGTTGCAGAGGATCGGGCAAGATCGACACGGAATACAATCGGGGGCAAATTAAGCCCGGATGTATTAAAGCAATTTGAACGCTGGAGAAGAGGCTGACAGCGGGTTTCTTACAAATTTTACAATATTGAAACTATTGACAATTATGTTATAGCTATTCTTTTTTAGGGATGCCGTGGTTGACGGTGGGAGGTACCATCATATATACTGTTCGTATATTTCATAGAGTAGAGTAACGGGGTACCTTGCGTTGCAGCCGGAGGGATTGTCTGTGAGTGTCGACCTCAAAGATATCATGTTATCCAAGTATGATTACCAAAGTGACGAAGACATTGTCGAAGCGGTCCGTGAAGGCGAGAGCGAAGCGCTGGAGTTTTTGATCAACAAGTATCGCAACTTTGTACGCGCCAAGGCAAGATCTTATTTTTTGATCGGAGCTGACCGGGAAGATATTATTCAAGAAGGAATGATTGGCCTTTACAAATCCATTCGTGATTTCAAAGGGGACAAGCTTGCTTCTTTCAAGGCATTTGCCGAACTGTGCATTACGCGACAGATTATTACGGCGATCAAGACAGCCACACGTCAGAAGCATATTCCGCTTAATTCTTATGTATCTCTGGACAAGCCCATTTATGATGAAGAGTCTGATCGTACGTTACTCGATGTGATTTGTGGAACTCAGGTCAGTGATCCGGAAGAATTGATTATTAACCAGGAGGAGTTCGTAGGCCTGGAAGATAAAATGTCCGAGATTTTGAGTGACCTGGAACGTAAAGTACTGATGTTGTACCTTGACGGGAGATCTTATCAAGAGATTGCAGTGGATTTGGATCGTCATGTAAAATCTATCGATAATGCATTGCAGCGTGTAAAGCGCAAACTTGAAAAGTACCTGGAAGTTCGAGATAATTGAACAAAGGTTGTTGTCGTTGATGGAAAAGGCTCGGTGTTTGAGTCTTTTTTTATTGTCTGTAGTTTATATTGTTAAGGTTTGATAAATAATAGTAATCGCTCGGTTCATACTGGAGCAGTGAAAAAATCAGAGATGAGAGATACGTTGCGTTTTGTGCGGAATTAATACCCATCTACGAAAGGTTATTCTTTCGTTGACATGCTTATACCCTTGTGATAAAGTGTTTTAGGTAGGCCTATTTTACGGCTTTTTTTTCAGGATCAATTTAGAGACTCTGCTTCAATGTGGAAGTCTTCGGGAGGTGTACATCATGCGGGTAATTATTACTTTGGCTTGTACGAACTGCAAACAAAGAAATTACACTACGACAAAAAACAAGCGTAATCACCCCGACCGCATGGAGATGAAGAAATTTTGCAAGTTTTGTAACGAGCAGACTTCTCATCGCGAAACCAGATAGTTTTTTGGAGGTGTAGTCGGCGTGAAACGTAGTTTCAAATCTCTGATTTCCTTTTTCTCTGAAAGCTGGGCTGAACTTAAAAAGGTTCGCTGGCCTAATCGTAAAGAGCTGACGAACTACACGTTAATCGTACTTGGTACTGTTGTGGTTATGACGCTGTTTTTTTGGGTCGTAGATATCGGCATCTCCGCTGTGATCGAAGCGATTATTTAAGAAGGGTCCCAGGTGGCTTGATATGGAAAAAAGATGGTACGTCGTTCATACCTACTCAGGGTATGAAAATAAGGTCAAAGCCAATTTGGAAAAACGCGTAGAGTCCATGGGCATGGAAGACAAGATTTTCCGCGTTCTTGTTCCGATGGAAGAAGAAGTGGTAAACAAAGACGGTAAGAAAAAGACCGTTATGCGTAAAGTTTACCCCGGTTATGTCTTGGTCGAAATGGTTCAGACGGATGATTCTTGGTATGTTGTTCGCAATACACCAGGTGTTACCGGCTTTGTCGGTTCGACAGGTTCCGGTTCCAAACCAACAGCCTTGTTGCCAGAAGAAGTGGAACAAATTCTGAAGCACATGGGTATGGTTGAACCTAAGCCTAAAATTGAATTCGATATTAAGGAATCCGTACGCATTAAAGTCGGTCCTTTTGCGAATTTTGTGGGCTCCGTGGAAGAGATTTTGGTAGACAAGAGCAAGCTCAAGGTACACGTTAACATGTTTGGACGGGAAACACCGCTTGAGTTGGAATACACCCAAGTGGAGAAGATATAGTTTCTTCAAGTTTCTTGTGGGAGGGCTGTGAGGCCCGTTAACCACTATTTTGCAAGGAGGTGTCTATCATGGCAAAAAAGGTAATCAAAATGGTAAAACTGCAGATTCCAGCAGGTAAAGCAAATCCAGCACCACCAGTAGGTCCGGCATTGGGTCAAGCAGGTGTCAACATCATGGCATTCTGTAAAGAATTCAACGCTCGTACAGCTGATCAAGCAGGATTGATCATTCCAGTTGAAATTTCTGTATTCGAGGACCGTTCCTTTACATTCATCACTAAAACTCCACCTGCAGCAGTTCTGTTGAAAGTGGCAGCGAAAGTTGAAAAAGGATCCGGCGAGCCGAATAAGAAAAAAGTTGCTACCGTTAAACGTGATGCGGTACGTCAAATCGCGGAAACAAAAATGCCTGACCTGAATGCTGCTGACGTTGAGTCCGCAATGCGTATGGTTGAAGGTACTGCCCGCAGCATGGGTATCACCATCGAAGACTAATTTTCACACGAAACATGGCTTCGTAAAGCCGGCCGATTCGCGGCCGGTCAATGTGGGAGGTATATCCGCTAAAACCACAAAGGAGGAATAAAACATGGCTAAACACGGTAAAAAATACCTGGAAGCTGCTAAGCTGATCGACAGCGAAGCGACTTACGAGCCTTCAGAAGCTGTAGAGCTTGTGAAAAAGGCAGCTACTGCAAAATTCGATGAGACTATCGAAGCAGCAGTTCGTTTGGGTGTAGACCCTCGTAAGCAAGACCAGGCAGTACGTGGTGTTGTTGTCTTGCCACACGGTACAGGTAAAACACAACGCGTATTGGTATTTGCAAAAGGTGACAAAGCGAAAGAAGCGGAAGCGGCTGGCGCGGACTATGTTGGTGATGCAGACATGATCAACAAAATCCAACAAGGCTGGTTCGAATTCGACGTCTGCGTAGCGACACCGGATATGATGAGTGAAGTAGGTAAATTGGGCCGTCTGCTCGGCGGTAAAGGCCTGATGCCTAACCCTAAAGCCGGAACGGTAACTTTCGATGTAACTAAGGCTGTTCAAGAAATCAAAGCCGGTAAAATCGAATATCGTCTGGATCGTGCAGGTCAAATTCATGCACCGATCGGTAAAGCTTCTTTCTCTTCCGAGCAATTGAATGAGAACCTCAAAGCTCTCATGGATGCTCTGAACCGTGCTAAACCGGCGGCATCTAAAGGTGTTTATCTGAAGAACGTAAGTCTTTCTTCTACGATGGGCCCTGGCGCACGCGTGAACGCAGCAGCTTTTAGATAAAATGTTCTTGACAGGTTCGCCCTGTTCTGATATTCTATAAAAGTTGTGAGTCCGAGTGACTGACCGTTGACATTTGAATATGCTTGCCGTAGACAGTAGGTGCCCTGTGGCTTAATTTCCTACCGAGGTGTGATTATACAACTTGAACGATGCAAATCGGTTGCGAGTATATATCAAGCCTTCGTGATTCTACGGAGGCTTTTCTTAATGGGATAAATTTGATCAGGAGGTGTACAGATTGGCAAACGCAAAAGTGATTCAAGCAAAACAAGAGTCCGTTGATGTTGTAACAGCAAAATTGCGCGAAAGCGTGACAACCGTTGTTGTTGACTACCGCGGATTGAACGTTGCCCAAGCTACTGAACTGCGCAAGCAGCTTCGTGAAGCCGGAATCGAATTCCAAGTGCTGAAAAACACATTGCTTCGCCGTGCAACTGCAGCAGCAGAATTGACAGAACTCGATAGCGTTCTGACAGGTCCTACTGCGATTGCATTCAGCGGAGAAGATGCTGTAGCTCCAGCCAAAATTCTGAACGACTTCGCGAAAAAGAACGATGCACTGAAATTGAAAGGTGCTGTCGTAGAAGGTCGCGTAATTGGAGAAGAAGAAGTTAAAGCGTTGGCAGAACTGCCATCACGCGAAGGTCTCCTCTCTATGCTCCTCAGCGTGCTTCAAGCGCCAGTGCGCAACTTCGCGCTTGCGGTTAAAGCTGTTGCAGACAAAGAAGAACAAGGCGCATAAGCTACTTGATCTGAATACTGCCTAACAGTAATGGAATACAAAAAATAAAATTATATATGGAGGTTCAATCATGAGTAAAGAGCAAATCTTGGAAGCAATCAAAGGCATGACTGTACTGGAACTGAACGATCTTGTTAAAGCAATCGAAGAAGAATTCGGCGTAACTGCTGCAGCTCCAGTAGCTGCTGTAGGTGGCGGCGCTGCTGCAGCTGAAGCTGAGCAATCCGAGTTCGACGTAATCTTGGCAAGCGCTGGCGCTTCCAAAATCAACGTTATCAAAGCAGTTCGCGAAATCACTGGTCTTGGCTTGAAAGAAGCTAAAGAAGTAGTTGACAACGCTCCAAAAGCATTGAAAGAAAAAGTTTCTAAAGAAGAAGCAGAAACAA
Organism: Paenibacillus amylolyticus; assembly: GCF_003719335.1. Classification (GTDB taxonomy): domain Bacteria; phylum Bacillota; class Bacilli; order Paenibacillales; family Paenibacillaceae; genus Paenibacillus; species Paenibacillus amylolyticus_D. The sequence goes on from NZ_RIAS01000026.1 coordinate 9,273, forward strand.
TCAAAGCTAAGCTTGAAGAAGCTGGCGCTACAATCGAAGTTAAATAATTTAGCTTATCCAAGCTGAATGAATAAAACAACAAACCCCTTGACTTATATCAAGGGGTTTGTTGCTGTAAATGTAACTGTGGAAAGTGAGTGAGTGCATGTCCAATCATTATTATTCGGACAAACCACAAGTAGCACATGATCGCAAGGCTGCGGAAACGGTACTTCGCGGAATGAGTCTGCGATTGGTGACGGATGCTGGTGTTTTTTCCAAAAATGGAATCGATTATGGCAGCAGGGTATTGATTGATGCGATGGAACTGCCGTCAGGCGCTCATGTTCTCGATGTGGGATGTGGTTACGGGCCAATCGGGCTTACAGCGGCAAAACTTGTACCGGATGGGCATGTCACCATGATCGACATCAACGAAAGAGCGATTGAGCTTTCCAAAGAAAATGCCAGAGGGAATGGCATTGCCAATGTTACTATACTGCAGAGCAATCTACTGACTGAAGTAAAGCAGCAGGATTTCGATGTGATCTTAACTAATCCTCCAATTCGAGCTGGCAAAGAAACGGTTCACACGATCTTTGAGCAGGCGTATGACCATTTGAAGGTAGGCGGATCGTTATGGATTGTTATTCAAAAGAAACAAGGTGCACCTTCTGCGAAAGCGAAGTTGGAATCGTTGTTTACACGAGTGGAAGAAGTGACGAAGGATAAGGGCTACCGAATTTTCAAAGCGGTGAAAGAAGAGTAGAGGAACTGTGAGAGGTTCATTCGAATTTGTAAAGTAAGCAGGGGATCATTTTTTTTGCAATAGGACTATTGACTTGAAATTCAAGCCGTGGTATAGTTGTAAAATGTCAGTATTAAGATGCCCTACTTGGCTTTAGCTAACTAAAAATGTCAACCTTTTTTTACGCCGAACCGGGCTTATTATGCCTATGTTTGGCGTATAATATGTACATTTTGGGCAAACTGGGGATAAGAATGATTTGGAAAGACATCCGCCGATCAAAGTTGCTCTTTTATCGAACGACATTTCGAGTAAGGGCTTTTCTTTATTTGCGGGTGCATTGCTTTGCTCTGTATGTGTACCATTATAAGGTTACAAACAGAGGTTCGCAACGAAATTTTTAAAGTGAGTAGACATTGAGGGGTGAGTTTAAGTTGGCAGGACATCTTGTTCAATATGGTCGACGCACTCGGCGCAGTTATGCACGAATTAACGAGATACTCGAAGTTCCGAACCTGATTGAAATCCAACAAAAATCGTATGATTGGTTTTTGGAGGAAGGGTTGCGCGAAATGTTCCAGGATATCTCGCCGATCCAGGATTTTACAGGTAACTTGATTTTGGAATTTATCGATTACAGTCTCGGAGAACCGAAGTATACAGTAGACGACGCGAAAGAGCGTGACGTTACTTATGCAGCACCACTTCGGGTGAAAGTCCGGCTCATTAATAAGGAAACCGGAGAAGTCAAAGAGCAGGAAGTATTCATGGGAGATTTCCCGCTGATGACCAGCACCGGCACATTTATTATTAATGGTGCTGAACGGGTTATTGTCAGCCAGTTGGTTCGCTCTCCTAGCGTTTACTTCAGTACCAAAGTAGATAAGAACGCGAAAAAAACGTATACCGCTACAGTAATTCCTAACCGCGGCGCTTGGTTGGAGCTGGAGATGGACGCGAAGGATGTTGTTTATGTCCGGATCGACCGTACACGTAAAATTCCGGTTACGGTTCTCCTGCGTTCCCTTGGTTTTGGCACAGACGCTGAGATTCTGGATTTGCTCGGTAATGACGAATATATCCGTAACACACTGGACAAAGACAACACGGATTCCACCGAGAAAGCTCTCATCGAGATCTATGAGCGCCTTCGTCCAGGCGAGCCACCAACGCTGGATAACGCGAAAAGCTTGCTCGTTGCACGTTTCTTTGATCCAAAACGTTATGACCTTGCAAACGTAGGTCGTTACAAAATCAACAAAAAACTTCACATCAAAAACCGTTTGTTTAATCAGCGTTTGGCTGAGTCTTTGATCGACGCTGAAACAGGCGAAATCATTGCAGAAGCAGGTCAAATGGTAGACCGTCGTTTGCTCGACGAAATCATGCCTTACCTGGAGAAAAGCGTCGGCTTCCGCACATATCACGTGGGCAACGGCGTTTTGGATGCCAATGATATCCCGATGCAAACCATTGATGTGTTTTCACCAATTGAAGATGGTAAAGTGGTTAAGCTGATTGCCAATGGCGACATTGACAAGTCCGTGAAAAACATCACGCCAGCGGATATCATCTCTTCCATCAGTTACTTCCTGAACTTGTTGCACGGCATCGGAAGCACGGATGATATCGACCACCTGGGTAACCGTCGTCTGCGTTCTGTGGGTGAACTTTTGCAAAACCAGTTCCGTATCGGTCTATCCCGTATGGAGCGTGTGGTTCGTGAAAGAATGTCCATCCAGGATGCAAATGTCATTACACCACAGGCATTGATCAACATCCGTCCGGTAATCGCATCGATTAAAGAGTTCTTCGGTAGCTCCCAATTGTCACAGTTTATGGATCAAACGAACCCACTGGGCGAGTTGACGCATAAACGTCGTCTGTCCGCACTCGGACCGGGCGGTTTGACTCGTGAGCGTGCCGGCATGGAAGTCCGTGACGTCCATCCATCCCACTATGGACGGATGTGCCCGATCGAGACACCAGAGGGACCAAACATCGGTTTGATCAACTCCTTGTCGACGTTTGCGCGTGTGAACGAATATGGCTTCATTGAAGCTCCATATCGTTGGGTTGATCCGAAGACGGGTGTTGTCACTGAGCAAATTGATTACCTGACAGCAGACGAAGAGGACAACTATGTTATCGCTCAGGCGAATGCGAAGCTGAACGAAGATAGCACTTTTGCAGAAGACGCGATCATTGTACGTTACAACAAACAGTCGGATAACATCCTTACGATGCCGAGTGAACGAGTGGACTACATGGACGTATCACCTAAGCAGGTTGTATCGGTCGCTACAGCGCTCATTCCGTTCCTTGAGAACGATGACTCCAACCGTGCCCTCATGGGATCAAACATGCAACGGCAGGCGGTTCCACTCTTGATTCCTAAAGCTCCGCTTGTAGGAACAGGTATGGAGCACAAAGCTGCGAAAGACTCCGGTGTATGTATTGTTGCCGATTATGACGGAATTATTGAACGTTCCTCCGCGAACGAGATCTGGCTTCGTCGTGTTGAAGAGGTAGACGGTCAAGAAGTCAAAGGCGATATCGTTAAATATAAATTACACAAATTTATGCGTTCGAACCAAGGAACATGCATCAACCAACGTCCGATCGTAAAAAGAGGCGCTGCTGTTAAAGCTGGCGACATCCTTGCTGACGGTCCTTCGACGGAAATGGGTGAACTTGCTCTTGGGCGCAACGTAGTAGTTGCCTTCATGACATGGGAAGGTTACAACTATGAGGATGCGATCCTACTCAGCGAAAAACTCGTTAAAGAAGATGTATACACATCCATCCACATCGAGGAATATGAGTCGGAAGCTCGTGATACCAAGCTCGGACCAGAAGAGATCACACGTGATATCCCTAACGTTGGGGAAGAAGCGTTGCGTAATCTGGATGAGCGCGGTATTATCCGCATCGGTGCTGAAATTGCTGCTGGCGACATTCTCGTTGGTAAAGTTACACCAAAAGGCGTAACCGAACTGACTGCAGAAGAACGTCTCTTGCATGCAATCTTTGGTGAAAAAGCACGTGAAGTACGTGATACATCCTTGCGTGTACCTCACGGTACCGATGGTATCGTCGTTGACGTGAAAGTATTTACCCGTGAAAACGGAGATGAACTGCCACCAGGTGTGAACCAGCTCGTTCGTGTTTATATTGCCCAAAAACGGAAAATTTCCGAGGGTGATAAGATGGCCGGACGTCATGGTAACAAAGGGGTCGTGGCCCGCATCTTGCCAGAAGAGGATATGCCTTTCCTGCCAGACGGTACACCGGTTCAAATCGTCCTTAACCCACTGGGCGTACCTTCCCGTATGAACATCGGTCAAGTGCTTGAAGTTCACTTGGGTATGGCAGCAATGCAGCTGGGTATCCACGTAGCAACACCTGTATTCGACGGTGCGAAGGAGTATGACGTCTTCGATACAATGGAAGAAGCAGGTATGCAACGTAACGGTAAAACCGTCCTGTATGATGGCCGTACTGGTGAAGAGTTTGAACGTGAAGTTACCGTTGGTGTCATGCACATGATCAAACTGGCACACATGGTTGACGATAAAATCCATGCCCGTTCCACAGGTCCTTACTCACTTGTTACGCAACAGCCGCTGGGTGGTAAAGCCCAATTTGGTGGACAGCGTTTCGGAGAGATGGAAGTATGGGCGCTTGAGGCATATGGTGCCGCTTATACTCTGCAAGAAATCTTGACGGTTAAATCCGATGACGTTGTTGGTCGGGTGAAAACGTACGAGTCCATTGTCAAAGGTGAGAACGTACCGGAACCAGGTGTTCCTGAGTCGTTCAAAGTATTGATCAAAGAGCTGCAAAGCTTGGGTATGGACGTTAAGATTTTGAGTGAAGATGAGCAAGAGATTGAAATGAAAGAAATGGACGATGAAGATGACGCTGCGAGCGATAAGCTCAGCCTCAACCTTGAGGGTACAGAGGTCGGAGCGGAATAATCGCTTCGGGCGCATGATGACCGGCGTTTTTCATCAGGCTCACGTTTTGCTCCGGCTTCGGCTGGAGCAAGCGTAACCTAGAATACAGGAATTAGGTTAAGGAGGGTTGCTCCTTGTTGGACGTCAACAATTTCGAATACATGAAGATCGGGCTTGCTTCCCCAGAGAAAATTCGTTCTTGGTCCCGCGGAGAAGTGAAAAAACCGGAAACGATCAACTATCGTACGTTGAAACCGGAAAAAGAAGGGCTGTTCTGCGAAAAGATTTTTGGCCCTACAAAAGACTGGGAATGTCATTGCGGTAAATACAAACGCGTTCGTTATAAAGGCGTTGTCTGTGATCGCTGTGGCGTTGAAGTAACACGTGCGAAAGTCCGTCGTGAACGGATGGGCCATATTGAGCTTGCTGCTCCGGTATCGCATATCTGGTACTTCAAAGGTATTCCGAGCCGTATGGGTCTCGCATTGGATATGTCTCCAAGATCTCTCGAAGAGATCATTTATTTTGCATCATATGTAGTAACTGATCCAGGAGAAACTCCACTGGAGAAAAAACAGCTGTTGTCCGAGAAGGAATATCGCAGCTACCGTGAAAAATACGGATACGGCTTCCAAGCCGGCATGGGTGCAGAAGCAGTTAAAAAATTGCTTCAAGACCTTGATGTAGAGAAAGAGCTTGAATTCCTGAAGGAAGAGCTCCGCACTGCACAAGGACAACGTCGTAACCGTGCAATTAAACGTTTGGAAGTAATCGAAGCATTCCGCAACTCTGGCAACAACCCAGAGTGGATGATCATGGATGTACTTCCTGTCATTCCGCCGGAACTTCGTCCGATGGTACAACTGGATGGTGGACGTTTTGCTACGTCTGACTTGAACGACCTGTACCGCCGTGTAATTAACCGGAACAACCGTCTGAAACGTCTGCTTGACCTGGGCGCGCCAGATATCATCGTGCAAAACGAAAAACGGATGTTGCAGGAAGCAGTTGACGCTTTGATCGATAACGGTCGTCGTGGACGTCCTGTTACAGGTCCGGGTAACCGTCCTTTGAAATCTCTCAGCCACATGCTGAAAGGTAAACAAGGACGTTTCCGTCAAAACTTGCTCGGTAAACGTGTTGACTACTCCGGCCGTTCCGTTATCGTTGTCGGACCTTACCTGAAAATGTATCAGTGCGGTCTGCCTAAAGACATGGCACTGGAACTGTTCAAGCCTTTTGTGATGAAAGAGCTTGTGAATAAAGGGCTAGCCCACAACATCAAAAGCGCAAAACGTAAAGTTGAGCGTGTAAGTCCTGAAGTATGGGATGTTCTTGAAGAAGTAATTAAGGAGCATCCAGTTCTCCTGAACCGTGCCCCTACGCTTCACCGTCTCGGTATTCAGGCGTTTGAACCGATTCTGGTTGAAGGTAAAGCGATTCGTCTTCACCCGCTCGTATGTACGGCATACAATGCCGACTTTGACGGTGACCAAATGGCCGTGCACGTTCCATTGTCCGCTGAAGCTCAAGCGGAAGCACGTATCCTGATGCTTGCATCAGGTAACATTTTGAACCCGAAAGACGGCAAACCGGTTGTAACTCCTTCCCAGGATATGGTTCTTGGTTCGTACTATCTAACGATGGACAACAAAGAAGAGAAGGGTACAGGTATGGTTCTGCGTACAGTCAATGAGGCTGTATCTGCATACCAACGGGGTACTGCTGGACTGCATGCGCGTGTCGCTATTCCGGTTAGAGCACTTGGTAAAACAAGCTTCACGGAAGAGCAACAAAAAGGTATGTTGTTGACAACGGTCGGCAAAATTATCTTTAATGAAATTTTCCCGGCAAGCTTCCCTTATATCAATGATGCGACTCGCGCAAACCTGTATCAAGGTACAGCGGATCATTCATTTGTTTATGAGAAAGGTGCTGACTTGAGAGAAGCTATTATGAATGCTCCTCAAGCTGGCGGTGTCGGCAAAGAATACCTCGGTTCCATCATCGCTCGTTGTTTTGAAATTTATCATACAACCGAAACTGCGGTTATTTTGGATAAGATCAAACAACTTGGATTCACGTACTCGACGCGTGCTGGTATTACCGTAGCCGTGTCCGACGTTGTCGTTCCACCTGAGAAATTTGAAATCCTCAGACAGTCCGAAGATAAAGCTCAGATCGTTACAAACCAGTATCGTCGTGGTTTGATTACGAATGAAGAGCGCTATGACCGTATCATTGATATCTGGTCAAAATCTAAAGACGACATCACGGATATCCTGATGAAATCCATGGATCGCTACAACTCGATTATGATGATGGTTGACTCCAAAGCACGGGGTAACAAATCACAAATCACTCAATTGGGTGGTATGCGTGGTCTGATGGCCAACCCGTCTGGTCGTATTATCGAACTCCCAATCAAATCGAACTTCCGTGAAGGACTGACAGTACTCGAGTACTTTATTTCCACTCACGGTGCGCGTAAAGGTCTCGCGGATACAGCCCTGCGTACAGCCGACTCAGGTTATCTGACTCGTCGTCTCGTAGACGTAGCCCAAGACGTAATTGTGCGTGAAGACGATTGTGGTACAGATAAAGGCTTTACAGTTAGTCGTATCCAGGATGGTAAAGAGGTTATTGAAGATCTCTACGACCGTATTGAAGGCAGATACTGCTTCGAAACTGTCCGTCATCCGGAAACAAAAGAAATTATCGCTGGCCGCAATGAGTTGATCGACTCTGACAAAGCAGAAGCGATTATCAAAGCTGGCGTAACTAAATTGCAAATCCGTTCCGTTCTCAGCTGCCGTGCAAGTCATGGTGTCTGCAAGAAGTGTTATGGTCGCAACCTTGCGACAGGTAAACACGTGGAAATTGGTGAAGCGGTTGGTATCATTGCTGCACAATCCATTGGTGAGCCAGGAACACAGCTTACAATGCGTACGTTCCATACCGGCGGTGTAGCCGGAGACGACATCACGCAAGGTTTGCCGCGTATTCAGGAGTTGTTTGAGGCCCGTAATCCTAAAGGTCAAGCAACGATCAGTGAGATTGACGGTGTGGTTAAAGAGATTCGCGAAGCGAAAGATCGTCGTGAAATCGAAATTCAAGGCGAAGCAGAATCCAAAGTGTACTCTGTTACTTACGGTTCCCGTGTCCGCGTAAGCGAAGGCATGGAAATTGAAGCGGGTGACGAGTTGACAGACGGTTCTATCGACCCGAAAGAAATGTTGCGCATTAAAGGCGTACGTGGCGTACAGAACTACATTTTGCAGGAAGTACAGCGCGTATACCGTAACCAGGGCGTAGAAATCAATGACAAACACGTTGAAGTTATGATCCGTCAAATGTTGCGTAAAATCCGTATCGTTGATGCGGGAGATACAACGCTGTTGCCGGGATCATTTGTAGATACGCATGAGTATGAAAGAGCGAACAAAATTGCGATTCTGAGTGATAAAGAGCCTGCGGTTGCAAAACCAATCTTGCTCGGTATTACAAAAGCATCCCTTGAAACAGACTCCTTCCTCTCTGCGGCATCGTTCCAAGAGACAACACGTGTACTGACAGATGCAGCGATCAAAGGTAAAGTCGATCAGTTGCTCGGTCTAAAGGAAAATGTTATCATCGGTAAGTTGATCCCTGCTGGTACGGGTATGAACCGTTACCGCAGTATCAAATTTGCTGAGCCTGAAGATGGCCAATCTTCTGTAGAAGAATTGGAGCCAGTTTCGGTAGACTAAGATAGATTTCCTCTTTCTTAGGAATTAAAGAATGTGTATGTCAGGAAGCGACGTTTGTAATATCCAAGCGGACGAATCCTGATGTACACAAACTTTATAAAAACTTTTTGAAATAACATTGACAAATGCTTGCGCTAGATGATAATATATCAAAGGTGCGTGGGCAGCTGATTGTAATTGGTCCTATTCGGAGGAATGTATGATGTCTAATGAAAAAGGCTTGCAAGATGCTCATGTCAAGATTGGTACCAAACAGACCATGCGGACAGTGCAGACAGGGATGGCTTCAGAAGTCTATGTCGCAGAAGATAGTGATCCGCAGCTCACTTCCAAAATCATTGCTTTGTGTGAACAACACAATGTGAAGTACACGAAAGTGGACACTATGAAAAATCTCGGCAAAGCGTGCGGGATTGGAGTGGGAGCAGCGATGGCTGCTGTCGTAAAATGATACGGTAAGGAACGTTTTTGTCCGAGAACATTTAAGGATTCTCCAAGGCAAAAACTTTTCATTTGTCTTTTTATGAACCGCCTGGGTCTGTGGGCTTAGATAAAGGTTTGTAAAGAAACATTAATAATTGAGGAAGGGGGTGGCAATCACATGCCAACTATTAACCAACTGGTTCGTAAAGGACGTCAAGCTAAAGTTGAAAAGTCAAAATCACCAGCTTTGCAAAAAGGGTTCAACGCTTTGAAACGTGAATCCACTAACATCAGTGCCCCACAAAAACGTGGTGTCTGCACTCGTGTAGGTACAATGACGCCTCGTAAACCGAACTCTGCACTTCGTAAATATGCCCGTGTTCGTTTGACGAACCGTCTCGAGGTAACTGCTTATATCCCGGGAATTGGACATAACCTTCAAGAGCACAGTGTGGTATTGATCCGTGGAGGTAAAGTAAAAGACCTTGCAGGGGTTCGTTATCACATCGTTCGTGGAGCTCTCGATACTGCAGGTGTTAACAACCGTATGCAAGCTCGTTCTAAATACGGCGCGAAACGTCCAAAAGCTAAAAAAGCCTAATTATGATAAGCAGATTGCCTGAAAGCCTTCTGGCTTAGGTCTAGAAGGTACAGGAACTGCTGAACAAGAAAGAAAGGGGGATATCCATGCCACGCAAAGGTCCAGTTACGAAAAGAGACGTGTTGCCAGATCCGGTATACAACTCCAAGTTGGTTACTCGTTTGATCAACCGCATCATGCTCGACGGAAAACGCGGTGTTGCTCAAAGTATTCTGTATAATGCGTTCAAGTTGATTCAAGAACGTACGGGTAATGACCCGATGGAAGTATTTGAAGCAGCAATTAAAAATATCATGCCAGTCCTGGAAGTTAAAGCTCGCCGTGTCGGCGGTTCCAACTACCAAGTACCAATCGAGGTAAAACCAGAGAGACGTACTTCTTTGGGATTACGTTGGCTCGTGAACTACTCCCGCAACCGCGGTGAGAAAACAATGGAAGAGCGTTTGGCGGCTGAGATCATCGACGCTTCCAACAACACAGGCGCTTCCGTTAAAAAACGTGAAGATACGCACAAAATGGCTGAAGCGAACAAAGCGTTTGCTCACTACCGTTGGTAGGATTCAGTTCACAAAAATAAACTTCAATTTTGAAGGGAGACCCATTTCATGGCTAGAGAGTTCTCCTTGAAAAATACACGTAATATCGGGATCATGGCTCATATTGATGCGGGTAAAACCACGACAACTGAGCGGATCTTGTTTTACACAGGACGTACGCACAAAATCGGTGAAGTTCACGAAGGCGCTGCGACAATGGACTGGATGGAACAGGAGCAGGAGCGCGGAATTACGATTACATCCGCTGCGACTACCGCTGCTTGGAAAGGTCACCGCGTAAATATCATTGATACCCCGGGACACGTTGACTTCACTGTTGAAGTTGAACGTTCCCTTCGTGTATTGGACGGAGCAGTAGGTGTATTCAGTGCGAAAGAAGGCGTTGAGCCTCAGTCTGAAACTGTATGGAGACAGGCTGATAAGTACGGCGTACCTCGTATCGCATATGTAAACAAAATGGATATCATCGGTGCTGACTTCTTGAACGTTGTATCTGACATGCGTGATCGCCTTCAAGCGAACGCTGTTGCGATTCAACTTCCAATCGGTGCTGAAAATGATTTCAAAGGTATCATCGATATCGTTGCACAACGGGCTCATATGTACAAAGATGACCTGGGACAAGATATTGAAGAAACCGAAATTCCTGCAGAGTTTGCAGACCAAGTTGAAGAACTGCGTAACGAGCTCATTGAGCGCGTTGCAGAGCTGGATGAAGAATTGACAATGAAATACCTGGAAGGCGAAGAGATCACAGTTGATGAGATCAAAGGCGCTCTCCGTAAAGGTGTAGTAGAAGTTAAAATTTTCCCAGTTATCTGTGGTTCATCATACCGTAACAAAGGTGTTCAACTGATGTTGGACGCTGTTATCGATTACTTGCCAGCTCCAACCGATGTTCCTTCTATCACTGGACACCTTGAAGATGGAACTGAAACGGTTCGTAAGTCTTCCGATGAAGAGCCATTCTCTGCATTGGCCTTCAAAATCATGACTGACCCTTACGTTGGTAAATTGACATTCTTCCGCGTATATTCCGGCGTACTTCAATCCGGATCTTATGTATTGAATGCAACTAAAAACAAACGTGAGCGTATCGGTCGTATCCTTCAAATGCACGCAAACAGCCGTCAAGAAATCACTGAAGTTTACTCTGGTGATATCGCAGCAGCGGTTGGTTTGAAAGATACAGGTACAGGTGATACACTATGTGATGAGAAACACCCGGTTATCCTGGAATCGATGAATTTCCCTGATCCGGTAATCGAAATCGCTGTTGAACCTAAAACCAAAGCTGACCAAGATAAAATGGGTGTAGCTCTCGGTAAGTTGACGGAAGAGGATCCAACTCTTCGCGCTCATACTGACGAAGAAACAGGCCAAACAATCTTGGCGGGTATGGGTGAGCTTCACCTTGATATCATCATCGACCGTATGCGTCGTGAGTTCAAGGTGGACACTACTGTGGGTAAACCACAAGTAGCTTACCGCGAAACATTCCGTGCTCCAGCGCGCGTTGAAGGTAAATTCGTACGTCAATCCGGTGGTCGTGGCCAATACGGTCACGTATGGGTTGAATTCGAACCTCTCGAGCCGGGTACAGGCAGCCAGTTCGAAAGTAAGGTTGTCGGTGGTTCCGTACCAAGAGAATACATTCAACCTGCACTGGCAGGGATTGAAGAGCAAATGAAAAACGGCGTTATCGCAGGCTTTCCGCTTGTAGACGTTAAGGCTACTATCGTAGACGGATCTTACCATGATGTCGATTCCAACGAGATGGCATTTAAAATTGCCGGATCAATGGCGCTGAAAGCAGCGAAAGACAAATGTAGTCCAGTTCTGCTTGAGCCTATCATGAAAGTAGAAGTAACTGTTCCAGAAGAGTACATGGGTGACGTAATGGGTATGTTGAATTCCCGTCGTGGCCGCATTGAAGGTATGGATTCCCGTAGTGGAGCTCAAATCATCCGTGCTAAGGTACCTCTCTCTGAGATGTTTGGTTACTCTACAACTCTTCGTTCCGGTACTCAAGGACGCGGCGTGTTCTCCATGGAACTCTCTCACTATGAAGAAGTCCCTAAGAGCATCGCTGAAGAGATCGTTGCCAAAACAAAAGGCACCGAGTAGTTTTCTCACACTGAATGCTTGTGCTTGAAACCTGGTTTGAAGCACTGCATTCAGTGAAAACATAAAATTATAAATTTTAAGGAGGCCACGTTCAAATGGCAAAGGCTAAATACGAACGTAATAAACCACACGTTAACATTGGTACTATTGGTCACGTCGATCATGGTAAAACAACTCTGACTGCTGCAATCACAACTGTATTGTCTAAAACTTACGGTGGTGCGGCAATTGCTTTTGATCAAATCGATAAAGCTCCAGAAGAGCGCGAGCGCGGTATCACAATCTCAACTTCACACGTTGAGTATGAAACTGACACTCGTCACTACGCTCACGTAGACTGCCCAGGTCACGCCGACTATGTTAAAAACATGATCACTGGCGCGGCACAAATGGACGGAGCTATCCTGGTAGTATCCGCAGCTGACGGCCCAATGCCACAAACTCGTGAGCACATCTTGCTCTCCCGTCAAGTAGGCGTACCTTACATTGTTGTTTTCTTGAACAAATGTGATATGGTTGAAGACGAAGAGTTGTTGGAACTGGTTGAGATGGAAGTTCGCGACCTTCTTAACGAATACGAGTTCCCAGGTGATGACACTCCAATCACTCGTGGATCCGCTCGTGAAGCTCTGCAAAACCCTGATGGTGAGTGGGCTCAAAAAATCGTTGAGATGTTCAAAGAAATCGACACTTACATCCCACTGCCTGAACGTCAAACTGACAAGCCTTTCTTGATGCCTGTCGAGGACGTATTCTCCATCACTGGTCGTGGTACCGTTGCTACAGGTCGTGTAGAGCGTGGTACTGTTAAAGTCGGCGAAGAGATCGAGATCGTTGGTATCACTGAAGAAACTAAAAAATCCGTAGTTACGGGCGTTGAGATGTTCCGTAAATTGTTGGATTCCGCACAAGCGGGTGACAACATCGGTGCATTGTTGCGTGGTGTTGACCGTACTCAAATCGAGCGTGGTCAAGTACTTGCTAAACCAGCATCTGTTAAACCACACACAGAATTCACTGCTCAAATCTACGTTTTGACTAAAGAAGAGGGTGGCCGTCACAAGCCTTTCTTCACTGGATACCGTCCACAGTTCTACTTCCGTACAACTGACGTAACGGGTATCATCAACTTGCCAGAAGGCACTGAAATGGTAATGCCTGGTGACAACATCACGGTTACTGTTCAACTGATTTCTCCTATCGCGATCGAAGAAGGAACTAAGTTCTCTATTCGTGAAGGTGGACGTACAGTTGGTGCGGGTTCCGTAGCATCGATCCAAAAATAATTTGGCTTTTGCCAAATGAGTATAAGCAACAGTGTACTGTAACGAGTAACATTGTATTGTAACGAAGCTTCGGAAGAGTTCTTTATCCGACATCGGATAAAGAACTCTTTTATTATGTTAACGTTTCGGAACCTGCGTCATCTAAAATGAACAAAATTCATCTTATAGATTGATAGGTTAGGCAGCCTGGATATTGGGGAGAACATTGTACTAAACAGAGTCAATTCTTTTGAAAAGACCAGTTTAAATGTTTTTTTTAAATATGCTTGCAATATGCCCATCTTTTCTATATAATAATGAATGTTGTTCTTGTGACGTTGCGATGATGTGAGAGGTTACTGACACACCCGGCCCCTTTGCCATGGGAGAGTGGTTAGAAAATTTTCACGGAGTATGTCCGATAAAAAATTGGGCGATAGAAGGAGGGACTAAAATGGCAAAGCAAAAAATTCGTATTCGTTTGAAAGCTTACGACCACAGAATTCTTGATCAATCCGCGGAGAAAATCGTTGAAACAGCAAAACGTTCGGGTGCAGGTGTATCCGGTCCGATTCCGCTTCCTACTGAAAAACAAATCATTACTATTCTTCGTGCGGTGCACAAGTACAAGGATTCTCGGGAGCAATTCGAGCAACGCACTCATAAGCGTTTGATCGATATCGTTAACCCGACTCCACAAACTGTGGATGCCTTGATGCGCTTGGATCTGCCGTCCGGTGTAGATATCGAAATTAAATTGTAATATATAGCAATAAAACAAGACCACGTATAAAGGAAAAGAGGTGTCAACATGAAAGGTATCTTAGGAAAAAAACTTGGAATGACTCAAGTGTTTACCGCTGAAGGTAACGTAGTTCCAGTAACGGTTATCGAAGCAGGTCCTTGTGTTGTTTTACAAAAGAAAGATATTGAGAACGATGGCTACGAAGCAGTTCAAATCGGTTTCTCCGATAAGAAAGAGAAAAATGCTAACAAGCCAGAAGCAGGACACGCTAAAAAAGCGAATACTGCACCTAAGCGCTACGTTCGTGAGCTTCGCGGCATCAACATCGCGGAATATGAAGTTGGCCAAGAATTGAAAGCTGACATTTTCGCTGAAGGCGAGTTCGTTGACGTAACAGGTATTTCTAAGGGTAAAGGTTTTGCCGGCGTTATCAAACGTTGGGGACAAAGCACTGGACCTATGTCACACGGTTCGCGTTACCACCGTGGCCCAGGTTCGATGGGTTCGATCCAAGCTAACCGCGTTCCTAAAGGCAAACGCCTGCCAGGACACATGGGACATGATACGGTTACAATCCAACGTCTTGAGGTTGTTAAAGTAGACGCTGAACGTAACGTGATCCTCGTGAAAGGTTCCATTCCTGGACCGAAGAACAGTCTTGTAAAAGTCAAAGAAACGGTGAAAAAATAACCACTAGAAGAAAGGAGGAACACAAAATGCCAAAAGTATCAGTTTACAATGTAGATGGTAGCCAAGTAGGTGAAGTTGAACTGAATGATGCGGTATTCGGTATTGAGCCGAATCAACACGTTCTGTACGATGCAGTTCTTATGCAACGCGCTTCCCTTCGTCAAGGTACCCACAAAGTAAAAGGACGTTCTGAAGTACGTGGCGGTGGACGTAAGCCTTGGAAACAAAAAGGTACAGGTCGCGCTCGTCAAGGTTCGATTCGTTCTCCACAATGGAAAGGCGGCGGTATCGTATTTGGTCCAACTCCACGGAGCTATGCGTACAAACTGCCTAAGAAAGTTCGCCGTCTGGCGATCAAATCTGCCCTTTCATCCAAAGTGCAAGACAATGACATTATCGTTTTGGACGCTCTGACATTGAGCTCGCCTAAAACTAAAGAATTTGCAGCTATCTTGAATAATCTTAAAGTAGGCCGCAAAGCTTTGATCGTAGCACCTAGCTATGATGATAATGTAGCTCTTTCCGCACGGAATATTCCTGGCGTGAAATTCGTAGCTGCTGACGGCATTAATGTTCTTGACGTGCTTGGGCACGACAAACTGATCATTACGAAAGAAGCAGTTCAGAAGGTAGAGGAGGTGCTCGCGTAATGAAGGATCCTCGTGATATTGTAAAACGTCCGATTATTACGGAACGTACTGCTGACATGATGAACGACTTGAAATATGTATTTGAAGTCGATATCCGCGCAAACAAAACCGAGATCAAAAAAGCGGTAGAAGCTATTTTCGGCGTGAAAGTGAAAAACGTGAACACACTTCGTGTTCCAGCTAAACCGAAACGGTACGGACGTTATTCCGGATATACAAGCGAATGGAAAAAAGCGTTTGTAACACTGACGCAAGACAGCAAATCGCTTGAGTTCTTTGAAACTGTATAATTGAAATCTTTGAAGTAAGGAGGGAAAACTAGTGCCAATCAAAAAGTATAAACCAACATCCCCGGCAAGACGGAACATGTCCGTTTCTACATTTGAGGAAATTACAACAGATAAGCCGGAGAAATCGTTGTTGGCCCCGCTGAGCAAACAAGCAGGCCGCAACAACCAAGGTAAAATTACAGTTCGTCACCACGGTGGTGGACACAAACGTAAATACCGTATCATCGACTTCAAACGTACTAAAGATGGAATACCGGGCCGCGTTGCTACAATTGAGTATGACCCGAACCGTACTTCCAACATTGCATTGATTCACTATGCTGATGGTGAGAAACGTTACATCATCGCACCTAAAGGTCTGAAAGTTGGAGATCAAGTATTCTCTGGTCCTGACGCAGACATTAAAATTGGTAACGCACTGCCGCTTGAAAACATTCCAGTAGGTACCGTTATCCACAACATCGAGTTGAAACCAGGTAAAGGCGGACAATTGGTCCGTGCTGCTGGTACAGAAGCTCAATTGCTTGGTAAAGAAGAAAAATACGTTTCTGTTCGTCTCTCTTCCGGAGAAGTTCGTCGTATTTTGAAAGTTTGCCGCGCAACAATCGGATCCGTTGGTAACCAAGACCACGAGCTTATCAAAATCGGTAAAGCCGGTCGTAGCCGTTGGTTGGGACAACGTCCTGAGGTTCGTGGTGTGGTAATGAACCCTAACGATCACCCTCACGGTGGTGGTGAAGGTCGTGCTCCAATCGGACGTAAATCGCCAATGTCACCATGGGGTAAACCTACTCTTGGTTTCAAAACGCGTAAGAAAAATAAAGCTTCTGATAAATACATCATCCGTCGCCGCACGAAGTAATACACACTGTGCATAACTTCGTGAGGCATCTACGGATGCATAAAAGCTATGTTTGAAGGGAGGATCTCCACATGAGTCGCAGTTTGAAAAAAGGGCCATTCATTGATGGCTACATGCTCAAGAAGGTAGAAGAGATGGAAGCATCAGGCAAGAAGAACGTTATCAAAACCTGGTCCCGTCGCTCTACAATTTTCCCACAATTCATCGGACACACATTTGGCGTTTACGACGGTCGTAAACACGTGCCAGTGTATGTAACTGAGGACATGGTCGGACACAAACTGGGTGAGTTCGCTCCAACCCGTACGTACAAAGGCCATACTGATGATGACAAGAAAACAAGAAGATAAATGAACATCTCTAATGTTTGAGAGGAGGTTACACAATGGAAGCAAAAGCACATGCTAAGTTTATCCGGATTGCTCCTCGTAAAGTTCAACTCGTTGTTGACTTGATTCGCGGCAAGCAAGTAGGTGAGGCGGTTGCCATTCTCCGTCACACTCCGAAATCCGCTTCTCCAGTTGTTGAGAAGTTGCTTAACTCCGCTATTGCGAATGCGGAACACAATTATTCTTTGGATGTTAATAACTTGGTGATCTCGCAAGCTTACGTAAACCAAGGACCAACGATGAAACGTTTCCGCCCTCGTGCAATGGGACGTGCAAGTCGTATTAACAAACGTACTAGCCACATTACTTTGGTGGTATCTGAAAAGTAGAAGGAGGGAAAACGTGTGGGCCAAAAGGTAAATCCAGTCGGACTTCGTGTCGGAGTTATCCGTGACTGGGAATCTAAGTGGTATGCAGGCAAAGACTTCGGCGATCTTTTGATGGAAGACGTGAAAATTCGTGAATTCCTGAAAAATAAATTGAAAGACTCCGCTATGTCTCGTGTTGAGATTGAGAGAGCGGCTAACCGCGTAAACGTAACGATTCACACAGCGAAACCAGGTATGGTAATCGGTAAAGGTGGATCTGAAGTTGAGAATCTTCGTAACCAAATTACGAAAATTGCTGGCGGTAAAAAAGTACACATCAATATTTCTGAAATTAAGAACCAAGACCTGGACGCGATCCTGGTAGCAGAAAGCATTGCACAACAATTGGAACGTCGTGTTTCTTTCCGTCGTGCTCTGAAACAAGCTATTCAAAGAACTATGCGCTCCGGTGCTAAAGGTATTAAAACTCAAGTAGGCGGACGTCTTGGCGGTGCTGAGATTGCACGTTCTGAAGGCTACAGCGAAGGAACTGTTCCACTGCACACACTGCGTGCTGACATTGACTATGGTACTGCAGAGGCTCATACTACTTACGGACGTATCGGCGTAAAAGTATGGATCTATCGTGGAGAGGTTCTTCCTACGGCTAAGAAACAAGCTGCTAAGGAAGGAGGCAACTAATCATGTTGGTACCAAAACGTGTAAAACACCGTAAGCAACAACGTGGACATATGAAAGGCCAAGCAAAAGGCGGAACTACGCTGAACTTTGGCGAATACGGTCTGCAAGCTACGGAACCGGCTTGGATTACGAACCGTCAGATCGAAGCGGCTCGTATTGCGATGACTCGTTACATCAAACGTGGTGGTAAAGTCTGGATCAAAATTTTCCCTGACAAACCAATCACTCAAAAGCCTCTCGAGGTTCGGATGGGTAGCGGTAAAGGTAACGTAGAAAAATGGGTTGCAGTAGTGAAACCAGGTAAGATCATGTTTGAACTTGCTGGTGTACCGGAGGATATTGCTCGCGAAGCGATGCGTCTTGCCGCTCACAAACTGCCAATCAAAACGAAGTTCGTGAAACGTGAAGAATTGGGTGGTGAAGCAAATGAAAGCTAGTGAATTTCGCAACCTAACCTCTGCTGAAATCGAGCAAAAGATTGCCGGATTTAAAGAAGAACTCTTTAATCTCCGCTTTCAACTCGCTACCGGTCAGCTGGATAACCCGACTCGAATCCGTGATGTGCGGAAAGAAATAGCTCGTGCTAAAACCATCATCCGTGAAAGAGAACTGGGAATCGGTTAATTAGAGGTCGGATGTACATTCCGTCTGTAATCAGGAAGGAGGCCAACAATGAGCGAAGAGCGTAATGCACGTAAAGTTCAAACTGGTAAAGTTGTCAGTGATAAAATGGACAAAACGATTGTTGTTGCTGTAGAAACCTACAAAAACCACAAATTGTATCATAAACGCATTAAAGTTACTAAAAAGTTCAAAGCGCATGACGAAGAAAACACTGCGAAAATCGGTGACACGGTGAAAATCATGGAGACTCGTCCGCTTTCGAAAGATAAACGCTGGAGACTTACTGAAGTCGTTGAAAAAGCGGTTATCATCTAATTGCATGATCAGCATAGCTGGAAGGAGGAATACTAAATGATTCAACCATTTACACGTTTGACTGTAGCCGACAACTCCGGTGCGAAGGAACTGATGTGTATCCGCGTACTCGGCGGTACGGGACGTCGTACAGCTCAAATCGGTGATCTGATCGTTTGTTCTGTAAAACAAGCAACACCAGGCGGCGTTGTCAAAAAAGGTGATGTAGTTAGAGCGGTTGTCGTTCGTACTAAACGTTCTGTACGTCGTAAAGACGGTTCCTACATCGGTTTTGATGAAAATGCAGCTGTTGTTGTAAAAGACGACAGAAGCCCGCGTGGAACACGTATTTTCGGACCTGTTGCTCGTGAACTTCGCGAGAAAGATTTCATGAAAATCGTTTCCTTGGCCCCAGAGGTTATCTAATAGATTAAGCTCGTGATGTTTAGAAACAGGAGGTGTACGAAATGCCAAGAGTGAAAAAAGTTCTGGAATCCCATAACAACAAACTTCACGTTAAAAAGGAAGATACGGTTATGGTGATCAGCGGTAAAGACAAAGGTAAAAAAGGCCGTGTCATCGCTGCTTATCCTCGTGAAAACCGCGTCCTTGTGGAAGGTGTTAACATGGTGAAAAAACACCAGAAGCCTAACCAGCAAAACCCGCAAGGCGGCATTATCGAGAAGGAAGCTCCGATTCACGTTTCCAACGTGATGCACATCGATCCAAAGAGCGGAAAAGTAACCCGTGTTGGTTACAAAGTGTTGGATAACGGTAAGAAAGTGCGCGTTGCAAAACGTTCCGGAGAAATTATCGACTAATTGAACCGAATGAGAAAGGAGGGCTATGATTCATGGCATCAAGAATGAAAGAACGTTACCTGCAAGAAATCGCTCCTGCTTTGATGCAGAAGTTTAACTATACAACGGTAATGCAAGTGCCGAAAATCGAGAAAATCGTTATCAACATGGGTGTGGGCGACGCTGTCCAAAACTCGAAAGTGTTGGATTCCGCAGTAAACGATTTGCAACTGATCGCAGGTCAAAAACCTGTAATCACTCGTGCGAAAAAATCAATCGCAGGTTTCAAACTGCGTGAGAACATGCCTATCGGTGTGAAAGTAACATTGCGCGGTGAGCGTATGTATTACTTCCTCGATAAATTGTTCAACGTTACACTTCCACGTGTACGTGACTTCCGCGGTGTATCGAGCAAAGCGTTCGATGGTCGTGGTAACTACACTCTGGGTCTGAAAGAGCAATTGATCTTCCCAGAGATCGAGTATGATAAAGTAGACAAAGTCCGCGGTATGGATATTGTCATCGTAACAACGGCGAAAACAGACGAAGAGTCCCGCGAATTGCTTACGCAACTGGGAATGCCTTTCGTTAAATAATGTTGGCATAAACGTTCCGGGTGTCTGGAAAGACTCCCTTTTCTCCGAAATTATTTAGGAGGTGTCAGGCTAAAGTGGCAAAAACTTCGATGAAAGTTAAACAACAACGTACACCAAAGTTTAAAGTACGTGCTTATACACGCTGTGAGCGTTGCGGTCGTCCACATTCGGTACTGCAAAAGTTCAAAATTTGCAGAATTTGCTTCCGTGAATTAGCTTATAAAGGCCAGATCCCTGGCGTGAAAAAAGCAAGCTGGTAAAAAGTCCTGAACGGGAAGGAGGTTAACTCACAATGACTATGTCTGATCCAATTGCAGATATGCTTACTCGTATTCGTAACGCGAACACTGTTCGTCACGAAACGGTAGAAATGCCTGCTTCGACAATGAAAAAACAAATCGCCGATATCCTGAAGCGTGAAGGTTTCATCCGTGACGCTGAATTTATCGAAGATAACAAACAAGGGATTATCCGTGTTTTCTTGAAATACGGTCAAAATAACGAGCGTGTTATCACTGGTCTGAAAAGAATCAGTAAACCAGGTCTTCGTGTTTACACGAAAAGCAATGAAGTACCTCGTGTACTTGGCGGCCTTGGAATCGCGATTATCTCGACATCCAAAGGTGTTATGACGGATAAAGAAGCTCGTCAATCGAAATCCGGCGGAGAAGTCGTCTGCTACGTTTGGTAATATAACGTCACAAGATAGGAGGTGCAACATATGTCTCGTATTGGTCGCAAACCAATTACAGTACCAAGTGGTGTAGACATCACTTTGGACAATACCGTTATCACGGTAAAAGGACCTAAAGGAACTTTGACTCGTGAACTTCACAAAGACATGAAGGTTACAGTTGAAAACAACGAAATTACAGTTGTGCGTCCTTCCGATAACAAAACTCACCGTTCTTTGCATGGCACAACACGTAGCGTTGTCAGCAACATGGTAAGTGGCGTAACTGAAGGATTCGCTAAATCTCTGGAGTTGGTTGGGGTCGGATATCGTGCAAGCAAATCCGGAGATAAAATCGTTCTGAACGTTGGTTACTCTCACCCGGTTGAAATTACACCGGAAGCGGGAATCGAATTCGAAGTACCTTCGAATACGAAAATCATTGTTCGCGGTATCGATAAAGAGCGCGTAGGTGCTTACGCTGCTAAAATTCGTTCCGTTCGTGAACCTGAGCCGTACAAAGGTAAAGGTATTAAATATGAAGGCGAGCGTATCATCCGTAAGGAAGGTAAAGCCGGTAAGAAGAAATAAGATTTCTCTTACCGCCTTTTCGCGGCTTTCGGCTTGCTTGCTTCGTTTGTTTCTAATATACCCCGTGGCTTCTGTTATGAAGCCAGCGAGGTAACCTGAAAGGAGTGAATCCCTGAGATGATTACGAAACCAGATAAAAACAAGGCTCGTCTGAAAAGACACCTTCGTGTTCGTAAGAAAATCCAAGGAACGGCTGCACGTCCTCGTTTGAACGTTTTCCGTTCTGGTAAACATATGTACGCTCAAATCATCGATGATGTAGCTGGTGTAACAATCGCTTCCGCGTCTACTGTAGACAAAGAATTGAGCACTGACATCAAAAATGGTGCATCTGTTGAATCTGCTCGTAAAGTTGGCGAACTCGTTGCTAAACGTGCAAAAGATAAAGGTGTTTCCAATATCGTATTTGACCGTAGCGGATATCTGTATCATGGTCGTATTGCAGCCTTGGCTGAAGCGGCGCGTGAAGCAGGACTTGAGTTTTAAGATATTTTTCAAAAGGAGGTTAACGACTTGCGTGTAGATCCGAATACTTTGGAACTGTCTGAAAGAGTAGTAAACATTAATCGCGTAGCTAAAGTAGTAAAAGGCGGACGCCGTTTCAGCTTTAGCGCACTGGTTGTAGTCGGCGACGGCAACGGCTGGGTTGGAGCGGGTATCGGTAAAGCGGGCGAAGTACCTGATGCAATTCGCAAAGGTATTGAAGATGCTAAGAAAAACCTTGTACACGTTCCACTCGTAGGAACTTCGATTCCTCACTTGGTAACAGGTAAGTTCGGTGCAGGACGCGTTCTGTTGAAACCAGCATCTGAAGGTACTGGTGTTATCGCTGGTGGTCCTGTACGTGCGGTTCTCGAACTTGCTGGTGTAGGTGACATTTTGACAAAATCTCTGGGTTCTTCGAATTCCATGAACATGGTCAATGCGACTTTGGAAGGTTTGTCCCGTTTGAAGCGTGCTGAAGACGTGGCTAAACTGCGCGGAAAATCCGTCGAAGAGCTTCTGGGTTAGGAGGGAATTCTCATGGCTAAATTAGAAATTACCCTCGTCCGTAGCTTGATCGGACGTCCGGAGACGCAAAGAACAACTGTGAAAACATTGGGATTGCGCAAAATCAACAGCAAAGTGATCCAAAACGATAATCCTGCCATCCGTGGTATGATTAACAAAGTAAGTCACTTGGTAGCTGTCAAAGAAGTAGAAGCTTAATAAACGGGTATACACCCACAAATCTTTAAGGAGGTGCAACGAACGATGAAGTTACATGAGCTCTCACCATCTCCTGGATCGCGTAAAGAACGCAAACGTGTTGGTCGCGGTCCAAGTAGTGGTACAGGTAAAACATCAGGTCGCGGTCATAAAGGACAAAACGCTCGTTCGGGCGGTGGTGTTCGTCCAGGCTTCGAAGGTGGACAAAATCCATTGTATCGTCGCTTGCCAAAACGCGGTTTCGTAAACCCAACTCGCAAAGAATATGCAGTTGTTAATATCGAAGACCTGAATAGTTTGCCTGCGGGTACTGAAGTAACTCCAGAATTCTTGATGACGAGCGGCGTTGTTAAAAACGCTAAATCCGGAATCAAAGTCCTGGGTAACGGTGAAGTCACTGTGAAGCTGACTGTTAAAGCTAACAAGTTTTCTCAATCTGCGGTAGAGAAAATTGAAGCTGCCGGCGGTACAACCGAGGTGATTTAATGTTCAAGACCCTAAAGAATATCTGGCGGGTTGAGGATCTGCGCAAAAGGGTATTATTTACCCTTTTTGTACTGATCATTTACCGCATCGGCTCCTTTGTTCCCGTTCCAGGTGTTAACAAAGATGTGTTCGAAGCGACAAATTCTGCGGGTAAAGAAGTTTTTGGACTTCTCAATACGTTCTCGGGTGGAGCACTGTTCCAGTTCTCGATATTTGCACTCGGGATCGTTCCTTACATCACTGCGTCTATCATAGTACAGTTGCTTTCCATGGACGTTATTCCTAAATTAGCGGAGTGGGCAAAGCAAGGTGAACAAGGTAAGAAGAAATCGGCACAACTGACTCGTTATTTAACGATCGGGCTGGCATTGATTCAAGCGTTTGGTACGTCGATCGGATTTAACCGCTTGTACAATACAGACATGATCCCTAATGCTACGTTTGCTGATTATATCTTGATCGCGATTGTACTTACGGCCGGTACGTCATTCCTGATGTGGCTTGGTGAGCAGATCACCGAGAAAGGCATCGGAAACGGAATCTCGATTTTGATCTTTGCGGGTATCCTGTCAACAGTGCCTAACATTATCAAACAAACGATCGAGTCCGACTTCATCCAACCTGATCAATTGTTCATGAACATCCTTAAAGGTGTAATCATCGCGATTGTCATCGTGCTGATTATCATCGGGGTCATTTACATTCAACAGGCGATTCGGAAGATTCCTGTTCAGTACGCAAAACGTGTCGTAGGAAACAAAATGTACGGTGGACAGAATACACATATCCCGCTGAAGATTAATGCAGCTGGTGTTATCCCTGTCATCTTCGCATCATCGCTGTTGATGTTCCCAACGATTATTGCCAACTTCTGGGCTAATCATGGTTGGGCACAGTGGATCGGTCAAAACTTGACTACACACAAACCACTTGGTATGGTGCTGTATGTCGTGATGATCTTCGGATTCACATTCTTCTATACTTTTGTACAGATGAATCCACAGCAGATGGCTGATAATATGAAAAAGAACGGCGGTTACATTCCGGGTATTCGCCCAGGTAAAGCAACCGAGAAATATCTGACCCGTGTCATGACTCGTTTGACAATGGCCGGAGCCATCTTCTTGGCAGTCATTTCCGTTCTGCCTGTATTCTTAGGGGCACTTTCTGGTTTGCCTCAATCAGCGCAAATTGGAGGAACTTCCCTCCTGATCGTTATCGGTGTTGCGCTGGATACGATGAAGCAAATCGAAAGCCAATTGATCAAACGCCACTACAAAGGTTTTATCAATAAATAGGCAATAGGTTCCGGTTGAGTAAAGATTTACTTGCCGGCACCTATTGTGCTGTTTGTTGATGTAGGGTAGTCTTGGAGGGAGTGACATAACGTGAACATCCTATTCATGGGCCCTCCGGGGGCAGGAAAAGGTACGCAAGCAGACGTCATTGTGAAAGAGTTCGGTATTCCCCATATTTCAACAGGCGATGCATTTCGCCTTGCGATTAAACAGGGAACTCCCATTGGCCTGAAAGCCAAGGAATATATGGATCAAGGATTACTTGTACCAGATGATGTAACCATCGGCATCGTTGAAGAACGTTTGCAACAGTCGGACTGCAGAGAAGGATTCCTCTTGGATGGATTTCCAAGAACTCTGTCTCAGGCAGAAGCACTGGATGGCATCCTGGAACGACTGAACTCAGGTCTTGATCATGTGATCAACCTGAAAGTGGATCGCAACAAATTGCTCGCTCGTTTGACGGGGCGTCGTATTTGTAAAAACTGTGGTTCGACTTATCATGTCGTATTTAATCCACCGAAGCAGGATGGTATCTGTGATAAATGCGGCGGCGAGTTGTACCAGCGCTCTGATGATAACGAAGAGAGCGTAGGCACTCGTTTGGACGAATATATCAACAAAACAGCACCACTCCTCACGTTCTATGAAACTAAAGGCCTTCTTCGTCAAATCGACGGAGAACAGGATATCGATCAAGTTTCTCAAGAAATCGTGTCCTTGTTGAGAGGTTAATTGATGATCATTGGTAAGTCCGAAACGGAACTGGGTTTGATGAGGGAAGCTGGGAGAATTGTTGCAGAAACGCATCGTCTTTTGGCAGAGCACATTGTTCCTGGTATTACGACTGGTGAACTTGACCATATGGCTGATCAATTTATCCGCAGTCAAGGAGCTGTGCCGTCTTTCAAAGGTTATAACGGTTTCCCTGCCAGTGTGTGCGCTTCAGTGAATGAAGAGTTGGTACATGGATTTCCCGGCAAACGCAAGTTGAACGAGGGCGATATCGTTACGTTTGACATTGGCGCGCAGTACCAAGGGTATCATGGAGATTCTGCCTGGACCTATCCAGTCGGTCGTATTTCCGAAGAAGCTCGTCGTCTTCTGGACGTTACCGAGGCTTCATTATACGCAGGACTAGCGCTGGTAAAACCAGACGTTCGCTTGTTTACAATATCTCATGCAATTCAGAAATATATCGAAGATGAAGGGTTTTCCGTCGTTCGTGAATATGTCGGTCACGGCATTGGAGCGAATCTGCACGAAGAACCATCGATTCCGAACTATGGTCTTCCTGATCGTGGACCAAGGCTAAAGGCTGGTATGGTGCTGGCTATTGAGCCAATGGTTAACGCAGGCAGACGGTATGTGAAAACGTTGGAAGATAACTGGACTGTCGTTACAGCTGATGGATCGTTATGTGCCCACTTTGAACACACCGTAGCAGTTACACCTGAAGGTATGGAAATTTTCACAAAACTGAATGCGTAGGTGATTAGGCATGAACAATCCGTCGAATCCGCAGCTCGGTCAACTTGTGAAGATCCGTAAAGGC
This sequence comes from Paenibacillus amylolyticus, assembly GCF_003719335.1. GTDB lineage: Bacteria > Bacillota > Bacilli > Paenibacillales > Paenibacillaceae > Paenibacillus > Paenibacillus amylolyticus_D. The sequence goes on from NZ_RIAS01000026.1 coordinate 35,443, forward strand.
CGCAATGCGGACCAAGCCGCAGTAATTGTTGCTATAGTAGACAATAGGTTCGTATATATCGCGGATGGAGACAAACGTAAGTTTGACCAACCCAAGAAGAAGAATGTTCTTCATCTTGAACTTCAACCGATGATTAGCAGCGAGGTTGTAAACAGTTTAAACGAGAGTGGTCGGGTGACAAACGGAAAGCTCCGCTATGCGGTTCATTCGTTTCTGGAATCCACCAACATTCAAGCTGAAGAGAAAGGAGACTGACTAATGGCCAAGGAAGATGTCATTGAAGTGGAAGGCACGGTTCTTGAACCACTGCCGAATGCAACGTTCAAGGTTGAGCTTGAGAATGGTCATCAAATTCTCGCTCACGTTTCCGGAAAATTGCGGATGCACTTCATCCGTATCCTGACTGGAGACAAAGTAGTTGTTCAGTTATCGCCTTATGATCTAACAAAAGGTCGTATAACTTACCGTAAATAGTAGTAGACAGTTGCAATGAACTGTGAAGCTTATGAAGCGGGTTTTGCCCGGCAAAACTTGCGAAAGCTTCGAAGCCGGTTTTACAATAGTAGAACGAGGTCAATGCTTACGAAGAGGGTTTTGCTAAGCAGAACTTTGAGGAGGTAATTCACATGAAGGTAAGACCTTCGGTCAAGCCGATTTGCGAAAAATGCAAAGTCATTCGCCGCAAAGGGAATGTAATGGTTATCTGTGAAAATCCAAAACACAAACAAAAACAAGGTTAATGAAGGGGGTGTAGCGTAAAATGGCACGTATAGCTGGTGTGGATTTGCCACGTGATAAGCGCGTTGAGATCGCCTTAACTTATATTTTCGGAATCGGTAAAACGACTTCCCAGAAAATTCTGAGCTCTACAGGCATCAATCCGGACACTCGTGTTCGCGATTTGACGGAAGATGAAGTCAGCAAATTGCGTGAAAGTATCGACAAAGAGGTCAAAGTAGAAGGTGACCTGCGTCGTGAAATCTCTTTGAATATTAAACGTTTGACGGAGATCGGTTGTTACCGTGGAGTTCGTCATCGTCGTGGTCTGCCTGTTCGTGGACAACGTACGAAAACGAATGCTCGTACTCGTAAAGGTCCTCGTCGTACTGTAGCAAACAAGAAGAAATAATAAGGGGGGATAAGAGAAAATGGCTAAACCGAAAAAAGTCGTACGTACTAAACGTCGTGACCGTAAAAATATTGAATCTGGCGTGGCACATATCCGTTCCACTTTCAATAACACTATCGTTACTATTACGGATCCTCACGGAAATGCAATTTCGTGGGCAAGCTCCGGCGGCCTCGGGTACAGAGGTTCCCGTAAATCGACTCCGTTTGCTGCACAAATGGCTGCTGAAGCTGCTGCCAAAGCTGCAATGGAGCATGGGATGAAATCCGTTGAGGTTATGGTTAAAGGACCAGGCGCAGGCCGTGAAGCAGCGATCCGCTCTTTGCAAGCTGCTGGTCTTGAAGTTAACCTGATCAAAGACGTAACTCCAGTCCCGCATAACGGATGCCGTCCTCCAAAACGTCGTCGTGTCTAATGAGATTTGCCCCTGCGTGTGGTATACTTCCGGCACAATCTGCTAATAATGGTTGTTTAGGCATACTACTACATGTTTTCGCAAGAGAAGGTAAATGTTTCATAAAGGACCGACGTTTTGAAGGAGGGGTATTGCAGTGATAGAAATCGAAAAGCCGAAAATTGAGACGGTAGACGTCAACGATGATGGCACCTATGGGAAATTCGTAGTAGAACCGCTGGAGCGCGGATACGGTACGACGCTTGGAAACTCGCTTCGCCGAATCCTGCTCTCATCACTGCCGGGTGCGGCAGTGTCTTCGGTTCAAATCGATGGCGTTCTGCATGAATTTGCTACAGTTCCTGGCGTAATGGAAGACGTTACAGAGATTATCCTTAACCTGAAAGCTTTGTCGCTCAAAATTCATTCTGACGAGGAGAAAGTGCTCGAGATTGATGCTGAAGGCGAAGGAGCAATCACGGCTGGAGACATTCGTGCTGATTCCGATGTGGAAATCCTTAACCCGGATCTTCACATTGCTACGCTTGGACCAGGTTCGAGACTTCACATGCGTATTTTTGCCAATCGCGGTCGCGGCTACGTCCAGGCAGATCGGAATAAACGCGATGACCAGCCGATCGGCGTCATCCCTGTCGATTCCATCTTCACCCCGATCAGCCGCGTTAACTACGCTGTGGAAAATACGCGTGTAGGCCAAGTAACCAACTATGACAAGCTCACGTTGGAAGTTTGGACTGACGGAAGTATTCGTCCTGAAGAGGCTGTAAGCCTTGGCGCTAAAATTTTGACCGAGCATCTGATGCTCTTCGTGGGTCTTACAGACGAAGCGAAGGATGCAGAGATCATGGTTGAAAAAGAAGAAGACAAAAAAGAAAAAGTACTCGAAATGACGATCGAAGAGCTGGATCTCTCTGTTCGTTCCTACAACTGCCTCAAACGTGCTGGTATTAATACCGTACAAGAGCTGACTACGAAAACGGAAGAAGACATGATGAAAGTCCGTAACCTCGGACGCAAGTCTTTGGAAGAAGTTCAAGAGAAGCTTGAGGAACTTGGTTTGGGATTACGTACAGAAGAATAGACAGCTGAGTGCTTGAAGTGAAGGAGGGAAAACAATGGCATACCAAAAGTTGGGCCGTAATTCCAGCGCACGTAAAGCTTTGTTCCGTGACCTGGTAACCGACCTGTTCTTATACGAGCGCATTCAGACAACTGAAGCGAAAGCAAAAGAGGTTCGCTCTATTGCTGAAAAACTGATCACTAAAGCGAAAAAGGGAGATCTTCATGCCCGTCGCCAAGTGGCAGCATATGTTCGCCGCGAAACTATCGATGGTGAGCAAGATGCAATCCAAAAACTGTTTAGCGAATTGTCCGGTCGTTACGCTGAGCGTCCAGGCGGATACACACGTATCCTGAAACTGGGACCTCGTCGTGGTGACGCAGCGCCTATGGTTTACTTGGAACTGGTAGACCGCGCGTAATACAGATGTGAGATGAGGAAAGGGGACAGAGTCCAAGATTCTGGGTAAACCCTTTTTTTCTCTTCATTCCGGAATTCGTGCTGTAAATGAAGCTCCGTAAGGGGCTTCTTTTGCTGTTCGGGATAGGCTTATGTATAGTATGGAACAAAGGTGTGGTAATATGCGCAACTTATGTATGACGGTAACTTACGATGGCACGGCCTACTACGGCTTTCAAGTACAGCCAGGAGGTAACACCATTCAGGACCACCTTGAGGATGCCATTCGTGCGTTGACTGGTGAGACGGTGAAAATCACGGGTTCAGGCCGAACAGATGCAGGCGTTCATGCCCGCAGACAAATCTTCAATTTTCCTACAGCGTCCCAGATTCCAGTGGAACGTTGGTGTATTGCACTCAACTCCAGATTGCCATCTGACATTGTTGTTATTGATGCAATGGAGGTACCGCTAGATTTTCATTCTCGTTATGCGGCGAAAAAGAAAACCTATCGATATACGGTCAATGCAAACCAATTCCCGGATGTCTTTAACAGAAGACTGCAGCATCATCATCATGCCAAGCTGGACATCACTGCTATGGAGGAGGGCCTGCGTCATTTCATAGGCACATATGACTTTACTTCCTTTGCTTCACGCAAGTCTCAGAAAGAGAATCATGTACGTTCGGTATACGAAGCATGGATAGAAGTGGACCGTTCAATGTGCAGGGACCATCCTCGCGATCAAGGTGTCATTCACATTTATGTGAGTGGTAACGGCTTTTTGCAACATATGGTGCGTATTATTGTCGGGACGTTGCTGGAGATCGGAGAGGGCAAACGGAAAGCCTCTGATGTGCCGAATATGATTGCTGCATGCAATCGTTCTGCTGCAGGACCTACTGCAGTTAGTTGCGGTTTAATGCTCTGGGATCTTGAATACAAAAAAGATTAAATTTGATGAGTAAAATGCTTAAATTATACTTGCGATTTGGTCTCCTATCATGTAATATAAAAGTTGTGTTTTCTTAATGGCTTTCCCACAGCCCCAATTAAGATGTTCACATCGCAACAACTATCCATCAACACCTAAAGTTATCACTTAACGAACGAAGATAAATGAAAATGATGATTTTGAACATTTAAGGAGGAACTTTTCATGCGTACTACGTACATGGCGAAGCCTAACGAAGTTGAGCGCCAATGGCACATCATTGATGCTGAAGGCAAAACCCTCGGACGTTTGGCGAGCGAAGCAGCTGCTTTGATCCGCGGCAAACATAAGCCACAATTCACTCCACATGTGGACACTGGCGATTTCGTTGTTATCATCAATGCAGAGAAAATTGTATTGACTGGTAAAAAAATGCAAGGTAAAAAATACTACCGTCACTCGATGCACCCAGGTGGTTTGAAAGTAACTACTGCAGAAGAGATGGTTAAAAACAAACCTGAACGTATGTTGGAATTGGCAGTTCGCGGTATGCTTCCTAAAACTCGCATGGGCGAGAAAATGAAGCTGAGACTTAAAGCGTACAGAGGCACTGAGCATCCACACGCAGCACAAAAACCAGAAGTTTACGAACTTCGCGGTTAATTAAAAGGAGGACAGTTTCATGGCACAAGTACAATACTATGGGACAGGTCGTCGTAAACATTCGGTAGCACGTGTTCGCCTTGTACCGGGTGAAGGACGCATTGTCATCAATAAACGTGATATTAATGAATACTTTGGTTTGGAAACACTCAAACTGATCGTAAAACAACCACTGACTTTGACAGAAACGCTCACTAACTATGACGTTTTGGTTATCGCTCATGGTGGCGGAATCTCCGGTCAAGCCGGCGCAATCCGTCACGGTATCTCCCGCGCTCTGCTTAAGGCAGATCCAGAATACCGTGCTTCCCTGAAAAAAGCAGGATTCCTGACTCGTGACCCACGTATGAAAGAACGTAAAAAATACGGTCTTAAAGCGGCTCGTCGCGCTCCTCAGTTCTCCAAACGTTAAGATTTTTCAAAGTCCTTGGCTTCGGCCAGGGACTTTTTTATGTTTTACAAACTAACTAGGCTGCCCAGCGCATTTGCTTACTCTACGGCAGGCAACTTGAATCCCGATGAGACGGACAGGGAATCAAGAGAATAGATGTAACAAAAGTTTTGTATTTACATGAATTATGATCTAATACATATCTATGTTAACTCCTTAATCCATATGAGATTCAAATTCATTAATACACCTCCATCCTCAAATCCCCTTCCATGGCTTGATTCTCTGTATAATCTAGTCTTAACTATGGTTAGCAAAAATCTTATCTGTGTTCATCACTAATACTATTACTCCAGATCGATATCATTTTTCTCATGTCTGAGTTATCAGTCTTTTTTATGGATACGATAAAGGGTTCTTACTTTTGCTATTTGATGGAGTTGCAGTCTCAGGCTTTCAATATTCCCGATTGAGGACGTTCCTTTGACAGGATACGCTTCCTAGTGATGAAAAATATTCCATCGTTCATCCCAAGAATCCAACAATAGCAACGATTTTCGCTCTTTAAGAACTCGAGCACTTGAAAGTTGCATTCATGAGATTTTGTATAGTTTTGCCTATATTTCATCTGAAAGCCTAATAAACACTAAAAATTGTGCGCTATTATGTTGTTTTTTTGTGAGTATAACTGATGTAATTTACCAGATGGCAGGCATTGACATCCCGAGTGAAAGATTTATACTATACATAATTCATATTAGATTAGTCGGCTTTTTGTAGTTTGTAGATCATGAATGGGGGAAATAGAACAATGAACTTGTTAGAAAAGGAAGAACTGGCTCGTACAAAAGCAGAGGAACTGGAGCACGCTAGTCCAGAGGATATTATTCGCTACGCGGTTGAAACATTTCCTAATATCACATTTGCCTGCAGCTTTGGTGCAGAAGATGTTGTACTTGTAGATATGTTGCAAAAAATTAGCCCGTCTACTGATGTTTTTTATCTGGATACAGATTTTCATTTCCAGGAAACATATGATACCCGTGATCGGATGCAAGAAAAGTACAATCTTGAGTTTGTAAGAGTGTCGCCAAAAATTACACCTGAAGAACAAGCTGCTCAGCATGGGGAAGAACTGTGGAAATCCGATCCCAATGCTTGTTGTAACATTCGTAAGGTAGAGCCTCTGACACGTATTCTATCGCAGTATGATGCATGGATTACGGGAATTCGTAGAGATCAGGCACCGACTCGTGCCAATGCCAAGAAGGTTGAATATGATACGAAGTTTGGTCTGATGAAATTTAATCCTATTGCACATTGGACGAATGAGGATGTATGGGAGTACATCCGTGCCAATAACGTGACATACAATCCGTTGCATGATCAGAACTACCCGAGTATCGGATGCGAGCATTGCACACGTCAAGTTATGCCTGGGGAAGATCCTCGTGCGGGGCGTTGGTCTGGTAATGATAAAACGGAGTGCGGATTGCATAAATAAGCTATAAAATAGAGTAATGACTGTGCAAATGTTTTTTTACATTAAACCATTTTTAAAATTATAAAGTGGTTTTCACTAAAATATCGGATGTTTTAATAAGGAGCTGACAAGATGACTTCGATTCTGCCTCATGGAGGTACGCTGGTGCAGCGTATCGTACAAGGAGAAGAACGTGAGCAATTATTGCAGAAAAGCAAAAACCTGAACTCATTACAGATTAATACCTGGACAATCTCAGATTTGGATTTGATTGGCGTAGGGGCTTTTTCACCGCTTCAAGGATTCATGAATGAGGAAGATTATCTATCTGTCGTATCCGGAATGCGTTTGGCAGATGGCACCGTATGGAGTATACCGATTACACTGGCTGTAAATGATCAACAGGCTGCCTCACTTCGTAAAGGTGAAACGGTAGCTCTTGTTGGTGAAGCGGATGGAGTAACGTACGGTCTGCTTGAGGTTCAAAGCATCTATAAGGTGGATCAGGGAGAGGAAGCACGCCGTGTTTTCAAAACCGATGATCCTGAACATCCTGGTGTAAATAAACTGCTGGAGCGTCCTGCAACATATGTAGGAGGTCCAATTCAAGTGTTGAACCGTCCGAAACCGGCCAAGTTTGAAGATTTCTATTATGATCCGGCTCAGACGCGTAAGATTTTCCAGGATAAAGGATGGAGAACCGTGGTTGGTTTTCAGACACGTAACCCTGTACACCGGGCTCATGAATATATTCAGAAAAGTGCAATGGAAATCGTTGATGCACTTTTCTTGAATCCACTTGTGGGTGAGACTAAGTCTGATGATGTCCCTGCGAATGTGCGTATGAAGAGCTACTTGGTATTGCTGGAGAACTATTATCCGGCGGATCGTGCGTTTCTGGGTGTATTCCCGGCTGCAATGCGGTATGCGGGACCTCGTGAAGCCATTTTCCATGCAATGGTACGTAAAAATTATGGCTGCACCCACTTTATCGTAGGGCGTGATCATGCGGGTGTAGGTGATTATTATGGAACCTATGAAGCACAAGAGATATTCTCTAATTTTACGGCGGAGGAACTGGGTATTACACCACTGTTCTTCGAACACAGTTTCTTCTGCACCAAATGCGGAAATATGGCTTCCAGCAAAACCTGCCCTCATGACAAAGAACATCATATGACTCTGTCGGGAACCAAGGTACGTGGATTGTTGCGCAATGGTGAATGTCCACCGCCAGAATTTACACGTCCTGAGGTTGCTGAAGTGTTGATTGAGGGTATGGCAGAGCAAGTCCATTCCTAAGGTTATATTTGTCCATCTTGTCCCATATAGATGATTAGAGTCATTTATAGGGACGAGGTGGTTTTTTTATGCGCAAAAACATGGGGAAACATCTGGTAGTCTGGATCCGGTTAAAAACAGTGAAGAGGGTTATGCTGAGCCTGTGTTTGTTGGCTATGTTTGTAGCGGTAGTTTCGTATGAAATGCCCTCGGCCAAAACGTCAGGATATTGGAGTCTGCCTCTGGCTGGTAAGGTGATCGCTATTGATGCAGGTCATGGAGGGCCAGATGGGGGAGCAGTGAGCAGGCAGGGAGTTATTGAGAAGGATATCAACTTGTCCATTGCGCTGTATGTTAGAGACTATTTGCAACAGGCAGGAGCTCTTGTTGTGATGACTCGTGAGATCGATAAGGATTTGGCTGACGAGGGAACGAGAGGATACTCCAGACGCAAGACAGAGGATCTCAAACAGAGAGTGAGGCAGATTGAAGATAAACAGGCGGATTTATTTATCAGCATTCACATGAACAGTGTGCCATCTAACCGCTGGAGTGGCGCACAAGTCTTCTACACGCCTAATCATCCTGATAACGAAGGTCTTGCAAATCTGTTACAAGCCGAAATGATTCGGAATTTAGAAAATACAGACCGTATAGCGAAAACAGTGAGTACCGTTTATCTGCTTCAGGCTCTGAAAATCCCGTCATCACTCGTCGAGGTCGGCTTTTTGTCCCATCCCGAAGAGGCTCGTCTTCTCGCTGAAGAAACGTATCAACGGAAAGTAGCTGCGTCTATTTATAACGGTATTCTCCGATATGCTGCAGGTGAACGTCCGAAAAGTTAGTCATAAGAAGAAAGGTAGTGCTATAATTGGAACAGCATACCTAACACATGCCAATAGATAAAACCGAGGTGCTGTCTGATGTTATCAAAAGAACAGATACTTGAACTTTTACAGCCATTACAGGAACCGCAGCTAGGACAAAGCTTGACGGAACTGGGATGGATTCGTGACATTATGGTGAAAGAGCATCATGTGGCATTAAGCATGGTGACACTGGAGAATCGGCCAGAAGATGCAACCGCTTTAACGGATGCCGCACGTAACTTGCTTTCCCAGCATGGAGTGAAGGATGTACATATCCGCACACGAGTAGCGTCTGAGCATGACCGTCAGAGCCTAAACATGGGACAAGTGGAACAAGAGCAAGATCAGGATGAAGTGCTTGTAAAAGGTCATGCAGCGGGTTTGGATGGACATGAGCTGTTAAGTCCTGAGTCGGGAGTTCGTTTTATCGCCGTAGCTAGTGGTAAAGGGGGCGTAGGTAAGTCAACGGTCACCGTTAATCTAGCTGCTGCTTTGGCACGTCAAGGAAAGAAAGTCGGACTCATTGATGCTGATATTTATGGTTTCAGTGTCCCGGATATGATGGGGATCGAGGAATACCCTGTCGTTGAGGATGGGGTGATTCAACCCGTCGAACGTTTTGGCGTCAAAGTGATGTCAATGGGGTTCTTCATTCGGGAAAATAATCCGGTGATTTGGCGTGGACCAATGCTTGGCCGGATGCTGCGTCAGTTCTTCACCGATGTTCAGTGGGGCGAGCTGGATTATATGCTACTGGATCTGCCACCAGGCACGGGGGATGTTGCGCTTGATGTGCATCAGATGTTACCACAGAGCAAAGAGATCATTGTGACGACTCCACATGCCACTGCAGCCTTTGTAGCGGCGCGTGCTGGAGCGATGGCCATTCAAACGGAACATGAGCTATTAGGTGTAGTTGAGAACATGGCTTACTACGAATGTGGTAAATGTGGGGAGAAGGAGTATGTCTTTGGTCGTGGAGGGGGCGGACGTCTTGCCGAAAGCTTGCACACGGTGCTACTTGCCCAGATTCCATTAGGTGCTCCGGATAACCATCCTTCCGAGCCGGATTTCTCACCATCTGTGTACAAGGCAGAGACAACCATAGGGGCAATATATGACGAGGTTGCCAAGTCGATGGAGTCTAAGTTTGAATGAGATTTTTTATGTGATTAAAATTTAATGTGCTTATAAATAAAGCCTGCGTCCTTTGGATGCAGGCTTTTTGACATCATCTCTAATTTAAAAATGGAGGAGCATCAACATCAAGATTTTATTTGTTGGGGAATTTGTATCAGCCCATAGTCTTATGAACTTCCACCACCACCACCTGAGTCTCCACCTCCAGAATCACCATTGCCACCATCTCCCCCGTCCTGACCCTTTTGCCCACCACCACTTTCCGTCTTAGGCTGGAGTTCTTCTTGTACCACTTTTTTCAGCAAAGTAAGAACTTCCATACGAAACAAAGGATTTTGCATCACTTCCTGCATAACGGTCATCGTTTGTTTTCGGTATTCCGGGGTTTTGGTCATATCCATAAACATTTTGGATACCTCAGGTGATTTCATGATATCCCCAATCGACTTCTGGTACGTCGGATCTTTGATCAGCTGCATATGCAATTGTTTACTTTGTCCGTTGATCGCTTTGGCGAATTCACCAGCAAATTGCGGATCGGTCATGATTTTCTCGAATTCCTTCTGGTATTCCGGAGCGGTTATGGTATCTTTTACAGCAATACGTATTTGTTCCGAAGATTGCATTGGCATTAACATTTTCATACCCACCGTTCCCGATCCACCACCAGAGCTGCCGCCTGCTTCTGACCCGCTGCCTCCACCGCCTCCAGAGGAGCTTTGACCCGTTAGAGCTTCTTCAACGGCTTTCTTTCCTTCATCACTTTTTAAAATATCTACGACCATCGTTTTCATCTCTTTATAACTGCCCTGAGGAGGCGAAGAACTCTGATCTGAACCGCAGCCGGCAAGCATGACGGATAGCCCCAATACAACGCAGCATAGCTGCCACATAGGCCGTTTCATGTGTACAATCCCTCCTTGATTAGATACTGGATGTAGTATGTGATGGGAAAGGGGGAAATATGTTGAGCAATGATGGTTTTTTGCTGTGAAGGTTGGTAAAATAAACTCTCGGGGGTGGAAAACATTTGAATTTACGTAGATGGTTTTTCCTGTTTTGGACAGCCTTGCTTATTGGCGCCGCAGGAGCGTTAGGAACGGGACTGATTATGATGCTGGTCAACGGGGAGAAAACGAACGGAATTGCAGACTTTATGTTGTATCTTCTGATTCTGTTTGGCTCAGGAGTGATGATTAGCGTATATTCACAAATGGGTTTCTTTGCATATCTCATCTTGAATTATATGGGCAAGGGTGTATTCCCAAGACGCGGATGGCAGATTGTGCAGATTGTGCTGACTGTGCTGGCTTTGCTGGACATCATGTTTTTGCGTTTATTTGTCGGAGGAGGACGAGAGCGTATCTCGGACATTGTGCTGGGACTGATCATTTTGGCGACTGCAATTGTTACCGCTTACGTGAAAGTGAAACAGACACATATCTCTGCGCTGGTGCCAACGCTCTTTTTCATGATCGCCGTGACTGCAGTGGAAACGATCGGTGTACTCCGTATTGACGTTAATGCAGCCACGATCTTTATTGTTATCCCTTTGCTGTTGTGTAATGCATATCAGATGCTAATCCTGCACAAACTGGTCGATAGTTCAAAAGAAGGGGCTGTGACTCCTGCTCCGAGTCGTTGAACGAACGTTGGGCATAAAAGAGTTAAGGGTCATACTCATGGACGAGGTTCCCAAGGTTTCCATAACTGTGAAAAATACAAAAAGAGCTAACTAGGTTAGCTCTTTTTCAACTGTTTGCGTATTATTGGCCGCTGGCTTGATCGCGGACTTCCTTACCCTCTACACTGGAATGATTGAGCAACTCGGATACGGTCACGAATTCATAGCCCTGATTTTTTAATTTGTCGATGATGGCTGGAAGTGCCTCATGGGTTTGCTTCGATGAGTCGCTGGCATGCAGCAGGACAATGTCACCGGGATGTGCTTTGCTGACGACACGATCAACAATGGTCTGTACGCCGGGGTTTTTCCAATCCAGAGAATCCGTATCCCATTGTACAACCTGATAGTTTAGACTGTTCGCAACCTGAAGCACGCGTTTATCAAAATCTCCATTAGGTAATCGCAGCAAATTAGGTTCTTTTCCCGTTAAATCGGTTAAAATGCTGTGAGCTGTCGAAATTTCCTTGCGGATTTGCTCTTCAGTCAGGCTAGTATAGTTCTCGTGCCGATGTCCATGACTACCAATCTCATATCCTGCATCTTTAATGGCGTTAACAATTTCCGGATGGGTCTTGCTCCATGGCGAGGAGAGAAAGAAGGTGGCCTTCTGCACTTTATTCTCCTGAAGAACTTTAAGAATCGGTTCAGTTCGTTTATCACCCCAGCTAATGTCAAAGGTAAGTGCAATGACCTTCTTGTCAGTTGGCACACTGTAGACGGCGGAAGGTGCTTCTTCCGAGAACACTGACACGTTGCCACTTTCCAAATAAATAATACCAATCGCAAAAATGGCAGCAACGAGCACAATCAGATTACGTTTGATCTTTTTGCCGCTGAATACATAGAACGAGTTCATTTCGTTAAGCGCCCCTCTCCCAATAAAGAAATGCTTGTTTACTTTTCAATGTATGCTCGTACCGTCCAGTTATTCGTTTTACATCTTTGTTTGTCCATCATTTCGGTTTGTAGGAGGTTGTTATGCTAAAATTCAGTACATTTATAAGTGATATGGGTAAGATTAGAGGAGCTTTAATTTGGTCATTCTTGTTGTTTGCAGTGGGTATAGGAGCAGGTTGGTTGAGTACAGGCCCCTTGGAAGAGTTATTATTAGGCCAGATTGAAGGGCTTCGCCAAGTCAGTCAACAGTTGGAGCAAGGTGGTAATGTGCAATGGAATTTCTTTTTGTTCATCTTTTTTAACAATGCGATCAAAAGTGTGCTGGTTATCTATGCAGGAGTTATTTTCGGGATATTACCCATCATCTTTCTGATAATTAACGGGATGGTGCTCGGCTTTGTAGTGCACACCACGATGAATTATGGGGCAAGCTTTTTTGATATTGTCGTGAAGGGGCTGCTTCCACATGGCATTATCGAAATCCCGGTTATTATTATTGCCTGTGCATTTGGATTGAAGTTCGGCGGGTTAGTAGTGCGGAGCTTGGCACAACTGGGAAGCGATAAACGAGCTATGATCGGATCCCGGTGGAAAGAGTTTATGAATATGACGTTAACGGCAAGCTTTTGGGTAGTCATCTTACTTCTCGTTGCAGCGGTTATTGAGAGCACACTCACATATGCACTTGTGAGAGGTTAAAATTCTTTGTGGAAATTTTGTGATACCCAGCATTCATAATTTCCCAATAATTTGACCATAACAATAAAACGGGTTTCAGCAGCGCAGAAAAAAAAAGAGATATGTTCAACAAAAGATGATGCTGAAAGACGAGTGTGACTATAGATGCTATGCACAAAAAGGAGAACTCTTAATGCTGGGTATGCTATTTAACGAGAAGGAATGCAAGGAACTGGACTATGTATTACGCAAAGAGTTGGATGAAATGCTGTTCGATCTGAGTGACCATCGTCTTGACCAGGAGATTAAGTATGCAATAGCGAGTCGGTATAAAACAGTATTCCGCATGTATGCAAGGTTCGCCCCCCCTAAAGAGTTATCCAAGTATGCAAGAGGCGGTAAGTTAAAGAACTCCAAGCTATGAAATTGGGCTGAACATATATTTTTAAAGATTAGGATTAGAGGTGTACTCTCTAGATAGAGCGTGCACCTCTAATTGTATTCGCCTGTTGTTAAAGGGAATGATCTACCTATTTGTCGAAATAGGGTTGACCTTTTCGACTCTATATGGTAAATTAATTTTCGTTCCGTTTTAAGGAGCCGTTTGACAAGAACAAGCATATTTATAAGACTTGATTTAAAACAGTTAAAAAAATGCTTGCAAAGAAAACGTGAATGTGTTACATTATAAAAGTCGCCGCTGAAATGACGACAACATGAAAAATAATAAATCAATTAAGTTTGATCTTTGAAAACTGAACAACGAGTGAGTAAACATTCTGCTTGCAGAATGAACAAATGAGATTTTTAATCTCGTCAGATTCAAAATGAGCTTATCGCTCTTTTCAATAACTTTATTGGAGAGTTTGATCCT
>NZ_RIAS01000027.1 GCF_003719335.1 Paenibacillus amylolyticus
TATTGAAAAGAGCGATAAGCTCATTTTGAATCTGACGAGATTAAAAATCTCATTGTGCTTTCAAAATCATACAGTCCGAAGACGTGTACCAATTTTTCCAGCGTCGATCTTGCAAGCAAGATCGTTACTCACTCGTTGTTCAGTTTTCAAAGATCAAACTTTTCTCGCTACCGAAACCGGTTCGTTTCAGCAACTCTTATATCATATCATGTCCGAACCAACTTTGCAAGCTCTTTTTCTAAGTTTCTTTCGAAGCTTATTTTCAATTGCTTGCCGCACCGTGTAAACTGTGTTTTCTTGGCCGGAATAAGAATATACCATGTATAACTACCACTTGTAAAGCATTATTTATTAAATTGAATGATTCACTCTTACCCAATGAATTATTCCCACAAAGAGTAGTACAGTCTATCAGCGCCCTCACTCTACAACCTCTGTAATTGTTCCTATTTATCATTAGATAATAAAGACAATTATTAATAGAAAGAAGCCCTCTCAGACCAAACGTCTGAAAGGGCCCATTTACATTCCTTTTATAGAAACAACTAAGGGTTATTATAAGAGTAAACCATTAGATACCTTACCTATACTCAGCTTACTTGCGCTCTACCTTATATCCCTTATCCTCAAGCAACTTCACGATCCCGTGATCCCCTAGATAGTGTGCTGCTCCAACCACGATAAAGTACTCTTCGCCTTTGCCGTTTTTCAGATAACCGTCGATCTTGTCGGCCATACCAATATTGCGGTCCACCAACATCGCTTTGTTGTACTCTTCATCATCGGAGAAGGTGTTTGTCAACTCCAGTAGTTGCTCGTCATTACCTGTTTTCCACATCTCAGCCATCTGATTCACCGAGTTGTCCAGTACATCGAAGTTATCGATTGTGGAACGCAGTGTTTTTTCCTGTAATTCTTTTGAAAAGTTTTCGAACATCCCTAGCTGAGACCGATAGGATTCAAGTTCAATGACGGGGATTTTACGCTCAATCGCTTTTTGTATAAAATACAAATCTACACCGGAGGCCGCTTCCAGTCCAGCTGATGACATCTTCAGACTTCCCAGTGTACTTTCCACCACCCAAGGCTTAAACGCGTCCAGCGCGTTAGGCTCTAACCCCTTTTTCTTCAAAATATCCCCAAGCTTGCTGTACGTCTCGCTCGAAATATGATCCTTCAGGGTTGTGCCGTCTTGGTATGAACCCAAGCTCAACACGAGCTTTTGTTGTTCTTCGTCTGCCGCTTTGCTGAGATCTATTTCAACACCAAGATAGTCCGCTTCAGCAAACGCTTCTTCAAACTCTGGACGCAGCGGATAAAAACTTTTGTCTGCCACATGCATCGACCCTACCAGATACACGGTATTCCCGTTGTTCTGTACTTCCCACATAAAGCCGCGTCCACCGTTTTGAGCGGTTTCAACCGTGCCGTCGCCTTTGGATACCAGCAACACGGTTCTTGTAGCCTTATCCCAGCGAACCTCATATCCTGCAGCATCACCAACAATACGAATCGGCGCGTAAGTGACACCGTTGATGCGAACAAGTTTGCTTTTCAGCGTTATGGTCTTGCCATTGACGATGGCTGTGATACTGTCATCGGTTGCACTCGCCAGTTTAGCATCAAGTGCATCCAGCGTTGTACGGAGTGGAACAAAAGTCGTTCCTTTTTCAACAATCGGTGCACCCGCAGTGTATGTAACAGCTTTATTGTCAACCTTAACAGCTGTGCCTTGCGGAGCAGCCATTGCCGGCACTGCCGATGCAAGCAAACCTGCGGAGATGGTAAGAGATAAGAGGACGCGTTTCCATTGCTTCATATTAATATGTATTCTCCTTCGCCGTATAAATTTTAAACCATGAGCTTGCGGATTAGAAAATCCAGCAACTTCCTATAATACGTCCAAAGATAAGCCTAGTTCCGGAAAATTTTCCAGATACTCATAGAATACAAAGAAGTATAAAAAGAACCCTGGCTAAAGCCAGGGCTACTGTAGGATTTTTTATGTACCTTTTCATGACGGATTCGCTTTTTGATAAGCATGCATTGCCGTTTGAAATTGATCTAGCGCCTCCTGATATTTAAGACGATCTTTGTCATTCGCTGCAAGTTGTTTTCGCATGATTAAATCATCCTGCAATCGTTGTACCAGGTCTTTAATCTGATCATTTGGATTCGATTTGGCTGGTTTGGGCAAAGCCACCGTTCCGGTCTGCACGGTCAGTTCTCCTTTGCTATCCACCTGACCGATTGAAACTTGGCTTAATGTCAGGTCTAGTTTACGCAGTTCTTTTTTGACCCAATCCTCACTCACTCCAGCAGACTTTAAAGTATCAGGCAAAATGTGGCCATCCATAATGATCGTTCGCGGTTCCTTTTCGGATGAAAGACGATACCCAAGCATATCTGCGGTGAGCGGTTGATATTCCTTTTTTAATAACACACTAATATCTCCGCTCTGTTCCATTACCGCGAATTCCACATCAGCCACCCGAAATACGTCCTTTTTACGAAGCTGTTCCAGAAATTCATCAATCGTCAGCCGTTCCTTCTTCAGATTTTTCTGAATTACAGCTCCATTTTCAACAAGAATCGTTGATTTTCCGTCTACAATATCCCTGAATTTTTTACTTTTCATCGTTAAATACTCCGCTCCTGCGGAGACAGAAACCCACACCAACACCGCAAGAAAACCCAAGTACCAGCTTGTGTCTGTATCCAAAGAGATGTAACCTACCAGGTTCCCCAAAGTGATACCGGTTATATATTCAAACAAGGAAAGTTCAGAGATCTGCCGCTTACCTAAAATTTTGGTGATGAGAAACAGCATGGTTACCGCAGCAAGCGTTCTAATAATAACCTCTAACCAATCTGGCACGTTGCATGCTCCTTTCCGAATGAAGTCATATTCCTCAGATGACATAACTTCATTATTAAAGGTTATAATTAACATGCGCGTCAGATTGTATGCATTGGAATGTTCAGTTTCTTGGCAAGCTAATAGACCATCTGCTTTTTTATCTAACTTGTCCAAGATGATATGAAATTTCTTTGGATGTCTCTAAAATTTTTGTCACTCATAACGCTCTTTTCTTCCTCTTTATAGAGTGCATTGGCTGTTCAGTTAGCACATGATTTGATTCCTATTTCACAAGTAGGCTGTATGATTGCTCGCTTTACTACTTATCCTTCTACGTCGAAACCAGAAGATGTTATGAAAATGGTTCATGATGACCAATACCGAAATTTCTTTTTCAGGATGTTCAGGCACGTGGTTACTATCCAAGCTACATGGAGCGCTACTTTGCCGAACGTAACATTGAAGTGATTTTTGAAAAAGAGGCTAAGGCAACCCTAAAAAATGGTGCAGTCGATTTTATAATTTTCAGCTACTACATGTCACTCATCTCCAGCTCAGACCCTGAACATCTGGAACAGACTTCTAGGAATCTGGTTTGGGGTTTGAAAAATCCACACCTCAAAGCGTCAGACTGGGGCTGGAAAATTGATGAACAGATGAAGGAGTCCATTAAAGATGGTGTTGATCTACTCGGCTATACAACCTGGAGTGCCATTGATGAGGAACTGGCTATTGTAAAAAAAGCAGTGCACATCTTCAGCAAACCAAAGAACTAAGGTTTCAATTTGTGGAAAACCATCGCTCCCAGTTTTCTTTGGAGAAGATGTGCAGCATCTTGCAAGTGTCACGGAGCGGATATTACAAGTGGCGGATGGATCGAACCAGCAAGCAGCAGCATCGGAGAGCCGAGGTCATGAAGCGTATCCGGTATCATTTCTACGACCACCAGAAGCGGTGTGGGAGCCCTAAAATTACGTATGCGCTCATCTGGAAGTGTATAGAATCTCTTCACGTACGGTCAGTATATACATGCGTCAAATGAATCTTCGTTCCGTGCATAGCCCCCGGTATCGTGTCCAGACGACGGATTCTAAACATAATCATCCCCTTGCACCGAATACGTTGAACCAGCAATTTCAAACGTCCACACCGAACACTGTATGGGTCACTGACATCACCTACATTCCCTGCCGAGGAGGCCGGTTATATCTCGCTAGTGTTTTGGATTTGTGTACGCGTGAAATTGTAGGCTGGCGCTTGTACAACCATATGGAAACGAGCCTGGTGCTGGATGCATTGAAAGATGCGTACCAGGCCAAACGCCCTTCTCCGGGATTGCTCCATCACTCGGATCGTGGCTCGCAGTACACGTCAAAAGAATACGTGGAGCAACTAAAAGCATATGGCATGCAATCCAGCATGAGCCGCCGAGGAAATTGTTACGATAACGCTTGTATCGAGTCCTGGCACAGCATTTTAAAGAAAGAACTCATTTACTGTAACCCTCGATTTAAGAATCCAGAAGAGGCTTATACCGCCATCTACCAGTACATTGAGTTCTATTACAACCGCAAGCGAATGCATGGCGCGCTAGGTTACCTTTCCCCTGCTCGTTTTGCGATGAAATTTACGGACAAATCCGTAGCGTAAGTGTCTACTTTCTTGACATAGGTCCAAGAGGTAAATTTAAACTTGGACTCCAAGAGTTACTTTAGATGGTTTTTTCCAAAATATCGCTATTACGAATCCAAAAGCGATTGTAATAGCCGCTAAATAAAATGGATATGCAATCTCAATATCAAATAAAATCCCACAAATAATTGGAGCTATGACATTGGCTAAGGAGGTAAAGAATGAATTCATCCCTCCTACAAACCCTTGGTCTGGTCCAGCTATACTTGCTAAATACGTGGTAACGGCTGGTCGAACCAGATCAAAGAAGATGAACGCCAACATGGTTGATATAAGTACGACGACATAGCTATTTAAAAACGGGAAGGCTGCCGCGTTAATTGCCGACAATAATAGCACATATCGGATAAGTTTAATTTCACCCAACCAACGTGTTAATCGTTCAAACAAAGTAATCTGAATAATTGCACCAACAATGGCACCACCAGTAATCGCAATTGCAATATCTTTTGGTGTAAAATTCAATTTCACATCGACAAATAATCCGTAAAAGGATTCAAAACTCATTAATCCGAAATTTGAGATGAAAATAACAATAAAAGCCATTAAAAACATTGGCACTAAATTTTTTTGTAAATTCCCCTTACTTTTCACCATCTTGGGTTCATATGTTTCTTGTCTTTTAGGCTCACGTAAAATAATCCATGAAAAAATCCCTGCTAAAATCCCCAACAATCCTGCGACATAAAACGGAGTCCGAATACCAAAATCCGCTAAAAACCCTCCAGCACCTGGTCCAATGATTAAACCCGTACTGATTGCTGCCGACATATATCCGTATGCTTTGGGCCTTGTTTCGTCTGTAGTGATATCAGCAATAAATGCAGATACCGCTGGCATAATGAATGCCGCACTAATCCCACCTAAGGCTCTTGAAATGTATAGTACAGTGACATTATCTCCGATGGCGAATAGTAGCTCTGATCCACCGAATATAAATAGACCGATTACAATCATTATTTTTCTACCAAAGTAATCTGTCGCTTTCCCTGTAAGGGGCGAAGCAATTAATTGGGTTAAAGCAAACATGGCTGTTAATAAACCAACCGTCTTTCCACCAACGTTTAATTCGACCATTAATTTCGGGAAAACAGGAATAACTAATCCAATTCCCATAAAAGCAATAAATAAGCTCCCTAATAAAATGGATAATACTAATTTTGAATTCCTATCCAAAACAATTCCTCCTTTAAAGTACCTATCAAACACTTTAAAGGTTATAGTTAATGTAAGGTCAAGGAGATTATTTTAAAATTTTAACTTTTAATTCAATATCAAAACGTGATGCATTATTCATTTTGAAATTTAACGGATAAAAATACTCATAGATATGAGAAGCAACGTTTAATTTATGTTTTTCTACATAGTTTCTCAATTTATTGTACATCTCCATAAACTCATCTGAATGAATTGCGAATGCAATTACCGCATATTCACCGGCTTCTAATGTAATCCGCTCTATATTACTTGGTAAATACTTATCCTCAATCTCAGTTATAACAGGTATAAAAATGCTGTCATATTTAATTTCTTCATAGTACTGATAGGATTCAAATGGAAGAATGCCTCCAAATATAGTTTGCTTATTGAATTGCTCATGGGATTGAACAATATTATTCAGCACTTGACTCCATACGCCTATTTCAGATGATTCTCTAATGGTTATTTTCAGTAAATTTTGCTTCTCAAATGTTTTGATGTATACCTCTTTACTTGCAGACTCTATATATTGTTGTGTGAAATTTTGCTTCATTATTTGCAAGTTCTTTTGAACTTCGTTAATTTGTCTGATTTTATCCTCAAGTACATCTTCTTGTTTGTTTAGAAATCGAAGTAATTCCTCCGGTGTATAGGTTTGAACTTCTTCTATTTGATTAAGAGGTACGCCTAAAAATTTAAATGCCTTGATTAAATTAGCGTCTAATATTTGACTTACACTATAGTATCGGTAGTTCGTTTTCGGATCGACTTTCACCGGTTTTAACACACCATTCTGATCGTAAAAATGGAGTGTTCGACTAGGAAGATCCGTTAACTTTGAAAACTCTCCGATGGTTAAATATTTTCGTAACATATATTACAAAACCCCTTTATCTTTGAGTATTAGTTCATTTTTATCAAAATAAAAGCCGCTATATCATAGCGACTTTTATTAGTATGGTAGTATAATAGGTGCTTTTGTAACCTACCAGATTAATTAGATGGCTAACATGTTGAGTAAATTAATGCATGTTACAATCTGTAGGGGTTGATTTTATATATTAGAACGTACTTATTCCCATGTAATTTTGTATTCATTAATCTTCTTATCCATATTGAACTCCATGTGTTTGTTCAGGAACAAAGCATTTAATTCTTCTGTCCTTTTTCTTCTGTCCTTTTCATAATAGTAAAACGCATCCCGGTAATCATGGTCTCTTAAATTTTTTGCTAAGACCATGGCATCTTCAAGGCTGTATGAAGCTCCTTGACCTACAAAAGGATTAGCTGTATGCACAGCATCCCCAACCAGAACAACGCGCCCTTTTGACCACGTAGGTAAATTCTTCACTTCGTGAATACTTCTTGCGAAAATCTGCTCTGTGTTCTCAACAATTTCAAACAGATTGTTCGTGACTTTCCAATCTTTCATCATTTTATTTAATAACTCTCTGATCGTTTGTGTGGAGGCTTTTTCAAAGTCTTTTGTTGGTAGTTTCTCAGGAGCTATTGAGAATGCTTGCCATAAGATATTCATCTTGTTTGTAGGATGCGCTTGCCCAAAGATAAAGGACAGATTCTCGTCGTAGTACAAATAACCACTTGATTCATCCCATTCGAAATCATCAACATACGATATCCCCTGCAGTCCCCACATACCGCTATAATCCAATTTAGCGTCAGATGCTACGGCTTCTCTCGTTTTAGAAAAAGTTCCATCTGCCCCGACAACAATATCACCTTTGACAGAGGTTCCATCTTCAAAAAATGCTTCAACTGATTTTGAACTTTGATTTACTGAAATCAACTTTTTATCATACTTTATTTCGATTCCTTGATGCTGAGCTTCCTCCAAGAGGACTTTAACAATGTTGGATCTCATGACATTGATCATTGGGGATTTATAGTGCTTTTCATTGTAATTATTTGTTATTGATTCGACTTCATTTTCACTATTTATTTGATAAATACTTTTGATAATTGTTGAATTTGCAATAACTTTGTCTTTACATCCGATCTCAGCTAAGACATTTACACCGTTTGGAGTAAGTAAAAAACCAGCCCCCTTTTCTAATTCAGCTGTTCTACCTTCATAAATGGTGCTTGCAATTCCTGCCTTTCTCAAGAATAAAGCTGTGGCTATCCCAGCTACACCACTTCCGATAATAATGACATGATTGTGATTCATTATTTCGCCTCCTTTATTTTTACAGACAGACCGTTCGGTCTAATCATAATACAAAAAAAATTAAACATCAATTTTATTTTTAATTTTGAAATAATTTTGTTAATTTACGCCCTTCAAGAAAATATCTATGGCTTTTTTGTTATAATTATTCTCTTTTACTTTAACATCATCACTATAATGTTTATAGTCATTACTTATAAATAACAAGGACATAAGAAAATATCCTAACAATTTTGGATCTTCATCTGGATTAATTTGTTTTACTGCCTGACATTCTTTAATAATATTAACAAAAAAATCAAGATATAACTTGTCTATTTCCTTGATTTTTTCCGTGATCTCATCTGATTTAAATGCACTACTGTAGAACTCTGCGGTTGTTTTATGATAATAAAGGTTCCCTCTAGACTTGGCTAAATAATCTGCAAGAACATATAAAATATGATCGGAATCAGCCTGTGTATTTTCAACTTCCTGTTTCCAATCTTCTAGCCAATGATTAGCATCCTCTTCAAGGATGAAAACAAAGAGATTTTCTTTATTTTTAAAATGATGATATAAATTACCCTTACTAGATTCCGAAGCTTCAATAATTTGGTTCATTGAAGTTTCAGAAAACCCTTTGGTGTGAAATAAATTCCTGGCTGCTGTTATGATTTTTTTCTTCTGTTCGCTCATCGTAATACTCCTTATGTTTATTAACAATTATTATAGTAGTATAATGCGAAGTTATTATCAAAAGTCCATTTAGAGTTGTGGTGTATCTTTCATTGTAATCTAATTCTTTTGATATGAATACCATGCAGCTGCTTGTTTATATAAAAGGGCTGAATTCAGTGTTCATTCTTCAAGTAGGAAACTGACTAGAAAACAATATATGCCCATACAACTAGGAAAAAGCAAAACCAAGACAGGTTACAATGCTACCTGCCTAAGGTTTTGCCTATGAATTATAATTTCTTGGTAACTCCTATAAGATTTGCACCATTGGTTCTAATCACTTCTTTGTACCAATAGAAGGACTTTTTCTTATACCTCTCCAGTGTTCCGGAGCCATCATCGTTACGATCTACATAGATGAAGCCATAACGTTTCTTCATCTCTGCTGTAGACGCACTTACGAGATCAATACAGCCCCAAGATGTATATCCCATTACTTCTACACCATCCTCGAGAGCTTCTCCAACCTGTACCAAGTGGTCATTCATGTATTGAATACGGTAATCATCTTTGACAGTCTTATTACCGTCTTCATCCGTAATCAGCTGATCGATCGCACCTAGACCATTCTCGACAATAAACAATGGTTTTTGATAACGATCCCAATATTTGTTGAGAGTTAAGCGCAAGCCTTGAGGGTCGATCTGCCAACCCCATTCACTCGCTTTCAAATATGGGTTCTCGATACCTGCAAACAGATTCCCTTGAGTCTCCTTACCCTTCTCTGGATCGCCGCTCTTACAAATACTTGAATAATAACTGAATGAGATAAAATCTACGGTATGTTTGAGAATTTCCTCATCCCCATCCTCAAACTTAATATTGATGTTTTTGGCTTTGAAATAACGATTCATGTATTTCGGATAATAGCCACGTGCATGAATATCCGCAAAAAGATCATTTTGCTGCTCTGCTTGCATCGCTGCAACAACATCGTCTGGATTTGGCGTGAGCGGATATGTTGGCATGCTCAGCACCATGCAGCCAATCTTCGCATCTGGCATAATCTCATGGCCCAGTTTAACCGCAAGGGCACTTGCAACAAGTTCATGATGGACAGCTTGATATAAGTCTTGGTCGGAAAGTTCTTCTTTTGGTGTATATATACCACCACTCATGAATGGTTCTTCCACAATAGAGTTGATCTCATTAAACGTCAGCCAGTACTTGACTTTACCTTTATAACGATGAAATAGTACCGTAACATAACGTTCGTAGAACTCAATCATTTTACGATTTACCCATCCATCATACGTTTTGGACAGATGCAACGGCGTCTCGTAGTGAGAAATCGTCACGAGCGGTTCAATACCGTATTTATGGCATTCGTCAAACAGATTATCATAAAATTGCAGACCTTTCTGGTTTGGCTCCAGTTCGTCTCCTTTGGGAAAAATACGAGACCAGGCAATGGATGTGCGGAACACTTTAAAGCCCATTTCAGCAAAAAGTTTAACATCCTCTTTATATCGGTTATAAAAGTCAATACCAATCAATTTCAGATTATCCTCGGTGGGACCTTCTGTTCTTGGTGTTGTAACCCCATTTGGCGTTACATCCTGTACTGACAAACCTTTGCCATCGACATTATAAGCTCCCTCAAGCTGGTTAGCTGCTACTGCACCGCCCCACAGGAAGTCCTTCGGAAATGGTGACGCCATATTCATCTATCCTCTCATCATTAATTAGTGTTACATACTTAAATCTTGACCATTTGACTTAATCACTTTTTTGTACCATTCAAAAGATTTTTTCTTCGAACGCTTCAGTGTTCCTTTTCCTTGATTATCTCGATCTACATAGATGAATCCGTATCTTTTTTTCATTTCACCTGTACTTGCACTTACAATATCAATTGGTCCCCAAACGGTGTAGCCAAGCAAGTCTACGCCATCGTACTCTACAGCATCTCGCATTGCACGCATATGCTCACTTAGATATGAAATTCTGTAATCGTCTTCTACATAACCACTCTCATCAGGAACATCTACAGCCCCTAGGCCGTTTTCAACAATGAATAAAGGTTTCTGATAACGGTCATAGATATTATTCATTGTAATTCGTAATCCTAACGGATCAATTTGCCAACCCCAATCACTAGATTTTAAATACGGGTTCGGCAAACTTGGAAATAGGTTTCCTCCTATTGTATCCGTGAGTGTCGGATCAGCACTGACTACGCTGGAGGAATAATACGAGAATCCTATGAAATCAACGGTGTGTTGTTTCAATAACTCTCGATCACCTTCTTTGAATGGTAGAACAATATTTTTTCGTTCCAGTTCTTTAAGGGTGTATGCCGGGTATTCACCCCTAACCTGAACATCAATGAAAAAATAGCTCTGGTTTTCAACCTGTTTTGCTTTCCATACATCTTTTGGATCACATGTTCTGGGATATGGGGCAATGCTAGCTAGCATACATCCCACCATATTTTCAGAGTCTACTTCATGGGCAATTTTTGTAGCTAACGCGCTGGCCACCAACTCATGATGACTGGCTGTAAATTTCACTAATTCCGCATCTTCGTGTTCTTCTATGAACAATCCGGATGATAAAAATGGAGCTTCCAAAACCATGTTAATTTCATTAAACGTAATCCAGTATTTCACTAAGCCCTTATAACGTTTAAAGATCACCCTACATAATCTTTCATAGAAATCAATCATTTTTCGGTTACGCCAAGAACCATATTCCTTAACAAGGTGCATGGGAACGTCAAAATGGGAAATGGTCACCAGAGGATTAATATTATACTTTTGACACTCTTTAAATACGTCTTCGTAAAATTGGAGTCCAGCTTCATTTGGCTCCAGCTCATCCCCATTAGGGAATATACGGCTCCAAGCAATAGACAACCGATATACGTTAAATCCCATTTCTGCAAACAATGCGATGTCTTCTTTGTAATAGTGATACATGTCGATTGCTGCTTTGCCAGGGTAAAAATAGTTCTCGTCAAAATCAAACATCTTCGTTTTACCCATAAGAACACTGTCACGGATATCACCTGTTGGACATAAATCAACATTTGCTATGCCTCTTCCGTCCACATTGTAAGCTCCTTCAGATTGGTTAGCCGAGATTGCTCCACCCCACAAAAATCCGTCTTTAAAAGCCATTTCTCTCATCTCCTGCTAAGATAAAATTGTTAAATCAAACCTGTAAGCAAAACATCCCCTGCATTTACTTGTTTTCCTTTAGTCTCAATAATCTCAAGATAACTATCTGTATTTGTAACGATCATTGGCGTTTCAACCGAATATCCTTCTCTCTCAATTTCCGCAATATTAAATTCAGCCAATTTCTGTCCTTGTTTAACAACGTCTCCTTCTTGTACGAAGGTCTCGAAATATTTACCTTTCAGACGAACCGTATTAAATCCGATATGAATAAGGACTTCCATTCCTTCATCTGACACTAATCCAAAAGCATGTTTTGTAGGAAACAATGTAACAATCTTCCCATCAAAAGGTGCAAATAGTTCCCCGGTTACAGGCTTAATCGCGATTCCTCTGCCCAGAAGTTCTTGCGAAAACGCCTCGTCCTGAACCTCTTTAATAGGAATGACTTCTCCGTTCATAGGACTTTGCATCGTATGTTTTTTCTCAGATTTCAACTCTGGTTTGGATTCTGCTATAGATGACACTTCTATCGTTTTGTCAGAGCTTGGCTTAGATTTATCATCTTTGAACAAGAAAAGTGTTAGTACAAACGAAGCTACCATAGCAAAAACAACACCAATAATACCAATCATGAGGTTCGTGATTCCTGGGTTATCGGGATCAAACATGGTCATAAATTCAAATATGCCCAGTCCTCCAAATGTAAACTCTCTAAAGTTATAGAAGCCGTAAAAACCGCCAGCAATACCTGAAACAATACAGCTCATGATAAACAATTTTTTTCGCGGTAAGGTAATACCATAAACAATAGGCTCTGTTATACCAAATAAAGCGGATACAGCTGCCGGTATGCCGAGTGCCTTTAAATTTTTATCCTTTGTTTTAAGGATGATGGCAAGAGTAATAGCCATTTGAGAAAACGTGGTGGCAAAAGCCATAGTTAATATGTTGTCAAAACCCAAGCTTGTGATGTTGTTAATATAGACGGGGATAATTCCCCAATGCAGGCCAAATACCATAAGAATCTGCCATAGGGATGCCAGTAGAAATCCAGCTACTAATGGGCTCGCATCTCGAACAGCAAATATTCCCTGTGCTATAAGCTCTGATCCGTAGTTTGCCAAAGGACCTATCAGTAAAAAACCTAAGGTTAAAGAAATAAAGACCGTGAGCATCGGTACAATAAAGAATTTGATTACACTTGGAATAATCTTGTCCAACACACGCTGCACTTTTGATGCAAAATATACGACGATGATGACTGGAAGTACAGTTGATGTATAGTTCATACCAATCAACGGAATACCAAACACATCCAAATAGACAGGAGAGCTTATAATTGAACCGCTAAATAATGTATACAGTGGTTCTTTTGTTGCTGCTAAGGTATTCAACTGAATAGCAGGGTAACACATGGCAAGTCCAATGAGAATTCCAGTAAAAGGCTGTACTTTAAATTTATTAGCAGATGTGTATCCTAAAAACACAGGAAGAAACATAAACAATGCATCTCCCATAGCATTGATGATCATGTATGCTCCGCTATCAGCTGTATAAAGCCCCATCGCGTTAAACAAAATATTAAATCCTTTTAACATACCTGCAGCACACAGAATTCCCAAAATCGGCTGAAATAAGTTGGACACGACATCAATAAAGGCATCAAAGGGTTTCTTCTTTTTGATCTCCTTATCTATTATTGGAGCAGTTGGTTTTTCGCCCACTTTAGTCAGTTGGGTAACTTCCGAATACACCTCGGAAACATGATTGCCGATTACAACCTGATACTGCCCACCAGAACGCATGACGGATACGATGCCATCCATTTGCTTCAATACTTCATCGTTGGGTAAGGAATCGTCCCTTAGTTGAAATCTCAACCGGGTCATGCAATGAGTGAGATCAAGAACATTTTCAGCCCCCCCCACTGTCTTTACAATCTCCTCGGCCAACTGTTGATATTTTCTCATTTTATTTTCCTCCAAATTTAGCTAAAAAGCTTAGTGAAGGGTTTGGCCAACTTAATGTCACCATCCTGCGTTGCAAGAATCCTCACCTCCTTTAATGAAAACTGCTATGAATTTGTTTTGTGCACAACACGTTGGATGTGAACCGTTAGATACAATTTCTCTTCGTTTGTTAAGTTATACTGGTAGTTATTCTTAATATAAGTTTCGATTTTTCCCACACACTGGTAAGAATTCGGGTGTTTCTCTTTGATCACATCTAATAGATCTGTATCACTCTCACTCTCATGCAAGTTTCCACTGATTAATCGCTGAGCAAAAAACTTCAAATGAGTGACAAATCTAAAAAATGCTACGGATTGTTCATCAAACTCCATTTGAAAAAAATATCTAACTATATCACTGATCTCTTGAATGATTTTGGTCACTCTGTAGATGTCTTGAGTTTCTTGGGGAGTCTCAGCGTTGACAATATGCAATGCAAGAAAACCCGCTTCATCTTCAGGAAATTGAATATCGAAAGATTCCTTGATAAATTGAAGCGCCTTCAAACCAATCTGAAATTCGTCTGCATAAAATCGTTTAATATCCCAAAGCAAAGCATTTCTAAGCGATATTCCTTCTTTATATCGACTTATCGTCGAAAAAATATGGTCACTGAGCGATATATATATACTCTCATTGAGTTTTTTACCTAACGTTAACTTGGCATAGTTTATAATTTGGTCCGCCACTTCAAAATAATCGATAGGAATTTCGGACAGAAGTTCCTGGAATTTCACGAAGGCATCTTTATTAGAAAGTGAATAGATTTTATCTATACTTTGCTGATCCAGACTATCGCCAACCTTCTTCTGGTAAGCGATCCCTTTGCCCATTACAATAATTTCTTGACCCATTTTGTCGTGAGTAACTGCCACATTATTGTTCAAAATTTTGAGGATATTCATCTCATTCCCCCCTATTTTCCAAATAAAAAAGACCTGTCTGCACATCAAAAATAAACGCAACTATGGCGTAAATTAATTTTGATGTGCAAGCAGGTCTAGCTTGTAATTAAACAATCACTATCCTTAACTTACACTTCCATTGTAATCGTGACCTTTTGTTTTAGCAAGAGTGTTTTTTATACTATTTTTTTCATTTTATCTACGTTTTATACGTCACTACCTTGTTCAGAATAATACGTCATTTACATATTGCATATATCATAAATCTGTATTAGGATTAAAAATCTAACTAACGTTAGTTAGATTTTTAAAATTTTATAAATAGAAGGAGAGTTACTATGGCTTGGCTTTATCTTATTATTGGAGGACTTTTAGAGGTCGGTTGGGCGTTAGGTCTGTCGTATTCGGATGGATTCACTAAAATAGGCGTGGTTATACCAACCTTAATACTGATGGCACTTAGTTTTTTTTGCTTCTCCAAAGCCTTAAGTGTTTTGCCTGTATCCACAGCTTATACAGTTTTCACAGGGTTCGGAGCATTTGGAACCGCAGCAGTTGGAATGCTGTTCCTTGGAGATGAAGTGAGTGTACTCAAAATTTTCTTTGTCATTACATTGATCACTTGCATTATGGGTTTAAAATTTATATCTAATAAGCCTGAAAGAGAGGAAGTTAATTAATATGAGTTGGTTTTTTTTGGTGATTGCAGGCTTGATGGAAGTGGGAGGAGTAATAAGCTTAAAATTCACAGAGGGCTTCTCAAAACTGAAGCCAACCATCCTCTTTATTATTTTTATGCTTTCCAGTTTCATCTTTCTATCCGTGTCTTTAAAAGAAGTGCCTCTTAGTATCGGTTACGGCATATGGACTGGTATTGGTGCTTCAGGAAGTGTGCTCTTAGGAATGTTTGTTTTCAAAGAGCCTAGAAACATGAGCAAGCTAATCATGGTTGGTGGTATAATTGTAAGTATTGTGGGCTTAAAACTAGTCTGAGGTGGAGAATTTTTTGAATAAAGGTAAAGTAACGAGAAATAAAATAATAACAAGTGCTCTTCATTTATTCGCAACAAAGGGTTATGAACAAACCTCTATGAGGGAAATTGCCATTGAAGTGGACATCAAAGCTCCTTCACTATACGCCTATTGTTCCAGTAAAGAAGAATTGTTTGGAATTGTATGTGACTATGTTACTAATGATTATTTGAATTTTGTACGTGATCAATCAGATGAAATTTCGAGTTTTTCCGTAGACAAGAAGTTATACACGCTAATGAGATCATTGAATGAATATGTCTACGAGAATGATCTTGGACACTTTATCAATAGATATTTTCTTTTCCCTCCAGATCCATTTAGGGGCACATTTGTTCAACTCTACAAACAGACTGAAGAGGAAATAAAAAAAATTATCGGAAAAGCTATAGACAGTGAACCAGAGAGATTTATATCTGCTAACACAGTTATAGCTTCATTTATGTGTGTCATAGATGGAATGATCTTTCAGATGTTAAACTTTTCTCGTGATGAGTATGAAAACAAATTAGAAGAAACTTGGAAAGTATTTTGGAGAGGAATCCAGAAATAATCTTCAATTAATCCATATGAACTAAGTATAATTTTGTGTAAAACATAAAAAGCATAACTGATACCATCAGTTACGCTTTTTATACTTTTAATGCTAACTTTCCTTTTCTAACTAAGGCTATGCTCATCATTTTTAAGATCCACTGAACTCTTTAACAGGGTTTCTACTCTTTCTAGGAATATGATAACATCTCCTACAAAGATTGAACCTGATTTGATTCTACGCAAAAACATTAATGTAAGCTCTTTTACTTCTTTTAAGGCAAGATCCTTTTTATTTCTCTTGGAAAACTTAATTATATAATGCAAATCAATATTTAATTTACTTATCTTCACAAAACGATCATTGCCGTTTGCTGTTTTCAAATCCCTCATCATACTTAAGATAATACCTATTGAACAATAAATCTCTGTGAGTTTCTTTGATCTTCTCCTATTCCACTCCTCTCTATAATTCTGTCCTATAGTATCGAATATAATAAAAGTTAAAAATGCTTCTTTAATTTTGGGCAAAAATCCTATGTACATATTATATTGATTTAATGTGTAATCCTGACCCATCATCTTACTTGCTAATCCCATAGGTTTATAAAAAATACTTGAGAAGATACCCGATGTGAAAACATCTAAGATTGAAAAAACATACAATATGCCTGCTAACCAATATAATTCTATTCTAAATCTAAAAAAGATGTACAAAATCAAAAATATTATTACCGCTGAAAAATAAAAACTACCATTTAATATCTCATTGCTTAAATTAGATATCGACCCCATGTACGCTATTAACTCTTCTACGGTTAAGTTATTGTCAGCTAGATACTCCATATACGCTTTGTTTTCATTAAGCTGCGATAGAAATATAGTCTTTTCTTTTAGAAGCTCGTGGAATATTGCTTGAGTGATATCTGGCAGTTCATTTCCTATCATCTTAAACGTCTTTGTGATAGTATTACCTATACTTGTTTTAGCATCAATCTCAGGTGAAAAAAAGACGTCTTCACTAAATTTATTCTCAGTAGCATACCTATAAAAAGCACTAGAATCTACTTGATTAATGGCTTGGAACAATAGCCACGTTATTCCTATACACAGTGGAAAGTACAGTACCAGCATACATAACATAATCCCGCTCTTTTTTAAAAACTGATCCCCTAGTTTCGAATTATTCATTAAATTCCCTCACTTTAAAGTTTGAAATGTTTCTGAAAGAACACAGATGGTGAGCTAGATCTCACTCATAAATGTTTACTTCTCTCACAGTCCAGTCTTTACAACAAAAACTTCAACCCCAGATGGACGAATATTCCTATTCTCACAAACACAAAAAACCCTCCTATATCCAGTGCTTGATTCCATTGTAACATGGACTCTTTTTCCACTGTCTACCATAAGGAGGGAATATTGAGTTAAAACAAATTAAAGGTCGAGAATTTAATGAATTATGCTAATCAACAAAAACGACATAATACTATAAAGCTAATTTCGCTCTGCATTTACGGAGGTTCTGTTGAAAAACCTTGATCTATCAAGGGAAAACGACATTTTAAATTAAAGTTACCGACAAAACACCATCAAGTTACCGACATTTTATTTTAAAGTTAACAGTTGTCGTTTGAATTATTAAATCTTGTACGCCTTCATCGCTTTGAACAGCTCTTTAAAGGTTGGACGTTTGCCGTACATCAGTACACCTGTGCGATAGATTTTAGCTGCAAGCCAGCCGAAGACCAGAATGGATACAGCCAGAATAGCTAGAGACGTTAGAATCTCCCAGGTTGGCGCAACGCCTGCCCCAATCCGTACCAGAATCGCCGTTGGTGACGTGAACGGAATGAAGCTTGCAACTTTGAGCAATAAAATATTCGGTGCAGAGATGCTGAAGATTGCAATATAGAATGATACCAGGGACAGCATCGTGATCGGCAGAACTGCCTGCCCCAGCTCTTCCGTACGGCTGACCATAGATCCTACAGCTGCGAACAGCACTGCATATAAGAAGTAGCCCAGAATATAGAAGATTAATCCATATACAATCACTGCAATATTAATGTCGTTCACACTCAAATTGAAATCACTTAGTACCGCGCGGTTGTGTGGCAGTAGAATATTACCCGCAATAACTGCCCCGAAGATTCCGATCTGTAACATACCTACCATGAAGATACCGATAATTTTACCAAACATTTGACTGAGCGGGGATACACTCGTGATCAGAATCTCCATGATGCGCGAGCTTTTCTCTGCTGTGATCTCGGAAGCGATCATATTACCTGTCATCATCGTAGATGTGAACAGCAAGATGATTAACAAGTACACCACGATATAATTAATCGGGCTCATTGATTTTTCCGAAGCAGCTCCAGACTCTCCATCATCCGTGCTTAGATTTTCTGCAGTCAGTTTCACAGGTGTTGTAATTAATGCCTTTTGTTCAGGCGTCAATACGTCCTTGACTACAACATCCAGCTTCACACTTTGCAGAGCAGATTCAATAGCCGTAATAATCTGAGGCGAGATGTCATCTGTGGAGTATAAAACAGGCGTTGGAAACTCCTGTCCTGTTACGGATTCAAGTTTCAAATAACCATCGATCAGACCTGCCTTCGCATCTTCTTTCAGTGCATTTTCATTCTTATCTCCACTCATGATGAAACGATATGCCTGATTGCCCTGAGCCGAGGAGAAGTCTTCCAGTTTCTGTGCCACATCCTGCTGTTCTGTTGTCAGAAGTCCGATGTTTACAGGATTCTTGCCAGAAGCTCCGCCGCCAATTGGTCCGCCATTAAATAAAGTAATGAAATATGGAACATTGAGTCCAATCGTAATTAAAAGTGCAAGTACAATGGTCGTGACCATAAACGACTTCGTTTTCACTTTGTTTTTGAACGTGAAACCTGTAATTGTGCCCATTTTATTCATTCGACTCACCTACCTCACGAATAAAGATTTGGTTAAGCGTTGGTTCCTTAATCTCAAAATGCTCCACGGTGGTCTGTGCCATCGCCGTTTTCAAAATCTCCTGAGCCGCCGTAACCTCGCTGACCTGGATCTGATATCCACGCTCGTTTTGTTCCACTCGTTTCACACCCGGCAGTTGCTCAAGTCCTTCTACCTGTCCAAGAGTACTGAGGTAAACCTGTTCACGCGGATAACGGCTCTTGATCTCTTTGATCTCACCTTGCACTACCGTATTAGAACGATGAAGTATCGTGATCTGACGACACAACTCCTCGACATGTTCCATCCGGTGTGTAGAGAACAGAATGGCTGTACCTTCGTCACGCAATTCTTTAACCGTTGATTTGAGCAGCTCTACGTTAACTGGATCCAATCCACTAAACGCTTCATCCAGAATGAGAATTTGCGGTCTATGTACCACCGCGGCTATAAAGCCCATTTTCTGCTGGTTTCCTTTGGATAATTCCTCAATCTTTTTATCATAATACTCTGGCACTTCGAACCGCTTCAGCCAGTACTTCAGACTCTCATCCGCATCTTTGGCGTTCATTCCACGAAGGCGTGCCAGATAATTAATCTGTTCGCTCACTTTTACCTTCGGATACAATCCGCGTTCTTCGGGCAAATATCCCATAATCTGTTGCAGCTCTGTATTATAAGGCTTGCCGTTGTACAGAATGTTACCGCCATCCGGGTGGATCAGACCCAGCACCATGCGCATCGTTGTGGTTTTACCGGCGCCGTTGGCTCCGAGCAATCCGTAAATCTCGCCCTCTTTTACATTAAGCGTAACTCCGTTGACAGCTGTTTTGTCTGCGTACTGTTTGACGACTTGCTTTAGTTCCAATCGGTTCATTCAGAATCGTCTCCCTTCGGTTATCTCCACTGTACGGGTGCATACCCGGCAATCCAATATTCCAGCACTTCTCCCAGTTCCAAATTGCGAATTTTGAGCACCCGGTGATCGGACAGCTCCAACCTCTCCTGCGCTTCACTCACCCGGGTTGTAATCACACGGATCAGACCATTCTCTTCCTGAAAAGATTCAACTACACCAGGAATATTCTCGGGCCGCAAATCTCCTTCATACCAGATCTCCTTCCACTGCTCAAGCACAAGGTCTTTCTCTGCCATACCCAGGACCTGCCCGCGGTGCATGAGTACGATGTAATCCGCCAGCCGCTTCACTTCATCTGCAATATGCGTGGCAATCAGAATGGTCGTGTCTCCACCTTCCATATAATCGCGGAACTGTTCGACCATT
This sequence comes from Paenibacillus amylolyticus, assembly GCF_003719335.1. Lineage (GTDB taxonomy): Bacteria > Bacillota > Bacilli > Paenibacillales > Paenibacillaceae > Paenibacillus > Paenibacillus amylolyticus_D. Next base: position 20,512 of record NZ_RIAS01000027.1, read on the forward strand.
ACCTTCCAGGCAAAAGGATCAAGACCGGACGAGGGTTCATCCAGAAGAAGGAGTTTAGGACGAGCAGCAAGTGCTGCGGCAATCTCGAACTTTCTTCGTTCTCCCTTGGACATCTTGGTCAGCTTCACATCACTCGGCACATCCATGTCTGTTATAAGCTGTTTGAACAGCTTCATATCCCACCTTGGGTACCAATGTGATCGAAAATCCGCTGCCTCCTGCGGCGTCATCCGATTCTCTTCAATGCCGCTATTATCTGCCACAAAGCCAATCTGTTGTCTCAGCTCAATCGGAAGTGTCCCCGAATGCTTCTCCTGTCCAAACCATATGATCTCACCACTATCCGGTAGTACAATTTGTTGGAGCATGTTAAGCAATGTGCTTTTGCCAGAGCCGTTATGCCCCAGAATGGCAACAACATATCCTTCCGGAATCGTGAGATCAATCGGCCCAATAACCCTGCGTTTACGCATCTTGGATACGCCATTTAATTGAACGGCTATGGGTTCCACCATACCTCCCCCTCCTTACTTTGAATAATTTGCTCTCAGGGCTTCCCGGAACAAAACTTCCATTTCTTCTTCTGTACACCCCACAGCTTTACCCGACTGCACCGCAGCTTGCATTGCTTCCTCCGCAGCCTTCAGCCTATAGTTCTCTCGTTCTCCTGCCTCAACCTGGGCCACAAATGTTCCTGTCCCCTGCTTCGTGCGAAGCAGACCTTCATTCTCCAGATCCTGATAGACCCGCCTAACCGTAATCACACTGCAATTCAGTGCGCCGGCAAATTCACGAATGGACGGCAAATGTGTCCCCTCCCCCAGTTGACCCGTTATAATTAACGACCTTAATTGATTTTCAATCTGGTGATACAAAGGTTCAGCGCTATTCTCGTTTATTTGAATGGGTATCCTCACATCTTGCACCTCGCCCTCCGGTACACTTCACTCACTTACCTGAACGTGCCGGTTTCATCCTTTATTCTTTTATCATTTTACTTTAGTTGCCTTCTAACTCAGATCTCTCAAAGCAAGCTTCTTCAGCGTCAATCGACTGAACACCCATAACGTTGCCAAACCTGAAATCACCGCTATCCACATGATCGGGGATACCAACCCCCACAATTTACTGTATTGAATAACGTACCAGAATCCATAATTGCCCGAGAGACGGATCAGCACAGATATCACAACGGCGATCGGTAAGAACATAAAGCTGAGCAGCAAATATTTTTTACCACTGAAGAGAAACTCTCCGTAAATATATAATCCCGTAATCAGAAGTCCATATCCTGTGCAGCTCAGCGCAAAGGCTAAATACTGATCCCATGTGAAACCTGCAGTGTGCAGTCTGACAGCATATAATGCTCCGTAGAAAAAGAGTCCATTGTAAGCGAAAGCGATCAAGGATTGCTGCAATCTCGCCCACATCACCGACTCATTCGAAATTGGAAGCCTTCGATAATAGGCGAGCATCTGTGTATAGGAATCTTCCTGTATGTAGCGGAAGGAACGTCTGGAAAAAAGAAATCCCTGAAACGGCAGCATAATTAAAAAGAACGCATCCACTACCGGGTTAATAAAATTACTTTGTTGCTGTCCTATCAACAGCACACCGCTCATACTACCTGTGTAGATCATAAATATGGCAGACCATAACCACTGCAACTTATCCTTTCTATATTCGTTACGGGTTAGCCACCACGCTTGCTTCCATGCATCCATATCTATGCCTGCCTTTCAACTGTCTTGCTTCATCTGGTTTACTGTGCTCTTGTTTTATTCACTGTATCTACTGTGTATATCAATATACACAGTATACAGACCTATCGCTTGTCCCGTCAACCCCTTTTTTTCCTGTTTCAGGAAAGCAGGATAGGAAAAGAATCCATTCTGCGATAAAATAAACACAGCGATTTTAGTGGAGAGGAATGATCACCCTATGGGATGGCTTATAGAGCCCATACTTGTTTTTGGATTTATCCTTGCGATGATCTGGCTCATCATTCGAAGTGAGCCAGATCGGGTTAAGAGCAAAAGTGATAGCAAAAGGCATTCCAGAAAGTCCAAACAGCATCATCATTCATCTGGCTCGGCTACGTCTTCTTCTATGATGACCTCTGACATTTCGACGGACTCGCATACCAGGCACACTCACGACCACCGACTCCATCATGATCACAAACATCACGATTCAGATTCTTCTTCGGGGGCTCATCATCATTCGAGCAGCGATTACGGAAGCAGTGACAGCGGTGGGGATAGTGGCGGAGGTGGAGACTAATAGCCTCTGCCCTATCTCAAAAAGAGCTGTACCCCACACTGTGAATCAATCACAGAAGGGCACAGCTCTTTTTCTTTCTCTTTTTCTTTTCCGGTCACCTGATAGCAGAAGAGGCTCTTGTCTTACACGAGGTTGTAGCCTGTTGGCAAGCTGCGATTTCTACGGATGGCGCGAATCTCAGCCAAAGTGAGACGCTGATTGGTGGAGATCAACGACTCTACATCTTCGCCGCGGATCAAGTCATCCAAATCTCTCAGATTGGTGTTCCCGCGATAGACACGGAAGCCTCCCTGGAAGTTTGGCCGTGTAAACACCACAAGTGTTGCATTCGAACTCGTTGAAAAGAAGCGCAGGCTCTCAACCCCGTCCAAAATATTGTCCAGGTTGCGAAGTCCTGTGTTGCCACGATAAATGCGGCTTCTTCCTCTGTAGTTCTCGTCGGAATACACGGTAAGACGTGGATACGTTTGGCTGATGCTGACTGTTTTTTTCATTGTGTTTCCCCCCTCTCAAACTCATTCTATGAATGAATAAGAGAGATGGCATGGACTAATCATCTGCGAGATTCATCCATTTAAACGCCGAGGATAACTTCCCATACCGGACTTGTGTGCCCCCCCGGATAGAGCAGATATAACAACACATATACCACCGTACCTGTCAGTGCGGAGCCAAACCAGATGATAGAGGTGAATTTCCCCCAACGGCGATGTTTTCCAAAATTCTTTTTGAAGCCAAGCACTAGTGTCGAGATACCAAATACGGCGGCAACGGTAGCCAGAATAATATGAAAGATCAAAAAGATGCGGTAAAAGATCTCCATATCCGGGTCTCCGCCCCAAGCCGTATTACCTACAAATACAGTGCGGGACATGTAGATTACAAAAAAGATTAGAGCTGCGATCGCTCCCGCTACCATAGCAGACTGGTGTGCCTCACGTTTGCCACGAATAATTAAAGCCCAGCCAATCGCCACAAGTACCGCACTAAGCACAATGAAAGAAGTACTGATTGTAGGTAGCCAAAAATACATATCCATCGTGTGTTCCCCCTTTTGTCGTCACATTAAACTCACGATTTGGCGGCCGGATTGAGCGGCCCCTGCTCGTTACCACCGCCAGCAGGCGAGAGATCATCATCCTCTTCCTGTCTCTCTTTCCGATACCACTGAGCAAACACATAAGCCAGCATGGAGACAAATATACCCTCCTGGATAAACTTCATGAGAATCCCACCGACCTGCTGATCCTCCTTCGTAGAAGACAGGATATTAAAGAACGCCGGCCCTCCGAATGAACGAAGAATCGCCGAAGAGTCGCCAGATACGCAATACCTCATCGCTTCAGCCCATATAGCGGGGTTGCTATACGTCTGATACAGCGGTTCGGAAGCAAAAATAATTAATCCACATGCAGGCGTTAACAGCACCATGTTCAAAAAGATAAATCCAACCTTTGACAAGCCTGATGCTTGTCTACCCTCTGGCAGAGGGTTAAGTAACGTCCACCACATCAGCATGGATGTGATAAAAAGTACGATATAATACAACCGGTGAACGGTAAAATTCAACATGACATAATCATGCACAACGGGCAGATGATACAAGGAAAACAGTCCGTTGAACAGCACCGCCGCTACAATGGGATGCGCAAGGAAGGAAAGCTGGCGGGTAGGCAACCAGCGCACAACACCGCGCCATACCCAAGTCGGCAAACCTTTCATCATCAATGGCGGAGCAACAAGGTAGGATAATGCCATGCTCACCATATGGAAGCTGAACATCACATGACCCAGTAGATTGAAAGGACCCGCTTGTGCCAGATATAGAGCTAATAGACCTGCGAGAAACAAGACCTTCTGTCCGGCTGTTGCTGGCTCTGCGCCCTGTACTCTCTCGCTGAACGGACCCACTAATACAAGATAGGCTGCCGCAATAATCAAAAATAAAGCAAGAATAAGCGGACTCCATAAGTCGTCAAAACTGAAATATTGCAACCCGAGCATACGGGAAACCTCCCCGTGACCTGTTTTGGTGAACATTTATTTCACTTACCACGATGTTACACTTTCTTCATGACCGCATCCTGAAACGATCCAGAGATGTGAACCTCCATCATTCACTCGCATAAAAGGGGAAAAGACGGCAGCAATACGCTGCCGCCATCTCTCTTACCACCAGACCCAGAAAAGGGCCATAATAATACATGTAAAGGCTACGAAAAATCCAAAGGCCATAAATAGTATCGGCATCAAGTGGCCTTTGTCCTTCAAGTGCATCCAGTAACCAAGCTGCACAAATACCTGCAAAATGGCCATGACAACCATAATAATAATGGTGAAGGTTGTGTTAACCCCTCCGGCTGCGGCAGCCGCAAAGGCAATCAACGTGAGTATAATGGAGAAAATAAACACGACGACATGCTTCGAAGGCCCTTCCGCACGGTGACGGTGCTTCACCGGCTGTTGATCACTTTGATCCTGAGCGGACATGTGTTACCCCACCTTTCCGAGCAGGTACACGACCGTAAAGATGAACACCCACACAACGTCGATGAAGTGCCAGTACATGGCGGAAACATAGACTTTCGGTGCGGTTACGACCGTTAATCCTTTTTTGAACAGTTGCCCGATAATGATTCCGATCCATACAATACCGAACGCTACGTGGGCTCCGTGGAACCCGACCAGCGTGTAGAATGCCGAACTGAAGGCACTCGTGGTCATGCCAAATTCTTTATGTTTCACGTACTCGTAGAACTCGTAAATCTCCAGACCAAGGAATCCCAGACCTAGAACAACCGTGATCCCCAGCCACAGAGCCAGTGCATTTCGTTTCCCCTTGTGCATCGCCTGGATGGCGAATACACTCGTCAAGCTGCTGACCAAGAGGATGAACGTTGCTGCTGCCACAAGCGGCAGATGGAACAGTTCATTCGCTGTAGGTCCATCATTGGTCTGCCCGCGGAGTGCGAGGAAGGTCGCGAAGAGTGTACCGAACAGTACCGTCTCACCGCCAAGGAACAACCAGAAGCCAATAAGCTTGTTGCGTCCTTCCAGCGTTGCCTTCTCTGGTTCATGCGGCAGTTTGCCGTTTACCGGCTCGGCATGTGAGGTTGTCATGTTCTCGCCCCCTTCTCGTCCTGATCCTCGGGTTCAATGTGCCAGCCGTGATCGTCATATAATGAGCGCAATGCCATCGCGCCAAATGTAATAAGAAGACCGATAATAAGCACAATATAATTATTGAAAATGAGATTCATGAATTCCAATTCGAATTTGTCTTTGCTGAACATCAGTCCAAGTCCGGCGATAAAAATACCTACCGACATAACAAACGGCAACGGTGTAGCGGATGGCATATGAATGGAACCTACCGGCTCCGCAGGAGTCATCTCCTTGTTGCCTGCCATCTTCTCTTTCCAATATGCATCAATACCACGTACCAGCGGCGTTTGTTTGAAGTTGTACTCTGGCGGCGGCGATGGAATCGTCCACTCCAATGTACGACCGTCTTCCCACGGATCGTTTGGTGCATCAATTGGTTTCTTCGTGGTGATGACGATGTTCACCAGGAAGATAATGACCCCAACGCCCATCAGGAACGCGCCGATGGAGCTGACCAGGTTAAGCAGGTCAAAATCCTGATTCGGCAAGTATGTAACAATCCGGCGCTGCATCCCCATCAGACCGAGGAAATGCTGTACGAAGAAGGTTAGCTGGAATCCGATCATGAATGTCCAGAATGTCCATTTTCCAAGTGATTCACTCAGAATACGGCCAAACATCTTCGGCCACCAATAATGAAGTCCCGCAAATAATCCAAGTACCAGTCCGCCCACGATAACATAGTGGAAGTGAGCTACGACAAAGTAAGTGTCATGGAACTGGAAGTCCGCCGGGGCAGAAGCGAGCATGACACCGGTAACCCCACCCATAACGAAGGTTGGTACAAATCCGACAGCAAAGAGATTTGCCGCCGTAAAGCGAATCTGTCCGCCCCACATCGTAAAGAGCCAGTTGAAGATTTTGATTCCGGTTGGTACGGCAATCAGCATCGTTGAGATCGAGAATAACGCGTTTGCTACGTTACCAAGACCCGTCGTAAACATGTGATGCGCCCATACCATGAAGCCCAGGAAGGCAATCAGAATGGTTGCAAATACCATGGAGCTATATCCAAACAACCGCTTACGCGAGAAGGTCGGAATAACCTCCGAGATAATGCCGAATGCCGGCAAGATCAGGATGTAAACTTCCGGGTGTCCGAAAATCCAGAAGATATGCTGCCAGAGCACGGGGTTACCGCCGCCTGCAACATTGAAGAAATTCGCATCGAGAATGCGGTCAAACGTCAATAACACAAGGCCTACCGTGATGGCAGGAAAAGCAAACAAAATAATTGCTGATGTAATAAACGTGGTCCAGGTAAACATCGGCATCCGCATATAAGACATCCCTGGCGCACGCATGGTGATAATGGTAGCCAGGAAGTTAATGCCCCCGATGAGTGTACCCAGACCGGCGATCTGAAGACCGATCGTATAGAAGTCCACACCGTGTGTTTCGCTATACTGCGAACCGGAGAGAGGTGTATACGCTGTCCAGCCTGCATCCGGCGCGCCTCCCATAATCCAGCTCAGATTGAGCAATAAACCACCGAACAAAAATGTCCAGAATCCCAGGGCGTTAACAAACGGGAATGCTACGTCACGTGCCCCGATCTGCAAAGGGACCACCGCATTCATAATGGCAAAAATAATCGGCATGACGCCAAGGAAAATCATCGTAGTTCCATGCATCGTAATCAATTCATTAAACACTTGCGCCGATACAAAATCGTTCATCGGCTTCATCAGTTGAATCCGGATCAAAATGGCTTCGATACCGCCAATGCCGAAGAAAAGTCCGCCTGCAATCAAGTAAAGAACGGCGATTTTTTTGTGATCGACGGTGGTGATCCAGTCCATCAAGCCCTTGTACCGCTTGACGCTATGCGCATGAGCCAAGGTTGTGTACCCCCTTCTTCATCCTTGCTGTTCTATTCGTAGTCCAATTTGTAATTGGCCAAATATTCGGCAATTCCGTCGATTTCTTCATCCGTCAGTCCCAGACTCTTCGGACTCGGCATCGTATTGCCCGGCTTCACAGCTTGTGGATCATGAAGCCACTCTTTCATGTTATCCAGTACCGGTTTACCTTCTTCCTGACCTTCACGTTGATTCAGCAAAATGCCTGCAACGGATTCCTTGCCGCCAATACCTGTAAGGTTCGGTGCAACAGGTCCGCCCTGATCGCCAACAGCGTGACAAGACAGGCAGTTCGTTTTGAATTTCTCAGCAAGCTGTGTGTCTTCAGGAAGAACAGCTGGCGCTTTCATCGCGTTAACCCAGCGGTCAAAGGACTCCTGGCTAACAGCCTTAACTTTGAATTCCATAAAAGCATGAGATCTACCGCATAACTCGGCACATTTACCACGGTAAACGCCTTCATTTGGAGCAGAAAAGCTGAATTTGTTCAATGTTCCATCCGGGTTTGTGTCCATTTTGCCCGCAAGTGACGGCACCCAGAAGGAATGAAGCACGTCCGCGGTTTTCAATTCGAATGCAATTTTCTTTCCGGTCGGGATGATGAGGTCTTGAGCGGTGGTTATGTCATACTGAGGATAAGTGAATTCCCACCAATACTGATGTGAGGTTACCTGGACCTTAACTGCGTTTTTGTCGTTCGTCAGATCTTCACCATGGGCAAAAATCGTCTGCACTGTTGGTACAGCCAAAATAATGACCAGCAGAAGTGGAATGGCTGTCCATATTACTTCCAGTTTGAAGTTTCCTTCAACCTGCTCAGGCATTTCGGTCTGCCCTGCTCGTCTGCGAAACTTGATCAGGACATAGGCAGCAATCGCAAATACAATGATGAGCACCACGATCATAATCGCAATAGACAGCTTCATCAGATCTAATTGGTCTTGCGCCACAGGACCCTGAGGTTTCATTGCCGACAAGTCTTCCCGCCCGCATGCGGATAGCAGCAAAGAGAACACTGCCAGCAAGGGAAGGATTCGCTTTGCAACCTGCCACTGTTTCATCATTGATCTACCCCACTTTTTTACGTTTTCGTAGATTACGGTTGTCGTTCGGTACAAAGGCAGCACATGTACATTTCAGCACGATAAACATAATCCTCTTCATCATATAGAATGCTTACAAAAATAACGCTTCCAGTACTCCCGTCATTTCCTGCCCAGGGCATGTCTGCGCATTCTTCCAATTCATTCTATATGCTTCAATCACTTATTAAATATAAGTTGAGGGTATGATTTTGTCAATCTTTGGACACATGTTCACAAATTGTTCACTTTATGTATAAAACCGCATCACAACTTGATTTGCAAACGATTTCAATTATAAGTATTACGATTCGTCTCTGAAAAATTTTGCCAAATTTCGGTGATAAACTCAATTTTCTTAGCGATTTTTATCACAATCAAAACATGCGTTATTATGCAAAAGAACCCCCTCTAATATTAGGGAATCATTACCATATGTACTGGAAATGAACGAATCTGCCCTCTACATTGGATAACCTCATTGGCTTGGAGCAGATTCGCCATTTATTCATATCATTCCAGAAGTTAATTCCCGGATTAAAAATTCACGCTTCCTTCTTTTTAATTCTGATTACACTCGCTGTTTTCAAGTTCCATCCGTTAGAATCAACGGCCCATCCTTGGTAATGGCTACAGTATGTTCATACTGTACTCCCCAGCTTTCATCCAGCGTTCGAACTGTCCAGCCATCCTCATCCCACACCACAGCCCCAGAGCTACCCTTCGTGAATATGGGTTCAATGGTTATGACCATGCCTTCGGTAAGCATCATTCCTGTTTTTCGTTTTCCATAAGGCAGTACATTCGGTGGCTCGTGGATATATTGCCCTATGCCATGGCCGATAAGCGGTTTGACGATCCCGTATCGGTACAATCGTGCCGTTCGTTCAATGGCGCTCCCAATGTCTCCAAGGGTATTCCCAGGAACGGCCTGCGCGATCGCTTTATAAAGTGCTTTTTCCGTGCGTTTCATAAGCCGGCGAATGGATCTGCTTGGTTCATCTATAGCATATGTCCAGGCCGAGTCAGCAAGCCAGCCTTCTTTGTTCACTACCATATCAATCGTCACGACATCTCCACTTGCAAGTGCCTGGCTTCCAGGAAACCCGTGACACACCACTTCGTTGACGGAAGCACATATAGCGTAAGGATAGCCTTTATACCCTTTCTGCTCGGGTGTGGCTCCATGATCCGCAAGAAAGGCCTCCACGCGCTCGTTAATCTCCGCTGTTGTGGTGCCTGGAACCATGTACTGCTCAATATGTTGATGGCATTCTTTTAATATCCGTCCCGCTTCCCGCATGTAGCCAATCTCTTCTCTGGTTTTCAATATAGGGTCCACATGCCTTCATCCTTCCTGCTGTAGGTATATTTCCATATATATGCGAGAAATTCAGAACAAAGCCCCTAAAGTACACCAAAATCCAGGATAATATAGATACATGCTAATTGACTCCACAAACGCAAAAAAAACCGTCTGCCGGAGCCAAGGCCCGAGAGACGGTTCTATTCATATTGGAACAGTATAATCAGAAGTTGGTGTTGTTTCAGGATACGGAAGAATCCATCTTGACAAGCTCATGCTCAACGACAGAAGTCAATTCTTCCTCATATCCACCCGTAATCCGGTATTTTCTCACATACTCCTTCACGAATTTTTTTGGATCTTTAGGACGGAAAATCCGAGTCATTTCCCTCAAACTTTCTTTGACCTCATTGTGACCTTTCGTTGCCATTGTAATTCCCTCCCAAAACGTTGAAAGTGAATGCTCCGTTTAGAGAACGCCGAATAAGTCTTAAATGCCATTCATGAAGTTGTGTGCGCGGCTTAAAGCAAGCTTTAGGTCGGGAACCTCGCCGAATAGCAAGTACCTGACACTATAAATACCCGATATGATTCAGGTTGAATCATAATCTTATTGTATCATATTCGGAACCTCGTTACGACTTGACGATTTTTCCTAATATATATAACGGTTTTACTGCCCAAAAAGTTTAATTCCGAATCATATTTTATAAAATGTTTATTCTATACGGATTAATCTATCCAGCATAACCATCAACTATTCGGGGGATATTATCTTGGATCACCAAATTAGTTAACTATATGGAACTAAAAGGAGGACCTGTTATGGAACGCAAAGAACAGGACATGTTACCCCTTTCGCATGAAAAGGTTGAGGTCGACGGCGTTTATATCAATGAAGCCGGGCAGGAAGAGCATCTTCACCGGGGGCAAGAGTTCCCCGCCGATCTCGTACTCGGCAAGACCGAATGGAAGCTGACAGAGTATGCCTTTGATAATCACCACGATGGAAAAACAGATGAACGTCTGGTGCCCAAGGAAGATGATCAAAATAAAAAAGGGAAAATAAACAGTCCTCGAAGACAGATTCAAACTTAATCCATTCATCGGTTCAGTTCTGTCCACCTCCTACATAGCCTATATAAAAAGGACAAAGGAGGCTGGGCCGAATGTCTCCCATGAAATCGTCCAGCGGTCTGGATGAAAATATAGCCGGCATGCTGTGTTATTTATTCACGTTTGTAGGCGGCATCATCTTTCTAGCTGTGGAGAAGCGCAGTCGATTTGTGTTGTTCCACGCTCTTCAATCCGTGACGGTTTTCGGACTGATCATGGTTGGTCATGTGTTGTCGACCTTTCTTCCACTGTTTGGCCCACTTGTAGCTTCACTGTTATCTCTGCTTGGTGTAATCGTATGGCTCCTGACCGTCGTTACAAGTCTGCAAGGAAAATGGCTTAAGCTGCCTTGGGTTGGTGATTTTGCCGAGAAGCAGATGCGGCATCTTTAATATCGTATCGTGCAATACCAAGAAAACACCGAAACAATGGTTTGTGCTGAACCCATTGTTTCGGTGTTTCCTGTGCGTAAATTATGTTAACTGTCCAAAATAAAGGTTAACTTGCACTTCATCGCATTGATATTTTATAACATGAATAATACAAGAAATAAATCATTCATATCCTGAGTCAACATGCTTTATGCCGTAAATCATTCATGTAGTACAGTTTACATAATATAGCATTTGAACCCATATGCACGCACTCCCATAAACGACAAAAACGCTCCTCCGTGCTCACACTAAAGCAACCTGCCTTAGCTTTATTGATCTACTACTTTCGCAACTAGTCTTACATTACTCCTTACCTCATCTTACGCGGTCTTGCTGTTCTCCTGAGCCATCTCATCTGTATGCTGCGCAGCCAACTGGGCAGCAGTTTCTTTACTCCCGAGGCCATTAAACAACAAATTCATAAAGATTGCCGTAAAGCTGCCTGCAATAATGCCATTGCCCAGCATAATCTGAGCCCAGTCCGGCGCACCTGCGAACAACTGCGGTACCACCGTTACCCCCAGCCCCATACCAATAGAACACGCAATGATGAATAGGTTCTCATGACGGTTAAGGTCCACCTGAGTGCCAATGATGCGAATACCTGATGAAATTACCATACCGAACAGGGCCACCATGGCACCGCCAAGCACGGATCCAGGCACAAGCTGAGCCAGTGCGGCAATTTTCGGTACAAAGCCAATAACAATCAGCAAACCGCCTGCAACAACGATGACATCCCGCGTCTTCACACGTGTCATCTGTACAAGTCCTACATTTTGCGAATACGTTGTATATGGGAAGGAATTAAAAATCCCCCCAAGCACAATAGCCAGCCCCTCTGCACGATATCCACGCGCCAAATCTTTGGAAGTCAGATCCTTGTCCAACATTTTGCCCAGAGCCATAAACACGCCCGTAGATTCAGCCACACTGACAATCGCGACGAGAATCATCGTCAGAATAGGAACAATCTCAAAGGTAGGCCTTCCGAAATAAAATGGTTGAACCATATGGAACCAGCTTGCATCAAGAACAGGAGCAAACTTCACCTCTCCCATCAATCCAGCAACCACCGTACCAACGAATAGACCAATCAATACTGAAATGGAGCGTACAAAACCTGTAGTGAAACGTGTCATTAATATGATGAACATGAATACACCGAAACCTAGCAACAAATGTACACCGCTGCCAAAGTCCTCTGCATTCTGGCCGCCACCCAAATCGGTGAATGCCACCGGAATTAGTGTCAGACCAATAATAGTAACGACCGAACCTGTCACGACGGGTGGAAAGAGCCGAATCAGCTTGCCGAACAAGCCTGAGAAAATGAGCACGAACAAACCGGAAGCAATAATAGCACCATATATAGCAGATACTCCACTGCTCTGTCCGATCATGATCATAGGGGATACCGCTTGGAATGCACAGCCCAGCATAACCGGCAGTCCAACGCCAAAGTATTTATTACCCCAGACTTGAAGCAGTGTGGCTACACCGCAAGCAAGCAGGTCAATTGCAATCAAATAGGTAAGTTGTTCTTGGGTAAATCCAAGTGCGCTACTAACAATAAGCGGTACAATGACAGCTCCAGCGTACATCGCAAGTACGTGCTGCAAGCCGAGTGAGAAGGTTTTGGCCGGATGCCGGTGACGTTGAAAGATACGTTCGCGTGCCATACTAGTTCGTGCCCTCCTCATCTGCAAAGGTTACTTGTCCATTGGACAGTGCTCCAATACGAACTAAAGATTCCACGCGGTATCCTGCCTCTTTCAAAAGGCTTCCTCCCGGCTGGAATGCTTTTTCAATCACGATCCCGATTCCAACGACTTCCGCGCCAACCTGTTCTACAATGCGAGCCAGGCCAAATGCCGCTTCACCATTCGCCAGAAAATCATCAATGATTAACACACGGTCACCGGGGTTCATAAATTTTTTGGCAACAGTAATTTCATTCGTCTCCTGCTTGGTAAAGGAATACACTTTCTCCACCAAAATATCTTCGGTGAGGGTAAGAGACTTCTGCTTACGGGCGAAGATCAGCGGAACATTAAGTTCCAGTGCTGTCATAATGCCCGGCGCAATACCGGATGATTCGATCGTCAGCACACGTGTAATATTCTCCCCTTCAAACCGGCGGATGAACTCTTTGCCAACTTCCTTCATCAACACCGGGTCCATCTGGTGGTTCAGGAATGAGTCTACTTTCAGTACTTGTTCGGACAGGACAATGCCTTCCTGTATTACTTTGTCTTTTAACAATTGCATCGTTTTTCTTCCTCCCAAATGCCCTTTACCGCCTTGCTCAGTCTGCTCCACAATATCTCTATCCCCATGTAAAAAAACAAAAAGCCCGCCTGTTCACACCTGCGGCATTAACCGGAGACGGGAAAGACGGACTTGTTCCTGTATGGACAAGCCGCTTGAACACTACGTACGCCAAGGGGCGAGGCTCAGGAAGCATACCTATATATTTAGGCAGACCTGACCATAACCCCCAACAGGGCGCAAAAGCATCCTTCCCGTAGTCCAATCATTCCGGTGATCGGGTAGAGACATGCAGGCCTATTCCTGCACATATACGAGTAACGGCATATTCAATTTATTTTGGCTTCACGATTCGTATCCCTGTATAATTGCGAACCTGAATGTACAAAGTGTAATCTTACTGACAATGTTAGAAGTATACCGAATTGGCGGCTTGAAATAAAGAGGTATTTTCATGGAATTTGCGGAAACGATGTTTCTTTTGCATAATGGGGGATGATTGATTTTCATTTTTTATGTACAATATGAGAACAAAAGCGTGTCCTGACGGGACTCACCTTGGAGGAAACGCTGTAAATCTAGTCGTTAAAGGAGATTGTTACATGAAAGGCATACTGAAAGAATTTAAGGAGTTTGCTGTTCGCGGCAACGTCATTGATCTGGCGGTCGGTGTAATTATCGGGGCTGCTTTTGGGAAAATCGTTACGTCCCTTGTGAATGATATCATCATGCCCCCGGTTGGAAAACTGCTCGGCGGAATTGACTTCAGCCAAAAAATCATCAACCTTGACCCTGACGTAAAGACAGCTGGCGGACAAGACATCACGACACTGGCTCAGGCCAACGAAGCTGGCGCCACTGTCATTGCTTACGGTCAATTTATCAATGTGTTGATTGATTTTATTATCGTGGCATTCTGTATCTTTATGCTGGTTAAAGGCATTAACTATCTGAAACGCAAAGAGCACACCAAGCCTGAGCCGAAAAAAACAACCAAAGCTTGCAAGTACTGTCTGTCCGAAATTCCGGCTGCAGCTACCCGTTGTTCCCACTGCACATCCCAGCTCGAGGCAGAAGGTAGCAACGCTCCGGCATAAGGGTCTGATCTATTATTGTGTAGAGCAAATTAAATAAAGCAAAAACGCAGGTTTGATTCTTGATACAGCGATGTACATCTAAGCCAATGTACGCTTATGTAATCATTATTGTCTGCATGTAAAGCATACTCATCGTTGCCGGATGAAACTGATTATAACTTTGCATTGCATACGCATATAAAGTACATCAAACCTGCATATGTCCTGGTTCCACCTATTGGTGGGACCTTTTTTTATTCATCGTGAGTGCAGAATTGCTGGTCATGCGTTCCTTATTTAGAAACGTTTTGGCAGCAAGTGTTCCAGAATCGATTTGAGATCTTTGTCTTCTTTGTAGACCTCTTCTCCGGTATCCAGTTCAGTGACCCGAATGTATTCATAATTGGCGCTGGCATCCGTCGGTTTAAATAACAACTGCGCTTCGTCCTCCAGACGCACATGAAATCCCATTTCTTTAAACATCGTCGTAAGCTGACTCGTGGCCGGCTCCTGACCTTGCCCTACAAAGATAAGTCCCCTAAGGGCTTTACGCTCCTGAGGTTGCGGATAAATCACCTGAAAGTGTACAATGCATTCCATACAATCGTTCCCCTTTCGTTAAAAAGAACCTTTGTGAAATTTTGAACTTTAAATTTTGCTATATAAGGAGATACGTTTCATGACCCCAGAACGTTTCGATATTTATGACGACCAGCAACAATGGATCGGTACAGCACCTCGAAATGAGGTTCATGCCAAAGGATATTGGCATCGTTCCTTCCATTGCTGGATCGTGCGTGACGAAGACAACAAGCGCATGGTTCTGTTTCAGCGGCGGCGGGATATCAAAGATACTTTCCCCGGATATTACGACATCACAGCTGCTGGTCACCTTACAGCCGGTGAACAGCTACAGGATGCGCATCGTGAACTTGAAGAAGAGCTCGGTGTGCATACGTCATTCGATACGCTGACTTATTTGTTTACGGCTACGCAGCAGCTACAGGGTGAAGTGCGCGGTATTCCGTTTCTGGATCGGGAATTCAGCGCTGTCTATGGTCTGTGCCTGAACCAACCTCTGGAGTCCTATGTTCTCCAGGCTAGTGAAGTGGACAGTCTCTATGAGGCACCGCTGGATGACTTGCTTGCCCTGTTCCGCCAAGAGAAGGATTCCGTTCAGGCATCCGGTGTGCGTGCGCAACAACAGACATTTATGCAAGACGGTAAAGCGATATCTACACCGTCAGAGGATGACACGCCTTTATCCACATCCCCACGAACTGGTAAATCACTGTCTGAGTTCGTCCAAGAAATCACAACGACAGCAGCTGATCTTCCGTCCAATCACGGCGATTATAAGCATTCAGCAAATACCTCACGCCTTGTGAGGGAAATACATCTGGCGGATTTTGTGCCGCATGGCACCACCTATTATATCGACGCACTCGAAGCACTGAAACGAGTACACGGGGTCTAACTTCATTTTCTCAAAAATAGCATCACTTCATACCTTTAACGAATATCTGAACCAATACCATAGGTATTCCAGTCACACTACCCTTTAGGTATTCCAGTCACATTACCCTTTAGGTATTCCAGTAACATTCCTTTACTATTAACCGGATGGCAAACCAATGCTGTAACAAGCGTCACTGCATTTTGCTTCTGAATTGTATCGTGGTACCCATGAGCCACCTAAACGTTACGCGATACGTTGAAGATGTTGCTACGGCATATCAGGGAAATATCCAAATACGCATGCTCTAACAGGCAACAAAGCAGTAGACAACAAAAGTTAGCCTACTCTATGTAAATTTCATGATGGATACTGAGTAACCTAAAGTGAGTGTGCGCGAGCTTGGGCTCAGAAAATTCTAACGATCACAGGGAACGTTATTTGCCCCATTTCGGGGTCTCCTGAAATCTAACGATCACCAGAGACGTTATTTAGACGAAAATGGCTTCATTTGCGCTAAAAAGATGGTTTGGGGACGAAATAGCGTTCCTGAGGATCGTTAGAATCTGAAAGAGGTAGATATCGCCAAAATAAGGCTTGTGGTGATCGTTAGCACTCAAACTATCCCGTTTCACTGACTTCCAAAGCTTTCCTTTTCAAAAGATGGAGAATAACCATACTAAGATGGTCAATGCTTTTATTAACCACAAAAGGACGAGACGTGAATTCATCATTCACATCTCGCCCTTTATCATTTTGTTTTTGTGGTCACTACTTTAGTTTTCATGGTTACTTTTAATTTCATATTCCACCTGTTACTACTCCTGATCTGGTGTAGGAGTAGACCAGTACGTCGCTGCAATGTCCGCGTACCGACGTCCGTAGCGACCTTCCAACTCCTCACCCATATCCTGTTCCAGTTCATACAGCACCAGTTCTTGTGCAAAATGATTCAGTAGCAACCCGGTCATCACCGGATGCGCTGTGACCACGGCCTGCGTCGGGCATGACTCCCCACGCATGCCCAGCATACACCAGCGGCGATCTACAACGAGCGAGAACTTACGCCCGGTATCCATGCCATGTGACGCCAACCCTGGCAAAGGAAGCGGCTGATCTACCATGCCTTCCCCACCTTCACAGGACCACAATAAGCGCACACCCCGAGCCTCAGCCTGCTGCAAATCCTCTCGAAGCAGTTCGGCTTCCTCTCGCCACACATCCACCACAATCTCATGCTGTGCTGTGGCAAGTTCACGACTCAGATTCTCCAGAACATTTTTGTCGCCTTCCACATTGTAAAATACAGGCTTCTCCGGTTCGCTCTTCGGCATACTTCGCTCGACGTAATCCAGAGAGGTGTGCATCTGATCCGAGATCATGCGTGTCATCTCTTCCGGTTTCAGCATGCTATACTTCGCGGGTTCTCCCGGACTGCACCGGAGAAATCCTCTTGATTCCAGTCGTTGCAAGGTTGCATATACATTGGAACGGGACACGCCCAGCCGTTTGGCCACCTCATATCCAGAGGCTGATCCCTGACGGGCTAATTCCACCATAATTTTAGATTCCATCTCGGTGAACCCGAGATGACGTAAATGATGCAGCAGTTGGTCCATATTTCTGTCCCCCCATGCTGTCAGCAACCAGCACTGCCTGACGGCAGCACGTCTACTGCATCAAATCTGCTCGGCTCCGCAACGTGGGCACCACTTCGAGCCTTTTGGCAATTCGGATGCACAAATCTGACACTTCACCATTTCACGTGGCACTTCCGTCTGCACATCTACGGTGCTCACAATCGGATTGTTTTCTTTCCAATAACGAATGCGCTCATCCAGCTCCTGCTGACGCTCGCGTTCCCGCAGCATCTCCTCTTCTCTGCGGCGTTCCCACTCTGCATCGAACGCTTCCTTCTCTTCCAGCGTAAACTCGGTGCTGTTATATCCCGGTTCTGTATCCAGATCCGCAATCGATGGGATAACCGTATGATACGGCTCGGTCTCTTCATGTTCTTCCACAACCGGTGTATCAAAAATCGATTGCTCCGCAACCGGGTTTTGTGCAGCTGCCGTCTCATGTTTCGCTGTTTTGGCAAGTCCTGCGGTTCCGGCCGCTCCCGATGCAGCTGCACCCGGTTTGGATTCGCCCAATTTGCGTCCACACTTCGGACAGAAGTTGGCATCCAGTGATGCGACGTGTCCACACTCACACAGGCGTTCGTTTTTCAACTCGGCAATCTTGCTGCGCAGAGCATCGATCTCATCCTGCAGCTCGTCACACAGATTAGACAGATCCACCATTTCTTTTTCAGCAAGCGTCATATCCTGTGCACGATAACCTTCATAGAAGATGCGGCCCATATCGGTAAAATGGACTTCTTGTTCCTGTTGCAAGCCCACAATCTGATTGTTCAATTTGCCAATCTCAACGGCATGCTGGGCACGCTCTGTTGCTTTGTTTGCTCCGTTTTTAATGCGCTGAAGCAGTTTCATCACAATTCCTCCTCTGTCCCGTCAAAACAATATCATGATCATTCTTCATTAGTTAGCAGGTCAGCAATTCGCAACAAGCGAGATGCCCTAGATATATAACTTATACGATATGAAGCCAAAAAGTTGCGAAAAATCGCGCTGCCACCCCATTTTATGCGGATATTGGATCAAAACAGGGGCTTTCGTCAAGACCATACGTTCGGTATAATGGAACTTTGACTCCATATGAATGGAATTCTCACTTTATGCCAATGAAACCATAGTCCCATATCTCATAGAACCATAACATATGGAACACGCAGCATTCGCAACTCACTCTATCTTACCAATTTACAATGCGATTGTGAAAAGGGCAAATTCTTTACTCTTGAACGGGATTATACAATCCCTGAATGTATACAGAGGTGGATGAAATATGTTAAGTCCGAACTCAACGTTTTACCCCCGTCCGCTCGGGGTGACCCCCGCGTCCTCCTTGCCTCAATCCCCTTCGGCACCGCTGGAAACCAGCCGGCAGCTTGTGGGAGATGATCAGCAGGACGCCTATTATTTCCGTTCGCTTGAAGAAGCCGGCATCAAACTTAACGGCCCGCAAATCTCGGCTGTCCGTCATGGTAAAGGGCCTATTCTCACCCTCGCCGGTGCTGGCTGTGGCAAAACAACTGTACTGGCTGCAAGAGCAGGCTACCTGATGGAAGTCAGCGGTGTACATGCAGGCAGCATTCTGCTCGTGACGTTTACCAACAAGGCCGCTGCCGAGATGAAAGACCGGATTGCTGCCCTGCCCGGCATCAGACCCGCTGCAGCAAGAGCTGTACAGGCCCGCACCTTTCACTCGTTTGCACTGACTTTGCTGCGCCATTACGGGGTGCAGGAAGACATTTTTGGTGAATCCCGTGCCCAGCATACGGTGCTGAAAATGCTTCTTCGCCAGAATGGCATGAGCGAGGCGTTTCAGCCGGAAAGTCTGCTGGCGATGCTGTCCGCCTGGAAAATGCAAGGTTCAGACACGGCAGACTTGCCGGAGAAAACGCAGGATGAGCGCGATGCCAAGCGGGTACTGCTCGGATACGAAACCTGGAAACAGGATCGCGGCAAAATGGACTTTGATGATATCCTGCTGCGCGCGGCTACGCTGCTTCGTGATCCGGCGGTGTTAAAGCCGCTGCAGCGGCGTTTTCAATACATTATGGTCGACGAATTTCAGGATACGAACCGGCTGCAATACGAGATTGTACAGATGCTCGCTGCGGCTCACCGCAATCTGATGGTTGTTGGAGACGATGACCAGACGATCTATACGTTTAACGGCGCACGCCAGGAATCGATTTTGGAATTCGATAAAGTATACCCGGGTGCACGCATCGTGACGCTGGACATTAATTATCGCAGTGATGCACGTATTCTGGGACTCGGCAGTGAGCTGGTCGCCCGTAATAAACGCAGACGTGACAAACGGCTGCGTGCGGCAGGGCAACGCGGGGATGCCCCCCGGTTCGCTACCCCATCTAACGCCGAGGAGGAAGCTGCCTGGGTCGTGAATCAGATCTGCCAGCAGGTGGAGGAAGGGCAGTATCCTTATCGGGATATCGCTATTCTGCACCGGACAGCCAGTAGCAGCCGGGCGGTATTTGAGCAATTGGTACTGAAGGATGTGCCCTTTGTACAGCACGGGGCCGCTCCGGTGTTCTATGATCAATCCCTGATCAAACCGTTGATGGACCATATGCGGCTGTCTCTGAACCCGCGAACAATGGAGGCTCTCCCAAGTGCACTCGGTCCGCTGTATGTGTCCCGTGATGCAGGACTGGAGTATATCCAGCGCTGTGAGCAGGAACAGGCCAAGAAATATCCGCTGATTCATCTGAGCAAATGGGACAAGCTGAAGCCTTTTCAACAGGAGCAGGTCAAGGAACGCATCAAGCTGATCAAATCTCTGCACAAGCTGAAGCCGATCATCGCGATTCAGGAGATGCGCCGCCAGTTCTACGATAAGTATATGGAGAGCGGCGACCCGACTATTTTTACCCATTATAAGGAAACGATGCTGGAAACACTGGATGAATTCGAAGCGGCTGTCAAAAAGTTCGAGACCGTGGAGGAATTCGTGCAATTCGCAGACGAGTTGTCCCGCAGACACCGCGAGATGGAATCACTGCGCCGGGCGCAGGATAGTGATGCGGTACAGCTCATGACCATTCACCGGGCCAAAGGGCTGGAGTTCCCATGTGTGTACTGGATCGGAGCCAGTGAAGGCATTGTGCCGCATAGCACCGCTCTGCGTCAGGATATTCCGGAAGATCAAAAAGCAGCACTCACCGTGCAACAGACGGATGCTGAATTGGATATGGCTTTGGAGGAAGAACGCAGACTTGCTTATGTGGCCATTACACGTGCCAAACAGCATCTATATGTGACATCACCCGCGAGCCATCACGGCAAACCTGCGGACGTGTCACGCTTCCTGCTGGAAGCCTTCGGCATGGAGGTTCCGGACAAACGTAAAGCACGGGAAGAGAGCCGTACTGGTGGCACATCGTCTTATGGAAATGTTGGACACGCAAGCTACAACAGGAACAACAACGGAAATAGTCAGATCAATGCGAAAGGTAATGTTAACGGTAATGGGCAACATCGAAGCAACAACGGAAACCGGAAAATTTCCGGAAATTCTGGAGACAACCGTAAACATGAAGATGGTAAGAGTGGCACAGATCAACGGACTTCGTCTTATGTTAAGCATGATCGGCAACGAAGTGCGATAAACCACAAGGATCATCGGGAAATGGAGATGCTGGATGAACGGGATGAGGATCGCCTTAGCGAACGACGGGGCAGTGGAATTATTCGAGATCATACAGCTTTTAGTACACCAGGTCTTCATCCAAAAGTTGGCGCTACAACCGCCACTTCGAGTACTTCCCGACATGCTGATTCTGCTCGATCAGGTGCAAGTAAAGCCGAACGGACAGAAACGGTGGCCATCTGGAAATGTAGTTCGGTTACATGCAAAGCATGGTTAAGGCAGAAACCGGCTGTACCTTCCGGCAAAGCCTCGAAAAAGTCCTCCTCGGGAGCTCCCGCCTGTCCACTATGTTCAGGAATGATGGTTGCGGGCACCCGGCAGGTTCCATTGACGAATCGATTTGGAAAATAGAGAGGTCTCTTCTTCGTTTCAGGGCGCTTGCTGCTGTTTATTAACAGTAGAAGCGTCTTTTTTCCAATTCAACTGTAAAATGGTCTTTTTTTTCAATACTGAAATGGGGGTTGGATTATGCAGGACGGTAAACAACATCTGTATGTGTCGGTAACTCATAACCTTATTGAACGAACGAGAAACGAATCTACTCCGTTCGAAGTCCTTGTGGATGACGGGCAATTGGCAACATTGCAAGATCTGATGAAAGTGCTTGAGGATGGGGACGACTACTCGTTGTAGCGGGCCCCCGTACCTTACAAATCAGCAGACCACGACGATGGAAATGAACGATTTACGGACGGAGTGACGATGCTGTACACCTTCCTCTACGATCATGGTACAACGGAGACCAGACAGTCTATAGAGGACATGAATGTGCTTCCCAAGTTGCAGAATACGGACTACGATGACCCGGGATATGAAAACTCACCAATGAATAAATGATGATGGATTAGCTTAATTTGTGTACGGCCCTTGGCATGAGCCATCTAAGATGAAATTTAACCATTCTACAACCAAAGCAATAACCCTCCTTCTGCTCCATTTAGAAGGAGGGTTATTCTGT
This sequence comes from Paenibacillus amylolyticus, assembly GCF_003719335.1. Classification (GTDB taxonomy): domain Bacteria; phylum Bacillota; class Bacilli; order Paenibacillales; family Paenibacillaceae; genus Paenibacillus; species Paenibacillus amylolyticus_D. Next base: position 42,822 of record NZ_RIAS01000027.1, read on the forward strand.
CAGCGGAATTTTCAGCGAGATTAGTCATGGTTTAACTTTCAGTAATTATTACTTAGTTCGTTATATTCTATTTCTCAACGTCAAAGTCTAGTCCAATCGGACTTCCTGCCCTTTTTCGGCAGACTCGTAGATGGCGCACAGCATACGCGTAGAGGTCACCCCATCCGCAATCGGGCTGATGGGCGGCATACCGTTCAGGCAGCATTCTACAAAGTGATCGATCTGATTCTGGAATGCACCGTGAATGTCCAGACCGGAATGATCTGTCTGGGGTTCGATGTTCATGATGGTGTCATGTTTCTCGGAGACAATCAGCGTTTTGGGCTCCAGTTCAAATCCGCCGCGCTCACCGTACAGTTTAACAAAGGATTCATCCTCACGGGCATGTAGGGTAAAGCTCACATCTACCGCCAAGGAAGCACCATTTTCAAAACGAATCAGGGCATTTGCCATATCTTCCACATTATTGATCGCAGCACTGTAATCTGCCGCTTTGTAAAAGGAGAGATGTTCCACATTCGCACGATTGCCGAGTTTGCGATACGTATTCCCGCTGACGGATACAGGCTTCGGTCTTCCCATCAGATACCAGCACTGATCGATGATATGTACACCCAGGTCAATCAACGGGCCACCTCCGGAACGAGCTTTGTCCGCAAACCAGCCACCCGGATTACCGAGACGCCGCAAAATCGACGCTTTCGCATAATACAGTTCACCAAATTCGCCTGCATCTATAAATCTGCGTAGCATCTGCATGTTGTTATCGTACCGCCGTACGAAACCCACAACAAAGGTACGTCCGCTTTTTTTCACCGCTTCCTCAATTCGCAGTGCATCTTCCACGTTGGTAGCCACCGGCTTTTCCAACAGTACATGTTTGCCTGCCTCCAGTGCAGCAATCGCAAATTCCGCATGCGTATTATTCCATGTACAGATACTGACCGCATCGACATGCGGGTCTTCCAGCATCTCACGATAGTTGGTATATACGGACTGAGCGTCATACTTCTGTGCCGCCGCTTTGGCCCGCTCCTCATTCAGATCACAGATGGCATAGATGACGGCATCCTCATTTTTGGCATAACACCTCATATGAAGATCCGAGATGGAACCTGTGCCGATCATACCGATATGCAGCATTTGCTTGGTGCTCATCTTCGTCCTCCCTCCCTTTTCCAAAAACTTCGTTAACGTCTAGTCTGCCCGCAGCATGCCTTCGTAAATACCCGGTGTTGAATTTTCAATCTCCACCGCGCCCAGCGTTCGTTTGTAGAAGTCCATCGGCCCCGCCGATCCGATAATCGCGTAACCGTACCCATCGGCTCTCATCGCATGCATACAAGCCAGCAACAACGCAGTCCCCACACCCTTTCCACGGGCATCCGTGCTTACTCCAGTGGGCCCAAAGAAATTACGGCACGTCGCTTCGTAACAGGCAAAGCCAATCATTTTTCCATACTCCAGCGCAATGTAACAGGTCACAGGCTGACGCGCAAAAGCGACATCACATTCATCTACCCAATGCTGGTTAAAATGGGTTCTCACCCAGTTCAACACCTGCTGTTTCTCCGGAGCAATGGCTCTGCGAATCACAATGGATGCTGCCTTCAGCTTCTCCAGTCCGCCGTGCTGCTCCGGCAGACGATAAAGCGCGACCAACATATCACTCATCCGTTCGTTTCCTCCTCATCTGGCACGGAATGATCCGTGCATACTTTGAAATTAACCTAATCCTACTGCTGATAACCTGCTTTTTACGCGATAACTCAAATTAGAACTAATCGCACTGCTTACAGTGTTTATATCTCAACTGCAACACTGAGACAGGTTATCCCGTCAGTAAAGATGAGATGCGGTGATCTGTATAAAAGTTTACCGCGACACAACGCAGATGAGAAGGGATGATTACTAATGAAAAACAACATGAAAAAAGTAAGCACAATTATGGCTCTTTCTATGGCACTAAGCGGTGGAGCAGCTTATGCTGCGTCACTAGATAACACCGTTCAGCCTATGCAGGAAACCGTTACTTCTGCCCCGAGCAGTACTACAGGAGTTGTACATGTATCCGTCAATGGTGCAGCGGTTGCTAACGGATATTGGACTCAAGACGATAAGACAGCCATGATCCCGCTTCGAGCGCTAACCGAAGCTCTGGGAATCGAATTGAAATGGCATAAGGAAGACAAGTCCGCAGAGCTGACTCGCGGTGCCTTGTGGACTCAGGTTTTTGCGGATAAAGATCGTTACTCCGTCAACAAAATGCTGCTCACCCTCGGTACAGCTCCTCAAATTAAGGATGGAACACTTTATGTGCCTGCTGTTTTTGCGGAAAAAGTCCTACATGCCCAAGTAAGCACAACTGGAAATCAAGTAGAGATTAAAAGTGAGGAGGATGTCAAAACGGTTACAGAACGTGGCGTGATTACTCGCATTTCAAATCAGGATCAATATCAGTCCATTCAGATTGGCGGTGCAGGGCTGGATGGCATCGTATTGAACCTGAGCAAGGATACGCATCTCATTTCTGCAGAGGGAAAAGAGATTAAACTGGCTGATTTATCGATCGGCATGGTTGTCGAAGCTGAACATTCCTTAATGATGACCAAAAGTCTCCCTCCACAAACACCAACGTATAAAGTAACCGTGCTGGATACGGCGGCTGAAACAGCAGCGCAACCAGAGGAAACTTTGGGAACAGCAGGCACGATCGAAAATGTAAACATGAAGGACGGCACGGTATCCCAGATTGAGGTTAAAGGTATACGCCTGGCTGAGACTGCACCAGATCATGTCGTTTTAAATATCGATAAAGCTACTTCACTCGTAAACCAGGAAGGCGAAGCCGTGAAAGCAGAACAACTCACCAAAGGCGCAAAAGTAATCGGGTTCTATAGCCCAATGATGACTCGCAGCCTGCCTCCGATCGGTACAGCCTGGAAGGTAGTTGTCGAGCTTCCGACAGTTCAGCCCAAAGCTGAGTAAAGGCGGTAGGAAGTTAGATTTAGCCTATAGGTGTAATTAAAGTTAGAGTAAATGGGGAATTACGCAAGAAGGCAGAAACGCTAAAAACCTTTCCCTCCTGTCTTCTGACAGGGCGTGGAAAGGTTTTTGCACAAATGAGTAAGTATCAAAACTTCTAAGGTAAGTATTCTAAGCTAAGTATCTGTTTTCTTTTTTACTGGGTAGAAGAAGTGTGATCAAGCCTCATCCGAAGATTCTATAATTGCTTCAGCCTCAATCTCAACCATTAGCAAAGGATCAATAAGCGCACTGACTTCGACCATCGTAGCTACAGGTTGAATCTGTCCGAAAAATTCACCATGTGCTTTGCCAACCTCTTCCCACTTCGAAATATCCGTGACAAACATACGTGTTCTAACCACATCGGTCAAATCCGCACCAAGCTCTTTCAGTGCTTTTTCGATCGTCTCCAAAATGAATTTGGTCTGCACATACGGGTCACCCGCACCGACAACGACGCCATCCTGCATAGCTGTTGTCCCAGCAACCTCTACCCGGTTACCCACACGAATTGCACGGCAATACCCCACCAGCGGTTCCCAAGGGGAGCCCGTAAATACCTGCTGTCTGCTCATTTTCCTAACCTCGCTTTATGTCGTTTGGTAATTGGATTAAAGATGAATTATATCAGTCCGTCTTCATCTCAATCAACGGTATAAAGCTTAATTTCAATTTAATTATTCAATGCAAAGACCCCTGAACAAATCACTTTCACCTTGAGTAAGGTTGAGTGTTCAGGGGACTTAAAAAAAGTACCAGTTACAGTTTAATATTAGACTCGTCAAAGTAATCTTCCAGCGTCAAACCACTCTTCACAACATCTGGTGCAATATCTGCGCCAACATAGCGGATGTGCCAAGGCTCATACACGTAACCCGTCTTGCCTTCTTGACCTTTCGGATAACGAATAATAAAGCCATATTCTGCAGCATGTTCATCCAGCCATTTGCCTTCTTTGGACGAACCGAATACCTCCTCCAGCACATTGCCCACGCTTGGACTGGATACGTCTATGGCAAGCCCGGTCTGGTGTTCACTCCGGCCTGGAACGGCACTTACACGGGAAGCATACTCTTCCCCTTTGGTTTTCACATTATTGTTGTAGATAGATACCTGACGCTTGTAAGACCGGTATCCAGACACGGCACGAAGCTCAATCCCGTCTGTTTTGGCACCAGCAAACAGTTTCTCCAGCGCTTCCGCAGCTTCTTTGCGCATATGCCGCTTCTCATGTGGCCCCTCGAAGGAGAACGGCACGTCAGGCTCGACCAGATCACTCGGCTCATAGCCTTCCGGCAGACTGCGCTGTTTGTTGACAATGACTGTCATTGCCTCCGCATTAGTCACGACCGATTGGGGATCAATCGTTGTCTGCAGAGCGCTGATGCTGCGTTTCTCCATGAGCGGATCTTCCGTTGTGGCACCACCACTTCCATTGTCTGCAGAACCCTGTCCTTCTCCTGTAGATGCAGTGTCTGAGCCGTTATCTGTTCCTTCATCGCTACCCGAATTCGTTGTGTTATCTCCTTCAGCATTACCCTTGCCATCTGAGCCTGATTCATCGGTCAAATGCACGGTTGTGCCATCGGCTCCCTGCTCCGTATTCGGTGTTCCGTTTGCGTTCTGATTATCGTTCGAGCCGGAACCGTTCTGGCATGCAGCCAGCAAGGCTCCACATATCATAAGTGAGGACAGCAGAACTACGATTCGGCGCTGTCTTCCTGTTCCTGATTTCATCATAAAACTCCTATCACCTTAGTAGAATGAATATCTTTTTTTACGTTTTCTCATGGTTACGCTAGGGCGTGTCTGAAAACGCTGAAGTAAGCAGATTTTGCCGAATTTTCGTTCCAAGCCAGGAAGTTTCCCGCAGGCGTGCCGGGGCACGTCAAGGGGAAGTGACGTAGCAGGGGCAAAAAAGGTTTAAAAGATGCACTTCAGTAGGTTTCAAGACACGCCCTAATGTTCCCTGCGACAGTATACCTTAAATGCACGATAAGCTCCACCTGTAAAGAGTTCCTTCTCCAAGTCTCTACGCAGAAATATACCCTATATACAGCTTGTAGCCTTGATTTCTGTACATTTAATACAACATCCCAAACTTAGATAGCTTCAGATGGAAACTGGAAAAGAAAGCTAAACCCCACAAAAAAAGCAGGGGCGATCTGGTGATCTCCCCCCGCTGTGTTATGCATCATTTGGTTGCCGGGCTGTCCTTGTGCTTCTGGACAGCCTGCCACATCCGCGCCGCCACGCGCTCGCGGATCAGATCCAGACCGGCTGCTGCAGGCACTCCCGGCAGCAGCGCGGTCAGCTCGGGCAGCGCAGGCGGTTTGCCCGGCTGCGCGAGCCGCACCTCCACGGCGCCGAAGCCAGGCCCCGGCTGGTGCATGGCGCCGTCCGCGGCGGCCTCGGCGATCCATTCGCCGACGGCCGCGCCGCCTTCGCCAGCCCGCGCCTGCGGGCGGCCCGCCGTTTCCGCTGCGCGGCCCGGGCCGCTGGGATCATGGGCAAGTTCCTCTGCCCATGATCC
>NZ_RIAS01000028.1 GCF_003719335.1 Paenibacillus amylolyticus
ATAACCGCCTCCAACCACAACAAGGCTTTCAGGAATTTCGGGCAGTGATAGCGCTTCGGTGGATGAAAGAATACGTCCGCCGAAGGGAAGAGCACTTATTTCAATGGGACGGGAGCCGGTTGCCAGGATGAGGTGCTTAAAGACTATATGGCGCTCACCATCTTCAGCATGATGAATCGCCGCGGTATGTGCATCTATCAAGCTTGCTTCACCTGTCAGAACAGTAACACCCGCCGTTTTGAGCAAAAACCGAACCCCTCCAGACTGCTTATCCACCACGGCTTGCTTGAAAGTCTGAGCCTCTTTATAGGAACTACCTTTGTCCACAGCACCCCGTTGTCTGCGTATGGTAAAACGCTCCGCTTCGCCAATTAGTGCTTTGGAAGGAATACAGCCTACATGTGTACATACGCCGCCGATTTGCTGACGCTCCACAACAGCTGTTTTCATCCCGAGTTGTGAGGATCGTAATGCGGCCACGTAACCTCCTGGCCCTGATCCAATGACCAGGGTGTCTACAGCTTCTAATGCATTCATAATGCCTACCTCCAAAATAAAATATGATGATCGTAATATATTATAGTCATCATATTTTAAAGGAGTCAAGACTCCATTTATGATCATTCTTCCTCTCCTGTAGATGCTGATATATGAATTGACATTAAATAATATGATAAATATAATATTTTAAAAAACGATCCATAGATACAGACCTAGACAAAAAGGAGAGGAAGCAAGATGCCTTATCCGAAAGGGCACAAACTCAAAGTGCGCAACCATATTATTACTAGTGCGGCTAAAGCATTTCGAACCCATGGCGTGCGGAATATAAGTCTTCCACATATTATGAAAGGTGCTGGACTGACACACGGGGGATTTTACTCCCATTTTGAGAACAAAGATCAGCTTGTGATGGAGACCTGCCATTTTGCTATTAGTGACACCATGGAAATGCTGCAAAAAGTTGCTGATAAAAACAAAAATGAAGATCAACCTCCAATTGAAGCGGTCATTGATTTTTATTTAGGCTCCTTGCATCGAGATCAAACGGAAGTCGGTTGTATCCTACCAGCACTGTCAGGTGAGATTTCTCAGCTATCGGAGGAGATACGGCAGGCTTATACACGAGAGTTACAGCGTTTTATTACGTTTATTACAAAGTTGGCTGGAATCGATACTTCTGCCGGTTATGCGCTAGTGAGCAGCATGGTAGGAACTGTTGCTTTGGCACGCGCAGTTAGTGATTCAAAGCTCAGTGACGATCTGTTACAAGCAGGTCGTACACAGGCTAAACAAATGGTAAACGCCAGCTCCAAATGACAACTAACCTTGATGAAACAGACGGATGGGGGATTCATCGAATGATCATTAGAGAAGCAATAACTTCAGACTATGCACAATTGAGACAAATTTATTTGCATTCCCGGCAGGAGAGCTTTCACTGGGCTAATGCCGATGAGATGACTCTCGAAGATTTTGACCGGGATACATCGGAAGAAGAGATTCTTGTGGCGGAATCAGGTGATCAAATCCTTGGATTTGCTTCATTGTATGTACCTGACCGTTTTGTTCATAATTTATTCGTACACCCGCAGGCGGCCGGGAAAGGCGTAGGTAAACAGTTGCTCCAGCAATCGATATACAGATTGGGAACACCCGTCACGTTAAAGTGTGTTTCAGATAACCATAAGGCGCTCTCGTTCTATAAAAAGCAGGGCTGGAACGCTGTTGTCGAAGAGGGTGAACCCGAAGCAAGATACTGGGTGCTTGTATATGAATAGGCTCTAACGTATATTAAGGTGATTTTTGATCCTAAGTTACAGATATGAGATGAGGGAGCAACAGACATGAATATTCAACAAATAAACAAAAATGGAGTGTCCATCGCTTACGTTACAAATAACGAAAAACTAATCTCGGATGTGCAATCGGCCTTGGACTTAATGGCAACCGTTAGATATGAAGTGGACTGTAATCTGATCATCGTTAATAAATCGGAAGTTAGTGAAGCGTTTTTTGATTTAAAAACACGTCTGGCTGGTGAAGTACTGCAAAAGTTCATCAATTATCAGACCAAAATTGCGATCATTGGCGATTACTCAGGATATTCCAGCAAAAGTCTGAAAGACTTTATCTATGAAAGCAATAATGGTAATGATATATTCTTTGTGTCAGACGAACATCGGGCTATAGAGAAACTAAGCGGCTTTAAAGCATAAAGTGAACAGATTGAAAGTGTAGCTAATATAAAACATGAGCGTTCCATAAATTAAATAGAATCGTATTTTTATGAGACATGTCTTATTTTCATATGCCAAAAATGTTGTTTTACATCCATTCTAGGCAGGTGAAAATTGGGGATGTCTTTATTACTTCTCATGGACAAAACTTAGTTTATCCAATATACAAAGTGTTGTAAACATGTTATTATCACACCAAGCTTAAGTAAAAGGTGGTGCAAAGCCCATAATGGATCAACATCTCAAACGAACGATTGTCGGCGGAGAAACCTCGCTTGGCATTGAATTTGGGTCAACCCGGATCAAGGCTGTTCTGATCAATAACAAGTTTGAAATCATTGCTTCCAGCAGCTACGAATGGGAAAATCAATGGAACAATCATTACTGGACCTATCACCCTAATGAGATGATTCGAGGGTTGCAAGAAGTGTACGCTCAACTGAAGCAGCTGGTTATGATGCATTATGGAGTAACGCTGAGCAGCATAGGCTCCATCGGACTATCCGGCATGATGCAAGGATATCTTGTTTTGGATAGCACGGGAGAATTGTTAGTTCCATTTCGTACTTGGCGTAACCTCACAACGAGTACTGCAGCAAAATTTTTAACCCGGGAATTCCAATATAAAATTCCGGAGCGCTGGAGTATTGCGCATCTGTACCAAGCCATCTTAAACGATGAAGAACATGTAAGGAACATTAACTATATGACAACGTTGTCGGGTTACATGCACTTTCTTCTAACAGGCAATAAAGCAATCGGTGTAGGGGATGCCTCCGGTATGTTCCCGATCAATACTGCGACAAGAAGATACAATGAAGAGATGATCGAGCAGTTTAACGAATTAATTAGGCATAAAGTTTACCCATGGAAACTAGAAGATCTTTTACCTTCTGTATATTCGGCTGGTGAACATGCAGGCTATCTTCATGAAGCTGGTGCACGTCTCATCGACCCGTCTGGCGATCTACAAGCCGGTATTCCGTTCTGCCCTCCGGAAGGGGATGCAGGAACAGGCATGGTGGCTACGAACAGTATCCATACATGTAGCGGCAGTCTATCCGCAGGAACATCTATTTTTGCTATGATTGTTCTGGATAAAGATATAGGGATGTACCCCGAGATTGACATTTTGACTACACCTGATGGAAGTCCTGTTGGTATGGTTCTTGCCAACAATTGTACTAGTGATATCAATGCATGGATCAGACTCTTTCATGAATTTTATGAAGCATTGGGATATAAAGCTAACGTCAGTCACTTGTTCCATGTTCTGTTTAATAAAGCGCTCGAAGCAGACCCAGATGGCGGCGGTTTGCTAAGTTACGGTTATTATTCGGGAGAGAAAATTACCGGTATGACTCAAGGGCGTCCGTTATTTGTTCGTTCTCCCGAGAGCCGCTTTACACTCGCTAATTTTATGAGGACGCATCTGTTCAGTGCGTTTGGCACATTAAGGCTCGGAATGGACATTTTAACGCAGAGGGAGAATGTAAAGGTTGACCAGATCTTGGCACATGGCGGACTATTCAAGACCCCCTTAGCTGGCCAGAAAATGTGTGCAGCTGCACTTAATGTTCCCGTATCTGTCATGCCGACTGCTGGTGAGGGCGGTGCATGGGGTATAGCCGTATTGGCTTCCTATATGGTTTGTAAGGAGAAAAACGAAAGTTTGACAGATTTCCTCCATCTGAAAGTATTTAAAGACGTCGAAGCACTGAGGATTGATCCGGACATTACTGATGTGAACGGGTTCAACCGATTTATGGAACGGTACACGAAAGGAATGGCCATTGAGCAAGCAGCAGCTGATCATTTACAGAAAAGAGATGAAATCCATTGACTGAATTCGTTTGGGGAATATTCGCAACAGATGTCTCTGCACACTTTCCTAACTTTTTTCCCATCGGCATGTACAGCACGAGGGAGGAGGCCGTGAAAGAAATCCATTCTTTACCCCGAGATCACAATTATCAATTGCTGCGATTGCCGCTGAATCATAACTTTGCCTTTTACCACAAAAAAACGGGTAAGCTGGCAGGAATGGATTCAATCCATCACGAACATTTCTATTTTAAAGATGATGTTTGACCCGGTGCTGCAGCGCTGGATTGCACGGAAGTAATCTTCTTAGAGAGAAGGTGCGGTATGGATAAAGTCGTTCTGGATTTTATAACATGGGCTGAGCTAAGCGGTTGGATGATAACCCTGAAGTCAGAACCTGAACTCCAGCTGAATCAACAATGGATCGCCAGATACAAGATTATTCCCGCCGAGTATGCCTCATTCTTGCGTTTGGTCAGCCAATGCATGACATCTAGCGAGCAGACCTGGTTCCTGTGCGAAGCTGACTACAATAACAGTTCCATTTCGGAATTCCACTGGAATGAATATGAATTAATCAGCCTGGAAGCAGCTGCAAACGATGATGTGTGGAAATCCGAAATCACGAGTTGGTGGGATCAGTATCTGCCGATTATGATGTCGGTTCATGATGGTTATTCCTTTTATGCCATTGATCTATCCAATGAAACTGGTGCAGTTGTACACGGGGAAGAACCTGAATTTGAAGAGGTTACAAAAGTGGCCGAAGATTTCCCTCATTTTTTACAACTGATTACGTCAGGTTCAATTGCTGCGGGATAGCATCAGCCGCGAATCTAAACTGCACTCCTTCGTTTCAAAACCATTAAACTACAGGAGTGCAGTTTAAGTCTTTCCAACAATCGTGCATTTTCCTTTTCTAGCATTTTTCCAGGTATCCGACATTTTTCATATAATTAAAATAACGTTTCATCAAACTGGTGTTGATTTCCGGAAAATGAATCCCTAAAGGACCCAGAGCATTTTGTGTATTGGAAGAGTCGTACTTCGGCATGTTTTCGTACAGCTCCCAGAGCTGATACTTGTCCATGCTGACTTGAATGCGCTTCAAAGCGTGTCTTTCGTCTCTAGCACGAACTAAACAATATATTTGAATATGAGGATTAGTTTGAATCAATTCCCTCACAAGATATGCACCTAAGAAGCCAGTGGCGCCTGTAAGTAAAACCTTATTCTGTTGAAAAGATCGTACTGAAAAGGGGTGCCCAGGTTTAATATCAGCGGCTAATACTGCATCAGAGATGAAGTTGTTTTCAGATTCTGTGGGTTCATGTTCGAGTGCATTGCACAGTTTGCAGACCGTGGGATGTTCATAAAGAAGCCTTTGCTGAATGTAGGTCAAGGTAGGATGTACCTAAGCCTAACTGGGATGCATTGGAGGCAGAATGGCTAAATCAATCCTAATTAATGTAACAAGAGAAGTTTTCATGTATGACAGATAACAGCCTGATCCTAGGCAGAGAATACAGCTTGGTATGAATGAAAGTGACTTGTTCATGACATCCTACAGAAGTAGTACCATTCTCATTTCCTGAGGAGGAGATCTTATATGGCTCGCCAGAAGAAAAGGCAGGAAGCTGCTTGGAAGTCACGTAAGCAAGAACAGCACCCTCATGGTAAAATCAGATCGCTCAAAGAAATATCAAGCGAATATGAAGAGAAGAATACTACGGACTGAAAGGATGACTGTCGGCGTTATTTGCCGGCAGTCATTTTACATTTATATTGGAATTTTAACAGTACTATATTTTATATATGCAATATGCTCTCCTACGGCAGTCAGTGAAATAGTCACTCTTTTGCTGTGAGGGGATTTTTTCATGTAAAAAAGACCAAGTACAGATATATGAATTATACCCGGGTAATATTGATTTTATATTTTTACCCGGGTATAATTCATATAGAAGATCATTAAAGGAGGGTTAACATGCATGATTCATCTACCCAAATGAACTGCACTGCTTTTGTAGGCAGAAAACATTTCGCTAAAGGCACATTACAAGACGTTGTTAAAGTCGTAAAAGAAAACTTGGAAGAGAATGAAATTGTTGAATTGCTTATTTTTGACGATTTTACTGGGAAACCGATAGATATTGATTTTCGAGGAAGCCTAGAGGATGTATTGAACCGCCTAAACAGTAAGCCTGGATGTTTAACGGATACGAAAGAGAATGAACAACCCGTTCGCAGAGCCGGCCGCCCCAAACTAGGCGTAGTATCTGGTGAAGTCACTTTGCTGCCCAGGCAATGGGACTGGCTTAAAGCTCAACCCGGAGGCGCTTCGGTAACCCTGCGAAAACTGATTGATGAGGCTCGCCGTTCAGGGGAGAACGGAAATAAAGTTCGTGCGGCGCAGGAAATAACGTATCATTTCATGACAGCAATGGCGGGGGATTTCCCTCAATACGAAGAGGCTTTGAGAGCACTGTATGCCGCGAATGAAAATCGTTTTTACGAATCGATCAATGATTGGACACCCGATATAAGAGACTATATTAAGTTTTTGGCCAGTAATGCATTCACGCAGGAATAGAGGAGCATATCATAATGAAAGTGTTAAAAGTAAACGATATTGATATTGCCTATGACAGTTATGGCAGCGAAAAGAATGAAGCCATTCTATTAATTGCAGGGCTTGGCACACAGATGATTCGTTGGACGGTTCCATTCTGTGAGATGTTAGCTGCACGAGGATTTCGAGTGATTCGTTTTGATAATCGAGATACGGGTTTATCTACACATTTTAGCAATCATGCAACATTAGATTTCGAAGCACTTGCCAATACACTCATGTCGGGAAAACTCCCTGATCTTCCATATACTCTTGATGATATGGCTGACGATACGATTGGATTGTTAGATGCCCTGGGAATATCAAAAGCCCATATTGTTGGACGTTCGATGGGTGGTATGATTGCGCAGCTTGTGGCCAGCCAATATTCTGAGCGTGTCCTCTCGCTTACTTCTATTATGTCAACTACAGGCAATCCCGAGCTTCCACCGACATCCCCGGAAGTCATGGCGTTAATGACTCGGCCAGCACCGAATCCGATGGAGGATGAAGGGGGACATTTGGCCCAAAGCGTAGCTTTTGCCAAACGTATTGCCGGTACAGGTCACGCGTTTGAGGAAGACGAGTATCGTTCGCTCATTCGAGAGGAAATACAGCGAGCTTATGATCCGGGCAGTGTCGGGCGACAGATTGCTGCAATTGCGGTTTCAGGTGATCGACGGACGCGACTGGCAAAAGTTAAGGTTCCAGCCTTAGTGATTCATGGTGTGGAGGATCCGATGTTTGTTCCCGCTTGCGGTAGAGATACGGCGGAAGCTATCAATGATGCAGAATTGATGTTACTTGAAGGAATGGGGCATGATCTTCCCAAGCAACTGTTCGAAACAGTTGTTGATGCAATCGAAAGGACAGCCCGGCGTAAAGGATAATATATACGTTCGACTTCAACCAGAATATATGATGAATTATCACCATAGTTAAAGTTATGTAAACCCATGGGAAACCGAAGGCGAAACAGTTGCGAGGAATGATTTTAAGCCAAACAGATGTTACCCGTGTACTTCAACACCTTTCCTTTCACTCACCAAGTCCCGCATTCCTATGTCTCACGGTTGCCTAACTGAATAATCGTTGTATTCTCAACAAAGTTCAGCTAAAATAAAGCTACAAATTTTATATCATGCTTGTTTTTATCCCCGGGTAAAAACGATGATAAGCATTGAGTCTCACTCCCCACTAGGGCCTACATAATGTAGGAGGGATGAGATTCAATGCTTTTTTTGATAAAGAAGGAGGCATACCAGGTGCGATTTTTAAGTGATAACGATGTCAGACAAGGATTGAATGTACCGCAGGTGATACACCTAGTAGAAACAGTATACAAGGCTAGGAGTGAACATAACACGGAGACTTGGCCGACAATCTTCTACGATTTTGTTCCAGGCAAGGCAGATATGGATATCAAATCAGGATACCTGAAGAGTGATAAGGTATTTGGACATAAAACGATCACATGGTTTGCCGAGAATGAAGCGAAGCAGCTTCCCACGTTGACGGGGCTCATAAACGTATTTGATGCCGAAACAGGCAGACCCTTCGGAATAACCGAGGCATCCTTTATTACGGGCATACGTACAGGTGCTTCGGGAGCAATCGGAGCAAAATACTTGGCTAGAACGGACTCTGAAACTCTCCTTGTCGTAGGCTCTGGCAATCAGGCGATCTTCCAAATCGCTTGTGCCTTGTCTGTGCTTCCGAACTTGAAAACGGTTTGTGTTGCCGCCAGGGACCAAGAAAAGCTGATATCTTTTGTAAACACCTTACCACACCGACTTCAATCTGAATTTTGTACGAACATAGAGAACGTTACGTTTGAAGTAGCAGAATCGTTAGAAGAAGCTGTAAAAAACAGTGATATTATCATCACCGTCACATCATCCAGAACGCCGATCATTAAGAGGGAATGGGTAAAAGAAGGTACACATCTTTCTTGCATCGGTGCAGATATGGCGGGGAAACAGGAGGTTGACTCCAAGCTGATATCACAAGCACGTTTGTATGTAGATGATCGAGAACACTGTATACATGTGGGCGAGATTGAAATACCGCTAAAAGAAGGCAAGATTACAGAAAGCCATATATGCGGTGAGATCGGCGATTTGATTTTAGGGAAAATAGAGGGAAGAACATCAAACCAACAAATCACCATATTTGATGCGACAGGTATGGCGATTCTGGATATATATGCAGCAAAAATGGCGTTACAGAATGCTGAGGAGCGAAATCTAGGCATTAAAATTGACTTGGAAGGGAAAATTTGAAATGACTTTTAACTATGAACATGTGTTTCAAGCATATGATCGCATCAAGAAACATCTGAAGCCAACACCACTTGAAGAGTCGTTCTATCAAGGCGATCTGAATAGAAGATACTTTTTCAAACTGGAGTCCTTTCAACGAGCAAAGACCTTTAAAATCCGAGGCGCATTAAACAAAATGATGACGCTATCCGAGGAAGAAAAAACAAAGGCGTTGCCGCCATTTCTTCAGGTAACCACGGTAGTGCTGTGAGCTACGCGGCTTCTATTCTCGGAATTCATAACGTCAAGGTAATTGTTCCCGAAACGACAGCCCAAAGAAAGATTGATAAAATGAACGATTTTGGGGGCAGAAGTGATGAAATTAGGTAAAGATTTTGACGAGGCTCATATGCTCGGCATGAAATACATTCATGAACATCATTTAACGTATATCGATCCTTACTACGATGATCCGGATATTTATGGTGGACAAGGGACGATAGGCATTGAAATTTTAGAACAAAACCAAGATATTGATACGATCGTCGTTCCAGTAGGTGGCGGAGGTCACTTCATAAATAAAGCATGTGAAGTCATTTTCGGTGAATAATACCTGTAAAATCAAAACCCTCATACTTGTGGAGTGAAAATCCATTGTATGAGGGTTATTTTCGTTCAACGAACGTGTCATATTAACAATTTGTTATCGAAGCTATCGTTTTATCATGTTGACTTGGAAGTTGCGAATCTATACTAAATGTACGGAGATACAACAGAGTATGATGCTTATCTCTGCAGAACATAGAGAAAGAAGGGTAGCACACGAATGAGTAATGCAAAAGCCACCACACCCACGCAAGCCGATGTGATTCGTCCGAGTCCCCGGCGCACCAAACGCAAAAAAGGCTTTAAGCGAACACTGGCACTGGATCTTATGCTACTGCCAGCAGTCATCTTGACGTTCATATTTGCGTACATACCGATGGGCGGATTGGTTATCGCTTTTCAGGATTACAAACCCTGGCTCGGGTTTGCCAAGTCTTCTTGGATCGGCCTGGAACATTTTCAATTTCTGTTCAGCATGCCGGAGAATGTGCAGGTAATCTGGAACACGTTAATTATTGCGGGAATGAAACTGATTGGAGGTCTGATTGCACCATTGATCTTTGCATTACTCCTCAACGAAGTACGGAAGGAAACGTTCAAGAAGAGTATACAAACCTTCGTTTATCTGCCGCACTTTCTGTCATGGGTCATTCTAGGCGGAATTTTGCTGGACATGCTGGCAACAAAAGGCATGATCAATCAGTTTCTTGGGGCCGTGTTTGGTCTTGAACCTATCTTTTTCCTCGGAGAAGGTACCTGGTTTAGAATCGTTGTGGTCACCAGTGATATCTGGAAAGAATTCGGGTTCGGCGCAATCATTTTTCTCGCCTCGCTGGCAGGCATTAATCCGGCACTATATGAAGCTGCTGAAGTGGATGGAGCGAGCCGTTGGCAACAGACCTGGTCCATTACGATTCCTGCTCTCATTCCCATCATGATTGTCGTAGGAACGTTGTCCCTTGGAAACATTTTGAACGGAGGATTCGACCAGATTTTCAACCTATATAATCCGCTCGTTTACGATAAGGGTGATATCATTGATACCTTTGTGTATCGGGTAGGTCTCATCGATGGAAAGTTTGGATTCTCGGCTGCAGTTGGGCTCTTCAAATCGGTTGTCGGATTCGTTCTGATTGTGCTCGCATACCGTGCAGCTTATAAATTTGCGAATTACCGTATTTTCTAGAAAGGAGACCTCACGGCATGTATCATAAAACAAAACCCTACAAAGTTTTCACCGTGTTTAACTATACGTTCTTAATTTTGTTATCGTTACTCTGTATTATCCCGTTGATCCACATTCTCGCGGTCTCCTTCAGCGGTAAGGCAGCTGCCAATGCCAATCTGGTCGGACTCTTTCCGGTTGAATTTACTTTTGATGCTTATGAGAAAACATTGGCTAATGAAAACTTTATCCGTTCCCTGTGGGTTGCTGTACAGCGAACCGTGCTGGGCACACTTCTCAGTATGATTGTTGTTATTCTGGCAGCGTATCCGTTATCTCGCGAAAATCGAAGCTTTAAACGTCGTAACATCTATACCTGGTATTTTGTGTTTACGATGCTATTCAGTGGAGGCTTAATTCCATTCTACATTCTTATTCAGAAGCTTAATTTGCTCAATACGATTTGGGTACTTATTCTTCCCGGAGCAGTATCTGTCTGGAATATGATCCTGTTGTTAAATTTCTTCCGCAATGTGCCTAAAGAGCTGGAAGAAGCAGCTTTTATTGATGGTGCGGGTTACTTTCGAACATTGATTTCCGTCTTTTTACCTGTGTCGATGCCAGCCATCGCTACACTATCCCTGTTCTCCATGGTGGGGCACTGGAACGCCTGGTTCGATGGTTTGATTTTCCTGACAGATCACGAAAAGTATCCTCTCGCCACCTTCCTGCAGACGATCATCGTACAGCAGGATTTCAGTAAAGTTTCCGTGCGTCCCGAAGACCTGGAGAACATCTCCCAACGGACGATCAAGGCGGCTCAGATTTTCATTGGCATGGCGCCGATTTTGGTTGTATACCCCTTACTGCAACGCTTTTTTGTTAAAGGGATTGTACTTGGTGCTGTTAAAGAGTAAGACCAATTCTGGTTTAACTAAATTTTTATATGATATGGGGGAGACAACGTGTTTAAAACATGGAAAAAGCCGCTTCGCATGTTGATGGCTGCTACAATGTTATCTGGTGTACTCGCAGCGTGCAGCAACGATTCTACATCCGAGAAAAATCCTAACGACAGTAATGAATTTTATTCCGCACCGTTTGAAAATGGTAAATATGTTGAACCGGTTACCATTTCCACGGTATTCCCGATCACCAGCAGCTTGAAATTCAAAAATGGAGAAAATATTGAAAATAACGTTCATACGAAGTGGGCTCACGATACACTGGGGATCGACATTAAATACTTATGGACGGTCAGTGAACAAAATAATGCTTACCAGACCAAACTTCGTCTGATGCTCACATCAGGCCAGAAAATGCCGGATATTATCTCTTTCCGCGGTAGTCAAACATTAATCAGTGATTTAATTGAATCGGGTCAATTCGTGGATGCAGGAGAACTATTCGATAAATATGCTTCGGATACGTATAAAAAAGCGATGGCGGAAGATCCGAATGTGTGGAATCCCTACATCCGTGATGGTAAACGAATGGCAATCCCCATTCTGGAGAACGCTTACAATAATGATCCAGTGATGTACATTCGTGAAGACTGGCTTAAGAAGTTGAATCTGAAAGCACCAACAACATTAGATGAATTAGAAACGGTGATGGAAGCCTTCGTCAATCAGGACCCGGATGGAAACGGGAAGAAAGATACCGTTGCTCTCTCTGTAGGGTTCAAAAACAATTTGAACACGTGGATGGCAGACTCCGGCTGGATCTTTGGCATGTTTGGGGCGATGCCGAATCAGTGGAATAAAGCAGCAGACGGTTCACTTGCATACGGCTCTATCCAACCTGAGATGAAACCGGCACTGGAGAAGATGAAAGAGTGGATGGAGAAAGGTTACATTGATAAAGAAGCAGGGCTGTATGATGAGCCCAAAGCCGCTGAAGCATTCACTGCAGGGAAGTCTGGTATTATCGTTGGTCCATACTGGATGACAGGCTGGCCAATCCCGGATCTGCAGCAAAATGTGCCAGGTGCTGAATATAAAGCATATCCACTTCCTGCTGGTCCTGGCGGTAAAATGGGACGGCACGGAACACCAATCAGTACGGGTGCTGTTCTGATCAATAAGGATATGGAACACAAAGACGCATTCTTTGTATATCAGAACTATCTGTTTGATCACTGGGCTAATCCGGAAAGTACAACATTCGTACACGGGTTTGCCAAAGGCTATGATTATGATATCGGTCCTGACGGCGAGGTATACAAAGAGCAGCAAAGCGATAAAATTCCGGGCGGCTGGATCGATGCGATCCGTTATACACTTACGTTTGATGGAGCGATCATTCCTAACCTCATGATGAATACGCTAGCTGATCTTGCGAATGGTAAAGAGCCGACCACTCAGTATGAGAAAAACCTGGCGGACCGAATCCCTGAACAGATTAAAGCAGCCAAAATTGTTATTGATCAAAAAGATATTGTAATGCCTCAAATGTTCACGGGTGTTCCAACGAAAACACAGGTTGCCAGAGGCGATTTGCTGACCAAGCTGGAAAAAGAAGTATTGAACAAAATCATTTATGGTCAAGCGCCGATTGATGAATTTGATACTTTTGCGCAGCAGTACATGTCTTCTGGAGGCAAACAGATTACCGAAGAAGTCAACGCATGGTATGATACGATAAAATAAAAAAACGAACCGCACTTCATGTACAAGTGGTTTCCTTTACCTTTGTACATGAAGCGCGGTTTTTTACTTTGTTTTACGTTAACTTTCTCATGGTACGCTGCTTTACTGCTCCCGATATTCCTGCGGTGTCATCCCAAATTTATCACGGAACACCTTGATGAAATATTGGGAGTTGGCATACCCCAGTTTTTCTGAGATCTCATATACCTTATCCTGCGAATGGTTTAGTAGGTAGAGTGCAAGATCCATTTTCACACTTAAAATATACTCACTCAAACTGATGCCTTGAAGTTGTTTAAACAGCTTGGAGACGTACACCGGGTGCAAGGATACATGATCTGCGATCGATTGAAGACTGAGGGAATGCAAGTTCGCCGAAACAAACGTCTTGATCTGATGAATGACGTCATGTTGCTCATCAAATGACTGTTCTTCCAGCTTTAGACGCAGACTATCAAGTATGTTATCAGCCCAATCTGTAAGTTGGGATACTGATCGAAAAGGCACACGTGGAACCCACTCGTTTCCGACCAGATCGGACAACAGCGCTTGATTTTTGTGGGCAATGTAATGAAAGGCCGATAACAATACAATCTGAATCTCGTCCAGATGTTCTTCGGTTTGTTCAGGTAGCGCACTATATCCGATCTTAATTCGGTGTAGACGTTCTTTGAATACTTCCCATTGTCCTGTTTCAAGTAAATGATTGAAGGTTGGGGGTTCATATAATATATGCAAAGAACGAATGGATACGGGGCGATAACTTTCCTCAAGGGAAAGGAAGTATCCCGTGCCGTTACCTACCTGCTTTTTGAGAGCCGATAGGGCTTGCTCATACATGTCACGAATATCTTGCTGGAGTCTACCTCCATGGCTAAGAATAACCGAAATTCCACCTTTCAGGTATTCATTAACATTGTGATGCAATTGCAAGGAAAGATGGGTGAGATCCTGATTTTGCTTCATGGGTTGCTCACTGTGATTCGTCTCTGGTGAAGTATGCAATTCGTTGTTGTCAGGTCCAGCAGACTTTAATAAAAAGACCAGATAATCGAAATGATCCCTACAGTGCCAGGTATAAAAAGCCGTATTGAATAACTCACATGCAATGTTGGTCACAGCGTATTCAAACAATTGCAAACTGGTCGTCGTATACTTGGTGAAATGCTCTTCCAGCCGCACCAGAACAAGCTGTACTTCATCTTGGGCATGGAAGGGGAGATGATAATGTTGCAACTTGTCGTTCAGAATATCTTCTGCATAGTGGTTACCTTCAATCAGTTGATTCAGTAACCTGTCCTTCAGCGAAGGCAGGTGCTCATGAAAGGAGTTCAGGGCTTGTTCATAGGACAAGGCCTTACGAATTTGCTCTTCAATGGACAGCACTGTTTGTTCCAGACAGGATGCCAGTTTTTCGACATCCAGCGGTTTCAATAAATACTCGACAACACCATATTTCGTCGCTTCTTTAGCATACTCAAACTCGGCATAACCCGTAAGCAAAATGCAGGGCAGATTGGGCTTTATCGCCTTGATCTGCCGGATCAGTTCAAGTCCGTTCATGACAGGCATGGAAATATCGGTGATCACCATGTCTACCGTTTGTTCCTCCATAATAGATAATGCCTGCATGCCGGAGTATGCTTTGTGAATACGCTCAATACGGTATTGATCCCACGGGAATGAGATCTCTAGATCGTCAATCACATAGGATTCATCGTCAACTAACAGAATCTGATGCATCTGCAATATCCTCCTTATGTATAGTAATGATGCACGAGGTCCCTTCGTATAAGCCGGATTGAATGGACAAGCCCGACCGTTTGCCATATGTAAGCCTGATTCGCTGATTTACATTTCGAACTCCTGTTCCAATCTGTTCTTCTGGACGCGTTAATTCATCCATATGTTCACTGATGAGTGCAAGCCGTTCTGCAGGCATGCCTACGCCATTGTCTGCAACTGTGATACGTATGGAATCCTGATCCTGCTCTGCCCGAATTGTAATTTTTCCGGGACCCATCGAAGGCTCTATCCCGTGTTTGACTCCATTTTCAACGAGCGGTTGCAGGATCATACGAGGGATCCGTATGGATAGAAGCTGCTTTGGCACATGGATCTCACAGGTAATACTTTTTTTTCGCATATGTATGATAGACATGTAATGATTCACAAACCGAAGCTCTTCACCAAGCGTGGTATCCATATCTTCAATGCGGTGAATGTAGCGGCAATAGGCAGCTAGTTCCAGGGTCATGGCGGTTACAGATTCATAGTCCTTTACACTGGATTTACTCTGAATATAGTTGAGACAGTTGTATAGAAAATGTGGATTAATCTGGGCTTGATACTGCCTCAACCGGGCCTCTTTGACCGAAAGCTCTCCAAGCAGCACCTGCTCTATTAATGTCTGGGTATTCTCGGCCATCCGGTTAAACGATCGACCTAATATTCGAAATTCGAGAGTCTTTGTTTCATCAACCCGACTTGAGAAATCTCCCCGGTCAAAACGATCAATCGCTTTGCGCAGACGAATAACCGGTTGTTGGATCTGATTCCGCAGCGCCAGCGTGTACAGTAGAGAGAGCAGAAGCATCGCCACGAGGGCCAACACAAACAACGTATTGTTACGTGAGATAGACTGCTGCAACTGATTCGTGAGATGGTAATCAATAAAGTACAGATCGAGAATACTTGCTTTCATATAACTGATGAAATAATTTTGATCCTGAAATGCAATTTCGAAGAAACCGCTATCATCTCTGATCTGTGGAATAACCTTTGCGTCAGCTTCGGCAAGTTGTGGGGAGCGTGCTCCCCGGATTGCTGTTTTAAAATGCGAATCATACAGCATTGGTGTCCCGGAAGTATATTCAGACATCATTTTCTGCAACACTTCGAGTGATATTCGGATCTCAATGTACATCGGACCTCGATGTCCCTTGGTTAGATGCGAGTAATACCCCGTACCATCCTTGTTCATATGTAACATCCATTTATCCAGCGGATCTTTGGACATGACGAACGGCTGAAATGAAAAATCACGATCCGAAGATACGGTAGCCTTCTCATCCGGATAATACAAAATGATTGTATTGTTCCATGCGGTTGAAGCACTGTTAAGGGCCAGTTTCTCCATCAGCTCCAGCTTGGCTTTGTATTTAGCAAAATCATTCCCGTAAGTGAGGGCATACGTATACCCTCTAACCGACTGATCCTCGGATAATGTTAGCGCATTCATTAATACCTGCTCAAATTGGTTAGACAGCTGGGAGGACATGAAACGTACTTCTCCAAGTTTATTCTTCTGCAGCTCACGCTGAATTTCGTCTACGTTTAATCGATAAATCCACCAGAAGATCAGGATGATTAGTACAAACATCAAAACAAGACCAAGCGCCAACTTCTGAAAAATAGAAGCGTTTTCTTTTGAAAACTTTTCCCTCAACATATTGTTTCCCCCTGTGCAGCAAAGAACCATAATGACTATTCTTTATTCTACATTATCTTGCTGGATTAGGGGAAGGAACATAAGAACAACAGATTTTGCAAAGGGCATCAGCCAAGTGCACACAATTGGATATCTGTCTAATGATTTATGATAAACTGAGGCATATCAAATGTTGGAGGTGCAGCATGGGGATTTGCACTTTTCTCTTGTATAACTAATTTTAAATACAGGAGGATTAATACATGGAAAAAGTACTGCTTGATACCGATATTGGCGGGGATATAGATGATGCGATCTGTCTGGCATATTTATTAAAGGAACCACAGTGTAACTTAGTTGGCATTACAACCGTGTGTGGAGAACCGGAAAAGCGGGCGGCCATTGCAAGTGCCATTTGTAAAACGGTTAGGCGGAATATTCCGATTATTGCCGGATCGGATACAACTTTGCAGCCAGTTCCTGTTTATCCAACCCCGGATGGTGCGACAGCATTGTCCAACTGGGAGCACCATATCTATGAAAAATCGGATGCACCTGCATTTATGTATGAGATGATTCGGTCTAATCCACATGAAATTATATTACTCGGCATTGGAAACATGACGAATATTGCCACGTTGTTTAACACCTATCCTGATGCCCCATCCCTGTTAAAGGGGCTTTATGTGATGAATGGATATTTCGGTCATGAAGAATTGCCTGAAGCCTATTACAATTGGAACTCCTGGGCTGATCCGCTCGCATCTCAAATTGTTTTTGCTTCCAACATAGCGGCTCACCGAGCCATCACACTGGAAATTACAGATCGATTGACTATAGAAGCGTCCAGAGCAGGGGAGCTTTTTCTTGCCAATTCGGAGTTGATGAAAGCCGTATTTGATTTTGGCAATTCGTGGCTGAAAAGTTCGAACAAACTGACTCTGCATGACCCACTCGCGGCCGTTAGTATATTTTATCCTGAAGTTTGTCAATTCGAGAAAGGTTTTGTCCATGTGGAAACCCAGGAGGAGACTTTGATGGGAGGGACTTCGTTTAGAGCAGCTCCTAATGGAAACGTGGAGATTTCCCGAGAAGTTGATAGGGAACGTTTTTATCAAATTTTATCGGGCACATTAAAAAGGTGAAAAAATATTCCTTTTAAAGCTCAACTCAAGGGCTCGTCTGTCACATACAGGCGGGTCCTTTTTATGTATATCAGGTCGGAATATTACATCCTTCATAGCAGTTACAACACACCGGGTGAGTGACTTATGTATCTCAGAAGTATATTCGAAGGACGGATCGTACAATGACCTGGACATGGTTTATAAAACGGCGTAATTCGTTAGTCTGTTGTCACCCTGTGCTAGTTACATATCAGAAAGTTAAGGGTATCATATTATTCGTGAGTCAACGAAGACAAGGAAGATTTGTTATTCGAGTGTGTCATTCAGCAGAAGGAGGTGCAAATGAATGTCATCCGATTCCTACGACCGTATTAAAATGCCGCAAGGCTTCTGGGAAGGGCTGCGGCAGCTAGGGATTGCCTCATATGATGTAGCTCGCAAAGCCGGATTACCGCTTACGATCATTTCAGAAACGACAGTGAATACCGCTCAATATTATGCTATTTGGCAAGCGTACTCCGACCTCACAGGCGATATTGCCCAAGGGATCATCAAACTGGCAACCGTTTATGAAGTAACAAAGTATCCGCCGCCGATATTAGCCACATATCATGCCCGAGATTACCGTGATGCATTGCATCGGATGGCTCGATATAAACAACTCTGTCCTCCCGAAAAATTAAAGATGGTTGAGGCGGGGGAGAGTTGTACAATCGATCTCGAGTGGATCGTCACCGATCACACTTGTCCGCCATTACTAGTCGGCATCACATTAGCATTCCTGCTTGAATTGGGACGGAAGGGAACAGGACGGCCTCTTATTGCAAGTGCGGTAGAATTTACCCAGCCGATGGGAGATGTAAAAGCTCTCGAAGCTTATTTTGGCTGCCCGATCCGGACAGATGCTATTGGCAATCGGTTGACGCTTCATCGACAAGACCTGGATATTCCTTTTCTCACCTACAATGAAGAGTTACTTGAGATTTTGGGCCCCTCACTGGATCATACGCTACATGAACATAAAGTAAATCGTTCCGTGTCGGACATGGTCAAATGGATCATGAAGCGCAGCTTAAGTGCCGGACGTCCGGAGGTACATACGGTGGCTAAAGAATTGGGCATGAGTAACCGCACCTTGCAGCGCAGATTAATGGATGAAAAAACAAGTTTCGTACATCTGCTCACCCAGGCAAGACATGAACAAGCACGGATGTACTTGGCAGACTTATCGCTTGATATCAAGGAAATCGCATTCCTGATCGGATATGAAGACCAGAATTCATTTTACCGTGCATTTCGCGCTTGGGAAGGGGAAACACCTGCTCATTGGCGAAGCGAACATGTGGAGAGATAAGGCAAGCTAGCAATACATTTACAAGTAAATAAGTTAAGTATTCTTTACATTCAACTAGAAGCCAACTAGACAGAAAAAGGAGAAATGGTTTATGGATATGGGATTAAAAAACAAAACAGCATTGGTGACAGGATCGACCAAAGGAATCGGTAGAGCAATTGCTATGGAGTTGGCTCAAGAAGGGGTCAACGTACTTATCAATGGACGATGTGCTGAAGAGGTACAACGAGTCGTTCGCGAAATCAAATCTGCCTATCCGAACACTTCTCCTCAAAATGCGGCTGCCGATATTGTCAACGCTACTGAACGTGAAGCTTTGTTCAAAACGTTCCCACAGATTGATATTTTGATCAACAACACCGGGATTTACGAAATCATGCCCTATTACAATATAGACGACACGGTATGGGAAAAATATATTCAGACGAACGTGCTTTCCGCAAACGCGCTGACCAAATTTTATTTGCCAACCATGCTGAACAACGGCTTTGGAAGGGTCATCTTTATTGCCAGTGAAGAAGCTGTAATGCCTGGACATATGCCGCAATATGCTGTAACCAAATCTATGCTGCTCTCTTTATCGAAGAGTCTCAGTAAATTGACAAAAGGCACAGAAGTAACGGTCAATACGCTCTTGCCTGGACCAACCCTCTCGGAGAACGTAAAGCAGATCATCGAGAGTGTCATTCAGGATGAGAGTCTGACCTTTGATGAGAAAGAAAAAACGTTCATGGCGGCCAATCTTCCACAATCCGAGTTGCAGCGCTTCATTAGACCAAGCGAGATCGGAAGACTAGCAACATTTGTATGCAGCCCTTATGCAACGCCATTTAAAGGTTCACCGATCCGTATGGACGGGGGAATGGTTCCAACAATTTACTAGTGAAGTTACAGCTATAAGTGGTTTATATGGAAGGAACTAGTAATTCAACAACTTGGATAAGCGGACTATCATTCGATCGTTCGTTTTCTTTTATTCGCAGATACAACAAGGAATAATATAAATCAAGATCGAATACAAGATAAGTGATTGTCTAATTTCCCAAGATTAGCTATTGGGTTCATTAAGACGATTTACCTTCTAAAGGGATGTTAATGGCTATCCTTTTATGAAAATAATTTGAAGGGATTGATAGGTATGAAAACTAAACAATTAATCAATTCGTATATGAACGAGAAAAATGGCTTTGAAAGCGAGGAGTTAATCAATGAAACTGGTATTACAGAATTTAAGGAAGAGTTTTGGTGAGAAAAACGTATTAAGTGATGTGAATTTTCAGTTCGAAAAGGGAAAAATCTATGGCCTGCTTGGACGAAATGGTGCTGGAAAAACAACATTATTCAATTGTCTGGGTGGCGAGATTCAGGCGGTTAGCGGCACAATGGAACTCATTAACGAATCAACATCGCGTCACTTAGAAATCGATGATGTAGGTTATGTTTATTCTTTGCCCATGCTACCGGAGTTTCTGACGGGATATGAGTTTGTACGATTTTTTATAGATGTTAACGCCGATGTAATCGAAGGGCGAGGAAATGACATTGATGGCTTATTCGATATGATGCACCTGACACTAGAAGACCGCCACAAACTCATTAAACAGTATTCACATGGAATGAAAAATAAAGTTCAAATGATGCTATTTTTACTGATGAAACCCGCAGTGATTCTCCTGGACGAACCTTTGACTTCATTTGACGTCATTGTTGCGAGCGAAATGAAACAACTGCTGCGTGATCTGAAAAAGGATCATATTCTCATTTTTTCAACTCACATATTACAATTGGCAACGGATTTGTGTGACGAGTTAGTTATTTTAAATCATGGGAGTTTGACTCGGATTTCACCTGACATTCTCACTCAACCCGACTTTGAAACACAAATTATTGAGTTATTGCGCGATGGAAGCGAACAGGGTGCCCAGAAGGAGAATGCCGATGCAGGGAATCTTTAATACGGTTTCTCGCATGTGGCAGTTGCAGGTAATCACGCTAGTCAACCGTTTAATATATATGATGCAAAGGTTACCGGTGGTAGGCACTTTAATTCGTGACCAAACATACGCTGCTTTTCGGACGAAACGCACATTAGGTGCAATCGCAGTTATTTTAATGCTTGGCGCTGGTTTGTTGGAGAGTATACTTTACTTCTGGGGAATGCTCGCGTTGCCCATACTTTTATGGACACAAGATCATCATACGGAGCGATTTGCACTTATTCTTCATATGTATTTTTGCATTAGTGGTGTGATGGGTGCGGTAACTAGTGCAAAAGTGTTGGAAACAAACAAGATGAAGTATACTGCAATCAGATTTATGCGAATAGCGCCAACTCGATTTATGCGGGCTGTAATGTTTCACAGATATACCACATTTTTTGTGTATCAAGGGATGGCCTTTGCGCTGGTCTCTGTGTTTTTTAACTTTTCGATGATTCATACCTTGCTGGTCGTGGGAATCATGACTTTTTGGCGAATCTTATGTGAGTTTTTACATCTGGAAATATTTCAGCGGAAAGGCATTGTTCTTATACAGAAAACTTGGGCTACGATTTTAACGATGTTAATCGCACTAGCTCTTGCTTACCTTCCTTTAACCCCATGGAGCATCCCTTTATTCGGGGCTGTGATATTTGAACAACGATGGCTTATGACAATCATCGTATTGTCAGGGACTGTCGCTGGGTATATTTTGCTCAAACATAAGGATTATACCGCTGCAGTGCGAGCAGTAACTACCTACGCCGATCCATTGTTAAACAAAGAAATCATGATTGCTGATCTTCAACAACGAATGATCCAATCGAAAGGTAACGACCTAAGCGAACTTTCCACTTCTAACCCTCGTGTCGTCGAACAGAGGACACAGAGCACCTTAGACAAAAAGGGATACGAGCAATTGCATGGACTCTTTTTAAAGAGGCACGCTAATCTTCTCCGGGTACCGTTCCGCAGACGTTTAATAGCCACTATGATCTTAGGCTTGTTACTGTCTGTCTTGGCACTCATTTTCAAAGATCATATTTCTCTAGATTACATTGGAAGATTTACACCTTTACTCATACTAGCTATGCTTAATCTGACCGTGGGTAGTCAAATCTGTAAAGTGTTATTTTTCCACTGCGATATGCCGCTAATGCGTTATTCATTTTATCGCAAAGATGCGAGACCACATTTCCTTTTAAGGTTAAAATATTTATTAAGCAACAATCTAAAATTAGGCTTGTGTTTTGCAGCTGTCATAAGTGTGTCTATACTCATACTAACTGAGGGACGGAATGTAGGTTCACACCTTGCGATCTGGATTATGATTATCACGCTGGCTGTCTTTTTCTCATTACACCATCTAGTGTTGTACTATGTGCTCCAGCCGTACACCGCCGAATTGGATACGAATCATCCTCTTTTTACAATCGTAAACAGTCTTATCTCATTAGGCATTGTTGTCGCGGTGTTTTTAGGGCCTACGCTCTGGGTGTTAACTGCTACCTTAATTGTGTTGACTGTAGCTTATCTATTCAGTGCTGTACCTCTTGTCAGCAAATATGCTCCAAATCATTTTAGAGTCAAATGAGAGTGAACATATTAAACGTTTAACATTAATCCTCCCTTATAAAAATGAAGGGGGGATTTTGTTATTCATCTGGCATGCAAATGAGGGAGAGATCAATGTGATACCTGAACAAATATCCGTATTTTATAGTCGTCTGGATTCTTTTCTGTCCAATAGGTGTGCAGTTCCAATGCATATACATCTCCGCTTATATTCATTCCTTTACGTGCAATGAACTTTTTAATGACAGAATACGTTTGTGGCATGCTATCGTATGACCCTTTGTGATCTATAATTGCATATAAACCTGCAGGTTTGATCAACATCTTTTCTTCAGGAATGGAGGTCTTTATTTGGTTAGCTATGTATTCAGGATAATAGCCCCCGGATTCAAATCGGTCTTTACTTATAATCGTCCAAATCGCAAATTCATGATCGATATAGTGTGTTTCACAAAAGTCTCGATGTTCGGTTAATTTTTTGGCAAACTCCTTATCACCATCACCTATATCCAGTTTGGTAGTTATGAAATATTCCTCTAGGCATTCCAGAATTTTTGGTGAGTTTCGTAATTCTAATGTTGCTTCCTCAGTCATCTTGATGGCACTTGTCAGAATATTTTGCATTTGATTAATTCTACGTTGTTCTCGTTCTAACTCCACCTGTTTTTCTTTTAACATATTTATGAATAGAGGCGTATTTTGCTTCTGAAGAAACACCTTGATTTCCTCTAGTGAACTCCCGGCTTTTTTGAGCACAATAATCAAATCAAGTACAAGACATTGTTGAACGGAATAATAACGGTAGCCTTTAGAATTGACAAATTCAGGTTTTAACAGTCCAATATCATCGTAATGAAAAAGGGTGTGTTTAGTCACTCCGCAAGTTTTAGCTAGTTCACTGGTTGTGAAATATTCGTTTGATATATTCGACATTTTTCTATCCTCCATGCCTCTATAGCTATGTATTAAATTCGCTGAATTTGTTTGTTGACTATAGGGTTACCCTATACATTATAGTTCAATATGTTAAAAGTTTAAAATAATTCGTACGGAGGAAGATTACTTATGTCAACATTCAAACGCTGGATGATTTTAATCATTGTATCCAGTGCACTCTTACTTATCGTCATGGATATGACGATTCTTTACACGGCTATGCCAACGTTAACACATGAATTAGGTGCGACTGCTTCACAAAAATTATGGATTTAAATGGTTACTCCCTTGTTATGGCGGGTTTGCTTCCCGCAATGGAGACATTAGGAGACCGACTTGGTTATAAACGGGTTTTCTCGATAGGTTTGATTATATTTTCAATAGCTTCACTTACTGCGGCTTTGCTCCCACCCCCTATGTTTTGATAGCGGCAAGGGTACTTCTTGCTGTTGGAGCAGCGATTATGATGCCTGCTACCATGGCAATCGTCAGAGTTACTTTTACAGATCCGCGTGAGTTAGGCTTGGCTATTGGTATTTGGGGCGCTATTGCCTCAGGAGGTGCAGGACTTGGACCCATCGTAGGTGGACTTCTTCTCGAGTATTTCTCGTGGGGATCTGTATTCTTAATTAATTTACCCATCGCAATACTAGCATTTGCACTAACTATACTGCTTGTCCTAAACATGAAGGGAATAGAAGTAAAAAGTTTGACTTAACCAGTTCAATCCAAATTATGATTGCCTTGGTGACTCTTATTTATGCGATCAAGGAGTTTACTCGCCGTGAAGGTTCGGTAACTTTTGCAGTAATTGGAGCTGCTGTCGGCATAATGGCACTTGTTATCTTTATACGTCGTCAAAACAGAAGTTCTGACCCACTTATTGACCTTTCATTATTTAAGATACCTCTGTTTACCACAGGATTTATTACAGCATTGGTAGGTTTATTTGCTATGACGGGAATCCAATATATTGTGACGCAACGGCTTCAATTGGTAGAGGGTTTCAGTCCACTAATATCTGGAGTATACACGCTAACTATCCCTTTTGCATCTGTCATTGCAGCTCCAGTGACCGGAATGCTCTTGAATCGCTTCAAGGTTATTTATATCAAGAGTGCTGTTCTATTCCTTACAGCAGTGGGGTTGGGAATCTATCTTGTACAATTGGATTCAGGCATTGCTGGGCAGGTATTTGGACTGACACTTTTCGGAGCAGGCTTAGGTGGTGGGATGACTGTAGCATCTCATTCTATAATGAGTAGTGCTCCGTATGAAAAAGCAGGTATGGCTGCATCTATGGAAAGTGTGGGATATGAAGTTGGTGGAGCTACAGGAATAGCCATGATCGGCAGTCTATCAGGTCTTGTGTACACGTTAACCATGAAAATCCCAACAGGATTGAATGTTCCAGTAAATGTGAAAGATAGTTTGGATGAAGCTTTAATCGTAGCAGAAAGATTGACTGTATCTGCTTCGGAAACATTGAAACAAGCCGCACGGTTTGCGTTTGATCAGTCCTTTTCCGCTGTTATTGTAGCCCTTATTGTGCTACTGTTAGTTGCTTCATTAAGCATGTTATGGATTGGATCACGATCAATGAAAAAAGCAGAAGAACCGCGGCGCTTGGGATAAGGTGAGGGAGGAACAGACTCTGAATGCTGTCCAGAATCATCGTAAGCAAGTAAAAACCTGTGCGTGCAGGTCTGAAGTGGGGAGCGTTCTCCCATAGAACTCGCTGTTGATCGACAACATGAGACAGGAATTGTGATAACCATCTGGAGGCGATAAAAGTGCTGGAATTAGAGTTTACAACTATAAAGACCTGGAATGAAGCTTTGTGGAAGCGGATGGAGCGGATCTATCATGAAGCTTTTCCCTCCGGCGCGAAGACAAAAGTGATTCTCCGCAGTATGCTGAATCGTGGAATTGGTTATTTACACATGGGCGTGCATCAGGGGGAGGTAGTTGCTATGGCGGTTACTGGACTGGTGGGGGAGGGGGAGGAGCGCCTCCTGGTCATCGACTATCTCGCGGTTGAACAGAAGTTGCGCGGATCGGGTATAGGGACATGGATGCTGAAACAGCTCCGGGCTTGGGTAACAAGGGAATATGGGGTCGAAGGCATAATTATCGAGGCGGAGTCCGGGACAACGGAGGCTCATCTGAAACGCATTCAGTTCTGGCAACGCAACGGGTTTGTCCTGACCTCCTATGTTCATCAATATAGCATGGTGCCAGAGCCGTATCAGGCAATGAAACTGCCATTGGGTAGAAGCAAGCGCGTAAATGATGATGGTGAATCGATATTTCGTTATATTAATGCATTTCATAAGGTTGCTTACCGAAAGAGGTAGATGAATTTAATTACCTGCATCGTATTGGTCAAGGGAAAAAAGCCTGCCGCAATGCTTATGACATCTAGGATTAAAGCAAAATCTTGATGAGTTTCAATTCATATCGTGTATACGGCGCTCACTCCGATATTTTGAGGGAGACTGATAATAATATTTTTTAAACGAATGACTGAATCGTTCTGGTGTTGAAAAGCCTGCCGCGATAGCTACCTCTCGAATCGGCAAATCGGTCGTCAGCAGAAGCTTTGCTGCAGCCTCCATACGCGCTTGCCATTTTTTGTCCTTAAACGACATTCCATATTGCTTCCGCACGGTCCTTTCTGTCTGCCTTGTACTTAATCCAATTTGATCCGCAAGCTTTTTCAGTGTTATGGATTGATAGTCATATAAGAAACTGTTCTCAATGGTCACAAGCCTGCTATCATTTAGTGTTTTAACCGGTGCATTCAGTACCGCGGTGGGGGCTTGGTGATAGTGTCTGATCGTCCGAGCCACAATCATCTCAAGTATGTTTGTTGTCATCTGATGAAAACCAAAATGTTTGAGTGACACTTCCCGAGCAAGCATCTCAAATAAACACATCATGTTTTCCTGATCGGGGCCAATCCAGAAAGGCGTATCCAGCAGCCATCTAGAGAGAAGTCCCTTGCTGAGAATATCCATTGCTTTGGGTCCAGATACAATCTCAAAAAAAACACAGTATTCGGCCATGGGGTCCGTGTGATCCGGGATTTGCTCATGTTCGACCTCAGGGCCGGTCATAAACAAGGTGCCGGGCGTCAAGGAATAATGCAACCCGTTGGCGATAAGAAGACCCTTTCCACAGGGAATATAATGAAGCTCATAGCTGCCATGACTGTGGCTGTGTTTGGGCATCGTTTGATGAAAATAACCGAATTTTACATACAGTACGTTAAGGACAAGGTCATCGAGTTTTAACTTGATATCCATATCATCAATATCTATCGGGGGCAGATTCATGGTTTATTCTCCTCTGTCATAATGCGACATCATGAACGGAACTTGGTCGGCTCTTGTGATAACACAACTCCATTGCTCATCCCTATAATTATAGCTATGAAAGCTTGATTGGGAAATGGAAAAAGGGGGAGAGGAAGTTGGGAAAAACGAGAGCTCATCTATATGATCGAGGCAATTACGCTCTGCATTATACCGAAATACCCGCTGTAAATCCGGGGCACGCCTGGAGAGATGGCATGGTAAGTGGAAATGGAAGAAATGGCTATATTACGTCAGGTTCACCTTATTCCGATAGCTTTATTTTTCAACATATGTGGTTCAATTTCCCTTCCGCTGACCCTAGAGAGATACCACCAGAACTGACTAGTCAATTGCAGGAAGCCAGACAAAATGTGTTTGAACAGAATGATCAATGGAAAATCAAGCACAACAATGGGCAGACCCGTGTAAGAACATTTTATTATTGTTACCATCCAGGTCATCAGCTTCGCTTGAACATGATAAACAGAGAACAAGTTTCAGACTTTGAACGGTGGACGAACTATGAAACAGCCGAAACGGGCGTAAGATATCGTGATAACGATGGCTTGTGGGTACGCACTTCGTTTACATCTAGAAAAGATGATGTTTCCATCACTAAGCTGGAGCATTCTGACCTTGGACGGAAGATCAATATGGTGTTGCAGCTTGATGATATTTCACATATGGACGGGGCTCATAACGGGATGTCCGAAGTTTGTGCACTTCGATACAAAAAACTGGTAGATCCCGATGCCTGTTATCTTGCTCAAGTGGTTCATTATCCCTCTTATATAGGGAGTGAGTTGAGCCAAGGTGGATATGCAGGTGTTACTCAAGTTATCGTTGTTAACGGTACGAAGGAACGGATCTTGCTGGAAGACACAGACGAGGAGATGAATGTAGGGTTGGAACAAAACCCGGCAATTCAGATCAATGATGCCGATGCCGTATACCTCATCACAACTTCGGGACGAACTCACGAGATGGGGAGCATAGAGAACTTTGCCGACTGTTCAAGCTACTTCCTTGTAGATGAGTTGTTACAGCACACCCAGTCGGTCGTGCAGAAGTATAGTCATGCACAATGTGCATTTGATTATGAGCAGGCACTTTCATTACATGCCGAATGGCATTCCCGTGAATTTAACGCTGTACGTTTTGCTCTTGATGGTGACGAGAAACACAAAGATGTCGATAATCTGCAACTCATTGAACTGCAACAGGCATCCGCAAACCGAATTAATCATGCTTTTATGGAACAGGTCTACAACCAGGGGCGATATGCTATGATCTGTTGCAGCGGAAGCAGTGCTCCTCGTTTATACGGGATGTGGACAGGCGAATGGAATCCGGGATGGAGAGGCATTTACACACTTGATGCGAATGTGAACCTGCAAGTCGCAGCCATGAATACGGGGAGTCTAACACAGGCTCAGCTTGGGTACATCTCATTTCTCCTCAGAAATGCCCCGGATTTCGAAGCCAATGCCCGTATGGCTTACGGCATGCATGATGCGATTCAGGTAAGTGTTAACTCAGACGGAGACCGTGCTATGCATGTCGAATATGATAACGACTATCCTTTTGAATACTGGAATGCCGGTGCGAGCTGGTGTTTACTTCCTATTTTTGAATACTGGCAATGTTTCGGCGATCGTGATATTCCCATTGCGGAGGAGATGAACATCGATCGTCTGCAATCGCTTTTATCTGTTCATGACAACGGCTTATCAGATGAGGCATTCCTGAGTTTGAAAGAACGCGGTACGCTGAATCTGCTTCAAGATATTTTGCTACCGCTGCTCACCAAGCAAGCTAACTTCTGGGAGCAGATCTGTACACCTGAGTATTTCACAGATGTTACGGGACAATCACGTTATGAGCCTGGCAAACGTTCATTACTTGCCGGTGAGCGTTATATGATCATTCCTACGTACTCTCCTGAGAATCACCCAATTGGTTATAACAGCACTATCACCGCAAACGCTACGATGGACATTTCTGCAGCACGAGATGGATTAAATATGGTTATTCAAGCGGAGATGGCTTTAAAGCGCCCGGGATATGAGAAAGCGGTAGACAAGTGGAACAAGCTGATGGGGCAGTTGCCAGCATATCGTTACGGTGAAGATGGTGCGCTCTGTGAGTGGGCTATGGCCGAGTATATTGAAAACAATGATCACCGGCATCTGAGTCATTTATATGCTGCCTGGCCTGCTTATGAAACCCACGGTGATGCAGATCTTGCATCGGCTTCTGCTATAGCTCTGGCAAACAGAGACAAGTTTAACACAACGGATGCAACAGCAGGTCATGGCTGGATGCATAAAGCACTCGTACATGCACGATTAAAAAATGCAGGTGGTGTTCTTCATTCACTCCTACCAATGATGACCGAAGGTGGTTATTATGATTCTTTGATGACTGATCATGATACTAACCGTAGAAATCATTGTTATTGTACGGACACTGCTTTTGGTGTAGTTGCCGCGGTACAGGAAGCTTTGCTCTATTCCAATACAGGAGAAATAGAAGTACTGCCTGCACTTTCTTCTGACTGGATGTCCGGTAACATCGATGGCTTAATGGCAAGAACACAAGTGAAAGTAAGCCGTTTGTCATGGGATCAATCAACGGGGATAATCAGAGTAGTTTTGTCTTCACTTATTCAAGATAATACCATTCGACTGAGTTCGGGGTTGCCATGGACAACCGCTCTGGTTGATGGAGTTGAGACACAAGTGCACATGAAGGGTAACCAGAAATATGTTAACTTAATACTGCAAGAGAGTCAGGAGACTTCGGTCGTTTTCAGTAGGGCTTAGGTATAGATTCAGTAGAATCTGACTTTCTTTGAGCATCAGTAAAAACCTTTTACAAATATTATCAGTAGGTTATAATACAATCACCAGATGAAATTACCCAACAATAAAGTGAAATATTGTTATTCTTCAGTGAAGTCTGAGTCATATCTCTTTTTTAGAAAAATTCATGAAAATATGGGAGGTATCGTTATGGTCAAGAAGAAAATTTCCACTGCCCTGACTGCAACTTTAATCGTTTCTATGCTAGCTACTGGTGCAATCGTTGCGATCCAAGGTAAAACCACGTTAGACATAGCAACAGCAGGGGATAAGAAGGTTGAAGTCATCAAAGGTATTGAAAATAACTGACACGACAGTCTTCAGAATCAAAAGACTGCAACAGGATAGGAATTTTCAAAAATAGTTAGTGGATTAACCTCAGAATAGTTATCATCTGAGGTTTTTTTCATTAGTGAAAATAATCCGCTTGGAAAATCATTTTTGAAAAGATCATTTGAATGAACGGAGGAAAAAGTAGGATTTCGAATGATGGAGGAACGATATGGACTACAGTTCACGGAAGAAAGCATGGTTTGACACGAAACGCCTTCGCAACTCTACTATAGCGGCGGGTCGTCGTCATACCGTTGGTCTCAAATCAGATGGTACAGTAACAGCAGTGGGTGATAATAAATGCGGACAATGTAATGTAAGTCACTGGAGTCATATCGTCGCAGTTGATGCTGCAAATGTTCATATGGCTACAAACACGGGTAATGCCCACACCGTTGGTCTTAAATCCGATGGTACGGTAACAGCTACCGGTTGGAATAAACATGAGCAATGCAATGTAAGCGAATGGCGCGATATAGTATCCGTTTCAGCCGGCTGGTGTCGTACTGTTGGGGTTAAATTAGATGGCACGGTAGTTGCGGTGGGGCGAAATAATGAAGGGGAGTGCAACGTTGACAGCTGGCGCGATATTGCAGCAGTCACGACGGGAGACTGGCATACAGTCGGTCTCAGATCAGACGGTACAGTAACAGCCATTGGTAACAATAAGTATGGACAATGTAACGTTAACGAATGGAGAGGCATATTAGCTGTCTCCGCCGGGTATCTTCATACGGTTGGGCTTCGGTCAGATGGCACGCTAGTGGCTGTGGGTAGGAACAAGGAAGGTGAATGTGACGTAAGCGGATGGCGTGATATTGTAGCTATCGCAGCGGGAAGTTATCATACGGTTGGTTTAAAATCTGACGATTCAGTCATTGCTGTGGGTTCGAATAAACATCAGCAATGTGTTGTAAGTGAATGGCATGAGATTCGAGCTGTTTCAGCAGGGTGTGCCCATACGCTTGGACTGAAATCAGATGGTACGATAGTTGCGGTGGGCGATAATGATTATGGACAATGTGATGTAAGCGAATGGAGTAACATCAAACCATAATAATAAACTGCCTTACTTGAGATTTTATGGGGCTAGAGGTCCCGATTTTCAGGTGATCAACAAAATAAAATGATATAAAAGAACACCCACGCAAAGGTGGGTGTCCTCATTGTCTTTCTGTTGAGGTTGTATACGTTAAAGATCAAGAATACATGACCTGCTTGAAATTTGAAATTCAGACTTGCAGGTTATCTTGTTCTTCAAGCAGTCGTTTCAGCTTTTGACGTTGCCGTTTTTCCTTCTGACGACGCTCACGATCCTCAGCTTGCAAAGCTTTGAGAAGAGAGACGCACATCCCGATCAGAACAACAGCGAATGGCAATGCGGCCACTATAGAGGCCGTCTGTAGGCCATTCAATCCTCCACTGATCAGCAGCACGACCGCGATAGCGGACTGAAGAATTCCCCAAGTAAGCTTTACTCGATTACTCGGGTCCAGCGTTCCATCTGAAGTCAGCATACCGAGTACAAAGGTAGCCGAATCAGCCGATGTAATAAAGAAGATCATAATCAGGATTGTAGCGATAAAAGCTACAATCGTGCCTAAAGGCAGCTGTTCCAGCATAAGGAATAAAGCAGTTGTTGTATCTTCCTTGACAGCCTCTGCCAGACGCACGCCATCAAACAATTCCAGGTGAAGTCCTGTTCCGCCGAAGACGGAGAACCAGATAAATCCGAAAAGGCTTGGAATAAGCAGGACGTAAATTACAAATTCCTTAATGGTTCTACCTCTCGATACCCTCGCAATGAACGTACCAACAAAGGGAGCCCACGCGATCCACCATGCCCAGTAAAATAACGTCCACGCCCCTATCCAGGTTTCTCTTGAAAACGGCGTCAGTCTCAAGCTCATGTTAGTAATATTCTGTAAATAGCTGCCCATGGTTGTCGTGAATGTATCGAAGATAAACGTTGTTGGGCCAGTCACCAATACAAAAAGCATTAATAACACAGCGATCACAAGGTTTGTGTTGCTTAGAATCTTAATCCCTTTATCCAGACCGGAAGTCGCCGAGATTAAAAAAAGTACAGTTACAACGGTGATAATAACAACCTGAACTATTGTCGTATTAGGAATTCCAAATAAATGACTCAGCCCCCCGCCAATCTGAAGCGCACCCAATCCAAGCGAGGTCGCCACACCAAAGATGGTGGAGATGACCGCCAATATATCAATGGCCTTACCAAGCCAACCTGCAGCAAGTCGCTCACTGATGAGAGGAATAAAGGTGGAGCTAATCAAACCTTTGTAGCCTTTCCGGAACTGGAAGTAAGCAAGTGCTAAACCAATGACGGTGTAGATCGCCCAAGGATGCAACCCCCAGTGGAAAAAGGAATACCGCATTGAAAGTCTCGCTGCCTGCGTAGTCCCGGATGCCGCTCCTTCCGGTGCAGATAAATAGTGGGAGAGCGGTTCAGCAACTCCCCAGAAAACTAGTCCAATGCCCATACCAGCGCTAAACAGCATGGATAGCCAGGAAATCGTAGAATATTCCGGTTCATCATCGTCATCCCCCAGCCTAATACCGCCAAATCGACTGAAAGCTAAATAAAAAGCGAAGATCAGGAAGAACAGTGTC
This sequence comes from Paenibacillus amylolyticus, assembly GCF_003719335.1. Lineage (GTDB taxonomy): Bacteria > Bacillota > Bacilli > Paenibacillales > Paenibacillaceae > Paenibacillus > Paenibacillus amylolyticus_D. Next base: position 32,953 of record NZ_RIAS01000028.1, read on the forward strand.
GCCAGCAAATAAAACCAGCCAAAATTTTGAATCGAGAAGTTGTAAGCTACGTTAGCTACATCCGCCAGCTGATCAGGGGCAACTGCTCCCCATATTGCAAACAGTGCAACGATGATAATTGTGATTGTGAAAACCATGATGAGACCTCCGTTATGTATGCTTTTTCCAACTATTCCTTAGTATTGCTAGTCCGGCTTGTAATCATGCGAAAAGCCAGCTGTTGATAATTTAAAACAAACCGCTGTGTAATGAAACACTGGCCGGTTGGATTTTAGTTACAGAGAACCGTAACACAAAACAAAAGAATAAGGGAACTCTCCTAAAAAGTAAAACCAAGAGTCAAAAACTATAAAAAAAGCCCGATACTTTATTGAATCAAGCATCGGTCTTTACTTATTATTTATCCGTATCATGGACTTCGATTTGAAATTGATCTGAATACGATTTGAGGTTGTCAGCAAGGAGGGTTAGCTCTCCGGAAATACCTGATAGTTCATTGGCCGAACGCTGTTGCTCTACAGCACTGGCGGAAACTTCTTCGGACATCGCTGATGTTTCCTCGGTTGCGGAAGCAATGTAACTCAAATGTTGCTCTACCTCTTGGCGAATGGATTGCATATGGATTGTCCGATTTTCCAGACGTTGAGCAAGTTCATGCACTTCAGAGGATAACCGGCTTACCTGTTTGAAGCTTTGAAGACATTCAGCGATCTGTTCTTCCTGCTCCTTGGCAGCCAACATATTTGAATCCAGATGCGTTCCCATATGATGAATTTCTTGAACAAATGAACTCAGTATCTCATCAATCTCCTGAATCGAACGTTCGGATTCTTGAGCGAGATGTCCCATCTCATTAGCAACAACTCCAAAACCTTTACCCGCTTCACCAACACGGGCTGCTTCGATCGAAGCATTTAAAGATAAAATTTGAGTTTGTTTTAATATGTTGTGAATCTGTCCACTGATGGAAGAAGCAAGTTCCGAGCGTGTCGTCAGCGACTTGGAAATATTCTGTTGATCCTCAACAAGTTTGGCGTTCTCACGGCCTTTTTCTAGCAGAACTTCATGTTGGCGTGTCACTTGTATTTGCAATGCAGATAACTGATCGGAAGTACGGGTGAACTGTTCCACATAAGAACCTACTTCATTCATAATACTGCCCAGATTTTCAGAATGCTGGACGGAGCGTTCTGTCTCTTCAGCTTGTTTCATGGAGCCTATGGCAATTTCCTCGATGGCTCTGGAGAGCTCTTCAGACTGACGCTGATTTGTAAGAGCCGTCTCGGCAATATTTTTAGAAGACTGTTGTAGTGTAGCCGAACCTTGTTGTATTCCCTTCATAATGTTCGTTAGTTGCACAACCATAGTATTGATTAGGTTACTGATGTCCCCGAGTTGATCGTTTGTCATCTGAGTGGATACAACTCGGAGATTCCCGGAAGAGACCTGTTCCAGGCTTGACTTAATGTCAGATACTTGACGAAGGATCCCTCTTACGACAAGCAGCATAATGATGAACGATAAAATTAAAACTACTGCAAAAATCGGGATAACTTTACCATACGTATTATTCAACGTTATTGCGGAAACACCTTCAACTTCTGCTGCAGACTGGTCCATGCCCAAATAACCAATAGTAGTTCCTTGCGAATCTTTAATTGGTGTAAAAGAGGACATAAGCATTCCCCAGACAGGATCTTCGACAATGCCAGTAGTTACAACTTCACCGCTAGCCAAACGTTCTAGAGTTTGAGAGTTCAGCTCAAACGCAGTCCCGTAAGGACTGTATTCCGGATCGTCCCAATCCGCGCCATCCACGGTGTAGACCCATCCTTTCGGTGTTTTATTATACATATAAACATAAAGAGCCCCCGATTGAAGGCGAGCCTTAACAAGCTGTTCTCTAAGTGTTTTGTATTCGGAGCTTTCCTCCGAACCTGAGTTGTATAACGAGTTGATTAATGCTGATTCCTTACCCATCTCAGAAGCGATGTTCACTGCAAGCTTCTGGTTGTTATGCTGCATTGTCATCAAGGATGAATTTTCACTGGAGTAGTTCGTTGCCCACAGAATCAGGCCGCCCATAGCCAGTAGTGGGACAAGGATGATCGAATATAGTTTTAATCTTAAATCCATTCTTTTGTTGCGCTTGTGTTTCACGTTCTGTTCCCCCTTGGAAGTAATTAAAGCATAATTATTTATGAGCTTATATTATCTTATCGTAAACTTGAGGAGTAGAATGTAGTCCGATGCTAAATTCAGTGTCATCTTGTCCGTTACTGGAAGTCAAATTGGATATGTGGTAAAGGCTAATATTTAAAAACGTTTTATCTCGTTTTATTTTGATTTACAAAGAATAATGTTTTTGGGAAAATGATTCTAAATCATAAAATGAAGTAGGGGAGAGCTTTCAATGCAGGTTCAGAAGGTTAATCATCATGAATTCTTCGAGCAAATATATAACCATACACCGATTGGAGTTGCTCTTATAGCTCCGGAGGGAAATTGGCTGAAAGTGAATCCTGCTTTCTGTCATATGACCGGTTTCACTTATGAAGAACTGATGGAGCTCCGCTGCCAGGATTTAACGCATCCGGAGAATTCCTCGATGGATAAAGTTGAAGAAGCTGGACTTTTTGATAACAAAGTAAAAGAAAATATATATGAAAGGCGCTGCATTAAAAAGAATGGCGAAGAATTATGGTGTTCATTTCATGTAACTCCAGTCAGCGACGACGTAACATGTGAACTCCATTACTTTATTTGCTTTATTGTAGATATCACTGATCGTATCCGTTCTGAACGGAAACTTTCGCACAGTAAAGGCATTAGCGCAAATGCCGAACGCTTGGCGAAGATTGGAAGCTGGGAATGGGATGTAGTTCATGATCAGATCACCATTTCTGAACAGGTGCTGGAAATCTTTGAACTTGACCGCACAAACCAATATTATTGCGCAAAAGATATCTATAAGGTAATGAGTACTGCAGATGTTGCATCTTTACGAGAAAAAATAAGAGACGCAGAACAAAGAGATCCATTTGTTTTTGAATTTAAATACGCTCAGTCCGAAGCTAGAGTAAAGTATATTCAATTACGTGGGTTAATCATTTATAACAAACATCAACAGCCCGTAGAGTTAAAAGGTGTACTTCAGGATATTACCGAACAGAAACAGATCGAATTCAGGCTTCAAGAAACCATCGAACGTTACACCTCGCTCAAAAAGTATAATCATGATGCTATTATTTCATTTAACATGAGTGGAAACATTATTAATGCTAATCCTGCAGCCGTAAAAATGACAGGTTATGCAGTAAACGAAATGATTGGAAAAAGTATAGGAAGATTTATTGGAGCCAGTAATCTAGGCCTCATTCTGCGGAGTCACTATGGTTTGGCTGAGAAGAAAATGAACACTGTTTTGCACAAGGACGGCCGTGAAACGGAAGTGTTGGTAACGCTTGCTCCAATTATTATTAATAATGTCAATGTCGGCTACTATTTAATAGCCAAGGACATCACAGAACAGAAAAAGCTTCTCATTGCCAAAGAAACAGCTGAAAGGATGAATCAGGCGAAAAGCGATTTTCTGGCGATGATGAGCCATGAAATACGGACACCTATGAATGGTGTGATCGGAATGACAGATCTTCTTCTAGATACCCCGGGACTGAGCAAGGAGCAAACAGAATATATTCAGATTATCCAAAAGAGTGGAGATTCCTTACTTACTATTATCAATGATATCCTTGATTTTTCTAAGATCGAGTCAGGGAAAACCGATTTAGTGGTTGATCCTTTTGATCTTCAAGAAATCGTGACAGAAACGGTGCAAATCGTAAAACCTTTGATCCGCGAAAAGAAGTTAGACATTCATGTTTGTTTGGATGAGACGCTTCCAATACCGCTTTATGGTGATGCATCTCGTTTAAAACAAGTACTTACTAATCTCATCGGTAATGCTGTGAAGTTTACGCTCGAAGGTAGCGTTGAAATTGAAGTACGGGTTAAAGAACAATGTGAGGAGAACGTGTATCTCGAGTTTAAAGTCAAAGATACGGGAGTGGGAATTCCAGTAGAGAAAAGGCAACAATTATTTGAGCCATTCTACCAATTGGATAACTTTATGACCCGCAAAACACAAGGAACGGGATTGGGACTGGCGATCAGCAAAAAATTGATAGAACTCATGCATGGAGATATATGGATTGAGGATGCAGATGAACCTGGCACAACGTTTATATTCACAGCCTGCTTTAAAATAAACAATGAGGAAGTCAGCCAACGCTTAGAGCTCTCCCCAAAAAAGAACAGAGACACCCCTCTCCATATTCTGATTGCAGAGGATAATGAAATGAATCAGCTTGTCCTTAGTAAAATGATTGAAAAAAAGGGACACTTCGTAGATCATGTCGCGGACGGAAAAGAAGCGTTAGAGGCTGTCAAGAGAAATGCATACGATA
>NZ_RIAS01000029.1 GCF_003719335.1 Paenibacillus amylolyticus
TTTGGACATACGATATCGTAGAACAACGGCCGTTCCTCCGGCTGCTGTCTCTTCAAAAACCGGCTAAAAAAACTCATAGACACTCCCCTCCCCGCTTAAGTGTAAATAAAAATTCAACTTCAGTCGTCAAATCTGTTTAATCTGATATCAGCCGATAAGCGGCTCCGTACTTGGGGCCGTCCGTGAAGAATAACCTGATATAGTCGTCTTTGGCGACTTCCACGGGCGGCATTTCATTTTTCCCCGGCGCAAAATCACTCACAAACGGATACACCGTTCCATCGTCCTTGTTCAGCGGAACGCCACCTTGTTTGCGAACATAACAAAGCGCTTCTTTAGGCACAGGTACCTCAGCAGTTACGGTGATCAACACTGTCTTGCGTTTCTGAAAAAAACCGTTCTTATAGCGAATGGCAAAGCGGATATCCGCCTTGCCTGCACTTGCAATGCCCTGATTATCTTCATCCTGCTGACGAACCAGTACAGGCCCATCCTCATGCATCTGGCATGCGTACACCGTATACTGGATCGCACCAAAGCCGGTAATTCGATCCACATACCCGTTATTCGCCTTGTACTCCTCTCGCGTATACAGCTTCAGCTTGCCCTGTGTCGATCCAACCGGATGGTCGCCATAATCAGCGGCGCTCCTGTGTTCTTCGCCCACACGATCAGCATTCATGAGATTAAACTCCAACCGTTCCACGTATACCGCCTCAAGCTGCTCCGGCCAGAGCCAGCGAAGTGTGCAACGACCTTCGTCTACTGCGAGCGTCAACTTTCGAATCCGGGGAGCCGAAGGATCTGCATCTGCATTCATAAACCGCATATTCCATTGACCTCCCCGATGTTAAAATCCTTTGCTGCGTGTATCTCTTGGCCGCCTACCGAATCCTTCCGCAGAAGAAGTTCCACGGCCAGCATCCCGGCGTCCTCTGCTTTTACGTGGTGTGTTCTCTTTGATCGGAACAATCCAGGAGAAAAGGGTTAGTACACCTGACAGAATCAGCATTGCTCCCAATCGAACGAAAGCATCACCCACATTTGAACCATCTAGCCCCCACTCCAGTAACAGTCCGGCTAGTAAGCCTGATACTGCACCGCCTACACCAAAACTGAGCGCAAGATGACGGTTATCAAACACAAGTCCCAGCGATACACCAAGCGCCACACCAATCAACAGCAAAGCCACGACACGGAAAATGGCCAGATACATGCTGTGTTCCATCGCTCCTGTACGCTCCGTTACGAGAGTACGTTCATCAATCGTATCGTAAATCTGCTGGAACGCGACATTTAGCCCACCTGCATCAGGTACATCATAGTACATCCCGCCGGTTTGCTGAGCAATGCTCTTGAGCAAATCGGTACCGGAAGGGTCTACCAGGCTCAAACCAACGGTATGGATGGCCACCTGTTCCTGTACATACTGTGGCAAGATGCCAGAAATATCAGCATCACTGAATCCGTCAGATAACAGAATAACGACTGTGCCCCGTTTCGGATCTTGTTTGCCTTCGATCAGTTTCATGCCTTCCTGGAGCACTGCATCAAAATTCGTACCCCCGGACGTCGTGACAATGCTGTCGATTTTGCTATTCACTTCACTTTTCGCTGCCTCACTGTCTACGGCAATAAACGGTTGCAACAATTGCGGCTGATCGTCAAACGTAATGACAGCCACCTGTTTGTCGCTCTCCATCTGACCGATCAGTGTCTTGGCTGCTTCAAACCGCCCGTTATTGGGGTCAGTCTCGTTCATGCTGCCCGAATTATCGATCATCAATATGATGTCTTTAACCTGTTTCGCTCCGCCCGGATTGATCTGGTACAGCAATTGCAATCCCATCCCTACAACCAGTAGCAGTGCTAGCGTTGCAGGCACAAGCAACTTCCAGGACAAGCTGAGATACCTGAGCTTCCACGAAGCACCGTTCAGTCTTGGTGAGATCATCTCTGCCAGCAGGCAGAACAGTCCAACACTAAACGCTAACACACCAAAGTATACCCCCATCAACAGCAGGCGCGGCATCTCGCCAAGCCACTGATGCAGCATGATTTCTCCTGCCGCAAAACCGACTGCTCCGCCAATCAGGCTGAACAGCACCAGGAGAAGATTGATTTTTCGCTGCATGTCTACATGCATCCTTTCTCAGCACCCGCCAAAACGGGCTGACTTAGTACCCTGTGCCTTTGTACTTCTGTATTTTGATCACTGCAAACCATTCGCACGAAATATAGAAAGGCACTTCGGCTTAATCGAAGCAAGTTGAACTTCGAGATGGTTTACCTCCATACTCCCTTAACAGAATGCCCCTTCTAAACGTGCGTTGTTCTTTATGATCTTTCAGTCCGCTACCGAAGCGGAGACAGTTTCTCTTCCAGATCTGCTGGATGAAGTTCATAGCCGTTTTCGGTATAGGAATCGTAATACACCTTGCCATTACGGTACACCATAAGATCCTCCAGATGAAATCCACCCATCAAGTTGAGCTTCTCCACTCCGCTGCTGCGTTCCTCATAAACTACACCCAGCTTGTAGATGCGTGAAGTTTCCTCGGCATGTGCCGCGTAGTCCATAAAGGCACTGTGATGGTCGCCAAAAAAGTACTTCTCTTCATACCGGTGCTCTTGCGTATAGTCGAACACCCTTATTCGTACAACTGCCTGCTCTTCCAATGTGCGATACAGCCTGCGGAATAGATCATCCCGGGTCAACACATCCCGATCCCTGTACGTAATCGTCACATTAGCTCGTTGCAGTAGTTCCTCTTCAAACGACAAGCGCAGCGGTTCCGCGGAGAGCAACAAGTCACGGCAAACTTCCATTAAGCGTGAAAGCAAACGGTCACTGCCTTCCGTGGCAAGCTCATTCATGTCTCCCATGTAGCGATCTTCAAACCATACTTCCCGCCCCCGCCTTGCCTCCAGATCGGTGACCAGTTCTTCCGTTACTCTGCCGTAATACTCCATAACGTTCTGACCAATATATTCATCGGCATTAGCGATGCTCTCTTCCGCTACTTCACGCAATGTACGCTCCAGCGCTTCAAGTGAGGTTGTAACCTGACGGCTGTAGCGATGAAGTTCTTCCATTTCCGTATCATATATTCGAAGCAAATGCAGTTCATTTTCCAACCGTAGCAGGTCTACCTTGGGTTCGTATACGCGTTCCACTAAACAATCGATTAGATTGCGCACGTTCTGCTTGTCACGGAAGAGCGCACGTTTGATCGGTTGATCCTCTACCCGCTCTTGCTGACGCTGTTCCAGCAGTGCCCGTGCGGATTCGAGCTGCATCGCTTTGTCGCGGATCAGCGCGAGCAGGGCTTCACGAACACTCCCCGGCTCCCCGTCGCTCCAGGCAGCCCACTGAAAGTAACCTACTTCAGGATACTCCGTATGAGACTGCTCGGCCTGACGGCGAAGCGCCCCCGCAGAACTGCGATCGCGCACACGCTCCTGTACTGGACGAACAACATTTTCACGAAAGTAGGCCTCCGCTCCTTCTCCATACAGCGCTCGTTCTGCTTCTCTTAAAGAGAGCGGCTTGAGTTCAGCAAAGCTGCGATTATGCGTCATAATGCCGCTCATGCCACTAACGAGGTCTTCGCTTGGCAACAGACCCTCCACTTTACGTTCCACGGAAGAGGCATTCAGTCCAAAAAAATCCATTTTGTCCTTTATACTCCAGTCGGGTTCTTGCTGTATCCGGCTTAGCAGATAACGGTACAGATGGTACAACACGGTCAGCGCAATCGGTTTGTTCGGCCGCCTGATCTCGGCAAAACCTGCACTGGCATACCCATGCTGATCCGAGGTGGTACGGATATTATTTTTGAACGACGTATTATTGTAGGTATTCGCGCCCGTTCTGGCGATCGCAGCCCGCTCTTCATCGTTTTCCTCCTGCTTGCGGTTCTTCAGCAGACAGATGCGACAGATGATCTCGGCATTTTCGATCCAGCCACCAGGTACACCGGTGCCACGTTCGTTTTTGTCCGAAAGTACGTAGACCAGATCAAACAAAGGCGCTGCGGGATGGTTGACGGGAATAGAAATTCCGTCCTCCGTCACCAGCAACTTGCCGCTGAACTTGTAATCCAACGATTGCATGTAATCCAGCTCTCGCAGAAAAGCAAGTCCTGCAGCGCTGGCATATCCAAAGGAATCGACCCGCTCCATCTCGCTAAAGAGCACATGCAGATCCGTTTGTACCGACTTGAAAGACTGTGCCAAGATGGTCTCGGCCAGCTTCGTAATCTCCGGCAACAGTACATTCAGCGGATCATCTGCCCGGGTAATGACCGTTACGTAAATTCGATCAAAGGACGAATACAGCCGTCCATAATCAGCAATACGATTGCTTACCCGCCGCATCATTCGATTTAATCCAAAAAGCGCCGCTGCCGACTCGTGAAAGCTACGATGCACATCCTTGCGCAGCGTTTTGGAAGAACGCCGCTGTGACTGCAAGGTGGAGAATGGTAAACGGTGGTATGTGACCTGAACGTCTTCATGTGATGACGCGGCCCCATAACCTGACCCTGCTTTCTCCTGATTGTGAAACGAATTTGTTGCATTCACAGCATCTACTGGATTCAATGCGTTTGAAGCACTCGATGCATTTGCCGCATCGGCTTCATTCGATGCATCATCTGTCCCAAGGTGCACGTATACTACACCTTCTTCGTTATCCCACTTCAACTGGTTAATATCATGCACAGCAGACACCGCAGGTTTCACCAGATCACCAACAAAAAGGAACAGCGCCGGGTAATGGATGCTGCTGCGTCCATCCCCTTGGCTTCCTTGGTGTTCCTGTTCTACGGCGTAACGGGCAGCATACTTGTGAAGCTCACGCTTTAGTGTGTGTTGCATCCCGTTTTCTTTTTGCTGCATATTCATTGGTACATTCATACCATCAGCCACCTTATTTCAGCCTTCTGCGAATATCGTTCAGCTTCGACGACATCGTTCTGTAGAACTGGTAGATGTCTTCTCCGTTCGCGAGTTCTACCCGTTCATACTCCAAACGATCACGTGACTCCATAAACAGTGCCGCCAGATCATCCAGCTTGCTCAGGAGCGGTGTAATATCCTCGGAAGCGGTCAGGTCGTTGTCACGACGCGAGGATTTGCGCAATAATGTACTGCGATCCTTCTCGGACAGGCCGCGGAAGTTGCCAAACACTTCATACTCAGCAAAATTACGGCTCTTCATCAGGTTGGCAAACGGCTCCCAAGCGTCCTCTTCCGGATCACGGTCGTAGACATAGAGCGCACCCTTTTTAACAATCGTATCGGTATAGAGTGCTTCGATGAAGCGGTCATACCACTGCTCTTCGTCTTGATACTGTGCGAGAATGCCTTCCAGTTCAGCCACTTTCGCAGTGATCGCATTCATCTTCGCCAGTTCTTCACGTACTCGCGCGATGAGCTGCGGAGAGCGTACAAGGTTCTCTTTCGCCATATCCTCATTAATACTTCCGAAAATATCCTTCGTATCCACACGCGGCAAACCTTCAGATTGCAGACGTTTCAGTTCAATGACCGCACGTTTCACTTCCCCGAGATTCGGTGCGTTCGACGTCAGACGCATGTCATATGCACTCAGTTTGGCGGACAGATCGAACGGTTCCGTTGTAACAATCGCATAGCGGTTGCTTGTATTTTCATCCACGGATTTGGCAGTAACAATGTTATAACCGAGCGCCTGTTCAAATTCATTGCGAACCCTTGCGTTGTACTGCTTCACGCGGGCGTTCTCGTACACATCTCCCCAGGATTTTTCCGGGATTGGAGATGGCAGATACGTCCAGTTGTTTTTCTCCGTCTGCACCAGGTGGCGTCCAATACCCTCTTTGTCCAAAATCGTGCGTTCGTAGCTCTCTTCATAAACCTTGAGCGGTGTGTATACAAAGAGCGGTACCCCATTGCGCGTATTCAGCCAGAAGATCCGGTTTCGTACTTCACTCTCTTTAACGGTAAAGTGCGATTTGCCCACAGCATTGTTCTGGTAGTTGCGAATCCCTTTCAGGATACCCGGAGCCTGTGCTGGCACGGATACAAATCCCCAGGAAGGAAAGTGTAGACTGCCTGTGCTGTTGCTCAGATTAAATACCGGAACGGCCTCGTCATCCAGCTTGCCTGCGATAAAACGTTCCACGAATTTCTCAACGGACTCGTCTTTCCCATATTTGATCACCAGGAAATCCTCCATGGAGCGGGTAATGAGATCACCGAATTTTTCACTTAGGAAATCAGAGATGGAGCTGACAATATCAATCTCATTTTCCTTCACCCACTGGCTGGAATTCTCCAGCAGCTCACGCGAGAAGTCGCGGATGAGATCGTCCGTGTCGCGTTTGTCCAGCAACCCGTCCACCACGCTCACGATATCCGGTACACTTACCACGTTCCAATAATACGTTTTGTTGCCTTTGTGATCGGTTTGCTCTTCGCCGCGTGTCAGCAGATCGCCGTTCTTGGCAAAGATAGAGCTGAGTGCATTCAGCGTCTCGGAAAATACGTTATAAATGCGGCTGTTCTCTTGATTCAGCAGTTCATACAAATCTTCATAGAACTCAATCATCTGGTCGTTGCGTTCCACATCAGCGTGCAACCAGTATTCATGAATCTTCGCTTCTATATATGCATTCTTTTTCTTCTCTTTGGAGACAAAAGCGCTCTTTGCATCGCCAAGCTTCTCTTCGGATTGCTCCTGAGCCGCTTCAATATCACGTGGAATGCGGAATGCATTTTCGCGCAGCGTTTCGATGTACGACTGAATCATTTTCAGTACACAGAATCCTTTTTCGGTATAAATCAAACGAGAGACATAGAACGGCCCCTGTTCAGGATGCAAAAACATACGCCGGATCTGCTCGGTAAACTGACCCGCAATCTCACCCGGAAGCTGTTTCTTCGCCTTGATATATTCCTCACGGGCACGTGCCAGGAAGTTCTGTTCCAGCTCCGTATCCATGTTGACCACCTGAGATTTCACCACGTTGCTATAGGACAGGCGTTCGCTGTTCTGGTAACCCGGCAGTGGTTCAGGTACGCGGGATTCGAAGGATTTAACTACACTTTCGAGATCAATACCCAGCTTGCGTGCAAACTTCTCGGTATCCTCCTGATTCGGTGCTTTGGAGAACATGGTGCTCATTTTGTCGAACATCCGGTATGCCAGATATGTTGTCATCTCTTCAATCGGCAGTACAGCCGAAGAAGCACCGATGATGTTGTAGTCATAGTTGGCCGGGTACACTTTGTTCATCTGTGCGATGTTGGTGCGAATGTTACTGATGTAGTCATGGATCGCAAATTCCTCACCAGACTGCTTCTCTTCACTGGAGATAAAGTTGGTGATATTCTCTGCCGTAACGTTCATGCAGTAGTCGTAGGCATTCTCAAGCAATTTGCCTTCCGTATTCGTCGCCGAAATCAGATGACACAGGTTGAATGGCGGCAGCGGTGAGTTCACGGCCAAAATGTTGCCGTACTTCTGTGTAAACCGCTCACCGCGGCTGTCCACGTTCATCCAGTAATCCAGCTCTTTGAGCGCGGCATACCCGTTCTTGCGAATATATTCGCGCGTATGCTCGCTCAGGCTTTTATTGGACAGGTTCACGTCTGGCGTAAACAGGTAACCGAGCGTATTGACGCGGTCAATTCCGGCAGAGCCGTGATCCCGCTCAATGATGCCACGCACGATATAGGAAATATCGAGGAAGCAGCCGCTGCCTGTACCACCGGACAATCCGGTGAGCAGAAATACCATCAGTTTTTTGTTCGTGCCTACGGATAACGTTTTGATCTTTTTATCGATGGCCTGTACCACTTGATTGATCTTCGTAAACAGAAGCAAACGTCCGGCCTGACGCACCCCTGCGGCTCCGTTCATACCGTCCGTGATGCTCAGTTCCGGAGACAGCCAGTCTGTAATATACGGCTCCAGCACGCTGCGGTTCTGCAAAAGGCCGCCAATCTCGGCATTCGAAAGCAGTACAAATTCGTTGATCGGATCAAGGCCGATGCCTCTGTACTTCTTCGCGCGATCCTGTTCGTTCGTCTCAAACGCCAGAAATTCAACGTTGTCCGGCTTCTCCATCTTTTTCTTGGACACCGGGTCTTGCGGCAGCTTGAAGCGGCGATTAATCTGGTATTTCAGACGCAGCAGCGCGTCAATCCCCGTTCCGCCCAAACCGATAATCAGAATCGGGTTATCAATCGTATCGACCCTGATTTTCTCACTGACGATACCCCCGCCCAGTGATACATCCAGTTGCTGAATATGTTCTCTAACAATCGGTTTCATTCAATATCCTCCCTTAGTAAACCAGTTGGGCCACAACTCATTACACTTGCCACTCCGATGACAGAGTAACCTTCGATCGCTGTTATCCTCAGATTTTCTTGATTCCCTTTCTAAAGGGAAAAATCTGAGGATAAAGGCGAACGCTCCGCTTCTTCAGGTTTTCTCTGTCCTCTCCGTTAACGTGTAAACAATTAGCCCAACTTATATTGGTATTCCTTTAAATCAAATCATGCATTTAAAACAAATAATCAATTTAAACAATTTAAACCTATACACCGAACAATCACGTTACACCAAATACTCAATCAAAATCGTTTTATCCGCCTGTTGCAGCGGGATGCTCAGTCGATCACCGTTCTTCAGTTCAACGCCTGAGCTTGCATCCACCGCACGGCCGGATTTCTCCATCGTACCTCCTGCGGTATTGCGGATGATCAATCGGTCCCCATTGCCAGGGGTAAATGTATATTTTTCCGTTTCCTTCAGTTCAGGGTCAAGCTGCAGCAATTGATGCAGGTGGAACTTGCCTCGGAAGGATGCCAGCTTTTTGTATTGCGGATAGGACTTGTCACCGGTGTTCTCATCGCGGATCTCTACGATAATCTGACCGACAAAGCCGCGGTTTTTGCGTTTTAGCCAGCCCATCAGGAACCAGCCGCACGCCGCCACCACAATGAGGGCAATCGCACCCAGTATGACAGGCAACCAAGGGAACGGCTTGTCATTCGCAGCAGCTGGCGTTGTCGGTTGTGCCTGATTTCCGCCTGTGCCCCCTGCGTTGATGACGATTGGTGCACTTTCACGGTAGAAGCTGTCTTCCTCTGCACGGATGACCAGCTCATAGTTGTGATTGTCCGGCAATTCAAAGGTTCCGGCAAAACCGGAGCCCGTGTTCTTGAGCGGTTGCTCTTCGCTCTTGCCTGTGTCCTTGTCATTCACGATCAATGTGGCCTTCATGTCCGCATACAGGTCATTATCCTGTAACGGCTGGCCGCCATTTTCCAGTCTCGCTGACAGGTCGATCTTGTCGCCTTTCGTATAGGACTTGGTCTTAATTGGGTCCGCAACGAGTTGAAGATCGTAGTTAAACAGCAAGTTGATATCAATGCTGTCTTTTGGAGCGCCTTTTACCCGAAGCTTCCAGTCGCCCTCCTGAGGTTTCAGCAGCTTCACAAGCGAATAACTTTTGGAGGTAGATAGCTTGGCCTCATTCGAGTTCAGGTTTACGTTCTTGCCAGAAGGATCGGTTAACTGTACCTGTACCGGCTTCGAGGACATGATGGAAATATTGGCTTCCAGCACGCTGTCATTCGGCACATTCACGGTAACTTCCTGATAACTGCCGTTTCCGGTTACAGAAGGCAGCTTCACAACATTAAGCTTGGCATGATCGGCAAAAATTTCACTTAAAATCTGCGGCAGATCATCCGGTGTATCGGTAATAAACGACTTGCCTTTTGTTTGTTTGGCAAGGTCTGCAAGTGCATTTTTGTTCAGCTTGCCATCGGCATTCAGTCCGATCGTGTAGACTGGAATGCCTTTCGCTTGCGCGTCCTTGACGGCTTTCGCCAGATCCGCGTCCGACTCGGCCTGGGTGCGTCCTTTGCTTTTGTTAAAATCGTTATTGCCATCCGCCAGCAGTACAATCATGGGCGAGTGCGACGGGTCTGCGCCATGGTTCAATATGTTCATGGCTTCCCCGACACCTACGGATATATCGGTGTACGGGCCTCTGCCAAGCTGGTCGATAAAGTCTTTCAGATTGCTTTTATCTGCGGCAGACTGAATTTCAAGCATTGCCTTTTCTCGCTCCACCTGATCGGTGTAAGCCACGATACCTACTTTATCGCCGACGGTAGGCAGCATATCTATAAACATTTTCATCGCTTCGTTACTGATCTTGTCGCGATCACTTGTATTCATTGAGTTGCTGACATCGGCTACAAGCACCGCGTCAATTCCACTCGTCTGTGCCTGAGCCGCTTCCGCTTGAGGAAGCATTGCCGAAGGCAATAACAAGGTTAGTAATGCGAGCAGAACCAGAGTTCCGCTGAGCCAGCGTATTTTGCGTGTCCGCAGCATGGGATGTACTCCTTCACGTTTGAGATTAAAATGCGAATAGTTTATTATAGGCGTCAAGCCTTAAGGAAATCTTAACAGTCTTCTAATAAAATCTGAAAAGCACCCCTATTCTGAGTTACAATTTTGTAATGTCTGACAAAAATCGACGATTTTAGGGCTTTTGTTGGAAGTGAAATTCCAACTATGGAAATATGATATAGCTATTGCCAACAAACCGCAATATAACAGCGCTTGATCTTCAAGCCTTAGAAAGGGACGGAATTATGGTTACATACGTATGCCTCGCCATATTGTTTCTTTTTGTTATTGTCAAGGTGATCACGTTTCAGGTTCGAAGGCGCAAACCCGTCTCCCGCGAAGACACCGATCGCACGTTATACAACATTCTGAATGGTGGGCGTGATGGAGCATGAGTAGTACGAAAAAAGTAGTATCCATCCGGCCTTTCTATCGAACGACATATGCCTATCAAAAGTTGCATATCTGCAAGCGCTGCGGGCAATATACCTGCCTCTGGGAAGATCAGTGCACTTCCTGCGGACGCAGCACACTTGTCACTGTCGAGGAGAAAGCAAGTTCCCGAGTAAAGCGCAGGATGGTCCGTGATGCTTTCTTTGTTCTCTTGATCGGCGCCGCAGCTACTTATTTCGGTGAAACGCTGGACCAGTCTATGATCGCTGCTACAGTGACGCTGTTACTGCTCGGAGGCCTGATTTTCATGCAGCAGCGCTCATTCCAGATTGAACAGCGACGCGAGATGAGACAGTTGCTGCGACTGGATGAAGAGATCATTCGCCAAGGGATCAATCGAAACTGGGCGCTTGTTGCCGAAGCGCGAAAAGAAGACGAGGCACTCGCCTATGAGATGTTGCGCGAGATCGGCTCTCTGATCTATAACGACCGAATTCGGCTGCAACAGATCGCGTTACTGCAATCCTTCGTGTTACGGAGCGATATGGACCTGCAACTTAAACCGCTATTGCTCCAGAACTTCGAGCGACTGCTCGCCGAGTATATTGGCGAAATTGCGAGGCTGAAGCCGGAATTGATCCGTGAAGACGCGATTCGGTATATCGCCACATACGAGGTTCATATTTTACAATTGCATAATGGCATCCAGATTCTGACCGCCGTGGCGGCCGCTGCCGTGCGTAAGAGCAAATATATTGAGCTGTTTCCCAGCCTGATCACCCGCTATGCGCGCTTCATGTCCAAAGATCGGTTCATGCGTCTCTATCATACGATCGAACGTTATCCAACCAAGGCACGCGGTGGACTCGCGGAGTCCGTCGGACGAGTGTACAACGAGAAGTACCGGGATCAGTACGCTGATGTTCGTGGGTGACTGTCTGTGCAACAAGCCAGTCTATATCGTAAGCGGTGAGCGAACAACCCGCGCGTTTGCATGGACACCAGCGCACGGCTGGAACCAGTTGCGTTGCTTGTCTATGTGAAAGTGGGCGCACCGCGTGTAATAACCTGTTACCCGTAAGTGAAATAATGCAAATCAGCTCCCTAACTATAGACGAACGGTACACCGAGCTTCCCTGCATTCTTGATGACTTAGCAGCAAGATATCGTGCCATCTTTTAATCATATAAGTTTTAAACTAAAAACACCCCGTCCTTAGGTCTAGGATGAGGTGTTTTGTCGTTATGGTTCATATTATGCAGATCTAACGATCACAGGTGAACTTATTTACCCCATATCAGCACGCTATGAATTCTAACGATCTCCAGGGGGCTTATTTCGCTGAAATTGCCTTCATTCCACCTCCATTTGTGACTTTTTCGTCAAATAGCATCTCTCCTGAGCGTTAGAATTTTTTACTCTTCAAAAAAGCCCAAATATGGTTTCTCGTGATCGTTAGCGCTCGGGGAATGGAATAAAACGGTAGTTTGGTGAGGTTAAAAGCTGACTAATCTGTAATGTGATAGAAGGCGAGTGTCGCGGCAGTTGAAGATAATCATATGGTAACATTGAGGTAATAAATGGACTAACTTGCAGCCATATCACAACAAAACTAGCAGTAGTGGAGCCATCATAGCGTGTTGACTGTATAACGAGTGAAGGCTGGAATGCGGTTCACATCGTGTGAATAAGTGCATGTGCATTCTGATTGTAAAAAAGGGCCGCGACGTGCTTCCGTCGCGACCCTTGGTTCGAGCGTTCGGTACGATGACGTACCCGAACGCTCTTGATATGAGCCATGCGGCACCCGCTGCTGCGGTGGCATGGCCATGATGCTTCTAACGCAATATGCGGCTGCATCGCCGCTTGCGCCAGTGCGTTACCGCCCGCGACGAGAATCGCGGCGGTCGCCCCTGCTCGGACCGCGTCCTGCGGAGTCCGAGCGGCCCGAACCAGTGCCGCCGCGCCCAGCGGTGCGCTTGTCGGCGCTGCGGCCAGCCCAGCCGCTGCTGCTGCGCTCTTCGCCGCGGCCTATTCCACCGCGGCCGCCTTGGCTTGTGCCGCGGCTACTACTGCTGCGGCCTTGGCTTGCTGCACCGCGACTGCTGTCGCTGCTACGCGCCGAACCGCGACTCGCGCTGCGTTCATCGCCGCTACGGCCGCCACTGCGTCCACCGCTACGGCCACCTTCGCCTCCGCGTGATCCACGACCGCCACGTCCGCCATCTCGGCGGTCGTTACGACCTGCACCGCGACGGGCACTGCCTGTCCCGGCAGTACGACCGCCGCGCTCATCATTGCCCTCGCTATTAATAACGCGGCGAGAAGCTCCCGTAGAAGCAACCGGGCCTTCGCTTGTCCATTGAATGCGATTCAGCTTCTGATTCGTACCTTCCTCGATCCGAGCAAGTTCCGGTCTGTCGTGCTGGGTCGCAAACGTCACGGCAAGACCCGTTCCACCTGCCCGGCCTGTACGACCGATACGGTGAATATAGCTTTCCGCATCATGAGGCATATCGTAGTTGAATACGTGGGTAACCCCTTCAACGTCCAAACCGCGTGCGGCGACATCGGTAGCCACAAGGATTTGCAGCTTCGCATCACGGAATGCCTTCATGACATTCTCTCGCTTGGATTGGGACAAATCCCCGTGAAGCTCGTCGCTTTCGTATCCCGCTTCGCGCAGATCTTCGTTCAGCTTCGAAGCACGGCGCTTCGTGCGGCAGAAAATAATCGCCAAATACGGGCGATACGTATCAATCATACCCCGAAGTGCATCAAACTTGCCGCGATCTGTACATTCCAGCACCTGCTGGCGAATCTGATGAATCGGGATCACGGACTTGGAGGAAACCTTAACGTCCTCCGGGTCTTTCATGTAGTTCTTCGCCAGAACACGGATGCCCTTAGGCATCGTAGCCGAGAACAGCATCGTTTGACGTCTATGCGGCAATTCTTTCAAAATCGTTTCTACATCGTCCAAGAAGCCCATGTGTAACATCTGATCCGCTTCATCCAGCACCAGTTTTTTTACGTTATCGAGCTTCAAGGTGCCACGGCGCAGGTGATCCAGAAGGCGACCTGGTGTTCCTACAACGATCTGCGTTCCGTTTTGCAGCTTGCGCAGCTGCTTTTCTACATCCTGTCCACCATATACAGCAAGCACATGCAGCTTGTCATCATTTGCCGTAAGTTTCTTGGCTTCTTCCGTAATCTGCAATGCCAGCTCACGCGTAGGCGCGATAATCAGTGCCTGCGGAGAGCGGTCGGATACGTTAATTTTCTGAATAATCGGTAGCAAAAAAGCCAGCGTTTTCCCTGTGCCCGTCTGCGCCTCGGCGATGATATCACGTCCACCCAGCAGTACGGGAATGGAACGCTCCTGTACTGGAGTCGGCACGGCGATGCCCTGATGTTTCAGCACCTCGCACCATTCCGGGCGAATGCCCAGTTGTTCAAAGTTTGCCAATCGTTACACCTCTGTATATTCATTTAGATAAATTCATTTCATAGAAGACCTCAGCTACCTGGAAATGCATAGGCATCCCCGTCTGAACTTGATTGAGTCTATGTCATTGTCTGAGTCGGCATACAAGCCTGCTATTGGCGTCCGTGTGCCCGAGTTCTGCATCTGAACCTGCTTATTTACTCCAATCACATCTGTAGCTGCAGCACACATCCTGTAAGTCCACACTAGTTTTCCTGAATTCAACTCTGATTATGAAATGAATTTTTAAAAAGCAATCATTCCGTTGCTCTTCTTCTCCATACCCTGTAGTTTACACGTTCATCCAGCAAAACAAAAGCGAAACCATACCACCATGCCAACTTGTAGCATAAATGTATCTTAAAATGCGAACGTTTTTGTTCATATAGTCTACGAGGTGCATATAGGCGGGACATAGGAAGAACAGGAACTTGAGGGTATGTTTTTCCCACGTCAAGCCACATCAACCCACGAAAGATTCTAACGATCACCACAGACCTTATTTGCTCCAAATAGGCCTTGTCCAGATTCTAACGGTCACCAGGAACCTTATTTCATCAAATATCGCTGAAATTGACCTCAAAAGAAGCAAAATCAGTGAAATAGCGTCTCTGGTGATCGTTAGAAATGAGAATGACCTAAATCTGCTTAAATAAGCTCTCTCCTGATCGTTAGCGCTCACAGCTACAAAAAAAGCGGCTCCCCCGGCAAAACCGCAAGGAGACCGCTGCATATCAATACTGTCTAGCGTTATCTATAGTTTATAGCCTATTACCTTTAGCCTTTTCAAGGCTTACCGCTACATAACTACTGTTCCAAGCTCCACCTGTTACCTGTTACCTGTTACCTGTTACCTGTTACCTGTTACCTGTTACCTGTTTCTGCGCAACGATCACCCAGCGATATTCCTGGTAGGCTTGGCCGCATGGCTGAGCATCTTGATGCGCCAAACTCATTACACCGCGCGTTACACCGCGCGCAAGAAGATGTAAGCGGTGCGACAAGCTAACGACCGATATCGTTGCTGTTAGAGCTTCCATCTCGCTCTATTGTCATCTCCAGCTCGTTCGCATCGCAGTCCGCTATTTCTAGCTTACTTGCCACCTGTTGATGTTGTAACGTTCAGATACCAATACCATTTTGGAACAAGTTACTTAAACGTTACGCTTTACTTGAACTTTACACTTCGCTTTAACTTTACGCCTCACCCGAGCCTTACATGAGCTTTACACTTCACTTCAGCTTTATGCTCCGTGTCCGCCCGTACCGGTACTCGCACCTGAAACCTTAAATCCGCTATGCTCCAGCAATCGGGTGCTTTCCTCGTTTAATCCACGCAGATGCACGGTTTTGCCAAGCTTCGCGTATTTGAATTTTACTTTGCCAATCGCCACAACAGCCGTGTTGTCCCAGATATGCGAGCCGCCAAAGTCAATGGTGATGTCCTGCGGATCGGTTTCCGCATCGAATTCATCCACGAAATGGGACGAGGAACCGAAGAAGAATGGCCCGTGTACACGATACACTTTCTGTCCTTGCTCTTCGCTAGACTGTACGCGAATTTTGGTCTGTTTCCAGCCGAAGTGCAACACACTGAGCACGACGCCAACCATTACACCAAGCGACAGGTCATGTGTGTAAACAACGATGGCTACCGTCACCACCATAACGATCGCTTCAGCGCGTGGGACGCGGGCTATATTTTTCACAGAACTCCAGTCAAACGTACCAATACACACCATAAACATCACGCCAACCAGCGCTCCCATCGGTACCTGCTTCACCACACCGCTCAGAAGCAATAATAAAATCGCCAGGAACGCACCTGCCGTAAATGTCGACAGCCTGCCGCGTCCACCCGATTTCACATTAATGACGGACTGTCCGATCATCGCACAGCCACCCATCCCGCCAAACAACCCGTTCACAAAGTTTGCAATCCCCTGACCACGCACCTCGCGGTTTTTGCTGCTTTTGGTTTCAGTCATTTCATCCACAATGGTCGCGGTCAAAAGGGACTCCAGCAAACCGACAAGTGCCATCGTAAACGAATACGGCAACAGGATCATTAGTGTATCCCATGTCCACGCAATATTCGGCAGATGGAACATCGGCAATGTGCTTGTCAGATTGCCCATCTGACCTACCGTTTTGACATCGAGGTGAAAGACCACCGTAATAATAGTCATGATTATGATTGCAACCAGCGGAGCCGGAGCACCTTTGAAAAAACGCGGTAAAATATAGATAATAGCCAGCGTCCCCGCCACCATCGCATACATGATCCAGTTCGCTCCCGTAAAGTGGGTGAGCTGCGCCATAAAGATCAGGATCGCTAGTGCATTCACAAATCCGGTCAACACCGAATGAGGCACAAACGTAATGAATCGTCCTACTTTAAATAGGCCTAAAATAAACTGAATGATGCCCGTCAGAATGGTCGCCGCAAAAAGATACTCCACGCCATAGTCCTTGACGAGCCCCACCATCAATACGGCCATAGCTCCTGTTGCTGCCGAGATCATGCCCGGTCTGCCGCCCGCAATCGAAATGACGATCGCAATCGTAATCGACGCGTATAACCCCACCATCGGATCTACACCTGCAATGATGGAGAACGCGATCGCTTCCGGAATCAGCGCCAGTGCTACGGTAATTCCTGCGAGCACATCTCCGCGGATATTGCCAAACCACTGTTGTTTTAACGTATTCATATGTTGTTGCTTTGCCTCCTAGATTTGTCCCTCAAATTAACAATTAAATGAAGATTGACGGATGCCATTCACGCAGATGTAATCAACCAATAACTATCGAAAAATTGACATATTATCTTTGCTCATTAAGACATTTTACACTCACTCATTCTCCTAGACAATCAAAAATAACATAACCAAAAATTCCAAAAACAAACTTCTTTCTAAAACTAATACCCTAATTATTTATTGAACTCCTAAGGAGAATAAGGTAATATTTAGGATAAATAAAAGTATAAGGAAGCGGAGTTTTAGTATATTTTTTCAGAAAAAGTTTATTGATTCAAATAAAAACTCAAGACAAGGAACAGTTGACTATGTTCCTGCAAATGGTTATTCGGCTATAAAAGTTGAGCCAGCACCTAACTATAATAATAATTCATTTATTCAGAATAAAGCTTATCAAAACTACTTGCAGGGCAAGAAGTATACCGATGAAGATTGGACAAGATAATAATTTCTGATTTTACCATAACAGATCTGCATAAATTAGCAGATCTGTTATTCTTATTAAGAATACTAAAAACGGAGGTATGACTTTGAATTCACGCTTAATTAACTCGATAATTGGCTTCTGTATTGTATTCTTATTGGTCGGCTGCACTGCAAATACGGAAGGGACAGAAGACAAACCTAAATCCGATCATATCATTTATTCTCAAGAGTATACGAAGGAACTCAAAGCCATAGAAAAAAACATGCTTGAGAATCCTGAAGTATTCCGTGAAACTTCAAATGAAAATTACAAAATTTCTGCAACTGTTAATTTAAGTGTTCAAGATGGGGTTGAAAGAATGGTATATGAAATTTTCGTTAAAGACCCTAAGATTAAATTTGAAGATCTTAAAATGAGTTTTAACTTGAATCCAGATATGTTACAAAGGATTAATACGAGTAATATTTTTGAAAGTAATGTTTTGAATGATGCCCCCCTCACAATCTCTACTGATAGTGAAACTACTGGAGCTAGTCTATTTAGAGCTTTTTTACTTGATAAATCAAAATTGGATAAAGAAACTCTTAATCTGTATAAAGATATGTTTGTGAAAATATCCTATGTAATTGATGAGAAAGTCCATCAAGATTTTTTCAAACTTCAAGCAACTCCTTCGGAAGAGATACAAACCTATTTAAAAGAAGCATCTTCAGAAGATCAAAACAAATAATCGATTATAAAGCACATTACGATAAACAGACTATACTCATAAAAATAAGTCCACTTAATGAATCTGAACAAAGTGGAAATTATAAAAAATCCGACATTTCATTTTTAAGAATGATTGTCGGATTTTTATGTTTTTTCTAAAACCTGCCTGATTTAAAAATCGAGTACAGTAAGAACGCCACCATGAGGATCGCCACGAGAAAACCAATCTCAATCACCGGAATATCCCACAGCATCGTGGATTGGTGACTAATCGAAGAACCGATAATAAGTCCAACCATGATGATACAGAAGGCGAGCAGCACAATGCTGAACGATAAACGATTGCTGATCTGATCCAGCCTGCGCATGAGTGACTCTAATTCGGGTACGCTGATCTCCAGTCGCAGCTTGCCTTTGCTGATGATGGAGGACAAC
The DNA here is from genome assembly GCF_003719335.1 of Paenibacillus amylolyticus. Lineage (GTDB taxonomy): Bacteria > Bacillota > Bacilli > Paenibacillales > Paenibacillaceae > Paenibacillus > Paenibacillus amylolyticus_D. The sequence goes on from NZ_RIAS01000029.1 coordinate 18,639, forward strand.
TGCCGCAGCTGCCCTGGCAAACCAATGACACTTTCGGCCATATCTGCCGCACTGCGAAACAGCCGATTTTTGATCCGACCCGCGCTAAAACGTTCCTTGAGCAGCTTCCGCCCGAACGGCTCCGCCATATCCACAATGCTTAAAGTAGGATCTAGATGTTCAATGACCCCCTCCATCGTCAGCAAGGATTTGCCCATCAGCAGTATATCTGCGGGCATGACAACCCTGTGTTTCTGGGCAATGCCAAACAGATCGTTGAGCGCCTGTCCTACACTGATTTTGGAAAAAGGAATATCGTAATATTTCGTTCGAAGTTTGTCCAAATCCACATGAAGCGCACGTGCATCCATGTCATCCGGCATCATGCCGAGCTTCTCAATAGCACGGATCATACTATCCGTATCCTTACGCATCAGCCCGATAATAAGCGAGGCAAGTTGCTGCTTCATCTCATCACTCAGACTGCCCACCATGCCGAAGTCAATGAAAGCCAGTCGCCCGTCCTTCAGCACCATCAGATTGCCCGGATGCGGATCGGCATGGAAGAAACCATGCATAAAAATCTGATTGAGCAGCGCATCCACTAGCCGCTCGGCAATATTGTTCAGATCATGACCACGCTTCACCAGTTCATCCCGATTGTTTAGCTTAATACCTTCGATATACTCCATGGTCAACACACGTGATGAGGTTTGATCCCAGTAGATTACCGGAATCTTCACTTTGCTGTCCTGCTGATATTGCTGTGCAATCTTTTCTGTATTACGGCCTTCCACCGTATAGTCCAGTTCTGCCATCAGAGCCTGAGCATACTCTTCCACCATCTGCGGAATCTGGTATTGTTTCACCCAATCCCAACGTTTCTCTGCCATCGCAGTCAGTTCACGCAGAATGTCCAGATCACGCTGCACAATCCGTGATATGCCTGGGCGCTGGATTTTGACCGCTACGGCTTCTCCGCTCTGAAGTTTGCCCAGATGCACCTGACCAATACTGGCTGCGGCCACCGGGGTATCCTCGAACCGGGAAAAGATCTCTTCCAGCGGTGTATCCAATTCCTGTTCCAAAATACCCCTTGCCGTCTCTGACGAGAACGGCGGAACCTGATCCTGCAATTTGACGAGTTCCCGAATAACCGATTCAGGTAACAGATCTGCCCTTGTGCTTGCAAGTTGCCCCAGCTTCACAAAAGCTGGCCCCAGCTCCTGCAACACCAGCCTGATCCGTTCGCTTAACGTCTTGGTGGGTTGCGCTTCACGCGACATCCACCGTCTGGGCAGAGCGAGGAGCTGGAATAACCCCAGCTCCTCGACCATATAACCGAAGCCATGACGCACCAGCGCCATGGCAATTTCCCGGTATCTGCCGACATGTTTGATCCGCACAGCCATCTATTCGATCTCGTTTCCTTTGAGAGGAGGTGAGTCTTCACTTGGAGCCGGGGATTCATCAAGTTGAAGCTGAGGTGTCTGATGCATCTCGGCCAGCTTTTTTTCCAAAACCGCAACACGCTGTTCCAGACTTGTCACATCACTTTCAGAAGCCACACCAGCTTCCTGAAGCACACGTTTGACCTGCTCCTGAATGACACGTTTCAGCTGGCCCTGCTCTTCTTCACCACGTTCCAACAATCGTTCTACAAACGCTTTGGATTCTCCAGGCGCAAGCTTCCCGCGCTCCACAAGATCATCCACCGTTTTCTCAATCTTTTCTTTGCTGACTACCGTGAGACCAAGCCCTAACGAGAACGCCTTCTTGAACAAATCGCTCATCTTATTCATCCTCCTCTTCGGTTGTCTATATATTACACCTGTTAAACCTCGACATGCAAAAAGGAGAGCTTCCTTACACGTACCGTGCTGCCCATTTGCCTGCTTGCAAAACTAATCGACGATATGTTTCATTCGCAAAGGATGGAACAGAATGCCCAGGCATCAGGTAAACCATTCGCCCGAGTCCATACTTATGTGCCCAAGCTGCCGGTTTCGGCCCCTCTTTAGACTGATATTGCAGCAAAATTTTAGTCTCGGTAAATGAACCGAACTCGAATTCATAAGGTTCTTCTTCCATCGTAAAACCGGAAATGCCCTCCGTCACGGGATGGCTCTCTTCCGTCACCGTGAACTCCAGCGGCGCATACGGCGGGTGATGAAGAAATTTGGCGCCAATCATCTGTTTGATCTCATTTCGATTCTGAAGCGAGATGCCATTATGTAAGATGACCAGTCCGCCCCCGTTACTTACATAAGACAACAGACCTGCTGTCTGCTGCGGGGAGACTTTGCCTCTCCAATCGTCCATGTATGAGATACACACATCAAATCCCGAAATATTTTCATGAAGCAGCATGTTGCGATTTTCACTGCACTGAACCGTAATCGTATCTTGAAAAATCCGGCTAATCTCCGCATCTACCCCTTGTAGCGGATGCCAGTCCGGATGTGTATAATCTCCAATTAAAAGTGCCTTTTTGCGATGATCCATTATAATCATCTCCTATCTTCTAATCTTGTTCGTTTAGATTCGTCTGCACACTCCATATCCTATAAATTAACCACGCTTTATCAAATCGACTACCGTGATGCGTCTTCATCTCTTCTCCTGAAAGCATTACATGAATCTACTTCAAATGCCTCCGTTATTCCGTGGTTTGTTTATCGGCAAGTGTATCTCTTCGATTTAGGTTTCGAATAAGACGTTTACCTCTCACAATACTTCCTAGTATAGCCGTATAACGGTTTGGCATATCCATATCATGCCTATCCAGCTTGGGCTCACCGTCTCCCTTGTCACAACACACTCCATCCCTAACACATTCCACATGATTCACTAAAAACCTTTAATTGTACAGTCCAAGACCCAACTTCACGACCAAAGTCTCAGGAGGTTCAAAACGAATTCAAGCCCTTCCGCTTATTGCCGAAATAGGGAGAGCAGGCTGGTTCCACCAAACGAAAAATCAGCCTCATCGTACTTCGTTTTCTAACCTCTGTCCATCCATTTTGGGCTCTGTGCATCCATATTTAACATTACTTCCGTGCCGCATATGGATGCGTTATGCACGTTTGATCTGAGGACGATCATTGCACACGGATGCCGCGCTCGAACTAAGCTTGGTGCTCGCGATACAGTCGACAATGTTCCACCCATCTCTGTGCGGCTTGCGGGTCAGAACCAAGGTGCACATGTGTGTATCCAGCCACGATATTGCCCAAAGCATATCCCTCCTGCTTCGAACCCCTTAACCCCTTCGTCTCATAAGCATATGGGATAAGTTGCTCGTCGCGGTACGTCATCGTTGAATAATGGAATTCATGCCCCCGCAGCACTTCACCCTGTTTTAGCAAAAAGGAATCCTGAACCGCACTCGCCTCCCGGTATCCCAGTGCAGCTCGTTTCTTCTGCATCTGTACCTGCGCAGGAATAATGCCTGCCATGGTATACGTCCGCCCTTCACGATCCGTCAGCGTTTCGGCCAGTACCATATAGCCGCCGCACTCCGCAAACAGCGGCATCTGAGAACGGGCTGCTTCACGGAGCCCTTCCAGAAAACGCTCGTTTCCGGCAATCACCGCTGCGAACTCCTCAGGAAAACCACCGCCCAGATAAATGCTGTCCGCCTCTGCCGGAATGCCTTCACCAGCGAGTGGACTGAAATACTTTAGCCTTGCCCCCGCTGCTTCCAGCAGTTCCAGGTTATCGGGATAATAGAAGTTAAATGCTGCATCACGTGCGACGGCAATAACAGGCTGGTACGTATCCGGCTTGCTGTGGATGTGGAGAGTTTTAAGCTGGGACACACGCTCTGCGTCGTTCACGCTGGTTGTATGGGTAATGTGACTGATATCGGCAGCGTTAGCTGCAAGGCTGTCTTTGTTGGTGTCCCTAGTTTGATCAGAAATAGCATCTTGGATGATGTTGTGAGGATTCACCGTTTGGATTGCTATGGAGCTTGCTGCAACATCATCGCTCCCTTCCAAGTATTGGAGAGGGGGAGCACTTGCGGCCAGTTCCAACAGAAGATTCAGATCCGTGCCTTCCAGCAGCACATCGGCCGCCCGCTGGAATAAAGGCTCCAGTTCTCCGCGCTCGATTGCGGGAACGAGTCCGAGATGCCTTTCCGGGATGGACATGTCTTCATCCCGCTTTAGCCAACCAACGACCGGGATACCGCACATTTGCTCAATGGCTTTTTTTACAATCGTATAATGCCCCGCACTTCCGCACCGATTAACAATAACACCAGCAATATTTAAATCAGGTTCAAGTTGCTGAAAACCCAGTACAATCGCCGCTGCACTCCGTGCCATACTGCGTACATCCACAACCAAAATCACAGGTGTCTGCGTAATCATCGCGATCTCTGCGGTAGAGCCGATGTTGCTGAGCGGATCTTTGCCATCGTAGAGGCCCATCACACCTTCAATAATGGAGATATCATGTCCCGCGGAAGCACGCTGAAATGTCTGCTTCACATATGCAGGCGAAGTCATCCATGCGTCCAGATTGCGTGAAGCTCGACCTGTCACTGCCGTATGATACGTTGGATCAATATAATCCGGGCCGCACTTGAACCCCTGCACACTCATTCCACGCTGAGCAAGTGCCTTCATTAGACCGAGCGTTACAGTCGTTTTGCCAGCCCCACTCCCCGTACCTGCGATGATCAGCCGAGGTGCACTTTGGTTATTGGGCGTCACTGTTATGGGTTCGTTATTGAACGTAGTCGGTTCGATTTTGTTATTGGACGTCATTGGTGCGGCTCCGTTATTAGACTCAGTTGGTAAAACTTCATTCGTTGGTAAGGCTTCATTATTGGATACGGTGGTCTTTACATTTTTTGAGTTCATCGTTCATCCCGCCTTTGCTTTACATATAACAAATAGACCATCCCATATCGATTCCAACGGCCTGGGACGGTCTATGAGGTGATAACAGCTACTTTTTGTGTGTGAACGCATCAAGGCGAAAATGTAGCTTTAGTCCACTTGGATGGATTGCGTGATCTTGGCAGACGTGATTCTGATTCTACAACTGATGAAACCCAGAGCAACTCAAAGTATCCAAGTACCGACTCCTCCTTTGATGCTCCACCTCTAACGATCACCAGAGACCCTATTTCGCGAAAAAAGCACACTTTCAAATTTTAACGATCCTGTGGAACGTTATTTGGGGTAAAAAGCTCGAATTCTAGCCATTTTCTCTGCAAAATGCCCAAATAACGTCTGTGGTGATCGTTAGAGATGCCACGCTGATTATTTTGGAGAAATGCTGGTTGCCCGCTGCTTACTGCTTACTGCTTACTGCTTACTTCTTACTTCTTACTTCTTACTTCTTACTTCTTACTTCTAATTATGGTGATACTAAAATTAATTGACATAAAAACATGCGGCGGTTCGGGAGAACCTAGCTCCCTAAGATACATTCGTCCTTATTGGTGACGCAAACGATCTAAAACAAATTCATGCCTGTTATTCGTACGCAATGCTGGTTGGTCACACGCAATGCTGGTTGGTCACACGAAACGCTGGTTGACCACATAAAATGCTTCTCAATCACACGAACCCTAGCTTACTCAAATGCAACCCGTGCGACAGAGATCGTCAGGTTGCCGCTCTTTTTCTTTTCCAGCAGCCAATGATCAGCTCCAGAAGAGAGCAGTGCAGCAGGTTCACTTACGCCGTAGGCTCCGGTGTATTTAAATACCGTCTCGGACGGATTGGCAAGTTGCACCGTATTCAGTTCCTCCGGAGTGTAAGTGACGAGTTCCCAGCCGTACTTAGCGCATAGAGACAGCAGGCCCTCTTCATCTTTTTTCAGATCAATCGTAGCCACGTTACGCACGCTCTTCACAGACAAGGACAGCTCTTCCAACGTGGCAAGCACTTCCTGCTCCAACTCTTCCATCGCAGTTCCGCGATTGCAGCCCATGCCGAGCACGAGGCTTTTCGGGCGGTACAGTACCCCATTAGTTAAAAAACTTTCCTCTTCCGCCGCCGAAAGCAAACGGTCACTGACCACCAGTGCCGCGTTAAACGCAAACGATTCAGTCTCCTGCATACTACGGAAGACCCGAATATGATCAGGCACAGGTTTGTTATACCGCCACCAGTTGCGTTCGCCTGTCTCTTGAATCAGTGCCACCGGCTCCTCGTTGACCACCGCCGCACTTACGGGAGTCGCTTTGTCAAAGCTGTCCACGATCCAGCCCAGTTCACGTCCAAACATATCCACCGGGATCGTGCCCTGCACGTCCGAAGCTGTCGTGATGACTGCACGCGCACCAAGCACTTCCGCCACTTGACGCGTGAGTTCATTGGCACCGCCAAGGTGACCGGACAGCACGCTAATGACGTTCTCGCCGCGGTCATCGATGACCAGCACGGCAGGATCCACTTTTTTGTCCACCAGCAGCGGAGCAATCATGCGTACAACGGCACCCAGAGAGATAAACAGAATGATGCCGTTATAACGTTTGAACAGGTCTGGCAGAATCAGCTTCACCGAACCTTCAAATAGCGTATATCCAAGTTGTTCCTCATCGCCACGGGCAAATTTGCTCATATAATAAACGTCCGTGCCCTGAAACTGTCCTTCCAGGTTACGCACCATCTCTACACCATGCTTCGTAATCGCTACAGCAGCAAACGGATTACTCACCGGACTTCACTCCTTTGCGATAGCCGTGGGTAAAGGACTTGTCGTACAGCTTCGAGCGGTGTGCATCCCGGTTCACCAGATCTGGATCAAGTGCCCAGCCTGCCAAAATCATCGCATGCATCGTAATGCCTGCGGCACGCAAATCAGCAGCCAGATTGGCCAGCGTGGTGCGCACGATTTTCTGATCCGGCCATGTTGCGCGCTGCACTACCGCGACCGGTGTATCTTCACTCCAGCCTGCGGCAAGGAATTCCACCACGACCTTTTTCGCCAGTGTTGCACTCAGAAAGAGCGCTACCGTACAGTGATGGGAGGCCAAATCACGCAGCTTCTCCCGCTCAGGCACAGGTGTACGTCCTTCCGCACGCGTCAGGATAACGGTCTGTGTCAGTTCCGGTACAGTCAGTTCCGCTCCCAGCGCCGCTGCTGAAGCAAATACCGAGCTAACGCCTGGAATAATCTCGTACTCCACACCCTGCTGCTTGAGCAGCACCATTTGTTCCAAAATGGCACCATACATCGCTGGATCACCCGTATGTACACGTGCTACACTGCGTCCTGCCCGGACTGCGGTGCACATCAGCTCGACCTGCCGTTCCAAATCCATGCCGGAGCTTTGCAGCACTTCGGCTTCGGATTTGGCTGTTGCAATCAGTTCATCATTCACGAGGGAATCCGTGTACAGAACGAGGTCGGCATTTTTCAAAATATTAGAGCCCTTTACCGTAATCAGCTCGGGATCTCCCGGGCCAGCACCAACGATGTAAACTTTCGCTTCCAATGTTTTCATTATTTACTCACCACCATCAGGCTCAAATATTCCAGCTCCTGCCCTTTTAATTCACGGGCGTCACGCCAGACCAATTCATAAGGGGAAGTGACTTTGGTAACCACCGAGGCTTTGCCGCCAAGTCCCATCTCGTCCAGCAGCTCCAGCATCGGGTCAAGCACCTTTGCTACTTTGATAAACACAATCGTATCGTGATGCTCAATCGCCTGCCGCATCGCTTCTTTGTCCGCTGTAGCCGGAATAATACCAACCTGCTCATCGCCATCTGCCAGATGGATATCCAGCGCTGCCGCCGCACCAAGGACAGAGGATATGCCTGGAATCGAGCTGATCGGCACTTCGGGATGCAGTTCACGCATGAGACGTGCAAGGTGGATAAATGTACTGTATAAGTTCGGATCACCTTCCGTCACAAACGCTACATCTTTGCCATCCTTTAAAGCTTCCCAGCACGCTTCCACGGTTTTGCCCCACTCCCGTTCAAGCACAATCGGGTCTTTGGTCATCGGAAAGATCAGCCCCAGCATCTCTTTCTCGTCCGGATTCACATATAATTCCACAATCTCATGGGCGTAGGATTTACCGCCTTTGCGTTTCTTCGGGTAGGCAACCACCGGGCACTCGCGGATCATCCGGTATGCTTTTACCGTAATCAGCTCCGGGTCTCCCGGCCCAACACCTACACCATACAGTGTGCCAACCGTTTTGCCCTCTGATGGTTCAGTCGCGCGTAGTTCTGACAACGCAGACGCATCTGAGGAGGGCGTGTTTGCAGTCGCGATGTCAGTAGTGCTGACTCCAGCTCCTGTTCCTGCCGCGCTCGCCGTTTCGTCTGTTGCTGTACTGCCTTGTGCTGCTAAACTACCTGACATATCACTTGTGATGTTTCCTGTTGTTGTGCTAATGCTGCTCTCCCCCTTTGGTTCCTTGCAAAAAACTATTCTGCTCCGTTCGCAGCTTTCGCTTCGTCTACTGCGATAAATTGCCCTGTAATCACATAGATCGGGTTCAGTCCGTCAAAACGGGTCATGTTCAATATCGGCTTGCTCCGCGCCGTCTGCAGCAAGGTCACGGAGGCGTGCATGCCTGCATCGCGCATCGCCTTCATGCTGTCATGCAGCGTTTCGATGGTCGCTGCATTGACCACGATGCGTCCCTCGGGGCGCAGCCGGGACGCACATAAGGCGATCAGCTGCGCGAGTTCACCGCCGCTGCCGCCAATGAACACCGCGTCCGGATCCGGTAGTTCGTCCAGCCCCGCTGGTGCTTTGGCATGAAGGACGGTAAAATCGGTCCGGAATTTGATCCGGTTGGCCTCGATGTTCACGAGGTCACCTTCGTTCTTTTCGATGGCGAAGACCTTGCCTCGCGGCGCGAGCCGCGTGCACTCCACCGCCACCGAGCCCGAACCTGCGCCGATATCCCACACGATGCTGTCCTCGCCCAGTTTCAGCTCGGACAAGCTGAACGCGCGGACTTCACGCTTGGTGATGAGGCCCTTCTCGGGTTTGCGCTGATGGAATTCTTCATCTGCAAACCCGAAGCCTTTGCGCGGCGCCGGTGCATCTTTGCGGCGCAACAAAATGACGACGTTCAGCGGGCTGCACTCAGCCGCTGCCAGCTCGTCCAGGGTGTAGTGGCGGGCACGCTCGTCTGCCGCGCCCAGGTTTTCCGCAACGTAGGCATCATACTCCGTCATGCCGAATTGTTGCAGATACGCCCCGATCGCAGCGGGACTGTTATGCTCGTCCGTGAGCAGCGCGACTTTGGCTTTGCCATCGATGCGCTGGGCGAGGCCTTTGAGCGGGCGACCGTGCACGCTTTCGAGCACGGCGTCGTGCCAGCTCTCGCCAAGCCTCGCGAATGCCAGCTGCAGCGAGCTTAGATTAGGCCGGATGTCCAGCTGATCCGGGCCAAGCTTGCGTGCGAAATACCCGGCGATGCCGTAAAACAGCGGGTCCCCCGAGGCGAGCACAACGATGTTGTGTGAGTCCTGTAACGCTTTTATTTTCGCAACGAGGTCGTTCAAACTGCTCTTGATCACAATCTTCTCTCCCGCAAATGCCGGGAAAAATTGCAGCAGACGTTCGCCGCCTACCAGCACATCGGCCTCCTGAATGAGATGTAGACTGTCTGCCGTCAGCCCCGCCGCGCCTTCTTCGCCCACGCCAATAATGCGGATGTTACGATTCTTTGCTCCAGTTGTTGTGTTCGAGTTCACTGATTTCCGCCCTCCCCAGTTCCATTCCTTTCATGGTGACCAGCACCACTTCCACCGTTACGCCGCCGCCCGCATGTTCCAGACAGTGCTGGCAGGCGTACAGGCATAACTTTTCAAAATAAGGCAAATATCCCGCTTCGGTCATCATATCCGCCACCTGAGTCGCCGTGTTGGCTTCCTCGATCGCTTGCGCCAGTTCATCGCCAGCCCCGGTCTCGCGAGCCACGGACGCAAGAAATCCAAAATCCACCGGCGCACTTTTGGAGTGCACCATCATGACCCCTTGAGCTACTTTGGCGAATTTGCCTGGCATCCCGACCAGACTGATGCGTTTCATGCCCAGCCGTTTCCCGTGTTTAATCGCAAAGCCGACAAAATCACCCATCTGAATAAAGGCTTCCTCCGGCAGTTCAGGCATCATTTTCATGGCATATTTCTCACTACTGCCGCCTGTCGTCAGTACAATATGCTCACAGCCGGAAGCCTGCGCAACGGAAATGGCCTGTACTACACTGGCTTTATATGCTGATGTAGAGAACGGAACGACCACGCCGCGTGTTCCCAAAATGGAGATGCCACCAAGAATGCCAAGCCGCGCATTGAGCGTTTTCTTCGCGATCTCTTCGCCGTCCGGCACGCTGATCACCACTCGCACTCCTCTAGCTGCACCATGCTCGGCAAGCACCTGAGTCACCGCTTCGGTAATCATACGGCGCGGCACGGGATTAATCGCTGCTTCGCCTACGGGAACGGGCAGACCGGGCTTGGTAACACGGCCCACACCGATGCCGCCATCCAGCCCCACTCCTGGCTCGTCCCGCCAGGAGACATGCGCGATGATTTTCGCCAAATGTGTGGCGTCCGGGTCATCCCCGGCGTCTTTGATCGTGGCACAGGTCGCCGTGCCGTCCCTCATCAGCTCCTGCTCGATCAGCTCGAACGAGTGGTCAAAGCCGGCGGGTAAGGAAACCACGGCTTGCGCAGGGATATGTCCCGTGAGCAGAAGCTGCGTTGCTCCTTTGGCAACGGCTGTCGCACACGCCCCGGTCGTAAAGCCGGAGCGCATCGGTTTATCCGATTCTTGCGCTTCTCCGCTCTTCATGCGTTTCTTTTCCATGGCTTTGAACCTCCCGTCCTTCTATATGCTCGCTTGTTGGTGCGCTTATGTTGCCTTTGTACTACCGCCGCTCTATGCCTTCACAGCCATCAACGAGATTGCGTTAAGTGCTGCCACAACGATGGTACTGCCGCCTTTGCGACCGATGTTGGTGATAAAAGGAATGTCCAGCTTGCGCAGTTCGTCCTTCGACTCGGCAGCGGATACAAAACCTACCGGCATGCCGATGATCAAACCCGGCTTGGCCTCGCCCTCTTTAACAAGACGAATCAATTCCAGCAGCGCCGTTGGCGCGTTACCGATGGCGTAGATGCCCCCGTCATACATTTGGGTTGCTTTGCGTGTCGAGATGATGGCACGAGTGGTATTGAGGCGCTTGGCCTCTTCCATCACATCCGGATCGGAAATATGTACGTGTACATCGCCGCCAAAACCGCGGATACGATCCTTGCTCACACCCGCCTGAATCATTTGCACATCGGCAATGACTGACTGACCTGCACGTAGCGCTGCGATCCCCGCCTGAATCGCATCCGGGTGAAATACCATACTGCGGCCCAGTTCAAAATCAGCCGAAGCGTGAATGACTCGCTGTACGACCGGATATTGCTCATCGGTAAACGGGTGCTCCCCCAGTTCCTCCGTAATCATTTCGAAACTTTTACCTTCAATCTCCTGCGGCTGCACGGTCAGCGGTTTAAACTCTGTTTTGAAATCCATCCGAATCACTCCACTCCTTTTATTTGAACAAACATCCTCATCGTACGAACAACTGTCCCATACATCATTGCATCGTTCATCTGAACGTACTCCAATGCTTCTTGCGATATTTACAATCAAGCCGTTCAATATTTCATTATTCAAATTAAGCCTATCGGGTAGATTACCGCCCCAAAATACTTTTCAGCTCGTCCAGCACACCATCAAAATGATCAAACACCGTGCCAAACTCCGCCTCTGGACGTGAGATCAGCACAACATGAATACCCAGCTCCAGTGCAGACTGGATTTTCTCGTCCACGGCTCCTGTTTTACCGCTCTCCTTGGTGACCATCACCATTGTTGCATAGTGCTTATAAAGTGCCTCGTTCATTTCTCGGGAAAAAGGACCCTGCATCGCAATAATATTGCGTTGCTCTACGCCCAGCTCACCGCATTTCTCCATATTGTCGAGACGGGGGAGCATGCGTGCAACAAGCCGTATATCCGGATCACCGAGCAGGTGCTTGGTGAAGATTTGCAGCGTTTTGCTGCCCGTCGTCAGCATGACGGAGCCTTTCAGCTCTTTGGCCTTGAGTGCTGCCTCATCATAAGATGACACGACATGCAATAGTTCATGGTCATCATAAGCAAGCCCGGTTCGTTCGTAACGAATGTAAGGGATGCCCGCTTGTTTCGCGGCTTCCATGGCATTCGCATGGGCTTCTTCGGCAAAAGGATGGCTCGCATCCACAAGTACAGGGGTGTTTTTTTCACGAATCAACTGCACCATCGCCTCTACGGTCAATCGGCCTGTCCGCACAGGTAAACCGGCTTCAGTCAGACTTTGGGCTGCGCTCTCGGTCACAACCGAGGTCAGGACATTATGTCCTTGTTGCTGGATTCGGATCGCAAGTTCGCGTGCATCGCTGGTACCGCATAACATGAGGATCATGAACGCTTCACCTGCTCGGAAGTTGCTGCCACTTGTGCCTGAGAAGAGGATGAATGCTGCTGTATATTTCCTGCTGAATCGTGTTGCCGGTTGCTCTGATGTCCATCGTGCTCATGATGCGAGTGATGCAACTCTTCATCATGGTCATGATGAAAATCAAGCGCCGCCTCACGAGTAGCTGTAACCTCCGCAGAGTGCTCGGAATGCTCGTGGTCGTGACTATGTTCATGATTGTGGTCATGATGTGCATGCTCATTATGGCTATGGACATGATGACCTTCGTGCTGATGATCATGTCCATGACTGTGGCTATGATCATTATGGTGGTGGTCGTGATGATCGTGCTCATGATGGTGTTGATCGTGCCCATGGTCATGGTCATGTTCGTGATGGTCATGGTCGTGATCGTGGTCATGCCCATGGTCGTGGTCGTGATGGTGATGATGGTGTTTGGCCGCTTCGAGACGGAACTGGCAGTTGTCACAGTTTGCTGTAACACGACCGTAAAGTCCCTCGTTCGCACGTTCCAACACCAGCTCGACCAGTTTCGGATGGAAACCGAAATAACCACCGATTTCGACTTGAATATCTGGATGCGCGGCTGCAAATTCGGCCGTCATCTCATCAATGCGTTTAATCAGCACACCGGTAAAGAGGAAATACGGCATGACAACAATTTTTTTCGCACCGAGCAAGAGGCAACGTTCCAATCCATCCGGGAAAGAAGGCTGGGTCACGCCGATAAAGCTGCTTTCCGCCCATCTGTACGGCAGCTTCTCCCACAGCATACGGGTCATTTTGAAAAAGTCACTGTTGGCATCCGGGTCACTGCTTCCCCGTCCAAGCACAAGTACAGCTGTTTCTTCATCAGTCACGGCAGCAGGCGGAGCGGCCACTGCAACTGCTGTATCTGTTCCACCTTCACCTTGAGCTGCAACCCGCACAGGTTGCGCCTCTTGCAGACGAGTTTGCATAATTTGCACGACTTTTTCATGCACACCAATCGGACGCCCATAAATAAACTGCACTTGCGGATAACGTGCTTTGGCACGATCAATCGCATTCGGAATATCAATCTTGGCATGACCGGCTGCAAATAAAATAATCGGTACGAGTACGACTCGGGTCGCACCTCGATCT
>NZ_RIAS01000002.1:0-678359 GCF_003719335.1 Paenibacillus amylolyticus
CCCCTCAAGATGAGATTTCCCAGTATGTAAGACCCCTTGAAGACGACGAGGTAGATAGGCTGGGGGTGGAAGTGCAGCAATGCATGGAGCTGACCAGTACTAATCGGTCGAGGGCTTATCCAATAGCAAGTTTTAATCGCGTGAATTTCGTTTCGAATCTAGTTTTCAGAGAACAACACTCTGAATGAAGTGAAAATCGGTACATCACAGAATGTGTGTATGGTTTTCAGTTCCAAATGAATGGAAGAAGCTATGCTTCGACCAATCGCGTTTGGTGGCGATGGCGGAGGGGTTCCACACGTACCCATCCCGAACACGACCGTTAAGCCCTCTAGCGCCGATGGTACTTGGACCGCAGGGTCCTGGGAGAGTAGGACGCCGCCAAGCAAAGCAAAGACACACTTGATGGAAATCAGGTGTGTTTTTTTGTGTGGACGATTAAGCTTAAGCTAAGTGATAGAAGCAGTTCGAGTTATGACACGAAATAAGGCTGACGAAACATCCTTATTTTGACTTGTTTTATACATAAAATACTGTCTTTCCATTGTGCCAAGCTGTGATACAATAGGTGAGGTCTATATAGAAACGGAACACGCATAATTACGAGGAGGAACCGGAACACCATGAAATCAGCCCCGTTTATAGCTGTTGAAGGCCCAATTGGAGCGGGGAAAACAACGTTAGCTACGATGCTTTCCCAAGAATTGAATCTTCCATTGGTTAAAGAAATTGTCGAGGAGAACCCATTTTTGGCCTCCTTTTATCAAGATATCGACGAGTGGAGCTTCCAACTCGAAATGTTTTTTCTGTGCAACCGATTTAAGCAACTAGAAGATACCGGTGCCCAATTTATTAAACAGAACAGCCCGGTCATTTCGGATTATCATATCTATAAAAATTTGATTTTTGCTGAACGTACCTTGAAAGGAACGAAGCGGGATAAATATCGCCAAATTTATCATCTTTTAACGGATGACCTTCCGAAACCCAATCTGGTGCTTTACATTGAAGCTGAGCTGGATACATTGATGTACCGAATTAATAAACGCGGGCGTTCCTTTGAGCAAGATATGGCCCCTGCTTATATGGAGCAGTTGATTGCCGACTACAAAACAGGAATGGAGTATTTGGCCAATGGCATGAATCCTCCAGTTATTCTCAAGATTGATGCGGAGCAGCTTGACTTTGTGGAACATCCTGAGCACTTCAGACAGATTGTTAATCAAGTAAAGGAGCTTATCATATGAATAACTATGGCATTCCAGCGAATGCATTAATTACAGTAGCAGGAACGGTAGGGGTAGGGAAATCCACACTAACGGCAGCACTTGCAGATCGTTTGAATTTCAAAACGTCGCTTGAGCAGGTTGATCATAATCCGTATTTGGAAAAGTTTTACCATGACTTTGAGCGCTGGAGTTTTCATCTGCAAATTTATTTCCTCGCTGAACGCTTTAAAGAACAGAAAAAGATTTTTGAATTGGGCGGTGGTTTTGTACAGGACCGCTCCATCTATGAGGATACGGGCATCTTTGCACAGATGCATGCCGATCAGGGCACGATGTCTGCTACCGACTTTGAGACTTATAGCAGCTTGTTTGAAGCGATGGTGATGACGCCTTATTTTCCGCACCCGGATGTTCTAATTTATCTGGAAGGCAGTTTGCCATCGATTCTGAACCGGATTACCGAACGCGGACGTGAAATGGAGATTCAGACAGATCGCTCGTATTGGGAGCACATGCATGAGCGCTATTCCGTGTGGATTAACCGGTTTACAGCTTGCCCAGTACTGCGCTTGAACATTGATGAATATGATGTGCATGATTCGGCTTCAGTCGATGCTATTCTGGAGCAGATTGCGGCTGTTATTAAGCCTTCCAAAGAAGCACAGGTATAATTTAAGTATTTATCCTCTGTAGGACAAGGTTAGGAAAAATAGACATCTCTTTTACAGTGATTCAGGCTGTGGAAGGGGTGTCTTTTCGTTTTTTACATAAGGTGATTCAAATATAGGATTTTAGATGATCAAGCTATATTGGAATATGTATGTATATAGGTATTAAAATACAGAAAATTGTTGAAATTTGAAGCTTTTTGTGGTTTTATAGGAAAGGTGAATTATGGAAATATAGTATAAGCATGACTCAGGAGGGAAAGACATCGTGGAAGAAAAGCAAGGAGTAAAGATTGGAATGCCGATCATCGGTGGTTTGATTGCTGCCATACTGGGAGGTGTGGTATGGGCTGCGATTGCAGCTATGACGGAGTATGAGGTTGGTCTTATTGCGATACTGGTTGGCGTGCTTTGCGGGTACGCTGTCGTGTTGTTTTCAAACAAAAAAATCGCAACGGTGCACAAGATTATTGCTGTAGTTTTTGCGTTGGTGGGTATCTTGCTCGGTAAATACTTGACGGTGGTATATTTTACATCTGAATTGTTTACCGATGTGAGCTTGCTGACTTTGGTGTTTGACGGAGAAATGATTGGTGCGTTTACAGAAACGATCCAAGAATATTTTAGCGAGCCTACAGACTGGTTGTTCATCGTTTTGGCGATTGTATCAGCTTGGCAAATTCCAGGCCGTATGGCGAAAACAAGCATGGCATCCGAAGCATCGACTTCGGATCAAGCACCAAGAGCGTAAGCAAGGTGCGAAGTTCTCGGAGTGGACATAGATATAAGTATGGTTCACATTGCGGCCGGGATCGGTAGAGACGATCAAAAAGGACGTAACTCCTCAGGGGTTACGTCCTTTTTGATGCTATTGGTTTTGATCGGCAAAAACAGCCATGGCATTACACATGAATTGTGCTAGCCCCTCCCCAAACTGATCAATATTCCGCGTGAAACGCTCGTCATCTACATACATTTGGCCAAGAACTTTGAAGGCTTCTGGAGAATAGCTCCCCAATTGATTCAGAACCATGTACCACTGTTTAATCTCGGCCTGTGCTTCGGCAGATTCGGGTGCTGTGTGGCTGATGGCTGACAATCGTCTGAAAATATCATTCATCTGATCAGACAGTTCTTTTTGTTTGTCAGCAGGCGGGTCCTTTAATTTCTGGTGTGCCTCATTGACGGCATGGTCACCCCAGCGTTGACGGGCTTCGTGTTCGTACGGATTGTGACTAAAATCAAAGCCCTGAAATTGTTCTCTAGGGGTCATTTCAATCTCTCCTCTCAGATGTAGTACGGTTTTATCGATAGTGGCAATCATTTGATCCAGACGCTGTCGTTTTTCCAGCAAAATGAGTTTGTGCATATGCAATGCTTCCTCCGCATCAAAGGCGGGGTCATCTAAAATGTTTTTGATTTCTTTCAGCGAGAAGCCGAGTTCTTTGAAAAATAAAATCTGCTGAAGTCGTTCCAGATTGGCATCCGAATACATTCGATATCCGGCAGGAGTGATCTCATCTGGAACAAGCAGCCCGATCTCGTCATAGTGATGCAGTGTGCGCACACTGATCGAAGCAAGTTCGGAGACTTCTTTCACTTTCATGGCCATGGGTGAAACCTCCTTACACCATGAATTGTACAATGTCACGTTACGTGAGAGTCAATAAGTTAATTTTGTGATGGAGGTGACGTTTATATTCGAGGAGAAAGAGTATGTGAAGTCATGTTGGAATGGGAATGTGACGATGGAGTGAGCAGAGTGATGATATACATTTGGGCGAGACTGATGTGAGGGGGCGTGGGAAGGATGCAGAGAGCGTGCAGGAATGGAGAACGCACGAAATGAATAGCGGTAGAGATGAAGAAGGATGTGACACCAAGTGGTTGCATCCTTCTTCATGAGTGGGGCTTGGGAGCATAGCACGGCTATGCCTGCTCCGTGCGGGTGATCGCAGCGAGCTGTGCAGTCGCTGCGTGCACATCGGCCGCGCCCGCGATGGCGGAGATGACGGCTATGCCGTCGGCTTCTGCCGCCATCACGGCGGCCGCGGTATCGGGCGTAATGCCGCCGATACCGACCACCGGAACTGCGATGCCTGCGGCGCGCAGTTCCGCAACCCCGGCGGGGCCCAGCACAGCGTGGGCATCCGCTTTGGAGCGCGTCGGGTACATGGGCCCGACGCCAAGATAGTCTGCGCCCGCCTGCACGGCATGGCGGGCTTCAAGGGCGGAGTGGGCGGATACGCCAAGCATCCGCCCTTCGCCGATGCGGGCGCGTACCAGCGCCGCGTCCGCATCCTCCTGGCCGACGTGCACACCGTCGGCCTCTACCGCAACAGCCAGCTCGACATCATCGTTCACGATGAACGGTATCCTGTGCTGGCTGCACACCTCACGAAGCCGCAGCGCAAGCGCTAAGCGGGCTTCGCCTGTCAGGGCACCAGTTCCCTTCTCGCGGAACTGGAACAGCGTGATGCCGCCAGTGATCGCCTGGCGGAGCACCTCCACCGGGTCACGCGTCGTATTGACGCTGCCCATCACCAAATACAACTGCAGCGCGCGGCGCACCGCTTCCGCATCCCATCTACGCATCAGCGTTCACCCCGCTGTCTGCGTTGGTACGCAAAGTGATTCGTCGGCCCGTGGCCAGTCCCGAATCCCAGCTCATCTTCAATGGCTGCCTGAATGAATGCTCGCGCGGTCGTAACGGCAGCCAGAATAGGGGAACCCTTTGCCAGTTCCGCCGTAATGGCAGCAGAGAACGTGCAGCCGGTTCCGTGTGTATGACGTGTCATTACACGAAGGTTCTCCAAATAATGAAAGGAATGCCCGTCATACAGGACATCGATAACCATACCGCTTCCCGGATCATGTCCTCCTTTAATCAAGGCATACGTTGAACCCATCTGTACCAATTGCTTTGCGGCTTCCTCACGCTCACTCAGGTTCCGAATCGACCTCCCAATAAGCAGTTCGGCTTCAGGGATGTTAGGTGTGATAAGCAAGGCAAGGGGGAGCAAATCCTGGGTGAGTGCTTGCACAGCCTCCTGCTGGAGCAGAGGTGCACCGCCCTTGGCAACCATCACGGGATCAATCACCAGATTAGACCAGCTGTGCTGCTGACATTTTGCCGCAACAAGACGAATAATCTCGGCACTATATAACATACCTGTCTTGACGGCACGCGGCTGAAAGTCGGCTCCCGTTGAATCAAGTTGCTGGACAATGCCATCGTAATCAATCGGAAAGACGCCTTGAACCCCTGTTGTGTTCTGCGCGGCGATTGCAGTAATAACCGTCATCCCGTATACACCAAGTTCTTGAAAGGTTTTGAGGTCTGCCTGAATTCCTGCACCGCCCCCGTTATCGGACCCGGCAATCGTTAACGCTTGAGCAATATTCATCACATACCTCCACGAGTCTGACGAATTTGTGCATGCTCGGAGAACAGCGAAGGTGTCATCTGCGCCAGTTGATTTAACAATTCAATCTGGAAGCTGCCCGGCCCCTGATGAGCCGTTCGTGCTGCAGCCTGTTCAGCGGCTACACCGTAGGTTGTAACAGCCTCGACCACACTGTTCAGCATATCGTTTCCCGGCTTGGCGATTGCAACAAAAGCACCAATCACCGAGCTTAGCAGACAGCCTGCACCGGTAACTTGGGTAAGTAATGCATGTCCGTTGCTTGTTAGGAAAGTATGATATCCGTCTGTAATAATATCGTACTGGCCTGTAATGACGACAATACAGTCAAGCTGCTGCGCTGCCCGCTCGGCAATGCCAATCCGGTCCCCCTCGCCAACCCCGGCATCCACACCTTTGATATTCCATGGTACACCAATGACATGGGCGACTTCGGCGACATTACCTCTTAATACCGTAAGACGAAGCTCACGAACCAGCATTTGTACCGTATCCGTACGATATGCTGTGGCTCCTGCACCAACAGGATCAAGGACAACAGGCACATGATGTGCATTAGCCGATTGTCCGGCTAAACGTATCGCTTGAACGACCTTTTCATCCAATGTGCCGATGTTCAGAACCACCGCTCCGGCCATGCGAGCGACGTCAGCGACTTCTTCATGGGCATAGGCCATAAACGGAGAGGCTCCAAGGGCAAGCAGACCATTTGCCGTAAAAGGAGCAACCACAAGGTTGGTAATATTATGAACCAAAGGATTGAGTGAACGTACACGTTCAAGATAAGACATCGTCATTTCCTCCTTGTTTCGAATTTTATTTTGATTGGCTAGTTTCTCGGTCATCAAGCAACCAGCACATAAGTAACCACATCGCCAAAATACAAAAAAAGCCCCGCCCATTTCCGGAGAAATGAGCAGAGCTATACGTTTTAACTGAAGTTGATCCCCATCAAGGATAGAGATCCCCCACTGCCACTAAAAGCCGCTCCACTTCCCTCCGCTGGTATAACCCAGATCAGGTTCAAAGGGTCCGAATCGTCGTATTCGTCTCAGCCGCAAGGCTCCCCCAGTGCAAATGTACAAGATATGCAGTTATGTACTCAGCATATATCCATCTTGACTTAATGTAAATAGGGCGGGGACTTAAGTCTTGAAATGGGGATAAAAAAATACACTGGACTTTGTTACTGATCCGCTGTTCTGATTTACCTTAGCTCGTTAAACCGATATAATGAGGATTGGCTCATATGGCCGTACTACGAATGAGGGCAGGACCGATGTTCCTCCCGGCAGAATGGGGACCCTGAGTTGAAAACGTTCAAGAAAGTATATATTGAAATTACGAGCATCTGTAATCTGGCATGCAGCTTTTGTCCACAAACGAAGCGAGCCAAAGGATTCATCGACCCTGAAGTCTTTAATAATATATTGGATCAGATCAAACCACACACAAAACATATTTACCTGCACGTCAAAGGGGAACCGTTGCTTCATCCCAAAATTGACCTGCTGCTGGATATGGCTCATGCCAAGGGATTTAAAGTAAACATTACGACCAACGGTACGCTACTGCCGAAGACACAGCATAAATTATTGGGTAAACCTGCACTGAGACAGATGAATTTCTCGTTACACAGCTTTGACGGTCATGAAGGTTCTACCGATCGTGACGGATACTTGCATAACATCTTGTCTTTTGTTCGTGAAGCCGTGAAACACAACGTCATTGTCTCGTTCCGACTATGGAATCTGACGCAGGATAACTTCACCAATGCTCAGATGAATCGAAATCGGGAGACGCTTGAGGTGCTGGAACAGGAATTCAATCTGGATTTTCGCATTGAAGAAAAGGTTGTTCCGGGCAGCGGCGTAAAAATTGCACCCAACGTATACCTGAATCAGGATCATGAATTCCAGTGGCCAAGTCTCGATGCACCTGAAGATGATGGAAAAGGGTTTTGCCATGCACTTCGCAGTCAGGCAGCTGTGCTGGTCGATGGAACCGTGGTTCCATGCTGTCTCGATGGAGAAGGTGTCATCAACCTTGGAAACATCCATGAAAAGAATTTTTCCGATATTGTGGATGGAGAGCGTGCGAACAATCTGGTATACGGTTTTTCCAAACGGGAAGCTGTAGAAGAACTTTGCCGCAAATGCGGATACCGCCAGCGTTTTGGAGCAGGAGCCTAAAATCATACGACAGATAACTCAAGTGTGTTATTCGGTAATATTCCGAGTAGCACATTTTTTTATTATTAGGAAAGAATAGGCGCCATTCGATTCATGATTTCAACTATTATGTAAAATGATAGTCTATTAATCTTGTTTTTATAAATTTACATGGTATTATTATCCTATTGTTCATAAAGGGGGAATAGTACTAAAGTTACATTTTTTGTGTTAATAACGGACGTTTAAGAGGAGTGTGTCGAGTTTTGAATTCAAAATGGAAAAAGTTTAATCGAAAATTGTCAGTAGTACTCTCTACATCTTTGATTGCCTCTATGTTTTCTATGCAATTGCTAGCCTCGGCGGAAGTGACCTCATCATCTGTAACGTCATTTAAGGATGTTGAACAATCGTATGCCAAAACAGAAATTACGAAGTTAATTGAAAAAGGCATTTTATCTGGATTTGCGGATGGAACATTTAAACCCTCAGATTCAGTAACACGTGCTCAATTGGCAAAGATTATGGTGGGTGCGCTTCAATTAAAGCCTGACTCTACTGTAGCTAGTTCCTTTAAAGATGTGGAGCAATCCAAATGGTACGCTGGCTATGTATCTGCACTCGTTCAATCTGGTGTTGCCCAAGGAACCTCGAAGGATACGTTTTCTCCAGATAAAAAAGTTACGAGAGAGGAACTGGCTGTATTCTTCGTAAGAGCATTCGGCTGGGAAACAAAGAATGCACCAACTCAAACAACGAAACCACAGCTCGCTGATATGGATAAAGTATCAGATTGGGCGAAGGATTCTGTGTCACTCGCATATCAATCCGGATTTATTAAAGGTATTGTTCAGAAAGACGGAACAACAACGTTTAATCCAACGGGTGTAGCGGATCGACAAGCATTGGCAAGACTTGCTTATGAGTTTGTCATGAATAAGTCTACATATGAACAATTTATGATTCCTGCGAAGACAGAAGAAGGTACGGACAATTCCAACCCCACAAAACCAGAAACAACGAAGCCTTCTGAAAACAGCAATAAAGGTAACAGTAGCAACAATAGCTCTACCGGGGATAATGGAAACAATAACAACACAGGTGGAAATAATGGAGGAGGTCAACAAACTTCCAGCAAAAACCTCACTTCTCCAGGCACATACACTCTGGGTAACGTAACTGGTAATGTCACGATTGGTTCTCAAGGTGTAATTCTGAAAGACACTAAGATCAATGGTAACCTTCAAGTTCTCGAGTCTGTAGCTAATGGTGATGTTACACTTGATCACGTTACGGTTACAGGAACAACTAGCATTAAAGGTGGAGGACCTAACAGTATCCATGCACTGAACTCTGTTCTTGCGACTGTAATTGTAGATAAGGCAGATGGAAGTGTTCGTTTGGTTCTGGAAGGTGCGAGTGATGTACAACAGATTGAGATCAAGTCTGGAGCCATCGTAAAGAATGATTCCACAGGCGATGTTGGTCCAATTGAATTAACAGACTCTATTCCACATAATGCTGCGGTAGTGTTGAACGGAACGTTTGACTCTATAATGGTTCATGCAGAGCAGATTTCAGTAGAGTTTGGAGACAACTCTAGCATCGGGAATCTCGAGGTGTTCCAACAAGCACTGAATACGGTTTTCAAAATCAATCAAGGTGCAACCGTAAATCGCGCGATACTGGACGCTATTGTACAATTCTCTGGAGCAGGTGCGTTAACTTCTGCACAAGTCAATGTAGAGGGAAGTGACTTTAGCGGGCTTCAACAGCATCCAAGAATTGAAGCAGACCCTACAGTGACTAGTTTGGTATACTTACCTGAAATTATTGATCTTTCAGCTGTAAATGCAACGAAACAAATTGTACTTACAGGTGTAACAGGCTCAGCGAACAAAGATGTGACATCTCTTGCAAGCTGGGAAGTGGAAAATAACGGCATTGTCACTGTAAATAACTCTGGTAAAATTCAAGCTGTAGCTAACGGTACAACCGTTGTGAAGGCTAAATATGGAGAGTATCAAATCCAAGTTCCAGTGACTGTTGCAGTATATAATGAATTGACACACCCAAGACTTGAAGGGGTTCAGGTTACAAATGGAAGTGCTAAACTGACATTTACCAATGGATTGGATGTATCTGAACTGACTGCTGAAGACTTTGTGGTACATGCATACTATAACGGTCAAGAGCGGGAACTAAGTAATTTACAGTATCACAATGGGGAATTTACATTTAGCCCTATCGATAGCTACGGTTCCACATTGTACATTACCGTTGATTCCAATACGGACAAGACTCAGTTTG
This sequence comes from Paenibacillus amylolyticus, assembly GCF_003719335.1. GTDB lineage: Bacteria > Bacillota > Bacilli > Paenibacillales > Paenibacillaceae > Paenibacillus > Paenibacillus amylolyticus_D. The sequence goes on from NZ_RIAS01000002.1 coordinate 9,804, forward strand.
CAGGAAGCCAAAGTGCTTCTGTAAAACTTACCGGATTCGGTGGACGTATTAAAGATGTCGCTGGAGCACCAGTAGCCAATTTGCAGATTTCTTTCAGAAAAGGTCTGGATAACAAAACGGGTGAGATTGTTGGTACGGTAACGACAGACACTTACGGTAAATATTACATCAATATGCAGCCAGGCATCTATACAGGTGAGCTTGGAGGCGGAGATACAAAGTACATTAGAACATATCTTATTGGTGTATCGGCAGTAAATGTAAATAACCAAAATGAAAATCAAACAGCTATTGAAATTCCGGCAGCTAATGAAACACGTTTTGTATTAACTTGGGGTAAAGATCCAGCAGACCTGGATTCACATCTTATCGGCCCAGCAGGTGATGGAGGAGTGTTCCATACCTACTACGCGGATAAACGTTATTATTATGATGACGAACTTATGGTAGATCTGGATCTGGATGATACTACATCTTATGGACCAGAGACAACCACGATTCGCCAATTGCTTCCGGGAACGTATACCTTCTACGTACATCATTATTCAGGCACGAGTACAATCAAGATGTCTGGTGCTAAAATTGATGTATTCCACGGAGCTGTTCCAACGCCAAGTGCAACCTACACGGTTGAAGAAGGAAGCGGAAATGAATTGTACTGGAACGTTCTGAAAATGATTGTTGCTGAAGACGGTACAGTGACTTATGAAACTGTGAATCAATTTACGAATGTTAATCCGCTCCATACGCTAACACCAGAATCTTCTTCCCAAGAAACAAACGAAGCAGGGGAATAAGATAATCTTTGGTTAGACGAAGTATATTTAGAGAACTCCCTGTTATTTTAAAAACAGGGGGTTCTTTTTTAGGTTAAAGATGATATCCAGACAATAAAGACGGCATATTCGAAGTTGATATCAGTGTATATCAATGTAAAAACAGAATATATAAGTGAGAACAATGTAGAGAGAATGCTAGAAAATGTAAATCTGATCTCAAGATTATTCCTGTAATATTCCTTTTTTTGTAGGATTAGTACAGGTTCCGGGATGAGAGGTTCTTTGCTTCTACGGTTCTGTGGGACAAGTCTGTGACTTGTAAACTAATCCATTCATATTAAGGGAGGATGTTAATGATGAAAAAAATGTTAACGCTATTGTTGTCCGCCGGTCTGGTCGCTTCCATATTTGGTGTTATGCCTGCAGCGGCTGCGCCAACGGTTGTAAACTCAACGATTGTTGTACCTAAGGGCACGACGTATGATGGACAGGGGAAAACCTTTGTGGCGAATCCTTCTACCTTGGGTGACGGTTCTCAAGCGGAGAATCAGAAGCCGGTCTTCCGGTTGGAAGCAGGCGCTACACTGAAAAATGTCATCATTGGTGCTCCAGCGGCAGACGGTGTGCATTGTTATGGTAACTGTAATATCTCTAATGTGGTATGGCAGGATGTGGGCGAGGATGCGTTGACACTGAAATCATCTGGAACGGTTAATATTACTGGTGGTGCAGCATATAAAGCGTACGATAAGGTATTCCAGATCAATGCAGCAGGCACAATTAACATTAAAAACTTCCGTGCCGATGATATCGGCAAGCTGGTGCGGCAAAATGGAGGCACAACATTCACGGTCAACATGACTCTTGATAATTCCAATATTTCGAATGTAAAAGATGCCATTATGCGTACAGACAGTAGCAGTTCACAAGGGCGAATTACGAATACACGTTATTCCAAAGTGCCAACACTATTCAAAGGATTTGCTTCGGGTAAAACGAGCCAGTCCGGTAATACGCAGTATTAAACTACACTGAACGAAATGCTCCAAACCATGTGGAGTGGATGCATTAACGGGGGTGTAGCTGTCGTAGAATAGTCGCTAAAGTCACGAATCTAATCATTTATGGATTTAACTATTCATCGTTTTAATACGTACGTTGCTTATTCAATTAAGCCATGTGCATCATACAGGGCGAAGCAGAGGAAATACTGCTTCGCCCTGTTTCTTTATGTTGAACGTAAAGTGACAATCTTATAGTTATTCTGATTTGCATATGGGCAATAGGAAGCATCTTGTGATAACATGTGCACTAACTGTACCAATCGCATGGTTAAGAGGGGATACATATGTCAATTCGCATCAAAATGCTACTTTCGTTTACAGGCATGCTTGTCATCAGTCTCATGTTTATTTTGCTTACAGCGAGTCTGTATACCATTGCGGCAACGGGGGATTTGCAAAGTTTTCGGGATATATACAAAGTTCATTATCAGATTAATCCTCTCACGGAGCAGGGAGAGGCGATCTTTCAAGAGATGAAGTTTACGGCGAAAAGTAATCCGGACGAGCTGCAGGACAAGGTGTTGCTCCGTGAGTTTGATATGAAGCTTCGAGCCGAGAAATCCGGGCTCTACGTAAGACGTGAGAACAGTCCGATCTTTGAATCGCGGACATTCCACCAACCCGGACTAGGACAGGCACTTCCTGCCTATGATCTGAACAACAATCAGATTCGAAGCACATTTAATATCGGTGAGCGCTTCTACGCGTACGCCAAGTTTGATTTTCAATATTCCGATGGAGAACGAGGCAGCATCTTTGTTATTCGGGAGAGAAGTCCCTTTGCAGAACTGACGCGCAAGCTGTTACCTGTGATGTCCCTTCTGTTGATTGGTGTCCTGATCATCGCTAACCTGCTTCTATTCCGCTGGATTACACGCAGTTTCATTCAACCGTTGCATCAGCTCCGAAGTTCGGCTGAACAGATCAAAAACGGTAATTTGTCTTTCAAGCTTGAACCGGCCTCCAATGACGAAGTTGGACAGCTTAGTGAGGCATTTGAGAGTATGCGGAATCAGCTGCAGCGATCCAATGAGTTGAGACAGCAAGATGAGATTAACCGCAGAGAGCTGATCTCCAACATTTCGCATGATCTTCGCACACCGATTACTAACATTAAGGGATATATTGAGGGGATTCGGGATGGGGTAGCGAACACACCGGAGAAGATGGACACTTACGTGAACATCATTCACTCCAAAGCGGTTAGTATGGATAAACTGGTGGATGAATTGTTCTTGTACTCCAAACTGGACTTGAACCAGGAACCCTTTGTGTTCAATCCGATAGATCTGGTTGATTTTATAGAGGATAGCATTGAGGAATTGCGATATGATCTGGAGGATAAGGACGTATCATTGGATTGGCATAACCGAACCTCAGGCTCCGTGGTGTCCGCTGTGGATCTCGATAAATTGCAACGCACAGTGGTTAACATCGTAGAGAATGCACTGAAATATATGAATGATGACGACAAACGACTCCGCATTATACTTGAAGCTGATCAGGAGTGGAACACCATGACATTCCAGGATAATGGGAAAGGGATATCGAAGGAAGATCTGCCTCATATATTTGAGCGTTTCTACCGAGCCGAGCAGTCACGCAACTCGTCTACGGGCGGAAGCGGTCTTGGGCTGGCCATTGCCCACCAGATTGTAGCTGGACATGGTGGTTTAATCTGGGCAGAAAGCAAGCTGGGCGAAGGCACCAGCATCCATATTCAATTGAAACGGCTCATAGATGAAAGGGGGGAGAAGCCATGACCGATATTCTAATCATTGAGGATGAAACGACTATTGCCGAACTGGAGCGGGACTATTTTGAACTCCACGGATTTACGGTCGAGCTGTGCCATAACGGGGATGAAGGTTTGCGCCGTGCTTTGGACGAGAACTATCGACTTGTCATCATAGATCTGATGCTTCCAGGTATGGACGGTTTCGAATTATGCAGACTCATTCGAGAGGAGAAGGAAGTGCCGATCCTCGTTGTTTCCGCGAAAAAAGAGGAGATTGATAAAATCCGCACGTTTAATCTCGGTGTCGATGATTTCATTACGAAGCCGTTCAGCCCAAGCGAACTGGTCGCAAGAGCCAAGGCTCACTTGACCCGGTATGAGAGATTGCTTGGCAAGAGCAGACCTGCCGAACAGGATGAGATCCATATTCGCGGACTTCACATCGACAAAGGATCACGCCGTGTATTTTTGAACGGAGAAGAGGTGGCTATCACCACCAAAGAGTTTGACCTGCTTGTATTTTTGGCGAGTCATCCGAACCGCGTGTTCAGCAAATCCGATCTGTTCGAACGAATCTGGGGCATGGAATCGAATGGCGATATTGCAACGGTGACGGTGCATGTTCGTAAGCTGCGTGGGAAACTGGAGAGTAATCCGAAACATCCGGAATATATCGAGACGGTCTGGGGTGCGGGTTATCGTTTCACCGTATAAGTTTAGAGAAAGATTCGACGCAGTTTATATTTTGTTAATATATTTGTCCTTTGGAGTTTCTTTTTATCCCCTACGCTATAGATAGATGCAACAACTACCTACAGAGGGGAAGAACATTTCATGAATCTTACAGCTCGTAAACTAGTAGCACTATTAACCATAACCGCATTGGGAACAGCGACGCTCCCATTCACAACACCTCAAGCTCAGGCAGCTGGCTTCACAACTTCGATTTCCGCTACGGCGACACAGCTTACTAATCAACAGGTGCAGGCGGCCATTAAAGAACTGAACGGTCTGGGGATCATGAACGGATATAGCGATCAATCGATGGGTGAGCTTCGGGCGATCACACGTGCAGAGTTAGCTTCATTGATGTATAGAACATTTGATTTGCAGAACAAGACAGGAGACATTGCAGCAACGATAACGGATGTTCAGGCGAATGCTTGGTATGCACCGTATGCTCTGAAAGCAGTGGAGATGGGCATCATGCAGTCCGTGGATGGCGAGTTCCATCCTCAAAGTCTGGTAACTGATGCGGAGCTGGAAGAGGTCGTATCTAAATCATTAAAACGGGATGTGAAGTCCGTACACCATTGGATGAGTGCTTTCTATGAAGAAACGGGCTCTGTGACACGGGGCGAAACGGCAGTGTTGCTGCAGAAGGCGTATCAAGCCATTCCTTCGGATCAAGTCCGCATTGAAAGTATCAAACCGTTGAATAACATGACGCTCGTGATCACTTTGGACAAGCCGCTTACGGCAGAAGATGAAGTGTTTGCCAAATCCCGAACAGACTTTGCACTCAGCGGGGGACTGACCTTAACCAATATGCCTCGTTTGAAAACAGGTTCTGTTGCTACATACATCGTGCCGACATCCGTTCAACAAGCTGGAGAAGCGTATACTCTGACATATAATGGTCAAGATGCTGGTTCATTCAAAGGCAGTGACGTTAAAGTAAATATGACTCAAGTGCGCCAGGTCACGAATGATACGTTTGAGATTGAAGCTTTAAAGGAAAACGGAGTAGTGGATTACGGTTATATTATTTCGGCATACAGCGCTGGTCGTGGGGCTAATGCCTTCATTCTGAACGATCAGGAGCAGGCAGACGGCAAAACATATCAAATTATTTCTTCCATGCAGGGAAGACAAGTTACCATTACGCCGGAAAATGGTGAACCGATCATTGCCAAATATGTTCCGTTTACTCAATCAACAGATGGCAGACAAGAACCCAAATTCCGATTGCCAGAAGGTCAGATTCTGAAACCAGGGGTATCTTATACTGTGACTTCTGAGTGGGCCAATATCGAACAAGCTTCGTTTACGGCGAAATCGTTTGATTCATTAGTCGTTGAGCGTGCCCAAGTTGCAGGGGAAACGGCCGTTGAAGTGACACTTGCCCAAGATCCGGGAGATGAACTATTCTCTGGACGGAGTGTTACCCTTACAGCGCCGGATGGGCATGTCCTGACAGCTACGTATAAATATTCGAGCCGGAAAGGTGCAACAGGAGTATTTGAACTTGCGAATGGAGAAAAGCTCATCTCTGGCACAACCTACACGCTGAACCCAGTTGGCGATTGGAGTGTCGCATCATCGGTTACGGTGGTACAGCAGTAAGGAGGACCCATGAACAAATCCTTGATGCTGATCATTCTGATTAGCAGTGTACTGTTCGTTCAAGGCTGTATGCTTAACGAAAAAAGTAACCCAAAGGAGGGAAGCCGTATGGCCTCACTAAATCAACAGTTATTCAGTGCAGCCGAAGCAAAAGATACCAAGAGTATCGAAAAGCTCATTCAGGAGGGAGCCGATGTTCAGGCTCGGGATCAGAGCGGAAGAACGGCCCTGATGATTGCGACGTACAATCGGGATACCGCATCTGTGCAAAAGTTGATTGAAGCAGGTGCGGATGTTAACCAGCAGGATGACATGTTGAATAGTCCGTTTTTATATGCGGGTGCTGAAGGGTATTGGGATATTTTGAAGCTTACTATTCAGGCAGGAGCAGACCCTGCTATCAAAAACCGTTACGGGGGAACAGCGCTCATCCCCGCTTCGGAGCATGGATACGTCGACGTGGTTCGAGAGCTGCTGACCAATACCACGGTAGATGTGAACCATGTGAATAAATTAGGATGGACAGCATTGCTGGAAGCGATCATTCTAAACGATGGCAATGAACGGCAACATAAGACCATTGAATTGCTTATTCACCATGGGGCTGATGTTAATCTGGCTGATGGCGATGGTGTGACTCCCCTCCGTCATGCTAGAGCAAAAGGCTTTAAGGAAATTGAAGCTATTTTGTTGCAAGCAGGTGCAAAGTAGTGACACGCTAGTGCTACGGGGCAAACTGGAATCTGCCAGGGAGTAACTGAAGAAACAAGAAAAAACAAGAAAAAACGGGATGGAGCAGCTTTGGCTGTCTCATCCCGTTTTTGTTGTGAATTATTTTTCCTCAGGCACCTCAACCATAACCTTGCCTTTGGCTGGAGCAGCAGAGCCGCTTGCAATAGAGCCTGCCTTGTTTGATATCTCGTAGGCAGTTTCCTCCAGCATGAGGGAGTACTTGAAGGATACGAGTGTTTTACCAGCGACAGAAGGACGGGTTCCTGCTTCGGAAACGGACTTGGTTTTAATAAAGAACAAATCGCCCAGAGTTCCCGCTTGTTTACCCAGATTAGCCTGCCATTTCAGCATGGCATTGCCGTTTGTAATTGTATAATAGCTGACCAGATCATTATCCTCAATCATGAAGAAGCGATCCTTTTTACCTTGTTCAAAAATATAAACTGTTGATGAATCTACTGGCCCGAGCGGATTTTTCACCTGTAGGCGCGGTTGGCCGAAGCTTGAAAGCCGCGGCAGTTGCAACGCTGCTTCACGGGCTGCCGTCAAATCGGAACCGTTGTAATCCTTCACTACGGAAGCATTGGTGGTGTAAATATAAGCTTCCTTGGCAGCCTGATTCCAGCGCACTTGTGCGCCAAACGTTTCACCAATGGCACGAAGTGGAAGCATAGCTTTTCCTTTGACCAAGATCGGAGCCGAGGACAAGGAGACATTTTGTCCATTCTTTTTCATCGTTTTACTATCGGGTGTCAGCACGTATTGGTCACTGCCTGTTTTGATGCTGATTTGTTTGCTCTTATTATCATAACCGAAAGTGTAATCCCCGAGAAACTGCAGTTCAGTCAGGGCAATGTACGTGACTCCTTGGCGGATGACCACATCGTATTCTGCAGGCATATTGTTAATATAAGCCATAGGTTTTGTTGTAGCGGCTGCTTCAGCAACCGTAGGCGTGAACATTGCAGGAGCTACTCCTGCGGTCAGAATGGAGGCGGCCAGCAGCATTTTCCATTTTTTCTGCTTCCAAATTGAGTTGTGTGATAGTGTTGTGTTTTTCATAATCAATCTCCTTTCAGATCATTAGACGGACTGATTATCCCAAAAGTTGCATATTAATGGAACATCCACAAGATATTAACCTAATTCCTGTATATTAAACTGTAAAGTGAGGACGTAAAATAAAAGCTCAGTTTAAGGGAGGCACAGATCCTGTGAAGTTGGACATACAATAGAGTAGAGGGGATATGATTTTTCCAAAATTCATTCGGAAAACAGGTAACTTTTTAAAATGGGGAGCGTCTTATATGGAAATAACTTCTATTGGAGGATGAATGTGCGTGAAAAAGGAGCCTAATCAGAACATACGGGGTTATACTCGCTGCGTTACCTTAACGGGAATAACTGTGGTACTGCTAACAGGATGTATGATGCCAGATCCCCAAACGGATGCAATGGGCGGACAGGCTCAGGTCTCAACAACACAGGCAGCTGATACAAAAGCTCCAATTCAAGTCTCCGATACGATTTTTAACGACTTAGCGTTGCCCGATTCATCAACCTTGCTTTCAGCGGAGCAAATTTCCGCCAAGATCCCCTACAAAAAGGGAGAAGGAGTACCACTCAGAGAGGGCTTGCCTCTTTTCAGTGGCCGAAAGGATAACCGCGTTGCAGTAGATCAGATGAAGGTTACATATCTCACTATACCGAAGGAAAAGTATATTTTGACTGGGGTCCAGGGGGAGTGGTTGCAAGTCAAGAACCAGCAGCATGATAGCTACTGGCTTCCTGGATGGTATGCAATTAAACAGAGTAACGCCATAACGAAAATTGCCCCTCGTACATTCACTGTTCGAACCGACAGTAAACTATACCTCACCCCGGACAGTACTATAACTTGGCCTTCCGACGAGGCGCTATTGAAGAAGGCGCTCATCGTGGCTGAGTGGAAGGACTGGGTCGGCGTGTCCATTGCTCCCCGGATCTGGAGCAAGGAATGGACAGGTTATCATCATGTGCTGCTTTGGATCAAGAAAAAGGATGTTACAGGTCAAATGCCTGTTTCCGATGGATGGTTTGCAAGTGAACCATCGTTATCTATCGCTATGCTCCGCCATCTGGTAGATACCAAGCTGGATCAGACGACGACCACCAAGCAGGTTGCCGAGTGGTTAGGGGAGCCGGATTGGAAGGAGCGGTCCAGAAATCTGAATGAACCAGGTGATCCGATGCGGGTTAGACAGACCTGGAGATATGAGCGGCATGACGCACATCTATTGTTAACATTTAATAACAACGGCAAGCTGACAGAGATTCGCTGGAATATGCCAGCGAGTCAGGATAATGAGGCAGATATCCAAAGTTACGAGCGTATGGGCACGTTTACTTATTTCACTCAGGTTGCTGTAGGAAAGTCTCTCCCGCCAACGCTGCCCTGGAAACCGGAATGGGTGAATCAGGGAGATTTGAACTATACCTTTTTAGAAGCGGGTACAGATGATGTACTCCTCATGAAGGGAGATGATGGCGGGTTTAGCGGCATGCATTATGATGATTCCTACTATGCGCTGGATCGACATACAGGGAAAATGCTCTGGAGAGTGCATAACGGATATGGTCCTGCTCAAGCCGTTGTAAATACGAAGCGGGATGCCGTTACACTCTATACAAGTTATGACACGGATCGTAAGCAATATCTGGATCGTGTGCGCCATATCAACCTGAAAGACGGAAAGCTTCTATGGGAATATAAACCTGAAGTACGAGATAAACGGAATAACAGTTCAAACAAGAAAGATACAGCTGACGATACGGTATGGTTGAACGGCATCAAGGCTGCTCGAAACGTAGTTATTGTAGATATCACTGCGGCTGAAGGTTCCAGTAATGGGTGGATTCATGTGCTGAATAGCTCAAACGGTAAACGGTTATGGAGCAAGAAGTTAACGAAAGGATATCAATTAGTTAATCGAAGTGCCGATGAGCCTTATGTTCTGTATCAGGAGAAAAATCAGCTTGTTGCCGCAGATCCTTTAACGGGACGCACGGTTTGGCAGGTTGAATCTGAACCATCCGCGATAGATCATATCGAGAACGATTCCTATTTTGATGGCATCCATCGTTATGATCCGTTTGCCTCAGCCCCCCTTGGGCGCTGGATGTTGCTGGATGATCAGTGGGTGCTGCTTGATCTGACTTCTGGTAAGAAACGATCTCTAATTCCTGCACGTACAGGTCAGCAAATAGAAGTGCTGAATGATGGTATGGTGCTGATTCGTCAGAATCAAAAAGGAAATATGTACGGTGATTACGGCGAATATACAACCTCCTTATTTGATCTAGGTACAGGAAAGATTCGCTGGACGGTTAATGCGAAAATTGAACGCGGTCTTCTAGAGGCAGATCAACTATATGTCATTAGAAACGGATATCCTGCCGCAGTGGATTATCGTACCGGGGAGACACGGTGGGATACACAAGAATCTGTTGGAGCAAACCAATATTCGACCAATCAGGGCAGTTACCTCATCATTGGAGATCATTTGTTGCTTCCTCGAAATGAAGACTTACTTGTGATGGATAAAAAGGATGGGAAGCTGTTAGGGCGTGTGCATGATGTAGTCATGGGGACTCCGGAACATCGGGATCGGGATGCGAAGAATGGCATGATCAACCGAATGGATGATATGGTTTTCGTTGGATCAGCTAATGGACGTTTCCGTGTCCTTCCAGCACATCTCCTGGAAGGAGAGAACTCTTTTTAAAAGCTTGTCTGAGCCGCCATGTTGTTTTATTATAAATGAACAGGATTGCTCGCGCTCCGGTTATCGGCTGTGCGGGCTTTCTTCATGTGTTCTTGAAAGATTCTTGGGAGATACTTGAAGGAACCATACACGATCATTCACGGGAGGAATCTCCATGATTTCATTATATGGTGTGAGCAAACGGTTCAACGAGCGCGGTTCCCGTGCGGATCAAGGATTCGAGGCCTTGCGATCCGTCTCGCTTGAAATAAGTAAAGGTGAGATTCATGGCATTATTGGTTCCAGCGGGGCAGGAAAGTCGACCTTGCTCCGGATGCTGAACGGTTTGGAACAGCCTGATGACGGAGAGGTTGCCGTCAATGGTCAGCAACTAACCGGAATGAACGAGCGAGACTTGCGTCAGGCACGCAGATCCATCGGCATGATCTTCCAGCATTTTAATCTGGTCAGCAATCGCACGGTGCTGAGTAATGTGAGTATGCCGCTGGAACTGGCGGGGAAATCACGTTCACAGCGGCGAGAGCGAGGCTTGGAAGTACTACAATTCGTCGGACTGGAGGACAAAGCGAACCAGTATCCGGCACAACTGAGCGGAGGACAGAAGCAGCGCGTTGCCATTGCCAGAGCGCTTGCCAGTCATCCAGCTGTATTGCTCTGCGATGAACCAACATCTTCGCTTGATCCGCAGACAACAGGCGGAATATTGGATGTTCTTCGTCATGTGAACGAAACGATGGGAGTGACGATTGTTGTTGTTACCCATGAGATGGAAGTGGCTCGTCGATTATGTCACCGTATTACGGTGATGAAAGAGGGGCGAATTGTGCGTACCCTATCTGAATCGGAAGTTCGCAGTATCCCGGCTCCTCAGCCGGACATCCTCACTTCACTGCTTGCAGATGACACTCTGGGTGCAATAGGAACCGACACGGGAACGGGAACGACAGCACAACGTTTGGTGGAACGGGAGGACAAGCGATGATGTTACCTGAGTCGGTGCTTAAATACCAGCACGAAATCTGGCAAGCCATCGGAGAGACGTTTGTGATGGTGGGAATTTCTATTGCAGCTGCCGTTCTGGTCGGATTGCCTCTCGGTACGTTATTGTACTTGTTTCGTAAAGGGCAGCGATACCAGAATCGAGCCTTGTTCACGGTTCTGGGCAGTCTTGTGAATATCATTCGTTCCTTTCCATTCCTGCTTCTGGTCGTCTTCATGATCCCGTTCACTCGCTTGGTTGTAGGAACATCCATCGGTACGTTAGCTGCAACGGTGCCTCTGTCGGTCATAGCTATTGCTTATTATGCCCGTCTGGTTGAACAGGCTCTACTCGATGTGCCTAAAGGTGTCATTGAGGCGGCCTCTTCTATGGGAGCCTCAACTGCGCAACTTGTGCTTAAATTCCTGTACGTGGAGGCAAGGTCTGGTCTTGTGCTGGGACTTACCACAGCAACGATCAGTTTTGTTTCCTATTCTACGGTAATGGGAATTGTGGGCGGCGGCGGTGTGGGTGATTTCGCTATTCGTTACGGTTATCAACGCTTCGAAACGGAAATTATGATATTTACAATTGTTATCATGATTGTGCTGGTGCAGATGATTCAATTTACGGGCAGTCGGCTGTCTCGCTGGCTGGATCGCAGATCCTGAGAAACCTACTAAAAACGACTACTGATTACACAGAGAAGGGGTAAACATCCAATGAAAGCAAAATTAATGCTATTGATGCTCGCGGTTATGCTCGTTGTATCCGCCTGCGGTAAAAAAGAAGAAACGCCTGCTGCTGAGGGGGCGAAGCCAGAAGCACAAGCCGGGCAGGAAGTCACACTGAAAGTCGCAACGTTGATTCCGCCAATGACGGATGTACTGGATATCGTTAAACCGCTCCTTAAAGAGGACGGCGTAAACCTGGAAGTTGTAGTACTGTCGGATAACGTACAGCCGAATACAGCACTGGCGAACAAGGAAGTGGATGCGAACTTCTTCCAACACGTGCCGTACATGAAACAGTACAACGAGGCGAACAATGCAACTCTGGTTCCTGTTCAGCCCATCTACAACGCGATCTATGGCGGATACTCCAAAACGTACAAGTCCATTGATGAACTGCCAGAAGGTGCAACGATTGCGATCGCTAATGATCCTTCAAATATCGGGCGCTCCCTCGTCATGCTGGAACAAAACGGCCTGATTAAACTCAAAGAGGGTGTAGGTTTTAATGCGACACAAGCGGACATCACAGAGAACAAAAAGAACTTCAAGTTCAAAGAAGTAGATTTGCTGATGCTTGCCCGCATGATGGATGATGCAGATTTGGTAGCTATGACTCCTGCCTATGCAAGCCCGCTCGGTCTTACACCAAAAAAGGATGCTTTGCTGACCGAGAAGGACGATTCCCATTTTGCGATCACGTTGGTAGCTCGTGAGGATAACAAAGACTCCGAAGCCATCCAGAAGCTGGCTAAACGTATGGCCGGCCCTGAAGTGAAAGCCTTTTTCGAAAAAAACTACGCAGATATTGCCATTCCAGCATTCTAAGGTACAGATCAGTATAGAGATTTGAACATGGAGATCCGAGCAAATATGCTCGGGTCTTTTTGGTTTTGATCTGACTTCTGTTAACAACTATTTAGAAACTTAATAGAATCGGAGTTAAATTCGTTTAACTTAGTTAATATTTTTTTTGTATGTTGGTACAAATATCAATTTAATATGGAAGAGGTAGAGTGAATTGTCGTTGAAAATCAAAAAAACAGGTTGGTTAGGAAAGAATGTAACCGATTTTAAGGTCAAACTGATCATGTCCTTCATGATCTTTTTGGCGGTCCCTTCCATCACTATAGGTGTATTGTCTTATAACAATGCCAAAGAGGAAGTAACGAAACAAATTCTACTTAGTGCAGAGGAAAACGTGAATTTAGCTAATAGTACGATTGATTTAATCATCAATGTGAAACGAAAGCAGGTTGAATATTATGCGAAGGTTTTTACTGCAGACACCATGAAAAATTCAGAAGCAAACATGCTGGAGGAAATAAAGGGATTCATCGGACAGAACCCGGATGTAGTTCTTGTCAGTGTAGGTGATCAAAATGGCAAATATATATCTTCTTCGGATACAACTACCCCACAAGATTATGATCCGCGAACCAGACCTTGGTATACAGAAGCAATGAGTCAACCTGGTCAGGTTATCGTCACAGACCCTTATACCTCCGCAGCAACGAATTCGGTTACGGTTTCAATTGCAAAGGCATTGGACGACCGCTCTGGTGTAGTCAGTCTTGATCTGGATCTGAATGATATTAGCAGTAGTATAAGTAAGATCAAGGTAGGGGAGCAGGGATATATGGTATTGCTGGATCGTAGCAAAAAGTATATCTATCACCCGAACAGCTCAGCTGGATCAGAGGTGAAAGAGTCATTCTGGGCAGAGGTATTTGATAACGAATCAGGCACATTTGATTATGACTATAATGATCAACCCAAGTTTATGTATTATTTAACGAATGGTTCAACGGATTGGAAAATCGCAGGTACGATGTTCACCTCCGAGGTGGATGAGGCGACAGCTCCGATTCTGCATCGTATGATGATTGTGCTGTTATCTTGCCTTGGAGTTGGGGCTGTAATCATCTGGCTTGTCATGCGCTCCATTATTAGACCGATCAGAGAATTGAAAAATCAAGCGATACAAGTGAGTGAAGGAGATCTGACACAGACTATTGTAAGCAAGAGTTCGGATGAACTTGGTGATCTTAGTGACGCTTTTGGCAAAATGCAGACGAATCTGCGCTTGCTGATCCAGAATGTAGAGCATAGCGCAAGTCAGGTTGTTTCCTCATCAGAAGAGATGACGCAGAGTGCAGAAGTGACCAGTGCCGCGAGTGAGCAGGTGGCCAAAGCTATTCAGGAAATTACGCTGGGAGCCGAGAAGCAAATGCATGGAATTGAGCATAATCATGAGGCCATTCGCGAAATTACGTCTGGTGTGACCAATATTGCGGAGAGATCCATTCATGTGTCCGAATTAGCCAAACAGATCACGTTACAGGCAGAAGAAGGTGGCAACACGGTTAAGCAGACGGTAGATCAGATGAGATCGATTCAAGAGACCGTCTTACAGATGAGTCATATCATTCAGACTTTGGATGAACGTTCTGAGCAAATCTCGGCCATCACAGAACTGATGGGAAATATGGCGAAACAAACGAATCTACTGGCTCTGAATGCGTCGATTGAGGCTGCACGTGCAGGTGCACACGGGAATGGGTTCGCAGTAGTAGCTGGGGAAGTTCGCAATCTCGCAGAGCAATCCCAGCAGTCTGCTCAAGATATTGCTGCCCTGACGTCTGCTGTCCAGAAAGATACATTGGAATCCGTTGATATGATGAAGAAAGTGGCATTAGAGGTCGAACAAGGCATGGAGGTTTCCACTGAAGCTATTCAGAAGTTCGAACGTATTCTGGAGAGTATGCGCGAGACCACACCTCAGATTGAAGATATTGCGGCCACATCCCAGCAGATTATGGCTGGAGTGCAGGAGGTTGGAGCTGTATCGAGTGAATTGGCAGGAATTGCTTCAGCGAATGCCTCAACTTCGGAGGAGGTTGCCGCCTCATCGGAAGAACAGCTGGCTTCGATGGAGGAGATATCAGCTTCTGCAAGAAGTTTGTCAAGTATGGCAGAACATCTGCAACGTCTGATTCAACAGTTCAAGTATTAGGGAGCCGAGAGGCTCTTTTTTTACATTTTGTCTGGTAATTTCGGGGAAGTTTTTGGAATGCATATCGAAGAGTAAATGTTAGAAGAAAGGAGGAAGGATTGGGGAGAAATAAGGCAATATCCGCATTTGAATAAGGGGGAGACGCGTAATATGATTTGATTATTGCGGAGATACAATTGGCCAATCTGGCCTGTCTTTTCGTATATTAAACAACGCTAAAGTCGTAACTTGGATGGTGAACTTTGCTACGCGATCTCGTTTTAAATTTTACATTAATTTTAATTTTCGTCTTCCTCATTCATCACTATCTGAATCAATCGAGTAATCGGCATAAGCCATCATTTACCTCTCGCATGATCATTGGGATAGCGATGAGCATGTTAGGCACTGCGTTGTATTACTTCTCCATTATCTTGGATGATGGCACGATGTTAAGCTTTAGATTCATCGCTTATCTGCTTGCTGCTTATTATGGCGGAGGAGGAACGGCGTTTATCACATTTGCAGGTTTGTGGATATTTAGAATCAATGCAGGATTCTGGCCATCGATTGAAAACCTGAATTATGCGATGTACGAACTTATTTTCGTTCTGGTTACCTCAATGAATTTCAGATGTATTCGCAGATTTGTACACCAATGGTTATCCGGCTCGCTACTACTGCTGTTTGCTTATCAATTCACGATGTCTATGACATATCCATCGACACTCCTTAGCCATGGGATGACTTTGCTTTCTCAAATTCTATGTATGCTACTGGTTATATTGTTCATCTATTTCCTCAATCAGAATCATCAGTACAGACATCTGGTGATTCAAAAAGAGCAAGAGATGCTGGAGATGCTGCGCTGGCAACCAGGGTTTACGTTCAAACTACGAAAGGTGAACGGGAAATTTGAATTCCTCCTGCTCGAAGGGGAGATGTTGTCTCATCTCGGTATGGACATGCGAAGTCTAGAGCAAAGCTTCCAATTGGGAAATATTAAGGCTCTGCCCCCAGATAAAATTCAATTTCTGAAGACACAATTCAACCGCGCCTGGAGAGGCGAACGCTTTTTTTTCGAAATTGAGCACAAAGGAAACTACGCTCTGGTTAAGCTGGGGCCTTTTCTGGAGGGCACGGTGGTGAAGTATGTCATTGGGTATGGACTTGATATTACAGAACACCGAGCTGTCAGGCGAAGGATTCAGGAAAGTGAGGAGCGCTATCGTTTGCTGGAGCGAGTGTCCTCCAATTGGGTTGCAGGATTGGACAGTATGGGCAACATCGTTTCCATTAACCAGAAATTTCTCGATGTCCTCCAGGCGGAGCGGCAACAGGTTATTGGTCGTGCGCTTGCAGATTTGCTGGTGATGGAAAAATCAGATTGCTGGGTTACCGTTTTACAAGAGGTTATCTCGTCTAAAACTAATCATGAGACGGAACTGACCTTCCGGATCGGAGAAAGTGATGAATTGCATGTTCGCGTTCATCTTTATCCGCTCAAGTCATCCGGTTCTAGTGAGCAAATTAAGGCTGTCTTTCAAGATATGACAGATCAGTATCGCTGGGTGAAGGCAGATAAGGCTAGTCAGGCGAAGAGTGAGTTCCTAGCTCTGATGAGCCATGAGTTGCGGACGCCACTGAACAGTATCACCAGCTTCAGTTCCTTGCTGCAACGAACACATCTTACTCCTCAGCAGCAGGACTATCTGGGCAAGATCACCGTATCCTCGCAATCTTTACTTGCATTGGTCAATGATATTCTAGATTTTTCGAGAATTGAAGCAGGTATGTTTAATGTGGAGAATGTTCCCTTTTCCCTGGAGGATGTATTTAAACGAGTGGCAGATCAGATTAGTACGTCTATCGGTAACAAAGATATTAAGATCATTTTTCATACCGATCCCGAGCTGCCTTTAACGGTAATTGGTGATCCGTTCCGGTTGGAGCAGGTTCTTATTAATCTGCTTAACAACGCCATTAAGTTTACGGATGAAGGGTATGTCATATTTCACGCAGAGGTAATTACACTTGAGGATAAACATGTTGAAGTTCGGTTCGAGGTGGAGGATACCGGGATTGGCATCTCCCCCGAACAGATGGAGCGTTTATTTGTTCCTTTCAGTCAGGCCGAACCATCGACCTATCGAAAGTACGGAGGCTCTGGCTTGGGCTTGGTCATTTGTTATCTCCTGATCACATCATTAGGCGGCAGCCTGCAAGTGGAAAGTATACTTGGTGAATATAGCATGTTTACATTTGAGCTGGTGTATGAACTGACAGAAATAGAGGATCGTTCTTTCCTGCCAACCTATCCATTATTATATGCAGTGAATGATGTGATGGTTGTGGAAAGAGACAGAAGAGTTGCAGAAAACCTGGAGCAGATGTTGCGCTCATTTGGTCTCAGGCCCCAAATATATTCTTCTTTTCATGAAGTGCTGGACAATGGTAACTATGATTACGAGAGGGATGAATCGTCTTCTCTCCTGATCATGCTCGATATGGATATGAAACATGTACACGATGATCCGAGCTGGGAGCGATTAATGGATATGCTGCATAGTACCCGGATTCATGTATTAGGGTATAAGCGTGGAGTTAGCGAGAATGCTCTTGCCATCAAGCAGAATTCTATTCATCCGAAGGCAGTCCTGTTTCAGCCGATTACCCGTGTGGGGCTGTTTGAAACTTTGCTGACATTGCAGGATGGAGAAGTACAGAATTTGAGCCAAATGATAATTCAGGATGAATCCTCAGATCGAATGAATCAGGGAGCCATTTTGGTGGCAGAGGATCATGAGATTAATCAGATCGCCATTCGGGCGCTGCTTCAGCAGCTGGGATTTGAAGTGAAAGTGGTGAAGGATGGAGAAGAGGTACTGAGAGAACTCCATGTTCAGCCGTGGAAGCTGATTTTAATGGATTTGTTCATGCCGCTAATGGATGGAATAGAAGCTGTTAAACACATTCGTCAGATGAGACAATACGATCACTTACCTGTTATTGCACTTACGGCAAATAGCGTGAAGAAGGATCATAAGGTATATATGGAGGCAGGTATGAATGCCGTTCTGACGAAACCGATCCATGAACAACAGCTTCAAGATGTACTAGCAGCCTGGATTGATCTGAAGGGATTGCATGAAATCAGGGGGATTGATACGGATAAAGCTCTGAAACAGATGGATAACAAACCGCACATTTTGCAGTACGCGTTGAATAAGTTTGCTTTAGAATACAGCGGGTTTGAGCAAAAAATTCAGACTTATCTTGAGCAAAAGCAAATGAATGAAGTTGTGCGGAGTACACATTCTCTCAAAGGTGTTGCAGCTCACCTGCATGCTGTGAAACTGGTGCAGGCCGTTATGCATCTGGAATCACTTCTGTCTGTTCCATCCTTCGAAGGGGAGTTGACCTCCATCCTGCAACAGGTACAGCAAGAAATTGATCATATTTCAGAGTCACTACCGTGGTAAATATGACTAGCCAAGGTGCCTAAGGTGTGAATTTATACCCGACCCCCCATATGGTTTGAATATATTGGGGGTTTTTCGGGTTATCTTCAATTTTTTTGCGGAGTTTCGTAATATGTACATCAATCGTCCGATCATTAATGTAGGCATCTATTCCGCGAATGGCCTCAATCAAAGCGTACCGACTGAACACTTTGCCAGGATTCAGCACAAACAGCTTCATGATCTCAAATTCGGAAAACGTAGTTTCAACTCTGCGATTGTTCAGCAGGATGGTTCTGCGTGCCAGATCAAGGCTTAACCCTGTTTCGGTTTCGGTCATTAAAGAGTTTTCCAATAAAGCATAGCGGCGCAAAACGGCCTCAATGCGTGCCTTGAGTTCCTGCATACTGAAAGGTTTACAGACAAAATCATCGGCGCCGTCGGTTAAGGAACGAATACGTTCGGACACATCAGTTAACGAAGAAATGACAATCATCGGTAGGGAGGTATGCTCACGCATGATTGCGCATGGATTTTTCCCACCTGAATCAGGTAACATCAGGTCTATCAAAATGATATCTGGTCTGGTTTCAAGCTGCGAAAGTGCACGCCCCATGGTGTCCACACGATATACTTCGTAGCCTTCACCTTGTAAATACAGGGATAAAGTGTCACCCAGCATGTTGTCGTCCTCTATAATAAGCACTTTAGTCATGGTGTTCCTTTCTGAATCCACGTTATATAGGTATGTTAGTAATGGATGTCGCTATCCCTGGCAAGTAAGCAGTTCAGGATTCAATACTTCGATCAAGCAGTTGCATGAGTTTACGCTCTGTCGCAGTTTCTGGTGCGGGTGTATAAATGCTGCATCGCAAATCGGAATTGCCTTGAATCTGTAATGAAGTTAGATCAAACAACATTTTTCCTGCTTTCGAATGTCTGAATTCGATCCATACATCGGGAGCGCTGCTTACGCTGCTTTGTTTCCACAACGCTTGAAAATCAGGGTGGCGATTTATCATATCATCCAAAAATAAATTATACCATTCATCGTCGACATAACGACCATAATAGCCACGAAAAATAGATAAAAATCCGCTGACGAAGTCCTCCCAGTTCACTGCAAGCCTACGCAACTCTTTTCGATCAAATACCAGACTGATCATATTCCGCTGCTCTAAGGGGATCTGTTCAAAGTTCATAAAAACTTGAGCAGCAGCCTCATTCCAGCCGACAATGAAACAGCGCCGATCAGAGATAATGGTAGGACAATAGCGCAGTTCCTGCAAGATTTTCTGCAATGACGAGTGAAGTTGAAGCGTGTCTGGTTCCGGTACGGGCAGATCTGAATAATGCTCCATCGCTAGTGAGAACAAGTATTTACGTTCATCCACAGTGAGTCTGAGTGCAGAAGAAATGCTGTCCAGTACAGCATGTGATACCTGGATGCTTCGTCCTTGTTCCAGCCAGGTATACCAGGTCGTGCTGACGTTAGCCAATTGGGCGACTTCTTCTCTCCTTAACCCGGGTGTTCTTCGCCGGCCTCCGGCAGGCAAACCAACAGATTCCGGAGAGAGTTTGGAACGCTGTGTTTTTAGAAAAGTGGATAACGCTTGTAATCGAATCGCATCACTCAATGGATCACCTTCATTCTGTTTATCATGGTAGTCATTATACTATGATAAATGACAACTTGTAATAGGATATACAGAAATGGCACTATGAATGCATAAGCATCAGGAAACTGAATGAAGAACTTTACAAGGGGGACAAACCGGGATGAGTATAGAACGTGTTGTGATTACAGGAATGGGTGTGATTTCTCCGCTTGGCAATGATGTAGATACATTCTGGAACGCCTTGAAGGAAGGCAGATCGGGAATTTCTCCGATTGAGCATCTGGACAGCGCATTGTATAAAACGAGAATGGGCGGATTGGTTCGTGATTTTGATGGTGAAGCTCGCTTTGGACGTAAAGAAGCCAGGCGTATGGATCGGTTTGTACAATTTGCTGTTGCGGCAGCAGATCAGGCATTATCGGATTCAGGTCTAGTGCTGGAATCGCTGGACAGGGAGCGGATAGGTGTATATATTGGCTCAGGGATAGGCGGTATTCAGACCTTGATGGCTCAGGGAAATGTCTTGTCGGAACGCGGAGCATCGCGAGTTAGCCCAACACTTGTTCCCATGATGATATCCAATATGGCGGCAGCCACCGTTAGTATGAGATTCGGCTGCTGGGGGCCAACGCTCTCTCCGGTAACGGCTTGTTCCATTGGCAACACAGCCATTGGTGAAGCGTACCGGCTGATTCGCCACGGAGGAGCAGATGTTATTTTTGCCGGAGGCACAGAAGCAGCGGTCACAGAGATATCACTTGCGAGTTTTGGTAATGCAACAGCGTTATCTACCAGAAACGAAGCTTGTGCAGCGGCAAGCCGACCATTTGACGCAGGCAGAGACGGGTTTGTTATGGCCGAGGGGGCAGGGATCTTGGTCGTGGAGGCTCTGTCTCATGCACTGGCAAGGGGGGCAAATATTCTCGCTGAGGTTATCGGATATGGAGCCACTTCCGACGCGTACCACATGGTAGCTACTCATCCCGAAGGGCGGGGAGCTTATCTTGCCATGAGAGCAGCGTTGCGGGATGCGAAGCTGGAGCCTCGGGATATCGATGTGATCAATGCTCATGCGACCAGTACAGAGGCGGGTGATCTTTCTGAAACGAGAGCGATAAAACAGCTTTTTGGCGAACTAGCTTATCATATTCCCGTAACAGCGAACAAGTCCATGACAGGGCATATGCTTGGTGCTGCAGGGGGAGCAGAAGCGATATCTCTCGTTCAAACGCTTCTGCAAGGCATTATACCGCCAACCATTAATCAGGAGCAGGGAGATCCCGAATGTGATCTGGATTATGTCCCAAATGTTGCGAGAGAAGCAGTCTTGCAGACGGGCATATCCAATTCTTTTGGCTTTGGCGGACATAATGCGGTTATTATTCTTCAGAAATATTCAGCATGAGCAGAAGGGTTTGAATAAACGGGTGCAATAAAACAAACAGCGCGGCCATATGGCTGCGCTGTTTCATGTGTAGGCAGGGGATCAAGACGTCAGTGAAGTTGAATCCGCAATGCCTTTGCTACTTCTATTCAGCCAGCTTACCCGCCAGCGGGACTGCATGAAGAGTACAAGGCACATGGAAGCAGCAGCGATGAGACTTAGAATGACAAACCCTGGAGTGTAAGATTGATACGTGCTATACAGTTGACCCAAAATGAGTGGCAGTGCGTAACCTCCCAAACCTCCGGCAGCACCTACGATACCTGTCATCAGACCAATCTCGTTGCCAAAACGTTGAGGAACCAGCTGGAATACAGAACCATTCCCGGCTCCAAGGCACATCATGCCGAGAAACAACATGGCGATGACTACCGGAAGCGGCGGCAGGAAGGATACACCCAGAAGCATGATGCATGCGCCGGAGTACAAGAAGGTAAGCATCCGGGTTCCACCGATTTTATCCGCCAGAAAACCACCAACTGGCCGGAAGAAGCTGCCTGCAATGACACAGAATGTCGTAATGTCAGCGGCATGAACGGCAGAAAGGCCATATTGGGTATTAAAGAAGATGGTCAGATAATTACACAGTCCAACGAAACCGCCAAAGGTGACACAATAGAAGGCACAGAAGACCCAGGCATCTTTTTGTTTAAGCAACGTTCCATACTGAGAAAGCTTTTTGGGTTCTGGGCGATGCGGACTGTTTTTGGCGAAGATGGAAAAAAGGATAAAGACGATAACAATCGGGATGATCGCGAGTCCGAAAACAACTTCCCAGCTGCCAAAATGAGTGGCCAGACGATTGGCAAACAAGGTAGCAAGAACGGTTCCGCTATTACCTGCCCCGGCGATCCCCATAGCAAGGCCTTGATGTTCTTTAGGATACCACTGGCCCGCAAGCGGCAGTGCAGCTGCGAATGAAGCGCCCGCTACGCCGAGTAAAAGAGCTACGACATACAGCTGGCTGAGGGAGTCCACCCATAACCAGCCTAATAACAACGGAACTAGCGTGAAAAGCATACCGATCTGAGCGGTTAATTTGGGACCAATATAGTCG
This sequence comes from Paenibacillus amylolyticus, assembly GCF_003719335.1. GTDB lineage: Bacteria > Bacillota > Bacilli > Paenibacillales > Paenibacillaceae > Paenibacillus > Paenibacillus amylolyticus_D. The sequence goes on from NZ_RIAS01000002.1 coordinate 32,513, forward strand.
GACATGAAGCCAAGCACCAGCCGCAGGATGGAACCCCCGAGAATGGGCAGGGCGACCAGATTTGCTTTTTCCAATGGGGTCATCGGATAATCCATAGCAATAATAACAGCGAGCGGACCGAGCATACCCCAGATCATAAAACTGATGTCAAAATACATAAATGCTCCGAACAGCGTAGGCTTATGCCCGCTTTTCCAAAAACTTTTGCTCTCTACCATTCCTCATCGCTCCTCATCCAAGTAGGTTCTTTTTTTATGTCTCTAATGCTTCGTTCAGGCAGAAAAAGGCCGCAAGCCGTCCTGAACTAGAACGATTTGCGGCCCCGTTGCCGACAGGCGGTACACGTCTTTGTGCTCCCGCTTCTGAGATGATCACATCGCTGTGATTTTGATTCAAATTATAAAAAGGGAAAAACGTAATGTCAATAAAAATAACATTAAATTTTGAAATAATCATTTTTTAGTCTGATGTTTGAAATTTCATGTCAAATTAGTTGACATATATTTTGAATTCAATTAATCTGAATTTAATAAGAATCTACACAATGGCGTGTAGAACTCGGAGGCAATGGTGCCCCTTTTCCCCATACGGAGAAGGGGTTGTTGTGTTTTCGATCAGAGAAAGGGTTATTGTGCTTAATTCAATAAGAGGGTTGTGCTCTTAGAATCAAAGAGAGTTGTTTCTGTTTAGTTTGCAGATGTGAAAGGGATAGGGGGCAGCCCATGAGTAGAAAGAAACTGGTGGTTATCGGCAATGGCATGGCTGGAGTGAAATGTGTGGAAGAGATTATCAATCTGGAGCCGGATATGTATGAGATTGTCATCTACGGGACGGAACCTCGCCCCAATTACAATCGAATTATGTTATCCAAAGTACTCCAAGGTGAGCATTCCATACAGGATATTATCATCAATGACTGGACCTGGTATGCCGAGCGTAATATCCGGCTGTGCACAGGTGAGACGGTTCACCGGATTGACCCCCGTACGAAGTTTATTGAGACGGAAACTGGCAAAAAGGAAACGTACGACATATTGATCCTCGCGACAGGATCTTCTCCATTTATTCCGCCAATCCCGGGCATCGATAAGGAGCGAGTCATGTCTTTTCGGTCAATCGACGACTGTACTCGTATGTCAGATTACTCCAGAGAATACCGCAAAGCGGCTGTCATCGGCGGTGGTTTGCTTGGGCTGGAGGCTGCAAGGGGACTGCTGCATCTGGGGATGGAGGCAGTGGTGGTCCATAATGCACCTTATATTATGAACCGACAACTGGATTACGAAGCTGCAGCGATGCTTCAACGTGAGCTTGAGGATCAGGGCATGTCCTTTCTTTTGAATAAAAATACGCAGAAAGTTACCGGACGTTCACAAGCGCAGGGGCTGCTTTTCACAGATGGATCGAAACTGGAGGCACAACTGGTCATTGTCGCTGTCGGAATTCGGCCGAATGTGGATCTAGCCAGGAGAAGCGGCATTGCTACACAGCGTGCTGTTGTGGTTGACGATCATATGCGTACCAGCGTGTCTGATATATATGCCGTGGGGGAATGTGCAGAGCATCGGGGGATTAGTTATGGTCTCGTAGCGCCGCTGTATGAGCAGGGAAAGGTGCTGGCACGCACATTATGCGGACAGGAGGTACCGGGTTATGCTGGTTCTGTTCCTTATTCTCAGTTGAAAGTATCGGGTGTAGATGTTTTCTCGGCAGGAGAGATCAGCGGCGAAAAGCTGGAGACGGCAATTCAGCATTTGGATGGTATTCAGGGAACGTATAAAAAAGTGCTGATGCAAGCTGGCAAGGTTCGAGGTGCCATTTTGTTTGGAAACACGGTCGAGGGCACAGCCCTACTGGGCTTGGTGCAGCGTGAAGCGGATGTGGCTGAGCTTGCTCCCAAAGGAGATGCATCAGATCCTGCAGTGACAGCAGCAGCTGCGCTCCCAAGCCAGGAGACAGTCTGTGCGTGCAACAATGTAACCAAAGCAGCGATCCTAAAAGCTATTCAGGAGCAACGCCTGGAAACGGAAGAACAAGTGAAACAGCAAACCAAAGCTTCAGGTTCATGCGGTGGTTGCAAACCTATGGTGGCCGCACTGCTGAAACACGCTAAATGTGTGGAACTTGGAGGTGTCAGCACAAGTACTGAATCAGGCAGTACGGAGGAGAAGCCTGCTGTGCTTCCTGTATGTCACTGTACGGAGATGAGCCACGCAGAACTGAAGCATCGGGTGAGCGTGATCCTGGAGACATATGCAAAAGAAGTTAACATTTCGAACGTTGCATCCGGAGTCCTTCCATTGGAAGACACACAGATCCATTCACTGTTGAAGCAGCTGAACTGGCATTCGGAACACGGGTGCCCGGTATGTCTTCCTGCAATTCGCTATTATGTTTATGTTTCAGGATTAATGCTGTCCTCTACAGAAAATGAACTGAAAACAGAACTTAACCAACTACAAATGGAAGATTTACAAGTGGAGTTGGAGCTGGAGCAGGAACATCATCAGAGCATTTACATCTACTCGGAGCGACATGTATCATCATTGGCTTCTAATATTACTGCAAGCGAGCTGGAGACGAGACTTCGTACCGATTGGGAAACTGCAATAATGCCTTCCGAAGTGAACATCGCTATTGCTTGGGATTCTCGATCCCCGGTGAATGCGCTGGTTTCCGATTTAGGACTGCAGGCTTCTCCGGCTGGATGGGAAATTTACGTCGGAGGTCATGCTGGGCATCCGGTGAAGGAAGGCTCCCTGCTCGGGACAACTGAATCAGAGCAACAAGCGTTCATTCTCGCATCGGCCTGTCTGCAATGGTATCGACAAACGGCTTGGTTTGATGAACCCTTATGGATGTGGACGGAACGACTGGGGATGATGTCGATTCGGGAAACGCTTTTGGATACACAATTCCAACGAGAACTTACGTTTAATCGTGCACAGGAGCGCGAAATGGATGCAGAACGTAGAGCGGAGATACTTTTGGAAAAACCCATTGCCCAGGTGAAAGCTTGAAGGCTCAAATGAATAACCCGGAAAGGTAGGAGAGTATGATGATGGACGCGGTAAATACAGAACAAGCTAAATCGAGATTATATGTAAAAGAGACCCAGTGTCCTTATTGCAGTGTGCAATGCAAAATGTCCGTAGAAGAGCTTGCCGCTCCCGTTGCAGGTCAGAAAGTGGCGGAGTATACGGTTCAAGGTGTGCCTAATAAGGCTTCGCAGGGCCGCTTGTGCGTGAAAGGAATGAATGCTCATCAGCAAGTGTTCAGTTCCGAGCGTTTGATGTATCCGCTCATTCGCCGTCAGGGGGAATTGGAGCCGTGTTCATGGGATGAGGCAATACAGACGATTGCAGATCGGTTACAACAGCTTCAAACGACGTATGGTTCTGATGCCGTTGGCGTATACGGCGGAGGCTCGCTGACCAACGAAACAGCGTATCTGCTTGGGAAATTTACCCGCGTGGCACTCGGCAGCAAGTACATCGACTATAACGGCCGCTTCTGCATGTCAGCAGCAGCTTCTGCCGGAAGCAAAGTTTTCGGAATGGATCGGGGTTTGACATTTCCGCTCTCGGACATTCCTAAAGCAACATGTATCATTCTGGCAGGAACGAATGTAGCTGAGTGTCAGCCAACGTTATTACCGTATTTTAATGAAGCCAAGGAGAATGGAACGTTTATTATTGTGATTGATCCTCGCAAGACAGCAACGGCAGCCATTGCCGATCTTCACCTTCAGGTCAAACCGGGTAAGGATGCACTGCTGGCTGACGCAATGCTGAAGGTAATTATGGCTGCCGGCTTGGCTGATTCCAGCTTTATTCAGAAACGGACGACCGGATACGAACAGCTTGTGCAGGAGATGGAAAGTCTCAACCTTGAGCAGGCCGCAAAAGCATGCGGGGTTGAACTGGACTTGATTCGTCAGGCGGCACTGGCTTATGGAGAAGCTCATACTGGCATGATTATGACGGCACGCGGAGTGGAGCAGCAGACGGATGGGCATATGGCTGTTCGGCATTTTTTGAATCTGGTGCTCGCGACTGGCAAAATCGGAAGAACAGGCTGTGGGTATGGTGCCATTACGGGGCAGGGAAACGGACAAGGTGGACGAGAACACGGGCAAAAGGCAGATCAGCTTCCAGGTTATCGTTCCATTGAAAATGAGGAAGATCGTGCGTATGTAGCATCGGTCTGGGGGATAGACCCGGCTCTTTTGCCGGGCAAAGGTGTATCGGCTTATGAGATGATGGAACGAATCCATGAGCAGGAGATTCGTGCATTGCTCGTGATGGGCTCTAATCCGGTCGTTTCGAATCCAAATGTACGTTTGGTGGAGGAGGGACTGCGCAAGCTTGATTTTCTGGTCGTAGCCGATATGTTTCTGTCCGAAACGGCCAGATTGGCCGATCTTGTCCTGCCCGTAACCGCTTATATGGAGAATGAAGGCACACTCACCAATCTCGAAGGGCGTGTTCTCCTGCGGGAACAAGGAAGGCCTGCGCCGGGAGAAACGCTAGACGATTGGGACATTTTGTGCCGGATTGCTGAGAAACTGGGCAAAGGTTCGTTGTTCCAATATGGGAAGGCTGAGGATATCTTCAATGAATTGCGAATCGCGAGTCGTGGCGGGGTGGCGGATTACTATGGAATTACCTATGAACGACTGCGAAACGAACAAGGAGTGTACTGGCCTTGTCGTTCCGTAGATGAGCAGGGCGAGGGAATGTTGTTTCATGAACGATTTGCTCATGTTGACGGAAAAGCTACATTTACTCCAGGAGCAAGTCAAGGGTGGGATGATGTTTCGGAAGCTTTTCCCTTGATTCTAACGAATGGGCGTATTCTCGCTCATTACCTAACAGGTGTGCAAACACGCAGAAGTCCAGCCCTTGCTGCTCGTGAGTTAGAGAACTATGTGGAACTGCACCCGTCAACCGCAGCTCGTCATCGCATCCGTGACGGAGAGTGGGTAGAGGTTCAGTCGGCCTATGGTAGCTTCACTGTCCGTTCGCGAATCAAGGCATCCATCCGCGAGGATACGCTGTTTGTGCCTATGCACTGGGGAGGGATTCAGAATGTGAACCGCGCAACAAGGCCTGATCTGGATCCTTTCTGCCGAATGCCTGGATTCAAGACAGCGGCCGTGAAGATTCAACCGCTACGACTGGTCTAACCATGAATTGATGCAATATTCCAAGAATAAATAGCCGCCCATCTCATGTCGTTTTGCGGGATGGAGCGGCTTTTTGCGTTTTATACGCAATTGGGCTTTAGTTCGCTAGTTCGATGGAAACATGAATATTGGCCCATGAAAGGAGTGAGCGATTTCGTTATGATATTCATTAGGGGTACATATGTACGCATTCGTTCTGTTTTGCAAGATACGGCTACAGGGTATTAACTGTTGAAGGATAAGGAATCTATATATTTGTAATAAAATGGTTTTTTTTAAATGAGTTTTGATTGAAGTAATGAGAGGAGGAATGAGGCATTGAATGTATGGATTACAGTGAAAAGTCTGGGCAAGCGCAAACCGGCTCTTGCAAAACAAGCCGCTGAACTTCCGGAAACAACAAGCACACTTCGGCTGCTTATCGAGAACATGGTTGAACAACAGGTGAAAGCTTTTCGAGAGAGGAAGGACGCGGCGGGGATGCTTGTCTATCTGATGCCCGAGGAGATTGACGCGCAGGGTGCTACGGGAAAAGTAGGTTTTGGCATGATGCGTGGCGAGGGCGTTCCCGATCTTGGGGAGGCGAAGGAAGCCGCGATACTTGCTTATGAAGACGGGCTGTACAAAGTATTTCTGAATGATGAAGAATTGGAAGACTTGGATCAGCCATTGAAAATAGAGGATGGAGCTCATGTAACCTTTATCCGCTTCACGATGCTAGCCGGACGTCTGTGGTAGGGAGAACAGAAGCAGTATGACAAGGAGGAGAACAGGATGAATCAGGAAGATCAGGTACAAGCATATATCGAGGGATTGCAGGAAAAAGCAACGACCCTCACAGGGACCAAGCTGGAAGTAGCTAAATATATGATAACGTTGGCAGAGTCGACGTACTTGCGTGGGGATGAAGAGGACTATTTTCAAATGGAGAGACAGCTGATGAGCCTAGCATTAGAGAATCAGCAGCCGTTATTCCAGCCGATTCTTGAGGTGCTTGAGCACCTGACCTCTGACGGGTTTGTTGCCAGATTCCGCTATATTGCTGAAGGTGCGACGCTTTACCCTTATAGTACAAGCTATGAACGCAGACCTTTCAGAACATCCGATCCAAGACAACATGTCATTCATGTGTTACGCAAACTGCTCGGTTTATTCCGAATGGAGGCTAGAGGAGTTAGTTTGAAGGAGTATTTGACCGTTCGTGAGCAAAATATGCTTCATCAGCATGAGTTCCGTGCGGTACTGCCGGATTGTATCGCTTATGAACTGGATCATTCGAACATGGAAGTCAAGCAGGCACTGCACGATATTATTTATGGCGATAACCAGACTGCATTACTGACGGGTGAAATGATCAAGGGCATCTTTATGAGTGAACAGGCCGATGCGTATCACATGGTGGGTGAACTCTTGATTGCAGCAAGACTGCAGGAAGGGCTTCGCCAGAGCATTGTGGAACGAATGGACGAAGGTACGTTAGAAGCGTATATTTACATATTAAAAATCATTCTGGACAACAATCTGATTCGATTCAGTTCCGTTGTAAGAGCCTTGGGCGTATGGACGGGGATCGGGATTGAAGCAGCCAACCAGCGTGTGGCAACACAATTGCTTGAGCAGATCTATGAAGCGCTTGTGCATGAGGATGTTCGTGAGGCGTGGAGACAGGAGAAAAACGCTAATAAACTGTACATCAGCCTGTGGGCAACAGCGGTCATTGAAGAGAATGATTTGCAACCTAAGGTTACAGAGATCATGGACCAGGGCGAGTTGTACCAGAAGATTGTGGCTCAGTACGTTCTGGCTAACAGCCAGTACCTGGGGCTTCGTCTTGCTATGGCACGTAATCATCTGGGTGTGCAGCATCCGGAACTGATGCACTGGGTTGTGAAAAATTATACGGCGGCGTATTCGCACAATTGGAGCTTTGAAGAGGGAGAGCACCAACGTAGTGTCTATGTACCTCGCTGGGATGTGCTTGAAGATAAACAGGCACGCCGCCATGATTTTGATCAGTTTAAACAGATGCTGGATTTCATTCCTAAGGGCGGTTCAGGCGGGCCTTCAGGTGTGCTGGATTTTGTGAACTATCAGATCAATAGTGATGACGTCATCAAAAAAATGTTGTATTTGGCTGCTTATGATATGGATGCGGACTGGATTGCTGAGATCATTGCTCTCAAGGATCGATTAAGCCCCGAAATGCGCGGAGAGCTTCTGTCGCAGTTTGTGCAAGAGCCTGATAACGAGGTGCAGCGCCAGTTTGTGTTTGAAAGTTTGTCTGATAAAAGCATGAGTAACCGAGAAAGTGCATTGCAAAAAGTGAAAAAGTTGGTATTAACCGAAGATGAGCTACAGCAGATGGAAGTACTGTTAAAACTCAAAACGGGATCTCTCCGGCAAAAGGTGATTCAAGCCCTGTTGTTGCAACCTGTTGAGAAGTTGAAGGATTCGGTTCAACGATTACTAAAAACGAAGAATGAGCTGCAACGTCTGGGTGCACTTGAACTGTTAACGGAGATTAAAACGGATACGGCACGTGTAGAGCAACTGGAACAGCTCAAGCCATTCGCAGAGGAACTAGAGAAGCCTACAGCCAAGGAAAAGAAGCTACTCGACAAACTATTGGATGAAGGAAGTCGTTACACAGCCTCCAATGGATATGGTTTATTTGACCCGAATCAACGGCAACCGCTGTTGGATGAAGAACGTGACCTTTCTGGCTACAAGCCAAAGGATATATTTAATGGTTCTCTGGATAAGATCAGTACTTTCCTAAAGGGATTAAATGAACTGGTTCATGAGCACAGGGATCATGAGTATGTGGTGGAGTATTATGCAGGTTACAAAGATACGTTGCTCATTGGAACCAGCCTTCGTTCCAAAGTTCCTTATGCCGATCGGTCGAAAATGAAACAACTGGATCAGTTTCCGTTGGATGAAGTGTGGAAGCAATATTTCGAGCAAAACGGTCTAAGCAGTTTAGAACTGCTACAGCTATATGTCGAACTGCAGTTAGGCAAGCTGAACAGCACATTGGATGAACATTATTCTTTTTATCGAGAGCAGTATGATTATGACAAATTAAGAAAGATGCCATTACTAGAGGGTTGGCGCAAAATATTTGCCGAACAGACCTATCCATTGAATGAGATGGTGAAGCTGCACGAGGTGATGGGCGCACTGCCTTATAAGGATCAGGTTCATGCATTGATCTCGGCTGCATTTCTGGATAGTGATTCAGCTGAAATCTTCGAGACCGCAGAAAAGGCATGGGCTTCCATTATTTTAAGTATGCCTGCAGAGCAAATGGAGAAGGAAATGGGGATGCTTCAGATTCTGACAGACCCATGGAAATATATCGTCCGGAATGCCGTGTATGACGACGCGAGCTTCAAGCGATACTTCCAGACCTCGTATCAATTTTCTCACCTGGTAGAGCCTTATCATCCGTTGTCCCTCCTGTCACTCGACGATTTCCTGCGAGCCTATCAATTAGGACTGATTGATGATCAGGAGATCTACCGTCAACTGATGGTCGGACAGTCCCGTTATCTGTTCATCCGTGACATGACTTCAGCGCGTACAGAGCAGATCAAAGATGATCCGAAGCTGATTCATCTGCGCGATACGGTGGTCAATCGTATTCTGGAGATTGAACTGACCCGGGGGGAACTATCCACTGAAGTGAGTAACCTGGCTATGAAACTGGAACGCATTGAGGGCATGGAACATTGGGTGCATCTGGTTGCTGCCATGGATCAGGATACGTTTGTTCGTGGGTATATTTATAGTTATGGTGAAGGGAATACAACGCGTAAAGAAATGTTCAGTTATCTGATTAAGCATTGTCATCCACGGGCTGGGGAAGATGAGCAGTTGCTGGCGGAATTGCTCCACAAGTATCCGGTTAAGGAGAAAAAGCTGCTGGAGGCTGCAATGTATGCACCGCAATGGATGGAACTTGTGGCGAAACATCTAGGCTGGAAAGGGCTTCGTAGTGCGGCTTGGTACTTCCACGCTCACATTAATGAACAATTCAGTGCGGAGAAGGAAACAATTGTTGCGCATTATTCTCCAATTACGCCGCAGGACTTTAATGATGGGGCCTTCGATATCGCCTGGTTTGAAGAGGCTTACGCTGCGGTTGGAGAAGAACGATTCAACCTGCTGTACGATTGTGCCAAATATATCTCCGGCGGAGCCAACCATCGCAGATCACAATTGTTCGCAGATGCTGCGCTTGGCAAACTCAGTCTGAAGGACATGCATGATTCGGTAGCAGACAAGCGGAATAAGGATCACCTACTGACCTACAGTCTGATTCCGCTGGCAGAGGAACGGGATCGGGATGTAAGAGAACGTTACGACTTTATCCAGAAGTTTCAGTTGCAGAGCAAGCAGTTCGGGGCGCAGCGGCGCGCGAGTGAAGGATTAGCTTCACAGATTGCGCTGGGCAACCTTGCGCGGAACGCGGGTTATGCTGATGTAACACGTCTCATGTGGGATATGGAAGCGCGTAAGCTGGATGAGGTAAAATCTTATTTCGAACCGCATACACTGGATGACGACACGACGGCTCAACTCGTCATTGATGAGGAGGGACAGTCTGATCTCGTCATTGTCAGCAAAGGCAAAGTGCTGAAGTCCGTTCCGGCTCGTCTCAAAAAGGACGGATACATTGCACAGTTAAAAGAATTAAAGTCTGATCTGACCGATCAGTATCGACGCGCTAGACAGGAACTGGAGCGTTCCATGACGGCAGGAACGACCTTTACACGTCAGGAGATCGCGAGTCTGATGCTCAATCCAGTTATTCATCCTCTGCTCAGGACGTTGATCTTCAAGTCAGGTGAAAAGCTTGGAAGATTTGATGCTGCATCCAGTGGATTGCTTGCTCCGGGCACAGAGGGAGTTACTTATGCCTTGAAGGAAGAGGATCAGTTGCTAATTGCGCATCCGCTGCATTTGTATGAGAACGGTAAGTGGAGTGAATTCCAGCGTGATCTGTTTACTCGTCAGGAACGTCAGCCGTTTAAGCAGGTTTTCCGTGAACTGTATCTGCCGAATGAAGATGAGCTTGCTCAAGGTATGGTTTCTCGCCGCTATGCAGGTTATCAGATTCAGCCGAATAAAACGGTAAGTTTGTTGAAAAGTCGTCAGTGGACGGTAAGTTATGAAGAGGGATTGCAAAAGGTGAGTTATGAGCATAACTTGATCGCTAATCTTTATGCAATGGCGGACTGGTTCTCTCCAGCAGATACGGAAGCACCTACGCTGGAGACCGTTCAATTCTATGATCGTCGTACGTATAAACCTGTAGAATTGAAGGATGTACCGCAGGTGTTCTTCTCTGAGGTCATGCGTGATATTGATCTCGTGGTTAGCATCGCACATGTTGGCGGTGTGGACCCAGAGGCAAGTCTTACGACCATAGAGATGCGACATGTCATTGTGAATGAGTCTTTGCGTTTGCTCAAGCTGGATAATGTGCGTTTGGACGGGAATTATGCACGAATCGATGGTGGACTGGGTGAATATGCCGTTCATTTGGGAAGCGGTAATGTCTTCAAGCAGGCCAGTGGTGCAATGTATATCGTGCCTGTGCATAGCCAGCATCGGGGACGAATCTTCCTGCCATTTCTGGATGAAGATCCAAGAACCGCCGAGATTCTGTCCAAGATCGTACTGCTGGCTGAGGACAAGAAAATTAAAGATCCGCAGATTCTTGCACAGCTTCAGCAATAAAGATATATGTGTAGCATTAATGTACTTGAATGATTATAGACCGCCTCACTTGGGGGCGGTCTATTGGTTATACCATTTTTTAATGAGAGAAGCAGCGGTGGAATCTATGGATTGGCTATATAATGGTGTTGTTTGCAGATGTTGAGGATGACAGGATATGTTAAGATATACGCAGGAATCAAGGTACATACGAATCGGTACATGAGTAAGTATGAATGGGATTCTGCGCTACATTATGTTTTCAGGCAAAGGAGAGTGCACAAGACATGTTAATGGTACCTTATCGGGAGCAGGATCACCCCAAGTTAGTAGCCATCTGGGAGCGTGCTGTTCGAGCAACACATACATTTCTGGAGGAGCATCACATTCTGTTTTATAAAAAGATGGTCGGTGAAGCTTTGGAATTCAAACAAGTCGAGGTCTGGGAAGTGCTGGATACCGAGCAAGAACCTATTGGTTTCATCGGTCTGGATAATAGCTTTATTGAGATGTTGTTTGTGGACGAGCATTTTCAGGGACAAGGCGTTGGGCGATTTCTGGTTCATCAAACGATGAAAATGAAGGGCAATGAGCTTAGAGTAGATGTGAATGAGCAGAATGAGGATGCAGCCCGGTTTTATGCGAAGATGGGATTTGTACAAACAGGACGCTCCGAACTGGACAGCTCAGGTAATCCTTTTCCGTTGTTACACCTGGAAATGAAGCGAGCAGGGGCTTAATTAGGTGGAAACGTCTGTCAGGCTTGAGTGAGAATGGTTTAAGATGCTTCTTTGAATGACTTAGCATGTTTAGTTCGGTGCAGCTATTCATCAAGCCTGTCGGGTAAGATGACGACAGGTAAAGGTAAAAACCCCGGTGGTAACTCCTGTATGGGAGGCGCTGCCGGGGTTTTGGGTTTTCCTTACTGGTGAACCGCGGTCATTGAACCGGGCAGGAAGGGGGCTTTTTTCCAAAATAACATTAATGTGCCTCTTCATCGTCCAGGAACGGTTTGTTCACTGCATAATACATGAAGCCCATCAGCAAGACGCCACCTACCAGATTACCAAGCGTCACAGGCACCAGGTTGTGAATCACACCACCGAACGAGATCGTGCCAGGGTGGTTTAACACAAGCGCAATCGCAAACGTACACATATTCGCAATGCTGTGCTCATATCCCGAGATGAAGAAACAAAACACAAAAAGCATCATGGCAAACATTTTGGCGCCATTCTCTTTCATAAACATCGGTACGAAGAACGCCAGACACACAAGCCAGTTACAGAGGATTCCGCGGAAAAAGAGCTGCATCGCTGGCGCTTCCATTTTGTGCTCGACTACACTTAACAGAAAACCGTTGACTTGGGCTGAATCAAACAGTCCCGTCAGGTAGATCAGCAGGGCAAACACCGCCGCACCCATCAGATTTCCGCTATAGCTCGCAATCCACAACTTAACCACTTCAAGCCAGCGCAGCTTTTTGCGTAACGCCGCATAGGTGTAATAGAACGTATTGCCTGTAAATAAGTCACCGCCGCCATAGGCAATCAAAATAATTGCCGCACCGAACGTAATGGCTGCCATAGGGTATGTAAACGGTGAATTCTCCATATAGAAGAAATTGCCCGTCTTAAAAGCCACGATGACTCCGAAGCCGATAAACATGCTGGCCAGCATGGAGCGTGACAGGTATCGCAGCAAACTTTGCTTGTAGATTTTGTGTTTCTTCATAGCAAGTTGCTCGACACCCCGTAAACCTTCCGTTTCCATAATTCGCCTCCTGTATGTAATGAATCATCCAACTTTTCTACATTATACCTGTAATTTGCTTCAATAGTTGACCGAAATGAAAGAAATTAAACTATACATCATTAGATCGCCGAGAATGCCGAAGGCTGGCGTATGTACGATCCTACAGAAAACATCAAGATGGCAACTTTAACACAGAAGCACTTAAAGCAGAATACTTAATGTATAAACAACTCACGTAAGGTACCCTTCCACAGGGGAAGGGCTTAAACTATTCGGGATCAAGTTCCCTCTTGTATTGCTCTACGGGAAAAGGAAACATGCAGCTCTGCCAAATGTCATTCAGCTGTGCTTCTGTCCGTTCATGTGGAACATGCTCTTCGGTGTAAGAGCGCTCCAACTTATCGCGCATAAACGCTTCCGCACGGGGACTAGGGCGAGAGTGAAACTGTTTGGAAAATTCGCCGTGAACGTCTGCCTCTCTCAATTTGCTAAGAGCACTATTTAATAAGGGACTGCCCGCATACAATAAAGATTCAGTCTCTTCACATTCGAACTTGAGAAAAAGAAGTGCCTTCTGAATGGCATGAATCTCGCCTTGAGTAAGATGTACTGCCTGAGTCGTTTCCTCTGTTAAATGTTCACCAGCTTGCTCTGGTGATCGTTGTTCATCACTTGAGTTCATTAATCATCACGTCCCGAGATAGATTGAAGTTCCCGTGCTGCCGAAGCACCGAAGTCGGGATGCGTTTGCAGTGATTCCAGCGCCAGCACAGCATGCGGGAGATGTTTGTTTGCTTTTACAATATCAAAAGCAGCACTTTGAACCAATATGAAGGCTTCCGATTCAATGACCTCCTGAGCCAGTCGAATTTCAACCTCGGTAACAGGGAGAAGGGCTAACGCTAGTAGAGCATAAATCTGTACATCCTCGTCTTCTTCCGGATTGCGTACTAGCTGTCCTGCTGCTTCACGGATGTTAGACAGGAGGGGAGAAGTTCCTGCCATACCGAGGGCACGCCAAGCTTCGATACGTACTAAATCTTCCTCGTACGTATTCATACCAAGAGCAAGGACTTGCGCAGTGAGTTCAGGATCATGTAATTCGATGATCTGACGAAGTGATTCCTGTTTTTCCTCTGATGTGGCTGAATCGAAATGAGGAGATCCAACTGCATCATGTTTTTCTTTATCTTCATTAGACATGTATATCATTCACCTCCTGAATAAGTTCAAGATTGGGGTGGGAGTTGAATTGGGCGTGCTTGGAGCGCTTCTTCTACGATCTGCTCCGCGGTTAACTCACGTTCGTCCCAAAAAATCAGATTGCTAACCTCCGCATAAGGCAACGCCTCCTGCACCTCTGTTAACATATCATCCAACTCTTGCTCAGTTCCTTCCGCGTTCATAATTTTGCGAACTAATACGACGAGATGTTCATGATTGGACATTACAGTACCTCCTGAATGTTGAATTAAAGAAATAAGTTGGGGTCAGCCTGCTTAATCCGACATGGGCTGATCCCATGGATCAAATTTCACGAAAATGGGCAGCAGTTTCGGTGCTAACATGAGATGTAGCGCATCTGTCTTTGGCACCGTATAAGAGATGATATAGTCCCCAAAGTGCGGCTGATATTCAAAGTGTGCGAATGTGACCGTTTGATCTGGATACTTGGCAGCTACGTATAATGTTGTAGCCCCTCTAGCCAGCAATTCCTTCACCAGAGGGATCTGAGCAGTAAGCATGATTACGATGAGTGCAACGATAGCGTGTTTCATGTAACGTTTAAGAAAATGAGTCAAAGACAAAACCCCCTATCTGATGACCATGTCCAAGCATTAGTCTATCATTGATAAGGGGAAAGTTCATGATCACAAGGTCGCTGTTTAGTGCATCGTAATAGCGATATTACCGAACTGCTCGCCTTTTTCCAACCGTCCAAAAGCCTGTGCCGTATGTTGCAGTGGATAGATGCTATCTACTAGAGGATGAATCTTATGTTTATCTACCCAATCCAGCATCTGCACAAACTCTTCACGGCTGCCCATAGAAGTGCCGATCAAGCTGATCTGTGGAAAAAAGATCGAACGAATCGGCAGATTCAGATCATCGCCGGAGCTTGCGCCAAACATCACGATTCGTCCGCCTGGTCGGATGATCTTCTCGTATTTGGGAAACATCGCTTGTCCAATACTGTCCAGAATGATGTCCACAGGCTCATGAGGATTCATCAAGTTATTCCAGTTCGCATGACTATCCAAAGCTTGATCAGCCCCAAGACGTAAGGCCTCGTTTCGTTTAATCTCACTTCTGGATGTTACGGTTACCTTCGCCCCTGCAGCCACAGCCATAAGCAGAGCATACGTAGCGACGCCGCCTCCAATGCCAGGAATGAGAATATGCTCACCTGCTTTCAGACCGCCACGAGTGAACAGCGCACGATAAGCAGTTAGCGCGGATAGAGACAGTACACCAGCTTCAATCCAGGAGAGATGTTCAGGTTTGGATAGCACATTGCTGGCAGGCAGCGTGATATATTGCGCTAGTGTTCCATCCGAAGGGCCGCCGACGATACCTGGAACCACAGGCACATCTGCGGTATTTTCCCAGCCGAGCGTCGGGTGAATGATGACTTCTTGGCCTATGGGGATATGTTGCACGTCTTCGCTAACTTCCACCACAATGCCTGCCCCGTCCGATCCGGGAATAAGCGGAGTGTCTTGAGGCGTACGATCTGACATAATGAAGAGATCCCGGTGATTAAGCCCAGCGGCGCGAAGCTCTACAACGACTTGTCCGGGGCCAGCTTCAGGTGTTGGACATGTTGAATATTGAAGACCTTCAAGGCCGCGATGACCTGAATGTATAATTGCATTCATCGTTTTGGATACGTTCATGGATGTTACCTCCCTGTAGGATATCGGTTATTGTGTCATCGTAGTTTTCTAGTAAAAGAGATAGACTACGCTTTACCGAGTCATTGTACAGGTGAGAAGGAAACACGTAAAATAAACAGAAATGAAGGTCAGTATCATAATTAATGATAGATAAGAAACGTTCATATAAAAACAAGCAGGTGAAGAGCACATGGATGCAGGTGATTTGAAGATATTTCAGGCGGTTGCCCGCGAAGGCAGTATCAGTAAAGCCGCCATTGTACTTAATTATGTGCAGTCCAACGTGACCACACGGATTAGACAATTGGAAGCGCAGCTTCAGGTACCGTTGTTTCATCGCTCTAATCGGGGGATGCTGCTCACTCCAGCAGGGGAGAACCTGCTGGGATACGCAGATCGAATATTGGAATTATTAGATGAAGCAGAGCAGGCCGCACAGGAAGGAAGCCCACCGTCGGGAAATCTTCGTTTGGGTTCGATCGAGACAGCAGCTTCTCGTTTCCTGACACCGCTTCTGGCAGAGTACTGCGCATGTTATCCGGAGGTACGTTATTCCCTTGTCACAGGTGGCACACACGAGCTGAATCAGAGGGTTATCGTGCATGAATTACATGGTGCTCTGGTGTATGGCCCCGTCGAACATGCGAAGCTGAAATATATGAAAATATACGACGATGAACTGGTGCTCATTGTTAAACCGGGCGAACATGACATGTCAGCGCTGCTCAACAGACCGATGTTGTTTTTTGAGGTTGGATGCAGTCATCGTACTCAGGCGGAGGATTTTTTGAAGACCCAAGGGGTTCATTCATTAAACGTTATGGAATATGGGACACTCGATACCATTATCAATGGCGTCACAGCCGGGTTAGGCGTATCCTTGCTGCCCCGTTCTTCGGTGGTTCAAGCGGCATCCAGAGGTGAGGTGCAGATTGTATCATTGCCTGACCCGTATTCTCGTCTGGAAGTAGGATTTGTTTATGCTCATGGTGAACATATATCTAACGCTCTTCAAGCTCTAGTGGAGATTATGACGGTACCGGAACAGTAAAGGAGAGGTTGATTTTGTATAAACGTACAGGCACTGAAAAGGATCATGATGTAGAACAAAATAACAAATTAACGCTTGCCGACGCATTCGGTCAGGCGGCGTACATTGTAGGCGGGAACGGCAGCCGCAAAGTGAAAGTGCTGCAGGAGGCGCTGGAACAGGTAGATGGAGAAACATTCAGTGACCACTACGGTCACGGTTCAATTATTGATGAGTTCCAACAGGAAATGGCAGATGTGTTAGGGAAGGAATCGGCGGTTTTTTTTCCAAGCGGCACGATGGCGCAGCAGATTGCACTTCGTATCTGGTGTGACCGGGCAGGTATCAAGCGAGTTGCGTATCATCCACTGTCTCACCTGGAGATTCATGAAGAAGATGGGCTAAAGGAGCTGCATCAGATCGAAAGCATTTTGCTGGGCGAAGCGGATCGTTTGATTACACTGGGCGATGTGAGAGGAATGAAGGAGAAATACGCCTGTTTGTTACTTGAGTTACCGCAGCGTGAGATAGGCGGGCAACTGCCGGCTTATGAGGAACTGGAGGCGATTTCGGCGTACTGCCGTGAGCACGGGATCAAGCTGCATCTGGATGGAGCGCGGCTGTTTGAGATCACACCTTATTATGAGAAAACACCTGCGGAGATTTGTGGTTTGTTTGATAGTGTATACATCTCTTTTTACAAAGGTATTGGCGGAATTGCAGGAGCTATTCTTGCTGGAGAACCGGACTTCATGCAGGAATCCAAGGTGTGGAAACGGCGGCATGGCGGGGATCTGATTGGACTATATCCCTATATTCTCAGCTCTCAATATTATTACAATGGACGTATTGGCAAAATGGGACATTATTACGAACAGGCCAAGGAACTGGCGTCACTGTTTAATGCATGCTACGGGATTCGCACGATCCCTGAAATTCCCGTCTCCAATATGTTTCACATTCATTTTGCACTTGCCGCTTCCGAAGTTGAACCACTGCTTGTGCAGATGGCGCAGCAGTTTGATATCGCGATTACATCGTATCTGAACAAAACCGGAGGTAACAGTTGCTCATTCGAAATGTCGACAGGGGATCGATATGATCTGGTGCCGCAGGACAAGCTGCAGGCCGCGCTGACCTGGCTGGATGGGGCGCTGCAGAAACAGTTGTTGTAGGGAGTCATCGACGTTGTAAAAACTTTGGGTGAGATTTGAATTACTATGGTTTCGAATTATGTTACATGACCAAGGGAGGGAGTTAGCCAGATGAAAGCTTCGGAACTGGAACCGATTCGAGAGTTGTTGGTGCAGGCATATGGTACAACGATGGGGCAGGGCAGTAAACCTGAAACCGAGCAGGACATCGAGAGTTTCGAGCAAAAATACCAAGTGAAGCTTCCAGCGGTATATCGCGCGCTGCTGCTTGAATTTGGAGCATGTAACTTCGGTGATCCTGCCTTATTTTCTGCCAAAGAGCTAGACTGGGCGTATCCCGAGTTTCTGGATGCGTATCGAGAGTACGAGAAGGAATACGACCTGCCTAGCGGGCTGAAGCTTTTTCCAATCGGCGGATTCGGTGAGGGCAGTATTGCCGTTTTGGATGAGACTTCTGGCAAAGTGTTAATGCTCATTCATGACGACGCGAGTGATCTTCCTTTGCGTGAAATCGAGCCAGACTTCTATAGACTGATGATGTTACTGGCAGAGTCTGCAATTTGGGTGGAGAAGCAGATGAAGTAACGGGGAGAGGTGCATGGGAGGTGTATCAGGTGTGATGGATATTCGTAAATTACGCTACTTTATCGCCGTGGCGGAGGAACTTCATTTCCACCGTGCGGCTGAAAGATTAAATATGACTCAACCGCCGCTGAGTCAACAGATTCAAAATCTGGAAGAAGAACTTGGCGTAAAGCTGTTGGAACGTACGAAAAAGACGGTTAGGCTAACACCTGCAGGAGCCGTGTTTCTGGATCAGGCAAGACTAATTTTAGCTCAGCTTGAACGATCTATCCAGCTTACACAGAAGGTTGACCAAGGCGTCGTTGGTCATATAACGGTAGCTTTTGTGGATTCGGCTTCAGGCAGTATGATGGTCGATGTGCTAAGGCGATTTCGGGCAGTGTACCCACAGATCGAAATTACACTACGTGAGATGACATCTTATGAACAACTGCAGGCACTGCAAGATGGACAAATCCATATTGGATTTTTACGATATCAGGAGCATACGCCAAATGTATCCTTTCAAATCTTCCAGGAAGAAACGTTAATGGTGGTGGTTCCAGACGATCACCCTTTGGCAGAGCAGATTCAAGTGTCGATTACTGACTTGGCGGAAGAGGATTTTATTTTGTTCCCTAGCCATCTGGGCACACCTTTTCATCGTCTCGTTCGGGAGTACTGCAGGGAGCATGGGGTAGAACCGCGAATTACGCAGGAAGCCATCCAGATGTATACGATTGTGAACCTCGTTGCTGCAGGTATGGGAGTGTCCATTGTTCCTTCTTCGGTGGAGGTGTTTCAGCGCAGAGGTGTGGTATTTTTACCTTTAATAGAAAAACCGCCCTCCGTACCCTTATACATGGCATGGCGGACGGACATTAATCAGGGTGTGATCACCCGTTTTATACACATGGACAGGAGCGACTAATCTACATTAACCCGTCAGGACAGGATTCCTCTCAATCCATTTTCCTAATATTTCATCAATTCGAGTGAGGATATCCTGATCCAGTTTCACACCGGAAGCTTTTACATTTTCCAGTACTTGTTCTGGCCCGGATGCCCCAATAATCACTGAGCTGACATAAGGATGATGAAGAACCCAGGCAACAGCGAGTTGAGGAAGAGTCAGACCTAGTTCCTTCGCTAGAGGAAGAAGCTGTTGTACAGCAGTCAGCACATCATCGTGCAACCAATGACCGGCGAGCTTGTTGAAGAATGGTTTCCCTGCTTTGGCTGCTGCCCGTGATCCGGGCGGCACTGCTGAATACGGAAGGTATTTACCCGATAGTATGCCTTGAGCGAGTGGAGACCATGTAATCTGTCCCAGACCTGCTTGTACGCTTGCTGGCACAACTTCTTGCTCAATTACACGCCATAACATCGAATACTGCGGCTGACTCGCGATGAAAGGTACACGCAACTCTTTAGCTAGTGCGGAGCCTTGCTCAATCTGAGCAGCTGTCCATTCGCTAACCCCGATATAATGAACCTTGCCTTGACGAACAAGATCAGCAAACGCAAGGAATGTCTCTTCCAGTGGAGTGTGTGGATCATAGCGGTGAGCGTAATAGACATCGATATAATCCGTTTGCAATCGTTGTAATGAAGCACTGCAGGCTTCCATAATATGTTTGCGGGAAAGTCCTCTGTTATTGTGACCTGGACCGGTTGGATGACAGACTTTGGTGCATAGTTCAATACTCTCTCTTGGTACTCCCTTGAGAACCTCTCCCAACACAGTTTCCGCCTTGGTATTCGAATATACGTCTGCCGTATCAAATGTCGTAATACCTGCCTCCAATGCAGCTTGGACACAAGCTTGTGCTGTTGGATCGTCAACTTGTGATCCATGTGTAATCCAGTTGCCCAGCGAAATCTCACTGACGGTTAAACCGCTGTTTCCCAATTTGCGATATTCCATTTGTCATGCCTCCTCACTCATCTGGACTTCATTGTAGCAAGTGCAGATGATCAGGTGAAATATCTATTAAGCACATGATTGATATGAAAAACATATCACAGGTTAATCAGCTCTCCTGAATATATTTACGATAGAGGGCAGGCGTGATTTCCTCGAACTTTTTAAATATTTTAATAAAATACCCCGCTTCATTAAATCCCAACTCATCGCTGATCTGCGAAACAGGCATGTCTGTGACCTCCAGCAGCTGCTTGGCCCACTTGATTTTGAGCTTGGCGAGATACGTGGTGAAATTTTCACCCGTCTCCTTGGCAAATAATCTGCTGAAATAGCTTGGACTCAAGTGGCACAGATCGGCTGCCTGCTTTAGCGATACTTGTTCGCTCTTATGGCTATGGATATATTCAAAAGCAGGCTGGAGTACCGGATTGAGACTCTCTGTATCACTTGGACTATTTTTGAGATAAGCATCCGCAATGGCATTGGTCATTTCCTTTTTGATCGACTCGATGTTACGGATCGAATACCCCGGCAGGATGGTGGACAAGTTGACGGATTCCTGATTGCCAGAAGCTTTTTCGAACATCTCCACCAGCAAGTTTTTGTTCAAGGCTTCCTCCACAATATAGTTGCAGAGCAGCGACAGCATATTCGAAATCTTTACAATCTCCTCATACGTCATGACAGGTAATTGGTCGTAATCTGCCTGCAACTCCTTCATTTTCGCATCATGCATCGGTACGTTTTTGGACGTCACGATCTGCTCCAGATCGCTCCCCTTCTCGGGATCGGCCAGTTTGACTTGTCCAGCCATCACCGCGCCAATATATTTCCCATCAATGGTAATTGGAATCGCAATATCAATGATATTGAAATGACAGAGATAAACGTAAGGCTCGTTAAGGCGAACAGCCTCCAGACCGCCGCGAGAATCACACTTTTGACAATAGGGAAGGAGCTCGGGGTCTTTGCGAACGTTCTGGCAGAATGCTTGACAGCTGCTATGGCTGGTAACGGGTATGCCTTTATAATCGACGGTAAGAATGGCAAGTTTGGTGACGGTGGCAAGGGAATCTTGAAGGCGTTTCCACTTGTCTAGATCCAGTATTTTATTGATGTGCAGATATTCTTTAATCATGTGAAAAACCTCCGTAGCAGATCGAACTCATCGATCGGAGAGTCGTTAAAAAGTTAAAAGTTGTACATATTAAGACGTGAACAGGACGGGTAATGGAAAATAGGAGGTCAAAATTCAACCATCTCATGACAATAACATACCACGATTATGCGAAAAAGCAAAAAATTACGATTGCAAATTATAATAATTTGTTATCAAAGTCCACTGTAAACCTCTTGTTTCTGCGTTATATTTAGGTCAATTGCAACAGTTAAAATTTGATGTAACACGGAGCAAGGCCGCTTCACCTTTGAATTTCAGTTAAGAGGGACGAGTGCTGCCGCGCAAAACATTCTATTAAATCTACTTTTAGGAGGCATATCATATTATGAGAAAAGCATTTATCAGCCCAACCAAATACGTGCAAGGCGAAGACGAATTGTTGAACCTGGGTTATTTCGTAAAATCCTTCGGAGATTCTGCATTGTTGATTGCACACCCGGATGATGTACAGCGTGTCAAAGCCAAGCTGGATGCAACAGCAGAAAAATTCAATATCACGTTTGTTGAAAGCGGTTTTAGAGGTGAATGTTCACGTGAGGAAGTTGCTCGTTTGCAAGAAATCGCGAAAGAAAAAGGCTGCACATGCACGATCGGTCTCGGTGGCGGTAAAGCCATTGATGCCGCGAAATGTGTTGCTGAAGGCGATGCACTGATCATCTGCCCAACGATTGCAGCAACAGACGCACCGACAAGTCACTCGGCAGTATTGTACACACCAGAAGGTTCTTTTGACGATTACGCATACTTCAAGCAAAGCCCAAGCGTGGTGCTCGTAGATACAACCGTTATCGCTAATGCACCAACACGTTTCCTCGTATCCGGTATGGGAGATGCATTGTCCACATACTTCGAGGCAAGAGCAACAGCGAAATCCTATTCCCGTGTGAATGCAAGTCTGCCAATGGGTTCCCGCGAAGGGTACACGCCTTCTGCTGTAGGAACCAACGCAGCGCTGGCGCTTGCTAAATTGTGTTACGAAATGCTGCTTACGGACGGCGCCAAAGCAAAAGTAGCGAGCGACAGCAACGTGGTAACTCAAGCCCTGGAAAACATCGTAGAAACGAACATCCTGTTGTCTGGTCTTGGATTCGAAAGCGGCGGTCTGGCTGCAGCTCACGCGATTCACAATGGTCTGACGGTTCTGGAAGGTACACACCACTATTTCCACGGTGAAAAAGTATCCTTCGGTACGATTGCACAGCTCGTACTTGAAAATGCACCAACCGAAGAATTGCACCAAGTGATGGACTTCTGTCTTTCCGTAGGATTGCCTGTAAGTCTTGCAGATATCGGCGTAGAAACCATTACACAAGAAGAATTGTTGAAAGTAGCAGAGATTGCGTGCATTCCAGAGGAATCCATCCACGCGATGCCATTCCCGATTACAGTTCCTGAAGTAGCCGCAGCGATTGCAGCAGCTGACCGAATCGGACGGGAGTACAAAGCTCGCCAGGAGGCAAAATAAATGAAAAAAATCATCAACCAGGCTGAACATGTTGTCATGGAAATGTGCAACGGGATTGCGCTCGCGCACCCGGAGCTGGAATTCCTAAAAAAATATAAAGTGATCAAACGCAGAGAGATTCAAACTGACAAAGTCAGCCTGATCAGCGGCGGCGGCAGCGGTCACGAGCCAGCACATGCAGGTTATGTGGGTAAAGGTATGCTGGATGCGGCTGTGTGCGGAGATGTATTTGCATCCCCTTCCCAAATCCAGGTTTATCAAGCGATCAAAGCAACGGCAAGCAACAAAGGTACACTGCTTATCATCAAAAACTACAGCGGCGACATGATGAACTTCAAAAACGCAGCACATCTGGCTGAAGAAGATGGCATCAACGTGCAATATGTACGTGTGGAAGATGACATCGCTGTGCAAGACAGCTTGTACACGGTAGGACGCCGCGGTGTAGCTGGAACTGTTCTGGTTCACAAAATTGCCGGTGCCGCAGCAGAAGAAGGACGCAGCCTGGAAGAAGTGAAGGCTGTTGCCGAGAAAGCGGCGCAGAACGTGCGTAGTATCGGCTTTGGTTTCACTTCTTGTACGGTTCCTGCCAAAGGAACACCAACCTTCGAAATTGCGGAAGACGAGATGGAGTTTGGCGTTGGTATTCACGGTGAGCCTGGTATTCGCCGGGAGAAAATCGTCTCTGCAGATGAGCTTGCAGGACGTATGGTTTCCGCATTGCTCAAAGATATGAAGCTGGATCAAAATGCGTCCGCCGAGATCGCTGTGCTTGTGAACGGTTTTGGTGCGACCCCTCTGCAAGAGCTGTACTTGCTCAACAACTCGGTTCAACGTGAGCTTGCAGGACATGCAGGTCTTAACGTAGCGACGACATTTGTAGGCAACTACATGACCAGTATCGACATGGCAGGTGCATCAGTTACCATTCTGAAGCTTGATGATGAATTGAAAATCTTGTTGTTTAAGGAAAGCGACACACCTGCGTTTAAAGTGTCCGGCCCTCCAGTGGCGCAAGTTGCTTACTCCGAAGCGCTGGAAGCGGTTGTGACTGAGGATGCTCCAGTATCTTATGAAGTGCAGACGGATGCGTCAGCAGCTGTTGTTGAAAACAATCAGTTCTCACTGGATAACATGGTTTACCTGATCGATAAAATGGGCGAGATCATCATCAAGAACGAAGTACCGTTCTGTGAACTGGATTCCCATGCCGGTGACGGCGATTTCGGAATGAGTGTAGCCAAAGGCTTCCGTCAATTGAAGCGTGAGTGGAACCACATCGTTAACGAAGAGAAAAAAGATATCGGTTCATTCCTCGATGCATGCTCTCTCGTCATCATGGAGTATTGCGGCGGAGCATCCGGCCCAATCTGGGGTTCGGCATTCCGTGCAGCGGGCAAAGCGGCAGGTGAGAAACAACAGTTGAATGTCGCTGAGTTTGCTGAAATAATGCAGGCAGCGGTTCAAGGCATTCAAGCAACAGGTGAACGTTCCTTCGGACGCGGTGCAGTTGTGGGTGACAAAACGCTGATCGATGCACTCGTTCCATGCGCAGATGCCTGGAAGCAAAGTGCAGCGTCTGGCGACGACTTCAAAACTGCATTTGCCAAAGGTGCAGCAGCAGCGGTTGATGGTGCGAAGAAAACGGAAGATATCGTAGCACGTATGGGACGCGCAGGTACGGTCGGTGACCGCAGCCTGGGATATCCGGATGCTGGCGCGTATGCGCTGGGTGTTATTTTCACCGAACTGTCCGAGTCTTTGAAGTAAGAGAGGATTCATTGAATTTGCTTGCATGACGATATAGATTATACAGAACGATACAGATATGAACTGACACAGGTGACGGCGCCGGAGTCCGGCGTCGTTATGTGTGCTTTTTTTAGGCCATATGAGTCAATATTTACATGTACTCATTTACATCCAATTCGAATAGTTAAATTTAGATTTATTGTTGGCTTGTATTGTTAACTGCATTATGACATGCTGTTTCGCTCATTTCCTCGAGGGAAGCGTATGCATAGTGATATCTATTTATCTATATAATTTGAACTAAAGATTTTACACAGTCCACTCCGATGACAGAAGAACCTTCCAATCGCTGTTATCCCCAGATTTTTTGGATTCCCTTTTCCAAAAGGAAAAATCCGGTGATAAAGGCGAGCGCTTCGCTTTTCCAGGTTTTTTCTGTCCTCTCCGTTATTGTGTAAAAGAATAGTTCAAGTTATATCGCATTTTATATTACTTAAAGGAGCCAACCAATGAGAACAGTCACATCATTCTTGAAGAAACCGCAGGGGTTGCTGGTTTTATCACTTGTTCTGGTCATTTTCGGCAGTTTGTTCGCCGGCATGTTCAACACATCCTTCTATTCCGTTAAGGTTAAAGAGATCAAATTCAAGGCCGATCACGGAACATTATCGGGTCTGCTGTACATGCCGAAAGGCGCGGGCGCTGATGATAAAAGGCCAGTAATTATTACAACACATGGTTATTTGAACACGAAAGAAATGCAGGATGCACCTGCCATTGAGATGTCCAGACGTGGTTACATCGTGCTCGCACTTGATATGTATGATCACGGGGATTCCCGCTGGAGTGCACCTATTCCAGTGAAAGATATGTTCGGCACATTCTGGATTTATTCGCAATTCGATGCAGCTAAATATATCTATGATCAGGACTTCACGAAAAAGGATGACAAGGGTAACGCGTACGTTGCCGTTAGCGGTCACTCCATGGGCGGATTCTCGACACTGCTCTCCATGTACATGGATGAGATGACTTCACTGCAAACAGGACACCGCATGATCTATACAGGGATCTCTGTAGGCGCGGATTATTCGTATGCAGCAGCCGTGGCTCCGCAAGATCAGCTACAAGCAGCTTTTGGAAGCCGTACAGTGGGTATGATTGCGGGTAAGTATGACGAGTTTTTCTTCAATAAATCCGACGAAGAGAAAACAGCCGCTGAAAAAGAAATCAAAGGTACCGTGATGCGCAAGGATTTTGCCGCAACGATTTCGGGTAAAACATTCCTCGGACTGGCAGCAGATGCGCCAAGAGCGGAAACGGACAAGTTTACAGAAGTACAGTCCGGAGACCTGTTAGTGGATGGCAAAGTAGTACGCCCTTCGCAAACGGGCGAGCACATCATGTTCACACCGAATCAGACTCACCCGTGGAACCATTTTTCACCAACGACAACGGGACATCTGATCGACTTTTACGCGCATGCTTTCAATGGGGTAACTTCACCGAACCAGACCAATGTAAATCTGGGATCGGGAAATCAGATCTGGTGGGCGAAGGAAGCCTTTAACTTTGTAGCCTTGATCGGTTTCTTCCTGATGATTGTACCGTTGATTACGTTGTTGCTCAGATTGCCATTGCTGCGTAAAGCGGTTAGCAGCGAGATTGCAACAGTATCCGCTGCCGTAAGCGGCAAGCAAAAAACAATGTACTGGCTCGCGATTGCGTTCAGCACGCTGATTCCGGCTATTCTTTTCCCAACGCTGATGGATAAATCGGCAGACGGATTGAATGTATTGCGTATCATTGCTCTGATCTTGTTGATCGTAAGTGTGCTTGGTGCAGTCATTGGATTTATCTTGGCTGGAAGCAAAAAGAATGATTTTGCGGCAAGCCGCCGGATGAAAAACATGGGCGTAGGCAGCGTGCTGCTGGCCATTGTATCTCTGGTCATGTGGGTTGTGTTTAACTATGCGAGCAAAATTGTCGTTACAGGCACATACTTCAATGAACCAACGACGAACCAGATCGTATACTGGGCGCTGGTATCGGCATTGATTATGATTCTGGTGACCTTTGCATTCCACTATTTCTCCAAAAAAGATGCAGGTACCCGTTTCAGTGATTACGGAATCAGCTTGAATATCGGAACAATCATTGCCAGCCTTGTAACAGCTGTACTCGCTATTGTAATCGGGTATGCACTGCTGTTCGCGGTACAGGCGATCTTCGGAACGGACTTCCGTATCTGGACATTTGCGGTACGTACGTTTGAACAGGCACATTTCGTGACTGCACTGCGTTATGCACCACTGTTCCTGATCTATTACTTTGTGAGTGCCATTGCTCTGAACGCCAATACGCGCGGCAAACGCGGCGGTATGTTCCTTGCTATTGTACTGAATGTGGGCGGACTGGTATTGTGGATGCTGGCACAGTATGGCAAAGACTTTATGACAGGTGTGGCGCTGTATCCAACTCAAGCACTGAACGGCATCCTGTTGTTCGCACTGGTGCCATGTCTGATCATTGCTGCCGTATACGCACGCAAATTGTTTGAAAAAACGAACAATGTATGGCTCGCGGCATTTGTTAATACGTTGCTGTTTACAATGGTGACGGTGGCCAATACCGTCCTCTTCTGGAACTTGGTTTAATGTGAAAAAAGATATGGCGTGGCTTGTAGATTACACTGCTCACTCCGATGGCTGACTATGCTGGTTGTGGTAGACACATGGGAACGTTACAGCCAAAAAACCTTTCGATCGCCCTTATCCCCGGATTATGTTGATTGATCCCCTGAAGGGAACAATCCGGTGATAAGCGTCTGCTTCCGATGCAGCTTTCTTGCAGAAAGCTTTTGAGCGAACGCTATGCTTCTTCAGGTCCTTTTTGTCTGCTTCGTTCTTGGTGTCTACAGGCGAGCATTAGTCTTCCATCTCCGTTCCGGTGTAATGAACGGGCGACATATCCAACGTTTTCAGATTAAACGTTGGATAGTAAAAAGACCGTTCTGTAGGCTTGGCTTACAGAGCGGTCTTTTTATATTGAGTAGACCGGAACCAAAGAATTTAATAGATAGCTTATCATTTGCAAGATGATCTCAACTGCATAGATGTAGAGATAGAAGTGGCAATATTGGCTTTCGCTATGGGAAATAGTGTAATCTGAGAGTAGATGTAACTTACTTGAACGAGAAGGGACGAATCCATTCAATGACTCAAAAAATTTACTATGACGCTGCTTACACGCGCGAGTGGCATACACATATTACAAATCGAGTGACGAAGGAAGATGCCATATACGTTACGCTCGCCGAGACGGCATTTTATCCGCATGGAGGCGGGCAACCGTGTGATCTAGGACAGATTGGCGGCATTGCAGTTCTGGATGTGAACTTGGAAGACGGAGAAGTATGGCATAAGCTGGAGCGTTCCCCGGAGCAGGATGAAGTGGACTGTGAGCTGGATTGGGAGCGAAGATTTGACCACATGCAGCAGCATACAGGGCAGCATTTGTTGTCAGCAGTTACGTTGAAGCTAACGGATGCCATGACACTCAGTTTTCACCTGGGCACGGACTACGCAACGATTGATGTAGCTGCAGAGACTCTCAGCGCAGCACAGCTGGCTGAAGTTGAGCAAGAGGTGAATCGGCAGGTTGTCCGCAATGCCACGATTCATACGTCCTGGGTTACTGCCGAAGAAGCCGCACGTTTGCCTTTAGTGAAGCAACCGACGGTGACGGAGGACATTCGCATCGTGGAGATTGAGGGTGTGGAGTACAATGCTTGCGGTGGTACACATGTGGCGGCTACAGGCGAGATAGGAATCATTAAACTGCTGAAAACGGAGAAGATCAAGAGCAGCACACGAATTTATTTTAAATGCGGTACGAGAGCTTTGAACGAATTCACAGCAATTCAGCAGGTTTTGAACGGCATTACGACCAAATTAAAGACAAGCCGGGACGAACTTCTGGAGCGTATTGAGAAAACGGAACAGGAGCAGAAACAGCTGCAAAGCGAGCTGAATGCTGTCAAATCTACCAACGACGCTTACTACGCACGGGAGCTGCTTGCGGCACGGGAAGGGCTGGTCATTGCCCAGATTTTCGAGGACAAATCACTCAAGGACATGCAGAGTCTTGCTGCCAAACTTACGGAAGAGCATGAAGGTTTGGTGCTGTTTGCCAGTATCTCGGAAGCGAAGGTGGTGCTGGCACAGAACGGGCAGCCTGCGGAATGGGCGTGCGGACCTTTTTTCAAAGGCAATCTTGGAGCGTACCAGGGCAAAGGCGGCGGCAGTGAGAAGATAGCTCAGGCAGGATTTGCGAGCAGTGAGGATGCGCTTGCGTTTTACGAATTCACCAAGGAGCAGCTTGGACACCATTCCTAAAGGTTGAAGGAGGCGGAAGCATGGCAGAACGTATCCCGTGTATACGCAAAGGATGCGACCATATGATTTTACCAGCAACAGCGGCTAAAACAGGTGGGTATTGTATGCCTTGTAAACAGGAAATGGAACGGGAGGCACACCAGCGTTATATTGAAGCGAATCGGCGAGATGTCGATCTATATGAAGGCATTACGGATGCGGTGCATATTCTGAAAATCATGCATGAACCTCGGACATATAACGAACTTATTCGATATGTACCGTATAAATACTCCATGGAACAAGTGTATCTGTCCCTTTCGGCAGAGCAACAGCATGAGATGAAGTGTTACGCAATGGATTTGATCCGCTCAGATGACGAGGATGGCGGTAAGGATATCTTGCTGTATCTTGTTTGTTATCATGATCTGCCCTTGACAGCGGAAATTCCCGAACTTTTGGAGAGGGATATCGTTTATCCAGCTGTTCTGTTCAAAAGCGCCTCTGGCGAGACGCGAGATCATCTGATTCAGCAGGTGAACAACGATAAGGAGAATCGCAACCACTTTCTGATCATGCTAGCCTATATCGGTGACGATGCTGTTGTGCAACAGTTCTGGCAGTGGAAGCAGTCTCCGCCCGAATGGGCTGGCGAGCTATATGTCGAACCTGAGTGTTATACGTTGCAGGCGGGTTGGGAGTTAACAGAAGAAGGTCAACGCAGAGAATTGTTCATCACCCCGAGTTATTCATTGTATGAAGCAGGAGACAATGATGTAGAAGGAAGCGAGAGTGTGAATTTGGAGGGTTCTCCGATTTCTTTGCTTGTGCCAAGCTCCAGTCTTTGTCCATGGTGCGGTAGTTCATTTATCAGCTTAATGAATTTACATGTCAAACATCCATCGCTTCAGTCTGTTCACTGGAACTCTCCACAACTTGATGTGCATACCTGCTTGGTATGCAGCAGTTACAGCGTGGTGTACATGGAAATGGATGCAGAAGGGAAACCGATCTGGAGCAAGCATAATATGAAGCCTGATGGATTTGATGATATCGACGTTGAAGAGATCAGGGTCGATGTTTCGGGACTTGTATCGAGTACTCTAGATGATTCGGTACAGCGGCGTCTGTTCCATATTGCGCCCAAACCGCGCCAGCCTTTTCATGGCAGTGAATGGGCCATGGAACCTTCTCTGTCCCAGGTTGGAGGTCATCCTGGTTGGGTACAGGATGCAGACTATCCTTCATGTCCGGCATGTTCTGTTACGATGAAAGCCATTGGACAGCTGGACGGTGAGATGATCCAGGAGAATGGTGAAGGTGTGTATTATATGTTTGGTTGCGAGCCTTGCCAGATGACAGCAGTATCGTATCAGCAGTCATGATGTTATCCGTCCACTTTCCAAGCGTCTTCCAGCAAGAAACCGCTGTTGTCATAAAACCTGACATCATTGTAATATATAATCATTGATCAGCTTCGTGGAGATAGATAAATTACAAAATGTCGGCAGGAGTGGAAACGATGGATATTAGAGTGGATGATTTGAGTGGGGATCAGGTAAAAGCACTAATCGCGGAGCATTTGTTAGGTATGGCGGCGGATTCCCCACCAGAGAGCATACATGCTTTGAATCTGGATGGGCTGAAGAAACCCGAGATCACATTTTGGTGTGCATGGGAAGGCAATGAGCTACTTGGCTGCGGAGCCATTAAGGAACTGAACGCGGAGCATGGTGAACTGAAATCGATGCGTACAGCTTCCGCTCATTTACGCAAAGGGGTAGCACGCCATATTTTGACGCACATCATTGCAGAGGCGACAACTCGCGGATATCAGCGCATCAGCCTGGAAACGGGTTCGATGGATTCTTTTATACCGGCACGCAAGTTGTATGAAGACTTTGGTTTTAAATATTGCGAGCCGTTTGCTGACTATGTTCTAGACCCAAACAGTACATTTATGACCAAAGTGATTGAATAACAATATAGATGATGAATTTAAAATGGAAACAGCCAGTCTCTCCAGTATAGGGAGTCTGGCTGTTTGACGTTTATCTGAGCGTGTACGCTAGCATTTCTTTTCCACCGTTTCAGTCTATTTGAAGAAAAATGAAACATTTGATACAGTTCATACAGCGTAAAAAGTGGTAAACTAAAATTCGGGATTTGAACGCTGTGACGCACCAAAGAATGGAGAGTGCGGGAAAATGCTCTACTGGTGGTTTGAAGGAATGAACCCATTGTTCGTTGGATTCGTATTGTGTCCCATATTGGCTGTGATTCTGGGTGTGTGCTGGTATGCTTCGAAATGGTGCAGTAGGACAATTGCTTTGGGTATATCTCTTTTGCTGCCTTTGCTGTATATCACTAGTGATTGGGGGACGTTCACCGCCAATCTGGATGCATGGCTACTTTATGGAATAGGATATAGCTTGGTTACATGGGGAACATATCGATTACTTTGTGCAGTTATGGGGTATAAATCATAGGCATGTCATAAGTTTGGGATGAATTGGCCATACAGAATGGGTGGGCTGTTTCATCATGGATAGGGTATACTGGACTTTATATTGCTCAAAAATAGACAAGGATTACAGACGTTTTTGTACCTCAGGAGGATTTCAATTGGCTCAGACTCAGACGGAAGAATCATTACAGAAAAAATTAAAACCCAGACACATTACCTTTATGGCAATGGGGGGTGTCATTGGGACAGGCATTTTTAAAGGTAGTGCAGGCACGATTGGACTTGCAGGTCCAGGTGTCATTGTGACCTACATTTTTGCCGGACTGCTATTACTTGTGGTT
The DNA here is from genome assembly GCF_003719335.1 of Paenibacillus amylolyticus. GTDB lineage: Bacteria > Bacillota > Bacilli > Paenibacillales > Paenibacillaceae > Paenibacillus > Paenibacillus amylolyticus_D. Next base: position 64,336 of record NZ_RIAS01000002.1, read on the forward strand.
ATGGCTGCGATGGCAGAGATGGCTACGGTGTACAAGAACAGAAATATGAAAGATTTTGTACAGGAAGCGTTCGGCAGCCGAGTTTCGTTTATTATGGGATGGATGTACTGCTTCTTGTGGTTATCGGTATGTGTCATCGAGGTCATCGCGGCGGGCAGTTTCCTGCAATATTGGTTCGCAGATGTACCGCTGTGGATGCTCAGTCTGGCGTGTGCTGCATTCATCATACTGGTGAATCTGCTCAGCGTTGGTGTGTTCGGGGAATTTGAGTTTTGGCTGGCCGGGATCAAAATTGCGATGATCATTATTTTTATCGTGCTCGGGGCTGGGCTGATCTTTGGTATTATTCCAAGTGACAACACACCATACCTGCAAAACTATACACAAGCTGGCGGGTTCTTCCCGAACGGATGGACATCGATCTTCTCGGCGCTTCTTGTTGTTATGTTCTCGTATGGAGGGTCGGAGCTAATCGGTCTGACCTTGACGGAAACGGAAAATGCGGAGAAAGTGATGCCCAAGATCGTAGGCAATTTCATGTTCAGAATCATTTTATTCTTCACGTTGCCGATTCTGATTATCTGTGGTCTGATTCCTTGGAACGAGATTGGGCCGGAAAGCAGCCCGTTTGTACAGGTACTGGCGTCTATAGGTTTGCCGGGTGCTGCGCATATTATGAACTTTATTCTGGTAACGGCGGTGCTGTCCGCAGCGAACTCGGGCATCTACGGAGCATCTCGTATGATGCATTCCATGGCTGTTGGCGGGGAGGCCCCTAAAGCACTCGCCAAAACCAACCGCAACGGAAGCCCGATTAATACCTTGCTGGTGTGTACCGTTGTGTTGCTGGCAGGTTCCATGTTAGGACTGTTTGCCCAAGATCAGCTGTTTAGAGTGTTGCTTGCTGTTCCGGGTTTTGTCGTGATTCTGGTCTGGATCTGCATCGCTGCTTCTCAGCTTAAATTGCGTAAAAAGTATCCGGTTCAGCCTACATTCAAAGTGTGGGGATTTCCTTACATCACCGGAGTAGTTGTCTTGATCCTGAGCGTCATTGCTCTAATGTTTGTGTTTGATGAAGGCAACCGGTTCAGTATTAGTATCTGTCTTAGTGTACTTGCATTGCTGACGATATGGTCTTTGATTCGATTCCGCAAGATGAATAGCAAATCAGCTTAAAGAGACTAAAGTAAAAAGAAGGTACAGATGATCTCATATTGTTGAGATGTCTGTACCTTTTTTGATAAGCATATCTATGTTGTTTCTTAGAAAAAGATGATGTCTGATTATACTGCTGACGTTAACAGATTAATTTATTTGCCTACATACTTATCCATAAAACGGTCCACTCTTGCAAAATACTCCGTTGGATAATGATTGATAGCATCAATGTGTTCGGTATTTGCTGGATACCATACCTCTGCATTAGGATTATCCTTCAAGTTCTCAAAGATCTTTTCTGAATTTGTATAACTGATCTGTTGATCCCCAGTACCGTGAATGAGCATAACCGGTTTATTTTGCATCTTCTTGACCGCATCCATAGGCGACACAGAATCAAGATCAATGTCAAATGCCCAATTAGCCATCCATGTGGAGGTATAACCGAATGGAAATGCAGGTAATCCAGAGAATACAGGCAGACCCTCTCTTAAAAATAAACCGGCATTACGAAACGGACTATCTGCTACAACCGCTTCGATATCATCACTTTCACTTGTAGCTAGCAGGGACGTAGCAGCTCCCATAGAGAAGCCAATAACGCCAATATGTTCGCCTGCCTGGCCTCTGGATTTCAAATAGTCAACAGCTGCAAGCAGATCATATTTCTCACGCAGACCAAGTGTGATCATCTCGCCATCGGATTTACCTTGTGCGCTGAGATCAAAGGCCAATATATTATAACCTTTCGGGATGAAATGCTCTGCCAACTTTGGCGTACGTCCCTTGACGAGGCGATTACTTGTATATCCATGCACGACAATAAGCGTTTTGTTACTTGCTTTGCCTGAAGAAATGTTTGCCGGGAAGAAGGTCCCTCTTATCGTGTTATCACTTTTTAAACTCTTGAATTCAACGACCTCATAGGGTGTTTTATCCATGTTCAATTCATAACTGACATCGGTATCTCGTGGATGGTGTAACAGGATGTCTACGACTTTATAAGATATGAAGAACACAACAGTTAAAATAAGTACGAGGGCAATCGTCAGGCTCCATAATAGTTTCTTATGTTTTTTAATGCGATTTTTAAATGTCGAATCGAGTTCGATCGACGGTTGTTGTTGCTTCATTTTATTTCCTCCAGTGTTAGTTCGTGCTGTGTTGCACGGGGGCAAACAGATAATAGGCATGTGCCTTTAGATTTTCCCATTCCGGATGATGAACAATATCTTCTCCGAGTGTTAACGCTACCCCATTTAAGAAAGAGATATAACTTCGTGAGATCATGGCCGGTGAGAAACCTGGGTTGAATTCCCCCAGGGATTGCCCCTTTGCATAAACGCATTCAATCGTATCTGTCATTACTTTTATACTGTCCAGAACCTGTTGAGTAAGCTCCGGGAACCTGATTCGTTGTCCCAGGACAGATTGGACCAGTCGTAACTCATTGGTGTAAGAGTAAATATGGTTGAATTGTTCTTCTACCATGTTTTTAATCAATGCTGCTGGTGATTCATCTTGTTGAAGCATAGCCAGTGATTTCTTCTGGATATCTTCAAGCGGTTCCAGGACAGCCGCATGAAACAAAGTTTCTTTAGTTGGGAAGTATTGAAATATGGTTCCGGAAGTCACACCGATATTTTTAGCAATAAGAGCCGTTGTGGTGTTTGAGTATCCACTTTCCGCAAACAAGACGACAGCTTCTTCCAAGATGCGTTTACGCCGCTCAAGCCTTTTCTCTTCATTCACAGTTCTAGCCACTAAAATTCTCCTTTCTCTTATCTGTACATTAATTAATTAACTGATCAATTAATTAATAATATAGCCGAATCTATCTTATATGGCAATAGTGAGTTTTGATTTTGATGTACATATGCCGGTCAGCAAAACCGACAGAAGTGAATGGCAAGTCGTTTCTGGATGCTTTGGAACAGGGGAGACATCTTCAAGGGTTATATCATTATGAGTTCAACCGAATCTACGATTATTTGAAAAAAGATAAAAAAGAGCCACAAGAGAGCGATATTCGCATTCTGGGTGTCGTGGTGACGGGAACAGCAAAACAGCTGCAGTCCCTGAATGGTCAGCCATATCTCAGAGGGTAACGTTGGGCGCTATAGTGGACAAATATTAAGTTTCCAGGTTCAAACTTTCTTAGAATATTTCTTGATCATTAAAGGAGTGATGATGAAAAATGAAGGATCTCGGCGCATGCGCCGGGATTTTTTTGTAGATTGGGAGCGAGGGGGTATCTAGGTTACAAAGATTGTTACAAATAGGGCGTACTGGGGGTAATAGGAACTAAAAGATTAAGACCTCAGTCTCTACGAAAAGAAATTCAATCCAGTTATACTGAAACCTCATGTGCTGGTGGATGAACTGGCATATATGAAACACAGAATCTTCGTGTAACAACGAAATACATAATTAGAACAATATCGATAACGGGGTACACCATGACAACGATTAAAGTAACCCCGGAACAGCTATTGTCCGTTTCAAAACAGTTCGTCACAGCCCAAAGACAGATTACTCAGATGAATCACGTCTTGAAACAACAGCTGTTCGAAATTGAAAGGCAGTGGAACGGGAACACTAAGGAACGATTTTATGCTGATTTCATCGCGGCGCAACGAGTGATGGACAACTTCAGTTCACTCTCCCTCTCGATTGCCAAAACGCTTGAAGGACATGCGGAGAAATTCAGACTGGCGGATCAGCAGACTACGCAATCCTACGATGCCAATTGTATGCCGCCTCCACCGGATGAATGCCGGGCTCCCACTGTAGACAATCGTAATGCTTTTCAAAAATCGGTGGATAGTTTGAAAGAACTCGGTACTGGTTTTATGCAGGCTGCAGATGACCGCTACCAGAAGCGTTACGACAGTGTCGGCGGATTTCTGGACTATTGGACGTTTGGTATCCCAAGTGGTCTGGTGGAAGGTTACATGGATAGAGCGGATAAAGCCTTTAATTCTGCCAATGATACAGCCAATTGGCTGACGTTTGGCATCCATGGTACAATCCGTGAAGCGATATTCCCCACGAATGCCTGGTCCAGCGAGCACTGGGCCAATATGATGGGCATGGGAGGCATGATGGTCGGCGGTGGTCTCACCGCCAAGATGATCAAACCTCATAATCTACTGACATCGTCAGGAGGCGGTACTAAGGTTAGTGTTTTGAACCAATGGCCGGGAACTGGACAGATGACGGGCGGTTTTAACGGATTTAAAGACCCGCGTCTTCAAGTGATGGACAATATTGCGGAGAGTAAAAAGGCCCGGGAATCCTCTAAATTCTCTGAATTTGTGGAGAAGGAAAAGGAGATTGGTAAGGGAACAGGGAGTACTGGCTATATATTAGATCCTGTTCAAATGAGAAAATATATAATTGTACCAGAAGATGGATTCCAAGCTCTTCTTAAGAGAAAATACATCGAAATTAGAAAATCAGGTGTTGAGGATATTGGAGTAGTAGCGAAGAATACGAATTTAACAGAGGAACAGATTTTAAGGATGAAAAAACATCTGTTCTTAGACAGAAAACAATTATCTGTATCTGGTAAACCATATGAGGAGTTGTACTTTCAGGCAGACGCAGATATTGCATACGCATGGCAGAAGGCTCAAAAGAACGCACTAACTGAAAAGGATATAGAATGGTTTAAAAAACTAGCCAATCATGAGCTTAAAGAAAAGCAATATATGGATGGTGGTATGCCCTTAAGAGATCCGTCTACATGGAATAATGACACAAAAAGATTTGATCCCGATCCTTTAAAAAATGCACACGATAAGGCAAATATAACAGATCCCAATCCAACAGCATCCTTCCCAGGCTATGATTCTGGTTCAGATTTTATTAAACATATGGATGGTGGGATTGATTATTAAATATGAGGTGAGAGCATGTATCTTAAACAAGCAATTGCAAGGATAAATAATATTGATTGGAGCTTGGTGGGCGGTATTGCTTCTAAAGTGGAGGCTGACTTGGCATGTGAATTCCTGCGAAGATTGGCTTGTTTTTTCAAAGAAGAGGGGATCAGTCCGATAAAACCTTTAGTTGCTGACATAGCAAAATTACTAGGTGATACTGAAGAAGTTGAGGTATCGGATTATTGCAATTCAGAAGTTGTTGAGTTTTTAGGAGAAAATATATATGTGAAAAATATTATTCAATATTATTTACATCTTGCTAAGTATGCTGAAGAACGCCCAGAAACATATAGACATTTGAATGTATATGAACCTTTGATTAAAATTCTTGAAAGGAAGGGGCTGTTTGTTCTTAGAATAAATGCTTTGGATATTGTGAACGGATCACATATCCCTTTAGAAGACTGGTATGAAAATTTTGTGAATATGAACTCCCTTGAAATAGATTAGTTAGAGGAGTTTACTGTTTGATTACAGAAACGACCCCAAAGTACAATCCGATAAAGATGATAGAATCTTAAAGAAAACCTCTAAAAAACCTCGCTTCATAACTCTTTTTAAAGTCCCTAATACCAAAGCTAACACGGAAATGATAACGTTTTTATGTAAATCCAATATTTTCTTGCGTAATTCGACATATTCATATACTATTTTCCCATACTTAGTGCTTCAAACATATGTTTTTTGGGTACGGCCTAGTCAAAAAGGCTTGGGTTCGTGGGGAGGAAGAGGGAGCAAATGATCGGTTTTTTCAGGAAACGTCTGGTTGTGCGTATTGCGGCTATTGTTACACTGGTCATTACGATTATAGCAGCGGGAAGTATGCTGACGCAGATCGCTAATGTGAAACTTGCTGCGCAGGGGGCTATCACGAGCTACAATATTCAGATTGCCGAGAGTTATGTGAAGCAACTGGATACTGCAACATATGTGGAATTTGCCAAGGACCCCAAGGAAAATGAGGAGTATCTCCGTATTCGGGATGAATTGGACGATTTCCGAGTGCGTATTGGTGCTATGTATGTGTATTTCGTCAAAATTGACGATAAAGGAACTCCACTGATCATGGTGGACGGAATGAAGGATGCGGATAAAGCTTCAGCAATCAACGAAGTGACGGACATTCCTGCAGATGCGGTGCAGAAGTTGCTGCAAGGGGAAACAGCAAGTTCGCCGATTATTAATAATCCAGAGTATGGTGATTATATTTCTTCCTATGCTCCAATTCTAAATAGCAACGGTACTCTTGCAGGTGTGATTGGTATCGATACAGGGATTTCTGTTATCGGAGGTATCGAAACCGATATTTTGAGATCAAGTCTGCCGTTGTATGTGATCCTGTTGCTTGTTACTCTTGCAGGTATTGCTATAGTGATGTGGTTTATCGTTAGAGGACTGCGCCCTCTACATCCGCTGAAATCGAGTGTGGAAAAGATGGCACAAGGTGAGCTTGCCGAAGCAAATCGCATTTTGACAGCCTATCGTTTGAAGAGCAAAGATGAGATCGGAACAACGTATCAGGCGATGATACATATGTCAGGGAATTTAAATAAAATGGTAAGTGATATGGTTGGAGGGGTAGCTTCAACAACCGAATTGTTATCCGAATCCACGAAAGAGTTTAATCGGAGTACGGAAGAAATGCTTGCCATGAGCAAAACAGTGGATCGTGCTGTCGAGGAGATCAGACAAGGTGCTCACACGCAGAAGCAAAGCGCAAGTGACAGTGCACATGCCATGGAAGAGATTGCAAAAGGCATTAACGATATATCTGAATCCTCCAATGTGGTGTCAGATGCAGCAACAACGGCACTGGCTACGGCGGAGTCCGGGCAGCAGCGCATGACGGTGATGAAGAAACAGATGGAAAATATCTCCGCAGTATCTGGAGAGGTCACCTCGATGGTGCAGGTGCTGAACAACTATTCTACTGAAATTGGTGGTGCACTGCATACGGTTCGTGACTTCGCAAGTCAAACCAAACTGCTCGCGCTCAATGCCTCCATTGAGGCCGCGCATGCGGGTGAGCATGGAAAAGGTTTTGCCGTTGTGGCGGAAGAAGTGAGGAAACTTGCGGAAGCCTCCAGTTCGTCTATGGAACGAATCTCGGACTTATTGCTTCGTATTGAACAGGAGTCGCAGCAGATTGGTTCCCGAATGGGGGTTACTGCTCAGGAGATTGGTCAGGGCGTCATATTTACAACTGAAGCGGAGCAGGCATTCTCACAAGTCGTGGATGCGTTCCAACTGGTTACCCAGCGCATTCAGGAGGTTTCTGCTGCAGCTGAAGAAATTACGGCCGGTTCGGAAGAGGCGGCAGCTTCGGTCAACACCATTTCACAGATTTCTGCAGGCGTGTCAGATCACTCGGATGAGATCTACCGTTTGATGCAGGATCAATCGGTGATGTTCCGTAAGGTGGCCGAAACGTCTACGATGCTGGAACAGCAGACGCATGAGATGAGTGAAGCAGTGAAAAAGGTGAAGGTGTAAGTGAAGCGGCAACTAAATTAAGAGGAAATAAGTAAAGTGCTCCGCCACATGGCGAAGCGCTTTTTTTGCTAGGGGCATATCACCTATATGCATGAACAGCAGATCATAGATGGGCGAGTTCAATCGCTTGTTTGAAGCGCTTGGAAAATTGTTCCGCCGCAGCTGCAGCCTCCCTGAATTCTGTCTGCACGAAGCCGATCTGCATTTTAGGCTGCTGGATCTCGGTAATTTCGACCATCTTAATCAAACCCTCTTTCCAAAGCGGATGTTGATGAAAGGAAAAATCATGCCCGATGGTCGCGGCTATATTATTGGTTAATACGGTGCTGATAGCCTCCGAATTATTGGTCTTGAATAAGATGGATAAAGGCCCATATTCGTAGGTGAACTCCTGCAGAAAATCCTCAATGAAACCGTCCCGATATAACGCAAGGTTATATTCTTTTAGTTGATCAGGAGTCACGCGTGTGTGCTTGGCCAGTTCAGACAGTTGATGGGTGCATACAACAAGCTTGCTTGAATACATCGGTGTGAAATGCAGCCCATCCAATTCGCGCAGCTGTTTTGCGTAAATGGCGATAAAGCCCAGATGAGTTTTATTGCTCCGGATGTCCTCAATGATCTCCATCGAACCCTTTTCTTCAATCGATAACCTCAGTTGCGGATGATCCCGTTTCATATCGGCAGCCGATTGCACCAAGTAAGGCATGACACTCGGAAAAGTAGCTACGTGAAGATCGCCGGTCAGCGTAGATGTCGTTGCATTTAGCGATTTCAATTCATCGATTCGCTGTAAAATGTCCAGTGCTTTGGCGATAAATTGTTTACCCTCCGGTGTGGGATGAGTGCCTTGTCTGGATCGCTCGAATAAAACCAGCCCCAGTTCTTTTTCCAGGCGATGAACCGATTGGCTGATCGCAGATTGCGTGACATGGAGATGCTCCGATGCGGCGGAGAACGATTGTGTTTTGGCGATTTCGACAACGTATTCAAGCTGTTCCAGATTCATGCGATCATCCCTTTTTAGTATTAGTATAAGTAATGTTAACATAAGTATCTATAAATATGAATAATGGGTGAATAGCGATATAATATATAGACAAGCAGGACATTCTTGTATTAACAGTTTAGATAAAAGGGGATGTACAGGATGAAGGCAGCAGTATGGTATGGTCATAAAGACGTGCGTGTGGAAGACCGCGAGGTTCCGGTTGCACAGTCGGGTCAGGTGCAGATCAAAGTGGAGTATGCCGGAATCTGCGGCAGTGACTTACACGCATATCATCATGGCGTAGGTATTCAAGAAGGAGAAAATCACCCGCTCTCAGGACAAAAAGCGCCGCTGACACTGGGACATGAGTTTGCGGGAACAGTAAGTGCTCTAGGTGATCATGTAAGCGGTATCAACATTGGCGATCGCGTAGTGGTGGAACCTCTCTACCATTGTGGAACGTGTGAGTACTGTATTCAAGGTAGATACAATCAGTGTACTCAATTTGGTTTTGTCGGATTGAACGGGGATGGCGGTTTTGCCGAATATGTAGTAGTCGAAGCATATATGGTGCACCCGATTCCAGATCAAGTTTCCTTTGAAGAAGGGGCACTGGTAGAACCAACTGCGGTTGCTTTTCATGCCGTACGACACAGCAAGCTGAAAGTGGGAAATAAGGTAGCTGTATACGGGGCAGGGCCGATTGGTTTGCTGACGATCTTGTCAGCCAAAGCGGCGGGAGCATCTGAGGTTTACGCTGTCGATGTTTTCGAGGATCGTCTGGAACTGGCAGCTAAACTTGGCGCAATTCCGGTAAATAGCAGTAAGGTGGATGCAACACAGGTCATTACGCAGCAATCGGGTGGAATTGATGTTGCGTACGAAGCAGCTGGCGTGCAACCGACGATGGACAGTGCTGTGTCAGTGATTAAAAAAGGTGGGGAAGTTGTGGTAATCGCCGCGATTCCGAACCCGCTTCACGTAAACTTCTTCGACATGCTGGTAAAAGAAGCGAATCTGACAGCTACACTGGCGTACCGACACATCTTCCCTGAGGTCATCTCACTCATTGCTGAAGGCGCACTTGATGTGAAGCAGGTAATCACCAAAAAAATTAAGCTGCATGATGTTGTGCAGGACGGACTTGAGCTGCTGATGAGCGATAAGAGTCATGCGAAGATTCTGGTTGAGATTGGCGGTTAATCTCAGGTTCGAGATACTAACCTTGTAACGTTAAGATATCAGGTTTAAACGAGAGGGCTGTTCCTCTTGTCATCTACAGATGGCAGGAGAGCAGCCCTTTGTTTCATGGGTATAAAGAGACGTAACATTTTCCAGAATGTACGATTACTTTGGATAGGCCTGGTAAGTCCGTATTATATGTCGTCCGTTAAGGCCTTATTTTATCTCGTAACGATAGCAGATTGCCTGCCCTCCGCCCTCTACGGGACTGAACTCCTGATCTTCAATAAAGCCAAAACGTTCATATAACCGGATGGCATTCACCATCTGACCACCGGTATAGAGATAAACTGCATTTTTGCCCAGCTCCTTCGTGGATTCCACACACCGCTGAAGCAGTTCACGGGCAATGCCATGTCCTCTCCACTCGGGATCAACACCCAGCAGACGAATAAATGGATAATCAATCGGCAGATCGAAATTGGGATAGGCTTTATGTGCTGTTTCAAATAACTGAACAGTACCGACAATCCGATCTTCGATCTTGGCTACCCATAATTCAGTCAAGTATGGATTGTCCACAGATTCACGGATATCTTTCAGGTAGGCTTCCCAACGATCCGATTGTTCAAACGAGCTCTGGTATTCCGCGTAACTGGCAACCAGAATGTCAACAATCTCAGCATGGTCAGCTGGAGAAGCAGGATGAATCGTAATGGCAGCCGTCGTCATATCTAAATTCTCCTTTTCTTATGAGTAAAGTAGGGAATGAACTTTCCTTGCATTATAACATAGTGAATTCAAGCTAAGATATTGGAATGTTCTATAAGAACTTTTAACTTTTCTATATCTTATTCTAGGTTGTTTGAAGCTCCTAAGGATATCAGGCTAAAGGTGAGTCCGTTCTTAATCTATAAACGATTCAGCTGTGTACTGTATAGGTGATTGCGATATTCGGTCGGCGTACTGGCCTCGTGCTGCTTGAAGGTGCGCAGAAACAGCTTGTAGTCACTAAAACCGCATTGGGCTGCAATCTCCTTCACACTGGCGTTGGTATTGAGCAACAATCGTTTGGCACGGCGCATGCGTTCGGTGAGGATATACGTTTTGAGTCCGATCCCTTTTTCCCGCTTCACCATTTTGGAAATATAGTCCTTGTTGAAATTAAAGTGCTCCGCAATCTCACTCACCGTAATATTCAGATGCAGATGGATATCGACCCATTTACAGATGTGATCCACCACGGCGTTATGCGGGCGATAGTCTGTGCGCAGATTACGTTCTATTTCTTTGAGAAGTAATAGCGCAGCAGCATCCGCCTCTTCGGACGAGAAGGAAGATACATGCAATAACTGCTTAAACAGTTGATTCGCCATGGAAGGAACCTGAATGGTTGAATGGGTTGGAAAATCAACAAATAAGCCTGGCGCTGTCCCGTAATGCATCCAATAGAAGCTCACAGGTGTATCACTGATCTGGTAACCATAATGCGTTCTGCCCGCCTTTAAAAATAAAAGATCATCCGCATGAACAACGTATCGTTTGTCATCCTCAGCAATATACATCTCACCTTCCAGCATCAAAATGATCTCATGAACCGGCATGCTTCGCCGCATATGACTCCAGTTGCCCTCTGATATGAATTTTCCACATAAATAGTGCTCCACTGGTTTTGACATAGGACGGATTTATCCACCTTTTCTTGGATTCTGAGTCTGCTGTAACTGTAGTTTATTTGATAATATGAGGACATTCAAGGGTGGATTCTAGATGGCTGAGATAAGTTCTGGCCTAAGTACAACACGGATTTTATCCTTTATTGCTGAATTCAGACCTACTGAAAAAGAAACCATTTGAAGTTTATTACATATGCCAAAGGAGCGAGCCGCATGATCGATACGAGAAAAGGATTTCTGGGCCCCGCACAGGTTAACTTGCTGAAAGGTCCATTTCAAACGTCACAGCATATCGGAGAACGCTACTTGTTATCACTGGAGATCGACCGCTTTCTGGCTCCATGTTATGAAGCCCACGGGTTAACACCTCGCAAGGAACGTTATGCAGGCTGGGAGTCACGCTCGATTAGCGGACATTCCCTCGGACATTACATGTCGGCCCTCGCGGTGACGTATCAGGCAACGGGGAATTCCGCCTTAAAGCAAACGCTAGATTATGCTGTGAGTGAACTGGCGGCAATTCAACAGACGACGGGCAGCGGATATATCGGAGGTTTGTCGGAAGAGGCTTTCCGGATTGCTTTTCGTGCGGAACATATCGGTGGATTCAACATTGGTGAATATTGGGTTCCGTGGTACAGCGTGCATAAAATCTATCGCGGTCTGATTGATGCTTATCAAATGACGGGCAATGAGCAGGCGATTGAGGTGGTTACACGTTTTGCGGATTGGGCAGTGGAGGGACTGAACTCCATGACCGAGGAGCAGATTCAGACGATGCTGCTATGTGAGCATGGCGGGATGAACGAAGTGTTTGCCCAACTATATGGGATTACAGGGAACGCAGCCTATCTACAGGCGGCCCGGCAATTTACACATCAACTCATTCTGGAGCCGCTCGAGCAGGAGCGGGATGAACTGCAAGGAAGGCATGCCAACACTCAGATTCCGAAAGTCATTGGCGCAGCCGAAATCTACAATCAAGACCCTGTACAGACATCGTACCGGACAGCGGCACAATTTTTCTGGAATACAACCGTGAAGCATCGTTCTTATGTCTTTGGCGCGACGAGCATATCCGAGCATTATGAAGCAAAAGGCATGGAGAGCCTTGGCATCAAAACCGGGGAGAGTTGCTGTACCCACAACATGATGCATCTGACGAAGCAGGTGTTTGCCTGGAACCCGGACAGTGCTTACATGGACTATTATGAGAACGCTGTCTATAACCATATCCTTGGCACGCAAGACCCGGATACGGGCAACAAGACGTATTTTGCCTCTACGTTGCAAGGTCATTATAAAATCTATGGCACACGTGATACGGCCTGGTGGTGCTGTACCGGATCAGGCATGGAGAACCCGGGAAAGTATGCGGAGGCAATTTATTATGAGGATGAACAAAATTTGTATGTGAACTTGTACATCGCATCCGAACTGGAATGGGCTTCACAGGGACTGGCATTAAAGCTGGAAACCGACTTCCCCTATTCGGAAAAAGGGTCCCTGACAATCACCGAAGGCAGCGCCTCGGCTTGTCTAAGGCTACGCGTGCCCTCCTGGCTCCAGAAGCCAATGACGGCAACAGTGAACGGGGATTCGGCCCAGTCGTATACACGTCTGGAACCCGGCTACTTGTCCATCGACCGCACCTGGTCAGCGGGCGATGTCATCACCATTACGCTGCCGATGGCACTGCGCAAATATACAGCCCGGGATGATGCCCACAAGGTGGCATTCCAGTATGGCCCGATTGTGCTTGCTGGTGCGCTTGGCAGCGAAGGGCTTCCCGAGGATACCATTATCGACGAAACTGCACTGAATCCGAAGACGGCTCCGGTTCCTATCATCCGAACGGAAGAAGTGGATGTGAGCAAGTGGATCAAGGTTGTCGATAAAGAGACGCTTACATTTGAGCTTAGCGAGAAAGTGACGTCCACCGGAGAAGCCGTGAAGTTGATCCCGTTCTATGATGTGCATCATGAATTCTACACGGTGTATTGGGCGTTGAATGATGAAGGGGATGCGCTGGAGAAAGCGCTGAACGATATCACCGTCGATAGCGTGCAGCCAGATGGTCAGCAGGATGAGATCGGGCATCGACTGGAGAGCAATTGCCGCGCAGAGCAGTACAATGGCTCCGGTACAGACGGGCGTAACAGGTTGTATATGTGGCGTGAGGCATACGGGGTGAAAGAAGCGGCATTCAGCTACCGCTTGGCTGTAGAGCCGGATGCTTTAAATCATTTGTGCGTAGCCTATTGGGGCGGGGATTATCTGCATTTTGACCGAGAGGGTATTCGGTATGAGCGGCAGTTTAACATTTTGGTGCAAGATGTTGTTGTAGGGGAACAGCGCATTCATATGAACAAGATCGGCGAAATATTCCGTGTCAGCTATGAGATCCCGGAAGAAATCACGAGAGGTAAAGAGAGTGTAAAGGTAACATTCCAGGCAATTGGGGACAAGGGCTGTGCGGGGAAAGTAACGGAGGTTCGCACAACACGCAGCAGACCGGATTTTTTAGTGTGAGCGTCCAGTAACAACAAATCATCTGTTCGATGATTGATATGAAATGAAGTTATTCCAGTGATATAATGGATGCAGTGCATGTGCATACTATAAAATTACGAAACAAAATGTACACAAGTAACTAAAAGAGGAGGTGGAGTCGTGTCAAAACCTGATAATACTGGCGTTTACCGCTTTGAGGACTGGTTAACCTGGGATGGAGCATGGGAATTGATTAATGGAAAGGCATATAATATGTCTCCTGCGCCTACCTCCTTACATCCGTTTATAGTGGGCGAACTGCACTTTGCTTTACGAACGTTTTTTCAGAATCGGCAATGTTATGTATTTGTTGCCCCCTTTGACGTTTTTTTCAGCGAAAGTGAGCAATAGGACATGCCCGATCATGTCGTGCAACCCGATCTTTCCGTGGTATGTTCCAATGATCAGATTTCCAAAAGTGGTTGCCATGGAGCGCCTTCGCTAATCATAGAGGTGTTATCTCCTTCAACGGCACTTAAGGATTTTAATGAAAAATTTAATCTATATCAGAAATTTGGCGTGAATGAATATTGGATTGTTGATCCAGGTAATCAGACGGTTCACGTGTATACCCTTGAGGATGGGCGATATCAGACGCGCCACTTGTTCTCTGAAAAGAAACGATACAATCCGTATTATATCCCGACCTGAGCATTTCGCTGGATGTACTCTTCAAACTTGGATAAGTCATGTTGATCATATTAGCGTCCCAGCACATGTTCGAAATTCTAACGATCCGTACGGAGCTTATTTGGGCGATTTAGGCATGTTGAGAAATCTAACGATCACCAGCGACGCTATTTTAGCCAAAACGGCCTCAAATCAATGGAATCACATCTCAAATGTGAAAATAACGTTTCTCATGATCGTTACATTCTGGGCTGGGCTAAAATACACCAAATAGCGTCATCTGTGATCGTTAGACTGATGATGGGTAGTGAGTAGGTCGGATGCGGATGTGACGAACAATAACGTACACAAGACGAAATGGGAGTATTCGCCGTTTCGTCTTTTTGGCATGCAATTCCCTCAAAAAATCTCATTCTCGCACCCCATCCTACTTATCCGCTTAAAGACAAGTCTATATAAAAAATGACACGCAACCTGATTTTCCACGTATTACCGGATAACATTTCATTTACCGCTAACGCACCTCTGTAGCTCCTGGTTGTCCAGCGGTTCTTCTAATCTAGAAGCTGTGAGCTCGTTTTGTTTTGTCCCTGAAAAGGATAATGGGATAAGCTCTATCCACGTATATTACTATTAAGAGCGCTGCTCCGACATCATAGCTTATGGAGTACCCATATCTGCGCGAGTTTTCTTTTAAATATCAGGTAAGAATCATTCAAAAATCACTCGGAGATTACTCGGAAACCACTCGGAGATTACTCAAACTTCAAGTCAAACTTCTCCTTTTATAGCGCTCTAATATTAACGTAAATATCCCTTACCATTTTCCAATCCTATCCACCTGAGAGCGTTCACATCATGTACAATAAGAAGATGAGAGACAGGGAATATACGACATTTAATCCTAATATCTAACATGAAAGGAGGCCTTAGGATCGACCATGACCAGGTACATACAATTGTTTGGGCTCATCATTGGCATCGTGGCCGTGAATGTTCTGGCCTTCTCCCCAGGTTTTGCCGGACTTGGATTCGGAGAGAGTGCATTCCAGACCGCGCTTTCCGTGACGCTGCTCTTTGGCAGCGTACTTGCACTTTTCTATGGCAGTTACAATTTATTGTTCAAACAGCCGGTCGTTTTGCCTGTGAGACAGATCGAAACCCATGAAGATTATGTAGAGGCTTTATCTTTTTACAGACGCATCAAAATCCTTGAAGAAGATATTACGCTCGGGTTGTCCCAACTGAACCGGATGAAAAAGAAAAAGGAAACCCTGATGAACGTGCTTCATCAACGGTTTGATCCCGGCGAGCTGAGCTTTAAGAAATTCGCTTCGGTCACGGAAGAGGTGGAGAAGCTGTTATATCTGAACATTCGCAGCATACTGAATCGACTGAACGTCTTTGATGAAGCCGATTATGCCAGCATGATGAAAGCCAAATCCCCTACGATCCCGCAGAAGCTTTTTCAGGAAAAAACGAAAGTGTACAACGATTACCTGACCTACGTGAAGGACTCGCTTCACACGAATGAAGAGATTTTATTGAAGCTGGATCAGCTGTTGCTGGAGATTTCGCGCCTGGACAGCTTCGAAGCCGGAGATATTGAGCAGATGCCTTGTATGCAGGAGATTGATCAGTTAATCAAGCACACCAAATTATACAGACAGTGAGGGGTTGCACCTATGGCAAAGAAGGGAAAGTTTTTTCTCATATCCATGATCATGTTAGTCCTAGTATTTGGTCTTGTTTATGGAGGAATCACACTGACATCGAACTTTGGCAAGTCTACCACACAGGTCACGACCGAAAATGCAGGTAAGGAACTTGGCAAATTGTACGCGGACATTGCACCAGCTACAGCAGAACCGGTGAAAGGACAGATTGACCTCGATCCCGTGGATGTTGCAGAATCCTTGCCGGACATTTCAAAATTCCCGGTTACAGTGGAGAACACGACCAATGATTTCGTTGAAATCTTCTCCTCCACCGAGAAGTCAGGCAACGGTGTGGATGGATGGTTAACCGAGGTTGCAGAGGCTTTTAACCAAGCGAACATCACGGCTGGCGGCAAACAGATATCAGTTAAAATCCGTAATATTGCTTCCGGTACAGCCACGGATTACATCAAGTCCGGCAAATATGTGCCCGATGCCTTCACACCGTCCAATGAGCTGTGGGGCGAGATGGTGGAGGCCAGCGGAGTGAAGACCAAGCTCATTTCGAAGCGGCTTGTTGGCAACGTGCCGGGAATCGTCATCTCCAAAGCCAAATATGATGCACTTGTGAACACCTACGGCTCCGTGAATGTGAAAACGATAACCGAAGCCATTGCAAATAATGAGCTTACGATGGGATATACCGATCCGTTTGCGAGCTCCACTGGACTTAATTTCCTGGTTACCGCATTAAATACGTATGACAGTGCCAATCCGCTGGGCGAGAAAGCCATCCAAGGCTTTGAGAAATTCCAGGCGAATGTGCCATTCACAGCGTCCACCACGATTCAGATGCGGGAAGCGGCCAAGTCGGGCAGACTGGATGCTTTTGTACTGGAGTATCAGACCTATGTGAATACGGCCGATCTGA
Source organism: Paenibacillus amylolyticus (assembly GCF_003719335.1). Classification (GTDB taxonomy): domain Bacteria; phylum Bacillota; class Bacilli; order Paenibacillales; family Paenibacillaceae; genus Paenibacillus; species Paenibacillus amylolyticus_D. The sequence continues at coordinate 81,555 of NZ_RIAS01000002.1, forward strand.
AGAGCGGATATGTGTTTACCCCATTCGGTGTAAGGCATGACAGCCCGCTGTATGCCCTTGGTCAACTGCCGCAGAACAAACAGGAGATCATCCAGAAGTTTGCCGATTTTGTAACGCAGGATCAGTATCAGAAAAAAGCAGCAGAATTCGGCTTTAACGGTCTGCAAGATTACAAATCCGAGCTGGCTACGGTGGATGGTGGAACATTGCTGTCCGCGCAGAAAGTCTGGAAAGAGAAGAAAAATGGCAGTAATCCAATCGCAGCAGTATTCGTAACGGACGTATCCGGAAGTATGGCGGGGGAACCGCTCAACCGTCTTAAAGAATCTTTGCGCAAAGGCCAGAAGTATCTCGGTACCGACAACAGCATTGGCTTGGTTTCTTACTCCAGCGACGTGACCGTGAATCTGCCGATTGCGAAATATGATACGAACCAGCAATCCATGTTTGTCGGAACGGTGGATAGCCTGCAAGCGAGCGGGGGGACAGCTACATTCGATGGCATTGTGGTTGCGATGAAGATGCTGGAGGATTACAAAGCAGCTAACCCTAACGTGAAACCGCTGATTTTTGTTCTGAGTGATGGCGAGACGAACGAAGGACATTCGCTCAAAGATATTCGAGACCTGGTGGAAACGTACAAAGTACCGATCTACACGATTGGATATAACGCCGACATCAAGGCGCTGGAGAGCATCTCCAGCATTAACGAGGCAGCGAGCATTAATGCGGACACCGACGATGTCGTCTACAAAATCGGAAACCTGTTTAACGTACAGATGTAAGTCTATATTAACGTTCATATGGAAGCAGATACGGATGTAACTAAAAGGGGGAACTGCGAATGTCGTTTACGATGGAAATACCGAGCCAGAAGGAAATTCAGAAGGTGATTGAAGAAGAGATCAAACCGGTGCCCGCCGAGGTGGCGGAACTGCAACAGGTAGCAACTTCGAATGTGGATATGATCATGAACCTGGACCTCGAATCCCTGGAGAAGCGCAAAGAAATTTTGCAATCCATTGACGGCTTTGGCATGAACACGATGCGATCCTCTTCCGAGAAAAACGCGCTGCTTCAAGTCTCCGTTGGACATCTGTCCAAGACGGGAGACGAGGGCGGTCAGGTCGCCAAAGGTTTGACCGAGCTGCACATGCAACTGAAGGATCTCGACCCAAGCGTGGTCGATTTCGCCAAAACCGGCTTTCTGGGCAAGCTGTTCAACCCGCTGCGCGCGTATTTCCTCAAATACCAGAAAGCCGACGCCGTCATCGCCGATATTGTCGTTTCACTCGACAAGGGCCGCGCCACGCTGCGTAACGACAACACCACGCTTGAGATCGAGCAGCAGAGCCTGCGCGAACTGACCAAGCGGCTGCAGAAGGAGATTCAGCTTGGTATGCTGATGGATGAATCCATTGATACACAGATTGAGACAGCCAAGGTGCGCGGGGAAGATCCCGAGAAGGTGCGTTTTATTACCGAGGAAGTATTGTTCCCGCTCCGTCAGCGGGTCATGGATCTGCAACAGATGCTGGTCGTTAACCAGCAGGGAATCATGGCGATTGAAGTGGTCATCCGTAATAACAAGGAACTCATCCGCGGTGTAGACCGGGCGAAAAATGTGACGATCTCGGCGCTGAAGATTGCCGTCACCGTTGCCAGTGCATTATACAACCAGAAGATTGTCTTGCAAAAAATCGAGTTGCTTAACCGTACTACGAATGATCTGATCGCCGGTACATCCAAAATGCTGAAGGATCAGGGGACAGCCATCCAGAAGCAGGCTTACGAGGCAAGTATCTCGGTGGATACGATGAAGCAGGCTTTCACGGATGTGCTTTCCGCCCTGGACTCGATTTCGGTTTACAAGCAGGAAGCCCTGCCTAGAATGCGCGAGACGATCGGTCAGTTCCGTGAACTGGCGGAGAGCGGGGAACAGCAGATTCAGCGATTAGAAAAAGGACAGAAGCTTGGTCTGTAACCAATCAATGAGAATAACCAGAAAAAGCAACCATTCCCTAATGACTAGTTAAGGATGGTTGCTTTTTTTTGCGATGATTGCATACAGGCATTACTCGTACCCGATTTTGTCAGCATACGCTAACAATGACTCAGTAACTTGGTCGAGAATAACATCGGCAGCTTTAACTTTAGCATTACCTTGTTGAAGGATCGTGTAGTTCACTTTGTTTTTGGAAACAGCTTGTTTGTAAAGCATATAACCTTCAAGCTGCATATAAGTTCCTTTGATGAAGGAGGTATGAATTTTTTTGATTTCTGGGTTGTTGGATTGAATCAGTTTTGCTTTGGAGACGAATTTGGTATAATTCGGAATCACCGTATTCGTCAGCTTGAGAAACATCGATTTTCGATTCGCTGAAGATACGGTGCCACCTACACTACTCAAGGAATCAATGGCTTTAGACTCATAGGGCCCGATAGCAAAAATCTGATCCAGATATTGTTTTAATTCCGCTTTTTCCTGAATAAACTCATCTTCTGCCTCAGGCTCTTCTGTATCGTCTATTAAATCTCCTTCAGACTGATTTTCGTCCGCAAACTCGTCCTGATCCCAATATGTAGAGAGTTCTTCTTTGGCAGCATTGGCTTGAGGAGCAGGAAAGAGAAGCACCCCGCCAAGCAAAATGAAACTGGTCATTAATGAGATAATACTTGATCTTTTCATGTGAAATGTCACCTCCTTTTATCCTATTTCTGCACTCCTCTATAGTATACATGAAGCCGAGTGGGATTTCCTAGAACTAAAGGTGAAAAACGGTTGGCCCGCAAATTCGGGTCAACCGTTTTTTAGACGCTGCATATAAACAACATAGGGGATAACCAGGACAAGAAACAACAGAGCTACAATGAGGGATAGGAGCAGACAGCTATTAACGAGCATCCAGGCGCCCATTGCCGCGCCAATGACAAAAATATACCAAGATAGTGCCAACACAGCCCGCTCGGACGCGGGAGCTCTGCCACGTGCAGCAAGCAGTACAAGAACGGACGATAACAAAAGCCGGGAAAATCCCGGCTCCAAACGTTCTATCGTGTGTCCGATCCTCTCGTTATTAACTTTCGGGGAAGACGAGTCATGTACGGAATGCATAGGCATCTGTCCTCCATTTTCAGGTAACCATCGGGTTCGCTTAATCTCGCTTAAGTTTAAGTTGCCATTCCCTTAACTGAGCTAATCTCCGGAAATGAACCTTGCAACACTCACGTATAGCCTTCTTTGTTATTTTCCCTTGTTCTGATCCGGTGCAATAAACAACGTATCGTCAGGGAGCTGTTCAGCTTCCTCGCGGGACATGCCCAGATTTGTGGAGAGCACGTCTACCGGATTGCCCGCGATCCATTCACTAAGATCAATGGCTTCATAATGTCCACTGTTGAATCCAATGAGTACACGGCAGACATCATCACCCGTATTTTTGATGTAATGCCCCGCACCCATCGGAGCGTAACCAATGTCTCCAGCTTCAAACTGCTCCGTTACGGCCTGGCCTTCGGCAAGAAATACCGTCATCTCTGCGCTGCCGCTAATGTAATACTGCCACTCATCCGCGTTTGGATGCCAGTGCAGTTCCCGCAGAGCGCCCGGTTGAAGCTCGATCAGAGAGCCTGCCATCGTGGTGGAGATCGGGAAGTCTTCGACGGTTACCGTACGCTGCGTACCGCCGCCTGGCGCGCGTCGTGGCTGTTTGGCATGCAAGGGATAACGATGCGGCGTGGTAAGTTCCGAGTTGCGGCGATAAGTCGCAGAGGGGGAACTGTCATCCGGTACCGGACCTTTGGCAAAATAGGCTTCGCCCTGATTCAGTTTGGCAGCCTGCTCTGGCGTAATACCGAGATTCTGAGCCACGATGTGATCCGGCGTCTGAGTCAGAAAATCAGTAATACTGAACGTGTGATCCTCCGAAAAATCCCCATTGTCAAAAATCAAAATGAAGTGGCATTCGTCCGGTCCCAGCCCCTGAATGGAATGACCGTATCCGCGTGGGAAATACCATACATCTCCGGGTTCAAAAGTATCTGTATACGCATGTCCGTCGGGATGGATAACGGTGGTGCGGCAGGAACCGCTGATCACATATGCCCACTCGGCCGCATTCGCATGCCAGTGCAGTTCACGCATGCCGCCTGGCGCAAGGCGCATGGATACTCCCGCAATACCGATGGATGCGGGGAAGTCATGAACCGAGGCTCCGCGAGTGATGCCGCCGGGACCGGTACGGGGTTCTTTTTGCTCAAGACGATACTTGAAAGATTTCATCATCATTCCTCCTGCTTCAAATTTGAATTCACGAGACAATGTGTAAATAATTGAATAAGGGATATAGTATTATACCCATATTTTGAGAAATTATTCAGTTTTTAATCGTTGTGCGGGCGTGTAATGAATAATTTTAAATAACTCTTCCGCCATGTAAGTGGGACTGTGTTTGAAATCCTGTCTAATCCACTCCATGATCATGCCAAATATGGCGTGAGACTGATAACTTGCGAGCAATTCCGGGTTAATATGGGGCGGGAAAATATGATTCAGATCCTGCAACGATAGATCACGCAGCACATCACAAATCATACGCTGAAAGCTGGAAGAAGCTTCGGATTGCACAGCGAGTGTGTAGAATTGGGCGTGCTGATGCACATGTTCGAAGATGGTAATGGCGGAAGAGGGCATAAGACCCACCTGAAATTCCTTCATTCCCTCATAAGGCTTCCGAAATGAAGTCACCAGATCCTGAGTCACATCATGCAGGATTTCGTTGAACAGGTCTTCCTTGTATTGATAATGTCTGTAAAAGGTTCCCCGGTTCAGATCAGCTTGCTGAACAATATCCGAGATGGAGATTTCCTTGAAATTACGTTTCTGCATCAAGTGAAGGAGAGCTTCCTTCAATGCGGCTTTGGATTTGCGGATTCGTCGATCCATCGCGTCTGATGTTTCGGGCATTGGAATTCCTCCCAGGTGGTATTTATAAAAGATAACGTACAAACAGGTGACAGCCTGTTGTTTAACGTACAATGGGACAAGTTTTTACTGATTGTATCGAAAAGCTATGACTTATTATACTAAGGATAAGAGATAATGAACATTTGTTTGTTATCTTTGTGTAAACGAATACATTTTAAAGGAGACATAGACAAATGAAACTTCAAAATAAAGTGGCCATTGTCACAGGTGCAGGATCGGGAATGGGGAAAGCCATTGCCACATTGTATGCACAAGAAGGGGCCAAAGTCGTTGTTTCCGATATCAATGAAGAAGCTGCTCAGGCTGTCGTTCAAGAGATCGAGGCAAAGGGTGGAGAAGCATTCGTGCTGCTGGCTAATGTAGCGAAAGAGGAAGATGTGCAGCAACTTATTGATCAAACGGTGAGTAAATACGGTACAGTAGACATTCTGGTCAACAATGCGGGTATCATGGATGGGATGGAGCCAGCTGCGGATATTAGCGATGAGCGGTGGGAAAAGGTTTTTGCGGTGAACACAACAAGTGTGATGCGCACCACACGTAAAGTACTGCCAATCTTCCTGGAGAAACAGCAAGGTGTTATTGTCAATATTGCGTCAGCAGGTGGCTTGCATGGTGGACGGGCAGGAGCCGCATATACGGCTTCCAAACATGCTGTGGTGGGATTTACCAAAAATACAGGATACATGTATGCCGAGCAAGGCATTCGTTGTAATGCGATTGCACCAGGAGCCGTTGCGACGAACATCGGCGCATCCATGACAGGTATTAACCCGTTCGGTGCGGGACGGCAGCAACAGGGGATGGCGATCAACCCACGGGTAGGAACGAGTGAGGAGATTGCTAAGGTAGCTTTGTTCCTCGGATCGGAAGAGTCCAGTTTTGTAAATGGTACCGTCATTACGGCTGACGCAGGCTGGAGTTCGTACTGATTTGTTGGCAGATCGTGCCTTGGGGTAGAAAATAGTTCTGCCGTTTAATAATTACAGAAAAAGAAAATTGATGAAAATAAAGTAAGAAAAGAAAAAAGAAATTTAAGCCATAGAAAGTAAAGGGAAAGCCGCAGAAATGCGGCTTCTTTGACATGTGTGCTCGTCGTATATCTTGTCTAAGTTAAAAAAAGACAAACGTTTGCACTTCACAAAAGATGAGGTAGAGCGCTTAACTCAGGAAGGGCTTTGCCTTCATATATAGGGAGGACTCACGTACAATCAGGCGGTGCGGGATAATAACCGGGTTCTGAGCGAGAGGCTCGTTGCCAAGAATTTTTAGTAGAACCTGAACTGCGGTATACCCGAGCTGATAGGTTCCAATATCAATGGAACTGAGCGGAGGTGAAGCAAGTTCGGACAACGCGATATTGTTAAAACTGACCACACTGATATCCTCGGGGACCTGATATCCCAGCTCCGCGAGTGCCCTTAACACACCAAAAGCGACATTATCATCGATAACTACAATGGCGGTAGGCCTGTCGGGCAGCGACATAAAAAGGGACATCGCCCGGAAGCCGCTTTCCTGCAGGAATTCACCCTCTACGATCCAGTCGTTAGTGGCCGTTAACCCGGATTCTTCAAGAGCCTTCCGATATCCACGCATGCGATCATGCGATAACGTAATATCCGGCGGGCCGCTCACAAAGCCGATGCGTGTGTGTCCCTGTGCAATAAGATGCTGCGTTGCATCATACGCGGTCTGCACATTATCGTTGTCAACCATAGGTGCATTCGGATGTGTCTCACTTCGGCCAATAAGCACAAACGGGAATTCTTCCTCTTCGAGAAAAGAGATGATAGGATCGTCCCGTTTGGAACCGAGCAACAGAATGCCGTCGACCCTGCGACCATGCACGAGACGGGAAATGGCCTGTAATTCATCGTCGGAGGACGTCTCGGTGGACAGCAGTAATTCATAGTTGTTACGAGTCGCGTGGGTAATAATGCCGCGCAACAACTCTCCAAAGAAATAGTTTTGAAAAAGCTCCTCCGCAGGACGGGGCAGCATAATTCCAAGCGTCTGCGTTGTTTTGGATACAAGGCTCTTAGCCATCATATTGGGATGATAATTAAGCTCTTTCATAATTTGTTTAACTTTAAGAGATGTTTCCGTACTGATTCTGGGATGGCCTGAAATCACCCGTGACACTGTAGAAGGGGAAACACCCGCCAATTTGGCAATATCCTTGATCGTAATCATGTAAAAAACCCCTTCTGATTCAATCATTTCAACATTCTCCTATGGTAATGCAAAGGGTACCAGAAATCAATTGTTAACTCGTTAACCCAGAATGCAAGCAGAGCAAAATAAAGGAAGAAAGAGTTAGATCAAGGAAATAGGGAATTACTGTGAACAAAATTCAGGATATGGTTAAATTTGAAGGAATACAGCTTGTGCAAACGTTTGTACAAAGAAAGTTTGATATTGTATGATGTGGTATATATTATAGCGCTTACATCAGTGGATTTACATACTTTTAACTTATTTCCCCTTACATATCGGATACCTCAGTGACATTGTCTTTCATTTTGAGCAAACGTTTGTACAATAGTTCACATGGAACACAAATCCTGACAATCTACGGCGTTTAAAGGGTGAAAAGCGCAAAATTTTCTTGAACTACAAAGAGGGAAAGGGGACATTTCACATGAGAAAATGGCAAGGCGCAGTTCTGTCCATCGGAATGGCTTTTACGCTAGCTGCATGTTCAACCGGAGGAGGAGGCAATTCTACTCCGGCAGCGCCAAGTGATAATCCAGAGGATACAGTTCAGCTGACTGCTGAGAATCTCCAGCCGGAGGAGGGCGCGACACTGGTCATCTGGGAGGATAAAAACCAGAGCAGCTTTATTGAGCAGCGAGTCAAAAAATTCGAAGAAAAATATGGTGTCACGGTCAAAATGGAGGAACTGCCGCCAACAGATCAGGTAACCAAGTTAACGACAGACGGCCCTGCCGGGCTTGCTGCGGATGTCGTTGTGTTCCCGCATGACAAGATTGGCAGCGCCTCGGAAGCAGGACTTATTTTGCCTAATGATATCTTCGAAGCCGAAACTACAGCCAATACCAGCGGGAATGCGCTGAAAGCGGTGACGTTCAAAGACATTTTATACGGATATCCGTACAGCGTCGAAACGTACGCCCTCTTTTACAACAAAGCCTTGTACCCCGAAGCACCGAAAAATTTTGATGAAATTATCGATTTTGCCAAAACGTTTAACAATACCAAATCCAATCAGTATGCGCTGATGTGGGAATTACAACAATTCTATTATAACTATGCTTTCCTTGCATCTCAGGGTGGATATATCTTTGGGGACAACGGGATGGATAGCGGTGACCTCGGTTTGAACAACGAAGGAGCGCAGAAGGGGGGAGAATTCCTCCAAAAGTTGAAGGCTGAAGTGTTGCCGCTCAAGATGGGCGATGTGAATTACGATATCAAAAAAGGACTGTTCTCCAGCGGCAAGCTGGCCATGGATATTAACGGACCTTGGACCATTGCCGACTATCGCAACGCCGGAATTGATTTTGGAGTTGCTCCGCTTCCCGCTATTGATGGCAAGCCAATGACTTCCTTCTCGGGTGTGAAAGCCTATTACGTCAATGCGTTTACCCAGTATCCTAATGCTTCCAAGTTGCTGGCCGCATTCCTCTCGAACGAAGAAGCCCAGATGGAGAACTTTGACATGAACGGTACGCTTCCGGCGAACAAAAATGTGGCGGGTAACGCCAAAGTGCAGGAAGATCCGATTAACAAAGCCTTCCTTGAACAATTCAACAACTCGACACCGATGCCTTCCCTTCCAGCCATGGACAGTGTATGGGGACCGATTTCATCAGCCATTACCGACATTTGGGATAGCGGCAAGGATGTCAAAGCCTCACTCGACAATGCTGTGAAACAGATTAAGGAGAGCCTGGCTACCACACAATGATGACGAAACAGCGATGACACGATGAACGATGAATGATACCAAACGGAGAGGAGGGAGCATATGCGACAACAGCATGTCCCGGTGTCTGCCCAGCCCAATAGGGAAAAGCAGCACCGGATGACAGCAGCCATATGCTCCATCATACTGCAAGGTCTCGGACAGTTATACAACCGGCAGTGGATTAAAGGCATTGTGCTGCTGCTGCTGGAGGGAGCAGGACTCGCGTACCTGCTTCCAAGGCTGTCCCAAGCGGTATGGGGAATATGGACACTGGGGGAGAATACACAGCGTTTCGTGAAAGTGAATGGTTCAACGGTGCTTCAAAAGGGCGACCATTCCATCTTTTTGCTGCTTGACGGAATTATAGTGCTGCTGGTCTTTTTTGTGTTTGTGCTTGTTTACATCCTGAACATCCGGGATGCGTATATGACCGGACTTGCAAGAGAGCAGGGGAAACCGACGCTGGGAGCCGCGGCAACGATGCGCAATGTGATGGACAAAAATTTTCCGTATCTGTTCCTGTCCATCCCGGCACTCGGTATTCTGTTTTTTACAATCATGCCGATTCTGTTCACCGTTACGATTGCGTTTACGAACTATGCAGCACCGGATCATATTCCACCAGCCAAACTGGTGGACTGGGTAGGGTTCAAAACGTTTACGGATCTGATCCAGCTCAAATCCTGGAGCCAGACGTTCTACGGGGTGCTCACCTGGACAGTCATCTGGGCAGTCTTGGCGACAGTAACGACGTACTTCGGCGGAGTGCTTGTAGCTTTGTTAATTGAACAGAAAGGCATCCGATTCAAAAAGTTATGGCGTACCATTTTTATTTTGCCTTATGCCATTCCACAGATTATCTCGCTGCTGCTGATGCGTAACCTGTTCAACGGTCAGTTTGGTCCGATCAATACGTATATGCGAGCCTTCGGACTGGAAGGATTACCATGGCTGACGGACCCATTCTGGGCCAAGGTTACCGTCATTGTCGTCAACATGTGGATCGGTATCCCGGTCAGCATGGTGCTCATTTTGGGCGTACTTACAGCTATTCCGCGTGATCTGTATGAGGCAGCCGAAGTAGACGGCGCTTCTGCGTTCCAGAAGTTCAAAATTATTACGATGCCGTTCATTTTATTTGCCACGACACCGGTGCTGATTATGCAGTTTGCCGGGAATTTCAACAACTTCAATGTCATTTTCCTGTTAACGAACGGTAATCCGCTTCGCGGAGACTATCAGTATGCAGGGGCAACGGATTTGCTGGTGACCTGGCTCTACAAACTCACGCTCGACAATAATAGATTCAACATGGCTTCTGCGGTAGGTATTATCATCTTCCTGATTATCGCTACCTTCTCCATCTGGAACTTCCGCCGCTCCAAATCATTCAAGGAGGAGGACATGATCCAATGAAGAAACGCAACAATCCGATTCGTTTGATACTCAGTTACGTGCTTTTGCTGATCATTGCCGTCGTATCCGTCTATCCGGTTTTGTGGATTTTTCTGTCGTCCTTACGTCCCGGTGCGGCATTGTTCAGTGAACGCTTATGGCCGGAAAGCTTCACGCTGTCCCATTATGGAGAGCTGTTTAACAATCCGGCCTTTATGTACGGCAGATGGTATATGAATACGCTGAAAATAGCCTTCTTTACGATGATTTTCTCTACATTAATGGTGACGCTAGGGATGTACGCGTTGTCCCGGTTCCGTTTTCGGGGGCGTAAAACGATTCTGTCCACCATGCTCATTCTGGGCATGTTTCCAAGCTTCATGAGCATGATTGCCATCTATATTATTTTGTTGCAAATCAAACTGCTCGATACACATGCTGCGCTTATTCTGGTCTATTCCTCTGGAGCGGTGCTGGGCGGATTCATCGTCAAAGGTTTCTTTGACACCATCCCGCGCAGTCTGGATGAAGCAGCTCGTATCGATGGCGCAAGCCATCTGCGTGTGTTCACAAGTATCATTCTGCCATTATCCAAGCCGATGCTAACATACGTCGCTTTAACCAGCTTTACGGGGGCATGGATGGATTTTATTTTTGCCCGGCTCGTGCTGCGTACCAAGGAAAACTGGACTCTGGCCGTAGGCATGTGGGATCTCGTAAACCGCTATCAGGACAGTAACTTTACGATGTTTGCAGCGGGAGCTGTATTGATTGCTATTCCAATTACCCTGCTGTTTGTATTCCTGCAGCGTTTCCTCGTTCAGGGTCTGACAACAGGGGCGTCCAAAGGTTAATATCTCTCTATGGACTCGAAAGATTAACATTACTCCATGGCATACCAAGGGAAAGATCACTCACTCCTGTGCCGTCAACAACATAGTAAGTCGCAATATGGGCAAGATGAGCCACACTTGCGGCAATTCACCAGGCACTTCCGCAACGTCATGTCTTCGTCGACTGGCCACGCTTCGGAAGTGTCTGCTTGTGCTTAGAGGTACGGAGAATGAAATCCAGGCTGTCTAATTCAGGGTTCTGATTAAGGCTTGCTTGTTTAGGGCTTCTAATGAAAAAAAAGGAGGAACGTGATGTATGAGCATGAACCCTTCCAGTGAGCCCGAGGCTGCAGCTAAAGCCTATCCAGGGGGACAAGCTATTCTGCAGAGCAGTGAAGCTCCGCGCACCCTATGGCGTAACAGGACGTTCCGCAGAATCCTGTACGGGTACGGCATATCTGTTTTTGGCGACTGTTTTAATAGCATTGCCATCAGTCTGTGGGTACTTCAGACGACAGGCAGCGCCAAGAGTATGGCTGCCATACAGATCTGTAATATGGCAGTCAGCTTTATATTTGGATCGGTGGCGGGCACAGTTGCCGATCGGCTGGATCGGAGGAAGCTGATGCTGGCTTCAGATGTGTTTCGCGGTGTGATCGCGCTATTGATTGCGGTTAGCCTGTTCAGCTGGCATGTACCTTTCCCTGTATTGCTGTTATTGCTCTCTTTATCGATGTTTTCAAGCCTCTTTCAGGCACCGGCATTTCATGCTTCCGTTGCTAGTATGGTCGGCAAGCAGCACATCCAGCAGGCAACGGGTACCATTCATCTGGTGGACAATCTGGCTCGTATCAGTGGTTTGGCTGCTGCCGGGGTCGCTGTAGCTGCATTTGGCGGTTTTGTCGCCATCCTGATTACAAGTGCGACTTTCCTATTGTCTGCAATCTGTGTGCTGCTGGCAGGGCGTTTCCCGCAGGTGATGCGTACCAGTGGCGACCCGAAATCTTTTGCGCAGGCGTGGCGCAGTTCATTTGCTTACATCTATCGGAGTCCGCTCATTCGTTCCATTGTATTACTCAATCCGTTGCTGCTTCTCTTTTTTATGTCGGCCATGATGCTCATTCAGGTGATGGCCGTTAACGTATGGAAGGCGAATCCAGTTCAATTTGGTTTGATCGAGACCTGTATTCCTCTAGGATACATGATTGGATCAGGAGTGTTGATTGCTTCGGGAAAAAGATTGAAACATCGCGGGCGCTGGGTCTTTATCGGCCTGCTTGTGTTAGGACCTGTTTATATGCTTCTGGCTAATGTTTCTTCGCCTCTCATGGCCTTGCCGCTTATCATAGGTGGAGGAGCCATGTTTGCCTGTTGCACGATGTTGACCCAGATTATGCTTCGCACTGCCGTACCGGATGAGATGCAGGGGAGCGTTTACGGTGTCGTTGGCACCATTACGAGTACAGCGCCGATCCTGGGCCTGACGGTAGTCTCGATCTTCGCAGATCACTGGGGCGCCGCTACGGTCTTGGAAGGCGTAGGAATATTGCTGCTTGCCACGGGGATCATTGCAATTACAACCTTAAAGTCCATTCGAACCTATACTTAGATATTCATCCCAAGGAAGATAGAAATTTTTTCAACGAGAATTAGACGAAACATCCTCTGTTACTGAGCCGATCACATAGCAAAACCCGGAGCATACGCTGCATTTGCGTATTCCGGGTTAGCTTGTGTATTCAAGGATATGAAGTTCTTACTGCCAGTTTACCGTAACGGTGGCTGTTCCGCTTGCCGGTGTGGTGAATGTATGGTTAGAACCGCTCTCCCATGTAATCGTTGAACCGTTTTTCTTGAAAAACTTGAACTCCAGCTGTTTGCCTGCCGGTACGCTGACATCATAGTACCAGGTTGGGTATTGATGAATGACCTGATTGAATGCTGGTCCAATGGCAGTGGAACCGGTGCTCCAGTTACCAAGCTCGGCTACGTTGCCTGTCAGATAAATGTTCTGTCCGAGCGTTGTGGACGCATTGTTTACGACGAAGCGAACCGTAACCTGATCGCCGGTCAGGATGGTGAAGTTGTTATATGCATTGCTGTTTACCCCGTTCGCAGCAACTTTGACTGCATAGTTGCCAGCGGCAACGGAAGGGATGGTTACTTTAATCTGCGTATCTTCCCAAGACGTAATCGCTGCTCCGGTAACCGCTGTGGTGCCGAAGTAGACCGTGCCTTTTGTCGAGCCGAATCCACGGCCATCAATTGTCACAACATTACCGGGTTTCCCCATAACCGGCCCAACATGACCGATGGTTGGTGTCGTTTCGGCTGTTGTGTATTGCCATACTGCCGTTGCGCCCGCGGCAAGGGTGAAGTTGTTAATGCTGCCGTTCGTGGAGGTGACGTTATTTCCGTTCAGCACACCGCCAAGTACATCCGTGTATGAGCCTGTAGGCAGGGAAGTACTCAATCCTGCAATGCTTGCTGATGTGGAAAGATTGCGGTTTACAGCGACAACGGCTACACTCTTGCCGAATTTGCGCTCATAAACATATACATCATTGTTAATCCAGCGCTGCTGTGTGGAACCGTAGGCAATGGCCGGATTGGATTTGCGCAGAGGCGCGAGTTTGCTGATGACGTTAAATGCTGTAGTGGATTTGGAGAAAGAAGGCATTTTGGCCCGGTTATCCGGATCGCCATTCCCCGTCAAATACTGTTCAGTACCATAGTAGATGGCAGGCACACCACGTGAAGTCAATGTGAAGGCCAAAGCCTGCTCCAGGCGGCGATTGTTGACCGCACTTGTTTTGAAACGATCCATATCATGGTTGTCGATGAACGTCACCTGATCGTTCACTTGGTTGTAGTCCGTAGCTGTGCTGTTAATCATGGAATCCAGAGCGTACATGTTGGACGTGTTATCACGGAACACATTACGCACCGCAGAGTTAAAACGGAAGTCGAGCAGGCTCATACCAGACTTGTTAGCAAAGTCCTTGTTATCTGCATCGGATGCAGCTGATCCCAGGAACCATTCTCCAAAAGTGAACACGGGTTTGTGTGCGTAGATGGAGGACATCCAGCTCTTTTGCCAACCGAGAGGCATATGTTTCACCGCATCCACCCGAATACCGTCGACGCCCATATCAAGCCACAGTTTGATCGCGTCTTTGAAGTATTTGTCGATGGTCGCATTATTGTGGTTGAAGTCGGCCAGGTCATACAGATTTTTGTAGATGCCGTTCTCCAGAGAAGAGAAGTCAGAGCCGCCATTGTGATGGAAATACCCGTTGGTATCATTGGTATAACCGCCTACCAGTGTACCGTTATCGTACAATCTGCCGTTTTCGGCAAAAGAGGTGTCGGTTTCCATCGCTGGAGAGGTATGGTTCGGTGCGAAGTCAATAACGATCTTGATGCCTTTGGCATGAGCCGTCGTAATCAGGTTCTGAAAATCCGCCATCGTGCCAAAGTATGGATTTGTCTTTTTGAAGTCCCGAGCCCAGTAGCCGTGGTAGGCAGTATTGGTTACACCGCTATAGTTGATCGTTGCAAAAATATTTTCGACAGGCTGGGAGATCCACAACGCTGTGACACCCAGATCACTGAAATAGTTATCGTTGATTTTGTTGATTAACCCATGCCAGTCTCCGCCGCAGTAGAGCTTCAAATTGCTGCATGTTGCATCATAAGCGGCTCCGGTAGGATTGTTGGAAGGATTGCCGTCCAAAAAGCGATCCGTAAATACTTGGTAGATCACATCTGTACTGAAGCTCTGCTTGTTGGTCACGGCGGTGTCCGGATCGGCGTATATAGCAGAAGCTGGCAAGAACGGCAGGGCGCTGCCGGCAAGCAAGCCGAGGGTCAGTGTGGTGCTGAGGAATGCGCGTTTGGCCATTTGAAACATGGTAATCCACCCTTCGTGAATGTAGTAGTTTTTTGATAAACAACCAATTGGCTTTGAATTGTAGCGCTTACAATAGTGCAGGTTGATTCACTGAATTGTTTGGATTCCTCCTTTCGGGCGTAAACGCAGACAACCCCGGTATCTCCTTGGGGAGTTACCGGGGTTGTCCTAAACCACTGGGGTTTAAAAAGCATAGCCCTCGAGTTATGATCACAACGCTATCGTAAGAAAATTTGGTTTTTATGTCAATAACTTTTTTCTAAGCATTTTTTTTCTATTTTTATATTTACAAAAGTATCCCGCTCGATTTAAACTATTCGCAGATTCATCAAATTAAGGGCTATGCATTCCGGATCAGCTTGTAATTCGGCTGACCTATCCGGGACAACCCCGTCTCTCCTGAGGCGGGGTTGTTTGTTGTCACCAAGATTTCACAGCAGGATCCGTGGGAGGTTTTCTTACTTATTTTGTTCTGAGGGAAAAGGAAAAGAGAGGCGGTTGATGGCAGTGAGCACAGGATCGGTTATAGAGTGTCTGAAAAACATCCAGGCAACGCAGCTTGGCAACAAGCGAAACATTTACGTATATCTTCCGCCAGGTTATGAGGAGCAGGTTGAACGGTATTACCCGGTGTTGTACGTACATGCAGGACAGCGGGCTTTTGGGCCCTCCAGTCCGGGGAATGAAACGTGGCAGCTTGACCTGGCAGCAGATGAACTCATCTCTGCTGGCCGGATTGAACCTATCATTATTGTTGCCATAGCCCACGTTCGTCCGGTTACCCGCAACGAGTTCTACCACTACGTTGACGCTGAGCAGGAAGCAATCGGCATAGGAGGCTCTGGAATTGAATACGAGCAATTTATTATGGATGAGCTTAAACCGATGATTGATCAGCGATACCGGACAAAGAGAGATAGAGATTACACGGGATTACTCGGTTCCTCGGCAGCTGCATTATGCAACTTGCATATCGGGATGCGTCATCCGGATGTGTTTGGCAAGCTGATCATGATGTCTCCATACTTTGTGGATGCACAATTGGATGAACAAGCAGAGTATGGACTGCGTGAGAAAAAGATGTACCGACTGCCGGATACCATTCCGGATGTGAACATGTGGGTGGATATTGGAGACACCGAAGGATTATTCTTGCCTGAACAGGTAAGAACAGTCGTACAGGAGATGCTGGATCGGGGAGCAAATATGAAAAAGCTGGCTTACTTCGAGCAGTCGGATGCGTGCCATCAGGAAGCGGATTGGGGAGCGCGTGTACAATTGCCCCTGTTGCACATGTTCGGCCAAGAAGGGCAACCCGCTTCACTGGAGCTGTATGGCAGAGATGTCATCGGACTGAAAGGTGGGATGCAGGTAAGGGTTCAGGCGCGGCTCCAGTGTGATAATGGGCTAAGTCAGACATTGCTAGGCGGAGAATATGCTTCAAGTCATCCCGAAGTTCTTCAGGTTCTTGCAGATGGTACGCTGATTCCCCGTGCCACAGGGAGTGCTGTGATTACACTGAAATCGGGTGATTTAACGGCTACACGAGATTACAGTGTTATATCTGAACTAACCCCCGTTGTACAAGTATGTATGCAGGCTAAGCTTACACCAACATTCAGATCATCGGAGCCATGGGAAGAATTCATCTACGGCGGGATGGGCATGAAGCTCATGCATACAGGTGATGGTCACTATGAAGGCTGTTATCATCTTCCGCGAGACAGCGGCTTCTCGTTCCGTTTTACCCGTGGTTTCAGGCAATTCGAGACGGATCAGGAAGGCAATCCCATAGCCAACCGAGTATTTCGTGCAACCGAAGACATGTCTCTCCACTATCATATTCAGGCTTGGGGCAGTACATCTGCCAAAGTAGAAATAGGAGGCTCCCTCAAATGATAATCCATTCCTTCGCTCCAACACTGGACATCCCTTACTATTATCCATGCAATTTCCCTCTGATCCATGAAGTGCTTGAGCGGCAGGGCTCCTTGTCAAGTCTTGCCATGCTGGCAGCCAGCCGATTGTATACTCTGCCATCATGCGAAGATAATGGCTTGGTAAAGACGTATTTTCACAAGCTGGATTATGAGGAACCGATCTGGAAGATCACTAACCAGCGGGAGCTGGGCAGCTTTGAGGAAGGAAAAGTACAGATTCGGCGGCAGCTTGAAACGGGCAGGCTTTTTTTGGCGACAGGCACCAGCTACCATCTGCCTTACTGCGACGATTATCACAACCCTGAGTATATTAACAAACATGTCAAACAAGGCTCACGACATTACCTGATGGATCATTGGCTTGCCGTGTATGGCATGGATGAAGACCATATGTATGTATATGATCCTGTTTTTTACAAGTTTAAAGGCAAGGTGGAACATGCGGCTTTTCATGATTTTTGGAGAGGGCATCAGACCATTCCTGAACTTGCGGGTGTTAAACGGAAGGAGACGCTGCGAACCTACGGAACAACGGACATTCAGGCAAAAGCCCTGCTGGATTCGCAGGGTTATCGGGAGATGCTGGCACAAGCACTGACTACTCAGGTACATGAATTTTTGACAGGTAGAACGGTCACGGAGGGAACTCGGCGTTTTTATTTTGGACATGCTGTATCTACGAGTTTGATCGAGGCGCTGGAAGGAAATGCAGGAGGGAATGCAGAGAGCGAAGCCCGAACTTCGGGTTTGCTTTTTGATATGCGGTGGAGTCGATATTATTTCCGGGATCTGCTCAAGGAGTCTGCTGAGTGGCTGGGTGCACCGCTTGACCAGTATGCCAAAGAATATGAGAACATCATTCTCCGGTGGGAAAAGGCGAATAACCTGCTGCAGGTAGGACGGATGAAACAGCGCGAAGGGTGGCAAGCACAGTTGTCAGGCGTCGTGCAAGAGCTGGTCGCAGATGAATGGTATTGGTATGAGTCCTTCAGACGAGCACTGCCTCAAGCTTCCACATATGCGCGGCAATCCCAAACAGATATAGACAACGAAAACGAACACAAGGCAGCTCTGTTACGCATTGTACTGGATAGCTGCCGGGAATTGAATGCATATCATAACACATTCATTGCGTTGGATGAGGGCGGTAATGCACCACTATATGGCCGGGATGGACGACTGAATTCACTGGAACTGGTGTCATTATTAGCTGTGGTGGAGCAGGGCATTGAAGAGCATTGGGGAAAAGGCCTGGGGAACGCTCTTGCCGAGATTGCTGCTGCTTCCTTGCCGGAAAGCCCGTATCAGACGGTAGGCTCGCTGGTGAATTATCTTGCACAGCATCAGACCTTGGGCAGTAATGGGGAGGGTGTGAGATGATTGATTTTTTGCTAGAGCGATTTACCGCTCACGGACAGCACCCGGCGTTTATTTGGGAGGATCAAGAGTACAGTTACGAGTGGCTGGTTCATCAGATTTTTCTCATGGGAGAATGGATCAAAGGAGAGGGGATATCCGGGCGGGTTGTCACATTGGAAGAGGACTATTCTCCTTATGCAGCATCGGCAATGCTGGCATTGCTTGGAGCAGGGTGCATTGTGCTTCCGATCGATCGTAATTTGGTCGAAGCGAAACGGGACGAGTACGTAAAGTTGGCACATGTAGCTGTGCGCTTGGGGGTAGATGAAGGCAAGCTCTTGGTGAGACAGGTATGCAAGACTCATGAAGAAGAAGCGATGCCATCCATCTTGAATGAATTGCGACTGGAGCAGATTGGCGGATTGGTTCTGTTCTCCTCAGGATCTACGGGAGTGAGCAAGGCAACGGTTCACCGGGCAGACCGGTTGTTACAGTCCTTTCGACGGCAGGTGCGTCCGCTGCGTACCATACCCTTCATGATGTTTGATCACATCGGCGGGGTGAACACAATGCTGCAATCGCTATCCAGCGGCGGGTGCCTGTGTATTGTGGTGAATCGTACTCCGGAGGAAGTGTGCCATACCATTCAGAAACATCGTGTACAGGCGCTGCCCGTATCCCCAACTTTTATGAATTTGCTGCTTCTGGCAAAACAAGATGAGCATTACGACCTTTCCAGCCTGGAAGTGGTCTCTTATGGCTCGGAAGTAATGCCTGAGTCGGTTTTGGATGCATGGACTCGGCGTTTTCCGAGGATCAGGACGATTCAAGCTTACGGCATGTCCGAATTGGGGATTTTACCAACACGCTCCAAAGAACCGGGATCGCTGTTATTTTCCATTCAGGATGAAGAGGTGAAGTGCCGCGTTGTGGACGGTGAACTGCAGATTCATACCGCAACGGCGATGATGGGTTATCTGAATGCCCCTTCTCCTTTTACAGAAGACGGTTGGTTGCGAACAGGAGATGAGGCAGTGGTGGAGGGAGGATATATCCGCATTCTGGGTCGTCGTTCCGAGATTATTAACGTAGGTGGCTGGAAAGTGTACCCTGCTGAAGTGGAGAGTGTGCTTGAAGAGATGGATGGCATTGAAGCGGCGGTAGTTACGGGAGAAGTGAGCGGGATAACAGGCCAGCAGGTGAAAGCGACAGTACGGCTTGCTAACCCCAGTTCACTAAAAGAGCTTCGCAGGGCTATATGGGCTTATTGCCAAGATAAACTGCCTGCATACAAAATTCCGCAGAAAATTGTGATCACAGAAGAAGCGCTCGTCAGCTCCCGTATGAAAAAGGTCAGAAAGCAGGTATGATCGCCGCGGGATCATGCATGACCGTTTTATCAGAGGATGTTCAGGCTGAGATTGCTCGCTAAATCGTTTGATTGATAAACTAGAGAACGCATAAATCCGAAGGGATGTGCGTTTTTTTGTTCATACAGGAGAGGCGTTCCTTCAGAGGCAATTGTCTGCTTTTTTATACCAAAAAGGGCCGGACGTTATTCACGTTCAGCCCTTCGGAATCTTCCCCATTCATATTTAGCCCTTGGAGATCCAGCCTGCATTATTTAGTAAAGGAAAGGGAAGCATGGGATGACTCACAGCATGTTGCTAGTTAAGTGCACAGAAACACAGCAAGGATTAATAGCAGACATAGGCCCCCCCTTTACCAAAATCATGCTTCTGCCGGCTGTTTCACCTCACATTGCAACAAAGAGAAGCCGTATGCGCCGAGATCCAAGGTCAACTTGTTCTGTGTTGCCTCAACCGAAGCCGTAGTGTACAAGTCGCGCCATACATTATGATCTGCCCAACCAAGCTCCAGTTTACAAGGCTCGTCACTGGCATTGATCACCAGCAGCATGCGTTCTCCCGTTTCCGAATCCATACGTTCCATAGCAAGGCAAGGGTCACCTGCTTCGGCATACATAATCTTTAACCCCGCGCTGCGCAATGCTGGATGTTTCTTTCGTACCTCAATCGTATGGATGAAAAATTCAAGCAGTTCCCGGTTCTGTTTGCCCACGTCCCACTCCATACATTTGCGGCAGCCCGGGTCATATCCACCGTCCAGTCCGATCTCATCTCCATAATAGACGCAAGGCGCACCCGGATAGGAGAAAAGCAACGTTACAGCCAATTTCATTTTGCGCATATCCCCATCACATAACGTCAACAACCGCGGAGTATCGTGGCTGCCCAGCAGGTTAAACGCTGCTTCGGTAACCGGTTGGGAGTACGAAGCAAGCAGTTTGCCAATTTCGTTGGCGAATCCGAGTCCATCCAGCTTGCCATGCACGGCATAATCCAGTACGGAGTTGGTAAAAGGGTAGTTCATGACTGCATCGAACTGGTCGCCTTGCAGCCACATTAATGAATCATGCCAGATTTCACCGAGCAGATAAGCATCGGGCTTGATCGCTTTGACCGTCTGACGGAACTCACGCCAAAATTGGTGATCCACTTCATTGGCAACATCCAGTCGCCAACCGTCAATATCCATCTCTTCAATCCAGTAGCGTGCAACCTCAAGCAGGTACGCTTTGACATCCGGGTGCTCCGTGTTGAGCTTCGGCATGAGCGGCTCAAAGGCAAAGGTTTCGTAGGTCGGAATGCCATCCTCAACCCGTGGCGGCCAATCCTTGATGTAGAACCAGTCTGCATAAGGGGAATTAGCGCCATTTTTCATTACGTCGACAAAAGGAGGAAACTCTCTTCCCGAATGGTTAAATACAGCATCCAGAACGACTCGTATACCGCGAGCATGACATGCGTCCACTAGCATTCTCAATTGTTCATTCGTACCAAACTGAGGGTCAACCTTCAGATAATCGGCGGTGTTGTATTTATGGTTGGTCGTGGCCTCGAACAATGGACAGAAATAGATGGCTGTGATCCCGAGTTTACTAAGATGATCCAGATGATCCATCACGCCTTGCAGGTCTCCGCCAAAGAAGTTGGTTGGTGTAGGCGTACCACCCCAAGGTTCAGCATTTGCTGGCGTCAGAGAGGGGTCACCATTCGCAAAACGTTCGGGGAAAATCTGATAAAAAACAGCATCCTTAACCCATGCAGGCGGTTCAAAAATATCAACCGGATTCATAAATGGAAAATCAAACATTTCCAATGGATGATCCGGCAATGACTGCTCAAATCCTCGCTCGGTCATCCACACAGAATCTTCCCCTTGAATTAGTTGGAATGCATAACGTAGTCTGCGGTAGGGCGGAGATGTCTCGGCTTCCCAATAATCAAACATTTCGTCCCGGGCGAAAATCCGCATAGGAATATGCGTGATCGTCCGATCCCAGGCATATTTATCTCCTGTAATCGCGATGACCGAATCCAAATCCCCTCGTTTGGACCGCAAGCGAAGATGCATGGTTGTGCGATTATACGCATAAGACCAGTTCAGTTTGGGACGATGATAAATCGCTTCTAAAATCATGGATATCACTCCTTGGCACATGGTTAAATGCAAGATAAGGCTAGAGAATGCCGTGGAAAACGCCGTAGAAAACGCAAAAAAGGCACAACCTCTCATGTTCACGAGGTTGTACCTTTCGGCAGCATAGCCTTTTGATTATACGGTTATTATACGAATTATTTCTGCAAAAGAAAATACTTTTTTTCCTTAATTATCAATTTATTATGGAGCCGAGTACATTACATCTGGAATCCCAGTTGCTCTCCGTATGTCTTCACTTCTTTAAGGTACTGCTCGATGCTCTTTTTACCCGCAGCAATCTTGTCATTACCCTGCTTGAGGAACGTGCGGTTTACTGTTGTTTTGGAAACAGCCTTTTTGAACAATTGATAACCTTCCAGCTGTGCGTAGCTGCCTTTAATCAATTTGTCATGGATTTTTTTCAACTGGGTATTCTCCGGTTTGATCTGTTTCAGCATGGAAACATACTTTGTGTAATTTGGGATAGCTGTGTTGTTTAACGTCAAAAAGAAAGATTTGCGATTGGAGGAGGTGATGTATGTGTTTCCGCCTATGGCGCTCATAGCTTTTGTTTCATAAACAGCTGCTGCCTCCAAAGCATCCAAATAATCCAGAAAATCTTGATCATCCGCTGTAAGCTCTTGTTCTTCCTGGTTAATTGTCTCTTCCGTGTTTACCTCATCCGAAATCACAGTGGAATTGTCTGCTGCCGCAGTATAATGCCCTGTTGGAAGAATTACACCGCCGATCAACACCATGCTCATCAGGATCGAAAGAATCCAATGTTTTTTCATAATACCCGTCCCCTGTCTTTATATATGTGATTTTATTCCAAGGGATAATCTAACATAAGAAGAGTTTCATTCACAGGAATAATTTAGGAATAAATTATGGATTAAAGAAGCCGACTCTAAGTCTGAAAAGTAGAATGTATTGTAAAATTATTCATAAATATGAGATATGGATGTATAAATATTAATAATTTGTATATCGTCACATCATGAAATAAAAGGGATAGCTCAAGGTTATATTTTGCCCAGAAGAAGTAGGCGACATTTGACATAAGTGGTTACATAACCGTTTGATAATATTGATTTATATTATATGCATTCACCTCAAATGTGCATATATAGCAGCGTTTCTAGAATAAATGAAGCTAGATATTCATCGTGAATATTTTTCCAAATAAGTGCTTGTCTAAATCAACCAACTCCATTACAATACAATTGATAATGAGATTCAATATCATTTAGAGTGAGAAGGGGAGACGAGTTCCATGTTTCGATTCAGCAAAAAGTTATATATTTATGCAGCACTTATTCTTATGATTTCGCTGCTGGCTGGCTGTGCTTCAGGGGGAAATGCGGGTACAACCAATACAGCAAGCTCAGCAACAAGTGGTAAAAGTGCTGAAGGCAGCACGGAGGGAGATAAAGCTGTCAAAGCAACAGACGAGACTCGGGTAATCAAACATGCGATGGGGGAAACAAAAATCACGGGAACTCCGCAACGAATCGTGACACTGTTCCAGGGTGCGAATGATGTCGTCGTTGCACTTGGCGTGAAACCGGCAGGTGTTGTGGAATCATGGGTGCAGCAGCCGGTTTATGAATATCTGCGTAAAGATCTGGATGGTGTACCGCAAGTAGGTCAGGAATCCCAGCCCAATCTGGAAGAAATCAACAAGTTGAAGCCTGATCTTATCATTGCAACCAAAATCAGACATGAGGAAATCTATGATCAGTTGTCACAGATTGCGCCAACAGTAGTAACCGAAACGCTGTTTGACTGGAAAGAAACATTGAAGATTGCCGGGGAAGCCATGAACAAAACAGAGGAGTCGAATAAGCTGCTTGCCGATTGGGAGACGCGTGTCGCGGATTTCAAAGAGAAAATGGGTGACCGTCTGCCGATTGAAGCAACCATTACCAACTTCAGAGCCGATCAGGTTCGTATTTTCTACATGGGATATGCAGGTAAGATCCTGAAAGAACTTGGTTTTACAAGACCGGCTGGCCATGATGAAGATAAATGGGGTGTTGAACTGACATCCAAAGAGGCTATTCCGGATATGAATGCAGATATGATTTTTAATTTCAATTCAGGTACGGATACGGCAGCAATTGAGAAAAATTATCAGGATTGGACAAGCAGTCCGCTCTGGAAAAACCTTGATGCTGTGAAAAACAACCAGCTGTACCAGGTCGATGAGGTGGCTTGGAACATGGCAGGCGGATATACATCAGCCAACATGATGCTGGACGATCTATACAAGCTCTTCAACCTGAATAAATAATAACCGGATTAGGATCTGCCATGCACCAGAACTTTCGTTAGCGAAGTGTAGGGGCAGGCAGGTCCTGTTTCACTTCACAGATGAAAGAGTGAGAGTATGTTTCCCCTTTTTACCAAGGCGAGTGCCAAAATATACGGGTTGGTCGGATTGTTCATTCTTACGTTGCTCGCAGCAACCGCCAGCATGATTCTGGGACGCACCCCTATTACGTTTCACATGTTATGGGATGCGGTTCAGTCCTATGATGATACATCAGTGGAGCATGTGGTGCTACTGACAGAGCGATTGCCACGCACGGTTATTGCGGCTGTTGTAGGGGCAAGTCTGGCTGTTGCAGGCGGACTGATGCAGGCGCTGACACGTAATCCACTGGCTTCCCCGAGTGTGTTCGGGATCAACGCGGGTGCGATTTTCTTTATTGTTATTGCTGTTGTTATATTGTCCGTGTCTTCCTTAACCACGATGATGTGGTTTGGGTTTGCCGGGGCAGCCATATCGGCAGCTATTGTATATGGTTTGGGTTCACTGGGGCGTGATGGCCTGACTCCAATCAAAATTGTTTTAGCGGGTACTGCTATTTCAGCCTTGTTTGCCTCCTTTACCCAAGCGATTCTTGTGCTGGATGGCACAGGGCTGCAGGATGTCCTGTTCTGGCTTGCTGGTTCGGTAAGTGGACGAACGCTGGAGATGCTCTATCCTGTTCTACCTTATATTGCGGCAGCCGCACTGGTGTCTTTATTTATGGGCAGAGCCATCAATTTGTTATTAACAGGGGATGACATTGCCAAAGGAATGGGACAGAACGTACTCCTGGTCAAAGTGATGATGGGAATCGTCACGGTAGTACTCGCGGGTGGTTCTGTAGCAGTTGCCGGTTCCATAGGTCTTGTGGGCCTCGTCGTACCGCATATTATGCGTGCTTTTGTGGGCAATGACTATCGCTGGCTTGTCCCGTATTGCTTCTTTGGTGGAGCGATATTGTTAATGTCAGCTGACGTCGTAGCAAGGCTGGTCATTATGCCGCAGGAAGTTCCGCTGGGTGTCATGACGGCATTAATCGGTGGTCCTTTCTTCGTATATATTGCCCGCAAGGGGGTGACGAAGATATGAAGAAGATGCTGACGTATCGGAATAAAAAGGACACGGTCTCCATGCAAGTGGAACGTAAGCCGATGGTTGTCATCGTCGTATGCCTCATTCTGTTTTTGACAGCCGGGGTGGTCGGAACCAGTATGGGAAGTGACTTTATTTCCCCGCTGGACGTCATTCGAACCATCTTTGGACTGAATGCAGGAGAGCATGATTTCGTCGTGCTGACACTCAGGCTTCCACGTGTGTTGTTATCTCTGCTTGTCGGGGCCGCACTGGGGATGTCGGGTGCACTGTTGCAGGGCATTATCCGTAACCCACTTGCCTCACCTGATGTCATCGGCATAACTGGTGGTGCTGCAGTGGCAGCTGTAGGATTTGTAACATTACTGGGTGGAGCCGTAAGCATTAAATTGCTGCCACTCTTTGCGGTTATGGGTGCTATGGTAACAGCATTCATCATTTATATCTTGGCCTGGAAAAAAGGAGTCAGTCCGATCCGGCTGGTGCTGATCGGTATAGGCGTATCGGCTATTACGGGCGCTGGCACGACGTTTATGCTGATACTAAGCCCGTTTTATACAGCAAGTCAGGCTTATATCTGGCTAACTGGCAGCATCTATGGTGCCACATGGACAGATATTCAGACGATATTACCCGTGATTGTCATCGTCCTGCCTCTTGCCATGTGGTTTGGCCGCAGTCTGAATGCACAGGAGTTCGGAGATGACCTTGCGACAGGGCTTGGCGTTACGGTGCAGTGGCATCGATCTGTGTTGTTATTATGCAGTGTGCTCCTCGCCGGGATTGCTGTGTCTGTCGCTGGTACGATTGGCTTTGTGGGTTTGATTGCCCCGCATATCGCACGAAAACTGGTAGGGCGGATGTTTGGCAGCTTGCTGCTGGTATCCGGCTTTGTAGGTGCTTTACTGGTATGCACAGCTGATCTCATTGCCCGAACGGCGTTTCTGCCGCTGGATATCCCTGCAGGCGTATTTACCGCAGGAATTGGAGCACCGTTTTTCCTGTATCTATTATTTAAGAATCGAAACCATTATTGAGGGGGAGAGAGCCGTGAGTATTCTGGAAGCCAAGGATCTTACCATCTCCTATGGAGCAGATCCGATTATAGAAAACCTGAACCTGACCATTCCTAAGGGAGAGATTACAGTCCTGATCGGCAGTAATGGCTGCGGCAAATCGACGCTATTGCGCACGATGGCAAGACTGTTGAAGTCCAGCTCAGGCACGGTGTTGCTGGATGGAGAAGAGATTGCAAAGCTGCCCACCAAAGAAATCTCAAGACGTATGTCTATTCTGCCCCAAGGACCAACGGCACCGGAAGGTTTGACCGTGAATCAGCTGGTTCGCCAAGGACGCTATCCTCACCAGACATGGCTTAAACAGTGGTCGCGTGAGGATGAGCGCATGGTCGAACTGGCTCTTGCATCCACACATCTGACAGCACTTGCGGATCGGCCTGTTGATGCGTTATCCGGTGGTCAGCGTCAACGCGCATGGATTGCGATGACCTTGGCACAAGGTACAGAAACATTGCTGCTGGACGAGCCTACGACATATCTGGATATGACACATCAGATTGATATTCTGGATCTGCTGTTTGAATTAAATGAACGAGAAGGGCGTACCATCGTAATGGTGCTTCACGACCTGAATCTGGCCTGCCGATACGCACATCATATTGTTGCGGTGCACAACAAGTCCATCTATGCAGAGGGTAAACCGGAAGATATTATCAATCGTGACCTCGTGCGAAACGTTTTTCAGATGGAGTGTGATATTGCTGTAGATCCGTTATTCGGTACACCAACCTGTATCCCGCACGGAAGAGGCAGGAAGCTGAATGAAACTCAGCAGCGTTATACACAGCTGGCTAGATGAACGGGAGCTTCGGGGCACCTGTTTGTCAAAGATACCCAGAATGCTGAATCGCTACGTTTGCTATGCTTTTTTGGAAAATGCTACGCCTAGAGCGTCAATGAAAATAGGCGTATACGTCATATTTTTACGATTATCCATCCTTCAAATATTCCTCAGTACCATCATCTTATCGTCATGGGGATAACGAAACAGGCAAGCAGAGGATTTGGAAACTCCATGGCTTGCCTCGTTTGTTATGCCTATGTATGCCACTATTCCACGATTACATAACCAAATCCCATCGAAAATAAATATATTTTTTTCCTAAAAAGTTTCATATTGACAACAGGCAAATAATTACCATAAAATAGATTTTGCGTGATACTGATAATCATTATCAATAAAATCAACCGATAGGAAGGTCGGATATGAATTTACTTCGTTCCAAAAGTTCCGTATTTCCAGAAGGTTTTGAGAATCTACAGAATCGGCTGATTCTGAACAAAGCAAGGGAGATGGGGATCGGGTGCGAGCTGCTGGTGGATGGTTGTGAGGATTTTCTACAACTGTCCTTGGAGCACAAACAGATCATCATTAACAAAACAAGAACTCATCGGCTACCGCTGATCGCAGGACTGCTTGCCAAGAATAAACAGGCATGTAATCTGATCCTGCATGAACAGGGGATGCCAGTTCCCCCGTATATCGTTGTAGCAGCCATGGGAGAAGAGGCCGAAGTTTTCCTCCATCAATACAGTTCCATCGTAGTCAAACCGCTGGATTCCAGCAGCAGTCAAGGGGTTACGCTGGATGTACGAACTGTTGCTGAGCTGGAAGCGGCAATACATCTCGCAACCCAGTATGGCAGTAGCATTCTGCTACAACAATATGTCATTGGAACCGACTACCGGGTGCTAATTATCAACGATCAGGTAGCGGCGGTTAACCAATACCGTCCTGTGTATGTGACGGGCAACGGTAGTTCATCTGTCCGTGAACGGATTGAAATGCTGAACCGGAACCGCATACAGGATACAGAGATTGGTGCGTACGAAGCTTTCCCCGCGATTGATCCCGAAAATACTCATTTGCTGGATACGTTGCGTAAGCAAGGTCTTGCTTTGAATGACGTGTCTCCTGTGGATCAGGAGATTGAGCTGTATGATCTCCGGAATTCGGCGGCCGGGAAGATCAGTGAATTTTACAGGGATTGTACGGATGACATTCACCCTGATAATGCCCGCATGATGATACAGGCAGCCCAAGCGCTCCAGATTGACGTTGCAGGTATAGATGTTCGCTGCAAGGACATCCGAGTACCTATTACGACGGCACAGGGAGGCATTCTGGAGGTCAACGCATTGCCGGATCTGACTCACCATGTGTATCCACATGGCGGCACGACAAGGGATGTTGTCCGTCAATATCTGGAGTATCTATTTCAGAGTTAACGGCTAACGCGTAATAAAGCGCTTGTTTCACAGGATGATGTGTTGAACTTGTTTCAGTATGTAATGGGTTGTCACAAATTCAATAACCAATGTACAGGCATTTTTTGACCTGAATCGATGATAAGGGGCGTTAGAGAGTTATGTCAGTAGAGGTACAGACGGAATACCTGAAACTGCAAAACGAAAAGGAGTCCAACGCACGAGCGTACCCAAGGCACTTTCCGCTCGTTATCAGCAAAGCTCAAGGTATCAAGATTACGGATACGGAAGGCCGTGAGTATTACGATTGCTTGGCAGGTGCGGGCACACTCGCGCTTGGACATAACCATGAAACAGTCGTTGGTGCTATTCGCGATGTTCTGGATCAGCAGATTCCATTACATACACTGGATTTGGCCACACCACTGAAGCTTTCGTTCATGCAAGAGATATTCTCTTTACTGCCCGAAGAGATGCGGGATACATCCAAAATCCAGTTCTGCGGTCCAACGGGGGCGGACGCGGTTGAAGCTGCAATTAAGCTAGTGAAACATGCCACAGGCGGGAAGTCCATTCTGGCTTTCCAAGGTGGATATCATGGTTCAACTCAAGCGACGATGTCGATGAGCGGCAATTTGAGTAAAAAAGAAAACCTGCAAAGTCTCCTGCCGGATGTGCATTTCCTGCCATTTCCCTATGAATATCGTTGTCCGTTTGGGGTTGGTGAAGGCATGACCGCCCGATTAAGTGCACAGTACATCGAGAACTTACTGGATGATTGCGAGAGCGGAATAGCTGCACCGTGCGGAGTGATCGTAGAAACCGTACAGGGCGAGGGTGGTGCAATTCCTGCGGATATCGAGTGGCTGAAAGAGTTGCGCCGAATCACTGCGGAACGAAATATTCCGCTCATTATTGACGAAGTGCAGACCGGCATTGCACGTACGGGTCGTATGTTTTCGTTTGAACACGCCGGCATTGTACCTGATGTCATTATTTGCTCCAAAGCGGTAGGTGGCAGTCTTCCCATGTCCGTTGTGATCTATAAGGAGGAGCTGGATCAGTGGAAACCCGGTGCGCATACGGGCACATTTCGTGGCAATCAGCTGGCCATGGCAGCAGGTCTAGCCACGCTGCGTTATATCCGGGAGCAGAATGTGATGCAGAACGTGCATCTGCGTAGCGAGCAGTTCATGGCAAGGCTACAAGCGATGAAAAGCCGTTTTGCCGAGATTGGTGATGTTCGTGGCCGAGGGCTAATGATCGGTGTTGAAGTGGTTAACCCGCAAGGCGGCAAGGATCGTCTTGGACATTATCTACAGCATGGTGAACTAGCGTCAGTCATTCAGCAACAATGTTTCCGTAATGGACTCATTGTAGAAGTCGGCGGACGTCATTCTGCGGTTGTGCGTTTCTTGCCGCCCCTGAATATTACGGAGAAGGAAGCAGGCGAGGTACTGGCGATCTTTGAACAGTCCGTATCGGAAGCCATTGCATTAACGGCAGCTTTATGCTGAGTGTATCGCTGCTTCGGCGGCACGCGGTTTTACTCGCCATTCTACTGGGAGCCTTCACGCTTGTGCTTACCAACAGTGCCTTTAACCTGCTGCTTCCGTATTTTATCGAATACTATGACATTTCCGCCACGGCGGGCGGCTGGATCATTGCCCTGTATATGCTCGCCATGACATTAACGATGCCGCTGGCTTCCCTGATCGTGGATCGGCTGGGGCGTAAACGGACGTACATGCTCGGTATTTGCATCTATGGGATATTTTCGGTGCTCGGAGCATTGCTCCATTCCTATATTGAAGTATTGCTGCTTGTAAGATTCATGCATGGTGTGGCGGCTGGCCTGATGATTCCTTTATCCCTTGTGTTGCTGTTTGATGTCTACGGCCCGGAGGTTCGGGGACGCATTACGGGTGCATGGGGACTGCTGCTGATGCTTGCTCCTGCGGCTGGACCGACCCTTGGCGGATTTATCATTCAGTATGGACGGCTGGAGATGCTGTTCTGGCTGAATGTACCCTTGGCTGTTTTTTCACTGATCGGCTGTGGACGAGTGATTCAAGCCTACACCCCGGCTCGCAGGAAAAAGTGGCATCCATCCAGTGTGATGCGGCTTGTTAGCGCAGTGGGTGCACTCAGTCTGGGCGTACAGGTGTACGCCAGCCCAGCAGTAGCTCCGTGGATTTCCTGGACATTGATTGTCCTTGGCATAGTACTGCTTATTCGTTTTATCCAGGTCGAGAATAAACGTGATGAACCGCTGATCCGTTATTCGTTGCTGCGGAGAAAAGGGGTATTTCCTCTTACCGTTCTGATCTCCACGATTCAGGATTGTGTCATGTTTGGCGTGATTTTTGCGCTGCCTCTGCTTTTTCAGGAGGTATTTCAGTGGTCTCCGGCGCTTTCCGGTGCTTTGTTCATTCCGCTCTCCATCTCCACGAGCCTGTTCATGTGGATCGGAGGAAACTTGCTGGATCGTGGACGGTCACTTCAGTTTATCGCTTGGGGCACATTGCTGGTATCGGTATCTATTTTGACGTTTGCCTTTCTGCCCATGGGGGCGTCCATAGGGATCATCGGGTTGCTGATGGCGTGCCGGGGCATTGGCGTAGGCCTGTCCGGTATGAGCATTTCTGCGATCGGGCTGCAGGCGTTACCTGAGGAAGACATGCATGAAGGATCGGTGTTGTCCACAACGATTGAACGACTGGCTTCATCGTTTGCGGTCATGGGCATGACACTGTATTACGATATGCGCTGGCAATGGCTCGCCGAACATGGCAGAGCGATTGAGCTGGCGAAATGGGGAGCCGTTAAAGAACTATGCGTCGGTCTTGGTTGCGCCATTCTGCTGACGTTACCTCTAGTCTTACTTATAACTCGAAAGAAGGTTGGCTTCATTGTTCAAAATGGAAAACAAACTCCGGCCCAAGGCGGAGCAACAGGCCGATGAGCATTCCTGCAAGTTGCTGCTGAACTGTTATATCCGTGAGCTTGGGCCGGAAAAAGCAGAACATATGCAGCTTAACCCGGATACGCTGACGTATACGATTGCTTTTCCAACCAGCCGTGTAAGCGTGATGGGGCTGCTATCCTACTACTCGGCGATGGGGGAGCATGAATATCTCAGCATGAACTGTAATGGACAAGCCGTGCATTACCGGGATCTGGTGCGCTGGATTGCGTCTGAAATTGCCTTAGATCCAGGCAGGGGAGCCGAACGCGTTCGTGAATTTACTCAAAAAGTGGAGAACAGTGTGGCTAACCTGACCTTGTATATTGAACAGGCGTCCGATCTCGGGATATATGACTACATTACCTCTGAGCAATCCCTGCTGTACGGTCATCCGTTTCATCCTTTTCCGAAAAACTCCAGAGGTTTCACTGCCCAGGACGTGCAGCGATACAGTCCGGAACTTCGAACTTCATTTCAGCTCTGTTACATCGCCGTAAGACAGGATGTGTATACAGAGGAATGGGTGCAGCATGCGGACAAAATGGATCTGCATCAGCTTCTGGGAAGCCATGAATGGTCTGTTTCCAAAGAAAAGCTGGGCATGTATAGACTGTTGCCCGTTCATCCATGGCAGTATGCATACGTTTCACGTCTGGACGAGGTACAGCCATATATCCGTGAAGAGAAGCTGCTGCTACTAGGTAGCGCAGGACCGTTTGCCTATCCGACCTCTTCGGTACGTACAGTATACATTCCGGACTGGAACTGCAACATCAAGCTGTCGCTGCATATGCAGATTACCAACATGATTCGCACCAACAGTGCCGAGCAGATGCGGCGGACATTGGATGCGTCCAGTTATGTGTGGCAGCAGGGGTGTTTCGAAGCGGAACCATATACCCATATCGCATATGAGACAGGTGTAGCGACATGTAAGTTTCAGGACGAAGAACTTACCCGATTATTCACCGTTGCTTATCGTCCGATTGAGTTTGACGCTGCCAATACATATGTATTGTCCAGCCTGGTGGAGTCGCCGTTGCCAGGAGCTCCATCCCGCTTAGTGACCATGCTGTGTGGTAAACGGGATCATGCCGATGTCGTTGATCGCGACAAGGTCGAGCAGTGGCTGTCACGATATCTGAACTGTTCGCTGTTGCCGCTTGTGCGTGCGGCTGGAGAGAAGGGCATTCATTTTGAGGCCCATTTGCAGAATACGTTGGTGACGCTGGAGCAGGGCATGCCGGTTGCCTTTATCGTACGTGATCTGGAAGGGGTCAGTGTAGATGAGCAGTTGGTGGGTGGATGGCAGCGGTATGAGCAGGGGGAGATTCCGAATTCGAAACCGTCTGAGCTGTTACGTTATTCGCGTGAGAAGGCGTGGGCGCGAACCTCGTATTATTTTATCGTGAACCATCTTGGATCGTTAATTCATGTATTGGCTCGGGATATGAATGTGTCCGAGGAATACTTTTGGATACAGGTACGTAAGGTGCTTGAGGAAGAATGGGCACGAACAGGTAACGTTTATGTAGAGCATTTGCTGACTGCAGACGCTTTTCTAGCCAAACAAAATCTGGTGAGTTGTCTCACGGGCATTAGTCAAACTCCGGCTTATGTGCCGGTAGGTAACGTCATGAAACGTTTAGGGAGTGAAGCACGTGAGATTCGTGGAAATCGGCAATGAGGCAGAAGAGAAGAAGGGAAGTAAAACAGCAGAAATGTTAAAAACAGACGCAACTGCAACAGGCGGAACAAGTGGAAATAAGATTAACAGCACGAGTGAACAAAGCGAACAAAACGAATCAAATGAACCAAATGAACCAAATGAATCACACCAATCAAACATAGTTGAAAAAGGACGTAGAAAGCCAAATGACGGCGCAGTCCCCGTATACGTGGAAGTTCAGGAGCGGATCATACGCCAGGCACTGGAAGCGATGTGGTTCGAAGATATCTTGGATCGTCAGGTGAACGGGAGTGAGTGGTCGACCTGCGGTGTTACTGCATCAGGGGAATCCGTGGTGTATACGTGTGACGCAGAGCAGAAGTTTTCGTTTGGACGGGTGAAGGTGAAGGTCGGGTCGATCAAGCGCGAAGGCGTTGTCTGCACGGATCTGGATGTGTTTTTGGAAGAGATGGTGCTGAATCGTTTGCAGGGTGCGAAACTCACGGCATTTGTTCAGGAGTTGCAAGAAACGATGGCGAAAGACAGTCAGTGCCGGGCTTTGCTGCCTCTTCGCATTCCGGCAGAGGATCGTCACTACGATGCGCTGGAAAGTCATATGACTGACGGTCATCTGTATCATCCGAGCTACAAGTCCAGGTTAGGATTCTCGCTGAAAGACAATCTCGCCTACGGCCCTGAGTTTAATGCCGCTGTTCCGCTCATTTGGGTTGCGGTGAGAAAAGAATTGGCTCAAACGGCTACATCCGATGGATATGATCAGGCAGCACTGCTGGAACAGCATCTAACCAAGGAAGATTTGCAGCTATTCCGTCAGGTGATTTTAGACAAAACGGCTTCGTTACATAGGGATGCCTACGTATTCATTCCGATTCATCCGTGGCAGTGGGAGCACGCGGTGGAATCTATATTTGCCAAACAACTCATGGATGGAGACATCATTTATCTGGGGGCTTCGGCCTCGGCCTATCGTGCGCAGCAATCCATTCGTTCCCTCTCGAATCGTGAAAATCCAGAAGCACCTTATATCAAGCTGGCTTTGAGTATAACGAATACATCTAGCACACGTATTCTCGCAGAGCATACGACGCAAAACGCACCCCTGATTAGTGACTGGCTGAATCGACTGGTGCGCGAGGATGAGGTGTTACAACGGGAGCAGTTTGCCATTTTAAAAGAAATCATGGGTCTGTCGTTCCGTTACGAACAATTACCTGTTACGCAGTACGGCCGCGCTTACGGCACCCTGGGTGCGATCTGGCGGGAAAATGTATCTGTTCACCTAAATGCGGGCGAGACGGCTTGGCCACTGAATGCTCTTATGCTGGTGCAACGAAACGGCGTTCCTTTTATCCAGGAGGCGATCGAGCGACATGGGGTTCAACCATGGGCAGAGGCCTTGGTGCGTACACTCACATTGCCTGTCATTCATCTTTTGTATGCGCACGGAATTGCGTTTGAATGCCATGCACAGAATATCATTTTGGTGCTGGAAAATGAGTTGCCGAAACGCATCATCCTGAAAGATTTACATGATGGCGTTCGTTATGTCCCGGATCAGCTGCTGCACCCGGAACGTGCACCGAAACTGCATCCTGAACCGGAAACTCATCGCAAATTCAATCGATATTCGTTCATCTATGCCGGAGATGTGTCGGAGGTACGCGACTATACGTACGATGCGTTCTTTTTTATCTGCATGACGGATATTGCGCTGTCGCTGGAGCCGTATGGTTTGTCCGAAGAAGCCTTTTGGCAGCTGTGTACTGGTGTAATTCTGGATTATCAGCGGCAACATCCCGAGTATGCCGAGCGGTTTGACATGTTTGACCTTTTGGCAGAGGATGCCCTGATTGAAGAGATGACGAAGCGGCGTTTGTATGGGGATGGAGAGTTGTATTTCCGCAAAACAAACAATCCTCTCCGGCTAGCAAAGGATATGCTTGAACAGAAGGAAGAACTCACACAGAAGGATGAAGACGAACAGAAGGCAGCAAACCGATGAGGAAGAATATACTTCAGGAAAAGATTGCTCGCAAGCAGCAGGTATTTGGTCTATTTGTATCTATTCCACATCCGATCATCATCGAGATGATTGGCCATGCCAATTATGATTTTGTCATCATTGATCTGGAGCATACGTCAACGTCGATGGAGTCGGTCGAAGAGTTGATTCGTGCAGCCGAATTGGTTGGTATTACACCGCTTGTACGTATTGCTAAGGTCGAGCGCACAGAGATTCTGAAGGTACTGGACTGCGGGGCACAGGGGATCGTGATTCCCCATGTGGAGACGCTCTCGCAAGTGAAGGATGCCGCACATCATGCATATTACCATCCATTGGGTATGCGCAGTCTTAACAGTGGACGTCCAGGTGTGTTCGGTAAATTCCCGCTAACGGAATACATTACGGAAGCCAACTCGCAGGTGATGATCGTGCCGATGATTGAAAGTGTGAAAGGGGTGCGTCAAAGCGCGGAGATTTTATCTCATCCGCAGGTGAGCTTTGTGCTGGAAGGTGCAGCGGACTTATCACAATCGCTTGGTGTGCCTTGGCAGACCGATCACCCGGATGTAAGAGAAGCAATAGGCGTATTGCACGAGAACGCGCAACAATTCGGCGTACCTTATGCAACAGTCACAAGAGGCATCGAAGATATGGCGGTATGGCGTGAGCGTGGTGTGCACATCTATGTGCTTGGAGATGATCGGAACACGGCATTTCGGGCCTACGCCCAAAAGCGGAATGACTACGGAAGCGCAGGTGGACAGTGATGAAAACCAGTGTACAGCAAGCGTTATATGCGATTCAACGCGAAATGCATGAGCCGATCTGCGCGTACATTTACGATCTGGCAGGTATGCAGGAGCAGGTACGCAGCATGTTGCAAACGATGCCATGGAATACGAAGTTATTTTATGCTATCAAAGCCAATCCCGATCCACGTATTATTGAAGCGTTACTTCCAGTGGTGAAGGGTTTTGAGGTGGCGTCCATTGGCGAGCTGCTCAAGGTTCGGGCGGTGAGCCGTGAAGTTCCGATTCTGTTTGGCGGCCCGGGCAAGAAGGAAAGTGAGTTGAAGCTGGCGATCGAGCATAACGTGAGTTATATCCATGTAGAGAGCCTGCTGGAGCTGCGCCGCATTATTGCGATTGCCAAAGAGAGAGAGCAAGGAAAAGTGCAAGGAAAAGAAATCAGGCAAGGTGGAGAGGAACAGGAGCAAGCGCAAGCGAAATCGCAAGCGAAACAGGGGCAAGAGCAGTCAAGAGAAGCAAAGCCCGAGGTGCGTGTGCTGCTCCGTATCAACTTGCGAAGTAACACTTTGCCACAAACCAAAATTGTGATGGGCGGTGGCCCCAGTCCGTTTGGTATCGATGAAGAGGCAGTGGAGGAAGCGATTGAGCTGATTCGTGTGGAAGGTACGGGTGCGGTTCGGTTATGCGGATTCCATTTCCATTCCCTGTCCAACAATATGGACGCAAGGCTGCATGCCGAGATGATTGAGCTATATTTGCAAAAGGTGGAGCACTGGCAACAGCAATATAACTTGCAGGTGGACGTGGTCAATGCAGGCGGAGGCTTTGGTGTGACGTATGACGGGAGTCCGGGCTTTGACTGGTCTTTGTTTACCACGCTTTTGCAGCAGAGTGAAGCTAGAAATCGTCTGGCTATCCGAGGGGGAGAATTGTTTTTTGAATCAGGTCGCTTGTTAGTGGCGGATCACGGTTATTATGCAACCGAGGTGACGGATATTAAACGTTCGCACGGACAGATGTTTGTCATTTTAAGGGGAGGGACACATCATCATCGGCTGCCTGCGTCCTGGGGACATAATCATCCTTTTCACATTGTATATACTGATCGATGGAAGCACGAGTTTACAAGACCCGAGGTGCGAGGAGAGCGAGCCCATATTGTAGGTGAATTATGTACGCCGAAGGATCGTATGCACTCCGATGCAGAGATTGACCGTTTAAGAGTCGGCGATGTGATTGTGTTTGAGAAATCCGGTGCGTACGCCTGGACAATCTCGCATCATGATTTCCTGGGGCATCCGCACCCGGCATTCCACTATTTGATGGAGGGTGATGAACATGTCAACGTTAATGCAACGTTCCAGTCGGCAAACTGCTGAACAGCAGGTGATGTCCGATCTGATGAATAGTCTGCTCGCTGAGCAGTTACTTCCGCTACAAGGTCATCGCTTTGTTGATTTTGCTACTGCACCTGCACAGTTTCGACAGTTATATCAGGGGATTGAAGCGGATTGGGAAAAGAACCATGAGAAAAAACGTACAACTCATCAAGTATCTGATATGCAGAACTATATTGACTATAACTTAAGTGAGTTCAACTCCAGTGAGCATAACTCTATGGAGAATCACTCCAATGAGAATAACTTCATTGCGAGCAATTACAGTGGCAATAACTTCAACAACAATAACTCAAATAATAACAACTTCAATAAGGTTGACTCTGCTCGGGATACATCCGCAGTTACGCTGCCTTACAGTCTGGGTTTGCATACCGAAGGCGTACTTTGTCTGGTTGCAAATGGTGTAAGGCAAGGCATTCAGTGGGTTCAGGGATCACCGATCTATCAGCAAAATTCAGACGGTAGCTGGACGATGCTTGATACTCCGGCGGCCGTTGGGCGTGCGGTGTTGCAACGGGCATTATCCAAAGATGCATACGGGCAACCAGGTGTGGCAGACTTTCTGGCAAGTTTGGACCTGGCTGTAGAGCAGTATGAACTTGGCTGGGATCAGGTAGAGACGTTGTCTGCTTACCATCCGAAGTCTGCGTATGAATGGTTTGTGAAAAGTGAGCGCATTGCTGCGCTCCGGGATCGCCCGTTCCATCCGACTTCCAAAGCGAAGGTTG
The DNA here is from genome assembly GCF_003719335.1 of Paenibacillus amylolyticus. Classification (GTDB taxonomy): domain Bacteria; phylum Bacillota; class Bacilli; order Paenibacillales; family Paenibacillaceae; genus Paenibacillus; species Paenibacillus amylolyticus_D. Next base: position 119,656 of record NZ_RIAS01000002.1, read on the forward strand.
GATTCAGCGCCGAAGATGTTAAGGCATACGCAGCCGAGTTCGGTAAGGCGATTCGATTGCGCTGGGTGGCAATCAAACGGGATGCTGTGCAGCAAGGATGTGAGGACGGCTTGTCCATTCTCGATATGCTGTATGATGCCCAGCGGGAGGAAGTTCAGGAGGAATGCTCCCGCAGAGGCTTATCGATGGACGAGTACTTGCCTATGCCCGTGCATCCTTGGCAGCTGGAACACGTCATTTTGCCGCGTTTTACGAAAGAAATCGTAGAAGGAAGCATTGTGGTGTTGGATGTGCAGATTGGAGATGTATTCGCTACGTCATCTCTACGGTCGATGGCTCAAACTGCTGAGTCTGCACTCATGCTCAAGTTGCCGGTTAGTGTGCTGTCACTCGGTGCCGCGCGATATCTCCCGGTTGTTAAGTTGCTGAACGGACTTGTGGGAGAAAAGATGTTAAGGCAGGCAGTGGCTTGTGACGAGACATTGAAAGAGAAAGTGTACATGTGCGAGGAGCAGAACTGGTGGGGCTTCATGCCGGAGTCCATGGGATTGTTCGACGATCACCCGCGGCATCTGGCGGCACAGATTCGTGTCTATCCCGCAGAGTTACTGGACGATGCTTACAAAATTGTTCCGATGGCTGCACTTGGCGTAAATCTGGATGGGCATCATCTGCTCACCGAGATAATGGGCAGGAATCTGAGTGCAGGGGATGTCTTGGAGTTCTACAATCAGATTGCGGCTACATTCTATGATATCGTGATGCGTTTGTTCCAAGTGGGTGTTGTACCGGAGATTCATGGTCAGAACTGCTGTCTGGTGTTAGAGCATAATGAGGTGAAGGGACTATTATTCCGGGATCATGACTCTGTGCGTTTGCATCAACCATATTTGGACAAGCATGGGATTGCCGATCCGGGATATCATATTCGTCCGGGGTATTCGAACAGTCTCTATAATGAGACGATCCAGAAGCTGATTTTTTATGTGCAATCCCTTGGAACGCAGGTGAATCTAGCTGCGATCATGGAGGCGATGAGCGAAGTGTACGACATCCCGGAAACGAAGTTCTGGGAAATCACGGAGCAGGCCTGGCGGGAAGCGCTGCACCAGGTGCAGCTTCCCGAGACGGATCGGGCCACGCTGGAGCGCGTGATCTTCGAGAGCGAGGCGTGGCCTGTGAAGTTAGTTGTCCGTCCGCTGCTGGAGGCGGACGGTGTGCCAGGCGCGATGCCATCGGGCAAAGGCCAAGGGTGGAACCCTTTTTACAAGGCATAGGATTGGGTGGGGAGTGTTCTTCCGATACCTTAAAAACGCTAACGATCTCAGATGAGCTTATTTGAGTGATATAGGGTTCTCTGGAACTCTAACGTTCACCAGGAAGCTTATTTCGCAAAAAACACAGGAATATCACCTATTTTTGCTTCGTTCTTCCAAATTAAGCTTGCCTGTGATCGTTAGAAAATAAAACGGTGTGATTTCGCCCAAATAGCGTCTCTGGTGATCGTTAGAAAAAGTGACAGGTGGATAGGGGAGGGGCTGAAGTTAGTGAGGCTTAATTAGAGAGGTAAATACGTTGAGCTTAAAGACAGAATTTTAACTGGTATCAGCCATTAAGAGGTGGCCCGTGCGCGGGTTGCCTTCTTTTTTTGCCTTTTTTTGATGTTGGTTTCGTCGTAGATCGTGAGATCAGATTTAGGCAGCATGCGATAAAAGATGAATGTTATGCATGAAAACGTTCACTTTTTTGTTTGGATCTTTAGATTAAATTACGTTACAAATATGAGACAAATGATATAATTATTGTATTGTTAACTAGCGAGAAGTATCTTACTTTTAATTTTCGAAAAGGTTTTCGATTAAAAGTAAAATAGGGCTGTTTTAACGTAATAACTATTCAACCAGAAGAGAGTGAGAAATGACATGAATGTGAAGAGACTTTTTAATGATGGATGGCAATTTGCCAAAAGTGACTTGAGCGTTACAAAGCTGACGGAGCCTAATACAGGTACTGTTCTTACTGAAGATGCGGATGTTACTGAGCAAACGAATCTCACTGAGCGAACGAGTCGTATTGACCCTATTAATGCTAGCGATTCTAATGAAGCTATTGATGCTACTGATGCTACTGATGCCGCTGATGCTACTGAACTTACTAACTTTACCGATCTTCCCAATCCTACTGACCTTACTGCTGCTACTGTTGTTACGAATGCTACTGAACTTACCAAACTTATTGATTTTAATAAGCTTTCCTTCGAGGCGGTTGAGCTCCCTCACGATTGGCTGATCTACAATACGCTGGATTTATATGAGAACAGTATGGGGTGGTATCGCAAGACGTTCGAATATACGAAGGATGAGCAGCAGGTGATTCTGTGTTTCGACGGGGTGTATATGGATTCATCCGTTTATGTGAATGGGCAGTTTGTTGGTGAGTGGAAATATGGTTACTCTGCGTTTGAGCACGAAATTACGAATGCATTGTTGGACGGGGTTAACGAAATTTTGGTCAAAGTTGTGCATCAGAGCCCAAACAGCAGATGGTATTCCGGGGCTGGGATTTATCGTAATGTGTGGCTGAAAACGAGGAATCGCAACCACATCGTAACGGATGGCATCTATGTCTCCATGCGGCAGCAACCGGAGGGTTGGCAGGTGGAGGTCGATACAGAGCTGTGTCTGAAACAAAATCAGCGTGCCCAGTTGATGCATACGATTTTGTACAACGGTGAGGTCATTGCATCCTCTCAGGCGGAGATTGTGGAGAGCGCTACAGATGGACGCACTGAAGCACATGAATATCCAATACAGTTTACAAACGGCCAGCAACTTAATGTCCTCAATCCAATGCTATGGAGCCCGGATGTTCCCCATTTATATGATCTCGTAACAGAGTTGCGTCTGATCTCGGAGGATCAACCTGAGGAGGTTATCGAGTCTGTCCCACAGCGAATCGGGTTCAAACAGGTCAGACTGGATGCCAGCGAAGGCTTCTATCTCAACGGTGTCAAAATGAAATTGAACGGTGTCTGCGAACACCATGATCTCGGGGCATTAGGATCTGCGTTTAATGTGACAGCGCTGAGAAGAAGGTTTGTTTTACTGAAAAAGATGGGAGTTAACGCGATTCGAACCGCGCATAACATGCCGGCGAAAGAGTTCATGGAACTTGCCGATGAGATGGGCATGCTGGTGGTGTCCGAAGCCTTTGATATGTGGGAACGGGCGAAGACGCCGTATGACTATGCCAGGTTTTTCACCGAGTGGGCGTATGCCGACGTACGAAGTTGGGTGAGACGTGATCGGAATCACGTCAGTCTGATCATGTGGAGTATCGGGAACGAAATCTATGATACCCATGCGGATGAGCGCGGCCAGGAAGTGACACGCATGCTGATGGAGTATGTACAGGAATTTGATCCGAAAGGTAACGCACGTGTGACGATTGGTTCGAACTACATGCCTTGGGAGAATGCTCAGAAATGTGCGGATATCGTGAAGCTGGCAGGCTACAACTACGCTGAAAAATATTATGACCAGCATCATGCCGAACACCCGGACTGGATTATCTATGGCAGTGAGACCTCTTCGGTCGTGCAAAGCCGGGGCATTTATCACTTCCCGTATGAACAACCCGTTCTGGACGATGATGACGAGCAGTGCTCGGCACTCGGAAACAGCACGACCAGTTGGGGAGCGAAATCGCCGGAATATTGCATCATCGCTGAGCGCGATCATCCGTTTTCGTTGGGGCAATTCCTTTGGACTGGATTTGACTATATCGGCGAACCGACTCCGTATCATACGAAGAATTCATATTTTGGGCAGCTGGACACGGCTACGTTCCCGAAAGACTCCTATTACATCTATCAAGCCGCCTGGACGGATTATAAAAAAAGTCCAATGGTGCATATATTCCCTTACTGGGATTTTAGCCCGGGTCAGATCATTGATGTTCGTGTGTGCAGCAACGCGCCCAAAATTGAATTGCAGCTCAATGGCGAAACCATCGGCACGTATGATATCGACCATGCCCATGGAACCCAGTTGTCCGGTTGGTGGAAAGTACCGTTTGAAGAAGGTGAGCTGAAAGCCATTGCTTATGATGAGCATGGTGCGGTAATTGCTACCGATATACAGCGCTCTTTTACCGATGCGAAGAAGGTTCTTTTGCATGCTGATCGGCAGGAGCTGAAGGCGAGCGGGAAAGACCTTATTTTTGTGGAAATTACGACTGAAGATGAATCAGGTCATCCAGTACACAATGCCAATAACCGTGTGCAGGTGAAGGTGTCCGGTGCGGGGCGGTTGCTCGGTCTGGATAACGGGGATAGCACGGACTATGACCCGTATAAAGGGCTAAGCAGAAGATTGTTCAGTGGCAAATTGATGGCGATTATTGGATCGACGAATGAGGCAGGAACGATCCAGATCGAGGTGTCTTCGGAAGGATTAGAAGGAGCAACAGCAACATTCGAATCTACAGTAGCGGATGAGGGGCGAGAATTCATAACATTGGATGCGAAACCTGTCTTCATGAAAAATGAAGAACTTCCGGTACTGACGGGCAACGCTCAGGAGATTCCTTTGCGGAAAATTGAAATCATCAGTGAATCAGGACAGATTCTTGATGCCTCTAACCCGGAAGTGATGGTTACAGCCAAACTGTACCCGGAGAGTACTTCCTATCGGGATTTGGAATGGTCTGTTGTAAATGATGCCGGCATCGTGTCCAATATTGCCAAGGTGGAAGTGATCACTTCTGGAATGGGTGACGAGCCAGGTTCACAGAGTGTAGACGTAGACGAGAAAAGCCAAGTGGTCAGAGTATCAGCTATGGGCGACGGGGCGTTCCGCCTGCGTGCAACCAGCAAAAATGGTACAGACAAACCCAAACTCATCTCCCAACTGGAGTTCAAAGCAGAAGGTTTGGGTACAGCCTATAAAGATCCGTATGGATTTATCTCAGGTGGTCTGTATGACTATACCCAAGGTGATGTGGGCAACGGTAATGAACGTGGCGTAGCTACCAGCAGAGACAGCGAAACTCATGTGGGCTTCCGCAATATCGACTTCGGCCCATACGGCTCGGATACGATCACGATTCCCATTTTTGCGCTGTCGAGTGAACATTACTTTATTCAGATCTGGGAAGGCATGCCAGGTGAAGAGGGCAGTACGATGATTGCCGATGTCGTATACGACAAGGAATCGATATGGAATGTATACCAGGAGGAGACGTACCGTCTATCCAAACGACTCAGCGGCATTACATCGATCTGCTTTGTGCTGAAACAGAAGATTCATATTAAAGGTTTTTCGTTTGAACGCCAAAGCAGGGCTTTTGAAACCAATGCAGCTGCATCTTGCGATCATCTGTACGGTGATACGTTCACGATTGAGGACGGCCGTGTGGCAGGCATCGGAAATAACGTTTCGCTGGAGTTTGAACAGATGAATTTCACAAGTGAAGGCACGTCAAAACTAGTGATCTATGGCGCTTCAGCGATAGACAAAAACACGATTCATATTCGCTTCTCGGGTGCGGACGGGCAGAGCAACCAACTGGTGGAGTTTACTCAATCCGAAGGGTACGAGGAGCGGACATTTCAATTAGAGCCGGTATACGGGGAGCAAAAAGTAACCTTTATTTTTCTGCCCGGAAGTCAGTTTGACTTTGGCTGGTTCCGGTTCGAGAAGTAATAAGGAAGAGCACATATACACAAGTACACATGCACAAGTATACGTACGAAATATACGAGCATATAAATAATAAAAAACACCTCTAGCGACAATAAATAAATAAATAAATCCTCCTGAGATCTTAGATGCTGGTTCTTAACAGCCAATGATTTCAGGAGGATTTTTTCAGTTCGTGTGTATGCTTAGCTCTCTAAGCCTTCTACAAGTGTTAATTAATTTGTCCATGTGCGGGTATTATCTTCCGCTATTTGACTTCATCAATCGTTACTTTGGCGGTGTTGCTGTCCCAGGTTACGTTCAGCCCAAGCCCCTGTAACATGTCATACGGTGCTGTGGTAGCCCCTGAATAGATGCCAATGGGTTCACGTAGTGATATGACTTGTTCTTCTTGCGGGTCAAGCTTATTCAAGCTAGATGCTGTGTATTGGAGTTCATTCGGTTTAATCGTAATGATCCGATCGTTATATTTTAAGGTATAGTGACTTATTAATCCTTCTGCGGTGTGCACCTCAAATGTTGCTCCAAGTGCTAACGCAATCGTTTTGATCGGAAGTTGGAGCGTTTCGCTCGTTTCTACCGCAGGATATATGGATTGCAGCAGTCTGCCGTTCACATAGATATCTGTGCCTAGCTTAGCTTGAACAGGGGTGTACACCATGCCTCCCGAAGATGTGGCCGGCGCACCTGCCTCCTGATATTTGTCACCACCCCATCCCCAGACGTTTCCATCGGAGGAAAGTGCAAGACTATGGTAGTAACCAGCAGACACATTGGTGATATCCGACAACTGCTTTATTTTCCCTTGTTTGCCCGTTACGGTGTTCCCGAAGCTGTATACCTCGCCTTTTGTAGTCACCAGAAGTACATAATTGGAGCTTGCATCCAACGTTTTCACTTTAAGTTCGTGGTGATATGGAATCCGTTTTCCGTGCACATCCATTCTCCAGACTCTACCTTTCGAATCGAGCGCCATCAGTTGCCCGCCTTTACTCGTGATGAACGTGATATTGGTCAGGCCTTTGACTGGCTTTGCTTTGGACGGGGGACTGTCCGCGTTATCCGCTTCTTTCCATGTCCAGACAGAACCGTCTTTTTTCAACGCATATCCATCGTAACCAGAAAGCGTGGTTTGCACGACATTTTTCAAACCGCTGATTCGGTGCAGGGTGGGCTTGTTCCCAGCATCCTTATTCATCGTGTTAGGAAGCTTCTGAGGCGGGGTCTGCCAGGATTGAATGGTCCCATCCCGAAGGAGGGCTACACTCATGAAAGATCCTGCAGTAACATGTCTAGCATCGGTAATGCCAGGAACTTGACTGGGGGTTCTGCCATCTCCCCACTGCCACACGGTTCCGTCTGCTTGAACAGCTAAACTGTATCCCCCACCGGAGTTAGAGATTGCTGTGACAGTGGATAACTGCGGAATACGGACAGGGCTGAATGTATGGCGATACCTCACCGTGTCGCTGATTCCAAGCTCTCCTAACAGGTTTCGTCCCCATGTCCAGACAGAACCGTCACTTCTTAACGCCACCGTGTAATAGTACCCCCCTGCTACTTGAGTGTAGTGGAGCTCCTGAGCTGTATTGGAAGTTTGAGAGGATTTAGGGGAGAAGCCCGAAGAGAAAGCCGAGACTGCTCGATCCGGAACGCTCCCTGCAAAAGCTTGCTTGTCATTGGCTGCATACGTAGTAGACACCGAAGAGAGCGTAGCTATGAGCAGACTAGATACAACACCAGCTGAAAACATGATTTTACTGAAGCGGCGAAGGGATGTACTTTGTTGCTTGCACGCCGGTTTGACCAGTGAGGAAGAGGGTGCTTTTTCTGTTGTTACATGACTAACTTGATTATCGGAACACATAAGATCGCCTCTTTTGGAAGGATAATGGTAAAAATGGCTGTACTGTTAAATAAACGTAGGAACTAGGATGAAGGTTACACCACATAGAGAGATTTTTTTACTTGTTTGACTTGGAAAGTTTCAGGGCTAAGTTGTACATACAGACATCCATTTTCAAAAATGTAACCTATCCAGTCTTGGTCACGTTGTACATATGAGGTGATTGCAATGGGAAAATATTTTATTATGTTGTGTTTGGCAGCTGTACTCGCAACAGGCTGTAGTCCGAATGATCCACAGCAGACTGCCGATCCGGTAGAGAAAAGAAGCCCTTTTCCTGCCATAGTTGAGCCGCATAAAGCGGAGCAAGCAGAAGAAAGTGGAGATGTCGTCTTTATTTTGGGGGAGATGCGAAACCGAGATAAGTGGGAGTCTTTTATGCAAAAAGTGAAAAAGAATCAACCGGATCACGTCCGGGTCACCATGTATACGATTGAAGGCGATCCCATCATCCATGAGCTAATCTATGACGGTACTCTGTTTCAATCCACCTATGATGCCACAAGAGATAAGTATGGCTCCAGAGAAGAGATTACGACGAATACTTGCAAGGGATTGGAACTGACCAAAGTCGAGCGAGGAGAATCAGTGTACGTTTTAACCGATTGTGAAAAGCAAAATGGTTTCTACATTCCGAACATGTAGAAGGAAGAAAAGACTTACGAATGATGAATCATGGATGTGGATGGATGGACTCTGAGAGGATGAAAATTGAAAGGCGCATCGATGAAAAAGAGGCGCTTGGTTGGATTCTTTTGGGATATGAACAGGTTTATATAGAGTAGGGTAGATCACTGGAATTTTATTTTCACCTATGAAAGGGGTCATCACATGAGATATGTACTAACAGATGGACATGCTTCATCTCAGTTCTATCATTCGGTTCTTGTCCAGAGACAGCTGGCCCCGATCTTGCAGGAGGCATGGTTGAAGCAGCTTATGGAACTGATCATTTGGGTGCTTCTGGGCATCATTGTTGTTCAATTGCTGTTATGGGTGAGGGGTCGCTTGAACAAGGGGCCGTTCAGAGACGAAGAGGTGGAGCAAGCAGATCCATTGTTTCTCGCCTATTTGCGGAGCAAGGGCAGGCTGAAGTTGAAGGACACTCAGGCGACCATGTTCCAGTTAATTCGTAAAGGCATATTGTCCATGACAATTGTGAAAATCAAGGGGCGATACCGGAATGATCCGGGGGAAAGCAATCCTCAACTTAGACCCAAAACAACACTGGAGTACAGTGTACAATCCTCTGCTGTTAACGGTACGCCGGATGAACAGGGTCTGCTAGATTGGTTGTTCTCTACCTATGGTTTCGGTAAACAAAGGCTGAGGCTCGATGCTTTGGCTGGACCAAGTAACGGGGAAAGTAAGCGGAGAGAGGCCATGAAATACTACCAGCTTAAAGAAAAGGCGCTGAGCAAAGGCGTTCAGTCGTGGAAGGAACAAGTCGTAGAGACGAGAGACTGGGGACAGCTGATTCGAACGCCGATGCTTTTGCGATTGCTTGTCTATGTTATGTTTCCTATTCTGATGCTTCTGACAGGTATCGTATGCTTTGCAGAACGTGTGTCTGTGCCAGGTGTGATGGGTCTGGCAGTTACAGTGGTGATCTGGTTCTTGGTTATTCGGAAAATTCATGTGCGTTTGCTCTATCAGGCGGCTTGTGTAGGATTAATGATCAGCCTCACCGTGGCGATCGACGGCAATTCAACGTTTACTTCATCGCTGTACGGTATTATTTTTCTGTCCATTTTTGTTCGTCTGTTCTTGCCTGCAAGAGAAGTGGCTCCGTCTGCGAGAGATTGGGAGGCATCGATGCGTCACTGGCGTAAACGATACAAAAAGGGCATTCCAGTCGAGCGCCTGAGGGAGTCGGCAGAAGTGCTGGAACAGATTATTCAGACTGCTCTGGTGCTGGGTATTGGATCACGATGTGTGCGCAAAACGGATTGGTCCGTACTACAGCAACACCACGATCCAGAGCTCAGACGCCTTGCAGATCGTAAACCTGCATCAGATAACAGTGTACCTGGATCAACAATATTAAAACATGCACCTCTACTGGTGCTAGCTTTGCATCTGCGAGGCATGTTCAAGCCGATGTCAGCGGCGGAGTTTCCATTTGATCGCACGAATTATGTCTTCGCCACGATATTCCCTGAATCGGGTGGAAGCGGAGGTCATGCGCCGGTATATACGGATAGCTATAGCGGGGGCAGTCGCGAGCATTCACATGATCATCATGATAGTTCTTCTGGCGGTCATCATCACGGATCAGACAGCGGGGATTCCGGCAGAGGCGGGGACTAATGTATCATGGGTTGGAATGATCCCTCCGCGGGATGCCTGATCTTTGTTTGGAAGAGAGAGAATAAAACAACAATTCAATATGATGTGCGTACATGTGCAAGCTTCGCTGACTAGAGTAGTTACCTAATTACCGAATCGTTGAAGGAGAAAATGATCCTTCTGTTCAATTCCTATGATTATTTTCGTTTGTTAAAATTTAGGTATAACGACTATGATCAGGTTTGGTGGTGAAGATGGCATGTTGCGTATTCAGGTGCACCCGGATGAATTGGATGCCAAAGCACGCTTGGTTCAGCAATGTAAATTGGATTTGGACCGAATGGTTCGTGAACTGGATAAATCTCTTAATATGCTGCAATCCGAATGGTCTGGGGTTACACAAGAAAAGTTCTTCTGGGATTTTATGGAGGTCAAGCATGTTTTCCCGACAACACTCGGGATGCTCGATGATATCCAGAAGGAGTTTACCTTCATTGCAAAGAATTTCAGGACGATCGACGGCACAGGCGAGGTAGCCTTGTACATACCCAATGAGTTGAAGCCCGGTTTTTTCACTGGAGCAGTGGACAAAGCCATTGGTGACACAGTTACAGGTCTGGGCGAGACAGCCGAAGCACTCATCTATAATCCGCTAAGCACATTAGGCAGTTTGGCTTACGCGATGACTATAGGTAAGGTAGTTGACGCTGGACGTGGACTCTCATTTGCTTGGGATGCGGCCTGGGGCACAGGAACGGCAAGGTCTGATATCGAGCAATTTGTCGATGAAAAGAAGAAACAACTCGATGAAGACGAGTCAGGTTATGTTAAAGGTGCGATGGTCGGCCAGGCTCTCTCTTATTTTATCTTTGGCAAAGCCTTACACTCGAAGGATCAGCATGGGTCGGGTGGAGGAGGGGGAGGTAAGAAGGAAAATGGTGAGGGTAGAGGGGAGTCAGAGCGAGCGAATAAAACCCATGTTTTAGGGGCTGTAAATAAGTTTGAAGATCAAATTCGAAAAAAACCAGTTGAACACGGCCAATTTTTTGATATGGATGGGAAGTCTGTAGGAGAGACAGTTGTGGGAACTGAGAAATCAATAAATATAATGAATCAGAAAGATACGGCGAAAGATACAATATTTACACATAATCATCCAACAAATGGACCTTTTAGTCTTGAAGATATAGCTACTGCAGTGGACTTTGATATGGCTGAAATAAGGGCTGTATCACCAAATGGTACAAATTTGAGTATGAAACGAGGAGTAGAAGGCTGGAAAGAAAGCTCGGATAATATAGGTAATATCTTTGCTAATGTTCAAAAAGAATTAAGGAGTGATCCAAAAGCGCAGGAATTCTTTAAAGCGGGAAACAAAGATGCAGTCTGGGATATGCTATTTACTAGAGTTGCTGAAAAAATAGGTGGAGAATACACAAAAAATTAAAAGGCAGGTAATAAAATGAATAGAGAGTTTCTTTATACGAGACCATATACTCCAGGTAAAATAGACGACACTCCAGTTGATCTGGATTCTTGGTTTCTGGACGATTCTAGAGAGAAGCTAGAGGACGAATTAAGAAAAAGTTCGTTAAGTAGCCTCATTACCGAATTAATTGAGATATTCCAAGATGATGAACCCAATTATCAGGTTCTTTTGGGGTTATTGGGAGATAAAATTATTAAAGAAGTTCGAGAAGATAAGATCCTATATTGTTTAGAAGAAATTCTGCGTACTGACAAGGACATCAATAAAATTGAAATTGAAGTTGATGATCAGACATTACACATAAAAACAATGAATATTTTTGTAACAGAATCCTCATATTTGAATGTCAAGAATGAGATTAGTAACCCAGATGGTAAACTTTTTATTGAAGGTGACAACGATAGCATGTCTATCTTGATCAGAGATAAATATATTGTTTTATACGTGGTAAATGGATAGATCCAGGCTGGATAAGGGGAAGATCACCTAACGATACTAAGTTTTCTAATTAGAGGAGGTTTAAAGGCAATTAGCTCAGTTATAATTCTAAAAAAAATATCAAATTATTCTCCAGAGCAGATTCTTGAGAACTTCAAGAAGGTAGCGCAAAGAGCGAATATGTACTGTTTTCACATTACAGTTGAACTTGATACAGATCAGAACTTTCAATCGGCAGAAGGCACACTATCCAAAGTAGACGAAGAGACTCTGTTAAGTTCTGAAGATGAAGATACAATTAGGTACTTTACGTTTAACGTAAACAAAGTTGTTGAAAGTTCATATGATAGTTTCACGTGGCTCACCCAATCAAAGGATTATTTTTGGGCGTTGGATATTGTGAATATCAATCATGAGTATGAATTTATTTATAAGTTTGTAGTGGAGTATTTTAAAGATCATCCGGAAGATTACTTATGGTTTGATGATGCCGAGTGGTATTACACGGCTGATGATATCTTGAGACTAAGTCAAAGGCCGTATAATCCAAAGTGGTGTAGCGAAAAAGTGATATAAGTTAAGAGGATGGAGAATGAATGAGTATCTCATCTTTTATTTTATTTGAATGTAAAAAGAGCCCTTTGGCATATAATCTGTTGAATATGATTAAAACCTTTTGTACAGAAGAAGATTTGTTTTTCGACAGTGACGACGAAAAATATGACATTGAAGGAGCACTAAAATATACTCGAATATACATTAGTGACAAGCCATTTAATGAAGATTCAAGAACGATTAGCTTTAGTTTGTACGATGAACCATATGATTTTCAAATCGTGACTTTTGACTGGGATAATATGAAGAATGAGTATTTTAAAGCAATAGTTTCTGACGATTTCGATGAGAATGAGGATTTGTTATTTCAAGTCTTACTTGCCTTTCTAAGTGAATTTCCTGATGCAAAAGTATGGATTGAGGAAGAATGGTTCTACACTTTGGGTGATCTTAAAAGGATAAAAAATTCATACAATAGTAGCTGGTGTTACATGGACCCGAGAAACATCTAGATGAAATTTCACAACTAAAATTTTGAAAGACAGAAGGCACTTCTACCAAGAAACGTAGAGGTGCTTCTTACTATAAAATCCAAGGAGAACACCTCGCCATGATCCTTAATAAAAAACGACTTTTGATGATCGGTTGCTGCCTTGCGTTTGTGATCTTGCTTGTTCTAACCTACAGTTTCTACAAAGAAAAAAGAATGTATGAACAATACCTAACCTCGAATATCCGTCAAGATTTGGTTGATATGAAAAGTGCGATCATCACGAATGATCGTATTTTTAACCGCATTTTGGAGAATGGCAAAATCATCAACGAGATGGTTGAGGACGGAGAGCAGGCAAGGCAGCTTCATGTTAACCTCAGAGCTATGTCACAGATTATTGATAAGTATAACTTGATGAATCTTAGTTTTAGTCAGGAAAGCAGTTGGCTCGTAAAACCCGCACCACTATTCATAAACGATTTGGGAGTAGAGGACATATGGCCACGTACACTTCACCGAATGCATATGACGTTTGATCCGTTGGATCAAACCAATCGTATGGTATCCCCAAAACTAAAAGCCAGAATACAGGAGTACCAGCAGTTAAATCATCGGTGGTTGAATATCATTGGTGACTTTGAATCGACAATGATCGAAGAGAAGGACTGGCCTCAAATCCTATATGATCTGGAGCAAGAGACAAGAACTTATTTTAAGGAGAAAAATGTTGATTTTGTAGAGAATGACGTCTGGAGAGAGGCGTTGAGTCCCAGGTGAAATTGAAGAAAATAAGGGTAAAGCAGATAAGAGGAAGGACTATAGCAGAAGCTGTAGTTCTTTTTTATTGGGCTGCGGTCATAGTTATTCGCACACTCTCCGCATGTGCTGAAGACATAGTATAGGGCATATACTGTGGTTTACTGGCACTGGCCTAAGGAGTGTGGCGACTTTGAAGCATACGAACAAGGTGAAAACGACTCTTCACTCATTAAGAAAGAGACATTCTTCAACGAAACGCTGTAACGATATTCCGAAAAAACGTAAAAAACGTTATGCCATACGTAAAGCTTTGGGAAGAAAAAGATGTGCTTACAAGCAGCGCGTGAGACAAAAGAAAGTATCCCGCAGACACAGAAATATTGCATTACCTCTTCCTGAAACGCAGGGACTGATCGCACAACAAGGTTCCCAAGGCTTGACAGGTCCTCGGGGTGAGCGGGGTGAAGCAGGCAGTTTAGGAGTACAAGGTGTCGCTGGTCCTCGCGGTGAACGCGGTGAACCAGGAAGCACGGGAGCCCAAGGCCTGATTGGGCCACAAGGTGTAGCTGGTGAGCAGGGGCCTCCCGGAGTGCAGGGACCTGCTGGTCCTCGCGGCGAAAGCGGTGAACCGGGAAGTCCGGGAGCCCAAGGTCCGGTTGGCCCACAGGGTGTAGCTGGGGAACAGGGGCCACCCGGAGTGCAGGGACCTGCTGGTTCTCGCGGCGAAAGCGGTGAACCGGGAAGTCCGGGAGCCCAAGGTCCGGTTGGCCCACAGGGTATAGCTGGTGAGCAGGGGCCACCCGGAGTGCAGGGACCAACAGGCCCTCCTGGTGAGCAAGGCCCGCCGGGCAGTATCCCCGGAATTCAGATCATTCCTACATCGGACCGCTACTTTTATTTCCCTGACACTGATTTGGATTTGTCGAATTCGGTTACAGTTTCTGCTAGTGAATTTGTTAATGATGAGGGAGGAAGTATATCTCAATTTGTGGGGATAGGCATGACGAGTTATTACAATCTTTATATTAATGGGATCGTACAACCTGGCAATTCGTATGTGTTAACTGCAGATGGATTATTTATTCCATCTCAAAGCGGTGTCCTGTTTGCTGAAACACCAGTCATTATTGAGATCGTTCAATTAACAGCGGTAATCCTAAACAAATGAAAATGGTTATATCATCTCATCCCTCTGCCTTCACTACTCTCAAATCTACTACATATACTATGTCAGGTAGGAGGTGAGAAACATGCCGCTTGTTACACCATTTCAGAACAGTTTAAGATTCGCCGCGACTATAGGGGATGGAACAGGAACCGGAGCAACGTTTGCAATCGCTGCGACGGCTTTTACGAACGATGCAGGTACAGCCGCAACAGCTTTTCCAGGCACGTTCAATTACTACAATCTCTACGTTAATGGCCTTATGCAAACAGCAGATACATCCTCAGTTACCACCACTACACTTACAATCCCCGGTGGAGATGCATTAAATGATGGCACCCCAATTGTCGTACAATTTGTAGTGTCATAAGGATTGCTTGAAGTGATTTAAACAAGTATTGTACGGCTTCTATCTGTGATAGGAGCCGTTTTTCTTATTTTATCTATCAGAATAAAGAGGTGTAAGAATCCCGTAGATGCGTGAGAAGTTGAGGGATGAATCCGGATCATAAAGAAATATCCCCCGAATAGGACATTCTGAAGAGTTAACTCATGGAGATCATGAATTAACTCGTTTCTTTCTCTAGCACAAGTTCGAATGGGATAGAAATGTTATGTTGTTCGGCCGAGTTCGGACGTGCTTTAATCTCAAATGTAAGATTCAATGTTTCTGGTAGATCGCGGACTTGATCCGTTCTTGTTGTAATGTAATAATGTTTGTCTCCGAGCTTTAGAAGGTCGCCACTTACAGTTTCAGCGAAAGGTTCACCTTGATTATAGAAGGTATATCCCAAATCGTTCTCGGACTGTCCGCCTCCCTTTATCTCATATCCAATCTGCAACTCGCTATTGTTATACGTTGCATTGAGTAACGTGATCGTGATGCCATTTACTGTTTTGGTTTGAGTGGGAATATTAGGTTCAGGCAGCGCTGATTCTTCCGATGAGCCAGTAAAAAAGTAAAATACAGCGGGAAGAACCAATATAAGGATACCAAAGATTAGGGCAATGACTATGCTCTTTTTATTCATAAAAATTTCGTGCTCCTTTCATGAAATAAAGAGTGTACAGTCTGTACACTCTTTATTACCCTAACTATATTAACATAATTACAACTTCAGACTAAAATACGGAGTAGGAGACTCAGTAACATACGAACTTTCAGAGGATATACTCAAGCCAACTGACAAAGGGTAACTTACAGATGGCGAGACAGTAAGCTTGCTAACTTTGTGTTTATAGTAACCTTCAACAGATGTTGTAAGCTCCGTGGAGTTACTCACAGAAGTGTGGTAACTAAGATACCCTCTATATGCAGCAAGGGAGTATGCTAAGGAACTTTGATCAAGCCGAAAAGTTACAAAGCTTCCGCCACTATCTGTCTTTTTGCTAATGGGAGTAATATTAGCCTCTTTTATAGGTTGCCCCGCCGTCACATAATTATATTTACCAGTAAAGACTAGGTCATCCTGAGTACCTGTTTGGACTAACCCAGGTCCATGCCCCAATGCAAAGACATCTATGCCTCTGTTAACTGGCATTTTCAACCATTCAAATCTCAAATTCAATTGATAATCTTTACTTCCCGTTTTAAATGCTTGCATAGTGTATTTCATATACCCGTCAGGTATTACATAATCCACTTCAGCATTTGCTGCCCGGAGAGAAGTAGGAGAGTTCTGTTTCTTACCTAGTTTAAGTATAGCTTGTGGGTTCCCCTCAGCTTTTTCGTATTCTTTCATTTCTTGATAGAATTCTTCTTCGGATAGAAGAACTCTTTCTTCAGAGCCTTCTACTGGAGTAAGTGTTGGCTCTGGTGTTGATTGTAGGGTAGACATTGCTTTACTGCTTTGATCTACTTTTACTTTAATGGTTTGCTTAACAAAATGAGTAGTTGTATCTGAAATTTCACCAGAAGCATATTTTTGAATCTCATCTTCTGATAAAAGGTCATTAATCTCTTTTTGTGACCATCCTGAATTCAATAATACCTCATTACCTTGGACTTGAGTCGATGCTGCACTAGAGACAGGCGTAAATAAGGATACTGACAAAACAATGGAAAGGGAACATTGAGCCAAATTTTTTAATATTTTATTCAATTACTTTCTCCTCACATATAGAATTTGTATAACAGTTGTTCATTGTATATACAAATTATGCACATGTAAAATGTGGAATATAGGTGTATTTTTACATATCATCCTGTTCATCTTAATGGTAGTGCTGTATCCACACCCTATCTTAAACTTGCTTCCATATGCTCCCTTATAATGATAGATATTATTTAAATCATAAACTATAATGAAAAGTCCTCTTCATTTGTCGATAATAGTATAGAAGACTCTAAAGATATTACATATGGAGCTCAACTACATATCCACAACCATTCTAACCCTCGCGAGGTACATTCATGAAACAAGGCATATATGAACAGCTTATCAACACAATCATCAGGCAGGAGATTTCGGCGCTGGACCCGGATGTGTATCACATTGGGACCGAGAAACTGGATGCGGAGGAAGCGCGTAAACTGCTGTCCACATATTTGGCGGCGGTGACTCGGCGAGCGCTCAAGATTGTACGGGAACAGACGGAAGACAAGATGGCCGTATTAGAGCAGATTCGAACCTGCAATGAGATTATTACAACCCTGAAAGGCACGTTGGGGGAAGAGGAGTATAACGACTTGCAACTGGATGAGCAGGGTGAGGTGCTGACCCATGTGTATTCCAAGCTGAACAGCATTCGTGCCATTCGGGATACCAAAATCATTCGTCCCGATACGCCAATTGCCCAAAGCTCGTTATTCACAGGTGCCAAATCTGAACCAAGTATGCTGTTGGAGTTGCAAAAAGAGATCGTGACCGCCGACCGGATCGATTGGCTGGTGTCTTTTATCAAATTCAGTGGGCTTCGCCTGCTGCTGGAACAGCTTCAGCAATTCACATCGGGTGGGGGCAAACTGCGGATCATTACAACCACCTATATGGAGGCAACCGACCTCAAAGCGATTACCGAACTTAGCAAATTACCGAACACCGAAATCCAGATTTCGTATGATACCAAAGTCACCCGGCTGCACGCCAAAACATATATCTTCCACCGCGATACGGGATTCACCACCGCTTATGTCGGCTCTTCGAACCTGTCCAACCCGGCCCTGACCAGTGGCATGGAGTGGAATCTCAAGGTGACGGAGAAGGATTCCCTGGATGTCCTGCGCAAGATCGAAGCAACCTTCGAGAGTTACTGGAATGACCGCGAATTTACGAGATACATTCCTGAGGATCAGGAGCATGAGGCACAGCTGAGAGCAGCTCTGAACCGCAAAAAAGACCCATCCGGACACTTCCACCTCGACATTCAGCCTTACGATTATCAAAAGGAAGTGCTGGAACAGCTATCGTCTAGTTAGAAAAGAGAAATAATCTTTACTTTTTGTATAATATTATTTTGATTATGAAGGAAAGATCTAGGAATAAAGTTCTATTTAGCAAAATGTCTATCTGTTATACTTAAAGAATGATACTAGTTCAAGTATAAATGCCGCTACAAGGAGGAAATTTTATGCCACAATGGCCTCATATTTATTCTGAAGTTTTAAAAACTCCTTATGAAGAGGGAAGATCAAGTCTTTGTGTGATTACTGGATATAGCTCCTCTGCTTTTGTCCATCACCTTTTACATGCATATGACAGAGTGCAAATTGACTTGATTTTGGGTATGGTGAAGCAACAACCTATAACTATTTGGGATCATAATGAGTATATTAGACTTGTACAAGATACTGGTAGATTACGTGTTCGTTATTATAAAGGAACCCCTCCGATCCATATGAAGGCAGTTTTATGGAAAGCAGAACATGGTAAACCCGAAATAGCATATGCCGGCTCTTCTAACCTGACTTGGCATGGATTTAGAGATTATCAAGAGCTAATGATCTCAGTAGATCCAAGGGAAATATTGAATGCTTTTCCTGATGATCATATGTTGAAGGATTGTGTTGACCCTGATATATTTGAACATTTTAATATGCTTTATCAGAGAGAACCTGAGATATCCGAGATTGATACATCAGCCATTGGTGCGATAGCTAAAAATTGTCCTAGTGTAATATTAAGATTAACCCAAAAAAGAGATAATCAAGTGCATGATAGAAGTGGATTGAACTGGGGGCAGAGAGAAAGAAGAGAACCTAATCAAGCTTACATTCCTATCTCCAGTGAAATACATAAAGAAGATCCTGAATTTTTCCCTGATTTGGCTGTGGAATTTACTGTTATAACGGATGATGGAGAAAGTTTTGTTTGTACAGTCGCTCAACAAGGAAGAAAAGCAATTCATACTAATCATGATAACAGTATACTAGGAAGGTATTTTAGAAGAAGACTGGGAGTAGCTTCGGGAGCAAAAGTCGAAAGATTGCATCTTGAACGTTACGGAAGAGACTCAGTGACCATTTATAAAATGAATGACGATACTTATTATATGGATTTTAGTCAGAGAAGGGGATAGAAATGATATTAGGATCAAAGGTTACAAGACTATCAAGAATTTTAGAGCAGGATGGTTTAGATCAATATGAGGTCGTAAAGATTAAAAATAATGCTATAGAGTTACTTGGAAAAGTCGGAACACTTAATTCCCCAACTTGTCAAGGTCTGCTTTTTGGCCAAATTCAAAGTGGGAAAACAAATAATATGCTAATGTCCACAGCACTTGCGGCAGACAATGGCTTCAGGTTATTCATAATTCTCACATCAGACAACATTTGGTTATATGATCAAACATTAGATAGAATTAATCAATCATTGCCAGGTATGCAAGCTTTAGGTAAGGATCAATGGATGATGGCTCACCCTGAACGAGTTCAAACAGCACTACAAACAGGTGGCTTAATACTAATGGCGACTAAGAATACCCACATTCTTCAATCGCTTATAGATTTTTTAGAAATGCATTGTTCAGAGGGAATGAGGCCTATTATCTTTGATGATGAAGCGGATCAAGCTAGTCTTAATACCCTGCTAAATAACGATACTGATGATTTAAGCGGTGTTAATGAGGCTATCGTTAGTATACGAAGTTACTTTGAAAATCATGTTTACGTTCAAGTTACAGCCACTCCACAATCCCTCTTTCTTCAACATTCGGAGAGTGATTTTGCACCAGAATTTACTGTAACTTTTGAGCCTGGAAATGGATACGTAGGAGGAGAGGAATTTTTTGAAACAGAGCAAAATCTTTCACCTATGCGACTTTTCCCGGATAACGAAGTTGATAATATAATTACTTCCGATTTACTAGATGTTGAGGAAAGCTGGGAGGCTGTACCCACCGGACTTAGAAAGGCACTATGTTCATTTTTTGTAGCTGCATCATCTAAACTTATAGCAGGGGATGGAAACTCTTTTTCATGCGTTTGTCATGTTAGTCAACGTCAAGACCCTCATAAAAGAATAGGTCAGATTGTTAATAGTTTTGTAACTAGGGTTACTCGATCCATGTCTGATCCTGATTCTCATGATAGCAATCTTATAATCGAGTATTTAAGAGAAGCATATGATGATATGATTCTAACTAATGATAACCCGCCGTCTTTTCAAGATGTGATTAAAGAAATTAATGAATGTATAAATAGTACAAGCGTTCAACTGCTTATTTCAGGTTCTAGATCAGCTACTTATAGTTCACCGTTCAATATTTTAATTGGAGGAAATCGAATTGGTCGTGGTGTGACTATTAAGAGATTGTTGGTGACTTACTACGGACGAACAAGTAAATCTCCACAGGTTGATACTATACTTCAGCATTCTAGAATGTATGGTTACCGGAAGAACGATATGGATGTTATGAGGTTTTATATTTCGAGCTCTTTATTAGAAATTTTCAGAGGTGTACATGAGTCACATAAGCAACTATGGTCAATGGCCCGTCAAATTGAGCCAACAGATATGCAAGCGATTGTATTATCTAGAACCACTCACTCCCTATTGAGGGCAACTCGTACAAGTGTTGTCTATATTGATTCCTTAGCCTTCTATATGCCTGGAAAGAGATATTTTCCTTATACTCCTCTGATAAAAAATGTAGCAGTTTTAGATAGTATGTTGTTACCTTATATGGGTTCTAGTCAATTAATGCAGGTTCCAATAGATATGCTTATCGATATCTTAAACCTTACAGCATCCGATGAGACTGGGGTGGGTTCATGGGATGATGAAGCCATAAAAACATGTTTGAAAAATATGAAATTAATGTTCAATAACAGGGGATTTATTGAAGTGAGAAGAACGGATATCAGTAGGGGTTACCGAGCGTTGCTTTCTGGCGGATCAGACCGATTTGACCCATCAGGGCCAACTTTAACAATGTACAGATTTAATGGAAAAGTTGAGCATGGCTGGGGAGGACAACCATTCTGGGTTCCAAATTTAAGATTCCCCGATGGTAAAAGATATTTCATGTTTACAGTACTCTAATAGAAGAACCTTAGGAGCTAGCAGACGTTAATTGAGGTGTGGTTTGTGAATTTAAATCCTGACAATCCATTGATAATTAAAATTGAAAAGCATATAGAACAAGCAATCCGCAGATATAAAAAAAACTTCAAGTCGTTTTCAACTAAAGAGGAACATGGCTCTGGTGCAGTTGCTGAATGGTTTGGATTATTCAATGATCTATATTTGCTCGGTCCAATTGAAGATGAGAATACTAGAATTGATTTTGAATTTAATCATAGACTACTGAGTCCACGGACTGAAGAATCAACAATTGGTGCTGACTTAATAGTGACTTTGACAATAAACCTTCCAGATTTGAAGGTAGAAAAAGGCCTCTTAATACAGCACAAGCTTGATTCAAATAATTACTCCAAAAATAAGAGCGATGTTAAAGTTGATACAAAATTATTAAAGAAACAAGTAAAAGACATGCTTAGTTTCTCACCCTGTTCTTACGTAATGATATCATCAATTCACGGATTTGATATGATTCCAGCTATAGAATTAAATGGTGCTGAGAAAATAAAGAAAGATGTATTGGAGAACTATTCCAATACCACATTCAGCTATTTTATTACTAGATTATTTGTGCCATGCTTTACCGGAGACCAAAAAATTACGAGTGAAGTTGCAGAGGCTAACAATCTATCAGAGTTATTGATTAAAATTGGTACTAGAAGAAATATTCAAGATAGTTTAGGTTTAAATAAACCTAAAAGTCCTAACACCCCTAAGAAAAAACCAAATAAGTAAACAGAAAAGGCTGGGTTTCCCAGCCTTTTCTGTTTACTTTAGGGCTGCTTTATCTCTATGCTTGATGTATAATAGAACCTAAGTTCGTGTGATAATAATATTTACTAACACAAAATTATGATATATGGAGATGTTTAATGAATGATATTTAATAAAGGGGAGCTTTTCTGTGGGCCTGGAGGGCTATCTCTTGGTGCAAAAATGGCTGAAATTATCAGTCCTGATGGGGAGATATTCAAGGTACAACACAGATGGGCTAATGATTACGACTCAGAAGCATGTCGGACGTTTAGACACAATATTTGTCCTGATGATCCAGATTCTGTTATAGAAGGTGACGTAAGAGAAATTGATATTGATTCTTTGCCTAGCATTGATGCTTTCTCTTTTGGTTTCCCATGTAATGATTATAGTAATGTTGGGGAGAAAAAAGGGATTAACGGTGATTTCGGCCCTTTATACACTTATGGAGTGAAGGTACTGAATGCTCATAAACCACTTTGGTTCATAGCAGAAAACGTTGGAGGACTTGAAAGTGCTAATGAAGGAGAAACTTTTATAAAAATTCTATCTGATTTAGAGAAAACAGGATATAATCTTACGCCTCATTTGTATAAGTTTCATGAATATGGAGTACCACAAGCTAGACAGCGAATTATTATTGTTGGTATACGTAAAGACTTAGGCTTAGAATATAAAGTTCCAGCACCAACTCATGGACCAGAAAATTATGTCACTTCTAGGCAAGCACTAGAAGATGTACCAATTCCACTAGATGCACCTAATCAGGAATATACAAAACATCAAGCTAAGGTAATAGAGATGCTAACTCATATACCACCTGGAGAAAATGCTTGGTACCAAGGATTACCAGAACATTTAAGGTTGAATGTAAAAGGAACTAAAATTAGCCAAATATATAAAAGGCTTCATCCAGATAGACCTGCCTACACGGTTACAGGAAGCGGTGGTGGGGGAACACATATGTATCATTACGATAGCCCAAGAGCACTAACTAACAGGGAAAGAGCTAGGATTCAAACATTTCCTGACACATATGAGTTCTTAGGAGGAAAAGAGGCTGTAAGAAAACAAATTGGTATGGCCGTGCCTCCTCTAGGAGCTAAAATTATAGTAGAGGCAATTCTTAAAACATTTGCAGGGATTCCGTATAATTTTGTTGATGCGCACTGGACATTCGATGATTCAATAGCTAATCCTCTATTAAAACTAAAATAAGATATTAAAGGTCGAGTTATTTCTCTCGATCTTATTTTATTTTTATACTTTCTATAAATGAAGATATATTATTAATAGTATCTTAAAATTCGTCTTTTTTTAATTTATGCTCCCAGATTCTTAATAAACTCCAACCAATACTTTCATAGTAGCTATTAACTTGGGTATCTCGTTGTTTGTTACGTACTAGCTTTTTTACCCAATATTCTTGATTGCTTTTCGGGATGTTTCCATGAATTTTACATCCATGCCAAAAACAAGAGTCAATAAATATAACTATTTTGTATTTCTTAATGGAGATATCCGGCTTACCATAGAGACTCGTGCTGTTTCTGCGAAAACGAAAGCCTTTTCTCCATAGTTCTCTTGAAACTTTATCTTCTAGTTTTGTTCCAGTAGAACGTATTGCAGACATATTCTTTTTTCTGTTTTCGGGGGATAAATTATCGACCATTTTAACAAAACTCCTTTAAAAAGATCTCTTTATAATATATCAATCCTAATAAGGAGGAATGAGCTTTTTATGTCAATTAAACTCAGTGAATTACATAGGAACATTCTGATAGCTAAAGATCAGAAGAGCTATTTTTGGTAGCCGGTGAAGAGACTTATTTAATGTGAAATTAAACCTGCTCATCTGATTTGGGGGCTCTTGGGAATTAAAGAACTAATAGTAAGAGGAGTCCGTTGGAGGTGTATGTTCAAATTCCATTATCAGATTCGCGAATTTTTCAGGTACCTTTTTTAATGGGAGAACTTTCAACACGTAAGTTAGGGCGTCGGGTAATGCCGGAGATAACTTAATTTATGTAGAAAAATTCCAAGAAAGGCGGTAATCTAAAGCTAATTGGTTTATGGTTCCAATGTAATAATAATCCTAAAAAATGATAAAATAATTCAGGTTGAGTTTACTTCTCCTAGTGATGTATTGTTCGCTCGAATCTAAATTTTGAAATAATTTCTGAGCAAAATAACGCAGCTGTTATTTTGCTTATTAATTTTAAGATGAAGTTCCATGTGACATTTTTAAAATCTCTCTTATTATATTGCGGGATAGCAATATATTACTTGGGGTAGTTTTTCTGAGCATGTCCGCAACTTCTTGTATAATCATCTCTGACTCAGTCTGTTTCATTTCCTCATTTACGAAACCAAATAACTGCGTTAAATTTACCTCCAGTGCTTCTGCAATTTTAGCGAGGTTAACCAAAGACACATTCTTTTCTCCGCGTTCAATTTGTCCAATGTATGTAAAATGGAATCCACCTTTTTCTCCAAGTGCCTCCTGTGATAGTCCCTCCTCTTTTCTTAGAGCCTTGATTCGAGCACCCACTAATTTCAAAATTTCTCTATCTTCCACTATATACACCCCCTATATTAAAAGTGTAGACAAGATTTCAGGGGCTAAACATAACTATTTGAATCTTATAATTCGTATGAATTATATCTTAAAGTATTTATTTTGTTCTATAATATTGGTATTAACTCATTGGAGGGATGACAATGGCAAGAAAATGCTTAATTACCGAAGCACATTGTAATCACCAAGTAGATTTTACTCCACATCTTCAAGAACATTATAACTCTCAACAACTCTTTTCTAGTTATGATCAAGATGACTATAGACTACGTAATAGAATACAGGACTATCACCGACATTCGACATACCACATCAAACTTGCCAATATCATGCATAGTCACAATCAGTTCGAAGCTTGCATCATACTCTGCGATTGGGGACTGGCTTCCATGGTCAAGGCATTATATATCCAAGAGCATCATGTAGTACATCCACCGAAGGAGCTTACCATGAATGAGATTTTGCATATAGTGCATACGGATACTGAGCCCGGACTGGATATTGCTATGTTCATCGGTACGATTCAACATATGTCTTGCATAGAAGAGTTTAACCAGGATCGGACTCTTAAACCAAACAACATCGAAAAGCTGCTTCAACGAACAGAAGAAATACTAGAGGAGCTAGAGAACCGATTGAAGAATGATATAGAATTGAAATAATATTGATTTAATGTGTTATGCAAAGAGGCCGCTTTTTTTGAAAATAGGCCTTCAAGAGTACAGGTACTTAAAGGAAACTTTTTATAATAAGGGAAAAACAGGATATTGGACGGATGTATGTATCTTATACTTCTGCTAACATAGTTAAATCTTATTTATTTCGGAGAGAACCCTATGAGTACAATTAAAGTAACACCAGAGCAACTACTACATGTATCTAAACAGATTGAGCAGGGAAGACAACAGCTGGAATCAATACGAAGTGACCTGACCGCACGTATTGGTTTCATCGAGTCACAATGGGCGGGAACGACACAGGAACGGTTTTTCTATGATTTTCAGCAATCTCGTCCTGTACTGGATCGTGCACTGGAGAGTATGGTTAAATCTTCACAGGATCTCAAGGTCATTGCCGAGAGATTCCAACAAGTGGATCAGGAACAGGTGGGCTTGGGGGCGGTTGCAGGGCAGATTGGTGTCGGTACGATGACGAATCGTGATGCTGGCAATCTCGAAAAGGAACGAAGACTGGTATATAATTCGTTGTTTGGTGTTTATATGCCTGCCAGTGAAGCTGAGGATGGGATGCCAGGGCAAAAAGAGTTTGTTAAGTATTGGGAAAACGGTGGCACCTATGAAGAAATGAGAGCTGGATCGAAGCAACCGAAGTCTAATGGTGGGGATATATATGATGAACAAATTAAGAAATTTGAAGAAGGTCGTCATCCCTTTACCGGGGAAACTGTACCTGCATGGCAAGCAGGAGTTTCTATCGCTAGTTTACATCTTGGTAAGATAGCACTGGCTTTTACAGGGAAGTATAATAAAAGTTATAAGGTTCCGAAAGAGGGATTCAAACTTTTCCCAAAATCTAAAATGGAAAATCTTAATGTAAAGCATTCAGTATATGTGAACAAACATGATGTGTTAAGTTCTGCGACTGTTCCCAAGAAAGGTGGGGAGACTGTCGTAGGACATGCCCTGCAGAAACATGCAGGACGAAATCCTGATATATGGGGTAGAGTTCAGGGTGGATCGGATCAAATAAACAAAATAGCTAAGAAACATTTACAAGATATACTGGATTCCCCAGGAGGATTTGATAAAGTTACAAATGATAGAGGTATAATATTTCTCGAAAAAAAATTACCTGATGGACGTGGGGTAAGACTTAATCGGGATAGATCATTTAAGGGTTTTATTGACCAATAACGGAGGCTGTAACTGTGGAAAGTTTAGAAATCATCCTATTAGATTTCAAAAAAAGCAATCTGGATCAATTCATTAAAAAAGATTTGAGTATTCAAACAAATCAAATTAGAAGTTCCCACTTTTATGATAATAGTAGGGGAAAGGATACTGAATTTCAGGAAATAAAAAGCTTCGAAAAGATACTCACTCCTAAGGGAACGGGAAACCTATTTCTGTCTGACCTTAACTTAGGGCACAATTTTATTGATGTGATGATTGTGTTTTCGTTTGACGAGCAATACGGAGATATTACAATGAATTTTCCTGAAGAAGAGTTGTATAGTGGAGAGAAATCCGAGACAGCGTTAAAAGCTGAAGGATTAGTACGATATATCTTTGATATGATGGATAAGTACGAAATTAAAAAGGTTAGAGTCGGATATGAACCAGCTACGGATGATGACACATGCTTGGTAGAGATCAATAACGGAATGAAGAACAATTTCAATGATATTGTTACAAAGTTATTGGGATAGATTCATATCATTCAAAAGCCCATTTCAACTCTCAAATGAGTAGTTATGGGCTATTTCAATTTTCGTCAATCCGCTCCCGCCACTTTACAAAATCAATCGTTCACCATCCATGGCAAATGGTATAATGGCAAAAAAGGAATATTCTGGAGTGGCCTGTATCGGTTGCATGCGTATTTTGAACGAGGGAATCTCAATTGAATATATTGATAAGATATAAGTGGCAGTGAAGCGGGGAAAGAATGGGCTTCGTTGCTGCTTATGTTTTTATGATGAGACGTGACTAAAACTCATCTGAGTTATTATCAGAACAATTGCTCCGATAACTCTAGGCAACCATTAAGGAGAGTGCAACATGGTGGATTTCCTTAGAAAAGTAAATTCGTTAGTACAGAAGAGGGGGAACTTACATCCTGATGATCCGGCAATTCAGTTAATTATGGCATGAGTTGGTGGATTTGCTAAAGAGCAATGAGGAAAGGGCGATAACATTGTTAGAGCAAAGTAAGGAAACGGAATTGTATTGGTTATGTGAGATATTTGAGGATTTATCTGCCGAATTTCAGAGTCAAGCATTCATACATTGTCTGTTAGAGCTGCAAAAGAAATATCCCGACCTGGATATGAAGCAAGATATCGAGTACGCGATTCAATCCATAGAAGAATAACGGATTGGAGTGAGATGATGAGAGTGCAGCTTAAAGATACAGTAACATTACAAACCAATTTATCATTGGATCAAAGCTATATCGTATATGAAATAGAATCTACGGCTTCAGGAAATACGTACTATAGAATTGAAAATGATGCGAAGCAGGTTGTTCCGTATGATGCTGCTTTATTTGATGTAGTTTCAGATAAACTATATGGTGAATGGACGATCTTAAACAAGTCTAATCAATCATCTGCCAGAGTTCCCGGAGAGTTCGCTTATACCTCATTTTGGGAAGAGTTTTATAATGATGATCCAAGGGCTCTACGCGCTTTTAGACAAGTTAAGGCCAGATTTTATCTCGCAGAATTAGAAGCGTTCGAAATTAAAGATATTCTGGAGAGTAACAACGAAGATGAGATTTACTTTGTTTTAAATATGCTAATACGCGCGAAGTGTGACACGTTCATATACGAAGTAATTCAATTCGCCAAAACAAGGCTGGTAGAGCATACCTATTCAGAGAATGATTTGTTGATAACTGCATTCGAGTATTTGAGTTTATTCAAAGAAGAACATATCCATGCATTTTTAATAGGCTACTTGACCAATATTGAGCTTGGAAATGATAAACTAACAAAAATTGTGAGTAATTACTTTGCTTCATAACATAAATGGCAAGTGAATATAGGGAAGTGTGAATCTGCTAGAGGTTGGTGGGAAGTGTGGCAAAAAGTATCTATCTAAAAAACAAAGATGAGTTATTACCAGAGGAACTTATGGCTTATACATTGGCCAAATTAGGATCTTACGCATGGAGTAGGACAGAGATGTACAAACCGAATCGGATGTATGAGCGTCCTGCTGGTTTTTATTTCAGATTTCACAATGCCGATCAGGTTTATGAACAATTAAAGCTATGTATTGAGGAGTTCAAAGGTAACTTGAAATGGATAATTCATGTAAGTCCTGTAACTAGACATCAAAATTATGTTGTTGAACCTGCTGATGTATACTATGCGAAACAAGCCGAGACATATCGGGTAAATATGGAGCTGCGGGACGTGCTTCAAGCATCGTATAAGGACATCTGTGAACTGGCGATTCAAGATATTCCTCTATTATGCAAACATATTGAGCAATGGTTTGAGCTGGAGCATAAACAACTCTATCCACCTACCATACCCAATTAGTGAGTAGGGAGAGATTCTTTTGTCACAAAGTGCAATTCGTTATAATCAGCGAACACGTTATATACAAGATGCTCAATTAGGTGCAGTCATTCAGTGTGTTTTTCAAATTGTAGATCAAAATGCCACGAAATTTCCTGACGAAATCGAGTGGTTATTGCATGCAATAGAGGAGTGGTGGAGTGATTTTGAAGAGTTGCCACCAGGGTTAAAGGATATTGAATTAGATAAGTGGCTGACAAAGGGAAGCCGTAAAGAAATCTTTGAAAACTTGTTAGAAGATGCTCTTAAACAATGTGATGAATCCTTAAAAGATGAAATATTCAAATGGATGGAGATATTGAGAGATTGATCTAACAACACGGAATTTCAGTCCATGCACCGTAAACTTAACTAGAGTCATTCTGGACGCAATGATTTTTAATGCATTTTTACTGGCCAAAGGAGTTTTGGACATGGGAAAGTATGTATCAGTTAGAGGTTGGCTGGAGTGTGATGAGAATACAGTTAACGAAGTGAAAAAGATAAGGGATGACTTCACAGCGAGTTCTAATCAAGGTTTACTAGATGAAGATAAATTGGCACTGTACCAGTCGGGCTGGACATTCCCGGATAGGCAAATGAATTGGACAGCCTATGTTTTTTATGGGGCAGATATCAGAGAGTATCACCTTGATTTTATGAAAAAGCAGCTTTCTGAGATGGCTAACATTCAGGACATAACAGGATATTTTTTGATAGATGATCATGATGGAGACTATCATTTGTGCTGGCAGATATATGAGAATAAAGTTTTTGAAAGTGAACAGGAGAATATCGTGTTTAACAAATAAATATTATTATAAGAAGCCCATTTCACTTTTAATAGAGGAGTAATGGGCTGTTTTGTTTGGAGGTACTGAAATAATGGCATCGGCTTTTGTATTGGTAGAAGAGAACAGCAATATACCCATAGATCGTTTGGTGGAAGATATACGACAAGTCTGTCTGGAATCAAACCTGCACTTAATTGATGGAATTCAAGATGTAGATTCAGAACAGAACATGAAACATTGTGCCTTAGGCATTTCACTTTCAAACCAAGAAGAGTCAGACCATGGCAAGGTAAATAATACGATCAGAGTCGACGTGTACGATGAACCTGCTCTACATCAATACAGAGAGTTGGAATGGAGAGAGGATGGGCAGGTATACTTTAACACACTTATTATTGATGAGGTTTATCAAAATGAAGAGGTCACGCTGACCTTTCTGTATCATTTTCTTACCAGATACCCACAGATGATAGTTTGGATAGAGGAAGATTGGGTGTATACATTGTCTGATCTCGATAAAGCTTTGAAAACTTCTAATCTGTCTGATTGGTGTTATGTAAACCCGAACTCCTTTTAGGTAAAAGGAATTTGGAGGTGCTTCCTCCAATTTTTCGACTATCCTTCTGGCATAATGATAATTTTCAGGATTATGAGATAACATTATTTTGTAGTGGGAGGATTTTTTATGAGAAGGACTTTTGTATTGATTCTGACTTCTATGCTGTTACTTGTGGCATGCTCAAATTCAGGGCATAATGAACTTCAAAGTTGGGCATTTGATGTCGTAACTTGGAAGAATGGGGTTTACAAGGTGACAACTGACACTGTTCCTACAACTGATGTGGAAATCGAGATTGGAACAATTAAAAAACACTCTACAAATGAGAGCGATAAATTACCAAATCTGTTCTCTAACAAGTATAAAAAAGGGACAAAATTATTTAAAGTAAAAAATGTAGAGACAAACGATTATATTGCAGTAGAAGATAATGAGACTTACTATAGAGCAGTAAAGATGGATGGAATGAATACAGAAGCCGATTAAGGCGCTGTATTCATTCCATCATTTTAAGATGTAGATTCCTCTACAAGTTATAATTCAGAGATGATCTTAAGATTTTGTGAATTTATAAGCTACTCATTAGTTCCCACTTTAATAATACTCACGTCCTCATTGATTGGAATATACTCATTGTCGCACATACGTATTTGGAAAGAGGATAGGCACTACATTACTTTAAACAAAGAAGGTTTATCTTACTTCATTCTGTTGAAGTGGATAAGCCCTTATTTTTTCCTATTGGGATTCGGAAAATTTATTGGTCAGATGCTGGAATCTGAGTCTCGGCAATGTGGATTAACTCTTCCAGTGGAACCACACCTTCTCGCACACCAAGCGTATAGTGGTATGCATACTTGGTTTCAGGATCCTGATAGACCCACATTAATTCTGTGAAGTCACCGCCGTATGTTCGCGCAATCACATCTTGCCCGTGAATTTTTATTTTACGACTGGTGGTGTTGAGATCCTCATCATATGAAGCGATCAGTGGTTCGTTATCCTTGTTATTCATAATACTTAGCGAGATTTCATTCTGTCCGCTAACGTAGGTCAAGGAAGTAAGCCAGAATTGATCGGTTACAGGCACAGGCATTAGCGCATGATCCTGGCCAGAAGTTTGAGCTTGAAGGCGCAGCTCTTGAACCAGGGCTTCTCTTTTTTCATCGGAAAGCTCATACAAATCCTGTTTGTACTCCATACGCACACTAGCCTTCTGGAAAGCATATGTACGTGAAGCACCCGTAAGCTCTTGGGATAGCGGCATGCCTGGGACATGAAGCATCTGGTTTAATTTCTCAAAATTCTCAACGATAAGCGGATTCGCTCGGATATCCACGATGTGCTCAGGATTATTCGGTACCACGTAGATCATTGCGGCTTCACCGGGTTTGATCTCATTCATCCAGATTTCGTTCATACGTTCCATGCGTTTCTGCTCTTGTTCCGATGGATGGGGTACAGGATCAGCAGATAGTGGTTTTTCTTCCAAAAGCACATCCCCATTGTCGGTGAATAACGACTGATAGTTCATCGCCGCAAATCCGGTGGAAGCTGTGAGCAACAGGCCGACAACGAGCAGGATGCCAATGCGATGTTTCACGATGAAACGTTCTTTCGGTACGGATTCTTTATTAATTTGGCTCATGATCCGATCTTGCAAGGTGGTACCGGAAGGTTCAACTTTTTGAAATAGTGTTTTTAGATCGTGATCGGGATCGTTGTGACTCAATTGGCATTTCCTCCTCGTATCTGACATAGTTTTTTCTAAACTTTTCAGCCGCTCTCTGAAATTTTTTCCGTAAATAGGCGGCATTCTGATTCAAAATAAGACTGATATCCTGGTAACTCTTATCCTCGACACAGCGCAGGATCAGCAAGCTGCGTTCCTCTGCGGATAGCACTGCGAGAGCGTGTAAGACATCGGGATTGTAATATTTGTGATCGATCGCTTGGTCGACATGATTGTTATCTCGGTCATTTTTGTACAGGAAAGGCAGTAGCCTCGTAACCTTGCGCTTGCGAAGCACATCAATGGAGTGGTTGTAGGCAATCCGATACAGCCATGCTTCGAAAGGACGGTCGGGTTGATACGTGTGCAGTCCGCGATAGGCCTTCAGGAATACTTCCTGACTACAGTCCTCTGCTTCGCCGTAATCCCCCAGCATGTGGTAACAATAATTGAAAATAAATTTCTCACAGCGGATGACGATCTGGGCGTACTTCTCTTTATTCCCTTGCAACACATCTGTGATAATCTGTTGAATTGGTTCTTCCAAGTAATTCCCCCCTAACATATAGTATGACGGAATGAGAGATACAAAATGTGACAGGTAGGATAAAAAAGAACATATAGAGAATAACTTTAGGCGCCCACTCGTTTGAATAAAAGAAAAAACACCCCGGAAAGGAGGTGTTACAGTTCACAACATCTAAGATTAGTTTGTTTCAGAAATTACGATGAGTAACTCGTGATGAATGTAAAATGTTTATTGATTAAAAACTAAGATGGGGGTGTCTCCCATTTATTAGACAAATTCGCTTTTATTTTGACCGCATCATGAATCTGGCGTTCGAACATCACTCGATCCGGATCATCTGGGGCCTTGTCCATCATCTTCTTTACACTATACCCTGTGATCCCATCCACAGTTATCGTTCCACTGTTCTCAATAAACAAAAATGGTACGTAAACGGCTTCGCCATTACTTTTAATAAACCAGGCATTCGCTGTATCGTCATATTCATGGAAATTCACCAAATATCCTTGCACATGATCCCAATCCTTTGCTTGTTCACCACTTTTCATATCAATTAAAAATTTCTCCAAATAGTTGATGGCAGCAGCGACCATCTTATCTTTATATGGTGAATCGCCATAATTAGGTTGATGCGGCTCTTGGATATCCATTTGAGTGTAATCTACAACCTCATATTTCTCTTGTGGCCAGGCAGAATCCTTCGGAAATAAAAGTGAATCACAGTAAACTATCCCGTTTTTGAGTTTGAAATAAGCAAGCCATTCTTCGTCTTTTTTTTCTTTAGGGTTGATTGCATAGATTTTACCGTTGTAGTTTCGTATTTCTAACTGGATGTTCTGCCCAATATTTTTCTCGAAAGCTGTAATATTCTGCCCTGAGTTTTCATGATTTGATCCTGAATTGTACCACAATTGATCATTGATATAATTTTGCAGTGCTGCTTTGATCGCATCAAGTGTGTACCCTGCGGGCAAAATACTCTCAGATTTAGTTTGAGTCTCCTGTTTCTCAGAGGCTTGATTTGTAGTTGTACAGGAAACGAGTAACATTCCAAGAGCAAAGAATAGAAAAAGGCAGATTCGCTTCAATTTGTTCACCTTCTAAATAAGAATTTTAATTTAATATAGTGCAACAGCAGGGCATATCTCTACTGTTGCACTATATAGTGAAAATAGATCAATTATTTCGTATTAAAGAATATATTATGGGAGTTTCTTTTCGCTGCTGTATTTAGTCTGGAATTCGATGTAATTGCAGATCTGGAAGTAGGGTTCTGGAAAACATCTGTAGTATCAAAAACCACGACAATATCCTTAATATCTACAAAAGTACTTCCACCATTGAAACTATATTTGATGCCTGAGCCTGTAGGTGACTTATCTTGGCTAACGCCTGTTAAAAAGTATGAAAGTCCTACAAAATAGAGTTGATTGGAAATTCCTGTAGGTTTTGTTATGAATTCATTATAGTCAGCTGTGCTAGAAGTAGTCAACAAGGTGCAGGCAATCCATACCGCATTGCTCCAGCGTGGAGAACTGGTATTCGGAACACGTGCATTTGTTGTACCACTGCTTCCACCCGTGAGGGGTTCAAAAGCGCCAGATTTAGTGGCTACTCCCCGATAGGTGCTGCCACCAAAGACAGAAGAATTTTGATTTTTTCGGTTAATCAAGACCCAAGCTACTGCATTTTGGTCTGCAGTCAAAACGGTGTTTTCACCATATATTAATCGAGATAGTAGTTCTACATCAGATAAATTATCATACCATTTCGATGAGTAGGAGATTGATTTTCCAAAATCTGAGCTATTCATCAGACTTGTTCTCCAATTGTGTATTCTGATAGCCGTATTATCTGAAGCCATAGCAGAGACAGAGTCATCTGTCATTGATCTCAGATGGTCCGTACCGACTATATATTTGTTATTTACAGAATCATAGTATTGACGACCATTATAGTACCAACCGGTCTCGGCATCATAGTATAAAGAATGCAAACGGATTGGATTAATTACGCCAATGAATTCAGTATCTTCACTACGGTCTATCCATTTTCCGTTGCTATCTTGTCCTAATATATAAAGTGTCTTTCCATCCGTGTCATATTGATATTTTGCAACTTCATTTCCTTCACTGTCATTAATCGCTATAACATTAAGGTCATCATCTTTAATGTAATGATAGACGTTCTCATCTACAATCAGTCCATCGATAAGAGCGGTAGATTCATCGTAAATAAATTGAATATTTTGATTGCTGTTGGACTCAGATATCAGTTGCGAGTCTTGATTATAGGTATAGTTGACGATATCATCGGGAATCTTTTTTGAAACTCTATTGTTATTAGAGTTATAGGAGTATACTATTTCCTGATCGTTTAAAAGAACCTTTTCTAGTGTTTGTCCAGTTTCATTTGTATTCCAGATGAGTTCCGTTCCCTGGAGCTTAATTGTCTCCTCATCTGAAGAACTAGCATAAGTGGGCATTGCTACTTGCCCAAAGAGAACTGAGGAAGCTACAGCTACCGAAAGAAAAAACTTGAATTGAACATTCATTTTTTTGAATTTTAAACGCATTCTATTGCACTCCCTACATAGATATTGGTTTGAACTGTTAGGTGTACTAAGAATTTAACAATGGCAAGTGGAAATAAAAGGTTTGATGATAGTAAGCTGGCCAGCTATACCTGAATAGGAATTATTGTAATATATACAAAATGTTCCTATTCTTATATGTTTACTATATCAATTCATAAATGGAATGTATATACAAATGAGAGAATAAAATTATTTTTTATTTCTATGATAAATGTAGTTGAAAGGTGTATGTATGCCTATCATTTAAAAACATAAAAATCTAAATCATATGAAACTAAACCCGTTGTGATCACGTCTACCACAATAGAGAGGTTACCATTTGAAGATGAAGGGATGACATAGTATGAAAAAATGGATACTGTTCGCTACCGCAATATGCGTTGTCACCGTGGCAGGACTTGCGTATGCATCAGCTGCCAAAGTAAGTGCAGCGGCGTCCACACCCGCCTACACCTTAACCGTGAACGGCAAAGAGATACAGACGAGTAAAACGGGACTGATGCCTTTCGAGAATAAAGGAACCGTCTTGGTGCCTTTGCGTGCGACGGCAGAATCTCTGGGGTATGAGGTGAGCTGGATCGCAGCGGATAAAGCCATTCGTGTGGAAGACCGCATCCAATCCGTTATCGTGAAAGAGGGAAGCAAACAAGCCAAGTTTACGGGCAAGTTGAAAGTCATCAATCTGACTCAGGATGTAGAGTTGCCTGTACCCGTTCAATCCAGAAAAGGCGTAACCTATGTGCCTGCTTCATTCTTTGAACCTTTCTTCAACGAGGTGGTTGTAAAAGAGGGGAACGTGTCCATCTCGGCGCAAATGTCGAGCATTCAATAAGGTTAAGCGAATGACAATCGATGTGTTTAGCTACAGTATGGGTTGACGTATGCGACATGTTCATTGAAACCCGATCCATCCAAATCCAAACCTTTGAAGACTTCCTTCCCTTATGGAATAAGAGTCTTGAAGGTTTTTTTCTTTTTATCAGGCAGATTCCACCGCACCTTATAACACAACCAAACAGACTAAAGCATCTTAGCCCGTATATTACTAACGTAAAATACTGTAATCAGCATGTATATTACCTCAGCTTTTCAACGAAAATATGGAAGAAAATACACCATTAAGATTCATATTCCATAATCTCATTCAAGCTAGGGATTACGCATTTTCCCAAATGGACACATGTTTCAAAAAACGCTTCCAAAATTTCAATTCTGCCCTACCTTTTCGGCTCAGAAGCTGAGATAATGGGGATGGCTAATCCGATGAAGGATTTTAGACGACATAAGGGATAGCGGTTACATGCCGCTTGCATATGAAATGGGAGGAATAGAGATGACCACACAGGTAACAGAACTCATTCAATCAAAACAGGGACAGGCTTTGCTTGCGCAAATGTACGGACCACAGCATGTAGAGGAGCAGGGTGCCCGTTACGAGAAGCTGGACGCTTCGTTCCGGGAGCACTTTGGCGAGCAGGAGCATATGCACTTGTTCAGTTCCCCGGGCCGCAGTGAGATCGGCGGTAATCATACGGATCATAACCATGGTAAAGTGCTCGCGGGAAGTATTACGCTGGATACGATTGCCGTGGCTGTGCCGACAGGCGACAACGTGATTACGTTCTACTCTGAGGGATATGACAAAAAGTATGTCATCAACCTTGCAGACTTGAAGCCTAACGCAGAAGATGACGGTACAACCGGATTGATTCGTGGTATGGCTGCGGGCTTTGTGGAGCTTGGTTTCAACATCGGCGGATTCAAAGCGGATATCTCCAGTAACGTATTTGCGGCTTCAGGTGTAAGTTCTTCTGCATCCTTCGAAATGTTGATCTGCACGATCCTGAACCATTTCTATAACGATGGCAAGCTGGATGTCGTGACGCTGGCTAAAATCGGACAATATGCCGAAAATCATTACTGGAACAAACCGTCCGGCCTGCTGGATCAGATGGCCTGTGCATATGGCGGTCTGATCTCCATCGATTTTGCGAATCCGGCTGAACCTGTGATTGAGCCTGTGGAGTGGAATTTCCAAGAAAACGGATATTCCTTGGTCATCGTGAATACAGGCGGCAACCATGCCGACCTGACAGAAGATTATGCTTCTGTGCCTAACGAGATGAAAGCTGTTGCGAAAGCACTTGGCGCCGAGTATGTTCGTGAGATTTCAGAAGAAGATATTTATGCAAAATTGCCTGCGATTCGTGAAGCAGCCGGAGACCGTGCGGTATTGCGTGCATTGCACTTCCTGGCTGAGAATAAACGCGTCGATGGACAGGTTTCCGCTTTGCGCGAAGGGCGTTTTGCTGATTTCTTGTCACTGATCACCGCATCGGGTAACTCCTCATGGAAATGGCTGCAGAACGTGTATCAAGGCGGGGCTTCCCGTGAACAAGAAATCTCCGTTGCGCTTGCCTTGACCGAGAACTATCTGAGCAACCTTGGCGATGGCGCATGTCGTGTACATGGCGGTGGATTTGCAGGTGTTATTCTGGCGATTGTGCCAAATGAGAAGGCAGAAGAGTATATGAACTGGATGCGCGGTATGCTGGATACGCCAGTTATTGTCGTTAATGTTCGTCAGCACGGTTCCATCTGCTTGAATGCAGAACTGAATTAATCAGGCTTGACTATAGCTATAAAAAGACAGAATAAATTCAAAAGCGGACTCGGGTAGGATATTCCTTCCTGAGTCCGCTTTTTGTTTTAAGATCGAGATCCACGAATAGTCTCATGCAACAACGTTGAGATTGTCATTGTTTTGGAAGGATTCGGATCAACGATATGTTTATACTGACGATTGCTGCTGTTTACTGCTCAGCTACATTGCGCATTTTGGAAGCAAACAGGAAGCAAGCAAGGATGTAAACCACACTAAGTAACAGATAAGGCAATTGCAGCGAGAACAAACGGTCGAAAAAGGTTTCGCTCACACGAACGAGTAATCCGCCCAGCAAGGTGCCGATTGCACTGATACCAAAGGACAGGAAACGGAATACACTGCCTACACGTCCGAGCAGTTCGTTTGGAACGGAGCGCTGCAGGATCGACGAACGCACCACGTTATAGACAACAATGAAAAAGGCTGCGCAAAAGTACAGGCCGCCGACCACATACGAATTGGACGTCAGGCCAACAGCCCCATAGAGCAGACCCATCGACAGGATGGAAAGCAGAATGAGCTGCTTGGAACTCCACCGTTTCCGCATATAAGCCACAGCCTGACTGCCCAGAATACTGCCGATGGTCGCAATGGAAATCAGAATACCGAAGGCATACGCTTCCAACCGTAATACTTCACGTACAAAGAAAATTTGAGTCACCAGAATCATCGAGAACATTAACGTAATCGTTACCGACAAGATGGCCAGGCCGCGAAGAAAACGGTCTTGAAACACATACCGAATGCCGGACCACATCTCGCGTTTCCAATTTTTCAACGGGCGAGTTTCCTCTTCCGATTCATCCTGAGTCGTTTGTTTGGTAGTTTCGGCTGATGATTCCTGAACCTCGGATGCGTTTGATTCCGCGGGATGGAAGCTGCCGCGTAAACCCATGATAAGTAATAGCGAGAGTACAGCGGTTACCGTGTCGATAGCAAATGGGTAAACGATATGCATCGTAATAATAAAACCGCCCAGCGCCACGCCGAGAATATCACTGGTGATCAGTTGCCCGGCAGTAAATTGGCCGTTGGCTTTTTCCAGCTTTTTCTCCTCCACAACCTGAGGAATAATCGTCTGCACGGTGCTGTCAAAGACAACGCGGCTTAGACCAATCCCAAACATAAACAAGGCAAGCAGGGGGATGCTGATCCAGCCTCCCCAGATACATATCGTTAGGAACAATAGAAATATCATCCGGGTAAAGCTGGCTCCAACCAGCATATGTTTGCGTGAATATCGGTCGATGAGTACGCCAACCGGCAGGCTGAAAATCAGCCATGGCAACCGCAGGGCAGTCATCGTAATGGATGCATATAATGTATCCGTTGTTAGGGTGGAGACAAGCCAGGGTACGGCAGTGAGAGTTAATCCATCTCCTAGAAAAGCAAGGGAAAAGGCACCGAACAGCTTGGAGTAGTTTGATTTTGATTTCATATATTCCTCCGTTCGTGATTAATTTAAAGATTTTCTATAGTACAAATTTATGTCATTTATTAGAAATTTTCAAATTTTGGAGATCATATGATTCTTGTTTTCTTCAAGAAGTGTCGTTCATATATGCATTTATTGTCGAATTACAGTGTCGAATATTGTAATAAAATGTAGATAAAATGAAAAAAGTACGAATTATATTAGAAAAAAGTATGAAGTGGTATAAAAGATTGGTTTTTGTTTTTTATTGTAGAAAATTGGCACGGAAAAGAGTATAGTTGAGGAAGAATTTAACTGTTCATTTCTGACATTTAGGTTGTAAACAATATACTGGAATTTTACAGTATATTGACCGAAATAAATACATTAATTATGAATTTAATGGAGGGTACATATGAGTTCTTTTAAGAATTGGTTGAATTCAACGAAACAGGGGTTAGAAGATCAAGTTAAGCGATTCAAAAACAAAGATTTCATGGATGCTGTAGTAGCTGGCTGTGCACTGGTTGCATTTGCAGATGGCTCCGTTGATGCCTCAGAGAAGAACAAGATGGCAGGGTACATTAACCTGAGCCAGGAATTGAAGGTTTTTGATATGACAACGGTAATTGAAAGATTCAATCATTATGTGAATAATTTCGAATTTTCCCCTGAGATCGGGAAGCAGGAAGCTTTGAAGGCGATTGCCAAGTTCAAGTCCAAACCTGAAGTGGGGCGTGTCATTGTAGGAGTATGCAGTGCTATTGGTGCTGCTGATGGTAACTTTGATGATCAAGAGCGTAGAGTAGTGACGGAAATTTGTACCGTTCTGGGCCTGAACCCGGGTGAGTTTAGTCTGTAATGTCCGTGTGATAGATAAGCTGAAAGGAGGTGAATATTAGTGGCCGGTATTAACTTGGTAAAGGGACAGAAAATCGATTTAACCAAAGGTAAAGCTGGATTAACCCAGGTGATCACCGGTTTGGGTTGGGACCCTGTAGCCTCGAAGGGGTTTTTCGGAAGAAAAAAACAGGCCAATATCGACTGTGACGCTTCAGCTTTGCTATTAGATGAAAATGGAAAGTTAACAAAAGAAACGAATCTGGTTTGTTTTCATAACAAACAGAGTTTATGTAGATCCGTCGTTCATTCCGGAGATAATTTGACGGGCGAAGGTGAAGGGGACGATGAGCAAATCAAAATTAACCTCTCCATCGTACCTGCTGATGTTCATAAAATTCTGATCGTCGTGAACATATATGATTGTGTTAATCGTAAACAGGATTTTGGAATGATTGAACGTGCTTATATTCGTATCCTGGATGGCGGCAGTTCGCAAGAATTGGTGCGTTTTAACCTCTCCGATAGCTATGCGGGTATGACGGCTCTCATCTGTGGAGAACTGTACCGACATGGTGGCGAATGGAAATTCTCAGCTATTGGTGAAGGCGCTCATGCTGTACATATCGATGAGCTTGCTCGTCGTTATACGTAAATATAAGGATTATCTGAAATGAATTTAGCTTCTAAAATATTATAGTGAGCGGAGATGAATCTTGAATGGCTATTAATTTGTCTAAAGGTCAAAAGATTGATTTAACAAAAACGAACCCGGGACTGGCTAAAATTACTGTAGGTTTGGGCTGGGATACAAACAAATATGACGGCGGCAAAGATTTTGACCTCGATGTCTCCGTATTCTGCGCTAACGCTGACGGTAAAGTGGACGGGGAGAAAAACTTTATTTTCTTCAATAATCCGCAAAATGAGAACGGTTCTGTCGTGCATACAGGTGACAACCGCACTGGGGAAGGCGACGGCGATGATGAGCAAATTAAAATCGACCTGCCTAACGTTCCGGCTAACGTTGAGAAAATCGCGTTTACCATTACGATCTATGAAGCTCAAGAACGCAGCCAGAACTTTGGACAAGTATCACGCGCTTACGTGCGTATTGTAAACGAAGCAAATTCCGAAGAATTGATCCGTTTTGACTTGGGCGAAGATTTCTCTATTGAGACAGGTGTTGTCGTTGGAGAGTTGTACCGTCATAGCGGTGAGTGGAAATTCAGCGCAATCGGCAGTGGTTACCAAGACGGTCTGGTTGGACTGACTCGGGATTATGGCTTGCAATAGAATTGTTAATCAAGCTGTGAATGTATAGTAAGACAGGAAAGCCGTCGATCTGACGGTTTTCCTTTTCATTACATGAAAATCTTATTTTGAAAAGAAGGGTGGAAGAACAGATGACGATTAGCTTGGCTAAAGGACAGCGAATTGATCTTACGAAAACAAACCCTGGTTTGACTAAAGTTGTCGTGGGCCTGGGATGGGATACCAACAAATACAGTGGCGGAGTCGATTTCGACTTGGATGCGTCAGCTTTCCTGCTTCATGAGGACGGCAAAGCCAAAGGAACAGACGATTTTGTCTTTTATAACAATCCAACAGGCGGCGCAGGATCTTTGACTCACACTGGAGATAACCGTACGGGTGAGGGAGAGGGTGATGATGAGCAGATTATCGTAGATTTCAGCAAGATCCCTGCAAACATCACCAGAATTGGTATTACAGTAACGATCTATGATTATGAAGCGCGTGCACAAAATTTTGGTCAGGTATCCAACGCTTTTGTTCGTGTTGTGGATGCCTCCAGTGATCGCGAGGTTTTACGTTACGACCTGGGCGAAGACTTCTCCACCGAGACGGCTGTTGTTTTCTGTGAATTTTATCGTTCGGGTGCAGACTGGAAGTTCCAAGCGATCGGCAGTGGTTTTGCTGGCGGACTCGCCGCGTTATGCCAGAATTATGGACTAGACGCGAAATAAGATAAGGATAGGAGAATCTGTTATGGCTGTAACCGTCGTCAAAGGGCAAAAAACGGACCTCACTAAAACGAATCCCGGGCTTACCCGGCTTACGGTGGGCATTGGCTGGAATTCTTCTCCTGCGCTTGAGCTAGACACATCTGCATTTTTACTCGGTGCTAGCGGAAAGGTATCGGGCGATGAAGATTTTATCTTTTATAACCAGCCAACAGGCGGATTTATTACCTACAAAGATACACCGCAACAAACGGAT
The DNA here is from genome assembly GCF_003719335.1 of Paenibacillus amylolyticus. Taxonomy (GTDB): domain Bacteria; phylum Bacillota; class Bacilli; order Paenibacillales; family Paenibacillaceae; genus Paenibacillus; species Paenibacillus amylolyticus_D. Next base: position 161,929 of record NZ_RIAS01000002.1, read on the forward strand.
AAAAAGCAGTTTGAACTTGATCTGAGCCAAATTCCTGCGCGTATTGAAAAAATTGCATTCAGTCTGACGATCTATGAAGGTGAGTCTAAAAACCAGAGTTTCAGCCAGGTTCAGAACACCTATATTCGTTTTGGTCATGCGAATAGCGGACAGGAAGCGTTACGGTATGATTTAGCCAGTGGTTTTACTGTGGAAACGGCGATTGTTATCGGCGAGTTATACCGACATAACGGAGAATGGAAATTCAACGCTGTAGGTGCTGGTTTTTCTGGTGGACTGGGTGCACTATGCAGTAACTTTGGCGTGAGTGTGGAGAACGACGCTTCCTCTTCACAGCCCGTCCCTCCAGTGCCTCAGCCACCTGCACCGAAACCTCCAGCCCCACCTGCTCCACCACCTCAACCCAAGATTGAGTTGAACCTGAGCAAGATTGAGCTGAAGAAGAAGGGCGATACCATCAACCTGAAGAAAAATGCAGGTGGACTTGGTGAGATTCTAATTAATCTGAACTGGAATCAACAGACGAGCAAGGGATTGTTCGGGCGAAACAAAAGCGTGGATCTGGATTTAGGCTGCCTTTTCGAAATGAAGGATGGCAGTAAAGGAGTGATCCAGGCGTTAGGTGAATCGTTTGGTTCTTTGAATCGGTATCCTTACATTGCTCTGGATGGGGATGACCGGACAGGTTCAGTGAAAACGGGAGAGAATCTGCGTATAAATGGTGCACGTATTTCCGAAATTAAACGACTTCTTGTATTCACCTACATTTATGAAGGGGTTACGAATTGGTCGCAAGCGGACGGCGTTGTCACCATTAATCAGAAGGACGGCCCGGATATTATCGTGCGTATGAATGAACATGGAAGTTCCTTAGGTATGTGCGGAATCGCTATGTTCAGCAACGTGAACGATGAAACATTCAGTATTGAGAGGATTGTTCAGTTCTATAATGGACACCGCGCTCTGGATGAAGCCCATGGATGGGGTATGCGCTGGACTGCCGGCAGTAAATAACAATTTGAGTTAGCGGAGGCTCTCTGTTCATGTTTAGTGATTTCTTTAGAAGTATTAGTGAGAATTATGGTCATTTTTTCTCTTGGACCGAGATCGTAGCCACACTCTCTGACCCTGTAAGTTGGGGAATCATCGGCAGTTTGATCTTGCTTGAAGGGCTTTTGTCCGCAGATAATGCGCTGGTACTTGCTGTTATGGTTAAGCACCTGCCGAAGGAGCAACAGAAGCGCGCTTTGTTCTATGGTATTTTAGGTGCGTATATTTTCAGGTTTATTGCCATAGGGCTTGGAACATTCCTTGTCAAGATTACCTTGGTCAAGGTACTCGGAGCGTTGTACCTTCTCTATATTGCTTACAAAGGACTATTCAAGCCTCAGGAAGAGGAGAATCAGGAAGGAAAGCAATACTCGTTCTGGAAAACCGTACTTATGGTCGAACTGATGGACATTGCCTTCAGTATCGATAGTGTTATTGCTGCGTTTGGTATCAGTGAGCAGATTTGGGTGTTGTTCCTCGGAGGAATTATCGGGGTACTCATGATGCGGGGAGTTGCCCAAGTGTTCCTCAAACTCATTGACAAGTTTCCTGAATTGGAAAAAGCGGCATTTATCCTTATTGCCATCATTTCCGTAAAAATGATGTTGAGTGCTTTTGGCTTCCATATCCCTAACGTACTCTTCTTCTCGTTACTGATTGTTGTATTTGTTGGAGCGATGTTGATGAGTTCCGCTAGAAAGAAAAAGGAAAATCAAGGCCAGGCCTAGTTTTAAAAATCACCACACCTATTATCAATCCCTCCGCATCTTGGAGGGATTGGTTTTTATACCCCGACAGCATTCATTTTATTGATGCAGACTGACTTCTAGTCAGAAGTGCAAGGAGGAGAATAACCTGAAATATTTTAGTTTTTTGAATGCAGAGGAAGAAGAAGCTTTATTTTTCTCTTCGCCCGTATCGTTTAGTCATCGAACCTCCAAAGAAATACTGGCATACGCTGTTGGGGCTGCTTTATACATGCCGGCCACACGTCCGCATATAGCAGACGATATTTTACAACGTAAACATGAAGGGCTTACAACCATCGTTATCGATCTGGAAGATGCGGTAGGCGACGAGCAAGTCGAATTTGCGGAACAGTGTCTGTCTCAGCAACTTGGACTTATTGCAGAGTATATGGACACAGGGATTTTGTGCTCCAATCACATGCCTTTATTATTTGTCCGGATGAGATCACCCGAACAGCTGGAACGCTTGATAGAAATGCTGGGAGAAAAAATCTCTTTATTAACTGGTGTTGTATTGCCGAAGTTTAGCTGTGAGAATGGACGTGCTTATTTGCAGCTTGTTCACCAATATAATCAGCAGAAAGAACGCTCACATCCACTCTTATATGCAATGCCCATTTTGGAAACGGCAGAAGTGATCTACCGCGAGACACGTTGGCAGACATTAATGGATCTGAAACAGATTGTGGATGAGTATGCACCGTATATATTGAACATCCGAATCGGAGCTACAGATTTCTCAAGCCTGTTCGGTCTAAGGAGAAGCCCGGAACTTACAATATACGACATTGCAACGATACGTGACTGCATAGCGGACATTGTTAATTTATTCGGTCGTGCAGAACAGGGATATGTAATATCCGGGCCGGTCTGGGAGTATTTTAGCCAGCGTGAACGTGTATTTAAACCCCAATTAAGGCAGACGCCATTTGAGGAATCTCTTGGCAAGACAGGCCGAAATCTCAGAATGAAATATATTACGAATTCCATGGACGGACTCATGCGTGAAGTGATGATGGATAAGGAGAACGGTATTGTAGGTAAAACGATCATTCATCCGACGCAGATCAAGCCTGTTCAGGCGATGTATGTGGTTACGCATGAGGAATTCATGGACGCACAGGGGATTGTCGCTCGAAATGATGGAAGCCTGGGGGTTTTTAAAAGCACGTATACCAATAAAATGAACGAAATTAAACCGCATTTAAGTTGGGCTAAACGAATCTTGATCCGATCACAAATATATGGGGTGTTACATGAACAGCAGCATTTTGTCGGGCTCCTGCCCAAACACGAACAGACTTACGTTTCCTATTCTTGATCAGTTCGAGGTCATGATCGAGTCTACACATAATCCGCTCGCAATTCCATTGGAAAATCTGTTCTCCATGGCGGCACGCCTGAATAAAAAGAGATCATTTCTCTTTGTCAGTAAGCTGCTCGGCAAGCATATTGCCGTTAATCCGTATACTTCACTTTTAAGTGGTGCTGCTCTGGCCGTTCTATTGTATGAGCATGTAACGCATGGACAAGACAAGCGTACTATAGAGTGGAAGCAGCAAATGGTCCGTGGACTGATTGATCCAGAGCGGGCCCGTGAAGCCTATGAATATCTGTTGGGTGTGCAGATGAGTTTGCCTGAAGATATTCGCTTCGTTGGTTTTGCCGAAACAGCTACAGCGCTGGGACACAGCATGTACGAGCTATTTGCGGACCGTGCAACGTACATTCATTCTACGAGAGAATACCTTCCCGAGATTGAACCGGATATTCAGTTTGAGGAAGAGCATTCCCATGCGATGTCTCATCGCTGTTATGCACTGGATTCCAGCTCGCTTGCAGAGGGTGGGCCACTTGTTCTTGTGGATGATGAGATTACAACAGGCAACACCACGTTGAACATTATTCGGGATATTCAGCGTAATTTTCCGCGTGGGCAATATTATATTGCTTCTTTACTGGATTGGCGTACGGATGCTGATGAACAACGGTTTGCTTCATTAGAAAATGAACTCGGGATAACCATCACCCCTCTCTCTTTGTTGAAAGGGAAAATTCAAGTGACGGGTGAGCCGGCGATCGAGGTCTCGGGAAAGAAGCAGGTTTCTGAATCCTCATCTGTGATAAGTACTATCTCTGTAGCAGGCGAAATGGAGTCTTGGGATGCAGTATCCGCAGATTCGGAAGGGAATCGCTGTCCACTTCCTTACCTGAAGTACACAGGTCGATTCGGCATTTCATCGGCATTTAATTCAACATTGGGTGCGGGTATCTCAAGGATTGCATCCATTTTACGTGAGAAGAGGAAGGGAAAACGAACCCTTGTCATGGGAACGGGTGAGTTTATGTATATCCCGATGCGAATTGCAGCTGAGATGGGGGATGGTGTTCTCTATCAGTCTACGACTCGAAGTCCAATCTATACCGTCAATCGCCCCGGATATGCTGTTGTTTCAGGTGAAGGATATGCCTCTCCAGAAGATCCGGCTGTTCGAAATTATATTTACAATATATTGCCTGGGCAATATGATGAGATTTTTATTTTGATGGAAAGACATATGCCAGAAGAACGTATGCGGCCTATGCTTGATGTGTTGTTACAACTCGGATGTAAGCAAATACATGTGGTGTACTGCGGTGCTGCACAGGAAGGCTGAGAAGACAAGCGATGAACTTACCTGCAATTGAAAGCATATTAAAGAACCAAATTAAACCTCCTGAGCCAATGGGGAGTTATGACCCGTCCGATGTTATATTTCTGTTAAAGGATTTAAGTAATATTTCGTTAGAAAAAGAGACCGGGGAGCGTGAACGTGCTATTCAGTCGGGCGTGCATTATTCAGAGATGCTGCCTGTGGAGTATCACCCTTCGGATGAATATATTGAGTTGTTTCACGAGACATTAGCACAATCTGCTCAAAAAGTAGCCAGAGCTGCCGCAACGGTAGCGGAGATTATTGTGCGCAAGCGGGGATTGAACACCGTTCTTGTCTCGCTGGCTCGTGCAGGAACACCGATTGGCATTTTGGTCAAACGTTATATTTCCATGAAATATAACGTGGATATGCCTCATTACAGCATTTCCATTATCCGTGGAAAAGGAATAGATGAGAATGCCATTCTATATATCTGGCAACAGCATGGGCTGGATATGCCGATCCAATTCATCGATGGCTGGACAGGCAAAGGGGCCATTCGCAAGGTGCTGGTCGATGCCTGTGACAGCCTGGATCAACGTTATGGTATTCGATTGGATGACAATCTAGCCGTACTCGCTGACCCTGGTCATTGCTCAGATACCTACGGCACCCGAGAAGATTATTTGATTCCAAGTGCTTGTCTGAACTCGACTGTATCGGGGCTGATGAGTCGAACGGTGCTGCGGGATGACCTTATTGGACCGAATGACTTCCATGGAGCCAAATGGTACAAGGAATGGGCTTCTTCTGATCTGTCGACGATGTATGTAGACAAGATTTCAGAATATTTTACCAAAGTTGAAACGGAGGCCTCGCTTCAAGCAGAGGATGCACTAGCCCATCCTCCAGAAGTCACGTGGCAGGGGATGAAGGATATTCAATCCATTCAGCAGACGTTTGATATCCAAGATGTAAATCTGATCAAGCCAGGGATTGGAGAGACGACACGGGTACTGCTGCGCCGTGTGCCTTGGAAAATTCTGATCGACCGTCCGAACAATCCTAACCTGAAACATATCATGCTGCTTGCTCATGACCGTGGAGTTCCCGTAGAGGTGTTCCCTGGGCTAAGTTATTCATGCTGCGGCATTATCCGATCTGTAAAGGGGGGCGGCGAATGATCTATGCAAGTGATTTGGATCAGACACTGGTCTATTCTCGCCGTTCTATGGGTGTTGCCGAGGATGCGCCCGGATTGGTTCCTGCAGAATGGATTCGTGGTGAGTTATCTGCCTTTATGTCAGCTGAGACGTTGAATCAACTGATGACACTTCCCAAGGATATCCTGTTCGTTCCTGTAACGACACGGACAGTGGTACAGTATCAGCGGATACAGATCTTTCAGCAAGAGGTTATTCCGTCCTATGCGATTACTAGCAATGGTGGCAACATTCTGATGAATGGCAAGGTCGATCCCGCTTGGAACGAGCATGTTCGTTCCAAGCTTCAAAAGCATTCAGCAACGGCTGCCGAGGTGCGCCAGATATTTGACGATGTACTGAACAAGGATTGGGTTGTAGGAGAGCGGCTATGTGATGAGTTGTTTTTCGCTTTTGTCATCCATCGTGATCGCATGCCGGCAGAAGAAGTTACAGAGAAGATCAAACGTGTGGAATCCCTGGGCTGGGAGGCTTCCATTCAAGGCCGCAAGTTATATCTGGTTCCTTCGGCGGTGAATAAACGAGCTGCGGTAGAACATATTCGCCATCAGATTGGCGATGTACCCGTTGTTGCGTCCGGTGATTCTTTACTGGATCGTTGTCTGCTCGATTTTGCAGATTATGCTATTGCGCCTCGGCATGGCGAGTTATACCGCGAGAAACAGCGGAATCCTGAAACAGTTCACTACCAATTCACCGAACATTCCGGTATTTTTGCCGCTGACGAGATATTAAACTATGTTCGCTCTATACACCACGCTGCGATAGGAGATGTTGTCTCATGACCAAGACTCGTATTTATTTTAATCGCTGGTTTTCGGTGGCGTATCACTATATGAATATGATTCGAAACAACGAAGATGGGATGCAGTTCGAAATCTATGGCACACATTCTGATCCGAACAACATGGCGCTTCAGGCATGTGATCATGCAGAGCTGGAGCCGAAGGTGACAGGAAAAGAGTATATTGATTTCTGTGTTGATTTTTGCCGCAGACATCAGATTGATCTATTCATCCCGCGTCTCCACATGCTGGATATCAGCCGGAATACACACCTCTTTGAGGAGGTTGGGACCAAGGTCTTGGTTTGCAGAGATATAGAATTAATGGAAAAGTTGATGGAGAAGGATCACTTCTATGAATCTGTTCGTGAACTCGGAATTATGAGCATTCCCGATTACTTTACGGTCAGCAATGCATCTCAATTCAAACATGCTTATGAAGCACTCACTAACGCAGGACATGAAGTTTGTTTCAAGCCTTGTAACGGTGAGGGCGGTATGGGATTCAGGGTGATTGACAATAGTCGTAATCCCTTGGAAGAACTGTCTGGACATACGCAGAATCGCATATCATTTGAAGATGCATTTCGAGCCTTTTCCTCTGTAGAATCTTTTCCGAATCTTATGGTCATGGAGAGACTTCAGGGATATGAGTACAGTATCGATTGTCTGGCTGACAGTGAAGGGAATCTGCTGGCAGCTGTGCCTCGCCGCAAAGCAGGCGGGCGTTTAAGAAAACTTGAACAAAATGCAGACCTGTTGAACATCGCGAGTGAGGTGGCCAGCGCTTATCGCATTCCATATAACTTCAACATTCAGATGAAATATCAGAATGAAACTCCCAAACTGCTAGAGATTAACCCAAGGATGTCTGGAGGACTACATGTGTCTTGTCTTTCAGGAATCAACTTCCCTTATCTGGCTGTAAAGCTGGCTTTAGGTTATGAGGTAGGGCCTCTAAATCCGCAGTATGGCATACTGGGAAGTCATGTAGAGCAGCCGCTCATTATGGATGAGCAGAAGGTTAGGAGTCATTAAAGAACCGTTGCCAAACATTGACACCTTCTGACTGATTTTTTTACAATACGATTATATAGATGATCTTGACAGGTACACCGCAGCGAAGTGATCAAGTGTAGTCTTCATTTGTTCATTGTATACGATAGTGTTGTTACAGGCAGGAGGAAAACAGATGTTACGCAAAACAAAAATCGGATTAGGTGCACTGATCGGGTATGGACTTGCCGCTGTAAGCAGCTTTTTTGTCCCTGATTTTGTAACCTGGGCCATCCCGGCTTTGGCTACAATGGTTGGTGCCTTGATTCCATCCAGGCCACATGAGCCCGTAGTGAAGACATTGGATTCAAATCGATACCCTGAACCTTCAGCGTTGAATAGCGCATCCAGTGAGCAGGGGACAGTTGACCGTTCGGCTAATCAGCGAATCCATCCAACAACTGGACAAGTAGAGATGACTAGCGCTTCCGAAGACAGTTCAAAGCATAAACAGACGGATATGGACCCTGTTTTTGGGCCGGTCATTGAGTATCTTGAAGTGCTGGAGGATATGGTGATCTCCGAAGGGCAAAAAAATGAACTGGACAATGAAATTGTGGAAAAGTCATTAGCTTTGTTTGCCAGATTGCAACGAGTCATTCCAGCGCTGAAAGAGTTAAACAATGGTGATATTAACCATACGATGCGAAGATTGATTTTGAAAGATCTCAATGGATTTATTAATCCCTTCCTGCGTTTGAGTGGAGAAGCGAAGCGCAACAATCGCCGGATGTTGTTAAATGGCTTGAAGGATGTGGATTCCAAGGTTTCAGAGATTGTATCTACGATTGAGCATAAGGATTTAATGGAGCTTCAGAATAAAGCAGAGCTTATTCATCAAAGGTATAGTAGCTCCGAATTATAGGAGGAGGTTTAGGGATGGCAACGGAATATATTCAACTGAAGCAGGATGATCAGCAGCGAATTAACCAGGAAGCAAGCCAATTAATCCAGAAAGTATCGCAGACGGATGTTGTTCAACTGGATATGCTAATGGATGATATCGGCAAACTGGGTGTCAAGACGCAAGAAAAAGCCGGCCAAACGCTAAAAATGCTGGACCGGCCTGTGAATGATCTGATGTCTGGCAATCGGGCAGAAGTGTCGACGATGATCTTGAAGCTACGCGATGAGTGTGAAAGCTTACAGCAGAGCAAAAATGTTAGTTTTGTAGGACGATTACTGCGCAAAAGCCCACTGAAAAACTATGTCTATCGCTACCAGTCTGTCAGAACCAACATTGATAGTATCATTAATGGTTTGAGAGATGGTAAGGACAATCTGGAAGAGAGCATTGTAAGCATGCGTCAATTAAAACGCTCTTCTATTCAGGAAATCTATAACTTGCAAACCAAAATTGTTTTTGGTAATCAGTTGAAGGAACTATTCGAGGCGGAGATTGCCAAGCCGGAAAATGAGAACCGCAAGGCTCACTTGGAACGTGGCTTGCGCAAGGTCGTTACGCGTACACAATCCATGACCGAGATGATTATGCTCTATAATCAGGCCATTGCGGCTACCGATATTATTAATGATAACAATGATAAGTTGATTGATTCCGTGAACAACGCGATTGATAAAACGGCTAATCTGATCACGGTATCGGCTATGATTGCAATGGCTTTGAATGATCAGGAGAAGGTCATTTCGGCTGTGGAAGCCACGAATAAAACGATTGAAGAGCAGTTCAAGGAGAATGCAAGATTGCTGCGAACCACGACCGAAAAGACAAATGATCTGTTAGCCAAACCGGCGATGTCGATGGAATCGGTTAATCAGGCTATTGGAGATTTGATGTCAGCTCTGGATCTTTCGGAGCAGTCGAATCGCCGTATTATTGAAAGTTGCAATGATTATACAGCGAAGATGACTGCGCTCAATGCAGGCATGAGTGAACGGTTAGGTCTGGAGGCTCCCAAAGCGGGCAGTATTCAGGCTAAAAATCAACCGGATGCGAACGCGTTAAGCTCTTATTTGGATTAGTTCGATGCTTGGCTGCTAGTAAGTTAGCTTATGTATTTATCATAGTTTGTAAAAAGAGAGGCGCCGTGGCGTCTCTTTTTGCTGTTCTGTAGTTGCATCGATGAGAAGAAACTCTCAAGTCCGTAATTGGCATAGGTTTATTCCAATCTCATACGGACGATACTGGGCATACATTGAAGTTTATTGCATACACTGTGAACATGTACATCTTCATCGTGAAGGGGGCAGGACATGTTATCTCTTATTATTGCCGGTATCTTGGGTGTTCTGATCGTCGTAGCAAGCAGTGAAAAGGCAGAGTCCATCGCGGAATTAAATGAACGTTAATATGCTGTATTTTCCGGGAAGTCTTTGATAAGATGAAGGTAAACTTTGGAAGTCGAAGAAGGAGCCGCCCAACATGCTGGAGTTTACTTTCGAAATCATTGATGAGGCCAAAATTAACATTCAATACAAGTATGGCAGTGAGTTTTTTAACTTTAATTTGTTCTGTTCCAATGGAGAATGGAAGTTGCATCCGTTTGATGGCATTCTGATTGAGAACCGGGAGATGTGTCGTCTGATCGTTTCGGATCTGTTACAAAACAAGGATTTTCATGTGATGCTTGCCAAAGAAAAAATCGTATTATCGCGGCTGCGGACCACGGTTAATCTTCAATCAGATGATTCGGAAGAGTTCGAGAGGGATCATCGGTGGGATGATCGGTCATCACAGCACGATGAGTTAATGGATTACATAGAGAATCATAGTTTTGAAGAGGTGCTTGAAATCGAGAAGCAACAGTTAGGGGCAAGAGTGGACTTTTTTCAACAGATTATTCAGAGAATGTTTATGGAAGGAATCGGGCCTGAAGATCCTGACTTTCGCAAGGTTCAGTCCCTTATTAAGATCTATAAAGATACCATAGAAAGTCTGGGTGATATTAACGGTCATCATTTTGGAGATCATCCGCGTAAGAGATGGTAGAACCACATGTGAATTAACTTGGATTGGATAAAATTTTAATAGGCCTGAGAACAATATAACAAGCCCAGGAACACTTGGGCTTTTTTCTATTTTTTAATGTTGAACTTATTGCTCGTCGACTTATACTTTTATGAAATGGACCAAACTTTAGGGTGGATTCGTTTGTTGAGTAGGTATAGGAATCATGATTTGGGGAGGTTAGAAGATGAGTAATCCACATATAGAACAAACAAGTCAGGAAGAGGCACGTTTATATGAAGAACTTCGTTGTGCATTGGAAGACGTGCCGCAGGGGAAAGAACGGGAGCAAGTGATGCAGCGAATGATTCATCAGTTAAAGTCCCCGAACTGGCGCAATGGACGTTTGAATGGGATTAAGGAGTATTGGAGCAACGCTAGACCGGCTAAGCTATGGATATGGATTACCGCTGGAGCACTGGCTCCCGTTGTATTTTTCTGCTTATTTATTTGGGCATCCCTTTGGGTGGAGTGAAGCCCAGTGCGTCGTTGAAGAAGCAGGATTGACATAGCACGTGTAAAGATGAAATTGATATTAATATTCTGGTAACAACGTCCTATGAATAAATCAAAAAAATTAGGTTTAGATTAGGAGGTTCACAATGACCTTTTACTCATTTATGGGCGTTGTTATACACGATATGTATTAGATGATCTATAATGATTCTACTTCTTTGGAAAATGTAGGATAGGTGCATGCCTATGCGTTTATACCAAAAAGAGCCTGATGGAGTATCAGGCTCTTTCGCAGGGTCAAGCTGGTGGACATTATATTCTATTTAGAGAATTTGATCTCATCAGGTACTGAACCGGTTTTTACCGTATATGTATCATAATCAACCATTGCAAAAATTTCCTGATCTTTGTGGCCTTGTACATACCCTGTCAGTGAAACCGTATGGGACAGATCCGCGGGGATGAACTTATGATCTGTAAACACAACGTCAATGTCGTAGGTTTCTTTGAAATAAACCAAGCTTACTTCCTCAGCCTTTTGGATGATCTCCTTATTTTCGCTGGACATGCAACCACAAATTAGGGTGAGACTCATGATAGAGAGGAATAGCCAGAGGTAAGGACGAAAACGATAAGAGTGCATCTCTAGCATCAGCTTCCTGTTATAAATTTCAGAACCTCTTAAACTTTGAATAGTTTGAATAGATTGTTTACTTGATTTTCTTATCTAAAAGTTCTTTGGGTACAACAGCTGTTTGTACCTCAAACGTATCGTAATCAATTAGTATACTGATTGATACTTCTTGATTATCTTTAACGTGTCCACTCAAATTCACATTGTGACTAAGATCCTTTGGCATAAATTTATGATCTGTGAAATTCACTTCTGTATTGTAGTGGTCAATGAAATATTGATATCCCACTTGTGTGGCTTTTTCAACAACCTGATCTTGATTGGGAAAGGTATTACATCCTCCGACTATAAAGGCCAAGATGATTAATAAAGTTGATATATATTGAATTTTTTTGAAAATATTCTTCAACCCCCTATATGTGTGAACTTGACACTTAAATAATATACTTTAACTTTTGGAATCAGTAAACACAGGAAGGATAAGCTTATGGATATATATATCAGTGATAAAACCTATAAGGAAATCTCGGAGCTGGCTTATCTTAATATGAAGGCAGGAGATTACCCGGATACACTTGACTCAGCGAATTGGAAAGTGATTGAACCGGATGGAGCCAAACTTCATAGAAGATCCGGATTCGACGCTGTTGTTTTGAAGAATGATCAAACAGACCAGATTGTTATAGGTTATCGTGGAACAGAACCAGGAGGTAATGTTACTGATATGGCTGCGGATTGGGAAACAGATGCCTTCGATGTTTTAGGTGGCAGAACTAGAAGACTCGAAGATGCAGTAACTGACCCGGAACGCCATAACATTTTTAAAAATAGTCCCTTCAAACTTCTTATGGATAAAATGTCTTGGGAGAACAATCAGTTTCACCAAGCCGAGGAACTATATGAGGTGGTACAGAAAGCATATCCTGACTCCGATATTACGGTAACAGGTCATTCTCTCGGTGGTGGCTTAGCTCAATATGTTGCCGCACGGAATGATGTATCCGGGATGACCTATAGTGCCCCAAGTGTGATGAATCTGCTGGATGATGCCAGTATTGCCAAGGTTAACGAAGGATACTTCGATAACAAAATACTTAATGTTGTTCATCCCAATGACTCTGTAGGTGCGGGTGGATTAGTTGAATATGAAAGACATGTCGGTGTTACCGTATATAAAGGGCAAGATTTCGAGTCGGCCAATGCCATGTATCAAAATTGGAAATTCCAAATACAGCTGAAAATCCCGTTTCAACCTCTGGGGGCTGGATCACCAATATTACTGCATGATTTAAAACTCGGTTTTGATCTGAATAAACTGCAAATGGGCAACATTGTCAGACTCATGGATTCCTTTTCCAAGGATGAGGGGAAAGGGTATCACTCCATGAAACAATATCGTTTTGATGAAAAAGGGAACTTGATTGGTCCATTAATTGATCGGAAAACAGGGGCTACCATCGATATTTCTCCTAGGTGGACTGCGCACCAAGAGGCTCTTGCGGCCTTCTCTAAGATTACCTCAGGAGCAGTGGGCACTTTGATATCAGCTATTGCTGGCAATCAAGGAGGACTAGGCGGAGGAAAGATACAATTAACACCGGAAGAGTTAGCACAGTCTGCTCGTGAAATGAGAATGAGTCTAACTGGGTTTTCCAGTGATGCGCAAGCTTCGATTCAGATGTTTCAGACGCATATTTCCACAAGTGAAAGTCAGTCTTTTACTCCGATTGCCTATAACGCGACAGCTACCCTGCAACGGATCAATCGTTGGTACCAGGAATCCATTAGTGAGATCGCAGATTATATTGAGCGTAAGCGAGAAGATTTTGTGATTGCAGACCAGCAGTAAGGAACAAGGTATCTTATCAGACTAACAGGAGGAAGGACATGGGCAGAATTTCCGTATCCTTATCAGACTTAAGAAGAGCAGTTCAGCAATGTGAACAGTTACAACAACGGCTTATGCAACAGGAACAGAAAATGCGAACGATCCATGGAAGATTAAAGCAGGATTGGGTAGGGGTATCGGCAACCGAATTAACCTCCAAAATGCAGTCTTTTGTAGAAGGAGCCTCCACTAAACTTGCCGAACTTGAAGCCCATAAAGAGGAACTCAAACGATATATGCGTAAGATGGAGGAAGCAGATCGGGAAGATCGCAGAGCAAGACGAATGTCTCATTAACCATGGATATGACGATAACGAAGAAATAGTTAGAATCGGCAGATCAAAGGCTCCGAGTCTAACTATTTATAATATATGTGGCTGGCCTGAGATAAAAGAGGCTTGTTGTTACTTATTCATCACCTTGACCTGACCTTGTACATATTCATGGTAGTCACGAAAACTGTTGATGTGTTGCAGGGCATCTGTCTTCGCAGACTGGATTTTAATTTTTCCGGACGGAGGATTGTTTTTCATTTCGGTGACTGCATTTTTGGAGCCCTCAATATCTCCTGACATTTCCTGAATTCGTTGTAACAAAGCAGGGTGGCCTTCATATTGGAGCATCTCGGCGAGTGGTCTCATTTCTTCAAGTTTTTGACTTGAACGCTCCAGCGTTGTCATGACCTGATCGCCATCCGTGTTGACGCTCAGAGAAACCATGCGATGGATATGATCTTTCTCCATTCTTTCCAGGGCTTCTAGGTGAGAAGCTTCTAACCGTTTGGGATCTCCCCAGCTTCGGGTTTGTTGTTCGTTCGGGTTCGTTTGCTCGGCAGTAGGCATGTTATTGCTGTTGTTGCCGTTACCGCATCCCCAAACTAGAGATGTACATGCCAGAATCGCTCCAATAGCAACGATGCGTTTTAAACTCATGTTGTCACTCCTTCAATAATTTCCTGAAGGTAGTATGAGCTATTTTTTCCAAAAACATGCCTGATTTTTAAAGGATACATCCTTATTCGGAATGATAGAAAGTAACCAGGCAGGGCATCGATGTTCAACATAGGTTAAACAAGGAGGAGGGCGGGCTCCTGATTCTCGTTACTCGATTACGAGTGATGGACTATTATTGGAAGTAAACCGGGAGAGGAGAGGATAGAATGAAGGCGATCAAACGCATTAACAAGCCGTATCTTATCTTCCTCGTATGGAATGTGCTTATGGTTTTTGCCGTAGATGGAATGACCATTAAGCATGAATTGGGCAAAGGGGTATCTGGGAATGGCAATCTGGGTATTTTGGCATTATTTCCATCCGTACTTACCTTTCTGATCTTATGTTTCTGGACGGCGTATGTAACGAAATGGTGGTTCTACGACCAACGTGAGTACTGGGGGAGATGGGGCAATGCGGTGGTCAGTGTTGTAGCCGCAGCATTGTGTGTATTGTCTGTCTTCTGGGAGATCTACATCTTTGAAGACTTGCGTGTGCAGCTTAACGGTTATACACATGACCCGGAATCGGCAGTGTATCGTTTTGGCTGGCTGAACCAATATACGAATACGCTATACTACAACTTCCCGATTTTACTGTTTGGCGTATCTTTCGCAGTCATCATCGGTTGGGTGCTGGAGCAGGTGCAACGTTTACGCTCCGAGGCTTGATGACAACGGTTGTTGCTTGCCCGGCTGCAGGACTGGATTGCACATCCCCTACCTACATACCCATATCTACGCTGAAAAGACGATGTTTAAATGCCCTCCTGCTGAACATGTTTGGTTATCAGCAGAAGGTTTTTTTCATCACACTTTCCTCTTGTATTTCCCAGTATACGGAATCGTCAGGTGAATATTTAAAGTTTCAATCGAATCCTCCGTGAGAATCAGGTTTTCCCCATTCCCGGATAACTTGTGCCACAGTTTTGGGTTTTTGCGATACAGTTTTTCTTGTAGACCATATACATCGACTCCCCGTTTTAATCCATTTCGATAGGTCTTCATGATCTGCTCTTTCAGTGTATCCTCGCTTACTCGGGTCATTTCGTCATATGTCATGGGGACGAGATATTCATACAGTGCAGTCAGATATTTGGCATCAATTCGAAAGGTAACTTTCTCTCCCCGAATGATCGGTTCGATTTTTATTGTGGGCAGACCGACACTGAGTGCCCCATAGATTACACCATTTTTTTGAACCAATAGAGGAGCCCGGCGCATGCCTTTAATCAACCAGTGATAGCCAGACAATTCGTCTCGCGACAAAAAATTGAACTTTTCTCCCATCCTTTCGAAATAAGCTCCTTCAATCAGAAACAAGTCATGTTCCTTTTTATTTTGCAGCCATAAGTCCTTGTTTAAGGCAATGACAGGCAGATACGTCGTGGTTGCGGGATCATTGTGCTTGGCAATCAGTTCAAAGCTGAGTACAGGTGCAAACAGCGAATTTTCCAGGTAGCTGGGCAACGGATTGTGCAGGATGCTGTCCAGTGGAGACAAGTTGTAGATCGAAGCGGTGCTCAGAATATCCAGCAAAGGCTCCCGTGTACCGTATACCCATGTGGTATACCGTGCTTCCGGGAATCGTCCGAGCATGTCAAACACATCCTGGATGTGCCGATTGTTCAGCACGCTCTCTGCCATGACGATGGCTGTCACATGCCCCCAGGCAATGTGGAGCTGAGATGCACGCCATAATTCGTTCATGGCGAGGCTCATCGTTTTCCCTTGAGCATGTCCGACCCAGATTGGAGGGGATTCGGCTGTTTTACCTGAATTATCCGTTTTGGCTATACTTGAAAAATCAAGAGTTTGCACGTAAATATGATACATGCCGTCCTTATATTCAATGCCAATTGCCTTGGCATAATCCACCTGCTGAATCTCATATGCACTCCAGCATCCCGTGGTCATGAGGCAAAGCGATAGACTTAACATGCCAAGCAACCAGCGGTGTAATATGCGGCTCATCGACCTTTGCCATCCTTGCGCGGTTTTTGTGTCTCCAGGTAGACAGGTCTGCGTTTCCCCAAACCCGTCGGGACTTTGAATAGTGAGGCAATGGCTTGTTTGAAATTGAGCGGTGTTAAGGGCGTAAGATAAGGGATTCCAAACGATTTCAAGTCCGTCAGGTAGATCAGAAACAGGATCATGGACAGAATGAACCCGTAAATCCCCAGTGTCGCTCCCAAGATAAAGCAAAGAAAGCGCAAAATGAGTATAGAACTGGTCATGACTTGATTGACAATGGTTGCTCCAGCTACAACGGTAACGGCGATGACGACGATCATGAGCGGAGAGACCATACCGGCCCGAATGGCTGCATCTCCGATAATCAGACCACCAACGACGGTTAGCGTCTGTCCAATGGCGCTAGGCAAACGGACGCCGGCTTCCCTGAACAGCTCCATGAGCAGCATAATGAGAAACATCTCAATGCCAGACTCCATGGGAAGCCCCATGCGGCCGACAGATATCGTCGCGACGAGGGGAAACGGAATTTGATCCATGTGGAAAGAAGTCAGCGCGATATAGAAACCGGGCAAAAATATAGTGACAAATAGACCGATGAATCGAAGCAAGCGACCCATATTCACCGGAAGGAAGGGGAAGCTGGCATCCTCTGGTGACTTGAGTAGCAGAAAAAGGTTTACAGGCCCGATAATCACACTGGGATTACCGTCTACGATCAGAACGAAGCGACCGCTCAGCAAGCACTCCGATGCAAAATCAGGTCTGCCCGTGTAATGCGTCAAGGGAAACAAGGTGATCTTGGCAGGTGAGAGCAACTCTTCCAGATCATTTGCCGTCATAAGACGTTCGGTTTGAATGGCATGGAGACGATGTTTTATATCCTTGATCAACGCTGGGTTGGCAATGTTTTTCATATACATCAGAGCCACTTTGGTTGCTGAACGTGATCCGATAAGTTCGATACTGCATGCAAGTTCAGCCGTACGCAACCGGCTACGGATCAAGGATACATTGACTGCAAGTGGTTCAATAAAACCATCCCTTGCTCCGCGGATCGAGACTTCTGTCGTTGACTCTTCTGGTGTTCGTGTAGCCATATTGGAGATATCGATGCTCCACATGGTCTGCAGAGAGGGAAGGCATAGGAGCAGATGCCCTTCAAAAACACGAAGCGATATTAGCTCTGTTCCATACTGCGCATCATCAAGGTCAATGCTGTTCCATTGCAGGTTAATATTTTTTTCAATGTCAGACTTGCGTATGAAATGTGTGATCTCGTAGGTTCGCTTCATCTCTGGCAAGATGATGTCATGGATAATTTGTGTATCGACCATGCCACTGCAATAAGCGACAACCAGCTTCATCTGTCCGTCACCAAGCCGGTGGCTGTCGATAATAACATCATCGGAGCCTGCAAAAAAAGTTTCCAGATGATGCTGATCCATACGGAACGGTTTAGTCCCTGAACGGGTTGGTTTCGTTCGCGGCGTCTGAGCCATGAGCAGGAGCCTCCTTGTCCTTTTTATGAATAAGAGCGGCCAGTGTCAAAAGAGTGGTGATGATTGCCACGTAAGAGAGCATGGCTGGAAATTGAATGTGATCGACATAATAATCAATGTAATCAATGCGCCACCACTGAATAGCCAAAGCGCACATGATCAGCGTGAGACAGAGGATGGTAATGTAGCGTTTCTTAGGTCTGCGTATATCCAGCAGATCAACAATCAGGTACATGGAGATGGCAACACGTGCAAAGGAACCACTAAGCCACTGGTAGATCGAGAGAAAATCAACGTGTTGAAACAGCTTGCCGATATTGACGAGTTTCCATTGTTCGTATGGACTATTCCGCTGTTTCGCCGCTTCTTCTGGCCCGAATTCGACAATGGCTCCGAGCGTAGGCCCCAGCGCCATGCTGATCATGAAGAGGCCGAGCAACAACACATGCCACCAGCGTAGTTTGCCTTTAATGTCATGTTGGAAGAGCATCAGCACCCAGATCTCCATAAGTCCCGCTAGAGAGTAGATCATTCCTCGGATGACGGGAGTCCAGCCATGTTCCATGATGGGGAAGAGCTGACTGTAATCTTTGTATTTCATATTGGCCGACATGACAAAGTAGCCAAGCAGAATGACCAGAGGTAATAGAATACTGGATGTCATGGCAATCGAACGAATGCCTTTGGCTGCTGACCAGGCAGCAACCAGAGCACCTCCACCAGCCAGCACATAGGTCGGTGTAAACGGGAGATAGGTGGATACCGTCCAGTTGGTGGTTTCATATAAGGTGTGTGTCCCTAGCGAGAAGAGCAACAAGACCGCAGTAATGCGAAAGATCCAGGAGGGAACGACGCCGAACTCACGCGTGATCCAATCGGTCAAGCGCTGTCCGCGAATACGGCGGATAATGATGTACATCATACCCAGGAACAGCATGAACAATGGCGCTGCAGCGAGAACAGAGAGCCAGCCATCTCTTCCGGCCACCTCCAGAATGGCGGGGACAGACAAGACGTGACAGACCAGTCCGGCACTGAGCAAAATAATGGAGATGGACAACCAGATGGTGATCTGTCCTTTTTCCTGACCCATGTCCATCCCCTCCCATTTCGATGTGTTTTCGTTAGATTGTACAGTCTATGAGAAAATGATTCGTTTTTCAGATTTTTTCACAGAAAAATCAGCCCGAGATGGACGAAGGGGAAAGAAAGCTATAACATATACGATATAAGGGACAGGTCAAGGTATGGAGTATAAGGGATGAGAAGTGAAGTATGAAGTATAAGTTAGGTATCGAGTATAAGGTATCGTGTGTAAGGAATAAGGCATAAGGAATGAGCTATCCATCAGGCTATGCAGGATGAGGATTATTGGGGAGGATTCAGAGTTTAGGAGTGAATTTTGAATTGAGTTGTAGGTTAAGGTGCTCCCTCACCACTTAAATATTCTAACGATCTCAGATGAGCTTATTTAAGCGAAATGGGGAGTTCTGGAATTCTAACGATCACCAGAAGCCTTATTTTGCTGAAAACACAAGATTAACGCCCATTTTTGAACCAATTCTCCGAAATAAGGTCTCCTGAGATCGTTAGAATATAACAAGGTGTGATATTGCTCAAATAGCGTTCCTGGTAATCGTTAGAGAATGACTCGCACAGGTCACAGGTACCCTTGTTGGCACCAGTATCCACTTCTCACTCGCATCGGTATCCCTGTCCGCGCTCGCCGCAGTATCCGCATCCGCTTCAACAGAGCTATGGACAAGCACTTGCAGCACTCAATATCATTTGCAGCACTTAATATCATTAAGTAACACTCGAAATCACTATGGATCACTCAAGAACAGGGAGGAAACCTTTGATGACACATTCAACTAAATCACCAGAAGAAATTAAAGTAGGGTTTATTGGAACAGGCGTTATGGGAAAAAGCATGGCTGGTCACATTCAGCGTGCAGGCTATCCGCTTCATGTATACACGCGCACTGCCGCTAAGGCAGAAGCGCTCGTGAAGGAAGGGGCTGTCTGGCATGAAACGCCGGCAGAACTGGCTGCTGCTTGTGATGTGATTATCACCATGGTCGGTTATCCCAAGGATGTTGAAGAGATTTATCTGGGAGAAGGCGGGCTTGTTGCCCATGCCAAACCAAGTTCAACCCTGATTGACATGACCACTTCCAGCCCGCTGCTGGCTGCGCGCGTCGCCGAAGCTGCGGAGGCTAAAGGTTTGCATGCACTGGACGCGCCTGTATCCGGCGGCGATATCGGCGCACGGGACGGCAGGCTGTCCATTATGGTGGGGGGGGACGCAGAAGCTTTTGAAGCGGTGCGTCCGATTTTTGAGCAGATGGGCACCAACATTGTGCTGCAAGGCAAGCCGGGCGCCGGACAGCATACCAAAATGTGCAACCAAATTGCTATCGCCTCTGGCATGCTCGGCGTATGCGAAGCACTTGCCTATGCCAAGACGTCGGGACTGGACGCGGAAAATGTGCTGAAGAGTATTGCGACCGGTGCAGCCGGAAGCTGGTCCCTCAGCAACCTGGGTCCGCGCATGATCGCAGGCGATTATGAGCCTGGATTCTATGTGAAACATTTTATCAAAGACATGGGCATTGCCCTGGAGTCTGCTCAAGCGATGGGCATGAACACGCCGGGACTGGCTCTGGCGGAATCGCTCTATCAGGAAATATCGAAGAATGGCTTGGACGAGAAAGGCACGCAAGTGCTGTACACATACTATCTCCAGTCTTAGAAGATGAACATGGGAAGACAGCAGCGGACTCTTTTGCTTAGGAAAAAGGGGATGCTGCTTTTTCTGTATATTTTGAAATAAACTTGATATGGATTTGATATGGACTTATTGTGAACTTGATGTGCGTCTAAAGTCGCAGGTTTGGGTATATACTGTCGTGCACATTTAACGAATCAGTGAATTTGGCAAACGTCTCTTTATTTTTGTTCGACTTTATCCGACATAAGGTATAGGGCTTTACATGCTATACGGTACTAAACATCTACATAATTCATAAACAATACTCCTTAAACCATAATTCATAAGCCATATTCCAGTAACCATTCCAAATAGAACGGAGCTTGCCCATGTTCAAGAAAATTTGGTCTCTGTTCAAGACGCAGCCAGAGCTTGTGAGCCCGCTTACCGATTCTGTTGCAGCTTCGGCTCTGCCGCCAGTTACAGCAATTCCTCCACGTCTGTCCCGTAGTCGGCGCAAAAAGAAGAAGTCCGAAGCTGATTGGATCAGCGCACCGCAAGAACCTACAACCGCCGAATTACTGCTTGGTTTGCCCAGTGAATATAAAGTGTTGAATGATCTGCTGGTTACGAATCCCAAGTCACGTTCGGGATATTCCCAGATTGATCATGTCGTGATTGGCCCGCGGGCGATCTTTGTCATCGAAACCCGGAATCTGACAACTGGAGAGATTCGTGGGGGCCGCCGCGAAGCGAATTGGTCAGTGAGCAGCAGCAGGGTCAAAATGTATAATCCGCTCATGCAGCACCGCGCCCATGTTGAAGCGATTCAGGCACATCTCGGGGATTACAAACGTGTTCGGCTAGTTTCCATGGTGACGTTCACAAACCGTTGCCGGATCAGTGTTGATCCAGCCGTAAGGTATGTCAATTCCGATGAAATGATTATTTATGATCATGAATTGGTGGAGACCATTCAGCGCAAAACAGAACGACTGGAGACAGAACTTCCGGAGACCTTGTATCAAGAACAGGACACTCAGGCGATCTGGAACATGCTCAATACAGTGAATTCAACGGATCATCAGATTCGGGCTGATCATATGGCGAAAGCTAAAGGAATTAAATAGGCAATTTATAGACAATTAAACCGCGAGGATACAGATAAACGAGTATAGATGCGAGCGGATAAATGGAATAATGAGTCACTAGATTTACAGGGTTATCGTCATTTTCAAGTTAGGGTCGGCAAAAAAGACATGAAACAGGGATATACCGGGTCATCGTGCGAACCTTGGAATATCCCTGTTTGCCTTCTATTTTAACCATTAAGGTAAGTGAAGCGTTTGAACATGGCTGGTGTGCATGAATCGTGTGGAACCATCTGCATCAATAACTTCAAGCAACTTGTCGTTGATACTTTTGAGCAATCCTGTCTGTTCAGGTTTGTAACCCAGATTTAAGATGACGAGTTCTCCTGCCATTTTTTGCAGCTGTTGATCGAGTGTGCGAGAGAGTGAGATGGATGATGGCTGTATGGGGAAATGTTGATGTTCCATCGCAAAGGGTCTGCTATTGGAGGGAGAAGGGATAATATATTTCAGATGATGGATGGAAACATAGACCGAATGATGCAAAGGAGAATAGAAGATAAAATAATCGTTCATGATGCTGGTGATATAACCATGCAGCGTGCGCCCACCAATGGAAATTTCACTAAATCTTCCGCGAGCATTCATTAGTACTTTTCGATAAGAGATGTTGTCATGGTCCATTTCGGGATCAGGTGCAGGCACGTCCATGTTAGTAGAAGTTTCCTCTGATTTCGTAAAATGCATCGTTTGAATATGATGAAGCGGCACATAAATGTAGCGCTGATTACCATAGACAACGATAATATCCTCCCCTGCATCAATGACCTCGCCCTGAATAGGCAGCTTGCAGCCGGACAATTCAAACTCAATCGTTTTACCTAACCACATCATTGCAGATTTCACAGTATACCTCCTCTCAATACAGTAGAGCCACCCAGATATATAAGGAAAATAGGCTGATAATTAAACTGATGGGTATCACAATGAAGGTTACTTTCATATACTGTTTCCATGAGACTCGAATATGGTGGGTCCGTAATATATACATCCAAATTAAGGTGGCAAGTGTGCCTATGGGTGTTAATAATGCTCCGATGTCACTTCCTAGTATATTAGCGAGATATGCTAGATGAAGTTGAGTATCACTCAAATGAAGGTCAGTAACGGCGAATGTTCCGATCATGACCGAGGGCAAGTTGTTGAACAAATTGGAGAGCACCGTTAGTAACAACCCGGATACGGCAATAAGACTTGCATTGCCTCTTTCTGCAATCGGGCCTGTGAATTCGGTAATCCATGTTGTCATCCCGGCTCGGTGAAGACTGTCCACAATAATATAAATGCTGAAAGCAAAGAGAAGAATATGCCAAGGTGTCTGTGTGACGACATCTTTCAGTCCGGATCGTGTACGATACCACCGTACAGCAAGCATCAGAACCACACCGGTAATGGCGACAATCTCCATGTGTACACCGAATTGCTCAGCGAGAAAATATCCTGCCCGGATCAATACAACAATCCCGATACAGACACGGAACAACCACCAGTCTACATTCGTTTTGGAGTTATCCGATTCAAATTCTGTTGTCTGCAGTGGATGATAGCCTGATCCAGATGAATTTTGCATGGATACGGGGAAGTGATGAATAACTTTGGGTATGCTTCTGCGAAAATAATAGAGTAACAGCAAAGTCATGGCGATAATTCCGAGCATGGATGGTACAAACATCATCTGAGTGTAGGTGTTCAGGTTTAATCCAACCATTTTTAAGGCAATCAGATTAGCGAGATTACTGAGTCCGATCGGAGCGCTGGAAGCTGTAGCGATGAGTGCACCGGAGATGAGGTAAGGCAACTGCTGGTGAATTTTCAGACGTAACATGGAACAGATTCGAATGATGATGGGGGTAGTGATCAGAATGCTGCCGTCGTTATTGAAGAAGATAGTCATGAGAAAACAAAGTAATAGAATCAGCCAGAACAATCGGAAGCCGGAACCACGTGCCTTTTCAATCATGTTTACAGCGATCCAGCGAAAGAAGCCGATGCTGTCCAGAATAATGGACATGACAATGGTGGAGAGAATCGTAATCGCTGCGCCAGATACAATTTCGAAAATGCCCAGGATATGCCCCAAACTGCTTACACCGGTCAGGATAAGAAGTAGCGCCCCAAGCGAAGTGGGAATCGATTCATTTAATCCGCCAGGACGCCACATCAGGAAAATGACAGTGATGATAAATACCCCGAAGGTTAACCACAACTGGTAATCAGGCATTTACTGTGATTCACCTCCCAGGGGGAGAAGTCCTTGTGAAGACTGTTTCAGATGTTCATGAGTCGAAGTAGGCCTTCCCGGCATAACGATCCAATACAAAGGCGCACCTGTCAAGACGATTGCGATAAAGATCAGCATGATCATTCCCCCCTTTAAACTGGTAGTAACTTAGCTTCTTGTTGTTCTCAAATTACCGTTTGCCACCAGACTTATTTCCGCGAGATTGATTTCCCCGTGATTTGTTACCACCCGATTTATTCCCGTGAGACTGATTGCCACGCGACTTGTTGTTGCCCGATTTATTTCCCTGAGATTTATTTCCGCACGCTTGGTTGCCTGCACTGCGATTCCCTTGGGAACGATTGCCGCCGGACTGCGTATTTTGTGTTTTATTCCCTTGGCTTGTGTTTTTACCGTTGTTGCCGCTGTTATTGCTATTGTTGTTGCTGCTTCCGCGAACCAGGGAGACGGATTTCACATGCTGTAAAGGAATACGGATGATCTCCTGATTTTTTAAAGTCAGAATTAATTGACTCTGGTTGGCATCGGCCAGGATGCCTTCCACTTTTTCCGGGCCTCCGCGATTGATCTGTACAGGACGGAAGCGAAGTGCTTGCATGACGCCAAGTAATGTGTTCGCTGGAATCGGATTCCCCATAGGTCCTCTGGCTCCGCCGGAACGACCTGTGTCGGTAATACTTTTGACATGAGCATCGTTCACATACACCATACCTTCTTTGCAGCTCACAGCCATGTAGTCCCAGCGTACATCCATTAAAGTACCTTGGATTGCATCGGGTCCACCACGATTAATCTTGACTTCTCTTCCAACCAAACCTCTCATTCCCTGACCATTCATAGACATTGTATTTTGCCCCTTCCCAGATATAAGTTCAGATAGGCCGCCCGACGGTTGTTCGTTGAATCCCTGCCACTCGTCATTGGAGTCTGTCTGTAGTTTAATCATATGTGTACCTAGCATCTAAGGAACCAGCAGACAACCATTTGTATAGCAAATTGGCAGTAATCTATGAGAAAAATAGTAATTTATAGATTAGTGTGATATGTTTTCAGCAAATCTACATTGTGACTTCGCGGATGGTTCCATAAATGGGCTGTGCATTCGCCCTTACGGTCTGTTGTCTTTGTGCATAGGATGATGTAATAGCCTACGGGCTTAACTCACAGGTGACCGAAAGGCGGATGGAAATGACTCTACCTGTCTACCACATCCATGTGTCGGCGAAAGAATACCAGCGATTAACATCGAACATATGGTCAGAAACGTTTGTGAACGGCACGATGCAGATGGACGGCAAGCAGCTTCCCATTCGAATTCGGTACCGGGGTGGACATACGCGCGCTTATGAGAAAAAATCATTCGAGATTCGTACGGCAAGCCGTACGTTCCACTTTAATGCGGAATATGATGACCCTTCACTGCTGCGGAATGCACTTTCATTTCAATTCTTTGAATCGATTGGAGTTCCGGCGCCTGATACGCGCCACTGTGTGCTGTATCTCAATGATCAACTCGCAGGGGTGTATGTAAGAATCGAAGGAGTGAAGTCTTCTTTTTTTCGCCAGCGTAGAATGCCTGTCCGGAGTATATTCTATGCCGTAAACGACAACGCCAATTTTGCATTATCCACCGGATCATCTCATTCAGAAAACAGCCAGTTGTCTGGATACAGCCTGATCCGCGGCAATACAGAGGACCGCCGAAGGCTGCACAGGTTTATTCAACAATTGAATATGAAGTCCAAGATGGATCTGTTTCGTTTTTTACAATCGCGGGTGGATATTGACAACTATTTGCGATGGCTGAGCGGGGCTGTGCTGACAGGCAACTTTGACGGATTTCATCAGAACTATACATGGTACGAAAAAGTGAAAAGTGGAAAATATGGAATTTTACCTTGGGATTACGAAGGAACCTGGGGGAGAAACTGTTACGGCGCTAAGGTCAATCCCAATTTGGTTCGCATTCAGGGGTACAATAAACTTACGGGGCGGCTACTCGCATTCCGTACGTTCCGTGAGCAGTATAAGAAGCTGATGAAACAACATTTGGAGCGTGCCTTTACGGAGAAAAGAATCATGCCGCTGGTATATCGATTGCATGATGAAATCCGGGAAGATGTAGGGAACGACCCCTATATGAAGTGGCCTATGAATGTCTTTCTGAATGAGCCGGAGAAGATTCGCACGTATGTGAAAGAGCGCCGTGAATACGTGGGCACCGCGTTAAAACAGCTGTAAAAGGATGCCCAGGCAACGGGCCGCGCTGCCTTGGGTATTTTTATTTTGATAAAATCAGCATGTTCTTCAGGATTCGATTGCAGGTTAAAATTTGAGGTTAATACTAAGAATGAGAAGAACATAACGATGTGGAGATGGAAAATGCGATATAATAGTCGTATTGGTTACGTGAAATTTTACATAGCTTTAAAGAAAGAGAATAACGGAGCTAATGGTGCGAAAGGGATGCAGTATCGCCAGTAACGTGCTCCGGGCCGGAGGAATGGGAATGCTCAAGCTGTTCGTTCACTTGAAAAAGTACCGGGTCGCCGCCATTGCAGCGTTAGTTATGATGCTGATTGAATTAACGGTGGAGCTGGCCCAGCCTTATCTGATTTCTAAAATCATTGATAATGGCATCCAGCAGGGAGACCTGGCCGTCGTATGGATGTGGGGTGGCGTGCTGGTTGGCAGCGCGGTCATCGCATTTGCCGCCGGGATTGCAAGTTCATTTTTTGCCTCTCATGCGAGTCTTGGATTCGGGTATGATCTGCGAGAGAAGCTGTATGACAAGATGCAAACGTTTTCCTATGCCGTGTTTAACCGTTTTGCGACATCATCGCTAATCACCCGGTTAACCGGGGATGTGACCCAGGTGCAGGATACCATCTTTATGAGTCTTCGCTTCATGACCCGTGTTCCGCTCGTGGTGATCGGTAGCATGATTATGGCAGTGGTGGTCAGTCCGCGATTGGGATGGCTACTTGTTGTCATGATGCCGGTGTTGCTCGTTGTTGTGATCTGGATGCTAAAAAAAGCAGCGCTGCTGTTCCGTAATGTGCAACGCAGACTGGATGCCGTGAACGGTGTCATCCAGGAGAATCTGACAGGCATCCGGCTGATCCGTGTTTTTGTACGGATGGGCCACGAGATTGAACGCTTTGCCAGCTTCAGCGGCAAGCTGATGAAAGGCACGATCTCCGCGCTGCGCCTGACGGAGACCACGATGCCATTCATGCTGCTGATGATGAACGGTTGTATTATCGCCGTACTTTGGTTTGGACGGAGAGACATCGTTTCGGGTTCGGCATCCGTTGGTGAAGTCGTTGCGGTCATTAACTATTTGCTACGTACCATTGGGGCATTGTCGATGTTATCGTGGATTCTGGTCACCTTTTCTCGGGCGAGCGCTTCAGCACAGCGTCTGAATGAAGTGTTTGAAACCGAGGATACGTCAGAAACGGATCGTACGGGACGGAGAGAGCAGGAGATTTCTACGGGGAATACAGGTATCACACGTTCGTTGAATCATTTGCATAGCTCTGGCTCTATACAGCATAAGCAGGAGCAGCGTACCGTACAAGGTGAAGTTGAGTTCCGCGGAGTTGGTTTCAGTTATCCCAACAGTGACATTAAAGTGCTGGAAGATATTACGTTCTCTGCAAAAGCAGGTGAGCGGATTGCTATTATGGGGGCTACCGGATCAGGAAAATCCTCTCTGGTGCAACTCATTCCACGCTTGTATACGGAAGAACAAGGTGAGGTGCGTATTGATGCTGCAGATGCATCCGAACTGGATCTGCCGACCCTTCGTAAGGCGATTGGTTACGTCCCTCAGGAAGTCGTACTATTCACGGGTTCTGTGCGTGAAAACATTGCTTGGGGACGAGAAGATGCCACGATGGACGAGATTGTGGAAGCGGCAAAACGGGCTCAGATTCATGAGACCATCGAGCAGTTGCCGAACGGATATGATACGTTGCTCGGTCAGAGGGGGGTTAACCTTTCGGGTGGGCAAAAGCAGCGCCTCTCCATTGCGAGAGCATTGGTACGCCGTCCAAGCATTCTTATTCTGGATGACAGTACAAGTGCGCTAGATGTAGCTACCGAAGGCAGGCTTCTAGATGCACTTGAAGACCTCTCCTGTACAACGTTTCTTATTACGCAGAAGATCAGTTCAACCACTTCTGCCGATCTGATTCTGCTCCTGGATGATGGATGGTTGATTGGACAGGGAAAACACGAAGACTTGATGGAGTCGTCGGAGTTATACCGCCGAATTCATGAATCACAATATGGGGAGGGCGCACAGTATGTTCAAAGCATTCATTGAGCCTTTCCGTCAGCCGCGGCCTGTTCTGGATTCCGAGTCACTCCGTTCAGGGGGGCAGGGTAAACCGAAAGCAAGAGCCAAAAACTGGTCAGGCACGCTCGGACGAATCTGGAGTTACCTCTCACGCCGCAAGGTCAAGCTTTCGCTTGTGCTGTTAATGGTATTTGCCAGTTCTGCTCTGGCTCTGCTTGGGCCTTATATGGTCGGTATAGCCATTGACCAATTTATCGCGGGAGAAGCGACCAGTTCAAGCTGGGCCTGGTTTCTGCTTGGACTGGCAGCGGTGTATGTACTCTTTTCGCTCACATCCTGGCTCCAGAATATTTGGATGATTGAGATTGCTCAGGAGACGGTATTCCGTATGCGTTATGACCTGTTTGCTCATCTGCATAAGCTGCCGATTCCTTTCTTTGGGAAGCGTCAGCAAGGTGAGATTATGAGCCGGGTCACCAACGATATTGAGAACGTTAGCAGTACGCTGAACAGCTCAGCGATTCAGATTTTTTCGAGTGTGTTAACGCTAATTGGCACATTAGGTGTGATGTTGTGGCTCAGCCCGTTGCTCACGTTACTCACATTTATTGTTGTACCTCTAATGGCTCTGGGGATGCGCTGGATAACGCGCAGAACGGGACCGCTTTTCAAAGAACGGCAACGTAATCTGGGTGAACTCAACGGTTATATTGAGGAAACGTTATCCGGGCAACGGATCATCAAGGCATTTTCGCAGGAAGAAAGGGTGATTCGGGGGTTTGAAGAGCGTAACATGCGCATTCGCATTTCCGCATTCTGGGCACAGACGATTTCAGGTTTTATTCCAAAACTGATGAACGGACTCAACAACCTGAGCTTTGCAATCGTAGCGGGGATTGGCGGTATTTTGGCGATACAGGGTTCCGTTACGGTAGGGGTCATCATTATTTTTGTAGAATACGCGCGTCAATTCACACGTCCGTTGAACGATCTGGCGAATCAGTGGAACACGCTGTTGTCTGCGATCGCGGGGGCAGAGCGGGTGTTCGAGGTGCTGGATGAGGATGAGGAATCCAAGGATGAAGGGGCTGCCATTGCCTTGGATCACATGCTGGGCAACGTTCGGTTCGATAAGGTGTCCTTTGGATATGATGAGGGTCGTGATATTTTGCGTGACATCAGTTTTGAAGCGAAGCCGGGCGAGATGATTGCGCTGGTCGGTCCAACAGGAGCAGGGAAAACAACGCTGATTCAGCTCTTATCCCGCTTTTATGACCCGACAAGTGGAACGATTACGGTGGATGGGCACAAGGTGACAACTATTCGGCGGGAAAACCTGAGGTCGCACATGGCGTTTGTATTGCAGGATTCATTTTTGTTCCAGGGAACGATTCGCGAAAATATCCGGTTCGGACGTCTGGATGCATCCGATGAAGAAGTGGAGATTGCCTCCAAGCTGGCGAATGCACATTCCTTTATTATGCGAATGAAGAACGGGTATGACCGGGTGCTTCAGGCGGATGGGAGCGGCATTAGCCAAGGACAGAAGCAATTGCTAGCTATTGCCCGGGCGATCCTGGCTGATCCATCCATTCTGGTATTGGACGAGGCGACCAGCAGCATTGATACGGTGACTGAGATCAAAATTCAGGAGGGGCTGGAACGTCTGATGCATGGCCGCACCAGCTTTGTCATTGCCCACAGGCTGAATACGATTCGTCAGGCAGACCGGATTCTGGTACTTAAGGATGGGAGACTGCTGGAGCAGGGGTCACATGGTGAACTGCTGAAACAGGGTGGATTTTATAGTGAGCTGTATAACAGTCAACTGCGGAAGAAAGCACAATAGAGTGTAGGGTGGCATGAAGCAGAAGAGTGGGAGGAAGAGAGGGGTACTTTTCCTTTCGGTGTAAAGACGGTAATCCAGACTCAGGCTAGCGATGTAATAGCAGAAGGATTGGAGCACGGAAGGGGGCTTCAATCCTTTTTTGATATGTGCAGTAAAGAAAAAGATATTGATTCTTGACAGAGAGGAAGTCACAGTTGTATATTTAGTTCACGAACAGTTAGACATCTAACATTTAGATTTTGACTCTGAGTAAGTAAGCAGGTAAGTAAGAGAACAGTGATGAAACAAATTAAAGAGGAAGCAGAACAGGAAGGAGAGAATTCATGCGCGAAAATACGCCGTATTCGAATCTGTTTCAAACGATTGGCATCAAGATCAAACGCAAAGCCGATGAGCAGGTTAACGAACTGGGATTGAACGCTCAACAAGGTAGAATCATTGGATATATCTACGAGCATCAGGACGAAGGATTAATTCAGAAAAATCTGGCGGACGTCTTCAACCGCAGAGATGCAACGATTACAAGTATGTTAAAAGGACTGGAGAAGAACGGTTATATCGTTCGTAAAATTCCAGCGAATAATGAGCGCCAAAAGAATCTGTATGTATTGCCGAAGGGCGAGAAAGTGATTCAGGATATAGAGCAGATGTTTTCGACCGTGGAGAATGAGATTGTAAAAAGCCTATCAGAGGAAGAACAGGCAACATTGATACGTTTGCTGACCAAGGTTAATCAGAATTTATAAGGTTGATTACGGTGACTGGGGATATATAGAGCAGATGAACTGCTCTTAAGTAAAAACTTAGAATTCAAACTATTAGTGTTCTATTAATGAAATTGTAAAGATAACTGTAATTGTGGCTGTAGTTGTACAAGTAATTATGAAAGTAAATGTATCAAGTTTTAATTTTCTTTAGATGTTTGCGAACATTTAGCGTGGTGTTTTTTGTGTTAATACTTAGAAATCTAATTGTTAAGTGGTTAAGAAAGGTGGAGGTTACTATGAAAGAAAAACATTCAAACTCCTATTATCTGGACAAAGCGCCTGTCCATAAGTCGATTATGCATTTGTCCATTCCGATGATGCTGGGTATGTCCGCGGGAACATTGTATAACCTCATCAACGCGTTTTTTATCGGTCTTGTTCACGATACAGGCATGTTCAGCGCCATTACCTTGGGGTTGCCGATCTTCACGGTATTAATGGCTTTTGGCAATATGTTCGGGGTGGGCGGTGGCACATTCATTACACGCTTAGCGGCAACGGGAGAGAAGGAAAAAGCAAAACGAGTCGCAGGGTATTCCTTTTATTCCAGCTTGGGCATCGGTCTGCTCATTGCCCTGGTCGCTTGGTTGTTCATCTCACCCATTGTTCAGGGACTGGGAGCGGATCAGGCTGTATATGAGTACACCAGTCAATATGCCATTACACTTCTGGGCGGAGGGGCTATCGTTATTCTTAATTTTGCGCTGGAACAGCTGGTTCGGTCTGAAGGTGCCTCGAAAGAATCTATGATTGGCATGTTTATCAGCATTGCAGCCAGCATCGTTCTGGATGTGCTGTTGATTCTGATATTGAATTGGCATGTGATTGGAGCCGCGTTGTCGATCGTATTAGCCAATGCTTGTTCAGCAGCCTATTATGTTTGGTTTTTGTCCCGCCGCAGTGAGAATTTAAGAGGGTTTCTGGGACATTGGAAACTTCAGGTCAGAGACCAGATGGAAGTATTCAAAATTGGGGTTTCCGAGCTGCTGCAGACCTCTTTTCTAATCGTATCTACGCTGCTACTGAATCATTACGCGATGATCTATGGAGAAAGTGTAGTCGCTGGGTTTGGTATTGCTTTACGGGTTGTACAGCTTCCCGAGTTTCTTGCGATGGGTATCTTTATGGGGATTATCCCTCTGGTGGCACACAGTTTCGCAAGTAAGAAGTTTGGTCGTTTAAAGGCTACGTATAAGCAGGCCTCGCTGTATATCATCGGTATTGGGGTTCTTTTCATAGGCATCGTTTATATGTTCAAGGAACCTGTAATTCGGTTATTCTCTTCGGATGCAGCTGTACTGGAAGCTGGAGGTTCGATTCTGGTGGCGATGTTGATCTCCGCTCTGTTTACTGGATTAACAGGTCTGTTTACAGGCATTTTCAAAGCGGCGGGAGAAGGCATCCCGACCAATATTATGGCGATATGCCAGGGAACGCTGTTTATTCCGGTGATTATCGTTTTTCATAAATTCTATGGGCTTACAGGCATCATCTGGTCTATGACAGTAACGGAGATCATTACATCTGTTCTGGGACTCATCCTGTTCGCGTACCACTACAGACGCATAAATAGAATGCAAAAACAGGTGGTTGCTGTTTGAAAGAAGATGTACATGGATATATACTAATCATCTAATGGAAAACTATACCATGACGTAACAAGGACAGGTGGATATACTAAAATGAGTTTAGTGTTCACAAGGAGGTTGTTCATCTGTTTTGAAAAATCCTAAACTTGCATATCGACTTATATTCTTCAATTCGATTTATGGATTAACACTTCTGGCTTATCCGGTTGTGCTGATCATGAGTGTGTATTTATATGCCTATCGGGAGTCGGGAGCACATCCTTTGTTGGATACGATAGCGGCAATCCTGATGGCTACGTATCCCATTGGTGTGTTAGCTTCCTTCTTATGCTGGGCGTTCTATCATTCGGGCAAAAGTAAGTGGGCTACCGGAACTGCGAATTTGTTTCTGGTCTGGTTAGGGGCTTTTCTCATCGTACTGCTTCTCTCAGATTCTTTGTTTTAATAGAGCTATGTTTCCTACCAATGAATCCATAGTCTCCGTTCCGTAAAAGTTAAAAGGGCGAAACCGGATAAACCCGGCTCCGTCCTTTTTCATGTACTCGTTAATTCATGCACTGGTTAATCTCTCATGTTCTCACAACCCGAACTTTAGTTGGTCACCTTCCAGTTATGCACTTCCCCAACTTGTAACGGCTGGTGCCTGCGAATGAAATCTTCCACGAGTGCAGCCATATCCGTGGCGCCTTCGTGCAGTACCTTTTTGCCCGGATACATCGCATAATCTCCACCGCCTGCCGCGCGATAACTGTTCATCACCACGGAGTACTTCTCATCCATCCCCAGCGGCTTTCCTTCACGTTCCAACTTTACGACACGGTTGCCTACAGGCTGTGAGATGTTCAGTTCATATTCAATGCCCGCCCACATGTCGTAGTTGTAGTGTTGAGGTTTGGGCTGCATATACGCCGGATTAACGACTACTTTGCCGGAGGTGTCCAGTTCGAAATAACGTGCCGTCTGCTCCAAAGCTTCCCGAATATCCCTTCCGCTCAGTTCGAGAACAGTCAGGGTGTTGGGATAAATGAAGTTGGACAACACATCACGCACCGTAATCTGGTTGCCGAACCCGCGGGCTTCTTCACTAAGCATAGCGGTATTGGAAAGCTGTGCCCCTGTCGCTTCAATCTGAACCTGATGTACAAAATCAATAAAAGGATGTGCCTGCAGCCGCAGCTGTGTCGCACTGGAGATCGATAGATCACCGTCTCCGGCGACTTCGCCAATCGGCTGATCCAGCCAGGTTTGTGCCGAAGCCTCCAGTTCATCCGTCAGCTTCATTACAACAGGATCCGGCTTGAGATCAGGGTAATCTTCGAGCAACAGCAACTTCGCTTTCTTCTCCGTTACCAGCCACTTGCCCGTGTCCGGCGATTGCTGAAGTTGCACAGACACATGACCTAATCCACTGCCATTAAACCCTGGCTGAATCACGGTTACCCCATGAATTTCGTCAGTCAACTGGCGATGCTGATGCCCCGTGAGCAGTACGTCGATGCCTTCAATCTCTCGGCAGATTTCGTACGCCTGATTTTCTCCAGTTAAGCGCTCCGTAGCTTCTCCCGTCTCCGGATCACATTCAAATCCCCCATGATAACTGACCACCAGTACGTCGGGTTGCTCATATTTCCGTATATACTTCACCCACGTACGAATAGTATCCAGCGCATCCAGGAAATGCAGCCCTTCAATATTTTTCGGATGCTCCCAGTTGGGTATGTAATGGGTGGTTGCGCCGAGAAGGGCGATTTTTACACCGGAAGAGAGCGTTTTGACCAGATAAGGTTCGCCAAAAGCCGGAATACCTGCTCCGTCAGGAGCAAGCGGCAGTCCTGCAACGGGTTGCTTGTCATCTAAACGCTCACTGACAGCCTCATTTGAATTTTCGCTGGAATCTACTTGATACGTATGAACAACAATCGATTCATCCTGATAGGTCATATAAGCTGGCTGGTCGCCATGAAGCTCTTGATGTGCAAGTTCTGACGATTGCTTCTCTCTTTTCATCACAATATTGGCAGACAGCCAAGGAAAAGAGGAGCCTTGCACAGCGCCACGTAACAACTCCTGACCATAATTAAACTCATGATTACCCATCACCGCCGCATCGTATCCAAGCTCACTCAAGACGTGAATAAAAGGATGAGTTTGCTCTTTGGAGCCATGAGAAGCCGCATAAGAAGCGAGAGGAGAGCCTTGCAGCAAGTCTCCGTTATCCACCAGCAGTAATTCAGGTGAACGTTCACGTTCCTGCCGAATTAGAGAAGCCAGCAAGGCAAGGCCGGAATGACGATAAGCGTTGGTATTGTAATGGATCGGGCGAATTGCCCCGTGAAGGTCACTCGTGAACAGGATATCGAAGTTTGTCGTAGGGGGAATGCGTGTCATTTTACAATCTCCTCTAATATATAAGTTTAGATATATGGCATAAACCGTAGAACGGAGCAAAAGAAATCGTCTTAACAACAGGCGATAAGCCGTAATCCAAGCGTATTTCCTCCGAAATCATCCACCATAATGAGCCTATTTTAACAGAAGAATGTCACGCTGACAGCCTGCCAGGAAACTTTACAAAACTCCAAATTTCGTTTCACATCACGTAAATATTCGCCAATTATAGTAGACAAGTACTGAAAAATAGAAAAACTTTTGGAGGGTGTTCGATTGAAGAAGTCTGCTTTATTTTTACCATTGTTGATTTTGGTTCTGTTCCTGAGTGCGTGTGGGTCTAACGCTACATCCAATTCGTCAAACGGCGCTGAAGCCAATTCAAGCGCGTCCGGCACATCAACCGACACAGCAGAGAAAGACAAAACCGCTGAAGGTTATGTACCTACGGAACTGACAGTGCAATTCGTTCCTTCCCAGAATGCAGACACCCTTGAAGCAAAAGCAAAACCGCTGGAAAAACTGCTTGGCGACAAGCTTGGTATCCCGGTAAAAGTCAGCGTATCCACGGACTACAACACGATTATTGAAGCGATGGCTTCCAAAAAAGTAGATGTAGGTTTCCTGCCTCCGACAGCTTATGTACTTGCGAAAGAAAAAGGAGCAGCACAAGTCATTTTGCAAGCTCAACGTTTCGGTGTGAATGATGAGACTGGCGCTCCGACAGAGCAACTGGCAGATTCGTATAAATCCATGATTATTGTGAAAAAAGACTCCCCGATCCAATCGGTTGAGGATCTGAAAGGGAAGAAAATCGCTTACCAGAACGTAACGTCTTCCGCTGGTTATGTATGGCCGGCAGCCTTGTTGCTGGATCGCGGTATTGATCCGCTCAAGGATGTACAGCCTGTAACCGTTAAAGGTCATGACCAAGCTGTTCTTGCCGTGTTGAACGGTGACGTAGATGCAGCAGCTATTTTCCAGGATGCCCGTAACACGGTTTCCAAAGACTACCCGAATGTCTTCAAAGACACACGTGTACTTGCTTTCACTGAGCCTATTCCCAACGATACGATCGCCGTTCGTACCGACATGAACGCAGATTGGACAGCGAAGATCAAACAAGCCTTCATCGATATCGGTAAAGATACAGAAGGCCACAAGATCATCAAAGAAATCTACACGCACGAAGGTTATGTGGAGTCCGATGACAGCAAGTTTGATATCGTGCGCCAGTATAACGAGAAAGTGAAAACCGAGTAGTTTTCCGATCCAACAAGCCATTCGTGACTTTGCACAGTGAACAGGCCAGTTCAGCGTAATTGACGCTGTTCTGGCTTGTGCCGTTATTATAAGTTCTACTAGGAACAACGGAAACGATATAAATATTATGGATGAAAGAAGGATTAACGCGATGATTGAGCTTCACAACGTGACCAAAACGTATGCGAACGGCACGAAAGGCCTCAATAACATAAATTTGAAATTTAAGCAGGGAGAATTCATCGCGGTGGTCGGATTGTCTGGTGCAGGCAAATCCACATTGCTGCGGTCAATCAACCGGCTGCATGATATTAGTGAAGGTGAAATTCTGATTAACGGTAGCTCCATCACGAAGGCACAAGGCAAACGCCTGCGTCTGATCCGCCGGGATATCGGCATGATTTTCCAGAGCTTCAATCTGGTAAAACGATCTAGCGTGTTACGCAATGTACTAGCTGGTCGGGTGGGATACCATTCCACACTTCGTACCATTTTGGGTCGTTTTCCAAAAGAAGATGTCGAACTGGCCTTTGATGCACTGGATCGGGTGAATATCTCGGAGAAGGCTTACTCTCGTGCAGATCAGTTGTCTGGTGGACAGCAACAGCGTGTGGCGATTGCCCGTGTACTCGCTCAGGAAGCTAAAATTATTTTGGCCGATGAACCGGTGGCCTCACTTGATCCGCTGACGACGAAACAGGTCATGGATGACCTTAAACGGATCAATCAGGATCTCGGCATTACAACGATTGTTAATCTGCACTTTATTGATCTGGCGAGAGAGTATGCGACACGTATTGTTGGTTTGCGGGCAGGAGAGGTTGTATTTGACGGTCCGGTGGAAGAGGCGACGGATGAGCGTTTTGCTGAAATCTACGGCAGACCGATTCTGGCGGATGAATTGCTGGACAAGCAGGCTGTGCAGGAGCAGGGAGAAGTGCTGGTATGAAGGGACAAACCAACGTTTCACTTGAACATGAAGGGCGTGCAGGCGCAGGCAAGGAACCTGGCTCCAGCCCGAAGCAGATTGTCAATCGCCCCAAACCACCGGGGAAGACCAAACATCTGCTGACGTTAGTCATCATTGTGCTGCTCTTGTGGGCGAGTGCCAAGCAGACGGATGCGAGCTTTGCAGAACTGTTCACCGGTGGCCCGGAGATGTGGAAGCTGCTGAAGGAGATGTTCCCGCCGCGATGGAGTTATTTTGACAATATCGTACAGGGCATGTTGGAGACGATCCGTATGGCTTTGATCGGAACAACGATTGGTGCTATTCTTGCCATTCCGATCTCCATCATCTGTGCGGGGAATCTAATGCCAAGCCGCTGGATCTATTATCCGGCACGTTTTCTATTAAATCTGATTCGAACCGTTCCGGACTTGTTACTTGCTGCGTTGTTCGTTGCTGTATTTGGTCTGGGGCCGGTTCCGGGTATTCTCGCACTGGCTGTATTCTCGGTAGGTCTGATTGCCAAGCTCACCTATGAAACGCTGGAGACGATTGACAAAGGGCCGCTTGAAGCGATGACCGCTGTGGGCATGAACCGTATTCAGCTTATTGTCTATGGTGTCGTCCCACAACTGGCAGCCCAGTTCACGTCTTATGTACTGTATGCCTTCGAAATTAACGTACGTGCCGCCGCCATCCTTGGACTCGTTGGAGCGGGTGGTATCGGACTTTATTACGAAGCGACACTTGGATTCCTGGAGTATGACAAGACCAATACCATTATTATTTTCACACTGGCCATCGTTCTGATGATCGACTATGTGAGCACTAAGCTGCGGGAGAAATTGTTATGATGAAAAATGAAGCGAGCCGTATTCGGCCAAGACCCAAACCACGGAAAAATCCGCTCCGCTGGCTTATCATTCTGCTGTTAATTCTGGTCTATGCGTGGGCGCTGGCGGGCGTACCTTTTACCGGATTCAAGGAAACTGCCGGACAGATCATGAAAGCTATTATTGCGGGTATTTTTTCGCCCGACTGGAATTTCGTATATTTGCCGGAAGGCGAGGATTTGCTGCGCGGACTGCTGGATACTCTGGCGATTTCTGTGTTAGGTACCGTGATCTCCGCTGTGCTCTGTATCCCGTTCGCTTTCTGGTCTGCACGGAATATGAGTGGACATCGGGCGATCTCGGGTGCGGGTAAAATGATGCTTAGTTTCATCCGTACGTTTCCTGAAATTATTATGGCTTTGCTTTTTATCAAGGCTGTAGGTCCCGGATCATTTGCGGGGGTGTTAGCCCTTGGGCTTCACTCGATCGGGATGCTGGGTAAACTGTACGCGGATGAGGTTGAAAATATTGACTACGGCCCGTCCGAAGCGTTACTGGCTTCTGGAGCAACCCGACTGCAGCAACTCTGGTTTGCCATCTTGCCGCAGGTCATCCCGGGATTCCTGAACTATACATTGTATCGATTTGAGATCAATGTTCGTTCTGCCACGATCCTTGGTGTGATCGGCGCAGGCGGTATCGGAACCCCTCTGATCTTTGCACTCAGTACACGCAACTGGCCACGTGTCGGCATTATCCTGCTCGGCATTATCGTGATGATCACGATCATTGACCTGATCTCGGGGTATATTCGGAAGAAGCTGGTGTAGGTAACCGAATGAAGTGGTAGAGAGAAGGACTATCTTTTGCTGGATGATGCGGCAGTGGGTAGTCTTTTTTTTGATTTTAAATCAACAGGCTCTAAATCTAGTGATAGGTTAGTAGTTGCCTGATTTTTTACTTGAAATAATTTGTAAAAATAGTTGTACAATTTGCTTAATTCTCTATTCAATTATTTGTAAGTTATTCCGATTTTAATATGAGAAGGAGGTGAATTTCATTTTGAGAATTATTTTACCTATTATTGCATCGATATTGAGTATTGGAGGAGGATGGCTTTTTGGCTATTTAATAATGCTATTGATGCTATCTGGAGACGAAGGCCTCATTATCTTTGACGTTCCTCCAGCAAGTCATACTCTCTTGTATCTTGTGTTAACACTTCTTCCGTTTGTTGTGTTGGTGTATTTCCTTACGCAAAAAAGAAGAATATGTGTTCATTAAAATTATCGTGTATCTGTTTATTGCATCCTGGATACTTGGGTTTATGTGGTTCATTAATTCTTAGGAATTAGATATATTGGTAAAATTAGAATGTTGTCTGTGTTACAATTGTAGTAGTGGCGAGATGAATAGATAGTGTCGGTGTTGCCTGATGAATATGGACGCTGGACAAGTTGGAACGTACATAATGATGTTGGATATGTAGCTTGAAACGATACCTTATAACGTTAAAGTTGACCTTTTTGCAAGGAGGTAACTATTCTATGGAAAAATTGTATTTGATATGGCTCGTGTTTATAGTGCTTATATTGCTGTACCGAATGATCTTTCAGAAGTTTAAAAAGCATAACCGGGAAAATATCGGACTCAGTGCGATTCTTATTATTTTTACGGGTAGCAGTTATTCGTTCACGCAGATGAATCTCATTTTTGTCATTGGTATCTTGGCCTTTGCAGCTTATTGTGCGGTGTGGAACAGTATTCTTTTTGTAAGAAACGGTTATGAAAAACCAAGACTGAGATGAGCTGATTTACGTTATGGGTAGAGGATAATGCAGAGGATATATGTACAAGTAGGTCAGCTAAGCCTCATAGATTGAGGAGGGAAAGGTACTTTTGAACCTAGCTTGAATCTCTAACGATCACCAGAAGCCTTATTTAGCTAAAAAAAGCCTTTTTGAAATTCTAACGATCCGTACAGACGTTATTTGTAGCAATTAGCCCGATTTATCCTTCAAAATGCTGAAAAATAGCAAAATAGCGTCGCTGGTGATCGTTAGAATTTTAAATGTGGAAAAAAGGGGCAAATAAGCTCTCTCAGGATCGTTAGCGCTGAGGGAGTGGAGGGTTCGAGGGTTCAATTTTACGCCATGGATAATACCATACAAAAAAGACTACGAAAAACCGAAACCACCGCTGCCTGTTTCCTGGCCGCCGGACTGGTTTCGGTTTTTCGTTATTGCTTTCAAGCCTACTACTAGACTAGCTCGCCAAAGGCAAAGCAGCCTTGCTTACTTGTACCGTAATGATTTCCGTGCTAGTCACACCTGAGGCATTGACCAGTTCCGCGCGATACGTATACGTTCCGTTCGCACGACCGCTCAGGTCGGTTTTCGCCGTTTGAGCAGATGGTGTAGCAGCGTTCAACGCTTGCGTATCGATCAGCACGTCATTTTCATAAAGACGATACTCGGTTCCGTTGGTTCCCCACCAGAGGTTCATCGTTACGGTGTAGTTGCCATCACCGTCCCAGTTGTTTTGAGACAAAACGGCTTTACCTGGAGCGGCATTCGCAATTTGAACCGTTAACTCGTCACTGCGAGTAGCGCCTTTGTCGTTGATCAGCTCGGCAACATACGTATAGGTTCCGTTAGCTTTGTCTTTAATCGCCGTTTTAGCAAACTGTGAAGAAGGAGAAGCCGCTGTTAACTTTTGCGTATCCACAAGAACACCGTTCTCGTATAACTTGTACTCGGTTGCGTTTTCGCCCCACCACAGATTCATGCTAACGTTGAATGAACCATCAGACAGCCCGGTGGTATGTCCGTTATCGGAAGAAAGCACCGGTTTACCCGGCGCTCCTTCGGCTGGAGTAGAAGGGTTTTCTCCTCCGCCTTGTTCTTCCGAAGCTACAATGTCATCCAAGCTTCTTGGTTTCAATTGATAGACATCTTTGAAAATGGCAGCAATACCCGTGATATCAATCTTGTCACCAGCAACATAAGGGAAGCTGGTTTCACTTACACCGGTACGTGTATCCACACGCACATGTGTGCTTGTTCCATCTGCAGCTACCGCATCAAACTCAAAGGAACCGGCAGGCGTAGCGCTGATGATATTCTGGACCGTTACATTTTTCAATTGAACGAGTTGACCTTGGTTGGTATCGTTAATGGCTGTAACCAGCGCTGGAGCTGGAACAGAAGCCGTTCCTGTTTTCTCAATCGCAACCACATCGGTTAATTCAAACTCACTGTTGTAGATCGTTGTTGGTGCAGTCACTTTCACTTTGTCACCTACATCGAACCCACTGGTGTGCTGGAACACATAGATTCCCGCCGTATCATCCTGAAGATAGAAGGCTTGTCCGCCAAAAGAACCCGGTTTGGTAGTTACAACACCTTCAATGGTAACGGTAGTACCTACTGCTTTGGTGCGTGCCTCGGCTACGCTAATTGTTGCTGGGATTGGACCTTGTTCTTCTGGCAGTGGCTGTGCAGGTACGTTATCAATGCTTACTGCGCTAGTAATCAGGTTGCTGCCGTTTAAACGCAGACGCAGGCTGGCGTTGCCACTCGTACCTGGTTTGATACGTACATTCAAATCTTTGATTGCACGTCCTTTGCTATCCGATGTTACGCTAAACGCCGAGCTGTATCCGTATGAAGTTG
Organism: Paenibacillus amylolyticus; assembly: GCF_003719335.1. Classification (GTDB taxonomy): domain Bacteria; phylum Bacillota; class Bacilli; order Paenibacillales; family Paenibacillaceae; genus Paenibacillus; species Paenibacillus amylolyticus_D. The sequence continues at coordinate 203,564 of NZ_RIAS01000002.1, forward strand.
GCCATGTTCCACCTTCATTTTGAATCATAGCTACCTGAGTTCCACCTGTCAGATAGATTCCTGCGCTGTAACCGGAAACGGTAGTGTTTGGAGCCATATTTTCTACAACCACACGAATCTGGAAGTCTTCGGCATTAGGCAATGTATCTTGCTTCACGAAGCTGTAAGCCGCGTTAGCGCTGGATGCAGCGCCGCCATAAGAGCCAGGCTTGAACGTGGAACGATCATACCACTTGTATCCGGCAGCCGGGGCAGCCCAAGGTTCAGCTTGCGGTTCAGTAGAAGCAGCCGGCTCCTCGAAAGGTAACAGCGCTGTAGCTGTATCCAATGTAAGGCCGTTTACTTCGGACAGTTTTGTATAGTTTTCTTGTGTCGCAAGCCAGTTTACCGTATTCACGAGCAATACCGCATCATCGACTTCTTTGAAGCCGTCATATGTTGTTTTGCGTGTGCCTGTTTCTTCGCGCAAATATTTCGGGGATGCATCTTCCACCGGGGAAGAGTCACCTATGAAGGCCGCTTTACCTGCACCCAGTTTGGATACAGCCACATATGGACCTTCTTCGATACCGCCGCCGTTATATACACCTTGGTCTACGGCATTATTCCATTTGGCATTCGTTTTTGGCAAGTACACGATACCTTTGGCTTTCTCCGGGTCTGTGATCGCCAGCGTGGAGCCTGCGTGCATCGCTACAGCAGAGACGCCTTCCGTAATGCCGAATGCCTGATCCGCTGGTACGATGATATTGGCGTTAATGTCGCCAAGTGCGTTGTACCGGAAACGTACGCCAAAGTTATCTGACAACCAGTCTGAACTTGTTATATTCTGCATGGCTTCGGAGTTGCGTTCATCTGCACTCATGCCTTTAGCAGGATCTTCGTATGCACCGCGGCGATATCCGTTGATAACTTCCGAGCCATCCCAGCGGTTTTTGTTACGGTCAGCGTTGTAGTGATCTCCAATGAAGAAGATGCTGCCGCCCGATTCAACATATTGTTTCAATGCCGCCTGTTCAGACGTTTTGAAAGGGATTTGTGGTTCAGCAATGACAAATACGTTGTATTCTTTCAGATCATCATAGGTAAAAGGTGTCGTTTTGCGCAGTTCTTTCACATAATAACCGTCATTCGCCAGAGCATTACCGAAATCCGAGAAACCACCATCAATAACCCAGTCGGCTGCTCCGGCAGTCTGACCGTGCGAATTGTCGAACAGTACTTTTTTGCCAGCATTCTCGTTAACGACCTTGGCTTGAATGAATGGAGCCGGGTCTGTCGGTCCTTCCGCATGAACCGAAGCATCGCTGTTCCATAATCCGACCTGAAGTGGCAAAGCCACGGATAATGCCAGGAGTGATTTTAACCAAACTCCCCGCAAACGTTTCAATGTACCCAACCAAATCCCTCCCAAATATTAGTTGATTCATAAGTTCGTCCATATTCTACCACATGAAAATCTCACATAGTCATAACAAATTGTAAAAATTAGATCGAACTTTGTAAAATTAGGTATTTCGGCATATGAATAGGTCGTTTGGATTATTGGTTGTTACAAGAATGGAAATGATAATATGGTGGGTAACGGAGTAGGAGAACACAAAGTCAAAAAGCCATCTCTACGAGATGACTTTGGCCCGAATTCGATTGACGGCGTGGAAAACGGAGGATTTGATCATGCCTTCACTGCGGTTCACCATCTGGGCTGTCTCTTTAATGGAATACCCATGGATCAGACGCAGCTCCAAAATTTGGCGATGTTCGGTGTTGTTGATATGGGAGACAATTTCGTTAACCCCTTCATTGATCTCCAACTCAGGGGTATCAACATGGTATGCAGGGGATTCGAGTCGACTGTCACGGCGTAAAGTGCGCGTACGTCTGCGAAAGCTGTCCATAGCCAGATTACGGGCGATGCGTTTGAGATAGTAGAGAACCCTGTCTTCAGGGATCTGGGCAGTGACGTTCATGAGACGAATAAAACAATCTTGTGCCAAGTCTTCCGCATCCTGCGGTTGTTTGACGATTTGGGATAGATACCTGGTGATTTCTGATTTATAGTTAATGTAAGCATCATTGATCTGTGAGTGGTTCATAAGATGTGAATCCCCCTTGGATATGGATCAAGCCTTGGTTCCGGTCCGTTTGGCGTTCTGTTAATGCTAGTATAGCGGGAGGTTGTTTCCAAAAGGTTCAGAGTTGTATCGGAGTTGTAACATTTCTTGATTTCCTCTGTTCAAGCAGACGGCTTGGGATACAAAATATAGGCAGATGAAATTCATAGAGCAGGGAGATTACGAATGTATTATGAGACCAAAAGAGATATTAATCATCGAAGATGAAGAGTCCATTCGCGATATATTGTCCTATTCGCTTCGCAAAGAAGGGTTTGAGATCAAAGAGGCGGCTTCGGGCAGGGAAGGATTGAATCTGCTTCGGGAGTCGAGGCCCGATCTGATTCTACTGGATCTGATGTTGCCTGATATGAGCGGCTTCGACGTGTGCAGGCAGTTGTCTGTGAACTCCAAAATCCCGGTAATCATGATTACGGCAAAATCCGATATGCTGGACAAGGTGCTTGGCATGGAGCTGGGGGCTGACGATTACATTACAAAGCCTTTTGATATCCGCGAAGTGGTTGCCCGCATCCGGGCTATTTTCCGCAGGATCGATCTCATCAGCGAAACGCTGGAGAACCAGTCTTACGAAGTCGTTAGGTTAGGCAAACATATCGAGATCCGTAAGGATGAGCGCGAGGTGTGGAAGGACGGAGAACGGGCAGGGCTCACGAACAAGGAGTATGACCTGCTGCTCTTCCTCGTGAACCACCATCGCAAAGTACATACACGTTCGGAGCTGCTGGACAAGGTGTGGGGATTTGATTTTGCAGGAGATACACGTACCGTGGACATCCACGTTCAGCGCATTCGCAAAAAGCTGGATAGCGGTGATCAAGGCATATCGATGATTGAAACGGTATTTGGCGTAGGATATAAACTGAATATTCAGGTGCAGACATGAAATGGACGATTCAGTTCAAGATGGTTGTGCTGTTCTCGGTGATCGTTTTCATCGGTTTCTCGGCACTGCTGATTCTGTCCAACAAGGTCGCCCAAGAGAATATGTATCGTGAAGTGCGAGAGGATATGGTGCAATCCAAAAAAAATCTGGATATCGCCCTGAATCAGTATTTTCTCATCCACAACAAACGCATTAGCAAAGATTCGCTGGAGGCGGGTAGCCGCGAATTAGAAGAGCAGATTGGTTCTGCCGTAGGTGGGGAAATTACGCTTTATCGTCCTGATGCGACCACATATGGTTCCAACACCAGTGGAGGGAAACTTGTCAAACGGACAGACATTGCGGATTTGAGAGAAGCGATGCAATCCCGAATCGCCTATACGACAAAAGTAGATCAGGGACGAGTTGTAGCAAGCCTCTCTTTCCCGATTCAGAGTGACCAGCAACTTGTCGGCATTGTGCAGCTTGAAAAGGATTATACGGATCTTTACCGGCGCAATATGCGCTTTCAGGATACGATTAAGCTGTTCGCAGCGACGATATTTGTGTTTGTTTTCATTGCTTCGATTTTTATTTCCCGGAAAATTACGCAGCCCATTCGTGTGCTGACGAAACGTTCTGCCGAAGTGGCCCAAGGCAGCCTGAATGCCGATATTCAGATTGCCACGAAGGATGAGATTGGGGAACTGGCGGCGAGCTTCACGGTCATGATTGACCGGGTAAGAGAGCAGATTGATGTGATTGAGCGAGAACGGGACGAAGTGAAACAAGTGCAGGCGCGAAGCAAAGTTTTTTTTGACAATGTGACACATGAATTAAAAACACCGCTGACGACCATTCTGGGCTATGCGCAGATTTTGCGGGATAATGGCTTCACCGACCCGGAGTTCTTCGACAAGGGCATGAATTATATCATCAAGGAAAGCCGTCGTCTGAATACGATGGTTGCGGATATTTTGGAAGTTTCGGTATCCTCAGCAGTGATTGAAAACTATCGCTTCGGACGGGTAGACGTCTCGGAAGTTATCCGGGAAGCGTGTGAGGACATGTCCATCAAGGCAGGCAAGTACAATATCGGCATTCATTACGAGCTTGAAGAAGAGCTGTATGTGCGGGGGGATCGGGACAAGCTGAAGGAAGTATTCCTGAACGTACTGGATAACTCCGTCAAGTATAGTGATGTGAATTCGATTATTGAAGTGCAGTCCACGCGGGAAAAGCAGTCTATTGCGATCCTGATCCGAGATCAAGGTGAGGGGATTGGTGCAGAAGCACTGAATCATGTGTTTGAACCTTTTTACCAGGATAAGGGCATGAACCGTGTTGAAAAAGGCAGCGCCGGTCTGGGGCTGTCGATTGTGAAAAACATTGTGGAGCGTCATGGAGGAACAGTGGAGATGAAAAGCATCATGCGGGAAGGGACGCAAGTCCATATCCGCCTGCCGGGGGATCGAAACACATGAAATATACCGGCTTTTGGCGTAAACATCGCGATAAGCTGATGCTGTCCGGGCTACTCGTCGCCTTTGTTGGCGGGATATTCGGGATTGGCAGTCTGTTCAGCATGAGCCACCTCAAACCACGTACGGTGATATTGCCTGGTGCGCAGTTTAATACTCGTCTCGTGCCCCCATCGAGCAGTACAATCCAGATCGAGTCTGCGACTAAAATTCCGAATGATTTTGTCATTTACGATTTTGATATTGGGGATCGGAATACGATTGTTGTAAACAGTACCGAACGTTCCTATACAGGACTGAGGCTGCTCAAGCTGCATCTGGATGATAACCAGGTAAACGAGATCAGTAGCAACACGGATTTTGGCGTTGTGCTGAGCCCGGATCGAACCAAGCTGATGTATGCCCAGTATCGTTCGGGACAAGCCCAGCGAACGGCTTTTATATACGATATGAAGAGTGGCGAACGAACCAAACTGGGCAAGGAACATTCCTATTTCAGGGAGTTTCTCAGTAACGAAACATCCATCAGTCATGATGAGCGTGGTTTCATTCAGACGGAACTGAAAACGGGCAAGGAAGAGATCCTGTTTTCCGATGAGGCCATGATGAAGAAAGCCGGAGTAGAGACATATGAGGATAAATCAGGCAAGAACTACATCGTGATTGACAGTTTTGAGATCAGTCAGGATATGAAACAGGCTTATGTTCTGGTTATGCACAAGAATGATTTTGCGGTCTATCGTGTGTCGCTGGAGAAAAATCCGGACGTGTCCTTATACCTGAGATCGCAGGATATTCAGCAATATCATCTGTTGAAAAATGGGGATATGATTTTTCAGGGTGAAGTGAATCAGGTACAGGGGCTATATCGATATCAGGTGGAAAACAATAAACTCAGCTTGCTAGCCAAGGGCACATTCTGGAATTTTGATCTGAGCGCGGACGAATCCCGAATTGCTTATCTGAATACACTGGAGAATCAGAAAAATGAGCTTCATATTGCCTTCCTGAATGATCAGAGCTTGTCCTCCGATACGGTGATCTACCGTAATATCAACAATTTTATCAAGCTGAAATGGTTTGGGGAAGAACTGTTCCTGGCAAGCAGCACCGTCAGCAAGAGTGAGTTGTATCGTTTTAGCTTTAAGGCGTGGTAGGTTTGTGATAGGAGCACTACCCAGCGAGAGGTCGATTCATTTAGAGAATTCGCTGCTGTAGCATTAGCAGTACACAGGCATTTGAAAGAACATATGTCCCTGCGGGTAAGCGTTGTACGCTCTGCCGCAGGGATTTTTGTGCCTGACATGTTACAAGTTGGATACAACTGAGTCCTGCCCCGATACATCTGCGCACTATAATAAAATGCAGGTTACACATAAATACATAATCAGGAAACAGAAAGGAAGACAAGCACGAATGCTTCAAGTTGAACATGTATCCCACGCCTTCCGCAATGCACAGGGCGATGTTCCCGTGCTGCAAGATATTAATCTGACCATTCAAGAGGGGCAGATGGTTGCGTTGCTCGGTAGTTCAGGTTCAGGGAAGTCCACACTGCTGAATCTGATGGCTGGTTTAATGAAGCCAACGCAAGGCAAGATTTGGATTGCAGGACAGGATATTGTACGTTTCAGCGAGAATCGCCTGGCGGAGTTCCGGCGCAGTCATATTGGCTTTATTTTTCAATCCTATGAGCTGTTGTCCAATCTGACGATCCGGGAAAATGTAGAGTTGCCCTTGGTCTTTATGGGAATCAGACCATCCAAACGCAAAGAGAAGGCGCTTCGCCTGCTGGAGCAAGTGGGACTCGGCGATAAGACCAATCTCTTTCCCTCGCAGTTATCCGGTGGACAGCAGCAACGGGTCAGTATTGCCCGTTCACTCATCACGGAGCCTTCGGTCATCTTTGCAGATGAACCGACGGGCAATCTGGATACAGAGACCGAGGAAGAGATTCTTTCCATTTTGCAGCAACTGAACAGAGAGATGAAAACAACCTTTGTCATTGTGACACACGAAGCCGAGGTGGCCGAACAGATGCAGGTTGTACTGACGTTACAGCAGGGGAGATTGGTCGAACAGCGACAGTTTGCCCAGTTGCAGCAGGGATGAGAGCTAATGTAAAAGGAGAGGAACAGTGAGAATACGGGACGTAGTGCGCATGGCCTGGGGACAGATCATTCGGCGCAAAGTGGTCACATTACTCTGTATGATTGGTCTGTCGATCGGTTCGGCAGCGATGATTATTGCACTGAGTGTGGGGCAGTCAGTACAGACATACAGCGAGAAAACGTTGAATGATAACTACAAGATGGACGAGATTACGATCAGCCCGAACGAGGGAATCAAAACGGGGAATGGAAGCGGCGGAGGCACGAAGAGTAAGTTTGAACGCGGCGCGCTGACGATGGAGAAAATTCGGATTATCGAGCGCCTTCCCCATGTTGTCGCCGTGGCTCCTATGCTGAAACTGGATGCGCTCGATATGGTGCTTCCGGATGGACGCAGCTCCTACGTGGAAGTGATTGGAACCGAGATGCAGACACTCAGCGGGTTCGGATACAAATATGCACAAGGCAGCGGAACTGGCAATGGCCGAGTTGCCGTTGTGAATTACGGAGCGACCTACGGCTTTATTGATGCGAAAGTGACGCAAAAGCTGTTTGAACAGTTGAATTCCGATCCCTATAACAATGAGCTTCTGCAACAGTACAATGAGATGATGATGAAACAGGATCAACTCATGCAGCAGCGTATACAATTTCGGTATGAAGATTTTACGAATGGCAGAAAGACCAAGATGAGCGGAACGATACGTGTATCGGGTGAACTGGTCAAACCATCCAATATGGATGATATGAGTGCACAGAATGACAAGAAAGTATATGTGCCGCTGGATACGGCGCGTGCTCTGCAGGATGAGCTTGGACTTCAGCAAACGGACAGCCCGGCACTCAAACGTCTCAATTCCGCATTGGTGAAGGTGGATAACAAGCGGCATGTGGCTCAGGTGGAAGAGCAGATCAAGAAGCTGACATTAAACACGCAAAGTAATCTTTTTCAGGAAGAGGCCATGGCAGGACAGCTTGCGATGTACCAGAAAGCAGCCATCGGTATCGGCGGTTTTATTATGGTGCTGGCTTCACTGTCCATCATTGTGGCAATGATCATGTCCACGCATCAGCGGCGTAAGCAGATCGGGGTTATGAAGGTGCTTGGTGCTAACCTGTGGCAGATTCGTCAGATGTTTATTGCGGAGGCAGCCATGCTGGGATTCATTGGCGGTGTAGCTGGTGTGGGTATTGCATTTGCCGCACTCGGCGGAGTGAACCAGCTGCTCGCAAGTCAGATGGCAGATCAGGCGGGCGGACCGATGACAGTGATTATTCAGCAGTCGGCGTTGCCGCTGGGGATTGTTTTTGCCGTACTTGTCGGTGTGGTATCGGGTATCTATCCAGCGATCAGTGCATCGCGAACCAACGCGCTCAGTGTCATTAAATCGATGTGATGCAGCTGCGAAAGGCTAGTGTGCAGGGCTGAACGTGGAACATTTAGAATACGAACAGACTCAAACTTACCAGTGAAAGGGATATAGGCATGAAGAAATGGATCAGCATCATCACTACGATTGTACTTATGGCAGGCGCAGGATACTGGGTATATGAGAAATACAAACCCCAGCCCGAAGCGCCAGTTGAAATTCCACCGCCCATCACCTTTGATGTGACGCAGGAGACGATGACACAAACCATTCAAGTGAAAGGGAAATCGGTCTATACCGAGCAGACGGACGTGTTTGCACCGTATGCTTCTAACATCAAGCAGTGGTATGTCAAGAACGGGGAGCAGGTGAAAAAAGGGGACATTCTGTTCACGCTCGATACGTCGGCATTACAGACAGAAGTGAGTCAGATGCAAAGTGATCTGGATAAGGCCCGGTTAGATGTGGAAATGAATCAGATCAGCATCGACCAGGCGGGCATGACTGAGACGTTAGGTGTAACGGAAGAGGAACGCAAAAAAGCATTCGCAGACCGGGAGAGCAAACGTCTGGCGAACGAGCTGAGCCAGAAGGCTTTGGTTCTCAAAGAGCAGGAGATCCGAAAGAAGCAGGACGTCATGAGCAAGGCAGTGGTGCATGCTGCGACTACGGGTATATTTCAGTTGAACGATCAGGATAACAAAACACGGGCAGTTACGGAAGGGCAGTTAATCGGCTCAATCACGAATACGGGCAAAATGAAATTCATGACTATTGTTGGTGAGGAAGAAATGTTCAAGCTGAAGGAGGGCATGCCAGTACAGGTGCGCATGAGTGCGCAGAAGGATCTGAAATTTACCGGAAAAGTAAGCAAGGTGTCCAAGTTTGCCCGAAAAAGCACGGATACCGATCTGAAGCAGGCCTCTCAGTTTGATGTTGTCATTGATCTGAAGCCGGATGCTCGCATGTATGGTGGTGTCAGTCTGGAAGGGGACATCGAAACGATGCGCAAGGACAAGGTGACGGCCGTATCGAGTCTTGCCATTATGCGTGACCAGCCCGAACCTTACGTGTTACTGGATAAAGGGAACGGACAGACGGAGCAGCAAGCGGTTAAGACAGGTATGGAATCTGGAGATAAAACCGAGGTTGTTAGTGGTTTGAAGCCAGGGGATGTTGTGGTTATCCCATAGAAGGAGGTTAAAGCTTATTGCGGTTTTGTGCCGTAATGAGCTTTTTCTATTGCGACAGAGAGGAGCAAATTCCTTCTTTTTATGTGGAAAAAAATATAATTTAATTTATATAATTCAATTTACAGTAATATTTACATGTCGTATAATCACACTATAAGGAGGTGAACAAGGAGTCATACGCGAGATCAAACTTTTTTAAAGTTTAAATGGAAAGCGCTTACGCGAAGTTAGTTTGTATTCAACGTTCTCTTTACACTTTCAATCCCAAGAACCAGAATCAACTAAGCCACCACGTTCTACTCTCATGATTCTACCCCCTCACAAGCTCACACAGCAATTCTACTGAAAACACCCGACGTTTATTTGCTCTTTAACTTAAGCCCTTTTAATTATGGAGGTGACCCGAAACACCACACATTCTTTCATGCACTTTGTGCCATGCATCCTGCTTCTACACAGAGGAACAGCAGACATGAGTCGAGTCCAATCTTATCTAAGGGAAAGGTGGAACTATGAAGAAAACATTGAAAACTAAATCAAGAGGCCAGAAGTTGCTGCGTAAAGGTGTAAAACAAATGATGGCAGCTGCGCTGCTTGCAGCAGGGATCTTCCCTGGCATGTCTCCAGGTGTGACACAGGCAGCAGAGGCACATGTGAATAATCCGTTTGTCGGCGCTACGGCGTATCTTAATGAGGACTACTCTGCACTAGTGGATACCTCTATTGCACTCACCAGTGATGCTTCACTGAAAGCGAAGATGGAAACGGTAAAATCCTATCCTACCGCGGTATGGATTGACCGTATTGCAGCTATTTACGGTGGGGCCGAGAATGCTGGTCGCAAGAGCGTGGAAGAGCATCTGGATGCAGTTCTCGCTCAGAAGAAGCCAGGCGTACCTATTACAGCTTCCTTCGTTATCTATAACTTGCCGGGTCGGGACTGTCATGCCCTTGCATCTAACGGGGAGCTTCCTTTAACGCAAGCGGCTTTGCAGACGTATAAAACGGATTACATTGACGTGATCGCAGATATTTTTGCTGACCCCAAATATCAGGACATCCGCATTATCGCGATAATTGAGCCAGATAGTTTGCCTAACCTGGTAACCAATCTGAGCACACCAGCTTGTGGTCAAGCGGCTTCAACGGGGATTTATGAAGCTGGGATTAAATATACGTTGGACAAGCTCCATGCGATTCCGAACGTATACAACTATCTCGATATCGGTCACTCCGGCTGGCTCGGATGGGATAACAACCGTTCTGGAGCGGTCGCGCTCTATACCGATGTAGTGGGGGATACGCTTGGTGGGCTGAGCAGTGCAGATGGATTCATTACGAATACTGCCAATACCACACCACTGGCTGAACCAAACCTGACCAACCCGGATCTGAACATCGGTGGACAACCGATCCGTTCAGCGAAGTTCTATGAATGGAATCCGTACTTTGACGAAACCGATTTCACAGCAAAGTTGTATTCTGATTTCGTACAAGCAGGATGGCCAGCGAGCACAGGTTTCCTCATTGATACCAGCCGTAACGGATGGGGCGGGGTGAATCGTCCAGCTACAGCTACAGGCAGCAATATCAATGATTATGTGAATTCCGGTCGGGTGGATCGCCGGGAGCACCGGGGTAACTGGTGTAATGCAAGCGGAGCAGGTATCGGAGAAGCGCCTAAGGCGGCTCCAGGACCTGCGCATCTGGATGCCTATGTATGGGTGAAACCGCCAGGCGAATCCGATGGCTCCAGTTCTGAAATTCCGAACAATGAGGGTAAAGGCTTTGACCGGATGTGTGACCCAACGTATACAACGAAAGATGGAGTGCTGACTGGCGCATTGCCTAACGCACCGGTATCAGGTCACTGGTTCCATGATCAGTTCGTACAACTGGTGAAGAACTCCTTCCCTGTACTCTCTGAGAATGGTGGAGGTAACCCTCCAGGTGGAAACACAGCACCGGCAGCTCCTGCTACGGTAACAGCTACGGCTGGTAATGCTCAAGTGACGTTGACATGGGCGGCATCGACAGGTGCGACCAGTTATACGGTAAAACGTGCGCTGACGGCATCCGGTCCGTTTGTAACGGTTGCTGCCAATGTCAGCGGAACAACCTACACCAACACGGGCTTGACGAATGGTACAACGTACTATTATGTCGTGACAGCAAGTAATGCGGCAGGCGAGAGTGTGAACTCTGCATCTGCTATGGCAACACCGGCAGCCGTTGCAACGGCTCCAGCGGCACCAACGGCGTTGACAGCAACAGCTGGCAATGCGCAGGTGAGCCTGGCATGGACAGCCTCGGCAGGTGCGACCAGCTACAACGTGAAACGTGCGCTGACTGCTGCGGGTCCATTCACGACGATTGCATCCAATGTAACGGCAACGTCGTATATCAACACATCTCTCACCAATGGCACAACTTACTATTATGTGGTGAGTGCGGTGAATGCAGTTGGGCAAAGTGCTAATTCTGCGGTAGCTTCTGCGACACCAGCAGGTGTGGTTGTACCAACTAGTAATCTGGTGGTGCAATATCGTGCAGGGGATACGAATGCAACGGATAACCAGATCAGACCGTTGTTCAACATCAAAAACCTGGGTAGCACCGCAGTAAATCTGAGCGATTTGAAACTTCGTTATTATTTCACCAAAGAAGGTTCAGCGGCAATGGATTCAGCTATTGACTGGGCCGTGGTTGGCGCAGCGAACATTGACCGTACCTTTGGAGATGGATATGTTGAGCTGAGCTTCAAGTCCGGCGCAGGAAGCATTGCTGCGGGCGGGCAATCAGGAGATATTCAGCTTCGCATGTTCAAAACGGACTGGTCCAACTTTGACGAGAGCGATGACTATTCCTATGATCCAACCAAAACATCCTATCAGGATTGGGATAAAGTCACGCTCTATCAAGGCGGCAGCCTTGTATGGGGAATTGAGCCTTAAGGTTATATATTTGGTGATTTAGTGCTAAGGTACGTGTGAGTCTACGCACAACTTATCAAAACAGAGCTGTTTTCTGGTCATCCATTGACCGGAGGCAGCTCTGTTTTTTTCTAACGATCAAAGGAGAGCTTATTTGGCGAAAAAGAGGCATGATGAAATTCTAACGATCCGTAGCGACGCTATTTTGATGAATTTCGGTAGTTTTGATGGGATTTGCCTCGTTTGGGGTGAAATAAGCTTACTGGTGATCGTTAGAATTCAAAAGTGGTTTAAAACGACTGAATAAGCTCCGTGGTGATCGTTAGCATTTATAGCATGAGCGAGTTTATGGAAAAAGCATAATTGGATGAATGAGCTTGGAGCGCTATCAGACGGTTGGGAAGAATGAGCTATAATGATCAGATTGTGGTAACTGTTCATATTCTATCGTGGCACACTTTGACCGAGATACACTGAATATTGATCGTTTTGCACGGATATTTGCCTTCGGTTAGGCAGTAAGGATGTCTATAATAGTACCCGATGGATGACAACTTTTGCTTCAAATGAAGTGAATAGAAGGGAAGGGGGATTGGAGAGACAAGAGAAAGCAGTACATCTGGCTAACTGGATTCTCTTTTGAACATTAGTTTTGTAAGCGCAATCATTTTTCCTTTGATGTATGACCATGCCTGACAATGACCTTAATATGAACACAAACACAAATATGAACATGAACATAATTCAGGCAGAAGTATCATTACCCATTCTAACCAGGGAGAGTGAAGGTTGATGATCTTAAGATCAGTAAACGGTACCGGTCATGAGTCCGGTTCAGACTTCCATACTAGCAGTACCATTAATTCAGACAGTCCCGGCAAAGTCTCTTCCCGCAGTCCCAACAGTCGAAGCACTCGCAGCAAACGAACAAAACGATCGCGCATGCCTCTCGGGGCCAAAGTGCTCTCTTCTGCACTCAGCTTGGCTTTAATTCTTATTGGAAATGCCGGAATCAGTGGAGCCGATGCATCCCAATCCCAATCTCAGGGGAATGGTGCTATGGAAGTAGACATGTATGCCAAAGACAAAGGAGGCAGCCATGGGAAAGATATTCAACTAGAGAAGCTGGATCGCGGGCTGGTAGCGGCTTCGACGTCCGAAGGTGTTTTTCTAAGCTGGAGATTACTTGGGGACGAGGCAACAGGGTACAACGATAAGGGGCTGACCGGGACGGATTTCAACGTTTATCGGAATGGCAAAAAAATTGCAACGGTCACAGACAGCACGAACTATGTGGACAACTCAGGCAAGACATCCTCACGTTATGAAGTTGCCGCAGTGAATAGCAAAGGCAAAGAAAGCAAACGCAGCGCATCCGTTAAACCTTGGGCGAACGGGTATGTGGATATTCCTTTGCAAAAGCCGGCTGACGGTGTAACACCTGTAGGGGAAGCTTACACCTACAGTGCTAATGACATGAGTGTTGGTGATGTGGACGGGGATGGTCAGTACGAGTTTTTTGTGAAGTGGGACCCCTCCAATGCCAAGGACGTGTCGCAAAAAGGATATACCGGCAACACCTACGTGGATTGTTATACGCTGGATGGACAACTGCTGTACCGGATCGATCTCGGGGTTAACATCCGTGCGGGAGCACATTATACGCAGATGCTTGTCTATGATTTTGATGGAGATGGCAAGGCTGAACTGATGTTCAAGACCGCTCCGGCCACGCAAATCATCAAGTACAACAAAAAGGGCAAACCAACCTCACAAAAGTATATCACACTGCCGAAGGAAGATCGCAAGGCCGGGGTGACACATCAGGACGATTATCGCCTCAGTGCAGAGGGGTACTATGACCATGTGGTCGATATGTTCCGTAACTGGCATAAACACGAAGAGGTTGTGAAAGGAAACTGGCCAGCGACACTGGAAGAGGCATTCGGGATTGAGAAGAAGTACAACTATCCGTTATCCCAGCAGGATGCGGAAAGCTTGGCTGATTATTTTATCGATATATACGCACCGCAGCGGAGCGCTCGCAATGAACTGCGCAAGTTTGAAGGGTTTATTGTGGACGGTCCGGAGTATATTACTGTGTTCGAGGGGAAGTCGGGAAAAGAATTACAGACTGTCCCGTATGAGCCGGAACGTCATGATGACGGTCTGATGTGGGGTGACTATGCGATGGCGCGCATTGAACCGGCAAACCGGGTTGATCGTTTCCTGGCGGGGGTTGCGTACCTGGATGGTAAGAAACCGTCTGCGATTTTTGCGCGTGGATATTACACTCGATCCACCATGGCTGCCTATAACTGGGATGGCAAGAAACTGAAAAAAGAGTGGATGGTAGACAGTGGCTGGACACCGATGAAGAATCCATTCAATGATGGGCCGCACGGTGTGGACGGCACAGACACGCAGTATGGTTCAATTACAACACAAGGCGCCCATTATTTCAGTGTGGCGGATGTAGACGGTGACGGCAAACAGGAGATCATCTATGGTTCGGCTACGATTGACCACGATGGTAGTGTGTTGTACAGTTCCACTGATGTGATGCCGCCCGAGAGTGCTGCACCGGGCACGATTGCCCGTCTGGGACACGGAGATGCACTGCATGTTGCGGATATCGACCCGGATCGCCCGGGACTGGAGATCTTTATGGTGCATGAGGGCGGACCTTGGGCGCCATATGGATATTCCCTGCGTGATGCGAAGACCGGAGAAGTGATTTATGGCGGATATACAGGCAAAGATACTGGACGTGGCATGGTCGGAGATGTCGATCCAACACGGCGCGGGCTAGAGACATGGGCTGTTGGATTATGGACGGCACAAGGTGAAAAAATAAGTGATCAGGCGCCCGGAACCAATATGAGTATTCGCTGGGCCGCCGACATGACCACCCAAATCGTAGACGGTGCCATCGATGTCACACCTACAATTAAAGACTGGACACGCGGCACAGTGCTGACCGCGACAGGAACCTTAACCAATAACCACACAAAAGGTACACCATCGCTGGTTGCCGATGTATTCGGAGACTGGCGTGAGGAGATGCTGGTGCGTACAGCCGACAGTTCAGCGATCCGCATCTATCTGAGCACCGAGAAAACAAATCGCAAGCTGTATACGCTCATGCATGATGCGATGTATCGTGTAGGCATTGCTGGACAGAACAGCGGGTATAACCAGCCTTCGTATCCTTCCTTCTACATGGCATCGGATATCGATTGGTCGAAGGTGACACTTCCAAACTTCTATACCCCTGGGAAAGGCAAAGGGGCTAAGTAAGACTGTCAGCTTAGATTAGAAAGAGAAATGATGTAAGCTAACCGCAAATAGCTCTGGAATTCGCTTCTGTGTAATGATAACGCAGAGACATTCCAGAGCTTTTTTGTACATCCAACTACTTCTCCAAGTTTTCGCTCAAGTGTGTTGCGGAAGCGAACGATTCCAGCGTATATTGACCGTCCTTAACCAGTAACTTGGTGATGGAACACTCGGGAACGAGACGTTTCTGTTCAACCAGGAAATTCGGATGCCATCGGTTCAGTTCTTGTTCGGCAAAGGTCTGCACCAGGAAATCGGTAATTAGACCGCCATGCGTAGCCAAAACAATATGACTGCCGGATGGCGCATGCGCAGCCAATTCGTCTAGCAAAGAGGCCAGCCGTGTACCTGCCTGTTTGGCGGAGTCACCAACATGTGGAATAAATTCAGGGTTTGCTGTACACTGGTCCCACAAGGCTACGAATTGTTCAAAGGTCTGCTTAGGATCATCACCCCAATTGGCTCGCTCACGCAAGCGTGCATCTTCCGAGACGTCAGACCCGGTTAGGGAAGCAATCGCTTCGGCGGTTTCCTGTGCTCTCCGGAGTGGACTCGCTATGATCCGGTGGATGGGATATGGAGCGTTCGAAAAATGCCGGGCGGTCAATTGAGCCTGACGGCTGCCTACAGAAGTAAGTGGCACGTCGCCAATATCACTTTTTTTGACACCATGTCTGACCAGATAAAAGGTTGTACTCATGACATGAAATCTCCTTCAACGGTGGATTTTGAGATGACATAATAATGATATGATGAGTTTACACTAAAAAGCTTATAGGAACTGAACTTCTCGATCCATTACAGGATTATGAATAGTTTAGATGTACTTTGGCATTGCTGCAATACACGCAGATTGCGTTTGCTTAATGCGAATGACTATCCATTACAATTTGGAGGATATCATGATGAAAAAATTGTTTTTGTCTTCTTCTTTTGTTGACACAGCAAGCTTGTTGAACACACTGGAAGCAACGTTAACCGGAAGAACCGTCACCTTTATTCCGACAGCGGCGGTTCCTGAGACATATGATGCATATGTTCATGCGGGCAGACAGGCCCTTGAGAAGTGGGGACTTATTGTACAAGAGTTGGAAGTATCCACGGCATCTTCTGAAGAAGTAGCAGCCAAGTTGCAACAAAGCGACCTAATCTATGTGTCGGGTGGCAATACCTTTTTCCTGTTACAGGAGCTTCGCAGAAGCGGGGCAGCCAAGTGGATTCAGGCTCACATTCAAGAGGGGAAAATGTATATCGGAGAGTCGGCAGGTTCCATCATTCTCGCCCCTGATATTGCATATGTGAAGGCCATGGATGATTGCGCTGCAGCACCAGACTTGTCCAGTTACGAAGGGCTGAATGCCATTGATTTTTATCCCGTGCCGCATGTGGGTTGCGCCCCATTCGTAGAGTCAGCAGCTCAGGTTATGGATGAGTATCAGTCCACATTGCCTCTCGTGCCTATAACGAACTCCCAGGTTATTATCATGGATGGAGAGCAGTACCGGATTAGTAACATTTAACGTCGATTTAAATGATCTTTATTCAAAATAGAGCGAATACATCTGCATGCCATATCGCGCTTGAAGGGAGGTTGTAGGGATGGGAACGGGATCGGATCATACACAATCCTTTTCGGGCAGCCTTTTTCAGGAACGCCTTCGAACCGAAGACTGGGGGCCGCGTTTTTTCGCTTATTATTACAAACAATGGGATGATTATCAGATGTCCTACCACACTCATGATTCCACAGAAATTATGTACATCATTACGGGCATGTGCCGGGTGGATGTGATGATGGCAGACGGAAGCTCGGAACAGGCGGTGTTGAAAAAAGGACAGTTCATCCTGCTGGATGCAAGGGTTCCCCATCGGCTGTTGGTGCAGGACGGCGTGCCGTGTCGGATGCTCAATGTAGAATTCGGTTTTGCGCGTACTGCATCTGGACAACTTACCCTAAGACAGCTTGCGCTGGAAGAGGATACGGTTCATACTTTTCTGACTCATCCGATGCCTTATCTTGTATTGCCTGACCCGGAAGAGGTGTATTACACGATGAAAAGCCTGGTACTTGAGCTGGATCAGCGTGGTCTGATGGAACAGAGGCAGAGACAGGAGCAAGCACCGGCACAGGAACAATCGCAAGAGCGAACGAAGTCTGGGCTTTCTCCTGTACACATGGGAGTGATTCCCGCCGAAGAGCGCACACTTCATCGTGAAGCCCGAAACCTGACATCGCCCGAGCAGGGAACGCTGGTACGAACCCTTTTTATCCAATTAATTGTTCGAATTGCAAGGTTGCGCGGCGAGATGGAACGAAGTGCATTGGATCAGACAGAGCTCTATGTCAAACGTACGATTGAATTCATGCATCACAATATGGATCGCAGTATTCAGATGAAGGATATCGCGGCAGCAGTCAATTTACATCCAGGGTATCTGCACCGCATTTTCCGTAATTACATGCAATGGACACCGACCGACTATCTGACGATGCTGCGGATGGAGAAGGCCAAGATGTTGCTACAGCAGACCAATATTCCCATCTCTGAGATTTCAGACTATGTGGGTGTGGGCAGTCGGCAGTATTTTCATATGCTGTTCAAAAAATATACGGGGAAGACGCCTGTTCAGTACCGGGATTCCATGGAGCGAATACAGTGGAGCTATCCGGAGGAATCGGAGTAGCAGCAGACAGCCGGGCTGGAACAGGAGGGTAGAAACTAACTGTTGAACTGAAAGGGCATTCATGATATCCTTTGTTCAGAAGTAACCAATTTGTCGATAATGCATTACTTAATTTAATATACTCAGGATTGTGACTGTTCGGCAGGCGATACCTAAATTGTTTGTAGTAAACATGAGTTGTGCATGTTACTGCTTCAATTTAGGTTTTTTTTATAGGAAGTTTTGATTTTTTGAAGAATTTTATGGAATATTAACGGGACGAGCATGTGATGAGTGGGGGGTGATGCAGATGAAGATTAGGAAAATTTTTAATAACAATGTGATCTTACTGACAGATGATAACGGGCACGAAATGATCGTGATGGGAAAAGGGATCGGGTATAACAAACATAACAGTGATGTTATCGACTTTTCGCAAGTGGAGAAAAAGTTTGTCGTTGAAAAAGCAACGTCTGACAAACTGATGGGGCTGATTGGTGAGATTCCAACCGAACATCTGGAGTTGTCGAATGAAATTATTGAATATGCGGAACAACAGCTTGCCCTCAAATTCAGTGACAACATCTACATCACCCTGACGGATCATATCAGTTTTGCACTGAGAAGGTTTCCTGAGGGCATCATTGTAAAGAATGCTTTGCTGTGGGAGATCAAAAAATTCTATGCAGCCGAATATGAGGTTGCCCTAAAGGCGCTCCATATTATTGAGCAGAAAACAGGTGTGAAGCTGCCGGAGGATGAGGCGGGTTCCATTGCTCTTCATTTTGTGAATGCACAGCAGCGTGGGCAGGATATGAAACAAACCTATCAGATGACGAAGATTGTTAACGATCTAGCGAACATTGTGAAATACCATTTTGGAATCAAACTGGACGAAAACTCGATTAATTACAGCCGTTTCCTCACACATTTGCGATATTTTGCGTACCGAATCCTTCATGATGAGTTGATTCCGGAGGATAGGGATTCTTTATACGATCATGTAAAGGACAAGTACCCCGAATCGTACGCGTGCGCGAAAAAAATTAGAAACTATCTGGAGATTAACTACGAGAAGAAAACAACGAATGAGGAAATGGTTTATTTCATGATCCACATTCACCGGGTCACGAACCGTGAGCATGATTTGGCGGAAGAATGAAGGAATACTTATACAAACTTATACATTAGGGATTGTGACTGTTCGGCAGGCGAAACCTGAACTGAGGCTTGTGTATTGACTAAGGTCAGTAGACGAGCTTCAGTTCAGGTTTTTATTTTGTCATCGTAGTATGTCATGCGAATGCATGAAGTGAAGATCTGAATTGTAGTGATTATTCAAAGTATGGGGGGAACAACATGGATCATCTCAAATTAGCTCAAAACATTGTAGATCGCGTTGGAGGAAGGGAGAACATTCAATCGCTGACTCACTGCGCTACCCGTTTACGATTTGTCTTGAACGATAACCGGAAAGCCGATGCAGACACACTCGAAAACACAGCAGGTATCCTGAAGGTGGTTGAAAGCGGCGGACAATTTCAGGTTGTTGTAGGCAATGACGTGTCGGAGGTGTACAAACATATCGTTGCAGAAGGGGATTTCGATGGAGCAGGTTCAGGTGCAAGCTCTGAAAAAGAAAAGAAGAGCATTCGTTCAGCTATCTTTGGCTTGATATCGGGCAGCCTAACGCCATTAATCCCGGTATTTGCCGGAGCGGGCCTGGTCAAGGCGCTGTTAATCGTTCTTGAAAGAGCAGGATGGATTGCTGTGGATAGTGGAACGTATGCCATATTAGCTGCGGCTGGGAACTCTATCTTTTATTTCTTGCCGATTCTACTTGGGATCACGATTGCTAAAGTTCTGAACGTGAACTCCTATGTGGCAGCAGCGATCGGCGCTGCATTAATGGAGCCGAATTTTACGGCTTTGACAGCAGCAGGAAATACAACTCATTTTCTAGGCATTCCTGTATCGCTAATGAACTACGCTTCGTCGGTCTTTCCGATGTTTATCGCCGTTAGCATCTACGCGGTTCTGGAGAAGTTTTTGAAGAAGATCATGCACAAAAATGTGCAGTTGTTCGCCGTCCCGTTCTTCTCCCTTGTCATTATGGTACCGCTCACGGCCATGTTGATTGGTCCATTCGGGCAGTACGTAGGTCAGTGGATTGGGGATATCGTTAATTTCCTCATTAACAGCAACTCTGTCATCGCCGGAATTATTCTAGGGGGAACATGGTCCTTCCTTGTATTGCTTGGATTGCACTGGGCTACGGTGCCTATTATTATGGGGAATCTGAGCGCTGGCGGAGATCTTATTGCACCTCTTGCGGCAACATCTGTAGCGGCTTCGATGGGGATTGGTCTCGGGGTATTCCTGAAAACAAAGGATAAAGATCTTAAGGCGTTGAGCGGTTCATCTTTCCTTTCTGCTATCCTGTCCGGGGTTACTGAACCTATTCTGTATGGTATCATTCTGCGTTATCGCAAAACACTCATTTATTTGGTAGCTGCTGGAGCCATTGCTGGTGGTCTGATGGGATATCTCGGCGTGAAGCTGATTGTATTCAATTTCTTCCTTAATGTGTTCACACTGCCGGCCCAGAGTCCAATGTTGTATTACATTTTTGGTGTGTTGACTGCGATTGCGGGCGGAGCCTTGTGTGTGGTGCTGTTTGGCTACGAAAGTAAGAAAAATGATCAGGTTGCTGAAGGTCCTAAGGTACAGCAAGACGAGAATAACCCAATCGAAAGTAAAAGTGAAAGTGACCAGCAATCAGCATCTGGATCATCGACGGGGAAAATAGAACAAAACGCTGCCGGAATCGATACGAACGTAGCGATGGAAAGCCTGATTACAAGTCCACTCGAAGGCAAAGTGATTCCGCTTCATGACGTGGAGGATGTCGTATTTTCCTCGGAGTCAATGGGGAAGGGCGTAGCCATCATTCCGTCCAAAGGTCAGCTGGTCTCCCCGGTAGACGGGGTTGTGTCGGTCACGATGAAAAGTGCACATGCCATCGCAGTCACCTCGGATGAAGGCGTCGAAATTCTCATGCATATCGGTATAGATACGGTGAGATTAAAAGGGCAGTATTTTACTCAGAAGGTTCAGCAAGGGAACCGAATCCGTAAGGGAGAGGTACTGATTGAATTTGATATGGATCAGATCCGGAACGAAGGCTTTAAGCTGACCACGCCAATTGTGGTGACGAACTCCGATCAATTCCGCGTCATTACGCCGTTGATGTCAGAAGGAACGGTTGCTGTCACAGAGGAACTAATATCTGTTCGATCCTAACATAGAATCAGAGAGGGGAAGAGCAAGATGAAGCTGATTGTTAATGCAGATGATTATGGCATCACCATGAGAGTAAGCGAAGGCATTCTACATGGAATGAAACTGGGTCTGATTACAGATACCTCCGCATTGGTGAACTCGGTACATTTTGAAAAGAGTAGTATCATGGCCCTTGAAGCGGGCATTACGGCTATGGGGGTTCATCTGAACCTGACGTTCATGACCCCAGTGCTGGAAGCCTCGGCTGTTCAGAGTATTGTGAATGAATCAGGCCATTTCTATCGAAAACCTGGACTTATTCCTTCGACCTATGATCCTGGAGAAGTACGAGCAGAGTTGAAGGCACAGATCGAGAAGTTTCTCGCTTCCGGGCTAACGTTGAATCATCTGGATACTCATCATGGAGTGAGTGTGAAAGATGCACAAATGTTTGATTTGGTCATGGAACTGGCCCGGGAATATAACGTTCCCATGCGAAGAGATGACCTCTTATCTCGCGAGTTGGAGGGGAAGCTTATGGATGCGGGGATTCGGTCTACGGATATATTGTGTGGTGATCCAGCTATGTCTTCGCTTCAGGAACCATGGCTGCGCGGGGTACTGGATCAGTATAAGGATACAGAAGATATCGTTGAGATAGCTGGACATCCGGGTTATGCGGATGATGAACTGCGAAGCATCTCATCTCTAGTAGATGAGCGTGAGCACGATCTTGCGGTACTGGTCAATCCAGCGCTACGGGAATATGTGACAGAACAAGGTATTGAGCTCATTAGTTACAGCCAGTTGTAGTGGAGGTTTGCGGGCTGCATCGTTTCAGAGTTTAGCAGATATTCATGAAGGTGTAAGAGGGTACAAGAAAGTATGAGAAGACATAAGTTAGGATTTTTGACACCTTGCCTCTGAACAGGTCATGATTTTGATAACGCTCTCCGTAGCTCTGTTGTTACAATGAACCCATGAAGCAAGTCATTAACCGAAGCCGGAAGGTTCGGATTACGGGAGGACATGTACATGTCGTTCAAAGTAGCGTTTATCGGTGCGGGCAGTATTGGATTTACAAGGGGATTGTTGCGTGACCTGCTCACTGTACCGGAATTCAATAACATCGAGATCGCATTCTGCGATATTAATCAGCATAATCTCGACATGGTCACCGAGCTTTGCCAGAGGGATATCCGCGAGAACGGATTGAATATTCAGATTCAGCCGACAACCGATCGGAGAGAAGCGTTGAAAGACGCCAAGTATGTTCTGTGTACGATTCGTGTAGGGGGACTGGGAGCTTTTGCAACCGATGTCGATATTCCGCTCAAATACGGGGTGGATCAATGTGTTGGGGATACGCTGTGTGCAGGCGGCATTATGTATGGACAGCGCGGGATTGCCGAGATGCTTGAGATCTGCAAAGATATTCGCGAACAGAGTGCGCCGGATGTGTTGCTCTTGAATTACTCGAATCCAATGGCAATGCTGACATGGGCTTGTAACAAATACGGTGGTGTGCGCACGATCGGGTTATGTCACGGCGTTCAGCATGGACATCAACAGATTGCGGAAGTGTATGGACTGCAAAAGAGTGAAGTGGATATTATCTGTGCAGGTATCAATCATCAGACATGGTATATTCAGGCGTCCCACAAAGGCAAGGATCTTACGGGTGGATTGCTGGAAGCTTTTGAGAAGCATCCCGAGTACAGCCGTACGGAGAAAGTTCGGATCGATATGTTGCGTCGCTTTGGTTATTACAGTACTGAATCCAATGGTCACTTAAGTGAATATGTGCCATGGTATCGCAAACGTCCTGAAGAGATTAATGACTGGATTGACATGGGAAGCTGGATTAACGGTGAAACGGGTGGATATCTGCGCGTGTGTACCGAGGGGCGCAACTGGTTCGAAACGGATTTTCCAAACTGGATGAAGGATGATCCGATGCAGTATTTACCAGAGAAACGCGGCGAAGAGCACGGCTCTTATATCATAGAGAGCCTGGAGACAGGACGTGTGTATCGTGGTCATTTTAACACCGTGAACAACGGGGTGATCTCCAACTTGCCGGATGATGCCATCATTGAAGCACCGGGTTATGTAGATCGTAACGGCATCTCGATGCCGCATATCGGTGATCTGCCTCTGGGCCCAGCGGCGGTGTGTAATGTAAGCATATCCGTGCAACGTCTGGCGGTGGAAGCGGCAGTGCATGGGGACGACAAGCTGTTGCGACAGGCATTTATGATGGACCCGCTGGTAGGCGCGGTTTGTAATCCGAAGGAAATCTGGCAGATGGTCGATGAGATGCTGGTTGCACAGGCGAAGTGGTTGCCACAGTACAGTGATGCGATTAAAGCTGCAGAAGTGAGACTTGCTACAGGTGATCTTATTCCAACCAGGGCTTACGAAGGTGCTGCGCGTCTGAAGGTCAAAACGGTAGAAGAGATGCAGCAAGATCGGGAGGCCGCGAATAAAAACGCAGGTGAGTCCGATAAAGGCAAGGATCGCGAGAAAGTAAAGCAGTAGAGAGTGCAGGAACGAATCATTTTTTTAGATAAGCAACTACATGACAAGCGGATGATAATTTGTATTCGCTTGTCATGTAGTAGTTTAATTGAATTTACATATTGTACTTACTTTGCTTATTAAAGCTAGCATAAGATAGAAAAATAGATAGGGCAAAAACAATAATTAAAATTATAAAAGAAGTCACTTCTGAAACAGGTGTAGGTTTGAATAATTGGAACCTTCCCTTAAATTCGAAGATATCATGAGCTATTACAGAGATTAAGTTACGTACATCGAATTTCCCAAGTACAGGAATTATAAAATCATATACAAAAAATAAAATAACGGGAAGAAGAGCGGACTTAAATAATATTCCCATGAAAAAACCAATTGATGCAAATATAAGACTGACTAATAAGCTAAATAAAATTTGAAGGGTAAGGTTATTCGGAACAATAGCATCATCAAACCTTGTTAAAGTTTGCTCTGCGATTCCAGAAATAACTTGATTATGGAAAATAACTCCTGTAATTAATGAAGAGAATAAAGTAACAACAAAAACAACCAAGACTCCTAAGAAAATAGAGAGTATTTTTGAGGTGATTAATTGTGATGGACCCATTAGTGTGGCTTTAATACTAACTGTTTTATATTTATAGTCATAAGAAGCTATAAATATAGAATAAATAGCAAAGATTAATGGAAAGAAAACAAAAGTCATCCATTCTAACGTATTTGTAACAATTGAATTTATAGTAAGATGATTTATCGAAGTCGCTGCTTCTTCCAGACGTAGGCGAACAGGATTATCTACAACTTGTTCAGTGCCAGTGCCGCTGATATTTATAGGCATATCAAGCATTTTATCAACATCCATGCCTTCTTCTTTATATAAATTATAGGTTCTAACGTATAGATCGTAAGAACTCGCAGCCTTCGATTTTAAACCATATATATTCAATAAAGAGATGGAAACTGAAATAATCATAGTGATCCATATAATGCGAGAATACCATTGATATTTTAATTCTTTTTTTGTTCTATTTAATATAACGTTCGTAGATGTCATTCAATCCTTCCCCCTCTTGAAGTTCGAAATCTTTAATTTGGATCGCGGATTGATCATTCATCAAAATAAGATTGTCAATAATAGAAGTATAATATTCAAAATGGTGCCCTATTGCTATAATAGTGGTATCTACTGACAACTTTCTCAAAAGAGATTTAAGATCTAAGAGAGCTTCGTGATCTAATCCATTTGATGCTTCATCAAGAAATAAGTATTTCGGTTTAGTTAGCAGAACTCTCATTAGGCTTAATTTTTTTTTTTGCCCGAGAGAATAGTTTTTTACTTTGCTTTTTAAAATTTCTGGTTTAAGAAAATGAGGCATAAGTATATCATGATTATTCTCATTTGCATTCTTAAAGGAATGGTTGGTTAATAATTCTAAATTCTGGGATCCGGTTAAATTGTGATAGAGTGGGCTATTATCATATACAACCATTACATCTTCCCTTACCTTTTCAAAATGACAATTATCATATCTAATTTCCCCAGTGTAATCTTCGAGATTTAAAAGACATTTTAGTAGAGTGCTCTTTCCAGAACCATTAGGCCCAGAGATAAATGTAATTTTATTTTCTGGAATTTTTAAGTTTAAATTATTGAAAATAACTTTATTTTTGTAGTCCTTTGACAAATTAGAAATAGTTATCATGATTTTCACCTCAAGTAACTGAAAACAACGACCATTTTTTGGTCGTTGTTTTCAGTTGTTATAAGTATTTTAGTAATTAGTGGCTGTTCCGTCCTTATTAACCTTGATGTAATCAGAAAAGTCTGATTCGTAGACGGTTACATCCCCCCAAGGAGATACAACACCGGCACCAATAGTAGTTTTGGAAAGATAGATGTGATAAGAAGCAGCTGAAGAACTCTGTTTGGTTATTCCTCCTTTTCTTACTATGTTAGGGAACACATATCCTGAATCTTGACTACCACTACTTGAAGTAATTTGATTACCATTTGAAGTCCAATCTACTACCGCGTCAGACCAAGCTAAGAAGCTTCCTCTAGTAAGTTTTACTGTGTAAGGTATATTGCTTGCTGCGAGTGAGTAAACACCATCGTTATTAACAGTTTGTACCTCACTTAGTACAGCATTGTTTGCGGCTTCAATTACTTCAAGTTGATTAGCAGTAAGGCTTGGAGCATCTGAAGCGAGCACTGGAGAAACAGAAAGCAATAAACTTAAAGCAAGGGCGCCTGACGCAACTTTTGTGGTAATGCGTGATAACTTCATTCAGTAACTACCTCCAACTATTTTTTTGTATTACATCTATAATTTACCATGTAAAAACACTTTTGCATACCTTTAAATGGAAATAAATATACTGATTTTCTTTTAAATACTATTATTGTCGTTTTTCTCGTTAAGTATATTAATTTAATAGATGGTAAAATTAATCAGATGCAGGCTTTATTTTCACAAATTGTTGACAATTCTTAGGGTTGAATTCGCTGGAAATGAGCAAGATGCTCGACTCTTATCTCATGCTATGTTATTATAAGTCTCTGATAACGTGGTAACGAACTAAAGCGTTTGAGCTTGGTCATAGACATGGAGGGGTACGAGAGATGAGAAAGAAAGCAATTCTACTATTATTTATCAGCATATGTATGATCATTATGGCGGGCTGTTCCAGCTCCGCAAATAAAGATGAGAACACCATCATTGTAGGGATCGACGATAAGTTTGCTCCAATGGGATTCCGGGATGAGAAGAATGAAATTGTCGGGTTTGACATTGATTATGCCCGTGCAGCTGCGGAGAAAATGGGTAAAAAGGTAACTTTCCAGCCGATCGACTGGTCTTCCAAAGAGTCGGAGCTGAACAGCGGCCGGATCGATATGATCTGGAACGGATATACGATTACAGATGAGCGCAAAGAGAAAGTGCTTTTCACGAAGCCTTATCTGGAGAACAGTCAGGTTGCAATTACTCTGGCAGACTCCCCGATTACGAAGCTGGACGAGCTGGACGGCAAAAATGTAGGATTGCAGGCCTTGTCCTCAGCGGCAGATGCGCTGGCGGCAAGTCCTCTGAAGGATAAAGTTAAAGCTTCCGAATTCAAAGATAATGTACTGGCGCTGACTGATCTGAAAACGAAACGTCTGGACGCAGTCATCATTGATGAAGTGGTCGCAAGATATTATATGTCCAAGGAAGAAGGTACCTTCAAATTGCTGGATGAATCACTGGCGCCAGAGCAATATGGCATCGGGATCAAAAAAGGCAATGAAGAACTTCTCAATCAGTTGCAAAAAGCGCTGGATGAGCTGAATGCGGACGGCCAAGCCGCTGAAATCTCTAAGAAATGGCTTGGTGAAGACAAGGTTCTGAAGTAAGAAATGAATTGGTGAATTTGAAAGCAGCCAGGTGAAATACGCCTGACAAATAAAGATGTGGGATTTTTCCCAGTTGGGAAGACAATACTCACGAAAACGACGACCCCGTATTCCATGCTGGAGCGATATGCTTCCAAGGAGTGCGGGGTTAACAGATTAGAGGAGAACTAATTCATGAATTGGGACTATATTTCAACGATTATAAAACCGATGCTGGAAGGTGCACAAACGACGATTTTCTTATTTCTGCTTGCGATTGTGCTATCGGTACCCCTAGGATTCGCGGTAACGTTAGCGATGCGGAGCCAGTTCAAACCGCTGGCGTGGATTGCGCACACATACGTCTATGTGATGCGTGGGACACCGTTACTTTTGCAAGTATTATTTTTCTGTTTCGGCCTTCCATTACTTCCGGTCATCGGGGAGTATCTGGTCTTTGATCGTTTCATTGCAGCGGCTATCGCATTTATTCTGAACTATGCAGCTTACTTTGCAGAAATCTTCCGGGGCGGATTGTTGTCGATTGATAAAGGGCAGCATGAAGCGGCTAAAGTGCTTGGACTCACGAAGTGGCAGACAATGACAAAAGTTATCATTCCACAGATGGTGAGGGTGGTGCTTCCGGCCACAGCGAACGAGGCAATTACGCTGGTTAAAGATACGGCATTGCTCTACGCTGTAGCTGTACCCGAGTTGCTCTATTATGCGCAAGCCGCAGTGAATCGGGATTTGCAACTCATTCCATTTTTCGTAGCGGCAATTATGTATTTGCTTATGACTCTGGTGCTTACCTTATTATTCAAGGTTCTGGAGAAGCGTTTTTCGCATGAATAAATCAAATCTGTTCAATCAAAGGACTGTCTGCATATGACCTATAGTATAGAAGTAAATCAGTTGAAAAAATCATTTGGCACACTGGATGTGCTGAAACAAGTCTCTTTTAACGTGGCTCCAGGTGAAGTGATTGCGGTAATTGGACCTTCAGGTTCGGGGAAAAGCACGATGTTGCGCAGCTTGATCCACCTGGAAGATGTTACGGGCGGAACGATTCGCATTCAGAATCAGTCGCTGGTGGATGATGGGCGGTACGCAGGTGCTACCGAGATTCGGAAGATTACCGATCGTATGGGCATGGTGTTTCAGCATTTTAATTTGTTCCCGCATCTGACTGTACAGGCGAACCTTGAACTTGCACCGAAGACGTTGAAAAAAGAGAGCATCAAGGCAATTCGCAGCCGCAGCATGGAGTTACTTGCCAAAGTCGGACTGTCGGACAAGGCCGATGCTTATCCGGCCAATTTGTCCGGTGGACAGAAGCAGCGCGTAGCGATTGCGCGCGCCCTGATGATGCAGCCAGATATCCTGCTCTTTGATGAGCCAACCTCGGCTCTCGACCCGGAGCTGACGGGAGAAGTGCTTCGTGTCATCAAGCAACTGGCGCAGGAAAACATGACGATGATGATTGTCACGCACGAGATGAGCTTTGCTCGTGATGTTGCGGATCGTGTCTTCTTCATGGACAATGGCGAAATTGCCGAGCAAGGCCCGCCAGATCAACTCTTCGGTGCACCAAAGCTCGCACGCACCCAGACGTTTTTGAAACGAGTGGATATGGAAGAGTAACGGTGGAGCGTGATTTAAAACAGGTGCGAGTGCCAAGCTCCCATGAAATCCCTGGGAGATTCGCACCTGACAATAGGTTGATTTGATACCTTTTGGCAAATGACCTTGAATATTTTAGGGGTTTTATATTAAGATGATACTAATTATTAGAAGAATTAAACGAGAACACGTAATAAAGTATACAATCTATGCTTTTATTACGTGTTTTTTCGCTGTCGCACTCCGTATGGAGTGCGAGGATTGAAATAACAGCCACGTCCCGAACAATATCCCGAATAGCAGGTCGCACTCGTATGGAGTGCGTGGATTGAAATCGTACTAGTTCAGTGTCTCCTGCGTTTTGTAACTGGTCACACTCTGTATGGAGTGTGTGGATTGAAATCATTTGTAAACACGATAAGTCATAATAGGGGAGTAGTCGCACTCCTTCTGGAGTACCTGGATTGAACTCTGATTTTCTCGACTTGCACCTAACACGCTAACGATCACAGAGAAGCTTATTTTGTCGTTTCGGCGACCTTTGGAATTCTAACGATCACCACAAGCGCTATTTGGGCTGAAACCCTCAAAATGTAGCGTAAATCGCTGTATTTCAAGTAAATAAGCTTTCTGGTGATCGTTAGATTTTATAAATGCCTAAAATAGGCTGAATAGCGTCGCTGGTGATCGTTAGAATCTGGCAAACCGGAGACCGCCCAAACTAGTGTGCATTTAGAACGAAACTTTCTCCATAGGTAATATGTGTAGAGAAACCTCGATTTCATATGATTTTCCCGACAGACACGCACCACCATTTTTGATAAAACTGTGAGCCAGTTGGTTCATGCAGTCTATCGTGTTATAGTTTTGACTGTGGGTGTATTCTACATATTAGGAGTACGATCAATATGCTACTTATTACTAGAAAATTGATAAATCGACTAAGCGAACCTTACAAAGAAGCAGATATGCTGGCCTGTTATGTTACGTCACAAGCGATTTCCTCAACGACATCTCGAGCTATATTGCTGATCAATCATGATGTGCTTAAAATTTTGTTCCTCAATTTATTTTCTTCCAAAGTTGTTCAAATGGTTCGAATACCACTTTCAGATCTGGAGCAACAGCGACTCAAATCCGGGGTTTCGTTGGCGTCGATATGGTCATTTCAGTCTCATGGTATACATTATCGGTTTAGCATCATCAAAAAAATGCTTACGCTTGGCTCCATGCAAGCAGAGTTTCTACAGTTTATTGATGAACATGTTGTGAGAGCCTGACGATAAGTATAGAGTCTTTTTACGTATAACATGTAGCCAGCAGAGGTTACCCTATTAAAAAAAAGAAAATTCAAAAAGGCATATCCATTGTCCCGACTCGCTGCATAACAGCCAGTCTGACATAAAGGATATGCCTTTTACATTTCTATAACCGTTTGTGTTGATATTTATATTAAATCGAACATGATAGCTAAGTTTTATACCAAAGCTGAATATCTTATCTAAGCCTGAAATACAGCTTCACTGCTGAGATTTTCGTTTTCAACCGTGCGATGTTTCAGGAAATACGTTAACGTACCGACCAGACCGAGAACTGCAAAGATGCATAGAATGCCGATCTGATCCCAGGCGACGCCGAATTGTCCGCTGGAGATGACCGCTTTGTATCCCGTTACGGAGTACGTCATTGGTAGCCATGGGTTGAACACTTTCAGCCAGTTTGGAATGAGTTCCAGTGGGAACGTTCCTGCGCTGGTGGTGAGTTGGAAGATGAGCAACAGGATGGCAATGAAGCGTCCCGGATTCTCCAGCCAAGTTACCAATGCCTGAATGATGTACATGAAACTCAGACTCGTCACAAAACTGAACAAAAGGAATAACGGCACACTCTGTACCTTCAGGCCAAGCCCGTATAACACCAGCCCGGAAGCGAGCAAAGATTGAACGCCGCTCATAATGGTGAAGGCAAGGGTTTTGCTGACAAATCGATTCCAGCCACTTGCGTCACTTACACTACTGCCACGTGTTGGTACAACCAGCGTTGCAATCAACGCACCGACAAATAATCCGAGTGATAGAAAATAGGGCGAAAAACCTGTGCCGTAGTTGGGCACTTCGTTTAATTTGTGTTCATCGACATGAACAGGCTCGGCATACATCGTAACCAGTTCATCGGTCTTTTTGACACTGCTCGTTTGCTGCGCAGCATCGTTTAATTTGGTGGCGAGTTCGCCGGAACCGTCGGTTAACTTGAGCGTGCCTTCTTGTAGCTTACCAGCACCATCAGCCAGCTTATGAGAACCATCCGTAAGGGTAGAAACCCCGCCCTCCAGCTCATTCACTCCGGCCAAAAGCTTGCCAGCACCAGCGTCTAGTTGCTCTGATCCTGTTGCCAGTTTGGCACCGCCAGCGGCCGCTTCGTTTAATTTGGCATTGAATTGGTTGAGCCCGGCACTCAGCTTTTCTTGTCCGCCGGATAACTGTGCTGCGCCTTGTACCAGCTGCTCTTCACCTTGAACCAACTGGCTGCTGCCTTGATGCAATTGTTGCTGTGCAGCTTGCATTTGCTGACTTCCGGCAACGAGTTGCTGTCCGCCTTGATATACCTGCTCACTGCCAGCGGCAACGGCCTGGCTAGCTGCGAGTAGCTCTTGAACAGCGGGGCTCGCTGCCAGTTCGGGATTGGACTTTGCTAGTTGAGCCAGACCTTGGGCGACTGCTTTGGCGCCTTCGCTGACTTTGCCGCTACCTTCCACGGAAGTTTGCAGTCCGGCGGTCAGCTTGGCACTGCCTTGTTCGGTAGCTGCGAGTCCTGCGTCCAGTTTGGACGCGCCTTCCTGCGCAACTTGAATACTGGCATGCAGCTGTTTACTGCCAGCTGCGGCCTGTGCTGCGCCGTCACCCAGCTTGGTGCCGGCGGCAGCTAATTGTGCGAGACCATTCGATAATGTGCTCGCGCCAGTGTGAAGATCACCTGTGCCTTTGGCGAGGGTTGCTGTGCCTTCTTTTAACGAAACGGCGCCGGTTTGCAGCTTGCCTGCACCGTCAGCCAGTTTCGCCAGGTTTTCTTTTAACGTAGCCGCCCCTTCGTCCAATTTGCTTGCTCCATCATGGATTTTACCTGCGCCATCTCCGGCATCTGCCAAACCGTCCGAGATTTTCTCGACCTTATCCAGCAGGGTTTCGGTATATGATTCTGTGACTTTGGCAGAGACTTTGGAGCGAATCTGTTTGACCGCCGTGCCACCGATCTGACCCGCAAGGAAGTTGTAACCTTCGTTGGGCTCGTAGATCAGTTCTGCCGGAGCCGGATGCTCATCCATCAGGGTAGTTGCTTTGGCGGAAAAGTCCTCTGGAATGACAATGGTCATGTAATATTTGTTGTCCTTCATGCCTTGTTCTGCCTGGTCGCGGGTGACGAACTGCCAGTTAAAATCATCGCTTTTCTTCAACTCATCAACCAGATTCTGGCCGACTTCAAGCGATTTGTCATTGTAAACTGCACCCCGATCCGTGTTGACCACGGCTACAGGTAATTCATTCATTTTGCCATATGGGTCCCAGAAGGCGTTCAGGAACAGTCCGCTATATAACACGGGAATGAACAGCACAACGAGAATGGGAATAAATACTTTTGGTTTCTTGAAGGCGGATTTCAGATCCTGCCCAAATACACGAAATGATTTCATGATGTTCTCTCCCTATCTTACGCTTATCCCTTGTTTCTCTATTAGTATGGTATGTGTGCGTCCGCGGGCGTTTCTCTAGGTGGGGGATAATCCATTTTTGAGAAAGAGGCCCACAAACGCTTTGATCTGATCCTTGTGCAGCGTAGGATGCGCTTTATTCCAATCGGATGTTAGGCTGACGTATAACTTCAGTAGCACAAACGAGACCAGCTTGGGATCGTCGGTACGAATTTGCTGTAATTCCATGGCCCGACTAACCTGACGCTCGAGGTATTCGAGAATGGCTTTCTCTACTTTTTGCAGACCCTCTCTCGCTTGGGGTGTTCCGAAATCGTTGACCTCTTGGAAAAGCTTGATCAGCAGCTCATGCTCCTCCCGATATTCCAGCAACGAGTCCATACTCTGATGCACGTTATCCAGAAAAGAGTTTTCATCCTTCACCGTCTGCTCCGTAATCCGTTTCATGTCTGCAATAATCGAGCGCAGGATCTCATCAAACAATTCTTCTTTGTTCTCGAAAAAGGTATAGATCGTTCCTTTGCCCACATTGGCCAGTCTCGCCACTTGTTCCATCGTTGTGGCTTTGTAGCCAAACAGGGCAAAGGATTTCTCGGCAGAGTCCATCACCTGTTGCCTTCGATCTATCGTTTTCACGGCTATGCACCTCCTTGGGGTCTGACGTGTGTAAGGGTGTAGCGGGTAAAACACGAGAAGCAGTGTGAAGCAGTAGAGATTTTTGAAAATGATGAAGCAAGTTGAAGCGATGGTGAAAGGATTTGAAAAAAGATGAACCAAACTTTGCGATTGACCAGTTTACTGTTTTGGTCAGTTGGTCGTTATTTAATGTAGCACTTGTGTATGAAGTTAGATGTGATCTATGTCATAGTTTGGAAAGTGAACGTTGTGATGGTGTGGGTAGGGAGAAGCTGGAAGAGTAGAGAAAGGTGCGAATGTGAAGCTCACATGAAAACCCCGGGGGATTCGCACCTTGAAAGTAGTAAAAACAAGGACTTTTGATGCCTTTTGGCAACAATAAGCTGGAAAAAGATTGAATTCGTTGGTGAGAACACATAGAATAGTAGTGTAAAAACGTAGTTTTGTGACGTGTAGTAACGTACTATACTTGTTTTTCGCTGTCGCACTCCGTATGGAGTGCGTGGATTGAAATGTGGACTTATGTGATTAACTTTGATCTACTTATCGCTGCTAATGCAATCAACAGAAAGCTCAACTCAATTTCCTCTAGTATAATTAAACTGGGTAGTCATGCTGCCAATAGATTCGGAGTTTCGAAGATTAGAAGTTTTGAAGATGTTATCCATATATCAACCGATGAGGAGTGTCAGGACATGTCCATACATCACATAGGTCAAAAGGTTACTTTTGCCGATATCAAAACGAGGTTGCCTCACGAAAGCTGGATGTATACACAGAATGAAGCACATGATGGTGAACTTGATGCCGAGGAAGTATGGCTGCATTCAGGTGATCTTCATATCAATGAGCTGTTGCTGGATGAGGGGCCTTTTTTAATTATGGTGGAGGGAAATCTGATCGTTGATCGTTATATTGGAAACACAGGATCCGACGCGGCCGCTTCTAACCTGGTTGTGCTTGGTGATCTTACAACGCCTTATATGCTCGTGGGAGGGCAGGAAATATATATTACAGGTAATCTTTATGTGGAGGATATGTTCTGGGGAGATTACAACCATGGAGAATTGACGGTGAGAGGCAACGTAGAAGGTGGGCTGCTAGTAAGTACAGAGCAATATCGAATTCAGGTTCAAGGACAGCGGAAAGTGAAGCGTCAGCTTGAAGATTGGGAGGATCTCGGACCATGGCAAGGCTTTGACATGCTGGAGTTATTTGTTCCTGAGTGTGTCATTGACGAAGATACAGAAGAGCCGTTTCCATGGCGAGAAGAGATGATCAAGAGGCTGGAGCAGGGACAGCCTATCATTAAACGAAAGTATATTTATGCCGCAGAACTAGCGCCAGATGTACCGGATTGGTTCGAAGATCATCGGTTCACCGCTGAGAACATTGAGCGTCTTACTCACCCTTCATTATTACCTGTAAGAGAGGAGGGGGAGTTGCTGAACAGCTATGAGTTTTGGGTGGATGGACAGTTTTGCCGAGGTTCTGTCTACGGGGATGAGTATACGGAGGGCTATTTCCGGAGTCTGTATTTTCAAGATGACCAAGACTGTGCATTGTTGCTCAAAATAGAGCCAGCAGACCAAGCTTCAGGCTCTTCTAATGAACTTGCCGAGCAAGCGGGCACTCCTGTCTGGATGATCTCAGGCGCATATCGTTATGTGAACAGTGAGAACTCCGAATGGAGCGTATTTACGGAAGACTCACCTCCGGATATTCAGCAGTTAAGCAACCGTGGATGGGATACCTTGTTGCGGTCCGTATCGAATTACCAGTATGTCCGTACCTTAATTTCGCCGCAACGTATTCGTGATTTATTAGCGTTGCCTATCGTGGAGCCGTATGACGATTATTATGATGATGACCGGCATGGGTTGTGGATTGAAGACTTCTACTTTGCATTTCGACAAGCAGGTCAAATGTATAATGATGTTCCCAAGCCAGCTATGCTGCGTATTGGTAGAGAGTATACGGATACCCAAGGGGAGACGAAGGTCGAGAAATACTTCTATACGCTACACCAGCATGCGGACGGCACGGAAATTGTGTTAATTGAATACTCGGCTCAGGAGCAAGAGGATGAGGAAGAGCCGTTGTTGCTTGAACTTCATTATGTAGGTGGTCCCCAATTACTACATGCCGTTCAATTGCTGGAACGTGGGCGCAAAGAGCTGATGCAAGCGAATCAGGATTTGCTGGATGGGGAACCGCCCTATGCTGTTGAATCCTTTGCGAAGCGATATTGGAAATCCAAAGGATACCTGAAATAAAAGAGCTACACTATAAAATAGGACGCCCAGACAGGATATTGCACCTGACCGAGCGTCTTTGTCTGCTCGTTTTTATAGAAGATTAGAGCAAAGTGCAATCAACGAAGCGGTATAATTGAATGTATGTGAGACAATTTTCTTCGTTTTCTTCCGGTAAATTGTCGGGGCGGAACCAACTTTCAGATAAGCATTATATTCTCTGCCAGCTTCACTGATCTGGGTAGCTCACTTTGGTCGCACTCCGTATGGAG
Organism: Paenibacillus amylolyticus; assembly: GCF_003719335.1. GTDB lineage: Bacteria > Bacillota > Bacilli > Paenibacillales > Paenibacillaceae > Paenibacillus > Paenibacillus amylolyticus_D. Next base: position 239,340 of record NZ_RIAS01000002.1, read on the forward strand.
TGTGCGGATTGAAATTTTCCGAAACTCCCACCATTTCCAGGCATTTGCCGGTTACACTCTGTATAGAGCTCGCCGATTGAAATATGTGAACTTAAGTAAGTTGTTAAAAAATAAAAAAAGGTGCTCGTCTGAGCACCTACACACTGGTATAATTTAAAATGTACAGCCAATTTGTGGTGGGTATAGACAGTCCTCCGGTAAGGAGGTGTTGTCTATGAATTTCTCTTTTTCAGATGTAATCATGTTCGCAACGTTAATTATTGCGCTCCTGACATACATTGATCGAAAAAAGAAATAACCCGCCATAGGTTGGAGGCCTAGCGGGTTATTTCTTCACCTTACGAAACACACTTGGAGGATTATCCATCGCAAATGCTGTACAGGAGTAGCCATTGGCCTGGCTACTCTTATTTTTCCTTACTTTCATTTTATTAAACATTCATGCGACATACAACCCATGTATACATATTTTTATTCTTTAACTTTAACAACGAAGCGCAATAGTCCAATATTGATGGATATGAAAACGGGGAGCCTCACTACTCTGCGAATCACTTTTTTCATGTTCTTACCAACGGACTCAGAAAGGTGGTGACGAACAAACCATGAATAACGAGCAAACCAAATCACTTATCGATACGATCTCTTTGGAAGAGTACGTGCAAAAGGGGAAATTGCCGCAATGTTTACCAGCAGATGCTCAGATCACACTGGAGCAGGCTAAGGCGCAGGCGGATGAGGTGTGGAGTGTGGAGAAGGAAAAACTCGAAGTGTTCAGCTTTGATTACAAAGGGTGCACGGTAAATATGACATTCCAGATGGACGGGACGTACTTGTTCGATAGTATAGATGTTTGGGGCGAAGTAGGAAACAGCGGTGGAGTAGCAACAGAAAAAGAGTTAGAGTCAAATTCAGATTTAGATTCAGGTCCAGGTACTTCAAAGTTAGCTACATTGGAGACAGTAGAAAGCATTCAACAATTTGCGGAAAAAGTGGGAATGAAGCTGGAATGGTTTGAAATGGGAGATGAGCGAGTGTGCCTGATGCCCAGCGCGGTGACGTTACACTATTTGAAGCAGCAAAAAAATAGCTGGAAGCTGGTTAAAATAGCTGGAGCTTATCGAAGTGTGGGGGAAGTTAGGAGCAGCTTGAGCAGTATAGCTGATGCGATGAACTAGTCTCGGATGAGCGCTAACGATCACAGGAGAGCTTATTTGGTTAGTTTATGACCTTTTCCAATTCTAACGATCACCCCAGACGTTATTTGGAAGAAATACAGCAGAAAACGTCGAAAAACAGGGTGTTTGAAACGAATAAGGTTTCTGGTGATCGTTAGAATTCTATGAAGCAAAAAATCAGGCAAATAGCGTCTCCTGTGATCGTTAGAATTAGAATGCAATGTCAGACAATTCAAGCTAAAAAACCAAGGCTTGAGTGCACAAACACTCAAGCCTTGGTTGAAGTTACTGCTGCGGCGCATACCGCCCCATGATCAGTACGTGATATGCCTGCAATTTTCCACAATTTCTGCGGGTTCTTATGCAATACACTTCACAACCATCGCATAATCCATACTTCTCTCATCGTGCTATGCCAGCCATGTCAAACTTGCTCAGCCTACGCTTCTTTCACCTTAAAGAACGAGATGAGTTCTTGTAGCTGCTCAGATACTTCAGATAATTCGTCTGATGCGCTGACGATCGCAGCCATGGAAGTTTCCTGTTCGGCGATGGAGTTCTCAATGAGTTTACTGCTACTAGCCGCCTTGCTGACACTTGCAGACAACTCGTCTGCCGTCGCGGACATTTCTTGTGTACTTGCCGAGATTTCCTCGGTAGAGCTCGAGATATCCTGAATCTGGTTCGCAACTTTGTTGGTAGCCGTCAAGATATCTTCGAAGAAAACTCCCGTTTCCCGCGTAACGTTGAGGCCTTTTTGCACTTCTTCCGAACCTCGTTCCATCGCGTCTGCCGATTGTCCGATATCCCGCTGAATCTCATCGATCAACGCACGAATCTGGGTTGCAGATTCTTGGGATTGTTCAGCGAGTTTACGCACTTCTCCAGCCACGACCGCGAAGCCCCGGCCTTCCTCTCCAACGCGTGCTGCTTCGATGGAAGCATTCAGGGCGAGCAGGTTGGTTTGACCAGCGATATCCGTAATGATACCGACAATGCTGCTAATTTCATTGGAACGGTTCTCCAGAGATTGAATCGACGCATAGGTATTCTGGACCGCGCTTGAGATCAGCCCCATCTGATCGATAACCTGCTGCATAATTTCATGTCCGTTACTCGAGCGTTGCTCCATGCTGAGCGCTTCATCGGCTACTTCGGCCGAGCTTCCGGCAATGTTCTGCACTACGGTAGACATCTCGGTCATGGCGCGTGCACTTTCCACAGTTGCTTTGTCCTGAGAGACGAGGCCTGTAGAGATTTCACGGATGTTGGTGCTGATTGATTGAATATTATCGTTGTTTTTCGCCGAAATATCCAGCAGTTCTCTGGACGAGTTCGAGAGATGGCGAGATGTATTTTTGACTTTGAACAGAGTGGTATTGAAACGCTCAATCATCGTATTGAACTTTTCGTTAATGACTCCGAGATCATCGCGTCCTGTCTGAATCGTGACGTCCAGGTTACCTGTGCTTACTTCCTCAATGCCTTTCATGAGGTCACGAATCGGGCGCATGGTTTTCTTCAGCATAATAAATTGCAGTACCATGAACAGAATCAGGAAACCGACCAGGTACATCAGGCCGTACATCAGTAATTTATTCAGCCCTTTGGGAACGGCACTTGCATCAACATCAAAGTACAGCGCTGCGTAGATGGAACCATCTGCCTTTTTGATTGGATACATCAGTGTTGTCCATGTACCGAAATCATCGGTGTAAAAATCACTAAACGCAGGTCCGCCGGTTGCATTCATATCATTGATACCATGTTCAATCTGTTTGGATAACGGATATTTCGTACCTGGCAGATACTTATCTTTCTCAAATGCTTCAACCAGACTGGTTGGAATCGCATAAATCGGAGAACCATTCTCGGCGTCTAGCTGTGAACCGAAAATGTAAGCTTGCGCGATATTGGGATTAAAAGTATGGATGGAATCCAGATAATCCCGCAGTTTACTCTGATATGTATCGGAATAACTCTTCTCGGATGTGGCTTGTTCAACCTGACTTGTGTCCAGATCCTCAGACCATTTCAAAGTTGTAATCTCAGCTTGATCTTGCAGTTGCTTGATTAATATACTTTTTTGCAACTGATAAGCTGCAGTGATCAGAATAATTCCAATCAGAGCGATACTCCCGAATGAAATAATCAGATTTTTGGCGAAAAATGGCATGGTACTCCAGCGAAGCTTTTTAAACAAGGTCATTCACTCCTCCTGTAAAATTAAAAAGGACTTCACCTGGACGTCGTATACGCTACATATTGAGTTGTATTTGTGATGGACTGACATTTTCAATTACGATGAAATTTTCAATGTCTCTACAGATAAGAAGACTATAGTTGCTAATAATATTGGGTTTGCTCTTCACGTATATGAACTCCAGGTAAGTTCTACTCATCAGTTATATCGTTATTTCGACATATTAATGTTAGATTTCCCAAGTAAAATAGGACTTATGGACTGGAACTTTTGGATTATCTTCGTGTTTTACGTAACAATTGTCATATTGTTACGAGCATTCTTTCATGATTTGAATTAGAAACTCTTCATTTCCTAAACGAAGAGTTATCTGCACTTTTAGGACATATGGCAGATCATCCTGACTGTGGATCTCCCAGCCCCATACATCTTTTGACACAATTACGGAGAATGCGTAAAAGACTAGTTAATATTTTAAAATAAATGTGATAAAAGTCACAGTTAGATTATAAAAAATGTGTATACCACCGCCGATAAGTCTGTATGTGAAATCTCTAAGCAGAACCCAATCTGCCAGAGATCGAGACAATTTAATTGTGAAAAGGGTGGCGCACACACATGCGTAGCATGAGCATTGGTACTAAAATCAGTTTGATTGTGATCGGTATTTTCATTTTGTTCTCCTCGGCCGTAGCAGTCAGCGTCGTTATGGAGATGAGAGGTGGCATTAAGACATTCGCTACGGAAAAGGTAAAACGGGACCTTGAGATGGCAAATCATATCTTGTCATACAAATATCCAGGAGACTGGGCCATTAAAGATGGGCAGTTATACAAAGGCGATGCATCGCTGGAAGAAAATTTTGATCTGGTGGATGAAATCGGCAACGCGTCAGGAGATACCGTGACCATTTTTCGCGGAGATGAACGAATTGCTACGAATGTCATGATTGACGGGAAACGCGCCATAGGCACGAAGGTGTCCGAACAGGTGGCACAGACCGTTTTGCAGAAGGGCGAAAAGTATTTCGGGGAAGCTATTGTTGTCGGACAGAAGACTCAAACCGCTTATGAACCCATTAAAAACGCATCAGGAGAGATCATCGGTATTTTCTATGTGGGTGCTTCCCAATCATTAATTGATGTGATTATCTCTTCATTTCTTCAAACCTTTCTGATCGTCGTAGGTATTGCGATGCTGATTGCCATTGTGTTGATCGTTTGGTACGTCCGCAGGGTGAGATCCAGAATTAATCGGGTATCTCTTGCCATTAAACGTGCAGGAACGGGAGACTTCACACAGCCCGTGGTCGATCATGTCAGAGACGAGATTGGTATGTTAAGTGCAGGTTACAATGAGATGAGAAGCAGTTTGCAGGGCATTATTCAAGGCGGGCTAGCCGCAGCGGATAAAGCAGGTCATTCCACGGGACTGCTACTACAGATCGCGGACCAGACCGCAAGTGTGTCAGAACGGATTGCTGTCTCTGTCGAACAGGTGGCACGCGGTGCTAAAAGTCAGACTATAAGTACGGAAGAAAATTTGCAAGCGATGGAAGAGGTAGCCATCGGCGTGCAGCGTATAGCAGATAGAGCCTCCAGCATTGCAGATGCCGCAGTGTACTCACGGGAGCAAGCGGATACTGGGGGACAGGCGGTACAGCTAAAGGTGGAACAGATGGCAGCCATTGAAGCTTCTGTTAGTGCAACGGATGAAGTGATTCGTATGCTGGAGGAGAAGTCTGCTCAGATCGGTCAGATGGTATCTGCTATTCATGAAATTGCAGGCCAGACGAATCTGCTCGCGCTTAATGCTTCCATCGAGACTGCAAGAGCGGGAGAGCAAGGTAGAGGTTTTGCCGTTGTATCTACCGAAGTGCGGAAGCTGGCTGAACAGGCTGGGCAATCGTCGAGCCAGATTGAAGCGCTTGTCGGAGCGATGGAACAGGACATGTTGCATTCTTTGGCAGCGATGGCCAAAGTGAAGCAAGAAGTAAGTGAAGGTTTGCGACTTACACGAGAAACCGAACAGAGCTTTACCCAGATTCGGGATACGAACCTGCGTATTGCAACAGAGATCGAAGATATGGCGGCGACCAGTGAAGAGATGTCGGCAGGCGTAGAGCAGATTGTGGCATCGGTGAACGAGATTGCACGTCATGCACAGACAGCAAGCGTGAATTCTCAGCATGCCGCGGGGTCTGCACAAGAGCAACTCAAGTCTGTGGAGCAGATCAAGGAGTCCGCAGCGATGTTGTCTGACGTTTCGGCAGAACTGCAAGCATCCCTGAACCCTTTCAAGATATAACATGTAGAGGATCGCACGCAGGCAGTGGTTTTTGCAATTCGAAACGGTTATGTAAAATAAGCATACAGATGTAGGACTACAAATAAAATAGAAATAGGCCCTGTACCGTTCAAGCGGTTCAGGGCCTTCTGCTTTTGTCGGATAGGTTGCTGTCTTTTCGTGGTTAACGTTCGGTCTTGTAATCCGTGTGATCCGTGTGTTCGGATGGATCTACCGTACGCGCAGGACGTGAGTGAGCTTTGGTACTTTCATTGCTCGTTTGCTGAGGTGAGTAGAAGTTAATGATGTCGTCAACCGTGGAAAATACAACATGTTCACTGGATTTATAATGATCTGTTGGAATAAAAACCTCTTTTCTGTGATGGATATAAGTGTAAGGAAGGTGTTTATACGGATAATCCGATGACAGAATAACCTTTCAATCGCTGTTATCTCCAGATTTTTTTGATTCCCTTTTCCAAAAGGGAAAATCCGGTGATAAGTGTATGCTTCCGATGTAGCTTTCTTTCAGAAAGCTTTTAGGCGAGCGCTTCGCTTTTCCAGTTTTTTTCTGTCCTCTCCGTTTGTATAAACAAAAAGTCCAAACTTATATAGGGATTGGTGTTAACAAACAACGAAAGTAAGTGCCAGTGGGCATAAATAAAGGGCTGCCGGAGGCAGCCCTCGTATCAATTACAGTTTAGTAACGTTCTCCGCTTGTGGTCCACGGTTACCTTGAGTTACTTCGAACTCTACACGCTGACCTTCGTCCAACGTTTTGTAACCATCACCTTGAATGGCGCTGAAGTGAACGAATACGTCTGTTCCTTCTTCAGTTTCGATGAAGCCAAATCCTTTGTCTGCGTTGAACCATTTTACTGTACCTGTTTGCATGTGATTCCTCCAAAAATAATAAGTTTTGTACGACCATTGGTATGAGCTGCATTCAATAATTAATGCTCATACGGTGGTTAGACCGTAGACGTTCTGTCCACTAATGTATCGACCTATATCATCATAACACGCGTACCAATATAAGTCAATTTTTGAATGTATTTTCTAAAAAAAAGAACACTCCTAGAAGCGAAATCCCTTGTCAGACGGGAGAAAACACTTCATCAACATCTCATATTCCTCTTCTAAAAGAAAGCGATTACATATGTTTATTTTTATTGTATATTATGTTGGAAACCTTGCGCTTTATGATAACGGTTAAAGACCGTGCATATTCGTTTGTTAGAGAAAAAGGGAGGAATCATATCATGTACCGGGTTCTGCTCGTGGATGATGAAGAAGATGTTCGTGAAGGATTGGTTGTCGAGGTGGATTGGGAGGCACTGGATCTGCGTATTGTGGGTCTGGCCGAGAATGGCCGTGAGGCTCTGGAGATGGCGGAGCGGGTAGAGCCTGACATCGTGATTACCGACATCAGCATGCCATTTATGGATGGATTGGAGCTGGCACGAAGATTAAGAGAGCGGAATCGACTAGTGAAGGTCGTTATTCTAACGGGATATGATGAATTTGATTACGCTCGGCAGGCGGTATCGCTTAGCGTAGATGAATATTTGCTGAAACCCTTCTCGGCCGGGCATCTTACCGAACTGCTCACCAGATTGCGTGCCCAGATGGAGGAGGAGATTGCGGAACGTGAGGACGTACAGCTGTTGCGAGAACACTATCGTACCAGCTTGCCTTTATTACAGGCGGATTTGATTGCGACGTTGCTGCATCGCCAGAAATCTTCATCATATATATTAAGCCGGGCAAGCCAGTGCGGACTGGAACTGGGAGGTAAACGTTATGGTGTATCCATCCTTACACTGCATCCGACCGAAGATCCCGAATTGAAGCTGTTTGCAGCGCTGAATATTGCGGCAGAGGTATGGGCGGATCACAAGGCAGGCTATGCCTTTATGCATCAGGAGACGGTTGTATTGCTCTACGTGGAACCGTTGGACGGAAGAGAAGTGAAAGCGGAAGACCTGCAGCAGCAAGCACTGGAAAATGTGGTGCGAAGCATCCGTCACTATTTACGTGTGCCTGTAACGATTGGATCGAGCCGACTTGTGGACACCCTTCCCGATGTGAAGCATGCCTATGAGGATGCGTTGCTGGCGCTGGATTACCGGCTTGTGCCAGGAACGGATTCCTTGATCTACATTGCGGACGTGGAGCGGCAGGCTGCAGGAAAGCTGCGTTTTGATGAATTGAAACAACAGACATTAACCCGCTGTTTGAAAGCGGGAACGCAGGCAGAGCTGGAGCAAGGGCTGCAGACCATTTTCCGGGAAATTACGGTGGAACATGGCCGCAGTGATATTCAGTTGTATTTGATCGAGGTATTAACTACGGTTTGGAAGGCCGCACAGGCTTCGGGTGAAGAGATGGAGGATATATTCGGTGCCGGATTCCAGCTGTATACGGATATGTTTCGACTTCCAGGTCTGTCCGAGGCACAGCATAAGGTGAGTGAAGTCTGTCTGCTCGTACAACAGCGAATCTCCAGCGGGCGCCAGCATGTGTATAAAGATATTGTGGAGCAGGCACTCACGTTTACGAAGAAACATTATGCCGATCCGGATCTGTCTATTCAGAAGGTATGCGCGCATCTACATATCAGCTCCGGTTATTTTTGCAGTATTTTCAAAAAAGAAGTACAGCTCACCTTCCTGCAATATCTGATGCAGATTCGAATGGATGAAGCAAGAGAATTGCTTCGCTCCACGGAGCTGAAGTCGTTTCAGATTGCCGAGAAGGTGGGCTTTGCCGAGCCGAATTATTTCAGTTTTTGTTTTAAAAAGCATACTGGCGTCTCCCCCAAAGAGTATCGGAAACAGGCTGCTTCGGCTCCTGAAGGTTCCCTTCAATGAGCTGGAGCACGTTAACTACACGAATCAAGTCTATTGTGATGAATCTTCGCTTGGTTGTACGTTCGTCCAAGTTCAGCAGTATTCGTTCTATTATTACGTGGTCTTTCTCCATCTTCATTGTACTGGTACTCACCATTATGGCCATATTACTGCATGACAAATTCACCCAGGCTGCTGAGCGAAGTGCAGAACTGTCGACCAGACAGATTGTGGATCAGGTCAGTTATAACCTGGAGGATTACGTGCGCAGCATGTCCCATCTGTACCGTGCCATTGAGGAACATATGCTGCGGGACGGTACATGGGAAGGGGAGCAGGTGGACAAACAGCTGGATACCTTACTCAGCAGCCGGGAAGATATCATCTCCATTACACTGCTCGACGCCGATGGACAGTTGCTCAAGAACAGACCGGCTGCCGAGCTGAAGAGCAGTGCTCATGTCACTCAACAAGGATGGTTTCAATCGGCCCTGCGTGTACCTAATCATCTGAGCTTTTCCTTGCCTCATATTCAAAATATGTATGCTGGACCCTATCAATGGGTCGTTTCCATGAGCAAGGGCATCACCATCAAACAGCAAGGTCAGGAGAAGCAAGTGATCCTGCTGGTCGATATCAATTTTAAACAAATGGACGAACTGAGCAGCCGGGTTAGCCTGGGGCAGCGGGGTTACGTCTATATTATTGATGAGAGTGCGGGCAACATTGTGTATCATCCACAGCAGCAACTGATGTATATGGGACTGAAAAAAGAAAATATTGAGCAGGCCCTAGTGGCTGCGGGGAGTTACGAAGATGAAGCGGATGGGCAGAAAAGGCTGAATACCGTAAAGTCGGTGGCGAATATCGGCTGGAAAATTGTCGGTGTGGCGTATCTGGACGAAATCATGACGACACGGCAGGAAGTGAACGGTTACCTGATTCGTGTGCTGGTCATTGTACTGGTGCTTGTCATTGTGGTATCCCTGTTTCTCTCTTCGAGTCTGACACGTCCAATCCGGCTGATGGAGAGAAAGATGAAGGCGGTGGAGCGAGGGGATTTCAACGTGGAGCTGCCCATAACGGGACCGCTTGAGGTCGAGCGTCTGGCGCGTAGGTTCAATCTGATGGTGAACAAAATCCGTAACCTCATGGATGAGATCATTCATGAACAGGAGCAAAAACGCCGTCTGGAGCTGGAGGCGCTGCAAGCCCAGATTAATCCGCATTTTCTGTATAACACACTGAATTCGGTTGTGCGCATGGTTGGCATGAGCCGTAATGACGAAGTCATCACGATGATTACGTCGCTTTCCCGGTTATTTCGCATCAGTCTCAGTCAGGGTAAAACGATCATTACCGTCCGCGAAGAATTGGAACATGCCCGTCATTACCTGACTATTCAGCAGATGCGTTTCAAACACAAGTTCACTTTCATTATTCATGCGGATGAGCAGGTACTGGACTGCCTGACACTGAAGCTGATTTTACAGCCGCTCATCGAAAATGCCATCGTGCACGGTATCGAGTATCACATGGACGAGGGCCGTATCGAGGTGGATGTGCAGCGTGAAGAGCAGATTCTGGTATTCCGCATTACAGATAACGGTGTAGGTATGTCGGAGGAACAGATGGCGGGATTGCTCAGCGGCCGTCCGGTGGTGAAGAGCGGGGCGGGCTCCGGTGTCGCTGTGCGCAATGTGCATGATCGCATCCGGCACTATTATGGCGAGGGATATGGTCTTGAATTCGCAAGTGAGCTGGAGGAAGGCACAACGGTATGGATTCGGATTCCTGTTCAGGAAGAACAGAAGGAGGACGGGATGAATGATGGACGGTAGCGAAACCAGCAGCAAAATGAATAACCAGAACAAGAGCACACGCCGTGTATTGGCAAAAAAAAGCCAGGCCACTCTTCCCGGTTCCCCGGGATTATGGTCATTCAAAGCCTTGTGCCAGGCAGCCGCAGTCTGCTGCCTGCTAATCTGTGCCGCCTGCGGCATGGCAGGGGCGGATCAACCGGCATCGTCGCAGCGCATTGCGCTCATTACGCCTGCGGGCACCGGAGAGCTCGCCGAAGCGATCCGCCTGGGGGCTGAGGCAGCCGCCAAAGAGAGCGGCGCACAGCTCATCACCGTTGAAGCGTATCCCGTGGATTCCGCTTCACACACGTCACCTAATGCGGACTATGCGATAAGTCCGCCATCTGTGGGCACACCCGCCGCAGCGAATCGGGATTTTACCCGCAGTGAGCGTGAACAGGCACAGGTCCAGGCAGCCGCACTCGCGTTGAAACAAGGGGCAGCCGCACTGCTGGTTGATCCATTAAGTGAAGATGTGCTTGGCGATATCATTCGGGAGGCAGAGACGGTGAGAACGGATGGAGGTATCGTACCTGTTGTTGTGCTCAACGATGAGTTTCCCGTCAAAGGCATCACCAGCGTCATCTCCATGGATAATCTCGAGGCTGGACGTCAGGCCGGACAGGCCATGGCCGAATTACTGGAAGGCCAGGGTCATATTGCTTTAGTAGGCCCGGACCCGCTGAGTGCAGGTCTTGTTCTGCGAGAAGAGGGGATTGAGGAAGAGTTACAGAACTACCCGGACATCGACATTATTCCGAAATCGGTATGCAACAGCCGGGATGCATGCTGGCAAACAGTCAAACAGCTGCTGGATCAGCATGAGTTGGCCGGAATCATTGCCCTGCAAGAGCCGGCTTCGCTCGGGGCAGCAGATGAACTGCATCGTCGCAAGGATGGAAGTCAGATTAGCATTGTTGGATTCGGTAGCGAACAACAGCAGTTAGAGCAGTTGCAGGAAGGTGTGTTCCAACGACTGATCGTGCAGAACGGTTACAGTGCTGGCTACCTGGGGCTTAATCAGGCACTTGCCAAACTGAAGCGGGAGCATGTTCAGGCCCGAGTTATTTTGGAAACCAAGGTCGTTAGCACAGAAAATATGTTCTGGATGGATAACCAGAAGCTGTTATTTCCGTTTGTGCAATGAGGATTAGATCATAGCACTCATTATAAAAGGGATTTATATAAGTTGAACTGTTTATTTTACACATTAACGGAGAGGACAGAAAAAAACTGGAAAAGCGAAGCGCTCGCCTTTATAACCGGATTTATCCCTATGGAAGAGGGAATCGAAAAATCTGGGGATAACAGTGATTGGAAGTTTATTCTGTCATCGGAGTGGACCGTGTAAAAACTTTTAGTTCAACTTATATAGAATAGATGAATTGATGAGGATTTCGATAAAACAGATGAAGATATTGTATTCGAAAATAATGTAAACCCTTTCATAATAAAGGCATCGGTAAAGCCGAATGAACTTGGGGGAGGTCATGAAGAATGAAAAAGAAAACATGGATGACATTGTTGCTTACGGTGTGTATGGCTGTGGCGGCAGGATGCAGCAACGGGGGAGACAGCGCCGGTGGGAACGGAACTGCCGGTACGGACAGTGGCGCGAAGGCGGAAGCCGGAACGCAAACGGAGAACCCGAAAATCGGTGTGGCCATCTATAAGTTTGACGATACGTTTATGACGGGAGTACGAAACGCGATGACTGCGGCAGCGGAGGGCGTAGCTGCCCTTGATATTGTAGACAGTCAGAATGCACAGCCGACACAGAATGAGAAGGTCGACCTGTTTGTATCCAAGAAATACAATGCCATGGCGGTGAATCCGGTAGACCGAACCGCAGCAGGTGTCATTATCGACAAGGCCAAAGCGGCTAATATTCCGGTGGTATTCCTGAATCGGGAGCCTGTAGCGGAGGACATGAATAAGTGGGATAAAGTGTACTATGTCGGTGCAAAAGCGGAAGAGTCTGGTACAATCTCCGGTCAGTTGATCGTGGATTACTGGAAAGCACATCCGGAAGCTGACAAAAACGGCGATGGCAAGCTGCAATATGTCATGCTGAAAGGTGAACCGGGTCATCAGGATGCCGAGCTGCGCACCAAATATTCCGTTCAAGCCATTCAGGATGCCGGTATTGAAGTTGAAGCACTGGCCGAAGATACGGCAATGTGGGATCGGGTCAAAGGCCAGGAGAAAATGCAGGCATTCCTTGCTTCGCATGGCGACAAAATTGAAGCGGTACTGGCGAACAATGATGACATGGCACTTGGTGCGATTGAAGCATTGAAAGCAGCGGGTTACTTCAAGGATGGCAAAACAATGCCTGTCGTAGGCGTGGATGCTACAGCCCCTGCGATTCAGGCGTTGCAGGATGGTACCATGCTGGGCACCGTGCTGAATGATGCCAAAAATCAGGGAGCGGCAACGGTTGCACTGGCGGCTGTTCTTGCCAAAGGCGAGACACCAACCAAAGAAAATACCAAATTTGATATTACAGACGGGAAATATGTCTGGATCGCTTACAAAAAAATTACGAAAGACAACATTGCCGACGCCCAATAATAGCAGCAGAGAGGGACGTATGTCATCTTGGCAACGTCCTTTTTTTGCCGGTCAGATGAAAGGGGAAGATAGAAGATGCAATCACCTTATCTGCTGGAGATGAACGGGATTTCCAAAGCATTCCCCGGCGTGCAGGCACTCAGCGAAGTTACACTGAAGGTGAAGCCGGGAACCGTTCATGCGTTGATGGGCGAGAATGGGGCGGGAAAGTCGACCTTGATGAAATGTTTGTTTGGGATGTATCGTCCCGATGCAGGCACAGTGCGCATCGAAGGCAAGGATGTAGAAATACCGAATTCGAAGGCTGCATTGCAGCATGGTATATCCATGATTCATCAGGAGTTGAATCCGGTCCCGCACCGTCCGGTGATGGAAAACATATGGCTGGGACGATTCCCGATGAAGGGTTTTCTGGTTGATGAGAAACGGATGTATGCCGATACGCTGGCACTCTTTCAGGATTTGAACTTGGATATTGATCCGAAGGCACTTGCTGGAACGTTGTCTGTGTCCAAAATTCAATCGATGGAGATTGCCAAAGCGGTATCGTTCCACTCTAAAGTGATTGTGATGGATGAACCGACCTCATCCCTTACAGGTAAAGAAGTGGAGCAATTGTTTACGATGATCAATAAGCTGCGAAGCCGCGGCGTGTCCATCATCTATATCTCACACAAGATGGAGGAAATTTTAACGATTTCGGATGAAGTGACCATTATGCGAGATGGGATTGTTGTAGGCACCTGGGATGCTGCGGATCTGACGACAGACCTGATCATTACACGTATGGTTGGACGTGATTTAAGTGAACGATTCCCGGCAAGGCTTAATGTTCCTGGTGAAGTCATTCTTCAAGCAGAGGGGCTGACGTCGAACCAGACGAATTCGTTCCGGGATGTTTCGTTTCATCTGCGCAGAGGCGAAGTACTGGGCATTGGCGGTTTGGTTGGTGCGCAGCGGACGGAACTGATGGAATCCTTGTTTGGACTGCGTGGACTGGCTTCGGGTACCATTACCATTCACGGCCGCAAGGTGAAGATTAACTCCCCCGCTGCCGCCAAGCGTCATAACATAGCACTATTGACCGAAGAGCGACGAGTGACCGGGATATTCCCCGTGTTATCCGTCTATGAAAATACGATTATTGCAAGCCTTGGTCGTTACCAAAATCGTCTGGGTTTGCTGGACGAGAAGAAGGGACGCGAAGAGGCGCGGGAACAGACGCAAAAGTTCAAAACCAAAACGCCTTCAGTTAACACGCTGATTCGAAACCTGTCTGGAGGCAATCAGCAAAAAGTACTGCTGGCTCGCTGGCTCTTGACTGACCCGGAGATTCTGTTGCTGGATGAGCCAACGCGCGGAATTGATGTCGGAGCCAAGTTCGAAATCTATACGATTATTACGGAATTGGCTCGGCAAGGCAAAAGCATTATCATGATCAGCTCAGAGATGCCTGAACTGTTAGGGATGTCGGATCGCATTATGGTCATGAGCGAAGGACGCCTCACCGGCATTGTGGACGGAGCCGAGGCAACGGAGCAGCATATTATGAGGCTGGCCGCGCAACAGCGGATGGCTGGTCAGGAGGAACACAAATGAATACAACCCTTGTTCATCAAGTGAAGCAATATGTGGCTCAGCGTGCGATTTTTATTGTGCTGATCCTGCTTGTTATCGGTATCGCCATTGCTGATCCGAACTTTCTCGCTTTTTCCACGCTGAGAGATATTTTGCAACAATCCTCCACTCGGGCGATTATCGCGCTGGGTGCGGCTTTCATTCTCGTGACGGGAGGCGTCGATCTGTCGGCTGGACGCGTGGTTGGTCTGACAGCAGTGGTATCGGCATCGATGTTACAGATTGATACGTATGCCAATCGTTTTTTCCCGGATCTGCCGCAATTATGGGTGGGCTTGCCGATCGTAATCGGCATCGTAGCGGGGTTGCTTGTTGGTTTGGTGAATGGCCTTATTGTTGCCAAGCTGCATGTACCCCCTTTTATTGCTACACTGGGTACGATGGTCGCTGTCTATGGTCTGAACTCGATCTATTTCGATACAGAACCAAACCAGTCGCAGCCCATCGGAGGACTCAGACCGGATTTCACGACAATAGGATCAGGTTATATTGATCTCGGTGGAGGGTATTCGATCCCCTACATCGTGCTGATTGCCATTGGAGTTGCACTGATCTGCTGGGTTGTTTTCAACAAAACCCGTCTGGGTAAAAATATGTATGCCATCGGCGGAAACATCCAGGCCGCTCACGTATCTGGTATTCATGTCGCACGAAACCTGATTGCGCTGTATGCGATTGCTGGGGCGCTTTACGGACTGGGCGGTGTATTGGAAGCGGCTCGTACCGGTGGAGCAACGAACAACTACGGTAACATGTATGAACTGGATGCCATTGCTGCATGTGTTGTTGGCGGGGTATCTACGGCTGGCGGAATTGGAACGGTACCTGGTGTGATGGCAGGCGTGCTCATCTTTGGCGTCATTAACTATGGTCTCACCTTTATCGGGGTAAGTCCTTACTGGCAACTGATTATTAAAGGATTGATTATTGTTGCGGCTGTAGCGTTCGATATTCGCAAATACATGGTTAAGAAATAATAGGATCTCCTCTTATTTTTCCAGAACGATTTACCCAATATGGAAAAACAACAAAGAAGCCAGCCCTCATCCATCGAGAGCTGGCTTTGAATACTTTATGATGAATTTTGCGTTGCGTAATACGTGCAGCAATATTAATGTGCACATTTTAACATTGCAATGCATTCATATGTCCTATTGTTTTTGAAAATTATACATTCTTGCGAATTTTAACAGCTTCCAATAATCGACAACATCGGCTAATCATAATCGATATAATATTTGTGTATATGTTTGAAAGTGTGACTTTTGTCTAAGGGGGCGAGGCTATTTGCTAAGTTACACAATGAAGATGGTAATTTTCCCAATAGGTTGTCTGCTTGTCATTGTATCCTCTACTTTACTGGGACAAGCATCGCATCCAACCTTGATGATTGTCACAGGGATTCTGCTAATGATCAGTATATGGGCGGAACGGCGTTATCCATTTTTAACATGGATTCAATGGTTGATTCTTGGTGCATTTCATTATTTCAGTCAACTAAACTGGTGTAATATGCTCTATTATATGCTCATCATTTCAATGATTCAGAACAAGCAGAGAATTGTACACACCTTACCGATTTCAATGCTGCTTATGCTCCAGTATACGATTATCCGCTTGTCATATGTCCCGATAGAACCATACAGTTTGCTCGTGTCATTATTTGATTTGCTGACCGCGGTATTGGTTATTTGGCTATATCATACTTTAATGAACAGTGAATCCGAAAAAAGGAAACTTCGGGAAAAAAATCGGTTTCTTACCCTGCATGATCCGCTTACGGGATTGTTAAATTATGAAGGATACATGGAGGTGCTTCATAAGACGTTGGAGGAAGAACGATCCTTCCTCTTGATTCTTTTGAATGTCAATAATTTCAGCGGTTACAAAAAAGGATCAGATGATCCCTGGTGTGCAGTCATTACGGGCATCGGAAAAAAGATCACGAACCAGTTTCCCGAAGCTTATGGGATATCGAGGTACGCGGGTGACAGGTTTGCCATTGTGATGCCACAAATACCCTATATCGAAGAACGGATATCTTCCTTGCTGTCTAACCAGCTACAGGGATTACAAGTAAGTTATAGCCTATCGCGTTATCCGAGGTCATCACAGACCTTGCAGCAATTCATGACCATTGCGGAAGATCAACTGATCGAGCAACAGCGTAGTCAGTGGATTAAAAATGAAGAGGAAGTGTTTCGTTCCGAAAGACTGCGGGCTGTAGGTGAGCTTGCTGCAGGAATGGCCCATGAGATCCGTAACCCACTCACCGCAATCCGAGGTTTTTTGCAACTGTCACGTGGGCAATCCTTCAATATCGCACCGTGGTATGAAGTGATTATGAGTGAGGTCACAAGAGTCACCGATTTGACAGGAGAGTTTTTACAATTTTCCAAACCTCAAGCCAATCATATGAAACCGGAGAAGCTGGCACATTGTCTGGAGCGGGTGATGTCTTTGACCGAATCGGATGCGGCTTCCAGAGGACATCGGATTACCCTTCATATGCGGGATGAGTCGGTTTGTGTGAACATGGATCGGGATAAAATTGTACAAGTTCTAATCAATCTGATTCGTAATGCTTTTGAAGCGATGTCAGACCCCGGAGAGGTACATATGGATATGATACAGGAAGGGGAGAACGTGTTGATCTCCATAGCGGATACGGGTAGCGGGATTCCTGAGCGTTCGTTAACCGCGATTTTCAACCCGTTTTTTACGACAAAGGAGGAAGGAACGGGATTGGGTCTTGCGCTTTGTCAAAAAATTGCTCAGGATCATAACGGTAAGATTACCGTTCACAGTGAAATGGGGGAAGGTTCCACGTTCACATTGTGTTTGCCTGTGGAGTCGGGCGAATAGTCAGTATTATATGCCAGACCAGCGCAAAAAGGGGGAATAAAGCGTGCTGCGTTCTTTAGCAGTATGGAATAAACAAGGGCTATCCTACGAACTTCATCGGTCATTGATTACGATCAATCATCGATGGAGTTCCGGGATGCCCTTATTTGCGCGAAACGGATTTATAATGTTGTATCTTGAGACGTACTTCCGGGTCTGGGAGAAGGGGAGATCGACAACCTGCGCCACAACCATTCGACTGGACCTAGTGGATATTTGCGTAGCCAGAGGTGTGAGAAAAGCATTAGTAAGAGACATATACCAAGCCACATGAGCAAAATAAACAGAGAAGACGGGCGGCCGCCCAGACCGAGTCCCCATCCATAGAAGAGCGCAGAGGCGATGATATTCTGTACAATATAACAACTCAGCGCCATCTTGCCAATTTCACCGAAACGCTGGAACAGCTTGGGGAAAAGACCTTTTTCCAATCCATAGGCAATGATTCCGAGATAACCAAGGGTAAGTACTGGCGCGCTGATATAACGTACCCAAATATCCATAACTCCACCGGGAACGAGCAACAGCAGATTCAGAGGGATACCTGCCGCAAGTCCGGTAATCATCAGTTTACGGCGCTTACGGCGTCCTGACTCGTCGTTAGAAAATACACCTGTTCGCATGAGCAGTGCCCCTAATAGAAAGAGGAAAACATTCAGTGGGATGATAGCTATCGATTCTGCACGGAAAAAACCGAAATTATTCAGCCGGAACATCGCTTGTTCCCACCACGTTCCAGAAGCGTACAGATGAGTAATGGCATCCATACCGTTGAAGGATGAACCGGATTCGAATGCCAGCAAGGCTGTAATTCCCGTAACGCCGATCACATGTATGCTTCCTGCAATCACCATCATCGTTAGCATAAAGCGCTTGGAGCGATGAATGATCAGGGAAACAATAATGCCAGTAATGGCATAACTCATCAACACGTCATACTCCATTACGAAAATATAATGCAATAGTCCGTCCAGCAGCAGAAGTGCACATGACCAGATATAGACACCAGGCCATGCATAGCCTTCACGAGCTGCTTTTTGGCGTTTCAATTCCATGCCGGCTCCAAATAGCAAAGTGAGCATACCTAGAAATTTCCCATTCACCAAGATGAGCATGATGGTCTGCACCAGACGATCTCCTGAACTCCACCACGGCTCAAGCGCGTTGCCGAATACAAGGTTCAAATCACCAAGGTAAGCAAAAATCCAGATGTTGGTTCCCAAGGTTCCAATAATCGCAAACCCCCGAAGAATGTCGAGTAGGGCAATTCGTTTCATGAAGTCCTCCTTTTTTTGATACATATGAATTAAAAACAATATAACACAGGTGTACTAAAAAGAACTATTAAATTTTAAGGGACATCATGATCATGGGGAAGTGGTCATGTTGAGATTCGCAATTTGTGTTTCTTAATTTGGAAAATATGGTAATATATAATTAATGCAGTATAGTCTCAGAGACCGCCTAATATATCTGATGTATTCCCATTTTTAATGAAAGAGGAGGCACCTGTGTGATTAAAAAACAATCTCTCAACCTTACAACGATGAAGTGGAAAACGATCGTAGCTGCTTTTCTGGCAGTGATGCTATTTGTGATGTCGGTTGTCCCAGCTCTTGCAGCTTCTCCAGGAAAAACCGTAAATGCTTCAGCCAAACTAGCTTATAACCTCAAAGGACTCAAGTTTAACCGAGTTGTTCAGAAGGCTTATATAGCAGACAAGTACGTATATGTAACGCAACGTGTAGGCACGACATGTCAACTATCCAGACTGCTGATTAAAGGCAATAATGCCGAATACGTAGATCATATGACGATTACGAACAGCGGGCATTGCCAGACGCTGGATATGTATACGTACAACGGAGCGAATTATTTTTATTTTAGCTCCAAAGCGGATTCATCATCTGATAATGTCTGGTCACTTCAGGTAGCGAGACTTCAATACTCCGCTGGTAAAACCGTAGACTACACCGATCTTCATCGGTTTACTTATATGAACTATGCGAACAAAAATGGTTCAAAACAGGGAACAACGTACCGAGTGGATGGCGGTGGCAACAGTAACTACACCGTGTTCCGAATTCAAACGAGGGAAAACGGAAAGTCAAACACGGATAAGGTGGTCTGGTCTGTGTATGATACGGCTGCATTAAACAGGTTGCTTGATCAGAACAAGCAGGTCCGCATGGACAGCTCTGCGGCAATTAAAGCAGCAGTGTCCAGTTTCACGCAGTCGGGCAGCGGAATTATTCGGCCAAATGGGTCATTCCAAGGGGTAGACTTGCTTGGTAAGACTCAAATATTTACATCCGGCGGGGCGGAAGGAGATACTCCTCAGATTGCTAAAATCTCAAGTTCAGGCGTGTATCAGTCTCTTGTAAAAATAACGAATGTCGGGAAACATGAGATCGAGGGTGTACAAAACAAGAACGGGAACGTTTATTTTCTGATTGTGACCGATCCAGGAAATAAACAGAATGGGCAGAAAATTTACTACGTTCCAGATAGCGTATTTTAAGAAAGATTTGGTTGGCCTCTGAGAACTACACTGCGATATCCATCTATGGAATTTTATAAAGAGTGTTTTAGTCGTCTTCCTTGCTCTGAAGGTGTAGAGCAAAGAAGGCGGCTTTTTTGATTTTATGGAAGATTTGACCTGCTCGTTACAGTTGTGCTACATTGTTATTAACTATTTGTTAATAACAAAATGTTAATAACAGAATGAGGTGTATGAATCATGTCTCATGGAGACAAAGCGCTTGACCCAGTCAACATTAGCGAAGAAGAGTTCCTAAAAACCTATGATGCCGGAGATTACGAACGTCCCTCGGTTACTGTGGATATGCTCGTATTTACGATCCGAAGCGGAGAGCAGGAAAATTACCGAAAGCTGGCGGAACCGGAACTTGGTTTGCTACTGATTCGCAGGGGAGGTCACCCCTATCTGGGACAGTGGGCACTGCCAGGGGGATTTGTCTCCATGCATGAATCATTGGAGGATGCTGCAAGGCGGGAACTACAGACGGAGACAGGACTAGATGATATTTACCTGGAACAGCTGTATACATGGGGAGATGTAGGGCGCGATCCACGTACAAGGGTCATTAGTTGCTCTTACATGGCTCTGGTGGATAGCAGTGAGCTGGAGCTTCAGGCGGGTGATGATGCCAGCGACGCCAGCTGGTTCCGGGTGGAACAGAAGCTCATCGAAGAGAAACGTCATATTCATGAACGCGGCCGGGTGACAGAGCGCCGAATACAACTTGTTTTGAGCAATGAAACAGAACAGTTGTCGGCCATTGTAGATACCAAAGAGCAAGTAGAAGGGCGAGTGCGAAACAGTAAATTGAAGCTAGTAGATGTTCAAGGGATCGCATTCGACCATGCCCAAATTATTCATTACGCGCTGGAGCGATTACGTTCCAAAATTGAATATACGGATATCGCGTTTAATCTGATGCCTGAGAAATTTACGTTAACGGCGTTGCAGAAAGTGTATGAGATTATTAGCGGCAAAAAACTGCTGGCAGCTGCATTTCGGCGCAAAATGGCAGACTGGGTGACCCCGACGGGTGAATATGCAAGCAGTGCGGGACATCGCCCATCCCGGTTGTACCGATTAGATCCGGAGAGGGAAGCATTGTAGTTGGAGTTAGTCATGAGTAGAAATGGTTCAATCAGAAGGATGTAGGCAATCGTTTGGAATGGAACGAAGTATGGGGTACGAGGTGATATGAATGGAAAAGTTTACGTTTTTCTGGCGGACAGAATCGCCGTTCTCCCAGTGGTTTAAGGCTGATTTCACGGTGAACGGGGTTCAGTATACAAGTGCAGAGCAATATATGATGCATCAGAAAGCACTGCTCTTTGGCGATCAACAGATTGCGGATAAAATTATGAAGACTCGTTCGGCTTCGGTTCAAAAAAAGCTGGGCCGCGAGGTCTCAGGTTTTGACCAGACGACATGGGAAAGCGAGTGCCAGCGCATTGTCTATGAAGGCAATCAGGCAAAATTTACGCAGAACGAGGATTTGCTGGCGGCTTTGCTTGCCACCCGAGGCACAACCCTCGTGGAAGCAAGTCCAGATGATCGGATCTGGGGTGTGGGGCTGGCGGAGGAAGATACGCGTATTCGCAACCGAAAAACATGGCGAGGAACGAACTGGCTAGGTGAGATTCTTACTCGTCTGAGAGAAGAGATAGGAAGGGATAGACATGAGCAACTTCGATAAACAAAATAGACACAACAAAATTAATAATTTAAATAATAAGACTACGGGGTCTCGTCATTCTAATACATCAACAGATGACACTGGCGTTAGTTCGCGTTCCGGACGCTCGCGTATAGCGCATCAGACGTTGGACATTCTGGAAGAGGGCGTGTACGTAAACGGATATGATCGTGCTGTTCATATCAAGAAAGACATGGAGCAAGCCATTCAGAGTTCAGTTCTCTATCGGCCCTCAGCGCTTTCTCAACTAGGGGAGCAGCTACGAAATGGAGTACGCATAGAAGAGAAGGCAAGCTCGGCAGGAAACCAACAAGAAGATTCCGAGTCTATGGCGTCCCAAGGGAACCCGGCTCAGATAGAAGTAACCAGTGAAACGACGCTTGCAGCAGCAGCGCGTCTGACCCTGGAGGAAGGCAGAACGGAAGTCGTTTGTTTAAATTTTGCATCGGCAAAAAATCCGGGCGGTGGTTTCCTTGGTGGGAGTCAGGCTCAGGAGGAAAGCCTGGCACGGGCAACAGGGCTGTATCCATGCATTGCCCAGATGACAGAGATGTATGAGTACAATCGCAAGCAGCATACTTGCCTCTATTCAGACCATATGATCTATTCTACTGATGTTCCCGTGATTCGGGACGACCGTGACCGATTGCTGGATCAATATTACACAGCCTCCTTTATCACCGCTCCGGCGGTAAATGCAGGTGTGGTCAAAGAGCGGAAGGAAGCAACAGATGCAGAGATCAAGTCGGTCATGAAGCAACGCATTCGATATATATTGGAGGTTGCTGCTGTACAAGGTCATAGAACCATCGTACTTGGAGCCTTTGGCTGTGGTGTATTCCGGAATGAACCGGCACAGGTAGCATCGTATTTTGCCGAAGTCTTGCATGAAGAAGGATACAGGAACTACTTTGATCACATCGTATTTGCTATTTATGACCGGAGTGCAGGACAGCAAACGTTGGAGACCTTCAAGCGTCTTTTAGCATCAGGGTGAGCACGGGAAGTCGAAAAGTACGGACGTCATGTAATAGAACGGACGTTATTGTAACGCCTGATGTGCAGAGCGAAAAAATAAACAGGAAGTTTGTAGTCTCAATAGTGAGATGTGATCGGGCAAGGAAGAGAAAGGGGAACTAACATGCAATTTCATGAACGACAGCAGGATTTGTTTGAACTGGAGCAACAATACGCACTGGCACACTGCATATCCGCCGATGCGCGAATGGGTAAAGGAATCGCGGTGCAATTCAGAGAGCGGTTTGATTTACAGACTCTTCAGGAGCAGGCGAAGCTGGAGCCGCTGGAGATTGGGCGATGTTATCCGGTTGGACGGACGCTGAATCTTGTGACCAAAGCCAAATTTTCGAACAAACCTACGTATTCATCATTAACCCAGGCGGTTGAGTCCATGAGGGATGTCTGCTTGGAGCAAGGAATTACTGAGCTGGCTATGCCTCGAATTGGTTGCGGGTTGGACAGATTGAAGTGGGAGAAGGTCAGCGTAATTATTCAGAATACGTTTGCGGAGATGGATATCGAGATCGTTGTATGTACTGTATGATCGAGTACACTCGGTATGTTGTATCTAAAATAAAAAACCTCAGCTGGGTAAGGAAGCGCGCGAGATACAGGGAGTAACACTATCACGAAGTCTGATCCCTGTATTCATTAAGCCTGGAGCATGATTCATATGCTCTGCGCTCTCGCAAACGCGCTTCCATTACCGAAGCGAGGTTTTTTGTTGTTTTTATGAATAGGCGAAGCTGGGTTTATTTTTTGGAAAACATCTCTTTTGCTTCATCCATAGCCATCTTGTTCCCAATGGAAGAATAATCAAGCCAAGGCTGTGCCCCGATCGGGTACACATGACCTGCTTTGACAGCTTTCAGTCCCTGCCAGATTGGGTTGTTTTGCAGCTCTTTGAACATCGTTTGTGCTTCATCGTCGGAGTTGACCACGACAAAGATGGCATCGGCATCATAGTCTGGCAACACTTCGCGGGATACAACCTGATACGGCTTGGAGGTATCCATGTCTTTAATGCCTTTGGCTGGATTCAGTCCGAGATCATCGTACAAAATAGGGCCCATAGGACGGCGTGTGCTGAATACACGTAATTCCTTAGCTGTGACACGAATGGCCATGACGGTGCCGACACCGATCTGATCATGAATTAGCGATTTAACTTCTTTTGTTTCTGTCTCGTAGTCCTGAATATATTGCTCCGCTTCCTTCTCGCGATTCACCAGTTTGCCAATCTCTTTCAGGTGATCCCGCCATGTGCCATCGTCCAGATTGAACACATGTACAGGTGCGATTTTTTCGAATTTGGCCACATCGTCACCGGAAAACTCCTCATCGAGATAGATCACATCCGGTTTAAGCGCAAGCAGGGCTTCCATATCCGGGTCTTTGACGGGGCCAAGTGGTGTCGTATCTTTCAGGCGATCAGCCACATGGGACAGGAAGCCTTTCGCTTCACCGCCGATGACAGAACCGACAGGCGTGATCCCGAGGGAAAGCAAATCATTGGTCAGGTGGATGGACATGGAAGCGATACGTGGTTCACCCGAAGCTGTGCTGCTATTTGAAGGGTCGGCGGAGGTACTTGTGTTAGCATTGGTGTTTGAATCGTTTGCGCCCGATGTGGACGTCTTGGCTGTCCCGCAGGCTGCAAGTACCAGCACCAAACTGATCGTCAGCAAAAGCATAAGATTTTTCTTCAACATAATTTTCGTTCTCCTTGAACATCTCATGGATGCAATTGATATTTTTGATAGTTTTATTTCGTTCGTACAAGCAGGTATAAAAAATAGGGCGCGCCAATCGCTGCTACAACAACACCCGCTGGAATGGCGTTTGGTGCAAATATCGTCCGGCCGACCGTATCGGCTGTCACCAGAATCACCATGCCGATCAGCCCGGCGGCGGGAATCAAGTGCCGGTGCAGTGGCCCGACCAGTCTGCGTGCCAGATGAGGGGCGGCGAGTCCAATGAAGCCAATACCTCCAGCTACAGATACGCTGACAGCAGATAAAGCAACGGCGGAAAGTAGCAGCAGGATGCGCCGCGAACGCACGGGTGTGCCGATGCTGGTCGCAGCGGCATCCCCTAGATGGAAGGCGTCCAACGTTTTGGAACGGCTCCAGATATAGGCGATGCAGATCACGATCCAAGGTAGCAAAGCCTGTACATGAATCCAGTCACGCCCCCACACACTGCCTGCAAGCCAGCGTGCAGCGAAGGAATACGTGTCCTCGTCCAGACGCAGCGACAGGTAAAGCGTAAGCGCATGGAATCCAGCAGCAACAGCAATGCCGACCAGAATTAGTTTAATCGGTGACACACCGCTGTTTCGGTCATAGGACAGTAGCATAATAATCAGCGCGGCAGCTACACTGCCGGCAAAAGCAAAGAGTGGAATCAACAGTGCTACTGAGGTATCCATGCTGAATGACAGGCTGACAAAAACCATTAGCCCGAAAGCCGCCCCGGCATGCAAGCCCAGAATCCCCGGATCGGCAAGTGCATTGCGTGTAATGCCTTGCAGCGCAGCGCCTGCAATTCCCAATCCAGCTCCGGCAAGAACGGTGACCAGAATGCGGGGCAATCGGTAGTCAAACAGGATGATCTGATCCTGTTCGCTCCCTTGTCCCAGAAAGGTCTGCAGGGCGGCCAGAGGGGATACGCGAACTGTACCTGTATTCAGGCTGATGAGAATCACCAATGTTGCGAGACAGAGCAGTACAGTGCTGATAAGTACCGCTTTTTTGCCACGAGAGGTTTGATTAAACTTCTCTAAAGTAAATCTGACGACGGATTTCATTCCCCGTTTCGTCACTACAAAGCCCTCCTTTCTTTGCGGGCCAGATAGAGGAAGAACGGTACGCCGACAAAAGCAACCATAATGCCTACCGCCAGTTCCTGAGGCGGATTCACGATGCGTGCCCCGAGATCAGCGAGCACAAGCAGAATCGCCCCGAGCAGGGAAGACAACGGAATGATAAGCCGATAGTCTACGCCCACCAGTTTACGGGAGATATGGGGGATGACCAGCCCGACAAATCCAATCGAACCTACAGCGGAGACGGACACCCCTGCGAGCACAACGACAGCAGCAAGAGCAAGAAAGCGAGTCCAGCGCAGGTTCATCCCGAGATTAATGGCGACCTCTTCCCCGAGGGACATCAGTGAAATACGACGTGCGAGCGGCATGGTTAATAGTAGTGTGAGCAGCAGCACCGGAAGAATCAGTCTCAGATGGCGCCATTCTATTCCTCCAAAGCCACCCGCATACCAGAAGGCCAGGTCCTGGCTCAGGTCGAAATAAATGGCTACTCCTGTGCTCAGAGAACCGAGCATGGCAGCAATGACTGCGCCCGCAACCGTGAGTCTGATTGAACTAAGCCCTCCGGGAGCAGCCATGCCAAGCAGGAAAATGAGCAATGTACCGAGCACGGCTCCTATAAACGACAAAAGCATGATCCATCCGTAAGATAATCCCGGCCAGAACGCAAAGCTTAATGCCACAACAAACGTTGCTCCAGCGTTAATGCCCAGGATGCCGGTATCGGCCAGTGGATTTCGAGTAATGCCTTGTATCAAGGCTCCGGCTACAGCAAAAGCGGCTCCAATCACAGCGGCAGCCAGCACGCGTGGCAGTCTCAATTCATGAATGATCTGATGCGGTGTCAGAGCCGGATTGTACTGGAAAATGGCTGTCCACACGGTTTCCAGTGTTAATCCTTTGGCTCCTAATGAGATGGCAACAAACATGCTGATCAGCAGGATCGCGATGGCAGACAGAAACATCAGACCAACGGTGACTGCGGATCGTTGAGTCTTGGACGGGCGATGAGGCAGTCCCGGATGTTGGATACGGGTCACTCCTTTATAACAAATAACATCTTTCGTTGTTATTGATTATCATTATCAATTAGTGAATATTATAAAATCTTAATCCAGGCCCGTACATGGCATAAATTAAGATTTGGGAAATGGACATTTTTTAGATTACAAAAGTATGGGCTTGTTCGTCAACATCGAGAGCGCTTCCTCTAGCTGGATGTTGATGGAATATGGTGCGTACACAACCCAAGCGTTCCAATCTACAAGATGTACACGGCCGCCGCGAACGGCGGGATGGCTGTTCCATAGCGGATCATTCTTTAATTTTTGCAGCAGTGTTGCTGGGTTATGCAGGTTGTCTGTTGCAAGCACAAGCACATCGGCTTCCAGACCGTCCCATTGACCGGGTGTAAACGGCATCCAGTTGAAGCCGATACCGGGAGCCTTGCCCTTCAGTTCTGCCTGAATACGCTGTGGTGCATGGAGTTGCAGTGTCCGGTAGAACACATGACCGAAGTTGCGGTGGCTGTACATCCGCGGCCCTTTGGCAGTTAATGTACCTACAGCTACAGTGAGGCTGCCAGCCTGTTCTCTGATCTTCTTGCGTGCACGCTCTGCTTTGCGCTCATGCTTGTCCAGCCATTCTTTGGCCGCCTGCGTCCGATCTACAATCGAAGCGATCCGTTCCAAATGGCCGAACATGTCGGTCTGGTTCCACGGGACGGTAATGATGGGTGCGACATCACCAATATGTTCCATCGCTTTAGCCGCAGCGTTATCTTTGGTCAGAATCAGGTCGGGATTCACATCGAGAAATGCCTGCCGCCCTTGTTCCCACGGTTCATAGGCATGAAAAGGCATGGTAAGCGACCGGGGCAGATGTGGCAGATGGCCTTGAATCTGTGCTGCACAGGGTGTGATGCCAAGTGTCATCAGATGATCGGTATAGGGATAAGAGAGTGACACAATGTTGCGATGAACTTGCTTGGCATAAGCCGTTGGGGCATAACCGGCATAGTTACGAAACCGTCTGCTGAAATAAAACTCGTCACGGTAACCGACCTCACGGGCGACATCACGAATACGCAGATCGGAGGTCAGTAACATTTCCTTCGCCCGGTTCATACGCAAATGAGTAATGTATTCGATTGGATTTTTGTGCATCCGGCTTTTGAACAGTTGAGAGTAATAGGACGGATGCATGCCAGCCAGTTCGGCTAAGGTATCCAACTTAATCTCATGCATATAATGTTGCTGTATATATTGCAATGTTGATTTTAACCAGGACTCGGGATCATCCTGCTCCGATTCTTCCGTAGGGCTTGCATGTTCTTCAGGCCACAGTAGATAGAGTAGCTCGGCTAATAGCAATTGTGCTTTGATTTCACGGGATGCTGTTTCGTTATCGGGATGTGTAAGTTCGGTCAGTTGTGCAGCGATCCGTTGAATGCCATAAAAGGGCCCTTGAATCCATCCGGCAACAGGTGAATGAAGCTCACGTTCATAGATGCGCTTCGCTTCTGTTTTCTCCGTCACTCGAAACAGGTCAAATTCAAGAACATACAACTCAGCATCTTGATCGACATCTGACACAAGTTCCAGACGGGTTCCGGGTGGGTACAAACAAGCCGCTTTGCGAACGACACGGGATGGCTCGGCATCCACAACCTGTGTTCCCGTGAAGCGATGCATATAGATGAAGGTATGATGCGGGAGTTCGTCCGTCTGCCACCGGAAACGCTGCTGTGTGTTCACATGCTCTGCCCGCCGGAGTTCAACCAAGGCATGATCCAGGAACTGGTGAAGTTCATTGCGAACGGTTGAACGTGCATTTATATGATTTACATCGCCGCTAGGGCGTACAGTCCGTTTGTCGTCTGAAGGTATGCGGTTATGGCCTTGATTTGGCTCAGTGATCATGGCGTACCTTCCTTTCATTAGGGGTCATTGTGTTCTTCTAAAGGATACATGTGCTCATGGTGTGTCTCCAAGTTATCTTAGCAAATCTGTTACGGAATTGAAATGTGATGAAGGGAAGCAAGCTTTTCTGACGAAAACGTTTCTTTTTGGTAAAATAAGAGAGATACCATGTTGGCTTGTCTGAATCATGAACCTTGTAATACGCAAATTGGTAGTAGGGAGGATGGACGTATGACACAGACAGCGGGACAGGATAAGGTACGATGGGGCATTATGGGCACGGGATGGATTGCATCCCAATTTGCCAAGGATTTGGCACATGCGGGGAATGCGGTGAAGGCAGCGGTTGGTTCACGAACCGCAGGCAGTGCGGAGAAGTTTGCAGCCGAATATGGTTTTGAACGCGCTTACGCTTCATATGATGAATTGCTGCGAGACCCTGAGGTGGATATCATCTATGTGGCAACGCCGCATCCGGTACATAAGGAAAATGTGATGGCCTGCCTCGAAGCAGGCAAAGCGGTACTTTGTGAGAAACCGTTTACGATGAACTCACGTCAACTGGAGCCGCTCGTGGAAACGGCGCGAGAACGGAAACTGTTCCTGATGGAGGGTATGTGGACTCGCTTCCTGCCGCCAATTGTGCAGGCACGGGCATGGATTGCGGAAGGTCGTATTGGTGAAGTACGGATGGTGCAGGCAGACTTTGGATTCCGCATCGGCTGGGAGCCGGAAGGACGGTTGCTTAACCCGGATCTGGGTGGTGGTGCGCTGCTGGATGCCGGAGTATACCCAATCTCTTTCGCGTCAATGATCTTTGGTGAGCAGCCTCAACATGTCTGGAGCACAGCGCACATTGGGGAAACCGGTGTGGACGAGCAATTTTCTATATTGTTGTCTTATTCCGAGGGGCGTTCGGCGTCACTGAACGGTGCCATTCGTTTGAATCTGAACAATGAGGCCGTAATTTATGGTACGGAAGGCCGAATTCGTCTGCCTTTTTTCCTCGCAGGCAAAGAAGCCTATTTACATGTGAATGGACAGGAAGAGCCAGAGAAGTTTGTGGATGATCGGGCTTGTCTCGGGTACGCGTTTGAAGCAGAAGAGGCTGGACGCTGCATTCTGCAAGGGCGAACAGAGAGTAATACCATGAAACTGGACGAATCCCTAGAGATTATGAAGCTGATGGACACGGTTCGTCGGCAGTGGGGATTGCGCTACAGATCGGAGTAAGCGCCGCTGACTAGAGAGTGTAAAGCACTTATTCATAATGCCTAAGATGCACGGAGGCTGGATGGAACGCTGGAAATGCCGGGGCGTGTGAAAGATTGTAAGTTTAGAATTGTAAGTTTAGAGATGTTGATTGGTGAGGGTGGCCTCTCTGTGATCTCTTATCCAAATTGTTTTTTGTGTTATCCAATATTGGAGATATGTTCCATGCTTATGGCGAGTATTTCCTGTGAGTGATGTATTCCAGTCAGGTTATTGTGATGGCATCTGTGTTGTATCCGTAGAGATAAACAAAGGGTTGGTTAAAAAGGGGAGCTGGAGTTGTACAGCCCTTGCACTTGCATTTGTATAATGGAAGAGCAAAGTTAGTAAATGGTTACAATCTATTTAGGAGAAACAGAATTATTCATTTCGATTTTTACATCAGGAGGGAGTGCAGCAGTTAATGAAGTTTCTGATTTCGGGATTTGAGCCTTTTGGTGGGGATACGGTAAACCCGACGGGAGCATTAATGGAAGCGTTAGCGTATGAGGTAATTGAAGGAGCTGTAATAAAAACCGTGCTGCTGCCTGTGAATTTTGATGAGTGTGCCGACATGCTGATTGCAGAGATGCAGGCCTTTCAGCCGGATGTTGTTATCGCCTGCGGGTTGGCAAAAGGTAGAACGGCAATTACGCCAGAACGCATCGCAATTAATGTGAAGGATATTCCGCCCGGATCTTATGCGGACAATCAAGGTCAGCGCCCTGTGGATGAGTTGATTGCAGCTGGAAGTCCCGATGGTTTATTTTCTACCTTGCCCATCCGGAAGATGGTTAATGAAATGATGGCTGCAGGCATACCGGCAACGATATCCAATACCGCAGGAACGTATATATGTAATAACACGATGTACCGGGTGCTCGATTACATTCGGTTGCAACAGCTACCTGTTCAAGCAGGCTTTGTTCATTTTCCGGCTTCGACAGAGATGGCTGTGCAGGCACCTTCTATCCCGTCTTTGCCACTTCCAGTGATGCTGGATGCACTGCGATCCATGATTCGCACGGTTATGTCGGAGACGGAAACAAATAAATAAACTGCCATTATACCAAGCAGTAACGAACAACCAGGTAATCAATAAACCAACAAACAATCAACAACAAGGTAACCCATAAACCATAAGCCGTAACCCGTAACCCGTAACCCGTAACCCGTAACCCATAAACGAGAACCCATAAACCAACCCAACGAATAAAAGGGCAACTCCAATACGTCACAAAGGTGGCGAGAGGAGCTGCCCTATTCATATGTGGTTAGTTTGGTTTTTTACGTATATCTCTCCCAATCAGAGGGGAGTTTTGCGAGCTAGTATCCAATATCAAGGGGTGAACCTTGTTTAGACTCATTCTTACTGCGCGTTAGACCAATAGTACTGCACAACTATCTGGCGCAAATTCTAACGATCCCCACAGACGCTATTTACACCAATTTGGCAGTTTTAAAATTCTAACGATCCGTAGGAACGCTATTTCACCAAAATAGACCAGATTGAGATGAAAAGAACCATTTTCGGCTAAATAAGGTTTCTGATGATCGTTAGAATTTGCAGAATGCAAAAATGAGCCAAATAAGGTCCGTCAGGATCGTTAGAGATAGACAGTACATAAAAGATGGGTCTGGCTATTCAGCAACCAAGGTTATGCTCGAAGTTAAATACAAGTTAGGTACAACTTAGGTATAGGTGAGGTAACGCTTGTTTTACATGTTACTTGAGACACTAATGAGATATTGGAAGTGAACATGTATGTTGGAGAAACTTAGACTGCTAAACTATAGCATTTAAAATTTCCAGCATCTAAATTGCCAATATCAATTCAACAACAATTTTACCTCCCAATACAGAGAGCACCGTAACGTGAAGGTTAGATCTTTAACAAGTTCAGGTCGAACTCGGGAACCAGTTTTTCTTGCATGGCACGACCAAGCAGTGCCGTAATCGCAGCATAACCATCTTCACCCAAGTTAGCACTGAATTCGTTGACGTACAGGTTAATATGTTGAGCGGCTACGTTGGGGTCCATCTCTTGTGCATGTTCCATAACATATGCTTGCGATTCTTCTGGATGAGCCCAAGCGTACTGGACAGAGGCGCGCGCCCATTCAGCCAGAGCGTGAGCATCCAGATCACGGCGGGCAATAATAGCACCGAGTGGAATAGGCAGGCCTGTGTCATTTTCCCACCAATTGCCGAGGTCAGTCATCAGTTGCAAATTATAGTTTTGGTACGTAAAACGTGCTTCATGGATAACCAACCCGGCATCGATTTGACCATCACGAACGGCAGGCATAATTTGTTCAAAAGGCATGACAACAATTTCACCGACATCCCCAGGAACATTTTGCGCGGCCCAGAGACGGAATAACAGATAGGCTGTCGAGCGCTCGCTCGGTACGGCAACCCGCCGTCCAGACAGGTATGACGGATCAGTTGTTCCATCAGCTGTCAAAACCAAAGGACCGCAACCTCTGCCCAGAGCACCGCCAGCAGGTAACAAAGCATAGTTTTTCAGTACATAAGGCAACGCTGCATAGGAAATTTTCATCACTTCCGGAATGTCTGGTCCGATTGGACTTGCAGCAAGGCCGTTCGTTATATCGATATCCGCATAGCGAACTTCAAGCTCAGGTGCACCAGGAATCAGACCGTGTACCCATGCGTGAAAGATAAAGGTGTCGTTAGGACAAGGGGAAAAAGCAATATTCATGATGTGATAACCTCCCGTAAAATAGAACTTGCTGCCTGGAGCGCATCCAGGGCATCCTTGATGCGCCAAGCGTCGCGGTCGCGTGGACCGACCGCGTTAGATATGCCGCGCAGTTCGAGCACCGGCAGGCCGAACTGCTGCGCAGCTGTTGCTACGCCGAAGCCTTCCATGCCTTCGGCGGCAGCATCTGGCACGCGGCGCAGCAGCTCCGCGGCCGCCTGCGCGGTTCCGGTCGCCGTGGACACGGTGACCGCAATGCCCCCGCTGACAGCGAGCCCTGCCCGCTGCAGCTCATGGCGAAGGCGCGCGGCAAGCACCGCGTCCGCCGCCACACGGGACGAGCCGAATCCGAGCTCGTCCACAGAGAGGAAGCCGTCTGGCGTCTGCGAGCCCAGATCGGCTGCAACCATGGCGTCGGCTACCACGAGAGAGCCGACGTCTGCCCGGCCGGGGAACCCGCCGCCGATGCCGGCACTGATCACCAGCCCATAGGCTGATGATCTGGCGCCGGTTCCGGCAACGGGCCCCGGCCCTGAAGATGCGGCTGTGCCGTGCGCCGCATCAAGTTCCTCTGGCGCGGCCGTGCCGTGCGCCAGTTCACGTGCCGCTGCTGAAGCAAAAGCTAGCGCAGCGGCAGTTCCGGCAGCGGCCGAGGCAGGGCCAACGCCCGCTGCAATAACATCAAACTGTGCTGCGGCATCATCACCCAAGCCGCGAAGGATAGCGTCTTTTTCCGCGTCCACAGCCGTTACAATCAGTATGCGTGAAGCAGGCCAGAGCCCGGATGTAGAAGCAGCCTTATTAGAAAATGTACCTTTTGTTGTATTCATGGGTTATTTACCTCAATTTTAATTGTAGTAGTAGATAGATCTATGTGGCTAAGCCCAGCCTTCATACGGTTATCGTGTTCAGAAGGCTATCTATATTTAGTATTTTGCAAAAATTTACATTCGTGTGCATGATGTGAAACCAACCCAAACCCAGCCCAAGTCACCCAATCTCGAAGGACAGTCATGGCAAAGTACGCACATTGTACTATCCTTTACATTATACTTATTCATACACATACACATACACATACACATACACATACACATACACATACACATACACATACACATAACCCAAACTCGTAACCAAACACGTATACGTAAATATAAATGTCCACTGTAGGGAAACAAATCCATCCTTTTTGTCTTTCAAAGAGTGGACAGCACTCTCCAAAAGAGCATATCCCTCCGTTAATAATTGTAACACTATATACAGATGAAATAATCAAAAATGTTATTTTTGATCTATATGTAGGTTTGTGGGTAAAGTGTAATCTTTTTAAAAAAGTGTCCACCTTTTAATAAACAAAATCCCTAAATGTACACGACAAGTGGACAAGCTATAAATATGATCATGTGCTATCCAAAAGCCGGAACACCGAATATCAAAATGAACATTCTTTCCACCACACTGCCATTCACACTGAATCACCACATCTTAACTCTTCCTAACTCACACTAAACTCCCCTACCTCATCCTAACTAACTCATTCTATCATTTTAACTCATCACATCACATCTAACTCACACTCACTAAGCTTGTTATGATCTAGTCATGCTTTGTCATACCTCGTTATACCTCATCTTAATTCATCATATCTCATTCTAAGCCGTTGTAACTCATCATAACGAAGGGACAGGCGCAGAACAACCTTTCGTACATATTCGCACCAAGCTCAGTTTCGAGCATATTTGCACCAGCCGAATGAGGTGGAACGACCTTTTTTATAGATGCTCTTTCTCTAAACTCTATTCGAAAGGGATACCCCTTTGAGCTTTTAGAAAATAACATGAGCGTTTTCTTGCGTGCTTTTTATATGTCAACTATACCATATTGATTGGTTTTGTATAAATTTTGCTATCCTCTTATTTACGCATGGAGTTAAAGTTGAAGATTGACAAACTGTACTAACTGTATTATTAATAGTAGTACAGGTAGTACACTGATAGTACACTAATAACACAACAGACAACATACTAAATTAAGAAAGGAGGTGCGGGATGTTCGAATTGGATGTACGCAGCCGTAAGGCGATCTATGAGCAACTGGTGGATAAAGTCAAAGAAATGATCGTATACGGTATTCTGAAACCCGATGAGCAGCTTCCTTCCGTTCGGTCATTATCAACACAGCTCACCGTGAACCCGAATACAATTCAAAAGGCATACCGTGAGCTTGAGCGAGAAGGTTATATTTATTCGGTGCAGGGTAAAGGAAGTTTCGTATCACCATCTGTGGAACATCCGAAGGAGGCTATGAAAGACGAGATCAGAGAATCCTTGGTGAAACTGATTGCCGAAGCTTCGTTTTCTGGTTTAACCAAGGCGGAGATGACTCTTTTATTCGAAGAAGCGATGGCCCGTATAGAGAAGGAGGTGCCGCATGATTGAGCTGAATCAAGTCGTTAAAGCTTTTGAACAGGAAAAGGCTGTCGATGGCGTAACCATGTACATACATAAGGGGTCGATCTATGGTTTGCTCGGTTCCAACGGGGCAGGCAAAACTTCGTTGCTCAAAATCATTGCAGGCATCTATCGTCAAGACCGTGGAACGGTGCGCATTAACGGAGCTGAGATATACGAGAATATAGACCTGAAAGGCCGCACTATTTTTATGGCAGATTCACCAACCTTTTTCCCGCAATCTTCGATTACTCAAATGGCCGCGTTCTATCGTTCAATCTATTCAAGTTGGAGTGAGGAACGTTTCAACCAACTCGCGGCTGTCTTCAAATTAGATGTAAAACGCAAGCTTCATCGCATGTCCAAAGGCATGCGCCGTCAGGCTGCGGTATGGCTGGGACTCAGCTGTATGCCTGAGGTGCTGCTTATGGATGAACCGATCGATGGACTTGACCCTGTCATGCGCCAGCAGATCAAAAACCTGTTGTTCCAAGAGGCGGCGGAGCGCCAGGTAACGATTATCATCTCATCCCACAATTTGCGGGAAATTGAAGATCTCTGTGACCATGTAGGAATCATGCACAAAGGCCAAATCATCGTGCAGAAGGATCTGGATGACCTTAAGGCTGATACACATAAGATTCAGGTTGCCTTCCGCCACCCGGATCATGCTGATTTATTGAAAGAACAAGTTCACATTTTGCATGAAGAAAAAAGAGGAAGTGTATCCTTGTACATTGTTAAAGGTCATCGTGAAGATGTTACCGCACAATTTCGTTTACATGATCCGTACCTGCTGGATGTGCTACCGCTGACACTGGAGGAGATTTTTATCTATGAAATGGAGGGTGCAGGGTATGACATTCAACCGATTATACTTTAACCGCGGCATCCTGTACCAAAATTTCAGGCAGCACGGATGGCTTGGTATTGTATATCTGCTTCTTTTATTATTTTCACTTCCGTTATACATCGGTACGCAGTATCGAGATTATACAGAAGAAATTAGCACTTTGTTTAGAGTGCGTGGAGAATTTCACTGGTTCTTAGCGATAACGGTTCCGGTAGTGATTGCATTATTCCTGTTCCGGTATATCCAGGCCGGTGGACCTGCTGATGTATACCACAGCCTGCCGCTGCAACGGAAACATCTGCTGACGATGAACCTGATGACCGGATATGTGATGATTCTGGTTCCAATCTGGATTACAGCTGGAGTTACCGCATGGGTGTCCGCAGCTCTGGATGAACCTGCTTTTATTTTCGACGGCAGTGTGATCTGGATGTGGGGCGTGACGATGAGTGTTATCTCTTTGTTCATGTTTATGCTGACCGTTGCGGTGGGCATGTGTATTGGACAGTCGATCTTACAAGGACTTACCGTGTATGGCATCAGCCTGATTCCATTAATTTTCTGGGGAACTTATGAGATGCATCTGAAGCGTTATCTGTTAGGTTTCCCAGATCATGCGCTTCGGTCCGGTATGGAGAGCATATCCCCAGTCGCCCGAATGAGCGTCCTCCAAGAAGCACCGGGCTGGAGCGAAATTGGGATCTATGCTGCTATGACGGTGTTCCTTATCGTTCTTTCTTATCCTTTATACCGCAAACGGCATGTGGAATCGGCATCGCAGGCCATTACATTCCGAATTGTAAAGCCGATCTTCCGTTTTGGCTTCATGTTGACGGTTATGCTGTCGGGTGGTGCGTACCTCGCTACAATTTCGCCCAGACATTCGGAGATGTGGGGTATTGCCGGGTATGTGATCGGAGGCGTTGCGGGATACATTGGAGCTGAGATGATTATTCGCAAAACCTGGCTGATCTGGAATCGCAGCTTATTACCAAGGTTTGCTGTATATGGGATTGTAGCTGCGGTCATCCTGTACGTGCCTGTTGCAGATTGGAACGGTTATGCAGCGAATGTGCCTTCCAAGGAGAGCGTGGAGAAGGTACGTATTGGAGGCGATCGTTCTATCTACGTTGATGGTACATATGTGAAGCTGGATGACAAAACGATGTACTCTAACACGGAGGGATATATAGAGGCTGTTCTTGACCTTCATCAGAAAATTGTGGATGCCGATCTGTCTTTTCAGGACAGAGGAAAGAATCAATATATACCAGGGGAAGAGAGTGTCATTATTGATTATAAGTTAAAGAATGGGAAAACCCTATCGCGGGAGTACACCGTTTTGGAGTCTCGTTTTCAATCCGAATTCGAGAATATGAAAAACTGGAAAGATTTCAAAATAACCAGATATGAAACTTATGCATTGGATAGCGATGTTCGCAGCGTCGGTATTCGGTCAAGCCTTCTTAGCGATCGTACCGTGTACATCAGTGATCCTCAGCTAATCCGGGAATTCAATGCGTTGTTAAAATCGGAAATTTTAGATCAAACGTATCAAGATCAGAAATCCGAATGGGGCTCATTTGCGTCAGCCGAAATCTATCCGAATGATGGGAATGAATCATCGGCCAAGCAGATATTGGATCGATCTAACCCTAGTTCAACATATGAGATTAAACCAACCTACACCCGTTTGATGGCATGGCTCAAAGAAAACAAGCTGTATGACCGGTTGCAGGTTTCTGTAGATGAAATTGCCTCCGCTCAGTTTATTAAACAGGAGATCGACAGCCCCGGTAAAGTAAAATGGGTCTATGCCGATTGGCAATTTATTGACGAAAACCTGAGGGGAGACCGGAAAGTCGCGACCAAAAACAAAAAAATTATTAGCGAACTGATTCAACGTCAAAGATCCGGGGTTTACACAGAACGGGACACTTTCTATCAGATTAAACTGAATTTGGTCAAAGATCAGAGCCTTTATATGATGTTAAAAGAGGAAGATCTCACCGAGGATATGAAAGTCATCTTGGCCGATCTATAACATGTTGTTGTTCTATACACTTGTAGTCTGAATGTTTGAACCAATCCAAATAGATATACGTTACGAACGCATAGTGTTTCAACATTTAGCTTGACCAGAACAATTTTATGGAATATATTAGAAAAAAAGAAGATTCAAGCGACGTTTTAATTCATCGAATCTTATATGGAACGGCTCATGAGGGAAGCACCCGTAAGAGCAGGCATAGGCCTGACTTGCGGGTGTTTTTTTTTGTCGTTCCTCGAATCGAGTGTTGGCTTGGAGGCCGAACAGTAAGAAAGACGTGCTCTGATACTGCAAAAGTTACGGAATGATCATTGGACACAAGTACAGAGAGAGTAGTGGCACGGAATTCATATCAATTTTGAGAAAGGGAGTGTAGAAGGATGATGCATTTGGTACCAGAGAAGAAAGGATTAGTAGAGCAACTAATGTTGTCGCAGCAATCAAGGAACATGTGGAAGGGACAGTCAAAGTGGGGGCTTGTTATTCAATTTTGGTTAAAACTGCTGGTTGGGCATTCCGCTTTATCGAGACTGTGCATGATGTTTGTTGCAACATGCAGCATTGGAATGATGTGGAGTGAAGCAACGGTTCATGGCGAGGGGATTGAGCTACATAGTACTGCGCAGAAAGCCTGGAGTACAATATTGAATAAGACGGATACACAGACCAAACGTTCTTTACAGCAGTCGTACGAAAGTGCCGGGAAATGGATTTCTCAGAAAGAGATGTGGGAACAAAAGATCAAGCAGTTGCATACAGCGAGCGCTACTGAGTTGGTGCAACTTCGAAAGGCAATCCGTAATACCGATGCAGCGAAGCTGGCGGCTCTTCAGCAGACAGTGGAACTGACGCAGGCACGTTATGAAGCTTTATTCAAACTGTATAGCTCGCTGAACAAACAATTGTCTGCTGCCAAATCTCTCCAGAGCAAAGAGTGGAGTTCGGCCATTCGTACACAGGCTGAAACGCTGAAACCGCTGGTGCAGTTGGCACGTGAAGATATTCGTGTGAAGAAACGGAGCCTTGCTGAAGCACGGAAGCGGAAAAATAATGAGGTGAAGCGGCTGCGAACGATGTTGAATGGCACGAATGCTGTAAAAAAGCAGATTCAAACGGCCAAGAAACAAGTCAGTTTGTCTAGAGAACGGTATACGGATGCGCTTCGGAACTTCAAACAATCCCTGAAAAAAGGTGAACCCGTACGTGTATTAAGTACCCTGAATGCTTTGGTTTCTTCAGCTGAAAGATGGACGGTTGCGAGCCAACACATTCACACGTTAGAGCAGAAGGTGTCCGCGATCTACGTCAAAGTAAGCGAAGAAATCAACAACAGATCCAAATGAAGGAACCTGATGCTGCAAGAAAAATCCATAAGAGAAACTTGTTTTTTTCTGGCGCGTACACCTCTATAACAGAACCATTCGTTAACATGGAGCGAGGTGCAGGCACGTGCAGACAAAGCAGGAGAAGAAAGATGCAGATGGAACCGGGGTAAAGAGTGCTGGCAGATCGGCATTGGAACACAAGAACAGGCACGCGAGCAGAACGGGGTTGAAACGAAAGCGTTACTGGATTCCCATCAGTTTATTGCTCTTGATGATCGGTGTTGTAGGAATAGGTTCACAATTCACACCCAGAATAACCGTATTTTTGCTAAAGACAGGGATTGGGTTAATGACTACAAATGAAAGCGACAAGGAATCATTTATTTCGGAAGGGATAACCCGTGTTACCGATGTGGCCTATGCAGATGGAGGCCGTCGCAACAGTACGCTGGACATTTATTATCCTTCCGCAGCAACTGAACCCTTGCCAGTCATACTGTGGGTTCATGGCGGCGGTTGGGTTATGGGGGATAAAAAAGACATAGCCGATTATGCGGTGCAGCTAAGCAAACGTGGCCATGTGGTGGTCAGCATGAATTATGCACTTGCGCCGAATACGACATACCCTATGCCCGTGATGCAAACCAATCAGGCTCTAACATATATCAGAGATCATGTAAGTCAATATCAAGGTGATCCGAACAACCTATTTCTTGCTGGTAATTCGGCTGGTGCCCAAGTTGCGAGTCAGACTGCGGCACTGCTTACGAATCCCAATCTGGCAAAACAAATGAATGTAAGGCCATCAGTGGAGCCTGAACAGATAAGAGGAACACTTTTGTTCTGTGGTCCTTATCATTTGCGTACGGTTGAAAGTACAGGCTTTCCGTTTATGCGAACATTTCTCTGGTCATATACGGGAAACAAGGCATACGAAAATGATCCACATCTGGACGAAATGTCAACGGTGCTTCAGGCTACAGCCGCGTTTCCACCATCATTTATTACTTCCGGTAATGATGATCCTTTGACCGTACAATCGATTGAACTCGCGGAAGTGCTAGAGCGTCAGGGTGTCACGACAGAAACGTTATTTTTTCAATCATCTTCGGAAAAACTGGGGCATGATTACCAGTTTAATCTGAAAAGTGAAGCAGCACAGCAAGCGCTTCAGGCATCTGTGCAATTTATCCAGGCTCATAAAAAAGAAAACTGAAGATACAAAATTCATGTGAGATAGTGCATTTTTTGAAAAAAAGGGTGTCACAGCGATTCAACATGAAAAAATAACCATGACATGACGGCTGGGACACCCTCTATTTATTTGTTTACTTGTTGGCCAGTACTAATAATCTGCGCATGGCTTCTTCGACTGTTGCACGTGGACAGGCCACGTTGATGCGCATGAATCCGGCATATTCTTTGCCGAATACAACCCCGCTATTGAATGCTAGTCCTGCCTCATGAAGAAGTTTCTTGCTTAATTGCGCATGAGTCAACCCTAATTCTCGGAAATCAACCCATAACAAATAGGTGGCTTCAGGAAGGTGTACACGGATACCAGGCAGATGCTCTGCAATAAATTGCTGCACGTATTCCATATTGCCCCGAATGTAGGCAAGACATTGATCAAGCCAGTCTTCGCCACCGTTATAAGCCGCCTCGGTTGCTACGGCTCCCAGTGTGCTGATACTGGATAACCCCATGGTACGAACGCCTTTGGCGAACTGTTCCCGTAATTCGGCATTAGGAACGATGATGTTTGATGAACTTAATCCGGGGATATTAAACGTTTTGCTTGGTGCTGTGCAGATGATGCTGCGATCTGCGATTGCTTCCGAGATCAGACTCAGCGGTGTATGTGTTCCACGTTCATACACCAGATCAGCATGGATTTCATCCGATACGATGAGCACATTATATTTGAGACACAGTGATGCAAGAGCCTCCAGTTCCTCACGACTCCATACTCGTCCAACCGGATTGTGAGGGCTGCACAGGATCAGCATTTTGACCTTTCCATTCTGGAAGCTTCTCTCCAAATGATTCAGATCCATGGTGTACTTCCCATGTTCTTCGATCAGTGGATTCGTAATGAGTTCCCGCCCTTGATCTCTCACGACATCATAGAAGGGAGGGTATACGGGGGTCTGGATGACTACAGCATCCCCTGGAGAAGTAAATTGTTGTACCGCTATACTGAGCGCAGGTACGATCCCTGGCGTGAATACGATCCAGTCCGCATTAATTTTCCAGTTGTGGCGGCGTTGCATCCAGTCTGTAACGGCTGCATGATAGGCCTCGGTTCGCAGGGTGTAACCAAAGATGCCGTGCTCCACCCGGGTCTGTAGTGCTTCAATAACAGATGGGGGAGCGGCAAAATCCATGTCGGCTACCCACATGGGAAGTGCATCTCTTACTCCAAATAACGGCTCAAGCCCGTCCCATTTCTCGGAAGCGGTAGATAATCGGTCAATCGGTGTATCAAATAAATGTTGATTTATCATAACAAAGAAGTCCTCCTTGGTTCATTGATTCGTTGTTACATCCTATAAACAAGACATCATTATCTAATACATCTTGTATTTTCGCAACTTCTAAACCATTTTTATATGACCCAAGTCCTGATTTGTCGAGATATCGTTTACAACCTGCCATCAAGTACTTATGATATGGCTAACATGAGGTGGGAATTAAAGCTTCTTCTATACAGCTCATTGTTATATGAACTAAATTCATCCGCTACTATATCTTTTATAACGCGATCATTCAATTCAATATGTAATACTCATCTTTAATGATACTGAACTTTGGAGGCGAAGAGACATGAAAAACAAAAAGTGGCTGATTGCAGCAGGCGTATTTGGTATGGTATTAACGGGATCAGCAGGTGTCTACGCAGGTACGCAACTGGAAACGATCAAAGCATATCTGAATCACGGACTTGCCATCGAAGTAAACGGACAGAAATTTACACCGACAGGTGATCAGGGCAAAAAGCTTGCGCCCATTACGTATCAAGGCAGTACATATCTTCCAGCTCGTTCTATTGCAGAGGCATTAAATACAGAAGTGAAGTATGACGCGAAAAATAATAAGGTAAGCATCGGTGCTTCAAGCACATCAGGCGGGTCTGCATCCACTGGCGGCAATCAATCCTCATCTCCATCGACAGGTACAAACACACAAGCTCCAGGCGTAAAATCCAAGTACTTGCCAGCAGATTTACCGTTGCCTAAGGATGCAAAAGCGACCAGCCTGATTGAGAGTGTTGTAGATGGCAACAAAAAAGTAGTGCTGATCTATACATCCAAGGAGAGTCTGAGCACCCTCGCTTCATCCTACAAAAACTATTATCAGAATAAAAACCTGACTCAAAACAGTGAGGATATTCAAGCTGACGAATTCAGCATTTTAGGTCGTGAGGAAGGCAAGTACGCTGTAACGATTACAGGTAACGTATCTTCAAGCAATAAGGATTTGAATGAAGTGACGGTCATCTGGGGAGAAGAATAAGCGAGTTCGCATGTTGTCTAATTTTTTAAAATAAAGCAAGCCGTTATGCCTGTAATGTTTCGTGATTACAGGCAAACGGCTTTTTGTGTTCAAGGAACAGGCTATCCATTTACAACAATTAAGGGATAACCTGCGACGATCCGAATTTTCTGGCCCCTGTCTCAGAAATGATCCATGCAAAAGTCTTTCGTTCAATCTTTTTGTTCAACTTCCATGGGAGGTTTACAGATATTCGTTAAACCACCCGACGATATGCTCTAAACGTCGCACCCTCAGATGTGGATTGCCGGAGCGCGATAGTTCATGGTTGGCTCCGGGGAAACGAACGAGCCGGGTTGTTTGCTTGCGTCGTTTCAACGCAACATATAATTGTTCAGCTTGCTCAATGGGACAACGGAGATCCTGTTCGCCATGAAGAATAAGCAGTGGTGTCTGCACATTGCCGACATAAGCGAGCGGAGAATGTTTCCACAGTTTTTCCGTGTCTTCCCATGCATTACCGCCAATCTGATCTTCCGTAAAGAAGTATCCGATGTCACTGACGCCATAGAAAGACAACCAGTTGCAGATGGAACGCTGGGTAACAGCGGCTTTGAAACGGTTCGTGTGTCCCACGATCCAGTTTGTCATGAATCCGCCATAGCTGCCGCCGGTTACGCCCAGTCTGGATGGGTCAATGAAGGTATATTGGGACAAAGCATAGTCCACGGACTCCATAAGGTCTCGGTAATCCCCACCGCCGTAATCTTCGCGACAGGCATTCACGAATTGTTGTCCATATCCCAGCCCTCCACGCGGATTGATATACATCACAGCATAGCCCTGAGCGACAAGGAGCTGGAACTCATGCATAAAAGTATAACCATACATCATATGCGGGCCGCCATGAATTTCAAGAATCGTCGGAACCTTGACACCCTCAACGACGCCATGAGGTTTCATGATCCAGCCTTGGAGCTGCAGCCCATCCGACGAGTCAAACCAGAAGGTTTCCGGCGTACTAAGCCAGATGTCCTGTTCTAGCTGCGGGTTACTGTTCGTGAGACGGATAGGTTCGATTCCGGGGTCTCCCGGTTGTTCGTACAGATACAAGTCACCGGGATGTTGTGTATTCGCAACAGCCGCGACGATCTGGCCCTGTGCCAGCTCCGCAAACTGATAGATCTCGCACTCATCTGGCAAAATGTAATCGGCACGACTTCCATCTAATGCAAATCTAGCTATACGCACGCTGCCATGTACCGTAGCAAGACACAGAATGGAAGAGCCATCCTGTGAATATACCGGACCTGTCGTGACGAGGTGAGAGCGCATATCACCAACAAGGCTGTGGTTCAATTGTACATCCCAATCTGCACTCAGACATTCAGGTGTTCCACCCGATATCGGAAGTGTATACAACTTCGCAAGGGTAGCATTGCCGTAAGAGCGGTCACTGGCGAGAAGGGCCAGGGATTGCGCGTCAGGTGCATAACTAAGCCGATAGAAGGTATATCCTTCCGGGGTCAGTTGCTGTAAATCTGATCCATCAGGTCTGGATGTATACACATGATTGGTCAACGTAAAGTCGCTGTGATCCGCGCCCTCTTCGGGCATTTCGGTAATCCAGGCGATACGTTTTCCATCCGGAGACCAGGCATAGTCCCCGATATCATAGTGACCCGTCGTAACAGGAATAGCCTCTGCGCTGATTGGCGCGATAACAAAGAGGTGGGAACGTCGTCCATTCCATAACCCGCCGCTGTCGGATTTCATGCGAATTCGGTCTACGACGATTTCTTGAGGCAGTGGACTTTCCTTATGATCTTTGCTGCAGCCTTCCGCGGACGCTGAATCTGGTTGTCCATCTATGTTCTCATTCATTTCCACAGAAGACTTTACAAGCAATGTCCCGCCATCTGGCGCCCATAAGAAGGAACTGACGCCATGCTGCAGATGACTGATCTGCTGTGCTTCTCCGCCATCCGAAGCCATGAGCCATATCTGGGATTTTCCCTGCACTTCGCGTATAAAAGCAAGCTGCGCCCCATCCGGCGACCAAGCTGGG
The DNA here is from genome assembly GCF_003719335.1 of Paenibacillus amylolyticus. Classification (GTDB taxonomy): domain Bacteria; phylum Bacillota; class Bacilli; order Paenibacillales; family Paenibacillaceae; genus Paenibacillus; species Paenibacillus amylolyticus_D. Next base: position 284,064 of record NZ_RIAS01000002.1, read on the forward strand.
GAATGATCATTTTCTCCAGAAGTGAAAGGTCTGTCCTTCCGACTATCCAGATGAAGTAGTCTCAGGTGTGAACGATAACCATCGTGTTTTTCATTCACTTGCCGACTAACATACACCAGATATCCGCCTTGGGGAGACGGGACCGGATCATTAACCCATGTAAGCTGGTACAAATCTTCCGATGTCATGCCACGTTGCTCGTTCATCGCTTGTCCTCCCACTACTATTCAGATTGGATAATTTCCTAAGCTTTCCATTTATATTAACGGAAAGACAAGTACAGGACAACAACTTGCCGAATGGAATGACGTTAAGTTTTTTTATAAGGAAGGAAAACGCAGAGGAAATGTTTAGGACTAGCCCGAATGGTTTAATGTACAATGCATTTCCTGTTTTGAACTGCACATGATTTAGTCACAAGAAGGAGGGAGTTACCTTGAATACATCGTATGAACAGCATGTCGAATATCCGAGCAGGAAACGAATGGCTTGGATTACAGCAGGGGCAGCGCTTTTTGTGAGTGCCGGATTCTTTCTGATGTTTGACCGATCTTCTGGAGCAGGGACTTCCATCATATCCAGTGTTCTTGGTCTGCTATCTGTCCTCTTCTTTGGTACATGCTTCTGCTACAGCCTGGTAAAAATGATCCGAAAGGAACCCTCCTTTGTCATCAATGAGCATGGATTTGTCGATTCTTCCTCTTATGCCTCGGGCGGGGCAGTAGCCTGGAAGGATATTGAACATATTTTTATGTACGAGCTGATGGGGCAAAAAATGATCGGGGTTAAACTGCAGGATGAGAAAGCATTTATGGAGCGTCATAACGGGATGAAGCGCAAGCTGATGACGGCGAATAGCAATATGGTGGATGCGACGATCAGCATTGCGCAAAGCAGTATCACTTTGCCGATCGACCAGCTGTATTTTGTGATGATGAATCATTGGCAGCATGGTAAAGGCGGCAGGATTTACGTTTTGAACGGGAGGAAATAGTGAAGGAACGAAGAATTATAGCGGTGAGAAATCGAAGAAAGCTGCTGTCTAATCCAGAGGTGATTTTTTCTGAATACATATATAGCTCAGAACGGCAGGTCTTTGAGACCTGTTTTTTTATTGTGTTCAAATGAAAACTGAAAATAGGCTTTACAATACCAATTCACTAGTGTACTATGTAACTAACACACCGATACGGAAAGGAGCGAGAACATCGTGCCTATCGAATTTGATAACAATTTACCGATCTATCTGCAGATCATGCAATATATCAAACGACAAATTGTAACCGGCGCCCTCAAGGCAGGGGATAAAATTCCCTCGGTTCGTGAACTGGCTGCCGAATTGCAGATTAATCCGAATACAGTGCAGCGTACGTTCCAGGAGCTGGAGCGTGAAGAAGTCGTTGAAACGAAGCGGGGCTTGGGCAGATATGTAACAAGTGAGGAGAGGAAGATCATGATGATCAAGAAAGAAATGGCCGGCGAGCTGCTGGATCGTTTCCTGACCGGGATGCAAGAACTTGGAATCGAAGAGCAGGATATTGTATCCATCGTGACGGATGCTTTGGCTGAAAATAGTCAAGGGAAAGGGGAACACACACATGAGTAACATTCTCGAGCTTAATCAGGTCAACAAGACATATGGCCGAAAACAGGCGTTACACAATGTCTCGCTGAATATTGCTCCTGGACGAATTGTAGGGCTTCTAGGCAGCAACGGAAGTGGAAAGAGCACACTGATGAAACTGGTCGCAGGTTTGCTGCATCCCGCTAGCGGTAGCATTCAGGTTACAGGTAAGCCGATAGGACTGGAGACGAAGTCACTCGTATCATTCATGCCAGATCGTCCGTTAACCGAGAACTGGATGAAGGTTCGTGATGCGCTCGCATACTACCGTGATTTTTATGCCGATTTTGATGAGGAGAAGGCACGGGAGATGCTGGAGTTTATGAGTCTCGCAGAGGATGAGCGTGTTAGTCATTTGTCCAAAGGCATGAATGAACGACTGCAGTTAACACTGGTATTGTCTCGCAAGGCGCGGCTGTATTTGCTGGATGAGCCGATCGGCGGGGTTGACCCGGTAGCCAGAGGCAAAATTCTCGATGCGATCGTCAAATTTTACGACGAAGACAGCAGCCTGATCATTTCCACACATCTGGTGAAGGATATTGAACGCATTTTTGATGAAGTGGTCTTTATTCGTGAAGGCAAGGTGGTTATGCATGAGGAAGTCGAGACCATCAGGCTGAAGCATGGAAAGAGTGTAGATGAGATGTTCAAGGAGGTCTATGCAGAATGATGACATTGTTGAAGTATGATTTTAGAAGAAGCTGGAATACTCTGCTGGCAGGGCTAGTCATCCTGATTATTGTGCAACTGGGACTGATGATATTTGTGTCTTCCGGTGTCACTGCAAATGTGCTAGGCATCATGGCATACATCGGAGCGGGAGTAGCCGTCTATGTAAAGACGATAAAAACATACACGGCCAACATCCGCTCCTACAATCGTCGTCTGATCCCGGTTACGGGTCTGTCTCATGTGTTATCACCCATCATTTTTGGTACAATCTGCGGACTGGGCTTGCTGCTTATAAGCCTCTTCCACGCATACCTTTACATTACGATGAAGCTGGGGCTTGATCTGTCTGCATATATTGGTGTCAAAATAAGTGCGGCTGAGATATGGAGTACTTTGTTTTTTGCAGGCTGGATCGTTCTGTTTATGACGATCATTATCTTTTTCTCTATTAGCGTAGCGGGAACTTTCCGCTGGAAAACAGGCCCATGGATCGGAATTGTAACGTTCATTGTTCTGATTAACCTGCTTAGCTGGTTGGAAAATGTTATTTTTTCAGGAAAGTTCAGTCCGAATGACCTGTTTCAGTTCACCGAAGAAAGCACGGGCATCTCATTTTCAGCCAACGGTGTTATATGGGCCGATGGACGGTGGGGGACCACGGTGTTTGAAATGGCACTTGCTGCGCTTCTCGTATGGGGAATGGTCTATTTAAACAACAAAAAAGTGGAAGCTTAGTCACTTTTTTTAGCAAAACAAGAAGGACGAATGTAACGGGCGGCGGAGCTGCTCGTTTTTACTTTTTTGGCAGAGAAGAAAGGATATATGCACCCTATTCCAGTTTGAATACGTAAATTTAGATATAATGACTGCTGACAGAGAAATAAGAAGTTGGATTCACATGGTGAGCATCATCAGACATTACAACATCGGGAAGGGGAAAGCGATATGCAATTGTACTTTAGAGATAACTTTTTCAACGCCGGATATACCGAAATTTTGAATGCCGATCAGGAGCAAGCAGGACACCTGGATTTGAAAAGTGTATTTGGATCATCACTCGATGTATCGGATGAAAAAGGTCTGGTCTGCAGAGGCAAATTCCGCATGTTGACCAATCGCTGGGACGTGACGGCAGCGGATGGCACATATCTGGGGGTGCTAAGAGCGAGATTCAGCTTTTTCAGCAAAAAATATGAATACGATGCGGGCTCACGTGGCATCTATGATGTGTCTGCACCAGCATTTTCACAGGAATATGATGTAACCGACAGAGCAGGCCGTGTCGTGGTAAGCTTCCGCCGTACCAGTGGTTGGTTCAGTTCAGGGGCGTTTGTGCTGGATAACCAATCCGAATATTTGGACACCTATGAATTGGTTGCTGTGGTCATGGGCGTGCACGCCATTAACAAAAGACGGAGAGCTGCAAACAGTAGCAGTGCTACGTAGATCGGAAATGTATGGGTGTTTAGCTCTCCAAATTACATTAATCTACAAGGACGAAAATGAGGCGAATGATCCGTTACAGGCCGAAGGAGTAACGGTCAGATCCGACGTATGCCGGCATCATTTCGTCCTTGTTGCTGTGTATCGTGCACCCTATCAGAGAAGTTGAGATCAAGTAGTTTGCTAAGCGATAGCTCTTAAAGCGATGGTTTATGCTAATCACCTTGCGCAGCTGTTTCATGATCCAGCTGTTTGGACTCGGAATGCGCATAACGTGCCAGCACCTTGGCAGCAGTCTCGGACATGCGCTCCTGCAGAGCCGAATGATCGATGATGCGAACACGTTTACCGAGAAAACGCATCTTGGACAACACGTAATCGACCTCGTTTCGGGGAACCGTCAGCAGAATCCGGTATACATGGTTCGCTTCGTTGTATTTAACCTCTCTCTCGAAGCAGGAGAAGGCATAGAGAATACGGGACAACTCCGCATTGAACTCAGGCAAGACCTCGATCGTGATCGTCGTTTTACGTTTCTCCGTGATCAGTGCAATGCTTGCCTTGTATCGCGATGCGGCCTCCGGTTTAATGGATCTGCTCTCCAGCTTGGTGATGCTATGCAGCTTGGTGGACATTAATCTGGCAAAGTGCGGGGCATACCAGAGCACATACCATTCCTTTTTGACCATGGAATATTCCAGCTTATACGGGAACCCGAACTTCTCCTGGCTTGTGCGTCCGCTACGGATACGACCTGTCATGTGAAACCCCTCACCGTTCAGGATCATCTGCCGTAACGGCCTCAGCAGGGGATGAGAGACACTACTCTCTTCACTTTTTGCTTTTTCCGTGAGGTAATCTTGCAGATTCAAGTGCTTTTCCCCGTCCAGCATATGGTTTAATTTGGTCAACGTTGCCGGGTTTAGCGCTTCTTGCGCAGCCGGATGTTCCATCATCATACGGAGCCAAGCCCGTTCCTGTGAAGTCCAGGTGAACAGTCCGGTTTCATTCAGTCTCGTCATGATCTGGTAGTTGAACATCTTCTCGAACAGGTTCATAATACGCCGCAATCTCCTTCCATTCTTCGATCATTTCCTCACGCAGCTTACTTGGAGCCAGAATCTCACAGCTTGAGCCAAAACTGCGCAGCCAAGGTTTGATCTCTGTTGTACCGTTGACCTGAATTTCATACAAAAAGCTATGATCCGTTTCGGGTGTAATGGTTCCCCACTGTCCTTGCAGCCGGACGCGATCCAGAATAAAGTTGCGCTGACCATCTCCCGGGTGGAAAAAGCGTGCTTGCACCGTTACGGTGCGGCCTGTATCGACAAGCCAGCTGTACCGGCTGATGTCAGCCCATTCTTTTTTCAATGAAAGCATATGCTCTTCTTCAATAGGCTGAAGCTCCTCCAGCTGGGTGATGCCCTCCATCCGAAACTTCACGAATCTCCGCCTACTCTGATAACCGATGACATACCAGCGCCCATACTGGTGATCATAAACGACTTCAATCGGGATGATCCGATTGGAGCTTCCGCCAGCTTCGCGTTCGAATTTTGGGTTCGTATTTTGCGAGCTATAGCTGGATGGTTTCTTCGGTGAAAAATACTGAAATTGCACACGTCTTCGCTGACGAATCGCACCAAGCAGGGTGTACAGATGGGCTTCGTCCAGAATGCGTGAATAATAATGATACTTATAAATATATGGCTCCGTCGCTTCTTCTTGCGGATAACTTGCTTTAATTACTTTTTTCATACTATCCCGCAATAGATATCCTTGCACCGATGGAACCTGTGTGTTCGCCATCATATCAACGAAGTCGTATAACTCCAGTTGTTCTTCCGGGGTGAGCTGTGTCAGCACGTCCTGCTGTAACGAATAACGATAAGGACGTCCGCCCGGCTCTTTGCGAATGACACCGACTTCCTCCAAATACTTCAGATCCGAACGGATCGTTTTCTCATCCGGCAGGGCCAGTTCTTCCGGCAAATCGGCACAGCAGGCATCCAGTAATTCCATCGCGGTCAGCGCGGAGTCTTGAAGGGTATGTAAAATGACGGACAAGCGCTCCACTTCGGTTTCTTTCATGGATTTGGCGCGAAAAAGAAATAGCAGCAACGGCTCGGCAGACTCGCCGTATTGAAAACGAACAAGTTCGTTGATCTCCGAGCCCATCTCACTGTCTGTGTGCTGGTCGCTCAAGCTCTGACGAATATCTCGCAGCTTGCGCTGTGTTTTATCAAAGGTATGTACAGAAATGCCAAGCCGTTTGGCATACTGCTGACGGTTATATGCGCCACTGGTTAGTGACAGCATCCGCAGAAACTGAATCTCTTTATCGAAGCTTTCTTTAGCCATAGGTCTCACTCCTGATTGGACTGTGATCTTTGTATTGTACCAAGATAAACGTCTGCTTTCATTGCAAAGTTGCTAGACCTCGCTCAAATCCATGTCATTTCAATTCAATTTACTGCAACTCACTCTAATTCACGCCAAGTCGCCATACTTTCACCATGTTCGTAGTTGAAGGTTTCCATGCATAATAAGGATGTGAAGCGGGGCGTTGAAGAAGCCCGGCTGATCTGATTTCCGAGGCGCCTGGGAGGGTTACTTCGACTGTTAATCGACCAGGTCGTTGGTTCGAATCCAATCGCCGCCGGTTATGGCGGTGTAGCTCAGCGGTAGAGCAGGTAAAACCTTCCCCCTTTTTCCTCGGAAACCTTCTATAGAAACGAAGAAAAATTGACCAACAACGTTAGATTCAGAGCTATTACCCAAAGCGTTTATGAAGATAAACTAATGTTCCACATAGATGAAGCACAGCATTTTACTCGTAGGGAGGTTTGTGCGATGAGTAGAGCCAAATCATTATTTAATACACCTCAATCTGTAGTACATAATCATGATGGATATGCAGCTTATGAGCGATTGGTCGAGGAACAATATATACAGATGTTGACGACGAATACGCTGAACAATACGTTTTATGCGGATGAACAACAGCTGCTGCAAGAAGCGGGGAGCAGCCATCAGGAGATGGCGAAACTGGATGCAAACTTCATGGCGAAGGCTTTGGTATATGCTCGGAATGAAGGCTTCATGCGGCTACAGCCTTTGTATGGGCTCGCCGTTTTGTCCAAGATTAATCCGGAACAGTTCGCACAGGTTTTCTCTCATGTGGTGAAGACGCCAGCTGATCTGGCCGATTTTCTGACGATCCTCAGAGGAAGCGGGCGGGGAGAGGGAGGGCGTGCAGTGAAGCGTCAAGTCAATCAGTTCCTGAACGAAATCAGCGAATACTGGGCGATCAAATACAATGGACGTGGGCGTGGGTACAGTCTGGGGGATATGATCGTCACCGCACATCCCAAGCCGAAGGATGGGAAGCAACAAGCTTTATTCCGTTATTTGCGGGGGCATGAGACCAGTCTTGCGGAGCTTCCTCAACTACAGGCACTGGAGAAACTGAAAACGACACGTAACCCTGCCAGTCAGCTTCATCAGATTGAAAAAGGTAAACTGCCTTATTCGGTCGTGACCTCGATCCTTCAACCAACGCGTCAGATTTGGGAAGCTTTGATGCTCCAGATGCCGATGTTTGCGCTCCTGCGTCATTTAAATACGATGGATCGTGCCGGGGTTTTTACCAAAAAGAAAAATATTGCTTACGTCACACGTCGTCTGACGGATGCCGAGGCACTGCGTCAATCGCGGATATTGCCTTTTCGCTTCGTCAAAGCATATGAGATGGTTGAGCAGCCAGAACTCCGGGAAGCGCTGCAGCAGGCGATAGAGCTGTCCGTGCACAATTTGCCACCGCTACCAGGGAGAACAGCTATTTTTCTCGATCGCTCAGGTTCTATGCAGGGAGACTACTTACGTATCGGTTCCGTCCTCGCACTGGCGCTATTCAAACAAACTCAGGGCAACGCCTTATTCTGGTTGTTCGATCAACAAGTCGAAGATGCCCGCCCGAAGCTGGATGAGGGTATTCTGGCGCAGGCATATCGAATTCGTGCACAAGGCGGAACCGATACGGGAAGGCCTGTACGAGAGCTGCAAGAATCTAAAGAGATGGTGGATCGCATCATTATGATTACGGATGAGCAGCAGAATGAAGGAAGTCCATTTTATGCCGAGTTAGAACGGTATCGACGCGCCATGAATCCGGGGCTGCAGGCATTCATTGTAGATATTACCCCTTACCGGCAGGCAATGGTTCCGCCGCGGGATGGCCAGACCTTTTACATCTATGGCTGGAGTGAGGCGGTATTGACATATATTGCAGAGACCGTAACAGGGTACGAGACGATTGCCGAGCGTGTACGAACGATTCAACTTTAATCGAAGCAGAGAAGGAGGAGTAAAGGGATGACCAATGTAGATCAGACGATGAGAGACATCATCGCGAGGCAACTCGCGCAGATCGAGCAGGAGGAGCAAGTTCGCATTATCTATGCCTGTGAGTCAGGCAGCCGGGCGTGGGGATTTCCTTCGCAAGACAGTGACTACGATGTGCGGTTTATTTATGTCAGACCTTTGGAGTGGTATCTGTCGATTGAAGATCAACGTGATGTGATCGAACGTCCGATCAGCGACCAGTTGGATATTAACGGATGGGATATACGCAAAGCATTGAAGCTGTTTCGCAAGTCCAACCCGCCGCTGCTGGAGTGGTTACAGTCCCCGATTCAATATGATGAGCAGTATAGCGTCGCCGAGCGGATTCGGAGTCTGTCACCGCTGACGTTTTCAGCGAAATCATGTATGTACCATTACCTGAACATGGCTAAGGGAAACTTCCGTGATTACTTGCAAGGCGAGCAGGTGAAGATCAAAAAATACTTTTATGTGCTGCGCCCGCTGCTGGCTTGTAGCTGGATTGAACGTTATGAAACCATGCCGCCGATGGCTTTTGACAAACTCGTTGAAACCTTGGTTCGAGAGGACAAATCTCTGTATACTGAAATTCATGATCTGCTGCGCCGGAAAAAGGCAGGAGACGAACTGGACATGGAGCCGCAGCTTCCGGCCATACAAGCATATATTACGGCTCAAATTGCACATGTAGAGCAACTGGCTGCCGAAATTCAAGGACAAGCGACTGTGGAGGTTGAGGTCTTAAACCGGATATTTCAATCAGCTGTACAAGAAGTTTGGCAATAAATGAATGGATGGGATTAAAGTTCACAAATGGGTTGAAGATCAACGAGAGGCGGAGAAGATATGCATCTGATTCTAAAAGCAAGTGGAGTGAATGCGGGGGTTGTATCCCATCTGCTCGCCAAAAATCCGAATAATGTGTATGACCGGACAGATAAGGGTGTACGTGTACGGATGGTATACACCAAGGCGAGTGAGCAGGAGACGGAGGTGCTGATTCATGCCGAGCCTGATCCGGTCGATCTGGTTAGAGGCACACCGGATGGATATGATATCACACAATACATCAATGACCGGGAGTTTGTGACCAGCAGTTTATTCTGCTCTTACATACGGAGTGCGCTGGGCACAGCTCTGAATGGCAAGCCGAAGGAAGACTATGTGCAGTGGGTGGATCATGCCTTTGAACTGGAGCTGAAGTTTGGCCCGGTGGCCTCTGATCTGCCTGACCGTGTGGTGGAGGAACTGTTCTCCTGTATGGGATATGACATTACTGTGGAACGGGGAGAGTCGGCGTATTCGTTTGACCTGAAAAATAGAAGCACAGTTCGTCACATCACCCTGCGTGGTGAGCAAACGATACAACAGGCCTTGCGTCAGCTATTTCTGCTGATTCCCGTGCTGGATAACTATAAGCATTATTTCATCAGTGAGGATGAGATTGATAAAATCAACCGATATGGCGAGGGTTGGTTAGATACCCATCCGCATAAGGGGCTTATCGTTAGGCGAACGCTTCATTTTGCCGAACTGATTCGGACATATGAACGTCAGCATGGAGCGTTGGATGATCGGCCACCACGGGTAGAACAGCAAGCTGAGGAAGCAGATAGTGATCCGAATGAAAACATAGGTCAGGCCACAAGTGCAGAAAGAGCTGACGACTCATCCGAAACACCTGTACGATTAAATGATTTACGTTACCGAGCGATCACAGATATTGTGGCTTCGTTGCCTGAAAAAAGCCGTATTGTGGATATGGGTGCAGGTGAAGGCAAACTGTCTGCACGTCTCGCTTATATCTCGGGAGTGGAATCGATCCTTGCCGTTGAGCCTTCGGGGCAAGCACGTCTACGGGCGATGGAACGTTTCGCCAAAATGCAGGATCGGGCAGGGGTTCAGGCTATGCCGGAGCCGATGCTCGGTTCTCTGTTTTATTTTGACGAGCAGTTACAGCATCAGGATGTCATCATCTTGTGTGAAGTGATTGAGCATATCGAGGAATATCGTCTGAGTAGCATTATGGATACGATTCTGAAGGAGTATCGGCCACAAGTGCTGCTGGTTACTACACCGAATAAGGAATATAACGAAGTGTATGCGATGGAGCAAGAGCAGTTCCGTCACCATGATCACCGTTTTGAGTGGACACGGGAGGAGTTCATTGTCCAGTGTGCAAGCTGGGCAAAGAAAGGCAATTACGATTACGAGATCAGAGGAATTGGTGAGGACAAGGAAGGCTTTGGACAACCGACACAACTGGCGATGTTCACACGGGGAAAGGAGGAGCATGTATGAGAAAAGAAAGGCAAACAGGTGCGGGTGATCACCATCGTTCGCATCGTGGAACAGATGGTGTGCAGCGACAAGTTGAAAGTCATATGCAGGATAGACAGCGAGAGATTCAACTGCCGCATGCAGGCATCGTTGTGCTGATTGGCCCGTCGAACAGTGGAAAGAGCACACTGCTGGCAGAGCTGGTGGAAAAGGATGTCATTCGCGCTACCGAGGTAGTCTCGTCCGATCAGTTCCGCATGTTGGTCGGGGACGACGAGTATGTGGAATGGAGGCAGCGGCCTCGCAGTGAAGCGGATGTGCTGTATGCAGATTATCAGCAAGTATCTGCCAAAGCATTTGAAGCAATGGAAGCCATGCTCGCCACACGTTGTCGCCTGAACAAGCTGACCTGGGTGGATGCGACTCATCTGTATCCCGAGGATCGCGGACGGTTAATTGAGCTGGCACGCAAATCCCATGTCCCCGTTATCGCGGTAGTACTGGATGTACCGGAGCATGTATTACTTGAACGTGATGATCAGCGTAAGCATCCGCGTGGTCGTCAACGCGTAAAACAACAGGCACAGCAATTCAAGCGTACGCTGCGTGCGATCCGTGATGAAGGATTCGATGCCAGTTACGTGCTGAAGCACCCTTACCCGGTAACCTTTGTACGCACAACGAATCCGTTGATGTTAGACATGGGGACGGGGATTGATATCATTGGCGATATCCACGGTTGTTATGATGAGATGATGGAAGTCATTCAACGTCTGGGATACGTCGCTGAACAAGAAGATGGCTTGATGCGCCATCCCGAAGGGCGGAAACTCGTTTCTGTCGGAGATGTAAGCAGCCGCGGGCCGGAATCGTTAAAATGTTTGTTTTTCTGGCAGCAACACTGTGCCGCTGGTCTTGCTTATATGGTTGACAGTAACCATGGCTGGAAAATTGCACGTTATCTGGACGGCCGTGATGTCACCTTAAGTCATGGGGATGAACGGGTGGAAGCCGAATTGCTCCAGCTTGAACAGGAGCGAGGCAGTGAAGAGGCGAAAAGGGTAAGGGAGTCGTTGAAGCATTTTCTGCTGAATGCACCTGCTCATTTGGTATTTACGCGGAATGGGGTAAGACAAGTGGTGGTTGCCCATGCCGGGATACGGGATCATTTTATCGGCAAGCAGTCGAAACGCATTCAGGATTACTGTCGCTATGGAGATGTGGAAGGAACGGATGAGAAGGGCCGGCCCGTCCGTAAAGACTGGTACGTGGATCATACGTCCGGTGAATGCATTGTCTGGGGACATGATCCAAGGCCATACCCTACGATTGTGAATGATACGGTGAATATCGATCAGGGTGTTGTGTTTGGCGGTATGCTTACGGCGTGGAGAATGCCGGAACGGGAGAGCATTAGTGTACCGGCGAAGCAAGACTATGCCCAAGATCCAGACAGCCCGTTGAAACGCTGGAATCAGCAGCGGTTTGCACCGCCCAATATCCGCAAGTTCAAGGACGGTTTTACCGTTCAGACGGGTTCGCGGCTGAATGTCGCTGTGCAGGGAGAAGTGGCGCAGACGGCACTGGATACCTTTTCTCATTTTACGGTGCCACTGGAGGAAATTGTCTATATCCCGCCAACGATGAGCCCGCCGCCCGGGGAATGTTCGGTAGAAGATTTTATGGAGCATCCGAGAGATGCGTTCCGCTATTACCGTTCTCAGGGCGTGACCCGTATGGTAGCCGAGAAAAAACATATGGGTAGCCGAGCAATTCTTCTCCTGTTCCGCGACGAACAGGCAGCATCGCTGCGAGTAGGCAGACCGATGCTGGGCAGCATCGTGACCCGTACAGGTCGATCCTTTTTTGATCCCGAGACAGAACAGAAGGTACTCACCGGATTACATGCAGACTTGACCGCAAGTGGTTATTTCGAGCGGTATTCCACCGAATTTGTTTTGCTGGATGCAGAGATCGTACCTTGGAACCTGAAAGCGCGGGAGCTTATTGCATCTCAATATGCGCATGTCGCTGAGGCAGCGCTGATGGATCGCAGCGTAGTGATGGACAAAATTCGCCAGGCTATGAGCGCGGGCCGCCACGTTGCGGACTGGTTACAGGAAACAGAAGTTAAACTGGCGAATGCACAGACATTCCGGAATGTGTTCCAGTATTATTGCTGGGATGTACAGGATATTGCAGACATTCGTATTGCACCATTCCATACGCTGGCTCACAGTACGGGAACATTCTGGGAGCATACACATGAGTGGCATATGCAACAAAACCGTGAGCTGGCTCAGTTGTCGTCGCTGATAATGGAGACGGAATATCGGATCATAACGGATGAGACGGATGAGGAAGAGGTCATTCGCTGGTGGGAGGAAATGACGGCCGAGGGACATGAGGGAATCGTCATCAAACCCGAGACATTCCGTAGCTGGAATGGTAACAAAATGATGCAGCCTGCGCTCAAAGTTAGAGGACGTGCCTATTTGCATATCATCTACGGCATGGATTATTTGGCTCCCGAGCACGTGTCCCGTCTTCGCAAACGTAAAACATCCAAAAAAGAGCGACATGCGCTCCTTGAAAGTGCTTTGGGCATGGAAGGAATCGAACGTTTCGTGCGAGGAGAATCCATAGAGCGGATTCATGAATGTGTGCTCGCCACGTTATCGCTGGAATCGGAACGCGTAGATCCACGTTTATAGGGCGCGGTTCATGGACGAACTTGAAAAGGATTGTAATTGGATGATTTCCCATCCTGTTACATTCCTTTTTTTGCGTTGTTCCGTTTTAACGGTACATACCGTTTGTTCTTCGCTTTCTTTCTTTGTTTGGTGAATCCTGGTGTCGGTGTTTTTGTATAAATAGCAACTTTGCATGCACCGATAGTAATGGTGAGTTTTCCAAAAAAAGAACTCAGAAAGGAAGCGAAGACCATGTTTAAACGTGTGGAAAATGAATTGGAGTTTGCCATGTTCAATGGAATATGGACAACGGTATGGAATGAGAAAGGATTTGAGTTTGAGTTCTCAGAGGTGTTTCTAGAAAGATATGTTGTAGTTACGGAGGAAGGGCATTATGTTGGTTCGATTGAGATCAAACCTTACACGGAAGAGAGTTCCATGAACGAAATCGGCCCCTTTCAGGAGCACCCATTGATTCAGGCAGAGATGGGGCATATTGCAGAGATCGATAAACTGGCTATTTTATCCACCTTTCGTGGGCAGTATGTTACGGAATTATTGTCTGCAATTGTACATTACGCGGAAATGAATCAGATTAGTTATTATGCCATGTTACTGGAGCCGGTGCTGATGAGAGCCTTGCGCATCTCTTACCATGTGCCGATCCAGAAAGTAGGGGGAAGAGTGTTTTACAAAGGTGAGGATGTGATTCCGTCTATTGTGAATGCTCGGGAAGTATATATGAATAAGGAACGGTTTACATGGCTCGTTGATCCAAGACATAATGTGATAAAAAAACACAAATAAATTCATATAACAACATTATTTAGACATAATATTTATTGCGTTTAGTGTATGATTTCATTGAAGTCGCTATTTCAGCGACTTTTTTTCGTTCCTAGACAACAGTGCTTATCTCAATATATAAATAGCTTTATGATATAATAACGAGTTAAGAGCAGGAAAAAAAAATTGGGGTCCAAACGATGTTTTTCTTAAAGAAGTTGTCGGGTTAAACTTTGGAAGGAATGATAGGGTGATCGGGATGAGAAGACTTGAGTCTGGTATGTCAGTAGACAACGAATGTTTTTCTGATATTTTGAGGTATGAACACGAAACGATAAGCGGAGCGACGGCCATTAACTCGAATGTTGGTTCACCTATATTCTGGAACTGTAACCTGCATCATCTTGTATTTGATACCTGTGATCTTACGAATGCGAGATTTTTTGAAGGTAGCACAGTGGATCATTGTACATTTATTCGGTCCGACTTGCGCTCTGTTGGCATTGGCAAGGATGAAGCCGTGTTCACCAATTGTGAATTTACCTCCTGCGATATGAGAGGCATGACTTTGGAAAATGCTACGTTTATCGACTGCACCTTTGCTAAGTGTAGATTCAATGACCGGATTTTACAAGCTGCGAATATCGTCAATTGTTCCTTTTACCGGCAAGTTGGTGGATATTACATTTGAGGGAAATGGTAAACAGAAGCTAATCGTTAATCTAGAAAACGGCATCCTTGACGGTGTTCGTTTTGTAGGCTGTGACCTGACGCAATGTATTCCGCCAAAGTCCAAAAACCATCTGTATATGGAACAGGTATCGGCACGTGTGAAAAATGCTTTGGTGAAGATAGACAATGACCCTAATCTATCTGACGATGATCGGAAAGTGCTGGTACGCAGTCTGCGCAAGCTTGAGGATATGGAACAATATATTTTTAACACGGCACATATGAAGAAAATATATGGTGATGTTTTTGTTGAGCGATTTTTCAGTAGTCTGGAATGAAACGAGTTGCATGTTACGATGAAAATGGAGGCCTAAGGGCCTCTTTTTTTGTAGGAAAGATAGGATGATTGAATCAGTCTAATAAACCAAAGCCCTATATCTAATCTTTCTATTCTAAGTAATAATTATAAGAGAAGTTTAATAGCATTGGAATCTCACTACGTAACGAGGGGGTAACCTGTATGGCGTCATTGATTTTGCTGGTGAAACAGACGGAGGACGATGAAAAGGTTATTTATCGATTCGGACCGAATGAGCGGAAGATGGGACTCATTGAAATGAACAAAATCAAGGAAAGTGTGAAGGAACTAGAGCCTGTACAAGTGGATGGAGTCAGTCCCAGCTTTTTTTTCAATCGGGCAGCTCAATGGCTGGTACGATGTTTGTTTAGAGAAGGCGGCAACTTTCCGGACCGAACCACGGTTGAAACATAGTCTATTTTAAGCATTCTAAGAAGAATTCTGATTATACCATGGGTATACTATCAGGCAACAACTGAATAGGCACATTATAGAATAAGTCCAAGTGCAACGACTCATTGCTGCGCTTGGACTTATTTGTGTTAGATATACGTTTAATGATGAGGGACAGGGGATGCAAAGCGATCGATCCAAGTCCGCAATTGATGACGAAAGGATGGTTTGGAATGTTGAGTAATCTCGATGAGGGCATCATGTTCGCTGTTAGACTTACCATTGGCAATGCTCCAGAAGCCTTGCTCGGTATGAAGCATGAGCAGGGCTTGTTCTGGCAAAGGTAAGTCTGTTTGGTTGCTGGTATAACGAATAATACTTAGGTTATCTAGTTGCCGACGAGACTTTTCAAAGGACTCATGCCAACGTGATAGTAACTCGCGCGATTCATAGGAAAGTTCCCAATCACTCATGAAGTTTACTAATGAAGTGTATTTATCCTCGTTGGTAAGCATATTCCATTGTGCTTCGGTTACTGTAAATTGAGTAGGTTGCTCAACGAACGGCTCCTGTTGTCCGGAGTAAAAACGGAACAGCTCTTCCTCCCATTCCTTCGGTTCTGTCCAGGTAAACAGGTGCACACGTTGATCGACAGCCAAATGATATAAGTATGTATCGTTGTTACCTGTACCTTGGTGAATGGTTAGTACCTTTTCTTGCCCAAGGCTGTCGGAATAGGCACGAATCATGCTACGGCTTTGGGCAAAATGCATCAGCATCTTCAAGAACTCTGGTTCGAACTCAATCTCCGTCTCTTCCATACGTACGATGAGCCCTTTGGATAACAGACTGTGAGAAGCAGCTCTCAGAACAAGCTCCCAGCTCTCTTCAGTTAACTCACCATACATCGGTTTTAGAAGCCCGGCGGCAATGTCTTCTGCACCCAGAGTAGCAAGCGCAAACCCGAATTCCTCAATGGACAGGGTAACTAGAGGTTTAGTCATGAGTGTAATCTCCTTCTTTCGTATAGATGATTAGGTAATGGGGGCTTCATACTTATTCCACCTTACGGTGTTTATTCTGAGACCAAGCTGTGCGTAGTTTTTTTGCACCCTCTAGATATTGTTCATTCGTTAGTAGGTGATAAGTAGACATGTCGACATGGGATCGATCTAAAAGATTGAAACGGTATAGCCTCGGCACAGGTTGGCCAAAGTTATTGATGGTATCTCCAACAGCCTCAATTCGCTTGATATCAGACCAGAGAAGGGATCTACCGTTTTTAGAAGTCACGCGATATTGATCAAATGAGATAAGAGTTGTACTCGAAAAAAGATGAAAGGTCAATCTATAAAAAGCAGGGAAGAAAAACCATATTGAAGTAGCAAAAATAAAAACGTAGAAGATTGGGCTAAACCAACCAAATCGAAAGTTTTTTAAATCTAAAATCATGATACTTCCTAAAATCATTATAATTAGAGTGCCGATAGCCCTAAACAGAACGACTGAACGACTGAATTTAATCGACTCCATGAATATTCAATCAACTCACTTTCTACAGATGATGGATATCCTGTCCTTAACGTTATTTGAAACGACTGGTAAGCCAACGTATCCCTTTTTCCGCTGCACCTGCTATATGATTACCTGCCCACGCTCCTATGCTACCACCTATATAAGAACCTATAGCTGCACCAGGGGGACCGAAAAGAGCACCACCGAAGGTTCCGCCAACGATTGCTCCGGCTCCGGCAGAGACAGACTTAATCACAACATTGGATGTGGAGACGGCAAGATCTGTTTTAGTTAGAGTACCATCTTTAAATTTGGAAACCGTTTTGACACCTTCATCCCACACATTCAGCCCGACGTTAATTGGAAACAGCTTTTTGCTGATCATTTTAGGGATTTTGGAAATTTTCATCCCGTATTGGCCTTTATTTACGCCAGCGATAACATTCCGGGTCCATTGACCAAAGCTGTTGGCTTTACTGAATCCGAGCCCGATATCACCAATTTTTAATTTGCCTGCAAGTGTATCAAATCCCTTTAGCCCTTTCATAACCAAGCCAGGATTGCGGAATTGTTTGTCCAGTTTACGTGCCATGTTACTTAGGAAAGTATTTCCCTTTCCTTTTACCCACGGCGCATTATGAATCTTGGCACGGGAAGAGTTGCGAGGATCTACTTTAAAATGAACCGATTTGGAAAGTACCATAGAAGTAGCCAAAGCCGAATACATAACGGTACCAAACAGTCCCACATTACCATGAATCCCGTTAATCTTATCCCAAGACTTGCTTCCTTGGTCATAAAAATCTGATAACGTTGTTTTCACATTTTTGCCAGAGTTGGATTGACCTCCATTTGTATTAACGCCTTGTCCTTGCGACTGATCTGCTTGGGTGAAACGAGTGGCAATCGTATTCAATTCCGTGCCAATGGAAAATACCGAAGTGGAGAAGTTCGTCATTTGCCGGTGTGCCACTTGAAAGTTCTGAAAGAAACGCTCCTGCGTAATGCCAGACCATTGACTCTGTAATGAACTAATATGCCTGCTCAGATTGCTAATCATGTTTCGGCTTTGTTCCGAAGCCTGGGCAAACTGGTTGGAAATCTCCTGAAGTTTCTCAGGGGGTACAACAATTCTCGTCACAACATTCACCTCGTGGAAATGATAATGAAGATATGTAGATACGATAAATTTAATAAAACTTCCAGAATTTATTACCCAATAATTTTAAGGGTCGAAACGGGATTTCGCAACGGATAATAACCTTTTGACGCGCGAAACAGTTCTAAGGTTGGATCAGAAATGAGATTGCCTTAAGACTTTATGCCTGTAACTGGGACGAATGAAGCTAAATGAGAAAAGCCCACAATCCCTAATTAGGGATGTGAGCTTACGTTAACTATTCAAAACGTTTTGGCATACGAAATCAGTGCCGTAATCGTAATAATGTTAAGCAGGGTGGAGATCAGCACCGTCTGCGCAGCAAAATCGGGTTCGTTGTCATATTCCTCGGCAAGAATGGAAGAGTTGACCCCGGTAGGCATGCCCGATGCGATAATGAGTGCCTGAGCCGCTATGCCATCCAGTCCGAGCAGCAGCACGATGCTGATGCCGATTGCCGGACCAATCAGCAGGCGTAAAAATGTGCTAATATACACATCAAGACGATATAATCGAATCGGGTATTTCACGATTTGTGCCCCGAGTGTCAGCAGTGCAACGGCAACCATACTTTGCTGTGCATAGGTGAGTGGCATGGACAGAAATGTAGGTAAAGGCAACTTCCATGCCTGAAACAGAACGCCTAGTAACAGTGCATAAGGTACAGGCATTTTCAGAAAACCAATGATGACTGCACGGTAGTTTCCTTTGAGTTTCGCACCTTGGATGGATAGAACACCGTAGGTGAAGGTGAGCAAAGACTGCAAGGACATGACCAGTGCCTGAATGGATGAGGCAAGCGGGTCACCCCGGAATACCAGTGCGTTAATCGGCAGACCGTAGTTGCCGGCGTTATCCAGCATGATGCTATTGTTGAAGGCAGCCTTCATGCCTTTGTTCATGCGGAATGAGCGGGCGACCACAGACCCTATAATATAGAGAATGAGTACATAGATCGCGTAAAAAAGCGTAACCGTGCCAAGCAGCTCACCAGACATATTCGAGTGATACATGCTCATAAAGACGGCTGCGGGGGTAATACAATAGAAATTGATTTTGGCGAGAGTGTATAAGTCCAGCTTGAACACCTTTTGCATCCAGGACCCGACAGCAATCAGGAGAAAGACGGGCAGGACGACTTCTAACATGATGTCTGCAATCATTGGTTCAACTTCCTTTTTCATGAAAATTTCAGTTCTTTACGGAAAACACTTCGATCATTATATCATTTTATACACACCTGCAAGGAGATTTGGTCAAAAAAGTTCAGGAGGTGCTGCCCTATGATCCCGGATCATCTGGATACTGGTTTATCGATTTTGTTTATTGGCTTTAATCCCAGCATTACCTCGGGAGAGACTGGTCATCATTATGCGTACAAAGGCAATCGCTTCTGGCGTATTCTGGAGCGTTCCGGACTGACCCCGCGTTTATATGATGCAACAGAGGATGGTGAGCTATTGAAGCTGGGATATGGTTTTACCAATATCGTAGCCCGCCCAACGAAAGGCATTGAGGATATTACGAAGGAAGAGTATGCGGAAGGGCGCGAAATCTTACGCAAAAAGCTGGAGAGGTATCGACCGGATATCGCTTGTTTTGTTGGCAAAGGCGTATATACTCAGTACAGCCAACGCTCCAAAGTAGAATGGGGATTCCAGGATGACCCGGTCGTGAAAGAAATTCAGGAGTTCGTTGCGCCTTCGTCCAGTGGACTTGTACGCATGTCGATGGATGAAATTGTGGCAATCTATGCCCGGCTTGCGGATTTCGTGGCAGAGAAGAACGGTGGAGAATAGGAAAAATCGACGTAATTCCGTTATCGTTCGTAGATTTGAGTTCACCCCGTTCGGCGTTGGCCGGGGAGGTGGATTCTTTTTTTTGACAATAAAGTGAGAGATTTAGGCAACAGCTTCCGTCTATATAGTACAGAACCATGCATGGACGCTGTAGAGAAGGGGGATTACATGACACATCTGATACCAGAGGAGGAACTGATTCAGCGCATTATAGATGGGGATAAACAGCTGTTCAGCGTGCTCGTGGATCGATATAAAAATAAAGTCTACGGCATCCTGCGCGGAATGGGCGCAAGTCACCCGGATGCACAGGATCTCGCACAGGACACATTTATTCGGATCTATCGATATATGCCAACCCGGAGAGAGGGCAGCAGTTTCTCGGCTTGGGTGTATACCATTGCGGTGAACATCATGAGGGATCATATGCGGAAAAGGAAACCGATGATGACCGCCGATCAGGAGACCGAATCTGTCAGTGAAGATACACCTGAGAAACGATTGATGCACAAGGAAATGAAGCGGGAAATCCATCGTCAGCTTGAACAGCTGCCGGAAACGTACCGGCTTGTACTGCTCTTGAAATACACCAATGAGCTGACCTATGAAGAGATCGCCACGATTACAGATATGAGTGACGCACAAGTGCGTAATGCGCTTTATCGAGGGAAGAAAATGCTGAGAAGGCAGATGGAACGCAAAGGAGGTTTATCGACCTATGAAGCCCATTTCAAGTGAGCAGGAGAAGAAGCAGGATCGCAAGTGGGAGGAGGAGTTGTTTCGCCAGGGACCGGATGCAGATTTTACGTTACAAGTGATGCAGGAGCTGGATCATGTGTCTATGGAGGGCCCTCATGTGCAGGCGCCGTGGGGAACAAAGAAGTCGCATAAGAGCAAATGGATTTATCGAACGGGGATCGCCGCAGCAGCTGCGGTACTGATTGCAGGAGGGGCTTGGGCTGCTTGGGAACGGACAAAGGAAAAGCCAGTTCAGCCTCCTGTAAGCGCCGTAAATATTCCCGCTTTGCCCAATATTCCTGTCCCGGAGGTTCTGAGATATGCCAATTTGGCAGACGACTACAAACGGCTTCAACCGCTTGGGCTTGTCGTGAACCCGAACATTGATATCGATGATCAGGGGTACAAACTCAAGATTGAAGATGTGCTTGTAGACGGTTCCCAACTTATACTTATGTTACAGCAAACGGCACCTGATGGCACTGGAATGTATCTTTTGAATTCCAAAGCGGAGGATATCCACATTACAGATGAAAAGGGTAATAATGTTGCTGAGCTTGCGCGTGATACAAGGCAAGGCACTGGTTCTCTGAATAAGCTGGTGTTTCAGTTACATCGAGACATTCCTGATGAAATCACTGTTCGTGGAGAACTCGGACATTTAAATGTAGGGAATGGCTATGATGTGAATACCAAAACCTATACGGACAAAAAGGTCTCTGTAGACTGGAGCTTCCAGTTTAAACTGGATATGACCCAAGCCAAAGTGATGTCCAAAGAAACCCCGATGGATGCGTCCTATACAACACCGGAAGGGCTGGAACTGGCTATGACGCAATTGGTGCAGACGCCAAACGGAACCCGGCTTGATCTGGAAGTGAATCTGAACGACGAGCTTCGTGCGAAAGCAGGAGAAGATTGGGCAAAGGATATGGACATTTTATATCATATTGAAGTTATGGACACGGGAGAGTACCGTATTTTCAACGGGGGCAGACCCAATGCACGTCAGGCCAAATTCCGTTATCGAGATTTGAGTCAAGTGAGTGCGGGGGGGCCACTTAAGATATCGGAGACATGGGACCCGTCTTTGGTAAAACTGCATGCAGAAAATATCCGCTTTGTCCTGGACGGTTACACGATACCTGTGAAAGAAGGACAGAAGATGGAAGTTGATCTGGATAAGGCTAGTGAGGAATCTAAGTTCTATGCGTTTGCCTCATTTAAACACTTTGGGGATCAACTTGAATTGTATCGGTTTAATTATGAGCGTGGGCAGTCATCGAATGGCCAAACTGGGGGTCAAGCTTCTCTTGTTCTGGAGGGCCTTGCATTGTTCAAAAATGAGTTTTATGGTGATCAGTGGGTCGCAACAGACTCTACAGGAAAAGAGTATCCGGTTGAAGTCATGGGGATTAGAAAACCAGCCAATCTGAATGAAGAGTACGTTGTCGAAGATGTGAAGCTCATTGTTCATGGGTTCAACAAGGATACGGGTACGAAATTGACGTTAAAACGAACGGTTGTACATCGTGATTTCCGGGATGTAGACTGGAAAGTAAACCTTTCAAGTGATTCAAGTATGCCTTGGGATCAATAACGAGCACTATGCAAAGGTTGGCAAGATCGTTCTGTAACAGATCAGACGTGGAGTCATATAATCACATCGTAGTGTGAGCGCTCTGAGGAAACGTCATCGAGTATGGATTATAAAGAAAAGGGCCTTGCATCATCAAATGCGAGGCTCTTTTTTGATGTGGATAGACCATTAAGCCGAATCCCTTGGAATCAATGTAGTGGATAACATGACCGTCTCTTTCGGTGTACCTGGGCGTTCGACTCGACGCTTCAAAGCCTCGACGGCTCGTTGCCCAAGTTCCTCTTTGCACAAATGTACCGTAGTCAGCGGGGGAGATGAGGTGGCAGCGGTGTACACATTATCAATTCCGATGACCAGGCAATCCTTAGGCGCGGATAATCCCATTTGCTGAAGTTTGTGCATCCACTGTAAGGCGATATCGTCATTCGCCCCAATCCACGCGTCAGGGCGTTCTTCAGCAGGGAGTTGCTTGATTGTGGCGGCGAGTTTGTTCACCCAATCCCCGTTTTCATAGGCTACATTCCAAGCTTGAAAGCTCACTTCTTCCCTTGCCTCGGTATGAAAATGATTCAAAGCCAGCTCGATTCCAATCTTACGCTGTGCAAAACTGGCGGCACGTCCGTCATCAGTAATCAGGCCGATGCGTCTGCATTGCTTCGACATGAGATATCTGGCCGCAGTAATGCCGGCTTCCAGATTATCATGGCTGATCGTATCACAGTTCAGCAAAGGCTCCTGATGATCGACCAAAATCATGGGGCGGCCTGTCTGTACCAGCGTCTGCAACACGGTATGCGGGAAAGCGCCCATAACGATAATTCCGGCACAGCGCTTCCAGTCGAGATGAGGTGCGATCGCTTTTTCAGGTGCGATTTCTTTGCCGGGCAAGTCCAGTGAAGGTGACACAATGACGTGATGCCATCCTTGCTCGTTACAGCCAGAGATGATGCCTGACAGCACACGCTGCCAATAGTGCGGCTCACCGCGGTTAAGCTGATTCATACATATTAGGACAAATGGAGGTTCGGCTTTATGAGCCTGATTGGTACTGGCAGAATGGCCCGCCGAGCCGGGTGTACTCTGACGATACCCGAGTGCACGGGCAAGTTCCAGAACCCGTGCACGCGTAGATTCGCTGACACCGGTTTTACCGCTGAGCGCGCGGGACACGGCATATTTGGATAACCCCAGCTGGTCAGCCAGCGTCTGGATCGATACTTTTCGAGACATATGATTACTCCTTTTATGGACAGATGGATGAGTCGGTATGGACGGGGGGAAATGACTTATGTTTTATAGATGATTGATTAGGAAAACTGATTAATTGTGAATTGACGTGCTCTCATGGAACAGGTACACTTACAGAATAATAACGTTATTATAATTTATAATAACAAAAATAACAATGGTCCTATTTAAAAGTCTATATTAGTTGATTAACAGTTTACATAGAAAAGGAGAGGACTCCCATGGATCAGTTCAGATTACCTAAAATCCCGATGCCTGAGCTAGAATTACCCCAAGCCGTTCGTGAAGTTTTGGCTGAAGCAGATGAGCACTTGAAGCACAGACCGAAACTGCTGGCTCAGTTCCATAATTGTTTTCCGAACACGCTCGAAACGACCACCAAGCTGTTAGATGACGGTACCACCTTTGTGATTACGGGAGATATCCCTGCCATGTGGCTCCGGGATTCAGTGGAGCAGGTGATCCATTATGTTCCGCTGGCGAAGCATGACGCGCAGTTGCAACATATTATCGGAGGGCTGATTAAACGGCATACGTTCTATGCGGATATAGACATCTATGCGAACGCTTTTAACGAAACGGCCAATGGCTGGCACTGGGACGCGAATGATGAGACAGAGATGTCGCCTTGGGTATGGGAGCGGAAGTTTGAGCTGGATTCCCTCTGCTTCTCCATGAAGCTGGCCTATACATACTGGCGTGAGACGGAGCTTACAGACATCTTTGATGAACGTTTTAAAAAGGTCATGGAGCAGATCGTGCATCTGTGGGAAACGGAGCAGCGGCATACAGAGCAATCTCCGTATCGTTTCATGCGTCGCAACTGCCCAGCTCATGATACGTTACGCAATGAGGGAATGGGGATGCCAGTAAACTATACGGGCATGATCTGGTCAGGCTTTCGTCCAAGCGATGATGCCTGTGATTTTCACTACAACATCCCGTCCAATATGTTCGCCGCAGTGACGCTGAGCCAGATGGGGGAGATTGCAAAATGGGTGTTCCGTGACGAACAGCTAGTGAGCCGTATGGCACGGCTGGAGGAGGAAATCCGGCATGGCATTGCCCTGTATGGTACCCATCGTCATCCGGTATATGGACAGATTTACGCCTACGAAACGGACGGGTATGGCAACGTCTGTCTAATGGATGATGCGGGCACACCGGGACTCATGTCGATCCCTTATATCGGATATGTATCCGTAGATGATGTGGTGTATCAGAACACACGGCGTTTTATTTTGAGTAAAGAAAATCCGTACTATTATGAGGGCACAGCGGCCAAGGGCATCGGCAGCCCGCACACTCCTCCCGGGTACATCTGGCACATGGCGTTATCCATGCAAGGACTAACGGCGGACAATGACGCCGAGATGCTGGCCATGGTTGATGTGCTGGAGAGCACCGATGCGGGAACGGGTTATATGCACGAAGGCTTTCATGCCGATGATCCCGACACGTATACGCGTCCGTGGTTCGCCTGGTCCAACAGTTTGTTTGCGCAACTGGTGTACAAGGCGATGAAAAAGCAGATTCTGTAGATGAAAAAAACAGCCGTCCCTATGTTGGAACGGCTGTTTCCTTATTCTATAAAGCCATCGTTACGTGAATAACTTATACCAGTATAAAGTGGTATCAATATTAGGAGTACAGGACTGTTTGAGTGTGTCAGCTCCACCTAGTATGAAGCCTTGTTTCACATAAAATCGGCATGCACCCAGATTATCATCTTGTGCTTCGAGGGACATTCCGATAAGGTTTTTTTGTTTTGCCCATTCTTCTGCTTTATTTAAGAGCAGTTTTCCGACTCCACTGCCTCTATACTCTTTTTTCGTAGCAATGTTTTCAATATAACAGAGACGGTTCCAATCTTGGATGATTCTAATTTGTCCTATACATACCTGATTCATATAAGCTAAAAACAACATTTTATCTTCCTGGTTTATATATTCGATCCAATCCAGTTTGTCATCTGGAAAACGCGTTTCTTTCGGTTCATCAAAAAGGACTTCTTCATAGGTCCATTGTCCAGATTGTAAACTGGGGATGATTTTACCGAATAACGTAAAGTAATCGTTTGTCGTATGGATATCCTCTATTAAGTCCGCATTTAATGGAGAAATAATAATTTCACTTTCATTACGCAATAAGACTCACTTCCTTTGATGGCGATTGAAAATATTTATTTAAACAACATTAACCCTAATCTTGCTCAAGATGACGGCCCTGTTGTTTTCAATAAATCTGCAATCAGCACTTTCTGTCCGGTTCGTGCGCTTTCAAGAGAGGCGAGCACCATAGCCATGCTGAACTGGTTGTCACTGCAATCCGTTTCGGGCAATCGCCCTTCCTCAAGTGCAGCAAACATCTCTTCAAGACAGCCGTGGTGTCCGGTTTTGTTCATTACAGGCAGCTCGGCCTCGATTCGTTCAGCCCGCTGGAGGAAAGATGGCTTGCCATCAGCTTCCAGCTTAAGTGCGTTGACCACTTCAGCATAGATATCGTCATGACCATCCCAGATGGCGGTTCCTTTTTCACCGGTTACACGCCAGTTTGCTTCCCAGGATGTCGGCACGCCCTCGGTACACCAAGACCCCCGATAATCGAACACAGACCCGTCGGACATTTCGAAAATACATATGGCCATCGCATTGCCCTTATACCAGGAACCTGGAGGGTTGAATTCGTGACAGTACACCGACACCGGATCAGCACCAAGGATATAACGCGCCTGATCAAAGGTATGTATCGCCATATCCAGCAAAAGCGGGCTGTCCATAAGGTCGCGGAAACCACCAAAGTGCGCCCCGATAAAAAAGTCTGCCCCTGCATATCCCGGCTGTCCAATCGTTCCGCTGGAAATGAGCTGCCGATAGGCACGGATGCGAGGATCGAACCTGCGGTTCTGCATCACCGCTTGAATACGTCCTGTACTGCGGGCGGTGTGCACAATGTCCGTGCAGTCCGAGAATGATTCTGCCAGCGGTTTTTCGCCAAAGACGTGGCAACCTGCCTGTAGTGCGGTCATCGCAATATGATAATGGCTGGAAGGGATGGTCACATCAAATACGATGTTGGCATCGACTGCCTCAAGGGCATCATGAATATTAGTAAATGTTGGACAGGATAAATTGTGACGTTTGGCAAATGATGACGCAGCTTCTTCGTAGAGATCAACGAGCCCCACGATTTCTGTATCTGGTCTTTCTTTGGCATAGTCCGCCCAAGTATTTGCCATTGCCCCGCAACCTGCGATGATAACCCGATAAGGGTAGGTCATGTGCTCAACTCCCTCATATAGATGCATAGATGTTATTGATCCAAGTTATAAGTGATTGTTCCATGTTAGTAGTACATGTGCTTGTGACGTGCTTTTTGACTTTTCTGGGCACATGAGTAACCCTGTATTCATGCCGTTATTTCTTTATACAGGATTGGGCACAAAGCTGCCCCCGCGGCAATGTTTTAAATAATTCAATGCGTGGACTTGCCCGGTCATTTCAAGTTCGTCCCGGTACACCGGATCATGCCAGCCTTCAATGTCGATGGTGCCCTGGTAACCGTTCTGGCGCAAAATGGTGATGATATCTGCCCAGTTGCTGTCTCCAAAGCCAGGGGTGCGATGCCAGACAAATTCATGCGGGCCATGCACACCATGTTCTTTGACAACATCCCAGGCGATGGTTGCGTCTTTGCCATGGACATGGAACACTTTGGGGGCCCATTTGCGAAGCTGTGGAATCGGGTCTATCAAGCTGACCATCTGGTGGCATGGTTCCCATTCCAGACCGACATTTTCATCAGGAACGGCATTAAACATCATTTCCCAGGCGGTCGGGTTGTGGGCGATATTCCAGTCGCCGGTCTGCCACGTTCCACCCATATCACAATTTTCAAAAGCAATGCGTACACCCCGGTCTGCCGCCCGTCGTGCCAGTTCACCGAACACTTCCTTGAACCGTGGAATCGATTCGTCAATCGGCTGATTGGTCAGACGTCCGGTAAAGCCGGAGACGATCTCTGCTCCAAAAAGCTGCGCGTGGTCAATGACGCGCTCCCAGCTTGCCAAGGTGTCAGCGTTATCCCCTGAGCCGGTGAGCGGATTACCAAATACACTTACAGCCGATATGGTGATACCGTGTTCGTCAACGATATCGCGTACGCGTTTGGCGGTTTCTGCCAGATCAAGGCTGCCTGTGCTTTGCCAGAACGTCAGATTAAAAGATTCGAAGCCGTGTTGCATAATTTGCGGAATGACCCGAACGGCATCATGGCCGCCTACAAGGGTTCCGATACGAATGGATGGATTCATGGTTGTAATTCACTCCAATATTGGCTTATAGTACTTCGTGACACACTCATTATAGCCGTGGATCTAAGGGAAGGCTCTAAACAATTTTGTGCTTTATTAGTCGGATCTTGTGGTGAGGAGGAAGAGAGCCGTGCTAGACTTGAAAGCGCTTCATGAGGATACGCGAATTGATCATAAATCCCATCCGTTTCAATTGTTCCAAAATCGCTGTTCTGCGAAAAAAACGGAGGAATGCATTTTATATCTGCACTGGCATGAGCACTTTGAATGGATCATTATGCGTAAGGGGAGAGCGGTATTTCATATTGATAGCCGACCTTATGAAATTGAGGCGGGAGAGGTCATCATCATTCCGGGTGGTGCCCTGCATGTTGGATACGCGTTGGATGAAGGAGATGTTCATTATGACTCGGTTGTAGTTAACCGAGCCTTGTTCCAGGATTTTGCGAGCGACCCAGTGCATGAACAGTATGTTGCGCCTTATCTGGAAGGCAGTGTGCGGTTTCCAGTCAAACCGGCCGCAGAGAATGCTGCCTGTGCCGGGTATTATTCTTTATTAAATGAAGCTGTGGAAGAGATGGCGATGCAGCCTCCGGCTTACCAGCTTGTAGTGAAGTCCAAGCTGCATGCGTTGTTTACGCTGATGGCCCGGACGTTTATGCCGCATCAGTTGCGGGATCGATCGGGTGCAGTGTATTTTCCTAACCGCGAGCGGTTCAAACAGTTGATTGCACAGATTGAGGCTGATCCTCAGGAGAAATTGTCGGTAAGTGAAGCGGCAAGCCAAGTAGGACTGAATGTATATCATTTCTGCAAAATGTTCAAAAAGCTGACCGGACGTACGCTCGTAGAGTACGTAAACGGATGCAGAATGGGTGAAGCGGAGCGTTTGCTACAGAGCAGCAGTCTCACAGTCACGGAAATTGCCGCTCAGGTGGGATGCGACAATGCGAACTATTTTACAAAATTATTCAAGCAGTACAAGGGTATGACACCGTCGCAGGCACGGGGAATGAAGGAAGGGGAAAAGTGAAAGAAAGGGCTGGAGGGTGGCATTGAAGAGAAAAGTGTATCAAGTTGTTCATAGGATAGTCCCCTCCTCTAAGATGAAGTCATATATTAAAGTGGTGTACCCTACTGGATTAACAACCATAAATAAGAAAAATAGGTACTTATGTTCCTATTATATTACGAACGAGCATAAAAAAAACCTTCAATTAAACTATTTATAAATTTATTGGGTTCATATTTATAGGGATGAAGAGAAAACAATGTAGATATCACATGTACCAAGAGGTTTATCAGAAACTAAATAAACTGACATCGGGACTTAACCGGTGTCAGTTTATTTTTTCCTAATGAGCAACATAGGATAATAATATAATAAAAATCTATTTGCAATGTTCGGGATTTAAGTTACAAGTACAAATGTTTACTCCCATTTTTGTATAACATTCTTTTTCAATTTTTTGCAAATGGTGCGCATACTGCTCACAAATTTCCTGATAAAATTCCACGTCGTCATGATTGGGTAAGTTAACAAGTCTATTACTAAACTCTAATAGTTCCATTTTGAAAGTATGGGGCCTGCTTCTCCACTGAATTTTGATTCAATTTGTTTTCGAATGAGCTTAAATCTTTTCCTGTAATGAAAGTAGGTTCTGTTCTGGAGTCACACCTACTGTCCCATTCCCATCATAAGAGCTTTCAAAGCAACATCTCCTCTGCATTTATATTATTTAAAGTGGAGTATGTGTAGGGTGTAACAACCTTTGACGAAAATAAAATTATTGATGTATTGGGAAGAATCTGACGGGAATCTGTGAATCGACCTGATCGGGACATAGAAGAAGCTTGTAATGAGATGACAGTAGCGAATGAATTAGTTGTGAGTATAAAAACTACAGGGTGAACCAGCTTCTAGACACGTTTGTTATTGGCCGATCGCTCAGCAAGAAAGGATGCCCCTACGATAAAGCCGTGGCCGAAGCCATGTACAAGGATCGGTTCATAGATCATTGGGTATATAACGCCTGTTCAGTATCGCCAGGAAGCCCCTTAAAAAGTTGTCTGATTTAATGTTGACTATCCATTATTGCTAAAGGCGGGGGGTTGGGGAGGGGGAAGCCGACTTCTATGGTATTTAGCCGCCATCCCCCCTAAACCTCATCGTAAAGTCATGGACTTGTACACCTTACCCGGTACAAAGTGGCTTTCAGCGCGATCCAGCGGTTTATTTCAGAAATCTGGAGAACAGTCGATTGGCTTTCTTTGAGAGATCTTCCATTTTGAGATTAGCCTGATCGAGCTGGTTATATGCCCATTTGATCGTTTGCAGCATACGGGGGGATATAGGCGTACCTTTGATACGTGGATAGATGTTGTGGTAGGCCCATACGAGATGATCCCAGCGATGGTCGTCTCCTTCCTGAATATACTCCGATACGTCCAGTACTTTGCCGCGTCCATTCTGGAGAAGCACATTTTTGAGATGGATGTCGCGTGGATTCAGTCCAATGCGACGAACCGCTTCTCGCGCTGCGTCTACATCGAGCATGACCTGCTCGGGGACGGGGATTCCTTTTTCCAAACATTCAAGCAAAGTGTCTCCAGGTTCGTAACTGATAACAAGTATATTTCGGCCGCTGCCATAATACGTCGGGAAGTATGGCAGGCCCTGGAGCTGGGCGTAGACCTGTTTTTCGTTATTTAATTTATCTAGAGCATGATCCGAATACATTTTGAAGGCATACTGCGGCAGCTGGTCATACGTAAATACAGCCGCATCCGTA
Source organism: Paenibacillus amylolyticus (assembly GCF_003719335.1). Taxonomy (GTDB): domain Bacteria; phylum Bacillota; class Bacilli; order Paenibacillales; family Paenibacillaceae; genus Paenibacillus; species Paenibacillus amylolyticus_D. The sequence goes on from NZ_RIAS01000002.1 coordinate 314,534, forward strand.
CCGATTCCAATGCAGTTCACTCCTGCTGCCTCGCCGATAATGTTTACCAGCTCATTCCGATCGCTTCCGATGACTTGAATCTGTTGTAATGCTGCTTCCGCCTGGAACCAATCCGGCTGTTTCATGGGTGGCGCCTCCTTTTGGATATGCCTGTACATATTTTCCGTAGTTGATAAATAGATTGTTGCTATTAGGATGCTTCGTGTGCTCTACAAATACGTGTTACAGTCAGAAGGCAATGGTTAGCGGGCTCTATGGAAACTGTATTTACGTAATAGATTAATACCCTTCGTGCTCAAATTCAACTTTTCGGTGAATGGGTGGAGGAAGAGGTGGTGTTGAGTAAAAAGTGTGGAGAAGGCTGATGAGCGTCTTCAAGCTCAAGTTACTCTACCAACTCTTCGTATGCCCATGCCTTTCGACGCTCCCGCTAATTCTAACGATCACGAGAAAGTCAAAATGGGCAAATAAGGTCTGTGGTGATCTGTGGTGAGCGTTAGCGTCGGATGGAGAGCATCCAGACGATAAGCCGAAAAGGACTTCCCTTCATCCTGATGTAACTATATAAACGATACGTATCGTTCCTCAAACGGTTGCGCGCACAAGAAAATAACGGAAGCCGGGTTGCGGCACGACGGCCAGGGCTTTATACTGTGAGCAATAAAAGGATCTCCCAGCCGAATGTTATGCAAGGGCGGACATGTAGAGCAACGTTCGGATGTTATGTTTTACAGGGCAGTCTTACTATACTTCCCTGCAAACTCACCCTACGGTATGGGATGAAGCTTTGGCATGAGTAGATCCGGTATACAGAAAGGCAGATTATCATATGGCACAATACCCGCAGTGGTCTTATTCGCAGTCGCGGGCAAGTATGTTCGATGAGTGCCTGCGCAAATATTATTATCATTATTATGGTGCCCATAACGGATGGAAAACAGAATCGGCTGACGAGATGCAGGTTCGCTTGTACCGTCTGAAGCAGCTGAGCAATCTGTATCTGGTATTTGGGGATCTGGCACACCGAATGTGTGAGTCGGCTGTAAGGAGCAGGGAGGAAGGCAAGCCCAAGCCTCGTGAAGTTTTTTTGGAGAAAACGATACGTGATCTGCTGAACCAGGCATACAAAGAGTCGATGAATTCGGAGCAATGGCGACTTAATCCGAAAAATCATACGATGTTGTCAGAAATTTATTATGGCGATGATACACTGAACGACCGGGTCGCAACCATTAAAGAACGCGCAGGAGCCTGTGTAGGCAACTTGTATCAGACGCTGACGTGGGAAGATTTGTCCCGTGCAAGTACAACGATTCTGGAGATTGAGAAATGGGACACGATGATGCTGCATGATACGCGCGTGTATGTGAAAATGGACTTATTATATCGACGCAGCAATGGAAATATTGTCATCGTGGACTGGAAGACGGGCAAGGAGGATGATTTCTCCGATCAGTTAATTTTGTACGCTTCCTATGTAAGAGAGCATTACCGGGTTCCGCTGGAGCAGATTGAGATTCGGGTGGAGTATCTGTTGACTGGCAAACACAAAGAGTTTGTTGCAACCGAAGAGGACATTCGCAAGGTGGAAGAGAACGTAGGGCGTTACATCGAGGAGATGCGCTCCTGTGTGGCCGATGAGTATTACAACCGTCCAAAGGAGATATCCTATTTTACGCCGATGCCTTCGAACCGAGCGTGCCGGGATTGCAACTTTCGGGAGGTATGCAGTGAACGAGTGGTTTAGCGTAAGAGGGTGTGGAGATTGGAAGTAAGTCTCCTATATGTAAAAAAAAGAAGCGCAGTGTCCGGAGGAATCCTCCATGTGGCACTGCGCTTCGGTGCGTCCCACAGGCTGGACACAGTTGGTTCCAGGTGGAACGGCCAGAAGATTTATTGGACAGCGGCGGCATCCTCCAGCGCCTGTCCTGCAGGTACATAGGCGTGCCCGAGGTCGCGTGCAACCGCCTCATACGTGATATGTCCATTCAGCGCATTCACCGCGCTGCGAATGGACGAACTGCCGCGAATCGCGGTGGCTGCACCGTGGTTCGCCAGTTGCAGCGCATAAGGCATGGTGGCATTGGTCAGTGCCACCGTAGACGTGCGCGGTACGGCGCCAGGCATGTTCGCCACCGCGTAATGCACGACACCATGTTTCACATAGGTGGGTTCATCGTGGGTGGTGATATGATCAATGGTCTCGACGATCCCGCCCTGATCAATCGCCACATCTACAATGACCGACCCTGGTGCCATGGTCTTCACGACCTGCTCGCTGACAAGCGTTGGCGCTTTGGCGCCCGGAATCAGCACCGCACAGATCAGCAGGTCCGCCCCAGCGACAGCGGACGCAATATTGGAGGGGCTGGATACCAGCGTCTGGATCTGATTGCCAAAAATATCGTCCAGCTGGCGCAGCCGATTCAGATTCAGATCCAGAATCGTCACATCGGCCCCCAGGCCAAGTGCAATTTTGGCCGCGTTGGTACCTACCGTACCCCCGCCAATAATAACAACCTTGCCACGGCTTACGCCAGGTACGCCGGATAACAGAATGCCTTTGCCGCCTTCTGTTTTCTCCAGAAGCTGCGCACCGATCTGCGCAGCCATACGCCCGGCCACCTCACTCATAGGTGTGAGCAGCGGGAGAGAGCCGCCGACTTCCAACGTTTCATACGCAAGAGCGGTCACCTGCTTTTCGACCAGCGCTTTGGCGAGAGCCGGCTCTGCGGCGAGGTGCAGGTAGGTGAACAGAATCAGGCCAGGGCGAAAATAACCATATTCGCTGGCGAGAGGTTCTTTCACTTTAAGGATGAGTTCGGCATCCTGCCATACCTGGGCGGCTTCTTCAACAATTAGGGCGCCAGCTTTAACATACTCCTGATCCGTAAATCCACTGCCAAGTCCCGCACCTTGTTCGATAAAGACCTGATGCCCGGCTGTCACAAAATCAGCTGTCCCGGCAGGAGTCATCGCTACACGATTTTCATTGTTTTTGATTTCTTTGGGAATTCCGATTCTCATAGCCATGCACCTCGTCCATTTATTGGTTGTTAGCTTATACTACAAGTTTATGACTCCGTACGTCGTTTTGCACCTTACACAATGTCTATTTTTTAGATTGAAGACTCAACAATTCGTCGAAACAGACTGTTCAGGACACATGTCTTTGGATTATAATGTAAGAAAAAATAACACTAAGAGGGATCGACTTTGCGAAATGACCGTGTTTTTACTGTCAGAGATATCCTGCAACGTGCGGTATTTAGTCAAGCACGGCTTGCGGCAGGGCGAGAAGGGCTGGAGCGTCGGGTAGGCTGGGTCCATGTGCTGGAAATTACCAATGTGTCCCCTTTTGTAAGCCCGCATGATCTTATTTTATCCACGGGTCTATGGCTTCAGTCGGAAGAGGGGCGGGAAGCTTATCTGATGCAGCTGATCAACCGTGATGCGGCTGGATTATGTGTGGAGTTTGGCACCAGCATACATGCCATACCAGAGTCATTGATTGAACTGGCAAACCAGTATCAGTTTCCACTCATCGTTTTTGAACAACCCGTACGTTTTGTTGAGATTACGCAAGATATCCATTCTCTACTTATTAACCACCAACACCAGCTATTAAAGAGCCTGGAGACGTATTCCCGTGAGCTTCAGCAACGTACGCTGCAGAGTACGGATATGTCTGCGGTTCTCGACCTGTTGCATGCCTATGCGGCAAAACCTGTGGTGTACATTTCGTCGATGGAGGCCGGGAGTTTTGTGCCAGAACTCGCTCCAGACATGGAGCAGGCCATCTATAGCTGGTACAGCCAGGAAGTCGAGCAGCTCAATCTGAACGACTCGGATACGGAGCTGTGGTTTCATATGGATGAAGAGAGGGCTTTGCTCTGTTATCCGGTGGTTTGTTTTGGTCAAGTATTTTCAGCCATAGGTATGATTGTGCACCCGTCGGCGACTGTAGAATATCTTAAGCTGTTGCTTGATTACACAGCCAAAGCTGCGGCTGCGCTTACACTTCGTTCTCAATTTCTTGAAGAGAAGATGGTGCGCAACCAGAATGAATTGATTCAGGATTTGATGAATGGTCACATTCAGCAAGAGGAACAGGCGCGAACACGAATGGGGCTTCGCTTGCTAGTAAAAGGACAATACTGGTTCGCGGGAGGATTATTGGAGATTGAGCATCGCAAGAAGGGAACGGGCCGGGAACGAATGGAGGCGAATCATCAGGACATTCTCGTTTTGCTTCGCTCGCTTCTGAAGAAAAATCATCTAACCAGCCTCATCATGCTGAAAAATAATCAAATCTACCTCTGTTGTGCCAAGGAAGAAACACAAACCTCCTCTGAGCATTCACTGATCCATATCCTAGAGAGCATCACTCAGGATATGAAACGGTTTGCTCGCTCAAATCTGAAACAAGTCGAAATCCATGCGGGCTTCGGCAAACTTCGAAATCAACTAACCCGTCTAAGGGATAGCCTACAGGAATCGGTTCAGGTTATTGAAGTTGCGAGGTCTGTCAAATGGATGAAAGATGTTCACTTTTACGATCGTATGGGTATATATCAAATGTTAAAAGCGATGCCGCCTTCTTTCCTGCAATCCTTTGCGATGGATCATCTAGGTGTGCTTATAGAGCATGATCGAAGCCATCAGTTGCGATTGGTCGAAACATTGGATGCATATCTTGCGAATTTCGGGTGCAAAAGGGATGCGGCCGCCCAGCTGTTCATTCATCGGCAGACATTATATAACCGACTGGAGAAACTGGAAGAACTGCTGGGGCCGGGTTATATGCAACAGGGAAGACGAGTGTGCTTGGAGATGGCATTGTTAGCTAACGCCATGATTGAAGGCGGAGATGGACAATTGTCATGACAGTAACGTTTTTGAAATATGGGCTTTGCTCGAATAGTAGGTTTTGTTTGCTCGTCTACAGCTTGTTGATTCGTCGTATACCTCGTAAGGCACGAGACCCGCGGCGAGACCCTGTATTGGAGAAACGGCTCCGATAACGTTCGGATGCACGGGAAGAGGGAGCCTGAGATACTGAGGTAGGTGTGGCAAGGCGATATGGAAATGTCATACGCTCAGACCTTCGATCCCGGCTGTTTTGTGGATCTGCAACAGTTAAACCAGTAAGGTTTAACCATGCTTGAAGATCGTTGGAATGGATGCCAAGTTGTCCGCTCAAATGAGAAATGTCGAGATGTTTTTTCACACAAATCCGCCTTTCCTGAATTATCGGGCTGGAATAGGGTACGAAAGGAAAGCATGAAACCAAGTCGGTAAATCGTGTGTACTGGCTTGCTCTGGGTGATTGGCGGAGTGTTGCGTTTTGTGATATCCATAAACGGTATGATTCGATTGATGTAGAAGAGGCCACAGAGTTATCTTTTTCTATAAATTGGCTTTTATCAAGATTCTAACATTTCGGGAACGATTGCGCGTCTCAATATAGTCTCATTTTCATAAAAAGTAAGCTACAGTAAAAGTACCAGTTATCTAGTACGGAGGATATATATGGGGAACGGAAGTGGATCTCAAAAGCAGAAGGTTGTCAGGGACGAAAAGCGTTTCGTTGGTCGAGCCAGAGAGCTGATGATACTAGAGCAATGGTTTGAAAATGATGAAGCGCCTATGACTATATTATCAGTTACGGGTATGGGTGGTATTGGGAAATCTTCGTTACTTTCAGAAATGCTGTCCATCGCTAGAGAGCAGGGAGCAACCGCTATATGGATGGATGGACGGGCGTGTGGCACTACGCCTTCCATGTTTATGGATTATTTTAGTTCAACACTGGCACTGGAACTCGGTCTGTTGAATAGCCAAGGCGCCCATTTACTCTCGTTGTTGAAAAGTATGCCCAGAGAAAAACGGCTCGTTATTGCAGTGGATAACTACGAGGAACTTGCGCTGCTTGAGAGCTGGTTTATGGAAGTTTTTATAGCGAAACTTCATCTAAGTGGGATACTCATTATCCTTGCCTCTCGTTCAGAGCTTTCAGCAGCCTGGAGAACACATCCCCGGCTGTATCAGCATCTGGTTCAATTGCGGCTGCAACATTTTACTGCAGATGAGATTACGGAGTATATTGCAACTGCTGGTTCATTAAAGCCGAGTATGGCTGGAATTATTACGAGAATGACGGATGGACATCCGCTTGGACTTGCTCTTGCGGTGGAGGCGGCTGATCAGGAGCGTAATCTTCCTCATGCCGAGTGGGCTGAACTGTCCCATATGATCAGTGCGCGGCTGTTGCTTGAACTTAGCACGCCACGTTTGCATCCAATGGTGGAGGTGTTGACCTTGCTGGAGACAGCAAACCAGGAACTCTTGTCCACCGTGCTGAATGTACCTGTTAAACAGGAAGAATATCACATGCTGAGACGGATGTCTTTTATCCGTTCCGCACCGGACGGTCTGGCCTTACACGATATGGCCCGGGTACATTTGATGCGAGATTTTCGGCAACGCGAGCCGCATCGTATGCAGTCCATGCGGATTCGGATTGCTGAGTTGCTGAAACCACTCCATGAGCAGGCATGTGCTCTTGGGAAGCGACAAATCGCGAGAAAGATGCTGCTACTCTGTCAGGAATCTATGCTTCAGTTTCGTAAGTATGCTGATGTCTCACGCGATTCTTTGTTCTCGCCGCTTGAACCAATGAAGCAGGCTGACCTGCCCTCCCTTCACAGGTTGCTTGAACAATGGTGTGAATACAGCGTTGAGCCTTGGCAGGCCGTGAACTATGGCCCCTTTCTGGATGAACTGGCTCTTCGTTATCCTGAAGGTATCGTAATTAAGCGGGACATGAAAGGCGAAACGATTGCGATGTTTATCACTGTTCTGGTGCATCGGGAGATCAGTGATTTACTTTTAAAATATTTTCCGAATGAGATGAAAGAATGCTTTACGCCAGAGGAATTACAGAATGATCCGGATGAGAGTGATACACACTTCGCGTTGATGGCTGCGGCCAGAGATGATGTGCCTGGATATACACGTGAGGAACTTGTCGGATATATGGTATTGGATCGTTTGTCACTCCTGGGAGATGGAGCGAGAGCGATTCTTGTTGCGACCAACCCTCATCTGAAGCTGTTTCTGCGGAGTATTGGCTTTCAGATGAGGAGAACGTCCACACGTGCGTGTGATCGGTATGAAGATCACGCGGATGTGCTGGAACTCGATCTGCGTAGCGGACAATTCGGTGCATGGGTGATGTCCCTTTTGCATCCAGACCTCCCGGCTAGTGCAATACGCCCCCAAACAACGGATTCCAATAACAAGGTTTGGTCTGAGCAGGAAGTGCGTAAAATGCTCGGACACCTTCGCTCACCGGGCGAGCTGCAAAAGTACGCAGATAGAATTACAGGTGTGAGGGATGGCATTCAGTTACAATTATATATTCTGGATCTGCTGGAAGGGAGAATACATGGGGTGTCTCCTCAGGATCAGAAGCTGTTACATGCGGCTTACTGGGCCCATGCTGGCAATCCGACTGCCGCAGCGCAGGTGTGTTCGATGAGCAGGGCTACCTTTTATCGCCATATTAGAACTGCATTGATTCGTTTAGCGAGAATATTGTAACGCGTGAAGTTAATCTCAGAGAAGCAGAGCGATATAGAAGCTGATCTGATAGAACAACAAAATCAAAATCTAATAGAGCAAGCAGACCTATTGTTTCAAAAACAAACCCAAAAACAAACCCCCAGTTAAACGGCAGATATATCCGTAACTGCGGGTTTTTCTAGTCTGGTGATTCATGGGCGGCGCCCCCCACAAATTCTAACGATCAGGAGAAACCTTATTTCGCCCAGAATGGCCATATTGAAATTCTAACGATCCGTACGGAAGCTATTTTGCGTAATTCGTCCGTTTTAACTCGTTTTCAGCTAAAATCCAGCCAAAGAGCGTCACTGGAAATCGTTAGATTTTTTAAAACCTGTCTAAATGGGCGAATAAGGTCTGTGGTGATCGTTAGAGCAGCCAGAGAGCTGGATTGCTAGTTCTGCCCGAGATGCTTCGTTTTCTCTAATTGTAGCATCAAATCCTCTGCATTCATTTCGCCCGCAGCGGCAATGGGGAGGATACTCTTCTTTTTTTTCTAGCGGTGCATTAGGTTCAACTGTACAAGCAAGCGGTAATCACCGGGGGAGTTACGGGTTATAAACCAAGCCGATTCATACGGTTGTAGAGTGTAGCTCTGGAGATGCCGAGTTGTTTGGCTAATGTTCGTTTGTTGCCACCTGCAGCCTCTAAATATTGAAGCAAAAGCCGAGCCTCATACGCATCCATCTGTTGCTGATAAGAGGAACCCGAACGTTGTCCCGGGAATGTAACACTTGGGTTAACCGCCTCTCTATCAACCTTTGCAAGATGTTCAAGTCCGTGACTCTCTTGTTGAGTGTCCGTCACATTTGGATCAAGGGCTCCTTCTTTTCCGGAAGACTTGAGGTTGTCTGCTGCCTGTTCCGCCTCAGACGGCGCGTTTGATTTCGCTGATGTCAGCGAATCAGGCAAGTATTCCGGCTTGATCTCACCATCCATCGTAAGAATGGTCAGGCGTTCAATCACGTTGCGCAGTTCGCGGACATTACCCGGCCAATCGTACTCGAACAAACGTTTGAACACTTCTGGAGGAATCACTTCGATATGACGATTGTAGAGCAGCGAGAACTCTTGCAGGAAAGTCTGGGTGAGCTCATAGATATCTTCTTTGCGCAGTCGGAGCGGCGGAATAATCAGATTAATGACATTCAGGCGATAGTAGAGATCCTCCCGGAATTGATTGCGCGTAATCATAGCAGGAAGATCTTGATTGGTTGCAGCAATGATTCTGCAGTTAGCTTGTTTGGTACGGGTGCCACCAACCGGGAAATAACTTCGTTCCTGCAACACACGAAGCAACTTGACTTGCAGTTCAGAAGGCATCTCCCCAATCTCATCCAGAAAAAGAGTGCCGCCCTCCGCCAACTCGATTTTTCCCTTTTTTCCCTTAGGGTCTGCCCCAGAGAAGGCACCTTTCTCGTAGCCGAACAACTCGCTTTCAAACAATGAAGCAGGAATGGCCCCGCAGTTAATTGCGATAAAAGGAGCAGTCTCTGGTTCACGAAGATCATGGATGGCTTTTGCGAAGAGTTCCTTGCCTGTGCCACTTTCCCCCATAATGAGTACGGTAGCAGGGGTGGTGCTGATCTTGCGAATGGTCTCCAGACATTGCCGGATAATGGGACTGCTGCCTTTGATACGGGCAAAAGGATCTTTCTCGGGACGAAGCCGGGCAACCGCTTTTTCCAAATGCTGAATTTTGGAGGACATATGCAATAATTCCTGGTGCAGCCGAATTTCAGTTGTAATATCGACCTCCGCAGCGACTGCACCAACAATACGACCATCCAGCATGACAGGGCGGGCATTGATTAGAGCGAACAGATCAGATCTGGGTTGATGCTGTTTACGGTAGACCGATTCACCCGTGTATAACGTTTTGAGCGATTGAAGTCTTTCGGGTGGGAAAAAGTTGGCGGCAGGCTGACCGATGATATCGGTTTTGCGAATAGAAAATATATTCTCCGCACCGGATGTCCAGTACGCCACCTTGGCTTCTTCATCGATTAAAGATAACGCGGAGCCGGCTGTCTCAAGCGTAGTTTCCAGATAGGCTTCCATCAGACGGTAAGCTTGATGAAGTGAGTTCATGACATCAGATGCGGTGATAAAGCCGGTCCATTCGTCACGATCATTTTTGATGATGAGAACAGAGCTCTTGGCAAACAAAGGAATCACTTGCGCCAGTTCCATAGAAAGTGAGATCAAAGGGGCAGGGATAAAGGACGATGGGGTAACCGGAAAAGAATCGGGTCCTGTTGATGTCGCAGAAGATGTGGAAGCCAGGCCCTTCTCATCAAGCATGTTTGGCTGGTCCAGGAGCGGACAGTAGAGATAAGCGCTTCCTGTACCCGAACGTACAAAAACTGGCCGAGCTACGTTGATATCGGAATCCGGATACGGGCGAGAAAGGAGCTGTTCCTGAACGGTGGATTCATCGTAAATTTGCATTTCTGTTCGTGTCAGTTCTTTCAGAGTAGGTAGTAAATGTCTCATCAGGATCACCTCGATTACAACATACGGATTAAAGTGATAGGAATTAGTACTATTATATCGCTCCAGCATAGTTGTGTATATATTTTTTGACATGAATTGTTCGGGTACTTCTTTTGAGAGCGTTCACCTACTTTTTTGATTTTATGTATACGATTTCAATAAATATGAATATGAAAAAATGTTGGTTTTAGTACAAATTTTAGCTTTTTTCAGGGTTTTTATTTCATTGTTGTGTCAATTTATATAACGCTCACTTCTTGTAGAATTGTATAAATATAAGCAAAGAGTGAACGGGAAGACGGATATAGTGGCAAGATACAAGGTTGTTATTGCAGGATTTGTCTAAAATTTTTGACATTAAATTTTGTATATTCTTATTTTTTAGACATATATTCTGTTTAGAGTGAACGTTTGAGTTTGGTGGTGCCGTATCATCGGAAAAGGAAAAACCATGCACTCCAGAATGGCTGGTTTGCATGGCGTGACGGTTTATTTCTTACATCAATTCTAGCGAAACATGTTCTTTACAACCATCCAGAGATTCGCAGGTTTCTCTGCCAGACGGCGGGTATAATACGGGTACCACATCGTGCCATAGGGGACATAACAACGAATGCGATAACCTTCCTGTGCCAGACGTTCCTGCTCGCTCATGCGCAGACCGTATAACATCTGGAATTCAAAGGCCTCAGGGGAGATATCCCGATCCTTTGCGTATTGTTTCGTCCAGTTAATGATGTGATCATCATGCGAGGCCACAGCGGTATAAACGCCTTGATCCAGATGATGACGAATCATCGTTTTGAACTGGTGGATGACCTCGGACGTATTTTGATATGCGACACTTGCAGGTTCTTTGTAAGCTCCTTTGACCAAACGCAGCCTTATACCTTCCCGAATCATATCACGGGTATCCTCTTCCGTTCGATGCAGATAAGCCTGCAATACGGTACCTGAGTTATCCAGTCCTTCCGCATGAAGTCTTCGAACGATATCAAGGGTTGCTTGGGTGAACGGACTGTCCTCCATATCAATCCGTACGAACAATTCATGTTCCTTCGCTCGGGCGGCAACTGCACGAATATTCTGGTATCCTTCTTCTGGATCAAGTGCCAGCCCCATCTGGGTTGGTTTTAGTGAAACATTGGAGTCCACACCGCTATGAGCTATGCCTTCAACTAATCTCACGTATTCATCTCTGTAAAGTGCCGCCTCGCGCAGATGCGTGATTCCCTCTCCCAGATGATCCAGTGTTGCCATAATGCCTTTGCTATTTAAAACGCGAATTTCCTCCAGCGCCTCTTCCAGCGTATTGCCAGCTATAAACTTGCCAGCCAGCTTTTTACCATATTTAAGAGACAGGTTCTCTACAGCTTTATTGCCAGCTACGGTTAACAACGTTTTGCGGTATAGTTCCGTTCCGACACTCATCGTGGTTCCTCCCTAAACATTCATGATTGTGTATTTACATATCTAGCAAAAATCATGCCAAAAGCTGATGTATGCCATGGTGTATCGCTTATTTATTTTTATGAAAATTTTTATCTCCGTGAAATCAAAAAAATATTTCATTCTTAAGCGGAGTTGGCACGCTTCTTGCTTCATATATTTGAATGAGACGTAAGTGCTGCTTGAATCCATGCAGCGATCGATATAAGTTGAACAACTTTTTACACAAGTAACGGAGAGGACAGAAAAAACCTGGAAAAGCGAAGCGGTCGCCTAAAAGCTTTCTGAAAGAAAGCTGCATCGGAAGCATACGCTTATCACCGGATTTTTCCCTTTGAAGAAGGGAATCTAAAAAATCTGGGGATAACAGCGAATGGAAGGTTATTCTGTCATCGGAGTGCTCGTGTAAATTATCTTTGTGAGACTTATAAAGTGAGTAGAACCCACATCCTGAAGGAGGAATCATTGATGAATATCCCTTTTGTTAACGAACCATTTACAGCTTTTACGGCGCAGGCGAACCGGGAAGCCTTTGAGGAAGCGCTCCGTAAGGTGGAATCCGAACTGGGGCAGGAATATCCGATGATTATCGGTGGGCAAAAAATAACCGGCAACCGCACGTTAACCTCCGTGAACCCGGCTGCAAAGGATCAGGTGATTGGAACGATTCATCAAGCCGATCAAGAACTGGCCGAGAAGGCTATCCAAACGGCTGCGGAAACGTTCCAGACCTGGAAACATACGGACCCGAATGAACGGGCCCGTTATCTGTACAAAGCGGCTGCAATCATGCGTCGCCGCAAGCATGAGTTCTCCGCCTGGATGGTCTATGAAGCGGGCAAAACCTGGCCTGAAGCAGATGCAGATACCGCCGAAGCGATTGACTTTATGGAGTTTTATGCACGGGAAATGCAGCGCCTCAGTGAGCCGCAGCCGCTTGTACGGATTGCCGGTGAAGATAATGAACTGACGTATATTCCGCTTGGTGTTGGTGTGGTGATTCCGCCGTGGAATTTCCCGCTGGCGATTATGGCAGGCATGACCTCGGCTGCTTTAGTTTCAGGCAACACGGTGGTGTTAAAACCGGCAAGCACCACACCAGTCATCGCTGCGAAGTTCATGGAACTGCTTGATGAAGTGGGTTTGCCAGACGGGGTAGTGAACTTCTTGCCAGGGCCAGGCAGTGAGGTGGGTGACTATCTTGTCGATCATGCACTGACTCGTTTTATCAGTTTTACGGGTTCCCGCGATGTCGGTCTGCGGATTAATGAACGTGCTGCACGCACCGCTCCAGGACAGAAGTGGATCAAACGTGTGATCGCCGAGATGGGCGGCAAGGATTCCATCGTGGTTGACAGTGACAGTGATCTGGAACTCGCAGCCGATTCGATCACAGCTTCGGCTTTTGGTTTCTCGGGACAAAAGTGTTCGGCGTGCTCCCGTGCCATTATTCATAAGGATGTATATGATGAAGTATTAAAAAAGGTGATTGAACGGACACAAAAACTAACGATGGGTAGTCCGCTTGAAGTGGGAAATTACATGGGCCCTGTCATTGACGATAAAGCCTATGCAAAGATCACCGAATATATAGAAATTGGCAAAGGGGAAGGACGGCTGGTTCATGGCGGAAGTACAGGCGATGCTGCAGGTTATTTCATCGAACCAACGATTATCGCGGACGTAGATCCGCAAGCTCGACTTGCGCAGGAAGAGATTTTTGGCCCTGTGCTCGCTTTCATCAAAGCCGATTCGTTCCAAGATGCGCTGGAGATTGCCAACAATACAGATTATGGCCTGACAGGTGCCGTGATCTCGCGCAATCGGGCACATCTGGAGCAGGCAAGACGTGAATATTTTGCCGGTAATCTGTATTTCAACCGCAAGTGTACGGGAGCATTGGTAGGAACACATCCATTTGGTGGATTTAATATGTCGGGTACAGATTCCAAAGCCGGGGGCAGGGATTATCTGCTGCTGTTTACCCAAGCGAAGCTGGTGTCTGAAAAATATTAAATGACATTTGATGCTGCATGTATGTATTGACATGCTGACAATGCAGGAACTGTATGGTATTATGCCTGCAAAACCCTTTTGAAAATAGAGACAAAATGGGAGGTCACAGTTACGCTCCAAGTTATTCTATCATCGAAGTGTTCTGTGTCAACCAGTCGCCGTTCAATGAATATCATGTCGCAATGAATAGTGTCCAGCATGACATAAGGAGGGCATCGGATGTTAGGTGTTCAGTTGGTGCAGGAACAGCGCTTCCGGCTGTCCATCACGCCGGAAATGAAGCAGTCCTTTCATTTGCTGACCTTGTCCGGTCAGGAACTGAGTCGTTATTTACAGGATGCCGCAGCAGATAATCCGCTGCTTGAACTGGAAGAACAGTCTGTTTATTCTTTTAAGTCATCTAGACGAAACAACCAGCACATGTATACTTCCTATGACCCTTTGCTTCGGGCCAAAGGAACAGCGCCTACACTGGAACAACTCCTTGCTTCGCAAATTCGGTTGATGAAAATTCCAGATAGACTGGAGAAGGTGGCGGTCTATTTGGCTGGATGTGTGAATGCCGATGGTTACTTGAAGGTTGAGCTGTCTGAAGTACAGGTCGAACTCGGATTGTCCGCGAGCGAACTGAACGCAGGAATTGATTTGCTTCAGTCTTTGGACCCTCCGGGTGTAGGAGCGCGGGATCTGCAAGAATGTTTGTTGTTGCAGATTCAGCGTGATCCAGCAGCGGTTCCTTATGCTGAACGTATTGTGAAGGCAGGTCTGGAGGCTCTGGTTCCTTTTCATCCCGGACGGACAGCAGGTAAGATTGGTATAACTTCGCGGGGAGCACAAGCAGCATACGAGTATATTACCCGGTTGGACCCCAAGCCTTGCCGATCGATAGGTTGTACTGAACGTGCACATTATATCGTTCCTGATGCTGTCGTGGATATGGTTCATGGGGAAATGGTGCTCAAACTGCTTGCGGCAGGCAATCCTCGCGTATCTGTGAATGAAGCATGCAGCAATTGGATACAGGAGGCGTCTCCGGGTGAAATCTGGGTGACTCGGGCAACAGAGGCGAGAGCCATTATGCGCAGTGTGCAACAGCGGCGCAGGACATTGTTGCGTGTGCTGATGGCTATCATGGAAGAGCAAAAACGCTTTTTGAGCGAGGGGCCTGTTGCACTGGCGCCGCTTAATCTGGCTGCGATTGCTGAGAAGGTGCGGATGCATGAATCGACAGTTAGCCGGGCCGTGAACGGAAAATACATACACACTCCGTATGGCGTGTATGAGGTTAAGGCTTTTTTCGATTCCGGCATTACGATGGTATCTGGAGGGCAGACGTCTGCATCGGCCGTCAAACGGCGGTTGAAGGAAATCATTCGAACCGAGCAATTAAGCAAGCCATACTCAGACAGTCAATTATCCGCTCTCCTTGAAGGCGAGGGGATCATCATTTCCCGAAGAACCGTTGCGAAATACAGGGAGGAGCTTCGAATTCTGTCATCCTTGGAACGAAAACGCTGGGCCTGAAGTGTACATGTCTTATCATGTTAAGTCTGAACGACTCTTTAAAATATCTGAAGTTTATCCTGTGAAATTATACTTCAAGAAGCCCTGTTACCCGTTGATCAACGGATAACAGGGCTTCTTTGGCATTTTCAATCTGGATTCATATGTTCGGCTTGTTTACATGCGCTCCATATTACGCAGGAAATGCTCTCCCGCAATCCCCGGCGTGGTCATCTGCTCTGGATGCAAGATCTCTTCCAATTCTTCTGGAGTCAGCAAACCTCGCTCCAATATAATTTCCTGCAGGGTCATACCGGTTTTCAATGCTTCTTTTACAATGGAAGCAGCTACGTTGTAACCAAGATGCGGGTTCAAAGCAGTCACGACACTAAAACTTTGTTTCATGATTAGCTCGCAGCGCTCCCGATTGGCTTCCATCTCTTCCACGGCGTAGCGTGTAAACACATCAATTCCGTTATTCATAATCTTCAGTGATTGCAGCAGGTTAAATGCAATAACAGGGCCCATTACATTCAGCTCAAACTGTCCAGCTTCACAAGCCATACAGATCGTATGGTCATTTCCCATAACCTGGAAGGATACCTGGTTGATGACCTCTGCCATGACCGGATTGACTTTCCCGGGCATAATGGAAGATCCCGGCTGACGTGGCGGCAGAAGCAGTTCGTTAAGTCCGGCACGCGGGCCTGAAGCCATCATGCGGATGTCATTACAGATTTTCGAGAGGCTGACGGCACATACTTTCAGAGCCGCCGAGAGTTCCAGATACGCATCTGTGTTCTGGGTAGCGTCAACCAAATCATCTGCGGTCTGCAACGGCAGGCCAGTCACCTCAGACAGATACTCGGTAACCTTAACGATATACTCCGGTTTGGCATTGAGTCCTGTACCTACAGCTGTTGCACCCATGTTGATTGTAAGCATGCGCTTGTTGGCATATTGAAGACGTTCAATATCCCGTCCAATGACGCGCGCATAAGCACCGAACTCTTGTCCAAGGCGAATAGGCACGGCATCCTGAAGGTGGGTACGTCCTACTTTGACAACATCGTTGAACTCGACTTCTTTTTTGTGGAAGGCTTCCTGCAGTTTTTTCATCGTACCCAGCAGGGTCTCCGAGAGCTGATAAGCCGCAATGCGCAGCGCAGTTGGCACAACGTCATTGGTAGACTGAGACATGTTCACATGATTGTTGGGGTTACAGTGGAAGTAGTCTCCCTTGTTTTTGGTTAACAGCTCAAGTCCGCGATTGGCCAAAATTTCGTTGATATTCATATTCATGGAGGTGCCTGCACCGCCCTGAATGGAGTCTACAATAAAATGATCGAGATGATGGCCTTTCATCATTTCATCCGCTGCCATGATGATGACTTCCCCAATTTTGTTTGGGAGCATTTTCAGTTCCATGTTCGCCATCGCCGCCGCTTTTTTAACAGCAGCCAGTGCCGTGATCAGTTCGCGATGAACCGGAACGCCGGTAATCGGGAAGTTCTCTACAGCCCGCACCGTCTGAATTCCATAGTACGCATAAGCTGGAATTTCTTTTTCGCCGATAAAATCTTTCTCCGTCCGTGTGGACATAGTAGACATCTCGTTCGCCTCCAGTGGCATCATAAAAATAGTTCGGCTCCAGCATTGCTGAAGCGCACTCAGTATATCATTTAAGCAAAATAGATGCCAAGCTAAATGATTCTTTCGTTGAAACCGATAATAATTTAAATTGGGGAATTTAAAATTTCATATCATGAATTACAGCAACAAGGGAGGGGTACCTAAGCTTGTCTATTCATTATGAGCTTTATGGTATGAAAGTCATGCATGGACGACATGTAAAAGGTAAATAGAGCGTTTTCAGTGATGTTTGTCACAGGGGATTTGGTACAAGATTGGTAAAATAGGAAAAAAGGACTACGGGGTGCGAACATGAAATGGACTTTAGGGGCAAAGACTGTCGCAGGTTTGGTACTAATTTCAATTATTACGTACGGAACTAGTGGCTTTTTTATTTTCTTTGTAAAAGATTGGATTTCACTTGATATGCCAAACTGGCTGTACATATCTATCATTTTGCTTATGGGAGTATGTTGGAACGGAATTCTCGGCTGGATTGCTTCCCGCTATCTAACTCGTCCGATTGTTCAGCTATCTCGTGCAGCACAGCAGGTATCTTCCGGCGATTTGACCACAGAGATTCCGCAGCGACGTACGCAAGACGAGCTTACCGTATTATATGATGCGTTCAACGTAATGGTTTCTAATCTGAGGAGTATCGTGAATGATATTGCGGATAGTACACGAACAACCTCTCAGAACGCCCAGTCATTAAGTGAAGCTATCACCCAGGCAGCGGAACAGATCGAGATGATGTCTGAGGCGGTGGATCATATTGCGGTTGGCGTAGAGGATCAGAAAGTGACTTCCCAGCATTCATTGATTACCGCCGATGAAATGTTAAATGATTTTCAGAAGATGCAACATCAGTCTTTGGGCATGACCGAACTGTCGGGTAAGATGGAACAATCAGTGGGTCATACGAAAGAAACCTTCTCATCATTGATGAAAGGCATGAACGAACTGGCCGAGTCTCACAATCGTTCCCGTGATATTATGCTGCTCTTGGAGAAGGAAGCTTCCGATATCGAAGTGATTACACATTCGGTTAAAAATATTGCTGAAGAAACAGGGTTACTCGCCTTGAATGCTTCGATTGAAGCGGCGCGTGCAGGAGAAGAGGGCGCAGGATTTGCCGTTGTAGCGCAGCAGATTCGGAAACTCGCTGATGAGAGTAAAGATTCGGTGCATCGTATTAATGAACTGATTAGTCGCGTACAGCAACGAATTCGAGAAACCGTGGAGCTTAGCCATGAACAGCATGGACTAGTTGTCCACGAGTCGGAACGAACCGTTTCCGTAGATCAGACGTTGCTTGAATTGACAGGCACGGTTGAAGTGTTTATGAAAGGCGCTCATGATATCGGTTCCAAAATTGCGGAGCAGACAGGGCGTGTGGAGCAAACGCATGGTCATGTGAAGAAGATCCAGGGGAAAGCCGGGTCCTTCTCTGATGAAGCGAAGCGCATCATGGATGCGGCGCATGAGGAGACTGCAATCATGGAAGAAATATCTTCTTCGGCAGAAGAGTTAAGACAATTAACAGATCGGTTACTGGATAAAACCAAAGCATTCCGGATGCAGCCTTAAGCTGCTTCCGGAGTGTTTTTTTATTTTCCGGGAAATTAGGGCGTGTCTTGAAACCTACTGAAGTACATCTTTTACCCCCTTTTCGCCCCCTGCTACGTCACTTCCCCTTGACGTGCCCCGGCACGCCTGCGGGAAACTTCCTTGCTTGGAACGAAAATTCGGCAAAATCTGCTTTCTTCACAGTTTTTAGACACGCCCTAGCTTATTATGGTAAAAGACGAATGTTTTTTCGTGTGATTGAAGATTTGTAAAGATTTTTTAAGAAAGATTAACAAAATTGCAACGCGCGGGCGATAAATGACGATATAATAGGATTATCACAACAGAAGAAGGAGCCCAGTATATTGAAAACTTGGACAGGTATCCTGCTGATGATTATTTTGGCGGTGGCTACTCTTTCAGTAACTTCAACTGCCAAAACGACAAATGAGTCGCAACAACAGCTTAATATAGATGAATCATCCAGCCAGGCCGTAGCGGCCGAGGCTTCCCATATCGATCGAATGAATGATGCAGTGAGCAACAACAAAGAAATGATGCAAGTTCAAGCAGATGATGTTTCGGTGGCACCGGAGAATAACGATGTTCGAGTGTACCCAATGAGCGTCGAAGGCTCTGGATATATATATAATGGCCTTGTGGTTGAGGCAAACGGTAAGAAACGTGAATTTAGTGATTGGAGAGCAGAGGGGGGATCATACAAACCTGAAGTACATGAACTGGATTTGAACGGCGACGGTAAAAAAGAGATTGTGGTGTTGTATTCAGAGGGACACGGCACCGGAATTTATCTGGGTCAGGCACATATTCTTGATCCGGTTACACTGGAAGTAATGAAGATGCAGACTTTGGATGAGATTGTGAAAGAACATGTGGAGTCCAAAGTGACTACAGGCTCTGACCAGATCAACATAGATATTACCGTGGATGGGGTTCCAGCCGAGTCCTCCAATGTGGAGAAGGGAGCCGGTGATGGCCTCTACAATGATAAGTTACAATTTGGTCGTGTGACTTATTATAGCGTCGAGAGCGGAAAGCTTGTTGTTTCTACATCGGGTGCGTATGGCGAAGGATTGTATGCCGGCGATTTAACGTTTTCTTATGTGTTTCAGGACGGTGAATGGAAGGCGAACGACTTGAAATATAGTATGGAAGTATATGAAGAGGAATACTACGAATCATTTGATTGAGCATTCTATGAGCTTGTGCTGCAGCACGAGGTCTTAGATGTAAATACCTAATAAAATATAGGACATGCCATGGCAAGCGTGACCATTGGATGGGGCTGAAAAAAAAGGAGTGACTGCAGCCTCATTTTGTGCTGTCTGAAAATAAAAAAAGTTACGGAAAAATGCTGAAAACAATTGACATTCACGCTTTAGTCGTTTAAATGTATAAAGGACAACTCATTTAAACGTCTGGGAGGGAATTTGATGAAGAAAAAAGTCGTACTTGGTTTGATGGTGGGCACATTGACACTCGGTATTGGTACAGGTGCACTCGCAGCTACAGGTTTGGAGCAAATCAAAGCGTATCTCAACAGCAAAATCACCCTGAAATTAAATGGTGAGACAGTGACAGCGAAGGATGCGAATGGCAAGACGGTACTGCCGATCACATATAACGGAACCACATATTTGCCGGTTCGTGCAGTAGGTACTTTGCTTGGAACAGAGATCAATTATGACGGTGCCACTTCATCCGTCCTCATCGGTGGAACGAATGGGTCCGCGCCAGTAACAAACACCAAAGTAACGCTGAGTGTACTTGGAACGTCCGTACTGGGATCTACCGCTTGGCACACCAAAGATCCTAAGGATACCACATACAAAGGCAAAGATTACAAAGATGTTTATCTTCATAATGACCCTTCGAAGCAGGGGGATGATATCCAGATTAATACGGGTAAAAAGTATTCTTCTCTGCACTTGGAACTTGCCGCACTAAAGGGAAATCAGGAGATTCATATCTATGATCAGGATCTCGCGACACTCAAAAAGTTCAATATCACTCCGGAAAGCGGTATGATGAGTCTAGATGTAGATGTGAAAGGTACAGATGCTGTGTATGTCGAGATTGTATCCGAAGATCCAGGTTCAGCCTTGTTTGTACCACTTACTACATCGTATCTGACCAAGTAAAACAGACTATGTATGCTGGTTAATAAAAAACGATGATTCACCAGGCATCCTCTGACTCAAGTCTTGAATACAGAGCTGTGTGGTGATCATCGTTTTATTTTCATTTTATTGAACATTCAATGTTGACTTACCGGACAATCACGAATATTAGCGGATCATGGTATCCAGCGGTTTCAGGTTTGCTTCAATCTCAGCACGGCGTCCTTCCAGGAACGGAGGTAACGCCAGTGATTCTCCAAGTGTGGCGAAGTCCTCGTCCGTATCGAATCCCGGGCCATCTGTCGCAAGCTCAAACAGAATACCGTTAGCTTCACGGAAGTACAGGGAACGGAAGTAGAAGCGGTCTACAAAACCGGAGCTTGGGAAGTGGAACTGATGTACTCGGTCAACCCACTGTCTTAACTCTTCCTCATTGTCTACACGGAATGCCACATGGTGCACACTGCCGCGACCTGGCCGCTCTTGTTCCAAATCGTTGCGTTCTTCCAAATGAACTTCTGAACCGCTGCCGCCTTCACCAGATTCGAACACAAGTACATCAGGTTGACCTGGAGTAAACGCAGGGTAGCTGCCTTTTGCTCTAAATCCAAGCAACTCGGTGAGAACAGGTGTAGTGAGTGAAGCATCTCGTACAGTCAGATGAATTGGGCCGAGTCCAATGATGCCATACTCTGCTGGCACAGGGCTTCGATCCCAAGGTTTACCCCCGGCAACACCCGAGTTATGTTCATCGGAAACGAGAATCAGCCGCATACCTTCAAAGTCTGTGAATGACAGTGTTGCACGGCCTCCACGTTGCACAATCTCGCCGTGAGGTACTTCATATTCGTCGAAGCGTTGTGCCCAATACGCAAGAGCTGCATCACTTGGCACACGAAGTGAGGTAGCAGAGATGCTGTTTACACCTTCACGTGTACGCCCAGCCATCGGAATTTCGAAGAAGGTAAGCTCTGTGCCGGGATTTCCTTTCTCATCTCCATAAAACAGGTGATAGACCGAAACGTCATCTTGATTGACCGTTTTTTTGATCAGACGAAGGCCCATGATGTCCGTATAGAAACGGTAGTTTTGATCTGCATGTGCGGTAAGCGCGGATACGTGGTGAAGCCCTTTGATTAGCATAATATATTCCTCCTAGAGATAGAGTTGAAGTCTTATGAAAGTTTGTTGAATGTACTAGAGAGCTTAAGGTTCTGAAAAATAAGTCAGAATGAATGAAGAGTGGAAAACAGATATTTAATTTAAAGTTACTAACTTTTTGTATGTTTTATTCTTGGTTTTATCTTAACATAAAGATATTTAGAATACAATACTTATTTGAATGAAGCTGGACAGGGGTAGAGATCAGTGGCAAAATGAAAAAGTTACCATTCACGTTATAAGAAGTCACCTCTGTTAACCAGAATAAAAGGAGAGAAGAAAGGCATGGCTTACCCACCTTGGCTTGACCCGTATGATGCAGAGCCTTTTGCGGCATTCTCGACTTCACATATTAGTTCGATGATCATTATTTTTGCACTTGTTATCCTGTTATTTCTTTACAGGCATCGGCTTCGTTTCATGTCTGAACGCTCAAGCCGGTTCATGCGCATCGGTCTGGCAGGGTTTATGATCGGTTGTGAAATTGTACTGCAAATCTGGTATGTGTACGGAGGGATTTGGAGTCTGCGGACTTCACTACCGCTAGAACTGTGCAGCCTGTCGTTATTATTATCAGCGTTGTTATTACTAACACGCAAAAAATGGTTATATTCTGCCTTACTTTTTTCAGGTATCGCAGGTGCTCTGATGGCCATCGTTACGCCGAATCTCGGTTATGCTTTTGCTCATTTCCGCTTCATTCAATTCTTTGTCGCACATGCGATGATCATTCTTGCTCTGCTCTATATGACTTGGGTGGAACAAATTCGTCCTGGATGGCGATCTGTTGCTGGCTCCATGATATTTGTAAATATTGCGGCGCTCGTGGTATACGGTATTGATGTATTGCTCGATGCGAATTATATGTTTTTGAGACATAAACCGGGCACACCGTCTGTCTTAGATATGCTTGGGCCTTATCCGGTCTACATTCTTGGAGAAGAGGTTCTGGCTCTGGTGTTATTCTCCTTGTTATACCTGGTGCTCTTTGTGATTCCGGAGTGGCTGAAACGAATCAGTGGAAAAAAGGTAAAGCAAACGCAGATGCATTCCAAAAGCTAATTTTCCTGAAGTGAATTTTAATTAAGATAACCCGCAAACCTTCTGGCTATCCAGAGCATTTGCGGGTTTGTTATATTTCTGTCATCGGAGTGGGGTGTAAATTAATAACTTCATCCGCGCAGAAGGGATTCGGCGCCGTCCACGTAGATTCGTGTGCCTGTTACATGAGAGGCTTCATCTGAAGCGAGGAACAGTACCAGATTGGCGACTTGCTCCGATGTTCCAGGATCACCCTTGAGTGGATGCTCATGTCCCTCAGGAAACTCTACTGGAATCTGAACATCTTTCAGATCATCTGATGGATACGTATTGTCGTCAATGTTGGTATCGATTGCCCCTGGACAAACGGCGTTGACACGAATCTTGTAGCGAGCCAGCTCCAGTGCAGCCATTTTGGTGAAAGCCGTTTGACCCGCTTTGCTGGAAGCGTATGCAGAAAATCCGATGCCGGAGAATACCCGGTTGCCGTTAATGGAACTCGTAATAATAATACTGCCGCCACGCTCTTTCAGATGAGGGATCGCATACTTCACGGTTGCAAACGTGCCACGCATGTTAATCTCCATCGTCTGATCCCAATCTTCGATTTTCATCGTTTCAATTGGAGCCATGGCGCCATTAATCCCTGCATTAGCAAAAACGATATCCAGCTTGCCTGCTTCGGTTGCCGCCTGGTTTATGGCTTTCTCTACATGTTCCGGCTTGGAGATATCACATTCGATCACGTAAGCTTCGCCACCGGATGTTTCAATGATTTGTTTCGTTTCCTCTGCGTTCTCGGGTGTACGATCTAACATGTATACTTTGGCACCTTGCTCTGCGAATCGAATTGCAGAGGCCTGACCAATACCTGAGCCGCCTCCAGTAACAATTGCTACTTTGCCTTCCAACCGTTGTTCAGCCATTCATTGATCCCTCCATGTATGAATTATCCTTGAACACTCTATTTCTAAATACCCGACATGAGGGAGGTGAATCATATGTGTACATATAAAAAAACAGAGCCCAATTCGGACCCTGTCTCCAGAGTAGCGTTATATTCTCTTTTTGCTCCCTTGGTTACTTATGTTTCTTCCAGTCCATGGAGCTGTTATTCAGCAGGTATTCAAAGTCATTGTCCCGGCGCTTCTGCTCCGCCTTGCGAGCTTCCTCTGCCTGTAAACGCTCTTGTTCTTTACGCTCTGCTTCAGCAGCTTTGGCTTCGTCAGCTTGTGCTTTTAGCTTCTCGAGCACATCACTGCTCAGCAGATCTTTCAGCGTGGTTGGTTTGTCCTGATTCTGCGCCTTGGGCGCAGGAGTATGTTTTTTGGATTTAGCCACTTGGAAAATCTCCCTTCAAAACATGAATCATCATCCATATCGTTATTGTAGTCATAGTATATCAGGTTCGTGTTGTGCATTCCATGAAGTTACAGAGCAGGCGCAGGAAAAAGGGCATGTCACGGCGAATGAAGACAGGTATAAAACCATATAATGGTACCGATACTACGACTATTCCCTGAAGAAAGGAGTCGTTGTTCATGGAGGCAAACCGTAGTTTGTTGAAAGGGCTTGCATGGGGGATGGCCTTTAGTTTCCCACTATGGATTGCGGTTATCGGGTGGCTGGATTTGTTGGGATGGATGCATTGAAGTGCTACTCACATCCAAAAAAGAGGTTTGATCTAGTTATCGATGTAAACGTTATCATTAAATAAGCTCTGCTCTGTGACACATGCACAGAACAGAGCTTTTGTTTGTTCATAGAAGAGAGGTTACTTCTTCTCCTCCGTAATCTTCACAGGTTCTGGATATTCCAGTCCGTGTGTATCAACAGTTACTTTTTTCATGACTTGGTCCGTAACCGGCTTGTCTCCTTCGCCAATCTGCTGAGCTGCAATTCCATCAACTACATCCATTCCTTCGGTGACTTTACCAAAAGTAGCATAAGAGTTATCCAAATAATCAGCATCAGCCAGCATAATGAAGAATTGAGATCCTGCAGAATCGAGATTGTCAGATTGGCGTGCCATCGAAATCACTCCGCGCGTATGCTTCAGATGATTTTTATGACCGTTAGAGGTAAATTCACCTTTGATCGCATAGCCTGGTCCACCTGTACCTTTGCCATCCGGATCACCGCCTTGAATCATAAAGCCTGGAATAACCCGATGGAAGATCAGGCCATCATAAAAGCCTTTGTTCGCCAGTGAGATAAAATTATACACCGTATTGGGGGCAATCTCCGGATACAGCTCAATGACGATCTTCTGTCCGTCCTGCATCTCAATCGTAGCTACAGGATTAGGGCCCTCTGGTGCTGCTGGAACCGGAGTTTGTGTAGCATTGCTTGCCGGGCGTACGCATCCGCTCATAACGATCAGCAGCATCGCAAAGACAAGCGAGACTGCGGTTGTTTTTTTCCATCGTAAAGACATCAATATGTTCCTCCTTGGTTCGTTGTTATAACGAAATCTCATCCAATATAGTTTGGTTAATTCTTCAACTATCATACCGTTTCTAGGCTCTGAATGGCAATGCAAGCCGTGTTAATTCGGTGAACTGGGGATGGTCATCATGAGAGCATGGGTGTAAAATAAGGAAAATGCTTCCGCATCAGGGGGACGTACGGGTCTGTTCCGTCCGCTCCAAACACGGCAGTCCCGGCGTCAGTTACGGAAAGGACGGGCGGGTATATGAACTTCTCGTGGAAGCGTAATCTGATCATTTTATGGATCGGTGTCTTTTTTTGCAGTACGGCGTATTCAATTTCAATTCCTTTTCTTCCCTTATTTTTAAGCAGTGATCTGGGCGTTCACAATCATCTGGAACTCTGGTCAGGCCTTTCGTTTGGCATTACCTTTCTTGCAAGCGCTCTTGTATCACCCTTCTGGGGATCATTGGCCGATAAATATGGGCGTAAGCCGATGTTAATTCGATCAGGGTACAGCTTGGCTGTCCTGTATCTGATTAATTTTTTTGTACAAGATCCGTATTCACTGATTGTGGTTCGTTTGTTTCAAGGGTTGCTTGCCGGATTTGTTCCTGCAGCGATTGCCCTTGTAGGCACGAACACACCTGAGGAGAAGACCGGATATGCTTTGGGAATTATGTCGACCGCGGGGGCTACAGGTGGTATCATCGGTCCACTGATTGGTGGGCTTGTCAGCCATTATTATGGCAACCGGAGTGCGTTCCTATTTTCGGCAATAGTCGTGCTGGTGTCTGCGATCATTGCAACCTTCTGGGTTAAGGAAGAGAATTTTAATCGTAACAAGGCTCGTTCCCATGTTATGGATGATATCCGTAAAGCGAGAGCGAATCGTGTGTTTGTCACCGTGCTTGGCATGATGGGCATCTGTACCTTTTCTGTTATGATTCTCGAGCCGCTATTAACCGTGTATGTCATGGAGATGGGCGTTCAGCCTGATCGGGCTTCCTTAAGCTCGGGGATTATTTTCTCGGCGGTAGGAGTGGCGACGGTCATTATGGCTCCCCGCTGGGGCAAGCTTGGATCAAGGATCGGTTTTGGAAAAGTGTTAGTGATTGGACTAATTGGCGGAGCAGTGGGTAATCTGCTGCAGTTTTTTACAACAGGTTATGTTGCATTTGGCATCCTGAGATTTGTCTACGGACTCTTTTTTGCGGCTGTGTTTCCTGCGATCAATGCGATGATTGTGCAGGTGACTGAACCGGCATTTCGGGGACGGGCTTTTAGTCTGAACCAGTCTGCAGCCCAGATCGGAACGATGGCAGGGCCGATTATCGGCGGTGTCCTTGGCGGCTGGCTGCCGATTCGCTGGATATTTATCATTAACGGTCTTGCGCTTCTGGCTACTGCTATAGTGGTGAAGTGGTCCAGGTTGGAGCAGAAGCTTCCAGGAGTAACTAAGCCAGTAGAGAAGTAATCGTTATAATATAGGAAGAAGATGATGCTGGAAATGCAGTTGTCATCTTTTTTCTATAGAAACCGGAGCCAGCTTTGAAGTGAAAATAAAAGAAACCCCTTGTTAAGGGGTTCTCCAGCATCACTTTTCTCATATTCAGCGCAGAGTCTATACATACATATTTGTACAATAGATCACAACGTTTATACTTATAATTATTTACTTCATTTATGATCCGAAGAGGGTTCATCAGAAGTCTGCTCTTCGGGAACGGCATGCTTAATCGCACCGCGCTGATCTTCATCTTCCAGTGCACCAGGGAAAGAATCTTCTGTAAAGAGGCCAAAATCAGGATCGATATCCCGCTCAGTAACAAGGTTGTTGTTTTTCTTGACCTGTTCTTCCTTTTTGTTTTGGGTCATGTCAGCACCTCCTAGTGTGAGAATATGCAAATCAATACGTTTAACGTGGCGGCAGGATATTCCGTTGTGGTTTGGCGTCAGCTCCAGCCCCGTTTAGCAGATCCGTGCCATGCAGGGCGTCGGGGTCGGGTGCGGCAGGGTCAACCGGACTGCCCGGTTGCACCAGATCTGCATCGGGTACAGATTCCAGTGGAGTTTCCGTCAAGCGGGATTCCAAACCTTCTTCGTCTGCAGCTGATGAAACAACGGGTGGAAGTTCCGAATCTTCCATTTCAATTTCAATGCGGCGTCCAGAAACTTCATCAAAGGTATCCATGTCTCCTTCGGGTACTTCGGTTTCAGGCGGAATATCACGGGACCTCTGGTAACGGTCATAATAGCGGTCACTTTCCGCGTTGCTAATTGGTTTATCAGACATCATCAGCACTTCCTTTCATACGGGTTAATAGTACAACGAATTCTACATTCTAAAACCATCATTTCATCGTGTAATCATCATACCTAGCATGATATTGTCCCCATAAATAGACCAGGTTATGTCAGGAGTTCGTTAAAATTTCGGGAATACATATTTCACAAGGAAATAGAGAAATCCAAAGAAGATAATGATATATGCGGCATATTTAATAAATGTAGAGGCGACCACACTTGAATCCGATTTGTGCTGCACATCCTTATGTTCAACTTCTACTGTGCGATGAGGCTCATTCATTATAATCATCTCCTTGTTTAGTGAGTTTTGCTTTGAAAAACCATTACACATGATCCACTGGATTGAATCGTCCCAGCCGTTTTTACAGCATTTCTTGTTTTGCCTATGTTATGATGAAGCATGACTACTCAAGGAGGGGTGCAGCGTGGACTGGTACACATTAGGCAATATGATCACACGTATTCGGATCGGACAGAAAGCGTCCACACCCGGGTTTTCTCGTACTGTCATTCGTCGTCCGGATGGATTGTTCTGGGTTGGCGGTATATGGTCAGGTCAAGTTGTTCAATTACGTGATTTTTTGTTCTCTGATATATGGACTATTTACGATGATGAAGAAACGGAGCAGTGGCTGGAGTTTCGAACGAAGGTGGAACAGAAGGAACGTGAAATGATTGAAAATCAGTTTGAGGACTTACGAAATTAAAGACATATATAACAATAAAATGGAAAAAAGACTATAAATCTACTTATATGTGAATTTTGAAATTATGTAAGAAGGTGACATGATAAACGGTGGCGAATTGATAGGGTGAGGGAGAAATGAAGAACCGAAAATAAAAACTTTGAGGTGCTGTGAATGAGAAATGTGCCCAAAGCTATTATCATCTTGTGGATGACGATATGGACGATTCTGTGTATGCCGCATGGACTTGTACTTGCCGCACCAGAAGAGATTCAGCGGCCTGTATCCGTTACAGGATGGGAAGTGAAATGGGGGAACGCTGGAGATCAGGGCTTCATTAGTGAGGTTATGGGCCAGGACGAGATATGGGAGAAACGAAGTGCTGAGCGAATTGTAGACAGTAGCAAAGAACCATCCGGTTCTTTGTGGACACGTTTGACAATTCCCCATATGACTGACGGAAGTTCAGCGATTCGTTTCGAAAATATTAAAGGTACTCATATTGTCATCTATCTTGAAGATCGGAAAGTATATGAGAATTACCATTATAATTACGACAATAATGCTGTTTTTTTACCGCTATCTGCAGAAAATTCGGGGAAAACACTCTATATTTGGGCGCAAAATGAGAGAGGATGGTTGGGCATTCAAGGTGATGTCCAGGTCGGACCATATGCCATGCTGCAGGAGAAGTATCTCCATAATGGGCTAATGGATATTATTTTGGGTTCGACTTTTGTATTTACCTCGCTGATTATGCTGAGTTGCACATTTTTTCTGGGTCAGTTTCATAAAGGACTATGGATATCGCTATGTGTTGTGATGGGTTCCATCGGGACAATGGTGATCACTTACTCTCAATTCTTGTACACCTTCTATCAAGTATATGGTGACCTGTATTCTATTCTGTTTGATCTGGCCATGTTGCTGGGGATGCCTGCACTTTGTTATTTCTTTGAACAAGTTATTGGTCCCGGTGTACACGGGGTATTCACCAAATTGAGAAAGGTTCAATGGGCCTATTCCATCGTTTCTGTATTTTCATTGTTTGTCTACGTGATATCGGGTGGACAATGGGATCTATTGTACAGTTTGTTCGTACAGCATGTCGTGGGCATTATACTGGTTATTGTACTGACCATCCTGCTGGCTGGCACGATAGCCCGGGCACTGCAACGTAACCGTGAAGCGATCCTGTTGGCGGTTGGTTTCGGTACATTTTCACTAATCAGTGTCATGGAACTTCTTTGGTACTATCAGCGCAATGGGGCGTATCACCTGCTCTGGTGGAAATGGTCCATGGTTGCGTTTGTCATCTCGTTGATTGCTATTCTTGGCAGTCGGTTTGCGGAAAAACATACCAAAGTGTTAGAGTACTCCAGGGAACTGGAGCTATTCAACAACGAGTTACAGCGATCCGAAAAGATGGAAATCATTAGCGAGCTTGCCGCATCGGTTGCTCACGAGGTGCGTAACCCGCTTCAGGTGACGCGAGGATTCCTGCAACTTATGACAGAGCAGGAGGACAACAAAAATAAAGGATATGTGCGCATTGCACTGGAAGAACTCGACCGGGCTTCCGGCATTATTACGGATTTTCTGACTTTTGCCAAACCGGAATTCGATCACATTATTTCACTGAATATATCAGATGAATTTGATCACATCGAAGGTATACTTGTACCAATGGCGAATCTGGAAGGCGGGAAAATTACAACCGATATCCCGCCGAATATTTATATTCGTGGAAATTCTTCTAAGTTCAAACAGGCCTTTATCAACATTATTAAAAATAGTATTGAGGCATTTCAAGGAGGACAAGGTCAGATTGATATCTGGGCGTACTCACAGGATGGTAAAGTTAAGGTGCATGTCAGAGATAATGGTGAAGGGATGAGTGAGGAAGCTTTGTCCCGATTGGGAGAACCGTATTTCTCCAATAAAATCAAAGGCACTGGGCTAGGTATGATGGTTACCTTCCGCATCGTGGAAGCGATGAATGGACAAATCAGTTTTACAAGCACAAAAGGGGTAGGAACAGAAGCTGTTGTATCTTTTCCCGAGTTCGTTAAATGACGGACTTGGGGAGGATACCCAGCATAATGTTCTACCCCTGATTTTTTTATTTAGCCAAGATTAAAACGATCTCCACGGTCCGCAATTGACGTCATAATTGACTTTGGAAGGGTTAGGTGGAATGACCAGAACATAATCATTTTGCTGCTCCTCGACTGTGCGAATCTTGATATGGTCAGGAATCGTAATACCAAACGCCTCGCGAAGTGCCTGCTTAGGATTGGAATGGAGTTGTTGTCTGAAGTGCTCATCTGTCCAAGCTTTCTCAATAATATCCTCATGCAACGTTTTTTCTGACACCATCATCGTCAACATTCCCTTCGTATTTAAATTAAACTGAATCGGCTTGTCCCGTATTAGAAGGTCCGGATTGTGGTTCGCTGATCCAGTAGTGAAACCCACCTCGGTAAAGTCTTTTTTTACGCTGTTCTATTTCCTGAATAGCTTGTACCAATGAGTTGCACAGATAAGAATTCAGGACGACGAATTGTGGCAACGCCGAGTTAGAAGATGCAATGATGTCGTTGAAGTGTTGAGCTATGTCTGCGTAACTGTTCATCAATTGTGAGTTATATACATTGTGGTGTATAGATTCCTTTAGCACATGACTCGTCGGATATTCCTGTTGGAGAGCTGTGGATAGGTGAGAGAGGTAGCTATTGTAGTTGCCGTGTACAGCATCCATTTTCGTGTCTGTAAAATCATCTGTCATCTGTAGAGTCATGAGAACGATATTCAGTGCACCGCAGACCGAAGGGATTCGATCAGGTTGCTCTAGTAAAAGCAAGGAACCAATAACTCCCAATTGTGTCGGTGAAGCTTTCTGGGCGATGAGAAGTGGGTTACGCTGGAAGTAATCTGCTTGTAATTCACCATTTACGCTTACTGCCCAGTCCTGAAGAACCTGTCTGAAATGGTTCCAGAAGACAGAAGAGGATTCAAATAATGCGTTATAGAGTTGAAGGGCATCCACATAGCAGAGATTCCCTAAAGATAACTTCAGCACCGCATCCTCAGTTGGCTCATCCATGACATCATCCAGATTAAGAAAATACATCATGTGTAACAGGCAAGCTGCGCTAAGCTGACGAGCTTGATCCGGCGGGAATCCCTCTGTGTACTGCATCCATAGCGGAGTGATGTAACCGATGCAACTGTGTCCCGAATCTCCCCTGAGCGGGTTGAGCAAACGGAGTTGTTCAAGCGCATGCCCTGCCAGTGAGTCAGGGTATTGCCGAAGACGCTCTTCAACGGAATCAAACACGGCCTTCACGTCAAGCAAATACGGATCTAGCCAATCTCGATGCATGATATGAAAACGTCCTTCCTGCATTAAAAGTTGGAATATGCAGTAAGATCAAGAAGTTACATACAGTATATCTCAAGTGTTCTGAAAAAAATAGGTTTTTTTGTGATCATTTGTGAGAAAAATGATGACATTTTGGATTTTATAGCATAAAAAGTTGTAATTTGGGTTCAGACTAAGAAGGAAGAGAATATCGAGACAGGAAAGGTGGATAAACAATGAAAATAAATTGGAAATCTTGGCTGGCAACCAGCGCAGCTGTTATCGTTATCGCTGTTGCACCAAGCCAAATCGCTTTAGCTGATCCCGTTTCTCCTGCTGAGCAGCAAGATAAAAACCTGACTGAATCTGTCGGAGGAAACAAAAAGCCTTGTATGCATGCAGGACATGGTCTGTTTATGATCGGTGAAACATCCGATTTGCTCGGAATTGGACTCCGTGATTTGAAGCAGCAGATGCAGCTTGGCAAGACCTTGGCTCAGATTGCGAAGGAACGCAAAGGACTCAGCGAGGAACAGTTACTGCAAAAACTAAAGCCCACGCTGTCAGAGCGCTTGGATCTGGCTGTGAAAGAAGGCTGTCTAACCAAGGAACAAGCTGCAACAGCGAAAGCCAACATGGATGTGAAGTTAAAAAAGGTAGTGAATACCCCGCTTACCGAATTACGGCGTGAGTTTACGCACCATGGGAATCATTCCATGGTAGATAAAGGAGCGATAGCGAAATTTATCGGGATTTCACCTGAACAATTGCAAGAACAACTGCATGCGGGCAAGTCTTTGGTTGAAATTGCGCAAGCGAAGGGCATAAGTGAAACGCAGTTGGTAAATCAGTTAAAAGAACAATTAACAGGTGATCTGCAAAGGTTTGTTCATCAAAAGCACCATGGTCACTCCGTTCCAGTTCATCCAGGACACGTGCCCGGTCGATCCACCTCAACCGAAGTGAAATGATTTACTTCATAGAACAAGATGACTAGTGTACTGAGCATAATGAGCAAGAATAGAGCGTCCTCCGCAAGGGAGAACGCTCTATTCTTGCTTGCATTACACTTCTGAGGGTCTAAGGCCCTTGAGTTTCAATATCACATCGTAAAACGAGTTCAACGATTGTTGCCATGTTAATTGGTCCGCCTTTTAACTTTTAATTCTTGGAAGCTGATCCAAGGGGCGGATTTTGATTCCGGGTGCGTCTTCCAGAACCCGCTAATGAATTGCTAAAAGAAGTAACTTGCCGAGCCTTGCTGCGTGTTAATCCAACCGAGAGGCGGGAGCCTGGCAGTTTGGATAATGTCCAGCTAATGCCAAGAGCTGTCACAACGGTGACCACGAATGAGATTATCGCTACGGGCAGATGCCACCCGCTAAGGTGTAGCGGTCTGGTGACATATGCAATAGCATAAATCACCAAGGCATGAACGAGATAACCACCGAAGGAATAGCGCCCAATCCAGGCGAGCAGACGCTGAAACCATAGGTTTTTACCATTCAGCAGAACAAGGAAACCGTAGAGCATAAGCATCTGAGCCATAATACTGATGAACGTAGTGGGTTTTAGATACGTAGAGATATTGAGGTTCATCGTATTTTCCGACCCGCGCAGTACATCGTAACCCATCCAGATATACATCGCGACAAAGACCGTAGCCATGCAAGGGAGCGCCTTCAACGTCCAATTTCTCCAGCTTTCCACCGTCCAGGCACATACCGCGCCAAGTAAAAAGTAGAACCAGTACAACAACCATGAATATGAACGATATTCCAGCATGCTAGACCAAGGATCTGGCCACGATTGTGTCCAGTCAGCCATATCATAATAGGACCATTTCATAAGCCAGAGATAGAGTATGGCTGCAACGAGTATGATTGTTAACGTCACCTGTTTCGAGGTAAAACGCTTGAGGTTATCGAGCCGTTTACGAACAGCGTGAGCCCCCGCGAGAAATAAAGGAAACAGAATATAAAACTGGAACACCATCAGCACAAACCAAAGGTGATAACCCGTCTGCGGTATAAATAACTCATGTACAAAGCTCCCCAGATCCGGCATACCGGAAGTCCAGAACGTTGGGGTAAATACACGTACAGCTAACCAGTAGACGAACGTCCATATGAAGAAAGGCATATAAATATCACCAAATCGCTTCCTGATGAAGCGGGGATAATCAGGCTTGATATGGCGGTGATGATAGAATAACAACACACCCGACAGAAATACAAAGGTCGGTGTACCAAACCTTGTCAGATGATAAATCATGGTCAGCATCACCGAATCAGGCTGCTCAATGTCCGGCCGATAGATGTATTCAGCAATGTTATGCTGCATGACGATGGCCAAGAAAGCTAATCCGCGAAGTTCGGTCCATTCGGCTATTTTCGGCTTTTTCATGTACATTCCTCCCTTATGTAGCCAGGGTCATCATATAAGACTACCCTCCAAACATTAAGGGTGCATTAAATGGTGAAAAAAGGAACCGAAAAAAGACGGCTTAAGCCGTCTTTTTACTAATTGATTATGTGATAGTCACTCGTTAGCTTCCCCAGTTACTGAGCCAGCGGAAGAAGACTGCTTATCTTCCTCAAATAACTTTTGAATGTAAGCTTGAAGCTTGGGCACATTCACACCTAATACCTGAGCAGACCCAGCCCGCTCATTGGTAAGCAGCTTGTTCGGCGGAATCTGCTGCTGATCAATCTCGTTCACACGGATATCAAAGCCAAGTGAAGCGAGCTTCAACATCTGGGTTGGGCTCAAATCCGTCTTGATATAAGGAGCAATGGCTTCCAGCATCTCCGGGATTTTAAAGAGCGAAGTGGTGCTCTGCATCTTCTTGGCAAGCTCGGTCATAAAGATGCGCTGCCGCTGTGTGCGCGTGAAGTCGGAGGTCGCATCATGCCGGAAACGAACATACTGGAGGGCGGTCCTGCCATCCATATGTTGCAGCCCTTTTTTCAAATCAATATCATACATGTGTTTATCCGCTTTGCTCGTGTAGTACATATCTTTTTCCACATCAATATCAATGCCATCCAGCGCATCAACGAGAGCCATGAAGCCTGTAAAGTCCGTGTAGACATAATGCTGAATCGGTATACCGAGCAGACTGCTGACCGTCTGTTTGGTTAATTCGGCTCCTCCATAGGAAAAGGCAGCGTTAAGACGGCTTTTGCCATGGCCTGGGATGTCAACGTAGGTGTCGCGAAGTACGGAGAACAGGTGGGCTTTCTTCGAAACAGGATCAATCGAAGCGACCATCACCGAGTCTGAACGTCCTGCGTCGTCCCCTCTCGAGTCACCGCCAATCAATAAGATATTGACTCTCTCCTTGCCGTCCCATTTCGGAATGACTACGTTGGCTGTTTCGGAGCTTTCCGTGTGGTTTGAATCAAGGTTCGAACCGGGTGAATCGCTGGGTGCGGCGGTCGAAATGCTATTAGCAAAATGAACGATTGAATATCCGTAGTAGACAATGACTCCTGTTACAACAAGTGCCAAGGTCAGGGCTGTACCCCATAACCATTTTTTAAACATAATCTCACCTTTCTTATGTAGAACTGATAGATCCCCCAAACTAGTTTAACAAAAAGAAAGTAAAATGTCCTCTTTGATTCCGAATATACGTTTTAAATCAATATTGTTTTACGAATAGTTTGTTAGTTGTGGTTGGGACACTCATTAAGGAGTTTCGTCGCTTTCTTGGAAAATTCGCGGCCTTTCACAATGGTAGATATCTGTTTCTGAGAGTTATATATAAAATTATGTTCTGTCAGATATATGAGGCTCATTGTTAAGAGAAATTTTCTTAAAACTAAGATTTCATATATTCACTCGAAGAATATCTATGTCGATATATTATATAGATGTACTAGTTTATTGGAGGAAGTTGGAGGAGTGGGAACATGGGAAAAGGAAAAATGCGGGGGAACGCATTAGGGAAAGTAAAATTTTCGATTCGTAGTAAATTATTAACTGGCTTCATGATTGTGTTGGCTTTGCTTATCTTTGTTAGCGTGTACACACTAACACAAGTGTTTACAATGGCTGACAAATCAAGACAAATTGATAAGACTTGGATGCCAACTGTAACCTTGCTTGGAATTATGAACGGTGATGTGTCGGATGTGGAGAGATTGGGACTAGCCATCATTGTAGAACAGAATCCAAGTGAAACGGAGAAACTGAATGAAGCTTTAAAAGTATTGCTTGCTAAAATTGAAGACGAGCGCAAACAATTGCTTACTTTAATCAAAGGAAATGCAGAAGCTGAGAAACTGTATGAACAGTTTTCAACGAGTTATGATTCCTATTTGCAAAAAATGCCAGAATTCATTGAGTATGGTCTGAAAAATGATTATGCTACATCCAGCACGCTACATACAGCAGCCTATCCAATGTGGTATACAGCCAACGATCTGATTACTCAGTTAATTAATCTTGGCAATAGCGGAGCAAAAGAAATTTCTGCCGGATCTGTCAAGCTTGCCGAGAATGCGTTTAACATTATTTTAGGTGTAGCAATCGTTGCAACATTGTTATCCTTACTCATTGCGCTATTCATCGCAAGTATGATCTCACGTCCGGTTAAAAAGATGAGTGAAGCCGCAGCAGCGATTGCTGAAGGGGACCTGACGGGTGAGGCGATTACATTGAAGAACCGGGATGAGCTGGGTGTTCTGGCAGCTTCCTTCAATACAATGAGTCAAAATCTGCGTTCGATGATTCAATCCGTATCCGAAACATCCGAGCAAGTCGCGGCTTCATCCGAAGAACTTCTTGCGAGTGCAGAGCAAAACGCAAAAGCTTCGGAGCAAATTACCGAAACGGTGGAAGAATTGTCTGTAGGAACATCAAATCAAGTTGATATCGTGAAGCGTTCTTCGCAGGCGATGAATGAGATGGCATTAGGCTCCGAACAGATTGCCGAACTGGCTCAAAGTGTATCCGTATCTGCTGTGGACGCAGCGAATCAGTCGTCGGAAGGGAACAAAATTATCCAGCAAGCTGTGGATCAGATGGGATCGGTTCGTAACTCCATCGCTTCATTGAGAGAATTGGTCACCGGACTGGGCGAACGTTCTGCCGAGATTGGTACGATCACCGAAGTGATCAATAACATCGCCCGGCAAACCAATTTGCTTGCTTTGAATGCAGCGATTGAAGCCGCAAGAGCAGGGGAGCATGGCAGAGGTTTTGCTGTCGTTGCGGGAGAGGTGCGCAAGCTGGCGGAAGAATCCTCCGCTTCTGCACAGCAGATCACACAGATTGTACAACTGATTCAGCAGGATACGGATCATGCTGTACAGGCTGTGAAAGTAAATAGTAATGAAACAGAAGCCGGCATTGAATTGGTTGCTGCAGCTGGTCAAGCCTTCGAACAAATTTCGGACGCTGCCAACAAAGTAGCTGGTGAAATTCAAGAAGTATCTGCCGGTTCTGAGGAGATGTCAGCTAGTACAAATGAGGTTGTAAGTTACGTGGGTCAAATCTCCAATATTGCTTCGGAAGCTGCGGGTTCTGTACACAACGTATCTGCTGCAACCGAAGAGCAACTGGCTTCCATGGAAGAGATTGCTTCCTCCGCTGGGTTGTTATCCAAAATGGCGGAGGAATTGCAAGGACAAGTGAACAAATTTAAAGTATAGATTGCAAAAGCAGATCGCCAAAAAGCTGTTTCTCCCGGACATATCCGGTGAAGAAACAGCTTTTTTGTCATATCACGCTGCTCAAGTCACAACAATGTTATTTCAGAAGTCACCAATGTTGATATTTCAAGACAAACAAAAGGCTATAATGGTAATTAATGGTGGAAATTGCATTGAGTTACCACCATAGAGAGGAGCGAGGTCACCCAGAATATGTGCAAGTAATCACCTGGAACTTTCGAGAAAAGGAGATGAATAGGATTTATGAAAGGGCGCTGGTGGAGACGCGTTGCGATGGTAACGTTATCGGCAGGACTTCTCGCAGGGAGCTTTTCTATGAATACAGGATTACGTCAGGCGGATGCGGCCGCCGGAGATCATAACTATGCCGAAGCACTACAGAAGGCCATTTACTTCTATGAAGCGCAACGCTCAGGCCCGTTGCCTGCCAACAACCGGGTTGAATGGCGAGGTGACTCGGGAATGCAGGATGGGGCCGATGTCGGTGTGGATCTGACCGGCGGCTGGTATGATGCTGGAGATCATGTGAAATTTGGTTTTCCAATGGCTGCCTCGGCAACCATGCTGGCTTGGTCCGTCGTCGAGTATAGTGATGGCTATGAGCAAGCCGGACAACTGGAGGAAATCAAGGACAATATAAGGTGGGCAACCGACTATTTTATGAAAGCGCATACCAAACCAAACGAATTATGGGGACAAGTCGGAGGTGGCAACACGGATCATGCTTGGTGGGGGCCTGCAGAGGTGATGCAGATGAACCGGCCTTCGTTCAAGATCGATGCTTCCTGTCCGGGAAGTGATCTGGCGGCAGAAACGGCGGCTGCACTGGCAGCGGCGTCCATCGTATTTGCAGATGATGATCCAACCTACTCGGCGAAGATGCTTCAGCATGCGAAAGAACTGTACAACTTTGCAGATACATATCGGGGGAAATACACCGATTGTATTACTGATGCTGCTGCATTTTATAATTCGTGGACGGGATATGAAGATGAGCTTGCATGGGGAGGAGCATGGCTTTATTTAGCTACTAATGATAACGCTTACTTGTCCAAGGCGATGGCAGCTGCAGATCGGTGGTCTACAAGCGGAGGTTCCGCGAACTGGCCCTATACCTGGACACAGGGCTGGGATAGTAAACATTACGGTGCCCAGATTCTGCTTGCCCGAATCACCTCCAGTTTGAACATGCCGGAGGCAACAAAGTTCATCCAATCAACCGAGCGCAATCTTGATTACTGGACGGTTGGCACGAATGGAGGGCGTGTGACTTACACCCCAGGCGGATTGGCGTGGCTGGATCAGTGGGGTTCACTCCGATATACGGCAAATGCAGCATTCATTGCATTCGTGTACTCCGATTGGGTTAGTGACCCTGTGAAAAAATCCAGATATCAAAATTTTGCGACTTCACAGATGAATTACATTTTAGGAGATAATCCTCGTCAGAGCAGTTATGTTGTGGGATATGGAAAAAATCCGCCACAGCATCCGCATCATCGTACCGCTCATAGCTCATGGATGAACAACGAAGATATTCCGGCGAATCACCGTCATATTTTATACGGCGCCATGGTAGGAGGACCAAATGCGTCGGATCAATATACGGACGATATCTCGGACTATGTGAGTAATGAGGTGGCGACGGATTATAATGCTGGCTTCACAGGTGCGCTCGCAAAGATGAATCTGCTGTATGGACAGAATCATCAGCCTCTGGCGAATTTCCCTGCTCCTGAAGTCAAAGGTGAGGAGTACTTTGTAGAAGCTGCTGTGCGGTCATCAGGCTCCAATTATACGGAAATCCGCGCATTGCTTAACAACCGCTCCGGCTGGCCTGCACGAATGGGAGATCAGCTTTCCTTCAAATATTTCCTCGATTTGAGTGAAGTATATGCTGCGGGACGCACCGTATCCGATGTTCAGGTCACAGTATCTTCTAATGAAGGTGCAACCGTTTCTCAACCTGTCGTCGTGGATGCCGCCAAGCGGATCTATGCCATTACAGCAGACTTCAGTAATACCAAAATTTATCCAGGCGGAGAGGGGAATTACCGCAAGGAAGTTCAGTTCCGCATTACAGGACCGCAAGGGGCATGGAATCCAGCGAACGATCCTTCATACCAGAACCTGACGACAGGTACTCCGGTAAAAAGTGTATACATCCCCGTATATGACGCTGGAGTGAAGGTATATGGGCAGGAGCCGGGTGTTACACCTGTGACCGTGCCAGCCGCACCCTCTGGAGTGCAAGCTTTGCCTGGCAACAATCAGGTGACGCTGAACTGGGCTGCCTCTGCCGGGGCTGTATCGTACACGGTGAAGCGTGCCGAGGTTAGCGGAGGCCCGTACACAACCGTTGCAACGGGTGTTAATGGGGTGACTTACACCAACACGGGATTGACGAATGGCAAGACGTATTATTATGTGGTGACCGCTGTTAATGCAGGCGGGGAATCGCCAGCTTCTGTTCAAGTGATGGGAACGCCGCAGGCAGTTTCATCTGTGCCAGGGACGCTTACCTTAAGCGGAACAGCTGGCAATAATCAAAATGTGTTGTCATGGACAGCGGCATCGGGGGCTGCGAGTTACAAGGTACAACGTGCTAATGCGAATGGTACGTATGCGGATGTAGCGACCGGGTTGACGGTGATGACCTACACTGACACGACAGCGCTTAATGGAACTTCGTATAATTACCGGGTTGTTGCCGTAAACGCAAGTGGGCAATCGTTATCTAACGTGGTTGTACTGACACCTTCAGGGCCGCCTGTGTCAACAGGTACGCTGGAAGTGCAGTATCGAAGCGGAGGTTCCGGGAATTCGAGCAATGCGGTAACCCCTCAGTTTAATGTGAAGAACACAGGCACACAGCCTATTGATCTGAGTACGGTAAAAATCCGCTACTACTTTACCAAAGATGGCACAGAAGATCTGACCTTCTGGTGTGATTACGCCGTGGTGGGTACGGCTAACGTACAAGGGAAGTTCGTGACCGTGAATCCGGCAAAAGGAACGGCGGATACGTATCTGGAGATCAGTTTTACCTCTGGAGCGGGAAGTTTGGCAGCCGGAGCAGAAACGGGTGTGATTCAGGGACGTTTTTCAAAAAACAACTGGAGTAACTTCGATCAGAGCAATGATTACTCCTATGACGGTTCCAAGACTGCTTTTGCTGCATGGAACAAAGTGACCGCGTATCAAGGCAGTACCCAGGTATGGGGGCTGGAGCCGTAAATCAAAACTTTGACAGAAGAGGCCAAAGAACAGCATGGGCAGACCAGCAGCATTGATATTGAATTTCCACTATTCCAGGGAGGTATATATTCATGTTGAAAACAGCTGCAAAAAAGAGTTTAACTGCCATGCTGGCAGGAACCGTCATGCTGACGGGATACACGGGACTGTGGGCAGGTCCTGAAACGGCACATGCTGCCGATCAGGCGATTGAAATTCAGGCCGATGGAGTGAATGAAGCTCGCTTCTTGCAATTATATGGTCAATTAAAAGACCCGGCGAACGGATACTTTTCTCCAGAAGGTATTCCTTATCATTCCATTGAAACGTTGCTGAGTGAAGCGCCGGATTATGGACATATGTCTACGTCAGAGGCTTACAGCTACTGGCTGTGGCTGGAGACGATGTACGGTCACTACACGGGAGATTGGAGCAAACTGGAAGCAGCCTGGGATAACATGGAGAAGTACATTATTCCGGTGAATGAAGGGGACGGCAAGGAAGAGCAGCCAACGATGAGCTTCTATAATCCGAACAGTCCTGCAACATATGCAGCCGAAAAACCATTCCCTGACCAGTATCCTTCCAATCTGAATGGTCAGTATGCGGCAGGTAAGGACCCACTGGATGCCGAGCTCAAGGCAACTTATGGCAATAATCAGACGTATCTGATGCACTGGCTAATCGACGTGGATGACTGGTATGGATACGGTAATCTGCTGAATCCTTCTCATACGACAACGTATGTGAATACGTTCCAGCGCGGGGAGCAGGAGTCCGTGTGGGAGGCTGTTCCTCATCCATCCCAGGATGATAAATCATTCGGTAAAGCAGGCGAAGGTTTCATGAGTCTGTTTACGAAGGAAAATCAGGCTCCATCGGCACAGTGGCGTTATACCAATGCAACGGATGCGGATGCGCGTGCAGTACAGGTATTGTATTGGGCGAAAGAAATGGGCTACAACAATACGGAGTATCTCGATAAAGCGAAGAAGATGGGTGACTATCTGCGGTATGGTATGTATGATAAGTATTTCCAGAAAGTTGGAAGTGCGAAGAGCGGTACGCCAACGCCAGGTACAGGCAAAGACTCCAACATGTATCTCATGGCGTGGTATACGTCATGGGGCGGTGGATTGGGCCAAGGCGGTGACTGGGCATGGCGTATTGGGGCAAGTCACACGCACCAGGCCTATCAAAACCCGGTTGCAGCATATGCCCTGTCTGATCCGGCAGGCGGCTTGATTCCAGAATCCCCTACAGCCAAAGCGGACTGGAACGCGACGTTAAAACGTCAGCTCGAATTCTACACCTGGCTGCAATCCCATGAAGGAGCAGTCGGCGGCGGGGCAACGAACAGTATCGGTGGTTCGTATGCGGCTTATCCGGCAGGTGTCAGCACGTTCTATGATATGGCTTATCAGGAAGCGCCAGTATATCGTGACCCGGATTCCAACACATGGTTCGGATTCCAGGCATGGCCGCTGGAGCGTGTGGCGGAGATGTACTATATCCTGGCAGAGAGCGGTGACCTAACTTCTGAGAACTTCCAAATGGCTAAGAAGGTCATTACGAAATGGGTAGACTGGACCAAAGATTATGTGTTTGCTGGCGAGCGCCCTGTAACGGATGCTCAAGGCTACTATTTGAATGCTGCCGGACAGCGCATTCTCGGTGGAACTAATGTTCAGGTAGCAACTACTCCGGCTCCAGGCGAGTTCTGGATTCCAGGTGGTCAGGAGTGGCAAGGACAACCGGATAAATGGAATGGATTCAGCACCTATACGAATAATCCAAACTTCCATGCCATTACCAAAGATCCAGTACAGGATACAGGGGTACTGGGAAGTTATATCAAGGCGCTAACGTTCTTCGCGGCTGGAACGGAGGCAGAGAACGGTACGCTGAGTGTGAAAGGTCAGGAAGCCAAAGAATTGGCTCAGACGTTGCTCGATACAGCTTGGGATTACAATGACGGTGTAGGTATCGTGACAGAGGAAGAGCGTAAAGATTACTTCCGTTACTTCGCGAAAGAGATTTATATCCCGGCGAACTGGTCTGGTACGTTCGGTCAAGGTAATACCATCCCAGGCACAGCAGGTGTACCTTCCGATCCGGCAAAAGGCGGAAATGGCGTGTACATCGGATACTCCGATCTGCGTCCTGCGATCAAGCAAGATCCGGCTTGGGCTTATCTGGATAACAAGTACAAAACATCATACAACCCGACCACGAAGCAGTGGGAAAATGGTGCACCGACCTTTACGTACCACCGTTTCTGGTCACAGGTTGATATGGCTACCGCTTATGGAGAGTTCGACCGTCTCCTTGGTGACAGCGAAACACCAGGCGTGGAAGCACCTGCCGCTCCTGCAGGTGTAACAGCTGCCGGCGGTGACAAAAAAGTGGTCTTGAGCTGGAATGCTGCGGCGAGAGCAACTTCCTACACGGTAAAACGTGCCGAAGTGAACGGTGGCCCGTATACTTCTGTAGCAACTGGCGTTAGCGGTTCTACATTTACAGACACTGGACTGACGAATGGAAAAGCATACTATTATGTCATTACCGCTGTAAATAGTGCTGGTGAGTCTGCAGCATCTGCACAGGTTACGGCAACACCGCAAGCCGGAGTCGCTATACCAGGAGCCTTTACCCTGAGTGGAACAGCAGGGGATGCAAAAGCTGTGCTGAACTGGACGGCTTCAACCGGAGCAGCAACCTATACCGTACAACGTTCAACGGGTACGGGTGCTTATGCCAATCTTGCGACTGGTTTGACGGCACTGACGTATACCGATGCAACAGCAGTGAATGGTACGGCCTATAACTACAGAGTGGTTGCCATCAATGCCGATGGGCAGACGAACTCAAATGTGGTTGTGCTGACACCAGTGGCTGCTCCAATTTCGACTGGAACACTCGAAGTGCAGTATCGTAATGGAGGCTCGGGTGCTTCAGGCAACTCTCTTACACCGCAATTCAATGTGAAAAATACAGGTACAACGGCCATCGATCTGAGCAAAGTGAAGCTTCGTTATTACTTTACGAAAGACAGTGCCGCTGATCTGAGCTTCTGGTGTGACTATGCGCAGGTTGGCAGTGCCAATGTGCAAGGCAAATTTGTAGCTGTGGAGCCGGCAAAAGGTACCGCAGATACGTATCTGGAGATCAGCTTTACTGCCGGTGCAGGTAGTCTGGCGGCTGGCGCTGAGACAGGAATCATTCAAACACGTTCCTCCAAAAACAACTGGACGAATTTTGATCAATCGAATGATTACTCCTTTGCCGCCACCCAAACCGCATTCGGTTCATGGACGAAAGTAACAGCGTACCAGGATGGCGTGAAGGTATGGGGAATGGAGCCATAATTGAATCAGCAAGCAGAGCTTGGAATGAAGGGGAAGGGTTAGTTTCAGGAATTGGGGCCGGGAACGGAACGCCTGATCTTTTATTCAAACCTGCGGTTGATTTATACTTCCGATGAAAGGCCGGGGAGAAATCCCCGGTTTTTTCTTGTGTTCAACTATTTAAATCCATATATTTTCATTTGTGAAAGAGGGATTCCAGATTGAAGCGAGTTGAAACATAGTAATGTTTTCCAGTTAGGTGTGGAGAAATATTAAAATCTAGTGCATAGGTTGCATG
The DNA here is from genome assembly GCF_003719335.1 of Paenibacillus amylolyticus. Classification (GTDB taxonomy): domain Bacteria; phylum Bacillota; class Bacilli; order Paenibacillales; family Paenibacillaceae; genus Paenibacillus; species Paenibacillus amylolyticus_D. The sequence continues at coordinate 358,521 of NZ_RIAS01000002.1, forward strand.
CGCGTGCAGCGAAGGTCTGTCTGACCAAAACGTGGAAATCTAAGGTATATCAATTAGTTACAAAAAATTAACCGTTATTTCCGTGTAGGGTATGCTCTATTTTTCCAGTCAAAGAACGTTTTCCCTGATCCTTAGTGCTCACACCTGTCTAAACCCTTGCAGGACTTTGGGCTGATGAACGTTAGAGAATGCCCGTTTACAATAAGGCGAGCCAGGAAGATGGCTTCTTGGTTAAAATTTTGTAATATCCGGAGGGACACGACATCATGAACTGGAAGAATACCATTGTTACGGCAAGTGTAACAGCAGCAATGCTGATGGGAAGTCTCACAACGGCAGCGCTCACAGGACAGGTATCCGCAGCAGCGGCAGATCAATCGAAAGTAGAAGTCATCTGGGGAGTAAACCTTCGAACCTCACCAACGTCATCTGGTAAAGTCATTCGTATGGTTTCCAAAGGAGAAACATTAACTGTGCTGGAGCAATCCGGATCGGATTGGTATAAAATCAAAGATGCTTCTAATCGGACAGGTTATATCTCGTCATCATCCAAATACACACAAGCGATAAGCGGTGGATCAACAACAGGCAATACGGGCACGACTAACGGTTCAAGCGGCTCGGGCTCTAGTCAGGGTTCGACAAGTCAGGGAAGTGTTGCGGTAGAGAAGGTAATTGCGGCCGGAATGAAATACATGGGGACACCTTATAAATATGCATCGGATCGCGACAGTACGGCAACGTTTGACTGCTCCAGCTTTGTAAGGCGAGCTTTTATTGACGGACTCGGCATTACACTTCCGGCAGACTCACGCCAACAAGGAGACTATGTGAAGAAGAAAGGTACGGTCACAACGAATTGGAAAAACCTGAAACGTGGTGATTTAATGTACTTTATGTCTTACAAAGGCACTTCTGCATCAGCCTACAGTGGCGTGAACAAATCTCGGGCGACGATTACACATACGGGTATTTATTTGGGTAATGGTAAAATACTGCATACATACTCCAACGCTGGCGGCGGTGTGACGGTTAGTGATATTGCCGGCAAGCACTGGGAATCCCGCTTCCTGTTCGGCGGCAGTGCGTTGTAGGACAAGCTCGAACTCGAATATGATATGTGCAATAGCCAGGCTACGTAAGCTTATTCAAGCGACATAAAATTAAAACACCTTTCATTTGACCGTTATTTTGGCAAATGAAAGGTGTTTTTTGTGCTTTATTTTACAAAGGTGCTATTCCATCATGATAGAACAATCGGAACAAAATGTCTTGATTGTAGTTACCAAATCCTTCACCATACAGCGTCATTCCGCCGACGTGACGTGCATCTTCCTCCACAGAAAGGCGCAAGGTCCACTGATTACGCTCCACTGGAATGTCTGAGAGCGTGACACTGGACAAATGCTGACCATCGATGAACGTTCCGTCATTCGTTATACGCAGCACTTTGAGCATGCCATACTGATTGACGATATCACTCCACCAGTCAGGCGTAAATATGCCGCGACCATTGCCGGAGTCACCCGGGCTGGTCCATTCCCCTAATCGAATGCCGTTCAGGGTGAACGTAATATCAGAAGGCCAGTTTGGATTCACAGAAGGGGCTTCTGATCCAATCTCCAGTGACAACTCAATGGCGTCAATCTGCTGCCCGGTCAACATGTAGTTTGGGATTTTATACTCAACAAATCCGCGTCCCATCCACAAGATGTGGGCATGCATCCGGTCCGGGTCCAAAAAATAACGAGGATCATCATACTGCCCAATGACATGATCGGATGTGGCTAAACCGCAGGTAGGATATACGTCAAAATGAGTGTAGTGACCGACAGGAATGGAAACCTCGTGAAACTTGCGGGATGCTCCCGTCTCTTGAGGCATGGAGATGCCGATCCAGTCGACGGCCAGGCTGTTCATTTTATGCGTGCCGCCATCCTTACGAATCATTTTGGACTGAATGATGCCGACATCTTGAAGCTTGCGGACATGCATGGTGACGATCGCGCTACTAAGGCCAAGCGAAGCAGCAATGTCTTTCACATTCATTGGTGTTTCGGCCACAAGGCGGATAATTTGCAGACGGACTTCACTTGCAAGTGCTTCGTATAAAGGGAGCCATTCGGCATCGGTATTTGCTCTGATCACAGGTGTTCCTCCAATTTCATGTATAGAATTAAGTTAAACATAAATTCATGGAAAAGAATAATGTTTTTCAAATTTCGGGTTGAAATATGTGTTGTTATCGATTTTAATATAAATATGAACGTTGATCCATAGAATATCAATTAATTTTTACATTAATCTTAGGGAGATGAGATCATTCATGGAAAAAGCGAAAATGACGGTAGATAAAGATTTTACGATTGGTGAAGTGGATAAGCGTTTGTATGGATCATTTATTGAGCATCTGGGACGTGCCGTATATGGTGGAATTTATGAGCCAGGGCATGCTTCAGCCAATGAGCAGGGGTTCCGCACAGATGTGCTGGAGATGGTGAAGGAGTTGCACGTGCCGATTGTACGTTATCCAGGTGGTAATTTTGTATCCGGTTACAATTGGGAGGATAGTGTGGGGCCGGTATCTGAACGTAAGCGCAGGCTGGATCTGGCATGGAGAACAATTGAAACCAATGAATTTGGTTTTAACGAATTTGTGGATTGGGCTAAACAGGCCAACTCCGAAGTGATGATGGCGGTTAACCTTGGAACACGCGGTGCGGATGCTGCCCGTAATATCGTGGAGTACAGCAACCATCCGGAAGGTTCGTATTACAGCGATCTTCGGATTAAACATGGATACAAGCAGCCGCACGGGATCAAAACATGGTGTCTGGGCAACGAAATGGACGGACCTTGGCAGATTGGGCATAAGACCGCCGAAGAATATGGACGTACAGCCGTGGAGGCAGCCAAAGTTATGAAATGGACAGACCCAACGATTGAACTCGTTGCTTGCGGAAGCTCGAACCTGGGCATGCCTTCTTTCCCGGACTGGGAAGCAACAGTACTGGATCATACGTATGATCATGTAGAGTATCTGTCTCTGCACCAGTATTATGGTAATCCGGAGAATGATACGCCAACCTTCCTTGCACGCTCGTTGGAGATGGATCGGTTCATTGATACGGTGAAAGCGACATGTGATTATATCAAAGCGAAGAAACGCAGCACAAAGACGATGTTTCTGTCTTTTGATGAGTGGAACGTCTGGTATCACTCCCATGAGAATGACTCCAAAATGGACCCGTGGCAGATTGCTCCGCCACAGTTAGAGGATATTTATAACCATGAGGATGCACTCTTGGTGGGCTGTATGCTGATTAGCATGCTGAAACATGCGGATCGGGTGAAAATGGCGTGCCTGGCTCAACTCGTCAACGTAATTGCTCCGATTATGACGGAAACAGGCGGAGCATCATGGAGACAGACGATCTTCTATCCATTCATGCATGCATCTGTATATGGCCGTGGCACGGCACTTGTGCCTTTGATTCAGTCACCGAAATATGATACAAAAGAAATTACGGATGTTCCTTATTTGGAAGGGATTGCGGTGCATAACGAAGAGCAAGGAGAAGTAACTGTGTTTGCGGTTAATCGTCACTTGCAAGAGTCGTTGCCGCTTGAAGTGGATCTGCGCAGTTTTGGCAAATGCAGCCTGATCGAGCACATCGTTCTGGAAGCAGATGACCTCAAAGCGGTCAATACCGCTGCACAGCCTAATAATGTTGTTCCACATAACCGCGGAGGAGCATTAGTATCCGATACGCTGATCACGGCAAGTCTGGCGAAAGCATCCTGGAACGTGATTCGTTTGAAGGTGCAATAAGAGGCTGGCATTGGTTTTGAGAGGTCATGCAAACCACTGCAGCGCTTCGAGATCGTAAGATCTTGGTGAGATAAGGTTGGAGTAATACGAGTGTTTAAGTAGGCTCAACCTGAAATAGGGTGAGTTTGAAGTGGGTAAGTAAGGCCAACGTGCAGTAAAAAACGGTATGCGAATATTCGCATACCGTTTTTTGCTCCCCAGTAGAGTTCCCCAGTAGAGTTCCCCAGTAGAGTTCCCCAGTAGAGTTCCCCAGTAGAGTTCCCCAGTAGAGTTCCAGTAGAGTGCCTTTTTGCTGTCCAATTGCGCTAACGATCACAGGAAAGCTTATTTCGGCATTTAACGCCACATTTTAATTCTAACGATCATGAGAGAGGTTATTTCAGTAAAAAAGGGTGGAATTCCATGGGAAAGTGGACATTTTACATAAATAGGGTCCGCTGTGATCGTTAGAATTTCAAAGTGGCAAAAACAGCCCAAATAGCGTCTGCTGTGATCGTTAGAAAGGCCCGCGAGCAAGTTACATCATACGAATGACGATTGCAGGGAATCAGGTCTGTCTAATGTAATGTAGAAAATGAAATTTTTAGCGAATAAAGTCGAAAAATATCAACTTATATTATATTTTCTATGATAGTATAGCAGTATATTCCAGACGTAATCGGCAATACGGGGGTGTTCCGCGTTAAACGGTCCAGGAGTATACACAGGTGAAAAGGGAGAGCGATGCTATGGAGCGAAGGTTGGTTTTGAGGGTTACAGCAATCTGCATGATTGTGAGTTTGGTTCTGACGATGTGGGGGAGAGTGCCCGTGGTGCTCGCTGCTCCAGCTGCGCCAATGGTTGCCTCCAAGCAGGAAAGCATTGAGGTTACCGGCTTTGAAGCCGGTGCTGTACTGAAGCTCTACCGGGTCAATGGCGGAGGACTGGTAGCTACGTCTCCACCCGTTACAGGCACATATTTGTTTGAGCAAGTCGTCCCTGATCATGAGCAGTACTATGTAACTCAAACAGTGGGCGGTGCAGTAAGTGATGGTTCAGTTTTTGTTAATGCCAGTCTCCGTATCCCTCAAGCGGAAGGGGATGTGGAGCAAGTCAAGGTTACCAATGTTTATCCTGGAGCGGAAGTGAAACTGTATGAATCCAACGGGACACCTGTTGGCATCACCGCTGAATTACAATCCCCTAACACGGTGCTGTTCAAAAACGTGACAGCAGGAACAGGTTACTATGTTAATCAGAAATTTAATGAAGTCGTTAGTACAGGCTCCAACCAAGTCACTGTAACTCCAGAAAGGCCTACAGCCCAAGCCGGACTGGGACCGGAACTGGAACCCGAACAGATTGTTGTCAGCGACTTTCATGCGGGTGCCATTCTAAAGCTGTATCAGGTGAGTAATGGTGAATTGAAAGCGACTTCACCTTCCGTGACGGATGTTACGTACTATACGTTTAATTCTGTAGTGCCTCAAAAGGAAGGCTATTATGTAACCCAAACATTAAACAATGTCCAAAGTACGAATTCTGATTTTACGAATTCCATTTTGCGAAAACCGCAAGCCAGTGTGGATGCTAATTCAATCAAAGTCAGCAACATTTATCCAGGGGCAGCCGTTACGTTGCACAATCAGGATGGAACTTTGGTTTCCGGCTCACCTGATGTGCAACAGGATGGAACGGTCATTTTTCCTAATCTGAACAGTCGTTCCTACTACTTTGCGAAGCAAACCATCAATGAAGTTGTCAGGGATTCTGATACCGTTTACGTATCACCAAACATTCCGGGGCAACCTGTAGCTGAAGGCAAGGAGGAAAGCATTGAGGTCAGCGGTTTTACATCCGGAGCGATCCTGAAACTGTACCGCGCATCGAATGGCTCCCATGTAGCCACGTCGCCTCCTGTAACACAGAGCCCATACCTGTTTCAATTCGTTGAGCCTCAATCCGGGGGAGGATACTACATTACTCAGACGGTTAACGGAGAGGCAAGTACGAATTCTGAATTCGTAAATTCCACTTTGCGAAAACCTCAAGCCAGCGCTGATTCCAGTTCGGTCACGGTCAGCAATGTATATCCAGGTGCAACCGTTTCTTTATACAGAGGGAATGGGGAACTGGTCTCATCAGACATGCCGAACATGCAACAGCCAGATAAAGTCATCTTTACAGGGTTGGAGAAACGAACCGAATATTATGCTGTACAGCAGATCAACGGTGTAGTAAGTGAATCCACCAGCAACGTCGAACTTTCCATTTCGAAGCCTGGCAGTCCGACAGTAGTAACAGGAACAGAATATATTGACGTAAGCGGATTCACCACTGGAGCTGTATTGAAGCTCTATCTGGTAGAGGGCAACGGCATATTGAAAGCTACCTCCGAACCAGTTACAGGAAGCACATATCGTTTTGAAAATGTAATACCTGATAATAGAGAGTACTATGTAACACAAACCATAGACGGTGAAGAAAGTGATAATTCCGTTTTTGTCGGCGTTCATTTGCGGAACCCTGTGGGGAGTGTGGGTATCGGGTATCTGGATGTTGATCGAGTCTATCCAGGAGCAACCGTCAGCTTATATCTAACGGACGGCACCCTGGTTTCCAGTGCGCCTGAACTGCAATCCGACGGCAAAATGCGATTTGACAATCTGCCAGCAGGCGGCGAGTATTACGTAGTGCAGCGTATAAACGGTGTGGTTAGTGAAGCGACACCTTGGTTGAACATTCCTACCGTTCCTCATGCGCCAAGGAATGTAAGAGCAATTGCAGGCAATGGTCAGGCGACGATCACCTTTGATGTTCCACGTGAGGATGGAGGCAGCCCGATCACTGAATATGAAGTGACAGCTTCCCCAGGCAATATCCAGGTAAAAGGAACTTCAAGCCCAATGACCATAACGGGTCTGACCAATGGCGTAAGTTATACGTTTGCGGTTAAAGCGATTAATGTAGTAGGTAGCAGTCTCGCATCTACTCCTTCAAATACCGTTATTCCTGCGTTGCCTTCAAGCGGAGGTGGTTCAGACAACAGCTCTGGTTCAGGTGGGGTAACGACCGGAGGTACAACATCGACAACACAGCCAGGCATGAATCAAGGCATTAACGTTTTGGTTAATGGTGTATCCGAACAGATTGGCTTCTTAACTCAAACGACCAAAAATGGTCAAATTGTAAGCAAGGTTGGCATTGATCCGGAAAAATTAAAACAGAAGTTGGCTACCGAGGGCTCAGGTGCTGTGGTTACCATTCTGGTGCCTTCTGGGGCAGACGTTTTGGTTGGTGAACTGGACAGCTCCATGATTCAAGAGATGCAAGCATCCCGCGCGGTTCTGAAGTTACAGACGGATTTTGCAACGTACAGCCTTCCTGTCAGCCAGATTTCACTTGATTCACTTGCGAAAGGTTTTGGCGGGGGAACTGCCTTGCAGAACATAAAGGTACAAGTGGAGATGGGCAAACCTACTCAGGCAGCAAATGATGCTGTAAATCGCGCTGTTCAACAAAATCAATTTACACTTGAGGGTGCACCCGTTGAATTTGCAGTGAGGGGTGTGTACGAAAATCAATCCGTAGATATCCATCAATTTAACACGTATGTCGAGCGAACAATCACGCTTGAAAATGGTAAAACCAATTCCGGTATTACTACAGGTGTCGTTGTTAACCCGGACGGAACCGTACGGCATGTACCTACTCGTATTTCGCTCAGAGATGGACGCTATGTAGCGGTAATCAACAGTCTGAGCAACAGCACGTATGCCCTGATTCTGAATCCCGTTCAATTTAAGGACGTGGTTGGGCATTGGGCACAGAACACCGTAAATGATATGGGCTCCAGAATGATCATTGAGGGAACAGGAAATGGAAATTATAGTCCGGATCAGCAGATGACCCGCGCCGAGTTTGCCACAATCATTACACGAGCGCTGGGAATTGCGCCGAGAGCCGTGAACAATATGTTCTCTGATGTACCACAGACAGCGTGGTATTCAGCATCGGTTGGCAGCGCCCATGAGTATAATCTGGTTAACGGTTATGCAGATGGAAGCTTCAAACCTGACCGTAATATGACCCGGGAAGAAGCTATGGTTTTATTAGCCAGAGCATTGGAACTGGCAACATCATCCGCCACCATATCAGAGACTCAGGCTCAGCAGATTCTTGCGGATCATGGGCTTGAAAAAGATATATCCACCTGGGCTGTCAAGAGTGCTGCGCAGATGATTGAAGCAGGTGTTATCACTGGTCGAGGCAACTCTGATTTGGCGCCTGATGCATTCGTTACCCGCGCCGAGGTGGCTCAGATGGTAGCACGTTTGCTTGCCAAGGCTAATTTGATCTGAGTAGCATGCAAACTAAACTAAACTAAACTTAATTAACACTAAGTATCCGTAAAAGACCGCATCCCTCTAAAGAAAAGGGATGCGGTCTTTTACTTAAACATCCTTAAAGAAATGCCCCTTCGCTTACGCCGGTGATTCAAAACTCGAAGCTTTCGCCATCCATTGGAATGAGTACTTTATCCTCCGGCTGTTCTTTTGCCAGATACGCAGCTAGATCAGCGCGTGTCGTCATGCAGTGGTTGATTGCATCCATGTGTACAGCGATGAGGTGAGCGGAAGGTGCAGCGTGTTTTACGGCGGCAACGTCGGGTCCGTCCATAGTGATGGGATCGCCCTGCAAGAAGCGTGCACCCCCGGCATTGACGACAATGACCTCTGGTTTATATTGCTTGATTGCTGCCGCAGGTTCATCACACCAGATCGTATCTCCGGCAATGTAGGTGACCGGTTCTCCATCCGCTTCAAGCACAAAACCGGATACCTTACCCATACGTTTGCCAATCTCTCCTGTACCGTGCTGACCAGAAGTACGCGAGAATTGCACCGAATGATGCTCATGCTTCACATCGACAGGCGTTACATCCGTAAATCCCGCTTTTATGAAAATAGGCTCGTCCCCCGGCTGACAAAGCAAGGGGATACCCTTTTGCAATTGGCTCGCGGCAGCTTCATCCCAATGGTCGGGATGGGTATGCGTTACAATCAGCAGATCTGGCTTGAGGTAATCCGTTTCGGTTTCGGGGAGATCGACTCTAGGGTTACGCAGTTCATTCGGTGTATTTGGAAAGGCGGGCATGCTCTCGGCATCCATCAGCATCGGATCAACCAGAATATTTAAACCACCGTATTCCAGCCACAGTGTGGCGTTACGTATCAATTGAATTTTCATTTTGTTTGCACTCCTTTGGGTTCTCTCTTAGTATTATCCTATATGTTATACAACCCGATTCAGGTCGTACATAACCTGCTGAATGCATATAGTCCCGACTATTTTCAAGGTGAAAGGAATGCTCAATACCCATGAACGAAACGATAGACGCCACAGATGTACGCATTTTACAGATTCTGATTCGGGATGCCAAGCGTTCGAACAAGGAGATTGGAGAGGAAGTGCATCTGACCGGACAAGCGGTTGGCGCGAGAGTACGCAAGCTGCAGGATCTAGGAGTTATTGAAGGGTATACGGTAAAATGGAACCCGGACCGCCTAGGCCTTGGCTTGAAGGCATTTGTCACGGTATTTCTGAACTCTGGCGATAAACATGCTGCCTTTCGTACGTTTATTGCAGAGCGCGAGGACGTTGTCGAAGTCCACCGGGTCAGTGGAGAGGGCTGTTATCTGATGCAGGTGCAAACAGGAACAACAGAGCAGCTCGGTGAACTGCTGGAGGCTCTGCTGCCGCTGGGTAATTATAGGTTGAGTTTATCCATTGGGGTGGAGAAATCACAATACTAAAGGTGTAGAGTGTATTCATAAGAATTAAAGTGGAGGGACACTGCTTTTTCGGCGAGTTGGATACGGGCTTGAAAGGTAGAATACAACTCACCTAGAATTCAACTTTCATCTATACCCATCATACAAAAACAAGACCTGGACTGATCAGTCCAGGTCTTGTCTTTGATGTTCCCGTAACGTCTTTTGGAGAGTAGACAAGGAGGATTGCAACTCTTTTTTTCCGAATAGATGATCCGTATGAATATGAACGCGTGTTGCGTCTTTCAAATACAAGGCGTACATGGGTGAGGGAGAAAGTTGCCATTTGCTTCTGGCAGGAGTGGCAACTTCGATTTTGCGAATCTGGTTCCACGGAATGGAGCGATGACCTGCATGAAGAGATGCTTTATCCCAGGATACAATTACGGTTGATTTCGAAATGGACCGGGAAAGAAACATAAAGAAAAATGGCCCGACCATCCACATGCCAAGTACAGCAGCCATCGGATAATAGATTTTTTCCACACTCTCGGTCTTTCCGGCTATGATGACCCATAATAACAGGAGACATAAGACAAGGAACAGTAGGCAGAGGCATCCTTTCCAGATGGCTGTGACGCGATGATAGCGAATCTCCCCCTGCTGATGTTCGGATGTTATGGACAACATAATTTTTTTCTCCTTTCTATCCATCTTCATATGTAAAAGTGCCGCCTGCATCAGCAGACGGCCTGTTTGACGTGTCAGCCTATATTTAAGTTTACGAGATCGGATGGGATTTAGGTGCAAATACATGTGAACAATGATTTAATCTTAGCAATCTTAGCAGTTCCAGTTCTAATTGTCCTGTCCGATGAATGTTGTGATTCAAACTAACGTGAAAAATATTATCCCAGCTTGCTGGGCTGCTGTCCGGCTTCCCGTGCGTGCTGGTACAAATCCGCATAAACTCCTTGGCTCGCAACCAGCTCCTGATGCGATCCTTCCTCGACAATAGCGCCTTGTTCCATGACCAGAATTCGGTCAGCATGCATGACTGTAGACAGGCGATGTGCAATCACAATGGTTGTTCTGCCTTGGGATACGGATTCGAGCGCATGTTGTACAAGTTGTTCAGTGTGCGAGTCCAGATTGGCAGTGGCTTCATCCAGAATAAGAATCCGTGGCTGAAATACAACGATTCGTGCAAACGAGATCAGCTGTCGTTCCCCGGCGGATAACCCGCTCCCGCGCTCGGACAGACGGGTGTCATAGCCTTGCGGCAAACGACTTATCATCACATCTGCCCCAACAAATCGGCATGCTTCCATTGCTTGCTCACGCGTAATATCTTCCCTGAACATTCTTACGTTATCAATAATGGTACCCGAGAACAGGAAAGGCTCCTGTTGAATCAGACCCACAATCCGGTGAAGTGAAGCTTGCGGAATGTGGCAAATGTCGGTGCCATCGATTTGGATGCAGCCCTGATTAACGTCATAGAACCGATTGAGCAGAGAGATCAGTGTGCTTTTGCCCGCTCCGGTTGTACCCACAATACCGACCATCTCCCCGGGATACAAGTGTAGATTCATATGTTGAATAATAGGACGATCCGCCTTGTAACCGAAGGATACATCATTAAAATCAATCTGCCCCATCACATGCTGTGATTCCAGCGGAAAAGCTTGATCCGGGGACGGATCATGTACTTCAGGCTTTGTGTTCAAAATGTTCCAGATCCGATCCATCGAAACGGTGGTGGACTGAAAGGTGTTCCACTGCATCGTAATCTGATTGATCGGTTGAAAAAACTGACGAATGTAGCTGATAAATGCATACAGCACCCCGACTTGTAAAGACTCACCGAGCACGGCGCGACCGCCAAGCCACACCATCATCACCAATGCCGCATTGCCCAGGATATCAAACGTCCGGTTAAATATGACATTCGAGCGAGCCTGTGTAATGTTCGCCTCCAGATGAAGGGCATTCTGTTCTTTGAACCGTTTCCTCTGCTCTTCCTCTTGATGGAATGCTTGAATCAGAAACATGCCAGACAAATTCTCCGCAGTAAACGCAATGAGTCGGGAGAGACGCGTGCGTGCATTCTGATAGGCACTTCGCAGTCTGCGGCGGAACAGGGCAGCCACAACGGCGATGACCGGAAGTACGATGAGGGAATAACTGGCGAGCATGGGATCAAGCTGAAACATGAAAAAGATAATGAGCACCAGCATCATGCCATCCCGGATCAGACTAAGCAGTACCTGGGTGAAGAAACTGCTGATCGTTTCTGTATCACTGGATACATTGGTTACGAGACTGCCGATATGAAAGCGGTCGAAGAAGGACATGGACATTTTCGAAATATGTCTGAACAAATCTTTGCGAATGCGGGAGACGATGCTCTGACCGACATGTTGCAACAGATTATTTTGAATATAGGTAAAAATAAAACTGATTACAGCCAGCCCCAGAAAAACGGCGGCGAGTTTAACGAGAAACAAGGTACTGGTTTGGCCAACAGCCAGATGGTCATCGATCGCAATCTTCACCAGATAAGGCTGTAGCAAATCAGCTGAAATGCCGAGCAGGGAGCAAAAGAAAATACCGGCAAATGCCCAACGATGCGGTTTGGCATAGCCCATCATTTCTTTAAATGAAGCACGTTTACTGTGATGATCTTTGGTGGAGGTCTCCGATTTTACCGCATCAGACATGATGTAACCCCTCCTCCTGCAAGCGATAGGTCGCTGCATACAGCCCTTTGGTAGCCATCAACTCCGTATGCGTTCCTTGTTCAACAATCTGTCCTTCATCCAGTACAAGGATGACATCCGCATGACGAACGGCACTGATACGGTGAGAGATGATCAAGGTGGTTTTGCCTTTGCCGATCTTACGCAGACTGCGGAGAATCCCTGTTTCGGTAACAGCATCTACAGCACTCATACTGTCATCCAAAATTAGGATTTGAGCCTGCTTAATCAATCCGCGAGCGAGACTGGTACGTTGCCGTTGTCCACCAGACAGCGTAAGTCCACGTTCACCCAGCAGCGTATCGAAACGATCAGGGAAACGCACAATATTTTCATAAATCATCGCTTGTTTGGCGCTGTCTTCTATGTCACCCATAGGTGCTTCGCGGTCGCTGAATGCAATGTTGTCCCGTATGGTGGTGCTGAATAGAAAGCCGTCCTGAGGTACATAAGCGATTTGAGACCTGAGACTGTCCAGTGATAGTTCCCGAATGTCTGTGCCATTGATGAAAATGCTGCCTTCCGGCGGTTCGTATGTACGGAGCAGCAGCTTGACCAGTGTGCTTTTGCCTGAACCTGTTTTACCGACAATTCCAACTGTACGCCCCGCATGGATCTGGAGTTGGATATTTTTTAGCGCAGGCGAGGAGCTGCCTGGATAACGGAACGTCAAATCGTTGATCTTAATTTCCTGCATGTTTTGCAGTGTCTCCGCTTCAGGGATTTCCTGTACATCGGGCTCTTCACTGAGAAGATCATTTACTCTTTCGAGTGAGGCTCCCGAGCGCTGCATCGTATTAATCACATTACCAATCTGCTGAAGTGGTCCCATAATGATTCGCAGATACAAGGTCAGGGCGACAAAGCTGCCTAGCGTAATGGAGTTTTGCATCGTTAGCATGCCGCCAATCAGCAGCGAAATCACGAGAGACGTTGCACCGAGCAAAGGAAGTGTCGCCTGGAAAAGGGAGGAAAGACGAACTAACCGCAGCTGTTTATTTTTGATATCATCGACGGTTGCGCCAAAACGTGAACGAGCGTTATCTTCAATGGCAAATGTTTTGATTACGCGGATACCGCCAAGCTGCTCCTCGGCAGATTCCGTCATTGTGGCGAGCGCCTCTTGCACATCACGGGAGCGCTTTCGAATCCGTGGGCCGAAGAAAACAACCAGGAATGGAATGGCGAGCAGCGGTACAATGCTGATTAAGATCAGTGTCAGCGGAATGCCACTAAGCAGCATCATCACTACACAGGACAATAATAGAAAGGCCGCATTGGTCATCATGGTAACCCCGTTGGATATGGCTTCCCGGACGGACGTGACATCGTTCATAAAATAGCTGAGCAGCTTGCCGTTGCCCTGTTTGGAAAAATAGTGCTCGCTAAGCTCGGAAAACTTGCGGAATATCCGCTCGCGTGTCATAAATTCAAATCGCCGGCCCAGCTTCATAATCATGAACTGGCCGGTACCAAACAGCAGGTTATATGCAATTGCAATCGCAAGCAGCGATAAGCTGTAACGGATCACCGTTTGCATCTGGAGTGTGTTTTGTAGGAGTTGATCCGTAAAGTTGCCTAGAATACGGGGCAGGGAGGCCTGACCGACATTGGACGCAATGATCAAAAGAACAGCCAGGAGATAGATAGGCCAGTTGGACAACACATAACCGCGCAGCAAACCTTTTTTGGACATAGGTGTGGGTTCTCCTTTGTTACGAAGTCAAGAAAAGGGCAGACACCTGATCGTAGCGTGTCATGCCCTCTTACTTTATGCGAACTTGTTTGTTATTTATCCGTCAACCGATAAATCTTTCTATTTATATTTTCGCGCTAATATGAGTTGTTGTCAATGTACTCTGCCTGGAATGAAGAGAGGGAAGTAAACCCTTGATGTTTAACGTATTCCTTCTGTCAGAACCATGTAAATGAGGTTTTTCATGGTGATATGACAGCATAAAATGCGTTGCCGTTACACCGCAAATCATATGCATGGTTATGAAGTTGTATTCACCAAATGCGAAAAGAACTGAAACATTTTACGAAGATGTCCCGTCTGTAGGGATGAAAAGATGAAAAACAGGTTTTACTAATCATAATGGAGGTGCCAGGAAATGAAACATAAAAAAGGATTGGCTGCAACACTTGCGCTATGCGTTTCTTTGACAGCAGGAGGTGCTTCAGTATTTGCATTTTCCGACATTAAGGATGAAGGCCAGAAGACGGTTGTGGATACCTTGAAATCGAAGGGGATCGTAAATGGAGTAACGGCGGATCTGTTCAGACCTGATGTTGCTTTGTCCGAACCGCAGGGGATTCAATTGATTGTTAAAGCATTTGGATTACAAAATGCATATGCAGAAGCTTCCGCGCAGAATAAGATTAGTCCAGATACCTGGTATGCAGATGCTGTGCAAGCGGCAACTCAGAATGGCCTGTCCATTCCGGTAGAGGTGAATCCGCAAGGCAAGATGACGCGCGAACAATTTGTTATTTTGCTGCATGAGGGAATTAACACGACTGGTAATTATCCGGTAATCATGAAGTATAATGAAGTGAAGGATGAAAAAAAATTAAGTAAGGACGCCATGTCTGCGGTCCAGAACTTGCTGAATATGAACATCATTGAACTGGACAAGGATGGAAATTTCCGCCCAGATCAGTCGCTTACTCGTATGGAGGCAGCCAGTATGATTTTCAATGCGCTTGAGTTTGTGGATCAGCACAGTGATGACGGTTCAACTGAACCAGCTCCAACGAATCCCGGTGAAGGACAGCAAGCGATCGTACCAGCGGTAACAATCAGCAAGGTAGATGACAAAACAAGCAAAGTGACCCTGACGGCTGAAATGCCGCATCCGGGATACGGGTTGAAAATTGATGAGGTCAAACTGGAGAAGGATAAACACGCTATTGTCAAATACTCCATCGTGCAGCCTGATCCGGATAAGATGTATCCAATGGTGATTACCAAAGTAACGGCAGAAGCCGAAATTCCAACAGGGTACACCGCTGAAGCTCAGCCTTCTGGTAAGTAAATTAGTGTAGTAAAATTTGCTCGTCTCACCTGTCAGCTGCTAGGGATAATTGAACCGACTTGAAGAAAACAGAAAACCATCTAACTGATCGTATGCTCTATGAAAGGGTGCCAGCCAGTTACCAGTAAAGTGATCTGGATAGTATCCAACCACGGGGAAAGTTTGGGCAGGGCTGATGGGTTTCGTAAGATCAGGTTAGCCAGTAATTACTGGCTGGCCTTTTTTTGTGTGTGGAGAGCCTGCGTGATGAGTGAGCTTAAAGCGCTAACGATCACCATAGAGCTTATTTTGGTGAAAATAGGGTGTTTTCAAATTTAACGATCCTCAGAGACGCTTTTTCAGTAAATTAGGCTAATTTCGCCTCGAAAATAGCTAACAATCGGAGAATAAGGTTTCTGGTGATCGTTAGAATTTCAGTCAAGCGAAAAACGGCTAAATAGCGTCTCCTGTGATCGTTAGAAACTCGGCAACAGGGTGAATGATGAACAGAAGCAGGGCGGTGCGTGTTATACAAACAGCATTGTGCGCAGTATTATTCAAGTTCTGTTCTGAGCCAAAATCAACCGGTTGGGTTCTGGGTCAACATTCAACCGGCTGGTCGGCCGAACTAATACACACATGCTTTAATCATGCAACAACCTTCCGTTATCATGCCACTGACCATACAGTTGATTTGCCTTCGTATGTTGGATGAACTTATCAAGTCGGCTTTGAAAGAGATCTGGCTGCCGTTTAACGCTCTGGATCGTGTCGATGCGTACCCGTTGATAGAGGTGAGGAAAAGCTGCGAAATGATCATACACTTGTCTGTCCGTAGTTAACCTTTTCTTAATCTCGGCATC
The DNA here is from genome assembly GCF_003719335.1 of Paenibacillus amylolyticus. Classification (GTDB taxonomy): domain Bacteria; phylum Bacillota; class Bacilli; order Paenibacillales; family Paenibacillaceae; genus Paenibacillus; species Paenibacillus amylolyticus_D. Next base: position 374,748 of record NZ_RIAS01000002.1, read on the forward strand.
TACAACAAAAGCTTCAGGGTTCATGTCAGGCAGAACCTTTCTACCCGCATCCTGCATAAGGCCTAGCCTTTCTAAGCGGCGCACACGTTCCTTATTAAGCTCTGTCCATGAGCTCTTGCGGCTGCGGGGAGATAAGCGTTGTAATAACAGGCCATCGGAAGTTTTCTTTTTGACTCCATCAATCCAGCCAAAGCATAACGCTTCTTCAACAGCATCCAGATATAAAAGGGTATCCGGGCGCGGCTTCAAACTCACAGGAACCCAGCAGCAGGACTCTGTAGTCCCGTGCTCCTGTAACCATTGTCTTAACTCTTCTCTGGAGGTAAAGGTGAGTATCTTTTCAAGTGGAGCAGATGGCATCATATCCAAGACCTTTCATCAGGCATAATGGACTTCAAGCATTAGAGAATTACTCCGCAGTATTGGGATTTTCATACCAGAATCTGAAATAGTCGTTCATGACAGAGGCATGCCCCAACTGGCGTAACATGGTGGATATATTCCCCCGGTGATAGGTTCCGTGATTCACCAGATGTAGGACCATTTCTGCGAAACTGGTTTGACGTACGCCTGCAAAGGGATTGTCTAGAAGAAACGTCTGCTCCAAATCCGTCTGTTGACTGAACCAATTCAGGTATTGATTGGATAGTTCGGCATTACGCTCGAAATATTTTTCTATTGTGGCAAACGTTTCTCCGTTACGCGTCATGCAGATTTGTAAGGCTTCTGGCATGCTGGTGCCGGTTAGCACGAGGTACCACATCTGATCTACAGCATACATATGACTGAGCGCATGCGCGAGAGTAGGGAAGGAACTGTTCACTTCCTGATGCAGCACAGTAGCCGGCAACTCCTGAATGCGTTGCATAATGATCTGTGAAGCCCAAACATGATAGTGATACATTTGTTCTGGGTGATTCATGGAATATCGTCTCCTTTATTTTGGCGAATGATGGGATGTTCATAGTACCTTCCTTGTTGCTGAAATAAGTATAAAAAAAGAAGTATGACAACAGCGTGTCATACTTCTTCTCTCACATCACAATACTTCGCAAGGCACCCAAAGCACAAGACTTCACAAGACATCTACATCACAAGAAATCCAATGCTTCACAAGGCTCCACTAAATTTCAAAAACATTATATCCACCGAGTTATACCGTAACATACGCGTTGAGCGAATCTCTCTAGTTTGGTTATTCATCCGGCCATTATGCCGAATAATACATTACCCGAACATGTACCTCCACTTTAACTACTAGTGTGGCTTCAATGATTGTGTTTGTCATAGCGTTTGAGTGCATTTCGTAGTTGCGTCTCCAGAACATCCCTCAGTGCTGCAGGTTCTAAAACCTCTGCACCACTTCCCAAACTCAGCAAGAACGACCATAACCACGGAGCCTGGAGCGGCTCATGAACCCGGATGCGCATCGTCATGGTGCCGTCCTCATGAAATTGTTTATCTGCCTGCTGAAAATGATCCAGCGCCTCCGCGAGTGCATCCGGATATACGCGAAATACCACATCTGTCATGATATCCTGTGCGACAGGCGGAGGGAGGGACGGCTCTTCTGAGGGGAGAGCGTGCGGTTCGAAATAACGGTTGGTCAGATGCACGTTTAACATCCGTGACAGCCGGAATTCCCGGTAATCCTGCCGGCTGCGACAATATCCATAAACGTACCAGCTACGATATTTAAATTGCAACAGAACAGGTTCGATTTCTCGGGTCGTGCGCTCATTTTTGGAATTAATGTAATCAAACTGAACGACATGATGTTGCATGATTCCTGCACGAAGATGCGAAAGCGAGTCGGGCTCAGTTCGATACGTATTCAGGTCTACAGTTAAGTTCGGTCTCTCATGCTGTTCTCCAATCGTCTGCAAACGTTCGATTGTACCCTGTGCACGCACATCATTAAATACGGTAGAGAGGCTGGTCAGCACTGTAATCAATGCATCCACATCATAGGAGCCGAGCAAGCTTTTATCCATTTTATATCCGTTCATAATGCCATACCCGCCATTCATTCCCTGATGCGAAACAACAGGAAACCCGGCCGCACAGATTACATCAATATCCCGATAGATCGTTCTGGGCGATACTTGATATTCCTCGGCAAGGGTTGATGCAGACAACACCTCGTGATTGAGTAACTTGTATATGATCGAGACTAACCGTTCCAGTTTCAATAGAACCCCACCCGTCATCACTTTTCCAATACAGGCCATAAGTATATCATTAAAAAAAGAGTGCATATTCGCACTCTTCTACAATAAGGAGCATTCTTCAGCCAAACTTTCCAAGCATACCCTTTCTAGTCCTCCTGCACGTTATAAAGCACCCGCGCAAGCAGTCCCTGACCGTAGTTGCCGAAGTTTTTTCCGAAAATAGTCAGGCCGCGTTTGTTGACAGGGCCGTCGGTAACCGCGATGCGGAAGTGGATATCACTTTTGTAATCCAGCGCGATATCATCCAGTGTGACGTCGGAAATCCGGCATCCGTCGATATAGCTGCCTTCCTTCGTAATACGAATCAGCTTCAACATGCCGTACTGATTCAGGTGCGGAGGCCACCAGTCCGGATTAAAAGTGCCGCGTGTATCGCCGAAATCTCCGGGACTCGTCCAGAGGCCGATCTTTTTGCCATTGACGTAAAAATAAATATCCGACGGATAGTTGTCACAGAATCCAGGGGCTTCTGAACCGAGTTCCATGGAGAGTTGAATCTCGCTAAACGTCTGGTTGGGCTTCAGGTAGTTGGGTATTCGGTATTCCAGATATCCTTCGGCCAGCCAAATCATCTCTGCATCGATCCGAAGCGGATCGGCAAAATAGCGGGGATCATCAAACTCCCCAATAATGCTGTCTTTCGTAGCAATCCCGCATGTGGGTGCCGCCTGATAATCACTGTAATGCCCAACCTGAATCTCTACCTCGTACCGGTTATGGATCTCCTGCGAACGCAGATCAACCATCAATTTTTCCTCGTTAAGATAACAGATCTTCTGAATTCCATGTTTGCCGACAGCCGTGTTAATCTCAATTAATCCGCTTTCCTCCAGCTTTTTGATATGCATTGTGATCGCGCCGTTACTAAGTCCGAGCTTGGTCGCGAGGTCATTGAGATTAAGACTTTGGTTTCTGGCAAGCAACTCAATAATCTGAATGCGAATCTCGGAGCTGAGTGCTTTGAAAATGTTCACACCTGACATCAGATCTTTAATATAAATCATAGGTGGATGTCCTTTCCCCGTTCTGAACAAAGCCTATTTACGCAGACTTTTGCACATTTGACTGTTTTATTTCAGATAATTATAAATCATTACATGCTCGAAAGAAAGAGCGGAGAAAAGCGAGGTATACCCTATGTATACAATGAAATTTTTAAAGCTTATACGAGATTTTATCCCCACATACTTAAAATAAAACCTTAAATTAATTCATATATATTTGAAATATACCATTGAATTGTCATGTAACCGCTTTTATAATCCTATTATACTTAAATTGATTTAATACTTCATGAACCAAAGCAACCATTTAATCAGGAGAGGCGGCGTTCCGGTATGGAAAAGTTCAGTTCATGGAAGAAGTTGAGGAGTTTAGAGTGGAAGAAGTTGAAGCGGCTGGAGTGGAAGGCATGGAGGGGTTCCAGGTGGCAGACATGGAAGGATTCTAAAACGGTGAAAGTGGAATCAGGCTCAGGCGAGTTAAGGGATTCAGATCATTCGCATGGCTCGAACAGTTCGAAGTTTTCATCCAAAAGGCGTTGGGTTTTACCTGCATTTTTGGTGATGGTGCTAGTGCTTGCAGGACAGTCTCGGGCTTTAGCCGCGTTTTGGAATCTATCGGGAGATATCGCCGTTCATGATCCGACTATCATCAAAGAGGGCAATTCCTGGTACACCTTTTCAACGGGGCCAGGAATTCAGGTGTTGAAATCAGATAACGGAACGTCGTGGTATCGTGTGCCGCAGATTTTTCTAAGTGAACCCTCCTGGTGGAATTCGGCTGTCCCCGCACAGAAAGACCTGGATGTGTGGGCACCGGACGTACAACGGTATAACGGCAAAGTTTGGCTCTATTATTCCATCTCCACCTTTGGCTCCAATAGATCTGCGATTGGTTTGGCGTCCGCAAACAGCGTTGGCGCAGGGCAATGGAAAGATGAGGGGCTTGTACTGCAATCTAATACATCGAATAATTACAACGCTATTGATCCGGAACTGGTTATTGATGCTTCAGGCAATCCATGGCTGGCCTTTGGATCGTTCTGGAGCGGTCTGAAGATTGTGAAGTTGGACAAAAACACGATGAAACCGACAGGTAACATCTTCTCGATTGCAGCACGTCCGAATAACGGGGGCGCGATTGAAGCACCAAGTATCACGTATCGCAACGGATATTATTACTTGTTTGCTTCAATTGATTCCTGCTGTAAAGGTGTGAACAGTACTTACAAAATGGTCTACGGTCGATCCACCAGCATTACGGGCCCTTACGTTGACAAAAACGGAGTGAATATGATGAACGGTGGCGGCACGATTTTGGACTCAGGTAATGTGAGATGGAAAGGCCCGGGTGGGCAGGACGTGGTTAACGGCAATCTAATCGTACGGCATGCTTATGATGCAACGGATAATGGCAATCCGAAATTACTCATTAGCGATTTGTTATGGGACGGAAACGGCTGGCCGACGTATTAGTATGATATTTATTTTATAAAAGTATAAAATGTTTTAACAAAGTATTGACTAAAAGGATCTGGATTTGATAAATTTAACAACAGAAATGCTGATTCATGGTATTGAATACGTTTACAAGTCCAGATCAGGAGGGGTTCATATGGTCGAGAGAAAGAGTTGGGTCACGTTTATGCTGCTAATGCTGGTCAGTGCACTGGTGCTTGCAGGTTGTGGAGGGGGAAGCGGGAGTTCAAGCGGGGATAAAGAACTGACGTTTATGTTCCGCGGCGGCACGGATGAGCAGAAAGCCTATCAGGCTGTCGTGAAAAAGTTTGAAGAAGAGCATCCGGGCGTCAAAGTCAAAATTATCGTAACCGCTGCGGATCAATACGCAACCAAGCTCCGTGCAGCGATCACGGGTAACAGCATGCCTGACGTATTTTATTTTGCTCCAGGTGATATGAAGGCCTATGTCAACAGCAAGGTGCTAATGAACCTGACACCGTATATTGAGAAAAACAAAGATATCAATCTGGACAATATATGGAAGTACGGCGTTGATTTGTATCGTTATGATGGCAAGATGGCAGGACAAGGCGACCTTTACGGTATGCCTAAGGATGTGGGGCCGTTTGCGCTGGGTTATAACAAGACCCTTTTTGAAAAAGAAGGTATTCCACTCCCTGACAAAGACAAGCCGTATACGTGGGAAGAGTTCATCAAGGTGAATCAGCAAGCCACGAAAGATACCAATGGGGATGGTAAACCGGACGTATTCGGCACAGGTTTTAACGTACAGTGGGCACTGCAGTCTTTTGTATGGAGCAACGGGGCTGACTGGCTGGACGAGAGCAAAACGAAAGTCACGATTGATGATCCAAAATTCGCGGAAGCGTTGCAATTCTTCGCGGATATGCAGAACAAGTATAAGATCACCCCTTCCATTGAGGAAGCACAAACGCTGGATACGTATCAGCGCTGGATGAAAGGCGAGATGGCGTTTTTCCCTGTGGGTCCGTGGGATATGAGTACATTTGAAAAGCTTCCATTCGATTATGATCTGCTGCCTTTCCCGGCGGGATCAACAGGCAAATCAGCCACATGGATCGGTTCCCTCGGGATCGGTGTATCTGCCAAAACGAAACATCCAGAAGAAGCTGCTGCATTGGTGAATTACCTCACGGCTTCAAAGGAAGGCATGAAACAACTCGTAGACGCGAAGGTTCAAATTCCGAACTTGCTTGATATGGCCGATGAGTGGGCGAAGGATACTTCCACCAAACCGGAAAACAAACAGGAATTCATCGATATCGTAAAAGATTACGGACGTGCGTTGCCAGGCAACTATACGTACAACGCGGAGTGGTACGACATGTTCTTCACCGACATTCAGCCGGTACTCGATGGCAAGATGACTGCCGCTGACTATGTGAAGCAACAACAGCCCAAAATGCAGAAGCTGCTGGACAAAGCAGTGGAGCAGGAGAAGAAATCTCAGAATAAATAGATAGACAAGGGATGCCAGCAGCCTGAACCGATGCTGCTGGCATTTGTTTGTTAGATGATTTAAGATGAGCTATTTTTTACACGTTGTAACGGAATGAACGATGTAAACGTTTAGTTTAATTTTATTTTCCAGATTCCATACGAGCATGTGGCATGTATTGACCGGAACAGAGCAGAAGCCAGGATTCAAAAAGGCCAATCGATGTATGCCACATGCTGATCTTAGAAACAGGGGTGAACACGTGAATACGAAATCGAGTTTGTATCGCAAAGAGATGATGTATGGATACTTGTTTATTTTGCCCCCCGTTTTGGGGCTTGTGATCTTTGTATTATTCCCGTTCCTCTATTCCCTCTATGGTTCGTTTACCGATTGGGACGGACTGGGGCAGATGAACTTTATCGGGCTTGCCAATTTCAAAGACTTGTTGACCGATGATCTTTTTTACAAGGCCATGTTTAATACGTTTTACCTGATGCTCGGTATTCCGATTGGTCTGTTGCTGGCGCTATTACTTGCAATGGGGCTGAATCGTAAAATTCCGGGTACGACTACATTTCGTGTGATCTACTACATACCGGTTATCTCTTCCTTGGCGGCGGTATCCATCATGTGGAACTGGGCGTACAACGGAGACTACGGTCTGGTGAATCAGTTCCTCGATCTGTTTGGTATCAAAGGCCCCAACTGGCTGGCGAACAAAGATACAGTAAAACCCGCGCTGATCATCATGACCGTCTGGAAAGGTCTGGGTTATACAATGCTGTTATATCTTGCGGCACTGCAAAGTGTATCCCGTACCTATTACGAGGCTGCCGAGCTGGACGGCGCGAATGGATTTCAGATTTTCCGCAATATCACCTGGCCGATGGTGAAGCCCGTAACTTTTTTCCTGGTAGTGACGAATATCATCGGGGGTTCTCAAATCTTTACCGAGATGAACATTATGACACCGACAGGCGGGCCGGAATATGCATCCGCTTCGATCGTCTTTTATATCTGGCAAAAGGCCTTTAGCAACCTGCAGATGGGTTACGCTTCAGCGATGGCCATGATTCTGGGCATCTTCATCTTTGTGATTACGCTTATACAATTCAAACTTAACGAAAGATCAGCCTACGACGGGGATTAATGGGCGAGGAAAGGAGTGGAACGGAAGATGTCTTATAGTCAAAGAAGGAAAGTAACAAACTCCATTATATTTATCGTTCTGTCCATCGGTGCGATTGCGATGATTGCGCCTTTGCTCTGGATGCTTTCCACCTCGCTCAAGGAGAAACAGGATGTATTCGCACTGCCGCCGGTCTGGATTCCGGAAGTGTTTCGGTTCGATAAATATAAAGAGATTTGGGAAGCGGGCCCGCTGCTCAGCGGGATCAAGAACAGTCTTATTGTAGCACTCAGTGTGACGGTGGTAGGTACGTTTACGTCGAGTCTTGCAGCATTTGCTTTTGCCAAGTTAAGATTTCCACATAAAAACAAACTGTTTCTTGCCCTGCTGGCCTCGATGATGATTCCGTATCCGACGGTCATGATTCCGCAATTTATTATGTTTTCCAAGCTGGGCTGGGTAGACACCTTACTGCCACTCATTGTTCCGGGGTTGTTCGGAAACGTGATCATGATCTTTTTCCTGCGGCAATATCTGCTTAGTGTCCCTGATGCGATTATTGAAGCGGCGAAGATCGACGGAAGCTCTTACTTCCGGTTGTATTCCAGCATTACATTTCCACTGATTAAACCTGCGGTAGCTGCACAGCTGATTCTCTGGTTTATGGGCATCTGGAATGATTATCTGGCACCGATTATTTATCTGAATTCACCTGAGAAACAAACGTTGCAGCTTGTTATTGCGAACTTTAACGCGACCTATGCGATTCAAACGGATTATCCGCTGATCATGGCGGCATCGATTGTGGCACTGTTACCTGTTCTAATCATCTTCCTGATCTTCCAGAAGCAGATTATCGAGTCGGTTGCGATTTCAGGGGTCAAGGGGTGAAAGGCATGAGGGATTGGAGAGCATGGAAAGAACCGGAGAGACGAGAAGAGTGGAATGAATCGAAAGAGCGAGAAGGGCGAAAAGAGCGGAAACTTGATAAATATTGGACAGGACCAAAGGGGCGGCATAGGGCAAGGAAGGGAGTTGCGGTATTAATGTTACTGATGTTTCTAGGTACGGTAGGCTGTGCAGATGGCGGGGACACGGCGAAACCTCCGGTTTTTCCGGAAGCTCCGCAGGAACCAAAAATGTATGATCTCTCGATTCTGGATGATGAGTCGAAGTGGACGATTAACAATGCACACGATCCTGCGATTATCAAAACAGACCAGGGCTACTACGTCTATTCCACAGATGTTCGAGTAGCAGGGGAACCGAAACCAGGCGTAATGGTGCGAAAATCAGATGATTTGATCAACTGGAAATGGGTGGGGCAGGCTTTGCCAGGTATCCCCAAGGAAGCATTGGACTGGACGGGAGCAACGAACCTGTGGGCACCGGATATTATTAAAGCGGGGGATACGTACCGATTGTATTATTCGGCTTCTAGCTTTGGCAGCACTCAGTCTGCCATCGGGTTGCAAACCTCCAAGTCTCCTGAGGGGCCATGGAAGGATGAAGGACTGGTTGTGAAGACCGCTGGTCAGGAAAAGGACGGACTGAATGCCATCGATGCCAATCCGGTACTCGATGCCTTAGGCAACCCGTGGATGGTATATGGTTCATTTTTCGACGGGATCTACATTGCACCGCTTGACCCGGATACGGGCAAGTTCAAGGAAAAGGGGTATGGTACGCGTATCGCAGCAAGAGACCGTGCAACCGAAGAAGGCGCAGTCGAGGGACCCTATATTGTGTATAATCCCGAGTTTCAAAAATATTACCTGTTCGTGTCTTATGATTCTCTGTTCGAAGACTATAACGTGCGGGTAGCTCGTGCCGACTCCATCACAGGGCCTTATACGGATATGAACGGCAATGAAATGTTGGATACGGAGCACCTGCCGCAGTATGAGATTGGCACCAAAATTCTGGGCGGATACCGCTTCACCGAGGGTGAGGGCTGGGTTGCCCCAGGGCACAACTCCGTGCTGAAGGATGGCGACGATTATTACATCGTGCATCATGCACGAGGCGAGACCGATAAAAACTGGCCGTATCTGCATGTACGCAAAATGTTGTGGACGAAGGACGGCTGGCCTGTCGTGTCGCCAGAGCGCTATGCCGGAGAGACCGTACAAGACATTCCGAAATCGATGATTGCCGGAACGTGGGAGGGCATGGCGCTTGATCCGTCTGTGAACGGGCAGGTGCAAGCAGTGCCATATACACTGACGAGCAAAGGCAAAATCGAAAGCGAGAACGGTTCGGGAACCTGGACGTTTGATGGCCAACAAACGATAACGCTGACGTGGAAGGAAAGCCCATGGGGCGGTGCTTCCACGGAAGAACTGAAGCTGCTCCCATCCTGGGATTGGGAGCGAGGCCAGCCTGCGCTGGTGATGACTGGTCTGAGCGACCACGGCATCGCGGTCTGGAGCAAACAGATCAGCGCAGCTGAGAAGTAAACCGCTGACCTTGAAGGGTGGTCAGCGAGGGGCGCAGACATGATGCAGTCCGTGCCTAGACTCAGGCATCGTGCGCTGGCGACAACATCGCATGTGGCGCAAGCAGTGAGACGGTGAGCCAGCCTAATGGCTCGAAGCAGGATGGGTGCCAGCTAGCGAGTGTACTGCACGAGCGCTTGGCGCCGGGGCACAAGCAGTGAGAGGGAGAAAGGAGCCGCGAGTGCGAGTTTGACATCCGATTTCCACCGCCGGGAGCGGTGAAGGAAGAAATCGGAGGGCAAGGAGAGCGCCAAGGCCCTGTCGCCCGCGAACGTCCGCTGTGCCCCTCCAACCCTGCTCTATATGTTTTCGCAAGCACACCGAGCACATCATAGATTCAAGCCATAAACACACATATGAAAGGGGTTCATTCCCATGACCAATTCCATTACATTTACCAATCCCATGCTAGAGCAGCGCGCTGATCCTTGGGTGTACCGCCATACGGACGGGTACTACTATTTTTCTGCTTCCGTACCAGCCTTTGACCGGATTGAAATTCGGCGAGCAACGACGCTGGAGGCCTTGAGAGATGCCGAACCCGTAACCGCTTGGGCGAAGCGTGAGACTGGGCCAATGAGTGCAAACATCTGGGCACCAGAGATTCATTTTATTGATGGCAAATGGTACATATACTATGCAGCGGCACATACGAGTGAAACGAACGAGGGTTTATTCGATCACCGCATGTATGTACTTGAGAATGATTCCGCTAATCCGCTTGAAGGAACGTGGGAGGAGAAAGGGCAAATTCGAACCCAATGGGAGAGTTTTGCGCTAGATGCCACGACCTTTGAACACAGAGGCATTCGTTATCTGGTCTGGGCCCAGAAAGATCCGAGCATTGACGGCAATTCGAACCTCTATATTTGTGAAATGGAAAACCCATGGACACTGCGTGGTGAGCAGGTCATGATTACGACACCTGAATACGATTGGGAGATCATCGGATTTAAAGTCAATGAAGGCGCAGCCGTACTCCATCGGAACGGTCGTCTGTTTATCAGTTACTCAGCCAGTGCGACGGATCATCACTATTGCATGGGGCTACTTACGGCAGATGAAGATGCCGATCTGCTTGATCCGGCAAGCTGGGTGAAATCACCGAAACCAGTATTCCAGACTTGTGAAGAGAATGGACAATATGGACCGGGACATAACAGCTTTACCGTTTCACCAGATGGCAAAACCGATATTCTGATCTATCATGCGCGCAACTACAAAGAGATTGAGGGAGATCCGCTGTACGATCCGAACCGCCATGCTCGTGCGCAGGTAATTCATTGGAATGAAGATGGAACACCGAATTTTGGAATTCCGGTTCCCGATGGGCAAGGTGTGGCAGAGGTGAAGTAGTATTTTTTTGGATAAAGTATAAGAGATAAGAGCCTTTGGTGAGCAGATCATGCTGACGAAGGGCTCTTTTTGATATGTATGATCCAATAAAGGTTATCTATACAGTGTGGAGCTTAGAAGTCTGAATTAAGAAAGTTTAGATCGTGAAAGCAACCGAGGAGAGGCAGAGACGTATACCATTACATCGAAAAATTCAAAACAATTTAAACTGAAGGACTTATTACTTTTAGTTTTAAGGTCTTGAACTCGGTGTGCAGAATTCTAACGATCACCAGCAACGCTATTTTGACGATATTGTACAGATTTATTTTCTAACGATCTCAGGAGAGCTTATTTGGAGAATTTGATGTAAAAAAGGACATTTATCATGCGTTTTCAGCGAAATAAGGTTTGTGGTGATCGTTAGAATTGGAGAAAGCTCGATATCGATTAAATAAGCTCATCTGAGATCGTTAGACTAAACAGGGTGTGGGCGAAACGCTTAAAACCAAAACCAAAACCAAAACCAAAACCAAAACCAAAACCAAAACCAAAACCAAAACTCCTCAGTTTAAACTGTTTTCTACATATTTCCGGTGTTTCGTTATGATGTGTTAAGCTGAGAATGAGCTAGGTCAGATTCAGAATTTTTGGAGCACACTACCACCTTAAGGAGGATTACATATGGAATCACGCGAGATATTAGATGGGGAGCTTGAGCAGATTTTAAAATGGGAGAAGGAACAGAAGGATTTGTTCATATGGGACAAGATTGGGCGGTTGCCATTTGCCATGTTGGATAAAGTGATGCCGAAGGCGATCAAACAGAAGATAGGCGACGCCCTGAACGAAGTGGGCCAGTATCTACAGACGGGTGGCAAGTTTCTTGTTCAGAAGAAAAAAGTAGCCAAGCTCCTGCGAGAGGAAGCCGAGCGCTCGGGTTACCCCATAACAACGGATTATATCTACCAATTAGAGCAGGATACGGATATGGAGAACACTGCCCAAATTCAGAGTGTGGAAAAACTACCGCTTGAGGTGCTGGACCGTGTGGCGGATAGCATCACCGAAAGTCGAAGCAAATTTGCTGCGGCACAAGGAGCCGCGACAGGATTTGGAGGCATCGTAACGATCGCAGCGGACATTCCACTGGTAATGGGACTTTCATTAAAAGTACTTCAAGAGATGGCGCTGTGTTACGGGTATGATCCCGATGATCCGCTGGAGCGTATCTTTATCGTGAAGTGTCTGCAATTCTCTTCCGCCGATATTGTGGGCAAGAAAGCCATCATTGATGAGCTGGCTGACTACGATAATCCAGACAAGCAAGTTGAAGTGGTGTCTCAGATGCAAGGATGGCGTGAAGTGTTTAACTCGTACAGTGAGTCTTTTGGCTGGAAAAAGTTATTCCAGTTAATACCCGTTGCGGGGATGATCTTCGGCTCCGTCAGCAACAAAAATACAATTCAGGACGTCGCTGAGGCAGGTAAAATGCTGTACAAAAAACGGCTGATTTTGCAACGCTTGAAATAGACAAATCCGCCTCAGGCTGTTAGTTGTAGGTTGAGATTACTCTAGATGACTAGGGAAGCGAGTCTTAAGATAGGACGATATGATGAAAAAAGGCTCCTGCCGATCTGGATGAATTCAGATACGGACGGGAACCTTTTTATTTGTGTTTGATAAGCAGGAGCGGAAGCGAATTTTTGGAAATTTAACGATCTCGAGAGAAACTATTTCATCACTCTTACATTACCCCATATCAAAACCAGGATGTAGCCGAAAGAACTTACTCCTCACTACCGTTTTCCTGTGCCCAACGATTGAGCAACTTGTCAGATGGCAGCAGGAACGTAAAGATACCAATGAGCGGCAAAAAGCTGCATATTTGCATGACGGGTGAAACGCCGAAGACGTCGATCCAGTTCCCGAGCACGAGTGCCCCAAGACCGCCCATCCCAAAGGCAAGACCAGTAATCAGACCGGAAACCGTTCCGATTTTGCCCGGAATGAGCATTTGAGCGTATACCACAGTAACGGAGAAGCTGGATAACATGATAAAGCCAATAATCGTCAGCAGTACGCCCGTCCAGAACAAATTGGCGTAAGGTAACAACAGCGCGAGCGGTGCAGCTCCGGCCATGGATAGAAAGATCATGTTACGTTTACCGAATCGGTCTGCGAGCGGGCCACCAAAGAAGGTACCCAGTGCACCGGCAGCCAGGAAGAGAAAAATATAAATTTGCGCGTCTTCCGTAGATAAAGCAAATGTATCTTTCAGATTAAAGGCGTAAAAGCTGCCGATCGAAGCTACGTACCACGAACGGACAAATACGAGCAGAATCAGGATCGTAATCGCGGCAGCAATCTTTTGACGCAATGCTGGATTGGGAGCGCGACGGGCAGCCGCTTGTTTACGCAAATAGGAACCGGATTGCAACATCTGACCATACCAACGTGCGACGTAGAGCTGTACGGCAATTCCCATTGCGGCAATACCCGTAAAGCCAATGGCACCAAACAGCCCAAACGGGATGAAAATCCAGCGTGTAAGCAGCGGTGCAAGGGATTGTCCAGCATTACCGCCTACCTGAAAAATAGACTGTGCCAGTCCGCGGCGCTGGCCCGCGGCCATGTGGGATACCCGAGAGCCTTCCGGATGGAAAGCCGCGGAGCCGAGTCCAACAAAAATGACGGAGATGAGCACCATCACATAACTGTCCGCAAAGGCGAGCAACAACATGCCCGTAAATGTGAAACCCATCCCGATCGGCAGGATCGACGGAGTAGGTTTTTTATCAGCAAACCAGCCGACAACAGGCTGCATAATCGATGAGGTAAAGTTGATCGCAAAAGCGATCCAGCCAATCTGAGTGTACGTTAGATGCATGGAGTCTTTTAAGATAGGAAATATTGCCGGAATGACAGACTGGATGGAATCGTTGAACAGATGCACCAGACTGATGGCAATAAGTATCCGGTATACGGTGCTTTGAGCATCCAATCCGGGTGGGGCTTTCGAACGCGCTGCGGCGTCCTTGGCTAATGTGGTTTGTGTAGACATGTTCAGTTCTCCTTTGGTCGCGGTCACGAGGGATCAGCGCCTAATGTTAGATTATATGCAATTAAGCATATTGTTACATAATAGGATAGATTGCAAGAAGCGACAAGGGGAACAAAGAAGGAAGTTACAACAACAGAATGGCTTGAATGGGTGGTCGGCTAGGGCGTGTCTGAAAACGCTGAAGGAAGCAGATTTTGCTGAATTTTCGTTCCAAGCAAGGAAGTTTTCCGCAGGCGTGCCGGGGCACGTCAAGGGAAAGTGACGCAGGAGGGGGCGAAAAGGCAGTAAAAGATGCACTTCAGTAGGTTTCAAGACACGTCCTAGGTCTCCTGTGTAAGGAGGTGATGCCTGTGGAGATAAAAGATGTACTGACGCTGATGATCAGTTTTGCAGGGTTTACAGTAACCTTGATTAGACTGATTGTAACGATCGTCATTGCATTGAATAATCAAAACAAAAAGAAATAGACCGCCCCGACTAAGGTAATGGTCTATTTCAGTTACCGGTTACAGCCACCGCCCTTGAAGCGGCTGTTGTAAAAGAGTGAGGATGTTGACGCATCCTTACTCTTTTTTATAATCCTTATTGATTACAGTTTATCACAACATTCCCAAAACTCCACATGTACCATACTGACATTTTATCCGTTTCGTACTCATTCCTTCAAGGCTGAAGGTTAAAATCATTGCCAATAAGTCGGGATTCATCGTTTCAAACCGTGAAATCAGGACTGTTTCAGCCTTGAAGAGTCCCGCTAATAATAGTATCTACAGACTCAAATTAACGATTATCAATCGTCTCCGGATTCATGTCATGGTTCATCATGCGGTGTTCAGCCATTTGCTCGTATTTCGTTCCAGGTTTGCCGTAGTTGGTGTACGGGTCGATGGAGATGCCGCCGCGCGGAGTGAATTTGCCCCAGACTTCAATGAAGCGCGGGTCCATCAGCTTGATCAAATCGTTCATAATAATATTCACACAGTCTTCGTGGAAATCACCATGGTTGCGGAAGCTGAACAGGTATAGTTTGAGCGATTTGCTCTCAACCATTTTGATATCGGGAATATAGCTGATATAGATCGTCGCAAAGTCCGGTTGACCCGTAATCGGGCACAGACTGGTGAATTCCGGGCAGTTGAATTTTACAAAATAATCACGGTACGGATGCTTGTTATCAAAGCTCTCCAGAATACCAGGATCATACTCAAACGTATATTTCAGATTCTGGTTGCCCAGCAATGTTACATCTTGCATCTCGTCAGGTTGTCTCATTAAAATAAACTCCTCGTATTCAATTGAAGCCGTAGGCCTCGTATTATAATCTCGTATATAGTTAAACCCCGCGTTTATTCCCCCATACCAGCGTATGAAGCTGCGGAAGAACGCGCACGTTGTTCAGATCGTCCGAGGCACTTACCTGATCAATCAGCCATTCGTAACGCTCCAGCAACGAAGCCGCAAGATCCGGCGTATCCGCCGAAGAAACATCGGGGTTCCCCGTTTGTAAAAATAAAGCTGTGCCCGGATACCGTGCATGCACACGGCGGGCATAGTCCAGGTCTGTCTGATCGAAGATCACGATCTTCAGACTATGGCTTCGATCGGCCGGGCCAGCAGCCAGACGGCTGATCACATCGTCCAGAACAGCCCAGTCGGTGTCCATGCCTGAGCTGGGTGGCTTGGGCGAGACGGTGACTTCGTCAATGTCCGCCAGCCATGACTGCCAGCGTGAGCCCTGCGTCTCAACCGCGGTGCGGACGCCGTGCTCACGCAGCAGGGCAACCAGCCCGCCCAGCGAAGCGAGCAGGGCGGGGTTGCCGCCGGAGAGGGTTACATGGGAGAAACGCGTGCCGCCCAGGCGGCGCAGTTCATCCCATACCGCCTCCGGCGTCAGCATGCGAATCTGGTCCTTGCCACTGCCGTCCCAGGTAAAGGCCGAGTCGCACCAGGAGCAGCGATAATCGCAGCCCGCGGTGCGCACAAACATCGTTTTTTGCCCGATGACCATGCCTTCGCCTTGAACCGTCGGACCAAAAACCTCCATAACAGGGATCCGTGCTTCCTTACTCATCGATCATCCACTCCCGTCTTGCTTCAGCATAACTGGTCGGAGTCTCGAAGAGTCGCACGAATTCCGTGCGGGCTCCGTCTGTGAGCCCGGCATAAGGCTCCGTTTGTAGAGCATGTTCCATCTGCTCGAATAGCCAGACCACCATATTTTCAGCCGTCGTATTCATGAGAGGCAATGTTTCATTCAAATATTGATGATCCAGGTAACCTTCAATCCGGCTTTTCCAGATGTCCTTGATATGTCCAAAATCAACCGTCAGCCCGGTTTCACCCGGATAACCGCTGATGCCAAAAACCACTTTATACGTATGCCCGTGCAGATTTTTGCACTTGCCTTCATAGCAGTGCAGATGATGTGCTGCATCAAAAGTAAATTCTTTGCTGACCAGCACACGTTTGCGGTGATATCTCAGCTGTGTGGGTAGAATATCCTGATCAATTCGCTGCAAGCGTTCAACGATGCGAAACGTTCCGGGTTCTCTCATCATGCATCCACTCCAGCGGAATGTGCAGTAGTACAAGTGGCTGCACGTTCCTCTGCATAACGATCCAATCCGGCTTTGCGTAGCTTGCAAGCCGGGCATTCACCGCACCCGTCACCGATGACGCCGTTATAACAAGTCAGAGTACGTTCGCGCACATAATCGAAAGCACCCAGTTCATCGGCCATCTTCCATGTTGCAGCTTTGTCCAGCCACATCAATGGCGTATGAATAACAAATGGGTAGTCCATCGACAGATTAAGAGTTACATTCATCGACTTTACAAATGAATCCCGGCAATCGGGATACCCGCTGAAGTCTGTCTCGCAAACACCTGTTACCAAGTGGCGAGCGCCTTTTTGTTTTGCCAAAATGGCGGCAAAGCTGAGGAACAGTAAGTTCCTTCCGTCAACAAATGTGCTGGGTAGTTCGCCTTCTTCATGCGCAATTTCCACATCGGAACGTGTGAGAGCGTTTGGTGCGAGCTGGTTAAGCAAGCTCATATCCAGTACGGTTTGCTGCACACCCAAATCTTTGGCAATCGCTGCTGCACACTCAATCTCCAGCTTATGGCGCTGCCCGTAATCAAACGTAACCGCTTCAACTTCGGCAAATTGTTTTTTTGCCCAGAACAGACACGTTGTGCTGTCCTGGCCGCCGCTGAATACAACGACCGCTTTTTCTTTGTTCAACATAAAAAAACCTCTCCATCTTCTTGAGATCACCCCTGCATATAAGCAAGAAATGTCGGAAGAACAGAGAAGTTCATGAACTGGCATCCATCAAAAAACACACCTTCTTAATAACCGCTTTAAAAAAAGCTGCTATAAGCAAGTGTCCTTAGTTTTTTACGCACACCGCGTCAGCCCGTATCCTTTTACAACTTAAGCTTTAAGCCTAAAGCATGTAAAAGCTACGTT
The DNA here is from genome assembly GCF_003719335.1 of Paenibacillus amylolyticus. Lineage (GTDB taxonomy): Bacteria > Bacillota > Bacilli > Paenibacillales > Paenibacillaceae > Paenibacillus > Paenibacillus amylolyticus_D. The sequence goes on from NZ_RIAS01000002.1 coordinate 392,422, forward strand.
TAATCACGGAAATCAGTACGCAAGACTGTAGCGACCATACACAGGTCAAGTCTTGTAGAGGGAGTTCGCGAACCTCTCCCATGCCATAGGCATGGATTTTCTTCTTTAATTGTCCGGGTTCAGTATACCATATCATTTACCGGATCGGCACATTTTTTAAAATCCATATTTACTTAATAATGACGTTACCAAAAGGAATGACTTCTTTTAATATACGTTTGAATAAACCTTCGTCATTGATGTCCTGTTGCAGTCTGTAGTTTTCCCGTCCCGCTTGAAAAAGCACCGGGCCTTGTCCTGTCATTTTCCAATGATAGTTCATATGCTGGCTGGCCAGGTTGTTTCCGTATACGGTTAATTCCAGATGAGCATTCTCGGGGTAGGCGATGACGCTCCCAGCATCTACATAAAGCGGGGCAGTGGGATGCAGTTCTTGCTGACATACCTGACCTTGTGTGAGCAATCCAATGGTTCCTTTGCCTGCAAACTTCATCTTCACTGCATCCCGGGTAATCAGCATATTTTTGATCTTTTGAATTTTGGTCTGCATGGTGACACCATCAGAATAGAAGAACAAATGGCGAAAATCATAAAGCAGATCACTGTGTTCTGTAAGCTGCACTTCTTTCATAGTGAATCCCGGAGGAAGGGCAGCTACAAATTGACATGGGCCGGTAATTTCTGATTTAATCAGCTTTTTTTTGCGATACATACCCGAAATATTCATGAATTTATCTTGTCTGCTGTTGCTGGGCCCGCGAAAAGCAACGATTTGCTGCGGATGCAGAATATGGAGGCGGTCATCCTGGATCAGTGAAAATGTAACCACTTGTCCGGCTCCGCCAGCTTCAGCATGGTTCAGATGTATATGCATGCAGTAACTCCTGTTCTTTTATAGTCGGCCAGATCGGCGACGCATTCCCCAGCGCATCACGCGAATCAGAAGGAAGTAACCCAATATGAGAGCAACAATGGTGATCACCATGGTTTGAATTCGCTGTGCGGTGGCTGTTCTGGCATCCTGTTCAGTTTGAAGTTTGCTGACCATTTCGGTCAGCTTCTGGTTCTGAGCCAGGAGTTGATCATTTTGTGCTTTGAATGCTTCCACATTCGCCTGGGCTTGTCCGAGCTGGGCGGAGGTTTGGTTTAGTTGCTCCAGTGTTTGCTTGTAACTCTCCTGTAATGCGTTCACTTCCCCGGGTAGTTCCGACACACGCTCCCAACCGTTATAAATATCCGAGAATATATTCGCACTCGCTGCATTTGCAGTAGAACCGAGTATGACTGTAAATAGAATGCATGTGGAGACAAACACCCGAATGAAATATCCCTGAATGGATTTTGGCATGAATGACACCTCTCTCTTCGGTAAGATCGATTCAGAGCTGATTTCGTCGTCATTTGTTGAATCCTCGCTCTTTCATTATACGTCAAAAACCTGGTGTTGGGTTCAAGAGGATTACGTTTTATTACCCGAATGTCTCGCGAAGAATTGGTAAAAGCAAATGTTTTAATTTAAAAATCAGCGGGTAATACAAGAATAGCAGTACCCCGGACAGAGCAAACACAAAGATTTACTCCCGTTCCGGGTATATCCTGTTCACAAATATGCAATGTAATGCTTAAAATTAATATATTTCGATTTTGAATAAGATCGCAAATAATGAAGGAGTAGAATAATATGTACGTATCAAACCAGAGCACGTCAACGAAAACGATCATGATTACTTTAAATGGTGAGCCAGTCGGACGCAAACTGATTATTGACAGTGTAACTTATGCACCGGTTGCTGAAACGGATAATGCGCAGTATATGCACAAAATGGAGCATAATCATCCAGCTGTTTAAGTTGGGACTTGTCATAGAGAAAGGTGTGAAAAGCTTGGCTATTAGCCAAGCTTTTTCGTCGTTTATTGTCGCTTCTAGGCGGATCAAGGGGAATAAAACTAATATAATGGAAAAAAGTAATGGGAACATATGTTCCGTGACAATATAGTGTCCATTCACCCTGCTAACTTAGAAGATAATACACATAAATCGGGGGAGAGACTACCAGTGAACTCAGTCTTTGAAGTATCTTATTCGTGGAATAAAGAGGCCATACCGACAGGGGGAGCCGATCCCGTATATATGATGGTAGAGTGGCGTTACGGAGCCCCTGCCAAAAGACTTAGGAAAATAGCACCCAAAATTATGTCGAGAGATTTAGAGCTTTTGCTCAAACCGGAATTTGGTGTCCAGCTTAAAGGCATCTATGGATGCCGATCCAAAGAAACGGATATTGGCTGGGTACTGCGACTTGGCGATGTACTCAAGGGAGAAAGCAAACAGATTCTGCTGGAATTTGCCGTAGGACCGCATCTCTCAGGAAAAGCAGCGATATGTTCTGCCTATTGGAGTACTCGGAAGTTAAAGCAAAGTCAGCGTGTGCTTCTACGTCGGGAGCAACTCTATATTCAGTATACAAGTCACCTGGGGATGCTAAGGCAGCCTGAAGACCCGAAAGTAGAGAAAACGATTAAATTGAATGAAACCGTACCATTACTCAAGCAGGCTCTACGTGCTTACGAACGAGGCCGCATCGAGGAAGGGAGCGAGATGCTGCGCCGTCATGCCGATGCACTGCTTATCGAAGCTGCACGCAAACAGGACATGGATTATTTTACAGAAGCCGAGATTGTCGAGAAGCTTCGTTATCATTATGGAATCACGTTTACAACAGGTCACCATAATCCTCAAAGAGCAATGTTAGGTGAATGATAACGTAATCAAGTGGTAACCGTACAGAGAGAACCAGTTTACATAAGTTTTGAAGGTGAAGTTAAACAACAAGTCGAATGTATATATCCATACTATATCGGTTGAGGATGGAGCTGTATCACACTATTTGAAACAACATCATGGAGGGCCTGGCCAAATGACAGACCGACTAATCCGATTAATGCGCATTATCACGCTGGTACAAGCCAAGCCAGGTATTCTGGCTCGGGAGCTTGCGGAGCGGTGCGAGACAACGGAAAGGACGATATACCGTGACATGGAGGCCCTCAGTGCAATGCATATTCCGATTGCCAATATGGGACACGGAAGAGGGTACATGTTTATCAGCCATTTTGCCATGTATCCGCTTAATTGGTCTGACGAGGAAGCTCAGGCTTTCATACAGCTTGCAGACGTTATGGAAGATATTCGTCCGCTGCTAAAGCCTGCCTTTGAGAGTGCCTACGAAAAAGTGGTAGCTTCAAGTCAGAAGAATAAAACCGAGCGAGTGGAATGGGCTGAGCAGATCAGAGGAATGTTCAAAGAGGGAGGAATCGTCTGGCAAAACAATGACGGAGATGAACCGAGTGATTCGCTCCTTTTGTTGCTTCAAGCAGGGATTTCACAAAACAGCATGGAAGGGAAGTATCAGTCTCAGGGAGAAATGGAGATGATTCGCTTTGATCCATATTGCCTGATTCCTCGGGAATATCAATTTGATCTGTTAGCTTATTGCCATCTCTCCGAGAGCATGAGAACGTTTCAGGTTAACCGGTTGCACGATTTACGAATCATTCCACGTACCTTCCGCAAAAATGATTATTTAATCCAGTCTTATTTCCGTACTGCCTGGATCTCGAGAGGAAGTACAGAAGAGACCGTGGTTAAAATCCGATTTTCTTCCCTAGTTGTGGACCGCGTGATGCAGGAACGCTTTTTTGTACGCCCCGTTCTGACCAGAGAACCTGAAGGTACCCTATTGTTTGAAACTGTAGTGAGTGATGCTGAGGGATTTTTCGTGTGGATATCCAGATACGGACCAGAGGCTGAAATCTTGGAACCGGAACATTGTCGTACGCTGATGCAAGAACATTTGGAGCGCTGGCGGCAAGTGTACAATTCAAAATAAACTTCAGATTACAGGTTTAACGTCTGGAAGTCGTCTTACTCCTTGGCTTTAAAGAGATTGGCAAGATTGCCAAACGGTGATTCCTTTTCCTCATCATCCACAGCACTGGAGTAAACCACTTTGGAAGCAACGCCTTCATCATCCGCTGCGCAGTTACTTTCCAGTTTGAACTTGTCGAACTGGTGCATAAACACTTTAGCAGTATTAATGGCATCATCCAAAGCACGGTGCTGTGTACCGTCAAACTCAATTCCGCAAAGTTCAAGAGCCTGGGCAAGCCCGAGTTGCCGGAACTTTCCTTCTTTGTGCATGGCCCGCGACCATTGCTGCTGTAAATCATTATGATTAGTAATCCAGGCCACGTCCAGCTGATGTGTTCGGCAATGGGAGATGAGTTTGTTGCGGTCATCTGGTCCCCAAGAGCACATATAATAAGGCTCATTGCCCATCCAATCGATGAACTGACTCAGTGCTGCCGGGAAAAGCGGGGCTGCATCGATATCCTTCTGTGTGATTCCTGTGAACTGAACGGTGTCGGTGGACAAGACGGATTTGTTAGATGGACGAACATACGTATGAAAGGTGTCGGTGACTGTAAGACCTGTATCCGGGTTCTGGCTCACTTTGACGGCACCGATATCAATAATTTCAGAGGAGTAGCGTGTATTGCGGCTTACTGTAAATTCAAGATCATATATAATATAGGGCATAAGATAAACTCCTTTATGAAGGATACAAATTTCCATTCATGGATCTGTATGTTAGATCCGTGAAATGTTAATCTCTATTCTACAGTGAACCTGGGGCCGTGTCAGCCATTGTTATGAATTTCGCCTGAAGGATCTTGGCATAATGGTTTCGAGTGACCCATTCGTTTAATTGTATTTATTGACAAGTTCGTGTAAATGTTCTAATGTGATCAAAAATGAAAAATAGCGTTTATCGAGGACATAATTACGTAGGCTCGCTTCAACAGAGAGGGAATGGATTGCTGTAACATTCCTGTTGCTGCTGCGCAATTCCTACCTCGTTAGCTGCAAAGGGGAATGTCTGTCTCATAACAGGCTGCAACCTTTGCCGGAAGGGTCCGTTACGCCCCAAAGGACTGTATGTTAGCAGCAAGAGACATGAAACGACTGAATACAGTTAAATAAGGGTGGTACCACGACGCATTCGTCCCTGACGAATGCGTCTTTTTGCTGTTCAAGACTTCATGTGCGTAGTGCTTACCCATCTGATAAACAAGGAGTGTATTCAAGATGCGTCAAAGTGAAATGCTTGTTCCAACATTACGTGAAGCACCAGCGGAAGCTGATGCAACAGGGCACCGCCTGCTACTGCGCTCGGGTATGATTCGTCAAGTGGCCGCGGGAATATACAGTTATTTACCACTCGGGCGACGTGTGCTTCTGAACGTCGAGCAAATCGTCCGGGAAGAGATGGATCGTGCCGGGTGCCAGGAAGTACTGTTGCCAATTATGCAACCAGCAGAGTTGTGGGAAGAATCCGGCAGATACACGCAATATGGTCCAGAGTTAATGCGTCTGAAGGACCGGCACATGAGAGAGTTTGCGCTTGGACCGACTCATGAGGAGGTCGTTACAGCATTAGCTCGTGACGAAGTCAACTCTTACCGTAAGCTGCCCTTTACCTTGTATCAGATCGGAACCAAGTTCCGGGATGAGCGCCGTCCGCGTTTTGGCTTGTTGCGTGGCCGAGAATTTATCATGAAGGATGCCTATTCATTTGCATCGGATTGGGAGGAACTGGATCGAACCTATCAGGTAATGAATACAGCATATTGCCGTATTCTGGAACGCTGTGGTTTGGATTTCCTTCGGGTTGAGGCAGATGCGGGAACTATTGGTGGACAAGGCGAAACACATGAGTTCATGGCTTTGGCTGATGTAGGAGAGGATACCATTGTGACGTGTAAAACATGTGGTTATGCTGCAAATCTGGAGAAGGCGGCGTTTCAATCCGCAGCACCTGCTATCCTTACTAATAAACCAAAAGTTAATGAGCACACAGAAGTGTTACGGGTTGAGACACCAGGTGTTCGTACGATCGCAGAATTATGCTCTTTCCTTGGCAAGAATGCAGAAGAGATGGTCAAAACATTGCTTTATCTGGCGGATGGTCAGCTTGTCGCTGCAATTGTCCGTGGAGATCATGAACTCAACGATATTGCCTTGAAACAGGTGCTTGGCTGCGAGGAACTGGAGCTGGCTGACGATGCAACTATCGCCGCGCATTCTAATCTCACCGTCGGTTATCTTGGACCTGTAGGGCTTGGACTGCGTATGGTGGTAGACGCTGATGTGGCCACCATGAAACATGCAGTGACCGGAGCAAATGAGGCTGGCATGCATCTATCAGGTGTTCGTCCAGGCGTGGATTTTCCGCTGGATCAAGTTGAGCGTATCCGCTTTGCCGCTGAAGGGGATTGTTGCGTATCATGTGGCGAACCACTTGTGTTCACCAAAGGTATTGAAGTAGGGCATATATTCAAGCTGGGTACAAAGTACAGCGATGCCATGGGAGCTTCTTTCCTGGATCGTAATGGCCGCCAATGTGCACCTGTAATGGGATGTTACGGTATCGGGGTATCTCGTTTAATGGCAGCTATTGCTGAACAGTACGCGACGGAAGAGGGTATCCAGTGGCCTGTATCTGTAGCGCCTTATGATGTGCATCTCATCCCGGTAAGCTGGAAAGACGAGCATCAACAGAAGCTAACGCTTGAGTTGGAGCAACAGCTAATGGATTGTGGATTTCGTGTGCTCGTCGATGATCGGGATGAACGCCCGGGTGTAAAATTCAAGGATGCCGAGTTAATCGGACTGCCTGTACACATTGTTGTAGGCAGAGGAGCAGCCGAAGCACAAGTGGAACTGGGTGCCCATATGCTTGCTGTTTCAGGCGAAACGAAACGAATCAGTATGAAGGCACAGGAAGCTGTAAATTACGTGAAGGAGCAAATTCGCCGAGATTAAGCGAGGGTGTAGCATAAGAAGCGAAGAAAACACAGTAGTTTATGATAGATAACATTTGCCTATATAATAGGACTGAATATTATGTCGATCTTTATTTTTAGCTGAATAAGCCAGAGGTTCCTTGGAAAACGGGACTCTAGAAGTAGAAAGAAAGTCTAATTACAGAAAATAATCATACCAAGTGACTACAGCTGGAAAATAAAGATTAGGTTAATTTCGCTTTTGCTCATAAAGCTGCGGTAAGCTTGGCTAATCGCAGTGATACGGGTATAAGTGTGCAAAACTAACGTAAGCGTGATTGTACTTCAACCATGCTGTAAATCGCATAAGTACGGATGTTACAGGCAAATATGTTCTAGTTCAGCAGGGGGTAGACATCGACTTTGAAGTCGAAAGTGGCATGCAAGGGATTTATTTTTGAAAAAGAAAACGAAAAGGAGTCCTTAGCCTGTGATCTGGGCAAGGGCTCCCTTTTGTCGTTTATTTGAAATGGCTGCAGATTAAGAGGCAGCAGGCAATTTCAGTGTTTGACCTGGATAAATCCAGTGTGGTTTTTTAATTTTGTTGAGTTTTTGCAGGGTCTGCCATGTTGTATCGTATTGTTTGGAGATCGAGTACAGAGACTCGCCTGATTTTACAATATGCAATTTAGCAGGGGCTGGAGCTGGTTTCCCTGGTGCTGGTTTGACCGGTTTCTCCGGTTGAGGCTTGGTTGGTGTTGGTGCTGGCACAGGGGCCGGAGCCTCAGTACCCGGTGCTTCTGGTTCTACAGCAGCTTTCTTGCCTTCGCTGATACGGCCGTCGGTTTTAATATCGACTGCGCCGAGCTTTTGCATGTAGTTGATCAACGCCTCATCCAGTGCACCGTACATACCGGTTGTTGGATACTTGGCGAACATCGTGTACTCATCACCGCCGACTGCTGTGAAGTCATTGGTTGCAAGTGTGTAGGTCGCTGCTGGATCAAGAGCTTTATCGCCGACCATTACGGAATGAACACGGCTGCCTTTTGCAGCAGCGGCATCGATTTTGAATGTGATCCCAGATACTTGCGGGAATCCACCGCTTGGTTCCGGGTAGGAGCCTACACCGTTCTCCAGGGCTGCGAGTACATCAGAGCCTTTTACATTAAGGGTCACAACTTGGTTGCCAAAGGGAAGAACGGTAATGACATCGCCTTTAGTTACGATGCCTTTTTCGATAGAAGAACGAATGCCTCCGCCGTTAGTCAATGCGATATCGGCTTTGCTGACATCACGGATTGCATCAGCCAGCAGGTCACCCAGATTGGTCTCGCCAGTGCGTACTTGCTCACGTTTGCCGTCGAGCAGAACGGCAGTATTTGCTACTTCTTCTTTCAGAATCGGTTCTTGTTTTTTCTGAATGGAACTTACGAGCGCGGCAACGTTCTCGTTTGGTTTAATGTCTTTGGCCCCGGTTTCATCCATTAATGTTGCTGTTTTCTTCGAAACTTTGCCGCCGTCTACCCACAGGTCAATGACACCTACATAATTCGTATATTCACCTGCACTTGCAATCAAAGTTCCATGATCAGATACAAGTCCGTTTTTCAATACGGTATGGCTATGTCCATCGATGAACACATCAATGCCTGGCACCTCTTTAACGACTTTGAAGCTTGTATCGGTACTGGAAACATCTTGTCCAAGGTGTCCAAGAACAACGACAACATCGACTTTGCTACGAATTTCATTCACGAGAACTTTAGCTTCGGCAGAAGGGTCTGTGATTTGCAGACCTTCTACGTTTTTCGGGTTCGTTTTGTACATGGTTTCTGGTGTAGTCAAGGCGATAATCCCGATCTTCACACCATCAACTTCTTTGATAAGGTAAGGTTCGAAGATACGAGTTCCGTCTTTTTTCTTTACGTTTGCACTGAGCATAGGGAATTTCATCATCTTCGCCAGCTCCATCAGACGTTCCGAGCCATAGTTAAATTCATGGTTACCAGGTACCATCGCCTGATAGCCTATTTCGTTCATGACCTGGGCAATGCTCTCGCCTCTGACAAGCGTAGCAAATGTGGTACCGTGTACCGCATCGCCTGCATCCAGCAAGAGGGTGTTTGGATTTTCGCTGCGATATTTGTCAACGATGCCTGCGACTTTTGCAAATCCCATAGCAGGTGACTGTTCAACTGCACGGGCATGCATGTCATTGGTATGTAGGATAGTGATGTGCTTACCTGTGCCTGGAGCAGAATCCGTTGCTGCCGCCGCAATGCCTACACTGCCAAACAGTAAACAAACCGTTAGCAGAAGTGAAACAACGTTTTTCCAGTTTTTCATGAATCCGAAACCTCCCAAAATAGTAATCTATTAGAGCGTTTATACAGCTCATGTAGTATTTTAACAGACTATGATGAGTAAATCTCGTGATTTGCGTAAAAATAAGTAACCTGAAAGTTACATCTGATTTTGCCTGTAAAGCAGGTTCAACACTACACTTAAAAGAACATATGTTCTTAAATGCTGTAAAAAAAATGCTGCGCTTCACGCGGCAGTCCGGTACGTAAGCAAAATTTCTCAAGAGATTCATCCGGTTCCGGTGTGATTCCGGCCGTCAATAGTTGAATGGCAAAAAGATTGGCTTGTCTCTCCAGTTTGCCTGGAGCGAAATAGGAATGCTCCTCCAGGAAGAAACGATTAATTCCTTTGTGCAGTCTGTCATGCCCCAATTCATGCGCGCATACAAAGCGCTGCCATTCGGGGGGCAAGTCGTTGTGTATCACAATAAATCTGCGACGAAGTTTGCGGAAATACAGCCCTTTCGTGGATTTGCCCAGATTCGTAAAACGAATCTGTATTCCTACAGCACGGGCAATGCTGAACGGACAGTTGGTTCGGTGTTTGCGAATCAGCTCGGTTACGATGTCATCCATATGATCTCACCTGCAGTTTCAATAAGTTTGAACTCGTGTCCTGTTCTCATGGGCGTTGATCCGATTCGCCTGACTTTTTCCGTTTATTCATCTGTTTGGCTTCCCAGAACAAACCGGTCAGCACGTCTTTGATCCGTTTCTTGTCCTCTTCATCCAGCGGAATACCGTCGAACATCAAATCGTCGTCATCCTCCAGCATCTTTTTAAAGTCCCGGCGATCCTTGTAAGTTGCCCATTCCGGCACTTCCTGATGGTTTGCCTCAAGTCCTGTTTCAATATAACCTGCCTGTTTCATCATGTCTGAGTAAGGTACGGCGAGTGCGTTGGCAATCTTTCGGATGGTTGCTGGTTTAGGCACCCCGCGTACACCATTTTCAATCCGTGAAATCTGTGAATTGCTTATTCCAGCCGCTTCAGCGAGCTGATTGATGCTGAATCCCTGTTGCTCTCGCAACTGTTTCATATAAGGACCAAAAGCGTGCTCCACAACTCATGCATCTCCTTCGACTCGTCATAAGTGTTTGTGATTATAAAGAAGTCCGTTCGTTCTGCTCATGTGACGTTCTGCAAACTTGCCCGTTCCGGATGCGGATCATTCTTTCGATCGCTGTTATCCCCGGATTTTCTGTCATGTTCTCCTTTAAAGGGAGAAATCCGGTGATAAAGGCGAACGCTCCGCTTCTCCAGAATTGATTCCGCCTCCTGCACTACGTCTGTGCGCCTGCTAACGTGGAGTCATTCCCAGAGCCATGGACTTCTTTATAAAAAACAAATGACTTATACGAGTTCAGTAATTATCTGTACTATATCGTATATATACCATTAGGTAAAGAGATATGAAACAATTATGCCAAAAGGTATAGAAAATGAGAGCGAAGGTTTTATTTTATCGTCTAAATGACCCGAAATGAAGGTTTACTCCATTCTCCAGAAAGTGGTATCCTCTAATAGAAATACGAACAAAATGCGAACATGGTGTAAACAGGAACTCGTTTCCAAAAGGCAACGTAAGAAAAAAATCAAAAAACGTTACGTTTTGAAGAATCGGAACAACTCTATATGAGAGACTGTCTTCGCTAGAAGATGGGGATGAGGATTAGTCTAAGTATCAGTATGGGTTGTCAAAATGGAATGAAATATAGAGGGAATCAACTTGAGGAGGAGAATGACTATGGCAACGATGGCAAATATGGAATTGATGTTACCGGAATTGGATCGTCGTAAAACGCAGGCAGCTGTGGAGGCTGTATTGGAGAAGTATCGGATTTATAAAACGATTGCTTTTGAAGAACGTGAGGTGCAAGTGACCGCAAGTTATACGGAACGTTTGCATGGAGCTACCAATGTCACGGGGGATTCTACCGCAAGAACAGCGATCTATAATGTGGATGTCCAGCGTGCGCGTCAGGCTTACTGCGATACCATCGATCATATCGTATCTCGGCTTAGCGAGAAGGAACGAGTATTGGTACAGGAGCGATATATGAAGGACGATGATGTTTTTGATTATAAAATATACAACCATGTTTTTGATCCGCCTGTGAGCAAGGATACCTACACCAAGATTCGCACCCGTGCTTTTTACAAATTGGCGCTGGCTTTGTCCGACCGTGGGCTGATGAATATGGAACCACTGTCATGCACAAGAAAAGAACGGAAGAAGCTTGGCTGAGTATTAGGCAAAAAGTTGAAGCTTTCATATCCACGAAGGATTGGTTACAATGGTTTGGACAAAATCACTGACGGAGCATCTGAGGGGGAGTGTCCATGCCGGAAGAGGCTGGAATGCAGGAAATGGTGACGCTTAAAACCATTGCGGAAACGTTAAATACCTCCAATGACCTTAGTCTGATGCTGGATACGGTTGTTGGCAAATTACTTGAGCTAACCGGACTCACGGCGGGATGGCTTTTTCTTATCGATGAACGCGGAGAGTATGCCTGTGTATCAGACTATAACTTGCCGCCAGCTTTAATTCGAAACGATAAAGAGCCCATGCGGATGGGAACGTGCTGGTGTATCAACCGTTTTAGGGATGGAGGGCTGCAACATGCGATCAATATCATTAACTGCAAACGTCTTGAAGATGCTGTGGAGTTTAAGTGGGGAGATACGCAGGATATTACACACCACGCGACAGTTCCACTGCGTTCGGGTGATCGAATGTTGGGACTGCTCAATGTAGCAGCGCCAGGCAAAGAGGTTTTCAGCGATAGTGAACTCGCACTTTTGCAGGCGGTAGCCTATCAGATTGGCAGTGCAATGGAGCGAATGCGATTTTATCGTGCAGAGCAGCGACGGGCAGAACTCTATGCCCGGCTCGGGGACTTCGGCACAGCATTAAGTCTTGCTGTCAATGAATGCAGTGAGCCGAATGCATTGCCGGATACTGTTGCAAGGCTGCTTGGCAAGCATTTTGATTGGTCGTTCGCTGCGCTTGTACAACAAACGAATAGCACATTTCATATACAGGCAATGTATGCACATGGTGAGGTATGGACGGACTCGGCAGATCCCCTTTCCTTGGAAGGGACACGCCTCATGGATCGGATCGTGGATCACTATCGTGCAGCCATCCTATCCGCGGATGAACTTGCTGAAATATTCGGCCAATTCAGCCTTGAATTTCAATGGGGTGAATTTGCTTCGGGGGTGGGTGTACCTCTCCCATATCATGCGCCAGAGGAACCGGGAGTGTTGATCATCGGTACTGAATCACGATCCCTGGATCTGATTCGGGCAGACAGGGAAGTCCTTGAGGCTCTGGCAGAGCATATCATTGCTTCACGGGAGAGCCTGAAGCTGGCAGATCATCGGCGCGAACTGGCGAGGCTTGAAGAGCGGAATCGGCTTGCTCGGGATTTGCATGATTCGGTGAATCAAATTTTGTTCTCCCTATCGTTGACGGCGAAAGGTGCAGAGAGTATGCTCTCCGGTACGGAGCCGATGCATCCGGCAGCAGAAGTGATGAGAGATATACGAGCCTTGTCTCAGGAAGCACTCAAGGAGATGCGAGCATTGATTATGCAGCTTCGTCCATCAGGTTTGGAGGCCGGATTAGTCAGCGCGCTTCAGGAGTATGGGGCAAAACAGGGGCTTCAAGTTATCGCTGATCGTAAGGGGATGCGCTCCATACCGCGTAATATCGAAGAAGGTTTGTGGCGTATTGGTCAGGAGGCTTTGAACAATATTCGGAAGCACGCAGGGGTGTCTTCGGCATGCGTACAGCTTGAATTCAGTGAACGTGAAGCGAAACTCACCATCTCGGATCAGGGGAAGGGCGGTGCCAAGCGGCGGAAGCCATCATCGGAAAATTCACTCGGATTGTCGATTATGAGAGAGCGCGCACAATCACTCGGAGGCAAACTAAATATAAGGAGTTCTTCGCGTAAAGGGACAACCGTGACAGCAGTTATACCACTTCCGTATGAAGCGGAATAGAGTCAGGAGGCAGGCAATGATGCCGATTACAATTCTACTTGCCGACGATCATGTCATGGTCAGACGGGGACTACATGTTTTTCTGAAAACGCAGGAAGATATGAAGGTTATCGGTGAAGCATCGAACGGGCAGGAAGCCTTGGAGCAAGCACAGGAGCTGGAGCCGGATGTTATTCTGATGGATCTTCATATGCCTGTCATGGACGGCATCGAAACAGCCAGGCGTTTGCGTAGTCTGCTGCCACATACGCGGATTATCGTGCTAACTTCGTTCTCGGATCAGGATCATGTCGTTCCTGCGGTTCGTGCAGGTGTGAAGGGGTATCTGCTTAAAGATATCGAGCCTGAGGATTTAGCCGCTGCGATCCGTAATGTGCATTCCGGTCAGGTCGAATTACATCCAGCGGCTGCAAGTCAATTGATGCATGTCATGGCGTCGATGGATATGCTGTCAGATGCACCGCAAGAGGAAGGGAATACCTCAGGAAAAAAATATTTACAACGTTCGAATCAGACGGATCAACAAACGAGCGAACCAAGCCAATCGAGTAAAACGAGTCAGTTAAATGAACCAAGTCCTTCAAGTCGTTCATGGAGTTCTAGTCAATCGCGTTCTCCGTCCGATGAAGGTCTAAATATACTTACTCGCCGTGAACGCGAAGTGCTGGGGCTGATCGCTCAAGGGCTGAGCAACAAAGAGATTGCCGTACGGCTCGTGATTTCGGAGAAAACAGTCAAAACACATGTCAGTCATCTACTGGATAAACTAGGGGTTGCAGACCGTACTCAGGCAGCACTGCATGCTGTTCGAAATGGCTGGGAACTGTGATGAATTACAGGCTACCACTGGAGTCGCCAAATTCAGACAAAATTCAGACTAAAGTCGTATGAACTCAACCCAAAGGTTGAGTTTTTTTGTGCTGAAGTTAAGTCCATTAGCTGACGAATGCCGAGCTACATCAAGGTAAAATAAGGATAACCAAAGCCGAGAGACAAGAGCAGGTAAGAAGATACTAACAGCGATCAGGAGAGTGAATGTAATGAATATTGTGATATTGGCAGGCAGCAACCGGAGAAATGCAACAAGCACACGTCTGGGTGAATATGCCGCAGAGATCATTCAAAGACAAGGACACGAAGCGAGCTTATTTAATCTGTATGAAAAACCACTTCCGTTCTATGCCCCAGATGAAAAGCAAGATACCGACGAGAACCTGGTAACATTGAATACCGCGATGCTTGCAGCGGATGCCATCATTCTTTCTACACCGGAGTATCACGGTAGCATAAGCGGTGTGCTTAAAAATGCGCTTGATCATCTGAGTCAGGCCCATTTCAGTGGTAAATCGGTTTTATCGATCAGCTCTGCTGGAGGAGCAGTTGGGGTAAGCTCGCTTACCCAAATGCAAACCATGGTACGTAATCTGCATGGTATTAATGCTCCGGAATGGATTTCCATTGGTGGTGCACAGCGCAGACGATTTGAAGCGACGTTTGATGGCTACGAGGAATACGAAGGAAGTCAGGATATTGAGGAACGGGTGCAGCGTGTACTGGGCTCTTTTCTGAATCTGGCTCAGACGTTAACGGCGGCAAGGAGTGCACTGTAGAGTAATCCAAGGCTGACAAGTGGGGCATCATTTCAGTCTAATAAATTCATCATCTTAACGAAATAGAAGGAGGGGACACAGCGTGATTAAAGGTTTATATGAAACACATCTGAATGTTGCAGATCTTCAAAGATCACATCATTTTTACGAGAAGGTACTGGGCTTACCTCTTGCTAATGCACAGCCGGAACACGGATACTTATTTTACTGGATTGGCGGCGAGCGCCATGCCATGCTGGGGCTGTGGGAGAAGGAACCTGCACAGGTGCAACGTCAGCACTTTGCTTTTCACGTATCTTTGGAAGATATGAAACATGCCGTTGAATACCTGGAAAACAAGGGCATCCCCACCCGTAATTTTCAGGATGATGATATTGGGGAATTATATGTCTTTGCCTGGATGCCTGCGGTTGCGGTCTATTTTGCTGACCCGGATGGTCACTCGTTAGAATTCATCGCTGTGCTGCCAGACGAAGCGAAGCCTGAGCTTGGCTTGGTGCCGTGGAGTGAATGGGAGAGGCTGCATGGGAGAAGTATATGATCATTGAACAAGTATTGTTTCATACCGTAAAGCTGGAGGAACTGCACCATTTCTATGGAGTTAGGCTGGGCATGAAGGTATCCGAGATTAATCCTGTAGAGGAGGCCTTCACTGTGAAGGCTGGAAGCACCAAAATGATATTCAAGCAGTGGAACTCTGCAACCGAAACAGAGAAAAAGGGCATTGAACCGTTTTATCATTTTGCCTGGATGATTCCGAGGAATCAGTTTCAGCAAGCGAAGCAGTGGGCAGCGTCACGGGTAACGCTAAGCACAGATGGAGAGCGGGATCAGACTTACTCAACCAATTGGGATTCACATTCGTTATATTTTGAAGACCCGGCCGGAAATATCGTGGAGTTGATCGCTCATCATAAGGAAAATAACGAGCAAGAGGGTGCATTTTCGGTGGAAAATATTTTGAAGGTGTGTGAGATCGGGCTGGTTTCGGAGGATGTGCCAGCCACAGTGCACGAATTGGAGAAAGTGGGATTACCCCGCTGGGGCGAAGGCAGTGATACGTTTTCTCCTGTAGGTGATCGAAACGGTTTGTTTATTGTGGTGAGGAAAGAACGAGTATGGTTTTTCTCTAATCAAAAGGCTCAGATTTTCCCGCTAGAAGCAACGATACATCAAGTGGGTACGCTTCGATTCGAGGGGGATTATAGCCATTCATCAGGATATTTTGCTACTGGACTGACAGGTTGAAAGTTCTTAGATCAGATATAGGGGAAAAGGGGAATAAGTATCTGAACTCCATCATGTTATAGAAGTAAACGCTTTATTTTATGGAGATCAGGAGTAGTCCGGCTTGTAGCGAGGCTTCCGTAACTTGAAGGGGGATGACACACTTGGATCGACGTTTGTTGGAAGAGGGACTAGCGACTATTGCGTCCAGTCGGGAACGCACAGGTGACCTATGGCATGCCCATTATGGGGCAGGGGCTATTGCGGCTTACTTTTGGGTGAGGGAAAATCGCCTCACAGCCCTCGCCGCTGGCAGTGTTACCGCCGAAGCGAAAGCGATGCTTCGCCAGCATGGGACACATATCAGTCATACTGCTTCACCAAGTGAGCGCATGCCGTTAGAAGAAGCCGAAGCGCGTATTGCAGACGCGCTGGAGCACACGATTGGCGAGTTGCACTGGGTAGGACACCAAGTGATCTATGGTGCGATTAGCCTCAAAGCCCTTCGTGAACTGGAAGGATGGGGCACCGTAGAAGAGATTGAGCAGATTGCTCAATTAATCGAGTCGTTTGAACGTACGATTCCAGGGAGATCCTGGGTGAATACAACAGTAAAAGAGATTCGCCATATGCAGCTGGACGATAATGACGATTTCCCTGAGATACTGCATCCGATTCAGTTGTCTCAGTTCATTCTGGAGGAACTTGGTGCGTTTCGTACAATTTATCAAGCGGAAGCCCATCATGATCTGATTGGACATATGCTTACCTACGGTCATGCGCTGAACATGCTTTATGAGCTGGGATATCAGGCTCTATTCTATAAAGGCGTTCCGCCTTTTCTCAAAATGGTCAAGGCCTTGCGCCTGAGCCGTGATATCGATCTGACGCCGGAGGCAGCCACGCTGCAATCTCCTGTGGACGTGCTACCACTAGCACAAGCTGAGCGTTCACGCGCTCTGCCACATGAATTGGAATACTGGTTGAAGGATCGGCGCTGCCGTGACTGGTATGGCGGGCATATATTTAAATTTCCGTTCAGCTTCTATCACCATGCCAAACATGAGGAGCCTGAGCCTGGAATTTGGGAAAATTTCCGTTATATTATCGCGTGAACATGGATCAGTGTGAATATGCCATAATTGGAATCGATATATATGGATTAAACCGGAATCCTTGAATAACGAACAACTTAAAAAGATTAGCTTAGAAAAGCACTTGCCCAAGCGGCAGGTGCTTTTTCGGTAGAGCCGCACTATTTCTCATAAAACCGACGACAGATCGGCGTAATTCATCCGCAATACCGTCTACGTGAGGGAGAAAAGAAGGTAAGATGATAGTATCGGATCAGAAGCAAGGGAAGCAATGTGCCGTGCAGTTTGTAGCGTGTAGCGCACAAAGTCTAAACGATGTGCAAGAGACGGAAAAGTAGCTCACGCAGAAAAAGATCAGGCCAGCAAAATGCTGGTTTTTTTCATTTCGGTGATTGCGCCCTTGCCCTGATCGGGTATTGAAGAATATCAAAAAACAGGAGGATACATGATATGAAAACAGTATTGTATGTACCACTCGATGATCGTCCGGCGAATCTGGATGACGTCATTGTCCAAGGGAAAGCAGCCGGTCTTCACATCGTTACACCCAGCCTGAAAGATATCAAGAACCGTTTGGATACGAAGAAGACGACCGACGGCACAACGCTGCTGGGCACTTCGACGCCCGTTTACGGGAATCCGTCCAACATTTATGATTTCATTGTCAAACATGCAGCGAAGGCAGATGGTTTCATTATTTCAACGGATATGCTTGCTTATGGCGGATTAATCGGCAGTCGTCAGCTTCGCGAAAACGGCGGGGGAACGTATCCGTCATATGACGAGCAAACCACTCATTTGCTGGATGTCATTCGAATAATTAAAACGAAGTACCCTCGCAAACCGCTGTTTGTGATGGATACGATTATGCGGCTTGCAACCACTTCATTTGCAGATGGTTTGGCACTGGATGCCTATAATGAATCTCGCTCTCTGATGCAGCAACCACGCCAGACCTTCACGGAGTTTGAAGATATTATTCAAGGATATAACGTTTCTCCAGATGGAGTAGAGTATGGGGAGACCACTTATTTTGATAAACCGAAATACTATAATACAAGACAGCACAAGTTCAAAACCAATCGTTACATTCTGGATCAACTGGCTCGTACGGGTTATATTGATTTCCTTGCCGTTGGTGTGGATGATGCGAATACCCAAGGGGTTCAGATCAACGAGATCAAGTATGTCGAAGCACGGATTAACGAATGGCTTGGCGGCACGGATGGACAGAACCCGGATCGTGCGATTATTTTGCCGGATGCCGACGGTCTGGGACATGCTCTAGTCGCTCGAATGGCGAACCAGTTATTCAGGGGCGGAGCGAAAACGAAATATGGTGTGAAGTATTACGGGCCACACGGCTCGACGATCATCAATACCTACGAATATATGGATGTGCATCAAAATGTGGTGCATCACGTCGATATTGTCGGTGGTGTTATGATTGAGGATGGGGCAGATTCTACGTTGGATATGGAGATCATTGCTATTACGGCGCTTGACCAGGCACAGGCGGCAGTGGAGCGTTTGGCAACGAATGGGGAACAGGGGTTGCCTTCGATCCTGATTGATTTTGTGGGTAAAGGGCCTGCGAATGTCGATGTGGCTGAAGCGTTGCTGAATAGTCCATATACCGGACGCGTACTTGGATACAGTGCCTGGAATACACCGGGGAACAAAATTGGTCTTGCGGTTGGCATGGCACAATCGAGATTTGCACTGATCACGACTGAAAAGCATGAATATAAGCTGCGGGATGCCATGAATGCACACGGCTCGCTGTTGTTCAAACGTTTCCTGAAGGACTACAGCTACAAAGCGGTAGCCATTGCCGATGTTCGTACCTATTCGCGTGCGCATGCACTGTATACCAATGTAGCAACACTGGCGGATCAGAATATGCTGCTGTTTAACTCGGAAGAGGATTACGCTCATCTGCAAAGCTTGCTGCGTGACCTTATGCAGACACACACCGCTGAACTGGCAAGCAAACCGGCTTTCGGGCAAGGCAACCCGGCCATTCGCCGAATCTGTGACGGGCAACTGACGTATGCAACTTATCATGGTGAATTGTTGGAATACAACAATCCGGATTTCATTTGGGGACGTGCGTTTGAAATTACGCTGAGCCCGCAAGCAAGGCTGAACTAAAATCATGTTTTAGAATGACAGAAGAAATGGACTGCAATTCAAGTTGAGAACAAATAGAGCGAGCTACTCATAAACGGTAGCTCGCTTTCTGATTCTCAATGCCAAGCAGCTATAATGACGAACATCATAGCTACAACAAAAGAAAGTATGAGAAATGATTTATAACTGTGACGCTTATGTGCGATCCATACCCCATAAGAAGACATGAGAGACGAGATAAAGAAAAATAGGTAGAATAACCTTCCTTCTGGAGAAAATAGAAAAGCAATGCTTGTAAAGTTCCAAAATCCAGAAAGAACAGGGATCGAATATACGGGGACAATGGCTGCAAGTGCGAATAACAGCGTTTGTGTCCAAAGAAAGTACTTATTTATCCATTTCAATAGAAGAATGGATAAGAGAAATAATAGCAAAGTTACTGTGAAAAAAGAGGGGGCGGTCCACATGAGAAGTTGTCCCCAACCACTCATTTTTTCATCATAAAGTAGAAATAAACCCAAGGTATACGCAACTACGCCTGCCAAATAACTTGAGATGAACACCCAGATGTAAAATAGATCAGATTTTTTCATTTAATCGCCTCCACTCTAATAGAACACGATCACTTTATTAATGGTATATTTTTAACATTTAATTGTCTATCTTTAGAGAAAAAAGTCACATAAGAAGTGTCGTCTTTTTACCGCCCAACTTCCTCCCTTATTCGCGCACAAGTCAACCCAATCACCATCCGCGGTAGGGTAAAAAGGCTGTAAGATAGTATTATCGGATCCATTGCCGAGGGACACACCGAAAGCACATACGCTAATGTACAGACCAGTCAATAGGGCTGGTCTTTTTGATGCGGTGAAGTTGTCCCTGCATTTTGATCCGGTTTCTACACGGAGTGTGGGAAAAAGGGGGAATCCCGAACTGCCACATGGTTGCTGTAACATGCGGGCAGCATTCACTTTTACGGCGGAAGGGGGCGAAATGAATGTGTCTATTCGACATGAAATGAACAGTGAAACGAGCAATAAAATGAACAATGAGCAAAGCCACGAAATTAGCAATGGTGTATCAGAGATCAGGATATCAGAGATCAGACTAAGTACACGTATCAAAAAGACGTTAAAGCAGAAGCTTGCAACTCTCATACCTGCTTGGGAAGGCCGCGTGCAGGATATTCCTGCTTCGGGTGAAGTGCTGTCTGGCCCATGTGCAGTGATTGCTTTTGCTGAAGAAGTGCCCAAGTCAACCTGGGCAGGATACAGGAGAATCATCAAGATTTCACCGTATGCCCGATCGGAAGACGGGGGTGCAGAGCAGGTGGAGGCTTGGTCAGCAGAGTTAATCGCAGGCTTGCATCAGGTTCGGCTGGAAGATGAGCAAGGTGAAGCTTTTACCTGCCTCTATCTGGGTTCAACGGACAGTGACCGTGTTGATAGTGGATCGGGTATGGTTACGCGTAGTTTACGTTTTGGTGTATACGTTCCTGAACCGCAAGGCGCCGCCGGGAATAACCCTGTCACGGGTGATCCTTGGCTTGTTGCTTTGCAGCTATGGACAGCGAACAAGCTGGGATCGAATTGGTCTGTGTATGCCAATAGTTGGCCAGGTGGGTATAGGATGCCGTCTGTACTGTGGCGTTTAAGCGGGTACAGTACCGCAGTGGCCGGAACATCGGCGCTTGAAGTACGCAAACAGTGGATCGGGCATGTTCTCACCGATGATACAGGTCTGACAGATCAGGCGGCAAGCCACCTGGTCCAGCAATTGGCACTTCAATCGCGGATTCCAATGACTCCATTGGATAACGAGGAAGCTGGAGCTAACGCGATGGGCGAGAGTCATACACGGTATGTGACAGTAGATGAGGTAACAGCAGATTTGCAAGCCGATGCGTATCTGAATGGACAGATTCGTCTGACATTAACACAGCGTATCCGTCGTCCGGTTACAAGTGCACCGCTTATGCGTGAGATCCACCATAACAAAGGAATAGAGTAAAAGTAAGTCCCAGAGAAGCTATCACTAACGGGTAGTTTCAGATCGTTTTATATCGTAGCTTTTGTAGACTGATTAGTATCAGAAAGACTGCTTCAAAAGTAGATATTTCATCGATTATAGGATTAAAAATTAATAGGTGAGACGAGATCATTTGAACTTTGTTAAACCAACGAGGTGAGAAATACATGGCAAGCTTTATGAAAAAAAAGTCACCAGTTTCCCCGCAGTATACGCGGGCTGAACTGATGAATCATTCGGAAGCCCTCTTTGCCGTGAAGGCAGAGGTGCTGGCTGGTGCGCTGCACGAAGCGGCGCAACAGACGTTTTCCATTGAAGAAGCACAGGCAAGAATCAACCAATTTTTGAAAGCGAAGGTGAATGAATAATGGCAGGTGGAACTTGGGAACAAACAAATCGTCCGGTCCTTCCGGGTTTGTATATGAATTTTCAGGCGGCAGCGTCTTCAGCAATTCAGGCAGGCAGTCGTGGAACGGTCGTTGTGCCGGTCAAGGCTAACTGGGGTCCGGTGGGCACGTTTGTGGAAGTAAGCAGTGAAACGGCAATTGAACGTACATTTGCGGCCGATGCAATGGATAACGGTACGGCTTATACATCTTTGAAACTGGCTTTGCTCGGCGGACCGAAGAAACTGCTCGCTTATCGGGTGGCAAGTTCTGCAGCGAAAGCAGCCACGCTGACGTTGAAGGACGGCGGTGGTGCTGATGTGCTCCAGATTGATGCAAAATATCCGGGCGACCGTGCGAATGGCTTCTATGTAACGATTCAGCCGGGTGTGATCGACAATACGAAGTTTGAAGTGCGCCTGTTTGAAGGCAACCGCATGCTGTATGCTCTCTTGACGGCAGATGTTACAGCGGCAGCCCTTGCCAAAGAGATCAATGCCGATGAGCAAAATCTATGGATCACGGCTCAGGCGATTGGAGAAGGGACTGGGGAGGTTGCGAACGTATCGGGTGCGGCTTTCAAAGGTGGTGTAAGCGGCAATGATGCACTGACGAATGCAGAGTACATTGCTTTGCAGGGCGCGCTGGAAGGAGAGCAGTTTGATGTGCTTGCCCTGGATCATGCGGCGGATGCAGCGTTGCTTGCGAGCTTTGCGGCATGGGTCAAACGGGTACGCAGTGAAGGCAAGCCAGTCATGGCCGTATTCGGTGGCTCTACGGCAGATGATACGTCTGCTTCGGCAGCTCAGAAGGCTGCAGCACGCTCTCTTACGCTGAACCATGAAGGTGTGATTAATGTGGGCACGGGCGTGCGTTTGGGCGATGCTTTCTATAGCTCCGCACAGACCTCTGCTTATGTTGCGGGTCTTATCGCCGGACAACGTCTGAACGAATCCACGACATATGCGGCAGCACCGTTCGATGATGTTACACGCCGCTGGACACGCGCCGAACAGGAGCAGGCTGTACAGAATGGCGTATTTATTTTCTTCCACGATGGACGACGGGTTAAAGCTCTTCGTGGCGTGAATACTCTGGTTACCCCTGCTGCCGGACAAAATAATGCGTGGAAAAAAATCCGGTCGATCCGGGTCATGGATGTGATTAATACAGATTTGCAGCGCTCCGCAGAAGATACGTATATCGGCAAAGTGAACAATACCGAAGAAGGTCGTCAGGCACTGATTGGTGCGATGAAGGCCTATTTGGCGTTGCTTGCACAGAGTAATGTTATCGAAGCCGAAGGGTATGATGTTGTTCTCGACCCGGCGTATTACGGTGATGTTCCTGTGCTGAAACCGGAGGCAGATCAGGTATTCCTGCAATGGAATGTGAAGCTGACGGATGTGATGGAGCAGTTGTTTGGTACGTTTTACGTGCAATAAGGTAAAAGGCTTGATAACAGGCTAACAGGCTAGTAGATAGTTTTGTGAAAAAGTAGAAGGACATGTTGAGTGGTTGGTTTACACGAATAACGGAGAGGACAGCGAAATTCTAGGGATACAGTGATTCGGAGGATTTCTGATGGCGTCGTTATGATATGTGAACAATAACCACTCAACCATAATAAGGAGGAAATATACATGTTGGATGCATCAAGAGTGATTCTCGGTACCCACGGTCAATTGCATATGGATGGTGTGTGGCAGACCAATATTAACAAGCTGGAGGCCAGCGTAGAGATTGAGAAACGTGAGCTGAATCTGGTCGGCAACGAGTGGAAGGTTCACAAAAACGGTGCTAAAAAAGGTACAGGTACGATGACAGGTTACAAGGTTACGTCCGATATGATCAAGCGCGGCTTTACCAAATTTCAAATTATCTCCAAGCTGGATGATCCCGAGTCGTACGGACATGAAAGTGTACTGTTGAAAGGTTGCATGGTAGATAAAATTCAGCTGGCGAACTGGACGGCAGGTGAGGAAGTGCCGGAAGAAACGGGCTTTACCTTTGAAGGGTTCGAATTGCTGAATCCGATTGTAGCGAACTGATTTTTATGAAAGGTTATTGAACTTGTTCACAATAAGCAAGGACACTGAAGCAGACCGAGAACCCCTCGGTCTTTTTGTGTCTTGAGATGATTATGAAATACACACGGAAGCACATCGAATTCAGAGAATACATGAGAAAAAGGAGATTTTAACCGATGAGTATGAATGAAAATTTGTCCGAAGAGCAGATTTTAGATCAGTTGTTTGAAGCGGCAGAACGTCTGCCAGAAGAAAATGTGCGTATCCAGCGTCTGGATCTGCTGCTCACCTTGCGCGGATTGACGTCTTCCAAAGTAGACCAGATTCGCGAGCGCTGTACGATCCGCAAAACGACAAAAGGCCGCACCGAGGAAAAGGTGGATACCGAAACGTTTAACGCCCTGCTGATCTCCGAGGCCACGGTGAAAATGAGTGTCCGCGGACTGGAGCTGTCCGGCTGGGGAGACAATCGCATCACAGGACGGATGAAGCTGTCGGGTGGAGAGCAGGCGGTGCGCCGTATGTTGCTGGCTGGTGAACTGGATGCGGTTGGGGATAAAGTGCTTGAACTGTCCGGCTTCGGCGTGGAGATTGAAGACCTAAAAAACTGATTCACTCCGGCGGGATGACCACGTTCCTATATCACATGTGGGTGCGTCATCATCTCCGTCCCGGAGAGTTCTGGTCTTTGCCGCGCGGGGAGCGCTCGTTGTTGCTCGCGTTCTCGGAAGAAGAGATGGCGGCAATATCTGCTCAAATGAATCGTTAATTGAAAAGGCAGGAGGTGAAACAAATGGCAGAAATGATTATCGGGTTATCCCAGTCGAACACACAAATGAAAACGACGCTTCGTTACCTCGATCAGATTCAACGTTCTACAGATCGCTTGAACCGGGTTCGGTATCAAGGGCTGATCAAAGTGAATGATGAGCTGAGAACCACCGGACGCAGACTGGAAAGCATCTATAGTACAGCTGTCCGTTTGAGCCGCTTGCGGATCACACCGAGAATTGGATTGGACGATCAGCTAAGTCCGGCTTTGGATCGTGCGCTGATCAAACTGAATAGCTTCCGCAATCAGTTAGTAAAGGCTTCTGGAACGGTGTCGGTCGAGGTGAAGCAAAAGGTTGAAGTGGCGATGGGGAAAATGATCCCGGCTAGCGGGCCATCGTTGGCGTTGAATATTGGGAACAACAACAATACAGTGAAAAATGTGGCGAAGGAAGAAGATAAGAGTTGGTTGGAGAAAGCCAATGAATACGTAGAAATGGCTAATAATTTTAATGATCTCATTGATAACTTCGTGGATAAATTCGAAAAAATTAAAGGCTTATTTACTAAAAAGAAAGGGAGTAATACAACTGATCCAACCACAAGTCCTGCAGCTAAATGTTGCTGTTGCTCTGGCGGTGGTCGAGTAGGAAGTGTTCGAAGAACAGCAACTAAAGGTAACCGTCAAACACGCACTAATAGTAGAAATGGCGGAGACGTTTCTCGAAATGCGCCCACTCGGAGAGTGGCTGGTGGAAGAGGAAGAAGATCTGCTTCGAGAGCATCGAGCCCTGCAGCTGTGCCAAGGCCAAATGTCCCCAGAATCCTTACAGACACTTCGGATCGTGCTGTAAATGAAGCAAGAAATATGAACCGAAACCGGGGAATTGGTGGTGGTAGAAGATCAAATCTAGTTTCTGGACTCATGTCCTCTTCACCAATGGGAATGTCTGATCTCCTTTTGGGAGATGGCATGTTAGGCAAGTTGGGTGGTGGCTTTGCCAAAGGTGCAAAGAAATTGCTTGGTCCAATCAGCATGTTGGCGGATGTCGCTAATATCGCCAATGCACCTGCCGAGGAAAGAGGCCGTGCTGTGGGGAACATGATTGGCGGAACGGCGGGTACGGCGATTGGTAGCGCCATTGGTAGTTTTATTTTGCCGGGGATCGGTACTTATATTGGTGGTGCAGTTGGTGGTTGGGCTGGTGGTGAAGTGGGAGGCTGGATTGGAGATAAGGCAAAGGATATCGGTAACTTTGTTTCCAATGCATCGGAAGGGTTAGGGAACGCATTATCGGGTGCCGCTGACTTCGTCTCTGAGAAAACAAAGAGTCTTACTGAGGGATTTTCTAATTTCTTCGGTTTTGGATCGAAAAAAGAAGAACAGGGCACTCCCGCTGTAACAGTCGCTTCAACACCTTCCGTACCTCCAACACCGCAGATGCCGCCATCATACAGGCCAGAATTTCTATCGATCACCGGACCCGAAGCCTATATGAACAATCGATTTGGTTCATCAACATCGGTAGGTTTGATGGGAACAAGCGTTATGCAATCCCAAGCGATGGCGACAAATCAAACGGGGCAGCCGAGCGGTAAAGCTTCGCCGCTCACCGTGCGTATTTCCGAAGAACAGATGAGCAGTTTGGCAGGTTACCTTAAGGATTTCAAAACGGAAACGACCAACCAGATTTCGGTGAATGTTGCACCAGGCACAGTACAAGTGACCGTTCGGGAGAACGCGATTGATTACGACGCTGTGACTCAACAAGTGGGGCAACGGATCTCGAACGAGCTCCGCCGGGCGATGCAAAATCGCAAAACGATTATGGCCTAAGCAGAAAGGAGGCCGCAGATATGTCTGTACTTGAAGATAAAGTTGGTCCTAATGAAATGTCGTTCACGTTGAAGGACGGCAGTACTTCGTTTGTATTCCCGGTGAACCCGGAAGAAGTCAACATTTCCAGATCCAAGGGGTACGAAACGATTAATATGCTGGAGCATGGCGAGTTTGATTTTGCACAAGGGGAGAAGGTGAAGGAGATCACCTTCTCTTCTTTTTTTCCAAAAGTATATGATCCGTCCTATTGCATGGACGAGAAGTATTTTCTAGATCCACGCGTGGCGCTGAATGTGCTGAACAACTTTCTCATCTCCAAACAACCGATGCGTTTTATCATCTCGGGAACCGGAGTGAACGTACCTGTGTTTCTGATTTCACTCAATTCGAGTTTTCGCGGCGGGGAGCCGGGAGATATATATTTCGACGTGACCCTGCGAACGTGGCGAGATTCCAAAGTGGAGAAGATGGGTTCAGGCGCTACTGGGAGTAAGGCTAGTTCACGTACTGATCTGAAAAAAAGTAGCAAGACATACACCGTCAAAGCCGGGGATTCCCTCTCCAAAATAGCCAAGTTTGAGCTTGGAAATAGTTCCAAGTGGAACGAGATTTACAAGCTCAACACGAAAATCATCGGCAGTGATCCGAACCGGATCAAGCCGGGGCAAAAGCTGGTGATGCCATGACTTACAAGGTCATTGTCGATGACAAATATGATATCACCAAGCTTGTCGAAACGATTACGCTGAAGGACTCGCTTGATCAGATTGCCTATCAAGCGAACATCCGGCTGGCCGTGTCTGCTTCTTCAGGTCTGCCTTCGATTTCACCAGGCATGGCGGTGCGGATCAGTGGGGTTCCTTTTGGCGAAAAATCAGTGGTCTACCTGCTCCATCCAGCGGTCATCTGGGAAGCGGAAAGCTCGAACAGCGGCACCAAGCGTTTGTCCCTCACGGTCTACGACCGGATGATTTATCTTGAGAAATCGGAGGACGAATTCCTGTTTCCCAAGGATCAGACGGCAGTGCAACGGCTTAAAGCGTACGCTAAGGAATGGAAAATTCCCTTGGCTACGTTGCCAGAGATCAAGACGAAGCTGGGTAAGGCGGTGTATCGGTCACAGACGATTTTTTCGATGATATTTGCCGATCTGAAAGAAACGGCCAAGTCCGGGGGAGACATGTATCATCCGCGGATGACGCCTGGCGGGTTGCAGTTGTTCAAGGTAGGTAGCAACACGAAGGTACACGCGCTGGATCGGATAATCGATCTGACGCAGATGCGTACACTCGAAGGCGCGGTCACGAAAGTAAAGGTGATGGCAGCGTCTGAGTCCGGCGGTAGCGGTAAAGAGGTGCCTTCCAAAGTGTTAGCGATTGAGCAGAGTGATACAGAGCAACTGGGTACACTGCAAAAACTGATCGAGGACGATCAGGTAAAAACAACCGCCGCCGCAAAAAAACTGGCAAAAAGCAAACTGACAGGTATTCAAGAGACGTTTACGATCTCGGCTCCGGATATCAATACGATTCGCGCAGGAGATGCGGTCACGTTGAAAGGTCTAAAGCTGATCGTCATGTCGGTGAGCCGGGATCTGTCAGCCGGGCCGGGCACGATGACGCTGGAGCTGGGCACGGCGGAGCTGGTGAAAAGGAGGTTTTACCTTGAATAAAGAAGATCCGTACGGGCAGTTTGCCAATGTGATGCGGGGAGCGATGAGCACACATTCCCGTCAGGCCGTGAGCGGTTTGGGCGCGGTGCTTGGTACGATCACGGCGTCCGGTGTGAAGCTGGACGATTTCAAGCACGAAGTGCAGGACTATCTCGTGGCCGAGTTACCGGGCACGCTGGGGTTGCCGGAGCGCGAGATAACTGGCGCGATTTCCGGGATATCTGATGTGGCGGGCGGCGGTACGACGGGCACGGGACGGTTTCTTTTGCAAAAAGAGGAAGTGGAAGAGGCAGTCTGGTCTTTGGGCAAAGGTTTGAAAGCCGGGGATCGCGTGCTGGCGATGCGGGTGAATGGCGGGAACGATATTGTGGTGCTGTGTAAGGTGGTGAGTGCGAATGCCTAGTTTGTTTCCGGACACGGGTATTGTCTGGGGAGATGAAGAGGATCTGTCCGGGGTGGCCTCGGAAGAGGTGCGTTTTGGACGAAGCTGGCGCTATGACTATGAGGCTGGTGATTTTGTGCTGACCCCCAGCGGCAAGGTGGCCACGGCAGATACGCATGAAGCTTGGGTACAGTGGTGTATCAAGGCGGTGAAAACTCCGCGGTACAGATATGTGATCTATTCTCGGGACTACGGTTCGGAACTGGAGGATCTGGTCGGTCAGGGGGATAGCCGCGGTGTGATGGAAAGTGAGATTGCCCGGATGGTGACGGAAACGCTGCTCGCCGATCCACGTACCGATACGGTCGATCAGTTTACATTTGATTGGGACCGGGAGCAGTGCGGGTTTACGTGCCGGGTGATGAGTGTGCAGGATGAGATGTTTATTCTGGAAAGTGAGGTGATCTGACGGGATGGCTGAGATTCCGCGTTATTTGGAAGACCAGACGGAGGAACAGATTATGCAGCGTATGCTGGATCGTCTGCCCGCGGATCTGGATAAGTCGGAAGGGTCGTTTTTGTGGGATGCGGAAGCTCCGGTAGCCTTTATGCTGTCCGAGGCGGCGCTTTGGGCGCAGGAGCTGCTGCGGCGCGGATTTGCCAGTACGGCGGCGAGTAGTGATCCGAATTTTCGTTCGGAGGAGCTGGATTTGCGAGCAGGGGAACATGGCATTACGCGCCGGGCGGCGGTGGCGGCACAGGGCACCGTGAAATTTACGGGTGAGCCGGGGAAAGTCGTGCCAGCAGGTACGGTTGTAGCTACGCTCGCAGATGAGGTATCCGGTGAAGCGTCGCTGGAATATGAAACGGTGGGCCGTGTGGAGCTGGATGAGGATGGTCTGGGAAGTATAGGGGTACGTGCTCTTGTTGCCGGAAAAGAGAGCAATGTACCCGCAGGCACGTTAACCGTGCTGTCTACACCGGTAAGCGGCGTGACGTCTGTGGTGAACACGGACGTCATCAAGGGCGGTGCGGACTTAGAGGCAGATACCGCGCTATTGGAGCGATTTTATGCCAAAGTCCGCAACCAGGGAACCAGCGGCAACAAGGCACAGTATGTGCAATGGGCGAGCGAAGTGCCAGGCGTTGGGGCAACGCGAGTAATCCCGCTGTGGCAGGGGCCGGGCACAGTTGGGCTGTATCTGCTGGATACGGACAAGCGCGCTGCGGGCACCGATCTGGTGGATGCGGTGCAAAAGTACGTTGACCCCACGCAGGATGGACAAGGTGAGGGCGTTGCTCCGGCTGGCCCTGTTGTGACGGTGATGCCGGCAGAGGAAGTGCCGATGAACATTCAGGTGAAGCTGACACTGGCAAGTGATGCCACGCTGGCGGATGTCCGGGCATTAATCGAACGCGGAGTGACGGCGTATTTGAAGCAGCTTGCTTTTGCCGATCCACTCGTACGTTACACTCGCATTGCTGCGATTCTGCTGGACATCCCGCCGATTATCGACTATTCGGAGCTGACCGTGAACGGTTTAAGCGACCAGAATATCGAGATGAACGCCAGCCAGGTGGCCGTGCTGGGGACGGTGGATGTGCATGAGTAGTGTGGGACTGATGAGTGAGAAAGGCCGGGAGATGTTCTCTTATTTGCCCCAATATTATGAGACTTCGCGTGTGATGCAGGCCGATATGCAGGCCAAGGGCAGTGAGATGGATTTGCTGTACCAGGCTCTGGACGAGACGCTGGAGCAGTTTTTTGTCCGCACAGCGACGTGGGGGCTAGACTTCTGGGAGCAGGAGCTTGGCATTGAAACAGATCGTCTCAAACCTGTGGAGCAGCGGCGTGCTGTGGTGGAGTCGAAGCTGCTCGGGGCAGGTAAGTTTTCTGGAAGACAAGTTGCAAACGTTGCAGAAGCCTATGCCGGGGGCAAGGTAGACGTAACGTTCCAGCCGGAAGCGTGGAGTTTTACGGTGAGTTTTGTTGATACAATGGGTATTCCGCCTAACATCGATGATCTCAAACGAGCCATTGACGAACTAAAACCGGCCCACATGGCCGTGGAATATAAATACCGTTATCTGGTCTGGGATGACCTGGACAAGAAGCAGAAATCTTGGGATGAACTTGATGCCGCGTCCCTGACGTGGAATGAACTGGAGGTGTGGGCGTAATGCCACAGGAAACCGATCGTTTGAAATTACCTCTTCCGCTAGGAAATGAAACTGTGAGTCGGGAGAGCATTAATGCAGTTTTTGAAAAGATTGACGCAGGCGTTGCGACGCAAGCCGATTTGGATGCACTTCGTGAAGCGGTGAGCAAGATGGACATTCCTGATGCGTCTTTGACGCAAAAAGGGAAGGTGCAGCTAAGCAACGCTACGGAGAGCACAAGTCAAACTCTCGCGGCGACATCCAAGGCGGTTAATGATGCAAGGCAGGCAGCGGAGAATAACGCCAAAGGCGCAAGTCTACCGCGTTCAGGTGGGGCGTTGACGGGCAGAGTTGACTTCCAAACGTGGGGGTCATTTTCCGCTGATGCTGGAGGTAGTGTCTTGTATGGTAGCAATTGTTACTTAGACCCTAGTGGATCGCCAAGGACATTCAGGTATACGAACACTCACGCCAACTTAGGGGCGAGAGGCATATATATGCTGTACACTGGCAGTCCGACGAGTGCAGTCGAAATCTATGAGTTCGATACTGGGACAGTTGCCTCTACTGCTGGAGCAGCTTTCACTCCAGTACTTAAACGGTTAGCCAATACAGACGATTTTATG
Organism: Paenibacillus amylolyticus; assembly: GCF_003719335.1. Lineage (GTDB taxonomy): Bacteria > Bacillota > Bacilli > Paenibacillales > Paenibacillaceae > Paenibacillus > Paenibacillus amylolyticus_D. Next base: position 423,610 of record NZ_RIAS01000002.1, read on the forward strand.
CAACCTAATGACAATCCGACTACCAACCTGATCTGGAATTCTACCGGACTGTTTGGGCTGGAAGGCTGGGCTAACGCAGGAGCGTATCCGATTTCAACAAGTTCCAGCCCTGATATAACTTCATTTTTTTACACCAACGATGCCGTCCCAAAAAACCAATACGCTGTACTGGATAGTGCTAACATCAGTGTTTACCCGAGCGCTAATTACGACTTACAAGCTATGTTTTTTAGCTTAAATTCGTATCCTGATACCATTGTCCATATCGAGGTAAAAAACGTAGCCAACAGCGAGACTTTGTTTGCCCTAGCCGCTGACCCGCAAAAGTGGTGGCATCGCAAAAAGTTGTCTTTTACAACTCCTGCTGGAGTCAACCAGATTAAATTAAGACTTGTAGTCACCAATGCACCAGCCAACCAAACAAAAGGATTTGCCCGTATTGGGCTGAATCTCCGCAATGTGGCGAACAAAGATGTCCCGTATGACTTTACGGGAGATATGGCTTACATGGCTAGTGCACTGCAATCCGTAAAGCAATCTGGCGTTAATGCTAAACAGGCAGTAGTGGATGCCATTAGCGCCAAGGGCGGCAGTGCATCCACAAATGACACTTGGGCAACGTTGGCAGCTAAGATAAATGCGATACAGCAAGGTAACTACCAGTCCACTCTTTTAACCAGCTATGGTGCTTGGGTTACTACTCCTAATGTAGGCTCAATTACTTGGTATGAGACAGCTATAAGCTTCCCAGCAGGTACTAAACTCATATCATTAGCATCAAATGAAGGCAACGACGCTCGACCTATGAAGGGTTACATTGGTACTGGTAGCGTATCTAATTCCCAAGCGGGGGTGGGTATTCGGGATTCGGCAGGACTTATTTGGAACATAACGGGGGTTACTGCTTTTACCACATATTTAACAAGTTTAACCGTTGACACAGTTACAGGGATGGCTTACGCAAGAGACACATCTGAGTCAGGAAATAGTTCTGCAACTTCATATGGCTCTATGCGGGTAACTGCTTGCCCATCTGGATTTAACCTTGCTGGCCCGTTGCAGCTTGGATGGATTTACCGCGGATGGTCATCCAATACTGATACGGGGTACGTAAATTTTAATTACCGCAATATACGTGTTGTGTCTATGTAAAAGAGATAAAAAGGGGCGTGGCGTTGTGAGCCGTGAAAGCTTTTACCGCATACTCATTTTCGTCATGCTGGCATTGACTTTCTTCGAAAGCATCATGGCGCATGTGAATGGAGGTATCCCCGACAACGCCAATAACATCAACATAAATATAGGACATCAAGCAGATAATGGCGTATTGCAGGGGGGAAATATAAACAACGGCAGTTTCGAGTCTTTAAAGTCGCTGCCGGGCATCGGGGATATCCTCACACAAAGTATCATAGATGGACGACCATACATTGACGTGTATGACCTCATGAGGGTTGAGGGTATTGGCAAAAGCACGGTAGTGTGAACGTTCTCTATTTGAACCACTCAAGGAGGTGAACCATGAGAACATACCAACTAACCCAATCCATCGCAAGCACGCTTACACAACATTTCCCTAACATTCCTATCCAACCTGCAAATGGTGGTACCGTACCTGTTACAGACTCTAAAGCTGGCCTAACCTACCGTCTACTTGCTGCCAAACTCACTCGTGAGCGCAGTGATCGATTCGTGCAATCTCACATCTACGAGATTCGGTGGCTGGATGGGAGCAACATTCCCGAAGACTTGCCAGACAAGCTCTTTGAAGCACTGGAAACAATCGAAGTGGAAGGTACGCCCTATCGGGCAACGGAGCTGCGATGGAAAGCGTGGGGAGAGACGCCCAAACTATGGGTGTATTACACGATGCGAACCACCAAAGTGTCGGAGTCCTCCGGTCCAATGAAGCAGCTGGAACAACGACCAACTGCTTTGAAATCATCATAGCAAAATGAACTTATTTTAGGGGGACTTATTATGAGAGGAATAGGAGGCGCACTTTCGATGTTTACCAAGAAAGAATCAACAAATCGAGAGAACCATGAAGAAAAAGAACAGCAGCATAACGATACCCAATACATGAAAGAACAGTTTGCCGAAGCCCGGCAGTTTAGCCGGTTGGAAAAAGATATTTTGGCAGCCGTTCTATCGGAAGAGAAAACGTACACCGTGCTAGAGGCACAGCAACAGATCCAACAATTTATGAATGAGGAGGCACAATAATGGCTGGAGGAACATGGACAACTCAAAATAAGGTACGCCCCGGCGTATATATGAACTTTGCATCAGATGGCACTTTACCGGGAACGGTTGGAGAGCGAGGAACGGTGGCTTTGGCACTTCCCATGTCATGGGGGCAAGCTAATACGATCCTGACGGTACAGGCAGGTGAAGATGTACAGGCCAAGCTCGGTTATGACTGGACAGCACCACAATTGTTGCTGATTCGTGAAGCGTTGAAACGTGCACAGACCCTACTTTTATATCGTCTTAATGCAGGAACGAAAGCCAAGGCCACATTGGACAACCTTACAGTAACTGCTCAGCATGGCGGTGTACGAGGGAATGATCTGGCGATTGTCATTTCCGCAAATATGAATGAGCCGGAACAATTTGATGTATTTACATTGCTGGCAGGCAAAGAAGTGCACAAACAGACGGTGTCCGACATCGGTCAACTGCAATCCAATGCATTTATCACCTTCACTGGCGAAGGCACACTTACGAATACGGCTGCTCTTCCGCTAACAGGAGGTAATGATGGTACATCTATCAACCAGGAGCATGCCGATTTCCTGAGCAAACTGGAAGTACTTGATTTCAATACGGTTGGCCTGATCTCGGATGATGCAACACTGAAGTCTGTTTACACTGCATATATCAAGCGTCTGCGCGATATTGAGGGCAAGAAGGTACAACTGGTGCTCTCTAACTATCCAGCAGCGGATCATGAAGGTGTCATTAGTGTGAAAAATGGAGTTGTGCTTGCGGACGGTACCGCCCTTACACCGAAACAAACGGTAGCTTGGACTGCCGGTGCAACAGCAGGGGCTAACCTGAACGAATCTCTAACCTTCCGTGCGTATGACGATGCTGTGGATGTAAACGGACGGTTGACACACACCGAGACAGAGGCGGCACTGCGGAGCGGCGAGTTTGTATTTACAGCGAGCAGCAACCGTGCGCTGGTTGAGCAGGATGTGAACACATTCCGTTCCGTAACCCCGGATAAGGCACGTCATTTTGCCAAAAACCGTGTGGTGCGTGTTCTGGATGGTATCGCTAACGACATGAAACGTATTTTCGAATCCTACTATATCGGCAAAGTAAACAACAACGAGGACGGACGCAGCCTGTTCCGCTCCCAATGTGTTACCTATCTGAAGCAGCTTCAGGATATTGGAGCGATTCAGAATTTTGACTCCAAAACGGATATTACCGTGCTACCGGGCAGTGAAACCGACAGTATTTTGATTGAAGTGCAGGTACAACCTGTGGATTCCGTTGAAAAAGTATACATGAAAGTGAAGGTGGTTTAAGATGGCATTTTTGAAAGCAAGCGACACGATTTCCGGCCAAGAGGGCCGTGCATATGCAACCATTAACGGACAGACGGAAGAAATGTTCTACGTGAAGACACTGGAAGCAACGGTGGAGAAGCAAAAAGCAGAGGTTAAAACATTGGGTCGCCGCGGCGTGCAGCACAAAGCAACAGGCTGGTCCGGTTCAGGTTCCATGACGATTTTCTATACAACTTCCCGTTTCCGCGAGCTGATGCTTCAGTACATGCAAAATGGCGTGGATACCTACTTCGACATTGAAGTGACCAACGAAGACCCATCGTCCACCATTGGTAAACAGACTGTGACCCTCAAAGGTGTTAACCTGGACAGTGTAATCATGGCATCCCTGGATACCGAAGCCGAGGCGCTGGAGGAAGAAGTGAGCTTTACGTTTGAAGATGTGGATATGCCTGTATCCTTTAATCTTCCGAAATAAGTGATACATGTGTTTAGCGCGTAAACCAAGATAAACAATAAATAGTCGAGCATCGGTTTTGTAAAAGAAACCAGTTCAACTTGCCTGTGTTACGGGCTATTTGATGTGTCCAAGTTTTTCAGGCAGTCGCTCTGAACATACCGAGCTTTGCTTGTAAATAACCCAGTATAAATGCTCTTCGCCGCTCTATGCGGCGGGGAGCCCTAACTTAAGAGGAGGAACTAAACATGAGTGGATTGAGTATGTTTTTTGCACAAAACGCGGTAGCAGATACAACGGAGGAATTTATCGTCTCATCTCGCTTCAAAGATGACAAAGGTGCACCGGTAGCATGGAAATTGCGCAGCATGACCGAGGACGAGAACCAGGAATGCCGCAAGGCAGCTACCCGCAAAATCAAGGGCAAGAATGGTGTCTACACTCCTGACATTGATGCCAATGATTACATGGCTCGTCTGATGACGGCAAGCGTGGTATACCCGGATTTGAAAAACACCGAATTGCAGCGCTCCTACGGCGTAATGGGTGCAGAGTCACTTTTGCGAAAAATGCTGTTGCCTGGGGAATTTGCTTCACTCGGTGAACAGGTACAGAAGCTGAATGGCTTTAATCAGGACATGAACGAACTGGTGGATGACGTAAAAAACTAATCAAAGAGGGCGATTCCGAAGCCAATCTGGCTTATTACGCTCTCCATGAATTAAAGATTTTGCCGCATGAGCTAATGGCCTTCTCCATGCGAGAACGGGCAGCGATCTATGCGATGATCCAGGTTAGGGTGGAGGAAGAGAAGAAAGAGCGGGCGAGAAGCCGCACGCGGAAGAAATAATGAAGGAAGGAGGGGAATGAATGTCGGGCACAAGCATAACGGTAATCAATCCTCCGACGATTAATAATCTGATCAATAATTTGAATCTGGTCCAATTGAAAACGACAGAAATTATCAATAATTTCAACCAGATGAATCAAATTAACTTGAATCAGTTTAATCAAACCAATATTGCCAATCACTTTAATCAAGTGAATCAGCAGATGAATGTTACCATTAACTTGATGGAAAAGTTGGAGGATACAGCTGATGATACAACGGATAAACTCGGAGATAACTTAAGTAAGCTCTCCAAGTGGCTGCAAATGATAAAGTCGGCTGGAACCATCGTGTTAAAAGCGGCGGCTGAAGAAGAAGACTTTAAATATCGTTATATGGTTGCTGCTCAAGATCCGGTAGTTGGTGAAGGGATTTATCATAAATTCCGAGATCAGGCTTCTAAAAAAGGCCAAGATGTGAATGATTCGCTTAAGGCTTCCCTTGGTTATTTGCCAATGGCACAGAATGCAGGACAAGTAGAGCAGTTAAATGACCTTGCCGAACGTTTAAGTATGTTGTCACCAGATGGCAAAAGTCTGTCTGATGCTTCTGGAGCAATCCTTAGTGCAATGAATGGAGAAAACAAGGACTTGTCTAGTCAGTTCGGTATCTCCGAGAGTGCATTGAGTGGTGCAGGTTTGGAAGGATTTATTCAAACGAAAGATTTGGATGGCTTTATCCAGGGCCTGCAATTGGTTCTTGAAATGCAAGGGTATACTCAAGAAGCATTTGATACGATGCTGGATTCTCCATTGCAAAAATGGACCGCTCTTGTGAACCAGTTCAATAGCATCCTGGCTGAGGTCGGTACAAAAGCGTTGGAGGTACTTTCTCCAGTACTTGATCGACTGAACGAAGCGATGAGCTCAGGACAGTTCAGCGGTTTTATTGAATGGATTAGTGGAGCATTTGCGATCATCGCTCAGGTCATCGCCTTTATTGTGGATGGATTCATAAATTTCGCCACAGCTGTGCAAGAAAACTGGGATATTATTGCGCCTATTTTGACAGCTATTGCTGTAGTTCTGCTAGGTAAACTTATTATTACACTCGGTGTTGTTATAGCTCAGTTTTTTATGTTGGCAGCAGCTAATTGGCCTATATTACTTGTAATCGGCGCTATTGCAGTACTTATCTATATTTTGCAAGCGTGTGGATTCACCGCTGGAGATATGGTCGGCACAATAATTGGTTACTTTTATATGGTCTATGAGCATATGAAATCAATTTTCGCATCTATTCTGAATTATTTTATATCTTGGGCCGAGTTCGTCATTAATGTTTTCAAAGATCCGACTTATGCTTTCAAAAAGTTGTTTGCTGACATGGGGCTTATTGTTTTACAAATCTTATACAACATAACAAAAGGGGTAGAAGATTTCGCAATAGGATTCAAGGATCAAATCAATTGGATAATTGAGGGCATTAATAAGATTATACCTTACCTGAATAAAATTTTTGGTACAGACTGGGGGGGAATTGAACTTGTATCAGATGCTAATATTCACTCGATGAGTGAGAAGATCAAAGGACTAATGAATGATCTTGAAGCGAGTGTTCCTGAGAGTAAAGAAGATGTTGTTAAATTATGGAGAATGGATGCGTCAGCAGATTTTAAGACCTCATTTGACCAAGGGTTTAAGAAAGGCCATGACTTGGTGGCTAACACTAAAAATCCATTTTCCCAAACTTCTGATGAATTGCCCGGGGGCTTTGGCAAGGACTTTAAACCAAAAATACCTCCCATGCCATCGATGCCAACGACACCTGCTCCCGCCAACATGAACAATATGAGTAATCTCAACAAGATTAACAATATCGGACAGGTGGACAAAATCGGTGATGTGGATGGCACGGTGGATGTAACGAGTGAGGATCTGAAACTGATGCGTGAGCTTGCCGAGATGCAGGCCATTCAGCGCTTCGTCAGTCTGACGCCAACGGTGCAGGTGACGACAGGCGATATCAATAGCGGACATGATGTGGACAGTATCATTAGCAAAATTACCGAAGAAATGAACAGTCAGATCGTCTCCAATGCCCAGGGGGTGTATGGATAAGTGAGCTATTCGATACAGCTTAGCTTCAACAATCGCGCGGAATATATTTATTTCCCGGTTATACCGGAGAGTATTGAGTTTTCAGATGCAGGGGACGGAAGCACGTTTAACGTTAGTCGTCTAGGGGAGATCAATGTGATTAAGTCCCCCAAACTACGCGAAGTCAGCTTCAGTGGCATTTTTCCGGCAGATTACAGTCCATACCATTACAAATATGACGCAACAGACCTGAATGCAAAGAATGAGTTTTACCGTGACCCGTATGAGTACGTGAGAGTTATTATCCGCTGGATGCAGACAGGGCGTCCCGTCAGGCTAATCTTTTCCAGTGCAAGATACACGGTCAACATGGCCGTCTCCATTGAGAGCTTCGATTGGAAGGAGACAGCGGGTACGGTGGGCGACGTGCAATATGATATCAAGCTGAAGCAGTATGTTTTTTATGCTGCCCAAAAAGTAGTACCACTGAAGAACAGTCAGAACAAGGCTGATGCTTCAAAAACGAAAACCAAAGCTTCCCGGCCGGATGAAAAAGTAAAACCCAAGACCGTCACGCTGAAAGCCGGAGACTCCTTATGGTCTGTTGCCAAAGCTCATCTGGGTGATGGAGCACGCTGGAAAGAGTTGCAGAAGCTGAATGGCATCAAAGACGCACAGCTCAAGAAGCTGCCCGTTGGACTTGTCATCAAGCTTCCGTGAAAGGAGAGACGATATGCAGCAGGAGATCCATCTGGACAACAGACAGATCATTGAGAAGGAGCAACTATTGCTGGATGACAAACAGGGGAACATCTGGGACATCAGCGACATTGCTGGCGAGATTACGTACAAAACTTCACGTATCGGCAAGCCATCCTCTCTCGAATTCACGTTGATTAAGGGCAGCTTGTTTCAGCATCGAAAGTTTAGCTATGAGAATGGTTATGTAGTGAGGTACACTCATGGAAAACAGGGAATATTTTACGGATATATCTTTTCTGTCGACAGCGGCAAGGACGAAAAAGTAAAGATCAAAGCCTATGACCAGACACGATATCTAACCGCAAATCAGACGTATCAGTTTGTTAACGCAACAGTAGCGGATGTCATCAAGCGGATTGCGACGGATTTCCAGTTGAAAACGGGGGATTTGAAGCAGCCAAGTTATGCCATTCCACGAATGCTTTTCGATAATAAAAAGCTGATTGACATGATCTGTGAAGCGTTGGATCGGACGCTGATTTATGGCGGCACAAATTATATCTTTTATGATGATTTCGGCAAACTTGTCCTTCGTGATGTCGAAGAGATGCCCTATGGCTTTGTTATCGGGGATCATAGTCTGCTGACGGACTACAGCTATACACGGTCGATCGACGACCAGACTTATAACAAGATCAAGTTATACCGGGATAACAAGGATACAGGCAAACGGGAGACGTTTGTGCATCAGAATTCAAGCAGCATCCGTCAATGGGGGCTGCTTTTTTTGTACCAAAAAGCGGACGATGGTCTGAATAAAGGTCAAATTGATAACATGCTGAAAACGCTGATGACCTTGCGTAACCGGGAGACACAGAAGTTAAAGGTGGATGCCCTTGGCGATTTCAAGGTGAGAGCCGGGAGTTTTGTCAATATTCAGATCGATGAATTGAAGATCAATCAATATTTTCTGGTGGACGAGTGCACGCACAAGATACAGGGGGGTGTGCACACCATGTCCCTGGATTTGAAGGTGGTGTAGCCATTTATGATGCTTGATGTGATTAAAAAGGCGGCAATAGCCGCCGTAGATGCCAAATCTCCCGTACAGATTATGTACGGAACTGTAACGAACACACAGCCTTTGGAGATTACCGTGGAACAGCGGCTTGCACTGAGTGATCCTTTTCTTGTACTCACAGAATCGGTGGCACAAAAAAACTGGACGATCGGTGAGTCGGCTTTATTACTTCGTGTGCAGGGCGGAGACAGTTATGTTGTACTGGATCGGCTGGTGAAGCCATGATTCCACAAGGTTCTCAAATTGGAGAAGAAAATCAGGAAGAAGTTTCGGTGCTTCCTAGCCTGACCTATGTGTTGCAAGCATCTGGACAACGGATTGGCAGGCTTCAGTTGGAGGGAAAAGAAGCGGTTAAGCAAGCGGTATACAAAGCTTTATCGACACGTCGTTATGAACATTTGATCTATTCGCCTGATTATGGAATGGAATGGTCTTGGGAAGGCATTTCCGGGAGATCCATGGTTGAATCCGAACTGGAGCGCTGGATTCAGGAAGCATTGCTTCCAGACGACCGTATTTCGGAAGTAACCCAATTTGAGTACGCCCATGAGCCGGATGGCGTTAAGGTTTCTTTTACCGTGATAACGGATTTTGGTAACTTCAGGCAAGAGACGGAGGTGAATATGAATGTATGAACAGGAGACATTTGAGGTCATTTTGAACCGGATGCTGGATAAAGTGCCCGATGGTGTCGATAAGCGGGAGGGCAGCATCATCTATGATGCCCTCGCGCCAGCAGCCGTGGAGATGGCCCAGATGTATATTGAGCTAGATACTAACGCCAATCTGAAGTTTGCTGATACCGCTTCAGGTGAATATCTGGATCAGGCAGTAGCGTGGTCAGGTATTACTCGCAAGCCGCCTACGAAGGCGCGTTGGTCTGCAAGTTTTCAAGATCAAGAGGGCAAACCTGTGGAAATTCCATCAGAGAGTCGTTTTTCGACAGGAGAACGAGTTTATAGAGCGGTGGAGCGAATTACCGCAGGGAAATATGTGCTCGAATGTGAGATTGCTGGTGCGGAAGGTAACGAGTATACCGGGACACTGTTACCCATTGATTATATTGCAGGCCTGACCACCGCGGGATTAACCAAACTGCTTGTTCCAGGTGAAGACGAGGAGACGGATCAAGCTCTGTATGATCGTTATCAGGACAAAGTTTCCCGTCCGATCACAAGTGCCAACAAGTATCAGTATGAGCTGTGGGCGCGGGAGAATTCGGGAGTTGGCAAAGCGAAGGCCTTTCCGCTCTGGAATGGCCCCGGTACAGTCAAGGTGGCATTGTTGAACAATGAGATGCATGCTCCTGCGGAGGGAGTCATCGAGGCTGTGCAGCAATATATCGATCCTTCGCAGGATGGCATGGGGGAAGGGGCAGCGCCGATTGGCCCTATTGTCACCGTCGTAGGGGCAGAAGAAGTTCCGATTCATATTGAGGTGCAGGTTACACTTGCTTCAGGATCAACATACGAGGGTGTGAAATCTTTGATTGAGACAGGGGTGACAGCGTATCTGAAAGAGTTGGCGTTTGCTGATCCGCTCGTTCGCTGGACACGGATTGCCAATGTCATTCTGGATATTCCGCCCGTAATCGATTACAGCAATTTGCTGGTCAACGGCGGCATGTCCAATCTGGAGATTACACCGGGAGCTGTTGCTGTGCTTGGGACGGTGAAGGTGACGTGAGTAAAGCAGATGTACTGATGAACCTTTTGCCCCCGCTCTACGAAAATGTGCTGGAGATGCAGTTGCTGACACAGACGGAAGGGGCTGAACTAGATCAGCTTGCAGCCGATGTGGAAGATGTATTGCAGCAGTTTTACCCGGAATCCGCAACGTGGGCATTGGAGCGATATGAACAGGATTTGCAGATTCCGACCAATCGTGCCAAACCGGATGATCAACGAAGGTCTGTCATCATCTCCAAAATGCGTGGTAGCGGTAAAGTTTCAGGCTCCATGCTCAAAAATGTAGCTCAGGCGTACGAAAACGGGGGCATTGATGTATCCGTTAATCCAGGCGAGTATCGCATCTTGATCCGTTTTATCGATACATTGGGACTGCCACCTAATCTGAACGATCTAAAAGCAGCGATCGAAGATATTAAACCGGCTCACATGACCGTCGAGTACCGTTTGCGGTATCTGACCATTGCCGAGGTTGAAAGAATGACTCTGAGTGAGATGGAACAAACCCGGCAGGATAAATTAGCAGGAGGTGGAGCGTAATGAGTGAACCAAAAACACCCAATTTAGGGTTGTATAAAATCGATCGTTCCTCGCCATCAACAACCTATTTTGATCTGGACAAGTATCTGGATCAGAACTGGGAGAAGATTGATGATTTTGCAGAGCAGATGGGGGAAAAGGCTGAAGAAACAGCAACGAAGGTAAGTAGTTTGCAAGAGAGGTTGGATACAGATAAACGAGGAGCTGCTACATTACAGCCTGGCGTAAATGTAGTAAGTGCTAATCAGGAGGCAACGTTTAATCTTTCGAGCATTAAGGGGAGAACATTGGTTAATTTGCTGGGGCGTGCTGGAGGTTGTGAACAAGCAAGCTTAGTAAACTCTTATCAATCTACAATAACGGCTGATACATCTAACAAAGTACAAGGAAATCAATCTTTGAAAATTACGACAACGGCAATGCCAGCAGGAGCATTATCGATATCCCCTATTAATTTAAAATCAGGGAAGTATTATATTGTTCTCTCCTCAGCAAAGCTGATATCTGGAGAATTGGTAGGTATGTACTTAAATGAACTTAACCCGAACAAAGGGAAAGTTACTTCAAGTAATAGCAAAAGATTCAGTACGTTATGGGGAGCATATAGCATTTCTACCGATATTAGCACTTTTTTTGTTAGTCAAGTTGTTGGAGCATCTGGAAGTTCCGGGTATATTGATGCAATTAGACTTTACGAAATTAGTGCCTCAGAGTATGTTGCACTCGAAAATATGACAACGGAGCAGATTGCATGTAATTACCCTTACGTCGATAGTGTTCAACCAGTTTTGAATCCGTATGCCATTCGATATGGACAAAACTTATTACCCCCATTTTATGAGTGGAGTGAAACAGCAATAGCAGGTCCAAGTGAGATCGAGGCACCCTACCAACTTAAAATGACAAAGGCAAGCAGTGCGATAGGTTTTAGCAATTTCATTAGTACTGTAAACGTAGCTCCCTCTACGGAATATACGTTTTCAATTACTGTAGACGTGACTAACTTTGGCGGTAATGGAGTAGCTGGAGTTTATTGGAATGGATGGTGCTACGATGAAGATAATAATGCCATAACGTCGTTTAATATGCCTCCCTATGCAAAGGCAAACGGGAAGTTCACATTAGGGAATAGCTTTAAAACCCCTGATAACGCGAAGAGTGTACGTATTGTTATCGGTTTTGATAGCGAGACAACAGGAACTGCAACTTTTAAGAATCCGTGTTTAAACTTAGGTACGTCAGCAATGATGTTTAAACCACGCGAAGACTCTTTTCTCGCACTACAAACTGAGCTACACGCCAATCCAGATACGGGAGAAAACCCTGATAGCGTTTTTGAACGTGATGGTCGGTATTATAAATTGGCGAAGTGGCGTAAGGTTGTACTAGATAGTGCAATAAATTTTGTCTTGTGGGGGAGTGGTTCTGGTTATAAGGTTGTTAATGCAATGCTTCCGGAGCCACTCGCTGTTGACGGTTCAGGTGTTTTGATAAAGTATCAGGGGAAGGTTATAAAAGAAACTGATTATGCTACCGTAAACAGCGCACCGGATAATTTAAATATTGGATCGTCTGGAGCTAACGGGGTGTTCGATAATTTCCAAATCTCCATTTCAAACGTGGATAGTGGGTGGGGAGACAGCTATACTAACCTGACCTCTGATGAAATTAAGGCTTATTTCATGGGATACAGAATGGCCGAGAATGTAACAGGCTTTCCCGCTTACAATGGATCGGGTGTAAAGTGCTGGTATGGGATTAAAAGCTTATCAACTCCAACGACTACATTACCAACAATGCCCGACGTTGGATATACTCCTTACCAACTCCTATACCAGCTCGCTACGCCAGTCGTCGAACCGATCACGTCAGAGGGGCAATTGACGTTTATTGACGGGGATAATCAAGTAGAGGCAGGCACAGGCATTGTACTGCGAGAACATGCACCTATTAACAATAATTTGCCTACGGCTGTCGCTATAGGTGATATCGGCAATCCAAATAAATATAAAATTAAAAAGATTTTGGCGGTGTACAAGGATAGTATCCGTGATCCAAGATGGTACTCGAATACTGTAAATGCAAATGGTAATGAAAAGGCTCGAATTGATGGGATTAATTACGATCCATCAGCCAGTTACAGTGTCACATACCTGATGTTGGACAAGTATCCAACGGTAGACATTACCGGAACGTATGCAGAGAACGAAAAGTCTCTGTTACTGGATGCAGTCAAAACGTTGCAGGAGAACACGACACGGATATCAGTCCTTGAAAGCAAGAAGGCCGAGAAGGACGCTCCTGCATGGATTACGCCTACATTGCTTAATGGGTGGGTGATTTACAACGATACACTGCCAGTCGGGTATTACAAAGACAGTAACGGGATTGTGCGCTTCAAAGGTATGATCAAAAGCGGAGCGCTTAACTCTATACTTCTGAAATTGCCACCGGGTTACCGACCGAAAAATATGAGTATGCAGTTTGTAGCTCACTCCACCGATGGTAGCGGTCAGGTCTTAGGACGGATTATCGTTAATGCTAATGGTGATGTGCAGCCGTATGGGGGGAGTACGACCTTATACTCACTTGATTCAATTTCGTTTCAAGCTGAACAATAAAGGAGGTATCACATGAAAGCCGTACCTAAAGTAAATACAGACGGACTCTATTTAGAGGACGAATTGGTGGACGATGCCTTTAGTGGTGTCATCCCTTTTTATGCCGAGCAGGAACCTGTGATATTTGATCCAGATCAGGCAGAGCAACCGGAAGCGCTGGAGGAAGAAATAGAGCCGGAGATTGCCGGGTATCTGGTCGGCGTGCCTGTTCCTGCTGGTCTGTTTCACCCGCGCTTTGACTTAGCAGCTTGGGAAGCATATCAGGATGCTGTGCAGGTGGAACCGCAGAAAATTTTTCCTGACCTGTGGGTGGAAGGACTAAGCCAGGAAGAGATCGACGAGTTGACTAAGCCGCAACCGGAGGAACTGTCTGAACTGGATCTTTTAAAACAGCGCCTTGCAGAATCGGAAGCGGAAAACAAACGTTTAGCTGAGGAAAGTAACGCCAATCAACTGGCTTTAATGGAATTACACATGCTTGTACTTAGTGTGGTGCCGCCAAATGAGGGATAAGTATGAAGGTTTGCGATCCACTAGCCTGTGATGTTTATAAGGAGAGGTGAGACTATGTTAGCTGTATACGTAATGATGATTAATAAAAAATTGATTGAGCTGCACCAAGTTCCAGAGAGTAGTCGAGGTCAAGTTGCTGTGTTACTGGAAGCAGCCAATATAGATAATTAAGGACAAAATAAGTGTTTTTAATGAATTCAATCAAAAGGAGGTGAAGCCATGGAACGATGGGACACCCTATGGAAATGGGGAATCGCACTGATGAGCAGCTCGGCATCCTACTTCTTTGGAGGCTGGTCAGGAGTGCTCGGCGTGTTGCTAGTCTTTGTCATTCTCGATTACCTAACAGGTATTGCGGCGGCGGGCATGACGGGCAAACTTGAAAGTAATGTTGGGCTGTTTGGCATCGCCCGAAAGGTGTTTATATTTGCAATGGTATCGGTGGCTCATCTGGTGGACGGTGTTCTGGGAGACGGACATTTGTTCAGGGATGCGGTCGCCTTTTTTTATATCGCGAATGAGTTGCTGTCCATTATTGAAAATGGGGGCAAGCTGGGAGCTCCGATCCCGCCAGTCATCCGGCAGGCGATTCAAGTGCTTAAAGGAAAGGCGGGGGAAGATGCATTATCTACTCCATTGCCACATACGCCTCCTTCATTAGATCATTCCCAAGGCGAGAATGATCATCCTCCTGGAAATGAACAATCCAAAGAAATGGCGACGGATCAAGAGAATTCCGATGTTAAGATAAGCAGTTAGAATGGATGATTTAGAACCGTCTGAATCAGAACGATTTAATATAGAGTGGGCTTGATTTGCTACTAAACGCTATGCTAAGAACAAATAAGAGACAGAATTGCTAAGTAGCAGCAAAAATAAGAAAAGCACCCGTGATGGGTGCTTTCTTTACTTCCAGTCATCACTTTATGCATCTTATAAATCCTCGTTACTCTATGATCCCATAGCATCATAAAACAAGGGACACGCACACAAGCAATCTTTAACCCGTCCGCATTAACTATATACAAACGGCAACTAGCCGAATAAAGGGTGTGAGAAATTTGCAAAATAGAACCCCAGGCAACACGCAGGGCATTGATGTCTCCAGGTACCAAGGCAATATCGACTGGGCCAAGGTGAAGGCAAGCGGCATGACGTTTGTGTTTATCAAAGCAACCGAAGGGCGAACATATGTCGATCCGAATTTTCAGAGAAATGTAAACGGTGCGTTGGCGGCGGGCATGATGGTGGGAACCTATCATTTCTTCCGCGGAACGTCTGTCGAGATTGCGAAAGCTGAAGCAGCACATTATGCCAATACGCTGAACCAGATCGGAGGAGCCAGAGCCCTACAGTTGCCACCGGTTATGGATTACGAGAATAACCCCGGCAATCTGAGCAAAGCCCAGATGAATACGGTAGCCAAAGCCTTTTTAACAGAAATCCAACGTCTCACAGGTGTAAAACCGATCATATACACAGGCAACGCATTTGCCGGCAATTTCGATACTTCACTGAGTTCCTACGATCTGTGGATTGCGCGATACAGCACGTCACGGGTGCCTGATGCTCAGCTCGCATGGAAGCGCTGGACGTTCTGGCAATATACGGATTCGGGCAAGGTAAACGGCATTAGCGGCAACGTGGATATGAATGAATTCGAGGGAACAGCGGCACAGCTTAGAGCGAGATATACAGTAGCTACGCCAAACCCAAATCCTACGAATCCAACGAACCCGACCACGCCTTCGAATCCATCCAATCCAAATCCGCCAACTGTACCACCGAAAGGGGGCGAACCGATGACAGCCGAAGAGAAAGCCGCGTTTGATGCGCTCAAAGCACAGGTTGACCGTTTGCAGGCACGTCAGTTGATGGAAGTACCTGTCTGGGCGAAAGCTGCTGTAGATGCCGCACTGGCCTATGACCCCAAAAACCCGCTTTTCAGTATTGATAATGGAGCGAGCTACGATTTTTATCGTTTTATCACCGTGATGCATCGAAGAGGTTTGTTTAAAAAGTAAATGATATGAGTGAGACTTAACCCATAAGTTTGCCTTTTGGCAAACTTATGCTTCCAATTTAACCATCTACAAACTCACATTCCTATTTCGTTTTGAAAATGTATCGTTTCCCGTTAGCGAAATAAAAGAAAGTTAACACTAATTTATTTTACAGAGATTACTTGCCCTTTTGTCATTTGCACTAATTCTTCGGGTGTTAATTGAAACACTGCTCTTGGATGTCCGGCAGCTGCCCATATCTCTTTAAATTGTAACAAGTCTTCATCAATAAGAGTGATAATTGACTCTATATGTCCTAAAGGAGGCACGCCTCCAATAACAAATCCTGTGTGTGTACGTACAAAATCAGCGTCAGCTTTTCCTATACTGTCATTCAGATAGGTGTTAATTTGTTTTTCATTAATTCGATTTACTCCACTGGCTATAACCAATAAGGGTTTATCGTTATTTTTGAGTCGAAAGATAATTGATTTAGCTATATGTGCAACCTCGCAACCTATCGTATCGGCAGCTTCCTGTGCAGTTCGTGTACTGTCAGGTAGTTCTATAACTTTATTTGCATATCCGAACTCCATTAGTTTGTTTTGAACCTGTTGTGCACTATCTTTAAGTTGACTTGTCAACGTGTATCCCTCCTTAATGATTACATGCAATTAAGGTTCCGCATAATACATAACAACCTGTATCGTTACATCTTCGTCCGATTTATTTATATAACGGTGTTCAACATTGCCTGCAAATCTTATAGCCTGTCCTTCTGGTAAGGCGTATATTTCATCCTTAATCTGTAGATTAAACACTCCTGAGATAACTGTGATGTACTCTTGAACCCCATCATTGTGTGGGAGTGAGACATAGTTACAAGTAGGACTTAGAATAATCGTAAACATTTCAATACGTGTTTGGGGGTCAAACGGAAACATTAAGTATACTCTACAATTTCCATTGTCTTCTGTTAAATCTGGAATTTCTTTTCGAGCTGCAATGGATACTACTGCCTCATCCTCTTTAAGTAGAGATGAAAACGAAATATTGAGTCCCGTAGCAATTTTCCATACGGTTGTTACTGTGGGCTGCGTTTCTCCTCGCTCAATTTGATGAAGCATACCTTTACTAACCTTTGTTAAATCAGCAAGCTTATCTAAGCTTAACTGCCTATGTTTTCTAATACGTTGCAGGTTGTTTCCTATCCTGATGTGTATAGCATTCAAGAAGTAACCCCCTCTATTTTGTTCGTTATACTATACAAATATATCATTATATAGAACGTTTCGCAAACATTGTATTGTGCTAAATTGCCCGTTATTTTAAACATTTGATGACATACTTATAAGTAAACATTTGATCCGTCTATGGTTAAGTCTCAATGAGTCAGCTGTACAAATAGAACAGATCTGAACCTGGAGGAAAGCAGGGAACATGGGCGATTAATGTCGATCTGTGTTCCTTTTTTATACATAATGTCACTAATTCTGACGCGTGTAATATTGTTAAAAACGTATGTCTGTAAAGTTCTTGTCTAATTGGTAAATGTGATGTAAAGTAAGTTACACGAAAATGTTTTTCACCACGATTTAATACACAAACCTCCTCATCATGACAAAACCATAACATGAAAAGTTATTGTAGTGTCGATCTGTTCTATTCTTTTTCTACCCGTAAATCTAGCGAGTTTTACACCTCATGAAGACAAACTCACGGAACAAAATGCCTATGGCGAATGTTTTGGATCTTTGCGTCTACCCATTTAAGGACAAATTCGCTGATTCGAATTGACCTTGGTTCAAATAGATGAACTGCACTAGCTTGCAAAGTTGAAGATGAATTCCCTAATACACTAAATAACCGACCCAAGCTCCCTAGAATAACTTGATGAAGGCTGTTACGCCATCCTGTTTATTTTTGTGGTCTATTATTGTTTGAAATTCCATGCTGTTTGCTTAAACGCCGGCAATCCGTTGATCCAGATTTTTTTCAATGGTTCTACATCTACGTACTCTCTCACACTACTAACTTACTCGTTTCCAAATTCTCAACACTCCAACACAGGTATCAGAGGCATATAAAGCCTTTAATAGATGATACAAGAATCTAAAGAATTACAACCAGGGATTATCTGATGACTAGCTAGCATCGCCACTACATCATCGCACACACGGCCAGAGGTACCGTTTTTCGGTCGCAAGCATCACACACATTATGAGATAGGGAAGGGTGTTGTATCGTATGCGAATGAGAAAAAAATGGATGTCCGGTTTTCTGACTTTGGCACTGAGTACCGTACTTGTGTTATCTGGCTGCTCCAGTAGCAAGGAAGGTGGGGAAGGTACGCCAGCACCTGCCGAAGGTAATGATCCTCCTACAGAAGCGGCCGCCCAGGATACGATGATTATGGGACGAGGCGGGGACTCGGTTGCGCTCGATCCTTCGATCGTAACGGATGGAGAATCCCTCAAGATCGGGCATCAGGTGTTTGATTCGCTCCTCGATTACAAAGAGGGTGGAACCGAAGTAGTTCCGGCGCTGGCTGAGAGCTGGGAAATTTCCGCGGACGGGCTGAAGTATGTGTTTAAGCTGAAATCCGGGGTGAAGTTCCACGATGGCACTGATTTTAACGCGGATGCCGTAGTGTTTAATTTTAATCGCTGGAGCGATCCGGCAAGTGAATATAAATTCGAAGGGGATTCCTTCGACTATTATGATTCCATGTTTGGGCCAGATGGCGCGCGTGTGATCAAGGAAGTGAAGGCACTCGATGAATCGACAGTGGAGTTTACCCTGAACCAGCCACAAGCTCCTTTCCTGCAAAATATTGCGATGACTCCGTTTGGCATTGGCAGTCCAGCCGCCATTCAGGAGAAGAAAGAAAACTTCAAGAGCGAGCCTGTCGGCACCGGCCCGTTTGTCTTCAAAGAGTGGAAGCGGAATGACTCGATCACGCTGGAGAAAAATACAAACTACTGGAAGGAAGGTTTTCCGAAGCTGAACAAGGTGATCGTGCGCTCCATCCCAGATAACACGGCTCGGTTCAATGCACTGCAAAATGGCGAGATCGATATTATGGAAGACCTGAATCCGGATGATCTGAGTATTCTGGAGGGCAATAGCGAGCTGCAGAAGATTGAACGTCCACCGTTCAACGTGGCATATATCGGATTTAATTTTAAGAAAAAACCGTTTGATAACGTCAAAGTCAGACAAGCGCTTAACCATGCTGTGAACAAACAAGCCATCATCGATGCGTTCTTTGCTGGACAGGCAGAGCCCGCGGTGAACCCGATGCCACCTACGCTGTGGGGGTATAACGATGAGATCGAAGATTACGCGTATGATCTGGAAAAAGCAAAAGCTTTGCTGGCCGAAGCCGGCTTCCCTGACGGATTGCCTGATCCGGTCACATTTTATGCCATGCCGGTATCCCGTCCGTACATGCCTGACGGCAAGAAGGTAGCCGAAGCGATTCAGGCTGATTTTGAGAAAATTGGTGTGAAAACAACCATCGAATCTCCGGAGTGGGCGACCTATCTGGAAGATTCCAAAGCCGGGGAGAAGGACGATCTCTACATGCTCGGCTGGACAGGGGACAACGGTGACCCGGACAACTTCCTGTATACCCTTTTGGACAAAGACGCCATTCCAGGCAACAACCGCAGCTACTATGTAAATGAAGAGTTGCATACGTTGCTCACGAAAGCACAAATAGAGACGGATCAGGATAAACGTGCCGAACTGTACAAACAGGCTCAGGTCATCATCAAAGAAGACGCGCCTTGGATTCCACTTGTGCATACCACACCGATTCTCGCCGGGAAAGCAAGCCTGAAGGGTTTTGTAACCTCTCCGCTGGGAACAGAATCGTATGTGGGGGCTTATTTTGAATAAGTGTGTTTACTGAAACTTGAGAGTGTTGTAGTGAAGTTCCAAAAGTAATAAAAAAACGCAAATGTGGCCTGCAGACGACCACGTAAATGTAAAACTAAACGCAAGTGTTAAACCAAGTTATGCGCTGGCGGACATGCAATGCTTATTAGATTTTACATCCGGGTAGTGACGAGCCAAAGCATACGTGTTCGTCAGCGTTATTTCTATTATTTTGCCAAAGTTGAAATCATGCAGATGAACCCTTTAGGGCAGGTGATCTGGAAGTGAACAGCTATATTGTCAAACGTGTGCTGGTACTGCTGCCCGTTTTGCTGGGCATGACATTGATCGTTTTTTCTATCATTCATGCCATACCTGGTGATCCGGCCGAGACAATTCTGGGGCAAAAGGCAACGGAACAATCCAAACAGGCTCTAAGGGATCAGCTCGGACTGGACAAACCCTGGTTCCAGCAATATTTCGCCTATCTAGGCGACTTGCTGAAAGGGGATCTGGGCACATCCATTCGCACCAAGGTGCCTATTGCCCAGGAAATCGTGCCTTATCTGACAGCGACACTCGAACTTACGATGGCAAGTATGTTGTTTGCTGTCATTATTGGTGTGAATGCAGGGATTGTTAGCGCATGGAAGCACAACTCCTGGTTTGATTACTGCTGCATGGTGATTGCGCTTGTAGGTGTATCGATGCCGATTTTTTGGCTCGGGTTAATGGAGCAATGGCTGTTTGCCAACAAACTGCAATGGCTGCCGTCTATTGGACGAATGAACGCACGTGATCCGGTAGAGGCGATTACGGGTTTGTATGTGCTGGATACGATGTTTGCCGGACGCTGGGATCAGCTGTGGACGGTGACCAAACATCTGATTCTGCCAAGTGTAGCACTGGGCACCATCCCGATGGCTGTGATCGCGCGCATGACACGTTCCAGCATGCTGGAAGTGATGAGTTCCGATTATATTCGTACCGCCAAGGCGAAAGGATTGGGGCCGTTTTTTGTCGTATACGGGCATGCGCTGAAAAATGCATTTATCCCTGTGTTGACTGTCATCGGCATTCAAACTGGCTCCCTGCTGGGTGGCGCGGTGCTGACGGAAACGATTTTTGCCTGGCCGGGTGTAGGGCGTTATATATATGAAGCGATTAGTTCACGGGATTATCCTGTGATTCAGAGTGGAATCTTGATCGTAGCTTTCTTTTTTGTGTTGATCAATCTGATTGTCGATTTGCTCTATGCAGTGTTTGATCCGAGAATCAGCTACAAATAGGAAACCGGATTCACAGGCATACCCATGCAAGGAAGCAAGCAACCTTGTACCTTGTGAAAGAAGTTGCTTCGGAAGCTTAGGCTGTGCATGTGTCACCGAATTTTCCCGTTCAACATATCTAAGTTCAGCAAAGGAGAACCTGTATGGCCAAATTGTCGACCAATACCGGACAAACCGTTGACGCAGCCAGTGCGAGTAGATCGGGTCCTTGGCGTGAGGCGTGGAGGACGTTTCGGCGAAATCAACTTGCGTTGGCAGGCTTGATCATTATTGTTTTTTTCATCGTATTAGCCTTCCTTGCTCCCTATATTGCGCCTTATGATTACAAAGAGCAGGTGTTACAGGACAGGCTTCAAGCTCCGTCGGCAGAGCACTGGTTCGGGACAGATGACCTGGGACGGGATGTGTTTTCGCGTGTGATTCACGGCGCACGAATATCGTTGTGGGTTGGATTTTTTTCCGTCATTGGTTCGATTATTGCTGGAGCATTGCTCGGACTGGTTGCGGGGTTCTATGGGAAATGGGCGGATATGCTGATCTCACGTCTGTTTGATATTTTACTGGCGTTTCCAGGCATCTTGCTGGCGATCGCGATTGTCGCAATTCTGGGCCCTTCTTTGCAGAATGCATTGCTCGCCATTGCCATCGTGAATATTCCAACGTATGGACGGTTGGTGCGGTCGCGTGTACTTAGCTTGCGGCAGGAGGAGTTTATTACATCAGCACGAACATTGGGAGCGGGCAACGGACGAATCTTGTTTCGGCACATTTTACCAAACAGTCTTACTCCACTTATTGTGCAGGGTACACTCGGAATCGGTACAGCGATTATCGAGGCAGCGGCGCTTGGATTTCTAGGTATGGGCGCACAACCGCCAGATCCGGAATGGGGCAAGATGCTTTCGGATTCACGCCAGTATATCCAAAAGGCACCATGGACGCTCATTTTTCCCGGTCTCTCCATTATGTTGACGGTACTTGGTTTCAATCTCATGGGTGATGGCCTGCGTGACACTCTTGATCCAAAGATGGCGAAGAAATAGCCGATTTCACCCAACCGTCCCGAATATCCATTCGTGGCGGTTTTTGTATTGCTGGAGCAAGTGCGTTACACTTTGAAGGGTGGTTGTCCGTATAGAAGTTTAATCGTTTTTTACAGAGTGAAATCAATCATTTTGTTAAAATAAGCCTTTCTGTATTGACACCCAATTTTCCCATATGTTATATAAAAAGAAGGGTTTAGCACTCTTTCTATATGAGTGCTAACAGAGTGACGAATACACACCACTACATATGGAATGGTTTTATCGAAAATATGGCTCAGTACGCCCATACTTTCAACTGGATCATTCAATACCCAAATTCGAAAGGAGCACTTCATTCATGGCGATTAAAAAAGAATTTCAGGCAGAATCCAAACGTTTGCTGGATATGATGATCAACTCCATTTACACTCAGAAAGAAATTTTTCTCAGAGAGTTGATCTCGAACTCCAGTGATGCCATCGACAAAATTTATTACAAAGCACTGACAGACGACACACTCGTCTTCAACAAAGAGGATTACTTCATTAAGCTGACAGTAGATAAAGATAACCGTACGCTTACGATCACGGATACCGGGATTGGTATGACACAGGAAGAGCTGGAGAATAACCTGGGTGTCATTGCGAAGAGTGGTTCCCTGGCCTTCAAAAAAGAGAACGAAGCTAAAGACGGCCATAACATTATCGGTCAATTCGGGGTAGGTTTCTACTCGGCGTTCATGGTGGCGGACAAGCTGACGGTAACGAGTAAAACGCTGGGCAGCAACGAAGCGTGGAAATGGGAATCCGAAGGTGCCGACGGCTACACGATTACACCTGCGGAGAAAGACACCGTGGGTACAGAAATCGTTCTAACAATTAAACAAAACACCGAAGAAGACTCGTATGATGAGTTTTTGGAAGAGTATCGCTTGAGATCCATCATCAAGAAATACTCTGACTTCATTCGTTATCCGATCAAAATGGATGTGACCAATCACCGTCCGAAGGAAGGTACGGAGAACGAGTTCGAGGATTACAAGGAAGAACAAACGGTCAATAGCATGGTGCCGATCTGGCGTAAAAATAAAAGCGAACTGACTGAAGAAGACTATACCAACTTCTATATGGAGAAACGGTACGGTTTTGACAAACCGCTGAAACATCTGCACATTAGCGCAGACGGCGCTGTAGTGTACAATGCGATTCTGTTTATCCCGGAGAATACACCGTTTGACTACTATACCAAAGAGTATGAAAAAGGGCTCGAACTTTACTCCAACGGTGTATTGATCATGGATAAGTGCGGCGACTTGTTGCCAGATTACTTTGGTTTTGTCAAAGGTATGGTGGATTCCGAGGATCTGTCTCTGAACATCTCCCGTGAGATGCTTCAGCATGACCGTCAGCTGAGCCTGATTGCGAAGAACATCAAAAACAAAATTAAAGGCCAATTGCAAAGCCTGCTCAAAGACGAGCGCGAGAACTACGAGAAGTTCTATCAAGCGTTTGGTCGTCAGCTGAAATACGGCGTATACAGCGATTATGGCGCAAACAAAGACACATTGCAGGATCTATTGCTGTTCACGTCTTCTAAAGAGAACAAGCTGGTGAGCTTGGATGAATATGTTTCCAGAATGCCGGAAGATCAGAAGTATATCTATTATGCTGCGGGTGAGTCCATCAGCCGGATCGAAAAACTGCCACAGATCGAAGGGGTGTTGGAAAAAGGGTACGAAGTGCTCTACTTCACCGACGATATCGATGAATTCGCGATCAAGATGATCATGAACTACAAGGAAAAAGAGTTCAAATCGATCTCCAGCGGTGATCTGGGTATCGAAGACAGTGCAGAGAAGGAAGAGAACGAAGCACAGGACAATGACAACAAGGAATTGTTCGAAGCCATGCAGGCTCAATTGGCAGGTAAAGTCAAAGCGGTGAAAGCGTCCAAACGCCTTCGCAGCCATCCCGTATGTTTGTCCACAGAGGGCGAACTGACGATCGAGATGGAAAAGGTGCTCAAAGCTATGCCGAACAGCGGCGATGTTCAAGCGGACAAAGTGTTGGAGATCAACGTGAACCATGATGTATTCAAATCGTTGAAAGACGCTTTTGCGCAGGATAAAGAGAAGCTGAGCTTGTATACGAGCCTCTTGTATCACCAAGCATTGCTGATTGAAGGATTGCCGATTCAAGATCCGGTAGAGTTTACGAATGATATCTGCAAAGTGATGGTGTAAGTCTGTTAGATATAAGATATAAAATTTAGTTTGCAGTTTGACCCGACAGGACGTTATTGGCCTGTCGGGTTTTCATATATATGGAGGTTCTTAATTCTATGCACAGACACTAGTCTCGCAGGGTATAATAAATAGAGAGAGTGTGGTACATCAGTAGTTGATGTAAGAAGAGATGACATGACAGACGGATTTTGCTTTTCGAAACCGCAGATGTTGTGTATAATCACTCAAAATAGAGACAGTCGGCTAGGAGTGATTCACATGCAATGGCATGATCTGAGAGAACATAGACAATACCCTGAACTTACGAAACTGGAAGGCTCTCGTGCGGCGTATGAGCGCGACTATTCGCGATTGATTCATTCCCCAACGTTCCGGAGATTGCAGGGGAAATCACAAGTGTTTGGTGCAGGCACAGGGGATTATTACCGGACACGTCTGACCCATTCCCTTGAGGTGGCACAGATTGCACGAGAAGCGGCGAGAAGTCTGCTACGGCATTACCCGGAGGTAGATTGGGGCCGGGCAGAGAGCCCTGGACTGATCATAGATTCGGAAGTTGTAGAATGTGCAGCGATCGCACATGACTTTGGTCATCCACCTTTTGGACATAAAGGGGAAGAAGTGCTTGATGGTATTTTAGACGATCTGATCAACAGCGAGACGAAGAAGATTATGAAAAAAAGTCGGGCAGCAAAAGCTCCTAAGGCTGAATCCGACGTGCGAGCAGAGTTGAAACGGAAATATGAGCATTTTGAAGGCAACGCACATAACTTCCGCCTGATCATGTATTTGGAGAAACGTGAAGATATCGATGGACTGAATTTGTCGGATGCTGTGCTGCTAGGGATCAACAAGTACCCGTACCCTGGAACAGAAAGCAAAAAAGGCATGTACCACCACGAGTGGCAGTACATTCGTGAGATTCGGGAGCGCTGGAACATCCCGGCAGGCAAGAAAACGCTTGAAGCACAACTGATGGATCTATGCGATGATATTGCGTATTCCGCACATGACCTGGAGGATGGCATTAAGGCAGGCAAAATCGAGGTGCATGAGCATTTTCTGCAAGACCAGCATATCAACAGGCTCATCGTAGACAAAATTACTACACTTGAAGATCTGTTCTGGAAGGGCTGGACAAGGGAAGCAATCGCGGAAAAAGTGGAAGAAGTCCTCGCATCGTTCCTGCGCATCTGGAATGAGAAAATGCCTTTCTGCGAGCATGATTACTCGCGTACTCGTCGTGAGGTAAAGGCCTATTGGGTCAGTCTTTTCGTAGGCAGTCTGGGAGTCATCGATGAAGGGGATTGGAAAAAAGTAACCTTTGTCCGCGAAGGCGTAGAAGACCTCGACATGCTGCGCACCGTGAGTGTACTCAAGAGTTTCGCCTGGGTGACGATGATTCGGGATCTGCGTGTTCAGCGCTTGCAGAAGCGCAGTGAGTGGATGATTAAACGGCTCTGGGATGCATTTCTCGATCCAGAAACGTCAAAATCCATCATTCCTTCCGATTGGTTGCAACGATATGAGAAGGATCAAGCCAAAGCGCAGCCGATCTGGACTTGGGAACATATGGTGATTGATTATATTGCTGGGATGACCGATGCATTTGCTGAGAAAATTTATAATGAACTTTACGGCCTGAAGGTCGGTTCGATCTATGATCTGGACTAATGCAGGAAAGAAGTGGGGTATCGACACCCAAGATCGTTCTGGAGAAAAGTTTAGTCTGGGCGTGTTGGATCTCGTTCCTAGACTGAATGGGGCATCCGCTGAGCACGCTCTTCAGCAAGCAGTACTGTTGGCTCAACAAGCTGAAGCATGGGGATATAGACGATACTGGGCTTCTGAGCATCATGATATGGCTGAACTTGCTTCTGCTTCTCCTGAGGTGCTGCTGTCTCATATTGGTGCAAAGACAGATACCATTCTGCTTGGGTCGGGAGCCGTTCTTCTTCCGCATTATAGTCCGCTCAAGGTTGCGGAGTCGTTCCGCCTGCTGGCCTCGCTCTATCCGGGACGGATCGAGCTTGGATTGGGAAGAGCGCCGGGCGGAGGGCCTCATGCAACGATGGCGCTTAGTGGAAATTATTTGCAGCATGTCTCCGATCTGCCCGCCAAACTGGCTTCGCTTACCGAGTTGCTGGAAGATCGTTTTGCGTATGAGGATGTTATGGTTACAGCGCGTCCGGTCCCGGAAATTCCATTATCTCTATGGATGCTAGGTACCAATGTCAAAAGCGCAGTATATGCTGCACAGTTTGGTATGGGTTATGTTTTTGGACAGTTCATGAGTGATTCGGACGGGGTGGAGGCTGTACGCCGTTATCGAGAGGAATTCGTGCCTAGTGCCGGGCTGAAGGAACCCGAAGTCATGGTGGCAGTCAGTGCAATGTGTGCGGCAACGGAGAACGATGCTATACATTGGAGCATGGAGATAGCGAGCCAGCGCAAAGGAAATCGTGACACAAACGAGCGAGAAAAAAACATGGATACGGTCAAGGGCAGCTCTCAGAGTAATTCTTCCAACAAAGAGGATAAAGAAGTGCAACGGCATGTTGCCGGCACACCCGAACAAATATGGCAATACATTCGGCAAGCAGGGCAACGGCTAAATACCAACCGCATACTCGTGGTAACGGCTGGTCCTGATTATGAACGCAGGCTGGAGTCCTATCGTTTGCTAGCTGGGCTTCGGTGAAATTGTTGAATCGTTTTTGAAAAAGAGATAAATGTAGAATGAGTTAAAGGGCAAATTGAATCTGATTAAACCTAATCAAGTGTTAGGTGATGCTAAGGTGGCTATGAGCTGCAGATCTGAATAATACAGGTCTTGCAGCTCATTTCTCATTCAATAAAGTTCAACAAAATTTCACGGATTACAGCGTCTAACGACAAAAGAATGCTATAATACTTTATCGCTATCATGCAGATATATTATATTAGAGTGTAATTTGCAAGGGGCCAATAGATGGGTTTAATTGCGAGAAAAGCACTAAATTGTAAATGTGGCGAAAGTTGTCATGAGGAGGAAATTATATGTTTAGCCGATTTAAAATCAAGAGTATCGGTCTGCGTATCAGCATCGCGTTTTACTTGTTAATCCTCTGTTTAATCATTTTAAGCGTTACCATTATTGGCCGAATGAATTCAATTGAGACCAATACAAATGATATTACAGGTAACTGGATGCCTTCCATCCAAGAAATTAACCGATTAAATTACACAACGGAGCATATTTTGTCCCTAAGTTATCGTTATTTTGACGCTGAATCAGCTGACAGGCCAAAGATTAACGAAGAGCGTACCAAATTTATTCGTGAAACTGCACAAGCTATAACCATTTATGATAAACAGAAAAAGTCTGCGGAAGAAACGGAACATTGGACAGCGTTTAAGGAGAAGTGGGAAGGATATCTGAAAATTAACTCGCAGGCGATTCGATTGAGTGACGAAGGAGAGACGCAACTTGCTAAAGAAGTAGCTGACAAAGGTGCAGAATCCTTTGATACCATGCAAGTCGATCTGGATTATCTCGTCAACTATAATCAGCAGCAATCGGATATTTCGGCAGCTCAAACGATTCGTTCCGTTCAAGATGGCAGGTTGTCTGTGATCATAGGTGTGCTTGCGATGATTATCATTACTGCCATATTTGTTCCTGTCATCCGTACACAGGTGGTTAAACCTTTGCTTCGTGTCATCAGTGCGGTTAAATTGATCGCGGAGGGTCAATTGAACGTGCAGGATGTACATACCAAACATGAAGATGAAGTGGGTGCCTTGGCGAAAGCAGTCAATGAGATGAAAGGTAACCTGACCTCGATCGTGCTCAATGTAAGGCGTGTAGCTGAATCGGTAAATCGTCAGAGTAGCGAACTGGCCATTGCTTCGGAAGAAGTGAAGATCGGCAGTCAGCAAATTGCAATCACAATGGAGGAATCGGCTAAGGCGGCTGAGAGTCAGGCTCAGACTGCTGTGGAGTCGGCTCGCACAGTGGAAGATTTGAATATTCATATTCAGCAGCATGCGGAACAGGGGAATCAGCTTCGTACGATGTCCAATCAAGTGTTGGAGCAGGGACAGAGCGGTCGCAAATCGATGGAAGAATCCGTGCAACAGATGCAGCAGATTGCCAGCGCAGTGTCTTCCTCAATGAGCAAAATGGAGCAGTTAAACCGTAAAAATGAAGACATTTCCAAACTGGTTCTGGTCATTCATGACATCGCTCGTCAAACGAATTTGCTGGCGTTGAATGCTTCGATTGAGGCGGCACGGGCTGGAGAGAGTGGACGCGGTTTTGCTGTTGTAGCATCGGAGGTCAGAAAATTGTCTGAGGCAGTTCAAGCTTCCGTTGAAGAAATTACGACCATCACTCAGGATATTCAGCAAGATTCACAGGGTGTAGTGAACGAGTTACGTGTTGGTGTTCAAGAAACGGAATTAGGGCAGGAGCGTATACTTGCTTCAGGCCAGTTGTTCAGAACCATCAATACATCAGTTGAAGGTATGGTGGAGGTTATTGGTACCATGTCAGAAGGACTTTCAGGTATGGAAGAGAGCAGTGGCCAGATGAATGATTTCAGTCAGCAGATTTCTGCAGTGTCTGAACAATCGGCGGCTAGTGTGGAGGAAGTCTCTGCTTCGGCTGAGGAACAAGTCGGTTCTATGGAGACCATCAGCAGTAATATTCAAACGTTAAAAGAGTTGTCTGACGATCTTCTCACATCCATTGAAAAGTTAAAAGTATAAGCCGTTCTTTATAATAGAAGAAACAGGGTAAAACGATTGTTTGAACAAGGTGGATTTGTCGTCAAAGTTTGAGTTTAAGACCAGGTCCTAAAAATGAAGTTGAAAGGGATATCCAGCAATGGGATCCCTTATTTTTTTGAATTGAAAAGTAGAACCAAGAAATGAGGGGGATTATGATGGCAGCTACATATATATACATCTTTGCCTGTCATGAAAATGAACGTGAGTTATGCCATCTTGAATTAAGTACATTGCTTAAGGCAGATTCAGAAATGCGCATTACCAGCGGTTCTTATATTAGGTCTGAGCGATGGATCCCGCCGGAAAGAAGTCCATTTATTCATGGACGGCTGAATGTATTGGGTGAAGGAGGCTCGATTACTGAGCTGCTACCTATAGCGCGAAACATTCGTTTACAGCAAGATGAGACATTTAAGGTGGTTTGTCTGAAGGCAGGGGATACTCCACCTGACTATGCTCAGGCACGGAAGTTTGAAAAAGACATCGGGATGTGCATCCATGGGAAGGCTCAGATGAAGCGACCTAAAGTGACTTTCGGACTAATCAAAACAGGCCAAAAATGGATCTTGGGTCAGTGGACAGAATCGGACAAATCGTGGCAAATCCATCAGCAGAAGCCGCAAAACTACTCTACAGGTTTCGGTGCCACCTTAGCAAGGGCGCTGGTAAACGTTGCTGTTCCAGTGGTGGAAAACTATCGATTGCTTGATCCATGCTGTGGAATGGGAACGGTGGTCATTGAAGCTTTATCGATGGGGATTGATACAGTAGGCAATGATCTTAATTCACTTGCGGTGCGCGGGGCAAGAGTTAATTTACCTCATTTCGGATATGATGCCAATCGAATTACTTTGGGAGACATGAGGGATTTGGAGGGGATGTATGATTCGGCAATATTCGACATGCCCTATAATCTTTGTTCTATTCTTCCCGATCAAGAGCAGCGAGAGATGCTCCAAAAATTACGCAAGTTATGCAAACGAGCTGTCGTTGTTTCCACAGAGTGGGTGCAGGCTCACTTGCTGGAAGCGGGATGGACGATAGAAAAGTACATAACGGTGCGTAAAGGCACATTTGTACGCCATGTCTGGGTATGTATGTGATGATCGGGATATGTATGCAAATATACGATAGAGTGCATAATAAACACTCCACGAAGGAAGAAAGTATCCCTTGTGGAGTGTTTTTTGTTCCGATTTGATTCAGCATGATCAGCCATCATGTTGAACAAGTTGCATGGGAACGGATGTTTGTGTTAATATTTATGACTATAATCGACAAGGTTGAGCGGAAGAGTTTTACCAGCAACGTAGGCTTCCAGATTTTTGATGAAAATATCGAGAGCGCGATGGGTATATTGTTCCGTGCTTCCTGCGATGTGAGGTGTAATTAACACATTGTCCATGCCCCATAGCGGGTGGTTTGCTGGAAGAGGTTCCTCTTCGAATACGTCCAGAGCAGCGAAGGCAATTTTACCGCTCTGCAGGGCATCCAGCAACGCCTCCGTGTTTACGCTGGGGCCGCGACCTACATTGACAAAACATGCATCAGTTTTGAAATGGTTAAAGGTTTTCTGATCGTAAATATGCCGGGTTTCGTCGGTCAATGGCAGAATGTTAATTACATAGTCACCTTGGCTGATAGCTTCATGGAGTCCAGACATATCATACATACGGTCTACATGGGGTACGTCTTTTCCAGAGCGTCGTACTCCAATTGTACGCATGCCCAGTGCTTTTAATACACGGGCTGTTTCTGTACCAATCTCGCCGACTCCGACGATCACAGCTGTCTTACCATGCAACTCTGGCAGTGCTTTGCCGGGATTTTTCCATTCAGCTTGCTGCTGATACAGCATAGCTTGTCTCAACCAGCGGCTGTGGGATAACATCATGCCCAGAATGATTTCTGTAATAGGAATGGCATGAACGCCGTTGGCGCTGGTCACCTGAATATTTTTATGTTGTAGCTCCGCGAATGGGAGATTATCTACACCGGCTGACCAGACCTGGATCCATTTCAAAGGGCTGTCCTGATGCAGTGCATGTTCAGTAACAAGGGGGGACCAGCCCAGTATGATTTCGGCCTCTTTTAATTCAGTAGGTTCCAGATCCTTTGCTTTACCCAATTTGATCGTGTATCCTGGCGCCGCCTGCTGGATCTGTTGCTGTTGTTCTTCGGATAAAGATGGAAAACATACGATTTTACCCATAATGTGTGTGCCTCCTGAGATCGATGAATTAGTCTTGTCAAGTGTATCAGATTCAGTGCATCAAGTGCATGGAAATGGAAAATGCAGGAATGAAGTCTGATATGCAAAATCCATATTGTGTGTCACTCTATATTTACCCAGCTTGAAATGATATGCATAGTTATGGAATAATAGAGCGAACTTTAGAGAGGTGTATGCAATGATTGCCCAAAAACTTCAAGAACATGCCTCCAGACGGGAACGTCTGTTTATTGCTGTGCGTCTGCCTGAATCTATTCAGCAGTTTCTTTACATGCAGGCACAGTTAATACGGAACAAGCTTGATTTTCGTAAGTGGACAGACCATAGAGATTATCATATTACCTTGCAATTTCTGGGAGATACATTGATGAGTGATGTCGGTCATCTTCGAGCAGCTCTGCACAAAGTGGCCGCCGATGTTCAGACGTTTGACTTGCAGCTATCGGAATGGGGAACGTTTGGTCTGGAGAAAACGCCGAAAGTTCTCTGGAGGGGTGTTAACGGAGATATAGAGCGATTACATCACTTACATCAACAAATTGTAAAGGCTACAAAAAGTTTAGGTTTTGAAGCCGAGTTAAGACCTTATCGTCCACATGTTACTGTAGCCAGAAAATATCTTGGATCACTTCCTGGTATGGATCATTATGGAGTTTCCGAAATCGTTACAGAACATGTTTCACATGGAAATTCATGGTCAGTAGACGGTTTTGTACTTTATGTGACAAGGCTTGGACAAACGCCAATGTATGAGACGGTGGATACGTTTTCATTTTCCTGAAAAACTTTTAAATGCCATAAACTCACATTGACATTGTGTTTATCCCTATGTAATATTAGCCATCGTTATTCAAATTCTTTTTTTTTGGTTACTAAGATTAGGGAATTGTTTCGATAGGAGGAATCTTCGAATGGAAATTATAAGTAAGAATCGTTGGGTAGCACCGATGTTGTCTGTGCTGCTTGTATGTATAGTGGGGGTAAATGTCGTTCAAGCGACGGGGAAGTGGAATGAAGCGAGTGAAAGTAAACAGATGACGGAGCTTGCGTCTTCGGCGCATAATAGCCCATCATTGCCGCAAGAGCAGAGGCGCATGATGGAAGATGGGACAAGTCTATCTTCTGACACGTCTGGACAATCCGTAACATGGACTAATGCATTGCCGGCAAAAAACTGGCTTTTGACTGCTCAGGAAGAGCGCGAGCAACAGAAAGCTGCGGCTAAACAAAAAGCCCAGGCTATAGCTGAAGCGAAAGCAAAAAAAGAAGCTGCTCTGAAATTGGCTAAAATGGAACATGCCAAAGCGGCGGCTGCGATGTCAACTCCCCCCCAAAAACTTTACTTTACGCGGACCAAACTTTTGAATCAGGAAGATGCAAAACTCGCAACCTGGTCTTACAGTGTGTCCGATAAAGAGCTGCATCTGCTACAAAAAATAGTCATGGCAGAAGCGGAAGGCGAACCGTACAAAGGCAAAGTGGCAGTTGCCAACGTTGTCTTAAACCGGCTACGGTCAGCCAATTTCCCCGATACCATTTACAAGGTCATCTATCAAAAATCACAGTTTAGCCCTGTGGCGAATGGACGACTAAAACGGGTAACCCCGAATGAAGATAGCATCAAAGCTGTGAATGCTGCGCTGAACGGGCAGAAGGAAGTGTCTGATGATACGTATTATTTTTTATCTTTGACACTTGCTGATGATTTGACAGTGGCTCGTACGAAGAAAGAAGTAAAAACGATTGGGCATCATACTTTTTACAAGTAAAAGGCCTCAAAATTCTGCAAACAGGCAGGGTAGTTAACTATGTGAGCGTCACATGAGCCCTGAATTTTGTGAAAATGCAGTTTTATTTCGGCGTTTTTGTGAGCATCTTTAGTTGTAATTTACCCATTTTTTTGGTAGATCATACGATGAAATGCAACAAAAATAAAAAAGGTTCCCCTTCATTTTCAGAAGGGGAACCTTTTTGGCATTTTCGTATAGTTTAAGTACTTGATTGATTGTTTGTTGAATATTACGTCCTCAGACCGATGCTGTGGCCTCTTAGAGGGATTATAAAGGGAGTCTGGTACCAGACAAAGGTCTGGTTGCAATACTCGCTGAGAAACGCTCTAGAGACGTAGTTGTAACTTCTGTCGTTGCAGGGAACAGCAAATCGTGAACAGCTTGAGCACAACAGGTCGGATCATAAGCAGGTGAATGTCCTTTTATATACCTTTTGTTCTTCTTAGGCAGACTACCCTGGTTGGGCTGATTTTCAGACAACTCCCGGAATCGATTCGTTATGACATCCTTAGAGTGAATGATCTCTCCATATCCGGCTTGTACAAAATATTCGCAGTTCTCCTCTTCCTGTCCTGGCAGTGGAGGGATAAAGAGCATTGGAAGGCCTTTAGCCATCGCTTCCGTACATGTCATGCCGCCTGGCTTGGTGATCAGGACGTCTGAGACATCCATGAGTTTGCTGACTTCCTTCGTGTATCCCAGAATACGGATGTTGGGATGCTGGAAGCATGGGATTTCTTTCATTTTGTCAATCATCTTTTGGTTGCTTCCAAGGCAGAATATTAATTGAACCCTGTCTGCCCAAGATGCGAGAGTTTTCATATGTTCCTCGTCAAAAGAAAGCCCCCAACCGCCCCCCATAAGCAGAGCTGTTGGCATATTTTGCAGTCCCATTTCTTCTCTGAGCTGCACCTTATCCCCGGACTCCCAGAAATCAGGATGTACAGGAATGCCTGTAATCTGAATCTGTGAGGAGGGAACCCCCCGAATCTCTAACAAGGCTTTAACTTGAGGAGTGGAGACCAGATATTTGTTTACCTCAGGGTTGATCCACGTTCCATGCACGTCATAATCCGTAATTAAGGTATATAGTGGAATATTTAGTCCTTGGCGCTTAAGTCTGGAAATAACCGCGTTGGGAAACGGATGTGTGCAGATCACGATATCCGGCTTTAATTGGGATACGACCTGCGCCGTCTGGGTATAGAAGATACGGTGCAACGCCAGTTTGGTTAAGCCGTTCAAAGATTTGTTGTACTGTGTGCGGTACAACAGGCTGACAAGTTTGGGTTGAACCGATAGTGTCTTTCGATATGCAGAAAAGATCAGCGGAGCGACGGTCGGATTCAAAAATTTCCCGAGTTCAATAACACGACTATGAACATGAGGACTAACTTTTTTGATGCCATGTGCCAGAGCATGAGCCGCCTGTGTATGACCAGTACCGAATCCTTCTGATAATAAGAGCACTCTTGGTTTTCGCATGAGTTCACCTTTATTCATAAAGTTTGAGTTAAAATTAAAATTTTGAATGAGAACAGTTTCGTACGCTTTAAGTAGGGACAGTTATGCTAGGTTTGTTACTAATGAATATACAGCAAAACACGGAATCATGTTTCATCCAAAAATATTTACACCGTATAACCTGATTTGAGACAGCAAACTTCAGTTATATGCGGATTGTTTGAGTCATCTTACACTATAGACGACGACGCTGACAGTTTCCACTGCATTTCGGTTAAAAAATATTAATACATTTTTTTATTGTTAGGCTTGCAATCTTATTTTTAAGATGATATTGTAGGTTTTGACCAAATGACCATTTTGTATTTTCGGTCATTTCATAGAGAGCGATAGTAAGAATCACTCGTCATATTTATATGAAGCAAGGAGGGGATAAGATGGCTCCGATCGACAGGAGACAGCAGGTGATTCATGCAGCCGCCCAGTCGTTTGCCATGTTTGGATACAAAGCGACTACGATGGATCAAGTGGCCAAGATTGCCAATGTAGGCAAGGGTACGATCTACACCTTTTTCACGAATAAAGAGCAGTTATTTGATCAGATCCTGGTGGAAGTCATTCAGGAGATGAAAAACATTGCGCAGCGTGAAGTGCATCGGGAAAGTGCTTTTTTTGATAATCTGTTTCGTGTGCTCGATGCGCTGTTGGAATTCCGCCGTGATCACGAGTTACTCGTGAAGTTGTCACAGGAGTTGAAGGATTTTGGGACATTGCAGGCCAAGGAAGGTCTGGAAAAAGTGGAGAAAGTCATTTCCGATTTTCTGGCCCGTGAATTGGAGAAGGCAAGAGCTGGGGGAGAAATACGCGATTGTGATCCGCAAGTCGTCGCTTTTATGATGATTCGATTGTATATTGCATTAACCTCAGACTGGAGTAAACATCATGATCCGCTTAGCAAAGAGGAAATCAAGAACTACTTTCGTCTTTTCTTAATGGAAGGCATAGCTGCAATCACCCCGGTTAATTGAAACTTGTCGAAGGACAAGTTTGTTTTTTGCTCTGGATTGACCGTTTGAGAGATTTGGTCATCACGTATTTCGGTAAAAATTCCAGAGATTTTCATTCTGTTTTCATATTGGTTATTCCTGCTGTCTAGCAGAGAGATTAAGGGGAGAAAATGACATGAAATCATTAAACGTGTTTTTCAAGGATTTGGGATCAGCCGTGAGAAACCCGAAGGTGTTGATCCCTGTAATTGCCATATTATTTATACCGATCCTTTACAGCGGCATTTATTTGGCGGCTTACTGGGACCCATACGGTAATGTGGATAAACTGCCTGTAGCCGTAGTTAATCTGGATAAAGGAGCCGAACTGGAGGGGAAATCACTTCATGTCGGTAAGGACCTTATCGATGAGCTGAAGAAAAATGAAGATTTCAAATGGGACTTTGTCAGTGCTACTCAGGCAAAGGACGGCATGCAAAACGACAAGTATTACATGCAGATTACGATTCCAGAGAACTTCTCTTCCCAAGCCACAACATTGCTTGATGATAAGCCTGCACCAGCAGAATTGATCTATGAGCCAAACGGTAATTATAACTTTGTAGGTGCACAGATCGGTAAAACGGCAATTAAAGACCTAAAGGCTAAAGTTTCAGCCAAAGTTACAGAGTCTTATGCAGAAACGTTGTTAGACAAGTTCTCCGAAGTGTCGGACGGCTTGGCTGAAGCAGGCAACGGTGCCGGAGATTTGAAGACTGGTGCTGGAAAACTCGACGACGGGGCTGTGAAACTTAAGGATAATCTGGCTAAGCTAGCATCCGGCACGTTGAAACTTCAGGATGGATTAGCACCGTTAAGTAACGGAGTTACTGCGCTGCATAATGGAGCTTCGAAACTTGAAAACGGAACGACAAGTCTGGTTTCAGGTTTACAGCAACTTCATGAAGCAGCTACGGGTCAGCTGCAAAGTGGTGCTGACCAGTTGAAGAACGGCAGCGACAAGCTGGCCTCTGGCCTTCAATCTTCATTGGATGGCACAAACAAGCTGCAAGCAGGTCTGCAATCATCCGAACAAGGCAGTGCGAAGCTGTCTGACGGTCTTCAATCGGCAGTGCAAGGCAGTGGAACATTGGCAACCGGCTTGCAATCCGCTGTGGATGGCAGCAATAAAGTTGCCGATGGCGCACAGGGAGTGGCAGCCGGATTGAAACAACTGGCCGCAAGTAACCCGGAACTGGCCGCAAGCGCTGATGTTCAAAAGCTGATTGCAGCGAGTCAGGCTGTTGCTGACGGCAGTGCACAGCTGCATGAGAGCGAGCAGAAGCTGGCACAAGGTGCGGATCAACTCCACCAAGGTAATCAGCAACTGGCTACGGGTGCAACTGAACTGCATGGAGGTCAACAACAACTGCTTGCAGGTGCAGCTCAACTGGTTGACGGACAGAAGCAACTGCTTGCTGGTGCTGGACAGCTTAGTCAGGGTGGAGCAAAGCTCTCCGACGGCTTGAAACAATTCAGCAGCAAATTGGGTGAAGCAGCCACTGGCGGTACACAACTGGCAGCTGGTGCGAAACAGCTAGGTACAGGTACGGCTGCATTACAGACAGGTGTTGGTAAACTTAGCGGCGGTGTTTCATCTCTGGCTGACGGTTCCAAACAGCTGGGTGATGGAGCCGGTAAACTGGCTAATGGTCTTACAGAACTGAAAGACGGTTCTGGTGAACTGGCCACGAAGCTGAAAGATGCAGCTCAGAAAACATCCGAAGTGAAGAAAACAGATGAAGTTGTGAATATGTTTGCAGAACCGGTGAGTTCTTCCGAGAACAAGGCAGAGAACGTAAGTAATTATGGAACAGGCATGACACCATTTTTCCTGTCCATCGGTCTGTTCGTAGGATCACTGATCTCTACTATTGTCTTGAAAATGCGTGAAACGTCTGTACCTGGAGCAACAGGCTGGAATCGTTTCGTAAGCCGCACACTGATATTTGGTTCGGTGAGCATCTTCCAGTCCGTTATTGTAGCGAGCTTTATGCTTTACGGTCTCGGACTGGAGACACATAGTACAGGACTGTTTTATCTGTTTACGATTATAACGGGTCTGACCTTCATGCTGATCGTTCAGGCGCTGGTTACTTGGCTTGATCTGCCTGGACGTTATGTGATCATCCTGCTATTGGTCTTCCAGCTTGCAGGGAGTGCGGGTACATTCCCAGTAGAACTGATTCCTTCATGGCTGCAATCCATTAGTCAGTGGCTGCCGATGACACACAGCATTATGGGCCTCAGAGCGGTTGTCTCCAGTGGTAACTTCAATGTGATGTGGCATCAGGCTGAAATACTTAGCATCTATGCAGCTGTATCTGTGCTGCTGACGCTGACGTACTTCCTCCTGAACGGCCGACGTACAAAGAAAGAAGCTGAAGTAGCAGAAAGCGGTCAGCCTTTGACAGTTTAATGAATGAAGCAAGAAGATAATTCGCACAACTTTCTGCAAAAAAAGTTAAAGCATATGTATCGAAATTATGCAATATAGTAGTCAAATAGTGCAAATGGCCTGCGGCGCGAAAATAAGCTGCAGGCCATTTTGTATTCAATGCTATGAAAATAGAAAGTTATATTGGAAGCTGGAGCATGAAAATTGCGAAAATATGGTCAAACGTAGGCTGGATATGGAACGATTTTCTTTTATCAGCAATTAAAATCAGTTGTGCTCTGCTATAAAACGTGTATAATTATTCGAAAAAGAGATGTTTTTAAACGTCAACACACTAAAGCTGTACTGCAAAACAATTCTTATCAGAGGTATTAAAAAGTTTAAATTGCGCTGATGTTAGGTCGGTGTTAAAATAATAGAACTATATCAAAAAACGTCGCTCCATCTTGAGTAGTCGTGCCAGCGGCTACGTGTTGTTGTATATATGCTGTTACCGGATTACCGGCGTCAGTCCTTCGCAATAATCGCGGTCCTTACCGCAATACCAGGCTTACAACAGATGGCTCAAGCTGTCACCTCTCCATCTCAGCAGGCAGGCTTATCTCAAGCGAAATGCCGGCTCCTCCCGTTTCATTGTTGCCTGTTGTTATGTTCTTGATCTTTCCGAAATACTTCATTATAGAAAGGTTGCGTTCCATGAGACACATCGGATTACCTCCAAAACAAGGTCTGTATGACCCACAATTCGAAAAAGATGCATGTGGTATGGGTTTTGTTGCCAACATCAAAGGAGTACCTTCACACGATATCGTTAGTCAGGCACTGACCATGCTCAGTAATATGGAGCACCGTGGGGGTCAGGGAAGTGAACCGAATTCCGGTGACGGAGCAGGCATCCTGATTCAGATTCCACATCGTTATTTTGCAAAGGAAGCAGAGCGACTCGGTTTTGCATTGCCTGAACAGGGATTTTATGGCGTAGGCATGCTGTTCTTGTCTCATGATCCGGCAGTTCGTACTGCACATGAAGAGAGCCTGAAGAAGATTATTGAAGAAGAAGGACAGACCTTCCTGGGCTTCCGGGATGTACCTACGTATGATGAGATGCTGGGCCGTTCTGCACTGGCAGCGAAGCCTTACGTACGTCAGGTATTTATCGGAAGATCGGATGAAGTGAAAGATGAGCTTGCATTTGAACGCAAATTGTATGTCATTCGCAGACGTGCTGAACTGGCCATTCGTTATTCCGCAGACGAGGCGGAAGGAGAATCATTCTATTTGCCGAGCTTGTCTTGCCGTAAAGTGGTCTACAAAGGCATGCTGACAACCGAGCAGGTGGGCAAGTTCTATCTGGATCTGCAGGAAGAACTGGTTGAATCCGCGATTGCACTCGTACACTCCCGTTTCAGTACGAACACCTTCCCGAGCTGGGAA
Source organism: Paenibacillus amylolyticus (assembly GCF_003719335.1). GTDB lineage: Bacteria > Bacillota > Bacilli > Paenibacillales > Paenibacillaceae > Paenibacillus > Paenibacillus amylolyticus_D. The sequence continues at coordinate 463,246 of NZ_RIAS01000002.1, forward strand.
CGTGCTCACCCGTATCGTTTCATGATCCACAACGGTGAGATCAATACAATGCGTGGTAACGTGAACTGGATGCATGCGCGTCAGTCCTTGTTCGAAAGCGAACTGTTCGGCGATGACATTGCAAAAGTAAAACCGGTCATTAATCCGGACGGTTCAGATACAGCAATGTTTGATAACACGCTGGAATTCCTGTATCTAAGCGGACGCTCCCTGCCACACGTGGCGATGATGATGGTTCCTGAGCCATGGAGCACCGATGAAGGTATGGACCCTGCGAAAAAGGCGTTCTACGAATACCACAGCACAATGATGGAGCCATGGGATGGCCCTGCGGCTATGGCATTTACGGACGGTTTACAGATCGGGGCTACGCTTGACCGTAACGGTTTGCGTCCTGCCCGTTATTATGTAACGAAGGATGACCGAATCATTCTTTCTTCCGAAGTCGGTGTTCTGGATATCGCACCGGAAGACATTCTGTACAAAGATCGTCTGCGTCCAGGACGGATGTTGCTCGTAGATACTCAAGAGGGCCGTATTATCTCTGATGAAGAAGTCAAAGCGCTCATTGCTTCAGAGAATCCTTACGAAGAGTGGCTTGAAGAGCACTTGATGGATCTGAACGAGTTGCCGGAAGCACCGGAGCTTCCAGACCCTAAACATGACAATGTTACGCAACTTCAACTTGCATACGGATATACATTTGAAGAACTGCGCAAAGTGCTGGAGCCAATGGCATCCACAGGAATGGAAGCTACAGGCTCCATGGGTTATGATGCACCGCTGGCTGTTCTGTCCGATCGTCCGCAACGCCTGTATAACTACTTTAAACAGATGTTTGCACAGGTAACCAATCCGCCGATTGATGCGATCCGTGAAGAGATCGTTACCTCTACAGCGACAACGATTGGTCCGGAGCGTAACCTGCTTAACCCTGAACCGGAGAGCTGTCGCCAGATTCGGCTGGATACACCGGTATTGTCTAATGAAGACTTTGCGAAGATCCGCCACGTTCGTCGTCCGGGCTTCCGTTCCATGACGATTCCGATCTTCTTCACCGCAGCAGAAGGAGCCGAAGGGTTGCATAAAGCGATGGACTTGCTCTTTGAAGCAGCAGACCGGGTCATCGACAAAGGACACAATATTTTGATTTTGTCTGACCGCGGTGTGGATGCCGAGAATGCAGCAATTCCGGCGTTGCTGGCTGTTGCAGGTCTGCATCACCACCTGATTCGTCAGGGTACAAGAACAAAAGTCAGCATTTTGCTCGAATCGGGAGAACCGCGTGATATTCACCACTACGCATTGCTTCTGGGTTATGGCGTAAGTGCGGTTAACCCTTATCTGGCATTTGAAACGCTGGATGATATGATTCAGCAAGGTTTGCTGCGCGGCATTTCCCATGAGAAAGCCGTGAAAAACTACATTAAAGCCGCAACTAAAGGCGTTATTAAAATATTGTCCAAAATGGGTATCTCAACGATCCAATCGTATCGCGGTGCTCAAATTTTCGAAGCGGTGGGTCTGAAATCAGATTTCGTTGACCGTTACTTCACTTGGACACCTTCACGAATCGGTGGTATCGGTCTGGAGGAAGTAGCAGCAGAGGCGCTGACACATCACAACCGAGCTTTCACAGATAAGGACGGCAATGATAAAGTGCTGGATTCCGGCGGTGAATACCAATGGCGGAACGACGGGGAAGAGCATTTGTTCAACCCGCAAACGATCCACACATTGCAACACGCTGTACGTACGGGCGATTACAAGCTGTACAAAAAGTATTCCAAACTCGTACAGGGTGAGAATGATCAACTGCTCACCATTCGTTCCATGCTGAAACTAAAACCGGTCGGAGCATCCATTCCGCTCGAAGAAGTAGAATCCGTAGAAAACATCATGCGTCGTTTCAAAACGGGTGCGATGTCCTTCGGTTCAATCAGTAAAGAAGCTCACGAAGATTTGGCAATCGCCATGAACCGTGTGGGTGGTAAATCCAACACTGGTGAAGGCGGAGAAGACCCGGCTCGTTTCGTGAAAGACAGCAATGGGGATTCCCGTCGCAGTGCGATCAAACAAGTTGCATCCGGACGTTTTGGTGTAACTTCCAACTATCTGGTCAATGCTGACGAGATTCAGATCAAAATGGCACAAGGGGCTAAACCAGGTGAAGGCGGACAACTGCCAGGCCGTAAAGTATATCCTTGGGTAGCAGAAGTTCGCGGCTCTACACCAGGTGTAGGTCTGATCTCACCGCCGCCGCATCACGATATTTATTCGATTGAGGACTTGGCAGAATTGATCTATGACTTGAAAAATGCTAATCCGCGTGCCGAAATTAACGTGAAGCTGGTATCAGAAGTCGGTGTCGGAACGATTGCTGCAGGTGTAGCTAAAGGTCGTGCGGACATTATCCTGGTCAGCGGTTACGACGGCGGAACGGGGGCATCTCCTCAAGGTTCCATCCGTCATGCCGGTATGCCGTGGGAGCTTGGACTTGCAGAGACACATCAAACGTTGATGCTGAACAATCTGCGTGATCGTGTTGTTCTTGAAACAGATGGCAAAATGCTGAACGGGCGCGACCTGGCTATTGCTGCGTTGCTTGGAGCAGAAGAATATGGTTTCTCTACTGCACCACTCGTAGCACTGGGCTGTATCATGATGCGTGTCTGCCAAATGGATACTTGTCCAGTTGGTGTGGCAACACAAAATCCGGAACTGCGTAAAAACTACATGGGAGATCCTGAACATGTCGTGAACTTTATGCGTTTCGTCGCAGAAGACATGCGTGAGATTATGGCTGATCTTGGTTTCCGTACCATTCAGGAAATGGTTGGACGTACAGATTGCCTCGAAACGGTAGAAGCTGTGGATCACTGGAAGAAAAAAGGTGTGGATCTGTCTGTATTGCTGCATGTGCCTGAACTGCCGGAAGGCGCTGCACGTTACCGTACACAGCATCAGAATCACCAATTGGAAGAAACGCTGGATATGCAACAACTCGTGCCACTCGCACAGCCAGCTATTGAATCCGGTCAACCTGTTGAAGCGGTTCTTCCGATTACCAATGTGAACCGTGCAGTGGGTACCATCCTAGGTAGTGAGATTACACGTAAATATGGTCTTGCTGGTTTGCCTGAGGATACGGTTAAATTTAAATTTGTTGGCTCAGCTGGACAAAGCTTTGGTGCTTTTGTACCAAAAGGCATGACGCTCACGGTAGAAGGAGACTCCAACGACTACGTAGGTAAAGGATTGTCAGGAGGTAAGCTGATTGTTATGCCTTCACCAAAAGCGACATTCGAAGCGGAGAACAACATCATTATCGGAAACACCGCTTTATATGGGGCGACTAGTGGGGAAGCGTATATCCGCGGTATTGCCGGAGAGCGTTTCGCTGTACGTAACTCAGGAGCCAAAGTGGTTGTTGAAGGTGTAGGCGATCATGGCTGTGAATACATGACAGGTGGGCGTGTCGTAGTACTCGGCGATACAGGTCGTAACTTTGCAGCAGGGATGTCCGGAGGTATTGCTTACGTGTATGATCCAAAAGGCGCATTCCTGCAACGCTGCAATCTGGAAATGGTTCTTTTGGAGCGTGTCGAGGATGCTTCTGAAAGTGAAGATTTGCTTGGCATGATTCAACGGCACGTAGCACTTACGGGAAGTGCTGCAGGTCAGCGTATCCTGGATACATGGCAGGATTCCCTGAATCAATTTGTGCGTGTCATTCCGAAGGACTTCAAACGTATGACGGAACAGATCGAGCGGGTACAGGCGACAGGTCTGACAGGTGAAGCCGCTTTGCTGGCCGCATTTGAAGCGAATATGCGTGAGCTTGCGCGCACCGGAGGTTAATGTTTCGTTTATTTTCCTAATTAAAAGAAAAGCTTTAAAACAAAAGGAGTCTTATAGCCGCCAGAACGGCGTTATAAGGCTCCTTTTTGCTTTCGACAAAATTAGAACCCGCTCAAAAAACGTTATCGCCATGAGACGACAACATCGAGGAACGTTCTAAAGTATAATTAGGTTTAGTTTTTGGAGTGCAGAGAAAGTATTAAGATAAGAGAGGTTAGCGGAATGAAGATGAAGCATCCAAACATGGGCGATTCTAAGCCGACAGGTAACAAAGTCGAAGCAACCCGGATGGACATCATGAAAGTTTTACTGCAATGTGGAATCGACCCGGAGCGTTTGAAACATTTCGTATCCTCCGACAACAAGCGTACATGAACCAGTGCACACCAAGGAATGGAGGGAATTATGATACACAAAAAGGCCCAGAAACCGGAGCAGGAAGTACTCGGAAACTGGGTTTTCTTTTCGGGTATCGTATGATTAATCCATACTGCGTTCCATTCGTACAAAAGCGATAAAACGACGAGCTTCTTCCTCCGTTAAAGGTTTACCATCAATCATCAGATCAAAGCGCTCTAACACTTCCTTATCTGACAATTCAAGCGCATCCACGAATTCACGCACGTCTTCATCCATAACCATATCACTTTGCTTCGTACGTCCAATCAAATAATCAATGGACACATCGAAAATGTCAGCAAGCCGCGTTAACACCTCGAAATCCGGTTTGCGCCGGTTTTTCTCGTAGTGGGAAAGAGCCGCTCTGGTAATATGAATGGAGTTCGCAAGTTCTTCTTGAGTAAGTCCCCGCTGTTCTCGTAATTCAGCAATGCGATTTCCGTAGCTCATAAGCTATTTCCCCCTGAACACCATCATATATATTGAAACAATCCTGAGCCAAGTTTTTGATCAGGGAAGCTTTCCTGCAAAGGTACTACGCCTCATTCGTCTCATATACTTCACTTCTTAAATAGGTCTGTCTAAGGACAGCTCATATTGTCGTAAATCAAAAGAACCATGTCCAAATACCGCTTGACATGATACGTATTGTATCGTAAATTGAACGTATGGAGTTACAAAATGTATCATTAAATAGTATTTTAAGTATTTCCTCATGGACTGAGCGTTATACCTGCTAAAAGTAAAAGAGTCTCGCCCATGCTGGCCAATCCATTCTAAAGGAATGAAATCATGAATTCAAAAATTCTTCAGGAATGGGCCGATCTGAAACCAAATGTCCATATGTACATTCAGGAGTTTCATGGGAAAATGGTAGATCGCAAAAGACGTCCCGTCCTGTTGCTTGGTATGGATACACAAGCGATCACTTTCCTGAGCGACCTGAACTTACCCGTATTATCAGAAATGGTACTAGGTTTGGATGTAGAAGACAGCCGTGTATGTGTCAGGCTTCATGCCAAACTGCAATGGAAACAGCCTTTTGGAGAGTTGATATTGTATCATTCAAACTTGCATATTCAGAAAGAGCAAACACTATATATAACTGGACAGTTAAACAGAATGCTTACTGAAGTTGAATTTGAGGCGGTTCCCCGTTCTACATATGGGAATGCAGCAGATCCATCTCCACAGTTAAAGCCGTATCGTTACATTGATTTTACCATATAGGATGAGGGTGAATCTGAACAATTTCTGAACAAGCATGTACTTAACGCCATTTTACTATATTTCGTAGCGTTATGCATTAGTTCTTTAACACCAAAAGCATTTGCGCAATGAATAAAGGGGCGAGGAGGAGCATACATTGAGGAAGTTTGGATATGGTTGAAATGCACTGCCACATATTATTCGGTCTGGATGATGGTCCTGTTCAAATGGAGCAGTCCGTTGCGATGGCTGAGAAGGCAGTAGCTTCAGGAATTACCTCCATTATTGCAACTCCGCATCACCTGAACGGACATTACAACAATGAACCAAAGGTAGTCAATCAGGCTGTTCATATGTTTCGTGCTGAGCTTGCCAAACGAAATATCCGTTTGCAGATTGATCCCGGTCAGGAGATCAGAGTGCACGATGGGCTGATTGAAGACTTGTATGCAGGAAAGTGCTGCACACTGGCCGGTAGTCGTTACATGTTGCTGGAGTTACCCTTTGGTCATATTCCCTCACAGTTCCCCGGAATACTGCACGAACTGCGAATCGCGGGAATTACCCCTATTATCGCTCATCCGGAACGTAACCTTGTCATTTTGAAAAAGCCATTGCTGCTGTCCGATTATTTGATTCAAGGTGGACTATGCCAGCTTACGGCGGAATCATTCACTGGGCTTTTCGGGCGAAAAGTTCAGAAGTGGTGTTTTCATTTTTGCAAAGAAAACGGGTTTCATTTCATTTCATCAGATGCACACGATACGAAACATCGAACGTTCAAGCTGGATGTTGTATATCCGTTGCTTGAAAGGCGGTTGGGCCGTGGCTATATTCAACATTTTCAAGATAATGCACGATCCATTTGCAATAATCAACGTATTTCAGCTGTGATACCAGCCAAGAAAAAGCGAAGCTTTTTGTTCTGGTGAACAGCTGCTGATGTACCAAATACATAGTCACATATCATGGCTGACTTATATGGGAGGAAAATCGAATGGAACTCAAAGAGTATTTACACATTTTACGTAAACGCATCTGGATTATTGTTGCCTTCGTAGCTGTGGCTTGTATTGGTGCAGGTGTTAAAAACTACTTTTTTACTGTACCGATCTATGAAGCAGGCGCCAAATTAATCGTCAACCAGGCATATAATGCCCAAGGTGTTCCGAGTTTGGATATTAGCACGATTCAGACGAACATCAAAGTGATCAACTCCTATATGGAGATTATTAAATCTTCTGCAATCCTCGATAAAGTGGCATCGACATACCCCGATCTTGGTATGACCGGGAATCAATTAGGGCAGAACATCCAAGTTTCCACCGCCAATGAGTCCCAGGTTATGAGTCTAACAGCTACGGGGCTATCATCCGAAAAAGCCGCAAAAACCGTAAACGCAGTTGCGAAAGTGTTTAAATCTCAAATCCCCGTAATTATGAAAGTAGACAATGTCACGATCCTAAGTGAAGCGAAACCTACGGATTCCTCCAATCCTATTAACGTCAACCCCATCATCAATATTTTGATTAGCTTTATTGTCGGACTGCTACTGGCAGTAGGGTTTATATTCCTGCTGGAATATTTGGATGACACCTTGAAAACGGAAGATGAATTGGAGAAAGAATTAAATCTTCCTGCACTTGCTGTCATCTCCAAGATTAGAAAAGAAGAGAGCCGTATATCCAAACAGTCATCCATATCTCAAAAACAGGTAGGTGATGGACAGTATGTCACGATTAACCAATGAACGAGTAGGCCTAGTAACGATGGCTAATCCCAGATCTAATTCCTCCGAAGCTTATCGAAAGCTACGCACCAATATTCAGTTTTCATCCATAGACAGTCAGATTCAGACGATCATGATTGCCTCGGCATCATCAGGTGAAGGGAAAACAACGACGATTGGTAATTTGGCAGTCACTTATGCGCAGGAAGGCAAAAAGGTTCTGGTGATGGACACAGATTTACGTAAACCGGCAGTACATCTGATGTTTAATATACCCAATCATGTAGGACTGACCAGTGTGTTATCAAGTCAATACCAAGTGACCGAAGTGCTTCGAGAAACCGGAGTAGAAGGTTTACATGTTTTGTCTTCCGGGCCGATTCCTCCTAATCCTTCGGAGATGATTGGTTCACGTAAGATGACGGCACTTCTTGAGGGTTTAAAGGAAGAGTACGATGTTATTTTGTTCGATACACCGCCGGTTCTGACCGTGACCGATGCATTAATTATCAGTTCCTTGTGTGATGGTGTCATTCTTGTGGTGAATGCAGGCAAGGTGAAAAAGGATCTGGTCAAAAAGGCGAAAGCTCATCTTGAACATGTGAACGCACGTATTCTGGGCGCTGTGCTGAACAATGTGCAGATACCCAAAAGCCGCAATAATAGTTACGGGGAAAAATAACAGGCGTGAGAATTTAATTCCCTTTTTAAATCATCTTAAAAGGTCATGTCTACTATACCTCTATCATGGTAGGCACTCGGTCACACTGTGGGTAGTGTACCTTAGACGTGTATCGTCAGGGGTGTGATGTGAGGAGGGGTTCAATGCCCTATTATGAATCATTTATTTCATGTTTTCATGGTTTTATGAGGTCAAATAAAAAAATGGATAGGGTGATATCTATGACAAAGGTGAGAAAAGCAATTATCCCTGCTGCTGGATTGGGGACCCGTTTTTTACCTGCTACAAAGGCAATGCCTAAAGAAATGCTCCCTATTGTGGACAAACCGACTATCCAGTACATCGTTGAAGAGGCAGTCGCTTCCGGGATCGAAGATATTATTATCGTGACGGGCAAAGGAAAACGTGCGATTGAAGATCATTTTGATAGTGCGTTTGAACTGGAGCATAACCTGCTTGAGAAAGGAAAGCTCAGTTTGCTGGAAGAAGTCCGGAAGTCCTCCAACGTGGATATTCATTACATAAGACAGAAGGAAGCCCTTGGACTTGGGCATGCGGTCTGGTGTGCCCGTAATTTCATAGGCAATGAACCTTTTGCTGTACTGCTTGGTGATGATATCGTCGTTTCAGAAGTACCGTGCCTGAAACAGCTAATCCAGCAGTATGAAAAGGTAGAGCAGTCGGTACTTGGCGTGAAAACGGTAAGTCCGAGTGAAACATATCGCTATGGGATTATTGATCCACTGCACACAGAAGGACGCTTATCTTCTGTAAAGAGTATGGTTGAGAAGCCGCCACTAGGTTCGGCACCGTCCAACCTGGCAATTATGGGACGATACATTTTGACTCCGAAAATTTTCGAATATCTGGAAGAGCAAAATGTAGGCGCAGGAGGCGAAATTCAGCTTACAGATGCGTTGCAAAAGTTGAATATTGATCAAGGAATCAGTGCCTATGACTTTGAAGGTTCCCGCTTTGATGTAGGGGAGAAGCTGGGGTACATCCTTACAACTTTAGATTTTGCACTCAAAAATAAAGAGTTGCGCGCACCGGTGTTGATGGCGATTGAAGAGATTCTAATGAAGGAACAAATGAATCAAATCCTTGTAGCTGGAGGGGATAGTCTGTGAAGCTATCAGGACCGGAATACTTTGGGAGTGGGGAAACCTTGGTTAAAGAGGGGAATGCCGCAGTACTTGAGCAGCCATACTCACAACGTGTTGGCGGGTATACGGATGTGATGAAGCCATTGGTCGATTTTGTTATCGCCATTCTGTTACTGCTGATCACATTACCGGTCATGCTGCTTTCAGCTATTTTGATTAAACTGGATTCCAAAGGGCCCGTGATCTTTAAGCAGGAACGATACGGGAAAAACGGAGTCAAATTTAACATCTATAAATTTAGAACGATGCGTACGGACGCACCGAAATATGGCCTTTCGCCAACGACCAGTCATGATCCGAGGATTACACGACTGGGCAGAATATTGCGCAAGACGAGTCTGGATGAACTGCCGCAGCTGCTTAACATTATCAAAGGGGATATGAGTTTTATCGGCCCGAGACCTGAAATGAAACGGATTGTGGAGGAATGTTATACCGATCTGGAGCGCAGACGGTTTCTGGTGAAACCGGGAATTACGGGATTGTGGCAGGTGAGCGAGGCTCGCAAGGAGCCTATTCACCATAATCTCCAGTATGACTTCCACTATATTTCCAATGTCTCTATGAAAATGGACATCACCATCATTTTTAAAACCATCGGTGTAATGATTAAAAGCAACACCTTTTGACCATTTTGGATCATAATTTGGAGTGTGATGTAATGAAACATATTGTAGTGACAGGTGCTGCCGGATTTCTTGGCTCTCATCTCGTGCAATCCTTAATTGGCCAGGGTCATCAGGTTACAGGGATTGATAATCTTTCAACAGGTATGATCCGCAATCTGGCAGAGGTTATGGAGAACCCTCATTTTGTATTCCATGAAGCAGATGTTACACTTCCCGATACAATGGATTTTTTCGTTGATCAGCAGGTACATGAAATCTATCATCTGGCTTCGCCTGCTTCACCGAAGTTCTATCAAGCAGATGCCATCGGCACGATCTGGGTGAACACGCGAGGAACCTATCATATGCTGGAACTGGCCCGGGTCAAAGGTGCCAAGTTTTTGTATTCCAGTACAAGTGAAGCCTATGGCGATCCCGAGATTCATCCGCAGCCGGAGAGTTATCGAGGCAATGTAAATACGTGGGGGCCACGAGCCTGCTATGACGAAGCCAAACGGTTGGGCGAAGTTTTTTGTTATGAATACTACACGAAACAACGTGTTTCCGTGAAGGTTGCGCGTATTTTTAACACGTATTCTTCCGGTCTTCGTAATGATGACGGCAGGGTGATATCTAATTTTGTAACGCAGGCGCTGACAGGTCAGGATATTACGGTGTATGGGGATGGTTCACAGACCCGATCCTTCTGTTATGTGGATGATAACATCCGGGGGTTACAAGCTTTCATGGCAGAAGATCGGGCTGATGGAGAGATTATCAACATCGGCAATCCTACAGAATACACAATCCTTGAGGTTGCTCATTTGGTGAAACAACTTACGCAATCGGACAGTAGGGTTGTATTCTTGCCTTTACCTGAAGATGATCCGAAGGTTAGACGTCCAGTGATTGATAAAGCTCGTGAAATATTAAACTGGGAGCCGGAGATTGGTCTGGAAGAGGGATTGAAACGCACGATAGAGCATTATCGATCGATGTTGCAGGTACAGGAAACTGGATAACACTGAACTGCTAACAATGAAGCTGAATAAAAGCGAGTTGAGAACCGTGCAAACTATATTGATTGCTCACAGTTTATACCCACCCCATATTATTGGGGGAGCCGAGATATCGACACAAATTCTGGCCCAGACGCTGGAGTCCAGTTATGACGTGAAAGTCATTACCGTAGGTGGACACAAGGAGGGCGGGGTGCAGACGGATACAGTGAACGGGATTGAAATCTCGCGGCTACCGTTTAACAATCGGTATTGGATCGGTGATACAGCAAGGCAGGCCAGCACTTCTGACAAAGTATTATGGCGCATCCAGGATATTTTTAATGTGAAGCAATACCAGCATATTAAACAATATCTGATGAGGAAACGTCCTGCCCTGATCCACACTCAGAATATTCCGGGACTAAGCCTTGCGATCTGGAAAGCGGCTTTTGAACTGAACATTCCGGTTGTGCATACGTTGCGGGATTTTTCGTTAATTGAGCCCATTGCAATCTCGGCATACTCCAGGTTCTACAGACAGATTTCCAAACATTACAGCCGCAGGGTTTCTTCTGTTATTGGCATATCCGAGCATGTGCTTAACAAGCATATCGAACTGGGATTTTTCGCGCACGCGTCCAAACATGTCATTCATAACATTGTTGAGCGTGATGATCAGGTTCAGCATGTCAATGCGGGGAAAACGGTTCGTCACCAGCAACCCCTTCATGTTGGATATTTTGGACAATTAACCGAGGTCAAGGGTGTTCAGTATCTGATTGAAGCGGTGCAAAAACTCGATCAGCAGATCGTGGGAAAGCTGTTCATCCACGGGGATGGTCCTCTGCTCCATACATTACAAGAACTCGCAGGGACTGATTCCCGGATCGTGTTCGTGGGCAAAATCGATAAAAAGGAGATCACTTCCCAGATGAAAAAGATGGATCTTACCATTGTACCTTCCACCTGGGATGAACCTTTTGGCAGAGTAGTCATTGAATCGTATCAAGCAGGTACGCCAGTCTACGCTTCTAAGGTTGGGGGTATGCCCGAGATTTTGCTGGATGCGGACACCTTCTCCTTCACCGCTCATCGTGCCGATGCGATCCGTGATGCAATCCTCCATTACTATTCATTATCTGAAGCTGAAAAAAACGAATTAATGCTACGATGCTGCGAACACAGCCTATCCTTTAATGAAGATTATCTTCTCACCAGACATGCGATCATCTACGAGAAGTTAATTGGAGGTGAAGGTTAAGATGTACATGAATCCTCTGAACGTCAAATCGTCATCATTAGTTCAAGCGAGGTCTGCTGCTCCTACCTCTTCCATCATAATATTGATTCATGTCTTACTCCTTTATTTGTCCATTTATGGCCTGGTTTCGATCTACGTCGATAATATTGTGATTCGTTCGTTAAAGGATGCAGGCATGTTGCTGCTTGCGGTATATACGCTTGCCCGGGTATATCGCCAGCAGATTCATTTTCTGAATCTATTCCTGTTTATACTGGCCTCCCTCATCGTGCTCGGATCGTTAAATGTTCTTGTCGGTTCCAGCATGGTCACGTTAGTCTATGGAATCAAAATCACGCTTTTACCGCTGGTGATGCTGTTTGCAGGCATGTTTATGGCCGAGCAGGGTGGAATGTACGCATTTGCCAGAACCAATCTGGTTATTTTTATTATGCTCATTGCAGGATGGTGCGCCCAATATGCGCTGGGTATAGAAAAGTTAATCACTATGGGATTCGTATACGGCGTAAACATCAAAAACTATCTTGAGGGTGTGCCGCGTCTATCCTCCATTACGTACTCGCCTGATGGTTATGCGTATGCATTGGTAATGACAGGCATCATTGCAGAGCATACCAAGATGGCAGTGAAACATCGCAGCTTTCGCCTGATGATCCAGTTGCTGACGATCGGTTTTTTGCTCTTATCTACGATTCGATCAGCTTTATTACTCTGGTGTGTATATCAAGTGGTTCTTTTTTTACTTCAGATTCGAAAGTACAGCAAAAAGAATATGTTAGTTCTGGCGGTTGTTTTTCTGACACTGCCAGCGGTTGTGTTTTTCGGAGGCAGGTTGCTACAGTCCAAAAATCTGCTCTCCAGTTCATCCCTGCTGGATCGGTTACAGATATGGGGAAGTAGCCTAACCTCGCCATTCACCATGAATGGCATGATCGGCAACGGAATTGGTTCGGTTGGTGCTGCCAGCCGGCGCACACATATGATGGGTCTGAACTCCAGTAATTTTGCAGTGGATAACCAATACTTTTCCTTGTACGAACAGACAGGCTGGATCGGGCTTGTCTATTTTTTGATGTTATTCATGTGGCTGTTGATCACACTGGTTAGACGAATGAATGCCTCACCTTACCCGGCAGTTTCCAGACTTCCTCAGGTGGCTATAGCCCTCGGCGCAGGAGTGGCTACGGCAAGTATGACAACCAACGTTCTTGAGTTGTTCCCTGCGAACGTTTTTTTCTGGATGTTCATAGGCATGGCACTATATCAGCATCGTAATGCAGGTGATATACCATATAAAGCGGGTGAGCGAATATGAAGATTTTGCACATCGGAGAATATGTGGTCGGTGGTGTAGCCACGTATGTAAACGAGCTGGTGTCCTACCAGCGTAACCGGTTTGAGGTTTATGTATTGATGAGTGATTATAACTCAGCCAAGGATTTTGATCTGGAGCCAGAACATATTATTCGTTACAACTACAAGCGCCATCCAAAGCACTTTTTCTCAGCGATGAGACAGATTCACCAAGCTATTCGGCGGATCGAGCCGGATATCATTCATGTACACAGCTCATTTGCGGGTATGCTCGCAAGGGGCTTGTTTTTTTTCACCCCGCGCAAAGCGAGTATCTTCTACTGCTCACATGGCTGGTCTTTTTTGATGGATACCAAACCTTTGCATAAAAAGGCTTATTTCTTGATTGAAAAGATACTGGAATTCAAAACAGACTATATCGTGAACATTTCAAAATATGAGATGGAGCAATCGATTCGAATGGGCATGTCTCCAGCCAAATCCCGATTCGTATACAGTGGCCTGCGTGATCGCAAGCCCCGCAAGGACGAAGAGTCGTCGCAAGTCATTGTGCAGAAGCATGAGAAGGAAGAGCAGGTCAGCATGATTCGGCTCTTGTTTGTGGGCAGATACGATCGGCAGAAAGGACTGGATCTGTTGCTGGACGCATTCAGGCAATATCCCGAGCTGCAGCAGCGTATTCAGTTATACATCATCGGAGACAGCGTGTTGGAAAAGAACGAATGGATCTTTACCGACAATATGATCCGGTTAGGGTGGGTCAATAATGCAGAGATTGATCACTATTACGAGCAGTGTGATGCGATCATTATGCCTTCCAGGTGGGAAGGGTTACCCCTGGTCGCGCTGGAAGCGATGAAAAACCACAAACCCGTCATCGCAAGCAATCGGGCCTCGTTGCCAGAACTGGTGACGCATGGCGTGAATGGCTACATCTTTGAACTCGAACGACTCGAAGGGTTGAGAGAGATACTAATGCAGCTCGACAAAGAAACGCTGGCAGCCATGGGTGAAGCGGGACATCAGGTGTATAAAGAAAAGTTCAGCTCGGATCGAATGAATGAGGAATTCGTGAGTCTCTATTACGAAGCGAGAAATGTAGAAGTTAGCTTCCAAACCGCCGGGCCGGCTTCCCGTTTGGAAATTTCAAAGAGAAATGGAGATTAACATGAATACAATCTATATCAATGCCCGTTTCCTGACACAGACCGTTACCGGGGTTCAGCGATATGCCATTGAACTTGTGAAGGAAATCGATAATTTGATTGACGCTGGAGAAGTAGACGGTACGAAAGTAGAGTTTTGCCTGCTCTCACCCGCGAATGTGGTTACACATCTTGAACTGAAACATATCCGGCACCGGATTGTTGGCAGATTGAAGGGACATGTGTGGGAACAGCTGGAGTTGCCATTGTACGCGAAAAAAGGGTTGCTGATTAACCTGTGTAACACAGGCCCGGCATTCAAACGCAATCAGGTCGTGACGATCCATGATGCTTCCGTATTCAGTTATCCGAAAGCATTTTCCTTCGCATTTCGATCCTGGTATCAGTTCTTAACGGTGCGCTTAGGCAAGATTTCGAAAAAGGTAATTACCGTATCTAACTTCTCCAAAGGCGAGCTGATTCAGCATTGCAAAATTGCCGCGCAGAAAGTATCCGTTACGCATCTGGGCATCGATCATATTCATCATAGGCAGGCGGCTCAAGGCACACTTGAGAAATATGGGATTAAATCCCCGTATGTACTGGCCGTAAGCACAATGAACCCTTACAAAAACTTTAAGCTGATCTTGGACATTTTACCTGAGGTAAAAGCGCAAAATTTGAGTGTGGTCATCGTCGGGTCCAAGAACAGTAAGGTGTTCAGCAATCATGCCGTGAACGATTCGGAAGGTGTGAATTGGGTAGGGTATGTGACGGATGAGGAGTTAAAAGCGCTCTACGAACATGCCACCGGTTTTATTTTCCCCTCCTTGTACGAAGGGTTTGGCTTACCGCCACTGGAGGCGATGGCGCTTGGTTGTCCGGTTATCGTGTCTTCTCGCGGCTCGATCCCGGAAGTGTGCGGAGAGGCGGGACTATACTTTGATCCTCATCACCCGCAGGAAGCAGCTTCACGTCTGGTAGAGATGATGTCTGATCCCGAGCTCGGACAGCGAATGTCCATTCAGGGTAAAGAGCACTCGGCCTTCTTCTCCTGGAACAAATGTGCCAAGGATACAGTCAGCATTATTATGAGCACGGTGTAAGCATGCCAAATGTATTGTTGTGAGGGAGATAAAGCTATGAACAAAGTGTTTGTCGCGATTGATTTCCCGCCTGAAAAGGGAGGGATTCATGATTATGCCTACGGGCTTATATCACAGATTCCGGCAGAAGAGACAACGGTGCTGACCAATAAAATAAATAACACCGCGGAGTCAGAGCAGTTTGACCAGAAGCATGATTTTGAAATAATTCGGAAACGGATTTTTTCAGAATCCAATAAATGGCTGATGATTCTCTCGCAGCTCGTTCTGGTCATGCAGCTGATTCTGTTGAAATGGCGCAAAAAAACAGATGAGATTCATTTTGTGAATATATTCCCGGTTGGCCTAGCTGGCCCGTTGATGAAATTCCTTTTCAGAGTAAAATACTTCCCCTACGTTCACGGCCTGGATGTGATGGGGATGGTTAATAGCCGATTGTTCCCACTTCTGTTGTTCATTCTGAAGCGTGCGGACAAGGTGATTGCCAATAGCCAATATACGAAGTCGAAGCTGGTGGAACTGGGGATTTCGGAGCCTCAGATTGTCATTATTCCACCGGGACTTAACGTGAACAAGCTAAATGCGGATACAGGGAGCCAGGGGGATTTACGGGATAAGTATGGTCTGCATGGCAAAAAAGTGATGATCACCGTCTCGCGAATTGTGGAACGCAAAGGTCATGATGTCACACTGAAAGCCGTGAGTCAGGTTATTACGCATATTCCTGATCTGAAGTATGTTATCTGCGGGGATGGGCCGTATAAGGGAGAGCTCGAACGACTGGTAACTCAGTATGGACTCGAATCTGTCGTTGTGTTTACAGGACGTACGACGGATCAGGAGCTTCATCAGTTATATGAATGTGCGGATCTCTTCATTATGCCAAGTCGGGATATCAAGGAAAAGGGTGATGTGGAAGGGTTCGGAATTGTATTCCTGGAAGCCAACTATTATCGGTTACCTGTCATTGCAGGCAACAGTGGCGGTATTCCCGACGCCGTGAAGGATACTATCACCGGTTATCTCGTAGACCCGGTTAATGATCAGGAGATTGCTACGCGTATCGAACAATTAATGACGGACGAGGGACTGTCCAGAACGATGGGGGATAACGGGTACGACTGGGTGGTCAATCATTGTCTGTGGTCGCATCGCGGACAGTTGTTGAAGCAATTGGCCTAATGGATAGTGCCGCAATCTTCATGTCCTAATGGGGAGGATTAAGGATGAAAATATGTATCGTTACTCACAGGGTTGTTAAAGGGGAGGGTCAGGGCAGAGTTAATTATGAGATTGCAATCGAAACCCTAAGACAAGGCCATGAAGTTGTTATGATCTCCAATGAGGTGGAACCGGAACTCCTGGAATATGAGGGAGCTACATGGATTAAAGTTTTTCCTTCGCTCAAGTTACCCCAGCTGTTACGATACCAAATATTTGCCTTCAAAAGTGCCACCCTTATTCGCCAATTAAGAAAAACAAAGCAAGTTGATCTTGTGATGGTCAATGGTTTTATCACCTGGGCTAGAGGGGACATCAATGCGGTTCACTTTGTGCACAGTACATGGATAAAATCCCCCGTACATAGCTTCCGTGTACACCGCTCATGGAAACGATGGTATTTTGGTCTGTACACGCTGGTGAATGCGTATCTGGAACGATTCGCCTTTCGTAAAAGTGGCAGAATCATTGCGGTTTCCGAGAAAGTAAAGCATGAATTGATTCAATTAGGCACGCATCCCGATAAGGTGCAGGTTATTCATAATGGAGTGGATGTCCATGAATTTTACCCCAGTGATGCTGGAGAGAAGAGCAGAATGGATATTAACTCCGGCCGAGTCGTAGGTTTATTTGCAGGTGATATTAGCAGTCCGAGAAAGAATCTGGATACGGTATTGAAATCGATGGTGTCTGTACCTGAGTTAGAACTCGTTGTGGCGGGATCTACAGATCGAAGTATTTATCCTCAAATGGCTAAAGACTTAAACATAGAAGATCGGGTCCATTTTCTGGGCTATCGGAAAGATATGGGGTATCTCATGCGCAATGTGGATCTTTTTATTTTCCCCTCGCGTTATGAGGCTTGCAGTTTGGTCGTGTTGGAGGCTCTTGCCTCAGGTATTCCTGTTGTTATCACGAAGGAGTCGGGAGTAACTGAAATGATCAAGAACGATCATAAAAGTATCCCTCCCGGTGTCATTTTGCAAGATGCCAATGATGTAGATGGGCTGGCAGTCATTCTCAACACGTTAATGCAGGATAAAGCCTATTTGAATGAGATGGGCAAGGTATCCAGAGAAGTGGCTCTTCGAAATGATTGGAAGAAGATGTCTCTTACCTATTTGGAGAGCTACGAAGACTACTTAAAACACAGTGGAAGCCATGCTGGAAGAATGAAACGAAAACAAAGCATTGAGGTGGAATTATGAGAGCATCGGTAGTCATATGTACACATAACAGAGCGAAGGATACCGTTGAAGCTGTCCAAAGTGTTCTAGCTCAAGAGGATCATGATATTGAATTTGAAGTACTGGTTATCGATAATAACTCCAAAGATAACACCAAGGAATTATTTCAGAATGCCGATTGGCCTAATCAAGTTCGCTACATCTTTGAAAGTAGGCTTGGTCTATCTTATGCTAGGAACCGTGGCATTCGAGAAGCGCAAGGAGAATTTATCATGTTTCTGGACGATGATGCGCTGGCCTCTTCTTCCTGGATTCGTGAAGTCATTCAGGTGTTCGAACGGGATGAGCGGATTGGCTGTGTAGGCGGAAAAATTGATCCGATCTGGGAAGGCGGCAAGCCAGATTGGATTCCAGATGAGATTATAGGCCTGTATACGTTGATGGACTTTTCGGATCAGGTTACCGAGATGAAGCCGCCCTATTTCCCCTTTGGGGCAAATGTGTCTTTTCGAAAAAGCGTGTTTGATTCCATTGAGCCGTTTCGCGAAGACTTAGGGCGTGTAGGAAATAATTTGCTTTCAAGCGAAGAGAGTGAACTCATCAGCAGAATTCGAGAGAAATACGCCATATTTTATACGCCATATGGGTCAGTACAGCACAAAATTTCCAAAAGCAGATTAAATAAACGCTGGCTCTTGCGGCGCATGTATTGGCAGGGAATCAGTGATGCAACACGTTACAACAAGAGCGGCTGGGGTGTGTTCAAACATATTGTTCGAATTGCACAAGCAGGGCTGATGATGTTGTTATATATGAATAATGTACAGAAGGTCATGAGCCAATTAGTCAAAATATCTTATCGGAACGGCACGATTGTAGGGTCTCTCCGAAATGGCAGAGGGCTGAACACCTGATGAACATGGCGATTGCCCGAAAACCAAGGCAGCGAAGCATTATTCAGACCATTGTCATGACCAGCATGGCGAATATTCTCATTATGGCTGTGACCACGTTAACCTCAATTATTACAGCCCGTATGTTCGGAGCGACGGGGAAAGGGGAACTCGCTGCCGTTTTATTTTGGCCTGCATTCATTTCGGGTTTGGCCGCATTTGGCCTGCCCACTTCGTTAATTTACAATGTCAAAAAGAACAGTCAGCAACTCCCTGTTTATATCAGTATGAGTTTTGCCGTTCAGATTCCGATTAGTATCATCGCCGGGTTGATTAGTTGGTTTGGTATCCCTGTCTGGTTATCTGGATATTCAGAATCTGTCATTACTATTGCACGATGGTATACCGTATCCATG
Source organism: Paenibacillus amylolyticus (assembly GCF_003719335.1). Classification (GTDB taxonomy): domain Bacteria; phylum Bacillota; class Bacilli; order Paenibacillales; family Paenibacillaceae; genus Paenibacillus; species Paenibacillus amylolyticus_D. The sequence goes on from NZ_RIAS01000002.1 coordinate 482,444, forward strand.
GTTCCAGTGATGCTGTTCATGGGTGTGCTTGCAGCCGCCGCACAAGGAACCGACAAGTTCCATATTTATAATCTGTCGCGCTTGCTGGCTCCCTTATTGAATCTGGTAGGATTGGTACTATTGTGGATAGCCCAGGTATTAACCGTGGAAAGAGCCATTATGATCAGCTTAGCCAGCACTATACTGGTATTGACCTGTTATATGATTGCGATGCGTCAGCAAATATTCAGTTCCGTCAGCAAGCTGGTAGCTCAGATTCGAACAGGGATTCATTTATTCAGCTATGGCCTTCGTGTATATGGTGTAGAGCTGCTGGGCACGTTGTATAGCCAGTTTGACAAAATTATTATTTTGGCTCTGCTGACGCCCAAAGATTTCGGATTATATTCGGTTGTGTTTGCCCTGTCACGTATGTTTAATGTTGTGCAGACGGCAATCACCAATGTCATTTTTCCAAAGGTAGCCGGCATGGAGCAGCAACAGGTGTTGTCTCTTGTTGGCAGAGCTTTTCGCATTAGTATGGTACTTATGACGATCATCATCATACCGAGTATGCTGATTGGTCGTTTTTTTATTGGTTTGTTGTTTGGCCCGGAATTTCTGGAGGCCAGCGGTGTATTTTATCTGTTATCTCTGGAGTGTATTGTTGGCGGAGGATCATGGATTCTGGCTTCCGCATTTAATGCGCTGGGGAGACCCGGCGTTATCGTGCTTCGGCAGGTCATTGCGCTTGCTGTGACGATCACGTTGTTTTTTGTGCTTACACCGATGTTCGGGCTATACGGTTTAGGGCTGGCGTTGTTACTTGGTTCCTTTGTCCGTATGCTGATGTCGTTAATATCCGTAACGATTATTTTCAAAATGCCGATGCACAAAATGTTGTATAACAATGAAGATATGGCCTTCCTCAAGCAAAAATGGAGAGAAAAAAATCTTATTAAAGGAGCCAGAAGAGATGTCAAACGTGCAAAAGATTCATCCCATGGATGAGTTGAAAAAACGACTTGAATCGATCCTTGAGGTTGTACCTCCTCATTCGAAGATTTACTACATTGATTATCCGGTCTATAGTAACGGTGGCGATATACTAATTATGAAGGGAGCGGAAGCCTTTTTTAAAAGCAATAACATCAGGGTTTCTGCAAGATACAGTGTGCATGACTTTCATGAGAACATTCGCATCCCCGATGATCATATCATCGTTCTTAGCGGGGGAGGTAATTTCGGAGATTTGTATGATGCTCACCAGAACGTGAGAGAATCAATTGTTAAAAATTATCCTAGGCACAGAGTCGTTATTTTGCCGCAAACTATTTTTTATAAAGAAGAATCCAATATTCACAAAACCGCTGATCTTTTTAACCAGCACAAGGATCTCCACTTGTATGTACGGGATGAGTCATCTCTTCAACTGGCTACGACGTACTTCCAACATTGTCACGTAAAGCTTCTTCCAGATATGGCACATCAGCTTTGGCCTATCGAAGTTAAGCGAACACCAACCAGTGAGGAACTTCATTTTTTTAGAACCGATATTGAGAAAAATGCAGAGCAAACGGACTCGATATTAGATGGAGATTACCTGGATTGGCCCACATTGTATAACAAGTACGAGCGAAAGCTAATCTACTATATCAGTAAAGGATTAAAGAAACCTGCTTCGCGAGCCATTTCCCAATTCATATGGATGAAATATAGCGACTACCTTGTGAATAAGGCTATACGCTGCTTCTCGAATTATCGCATGATTCACACATCCAGGTTACATGGTCACATCCTGTCTTGTCTAATGGCGAAGCCTAACCTATTAATTGATAACTCTTATGGGAAAAATTCGGGATATTACCGGATATGGACACATGAAGTGAACACAGCCAATATGGACTCTTCTTCCAAGGCGAGTGCTCCACCCGTGCCTAAGTATATGGAATCAACGGTAACCGTGTAACGAACGAGAAGTTGTCCCGTATCATCTTAAAATATATAGAGTGGAGTGGTTGCATTGAGAATCGTACTTCTCTCCGGTGGATCGGGTAAGCGATTATGGCCTTTGTCCAACGACACGAGATCTAAACAATTCCTGAAAGTGCTTGAAGGTGAGGATGGGCAGACGGAATCCATGGTACAGCGCGTATGGAGACAATTGAAGCATACGGGGCTGAGCGAACAAGCAACGATTGCAACGAGCAAACCTCAGGTGGAGATTTTGCGAAGTCAGTTGGGGTATGAAGTGGATCTGGTCGTTGAGCCTGAACGAAGAGATACCTTTCCTGCAATCGCCTTGGCGGCTGTATATTTATATTCCGTGCAGGGAGCCAGCTTAAATGAAACGGTAGCGATGCTTCCGGTTGATCCCTATGTGGAGGAGTCTTTTTTTTATAAGGTAACAGAGCTTGAGGACATATTAGATGACTCCGGTGCGGAGCTTGCGTTAATTGGAGTGAAGCCAACGCATCCTTCGGAAAAGTATGGTTACATCATTCCAGAGCGGTCTGAAACCAAAGAAGAACAACGTTATGCTAAAGTATCCCGTTTTCAAGAGAAACCCCGTGAAGCTGAAGCGGCAGAGATGATCGAACAATCTGCCCTTTGGAATTGCGGGGTTTTTGCATTCAAACTCAACTATTTGATCAATCTGCTCATCTCGCTTGAACTGCCCATCCAGTATGAAGAAATGCTGAAACAATACGGGAGATTGCAGAAAATCAGCTTTGATTATCAGGTGGTGGAGAAGGCTGAGCATATTGTGGTTACACCTTATGAGGGGTATTGGAAAGACCTTGGTACATGGAACACGCTGACAGACGAGATGAGTACCAATATTGTGGGCAAGGGTGTCATGACGAACAGCACGGTGAACACACATTTGATTAATGAATTAAACATTCCGGTCTGTGTGCTGGGAGTATCCAACTTGATCGTGGCAACAAGTCCTGATGGCATTCTCGTCAGTGAAAAAGAGGCTAGTCCTCAGATCAAAGAATTGTTGAAAGACAGCGCTGAGCGCCCCATGTATGAAGAACGTCGCTGGGGCTGTTACAGAGTGCTTGATTACACACGCAATAAAAAAGGCGAAGAAGTATTAACCAAACGCATCATCATCGAGCCCCATAAAAACTTTTCGTACCAGTACCATCTCAAACGAAATGAAGTATGGACCGTTGTCTCAGGAGAAGGTGAATTCATTATGGACGGCGAGCTCAGACCGCTCCATCAAGGAGATGTCATTGTGATTCCGGCAGGGGGGAAACACAGTGTCAAAGCGTTGACCGAACTCGAAATTATTGAGGTGCAGATGGGCAGTGAACTGGTGGAAGAGGACATCGTTCGCGTTGAGATGGAATGGGAAGATATTATCCAAAATTGCGTGAATTGGGGGAAAACAAGATGAATATTGCGGTGATTGGAACAGGTTATGTGGGCCTGGTATCAGGGGTTTGTTTTTCGGAGATTGGAAATCAGGTGATCTGTGTAGATAACAATGAGGAAAAAGTACAAATGCTGAATGAGGGCATCGTTCCGATCTACGAACCTGGTCTTAAAGAGTTGATGACTTCCAATATGCAAGCAGGTAAACTGGCTTTCACTTCAAACATCGGTGAGGCGATACACCAATCAGATATTGTCTTTATTGCCGTGGGTACACCTTCTCTGCCAAATGGCGAGGCCAACCTTAGTTATGTAGAGCAAGTAGCATACGAAATTGGTACACATCTCGAAAGCTACAAAATTATCGTGACCAAAAGTACAGTTCCTGTAGGTACCAATGACCGTATCCGCGATCTGATTCGCAACATATCCTCCCAGCCATTCGACGTGGCCTCTGTTCCCGAGTTTTTGCGAGAAGGCTCCGCAATCAAGGATACGCTTAACCCCGACCGGATTGTCATCGGCACCAGCAGTGAACGGGCCATCCAGACGTTAAAGAAACTTCATCGGCCCTTAACAAGCAACCTGATTATTACAGATATCCGCTCAGCGGAGATGATTAAATACGCATCCAACGCATTTCTGGCAACCAAAATATCTTTTATTAATGAAATTTCGAATATTTGTGAGAAAGTTGGCGCCGATGTTACACGTGTTGCAGAAGGCATGGGGTACGATAAACGCATCGGGTCTGCTTTTTTGAAGGCAGGTATCGGTTATGGCGGCTCTTGTTTTCCTAAAGATACACAGGCACTGATTCAGATAGCAGGTATGGTGGATTATGATTTCAGACTATTGAAATCCGTGGTGCAAGTCAATCAGGACCAACGCATGCAAGTCATCTACAAGCTTCAGGAAGCGCTAGGGTCACTCGCAGGAAAAACGATTGCCATCTGGGGACTCGCCTTTAAACCGGATACGGATGATGTGCGAGACGCACCGGCCATTGATATTGTTCAACATCTTATTGATGCCGGAGCAACGGTCAAAGCTTACGACCCGATTGCAACGGATAACTTCCGTAAAGAGATCGACATTGCCTCTATTTCGTGGGAGGATAGCCCGCTTCATGCTGCTCAAGACGCGGATGCACTATGTGTGCTGACAGAATGGAAGGAGTTTGCCCAGGTTGATCTGACAACCTTAGCCCAAACGATGAAGGAGCCTGTGATGATTGATGGTCGTAATGTGTATAGTGCTGAGCAGATTCAAGCATCTGCCTTCCACTATTATTCTGTCGGACGTCCAGGTCTTGTGAAGCTGGAAGGGAAAGCGACAGCAATTATCTAATCTGCCAGTGAATATTAACAATATGAGTGAGGAAGATCCCCATGAAAAAGTGGATGAAATGGACGGCATGGATCGTTTCCCTTTTGATCATCGTTGTATTCGGTTATGCGATCTATCTCTATCAATCGGTTAAATCAACTGCTGATCAGATCTATGAGCCTCGTAATCCGGTACAGCCTGTTTCGATAACGGATGCGAGAGGTGGACAACAGGTTGAACTCAATCGTAAAGAGCCTTTTAATGCATTAATTCTAGGGGTAGACGAGCGCCAGAATGACAGAGGTCGTTCGGATACGATGATTGTTCTTAGCGTGAATCCGGGGAAAAAGAAAGTGTTGATGTTTAATATTCCGCGAGATACAAGAACGGAAATTGTAGGACGTAACACCGAAGACAAGATCAATCATGCTTACGCTTTTGGTGGCGTGGATATGTCACTGGCAACAGTGGAGCAATTTTTGGGAATTCCTATTCATTATTATATGAAAGTAGATATGGAGGGGTTTTCTAAAATCATTGATCTCGTTGGGGGTGTGGATGTAAACAACCCGTTTGCTTTTGATTATGAGGGCCAACGATATGAGCAAGGCAATATTCATCTGGATGGTGTGGCTGCACTCGGGTTCTCCAGAATGCGTTATGATGATCCGAAGGGAGATTTGGGACGGAATGATCGTCAGCGGGAAGTTCTGAAGCAGATGCTCAAAAATACGATGCAATTCTCCAGTGTGCTTCACCTTCAGAATATGCTGGATGAACTAGGTACCCATGTCAGAACGGATCTGACATTTGACGAGATGAAAGAGCTACTTCTCGATTATCGTAGCGACCTAGAAGAGATTGATACGGTAGAGATCAAGGGAAAGGGCGAGAAAATCAACGGTATTTATTATTATATCGTAGGTGAGAAGGAAAAGGAGCGCATTCACGGAATAATAAAGCAACATTTGGAGCCGTAAAGGCAACGTTCGTGAACAGCAAGGAAAGTGGTGGGAATATTGCTGAAAGCGGAGGAAAGAGAAACTAGAAAACAAAAACATCAACGGAAACATCGTTCGTATAGAACTGTGTTTTGGCTAATGCTGGCTGGGGCCTGGATTGTGATGATCTGGCTGATGTCTTCCCAATCCTATCAACAGCAAAATATTCAGCCGTGGCTTCAGCGTTTGACCAAACAGGTGCACATCGGGGTTACATTGCCCGATGTGCACCTGTTTTATAATGGGCACGAGTATTCATTAAGAGAAAGACCATATGCGTTCGTAGAATTCCTCTTTCGCAAGACTGCGCATCTATTAGTCTACGCTGTACTCGCAGTGTTAATCTATGGCAGTCTGCGTTACAAACGGGTGCGCGTCATAACATGCATTGCGGTGGCGCTGATGATCGTTGTGATGATCGCCTCCATCGATGAGTACATTCAACAGTTCAGTCCCAATCGCACAAGTTCAATTCGTGATGTGGGTGTAGACTTGATTGGGGGATGCAGTGGTATTGCAATTTACACAGGAATTCGAACTCTAGTGAGGAGAAAATAATTGATTTCCCAGGAAATGCAGTTGGAAACGTATAGCATGGCTTCTACTTGTTTGCAAACCATCATACATATGGGGTAGGCAGGACAAGGGGGCTGGAATATGTTGCGAAGAAGAAATCGTAATGCATTACTCAAAAAAATCGGACTTATTTTATTTGTAGTGCTTTTGCTGTGGCTGATTATTCGAAGTGTACCTGCGTTGTTTCGTGCAGATGCGCCTACAGAGGCTGCTGCTGTGGCAGAGGAGTTTTACAAGTACGAGCAAACGGGTGACTTCGGAAGTTCTTGGGAGCTTTTTCATCCTCTAATGAAAGAGCGATTCCCGAAGAGTGCCTATGTGCAGAATAGAGCACACATCTTTATGCAACATTTTGGTGTGCAGACGTTTGAACTGGAGATGGAATCGCCGGAGCGGGAATTTGATGTGGAGATCATTCAAGGCGTAAAGCCCTTTTCCGAAGCTTACAAAATAAAAGTTAAACAAACGTATTCCGGAACCTTTGGAAAATTTGATCTTGTTCAGATGTGTTACCTTGTGCAGGATGGTAAGCAGTGGACGCTGCTATGGTATTATCCAGATGAGAGGAAACACAACACCGAAACTTCATCATGAGGCGCGATAGGATGTAATATCAAAGTAAAAAAGAAAATATTACATACGATGTGATGTAATTGGAGGTTGACCACGCCGAATTGTATCATTAGTCCCTAATCAAGCGCTATAAATGCGAGACTTTTGTCGCGTTTATAGCGTTTTTTTGAATTTCCAACCTAATTTTGTGCTTAAAAAGCTTGACAATAGTCCTGGTGTCAAGTAAATTACGAATTAGGATACAAAATGTATCAATTTTCAGCGTCTAACGACAAATAACAGGGACTAGAGACTCCCTGTGAGGGGAAGGTATTCCATTGAATGAAACGGGCCGCTTTTACTGTGTCAGTTGTGGGATGATTGTGTCGGTCGCTAGAGACGCTGCCCAGAAGTCAGAGGGCAATGGAGGCAATCACGTGTTTCGTACTGGATTTTACCGGAGTGAAATGCCGCTTGGATGCTGTGAAGCGTGTGTAGTTGAGTCAAAACGAGAAGGTAAGTCCCAGTTTGCAGGACAATTTACTAAAGATTATGATACACTATGCTCATATGAGAAACGGGTATGAAATAAGCCCGTCCATGAAGGAGAGGATTGAATGCAGCAGGAGCCGGTCGTCCGACTTCAAGGCGTCAGTAAAATCATTTCCTCCCGATCATTGGTCAGCGACCTGACCCTGGATATTTCTCCGGGGCAGGTTTTTGGTTTTTTAGGACCGAATGGCGCGGGGAAGACAACAACAATTCGAATGATGGTAGGTTTGATGTCCATTAGTAAAGGAGATATTTTCATCTCTGGACACAGTGTGAAAAATGAGTTTGAACAGGCGATAGCCCAGGTAGGAGCGATTGTGGAAAATCCGGAGATGTACAAGTTTCTGACCGGATATCAGAATCTGGTGCATTTTGCCCGTATGTCACCTGGTGTTACCAAGGAACGTATTGCAGAGACGATTGAACGTGTAGGCCTGACAGCGCGGATTCATGACAAGGTAAAAACCTATTCTTTGGGTATGCGTCAACGTCTTGGCGTAGCACAGGCTATCTTACATAGACCCAAGTTGCTTGTTCTGGATGAGCCAACGAACGGTCTCGATCCTCAAGGGATAAGGGAACTAAGGGACTATTTGCGGCTTCTCACCCATGAAGAGGGAATCACAGTCTTTGTCTCAAGCCATCTATTGTCCGAGATGGAATTGATGTGTGACACCGTAGCTATCATTCAGAACGGTAAACTGATTGATGTTCGGAATCTGCGAGATGAACAAGGTTCAGATACACTAGTCGAAGTTGCTTTTGAAGTAGATGATGCAGAACGTGCTGTTCAACTTATGGAGGGAGAGGCAGTTATCCAGGGCAAGGTTATCGTGATGTCTCTCTCACGGGAACAGATTCCTGATGTCAATGCCAAGCTGGTTCGTGAAGGTGTGCAGGTTTACGGCATTCGCAGTGTGACACGTACGTTGGAAGATCAATTCTTGCAAGTGACTGGAGGTGGCGGTATTGGGTAGTTTCGGCAATCTGCTGCTGAATGAAAATATGAAAGTGTTCCGTCGTGTGCGTACCTGGGTTATGTTAGCTATCCTTGCTCTGATATCGCTGCTAATGCCCGTGTTAATGAAGCAGGGGATGGGGACAAGTGATGTGCTGTATTGGCAGCCGGCAGTTACAACAGTTCAGATCGCATTTTTCCTGAATACGATTTTCTGTGTCGTCGTTGCAGCGGAATCGGTGGCCGGGGAATTTACGTGGGGAACCATCAAACTGTTACTCATCCGTCCATGGTCACGCAGTAAAATTCTGGCTTCCAAATATCTGACGGTAGTGGGCTTCAGCATATTAAGTACGCTATTGGTCATTGGTATGGCCATGCTCAGTTCTTATATTCTGTTTTCCCATGATGTTTCGGTAGAGAGTGGTGTACTGGCAGGCGATGCGTTTACGAGATGGAGCTATCTGTATATCGACCTTTTCATTACACTCGCGATTGCCTTTATGGTTTCTTCTGTATTTCGCTCGGGTGCGCTTGCAATCGGTCTGTCCCTGTTCATTATGTTCACGCAAAATATATTTTCACTGATCTTCAATCCGGATCGTTATGAATGGGCTAAATATGTTCTGTTCAACAATATGGATCTGAGTAAATATATGGACTCACCAGGTATGGGCTTAATGAATGGTCCAAGTGAAGGGATGACTCTGGGGTTCTCCTTAGCCGTTCTCGGTGTATATTATGTCGTCTTTATGGTGATATCCTGGGTAGTATTTAACAAAAGAGATGTGGCAGGTTAACTCCTGCCTCTTTTTTTGTTTGCATGTGGCATGGCTGTCTATTCAGGGTACATACTGGTATTGTAAGGTTAGAATAATTGTAAGGTTAAAATCATATTATCGTCGCAGTCACTTTGGCATGGCAGCGCATGGGGGGATCACGTTTCTTGATTAACAACAAATTTTACCGCATATGCACGGCAATTATTTTACTATTGCTGATCGTGTATTTGGGGGATAAAGTCAACTTTATTTTCCGCCCTCTCACTTCGCTGATTCATATCATTATTATCCCGCTGCTGATCGCAGGATTTTTCTATTATCTATTGCGTCCGCTCGTAGACTTCATGGAACGGCACAAAATCAAAAGGGCACTGTCTGTCTTAATTATTTATGTCGTTGTGGGACTCCTCATCGCAGGATTCAGCGTTCTCGTGTGGCCTTCGTTGCGAGAGCAGTTATGGAATTTTATCGAGAATACACCTAAGCTTGTTTCTTCCCTTGTAGAGCAGATTAAAGCACTGGAAAACAATCGTTTTCTTGCTCGTTACCTGCCTGAGAATTCGGACTTGTTTACCAGGTTGTCCGAGTATTTAAGTCAAGGAATTACGCAAGTTACGGATTATGTCTCTGGTCTGTTTTCTGTTGTGTCCAACCTGGTCATTATCTTGGCGACATTCCCGATTATGCTCTATTACATGCTGAAGGAAGGCAGCAAATTTGGAACCAACCTAACGCTGTTATTGCCGAGACATTATCGAAAAGACGGGGAAGAAACGGTGCACGAAATAGATGAGGCTCTGAGTAATTATATTGTAGGTAGGGTTATTGTTAATGTGGCGCTGGGCATTCTCATGTTTATCGGTTTTATTCTCATCGGGTTGCCTTATGCATTATTATTAACGGTGGTTTCTATTATCCTGAACTTTATCCCTTACGTGGGAGCGTTGCTGGCGGCGATTCCTGTTGTGATCGTTGCTTTTATCGACTCGCCTTCCATGGCACTCTGGTCTCTGATCATTATTGTCGTTGCACAGCAGATTCAGGATAATCTGATCTCCCCTTATGTATATGGCAAACAACTTGATATTCATCCGTTGACTACGGTGATCCTGTTGCTCGTTGGAGCCGACCTGGGCAACATTCTGGGTATGATTATTATCATTCCGCTGTACATGATTCTTAAAATTATATTTAGGAAAATTCAGAATCGCATTGTTGAAGATCGAGCAGAAGCCTAATGTGTGGCGAGACAGGTCTGGCTGGGCTGTGATACTAAACGTAGACTGTACAGGATGACACAAGAGGGGGCTCGCTTGTAATATCTCTAAATAACCCATCATGACTTGAGAGCGCCCTGAGATGCTTCACCTGTAAATATCAAGAAAAGGTCTGTCCATGTCGGTAATGACGTGGACAGACCTTTTAAATTAAACATTTTTTTCTTTCTCGTCTTCATCGGTGTAGTCTGACATGTTCAGTGGTTCTTTCGGGACGACCGCGACTTTGTAGAAGCGATTTTTATCTTTTTCCAGCAGGACGAAGGTCAGATTCTCATATTCGTAATCGTCCTGTTCATTCATCTCTGGACGGTGGCTGTAGAGCCATCCACCAATCGTATCCCACTCGTCCGCATCAAGCGAAGCTAGGAACATATCGTTAACCTTGGACAGCGAAACCTTACCATCCATGATGACATAATGCTCATTCACGATCTGAATCTCTTCTTCTTCATCTGCGTCGAACTCATCGCGAATCTCACCAACAATCTGCTCCAGTACGTCTTCAATCGTTACAATACCCGACGTGCCCCCGTACTCGTCGACAAGAACAGCAATATGCACGCCATCCTTCTGCATTTTTTTGAGAAGGTCCTTTACCGGGGTTGTCTCATGAACGGCCGACACGGGCTGAATTAGGGAAGACAGGTCGACAGGTTCATCATTACCATACAGTTCTAAGAAAAATTGTTTCGTATTAATGATACCGATAATATCGTCTTTACTCTCATTAACGACTGGAAAACGAGTGTATTGTTCTTCACGAATAATTTCGAGATTTTCTTCGTTCGTTTTATTTAGATAAAGGCAGACCATATCAGTCCGGGGAACCATGATCTCTTTGGCCAACATCTCATCAAATGCAAAAATTCGGCTAACATACCCAAATTCAGCCTGATTGATCTTACCACTCTCAAAGCTCTCATTGATAATGATCTGGAGCTCTTCTTCGGAGTGCGCGTCTTCATGTTCTGAAGCAGGCTTGATGCCAAACAATTTGACCAGTTGGTTCGCAGAGCCGTTTAACAGCCAGATAAAAGGATACATCACTCGGTTAAACAAGATGATAGGGCCAGACGTCAGCAGTGCGACAGTCTCGGCTTTGCGGATCGCTATCGTTTTGGGTGCAAGCTCACCCACAACAACGTGTAAATAGGTGATCGCAACAAAGGCAATGACAAATGACAAGAATGAAGAGAGTGCATCTGGGATACTCATGCTTTCGAACACCGGATGCAGGATTTTCTCTACCGTGGGTTCACCGAGCCAGCCTAGTCCGAGAGACGTAATTGTAATCCCGAGCTGACAAGCAGACAGATATCCGTCCAGATTGGCGACGGCCTGTTTTACAGCGAGCGCCCGTTTGTTCCCTTCTGCAATCATTTGATCGATCCGGCTCGGACGAACCCGTACCAGTGCGAACTCCACTGCCACGAAAAATGCCGATAACCCTATCAAAAATGCAACCAAAACCAAATTTAACGCATACCTCTCACTGTCCATTCACTACTCTTCTCCTTTTATGTAATAAGTTTTAACGAGTATTATATCTAATTTTACGTAAGAAGACCACCTTTACCGAAGAAAAGAGGAAGAGTCTGGAAAGGGAGAGATGCAAAACGGTGTTGAAATTAGGTTATGTAAAGTTTTATCTAAGTATTCGTTACGAATAAGGTCGACATTGGGTATCTATGATTAGCTGGGAACATTATCGTCAAAGCTGGTTAGAATGAAACAAGGCAAAGCTGGTGAGCGAGATGACGGAATATTACAAAATAGATAATTAAAATATTAGAGCGTATGCACTAAGGGGGAGGCCGCATGTTCTGGCTGTTCATTATTTTACTTGTTTTTATTTTTCAAGCGGCTACGATTCTTTTGCTGGAGTTCCGCAATCCGGCCAAAGCAGTGGCTTGGTTGTTCATCTTATTTTGTGTGCCTATAATCGGATTCGTTGTGTACTATTTCGTGGCACAGGACTACAGCAAACGCAAAAAACTGCGAAAGGGAGGGTCTCGCATCTTCAGGGAGATGCGCGAAACGATCTGGAAACAGGCGCACATTATAGAAGAGGTTGCCCAAATGCCGGGGGATCGATACAATCACCAGCACCGTTTATTCAACCTGTTAACCCATTTGTCCGAGAGCCCGATTACGGGATGTAACCGGAGCAAGGTGCTCACAAATGGGGAAGAGGCTTTTGCAGCTATGCTTAGAGAGATGGAGAAGGCGAAGCACCATCTGCATGTCGAGTTCTATATTTTCAGAGATGATGTGATCGGTACTCGCTTTCAAGAGGTGATGATCCGTAAAGCCCAGGAGGGAGTTAAAGTCAGGTTCATTTGCGATGGGCTTGGCAGTCATAACCTGAGCTGGAGTTTTATCCGCAAGCTTCAAGATGCGGGTGTTGAGTTTCATTTTTTTCTGCCGCCGCTCATTGCGACGATTGATCGCAGAGTCAATTACCGAAACCACCGTAAAATTGTAGTTGTGGATGGGAAGGTTGGTTTTGTGGGCGGTATTAACGTCGGAGATGACTATCTGGGTCAATACCCGGAGGTCGGATTTTGGCGAGATACCCATGTGCAGATTGAAGGAGATGCTGTCTATTTCCTGCAAAGCACGTTTCTTAACGACTGGAAGCTGGCCTCGGGAAAACGGATCATGGAGCCGCAGCTCGGAGAATTGTTTCCACCCCATATTTGCAGCGGCGGAGAACGGATTCAGATTTTAGGCAGCGGACCCGATCAGGATTGGGATGCCATTCAGGAGATGTGTTTTGGTGCAATTTCAGTAGCCTGCGAACGTATATACATTACCACCCCGTATTTCATTCCTGATCCAGCTCTTTACGAGGCTCTCAAGACCGCCGCAGTCAGTGGGGTGGATGTGCGAATTGTTATTCCGTATCAGTCCGATTCACGGCTAGTGCATCTGGCATCGCTTTCTTATGTTGAAGAGTTGCTTCGTGCCGGTGTGAAATTTTATCAATACCGCAAAGGTTTCGTGCATGCCAAAGTAATGATCGTTGATGAATTATTGGCAACAGTAGGCACGGCCAACATGGACATGCGCAGTTTCTTTTATAATTTTGAATTGACGGCTGTATTGTTTGAAAGCTCTGCGATCCATCGTCTGCTGCATGATTTTGAACGTGATCTAGAGGAGTGCAGCCAAATAGATACCTTCGCATTCCAACATCGTTCACGGCTGCAAAAAGGGGCTGAAATGCTTTCTCGCATGCTTTCTCCGCTTCTTTAGCTGATTTAGGGCAGATTTCCGAAGATAAATTCACTTTTTTTGAATTTATCTTCTTTTTGCTAAGTATTTTGCTCCAATTTGATCTTTTATGATATAATAGTTATATAAATCATGTCGTGATGAAGGAGGGGAGTCTGGGGAAACAGGCTCCCTTTTGCTCTCTTTTGGAAGTGTGATCCGGCAAGCAGTACATCTTGAATCTATTTTATATCGCCTTTAGATGCCCGTTTTGATGTTGGGTTAAAGTACATGAAGAATACAGTTTGGCTGATTTTCTACATGGAGCTTCCCCGTGGAGTAATTTAATGGATATATAAAATGGATTCACATTCTGATTTTACGGGGGGGATACCATGTCCAATGTAACGGTGAAAGAACTAACAGCCAAGCAAGCCGACCGCGGCGTCAAAAGCTCGGTGTTTACGCTGAAGTTTCTGCAGCGTATTGTAATGATCCTGATCGGTGCTGCACTCATGGCTGTATCGCTTGAAGTATTCCTAGTGCCAAACGGCGTCATCGACGGCGGTATCACGGGGATCTCGATTATGGTGTCAGAGCTTACACATCTGCCGCTGGGGATATTTCTGACTCTGCTCAATATGCCTTTTCTAATCCTTGGTTACAAGCAGATTGGCAAGACCTTTGCATTATCTACTTTGCTGGGAATCGTCGTGATGTCTATTGGAACATCGCTGTTGCACGAAGTTCCAGCACTAACACCGGGTGAACCGCTTCTGGGTGCTGTATTCGGCGGATTGATTCTGGGTGTGGGAGTAGGTCTCGTTATTCGTTCTGGTGGTTCACTGGACGGTACAGAGATCGTAGCTATTCTGTTTAGTGAGAAATCACCGCTGTCTGTGGGACAGATTGTTTTGATTATTAACGTATTTATTTTCGCGGGTGCTGGATTTGTATTCGGCTGGCCAAACGCTCTGTACTCGATGATTGCCTATTATATTGCCATGAAGATGATTGATATTGTGAATGAAGGGTTGGATCAGTCCAAGTCGGTCTGGATCATCAGTGAGAAGTATCGTGATATCGGTTCCGCGTTGACGGATCGTCTCGGACGTGGTGTAACGTATCTGGACGGAGAAGGCGGATTCAGCGGGGATGAGAAAAAGATCATTTTTGTTGTCATCACTCGTCTGGAAGAAGCCAAGCTGAAGTCCATAGTTGAGGATTGGGACCCGCAAGCTTTTGTAGCCATCGGTAACATTCATGATGTGAAGGGCGGGCGTTTCAAGAAAAAAGGCATCCATTAGCGAAGCGCTTGATTTGACACAAGGGTAAGTTAACAACAAAAGAAAGCACCATTGTTCTGCTACATCAATAGCCGATATCCTGAATTACAGGGTATCGGCTATTTTTTCTTCAAATGTTTCAGAATCAGTTCCATAGGTTGCGGAGGCACGGCTGCTATCAGGTCCCCAACGGTTGTCAGACGTTCAATAATGTTCATAAGATGAAAATCCTGAATCGAGACATCACGGCGCACCTCATCCCAAGTCAGCGGTGTGGAGACGGTTCCCTTTGGCTTGGCGCGAGGTGTATAGGGAGCAGCCAATGTTTTGCCGCCATAATGCTGGAGATAATCAAAGTAAATTCGATCACCCCGATCTTTTTTGAGCCGTTCCAGTGTAAACAATTCAGGATGCTTTTGCGTGACATATTTACCTACAAAATGACCGATATCCCGTAACTCATCAAATGTTACACCAGACGTAATTGGCACAATAATTTGAACACCTGTGGCGCCAGAGGTTTTGGGAACGGATTGCAATCCAAGGGAAGACAATGTTTCACCTACAATCAATGCGGCCTGCATGATCCGCGGCTCATGCTCCATCGAAGGGTCGAGATCAATCATCCATTCACAAGGAAGCGTACTGTTAATCGCATGAAGCGAAGGATGGAATTCAAGTGCTGCTAGATTCCCTAACCAGAGCAGTTCAGGTAGCCCGTTCATGACGATGTAGCGGATGCCTTCATAGTTCTGTGTATCAACGAAATCAGGTACGGGCTCTGGTGCATTTTTCTGATAAAAAAACGTGTCGTTGGCGCCATGAGGGTATCGAATGGTTGTCAATAAACGGTTGCGGGTGTATGTCAGTAGATAGGGAGCAAGAGCAGCCAGTTTTTGCAAATAGATAGCTTTGGTTATCCCTGCTTCTGGCCATAACAGTTTGTCTGGATTCGTAACCGTGAGTTCTACACCTTCGATCATGATGGAACCTTTAATTTTGTGTGGCACACTGTGCATCTCCTTTCAGTGGAATTAAGGGTAGAGCTGGCTCGCCAGGCAGTCCTCCCGTGTCACTTCTGCAAAAGTTTGGATGCTAGGATGACGAAGCGTTTGATGATGGGTCAGTTCCATGTACTGCACCTTAAGCCCAATCTTGGGTTGTACCCAAGTTGTCTCTGCGCTTCGCTCAGGGATGTTATGGAATGGTCTATCTTTTATGATAAGTGGTTGCACCTGTGAAGTGAGTTCCCGCCAGCGATTGATGTTCAACTTCCCTGTACCTACATGACCAATATAGATAAAATGAGGTCCGTCAAATACGCCGACTGCAACGGCGTTTACGATTCCATCGCGATACGTAACGCCCCCGATCATGGCGTATAGATCATGCATGATCTTCACTTTCTGCCAGCGTGAGTCCTTGCCGCCGATCCCGTAAGTGCTGGTGAGATCCTTGCAGACGATACCTTCCATCTGATGTTGCCTCATGACGTGAAGCAGAGCGGGTGCATCGGGTGCGTTGGTCACTTCCTGAACATGATTGCTGGTACGTAGCACTTGGTGAAGCAGCTGCTGGCGAGCAGATAATGTCTGATCTGTGACCCACTTCCCGTCGTAATAAAGAATGTCAAAAACCATATAAGTAATCGGTATCTGCTGTTTGGCTTGAGCAATGTTATGCGGCTTGCTCATGCGATCCCGGCGGAGTACATGGTAAAAGGAAGGACGTCCCGAATTTGGATCGAGTGCGATGATCTCACCATCCAAAATGTAAGAGGTACCCTCACATAGATCGCGCGGTTCTACTAGTTCTGGATACTGGGTCGTCCGGTCGTGTAATCTGCGATTGACGAGCCGTAATTCTTGTCCGTTCTCATAGGCGAGCATGCGTACACCATCCCACTTAATCTGGGCAATCCATTGGGAGCCTGCGGGTAAAGAGTCCCGGGATACAGGTTCGAACGGTATAACAGGTTTGATCATGTGTTACTCCTTTCCTTATGCCAGCCGCATATTAGGTTTAAACCAAATACGTGGAGGGCATTAATGTTTTTGCAATTTATGTTTCAAATGATGGATCAGGATCAGCAGCAGCGGGAGAAAAATGCCACAGGTCAAATCCCAGTCAATCCAGTATGGAATGATCACTTTCAGATAGAATGTTTCATTCGGAGAGATCAGGATGGAACACGTTAAAATAAGCAATGCCGCTGGGAAGATGAGATTTCGATAGCTGGACAAGCGAAACAGATGAGCGAGTCCAAGCGCAAAGCTGTAGAAGAAGAGCACACTTTTGAAAAATACAGCGATAACCCAGACGGAAGCCATAATGGCTTCAATTCGTTGCAAAAATTTTCCGATGTTAATCAAGCGTGACAGATTAAACGACGTAAACCAGTAATGCTGTGTCATGAATGGTCCCAAAATAAGCAGACACATGCTTATGGTCAGCGTTAACATTAATCCGCCAATCATACCCATGAGCAAAAAATCTCTTTTCAGATGAGGGCGCTGTTCCGTGTAAGGCAATAACATCATGAAAATACATAATTCACAGTACGGATATGTAAGTACAGCAACAAAGCCTTTGAAAGGATCGAGGAATCCCCGACCAAGGATAGGTTTTATATTGTCGAGCTCTGCTTTGGGGAGTAGACATAGTGTGAGAATAATCAAGAACAGGACAACGATAGGCAACAAGATTTCAGCAGTTCTTCCGATGTTAGGGAGCCCTGACCGCAATCCCCAAACTAGAGCACAGATGAATGTCAGGTGTAACACCCATAATGGCGAATTTCTCAGAATGTCCGTCGTCATAAAGTCTCCCATTTCACGGATAAACGTCGATGCACCAATCAGAAAATAAAAAAGATAGAATGCGCTGACAATAGCACCTACCCAAGGCCCCAGCACCCGGAGTACATGTTCAATTAAATTCAGACGCGGATCCAAGCGATATACGGCAAACATGATCAGAAGTACAACCATTCCGCCTCCTACGCCAAGTAAGGAAGAGATCCAGGCATCTTGCTGAGCATAAGATGTGATCATCGTTGGGAAAAAGAGAATCTGCTCACCGATTGTGCAAAGGAACATCAGCGAAGCAAGTTGCCTGACGGTCAAACGTCCCTTTTCAATCATTCCAATAAATCTCCTTCGTCTGACAATGTTTAAGTCTAGGTTAGGATGTACCAATATTTACGGTTTTATCAGAGGTATAAAAAAAGCCCGACCTTTTACCTCCCGAAGAAGCTTTGGAGGAACGAGGGTCAGGCTTTTTTTGCAGTAACAAGTTTGGCCAAGAGAAGGAATGCAGAATTAAGTCGGCAGAGTGAATGGATGGTAACAGCTTGCGTTTAAAGTAAAACGAATTGGCTTTAGGCCTCTGCAGTCAGGCGGATTCCGATGTTTTGCGGGTCTGACGCGTACCATGCATCTCCATCCGGGCTTACTTCAACACCTGCCTGGCGCAGACGTTGAACGGCCTGCTCAACTTCATGGTTATGGGCATACACAATGGTGAAATAGTCGATTCCCGTAGCATTAGCAGGATTAATCGGAGCGTTCACTCCAGCCCAGATATTCAGCCCCAGATGGTGATGGTACCCTCCGGCAGACACAAACAGTGCTGACATGTTGGCGAAGTTGCCTACAACATCAAATCCGAGAATACCGGAGTAGAAGCTGCGGGCTTCTTCCAGACTGCGAACGTGAAAGTGAACATGACCGATAACGGTGCCAGCTGGCAGGCCGCTCCAAGTTTCACTTGCCGACAGATCAAACAAGCTTTGCACATCCACTGGATCGCTTGCCATGACATAATTATTGTCAGCATCCCGTTTCCAAGTATCGCGAGGGCGGTCGGCATAGATTTCAATCCCGTTCAAATCGGGGTCAGAGATATAAAAGGCTTCACTCACCAGGTGATCTCCTTGACCGATATCGATCCCGGATGCGACAAGATTACGAATGGCAAGTCCAAGCGACTTGCGGTCAGGCAAAAGAATGGCAAAATGGTACAAGCCGGCATGGGAGCGCTCAGGCAATGTAATGCTGTTGCTCACTTCTTCAAGGCGAAGAAGGACGTTCTTTCCGCCCGCTGTCATTGTGGCGATATGATCTTGGCGTGTCAGCAGTTTGAGGCCAACAACGTCCGTATAAAACTGGATGGATCGATCCAGATTGCTAATTTTGAGACTGACTTCACCTAAATGGGTTGTGGCTGGAATTTGATAAGTAGTACTCATGGTTAGTTCCTCCTTATAATGCTTTCTCATGTGAACAAATCACAAATTATGATGTGGGAATATTAAATATTGGAACGAGTTGCATATCGATATAAGGGTGAGAGCCTTGAAGCATATGACTTGAAAATGAAACAACACTATACAAATACAAATAAGTTACTTTTCATAAGTTAATATAAAATATTTACCTCGTTTAGTCAATAACTTAGGCAAAATTGTTTCACCAGAAGTGTCAGAAATGTCTGTGTAATTGGGGGTGGTCATAGGAGCGAGCCGAGGATGGTGATCTATAAGATTCTTCCACCACTTGCTAACGGACCGTTAGGGCAGCCATTGGATCATGTTGATCCAATTACGGTCCGTTAGACACAAGTGGGACCCGAGTCTTCCTACTTCACCAGCACGCTTACGCTTTGGGTTTAGCTGGGGCTTTTTTTCGTTTCGGAGCAGCAGGGGGAGCATCGGTTTCTCCTCCGGCAACAGCCTGGGCGGTTGTTTTGCGCGTAGCGCGTTTTTTAGGTTTAGCCGTGGATGTCCCAGGGTCTGAAGGAATTGGCTTGACGGCTTCAATACTTGCTTGAAGGGCGGCCATAAGATCCATCACATTAGCTTCCGGTTTGGCTGGAGCAATCTTGATTTCTTCACCAGCGACCTTGTGTTGAATGAGGTCGAGCAGCTTCGCCCGATAATCATCTGTATATTTACCAGGTTCAAACGGAGTCGAAAGTTGGTCGATTAGCAGTTTCGCCATCGTGAGTTCTTTTTCGTTAACATTTTGAACTTCAGGGAGGTTAGGAACCTGAGACACGGGACGGATCTCATCCGGGTAAAAAATAGTTTCCATCGACAAGCAGTCCTCTAGAACACGGATGGCCGCAAGACTGCTTTTGGAGCGAATGGAGATTTTAGCAATGCCTATTTTACCTGTATCCCGCATGGCGTTCATGAGAAGCTGATAGGCATTACCCCCAGCCTGATCAGGAGAGAGGTAATAGGTTTTTTGAAAATAGATGGGGTCAATCTCAGTCAAATCCACAAAATCCAGAATGGTAATGGTTTTGCTGTTGGACTCGTTTAAGGCCTCAAGTTCTTCTTTTTCAAAAAGAACAAATTTGCCCTTCTCATATTCATAACCTTTGGTGATCTCTTCCCATTTGACTTCGACCTCACAGGAGGGGCACTGACGTACATAAGCGAGCGGGCTTCCACAAACGTTATGAATGTAACGCATGGAGATATCTTTGTCCTCGGTAGCCGAGAACATTTTGACAGGGACATGCACGAGACCAAAACTGATCGCACCTTTCCAGACCGTGTGCATAAGAGCGGCTCCTTTCAAATTTCTTTTTTTATTAATAGTATGGGCAGCTGTTGTAAGGGATAGTCGTAAAACACTGGATTGTACGGTGGTTTGGAATGTCTAGATCGGGGTCTCCAGCATTTTGTATGGTTCTGCAAGAGTCGGGGATGATAACAGAAACATGATGGGGAGGTGCCAGATGAAGAACAGGCGAGATGAGGAAGAGGCGCACAAGCATACGTTCACGCCCTATCCTCTGGAGGATGCCGAAAGTGCAGAAGAGTTTTATACGCCGGCAGCAGATGTGAACTGGGAAGCAGTGACTTCAGAAAAGCTGCCGCTCGATCGGGAATCTTTTATGCTGGATATCGATCGTATGGTGAATGAGGGTTTAGGCGGCGGTCAGGTTACAGAGGATAACGGTTATATTGGCGATAGTACGACAGATACGATTGTGCAAGAAAACCACAATGAAGACCCGGAAGGAGACTACGAATAATATGATGGATGCGAAGCGGGCCAAAGCCATATATAATTCCAAAGATACAATCGCAGTGACGCTTGAAGGAGAACCTGTCTGGATTGAAAATGTGGATGAGGCAAACGGTATGGCAACGGTACAGGTGGGCAGCAGACCAGGAAACACCCAAACGGTGCGAGTGGATCGTCTGGAAGAGTAGCAGCTATAAAAATGTGACAAAAGAGAAGTGAGAACATTCTTGAAATCAATAAAAATGCGGCCGATACCGAAAGGTATCGGTTTTTTAGGTTAGAATCCTTTCTGTGATTACGCAAAGAGATGGTTATTAAGTCTAACCTTTCCAGCATGTTCCTTCGATGTTGCGGGCAAGGAAAGGGACCGATATAATAAGGTTCAAAGTGAACTCAGACGGAAGACCGTCAAAGGTGGGGCGTATATTGAATCAGACGCATGAGCAGTGGGTATATCACTCCCGCAGCATTGCAGATACAGAAACGCTTGCGGCTGCACTTGCGACGCAGGCACAAGCTGGAATGGTCATTGCACTGGACGGCGATTTGGGTGCGGGAAAAACTGCTTTTTCTCAGAAGTTTGCCTGGCATTTGGGCGTGAGAGATGTTGTAAGTAGTCCTACCTTTACGCTGATCAAGGAATACGAGGGGCGATTGCCGCTATATCACATGGATGTATACCGCATTTCGTTAGAAGAAGCGGACGAGCTGGGTCTTGAAGAATATTTTTATGGTACGGGAGTCAGTTTGGTGGAGTGGTCCAGCATCATTCCTGAGTTGTTACCCAAAGAGCATCTTCATGTGCAGATTGAGACGACAGGTCTGGAAGATCGAATGATAACACTGGATGGGTATGGTGAGGGATATGCCGCGCTATGCCGACAGTTCAGACAGAATGGAGTTAAAGGATGATACAAGGTTTGGGTAATGAGGGAAAGATCAAGGGTTTGGGAAAAGAAGGAACGATCAAGGGTTTGGGAAATAATGAGACGATCGAAGAGTTGCAGGAAAAGCCGCGTCAGCGGTTTTTGGTGCTGGATACATCTACAGCGGTGATGGCCGCAGCGGTGATGGAGGAACGGTCGTTGCTGGAGGAGCGCAATGAGCGAGCAGAACGTAATCACTCGGTGCACGTTGTGCCCGTGATGGAGCAGTTGCTTGCAGCCAGCAGCACGAAGCCAGGCCAACTGGACGGGATCGCCGTCGGCATTGGGCCAGGCTCGTACACGGGCATCCGCATTGCGGTGACCGCGGCAAAGACGCTGGCCTGGGCGTGGGACATCCCCGTTGCCGGGGTGTCCAGCCTGCAGGCCCTCGCCTGGGGCGGCTGGCACAGCGGCCTCGCCGCCAAGGCGCAAGCTGCGGCAGATGATGCCGCAGCCGGGGCTGGCGGAACGCCATCCGCGGACCAGGGCGGCACTGGTGCCGCCTCTGTCCACTGGATCGTTCCGCTCGTGGATGCGCGGCGCGGTCAAGCCTATACCGCGCTGTTCGCCTCCGCCGGCGGCGATGCGCCCCGCCGGCTGGCGCCGGATGCCATCCGCCAAGTGAACGGATGGCTGGAAGAGCTCGCCGCCCGCCTGACGGAGGCGGCGCCGGAAGAGCGGCCCGCTGCCGTCTGGATCGTCGGCGAGACGGGCCAACATGCGGCGGCAGCGGCAGAGCTTCGCTGCCCCGCAGGAACGGCGCTCCAGCTCGTCCCGTATGAGCTGGAAGGCCGCTGGATTGGGCGCCTTGGCGCCGAAGCGCTGCTTGCAGGTCAGCGCGACGACGTACATGCCCTGGTGCCGAACTACACCCAGCTGTCCGAAGCCGAAGCCAACCTGCTTCGCAAAGGCTGAAGGGAGAGGGAGAGCGGATGGACAACGCAGCGAACGAAGGACAGGAAACGGAGTTTCAATTCAGACTCATGACGGTGGAAGATATTTCTGACGTGATGGAGATTGAACATGAGGCATTTACCCTCCCTTGGACGGAAGAGGCATTTCACAATGAATTGAAGCATAATCATTTTGCTAAATATATGGTCATGGAGCTGGACGGCACGGCGATTGGGTATGCGGGCATGTGGACCATTATGGACGAGGCACACATTACCAATATCGCGGTGAGAAAAGCATTCCAGGGCCGCAAGCTGGGCGAAAAATTACTGGACGAGCTAATGAAGACGGCAGCCTATCTCGGCATGGAGCGAATGACATTGGAGGTTCGGGTGTCGAATGTCGTGGCTCAAAATTTGTATCAGAAAAAAGGGTTTGAATCGGCAGGTCTGCGCAAAGGGTATTACTCTGATAATGGAGAGGATGCAATGATCATGTGGGCGGTGCTTCCGCCTGCAAGCCGGAGCGGCGAAGAGGAAGGAAGCGTAATGGATTCATGAATGATCTTATAGATAATCAAGGCGGAACTCCATCCTATATTCTGGCGGTAGAGACCAGCTGTGATGAAACATCGGTAGCCGTGGTCAAAGATGGACGTGAAGTGCTGTCCAATCTCATCTCTAGTCAGATCGAGACACATAAAGCGTTTGGCGGAGTTGTACCCGAGGTAGCTTCACGCAAGCATGTTGAAGTTATCACACTGATGCTGGAGCAGGCGATCGAGCAGTCTGGTATTCGTCCGCGTGATCTGAGCGCGATTGCGGTTACACAGGGACCTGGATTGGTCGGCGCACTGCTGGTGGGTATCGTAGCAGCGAAGACGCTTGCGATGGCTCTGGGCAAACCGCTGATCGGCACCCATCATATTGCTGGTCATATTTATGCCAATCGCCTTGTACGTGAATTGCAATATCCGGCGATGGCTCTTGTGGTGTCAGGCGGGCACACCGAGCTTGTGCATCTGGAGTCCGAGGGCAAATTCAAGCTGATCGGACGCACACGGGACGATGCTGTCGGTGAAGCTTATGACAAAGTGGCTCGTGCACTGGGCTGTCCATATCCGGGAGGGCCGCATGTAGACCGCATGGCATCCGAAGCTGAAGATGTGGTTCCTTTGCCACGGGTATGGCTTGAAGCAGGGTCCTATGACTTCAGTCTAAGTGGCTTAAAATCGGCTGTACTCAACGCACTGAATCAGGCCAAGATGCGTGGTGAAACGTTGGAACCTTCTGCAGTGGCACGTGGTTTTCAAGAAGCAGTCGTTGAAGTGCTCGTGGAAAAAGCGGTACGTGCTGTTCGTGAATATGGCTCACGTCAGTTACTTCTGTGCGGAGGGGTTGCGGCCAATCGTGGTTTGCGGACAGCCTTGCAGGAACGCTGTGCGAAGGAAGGGCTTGAACTCGTCATCCCGCCAATGGAATATTGTACGGATAATGCAGCCATGATCGGCGCGGCAGCACATCTGAAATGGATTCGCGGCGAGGGGACTGATTTTGACGCGAAGGCAGACCCTGGACTTTCTCTGGAAGCCTGGTCGGTTCAGACCGAAGCGTAAAGTTCTCTGGGAGTGCATCTTAACGTAGTCTATTTGGGAAAGAGATTGTTCATTTTTGAAATGAATGGTTGACAGCGGTTTGTGAAGAATGTATATTAGTTACAAATTTAAACAGGAATTATCTCCTGAATTGAAAAACGCGATGAACAGGAACAGTAAGGTCACTCCCGGTCATTAGAGAGCTGCGGGATGGTGCAACGTAGCCGAAGGAAACCTGAAACTCACCTGGAAGCGGAACGATGGAACACGGCTATCAAGCAACAGGCCGAAGGCTGAAACCAGCCGAAAGTATATCGTTACGGGTTGCCTCCGTGAAAGGGCCATTGTGCTCGATCCCATTTTTCAGATTAGAACGAACGGAGACGATTTCCGTTACGCTAATCCGAAGTGTAGAGATCGATGGACAATACTAAGGGGACTTTCAAGCCGTTATTCGAACAGACTTGGGGTCAACAAGAGTGGTACCGCGAAGGTGAACAGCCTGTCGTCTCTTGCATTACGCAGGAGAGGGCAGGCTTTTTTGATTTTATTTTTTGATCAATATTAACAATGAATATCATATCAACAAACGTAATGAACGGGAGCAGTAGAACGGCAAAGGCGCTCAGAGAGCTGCGGGGTGGTGCGACGCAGTGGCCGGGATCGTTTGAATCTCGCCCGGGAACAGAGCTTTGGAAACATGAGAAGAGGTTGAGCATGTTCGTCACTAAACGAGACGGTGTCAACTCATGTGTACACAGCAACGGTTAACCCCCGTTACAGGGCGTTTCTCTGAATTGTTACGGTTTCGCCGTAGTTAGGGTGGAGTCTAATGGACTTTTTGGAGAACACGAGGTGGATGGTGTCGGTGCAGACTGAGCCATCAAGCGAGAGTGGTACCGCGGAGGGGAGAATAACCCGCCGTCTCTTTGATGAGACGGCGGGTTATTTGTTTTTGCTGCCGGCAGCAGGGTGGGCAAAATGGAACAACCATATGGATGCAAGTCTGATCAGGAAATCTGGAACAACAGTTCATGGTGTAAGTCGACGTACACTTTGAACCATCACACATCACATTGAACATAACTTTTCACAAACCAAACATATACGAACCGATATCCCAAATTAATGGAGGTTAATGAATATGACAACGAATCCGAACAAACGCATGATTGACATTTTTGATACAACGCTGCGAGATGGAGAGCAAGCCCCCGGAGCCAGCCTGCATCCGGAGCAAAAAATAGAGCTGGCTCACCAGCTGGCAGCGCTTGGCATTGACGTCATTGAGCCTGGATTTCCCATCTCCAGTCCAGGGGAGTTTGAGGCGGTTCAGGCGATCTCAAGACAATTGCAACAGGTGGAAATCTGCGGATTTGCGCGTGCAGTCAAAGGCGATATCGATGCTGCAGTGAAGGCTACAGCGGATGCGGCCCGGCGACGAATCCACCTGTTTATATCCTCGTCTGATATTCATATTGAGCATCAGCTGCGCCGTCCACGCAGTGAAGTGGTGGCTACGGCTCGGGAGATGGTCTCCTATGCACGCCAGTTTACGGATATCGTGGAGTTCACAGCGATGGACGCTGCGCGTACCCAGATGGATGATCTGATTGAAATGGTTGAAGTGGCCATTGAGGCAGGGGCAAGCATTATTAATCTGCCGGATACCGTTGGTTATGCGCTGCCACATGAGTATGGGGAAATGTTCCGGCGAGTTCGTGAGGGGGCAAGGGGCGGCGATAAAGTTCGCTATAGTGCTCACTGCCATAACGATCTGGGGCTTGCCGTGGCGAACAGTCTGGCTGCTATTGCGAATGGTGCTTCCCAGATTGAAGTGACGATTAACGGGATTGGAGAACGGACGGGAAATTGTGCGTTAGAGGAACTGATTATGGCGCTGGAAACTCGTGGAGATGTGATTGGAGCAACGACCAACATCAAGCTGAATCAACTGTATGAGACATCTCGCCAGATTAGCCGTGCCATGCATTTTCCGATCGCTTACAACAAACCGGTTGTTGGACGCAATGCCTTCCAGCATGAGTCTGGCATTCATCAGGACGGTTTGCTGAAGAACCGCAATACGTATGAGATTATGGATCCGGAAGCACTGGGCATTCCGCGCAGTATGATTATTTTGGGGAAACACTCCGGTCGTCACGCTCTGAAGGATCGGGTGCGCAAATACGGGTTTGAGCCGGATGAGCAACAGATGGAACAGCTGTACGAAGTGTTCAAAGTAACCGCAGACCAGCAAAAAGTGGTAAGTGATGACCAGTTGCTGCAAATGGTAAGTCAAACGATGAATATTCCGGCACAAGACTATGAATTGGTTGAGCTACAAGTGACGGCAGGCAGCATGACAGACCGCATGGCTGCAGTCCGTATTCGTACGAGTGCAGGGGAACAGTCCTACTCTGCCGTAGGCAAAGGGCCTGTAGATGCAACGATTCAGGCTATCGGGCAGTGTATCTCAGATGACATTACGTTTGTTGATATGGAGATGCATGCCTTGAGTGGGGGAGAAGGAGCCAGCGCGGAAGCCGTGATCACGGTAGAACGTGCCGGACGAGAGTTCAGAGGGACAGCAACACATCATGATATTGTCATGGCCGCAGGTTTGGCATACGTTGCGGCATGTAATGCAGCTGGACTGAAAGCGGAGTCTGTTGTGGATAGTGAAGAGGTGCCTGTACACTAAGCTCCCTTAGAGATATGAATATGCTATAGCAAAAAAGAGCTGAAAAGGGTTCCTTCCCGCCATAGATTGGGCGGAATAGAACCCTTTTTCTGTTTTATAAATGATTTGATCAGAAATGGAACACGCCCACTTGCCCGTTTAAATATGGAGGAATGGAATGAACGAAAAACTATATCGTGATAACCGAATCTGTCAAGGTGTGATTATAGTTATCCACATATCCAGAGTAATTTGTGGGTAACTAAGGTGAAGTCCTGCAACAAGTGTTTTCGAAACAAACGCTTTGCAGGGGATAGAATACATCAAAGTTACCAACAATACTGTGGATAATGTGGATAAAGTGGTGGATAAATATGGTTTTTGCTTGAAAAACTTATTCTACCAACGTTTGATTACGTGAAAAAGGATGTGGAATATCACTCATGCTTGTGGATAAGAAGAGGGTCTGCCTTCAAAAATTTATTTTACGTAATCCGAGGATATTTGACAAATGTGAAAATATGAGTTTCTGTTCTCTACTGAGCTTGGAGAATTGGATTTATGTTTTATCAACTGCTCCCACGTCGCCTAAATAGCAGGCTTCCTTTAAACCACAAGAGGCTCCGCGTTACTATCGTAACAAGGAGCCTCTAGTACATTTTCTGCTATTTGTCGTACATTACTACATCAATCTCATGCGTTATCGTAGGCTATAACTCAAGTTCCTAAAGTTATGATGTAGACTCACAGTCAGGATCATCACCCGCAATCATAGCTTAGTCCATCGCCAGTGTTTCCCATTCTTCATAAGCTTTTGCAAGCTGTGTTTTGTGCTCCTCCGACGACTGCTGCAACTCCTGCAGTTTCATATAATCCTGATACACTTCTGGCAGAGCCATCTGTTCTTCAAGCGAAGTGATCTCGGACTCCAATTCGGCAATCCGCTGTTCCAGAGCTTCCTGTCTGCGCTGTCTGTTTCGTTCTTCACGCTTGGCTTGTTTATCTGCTTCAAAGGAAGCGGCGCCAGATTTTTCGGTTGTTGCTGAACTGGCACTTGCTGCTGCGGAAGAAGCGGATTTGGAAGAGGCCAGGCGAGCCTCGGCGGCCTCACGTGCAATGTCCTCTAATTCCTGCTTTTTTTCCACATAATCGTCATAGTTACCGAGGTATTGCTCGGTGCCTCCAGGATGAAGCTCAACGATCCGTTCCGCCATCTTGTTGAGGAAGTACCGGTCATGGGAGATAAAGAGCAACGTTCCTTCGTAATCCATTAAAGCGGCTTCCAGCACTTCTTTGGCGAAGAGGTCGAGATGGTTCGTCGGTTCATCGAGAATAAGCACGTTGGCTTCCTTCAGCATGAGTTTGGACAGAGACACACGAGCCTTCTCTCCGCCGCTGAGCGAGGATATTTTTTTGAGCACATCATCACCGCTGAACAAAAAGTTACCGAGTACGGTTCGAATGCGCGCTTCTTCCATGCCCGGATAAGCGCTCCACAGTTCTTCGAGCACCGTGTTGGACGGATTCAGTCCAGTCTGCTCCTGGTCATAATAACCGATCTGTACTTTGGTGCCCCACTGAATGTCACCCTGCGCAGGCCGAAGACTTCCGGTCAGACATTTCAGCATCGTTGATTTTCCGATTCCGTTAGGCCCGATCAGAGCAACCGTTTCGCCGCGTCGCAGATCAAAGGACACATTGCGGAACAGAGGTGAACCCTCCTCGTATGCAACGGATAACTGATCAACACGCAGGACTTCCTTGCCAGACATCACAGCGGTCTCAAACGAAAAATGGGCTTTCTTGAGATCGCCGAGTGGTTTATCCAGACGATCCATCTTCTCCAGTGCTTTGCGGCGACTCTGGGCACGCTTCGTCGTTGAAGCGCGTACGATGTTCTTTTGCACAAAGTCCTCCATCTTGGAGATTTCATCCTGTTGTTTCTCGTATTGTTTCATCTGAATCTCATACTCGGCTGCCTTCAGCTCCATATAACGGCTGTAATTGCCCGTATATTTTTTGGAGCGATGACGTTCGATTTCAACGATGGTCGTTACGAGTCTGTCCAGGAAGTACCGGTCATGGGATACGACTAATAGTGCGCCCGAGTATCCTCTCAAATAATCTTCCAGCCATGTCAAGGTTGCGATGTCCAGATAGTTGGTAGGCTCGTCCAGCATGAGCAGATCTGGAGCTTGTAACAGAATGCGAGCTAATGCGAGCCTGGTCTTCTGACCGCCGCTGAGTGTGCTGATGGGGGTGTCTGGGGAGAATTCACCAAAACCCATACCATGCAGTACGCTGCGAATGCGCGTTTCCATCTCGTAACCGCCATGGTCCTTGAACCAGTCCGAGCGTCTGGCATAGCGTTCCAGCAGATCAGCATATTGCTTTTCATTTTCCATTAGTGCAGGGTCGGCAATATCATGCTCCATCTGTCTCAGTTCAGCTTCGGTCTGGGTCAGATGTGCAAAGACATGCATCATTTCTTCCCAGATGCTGCGACTCGACTGCAGACCGCTGTTCTGGGCGAGGTAACCAAGCGTTGTTTCTTTGGATTTGAAGATTTGTCCGCCGTCATAGGACATCTCTCCAGCGATGATTTTGAGCAAAGTGGATTTCCCTGCACCGTTAACGCCAACCAGGCCGATGCGCTCACGTTCTAATATTTGTAAGTTCACGCCGTCCAGGATTGGATCGACACCAAAACGTTTAATAATTCCGGATACTTGCAGCAACATAGAATTAAGTTCCTCCATAGGTCGAGTTCTGAAATAGACACTTACTTCTCAGTTTACATGAAATACAGAGCAAATGCACCGATTGGGAACGGCTATGGCTTGTAGTCTTTTTGGTCAATCAGTGATAAACTGAAAGAAGGCATGTTATACCATGAGGATTTTGCAGAAAATGAATCATTTGAACCTGATCATCCAGATGACATCTTGTCTTAACATATAAGCGCAATGGCTTAAATTTATTTTTTTACCTTCCACATCAACAGGAGGTTCGTCAGCATTATGCAGGATCAAGCGGAACAGAAGAAGCATCTTCGCTCCCGGCTTAGACAGCTACGTGATCGTTTGGACGAGCATATGCGTCAGCAAGCCAGCATGCGAATAAATGACGGACTGAAGCGTGAACTGGATCGCCTGCGGCTAAGCAAGAACAGGCAAAAGCGTGAGCCGCTGGTTATTTTCAGCTACCTCTCTTATGGCAGTGAGGCTTCCACCGCTTTTCTTTTTGAAGAGGGGTGGAAGCAAGGGGATATGTTGCTAGCGCCAAAAGTGCTCGCTGATCCGCCACGAATGGAACTCCGACGAGTGACGAGCCAGGAGGATATTGAACCAGGCGTTTGGGGCATACCTGAACCTAAGGCGTCTTGTGAAGTGTTGCAGCCCGAGGATTGGCCGGCTTTGGATCTGGTGCTGGTACCGGGACTGGGTTACGACCTTCGAGGAGGACGGATCGGATACGGTGGCGGTTATTACGACCGGTTTGCAGCTTGTCTTGAGAACCATTGTGCTAAGCAAGGTAAAGGACCTCTCATGGCTGCTTTGGTATTACCTGGCCAGTTGGAGCCGGACATTCCGATGGACCCGCTAGATCTGCGGCTGGATCTGTTGATAACACCCGAAGGTATATTACATATCGAATAAAGGGTTGTGATGTGATTGAACTCAGAAGTAAACCAAGGTCGTTCTTCCAGTGGGAAGCTGACTCATTTTAATGAACAGGGACGAGCCCGGATGGTGGATATATCGGGTAAAGATGTAACGGTACGTACCGCTGTCGCTGTAACGAAAGTCACGATGAACCCGGAGACACTGGAAGCGATCCGCCAAGGCCGTATTGGAAAAGGTGATGTGCTGGCGGTTGCTCAGATTGCCGGTATTCAAGGGGCGAAAAAAACGTCTGATTGGATACCAATGTGTCATCCGCTTGCACTGAATGGGGTGGATATTCGTTTCCATGATAACGGCGTGGACGAACTCCATATCCAAGCAACTGTCAAGACAGAAGGCAAAACAGGTGTTGAGATGGAGGCGCTCACGGCGGCCTCGGCTGCGGCACTTACGGTATATGACATGTGCAAGGCGATGCAAAAAGACATGATCATCGGCCCAACGATGTTGCTGTCGAAGAGCGGCGGTAAAAACGGTGATTTCAGCCGATAACGGATATTTATTTTCATAGAGGAGAAGGGTGATCTTTATGGTGTGGAGAACAGCAATCCTGACAGCCAGTGACAAAGGGGCCCGTGGAGAACGTGAGGATACAAGTGCGCAGGTGATACGGGAACTTGTAGAGGAAGAACTGGGTGGTCAGATCGTGGAGTATCGGATCGTTCCTGACGAACCGGATGAGATTATTGCAGCCTTAATCGAGATGACCGATTATTTTCACGCGGATCTCGTATTAACAACGGGCGGTACGGAGCTGGCCATTCGGGATATTACGCCTGAAGCGACCAGACGAGTGATTGAACGTGAAGTTCCCGGCATGGCGGAGGCGATGAGATATAGTGTGATGAGCAAAAATCGCTCAGCGATGTTATTTCGCGGGGTGTGCGGAATTCGCGGCCGTACGCTGATTGTGAATCTGCCCGGTACGCCGAAGGGGGTTCACGAACATCTGGCAGCCATTATGGATCAGCTTCCGGAAGCGCTCCTGATGGTAACGGGCCAATTCAAGCAATAAGGGAAATAAAGCACAGTTATCACATTTACGGGTTATGTAAGTGGTTACATCTGTGGTATGATGGGCATAAATCCAAATGCAGTTAAGACATCTGATGAACATATCTTCGGATATCCGCATGTTGAACGCTTGAAACAAGGAGGAAGATCAATGTTAAGTTCGATTGGACCAACAGGATTTATTTTGCTGGCCGTGATTGCATTGCTGTTGTTTGGGCCTAACAAGTTGCCGGAATTGGGACGGGCTGTCGGACGTACGTTCCGTGAGTTCAAGGAAGGCGCGCGTGATATTATTTCGGACGATGATGCTTCCAGCCGGAAAGAGCAGGAAAAAGCGAAACCGGTAACAGCAGATACAACGGCTGCTGAGAAACCTGTGGATAAACGCCTGCCGGAATAAGGTTCATGCAACGAAAGAGACATCCCTTCCTGCCGGAAGGGTTTTGTATTTTAAAGCTGAAATTCCAGGGGAGGCAGGCATGACGCAGCAAAATGTTGAAATGACGCTTTCGGAACATCTAAGCGAGCTGCGCAAGCGGCTGATTTATGTATTAAGCATTTTTATTTTGGGACTGATTGCAGGTTTTTTTGTGGCAGACCCGGTTTATCATTACTTGACGAAGGCGGAGACGGCCAAAGGCTTTGTACTGCATGCGTTCTCGTTCTGGGACGGTATTGGTATCTATATGAAGATTGCTGGACTCTTTTCCATTATCATTACGTTGCCCTTTACGGTATATCAGATTTGGAAGTTTGTTAGTCCTGGTCTGCGGCCTCAAGAGCGTAAAGCATCTTTGAAGTATGTACCTTACGTATTTCTACTGTTTCTGGTGGGTGTCGCTTTTTCGTATTATGTTGTTTTTCCAATGGCGCTTGCGTTCACAACAACGATCACGGAGAAAATGGGACTTGTCGAGACATACGGCATGAAGCAGTACTTTAGCTTTCTGTTCGGTATTGTGTTGCCGGTATCCCTGTTGTTTGAGTTGCCGCTGCTCATTATGTTCTTGACAGGGCTGCGCATTTTGAACCCGATTCGTCTGCGTAAAATGCGCAAAATTTCTTATTTCGTGCTGATTTTTGTTGCAGTGGTCATTACGCCGCCGGATTTCATATCTGATCTGCTCGTCATGATTCCGCTGTTGCTCTTGTATGAGATCAGTGTGTTTCTATCTGCAATTGTGTATCGCAAGCAGCTTGCAGCCGATCAGGAGATTGAAGCTCGCTATGTGCGGGCCGACGACAATCAGCATGCAGGGTAGAGAAGTGTGTAATTTATGTATTTGGAGTGAGGATGCTGGTGCATCAAAAAAAATGGAGTGCGGGTGGAGAACGAATCTACTCGCTAGAAGACCCGGGGAAGATGTGTTATTCTGCTCCGGGTCTTCTAGTTCCATTGGAAGATGAGAAGAGATCAGGACATGCAGGCATATTATACGGGTCAATGGATACAATGGAAAAGGGGATGCGGGGTGAAGTTTGCATCTAAGGCAATGAATCTCGTAAAATAGAAGGCATGAATGTAACATTCATCCAGCTGTACCAGGCGTGATTTGGCTTAATGGATATTAGTGTCAAGCTGTATGGATGTAAATTCAACGTAAATTCTCGCAAGAATTCATCAAAAAGACTTGAAATCATGCTTCAAGTTGAGTATCATAAAGTTGGTTGTTAGCACTAAACACTGTCGAGTGCTAATACATATGGCTGCAACCTACAAATGCAAGGCTATATAATTTTAAAAGGAGGCTATTTTTCATGATCAGACCTTTAGGTGAACGCGTATTGGTAGAACCACTGGAGCAAGAGCAAACGACTTCTTTCGGGATCGTACTTCCGGACTCCGCCAAAGAAAAACCGCAAGAGGGTAAAATCATTGCAGTTGGTGCGGGTGCATTGAAAGACGGCGTACGTGTAGCTCTGGAAGTGAAAGAAGGAGATCGCGTTATTTTCTCCAAATATGCCGGTACAGAAATCAAATTCGAAGGTAAAGAATATTTGATTATGAAAGAGAGCGACATTCACGCGATTCTCGACTAATCTCAAATTTTAATCGGTTAACCGAACCATATAGCAGTATCATTTTACACAATATACTAGGGAGGTTTTCTTAAATGGCTAAAGACATTAAATTCAGTGAAGACGCTCGTCGCTCCATGCTTCGTGGTGTGGATGCATTGGCTAACGCAGTCAAAGTAACGCTCGGACCAAAAGGCCGTAACGTGGTTCTGGAGAAAAAATTCGGAAGCCCGCTCATCACGAATGACGGTGTAACCATTGCAAAAGAAATCGAACTGGAAGATGCATTCGAGAACATGGGTGCTCAGCTGGTTAAAGAAGTAGCAACGAAAACAAACGATGTTGCCGGTGACGGTACAACTACTGCAACAGTACTTGCTCAAGCCCTGATTACAGAAGGTTTGAAAAACGTAACTGCAGGCGCTAGCCCAATCGGTATCCGTAAAGGGATCGACAAAGCGGTTAAAGCTGCGGTTGCTGAACTGCAATCCATCTCCAAACCGGTTGAGACTAAACAATCCATCGCACAAGTAGCGGCAATCTCTGCAGCTGACGAAGAAGTAGGCGAACTGATCGCTGAAGCTATGGAAAAAGTAGGTAAAGACGGCGTTATCACGGTAGAAGAATCCCGTGGATTCGCTACTGAGCTGGAAGTGGTTGAAGGTATGCAATTCGACCGCGGATACATCTCTCCATATATGATCACAGATACGGACAAAATGGAAGCAGTTCTGGATAACCCGTACATCTTGATCACAGACAAAAAAATCTCCAGCACACAGGACATCCTGCCATTGCTTGAGAAAATCGTTCAACAAGGCAAACCGCTCGTATTGATCGCTGAAGATATCGAAGGCGAAGCTCTGGCGATGCTGGTTGTGAACAAACTGCGTGGTACATTCAATGCTGTAGCGGTTAAAGCTCCAGGATTCGGTGACCGTCGTAAAGCAATGCTGCAAGATATCGCTGCCTTGACTGGTGGCCAAGTAATTACGGAAGAACTGGGTCTGGACCTGAAATCCGCAGTTGTGGAACAATTGGGTACAGCTCGTCAAATCCGTGTTACGAAAGAAAACACAATCATCGTTGACGGTGCTGGTAACAAATCCGATATCGATGCACGTGTTAGCCAAATCCGTACACAATTGGAAGAAACAACTTCCGAGTTCGACAAAGAGAAACTGCAAGAGCGTCTGGCTAAATTGTCCGGCGGCGTAGCGGTAATCAAAGTCGGTGCGGCAACTGAAACTGAATTGAAAGAACGCAAACTGCGTATCGAAGATGCCTTGAACGCAACTCGCGCTGCGGTTGAAGAAGGTATTGTATCCGGTGGTGGTACTGCGCTTCTGAACGTATATCATGCTGTTGCTGGTGTAGCATTGTCCGGCGACGAGCAAACAGGTGTGAACATCGTACTGAAAGCTCTGGAAGCGCCAATCCGCACAATCGCTGCTAACGCTGGTGAAGAAGGTTCCGTAATCGTGGAACGTCTGAAAAAAGAGCAAGTTGGCGTAGGTTTCAACGCTGCAACTGGCGAGTGGGTTAACATGATCGAAGCGGGTATCGTTGACCCTGCGAAAGTAACACGTTATGCACTGCAAAACGCGGCTTCCGTAGCAGCAATGTTCCTGACAACTGAAGCGGTTATCGCTGACAAGCCAGAACCTGCAGGCGCTGCTGGCGCTCCTGACATGGGCGGCATGGGTGGTATGGGCGGCATGATGTAATAAAGGTGTAAAATCCTTTGTTATGCCGATAGAGGAAAGGCTCCCGAAAGGGAGCTTTTTTCTTTTTTAGCACAACCGTAATTCTTTTTGAACGTATGTATGAGGATACATAGAGTAAGATAGAGTAAATGATATCAACTGAGAAAGGAGGGACAGCGATGAGAAAAAGTACAAAGTGGGTATTGTGGATTCTGGGTTTCATATTGGCCGCGATCTTTGTGAATTTCTATATGAATCTATTTAGTTTTGCTTATGCGTTGATTGCTGTACTGCTCATGTTTTTTACAGGTTGGGGGTTCTTGGCTAAGCTAAAAAATGATGTTCATCAGCATGAAGAGTATCACAAAAGAGTTCACGAGTTGGCGGAAGATGATATCGAACGTTATACGAGATAACTGTAAGGTGTTTCATTATTTCTATCACTGCTTCCAATATTGATACGGGATTGTTTAGTGAGAGCGTAACGTTTGAGTAGTTTTGATTTTTAGTAAGTTTGATTTTTAGTAAAGGAGGGATACGGTACGGCTGTAGCTCTCCTTTTTTTATTATAGGTTGTTTTGCACTAACGATCTTCATCACAAAAATCCCTGTCAGCATCATGCTAACAGGGATTTTTGGTGTTTGTTACGAGGATTGAACCTAAGAATTAAGCTGAATGGAGCGGGAGCTCTATACAGGCTTTACCGTAAACGTGAAGTGATACGGACGGTTCGCTTGCAGTGTGTACTCCGGATGTGTACGTGCACTCCAGCTGTCGTCACCGCCAACACCCATCTGCATGTAGTTGATGCGGGCGATGGTACGTGAACTTACTGGCAATTTGTAGACGTGGTCGTTCGCTTCCAGTTCTTCAGGCGACCATGGCAGTGCATTAATTTCAAACGGTGCGTTGGCTTCAAAATGCAATCCGATAGTACTCTTTTCAGAATCTCCGCCTACAGCAGATGTAAGCTCCGCATAACGTACATCCGTTTTGTTACCACATTCCTGTGGTTTCAGGTAAGGCACGAACTGATCACGAACGGCTCCGGTGTAATAGCCGAGGCGTGCACTGGTCAGACGGTCGATGTAGTTGTCATGCGGCCCTCTGCCGTACCAGGAGATCGTATCCAGACTATCTTTTAATTCAAACAACATGCCGAATTCAGGCAGTTCAGGCAGCCCCACTCCTGGAACGAGGGTTTGACTGATTTCAAGCTCGCTATTCGGTTTGATGTGATAGGTGATGGATAGCGTACTTCCCGGACTAGCGTCCCACGTATAGTCCGTTGTCACATGACAACCCTGCGCATCCGTGTGATGTTCAAAACGAATCAGTTTGTTCGTCGCATGAGCATCCCGCCAGAAGGCAGCACGTTCATTCAGCTTGTTACCCAGATCGTTATCGGTCATCGCACGCCAGAAGTTCGCACGAGCAGGTGCCAGTAACTGCTCCTGAGAGTTAATCTGATAGGAAGTAAGTGCGCCAGTAACCAAACTAAAGCTTACGGAAACTTCACCCGCATTCACTTTCAATTCACCCGTTTGCAGTTCTTCGACTTGAAGCGCGTCACTTGCTCCCGCAGCAGGTTGCTGAATTGCACGCAGACGAGGAGATACGACGAATTGCTCCCAACCAATCTCATGTCCTGCTTCCGCCCACTTCGTAGCCTTCTTGGTTTCCAGAGAGACAGTAAGAACAGCTTCTGTGTACAGGTCGGAAGATGGTGTGTAAGGGATATGAACTTCAACGGATTCAGCAGGCTGTGCAGCAATGTCCAGATGCCCTTTTTCCACAGGTACACCGTTATGGGACAACGTCCAGGCGAGTGCATATTCGTTCAGATCCGTGAACAGGAAATGATTCGTGATGCGAATCAGCCCGGTTTGCAGATTAAGTGCCTGCATGCGGACGTTCTGATAACATTTTTTCACTTCTTCCAGCTTAGGTGTAACGGTTTTATCTGCCAAAATGAGCCCGTTACCGCAGAAGTTGCCGTCATGCGGAGACTCGCCAAAATCTCCACCGTAAGCGAGATATTCTACACCGTCTGCTGTCTTGGTACGGATGGATTGATCCACCCAGTCCCAGATAAATGCTCCTTGTAAAATCTCATATTTATCAAACATTTCCCAGTACAGGTGCAGTCCGCCACAGGAGTTGCCCATCGCATGGCTGTATTCACAGATGATATAAGGTTTTTTGTCCCCTTTCATACGTGCATACTGTTCAATATCATTCGGGCTGATATACATCGTGGACTCAATATCGCTCGCCGAATCGGAAGGGCGGTAGTGATACGTGCCTTCATAATGAACGAGTCTTGTTGGATCGGCTTGTTTCAGATAGTCGTACATCGCGATAAAGTTATCGCCGCCAAACGATTCATTACCAAGCGACCAGATGATGATGGACGCATGGTTTTTATCCCGTTGGAACATCGAATTACAGCGATCAATGACGTTGTCGCGCCATTCCGGCTTGCTTGCCGGGATGTTGTCGTCGTTCATTTCTTTTTGCCCATAGTACCATGTACCATGTGTCTCCAGATTGGTTTCATCAATGACATACAGTCCGTATTCGTCACACAGCTCATACCAGAGCGTCTGGTTCGGATAGTGCGATGTGCGCACAGCGTTGACATTATAGGCTTTCATCAGCTCGATATCACGAATCATATCCTCACGGCCGATGGCCCGTCCTGAATCCGGCGAGAATTCATGGCGATTGACACCCTTGAACACGATGCGTTTGCCGTTAATTTTCATCAAGCCGTCCTTGATCCCAAATCTGCGGAAGCCGACACGGGTACGCACAGCCTCCACCGTTTCGCCCGACGTATTCTGGATGGACAGCACCAGTGTGTATAGGTTAGGTGTTTCAGCACTCCACAAGAGCGGGTTCGCAACTGAATCAGAGAGATGTAACGTCACTTCTTCTTCATTATTAAAAGAAACCTCTGCCGCAAGCGGCTGATTCAGAACAAGCTTCTGCTCCCCATCATAAAGCTGCGCTTGAACCGTCAAGCCGTCTACATGCTGTCCGGCGTTATGATTGAAGAGCTTCACATCCAGCTGCAGTTCTGCATTCTGAAAAGCCTCATCCAGTTCCGTACGAACGAAGAAATCAGCGATTTGAACCGGTGAAGGCGAGTGCAGATATACTCCACGGAAAATACCGCTAAGACGCCAGAAATCCTGATTTTCCAGCCAGCTTGCATCACACCAGCGATAAACTTCAACCGCGAGCTTGTTCTCGCCTTCTGTCAGGTATGCCGTGATATCAAATTCCGCAGGTGTGAAGGTGTCCTCACTGTAACCAACAAGCTCCCCATTCACCCACACATAGAAGGCAGATTCAACGCCTTCAAAGTGCAACAAGACCGGACGGTCTTTCCAGTCCGCAGGGACTGTGAACGTGCGAATATAGGAACCGACAGGATTATAGGTTGCTGGTGCAAAAGGTGGTTTTAACTCAGGCTCGCGCTCCACCCAAGGATACGTCATGTTCGTGTAGTGAGGGTAATCATAGCCCTGCAACTGCCAGTTGGATGGGACAGCGATGTCATCCCAGTTGCTGGCATCATAGCTGGTTTCGTAAAAAGAAGTAATGCGCTGTTCTGGCGTTTCGGCAAAGCTGAACTTCCATGAACCATTCAAAGTCTGATACCAAGGGGACGAAGTGAATTCATTGGACAAGGCTTCTTCTATCGTTGGGAACGCTATCATATTGGCATGGGCTGGCAACCTATTGACCTGAAATGTCTCAGGATTATTATTCCATTCTGGATATCCGTTAGCCGGAGGGGTGTGCACGAGTTTCTTTCGCATATCAGCAGCTCCTTTGATCATGTTATAATATATTCACAGTATAGAATTGATCAGGTACTTAGAAAATAAAGAATATTGCCCATATATATCACAATATGAAACTAAAACTGGAGAGCGTGGTGTACCGCATGAATACACGAATCTTTTTTGGTAAAACAGACGAAGCCGCACGTCTGCCAGTCTATATGACAACCGTTGGGTATTGGGAACATCAATTTGAAACGGAGCGCCCGGAAGGCTTTCCCGATTACCAGATTCATCAGGTCATTCAGGGACAAGGCAGGCTGATTATAGAGGGTGAAGGAGAATATATCGTTGGCCCAGGGGAAGTGTTTATCACCTACCCCGACATTCCGCATGAGTATAGACCTATTACGGGTCAATGGGAACTGGCGTGGGTATCCTTTCAGGGGCGGGAGGCAAGTCAGCTACTGGCCTATGCGGGAATCACCAGTTCAGGAGTATATAAGCTTAGAAAACCCGAACTGCTGAACGCTCTGGAACTGTTGCTTGTAAGGGGGGAAGGTACAGGGGATACGATGAATGCTGCCGATGATCGGGACAGTTCCAAACATCTGTATGGCTTGCTTCTGGATTTGAAGCCTTTGCTTATTGTGTCGGACAACGATAATGACGAGATGGAACGTCTGAAACCCGTGCTGCGTTACATTAAAGAGCACTTGGATCAGCCTTTGTCGCTGAAAGAGCTGTCGGATGTAGCTGTCGTATCCCCTCAATATCTATGTCGGTTGTTTCAGAAAGCACTTCGTGTCAGACCTGTGTTCTACGTCAACCAGGAACGAATCAATCGCAGCAAACAGCTGATGTTCAGTGAGCGGGAGCTCCGAATTTATGAAGTGGCCGACCGGGTAGGATATGAAAATGCGAGTTATTTCTGTACGATATTTAAACGACATACGGGCATGAGTCCCGAAAAATTTCGCAAACTGCATGGTTTAGGCTGAAAACGAGTAGCTATGTCTAACACATGTATCATTCGTTCTTCGTTCATTTTTTGATCTGTTCTTCATCTGGATTTCAGTTTCTCTTAAGGTTGAGAGACTAATATAAATCTTGTAAACCCCTTCTCGTGTTAAATAGATGTGTGACTGGCCCTGTTCGGATTGTCCTCCGAGCAGGGCACTTTTTTTATGTTTAGCTGAGCGATCATACTCATGATATGATGAGAGAGAAGAATGAGCATAATAATATAATGTGAACCAAGAGATACTGAGAGATACCGATCGGATGAAGCTCTATTTTCACAATAATGATGGGAAGGCAGGGAAGTGCATGGACGCTCGTCTGCACGCATTGTATCGTCCAGTACAGATGAATGGAATGGACCCCCGTACATACTATATAGAGAATAGTCCTTCCCCTGTGCTTACACCTTATGTAGCCTGTTATTGGGAGTCAGGAACTCGGGAACATATGGAATACGGCAAGTATGGCATAGATGGAATGGACATGTACATTAAGGTCAATGACTTAATGTTGAAATTTCCGGCCTCTGCCCGGGTGTTACCAGATGGTTGCACTGACATCCTGATCGATTATAATCCAGAGCAAGAAAGGTATACGTATAGCTATTGTGGCAATTATATGCAGCCTTTTGCTTTTCCGTTATCGTTGACAGCGCCTCCGGCGGGAGCCTATACGTTTGGGGTTCGCTTTTTTCCGGGGGGAGCTCCTTTTCTACACGGTCAGTCACTGGATTTGTTTACAGACCGTCGTGTACCACTGGAAGACTGCTGGCCAGACCGATGGGACGAGCTGCAATTGAAGATGGAGGAAACGAGGGATTTTGCCCAGCGTGTGCAGGTGATGGAGTCTTACCTCCGACGAGTGACCCTGCGTAGCAGCCCGATTCATCATCATGCTGATCAGGATTTGCTTCGTAATGTGCTCTACCGGATCTTCAAGGATAATGGTCGCTTGAGTATACGAGACCTTGCCCAGGGAGAAGCCGTCAGTGAACGTCAGCTGCATCGCAAATTGACCGAACAAGTTGGGATCAGTCCCAAGCGTTTTAGTGAAATTGTTCGTTTCCATCAAGTGTTGCATGGTATCCGTAAAGGTCGAGCTACTGACGGAGCTGAACTGGCACAGACGTATGGTTTTTACGATCAGGCACATCTGATCAGGCAATTCCGCAAATTTTACGGCGATACACCACTAGTTGCTGTCCAGGAACATCAACAGATGTTGTCCGAAAAGTACAATGATGCGGCAGTATCTTCCGTTATACTATGAATCATAGACTTATCACAAAGGAGTAATGAATCATGAATGGAACGTTGCAAATTCGGGAACATCTGTTAACGGAACTGGAAACAGGCGTGCGCACAGGGGCTTCGTTAATTCGGCTAATTCGTCCAGAGGACTGGGCGTATCGTCCGCAGGACAATATGCGTTCCCTCGTGGAACTGGTGCATCATTTTATCCAGATTACGGCTTCGGATCTTGTCATTATGCAAGAGAAAGGTGAAGCTGAAGTAGGTCAAGTGGAGAACCGTTTATCTGGAAACCAGGATATTGTGCAACTGGAGAAGACATTATGGAGTAATTTTGAGGCGTACAAAGCATATATCACAAGTCTCAGCGAAGAGGACTTTTTGAACCGCTCTACCAAAGCTTTCTACGCAGAGCATGGACACCTGCAGGTGCAATGGCAGATCGAAACGCTCACACATGTGTTCCACCATCGCTCACAGCTCTATAATTACCTCAAACAGCAAGGTCACGAATTGAACTTTTTTATGCTGTATGCATAGTTTGTTCTTGGACAAGCAGCTCCGCCGGATCATTCGGTGGGGCTTTTTTTGGTTTATTGCGGGATACGGTATCTATTAAACTTGCATGTAAGCTA
Source organism: Paenibacillus amylolyticus (assembly GCF_003719335.1). GTDB lineage: Bacteria > Bacillota > Bacilli > Paenibacillales > Paenibacillaceae > Paenibacillus > Paenibacillus amylolyticus_D. Next base: position 524,611 of record NZ_RIAS01000002.1, read on the forward strand.
TAAATGTACGTTCTACCACGGTCTATTCACCGTGGCTTTACTAGATTTCAGACATAGAATACCGTATCAAAGCAAAAAGGAGGTGATTTTGATGGCCATCCTTTTACCATTACAGTTCTACAATCTGCCAGCGGGTGTAGGGAAATCCTACTATGAAAACCTGTCTGGCGGCGCCAATGCAAGTGTTACGGTGAACAACAATGGTCCGTTTCCGGTATCTCTCGTCATCACTCGTGTAAATGCTCCAGTTGTCACTTATGTTGTTCCGGTGAACAGCAGTTTGAGCATTACTGCAAGTCAGGTGCTGGTCTTCGCGTTGTTGGCGAACCAGGGAGGTGCTGCTTCCGGTACGATTGAAGTTGCTTTGGCGTAATCTATCGGATGATAGTAGAACGTATGAACCTCTGCCGACCGGGTCGGCAGAGGTCTTTTTAACCATTTCAACCAGATGATTGTAAGAGGAAGCATATCAAACTACATAAAAATGTTGGGGCCTGAGAGTTTACCCTGAACCGTACACGATTAATGGAATAGTATAAACCGCACGTTGAGATCGTGCCTGTAATTCGGGAGGTTGATAGAATATGAACCGTAAGCGAGCGAAAATATTGGAAACGGAACGACTTGTATTTACGACATGGGACGAAGGTGATCGTGCCCTCGCGTTTGCGCTCTGGGGTGATCACGAAGTGACCCGGTGGGTTAATGGCAAAGAGGTTCTGAGCGAAGAGGAAGTTGAGGCGAGGCTAACTCAGGAAATCGAGCGTGAGAAGCAGGAGGGGGTGCAGTACTGGCCCCTTTTTCGAAAAGATTCAGATGTCTTCATCGGCTGTTGCGGTCTTTGCCCCTATGATCCAGAGGAGAACATCTATGAGCTTGGTTTCCTGCTGACTCGGGGTCACTGGGGACAAGGATATGCACAGGAAGCAGCACAAGGCGCTGTGCGGTACGCTTTTGACAAGTTAAAGGTAGCGACGCTGGTGGGCAGTCATCATCCGGATAATGAAGCGGCGTGTCACATTTTGAGCCAACTGGGATTTGAACAAATGCACGAGCGGCGGGATGAAGCAACAGGTATGATGAAACCCTTCTATAGGTTACGGAAAAACAGTACTGTCCACTGAGTAACATTTTAAAGTATGATATCGCGAGTCGTTTTCATGTATTTTTTATTTCACATTCAGCTTCTATTAAGGTGGGAAGGATAAGATAATCCTTGTAAACCCCTTCTCGTGTTAAATAGATGTGTGACTGACCCTGCCGGGCGACGGTGGGGTATTTTTTTGCTTGTTTTCGACATTTTATAAAAAAAATAAAGATAAACAAAAATAAATAAAATAATTATCTTTGTTTATTATTGACTAACAAACAAAAACAAAGGTATAATGAATGTGAAAAAAGGAACTTACCTTGATCGTGACAGCCCAACTTTATACTTGAACATAGGAGAGGATAAACATGAACGTGACCCTTCATACCGAAAGATTACGACCTGCCGGATTCGATATTCCTTTTGTACGCGAGATGGCAGAGATTACGCAGCATATGTGGAAGAACGGATGGGATGAGCGTAATGGCGGGAATGTCAGCTATCTACTGAAAGAGGAAGAGGTTGCACCGTACATTGATATTCATCGGGTGATCCGCACCATCACACCTGCCTTTTCCGTGCAAGAGCTGGCGGGACAGTATTTGATTGTTACGGCATCGGGCAAATATTTCAAAAACGTGCTGGCAGACCCGGAAGGCAATCTGGGTGTACTGCGTGTATCTGCGGATGGCCAGGAGCTGGAGGTATTATGGGGACTGAATGGTGGTGCGAACCCGACAAGTGAACTGCCGACCCATTTTATGAGCCATATTGAACGGTTGAAAAAAGACCCGAATCACCGGGTGGTCATGCACAACCACGCGACACATGTACTTGCCATGACCTTCATCCATGAGCTGGATGAGGCCAAGTTTACCAAGACACTCTGGCAGATGTGCACTGAATGTGTGGTGGTATTTCCAGATGGCGTTGGGATCATACCTTGGATGATGCCCGGTTCGAATGAAATCGGCCGCGCAACTGCGGAGAAAATGCAGGAGTATCACGCGGTCATCTGGCCGCAGCACGGCATCTTCGGAACAGGCACAACCATCGACGAAGCGTTTGGTCTGATTGAGACCATCGAGAAAGCAGCACAAGTGTATATGCTTGTGGCGGGTCATGATATTCGGCAGCGGATAACGGATGAGCAGCTTCGGGCCCTGGCAGAGCAATTTGACGTAATTCCTCGTCCCGGTATTATTCAAAGTTAATTGCAAACAAGCTACATATGACAAATATGTTATATGACCCTGATCATATGAAATAGTAAACATGGCTTTAGGTTCTCTGAACCGAAGGCCATTTTCTTTTTTCAGGCAAACAATCGTCGTTTTCGCTCAAAAACGTTCAAATTGCCGAATAAGAATGGCTTTGTTATCAAATATTGAATCGTAGAATGCATTATCACGCGCTGGCGATTTTCGGGTGAAATGACGTATTGTCAATGGCTCTGCGATTTTGCATAATAACTATGCTTCATAGATAAGAACAGACATTGTTATCCAGATGAGAAGCAAAGAAGCTTATAGACAAGAGATGGAAGGAAGTTATGATCATGCTTGGCAAAATGAAGAGAATCTTAATCGGCAAGCCAATGAAGTCGGCTGAATTGGATGCAGAAAAATTGGGGAAATGGAAGGCGCTCGCCATTCTGTCCTCCGATGCTTTATCATCCGTGGCCTACGGTACGGAACAGATTTTGCTGGTGCTGGTTGCGGCGGGATTCGCAGCCCTATGGTACTCGGTTCCGATTTCTATCGCCGTGCTGGGATTGCTCGTCATTTTAATTTTTTCGTATCGCCAGACCATATTTGCTTATCCTACAGGGGGCGGCGCGTATATCGTAGCCAAGGATAACCTGGGCACCACACCGAGCTTGATTGCCGGAGGTTCATTGTTAGTCGATTATATCCTGACCGTGGCGGTAAGTTCGTCCGCAGGTACGGATGCGATCACATCCGCTTTTCCTGTACTGCATGACTATAGTGTCATTATTGCGCTTATTATGATTGTGTTTCTGACCGTTATGAACTTGCGGGGGGTTACGGAGTCAGCTTCGGTGCTGGCAATCCCTATTTACCTGTTTATCTTTTCGATTGCCATTCTCATTATTTCGGGTGGTATCAAGTTTATGGCTGGTGGCATGCATGCCGCGGCTCCGGAGTTTGGAACAAGTTTGTCGCATGTTAGCATCTTCCTGCTGCTTAAAGCGTTCAGCTCTGGATGCTCGGCATTGACCGGGGTTGAGGCAGTTAGTAACGCCATTCCGAACTTCAAACAGCCTGCGGAGAAAAATGCTGCCGGGACGCTGCTGCTGATGGGATGTATCCTTGGCGCCATGTTCATTGGTATCACGCTGTTAGCCTTTGGATACGGGATCAAGCCTGATCCCAAAGCAACGGTCATTTCCCAGATTGCCGAAGCAACATTTGGCAGAGGATGGATGTATTTTATCATCCAGGGAGTTACGGCTCTGATCTTGTTCCTCGCGGCGAATACGGCATACTCCGCCTTCCCGCTGTTGTCCTTCATGATGGCTAAGGATAAATATATGCCACATATGTTCATGGTGCGAGGAGACCGTCTAGGCTTCTCGAACGGGATTATTTTTCTCAGCGTCATGTCGGCACTTCTGGTCGTTGGATTTAAAGGGGATACCGGAAACCTGATTCCGCTCTATGCGGTCGGGGTGTTCATTCCATTCACATTGTCCCAGCTCGGCATGATGATACGCTGGATTAAAATCAAGCCGTCTGGCTGGAAAACAAAACTGCTGGTGAATACAATCGGTATGCTGACTACGTTGTCCATTACGCTGATTTTTATTTTCACCAAGTTCACGCAGACATGGGTTATCTTTATCTTCCTGCCACTGGTCGTTTATGTGTTCATGCGCATTCGCAGTCATTACTGCAATATCGCGGACGAACTTCGTATCGATATTCAGGTGGATAAACCGGCGAAGAAAGGCAATACGATCGTTATTCCGGTGGCGGGCATTACTCGGGTGGTGATGAATACCATCAGTTACGCCCAGACGATGTCGGATCATGTGGTCGCCCTGTACATCGGCTTTGATGATGAGGCTATACGTAAGATGGAGCAAAAGTGGGAAGAATGGAATCCGGGCGTCCGTCTGGTCGTGATCAAATCGAGGTACCGCAGCATTATGGGTCCGCTGAAGAAGTTCATTGATACCGTGGAATGGAAAACAGCTGAAACCGACCATATCACTATCCTGATTCCGCAATTTATTACGAAACACTGGTGGCAAAATGTACTGCATAACCAGACCAGCTTCATGATTCGGGCATATCTGATTAATTACAAAGATGTGATTGTGACGACGGTTCCGTATCATCTGAATCGTTAATGGGAGGATGGGCCGCAACGATATAAAAAAGGTTCATCGATGTACGGTGATATTTAGTATAGAATGTACACATCATGTTATCGCAAGGAAAACTCCGGGGTGGAGTGTCCTTGCGTTTTTCTTGTCTATTTACGTTTGTGTAATGTGCAATACGCTTCTATGTTATCTATGTTATGTAAAGTGCTTTCTTCAAACCAGAATCATGATTATGTTAACAATGGAATTGGTAGAAGCAAATACTTCCCAATTACGACATTAGCTTACGTTCAGCAAGTATTGAAGGATAAAATGACGAAATATCCGCAGTTCCAGACAGTAGTCGACTAATTGCACGCCTCAGCCAATTCGACAGCAACATTCGGCGTAGTTATGGGTGTTTTTCCAGCCACGTGGCAAATTGTCGAAGGAGCGATTGAAATGGTGTTGAATGGACAAGGAACGTCACAAGAAACACTTGATGTAGCTGCAAAGTAAATTACAGACAAAATCACCCCGTACACTAGCACAGTGAAGAAGTAATTCATTACTTGTAGGGTTGACGAGTGGGAAAATGAATGCGGGCTGTATGCCGCATTCATTTTTTTGTAATTGATTAACAAAGAGGATGAATTTTTAAAAAAAATACTGAAAAAAGATGTATAGTAAGGAAGGGAGGCAAAGTTACCAATAAACAAAGATGATTTGAAGAAGTGAAGAAGCAAAGAGACAACATACGTGAAGGAGAAGAAAGAATGAAGAAACTGAGTTTACTTGCGATGTTTTTTATGCTTTTATTTAGTTCCAATGTGTTTGCAGAGGATTTAAAAGTGAAGGATGTTGAACTCGATCCTGCCATTACGGCTTCTGTAGGAGATAAGTTTAATTTGAATATCTATGTTATTTATGATGACGAATTCACATTACATGATGCCAATGATCCGTATTATAAGAGAGCTGTCGGTCTTACGAAAACAGATTATACTATTAGTGATCCCCACCTGCTTCAAGTATTAAGCAATGGCATGGTCAAAATTCTAGGAGTTGGCTCTTCCAAAATTACAGTTAAGGTTGAAAATATAGAAAAGTCGGTTATCATTTCAGGAAGCTTAGACAATCCAATAGATGGGGGGTATCTAAAAAATGGCGTGACATTTGTTCCTATGAAAGAGGTAGTCCAAGCTTTGGGAGGCAGTGTCAATTATTTGGCTCAGCAGGGTCTCTTTGAAATTAAAGTTGGTTCTACGCAAGTGAGTTTGCCTAAATCAGGTACAAAGGCTAGTTTGAATGGAAATTCTCTCACTTTAAAGTCTCCACTTCTTGTAGAGAATGGCGTGACTTTAATGCCTGCTTCAGTGCTATCTGATGCTTTCGGAGCAGGATTAAAAAATAATGGCGAAACGATGCAAGTATCTATTGGTCAAGGGAAAATGAATATCCAGATTGAAAAGCCAAAGAAACAAAGCAGTACAACAGTGACTAAACCGACTAAAAAAGGAAAACTATATGCTGTACCGGCAACAGGGGATATGAAAGGCTGGAGTATTCTCAAAGGTCATCCATATGAGAAGAGTGTTATTGTATACTTCAAAGTCGACGGATCGATTGTACAAATCCATACGAAGGACATCAGTAAGGTGGACCTGAACAAAAAGGTAAAGTGGACAGACCTGAACGGTAAAAAGCATACGAATACGGTAAAGGAGCTATACCTCTTTTTCGGAAAAACAAGTGGTCTGTATTCAAGTGAATTACTGTATAAAATGTTCGGAGAGACCTACGCTAACTGGATTGCCATAGGCTCTATTAACGCAGAACAATATGTTGATCAGTATTTACAAAAATAGGGATCTGTTGATCGTCTTCGGAAAATAAAATTTGTTTTAACGAAGACAAGTGAGGATAATTGAATTCATGACTTGTTATTTTCTTCACTATATAAACAGCTTACAGGCAAAAGTCTGTAAGCTGTTTTTTTTGCGAACGAATCGATTAAAGATGATTGACATGCTATCGACTCATATCATATAATCAACACGTTCATTAAATTGATAATGATTATCATTAACGATTAGGGGAGACTATACAGATGAAAAAGAAATGGATTCTACCGTTTATCGTACTGATGTTATTTACGATAATTGCCAGTGCATGTGGTAACGGGGCTTCAAACGGTGCGTCAGACAACGGCAACCAAGAGGCAACTGCAACAGAAGGGACAAGCAGTGAAGCAGCGAATACTTCGGATACGATAACGTATCAATCCGAAACAGGGCCTGTGGAAATTCCGGCTAAACCGCAACGTATCGTGGCTTTGACAAACGGACCCAATATCCTTTCTATGGATGTAACGCCAGTGGGCGTAGATAAGTGGACAGCAGAAAATCCGCTGTTCAAGGATAAATTAAAAGATGTTGCTATCGTAAGTGAAGAAGATCCGGAGAGTGTCTCCGCTTTGAACCCAGATTTGATCATTGCAGGTTCACATATGAAAAATCTTGAACAGCTTTCCAAAATTGCTCCAACGATCGTATACACATGGGGTAAACTCGACTATCTGCAACAGCAGCTGGAGATTGGCAAAGTACTAAACAAAGAGTCAGAAGCACAAGCATGGATTGATGATTTCACCAAAAGAGCCGGAGAGATCGGCAATGAGATTAAAGCTAAATATGGTGACAATGTAACAGTGTCCACGATTGAAATTGCGGATAAAGAAGTTTTTGCCATGGGGGATCACTGGGCACGTGGAACAGAAGCGCTGTACCAAGCGATGAAGCTGAATATGCCTGAAAAAGTAAAGAATGATACGTTAAAAGAAGGCTATCATTCCTTGTCACTTGAAGTTCTTCCGGAATACATGGGTGATTTCATCGTGGTCAGCAGAGACATGACCCGGGATAATGAGATTATGAAGTCGGGAATCTGGAGTAAAATTCCGGCCGTTCAGAACAAACAGGTTATCGAGTTGGATACCAAAGCGGTGACGTACAGCGACCCGATTACGCTCGACTATGTATTGAATATTTTCAAAGAAGGATTTCTTGGCACAGGGAAATAATCAAGCGATTAACACCTAAAAGGATTCCGGGTAAACCTTTCATAATAAAAATGATATAAGAGAAGAGACGAAGAAGGCACAGAAGTCCTTTTCGTCTCTTTTTTTAGTTTAACGAAAACCACCTATCTCGTACATTCGAGATAGGTGGTTTTCATTGAAAGAACAACGTTATAAGAACAATATCAACTTCAACTTAATGCATCAAAGAATAATTGAAAAAGAAATGATTTATTTATCTTTTAAGTCTGCTATAGATTTGACATCCATGTATGCTGGAACAACAAGCCCCGTTTTTACACCTGTCATATTGGCACCAAGGTCATCCAATTGATCCTTGTATTTAGCCCAATAATCAGCATGTGTCAGAGGAAGCCATGCAGCCGGAGAAGCATCCACGTCGCCTGACGCAACACCCGTCCACATCGGTCCGGCTTCAACTTGTAATGCGTTGACTTTATACCCGAGTTTTGTTTCCATTACATATTTCAGTAGATTTGTACTAGCAATCTCGGAGTCCCAAGCAACATAGCCTAGTTTGAAAGTGTCGCCGCCCACCGGTGTCAGACCTTTTGTCCATTCATCAATTTGATCGGCATGTTTCTCGGCATAGGCTTTGGCAGCCTGTTCAGGCGATGTACCGCCTTGAATGGCAATCATCATCTCGCCCATTTCATCGGAATTCCACTTGAAGCGCTTCAGAAATTCATAAGCGACCGGGTGATCTTCCTTCAGACCTTTACGAGCGATCGTATGAATTTCTTCGGCATCTCCATAGACTTTATCTGGATCTTCCAAGTATTTCAGATCATATTGGTTGAACATCCAATGCGGAGTCCAGCCTGTAATGATAATTGGTTCTTTATTCTTGTAAGCTTTGTCCAGCGTAGCCGTCATGGCTGCGCCGGACCCTTCTACCAAATTCCAGTCGGTCAGGCCATACTTTTCAATGGCACTGCCGGTGGATTTCATAATACCGGCACCTGGATCAATACCGATAATCCGGTGATTGACTTCATCTCCAACGTTGGCATTTGCCGCAGGCTCAGAGGATGAAGCAGAAGTTGAAGCACCCGTTTCCAAATCTTCAATCGAGTTAACGTCCGTCATATATTTAGGAACAACCAGACCTGTGCGTACACCTGTCATATTGGCTCCAAGATCCTCAACCTGATCTTTGTAACGTGCCCAGTAGTCTGCATGTGTCAGTGGCAACCAGGCTGCTGGAGAAGCATCTACGTCACCTGAGGCCACACCCGTCCACATCGGTCCGGCTTCTACCTGAAGTGCATTGACTTTATAACCCAGTTTGTTCTCCATGACATATTTCAGCAAGTTGGTACTCGCAATCTCAGAATCCCATGCAACATAGCTCAGTTTGAACGCGTCACCGCCCACCGGTGTCAGACCTTTTGTCCATTCGTCAATCTGATCCGCATGTTTCTCGGCATAATCTTTGGCAGCCTGTTCAGGGGACGTACCATCCTGAATGGCAATCATCATCTCACCCATCTCATCGGAAGTCCATTTAAAGCGCTTCAGGAATTCGTAAGCAACGGGATGATCTTCTTTCAGACCTTTGCGAGCGATGGTATGAATTTCTTCGGCATCACCAAACGATTTTTTCGGGTCTTCTAAATATTTCAGATCATACTTATTGAACATCCAGTGAGGAGTCCAACCAGTGATGATAATCGGTTGTTCATTTTTGATGGCTTTGTCGAGTGTAGCTGTCATCGCGGCACCCGAACCTTCAATCAGATTCCAGTCAGACAAGTTATAATCCTTGATGGCTTTGGCGGTTGATTTCATAATGCCTGCACCTGGATCGATACCGATAATCTGATAGTTCACTTCCTTACCTACAGCATTGGCTGCCCCGTTGTTGTCACCAGCAGATGTTGTGCTGCCTGTGAAGTATTGAGAGAAGCCAGCGACCAACACAACGAGTGTTGCTGCCGCAGTAATCCAAGCTTTTTGTTTCGCGGAGAAACGGGAAGTTTTTTTGCGGCCAGGCATAAACAGGTTTTGCGTAAAGCGGTCAAGCACGATGGCAAGAACTACGACAGCAAGACCAGCTTCAAATCCTTTACCAATCTGTAGCTGCGTTACAGCCCGGTATACTTCTGCACCGATACCCTGTGCACCGATCATGGATGCAATAACAACCATGGATAGGGACAACATGATTGTCTGGTTAATACCGGACATCACCGTAGGCAAGGCAAGTGGAAGCTGTACCTTAAACAATTTCTGAGCCGAAGTTGATCCGAAAGCATCCGCTGCCTCAACCAGTTCGCTCGAAACCTGTTTAATCCCCAGGTGAGTCAGGCGAATGGTTGGCGGGATAGCGAAGATCACCGATGCAATAACGCCGGGAACAACGCCGAGACTGAAGAACGTAACGGCTGGCAACAGATAAACGAATGCAGGCATCGTCTGCATGAAGTCCAGCAGTGGCGTGATAATGCGCGCGGCTGTTTTACTGTATGCCAGCCAAATACCAACAGGCACACCGAGCAGAATTGAGATCAATCCTGACGTAATAACCAGTCCGAGTGTGTCCATGGATTGGGACCAGTAGCCCAGGTTATCCACGAGCAGGAACCCGATAACGGTAAACAAAGTAAGTGGCAACCTGCCTACCAGAAAAGCTAGTACGCCTAATATGGCGATGAACAGAAGTGGATGAGGCAGCATAAACAGCCCCGAGAAAAATCCAACCACATCCTGAATAACGACAGAGATCACTTTAAACAATCCGGAGAGCGAGGAGCTCATCCAGTCAACGATGGATTCAATCCACGATGCTAGTGGTATTTTGGGTATCATTCAGAGCTTCCTCCTTTTCTGCAACTTCACCGCTTAGTGCACCGAGCAGGGCACCGCGAACGATAACACCTTGCAGACGGCCAGTCTCGCTTACAACGGCAAGCGGCACATGGGCTGAACTTACAATCTCAAACAATTCATGAATCAGGGTCTCAGGTGACACTGTCGGCCCATCTGTAATGAGAATGTCGTTTAATACTTTATTTTCGCGCATTGCACGGGTCGCGTCTTCTGCTGTAATGACACCCAGCAGTTTTTTAGAGCGGTCAATGACAAACAGGTTCGATATGCCTCGTTCACGCATTAACTCAAGAGCAACACGAGGACCGCGATCGGTTGTAATGGTTTCAGGACGGCGCATAACGTGTGATGCTGTGAGGACCTTGGACAAGTCCACGTCTTCGACGAAGCGGGCCACGTATGAGTTGGCCGGTTGAATCATAATTTCCTCCGGTGTACCGATCTGCACAACGGCGCCGTCTTTCATAAGAGCAATCCGATCGCCGATGCGCAGCGCTTCGTCCAAGTCATGGGTAATGAAAATAATCGTCTTTTTCATTTTATCCTGAAGCTCAATCAACTCATCTTGCATATCACGACGAATCAATGGATCAAGCGCACTGAAAGCTTCGTCCATCAGCAGTACTTCCGGGTCATTCGCAAGTGCGCGAGCGAGGCCGACACGTTGTTGCATCCCGCCGCTCAGCTCATCCGGCATTTTATCTTCCCAGCCTTTGAGGCCAACGAGTTCTAGTGAGGTCTTGGCTTTCTCACGGCGAACTTCCTTATCTACCTTTTGAATTTCCAAACCATATTCCACATTATCAAGAACAGTGCGGTGCGGAAACAACGCAAACTTCTGGAACACCATGCTGATCGTTTTCCGGCGTACTTCTCGCAATTGTTCTTTGTTCATTTTTCGCAAATCTTTGCCATGAACCAAAATTTCTCCGGATGTTGGTTCAATCAGACGATTGAACATCCGAACCAGTGTGGACTTACCACTACCGGACAGGCCCATAATTACGAAAATTTCACCTTCTTTGATCTCCATGTTGACCCGATTGACACCAACCGTTATCTGTTTTTCTTTGGCCAACTTTTCTTTGCCCCAACCTTGCTCCAGTAATTCCAGACCTTGCTCGGTTTGGGGGCCAAACAGTTTACTTACGTTTTTCACTTCAAGTATGGTCATGTTTTCACCCCTTCTGATGTGTTGTGCACTTCGAACGGCTTTTAGCAGTCACAAGCCCATACACTTGTGCGCCCAGCCACGAAATCCGGTAATTTTTGCTTCGCTTCCCGTCTTTCTGGGTAACGGTTTGTATTCTAACAGTAGTTAACCAGTATAGCAACCGAATAAACAGTACATAATGTTTATACAGTAAAAACTGTACAAAGTTTTCCTGCCATATGCTCTGTTTATCTCCTTTTTCTGGCTAATGAGACATCTTTACATTTATTATTGCTTTTCCTACAATAGAAAATGAGTTGAATTAAAGCTTATTTTTTTGGTTAAATGATCATCGTAGGCAAATTGAAGCATGGTAAAGTTCCCAATATAAACCATTGGGTGTGAGGTGTTTTCTAGCTTATAGAATATCCAGTTGCATGCTTTCCCATGTAAGCAGAGCTTGAACATGTCGATTTTTTGCCAAGACTGGAATGTCAGAATGGAGGTTGCAAGCATGAGCTTGGACCATTTGCAAGAGGATCAGCAGACAGCGGTGCTGAAGATCCGTAAACGCGTTATCGAAGCCATTGGACGAAATATGGATCTATACGGCGTAACGTTGTCCACGGGACATTTATATGGATTGCTATTTTTCGCAGAAAAACCGATGACCCTCGATGATATGGGCCGGGAAATGGAAATGAGCAAAACAAGCATGAGCACCGGAGTACGAACGCTGCTGGATCTCAAAATGGTAAATAAGGTGTGGAGCAAAGGCTCCAGAAAAGATCTATATGAAGTGGAGTATGACTGGCATCAGACGTTTACGGATTTTTTCGCAATTAAATGGAGAAAAGCGGTGGAGAGTAACCTTCAGATTCTTCGCAAATCCGTTGACGAGATGAATCGGTTGATTGACCAGCTTGATGAACAGACGGATGCCGATCTTCTGCGAGTACTACACGAGGACAAACGTAAAGTATTGCAAGCGGAAGCATACTACCGATGGCTCGACAGGCTTATCGATGCGATGGAAGATGAAGAAATCTATAAGCTTGTTCCAAAAGAAGAGATTAAAGAAGAAATGAAAGAACAGTCATAAGAGCGAAACAAAGGACCCATTCCGTCAGGAAGGGTCCCTTTTCATTTTATCGTCCGATAACACTCAAGTTTTCGTGTGCCAATGCTGTAGAGGGGTGCATGACAACGGGCTTCAATAGGTTTTTTCGATGTATGCGCTGTGCAGGAATTTGCAATGCGGAGTCTTTATCTTGTGAGTGAATAAGCCGTGTATTCATTTGGTCTGTCCAAGTGACATGTTTCCGGTCGCGACTAGATGTAAGTGTAGTGGAAGGAGCGACTTCTACTAAACGATGAAGTGCAAGTTCCTTCAAATACAGTTTTGCTTGCTTCTCACGCCCGGTAAGTTCTGCCAATCGGATATGAGTTTCTTCCCAATCATCGGTCACTTCAACAATAACCACAGGGGCAATCCCTTTCATTTGATCATAATAAGGTTGGCAGGAACCGTCGCCAATAATCAGATCCGGTTTAGCCTTGCGAAGTTGTTCAAGGTGGTTTGTAAGGTTACGTTCTTGCTCAGCTGCTTTCTTATTCTGATTATCTCCGACATTAAATGATTCTACCGGCTTAAGTCCTAACGAGTACAGGTGCTCATCAAAGCCAGCGCTTGATACTGTGGCTACACGTAAACGATGTTTCTTCATATATATACTTGGCGCAATGCCAGTCATCTGCTTGAATTTACGACTAAAATAATATTCATTGCCATATCCAACGGATGCTGCAACTTCTTTGAGAACACAGTTTTCCTTTATCAGTTGTTTTTTGGCTTCTTCAATTCGGAGCTGATTTAGATAATCAGTAGGTGACATGCCTTTTGCTTTTTTGAAGCTGCGGGAATATGAGCTTGGGGTCAGACCGGCAATTTTAGCCAGATGATCCATGCTAATGCCTTCACTCATAAAACGACGCATATAAGAAATGCTTCGTTCCAGTGCTGGATCTACCTTTTCAAGGTTCTCTTCCAGTCGATGCTCTGACAGGAATTGCAACAGTTCATGTAACTGACTATGTATGCTGACAAAGTGATCTGTCTGCTCGCCTCGATAGGAATCGTACAACTTGGTCATTCGTTCTGTTACCTGCTGTTCATGGCGGATGCGAATTTTTCCCTCCTGCCATTCAAATGGAAGAGAGGAAGAAGCGGTCATTTTCCATTTGCCTCGTACTCGCTGCATATTGACTTGTTCCATACTTAACATGAGGAATTCAGTCATTTCTGAGTGAGCCACTGCATCGATGGTCAAGCCGGGTTTGATTAGAAATATTTCACCAGCTTGTGCTTCATATACGATGTCGTCCAGAACCAGAATACCTTCGCCTTTTAAAATAAGACAAAGTATGGGCCGGCTTACCGTGATGCCTTGTATACGGAAGTTTTTCCCGCGACGTACTCGGCACATTGAAGAGAGCAGCGGCAAAGAAGAGGTTTCAGTTAGTACGGGAAACGATTCATTCATACGGACCATCCTTTTGTCTTATTTTCTTAATGATAACAATTATCATTCTCAAATGGAAGGTGTTTTTGAAAATTAATTTGGACAAATTAGAAAACGTGAAACGAGAAATGCAAAACGTATCTAGAGAACACGAAAAGAAAATGGAAATGTATCGTCAAGTGTAAGCACAAAAAAATGGCACCCAGCACCAAAGCTGTAGAGCCATCTCATCTGTAATACAACCTGAAATCGGACGAATCTGGAACAAACTTAATTCAGTGTAATCAAAAGAATATTGTCCAGGAAAATATCACTAAGTGCTTGTTGTCCTGTTCCATTGGCCGCTGCATGATATAAACGGAATTCATCTTTCGCGTGGATGTAGAAGATTCCTGGAACATCATCTCGCAAGTGGAATGTTTCCCATTCGTCAGCGGCTATTTTGCTTACTTTTAGTGATGTATTGACCGAATAAAGACCATTTTTGCCGGAAATGTAGGCAACCTCCGGTTTATCATTCATCAGTTGATTCGTAACGTAAGTTACGTTACTCAAGTTGAGATTAGACGTTTTGCTCACCTTGCTCGCAGTAACCGTTTTGGCATACGCTTTTTGATCCGCATCAATGATTACTACCTTGTCTGCTCCAACTGCACTGACTTCTCGCACACTTTTGGAGTGAAGCTGAAATGTTTTACCGGATGTTGTTAATGCATAAGCTTTGCCCAGGGTATAGTTGTAATCCTTATTGCTGTCCAGCTTAATGCCGCTATTGTAGACATAGAGATTGTTGCTCCAGCCACCGGAATAAACGGCGTTCACATCAAGCTTGGCTTTTGCATTCACGGCCTTACCTTTACCTGTGTTGTAGTTGGCCTTGTACATCACAATAGCTTCCGTAGAGTAAAATTGCTCGTCCGGATTGGTGTTAACCATGAGTTGTAATTCGTTTTTGGCAAAGTTCACAAAATAACGACTCTCCACAGCACCTTGGGCCAAGTTCTGTACATTTCCAGTACCGTTTGATGCTTTGGAAGCCACCCACGTAGTCCCGCCAACCAAGGCATTATAGTAGACACGCCCTTTGGTCACGATTAGAAGTGGATAATCCGTATTAACGTTGTCCGCGATTTTGGTTGCTGATGAACTACCTTGGTCGCCATCGGCGCGATAAATACTCCCCTTGGAATCCAGGTAATAGATAAATCCGTTATCCGCATAATAATTGATCACATCGGAAGCAAATGTTTCGGCGGCATCGCTGGAACCGTCATTCGGTACCCGAAGCAGCGTTGTGGAAGTTGGAGACTGGGTGTAGTAAAGATACGATCCCGCCTCAGTCAAATCTACGCCTTCAAAATCAATTAATACCTCGGTTGGATTGCTTCCGTCTCCGGAAACTTTGTAAAGAACGCCATCGGAGTCATAATAGACTGTCGATTGGCTTAGCGAAGCTGCTTGGGCAGTGGTTCCTCCTGCTAGCGTAGCTGCTGTAATGAGTGTAAATAACAGCAATGTACCGATGGTGCGTTGTATGTATGTATACCCTGTTTTCATTCGTTCATCCTCCCTTTGGATCTATAGATGTCGTTCATTTCTTATGTTATATCGGTAAACTATGGAATTTATGTTAGATCCAGAATGGGGGTAAGAATGGAATGGGACAGGAAAGAAAATGAGAAAGAGTGGGGAATGAAATTGAATTTCATACATGTACAAACTTGAAACCGAATTACGCATGATGCTGCCATTCTAGGCCCGAAGCATTCTCCACCTGACCTGGTCGTGATAATATTTATGTGACAGAATCACCAACGACAGGAGCGAAACCATATGATGAATATAGCAACGATTGGTACAGGTTCCATTGTGGATGCCATTTTATCCGCGATTAATGAACTGGAAGATGTGATCGTCACTGCGATGTACTCCAGGAAGAGAGAGACAGCGCAAGAACTTGCAGATAAATATGGGATAAGTACAATATATACAGACTTGGAATCTTTATTTTCAGACCCCAAAGTAGACCTCATTTATATTGCTTCACCAAATAGCATGCACTTCGAACAGGCCTATCAGGCACTTCAACAGGGTAAACATGTCGTATGTGAAAAACCGTTCACGTCCACCCTCAAGGAAGCAGAAACGCTGATCACGCTTGCGCAAGAAAAGAACCTGTTTTTGTTTGAGGCCATCTCCAACATTCATTTGCCCAATATTAAAGTCATAAAAGAGCAATTACCGAGACTTGGTCCAATCAAGCTCATTCAGTGTAATTACAGTCAATACTCGCGTAAATACAATGATCTTCTCGCCGGACAGACACCGAACGTGTTTAATCCCCAATTCTCTGGTGGAGCGTTGATGGATATCAACATTTACAATCTGCATCTGGTTATGAGTTTGTTTGGCAGTCCGAATACCGTGTCATATACGGCGAACCAGCATGCGAACGGGATTGATACATCGGGAGTTGTGGTCCTCAAGTATCCAGAGTTCATTGCAGCATGTGTAGGCGCTAAAGATACGAATGGCATGAACAATGTGCTCATTCAAGGAGAAAAAGGTTACCTTCAGGTTGCGGAAGGAGCGAACGGTTGCCGGGAGATCAAGCTTCAGATCGGGAAAGAGCCACCTGAGGAGTATAATGCGCAGAACAAAGCCAATTGGCTGTACTATGAGTGGGAAGCGTTCAGAGACATTTATCTGGCTAAAGATTATAAGCGGTGTTATGAACTGCTCGAACACAGCCGTTCTGTAATGAACGTACTTGCGGAGGCTCGCAAGCATGCGGGGATTGCGTTTGCAGCGGATAAATGTATACATGTTTAATCTCAATAGTTGTCGCTGATGCTCGCCATATACAGCATATCAAACAGATAGAGTACCGAGATCATGGAAGACATTTTGGACAGCCTCAATTGTTCATTATAACTGTAGGTTAGCAACGTTTCATCACAATGTCTGGACAATCCGGCATGATTGTTTCCGGTCACCGCGATGACGTTCCGTTGCTTATGGTTCAATACTTTGGCGACTTCAATCATGGATGAGTTTTCTCCCGTATGGGAAATGACAAAAGACAGTATGAATTGGCTGGAATTCATCGTGTTCAAATAATGCATATTGGGACCATTGTGCGCAACCGCCGCAATGCCAAGTTCATTCCATTTGGCACAAGCTTGCTGTGCCAAATAATAATTCAAATCACTGCCGTAGATGTCAATACGTGCGGACTGTCTAACCCAATTGGCGACACGCATCAAAACAGGAGCGTTTAACATACGGCGTGTCTCATCCAGCGCCTGGTGATACAGGTATGGAACCGAGTCGATCGCAGCCAGTACATTGCCTTGTTCTGTAAATGCATGATCCGGCGTCCGTAATGAGGGAGACGGTTGTTGTTGATATTCTAGCGCAAGCTTTAACTGAAAGTCTGGGTACCCTTTGGTACCCAGCTTTTTGCATAGGCGAACGATGGTGGACGCGCTTGTATAAGTCTGCTGAGCCAGTTCATGGGCTGTAGAATGGAATACAACTTCGGGGTCGTTCAGAATAAAGTCTACAATATGTTTCTCCTGTGCCGTTAATGGCGAAGCATATTTTAATTTTTGAAGTAGGTTGTATTCCATGCTGTTGTTCCATTCCTCTCTATAATTATCCCCAAGTACACGTCTCCACATCATAACCCGCGTTTGTTTATTTCTCAATCAAATCTGACTCTCCGCAAGTTGCTGACGGCGGTTCCACATGGTTACGAGGCGAAGTAAAACAACGCTCGTGAGCAGCAACACTGCACCAGTGCCTAGCAGCATCCATGGCCCAATCATTAACATACCGGTAGCCTGACCAGCAATCAGGGCGACCAGAGGCAGGACAACAAGTCCGCCAAGCTGGTAGGCTTCCTGAAATCCTCGCACTTTAGCCGAGATGAGCACATTCAGCAGAATGACGGCTAAACTGCATGTAGGGACCACCCAAAGGATCAGAATGATCCAGTTCCAGTTCGGAAACATCAATGTGCCGAAGATCGGATACATCAGGATATTGGCAATAACCCCATAGATGATGAAGGTCACCCAGGACAACAACAGTGACGGAATGAGAGCAGCCAGTACTTTACCTTTGAACAGTGTGCTCATGCTCATTGGTGTAAACAGCAATCCTTCCAGTGTCTTGCGTTCCTTCTCGCCAGCGAAACTGTTGGCAGTCAGGATGCTGGAAGCCATTACTGGAATGATGAGAAACAAGGGGGCGAACATATACAAGCCAAGAAAATAAACAATACGTTGATTGTCTGTGGTCATGGTAGCAAGGGAGGGCAACTGTCCACTCTGAATGAGCTTGTCTAATGTGTCCAATACCACATTTAAGTTACTTATCGAGTGTAGATTCACGCGGGATGCAGCCCACAACATAGCAGACGGAACAAGGATTCCGATGATTAGCGGTACAATCAGCATGGGCAGCCACAGCTGCACGCTGGATGTGACAGAACGGATGTCTTTAAGAATGAGTGCACGTATCGCTTGACGATTATTCATGTGCATTCGCCTCCCTTATCGCAAAATAGATGCTTTCCAGATCATTGCCTTCAATACGTGCCTGATAAACCTGACCATGCTCGGTCAGCTGTCTAAGCAGCAACGGAATATGCTCACGAGACGAGAGTTGGTAGGTTGCTGTGTGCGCTGTAACCGTCTCAGGCGAATATATTCCGGTTTTCCACCCGTTTGGCATATCTGCTTCGACCTCTAGCCGCGGTGCGGATTGATATCGTTGAATGATCTCCTGTTCAGTCCCTTTCTCAACAACACGACCCTTTTCCATAAAAATATAATGATCGCACACGGCGGAAAGCTGAGTAAGCACGTGTGAGGAGATGAGAATGGTCAAGCTCAGCTCCGTATTTAACTGACGAATGATGCGAAGCACCATCTGGATTCCATCAGGATCAAGCCCATTGGTTGGCTCATCGAGAAATAGAATAGAAGGACGGTGCAATAGCACCCGTGCGAGACCCAAACGTTTTTTCATCCCTGTGCTGTAGGTACCGACTTTACGATGCTGGTAATCCTGAATCTCAAGGAGGTGTACCAACTCATCAATACGTTCAGTTGCACGTTGTAGCCCAAAGGCATCCGCAAAAAATAGCAGATTATCCCGCCCGCTCATATTTTCGTACAAACCGCTTTGTTCAGTCAGTGTACCGCAGATCGCCAGCACCTTTTCTGTTTGTTGCGAAGTATCCATGCCTTGGATGGTAACCTGCCCGCTGTTTGCGCCCAGAACTCCGTTCATGATCCGAATGAGGGTTGTTTTACCTGAGCCGTTTGGGCCAATAAGCCCGGTTATACTGCCTTGTTTAATCGTAAAGCTGACTCTCTGCAGCGCTTGCTGCTCACCAAAATGTTTATTTATATCCCGTACCTCAATCATGTATACTCACCGTCCATTTTCTAATTTGATGATTATACGTCCAGTGGTATCAGATCGTTCAACTAAGACTTAAGAAATATATTATTGCTTCAATAGTCCTGAAATCCTAGTGCATAATTCCCCGGCGAATTCCACTAAATCGGGTCTAAGGTTTGTTTTTTTGGGAGGCTGTACAAGGTATCCTTGAAAAGAAGGATATGAAGGCCGTTTCATTGCTGTTTCATTGACATAGATAATGGAGTAATAGAGTATAGGCCGATATATACATAATGAGTTCGTCTAACACATCCATTTATTCAGTGTGAAGATATTAAAGCCCCCTGAGTGTTGTGTTGGACCCAAAGGAAAGGTGAAGTGATTGATTCATGAGTACACCGAACGAATATCGTTTTCAGGTGAACCTGAGCGGAATGATCCAAATTTTATCCAACCATTTATACAGCAGCCCAAAAGTTTTTCTGCGTGAACTTATGCAGAATGCAACAGATGCGATCACGGCACGCAAGGAAGTGGAGCCGGGATACCAGGGAGAAGCCCGTATTGAGCTAACAGGAACCGGAGATCAATTGACGATGATGGTGGAGGATAACGGAGTTGGTTTGACCGAAGCGGACATCCATGAGTTTCTAGCGATGATTGGACAATCCTCGAAGCGGGGACAACAGGCATTGCTGGATGGCGAGACATCGTTTATTGGACGTTTTGGTATTGGTCTGCTGAGCTGTTTCATGGTCAGTCATGAGATCGTCATGCTGACTCAATCGGTGAAGGGCGGCCCTTCAATGGAATGGCGCGGCAAGCCGGACGGTACATATACGATTAGGCAGCTGGACACGCAATTGTCTCCCGGAACGAAAGTATATCTGCGTTGTACGCCGGAAGCGGCACACTACTTTGAAGCGGAGTATGTGAAAGAAGCATTATTTTATTATGGTGCGCTCCTGCCTTATCCGGTTACGCTGATTCATGACGGGGTGCAGTCTGTTGTTAATCAGGATTCTCCAATCTGGTTAACACGTCCAGAGCTTGCTCGGTCCTGCCGCGCGGAAGTTCTTGCTTTTGGTGAACGTCTGCTGGGGGAGAAGTTCCAGGATTTCATCCCCCTGACAACAGCTTCGGGGCGTACTGGAGGCATTGCCTATGTGTTGCCACACGCGGTGAATCTGAATGCTAAGCGTTCTCACCGGGTTTATCTGAAACGCATGCTGATTTCGGAGAAAGCCGAGAACATTTTGCCGGAGTGGGCGTTCTTTGTAAAATGTCTGATTTGGACCGATGAACTACAGCCGACAGCTTCAAGAGAGCATTTTTATGAAAATGAAAAGCTGGAAGAAGTGCGCTCCGAGCTCGGAGACGCCTTGCGGTTGGGACTGACCGAAATGGCTGAACAGCAGACTGAACGTCTACAGAAGTTGATTCGTCTGCACGCCCTTTCGATGAAGGCGCTGGCTGTTCAGGATCAGGAATTTTACGCGATGATTCACCGCTGGTTGCCTTTCGATACAACGCGAGGACACCGGGAACTGGGTGAACTGATTGATGAAGGAGAGACGCTGTACTACACCAGCACCATTGATGAATACCGCCAGATTAACCATGTGGCTTCTGCACAGTCCATGCTGGTTGTTAACGCAGGTTACATCTACGATAAAGAACTGATGGGGATGTTGCCTGTCATCCTGAATCATGTAGAGACCGAGCGAATTGAGCCGGATGAAGTATCGATGACTTTCACGGATGTTGCACCGGCCGAGCGTAATCAGTACTATGATGCGCTGCGTCTGGCAGATTCGGCGTTACAACGTTTCCGTTGCCGCGCAGAAGTGAAAGGATTTAAGCCAGCTGACTTGCCGGTGTTGTTCACCCTTTCGCAGGAGTCATCCACGCTGCGTGCGCTGGAAAAAGCGAGCGAAGAGAGTACAGACTTGTTCTCCTCTGTTCTCGGTTCGTTGTCGTCAGGCATTAATTCGGCAGGGTACTCGACGTTGTATCTGAATGTGAACAATCCCATCATCAAACGGGTGTTGACTTCACCAGATAATCAGATGACACCGATTGCTATAGAAATGCTGTATGTTAACGCACTAATGATGGGGCATTATGCCATGAATAAACAGGAGCTTGAAGTGTTGAACCAGGGAATCGTACGTTTTATTGATTGGGGTTTACGCGCAAATATGAATCCAGAGGGAGATGTCTGATGAAGACAGAGATGGAATTTGAAGATTTGATGGAAGAAGCCTACCAGCTGCCGAATGGTTCGGCAAAGCTTGGTTTTTTGGAGGAAGCAGCGCGGGTGGCCGATCTCAATGGTATGGTTGAGGAGGCGTATGAAGCACGCTCAGAGATTGTGGATGTCGCCACCTTCTGTGGATATCCGATGAAAGCTTTGATCGCTTTCTCCTGGCAACTAGGCAAGTTTGATCAGCAACCAGAGCTGTATGATGAAGAAACGTTATTGTGGTCTTATAAATGGATTCTCGGCAAAATGCCCGATTTCCCTGAAATTTCACGCGAGAAGATTATGGAGCTGTTAGAGGACTTCGGGGCACGCTTCAAGTCTTATGGGTACAGCGAACGTTCTTACTGGTACTACCGTTTCCGCATTTTTATGGATTTCGGAGAGCTGGAAGAAGCGGGGCGCAGTTATGACAAGTTTAGAGCGTTAGACCGCGACTTCATGAGTGACTGCGAGGCGTGTGAGCAGGATGAGATTATGCGTTATTTTATGTTAAAAGGAGACGACGAGAAGGTGTTGGAAGTGGCCAAGCCGATTCTCAAAGGACGCATGAGCTGTGCGGAGATCCCACATCTGACCTTGTCCGAAGTTCTGATGCCGCTGTATCGTCTGGGACGGAAGGATGAGGCAGATAAACATCAGGTCAAAGGATATCGTTTGATCAAAGGCGAAAATGATTTCGTGCAGAGTTTTTCAGAGCAGATGGAGTATCTCACGCTTACGAATCCGGCCAAAGGGATTGATATCCTCGAAGAAACACTGGTGCTGGCAGCCGATCATGAAGATATGTATGCCAAAATGATGTATTATGCGAAGGCGGCTCCGTTATTGCGGCGCTGGTCTGAAGAAAAAGAATCGGAAGGCTATCGCCTGCGTCTGCCAGCTTCCTTCCCGTATGAGGGAGACCCGGGAGATCTCCTCAAACTTGCAGATTATTTTGAAGAGTATGCCCAAGTTACAGCAACCAAGTTTGATCAGCGCAACGGAAACACACATGTATCCTCGTTAATTGCATAATTTAAAAGGCTTGTTCGTAAAGGGGAATCCCTATCGAACAAGCCTTTTTGTTGTTAGCATTTATGGCATATCTATTGAACGGATGCTGCTGGAGGAGTGCTCTCTGTCGTTGGCATTGGTGTAGTCTCTGGCTTGCTCTCAGGCGCTTCAACTTCCTTAGCCGCTTCCTCCGCTGATGGCTGCTGTGGTTGCTCTGATTGCTGTGCGGCCATCAACTCAGCGACAATGCGATTGGTCGGCTGTGTTATTAACGCATACATGATAGCAGCCTGTTCCTGGCGAATGAGCGGTTTGCGGGAGAGGAAGTCCGCAGAACCGTCCTCCAGCATTTTAACCTCAGGGCCGTAGATACCCAGCTTCACCATCATTTGCACCGCAGGCACAGCCCAGGCATCTGTCTGGCCTGCAAGCTTAACATCTTTAAACAGTTCGCTCGGATATTGCAGTTGCATTGTTCTCCACATCATGACCGCTGCTTCCTGCCGAACGATGGCTTGATCCGGTTTGAACTGTTTCTCGTCGGAACCTGCGATCATTCCTATCTCATAACCAAGCTGGATATACCCGGCTGAGGTATGATTGGCCCAGTCGGTATCAGCAGGCGGAGTTGTTTTGCTAGGTTTGAGCCCGCTCAACTTCAGGATATCTTCGATAAATTCAGCTCGCGTTACAGTCGTTTTTGGTTGGAAGACTTGGTTAGCGCCATTCTCCAAATATCCGAGGGATTGCAGCCCATGAATCGCTTGAGCATAAGGACTGTTCTTCGGCACATCTCGGAAACCTACAGCTTTTTGTCCTTTTTTAGCATAACCAAATGGATTGAGATAAGGTTCTCTCATGTAAGTTGTACCGTCTTCGTATGTTTTAAAGGCTGTAAACTGTCCGGTTAATTCATCTTTGAACAGATTGTCTTCTAGTTGAATCAGCTTACGTTCGCCCAGGAACGGATCACTAATGCTCAACGAACTGGACGTTTCGCCGTCAGCTTGCAGTTTGCTGATGATTGTGCTGATACGAAGGTCAGCAT
Organism: Paenibacillus amylolyticus; assembly: GCF_003719335.1. Taxonomy (GTDB): domain Bacteria; phylum Bacillota; class Bacilli; order Paenibacillales; family Paenibacillaceae; genus Paenibacillus; species Paenibacillus amylolyticus_D. The sequence goes on from NZ_RIAS01000002.1 coordinate 548,361, forward strand.
ACAATCCGTTAAAACGCTTCAGCTCTTCCGCAGATTGCGGTGTGTATTCCTTGAATTGTACGGGTTTAGCGTACTGCGGGAAGAAGTTTTGAATAAAGGCCGAGTAGAGCAGGCTGCGAAGAGCTCCATTCTGATTATAGGTCAAGAAGACGCCTGTGTTTTGCTCAGGAATAAAAAATAGATAAGAGCTGTAACCTGTCAGGTCGCCTGCTTTGGTAATTACTTTGGAACTACTCCCTGCCCCAGTGAGCTGAAATGGTGCTTCGAATCCGTAAGTGGTATCTGGCAGCAGCGGGTGAATGGAAGAGCGATACTGCTCCATACTTTTTACCGTTTCCGGTTGCAAAATCTGCTGGTTGTCTTTCTTGCCGTCATTCAGGAAAGCAATCATGAACTTACCGATGTCTTCGGCAGTAGACAGCATGCCGCCTTGAGGCAATGGATTTGGATCAATGAAGTACAGATCGACCGGCTTGTGTGCTGCATCATAACCAGTGGCAAGCTGTTTCTGGAATTTTTCATTTAGCATAAAACTGCTGTTGTTCATGCCTAAAGGCTTAAAGATATGCTCTTGCATGTACGTCTCAAACGGCTCGCCGCTGACATTTTCAACAATCAACCCGAGTAGCAAAAACGAGAAGTTATCATACATGTAGGCGCTACCAGGCTTTCGCACAACAGGAGGCATATGCTGCTCGGCGTAATCCTCCATCGTTATGTACTTGCCTTGGTCTGTGTGGATGTCTTCCGGCTGTGGATCACGAATCTCAAACCCGGTGGTGTGTGTCAATAGATGTTCTACGGTTACTGGCGCATCGAATGGATTCTCGAAGTGTAAACCCTTCACATAGGTCTGAAAATCAGCCTTCAGGTCGACCTTGCCTTGCTCCACAAGCTGCATGACCGCAGCGGCTGTGAAGGTTTTGGAGACAGAGGCGACACGAAAAGCGGTGTTTTTCGGATCGACAGGTGTTTTTTTGTCCAGATCGGCATGGCCGTAACCTTTTTCTGCAATAACTTGACCATCCTTCACAACGACAACAGATGCACCGACGTAATGTGGTTTAGTTTCAGGCGATGCGAAGAACTTATCCAGAAAAGCATTAGCCGATTCGGCATTCAGTGTTACAGGCTGTTTCGAGCCGTCAGAGACAGGGGCTGTTGCCCCGGTCTGAGCCTGAACCTGGGGAGCGCAGAGGCTGAGAGAAAGAACAAGTGCCATACATGCGCTGGTCAAGGCACTCCATTTGGACCGGGTATTTCGATTGAATAAATGCACATCATCACTCCTTTAGTCATTTTTACCAAAGTAGGTAGTTCACAGTGTATTACTGCTTCTGGGCCCGATAAGTTTCACGAAAATAAACGCCGATGTTGATGATCCAGATGACAGACACCAGTATGATCGGGAAAGCGGCAAAGGAAAACAAGATCGAATATACGACTAAAGCTGCCATGCCGACGCCAAGCAGGAGGTTCAACATCTGAAACGAGCGGTAGGCTGCGCGATACACGATCCATTTCTCGCCCTCATCCAGCTTTTCGAAGTGATTTTTTTGCATGTTGCGGGAGTTCAAGTCCAGTGCGCGATCAGGGAAGTAGCGATTGTAACGTTTGATCGTCACGTTCTGTAACACAACGACGACGATGATTACAGAGATGCAGGCGGCGACCAAATTTCCAAGCGTAAACAGATTTGTAGACTTGGGTAAGTCTCTGCTCGATGGAAGTAGGGACAGCTTGTCATTTCGTGTTTGGTTTATTTTTTTTCAGATTCAGGAAGTCTGGTGAATACAATCGGATTAGCATTCGGTTCTAATACGAAAGGGACGGAGACCGATGAAGCAACCTGCTCCTCGTTTACCTTGAATGTACAATCCAGATTCCAACCAAAATGGGCCAATGAGACGGAGAAACAATCCTTTCCGACATACTGCAGTGGCATATCAATGTCGTTCAGTCTCGTCTGTAAACCGTCATCGGTCTCATGTACAAGCAAATCCCCATAGCCTGGGTGGTTGTAGACTCCCGTATATACAGAGACCGGTCGATCAAGATGCTGAACAGATGGTGATTCCTCATGTTGATCTTTTTGTTGCTGTTGATCAACGTGTTCCTCAACTTCCGCATGTTCTCCTTGTCCCATGAGTCCCAAAAAAGTAGAAGTCCAGTCAGTGGGCTCCAATCCAAGTAGACGATCCATGATATAAAAGGCAACCGTATAGGGAATGACACTTCCGTTGGTATTACTCAAAACGACGATTCCAATCTCTTCATCCGGCAAGAGGGCAACCTGTGAGGCAAAACCATCGATAGCTCCGCCGTGATGAATCATCGAATGTCCGCGGTAAGGCTCAATAATCCAGCCGAGGCCGTATGCACTTATAGGCAACTCTTTGCTAAGGAATGGCGACTCACAAGCCATCTGTGGACTGTGCATCTCGGTCATCTGCTCTTTGGAAACGAGAGTTTTGCCTTTCCATATTCCTTGCTGTACCTGAAATTGAAGCCAGGCTGTCATATCCGTGAGGTTACTGTTGATTGACCCTGAAGGGCCAATGGCATTAACAGAGCGGAAAGGAATTCTCACCTTTTGCTCCCCTTGATTTGTGTAAGGGAAGGCGTAATTGGATTGTTGCTGCATTTTCTCCACGGAAAAGAGACTAGCATTCATCTCGAGCGGGTTAAACAATGTTTCTTGAACAACTTGCTCCCAAGATGTTCCTTTGAGATGACCAATCAGATAACCAGCAGCCATATAAACGATATTCTGATACTGCCATTTGTTACGGAAGTCTTGATTTGGTTCCAGATGACGTAAGTTAAAGACGAGTTCTTCCCTAGAACGTGGAGAGTTGTACCAGACCATTTCATGTCTGGGCAGACCTGAGCGATGACATAGCATGTCCCGGATGGTGAGGCGTTCCGTCGCAACGGAATCACACATTTTGAATTCTGGCAAATAGGTTTTGACTGGAACGTCCCAATCCAGTAGTCCCTCATCCACAAGTTGTGCCGCCGCTGCTGCTGTGAACGATTTGGTACTAGAGCCGATGGCGAATAACGTGTCTGGTGTGACCTCAAGTCCTGCCTCCAAATCGCGATAGCCGTATCCTTTATTCCAGACGACCTGATCCTTATGAACAATTGCGACTGCTGTACCTACGCCGTTCCATTGTTCAAGTTGGCTGGTGATGAATTCATCCAATCCCTGTAGTTTGGACTGAAGCGATGCAGTTGCAGTAATCGTTGAAGTTGAAGTTGAATTTGAATTTGTCATGTAAGTCCCCTCCAAAACGCTTTGATATTCCAGAGATAATCGTTATCGGTTAATGAGATGATCTAGATGGATGAATGTAAAAAGCTGATTAATGATAGGTGCATTGGATTTTAGTATCCCTTATATGGATGGTATTGGCATCCTACTCGAGACTGATTTACTTTTCTAAAACAGTTTCATGCTATGCTTGTCAAACTAGTCCGCATATATCGAACAAGTCCCTCATAACATGTACTAATCAAGTAGGGGTTCTGCTGTACGCACAATCCTGAAGTGAAAACATGTGCTAAAGGGGATGATGTCATGCGCCGAATATCATGGATGCTTGCCATGGTATTGGTCTTATCGGCCTTACTTGCCGCCTGCGGGAAGAAGGATGCGGCAGCTGTGGTCAAAGATCTGAACGAAGTCGTTGGAGAGATGGAAAGTTATCAGGGAGCAGGCGTTATGACGTTGCATACCGGAGAAACACCGCAGCAGTACAAGGTCGAGGTATGGCATCAGAAGCCTTCGTATTACCGCATTGCGTTAACCAATGCCAAGAAGGATGTTACGCAAATCGTTCTTCGTAATGATGAAGGTGTGTTTGTACTCACGCCGAGTCAGAATAAAAGCTTCCGCTTCCAAAGTGACTGGCCAGATAACCAGGGTCAGGTTTACTTGTATGAAACGTTGATCCGAAGCATTACAGGGGATACAACCCGTCAGTTTGCAGATGAAAAGGAAAGTTATGTATTTGATGTTGCTGCCAACTACAATACACATGCTCTTGTAAGACAGAAAATCTGGCTGAACAAGAGTGATTACGCGCCAAAACAAGTGGAGGTATCCGACTCCAACGCCAATGTGGTGGTGGACGTGAAGTTTGACAGTTTCAAATTCGGAGCTGAATTTGGAAAAGATGCCTTTGACATGCAGCGGAACATGACGGCTGCAACCGAAGAAGGAAATAAGACAGGCACTGATGCTGGTGCGGCTCCAGCGGAGAAAACGGATGATGCAGGAGCACAGCAACCTGCCAATCCTCAGGCTGCGCCAGGCTCCGAGGGAACCGAGGGAGCTGTTGATGGGCAGACCGGTGTAAGTGAGGGCACAAATCAACAAGGAACACAAGGAGCAGAAGGTTCAGAAGGGGCAGCAAGTGGACAGGGCACCGAAGAACCTACCGCGGCTGAACCGCAAGAAGCAGACAGCTTTGGTGTCATTCAACCGACATATGCTCCGGAAGGTGTCAAGCTGAAGGATGATCAGATTCTGGAGGAATCCGGTGATTATTCCGTACTGCTGCGGTATGAGGGCACCTATAATTACACCATATTTGAAGCAAGACCTCAGGATCGTGCTGTATCCCTTGCCCCTTCCCGTCTGGTTGATCTTGGGTTTACAGCAGGTATGATTAGCGGAGATGCCTTGCAGACGCTGACCTGGACTTCTGATGGCGTGGAATACCGGATTACAAGCGCGGATCTGCCTGAGAATGAAATGGTACGTATAGCGACCTCCATGCAGGAAGAGTCAGGTAAATAAAACGAGAACGCATAGCTGTTCTATCCCAAGGAATGCTATAGAGCATCGGAGAATTCAATTCTCCGGTGCTTTATCTATTTTTACAGTGCAGAAGAACATGCCGAGTTCAGTCTAAAAATACAAAATACGCTTCTATGCGGAGAGAACCGGGTAATAAGCTGATGTAAGCAAGTTATATACAGCTGTATGTTGAAGACCCAACCGGACTGGAATAACTGTGCTTATCGGCCGTCTTCTGCACTTGATTATGGTTCTCTGCAGGCTCCTACAGCATATGATGTGAGAAGCGAAATTTCTGCATATTTGACAGTGACATGCTGGAGCATTACGATGGAGTCTGACGTGAGCCGGATTAAGAAGATTAGAGAAGGTGACTTAACGTGCAAGGACAATATAGGCCGACCCAGGCGGAGATTAATCTGGACCATCTGCGAGGCAACGTAACCGCTTTTCGTGAGGTGTTGCCTCAGGGTACGAGATTTCTCGCTTGCGTAAAGGCTAACGCTTACGGGCATGGAGCAGTAGAGACAGCCAGAGAATTGGAACGAGTGGGCGTGGATTACTTAAGTGTAGCGTTTCTCGACGAAGCTCTTGAACTGCGTCTGCACGGCATTACAAGCCCGATTCTGGTATTGGGGTATACGCCGCCTGAAGGAGTCGCTGTAGCGTGGCAACATGATGTGACGATTACATTGTTTAGCAGAGAAGTGCTGGAGGCTATTAAACAGGTGAATCCAGGCACATTTGCAAATCAGTTGAAAGTTCACATCAAAATCGACAGTGGCATGGGCAGATTGGGTCTGTTACCTGGCAAAGAGGCCATTGACTTTATACAAGAGGTGTCCTCACTTAATCAGGTAATGCTGGAAGGCATGTTTACTCACTATGCCAAAGCAGATGAAAAAGACAAGACCTATACCCTGGAACAGTATCGACGGTTTCAGAGCGTTACAGAGACGCTTCGGAATCAGGGATGTGTCATCCCGATTATACATACGGCGAACAGTGCCGCTGCCATTGATACACCTGAATTATCCTATGATATGGTACGTGTGGGCATAAGTCTGTATGGATTGTATCCTTCGGTAGAGGTGAATCACCAGGTAGTGAAGCTGCTCCCGGTAATGACACTGAAGACAAAAGCGGTTCTGGTCAAAACACTGCCGTCCCATTGGGGAGTCAGTTATGGAACCCGTTATTTTACACAGGAAAATGAACGAATAGCGACCTTGCCTATCGGCTATGCAGACGGATTTTCAAGAATGCTGACAGGAAAAGCACAAGTGCTTGTACGTGGCCGCCGCGTTCCTGTCGTCGGTACGATCTGCATGGATCAGTGTATGGTGTCGCTACAATCTTTCGCAGAAGAAGCGGAAGCAATTCAAGCCGGCGAAGAGGTTGTTCTCATCGGTCACCAGTCCGGCGGTGTAATTACTGCTGGTGAGGTGGCAGACCAGCTCGGTACGATTCACTATGAAGTGATCTGCATGATGGCACATCGCATTCCTCGGGTCTATACCCGGGGGGGAGAGGTAGTCGCCAGAATCAATCCCCTTTTGACAACGTAATTCGCAAATTGGACACGATTCCCAGCAAAGTTTTTTTCAGAACAGAAGGAATACTGTCGCAGCATCTCGAAATATGTACGATGTCAGGAATTAAATCCTGAAATGTGATGTTTAGTCTGTACGAATAATGATTCCCGTGTTTATAATGGAGTACAGCATACTTGATATACGCGGGGCATATATATTCCTTTGTATAAAAGTTCTGGAAAAGCGTAATACTGGTTCACAATGGCGAAAGGTTTGTGGGGGTGGAAGAAAGGTGGCCAACTTGCAGAACACCAAGCGGATTATGATCAGTTTGCCTGATTATCTTTTGCAGGAAGTGGATGGCATCGTAGCGCTGGAGAATTCCAACCGCAGCGAATTGATTAGGCAAGCAATGAAGCTGTACTTGACGGAGCGGAAGAAACGTTACATCCGTGAATCAATGCAGCGTGGGTACATGGAGATGGCGAAGATTAACCTGACCATGGCATCCGAAGCCTTTCACGCGGAGGAAGATGCGGACAGCACTCTGGACCGCTTAGTTAGCGGGGTGTAGACAGTGATCGTAAAACGTGGTGACGTTTTTTTTGCGGATCTTTCTCCCGTTGTCGGTTCTGAGCAAGGTGGCGTCAGGCCGGTTCTGGTCATCCAGAACGATATCGGCAACCGGTTCAGTCCAACTTGTATCGTGGCGGCTATTACCGCCCAGATTCAGAAGGCAAAGCTGCCGACGCACGTCGAGATTGATGCGGCGGCGCATGGCTTTGACCGGGACTCGGTAATTTTGCTCGAACAGATTCGGACGATTGATAAGCAGAGGCTGACCGACAAGATTACGCATTTGGACGAGGAGACCATGAAACTGGTCAACGAGGCCTTGCAGATCAGCCTGGGCTTAATCGATTTTTAAGGCTACAGAACGGTAGTTTATTCGTTGATGTGCCTGTCCGTTGACAACGGATGTTCCTGGAAGGGAACACACAATTTCAGAATGTTACCTTAAGAGCGTACGATACCTATATGGGTGTTGTGCGCTCTTTTGGCTAAGACTTGGTGAAAGCGTAGAACAATGCTGATCTTTTCGTTATAATGGAACCTGAGAAACCGTTTACCCGAAAGACCTATATAGATAGATGGAGGAGACATATGAGCATTTACATCAATCAGGAGAAACTTCAGTTTCATTTACAGACCCGCGAGGCGAGCTACGTATTTCAGGTATTGCCTTCGGGATATTTGGTGCATTTGTATTATGGCAAAAAACTGCGTGATACCGACCTGAGCTGGCTTCATGTTCGGACGGAAAGAGCATCCTTTAGTCCAAATCCGGTGCCGGAGGATCGTACGATTTCGTTTGACACCCTGCCAGTGGAACTGCCGGTCTACGGAACGAGTGATTTCCGCAACCCGGCCATCCAACTGGAGCTGGAGAACGGCTCAACGGTATCCGAGTTTATGTATACTGGCCATCGTTTGGTCAAGGGAAAAGAGGCGTTAACGGGACTCCCGGCAACGTATGTTGAATCTGAGGATGAAGCGGATACGCTCATTATTGAAATGCAAGATCAGGTGTCAGGCGTAAAAATTGAGTTAACGTATACCGCGTTCACTGCCTTTAACGCCATTACACGCTCGATGCGTATCGTGAATGAGAGCGCTAACGTAGTGAATGTACTGCGCGCACTCAGCTCTTCTGTAGACCTGCCACATGCAGATTATGAATTGCTGCAGCTGTCGGGTGCATGGACTCGTGAACGGGATATTGTTCGTCGTCCGCTCGCTTCCGGATTGCAAGGGATCGAGAGCCGCCGTGGCTCCAGCAGTCACCAGCAAAATCCGTTCATTGCCCTGATGACACCGGGAACGGATGAAGATCAAGGCGAAGTGTATGGATTCAGTTTAGTATATAGCGGCAGCTTTACTGCACAGGCAGAAGTGGATCAGTTCTATACCACTCGTGTATCTGTTGGTATCAATCCGTTTGAGTTCAGCTGGAAGCTTGAACCGCAGGAGTCGTTCCAGACACCTGAGACCGTTATGGTCTACTCAGCTGCGGGTCTGGATGGCATGTCTCAATCCTACCATGAGTTATACCGGGAACGTCTGGCACGTGGACAATTCCGTAATGCTGAGCGTCCTGTGCTGGTGAACAACTGGGAAGCAACGTATTTTGGCTTTAATGCCGATAAGATTGAGCAGATCGCACGTGCAGGGCAGAAGCTGGGCATTGAGTTGTTTGTGCTTGATGACGGCTGGTTTGGTCATCGGGACAGTGATAATTCATCGTTGGGCGACTGGATTGTGGACAAAAACAAGCTTCCGCAGGGACTGGATGACTTGGCTAACCGTGTCACAGGTCTGGACATGCAGTTTGGACTGTGGTTCGAGCCAGAGATGATCTCCCCGGACAGTGAACTGTATCGTAAGCATCCGGACTGGTGTCTGCATGTGCCGGATCGCCGCCGTACCGAAGGGAGACAACAACTTGTGCTGGACTTCTCCCGTCAGGATGTGCGTGACGAGATCGTTCGGATGTTGTCCGATGTTCTAAGCTCTGCACCGATCACTTATGTGAAGTGGGACATGAATCGGAACATGACAGAGGTCGGCTCTGCATTGCTTCCGGCGGACAGACAGCGCGAAACGGCGCACCGTTATATGCTGGGACTGTACGAAGTAATGGAGCGTATTGTTACCTCCTTCCCGCATATTCTGTTTGAAAGCTGCTCTGGCGGAGGCGGACGTTTTGACCCGGGAATGCTGTATTACATGCCACAAGCATGGACCAGCGATAACACGGATGCGATCTCCCGTTTGCGGATTCAATATGGTACAAGCCTTGTATATCCTGTAAGTTCCATGGGTTCACACATTTCGGCTGTGCCAAATCATCAGGTTAATCGCATCACTTCTCTGGAGATTCGCGGTCATGTTGCGATGTCGGGCAACTTCGGATATGAGCTGGATCTGACGAAGTTTACAGACGAAGAGAATGCAATTGTAAAAGCACAGGTTGAACTATACAAGGAAATCCGCAGTACAGTACAATACGGTACTTTCCGTCGCCTGCTCAGTCCGTTTGAAGGCAATGAAACGGCATGGATGTTCATTGCACCAGATGGCAGTGAAGTGATTGTATTCTACTTCCGTGTACTCTCTGAACCGAATGCACCGCTTCAACGCCTGAAGCTGAAAGGGCTTGATCCAAATGCGGATTATCGCCTGAAAGGCGGCTCAGAGACGTTTACAGGCGACGCCTTGATGTATGGGGGTATTGCTGTAGGTAGTGAGTCTGGAGACTACCTGAGCGAAATGTTCCGGTTTGAGCGGGTCTAAATCAGTTGAACTAGAGATTTTACACAGTCCACTCCGATGACAGAATAACCTTCCATTCGCTGTTATCCCCAGATTTTTTTGATTCCCTTTTCTAAAGTGAAAAATCCGGTGATAAGCATATGCTTCCGATGTAGCTTTCCTTCAGAAAGCTTTTAGGCGAGCGCTTTGCTATTCCAGGTTTTTTCTGTTCTCTCCGTTAACGTGTAAAAGAAACTTTCAACTGATTTAGATGAATTGGTTATTTCTAAAGAAGACCCGAGGATGTCATGGTGACGTTCCCGGTCTTTTTTTTCGTCCAACGGGGAAGGATGTTTAGGAGTGCAATAACGCAAGTGACAGACGTGCCATAGGAATGATAGAAATCTCAACGTGATTTTGTGATAATATAGAGTAGAGTGTTATTTAAAGCTTGAGAAGTTTGAGATCAACTTCGGATGATCGACCATACTGTTATTATGCAGCACAGCTGCCCTGAAATGAGTATTATGAACGATTCAGGAAGGAAAGAGGGATTTATTTGTCTGAACAGGAAACGGTTCTGGAACCCAATGAAGAAACATTAAAGGCGGAACGCCAAGAACGAATCATCAAACAGGTAGCCAAGGAACTGTCACTGTCCTTGAAGCAGATTCGCACCACATCGGAGCTTCTGGACGAAGGCAATACGATTCCATTTATCGCCCGCTACCGTAAAGAAATGACTGGAGAACTGGATGAGAACCAGCTGCGGCAGATTGAAGAACGTCTGGTGTATTTGCGCAATCTGGAAGACCGTAAACTGGAAGTTATCCGTATTATAGAGGAACAGGGCAAGCTGACCAAAGAGTTGCAGAAATCCATTACGCAAGCTGTCAAGCTGCAGGAAGTAGAGGATCTGTACCGTCCTTATCGTCAGAAACGGAAGACGCGTGCTAGTGTAGCCAAGGAAAAAGGCCTGGAGCCGCTCGCCGTATGGATCTGGGAACAGCCGAAACAAGGAGATGCACTTCAGGAGTCTGCGCGTTATATCAATGCAGAACTCGGGGTAGAGGATGCAGAGTCAGCTCTTCAAGGGGCTAAGGATATTCTCGCTGAAAATATTGCCGATGATGCAGCTATTCGTGCCTGGATTCGCAGATATACACTGGATCACGGCATGCTGACTTCAGAAGCCAAGGATACGGAGCAAGAGTCCGTATACGAGAATTATTACAGTTATCGCGAATTAGCCAAAAAGATGCCGCCGCACCGCATTCTTGCGATTAACCGCGGAGAACGTGAAGGCATTCTCAAGGTTGGACTGGACGTGCAAGCCGAACCGGCTCATCGCCATATGGAAAGCCAAATCATTCGTGGTGCTTCTGTGGTGCAAGATATTTTGCGTGCCGTTATTGAAGATGCGTACAAACGGTTGATTGCTCCGTCCATTGAACGCGAAGTGCGTGCCGAGTTGACGGAAAAAGGAGAAAATCAGGCGATTTCGGTATTCTCCGCGAATCTTCGTAACCTGCTTTTACAGCCTCCGATTCATGGAAAACGCGTATTGGGTGTCGATCCGGCCTACCGGACAGGCTGTAAACTGGCGGTTGTCGACGATACAGGGAAGTTGCTCGAAGTAGCTGTAACTTACCCGACACCTCCTCATAACAAGAAGCGTGAAGCAGCGGAAGTGTTCCACCGGATGATCAAGCAGTATGATATCGGACTGATCGTTATTGGTAACGGGACAGGTTCGCGCGAAACAGAGCAGTTTGTAGCCGAGATCATTCAGGAGAATGGTGACGAGAGCCTGGTTTACCTGATTGTGAACGAGGCTGGTGCAAGTGTGTACTCTGCATCCAAGCTTGCTCAGGAGGAGTTCCCGGATCTGGATGTTGCCGAGCGCAGCGCTGCTTCTATTGCTCGCCGGGTGCAAGACCCGCTGGCTGAACTCGTTAAAATTGATCCAAAAGCGATTGGTGTCGGCCAATACCAGCATGATGTATCCCAGAAGGTTCTGGAAGAGAGCTTGAAGGCTGTCGTAGAATCTGCAGTTAACCATGTTGGCGTGGATGTTAATACGGCTTCACCTTCCTTGTTGTCATATGTTGCCGGTGTTAATGCAACCATTGCCAAAAACATCGTTAAATATCGCGAAGAGAACGGTCGTTTCACGAGCCGTCGCCAGTTGCAAAAAGTGCCACGTTTAGGTGCTAAAACGTATGAACAATGCGTAGGCTTTATGCGTATCTCGGAAGGGGAAAATCCACTGGATCGTACGCCAATCCACCCTGAATCGTATAAGGTAGTTGATCTGCTCTTCAAAGAGCTTCAGGTCGAGTTGGACAAACTCGGAAGCAAAGAACTGTCTGTCCTTCTATCCGAACAGCAGACAGAACAGTTGGCCGTTAAACTGAATGTCGGGGTGCCTACACTGCGTGACATTTTGGACAGTTTACAGCGCCCGGGTCGTGACCCTCGTGAAGAGATGCCGCTGCCGATTTTCCGCACCGATGTACTCAAGATTGAAGATCTGGTGGAAGGTATGGAATTGCAAGGTACCGTTCGCAACGTCATTGACTTTGGTGCCTTCGTTGACATCGGCATCAAGAGTGATGGGCTTGTCCATATCTCTCAACTGAGTAACGGGTACGTTAAACATCCGATGGATGTTGTTTCCGTTGGGGATAATGTGACCGTCTGGGTGATGAATGTGGATACGAAAAAAGGTCGTGTTGGCCTGACGATGAAAAAACCTGCATCTGCAAATTAATTATGAATTATCGTTCTGGCATCATGATGTGATGTCAAAGTCAGCATACGTCCGCAAAAGTATATGCGTGTAAACGTATAAGGGGACAGCCTTCCCGCATGGGGAAGGCTGTTTGCTGTTAAGTATTATCCTTTTTCGTGCAATGGTATGGATTGGGATGGTTTGGTTTACAAGGCTTAAATTTCGTTCTCCATGTTGCGCTGTGAACCGCTGGCAGGTTTGTTGCGATAGAAGTACCAGCATTCGTTCAGCAACTTGATTTGACGACTGTCCTTTTTGTGGAACGCTCGCATGAGTTGGTTGCAGAGCCATTGAGGCAAAGGAATCTCCTCCTTTTGCTAATTCATCTGTACGTTAGCATATGTGGCAATAGCCTGGACTGTGCGAGATAACTCCATGTCAATTGAAAATTGAAAATGATCATAATCTGTTGAACCGGAACGAATCGCATCCTTTTGGCGACAAACTAAGGTTGCTGGGCTGAAGTGATGTCGTTAGTGCGGTGGGCCAAGCTCAAAAAAACAAGGATGAAAAAACAAGAAAAAAGCACATTCCCCGGTGCGGGAAGTGCGCCTTTTGCATTGTAATGAATTTTGCCTATCAAAAGAGAAGAACTACAATATTGCGTTAATGAATGGTCATACATCAGATTTTTAAAACGAAGTCATCTCCCTATGAAGGAGAACTACTCCATCTCTTCTTCATACCATTGTTCCAATTGGGCCTGTAGTGCCCGGATCTCGGTAAGCAGGGAAATCAAAGGATAATTGCTTTCACGCAGAGCGGCAAAACGAGCTTCAAGGGCATTGATATAATCAAGGCCGCCAATGATGGACAAGTTTTCGTTTAACAGATCGAGATGATCACATTCGGCAATAGCCCAGGGTAGAACGGGTACATCTGTTGCCGTGAGTTTGTCGATTTCCTTGTGCAGACGCAGATTAAGAGCGCTGAGCTGATAAGCATAGTCCGCGGGCATTTCAACAAACTGCAATTGTTGTTCCTGCTGCAGGATGACGTAGCGCATTGTAGGCATAACGAGTATTAATCTCCCCTCATACATTCTACTTGACAGTGTAGCCTACGAAACGGTTAAAATTCAAGTATTGTACAGGAAAAACAGTGTGCTCGAGCGGGTGGAGAGAGAGGAGAATGATGGAAAATAAGGAATTGCAACAATGGATCGAGCAGATTTCTCTGGAGCATTTCGGAGTTCCGTTTACTCATGAAGCAATATTTAACCGTCGTCTAACGACAACAGGTGGGCGATATATGCTCAAAAGCCATCGGATCGAGATAAATCCACATCAGTTAGAAGTCTACGGAAAAGACGAGGTTGAGAAAATTATCAAACATGAATTATGCCACTATCATCTGCATATTCGAGGGCGGGGATACCAGCATAGAGATCCGGAATTCAAGGCGCTATTGCAAAAAGTGGGTGGCTCAAGGTTCTGTCAGTCTCTCCCCGGAGACAAGGGCAGAAAACCGCTGCCGTATCGGTACAAGCTGGTCTGCAAGAGCTGCGGGATGGAATATTTGCGTAAACGGAAAATAGATCCCCAGCGTTATCGCTGCGGTCGTTGTTCTGGCAAACTTACACTTCAAACCATCTGATGTACACTATGAATAATCTGTTGTAGAAAGTGAGTCAAAGGCAGGTTGACTTGAATTATTAATCATGATAAATTAATGTTATTCAAGTTAATTTTCCCTGATAGCTCAGTTGGTAGAGCACTCGACTGTTAATCGAGTTGTCACAGGTTCGAGTCCTGTTCGGGGAGCCATTTCTTGGAGAGATACCCAAGTGGCTATAAGGGGACCCTCTGCTAAGGGGTTAGACTGCGTAAGCGGTGCGAGGGTTCGAATCCCTCTCTCTCCGTTCTGAATATACTTTATACATTTTTAATCCTCTTTACGTGAATGAGTAAACTCTTCATGTAAAGAGGATTTTTTGGTTTTTTAGCATCTGAGCCGTTTACAGGGAAATCCCCAAAAGCTCGTACAAACCTGATTTTCCAGCCTCGGTCACTTCAACAGAGCGACTTCCTGTTTTTTGACGAATCCAATCCAGTTCAAGTAATCGGTGAACGAGCTGCTCACCAAGCAAGCCGGACAGGTGATGACGGCGTTCGCTCCAGTCCAGACATTTACGAGCGATGGCCCGGCGTGATCCTGGCTTCAATTGTAGCTTAATTCCAAATGAGCTAAACCACTGCAATCCTTTTTCCGTAATTAGATAATCCTTGTCTTGCACTTCTTTGTGTTCAACCAGATAACCTCTTTTGAGCAATGCTTCGCAGAGTAAAACCCCGAGTTTCCCGGCTAGATGACCGTAACAGGTGCGAGCATAACTTAATTGTTGCAGTTGATTGGATTGCTTCAATGAGCGAATCTGTGCAGGTGGAGCGATGCTGGCCATTTTCTCAATCAGATCCGCAATGTCCTCGTTCGCGAGACGATAATACCGATGACGACCTTGCTGTTCTACTTCCAATAGTCCTCCCGTTACAAGTTTAGCAAGGTGATTACTTGCGGTCTGTGGACTGACCGCGGCCATATAGGCCAGCTCGCCGGCAGGTAGAGCCCTTCCATCCAGCAAAGCGGAGAGAAATATAGAACGGCTTGTATCAGCAATAAGTGAGGCGATAACAGTGATATTCGGATATGCATTCATACTTCGATGATAATTGAAATAATGCTGTATTACAATTGGCTATGAATTCATTATCTGAACAGGAGAGGTATAAGGTGAGCAACGATATGAAGCAACAGTATAGCACAAAACAAACGACCCAATCGGCTCAGATGAATCAGCACGAGATTATCAACCCCAGTATTTTATACTATGGCACCCCTGTTATCATCCTTAGTACTTTAAACGAAGATGGGTCTACGAATCTTTCCCCATTATCGTCTTCTTGGGCGCTGGGGGATTGTCTGGTGCTAGGGATAGGTACACAGGGCAAGGCTTATGAGAATCTCTGTCATCATCCTGAATGTGTTATTAATCTGCCGGATGACTCGATGTGGGGAAAAGTTGAAGCGCTGGGGCGGTTGACGGGAAGCTCTCCCGTGCCAGAAGTTAAAGAACAAATGGGATATACGTTTTGCCAAGATAAATTTAGGACAGTAGGTCTGACGTCTCAAAGTTCAGTTCAAGTAGCGCCAGATAAAATAGCTGAATGTCCGCTTCAGATTGAAGCGGCTGTACAATATATACGTATCCCGGAGCATACGCCGAATATGGCGATTGTAGAAGTGAAAGCGGTGAAGGTGCATGCACATTCTCATTTGATATCAGATAGCAATAAGATTGATCCGAAGCAATGGCATCCGTTGATTTATAATTTCAGGCATTATTACGGACTTGGGGAGAGACAAGGGGAGAATTTTCGGGCATAGAAATAAATGGCTGATGAGATCGAGTAAGAGGCCAAATAAGAGGTCGAGTGAGAATTACACTCCTTGGCATGTTGCGGAACCAAAAAAACAAGCACAGGCTGGCTCGGTTAAGGAGACTGCTGTGCTTGTTTTCACTTCACTAATGTCATTAACCTTTCATTGGCCTTGTATTAGCCCTCCGAGACAATCGTTTCTTCTGGAGCGATCGGTTTGCCTTCTAACAGGCTATGAATCGCATGAGCGACGCCATGCTCCACATTGGTCCGTGTAATCGTTTTAGCCAACGCACGAATTTCGGGTTCGGCATTGCCCATTGCGATACCTAGCCCAGCCATTTGCAACATGGAAACATCATTAAAGTTATCTCCGATAGCGGCTGTGTCTTTCATCGAAATGTTCAAATGCTCCGCCAGTTTGGAGAGGGCATTGCCTTTGGATACATCCGGGTGCTGCATTTCAAAATTATGCTCAAAGGAGACAACCATTGCAACATCGGTTCTGGAAGAGAAGTATTCTCGTCCGAGTTGCACTTTTTCAGGATTCATCGAGAAGGCCATAATATTGTAAATGCATGCTTCTGCCGGAATTTCAAGGTGGCTGTTCACACGATGATAGTCTTTTTTAGTGTAATGTTTCTTGATTGAATGGATCATCCGCTCGATATCTTCACCGGGTTTTGAACCTAGGACACGTTCGAGCTCGGCGAGCATCGTTTCATGCGTACTGATTGCAGCGAAGATGCCCATCTGAGTTGAAGCTTCATAATAGATATGCTGATCTTCCAGCCATTGCATGACAGAAGCGGCTGTTTCGCGTTCCAAAGGGAGGTGGAATAAGCGTTCTCCATTCTCATCATGAATGGTCGCGCCGTTGGAACCGATAATTGGTGTTTTGATTCCCCCTTGGCGGCTGATCGCCACAACATCTGAATATACGCGTCCGGTCGCTATGGTGACTTTCATGCCAGTCTGTTGCGCCTTCTGGATGGCATCGGCGTTCTCGCGGCTAATTTGGCTGTCTCGATTCAACAATGTTCCATCTAGATCGGTAGCAAATAATTTCATATCTTTTACAACTCCTTATCTTGTGTAGGTTCGGGGATTAAAATCTCAACCTTTTGCTCGTTTAAAAAATCTAGCCATTCCTGATCCGGCCATTGATCTGTAATTAATACATCTACCAGTGACCAATCTGCAAAACGATAACCGTAACGTTTGCCCATCTTGGAATGATCGGCGAGCACAATGACCTTTTTGGCGGATTTCATCATCTGATGTTTGATCTTGCCTTCTTCTTCGGAAGCACTGAATCCATCCATCGTAAAACCACCAATGCCAATAAAGGCTTTATCCACATAGTAGTGGGAGAGTGTCTCAATAACAGGTGTTCCATAGACATAACGCTGTTCCTTATCTAATCGGCCCCCGAGCAGTCGAATCTGGACAGCTGTGTGTTTGGAGAGCGAATCAGCAGAATGGATGGAATTTGTAATAACAGTACAGGATTTACCGTTCAAATTCTCTGCGCAGGATTGAACGGTTGTGGAGGAATCCAAAATGATCGTTTCTCCTGAACGAACCAGAGCCGCGGCCAGTTTGCCAATGGCCCGTTTTTCTTCAGATACATACTTCAGCCGATCTTGATACGACTTGAACTCTTGTGGGGGAGAGGGGAGGATTGCACCGCCGCGTGTGCGAATAATGGCTTCCTGTTCTTCAAGTTTAATCAGATCCCGGCGTGCTGTATCTCGTGAGACATCAAATAAAGATACAATCTCTTCTGCCGAGATACGATGATGTTTGCGCAGGTGCTCTATGATGAGTTGCATGCGTTCTTCTTGAAACAAACGTAAAGCCTCCTTATATTCATGGATGACCGTGCGTTGTACTATAGTTTAATTATAAGTAATTATAATGTGATCTGCAATATTTTAAGGGAGAATAAGTTTTTGTAAGTTTTTTGATCATTAATTTACAAAATTAAAGTATAGTCATGACACGAATATGATTTTGGATTTAAAGAGTAAAGTTTAAATTAAGAAGAGAGATAAGCAGACAAGATGTAGACTGATCGGATAAAAAATGACCTGTAAATACAAGCGAAAATTTGGATTTTAAAAGAAAATAAAAAAAGTATTGCACTATTCTATTTTTCTGTGGTATACTCATTCTTGTCGCCAAGAAGACAAGATGTTTATAAGGCCCGTTGGTCAAGGGGTTAAGACACCTCCCTTTCACGGAGGTAACAGGGGTTCGAATCCCCTACGGGTCATAGTATTACCTCATTATTCACCGTTAAGAGATTCGCCTTTGAGAAGGATTTCTTTGAAAGTCACTGCTCTGTAACATCCGATAGGAAGCATGGCATAACATCAGGTGAAGTTACATTGAGAGCCATTAGCTCAGTTGGTAGAGCACCTGACTTTTAATCAGGGTGTCGAAGGTTCGAGTCCTTCATGGCTCACCATTTACAATTTTATATGCGGTCGTGGTGGAATGGCAGACACGCTATCTTGAGGGGGTAGTGGGTGTATACCCGTGGAGGTTCGAGTCCTCTCGACCGCATCAGATTAAAAAAGCAAAAACTCTGGGTGCCCAGGGTTTTTGCTTTTTTTTATGTAAGTCAAAGTGGTTTATCAAATAAATAATTTATGGACAAATTTGTAGCCTAGATTCTATTTAAGGTGTCTATATTTTTTTCGATGGATTGAAAAAACTGATCCTCTGCAAGAAGTGCGTTGTTCATCCGTTCTTCGAACGAATGAGAGAGTGTAAAATTTTTTGTTAAATATTGTTTGGTTAAGTATTTTCTCAAGAGATCCCATTGTTTGATGGCTTGTTGTGTAGTTTGAATAATTTCATTCAATGTATTGGAGTTTGTGGATGAACTTAGCAGCGATATTAGTACTTTTTTTCTGTCCGAGTGTCGATTCAAAATTGTGTGAAGCAGAGAATAGGCATCATGTATGCGGTTAGGTATCTTTCTGTTAAGGGGGATGAGCCCGCTAGCCAATAGGTTGTTCAATTCCAAAATCGCTGATCTTCCGAAACTTTCGATATATCCATCAACAATTGAGTCGGGCTTATAATAATTTTCCAGTGTTTGCTTAAAAATCTTGGGTACTCTATCGGGTAAATCATGGAGCTCGTCTTGATTAGGGTGTATCGTAAAACAGTTGAATTGGTGATTAAAAGCATTCATAAATGAATGTTTAGTATCTTGGCCAATGCCTTTGTTGACGAGGTAGGGTTTAAAGAATTGTGGATTATAGTTTATGTGATTATCTAAAAAATAAAAGTCTGTATCGGTTTGTCCCAGAATTAAGAATATATGTCCGTCAATAGCAGCTTCTGTTTCATAAGCTGAATTTAATTCATATGTTTTGTAATAGGGGACTTTCTTCATGAAAGTGTTAACAAACACAACCTCGCCGTTAGCCAGAAGGGTCTCTAATTTATCGATGGCGGATGGAGCATCATTGTTAAAGGTATGTTGGTTTGATTTAATTACATAATCTTCTGGAGATTTGATGTTGTTTAATTTAACGTCCAAAGGGTAATTCGCGAGGTCTTTAACGATCTTAAGATTAAAATCATCGAGAAACATTTTATAAGAAAGATTTGAATTTTTTAATTCTTTCTTTAACATGAAGAAAATATTACGAGTATAACAGTCTCCAAGTGCCTGTACTTCAGAATTCGGTTCTCCTTGAGGGGTATAGTAATAATCCATCTCTAATGGATGAAGCGCTCCCATATTGTGCCCTCCCAAAATGATATTTAGTTTATGATGTTTTGTAATCTATACTGTGGTTATCTCTGTCATTAAAAAGGAATATTGTAGATTTTTATATGTATTATTCAGCGTGATATAAAATGTATATAATGACTCTTATGATGAATATTATGGTAATTATAATCATATTTTATATTTATTTCAAGTTTGGTTTGGGACTCTGATCGTCTGGATAAAAGGGCTGAGGATTCAGAAATATTGTGCTATAATTCAATCATATGGCATTTAAGTTGATTATTACGGTTGGAAGGCGGTTCTTGCATGCAGTCAATCTATGAGCGAATTGAACATCTGATTGCCGAAAGAGGGATGACGAAGAAGGCCTTCTGTGAACAGCTGAAGATAAGCACAGGCAATTTGGGTGACTGGAAACGTGGTAAATCAATCCCAAGTACCAATAAACTGATTGAAATTGCTTCATTTTTTGATGTGAGTCTGGACTGGTTAATGATTGGGCGTTTATCGAAGGAAGCCATTGTGCGGGAAAAGCGGGAAGATTATTTTTTTAACGTGTTGCGGCAAATGAATTGCCAAGAGAGTGAATTATCGACTGTGGAACAGTCTTTTATTAGTGAATATATCGAGTTTACTCGTTATCGTAAATTTAAAGAGAGTAAAGATGCCGGAAACTATCGTTACCAACCTGAATTGGAATACGAAAATAAGTCAGAGCTGGATGAAAGGTGAAATGGTTTCTGGAACTCCCGACGCGCGTGTGTCATATGCCTCGTGGAAAGAGTAGATGAAAACCTCCAGTGGTGCTAAAACAGCATGGAGGTTGTTTGTGTTAAAATGTTGATTATTACGGTTGGAAGGCGGTTCTTGCATGCAGTCAATCTATGAGCGAATTGAACACCTGATTGCCGAAAGAGGGATGACAAAGAAGGCCTTCTGTGAACAGCTGAAGATAAGCACAGGCAATTTGGGTGACTGGAAACGTGGTAAATCAATCCCAAGTACCAATAAACTGATTGAAATTGCTTCATTTTTTGATGTGAGTCTGGACTGGTTAATGATTGGGCGTTTATCGAAGGAAGCCATTGTGCGGGAAAAGCGGGAAGATTATTTTTTTAACGTGTTGCGGCAAATGAATTGCCAAGAGAGTGAATTATCGACTGTAGAACAGTCTTTTATTAGTGAATATATCGAGTTCACTCGTTATCGCAAATTTAAAGAGAGTAAAGATGCCGGAAACTATCGTTACCAACCTGAAACGGAAGACGAAAATAAGTCAGAGCAGGAAGGGACGTAATTGCCTCTGGATGACAAAAAACCTCCATTTGTGCCGCAGGGAATACCTTTGGTACAAATGGAGGTTTTTTTATGTAGAAATATCCGTTTAGTGATGCTGATCAAGAATGCTGGAGTATTGGGGGTACAACTCACGGATACACTCTGGGCAGATGTCATGAGTAAACTCGGCGGAAGTGTGTTTCTCCAGATAATGTTCAACGCTGCTCCATTCGTCTGATTCATCCTTGATGTGTTTGCAAACGGCACAAATAGGCAGCAGTCCATGGAGTGTGCGAGCTTCAGTCAAGGCTTGTCGCAGCTGAAGCTCTGTCTGCTTCTGTTCTGTAATATCTGTGTGAGCAACCAATGCGAGGTCGGTATCTAACGCAGGCCCATCCTGTAAGGGAGTAAGTTCTACGCGAAACCATTTCTCTTCATTGTGTGGTGTGGTAACAGAGATGTCGTATGTATGGGTTTTGTTAAAAGGAACAACGTTATGTCTCAGATACCTCGCGAACTTGGTTGGATAGTGGTTTTTCTGTTGTGCTGCCCAAGCTTCCATCAGGTGAAGATAATGATTGTGGCGGCTGGCTGCGTGTAAGAAAAGTTTATGAAGTCCGTGCTGCCAGGCGCGATTGCAGCTCCGTATCATCCATTGATGATCAATAATGATCAACTGATGCTTGGTGGCCTGGAATGATAGGCTTTCTAGGTCGGATGTAATAGGTCTCATGGGAGAAGTCCTCCTTATGATGGATGAAAGTGTTCTTATCTCAGTTCCTCTGGTATGTTCAAAATGTCAGCGACCTGATGTCTGAATCGGGTTGCTTTGCGTGTGCCATGAATAAGGTTGGATAGACGGTAAGGAGGAATGCCGTGTTGTTCACAAAAGGTTTTCTGGTCGACCTGAAGTTCGGTTAGCCTTCGTTTGATAGCCCATCCGAACGGAGTGACTGGCTTTTTCTTGTTCAATAGGGTTCACCCCTGAGTAGATTTTATAGTATTCAGCAGGTTGTTCTTCGTGTAAAATGGATAGAAATACGTGCTGTTAATTCCATTATATACGTAAATTCGTCATCTAACAATTAAAAGATACGGAAATAAGTGTATTTTTTGAATTATTATGACGTAAATACGCTTTTTGTGATTGGATAAAATATAAAAAACACGCCAGCAAGGGGATTGCGGCGTGTTTTTGGTGTGCTCTGAAGAGAGGGAGAGAGGAGTGTGGAATTTATGCTCTGTAAGCATGGAGGCCTGCTCCAAGCATATGGAAGCTGGGGAATAACGACTTCATAGACATGGACGTAGGGTGCACATGTGCATCCGGTGAGGAGGCACTCACGGTAGTCCATTCATCCTCAAGGTCTGCGGTCAGGCGAGCCAACAGTTCCCGAGTGGTATTTTCACTTAGAGGTATAACTTTGCTAGCTTCGGATACACACGCATTCATGGCTGAATGCAAGTAACCGAGAACCGCCTCCTCGACGGGGATGTCGAGGTGGTGGTTGATCCAGGCGTGAACGGTGGGGAGACAGCCTACTGAATTGTATTTTGCGAAGATTTGTTCAAGTGGGCTAAAGTCGATCCAAGGATGCAAGGCGCGAGAAAGTTTGATTAAACGTTTGCCTATGATTGTTGCTTGCTCTCTCAGTTCAGGAGGGGTTCGCTGTACATGCACAAGTTTGTCGATCAGGGCAATCCGCCAAGTATCCTTATGATCTGTTGCGGTATATATCCCCTTGATGGCCATACCTTCGAGACGAACGAGACTGGGGTGTAACTGGCAGCGCATAAACGATTCGAGTTCCTCGGCTGTTCGAATGGTGCCTTCCTTGATGTGAGTGTCCATGCCGAAGAAATGGGTGAATCCTCCCACCTGGACAGAGGGATCAAGCAGTTTCGCATAATCGAGCAGCTTATTCCCGCGGTTCACGATCTTTCGCCTCCTGTACTTTAATGTGTTAGTTTTAATTACACAAATTATTTTTTCTTAAGTTTTATGTGTAAATCCGAATTATATGATATATATATTCACATAAATATCCGTATTTTGTCAATGGTTTATGAGAAAATAAAGACTTTATTAGATATGCATCGCTTATTGTGTTAACTAAAGTTACATGATTATTCTATCTGTGTTATATATTCATCTTTAAAATCATTTTGGTTCTTTTTACCGAATCGGATTAATGATATGTGTTTTTCGAGGAAATATGACTACATTTTGCAGGGGGGAGATTGGAATGGAAAAGGGGTTTTTTAGAATTAGAGTAAATCCGATTGTGATGAAAAAAATAATAAAGTGAATCATAAATGCTTTACTTTTGTTTGAGAATCCGGTATAATCAATTCTGTTGCCGATAATTTACGACATGCGGTCGTGGTGGAATGGCAGACACGCTATCTTGAGGGGGTAGTGGGCGTACGCCCGTGGAGGTTCGAGTCCTCTCGACCGCATTATTATGAAGTGTTACCGTGGGAAGCTTTCCGTGATGGAGAGCTTCTTTTTTTTTTGTTGTCACATCGAAACAAGGGCGAATTATTAAGGATGTGCCTCAAAAGAGGGGGTAAAAAATCCACCTAAAAGCTTGAGCAGTGTCGGGCTCTTTGCTTTGTAGGTGGCTTGTTTTTGTTCGTTCGAACGTCTACATTTTATTTGTTAATCAGCTTCTGAATATCCTCTTCGATTTTATCCGGTGTAGTCTGTGGAGCATATCGTTTCACAACTTTACCGTCTTGATCGACAAGGAATTTGGTGAAGTTCCATTTGATGGCTTTGGAACCGAGCAAGCCTGGTGCTTCTTTCGTAATGTGCTGGAAGAGCGGATGAGCGCTGGAACCATTGACGTCAATTTTTTCAAACATAGGGAAGCTTACGCCATAATTCATCTGACAGAATTCAGCAATATCGTCGGAAGATCCTTTTTCCTGCGCGAACTGATTGCTTGGAAAACCAAGTACTTCGAACGGTGCATCCTGGAATTTATCCTGCAACTCTTGCAATCCCTTGAATTGAGGTGTTAGTCCACATTGGCTTGCGGTATTCACAATTAACAACACTTTGCCGCGATATTGGGACATCTCAATTTCTTGTCCGCGGAGGGTGTTTACTTTGTAATCATAAACTGACATGGGGAAAGCCTCCATCCTTTTATTCTTAATATACTTATTATATTTTAAACAATTAAATAATGCAAAATTTATTTTGGTTTACCGTTGTTATAACCATTAACTTGCTGGAGTCCCAAATGGATAAGAGATATATGAATCAATTTTTGTGCGGTTGAGAATTAGATAGATTGGAAGAGAGGGATGGCGTATAACCTTATTGTAAGCGTTATTATCGCTGGTTATTGCCGGAAATCTGGCGATTCGGTGATCTGTATGCACTTTACATGATCATGGCACGGGTGTATGATTCATAGCGTAATTTGAATTTTAATTAAATTGTACCTGAAAAACGAAACAAACGATAATATCGATCGGTCTTATAATCAAGATGTACGAACGATGTTTTAATCGCTGAGTTTCCATTCATTGTGGGTGGAAAACGGGGGAACCAACAGAATGGGCTGTATGACAGCAGCAGACATTCATGGGGTGAATTTTCCGGTGAAAGCTGGAAATAGGGCGACTCTCGCGCCCGAATCCGTCAGCTAACCTCGTAAGCGTTAAAGGGAGAGGCAACAAACCGCACGCTGGTTCATGGCGCATTTGTCATGGATTATTTAAGAAGCGTTTCGGAGGCCTTGGTCCCCACGCTTCTTTTTTGTTGTCTTTTCACGCCAAGGGAGGAACAAAGAATGGATAAAGAGATGATTTTGGTAACCGCTCCAAATGAAGCAGGACGTAAATTTGTGAAATTGCTGATGTATAAAAAAATGCCATTTGCCGTTCTGACGAACAGTGCTGATGAGGAGCGCAAACTTCGCCGTATTGGCGTAGAACACGTCATCCGTATGAATACAGCAGCTGCTGAGAAATGGTTTTTGCCGCAAGGCAGTGTAGGCAATGTGTTTATTTTTGAGAACAGTTTGAACTTGACATGTCGCTATCTTCAAATTTGTCGCTCCTGGACATCGAAGTCCTTGTGTGTGATCACGGAGCAGAGCCATCCTAAAGGGATTTATCGTGGAATGGGCGCGGATAAAATTGTGTATTCACTGAATGGAGAAGTTGGGTTCCTTCTCAATAGTTGCAATAAACCGGAAGCTGAAGTGAGTAGCTTGTGATTGACATTGATCCCAGGTAGGACGCCTGTTATAATTGCAGGTATAGACTAACGGAATTTGAGGAGACTCATGCTTGTCGTGAGTCTTCTTTTTTTATGGAAACTGTACGGTAGTATAGAAGCTAGGGGTAACCTGTAGCTTACGAGGAGGAATCAGCGTGCCGGATATTGCCGGATTGAAGTGGTTGTTTTTTGATGTGGGGGATACGCTGGTGGATGAATGGGAGCCAGTAGATGATATTATTGGGCAGTTCGTTCGTGAGGCTAATGATTACGGCTATCCAGTAAAGATTGAGGCGGTACGAGAACTGTTTGCTACCTGTTACCGTAATTATGAACAGTGGCCTATGAAAGTAGCCATACGTACATATATTCATGATGAAGACCACCGCATTCAGATTCAGAACAAGCTGAAATTCCATAAAGAATTGGAGCAACCGTTTCCTTCTGCAACCAAGGTGCTTGAACAGCTTTCGGAGCATTATCGTATTGGCATCATTGCGAATCAGAGTCCTGGGACTGAAGCAAGGCTGGAGAGCTACGGACTTCGTAAATACGTTCATGTTTTGGCCTGTTCGGCAGAAGAAGGGGTGTCCAAGCCTGATCCGGAGTTGTATGCAGTTGCTCTGAAGCAGGCTGAATGCTTGCCCGAAGAAGCGGTTATGATTGGTGATCGAATCGACAATGATATTATGCCAGCACGTAGTTTGGGCTTACGCACCATTCGTATTTTGCAGGGGTACGGAAGGTTCCAGCCAGAGCTTTCGGATGGCGAGCGTGCAGACTGGACGGTTGAGTCGCTCGATGAACTTCTACCCCTGCTACTACCTGATAACGATGCTAAAGAATCCTTGTGAGTATCTAGTTAAATCAGTGGATTTAGAGGGGATAACGGCTACTCGCCAGGTTCTTCTGTCATCGGAGTGGACTGTGTAAAATCTTTAGTTCAACTTATATAGAAAAGGCTGATTCGCCCGGTATGTGAATACCGTGGGCGCATCAGCCTTTTTTAAAATTTATGATACATAAAAAGTTGAACAAGTTTTTTTACACAGTAACGGAGTGAAAGTGTAAACATCCTTAGTTTGACTTATATATAAGCTTAGAACAGCATGATGGTCTGGATGATTAAATACACATTCAGGACAACGATAATAGCCGCGATAATCCAGGAAACGGTTTTGAGCCACAGTTTGTTTGCAAAAGGCCCCATGCTTTTTTTGTCACTTGTGAACATCACAAGCGGGATGACGGCAAATGGCAGTTGCAGGGATAGGATGACCTGACTCAAGATCAGTAACTCTTCTGTGCCGCGCTCACCGGCAATAGCAGTGACGATGACAGCAGGGATGATGGCGATCAGTCGGGTAACCAGTCTACGCAACCACGCCGGGATACGGATATTCAGGAAGCCTTCCATAACGATCTGTCCTGCGAGCGTGCCTGTAAGGGTTGAGTTCTGACCGGATGCGAGCAAAGCTACGCCGAACAGGACGCTGGCAATGGTTGTGCCAAGCAGCGGAGTTAGTAGATGATACGCATCGGATATCTCTGCTACCTGTGTCATGCCAGCGCTGTGGAATACAGCTGCAGATACGATCAGGATGGCCGCGTTAATGAATAGAGCTAGCGTCAAAGCAATGGTTGAATCCAGTGTGGTGTAGCGAATAGCTTCTCTCTTGCCCTGAGTCGTCTGCTCAATCTGGCGGGTCTGCACGATGGATGAATGCAGATACAGATTGTGCGGCATAACGGTAGCTCCGATGATGCCAATGGCGATGTAGAGCATGGCTGGGTTCTGCAAAATTTCGGTACTAGGAACGAATCCGTGAAGAACACCGCCCATATCCGGTTTCGCCAAAAATAGGTCGATGCCAAAACAAAGAGCTATGGTCGCCATCAGCACGATGACGAGTGTTTCCAGCGCACGGAATCCTTTATTTTGCAACACGAGAATGAGTAACACATCCACGGCGGTAATAATCACGCCGTATAACATGGGAATATTAAACAAAAGTTTAAGGGCGATTGCTGAGCCGATGACTTCAGCGAGGTCCGTAGCGGCTATAGCCAGTTCGCATAAAATCCATAACATCATGACAACGGGAGCGCTAAAGCGTTCACGACAGGCCTGGGCAAGATCACGCCCAGTGACAATACCCAGCTTGCCTGCGAGGGATTGAAGCACCACAGCCATCATGTTGGAAAAAAGGATGACGGACAATAACGTATATCCGAATTGCGAGCCGCCTGCGATATCCGTAGCCCAGTTGCCGGGGTCCATATAACCGACAGCGACAAGATAACCTGGGCCGACAAAGGCGAGGAACTTTTTCCACCACGCCGCATTTTTGGGTACTTTCATGGAACTGTGTGCCTCGCCTAGCGAAGGGGTCATCGTAGCTGCAGAAGCAGACGCATATTCGCTGGATGGAGGATTGAACGGATTTTTTTGACTCATACATGGATCACCTGACTTTACAATAAGATGTGGCCGGCTTGTAGCCGGAATAAATTCAATGTTAGGATGTGCTCTGGCACAAACGCTGTGACAAACGCACGGCATGAATAGGGGTGCTAATATATCTAAAATTGTATGTTGATATTTACATTGTACATCCTCAATAATTTTTGTCTAGTGCAACTTTTGTGTATTCGGACAAAACATGAGACGAATCAGAGGTTATATTTTCAAATAACCTCTTTGTATCGTACCCAATACGTAAAAAGATACGACTTTTACCAAGTGCGCATGAAATACAGCAAGATGTAAAAGCTGATAAAGTACACAATCAGACGTTTCAAATTGAGCCAGAAGTTTAAAATGAATTGTAGGCAGTTAAAACTTTATTAACGAAGGAGAGATTCTGATGGAAGCTTTATATACAGCAACAGCGACAGTAAAAGGTGGACGAACAGGTTCGGTGGCTTCTTCGGACGGTGTACTGCAACATGATCTGAAAATGCCGAAAGAGCTTGGCGGTGCCGGTGGAGAAGGCACGAATCCCGAGCAACTTTTTGCAGCTGGATACGGTGCATGTTACGAGAGCGCTCTGGCTAACGTGGCACGCAAAGCAGGTGTGAAATTGGAGAATGTCGTTGTAACCAGCAACGTATCGATCGGCAAAGATCCAA
Source organism: Paenibacillus amylolyticus (assembly GCF_003719335.1). Taxonomy (GTDB): domain Bacteria; phylum Bacillota; class Bacilli; order Paenibacillales; family Paenibacillaceae; genus Paenibacillus; species Paenibacillus amylolyticus_D. The sequence goes on from NZ_RIAS01000002.1 coordinate 576,590, forward strand.
CAGATGACGGATTCAAGCTAGCGGTTCGTCTGGATGTGAGTATGCCGGGAGTGGATCGCAGCCAGGCTGAGGATCTTGCCCGCAAGGCGCATGACTTCTGTCCTTATTCAAAAGCAACACGCGGCAACATTGACGTTGTACTCAACGTCGTTTAATAGATAGGAGAATTCCTGGCTCTTTCTCTTTGAGAGTGACAGGTAAAATAAAGAGCAAGGTATCCAGTGATATCTGATCTTCAAGCACACAAACCCTGCTGGTAGCTCAGCAGGGTTTTGTTTTCCAAATTATTACACCCAAGAATCACCTAATCTGAAAACGGGGGAGGATTTCTCCGTGTTAGGTCGTACTCTTTTACATAAACGTACAGTCACTTCATGCCACATATTCCATAAGGGGGAACGGCGATGAGTATTGAAGAGATGATTGAGAGAAAATTTGTATGCACCAAATGCCGGGGCACGGAATGCAGTATCAAGGAGGTTTCCATGTCAGGGGCGGGGCTCAGCAAGGTGTTTGATATTCAGCATAACCATTATTTGTTTGTGGGCTGTACGGCTTGCGGATATGTGGAGGTCTTTAACCCGGACGTGCTGAAAGGCAAGAAACAGGGACAAGTTGGTACGATTTTGGATATTCTGTTTGGCGGATAGACATGCGTGAGTTGACATCGACCTGAAATTTCTTTAATATGATTTAGTACTGAAAGTGTCAGTGTCATTAGCATGAACCAAATTTGAATTCACGGGTGATATCCATGTCTTATAGACCAAGCATTGCACAACTGCAAGTAGCCAGCAAAAACGAAAAAGACGGATTGTACGAATTTACGATGAAACTGGTGGATGGTACACAGTGCCGTGTATTCTACTCCAAATCTCCGGATTGGAAAATGACTGCGATCAGCCGTCTGCAGAAAACACCTTGTCCTGTATGTCGCAAAGACTTTATCTGCAAATGTATGGATCAATGGTCAGGTGACCTGCATCAACAAATGATTAACGACGAGTGGATGGAAAAAGCACTGGCTGAGTAATTGTCGGACAGTTATGAGCGTAGGCACTGAGCCTGCGCTTTTTTTCTATTTTACCAGAGAGCTTGGCAGGATAAATTCAGGTTAGGCGAGAAAAGTTGGCTCAAAATGGGTAAGTAATCTAACAGCACCATATAGGAGGCCACGATCATGATGACAGTAGCGCAAGAGGATAAGCACCAGGGACACCCAATTGTTCTTGTAGACGGCGTATGCAACTTTTGCCAGGGGATAACAAAATGGATTATCAAGCGTGACCCGGAAGGGAAATATCACTTTGCTTCACTTCAGTCAGATGTGGCGAAAGGGTTGCTGGAGAAGGGTGGACTGAGAACTGACAGCATGGATACGTTTGTATTGATTGAAAATGGAACATATTATACACGCTCAACAGCAGCGTTAAGATTGGCTAAAGGTCTCAAGTTTCCTTATCCGCTACTATATGCGTTTATTATTGTACCCAAATTCATTCGTAATGCAGTATACAACTGGATTGCGCGCAATCGTTATCGTTGGTTTGGGAAAGAGGAGGCATGTATGTTGCCTACATCTGAGACTAAAGATCGATTTTTATAAGTATAAAAGTATCAGTTTTCGAGGATAAGCTTCCATAAGAAAGAAGTTTCATGTAAGGTGATTAATATCGGAAATTACTGGGTAATTACTGTGGGTTACATTATTTTTTACATTATTGGGAGGACAACAACTTGAAGAAGTGGACGACAATGATTATTGGGGCATTATTGGCAGTAAGCTTGGCAGCATGCGGAAATGACACAGATAAATCTGCAACGCCGCCAGCAGGTAATGAAACAACGACTGAAAGCAACAATACAGCGGAGCAGAATGCGGCTGTTCCAACACTGGATGAATTGCTTGCCAAAACAGGTGAAGCAACGAAAGCGCTGAAAAGCTTCACTACGGAAGCTAACATTGATCAAAAGATCAAATTGGATGCTGGTGAGCAATCTCAGGATCAGCAGGTAAAAACGTCTTTGAAAATGGATATCATTAAAGATCCAATGATGATCTATCAAGAGATGGAAATGGATATGTCTGGACAGAAGCAAAATGTAAAACAGTATATTACTTCAGACAAAATTTACTCCCAAGTGGGTGACCAGTGGGTATCGATTCCAGAAGATCAAACGAAGGCACTCATCGAACAATTGAAAGCTAGCATGAATCCGGAAAAAGAGCTGGACCAATTCAAAAAAGTAAAAGAAGACGTTAAGATCACCGAAGAGGGCGACAGTTATGTTCTGAACGCAGATGTATCGGGTGACAATGTCAAGGAATTGGCTAAATCCGTTATGGAACAAAACGGTTCAGATGCTCAAATGCAGGCTATGCTTGATCAAATGAATATTAAGAGCATGAAAATGAAATATTTGATTAACAAAGAGACGTCTCTTATGGAAAAGATCGATGTAGAAATGGTGATGGAAATGGAGCAAAACAATCAGAAAATGACGATGGACATGAAAATGGACACTTCGTTCTCCAACCATGACAAAGTTGCAGAAATCAAAATCCCGCAAGAGGCTTTGGACAGCGCAAAATAAGTAAAGCCTTAAACACCTTTGATTCTGAATACGGACTACCTGTGGGTAGACCGGATAAGGATCAGGGGTGTTTTTTTGATTTTTGCATTTCTTTAGCGTGTTATAATAACATGTATGATTTATTTTTAGATTTGCTATTTGCAGAAGGATGATCTGTAAGTAAAAACATGGTTGCCTGAGGTTAATGCATCATTGTTTAATGGGGAGGGGATGCCGAGATGATCAGATATGCACATATTCATCACGTAAGTCTGGCTGTTCGAGATTTAGAAACGGCAAAAAAATTCTATTCAGATTTGCTCGGAATGCAGGAGATTGAGCGTCCTCCGTTTCGTTCCACGGGTGCATGGTATGCGATTGGCAGTCAGCAACTTCATCTGTTGCAGCATCCAGAAGGTCACACGCTGCGGGAAGCGGGGATTGATACGACCGACGGACATTTTGCACTTTGGGTGGTCAGTTATTCGGAGACGATCGCTTGGCTGGAAGAGCAAGGTGTTGAATATGAAGCGAGACCGGATAGTGTGGCTGGATTTGCCCAGATTTTTATTCTTGATCCTGATCGAAATATCATCGAATTTGGAGCGCCTTACGGTTCCTAACTGAGAAGGCTAGAATAAATCCCTTGCTCGTCCAAAAATTGTATGTTATAGTATGCATACATTCATAGCACGTGACGGAAGCACCGTCCATATCCTGCAATTTCATGCGGGAAATGGGCGGTGTTTTTTTGTGCTTTTTTTGATGGGAGGTAGACGTAATTGATTGTCCTTAAGGCAGTGCTGATATCGAGGGATAAAGATTATATCCGAGCTTGGCTTGACTACGTGCAGAGTAGTTCGTCAGGCTCCACGATGCGATTCATTGCTTTTTCACAGTGGGAAGCATTCAGAAATCATATGGATAAACAGGACGAACAAGAGCTGCCTGATCTAATCATCGCTGAACCGGAGTTTCTAAACCCATGGTTGATGAATGGTGGGGATGCCTCAGGTATCCCATGGCTTATGCTTAGCGAAGGAACTGACGAGGGACACGAGGTGAATCGACTGATGAAGTATCAGCCGTTGCCTGCGTTGTTTGAAGCCGTTAGGAGGGCTTGCAGGCAACCGCGTAGTAAGCGGAGTCGACATTCGGGTCAAGAAACGTTAGCGATCGGTGTGTTATCGGCATCGGGTGGGAGCGGTAAAACAGCCGTAGCTCTGCATATGGCGAAGCAACTTGGACTCGCTGGGTATTCTGTGTTGTATCTCAATCTGGAGACTCTGGACAGCTCGTTTCCTTTCCTTGAGAAAGGTTTGCGGCGGGGCAGTCAGCATCACGTAGAAGCAGAGACAGGTTTATCACGACTATTATATGATCTGAAGGCTGCTAAAAGGGAAGTAGCTGGGGGGCAGCGACTACGGAGGGATCAAGGTCCCGTACAAGAGAAGGCAGCAGGGTTAAGGATCAGTACGGATGCACATACAGATGTAGTCTCTGGTGCTGATTCTGATATCTCGGTAACGGGAAAAATGAAAGCAACAGTGGAGTATGTGGTTGGGCATGATGCGTTAAAGGCGGATGTGTTCTGGCCTTTAGCCAACCGTAAGGAAATGGTACAGATGTCTAAAGCGGACACGGCGGATCTGATTAAGTATCTGACCGATTCCGGGCAATATGAAGTGCTGATTCTGGACGGAGACTCAGGCTGGGATGAACGTAGTGAGGGTATCCTGGAGACGGCAGATACCTTCGTCTGGCTAGTAGAAGATGATATCGCTGCGATGCATCGATGGGGGCAATGGCTTCAGCATAACGAGCGTACCCGAACGGAACGGTTAGGAAGTATGCTAGAGCGCACATATTTTGTCATCAACAAATATCGGGAGCAAGTGATCAATCCATTGCCAAGACCTGATCTGTATGTGGATGCGGTGTTGCCTTATATTCCTTCTTGGAAACAGATGAATCAGGAAGAGGTCATGCTGAGCTCACCGATCTTCCAGCGTGAAGTCAAGAGATTGTGTGAATTGCTGATTCAGGCTGAAGGAGGCGGTTAGCCAAAGACAAGATGCACATTTAAATTGGAGGAGCCTGGAGAGTTATGACAGATCATTTATGGAGCATCACAGATCGTGAAGAACGATTTCAAATGCTTCGCAGAGAGGTTCGAGCTTCGCTCGACATGACTTCTTCTGCCGAGGATGAGGAGTTGTGGCAAGGGATTGAGAGAAAAGTTCTCGGTGATTCGGGCCTGGAAGATTTGACTTCAGGTGAGCGCCATGTCCTGGTGCGGCGATTGTACGATTCTTTTCGCGGGTTGGATATTTTGCAACCTTTGGTGGATCACCCGGACATTACGGAGATTATGATCAACAGTCATCAGGAGATCTTTGTTGAGCAAGAAGGGGAGGTCAGACAGATTCCACTGCACTTTGAATCCAGAGAGCGGCTGGAGGATATTATTCAAATGATCGTGTCTGGTGTGAACCGCATTGTCAATGAATCTTCCCCCATTGTGGATGCTCGCCTGAAGGACGGTTCACGGGTTAACATTGTGCTTCCGCCTATTGCGCTAAAGGGGCCAACGATGACGATCCGGAAATTCCCAAGTGAGCCAATGAAGATGTCTGATCTGATTGAGAAGGGGGCCCTGCATGAGGAAGCAGCCGTGTTATTACAGCAGTTAGTAAGGAGCAAGTACAACATTTTTATCGGGGGAGGCACGGGCTCGGGAAAAACAACTTTTCTAAACGCGTTATCCCAATTCATCCCTGCTGATGAGCGGATTATTACGATTGAGGATTCAGCGGAGTTACAGATCGTGACCGTGCCCAATCTCGTCTCCCTGGAGACGCGAAATGCCAATACAGAGGGCAAAGGTCTTATCTCCATCCGGGACCTGATTAAATCCTCTTTACGGATGCGTCCAAACCGGATTGTTATTGGGGAAGTACGCGGAGCGGAAGCGCTGGATATGTTACAGGCGATGAACACTGGGCATGATGGATCGTTGTCGACTGGTCATGCAAATACGATCTCGGACATGATCAGTAGACTTGAAACGATGGTCCTTAGTGGAGCGGAACTTCCCATTACCGTCGTAAGACAGCAGATTAGCTCGGCCATTGATATTTTTGTACATCTTTCGCGGCTTCGAGACCGTTCACGTCGTGTGACTGAGATCAGTGAAGTGACGGGTTTACATCATGGTGAAGTGCTTCTGAACCCGTTGTTTCGATTTCAGGAGCAGGAGGAACGGGAAGGGCGTATCATCGGTGGACTCATCCGGGTGGGCAGCCTGAAGAAGGTGGATAAGATTCAAATGGCCGGCCTTGGAGAATGGCTTGAGAAATACATAGAACAAATAGCCGTGCAGACTGGACAAGAGGACAAGCGGTGAATTGTAAAACATAAACTGAGCAATAGAATGGGATACAAAGTAGGGGGATTACATCTTATAACAACTATAATTAGTTATTTTTTGATGTAACCAGTTATGTTGTTAACGATTTTGGGAAGTTCCAAACCATATCGTGAAAGAAAGAGGGTGCAGCGTGGGGCAGGGCAGGCAGACATTGACGAATTACACCATATATACACTTAGCTCAAGACAGCGAGTTGTCTGTATGCTGGTCAGTGGATCATTATTTTTCGGTATTGGTTTGTTATTTTACCATCACTGGATGGCAGGGATGATACTGGCTACAGGTTGTATATGGGTGCCCAGGTTTTGGACAAAGGTGCTACTGGACCGCAGAAGGATGACACTAAGTTTGCATTTCAAGCAAGCTCTATATGCGCTGTCCTCGGCCCTGGCGGCTGGGAAGTCGGTGGAAAACGGTTTTAAGGAATCCGTTGAGGACCTGCGGATGTTGAACCCTGAGGCTGATACCGATTTGATTCGGGAGTTCACTATATTGCGGACACGCATGGAATATGGTCAGCCGATTGAAGAGGCGCTGCAGGATTTCTCGGAACGGGCACAGATTGAAGATATTACGAATTTTGCAGACGTGTTTATTACTTGTAAACGAACGGGAGGTGATCTGGTAGAAGTGGTTCGTCGTACCTCCACAGTGATTGGAGAAAAGCTGGATATTCAACAGGACATTATGGTTGCTGTGGCACAGAAAAGATTTGAATCCAAGGTGATGTTTGCGGCACCATTCATTTTTCTGTTATTTCTCAACCTGACCGCCAATGATTTCATGGAACCACTATACAGTGGGCTCGGATATCTCATTTCTACAGGTACACTTGCGGTGCTGGTCTGCTGTTATCTATGGATTCATCGCATTATGGATATCAAAGTGTGAGGAGATGAAAAGATGCTGTTTCCCCTCTTGATTGGAGGAGTACTCAGCGCGGGCTGGATTTGGCTTGATCGAACCCTGGGGAAAACCTACAAGCATTTGCGAAAGCTGCATATGGAAGGTTTACGTTTGAAAAAAATGCACGCTCCGTTTCTGTTTATGCTGGACAAGTTCGAGATCGGCCGCAGACTGCCTGTACTTATGTTCCGGATGCAACACGCGATCCAGAAGATGTATGGCATACAACATAGCGGTGAAAAAACGATGCTCTATTGTGCTGAAATGTTGACGTACTCGTGGCTAGTGATGCTGGCAGGATGTTTACTATCCCTCGTGAAGGAGGTAGGCACGGGAGGATTAGCTGGTGGGGTTATTCTTGCAATCGCTTTGCCGTTTGCGATGTATAAGGATCTTTACACCAAGGTAAAGCGAAGGGATCAAGATATCCTTATAGAGCTGCCTGAACTGCTTAATCGAATTGTGCTCTTGGTTGGAGCGGGAGAAACGGTACAACGTGCAATCGTTCACTGCGTGAATAGCCAGAGTGAGCGGGATCACCCATTGTACAACGAATTGCGGAGAGCAGCAGGAGACTGGAATAACGGGTACTCGTTTCAGCAATCTTTAGAGCAGTTCAGCCGCCGCTGCGGTGTGCAGGAAGTGACGATTTTCACAACGACGGTTCTGCTGAATTTCCGGCGTGGGGGAGGTGACTTTGTATTGGCGCTGCGCGATTTGTCACATGTATTGTGGGAGAAACGCAAGACGGTTAGCCGGGCCAAGGGAGAGCAGGCCTCTTCGAAACTGGTATTTCCGATGGTATTGATCTTTTTTACAATCGTGGTCATGATCGGTGCGCCTGCTTTTATGATGATGAATATGTAGGAGGAATTGGGATGATTAGAGTAGGGGAGCAGATGATGGAAGTAAAGGAGCGGACAATGGAAATGAGTGGTCAGATGAGTGAGATGATGAAAAACAAGGCAGCGGCATTTTGGAAAGAAGAAGAGGGTTTGGGTACGCTGGAACTGATTCTAATTATTGGTGTAATCATCATTATAGCATTGATCTTCAAAGACCAGATTAAAACTTTGGTAGAAAGACTGCTGAAAAATGTCAGCAACAAAAGTAATGAGTTTTTTGAGTAGACGTTTCAGAAAGGAAGAAGGGAGCTTCACTATCGAAGCTTCCCTGGTCTTCCCGATCATATTATTTATCCTTGTGGTACTGCTTTTCTTCACGATGTACATGTACCAAAAAACATTTTTAAACCAGCATGCTTATGCCGCTTCTGAACGAGCTGCCTACAGTTGGGACAATAGCCACAAACAGGCGCTGACAGGTGAATATGCTACCGGCGAATATGATCACTTGTACTGGCGGCTAAGCGACGATCGGCTGTTAGGAGCATTGTTTGGTTGGGCGGGAGCGGACAATGAGGTTAGCGCTTCTATACCTGGAGCTGAAGGCGGCAATCTTTCGGAAACAAAACTAGCACAAGCTTCCAGCCACATGCCCTCAGCCATGAAGGGTACAATGACATATCAAAATGCATTGATCCAGCGGAAGGTAACCACTGAGCTTGAGCAGGTTATATCGTTGCCGCTGCCCTCATTTTTGTTTAATTCCGGCCATCGTGTGCTCACGCAGGGCTCCTCTGCTGTTGTAGAACCGGTTGAGTTCATCCGAACGGTGGATTTGATCCGTTATTACGGTGCGAAGTTTAAAGGAAAAGGCGGAAAGGGAGCAACTTCAGCGGTGGAGGCAGGACAAGTTATACAGCATTTTGGGAAAAACGAAAAATGAGGAAAGGGGAGGGAGGCACTGTTTAGAAAAAGAGATGGTGAGTCTGGAGCTGTAACGTTATTTCTGATCTTGATCCTGGCTGGAGTATATATGTTTGTGGCGATTTTTATTGATTATGCGAGAATTGCTGCATTCAAAGTGCAGACGGAACGGATGGTACATGCTGCAATGAGATCCGTTATGTCAGCTTATGATACATCACTTCGAGAGTATGGTTTGTTTGCATATGGCGACAGTAGCGGAGATGCCATTATGGCAAAAGTGTTAAATGATAGTGTGAAACCTTCCTCCGTAAAGGATAGTTTTCCGATTCTGGATATGCAATGGGACACCACTTCACTCGGTATGGACCGTGAACTGGGCAGGTATGATATTTTTAATCGTCAAATTCAGGAAGACATGAAGTATAGAGCTCCGGTTGATTTTGTTATTGAAGTGATTAATCGATTCAAACCGATGTCAGAGGAGATGAAGGAAGCCGCACATACCGTGGATCTGTTGAAGAAATTACAAAAGCTCTATGACAAACGTGAGAAATTGCTGGATGAAGCGATCAAAAATCAGATTGAATCTGCCGAGAAGGTAATGAAACTTCCAGATTTAATCATGAAACCGCCAGCCCAGGCCATCTATGAAGAAATGCTTGAGGCAACACCTGAGACAGCAGCAGAAGCGGCGGCACGTTATGCCGATTACCTAAGCAAGAAACAAGCAGATGAAGGACTGCCTTTAATTGAACAGCTGTACATATTGGAATTGGGGCGTTACCGGACAGGTGTAAATCAGATTGTGACAGGAATCAGTATGTTGATACAACCAGCGCTAGAGGCGCATAAGACCAAACTATTGGAAGCGCAGGACAAGATCGAAGAGGCACGTAAAATGAATGAAGAGATGAAACGAGTGATTGCGGAAGGGGAAAGTCGTTCCGAGAATGCCAGTTATGATAACGTGGGCAATTCTAGCCTTCCTGGAACGAGTCCGACATCTGCGGGTTCCGGCAATGAGGCCAAAAGCACACGTTCGCTCGCTTCCGAGCTTGTCAGGGAAGATGCGCTATTTGATCGGATAAAATCTCGTGTGATCTCCCAAAATGAAGACTTCTCTGGCGTGCGAAAAGATAGCATGGAACTTAATGCCCAGCTTCGGAGTGTGACGGGTATGAGTGGTGTTCCAATTAAACCTGCGGTCAGGCAGGCAAGTCAGACTACCGAACGTTATATGAATTCTTTTGGCAGAACAGGTCCTTTCAATCTTATCTCACAGAGCCAACAGGAGCTCGAAAACGGTCGGGGATCGGATGCCCAGCGTAAAGAGAATGATAAGCAATCCAAAGGGAAATTGAAGGAAATGAAACGGTTATTTAGCCGGATTGAAAACGGGACTTCTGGTTCCGTGCAGAAATTCAAACAGCTGGAACAATTTTATGAGGCTAACATCGCGTTCAATCAAAAAAGCTCTGATCGAGCGGAAAAGGCAAAGATTGCGAGTGATCCGTATGATTCCGGTGGAAATGCCATGAAGGGAATGGATCACCTGTTTGGAGGAATGTCAGGACTACTGGGAGACCTTGGCGATGAGCTGTTTCAAAATGAATATGCGCTTGCTTACTTTGATTCCATGGATTTTAGTCAATTGTTTTCCTGGACGGAAGGCAGTGGAGATGTTAATGACGTGTTCAAACTGGAGAATCAGGAGCTAGAGTATATCCTATACGGCTTTCATAACCCTTCAGGTAACATCGCATCTTCATATGCGGAAGTCTTCGGAATCCGTCTGGCAATTCGTACAGCTGAGGGGCTAAGTGAGAATAGTAAGCTGGGAAATCCGCTTCTTGTGTTGTCTGCCGCGATCCTATACGGAATTACGCATGCAATTGAAGATATGGACAAGCTGGCGAAGGACGGAAATGTTGAATTGTCCAAATATATCAAGGTGAAGCTGACATACAGGGATCACCTCAGATTGTTCCTGCTAATGCATAGCAATAATGATCGCAAAATGTCCCGAATGTTAGCCTTGATCCGATTGAATACGGGAGCTAACCCGGATGAGAAAAAGACTTATGCTTCCGGACAGGTACGCAGCAGCATTAAGCTATGGTTTTTGCCTGGAATTGTGCGAAGTATAGGCGCTGTTATGGGCAGTGAGGATCAAGTACAAGATGGACGCTTTTTCATTGAACGGAAGGCGGATTATTCCTATTGAACAGGTGAAAACATGTTGATGGAGGCATGATGGAAAAAAGGGTTCAGGTTCAGGGTGAAAGGAAATGTGTGCAGATGCAACATCGAATCATGCGGATAAGCAGATTGGAACGCTTGAAGTCCCTGAGGAAACAGATGCTTGAAGCGAAGAAAGAACAGGGCACTATGGTGCTGGAGGCTTCGCTGGTGCTACCTGTTTTTCTATTCTTTATTCTATTTCTTATCTTCATTGTTCAGATGACGCTGATTTCCACCGCATTGCAGAGTACAGCGGGGGAAACGGTAAAACAGTTATCAACGAAGATTTATCCAGTATCGCTTGCCTTCGTGCCTTCGGATTCTGCTGGAGGAGAGGGCCTAGAGGAGAAAGGGAAATGGCCCCAGCTGTCTCTGACAGAATGGGCAGACGGTTACGCTTCTTCCCTGCCCTCACCCTTAAGTGACTGGGTGCGAGATGCAGCGAAACGTGGTGAAGAGCCACTGCAAAGAATCAAAACGTCGGTAATGGAAGCCATACTTGACCCGGTTGTGAAGCCGTTGTTGCAACCCTTTGTTGAAACTACTCTGCTAGACATGGAACGTATTCATGTTAACGGAGTATCTGTTCCTAACTTGAAGAATAAAACGAATCCGTATTTCAGATTAGAGCTGAGTTATGAGCTGCCTGTGAAGGTTCCTTTTCTCGGCAAACCTTTGCGAATCCAGGTTGCTGCAGCAGAACGGATATGGATTGGTGACACAGGCGAGGGAACTGGTTACGGAAGCGGGGGAGAAAATAGTGCCGGTTCAGCAACTGTTTTATCAAAACCAGATCCGGCTTTTATAGGGAACCATGCAACGATAAAGGTTCAGGTCGAGCCAGGGGCAACGGCTAATCTCACGATTTTTTACAAGTCTGGTGAGAGTTCTGCGAAGCATATTGGCTGGGCAACAGCTGACGAGAATGGAATCATAGAATGGACATGGTTTGTGGGCACTCGAACAACGGAAGGGACTTGGAGCTTTGTTGTAGAGACCGCGGAGGGGATGCAGACGGAAACTTCATTTACGGTAGCATCCAGAAAATAAGGAGCGATGATATAGGTGGGTTGGTTTTATGTAATCTGTGGTGTATATCTTCTGGTGGCGTTTGTAACCGATATAAGGTCGATGAAAATTCCGAATCGGTTGACTCTGCCAGTAACGGCAATAGGAGTAGTTGCTCATCTTGCGTGGGGGGGCTGGCGAGGGATGTGGTTCTCTTTAGCTGGATTTGCTGTTGGTTTCGGTATGTTGTTTTTAATGTATGTCATTGGTGCAGTCGGTGCAGGAGATGTGAAATTATTTGGGGGTATAGGAGCCTGGACGGGGTTTACATTTGGTATACACGTGATCATATATTCCATTTTGTACGCCGGATTGATCGGCTTAGTGATCCTTTTGTTTCGCAAAGATGAGTCAATGCGGATACGTACAATGATGTTTAATGTATTCGGTTTCTTTAAACTAGGTTCTCTTAAACTTGTAAGTCACGAAAAAACGTTGAAGTTTCCGTTTATGCTGGCTGTACTTCCCGGTTTCGTAAGCTCATGGATTTATATGTTTGGGTAGTTGTATGCACGGGGGAAACAGCATTTGATAGACTCACCTGTCATCACAGTATCCGTGAAATGATTCTAGTTCAACGTACTATATTAACAATGGGAAGTGAGGAGCGGTATGTATGGATTAACGAGGGATTTCGTACGTAACGGCGGGACATTTATGATTTTGGAAAAAACGGACGGGCTACGGATGGAGGAACTTAGCAGGATACAGATCGGCATGTTAACTTCAAATCGAATTCCTCGTATGCTGCCTTTGTTCACACGGGAGATTGATCAGAATGTAACGTTACAGTATGACATCTCTGGATATAAGATGTTGTCCCAGATGTTAAAATCGAGTCAAATCAGCTTGACAGTGTTGTACAATCTTTTATTTCAGTTAGCAGAAGCCCTCGCGGAGTGCAGGCTCTACATGTTGGAGCCGCAAAATTTGTGCATTCAGGAAGACTATATATTTATTCAGGGGGCAATGGCGCAAGGGGAATTTGGTTTAGTTTACGTACCCATCATGAATGCCCATGCCCGGCAGGAGAAGCAAACGCCGCAGTTATTCCGTGACTTGGTAATCAAGCTTATGGCTCATGTTCAGGAAATAGAAGGAGAGGGCATACAACGAGTATTACAGTTATGTGACGACGAGCGGTGGGACATTCGGCAATTACGTGAACTATTATTAGAATTGAGTACTGGCCAACCTGCACGATTGGTATCCAGTCAGCTACCGGAAAAGAAAAGTGACGCCAGCTTTAATTACAATAAAGCTGATATAGAGCAATCAGATCGTCATCAGCGTGAGCGCCAGCAAATCATTAAACTGGATGCAGACATTAAAAAAGTAGCCCCCTATGCGAAATCTTTGTTACACAGGCCAACAGCGGCTGGTCAACTTTCGACGATAAATACAAACTACTTTCATCAGAATCAGACCTCAACTCAACTTGAGTCTTCTTCATCATTTGTTTCCGCGGATCAGGAAAATGTGGTGATGGAAGAGCAAAATTCGGTTACTGGCTCTTCGCGTACAACATATATCTGGCTAGGCTGTATGGTTGCCATGGCTTTGGTATGGAGGTTTATCTATATGCAAGAGCCAGGTCAGAACGCAATGATTCTGTCTACGGTGCTAAGTATTGTCCTCATTGCAGGGGCAAGTTGGATGTGGAAGAGAATGGGTGGTTCTCCTGATAAATCTGACGTTCGTCCGCTTTTCTCTTTATCATTGCTAGGCAGGAAAAAGGACAAGGGTGCTAAAGTAGAAGAGGAAATGTTTCAGGAGAGTTGGCGCTGGAATGCCATGGATAAGTCCAAAGAAGATAAGGTGAAATCCATAGAATCTTTGCCTGCCGCTGCTGTTGATGAAGATCATACCTCTTCCCGTCTTCGCCATATGAGCACATCCTCTAAGAACTTAACGTCTGAAGATATGCTCAATCCGCTGTATACTGCGGAACAGGGAAGAGAAGGCGGGAACACTTCTGAACTCCATCTTAGGGCTTCTGCCGCAGAGGCAACAGTTAATCTGCAGCCACTGGCCGGGTTAGCTAATAAAGACAGAAGCTCTAATGCACCATCATATTACCTGGAACGAACTCTAAATAAAGGTGAACGGAGCGAACGTGTTGATGTGAAGGGGGCATCGTTTGTCATCGGAAGAGCAGCGGATATGGTTCAATATGTCGATAACTCGACAGGTGTATCCCGTGCACATGTAGAATTGAGTCGAGGCCAGTCCGGCTATGCTATCAAGGATTTAGGGTCCGTCAATGGAACGATGCTTCAAGGAAATCTGTTGGCTCCTTACAAAGAATATCCACTGACGGACGGGGATACGTTCATCCTGGTCGAATCGGTCTACGTTTATCGAGTGGCAGGATGAACTGTACACACCAATTATACTGTTTTAGTCGGACAACCCTCGATGCTTCAAGTCCTCGAGAGCCTGAGTCAATGTGGGGAAGGTGAACTTGAAACCGTGATCCAAGGCTTTTTGCGGAATGACCCGCTGCCCTTGCAGCAGGACGACGGATAATTCACCAACTAGTGTTTTGATCAGGAAGCCGGGCACAGGGAACCAGTGGGGACGATGATAGACTTTACCTACTGTACGGCCGAATTCATCATTGGTTACCGGGTGGGGAGAAGAAGCGTTAACTGGACCCGAAATTTCTTTGTTATGAATAGTAAAGTCGATCAATCGAACGATATCCATGATGTGAATCCAACTGGTCCACTGCTTTCCGCTGCCGATTTTGCCGCCGAATCCGAGCATATAGGGCAGTTTCATCAATGGGAATGCCCCTTTTTTATGACCCAAAACGAGACTGACCCGGATTTTGACGAGTCTTACATCCCGGATGGCATCGGCAGCAACTTCCCATTGTTCCGAAACGCGAGAGGGAAAATTCATCGGTTTTTGCGGACTGTTCTCATCAAAGGTTTCGTCGGGAGATGTTCCGTAGATCGCCATGGCTGAAGCCTGGACAACAACTTCCGGCTTTTGCTGTAGCGATTCCACTAATCTAGCAACCCGGGCAACCGTCGTAACTCTGGATTCCACAATTTCCAGCTTGGCCTTCGTAGTCCAACGTTGGTTCAATGTCTCACCCGCTAGATTCACCAGAGCATCAAAACCTTCCAGTTCCCGCGGCATTTCTTCGAGCTGATCCCAAGATATATATGTAAGGTTTTTACTCGGATTATGCATGTCAGGCAGCTTGCGAGTGATTACTTTCACATGATGTCCGGCCTGCAACCAGTAATCTACAAGTGCGCCTCCGACAAATCCGGTTCCTCCACAAATGGCAATTTTCATATTGAACATCCTCTCTTATGGGTCAAAAAGCCCCGCAGGGTAAGTTAAATGAGTGAAAAGGACTTACCAAGCGGAGCTAATATGTGTTTAATTTAACCAAATTGGTGCCATATCTAACGATGCTGGCCTGCTTTATTTTCCAATCTGTTCATACGTTATAATTCATCAAAAGATTATTTCATCAAATGGCGATAGGGAGTATAGTCGATTTTATTTTTCTCCAAAAATTTCACCAGAAATTTGTTGTCCCGTTTTGGTGTCGCAATGATGTAACCTTTAATGCAATGATCTCTCGACACTTCGGTTGCATGATCTTCCACGGCAATTTTACCAATCTCGGCAGCAATGGAATGTTTGGCAATGTCGCGAAATGGTCCGGGAACAGGCTCAACCAGTTGATCCAAAAAAGCTTTGGCTTCATCCGTCCACAAGTGGCGGCTTGTCTCCACCCAGTAGTTCTGCCAATCCAGCTTGGACTTGCCGTCTGCCTTGGGCAGCACCTTAAGGAACTTGCGCATCATGAAAAATCCACCAATGCACATGCTGCCAAGCAGCACAAGCGTCCAGAAAGCAATCGTATTCATAAACCAGTTGCTGGGAGAATTGCTCGTTAGAAGCTGGACGTAGGTATTATAAATCATTGCGAAATCACCTCGGTTTATTGATTTTCACGCCCTGATGAATAGGCGTCCATGTTCCGTAATATGCTGTCAAAAATAGCCTCTCATTCGAATTATATCGCATTTCTAGATTTATTTCGATAATCGCGTTATGATAGTGGATAATTCAGAAAAAGGGGGATCAATGATGCTGAAAATCGGCTCCCATGTGTCCTTTTCGGACAAGGGATTATTGAGTGCAACGAAGGAAGCGTCCTCGTACGGTTCCAGTTCGTTTATGATATATACGGGTGCACCGCAGAACACACGCCGCAAGCCAATTGAATCAATGTTTATTGAGGAAGGCAAGCTTGCCATGCAGGCAGGCGGATTTGAGGAAATTGTTGTGCATGCTCCTTATATCATTAATCTGGGCTCTTACAAGGACAGCACATATGGACTGGCTGTGGACTTCCTGCAGGAGGAAATTCGCCGTACTCACGCCATTGGTGTGAAAAACATCGTATTGCACCCTGGTGCATTTACGGACAAGGATGCTCATTATGGTATCGAACGTATTGCGCAAGGCTTGAATGAAGTGCTCGATGGCATTCAGGAAACCGATGTGAATATTGCGCTGGAGACGATGGCCGGTAAAGGAACCGAGATGGGGCGCAGCTTCGAGGAACTTGCACAGATTATTGAGAAAGTAAAACATAACGAACGACTGACCGTGTGTATGGATACATGCCACATTCATGATGCGGGTTATGATATCGTCAACGATCTGGATGGTGTATTGGATCAATTTGATCGCACGGTTGGACTTGACCGAATTGCTGTAATGCACATTAACGATAGTAAAAATGCTGCCGGTGCACGCAAAGACCGTCATACACCGATTGGGTCGGGCTGGATTGGATTTGAAGCGATCAACCGCATTGTAAACCATGAAAAACTGAATAATCGTCCATTCATTCTGGAAACGCCGTGGATTGGTAAAGATGCCAAAACCCAGCGGCCAATGTATGAAATTGAAATTGCATTGCTGCGAGGAGATGTGGAAGGCCGTTTCGGTCAGGAGTTCCTGAGTGAAGTCGAGCAACTGCAACATTTCTTCAAAGGTAAGGAAGTGAATTCCCGTGCTTATGTACTTGATGTATGGACACTGCTCAAAAATGATGCCAAAGCCAAAAAAGCTGATCCGCGTGAACCGCTGGAACGCTTGTATGACATGGTAACAGAGGCGGCATTGTTCCCGCATTTGAATGAAGAACAAATCAATCATCGCTTGATAGCTTGGCTTGCAGGGTAATCCCTGCAAGTCTTGCCTGATATACTTCACGTATGTCTTGTCTAATTGAAGGAGGAAGATTAACCCGATGGAGATTCACGCAAAACAAATACGACCTGATGATCAAAACCGCGCCAATCGAGCGCGTATGCTTATTTCCTGTCCGGATGGACCGGGAATTGTAGCAGCGGTATCACATTTTTTGCATCAGCATGGTGCCAACATTGTACAGTCTGACCAGTATACGATGGACCCGTCAGGCGGTATGTTTTTTATGCGGATCGAGTTCGATCTTCCGCAACTGGAGAGTAACTTGGCGAAGCTGGAAGCGGATTTTGCCGATGTGGCGGCACGTTTCGAGATGGAGTGGTCTCTTTCCGCGGTTAGCCGCAAAAAAAGGTTGGCTATTTTTGTATCCAAAGAAGATCACTGTCTGGTAGAGTTGCTCTGGCAATGGCAGGCTGGCGATCTTGATGCGGACATCGCGCTTGTGGTCAGCAACCATTTGGATATGAAAAACTATGTGGAATCGTTCGGCATCCCATATCACCATATTCCGGTTACAGCCGATACGAAAAAAGAAGCAGAGCAGCGTCAGCTGGAAGTGATCGGCAACGATGTGGATGTGATTATTCTCGCTCGTTATATGCAGATTATCTCTCCAACGTTTATTGAACATTACCGTAACCGTATTATCAACATTCATCACTCGTTCTTGCCAGCCTTTGTTGGAGGTAAGCCATACGCTCAGGCCTATAACCGTGGTGTTAAAATCATTGGCGCAACGGCGCATTATGTTACGGAAGAGCTGGATGGCGGACCAATTATTGAACAGGACGTTCAGCGTGTAAGCCATGGAGATAATGTGACTGAATTAAAACGCATTGGACGTACCATTGAGCGTGTTGTGCTTGCGCGGGCTGTAAAATGGCATGTGGAAGACCGTGTTCTTGTACACGAAAATAAAACAGTCGTATTTTAAGTCTAAGTTTACGCTTTAATACTGCGCAAGGTTGATCCGTAACCTCATAAGAGAGTTACTCGGTAACCGTTTAGACTTCGATGCACCATAAAGCCGAGCGGCTCCAGTTCAATAATGAACTGCGTGCCGCTTTTTGGCGTGCAAGTATTTTCCGCACAGACCTAGCAAAGCGCCAAAGAGAAGGTGGCCAATGACCCAATAGAAAATGGCACCAGCGTCATTCAGATCGGGCACACGTGAGGATAACGGAGACAAAGGGAGATAGAGCAGGGAAGAGGCGGCGCCGAGAAATATTCCGCTGCTGACTGGACGGCCTGTACGTCTGACCCACCAGATGTAGAAAATCCCGATGACAACAGATACAGCCAGGTGTAAGGAGAATTCGATCCATTCGGGCAACCGCGGAGGAAGCCCTGGTACAAAATCAACGTTCAGTAGCAGGGTGTACACTTTTTCGCCAGTTAATGTCTGAACCACTTTTAGAAATAGTCCTAGAAAAATGCCACTAACGATTCCGGTTATGATCCCCGAAAACCAGGGTAATGATAATTTTAACGAATTAGACGGGTGTCGCGTTTGATCTGGCATTTCAAGCCCTCCTTGGGTATGAAGCGTATCTAATTGAAAAATAAACCGTTAACCGTATGCTCGAATCGAGAGGCGCTGATCAGCACAAGCCGATTTTCACGTTAATCTCTAAAATGTGTATGGTTTTCGGCTTAAAGGTTATACTTCATCCGATGGACTAGGGCGTATCTTAAAACCGACTGAATTGCATCTTTTACCGCCTTTTCGCCCCCTGCTGCGTCACTTTCCCTTGACGTGCCCCGGCACGCCTGCGGTAAACTTCCTGGCTTGGAACGAAAATTTGGCAAAATCTGCTTCCTTCAGCGTTTTCAGACACACCCTAGCAATGTTTAATCAGGATCACCTGAATTTTCCGTAACTTTCTAAAAGAAGGTTATGGAAAAGCTTCACGGCAAGTGATACAATACAAAAGTGAATAAGTCAAAATGAAACATTCAAGCGGATTCACTTATTGTTTATGCGGTTTGCTTGTATGATGAGAGGGACTCGCTTGCGCACCCGACTTATCTAAAGACATGAGGAGGACAAACCATGACTGACAAGAACGAAGCGATTCAAAAGGACGAGAACACCACAATCGACAACCTGTCGATTACAACCGTACGTACTTTGGCGATTGATGCAATTGAGAAGGCAAATTCCGGGCACCCGGGTATGCCGATGGGCTCCGCTCCGATGGGGTACCAGCTTTTTGCAAAAACGATGACTCATAACCCGGACCACCCGACTTGGATTAACCGGGACCGCTTTGTGCTGTCCGCAGGACATGGCTCCATGTTGCTGTACAGCTTGCTGCACCTGAGCGGCTACGATCTTCCTATGGAAGAATTGAAACAATTCCGTCAATGGGGAAGCAAAACTCCGGGTCACCCGGAATTCGGACATACAGCTGGTGTTGATGCAACTACCGGACCACTGGGTCAAGGTATTGCGATGGCAGTTGGTATGGCCATGGCTGAAGCTCAGCTGGGCGCAACTTATAACAAAGATCAATTCAACGTTGTTGATCACTACACATATGCAATCTGTGGTGATGGTGACCTGATGGAAGGCGTATCTCATGAATCTGCTTCCCTGGCTGGACGTCTCGGCCTTGGCAAACTGATCATGCTGTTCGATTCCAACGACATCACGCTGGATGGCAAACTTGACCTGTCTTCTTCCGAAAGCATCGCTAAACGCTTTGATGCGTATGGCTGGCAAGTGCTGCGCGTTGAAGATGGTAATGATCTGCCTGCAATTGAAAAAGCAATCAAAGAAGGTCAAGCAGACACAGCACGTCCTACATTGATCGAAGTGAAAACCGTAATTGGTTATGGTAGCCCGAACAAACAAGGTAAAGGCGGCCACGGCGGTACTCACGGATCTCCACTGGGTGCAGAAGAAGCTAAACTGACTAAAGAATATTATAAATGGGTATACGAAGAAAACTTCCACGTACCGGCTGAAGTACGCGATCACTTTGCTCAAGTCAAAGAAAAAGGTATCGCTGCAAATAAAGCTTGGGACGAGCAATTTGCGGAGTACAAAAAAGCATACCCTGAACTGGCTGCTCAGTTCGAAACAGCAATTAACGGCGACCTTCCAGAAGGTTGGGATCGTGATCTGCCTAAATATGCAGCAACGGACAAAGCATTGTCTACGCGTGTAGCTTCCGGTAACGCTCTGAACGGTCTTGCACATAATGTGCCTCATCTGACAGGTGGTTCCGCTGACTTGGAAAGCTCCACAATGACTCACCTGAACAACTTGACTAACTTTACTCCAGAAGACTATTCTGGCCGTAACATCTACTTCGGTATCCGTGAATTCGGTATGGCTGGTGCGATGAACGGTATGGCATTGCACAGCGGTGTGAAAGTATTCGGCGGTACGTTCTTCGTATTTACCGACTACCTGCGTCCTGCTGTTCGTCTGGCTGCACTGATGAGCCTGCCAGTCACGTATGTCCTGACTCACGATAGTATCGCTGTTGGTGAAGATGGTCCTACGCATGAACCGATTGAGCAATTGGCTTCCCTGCGTATCATCCCGAACCTGACGGTAATTCGTCCAGCTGACGGTAACGAAACTTCTGCAGCTTGGGCTTACGCGCTGGAGAACAAGAGCAACCCGGTTGCCCTGGTTCTGACTCGTCAAAACTTGCCGATCCTCGAAGGAACTGTAGAAGGTGCACGTGAGAACTTGAAACGTGGTGCTTATGTGGTATCCGACGCTAAAGACGGCAAAGCGGTAGCACAAATCATTGCTACAGGTTCTGAAGTACAGCTGGCGGTTAAAGCTCAAGCTGCACTTGCTGAGCAAGGGATTCAAGTTCGCGTAATCAGCATGCCTAGCTGGGATCTGTTCGAGAAACAAGACAAAGCTTACAAAGAGTCTGTTCTTCTTCCAGATGTTAAAGCACGTCTGGCGATCGAAATGGCTCACCCAATGGGCTGGGAAAAATATGTCGGAGATCAAGGTGACATTCTCGGAATTAGCACATTCGGTGCTTCCGCGCCTGGCGACCGTGTAATCCAAGAGTATGGTTTTACTGTGGATAACGTAGTTAGCCGCGTAAAAGCATTGCTGTAATAAAAACTTTATACTTTAACCGTCTGTCATGGGCCGAACGTCTTCCGGCGCTTCTGGCTCATGACAGTTGTTATTTCCGCAGAGTCAAGGGCGGCATGGCTGCCCTGATCTGTGTTGCCTTTTGTTTTCATTAACTTCAGGGGAGCGGGTACGCATGTCACAATTCGATCAAGTCAGTGTAGTGAAAAA
Organism: Paenibacillus amylolyticus; assembly: GCF_003719335.1. Classification (GTDB taxonomy): domain Bacteria; phylum Bacillota; class Bacilli; order Paenibacillales; family Paenibacillaceae; genus Paenibacillus; species Paenibacillus amylolyticus_D. The sequence continues at coordinate 598,120 of NZ_RIAS01000002.1, forward strand.
GGCCAACATTTATTATGATGGTCAGGTAACCAGTAGAACGGTTATTTTGGGGGATGGCAGCAAAGTGACGCTGGGCATCATGCTTCCAGGTAACTATGAGTTCGGCACAGGTTCCCGCGAAATTATGGAGATTCTGTCCGGCGATCTGAGAGTATTGCTTCCTGGTGAAGAAGAGTGGCAAGAGATTCAAGGCCAAGCGACATTCCACGTGCCTGCTGAATCCAAATTTAAACTGGAGATACGCAGCGTTACCGACTACGTCTGCTCGTACCCGGCGGAATAACACAAGAAGGGGAACTCGAACCGCAGTGTTGCGGATTCGATTTGCCCTTTTTGCTTCTTGATTGTTAACAGCCAAGTTCATGCGTAAGCTTGTCAGCAGGGTGGATTTGAAGTATCCTTAGGACAAGTTGTTTAACATGGAAAACGGAATTATTATACCGATATCAGGAGGTTTTTGAGATCATGGCAAAAAAAGTGACATTTGACTATAGTACAGCTTTGCAATTTGTAAACCAGCACGAAGTAGACTATTTCGCTGAACCGATCCGTTTGGCTCACGAGCAACTTCATAACGGTACAGGAACAGGTTCCGACTATCTCGGATGGATCGACCTTCCGACAGCATACGACAAAGAAGAATTTGCCCGCATTCAAAAAGCCGCAGCTAAAATCCAAAGTGATTCCGAAGTGCTGATCGTGATTGGTATTGGTGGATCATACCTGGGAGCACGCGCAGCGATCGAAATGCTGACACATTCTTTCTACAACAACTTGCCGAAGGACAAACGCAAAACTCCTGAGATTTATTTTGCTGGTAACAACATCAGCTCCACGTATGTGACACATTTGCTGGATCTGGTAGAAGGTAAAGACTTCTCCGTGAACGTTATCTCTAAATCGGGTACAACAACTGAACCAGCGATTGCTTTCCGTATTTTCCGTGCAGCTCTGGAGAAAAAATACGGGAAAGAGGAAGCTCGCAAACGCATCTACGCAACAACAGATAAAGAGCGCGGAGCGCTCAAAAAGCTGGCAAATGAAGAAGGTTATGAATCCTTCATCATCCCGGATGACGTAGGCGGACGTTATTCCGTACTCACAGCCGTAGGTTTGTTGCCAATCGCAACAGCGGGCATCAACATCGAAGAAATGATGCAAGGCGCAGCTGACGCTTCCAAAGAGTACAGCAATCCGAATGTAGCGGAGAACGAAGCGTATCAATATGCAGCCGTTCGTAACGCATTGTATCGCAAAGGCAAAGGCACAGAGATTCTGGTGAACTACGAGCCGTCCTTGCACTTCGTATCCGAGTGGTGGAAACAGCTCTTTGGTGAAAGCGAAGGTAAAGACTACAAGGGGATCTATCCTGCATCGGTGGATTTCTCCACAGACTTGCACTCTATGGGCCAATTCATTCAGGAAGGTAGCCGGAACATCTTCGAAACCGTTATTCAAGTCGCTGAAGTATCCGAGCACATTTCCATTGAAGCTGATGCAGACGACCTGGACGGTTTGAATTTCCTGGAAGGCAAAACGATGGATTTCGTCAATAAAAAAGCATTCCAAGGAACGTTGCTTGCACATACAGATGGCCAAGTTCCAAATCTGATTGTGAACATTCCAGATATGACTCCATATTCGTTTGGATATCTGGTATACTTCTTTGAAAAAGCATGCGGCATTAGCGGATATTTGCTGGGTGTGAATCCATTTGACCAACCGGGTGTGGAAGCATACAAGAAAAACATGTTCGCATTGCTGGGCAAACCAGGCTTTGAAGAAGAGAAAGCAGCGCTCGAAGCGAGACTTTCTGAATAATTCACGGCTCCGCTCATATAGTTAAATAAAGATTGTTAAGTCCATCCGGGAATGCGAGCTTTTGCAGGGTATCGTTTCCCGGATGTCATTAACCAAGGCAGTTCATCCGCAATATGCGGGGAACTGCTTTCTTGTAAAATGGATGATTTACGGAAAGTTGGATTAAAAATGATGGAACGTTATCGAACAGTTCGAGGATCGGGCCAACTGGAAATTGTGATCAAAAAATCACGGTTTATCGGTCATATCATGCCGGTCACAACTGAGGAGGAAGCCATTGCTTTTATTGATGATATCAAGAAAAAACATTGGAATGCGACACATAACTGCTCAGCATACATGATTGGCGAGCGGGATGAGATTCAGAAGCAGTCTGATGACGGGGAACCGAGCGGTACAGCGGGTAAACCTATTCTTGAGGTGATCAAGAATCAGCAATTGAAGAATGTAGCGATTGTCGTTACACGATACTTCGGGGGAATCATGCTTGGCGCTGGAGGACTTATTCGTGCGTATACAGACGGAGCTGTCGCAGCAATTGAAGCAGGAAAAGTTATTACCAAAGTGCTGCATCGAGAAGTATTTGTAGAACTGGATTATACGTGGCTTGGGAAAGTGGAAAATGAGTTAAGAGGCCGGGAAGTGCGTACAGGTGAAACGGCTTTCACCGATAAGGTTACGTTAACGTGTCTTCCGCCGGATAGTGAAACCGAGGCATTTATTGCCTGGATTACGGATTTGACGCAAGGACAATCCCGGATCACGGAGGGACAGCGGCTTTATTTTATTGAAGGGGAATAAAATATATGGCTAGAAGAGCAGTCGAACAGGAGTTGTCGAGGGAGCGGATACTGGAGGCGGCGAGGCATCTTTTTATTACCAAAGGATACCGCGCCATTTCGATGCGAAGCATCGGCCAGCATCTAGGCTATAGTCATGGGTCGCTGTATTATCATTTTAAGGAAAAAGCAGAGTTGTTCTATGCGATCGTGGTAGAGGATTTCAACCATCTGGGACACCTACTGTTGCAAGCCATGGTCAGGCCGGTTGCAGGCGGCGTGAACAAAGTTGAGCATATTTTGATGGAGTTTATTCGATTTGGTCTGGAAAATCCATATCAATACGAGATTATGTTTATGATTCGAGACGAGGAGTTATTGTCCTATTGTCGTACGGAGCAGGGGCGTTGTTTCGAACTGTTTGCGTCGATCATTCGGCAGTATATGAAGGAAGAGGGCTGTGCCGAAGAGGATATTGAGCATGTGCCGCGTACTTTGTTTCTGGCTATGCACGGATTCATATCTTATTATATTCAAGACCGTTTGACGTTTGCGGAGATCGAATCCTCTGCATTGTCTCATGTGAAAGTATTGTGCCGTAATTTGGGTCAGCAGCCTGGCGTGCAATAATTGCCGCTTTTGCTTGTCCTCATACTTCAAGGCGGTGATTGATCATAACGTTAACTCTTTATTACGTTATCATGCGAAAGATAATATCTGTACACGCTGAAGACGACGACAGGCGTTCCTGAACCCAGTAAAGGGTGGAACGCCTGTTTATGTTTGTCTTTTTTGAGATGAAACTTAACCTTCCATAATTTTGATGAAATACTCCCGATGACGTGGCCCATCAAATTCACAAAAATAGATCCCTTGCCAGCGTCCCAAGAGTAGTCTGCCTTCATGCAGGATGACAGTCTGTGACGGACCGGTAGTTATTGATTTGAGGTGAGAGGCCGTATTGCCCTCGGCATGACGATACTGAGGGTGCTCCCAGGGGTACACCTCATCGAGACGTAACAAGACGTCATGTTTAACATCGGGGTCCGCATTTTCATTAATGGCAATCCCTGCCGTTGTATGGGGGCAATAAATAAGCACGGTGCCATTCCGGATGCCACTACTTTGTACAACCTGCTCAACATCCCGTGTGATCTCCTTCATTTCATCTCTTGCAAATGTTGATATGCTTTTCGTATATAACATAATTAATCACTCCTTCACGTAGTAATGTCTTTCCTGAATTTTAACTCTTTAGATTGTACCTTAACCACCCGAGGCTAAACAAACCGCACGGATAACATGTATACATAAATGTTTGATCTCAAGTATTGAACGAAATTGCGTCAATCTAATGTACTAAATTCGTTTATGAAAATGGGGAGATTCGTTTAAACAGAGCATCAAATAGTTCGAATAAAAGCATTGACGATCAGCACTGCAAACTGGTAAAGTATCAGATAAGCAAAAACCAAGTAGACTAATGGGAATAATAATAAAGTAAACTTATCCAAATCAGGGGAATATCGCATGAAATCAGGTAGACTGCCGACCGGAGTTAAAGCCGGAGGCTGGGAGGGAACACAGTAATGAACACCGTTCTTCGTCACAAGGGATGGACTTGGGGTTTTCGAAGTACCGTATTGTTATATTTCATCGTACTCATTGTACTTCCAATCATCGGTGTGTACGCCAACTCCTTCTCTGAAGGGTGGAGTAATTTTGCTGAGAGTATCATGGATCCTATTGCATGGAAGGCGGTGCTGTTAACGGTTCGTCTGGCCGTGGTTGCCGCTTTAATTAATGTGATCTTAGGAACCATGATTGCCTGGGTGTTAACAAGATATCGATTCGTTGGCAGATCATTTCTTAACAGTCTTGTCGATTTGCCTTTTGCATTGCCAACAGCTGTAGGCGGTCTGATGATTATGCTGTTGCTCGGCCCAATCAGTGCTGTCGGGAAACTGGCTGAGTCGATGGGGTTTGAAATTGTATTTCATCAGCCTGCAATTGTGATTGCGATGACCTTTGTTACCTTTCCTTTTGTCATTCGCGCAGTGCAGCCTTTGCTGGAAGAGATCGATCCTTCCGAGGAAGAGGCTTCATACACGATGGGTGCTTCCAAGGCACGTACGTTCATGCAGGTCATTCTTCCATCCATGGCTCCCGGCATGATTAGCGGCGGAATGTTGGCTTTTTCCAGAGCGCTCGCTGAATTTGGCGCAGTTGTACTGGTTGCCGGTAATATTCCAGGCAGAACACTAACAGCTTCCGTTTTCATCTATGGAGAGATTGAAAGTGATAACCCGACAGGGGCGGCCGCGGTATCCGTATTGTTGCTAACACTCTCCTTTCTGATCCTCTGGCTAATCAATCTCGTACAGATGCGGGGGAGAAGAAGATGAGAAGACTCTTAATCGGACTTACGTTTGTAGTGTTCACATTGCTGTTGATCATTCCTCTCGGACGGATTCTGATTGGCGCATTTGAGGACGGTGCTGGCGGCTTTGTTAAAGGTATTATGCGTCCGGAGGCGCTTCACGCACTGATGATGACAGGGCTGGTCGTTCTGGTGGTTACCCTGTTAAATACATTGTTTGGCATTATGATGGCGATTTATCTGGTTCGTGCAGGCTGGCTGAGTGATCGGGTGAAAGGGTTGCTTAACAGCATTGTCGATTTACCTTATGCGGTATCGCCGGTTATTGGCGGTTTGATGATTGTTTTGCTGCTTGGACCGAACAGCATCATGGGAGGATTTTTTGAGGGCATCGGATTTAATGTGGTATACGCTTTTCCAGGCATGGTTATTGCCACGTTGTTCGTTACGTTTCCGTTGATGGTAAGAGAGGTCATGCCTGTCTTGCAGGAGCTTGGTTCGCAGCAGGAGGAGGCGGCTTCCACACTCGGAGCCTACGGCTGGAGAACGTTCTGGAGTGTAACCTGGCCTTCCATTCGCTGGGCAGTGGTTTATGGTCTGGTTCTGACGGTAGCGCGCTCACTGGGAGAATTCGGGGCAGTATTGGTCGTGTCCGGTAACATTATGAATAAAACGCAGACAGCAACAACGCTGGTGTATCAGGATGTAGAGAATTTCAACGTGTCTGCCGCGAACGGTGTGGCATTGGTACTGGTAACCTTCTCTGTAGGACTGCTGCTCCTGATGGAGTGGGCCAAGAAGCGAAAGGAAGTGCATTGAGATGCATGTAGAAGTTCGTGATCTTAACAAACACTTTGGTGATTTTCATGCGGTAAAAGATGTCTCATTCGATATTGCCAAAGGCCATCTGATCGGTTTGCTCGGCCCCAGCGGAGGCGGGAAAACGTCGATCTTGCGTATGCTCGCAGGGCTCGAAAGCCCAGGCTCGGGGGAGATCCGGTTCCACGGAAAAGTCGTGAATCATCTACCGCCTCAAGAACGGGGCATTGGATTTGTATTTCAGAACTATGCGTTGTTCAAACATATGAGTGTTTTTGATAATATTGCATTTGGTCTCAAGGTGAAAAAAACACCTAAAGCCCAGATTCGTGATCGCGTGATGGAACTCGTTGAGCTGACTGGGCTGAAAGGTTTCGAACAGCGTTATCCGCACCAGCTGTCGGGTGGACAGCGTCAACGTGTGGCTTTTGCCAGAGCGCTTGCGCCTGAGCCGCAGTTACTGCTTCTGGACGAACCGTTTGCCGCCATTGATGCTAAGATTCGTCAAGAGCTTCGTTCATGGCTGCGTGAGCTGATTGAAAGGGTAGGCATCACGTCCATCTTTGTTACTCACGACCAGGATGAAGCGATTGAAGTCGCAGACGAGATTATGATTATCAGCCAAGGTCGTTTAGAGCAAAAGGGTACCCCTTGGAATATTTATAAAAATCCGCAGACCCCATTTGTGGCGACCTTTATTGGGGAGTCTACGGTGGTAGAGGATGCCTCTCAGCTGAAAGGCTTCGAACATGCGGTGCAAGGTGGCAATACGCGTGCACTGATCCGACCGGAGTACATCGAGATTGGACTCAAGAATGAATTCACCATGCTGTCTGCAACGGAAAAAGGGATCGTAAAACATCTTCACTTCCGCGGTAGTGAATGGATGGTTGAAGTTGAGGTGGAGGGCCACAAGCTCATCACCTATCGCTCTCTGGAGAAAACGACACTGGAGATTGGGCAAACGATTCGTGTACTTGTGCATCGTGCGTATATGTTCAATGACTCGGTGAGCTGGGTCGTGGAGAACCGATTGAAAGAAGATCCGATGCCAGTCATGATCTAGAATGGAAGATGTTAAGGAAAAAGCAGAAAAGAAAGAAGGAGCAGCCATGCCGACGAGCCGAAACAAGAAGAAATTCAATCCTCTATATTTCATTCTGATGCTTGTGCTCGTCTGTGTGACTGCCGGATGCAGCAAGCAGGAGCAAGGACAAACAGCCACAGTTACGAGTGGTGATTCTTCGAACACACTGGTTATCGGTGCATATAGCGTAGCGAAGGATGCGGTAGGCGAACTGTTGCCCAAGTTCCAGGCAGAATGGAAAGCCAAGACGGGACAGACCATCAATTTTCAAGAATCCTATGAAGCTTCAGGAACACAGGCGAGAGCGATTGTTGGCGGGTTCGAAGCGGATGTAGCCCTGCTTGCGATGGAAAGTGACGTCGATAAACTGGTGAAGGCCAAGCTTGTCACTGCGGATTGGAAACAAACGCCGAATGAGGGCATGATTACACGTTCAATCGTTGTGCTGGGTACACGAGCAGGCAATCCACTGGGGATTAAAGATTTCCAGGATTTAACCAAGCCTGGCGTGAAGGTGCTGTATCCTAACCCGAAAACATCTGGCGGTGCACAGTGGGATATTAATGCGATCTATGGTGCGGGACTGAAGCTGTCGGAGGAGAAAGAGGGCAAGAAAGACCCTGCCGCAGCGAAAGCATTTCTGGAAGAGGTACACCAGAACGTTGAATCCCTGGACAAGAGTGGTCGTTCCTCGATGGCTGCGTTTGAATATGGTGTAGGAGACGTTATCGTAACGTATGAAAATGAGCTGCTTGCCCGAATTGCCAAGGGTGTAGATTATGATATCGTGGTACCGAAAAATACGATTTTAATCGAAAATCCCGCAGTGGTGGTGGATAAATACGCCGACAAACATGGCAATCGGGAGCTGGCGGAAGCCTTTATCGCGTACTTGCGAACACCTGAAGCACAGCGTATATTTGCGAAACACGGCTTCCGCTCCGTAGACCCGGACATATTTGCCGAGACGAAAGAATCGTTCCCGACACCAGCGGGGCTGTTTGATATCAACTATCTGGGTGGATGGGATGAGGTGCGTAAGACACTGTATTCCAAGCGTGGAGTCTGGTATCAGGTGCTGGCAGGCCTGTAACCGCTACTCTCCAGGTTATTCTGTCATCGGAGTGTTCCGTGTAAAATCTCTAGTTCAACTTATATAGGAATGCGAACCTTCATTTTGCGGCATGCCGAGATGGAGGTTTTTTACTACGAAAAGGTTATAATAGGAAGTATACTAATACACATGTTGGCATAATTGTAGTTGCAGAAAGGTGTGACCTTAATGAGTACAGAGATTAAATTGTCCCAAAGCACAGCGATTCGACTGGAGCAAGCCCGTGGCAAAGGCATGTCAGAAGCGGATATATTAAAAGCGATTCAAGCCAAGGATGTAGCGGCATTTGATAGCGTATCCGAGGAGCATTATCGGTACGATACGTTTTTCTCGTATGCGGACGAGCATGGTGAGAACTTGGAAGGGGCTCTACAGAACGGATATCGAATTACGTTTAATACGCGTGGAGGGCTTGGCATCTGGCTGGAAAAAGCATTTAATCTGCAAGCAGACAAGGATTTCACGGTGGGTGAGGGGATCATCACCGGTTTGCAGTTGACCGCAGAACAGGCTGAGGTGCTAGAGCAACGTCTGGCATGGAACTGGGTCATTACGGATAACATAGAGGTTCCTGCTGGCCGTGAGCTGACGTTGAAGCTGCGTGCGCTGGTGTGAGCGGACGGATATGGAACTATCATGTCTGAGGCTGGGCTTCTCCAGCCAGATCAGACGACAGACTTTCCCGGCAGCAGCGATGCGCTGTGAGTGGGGGAGTCTTTTTTTTGCAAAAGCGGAGGTAGGGGATTACAATTTACATAAAATATTTGAGGCACAACTATGTTGATTACGAATGAAGAGACATCACATCTGAGCTGAATAGGCTTCAGGGAGCGAGAGGGGAATGCGGAATGAATCAGCTCACATTTCTGGGCACAGGAGATGCCATGGGTGTCCCACGGGTATATTGTAGTTGTGAGATATGTACGGAGGCAAGGCGGACAGGGGAAAATCGACGAAAACGTTCATCTGTCCTGATTCACGGGGGCGGTGACTTTCGAGATCAGCATGTAGACGGGATGTTTATGATCGACTGCGGGCCGGACTGGCGTTCTCAGATGGAAGATCAGGGAATGCGGATGGTGCATACGCTGCTGATTACACATGCTCATTTTGATCATATTGGCGGTTTGCCAGAATGGGCAGATGCGTGCCGCTGGCTAGGCGTGAAGGGTAGATTGTATGCCCCGCGAGAGGTAATCGTTACGATACAGGGGCAATTTCCGTGGCTAGCTCGTCACATGGATTTTTTGGAAACCGATAATGGGATCGAACTTGGTGGATGGAAGATTCGTTCCTGGAAAGTGTGTCATGGACATAACGGTTTTTCGTATGCATATCGGCTGGAGCGTGAGGAGTATGCGTGGGCGTACTGTTCGGATGCCATAGATTTGAAGGAAGAAGAACAGGAACTGTTGCATGGACTGGATCTGCTGGTTCTGGGGACGAGTTTTGTACATGAGCTGGCGGAGTTTTCGACGCGTTCGGTGTATGATATGCAGGAGGCGCAGGAGCTTTTGCGAGTGTTGAAGCCGGGACACACCTATTTTACACATATGTCTCATGATGTAGATGTAAGGCAGAACTATAAACTGGATGAGGGCATCACCATAGCACGAACGGGCATGACGGTGGCACTGGGTTAGGATTCGATGTGAAATCGGGATTCAGCAATGAAAGTGGATAATTTGAGATCCAGGAATAGTTTTGTTTTGAAAAAATAAATGAAGAAGAGCGTATCCTTTACAGGAGGTTCTTCGTTTACATAATGAAACACTTAATCAGGAACCAGCAAAGGGGGGCCCCCGAGATGGCCTTTGTGAAGTCCGCAGATTGCGAAGTCTATGAAATGAACCTAGTCACAGCCATGAGAAACGATAAATTGAAGGCGATAAATCAAACGAATCAAGGAAGTCAAAACCATCATCAAGCTATAGCAGTTAATCAGACTGATGCCATTGATTGTAGAGACGGTGCTGAAGGTAAACGTGTTCCAAATCCAGCGTTGCACGATGTATTGCCTGAACTAATGGCTTCGCTTTATGCATACTGCATGTCACTCACCAAGTCGGTGACAGAGACAGAGGATCTTGTGCAGGAAACTTGCCTTAAGGGATTATCATCTGCGGTGGCGCAAGCTTCGGAAAGAACAGACACGTCGTTTAACTGGGAGGCTTATCTGATTCGTATCGCACGCAATACATGGATTGACGGTATTCGTAAGCAAGAAAAGCTGCGCTCTATACTCGACGAGATGAAACCTGTCATGTTTGAATTTGCGAGAGAGGAATCCTTTGAAGAGATGGAATCTGCGGTACAACTATTGATTCACACCTTGCCGCCCTGGCAGCGTGCGATCTATATATTACGTGAAATCATGGGATATAAGGCGGCAGAAACTGCTGAGATGCTGCGTACAACCGAAGGTGCCGTAAAAGCAGCATTAAACCGTGCCCGCACAGCTTTGAGCAAGGTCAGGCATAAATTGGTGGAAGCAGGGATGGATGCTGCATTGGAACAGGGGACGATGGAAGAGCCCGCTGATCTGGAGCAAGAGCAGCTCCGCAGTTATCTGATGGCTTTCCGTCAAGGGGATACTGCACGTCTAATTGATCTGTGCCTGAATCGCACGGAAGATCCGATGGCTGTGGCGGGTATGATTCTGCAGCAGACTCTGCCGTCTAAAGCGATGCAGCCAGTGATGTACGGTTATGCCGCTTCGAGCACGAATTCGATGTCTTTTGGAGGTGGGTATACGGTCATCATGGCTGCCTAATATAAGGAGGCGACATATATGAACGTAGTACCGTATGTTGTAGAACAAACTGCTCGCGGCGAGCGGAGTTATGATATATATTCGCGATTGTTGAAAGACCGCATCATTATGGTGTCGGGAGAGATTGAGGATCAGATGGCCAATGCTATCGTGGCTCAATTGTTGTTTTTGAGTGCCGAGGACCCGGATAAGGATATTCAGATGTATATTAATAGTCCGGGGGGATCGGTTACAGCGGGATTCTCGATTTATGATACGATGCAGTTTGTGAAGCCGGATATATCGACGATCTGTACCGGTATGGCGGCGAGTTTTGGTACGATTTTGCTGGTGGGCGGCACGAAGGGGAAACGAATGGCGTTACCGAACAGCGAGATTATGATTCATCAGCCGCATGGAGGCACACGCGGGCAGGCATCTGATATGCTGATACATGCAAACCGTATTATCCAGCACCGCCAGCGTCTGAATCAGTTGCTTGCAGACCATACAGGCCAGCCGCTGGAGCGCATTGAAAAAGACTCTGACCGCGATTATTTCCTCACCGCAGCCGAAGCAGTGGAATACGGTCTGGTGGATAAGGTTGTTACAGGTGCGTAGTGTCACCGTAGATGAAATTGACGAAGCGAGTGGCACAGAAAACAAATATAAGCGCAATAAGGAATGAAAAGATTTGGACGACAGGGGACTGTCGTTCTTTTTTTGTTTTTTTCTGATGGAGAGAAGAAAATGGATAAAAAAGGTTGACCTTAACCAGGTATAGTGTGTATATTATATATATACAATATGCTTGGTTATTTATATGAAACAATGGCAATGAGGTGAAGGAACAAACATGAATATACGGATATCCAATGCATCAAGCGATCCCATATATATCCAGATTTTATCCCAGATTCGGCAGAGCATTCTGAACGGAGAACTGGCAGCAGGAGACCACCTGCCTTCTATCCGTCAACTTGCGAAGGATTTGCAAGTCAGCGTCATTACAACGAAACGTGTATATGAAGAGCTGGAAAAGGAACAGTTAATTGATTCCGTGGTTGGCAAGGGAAGTTTTGTATCCGGTGCAAATCAGGATTTTATCCGGGAGAGACGTATGAAGCAGTTAGAAGCGAAGATGCTTGAGGTTATCCAGGAGAGCAAGGAACTGGGCATGAGCGCACAGGATTTGATTCAACATCTTACTTTGTTGTTAGAGGAGGAATAGGCACGATGAATGCGATAGAATTGCGGAATGTTACGAAGGGGTATCCGTTATTTAAGGTGGATAACATATCCACGGATGTGAAGCAGGGATTTATCACAGGGCTCATTGGCCCAAACGGAGCCGGAAAAAGCACATTAATCCGAATGATTACCGGACTCATCCATCCTGATCAGGGGACAGTGCGAACGCTGGGCAGTGAGAATCCGAGCGGTGATGTGGCTGTCAAGCAGCGGCTCGGTATTGTGTCCGATGAATGCTTTTATTATGAACATTTGACCATCAGGGAGATGTCACGTTTAATTGCCCCTTTTTACAGTCGCTGGGACCATGCCGTATTCAAGAGTTATTTGGAGCAATTCGAATTGTCTCCGAAAAAGAAAATCCAGGATTTATCTAAGGGCATGAAGATCAAATTCTCGCTTGCCGTTGCTCTGTCTCATGATGCCGATCTGCTTGTCATGGATGAACCAACATCCGGTCTTGATCCAGTTTTTCGGAGAGAGTTGCTTGATCTACTGGCCAGCATGATTCAGGACGAGACCAAATCCATCATTTTCTCGACACATATTACGACGGATCTGGAGCGGATCGCGGACTATATCGCTTTTGTTAATCAAGGCAAGCTGATTTTCAATGAAGCCAAAGACGACGTGCTTGAGCGCTACATCATTGTGAAAGGGGATATGGATCTGCTGGATGCTGATACCCGGCGTCAATTCATTGGCATACGTGAAACATCGATTGGTTTTGAAGCGTTATCGGACAACAAAGCGGAGGCGCAGCGTATGTTTGGCAGTGAGGCTCTTATGCATAGGCCCGCATTGGAAGACTTGATTTATTTCACGGCAAAAGGGGGGCGTCAACATGCTTAATCTGCTTCGCAAAGACTTTATTGCACTGAGAAGTTCGTTGTGGATTATTGCTCTGTATGTGGTGATTTTCAGCTGGGCGTTTATTCCGAAGATGGAAATGTCCATGTATCTCGTGGGGATTTATACGGCTTTTGGCTCGATTATGCTAGCTACGATGGTGGACATCAAAAACCATAATCATAACTTTTTAGTTACACTTCCGGTCAGTCGCAAACAGATCGTGCAAGCAAAGTACCTGTCTTCCATTCTCTATTCCCTGTTTGGAGTCCTTGTATCCTTCGGCATTCACAAGATTGTTAACCTGAATTATCCTGAACTCAACAAACCTCATTATTCCCTGTTAGATATCCTCATTTCTATGGGGTTGGTATGTATACTGGTCTCTATTTATATGCCACTTTTCTATGCACTCAGTAAAAAGGGAGCAGGCATTATCAATACGGTTTTCTTCGTTTGTTTAATTGTTCTTGCTCAACCGACTGCGTTTATTCTTGATGTTGCGGGTAAAGAAGGGCTTATTACAACGCCAATTATCTTGGGGATTGCCGTAGCCGTAGTGGCTCTGTTTCTTGTATCGTATGTCGTCACGATCCGGTTATTTGAGAGAAAAGATCTGTGAGCGATTTGCTTTATGGACTATTGACTTATATAAATCTAGGTGTGCCACAGGGGGAGTCGAGCGCTAACGATCACAGATGACCCTATTTGCTACAATTCAGGTGATTTCGGAATGTAACGATCTCAGGAGACGCTATTTTAATTATTTCGATGGAAAACAGGCCTCAATAGCTCGTTTTCATTGAAATAAGCTCCATGGTGATCGTTACATTTTTTAGTTCGTGAAAAAAGACCACATAAGTTTTCTGGTGATCGTTAGCGTTGGCACGAGGTGGATGTTGACGTTGACGTTGACGTGCTCACAGAGGAAACAGCCAGTTTGATGATAGACAAAAAGTTGTCTGACCTAAGCCTTGGACACAATTCCCCGTTTTCGTTGAATCTCTGAGCTTTCGTTGACCGACTGTGGAATCCACGCCGGATAAGGAAGTTTGAGGAGTGAATTAAACCTCGGCAAGTCTTAAAAGAGTGCAGGATTCTGAATGTACCCACAGTGGTACTCCTTCGTATCTCTGTTGCTCTTAGGCCCTCAATGTCGATCCTAAACGAAGTTTCGTTTTTAACTTCTCGCCGCTAAGGTGATCAGTCTGTCCATGCCTTCCCGGATTTGCTGCTCACGGGCATAAGAGAAGGAGAGGCGAAGCTTACGATTTCCTGAAGTGGGGGAGGGATCAAATACGGTTCCAGGTACAAAAGCAATGGAGTGCTCCATACTTTGGTGCAATAACCTGCCTGTATCGATACCCTCTGGGAGCACTGCCCAGATATTCAGCCCCCCTTCAGGACGTGTCCATGCCCAGTCCGTATCCAGCAGACACTGCTCCATGACCTCCATTCGAAGTTGAAGCGCAGTTCGCAGTTTGGACAGATGCTGATGCATACGATCCGACTGGAAATAACGAAGAAACAGCTTCTGATTCAGGAGCGGTGATCCGTTATCTGTCAGGGCTTTGATCGCCTGGAGTCCTGCCATGAGATGTGAACGGCACATGATGGCTGCGATACGCAGACCCGGAACAACATATTTGCTGTAGCTGCGTATGTACAATGTATGTCCGGAAGTATCATAAGTGAAGATCGGCGCAGGTGGCTTCTCTTTAAAATAAATATCATATGTGCTGTCATCCTCCACCAGGAAACAGCCATATTGTTCAGCCAGCTCAGGCAGCTGTTTGCGTTGCTCTACAGAGATGCTGATGCCTGTCGGGTTTTGGAACGTCGGTGTCATATAGAAGAGGCGTGGTTTTTCTGTTTTCATCAGATGTTCAATCTGCTCCAGATCATACCCTTCGGGATGGATGTCGGTAAAAACAAGCCGTGCACCCTGTTTGCGGAAAATTTCCATGGCAGGGCCGTAAGTTGGTCGCTCAATCAGTACCCGATCTCCAGGCTTGACCAGTGCACGGGAGATGACATCAATCGCCTGTTGAGCACCGGATGTAATCAGCACTTCGTCAGAGGACAGGTAGAAGCGTTCTTTGGCCGTCAAATGGGTGGCCAGACTGGTACGAAGCTCTAAATCGCCTTGGATCGTTGAATACGTACCGAGTAGACGAGGATATTGATCTAACAGATCGCGCATTAACTCGCCCCAATATCGGTTGGGCAATAGTGCAGGATCGATTAATGATTTGGAAAACTGATATTCCGCTTCCAGTGATTGGACCCGGTCAAGTGTGTCCCAATGGAGCCAGGCAGACACGGAGGGATCATCTCCCTGATCTGTATCGGCTAGTGGTTTGGCTGGACTGACGTAATAACCAGATTTGTCTCTAACATAGACGATCCCACGCTGTTTTAACTCCTGATACGCTTTGAAAACCGTTAGCCGGTGTACGCCGAGCAGTTCGGATAAGCTTCGTACCGAAGGCAGTTTTTCCTGTTCAACCCACTCCCCTGCCTCAATCCGTACCATGAGATAGTGGATAACTTGCTCGTACCGTTTCATGCTGTTGTCTGCCATCATTACCGTTTTGCTCACCCGGCCCACGCTCCTTTTGATCTCCATTGTAACAGTTAATGAGAGATAACTGTTCTATTTTGTTCATTCTGTTCTGTAGACCATGAGCTATGATGGAGAACAGATAAAGGAGTGGTTAACATGGTAGGGATTGCATTTACCGTAATGTGTCTCGTTTTTGGAACAACGTTTCTGGCGATTAAAATTGGAGTGGAGGCAGGCATGCCGCCTTTTCTATCTGCTGGACTGCGGTTTGTGATTGCGGGAGCTTTAATGTTTACTTGGATGTGGATGAAGGGGAAAGTGAGTTTGTCCCTGTTATTCCGCAAAGAAATGCTGATTACAGGTGCAGGTCTAACATTTGCGACCTTTGCCACGTTATATTGGGCAGAGCAGCATGTCAGTTCCGGTGTTGGCGCTATTCTATCGGCAACAGGGCCGCTGATGATTATGCTTATGCAAACGGCATTGTTACGGCAGAAAACCTCTGCCCGCATGCTAATTGGTTGCTTGATCGGGTTTACAGGTGTTGTACTAGTCGTTTTGCCAGGCGTATCGCTTGGTGCAGGCTCTTTATTTTTGTGGGGATGCATCGCGGTGCTGGTGGGGGAAGTCTGTTATTCCGCAGGTACGTTATATTCCAAAAAAGTCATTCATCAATTCAGTGACATGAATCCTGTTGCCATTAATGCGGTGCAGATGATGTATGGCGGTGTGTTGTTATTTATCCTCTCTGCACTGACGGAATCCTGGAATATGTCGGCACTGGATGTACTGCCGGCAGTGTCGTCCGTAATCTATCTGACGGTCATCGGTTCAATGGTCGGGCACAGTCTGTTCTATTGGATTATGTCACGCACTAATCCGCTGTTCCCAGCAACCTGGTTATACATATCGCCACCAATTGCCGTTGGGCTCGGTGCGATCGTGTACGGAGAACATGTCAGTTGGGTGACGTGGGTCGGTGTCGTTTTGGTTATCTCGGGGCTGTTAACAATGAATGAGAAGGTAAACAACTGGTTAAAGAAAGGAAAGCGTGTGAGGGCGAACGTTCGAACTTCTGAATCTGTTTAGTAAAGTGATTTCTTCATTCCACCTATTCTAGTGTCTTTTTAACAGCTCAATCTGGAAATCAGTAGTTAATTTCAGATTGAGCTATTTGTTATTTCAACAAGATTTTCTCGTTAACCAATAGATAGTAATACTCATCCATCTGTTCAGCTGTAATATTTTCTTCAAAATGATGTATCCACCAATTCACAAGTAAACTAATAACCCCTGAGTGAAACTCGACTGCAAGTTCTACGGGAAGTGAGAATTGTTTACCTCTATTTTTTAATTCCATAAAATCCTGCTTGAATATTTCTTCGATGTATTTTCTGAAAAAATGTTTGAATCCCTCATCCTTCTTTTGATTTTGGACCATTCTCTCCAGTACATTGCCTGACAAAATTGTAGCGATACTTTGCATAGGCTGTCGCAGTCTGTCTTCCACGTTCATTTGTAAATAATCCTGAAGGAGCGAAGTCAGGGTAGAGGACAACAGCGCGAATTTATCTTCAAAATGTTTATAGAACGTTGTTCGGTGCACCATGGCTTTATCGCATATTTCGTTAACCGTAATGTTACTGAATAGCTGGCCTTGCTCACATAACAGAGTCAAAAGGGCCATCGTCAACAGTTTTTGAGTTCGAGCAACTCTCAAATCCGTTATTTTTCCAATTATTTTCATCTACACCATTTCCTTATTGTAGTTTAACTATATATTATTCTTAAATTGATTATTACTAAATAAGATATTTTAACTATATATTAGTATTATAAGAAATATTTTGATTACTCTACAAGTGTAGATAAAATCTAACGTCATAGAAAGGATGGAAGAGAGATGTCTGATATGAAAAGAGCTGTGGTGATCGGAGCAGGGATTGCGGGGTTAATCACTGCAAGAATGTTATCTGATTATTATGATGAGGTATGTATTATCGAGCGAGATGAATTGCCTTCTGAGCCGTCGAACCGGCAGGGAGTCCCTCAATCTTTTCATCCACATCGGGTATTACCGCGCGGCGGACTCATTCTGGAGCATTACTTTCCCGGGTACAATGATGAATTGATTGCACTTGGCGCCATTCCTTCACATGAAGAAGAGATTGTGAATGCAAATAAATACGGTAAATTTAATCATAAAGTGAATGCTTCTTTCATCGAAATTGCATCAAGCAGCAGACCCTTGCTGGAATGGGTACTGCGGAAGCGAGTGCAGAATATAAGTCATATCCGCTTTTTAACGAATACGGAAGTTACCGGGCTGATGGTTTCGGAAGATCAGAGTTCCATTATAGGCGTTTATACAAAGGAAAGACGCTCGGAGAGTCGGAAAGAAAGACGGGCTGATATGGTGATTGATGCCTCAGGGCGTTCCTCCAAATTGATTAAATGGCTTGATCAGATCGGATTATCTGTACCGGAGCCCGAGGTGTTGAAGGTATCTCTTGGCTACAGTACCCGGTATTATAAGATACCATCTCTTATTCAAAACGAATGGAAAACGATATTGACAGAATCAGATCCCGAGCAAGGTATTCGTGCAGGTATGTTGTGGCGCATTGAAAATGATATCGCTGGAATGCTGCTTTTCAATGCAGGAGGAGATGCATATCCTTCGACCCATCCCGATGAGTTTCAGGAACAAATGAAGCATCTGTTTGCTTCAAATGAAATCATGGAGTTGGCGGAACGGCTGGAACCTTTCCAGGGACCGAGGGGATACCGCATTTCCGAGTCTATCCGTCAACATTATGAACGCATGGAGGACTGGCCTTCCGGATTACTCGTCCTTGGCGATGCATTTTGCAGCTTTGATCCGATTCATGGACAAGGAATGACGGTTGCTGCCATTGAAGCCGATACGATAAGAAAATGTTTGGAGCTGCAGCGAGTACATCCTGAGTCGAAGTTTGAGCTCAAAGTGCTGCGTCGGATGCAGCAAGCCATTGAACCGGCATGGTGGCTTAGTTCTGTAGCTGACTTGCGTTGGAGAGGTGTTGAACATGTTGGGTCATCTCAACCACGAGGGGTTACTTTTGCTCAGAAATATATCAATTTGTTTACGAAGCAGGCGATGAAAAAGGCGATGTATGAAAAAGATACTCATCTTTTTTTCATACAGTTTCTGACGAATGCTTTGATTCTTCCTCCGGGTGAATATTTCAATGGTGGCGTACTGAAGATGATCCTGAATGACAATGGTTCCGAGGAAGAAATGGCGTTAAGAGCAGAGCTTGGTGTACAAGATCCCGAGCTGTTCCAGCAGAGGATAGATGAGCTCATTCCATCATTTCAGCTGGAACATGATGAACAGATCGAGAAGCTGCTGGAAACTTTTCAACATGCCATGAGCGAATAAGAGGGATAACATGAAAAACACAATGTTAAATTTCATAGCTAGTATTATTATTTCTCTCATTGTATTTTTTGTCGTTTTGTTTTTGGTCGCAGTTCCAGATACAAATCGTGTCATTTTATCAATAGCGATTACGATATCACTTCAATTATCTTTACTCACTGCCATATTGCTCTCAAAACAAAAATAATAAAAAACAGTCTGGAACCACACATTTTTGTGTTATCCGGACTGTTTTTTTTGTTAACGTCTTATGTTTACTTTGTGTTCAGTACAAATTTCTCGATAACCTCTTTTACGCCGTCTTCGTTGTTGCTCGCTGTAATATAGTCCGCTAATTCTTTCAGCGCAGGGATGGCATTGCCCATGGCTACACCCAGACCAGCGACTTCCAGCATCTCGTGATCGTTCCAGGAGTCGCCAATGGCGATACACTCGCTGAGTTGGTGACCAAAGTGGTCAGCCAGGAACGTCAGAGCATGACCTTTCGTACCTTCTTTATGCATGATTTCGAGGAAATAAGGCTTGGATTTGGTAATATGCACTTCAGGTCCGAGCAACTCACGCAGCTCTACAGCTACTTGATCCAGATAGTCAGGCTCGTCGATGATGAGCAGTTTTGGCGTTGGTTGTTCAATGACTTTGATGAAGTCAGACTCGATGTAATATTGTGTGCCGTTTAACTTGGCATAATCGAGCAGTTTCTGGTTTTCCTCACGAGCGTACAGCTTGTCGTCAATGTATGTTTGCAGGTGCAGATTTTTCTCCAGACAGTAGTCAAATAGTTTGCGGGAAGCTTCTTGCGGTACATAGCGCTCATAGAGCACCTTTTCATCCAGCAAGTTCTTTACCAATGCACCTTGATATGTGATGATCGGCACGTTCAGCTTGGTTTGGCGAGCAAGTGCCTGTGCGGAAGCGTAAGCACGTCCTGTAGCGAGGGTTACAACTACGCCGTGTGCTACCGCTTGTTCCAAAGCCGTTTGCGTAGCGGGTGTAACTTCCTTGTTGTCGTTAATCAGGGTGTCATCGATGTCGATGGCAATCAGTTTGTAAGTCATGCGATGTTTCTCTCCTTTTTTATCTGCTTCTATTTCATTGAACGAAACAGTCTCACGCAAAAACTACGATGACAGAATAACCTTTCAATCACTGTTATCCCCGGATTTTTTTGATCTTTATATTTCATAAAGAGAAAATCCGGTGATAAGCATATGCTTCCGATGTAGCTTTCTTGCAGAAAGCTTTTAGGCGAACGCTTCGCTTTTCCAGGTTTTTTCTGTCCTCTCCGTTGCTGTGATTCTATTTCGTTCAAACAATCTATACCCATCTAAATGTCGTATTTGCTTTATTACTCTTCCAGGAAAACAAGACCGATAAAGTCTTCCAGCTCCAGGTTGCCGAAGTAATGCTTCACATCCAGACCTTCCAGTGCGGAGCGAACCTCAGTCTCGTCATAACGCTTGCCGCGCAACATGTTCTCGATATCCGCTACATCGCCAACACCGAAGAAATCGCCGAAGATTTTGATATCTTCGATGCGTCCATCCTTGATGTTCATGCGCAGATCGATGATGCCTACCGGGAATTTGCGGGTATGCTTTACATTGCTTTCCGGTGACAAGCCGTAGTTCCAGTCCCAGTTGTTATAACGCTCGGCCGAGATTTCCTTGATTTTGTCCCAGTCCTTCTCAGTCAGCTTGTACTGAGGAACGTCCTGCGGCTCCATGCGGAAAATGTGACGAAGCAACTCATCACGGAACTCTTCAATCGTCAGGTTGGTGTCAATCAGATCACGAATGTTGGCAACGCGGCTGCGTACCGACTTGGTGCTCTTGGATTTGAATTTCTCGGGATTGACGTTCAGAGAAGCCTGAACATGCTCCAGATTCAGATCAAACATCAAGGTACCGTGGCTGAACATGCGTCCGCGGGTGGCGAATTGTGCGTTGCCCGAAATTTTCTTTTCACCGACTTGCAGATCATTGCGCCCGGTCAATTCGGCATTAACGCCAAGTTCTTGTAACGCTTCAACCACAGGCTGGGTGAATTTGCGGAAGTTGTGGAAGGATTGACCGTCATCCGCCGTAATGAAACTGAAGTTCAGGTTGCCCAGATCATGATACACTGCTCCCCCTCCGGAAAGACGACGCACCACCTGCACACCGTTATCCTGAACGTATTCGATATTAATCTCTTCAATCGTATTTTGGTGTTTGCCAATGATGATCGACGGACGGTTGATGTAAAACAGCAGGTAGCTGTCATCCTCCATCGGCAAATGTTTCAAAATGTACTCCTCAATCGCGAGGTTTACAGAAGGATCTGTAATGCCCTGGTTATCTACAAACAGCATGGTCATTCCTCCATTAATGTATGTGAGAGGCGCTTAGCCCCTTATGTAGTGATACTCGTGCAAAAGAATCAGAAAACCGAAGTCCTGAAATTCCTCTTCTATTGTAAACGAATTGTCGTTGGGACACAAAGAAAACAAGTAGACACGATGGAATTGGACTGACTTATGATAAACAGATGAATGGAGAAGGAATGCAGGATTGACCCATCCCTCCTATGCCATCCATAATAAAAAGAACATACAGAGAGGATGACGGAAGAATGACCGGTTATATCGAAGTGTTCGGACATGGTGGAGATGTGGAGACCGCAGCTTCGAGGTTTGGTGGGAGGGCAGCGGATTTTCTGGATTTTAGCGCTAATATCAACCCATTAGGTCCTCCCAAAGAGGTTTTGGAAGCATTACAGCAAGGTCTGCATTCGGTGCTTCGTTACCCTGACCCGGGCCATCGGGGATTCAAAGCACTCCTGAGCGAACGCTTGGGAGTAACACAAGAGCAGATTTCCGTAGGGAATGGTGCGGCTGAAAGTATGGCATTGATCCTGCTGGCACTTGCTCCGCGCAAGGTTGGCACGGTGGAACCGGGTTTCTCGGAATATCGCGCTTTGGCACGGCAATTTGGTGCGGAGGTTCTGCATACGGAAGGCCTTGAAGAACTGAATTGGCAAGCGGCGCCTGAACGTATCGAACAGTTGATGGAAAAGGTAGACCTGCTTTTTCTTGGACAGCCCAACAACCCGAACGGTGTGCAATATCCAGTGGAGGTGCTTCACAGGCTCGCCCGCAAAGCCGAAGAGACGGATACAGTGCTCGTTATTGACGAGGCTTTTATCGACTTTATTTCACCGTCCCTGCGACAGACACTTGCTCCAGATCTGAATAAATATTCGCATGTGATCATCATCCGTTCGATGACGAAGTTTTATGCGATTCCGGGTTTGAGACTCGGGTACGCCATAGGCAGCGCAAGATACATACAGGCGATGACGGAGAAACAGGTCACCTGGAGCGTCAACGGACTGGCTCTTATTGCAGGAGAAGCCTGTCTGCGCAGCCGGGAACATTTCGAGCAGGACACGATATCGCAAATTACACATGAACGGACACGTTTAATCCAAGCACTGGAGTCGTGTGGGTGCAGTGTAACGCCGGGTGAAGCCAATTTTATTCTGGCGCGTGTGCCGGAACCTTGGACAGCGGCTTCCGTGCAGGAAGCTTTGGGGCGGCGGGGCATTCTGATTCGCAGCTGTGCCATGTATCCGGGGCTTGAGGCAGGACATGTACGCTTTGCGGTCAAAGGTGCTGAAGCCAACGACAGGTTGCTTGACGGACTCAGAAGTGTGCTTGAACGAAGCGGGGATCTGGACGTGAATCCGGCATCTGCCGATCAGGGGAGTCAGCAGGATCATACGCAACATTTTGAAAAAACAAAGGGAGGGAAGCGGTTGTGACACTCCCGTTTTATGACTATTTTACAGATGGAAAAAGAGACGAGAATATCTATGTATCCTCTTCCTGGCCGGGTCTGCACATCTCTGCTCATGAACGGCATGTTAAAGCACAGAGCCCACAACCTGCTCTCGCACTTTCCAGCGCAGTATACGGCGGTGGTATGCTCGAATTAAATCGTGTATTTAACATCTATGTGGACAAACACTACCGATGTGATGATCCACCCCGTGATATCGCAGAGGCGCTGTATGAATGGCAAGAGCAAGCCGATCAGTGTGCAGGGTTGTTAACTGCGGTCAGAATGGAGCATACCTCCATTCAGGAGTATACGAGTTCAGCATTCGGTCTGTTGTGCTGTACGACTGCAGGCGTATCCAATGCAGCACGGGCAAGTTCGGAGAGAACTGTTTTTGATGTGCATGGGGAAAAACAAAACAGAATTTCATATATCCCCGGTACGATTAATATCATGCTGTGGTTCAACGGACAGATGACCCCAGGGGCGATGGTTAATGCGGTTCAGACGGCAGTGGAGGCCAAGGCTGCTGCTCTTGCCGATGCAGGTATTGCCGATATGGAGAACGGACTTCCTGCCACAGGTACAACAACCGATGCCATTGTACTTGCTGTACGTCAGGACGAGCATGAAACAAAGCCGATTCACGCATATGCGGGTACGGCTACTGCTTTGGGCGCGGTTATCGGCAGACTGGTATATGACACGGTGACAGAAAGCCTTCAGGCCGGATTGCGATGGAAAGAAAGGAACGGGCACAGTAATGACATTTGAATTGGAGCATCTATGGACATCATCGTTCTGGATTGGCATGTCTGGAGCTTGGATCATCATTCTTGCATACATATTAGACCGATGCATCGGAGACCCGCGCTGGATTCCGCATCCCGTTATCGGCATGGGGAAAAGCATCTCGGCACTGGAGCGTGTTATTCGTGCACGTGTACATACAGATATGGGACTGAAAAAAGCGGGGATCTGGTTCCCGATCTTGATTGCAGGGGGGGCTTTTGCTGTCACATGGGGTCTTCTCCTTCTGCTGGGTCTGATTCATCCGATCTTGGCGGCTGCAGCCGAAATTATCCTGATCGCAACAACGATTGCTTCCAAAGGGTTGCGTGATGCAGGCATGGAAGTGTACCGCCACCTGAAACAGCAGGATTGGCCTGGAGCCAGGCGTTCACTCGGCATGATTGTTGGACGTGATACGGCGCATCTGGACGAGCCGGAGGTTGTTCGGGGAACGGTGGAGACCGTTGCGGAAAACATTGTGGATGCCATTGTGTCGCCGCTATTCTATGCGCTCATTGGCGGTGCTCCGCTGGCTATGGCCTACCGTGCCGTCAATACGCTGGATTCCATGGTTGGATATAAAAATGATAAATATCTGCATCTCGGCTGGGCCTCCGCCCGGCTTGATGATTGGGCTAACTGGATTCCCGCGCGCGTGACCGCTCTGCTGTTAATTGTAGGCGCATGGGTGCTAAAACTGGATGCCAAAGGCGCAGCGCGTATGGTTTCTCGGGACGCGAGGCTGCATCCCAGCCCGAATAGCGGTTTTCCCGAGTCGGCAGTGGCTGGAGCGCTAGGCATTCGGCTGGGCGGGCATAACGTGTATCACGGCGTTGCTTCATTTCGAGCTTATATGGGCGAAGCTGCGCGGCCGATGGAGTCGGAAGATATCGTGCGAACGACACGACTGATGTTTTGGTCAGCGGGAGCTTTTGTGAGCCTTTGTTTCTTGGCAACCTGGGGTGTGTGGTTAGCAGGAGGTGCGTTGTTGTGGTAATTAAGGAATTAGAACAGCTTGGATCAAAACAGTTTTCGTCGAAGCGGAGCATCGTACTGATCCGTCATGGAACAACCCAGTGGAATGTGGAAAAAAAATATTTGGGCCATACCGACATTGGCCTGTTGCCTGACGCGCAAGAAGAGCTGGCTCTGCTGAGCGAGCAGTGCCGCAATCTCACATGGGATGCGGTGTATTGCAGTGATCTGCTTCGTTGCCGTCAGACGCTGGCACACATTGCACCGCAGATGATTGAGCAAGCGGCGTTTGATTCGCGCCTGCGCGAGAATCATTTTGGACAATGGGAAGGCCTGAATTATGAGCAATTGAAGGATAATCTCTTGTACCGGAGCTGGATTGATGATCCCCGCAAGGTATTCCCCCCTGAAGGAGAAGCGTGGCGGACTTTCGCGGAACGAGTGGATTCTTTTCTGCACGAACATATCTGGTCGGAGCATTCACATAAAAATTCACACAAGACACTTATTGTGACACATGGAGGTGTGATCCGTTATATGATGTCCCGGCTCATCAACGGCGTGGGGTTTTGGGATACACATGTCATCCCTGGACAGGCTATTCAGGTTGATCTTGAAAAGCAAGGGGATCACTGGCTTGGCAGACGAGTGAATTTTCCGTACATCGGGTTGTAAGGTGGTGCAATATACCCTATAATCACAACAGAAGTGTGACTCGGACGGACATATTTAGTGTGATGTGCTGAGAGGCCTGAACTGACGTGATTCGTGCGAAGAGCACTGCGAAAATGTTTGATCTGAATTAACCATCTTTAACGACCAAGGGTCCCTCGTGCAAAGCTAATGTTCAAGGTGAACAAGGACAAGTTATGGTGCGCACAAGGGTAAAATGGGGAAGCTGGTGCAAATCCGGCACGGTCCCGCCACTGTGAAACAGGAGCCATCCTGTAAGTCAGATTACCAGCCCTGGACGTACAAGCCGGTGTTCCTTCGAGGAAAGGACAACGTTTCGGGCCATTCTGTGCGCATGGACAGTTATCTGCTGAACATGTATCCGGATTGCCGTATGCGAGACGTCATCCCTCATCCTTTTAAGGATCAGGGATTTTTTTGTTGTACACGATGTGGTGGAGTCATTTTATACACGTATAACGGAGAGTGCAGAACCAATTCGGAGAAACGAAGTGCTCGCCTGAAAGCTTTCTACAAGAAAGCTACATCGAAAGCATACGCTTATCACCGAATTTTTCCTTTTGAATAAGGGAATTAAAAAAATCTGGGGGTAACAGCGATCGGAAAATGGTACTGTAATCGGAGTGGCATCGTGTATATAACAAAAGCAACAACAATAGTACAGATAGAGAAGGGGAGTTTAAATCAATGATTAAGAACTGGAAAGCACTCACATCCCTGTTGAGCGCAGCAATGTTGGCACTGGCGCTGGCTGGATGCGGTAATACCGCAACAAAAGAAGGAGCGGGCAGCTCACAGCAACCTGCACAGGAGCAGTCTCAAGAGCAAACACAAAAGGATCTTAAAACCCAATATCCACTGACCGTTACGGATGCAACGGGTGAGTCTTTCACTTTTGAAAAAGCACCAACCAAAATCGTATCCGTATCTCCGGCTGAAACAGAGTCTCTGTTTGCCCTTGGGTTGGACAATGAAATTATTGGTGTTTCCGATTATGATGATTATCCGGAAGCGGCAAAAACAAAAGCAAAAATGGGCGGTATTAACAAGCCGAATGAAGAATCCGTTATTGCAGCAGATGCGGATATCGTATTCGGAGGCATTTCATTGAGTGAGGATGCAGTGAAAAAGCTGCGTGATCTGGGCATCACCATTTTCAAAACCGATCCTAAATCCATTGACGATGTGATAAACAATATCGAAACATTCGGTAAAATTACCGATCATCAAGAGCAGGCACAGAAGCTGATTACACAGATGAAGCAGGATGTAACAGATGTAACCGAAGCGGTCAAAGCCGTAAAACCAGAAGATAAGAAAAAAGTATACATCGAGTTCTCCCCAGGCTGGACGGTTGGTAAAGGTGAGTTCATGGATGAACTGATCACCGTAGCTGGAGGAATGAATATTGCTGCTGATAAAGAAGGTTGGTATGAGATTAACGAGGAAAATGTGATTGCCTCCAACCCGGACGTTATTCTGTATACAAATGATGTTGTTGACGAAAATTCCAAAACGCTGGATCAGATTATCAAAGCACGTAGCGGCTGGGATCAAATTACGGCGATGAAAAACAATGCTGTGATTGGACTGGATGCCAACTTGCTCAGCCGTCCGGGCCCACGTATAACTCAAGGGTTGAAAGATGTTGCCAAAGCGATCTATCCTGACCTGTTCAAATGAGCAGAAAGCTGATCCTGTTCGGAACGATGGGTGTGGTGCTGCTGGTGCTTACCGTGCTCATCTGTACGGGCATTGGTTCAGTGGCGCTGCCCATCCGGGACATCGCTGGTATTCTCGTTCACAACATGCCATGGGTGGGTGACTGGATTACACCCGATTGGAGCAAGGCTGCCGAACAGATTATCTGGAAAGTGCGCTTCCCGCGTGTCTTACTTGCGATGCTCGTAGGTGCTTCACTAGCAATTGCAGGGGCGGGCTTTCAAGGTGTGCTACGCAATCCTCTGGCTGATCCATTCACACTGGGGGTTTCCTCTGGTGCTTCGGTGGGGGCGGCATTCCTGATATTCTTTGGTTTACAGTACGCTATAATTGGTATTTGGACACTGCCGCTGGTTGCTTTTTTGACCGGTGTAGTCACGTTATGGTTTGTGTTGTCGCTGGCTCGTGAAGGGCGGAAAATACCAACACACAGCCTGATTCTGGCAGGTGTGGTCATGCAAAGTTTCTTGGGGGCGGTCGTTTCCTTCCTATCGACCATGTCGAAGCAGACAATCAATGAAATTATATACTGGACGATGGGAAGTCTGGCACTGCGCGGGTGGTCGTATACGACCATCCTTTTCCCGTATTTTCTGCTTGGATTAATTTTTCTATGGAGCCGGGCACGTTCGCTGAATGTCTTGGCACTGGGTGAACGTCAGGCAGCGCATATTGGTGTCGGTGTGGACAGGCTCAAGTTATCTGTGCTCGCTGTAGGTACATTGCTAACGGCAGGAGCTGTTTCTGTTTCAGGAGTCATCGGTTTTGTGGGCTTGGTTATTCCGCATATTTTGCGATTGCTGGTGGGGCCGGATTATCGATTGCTGGTACCTTTGTCTGCGATTGGTGGTGCGATTTTTATGGTATGGGCAGACACCATAGCTCGCTCCTTGCTGGCACCGACTGAAATACCGCTAGGCGTTGTGACCGCTTTTGTCGGTGCGCCATTCTTCGCTTACCTGTTGCATCGGAATAAAAAGCTGAGGAAAGGGATGATGCCGTGACTGCCGAAAAAGATGATGCTGCCGCTGCTATGTTGGTAACTGTTGCACGGGCGGGCAAAACCTATGGTGATTATCATGCCCTGCATCCTACCGATTGGCGAATTAAAGAAGGAGATTGGTGGGGTGTCGTTGGCCCAAATGGAAGCGGGAAATCAACACTACTCCAGCTTATTGCAGGAACGGAACCGTTAAGCGAAGGCCAGATCAGCATTGATGGTCGAGATATCGGATCATATAGTCGTAAGGAACTGTCACGCATGATTGCAGTTCTACAACAGGATGGCTTACCCGCAATTTCCTATCCGGTTCGAGATGTTGTTGAGATGGGACGTTATCCTTACCAAAACTGGCTAGGCCGTGAATCGGCAGAGGGAGCCCGTGTGGTGGACAGAGTGCTTGAAGAACTGGGACTCACGGAACTGGCAGATCGACCGCTGGATTCCCTTAGTGGCGGACAACGGCAGCGAGTAGCCTTGGCCAAGGTCATGGCACAGGAGCCGCGATTACTATTGCTTGACGAACCAACGACGTTTCTCGATATCAAATATCAATTGCAGTTTATGGAGTTGTTAGCAGCATGGCAGAAGAAGAGCAACATTACGATTGTAGCGGTATTGCATGATCTCAATCTGGCTGCTTTGTTCTGCGATCATATCTTGGCTTTGCGTGAAGGCAAGGTAGTCGGAGAGGGGACACCTTATAGCTTGATGACGGGAGAGCAGATTCAAGAGATTTTTCGTGTTAAACCTGCGATGGTGTCCCATCCGGATCATTCGGTTCCTCAACTGTTGTTGCGGCGGGACATGGATTAAACGAGGCGGGATAGCCTCTATTTTGATGAAGGAAGTGCTGGTTGAATGAAGAAGGAAGAACAGGTATTGGAGCAAGTATTAAATAAGATTGCGGCTCCTGATTCAAAAATTGCTGCGGAAACGTCTGCTCATGTGGATATACTGACGAAACCGCCGGGTAGTCTCGGGAAATTGGAAGAACTTGTGATTCGACTTGCAGGGATAACAGGCCAAACTCGTCCATGTTTTGATCGCAGGGCTGTGGTCGTCATGGCTGCGGATCACGGGGTCGTAGCTGAAGGAATCAGTGCTTTTCCAGCCGAAGTTACACCGCAGATGGTCATGAATTTTCTGGCTGGAGGCGCTGCAGTCAATGTCCTTGCTCGTCATGCCAGAGCCGAAGTGATTTGTGTCGATATCGGTGTAAATGCTGACCTTGAGCATGCCAACCTGCTCTCCCGCAACATTCGTAAAGGTACGGCCAACATGGCTCAAGGAGCCGCGATGACTCGGGATGAGGCCATTCGGGCTATTTTAGTAGGTGTGGATGTCGTTGCCGCAGAAGTGGCAAAAGGGACAGGGCTGTTTGTCACTGGAGAAATGGGGATTGGCAACACGACGGCAAGCGCTGCAGTGATGAGTGCCCTGACCGGCGTTGCGCCAGTAGCTGCTGTTGGGAGAGGAACTGGCCTGGATGATGCAGGTGTGCTGCGCAAGGCTGCTGTGATCAGTCAAGCTTTGAGCGTTAACACACCTGACCCTGAAGATGCGCTAGATGTCCTGTGCAAGGTAGGCGGATTGGAGATTGCCGGACTCACCGGCGTTATTCTCGCAGCTGCGGCCCATCGCTGTCCAGTTGTTGTAGATGGTTTCATCTCGACAGCTGCGGCACTAATTGCAAGAAAGCTGGCTCCCCTGAGCACAGCTTATATGATCGCTTCCCATACTTCCCATGAGAATGGACATGCGGCTCTGCTGCGTGAGCTTGATTTGAAGCCGATGCTGGATCTGGATATGCGCCTTGGAGAAGGCACAGGTGGAGTGCTCAGTTTGCATCTCATTGATGCAGCATGTTTGATCTTGAATGAAATGGCGACCTTTGCGAGTGCGGGTGTTTCAGACGGAACGAATCAGCCTTCCGACTCTGATTCCAAGGTATTACCTGCTCAGGGAGATGGCTCCCGATGAGTGTGTTGGTTACTGGGGGTGCTCGCAGTGGTAAAAGTTCGTTTGCCGAACGTCTGTGCATGCAGCGTTCTTCCGAAGCCTGGTATGTAGCCACTGCTCAGGCGTATGATGACGAGATGCGTGAACGCATAACAATGCACCGGCAGCAGCGTGAAAGTTCCGGTTACCTCTGGCGTACGATGGAGGAACCCTTGGCTTTGCCTGCTCTAATTCAGCAGATGGGTGAAGGGCATACGGGCACGTCCGCACCAACGATTCTGGTGGATTGCTTGACTCTCTGGCTGACGAATGTGTTATTGGCCCATGAACATGATGAAGGTCACGTGTTACAAGGTCATCTGGATGCACTGGTAGAAGCGGTCCAAACCTATCCCGGCTTGCTTGTGCTGGTTACCAATGAAGTAGGGGATGGAATTGTACCGGAATATAAGCTTGGTCGTGTGTATCGTGATCTGGCAGGTGTACTTAATCAGCGCATCGCAGCAATCTGTCGTGAAGTGTTTCTTGTCACGGTAGGCATTCCGATCGAATTGAAAAGTAAGGAGTATCGCTTATGAAGCACCACTCAGCGGGCTCGCCCGTTCCGCAGCGGAAACATGCGGCTGCAGCAGCCTTTCAATTTCTGTCTCGTTTTCCTGTGAAAATGCAGCTCGATTTTGTGCCGCCATTGCTACGCGAAAGTGTGGTGTATTATCCACTGGTCGGCGCTGCAATCGGTCTATGTGTCTGGTTGGTCGCCGCTCTGAGTGGTGCGTTGCTTCCCGCATTTCCGGCGGCAGTTTTGACGTTGACCGTATGGGTCTGGCTTACCGGCGGGTTGCATCTCGACGGATGGATGGATACGGCAGATGGACTGCTCAGTTACCGCAGCCGCGAGCGAATGCTGGAGATTATGAAAGACAGCCGAGTGGGAGCGATGGGGGTTATCGCTTGTGTGCTGCTGCTTATGATGAAGGCGGCACTGATTGCTGACATGATTGCCCGCGGCAATTGGGGGTACGGTGTGTTACTGATTTTGCCCATGATCTGGAGCCGATGGTTCATGGTTTATGCCATGTCAGCCTGGCCTAATGCACGGGGGGATGATGGACTTGCCGTTTTATTCAAAGGGCTTGGAGAGCGGAATGAAGTCCAGCGGGCACGCAGCGCTGCGATTGGACTTACGATGGTCTCAGGCGTCATTACAATGGCTGTCGTGTGGCTGTTTAAAACGGATATAGCCATTGCAGATGCCATGGTTAGCGGGTTTGGGTCTCTCCCTTGGTGGCTGTATCCTGTAACGTCAGTCATCGTACTGCCTGTGGCGTGTTATTATATAGGGCGATTTGTTGCTTCCCGGATCAGTGCCCGGCTCCGAGGGCTTACCGGAGATACGTATGGTGCCATGAATGAATTGTTGGAAGCGGCTTTATTGACGGGGTTAAGCGTGCTTCAAGGACTGTTTTGGCTGTAGAGGTTGAACTGCCCAGAATTTTACTGGAGAATTTTCGTTTGGTTTGAGCATGATCGTTGTACAGCAAGTTAATCGCGCAAAAGACAGGAGTGAGGAACCGTGGAAGATCAGGTAAAACAACCAGCGGCTGTACTCATGCTGCAAGGCACGGCTTCTGATGTAGGTAAAAGTGTCATTACAACGGCACTGTGCCGGATTTTCAAGCAAGATGGTTTCAGACCCGCACCGTTCAAGTCACAGAATATGGCGCTGAACTCCTATGTTACGGAAGACGGCAAGGAGATTGGCCGGGCGCAGGGGGCACAGGCTGAAGCGTGTGGCATTGAAGCAACCACGGATATGAATCCGATTCTAATCAAACCTGTGCGGGATATGCATTCACAGATCGTGGTGCATGGCGTTCCTTTTGCGCAGATGAGCGCGTCGGATTATCGTCAGCATTTCTTACCCGAAGCGAAGCAGACTGTTATGGATGCATTAAATCGGTTGCGCGATACATATGACATCGTATTAATGGAGGGAGCAGGCAGTCCGGCAGAGATTAACCTGAAAGATCGGGATATTGTTAACATGAATCTGGCGGGATGGGCCGATGCGCCGGTTATTCTGATTTCTGACATTGATCGTGGTGGTGTGTTTGCTTCGATCGTGGGTACGCTCGAACTGCTGGAGTCACATGAGAAATCTCGTGTAAAAGGATTTATCATCAATAAGTTCAGAGGGGATCTCTCTTTGCTGCAGCCAGGGTTAGACTGGCTTGAAGAACGGACTGGAATACCTGTCCTGGGTGTATTGCCATACATAAGAGATATTCAGATCGAGGCAGAAGATTCGGTGGTGCTGGATTCCCTGCGGCATGGCAAAAAGGAACATATGGAACTTGACATTGCCGTAATCCGTTATCCACGTATCTCCAACTTTACGGACTTCGATGCATTATCCCGTGAACCGGACGTGAATGTACGATATGTGACTTCACCGGAGGAATTGGGTAGCCCGGATGCCATTATTTTGCCGGGCACAAAAGATACGATCGGAGACCTGATTTATGTTCGGGAATCGGGACTGGAACAGGCGATCCATTCTCACTCAGAGCTTGAACATGTTCAACTTGTAGGTATATGCGGCGGGTATCAAATGCTGGGGCAACACTTGTTTGATCCGTATGCGGTTGAGGCAAACCAAGCCCAGGAAGCGGTGGGACTTGGCAGACTGCCGTTATCAACAACCTTCCTTCAGCACAAACAGACGGTCAGAGTTATAGGCAACGTACAGCCTGAACATCCCATTCGGCTACATGGCGGAAAACAAGTTGAGCCTTCGGCCATACCTGTTAAGGGATATGAAATCCATATGGGTGTAACGGAATGTCGCGAACCTGAACAGGTAACCGCTTTGTTTGAAATCGCTCATGCTGGCGGACAAGCCTTCTTGGAAGGATGGGGCACATCAGATGGGAAAGTGTGGGGAACGTACCTGCACGGTCTGTTTGAAAGTGATCAATTCCGGCGTTCCTGGTTGAACGGACTGCGTACAGCAAAAGGACTTGCTCCACTGGAGGAAACATACAGTGCTCAGGAGCGTAAAGAAATGGAGTTTGATCGAGTAGCTGCCTCTTTGCGCTCATCCCTGGATATGAAGCAAGTGTATGAGATTATGGGTGTGATACAGCCATTAGAAGTGCCTTATACCATTAATAATAATTTGTTTAAATAGAACGTAATGAGGAAACTAACAATGTCTCTCACATTGCATATTGGGTAATATAATCAGTGGGCACGTAATAGTGAAACAGGATGTAGGTCAGAAAGCTTTCTTGAAATATCCAAAAAGAAACTCCGAAAAATGTGGAGTTTCTTTTTGTCCTATATCAATTTAATGATTTTTATAAGTAATACAGAGGGAGCAGAGAGTTCGTAATACTTTCGCCATGTTTATTAGAGATTGAACTTGATATGCTAAATGCAAGTAAAAGCTAGAAGTACTAATTGGAGGAACTAAAATGAATCCAGATATTGAAATAGTCAATTGGCTTAATAAACAGTTTGATGAAGATGGAGATCTTAAAAGTATTACGTTTGAGATGTGTAACTATATTGATGAAGAAATTGGGGACGGAGTCAAATCTGAAAAGTCACATAATTTGCTCAAAGCTGTTAGACAAGACCTACAAAAAATTCATTTGATAGTTGATAAAATGAATTTCTTTCATAAGCAGAGCCTGAGTAATTCCCAAGATGAATTTTTTAGAGATTCCATAGGATTCAGTTCAATTCCTACTTATCTCGGGATGGATATAGAGTACTTTTTTGTGAAGTACAGATCAATTATTGATTATTCAATAGATTTATTAGTTGAGTTTTATCCTGAATTAAAGAAAAAACGTTATAAATTAGAGGATAAAATGAACTACCTACATGATGTTTTTAAAGAGAATGAATTCATAACAAAAATGATATTATCGACTAAATGGTTTTATCAGTTTAAGGAGATAAGGAATAGCATTGTTCATAACGGTGCAAGTTGCCTTATTTTCAATGAGAGTGGAAATAGGGAGATCTTATTTCAAATTTACAATACTGAATTAACAGAGTTGTTAGTCGACAATGATTACTACAAGTACAATCAAAATGTATATTTCTTCAGACGAATATATGTTGTATATATGGCTTACTTATTGTTTTATCTTGAAACACTATTTAGATCCATAATAGCAAAGAAGAAGGGTATTCAATTCTCAAAAGTTGAAGAGAAATATTCGACTAACTTACCAGAGATTCCGATTCCGGGTTTTAAAATAACTCACATACCTAACCAAAGTGCAAAGGTTTTATTAGATTGGACGTTAGACTATTTGAATAACTTAGATTTCAAAGATAAGAGCTTTTTATCTGACAATAACTAACATCTGATTGGCTATCATATGCAGTTTTATAACAAAAAAAGGCACCCCCATGACAAGCATACGTTCAGTTTGAACGAAAATTACTGTCATGGGGGTGTTTATTTTATCATTCATTTTTGTTTAAATCAGTTGATGCAGGGTAAAAAATATTTGTTCGTTATGGACGTTTAATCATTAGTCGATTTTAAACTTCTTCATTGCTGTTTGCAGCTCGACAGCTTGTTCATGCAGATGGCGCACCGTGTTGGAATGAGAGTCCATCTCACTGAGTTGCATTTCTGCGGTAGTTGCAATCTGTTCCATGCTCTCACGGGCCTTGGATGTAATCTGTGCCGTTTCTTCCACCGAGGCGCTAACTTCTTCTGCACCTGCAGAAACCTGTTGGGTGGAGGAGGAAACGGTTTGAATGGTCAGATTGACATTTTGAATCAATTCATTGAGCTGCTGGAAGGCTGAACCTGCCTGTTGTACGACAGCAGTTCCAGAACCAATTTCTTGCGTTACCCGGTTCATCGCACTTACGGAACGTTCGGCATCTTCACGAATCGTACCGAGATAATCGGCAATTTCTTCGGTCGCTGTCTTGGATTGTTCCGCCAGCTTGCGGACTTCTCCAGCCACTACGGCGAATCCGCGTCCGTGTTCGCCGGCACGGGCCGCTTCAATGGAAGCGTTAAGAGACAGCATGTTAATCTGTTTCGTAATTTCAAAAATAGAATTGACAATGGTACCGATGGCAACAGAACGCTCATTCATCGTTTCGATATAACGCAGCGATTCACTAGCGGTCTGTCCGACAAGTTCCATCTGATTCACTGCATTTTGTGCCAGTTGATTGCCGTTAAGCGCCTCTGTTGCAGCTTCATTGATTTGTTCGGATACTTCGGCTGCAGAAGTCGCGATATGCATAATACCTTGGGTGATCTCTTCCATCGCTCTTGCGTTCTCGGATGCACTGGAAGCGATACTGACGCTGCCTTTTCCAGCTTCTTCGGCAGCATGGCTGGAGTTCTGTACCATACCAGACATGGACTCTACACGCTCAAGCAAGTCATTGGAACCCACAACGACCTCATTGGAGGTTGTCAGGGCACGGCTAATCATATCTTTGAGATTATGTGTCATCGTCTGGAAGCTGAAGGCCAGTTGGGCGATCTCATCTTTGCCTTTAATTTGCAACTCAGCGGTAAGATCACCTTGAGAGATTCGTTTACTATGTTCTACAAGTTTAATGATTGGTTTAGTGACTCTTTTGATCATACTAGTAGAAATGAGCCAGCCAAGGACAAATACTAACGCTGTAATACCGAGGCACAGCCAGAAAATTTGAGCAATTTTATCTTGAACAAACTTGGCATCCATGCTAACAGCCATGAGCATATTGCTTCCGGCAATCGGCATAAATGCTGCTTTATGTACACCATAAGAATCAGAGAACACCGGGCTAATGACCGCTTGTTTCTTCTCGCTTGCTTGGGTCATGGAAGGTTCTACATCAATTGAGTCCCCGGGTTTAAATTTGGAGTTAATGCTAGCGACAACAACGGTGGCTTTACCATCTTGCACAGCAATAACGTAAGCAGCATCAAGGCTATGTTCTTTGGATTGATCAGCCAGATAGGAACCTACCGTCATGGCAGCACCTTCAGCACCTGCGCCGCCACTTTGGATCTGCAAAAGTTTGGATGAGGATGTATTTTTGTAAATATCCTGAATGGACGTATTCAGAACTTTGTCGAACTGAGGCAGTACGTAACTTTGAATAATATTCATCGATACGGCATAAAAACTGATACTAAACAACAGGGAGGCAACAAGTAATACTAGGAATAACGTGCCCCTGATCTTGCCAGCAACGGTGCGTTTGCGAAACATAGAATCACCCTTTCACGTCATCTTCAATAACATTGTCCCTTATTCAGTTCTCTATGGCCTTTTTACTAACGAAGAAAGACCTATTTTTTGTGTTTGTGAAACTCTCGAATAAGCGGATATACCCATTTTACAAAATTAACCGCGGGTTGAATAGAAGAATTTTCATAAAACTGCATAATTATTTTCATCAATCCAGAATGAATAACATGAATGTTACATAATATCAATTAATACCTACCAGAATAGTTTGATATATGTTATATTGTTCATTGTCACATTTGGAGGCCAAATATAAATTAGAGAATCGGTTCAAAACCGATCATACATGTCTGAGGAGGAACAAAGGTAATGAATACATTTTTATTAATTGTGAATGTAGTGGTCATGCTGGCGCTGCTGGGTGTTCTCTACTGGATGCAAAAGAAACACATCTCGTTCACGAAACGTGTATTTGCGGGTCTAGGTATGGGTGTTGTGTATGGTGTTATTCTGCAATTGATCTACACATCGGGTTCGGATGTGATTACGAAGTCAGTCGATTGGTTTAATCTGGTCGGTTCAGGATATGTTCGTTTGCTGCAAATGGTAGTTATTCCACTCATCATGGTGTCGATTATCTCGGCGATCATGAATCTGAAGGGCAAGCAAAACCTGGGTAAGATGAGTTTCTCCATCATCGCTATTTTGCTAATTACGACAGCGATTGCTGCAGGAGTCAGCATTGCAACAAGTTTAGGCTTCAACCTGACTTCCATTGAGATTCAAGGCGGAGACCGGGAAACGGCTCAAATCCAGAAGGTGGAGGAACGTTTGGCTGATGTGAAGGATCAGACGATTCCACAGCAGGTGCTGGAGTTCATTCCTTCCAATCCATTTGCGGATATGACGGGTGAACGACGTACGTCTACACTGGCTGTCGTTATTTTCTCAGCCTTTATCGGCGTAGCTGTATTAGGATTGGATCGCAAAAAACCGCAGCAGGCGGAAACGTTCCGTGGTATGGTGAATGCCGTCTACGCAGTTGTGATGCGGATTGTCACGCTGGTACTGAGGCTTACGCCTTACGGTATTTTGGCGCTCATTACGAAAGTAACGGCGACCACAAATGCAGAGGAAATTTTGAAGCTTATCAAATTTGTCATTGCGTCTTACGTGGCGCTGGCGATTATGTTTGTCATCCATCTGATCATCATCTCCCTGTCCGGATTTAACCCGGTTACGTATGTGAAAAAAGTACTGCCAACGCTGGTATTTGCTTTCACTTCTCGTTCAAGTGCGGCAGCGATTCCGCTGAACGTGGAGACACAGACGAAGAAACTCGGCGTATCCGACGGGATTGCCAACCTGTCTGCAAGCTTTGGGGCTACGATTGGGCAAAACGGCTGCGCCGGTGTATATCCGGCCATGCTGGCGGTTATGATTGCTCCGACGGTCGGAATCGACCCGCTGAGCTGGGACTTCATCGTGACGTTGATCCTCGTAGTTATGATCAGTTCGTTTGGTGTGGCTGGCGTTGGCGGCGGGGCAACCTTCGCTTCCCTGATCGTATTGTCCACATTGAATTTGCCTGTGGCTCTGGTTGGACTGTTGATTTCCGTTGAGCCGTTGATTGACATGGGTCGTACTGCGCTAAACGTGAATGGGTCCATGACATCCGGACTGCTGACAAGTAAAATTTTGAAAGAAAATGATCGGGACACGTTTAACGATCAAAGCCGTGAGCTGGATTCTGCTGCTCACGCGTAAACCGGGCGAAGCTTATGCCGCACAGCTTGTGCGCTTGGTGATGCAGCGTGCGCAGAGCGAGCTGCAAAAGAGTGGATGCAAGGCCGTCCTTCGGAGAACTTCCGGAGGGCGGCTTTTGCGTGTAGATTACACTTGAACGTGCAGATGGGGCACGAGTGGTGGGAGTCTTTTTTTCAATAGAGAAGGAGCTAGAGTCACGGTGGGGTATAGAGCGGGTGAGGATACTTGTATGTTGGGTTAACGTTGTTATGCAACGCTGGAGGGATTTAGTGCTGTTCAATGTTGCGGAAATGTGATAGAGTTATTCATGTTTTGGCGCTGGGCCAAACCGCGGTTCGTAACCATCCCGCGTAATCAAAACTAGGAAGGCAGTGTATGTATTCATGTTTAATTTGGTTTGGGGAGCGGTATTCGTTCTCGTAACGTACGGATTTTTTCTTCTATGTTATCGTCTGTTTGGCAAAAAAGGTCTGTATGCCTGGATCGGGGTAGCAACGGTCATTGCCAACATTCAGGTGACCAAGACGATAGACATTATGGGGATCGTCTTGACGCTGGGTAACACGATGTATGTCAGCATGTATCTGACCAGTGACCTTCTCAATGAGAAGTACGGGGCGGGTGAGGCACGGAAGGCGGTATGGTTTGGGTTTTTCACATTGATCATGACGACCGTTCTGATGCAGATGGTGTTGTTCTTTAATCCGGCACCGACTGATTTTGCGCAGGAATCCATGGAAAAATTATTTGGACTGTTGCCACGTCTGGCGCTTGGTAGTCTGTCTGCGTATTTTATCAGTCAGTTTCTGGATGTGCGTTTGTTCAGTTGGCTGCGTAAACTCGCACCAGGACGGAATCAGCTCTGGATTCGAACCAACGGCAGCTCGATTATCAGTTCCTTTGTGGATACGCTCGTATTCTGCACGGTTGCCTTTGTGTTTATCTATCCATGGGATGTGTGGCTGGAAATTTTCCTGACGACCTACCTGATCAAGTTTGTGCTGACTGCGGTCGGAACGCCGTTTTTGTATGCCGCGCGTAACTTTAAATTTGAAGATGAGGCGGATGAATCAAACAAGGCGTCGATATGAGTCGTGTATTGAACCAACAGTGAGCATAGATGAACACATAAATGAACGCATCAATGAACAAACAGTCTGAATAAGAAAATGATCGCTGACATTCGATGGTTTGAAATAGGATCGCCACTTAAAATCCCTCTGCGGAGCCAGTTGCAATATGGACTCTGCTGGGGGATAATTTATAGAGAATGTGTTTCCCGGTATTATACGTCTACGATTACATAAGATAAGGGGGATTGAGCATGTATTCCACACTGCGCTACAAACTGGAGAGCAACGGCACAACCTACGAGAATGAGAGTCTTAATGCCTCGGTATTTGTGGATTTGATTACGGATCTGGAATTGCACGATTTTGTAGTTCTGCAACCGTCAGAACTGGTAGAAGGAAGTATGTATTTGCAGGCTGCTTCGCTTGAGGAACCAGGGCAAATGGTGGTAGAGACCCGTTTGCAGGAAGGTGAGAGCGGATTTAAGCATTACAGTTATACCACGGCAGATACAACGAAGGTGATTCAGTGGTTTTTGGATTACTGGGGGAAACAGGAACTTCCAAAGCTGGAGGACTGGCAGGTATAACCCATGAAATGGGCTAACGAAGATGGATTGAGCAGGTACTACAAAATGTAAGCCTTTTGTAGTAGCCCTCTAGTCGATACGAATCAGATCGCGATGCATGTGCGCTTAAATGGACGCTTGACGCATCGCAAGAATCAAAATCCCGCAAGCCATGTTGTCATGGGTTGCGGGACTTTTTGTATTAATCACGGTGTATTTATCGTGTTCTGCGGCTGCTTACTTGCTTACTTGCGGATTTAGTCCGTCAGGATTTGCAGTTCTTTGGGATACGTTGTGAGTACCTCTACACCTGTCTCGGTTACCAGTACATCGTCCTCAATACGCACGCCGCCTGCTGCGGTGTAAATACCTGGTTCAATGGTAAACACGGTTCCTGCGCGAAGCAGATCCATGTTCTCTCCATGTAGGGAAGGATACTCATGCACATCAATGCCGAGTCCATGCCCGACACGGTGCATAAAACGCTCGCCGTATCCTGCATCAATCGTCACTTGACGAGCAGCGCGGTCAACAGATGCACAGGTAATTCCTGGTTTAACTACCTGTATCGCGGCTTCGTTGGCGGCGAGTACGGTATTATAGATGGTTCGCAGCTCCGGTGAAATGTCTCCAAAAGCAAAAGTACGCGTAATGTCTGACGCATATCCTCCGGCGTACACACCCATATCAAACATAAGCAAATCCCCGTGCTGCAGTTTACGATCACCAGGCGTACCATGCGGCAGGCCTGTTTTGGGTCCGGTCAGCACCATTGTATCAAAGGAGGGACCGTCGGCTCCGAGTTTTTTCATCTGATATTCCATCTCAGCGACCAGCTCGATCTCCGTAACGCCTGCACGTACATGGGTGAGACCTTGGCGCAGTGTCTCTTCAATTAAATAGATGGCATGGCGAATACGAGCGACTTCATCTGGTGTTTTGTTCACGCGCAGTGCGCGCAGCAACGAACCGACATCTTCAAAGCTTGCACCGCCGAGAGCGGAGTTCAATTGCTCATAACGAGAGACGGTAACGTATTCTTTTTCCAAACCTACCCGGCCCAGTCGTCCTTGATATCGGTCAAACAGCGCGTAGGGATTATCCGTATCCGAATGTGTAGCAATGTTGGACACAGAAGAAGCTGCCGCTGCAGCATCCGCGTCCAGTGCAGGCACGATCAGCAACGGATCTTCACCGCGTGCCAGCATGAGGCCCATAAAACGTTCATGCGGATTGCTCGCATATCCCGTCAGATAATAAATATGTTTTGGATCTGTGATGAGCATGGCGTCGAGCCCTTGCTTGGACAGATCGGCTTCCAGTCTGGATAAAGGAGTTTGGTTCATATTAGATATATCCACCTTTCATATGTACGCTCTTTTTAATACACCGTGTTTGCTTAACACTATAGCGTCTGTTTCTTCTATTATAGAAGATGTTGAAAAAATTCTAAACTGGCGGCGAATTTTGAGCCAAGGAATGCCTGTTTTTACCGTTTAGACGAAGAGTGGCAAGGGTAATACAGGGCGAAACCGCTTTACAGGTGGGACGTTGGCTGAAGGAATAGACGCATATATACTAGACATATAGAGACTTGCAACACAGATAAACGATACAGGAACACAACATGAGAGACAACACAGACACACGATACAGGCATACAACACGAAACGCAGCACAGACACACAACATAAACTTGCTTTACAGTCATATGACACAGAGACACAGACAAATCGGCAGGCAGACACATGAATCAAAGACTCACACATATGACGCGTCACGACTTCAGGCAACATACGAAAATGAGGGAGAGAAGCTGATCCACGTTTTATACTCAATTCAATGAAGCTGAAAGGGGAGTTTGATTCGTCATGAACAATCGATTAACTGTGCCGCTGTATGCCTCATTGCTTAGCATGGCTTTGTTAACCGCATCCTGTGCTCCCGGCACACCGACGTCAGATTCGCAACCATTGTCTCAAGGAGAGGGAGCTGGTCAAGGACAGACGGCAACCGGAGGCAATAATGAAGCAGATACTGGCGAGGTTGATGAGCAAGAAAGTACGGTCGTTCCCTATCAAGCTTCTGTTCTGGTCGAGGGATTGAATGCACCTTGGGAGATGGTGAAGGTTGCCGATGGGCGGATGTTTGTGACTGAGCGCCCGGGCGCGATTCGAGTCATTACGAATGGAAAACTGGAGTCTGAGCCGCTAATTGAATTCGAGGCACCCTTTAACGAAGAGGGAGAAGGTGGACTGCTTGGGCTAGAGGCAGATCCAGACTTTGAGAGCAACGGTTATCTGTATGCCTACCACTCGTACTTGGAAGGGCAAGATATTGCCAATCGCGTGCTGCGCCTGAAGGTGACAGATGGAAAAGCGGTAATCGACAAAGAGCTTCTGACTGGCATTCCAGGCGGGGTCAATCACAATGGCGGAAGAATCAAGATCGGACCGGACCAGCTGCTGTATATCACCACAGGTGAGCGTTATGAACCGGAATTGGCACAGAACCGGGATAGCCTTGGTGGAAAAATATTGCGCATTGGTCTCGATGGGTCGATCCCTTCAGATAACCCTTGGCCGAATTCCCCCGTATACAGTATGGGACATCGTAACGCTCAAGGGCTGGCATGGAATCCGGATAACGGTTATCTCTATGCGACCGAACACGGTCAGCGCAATCATGACGAAATTAACCGGATTGTTGCCGGGGAGAATTATGGCTGGCCCGAAGTAGAGGGCGACGACGATGATAACGGAACCTATCAGGCTCCGCTGGCACATAGCGGGAATGATACTTGGGCGCCTTCGGGTGTAGCTTTCATTACGGAAGGCCCGTGGGCGGGTTCATTGGTGGCTGCGAATCTGAGAGGGGAGCAGCTCCTGCGGGTTATATTGTCCGAAGACGGTACGAAGGCCGAGCAGGTGGTCCCTTTTTTCGAAGATGAATGGGGTCGTATACGTAATGTCAGCGTCGGTGAAGACGGTAAGCTGTACGTACTAACAAACAATCGCGATGGCCGGGGCACACCGCGTGACGGGGATGATAAATTGATTGTGCTTACTCCGGAAGGATAGCGTTTATTTAGCTGGATTGGTTGGAAGATCGTTAGATCGGGGAAGTGAGAGTGCAGGTAGAGGGGGATTACAGAGTAAATGAGGAAACGTTCCTAATTAGGAGTTAAGGAGTTAAGGAGTAAAAGAGCAAAGGGGTTAGGCGTCACAGGGGGGGACAGGAAAGGGTAGGGTAGGGTAGGGTTTTGCAGACTACTAAACGCCGGGTGTAAGGGTAATGGCTCGGACTTAATTCTAACGATCACAGGCGAGCTTATTTTGCAGTTTTTGAGGGTTTGTGAATTTTAACGATCACCACAGACGTTATTTCGCTGAAAATGCGCATAATGGGGTGAAATCATCACGAATTGGAGTAAATAAGCTTTCTGGTGATCGTTAGAAAGTAAAACGTGGCGAATCGGGCCAAATAAGGCTTCTGGTGATCGTTAGAATTTTTGGCGGACTACGGCGTATTGAATAGGCAGAAGGTAAGTACTCAACCTCTGGGAGGTGGAGGGCTCCGCTCACTCGATATAGCTCTGCTCTGTTAATTGCAGCTGCATCCATCGATAAAATTCAAAAAAAGCTGTCCCCGCCAGTATACAGACGAAGGACAGCTTTTGAATTACAGGCAATATAGTTATGGAATTTACTTAGAGTTATTAGGGAAAGCACAAGCTAACTTAGAAAGCCTGTGTACCAATGTACACTGTGAGAAGGTTTTATG
The DNA here is from genome assembly GCF_003719335.1 of Paenibacillus amylolyticus. GTDB lineage: Bacteria > Bacillota > Bacilli > Paenibacillales > Paenibacillaceae > Paenibacillus > Paenibacillus amylolyticus_D. The sequence continues at coordinate 641,349 of NZ_RIAS01000002.1, forward strand.
TGACTCAAATGCTACACATCGTGTCCTCCCAAATGATTATAAAGCTCTAGCCTCCACTGTGTCTCATGCACAAACTGTAATCTTACACCTAAGCTTCCGAATTCTCGGCAAGTTGCGCAATGCGCTTTGCAGGCTCTTTTGTATATTCTCCCCCATGGTAGCAGAGAACTTTATCTACGTTGAGGCCCGTCAATTTCTTCAGACTGCGCAGTGCTTCGGGCATGTCCGGCGTTGCTGGTGGAGCTGGGCCGACCAGTTCATCTTCGACGACTCGCAGTTCATCGGCAGCAAGCAGGAACTGTTGCTCGCTAAAATAAAAACACAGGTGGCCTGGCGTATGTCCTGGTGTATGAATCACCTGTGTTCCGCCTTGGAGCGGAAGGATGTCGCCGTCCGCAAGTGTTCTGCTGATGTTGATCTCAGGCAGCTGCATCAGCAATTGATCTGCTAGAGCAAGTACAGGAGCGGTCAGCATGGCACGGCGTTCCGGCGTGAATTTGATCAGAGGTTTTGCACCTGTCAAATAAGGAATTTCATCCGTATGAGCCCAGACTTCCAGGCCTGGAATAGCATCCAGCAGAGCACCCAGATTACCAATATGATCGATATCCTGATGCGTCACAATCACACGTTTAATGTCGGAGAGAGAGACGTCCAACTCTTCGAGTGTAGATTGTAATTCGTCAAATTGGCCAATCATGCCCGTATCTACTAATGTGTGTCCGTCCTCGTCACGAAGAAGCACAGGATGAATAGGGCTGTTGCCCGAAGGTGTTGGAATGTTGAGTGTTAGAACTGTGATGGATGGTATAGGTTGGCTCATAAAATATCCGGATATGTGTCCGGAGCACCTCCTTATAAGGTTGTGTTTTTAATAAGGGACAGTAAACTCAGCTTGTACCTTGTACCTTGTACCTTGTACCTTGTACCTTGTACCTTGTACCTTGTACCTTGTTCATTTTCCCATTATGCATTAAGCAACGTACAAGTAATCACTTACTTACTCCTTATTCTGAACGTTCAGTTCATAGCTCAGATGTTTTCTATATTTTTTCACCGCATGTAAAATCGTTTCGAACGTTTCTTCCTCGTTGCTGCCGTCTTTCACGATCGCTGCGAACGAGAAGTTCTCGTGAATCAGTCTGTTCCTTGTCTGGAACGCCTGATGGAGCGCTGCGCTGCATGGCTCTTTGCCAGATTTCAAAGCAATATGCTGCTTGCCCAGTTCGGCCTCCAGCATCTCCATGTTAGAGCGTGCCCGGTAAGCAGGAGTTTTCATGAGCTGGGTCGAATTAAACTTTTTCTGATACGTACGTTTGTAAAGCTGTAATAACATCTGTTCCATAATAGAGCATAACTCCATCGTTAGCGAAGCGTATCTCCGGTTTTTGCGTTTGCGGGTAAGCTCGCTTGACTGTTCTTCGTTCAGCCATTCGTATTCTTCATATATTGAGGAATCGTCATGGTTCAGAATATCGCGATATTCCTGTTCCAGCAGTTTGATCTCAAGCTTGGCGAGTTTCTTGACGTGTTTGAAATCCTCTTGGGTTAGCATACGACTTGTCCTCCCATGGGTACCGAGATGTGAATGGAGCACGATCTAATCATGAATGATGCTGATCAGGTGATCACTGTATTATCTCATATTCTGGATCATAATGCCTTAGCGTTAAAATAATTCACGGAACCTCCGGTTCAGAAGGGAAGGGCACCTCATGTCCATTCAGACAGCCATCGTTACAGGAGCCAACTCAGGGATGGGACTGGCCACTACCATTGAACTTGCCGAGCAAGGGTATCACGTCATTATGGCATGCCGCAGCGAAAAGAGAGGACAAGAGGCGCTTCAGCAAGCTTTACGCGAATCCGGCTCTACCAGTATCGAGCTGATGCTGTGTGATCTCGGTTCGCTGGACAGCATCCGCCAGTTTGCACGAAAGTACCGCGAGCGCTATGATCACCTGGACGTACTAGTGAATAATGCAGGCGTGGTGATGGTGAAGCGCAAAGAAACGTCGGATGGCTTCGAGCAAAGCATTGGCATTAATCACCTGGGTCACTTCCTGCTCACGTTGCTCCTCATTGAACCACTCAAATCTGCTAAACAGGGCCGAATTGTAAATGTGTCTTCTGGGGCGTACAAAGCCGGGAAAATTCATTTTGATGATCCGCATTTGCGAAAAGGCTATAATCCGATCAAAAGTTACGCCCAATCCAAGCTGGCTAACGTATTTTTTACCCGGGCGCTTGCTCGTAAGCTCGCGGGAACTTCCGTTACGGCGAACTGTTTACATCCAGGTGCAGTAGGCACCAGCATCGGAGTGGATCGCAACACCGGATTTGGCACCCGCATCATGGCACTTGCAGCCAAGCTGCCGTTTTTCCTGACACCCGAGGAAGGGGCCCGGACAGCGATTTACTTGGCAACAAGTCCAGAAGTCACCGGGGTGACTGGGCGGTACTTCTATCAGCAGAAGGAGCAGCGTTTGAAAGACCATGCTTTGGATGATGCGGCCGCCCAGCAGTTATGGACGTGGAGCGAAGAACAGGTTGGTTTGCAGCCTGACGAGAGGTTATAACTTCTTATAACTGTCTGAGCAGCGTGAGCAGTCCTGAGTGCGCTTCGTGAAAAGGGAGGAAATCTTTACCATGCATCGCCTCCCTAAAAAGAATTGTATTACTCCATTCATTTTTCAGGATTAAATCTTATTCATCACCGCGTGCTGAAGCATCTGGACAAAAGCATCGATGTGCTGCATGCCTTGATCTCCCTGACCGTATGCACGGACAGAGGCGGATGAGGCATTTTTCTCTTGTTCGCCAAGTACAAGCGAATAAGGGACTTTTTCCATCTGTGCTTCACGAATCTTGTAACCAAGCTTCTCATTGCGTAAATCGGTTTCTACACGGATACCTGCTGCCCGTAGTTTACTTTGCACTTCAAGTGCATAGTCGGCATAATGATCCGATACGGGAATCAGCTTGACCTGTACAGGAGCCAGCCAGAGTGGAAACGCACCTGCATAGTGCTCAGTCAAAATGCCGATGAAACGGTCAATCGAGCCATAAATAGCTCTATGAATGACGACTGGACGGTGTCTCAGACCGTCTTCACCGATATAAGTAAGATCGAATTTCTCCGGCATCTGAAAATCAAGCTGGATCGTTCCGCACTGCCAGCTTCGCTTCAGCGCATCAAGAATGTGAAAGTCAATCTTCGGCCCGTAAAAGGCGCCGTCGCCTTCGTTAATTCGATACTCGACACCGCGTGCATCTAACACATTGCGTAACGCCTGTTCCGCCTGATCCCATAATTCTTCTGAGCCCATGGAATCCTCGGGGCGTGTGGAGAGCTCGATTTTATAATCGAATCCAAAAATGTCGTACATCCGCCCAATCAGGGAGATCGCCCGATTGATCTCGTCTTCGATCTGTTCAGGCATCACATAGAGATGGGCATCGTCCTGACAGAACGTCCGCACCCGCATCATGCCATTTAGGGCTCCTGAGAATTCATGACGGTGAACCTGACCAAATTCCATCATGCGAATCGGCAATTCGCGATAGGAATGCAGTGTGTTTTTGAAAATCAACATATGTCCGGGGCAGTTCATCGGTTTTAAGGCAAATGTAGCGTCATCCACGTCCGCAAAGTACATGTTGTCCTTGTAGTGCTCCCAGTGACCCGACTGTTCCCACAGGCGGTTGTTCATCATCAGCGGAGTTCGAACCTCCTGATATCCTTCCTGAAGCTGCAACTCCCGTGAAAATTGCTCCAACGCTGTACGAACAGTCATGCCTTTGGGCAGATAGAAGGGCATGCCGGGGGCTTCCTCAGAGAACATAAACAGCTCCAGCTCTTTGCCAAGCTTGCGGTGATCCCGCTTTTTCGCCTCTTCCAGCATGTGAAGATGTTCCTGCAACTGGGCCTTGTTCGGAAAAGCAGTGCCATAGATACGCTGCATCATTTTGTTGTCGGAATTTCCGCGCCAGTAGGCACCAGCGACATTCAGCAGTTTAAACGCTTTGATCCGGCCAGTGGATGGGAGATGAGGCCCGCGGCACAAGTCGAAAAACTCACCCTGCTCATAGATCGAAAGTTCAGCGTCTTCTGGCAGATCACGAATAAGCTCCAGCTTGTAAGGGTCATGGATGGCTTCGAATCGCTCCAGGGCTTGCATCCGACTAACCACTTTGCGGCGGATGGGCCAATTTTCCTGAATAATTTTGTTCATTTCCCGTTCAATGGCTTCTAGGTCACGGATAGAGAGGGTCTGCTCCAGATCGACATCATAGTAAAATCCATCTTCAATGACCGGGCCGATACCCAGCTTCACGTGGTCTGCGCCATACAACCGTTTCAGTGCCTGTGCCAGCACATGTGCTGTGCTGTGACGATATCGGTGCAGACCTTCCTCGCTGTCCAGTGTAACGATGATGAGTTCGCAGTCCTGCTCCAGTTTTCCGCTCAGATCGACATTCTGGCCGTTCAAGATCCCACCGATCGCCTGTTTGCCAAGACTTGTGCTGATCGAAGAGGCAACTTCGGCTACAGTGATGCCTGCTTTGTAACTACGTACAGCACCGCCTTGCAACTGGACTTCAATCTTTTCAATCGACGATTCCGTTGCCAACGATTCAGATGCTGCTGCGTGTTGATCACCCAAGGATAAATGCTCGCTTGCATACTCCCGTTTTTCTTGACTCATGTGAACCACTCTCCCATATTTTTGTGTTGGAAGCGCAAAAAACACCCGTCCCGGAGAAGGGACGAGTGCGCTTGGCTCGTGGTTCCACCCTAATTTGGTTATGCTGCATTCTGCTCTCGGCCAGCCGCCGCAAACAGAACCCAACATAACCCTCATTGGAATCCGTTAACGGGGATCAGGCGGTGAACTCTACTGACCGTACATGTAACCATCTTGCTAGATCATCGATTGAAGTAAACTATTGTGATGATCTGCGCATTATTTATACATTGTCGGAGGTTCGAGATCACGGCTACAGAGGGGTAACTTGGATTCGTTCGCTGAAGAAGGTTTCACCAATCCCTTCTCTCTCTGGGCAGCACGCAATCCAAATCATGTCTCTGGTCATCGCTAAATATGAAGGATGCGAGGAACTGAATATCGCTAGGATATTTCAGAGCCGTTGATCCTGTAGTGTGCAGAATTTAATGTAGTCATTGGAACAGGTGTTACTTGAGAGTCGATTATATAGACTGAAAATGGAAAGGTCAAGTGGAATGTTCGAATGCGGGCTAGCCCATTTCTTTTGTATTTTGCATCCAGATCAATCGAATCGTCGTTCCTTCGCCAGGTGTAGATGACACTTCAATTCGGCCTTTCATTGCCTCGATTAAACCTCTCGTAACCGCCATGCCAAGTCCTGATCCCACATCACTCGTTCCCGTATCTGTACCTCGGTAATAGCGTTCAAATAGCTTCCACACGGTCTCGGGACTCATGCCTCGTCCATTATCGGCAAACTCGATTGTAAATTCACCGTCACGTTCACCAACAGTCACACGAACAACCAGACCAGAGTCGGGCGGATTGTGCAGCAGAGCATTAGCAGTGAGATTATCTACAATCCGTTCAAAAGAAGGAACGTGTACTAGCCCATAGACAGGTGCGTCTGCAGATTGGAAAACAATACGTCCTTCACCGTACGCAGGGTTGCACTCGGCTCGCTGCACGAGATCACGAAGTAGCGTATTTACGTCAGTTCGTTCAACCTCAGGTTGATATCCTCCACTCCGCAGCCGATAGGTCATCGCAAGATCATTCACAAGTCTGTCCATATACATGGATTTGTCTATTATGATGCCTGCGAATTCTCGAACTTCTTCAGCCGTCCAGGTGTATTTGTCCGTTTCCAGCATATGCGCGTATCCCTGAATGGAGGAAAGAGGTGTCTTGAGGTCGTGCGTGATGCCAGCAATCCATTCCTCTCGAAGGGAATCCGTTTGTTTCCGTAGTTCCTCATCCTGCTTGAGTGTATGGGACAACGCTTGCATGGAGTGGAGTACGTCACCATACACTTGATATTTGCGCTTCCATTTTCCATTGCGGCGTTGGCTCCGCGGAACACCTGATGCTCCAGTTGGTTCCTCATACTTCCCTTGTTCCAGACGTTGCAACCACTGAAGCATGTGCAGCATCGGAGCGCCGAATCGATTAGCGTACCATAAAGCGAGTAAAATCAGTAGCGCAACGATGGACAAGATCAAGACGATGAGCGCCGGTTCAAGAATAAAAGCGTATGGATTCTGTTTCTCAATGACAGTTGAGTCAATCCTTACACTTACCATCCAGGTCGTTTCGTTTTGGTTATCGTACCATGTGGCGACCGATATGCCTGAACGATTCGGGTAACGAACTTGGAGAACGAGATCCTGAATACTGTACTGGTTCGGCACGCCAACAGCCGGTTTGTTGTAAGAGTCGATTTCTTTTCCATAAGGGTCCAATATTTGGATGTAGGCATCTGCTTTGCGAATCGTTTCTTGCTCAGCAGGTTTCACAGTCAGTTTGCCGCCCTCATACGACAGCTTTGGACGGATTTCATCAAGTAAGGATTTGGCCGCATTTCGCTCTCCGTATAATAACGTGAAATTTTTCCCGTCCTTTTCCCGGATCAGCATGGATAGCTGGTAGGGGAACGGTTTATTAGCTTCCCAGTAGGCGATCAATTCTCCTGGTTTGTAGTGGTCTGGTACATCGGAAGGGACATGATAATCGTCGATGACATAGCCCTTTTCATCCAGAACCTGAAGCCAGCCATGATTTTTATCCACCTGCTTGAGCAGATCGGGATCGTATCGTATCGTGTTATCCGGCAGGATCTCGGCGGTATTAATAAGTTGATCCAATCCGTTAATTGCAAAGTCATCTACAATATTCACTTCATTCACTTTTTGCAAAACCCAGATGGTAGCAAGTGATCCTAACAAAATAATCAGAATGACCGTGCCAGTGAGCATACCGATGAAGCGAGTCAATAACTTGCGGCGAATACTCATGTCCGTGACAGGTTACTAGGCAGGATCAGTTTGTACCCCAAACCGCGCACGTTAACAAGAAAAGCCGGATTGGAAGGGTCTTCTTCAATGCGTTCCCGAATGCGATGGATGTGCACCATAACCGTGTTGTCGTCGCTGATGGCTTCTGAGCCCCACACCCGTTCATACAGTTCAGATTTGGTGAAGATTCGGTTTGGATGTTTGCAGAAGAATAGAAGCAGCTGGAACACCAGTGCCGGACAGGTTACAGCCTGTCCTTGAACACGCAGCTCCCCAGCCAGTTCAAACACTTGAAATCGTCCAAAATCATAAATGCCTTGCGATAGGTCGGCAGATGACGTATTTGCGTGTAATGAAATGCTTTGTTGTTGCTGCCAAACCGCTGTCGCTTTGGAAGGTAAATAGCGATTCAGAAGTGATTTGATTCTTGCAACAACTTCCAGCGGGTTGAACGGTTTAACGACATAATCATCGCCGCCAACGGCAAATCCGGTCAGTTTGTCATAGTCCGTTGTTTTGGCGGTTAGGAACAGAATAGGGGCATCTGTGACCTGGCGTAGAAAGGGACAGATTTCCAAGCCGCTTTTCCCTGGAAGCATAATATCAAGCACGATACAATGATACGTTTTGTTGCTGCATGCTTCGAGCGCTGCTTCACCTGTAGTGACCGTATCAATGTCGAGAAACTGTTCTTTGAGCAGTACGGTTTGGAGCATATGTAAAATCGCTTGTTCATCATCAACAAGCAGTATTGAGACATGATCCATATGTAATGCTAACCTCCTCTTTACTCTCTTTCTTGGTATATTGCCCATCATAACATTCTTGAGACCGATTGGAAGATAGGTTGCCTTAACAGAAGCTTAATTATAAAGCTTGGGTAGGGCCATAAGTTTAACTAGATGTAAGTGAAGGTTAGACAAACCATAAGACTCATGATGTACATTTGAGGTAAGCAAGAAAAGATAAACAGAAAGGGTGTTGAATGATGAATAGGAAATGGAAACTACTGCTTCTAACCGTGACAGCATTTGCCGTACTCTCTGCTTGTACAAGCAACAAAATTACCTCTGACGAAGCAAAGCAGGCTGAGAAGCAAGCTACAGAACAGGTGAAGGATCAAAAGGATAACGGTGACACTTCAAGCAAAGAACAAAATGATGGTTCGACAGATCAACAGGTAACACCGGATAATCTCTTGGATACATTGACGAATGGTTCCAAAGAAGCGATTTATAATCAGTTTACTCCTGACATGAAGCAAGTTGTTTCCTTGGAAGATTTCAAGGCGTCTGCTGACAGCTTTTTGATAGGAGTGAAGTCGTGGAAGCAGGTGGTGGATGCTGAGATCAATGGTTTGACTGAACATGCGTGGACAGACGATACAGGAACCAAAGGGATCGTCGCCAATTTTACAGAAGATCATCAGATTGCCGGATTAAGGATTACTCCACTGGAACCACATCCCGATACAGATAACAAGCTGACCAAGACCGAATTTCAGTTCCCGATGAAAGGAGAGATGTATGTCTTCTGGGGAGGTCATAGTGTTCTGGAAAATTATCATTACGAGCATGAAACACAGCGCTATGCACTCGATATTGTTCAGACGAAAGACGGGGCGAGTTATCAGGGCGATGCCAAGGATAATGCCAACTATTATGCCTTTGGTCAGCCGCTCTATGCTGCCGCGGATGGTACGGTAGTGGAGATCAAGAACGATATTGAGGATAATGTGCCTGGCGTAATGAATCCAGAGGAGCCGGCGGGTAATTATGTTGTTATCGATCATGGCAATAAAGAATACAGTATTACGGGGCACATCAAAAAAGGCAGTGTAGCGGTGAAAAAAGGAGATAAAGTCAAGCAGGGGGATCGCATCGGAGATCTGGGTAATTCGGGCAACTCCAGTGAAGCTCACTTGCACTTCCAGGTATCCGATGGTCCAGACCTGTTCACGTCACGTTCTCTCAATATTCGCTGGGCCGATCAGAGCCAGGAGTTGACACGGGGCAATACCGTTCAGGGACTGCCAGAGTAAGCAGGTCAGGCGAAAAACATTTTATTGATAATACTTGTTGTCGCGGTATGGGTATAACATGCTGTACGCCAGCTTCCATTTTCCATTATAATAGCCTCTATAATTAATTATAGCCTTGAACTTGGTTGTGAATGAGATTAGAGCTGGATAAGGTGAAAATTTTATTTACACTTTAACGGAGAGGACAGAAAAAACCTGAAAAAGCGAAGCTAAAAGCTTTCTGCAAGAAAGCTACATCGGAAGCATAAGCTTAGCGCCTTTATCACCGGATTTTTCCCTTTGGAAAAGGGGATCAAAAAAATCTGGGGATAACAGCGATTGAAAGGTTATTCTGTCATCGGAGTGGACTGTGTAAATTCTTAGTTCAACTTATAGAGGTCAATGGAGGAATAGGGAATGACACTGGAAAAGGTACAGATCGAATATGCATGTCTCGAAGACTTGCCGAGAATTGTGGAGATCTATAATTCAACCATCGAGAGCCGCATGGTCACGGCGGATTTGGAACCGGTGACGGTAGAGCAACGTTTGCCATGGTTTAATGAGCATACACCGGATCGTCGTCCTTTATGGGTAATGAAACGGGATGGACAGCTTGTTGCATGGGCCAGTCTCAGTTCGTTTTATGGGCGCCCAGCGTATAACGGGACGGTGGAAGTCAGCGTATACGTCGATCAGCAGTGCCGTGGAATTGGGGCCGGTGGGTTGATGCTGAATACAGTATTCGAGGCTTGTCCTGAGCTGGGAATCACGACGATTCTAGGATTTGTATTTGGGCATAACGAGCCGAGTCTGGGGTTATTGCGCAAGCATGGCTTCGAACAGTGGGGATTTTATCCTGAAGTGGCGGTGCTGGATGGCGTGGATCGGGATCTTGTGATTCTGGGGAAAAAAATTGGAACAGATCACCGCCTGAAAGAGGCGCAGATCTAAATAAAGAAAAACCTCCGTATCCACTATAAGTGGAATGCGGAGGTTTTTTGCTTATTTTACAAACCATGAACCCATTTACAGTCCCAGTTGCTGCTTGATCTCGCGAATCTGTCCCAGATGACGTTCCTCGTGGTAGCTTGTAAAATCGATCCATTGTGCAAGATCCATCTCACCAAACGCCGGGTGAGGGAAGGACTTGCTGCGTAACAGGGCAACATCATGCTCGCGTGCAAACTGTTCCAGTGCTTGATGGGACTCAGCCAGATCCCTACGAATATCCGCAAGTCTCTCAGGCTCAGTTGGTGGTTGCACATGAGGAGGGGCTTCGACAGATCTGCTGCGGTCCAGAGACATTTCATAAGGCTTTTTCTCAATGGACACATTCTGTTCTTTTTCCACTGCAAGACGAGCTTGCTTGGTGATTACATTTTCCATCAGATTCAAGTGCCGTAACACTTGCATAATGCTCCACTGTTCCGGGGAAGGTTTCCGGTTCAATTGATCTTCATCTAACCCAGAGATAGCCTCCCAGATTTGGTTACGTATTTCGTCATTACGTTCAAACATCATAAACATCCTCTCTTTAGGTTTATTACAATAACATTACTATTTCTATATGTCCAACCGAACATATAAAACCCTGTATAACCAGCATAAAACACAAAATGAGCAAATGCGAACTTCACATACATTATCCCTTGTTAGGTGAATTTGTGGAGAAAATAAAAAAACATACCCTTAAATTGGGTATGCTGAATTGTATACAACGGCTTCCATAAAACGAAAAAAAGATTGACGGGCACACCCCGGCAAACTATAATCGGTAACAAGTAACTTGATATGTAAGGAGTCCTGACATGATATGTTAGTAATCGACGAGGTGTATCACCATACAGCATTGCAAATATCATCGTCCGATCTATTGTACCTTATCGAACGGTTGAAGGTCAAAAAAGAAAATGAGATCGAAACGCTCAAGCAGAAGATTGAACAGTTTGAACAAAAACGACGAGCTGAGGAAGTGGCTTATCAGTCGCTGTCTCCTGTTCGCAAATGGTTTGCGGGACGTCCAGCTTCTCATCACCAAGCGGTGGAATATATGGTTCAGGTGAAGGAACGATTCCGCAAAATGGAGCAGATTCGCAGGCGTATCCGTGACCTTGATCTGATCATGGGACGTATTCAGCTCGCTAGTCATAACCGGCAGGAAGAGATTGAGCTCTCGCCTGAAACGATCCGCGAGATCAGACAGCTTAGTGAAACGGAGGATGTACAGGCATGACTTTGGAAACGTTAAGCTCCGGAATCGACACGGTCTGGGTTGTTCTCAGCGCAGCGATGATTTTGTTGATGGAGGGCGGATTCGCCTTGCTGGAGGCTGGTTTTGTACGTTATAAAAATAGTGTGAATATCATCATGAAAGTATTTGCGGATATTACGATTGGTACGTTATTGTTTTATGCGATTGGTTTTGGCTTGATGTATGGTTCGGATGCAGGAGGGTTTATAGGAGTGACAGGTTTTTTCCTGAACGGTGATCTCTCTCATCTGAACGTGCCGGTATCCCTGGAGACGTTTTGGCTATTCCAAGCCGCGTTCACGATTGCCGTCATTTCAATCGTATCCGGTGCGGTAGCCGAACGGATCAATTTCCGTGCATACCTGCTGTATATCATCCTGATGACGGCGATTATATACCCGATTGGCGGACACTGGGCTTGGGGTGGCGGCTGGCTCAGTCAGCTGGGCATGCAGGATTTTGCAGGTTCAGCTGTGATTCACGCACTGGGTGGTTTCTCTGCACTGGCGGCGGCTATTATTATCGGGCCACGTAAAGGGAAATACACACCGCTTGGTGTAAGTGCAATTGCACTGCCAAGCAATCTGCCGCTGGCATCGGTAGGTGCCTTCCTGTTATGGTTCGGTTGGTTTGGATTTAATGCAGGAAGTACATTGAGTGCAACTGATGTCAGAATCGGTCACATCGCCATCGTTACGATGCTGTCCGCGGCTGCGGGTGGTGCGGCTACGTTGCTCTATACCTTGTTCCGCTTTAATCGTTCCGATGCACCGTCTGTCATTAATGGTTCACTAGCTGGACTGGTAGGCATCACAGCAGGCTGTGCATTTGTAGGTGATCTGGCAGCGATATTCATCGGCGCTGTCTCCGGTCTGTTGATGATGGCTGCTACGAACTGGCTGGATCGCATGCGCATTGATGATCCGGTAGGTGCATTTCCGGTTCATGCCGTTTCGGGAATGTGGGGGACTGTTGCTGTAGGTCTGTTTGCTACGGACGGAGGATTGTTCATGGGCGGCGGCTGGAAGCTGCTTGGCGTTCAGGTGCTGGGTCTGACTGCGTTGGTCGCCTGGGGATTCGCCATGACCTGGTTCGGACTGAAGCTCATTGGCAAAGTGGTTCCTGTCCGTTCAACCGAGGAAGAGGAAGACCTTGGTCTGGACATCAGTTATCATGGGGTGATGGCTGCGCACCAGTCGCATGAATTTCTGGATGGTGAGGAGCATATGATTGCTTATCAACAGAAGTCTTCTGATTCAAATCGATAACAAAAGTATATGAAAAGATAGGGGCTGACGAAGGTCAGCCTCTTTTTTACACAGAAAGCAGGGAAAAAAGACAAGGCGGAAGAATATACAGGTGTGAACGTGAATAAGTCTCAGCATAGGTGTAACGTCAAAAAGGGAGGATCTATATGATTAAGCCGGAACAATGTGAACGTCTGACTAGAAAAGCACGCAAAACCCTCGAAGAAGAATACGGTCTCGGTGCTGTTGCCGATCTGGTGCTGGATGCTGGGCGCTGGGGTATTCGCCTGGATGTGTCCACAACGGATGAATATCGCAGAACAGGAAATTCGCGTGTTGGCGGACATCCTGATCTGCCAGAAGATCTGGACTGGCCGCTTACGGAGGACGGGGTGCCAATGACTTTTCTGGCCCAGCTGAATATGGTGGATTTGTCTCCGTATACACCGAATGACGGGCGCGGAACGTTGCCGGAGCGGGGCATGTTGTACTTTTTTATTGGCAGTGTGGATGCAGCTTATCCGATTGAACATCGAGTGATCTACGAACCGTCTACATATAATCTTGTAAAACGCGAACCTGACGGGGCTACCGCTCTGGGGGGAGAGCCTACGATAGCGCATTCGGTTACCGTCTTGCCTAACCTTGAGCTTCCTACTTATGCTTACATAGATGCTGCGGCGTTGGCTGAACAGGGGAATACTTCAGAGGCAGTTCGCGATGAAGAGGGAGCTCTGGAAGGCCGCTGGCTTGACCGTTATCTGGAATTCGAATCCGACTGGAATCACCCAAGCCCGCTGAATTGGGGCGGCATGTTTGGTTACCCCGATGGGCAGCATCCTGATGCAGAACATCAGGCTTTGAGTTATATTGAGCTGGGTGAGGCATACGGCGGCAGTGAGCAGGAATGTGTGAAGAAGCTGACGGCGCATTACGATGGGGATGAAGAGCGTGCGTGGGAAGAATTATCCGACACACTGCTGCTCTTGAAAATAGATACGCATGATGCAATCGGTTTTCAGTGGCTGGATTGCGGTGAATTACAGTTTTTCATTCGAGGGGCTGACCTGGAGGCCGAGCAATTTGATCGTACATGTTGTTCTATTTACTCCAGTTAAGTTATAGTTCATTTTTATACAAAGTCGAGTGTCATCCCATAAATTAGGAGAATAATTATTCAATAGTTGTAACAAAATGTCCTGAATCCTCGTTTATAAGAGGAGGAGGGACTTTTTTTGAGCGCATATGTTAATCAGAGGCGCCAGCGTGTTTAAATAGTTAAAGGAAGTACATAGGTTGAAATGAGATCATACGTTCTGTATAATGGGATGAAAAGGAAGTGATAGTGTTGATTGAGTCTGCATTCAAACATATTGATACGGCGGTTTCGTCATTAGTTGATATTTGCGATCAATTAAGTGAAGAAGATTTGGACCTGACTCCGATTGAGGGCAAGCGTTCTATAAGGGAGTTACTCTCGCATCTAGCGTTAGTCTGTCGCGCAGATCTGTACATATCCGAAGGGTCATCGGAAGAGGAAATGACTCAATTTTACCAAGAGAACTGCGTTTGTTCGGTGAACCAGATCAAGGATTCATTCATAGAGAACCGGAACTTTCTCTACCAGCGGTACATGCAGTTTACGACGGAAGAATTGCTTCATGTCACAACATCATATTGGGGTGCTTCCTACAGCCGTTTGGAATGGTTACTTGAAATGATGGGTCATATGTACCATCATAGAGGACAACTCTATACGATGTTAACCTTGACGGGAAGAGAACCCAAGACGGCAATGTTTGTCTAAACGAATACATATCATCAATACATATATTAGGTGGCACATACCTACAATGGAGGGATACAGTTGGTAGAATTCATGCATAATGGGAATCTATCTTCAACTGAGCGTGGAGTACTCGAGCTTGTGAAAGTGATTCCTCAACTTCGAGAGGCGAAGCAGATTGAACGAATATCCAAAGGATATTCCCTGGATCACAAGTTCAAAATTGCTGTTTCAGGCCAAGGAAATGTATTGCTGCGAATCTTTCCATACCGAGATATAGATAGTAAACAAAAAGAGGTTCATGTTTTAGAAGCATTGAAGCAAATGGGGGTTCTTTGCTCGACACCGCTTGGCATTGGCAGGCTGGATGAAAACAATGGATATATGATCTTGAATTATCTTGAGGGAGAAGACGCTTCCGAGGTATTACCTTCAATGAGTGAGCAACAGCAACATTCCATCGGCTTGCAAGCGGGTGCCGAGTTGAAGCGTATCCATCGGCTGCCTGTAGAGAAACAGGGCGAGTCATGGTACGTACGAAAGAGTAAGAAGCATCGACGCTACGTGGATCAATACAAGGCGTGTCCTGTGGTAATGGAGAGAGATCAACCTATTTTGAATTTTATTGAGGATCATCTGGAGTGGATGAAAGAACGTCCCGATGGTTTTCAGCATGATGACTTTCATCCCGCTAATCTGGTGGTGAACAATGGTGAACTGGCTGGAGTAATTGATTTTAACCGAGCAGACCAAGGAGATCCTGTGCATGAATTTTTGAAACTGGGTTTGTTCGCTGCGAAGGTCAGTACTCCTTATTCCATTGGACAGATACAGGGATACTTTGACGGACGTGAGCCGGATGAGGGTTTCTGGAACATGTATTCACTGTATATGGCCATGGCATTGGTATCTTCAGTGGTGTGGATTCAGAACGTGAAGCCGGAAGAAACAGATCAGATGATGATGAAGATTGAACAGGTGCGCGAAGATCACGATGATTTCCGTAGGTTGATTCCAAAGTGGTATACTGTGTACAGATAGATTGCTTAGATATTCGGTTTAAACCGATGTAGCACTTGTGAAGCAGAAAGGAAATATGCCGTGGCACAACCAGCATCACTACTGCTTGTCGATGATGAGCAGGATATTATTAAATTGATGGAAATTTATTTTGGCAATGAAGGGTACCGGATTTTTACTGCGAATGACGGAATACAGGCTCTAGAGGTGCTTAAGACGGAAGACATTGATCTCATTATTCTGGACGTCATGATGCCCAATATGGACGGAATTGAAGCGTGTATGAAAATTCGCGAAGAGCAGAAAATGCCAATAATAATGCTGTCTGCAAAAAGTACGGATATCGATAAAATAACGGGTCTGAGCATCGGCGCTGATGATTATTTAACCAAGCCGTTCAATCCGCTTGAGCTTGTGGCGAGAGCCAAGTCCCAGCTTCGCAGGTATCATACGTTTAATGAGGGCAGAGAAAGCAAGGAGCATGAATGGATCATTGATGATCTGATTATTAATACAGACACACATGAGGTGTGGGTGGATGACAGGCCTGTGCATCTTACCCCCCGGGAATTTGCAGTGCTTGAACTGCTCGCTAGGCATCAAGGATCGGTACTTAGTATGGAACAGATCTACCGTCAAGTCTGGAAAGAAGAATTCATGGAGTCTAACAACACGGTCATGGTGCATATTCGTAAACTGCGTGAGAAGATTGAGCACGACAGTAAACACCCGAAGTTCATTCAGACTGTATGGGGTGTCGGATACAAGATGATTAAACCGATTTAGGTTATATGTCACGAGCAGGTTAAATGCTGCTAGAAGGCTGGATGTTACGCGTAGGTTGAATGATACAAACAGGGAGTTTCTACCATGAATTCGAAATGGATTAATACGGTACGCTGGAAGTTTATTTACGCATTTATGTTAAGTGGCATTTTGACTGCGGTGATATTGTATGGAGCAGGTAAAGTGGGCGAGACGATTCTGGAAAATCAGCAATATCCGAATTACACGATTCCGGGGCAAGTGGTTCGCTGGCTAGTGAATCATATTGGCTCTGTTCCGCTGATGATTGCTGTAGGAATCATCAGTTTTGTGCTGTTTTTCTTTCTGTTCACTCGCAAAGTGATGGTTGTCCTGGATGAGATCACGGCGGGTATTCAGGAAGTTGCCAAAGGGGAATTGTCACATCGGATTGAGGTGAAGACTTCCGATGAATTTGGTGTGGTTGCGGCGAGCATCAACCAGATGGCTGAACAACTCCAGCGATCTCTTCAGGAAGAACGGAGTGCAGTTGCAGCCAAAAATGATCTGATTACAGGCATCTCGCATGATTTGAGGACACCCTTAACCTCGATTCTTGGATTTTTGGAGTATATCGAGAAGGATCGGTATCAGGATGAATTAGAAATGCGTTATTACGTCAGTATCGCTTATGAGAAATCTTTGACGTTGCGCAAACTCATTGATGATTTATTTGAATATACTCGAGTCAGCGGCGGAAGTCTGCCGTTGTCTTTAAGACCACTGAATCTGACTCCATTCCTCATGCAACTCGCCGAAGAATTCGCTCCAATGCTTGAAGAAGCAGGAATGACCTATACGATCGTTGGAGGCCAAGAGCCTTTATGGATCCAGGCTGCTCCGGGAGAACTCGTTAGAGCCTATGAAAACTTGTTCAGCAATGCGATTCGATATGGTGCAAAGGGCAAAGTAATGGAAATTGGCCTTGCTCTTGAAGAGGGAGAAGCTGTGGTACGTATCAGCAATTACGGGGAACCGATCCCGGCTCAGGACTTACCACATCTGTTTGAACGCTTCTACCGAGTAGATAAATCACGTTCTCGTGATACAGGAGGCACAGGACTGGGACTTGCCATTGCCAAATCCATGATAGAACTGCATCAGGGGCAGATTGCGGCCTATAGTGATCAGGGCCGGACGGATTTTGTTACCCGTTTTCCAGCCATAAAACCACCCGTCCATACTCCATTGGAAGAGTAGAATGTTACATATCATACCTCTCATATTAAGCTTTAGATATGTAAATTAAGAATTTGATAAGAAGTTAACAACGCTTCTTTAAGAACTATTCGGTATGCTACCTCTATCAATCTGTTTGAAGTATGAGGAGGATACCGAAGATGAGTTCGAGATTTAACACCGTTCGAATGAAATACATCTATATTTGCGGAGCAAGCGCGGTTCTCAGCATCGTGCTTCTTTTTGTTATGTACCAGATCATGAGATTAGCTTATCGTTTGATGTTCCATGAGGCTGCCTGGTTTACTCATCTCGTACATTGGTGCATTAATCATATAGGGAAGAAACCGATCGGTTTGCTTATAGGTGCAGGTTTGTTTCTTTTGTTTTTCTGGATTCGTTCTCAGAAAATAAGCGAAGACATGCAAGCCCTTGTGCGGGGAACCCATGAACTTGCTAATGGCCGGAATCCTGCACCAATTCAGGTGTTAAGTGGTGGTGAATTGCGGCAATTGAGTGATCAGATCAATGCGATTGCGGCGCTCACAGCGAATAAAGATTGCTCTGGAATGAAGGTTAAGTCCGGGGAACCATCATGTTAAATATGAAGATAAAACGTTCGATCTATCGATTGTATGATGTTGCTGTTATTGTAGCGGTTCTACTGGTGCTGCTGTACATCTATTTGTTTTCGTATGGAAAAATGATTATTCGCCATCAACCGGAAGTTATGAATCAAGTTTCATCAACCGTCATTCTGGATGAGGCTGGACAAGAGATCATCAAGTTGGCGACACCAAACGGAGGATATATGGTGCATGCCGATCTGCAAGAAATGCCGGATATGTTAAAACAGGCCTTTTTAGTGACCGAGGATCGACGTTTCTACCGACATGCGGGTCTAGACGTCATTGGTGTTGGCAGGGCAATGGTAGAAAATATATTACATATGAATTGGAGCCAGGGTGGGAGCTCGATCACACAGCAACTGGCTAGAAATCTGTACCTGAACAGAAATAAGAACTTCATCCGTAAAATAAACGAGTTATCTATTGCGATCGAGATGGAAACGAAGTATTCGAAGGATGAAATTCTGGAAATGTATCTGAATCAGATTTACATGGGACGGCAGCAGTATGGGGTCAAGGCAGCGGCCTGGCGTTATTTCGGTGTGGAAGATTTAAAACAATTAAAACTCTGGCAAATCGCGACGCTTGCGGGTATTCCAAAAGGGCCGTCTATATACAATCCGGTGGATAACGAGATTCTTTCCCAAGAGAGGCGTAAGGTCGTTCTTTCCATGATGCATGAACAGGGAATCATTACGAGCAAGCAAATGCAGGAGGCCGCAGTTGTTGATTACCAAGCACTTCCTCCAAATATGAGGAGCCTGTCAACGGCACATACATCGGCAATGGAGCAGCCTTCCTATACATCTGCATTGGATGCAGTCATGCAGGAGGCTTCACTTCTAACCGGCAAGGGTGAAGCCGAGATTCGTTCCGCGGGATGGACGATTCGAACAGGCTTGAACGCAACAGCGCAGCGGGCAATGGAGAAGACATTTGAGGAAGATGTCTGGTTTCCGGATGACCGAGAAAATCAACAGGTACAGGCCAGCATGGTTATCCTTGATCAACATAACGGCGAAGTGAAGGGCATGATGGGCGGACGAAATCCTGTGAAGGGAGATATGAATCGTGCTCTGAAGAATGCAAGGCAGCCTGGATCCGTATTTAAACCCGTCATTGTCTATGGCCCTGCATTGGAGTCTGGACGATTCGGGGCAGCAAGTATGCTGCCTGACCAGCCTACGCGTTACGGGAATTACCAGCCGGGCAATGTGGGAGGAAGGTATAGAGGTACGGTATCGTTGTCGGAGGCTCTGCAAAAATCAATCAATGCGCCTGCGGTTTGGCTGCTGCACGAAATCGGGTTGAACCAGGCCAAAGGGTTCGCTCAGCGAATGGGAATTCAATTACAGGATGAAGATATGAATCTGTCCGTTGCCCTTGGGGGGCTGCATCAAGGTGTCTCGCCGCTTAAGCTCGCGCAAACATATGCTGTATTTGCCAACGAAGGGAGATTCAATCGTGCACACTTTATACGTGAAATAACGGATGCCCGTGGGCAAGTTATCTATAGCCATCGCTCAGAAAATAAACAAGTCATCACGAGGCGAACGGCTCAAGAAATAACGAACATGCTGCAGCTTGTCGTAAGCCAAGGAACAGGAAAGCGTGCCCAGTTGCCTGATGATCATGTCGCTGGCAAAACGGGGACGACACAGGCCGCATTGCCGAATGTGCCCAAGCAAGCAAATCGGGATATCTGGTTTGCCGGATATACAAGGAAATGGACGGGTGTCGTGTGGATGGGATTTGATTATACGGATGCGAAACATTACTTAAAGTCCGGAAGCGGAACTGCAGCGGAGTTGTTCGGAACGGTGATGAAACGTAGCAAGGAATAAAGGAAAGGGAATAAGGGAGCGGAAAGTTCAATTGATACTCGTGCTCGATCTGTAAGAGAATATTCTCCTTTTTATAACACAACATACAGATATTAAGTTATAATAGATGCTCTTATGTTGTTATAAGGAGGGTATCATGAATAGTTCATATGGTAAGCAAGATGAGGATCTAGATATGTATTCGTCCAAAAGTGGCACCAGGCCTGAACTTCCAGGCATTTCGGGTTTGGGCGGCTGGTTGATTTTAATTCAGATTAGTCTTTGGGCTTCACTGGTATTTTTACTCTCGGATATTTCACAGGTTGCGGTGATCATGGATCCAGCACGATGGGAAGGAAGTCGGGGCATCGACCCGCAGCTGTATACGGAAGTCATAAAGCCGCTGCTGTGGTTTGGATTCATTAGCAGCGTTATTCTGTTTGTCATCGTTGTTGTGAATCTTGTTCTTTTATACCGAAGAAAGCGGCTTTTCCCACGTTTGATGATTATACAGTACATTGTCAATCTGATGATCGGTATCGCTACCTGGATTCTTATTGCCCAGAACGAGGTGGGAAGGGAAGAACATGTGCTGGATGCGACCCCTGCTTTTAACCTGATCATTCGCTCACTGTTGACGTGCTGTATTTTTATTCCGTATTTTCTGAAATCGGTGCGTGTAAAAAATACGTTTATCAAGTAAACGAGAAGGAGATCGTTTTAATTTTCATTTGATCTCAAAAACGAAAAAGCCCATAGCCTACAAGAACGGAGCTAAGTCAAAACTCCAGCTTGCAGACGATGGGCTTTTTTTGCGAGATGATCAACCTGCCATTGAGGATTTCATTTGGAGGTGGACTTAATGCGGGTTGAACGGGAAAGGCTCTGAATCATCTGGTTTAATACCTCTGATAGTACAAGTCCTACGGCGATAGCACCCGATAACATCAGTGCTTTGGCTGCCATCTCCATGGCAGCACTGTAATCATTTTGCACAAAACTACGCATCGCATTATACGCCAGTCCACCCGGCACGAGAGGAATGATACCTGCCACGCTAAAAATAATGACAGGTGCCCGGAACATGCGGGAGAATAGCTGACTGATGACCCCAACAGCAATCGTTGCGGCCAGTGTGGCCGGAACAGCATCTGCCGCGTACTCCAGCACAATATAGATAATCCAGCCAATCATACCGACAAATCCACCGTGAAGCAGCATCCGTCTTGGCGCATTGAAAATAATGCCAAACGCAGCTGAAGCAATGAAGCTGGTTAAAGCTTGTCCTACAAAATGGAGCATTTCCTGCAACCCTCCGTCTTACATCAAAAGTGAAAATACAACAGCAATGCCTGTGCCGATGGCAAAAGCAGTCAGAAAAGCCTCGGCGCCCTTAGATAAGCCGGATACGAGATGCCCAGCCATCAGGTCGCGCACTGCATTGGTAATGAGCAGTCCTGGCACGAGCGGCATGACAGAACCGATAATGATTTTGTCCCGCTCAAAGCCTGCACCCGCATACACCAGGAAAAAGGCGAGCATGCCGATGACAAAGGAAGCTGTGAGCTCAGCAAAGAATTTGACGCGCACCCAGCGGTGAAAAAGAATGACCGCCGCGTAACCGATTCCGCCGCAGAGTAGTGCCGGAAGAAAATCTCCCCAGCCTCCGCCGAACATGATCGTGAAGCAAGCACTGGATAATGCAGCGGCCCCTAGCTGCACAGCATACGAATAACCAGAAGGTTTTCGTTCGATCTCCAGCAACAGGTCATGGGCTTCCTGAACGGTTAGTTGCCCTTGTCCGATGCGGCGCGAGACCGCGTTGACTTCAGATACTTTATCGAGATCTGTTGTGCGCTCCGAGATGCGAATCAGCTTCGCAGGTTCCGTGGCATCCACGGAGAAAAAGATGCCGGTGGGCACCACATAACTATGTGAATGTGGCAGCCCCAATGCAGCGGCCATCCGCTTCATCGTATCTTCAACGCGGTACGTTTCACCGCCGCTTTGCAGCATGATTTTCCCAGCAAGCAGACAGATGGCGATGACTTGGGATTGCTCAGACGGTTCAGTAACAGGATGTTGACTTTTGTTACGCATCTCCGGTTCGGATTCAACAGGAGAAGAGGGGTTATGACGTATGTATTCCAACCGGATCAAACTCCGTTTCATATGTAATAAGGCGAGGTACCGACACCATTGTATCATATTTCACAGGCTCATAAGCAATCCCGGGACAGGTAAGCCAAAAAGCTTCGCCCGATCCCCGAGAGGAAAGAGACGAAGCCTTTTGGCTTACATTAACAAGGTGATGACGAGCAATTCATACAGCACCAGCGGTAAAATTGTGGGGCCAAACAAAGCGCGTGGTTCAGGATAACCATGCATTGGCGTCACTTGAAGGTACAGAATTCCGCGGTCTGCACTAATAATGACTCCTTCCCAGACCTGACCATCGATGTTCTGAACGTGCACTTTCTTGCCGATATGCTGACGAGCCGTATGATGCAGCATGTTCCGCACACTTTGCACGGATTGCAGCATCGGTTGATTGGCCTGATATACAACACGAGTGGTTGGTGTGGATGATGATTCAGACATGATGCACAACCCTTCCTCGAAATAAAATCCTTCTTACTTCAAGGTATGCATCTGCCTACAAAAGGTGATTACACATATATCATATGCAGTGCTCCGCCGCCATCTTCGTAACTTACCTGACCTAATGCGCCATTTACGAAAGTCATCTGAGGTGGAATGTGACCCAGGTCTACATCATAGAGGACAGGCACGTTCAGATCGCCAAGAGCGGAAGACAAAGCATCGGTAAACGTAAAATCGGCTGTATCCGAATAACCGGCAGGTCGTCCAAACAGAAAACCGTTGGCTCCGACAAACCAGCCCGCTTGTCTCATCTGCCACAAACGACGATAAATATCACTTGCATTCATCTCACAGCTTTCCAGATACCAGATCGTTCCTTCGTCAGCGCAGTACTGATGCAAATAGTCTTTTACCGGTGCATAAGGAGTACCGATCAGGCACGTAATCGTGTCCATGCAACCTCCGATTAGCCGTCCTGAGAAGCGAACAGGGGCATGTTTACCTTCAGTTGCTCCAAGCTGCTTCCAGGAAGAAGGCGTATCCAGATTGAAGCCGGGCAGTGCCATATTCCATTTGGATTGATAATGGGTAGAAGATACTTGTGTGATCTCTTCGTCAGCCTTCGTCTGCAGCACATCAAGCCAGCGAGCCGTAACCGGATCTAATTCATTTGACCGTAGATCAACATAATTCGTACCATGAGCTGAGGCTGATCCGGTTAACAACGTGTAGGCAAACAAGAATGTACTGAGATCGGAGTAGCCGAGCACCCATTTAGGTGGTGACTTCTTCAACGCTTCCCAGTCTAACAGCGGCAGAATATCCATCAGAAACTCTCCGCCCCATGGAGGAATGACGGCCTGTATCCCGGGATCAAGCATAAATGCGTTCAGCTCTGCCGCGCGAGTTTCTTTGGGAGCACTCACACATTTGGAATTGTTACGCAGGGAAGTACTTTCCTTAATGTTGAAGCCGAGACGCTCCATATGGTGTTTGCTGTCTTCCAAATGACGATGCATAGACTCGCCTACACCACTGGATGGTGCAGCTACACCAATCGTATCGCCCTTCACGAGTGGCTGCGGATAACGGATAGAATGCAGGTTCATCTTATAACACACCTTTCCCACTTGAGCTGACGTTGCTCATGAAGTGACTTCATAATATTTCCATCATTATATAGGAAAGTTTGGCGAAAGACAGCCTTTTGTTGATTATGCATCAAGGGTTTACAGAGATTTCGAGTGAGAAAGGTGACTTTATTTTTGACGGATAGGTAGCAATTTTCATCTGAAGTTCACCCTGTAACTTTGCACCATTTTCGATGGTGATGGATACCGTGGTGTGATCCTGATCTCTTCCATATCCCGGACTCCAGCTTGAACCAGGGGTTTGATAGGTTTTACCTGAACGGTCTTTCACTTTGCTGAAACCAAGCATGAAACTATCTTCCATGTTGTCAGGAACAGAGAAATCAACAATGAGATCTTTGCCTTCCACTTTGCTGTCAAGCATTTGGAGCCCGGAAGGGCCGCCCGTGATCTCACGTGTTTTCAGGTCGAGGCTGAAATCAAGCTCCTTTTTATCCAGACCTGAGAATCCGGAGCCTTGTAAGGTCAGCTTTTCAGGTTTGGAGAAATACATGCTTTCAAAATAGATGGAACGTGTATCTTCCCCGATGGAGGTATCGGTTCTCCAGGCGCGTCCTTGTTCATCCACGAGTTGCAGATCGCTGAGACCAAAGATCTTTTTGGTGTTGTTTGGGTCCATCTGCACGTCAAGTACCAACCGGGTTGGATACATGGTGGCCTGTTTTACCTGGATACGTTGTCCATCGACGACCAAGGTTTCGTTTACAGGGATGACCTTTTTCATGCCTTTGGTTAGATTTTTATCGACTGGCATCGTTACTTTCCATACCCCTGGATTGGCTTTATCTCTCGATTTGAACACCACCGTTAATACATCCGGAGGGGTGGCTTCATCGGTAAAGATGACGTCAATAAAGTTTTCATATACTTGAGCATCTGAATCAGAGTGGGTTGTAGAATAACCAAAACCAACAGGAAGATCTTTACCGTCTCCATCAAGTAAATCGATGTCATAGTCGAATTTCTCTGTATTTTTCATGCCTTTCATCTTATAAAAAATAACCATGCGTGAGTCGTCTGTAATAATGCCTTCCACGGTTACGGAACCCCCGTCATGCTCGTCGGTGATCCCGACTTTCTGCAACAGGGACTGATCAATCGCCATCATCAATCCTTTGTCTTGCCGGATCAGACTAACGACGCCTTCCATTCCAGGCAGTTGCTCGACAAAGGACGCAAAGGCAGGGGATACCCGAATACAGCCAGTGAACAATAAAATCAGGGCAGCTGCGGAGATCGAGCTGGTCAGCCAGCGTAATCTTGTTTTTCGTTTGCGGGAAGCTTGACGAATTCCAGCTTGAATGGCCTGTGAAGTTGCTGTATCCGGTACGGGCATGGTATCGTATTCGGCCTTGCGTGCTTGAAGACGGGTCTCCAAAGCTTCGAATGAATTATGTTCGTCGTTCATGATAAGATCTCTCCTTTCGGTTCAAGTTGATCCCGGAGCTTTCCGAGCGCGCGGTGCAGTCGTGATTTGACCGTGCCTGCCGGAATTTCGAGAATGTCAGCGACTTCAGTTAACGAGAAACCTTCGAAATAACTTAGAATAATAATTTGTTTGTATTCCGGTTCAAGTACAGCTACCGCAGCGGCAAGATCTGGATCTTCGGGACGATCCCAGCGGCCGGATTCACGGATCTCGGTCACGGGACTGAACCGGATTTTGCGTTTGCGTTCATCTGCACAGTAGTTCAGAAGGATGCGGATTAGCCATGTACTGAAGTAGGTAGGTTCTTTCAGTTTTTTGAGTTTGCGGTATGCGCGGTAGGTTGCTTCCTGTATCGCTTCCAGTGCATCGCCCTCATTATGCAGATACGCATAGGCGATCCGGTACAGGCGGCTCTGATGCGTCTCCATTAAGGCTGCAAACGCTGCAGCATCCCCCTTTTGTGCAGCTCGCGTAAGTTCGGTAGGGGTCACAAGGCTCCTCCTTTGCTGATGTTGTTTCGTATTAGACAGAGAAAGTTGCCAAACGGTTCTTGTTTTTTGAAAAAATTTTGTGCATGTTCCTCTTCAGAAAGTTTCATAGCATTATACAGCAAAAACCGTCAGCCCTCCCACGAGCATTGCGCTCCAGGAAGATTCTGACGGTTACAAGGATGACCTCGTATAGCCTTATAGGTACAGTACCAATTCTCAAGTGTAGCATGAGTCCAAAGTATAGTGCTGATTCACATCGCTATAGCAGCTTATATCTATCCCTCTTAGGATAGCATTGCCATCGCTTGCTCCAGACGAGCAGCGACAGAGTTGCGCTAATGTATTTTCGGAAGAGGCCTTCATTGGGTGCCGCTGTCCCGATTTTTCTCTGTATATTGCCGCTTCGCTGCTTCCAATGCCGGGATGGCAAAGCTGGCGAGTGGGGAAGGCAGCGAATGGAGCGGGAACCAGCCAATCTCTCCAATGGCTCCACCTTCTTCCAGGTTACGTGCTACTCCGCTAACTACCTTGGTGGAGTATAGCACGGAAATCCAATGCTCCTGCGATTCAGGACGAATCGTTTCTGCGGTACAGAGAAGACCGTCGATCACAATACCCAGATTGACTTCTTCTTTAACCTCCCGAATAACAGCCGTTTCCAGTGTTTCATACACATCGACTTTCCCGCCGGGGATACTCCAGGTATGCTGTTCGGGTGCACGATTACGCCAAACAAGAAGCACTTCATTTCGTTCATTAAGAATCACTGCACCTACGCCGATTCGGGGAGTGACCTCGACCGCCATGCGACCAACAGTAGTAGAGCCTGTCGAAGGGAAAACACTTTCACTACCCGAACTAGCCCCTGGCTGAAACGAAACGGGATATCCTGTCTGGGCGGACCAATCCGCTGCAAGAATGCTCATCGAGATCAGATCGTATTGTGTACCGTCTCGCAGCACTGCAGCACGATGCCTGCCTTCCTCGCGGAATCCGGCCTTCAAATATGCCCGTCTCGCGGCTTCGTTGT
Organism: Paenibacillus amylolyticus; assembly: GCF_003719335.1. GTDB lineage: Bacteria > Bacillota > Bacilli > Paenibacillales > Paenibacillaceae > Paenibacillus > Paenibacillus amylolyticus_D. The sequence goes on from NZ_RIAS01000002.1 coordinate 667,840, forward strand.
ATTCAATCACGTCAAGAGCAATCCGATTCAGGTTTAACTCATGGAATGCATATCGCAAAATCAACGCAAGAGCGTCACTGCCGTAACCTTTGCCACGATCTCGTTCTTCACCAATGCCGATAGCCAGTTGTGCAGAGCGGTTATTCCATTCCAATCGATAGATGGCAACAAATCCGAGAAAGCGATTGTCTTCCAACGTGCGCAGGGCAAATTCAAAATCTTGACCGTTCCGAACGGAAGAAGAACCGGTTTCATCGGATGTTTGTGGCGTCACAATATCCGTATCCATGTTACGCATATATTCGTAGTTTTGTGTAAAATGTGCAATTTGCACGCGGTCTTCAGGACACGGTGCCGTGAGTCTGACCTTGGAGCCTTGAAACGCATTGTATTGATGAGTCATGTTGCACCTCTTTTTATATAATCTAACTTTCTTCGCTTAACCCATTATACTACAGCCCTAATAAATACCGAACTTCCAGTGTGGATTAAAGAGACATTCAAGCCAACTACCTATCATTCTGGCTTTCATCATCGGTGTTTCTACACAAAAAAGCAGCCACGAGGGCTGCTGGTATAGGCTTTTTATTTTAAATCATTCAATAAATTTTTCATTTTTTTGTAATGTCCGCTAACTCGATCAGCCATGTAGTTATACAAGAGTTGATTCTCGGAAAGCAGAGCCATCTCCCGGTCGATATCTACATTGTTGTTGTTATTGTTCATGGCTGTTTCATTGTTCTGCATCACTCGGTACTGTACGATGGAGGCATTCGGATTGCTGACGGGAAAATGTTTCTCATGTGTCCGCTGCATCCGGAGTTGTCCGGTTTTACCGTTCTCGATGATACGTCTAAGCTCGTCTTGAAACTCAACGGTTGTCTTTTTGAAGTTGGGCGTATCGGCGTTAGCAATGTTGTTCGTGATGGCTGCATGTCGTGCGTTTAAGGCTTGCAAAAGGGATTCATTACGCTTGGTCGTATTCGTTTCAATCATACCCTAGTCCTCCTTCACCGCATCCGAGTGCAGTTCTCTCTATTTTAAGAAATTCGCCCACACACTGTCAAGCGGATCAAACGAACAACAGGCTGTAGGCAAGTGATGATCGTTACGATAAACAACAAAAAAGACAAGTGTATGACCAGCAACATCTGCTTTCGTAAAGGAAGTCAGGAGCAGGGTCAGAATCACTTGTCTTTTTTGATTATCACATCATTTCAGATTGCTCTGTCCAATTAGGAAGAACGGTCTATATTTTTGCCATAATAAATCTCGTCCATCTCCAGCTTCAGCCACTCGGTAATCTCCTGTTGCTCGGCTTTGCTCAGCTTGTCCTTGGTGTACCCGAACAGATAATTATCCAGATCGAATTCTTTCAGCTTACATTTGGTGTGGAAAATGTTTTCCTGATAGACGTTCACGTCAATCATATCAAAGCCGCTTTTGATCTCGTCCGGAATATAGTTCTGGATCGAACTGATCTCATGGTCGATAAACAGCTTGCGTCCACTCGTATCCCTCGTAAAACCGCGCACGCGATAATCCATAATCATAATGTCCGTATCAAAAGAATGAATCAGGTAATTCAACGCCTTCAGCGGTGAAATCTCACCACAGGTCGACACATCGATATCGGCACGGAAGGTGCTGATGCCTTCGCTGGGGTGGAATTCGGGATAAGTATGCACGGTAATGTGGCTTTTGTCCAGCTGCATGACTACATTATCGGGCAGGGGACCGGGCGATTCATCGAAGGATTCCTCGGGAATCTCAACGATCGGGCCTTCCGATACCAGCATGGTCACACTCGCGCCTTGCGGCACATAATCCTGCTGTGCGACATTCAGGACGTGTGCGCCGATGATGTCCGATACATTTTTCAAAATATGTGTCAGTCGGTCTGCGTTATATTGTTCATCGATATATTCAATGTAAGCTTCACGTTCTTCTTTGGTCTTGGTGTAACAGATATCGTACATATTGAAACTGAGTGACTTGGTCAGGTTATTGAACCCGTGCAGCTGAATGCGCTGCTCTGGCGTTAAAGTCATGGTTGCAGTTCCCCTTTGTCCCATACGACATAAAAATCGCAGTTTTAATACTACTTATACCCAACCTTGCCCGAAAAAAAACATGAGATTCCCATTTGTGGCGAGAGGGCAATTTCCTATAGTTCACCGATGAACTCCATTTAAGAGTGATTTATAACATCTCACCGATCCCGGAATGCAGTCCGATAATAGGGCCAGTCCGGGCCCAGTCCAATAGAACGGAGTCCAGTCAGATAAAAAAATACTGTACAGCAATTTGCTGTACAGTATCTGTAGTTAGAAGGGGATGTCCCCATCATAAGCAAAATCATTCATGCGTTCTTCCTCCGCGACAGATTGAATATCCTCGGAAGTTACCGTAATGATGGGATAATGCTCGTTTTGTTGTTTCTTCATTGCCTTTTCCTTTACAAAACGTGGGCTGCCTTCGCCTGCATCTTCGTCATAGACGAGCAGCAGACCGTCGCTTTTGCGCAGCAGCAGATCGTCCCGTGCAGTGAACTGCCACGGCCCGATGTATGGCTGTTTGCTAATTGCACCATAATAGTCTACCCCAGCCAGAATGGAGCGGTAATACTCCTGCTTGTCTTCTTTCCATTGTTCCTCCGGGTTCTGAAAAGCAGTAATGATCGACAGCTTCAGATGCGGATATAACTGTTTTAATTCAAGAACAACCTCGCAGGCCCAAAGATCGACACCGTATTGACCTGGAGTAAGCACCCATTCCAACCCATCTTCCACAAGAGGTGTAAGGCGGGAGGAGATTGCTTTTTTAATGTAAGGGATGCCCTCATGCTTTTGACCAAAAATCTGCAGTTCATGTGCGCGGTAACCGGTAATGAACAGGTTTTGCAAACGTGATAACCTCCTTTCAGACGGTCAATGTACCCGCGAGGTACAGCAATCCCAGTCGGTTGTCCGTCTTCGTATGAGCACGTTATTGTGCAGGTGTAGCTTCTCCGCGGAACGGGTACAGAAATGGCTTCGGAATATCTGTTTCAAATGTCATCAGTTTGCCTGTCGTTGGATGAATAAATGACAACACTCGTGCATGGAGTCCCAGACGTCCGAGATCTCTTGTGCGTGCGCCGTATTTACGATCCCCGGCAATTGGATGTCCCAGGTCTTCCATATGCACACGAATCTGATTTTTGCGACCTGTTTCCAGACGTACTTCCAGCAGTGAGAACTCACGGTTCGACTTCAGCCGTTTATAATGGGTAACCGCATGTTGCCCGTCGTTTGGACGCGAGCTGGAGTACATCTTGAGTGTTTTGGTTTCCTTGAGCCAAGAGGAGATCGTACCTTCTTCTTGAGCTACCGCGCCTTCAACCAGTGCGACATAAACACGGTCTTGTACGTTTTCTTTCCAGTTATTTTGCAGTTGCTGCTGAACCTCTTCACTTTTGGCAAACATCATCACACCCGAGGTGTCCCGATCCAGACGATGCACGATGAAAATCCGGTTCAGTTCGTTGGTACGACGCACATGTGACATCAGCTGGCGATAAGCGGTCAGATCGTCACTTTTGTCAGCCGCGATGGATAGGAGTCCGGCTTCCTTCCGAATGACAATGATGTCGTCGTCTTCATGCAAAATGTTAATCCCCGTCAGAGAAGGAGCGGCTACAGCGCCTTCTTTGCTGATCGATACGATCTGTCCGGGCAGCAGAGGTTCGTTAAACTTCGTCACAACTTTCTCATCTATCGATACTTGTCCACGTCCCAAAATAGACTTCACCGCATTGCGTCCTGACTTCACGTGTTTCAACAGGAAATGAAGCAGTTCATCGGGTTCGGTTACCTTGTACTGGCGTGGCGGTTCGGACTTGCGATAGTATGCATTTCCTGGACGCTTGGATGCGGCAGCCGATTTGGCCGGCTTGCTTCCTTTGTCACCGCTTTTTGCAGGGGCCACGGATGAATGGGAGGCTGAAACCTTCTTCGTATCCTCTCCCGAGCGAGGGGAATTCGGTTTGGATGATGAAGTGTTGGAGCGGCCGGAACGCGGCTTGGAAGAGCCTCCGTATGATTTTCCTTTGGCAGATGTACCGCTGCTTGCGCGTTTTCGTTTATTCATGAATGACAATCTCCTTCTGAACAGCTTGTACCCTTTGTGTGCATACGATCCGTTCATTTCGTTATGCTGTTCAATATACCATTAACCGCGCGGAATTAAAAATAGGTTCATCGAATCTGCAAACCATCCAATCCGAAGAGTTGTCAGTTTCATAGAATATGTTATCCCATAGCATTGGAGGTGTTACTTCATGGGCGTGTTTCTTGATATGAGAACCTCGGAGAACTCGGGATCTGTTGGAGCACCAGGATTGCCTTTGTCCGAATCCCCTGAAGCCTTCGGCGTAATCGGTCTTCAAACCCAGGGGGTCATTAATCCGATCATTACCTTCAACGGCACGGTGGGTGTTACGGGAGAACTGGGCGATACATTTGTTGTAGAGATTGTGCGCGGTTTTATCTACGATCCATTCTACGTGATCTATCGTGCAGAAGGTACGGTCGGGCAAAATGGGGGTGCCGAGTTCCATTCGTTCACAGCTCAGGATTTGGCTGCACCACCAGCGCTGGAAAATGTATATACGTCGTTCATCTCGGGTGTGTCCACAGCTGTGCGAACCGGACCGGAGATGTTCTACGGCATTGCTGCGACCAACTAAAAGAAGACGGGATAGACTTTAGAGAGATGTTAGAGAGACTGTAGAGAAAGATATGATAAGTTCGGTCGCATGCGATCCACGTGATGTAATTTCATTCATGCTGATAGTGACGTTTGTTGTACCCGTTTCAGTTACATGGCAATCAAGATCATTCCAATCAAGATATAATTCAAAATCCCCGCCTCGGTAGGCGGGGATTTTGGTTTTGAGATGAAGCAGAAGTGTAAGCATTGATTTATAAGAGAGAGTTGAAAGACTTTGATATAGAAAGAAAGGGAGAAGTAGAGATACAAGCAGAGCTGGCGATTGCGGGTATGAAGAAAAACTGAAAACAGTAGATGAAGCTTAGTTGGCACGCCCTTTTAAAATCATGTTGTTGGCTTTGCCAAAGTCGATAGCGACTTTACCTGCCAGTGCTGCTGTTCGTTCTGCAAGAATGACGGCGTTAACCCCGCAAGAGAACAGAGCAACATCAAAATCATCCTGATGCGTTTGAATCCATTGCAAGGTCTCATCCATCTGATCATAGTTGTCAAATGCCAGTGTACTTACGATGTTGAGATGGTAAGGCTCCTTAACGAGTGCGGCCTGTAACTCATCCAGTTCACGCGTAACGAGCAGCACACGTTTGCCAGCAAGCATCTGCCAGAAACGCGGTACCTGCACAAGTTCACGATTCACACAAGCATGACAGGTCAACTTTGGCGCGATGCCGTAGTGAGCAAAAATCATATCGGTCAGCGGCCGTTTGAGATAATCCGGAGCTTTGATGGTGCTGTCTCCACGTGGAAGGACCCCTACAATGGTGGCCCGCTTCAACGAAGCAGCGACTTCGTCCCGCATCTTCAGGTTGGGAAGGCGCAGCCCCTTTTGTCCGAGATTGGCTTTGACCGCCCAGCGTTCTTGCAGTACTTGCTCCATAGGCCATACGGATTCTTGCGACATTACGATATTTTCACCATCCCCCACACGCACCAGAGAGAACGGACGTTTCTCGCGTAAAGCCGCTTCGAGCTGATCCAGCACTTCCTGCATTTCAAGATAAATGGAATTCATTCCGAATGCCTGCCTCCTTTGAAAATCAAGCTCCTCTATTCTATGTTGCGAGAGAAACCGTGATCTGTGCGTTCGACCTTCAAGAGAGAACTTGGGGTGTATATCAATCTATTTATAGGAAAATCAGTACATATGTCGGTGCCGGAATGTTCAGGAGTTCATACGTTATACTGTGCTGGCAATTAAGAGAATTGAAGTGTAAGCGATCAGCGCGAGGAACGAGTTTCGTAGATACGAGATTTCATATTTAAAAAACTATGAAAACGTCTGTACTCGCCATATAGGCTTACAGCGTTCATGAGGAGGAAGGGTATGTCCAGGAAAGTTGTGATTGAGATTAACTTCAATAACTACGGGTTAGATCCGCAGCGGCTGACCCGCGAATGGCTGGAGCGCCGTATGACCATTTTTCGCACATTTACATTGCATTGTCTCAAGGCTCAGACCAATCAAGATTTCTTGACAGTGGTGAAGCTCTCGAAGGAATCCGGGGAGTTGATGCAGGAGATTTTGGCGAGCCAGGAGCCGCTGCCTTCGAATATTCGCTTTGGAACCCATATCGAAAGTGTACGTGCGATTTTGGAGTTTGCCAAAGACGTAGAAAACATCTATATTGCCCGTCTGGATTCAGATGATCTGTATCACAAAACATTTGTGCAACAGCTCTATGACGTGCAGCCTCAGCCAGAAACGATGGCGTTGATTAATCAAAACGGCTATCTGTGGGACAGTGTGAACAACGAGATGGCTCCGGCATTTCACCGTTCACCGCAATTTTATGTCTATCTCTACAAGACAGCGGAGTATGCCGCGGGATATCGTGTGAAACTTCCGGGCCGAGGCACGCATGGGAATGTGATCGACTTGCCACATGAGTTGCTTGCACCGCGGAACTACGTCAATATCGTGCATTCCAGCAATACGTCAGTCAAAAAAGTACCGCCTAAAGACCGTTTAAGCCGCGAAGAGATGGCTCAGGTTTTACGTGAATTTATGAACTGAACAGGAGGGATTCATCCATGATTCAAGGACAAACAATTCTGGTCACCGGAGGAACTGGCTCCTGGGGTCAGAAACTAACGGAGGTACTGCTCGCGCAGAGCCCGGCGGAGATCCGACTGCTTTCCCGGAACGAGTATGCTCAGATCGCAATGCAGCGGGAGTTCAATCATGATCCGCGTCTGCGTTTTATTATTGGAGATATTCGAGATTACCGAGCAGTGGAGGAGGCGTGCAAAGGCGTGGATGTGCTCTTCCATCTGGCAGCGCTGAAACATGTCCCGGTCTGTGAGGATCAGCCGGATGAAGCATTTAAAACAAATGTGATTGGAACTCAGAATATTATTCGGGCGGCCATCCGTATGGGGATTCCGAAAGTCATTGATGTATCCACCGACAAGGCGGTTGATCCGATTAACGTATACGGCATGACCAAAGCACTGGGCGAAAAAATGATGATTCGAGCCAACTGGCTGAGCGAGAAAACCCGGTTTGTATGTATCCGCGGCGGCAATGTGCTGGGCACAAGCGGCAGTGTTGTACCTTTGTTCCGCAGACAGATTGATGAAGGCAAAAGCCTGACCATTACAGACGAAGGTATGACTCGCTTTTTCCTGACACGTACCGAGGCTATTCATCTATTGCTCAAAGCAGCGGAAGCGGCGGTGGGCGGAGAGACCTTCGTCATGAAAATGAAAGCATGCAATATGACCGAACTGGCTTCTGTCATGCTGGAACAGGCAGGCCGCCCGTCAGGCGATTATAAAGTGACAGGCATCCGTCCAGGGGAGAAGCTGCACGAAGTGCTGATCTCGCCATTCGAAGCACCGCGCACACGCCAGTACGATGCGCAATATTATGTCATTTTGCCGGAGCATGCCGATCAAGGGCTTACGAATCATTATGATCATTTGCCGCGTGTGAAGTTTGACCAGTATCGTTCTGACAGTGAAATGATGAACAAACCGGCGATTGCTGCGTTTTTGCGTGCAGGAGGATATATCAACTAACGGAAGGGAGGCGGAACGTTTGGAGGTGGAAGAGATGAGTGAGAACAGCCTGTATCCCGAAGAAAAAGGTCAAGACGAAAAGGAGAAGCGGGCACAGGCTCCAGCAGAGCACCGTGGCCGGAAACAGCAGCGATTGAAGCAACTCTGCCCGAAGCCGCAGCAGACCACGCTTCAATGCATTCATGACCGCTCCCTGAAGGCTGTTGTCATCGGTCTTGGTTACGTGGGTCTGCCGATGGCCGTTGAGATGGCACAGTCCGGTTACCAGGTGCACGGCATTGATATTGATGCAGGCAAAGTGGCAAAGCTCCGTGCAGGCCGTTCGTATATTATTGGCATTGAAGATGGGGTGCTTCAAACGCTGCTGGAAGCGAATTTGTTGACGGCAGGCACAGATTATGAGGCCGTCGCAGGTGCGGATGTCATTGTAATCTGTGTACCGACTCCGTTAACGGATGAGCATCAGCCGGATATATCCTATATTTCATCAGCTGTGGGGGGGATGACCCCCTATCTTCAGCAAGGCAGCTTGGTCATTCTGGAGAGCACCACATATCCGGGAACAACAGAAGAGCATGTGAAACAGCCCATAGAGTCAGCGCGCGGCTGGACAGCAGGTGAGCAATTCTATGTCTGTTATTCTCCTGAGCGAGTGGATCCCGGAAGTGTACATTATGGTGTGAAAAATACGCCTAAAATCATTGGCGGTTCTACTCCGGCTTGTCTGAGTTATGGAACACAGTTCTATGGCTCGTTTCTGAACGAAGTCGTGCCTGTTAGCTCGACAACCGTTGCCGAGACAGCCAAACTGTTCGAAAATACGTTTCGCAGCGTAAACATTGCGCTGGTTAATGAGTTAACCCCGGCCTGTGAGCAGATGGGCGTGGATATCTGGGAAGTGTTACAAGCCGCAGCAACGAAGCCGTTTGGATATATGCCGTTTTATCCTGGACCGGGTATAGGCGGGCACTGCATTCCGATTGATCCGATCTATCTATCTTGGGCAGCCCATCGTCAGGGATCGGAGCTGCGGTTCATTGAGCTCGCAGATGCGACCAACAGGCAAATGCCAGAGCATGTCGTTCAGCGTGCAGCAGCCTTGCTGGAGCAACGTGGCCATTCTATTCGCGGCGCCCGCGTTGTACTGGCAGGTATGGCGTACAAAAAAGATATTGACGACCTGCGCGAATCCCCTGCGCTCGACGTCTTTCGGCTACTGAGCGCAGCGGGTGCCGACGTTGTTTTCACTGATCCGATGGTGCCCGTATTCCGTCAAGATGATGGTTCAATGCTCCAGTCCCGGCCGGCTTCGCCCGAATTGTGGACATGGGCCGATCTGGTGATCATCACGACTGACCACTCTGCGTTTGATTATCAGGAGATGGCGGATCATGCACCGTTGATTTTTGATACACGTAACGCCACCGCCGGATGCCGCGGAGACAATATCGTTGTGCTCGGTCAGCCTGAACGACATGACTATGGAACAGCACACAGCTTGGAGCAGGAGAAGGGTGCTGAAGGATATGCGGTTGCGCAATCAGAACATGTAAAGCATGAAGGCCACGAGGTACATGTGGAATATGCAGAAGTTGTGGAAGATGCTGAACATGCAGAAACAGAACATGTAGAGCATGAGGAACAAGTGATGGAGAAAGAGGACTACCAAGATACAGAACATGAAGTAGCAGGATCGGAAGGCCATAGTAATAGCGTTCAGGTCACGAGAGAGGGAGATTCAGCAGGGGCAGATGTAAAAGGGCAAATTGAAAGAACTCCGCATACGAAACGCGAGAGCGTTCCCTCGGGTGAAGGTGCAGAGAAAGAGAACAAGAAAGATCAACCTTTTGGGAACCGTGATGCTGGATGGACGGATAAAGATGTAGAAAACCTGCGCGGAAAAACGGGAGATGGCTATGGCGAATCATGACCGGGTGAATGAACGGTATTACGGGCAGATCAACTCCGAAGATTCTCATGAAGCGACGAGGACCCGTGTGCACTGGATGTGCCGGGAAACCACAGGCAAACGTATTCTGGATGTGGGATGCAGTCAGGGAATTACGTCTATTCTGCTGGGGCGTGAAGGGTTTCGTGTGACAGGTGTGGACCTGGAGGAAGAAAGTATTCGCTATGCGCAAGAGGAGCTGGCTAAAGAATCCAAGCCCGTCCGCAACCATGTCGATTTCCGCATGCTGGACATCACACAGTGGAAGGCGAGAACCACGTTTGACACTGTCCTGCTAGGGGAAGTGCTGGAGCATTTTGCGCATCCCGAGACACTGCTGCTGCAGGTTCATCGTCTGCTCGGGGAGGAAGGCACGCTCATCGTGACCGTCCCCTATGGCTACCATCCATTCTACGATCATAAACAGACGTTCTATGCGAGTAACCTGGCAATGTGTTTAATCCCTTATTTTGAAGTATTGAAACTGGAAGTTCATCATAAATATCTATGTTGTGTGGCACGCAAACGCCAGAAAATACAGCTCGACGTAAAACCACCTCTGAACCAGGTGCTCGACTGGATGAAGCTGGATCATACCCATTTTGAAAAGGTGGAGCAGCAACATCTACGCTCCATGAAACAGCGCAAAAAAGCGCTGGATAGTGCCGTGGACCAGCTGAAACGTTTACGTCGTCAGGAGAATGAGGAAGGGTAAGCGGAGAAGCGGCGTCGTAACACCAACACCAACACCAACACCAACACCAAAACCAAAACAAAA
>NZ_RIAS01000002.1:678415-688731 GCF_003719335.1 Paenibacillus amylolyticus
ACCAACACCAACACCAACACCAACACCAACACCATTAACTTAAACCTGACATCAGCAACTGTACCACTAGCATGTGGACCAATTGATATCAGTAATAAGACTGCAATCGCAGCAATAGTGAGGTACCAGCTCACGAACAACAATTACACAAACACTGACTAGACAGACGAACACCATGAGGCAAAGTTTTTCTAACGATCACCAGAAGCCTTATTTAGGTCGTTTTGCGGCTCACAGAACCCTAACGATCACCAGCGACGTTAATTTCCTTAAAATCATCGATTTCTCTTATATTTTGGCCCGAAATGCGAAAATAGGGTCATCTGTGATCGTTAGATTTCCAAATGCGCTGAAATGTGCTAAATAGCGTCATCTGTGATCGTTAGAAGTTTTAGAAGACACGACATCTTTACTGTGGAAAGTAGGAAATCAGTCAGAGCAGTAATAAATGGACGGATGATAGCAATAGAGGTAAGTGCGCAGTCTAGGTACTTAGGGCTTGGCGCTGGATATTATGTGTTATGTGACAAGCATCATTAGCGAATAGGTGTGTAAGCAAGCAACGAATCTGCGGTTTGATTGCTTGAACCAGTACGCGTACGTCAGGAAGGGGCTCAAAACGTGATCACCATCAGTTTGTGTATGATTGTGAAGAACGAAGAACGCACACTGGCAAGGTGTCTTGATTCGGTGGCTGACCTTATGGATGAGATTATCATTCTGGATACGGGGTCATCGGATCGAACGATGGACATCGCTGCAAAGTATACCGACCGGGTCTATACGTATACGTGGAATGAAGACTTTGCCGCAGCACGGAATGAGTCATTCGCCCGAGCTACACAGGAGTATATCCTGTGGCTCGATGCGGATGATGTGCTGTTGCCCGGGGAACGGGCGAAGCTTGCGATGTTGAAGGAGCAGCTGCCGTCCGGAGGTAAGACGGCGGGTGTGATTATGGGCTATACGCTGGCAGAGGGGCCGGAGGGAAGTCCGCTGGTGGCGGACCGCCGGCTTCGCCTGGTCAAGCGGGATGCCGGTTGCCGCTGGCATGGCCGGCTGCACGAGCAGCTGCGCTTCCCGCAAGGCGAGGTCATTACGGCAGATATTGCCGTCACCCATCGCCGCGAGGCGGGAAATCATTCGGCGCGAAACGTGCGCATTCTGCGCAAATGGATCGCCGAAGAGGGCATAGCCCAGGGACGCCTGCTGTTCTACTATGCAGGCGAATGTTATGACCGCCAGCGCTACGCGGCGGCGGCACGCGGTTACGCCAAGCTGCTGGAGCAGCCAAGCGGTTACCGCGAAGATCGGCTCATTGCCTGCGCAAGGCTGGCGGAATGTTATGAGCGGCTTGGCGAGCCGGGCCGTAAGCTGGGAGCATTGCTGCAGTCGTTCCAGTACGATCTGCCGCATGCCGATTTCTGCTGCGCCATTGCCGCCTGCTTCCATGAGCGGCAAGAGATCGTCACCGCCATCTATTGGTATATGCAGGCGGTGGATGTAAGCAGCCGTGATCCGGGTCTGCGCCCTGTACCGGCTGCTTGCCGAACTTGGCTGCCGCATGCCCGGCTCTCACTCTGTTATGCTCATCTGGGCAACTGGGAGCAGGCGTTGTTGCATAACACGAAAGCTCGGAAGTATCTGCCGGATGATCCAGGTTTGGTCGGTAACCGGGAGAAGCTCGAAGCCGTGATTCGCAAACAGAGGAAAGAGAGAGAAGGATAGCACTCGTAGTAATTAAGATTGAAACAGAAGGTGAAAAAAGAGAGAAGTAAGGTTATGACATTAAATTCCTTGTTAAGTGAATTTAAGTGAGTTTAAATAGGATAAAAAGCAGTTAGAGGGACGAAATAGGCCAAAACTCCAAAACTGGAACTCGCCAGAAGTGGGAAGTTTCTTGACTCATTATTTTGAGACTCCCAAGGTACTCCTAAAGCACTTCCAGAGCAACTTATGAGCACCTCCTGAACATCTGAGTCATTAAAAATCAACTTTTATAGTACAGCTGTGGTCTTCTTACGAATACCTGCAACAATAAGAACCTCGTTAAACCGACAGAAGCGGTTAACGGGGTTCTTTCGATCTAAACAGAAATATCACTTTTTTAAAATGGAATACCACTTTTGTATAGTTTTCCGCCTCAGACTCCTGTACTTAACAACCATGCTACTCATGAGTCAATTGTGAGGGGTAGAATATAAAACTGCCATCATTATCGTTATTCACGATGCAGGTGCCAAGCATCTTACATACCGGTCCTTTGTACGCAAGCTGCTGCAAGCCCAGCCCCATCCATCATAAATTTCTTCATCTATATTCAAGGTAACCGTCTCGTTACTATACTCGCTCCAGTTTCGATGCGAAGGGTATTGTCACTTTCCCATTCAAGGTGATTTCTGCCATGAAACTCTGCGCGATAGATGCTTTTGGCATTCGAAGCGTTTGGATCCGCTGTTTTCCGTACGTCTACCCAGATCGTCACCCCGCCTGCTGCGCCGCCATAGGGAACACCGTATAGTTCGGCCGTGTATTCCCCATTGGGGGATGACATGGACGAGCTCAGATCGCCCTCACCCGAACGATCGAATGTGGAAAGGTAGGGACGAAGCGTGAAGAAAAGCGTCAAAGTCACGACAGGTAGCCCAATCATAAGGATAAATATCAAAGATACAGGATGTCGGCGAACCCAAGATTTGAGTGAAGAGGTAGTAATCCATTTTGGTTTGATTTTGGATTGATCGGAATGTTCCATGGAAACAGTAGTCCTCCCTTAGTTTAGAACTTCGAACTAGAAATTCGGAAGTTTTTAACAAGAAGTGTTTAGAAAGTGTGGAAAAAGAAAGAAAGAAGTGAATTGATCGTATAACACCGATTGAAACTTGATTCGTAAACCTTCATTCATTGATATTTTCATTCCTGATCATATCATAGTGAGTATTGTATAGATTACAAATGAGTTAAATTAATCCAAATCATTTGTTATAAAGAGCGGTTATTTGACATGCGTTTGAAAAGGGTTAACCGTTTTTACATTAAAACGCGGTTGCTCATTCGGGGCTGGCCCGTTAAACTAAAGGGAGCGGCGTTTTGCTTGACGGACAAGTCATGAGAACGCCATTTTGTTGTCAGGGATGCGGCGCTGTTGCCGTGTTTGGATGTCAGAATCGGATAGAACCAAGCTGGTGCAGGAACACCGGTGACAAGTAAGGAGTCTTTACATGAGTGTGCAAGCACCTACTTTAGAAGAAGCGCAGGGTCTTCTGCAAAAATATTATGGTTACCCCGATTTTCGTGAGGGTCAAAAAAAGATCGTTTCCAGCTTGCTCGAATACGAGGATACGCTGGGGATTATGCCAACCGGAGGCGGGAAGTCGATCTGTTACCAGATTCCCGCTCTGTTATATCCGGGACTGACGCTGGTGGTCTCCCCGTTAATTTCATTGATGAAAGACCAGGTCGATGCGCTGACGACCGCTGGCATTGCCGCCGCTTATATTAATAGTACGTTAAGCGGCAGAGAAGTGAATGAGCGCATCCGCGCGGCGCAGCGCGGTGAGCTGAAGTTGCTCTATGTCGCGCCGGAGCGACTGGAGCTGGACTGGTTCCGCGATGAGATGGGGCAACTGCCAATCTCGTGCGTGGCAGTGGATGAGGCCCACTGTGTGTCACAGTGGGGGCATGATTTTCGGACAAGCTACCTTGCGGTAGCGCCGTTTGTGGACAGTTTGCCGGAGCGGCCGGTCGTTGCGGCCTTTACGGCGACAGCGACGCCCGAGGTCATGGGCGATATTTTGCGGCTGCTGCGTTTGCAGGACCCGCAGACGTATGTGACCGGACTTGGGCGGGATAATCTCGCGTTTAGCGTGCTGCGCGGCGAGAGCAAAAAGGATTTTGTCTTGAACTACGCGCGCGAGCATGCCAGCGAGCCGGGTATTGTATACGCCGCGACCCGTAAGGACGTGGACGATCTGCATCAGCGTTTGCTGCAGGCTGGTTTGCCGGCAGGACGCTATCATGCGGGCATGACAGATGATGAACGGGCGCAGAGCCAGGAGCAGTTTTTGTATGATGATATTCGCGTGATGGTTGCGACCAACGCGTTCGGAATGGGGATCGACAAGTCCAACGTGCGTTACGTGCTTCACTACAGCATGCCGAAAAATATGGAAGCATACGTTCAGGAAGCCGGACGTGCAGGACGTGACGGTGAGCCGAGCCAATGCATTTTACTCTTTGGAGCACAGGACATCATCACCCAAAAGTTCCTGATCGAGCAGAACCCGATGGAGGGCGACCGCAAAGCGAACGATTACCGCAAGCTGCAGCAGATGGTGGATTACTGTTATACCACACGTTGCCTGCGCAGTGCGCAGCTGGATTACTTTGGTGAGGTGCATGAGGACAAGCCATGCGGCATTTGCAGCTCCTGTACAGACGACCGTGAGCTGGTGGATATGACCATTGATGCGCAAAAAATATTCAGCTGTATTCATCGCATGCGTGAACGCTACGGGGTATCGCTGGTCGCTTCGGTGCTTAAAGGTTCCCGTGCCAAAAAGGTGCTGGACTACGGCTTTGATTCTTTGCCGACATATGGGGTCATGGGCAATCGCACAGAGCGCGAAATTGCGGAGATTATCAACGTGATGGTATCCGAAGGTTACCTGATGTTGTCCGAGGGGCAATATCCAGTGGTTCGTTTACAGCCGCTGGCCGTGGAAGTGCTGAAAGGTCAACGCGAAGTCATGCAGCGTGTTGTACGCAAAACAGCAGCTACAGCTTCCGGTACGAACTACGGCGGACGCCGCGGACGGGATGCAATGCCTTCGGCTGTTAACGAAACCGTGTTTGAACAGCTGCGCCTGATTCGCCGTGATCTGGCTGCCAAAGAACATGTGCCATCCTACATCATTTTCAATGATGCCACCTTGCGTGAGATGAGTGTGGTATGTCCGAAGACAGAACGTGACATGCTGACCATTAAAGGGGTCGGTGAGGTCAAGTACCGCAAGTATGGACTGCCATTCCTGGAATTCTTCCAGAAGCAATCGGGTGAAGATGTGGACACGGACGATGACGCATTTTATGAATATGAGTGATATCTGATCAGTGACATGTGCCTCAAGACTAACTTTAAGACTAAAACCTAAAACCTATAAATTAGAGATTAGAGATTATACTAAAGTTTAGGAGATAGAAAATAGACACAGAAAGAGATAGTGGGAAGAAACAGAAACTATATAAATTAAACCAAAGAAAACGATATTATGCCTATTAACGATCCACGATCGTCGAAGTGCCCTGTAATTGGGCAAGAATACCAGCCTTGGCAGGCTGCTCAATTCGAAGATGAAATGCTAACGATCTCCATAGAGCTTATTTGCCCTGAATCGGGGATATTTGAAATCTAACGATCTCCAGGAAGCTTATTCGATTCAAAATCCTGAAAAATGAGCCTGATCAAGCTGATTTCAGCAGAATAACGTCTCTGGGGATCGTTAGAATTTTCCAAAGCCCGAATATGCCGAAATAAGGTTTCTCCTGATCGTTAGCGCCCACAGTAGAGGGTGGCCTTGCACTATTCATGGGCGATGTGTGATATTTGCTAACGTGTCTGGATGGATGAGCATATCGGAGTGGAGTCTGTACATTCTTTAGTTCAACTTATATAGATCAGAGGCAGAAACGTGAATAGAAACAGAATGGAACTAGATCGGATGCAGAAATAATGAGAATTAGAACCGGAAGCACAATTAGCGGAAGCAGAGCACAAGGAGTAGAGCTGGAACTAGAACCAGAAACAAGAACAGAACTAGATCAAGAACAGGACTAGATCATAAGTAGATCATAAGTAGATAAAGAAGTAGAACAAGATGCCGAACAAGACAAAAAGCAACACAAGGAGCACAATAAGAACCAGAATCAAACCAAATCCAGGATCAGAAAAGAACCGGAAACGCAATCGAAATCAGGATATATCTCATTAAATATGTCTCTGTACAGTAGACAAAATGGGCGAGATTGTCTTTCAAAGGGTGGACATGGACGTTAAAAGTTGCTAACGAGTGTTGGTACATTATATAGTGATTTTCAAAGAATTGATTCTATATATTGTGTTTTTAGTCGAGCGGAGAGTGTATGTGTTTTTAAAAGAGATGTCCACTCTTTGAAAGACAAATTGGAGATTTGTTTATGAGACGCGGACGGTTTAGCATACGGACTGTTTAATAAATCTTGTTAATAGGTCCTACGAGTGTGCTGGCGCGTGATGTGCGTGTGCGTACTGGTGTGGATATCGGTGTGGCTTTGTGCAAGTGCGGCCATAGCTATGGCTCGGGTTTGCTTAGAGGTTTGTCTGAACAGCATCCGGGGCAGGATGGCTGTGGAGCTTTACTTTTCCCAAAAAATATATGGTCTGGGTGTCCAGGCAAAGGTTGTGAACCATGAAGGTAATTTTATCGACTTTGAATGCAAAGTACATCCATACCTCGCTGGCGCTGCGGTGTTTGAAGGCGTACAGTGAGAAGGATTTTGATATTGAGCTCGCGGAGTATACGATCAAAGACCCGGTCATGAATATTGTGTCGGATCTGTACCAGCGCGGGGCGGATGTGATTGGGTTTTCGTGTTACATCTGGAACATTGAAGAGACGATTAAAGTGATTGATAATTTGAAAAAGGTTATGCCTGACGTGAAAATTTTGCTGGGCGGGCCGGAGGTGTCCTACGACACCGAATATTGGATGAACCGGATTCCTAATGTCGATTTTATCGTCATGGGTGAAGGGGAAGAGACGCTGCACCAGCTTTTGACGGAGCTTGAAGGCAGCAAGAAGTTTCATTTTGTCTATGGACTGGCGTATCGCAAAGGGGAAGAAGTCATTCTCATGCCAGGACGCCCGAAAGCGGACTTGAATGATTTGCCCTCGCCGCATCGCTTTGAAGAGGATATCCCTGATCTGGGGAAACGCGTGGTTTATTTCGAAACCAGCCGGGGCTGTCCGTTTAGTTGTCAGTTCTGTCTTTCCAGTATTGAGGTCGGCGTGCGGTATTACGATATCGAGCGGACGAAGTCGGATATTCTGTACCTGATCGAGAAGGGTGCGAAGCTGATCAAGTTTGTGGATCGCACGTTTAATATCAAGCGGGATTATGCGATGGAGATGTTTAAGTTTCTGATCGAGAATCATCAGGGAACGGTGTTTCAGTTCGAAATTACGGCTGACATCATGCGTCCCGAGGTACTCGACTATTTGGCAGAGAATGCGCCGCCGGGTACGTTCCGCTTCGAAATCGGGGTACAATCCACGAATGATCCGACGAATGAACTGGTGAAACGCCGTCAGAACTTTGCCAAGCTGAGCCGTACGGTAAACAAGGTGAAAGCCAGCGGCAAGATCGACCAGCATTTGGATTTGATCGCAGGCTTACCAGAGGAAGATTATAATACGTTTCGCAAGACGTTTAACGATGTGTTTGCTTTGGGGCCGGAAGAGCTACAGCTCGGATTCCTCAAAATGCTTCGCGGTACGGGACTTCGTCTGGATGCAGAGAAGTACAATTATACGTATATGGATCACGCGCCGTATGAGATTTTGGGCAGTGACGTGTTGCCGTTCAGCGACATCGTACGTCTGAAGCGACTCGAAGATGTGCTGGAGAAATACTGGAACGCACACCGGATGGATCATACGCTGAAGTATTTGATGGAGCAGGAGTTTGATTCACCGTTTGATTTCTTCCAGGCCTTTGGCGATTACTGGGAGGGTCAGGGCTGGCAGAAGATCGGGCATCAGCTAGAGGATTTGTTTACTCGTCTGCATAGCTTCTTAGAGTCACGGAACACGCCGCATATGGATATCGTGCTTGGTTTGATGAAGCTGGATTATTTCCTGGGACATAAGTATAAGCCGCGTAAAATCTGGTGGGACGATGTGCTCCAGAAAGATCAATGGGCAGGCTATATGAAAACGTTGGCTGAACGTCCAGAAGACGTTCGTTTGCCTCGTGTTGCCGGTGCCTCTGGGTCGGCATGGCTGGAAAGCAGCGGCGCAAGTGGAGCGGCCGCTGCGGGAAATTCGGCGGCTGCCGGAGAGGACACTGCCGCGGATGCGGCGGGTGTGGTCGGCAGCCATGCCGAGGATGCTGCGTCGCTTGCAGCGCGCGACGCGGCTCCGTCCGCCGCGGATGGAGCGGCGGACATGGGTCACGGCAACGCTTCGCGTGCGTTGCCAATGACCTCGGCCATGACCGCACAGACGGTCATGGGGGCCCGTGCTTTCGCCGATCTGAGACTCGGCGAAAAGGAACTGCAGAAGCACGCCGTATTGGACGTGCTTCCGTTCCTGCTTGAGCGTGTGCTAGCTGGCGCCAGCCCGCTTGCCGCGAAAGGCCAAACGCTGCTGGTCGTGGTATACCAGCAGCATGAAGACCAGCAGGCGCAGTATTACACGCTGCCACTGGGAGAAGAAGCCGCTGCCATGTAGATGCAGCGACCATAGTTCCGAAAGCATCGGAAGATCATTGGATTCCCTTACGGGATGAAGATGGTCTTCCTTTTTTTATTTTCCAAATTCAATAGAACTCATATACCCAATTGAGCTGAAGGAGAATGTCGTGTGAACAACAAAACAGAAGCTGCTATCATATTAATCAAAGGTTCCGCTGATACATTGTATGTGCAAATTCCATATAATACGGTGCATATTCAGCGCATTCGTCAGGTAACAGGAAGAAGGTGGGAGCCTGATGCAAAACGCTGGATCATTCCTACTCAGAGGGATCTCTTCAGGAGTTTACAAAGCGCTTTGATGCGCTACATGTAGAGATTTCTCCGGAGTTGTGGGTAGAGAGTGAGCTTTTAAGGAACTGGAAGTTAAGTGGAGAGCAAACACAATGGAAAAGAGATCAATTGCAGCAAGCTCTGAAGTTAAGAGGATACAGTCGCAAAACGATTAAAGCATATTGTAATCAGATTGAACGATTTGTGATCAGTCTTCCTCAGATGGATACAGAAATCCGTGCATCTCATGTCCAAACATATTGTTTGAGTTTGCTTGAGCGAGGAGTCTCCCATTCCAGTGTAAATCAGACGATTAGTGCGATCCGATTTTATTGTAAACATGTGTTACTTCATCCTGCCGAGTTTCAATATATACGTCCTAAACAACAAACCAAGCTACCCAATGTCATGTCGGAAACAGAAGTCACCCAATTGCTGAAAGCTGTGACTAACCTCAAGCATAAGACGATTCTTTATCTAACCTATTCGGCGGGGCTTCGTGTCGGCGAAGTCGTTCGTTTACGCTATAGTGATCTGGATATTGAGTGTCAGACCATCATTGTGAGGCAGGGAAAAGGTTATAAGGATCGGAGAACACTTCTCTCCCATCTTGCATGGGAGATTGTACAGAAGTACATCGCTCAATATAAACCCGATCGTTGGTTGTTTCCAGGACAATCTTCAGATCGACATCTTACGGAGCGCAGCGTACAAAAGGTTTTTGAAGAGGCTAGACTAAAGGCCGGTATTGTAAAAAAATGCAGTATTCATGCTTTGCGGCACTCTTTCGCTACACATTTGCTGGAAAACGGAACAGACCTGCGCTATATTCAGGAGCTTCTTGGTCATACGAGTGCGCAAACAACACAGCGATATACGCATGTTAGCACGAAAAATATCCAGCGTATTCAGAGCCCGCTGGATCGTATGGATATGGGAGATTGAGTATCTCAAAGTTCTCCCTTTTTCACCAAATTTTTCTTCGCAAATACCACCCCATAGGTTATCATATACGTAGTTCAGATATTACGTTGGATGTGTGGTATTCACGAAGTACATAAATTAGATGTTATTGGAACAGACTTGCAATGGATTAAAAACCTTGAATGGATGGGATGAAAGAATTGAAAGATCAAAAATAGATAAAGGAAGAGATCAAAAGACATTGAAGGACACAAGCGATTTTAAAATCGGATTAAAAAAGGTCAAGTAACATTCAGAAGATCAAAAGAGATTGAAGATCAAAGGACATATTGAGAACGAAGACCAATGAAAATGAAATGATATAAAAAATCAGAACCATGAAATATCATAAAACACATAAAACACATAAAACACATAAAACCAATACAACTCAAGGGAAAATTGGAGATTGAAGAGAAATGTGCAGTAGATTCGAAGAAGGCAAGACCGTCCAATAACATCATATTCAAGCAGCGGCTCCGTTGGAGCCGCGGTCTGCGAGGTGGATTTCGAAGAGGCATTTCAGCAGACAACCCCTTCGGGGTTCATGAATACCGAAACGATAGAC
>NZ_RIAS01000030.1 GCF_003719335.1 Paenibacillus amylolyticus
TGGGGATCGACTTAGCGGGAGCTCAGGCTCGAGTTCTAACGGAAATGACACATATGTTTTTGGGAAGGGTTACGGACAAGATACGGTCTATGACTGGGATAGTAAAGCAGGCAATATGGACACCATTCAAATGCTCGTTGGTCCAGAGGAAGTGGATGTGATGCAAGACAACATGGATCTGATGATTCGCATCAAAGAGACGGGAGAAAAGATCCGGGTAAACGCCTACTTTCGAGATCCATACTCCAAAGTAGAACAGGTGAAGTTTGCAGACGGGACGATATGGACTCAAAGCCAACTGGAATCGAAAGTAATCACGGAAGTTACAGTAAAGAACAGAGCCCTTTTGAAAAGTGATTCACTTAATGACGGAAAAAAAGTACCTGATCTAGCGGCAGTTTCGACTCAGACAGAACAACTCATCCAAGCGATGTCAACGTTCTCAGCTACTTCGGATATGGAGTTGTCGCAATCTGAAAGTGGAAAAAGATATGCTGAGCTTCCAATGTTGGCTCAATCTTGGACAAAAATCTAAACCATCTCTTGTCAGAATCCATATAACAGACAACCTCAATGATCGGGAAACGAAGAAAATATTTTGACGATGAGCCAGGTAAATATGTAGCGAAAGAGATAAAAGGCAGTCCAAGTGGGCTGCTTTTTATGTTTAGGTACAATTAGATTGAAAAAATAAAATCAAAAAAAGGACGATGAATGAAGGAATGCTCCTCAAGGTCGTCCTGCAGATTGAACATATAAGTTTGTAGAAGTGTTCTTGTTCTTAGTATTCCACGACCATGGCAACATTTTGCCACCCAGCCCCAACGGTCCAGAACAACACTTTGTCACCGCGCTGTAACTTCCCGGAGCTAATGGCTCGATGCATGGCTATAAAGGGGCTGCTAGTTGAGGTGTAACCAAATTCGTCGCCAATGTATACAGCAATGTTATCAGCAATACCGATGTTTTCGGATACGGCTCGGATGTTGGCAATCGACAGCTGAGAGAAACAGGCGACTTTGATCTCATCCGGTGTAATTTCATTCCGCGTCAACAAGGTTCGAATAGATTCTGAAGCAGCATCGACACAGATTGAATCGTCAAACGGTGTGAACTTCACATGAAAAGCTCCTGCATCAACACCGGTACTTCCAAGTTTTGCGAGTCCTTCGGCTGGAAAGAGTGAATTTTGATATACACAGGTATCCGTCTGATAGATCGAATCGATAAATCCAACGGCATGTTCATCCCGTTCTACAATTACGGCTGCAGCCGCATCCCCGAAATTTGCAAAATAAACCGGATCATCTGGACTGGCATGAGGAGTGACATAGTCTGAACCGATAATCAGCGCACGCTTGATCCTTGGATTACCAAGCATCTGCCGACTGACCTGTTCAAAAGCTGCGGTCATGCCTGCACAGTTGGCATTGCTATCAATACAGATGGTGTGGGCTGCTCCGCTGATCAGATGATGAATCATTAAGGAATTCGTAGGGAAAATATATTCCGGTGTTTGGCTTGCATATGCAATCAAGTCGATATCTTGTCCGGTTAATCCGGTTTTAGCGAGTAGCTTTCGGGTTGCCTCGTACGCCATGGTCAGTGAATTTTCGTCATCCCGATCAATTTTGTAACGTGACTCACGCCCGAGTGCTTTTAACAAACCACGAATATCGACCCCTCTGGCATCAAAATGCTCAATATAAAAATCGTTGTGCACCTTGGTTTCAGGGTGATACATATCGATATCTACAATACGAATTCCAGCCATCGTAATCCTCCTCTTAAGTGGAAAGGCAGAGCTGTCATTAAAGCATCATACAATCAGGGAGTTACGCCGAAATAATTTCGAGATTGTCCAGCCCTACCGTCCGACCAAGTCTGGCAAGCTGCATTTTCAAAATGGCATTGTTCTCCAAGGTTAACACCACTTTTTTGTATTCGTCCTTTTTGAACATGGCCAGGCATCCCTCCAGGAGAGGTACAATCTCAGGGGCAGTAACGTTCAGTTTTTTGCAGTCAATATCCAGGTTAAACTCCTTGGTGTTGATGGTAGAAATCGTATCCTGATAAGCCGAAATTGAACGAAGACCATCCTCTTGAGAAAAAGAACCTTCCAATTCAATGTGCAACACCTTGTTTGAAGCATCCGTTTTTAGATTAAACTTTCCCATTACGCGTTCTCTCTCCTTTGTAAACATGAGTGAAAGCTATCCTCTATGGAATGAATGGAGCAGTCCATAAGCCCCTAAATTGAGCGTTACCAAGTTGTAAGGCTGGAAGGATAATTTACCCATATTATAAAGGTAATAATGTAAAAAGATCAATAAAAAAGTCGAATGATGTATAAAAATGTAGAACGTTGAATTACTGGATTTCCTCAAGCGCGGCCAGCAATACATTAAATGCACTGATAATACGTGGAGCGCCCACACAGGGTGCCAGATGAAGAAGTACTCCCTTAAGCTCATCCACAGTAATACCCACACTTAAGGCCATAGCATAATGCACACCAAGCTGTTCGAATTGTCCCTGTGTAATTAATGACGAAATAATGGCGACTTCTTTCCACTGTTCTGTGATGGTTGTCCGCTGAAAAATATCACCATATGCTGTTCCCATAATAAATTCGGCTAGTTCGGGAAAATGCTCCTTAATTGGGGCAAGTGCCTTCGCACCATACTCCCCGGAAAGTTTGGCAAAACGATCTAACCCTTGTGTCACTTGTTCACTCATGACTCGTGCCTCCTAATCCAAATTGACAACCCGATGAGCGGTTGGCGGGATCTCGTCCCGATCAGTCAACAGCTCAATGACAGCGACTTGATTTAATTCCAAAGCTGCCTCCAGTGCGGCAGAGAACTGTGGTAACGTTTCTGCACGGAAAGCCGCAGCCCCCAATGATTCGGCAAATTTGACTGCATTCATGGGAACCTCAAAGAGTGTGCCATCGATGCGTCCCGTCGTTTTTTCCATACCTTTCAGAGCCATATCCAGTTGTTTGTTGTTGACAACGATAAAAATGACAGGAAGATCCTTGCATACAGCTGTATTGATTTCTGTGCCCAGCATCATAAAACATCCGTCTCCTGTGATGCACACAACCGTCTCATCGGGTGAAGCGGCTTTGGCGCCAATAGCCATGCCAATGGCATTCCCCATGCAGGCAAAGTAGGCATCGAATATGAAACTGCCGGGTTTCCTCACTTTGTAACGCTGAACAGCATGAAATCCGTGGCTTCCATCATCAACAAATAGTTTGTGGTCATAGGGAAGCAGTTCGCTCATCTGATCGAGCACGGAAGCAAGTGACAGATGCGGCAGATCCGGTAATGGGGATTGATATTCAAAGGACTCGAAGGCACCTTTAGAAGCGGATGTAAGAGAAGATGGCAAGGTGCTGAGCAGGTATTGCAGATTGTCTTTGACATCGCCTGTTATATGTAAGGTCTGAGATTGAAGAATTTTGCCTACGAAAGTGGGATCGGTATCGATTTGAATCAGCTGTGCCGGATGATTATGCGGCTTGAGATTACAGAGCGTCATATCGCTCAGTCTGGAGCCGAGAACAATATATAAATCACTTTGATTCAACATCTCGTCGCCGTGTGGGAATCCGCCAACACCACAGGGGCCATGATATAAGGGGTGATCCCAAGTGATGGCTCCTTTACCGCCGGGAGTTGTCACGACTGGAATATTAAACGTTTCGGCCAGTTGCCTTAATTCCTCATGCGCCCCGGAACGAGTTACACCTTTACCTGCAATGATTAGCGGACGCTCGGCTTGATGGATTAAAGGCTGCATTCGATTCAAACTAGAGATGCTGAGCAATGGCTCAGGTTCAGGAATAACGATGCGACACGCTGGAAGTTGCTCTGTTTGTACGTCAAAAGGAAGGCAGAGATGGACAGGACCTTTGTTTGGGCCGAGTGCAATAGAAAGGGCATGATTTAAAATGGTCCCGAAGTGATCTCCACGTTCGACCAGTTTGCTGAACAGTGTTGCAGGTTTGAACATTTCGGCCAGATCGGCCAAATAAGAAGAGGAGTCCTGACACTGGGGGATGCCCAGTTCCTGAATGGATTGATGACCGGTAAGGAATAAAACGGGAAGATTGTTCGCTTTGGCATGGGCCGCTGCGGTGAGCATATTGGTTCCTCCAGGACCAGAGGTGGCAAAAGCGACACCCAAGCGGCCTGTCTGTAATGCGTAACCTGATGCGGCAAAGCCTGAACTGGCTTCGTGACGACCAGGGATAAACTCTAAACCGTAATCTACCATTTTGAGAAGAGCGGGACAGATGGATTTTCCGATAATACCAAATACATGAGTGACACCCAGATTGCGCAACGTTTCTGCTAAATAGTCCGCAACAGTTCTCACGCGTGGACACCTCGTTTCAAGTAGTAGGTTTTTAGAACTAGGCTGCTTATCCGATTGTACATGTTGGTATTTGTCTAAGGTTGTAAGAGGAAGAATTGCTTGGTATTAGAAATGGTATCTTTTTTTGTGGTTTTTTGTCAATCCTTTTCCTGATTCCAATGACCCGAGGCTATTTACCTATGCGTATTGGCGTGATGAAGCAGTGATAGGTTAACGCGATGCATGGTCAACGGTCTTCATGCACGATTTCTGCTATACTGAAAATGAATTGGAGGGAATGTAATGACATCATTGAAAATGGCTGTAATCGGCCTGGGTAAGATGGGTTTACATATGATTCATCAAGTGGAGAATACGCAAATGGATATTCCCGTGGAGATTACTGCGGTGTGTGATGCGAACGAACAAGGCTTGCAGGCCTTTGCAGCAACCCATTCAACAGTGAAAACATATCGTGATTACAAGCAACTGCTGGATGAGCGGCAGATTGATCTCGTGTACATTGCTGTACCGCCAAAATATCATTATTCGGTGGTTATGGAAGCGCTGGAACGCCGAATTCATGTGTTCTGTGAGAAGCCGCTCGCCAACAGTTTAGAAGAGGCACGCAAAATGGTCGAAGCTGCAGAGCAAGCTGGTGTGGTTCACGCCGTTCATTTTTCGATGCCGCATGAGTCAGCAGTGTTGAAGCTGCAAGAGATGGTTAAACAACAGGCAGTGGGTGACATTCGCAAGATCGACTTGATCCTGCAGTTCCCGCAGTGGCCACGATCATGGCAGCAAAATGAATGGATCACAGGCAGGGATCAGGGAGGATTCATTCTCGAAGTTGGCATTCACTGGATTCATATGATCCAGAATGTATTCGGGCGGCTACGCGTACTGAGTGCTCAAGTGACTTATCCGGCCGATCAACCGAATGCTTGTGAGCAGGAAGTGCAGGCTGTGCTTGAAATACAGGACGGAACTCGTGTTCATCTGCAAGGAATTTCTCATTTTGCTGGCGAGGAGCGTGTGTCCATGGTTGTATATGGCACTGAAGGCACCATTGCACTGGAAAATTGGGAGGAACTTATGACCGGGAAGATCGGGCAACCGTTGTCCCCTGTGGAAGTGCTGGAATCATCCAGCGAACTGCCTGTGTTGAAACATGTTATTGCCCGTATTCAGGACAAACCTGGCAGGATTTATTCGTTTCACGATGGGTACGAGGCACAACAAGTGCTTGAAGCGCTTCGGAACAGTATTTCATCTACAATTTGACCGATTTCACTCCGAAAGGAATTTTGCATATGACTAATAAAGCGGGTTTACGTAAACCGGAAGCGATGATTTTTGATATGGATGGCACGTTGTTTCAGACAGAGACCTTGCTTTTGCCTGCGTATCATCAGTTATTTGATACGTTGCGTGCAGAGGGGCACTTTGAAGGAGATACTCCGCCAGAAGAGCGGATGCTTGGAAGTCTGGGCATGTTGCTTGAAGATATCTGGAAAGTCGTTATGCCTGAAGCATCGGAAGCGGCTCATCGTCGTGCAGATGAATTATTGCTGCAGCTTGAGATCGAAGGACTCGATGGAGGCGACTCCAAACTGTATCCCGGTGTGAAAGAAACATTGACAGCACTAAAAGCCCAAGGCATTCGTCTGTTTGTTGCCAGCAATGGGCTTGAGGATTATGTCAAGGGGGTTGCGTTCGCACACGAAATCATGCCGCTATTTGAAGGGGTATATAGTGCGGGTCAGTACAAGACACCTTCCAAAATTAATTTGGTACAGATTCTGCTGCAGAAACACCGGATTCAGGACGCATGGATGGTAGGCGATCGTTCTTCGGACGTCGAAGCGGGCAAAATGAACAACCAGGCCGTCATTGGCTGTGCTTATGCCGGATTTGGCAGGGATGAAGAACTTGCCGGATCAGATGCACTGATCTCGGATTTCACGGATTTGCTCCGTCTATATGAAGAAGCAGAATAAGTGTTTTAACGCTGCATGATCATGGCAACACCCGCTGACAAACACAAAACTGTCTGACCTGCGCAGGGTATGTCTGATTGTCAGTAAAACAGTGCATAAACAACAGCTAAATCAAAGATTTTCAGCTCTTTTCCACGTACCTGTATGGGCGTTTTTTGCGCCTATGCAGGTTTTTTTGCTTTTAGCACGCAGTCACATTCTCCCCTGCAGAAAGTTGATTTCCCTATCCCGCATATGATGTAAATCCCTCTATACTTTCATTCAAAAGCTATAGGGGGTCTGATTCTGATGAAACCATCCAAACTGAACGCCTACATCTTCATCATCCCAAGTCTCTTTCTCACACTGGTATTCGGAATCTATCCGTTGTTATGGGCTCTGCGTTACATGTTTTATGATTATCAGGGAATCGGCAAGCCGATCTTCATTGGACTTGATAACTTTGCACGGATTATGCGTGATGGACAGTTCTGGGATTCGGTCAAAAATACGGGGATATACGCACTCGGTAAACTCGTCATTACGATTCCGCTGTCCCTGATTCTGGCGATTATCCTGAATCGAAAGTGGCGTGGACGCTCCTTGTTTAGGGCGGTCTTTTATCTTCCAACGATTTTTAGTGCATCTGTTATGGCGATTGTTTTCTTCATCATTTTCAATTCATATAACGGCATTCTGAATCAACTGCTGCTCAAGTATCACATCATATCCTCGCCAATTGGTTGGCTGGATGCGAATCATGCCATGCTGACAACGATCATTATCGCCATCTGGGGTGCTGTCGGAAACTACATGTTGTTGTTCATTGCAGGTCTGCAAAGCATTCCGGAGGAGCTGTATGAGGCAGCATCACTGGATGGAGCGAGCGAGTTCCAAAAATTGCGCAATGTAACGATTCCGCTACTCGGACCTGTGATGCAGATGATTATTATGCTCGCCATCACCACAGCACTTAAAGGGTACGAGAGCATTATGGTATTAACCGAGGGTGGGCCTTATGGCAAAACAGAGGTCATGTATCTGTACCTGTTCAAACTGTTGTTCCCTGTTTCGGCGGACACACAATCCTTGCAACAGCTCGGTTACGGAAGTGCAGTCGGATTCACAACAGCTCTCATTGTAGGGGTAGTGACGCTCATTTATTTCCAGATTTCCAAAAAGCTAAATGATGTTTACTAATGATGGACAGGAGGAAACGATGATGACTCAAACCGTACTTACACCTGCATCTTCGAACTCAAGTTCATTCCGCTGGACTCGGTGGACGAAGCGAACCATCCTCTTTATATTTCTGCTGATCATTGCGATCTTGTCCCTGTTTCCGATCATCCTCGTGTTATTAGGATCGTTCAAAACGAACCAGGAACTTACCGGAGGAGCAACGATCTGGCCTAAGATATGGCAATTCACGAACTACAGCCAAGCTTGGAAGACGGCGAATTTTTCCGGATTTACGCTGAACAGCATCTTTGTAAGTATTGCCACAACAGTAGGAACACTGCTCGTATCGTCCATGGCAGCTTATGCGGTGGATCGGGTGAATTTTAAAGGCAAAAAAGCGTATACCCTGCTCATGGCATCCACATTGTTTATTTCGATTGGTGCCGTAGTACTTAGACCACAATTTGATCTCATGGTCAAGCTGGGTCTGAACAATTCGCTGTGGGGTGTCATCATCATATTAATCAGTGCCCATGCGGCCACCTATTTTATTCTCGTAGGGTTCTTTAAGAGTATCCCCCGTGAATTGGATGAGGCTGCGATGATTGATGGCTGTAACTTCTTTACAACCTATTGGCGGATTATCCTGCCACTGCTGCGTCCAGGTCTGGCTGTTGCGGGATTGGGTGTTTTCCAGAACTCATGGAATGAATATATTCTTCCGTTCGTATTTACGATGAGCAATCCCAAGTTGCAAACCTTGCCGGTTGGTCTGGCGAACCTTCGTTACGGGATCGGGGCTGCAGCTGAGGTTCAATTAATGATGGCCGGAGCTTGTCTGTCCATTTTGCCACTGCTCGTTGTATACATTTTTGCGAATAAATCATTCATGCAAGTTACGCTTGGTGCTGTCAAAGGTTAGGACGGTAAAGCTGAGGAAGAGATTTCGGGGAACGGTATTCCGGGCAGATTCCGCTGTGCTATACTCTTTTTAATTACAGCGGACAGGGCCAGCCCTTGTTCAAGGAGCGACCGCCTATGATGTCATATTTCTACAAAATGTCTCTGAAAAAACGGATACAGCTCATCTACATTTTTCTCGTTGTTTTGTGTATCAGTGTGACGGGCATATGCTCTTATCTCTTCGCTGCCAAAAGCATAGAGCGGAACGCTCTTGAATTAAAGAAGAGCATTCTGAACAAGTCCGTACAGGTGATGGACGAGCATCTGCGTCATATCGTCGTTTCATCCTACTCGTTCATGCTGGGTGACACATTCACACAGGTGATGCAGGATGTGCGTAATCACAATGATGGTCGTTATTATCAGAATCTCTCTCTGCTCCAGACAACTTTTGCGCAGTTGAAGCTGGTAGAACCGCTGATTGATACCGCATATTTGAAGACACCGATCGGCAATTTTTTCTCGACGAAGGATTTTCCTAATCAGAGTGCGGCGTTTGATAACGAATATGGAGAGGTTGTCAAAAAGCCAGGCTGGAATACGATGTGGTTCGGTTCACACGCCAGTGCCTTATTCCAATCCCGGGGTAATGTGTTGTCACTGCTGCTCAAACCGATTGTGATCGACAACCACACCTTCTCGGAGGTATACATGGTCGTTAACATGAGGGAAGCCGCGATGCGAGATATATTAAATCAGGATCTGATGAACAGTCAGGTGCAATTGTTTTTGCTTCATAAAAACGGTAGTGAGGTCATCCGTCCAGGTTCGGGGACATTTAATCTGGTGACAGAACCCGGATTTGCACAGCGATTAAATCGTGGAGTGGGTGACTTCACCTATACGAACGGACAGGGGCAGGATATGCTGGTGAATTACTCGGCTCTATCGATGAACGAGGACTGGGTTATGGTCAGTGTT
The DNA here is from genome assembly GCF_003719335.1 of Paenibacillus amylolyticus. Taxonomy (GTDB): domain Bacteria; phylum Bacillota; class Bacilli; order Paenibacillales; family Paenibacillaceae; genus Paenibacillus; species Paenibacillus amylolyticus_D. The sequence continues at coordinate 9,414 of NZ_RIAS01000030.1, forward strand.
CAGTCCAAGGCAGATTTGTTATCCCCGCTGAAGAAAATTCGCTGGCTGGTCATTCTGATTATGCTGTTCTGTATCTTGCTTGCGCTTGCGTTGTCCGACCTGTTATCCTCTGCTCTCCTGAAACCGCTGAACAAACTGCGGCGGCTCATGGTTGAGGTGGAGTACAATGACCTGGACGTCCGGTTTCGCAGCAAATATGACGATGAGGTCAGTGCCGTAGGACATCGTTTTAACCGGATGTTGGAGCAGATTCAGATTTTGTTTGAAGAGGTGCGAGCCACGGAACAGGACAAGCGGCGGCTGGAAGTGAAGGCGCTTCAAGCCCAGGTTGATCCTCATTTTCTGTACAACACGTTAAATACGATGTTCTGGAAAAGCGAAAGCGGGGAGAAGAAGGATGTCAGCGCCATGATTGTCTCTCTTTCTCTGCTGTTCAGACTCGGGTTGAATGATGGAAAAGACATAACCACCGTAGAGCAAGAGATCAAACACGTCGAGCAGTATATGCAGTTACAGCAGCAATGTTACGAAGACTTGTTTGAATACCGGATTGAGGCACAGGAGTCCTGCAAGGGAATTGAAATTTTGAAAATTTTGCTCCAGCCTCTGGTGGAAAATTCGATCCTCCATGGATTTAATGATAAGGAAGATCTGGGAGACATTCTCATCCGCATTGACCTGCATGAAGATACACTCCGACTTGCGGTCACGGACAACGGATGTGGTATGGATGTAGCGAAAATGAATGCGGAAGAAGCAACAGAGGGCAATCGGAAAGGATATGCTATATCCAATCTGGTTGACCGATTAAATCTGCAGTATGGTGAGCAAGCTTCGCTTGTATTCCATAGTGAAATAAACGTGGGGACTACCGTGGTCATCACCATTCCGATTCGCTAGGAGGGAGCGTACGTATGGAGCAACTGACGATGTGTGTTATGGATGATATTCAGGCTGTGGTCAAGGGCATCACTTCCACTATTCCGTGGGAGGAACACGAGGTTCGGATTGTGGGCACAGCGAACAATGGAGAGCAAGGCTGGTCGCTTCTGGCCGAACAGCAGCCAGACATTGTCATTACGGATATCAAAATGCCCCGGCTCAGCGGACTCGAACTCATGAAGCGGGCAATGGATGCTGGACTGCGATCCAAGTTTATTTTTATTAGTGGATACTCCGATTTTCAATATGCTCAGGAAGCAATCAAGCTCGGAGCCTTCGATTATCTGCTCAAACCGTTTACGCCTGAGGAGATTTTGGGTGCGGTGCTAAAAGTAAGACAGGTTATTGAGAGCGAACAGGCGAAGTCGCAGCAACTTCAAAAGCTGAAACAGAAAGCGGTTAGCAGCAGTGAGTACGAACGTCACAGTTATCTTCTGGGTCTGCTTCGTCATGAGATTGGTGGGTATTTGAATGAAAGCCGGTGGGATGAGCTTGACATTGAGCTGGATTCCTCCAACCTTAATGTCTTGGTCATTGAGGTTGATGGCTATACACGCTACGGGTCGACAATGCACCTAGATGCAGAGATCGTTCCGTTTGCAGTTCAGAATATCGTCAGCGAAACGTTGAATCGGTATACAAGAAGCGTTGTACTGCGTGAAAATCGTTACCGGCTGGCCGCTATATTTAATACATCCGACCAGATTGATGTATCCGATCTCATGGAGCAATGCCGCCACAATGTGGAGCAATATAGCAAAAAGACTATTTCCATTGGAGTCGGAACGATCGCCCGCAGACCGCAGGAAATCTGGATATCTTATGCCAATGCGGACAAGGCGATATCCTATCGTTTTTACAGTGAAGGAAACTGCATTTTCCAGTATGCAGAACTGGAGAATCAGGATGCTGTGGCTCCCGTCTATCCTTTGGAAAAGGAAAAGGAGCTATTTTACGCATTGAAATGCGGCAATGAAAGTTCTTGTCACCGAATTATCGATGATATTTTGGAAGTCTGGCAGAACGCCAAAGGTTTTCCCGAGCCACTGACGATGATCCGTCTGTTGTCAGGACTCGCATTTGCGATTTACCGGGCGTTCTGTGACGAGATCACAGAAGAAGAACGCCTTCGTCTGGAAGCAGACCTGACCGTGCTCGAAGCGATGCGTTCGTTGACGTTTGACGGCTGGGGAGCTTACATCAAGCATTTCAGCAGTATGGGCTGCGAGATCATGGATAAGAAAAGGCTGACGGATGTCAAACAGGCCATCAGCAAATCCCAAGAGTTTATCAGCATGAATCTGTCCGAAAATCTCACATTGCAAACTTGTGCCCAGTCGGTTCACTTAAGTCCAAGTTATTTTGCGAATGCGTTCAAGAAGGAAACGGGTATGACCCTTATTCAGTATATTACGAAGTTAAGAATGGAAAAGGCGAAGGAACTGCTGGTTGCGGGTGTGCAGGTACAGGAAATATGTCAGATGCTGGGGTATGAGGACAGACCATATTTCAGCGGCCTCTTCAAGAAGTATTGTGGTATGACCCCTACACATTTTCGGCAGATGTATGAAAACGGATAAGACAGAGATCGTCATTTTTCCCACCTTGCATAGTCAGAATGTCCCTCACTTCGATAGAAGTGGAACGTATATCATTACGTTAACGGGGAACCAAACAGGTTGTCCAGACAAGCATAAGGGGGCATTTCAATGGTTAAGAAATGGATGGTGACTACACTAAGTGCTGTGCTTGCATTAACGGTAGCTGGTTGTTCGACAGACAATGGAACGACAACAGGCAGCGGGGCTGCAGCTGGCGGCGGAGAACAGAGCAGTGGCAAAACGAAAGTGGTCTATTGGACCCCGGATCGACACGATGCTGATTTTATGAAATCCAAGATTGATCATTTCAACCAGACCAACAAAGATAACATTGAAGTGGAAATGACCGTCATGGGTGATAATTATCCGCAGGCCGTTGATATCGCTTTTGCGAGTAAACAAGCTCCTGATGTGTTTCAAATCGACGATTTCCAAACGTATTATCAAAAGGGGTACCTTGCACCAATCGACGGATATATGAGTGATGCCATGAAGGCAACGTTCAAGGACAGCCTGATCGAAAATAAAAATACGATTGATGGAAAAGTTTATACCCTTCCGAATACAGGCCAGATCTGGAGACTGGTATACAATAAAGATATTTTCAAAAAAGCAGGTATTGCTTCTCCGCCTAAAACGATTGCTGAGATGGTAGCAGATGCTAAGAAAATTACCGAAGCAGGTAAAAGTGAGGGCATCTATGGCTTCGCCAGCCCATTCAAAAGCAGCAGCGGTTTCTGGAGAGCGGCGAACACGATTGCCGGTGCAAGCACGAACGAAGGTATCGATGGCTTTAACTACAAGACAGGTCAGTTTGACTTCAACATGTACAAGTCGATTGCCGAAGCACTTCGTCAGATGAACCAAGATGGCAGCATGCTTCCGGGTGTAGAAAGCTTGGATATTGACCCACTGAGAGCACAATTTGCACAAGGGAAAATCGGGATGTACATCAATCACTCTGGTGAGCCGGGCGTTTACAAAGATCAGTTCCCAACGAAAGTAAATTGGGGTGCTGCTCCTGTGCCAACAGATGACGGTACAATTAAAGGGGCTTCACAAGTCATTGGTGGTTCCTACATCGGCATCAATGCTGACTCGAAGAACAAAGAAGCAGCATGGAAGTTCATGGAGTATGTCTACAGTACGGACCTGCAAAGTGAGTATTATGAAAAAGGGTATGGTATTTCCTTAATCCCTGCCGTACTCAGCTCGGATAAAAAACCTAGCATTCCAGGCATCGAGGGTTTCTTACCTAAGAAGTACGACGCGATCTTCCCTGCCAATCCAAGTGTGATTACAGAGAGTTCGCTGGAAGGCATGAAATGGGCTGAAGCGTTCTCCGCTTATGTATTCACTGGTGGTGATCTAGATGGCGTAATCAAGGATCTGAACACGCGGTATAATGCAGCACTTGAGAAAAGCAAAGCGGCTGGCTTAACTAAAATTGAAGCTGATCCATCGTTTGATTCATCCAAGCTTCAAGGTAAACTATCCAAAGAAGAGTAAAATCTAAACATGGCGGCCGTCGTATTCGTACTTCGGTCGCTTCACTTTACTAGGGCGTGTCTTAAAACTCGCTGAAGTGCATCTTTTACCGCCTTTTCGCCCCCTGCTACGTCACTTTCCCTTGACGTGCCCCGGCACGCCTGCGGAAAACTTCCTTGCTTGGAACGAAAATTCGTCAAAATCTGCGTCCTTCGGACTTTTCAGACCCGCCCTGAGATTTTTAAAATTATCTTGCCTGGGAGAGGGGAATATCCAATGATTATTGACCAGAATTCCGTAAAACCACATATCATTAACGAAACAAGTTCACGAAAAATTTTGGGGATGGGTGGAACACTCATGATGGTCGAAGTTACCTTTGCCAAAGGTGGGATCGGTGAAGTTCACTCCCATGATGCGCACGAGCAAGTCAGTTATATTGTAAAGGGGAGCTTTGAGGTTCAGGTAGGCGAGGAGACGAAGGTTCTCAAAGCGGGAGACAGCTTCTATGCAGGTTTGAATGTGCCACACGGGGTAAAGGCGCTGGAAGATGCGATTATACTGGATGTGTTTACGCCGTTCCGTCAGGATTTTCTTGAGGCAGACCAATGAGTGATTTTTACCTTTCAGCAGACGAACTGCAGCAGGCAGCCTTATACTATCAAGAGCATTTTCCAGAGGAAGCCCGAAATTCAGTGACGATTGCCAACCGTGCTATTCTGAATGAATTTATTGTGCCATATACGAATGATCTAACCAACTGGATTCCGCTTGGTACGCCGGTGGACTGGCTTCACAACCCGACCAATGATCTGGAGTTCACGTGGGGGATTAACAGGCACTGGCATATGCTTGATTTAGGTAAAGCTTATCTGATGAAAGGCAACCCGTTATATGTGACTACCTTTATTGATCACTATCGTACATGGAGAGATCAGAATCCGGTGCCTGTTCATCTGGCATATGATGAGGCTGTTTTTTTTCAGAAACCAGGTCCCTGGCGTTTGCTTGAAACAGGTCTGCGTGTGCAATCCTGGATTGCCGCGTACAAATATATGGAAACCAGCCCGCAGTTGGACGATACATTTCGGGCTGAATTTCTGCAAGGGCTGGAGGAGCATGCGGAATTCCTGACGCATTATCTCGGCAGTACGGAGATCAATCACGCCATAATGCATATGCAGGGTTTGTTTATGATTGCGGCTTTCTACAAGGAGCATCCGCGCAGTCCATTCTGGCGTCAAGTGGCCACTGAACGGCTGGAGCTGTGCTTGCTTCATCAGTTGAATGAAGAGGGCATCCAGGTCGAATTGAATACTCACTACCATAACGCAAGTATTGAGATGTTTGGTACACCGTATCTGCTGGCCGGTATTTCGGGACATCCGTTCTCAGCGTGGTATGGAGAATGTTTACGAAATATGGCCGCATTCACCGAAGCTATGATCAGACCTGATCATCAATCGACAGGCATTGGAGATTCGGACTGGCTTAGTGACGGAAGGCAGCGGTTGACGCTGTTAGGTGCGATTCTGGGAGACGAGGATCTCATGGCTCGCGGGACTGACAGTTCAGAATGCCTCTGGTTGGTGGGCGCTGCAAAATATGAGCAGTGCGTCAGGCTGCAGGCTGGTGCATCCCGTTCATTGACAAGTCGTATTTTTCCACAGACCGGATACTATGTGATGAGGGATGAGCAGCAATATCTGTTCTTTGATGCAGCTTCTATGGGTGGTGCTCACGGTCATGCGGATGCTTTGAACATCGAATGGATGTGGAATAACCGACTGTTCTTTACGGATACCGGACGTTATACGTACGAAGAAGGGCAGTGGCGTCATTATTTCAAAAGCACGCGGGCACACAATACGATTACCATAGACGGGACGGATCAGACACCTTATGTATCCACTCAGCAATGGGGTGAGCCTGAGGCAGAAGCGACGACACACCGCTATGAGAGTCACGCTAACTATCACTTTATGGATGCTTCACAAGATGGATATACACATTTACCCGATCCAGTTAGCCATCGCCGATGGGTGCTTGCAGGCAAAAGTGTGCCACTACTGCTGGTGGTGGACTGGCTGGATGCTGAGAAGACACACACGTTGGAGCAACGGTTCCATCTGCATCCAGACGCAAGGCTGGTATTGCGCAAGGAAGATTGTGCGAAACAGCGAGCAGGCATTCGATTTGACGATTCCTCCACTAAGCTGTGCATTAAATTTTTGATGGCGGGGGAGGGCAGTGAAACGTTTGAGTTGACAGAACAGGTGGGCTGGGTATCTGAAATCTACGGCTCGAAATCGGAAACGTCTGTTGTTCAAGGCAAAGCTGAATTTTCTGGCAAAGTGGGCGTTGTGGCCATTGGCCTACCGGCTGACGAGACAGAAGAAGCTGTGAAAGTTACAGGCTGTGCACTGGAGCCGGAACAAATGAAGTTCACGCTGGATTACGAGTACCGCGGTCAAGAAGGCCGGATTGTGATCGACGAGCATCAGGTGGACTGGAAGTAGTGAGAACCCAACTGCATATGCTGAATTTTATAAAATGATAAGCTCCATGTTTGCAGCTAGATAGGATGGAGAAGAACTGAAAAGGATTGAAGGCTCAATGTACTACTGAACCTTCAATCCTTTTTACTCTGCCAGCCTAGAGGCTGCGCTGTAGGATCATTGATCTGGTTTATTTCACTCTCCGGCCCCGTTTCAGCCTCGTTGCTTTAGAAGTAGCGGTTCTGGGTGAAGGGGGTTTTCTGACCGTTTGAGCAGGACGGTTGCGGTACACCCACAAGGCATATTCCAGCGGCTGTGTGATCGCTTTATAATAGATGTTTCGTTCACCAATTCGGGCAAAAACTTCACGGGCAGGTTTGGGGTTGACCTCAAGCAGGTAGATCTGCCCACTTTTGTCTATTGCCAAATCCAGTGCAAGCTCGCATAGATCCCCATACGTATCCTCCAGGAACGAAGCTACATCAATGCCAAATTTTGCTGCCGTTGCTGTCACTTCTTCTCGCAGTTCTTCTTCGGGAATCCATTGCTTCATCAATCGCTGCATGGCTATGGCCTGCCCGCCTCCATGAAGGTTCGAGGTTACACTTTTCTCGGCGCCCATTCGTCCTGCACATCCTGTGAGTTCCCATTCACCTTCTCCGTTTTTCTGAACCAGCATACGGTAGTCATGTACCCTGCCGTTAGGAAGCTGGAGCTGAATCCCCTTCTGCACCAGATATTTATCTTTCATGTTCCAGTGCTGAAGCAAGGGGCCGAGCCTAGATAGATGAACCTTGCGCGGTGTAATAATGCGGCGTTTCTGATCGCGGCCTTGAACGAGTACTGTACTGGGTTCCTTGCTGCTGCGTTCTACGCGCAGAATGCCGCGTCCGCCCGTGCCGTTGATTGGTTTCAGATAGATCAACGGGGAAGCCTTGAGCATTCGGTTCACATCGGACATGTCCTGAAATAAAATCGTTTCCGGCAAATGTTGCCGGAAGGCGGATTGCTCGGAAAGGGTTTGATGAATGGTCCATTTATTGCGTAAAGGCCGGTTCAGAAAGAGCAGGTGTCCGTATTTTTCACGAAAGGCAAGGAGCTGCTGGAAACGGTGGTTTCGCTGAATGCGACACCGGTCAAAAATCAGATCCGGGAATGCGCGCCATTCCCTGGACCAGCCATTCTTTTCGTCATACACCATCGCTTCGATCTGCCTGCCGCCGGAATGGACATCAGCAGGCGTAAATACATAAATATCAAGTCCCCGTTTGCGCCCTTCCAGAATCATTCGGCGGTAGATGCTTCGTTCTTCCAGAGCGCGGTGTTCATTCAGATACAATGTCATAATGCCCAGAACAGGTGAGGACACAAACAATCACCTTCTTTGTATGCAGTATTCCTGCCCTTCATCGTACAGACTGACGGGCAAGATAGGCGCTGTACTGGAAAATGCGTTCCAGTGAACGCCGCCTGATCTGTGGTTCATCAAATTTCATCGGTTTCGCATTGGCTTCAAAAAACCAGATCTCACCCAGATCATCCACGCCAAGATCCATCGACATTTCACCAAGTGTATGTCCCGAACCGCGCTCAACCTGTCTGGCAATCATTAAAGAGGTAGACTTCACCCGTTTCATTAGAGTTGTAGTCATTTCTTCCCCAAATAGCTCGGTGAGCAGCTTCTCCGGGTCTTCTACACTACCGCCGCGAGGCACGTGAGTTGTAATACTGCGTGAACCTGCCAGCCGTGCACCGATGCCAGTCACACTCCATTGTCCCTTGCCGTTTTTCTGCACAAGCACACGAAGGTCGAAAGGGCGTTTATGAGAAGAAGCGAGCTCGATGCCTTGTTGCATGATATAGGGCGTGCGTCCGGTTTCTTTTCGAATTCGGGCCCATAACTTGGATAACGTGGCTGCCTTGTACGTCATACTTTTCCGAGTATTCTGTATTTTAAGTCGGTAAGGCAACTTTTCTTTTTCTTGAAATTTGAGCATCATGATGCCTTTGCCAGCTTTGCCGCTCTCCGGTTTCAGGTACAAATAAGGATAGGTTCGAAGCACCGTACCCAGTGAAGATGCGCTGCGCATCCGCCGGGTATGAGGAATCAGTTGCTGCGTGGACTTGGATTTTTTGAGCCATTCGAATAGATTCCATTTGTTGAAAAAAAACGGGTTATACAGTTCAATACCGGACTGCAGACATTCTTCAATTTTACGTTGAACCGAAGGCTTGCGTTCATCTTCCCGGTTAGGAATACGGTTATACAACACATGAGGGAGGGGGAACGGCTTTGAAATCCATTTGCCGCTCCCTTTGTTGTACGTATATCCATTAACGGTAGGTCCAGTCATATTAAGATCGCGAATTGTCACGATATAAACGACATATCCCATGCTTTCACCTGTTTGCAAAATATCCTGAAAATTTTGATGATTCCCTCTGAACATACGCTGTTGATCATGCATGGTGAGTACGGCGATCACAGGTTTGAAATCATCATGAAGGCTCATCAAATGCTGTCCTTCTTCCGGAATTTGCTCAAATACAGGCAATGCTCCAAAATGTGTTCCACCGACGATTTGCCCTCCACCCGGAGTGAAGGGTGACGGAAGATGGAGCGCCCGGGTTTGGCGTTCGCTTCGAACATCCATACATGTTCCTCCTGATCAATGCCCAGATCAAAGCCAATCTCACCAATCAGATGCTGGTGCTGGGATTCAATCGCCTGGGCCAGTGTAATAGCGACGGATTTCGCCTGCTGCAGAACCTCGCCCGCACGTTCCCCGAAATTGCGGCTGAGCGCCTGTTCAGGGGTCATTAGAGAGCCGCCATTTTTGATGTGAGTTGTGACACTTCCGCGTCCGGCTTTTTTGGCACCAATGCCAACAACAACCCACTGGTTGTTCCCGTTCTTATGCATGTGGAAACGGAAATCAATAGGGCATTCGTCGATCTCAATCAGCCGTATTCCCTGTTGAACGACATAGCCGCGTAACTGCTTGCCATGTCGGCCTTGAAGCATGCGCATCAGGCTATTAAATGAACCAAAGCGCAGCAGGGCGTTACCCCCTTTTTTGCGATAACGTGCAAAATATCCACGTTTAGGTGAGTAGGTTAAGCGGTAGATCCCGTTTCCAAGGCTGCCAGCGGTGGGTTTATAATAAACGAACTGATGCCGCTCAAGCATTTCCCTCATCTGGTCAATTGTAGGGTTGGTGATGGATTCCGGGATATAACGTCCTGCGGTGGGTTCGTTCTCCAGCAATTTGTAAATATCCGATTTATTGAAGAAGCTCCAGTTGAAAAAAGGAATTTTGCGGCGGATAAATCGTTCCCGAAGCTGATTGATCGCTGGTGAGAAGTCGGAGCGGCGGCTCGGCAAACGATTGTAAACAACATCGGGCAGTGGCACCGTCCTGCGGAAGAAGCTTCCGCTCTCATTGAGGAAGTACCCGGAAACGGTCTCGTTCTGCCAGTTGATATCTCGCGGAGTGAAGGCATAGATATACGATTTACGGCTTCCTTCACGAAGCAATTGCTTGATGAAACCAGTTCGAGAACCAAACGGATTCGAGCTTGAAGAAGAACCGTCGGACAGCACCCCGATGAGCGGTCCCAGTTGCACTTCATCATTCTGGAGGTTGCGAAGATAAATGCTGCCACGTTTGGGAACGTTCATTAAGTTGCGGATGCCTGATGCCAGATACAGATGTTTCCCCGCTTTGCGAATCGGTTTGATGGTGGCTGGCACGCGATCACGTCCGAAACGCAGATGTATCGTTTTTTTGCCGGATAGATTAAGGCTTTTCATTAAAGCATTAGATACATACACCACTTTTTCGGGTTTTTGGGTGAAATGCAGATTACAAAAGGTCAAACTCATGATTTATCCTCCTATCCTGAAAAAGATCCTTGTGCTCCATGGCATGCAGGCATTACAGGCCCCTTGCTGCCTGGAATCGGGATGCGTTTCAGGCCAGCTTTGCTGGATGAATTCGGCATTTTCATTGGACGTGAGACGTCCGTGAGAACATGTTGTTGCAGCAGATAACGGGCGTAAGCAAGCGGTTGTGTGTACGTCAGGGCATGCATGCGTTTATCATCTGATTCCGCAAATGAGGTGCGGCCTGGTTTTGAATTCACTTCAATCAACCACAGCTTGCCGTCCACATCGGCTCCAAAGTCAAGACCTAGTTCCGCAAGTCGGCCGAAACGGCTCTCCAGCGTCTGAGGAATGAGAGCGGCGGCATGTTTGATCTGTTGCAGCAGCGATGCAGCTTTGTCTTTGCCGTATCGTTCGGTAAGGTATGCATCAGCAGGATAAGCGTTACCCCCGCCGTGAAGATTGGAGGTCAGAGAGCCTTCTGCTCCTTCCCGAATCATACATCCCGTCAGCATCCAGCGCCCTTGCCCGTTTTTTTGTACCAGTGCCCTTATATCAAATGCTCTTCCATGATGGCTAAGCTCCAGATAAGGCTGCACAATCATGTTTTGTACAGCCTGATGTGATTCCAGCCAGGAAGATACATCCGTTGCTTGATGAAATGACTTAACATAGTGTTCGTTGCCTCTATTACGACCCTCCACAATCCAGAGAAATGGCAGTTTTCCTTTGGATAAGCGGAAGGTGCCTTTGCCATGAGTTCCTGAAGCGGGTTTGAAAAATAAACCTTTGGGCCAGCGTGCAAGCCATATTTCCCAGGGAATAGTTGCCCTTACCCTGGTGGTTGGAACAAGGAGTCCCCGAAGCGTGTTTGACTTGGATAGAGCACGATGAACTTCCCATTTGCCAGGAAGTGCAGTTGACCAAGAGCGCTGGCGAAGACTGGAGGTATAAGGTAAATATTGTTCCAACTGCTGTCTGGTATTTCTGGAAAGTGGGTTCAGGCAGCGGTTCATTACCAGATCGATCATAGGCATACGAATAGCTTTCCATCCCTTTTGATGATAAGTGTATGCTCTATGGAGAATGCCTTTGGTATATTGGGCCGGAATCGGAATGACGATAATGCGTAACCCATACCTGGAGCTTCCCACACACAGTCTGCGGCAGAAGCGTTCATCTGCAAAAGGAGGTGAGCCTTCAGCTTCACGGACGAGTATAGCCATGGTGTTGTTTTGCGACGATATAAGCATGTTGCTGCACCTCTTTCACGAGACTAAACTTCAGAATCCGGCCAGATATGTGGAGTATTCAAGCATGGCTTTGACCGAAGGGCGAATTTTGCTCTCGCTCAGCGGTGTATTATCGTTTTTAGATGGTTTTGAATTCACCTCAAGCAACCATACGCGTCCACTTGTGTCTAGCGCGAGGTCGATACCGAGCTCACCAAAATGGGCAGGGATCGCACTCTCAATTCCTTTGGCGATGTCGAGTGCTGCTGTATGCAGCCCTGCATAGGCCGAAGCTTTGGCAGAACTGGACAACTGCGTTTTGGCTACGGCTTCTTTGACGGTGCTGAGGCTTCCACCTCTCGCCAGATTGGAGACGTAATGACTGCCTCCTGCAATACGGGCCACGATGGAGGTTACGCTCCATTTTCCCTTCTTGTTTTTTTGCACGAGCGCGCGGAAGTCAACGGGCCTGCCGCTGTTGTCAATCAGGGTCAGCCCTTGCTGAATCTGATAACGCGTTGTTTTCATTTTTCCGGACATACTGGCATAGAGTTTATCCAGAGAAGCATAAGATTGTTTGCGGGTACCTCCGACACTTGTCGCCAGAGTTAGATATCCTCCTTCTGGCTGACGCGAAACCCGGATAATGCCTTTGCCCAGTGAACCACGAACCGGCTTGAGAAAAATGACCGGATAACATTGGCACATCGCCTTGAGAGTCGCTGATGTTTTGAGTAAATGGGACTCGGGCAGCACCCGTTTGAGTGTCGGAATCGACTTAAGTGCATCAAACACCTCGTTTTTGTCCAGAAACTTTTCGTTAAAAGTGTGTGTACCGTATAGCGATTTTACTTCTTTCATAAAATGCTGTACGCTAGGTTTGTTCTCGAGTTTGCGGGACGTCAGCCGGTTATTGACCACATCTGCCACGGGCAGAATGGTCTTTTTCCAGCCGTCATCATATACCCAGCCTTTCATGTAGCCAGTTACTTCCCCGATGTCCTCCGGTGTGAAAAAGGATACATAGGCGCCCTGCTTTCGGCAGGCATGCACTAATTCCTGGCAGAACATCGTAATCGAGCCAAAGGGCCGATCGGGTTGATCGGGGTAATCCTGGCTGACCATAACGCTGATGTAGGGTCCCAGGCGAAGCGTATGGCTGGCAGCGCGGTATGATACCCTCAGGACTGACCGGGGCACAAGGCCGGTTTTGCTGGCTACCGTCTGATTGAGTCTTAATCCGTCATACCGTGGAACCGGAATAACTGTAACTTCACGGCGGTACGAACCGAATTGAAGTTGAAGAGGTCTTCCCGAAGGAATCTTGAGTGCTTTGAGAACCCCTTCGCCCAGCATGATGACGTCGTCCTGCAGGATGCCCGAGCCGGTAACCTGTATCGTTACTTTTTTAGTGGACATCACGGATCTCCTTCCGGGCGGCAGCTTGATGTCTGATCTTGAAGTTGAACGGCATCTGAACATGGCATGTGCTTCATCATATGAGGACATATACCCCTTGGTGATTGACCCAGCCGGAATTAAATGTGTTTGATTTAGGGCGTTTTTGGGCGGCTTGATCCAGAACCTTGATTTGAGAGCATAGAATGCGTGTTCTTACACGGATGAACAACCAATTTAGAGGAGGAATTATAATGAATATTTATGACAAAGCCAATGATCTGGCAAAAGCACTAAGAGAGAGTAACGAAGTAGAGGAGATCACCTCTGCGATGAAATTGATTGAAGCTGATCCAGAAGCCAAAGCGATGCTGGACAACTTCCGTAACCAACAGATGGAATTGCAACAACGCATGATGAGTGGGGATATGCCAGCGCCAGACGAGATGGAAAAGATGGAGAAGCTCTTTGAAGTATTGAGTCTGAACCTGAACATCCGTCGCCTGTTTGATGCAGAACGTCGCCTTAGTGTAATTATCGAGGATGTAAACAAAATTATTGCAGACAGCCTGGCTCATCTGTATGGCGGAGCAGAAGCTTAAGCTATAAGTTCAAAAAGCATGCACTTGTCTGTTTTTTTCTCTGATCCTCTCATATTCCCTCTGAACCGTTCATAGACTAGCTATATATGGAACGAAGGAGCTGTGAATAGTGAAGAGGTTGAAAAAAACAAAACATGTCATCTATCTGCTGATTGCATTGTCGATGCTGGTTATCGCGCTTCCGCGCATTTCCTTTGCTGGCGGAATGGACTGGGTTAATATTTTCGGTATCGTGTGGGTGCTGTTCTCCCTGTTAATTGTAGGCGCACACCTGCATTTCATTCTAGGCGTAGATGAGGAAAAGAAACGTGGGCTGGAGGCGATCCGCCGGGCGAAGTTACGGCAGTGGGAAATGAAACTGCTGGACAAGCAAGAGCGTAGCGAATCCGTATAAATAAGTTTTAGGTAGACCGGAATCCTGAAGTGAATGGGGTTTCGGTCTTATTTGTGCATTCAAGCAAAGCACTTAGGAGCAGATCATGCAGGATAAAAGTGAGAAGTTTTTTTAGAGATCAGGACTCCATGTCAGATGGGGTTATTTTCCTTAGGTCGTGTTATAATAGATACAGTATAGTACAGATGCAACTTCGGGGGTGGTACAGATGGACGGGCAAGAAGAAAACGTCACGAAGCATGAACAGCTTCTACAGCATATCGAACAATTGAAGGTGGGTAGCAAAATCTCGGTACGCGGGCTTGCACGTGAACTGGGGGTAAGTGAGGGAACAGCTTATCGTGCCGTTAAAGAGGCGGAGAACTTCGGACTGGTCGTGACGAAAGAGAGAATCGGAACGGTGCGGATCGAAAAAAGACCTCGGGGCATGTCGGAGCAACTGACCTTTGCCGATGTTGTCACGATTGTGGAGGGACATGTGCTGGGTGGTAATGAAGGCCTGGCCAAGCCTTTGCACAAGTATGTGATTGGTGCGATGAAGGAGCAGGCGATGGCACGTTACATTGATGCTGGGAGTCTGCTTATTGTTGGTAACAGGGAAGATGCTCATTCCTTGGCATTGGAACAAGGAGCTGGCGTATTGATTACGGGTGGTTTTGGTACAAGCAGGGATGTAAGGATTATGGCAGATGAACTGGGACTGCCGATTATCTCCTCCAGACATGATACCTTTACGGTGGCCTCTATGATTAACCGTGCGATCTTTGACCGGCTGATCAAGAAAAAAATCATGCTGGTGGAGGATATTATCGGTCAGAAACCCCGTCTGCAAGTGCTCAAAGTGACGAGTTCGGCCGCGGATTTTCATTCGCTGGTGTCGGAGACAGGGGAGCACCGTTTTCCGGTTGTGGATGAATGGAACCGGGTCATCGGCATTGTGAGTCTGAAGGATGTCAGTGAGCTACAGGCGGATCAAAGCATTGAAAAGTGTGTCGTTCGCCGTCCGATTACAGCCTCGTTACAGACATCCCTTGCTTCTGCTGCGCAGATTATGACCTGGGAAGGCATTGATTTCCTGCCCATCGTTGACCGAAACCGCAAGCTTATTGCTTCCGTTACACGCAAGGAAGTACTGCAGGCCATGCGTGATGCGCAGAAGCAGCCCCAGCTTGGCGAGACGTTTGATCATCTGATCTGGAACGGATTCGCGGAAGAACGTGGGGAACAGAACGAACTGTTGTTCCACGGTTTCATTATTCCCCAGATGGCCACGGATTTGGGGACGATCTCGGAAGGCGTGTTACTGAATGTCATGACGCAAGCTGCCCGAAGAGCCGCTTGGGATGTCACAGGTAACGACCATGTGGTCGATAACGTAACGACATATTTTGTCCGTCCGGTGCAGATTGAAGATCAGATTATGGTGCGTCCCATGATTCTGGAAACGAGCCGCAGGACATGCAAAATGGATATTGTCATTACCCGCGAGGGCAGTGTGGTGTGCAAGTCCGTCATGACGCTGCAGTCCATAGACCACGCTTAGAATAAATGCATAAAACCTTCTCAGAAGCGTTGGTCTGGAAACATATCCAGGCATATAAAAAAGAGAGCGATAGCCCGGTCAGGGGAAAAAGTGAGCCATTAATCTGCTATGCAGCATTTGCACTTTGACATGTACGGATCAACTTGCACAGATGACAGCAATGCAGCAAGTGCATATGGCTTACTTTATTCACCTCAAGTTTGTTCGGGAGTGCTCTCTTTTTTTTGCCAATATGTTGTCCAAACCTGACTTGTGCCAAAATGCTTCGGAATGTGCATCGTTTTAATCTAAGCCGGTGTATTGCTGGAATGCTGTTTAAGTCTGGCGTAGTAACTGCGATTACGGATACCAGCAAACACATTGTAAGCTCCCATGATCAGGAAAAGCGCTTCCACAATGACAGATAGCGTAGAACCGGTAAAAACAAACATCAGGATCAGTGCGAGAATGATAAGCATGCAGCCCATCCAGATATTCGTCCAGGAGCGATACAAACCGGCAACATGTGGGTCAGTTGTCCGGCGTGAACGAATGCTGTTCAGTGCAGAACAGATCATAGCGATGGCGAAGAGGGCGATCAGAAAATACTTGAATACTTCGATCAACACGCAGAAGCAACTCCTTTTTTAAAAAACATAGACTGCCCTTATTGTAGCATGTGACCATGCAGACTAGGGCAGTTTTTTGCATTTTTCGGAGATTATGCTGGAACATGCATGCGGATCTGTACCCAGACTTGTAAAACGCCTTCCATGACAAGCATCGTTTTGACCTGGACCGAATATTCTTTTTCCCTGACCTTATAAATTTTCTGATTAAGCATGATGCGTGTCATTTTGCTATATTCGTCGATGTTAAATACATCTCTTCCTCGCAAAACTTCAAGCTCATCTCCGAGCTTTTGTAACATCAGTTTTAGTGAGGCCTCATCCGGGCCTTTATCGGATTCTTCGGCGCGAACTTTGATCTCTTTGATAACCGTTTGGCGCTTACTGTACTTTTTCAGCGTTTTTATATCCTCCTCGTTCTGGTGTAGTTGAAGTTGCAACTCCTGATTATTTAGCCACAGTTTGTTGTAACTGAGATGAAACACACCGTTATACACAACACATCCGGCGATCATTCCGAGCACAAATACGGCAGTCATACGCATCAACGGGCGGTAGCGGGAGAAGGGGGGGAGTCTCATACAGAGTCATCGCGGCTCATCTAACCCCGGCCTCCGCCACACACCCATTTCACCAGTTCGGTTCCCATATGTGCACCCATAAAGGCTGAGATCAGGTATAGGATTTGTTTAACTGCCGGTGACAGGTTGCCATCCAGAAAATTACTCTCAATGACTCGCATCGGATCGATCGTACCACCCACAGCGGCAGCGAGTGCCCAGATTTTAATTTTTCCAGAAATATCGAGCATTGTTTGTGTGGGAGGCTGAAGGGAAATGACAGCACCTATACCTCCAATCATCGCGCCGCCCAGCACGATTCCAAATGCTATAAAGAAGTCAAGAATGGCTTTGGATAAAAAAGTGCTCACCCACAACACTCCTTTCAGACCAGCAGCCTACCGCCTGTTTTGGGTCTGTGCAACAGGGGAAGCAGCTTGTACTTCTATTGTATGGGCGAGCCCCCTGACGTTATGATAAAATAGAATAATAAACTCCTTTATTTAGATAGAGAATTCAATTTTAACGGGAACATTCATGTAGGTGCATATTTACGCGAATTTCGATGATTCGGATTTTGCGCATGATAAAGTACACTACGGCGGCACACAGCATCAATGATGAGAGCTGCCACTGTAAGCGGGGAAAGGAAGTAAAAAGACATGAGTTCTTTTGTGCATTTGCATGTTCACAGTGAATATAGTTTGCTGGACGGCGCTGCGCGTATTCCGGATCTCGTGGATAAAGCCGCAGATCTGGGGATGACGACACTTGCGCTGACCGATCATGGTGTAATGTATGGGGCTATCCCATTTTATAAAGCCTGCGTCGAGCGGGGAATTAAACCGATTATCGGCTGCGAAGCATACATGACGGCAGGTTCTCGCAAAGAACGGGGAAGCCGGAAGGATCAACCGATATATCATTTGATTTTGCTGGCGAAAAATATGACCGGTTATCGGAACTTGATGAAGTTGTGTTCTATCGGACATCTCGAAGGTTTCCATTATAAACCGCGTATCGACATGGAGAGTTTGGCGGCACATCATGAGGGAATTGTTTGCCTGAGCGCTTGTCTCGGCGGCGAAGTTCCTCAGCATCTGCTGCATGGGCGTGAAGAAGAGGCGCGCCGTGCCGCGATACGTTACAAAAACATCTTTGGCTCCGACTTTTATCTGGAACTACAGGATCACGGACTGGCTGAGCAAAAAAGAGTCAATCCGCAGCTGATCAAACTCGCTGCTGAATTGGAAATCCAGCTTGTGGCAACGAACGATGCTCATTATCTATCCGAAGAGGATGCAGAATTGCAGGATGTACTGATCTGTATCGGGACAGGTAAAACGGTAGAGGATGAGACTCGTTTGCGGATCGGAACGAACCAATTGTATTTGAAGAGCGGCGAGCAAATGGCTCGTCTGTTCCCCCATGTGCCGGAGGCCATCGCTAATACAGTCCGTATCGCCGATTCTTGCGAACTGGAGCTGGAATTTGGCAAATCCATTTTACCGGAATACCGTCCGTTGCCTGAAGGTTTGGGTCCGTCTGCATATCTGCGTCAGTTGTGTGAAGAGGGTATGAACGCCCGTTATGCTGACTCTGACCGGTGGAACGATACGGCGCTTCGTACAGAGCTGGAGCAACGGCTGGACTATGAGTTGCGCGTTATTGACAGCATGGGATTTTCGGATTATTTCCTGATCGTGTGGGATTTCATCGCCTATGCGCATAAGCAGGGGATTGTCACCGGACCAGGTCGGGGTTCATCGGCAGGAAGCCTGGTCGCCTATACACTGCGTATTACGGATGTCGATCCCATGAAATATAACCTGCTCTTCGAGCGTTTTCTCAATCCTGAGCGGATATCTATGCCCGATATCGATATCGATTTCAGTGATGAACGTCGTGACGAAGTCATTGATTATGTGGCACAGAAATACGGCAAAGCCCATGTTGCCCAGATTATTACGTTTGGAACCATGGCAGCCCGGGCTGCAGTCCGTGATGTAGGGCGGGCGCTGAATGTGCCGTATGGCGAAGTGGACAAGGCTGCGAAACTGATTCCGGCACAGCTAGGCATTAACATTGAACGAGCAATGGAAGCTACGCCGGAGCTGAAGGCGTTATATGAGACGAAACCCAAAACACGTGAACTGCTCGATATGGCAATGAAGGTGGAAGGCATGCCTCGTCATGCTTCTACGCATGCTGCGGGTGTCGTCATTTCACGAGATCCGCTGACGGATGCCGTTCCATTGCAGGAAGGAAGCGAAGGAACAGCTTTGACGCAGTATTCCATGGAAAATCTGGAATCGATAGGGCTGCTTAAGATGGACTTTCTCGGACTACGCACCCTCTCTATTATAGAACGCTGTCTGCGCTGGATTGGGGAGCGTGCGGAAGTTCCTGATTTTACACAAATTTCTGATGATGATTCCCTTACCTATGAGATGTTAGGCAGGGGGGATACGATGGGCGTATTCCAGCTGGAATCCGCAGGTATGCGCCGGGTCTTAAAAGAATTAAAGCCAAGTGTGTTTGAAGATATTATCTCCGTTCTGGCATTGTATCGTCCGGGTCCGATGGAGTTTATTTCGAAATATATTCAGGGTAAGCACGGGCAGATTGAAGTGGATTATCCACATGGCGATCTGGAGCCGATTTTGAAAGATACCTATGGCATTATTGTATATCAGGAACAGATCATGCAGATTGCTTCTCGCATGGCAGGTTTCTCCTTGGGAGAAGCGGATTTGTTACGCCGAGCCGTTTCCAAGAAAAAAAGGGAAGTGCTCGATCTGGAACGAGGGCACTTCGTCCAGGGCAGTCTGAAACAAGGATACAGTGAAGCGGAAGCGGATCTTGTTTATGATATGATTGTCAAATTTGCCAACTACGGCTTTCCACGTGCTCACGCAGCAGCGTATGGTGTGCTTGCATTCCAAACGGCTTACTTGAAGGCGCACTATCCTGTGCATTTCATGGCTTCTATGCTAACCGCGGTTATGGGAAGCCACCGTAAGGTTGCAGAGTACGTAGTGGAATGCCGTCACATGCAGATTAATGTGCTCCCGCCGGATGTAAATGAAAGTGGCATTTTGTTTACACCTGTTTTTGCTTCATCTGCTGTGAAGAAGATGGGTGAATCAGGGGAATCGGATGGTACTGAGCAGGATAACCACAGTGAGCTTGCAGGTACAGGTGGACATACCGAAAGACGTGAAGCTTCCGAAGCCCGCGAAGATGTTTCTTATGATAACTACGGAGAACATGGGGAGTACGGAGAGGCGCCTTTACCGGATGATCCTGGGCCTATGCCGGAGGATAACGAACACATAACAGAAATGGGAATAAGTGAATACCGCGATAATTGGCAGGCGGTTTCCGCTAAGTCGGATTCGAAAGCATCCGGTCGTCAGTTAGATCCGGGTCTGGTGAAAATATCTGTGTCAGACACTGTGCTTGGATCGGAACAGGTTCATGATCAGCAAGAATTGCGGGATCATGATAGGATGCAGGGTGCCGAGCATGCTCAGTCGGAGGATGAGACGCACAACCAGAATCGCGATCAGGCTTATGGACAGATTCAGGAAAAGGCATCCGAATTAAGCGATGAGGATAGCGGAGCAGTAACGATATGGTCCTCAGGAGCCATTCGTTTCGGGCTGGCTGCAGTGAAAAATGTCGGTACACAAGCGATGGAAAGCATTATGGCAGTCAGACAGGAAAAACCGTTCGACAGTCTGCTCGATTTTTGTCGCCGTGTGGATCTGAGAGTGTGCAACAAACGTGTCATTGAATCGCTGATTCAGGCTGGAGCATTTGACAGCTTGCCAGGACACCGCGCGCAACTGCTGGCAATGTTAGACGAGACCGTTGAAGCGGCTCTGAAATGGCGTAAAGAACGTGAGGACTTGCAGATTCAGCTGTTTGATTTTGTGGAGACACCAAACTGGGAGATTGAATATCCGGAAATTCCGCCGTTCTCGGCAAGTCAGCAACTGGAACTGGAACGTGAATTGCTTGGTCTGTATCTGTCCGGTCATCCTCTGGATGACTACGAAGATGTGCTCGCATCGAGCGGGGCTGACCGGATCATGGAATTGACGGAAGCGGCTGACGATACGATGGCCGTCGCCGCAGGTATGGTGGTGTCCGTGAAGTCGATTACGACGAAACAGGGCAAGGCGATGGCGTTCATGGAGCTGGAAGACCAGGTCGAACGCTGCGAAGTGGTTCTCTTTCCCGAGGTATGGCGGCGAAGCCAGCAGCATGTCGGGAAAGGCGAATTGCTCGTCGTGCGTGCCAAGGTGCAGCAGCAGGACGAGGGCTTTAAGCTGCTGGCCGAGGAAGTGTCGCCGCTGACATCGGCGGCACTGGAACAGCAGCTGCGCAGCCGCGACCGCCGCGGCAAGCCCGGCAGCGGCAGCGCTGCGCGCCCGGCGCAGGCGGCTTCGCCGCAGCGACCAGCGGGCGCGCGAGCCGCAGCGCAGCGCA
>NZ_RIAS01000031.1 GCF_003719335.1 Paenibacillus amylolyticus
TAAGGCCCGTTGGTCAAGGGGTTAAGACACCTCCCTTTCACGGAGGTAACAGGGGTTCGAATCCCCTACGGGTCATATTTACGGAGGCTTAGCTCAGCTGGGAGAGCATCTGCCTTACAAGCAGAGGGTCGGGGGTTCGATCCCCTCAGCCTCCACCATATATATTTATCCTAATGACGCGGGGTGGAGCAGCCCGGTAGCTCGTCGGGCTCATAACCCGAAGGCCGCAGGTTCAAATCCTGCCCCCGCAATTAAAGCTTTCTTCACTGAAAGTGATTTGGAACCGTGGTGTAGTTGGCCTAACATGCCTGCCTGTCACGCAGGAGATCGCGGGTTCGAATCCCGTCGGTTCCGCCATCTTTACAAGCTTCAGGGATGAGAATCCGTTTTGGGGTTCGTCGGAGCATACACTTCGAGAGCATTCGCTTCGCAGTCTCGAACGAAGTGAGAGTATCCCGTCGGTTCCGCCATCTTTACAATTTTATTATGCGGAAGTGGCTCAGCGGTAGAGCATCGCCTTGCCAAGGCGAGGGTCGCGGGTTCGATTCCCGTCTTCCGCTCCAATATTTGCGCCCTTAGCTCAGCTGGATAGAGCGTTTGACTACGAATCAAAAGGCCGGGAGTTCGAATCTCTCAGGGCGCGCCATTATTTTTTCAAAGTTTGCCGGCGTGGCGGAATGGCAGACGCGCTCGACTCAAAATCGAGTGGGAAACCGTGGAGGTTCGAGTCCTCTCGCCGGTATATTTAACGGGATGTAGCTCAGCTTGGTAGAGCACCTGGTTTGGGACCAGGGGGTCGCATGTTCAAATCGTGTCATCCCGATTTTTCGTTTATGCGGGTGTAGTTCAATGGTAGAACTTTAGCCTTCCAAGCTAATAGCGTGGGTTCGATTCCCATCACCCGCTTTATATATTTGAAGAAGAAAGAGACACAATCCGTGTTCTCTTTCTTTTTTTTGCATGAAAAAGGGGTTATTTCCCTATTCCTATATTATGTGGCCAAGCCTTCGTCGGATTTACTCAGCTATTCTCTCAATCAACAATCAATCAACATTCAATGAACTCTTTCGTTACACTCAGCTAAATTTTTGAGTTACTTTTGATCCCTCGATTTTCAAACCCACAATGCGTTTTAATAACATTCGAGTTTCTTATATAAACAATTGTTGATCATTTATACTTTATATTTCTCCAGCCATTACCTTAGCAATCGGAGGGATAATAATCCCCCAGATTCATACTTTTCACTCTTATTTACGAAAAAATCCCCTCATTTTTAATAAAACGCTTACAAAAATAACTTGCGAAAATGCTCAGCCTGTAATACCATATGAATTAAGCGCTTAACCTTTAGGGGTAAGGCGCTTAAACTTAACTTAGATTAAGCGCTTAACCCGTAAAGGAAAGGATGGCGATCAGTTCATGACAACGATTCGACTAACGATGGCTCAGGCCTTGCTTCGATACCTGGATCAGCAGTATATCTCGGTAGATGGGGTAGAAACCAAATTTGTAAAAGGAATTATCGGAATATTTGGACACGGGAATGTAACAGGAATCGGGGAAGCATTAGAACGTAGCTCTGGAAGCCTGACGTATATGCAAGGTAAAAACGAACAAGGTATGGTGCACACAGCTGCAGCTTACGCCAAACAGAAAAACCGTAAACAGATCTACGCATGCACTACATCTATTGGCCCTGGTGCACTGAATATGATTACTGCTGCAGCAACAGCAACGGTGAACCGGATTCCGGTATTGCTTCTCCCTGGAGATAACTTTGCTACGCGAGAGCCAGATCCAGTATTGCAACAACTCGAAGTAAGCAGTGACTATACAATATCGGCTACAGATCCATTCAAAGCAGTCAGCAAATACTGGGATCGCATCGTGCGCCCGGAACAGTTAATGGTTGCGGTCACCAATGCTATGCGTGTATTGACTGACCCAGCCGAGACTGGAGCTGTTACACTGGCATTGCCTCAAGATGTACAGGCAGAAGCATATGACTACCCGGAATCGTTCTTTGCCCGTAAAGTGCATTACCTGGATCGCCGGCCACCTGTTCCGGCAGCCATTGAACGGGCAACGAAGCAGATCGTCCATAGCAAAAAGCCACTGCTCGTTGCAGGTGGTGGGGTGCTCTATTCTGAAGCATCTGCACAACTGATCGAGTTCGCGGAAGCCTTTGGTATTCCGATTGCTGAAACGCAAGCAGGCAAAAGTGCAGTATCTTGGAACCACCCGCTTAATGTGGGGGCGATAGGGGTTACCGGTTCTCTGGCAGCCAATCGCTTGGCTAAAGAAGCGGATGTCGTGATCGGCGTAGGGACAAGGTTCTCCGATTTTACCACGGCCTCACATGCTGCTTTTCAAAATCCAGAAGTGACCTTTATCAACATCAACCTGAATAGTATGGATGCTGCCAAGTTAGGCGGGGAAGCCATTCTGGCTGATGCCCGTGAAGGCTTGCAGGTGTTGCAACAAGAATTGAAGGCACAACAGTACAGCAGTGCATATGGTTCATCTGAGGTGGCTGAACTTCGTAATCAATGGAATACAGAGGTGGATCGACTCTACGCTGCCGAGCATGAAGCCGGTCTGGCGCAGACGAAAGCCATTGGTATCGTAAATCGCACGATTGATCCCTCTTCCGTAATTGTCTGTGCAGCAGGTAGTCTCCCAGGGGATTTGCACCGTTTGTGGCGCACAGCTGAGCCGAAGACTTACCACATGGAGTATGGATTCTCTTGCATGGGATACGAGGTCAGTGGTGCATTCGGTGCAGCACTTGCAGAGCCGGATCGTGAAGTCTACGCCATGGTGGGTGACGGCAGTTACCTGATGCTGCATTCTGAACTGGTAACAAGTCTGCAGGAACAGAAGAAAATGACGATTCTTTTATTTAATAACAATGGTTTCCAGTGTATTCATAATCTGCAACGTGAGCACGGCAGTGACGGATTCGGAAATGAGTTCCGTTATCGTGAAACAGATAGTGGCCGTTTGACTGGTGAGTATATGCCTATGGATTTTGCAGCTCACGCTCGCAGTATGGGTGCGAAAGCATATCGCGCGGAAACCGCAGAGCAACTGGAACAGGCACTTCGGGATGCCAAAAATGAAACGGTGACAACGTTGATTGAAATTCCGGTTGTACCTGGAACCAATACAGGTGGATATGAGTCATGGTGGAATGTCGGCGTACCTGAAGTATCTGTTGAGGAGAAAGTCGTTCGTGCCCATGAGACGATGAAAACGAATCGTGGCAAAGCAAAACTGGTTTAAGCGAGTGGCTGCTCTCATCTACTCATTTTATTCTAATAATAATTCTCTTTATATACAGGTCTAACAAAGCTGAACAACAAAAGGAGCCGTGGAACCATGAGCAAGCTGCCATTCCAGCTTGGGATTCATCCGATCAATTGGGTCGGCGAAGATGTAAAGGAACATGGTGATGATACAACTTGTGCGCAGATTCTGGACGATATTCAGCGTCTGGGATTGACGGGTACTGAGATGGGACGCAAGTACCCGACCGATCCCGCTACACTGCGTGAAGAGCTGAGCAAGCGGAATATTAATCTGATCTCCCAGTGGAAATCCGTACTGTTCTCCGATCCGGCATATCGCCAAGCAGAGCTGGACGACTATCGCAGACATGCAGAATTTCTGCAGTCCATGGGAAGCAAGGTCATTAGCACGGCCGAGGTAGGCGGCTCACTTCATTTTGATCCAAGACGGACACCGAATGAAAAAGAAGTGCTTAGACTCAGCGATGCCGAATGGCATGTTCTTGCTGAAGGTTTGAACCAAGCCGGTGCCATTGCTCAGGAGTATGGGCTTAAGCTCACCTATCACCATCACGGGGGCACTGTAGTTGAGCAACCAGAGGAAATTGATCGTTTGATGGAGCTCACAGACCCTTCACTGGTGTACTTACTCTTTGACACAGGCCATGCCTACTATGGCGGCGCTGACCCACTTGAGGTGCTGCGTAAACATTACGACCGGATTGCCTACATCCATCTGAAGGATATTCGCCCGGATGTGCTGGATCAGGCACGAGCAGAGAAATCTGACTTTGTTGGTTGTATTCGCAGAGGTGTATTCACTGTACCAGGAGATGGTTGTATTGATTTTGCACCAATTCTGCAGGAGCTGATCACTCGTGGATACAATGGCTGGGCGATGCTTGAAGGAGAACAAGATCCTGCCATTCATAATCCGTATGAGTATGCGAAACGCTCTCTGAGTTACATGGAGTCTCTGTACTAGGGCAGTAAAGACAGCGCAATTAAAGGCAGTTAACCAGCCTAGCATCTATATGTGAGGCAAAATAAATTTAAACCAATATGAATTCATATAAATGGAGTAGAAATCATCTCCTAACCAATCGAGATTCCACCATAGAAAGGGGCTCAAACGCAATGACTTACGTATCCTTTCCGGCATCAAGGAAAAAGGATTTTACTGCCATTGGCCGCTTGTGCATCGACTTGAATGCCAATGAGATCAACCGTCCGATGGAAGAGACGATGACGTTTACCAAATATGTTGGCGGTTCTCCGGCCAATATTACGATCGGCATGTCCAGACTTGGCATGGAGACGGCTTTCATCGGCAAAATTGCTGGTGACCAGATGGGCAGATTCATCCAAAGTTATCTGGAGAAAAACGGGATTGACACTTCCAATGTGGTGACTGATAACACGGGAGCAGTAACCGGACTTGCTTTTACCGAGATCAAGAGCCCGACAGATTGCAGTATCCTGATGTACCGAGACAATGTAGCGGATCTTTTATTACAGGCCAGTGAGGTACAGGAACAGCTGATTGCGGATTCCAAAGTGCTGTTGATTTCTGGTACAGCTCTCGCTCAGAGCCCATCACGTGAAGCAGTAATCCAGGCACTGACCTATGCCAAAAAACACAGCACTATTATCGTATTTGATCTGGACTACCGTCCATACACATGGACATCGGATGAAGAAACGGCCGTTTATTATAACCTTGCTGCCGAGAAATGCGATATCATCTTGGGCACACGAGAAGAGTTTGACATGATGGAGACATTTGAAAATAACCCGGATCATAATGATCAGGTGACGGCACAGAAATGGTTTGATTTTTCAGCGAAAATCGTTATTATCAAGCACGGAAAAGAAGGCTCTATCGCGTATACGCGTGAAGGACTATCACACCGGGCCAACAGTTATCCTGCTCGTGTCGTAAAAACATTCGGTGCAGGTGATTCTTACGCGGCAGGTTTCCTTTACGGATTAATGCAAGGGTGGACGATCGAGCGCAGCATGAGCTACGGAAGTGCTGCAGCAAGTATCGTTATCTCCAGTCACAGCTGCTCGGATGCCATGCCAACGGTGGAACAGGTGGATGACTATATCGAACGTTGCAACCGTGGTGAAATTGTTCCGTCTTAATCACGTATAGAGTATGAACCTAAGCAGATCACAAGTGGAAGAAACGCATAGAAGTAACGCACATAAACGAGGGGAGACAACACACATGGGAAAAGGGACTTCAGAAGCGTCTGCAACAGTGACGAATGTACAAAACTGGATCGGGGGTGCTTGGGTAACCCCAACAACAACACGAACCGAAGCAGTGGTCAACCCAGCTACGGAAGAGGTTATTGCATACGTGCCGCTGTCTGAACAAGCGGATGTGGATCAGGCGGTACAGGCTGCACGGGAAGCATTCAAATCATGGAGCACTACACCGGTTCCTCGCCGTGCCCGCATTCTGTTCCGTTATCAGCAGTTGCTGGTAGAGCACTGGGAAGAACTGGCTAAACTGGTGACACTGGAGAACGGTAAAAGTTATGCCGAAGCTTACGGCGAAGTATTGCGCGGGATTGAGTGCGTTGAGTTCGCGGCTGGTGCTCCAAACCTCATGATGGGTAAACAGTTGCCTGATATTGCTACAGGACTGGAGTCGGGCATGTACCGTTACCCAATCGGGGTTATCGGGGGCATTACTCCGTTCAACTTCCCGATGATGGTACCTTGCTGGATGTTCCCGCTAGCGATTGCTTGCGGTAACACCTTTGTTTTGAAGCCGTCAGAGCGTACTCCGCTTCTTGCTGGACGTTTGGCAGAACTCTTCAAAGAAGCAGGACTTCCGGACGGCGTACTCAATATCGTTCACGGTGCACATGACGTTGTAAACGGATTGCTTGAGCATAAAGAAGTTGCTGCGATTTCATTTGTCGGTTCACAACCTGTTGCCGAATACATCTACAAAACAGCTTCTGCACATGGCAAACGTGTTCAGGCACTCGCTGGTGCGAAGAACCACTCCATCGTTATGCCGGATGCTGACCTTGATCTGACCGTAAAAGAGATTACAAGTGCAGCATTTGGATCAGCCGGCGAACGTTGCATGGCATGTTCCGTTGTTGTCGCTGTTGGCGATGTAGCGGATGCCTTGGTACAAAAGTTGGTGGAAGCGGCGGACCGGATCAACATCGGTAACGGTATGGACGAAGGTGTATTCCTGGGTCCGGTGATCCGTGGACCTCATAAAGAGCGTACATTGGGATACATTGAGTCAGGTGAACAGGAAGGTGCAACGTTGATTCGGGATGGACGCAAGGATCAGGCGGCAGACGGCTCCGGTTATTTTGTAGGACCAACTGTATTTGATCATGTAGATAGCACCATGAAAATCTGGAAAGATGAAATCTTTGCTCCTGTTCTTTCGGTGGCAAGAGTAGAAACGTTGGAGGAAGCGGTAGAACTGGCAAACCGCTCAGACTTTGCGAACGGGGCATGTCTGTTTACTCGCAGTGGCGCAAATATGCGTCAGTTCCGTGAAACGATTGATGCAGGTATGCTGGGAGTGAATCTGGGCGTACCTGCACCGATGGCCTTCTTCCCATTCTCCGGTTGGAAGAAATCCTTCTACGGTGATCTGCATGCTAACGGCACGGATGGTGTGGAGTTCTACACTCGCAAGAAAATGGTAACCACACGCTGGTAATCGTTTAACGCACAGTACGTATGTGCAATACAGGGGCTGAGCAAGAGCTCAGTTCCCAGACACCATAGGGATGCAAATAGGGAGGATAACGGAATGGGCAAGGACAAAGTAAGAATTGGTATCATTGGTGCTGGACGTATCGGCAAAATCCATGCAGACAACCTGCTGCGTAACCCGCATGCCGAGATTGTCGCGATCAGTGATTTGTTTGCAGGACCTGAACTGGAGGCGTGGGCCTCTGAACGGGGCATCTCCGTTGTAACCAAAGACAGCAGTGAGCTCATTGCAATGTCAAACGTTGATGCGGTTTTAATCTGTTCTTCAACGGATACACATGTACCATTGATCGAGCAAGCAGCACAAGCGGGTAAACATATCTTCTGTGAAAAGCCGGTAAGTATGGACTTGTCCCAGACCGAAGCAGCCGTAGCGGCTGTAGCAAAGGCTGGCGTGAAACTTCAAATCGGGTTTAACCGCCGTTTTGACCACAATTTCAGAAGAGTACGCTCCCATGTGCTGGAAGGCACGATTGGTGATCCGCATATTCTCAAGATTACTTCCCGTGACCCGAGCCCGCCACCTGCGGAATACATCCGGGTATCCGGCGGGATTTTCATGGATATGATGATCCATGATTTCGATATGGCCCGTTATCTGTCTGGCAGTGAAGTTGAGGAAGTGTATGCTAAAGGCAAGGTACTCATTAATCCGGTATTCGCCGAGCATGGCGATGTGGATACAGCGATCGTTACATTGACGTTTGCTAATGGCGCAATAGGTGTGATCGACAACAGCCGTCAGGCCGTGTATGGATATGATCAACGAGTGGAAGTATTCGGTTCCTTGGGTAGCGCTTCGGCAGATAATGACCATCCGAATACGGCGGAGATCAGCACAGCGGCTGGACTGATGCGTGACAAACCACTGCACTTCTTCCTTGAACGTTACAATGAGGCGTATGTGCAGGAGACCGCTCTTTTCATTGATGCCATTATTCATGATAAACCCGTCATTGTAGACGGTAACGATGCTGTACAGGCGGAGCGGATCGCTTTGGCAGCCAAGATGTCCATGGAGCAGGGAAGACCTGTGAAGATGACAGAAGTCCCAGGTGCATCGCGTGAGACACAACCAGCCAATTAATACGTAGCCCAAAAACATATGTTTTCTTTAAATAAATGAACGATACCGTCACACAAGGATCAGATCAGGTAATAGTAGACGAGTATGGAAGGAGTGAAAGGCAACATGTCAGAACTTATCGTAAAACCTGCCGCAAACCCGGAGGCAGACGGAACAATATTAACGGTGACTCCGGAATCTGCTGGCTGGGAATACGTCGGATTTCAGGTTGCGAAACTAGCAGCAGGGGAGAAGCTAAGCCGTGAGAGTGGAGACCAGGAGCTCTGTGTTGTGCTTCTCAGCGGGCTTGCAAACGTAAGTACTCGGGAGCATACGTGGGAGAATATCGGGAAACGGATGAGCGTTTTCGAAAAAATTCCTCCGTACTCCGTCTATGTGTCCACGTTAGATCAGGTTGAGGTTACGGCACTTACCGAGCTGGAAATCGCGATCTGTGTTGCCCCAGGGAAAGGTACGTATCCTTCGCGCCTGATCGCTCCTGAGGATGTAGGTGTGGAAGGACGCGGTTACGGCAATCTGGAGCGTCATATCCATAACATTTTACCGGAGCAAAAGGAAGCAGACAGCCTGCTGGTCGTCGAGGTGTTCACGCCAGATGGCCACTGGTCAAGTTATCCGCCGCATAAACATGATCGGGATGCGTTGCCAGATGAATCATTGCTGGAGGAAACGTATTATTTCCGTGTGCAGCCGGAGCAGGGGTTTGCCATTCAACGTGTGTACACCGATGATCGTTCTGTGGACGAGACGCTTGCCGTGAAAAACGGCGAGGTAGTGCTTGTGCCGAATGGATACCATCCGGTAGGCGCACCTCCGGGATATGAAGTCTATTATCTGAATGTGATGGCAGGACCGACACGGACATGGAAGTTCCATAACGACCCTGATCATGAGTGGCTGTTCAAAAAGTAAAAGTCATAAGTAATTTCGTCTCCACATTGCGTAAGTAGTATTCCCCCTTCATAATAAGAAGATAATAATCATCTATGTATAATGAATTTATATATAGCACAAATGGGGAAAAACGATGAAAGCAACCATTTACGATATAGCACGCGAGGCGGGGGTATCTATTGCCACCGTCTCGCAGGTGATTAACGGCAAAGGCAAGATCAGCGAGAAACGTCGTGCCGAGATTATGGAGATCATGGAGCGCCTTCACTATCAACCGAGCGCAATCGCTGCTGCACTGACAGGCAAACAGACGTATACGCTAGGTCTGCTTGTACCGGACATTTCGAATCCATATTTTGCCGAGCTTGCCCGGGCAGTAGAGGATCGCAGCCGCCAGTTGGGGTATAGTGTGGTGATCTGCAGTACGGATAACAAGGACGAGCGGGTAGAGCGATACCTGAATCTGTTGCAGCAAAAAAGAGTCGACGGCATGATGATCGGAACCGGGATCGAGAATGCCGAGATTCTATCACCGCTCTTGCAGCAGTCGATGCCTGTTGCGCTGATTGCCCGCCATATGCCCGCATTGTCGGTGCATACGGTCACCATTGACGATATGCTTGGCGGCATATTGGCTGCACAACATCTGCTTGAACTTGGACATACGCGTCTGGCGGTCTTGTCTGAGCCATCCAAAGTTAGCAGCAGTCAAGAACGAGTACGTGGCTTCCGTGAAGCTTTACAGCGAGCAGGACATGTACTGGAGCGTGATCAGATCCGAGAATCAGCTGCAGACCTAGGTTCTGCCAAACAAGAGGCATTGCGGCTGCTCGGTGAAGAGAACCATCCGACAGGTATATTTTGTTGTAATGATATTCAGGCGATCGGTGCACTTCAAGCAGCTAAGGAGTTAGGACTACGTGTACCGAGGGATGTATCCATTATCGGATTCGACAATACGATTCTCGCTTCGGTAACGAGCCCGCCCCTAACCACGATTGCCCAACCGATTGAAGATTTGGGCCGCCGGGCAGTGGATTTGTTGATCGATGAGCTAAAGGATGAACAGAAGGCTCCACAAAAAATTGTACTTAAACCGGAGTTGGTGGTTCGTGATTCGGCAGGTCAAGCACCAGCAGAGCTGCGTAAATAGTCATAGCATTTGATGTAAAACACGGGATCTAACCGCACATGTTGATTATTTATCTGTTACGGTACCGTGCAATGTGTTCAATGGTGACTGTGACATATAACCAAACAGTAAACAGACCTCATTATGCACCATCTGGAGCAGAATGAGGTCTGTTTTATTATATCTATAAATCTGACTTCTTGATTTAATCAGCTTAGATATGCATATTCTTTTGCAGAGGTCATCCGTATCGTCTCGAAGATTACACTTTAAACTTTTTCACCTCGTCGGCCAGTGTTTTGGATTGCTCAGCCAATTCATTGGAACGCTCGGAGATGCTGGTAATGTAATTGAATTGCTCTTGTGTGGAAGAAGCCACTTCTTCTGTGGAAGCAGCACTTTGCTCCGACATAGCCGCAACGCTGGAGATTACCTCGGCCACTTTGCCGGCATTGTCGTCCAGTTCGGTCGTTGCAGAGGAGACTTGTTTCAACTGAGTTTCAATGCCCTCAATCGACTGCTGGATGCGTAAGAAGGATTCACGCATGTTGTACACGGCAGCAACCTGTTGCTCCATACCCTGTTCAGCAGTGCGTACTTCGTTAACACTCATTCCGCTGGCTGTCTGAATTTCATTCAGCAGTATGATAATGTCTTTGGCGGAGTCAGCAGATTGCTCGGCAAGCTTGCGGACTTCTTCTGCTACAACAGCGAAGCCGCGTCCGTGTTCACCCGCTCTGGCAGCTTCAATCGAGGCGTTTAACGCCAGCAGATTGGTTTGAGAGGCGATGCCTTGAATCATAGCGACGATGCCCTCAATCTTCTGAGACTTGTCGGCAAGCAGTGTAATCGACTCACCTACCCGGTCAATGGAGTGACGATTGCCGTCTGCCAGTTCAACCTGGTGATCCACGGCTTGCAGACCTGTGAGCATCGCTTCACCAGCGTCGCGTATCATCTCGACCGATTGTTCTACACTGCGGTTAATACCTCCAACGTTGTCACTCATAACAGTCAGACGACCAGATCCATCGTAGACGGATTCAGCTTGTGTGCTGGAGCCTTGAGCCAGCTCATCGGTGGCAATCGAAATTTGTTCAGCAATTCGTTTTGTATTCTCCGTGTGTTCCTGCATCTCTCCTGAAATGCTGTGTACCCGGTCAGCCGAGGTGGTGACTTGGCGTAGCAGTGTCCCGAGTTGATCAGACATCTGATTAAAGGCGACGCCGAGTTCGGCAAATTCATCTTTGCCCTTCGCATTAACCCGTCCCGTGAAGTCGCCGCCGGACATTTGCATGGAGGTCTGGTGCAGCTGTTTCAACGGTTTGATGAACAGAGTCGCAATCCAGTAAGCTCCAGCCAGCACAGCTAGAAGTGTAGCCCCAATAATTAAAATATAATTATTACGCAACTGATAAAATTCAGCATAGGCAAGTTTTTCTGAAATCACGGAACCGATCACCCAGCCTGTACTAGGAATCTGGTTATAGAATAACAGATAATCTTCGCCGTTGTATTGAAACGACTTCTCCCCTGAAGGGTTGCTCTGCATATCTGCCAGCAGGGGGCTTAATTCTGGATTATCCTTGGCAGAGGTGTTCAACATTTTATCCTCTGGATGGGCGAGAATCATCCCATTTTTGTCTATCAAAAAGGAGTACCCGAGTCCGTTTAGATTGATTTTATTAACGGTATCCGTTAAGGTGGAGAGCAATAAAACGCCTGAGACGACTCCTTCTAGGCTCCCCTGTTTATTATGTACAGGCATAGCCATGGAAATAGCGTATTTTTTAGTCATCATATCCTGATAAGGGTCAGAGAATATTAAGGTAGATGCTTGTTTGGCCTGTTCATACCATGGGCGTTTACGTGGATCGTAACCTGCATCCGGTGACCAATCTGATCCGTTCATGAAGGTACCATCTTTCTCTGAGCCAAAGTACAGATCGGATAGATAGTCTTTATTAGTGCCCATGTTCATTATTTTGAAATAATCCTCTGTAAGCGTGCCTTCAGGCACAGCTTGTTCGATTACAAAGCCTAAGGTTTCGACGACCTTGGCATTGCTCGCAATCCACCCCTCTAATTGGTTAGTTGCTGAATTCATTAATCCATGAAGTAGAGATTTGACGTTACGGGTAGCCTGATTTTCTGTTTGATACAAACCAAGAAGGGCAAGAGGCAGTGCAGTAATTAGCACAGAGGCCATAAACATTACCATTAATTTGGGTTTGAGCTTCATATTATTCCTCCTAGTATGTTGATTCTCTGTTGAATGAAACTCATGTGATGTTACAGAATCCCTTCCGTTCTCTGTAGTTGCTTTACCCCATGAAAAGTTCGATAGATCCATACCCTACCTGTTAAAAAACCACAAGCAAAATAACGATTATGATGTTGTGAATTACAGCTCTGGTATATGGAGTATATCGTCATTATTAAATTAAAATGTATAGCTTTTCGCGAGATCTTGTATATTTATACTTCTTATTTGAAAACGCTCTTTTTAGACACACTGAGAATTAAAATGAGATATTATCCTAGTAAACCGCAGTTTATAAGCTACAGATAAACGAGAAAAATGATAAGGGCGCTTTCCAATGGAAAGCACCCTTTTTTAAACACATCATATTACACTCTTATTTCAATAAAAATGCCAATGCCTCATCATAGGTTTCCCATTGAAATTCAGTCTGATGTTCTGATTCTTTGGAGATTCGATTGAGTTGCATCTTGGCGATCGCTCCACCGACAGCTACACTGGCCCGTTTCATACCCAGGTCTTTCAGTCTTTTTTGATGCTCCACCATTTTATCCTTCGTATCTTGCGGAAAAGCCTTCATGTGTATCATATTAACTATTACATCAAATGTGTTACCCAGTTGCGGGGCAATCTTTTCAATCTCTGCGTTGACTTGATCGACCTGCTCTGGTGAGACAATCCCCTCCCACGTAATCTCAATAATCGGTTTTGTTGAATCCAAACGTTTGACAGACATACAAGCAGCTCCTCATTGATTGTTTATGTATTTTATAAGTCTATTAGCCTATTAATTATACTGTTTTCTGCGATAGATGAATATGGATTTCACATGATTGTAGTTCTTTTGGACCATATAGTTCTAGTAGAGTAAAATACGGGGTCTATAACTCCGGTCATGCTTGGGTTCTGAAAGGATTCTAAAAAATCAAAAGCCGCCCGGAGTATAATCCCTAGGCGGCTTTTGTGAATATCAGTATTGCAAGGGAATGCCAGAATCGGTTATAAACCAATCTTCAGGCTTTCCCCTTCCGTAGCAATTCCTTTGGACAAGGCGATACTTAGTTTCTGCTCTGCAGTAAATCCTAGAGTTTCCCCATCATTCAGGGTGACATCGTTTTCGATAACATAGGTGGTTGTCATAAACATCATCTCAAAGACATCACTTAGGGGCTTAGACGATCCAGTAATTTCCATCTCAACTTTACCGAAGTTACGCAGGCCGTATGTATATGCTGAAGCCCCTTCGGTGTTTTGATACAGACCGATGAAGACCCATAGAGGTACCGGTAATTCATCCTCTTTAAGCCCACGGCTTACCTCCACATACTTACCTGCTTCAACGACAAGTGGAGACATGTAGATTGCGAGAGCATGATCCAATTGCAGTAATGCGGATGCGGTTTGAGTAAAAAGGATATGTCCCTGGATAGCATCCGTTGCATTGAGAACAGATACAATGATCTGAGACTGGTGCCGTGCAGTCACCTGTTCAGCTTCTGGCCAAAGAATGTTTAACTTTGCATTCTCCTCGACCTCTCGATCGGGTACAGGCGCGGCAATGTGAGCGCACACGACCTGCATTCCATCGACTTCAAAGAAGAGATTGCCTTCCTCGGCTTGTTCATTAATCTCAATATTCCATTCCATCTTCATCCGGTTGATAAAAAGATTAAAATCACAGTCTTCCCGTTCTAATAGCACAAATCCGACAATGGTTTGACTATAATCCGTCTGCGGAGCGGCATAGCTGGCTTGTGCCTTTTCCTTTTTGCGCCGACGAAGCTTGTCAAACAGCCCCATGACATGTTCCCCTCTCTACTCCCAGAACCATTCTGGTGATTGGTAAGATATACTTCCTACCTTACCATATCTGAGGGTTCAGTCGCAGATTATGCCTGTTTTAGACAAGTTACAGGAACAATACAAGCAGAAGTGCTATGATTGCTGGCAAACCCTGTTTGATAATAATGGATCTTGAAGAAGTTGCACCGCCGTAGAGAGCCGCAAAGATTACACATGCTAAGAAGAAAATCTGAATATGCAACCCTACACTGGAATCCGGATACAACAGGCCCCAGATCAGACCAGCTGCAAGAAAACCGTTATACAGACCCTGATTAGCGGCAAGAGCTTTGGTGGAGTTAGCAAAATCCGGTGTAGTGCCAAACGTTTTCATCGTGCGTGGACGTGTCCACATGAACATCTCCATAATCATGATATAGAAGTGTTCAACAGCTACAATAGCGACAAAAATAGTACCGATCAAAAGAAACACCCTGCTTTCTAATATGTAATGAACGCCTAACATACTTAATATATAGATTAGCATATAAACGGAGAATTTCAAATTAATTTATCGCAATTTAATTGCGTATATTGTAATTGGGTTTTATTCGTTATTATCTTCTAACTTTGAAAAGTGGGTAAGATAATAAGATACCCCCATCAGCATCTACCGATTATCAAAGATTCATACACAGGGTGGTAACAACACTCAGAGCAACAAGGGAAAGTGAATTATTCAGAAAGGGAGGGGAGCTTAATGGGAACAGCTCAATTTGTTCTGCTTGCAGATGATTCGTCTACATTTGTAACAAGGGTGGTGCCCTTTATAGATATTGAACTTGCTGGAATACCCGGTGATCGGCATTATGGTTTGTTAAGACCAGCAGATTCCCGTCAGAAAATCTACAAACGTGGTACGCCGATTGCTAATCGCCGGCAGATCAGCATCGTTTCTGAGGAAGAGTGCGCATTGATCGCCCAGAAGATGAACATTCCGGAAGTGCGTCCTGAGTGGCTCGGTGCCAATATATTGGTTCGAGGTATAGAGCGGTTGACTGAACTGCCCGTGGGAACCAGACTTCTGTTTCCCGATGGAACAGGTTTGATCTGTGAAGGAGAAAACCTGCCTTGTGTGCATCCGGGAAAAGTCATTGAGCAAATCTACGGACAGGAGGGTTTGCGCAAAAAGTTTGTGCCGGCCGCCCGCAAGAAACGTGGTATCGTCTGTTCCGTTGAACGTGAGGGTGTCATTCATACAGGTGACACGATTGAAGTGAAACGCTTGCCTTAGATACCCTGTTCTGAGGGCTATATCTGCATAGATCTCATCCTGCATGGTTTCCGCCTCTATTTGATGGAACAGATGCAGACAACATCAAATATTCTTCGGGTGTGCTGCCAATAATGGATTTGAAGTCTTTAATAAAATGAGATTGATCATGGTATCCCAGGTCTTGAGATAACTTGCCCAAGTCGCACGCTAGGCCCTGTTCTATGCATTCAGCCGCATTTTGCAGACGATATAATTGGATGACTGTTTTGGGGCTGATGCCGACATATTGATTAAACAACCGCTGGAGTTTGCGTGTATGCAGATTCCAGTGGGCTGACAGCTGATCTACTCTCAGCATATCCCGATCTTGTTCAATATGTTGCACAATAGCACAGGTCAAGTTTGCTTCATTGTCCTCCGCAGGAAGGCGTGCAGAAAGCACCTGATCCACATAACGAGCCTTTTCCTCCATGGCGTTTTCACCAAGTAAAATATCTTCTAATGCTCCGGCACTGATGCCGAGCAGACCTGATACTTCAAGTGGTTTCCCGTAGAGTGTAGACACGGGTGCTTGAAGGAAGGGATAGAATCCTCCCGGTTTGAACTTTACGCCGAAAACAGAACCTTTGCCGTGAATAGCGTACGTAAATTTTTGATCAGAAGGTCCGAAAAAAAATGTTTTGTTCCGCTCAACGACCAGATTGACACAGGGGTTAGGTACTACATGCTGGGGATACGGGTCACTGTCTGCAAGATCCCAGGACACCATCCAGTAATGTTTGACAAAAGGGTTCAGTACCTCGGCTGGAGGTACTCGCTGTAACTGATATTGTTGGTTACCTTTTTCCAGATGAAGTAGTCCCATGGAGGGAGGTTCGAGCTTGCTTGTCCTGTTCATCCCTGTGTGTTCTCCTTCCTGTTTGGAAATGACGGTGAAGTGACTTCGGATCAATTGATTTCCTTTAGTATAACCGATATTTGATCGTTGTCGCGTTTTTACAATACGAGCACTAGGTATAACGGTAGGATAGAAATGCGGGAGAACAGCCGTACTTTGAGTGTATAAAAGGGAGTGAGTAGCTGATGGATCTAAAATATGAATTTTATATCAATGCAGGACGTGAAGAAGTGTGGAATGCCCTGATTTCCTCCGAGGGTACGCGCAGTAGCTTCTTTGGCAGTGAGATTCGCTCGAATTTTCAACCTGGACAACCCTTTGCTTATGTTGGGCCGGGTAATGATGGTGAGGAAACCGTCCATGTATATGGTGAGATTCTGGAGTTTGAACCGCTCTCCACACTTAGCTACCTAGAACATCCAGGGCCCTCGTATCATTCCAATCATGCCGAGCTCCAGTCGAGAGTCATCTTCCAGTTAGAGACCGTGGGGGAATGTACGAAGCTGACGCTGATCAATGATCAGTTCACAGACAATCATCCTTCCTTTGCCAACGCGCAGAATAGCTGGTGGATGATTCTAAGTAGTATCAAGACATGGGCAGAGACGGGAAAAACGCTTAATTTTGGTTGGTAGAAGAGAATTATATTTACGTAAATCGAATGATACAAAAATACAGGAAGTCATCTAACAACGTTTATCTTCCCTAAATAAGGGGGGATTTGCGTTTTTTTTTACATTGGAGACTTTAGACCTACATTTCTTGTCAATATATGTCGAAGTATATATAAATACACCTTACATAAGAGGGGATACCGCGATGTTTTTGAAACGTAGTGAAGTAAGCAAATCAAATCGTGTAGATTCACATGAGCAATTGCTAAGTTACAGCCGTCGTTTGCTTGAGAACGCTCAGAATGGCCAGTTTTGGAGTGGGACAGACGCTGATGCACAAGGCAATGATGAAATTTCGGAGAATATTCGGAAAGCAGTACAACTGATGCAATCACAATATGAAAATGCACAGATGCGTCTTGCCATGTTGAATCAAGCGCTCCAAGTGGGTATATGGGAGTCGGAGATCGTTGCGGGTAATCCGCTGGATAACAATAATATCATTTCGTTCTCCAAGGAGTTCCGTGAGATGCTGGGTTACAGTAATTCGAAGGAATTCCCCAATGAGTTCGCGAGCTGGGCTAAATCCGTACATCCAGAGGACAGACCACAGCTTGTGCAGGAGATTACGAGACATGTTAATGATCCGAGTGACCGAGCGGGATATAACATTACAAGCCGTATGCTTTTGAAAAATGGAGAAGCACGTTGGTTCAGATGCCTTGGACGACTTGTGAGAAATGCTGCAGGTGCTCCAGTTAAATTAATTGGAGTTATGTTCGACATTCATGAAGAGAAGACCAAGTCAGATGAACTGGAAGCACTCGTGACCCGATATGATCTGGTCAACCGTGCACTTGTGGAGGCGCCGTGGGATATGACGGTAGTTGCTGGGGATGTGGTCAATCCAAACAATGAATTCTGGTGGTCCCCGCAATTCCGGAGAGAGCTTGGCTTTAAAAATGAAGAGGATTTCCCGAACATATTCAGTAGCTGGAGCAGTCGTCTTCATCCCGAAGATCATGATC
The DNA here is from genome assembly GCF_003719335.1 of Paenibacillus amylolyticus. Lineage (GTDB taxonomy): Bacteria > Bacillota > Bacilli > Paenibacillales > Paenibacillaceae > Paenibacillus > Paenibacillus amylolyticus_D. The sequence continues at coordinate 18,033 of NZ_RIAS01000031.1, forward strand.
GTACGATTAATGCATTTGCTGAACATATGAATGATTACAGCGGTAGAACGCCGTATGACCTTGACTACCGTTTGCAACGTAAAGATGGGGAGTATCGCTGGTATCATGCGGGTGGTGAAACTATTCGTGACGAGAATGGCGTACCGCTTCGTGTTGCGGGGACAATTCGGGATGTGACTCACCAGAAGAACAAAGAAGTCATTGTTGAAGCGATGAATTTGAAAACAAAACAGTTGTCCGAGTCCATCGAAGAGATGGTGCGTGGCATTAACTCCATTACGGATCAGGCACAGGAGCTGGTTAATGCTCAGGAATTATCCGCTGATGCGGCAACACAAGTTCGGGATAGTGTGGACGATACGAAAAGTATTACAGCATTTATTCGAGAGATTGCCAGTCAGACGAATCTGCTTGGTTTGAACGCAGCCATTGAAGCTGCACGCGCAGGTGAACTGGGCTTGGGCTTCGGCGTTGTAGCTGGCGAAGTGCGCAAACTGGCCGATCACAGTTCGGAAGCTACCGTTAATATTGAAGATAGCATGCAGAAGATGAAAACGTTGATTGATCATATTTTGCAGCATATCGGCAACATGTCCACATTGACTCAGAATCAGGCGGCGCTGACACAGCAGGTCAATGCTTCAATGGATGAGATCAATAACATGTCGCAGGATCTGGTTAACTATTCGCGCAACTTGTAGAACGATGTTAAATCAAAGTTAGGTGTTTACACGGAACACTCCGATGACAGAATAACCTTTCAATCGCTGTTATCCCCAGATTTTTTTGTTCCCTTTCCTAGATGTGAAAATCCGGTGATAAAGGCGAGCGCTTCGCTTTTCCAGGTTTTTTCTGTCCTCTCCGTTTCTGTGTAAAAAATAGATCGATTTTTTCTCGTTCAACTTTTATGTAGTAAGTAAACATCAAAAAATCCACCGGATTTCATATCCCGGTGGATTTTTGATTTCATACTTTTATCGAATGCTATGCTGTGATACGTAATTATACTTGCTGTACTTTAATCAGGTTGGTGTTACCTGATCGACCGATTGGAACACCGGCTGACAATACGATAATGTCACCTTTTTCGATGTAACCTGTTTTGATCGCATTTCGTGTTGCAGATTCGAACATTTCATCCGTTGTTGTCACCTTATCACCCATTACCGGAATAACCCCGGAGAGCAGACAGATTTTGGACAGCACTTCCTCATGTTGAGTGACTGCGATAATTGGTGCTTTTGGACGATATTTTGAGATCATGCGAGCGGTAAAACCACTCTCTGTTGAAGTGATAATGGCTTTAGCATTCAGAACGAGGGAAGAGCTTACTGCTCCCTGACTGATGACTTCGGTAATGTCAGCCACTTGTTGTGCAGATTTTTGGTTGAATTGTTCTTTGTAATCGATCATTGTTTCTGCGCGACGTGCAACAGCAGCCATCGTACGAACAGATTGGATCGGATATTTACCAGCAGCGGATTCGCCAGACAACATTACAACGTCAGCGCCTTGCAGTACCGCATTTGCCACGTCACTTACCTCAGAACGTGTTGGACGAGGGTTTACTTGCATGGATTCCAACATGTGTGTAGCGACGATAACCGGTTTGCCGGCTTTGTTACATTTGTCGATCATTTCTTTTTGCATCATCGGTACGTCTTCAATGGGAACTTCAACCCCGAGGTCACCACGAGCTACCATAATGCCGTCTGATGCTTCGATGATATCATCCAGGTTAGTCATGCCCTCTTGGTTCTCGATTTTGGAGATGATCTGTACATGGTCTTGACCGCGTTCTTTGAGAATGCTACGGATTTCACGGATGTCATCGCCTTTACGAACAAAGGATGCTGCGATAATTTCGATGTTGTTCTCGATCCCGAATCCGATGTGCATTACGTCACGCTCGGTAACGCCTGGCAAAGTCGTTTTGATTCCCGGCAGATTCACACCTTTACGTGGTTTCAGGATACCGCCGCTAATGATTTTGCAGTGAATCTCTGAACCTTCAACAGACAATACAGTTAGATCAACCAAGCCGTCGTCAATCAGAATGCGATCTCCTGGTTTAACAACCAGATTCAATTCAGGGTAGTTTACAGCAATTCGCTCTACATCGCCGAGAACATCTTCTGTGGTAAGCGTTAGTTCTTTACCGGCTTGAAGGTGAACGGAAGCTTCTTTTAATTTTCCGATACGAACTTCCGGTCCTTTGATGTCCATCATGATCGGTACATATTTGTTCAGTTCAGCAGCAGCTGTACGAATGTTGTTAATTCGAGTTACGTGATCCTCAAGCTCTCCATGAGCCATATTCAGACGTGCAACTGTCATACCTTCCTGAATCATTACTTTCAACGTTTCGATTGAGTCACAAGCAGGTCCCATAGTACAGATAATTTTGGTTTTCAACATGCTAATATCCTCCTCATATTTAGTGCTTATGTGTATATTGTAGCGTTTTCTGTCGAATCACGATATGAACTATAGTACAATGATTAGAGTATAGTCCGATAATGAGGTGTTATATGGTTACTCCACTTGAAGTACATCATGTGAATGGCGTAGGGTGGTACGAAGAAGCCGTGCAACCACAAGGGATTTGGCGTCTCAGTTTGGTTACATATGGAAAATGTGTATATTGGGTGAACGGAGATAAACAGATCATGGAAAAGGGTGAATTGCTCCTTATTCCCGGAGGGACACCTTATTATGGAAAGAGCATTCCTACGGTTACGCACACCCAATTTGTTATTTTATTAAGGCAAAATGAGACTGCAGAACTGCCTGCATTCGAACAGCCTGAACCCTTGAGGCACAGACCAGGTTGCTACGAACTGATTCATCAGCGAATGAAGGTAATTCAGCAACAATGGGAAGAGCGTCCTTCTTATTATGTCATGATGAGCCAGGCCTTATTGATGGAAGTCCTAATTTATATTAACCGGGAACTTGATCGCGGTATCATTCCGCCAGAGAGGCATCGGTACGTGGAACGGATGAAAAGATATATTGAGCAGCATTATCGGGAGAAAGTGACTAAGGAAGAGCTTGGTGACGAGATCGGGAAATCTCCCAACTATGCGGCCTCACTGTTCAAAAGTGTAACGAATCAAACGATTAGCGAGTACGTTCATGATCAACGGATGAAAAGGGCTCTGTACCTGCTCACCGAGTCACAGCTCTCCATCCAGGAAATTGCCGAATTCCTCGGCTACCGGGATTTGTCTTATTTTTACCGCATATTCAAACGGCTCATGGGCAGTCCGCCATCCGATCTCTTGCATGAGCGTCCGCCAATTGTGTAACGAATGACAGCCATTACTGATCTGGTAGGATTTTTAATAAATAACTTTGGTCTGATGAATACGAAAAAAGAGGGCACTTGAGCCCTCTTTCATTAATATTATTATTGTTGAAAATGTAACATGTCGCCACCTGTTTAGCCATTATATTTGTTCCAAAACTACGTTAGGCATTTCGGCTTGGCTGTGTGGACCGGAGTGGTTGCTTGCTGTTTTTCCGAGTCTGCCCCAGACGTTTGGCAAAGACATGAACTGTCCAATAGGCGGCTTCAGCAAAAGCAATACCACCAACGACGTCCAGCATGGAATGCTGTTTGACGAATACGGTTGAAGCAATAATGAGCCATAACCAGATGGAGCCGAAGATTCGCACTGCAGGTTTAACGTTCAGATGTCGGTTGAGAATGATGAACAGCATGTAGCTTGTTAGACAATGGACGCTTGGAAAACAGTTCACAGGCGCATCATTGGAATAGATGAATTGCACAAGCACACTGCTTAGATCTGTTCCAGTCACTTCCGGACGTGGTACATACGAGGGGAACACCACAAAGCAAACATTGGCTGCCATCACCCCGACGTTATAAATGAGCAGTGTACGCCAAAATAACGACTTATTCGTTAGACCAAGATAAAGAAAGCTTAGATATAATATAGGCATCCAGCTGACATATGGAATAATAAATTCTTTAATGAAAGGAATCTGTGTATCAATCCAGGCATAATTGTAGAATATATCACTTCCCGCTCGGCTACCTAGGAACATATAAATCGATCCTTGAAGTGGTATACATAGAATGGCCAGCAGATGTCCCCATCGTTGAAAAAATGCTTTCATAAAATCCTCCCTGATTCGATATACATTATAGAATTCATCATCTAAGCTTTATAGTCATTTGACGCTAAAATAATGAAGTGCCCCTGCAGATAAAACTTAAGTCTTACTATAATGGACAGGCAAAGGGTTAAGCCATACCTGATTTTAGGGTAAAAAACAATTCGATATATCTCTTTTTTGTTACTATTTAAGTTTTTATCCATATCGAGATAGGGATAGAAATGACTATTCTATGACGAAAGATTCATATCGTCTTGATAGAGATGTTACTATTCTGAAATTACAAAGGACTGGAATCTCCCTTACGAAGCATTCAAGCTGTTCATGCAAGGTATTATATTACGCTCTCTTTGGAATGGGTACACTTGCTTATGAAAAGGATCGTAGAACTTTTACTTTTCCTATCGTTCTAATATATCCTTGCCTGTTTTTCGTATTTCCCGCAATCGTGGTATACTTTAGACAGTGGGAAGTTTGGAAAGAGAAGCTTGACCATGGTGTAATTGTAGAACGGCAGGTGAAATAATAATGGAAAAGACAGCGCAGGACGTAGCTGAATGGATGGTTTCTGAGATTAAGTTTACAGGCACACTTCGTCAGGAAGCTGCAATAGAATATGTAAGAACCCATTACGGAGAGCATTTTGTTTTTGTTAATGAGAACGGTAATGCTTCCTTGTCCAAAGAGGTGAAAAAAGCATTTCGCAAGCTTCATGGCGGGCGGGTTGCTTGGGATCGCGATGCTTTTATGTGGGCATGGACTTAGCTTGTAGTTACGCTGGGTGCCGGCATATTGTTACTTTGACTCTAAATACGATTGGAACAGTTGCCTAAATATGATGGATATGCAAGAACAGAACATTTTCACAAATCATGTATAAGTTGGATGGGAACTGCATATCCTTTCATAAGACACATGCAGACGATAGGTCAAAGGGGACAACACAGGCCGGTTATGGCATGAAGATAATAAACAGGTATTTCCAAAGCTGTTTGAAAAGAAAATACAATGATTTGCTTTTTGGATCGATTAGAGGTATAATAAGAATCAAGTTGTACAAAGCAGAGTGGAAAACCTAATTCACATATTGTAAAGGGCGATCACTTATAGTTTATGACTGGTACCTTTTTCAATGTGTGAATTTTTATTTGCTTGCTGCAAAGAACAAAGGAACATGTTAATCTTTATTTGGAGGTGTAATTCACATGCAAAACGGAACAGTAAAATGGTTCAACGCTGATAAAGGCTTCGGTTTCATCGAAGTTGAAGGCGGAGAAGATGTATTCGTACACTTCAGCGCTATTACAGGCGAAGGCTTCAAAACGCTGGACGAAGGTCAACGCGTGCAATTTAAAATTGTACAAGGAAACCGTGGTCCTCAAGCAGAAGAAGTTGTAAAACTGTAATTAAAGCATAGCTGCCTTTAACATGTTATAATGATAAAGGCAGCTTCTTTTTTTTGATTTAAATAGATGAAGTTGCCCAACCGTTGTCGAGGCAGAAGTTCGGCGGACGTTACACTTCCGCTAAGCAGTGGCTTTTGTGAAATGACGTCAGTAAGATGTGTTTCCATAACAAAGGGGGTAGAAGTCATGTATAATCGCAAAAAACCGTTGGAAGAAATTCCACAAGCAGATGCGGCAATCTGGGAATGCACGAGTGATACGTGCAAAGGATGGATGCGGGACAATTTTGCGTTTGATACCGTGCCTACTTGTCCAATATGTGCTTCTGAGATGGTTAGCACGACTAGGATGCTACCATTGCTTGAGAATTCGAATAGTAACCTGAAAACGATGTCTAAAGGAAATCGGATTTAATATAGCTTACCCGCCTCTCACGAGGTGTTTTTTTTTAGAAAATGAACATCCGTTACTGAGGTAGGGAATTAAATAAGAACATCCTGGCATTCGTTTAAGGCGAATGCCTTTTTTGTTGCATAAAAAGGACCTCTTCCTGTTCCGTAATCGAACAAGGAGAGGTTTTTGTTGATTGCTAATATAGATGCAATAGCTATTTGTTATTGAGATTTAGATAAATAAGAATGGAAGAAGGAACAATGTAGCAATTAGGGCAACGTCATAGCCAGCTCCGTATCCGTAACCGCCATAACCACCGTATCCACCGCCATATGGGTAGCCACCATAAGCTGAAGATTTAGCTTTTCTGGCTGATGTTAATTTCTTTTTGTTTACTCTACGCAGTTGTTGCTTGGATTGGATGGAAGACAGCCGTGGACCTTGGAAACATTCATTCAAGTAGACCTTCCCATCCCGGCAACCTCCAAGTGTACCATACATATGCGTACCGTCTCTCATGACAAGACAGACAGGGCGTCCCACATGCGGTGACACCGTTTCTTCACATACCGGATGAATTCTGTGCATGCATATCCCCCTCATAGTTGCGGTTTGCCGCCTGAAATCAACGGTTTGTATATCATAGTAGGAAATGAGTGGATTGGTATGGACGAGTACCCGGTTATCTCCATAGTCAGGAGCGGTTTTTCGGTTTGTTCCATAGACTGGAGAGAGGGAAGGAGGGGAGTCATGGATTATCATGATTTACTTGCTCGTTTAGGAGAAGGAAGTGCTCATCCTGGCGGATTTTCGGCTACACTGCAACTGCTTGATTCATTATCGCTGCCTGCTCGGGTTCATGTTCTGGAGATTGGGTGCGGTACGGGAAGAACAGCATGTTATCTGGCTCAGCAGGGGTACAACGTAACGGCAGTTGATCTGCACCGTCACATGCTGGATAAAGCGGTAAGGCGTGCACGTAAAGAGCGGGTTGATGTGCGTTTTATCCAAGCCGATGCTACAGCATTACCCTTGCCAGATAACCACGTAGATGTAGTGTTTATCGAATCGGTAACGATTTTCACCCCATGGCGCAAAGCACTGGCTGAGTATGGGAGAGTACTGAAACCTGGAGGGCTACTTGTTGATCGGGAGATGGTTTTATCGGGAAGAAAAACGGAACTGATGAGTCGCAGACTGAAGCAATTCTATGGGATACGTTCACTGGTAACTGTGTCAGCTTGGAAGAAACGACTGAGTGGATGTGGATTTTCTGAAGTTAAAGTGAGGGAACAATCGCGTACTATGGGCAAGTGGGGAGTCGATCACGACCCTTTACGTGAAATGGATATGAACTGGCTTGAGGATAAAAATATACAGCGAATGAGTCGCACCAATGACCGGTTGCTTCTGAGGTATGGAAAAAGGCTGGGGTATGCCGTATTTACAGCGAGAGTTGCTACGGAAGCTGGGCCAAATTGAAAAGGGGCAACCCACATTCGTTATGATGTGGGTTGCCTCTTACGTTTATAAGCAGGGTGACTGGAGAGTTTTGCACCAAGTCCAAGTCAATCTGGCCCTGAGTACAACAAGTGTTCTAGATGAATACGGAACTATAGATTACAGCATGTCGTTATCAATGATGCGCCAGTGATGTTTGAGCAGTGCTTCCAGCTGTGGTTTATCCTTAGCACGGAACGCACTTAAAATCTGTCTGTGCTCTTCATTGACTTCATGCAGCACCTCGGATAGTTTCGGCTTGTTATCACTGACATAGGATTGACGGATAAAGCTGTTCTTCAGTGTGTTCAACATTTCGATGACGGTGGCGTTGCCGCAGCGCTGGATGTACAGGTTGTGGAACAGATACTGATTTTTGCTGTAGGCAGCCAGATCAAGTTGGTTGATATCTTCATCCATGCGGGCGATCAGGGCTTCCATTTCTAAAAGTTCTGACGCTTTGAGATGATCCGCTGCAAGCGTGGCGGCCAGTGCCTCCAACGCACCGATAGCCTGCGAGAATTCAAGCTTTTTGCTTGTATCAAAAGGAGCAACAATAAATCCCCTGCGTGGGATATATTGCAATAGATTGTCAGAGGTCAACTGAAATAAAGCTTCCCGGGTAGGGGTGCGACTGATATCCAGCTTTTTGCAAATTTCGGCTTCGTTAATCTTCTGGTTGGGAAGTAGCGTCCCGTCCTGAATCTTCTGAGCGATGTAATCGTAGACATGATCTTTCAAGGAACGGTACTTAGGAACCTCCATACAAATTCTCCCTTCTATATGTATAGTGACGATCAATGGTTAATGAAGCCATACAGGGCGCGCTGTTCCGGGTGTTTCAAGTTTTTATCATCTTACCATCGAGGGGGGAGTTGGGCAAGCAAAGTTCACACGCTGGGAGCTACATGAGCGGCGGTAGTGAACGGGAAACATTTTATGGAATTATAGTCTGAAAATGATCAAAAAAGCGTTGTCATCCCCTTATAGGTTTGCTACTATTGAAAATATAAATAAGTGCATATCATATTATGTATATTGTATACAGATTTGCGATAGGTACATTCTTGGTCTTCATCCGAGAACTAATGGTTCATCTTTAAGAAATATAAAGTTAATGTGATATGTTGGAGTGCTGGTATACAAACAGGGCGGATGCGGAAAAAGAGGAAACAAGTCGTAAACGCAGATCAACTCGCATACACTGTTACTGTATTTTGTATACAATATTATGCGGAAGGTTGTGAAGGAATGCCAGATACCGAGATGTTCATTCAATGGTCGGAGACGTATGCTGCGCCTAATTATCATCCACTTCCCATCGTCATTGAACAGGCAGGAGGGGTATGGGTCGAGGACCCTGAAGGCCGCCGCTATATGGATATGTTAAGTGCGTATTCAGCGCTGAATCATGGACACAGACACCCTGTCATTATTCAAGCGTTGAAAGATCAGGCAGACAAGGTCACATTGACATCACGGGCATTTCACAGCCATGCTGCAGCAATATTTTATCAGAAACTATCCATGTTTACAGGTAAATCCAAAATATTAGCTATGAATACGGGAGCAGAGGCGGTTGAGACAGCAGTAAAGGCCGTACGAAGATGGTCATATCGTTGCAAAGGTGTACCTGAAAATCAGGCCGAAATCATCGTATGCTCTGGCAATTTTCATGGGAGAACGCTGACGGTTACTTCTTTTTCTTCGTCCGCTGAGTATAAAAAGGATTTTGGGCCGTTCACACCTGGGTTTCGAATTATCCCTTACGGTGATCTGGAGGCTTTGAAACAAGCGATCACACCGAATACAGCGGGTTTCCTTGTAGAGCCCATTCAGGGTGAAGCGGGGATTATTATTCCTCCAGCTGGATACTTGTCAGAGGCGTTTGCGATATGCAGACAGCAGCGAGTCTTGACCATGGCGGACGAGATCCAAACCGGATTTGGAAGAACGGGGCGCCGATTTGCCTCTGATTGGGAGAATGTCGAACCAGATATATGGATTATGGGTAAAGCGCTTGGGGGTGGTGTGATGCCGATTTCGGCAATTGCCGCCGAAGCAGACATCCTGGATCTGTTTGAACCGGGATCACATGGTTCTACGTTTGGGGGTAATCCGCTTGCCTGTGCGGTAGCAGTTGCCGCTTTGGATGTTTTGGAAGATGAGCAACTTGCGGAGCGGTCAGAGCGGCTGGGGAATTATTTTATGGAACAACTTCAAGGTATTCAAAGCTCTGCTATACGGGAAATTCGGGGCAAAGGTCTTTTCATTGGGGTTGAACTCGATGGTCCTGCCCGACCTTATTGCGAACGTCTGATGTCGGCAGGATTGCTTTGTAAGGAAACGCATGAAACTACGATTCGTTTGGCTCCTCCGCTAACCATAAAGGAATCAGAGATTGATTGGGCTATAGAGATCATTAAAAATGTGCTTGGTGATGCTTCATCTTAAGGGTAAGGTGCATCAGTGGGCAGTAGTTCAACAACGATGAAAAGGAGCGATACTTTATGAAGAATGAGGATGTTTTGGCTGCTGGAGAGCAGGCGATGCGAAATGTATCTGGTCAGGACACGGGTCATGTAAAGACTCAACAACAAGAAGTGGCTCTGATTAAAGTTCCTTTTGGGTTAGCGGGTGCAAGAAATGGGGCTGAGTTGGGCCCTGATGAACTGATCACTGCCGGATTGAAACGCGAAATTGCGAGTTTGGGATTTCCCTTGAATAGAGAGGTGCGTGTGGATTGCCCTGCACAGTCGGCAACTCCACTTGGGCGCAAGACAGTAAAGTATTTGAATGAGGTTCAGCAGGTCAGTGAGCATGTGTGTCAAGAAGTAGCATCTGCTCTCGAAGAGGGAGCTTTTCCAGTTGTACTTGGGGGAGACCATAGCGTGGCCATCGGTACTTTGGCCGGGTTAACTGCTCATTACAACAATTTAGGGGTGATCTGGTTTGATGCCCATGCAGACTTGAATACGGAAGAACATAGCTTGACTGGAAATATGCATGGAATGAGCGTGGCTGCATTTCTTGGGCATTCGACTTTTAATCTGTCACAGATCAAAGGTGCCGGTTCCTTTGTTCATCCTTCCAACCTGGTCTATATCGGACTCCGTGATGTGGATGACTACGAGAAGGAGCAGATCAGAGCATTGGGCATTCGAGCTTTTACGATGCATGATATTGATCGAATGGGGATGCAACACGTCATTGATCAGGCAATGGTGATTGCGGGAGATGGGACGGAAGGTATTCATGTTAGCTTTGACATGGACTGCCTTGATCCGCGTGAAGCGCCAGGGGTTGGAACGCCTGTGCCGGGTGGGCTGAGTTATCGAGAAGCGCATTTTGCGATGGAGTGTTTAGCTGCGAACAACCGGGTTGTATCTATGGAATTGGTTGAAGTGAACCCGCTACTTGATCAAAACCGGCATACAGCGAGGCTGGGTGTTGGGTTAATTGCATCTTTGTTAGGTAAGTCTATTCTATAGAAGGAAGAAGAGAGCGCTCAGAGGGCACAAGTATGATCTATAAGGTGTGTTGCCGGGGAGTTGTGTTATAGGTCAGCTGAAACATTATGCTGATCATTTACGCGGCTTCCCTGTATTTAAGTAGGTTGATAAATGTCCTTAATAAGTTGTAACCGTTCGTGTGATGATGTTATTCAGGTTATAATAGAGTGCAGTATACGACATAGTTAGAAGCTGATTAACAACGAGCTGCATAATGAGCTGCTCAAGATCTACACTGTCCCATGTAACATTACATCTTCTATCTCGTTTCTTGGGTTGTGAAATAAAAGCAACATCGTGAGTGCATTATACAAATTCATAATTGGATAGGATGTCTTAAAGTTCGTATATATAATGATATAAGTCCTGGTCCATATGATGAAATCTTATATTTTTAAAATAAGTGTTGCATTGTTATGTCATACATGGTATATTCTAATTCCGGCCAAGAAAACACGGTTCACACGGTGCGGCAAGTAAATGAAAACAAGCTTCGAAAGAAACTTGAAAAAAAGCTTGCAAAGTTGGTTCGGAGATGATATGATATAAGAGTTGCTGAAACGAACTGGTTTCGGTAGCAAGAAAAGTTTGATCTTTGAAAACTGAACAACGAGTGAGTAACGATCTTGCTTGCAAGATCGACGCTGGAAAAATCGGTACACGTCTTCGGACTGTATGATTTTGAAAGCACAATGAGATTTTAATCTCGTCAGATTCAAAATGAGCTTATCGCTCTTTTCAATAACTTTATTGGAGAGTTTGATCCTGGCTCAGG
>NZ_RIAS01000032.1 GCF_003719335.1 Paenibacillus amylolyticus
GCTGACAAAAGAAGAGCCGTTTACGATGATGCATCACCATGATTTTGTTGAAATCGCTTATGTATATGAAGGAGAAGTGCTCATCAGATTGGGGACCAATGTATTTTGGTTTCCAAAGGCGACTTGTTTGTCATCCCCTGGTGTATCACATGTGTTTCAACCTCTGGATTTAAAAGAACAGGCTCCGTTATATTTGTCGAGCGGCGTAACGAATTTCGCAACGTATTCGAACAAATGTTACATCAACAGGAGGCTGATGCTACGCCTTATTTAGCTGCTGCTCACCAAGCCGTTATGGGGACCCATTATAGGGATACACTTACATTGCAAAAAATAAGCCGGCTTGCTGCGATGAGTACAAGAAATTTTCAACGAATGTTTAAAAAGAAACGGGTATCAGTTATATTCAGATGTTACATTAGAAATTGGAACATGTTCTTATCCCTCATCTGAGCATCGAAAAAGCCGCCCACAGGCGACCTTTTGAGCAAGAATACGTTTTTCAATTTGAAGTATGATCATCAGGACGCTGGATCATATAGGTCTGCATCATGTTCTTCGATCCAATCAATTTGCCTGAATCCATAGCCAGCCATCGTTTGCTGCACATCCAGCACCTCTAATTCCGGTGCCTGTCAAGACGTTTTTTTCGTTTCGTCGTCTCCTCCATTCTACAAAAACTGGAACCAAGATGCGAGCACCCTTATATTACTTGCGCGATACAAACTTTTTGAGATACGATATGTATCTTTGTGAAAATTATAAGACACAATACGTATCTAAGTAAACAACTATTTCATCCCTTTCTATGGGTAAAGTATTTCCCTGTAGCGCTACTGCCCCAAGTTAAAGCCCACTCGTCTCTATATTGTGTTTTTATTTTGACACATATCTAATCGGACTATGTTCTTGTCCATTCCGGCAATCGGTACAAGTTCTTGTCCTTCGCTCGGGACACGAACTTGTACCGCGATATAATAAAAAAGCCGCTTAAATAGCGACTTCAATGGGAATATGTTCATGCCCCTCAACATTTACCTAATTTTTGGGGTTTTAAGCATTAGTTTCGTATGAATATACTGGAAATCTGGTACTCTCTGAAAGTACTACATCCCCTTTTGTCCTCAAAAAGCAAAAGGGATGAAATTATTCAAATAGTATTCCACTTCTTTTCAAATAGATATATTTGACGTTCAATGTTTTATATTCCCTGTTAGTCAACAATGAATTCAATTATCTCTTTTCTTGCTTCTCTTCCTTCTCGCATAGGATACAACGGATAAACATGATTCATTTTCTATCTTACATGAAGAATAACATCAATTTTTGTTCAACTATCGTATCCTTCGTAGCTTAATCAACTGAATCGCGTCCAAGTTGGCGTTTAAACGCCAGGTTGCTGTCCGCCATCGATGACAATTTCTGTTCCCGTAATAGAAGGAACACGGTCGGAAACAAGTAACAGCGACATCGCTGCTATTTCCGCCGGATCTACCATGTGTCCGAGCGGTATCGCGGCGTTCATTTCCGCCTTCATAGCATCGGCGCTGATTCCTTTAATCTCTGCGTTTTGCACGGCGAGATTTCCCGCCCGCTCTGTTGCCGTTAAGCCGGGTGAAATCGCGTTAATCCTGATGTTCGATTCCGCCAATTCCTTGGAGATGCCTCTTGTAAAATTCAACAACGCCGAGTTTGCGGTACTGCCCGCGAGGAATGCTGGATTTGGCGTCCGTCCTGCGATGCCGACAATGTTAACAATACGTCCGTCTCGCTGTTTGATCATGTGTGGCGCCGTTTCCTTCACCATTCGGATGTAACCGAGCAGCTTTAAATTCCATGACTCCAAAAAAGCTTCCTCCGGCAGATCGAAAAAAGATCCTGATTTAGCGGAACCGGCATTATTGATCAAAATATCAATGCGGCCATAGTGTTCAAGCGCGGTCGACAACGCTCGCAATAGCATAAAAAATGTTGAAAAGTTCATGCAGTGATTCGACTAGACGTTCTGCTGCTCCTCCGGCCCCGCCTACTTCCATTAATTGTTCCATCCTCGTTGATAGATTTCTGTCGTCATTGAGTATATAAATGCTGAGATGAAGAGGTTCATCGGTATGGCAACAGCCAAGTACCGAGGTCTATTTCGTATGCGAATACAGACATATCTCACAGCATTTATTGTGAATGTGGAACGAATGGTAAAGTTAGTCGAGCAAAAGCAGTATTTGGCATATTTAAATAAATCAACAAAGCTTATGACTGAGACAAAATTCCTTTTACAAACAATGAGACACTGTGCTGGTAGAAATCTTCCTCGGTGACGAGTTGGGACTGATATTGCCGGTGAATCAGCTCGCTCATCTGAAATCCGTAGCACATCGAGAGAAAAGACATGGCGGCAAGGCGCTCATCCTGTCTGGCTATAACTTTTTTCTTCTGCAGGCGTTCAAAATATTCAACCAGCAAGGAGTGCAGCTTCACCGGCGGATCGGCCAGCACTCTGTCCAATTCGGGAAACATTCCTTTGTCGCGGATGCCAATCAAAATGATGTCCGCATTCTTATGGAAAAACAATCGGTACTGCTGACTTACATTCAGCAGATCGACCTCCGGATTATCGGTCGCGTCCTCTTTTAACAGCTTCTCAAATTGCGGAATATCCGAATGTCTTTCAATGATGGCTTCCAATATGCCTTGCTTACTTCCGAATTGCCGGAAAATCGTAGATTCATTGACTTTAGCTTCCGTTGCAATGGCTTTGGTGCTTACACCTCGATAGCCATTCTTTTTGATGAGCCGTGTCGCGGCTTCAATGATTCTGTCTGAAGTTTGCATTGTATTTCTCCTTTTGCATATGTTAAACCTATTCTACTACAAGTTCTGCGATGAAGCAGATTCAGAGTTCATCATTTTGATAAACGTTTATTTAAGGTAAATCGCTTCTTTTTTCCCAACGACTTGGTTCCGTAATCTTGACATGATCAGGCACCAATTGCGTGAGCGTGCCTAATTTATCAAATGTAATCTGGATTCGGTCAGAGGGCAACAACCATTCTTCGGTCTCGATTGCGCAGCAATCCGGTATCGTCCCCATTCCTATAATCGTGCCCGGGAGTGGCGTGAAAACTTTGAGAACCTCCTCTATCACTTTTGCAGGGTGTGCAGCATACTCGGATGTGCTTCCCTTCCAGTGCAGTCTCTCCCCGATGCGTACATCTACATCCAATGCCAACGGGTTGTCGATTTCATCCGGCGTTACCAGAAATGGTCCTATTCCTTTGCTGCGATCGAAATCTTTGCAGCGCGTCGGTCCGGTCAGCGCCTGGAAATCCGGCCACTGCACATCGCGGACTGTACTGTCGTTAAAAATAACATAACCTGCAATGCAGTTCCCCTTCCCTGTAACAAAGGCCAGCTCCGGCTCGATATCCAGGTAGGAAGAGTACGAAGGCCAATGAATCGTATCCCCATCGCCAATTAATGCATTATGGTTACACTTGTAATAACTGAAAGTTACTTTATTCAGATTTTTCTGGAATTTTTCGGAAAGTTTACGTGTGAGTTCTTCTCTTTCCGGCCCTGTATATTCTCTTTGCAGCAGATTTACGCCAGCATTTCTTAGATGTCTTGGCGTCAGCCCGAAATCGATAAGCGCAGCCGGATTCGGAACCGGCGGTAGCAGGTTTACCGCTGCAATCGGGCTGATTTCATTTTCATTGAATTGATGCAACTGTTCGACAGCATATTGCATCAATTCCTTAGCGGTATCGTAACTTGCCGGCAAATAATGAAGATAGCTGTCCATACTTTCAAGACTGTCAACGAATGTTCTCTGCTTTTTCATGATTGCGGCAAAAGACACGACAAATTTCTCATTAATTACAAGCCCAAACAAAGGTTCCTGGGATGTATTGGTTCGAAAGGTTACTAGTTTCATGGTTAAGCGCCTCCATCCATGTAGTGTGATGTTGTTCTGTTACTATCATATTGCATAGAATGGTTGCATGCAAGTACATGCTTGCATTCCTATTTTCCATTCTCTATAATAATGGCATAGTCAGTATGTCTTACCCCAAAACATATACGCAAAGGAGAAATTTCATGAAGTATGGACGTATTATTCAAAAACCTCGCGTTAAATTTTTTGAAGTCGCAGATGGCGTCTTTGCCGGTATTTCGCCGTATCGCGGCATCAGTTGGGCCAATGCCGGGTTCATCAACAAGGGTGAAGGGCTGGTGTATGACACGTTCTTCGATTTGTTCCATGCGCGGGAAATGCGTGAGGCATTTATGGAAGTAAGCAACGGCGCCTCTCCCGCATATGTGGTGAACTCGCACTATAATAGCGACCATGCCTGGGGAAACAAAGCGTTTGAAGATGCTTGCATTATTATGCACAAGGAAGCGTCCAGAGAGCGTCTTACCGAAAATATCGCCTGGATGGATAGCGTTATCAGAAGAGGAAAGGATTCTCCCGAATCTACATCGGGCGAGCGGTTTTTTGCAGCGGAATTTGAAGGATTCGACCTGGAAGGCGTAGAATGGGTGCTCCCGAATATTGAGATAAAGGACGATATCAACATCCGTCTTGGCGATACGGAAGTAATGATTTACAACGTTGCTCCGGCCCACTCTGACAGTGACTTGCTGCTGTGGATGCCAAAAGAAAAAGTGTTGTTCGCCGGCGATGTCGTGTTTAACGGGTGTACGGCATACAGCGAAGAGGGAACCCTCAATTGGGTTAAAGTGCTTGACCGCATTATTGATGAAATTAAACCCGAAATCGTTATTCCAGGACATGGCGCCATCTGCGGCCTGGACTTCGTGAAGGAGCAGAGAGACTATCTCCTGAACCTGATCAGCGAGTTCAACAAGCATTACAATGACGAAATTGATGCCTTGTCCCTGACTAAGCAAATTGATATTTCCCGCTTCCTTCATTGGATTCAGCCAGAACGCTTGTATGTTACAGTGGACATCCTATTGAAAAGCAAACGAGGGTTACCACCCCTTCCCATTTGGAACGAGGTGCCTGCTAAGCTGGAAGACATGAAAGTTTTTTTGGCCGGAAAATATGGTAATCAAATCAAGCCATGGGACCCTATGAGTGTTTGGCAAGAATGAATAGCAATTTGAAGTTAGCCTACGAAAAACAAAAAACGACCCTGTCGCATACGTGAACTGTGACCCGTAAGATGGACACTTTGAAAAAAGTGCCCTCTTACGGGTCTTTGGTGTTTTAATCAGATGATAAACGTTTGTGGGGATGTAGATTATGGGGAAAATCAGACGGTTTTTTACGGAGAAAGAGATCATACTCTTAACTTATTCCAGGGAACGTTAGGTGTAGTATTAGGTATGTTGATATATGGAGGATCATTGCTTTTGATACATCTATGGATGAGTCGACGATTTTAAGTTCGTTGGCTCTTTTTTGAATTGAGCTCCTCCTTTAATCTGTTCTAATCTTCATACGTGCTATTCATTTTCAGCCGGACAACTGAATTCAATGCTCTCTTTAACCCAACACTCTTATGCAGGATGATGCCAGATTTTTTCGGGAACGTTTCATAGGTTTCTTCATCAATAAACTCAGTTGTTGCATTGTTTTTGGCTAGAATATCCAAACAGGTCTCAACGTAGCCCCCATGCGAGACTAATTACCCACGCTAAGATATGAACTTGCATCTATAAACCGATCGGTTTATACTAATACAAAAGGTATAGAAAGTGAGGCGATTCATGAACAAGCCCCCATTCATGTTTCTGAGCCAAATAGCTTCTGTATAAACAAAAATATAATAACTGATGGAGGTATTTTCCATGGCAAAAGTAAACGTAGGCGCTGAGAATGACCAACCAATTGAACTGTATTATGAAGATCATGGTGCGGGAAAACCAATTATTTTGATTCATGGCTGGCCTTTGAGTGGACGATCCTGGGAGAAGCAAGTTCCTGCCCTAATTGAAGCGGGCTACCGTGTTATCACATATGACCGTCGTGGATTCGGTCAGTCTTCTCAACCTTGGGATGGTTATGACTATGATTCCTTTGCTTCGGATTTGCATAAATTGATTTTGCACCTTGATCTGCGTGATGCTACATTAGTCGGATTCTCCATGGGTGGCGGCGAAGTTGCACGTTATGTCGGAACCTATGGAACAGAACGCGTTTCTAGAGCCGTATTTGCGGGAGCGGTTCCTCCCTATCTCTATATAACCGAAAACAATCCTCAAGGAGGATTAGATGATGCAACGATTTCAGAATTTCAAAACGGGGTAAAAGCGGATCGGCTAGCATTCCTGGATGGTTTTACAAGCAACTTTTTCGCTGCTGGAGACCGTACAGACCTTGTGAGCGAACCATTCCGTATTTATAACCGTGATATTGCAGCTCTGGCATCACCTAAAGGCACATTGGATTGTATTGCTGCCTTTGCCCTTACGGATTTCCGTCAGGATCTGAAGAAGTTCAACATTCCAACACTGATTATCCATGGTGATTCAGATGCTATCGTGCCTTTGGAGGTGAGCGGACAACGTACTCATGAATCCATCCCTGGCAGCCGTCTGGTTGTTGTCGAAGGTGGACCACACGGATTTAATGCGACCCATTCTGATCAATTTAATGCAGCATTGATCGAATTTTTGCAGGGTTAAATTTAATTCGACTGATGATTTTAGCAAAAAAACAAAATGAGAGAAAAAGCAGAACGCCTCCTTTAGAGGAGGACGTCCTGCTTTCTCATTATTTCTTAAGAATGAACACCCCTCTTGATCATTGGTAATACACAAAAAGAGCCACTATGCATAAGATTCATAAGATTGATGGCTACTTGGTACACTATGAATCTGTACCCATTCTAAATTGGTATTGAATTTGGGATGTATACTTGCACTTATAAACCGATCGGTTTATACTGTTACAAACAGTTTAGAAAGTGAGGAAAATTTAATGAATAATTTAACTCCCCCATTCACTCGTGAGACAGCAATCCAAAAAACACGTATGGCAGAAGACAGCTGGAATAGCCGAGACCCTCAGCGCGTCTCACTTGTGTATACTGAGGATTGCTATTGGAGAAATCGGAGCGAATTTATAACAGGCCGCCAAGAAATTGTCTCTTTACTGACTAGAAAATGGGCCAAAGAACTGGACTACCGCCTGATCAAGGAACTTTGGTCATTTACGGATAACCGTATTGCAGTCAGATTCGCATATGAATGGCATGATGATAGTGGCAATTGGTTCAGATCGTATGGAAACGAGAATTGGGAATTCGCTGACGACGGCTTGATGCAGCGTAGATTTGCTTCGATTAATGACATGCCGATTAAGGAAGAGGAACGAAAATTTCATTGGCCTCTCGGCACGCGCCCCGCTGAACACCCAAGTCTAAGTGAGTTAAACCTATGACTCGCACTGTTTTTGAAAAGTCTGATGTCATCCCTCTCGTTACTGAAGTATTTCGTGAATTAGGTTATGAAGGTGCATCTTTGAGTAAAATTACGGCCCGTACGCGTCTATCTAAAGGAAGCTTATATTATTTCTTTCCGGGTGGAAAAGATGAGATGGCTGCTGAAATTCTTGCTCATATTGATCAATGGTTTATCAAGAACATTTTTGAACCGCTCGAAAAGAATGAACCTCGGGCAGCCATTGACCATATGTGGCAAGAGGTCGATACTTATTTTCAATCTGGTCAGCGTATATGCCTTATTGGTGCATTCGCTTTGGACGAAACAAGAGATCGATTCGCTGCTGTAATTCGGCAATATTTTATAAGATGGATTGAAGCCTTAAGCGCGGCACTAGTTCAAACCGGTATCTCTAAAGAGACTGCAGACCAAATTTCAGAGGAAACAATTGCTAGTATCCAAGGGGGATTAATTTTGAGTAGAGCACTTAATGATGAATCCTATTTTGAACGTACATTGGCAAATCTGTCACAACGAGTCTCAACTTTTGTTTCTGAAAGCAACTCTGCTTACTGACACAAAAGTGTTTTTTAGTACACTGGCGGAATTTCTTTTCACCAAAAAACAAGTGATTTTTTCTTAACGATTTTTAGCAACTTTATGGGAGGTCAATATCATGAGCAATTTTGTCACAGATCAATTAGGATTTGTTCGCCATCAGACAGTTGATTATGTGAGGAATATAAATGACTCTGCCTCGGAAATAATTCCAACAGGTTTGAAAAACAATATAAAATGGAATCTAGGCCACATGTATGTCATACATGAGAAATTCGCTTTCCAACTTACTGGGGAAGAAACCAAAAATCCTGGTAATTTTAGTAATTTGTTTGATCCAGGAACTAAACCGTCTGATTGGAATATAGAGCCTCCAACGTTGTCTCAATTAATTAACTTGTTAACTGAACAAATTGAAAGGGTTGAATCGATACTTTCAAACAAATTGAAAGAAGAAATCAATCCTCATTACAAGTCTTCTAAAGGACTTATCTTTACAAATGTAGAACAATTACTAGGTTTTCTGATTTACCATGAAGCAATGCACTTTGCAACAATTAAAAATATCAAAAGCATAATTAACAGTTATGTTTAGTAAAGAATTTGTTGGAATTAATGTCTCCATGAAATATTGAGTTATCTTACTTCGTTATTAGTAGTGTCCCTTCACTAAAACAAACAAACCGACCTTAAATTCTACTGAAATCGAAATAAGGTCGGTTTCTTTTTTATAACATCACCTTTCTAATCGGAATGGGAATATGCTTTTCCAATTCAGCAATCGGTGCAAGTTATTTGTTTCTTGACTTCTCTTTATGATTGATTTTTTCATTTGTGATAATTAATTTAATTCTGAAATAACCGGATATATTGCGCCTCTTAAGTGGAAATCATAGTTCTGATCTACAATTCCTACGACTACGTCTTCATGTTCATAGAGATCCACCATGAATCCAGCCATTTCTTCAGCAGTGTGATACTTAGGCATATTTGCTTTGTAATCAAATCCTTCGGCATCAATTGATTTTTGTACAAATTCTGTTTCCGTAATTGCTGGTGCCAAAATCTTCGCTTTAAGTTTTGCACCTTTTAGTTCCAGTTCTTTCGCAAGACCTTCTGTAAAGGCACTAACATAGTATTTCGATGCGGAATAAGCTACACTTCCCACTGCAATTGCATATCCGAGCGCTGAAGAGACGTTAATCAATTGAGTGCCTTCAACATCTGCATAATCTCGAACATACAATGTGGATAGAATCGTTAAAGATTCGATATTAACGCGCAGCATGGTTTCTACTTTGTCCAAATTCTGTTCAGCTATAACTGAGCCTTCTCCAATTCCAGCATTATTGATCCACGTTTCAATTTCATATTGTTTCAAATTGTTATACAGTGCATAAGCTTCAGAGGATACGGACAGGTCACTTTGTTGAACAATAACATTTACTTTAGTATCCATGCCTTGGATTTTAGCTTTGAGTTCTTCCAGCTTATCCGCTCTTCTGGCCACCAAAATTAAATTTTTACCCCGTGCTGCAAATGCTAATGCTGTTTCATATCCAATGCCTGAACTTGCTCCTGTAATTACAGTGTATTTCATAATGTTCTCTCCCTCTTATAGTACAGAATTAGTATGGATAATCACCTTTTATTAGAATGTTCATTCTAATAGAGTTAAAAAAATATTTCTTAATCGGAGTATAGCATTTTGAGAACGATCGGTAAAGAATTTTCGCTTGATTCTTTCATGAACTTAGATTTTCTTTTGACTTGAACAGATGGGCGAATTCAATATTAGTTCATAGTGCAGTGAATATGAGCTATGAAGGAATTAGCCCACCCAAAACAAATCATTATATATCTAATAGTAAAAATTAATCTAAAATTGAAAGTGACATATCTATAATACTCGTTAATTTCCGCTGATCTGATGTCGTCTTAACGAGTGTGCGTAGTCCTAGCCAATTATTCATTAGAAAGTAAGCAGTAACTACCGGGTCCAAGTCTTTCTTAATTTCACCTGTTTGTTGTCCTGTCTGTATAAGTGTTGTCAAAAATTCTTCTGTTCGAGTGTAACTCTCATTTACTAAAGAAGAGATTTCAGGATCTAAAACACCCAGTTCCACACCTGAATTCACCATGAAACAACCTATTGGTTCGCCTTCTTTTCTTATTGTTGATTCAAACATCTCGCGCAGCACCAGTTTAATCGATTTTTGATTTTGAGTCAGGAACTTTATTTTGCTGGTCTGTTTCGCTTCATATCGCTCTAGTGCTTTCACAAATAAGGCATGCTTGTCCCCGAACGTATCATAGATGCTTCTTCGATGAATGCCCATAAATTCTACTAAGTCCTGCATGGAGGTTTTCTCATAACCTTGGGTCCAAAAAAGGTGCATTGCTTTATCTAGTACTTCATTTATTTCAAATTCTTTGGATCTTGCCATCTTTATCACCTCGAATAATCATTATACATTCAATTGATTATTCAGCAAATGGGTTTATAAAGTTCTTTGAACCAAATCAAACGATGGCTAAACTCTGTTTATTTATAGTTTTCTTCGTATGTTGGCTTGTAATCAGTCTGATGTCCATCCTTTTACTAAAACATCCGAGGTTACGCTGTACTTAAACGAATATCACTACCTTTCAACGTCTCCCGTAATTGTTTAATCGTTCTTGCCCTACAATTGCTGGAGTAATTGAGGGATGGGCTTGTGTAAACGCCAAAGCAAGAGGGGCCGCGTATAACCTACTTCATTGGCAAGAACTTGTAGTTCTTCATGCATTGCCCTTCACCCGCATGCAGGTGTTTTTTTCTTGCGTTTCACGCACTCAACTTGCTAAAGCCATAATAAAGAAAACTGATCTTACCGTCAAAGAAGTAATGCCATAACCTACGGAATAATCTGCTCAAGCAACTGTGGGGAAAAGGGGATTCAGCTCAAGCGATGCTGGAGATTACTCGAACCAGCAACCGTTCGGGCAATATTTCCGATGGCCATTAAATTGAGTTTAGTCCAACACGAGAATGCTTATCAGCTTGAACAATTAAATGCCCAATCATATTATTTAACACCACTTTCCTTTTGCTGTTAAATTTTTCATTTATAGCATTATTACACAATTATACAGTGATACCCTCTATCTTGAGATGAATTGCAATAATTGTAAGTCCTGTGAAATCCTCTACTACGTCCTTCACTTTATATTGCAGCTCCCTGCATACCTCATGCAAACGCATGCCATATTGGACTATAATGCTTAAGTGAATATCTATGCCTTTATCATGTTCACGCAGCTCAATTCCAGCAGTGTTACCAGTCAATTTTCTAGTGATGGATCCGATATAAGTCGAACTTAAAACAAGCCCGTCTGTCATATCGAGCGCCATACTTACAAATTTAGATATAGTCTCTTTGGAGAATGTAGTTTTGCCTAGTCCTGTTTGAATTAACATAATTACCATCTCCTTGTTTTCCACATAAAAAATATCTTCAACAATCGATCTTAAGTAATCGCTGGTATTTTGCTCCACTTTCTAACAAGCGAATTATCCGTTATCCTTTGTAATGATCATCTTTGAGTGTGAACAAGGGGCTCCGATTTAAGTATGAAACTGATTGCTATACTATGAAGACCACTGTGTGAGCGTATAGCACATCCCCCCTCTATGATGTGTACTTTTTTAATAGAAGTCTCATCAAGAATAACATTTCTTATCCATTCAGCGGTTTCCTTCTCTAGTGTCTGGGCAATAATAATATGATCGTGATCAATTCGATGAATTTGGCTTAAGATGCTTGACAAAAGTTTTTTTAGTATCCGCTGTTTGTTTCCTCTATACTTCACTCCTGATAGCACTCTTCCATGACTAACATATAAAACCGGACGTATTTTAAGCATATTTCCCAGAAGATTTTTAAGATTGCTTAATCGCCCCCCTTTATGGAGATAATCGAGATTATTAACAACTACGTTCAATTGAATTTCATCTCTTATTGTTTCAAGCGATTCTGCTATACCTATAGCGCTCTTACCTTCACTAGTGAATTGTGTGGCTAATAAAACCATCATGGCCGTCCCGGCAGAAACATTTAGAGAATCCACAACAGTTACTCTTCCCGGAGGAAACTCGCGCGAGGCTGTAACAGCATTTTGATATGTTGATGATAAATGAGAAGACACACTGATATACAGTACATCTTCTCCGTTCTCAATAACCGGGCGGAATGCTTTAAAGAAGTCAGCTGGTGTAGGTGTGGAAGTCTGCGGCAATTGTCCGTTCATCTCAACTTTGTTGTACATGTCATGGACGTTGATCTCTATGTCAAGATAGGAATCTTCCTGAAAAACTATATATAATGGAATGATTCCTATTTTATACTTATCAATCCATTCCTCCGGAATATCCGAGATGCTGTCTACAAAAATGCGCACTTTGGACACAGTCTTTCCTCCTTTAACCCAGTTTCTCTCTGTTTATCATGGTAGAACCTTCTGATCCTTCATTCTCCACATTCGATTCTTCTAGGTGTTTAAGATGACGGGTTTTTCATCATAAGAGATTCGCCCTCTACATCAATATTTGGAAGTAGGCGATTTAGCCTGAGTTGCAACTTAACGTTGCTCATTTGTATCTTTCTTCTATGTTAATTCCAACTAATCTATGTGCTTTAAAAACTTGAGTAACCTTGGTCACCTTGATTATCGATCTGAGGTAGGTTATCTGTTCCCATGTTCAAACAATTGAAAGTCGAATCCTTTTCTTTTGCAGAAGTAACTTCTAATTTCGATGTGTTCTGAATGTAAGAAGTAAGTGGCTTGTTTTCAGGTTTGATAGCAGCTGAAGATTCCAAAGTAATTTCTGTCGTCGAACATCCCAAAAGGGTTAGAAATACAGCTAAACTCAATGCGTTAATATACTCTTTCATATTATCATCTCCATATAATTATTTATTTAATGACATTACAGACTATTAATACAAAGGATAAACTAAAAGCTTATTTATATTATACGTCTGGTAATTTTGTAAAACATCGTTCAAAGGGGCATACCTGTCTGCCCAATTGGGCAATGTTAATATACGATTATGTAGCATACTCCTCAAATGCGTATATTAAACCGTACTTTTGTATGGATCATCTCTTTAGGTGATTCCCTGTAAATTAGAGAGAGGAACAAATTTAGATAGTTCGTTAACAAACCTAATAGGGGCAGTATAATTAAATAAAACGAACGGTCCGTTTCATACCATATAGATTAAAGTGTCAAACCGACATCCACTACAATGATTGAACCTGTCATATAGCTGGATTTTCCAGTGGCATTGAAAACGACCATCTCCACAAGCTCCGCCGTATCGACTCTTCCCGGAAAAATGGCGTTGATCCTTACGCCTAATCGGCAAACGGTACAAGTTCATGTCTTTGGCATGCGACAAGAACTTGTACTGATAAAATAAAAAAGCCGCTTTAATAGCGACTTGAATGGGAATATGTTCTTGTCCTTTCTATCGGAACATGTTCTTGTCTCCCGACATGAACTTAAACGTTCTCGGAAGCCAAAATATTGTACTGTCTTCAACTTATAATTTGATCACCTTCCCTTCCGTAATGCCATTTTCATTAAACGCATCCACACGGACAAAGTAATCTGTTCCTTTGATTAATGCGCGAATATCCTGCTCTTTCTTGCCAAATATCATATAGCTGTGATACAGCTTATCCTCCTGATGTCCCCATAGAATATTATGCCCTGCTGCATTTTCATCCTGAGAGGTGATGGTCACTTTCATATCCAAATCATTTAATCTTACAGCCGTAAATGCCGGTGTAATTGGAGCAGTTCCATTTCCTTTACCAAAGACACGCACGCCAGATACACAAGCAGGTTGATTATAGGGCACTTCCAATACGGTAAGCTTCAGATAACGAGCCTGCACACCCTCTTCTCTGACCACCAGATCATGGGGCAGGCAAGTGTTCACCTTGGATTTATCCTCAATCATAAAGTAATTTTCGCCATCCAATGACCCTTTGAGCATCCAACGTGTTACCAACTCACGTTCTTCGATATAACGCCCGCCTGCTGCACTCACCACTAGTGGCTGTGGTGGCTCGATATCAATCATGTCATCTGCAAAGTTCACCTGAACCGCACGAACGTCCATGGCTGCACCTAAGTCAACCTGTACCCATTCTCCAGATGCATTAGTAGTAGCACGCCACCAGGTACGAACATCCTCTTCAGTGACTTTGCCAGGCTCCTTTCCTTCTTCCGCAGAAGAAGCTGTCGCTGTCTTGCCGTAACTTAGCAGCATCCATTCCGGGCTGTTCCAAGGGTCCATCTTTCCTTCTTGTACACGCATAGGCCAATCCCCGTATCGCTGGTTACAGAACAGCTCTCCATCTGCATCAAAACCTGCCGGCCATAAGCCACAGCGACGCTCAAAATTATGATTTACGCTGATGCGCATGGTAGCGGTATGCCACAAATTATCATTCATATCTCTCATGGTAGAACCGTGGCCTGCACCAGGAATAAAGCCTCCTGGTTTGTACGAGTATGGGTTATTGCTGGACAAAGTGAAGGGTCCAAGCGGGGAATCACCTACATACACACCATCACAGTATGTATTGTATTCTGTTCCCGGACATGAATATTGCAGGTAATATCGGCCCTCATATTTATCCATCCAGGCTCCCTCAATATATGGACGATTCTTGGCCATCTCCCGGAACATTTGTCGCACTTCCTCAGGGACCATTTCTTCCCTTATACCTAATTTTCTCAAAAATTCCTGATACGCTTCATCCAATCGGTCCTCTGGAATTGGCGGGGAGGTATGATCTTCACCGTTACGTTCATAACCGATGTTATCCCAATTACCGGCAATAAGTCCGACTGGATCGGTCTTGGGTAGCATCGTCTCCGGGTCCATTTCTACGCCATAGATCGGCTCGGCACTCGAACAGCCCCAGTAGAAATAGACCTTTCCATCATCATCTACGAACAGATTGGGATCCCAGAATTCAAAGCTGCCCTGAATTTCTTCATAGGGTCCATTTAGAACATCCCGGGTACGATAGAAATTGCATGGCTCCGCTCTTTTAGATGCAGAGAAATAAACATATTCACCAATTACACGAACATCCGGTGCATAATCATAAAATGGCAAATTATCCGGCAATCGTTGTGCCTCCCAATGCGCCATGTCCTCGGATACCCATACCCCTAGTGTCATAGAAGCAAAAATATAATATTTTCCCTTATAACAAATCATAGACGGGTCTGCAGCCTCTCTTGAAATTTGCAGCGCTCCCATGGTATCTCCAATCTTTTGCTGGTTAAACTGATAACGGTAATCTACATTGATTGGGTTACAATAATACTTCATAGTTAAACTCCTTCTATAATTAATGTCAATTATATGCAAATAATTTTATTTTTAACAATGTCGGCTTATTATACTTCATTAAGGCAACTTCATCACCATTAAGCCTCCTAGTCATTTTCCAATTTCCGTTCTCAAATTCCCCTTCTTCCAATGAAAGAATATCTACATATGGCTTTTCGTTTGTTGTAGAAAACGGTCTGAGGTAGTATCCATTGACAATGACATAAAATTCATTCTCAGACTTTTTTAATACCAGACATACGCCATCTTTTCTTTCTATCACTGGCAGATTCATTATTGCTTGAAAGCCATATGCTCCAAAAATCATAGTATCAACATCTTTTCGTTCACAAATAACTGCCTGCAAATCAGGTGTACCATACTTCTCTGTTAATAAAGGCATCATGTCATTTAATGTCTGTGAGTACCATCCATATTCCTCCACATTTTGGGGTGTGGACAGAGCCGGATCTGCAGTATCCATGCCAAATAGGTGTCCCTCACTTGCTGAGAACGGTTCTCCCATCTCCTCAAATCCAAAAGGAGCATAGCAAAGTGCATGATAATGCCCTACTGCATACACTTTTCTTGGTCCTGCATAGCTGTGAGTTACGGTCTCAGGGATAAATAACGGATTTCCCCTTCTTGTATATTCATCACAAATACCACAGAAATCAGAAGCATAAATATCCGGTGCAATAATATCAATGGCAGGTGCACAATATTTCCACACCTCCATCATACGTGATACCGGTCCTCCACTTGGATACATTCCGGCTTCCTGTCCTTTATCCAGCCAACAGTTAGCTACCGTAGGAAGTGGATATACCTTTTTTCCCGCTATAGCCACTTTATTCACATAACTTGCTATATGGTAAGCGCTAAATATTTCCTCCGCTGCATTACCAAACACAGCCCTCCAGTTACCACTCTTTGCTCCATCTTCAACTACAGCTCTCACATCAGGTACCATAGTTCCGGCATGTGCCCTCATGTACTCGACAAACTGCTGCGGAACATTTTCCTCGAATAATGCATCTGCTTCATCCGAGTTTTCTCGTGCAGACCCCTGTAGTCCAGTCTCGTTTTCTACCTGCACTACCACAACAGTATTTTCCTGCTCATCAATTTCTTTGATATGCTGCATCAGCTTTCGAAAAGCTCGTGCATCTGCATTATTAGTTTCTTCGCATAAATAAGATAAAGATGTGTATGGCATTCCATAAAAATCCTTAAGGTACGTAAATTTCTTTCCTTTCTCTACTTCAGCTCTTTTAAAACGCTCAAGATCTGTCTTCACCCATTCCGGTGCATAATAGCACTGTGCATTTTTCCAGGCTCCAAACCATAAAAAACCTAATTTCTTACCACGCCCTCTAGCCTGTTCAATCAACCCGTCTACCAAACTAAAATCAAATTTACCTTCCTCAGGTTCAATAAGCTCCCAGGTCACTGGAAGTAGTAAACTGTTCATTCCCAGTTCCTCTGCTTTATCCCAGATCTGCTCCATATACTCAACCGACGATGAATTAGAATTATGAACTTCACCGGAAAGCATAATAAATGGCTTACCCTGTACCATCAGTACTTTTTTGCCTTCTTTTTGTGTTAAATATGGAATTGACAATTAAATCTCCTTCTTCCTTCTTCTTATTTTTTATTTAGGACCTGCATCATAAGTTTATTGACAAGTCATTCGTCTACCTTCACAATACAGACAGAGTGTCTATTTAACAACCATCAGTTGTTTTGTGTTTTGATGTAATTTAGACACTTGAGAGAGAAGTGTCTATTTTTATAGAAATTTTATTGCTTGGAGATGATTTGACCATGAATCAACGGGAACGGTTAACCAAACTACTGTTGAAGCAGAGCTTGATCAGCTTGCTCAAAGAGAAAAATATAAGCCAAATCAGCGTTAAGGAATTGTGTACCACAGCGGGCATCAATCGCTCCACGTTTTACTTACATTTTGCCAATGCTTACGACCTGCTTGAAAATGTTGAACAGGAGATTATTAATAATACGAGTGCCTATCTGGATAAAATTGAAGCGGTAGACAGCGGTACTACTTATATCCTGGCTTTTCTAGAGTACATAAAAAAAGATGAGGAGCTATTCACTGTCATGCTCCTCACCTCCAACGAAAACGTGTTATTTCCCAAACGTCTTCTGAAAGAAATACTCCAAAAAATTGATCGCGAGCTTCAACTCAACGTACCTGAACGATTGAAACCTTATACTTATTCTTACCTGGTCAATGGAAGTTTGGCGATCATCCAAGAATGGATACAAGAAGGATTTATTCTCTCCAGTAATGAACTGGCAGAGCTCATCTTCTCTTTGGCCGACCAATCCTTAGTGGCGATTACACAGCTAGAGAAGAAGTGAGTAGCTTATTGCTGGCAGAACCTGGAGACCATAAAGAGCGCATAGTATATCCAGACTGCCAGCCAAAGCCCCATGATTTTTGCAGGAGTTGATCATATTCAGTTTAATGTTGATTACGGCGTTCTTCCAGTTCCTTTACGATCTGAGGATACTTCGCATCTAAGTCATACTTGCGCAGGAAGATATACGTAAGCGCCAAGGTGGCTGCAGGAAGATATACAGTAAGAACAAGAATACTGGTTATTGCGGAATCCGGCTGTGTGGTTAATGTTCCATCATAATCTCCCATTGCCAGAATCCAACCGATCATTGCTGCGGCGAGACCCACACCGATTTTAATACCAAAGCTGTTTGCACTATTGACCATCCCCACTAGACGCTTGCCTGTCTTCCATTCCCCGTACTCGACAGTGTTATTGACCAGCACACCGCCTACAGCCATCATTGGAATAGTACCCAGAGTTGTTAATCCGCCCAACACTAACGCAGCCACAAAGCTATATGGCATGAAGCATCGGATACCCGAGGCAGCGATTCCGATGATCATCCCAATACGCGCTGTGTTGGAAAGGCCAAACTTTTTAATCATTGGAGTAACGAGAGCGAAACCTATAACTACCGGAATCAAACCAACAGCACCCATGATTCCGATTAGATCTTCATTACCTAGAATATATTTGGTGTAATAGATCCCGGTTGAACTGTTAAACACAAACGTTATATTAATAAATAATTGAGCAAACAACATCATGATCCAATATTTGTTCCTTAGCAGGAGCTTGATACTTTCCCAGAATGGTACGTCATCGGTTTCATTCAAACTTACGTTTGCATTGTCCTCTTTGGAGGAAAGGAAGGTCAGCACTAAGGCAATGGCTGACACTGTTCCAAGTACGACTGCAACGATGATCCAAGCCTTCTGATTTCCGCCAAGCATATTGGTCACCGGAATTAGCAAAACAGAGATGATCATTCCAAACAAATATCCGGAGATTGAACGGGCAACTCCCATTTTACCGCGTTCTTCGACACTTTTAGTCCGAATAGCCATTAAGCTTCCGTACGGAATAGCAATCCCTGTGAATACAATGGCAGAAGCGAATATTACTGTGACTAAAGCATATATCGTTTTCATACTGTTGGATGCATCGGCAGGAATCGTAAATAGCAAAATGATAGCGGCCAGTGCCGGGAGAGCCATCCACAACATCCAAGGCCGTGCTTTCCCGTACTTCGATTTAGTACCATCAACGATACGACCCATGAGCAGGTCCGTGATTGCATTAACTAACTTGGTGATCAGCATAATTGTACCAACTGTCGCTGCTGCTATACCTACTTTATCTGTATAAAAGTAAGTTAGCACCCCAAGAAGTCCGCTAATGACGTTAAGTGCAATTTGTCCTGCAGCGTCACCTAAGTAATGATGAGGCCGCATCGTTTTTTGGATACCCTGGGCATCAGTACCTAATTCCTTCGATTTTTTGGTTGGCGTTACAACCTCTGTACTGTAGTTTGTTTCATTCATTATTTACCCCCCGTTTGACATGTCATGATAGCGCTTTCTATTCCTTATTTTAATCTTCTGAAATGAACATATATGGTATCCTAATTTTTTTTTTGGAATTTTGATTGTCTTTCACTTTTTTTATTTTAAGCGTTTTCAAACCGATGATTCCCAGTGTACATTAAAATAAAAAGGGCATTGTAGTTATCCTACAACGCCCTCTTGTTTTAATGCACAGCTCCTTGCTCTTTCGGTTCATTTAATGTTTTCAAGATCAGTTTAAACAACACTGCTGTTTCCTCAGGGGTATTGGTTAACAATTCGCTTATTGAGAAATTATACGCATATTGTATCATCGGATGGTCTAACATCCCGGGGGCATGTTCTTCCATAATCTGAAGAGCTATCGGCTCTTCGATGACTTCCTTAAGCGTGGAGTCAAAGGTAAACCGCTCTATGTCCAGATTGGTTTGTGTAGGATATCTGAAGCTGTAATCTCCAGAACCGACTTCAATCGGGTCTTCCTGCTCAGGCAATTTAATGACCGCAGTAGTATTGGCAGGGATCGTCACATTGACGATAATTTCCCCATTCCTGCAAGACCATGAGCTCTTGATTTCTCCATATACCGAATGATAAATAGCTTCTACCGCACTTATTCCCTTTATGAACTGAGGATGTATCAGGATCTTCTTAAATCCGGGTTCGATTTGATTAATACCAGCCAGCTTCCTGTACATCCATTCTCCAATAGAACCATACGCGTAATGATTTAAGGAGTTCATGCCTGATGTATCGAAATCTCCATTCGGGAGAATGGAGTTCCACCGTTCCCAGATGGTTGTTGCTCCCTTCTTAACTGCGTACAGCCAGGACGGGAAATCTTCTTTCAGGAACAGGATGCCCGCAAGCTCATGCATTTGATTCTCTGATAATACATGGCACAAATACGGAGTGCCCACAAAGCCGGTGGTAAGGTGATTCTTATGCTGGGCAATATTGGACTCCAGGGTCTTGCGGACTCTCTCTCTGTGCTTGTCATCCACCAGATTGAAGTGAAGAGCTAATACGCAAGCCGTTTGAGTCTCACTAACTAACCTGCCGGTTGCTGAAATATACTCTTCCTGGAACGCTGATTTAATTTGGCTATGAAGAGCTTCATATTTGGAGGCATCCTCAGATTTATTTAACAGCCTGGCAGCCTGGGCGACCAGTTCTGTGGAATAAGCATAATAAGCGTTAGCCACCAGATACACATCCGTAGCCCCGGTTCGCTCATTGCTGAACTCTTCCTTATCAAGTCCGAGCCAGTCTCCGTATTGAAATCCTGTCTGCCACAGCCCATTAACCCCGCAGCGTCCAGTGATATAATCAACCCAGCCCTTCATGCTGTCGTACTGTTGCCCGAGCAGTTTGAGGTCACCATACATTTGATACATGGTCCAGGGAACAATAACTGCAGCATCGCCCCAAGCAGCAGCTCCGTCCTGATTCCCCAGGATATTAGGAACTATTTGCGGAACCCCATATTCTTCAGTCTGCTCAGAAGCAAGATCACGCAGCCATTTCGTGAAGAAGGAGGCTACATTCATATTAAAGGCAGCCGTTCCGGCAAACACTTGAGCATCTCCCGTCCAGCCAAGACGTTCATCTCTTTGCGGGCAGTCCGTAGGAATGTCAAGGAAATTACCGCGCTGACTCCATTGAATGTTACTGAATAATTGGTTAACCATTGCATTGGAGGTTGTCAGGCTGCCTGTTTCCTCCAGATGTGAATGCAGTACGCAGGCGGTGAACAGCTCCGGCTGAATGATCTCTAATCCTTCTACCGCGATGTAACGGAAGCCGTGGAAAGTAAAATGCGGCCGGAAGACTTGTTCTTTCCCGTTACAAATAAAGCGGTCAATAGATACAGCTTGCCGCAATGTCTCAGTATACAGGTTTCCTTCTTTATCAAGTACCTCGGCATGCCGGATGGTAATGACCTGACCCTCAAGCCCGGTAATCTGCAGCTCTACAAATCCGGTCAGAATCTGTCCGAAATCAATAACCTGCTCTCCTTTGGGTGTAGTAAAAAACTTCACTGCGGGGAGCCTTCTGGTAATGCTGACCGGTTCACTTTCCTGGGAGATAAGACGATCATTATTATAGGAGAATGGGACCACATCATATAGAGTATCGTCTGCATAACAGGAGTCGTAGGTCTCTCCCATATAGATTTCACTGGAGCGGATTGGTCCCTTCGTCACCTTCCAGCTGTCATCTGTTCTAATCATTTCTTTAGATCCATCTGTATAGACGATGTGCAGTTCTGCAATAGCTGCCACTCTGTCCCCGTAATGATTCGGAGTACAGGTAAAACCAAAGATACCTTTATACCAGCCATTTCCAACGGTGATCTCCATCTTGTTTTGCCGTTCCAGCAATCCGTCTAGGTTATAGGTCTGATATTGCAGCCGCTCATTGTAATTAGTCCAGCCCGGGGCAAAATAATGATCCCCTACCCGATTCCCATTAATAGAAATTTCATAAACTCCTAATGAGGATGCATAGAGACGGGCTGATTGTATATCCTTTTCTAAAGTGAAGATCTTTTGGAACACGGGAGGTGCAGTTTCATCGTCCTGGAAGGTATGCGTGATCCAATCTGCTGTAAAGTTACTTCCCTTCAGAAGACCTGTTTCGAAATGTCCCTCAATGCTTGCTTGATTGTCTTGATTATCCCAAACGGTGACATGAATCTGATACAAAGTGGAGGCCTGAAGCGGGAGTCCCGCATACTCTACCAGAATTGAAGTGTCCGCCCCCACCTTACCTGAATTCCAAACCTCCTGAGTATCCTTGGTTACAGTGATCTGATATGCAGTTTGCATTACTCCTTGCGCTGAAGAAACCAATTGCCATGAGAAGCGCGGGTTTGGTATATCCAAGCCAAGGGGATTCTCCATGTATTCAATCCGAAGATTCTTTAATTCCATCTGTATCCACCTTTCGATAAGTCCAGAATTTTTATGATACCGCTTACTAATGTTATTGTAATGAAATAGAAATAAATAATATGGTATTATGATTGTGATTTTAGAATTTTAATGCTTTATATGATCTAAGGAGACTTATATGGAGCAAAGTGTTGAAAGCAATTGCAAGCTCATATCCGAGCTTTTTGAGCTGTCCGTGTGTTTTTTTTTATGTTTTGGAATTAGAGCCTGCGATTTGTAGAGAGATCCCTGTCATTAGAAAAACGCTCTTTTTTGAAAATTACATATCCATGAGTGTAACCGGGGGGTTGAAGGAACCATGATTGTCGGCCCCTCCCTGCCCTTCACACTGTTCGAACACAAAATAAATGGCTAACCACCGATACAAATCTCTTCACTAACTTCTTGATAGCTGAGAGATAAATTCATATCTACCGCTCCCCAAATTCTTTGTATTGCCAGGAAGAATGAGAGTAGCGGTAGAATTCGCTGGAATCGAGCATTGGTAAGTCACCTCGTCACCAGAAACAACATAACTGCTTTCTATCTTTCCGTACGTTGTTTCAATGCTACCAGACGCTTGTTGAAATCCGGTAAAATCAGGCTTCAAGAAAAAATGATTAAATCCCGGATTGTGCACGTCTCTCCGAATTCCCAATACATATTCATACAGCCAGCTAATAACGCTTCCCAATGAATAATGATTGAAGCTATTCATTGCATTACGTCCGCCGAATCCTTTTTCAATCGTGTAGCTGTCCCAATGTTCCCAAATGGTGGTGGCTCCTTGAGTGACTGGATACAGCCAACTT
Source organism: Paenibacillus amylolyticus (assembly GCF_003719335.1). Lineage (GTDB taxonomy): Bacteria > Bacillota > Bacilli > Paenibacillales > Paenibacillaceae > Paenibacillus > Paenibacillus amylolyticus_D. The sequence goes on from NZ_RIAS01000032.1 coordinate 23,063, forward strand.
GGAAAGGCGGTTTGGGTAATCAACGCATGAGCAATTTCTGGATAACCGCCCTCGCTTAACATCGGATTTAATGGTCCCGTGCCGAAGAAGCCGGTCGTTACCGTGTATCCTGCTTCCTTGGTCTTCGAAGCTAGATTGTCATAGGCTTTCTGTTTGTTCCTCTCTTCAAACATATTAAAGTTCAAACCGATCGCGTATCCCGCTTGAGTATCGTTAACGCTTCCGTCCATATTCAAGGTTTTTCCGGTTTCAGCATCTACAAAAGTCTTATTCCAGTATTGCTTTGCTTCATCCGCTTTCACGATGTAGTAGGAGGCATCGAGTTGTTTTCCTAATAATTCCGCGTAAACGCTCATCAAATACATTACTCTTCCGTAAAACGCATTCCATACCAAATGGCTGTCCGTCTTTACAGGTGCGAGCCAGTCATCGATTGGACCCATGTATATATCTCCTGGCATACCCATATATTCCAAATAGTTCGTAAATTGTTTCATTGCATCATAGTACTCGGCTACAACATCGACATCACCGTAATGCTGATACATTTCCCAAACTATCAAATGAATGCAGCTGCCATAAGTAATCCCACCAAATCCGCTGCCTACGGGCGCAATGTTGGGTAAATTCCCATTTGACAGTTGACCATCTCTAATCGCCTGCAGATAGCGCATATAAAACGTTCTAGCATCACTCTGGTAAAAAGCGGTGCGAACAAATACATGAGCATCACCAGTCCAGCCCATCCGTTCATTTCGCTGAGGACAATCGGTTGGAATGCTGATAAAGTTGCTTAGCTGGCTGTACTTCACGTTTTGAACCAGTCTATTAACCAGATCATTATCCACTTTCACGTGACCCGTAATGGTAGAGATGCTAGATAGTTGGATGCTCTTCACATCTTCGAGTTTTGGAGCTTCATCCAGACCCGTTATCTCAATATACCGATACCCATGAAAGGTAAACTTCGGCATATAAGTTTCACCTTCAGGGTCGCCGCGAAGAGTATAGATGTCAGTGCTGGAAGCGTCTCTAAGATTGGCAAGAAGCATCCTCCCATGAAATTCTCCATATTCTTCTATTTTTGGATATAACATTTCTGCATAACGGATCCTTACCTTGGTCCCTCTCTTTCCTTTGAACGTAAGGGTAGGAATACCAGCGATCTCCTGACCCAAATCGTAAATGAATAGACCAGGTGCAGGCTCCGACATACTTTGGGCAATAACAGTTTCAACTTTCCTCACTGGAGCGTTGAAATGGCCTATCAACTCTGGTTCTGTTTCATTAACTGCGGGCCACGGTAAAAAGAAACCCGGCAAGGAATCAAATTCCCCAATCGGAACAGCTTCAACAACTGCCGGCTTCTTCATACCTTCCTTGTAATAGCCTGGTTTCGAATAATCCTCATAGATATGAGCCAGATTGGCATCATAGTGCTCTCCTTGGAAAAAGCCAGAAAACCTATATGGTCCTTCCCCATAATATTGCCATTCGTCCTCGTTCGTCACGTAATTATCAGTTGTACCGTCTTCATAAGTGAGCACTAGCATGGCAAGCAGATTTTCTTTGTCGCCCCAATAATTAAAATTTTGCAGCACGAACGTCTGCGAGCCATTCCACCACCCGGAAGATAGCGTAAAGCCGATACCATTCATTCCCTCGATAAGCAACTCCGTCACATCATAAGTCTGATACATGAGATGTTTGTCATATTGACTTGAACCCGGCGCAAAGAATTGATCGCTAATCGCCTTTCCATTGATCATACAGTCATAGATTCCTCTGGCTGTCGCGTAAAGCCTTGCTTTTAACAATGGCTTCTTAACCGTGAAATCCCTTCTCAGCATCGGCAGTGAATGTTGATCCGGGCTTCGAGTCATTTGCACATCATTTTCAAATGCTTCTATATCGACCCCATACTCCGTGTCCATGTTATAGAATTCATTTGAAGGATGGCGCAGAAAATTAAGACGAATGCCATCAAAATGGGCCTTCGTACCGGCGGCAACACTATAACCGATCTGGCAAAGTCTTGGGAAAGTGGTGATGTCATTGTCGGCAAGGGGATTCAGTTGTCTGGCAGCGAGGTTTCCGTATTTTGTAAACACTGCATCGACTAGAAATCCGTCCACATAGGCGAACGCGGCATTGCCAACTACCTCAATCTTTAGCTCATGTGGACTATGCAGGTTTGCTTCGTTAATAATCGGTATCGTTTCATCTCCCTCAATATGAACAATTGGCACAGAAGCAAGCGGCACTTTCGGGTGATCATCTTTGTGGTACCCTACACGGTAAATGTCTAGCGTCGCGGGAGATTGCCCGATATTAATCTCATACTTTATGTAGTTCTCTCCTTCGAGTAAAGATTCGTTTCGCTCTCGATTCAATAATCGCTCGTCGTTAGCTCCGAATACTAATCCTGCACACGATCCGCCTTCCATTATGGTAATTGTACCCCTCATCGCAAATATACCTAATGTATTACTTGCGATGTAATATTCGGGCGCGCCAATCCATTGCGCCCCGTTCCAGGCTTCCATACTTGGATTCATAAGCCCTGTTTCAAACTTCGTAGAGGCCGTAGCGACTTCATTGTCTTGATTCGTTGTTTCCACCTTTACATAGTATTCCATACACGGCTCAAGTTGTGCTCCAGCATAGACAATTCCCGTGGAACAATCGCTTGTCAACCAGCCACTATCCCACATGTCGCTAGAATCCGCCTTCCTGCCTACAACAATTCTAAAGCCAGTCTGTTTCATGTTATTCGCATCGGAAATGAACTGCCAGGAAATGACCGGCTTCTTCTCATCCAGGCCCATCGGTTCGATCTCGTGCATGACTTTAATTTGTGATATGCAATAACTCATTGTGTTTTCCTCCCTTATGGCCTCTAAGGTTATCTTGTAGAATTGTCTCTTTGATCCAATATTCATCGTGAACATTGTTGATTCAACCCGTGCCACTATCCAAGACAAGTTGTGCGATGAGATCCTCATTCCCGAGAATATACTTGGTGTAATAGATTCCAGTTGAACCGTTAAGTGTATACAACATGTAGATCAATGGCTGAGCAGACAGCATGACCCAGTATTTGTTCTGGTATAGGAGCTTAATGCTTTCCCAGAAGGGAGTGTTATCGCTTTCAACAATAGTTACACCAGCATTGTTTTCTTTGGAAGCTAAGAAGGTCAGAATCAAGGAAATGAAGGACACGAAACCCAATACAACTGCAACAATAATCCATGCTTTTTGATTCCCACCAAGCATATTGGTTATTGGAATTAACGCGATAGCGATAATCATCCCAATGATATAACCAAAGATGGTTCGGGTAAGGCCCATTTTACTCCGTTCTTCTACACTTCTGGTACGGATCGCCATCAAGCTACCGTAAGGGATCGGAATTCCCTTACCACCCTTCAGCATAGATCGTGCACCTAAATGTTAACGCTTACTAAAATAGTATAATGAATTCCCCTCGTGCAATATGGTAATATCATTGTAATTTTATAATTATGGTATGATAAGATGATTAATAAAGGAGGCAAACGCAAATTGGATTTAAAACGTCAATGTAAACTCATTACAGAACTTTTTGATATGTCCATCTTCTTCGTAAACTCCACTGGAGAAGTTAAATTCGAACTGTTGGGTAATCGGATGCTTAATCCGCTGTATAAAAATGATAAACAATTCTTTTTTTCAGCGTTGGGGTTTGATCCATCCGTGTGTAAAGAAGAACCTACTGTTGTAAGAACGAAGTTTTTTGAGAACTACATTTTAATTCGTATTGGTAACGATCAGAACGATGAAGGCACCATCATTTTAGGACCTTCCCTTCCATTTAGCTTAATTGAACATAAAATAAATGGGCTTATCAATGACACACATCTCTTTGCGAATCGGGAACAAGTATATCACTATTATCAGTCTGTTCCTGTGATAACTAATGAGAGACTAATCAACATCACGATCTTGGTTAATCAAATGTTTAATCATGAATTGATCGAAGCTGAGGATGTAGTACAGGACTATTTGCGCGGTATGTATATCGAAGAAAAACAAATACAAGGTGCCACAAATTCTTCAACAGGCTATGATGAGATGCTCCATCACGACCCACTGAATGAAAAGAAATTGTTAACGTTCGTCAAGGAAGGTAAGCTGGATATGCTCAAACACTTTACACAACTTGGTTATGAAAATACAGGGGTCCTATCCAAATCAAGCCATATCCGTTCTAAAAAGAATCTTGGCATTATAGGTATAGCTCTTGCAACTAGAGCAGCCATAGACGGTGGTGTCTACTCGGAGATTGCTTTTTCAGTAAGTGATGTTTACATACAGCGCCTCGAGGATCTACGGACCGATAAAGAAATCGATCAATGCTGCTTGGAAGCATTTTTTTCGTTAACCGAGAAAGTCTCTCAGGTTAAAGAATCACAGCATTCTAAAATCGTAACACTTTGCAAAAATTATATATATAACCACCGTTATTCCAAAATGACACATGAAAAAATTGCTGAACATGCCGGTATTAGCCCAAACTATCTGTCCGTACTATTTAAAAAAGAAGTTGGGGTTCCTGTTAATGAATATATTCAACAGATCAAAATTAAGGAAGCTAAACATATGATTCAATTTACGAGCACTCCTCTTTCTGAGATCGGGTCTCTATTGAGTTTTACGGATCAGAGTTATTTCACCAAGATTTTTAAAAAACACACAGGTAGAACCCCGAAGCAGTATCAACAAACGCATCATATGGTAGAGGAATAAGCCCGGGCTGTGCCGGGCTTATTCTAACGATGCTTTCATTCACCGGTTAACAGCGGATAAGATACTCTGTAGTGTTTCTTCTGTGAACAGACCGCTGCTCATAACTGCTGCATTGTGCAATGTGGTACCCATAATTAATTCCTGCATTCCCTCACCCAATCCTGCTCCATTCCCGTCATATTGCCCCATCGCAGCCATAATTTCAGCTCCAACGGGATGTTGCAGCAATTCACCGAATGTGGAATGTCTGGTAATTGGTTGGGTAACAATAACGCTCGATTCTACCTCGATCGTTTCAGCGAGTTCAATCTCTCTTGAAGATTTTCCGACCATAATGTCGAATTTGCCCGTCTCCACATGCCAGTCTTTCAGCTTAACATCGTAGTAAGCAAAGGCTCTTTTGCCCAGTTCAAAATGTACGGTGGTCTCTTCACCAGGCTGAAGTGAAACTTTGGCGTATCCCTTCAATTCTTGAAGTGGACGTGGGATCGTTGATTCAACATCACGTACATATAGCTGAACGGCCTCTTTTCCCTCTGTTTCACCTGTGTTTTTAACTTTTGCTGTAACCGTTACACTGTCGGTATCTTTGATCTGTTTATGACTGACTTGTAGATCACTATATTCAAATTGGGTGTAGCTTAAACCGAAGCCAAATGGAAACAAAGGCTCAACATCTCTTGTATCGTAATGACGGTAGCCAGTAAAAACACCTTCTCGATATTCGACAGTCTCGCCGTCTCCAGGGAAATTCAAGTACGATGGATTGTGAATCAGTTTTTTAGGAAATGTCTCAGCCAGTTTCCCGCTTGGATTTACGTTTCCAAAGAGAATATCAGCGATCGCACCGCCCAAAGCCTGACCTCCAAGGTATGCCTCCAGAACACCCTTAACTTTATCCAGCCAAGGCATTTCAATGGGACCTCCATTGCTCAATACAACAACAATGTTCTCTTGAACCTCCGCGACTGCTTCAATTAAAGTTCTGTGACTTTCCGGCAATTGAAGATGTTTCCGGTCGAAACCTTCGGACTCATAGCGCTCAGGCAGCCCTGCAAAAATAACTGCAATCTGTGCATTCTTTGCGGCAGCTACTGCTTCTTGAATCAGTTCTTCGTTTACAACATCTTCGTCTATTGTATAACCGGCCGCATACGAG
>NZ_RIAS01000033.1 GCF_003719335.1 Paenibacillus amylolyticus
TGATCCAAACGATATTCCCGTCGGTATCCTGCCGCCGTATTGACCAGGCTGCGGTGCTCGATCATGACGCCTTTGGGCTGTCCTGTCGTTCCCGACGTATAAATCACGTAGGCCAGATCCTCTGGCCGGGCTTCGTGGAAATCGTCCATACCAGAACTCACCGGCGCATTGGCCCGCTCCTCGCTGTAGGTTGCTTCGTCGTCGAGATACAGCACCACACCCAGCGCCAGTTCCTCTTCGCCCAGCCAAGCTTCGGCACGCTCTCGCAGTGGCGTTTGCGTAAGCAGTACCTTCGCTCCGCTGTCTTCGAGCATGAAGCGCACGCGGTCTGCCGGGTAATCCGGGTCGAGCGGTACATACGCGCCGCCTGCTTTCCAGACAGCCAGCACGGCTACCAGCAAATCCACCGAACGTTCGGCAAGAACGCCGACGATGGATTCCCGGCCAATGCCGCTTATCCGTAACGTAGCCGCCAAACGGTTCGCCCGTTCATTCAGCTCCGCATACATTAGACGGTCTTTTTCGTACACAACGGCCTCTGACCCAGGCGTACGTTTTGCCTGTTCCTCGAACAGACGATGGAACGTAGCCGCAGGAGCAGTCTCCACTTCTGAATGCTCCGGGTTAAACGCACAGAGAATTTGTTCTTTCTCAACAGAGGTTAGGATATCCAATTCGGCAATGATCCCTGACGGGTTACGGAGAATGGATTCGAGCAGTTGCAAGTAATGAGATGCCATTTTCTCCACCGTTTCGGTTTTATATAGAGCTGTGGCATATTCAAACAGATATTCCAACCCGTCCTCCATCTCAGTGACGTCTAAACTTAGATCGAATTTAGAAACAGTCTCTTCACTGGCGTACGTCGATAAACGGAGTCCAGGAAGCTGAATTTCTAAATTCTCTGTATTCTGCAAAGCAAACATCGTATCAAATAACGGATTACGGCTTAGATCGCGAGCCACGCCCACCTTATCCACGAGTTCTTCGAACGGATAATTCTGATGTTCAAAAGCACCCAGCGTTGTCTCCTTAATTTCCTTCAAGTAATCAAGGAACGTCTTATCGGCAGAAGGATAACTGCGAATAGCCAAAGTATTTACGAACATGCCGATCAAAGGCTGAACGTCACTGTGATTTCTTCCCGCAATCGGCGTACCGACAACCACGTCCTCTTGTCCTGTGTATTTCTGCAACAATATCGTATAACCAGCAAGGAGAACCATGTAAAGTGTTGCGCCGTTCTCGGCTGCAAGCCGTTTCAGCCCCTCGCTTTGTTCGTTATTCATAAACAATTGAAGCGTGCGGCCCTCGTAACTTTGCATTGCCGGGCGAGGATAGTCTGTCGGCAATTCCAAAACCGGCAGCTCTCCGCGGAACATGCCCAGCCAGTAGGCCTCCTGCTTGGCAAGCTGCGTCTTCTGCTCGTCTGATTGTTGCCATACCGCGTAATCCTTGTACTGAATGCGGAGTGGATGGAGCGGCTTACCGCTGTACAAATGCACGAATTCTTCGATTAGTACGTCTATTGAAACGCCGTCAGATACGATATGATGCGTATCAAACATCAGAATATGCCGGTCCGGCGCCAGTTCGGCAAGGCCTACACGCAGCAGTGGCGGCTTAGCAAGATCAAAAGGTCGAACGAATTGGCGTACCGTCTCTTCCGCTTGATCTCCGGTGATCTGCACATATTCCACTTGGAAAACGACTTCATCATAAATCCGCTGAACTGTCTCGCCGTTTACCATCTCAAAGCCAGTACGCAGTGTTTCGTGACGAGCTACGAGTTCACGGAAGGCTTCCGTAAACCGCTGCCGGTCAAGTTCACCTTCAAGCAACATAGCTCCCGGTATGTTGTAACTCAGCTCGGCTCCTTCCAGCTGATTCAATATATAAAGACGTTTCTGAGCGGAAGAGAGCGGATAATGTGCGCTCGGTTCGGCAACCGGAATAGCTGTGAACGAGCCGATCTCTAGTTGCTCCATAGCCAAGGCCATTTCCTCAACCGTGGAGTAGCGGAATACGTCGCGAAGTGGAAATTGTACACCCAGTTCTTTATGCATTTTGCTGACCAACGTTGTCGCCCGCAGCGAGTGTCCGCCCAGGTCGAAGAAGTTGTCGGTTACGCCCACGGCCTTCTCCCGAACAAGCACCTCTTGCCAGATAACAGCCAGCTTGGCTTCCAGTTCGGTTCGCGGAGCCACGTATTCACGACCTCCGCCCGCTTCCGGTGCCGGCAGCGCCTTCCGGTCGATTTTCCCATTCGGCGTCAGAGGCAGCTGCTCCAGTTCTACGAAGTACGACGGAATCATGTATCCGGGTAGCTCGCTTGAGATGGCCCGCTTCAGATCTGCCACGGTCAGTTCTTCTTCCGCAGTATAATAAGCGCACAACGCTTTCTGACCTTCTTGATCTTCCCTCACTACAACGACGGTTTCCTTCACGCCCGTTACACGCAGCAGCTTCGCTTCGACTTCGCCTGTTTCAATCCGGTAGCCCCGGATTTTGGCCTGGTTGTCGATCCGACCAATGAAGTCTACGTTGCCGTCTTCCATCCACCGTGCCATATCTCCAGTGCGATACAGTTTCTCACCTGCAACAAACGGACTCTGTACGAACTTCTCTTCGTTCAGCTCTGGACGATTCAAGTATCCTCGCGCAACCCCAATTCCGCCAATAACCAGTTCGCCCAGCACACCTACAGGCACCGGATTCAGGTGTGCATCCACAATGTAAAACTTCGCATTTAACCACGCCTTGCCGATAGGCACATGCCCTGTCTCTGGGAGCATTTCCAGTGGCTCGTCATAGAAACTGGAGTCAATCGCTGCTTCTGTTACCCCGTAAGCGTTGATGATTCGGAATAATGATCCGAAGCGTTCCTGCAAGGTACGATAATCGGCGACGCTACAGCTGTCCGAACTGGTGATGAGCAGCTCCATGTGGCTCATATCCAGCCCTTGCTCATGCACATATTCCATGAACGGCACAATGAGCGCTGGCGTCGACTCAAAAATAGTCACTTGCTCCTGCTCGATCCAGTGGTGCAGACGAGACGGATCGATCCGGTCATCCTTCGGCACAATGACCATCGTGCCTCCGTTGTAGAGCGTACGTGCGATATCACCCACGAACACGTCAAACGAGAAGCTGGCCAGCTGCAATAGCCGCACCGGGAACTGATCCAACCGATATTCCCGTCGGTAGCCTGCCGCCGTATTGACCAGGCTGCGGTGCTCGATCATGACGCCTTTGGGTTGTCCTGTCGTTCCCGACGTGTAGATTACGTAGGCCAGATCCTCTGGGCGGGCTTCGTGGAAATCATTCACGTCAGAACTTATCGGCACATTCAACCGTTCCTCGCTGTACGACGCTTCGTCGTCGAGATACAGCACCACACCCAGCGCAAGCTCCTCTTCGCCCAGCCAAGCTTCGGCTCGCTCTCGTAGTGGCGTTTGCGTTAATAGTACCTTCGCTCCGCTGTCTTCGAGCATGAACCGCACACGATCTGCCGGGTAATCCGGATCGAGCGGTACATACGCGCCGCCCGCTTTCCACACAGCCAATACGGCTACCAGCAAATCCACCGAACGTTCGGCAAGAATGCCGACGATGGATTCCCGGCCGATGCCCTTTGCACGCAGCGTAGCCGCCAAACGGTTTGCCCGCTCGTTTAGCTCCGCATACGTTAGACGGTCGTTTTCGTACACGACAGCCTCCGATTCAGGCGCACGATGCGCCTGTTCCTCAAACAGACGGTGGAACGCAAGCTCAGGAGCCGTTTCTGCTTCCGGTTGCGCCGGATTAAAGGCGCTGAGAATTTGCTCTTTTTCCGCCGCTGTCAGCAGTTCCAACTGACTCACACGAATGTTCGGATTAGCTGCAACCTGCTCCAGTGCCCGGGCAAAATGACCGTGGATCGACCTGATATCTTCTTCTCTGAAGGTTAGTGCGTTGTACGTAAACCGCAGCCAAATATGCTCTTCAGGAATGACAGTAATGTCTAAGTCGTAATTCGTTTGCTCCGGTGACTGGATATTGGCGATTTTCAATGCTTCTTTATCCCCGCCAACGACCTGCTCAATCTGTTCCTCCATCGGATAATTTTCAAAGACCATGATATGGTTGATCAAGTCGCGCTTTTGCTTACTCAGCGACTGAATTTCAAACAACGGATATGTCTCATAAGCCCCTGATGCCAATGCCTGATCCTGAGTTTTTCTCAAAATATTAGCTACCGTTTCGGATGCTTTGCTTTGAATACGAACCGGAATGGTATTAATAAATAAGCCGATCATACTTTCGATGCCTGGAATTTCAGCCGGACGCCCGGATACGACCGAACCGAATACCACATCCTCACTGTTGTTGTATATTTGCAGAACCAGTCCCCACACAGTCTGCATGAATGTATTAAGCGTCACCTGCTGCTGGCGTGCCACCCGTTCGATCTCCCCGGTCAGTTCCTTGCTGAGTTCCACATCCATTTCAGCCATCTCAAAAGCATGCTGTTTCAGCTGCGTTTTTTCCTGAGGCAGTCTGGTCTGCTCGTCGTAACCCGCCAAATACTCGGACCAGTAGTGTGAAGCTTTCGCAGCATCTTGAGTTTCCAGCCATTCAATATACCGGGAGTACGAAGTAACCGGCGGAAGCTCCGGTTTCCGATTCTCTTGAAACGCGAAGTAGGTGTCGAACACTTCCTTGATCATAAAGGACATACACCAGCCGTCCATCAAAATATGATGGTGACTCCAGATCACGTGGTAGGACTCGTCGCCTGTACGCAATACGGTAACTCGCATCAGTGAGCCTTGAGCCAAATCGAACTTGTTCGCTTTATCCGCGCTAACGAAATCAGCTATGGCCTTCTCCACGTCTTCACCGCTTACCGAGCGTATATCTTCAAAGTACACTTCACACTTACGCTCACGGAATACCACTTGAATCGGCTCGTCTCTCCAGCCCGAAATAAAGTTCGTTCGCAATGCCTCATTCCGTTGCACTAACGTATCCAATCCTTTAGCGAAAGCTTCGACATTCAAGCTTCCGTACAGATCGAAGGTCACCTGTTCGAAGTAAGCTTCCGAATCAGCATCCAGCAGGCTGTGGAACAACATCCCTTTTTGCAGCGGAGTCAGGGTATATACATTCTCCAGTTCTCCAATCGCCGCCGTCTGTTCAGCTAACTGATCCAGTTCCTCCACTGTCACATTTTGAAGCAGCACATCGCTAGGTGTAAGCTCTGGTCGCTCTTTCGAAACGCAATGAAGGATGACTTCGCGTAAACTCGATTGAAGCAAGGTGCCTAATTTCTCTATCGTTTCCTGCTTATACTGGGTCTCCCCGTAACGGATCGTGAGTTCCAGCATCCCTCCCGATACCATACCATTGATATCAAGGATAAAATCCATCACTGCATTCGGGCTTGAATCCGCGCCCGCGCTGAACGGAGAAGACTGCAAGCCGTTGCTTTCGACATCCTGGTCGAACTGACCCAAATAGTTAAAGCTGATCTCCGGTTCCAGAGCGAAGGGTTCGCCGTCACGCGGCACCGACAAATAACGCAGGATGCCATAACCGATTCCTTTGTTCGGAATCAGGCGCAAGCTTTCTTTCACCCGTTTTACCTGGTGGCCAAGGGCCTGAACATGACTAAGCTCCAGTACAACAGGGAATTGACTTGTAAACCAGCCTACTGTACGTGTAATGTCCACATCTGGCAAAAGTTCTTCCCGGCCGTGGCCTTCGAGATTCACCAGCACACGTTCCTGACCGCTCCAAGCTTGTACCGCAAGACCAAGCGCGGTCAGCAGCAGATCGTTCATTTCCGTATGGTATGCACGGTGTGCCTGCTTCAACAGCTGTTTCGTTTCCTCTGCTGACCAGCGAACAGTAACAAGCCCGCTGTCCTTCAGTTTCGGTCTGCCTTGTTCAAAATCTTTCGGAAGCGGCTCATAGGTCAATTGCTCGACTTGTTGCCAATACGTTCTTTCGCTATCTATTGCCGAGCTGTTGGCATAATCAGCAAGCTGTCTTGCCCACGTTTGGAATGAATCCGTTTTGAGCGGCAGACGAATTGGTTGCCCTTGCAACGCCTGCTCATAGCCAGTAGCCAAATCCTCAAGCAGAATTCGCCAGGATACACCGTCTACAACCAGATGATGAATCGCAATGAGCAGATGGTCGCCGTCGTCACAGCGGAATAAACCGAGTTTCACCAAGGGGCCGTTTTCCAGATCGATGCTCGCTTGAATGTCATTCGCCTTAGCCTCTACCGTTTCTTTCACGTCGCGGACTCCCTTGAGATCGACAACTTCCAGATCGAATAGCGCTTCATTCTCCAGGACGCCACGGTTCCAAGCCGTATAACCGTTCTCGCTTTGGCGGTAAACCGTGCGGAGAGCATCATGATGCACAACCAGCTGATGCATCGCTTGGCGTAAAACTTCTTCGTCAAAACCTTGCTTGGAAAATTGCATGAATGCCTGGTTGCTATGATGCACATCAGCCGGATTTTGTTCAAAGAACCAGCGCTGAATCGGGGTCAAAACAACCTCACCCGTCACTTCGGCCTGGCTAGCCGTTTTTTCCGCCGTTTGCAATCTTAAACTAAGGGCGGAAATGGTCGGGTAATGGAACAAATCTTTCATGACCAGCTTGTATCCCGTTTGCAAAAGACGGGACGATACCTGCAAAGCCTTGATCGAATCACCGCCGAGCGCAAAGAAATTGTCCTTTGTGCCGACCTGATCCACCCCAAGTACAGACTGCCAGACTAACGCAAGGGCTTGCTCGGCAGCAGTACAAGGTGCTGTGTATGCAACCTCGGCGCGAATACTTCCTTCCGGCACAGGTAACGCTTTGCGGTCTACCTTCCCGTTCGGCGTAAGCGGCATCTGATCCAGACGCATCATGCGCGCAGGCACCATATGGGAAGGCAGGGCTGTGTCCAGATGAGCCACCAGTCTTTCCAGATCGAAGCTTGAATCCGCTACGACATACGCGCACAAATATTTCTGCCCCCGCTCATCCGTCCGATCCATGACAAGCGCTTGACGTACACCAGCCACATTATTCATGGCTGCTTCAATCTCACCAAGCTCGATCCGATAACCGCGAATTTTCACCTGGTTATCGATCCGACCGATGAAATCTACGTTGCCATCCGGCATCCAGCGTGCCAGGTCACCCGTCCGGTACAACCGCTCCCCAGCAGCGAACGGGCTATCTACGAATTTTTCCGCCGTCAAATCTGGACGGTTCAAATAACCGCGGGCCACACCCACACCGCCAATAACAAGCTCCCCGAGTACGCCGATCGGCACCGGCTTCAAGTTCGCATCCACGATATGGAACTTCGCATTCAGCCACGCCATCCCGATCGGCACACTACCCGTCTTTGGCAGTTTCTCCATCGGCTCATCATAGAAACTGGAGTCAATCGCTGCTTCCGTTACGCCATAGCTGTTAATAATACGGAACCGCGATCCGAAGCGCTCCTGCAAGGTGCGGTAATCTGCTACGCTACACGCGTCTGAACTTGTGATCAGCAACTTCATCGAGCTGACATCCAGCCCCTCGGTATACACATGTTCCATAAACGGTATGATTAACGCCGGGGTCGATTCAAACACCGTTATGGCATAGTCACGAATCCAGCCGTACAGCCGGGTTGGATCAATTCGGTCGTCCTTCGGTACAATAACCATCGTGCCGCCATTGTACAGCGTCCGTGCAATATCGCCAACGAATACGTCGAATGAAAAGCTGGCAAGCTGTAATAATCGAACCGGAAACTGATCTAGACGGTACTCTCGCCGGTAGCCGGACGCCGTGTTCACCAAACTACGGTGTTCCACTGCCACGCCCTTCGGTTGGCCGGTTGTACCTGAGGTGTAGATGACGTAAGCTAAATCACCCACCTTGTTCACATTTGCAGGATTGGATGCTGGATCTGCTGCTTGTGTGCTCTTCTCAGCTTCTGCTGTGGCAGAGGTTTCGGTAGCAGCCAATTCCACTTCCGCCTGCACCATAGCCCCCTCCTCAGCGCCTGCTTCACCCCAAGCTTGTGTACCTACAGCCCCTTCTGTCCCTCCAAGTCCATATGTTGTCGCATCGTCAAGCGCAAGCACCGTTTGTAACACCAGATCTGCATCAGTACGCCAAACTTCCGCTTGCTCCAGCAGGCAAGTCTGCGTGAGCAGAACAGATGCACCGCTGTCCGCGAGCATATACTCGATCCGTTCCGCCGGGTAATCCGGGTCAAGCGGTACATAAGCGCCGCCTGCTTTCCATACGGCAAGCACCCCAATCAATAGCTCCGTGGAACGACCAGCCAGAATGCCAACCACCTGCTCAGGCTTCACTCCGTACGTCCGTAGTATATATGCCAAACGATTTGCTTTGGCATTCAGCTCCGCATACGTCAGCCTACTGTCTTCGTAGACAACGGCCAGTGCTTCTGGCGTACGCTCCACCTGTTGCTCGAATAGCTCGTGGAACGTTCTCTCCCTCCATGCTTCATCTGTTTCCAAGCCTGTACTCTCTTCGGCGGGTTGCTTAGCGAGAGCCTGAGACGACACGTCGAACCCAACCAGCAAATCATGTTTTTCGTTGTCCGTGAGAAAATCCAGATCTGCAATCCGCGCTCCCGGCTGAGCCAGGATCGACTCCAGAAGATGCTCGTAATGCCCTGCGAGCCGTACGATCGTTTCCGGTCTGAATAACGAGGTAGCATACTCAATCTTGCAAACCAGTTCTCTCCCCGCTTCTACAACATCCAAACTAAGATCAAACTTTGCAGTCTTTTCCTCGATATCAAACAGCGACCATTGCAAGCCTTCCATCGTTAAATCCAGGCTCTCGTGCTTTTGTAAAGAAAACATCGTATCAAACAGCGGATTCCGGCTTAAATCCCGGTTCACCTGAAGTGCTTCCACCAGTTCCTCAAACGGATAGTCCTGATGCTCATAGGCTGCAAGTGTCGTTTCCTTCACTTCCTGCAAGTATTCCATGAATGTCCGCTCTGCCGCTGGACCCAAACGAAGAGCCAGCGTGTTGACAAACATGCCGATAATCGGTTGCAGGTCGGCGTGTGAACGAGCAGCAATCGGTGTGCCAACCACGATATCCTCCTGTCCCGCATATTTATGAAGCAATACGGAGTATGCAGCCAGCAAAAGCATGTACAGTGTCGAACCCGTATCACCTGCTAGGCGTTTAAGGGCTTCACTTTTCGCTGCATCCAGTGTAAACGTGAGCGTTTGACCGTTAAACTGCTGAACAGCCGGGCGCGAGAAGTCGAGAGGTAGCTCAAGAACCGGAAGCTCGGAGCTAAATACCCCACGCCAGTGTTCCTCCTGCCGCTTGATGCGCTGTCGCTGCTCTTCGGATTGCTGCCAAACGGCATAATCCTTGTATTGAATCCGCATCTCCGGCAACTTTTCCCCATTGTATAGCCGCACGAATTCACGCAATAGTACGTCCATGGAAAGGCCATCAGACCCAATATGATGAATATCCAGTGCGAGCAGGAATTGCTCTTCTCCAAGTTCAATCAGCAGGGCACGTAGCAAAGGAGGCTCGCTCAAGTCAAAAGGCCGAATGAAGCCTTCAAGAATGGCCGCAATCTGATCTTCACTTGCTTGAAGCTTCTCTACCTTGAAAGCTACATGTGGATGGATATGTTGAACCGGCTCTCCATTAACGATTTCAAAACCGGTCCGTAACATTTCATGACGGGCCATCAGGGTATCCAGTGCTCGTTCCACTTTGGCCTCGTCCAAAACGCCTTCTAAGCGCAAGGCGCTTGGGAGGTTGTAGTTCAACTCCAAGCGATCCAGTTGGTTCAGGACATACAGCCTTTTTTGTGCAGAAGAAACCGGATAGTATGCTTTTTCCTCCGCTTTGGGAATGGAAGTATGTTTCGTTTCTTCTAAGCTGGCAATAGCCTCGGCCATCGACCCTACCGTCATATAGCGGAATACATCCCGTAAAGGGAGTTCGACGTTCATCTCCTTCCGAATTTTGCTGACAAGGTTTATTGCCCGCAAGGAGTGCCCTCCGAGCTCGAAGAAATTGTTTAGGACTCCAATGCCCGAATAGCCCAGCACTTCCTCCCAAATATTCACGAGTTGAGCCTCCAATTGGTTACGCGGTGCTACGTATTCAACGCCTGTTTCCATGCCGCCTTGTGGTTCAGGCAGTGCTTTGCGATCGACTTTACCGTTGGACGTCAGCGGCATACGCTCCAGCTGCACGAAGTATGACGGGATCATATACCCCGGCATTTCCTGCGCCAGCGAAGTTCTCATTTCACTGACTGTCAGCGTACGATCCGCCACAAAGTAAGCGACAAGCGCCTTCTCGCCTCCGCTGTCCTCACGAGCGAGCACTACTGCCTCTTCCACGCCCTTTACATTTAGAAGCTGAGTCTCGATTTCGTCTAGCTCGATCCGGTAACCGCGGATTTTCACCTGATGGTCGATCCGGCCTAGATATTCGATGTTGCCGTCCGGCAGCCAGGCGGCCAAGTCACCCGAGCGATACAGTTTCTCCCCCTTCGCAAAAGGGGAATCGACGAACTTCTCCGCTGTCAGATCCGGACGGTTCAGATATCCTCTGGCCAATCCTTCCCCGGCCACATACATTTCGCCTGCCACACCAATCGGCACAGGACGGCGGTTTTCATCCAGAACGTATACGCTCAGCGTCGGGATCGGCTTACCGATGTTACTCTTGGCTGCCTCTATCTCGACCCACGTAATTTCCTTATACGTCACATGAACCGTTGTCTCCGTAATACCATACATGTTGATCAGCTTCGTATCAGGGTATTTCGTCTTGTAGCCCTTGAGCAACAATGGACTAAGCGCTTCTCCCCCAAAAATGACGTTGCGAATCCGCAGATCGTATGCATGATCCGCCAAGACCTCCCGCAACAGTTGATAAAAGTACGTTGGCGTCTGGTTCAGAATCGTGACTTGTTCGCGGCCTAACAGTGCCAGGAAGTCAGCCGGATTTTTCGCTGTGAGCGGTGGTACAATGACCAGCTTACCTCCGTACAACAGTGCTCCGTACATTTCCCAGACAGAGAAATCAAAGCAGAACGAATGGAACAACGTCCACGTATCGGACGGTCCAAAGTCAAACAGGTTTTTGTCATTAAACAGGAGGCGCACAACGTTTTTATGCTCAATCAACGTTCCTTTCGGTTTACCCGTTGTTCCCGATGTGTAGATGACATAAGCCAGATTGCCCGGGCCAGATATCGGTTCCAAGTTCGAGATATCCAGCGCACTTCCCAAGTCCGCCTTGTCATCTCCCCAAACAAAATCATCCAATTCAAGCCGAGTTCCAGCGAAGTCCGTCTTCTCATGTAAATTATTTTGAATCAGCAATAACGGTGCGCCTGAATCCTCGATCATGAAACGGATACGCTCTTCCGGATAGTCGGGATCGACAGGCACGTAAGCTCCGCCCGCTTTGAGAATTGCCAGAATGCCGACGACCATATCAATCGAACGTTCGGCCAGAATGGCCACCAACTGATCTGCTTCGACTCCAGTTTCCCGCAGTTTTCGTGCGAGGCGGTTCGATTTTTCATTTAACTCGCGGTAGGTCAATTGCTTCTCATTCATGACAGCGGCCACGTTATTCGGGTAGAGCTCTGCCTGTTCTTCAAACAGTCCGTGAATGGTTTGCTGGCGTGGATAGTCCGCTTCCGAGTCGTTAAACCCGTGCATCAACTCGTGCACTTCTTCTTCCGTAAGCATCTCGAGTGATGCAATGTCTCCGTCCGGTGCTGCTACGATGGTTTCGAGCAACTTGCCATAATGTCTGGCGAACCGCTCCGCAGTTTCCTGTTTGTACAAAGCCGTAGCGTACTCCAACCGACATTCAAGCTGACCGTCCAACTCCGAAATATCTAGCAGCAGTTCGAACTTGGATGTTCTGTTTTCCAGCGGATAAAACGATTGTTCCAGCCCCTCGATGACAATGCGCTCGTTCTCCGTATTTTGCAGGGAGAAGAACGTATCAAAGAGCGGATTTCGGCCAGTCGCGCGCGCAATGTGCAGACTCTCCACCAAGTCTTCAAATAAATAATTTTGATTTTCAAAGGCCCCAAGTGTGATGTCCTTAACTTCATCAAGGTAGGAAAGGTACGGCTTGGAACGCTCTGGACGACTAC
Organism: Paenibacillus amylolyticus; assembly: GCF_003719335.1. Classification (GTDB taxonomy): domain Bacteria; phylum Bacillota; class Bacilli; order Paenibacillales; family Paenibacillaceae; genus Paenibacillus; species Paenibacillus amylolyticus_D. The sequence goes on from NZ_RIAS01000033.1 coordinate 12,194, forward strand.
GAATAGCCAGTGTGTTGATAAACATGCCCACGATGGGTTGCACTTCTTCTTGCGTCCTTCCGGCAATCGGTGTTCCTACGATGAGATCTTCCTGACCCGAATATTTATGCATAAGGATGGAGTACGCCGACAGTAGCACCATATACAGAGTCGTTCCCGTCCGTGCCGCAAGTTCTTTCAGCTTCTCCGTTCGTTCTTGTCCGATATAAAACTTTACAGTCCGGCCGTCAAAGCTCTGCACCGCAGGGCGCGGGTAATCCGTCGGGAGCTCCAAAACAGGCAATTCACCCGACAACTGTTCCAGCCAGTATTCCTTCTGCGGCTCAAGCATCTGCCCATAAGCTTCGGAATGTTGCCAAACAGCATAATCTTTGTATTGAATGTGTAGTGGTGCCAGCGTCTCACCGCGGTACAGACGACTGAACTCATCAAAAAGCAACGCAGTCGAAATACCATCGGAGACGATATGATGCATATCAAACAATAGAATGTGACGATCCTTGGCGACTTGGATCAGGCCGATTCGTAGAAGTGGCGGCTTGGTCAGATCAAACGGGCGATAATAAGCCTCCACCACGTGATCTAATTCCTGCTCGCTCGCCTGGTAATAATCCACGGCAAACTGCACCTCATCATAGATGCGTTGTACAAGCTCACCCTGAACCTGCTCGATCCCGGTACGCAGCGTCTCATGACGCTGAATCAGTGCCCGGAATGCTTGCTGGACACGCGTATGATCCAATGCCCCTTCAAGAAGAAGCGCCGCTGACATATTGTAGCTCCGCTCGGCTCCATCAAGCTGGCGCAGGATGTACAAACGCTTCTGTTCAGATGAAACCGGATAGTACTCTGCCTGGGTTGCCTTTGTGATCTCGTATGTCTCCTGCTTCTTTAAACTACCGATTCTCTGTGCCAACTGTTCAACCGTGGTATAGCGAAAAACGTCCCGTAGTGGCACCTCGACTTGCAGTTCCTTCCGAATCTTGGAAACCAGCGAGGAGGCCCGCAAGGAATGCCCTCCCAGTTCGAAGAAGTCATCTTGAACGCCAACTCGCGCAATACCCAGCACCTGTTGCCAAATGAGCGCAATCCTTGTTTCGAGCCATGTGCGAGGTGCTACATATTCATGTCCTGCTTCTACCTCTCCGGTCGGTTCAGGCAGGGCTTTACGGTCAATTTTACCGTTCGGCGTGAGTGGAAGCTTATCAAGTGATACCAATCGAGCCGGGATCATATGGACAGGTAGTTCCTCCTTCAATTGAGACAGCAGATCGCTTATCTGCAAGGAAGCATCGCCAGCCACGTAACCACACAAATACTTCTGCCCCTGCTCATCCGTACGGTCGATCACTACAGCCTGTTTAATGCCAGGATAACGTAGCAAAGCCGTTTCAATCTCCCCGAGTTCGATTCGGAACCCTCGAATTTTCACCTGATAGTCGATCCGGCCGATGAAGTCCACGTTTCCGTCTTTCAGCCAGCGGGCCAAGTCCCCTGTCCGGTACAGACGTTCGCCCGGCACAAACGGGCTCTCTACAAACTTCTCAGCGGTTAAGTCGGGACGGTTCCAATACCCGCGCGCTACCCCTGCACCACCAATGACAAGCTCACCCGGAACACCTATAGGCACTGGCTTTAATGCAGCATCAACAATATAAAATCTGGCGTTCAGCCAAGCTTTGCCGATTGGCACATGGCCCGACGGCGGCAGTTTGTCCAGCGGCTCGTCGTAAAAGCTGCTGTCAATCGCCGCTTCCGTCACGCCATAGCTGTTAATAATGCGGAATTGTCCGCCGAATCTTTCCTGTAACAAACGATAATCGTTGACACTGCAAGCATCCGAGCTGGTAATCAGCAACTGCATGGAGCTAACGTCCAGCTTTTCTTCATAGATATGTTGCATGAAGGGCAGAATGAGCGCAGGCGTCGATTCAAATACCGTAATGTTTTGATCCCGAATCCAGCCGTATAAACGGTTGGGATCAATCCGGTCATCCTTCGGCACAATCACCATCGTACCCCCGTTGTACAACGTGCGTGCGATATCTCCGACGAATACGTCAAACGAGAAACTCGCCAGCTGCAGCAACCTTACCGGGAACTGATCCAGTTGGTACTCAAGGCGGTATGCATCCGCCGTATTTACGAGACTACCATGCTCAACCATGACACCTTTCGGACGTCCTGTCGTACCCGAGGTGTAAATCACATAGGCCAAGTCTTGCGGGGTACTCTCGGCAGAGTCTAATTCCATGCCACCCGCGTCCCCAATATAAATCTGCTCATCGTCCATGGCATAAACTGCTTGAAGCTTCAGCCTGTCATCAGCCAGCCAACCTCCGGCCCGCTCCAACAAGTGACGCTGTGTGAGCAACACCGATGCTTCGCTGTCGCTTAGCATATACTCGATTCGCTCCGTTGGATAATCAGGATCTAGCGGCACATAGGCTCCGCCCGCTTTCCAAACAGCGAGTACACCAACCAAAAGTTCGACCGAACGTTCCGCCCAGATCCCTGTAATGCTCTCCCTTCCCACGCCTTGTTCACGAAGGAGAGAAGCCAGCCGTTCGGCGCGCTCGTTCAATTCGCCATACGTCAGCTGTTGGTCCATATAGATGACTGCAGGATGATCCGGTATTTCCCTTGAAAACTTTTCAATATATCGGTGAAATGCCTCTGCCTCGCTAAGCTCTGCCACCGGCGGGTTAAAAACGTCCAATATGCGATGTCTCTCCTCATCACTGAGCAGAGAAAGTTCCCGTACCCGTAGTTCGGGAGTCTGAAGAAACTGATCCAGAACAGTTACATACTGTTCCATAATCCGATCAATCTCGGCCTTTTCGAACAAGCCATTACGGTAAGAAGCATGCAGAATGACATGTCCTTCATTCAGCATATGGTCGAAGCGTAAGAGCAAATCGTCCATCTCATGTCTGGCAAAATGAGCCTCCAGACGTACTTTGATTTCTTCGTATTCCTCAATTTTCAGAGGAAGATATTCCAGAGATGTGCGGAAAAGCTCCGAAAGATCGTTGCGCCCATGCTGCTCACGCAAATCCTGGATCAATTGGTTGTACGGATATTTCTGATACCGCAGATCAGCCGTATTTTCCTTGGAAACGGTCTGAATCAGGGACAGCAGGTGAGCGTCTGGATCAAGATGAATCCGTGTAGCCACGGTGCTGACGAACATGCCAATGGTTTCTTTTTCCTTTTTGCTGGTACGATTGGCGAAAACCGTGCCGACTGGCACATCGGTGCTGTCAGTCAGCTTATACAGCAGGGCATACATAGTAGACAGAAATAACGTATATAAGCTGACCTGATATTGTTCACTGAAGGCCAGAATGCGTTCATACCGGGAACCATCCAAAGTGATGGCGAGTTTATTGGACTCACTGCCAACGGAGAATGATGGCGCCGATTTAATGCCCGTCGTTTCAGGTAAAGTGCTGTACTTTGTCAGCCAATATTCTTTGCCTTTTTGATAACGTTGTGATTGCTCATACTCTTGCTCAGCAGAAATATAATCCAAATAGGAGGGAGCCTGATCATTACCTGAGATGTCTATATCTCTGCCTTTCTCATTCTCTTTGCCCTTTTCCTTACGTTTGTCTTTGCGCAGTTTCAGATATTTTTCCATCACGGCATGCAACAAAGCATTTACGGACAAACCGTCAGCAATGATATGATTTATCGTCAAATTAAGCCAAACCTGACCGTTCGCAAAATGAATAATAGTAAATTGGTAAAGGTTTTCGTCAAACACGCTTACCGGTTTTTTGCTTACTTCGTTTACCCACGTATAAAATTGTTCAGTTGTATCTAATTCGAGGTGACTTATCCTGGCCTGCACATTCTCCAGTTCTTCAAACCACTGTGTTGGATGTTGTAAATCTCCACTAAGACGGATTCGGAAAGCATCATAAGTTTTGACGATTTCACCCGTCGCTTGCTCCAGAAGCGGTGTGTCAATCTCACCCGTAATTTGGTAAGTTGCGGAAAGCATCGTGATGGACGTACCCGGATTCATAATTTCCATAAACCATATTCGGCGCTGGGCTTGCGTTAATCCGTATTGCTTGTTGGTATTTTCTCTCACATCGACACACTCCCGTTTTAGAGATTGTTGGTAGATAAGCTAACCGTAAAGCCGGGCGTAATAACCTCCGAGCGCGAGCAGATCCTGATGGCGCCCCCGCTCAACGACTGTTCCTTGGTTCATAACCGTAATCGAATCCGCATGTTCCACGGTGCTGAGACGGTGCGCGATCAGAATAGTCGTACGCCCCTTCATCAATACGTTCAGGGCCTGCTGTACCCAATGCTGGGATTCGTTATCCAGTGCAGAGGTTGCTTCGTCCAGCAGGAGAATCGGTGCATTCTTAAGAATCGCTCGAGCAATCGCAATGCGCTGTCTTTGTCCGCCTGACAACGATGCTCCCCTCTCTCCCACCGACGTTTGATACTGCTCAGGAAGTTCCTGAATAAAGTGATGAGCGTATGCCGCTTTGGCAGCTTCCACAACTTCTTCATCCGTGGCTTCCGGCTTGCCATAGCGAATATTTTCCTCGATTGTGCCTGCAAACAAGAACGGTTCCTGCGGAACGTAAGCAATCTGCTTGCGGATTTCATCCAGCGTGTAATGGCCAAACGCTTTGCCTTGGAGCAGGATTTCTCCACTGTCCACCGGATAAAAACCGAGCAACAGTTTGATCAGCGTACTTTTGCCGCTGCCGCTGGCCCCCACAATCGCAGCAATCTGGCCGGGAAACACCTTCATGGACATGCCTTCAAGCACCTTTGTACCCATCTGATAGGAAAATTCCACATCGCGAAACTCCACCGCAGCATCCGAAAAATGTTTGCTGTCTGGAGATCCTAGTCGCTCCGGTTCCTCTTCCTCTGCAAGTACCTCTTGAATCCGATGAGCCCCCGCGAGTGAATTCTGGGTCATAGACAGAACCATCCCCAGGTTCAATAAGGCGTGTGTCAGATTCACTTGCAAAACCGCCAGGGCAGCAACACTCCCCATTCCCATCAGTCCGTAGGCATAAAGAAGACTACCGATGACGATAATGCCACAGAACGTGACGTAACTAATAAAATGATTCACCGCAGCCTGCATCCCGTTCTTCTGCGCAGTTTGCCGTAGCGTCTGAGTCATCTGTTCATTCAACGCCTCATACTGGCTATAAATCGAACGGATGCGAAACAGTTTCACCATTTGAATGCCGCCCATGAAATCTTTGAATTTTTCGGTCATTTTACCGAGCGTTTGCAATCCTTGTTCGGACAAGGCACGAATATCTCGGGCAAATTTCAGGCTGACCGCGGAGGACAATAGCAGAATGACGAAAGATACGCCAGCAAACCGCCAATCGATCAATACCATGGAAACAATAGAGCCGATGCAAAAAACAACTTGTAACAACAGAACGAAGTAAACCTGTGAAAATGTAAACTCAACTGTCGTTACGTCGTTGTTCACCCGTGACAACAAGTCCCCATGGTGCGTCTGCTCCAGAAATCTCGGACGGACCCGGCACAGCTTGCCATAAAGACGCTCGCGGATGTTCAGTACAGTCAGCTCAACACTCCGCTGGTACAAGTAAATGAACCAGGGCGAAATGATATTTTCCAGAAACAGCGCCGTGCCCAAAATGATAAAAGCATTCACCATCAGGGACGTATCTCGGGACACGGCGAAATCAACCAAGTTATGTACGACCAAACTGAAGGCGATCAGAAACAATGTTTGGGTGAGTGCCGTTACAGCTAGGCCGGTGGCGTACTGAGTTTTTTGCTTGCGGTTCATAAATGTCAGCAAATAGCCAAGTTCTTTAACTTGCGAGAGCCATCCGCCCTTTTTCATGTGTGCGCCACCTCCCTGCGTTCGGCGGCCTCGGTAAACTCCTGATAGTAAGACTGGGCGTACAGCCCATTCATCCCCAGCAGTTGTTCATGAGTGCCCTTTTCCACAATATTTCCCTGTTCCATGACCCAAATCTCGTCGACACTTTGTACCGTAGAAAGTCGGTGAGCAATAACCATCGTTGTTCTCTGTTTCATCAATACACCCAGAGCTTTCTGAACCGCACTTTCCGACTCTGGATCAAGGGCCGACGTAGGCTCGTCCAACAACAGCACGGGAGCATCCTTTAAAAAAGCCCGAGCCATGGCGATACGCTGACGCTGCCCGCCGGACAAAAATCCGCCGCGCTCTCCGACATACGTCTGGTATCCATCAGAGAGCTTCATAATGAAGGAATGCGCCTGAGCAACTTTGGCAGCTTCAATAATCGCATCCATCGATGCTCCTTCTTGCCCGTAGCCAATATTTTCGGCAATCGTACCGCTAAACAAATACGAATCCTGAGTGACCACGGAAAAATGTGACCGCAGTTGCTCCGGGTCAGCACCATCAATCCGGGTGCCAAACACGCGGATTTCACCTTCGCTTTTCTCCGGTAGCGGATAAAAGCCGCAAACCAGCTTAAACACCGTACTCTTTCCTCCGCCGCTCGCTCCGACAAGAGCAATCGTCTTGCCTTCCGGTACCGAGAAGCTCACATTCCGCAGGATCGGAGAGTGATCTTCATATCCAAAGGTTACGTTCTTAAATTCAATAGGCGTTGCGTTCGCTTTCGGAATTAAATGGCCATTTTCTGTCTCAGTTGACTGCTCAACGATATCGGAAACCCTTCTTAAGGCACCGGCCATTTCGAACGTACGCGTGATAAGCTCGGGAATATGTTCCAGCGGTTCCAGACACAGATTCAGCAAGTATAAGAAGGCAACGAGTTCTCCCGCGCCTAACTGTCCTTGATAGATCAAATAACTTCCGTAACTGACTGCAAAAATGATCGGACTGATCATCAGTGTAGAAAGCAACGGGTTGACCCAGGCTTCCCGCTTTTTCACGGCCAGTTTTTTTTGAGCTGTCAATTGCAGCAACACTTGGTAGGATCGAGATAACATCCCGGATAACAGGTAGCTTTTTACAATAGGCATCCCCCCGAGCGTATCCTGGAGGTTCACGTTCATTCGGCCCATATTGGTCTGGGCTTCCTCCGTCAACCGCTCCAATTGCTTGCCAATCCATTGAGAAATCAGCAACGCTACCGGAAATAACAGCAGACTGTACAGCATCAGCTCCCATTGGAGGTAGATCAAATATGCAAAACAGCCAATAAACAATAGCGGATGATAAAACCACTGGGCAAAATCCCGAATCATAAACTGCTGGATGAGCTGCAGATCATTGTTGATTCGTGACAGCATGTCACCGGAGTGCTGCTTTTCCAAATCGGAGACCCGAAGTTTGCCAATATGACGCATGACATCGTTACGGACATCTTGAACCGCAGAGGCACTGCTTCGCTCCACGCCAAAACTCATGAAAAATTTGGCCGGTACACCGATCAGAATGACCACAAAGACGGCATACACGATCTGCAGTACGATTGGCCCTGCCCCTTTCTCGGCCTGCGTGGTCAGTTGCTCAATCAGACTTCCCGTCCATATCTCAATGACGGCCGCAGCAATTGCGGACAATATACCGACGATCATCCAGCCCTTGTGACGGCTTACATAGGACATCAGCCAGCGGAATGCTTTCCATGTGGCGTAAACGGTTTGGCGCTTGGAAGCTTCCTCTGTGACTTGTTCTCGAACAAATGGCTGCTGGTCAGCTTCCATGCAGTACTCCAGTCTCTGCCTCGATCTGCTGCTTAACTTGCTCTAAAATATCCCGGATGACGACGGCTGTTTCGTCCACACGCGCAAGCTCTAATAATTCTTCATGCGCGCCTTCCAAGCGATAATCGGTATAAACTTGCCTTGTTGCCCGCCGCCAGGACGGCAATTGATGTTCCAGACGAAACGCCTCGCTGTCCTGCGCAATCAGTTCATAAATTCGGGCCCGGATCGTTCCAGAATTAATAAGCTGGGCCTCATACATCAAGGTCGCTTTGACCTTCCGATGAACCCTCTCCCGTACGAGTGAGTTACTCATTAACTCCTTCTCTTCTTCGTCAAAATCGGCAAGCATTTCTTCAAGCTCTTTCTCCGACGTTTCAGCAGGCGTCAGCGTTTCCTTAATCCACGAGTCCACCATAAGCACATCCGTTACGACATGCCCTCTTTTCTCCATCACTTTAGCTACTTCAAACGTCAGGTTGCCTCCAAAGCAATAACCCAGTAACACGTAAGGCCCATCTGGCTGGATGCGAACAATCTCGTCCACATAGCGGTTCAGCATGGAGTCGTAATCGGTGGCATCATCGATAAAATCAATGCCGTAGAGTATGAATCGGCCATCGAGCCTACTTGCGAGTTCTCGGTAACCTATGCCGAAGCCGCTACCAGGAGGGAAGCAGAACACGTTAAGATCACCTGTTTTATTCAACTTGATGAAAGAGTCTCCTCCTTGATCCAGCCCCAGGTCTCCCTCTCCAAAAGCCATGGCTTCAACGGTGACATGATGGAATTGGCGGTTCAGCGGGATCTCAATACCTGTTTCATCGTAAACAGCCTGTACGAGCCTCATGATACTTAACGAATTACCACCGAGCTCAAAAAAGTTATCCTTTACTCCGACCTGCGGAACGCCAAGCGTATCTTGCCACACACGGGCGATTTTCATCTCAAGCAGCGTTCTCGGCGCGACATACTCGGCTTCGCTGGCCGCGTTTTCCCCCGGCGCAGGCAACGCTTTGCGATCGATTTTACCGTTCGAGGTCAGCGGCATCTGCGAAAGCTGTATGAAGTGCGAAGGAATCATATACCCCGGAAGATGCTTGGAGAGTTCCTCCTTGAGTTCATGCGCCGAAAGTCTTGTTTCTGCGACGTAATAAGCAACAAGAAGCTTATTACCGTTCGCATCTTCGCGATCAAGCACCTTGGCTTCCTGCACAGCTTCAATCTTCAGAATCTGGTTCTCGATCTCATCCAACTCGATCCGGTACCCACGAATTTTCACCTGATGATCGATCCGGCCCAGATATTCGATATTGCCGTCCGGCAACCAAGTTGCCAAATCGCCCGTGCGGTACAGTTTCTCCCCCTTCACAAACGGGGAATCGACGAACTTTTCCTCTGTTAGGTCCGGACGGTTCAGATATCCTCTCGCAAGGCCTTCCCCAGCCACGAACATTTCGCCCGCTACACCAATTGGAACGGGTTGGCGGTTTTCATCCAGGACATACACACGAAGTGTAGGAATAGGCTTGCCGATATTACTCTTCGCCGCCTCTATTTCGGTCCACGTAATTTCCTTATATGTCACATGAACGGTCGTTTCCGTAATGCCGTACATGTTGATCAGCTTTGTCTCCGGGTACTTCGTCTTGTAACCCTTGAGTAACAACGGACTGAGCGCTTCTCCTCCGAAGATAGCGTTACGAATCCGTAGATGATATGGATGATCGACCAAGACCTTACGGAGCAACTGGTAAAAATATGTTGGCGTCTGATTAAGAATCGTGACTTGTTCGCGGCTCAGCAGCGCCAGAAAATCAGCGGGACTTTTCGCCGTAAGCGGTGGTACGATGACCAGCTTCCCTCCATTCAGTAGCGCTCCGTACATTTCCCAAACAGAAAAATCAAAGCAGAAGGAATGGAACAGTGTCCATGTGTCGGATGGCCCAAAGTCGAACAGGTTCTTGTCGTTAAACAGGAGGCGTACGACGTTTTTATGCTCAATTAGCGTTCCTTTAGGTTTACCCGTCGTTCCTGACGTATAGATAACATAGGCCAAGTTTCCCGATTCAGAAATCGGTTCTAAGTTCGAAGAGTCCGGTGCACCTTCGGAGCCGAGCCCACTGTCTTCCCAAACAAAATGATCTAATTCAAGCCGAGTTCCTGCGAAGTCAGTCTTTTCATGCAAATGCTTTTGAATAAGTAATAATGGTGCACCTGAATCTTCAATCATGAAGCGGATACGCTCCTCTGGATAATCGGGATCAATAGGCACGTAAGCCCCGCCGGCTTTGAGAATTGCTAGAATGCCAACAACCATATCAATCGAGCGTTCAGCTAGAATCGCGACCAGTTGATCGGCTTCGACTCCTGTCTCGCGCAGCTTCCGCGCAAGGCGGTTGGATCGCTCGTTCAATTCGCAGTAAGTTAACTGCTCTTCATTCATGACAACGGCTACGTTACCCGGATAAAAAGCTGCCCGTTCTTCAAACAAGCCGTGAATGGTTTGCCCACGATCAAATCCGGTTCCTGTGTCATTAAATTGATTCAGGAGCATTTCCCTCTCATCTGGAGATAGTACATCGGCTTGTCCAAGCTCCAGATCCGGCTGAAATAAAAGTAAGGACAGTAGCCGAACTAGATGGTCGGCTGCTTGTTCCACAAACGCATGCTCATACCGTTGCCCGTCATAGCTTATCTCCAACTCGAGAGAACTTTCTTCGCGGTCGAAGCGAAAAATCATATCGTTCGCCATCCGGTTGCCCAGCGTTTCAGGATGAATCGGGGCGAAGGAGACCACAGTGTTAATGACTGGAAAGCCATCCTTCGTATAACCCAGACGGAGCGGCTCCACCATTTTTCGGAAAGGCAGGTGCTGATGCTCCAGCGCCTCGCTGATAGAGGTTTTGATTCCCCCGAGCAGCGTTTTAAGCGTAGTCTGATGGCTTACAGCCGTTTTGATGAACAGGATTTCATGCGGCGGCGTCCCATCCGGTTCTGCTTGATAAGAAGGCATACCGACCAGCACCTGATCCTGCCCCGTATATTTGAACAGCAGACTTTTTACTCCTGCCAAAACAACCATGTATATCGCCAAATCGGAACCACTCGCTAGGCCAATGATTCTCTCCGAGAGTTCGATTGGCAGAGTGCGGTGAAGCAAGCCTGGCTTGACCTCGGCTTCCCCACTTGCAGATAACTTGGAGGGTTGACTGTAAGGAAGGAAGCTCAGACTGTCACTGGCATCAAACTTAAGGTTCCAGTACTGTTCTTCCTTTTCAAATAAAGATTTCATGGGTACCTCCCCTAAAATGAAGTGACCGCATGCCCTGCACAGATCCAAAACGTTTATTTTCGGATCTGTGCATCTATGGGCTTGCATGTTGTTCGCCATCTTACTTGGGATATGTGCAGATTTCACTAGACATCAAAGGCATGATTGCAGATTTAAAACGCAAATTCGATTGAATCAACCGCATTCTTTCCGTCTGTCTCTGGTTTATGACATTCAATCCGGTTTAGCTCAAGCTGTGGATTTTCTACGATTTGAGACAGCACCCGCAGGTAATCGTCGGTCAAGGTGCGAATCATCGTCTCTTTGAACAGCTTCGTGGCATAGAAGAAGCCTCCGCTCAGCGAGCCGTTGTTTTCATACATAAACAGGGTTAGATCAAACTTGGCTTCTTCCAACTGGTCGAGTTCAACACTTTTCAGGTTGACCCCTTCCAGTTCGACGTCTTGTTCTTCGATATTTTGCAAGTCGAAAACAGCATCGAATAACGGGAAGCGGCCCGGTTCCCGCTTCACATTCAAACGCTCTACGAGCTCTTCGAACGGATAATCCTGGTTCTCAAAAGCACCCAAAGCGGTCTCCTTCACTTCTTCAAGGTAGGACAAAAATGTTTTGTCCCCCGACGGACGATTACGGAGCGCCAACGTATTGACAAACATCCCGATGACCGGCTCCAAATCGGCATTCGTTCTTCCCGCCACCGGGGTACCCACGATGATATCCTCTTGCCCGCTATACTTGGACAGCAACAAGGTATACGCCGCGAGCAGCACCATGTACAGCGTGCTTTCTTGCTGGGCCGCCAATTGACGTAGCCGCTCAGAGAGAGTAGCGTCAACATCGAATTCCAGATGCATGCCTTCGTAATCGCGAATCGCAGACCGTTCATAGTCCAGCGGTAAATCGGCCCTCGGCAGTTCGCCTTCAAAGGTTTTCAGCCAGTACGCTTCCTGCCGTCCGATCCGGTCTTGGTAATCCTTAGACTGTTGCCAAACGGCATAATCCTTGTATTGAATCCGCAATGAAGGCAGTTCTTCACCAGCATAAACACTTGAGAACTCATCCATCACAATCGTCATCGATACACCGTCGGACACAATATGATGCATATCGAAAAGGAGAATATGCAGGTCCCGCTCCAGTTCTATGACCCCGACGCGTAGAAGCGGCGCCTTGCCAAGGTCGAACGGACGAACGAAGCTGCGGATGGTCTGCTCGATTTGAGCCACATCCTCTGGATCTGCTTGATGGTGTTCGATAGCAAAATCAACCTGCTGGTAAATACGCTGAACTGCTTCACCCTTCACAACTTCAAAACTTGTGCGCAGTGATTCATGGCGTGTTATCAATTTGCGCACGGCACCTTCAAAACGTTCTAAATCAAACTCACCTTCCAACTGCACCAGTTCCGGCATGTTATAAAGCTGATCTGCCCCATCCAGCGTGTGCTGAATGAACAATCGCTTCTGCGCAGAGGAGAGAGGGTAGTAATCTCTTAAATCCGCTTGAGGAATGGCCTCATGCTCCCGTCTCTCCATCCGGGCGACTACCTCGGCCATCGATGCAATAGTCGAGTGGCGGAATACGTCGCGCAGCGGCAGATTAACATTTAATTTCTTAAATACCTTGCCCGCCAATGACGTTGCCCGTAGAGAGTGACCACCAATGTCAAAGAAGTTCTCGTACACGCCGATCTCCTTCGTAAGCCCCAGCACCTCCTGCCAAATCGAGGCCAACTTTATTTCCAGTTCATTGCGCGGTGCAACATACTCCGTTCCGCTTCCTGCCTCCCCTTCCGGCGCTGGCAACGCCTTCCGGTCAATCTTGCCGTTTGGCGTCAGAGGAAGACGCTCCATCCTCACGAAGTACGATGGAATCATATACCCCGGCAACTCCTGTGCCAACGCTCCGCGCAGATCGTTTACTGCCAGATCTGTTCCTGTATCCGGTGTGTAATATGCACATAGCACTTTCTGCCCGTTTGCGTCATTTCGAACCAGCACGACTGCTTCGCGAACATTTTCCACCTGTAGTAGGTGTGACTCAATCTCTCCTGTTTCGATCCGGTACCCCCGGATTTTGGCCTGGTTGTCCATCCGACCGATGAAGTCCACGTTGCCGTCTTTCGTCCATCGCGCCAAGTCGCCCGTGCGATACAACCGCTCACCCGCGGCGAACGGGCTGTCTACGAACTTCTCTTCCGTCAGCTCTGGACGATTCAAGTATCCACGCGCAACCCCAATTCCGCCGATAACGAGTTCGCCCAGCACACCTACAGGCACAGGATTCAGATGGGCATCCACAATGTAGAACTTCGCATTTAACCACGCTTTGCCGATAGGCACATGCCCTGTCTGTGGCAGCATTTCCAGTGGCTCGTCGTAGAAGCTGGAGTCAATCGCCGCTTCCGTCACCCCATAAGCGTTGATGATTCGGAACACTGATCCGAAGCGCTCCTGCAAGGTACGATAATCGGCGACGCTACAACTGTCCGAACTGGTGATGAGTAGCTCCATGTGGCTCATATCCAGCCCTTGCTCATGCACATAGTCCATAAACGGCACAATGAGCGCTGGCGTCGACTCAAAAATAGTCACCTGCTCCTGCTCGATCCAGTGGTGCAAACGAGACGGATCGATCCGGTCATCCTTCGGCACAATGACCATCGTGCCTCCGTTGTACAGCGTGCGTGCGATATCGCCCACGAACACGTCAAACGAGAAGCTGGCCAGCTGCAATAGCCGCACCGGGAACTGATCCAACCGATATTCCCGTCG
>NZ_RIAS01000034.1 GCF_003719335.1 Paenibacillus amylolyticus
CAGTGAAGGACTTGGCCAAACGGTGGAATGGGACAAGATTGGCCGCTGGGTCTGGATCGGGAACAAAGACTTCCGGAGTACGGACAATAAGGAATTTAAGCTGACGAAGCTCAGTGATTTCAAGGCATACACACAAAGCATTAATTTTTATAAAAATATGAAAGATGAAGTATATTCGGGAGTGAAAATAATCAAGCAAAGTGACCTTCCGATCCAATTAGGTAATGGCCAAGTGATTTATGATATGGAGATAGTGAAAGTTCAAAACGATTATATGATTCAGATCCGTAGCAATCGCAGAGGTAACCCTATTAGCTTCTTAGTGCAGAATAGTTTTGTACGAGGACGAGGAGTGATTGATAACCTCTTTGTAGACAACAAAGATAAAACTGGAATGAATTATTTTCCTCTAATCAGTAGATTAGATAAGTTCCAGAATGGGAAATATGTTCAAAATTATGAGGGATGGAAGAACTTTAAGCTTAATCAAGCAGACTATATCTTACTGGAAGACGGTGGGCTAGAAGACTATGCTGTAGCGATCGTTAATCCCTTCAAGTGAGGGCTGATCAGTGAATATGAAACGTGTGATCAGCACTTTACTTAGCCTGGTATTTATACTGTCTTCTGTACTTCTATTATTTACGTTTCGTCCAGTCCAAGCCGAGCCAGGTGTATACTCAATCAGCTCTAATAGACTATTGCAGGACAAGGACAATACGAATGTTTATTACTTTGTAGGTATGGTCTACTACGAAGTGTGGAGCAATACTTCAGGCCAATGGACTGGAGATGGTCACCATCCGGATTCGGTAGTTCCTACTGTAGATGGTGGAACTTATGAATTCACATTCGGATCTAACCGAAAGGTTAAAGACATTAGTGTCAAGTTGTTTGATTTTAACTGGACACATGCAGATGGAACAAACCTTGGCGAACAAACCTTTGCAAAATCCAGAACAGAAGAAATGAGAGATAAAGATCTGAAATACTATCGAGACGCTACTTCTACTGCCGCATACTCGTATAGAGAATCTAATCCTACTGGAATTGGAACAAATGTGGTAAGGAAAAAAGTTTTCGTAAAAGATGGTGTGCTTACTCCGAAAAAGCAAGCAGTTGATCGGAGGGCTGAAGAAGAAAAAGACGGTAAAGTTTTTGGGCCAAACGTGGATGGCTGGAAATATTTCTTCCCGACACTCTTCAAAATCGAACTTGAACCGCCTGAAGGTAAAGCCATAATAAAATACTGGACAACCACAGGACAAAGCTTAAACGGTGTAGACGGGTTCGCCAACCAAGAAGTAAGACTGGTGAAGGACAGGCCGTACAACTTTAGGCATACCGCTCCTGGCGAGAGATATGACTACATGGGCTATAAGAAAAGTATGTTAGGAGATCCTTCAGGTTTATCAAGGGTGAACGGAGATCCTGGTGAGTTCATCTACAACGGACAGTACCCGGTCTATTACCTGTACTTCTACTACCAGCCCAAGGGTGGGGGAGGAACAACGAATGGCCCGACATGTACCCGACCGGCTCCAGGACGCACCATCGATGGTAGGGTGATGGAGCCAGTTGTCAGTGGCATGATCAAGGCGGATCTGCGAGGGAACGAACGGTTCGATGTCCTGAAGGGCATCCCGACATCGGAAAGCCTGTACGGGAACGTCTTCAGCCGGGATTATTTGTTCCAGAATAAATTCGTACAGATGACTGGCACATGCACTTATACGGTCAAGGTCAATCAGAAATGGACTTTGACTTGGAAAGATGGGAGAACGGTTTCCCTGCCAGGTGGTGGCACAACCACGGTCTATGACATTCCAAGGTCGGTTAACGATGAACGGAACCCCGAGTACGCAGTCGTCCGGCCATATGCGTACTGGACGATTGGTGAACTGAGCGTGTACAACATTCAGGACGCGGTACTCCAGAATTACGCGTTCGCTGGAAGTGAGATCACCATTACGCCAGAAGGATACACGCCGCCCGAGTTTCAGGCCGAGACGACAGGTGATAAATACCCGGCTCCGCAGCCCGGTATCGTGCCTAGTCCGCCTCAAACCAGGGACGGAGGAACAAGACAACCATCCATGAGGGAAGATAATCTTCAGTCCTATGCAGAAGCTGCCGTGCCAGATATCCAAGTGGAAAACGACTCCCTGGTGTTCAAGGGTCAAACGATCATGAACAAGCAGCGAACCGCCAAGGAGGGGCCGCAGCCTGGCCAGATCCCGGCGCCGGTGCAGATCGGAAGGGACGTACTGTACAGCCCGTATAATTACATCCCGACCGAAAAGACAAACAAGAAGGATCAGCCAAGTACAGGTCAGATTCATTACATTGTAGCTCCTGGAAGCGTTGAGGCAGCCGAGGAAGAACTGGAATACGAGATCCGCGGCATAAATACTGTCACCGTGCACACACCCGTCGTGAACTATTCTTCGGTGTCAGATGATCAGCCGCATAACCAGAAGACGAAACCCGACATGACGCGTTCAGCCTTGATCCTGGACAGGCCATTCACCGTCCGGATACCGACATCTGGCCAGCATCTGGATGCGGCACAGTATCCAGGGTACGGAAACCGGGATTACGCCAAGTATTTCCGGACGAAGCAAGTCCGTTTCCCGTTTGACGTGTACAATGCGACCAAGTCGCAGTTCATCCCGAAAGACAACTGGATCGACATTCCGGTGGATCAGCTCGACACCACGTTCAATCTGCCGGTGTGGGTAGACGAAGGGAACTACCAGGTGTACTTCCGGAATATTGCCGAGAATGCGGCATTTGGATACGACATGCAACCAGACGCGAACCTGAATCTGGCCAACCATGCGGCGATTGACGAGGTTTCCGTTCAGGTCATTGGCCGTCTGTATGACTTCCAGATTACCGATATCGCAGATTATAACTGGGAGCGCGTCTTCCGTATCTACAAAGGCAGCAAGGATGCGTCTGGTGTAAGCTACTGGGTCGGTCAAAATGGCATCGATGGAGATCCGCGAGGAAATCCGGATCGTTACACGCTGCCGATCCGTCCAGGCAGCAACCCGTTAACTGGCATGAAAAATGTGGCCGTGAAACAGGGATATCACTTCAAGTTTGACTTCAAGACGAAGGGAAACATGTACAGCCAGAAGGACGGTATCCGGATCACACCGACATTCTCTTACGTGAGTAAGGAGGGCGGCACGCCGATCCCGGTCGATCTGTACTACCAGACGAACGATAAGCCGCTTGTGAAAATTGGTTCTCCGGAAGACCAGGTTAAGCGGTACGTCATACTGAATGACCGGTACCGGGATGTGAATCTGGGTGACATCAAGAATGTCGGGTACTGGCGGTACGATCAGTACCTCACAGCTGAAGAAAAAGTCGGTGTAGATAGGCAGATCTTCATGCGCGATTACGTGCTGAAGTTCACAAAACTTAAAACACCGGTCGGTGGATATGCGCAGCTGCTCCTTCCGGAACAGCTCAAAACGTTCATTGGGCCAAAAGAGATCCCATCGAACGCATCTGTCACGCCTGAACGTGCCAATGCATCCATTCAGCGCTGGTTTGGCGAGTACAGTATCCCGGTCGACACCTTAGCCGTAGCTCAGGGGACGAATCTGGCCGAGTATGGCCGCCTGAACGGGGGACTGACGAGGAAATCACCGGTGTTCCTGCGAGACGGGTACATCGTGGTCAACTTCAATATTGAGTCGATCCAGAACGGTAACCTGCAGGAGCCACACTTGCAGTACATCCATGCACCGCTGATGAATCAATGGAGAATGGAAGGCTACAGACCAAACATCCTGGATTCGTACCTGAAGGTGTATCATGTGGAGGATGGAGATGTAGTCTTCTACAACGCAGATAAGTCCAGTAGAGACGATTTTAGCGCCCAGGCGCCACATTAAACGTGGGAGGTATAGCCATGGAACGAACTAAAATGAATTTTAATTGCGCAGATGCTAATGAAATTGTGGTGGAAGGTAACTCTGAAATCTTTGGAGGTGTAGACCTGCAGATCCAGGCCATCACGGCCATGCTCGAGAACCTGAACTTCAAATTTGCCTATGACCATGTAGGTCCAGATTACGCGGATCAATCCTTTTTGAGGATTTTGGAGGCTCTGGGTAGTGCTCTGAAGGCCGAAGGCGTTTATCCGGATGGGATATCTAACATGGAGGCAGTCCAGTATTATCTGAAGTTTACTTTAGATCAGGAGAGCTGAAGATCCAAGAATGAAAAAAGGGAACCGGCAGTATGCCGGTTCCCTAAATTTCTCAAAACGTCTATCTATCAATCTAGCAGTTGTGGTATAGTAGGTAAAAATAATTACAAGCCATCGTTTCAAGCGGCTAAACCGGATCCCCATCCGGAGTAGCTGTCTCAACCGACCACGAATCGGAAAGAAACAGGACACTTAAACAACAATGACTTGAATTACGGACATTGTATCATGCTTGGCCATGCGTGGGCAACATGAGAATAGTCGTAATCTCGATAAATTTTGGTAGAGTAGCCTTGATCTCCGTTCGCGGGGGATCAAGGCTTTTTTGGTTTCAGGGATCCATCGTACCTGGCTTCGTGCCGGCACGTGATCATACATAAAAATCGCATAGGTTGAGCTGAAGCTTTCGAACTTTTTTTGAAAAAAGAAGGTCGAAGGCCTGATTTCCTATTGCCTAAAACAAAAAGGAGGGCATTTTGGTGGGTCGTAAGCAATCAACAGGTGTTTCCACAAACACCGTCATGAGGGCGTCTACAACCAAGCAGAGAGCCGACCAGCTTCATCGGTATAAAGACAACAGGGAAAGACGCTTGGCTGAGCGCAGAAGGGCTAATACGGTGTATGGTGCGTTGACCTATGGATGTTCGAACTGTGCAAACACCATCCGTGTTCAGGAAGAGATGGGAGATCGAAAAATCCTCTGTAGTAAGTGTAATCAGGGATTTTTCACGCAGCTGAAGAAGGATGATCGGAACAATTTAGCGCGGCCAGAGGATTTTAAGACCAAAGGGAAAAGCCGGTCTACCAAGAAACGGTGAGGTGATTGCATGCCAGGCCTGTGATCAGGTAGGCAAGAAAGAGCTTTTTAAATACATAGGGAAGTACACGATTCCCAAAACACAGCTTAAAAAATCGAAGTTCAAGTAAATAACGGGCGCTCAATGCCACCCAAAACGACGTTAAAAGCTTATGAGGTTAGTCGTCCTCATCCCCTCGAAGAGAGCAGCAGGAAAACGTACTGCAGGCGTGTCTGAGGGTGACAAGTGCCGTTAGATGGTGGGACATCGTCTATTACGTAGATGCCCCTGCATCTTTCCTAGATGGGGAGTTGTGACTCCAACGCCCCCAGCCAAAGACCCGTCCGTGTGAGTTTAAACTCAGGTTGGCCGTCAAAGTTAGGTAGGACTATACGCGATAAAGCACGACCTAGGCGCGTTTGATGACGGTTTTACAACCCCCCTTGATGGGGGTTGTGCCCAAATGCATCATTGGGCACGGAATGCAGGGGTGGGTGTGGGGAGATATGTTTTAAATTCCGTTCTCACGAAGTGAGGACGAGCTCGCATCAGCGAGGTTTCCTTTCATGGGTTTCACGCAAAACACGTATAAAAGGGGCATGGCTAAGAGACGATTCAGGTCGTTCACATAGCCGTGCTTCGAACCGAGGCTTGTGGTAAACGTGGTTTTCGTTTTCCACACGGCGAGGTGAGACGCACGGAACGGAGCGAAGCGACGCCGCACTTAGATAGCACGAAAAAACTAGGTACAACAAGGGATTTTGCGTGGATTTAGCGAATGTACATAGCGAGGTGATTTTCCGTGAGTAATAAACCGTTAAACTTTGTCTATAGTACAGTTCAGGTCGCAACACTGTTAAATATAGGTCGCTCTACAGTCAATAAATACGCAAGAAGTCTTGAAGAAGCTGGCTATGTGTTCACAAAAGACGAAAAAGACAGGCGTGGCTTCACTGATCACGATATTATTGCCTTCAAAGCACTGGTAGACTTATTAACGCGCGGAGCCGAGTACGAGAGCGCTATAAGCTCAGTTGTAGCAAGGTATTCTAGCGTTGAAAATAGCGACTCAACGGCTATAGTCGCTACGCCAGATAGCAGTAAAGAGGTCGCTATGCTGCACGCTAAGATGGATGATTTGCTTAAAGCTGTGGCCATGCTTTCGAATAAAATTGATCAGGTCGTGGATGAGCGAGTCCGGATAGAAGTTGCGGCGGCGTCGGAGGGGATTAACACGCAAGTAACCCAAGTGCTCAATGAAATTCAGCAAGCCCAAGTTCGAGCCGATCGGAAGCTCGATGAAATTGCTTCCAGAGTAGAAACGCACGGAAAAAGGAAAAAATTCCTGGGGATTTTTTAGGATATGTTTTACGGAAAACTCTATTACTAAATCTGGTGATGAATGTTGAAAGTTTCCAGGAACTTTTCCTTTTGGAATCCCTGTTTTTATTGGGGTAAAGTCCTGGTTTGACAACAAAAAAAATAAGGTGTAAGATGGGGTGTATACACCCCATCAGTGCTTCTCTTTTTTTTAAAAAAAATCGTGGTTCGATTGACTTTATTCATTTTTTACAGTACAATAAGGTGTATACACCTTATTGTATTCGAAAGATTTAAAAAAAGGAGCTTTTATGGGGCGTTTAAATCGATATCAAATTATGGAGTTATACCAAGAAGATATTATTTCAGCGCTTAAAAAACTTGGCAAAAAAGTACTTAATTTTGCGGAAATAAACGGTATTCTCTTTACTCATGAGAGAGAATGGAGATTACCTAAAACTACCACTCCTAAAGAGTTCATTTTCTTTCTTGTGGTAAAGAAAAGAATCCTAAAAGAAATTGAAATAGCTGAGACTACTCGTTACATCTTTAGAAATCAAAAAGTATCTCCTACTGAACTTGCTTTATCTCTTTATCCTAGAGTTTATCTGAGCCACTATTCGGCAGTTTATTTTCATGATTTGACTAATGAAAATCTCAAATCAATATACATTAATAAAGAACAATCACAAAAAAGGTATACGAGTAACACACCTTCCGGGGATCTGGCACAAAAGGATATTGATGCTGCTTTCTCAAAGCCCATGAGAAAAACGAATAATTTTTTTGAGTACGAGGGACAGCGAATTTATTTAATAAATGGACGGAATACAAACAATTTAGGGGTCAAAACAATTAATGAAATAACTGTTACTGATCTGGAAAGAACTTTAATCGATATAGCTGTTCGACCTGATTATTGTGGTGGGGTATATGAGGTATTAAGTGTATATGAACGTGCTAAGAGCAAGATTTCAGCAAATAAAATGAGGATGTATCTTAAGAATTTAGATTACACATATCCCTATCATCAGACGATTGGATTTTATATGGAGTGTGCAGGTTTTAGTGATACAGCTTTGAAAATCATGAGCTCTTTTCCAATGAAAAACGATTTTTATTTAACGTATAACGTTTTTGAACTAGAATATTCGGAACGTTGGCGATTGTACTATCCAAAAAACTTTACTAATTTAAAAAACCTTTGAGCACTATGTGCTCAAAGGTTTTTTATTTAGCTTCTTCAAGAGAAAGAAGATCATGTTGTTGTATAAGTGCTAGTACATAGTCAAAATAAAAATCAAAACCTCGATAGTTTTCCTTTACCTGGATAGTCTCTCTAAGTTTTGGCTCATCTCGCCTATGAAACTCTCGGGTTTCTGACATCTTTGAAAGAAAGTTAATGGGAACGCGCTTAGCCTTGAAACATTCTTCAAGATGAGTCAATGTTTCAGGGTCTTCAAAGTTTACTTCAACTGCAGGGCTTTCTAAAATGGTGTAAATATCATAAAAATCTCTTGGTCTAGGCTTAGATCCTACCTCCTTACCTATTCGGATCCAGTAATCATCCATTTGTTGACAGATTGCACGCAATTTCTCTAGGACTATTAACGTAGGGGTATAAATAGGCACTAAATATCCTTCGAATCCTTCAATGTTATCAATCATTTTTATACTTCCTGTATATTCGAATCTTCCAAGGTCAATAGTGATATTCTTTTTGGTACCCGTCACAGAGATTGCCTTATTAGATAACCAGTTCAAGTTATCCTTATGTGCTTCGTACTTTTCTGGTTCAATAATCTTAAAATTCACTTCATAACCAGCCCAAAAATCTTGATTTTCAGCCATTTGTTGTTTAGGCTTAGCTTTTATCTTAACCTCAAAAACTTGGTATCCGTATTCAATAAATGTTCTTGAAAGAACATCTTCGAGTTTTTGCCTGACTTGTTCCAGATCAGTTAAACCAATGTCTTCAAAATCTTGAGACATGGAGAAATCGAGATCCATAGATGCACGGGAGTTGAAACCATATCCAATATCTAAAGCGTTACCCCCTTTTAACACCAGGGTTTCCAGGAGATCATCATCTGAAAATAAAGCAATAAGAGTGATGGTTCTAAGTTTCTTTGTATCTTCGCTACTCAAGATCAAAAATGGACACCTCGTTTTTTTGTATTGTCACACTTCTCATATAATCTCATAAAGGCTATCTGTTTGGAATAGATAGGCAAATAGTAAAGATATTTTTAATTTCAACGTTCGTCCGTAAAGGTAGAGGTTTATAAACCATAAAATATCCAAGAAAATCAGTTTATAAAGGTGATATAATCTAATTAGAAAACGTTTGTAATCGGATTATAATCTTTATAAACAATATGGAGGTTCTAATGGGGAGCCAATCTAGAGAGTATGGATATGCTCGAGTTTCAACTAAAGATCAGAATGAGGATCGTCAAGTTTCTTCTTTACGTGAACAAGGAATTGAAGAAGCTTATATTTTCGTTGATAAAGCTAGCGGAAAAAACTTTGATCGGCCAGAGTATCAACTTTTAAAGCGTGTGCTAAGAGAAGGGGATACCCTGTTTGTAAAATCCATCAATCGTTTTGGTCGCAATAAGCAGGAAATATTGAAGGAGTGGCAATGGTTAATTGAGGCGAAGATCCATGTTGTGGTGATTGATATTCCCATTTTGGATACGCGTAAGTATGACCAGTTAGAGGGAATTGGACAACTTATCATGGATCTGGTACTTCAGATACTCAGCTGGTTGGCTGAAGAGGAGCGAAGAGGGATTAAACAGGCTCAAGCTGAAGGGATCGCTGAAGCAAAGAAACAAGGTAAACACTTGGGAAGACCACAGATCAATTTGGATACACTGACGCCAGGTCAGAAGAGCATCTTGGATGCCGAGTATGTAAACTGGGCGAAAGGTGAGCTGAAGGCAGTGGAATTCATGAAAAAATTAGGTATGAAGAAAAATACTTTTTACAAGATTATAAAGGCTTATGGAGGAGGAATAAAAAAGATTGACCAATGTATTGACGAAACGAGATCATGATCATTAAATTGGATACAACAGTCTTTAAATAACAACTTGACAAAAGAAATTACATAATAAAAAAAAGGGACTGTAGAGTTTATTGCTGCAAACAATTATAATTGATTTGTACAAGCTGCAGGAAAGACCTTCCTTGAGAAAGGAGGGGTGATACATGGACGAGTTTGTGAAACTTGGGGGCTTGATGATTCAGTTTGGAGAATTTTTGATAGTGTTACTTGCCTTCATACTTCAATTAATTATAGTTACGAAAAAAACAAAATGACCCTGATCAGAGTGTCGAATTCAGAAAGGGTCATTTAGGATCGTGCTACCTGCAGTTTTGTATAAATAGTGCTCAATGTGCGCCAACACATTGGGTGCTTTTTTTTATAACCTTTATAGCTATTCGTTAACTAATAAGGTTATTTGTAACCGTTGTAGTAAACTATTCAGTAAGTTTTCTAAGATAATTGTATCCCAATAAAGATATACGTGGCAATACCAGTTCATCATATTGTTGAAAGTGTATAACTCGTTTTTGAGTGAATTTGTTCAATAAATGCAAATGAACCTTAGCAATACTCCTTTTTCCTTGATAAAAAAGATCAAGTTGTAGTTACGAAATAGTGAATGCAAAAAAGGCCCCCTTTATGGGGGCCTTCGTTTTAGGATCATATTGCAGGGCGGCGTATCCTGATCTCTGGTAACTTGCCTTTCGACAAGCGCGTGGGGAACCTTTCCCACCTCTAATGATCCTTAACTTATAGTATTATGCGAAAATTGAAATTATATAACATATACAATGTATATGTAACCGTTACTTTACATTTTACAGAAGGAGCAGTGTGCTGTCAACTTGTTTGGGCATTCTTGTAACATTAGATATACGGCACTAATCGTTTACTTTTAAGCCTTTTCTGAACTTTATAAGCTCCATTATCAAGTTCGAAGAAAGTGGATAAGAATATATACCCGGATGGGTCTAATTTGATTGCTAAAAGCAAGTGAGGCCCGATGACCTTAACTAATTCCACGCTATTTTTCTCTTTGGGATTCTGTCCAACATAATCTGGGTTTGAAATCATGCTGGGAATTAGGTGACCGTATTGTTCAATAATACCGGGATGATTTCGCTGTACGTGCTTTATTGCACCGGGGTACATTTGTACAAGATCTGAAGGGAGATCGACTCCAGTCAGTTGTTTAATTTTGGCGACATCTAGTTTGCCGACAACCTGGACCTCGTGCGAATTTAGATTAAGAGAGTATGGCTGCACATCTGCATTCCTTTCGTTGTTTGATGTAATACAATTGGAGTTTATTTCCATATTTCAACCGCCCTTATAGTAAATTTTGTGTGTACATAAGTATAGTCATAATAGGCGGAATTATTTACACGGATTTGTCGAACTATACATAAGTTTAAGTTTAAGTGCTGAATTAAGGCAAATGATAGATTCTTGATAAACATTTGAGGGATGTATATAATGAGTGACATTACGAAATACTTAATAATTTTCTTTGCTGAATAATCAGTAAAAGAGGGACGTGGAGGTTTTGAACTTCCAAAAATAATAGCTTTGGACTCTTGAAGTCTTTGGGCAAACACTGGGATCATAGGCATCTTTTTATTTTCTTTGCCCTGGTATGTGTAAATGAGTGGGGTCATAAATAGTTTTAAGACGGAAGCCGGTTAGAGTAGTGGCGATTTTGTGCTACTCATAATGAGGTTTTTTTGTTGCGCTTAGGAGCTGATACGACAGGCGAATTGCCTGATGTATCAGCTTTTTTTATAGATAAATTGATCAATGGAGGAATTGAACATGGATGATTTTGTGGTGACAAAAGACATGCGTAAGATATGGCACGATGTAAAACAAGCAATTGCAGAGATGAAGAGTGCAAGATCGGAGCTTGAAGAAAATTCAAAGGCTTATGCAGCCTGTACAACAATGATTGAGAAATTGGAATTGAAAGAACGTGAGTACAAAGTGATGGTCAGTTGCCGGATTCGCAAAACCATTCGGGACACCATCCAAGAATACCAGAAAGAGGACACACGTCCTGTTCTGAGATTGGTGAAGTAAAAAGCCGGCATACGTGCCGGCCTGAGATTTCGGAAGTTCATAATGTAAGGCCAATAACTATCTACCCCAAAGTCGCTTGCGGCTGCTGGATTGGCTGAAAAAGTAGGTAGTCGAGATTATCGTTTCGCTGGACGGTAATTTTGTATGAATCAGCACGAAAGTGATTCGACCCGAAGGGTCGGCCGCAAAGCGGCAAGCCGTTGAGCTGGATCGCTGGGAGTCCGATGCGAAGCATCGCCCCGTTAGGGGATACTCCACTACAGTACTCATAGCACGAACTACATACGTGGGCACATGAGGAAAAGTAACTGTGATGCTCGAAGGGCGCTTTCTCTCTGTCATCTTCTTGAGAAGATGACAGAGAGAAAGCGCCTGGGCAAACCGGATACTCGCTTAGAGCCACAAGGGTTAAGGGCGTTTTTACGCATCTTCGCAAACGAAGATGTGACGAGAACAGAACCTATCTGCACCTGGGGGCAGTCTGTCTGCAGGGAGAAAAGTGGCCAACGCGCTGCGCGCGGAAACCTGTTCAGACACTCGGAAACAAGTTCCTCGGTCTTCACAGGTCCGGAGGAAGGGAAGGAGGAAACGACGTGAGATATGAGGATCGGATTGAGATTTGGAGTGTGGTGGATCTAAAGGATCATCCGGAGAATTCGAAATACAATTCGGAACTAAGTATGCGTGAAGAGGCTTCTCTTAAAGCCAGTATTGCCGAGGTGGGGATACAGGAGCCCTTGCTGATCCGGCCAGACGGTACTGTTTTGAGTGGCCATCAACGGAAACGTATTGCAACCAGTATAGGTTTGGCCAAAGTGCCTGTGCGACAAGTCCATTGCTCCGAAGAAGAAGCCGTATATCTCCTGGTTACGACAAATGAAGCCCGGCGAGGGGATGAAAAGGATCTAATGAAGAAGGCCCGGAGGGTTCAAGTCCTTTATGAAGCCTGGGGGATTAAGCCAGGACGTAAACGTGTGCAAGATGCACACTTTGACCGTCATGATGTGGCCAGTGTCCTCCAACTGGACGACAGCAGCCTACGTAGGCTGTTAAAGCTGCTGTACTTGATTCCGGAATTTCAACAAGAAGTATCGAAGGGGCGAATTGGTCTGGTAGCTGGAAATAAAATTGCTTCTTTGGATCGAGAACAACAAAACGAGCTTTTCCGGACATTTCAGGTCGCTGGGGAGATCAAAACGGCCACGATAATCAAGATGGTGGACCAACTACGGGATGAGGATACAGGCCCGGATCTGAAGGATGTTCGGAGAGAACAAAAGCAAAAACAAGTTCAGGGGAAACTCGACAAACTCAAAAAGGATCTGATTTGGTTCATCACGGAACCAGACTCGGAGGAGGAACGAGCCGCAGTTGCAGGGCTTTTAGACGAATACCTCGGATATATGAGGGGGGAAAAGCGTGGGTAAGTCAACGGTTGAGGTACAGATCGAGAAGCTATTCAAACACACCAGGCAAGGCAGCTACGCGACCAGGGATCGGTACAAAGACAGTTGTTTGATGTTCGCCAGGTTCTGTCTGGATCGTTTTAAGATGCAGAATGTGCGAAACATTCACGATAAGCACGTTGCCGCATTCATAGCGGAACGTTTGAAGCAGGGAATTGGTGCAAAGACGATTAAGGGCGATCTTTCGGCCTTGCGGTATATGCACGACCAGATCCAGCGGCCACGGTATGGCATTTCGGATAACGCTAAGCTTCAGGAGGAGTATGGACTAACGATCGGGACGACCCATCAAGTCAATGGGGATCGTGCCTGGACAACATCCGAATATGACAGAATGCTACAGATCGCAGTGGAGCTGAAGAACGAAAATGTAGCCGATTGTATGGTTTTAGCACGAACAATGGGGCTTCGAATTACCGAAGCGGCAGCTGTAAGCCGTGCTCAGGCCGAATATGCGCTGCGTACAGGCATTTATCAGGTCAAGGGGGAGGCAAAGAACGGGAAACACCGTGAAGTGGCTCTGAGCCCTTCTGGAAGGCGTGTATTGGAGCGCAGAATGGCTTCCACGCAGCGCGGGGATCGACTGTTTGTAAGGCCGGGTGAGAAAACGCATCAGGTCGTCAACCGAATGCAGAAGTTTGTGGAGCATCATCGAGATAAGGTACTTACAGAAATCGGCTTGAATCAACGCACGGATCGTAGGGATGGAACTTCCCGAAGCCTGACATTTCACGGCTTGCGGTATGGATATGTACAGGATCGAATGGAACAAGAGATTCAGAGGGGATACAGCTATGATAATGCGGCGTTAATCGTGAGCCGAGAGGTTGGGCATGAACGGATCGATGTTATCCAGATTTACGAAGGAAAAAGCTAAGCCGTTATAAGGCTTAGCTTTCAGGTGGAGCGTACTTTTTAAGGATGTATTTCATGCCTTCTTCCAGTAGATCGTTCACGTGAATTTTTTGATTACGTTCAGCAGAAAGCTGAAGGGCAAGCATTTGAAGTTGACTGTACAACGAAGAGTCAAGCGTTGTATTTATTGATTTTCGAGCCATTATGTATTCACCTCGTTAACCAGTATACCAGAAAATTGTTTGACAAAGTTATATAGCTAACTATATCATATAGTTGTGTAGTTGACTATATAAATAACGGAGGTTTTACCATGAGAAACTTTACAGTCCTGATTGAATCTGATTACGCAGAGCATAACTTCACCGGCTACGTTCCAGAATTGCGCCTTAGTACGACAGGCGATACGAAAGAAGAGGTAACTCAAAACTTGCAAGACCTGATTGAACTGGAAATGGAGCGTAATCCGGATCTAATTACTCACGAGTACGAGGTTCGTACTTTAACGCTTGGAAAGGAGGTGAGGTAATTTTGGATCTGGCGTTATTGGGAAAGCAGACATGTCCTGATCTGGTTAAAGAGATTGAGCATTTAATGTATGCGTTCAATGAGTCGATAACACATCTAAACGTTGAAAACATTGGGAATTTCGTATGTGTATCCTTTGTACTTGCAGACCAAGGCTTCGTTTACAACTATGATAAGAAAAAAGGTACATATGATAAAGCATTTATGGCATTAAGTGAAATGCAGTATTTCAAAAACGCAGGTTTATTAGACTGATGGGAGAGTGTAGCACGATGAAAAAGGTAGCATTGGCAGTAATGACAGGGATTTTGGCATTTGGTTTAACAGGAGCTGCGGTTTCGGCAGCTCCTGTTAAACAGGTGGAGGTATTACTTAACACCGTGAAGATGAAGTTTCCAGATGCGAAGCCTTTCCAAGATGGCCAAGGCAGTGTAATGGTTCCGATCCGTTTCGTTTCGGAAGCCCTGGGCGCGAAGGTGACGTATTCGAAAGTGGGCAAGGTATCCAAGGTTGGAGTGAAGTCGAAGGATCATACCGTAGATATGACGATCGGGCAAACAACGGCTCTCGTCAATGGCCAGAAGAAGGACTACGGTACCCAAATCATTCTGAAGCAGAACCGGACGTTCGTTCCGTTGCGTCTGGTCAGTGAAGGACTTGGCCAAACGGTGGAATGGGACAAGATTGGCCGCTGGGTCTGGATCGGGAACAAAGACTTCCGGA
>NZ_RIAS01000035.1 GCF_003719335.1 Paenibacillus amylolyticus
AATGCATGGAGCTGACCAGTACTAATCGGTCGAGGGCTTATCCAATAGCAAGTTTTGATCGCGTAAATTTCGTTTCGAATCTAGTTTTCAGAGAACAACACTCTGAATGAAGTGAAAATCGGTACATCACAGAATGTGTGTATGGTTTTCAGTTCCAAATGAATGGAAGAAGCTATGCTTCGACCAATCGCGTTTGGTGGCGATGGCGGAGGGGTTCCACACGTACCCATCCCGAACACGACCGTTAAGCCCTCTAGCGCCGATGGTACTTGGACCGCAGGGTCCTGGGAGAGTAGGACGCCGCCAAGCAAAGAACCACTGCCGATGATGTTCGGTGGTGGTTTTTATTTTATATTTATGATTCAGGAGATGTGAATGTTACATCTCTTGTTTGACTTTAAAGGGAACCTCTGAGACACTCAAATGTAAGAAAAGGGTTCAAGCGGCCCTTTGTACAGAAAGGACTTACATTAGAAGAAAAAGAGGTGCAGGTTAATATGGAAATTCGCAAATTAACGATCGACGATTATGAGGCGTGTATGGCGCTTTCCGAGTATGCATTTCAATTTAAATTAACAGAGGATCAGTTGGAGAAGCGTCGCCGGGATTTTGCTAGGCATAATGTATTGGGTGTTTATGCGGACGGTCAGGTTGGAGCCAAACTTCAGATTATTCCTTTTCAGACGTATATCCACGGAAGGTCTTTTGAAATGGGTGGAATTGCAGGTGTAGCCACTTGGCCGGAGTACAGACGTAAGGGATGGGTAGCAGGGTTGCTGAAATACGCACTAGAAGAAATGAATCGGAATAAACAAAGTGTATCTTTCCTGCATCCGTTTTCGTTTTCCTTTTATCGAAAGTATGGCTGGGAAACCTATGTTGAATATAAGAAATACAGATTGTCTACAGCAGAGCTGCCGGCCAAGCAGCTGACACCAGGCACGATCAAACGTGGAAATGCTGAGCTTGTCGAATTGAAGCAGGTGTATGATGCTTATGCATCGCGCTATAATGGGACTATGAATCGTGATGATACGTGGTGGGAACATTCAGTTTATGTCAAAAAAGGTAGCCAGCGAGCTGTTTACTATGATGAAGCAGGAGCACCGCAAGGTTATATATTCTACGAAGTCAAGGAAAGTAAATTCACCATTGGAGAAATGATTCATCTGAATGAAGAAGCGAGACAAGGGCTGTGGACGTTCATTGCCAATCACGATTCCATGATTGATGAAGTAACTTTACAAGCACCTGCAAGTGACTTGCTTTCATTTCAACTGGACAATCCACGAATTGGGCAAGAGGTAGTGCCTTACTTTATGGCAAGAATTGTGAGCGTGGAGCAGTTTATTTCGCAGTACCCTTTTGCAAGTCAGGACTCACCCTTACAGATTTGGCTTGAAGTTGAAGATTCACACGCTCCATGGAACGAAGGCGTATGGGAATTAAACGTGGCTATGAACGGAACCGCTTCAATATGGAAAAAGGCTAAATCCGATGATGAGGGTTCGCTGAATCAGCCGATTCGTCTTAGTATTCAATCCCTCTCAGCCGTGTTAATGGGTTATCGCAGACCGGCAGAGTTGGCACAGATCGGTAGAATGGAAGGGCCGGTGAGCGCAATCCAAGCGCTGGAAAAGGCAGTTCCGGAGCGTGAAACCTACTTGCTTGATTTCTTTTGAGCAACAGTCCATATCGAAAACGACTTCATTCGAACAGATACGAAGCGTAATTGGAAGCAATCAAAACTTCTCCCGATGTCCGGGAGAGGTTTTTTTGTGTCAGGCGAATATTTCGTGTAAAATCGTAAAAAATGAATAGTGCCCCCACTTGGCAAAACAGTAAAATATGCTATAATGTATATAAAGTCAAAGAAAGTCAAAGTCAACTCAAGGTTAAATCAGCATGATTCTAATTTTGAATATGTGCTATTTATTTTTACCTGCGATATGATTTTAAGCTTTCTTACTGCTCTCTGATGAAAAGGACCGTAAGTTGGAACATGTCATTGGAAGATCAAGGGGATATTCAAGGACCTTCGTGCTTCCTTTGTTCCCCTGTTTAACACTTAAGATAGCAAGATTCGCTGTTTCTCTGAGTGGTTAAATGGGTGGAGAAGGTGTACTCTGTGGGGGCGTGTGGTCCTTATTGACTTAACGTTTCAGACAGTGGAGGATGATTGGATGCGTAATATCTCTGATATTATTGAACGATATCTGAAGGGTATTTTGCATGAAAGTCCCGAAGGAATGATTGAAATTCAGCGTAATGATCTGGCAGATCAGTTTTCATGTGTACCTTCCCAGATCAATTATGTCATCAGCACTCGTTTCACTCTTGAAAAAGGGTATCTCGTCGAGAGTAAACGTGGGGGTGGTGGGTATGTTCGTATACAACGCATTGAATTACCTGCCCAATCCGCCCTGCACAACCATCTGCATCACAGTATTGGTGACGAGATTGGACAGACTGCTGCGGAAGGCTTGATTTATCAACTGGAAGAAGCGCGTTTCTTAAGTAAGCGGGAAGCCGGGTTGATGCGTGCGGCTGTGTCGAGAGAGGTTCTTATGGTCAAACTTCCTTACCGGGATCAAATTCGTGCCAGAATGTTGAAGGCAATGCTAATATCTTTGCTCGGTAAATGAAAACTATCGGGATCAAAGGAGGTACATCTATATGCTGTGCCAAGAATGTAATAAACGTCCGGCTACACTTCATTTCACTAAAATTGTAAATGGAGAGAAGACGGAATTCCATATTTGTGAATCATGCGCCCGTGAGAAGGGGGAGATGATTCCTGGAACAGCAGGAGGATTTTCCATTCACAACCTGCTATCAGGAATACTTGATTTTGATCCGGCAGGCAAAAGTTCAGGTGCTGCTCCTGCTAAAACGCTACAATGTGAAGAATGTGGCATGACGTATGCCCAGTTCAGCAAAGTTGGCCGTTTTGGCTGTAGCTCCTGTTATAAATACTTTGACAGCCGTCTGGACCCTTTGTTCAAGCGAGTGCATGGTAGTACATCGCATGTAGGTAAAGTTCCTGCCAGAGCAGGCGGGCGTATTAAGGTGAAACGGCAAATTGCCGATCTGAAGCAAAGTCTGCAGCAGAGCATTGCTCAAGAAGAGTTCGAAGAGGCCGCTCAGATTCGTGACCAGATTCGGGAACTTGAAAAAGAAATAGCTCAAGAGTAAAGTTTGTCATAAGTAGGAGGGAAGCATGATGCCTAATCTGCGTTTTACAGAGAAGGCGCTCAGTGACTGGATGCGCAGTGAAGCTGCCGATTCAGAGATCGTGATCAGCAGCCGTGTCCGGATTGCGCGTAACCTTCAGCATATCCCGTTTCCAATGCTGGCTTCGGATGAGCAATCGGAAGAGGTGCTGAATAAGCTGAGCGAAGTACTTCAGTACGATGACGTACACGCCTTTGGTGATTTTACTACACTCGATCTGATCGATATTGACGAACTCGACAAGCGTGTGCTGGTGGAAAAACATCTGATTAGTCCGAGTCTGGCAAATGAATCGACCAACGGAGCCGTGATCCTTAGTGAGGATGAATCAGTAAGCATTATGATTAATGAGGAGGATCATCTGCGTATCCAGTGCCTCTATCCGGGGTTCCAAGTGAAAGAAGCTTGGGAGAAAGCTTCCGCTATAGATGATGCTTTTGAAGCGCACGTGGATTATGCGTTTGATGATCGAAGAGGGTATCTGACCAGTTGCCCAACGAATGTTGGGACGGGTGTCAGGGCATCTGTTATGATGCACCTTCCCGCATTGGTCATGACACAGCAGATCGGCCGTATTCTCAGTGCCGTGTCCCAAGTGGGATTAACGGTTCGAGGGATTTATGGAGAGGGTAGCGAGGCGATGGGCAACTTGTTCCAGATTTCCAATCAGATTACACTTGGACAGACGGAGCAAGAAGTGATCGATAACCTCCACGGTGTTGTTTTACAGATGATTGGTCATGAGCGTACCGCAAGAGAACGGCTCATTACCGATTCCAGACTGCGTATTACGGATCGAGTGATGCGTTCCTACGGGATTTTGTCCCATGCAGCGATTGTAGACACGAAGGAAGCGGCGCAACGTTTGTCGGATGTGCGGCTTGGCTTAGATCTTGGGTTGTTGGAAGGATTATCGATTCCAGTGATGAATGAGTTGAATGTGATGACTCAGCCAGGATTTTTACAAAAAACGTTTGGGGATATGCGTACGGATGAGCGTGACATCTACCGTGCTCAGTTAATTCGTGATACCATCAATGCAACTAAAAGTTCTGGGTAAACCTTCCTTGATCATGACTATGGGTTTCATGCCGCATCTGCGGCTTTTATATAATAAGGTTTCCATCTAGAATGAAGTTACCAATGATT
Source organism: Paenibacillus amylolyticus (assembly GCF_003719335.1). GTDB lineage: Bacteria > Bacillota > Bacilli > Paenibacillales > Paenibacillaceae > Paenibacillus > Paenibacillus amylolyticus_D. The sequence goes on from NZ_RIAS01000035.1 coordinate 4,384, forward strand.
TTATTCGCAGCATGGCTGCAAACAAAAGTGATATGAAGAATACGAAGGGGTATCCGATTCGAATGGAATCCCTCGTTTTATCCAAAACCATGGAGGTGCAGGAGATATGATGTTTGGAAGATTTACGGAACGGGCCCAAAAGGTGCTCGCACTCGCGCAGGAAGAAGCTGTCCGTCTCGGTCACAATAACATCGGTACGGAGCATATTTTGCTCGGCCTCATTCGTGAAGGTGAAGGCATTGCTGCCAAAGCACTGATCGGCCTGGGACTCGGATTGGAAAAAATTCAGGATGAAGTAGAAACGCTGATTGGCCGTGGCCAAGAGCAACCTACGAACATTGCATATACGCCACGTGCGAAAAAAGTAATTGAATTGTCGATGGATGAGGCCCGTAAACTCGGTCACACCTATGTTGGCACAGAACATATTCTTCTCGGATTGATCCGTGAAGGTGAAGGGGTTGCGGCACGTGTGCTCAATAACCTTGGCATCAGCTTGAACAAAGCGCGTCAGCAAGTACTGCAATTGCTTGGTAGCAGTGAAGCTGTTTCCAGCCACAACGGCACACCTGCCAATGTGAGCACACCAACACTGGACAGCCTCGCTCGTGATTTGACGGCCTATGCCAGAGAGAATAACCTTGACCCGGTTATTGGCCGTAGCAAGGAAATTGAGCGTGTTATTCAGGTATTGAGTCGTCGTACCAAAAATAACCCGGTATTGATCGGTGAACCGGGTGTAGGTAAAACAGCAATTGCTGAGGGGCTTGCCCAGAAAATTATTGCAAACGAAATTCCCGAAACATTGCGTGATAAACGTGTAATGACACTGGATATGGGTTCGGTTGTTGCTGGAACCAAATATCGCGGTGAGTTCGAGGATCGATTGAAAAAAATCATGGATGAAATTCGCCAGGCGGGCAACATTGTCCTGTTCATTGATGAGCTGCACACACTGATTGGTGCAGGTGGCGCAGAAGGCGCGATTGATGCATCGAACATTTTGAAACCAGCTCTTGCTCGGGGTGAATTGCAGTGCATCGGTGCAACAACACTGGATGAGTACCGCAAATATATCGAGAAGGATGCTGCGCTAGAGCGTCGTTTCCAACCGATTACAGTAGATCAACCATCACCGGAAGAAGCTATTCAAATTTTGCATGGTCTGCGTGATCGTTACGAAGCGCATCACCGTGTGAAAATTACGGATGAAGCGATTGTGCAAGCCGTCAAATTGTCGGATCGTTATATCACAGATCGTTTCTTGCCGGACAAAGCGATCGACTTGATCGATGAAGCAGGATCAAAAGTAAGATTGAACTCCTATACGATTCCGCCAAACCTGAAACAACTGGAGAGCCGTCTGGAAGATATCCGTAAGGAAAAAGACGCCGCGGTTCAGAGTCAAGAGTTCGAGAAGGCAGCGGCACTGCGTGATACGGAACAAAAAATTCGTGAAGAGCTCGATACAACGAAAAATCAATGGAAAGAAAAGCAAGGCCGTACCGATTCCGAAGTCACTCCAGAGGATATCGCTCAAGTCGTAGCCAACTGGACAGGAATTCCGGTGAACAAGCTGAAAGAAGAAGAGACACAACGTTTGATGACTTTGGAGTCCATTCTTCATGAACGTGTAATCGGTCAGGATGAAGCAGTTAAATCGGTCAGCCGTGCCGTTCGCCGTGCACGTGCAGGACTTAAAGATCCGAAACGTCCGATGGGTTCATTCATCTTCCTTGGTCCAACCGGTGTAGGTAAAACCGAGCTGGCTCGTGCACTCGCTGAAGCGATGTTTGGTGATGAAAATGCCGTAATCCGGATTGATATGTCCGAGTATGGTGAGAAACACTCCACGGCACGACTGGTTGGAGCGCCTCCAGGTTATGTTGGATATGAAGAAGGCGGTCAGTTGACAGAGAAAGTTCGTCGCAAACCGTACTCCGTGGTCCTGTTGGATGAAGTGGAAAAAGCTCACCCAGAAGTATTCAACATTTTGCTGCAAGTGCTTGAGGATGGTCGTTTGACGGATTCCAAAGGCCGTGTTGTTGACTTCCGTAATACACTAATCATCCTGACATCCAACGTGGGTGCAGAAGCGATCAAACGTAATTCCACTCTTGGCTTCACAGCTGTGGTGGATGCAGGAGCAGATTACGATAATATGAAGGGCAAAGTGATGGATGAGCTGAAGAAAAGCTTCCGTCCTGAGTTCTTGAACCGGATCGATGAAATCATCGTATTCCACTCTCTCGAAGAGAAACACATCGCTGAGATTGTAACTCTTATGAGCGAGGATCTACGCAAACGTCTTAATGAATACGAGGTTGATTTTGAACTCACAGATAACGCTAAAGCCTTCTTGGCGAAAGCTGGCTTTGATCCTGCTTACGGTGCACGCCCACTTCGCCGGGCAATCCAGAAGCACATTGAAGATAAATTGTCTGAAGAGTTGCTTACAGGTAATGTGACCAAAGGGGATTCCTTACTCATCGACGAAGAGAATGGTGCATTGTCTGTAACGAAAAAGGAAGCAGTAGTTCCATCCAATGAGGAGATTGAAACGAAATAAATGTGACGTATGTGGCTGAATGAATTCAGGTAGACGCATATGTAGAACTTCCCTGGCTTTGGCCGGGGAGGTTTTTTCGTATGTGCGGGTATATAAAGGGGATGTGTGAAGATTTGATTGAGATGAAGCGATGTTGATGAGGAACATGTGTAAAGTTTGCGATAATCCTTTACGAAAAATCTCAAACAATGGTAAACTTTTAGTAACCCTGTATGTCAGGGCAATGAGTAAATTTTGTCGAATAATGCAAAATGCTGCTAAAATAAAAAATCAATAGGAGTGCTGAAGTGGCCAAAGTAAAAACCAAGTTTCAATGTACGGAATGTGGCTATGAAGCCCCCAAATGGTACGGAAAATGTCCTGGCTGTCAGTCCTGGAATTCGATGATAGAGGAAACTGAAACGGTAGTCAAAACACAAGGGAGAAATTCTCCTCTGTTTGACAGTAAAGATAAACCGCTTCCTATCATAGATATAGATAGCGGTCAGGAGCCGCGTGTACAGACTGGAATTGGGGAACTGAACCGTGTATTGGGCGGCGGCATTGTGCCAGGTTCGCTAGTTCTGGTGGGGGGCGACCCGGGGATTGGAAAATCAACGTTGATGTTACAGACGTCTCATGCGCTGACTCATTCGGGGTTGCGAGTGTTATACGTGTCCGGAGAAGAATCTGTGAAACAAACAAAATTGCGCGCAGACCGCCTCGGTGCACTGTCGCCGGAATTGTATGTGCTGTGTGAAACCAATATGGAACGGGTAGAGGAAGCGGTGGATCAGATCCAGCCGCATTTTCTTGTCATCGACTCCATTCAGACAGTCTATCTGCCCGAAGTTACCAGTGCACCAGGAAGCGTAGCACAGGTAAGGGAATGTACGTCCAGGTTTATGCGGATTGCCAAAGGACGGGGCATTGCAACGGTTCTTGTAGGGCATGTTACCAAAGAAGGTGCCATTGCCGGGCCGCGTATGCTGGAGCATATGGTGGACTGTGTGCTTTATTTCGAAGGAGAGCGGCATCATACGTATCGTCTCCTTCGTGCGGTGAAGAACCGTTTCGGTTCCACTAACGAGATTGGCATATTTGAAATGGGGGAAGATGGTCTTCGGGAAGTCGGTAATCCCTCCGAGTTATTTTTATCTGAACGTCCGCTTGGGGTAGCTGGGTCTACCGTTGTGGCGAGTATGGAGGGTACACGGCCATTGCTGGTGGAGTTGCAGGCCTTGATTTCCACGACACACTTCCCTTCTCCTCGGAGGATGGCAACAGGTATCGATCATCATCGGCTAAATTTGATTATAGCGGTTCTTGAAAAACGCATGGGTATGTTCCTGCAGACACAGGATGCCTATCTGAACGTAGCTGGCGGGGTAAGGCTGGATGAGCCCGCGGTCGATCTGGCTGTGGCCGTTAGTATTGCCTCCAGCTTGAGAGATGTGCCAACCAAGCCGGATGATGTCATCTTTGGCGAGATTGGCCTCACCGGTGAAGTTCGTGCCGTATCCAGGGCAGAACAACGTGTGAAAGAAGCCGCGAAGCTGGGCTTCAAACGAGTTATTTTACCAGAAAAAAGCTTAAAGGGCTGGAAACATCCTCGCGGGATACAACTGATCGGTGTGAATACCGTGGCAGATGCACTAGCGGTTGCTTTAGATTAGGGGGCATAACAAGATGAAGGATTCAAGCCAACTGGACAATATGAATGATTTGTTAAGGCTGATCGCACCAGGTACACCTTTCCGCGAAGGTCTGGAAAATGTGCTGCGCGCCAAGACGGGCGCACTGCTTGTTGTAGGATACAGCCCTGAAGTAATGGAAGTAGTGGATGGGGGATTTTCGATTAACTGTGATTTCTCCCCGAACTACCTGTATGAGCTTGCCAAAATGGACGGAGCCATTATTCTGAGTGAGGATTTGAAGCGGATTTTGTATGCCAACACACAACTGATTCCAGACTCATCCATCTCTTCCTCAGAGACGGGCATTCGTCACCGGACCGCAGAGCGAGTGGCAAAACAAACCGGTAAGCTGGTGGTTTCCATCTCACAGCGCCGGAACATTATTACCCTGTACCAGGGAACCCTTCGATATTCGCTTAAGGAAATCGGGGTTATTTTGACCAAAGCCAATCAGGCTATTCAAACGCTCGAGAAGTATAAAGCCGTCTTGAAACAATCTCTTACGAATCTGAGTGCTTCCGAATTTGAGGAACTCGTTACGATTCCCGAGGTGGTTAACGTTATTCAGCGTACTGAAATGGTGCTGCGGATCAAAACCGAGATTGAACGATACATCGATGAGCTAGGTAATGAAGGAAGGCTCATTTCGATGCAAATGGAAGAACTCGTGGGTACTACAGAGGAAGAAGCGTGGTTGCTGTATAAAGACTATGCTCGTGATGACAGTGATGACAAGATTCGTGAAATTATCTTGGGCTTAAAAAGGTTGTCGGACGATGAATTGCTTGATGCACATCATATTGTACGATTGCTTGGTTACCCTTCATCTGCGGCAACTTCTGAAGATTCGGTTGCCCCACGCGGATATCGGGTATTAAATAAGATCCCTCGTCTGCCTAATGTGATTATTCATAACCTGGTGGATCAGTTTGAGCAATTACCTCATGTCATCATGGCAACGATTGAAGAACTCGATGAAGTGGACGGTATTGGTGAGGTTCGTGCCCGTACCATCAAGGAAGGTCTCAAACGTCTGCAAGAGCAGATGTTTATTGACAGACAGATGTAGGGATCGTTTATAACGGCTTTTAATGGATGAGGTGAAACAACATGTTAACCAGATTCATTCCAAATCTTTTTACCTTAGGTAATCTGTTTCTGGGTATGCTGGCCATTTTGCTGGCGATTAACGGAAAGTACAGCTCGGCCGCGATTATGGTTATCGTTGCAATGCTGCTCGACGGTCTGGATGGACGGGTGGCAAGAGCGCTGAATGCACAAAGTGAATTCGGCAAGGAGCTTGATTCCCTATCGGATATGGTTTCGTTTGGTGCGGCGCCTGCATTGATTATTTTTATGGTGTCCTTCCAAGATTCCATGCCGATCTTTGCCTGGATCGCTACGGCCGGCTTTCCGATCTGTGGTGCGATTCGTTTGGCGAGATTTAACGTTCGTCCAGGCATTCCGGGGTATTTCACAGGCTTGCCTATTCCTGCTGCCGGTGGTGTGCTGGCAACGCTCTCCCTATTTCACAAGGATATTGGGCCCATCAGCATGATGATTGCTACGTTACTGTTGTCTTATCTGATGGTCAGCTCACTGAAATATCCCAATTTCAAAAAAGTCGGACTGCCTCGCAAGGCGATCTGGATCGCCCCGTGGGTTGTGTTGCTTGCGGTTGCGCTGGCTGTTCTTTTCCCGGACCAACTCTCCAAGCTGATTTTTATTCCACTTGTGTTATATGCCCTATATGGCATGAGACACAGTGTGAGAACTGCTGCTTCTCGTAATCGTGCCAAAAAACGCAAGGACAGGAAATCATCGCGTTCTTCCGATAATTAGAAAGGGTAGGGTACTTAAGTACCCGCCACTCGGCAAAATCTAATACCCTAATGAGTTCGAAAATATAAAAAGCACGTACATTTCCTAAAAAGGAGTGTACGTGCTTTTTGTTTGTATTCTTTGATCTATGACCAAGTAACGAAAGACGGATTAGCTAAGACAGATTAAACATCCCAAGCGTCGAACATTTCTGTGATTCGTGATTCACGACCTCTTCCATGTTGATGTCCAGCAGATTGCAGAGTGCAGACATATAGAACAGGTTCCGCCCCAACTCGGAGCTGATCACCTCTTTGCAATTCTCACACAATTCACCTTCCACATGCGTTTCCAGCAGGCCCTTGGCTTGAGAGATATCACTCTCGGGGGCGTATTTCTGTTTGGTGGCGTGCAGCTCAATGCAGCCGCATTCGGTAATGGCTTTGGACACAGCGCGGTTAACAGAGGCTCCGGCTTGTCCCGTTTTGGACAGTACATCAATCAGGCTGCGATGGCGCAGCAACAGTTCGGAAACTTGATCCTGAAAAGCCTGTAAACTTAGCGTACTCATTTTGCCACTCACCTCGGGATATGAATTGAATTCATTATATGCCAATAAAAGTATTACTTTCAACTGACGAATGCAAGATTTCCAAAAACTTCATGCTGACGCGATTAGCTTTTCAATAATTGGATCATACTGGATATGAAAATGAAGAAAGATTTGAGGAGGTGCAGGAACTCATGTGGAGAAAAGGCATTTTAACTTTTACTGGATTGTGCGGCGCATGGTTCGGCTACACGGCTTATCATCTGGCAGGCAAGTCCATTCCTTGGATGGCTGAATGGATTCAATCAGCAGGACTGCTGGGTGCAGGCGTATCAACACTGCTGGGAGCAGTACTGTTCATGTCCGTATGTACGATCGGCGGAACAATGATGGCAAACCGTTTGAACAGTGGTATTGATTCTTTAGCAAGAATTCCTATGAATGAGCTAGCTGCTGGCGCGGCAGGTATCTTGGCTGGACTACTCGCAGCATTACTGCTGTATCCTTGTCTGGCTTGGCTCGGAACCGCAGGAGAGGTGCTGCAAGTGGCCCTCACGGTGGTTGCTGCATATTCGGGTTACAGCTTGGCTATGGCCAAGAAAGACGATCTGGCGGCATTCTGGAAGTCAGGACGGTGGGGGCACCCTGAGCCCGAAGAGCAGCGAAGAATGGAAGAACATAAAATTTTGGACACCAGCGTCATTATTGATGGCAGAATCGCAGATATCTGCAAGACCGGATTTATCGAAGGCACGATTGTTATCCCAGAATTTGTACTGGAAGAGTTGCAGCATATTGCAGATTCATCGGATCTGCTCAAGCGTAACCGCGGGCGCCGTGGACTGGACATTTTGAACAAAATCCAGAAGGAGCTTGATGTACAGGTGTTGATCTACGAAGGCGATTTTGAGGAAATCTCCGAGGTAGACAGCAAACTGGTCAAGCTTGCTAAAGTATTGCAAGGCAAAGTTGTCACCAACGACTTTAACCTGAATAAGGTCTGTGAGCTCCAGGGGGTATCCGTGCTCAACATCAATGATTTGGCGAACGCGGTGAAACCAGTTGTACTTCCGGGGGAAGAGATTATGGTGCAGATTATCAAGGACGGCAAGGAGCATGGACAAGGCGTAGCTTATCTGGATGATGGAACGATGATTGTGGTGGAAGGCGGGCGCGAGTATATCGGCATGATGATGGAAGTTCTCGTGACCAGCGTATTGCAGACGTCTGCGGGTCGAATGATTTTTGCCAAGCCGAAACTGTTGGAAAAAGCCCAATAAAAGCGGTATGATGGGTAGTGTATCGTTGTACGATGATGGATATCGAAGCAGATATGAATTGTTGCCCAGCGATAAACTGACAGACAAGGCAGGGATTGCGGCATGGATAAAGGGTGGGGCGTTGTCATTGTGGCGGCAGGCCGGGGGACCCGAATGGGAACGACCGAGAGCAAACAATTTTTGCTGCTACAGGACAAGCCCGTTTTCATACATACGCTTGAAGTATTTGCGGCTTTGGACGAGATCCGTGAGATCATTCTGGTTACAGGTGCTGCTGATGTTGAACGATGCCTGAAATGGGTAAAAGAACACCAGTTGGATTCGCGTGTCCGCGTAATCCCCGGAGGGAAAGAGAGACAGCATTCGGTCCATGAAGGCCTTAAGGCGCTTGGCACGGATGGGGTACTTGTTCACGACGGGGTACGTCCTTTTGTGACCCGTGAGCAGATCAGAGAATGTATGGCCGCATCCGCATCAGGTGAGGGCGCTGTTCTCGCTGTGCCGGTGAAGGATACGATTAAACAAGTTAATGCGGAAGGTATGGTTACAGCGACGCCGGATCGCAGCAGTCTGTGGAGCATTCAAACCCCGCAGGCTTTTCGTCTTTCTTCCCTGCTGGAAGCATACGAATCTGCGGAACGTGATGGGTTTCTGGGGACGGATGATGCCATGCTGGCTGAGCGCCAGGGAATGTCGGTTAAGGTTGTGAAAGGCAGTTATACCAACATTAAACTAACGACACCGGAAGATTTACAGTATGCCGCGTTTTGGCTTGAGGGAGTGAAGAAGCGATGATACGTGTAGGACAAGGATTTGACGTGCACCAGTTGGTTGAAGGTAGACCGTGTATTATTGGCGGGGTAACAATTCCTTATGAAAAAGGGCTGCTGGGTCACTCGGACGCAGACGTGCTGCTGCATGCGATCAGCGATGCTATTCTTGGCGCGCTGGCACTTGGGGATATCGGCAAGCATTTCCCGGACACCGATCCGGAATTCAAGGATGCTGACAGCTTGAAATTACTCGAGCACGTATGGCAACTTGTGAAGGATCGTGGCTATAAGCTTGGTAATATCGATTCAACGATTATTGCCCAGAAGCCTAAGATGGCACCGTATATCCCGCAGATGGCTGAGGTAATTGCCAAAGCACTGGAAGCGGAAGTGACACAAGTGAACGTGAAGGCAACGACAACCGAGCAACTGGGGTTTCCTGGACGGGGAGAGGGAATTGCAGCCCAATCCGTTGTATGCCTGGTACGTGTGTGATATTATCAATCAATTAGAGACGGAGGGGATCATATGAGCACAGAAATTCGGGTGCGCTACGCACCAAGCCCAACGGGACACCTGCATATCGGGAACGCTCGCACGGCGCTGTTTAACTACTTGTATGCCAAACATAATAACGGAAAATTTATCATTCGTATCGAAGATACGGACGTAAAACGGAACATTGCGGGCGGAGAAGAAAGTCAGCTGAAATACTTGAAATGGCTCGGCATCGAGTGGGATGAGAGTATTGATGTAGGCGGAGACTACGGGCCGTACCGTCAGACGGAGCGTCTGGATCTGTATCGCAGATACACGCAAGAACTGCTGGACAAAGGTCTGGCTTATCGTTGTTACTGCACGGAAGAAGAACTCGAACAGGAGCGCGAAGAGCAGTCGGCCCGTGGAGAGACCCCGCGTTACTCCGGCAAACATCGTGACCTGACACCAGAGCAGATTGAGGCATTTGAAGCGGAAGGCCGCGTGGCGAGCATTCGTTTCCGTGTACCGGCAGACCGCACTTATACATTCAACGATATGGTTAAAGGCACAATCTCGTTCAACAGCAAGGAATCAGGCGACTTTGTCATTGTGAAAAAGGACGGCATTCCCACGTACAACTATGCCGTTGCCGTGGACGATCACTTGATGAAGATCTCCCATGTATTGCGCGGGGAAGATCATATCTCCAATACGCCACGTCAGCTGATGATCTATGAAGCGCTCGGCTGGGAGCCGCCGCAATTCGGTCATATGACGCTGATCGTGAACGAAAATCACAAAAAACTGAGTAAACGCGATGAATCCGTGATTCAGTTTATTGAGCAATATGATCAACTCGGCTATCTGCCAGAAGCAATGTTTAACTTCATCTCCCTGCTTGGCTGGTCCCCAGAAGGAGAAGAAGAAATCTTCTCACAAGAGCAGTTGATCTCCATCTTTGATACGAAGCGTCTATCCAAGAGCCCGGCCGTATTCGATACACATAAGCTGGCGCACTTGAATAACCATTACATCAAAAATGCGGACCCTGCACGAGTTGCCGAGATGGCTATTCCGCATCTGCAAAAAGCAGGACGTCTCCCTGCGGAGCTGTCATCTGAACAAAAAGAGTGGGCATATACGCTCGTACATCTCTATCAGGAGCAAATGAAT
>NZ_RIAS01000036.1 GCF_003719335.1 Paenibacillus amylolyticus
ACGGGCGCAGCCACACCAACCATGGTATCCAAGTGGAACCTGCTCCGTCAGTCCGAGCTCGAAACCTTCAACAAAATCATCTACGGCAAACTGCCAATCGATGCATTCGATCAATTCGTCACCAACTGGAAATCCAACGGCGGCGACCAGATCACCCAAGAGGTGAATGATTGGTTCAAGTCTGTAAGTGGTAAGTAAGATTTGTTGTTGTGAAAAGTAAAGCATTAAAACCCGAGCCGAAGCGTGAATAACTCGCTTCGGCTCGGGGGTTTAATTTAAAGATTACACCTGCCCGCTATCACTATCTTCGTGTGCGGGCTTTACATAACCTTCACTTGATAAAGAGTTGAAGTATTGCTCGACAACCCCGCGGAATTGCTGAGCAGCACGCGAAATGTATCGGCCACGTTTCCACCATAAAGCAATCTCCATAACAAGTTCATGATCCTCTACTCGAAGATAATGGATATGTTCCCGTGGATTCACGGCTGTACCAGGAATAAATCCGATGCCAATCCCTGCCTCAACAAGAGCATTCACTCGGGCAGGTTCATTGCCCTCATACACATATTTCGGCAAAAATCCTGCCGTTCTGCATACAGCATCTACCAGATCACGAGTACGGTAACCCCGCTTTACACCGACAAACTCTTCATCCTGAATCTCCGTCAAACGGACACTACTCCCGCCAGCCAATCGATGTCCCTGTGGAACGGCCACGAAAATAGGCGTGACGTGTACGATTTCGTATTCGATGTCGTCTCCCTCTATGGGTGGAGATGATAAGCAGAAGTCAACCTCACCCCGGTGCAGGAGCACAGCCGCTTCCTCCGTGGTCAGCATTTCAACATGAAACTGGATATGTGGATGCTTGTTCCGAAACTTGCGCAGGATATATGGTAATGTACTTGCGGTTGTTACCACTAATTCCAGTACATCATGGTCCAGATCGGACAAATCTCTTAACTCCTGCCTTCCTTGTTCCAATTCAAACAATGCCCTTTCCGCACGGGTAAGGAATTTACTTCCATATTCATTAAGCCGGAGCTTTCTTCCTGTCCGATCGAATAGAGGTACGCCGACATCTTCCTCCAGACGCTGAATGGTTTTACTCAGTGACGATTGTGTAACATGCAACATTCGTGCGGCTTCGGTCATATGCTCCAGGCGGGCTACCGTAAGAAAATAATGTAGTTGCAGAAGCTCCATTTTATCCTCCATTCATTCCTTCAAGTCAATAATATGATAACATAAAATGCGTTGGAGTAAATGAAAAATTTCAAGTACCCTATGATTAAACATAAAAACAAAGGAGTTTACTATGGGGACTCGAAGCCGATGGTTAATCATTTCTGTAGGGCTGGGAATGCTGCTTAACCCATTAAATTCTTCAATGGTTGCAGTAGTCATTCCAAGGCTGCAAAAGGCGTTTCAACTGGATTTCACCGTTATTTCCTGGATCATTTTCGCTTTCTATATTGCGAGCACGATAGCCAATCCTGTGGTAGGAAAGGTCAGCGACATATGGGGCCGAAAAAACGTGTTTCTTGCCGGGCTTTTGATCACTTTGGCCGCATCATTAGGGGCGCCGTTCGCGCCCACCTTTGGCTCACTTATCGCTTTGCGGGTTGTGCAGTCCATTGGGACCAGCATGCTCATTTCAGTCGGGATGGCAATCATTCGTATTCAGGTTCAGGAGAAGCAAGGCGCGGCAGCGTCCATGCTGACCATCTTCCAATCGGGAGCGGCAGCCATTGGTCCTTTTGTGGGAGGTATTCTGATTTATTGGTGGGATTGGTACGCGATATTCTTTGTCAATATTCCGTTTGTCATCATAAGCTTTTTGTTGGCGTGGAAAATGATTCCCAGCGACGAAATGCCAAAAGCATCGGTTATCCGCAATATGTCTTTCGGTAAATGGTGGGGTGTGATGGACGGAGCCGGGATCCTACTTTTCACTGCGGGACTGGTTCCTCTGTTAATCGCTCTGTTATCTATAGAAGGAGACAGCCCTATTTCGTTCACCCACGTCATGATCGGAGTGGCAGGTCTTATCACCATCAGCGCTTTCATCCGTCATGAATTAAAAGTAACTACACCTTTTATTCCCATGCGCAGCTTTGCCAAATATCCTGCAATCACTTGGATCAATATCGAGTTTATCGTGGTAAACTTGCTATTTTACACCCTCTTCTTCGGGATTCCATCCTACTTGCAGGTCGTACGTCATGTTAGCGAGTTCCATACAGGTATACTCATGCTGACCTTGGGCTTGAGCTCGCTTGTTGCATCTCCACTGGCAGGACGATGGATCGACAAATCCGGGCCAAAACCCGCATTACTCACAGCAGCAATTCTAATGATATTAGGCTCTCTCTGGCTGGCAAACTTGAATGAAGACTCACCGCTTCTTAGCGTATGTGTAGCCTTGGCCGCATTCGGTTTTAGTAATGGACTGAACGGTGTTGGCATGCAAGCAGCCTTGTTCAAAAGCTCCCCGAAAGAAATCATCGGCGTAGCCTCGGGCCTGTTCAGCTCCTCTCGAAATTTGGGAGCAATCCTCTCTTCATTACTCATCGCCATCATGATGGGCGGACAGTTTAGCTACAAAGGCTTTCATCTACTGGGGGTAGCACTCACTATCATTGCACTATGCTTGCTGTACATGAGTTGGGCACGCCGGGAACCAGCGCAGCACCCGCAATCGTAGCCTCGTTAGTAGTTCCTTTTAGCAAAATGAGTAGAACATCCCGAAGTGATATTCGAGAAATACGAATTCTGTAAACCGAAAAACAACGGGTATGCAGGTAATCTGAACTCGCAACCTTCAACAAAATCATCTACGGCAAACTGCCAATCGATGCATTCGATCAATTCGTAGCTAACTGGAAATCCAACGGCGGCGACCAGATTACGCAAGAGGTGAATGATTGGTTCAAGTCAGTAAGTGGAAAGTAAAGATTTTGTTTTTGGGAAAAGTAGTATGAAACAATGCAAATGAAACAAAAAAACAAGCCGAGGCAAGTACCTTAAAGCTTCGGCTTGTTTTTGTCTATGCAATTTAATCCGCTTTATTATAATTCGTTTTGGAAAGCTTTCCTCTGGGCATTAATAGCTGCTGAATCCTCTTCATTTAAAGTTTGCACCTTGTTTAATAATTCTTTCAATTTCATAACTTTGACTGTATGTTTATCAATAATAGCCTGATCCTCTTCTTGGAGAACTTCGTTAGTGGAGAAAGCTTCCACAATTTTTGAGCTTCTTTTCAAGCTTTCGTTTATTTCTTTGATTAAATCCGTTTTAGAGGAAACCGTCGCTAACTCTGGTTCGCTTACTTCATATTCTTTAAAATCATGTGCATAATAAAAAACATCTTCATCTGATTTCGAGAATTCCTCAATACTTCTGGAAGAGATATTCAATTCCTTCGCTCTTTTGTCAAACTCATCTCTTGGAATTTCTTCAATTCCATACTCCTCTTTTTCCGAAGCTGACATCATTCCAGGATTCCAGTTCTCATTCGTCTTTGCCGCTAAACTTCGTCCTGCGCTACCAGCTTCAAGATTCCGGTACCTTACACCAGCAGATAAGAGTTCGTAACCTGGACCAAAAATCATGTACTCAGTTGAAATCTGCGCCGTCTGGTTTGGCTCTACGTCGGCTATGAACCAGAAGTATTGGCCGGTATCTGAGATATCAGAAGACCAATCCCATTTCCTCCACAAGCGATTATCTGTCGTAACAACATCATCAACCGTACTACGCATGGCATCAATTAATCCAGCAATTGCCCAAGCATATCCAGCCTTTAAATCGTTAATAGCTGTAATCGCAAAACCAATAATAGCTCCAGCAAGAGTGCTATAACCTGGTTTGAAGCCTGAAGATTCTGGCGCAGAACCAATGTACTTACTGTCTGCGCTAGACCATAAAGCCAACTTGCTTGTATTTGAGGTTCCTTCTATTTCAAATGCTGCTATTCTTATTTTACTTGTCGCTTTATCGTTGTATCTACTTGCTCCTGTTCCAACAATTCTATAGTTGAATCCCCATGCTTTGCGGGCACTAGACCATTCCGCACCCATAAATCCGATTGAATATGCAGAATAAATATCATAATGATTATTTCCAGCCTCTCTCCAAGTAAGCGAATTACTTGCCTCTGTATGATTAACAGGTTGATCCGCTGCAAACGCATAATTTCCAAATAATATCGTCGCAAAAATACTTGTAACTAAAAGCGCGCTTATTGTTCTTTTTAAAGGTTTTCTCAATAATGAATTCAATTAGGTCAACTCCTTTTAGTTTTCGTCTCCCATAATAAAAGAATCATGATTAAGTACTTTAAAATACAGGAACTTCAACAGAATCCGTACCCATAATTTGTTTGCCATTTTTATCTTCTGATCCGACCTCAATACCAATCTTTAATGACTCAGATGTGGTTACACCCTTTTGATCCGGACTTAAATCGATTACGATTGTTCCAGTACCTCCGCCATTTGCTGTTAAATCTCGTTCCCTCCCAATCTCAATCATTGTGCGCCATGAAGAGTCATCAGAAGAGTTCTTCCAAGTGGATACATACTCAGCGGGCTTCAGCTTCGATTGATGTTCAGGGTAACTGCTGGTGATGCTCGAGACACTCCATTGATCAGGGATATAAAATGCAACACCACCCCAGTCAGTGGGGTCAATCTCTACATGTGCTACGATTTTGATATGATCAATCTGCTCCTTTTCACCATCAACAAATATCGTTCCTTGTGTCATTGTCTTTAAATTCGTGGACTTAGCATCCAGTTCAAAATTTTTGACTTGAATGATATTGCCATTAACCACCAGCTGGCTGGCATCATTTTTTTGGCTATTTAAAAGGAACAGAACAAACCCAATCGCAATAAACATAAAAAGTAAGATTAAGTATTTGGATTTTTTTCTCATATAACCATACCTCACTTCTGCCTTTGTTTCTTTAAGCTTACCACATAATCAACGCCTCCTTTCTTTATCAGCTCCTCTCAAGTCTACGCAGAATTAATTCATGGTGTTCAGGTGTATACATATATAACGTTGCAATCTGCATTATCTAACGAAAAAAGTATGAATTTGTAAAATCAACAAACTCAATTGAATTAATTAGTGTTATAAACCAATGAAATAAATAACTTATTATCCCAAATAAGTTGCGCTGTTTCGTGTTAATTACATAAAAATTTATGGAGGACACGTATGGTTCAATGGTTTGATTATTTTAAAGTCCCAATAGGCAGTGTTGATCCAACAATTCAGGAAACAGTTTATAATTCTTTTTACAAGTTCGTATATCCAAGCATTTACTCCATGATACTGGATCATTCTCTAACGGAAGATATTATTCAAGATGCTTTTATTAAATCAATTACAAAGGGTCCATATATTAGATCAGATTCAAATATCCCAGCTTGGATTAAACGCCTGGCCTACAACACAACGTTAGATTACTTAAGAAAGCTGAATAGAGAACGTCGACTTTTGGCTCACCCTTGCAGTTACGACATCGAAATTCCCAGTGATTCAATGACTGTAGACAGAGAAGTCGAGAGAAAAGAGAGTAACGAAGAATTATACAGAGCCATTGACGAGTTGAAATTAGACTATCAAGTGGCACTTATATTATTTTATGTAGAGGGAAAAACGTACCGTGAAATCTGTAATGAACTTCGTTTAACAGAGTCTGTATTCACACAAAGATTGGCTAGAGCCCGTAAAAAATTACTTCATAATCTCCAAAGACTAGATTCTAAGGATATTCTCTAATGAATTCCCGTTCCTGACCGGCCCGGCGCGTATTCCGGATCTGTACATGAAAACACTCGTGAAACTCGCTAACGGCGA
>NZ_RIAS01000037.1 GCF_003719335.1 Paenibacillus amylolyticus
CTGCACTTCCACCCCCAGCCTATCTACCTCGTCGTCTTCAAGGGGTCTTACATACTGGGAAATCTCATCTTGAGGGGGGCTTCACGCTTAGATGCTTTCAGCGCTTATCCCGTCCGTACATAGCTACCCAGCGGTGCTCCTGGCGGAACAACTGGTACACCAGCGGTACGTCCATCCCGGTCCTCTCGTACTAAGGACAGCTCCTCTCAAATTTCCTACGCCCACGACAGATAGGGACCGAACTGTCTCACGACGTTCTGAACCCAGCTCGCGTACCGCTTTAATGGGCGAACAGCCCAACCCTTGGGACCTACTTCAGCCCCAGGATGCGATGAGCCGACATCGAGGTGCCAAACCTCCCCGTCGATGTGGACTCTTGGGGGAGATAAGCCTGTTATCCCCAGGGTAGCTTTTATCCGTTGAGCGATGGCCCTTCCATGCGGTACCACCGGATCACTAAGCCCGACTTTCGTCCCTGCTCGACTTGTAGGTCTCGCAGTCAAGCTCCCTTATGCCTTTGCACTCTTCGAATGATTTCCAACCATTCTGAGGGAACCTTTGGGCGCCTCCGTTACTCTTTAGGAGGCGACCGCCCCAGTCAAACTGCCCACCTGACACTGTCCCCGTACCCGCTGAGGGCACCAGGTTAGAACCTAGATACGATCAGGGTGGTATCCCAACGGTGCCTCCACACAAGCTGGCGCTCATGCTTCAAAGGCTCCCACCTATCCTGTACAGATCGTACCCAAATTCAATATCAAGCTGCAGTAAAGCTCCATGGGGTCTTTCCGTCTTGTCGCGGGTAACCTGCATCTTCACAGGTATTAAAATTTCACCGGATCTCTCGTTGAGACAGCGCCCAAGTCGTTACGCCATTCGTGCGGGTCAGAATTTACCTGACAAGGAATTTCGCTACCTTAGGACCGTTATAGTTACGGCCGCCGTTTACTGGGGCTTCGGTTCACAGCTTCGGATTGCTCCTAACCACTCCCCTTAACCTTCCAGCACCGGGCAGGCGTCAGCCCGTATACTTCGCCTTACGGCTTCGCACAGACCTGTGTTTTTGCTAAACAGTCGCTTGGGCCTTTTCACTGCGGCCCCCTCGTGCTATTCACACTACCGGGGCACCCCTTCTCCCGAAGTTACGGGGTCATTTTGCCGAGTTCCTTAACGAGAGTTCTTCCGCGCGCCTTAGAATTCTCTTCTCGCCTACCTGTGTCGGTTTGCGGTACGGGCACCTTCATCTGGCTAGAGGCTTTTCTTGGCAGTGTGAGATCATGACCTTCGCTACTGTAATTTTCACTCCCCATCACAGCTCAGCCTTACGATGTGCGGATTTGCCTACACATCAGCCTCACTGCTTGGACAGGCATCCATCAGCCTGCGTCACTACCCTACTGCGTCCCCCCATCGCTCGTAACGATTTACGGTGGTACAGGAATTTCGACCTGTTGTCCTTCGACTACGCCTTTCGGCCTCGCCTTAGGTCCCGACTTACCCTGAGCGGACGAGCCTTCCTCAGGAACCCTTAGGCTTTCGGCGGATCAGATTCTCACTGATCTTTTCGTTACTCATACCGGCATTCTCACTTGTATAATGTCCAGCGCTCCTTACGGTACACCTTCAACCCTTATACAACGCTCCCCTACCCCTGATGCAAAGCATCAAGCCATAGCTTCGGTGGTGTGTTTAGCCCCGTTACATTTTCGGCGCAGAGTCACTCGACCAGTGAGCTATTACGCACTCTTTCAATGGTGGCTGCTTCTAAGCCAACATCCTGGTTGTCTGTGCAACTCCACATCCTTTCCCACTTAACACACACTTGGGGACCTTAGCTGATGGTCTGGGCTGTTTCCCTTTTGACAATGGATCTTAGCACTCACTGTCTGACTCCCGGAAGTAAGTCTATGGCATTCGGAGTTTGACTGAGCTTGGTAACCCTTGCGGGCCCCGCACCCAATCAGTGCTCTACCTCCACGACTCTGTTTTCCGAGGCTAGCCCTAAAGCTATTTCGGGGAGAACCAGCTATCTCCGAGTTCGATTGGAATTTCTCCGCTACCCCCACCTCATCCCCGCATTTTTCAACATGCGTGGGTTCGGGCCTCCAGTGCGTGTTACCGCACCTTCACCCTGGACAGGGGTAGATCACCCGGTTTCGGGTCTACGTCCACGTACTACATCGCCCTATTCAGACTCGCTTTCGCTGCGGCTCCGGCTCTTCACCTTAACCTTGCACGGGAACGTAACTCGCCGGTTCATTCTACAAAAGGCACGCCATCACCCCTAAAACGGGCTCTGACTTTTTGTAAGCACACGGTTTCAGGTTCTATTTCACTCCCCTTCCGGGGTGCTTTTCACCTTTCCCTCACGGTACTGCTTCACTATCGGTCGCTAGGAAGTATTTAGCCTTGGCAGATGGTCCTGCCGGATTCATACGGGGTTTCACGTGCCCCGCACTACTCGGGATCCGTCTCGGAG
>NZ_RIAS01000038.1 GCF_003719335.1 Paenibacillus amylolyticus
CAAGCTTCGGCTCGCTCTCGTAGTGGCGTTTGCGTTAATAGTACCTTCGCTCCGCTGTCTTCGAGCATGAACCGCACGCGATCTGCCGGGTAATCCGGATCGAGCGGTACATACGCGCCGCCTGCTTTCCACACAGCCATCACGGCTACAAGCAATTCCACCGAACGTTCGGCAAAAATGCCAACGATGGATTCCCGGCCGATGCCGCTTGCGCGCAATGTAGATGCCAAACGATTCGCCCGCTCATTCAGCTCCGCATACGTTAGGCGGTCATTCTCGTACACAACCGCCTCCGATTCAGGTGCGCGCTGCACCTGTTCTTCAAACAGACGGTGGAACGCAGCCGCAAGAGTAACTTCCACTTCTAGTTGCGCCGGGTTAAATGAGTCGAGCATTTCTTTTTCCTCAGTCCTTAACAAGCTCAGCTCAGCAATCTTCGCATCCGGACGGCTTACAATCGTGACGAGCAACTGCTCGTAATGTTTGGCCAGCCGTTCGATCGTCTCCCTTTTATAAAGAGCCGTCGCATATTCGAAGCTGTAATCCAAGCCGCCGTTCTCCTCACCCACATCCAAGCTAATATCAAACTTTGCGGTATCCATTGCGCTCGGATAAGATGTCAAGCGGAGCCCTTCTAACTCGAATTCATCGTTCTCCGTATTCTGCATCGTAAACAACGTGTCAAAAAGGGGATTACGGCTTAAATCACGGTCGACTTGCACCTTGTCCACCAATTCTTCGAACGGATAGTTTTGATGCTCGAAAGCATGAAGGGTCGTTTCTTTAATTTCGTTCAGGTATGACAGGAATGTCTTCTCCGAAGACGGATAACTGCGAATCGCCAGTGTATTTAAGAAAATCCCGATTAACGGTTGCACATCTCCATGATTCCTTCCGGCAATTGGCGTACCAACAACCATATCTTCCTGACCTGAATATTTGTGCAGAAGCACGTTATACGCAGCAAGTAACACCATAAACAGTGTCGTGCCCGTCTCTGAAGCCAACTGCTTCAGGGCATCCGTTTTCGAAGCTTCTAAGAAAAACTCCAGTGTGTGACCCTCATAGCTCTGTACAGCTGGACGCGGATAATCGGTTGGCATTTCCAGCACCGGAATTTCCCCTTGGAACATGTTCAGCCAGTATGCTTCCTGATGCTGATGCCGTTCCTTCTGCTCCTGCGAATGTAGCCAAACGGAATAATCTTTGTACTGAATACGTAAAGGCTCCAGTTGTTCTCCACCATACAAGCGGACGAATTCTTCAACAAAGATTTCCATCGAAACACCGTCAGAAATAATATGATGCATATCGTACATTAGAATATGGCGTTCCGGAGTAAGCTGGACAAGGCCCACTCTCAGCAACGGAGGTTTCCCCAAGTCAAACGGACGGACAAAACGACGAACGATCTCTTCGACCTCTTGCTCATCCGCCGAGTAGAACTCCACGGAAAAATCCAATTCCTGGTAAATCCGTTGTGAAGCTTCGCCATCCACCATCTCGAACCCGGTGCGCAACATTTCATGCCTCTCCACAAGCTTATGGAATGCGTCTTCGAACCTTGCACGATCCAAAGCACCCTCTAGCACCATGGCTTCTGGCATGTTGTAACTAAGCTCCGCACCTTCCAGTTGATTCAAGATAAAGAGGCGTTTTTGAGCAAAAGATTGTGGGTACACCTCACGTTTATCCGCCAGTGGAATGGCAACGAATTTCTGCTCATCTAGCCGGGAAATAGCAACCGCCATGTTCTCGATCATAGAATGACGAAACACCTCTCGCAGTGGCAGATCCACGTTCAGCTCTTTATGAATCTTGCTGACCAATGTCGTTGCCCGCAGGGAGTGACCACCGATGTCGAAGAAGTTCTCGTACACGCCGATCTCCTTCGTAAGTCCCAGCACCTCCTGCCATATCGAGGCCAATTTTCTTTCTAGCTCATTGCGTGGTGCAACATACTCCGTTCCGCTTCTTGCCTCCCCTTCAGGCGCTGGCAGCGCCTTCCGGTCTATCTTTCCGTTCGGCGTCAGTGGCAGACGCTCCATCTCCACGAAGTACGACGGAATCATGTATCCTGGTAAGTCCTGTGCCAACGCGCCACGTAGATTGTTCACTGCCAGATCCGTTCCTGCATCCGGTGTGTAATATGCACATAACACTTTCTGCCCTTCCGCATCAGTTCGAACCAGCGCCACGGCTTCGCGTACGCCTTTCACCTGTAGCAACTTCGCTTCGACTTCGCCCGTCTCAATCCGGTAGCCCCGAATT
>NZ_RIAS01000003.1 GCF_003719335.1 Paenibacillus amylolyticus
CATCTGTGAACTGTTCAGCTTGGTCATATCCGGGTGAGTATAGGAATGATTGGCAATCCACATCCCGGCGGATACCTGCGCTCGAACCAAAGCCTGATTGTTTTGCGAATTCTGCCCGGTATTAAACATGGTAGCGCGTAGACCCGACTGTTTCAATGCATTAAGTATATTGTTGGTATTGTTGGAAGGGCCGTCATCAAAAGTTAAAGCTACATAACCGTTTGGACAACTGGCATCAGCTGCAGTGGCAGAAGGAAGTGGCGGAATAGCGAATAACGAACCTAAAAGGGCAACAGACATGGCAGCTTTAATGAGTTTGGATTTAAACATGAATACACCTCCAGTAAAGTAGTTAACATAATAATTATTTTGGATTAATCTAAATTCATGTTATTACAGACACATAAGCCTCCTCTCTTTTATTCGTAACCCCTTTTATAAAAGCGCTTACATAAATGAATAAAAAAATGCTATTGTCAGCACAGTAGCGCTTGTTCGGGTTGAATCTAGTATATACGATGATTTAATAGAAGTAAATTCAAATTATTACAATATATCCTATTTAGTCATCTGAAAAATCTATCTTTTTCTCTCTATCGGCTTATTCAAGCTATATCCAAAAAAAGAAACTCCTTGATGCAGAGCTACTAACCACATAGATGATTAGCCCTGTATCAAGGAGACGTTATTTCTTCGAATGCGTACGAGTCAGATCATGAGTCAAACATTGTTATTATTGTCAGTCGCAATGAATAAGAGGAATGCCCTGCAACTATTTGTTAAAGGTAACCTTTTCAACGCTTCCATCCAACATAATGGATGTATCACGCGGTTTTGTTTCCGCAATTTTACGTCCTTCTCTGAAGGAGTACAGAACCGCTGCCTGTTTGCGAACCGCCTCGTATTCATTCTCCGCTTCCAAAATGATGAAGTTTGCTGGCTTGCCTTCTTCAACACCGTAACGATCCTCAATGTGCAGTGTTTTGGCACTATTTTTCGTAATCAGGTCGATGGAATTCACAATCTGGTCGTATCCCAGCAACTGTGAAGCATGTATGCCCATGTGTAGTACTTGCATCATATTGCCCGTACCTAGCGGATACCATGGATCGAAGATATCATCATGTCCGAAGCAGACGTTCAGACCCGCTTCTTGCAGTTCCTTCACTCGTGTGAGTCCTCTTCTCTTCGGATACGTGTCAAAGCGTCCCTGCAGGTGGATGTTCACCAGCGGATTGGACACAAAGTTCAGATTGGCCATCTTCAGCAGACGGAACAGCTTGTATGTGTAAGCATCGTTGTAAGATCCCATCGCTGTTGTATGACTTGCCGTCGTGCGTGAGCCTAGTCCGCGTTCATACGCTTCCTTGGCAACAACTTCAATGAAACGGGATTGCTCATCATCAATTTCATCACAGTGAATATCGATGAGACGGTCGTATTTTTCAGCCAGGTCAAAAGCCACTTTCATAGAATCAACGCCGTACTCACGCGTAAACTCAAAATGCGGAATGCCGCCCACAACGTCTACGCCCATTTTAAGTGATTCTTCCAGCAATGCTGCACCGTTAGGATAAGAGTGAATGCCTTCCTGCGGGAAAGCTACCAGTTGAATGTCGATGTACGGTGCCAGTTCTTCCTTCACTTCAAGCATCGCTTTAACGGCGATCAGACTTGGATCGGTCACGTCTACATGTGTTCTCACATGCTGAATGCCTTGCGCCATCTGCCACTTCAAAGCTGTTTTGGAACGTGTTTTCACGTCCTCATGGGTCAGAAATGCTTTACGTTCCGACCAGCGCTGGATGCCTTCGAACAACGTACCGCTCAGATTCCACTCCGGCTCCCCTGCTGTCAGGGTTGTGTCCAGGTGAATATGTGGTTCAATGAATGGTGGCAGCACAAGTGCTCCGCCTACATCCAGTATCTCTTCGCTTGTACCCTCAGCTAACTGTAGATCTTGTGTAATCTGCTCGAACTTCCCGTCTCTGATGATAATATTCCACAGGCCCTCTTTACCCCGCAATTTTGCGTTCTGTATAATCATGTGTTTTCCCCTTTTCTTTGGATGATGTCATGGACACGATCGCCATGATGACGGTATACGCCACGGCTGTACCAATCAGCGCATTAAGCGGTGTTACCCCGGGAGCCAGCTGTGCAAATGCTACGCCGATAGCCCATGCAGCCATAGCTACCCAGTTTACTTTTTTGAAATTCATGTCGGCAAACGGCGCATATGATCTGCGTTTTACAATGAAGTAGTCCGCAATGATGATCGCTCCAATGGAAGGAATCGCTGCGCCCAGCACGTTCAGGAAACCTACGAAGTTGTTGTACATCCACATCGCGAACACCGTTCCGATGATTCCGTTAATGATAACGAAGAATTTTTTCGATATTTTCGTAATGTTGGCAAAACCTAGACCCGAAGCATATAAAGCATTGTCATTAGTTGTCCAGATGTTGAGGCCCAGCACGATAATTGCAGGAATGAGCAATCCTTGAAGGAACATCACTTCTGATATGTCAGCCAAATTGTACGCCATCGCGCCGACAGCCCCGAACAAGAACATGAGTGAGTTACCGAGGAAAAATGCAATCACCGTCGCCGTAACCGCCTGCCGCGACGTCCGGGAGAAACGTGCAAAGTCTGGCGTGAGCGTCCCGCCGCTTATGAAAGAACCGATACAGATGGTCAGGGCCGCGGCCGCGGTAAGCGTCTGTGTTGGTGTGTAATCCAGCAAACCCTGCAGACCACCCAGTGAGCCTGCCCCCTCAAACATGGAATACCCTCCGAGAATCGCTATGGCAGGTACCGCAATATAACCAAGAATAACAAGAGACTTCATACCGAAGATTGCGGATGCAGTCATCGCCAGTCCAAATACAAAGATCAACAGGTACACATTCCAGTCCATTGCTTTAGCAACCGGAATGGCAAACATCGCCACGCCAACGCCAAACCATCCAACCTGTGTAAAGCCCAGCAGAAACGAAGGCAGATAAGAACCTTTTTCACCAAACGAATACTTCGCAAGCAAATGAGTGGACAATCCTGTCTTGGCAGCGATATGTGCCAGCGCCCCGGTGTAGATGCCAAGCACCAGATTTCCGGCCAGTACAATTGCCATGAATTCCATAAAAGTCAGGCTGACACCGAGTGTTCCACCAGCCAGCATGCTAGCCGAGAAAAACGTGAATCCAAGCATGACGGATAACGTCTTCCAGAAATGATTGCGCTGTGCCTTAGGCACCTCTTGCCATGAAAACTCTTGATCTTGTTTGCTCATCAGAAACCCTCCAGATAAAAGTGTTCTGATACCATAAAAAAAGCAGAAAAAGAGGCTACTCGTCACGCTTTTACGCTGACAAGTAGCCTCTTTATGCATCATAACCCGCGCGAAGACACAGAACATCCCTGTGTAGGAAATGCTCTGATTCTCGCGTGATTACAAAATCCGCTGCCCTTGCCAGCCTCTCTGGACTGAATTAAAGGTACCAGTATTCAATTACATTCTATTATTTTGGAAAATAGTATAACTGTCAATGTCATTTTCATCCAAATTCATTAATAATCGAATCGCGAGAAACCGGTATTTAACTCATAACTCCTGTCATGGCTTGGTCTCCACGTCTTCCCTTGCTGCGTCAAAATATGATGTAGTTTATTAAAAAGAATTAATCACTTGGCAGGAACAATTCGCATAAATGTAGAATATTGTCACAAGCATAATTAAATTGAGGTGTGAAATGAGAAAATTCGTAAGTGTACTCTTGTTCAGTTTATTTTTTCTGATTATCCTGCCCAATGTGGGACAAGCTGCTCCGCAAACTAAGATTATATTGGATGGTCAGGAGCTTGTGTTGCCGTCAGATGTCGAAGTTGTCAATGTAAACAACAATGTCATGATTCCCATTCGTGTTGTTGCTGAGAATTTGAAATTCAACGTGAAATGGGATCAGAAGAGTCAGAATGTGAGCATTGAACAAAATGCCAAGGTCCTTTCTCTCAACGTAGGTAAGAAAGAAGCTAGGGTTCAGAATGAAAAAGTAACACTGAACACGGCACCGAAATTAATCAAAAATACGGTCGTCGTTCCCCTTCGTTTTGTCAGTGAAGAAATGGGGCTGTCCGTAAGCTGGAATAACAAAGAAAAAATTGTTGGCCTGACAAGTACTGAAGTTCCTCCTGTTGCTGAGCCATCCCCTGAACCCGCTGTTCCTGGCGTAGGGAATAACATCGTGTGGAGCAAAGTTAATGATATCAGCTTTGCTAATCAGCAGCTTGTTGTATCTGTTGATACACAAGTTACGCCACAGATCACCCGGCTATCCAATCCCGATCGCATTGTGGTTGATCTGCCAAATACAACGTTTGGAGATATTGGCTCAACTTTGCAGCAAGGGACAACGGGGAAGCTTGATGTCAGCGGTATTGCGAATGTGACAGAAGTTCGATATGCCCTTTTCAAAAATGATCCGGCTCAAGTTAGAGTTGTTATTGAGTTGAATAATTTGAGCGACGTGCAGGTCAGTTCTCAATATGTCAGTGGCAAACTGATTGTTGACTTAGCGCTTACAGCTACGAGCGGAATTCCAATCAATCCCGCTGGAAACGAAGGCGGCAAAAGCATCGTTGTCATTGATCCCGGGCATGGCGGCAAAGATCCGGGCACCATCGGTATCTCCAACACACAAGAAAAAGATTTCACGTTGCCACTTGCTCTCAAAGTTCAAGCCCTTCTGCTGCAGGAGCCGGATATTGAAGTCGTGATGACACGTGACACGGACGTTTACCCCACCCGCCCAGAGCGAGTGCAGCTGGCTAACACGTTAAACGCGGATGTGTTTGTATCCATCCATGGAAACAGTGTGAAAGCCTCGCCACAGACTACAGGCACCGAAACGTACTATTACAAACGAAGCAGCAGTAAAGAACTGGCGGATATCGTACACAGACATCTCATAGAAGCGTTAGGCTTTAAGGATCGCAAGGTCAAGAACGGTAATTTGGAAGTGCTTCGAAATACAACGATGCCCGCTGTGTTGCTTGAGGTTGGATTTCTAAGCAATTTGGTCGAAGAACAAGCAATGCTTTCCGAGAGTGTTCAGAATAAAGCAGCTCAGGCCATTGTGGATGGAATCAAGGAGTTTTTACACCAATCCAATGAACAGTAGATGTAATAGGGAACTGAATGTGAAGATAAGGATGTGCTTTGATGAATAAAAAGGCAAATATTATGCTCCTGCTCTACCTTACAGCTGTATTGCTCATACTTGCTGGTTGCGGCAATAAACCGGCTACGGATCCTGGAAATGCGGAGCCCGCACCTAACCCGTCTCAATCTAACGGCTCTTCCCCCTCCGCACCAGATGCCGAGAAAAAAGAGACACAAGAAATTGAAGTGGCTTATGTGGACTCGGAACTCACTCAAGTCAAAATCAAAAAAGCAGAAATTGAATTTTCGGACAGTAACGAGAAATATACACAAGCGTTTGATGCAATGCAGCGCTCGGATGACCCGGAGTATATCTCGTTATGGAGTGACATCGGACTGGAATCACTTGAGTTTCAAGAAGCCGATGGCAAAATTACGTTAAACATTCACATTCCAGACGAAGCGAGACTCGGTTCTGGCGGCGAACTTCTTTTCCTAGATACGTTGAAACAAACCATCTTTCAGTTTCAAGAAATCCAAAGCATTCAGTTGCTTGTAGATGGGAAAGAAAGCGAGAGCCTAATGGGTCATGTGGAATTAGAGAATCCGATTGTTCGTGGTTCGGAATAATTGGATCAAGCTTAGTAAATGGCGTCTGCGAGAACAAAGATATGAATAAAACAAGCGTATGAATAACGAAGCATTAGCCGCGCTTTAAAACGCGAAAAACCTTGCGATCTAATTCTAATTAGACAGCAAGGTTTTTCGACGTATTGAGAATGAGTACGATGCAAAACTTCATTTTCCATTTCGTATCGGTATACAACATCATACAAAAGCGTTAAACGCACTTCATTTCACTCCCTCTTCGATTGGCTTGTTCATGAAGGGTTAGACGCGTATTATCCGCTTTTGTTGCTCCTATGCTCTTAAGCACTTCTCGCAAGTAGAGAGACATGATCATGCATGATATAATCGAATTCATATTACTATTCGTGAAGAAAACGTCTGATATGGTTTTCGTAGGAATACGAGTTTGGAGTAGTCTCATGTTAATGATAAATATTGTGCTTGTTATGTTTTTGCTAGGTCTTCTTCTTGGGTTCGTGGGCGCAGGCGGTTCCGGTTTCATTATCTCGATCCTGACGGTTGCATTCGGATACCCTATTCATGTTGCCCTCGGAACGGCGCTTGCAGCGATGTTTTTCTCTTCGCTCTCGGGTTCAATCAGTCATTACCGGGAGGGAAATGCAATGCTCAAAACAGGTGTGATCGTTGGTCTGGCCGGGGCAGCAGGTGCCTGGATCAGCTCAGGATGGTCATCCTATATTCCAGAGGATCGGCTTGGCATGCTGACTTCGTTCATGCTTTTTGCATCAGGACTCGCGCTGTGGCTTCGCTTAATTCTTGTTTCGCGACGCCCTGCTGGTTCTGAGATACAGGCTGTTATACTTGGAGAAGGTCTGCGTTACTGGGTATATGCGTTATTAATTGGGGTAGTTACAGGTATGTTATCCGGACTATTCGGTATTGGCTCCACACCCTTTATCCAATTAGGGCTCATGCTGTTGTTAAATATGCCTATGAGATATGCTGCCGGAACAACGATGTTGGTCATCATTCCCATAGCCTTGGCTGGTGGAGCCGGATATATGAGAATTGGTTATCTGGACTTGCAGTTGTTATTGCTGGTTGTAATCGGTACAATGTCCGGCTCATACGTTGGAGCGAAATTTACGAAACGTGTACCAGCGCTCTGGCTGAAAGTAAGTATGGTCGTGACACCGATGATTGGAGCGACCATATTATGGCTTTGATTTTCTTGGAGCGTTCAGTGTAAGGCGTGCTACATGTGGCGAAACTGTTCGTTGTCCCATTCAAAAAGGCTGCACCCAACATCTTGATGATGTGAGAACAGCCTTTTTCTGGTGTCTATTTTAAAAGTTAGAAAACTAAGCTATCATAGTTATCCTTATGAGACTATACACGCTGGAGATGGGTATCCTTAAACTCCGTTTCATATTTCAAACCAAAGCCAAACATACGATCCATACCAATATGAGCGATCCAGATGAAGCTGATCAACATCAGAACGTCCATCTTCAACACGTAACCCGCTGCCAAAAATACCATAGGAATAATGTACGTATGTCCCACATTGTAAATCAGTGCGCCCAGCTTATTGTTAGCAGCATAACCAATCATGAACACATCCGGGACGAGAAGCAACAGCAGGAAGAGCCACCAGGAGTAATCATTGTAAAAGTAAATCGTTGTCGCAGCTGCAAGCACCAGGAAGCCTTCTAATCGAATCCATAATCTAGTCATTTTAGTTTAGCTCCTTTAAATGTAGTTTATTTTGATTTTAATGTTCTCCATTGGGAGATTTTATTCCGCTCAGCATCCACCCGATGCCCTGAGATACCTGTTCGTGTGAGAGCGGCTGGGCTGATAGCAATACAGGGGATTGTAACGTTAATCCGTCGAACACAGCTTGAATTAAGACTGCAAAGGTTTCTTTTTTGTTTTCGTCCAGCGGCAGATCCAACCGATCGATGATTAATCGAATACCCAATTTCATCTCCTGGTACAGTTTCACTAACTCGTTAGCCAGCTTTTCATTACTCACACTCTCTGTCCAAAGGCTGATTAACAGTGTAAACCACTCCGGGTTTGTTTTACGAAATTCAACGACGTGTTGTAACGCTTGCTGGAGCAAATCCGCGGGTTCTGCTGTCATATCCAATTGTTGCAGTGCTCCCTTCATCCCCCGGTTAATCATCCATTCCCGCACAACCTCTACCAGAAGTGTTTCTTTCGTAGTAAAATGGTAGCCAATCAGTCCTTGTGCCACGCCAGCTTTGGCTGCAATTTCTTTCATGGTTGCTTTTGTATAGCCTACCTGACCGAACAACGTAAAGGCCGCTTGTAAAATGGCGTTTCTGCGCTCATCTTGGTTTACTGATTGTTGCTTAGACATTTGAATTCAACTCCAATACTGTTTGGTTGAACAGTCAATTTATATCCTTATCTTAGAACTGTTTGGTTGAACAGTCAATACTTTTTTTAACATTTCAAATTGTATGTTTCTTTCAAATGAATATGCTACATTATACATGTGATATTAATGGTTTATTTTAGGAGGTTTTAAAAATGATGAGCAGTGTGGGATTTCCAGGTATGTTATTTGCCATAGTCTTTCTGATTCTTGTGATTATGCTGATTCGGAGAATATTGAAACGATGAGAAAGACAACCCTTGTTAAATGGGCTACTTAAGTGAGTAAATGCGGTTAAATAAAGAAAGCGTTGTTTGTAATAACAACGCTTTTCAGTATGTAAAGTGTCTCATGAAATTTTGAAAGATGTATTAAAACCTCTTCATTCCCTTCAGTAACTTATGATTTCACCTTGAAAATCTTGATGTCTACGCCGCCCTCCGACGGATAACCCTCACCAATAAGCGCATCCACGTTCAGATCGGATAGAGCCTGACTGTTGGTTATAATCCGAGGCGAGGTGCGAAACAGCATGTCGCCCTTCACTTCCCCAATATACCCATTATTTTCGATGTACATCTCGCAAGCTTGCCCCGTATAATCCTGTCCCTGTAACATATACCTGGCCGACAGGCTGTGACGTCCCCCCTCTTTTCCAATAATTTGTGTATCCACGCCACCCTCACGAACGAAGCCTTCGAAACAGGTTCCTGTAACATGTCCTGTAAACATAATCATCACTACCGAGTCGCCATCCGCGTTTTTTAGCTCGATTGAATTTTCAATCTTAACGTGTACAGTAAACAACTCTTCCATCTCTAGCTTCGCTATCAATCATGATCATCCTCTCTGTCTGTTACTTCGTGATTTTATTCATTTGTTGATCCTTACTTCACTTCGTCAGTTACATAAGGACTCCTGCTAACAAGCTGACAAGTGAAAGACTTCCCTAAGAAGCCTAACAAAAAAAGTTGCCATAATAGCAACTTTGAAAGGTTGAGAAAATATTTTATAAGGATTGGAAGTAGACGCTTATAGACGAACAATGTATTACCAGACATGATCCAGCTCGGGATGAAAGAAGGCGTAGCCCCGCTTTCCATTTTTCTTAATTCTGTACATGGCCATATCCGCAAGTTTTAGAAGTTCAGTCGGATCTTGTCCATGCTTGGGAAACAAACTGATGCCAATACTGGCGGATAGATGGATCTCAATGGCATTCACATGAATCGGAGCTTCAAATGCATTCGTCAGATTTTTGGCAACGATCTTTGCATCATCGTCATCCTTAAGCTGGTTCAGGATAATGCTGAATTCGTCACCTCCGAGTCTTGCTACGCAGTCCGTACTGCGAATACTCCCCTTCAATCGATGAGCCACTTCCATTAAGACCTGATCACCTATTTCATGACCGTAGGTATCGTTAATCTGTTTGAATCCATCCGTATCGATATACATTACCGCAAACCGTGACTCACTTCTTACCGCGTTGCTGACAGCCCATGCAAGACGATCCTTAAATGCTAAACGATTAGGAAGACCTGTCAAGGAATCATGCAAGGAAAGATGTTTACTGATCTTCTCCGAAACTTTGATCTTGGTATACTCGGTCTCCAGCTCTTTAATCAGGTTCTTAAGTTTGTACACGCGAGTGCTTGTATTGGTTGTATCGCTAATCTGCAGTAGTGCGTAACTGTGGTCATTTTCATAAAGCGGTTCAACATGTAGATTTTGTCTGTAAAAACTCTCATCTCCTCCATCCTTCGGAAGGATAAAAGATTTATGTAGAGCGCTGGAGCAGAACCTGCTCTGCCCGTGATAGAGCGCGTTTTGTATAATATTCATATACATATTAGCCTTGAATCTGGGGCAAATCTCAAGCAGATTTTTACCGAGCACGTCTTCAGCGGACATGCCTGTTAAACGTTCCAACCAGCCATTCCACACGAGAATTCTCAATTGTCTGTCGACAATCATAATCCCCATCTTGGTTTTGTTCAGCGCTTGTACAATGAGATTATCCATGGTTATCCTCCCAGCAGAGCATCTATCTTATCCAGCAGACTGGAGATGGAGTCCATGCTCAATGCAATAACGATAATTCCTTTTACATCTGTATCTGCAAGCAAAAAGGAGGTATGTAGCACTAATATATACACTTCATTCTGAAGCAGGAT
The DNA here is from genome assembly GCF_003719335.1 of Paenibacillus amylolyticus. Classification (GTDB taxonomy): domain Bacteria; phylum Bacillota; class Bacilli; order Paenibacillales; family Paenibacillaceae; genus Paenibacillus; species Paenibacillus amylolyticus_D. The sequence goes on from NZ_RIAS01000003.1 coordinate 10,338, forward strand.
TTGCGGGTCTGTTTTCGTAACATGAATCAGTTCGATATCAGGCAGTACGTACTCCAGTTTTATTTCAAGGAAATTTCCGAATTCTCCAATAATCGCATTGAGCAACACATTGCTGACTTCCTGCAACACATCGAGATCCGTGTCCATTAATCGACAATCGCTCTTATCCACGCTCTCTGTCAATTCTCCGAGACACATGTTAGCTAGCACTTTTGCCTGCTCGGCAGGGAACATCAGGAAAGCTTTGCCTTGAAACTGATACCCGAACTGCAATGATGACCGAAAGAGATGACCTTCGGAAAATAAAATATTGTACCTTCGATCCTCTGGGTCTACTTCCGTAATGGAAATCAGCTCAACTTCGGGGATATTGAGTACAATATGCTTGTCTACAATTTCTGATAACATGTTAGCTGCCTGTCCAACGTAAACGTTGACAAGTTCAGTAAGCAGATCTTTCTGCAGCTCATTCAGCATAACGTGCCACCTGAATCATTTGTAGCAATGTATTCGCTCTTTCTGCGGTTAGCGGTTTATTCAGAAATCCTGAGATTCCTAACTCCTCCACTTCCTCACGGGTAGCCTTCTGAATATCGGCAGACAAAATTATAATTTTGACGTTCTGATCTTTCTCTCGAATCAAACGAAGCATATCCTGACCGCCCAGTCCTGGCATCAAAAGATCTGTCGTTATCAAATCAGGTTCGTACTCTTGATAAAGTTGAAAACCGTCTTCTCCGTTGGTGGCCGTTCGAATTTCGCAATCCGGAATATGATCGCTAATCAACTTGCTCATCATTTTCTGTACAAAAATCGAATCTTCCACAATTAATACTTTCATGATTCTACTCAGTCTCCTTGATAAAGTTTTAAGGGCGCAAAAGATCAGGCGCTGTAGACAGTTTCTTGAGAAGGAGCTTCGCGCACAGGTGGAACCCCTTAAAAGTGACTGACAGATGAAATAGGCAAAACAATATAAATTATAGTTACTAGAAAAATAGGTTGTCAACAATATTTAAAAATAAGTTATAACGTATTCATCTGTCAATGGAAGGGAAATTCCAACGATTTACAAAGCAAAAAGGACGAGCAGAGAATCTCTGCTTCGTCTCTTCTTGGACTATCTGTGAATAATCGTTTTACATTTGGAAACAACTCCATTAATGATCGTTCCTTTACATCGTATAATAACGTTTTATTGCGTTTTCCCCATATTAACCAGCTTCACATCCGACAGTGTAATCGTGGTATCGCCTTGCTCAGTACCATCAATCTTACCCATGTCAAACACAATTCGGCTGTTCGTATAACTCGCTTCATTCGCTTGGAACGTAAACGTAAATTGTTGTTCTTCCGTCATCAGATTCATTTGATTGCCATAGAATCCAGTCCATTTGTAGTTCGCAGGGATATCCACCCAGCCAATACCTACACCCAGCTTGCGTGTTTTATCGGCTTTTGCTTTGAATGACAACTTATAAGTATAACCTTGCTGCATCGCAAAGCCTTCCTGGATCAATTGCCGGTCCCATGCATTCTCTCCGACTTGACCAATCCGTGCCTGTAACTGCTGGTTTTCCGCGCTGAGAACCAAGTCTTCCGGTTTATTGCTGGCCGCATATGGGAACCAGCCGTTCGTTCCTTGCGTAAAGTCACCATTTTTGATCAGATTGACATGTACAGGTTGCCCACCCTCTTCTGCGCCGGGATTGACCTCAAACAGCATTACATTTTGAATGGATACAACATGTTCGGCTGCTGGCTCCAGTGAATGACCCAAACCGAAGTTTAACAAATCTGCCTCATCCTCAGTATCTCCCATAGTAAAGGTATAGGCATATGGCTGTTTCGTTGTGGTCAATTCAGCCGCCTGCTCCAAATACTTCACATCATCACTGCCCGTTTTCGATACAACCACCTGCATCGGTTTCGGTACTGAAGCCGAAGCATCAAAACTTAGACGATACGTTTTCCCTGCTTCAAGCGTTAGCTGTCCTTGCTGCAATATAGCGTCCCACCAATTCTGGGTTGTACTAGGCACAGTCAAGCTAATCCCTTGGTCATCGCTATAAGTCACCGTAGTGACACTAGCCGGCACCATCCAATCCGATGTTACTGAGCTCAGTTCACCGTTTTTTACTTTGCTCCGTGAAATGTCCAGCCAGCGTGTGTTATATTCGTTTCCTTCAAAATTCACGTAATACGTTGTCCCTGCTTTCAAAGATACCGACGGGAAATACACCGTTTTGTACGTTTGCCAGCCGCCCGTATCGCCTAACGTCAGATTAGAACTTGCAACGGTATGGCCTTCTTCATCTTTGACTGTAAAACGTACCTTTGCATCGTCTTTTGCACTTGCCATTCGTGTTGAAAAGGCATATGCACCGTCGTTCGCTGCTGTTATTTTGAATTGAAGCAAATCTCCTTCATCCATATAGCTAACATGCTCGCCGCCTTCATCGGAATTCTCAAGCTGTAATCCCTGCATCACGTAAGCATCTGCGGCAGGAATATGAGTATAATTCTGAATCGCTACCGGTTTTCCACGTTTCGTCAACCGCACATTGTCAACATAAAGCTTGCCAGTAGATCCGCCAAATAAAAGCTTTAATTCAGATGTTGCTGTAGCTGCACCCTCTCCGATCACAATTTCACCAGTGTATGTTTTCATCTCAGACCCGATCTGAATCTGCTGCCCTTGATTCATTTGTACGTTATGGCCTTCCTCGGTAGATAAACCGATATCCATAACACCTGTCGTATCTGCCTTGGCATCAAATGAGAAGCCGTAGGTCGTGTTACCTTCCAGCTTCATACCAGGCTGAGTGACAGCAACCTGTGCCGGCTGACCATTTGTTTTCTTCACATCGACAACAAGTTGTCTCTCCATGATCGGGAATTTCAAGAAGTTATTGACGGATACCTGTGCTTCAGCACCCGACTGAATTTCAGTGTTCCAGAAGCCGAGCCGTTGTTTCCCTTGATCAAATGTACCATTGAATACGTAATTGCCATCCGGGAGTGCTTTTCGTTCCACTGGGAGTGGATCTGCCTCCCCAATCTCAGTCAGTCTCACGTTGGTTACCGAAACTTCGCCTTCGTTTAATCCCAGATTAAATTCGAAGCGTGCATTGTTGTCGGAACCATTACGCATGTTGAATTCGTATTCATAAGGCTGCCAATCCGTTGTGACTGAAAATGCTTTTTCTTCAGAGTAATTCGTCCAGCTTTTTTCAAACTGAGTTACTTTGGAGCGGATAACCCGGTTTGCAGAAGCTTTTGCATCAAACTCGACTTTATATTTTTTGTCTTTCTTGATATACATCGGCATTTGGGTGAGCTGAACCGAATAGGTTTCCGTTCCTGCTTTGGAGATCGTTACTTTGGCTGCTTTGCCTTTCGCTTCATCCTCTACGACTTCAACCTTGCCCTCTCCGCCTGCATTGGTAATAAAATTCCAATCAGCAGGAACACCAGTTGTATCTACACCTTGGATAAACTTCTCATTATAAATCTGGTTACCATCCGCTTGCGGTGCGCGCTGTTTCTCAGGCTCAATCGGACTGGAAGTCACGTCAGGCCATTGATCCATATTTTTATACGAATACACTCGCACAAAATCCACATTCATCTTCTCGGAAACAAAATCATTCTCCGGTGATCCCGGCCAGTCTCCGCCAACTGCAAGATTGAGAATGAGATAGAACGGGCGATCAAACGGTGCAGGGAACGTGTAGCTTTCCGGTTGTCCCGCAGCCGTTGTCTGCCAGTTGTTAATCTGATGATGCAACTTGCCATCTACATAGAATCGAATCATGCCTGGCAACCATTCTACCTGGAAATCATGATAATCATCGGCAAAAGATTCACCTTGTGGCAATGTAAATTTGCCCTGATCATGTCCGTGAGAACCATCCGCTTTCTTGGAATCGTAATGGATCGTACTGTAGATTTCATGATCTTTGTTTTTGCCGCCGATCAACTCCATGATGTCAATCTCACCAGAAGCGGGCCATCCTCCATAATGCGCTTCATCCGTAGGCATCATCCAGATTGCCGGCCACATGCCCTGCTGGATGGGAAGTTTGGCTCTCACAACCACTTTTCCGTACGTCCAATCGCCCTTCTCTTTCGTAATCAGTTTACCGGAAGTATAATTTTTGCTGCCCTTCTGTTCCCGCTTTGCTTCAATCTGCAATACATTGCGGTTGCCATCCTTCACAATACGTGTGTTATTCGGGCTGTAATATTGCAACTCATTGTTGTACACAAGCTCCGTATCCTGAACGGTCCATTTGGATGCATCCACGGAAGGCGCATTGAATTCATCATTCCAGACCATTTCCCAATGCTCATCCGGAATCGTCGTTGCCGGAATCGGTTTTTCACCTGAAGGAATGCCCGGAACGGACGGTGTCGTTCCGCCTGAATTGGAAGAGCCTCCCCCGCCTGAGCTAGAACCAGTACCCCCGTTAGAAGTACCTGGTGTAGCAGCGTTTGGTTGCTCCGACTGTCCTGTCCCAGACGTAATGTTATCCTTGTATTGTCCTGGTGCAACCGCTTTCCCATTAAGCAATACGTTGGAGGCATCGACTTCAAGAAGCTTGATACGACCTTTACTATCAATAGCCGTATTGCGGGCTTTACGGTTTACTTTTAATGAATTAATCGTACCTTCGGCAGATAACTCAACTGTAGCCTTGTTTTCGACAAATAGCTCTTCAACCTGTGTTGCTCCTGTGATCTCAACATGTACCGGACTTGTGTTTTTGTCTACCACAACTCGATTCAATTTAGAGTTATGAATATCGATCGAGTGGTTTCCTCCGCCCTTCACGATCACACTTCCAGTGACCGTCACTCCGTCGAGCCTCACTGTACCTTCTCCAATGGCTTCTGTAAGTAACAAGTTTCCATTAACTGTGGTATTTTTCAGTGTCACATCGGTTGAGCGGATAATCAGATTACCTTCTACTTTGGATTCATAGGTACCTGGTTTGCTTTTAATATCAGCTATCAACGTAGACATGATGGTAGCAGCTTCTGCTCTCGTAATGTTGGATTCAGGTGCAAGATTTCCGTTGTATCCGTTTACAAATTTATTGTTTACGAAGTAGTTCATCGCATTTCTGGCATAGTCAGCTACATCTTTGTCGTCTTTAAACGCAGTACCGAGCGACTCACTGCCTGTCGATAACTGAAACGCACGATCTGCCATCACGACAGCATCCTGCCGGGTAATCGGAAGCTGGGGCGACAGATGTGTTGCATCAGTTCCCTGAATAATGCCAGATCCACTTGCTCGTGTGATTGCATCATAATACCAGTCTTTTTCACTAACATCTGTGTATGATGCCGCTCCGGGGCCTCCTGCGAATCCGAACACCCGGTCGAGCATCACAACAAATTCGGCACGGCTAATACGTTCACTCGGTCTGAATGTGCCGTCCGCATAACCTTTAGTCAGCGCCATATCCTGCAAACGCATCACTGCTTTTTCAGCCCAATGCCCTTGCAAATCTTTGTACGGCGCCCGAAGCAGGCTTGACGCCTGCTCCTGCTCCGTTACCGTTTGCTGCTTCATCTGTTCTGCACCGACTACAGCCGGAGCTGCCAGTGAAACGATCATGCTTCCTGCTACGAGACAAGCCAACCCTTTTTTCACTCATATTCCTCCCTAGAATGTGTGGTCACTTGCAGGGCAGTACTACTCTTTTACTGCCCCAATGACGATACCTTTAACGAAAAAGCGTTGTAAGAATGGATATATGACCAAAATCGGCAATGCCCCGATGAAAATCTGTGCTGCGCGAACCGTACGCTGGGAAACATTCTCCAGCATGGATGGGTCCACGTTGATTTTACTGAGGTCTTGCTGCACGATAATGGTTTGTAGCAAGGAAGCCAGTGGGTAATTTTTGACATCGGACATATAGATCATGCCGTCGAACCAAGAGTTCCACTGACCTACCATGGTAAACAAGGACAAGGTTGCTATCGCTGGCATGGACAGCGGTATATATACCAGCGCCAGCGTTTTAATGTGACCTGCTCCATCCAGATAAGCCGCTTCCTCCAGCTCTTTAGGCAGACCGCGGAAGAAGTTCATCATCAGAATGACATTCCACACGGACAGTGCACCTGGCAATACCAGCGCCCAGATCGTATCCATCAGACCCAGCTTTTGAATCAGAATATAACTCGGGATCAAACCTCCGCTGAACAAAATCGTAAATACAAAGAACCAGGTGTAGATCGAGCGGCCTTTGAAATTGAGATCTTCCTTCGACAGCGGGAAGGCGGTAAGTAACATAATCACCATTCCGATCACGGTAGCAATGACTGTTCGTTTAACCGAAACCAGCAAGGAATTAATGAAATTTGAATTGCCGAACGTTTTGACATATGCATCTGTCGTAAAGCCAATTGGCCAGAAACCGACAAGATTGGCTGAGGCCGGTGCCATGCTGCTGAACGAAACGGCCAAAATATGAATGATAGGCAGAATGCAGAGCAGTGATAATACGCCCAGAAAAATATAGTTCGCAACGCTGAATATTCGATAGCCTTTTGTTTTGTAATACAAGCCCTTTTCTCCTCTCTACTAGAACACGCGGTAATTCGCCAATTTGTAAGCCATGCGATATGAGATAACGATCAGAATGGTTGCCACGACCGATTTGAACAATCCTACAGCCGTTGCGAAGCTCATTTTGCCGTTCAAGATACCAAGACGGTATACGAAGGTATCGATGATATCACCTTTGTCATAAACGAGCGGATTGTACAGGTTGAACACCTGATCGAACCCTGCATTCAAAATGTTTCCGATGGAGAGTGTCATGAGTACGATTGTAATCGGCATGAGGGCCGGAATTGTAATGTGCAGTGTTTGTTTGAACCGGTTCGCACCGTCCACTTCCGCAGCTTCGTACAGTGCCGGGTTAATACCGGACAGAGAAGCCAGAAATACAATCGTGCCAAAGCCAAATTCTTTCCAAACATCACTAACAATCAGTGTTATCCGAAACCAAGTTCCATCCCCCAGGAAAAAGATCGGATCTCCGCCCAGTGCAACCACCAGTTTGTTCACCATGCCCCCCTGCGGCGATAGAATATCAAGCAATATTCCGCCCAGGATTACCCATGACAGAAAATGCGGAAGATAAACCAGTGTTTGACTGACCCTTTTAAAGGCATTTAAACGAACTTCGTTCAACAAAATCGCGAACAGGAATGGAGCAATTAAACCTGCGATTATTTTGAAAAATGCAATGACCAGTGTATTCCAGATGACCTGGCCTACGTCCGGGTATAAAAATAAATACTTGAAATTATCCCAACCTACCCATTTGGATTCGGTAAATCCGAGGTATGGTTTAAAATCCTGGAAAGCAATCACAATCCCGCCCATTGGTATGTACTGAAATACAATTGCCAGCAAAACCGCTGGTACGAGCATCAAATGCAAGGACCAATTCCGTTGCATGTTCCAGCGCTGTCTTGCCTTGATGGCACGCCCCTTGCGAGGCGTTTCTAACGTATGTTCCTTCACCCCTACATCCCCCATGTTCTAAAATTTGTATTTTACAAGTGGATATGAACTTGTATATTAAAATTATAGCAACGGTTATTAGCAATCTATATCCTAATATTGCAACAACGATAACAATATTTTAATGAGTTGAGGAGGCCCCGCATTGTTCGCTCGTCTGAATGTCTTTACCAAAATTACACTGTTGTTTGTAGCATTGCTTGTCCTGGTTTTGTTTCTGTACACCTATTCAAACCGGGAAAGTGTACGGGTGATCGAACACGAAATTCAGAACAATACGATGAATCATTTGTCCACTTTTGCCGACTCTGTAGAATCCAACATTTACCAACTATCCCTCTATGGGATGTCCATTGGGCAAGATTCGAGCATACAGGAATATCAGCGGCCGGATTACAAAGATGTGCCTTATGAACGTGTCAAAGTCGGAAGTGCTATTCTTGAAAAAATGAATCTGTATAATGCAGCCAGCAAATGGCATTCCACTATCACCCTTTATTTTCCAAGGTTGCAAAAAGTCATTTCCACGGATTATTATGCTTATATCCCGTACGAAGAGGATGAATTTTCCAAGCCGCTTTCGAAATCATGGGCATATAAGCATAATCAATTTGTGTGGTACACGACCGATCCAACGACAGCGATCGACACTCCTGGGAAGTCGAGACTGATTACCAAGATCAGCTTTCCCGTGTATCATCTGACCAGCATGCTGGATCAGAACAAATTGAATAACAAAGGTGACCCTTTTATGTTCCATCCCGAGTTTGGCTTAATTAGCAACACGAGTGGAAATGGCACATTGACTGCGATTCAGTCCAAGCTGAAAGAGATGACTTTGCAGGGAAAGGGCGGATTCACCACGACGCTTGACCGTACAGAATACTATGTCTCGTACATACATTCAGACAGTCTGGGATGGTACTATGTAGACTACGTGCCTATGCAGCAAATTTTAGGCCCGATCACAAATAGTCGGAATCTCTTCTACGCTTCCATAGCCGTTTTGATTGCTATGAGTGTTGTGGTTTTGTATGTGCTGTATCGTAGTGTGCAGCTCCCATTGCTTCAGCTCGTAAAGGGAACGAACCGTTTGTCGACTGGAGATTTCTCCGTTCGTCTGCATCATTCGTCACGTAATGAATTCAGTTTATTGTTTGCACGATTTAACATCATGGCGCAGCGAATTCAGGAGTTGATTGAGAATGTATACGAAGAACAACTCCGAAGACGTGAAGCCACATTGAAGCAGTTGCAATCACAGATTAACCCGCATTTCCTATACAATTGCCTCTTCTACATCAAAAATATGGCAAGGATGAAAAATGAGAAAGCCGTTGTGGCAATGGCGCTGAATTTAGGTGAGTATTATCGATACATCACCAGATCCGAGAATGATCAGGCCACCATTAAAGAAGAGCTGACCATGGTGAAAAATTACTTGGAAATCCAGGCGCTCCGGCTGGAACGCATGCATTTTACCATCGATGTACCGGACGATATGCTGCATAAAACGTTACCCCGTTTAAGCTTGCAACCTATCGTTGAGAACGCTATCATTCATGGCATTGAACCCCGTACCGAAGACGGTCATATCAACATAACAGGCCATCATACGGATGAAATGTGTACGATTACCGTCGAGGACAGCGGGCTGGGTATGACTGAGAATCAGATGCAAGAGTTGGTCGATAATCTTAACAAACCGCTCGATGGCAACATGGGATGCGGAACTTGGAATGTTCATCAGCGTTTGTCTTTTTTGTATGGTGAAGATGCGGGTTTAAGCTATGAACATACGCCTGGCGGAGGCGTTAAGGTAAGCATTACATGGTACAACAATATCAATGAGTAGGTGAAGTACATGTTACAAATTTTGTTAGTTGATGATGAACGTTCGGTTGTAGAAACGCTGGCGGAAACCATTCCGTGGGAAAGCTGCGGAATCGGCACTGTACACGAAGCCTTGTCAGGTGCCGTAGCACTGGAAATTATGGAGAATCATGATATTGATATCGTAATCACTGATATTCGCATGCCGGAGATGTCCGGTATTGAGTTAATCACGGCAATTCACGAAAAATGGTCGCATGTGCAGACGATTTTACTCTCGGGCTTTGCTGACTTCGAATACGCCAAACAAGCCATGGCTCAAGAAAGCTTTGATTATTTGCTGAAGCCTGTAAGTGATGAAGATCTGATCGAAACCGTACAGCGGCTTGTTGACCGGATCAAGCAAAAATGGGAAGCGGCGGCCTCCTATCAACGTGCCCTGCATGCATTCCAAGATAACTTGCCTTTATTGCAATCTACGATGCTTCATGAATTGCTGACAGGAAAAACCTATTCTCCCTCCGCACTCGCAGACAAGCTGGAATTACTAGATCTGCCCTATTCGGTTGGCGAGGAACTGGGCATGCTGGTCATTCGGATGGAAGAGCATCTATCCGAGATGGCTGACCATGATCTTTCGCTGATGCAGTATGCCATTAGCAACATTATCAGCGAGGTGACGCAGCACCATTTTCATATGTGGCATACGCGGGATGTTCATGATTATCTGGTTGTGCTGGTTAGTGTCAAAAAAGGCGGCATGCATAGTGTGAGCAAAGAGGAGAAACCTCAAGCGCTACTGGAACACTACGCTGCCCAAATCCAAACAAACGTACAGTTATATTTAAAAGGGGCTATTTCAATCGCTGTGTCTCACTGGGGCAAGTTTCCTAATGAGATTGGAGAGATTTATGAGAGTGCTGTCAGATCCATGCGGAAGCGTATGGGACATGCTCAAGGTTTGTTTATTACGGCTTCAGATGATAAGGATGTACATCCCCTCCCTGCCATCCGCTCTCTGTATAAGCCTCCAACCCTAATCAGTCTTCTGGAAGCCGGTCGCTTTGACGATGTGGAACAGAAGATTGAGGTCATTTTCGAGGAATTGCTCGAATCGGCGCAGCATCATGATATCGCAGAAACAACGATTGAGGTTTATCATGCTTTGGCTGGGGCCTTTGCTTATATCATCCACAAGAACGGAAAACAGATCTCTTCTGTCCTGCCTGCCGAAACGTATAAATACTTCCAGGCTCCAAGCTATGCTACCGCCCAGCAGTTGAAAGACTGGTCGATCCGTACACTTCATTCCATCAGTGAAGACGCAGAACAGGAGTTGAAGGACAATCACAGTACCATCGTTCGCAGCGTCAAAAGCTTTGTGGATCTGCATCTGGCTTCCGATGTCTCCTTACCGGCTATTGCCGAGCATGTCCACCTGCACCCGGTGTATCTATCCAAAGTGTATAAGGCAGAGACTGGAGAAGCGCTGACAGCCTATGTCTATCGGTTACGGATGGAAAAAGCAGCTTACTATTTGCGTTCGTCCAGCGCCAAGGTATTCGAAATTGCGGAGCTTGTGGGTTACAACAACACGGCGTATTTTATACGGGTATTTAAGAAGTTTTACGATCTGACACCGCAGGAATATAGAGAGAATCTGCCGGTGTGAAGCAAAAAGGCCTCGCTGGAATGGTTTCCGGCAAGGCCTTTTCTTTGTACTTTTTCACCTGCTTGAGCAGCTTGGTGTGAATGAAATAACGGACAAGATTTAGTTGCTTTAGCTCGTACTTACTTTCCACTAGTTACAGATTGGTACCACTCATTAACTTCCTTCGTATTTTGATCTCCACCGGAAGATTTCCACTTCTCTACAAACGTATCAAAAGCATCGATCGGAGCTTTACCATAGATGATTTGCGAGAACAGGTCCTTCTCCATTTTGGTTAAGATGTCGTTGTTCATTTGCATTGACATCGTTGGTGCACCAGTGAACATCTGTTTTAAAGCGATATCTTTTTGATCCTGAACAATCTTGGCCGCTTCCACCATTGGTACCGGTACGCCAGACTTAAGTTTTTTCTCGAAAGGTGTTGTTGCTTCCTCACCGTTAGCAAACTTCGCAAGCGTAGTCATGTTCAGACTCGGGATACGTGCACCATCAAACGTTAATGTGTATTTCTCAGGAGCATAACCGCCTGTCACAGCTGCATCCGTTGTTGGTTTGCCGTCTTTCATTGCCCAGTCATAACCTTCAGCGAAGCCGTATTCGAATTCATCACCTGCTTTTGGATTTGCATAGTGATCAAACAGATAGTTTTGATAAGTGAAAAAGACTTCCGGGTTTTTCATATCTTTGTTAATAAGAACTACACCGTTGTCGTTCGCGGTACCGCGTCTGCCTGCCTTGCCATCAGGTCCAGATGGAATCGGGTAAGCTTTGTACTCCGCTTCCGGATTGTTTTTCTTCACATCTTCGAGCGGCCATGACGGCATCCAGTGAGGCCCTACGACAATCCCTGCTTTACCTGCTGTAAACTCTTCTGCTGCTTTGGTTTCATCATATACCCCGGCTTCTTCTGGAATATACCCTTTTTTCATCCAGTCAGCCAGTGTTGCCAAAGCTTGTTTTGCTCCTGGATTTACAGAACCGTACTCCAGTTGGCCTTCTGCGTTCAGATTCCACTGATTTGGCATCGTGCCGTAGGCTCCGAAGACCCACCCAGCATCAGACATCCATGTGCTGAGCCAGTTTTTGAATCCGATGGTCAGACCGTAGGTGTCTTTTTTACCATTGCCATCCGGGTCTTTATTCGTAAACGTTTCCATAATCACTTCAAGATCAGCCAGCGTTTCAGGTGCTTTTAAATTAAACTTCTTCATCCAATCCTCGCGAATCCACATCACCGGATCACTATTGTAGGAGTAATCCAGAATCGGAATACCAATCCGTTTACCATCCTGCATGTACGGATACCATACGGAAGGGTCTTCATTCACGGCAGCTTTCCAGGTATCGCTTGCGTATTTGTCAAACAATTCGCCAGCATCGACGAACTTGCCCGTTTCAATCAACTCACGTGCCAGATTGAAATCGCCGCGATATGAGATGATGTCCGGCATTTCTGCATTGGAAGCCAGCGACAGGCGAAGCTTCGTTTCAAACGCGTTGTTGGTGGATGGTGACACCCATTGATTTTTCAATTCAATACCGAGCTTGTCTTTTGCCCATTTCGTGTGCACGTTATTGTCCTGATCTTCACCAGACTTGAATTTGATTTCGGGTCCCCAAGGACGTAAATAAGTTAGTTTTACGGGTGGATCATACTTCCCGTCCTTCAATTCCAGTGCAGCACTCGGTGTGCTTGGTGCAGCCTCTTTACTTGCTCCACTGTTACATCCGCTCAGAACTGCTGTAAGCGCCAACATTCCTGCCAAAGCCAAACCGCCAATCTTTCTTTTCTTGATTGTTCTCAACTTGTGTGTCCCCCTGTATGTAGTGATGTTGTCTACAGAGTCCATCATAATGAATGAACCATATGGATGCCCATACTAATATTGCAACATTTATTGTATTAATTTAGGATATTAAAAAGTGAATACCGATGTTGCATTATTACAACGTCTTACTTTTGTCTCTCTTACTTATCAGGGGGCAAACACTTCCGGGTAATCACTTCTCCAGGCACCCATGCAGCCAATTAAGCAAAACTTAACACATGTGATCACACTGCTGTCCTCATCCGTTTCATATTCGACTGAAATATTGATGTCAGATTTGCGCCAAGCCAGATAAGGACCGCTGCCGCCAAGCCAGTCACCTTGTTCGTAGATATCCGGTTGACCATATGCTTCAATCCATGCGTCAGGTGTTGCATTCATCGTTATACCTTTGGGCATTTGTCCGGCAAACGGTTTTTTAATTCGATCGTCCGAACCCGGTGCAAGAAAATGAACCGCTCCAATGATCCACACATCCGCAGGGAGATTATCACGTCCGGTTAACGTATTGATTTTGGGGGAGCGATACACATCAATACGCACAGAAGCTTTAACTGACCAGATGATGTCGTCCTGAAAAGGACCGTCTGGCTTCCCTATTTTTTTCACACCGAAAGGTTCCAGCAAGGTTTGTACGTGCTTGGCATCATATGGTTGACCTAACAGTTCGATAAACTGCTCAGGTGATTGGTTGTTATTGGTATCGTTGTTGCTACTCATACTCATGGTTTTCCATCCTCTCCAAGTGGAATCGTTTTTACCCTTTTCCTTCATCATCTTACGTTTCGTTTGTTCTGTAAAGGTTGAAAATAATCATAAAAAACAGAGGAATGCGGAAGTAATCCGCTCCTCTGTTTCATGCAGTTTATTGCGCTAGTCGTACGTGCCCGTGAGCTTCTGTTAATTACTCGTATATTTCACCCAATCATATTCGGCATGCAATGGATTAGCACCATTATAGGAACCGAGCCACCCGTCCACACCCGTTCCATTCCAGATATTCATCATAATTTTACCTGGTGTTTTCGGAATATTGGTTGTAGCTGTATGTTTCAGCACACCGTCGACGTACCACTTGATATGACCTGGCTGCCAATCAAATGCATAGGTGTGGAATCCCTGGGATGCATCGAAACCCAGATTAACGATTTTCTCATGATTGCCAACGCCGTTCGTATAATAATTAAATTGTACTTTCGTTGTGTCTTTGCCCAGGAACTCGATATCAATCTCATCCCATTGTGTGCCATGAGCAGGACCGGTATAGGTGAAGAAAGAGGATACAATCCCTGTATTCTTAGCAGGCTTCATGCTTACTTCGTAAAGACCATACCCGTAAGTATTCGTTGACCGATATTCTCCACAATCAAACTTGTTGTTTGAAGGACTTGTCAGACTCAACCGCAGCTTGCCATCATTCGTAAAATTAGCATTATTTGCCCGCCACGTACAATTGAACATGGAACCGTTGGAATACCCATCCGCCTTCTGCCAGGTACTTGCATTGTGATACGTCAGTGGTTCCCAAAACACCCACCCTGCGAAAGCGCTTACCGAAATAAATAATGAAACCACTCCCGATACGATTAATGTGAACCACGTCTTCCTCTTCATCAATACACCTCCATCTCTGATTCCAACCGGGTAAACGAATGTCTTAAAACTCCCTTTCGCTCTTGGATTATCAGTCAGTTGATCGTTTTAATCATTTTTAAAAGCGCTTACATTGGTTGGTATTTCCATTTTATATCCTTCATAAAGGGTGAACTATAGCAAAGTTTAAAGAAAACATATTCATTTTTTAAGATTTCTCTCCCTTTTTCGGGAGAAATGCACAAAGGCCCATTTTAAATGAACGGGCCTCCTTATTTACTACGTACGACTCGCAATCCCTGATCGGGACCCAGGCCATTCGCATCGAATTTTCCTGGATATGAAATCTCTTCTGTATTTACACTGCTAACCCAGCCGCCTCCCTTGCTGACTCTCCAAGTGTTGTCCGGGGTTTCCGGATGGCTGTGCCAGTCCCAGCACCATTCTCTAACATTACCAGACATATCATAAATGCCTAGTTCATTGGGCTTCTGCTGACCGACTGGCTTCGTTTGATTCCGATTGTTTTCAATGGCAGGCCAGTTCCAGTCTCCTGTTAACGGTTTTTCACCGGCATTCATCCAGTACCACGCCACTTCGTCTGGATTGTTGCTTCCGCTATAAGTAAAATTCTCACTCTTTTGTCCGCCACTTGCGGCATATTCCCATTCTTCTGCCGTTGGCAGACGATATCCATTCGCATCTTCATTGATGGTTACAGTCCATTTGACGTTATCGTTTTCATTCTTATTTTTCGTATCCATCGTTTCTTTATCAATGGTGTAATACGGTTTGAGGTTTTCCTTCATGCTACGTGCATTACAGTATTCGATTGCATCGTACCAGCTCACTCTTTCAACGGGTCGGTCTTCACCTTTAAAACCAGAGGGATTGTCTCCCATAACGTCAGCCCATTGTTTCTGGGTTACTTCATATTTGCCGATATAAAAGTCAGACACTGTGATGTCTTTGCCGCTATAACTGGTTTTACTGCTCTTGAATGCCCCACCCTCTACCAATACAAGATCATCGCTCACGGTTGTACTGCCACCTGTCGAACAAGCACTTAATCCAACAACCGCTGCGATGAGCAGAAATACCATCCACTTTCTCATCTGGAAGTCTCCTTTAAAACGGGAATTGATAGCAAGACAGATCCATAGACCTGCCTTGCTCGAATCTAGGCTTGAAAATAAATGATAATGACGCTTACCAAACAGTCACATTCGAGCTACCGCTACTTTGGTATCCTTCAGTCGCCATCACTTGATAGGACCAGCTATTGCCCAAATACATTCCTTTGCTCGCCCACGCATTTACGTGATTTTGGAATGTAATCTGTGAGTTCACACCAATTGGACGTTTGGATTGTCTAACACTCCAGTATTGCGGGAATGTTGAATACCCATCAATGGATGGCTGATTGTATCTCATCGTTGTATAGATGTCATACGTACCACCATCACTGTTTACCGTACCTTTGTAAGTTCCTGTCGGACGGTATGTGCCCCAGTTATCTACCACATAGTACTCAATAAGTGCATTACGGGTCCAGCCATAGAACGTCAGATAGCCATTGCCGGAAGGTGAAAATACGCCAGCGTTGTAGTTAACTACACGATTAGGTGTTCCGTAAGTCCAACCTTTACCAACGACAAAATTACCTGTGTTTTGCCAAGTTACGCTGTAATTCCCACCAGAACCGTTCACAGCATTAACGTAACCCCCGCCATCTGTCCAGTTCTGCCAGTAATCTGTAGCACCTGTCGTAGCGGCGAATACACCAAAACTCATGGAAGCTGCAAGAACAACAGTTAACAATTTTTTACCGAATTTGAACATAAGGAAAACCCTCCTGATATTTTAGTTTTTTGTTTACTTACTTGAAGAGACGTTGTGAAAAAAGATACAGATCATTCTTCCACACGGGCCAGTCATGACCGCCGCTCTCTTCATACCAAATATGAGGTACGCCTTGCTGCTTCAAATGTTCATGGACATCAACACTAATCTGAATCAGGTTATCCTGATCTCCACAAGATACCCAAAGCAATGACAAAAGTGATGAAGCCCGAGCCGGATCAGGGATAAGCACCTCAGGTTCTTTGGTGTTTGGCGCTGCTGAAAAAGCACCGACCCATGCAAAATGCTCCAGATTACGCAGTCCAATGTTTAATGACTGTCCTCCACCCATGGACAAGCCGGCAATGGCTCTTTTGTCCCTCGTTTGAGCTACCGGGTAACGGGACTCCATATACGGGATAAGATCCTGAATGAGATCGAATTCAAATTGTTCAAATGCCCGAATTTTCTCAGGATCAAAGAGGTCACCTTCTGCAACGTCGTTAGACATTGCGCGTCCATTAGGACAAACAACAATCATTGGCTGGATGAGATGATCGGCATAGAGGTTGTCCAGGATGATTGCCGGAGAGCCATAGGTATGCCACTCCTTCTCATCCCCTCCAATTCCGTGCAGCAGATAGAGTACAGGATAGGTAAGCTCCGAAGAAAAACCCGGCGGCGTATATACCATCGCTTTACGCACGTTGCCAACCGTCTTGGAATCATACTCTATCGTTTCAACTACGCCGCGTGTTATGTTACCACGATACTGGTCAAAACCAGCAGATGCTGAAGCTATCATTAACCTTACTCCCTTCACGGTTAGCATAATCCTCTAGCCTCAAATCAAATTCCCGCTAATCAACGTAACCAAAACCCAAAATCGTGAACTGCTTGTCCTTCTGGCCAGGTGCCATGTCAATCTCGATAACATGTTTCCCCACTTCCTTGTTGCTAAATAGAAGCATGGCATGGCAATGAGTCCAGTTCACTTGGTGCGGGTCCGCCTCTTTGACAAGTTCCCCATCCACTTTTATGTGGGCGGTTCCGAACTTATCACTGTCCGAGTCTTTAAAGATCAGGATGAGCCGGCTGCACCGCAAATGCAGCTCGAAACCTTTGTCGCCTGCTGTTTCGCCAGGAACGTACATCCAGTTATTCGGGAAAAGCGGTGTACCATAATCATGATCGTCCATCTCAGTCATCTGTAGCTCTGTGTCGATGAGACAGAAGCTCCCTGATTCAATCTGGGCAATCTGCTCCCCGTTTTTCCGATCCAACAGTTTGACATTCACATAATCATTTCCAATAATCGGTAAATCCGTTAATTCATCTTCTTTCTGATCGAGATTTGTACGATCTGTAACACGAAACAAATTCCCCAGTGCGTCCGCCATGATTCGATGTCCCACATTAGTGGGATGATAGATATCATGGAAGTACTGCTCTTTAGTTATAACGCCACCTTCGTCTTTCGTCTTCTGAAATTGCTCTACAAGAGCATCCTTCATGCTCACCATAGGCAGATCATAATGAAAGCCCACAGGAGCGAGACGGTCCTGAAGATTCCAATCATTTTTAAATACACTAAAAAGCAGGATGACTGCTGGTTCGTTACCTGAAGCAAGCGCTTTCAACACTAAGCTTTCGTAACAGTTTCCACGCGTCTCATCGTCAGCATCGTTTACCGCAAACTCGATAATGACAATGTCCGGTTGCACGCTGCCATCTCGGAGCACATCCCGCTCATAACGAATGACGCCAAGTTGCGAAGGCGTCCCGCCTACACCCGCCTTGATCAGCTGCACTGCATCGCTGTCCATAGGAGCGAACATTTTTTTGAAGTGTTCATAGGAGTGGTAGGCATAACTTTGGAGATGAATCGGTGCTGCACCAGCGCCATGAGTAATCGATCCCCCAATAAAAGCAATGACAACAGGTTCACCACGTCTAGCTTTTTCGATAGCTCTCTTTAATCTGACGTTGTTCCCTAAATTCAGGAGTGATCTGTCGATCATGTCAAGATAAGTCGGAGAGTTATAATCAAATTCAGCCTCAAATGATGAAACAGTAACTCCTACGGGGTCACGTGGTGCATTGGTTCCTTGATTCTCATCTACATCTCCTGAATCGCCAAGCATGTTACATCCTCACCAACCTTCCAGCGAAAATTTACACTCTGAGTATTGCCATGTGAAGAAACCTGGACTTGATTGATGTCGATATCAGGCGGTTCCTTCTCTCCGAGTGTAGCGCTTACATAATTTAACAACAACCTGATAAACTATAGGACTTGACTAAATATATCATCCGCATCGCTAAATGGAAATAGATGGTATAACACACCTATAATTTTCCATGTAAACGCTTTAATTTGAGTAGTATTACGAATGATATACTTGCATATATAAGCATTTTTGAAGGAGGATCTCATGAATATCACAGGAAAAGGCGCTTATAGGACAGGTACATATGTCAATCTTTTTCACCAATCGGGGTATAGCAAAGAAGAAATCAACGCAAGGCTGGAACAGACCTGGAATGATCTATTTTATGGAGACGAATATACACGAATCTACTATCCCGTTGGCGAAGACAAAGGTTACATGCTGGACACAGGCAACGACGACATTCGTTCCGAAGGTATGTCCTATGGCATGATGATGGCTGTACAGATGGACAAGAAAGAGGAATTTGACCGGCTGTGGAATTACGCAGTCACGTATATGCAGCATACAGAAGGACGTTACAAGGATTATTTTGCGTGGCACTGCAAGCCTGATGGGACTCGTCTGTCTCCAGGGCCTGCTCCTGATGGCGAAGAGTTTTTTGCTATGGCTTTGTTCTTTGCATCCAATCGCTGGGGAGATGGACCCGCTCCTTATGACTATAAATCTCAAGCCCGAAAGATCCTTCATGCCTGTGTGCATAAGGGCGAAGAAGGCAAAGGTGATCCCATGTGGGAGCCAAGCAACAAGTTGATCAAGTTCATTCCCGAGACTCCTTTTAGTGATCCTTCCTATCACCTGCCTCATTTTTACGAGCTGTTTGCTACATATGCGAACAAAGAAGATCAAACTTTTTGGAAAGAAGCTGCCGAAGCAAGCCGCGCTTATCTGCATACAGCCTGTCACCCGGTAACCGGACTTTCTCCGGAATATGCCAATTACGATGGTACCCCTGCTCCGATTCAGCCGCATGGGGATTTCAGGCACTTCTACAGCGATGCCTACCGCGTGGCAGCCAATGTTGCATTAGACTGGGCATGGTTCGGTAAAGACACGTGGCAAGTGGAACAATCGAACCGCATACAGGCCTTTTTCAGTAATATCGACGTAGCGGATTATCGCCGCTACACGATTGAAGGTGAGCCTTTTGACGAACCTGCACTGCACCCTGTAGGTTTGCTGGCAACCAATGCGATGGCTTCACTGGCAGCAGATGGCCCTCATGCAGATGCTTTTGTCAAGCTATTCTGGAACACACCTCTCCGCCAGGGAAAACGTCGTTATTATGATAACTGTCTTTATTTCTTCACGATGCTTGCCTTAAGCGGGAGATACAGGATGTATTAAGATAATATTTTCTAATTTTGCTACACCGACTCTGCCTTTGGTTCTATCAGGATATAGACGCAAAGACGACAAAAAAGACGGGCCCGGTCGCATACCGCGAGCAAGGTCCGTCTTACCATTGTTTTTTTACTTGGATGATACGGATGAAGCATCATAGGCGGACTGCATAATTTCCAGATAACGATTCATATTCAGACCTTCCAGTCCTTTTACATATTCATCCCAGTCTTTATCCAAACTCTTTGCTCCTGTGATGAATTGTAGTGCGTTCTGGTCGATATAATCCTTGATATTAGTTTGCATCATGCTCGTTTCATCCGCAAGGGACGGATCAACCCACAATGCCCAATGCGGGAATACCTCTTTAGGTTCCTTGCCTTCCATCAACAATGTAGCTTCATACAGGCGACGTTCATATCCGTCGTTCGCATAGATGTCTGTTCCCTGTACTTCTGCATCACGATATGCCCGGTGATGATTGTACTGGCTGAGTGCAGACCAGCTGTCGTTGCGAGGCTCTTCCCCGGATGGAAGCGGAATAGCTTTGTAGAGTGGTTGCACCTGATCGTTCAGGGCTACTTCACCTTCCTCCGGTTTACGCCAGCTTGTGCCCTCTTCTCCTAGATAGGAAGCCATAGCTCCTTCTTGGGTGTAGAAGTAATCCAGCATTTTTATTGCTGTGATCTGCGTTTGCTCACTGGCTTTGTTGGTCAATACAAATGTTGCTCCCGGATCAACCGGATAGTTGTACGATGCATATTCAGCATTCGGCCCTTTTAATGGCGGAATTGGATTATAATCATTGCCGTAAGGTGACCCTTCAGCTGTAGTCACGAACAAGGATGGATGCATAGCCGCTCCTGCGCCCAGAAGCTGCGCTTCGGCGTTGTCTCCAATTTTCTTGAAGGCACCGACATTTTGTGTAAAAGCACCCGGATCAATCAGCCCTTCATCGTATAAGGATTTGATGTACGTAAGACCTTCTTTCCACTCCGGTTTATTCGCTACCGTTTCAACTTTGCCCTGATTCAGGATGAGGTAGTTCCGGTCATCGTCATAGATGAAACCATTCATCAGATATGGAATAATGTGTACACCAAAGTTTTCCGTTGAACCACTCAGCGGCACTTCATCTGCCTTGCCGTTTCCGTTCGGGTCTTTCGTTTTAAACGCTTTCAGCATCTCCCGGAACTCTTCTGTCGTTGTTGGTTCTTTGATATTCAGCTGCTCCATCCATTTGGTATTCACCCACATCTTGTTTGGATACGAACAGTGAAAACATTCATTCAGCCCGGTCAGTCCATAGATTTTACCGTCAGGCGCGGTATTCATTGCTTTGTAATACTCATTGCTATCCAGCACCTTCTTGATGTTAGGCGCATGCTGATCAATCAGGTCGTTCAGCGGCAGGATTACGCCCTGTTGCCCAAACTTCAACAAGTCTGTCTGTGAGAAACGATCGACCCAAGGGATAAGCAGGTACAGATCTGGATAATCCCCGGAAGCAAGGGATATCTGTCTTTTTTCAGCTGCTCCGTCAAAAGGAACTGTCGTCCAATTAAACTTGATGTTGAACTTTTCCTCCATCTTCTTAGTGAATTTATTCGTAGCCAGGTTCATATCCGATCCTTGGTGCACAAATACATTCATCGGGACTTTTCCATTCGCATCTACTTCACCACTGCCTTTTTCCGAAGACGAGCAACCTGCAAGTACCAACGTAAGAAGCAACACACAAGCGAGTATCAATGCACTTGTTTTCCTCAATAAAATCCTCTCCCTCATGAAAGTTGTAATTGAACTTATCCTTTAACTGAACCAATCAACATGCCTTGCACGAAATAACGCTGTACAAATGGATAGATGATCAGAACCGGTAAGCTAGCCATGACAATCAAGGAGTACTTCATCAGTTCAGCCATTTGCTGCTGTTTGATCATTTCAGAAGCGTCCATATTTCCTGAGCTGCCGAGAATTAGAATACTTCGTAAAATCAGCTGTAGCGGGTAGAGCGACTGTGATTTCAAATAAATCAGTGCGTCGAAATAGGCATTCCATTGACCAACTGCGTACATCAACGACAGCACAGCCACAATTGGCTTGGCAAGCGGCAGAATTACACTGAAGATAAACCGAATATCGCTGCAGCCATCAATATCAGCCGCCTCTGAAAGTTCATCCGGAATGGAATTTTGAAAGAAAGTACGTGCAATAATGACCTGCCATACCCAGATCGCGTTTGGAATCAGAAGTGCCCAGCGTGTATCAATGAGTCCCAGGGATTTAACAACCAGATACGTTGGAATCAAACCACCAGCAAAGAGCATTGTGAACGTAATGAAAATCATCAGCGTGCTGCGTCCGACAAAAGTCTTTTTGGAAAGTGGGTAGGCGATCATTATCGTTAACGCTACGCTGATAAACGTACCGCAAATTGTATAAAACAATGAGTTTGCGTATCCCATCAGCACTTGTTCATTTCGCATTACGGCCTTGTATCCTTCGAATGACAGATCAACCGGCCAGAGCCATACCTTGCCTGAAGAAACGGCTGACGGACTGCTGAGTGACGAACTTACGATGTAGATCAATGGATACAGCACAGCAACCAGCACGAGTGACAGAATGATGTAGATCGCCGTAATAAACAGACGATCCCCAAGCGATTCTCTAATGACAGGGTTTTTTTTCGCTCGTGAACGACCTGCCTGTGATTGTAAATTAGACATCCTTCAAGTCTCCTCCCCTCCGTGTGGTTACCATAGGCTTGTATTGGACAGCCGTTTTGCGGCTGCATTGACAGTTAACAATAAGATGAGATTAATGACAGAGTTGAACAAACCAACTGCTGTAGCGAAGCTATAGTTCGCATTGAGTAGTCCCATTTTGTACACATACGTTGAGATAATCTCGGAAGCCGATAAGTTTAGAGGATTTTGCAGCAGATATATTTTCTCAAATCCCACCGCCATGATATTTCCGACACTTAGAATCAAAATAATGACGGCTGCCGGCAACAAGCCGGGCAAATCCACGTTAATGATCTTCTGCAGCCGATTGGCTCCATCCACTTTGGCGGCCTCATACAATGAAGGGTCAATGCCGGCAAGCGCAGCCAAATAGATGACTGCTGAATATCCCATACTCTGCCATACATCAGAAAAGACGTAGATCGACCGGAACATATCTGGATTGCCAAGGAAATTCACCGATTCAAAGCCAAGTGCGCCTGCTATGGTATTGACAATACCAAGCCTCGGTGAGAGGAATAACATGATAATCGATACCATAACCACCGTCGATATGAAATAAGGTGCGTAGGTTACCATCTGCACGGTTTTCTTAAACTTCATGTTTTTGATTTCATTCAAAGCCAGTGCCAGCAAGATCGGGATCGGAAACCCGACGATGAGACTGTAAAATGAGATGAGAAGCGTATTTTTGATTAACATCATAAAAGCGGGATTCTGGAAAAGCAGGTCGAAATACTTGGTGCCAGCCCACGGGCTCCCCCATATTCCTTTGATGACGTTATAATCCTTAAATGCGAGGACCGTATTCACCATCGGTACATATTTGAAAACGATAAAGTACACCACCGGAGGCAAAATAAGCAGATATAACTGCCAATGCCTCCTGAAACTTCTGGCTAGCGCATGCTGTAACGTTGATCTCTTGCGCTCCTTCACACTTGACTTGCTTTCACTTGTCATTGTTGTTCTCAGAATCATCCCCCCCAGTCAATAAATCCTATGGTTGAAGTGAGCGTCACCTTGTATTGGTAGCGCTTTCTTTGTGCCCATATCATAAGTTTGACCTGAAAGAATCGTAAAGGTACATCTCGGAAATCAGCGTACATTATACGCATAAATACTATATCGGCAGCGTACATTCACCGCCCTAATTATCCATCTTCCGAAATACACTTGGTGAAATGCCGCGTACACGCTTGAATGCTCTGCGGAAAGAATGCGCACTGTTATATCCCGTAGAAAGTGCAATTTCATCGATGGTTTGATCACTTTCCCGAAGCAGTCCAGACGCTGCATTGATCCTCACCCGCTCCACATAATCGGAAAGATTCTCGCCGGTATGCTCTTTAAATAGTTGGGAGATGAATTTTTCGGATTTCCCCATATGTTCGGAGATTCGGCAGATCGTCAAATTTGCGTCGCCATAATGATTTTCAATGTAACACGTAATTTCTTGTACGGTATCCGCATGTGTGGATGATCTTTTTCGCAGCACTTCTTTGCAGATGTCTTCGGTTAAGCGCTTGAATTTACCCCGTAATGCGGCAATGGAATCGGTAATCTGAATACTGGCGACACCGTTTTTGTATTCTTCTGCAAAGGAATCATCGTGTTTGATTTTAGGCTCATCCAGCTTGAGGTAAGTTCCCTTTAACTCCATAACAAATTGCTGTGCCATCTCATAGGAAAGTTCGCGCTCTTCGAAATTGCGTACAAACAGCTGATCCAAAATACGAAGAGCCTCTTCCATTTCTCCTGCCTTGATCGTATTCAGCAAGCGCTGTTCTGACTCAATGGGATAATAGTACATTTCATTTTCCTTCAATGTATCTTCGAATCGGACGAGCTCATCCACTCCCATATGAATCGCATATTCCATGGCCTGTTTGGCTTCATCAAATGAACGGCCTACGTCATTCCAAACTTCGTACGCAGCTCCGGTACCGATTGTTGTTGATATCCGGTATTCCGTATAAATGAGTTCGGTTAATCTGCTGAGTTCAGACTCACAATGAAGGATCGCTGTATCTAGCGGCATGTCGGTTACGGGACATATAAAAGCAATCTGATCTGTGCCCCAGTCCGTCATCAGCACATCGGCGTTCCATTCTGTCATCGTCTGTCTGATAATCAATTTCGCCACACCAAGCTCCTGAATCGTCTCTTCGCTATCCAGACTCGCATAACCGTTCACCTTGAGCAGACCAGTAATTCCCTGGCTGTTCTCAATGGAGAGTTGTGTCTGAGAAGAAATGGCTTCCAATTCACGAGTAGTATAGAACTCACCTGTAAGCAAACGTTTGATGAATCCGTCTCGCAAGAGAGGAATTTGTTCATTCAGCGCGTTCTCGAGCGATTGATTATTGGCGATCAAATGATGAATATGGCTTGCCAGAAAATCATACTCATTACGCCTTTTACCCGAAGGCTCACTGACTTGTCCTCGGAAGGCAGACAACAGTTTATAGATGGGTGCACTGTTTCGATAGGCCAGGATCAGTCCAAAACCTAAGCCAAGCATCAATGTTGCAAGCGTGAAGACCAATGTCACTTTTTTGATCTGATCCGCATTGGTCATAAGTGCTTTCTCGGGAATACCTGCCATATAACTCCAGCCGTTTCGATCTGAATGAATGGATATGAGCAGTCGCCCATCCTCAATTGGTTGTACCTCATTCGAATCGTCACCGACATTTTGAGCTAAGCGCTGGGCTTCTCTCTCATCAATGCCGCGAGAAAAAATAATTTCGCCGCTCGCATCACTAACCAAAGTCCACCCGCCATATTGATCAACGATATGCTGTGTGAGGCTTGCCATCTCATCTTCATCAATTAATACACCAATGGTAGCCTGTGGTTTATTGAAACTATTCAGTGGCAAGGATTGCAGAAAGGTAATTGCCGGTGCCGTGGTACGCAAGTTGCTGCTTATTTCACGTTTGTAGTTTTGAAGTGGAATAATCTCATTAAAGTGTGGCTTTTTCAAAATATGTTCGCTCCACTGTTCGAAGGTCATACCCTCCATCGCGTTGGCTGCGTAATAATGTTCTGGTCTGTAATAGACCGTATTGGGTGTAATAATGACGTTATAGTTTGGAATGTAAATAAAAAAATGAGATAAGTATTCGTTTGTACTGCTGTACATCGATAAACTTCGCTGCATTTTACCTATGCCATAAACATTGTAGGTATCCAGTGGTTTGGGATCGGCAATCAAACGGTACAGATCCTGATTGATGGCTAGTTGCCTCGTAAACGCTTCGACCTGTAGCAGATTTCGTTCAATGATTTCTTTTCCCAAATTCAGAGACTTCAGACTATTTTCGATTGAGCTGGCCCTCGCCGCTTCAATGGATGCGCGGTAGGAAGCGTATCCGGCGATCTGTGGAATCATTAGAATGATTACATACGAAATCAAAAAACGGCGGAACATCGGTGAAAATTTGGACCATAGGAGTTTCATTGTACTCCCCCCTTTTTCTAATCAAGCGCTTACATTTATCGGTTTATAATCATCATTTCATGATACAACGGGCATTTCTGAACAGTGAAGGTACAACTTCTTCCCTATGGTACATTTACACCTGCAGCTATACAATACTTGATTTCTACAGTGTAATGTGCCGCTTCACGAGACAAAGGCAATGAATAACAACCTTTTCGCTTATCCAATTTGGTTGCAACCATACCTAAATACAATAAAAATAACCTTCTCAAGTCATCAGATGACCTGAAAAGGTTATTTGTTGCCACTAATTTCGTGATGGAAATGCTGAGGTTAGCTAATTACTAACCGCTACAAATTTCCACTGTTGGTTCGTTGCACTCGTGTAGGTGTTCTGTTGCAGTTTG
Organism: Paenibacillus amylolyticus; assembly: GCF_003719335.1. GTDB lineage: Bacteria > Bacillota > Bacilli > Paenibacillales > Paenibacillaceae > Paenibacillus > Paenibacillus amylolyticus_D. Next base: position 36,845 of record NZ_RIAS01000003.1, read on the forward strand.
GCTCCATCGGATGTGGAAGCGTTCTCAACTTCAATGGCTTTATTACTGTTTACATTGATGATGCTGTAGTAGCCATTGCCCAGATCGTTCACTTTGAAATGCTGTGCCGTTGTATTCAGATTAGCCATGAGTTGAACGGCTTCACCATTGGTCTGTGTACCGTTGCGAATGTCGATCACTTTGTCAGGTGAATTCACACTTGTCAACGTGTAGTTGCCCCCACCAATGGAAGTCAGCACCCACTTCTGAGGATTACCGCCGAGATCACTCCATTGTTGTAATTGGAGGTTGTTCTGATTTTGTCCACCAGGAACATCGATCACTTTATTGGAATGACGGGCTACAATTTTGTATGTTGCACCGGAGACAAGACCTGTAGACGGATTCGTTGGATTGGTCGGGTTACCGTTGCCGTAATTCTGGGAGCGTTCATTGTACCAGTTGAACAGGAATCGTCCCATCGCACTGCGTGACGCATCTCCATCCCACTTCAGTCCTGCGGTTGGATCAGCGAATGAACTGCGTGCTCCCGGTTCGAGGATAAAACCATTCATATGAGCCGCGATGCTGACATTGCCCGCGGCATTGAAAATGGTTTTGGTGTTCGTTCCGAAACCTTCATTACTACCGTTGAACAGATTCCAATAAGCTGAATCACCTGGTTTGTTTTTGAACCATGTCACTTCTGTGATGTTAATTGGATATTTATCCGCGGCCGCCTTCACATTGGTGTTCCATTGATCTTGCAAAATGTTGAAGTTGTCATACGCTCCGTAACCTGGATACCAGTGAACCGCATAACCGTAGTTGTTCAGAGGGTCAGTCAGCGGATGACTTGCTGTCAGGCTGTAGAACTGATTGTAACCCAGACCCGCAGCCCAGATGACGTTGTCTGCGCCCTGATTACGAATGGTGGAGATCATGGAATTTTGGAAGTTGCGCAGGTCATTCCAATGATCCACGAAATCATTTTCCCCGTTGTATCCACCCCAGTGTCCGTTGGCATACGATTTCACCGGCTCATTAATCAATTCGAAATGAACGTTGTCTGCACTTTTAATCTCTGGACGGGAGGCAAGGTAGCCCCAGATTTGATTGAACTTTTGCAAGTTGGCAGCTGTCGTAGCCTGATCATCCTTCAAGGTGAAGTCGAGTCCCAGAACGACATATACGCCTTTTGTTTTTGCATACTGGATATAAGGAATGATGACGTTCTGCGTCACAGTTTGCACACCGGCAAAGTTGTATGTACCTGCCGCAACATCTCCCATGTCCTGACGATCGATGAACAGACGTACCTGATTCATTTTCCAGCCATGATTGCTGCCATATTTCGGACTGGTATCCGCAAATGTGTCTGTGATGTCTTTCAGGTAAGCCAATGTTGCAGCATGACGATTGTTACCATGAAGGTTGAGGTAATAATTACTGTCCTGATACGTCCAGTATGCGCCGGAAGGTTGATGCCAGCCATTAAGGAGTACAGGTTGATTGTTGCTGTTGACCAAGTTTTTGCCACTCACTTTTAGTTTCCCCATAGGCATACCTACCCAAGCATCCGCTTTGCTGCCGCCCCATGGAGCAATCGTAATCAGTAATGCCAGAACGAGTAAAAGCTTGCAAGACATCATGAATTTTTTCACTGCTATTCCTCCTGTTTGATTAAATTGGCTTACATTATTGCGATAGGAAGCTACCGTCAAACCTGATTTTTAGCAAGATCAAGATTTAACCTTATCCAGACTCGGTCGGCGCGCGCTCCCTTAAACCATTCCATATCCAATGATTACGCTGGTTGTAACACATACAATCAGCTGTAAGCCATACTCTGTAATTCACCTCATCGATGTAAGCTTCTTTGGTATACTTCTTAAAATCGCTCATGAGATCTGCCTCCTTTCGTTCAGGAATGCTTAAACATCTTATTGCTGTCCACCTCTTCGCTCTAAGCGTCTATCCTACGATACCTGTACGCTCTACACTTTCCACGAAATAACGTTGCACAAACAAATAAATGATAATTAACGGGAGGATCGCAAGCAGAATACCTGTATCCTGAATCATGCTCAGATAGAACGGATCGGCCTGAGAGGCTGCACCGTCTGTAACCTGTTGAGCGAGATTGTACGGCAATGACGATAGCTGTGTTGACATGACTTTGCTCGAAGTCAGATACGTTGTTGTATAGAAGCTGTCATTCCATTGCCATACGAAGGAAAACAGCATAACGGTGACCATGGATGGAATGGCATTCGGCAGCATGATACGAGTGAATGTGCGACTGATCCCTGCTCCGTCCACGTATGCCGCTTCCTCTACTTCTTTCGGAATGCCTCTGAAGAATTGGCGGAATATAAAGATATACAAGCCTGCCTTTAGTGAATTTGCGGTAACCGCTGTCAGAATAAACGGCCAGTACGTATTGAGCAGGTTCACCGGTTTCCCGGAAAACAGCGTCATCAGCCCCATTAGATCAAAACTTTTCAGGTTCAGATACACCGGAATAAGAATGGTTGTTGGCGGCACCAGAATCGTCAGAATGACCCCTGCAAACAGCCAGTTACTTCCTTTGAACTTCAGTCTGGCGAATCCATAACCTGCAAGCGCGCATGAGGCTGTAGTCAACAGTGTTGTTGTGGCGGACAACGCAAACGTATTAAACAGCGTTGCCCAGTAATCCATGACACGAATGGCCTGCTTAAAATTGTCGATCGAGAAGTTCTGAGGAATCCATACAACTACTGCCGAATAGAGATCACCCTTGGCCTTGATCGATGTAGATATTTTTTGGAATATCGGAAATAAAATGACAAAGGAAAGTCCGGTGATCAGAACAAATCGGATGATAGACCACAGCCAGCTCTTCCATTGCTCAAGGGATAATAATCGTGATGTTGTCACGCGGAATGCCCTCCTTTCTAATCTTGATAGAAGACTCGTTTTGAGAAAATAATCGATACGATCACTAGAATAATGGCAATGGCTACGAAATACACCCATGCCATCGCGGAGCTTAGACCAAAATCAAATTTCACAAATCCCGTATCACGGATCAGTTTCGTCATTGCATTATTCGCAAAGGAGTCAATTATCGTATAGATCGCGTTAACAAAAATAAGCGGACTGACCATTGGAAACGTGATTTTCCAGAAAGCCTCGTATCCTGTCGCCCCTTCCATCTTGGACGCCTCATAGAGCTGCGGGGAGATGGTCTGAATACCGGCCAGGAAGATCAAAATCTGTACACCAGATTGACTGACGATCTGGTAGATTCGGTCTACAGCCCCGCTTAAATACGTAACAATCCATTCACTCACGCCCGCATTGAGCATCAGACCTTCCAGCTCCAATGTGCCAAAAGAACTTCCGCCGGTGCTGTTCTGGTTCACAGCTTCAATCAAACTTGTGCTTTCGAGTGACATTATGACACCGGATGCCAGAATGACAGGCAAGAAAAAGATCGATCTGGCCACAGCGCGGCCTCTGAATTTCTGATTCAGAATGACTGCAAGGAACAAACTGAAAATGACAATAAGCGGTACATTCACAAGTACATCTGTAATGGACTCAATCAGTGCCCGGTTAAAGCTTGTATTTACCGTAAGTGCCTGAATATAATTGGCGAATCCCGTAAATTGAATAGCAATTCCTTCTGCGTTGGCTTGAATGGTGCTCATGCTGTATCGCAGAGACGCCAGCAACGGAACGAAGAAAAACAATACAAATCCGATCAGCCACGGAAGTACGTAGATGACACCCCACATCGCTTTTTGTTGAGCATACGTACGACTTCCCCATTTGAATTTCAGGAGTGTCTTCAGAGCTGCTCACCACCAGTCACATAGCTTAGGGCTTCTACGGTATGATTCTCCACTTCAACAGGAGAGTCATTGTAATTGACAATCACATATCCTCCGCCTTCATAGGTTGTTCGGAATACACCTTCACTCAGAGATTCATGAGCAATCATTGGACGTCCAGTGAACGACTGATTCACTTGGCTAACTTCGGTGTAGATCTCCGCTGCCAGATCCATCCACTGTTCGTAATTCGCAGCATAGAGGTGGTTGTAATCCGTTTCTTTCACCACATGGTTCGGAGCATTAAACCAGGCAAAATAAGGGCTAGCTCCATATTCAATCAGCTTCAGCACATACTGTCTTGCATCGGTATACGTGGACAGATTGTATGGAGAACCGGTATAAGGAATACTGCCGTGCACGACCAGCTGGAAGAATGGAACTTCTTCGTCCTCCAGTTTGAACCGACTACTGTTCATTGGAGCATCTGTAAGGCCTGTAACATAAGGCAGTGCGTATGCGTTCCCGCCTTCAGCCACGATGGAGCCTGTTTGTTGCTTAATCTGATCAAAAGCTTTTCGAACCGTATCCAGTGCCTGCGTACGATCAAGCAATTTCTTCGGATTCATATCGCTGTTCAACTGCTCAGCCATATCTTTCAGAGAAATGCCTTCTACCTCAAGCGGTTTTATCTCCTTGAGCATATCTGTTGTTACATCGTCAATCCCATTCGGTGAGAGGACATAGGAAGCAGATAAATCTTTTGCTCGTCGCTCCAAAGCGAGATCCATTGGATAGAGGACTGCTGGTTCCTGTGTTAAAGACCGGGAAGCCTCACTCGATGGACTGAATCCTTTCTTCGATTGTACGTTCAGTATCGCTACGTCCGGATAAAACCCGATTCCCGCTTCACTTGTAAACGAACCGAACTCTTTCATTCCTTTTTTCCCCCCGATTACTCCATCCACCTTAATGGAATCCGGCAATCGGTGGTGCAATCCGTCATTGAACCATCCGGCATAACGTACTTGAATGTTCGACACGTTTTTTTCCATCAGCTTCGAAAGAATCTCTTTTCCCTCATCGAAAGTCGTCAGAGCCTCCGTGGAATTATACGGTATGCCGAGCATATGCTGTCTCGTTGTCATTCCTCCAAAAAGCTTGAGATAAAACGGGATCTTAGACTGCTCCTCAGACGATTTTATTTCAGGAAGTCCTCCAGTTTGCACCAGGTACTCCCGGTACAGTGAGGCCAGACCAGAATATGAAGCCTGCTCCGCACCTACAAAAGCGTACCGAACCACGAAGTCAGAGGATGTTGGTTTATTCTGAAACTTCGGCAATGTGCGCACCATGTCGCTGGACTGAAGTGTAATATCACTTTTGTTCACGACATAAAAGCTGGGATATACGTTATTGTAGCTGTTCAGCTTACCACTGATATCCGCATTCACCACCGCCACCGCGTCCCCTTCTTCGATGATGCCCAGGAAAGCGCCTTCGGGACGAATCACGCCAAAAACAGGCAATCTCGCTTTACTTTCATTGGAACTGGCTTCTCGCAGCTTCATCGTTAAATCCGGACCGTAAATATCCTGCTGGTAGGATGGGTACTGCAATTTACCATTGTTAAAGTAGATGAGTGCTCCTGAACCGTCTGGTACGAGAATCGATCCATCCTCCTTGGACCCACCAGCTCCGAAATACTCCAGCACAGACAGGGTGTTAATTGGATACTCTTCTGGAAAATGAATACCGGAAGCTGGCACTCGTACTTTCAGTTGCTCTCCGTCCAGTTCATACTCCATCGTGAGCATGAAAAGACGTGGACCGCTTCGTTCCTGCTCAATGCCATACTCGGCATGATCTTTGGCAAGGTCTTCTTCTGTGTATCCGGCGTCTTCAAAAGCTTTCAGTGCACGGGTCAGTTGCAAACCTTGCATAGCCTTGTCAATCCGATTGTAAACACCTTCATCTTTATCTTCCGCATATCCAACTTTCAAAGCCCGTTCACCGGATTTATCCAGCTTCGCCAGCACGTATTGTTCGAAACGTTCCTTGCTGATCTTCACTGGAAGATCTTCAATGGATCGCTCCGTGTTGCCGAATTGATAGTTCACGCGCACCCCATTTGGCAATGCTTCATAGCTCACTTGTTTATGCCTAACACTGTCCGTGTAGGAATTCACCATACTGCTCTGGCCTGAGCTGTTAAAAAAGCTGAGTCTGGATTGAGAGGACAGAAGGTCCTTGTTAATCCCGGCTGCAATGCCATCCTTCTCGCGTTCTTCCGGATTGCTCCGCCAGATTTGTCCGCTTTTGCTATGGATTACAGCAATTTCGGCAGTCTCCTCGTTGATTAACAGCTGCAAAGCATTGTTTCGGGCGACACCGATCATGCCGGGAATGCGTGTATCACTAAAAGCAGATTTCAGTTTTTCTCCGGGAGGCAGGGAAGGAGTCTCCACTTGACTAACATCTGCTGCCGTCTCGCGAGCCGCCGTTGAGGGCGAGAACTGACAACCGCTTAGAAGTAAACTGCTCACTAGCAGTATTCCGGTTATTTTTTTGGCTGCGGCATATTTCATTGTGATTTCCTCCTTCCTAACCCCGAAGCACTAATTCCTGATAGATCGTGTAGACAAAAGAGACAATCTGCTGCACAAGGCTAAAGAACAACAAGCATAGAAATGCCATAAATGCCATAGCTACAAGCGTGAGCAGCATCGTTAGAATCGTTTTGGCTGGTGTGTACTGATGCACGGTCATGTTGCCTACAAACAGCAGGTACACGGTCCAGCAAACCGCAATCGCGTTAGAAAAGTAATAAAATGCCGTTTCCTGTGCAGAAATAGCCAGACTTAGCCAGATCCACGGGAAATGCACCAGAAACATCGGAACCAGGGCAAAACACGTAGACATGAAAATTTCAGAGAACTTGCCTTCGCCGTCCATCAATGTAGTTAGCGACCAGTTGGCTACACACCAGAACAACACGGGAATAACAACGTACACCGTCTCAAGCAGGCTGTTCAGATACTTGGGATTGTTAAAATTAATCAGAAAGCCACTGTATTGGGCTTGCAAAATTTTGGTAAATACCAGTAACACCATAATCATCAAAGAGATTAGCAGTGTCGTTTTTTGATTCCGCTCATATTTCAATTCCCAATACCCGTCAAAGGGATGAAAAATGAGATGCAGCGGGTACTGGTACAATTGTTTACTTGATGCCTGCATTCGTTGTCCTCCTTTTCTGTCTGCGAACGATGGCGACGGTGACGAACGCAGCTACAGCCAGGAATATACCGGACATCACCCATGAAAAGTGCTCACGCATCAGTTCTTTACGATAGAGAAGAAAAGCTTTGGAATACCCTTGACGCTCCATGCTCTGTTTGAAGTATTGTGCCGACTCGGCATATTCTTTCTGGCGAAGCAGCGCTTTACCAATACCTGCATAGGCATATTCCAGATTGGCATTCATCTCGGCAGCCTTCGCAAACAGTTCCGAGGACCGATCTTCTTCTCCGTTGTAATAACTGCGCACGGCATCATGCAGTGTGCGTCCATACTCTGTGGTTTGGAATACTGTAATTTCACCAAGCGCTTTATCCAGTACAAGCATCCGGTCTCCCGCTCGCTCCAGCGCAACAGGCGTATTAAACATGCCCAACCGGTTCCCGATGCCACCAAAAATATGGAGCAGATAACCGTCGCCATTGTAGGTGAAAATACGGCCCCTGTTTGAATCGAGTACAGAGTACATATCGCTGTCACCTACATCGACATCAATCAGTCGGGATGGTCCAGCTTCTGTGGTATACCTTAGATCACCTTGAGGTGCTGAATATCCTTCTCTCCGTAAAATGTCTGTTCCTTGAGCATTTAATTTCTTGATCGGATCTTTGCCACGATCACCGCTGGTTGCGTAGATGAATCCTTCTTTGTCCATATCCAGATTGGTGAACTCGGTTGGAGTAAACATGACCATCTGACTGCGTTGCTCGCGAGTTGCGAATCGTTTCCAAAGATATTCGACCGGATCAACCTGAACCCGATTCGCACCAATAAAGGAGGAGAACTCGCCATCGGCGCTGAATTCCATGAATCCGTCAAATACACCTGCAGCCATCACGTAAATGCGCTCCCCTTGATCCATCACAATCCGAATAGGTTTAAATTGAAAGTTCTCATTTAACAAGTCCGACTTCGGTTCAGATACAATCTTCACGAGCTCTCCCTTGTTATTTAAATGCACAACCCGCTGATTATCCGAATCAGCTATCAATAAATCTCCTTTTTCCGTTACAAACAATCCTTGCGGATTTTTAAATTTATCTTCTTTGCCATCGTTTTTGAACGACTCAATCGTCCGTACTAGCTTGAAGTTGCGATCCATCTCTACAATTCTTCCATTGCCCGAATCAAGCACATAGACATGCTCATCTGTGGTGACATGCATATCACTTGGTTCCTTGAAAGGTGTTATATTCAGTTTCTTGCCTGTAATAATCGTTGTGGCTTCGTAAGCAGCCGGAGCTGGAACGGTATCTCCGTAATAGGAATAATGGTAGGCATCTGGCTCACCGTCTGCGCTCACAGGCAGTGCTGCTGAACTGAACAGCAGGAGGCAGACCATGCCCATGATGACCCATTTGCGTTGTTTCCATGTGCTTTTTCGCGTGCTATGTTGCACTTTGCTGCCTCCTTTCTATTCTTTCATGCCCGAAGTAGCCATCGTCTGCATAACACTGCTCTGAGAGATAACAAACAGCGTGATCGGTACAATCATGAGAAGCAACGCTACCGCTGCACCTACTCCCGCTCTTACAATCCCGCCCTGTACGATCTGACTGAGTGCATAATGAAGCGTTTTGAGATTTTCACTGTAGATAAAACTTCCACCGTCTGTTCCCCACAGAGCAGGGAACTGCAAAATCATAAGTGTAAGCCATGCAGGCTTCACGTTAGGCATTACAATGCTCCAAAAAATCCGATATTCATTCGCACCATCAATCTTCGCTGCTTCCAGCAACGCATCAGGAATCTGTTCCATGAACTGTTTCATCAGGAACAGCCCGAGTGAGAACGCCAGAGAAGGCACAATGATGGAAGCGTGTGTGTTGATCCAACCAAGCCAGGACATCACCATGTAGTTCGGAATTGCGGTAACGTGCGGCGAGAACATCAATGACAAAATGACAATGGTGAACAATATTTTGGATCCCGGAAAACGATATTTCGCCAAGGGGTACGCTGCTGCAGATGCAAGCAGGATGTGCCCGGCCGTGCCCACTAATGTAATAAGAAGTGTATTGGCAATATATCGAGATAAGGGTACCCATGAATTGCCCATCAGATTAATCAAATCTGCGAAATTTTCTGTCGTCGGATTGTTCACCCAGAAGCGCGGCGGGAAGATAAAAAGTTCATCCAGCGGCTTAAAGGCATTGTTGACGGCATAAATCAGCGGAAGCACCATGAATGATCCGAACACGGCCAGCAACGCAAACAACATGAAACTGACGGTAAATGACCGGTTAAGTCTCTTCGGCATGCCGAAGATCGCACGTACTTTGCTGGTCATCGTCATTCACCTATCTTTCTCAGCATTTTTTGCGTGAAAATGTTCGTTCCAAGCATCAGTCCAAACAGGACGGTTGCGATCGCTGAAGCGTATCCCATCTCAAAGCGAATCGTACCAAAGTCCATCAAATGGGTGACCACGGTATGCGCTGCATAGTTAACACTTGGGAAACCTGCCAGTGCAATCGAGATTTCGGCTACTGCGAACGAAGCTGTAATCTGCATGACTGCCCCAAACATCAACTGAGGTCTCATGGATGGCAATGTGATGTACCAGAGCTCCTGCCAGCGGTTTTTGATGCCGTCCACTGTTCCGGCTTCCACCAGTGAGCGATCAATCGTCTGCAAACCTGCTATAAAGGCCAGAAAGCTGGTTCCGAGACTAAGCCAGAGCTGTACCAGAATCACGATGCCGAGTACATATTTCTCATTGGCAAGCCACTGAATCGGCTCCAGAATCACGCCAAGGCGCATAAGAAAACCGTTCATGTAACCGTAGCTGTCACCAGAGAAGATGATCAGCCAGATGAAAAATACATTACCTGAGATCGATGGTGCATAGAAAACCAGTGTCATAACCGCCCTGACTTTAGGAGACAGCTCATTGATGATCCAAGCAAACAAAAAACAGGCGATGTAACTGACTGGGCCCGTGATTACAGCAAACAGTAACGTGTTTTTAAGTGCGATCAGGAATACGTCGTCGTTCAGGAACAACCGCGAATAGTTCTGCCACCCGACAAAACGAGGCAGTTCCAGCATGTTAAAGTGGAAAAAGCTAAGACCGAGCGATATGCCGACCGGAATGACCGTAAACATGAAAAAGATCAGCATAAACGGTGCCATTAAGACGTAATAATGCCTGCTGAGATACAGATTCCTTTTCAATAAGAACCACCAGCCGACCTGGCGTGTATGCATGACAGGAGCGGCGGCTGTCTTGGATGTTTTTACTTCCAACCGTTACCCTCCCTTTCTTTTATTTCAGATTAAATTCCTTACGTTTCAGTTCAATCTCATCGTCAATATAAAGTACATAGTCTGATAAAGCCTCACGTGGATTTTCATTCGCGTTAACCACTTTGCGGAAGGCGTTATCCAGATGTCGGCCTGTAAAATAACCTCCTGGCATCTGTGGGATTCCTTGCACCCACTCCCATTGCTTCTCCAGGTTCTGGTAATCTTTCACCGGCCAAGGTAATTGCTCTAATGCTTCAATGTTCGCTGTAGGATAACGAGCAGCCGCTCCCATCAGTCCTTCCATTTCTCGTCCATACTCAATCTGGGTTGACTCATCCGTCCACCACTTCATGAATTTCCATGCCGCTTCTTTGTTGCTGGCATTTTCGAGCATCATGACCGCACTGCTCGCGCTAGCTACCTCATGCCTTATAGAACCATCCGGAAGCTGCGTGCCAGGCACAATCGTGAAGTCCCACAGGTTACGGATTTCCGGTGCTAATACCGTCAGCATGTTATAGGTCGTGTAGTCGGCGATACCGATCGGCATTTCTCCTGTACGGAAACGGTTCGGGAAATCGGCTTTCAGTGGGAACTTGTAATTCGTATAAAATTGCGTCCAGCGTTTGAATGCTTCCATCGAAATTTCCGAATCGAGTGCACTCTTTTTCCCGTCTTCAGTGTAGAAATTCCCGTCATTTTGATACAACAGCATCGCAAAAGTTGCGTTAGGAACCATGTTGGCATTGTTCAGCGTATCTTCAATCGGCAGATAGAACTCCATATTGTGCTTCTGCAATACAGCGATCGCATTATACACGTCCTGCCAAGTTTTTGGTGGCTCCAAACCTAATTCATTCAAAATATCCTTGCGGTAAAACAGCATTGGAAAATGCTGTTGCTCCGGGAGTGCATATACTCCACCGTCATACTCATAAGGTGTTATTCCGCTTGCCCGGAATCTGCTGGCCACCTCTTTAAAATCCGGAAACTTGCTCAGATCCGCTGCCGCATTTCTCATCGCATAGTTCACAGGAATATCTTCACCCATCTGCATCGCCACATCAGGACCTTCTCCGGAGAGCGTTGCGGGCAACAAAATATTCGGCGGCACAAGCCGTAGTTGAACAGACACATCGGTATCCGGTGTAAACGTATCGTCAATCATGCCCTTAAGAACTTGAGCCTGATCCCGTCCGGTGGTGATCCATACGGTGATCGAGTCCTTCTTTTTCTCCACGTTACCGATGCTGTCATAGTCTTCCGTGTAGGAAGCGACATAAGCACCAAGTTCATGCTTCACCTGTTGGAACGCAGAAGCTTCGGCCTTTGGCATTTCTTGTCCTGGAGGAGCGACAACTAGATAATCCATTGTAATCGGCTGCTCACGTACGGTCAGAATCCACGTGCCCAGACCGCCGACGTTAATTTTGAACGTATCCAACCGTTTCGGAACGGTTTCTGGCCTTGCCGCCATATCCTTGAGCTGTACTACCATGGCATTCAGAATGGCTACTTTATCACTCTGTTCCCCGGTTGCCTTTTCGAGATACGCAGCGACAGAGGTGAGGATCTCCGCTTGCTTTTCAAAAACCTCTGTCATCTCTGGAATGCGTTTCTCCAGCTGATAATCCCGTAGTGGATCCGGTTTGTTGGAGGTAATCATCAAAATTTTGCGGTACATCTCATTCAACTCAAGTACGCTTGATTCCACGGTTCGTAGTAACGGGGCTATATCGCCGAGTGTGACAGTCATCCGTAAGCGGTGTTTTCCCTTCTCCAGATGAAACTGATAGGGTTCTTCTCCCCCATTTCCGAGCACTTGTGTCTGCCAGGACGGACTGTAGTTGAAGCGAATTCGCTTCATCTCTTCAAACGGAACTTTGCCGTTAATGGTAAGACTCCGCGTGGCATAGATGCCCCGAAGCTGATCCTGCTTCACTTTTAACGCTATCTGGTACAAACCATCCTCAGGTACATCTATCTCCCATTCGACCCATTCCCCCGGAAGTTTCCAGTTCACGCCTCCGATCGCATTGATCCGAATTTTGGATACGTCGTAGGGTTCAAGAGATGGACTGGATCGATCCGAGATGGGTGCAAGTGTAGGTGAAGATTTGGTGATCGCTTCTTCGCCTTGCACTTTTAGCATGGTGGGACTGGCTGCCTTTAAACCTAACGAATCATACGTCTTCTGAATTTCGGCATACGTAGGAATGGCCTCTTCCTGATACAGTTCGATGTAATCAATCGCCATACTCTCTCTAAGAGAAGTCAAAGCTAATTGCTGTTTGCCTTTTTCAAAATAAAACTGAAACGGTTCTTCAAAATATCCGGCACTGTCTCGAAACGAAGCGAGCTGCCATTCCGGCTTCTCCACCTGTCTTGGTCTGAGATCGTTGCCCCGATCATCTTGACGGACGTGATCTTCGCGATTGCCCCATACCCTGTCGAACAGAAGTACATCTGCTTCCCGAAAGGGAACTTCCCCGTTTATCTCCAGCTTGCGCTCGATTCCGGAGCTTTTGCCTTCGACAGGATAATAGTGAATGCGAACCTGATATAAACCACTCACTTGAACGGGAACATCCCATCGAATGGTTCCGGATTCGGGTGTAATGACAGCACTGCCATCCAGCCCTTCATATCCTTGCACCACCTTGAACTCTCCGTTATCCGCCTCAGTATATGCTTCACCTTGAATTCTTACGGTAGTATCGGGTTTGGCAGTGCTCGCATACGTTTCCTGATAATGTTCATAACTTCGTGAATCCCTGGTACCCGCTACAGCATCAAAATCCTCAAGTGCATGTACTGTCCCGGGGCTCTGATTCTTGGATGGATAGATCACGATGATCGAGAACACCAAAGCCAGAACAAGTGCCAGAATCAGTACCTTTTTCTTACGTGACCGCATGTTTGCATGTATCCCCTTTCCTGTAAGCGTATCAGCAAAAGAATGATTGACTAGGACAGACCGCACTTCTTACTCGCGCGTTCTGCCCGTATTTAGCAGTGCTTATTTGTATACCTCATCAATTGCGGCTTGGAAAGGAGCCTTGTATTTCTGAATCAACGTAGATACGGATACGCCTTCTTTCAGTTCTCCATCAAAATCCCAATATGGAAGGGACGGAAACGTGTTATGGTCGAGAACAAGCATGCCAGCTGCCACTTCTCTGGCATTGTTAATATCTGCTTCATCGGTCAGATGTCTTTCGAGCGTGGATTGTTCCGGATAATCATAGATGGAATCAATCTCATTGATTTTTTCCCAGATATACATCAGTTGCTCCGGATTTTCTACCGCTTTAGGGATGGTGATCGCTTGATAACGAGATTCACCGGAGTGGTATGCAGAAGCGCTAGGTCCTTTCGGGTACGGCAGGAAGCCGATATCATAGTCAGGCATATCTGTTTTGATGCCTTCAATCTCGTACATTGCTCCAGAATACATGAGTGTATTTCCTTGACGGAAGAAGGTAGCTGGTTCAGTCCAGTCACCGCCTTCTGTTGGTCTGCCCACTTTCTCTGTAGCCAATTTATTCAAGAAATTAAGCGCTTCTTTTGTTTTTGGATCTTCGAGGTTCTGTTTATCCTCTTTCGTCAGTGAAGCTTCGTTGGAATACAGGATTGGTTCAAGCAACCCTGTTTGAGCTAGGCCCCACGTATCCAGCTTGCCGTCATTATTCCGGTCTTTGTTGGCTTGCTTGGCTACAGCCAGGAAGTTATCCCAATTCCATTCGTCCGCATCAACATATTCCTGCAGCGGCTTCATACCAAGCTCTTGCATCAGAGTACGGTTGTAGAAAATACCGTTGATAAACGAAGACTTATCTTCCGTAAATCCGTAACCTTTACCTTCATATTGCATATATTCCTTGGTTGTTTTTTGATTGAATACCTGGTCGTTCTTAATATAATCATCTACCGGCCACAACAGATCTTGTTTGGTCAGTGCCGGAATCGCGTAGTTTTTACCGAGTCTGACAAAGTCGCCAAGCGGCTCGCCTGCCATCAAGGAAGCTACAACTTTCTCCTGATATTCACCAAAATCGATGGATACGTATTCGATATTAAAATTGTGTTTTTTCTTCAAAGCTTCGAGGTTCTCGAGTCGTTTGATATTGTCCGGATTGTTATCTGTAATTTGCATATCCCACCATGCCACAACCTTGATCGTTCTACCACCCATGTCAAAATCCATCTCCGGTGTAGAATTTTCATTTTTCGGCTCTGTTTCGGCTGGTGCTTGCTCCTCCTGCGGTGCCGGTTTTTCAGGTGCCGGCTCAGCAGAAGGTGCAGAACTACAAGCGTTGATCATCAACATGACCGCAAACAATAGACTCAGTAGCATAAACTTGTTTTTCTTCATTGTCTTCCCCCCTGATTGTCGTGTGCTACCAAAGTTTATCGTCCAAATGTAAGCGCAAACAACCTGCTTAAATACAGGTGTTTACCCGGTCAGATTATAGATCAGGTTCATTTGAGGAGTGATTTAGAGTATTTCACCTGCAATTGGTAAAGAAATGCACTCTCTGCAAAATAATGCACATTGTATGCGCTTTCTTTTCTTCCCATAATGAAATTAAGCCTTATTTCAGTTAAACATTCGATCGGAATATCAGGAGAAGGTGAGGTCATGCTTTATGTACAGTGTTTTACTTGTTGATTATAGCCGCCGCTTGTGTAGAGAGCTTGAACTGCTTCTTAAAGACAACAAACTCCCATTTACAATTACAGATTCAGTTTCCTCTTCAAACGCTGCTCTTGCCGCATTGTCTGACCGGGATTTCAGTGTTGTCGTTGTGCATACAGAGCATTTCGATACGGCTGGATTATGGTTGTGTCACCACATTCGAAAAACAAACGATATCCCTATCCTACTGCTTGGTGGAAGGGATCAATTCAGACTGGTTCGCAAAGCATTAACTTATCAGGTAAATGATTATTTACCCTCACCTTTTAGTGCTTCCGCGCTTGTACACAGTTTATACGGGCTTCTGAATAAACTTGGGCCTGTTCCTATGAAAAAAAAACCTGGCCTCAAGCCCACCATTCAGCTTAACGGCAAAGCGATGGATTCCAATCATGTGATTCGGATCGTGAAAGCTTACGTAAGAGATCATCTGAAAGAAGAGATCACGTTGAAAAAGATCGCGGATATGATGCATTTCAATTGTGCCTATCTAGGTCAAAAGTTCAAAATGGAGGAAAATGTTTCATTTAATGACTACATGCTACAGGAACGAATGAAAAAAGCCAAACAGCTTCTCCTGTCCACTGACCTGCGAATTTACGAAATTGCTTTGGAGGTTGGATATCGGGATATTGATTGGTTTTATAAAAAATTTAAAGCTTACGCCGGGTCAAGTCCTAATGCCTATCGCAGGCAAAAGGCTCATACGGCTTAATCCAACGATTGATATACGCAACCGAGTGGATACGGAGCGTATCCTCCATTTTATCCTGGATTATCTTAATTTTGCCGACAGTGTCTGCATATATAGAAAAATCTATCTAATGAAAAGCACGCAGGAGTTGCTACTCCTGCGTGCTTTATTACGTTCTTATTACTTACCGATCAGCCGAACGAGTCAGTAAAGTTTCGCGATACTCTTGAGGTGTCATGCCCGTCTGTTTTTTAAACAGCCTAGTAAACGAATGTGCAGATTCATAACCGACCTGAAGTGCAACTTCCCGCACCATAAGCTCATGGTTCATGAGCAGCTCCTTGGCCTTTCGAATTCGGCTATCATCAATAAATTCGGATAAATTAATGCCCATCTCCTGTTTGAAAAATCTGGATAGATACGAAGGATTAAAGTGATGCAGTTCTGCCAGTCGTACTAACGTAAGATCTTTTTCCAGATTACTCTTGATATAATTACACAAACTCTGTACGACCATATTCGCACGTTCCTCTTCGTTTGAACGTTTGAAGTTGACCAGCTCATCGGCTGCTAGATAGAGATATTGAACGGCATCTTTCATGCTTGGAAAATGATCCAAATGCAGAAAACTTCGCTGATCCGAGGTTTTCTGCTTGAGCCCCCAGCGATTAAATGCAGCGTAAATGGTCAATGCCAGATGATAATATGTCTCCATCGCCCGCTCCATCGTCATATCCTGTTGAAGGAGTTCTCCCACAAGTTCTTCGAAGATATCATAAAAGGATTGAAAACGCCCTGTCTCCAGAAAACCATTCATTGCCTCTACCCTGCTTGATATCCTCAGTGATTCCTTCGGAGTACCCGCTTGAGGCTCCTTGTAATTGTCTGTCAGAACCATCGACATCCCATCCCCAACTTTCATCCACTGTAACAAGCGTAGACGCTCGTATTGCTGTGGAATTTGGAACCATTCACACCCCCGCCCACTAAGTGTACATGCAATCGACACGCCAAGTGAAGCTAGACACGACTCCTGTACAAGCTCTAACGTTCCTTCCATGTATCTGGCGAAATGCTGTTCTGCATCTCGTTGCCCATCTTTAGGTTGAAGGAGCCATACCGTATCACCATAATGATCCGTAGCACTGGCACATTCCATATACTCACTCATCAACGATGTTCCAATAATCCGAATAGAAGATTGAGCACACCCTTGTTCAACTTCTGCTGGTTCATTTTGCTTATTCAATCGTGCAAGTACCAGAAACACGGGAGAATCAGCTTTTAAATGAATCTCCCTCTCCAGTAGTTCGGCCTGAATTTCAACCGAAGAAGCAGCAGTTGAACCTTCCTGAAGAAGCTTTCGGATGTATTCATCCTGCCTCAATGCGGTTAGCCGGGATGTAATCTCGCTTTGTTGTTTCAGAAGATTATGCATATCATAACTTTCCCTGATCTCTTCCATAACCTGCTCCACCATATGCATCACTTTGTCGTACCCTTCTGTCTTAAGCAGGTACCGTACGTTGTTCATCTGAAAGGCTTTGTAGGCATATTCAAAATCACTGTGTCCCGTCAGGAAAATAACACGGCACTGCGGCCAGCGGCTTTGAATCTCTTCCGTCAGCTCAAGCCCGCTCATGCCCGGCATACGAATATCCGTCAACACAATATCAATTCTGGAACGCCGCATCCAAGAGAGTGCTTCTGCAGCAGAATATGCTTTGCATACATCCAGCCGATCCGGCATGTGTCTCGCAAATGTTTCATACAAACTATCCGTAATGATTTCCTCGTCATCTACAATCAGAAGTCGATACATTCATGTCCCCCTCTTTCCACTGGATTCGGATAACAACTTTCAAACCTTGCAGCTCACTTCGTGACAGAAATAATCCGCTTCCTTCGCCAAATGTCAGAACCAATCGCCTGTGGATATTCATTAATCCCGTTATGTCATCTGTCATAGCCTCACTATGCAGGAGATGTTGCAGCTTCTCTATATCTTCTGTCTGGAGATCATGCCCGTTATCTTCCACCGTAATCTCCGCACAGGATGTCTCTATATGAAATTGGATACGCAAAAGACCTTCGGTCGTATTTTTTTCAAGGCTATGCTCATAGGCATTTTCAATAATCGGCTGTATTACGAGTCTGGGAACCTGAATCTGTTGCATTTCCAGCGGAACTTCCCCGAATTCAACCTTGATTCGTCTGGAGAATCGCAGTTGCTGGATATCCGTATAAATTCGGGAATGATGTACTTCTTCCTTCAGCGGCACATGATCTGTTCCATTACGAGTAATAAAACGAAAATATTCTCCAAGCATATTCGTAAATTGTTCGATACGATCCGTTTCTCCTGTTCTTGCAAGCGAGTTCAGAATGAAGAAACTGTTGTACAAAAAGTGTGGATTAATCTGAGACTGGAGTTGCTTTAATTCAGCTCGCTGCATCATCATCGTTTTTTTGAAATCGCGGTCAATCAGTAACTGCAGATTCTCAATCATATGGTTGAAGCGGCCATATAGGAATCCGAACTCGTCTTTGCGATGGTGTACGATCGGGATATCCAGTACTCCGCCCTCCATCTTTTTAAATCTTTTGACCAGCAATAATAAAGGAATGTGAATCAGTTTGTACGTAGAGTAGAGATAAGCTGAAATGGCAATAAACGATGTGATGGCAAAAATCCATGCCCATTTATAAAATTTGCTCAAGGGTTTGGTGACCATTTTCTCAGGCAAATATGTGGCAATGGATAAACCAAGAGGTTCCATATGATGTTGGTTCACATGGTACGCTGTATCCTCTACATTTACGCGAAAGCTCTCCAGTGAGTTCTTTTGACTATATTCACGGTAATTGGCAAGAATGATCTCGCGCTCTTCCCGGTCTAAAATAGCAAAACCTGTTTTGTCTTCAATAAGAAGGGAAGCACTTTCAGGGTATAGATTAAGTTGAGATAATTCATTCTGAAACGCAACATTATCCAGTTCCACCTGAACAACAAACAGCGGCGAGTCTCCCATTTTGCCTGTTAAACGGACAGCACTCAGATTTAGGGTATCGTCTTTGACTGCGAATCGAATGCTTTCTTCGTGCGTGAATGAACTGAAATAATCGTATGAGGTATTATTAAATTCATCAATGCCCTGCACTGCAGAGATACTCTTGTGGACTGTAGGAATATGTACATAAACGTTCTTGATATAAACACTGCTGTTTTTGAAAGAGGCTAGCCGTTCGGACAAATAATTTAGTATTTCCCGTTTTTCAATTTGGTCCATATTGTTCCAGAGGATCGCCAGCCGATTCAGCTTGCGGTCCTCTGCAATGTCAAACTGCTGCAACTCCATCCACTCAATCTCCCGGTTCAGTTCGGTTGCGTATTGACTTAACCGCCTCTCTGTCGAGAAAGAAATTTCCTGACTTGCCGTATCATAGCTCCAGTGGTACAAATACACGCCCAGAAGAATCAAAGGTATGACAAAAACCAGGTAGGTCATAATCAGCCGCGCAAATATACTGTTAAACCACGACTGTGCCGGTATTTTGAACAACGAATTCCCCTCCTGATTTCAGATCAAAGACACCTGCCTTAATAAGATAAAGCGAACGCCTGGTGATCCCTGGCGGCATCAGTTCTATACCATGCGTTCACCTCCGATGTAATCTCTTTTCCGCCCAGCTCCAGCCAATCTTCTACAAATTGATCGAATTCTTCAATAGGTGATCCATAAATAATATTCATAAATACTTCGAGTTGCAGATCCCGAAGAATAATCTGCCGGTCTACCATCGTTTCCGTAATTCCACCTGTGAATTGATCATAAAGAAGCTGTCCATTTCTCTCGTATTCATCTGCGATGCTAAACGCACCTTTTGGCCCATAGGTTTGTTTCCATCCCCATCCGCTCTTCAAGCCTTCTGATTCATACGCAGCAATTCGTTTGTGAATAGCAAGCGCTTCGTTCTCCAGTACAGAGAAGTCACCTGTATTACGTGCATCCCGAATATCTCGATATGCATCTAAATTTTTAGTTCCCGGAAAAGGAGTTACCGGAGACAGCATCCACACAGCACGTGAGTCGTCATTATAGTACGTTTCATATTCCGCATTCTGTCCCCAGTTTTTGTCCAGATGCAAATTCATTAGTTTAACGACAACTTCAGGATGAGCAAAGCCTTTTCTCACGGCAAAGTAATTCCCTGTATTGGAACGAAGCGGCACAATATTATTTCGACCTGCCTCGGCCACAAGTGGAAATGCCTGCCATTCTGCTTCCGGATCTTCTTCACGAGTAGACTGGACAACGAACGGAGTCCACTGCTCACCGTATAGCATGCCAATTTTCCCCTGTTGAATCAGACGATATTCCTTGCTTCCATTTTTGTAAGCAAAGTCAGGATCCAGCTGACCCTCAAGGTACATGGTCTGTAATACTTTCAGCGCCTTACGCACTTCTGGCTGTATGCCTCCATAGGCCAAACCGCCCTCTGAATCTTTAATCCAAATGTTCGGAAAAGCACCGTAACCGGCCATAAATCCCGAAACGCCCATAACCGGGTCCCAGAGATAACTCGTCAATGCAAGACCATAGGTATCTTGTTCTCCATTGCCATCAGGATCACGAAATGTAAACGCTTCCGATATTTTCAGCACGTCTTCCAGCGTTTCAGGTGCTGGCAGACCCAATTTATCCAGCCAATCTGTTCTGATCCACAAGTACTGTGCCGTTTCAATGGAAGAAGAAGATTCGGGGATTGCCATAAGCTTACCGTTAATCGTAGCTGCATCAAATGCGCCTTTCCCTTCGGCTTCCAAAATATTTTTGGTAAGTGGCGTGGCGAAGTCACGGTATACTTCCGTCAAATCTTCTATTAAATTGGCATTGCTAAGTTGCCTTAGCTGATATGGGTTAACTCTAACAACATCCGGGAAACGCCCGGCAGCAAGGGAAACCCCTAACTTTTGATTGTAAACATCTCCTGTTGCAATCCAGTCATACCGAATCTGAATGCCAAGCTCCTGTTCGTACAAACGAGTCCAGCGGTTATCGACCAGTGTCTCACCGGGTAGTTGCTCAATCATACGTTGCAGATCCTCTCCCGTTTCTCTGACAAAAGATACTTGAATGGGCGGGGAATAGGCCGACGAAGATAAGGCCTGCTGATCTTTAGATAAGGTGTCAATTTGCCCGGAGTCTCCCTGCGTATGTCCAGCGGGTATGCATACAGTTAAAAAGATAATAATTGTCCATCTTGTTTTGTACATCCATCGCTTATGCATGGTGACATGCCCCCATTTTGATTAAATGAACATATCTTTTTCTTTTCCAGAATTGTTATCATTGTACAACATTTGACCTGTCATGAGTACGAAAAAGCCGCCGTTTGGCGACTTTTATTTATAACTCTGAGCACGGATTTATGGAGCGATATGATATTCAAAATTCGAAAAGTCGGCCATGCCTCCAATCTCTTGTGTAGAGAACAGGAACAATCCAATTCTGCAACCCATAAAATGATCCAGCTTGTAAACCATTTTGTGCGGAGTCCCGAGGTTCTTCCATTCTGGCCCATCGAGATAGGCAAAACGACATTCATCTTGATTATCTACAAAATTGGCTGAGGCTTGCAGTTTCACTAGAGGTCCTGATACAGGTATACGGGCGTACTCTGTGGCAGGCTCCTGGTCAATCATACTGCCAAATATGCTGGTATCCTGACTCACTCTAGCCTGCATAACGAGGTAGTACTGACCTGCATTCTTGGTCATTGCGATCAAACCATAGGTGCCAATCAAAAAACATAGACCTGCATAATCACCATCATTCAGTCCACTACCATCCAATGTTACTGACGCTGCACAAGCCGGACCCATGGCACGCTGAGTGAGTGTGTTCACTGCAAATGTCAGGTTAGGGCTAAGTTGACCCGTCCGAATTCGATACACTCCCGGTACTTCCGTAACAGACCATAAATCATCATGCGGCGTATGATTCCATTGCCAAACGTCCCGAAGCCGCACCTTGCCCTGATCATCCAACGTATATTCGAAACGATCACTTGCAACCAGCGGTTGGTAACGGTAGTCCGGCCTTGTACTGGTCAGATCGATTTGTTTCGGAGCCTCTTCTGAAAATACGGGTGCCCCCTCCTCGAAACGCATCGGTACCAGAACAGGAATTCTCCCTACAGCCCCATGGTCTTGAAAAAGCACAGCGTACCAGTCACCATCCGGTGTATCCACGATGCCGCCTTGAGCGACCCCTGAATTAAAGTATCCCATATCATCATCGAACACTTCTCCGCCAACAAATGTACCATCCAGCGTATCCGCCCTGTAACAAGCTTGCGTTCTTCGCCCTGCTGCCTTCGTCATATGGATCAGGAAGACATAATAGATGCCTTCAATTTTGTAAAAATGTGCACCTTCATACCCCAAGTAGTGTGGCTGATGGTCTGTCACTATGATACGATGCCTCCCCTCCGGCTTGGGACCGGACAGATCGGTTTTTAATTCGGTCAAGTGAATCTCTCGATTACCATGCACCAGATACACCCGTTCATCATCATCAAAAAATAACGAGCAGTCATGATAGAATCCTTCTACAATCTGTTTAGTCCAAGGCCCTGTTATCGTTTCAGAAGTATACAGATATGTCTTACGTGTGTCATTGGCTACAAAGATGACGTAATACTTGCCTTGATGATAACGGAGTGAAGCTGCCCACATTCCTTTGCCATAGATCTGCTCCCCGTTCTCCAACCGCTGCGCTGGTGTGTTATC
Organism: Paenibacillus amylolyticus; assembly: GCF_003719335.1. GTDB lineage: Bacteria > Bacillota > Bacilli > Paenibacillales > Paenibacillaceae > Paenibacillus > Paenibacillus amylolyticus_D. The sequence continues at coordinate 59,383 of NZ_RIAS01000003.1, forward strand.
CAGTCTGTCATACACATACGCAGCTGTTTCCCAGTGGATCAGGTCGTACGAGCGCAAGATAACACATCCAGGCATCATATGCATGGTCGTACTTACCATATAATACGTATCTTCAACCCGAATGACGTCCACATCCGGATAATCGGCCCATATAATCGGATTTGAATACATCGTTTAAAACACCTCTTTTTTTGGAGTTCTGCATCCTATCTGTTCTGTCTGACTCCAGCTCTCCAATCAATGGGATAAATCCCTTCATGATGCTAGGCTTCTTCAAACATCCAGTGCTTTAAAAGGATACACGGGTTTTGTTCTGATGGCTTCAGTACAAGATAGAGATCGTGTTCATGCTGAGCGCCAGTTACTGATGTTAATGTCTCGATCCACTCTTGGCTTTCCGCTGATCCAGGAACATGTACCTTCCCAATTAACTCACCGTCTTCACGTCCTAGTCGAAGTTCAAGAGTACATGGCCCGCCTTGACTGCATACGGTTATAGTAAAACTTGCCGCCCCTTTTTGACCAAAATCTACACGCGAGATGGCGATCCAGCTTCCCCCATGCAACACACTGACAACTTCATCTTGCCTCGCAGACTCTCCTTTTTCTACTTGCTCCGAACCCGAGCCGCTTAATTGACGCGTGTTTACTCCCGCATTCCAGCCCATCGTTGACCCGCTGACCTTTTGATATGGATTGAATGATTTCAGTTGCTCTACACCTTTGTAGTCCGCTTGAATTGCTTTGATTCTTCCACTTGTATCTTCATACTGCACCTTGTTCAGATGTGTGGAACGATATCCTTCCGGAATATCCATCGCTTGGCACAGAGTCTGCGCATGATAAGCAATATACCACTGATTCGCCAGCGGGAAGATGGCATGATGATTGTTACCGCCAATTCCGAAGAAGTGACCCGGGTTTTTAAGGATTGTTCCCTGATACGTCCATGGACCCATCGGCTGCGCACTTGTCATGTATGCAATTTCTCCCGGCGACGGGCTATCCTCGTCACGTTCCACTTGGAAAAAGTTAGAGCAATACGTGTAATAGTAGATGTTATCATATTTATGTATCCCCGAATTTTCAAACATAAAGGGAGCAGGAATGATCTTGGCTTTACCCTCAACACTGACCATATCCGTTCCAAGTCTCATCACTCGCGCCGTATCGGGACGCTCTGGCTTCCCCTCGGGCACGCCTCCACCAAAATAAAGATAAGCTTGATGGTCATCATCCACAAGCACAGCAGGATCAAATAACCAGGTTACGTCTTCAACACCCGGCGTTTCTCTTGTCACCAAAGCCTTTCCGATTGGATCTGTCCAAGGCCCTATAGGTGTTGGTGCGCTCAGGACACCTATGCCGCTGGCATTATTGGCAAAATACAAATAAAAACGATCTTCGCCGTTCAAACTGCGATGTGCCGCTGCTGGAGCCCAAGATTGGGAAGCCCAAGTAGCTGCTCCTTCCGGACCTGCTACTTTGATCTCCCCATGATCTGTCCAGTTGATCAAATCATCCGATGAGATAACTGTAATTTTATTGATTGACTGATAACTGTTTTTCTGAGGAATTTCATTCGCGTCATACTCCAGTTTATCACTGGTCATATAGAGGTAGACCCGGTTATTAAACACGAGTGCATATGGATCGGCTCCAAATTTGTGTGCCATTAGAGGATTGGCGTTGGGACGAAGCTTCCCAATTTCCTTTTTTGTATGTTGCAAATCAGTTGTTAAGCCAGGTTCAGACTTCTGCTCGCCAGCTTGTGTCATCGTTTCTTTATTCATTTCATTTCCTCCCGTGAATAGAATGATCTTGCCATTATCTTCAAATCTACTTTGATATCTAATATTAGGGCATAACAAATAGAAAGCGTTTGCAATTCAAACGTTTTCATGATAGGATGATTACATTTTAAGTGAAACTAAGTCCAATTTCATTGCGTAGTTTGCATGTTTTATTGCGCCAAATGACAGGAGGTGCTTCTGCGATATGTCTTCTGATTATTTTTATGATGCGATCCAGCCAGAGCTGTTGTACCGTCACCCCCTAACAACTTACAGATACGATTCCCGTTATCACCGCCACAATGCGTATGAAATCTACATATTCCTGAAAGGAAATGTGCACTTCTATGTCGATCATCGTTGTTATCCCATGCAGCGCGGCGACTTGCTTGTCATTTCACCTGAGGAGATGCATCGGACACTTATTGTGGACGAGACTGAATATGAGCGAATCACGATTAACCTCAAGAAAACCTATGTCTGCCAGCTTTCCACGGTTTTAACGAATTTATTATCTTGTTTTGATCATCGTCCTGAAGGAAGTGGCAACATCATTCATCTGCATGAGGATCAGTTAAACCAACTTCTGTATTGGACCCGTCAGATTGAAGAATCAGCCGATTCTAATAAATATGGTTCAGATGTGCAGACCAATGCCGCCATGGCACAACTGCTTGTTCTGATCAACCAGTGGTTTCAGCATAATTCCTTTGTACCTCAAGATATCATGCCTGAACTAGTGTGCAGAACGATGGAATATATTGAAGAACACATCACACAACATATAACTCTTGGCGACTTAGCCGAACAATTTTATATGAATAGCACCTCGATCAGCCGACAATTTAAAAAGCATACCGGACTTACGCTTCGCTCCTACATTTTAGGTAGACGCATTGAACTTGCCAAAACACTCCTGTCAGATGGACTGAGTATCACAGATGTCTGCTTCCAGTCAGGTTTTAGTGACTATGCCAACTTCATTCGCAGCTTTACCAAAATCGTTGGAACCTCGCCAGGAAAATATACGAGATATCGGCAAGCCGAGGTTAGAATTGATTTGTTGCCGGAAACCGATTACCATTAAAAGCATTGTCATCATTAAAAGGAGATCAGAACATGCTTTTAAGAAAATGGTTGTATCCACTGTTCATTTTGCTTTCCGTATTGCTGGTTGCAGGATGCACCTCACAGTTCATTACCAATACCAATACCGGTTCTCACGCTGGTCAGCCCTCCAAAGAGATGGGATTTCAAGAGGTCGCCGATTATATCAAAGAGCATCATGAACTCCCGCCCAATTACATTACGAAAAAAGAGGCTCGTAAGCTGGGCTGGGAGCCTAGTGAAGGCAATCTGGATAAGGTAGCTCCGGGAAAGAGCATTGGCGGTGACGTATTCAGAAATCGCGAAGGGTTGCTTCCCAATAAAAAAGGTCGGATCTGGTATGAAGCGGATATCCATTATACTGGTGGAAAACGTGGAAGTGACCGGATTCTATATTCAAGTGACGGTTTAATCTATCAAACCACCGATCATTATAAGACCTTTCAACAGATCAAATAACGGAGGAACACATGAATATCATTCAGATCGACGGTCGTTACCTTCTTAATCGGGAATCACTCCATCAGTGGTTGCAGGATAAATTGCAATTGGACGAGCACTACGGACACAATCTGGATGCACTATGGGATGCCCTGACAGGTGAAGCCAACATGCCGCTGACGATCCGCTGGAGTCATTTTGATATAAGCAGAGAAAAGCTCGGTGATTATGCAGATCAGGTGGTTGATTTAATGCGCGAAGCAGAGCAAGAGATTGACGAATTCACATTAGAGTTATGGTCATAATAGAACAGGCTGCCTAAGGGCAGCCCGTTCTACTATCTTCTACTATCTTTTTTTAACTTCTTTTGACTTCTATTCACTTCTTTTCCTCGTTCTTCTCTTCCTTATATCTATACTTGCTCTTTAACTTCTTGCCTTGTTCTCTTTATTCACATCTGCCTTAAGGCTGCACAACAAATGTTGTTACACTTTGGGCTGGCAGATCTGCTGAGAATCCGTTTCCGGACATCTGCAGGGCAGAGCCAGCTGCCAGATTTCGTGTGCTGTCGGTTACCCAGGAGGATACAGCAGAGGCTGTTCCATTTTGCACGGTGAATCGCTGATTCACGCTTGAAGTGTTTTTGTTAATAGCCACGATAACGATCTTGTTATTCGCTCCCTTGTATGCAGATACATACACGCCGTTTGCCGGATTTTTGGTTGCATCTACTCTGACATCACCCGGACGTACGAATTTGGAGTAATGAGCCATACTGTAGCCACGTTTACTTATCGTTCCGTCTTCTTTAATCGGCCCATAATTTCTACGGATATACCACCATACATACGTCTGAAAATTACCTTCAACCATCGCGTTGTACATATGCTCCGCTACCCCGAGCGCTTCAGGCCAGCGATCTGCTGAATTAGTTTCACTGTTTGGATAGTAAACTTCCGTCATCCAAAGCTCTTTTCCTGCTCCCTTTTGTTCGAATAACGGATACGGAAAGTCGCTGTATTGTGTACCATACGTATGTGCCCCCAGAATATCCATATTCGCAAGGGCTTGCGGATCATTCAAAATAGGGTCCGACATGTTTTTCACATAAGAGAAGGATTCCGGGGCAATGACCCGATTGTTGATGGAACCCGCGTTTTCTTTCATGAAACGAAGCATTTCCTCTGGAGACCACCATGTCCAGTCATGTGCATAGTCCGGCTCGTTTTGTACGGAAATCGCGTACAAGTTCACGCCGTTATTTTTCATAAATGTATCAAATTCATTCAAATATTGAGCGTAAGCCTCGTACTTGTCGTACTTGAGTCGTTTGGCCTGTGTAATCTGTGTATATGCAGTTACGTTGATGTTATCGATGTTTGGTCCACCCGTTCCTGTAGTAACCAGCTTCAACGTGCTTGTGCCATTCACCATCGGTACCTGAATCGATTTGTCCTTCCATGTGTTTCCACTACCTGTAGCTTCAAATGGTATGTTACTAAGCGCTAATGTGCCGTTCACGTAGACATCCAGGTTGCTCGTTCCTGATGGAAGTGAATATCGAATTTTAATGTTTTTGGTGCCGGTGCTGCCAATCAGAATCGTATTCCACTGAACAGCCGAGCCACTCGCGTTTTGGAAAGAAACATAACCTGATCCTGTATATCCTGTAAAAGAACTCCCCGCTACTGCACCAGTCAACGTTGTCAAAGATTCAGCTTCATACGTTGAACCACCGCCCGAAGTAGTGCCCAGGGTGACCAGTTCCGTCATATCTGTTGGTGGATTCCAAGGAGATGCAAATACAATCGCACCATGCTCAATCGCCTTTTTCGCAGTCTCCACTTCCCGTAGCCAGTTGTTCCTGTTCTCATCAATCGGAATTCGTAGTACAGAAAATCCAAGCTGGTTAGGTCCATTGCCAAAGGCCGTCTCCCGCTCAGACGCAGTGAGATCACCAATCCAGCCGGAATGCGTCATACCTCCAAAACCCCGAATCACTTGTTTAGGTGCAGTTACATTAATTACAGCATCGTTTGCAGCAGACACTTTAGAAGAAACGGGTACGTAAAACAGAGGCAGTGCTGTCATAGCTGCAAGCATCGTACAGAGTGATTTTTTGATCAAAGCATTCACGATGTCTCATCTCCCGACAATTAAAATTCGAACACATCAACCTTAACCTTAACTTTTATCCCTTTACGCCTCCAATAGTCATACCTTGTACGAAATATTTCTGAAGGAACGGATAGACCATCAGGATTGGCACACTTGCTATTATGGTCATCGTTGCTCGAATGGAAGTCGGCGTCACGGCTACGCCGCTGTTCTCGGCAGCCTGATACACATCACTTGCTGATGAAGTTGCTGCTGTCGTAGAAGTTTGCAGAATCTTCATCAATTCATACTGCAGCGTGCTGAGTTCCTTATTGGAAGAGTTGTACAGGAAGACGTCAAACCAAGAGTTCCACTGACCGACTGCGACGAAAAGGGAAACGGTAGCCATGGCCGGAATCGTTAACGGCAGCACTACTCGAATAAATGTCGTAAATTCCCCGGCTCCGTCAATTCGGGCCGACTCCAGAATGCCTTCAGGCAAACCTTCAATAAAGGAACGAATGACAATCATATTGAACACACCGATGATACCCGGAATGATATAGACCCAGAAAGAGCCAATCAGGCCGAGATCACGGATCAACAGATAACCCGGAATCAGTCCTCCGCTGAAGTACATTGTGAAGACAAAAAACATCGTCACGAACTTACGAAGCACAAATTCCTGCCTGCTGAGTGTATAAGCAAGCATCGCCGTACAGAAAACAGACACGATCGTTCCGATAATTGTACGAAGCGCCGAGATCAGCGTGGCATGGTAGATGTCGGATTCTCCAAAAATATATTTGTAGTTATCCAGTGTCCACTCCCGAGGCCACAGATAAATACCTCCGCGAATCGCATCATTTGCATTATTCAGCGAAACAGCGATCATATTAATAAACGGATAAATTGTAACAATCATCAAACAGATCATGAAAGTGATATTAATGGCATCAAACGCCCGGTCCCCGGCACTGCTGTTCCGCAAGCGGGATGATTTTGCTTTTGGCATGGCCTAGGCCTCCTCTTAGAATAGTCTGCTTTCTCCCATTTTTTTGGCGATATAGTTGGCGGTAAAGAGGAAGATGAAGCTGACCACAGTTTTGAAAATCCCTGCCGCTGTACCCAAAGAGAAGTTCCCCATTCCCAAACCATACTTCAAAACAAAGATATCCAGGTTCTCTGAATAATCCATATTCATTCCGTTGCCCAGCAAATATTGAGGTTCGAACCCAGATTCGAGGATGCTTCCCATATTCATAATCAGCAAAATCACGATAACCGGCTTCAAACCAGGCAGTGTAATGTACAGCATACGTTTGAAACGACTGGCTCCGTCAATCTCAGCTGCCTCATACTGAGCAGGATCAATGGCTGTAATGGCCGCCAGATAGATGATCGTGTTCCAGCCGACGTCTTTCCATACTTCGGTGGCCCCAAGTATGCCCCAGAAATACTCCCCTTTGCCCATCCACAGCACTGGACTGTCTATCAAGTGCAGTTTCATAAGAATGAGGTTGATGATACCATCAGGTGAAAGTACAGTAAGCACAATACTTGAAGCAACAACCCAGGAGATAAAGTGAGGCAGGTAACTGACCGTTTGTACAAAACGTTTAAAAACGATATTTTTCAGCTCGTTTAACAGAAGTGCCAGCGTAATCGCTGTAACAAATCCGAGTACCAGCTTGATGGAACTCATCACCAGCGTATTTCGCAGCACCCGATAGAACGTATTATCTTCAAACAGGGTCTGGAAATGCTTCATTCCTACCCACTGCTGATCTGCGAAAGCTCTTGCCGGTTTGAAGTTCTGGAACGCCATCGTCCAGCCCCATAACGGCAAATATTTAAATACAAACGCCCAAATCACAAAAGGAATACACATAAATGCCAAGCTACGCTGCTGCAGCAGTCGTTTGTAGAAGCTGTTTCCTCGATCACCCTTTGGACGGGAAGCCCGTGGAATCGATTGAAGGGGTACGTTTGGTTCCTCCACGATGCAGATACTCCTTTCCCTTTTCTGTTATTCGTGCGCGGAGAAAGGTTGTTATAGAGGGCTGTGCCCCTTTTTCTCCAGCGCACGTAACAGTTTGTTTTATATTTTTTTATTTTTGTTGGATCGAATTACCACTTGCCAGCAACGCGATTTTGAATGACCTCAGTCATTTTTTTCTCGTAACCTGCTTTATCCAGCTTGCTGAATTCGGCCATGTAAGCATTCCAAATATTGTCGAAGTTTGAAGGTGCGCTCAGAATCATCTCAGGCAAATATTTGCGCTGTATATCATCTGATTTGGTGGTGAACACCTGTTCAGGTGAACCCTGCTCAAGAGCAATGGACCATGCAGGGAACCACGGACGCTCTTCCGGCTTGTTGAACAGTTCACTGAACGTTTCGATGCCATAAGCATCAAGGAATTTTTTATCTCCTTCGGTATATGTTGCTGCGACAACTTCCGGCTGATTACCTGGATTGTATGCGTTCCCATCAGACAGCGTGGATTCTGTACCATAACGCGGCCAGTCATTGGCGAAATAAGCAAAGCCGAATTTGCGGCTCAGTTCTACATCGTCATGCATTTTCCGCTGCTCATCATTGGCGTAATAGAAGCGGCCCTTTTCATCTACGCTGTATGTTTGATCCTTGATACCCCACTGCACGAGGATCTGATTCTCTTCTTTGAGCAAATTATCAAAATACTTGATGATCCGTTCAGGGTCTTTCGCATTCACGCTAATTCCGGTTGCATAGTTGTTTACAAAGCCAGGAGGATCAATGTATTGGTCTTTGATGTTTTTGTCAAAGACGATTGGCAGAGGTGCATACCGCTTCTCGTCAATGCCTGCCGCAAGCAAGTTATTGGTTGCATCTCCAACCTGCCATGCGTAGTTAAAATAACCGAGAACCCGACCCGAGGTCAGTTTCGCTAAATACTGATCCTTATTCATCGTGAATGATTCCGGATCAAGTAAACCTTTTGCGTTAATTTCATTCAGTTTTTTGATCCAGCGTTTCTGTTCTTCCGTGCCCGAAACCGTTCTTGCGACATGGGTTTTCATATCTACCATAACGCCGCCGTCGTTTGGATATCCTGCAAGGTGCATGGCCGGATTCTGCAGGGTGAAGAAGTTATTGGCTACACCAGCAAGCGACACAAAACCGATGGTTTCTGCTCCGTCAACCTTCGGATGCTTCTCTTTGTAATCCTCGATCAGATCAAAATATTCATCCAGCGTCGTAATTTTAGGATAGTTAAATTCCTTCAGTACAGAACGTTGAATCCAGAAAGCTCCTCCGCCAATGTTAGGACTGCCTGAATATTCGCCCTGGTTGGCTGTATAAGGCAGTGCATAAATTTTACCGTCTTCCGGGTTTCTCATTTTGTCGAAGTAAGGTCCATACACTTTCTTAATATTCGGACCGTATTTTTCGATCAGATCATCTAACGGAATGTAAGCTCCGGCATCCAGCAATTTGGACATTTCTCCGCTGGAGGCGATAACATCAGGATAGTCACCGCTCGCAATCATAACCCCTGCCTTTGTGGCACTGTCACCAACCAGATATTCCATTTTAAAGTCCACACCCGTCTGCTTCTGCAGCTCTTTACCAATCGCCGTTTCACTTGCCAAAATGTCCTTCTTGCCAGAAGAAAACATATAATACGAGAATGTGACAGGGCTGTTATCATCTTCTTTTCCTGTAGATGAGGCTCCTGGAGATGAGCTTCCAGACGAGCACCCAGCCAACAGGGATGCCAGCAATACGGCTAGTCCTGTCGTTTTCAAAAGCGGTTTTAACATGTGTTTTGTTCCCCCTTTTTAGTTAAACGATGTATGTAAGCATTTTCAATATATCAAGATAACGCTTTCATAGTTACCTACAAAACTGTACATTGTTCTTAAAAAAGTATATCGAACTATCATTCGCCTTCCGGCTCATCCCCATCCAGTGGAAGCCAGATTTGAATACATGTCCCCTTGTCTTCCTCTGATTGTATAGAAAAAGAGAATCGATCTTTGTAACAAAGTTTCAACCGGCTATAGGCATTTTTCATTCCTACATGCTCACCTATATCCATATTCTGTTCCAGATATCCTACCAATTCTTTCAATCTGGCTTCGGACATGCCAATACCGTTATCCTCCAGCCCGATATGAAGATTCTGACCCTCCAATTGAACAAATAGCCGAATAATTCCTTCACCCGGTGTAGATTCAATACCATGTATGCTCGCATTTTCCACAAACGGCAGGATGACCATTTTCGGAATTCGGTACTTTAATGCGGCAGGATCAGCCTCAATGTAATACTGAAGTTTTTCTCCAAAGCGATATTTCTGGATTTGCAAAAAGCTGTCGATTAGCTCCAATTCCTCCTTCACAGTCACGTCATGCTGATTCCAGCTAATGGACTTACGGAACATTTTGGCCATATGATGCACAATCTTAGCGGTCTCTTTCTCGCCCTTGATCAGGCTGCGCATCCGCACAGATTCAAGCGTGTTAAACAGGAAATGTGGATTAATCTGACTATGCAATGCATGAAGCTGCGCCTGCTGCTGTTTAAGCTCCAAATCTTTTTTTTGAATATCCGCAAGGTATACTTCATCAATCAGGTTCCGAATCGTCTCAGTCATCCGGTTGAATTCCGTTGTCAATTGACCAATCTCGTCCCTTGCATCTTCTGGAGGAATGGTCTGAAAATTTTGCGTTTTTACTTTTTTCATATGTTTGAGAATACGTACCAGTCTAACGTGAATGGATCGGGACATCGCCGCAATGATAATAGAAGGCAGCACAAAATTGATGCAGGCCAGCCAGACGACGAAGGATCGTGATTTACGAACTTCCTGTAACACAATTTCCTCGTCCATCACACCTTGCAGGGACCATCCTTCTAAATAGTTAATGCCAGAATAAACACGATCAAATCGAATCGTTTTATTAGGGAATTCCATCTCCCGGTATAGTTGTCCAACTGAAACATTCTCTGTTCTCGAATCATTCGAAAAGCGAATGTGCCCCCCCGGATCAACCAAATACACTTTGCCATCAAAGCCGCTGTTACGAAATTGCTCATGAAGTAGATCCATATTAAAGTCAATTTTGAGTAGCTGTTCGATACCACCCGTGTTCAGATTATTTAACCGCTGCACGAGACTTAACATCTGATCGGTTGCAATCAAAGTTGGATAAGGAACAACATTATCCTGTAATTGTTTGTACCAGCTACTGTTGCGAACCGCTTCATTTAAGTGTTCAATGTAGCCTGAGGACAAAATCGTTGGATTATCGGTATACACTTGGTACCAGCGAATGCCTTGACTCAGTTGACCGGAGAACTCTCCTTTGAGATAGGAGTTATATGCCCGAATATACTCCGAGTTACTTTCGAACGAACGAGATAACGTGTCATTAAATACAGGATCAGCATAGAGCGAATAAGACAGACCTACCCCTTGATCAATCGTCACACGCAATTCGTTCTTCAGGTTGTTTAACGCCATTCCGGCATCACGAGTTTTCTGGCTACGGATATTTGCTGTGGTTACTTGATAGAAAACGACATTCGTCACAACAATCGGGATGAACACGGATAACACGTACATCAGCAACAATTTATCCCGAAGCTTCATGTAATTCCATTTCCATCTAATCATTGGGCCCCCCGCTGTCCATCCTCTTTCAGAAGATTACGGTAGGCTGTTGGGGTCATATTGACGATTTTCTCAAACTGCGTCACAAAATAGTCCGCATTCTGAAAGCCGATCCGGGCTGCGACCTCATACATTCTCAGATCCGTCTGGCGGAGCAGCTTCTGTGCTTCTTGAACCCGAAGATTCAGCAGGTACTCATTAAAATACTGGTTGTAACTTTTGCGGAAAAGTCGACCAAGATAGACCGGATTCATATAGAACTGGGCCGCTATGCTTTTGAGACTGATATTCTCCATGTAATGGGAATCGATATATCGTTTGATCTTGTTAATATCTCCTTTGGACTGCTCCATCCGCAGCTGCGCAATATACTCCTCCGCTTCCTCCAATGCATCCAAAAATGCAAGTTTTAATAATCGCAAATTCCATCCATCCTGACCTTGTTCGGCTAATAACTTGAGTTTCTGCAACCCTGCATCCGTACCTCCCATTTCATGCACAACCGCGAGTATGCCCGTAATACAGCGAAGCAGGGAACCTGTAACAGCCTGAGTAGAAAACCGGCGAGAGTGAAACTTGTTGAACATATCTTGCACAATTTCATGACAAGCCCCGCGATTTCGCTCTTCCAGACTTAGGATCAGGGGATCAACCTCTTCCTGATTTATGTTAAATACGTATAACGCTCTATCCTTCACTTCTGTATAATGGATAACACTTCCTGATTCTGCGAATTTATGCTTGGATGCTTCCTCTGCTTCCGCGTAAGATCGAGGTGCATCGGTCATGTCATCTACCAATGTACCTGCATACAAGCCTACATCTGCGCCAAGATGGTCGCCGAGCATGTTTTGAATCCATTGAATTTTCTCAACTACACGTTGTTTTGGAGAGGGTTCCTTCAATAGAACAATCAAGGCAAATCTACCAAGCTGCTCCTCAATAACGTATAGGTTGAACCGATGATCTGCCAACGGATGAAGGATGTCATTAACCTGGTGAAGGGTCACTTTCCGATGCTCTGAACCTGTTTGTAGTTCAAACAGCACAATGATCAATGACGTCTGATGGTCAATACCTAACATCTCTGCGTATCGGATCTCATCTTCTTTTCGAATCTGTCCCTTGATCATGTCTTTTAACATAATTCGACTAGCCTGTCCTTCCTCCAAAAATGCATGTTTTCGCTTATTCTGGATCAGGTTAGCCGCCTTTTGCAGCGTTGCGGTCATTTCTTCGTCATCAATCGGCTTGAGGATGTAATCCTGAACACCGTACCTTATCGCTTGTTGTGCATATTTGAAATCATGGTAACCACTAATGATAATGATTACAGGCTCTAGCGTAGGTGACTTGTCGACAGCACGAATTAACTCGAGTCCATCCAAAATAGGCATTCGGATATCGGTAATAATGACATCGGGATGTAGACATTCCGCCTTATTCAGCGCCTCCAGCCCATTCTCTGCTTCCCCCGCAATCTCCATGCCGAGACTGTGCCAATCAATCAGTTCATGCATCCCTTTACGGATATACATCTCATCGTCGACCAGAAGTACTTTTAACATATTATCTGCCCCTTCCCTTCAAGCGAAATCGTTAAATAAAATCAACAAAAAACGGTATATTCCAATTATAATTAGAAACCGCTTACATTTCTGCAGTTATTTATACGCGATGGTTTCCATTCTATCGTTTGCCGTTTGCAAATTCATTGCACGAATCGCTGATTTTATTGCGCGAAAGTACAGCTAGCTGCTTCATAATATAAAAAAAGCGAAACGGAGTCGAGTCTAAACTCGGACGTTTCGCTTAAGAAATGGAGATGAAATTTACATTATATCCTCCTCCTAATCAAGAGGTCACCTTCCACTCTTTTCCTTGTAAAATAATTGAATCTTTTGCACTCTGGAAATCCAGTTCCATATGTTGATCCAGATAAGAAACGTGGACTTTACTTGCTTCGCATGCGCGTATGTTGGCATGAAGCAGCTTGCCTTCGGACCATTCTATATCGACTTCAAATCCGCCGCGTGCTCTCAACCCTCGAACTGAACCATTTGGCCATGCCTTTGGCAATGCAGGAAGTAAACGAATCTCGCCGCCGTGACTCTGGAGCAACATTTCGGCTATGCCCGCCGTACCTCCAAAGTTGCCATCAATCTGAAACGGAGGGTGATCGCAGAATAAATTGGGCAATGTCGAGGAGCGAAGCAGCTCCATAACGTTATCATGTGCATGTTCAGCCTGCTCCAGTCTAGCCCACATGTTCAGAATCCAAGCCCGGCTCCAGCCCGTGTGTCCCCCGCCATGTTGCAGTCTGCGATCCAGCGTAATCCGGGCGGCCTTCGCTAATTCAGGAGTCATTTTCGGGTTTATCTGTGATCCCGGATGGAGGGCAAACAAGTGTGATATGTGTCTATGGCCTGGTTCAAGTTCATCATAATCCTTGCTCCACTCTTGAATTTGTCCGTGTTTTCCCACAGCGATATCTGGAATGCGAGTTAATGCTTCTTGCAACTGTGATGCAAATTCCTGATCCTGTTGCAGAATGCATGTACTTTCGATACAGCGAGTGAACAGCTCCCGAATAATCTGGTTATCCATCGATGCCCCGTAACAAAGTGCACCCGACTCACCATTATCCAGTATGTAGATATTTTCCGGTGAGGATGAAGGACAAATCGTGAGATTCCCCTCAGGGTCTTGCACAAGAAAATCCAGAATAAACAAGGACGCCTCTTTCATCGTTTCGTACACTTTTTTCAAAAAATTCTTGTCTCTGCCGTATTCATAATGATCCCACAAGTGAAGAGACAACCATGCGCCGCCCATCGTCCAGAAGGTCGACGTTAGACATACATCCTGGGGAGCAGGATCTGCCCATATGTCAGAATTATGATGTGCTACAAATCCGCTGCAGCCATACATCTTACTTGCAGTTTCCCTTCCACGCACCTGTAATCGCTCGATAAAATCAAATAACGGGATGTGACACTCCGGCAGATTACAGCTCTCCGCTGGCCAATAGTTCATTTCTGTATTGATATTAATGGTGTATTTACTGTCCCATACCGGAAGCATATCTTTGTTCCATATACCCTGCAGATTGGCCGGTAACGAACCGGGCCGGCTGCTGGAGATTAACAAGTAACGCCCGAACTGAAAATACAGACTGACCAGTTCAGGGTCATCCTGACCTGCTCTAAGCCGCGCGAGTCGTTGATTCATCGGTAGATTCATATAACTGGTATCTGTGATTTCACCCTCCAGATGCAAGTCCATTCGTTTAAAGAGCGACTGATAGTCAGTGATATGATCCTGAAGCAACTGTTCATATGTCTTGGCAGAAGCCGCATCTATTCTTCGTAAACATTCCACCTCTAACTCTTCCTTGGCATAACGAAAATCGGTGCATGCTGCTATTAGCACGGTGGCTGAATCAGCATTTAACAGTGATAGCTGACCACCCGAATACTGAATCTCTCCTTGTTCATGCGTGACCCGAATCACACAGCAGAAACGGATTCCCCCTTCTCCCCCGCTTCTTCCCCGGATGATCATATCACCATTGCTGCGTTGTTCGATTCGATCAATCAAAGATTGGAATCCGACCGGATGTCTTAGCGCTCCCGATAACGGCGACCATTGTAACACGGAACCTCTGCCAAACAACGCTGTGAAAGATAACTCGCCTGGAACGCTGCTAGACAGACGAACTGCCATGACCTGATCAGGATAACTTGAAAAATATTCTCGCTTGTATTTGGTTTTGCCTGATGTATACTGAACGCGAGCAATTCCTTGTTCCAAATCAAGATATCTCTGGTACTCCGTTGCTCCCTCGTCTCCATGATGCATGGCCACGTAGAAATCACCAAGCGGCTCGTAATGCCGCTGTCCATCCGGCACTCCAACTAATGCAGTTAGTGCAAGTTCTTCTGCCTGCCGAATATGTCCACGAAACAGAAGTTCCCTTATGTTACCCAGTGATTGAAGTGCTTGCGGATTGCTCCGTTCCATCGGTCCGCCGTACCAAAGGCTATCTTCATTTAATTGCACTCTCTCTAGATGTGTTCTTCCAAATACCATACCACCGAGGGTTCCGTTTCCGATTGGCAAGGCTTCTTCCCACCGCTCCGCAGCGTGATCAAACCATAGTTGTTTTGAATTCATCCTACACCTCCGACAAGAAATGCATCGCGTTCGATGCTACAATCGCAATATATCGAGCTGATTCGAATTTGACTTACCATAACAGGTTACATGTTTAGTTTAATCGGTGAGTCGGCCGAGCTAAATGAATAAAACTAACCTAAAGCTTCACAATGTTAACCCGAATTGTAAAGGAATATTTTTATTTATTTCGTTAAATTGACATCATCCCATAGGTCACCAACAAGGCCTTCAATGATAGACCCGCTGGCCCACGGCATTAGACAAAACCAGGTACTTGCCGGCGAACCATCGGCATAAGTCTCTGTGACGAGCCCTTGCGAGTGACAAAAACGCTCGGACATCCATCCTTTTTTGCCAAAGTCATATTCATTATCCATACGATTATAGGTTTGACAGCCCCAAGCGACCGTATCCTTCATTCGTTGATGGATGTAGTCATCCTTACGTTGCTTAACATAATATAAAAGCTCATCGATCAAATTGCTGGACATAGGATGAATGTGCGGATTGGCTACAGAAGTGACACTTCCTCCTGAGCTCGACCATTTCAATGTACTCAGCGGCGGGATCTGCACAGGCGAGTTATAACAAAATTTGAAGCTGAACTCGTATTTGATGGCGTCTTTCATATGATCAAGGAACGTCTCCTCCCCAGTTAGTGCATGCAGGAAACGGAGAGCTTTGATATATGCTAGAATGCCTTCGGAATCCACTGCTTTGTCTGCATCAAGTGGCGCACCGTAACATTCCATCTGTTTCACATAGACAGTGTAATAATGTCTTTCACTCCGTCTCATTTCCTCCAAATCGGATGAATCATTGGTCAACCAGCTGTAATAAGCTTTCGCTGCAAGGCACCAGGCACCGCTGAAAGCGTCATATTCTAATCCCGCACCAGTGTGCTCGGACAGAATCGTCGGATACTCGCCATCCGCATTTTTACTATGCTCCAAACGAATTAATACTTGCTTCACATAATCCAACCATTCATTATGGGTGTTCTGTAGAATACGGTACTCATAGTCATAACATTTGAGGATATAAAACATGGCTTGTGCAACGAGATAGGATGAATGCCCCGGTGTACGCATACCGTCGAACCACCAGCCTTTAATACTCCAGATTCCATCCTGATAAGCATCATAAGGAAGTCCTGACTCGGGATTCATCGCATTTTCAATAATGTTTGTAATGCATGATAACGCTTGCTGACGCATAGGCTCATCGTTCTGACGTAATGCTGCAATCAGCATGGGGGCTGCAATAGTCATACCGTTCGTCCAGCTGATGGAAATAATCTTGTTATATCGGTAGCTCCCGCTTTCAGCGTCTTCATATACAAAAGTAGAATAGTGACGGTCTTCTGGAAGCCAGGCATAGTCACGAATGGCTGTGGACAAGTCGGATACGGCTTTCCGGATATCGCTTCCTCGCCGTGGATACTCATGGTATTTTTTATAGATTGACTCTATTGCAGAATTAATGCCCAACGGGGAAGATGATTCATAATCATATAATTCCATTATGAACTCCACCACTTCTCCTGCTGCCAGCTCGAAGACGTTCTCTGCCAAAGGTGCACGTTCATGCACAAGTCTTGACTTGATAAAAAGCAGCGGAGCGTTCTCATACCCTAAAGTGTAACCGACAGTACCTTTTTCTATTGAACAGGTGAAGCCAGCATACTGCAGAAAGTTTCCTTTCTGACCGGGATACCATGGTTTTTTCAGTCCAGTATGCTCGTTATTAAGCCAATATGGGCTTGCGCTAAGTCCGACAATTCGGCCTGTGTCATACACTAGGGCAGCCGGATGGGATAAACGATCACTTCGGACCATCCACCAAGGGGATGAAGGCCGGGAAGGGTGTCCTGTACGAATTCTTGGAAATTCGTTAGGTACATTTTGCGGCGCTTCTCCCCGATTATGTCCATAAATAAAAGCAGGCAAGAAAAATCTGGGTTGATGTTTGTCAAAACCTAGTTCGATATGAATCACACCGCTCCATCGCTGATTGCCCTCATTCTCAATTGTAACCTGCACCTGTCTCGGATCTTCGGACTTGTCTTTATCAGCAATCATATTCACCTCAGCCCGAAGTCTGTGCGTATCCAATTCGGTGTACACTGTTCCCTCCTGCCAACTGCTGCGTGCGGTAAAAATCAGCTCCATAGAATCCTCCAATTCTGTTTTCCTTATTCATTTCGAAAACGCTTGCAAATATTAAACCAAAATGTTAGGATGATAACATTTTATAGGTTCAAGTTTGCAATTTCATTGCTTAGATTGTGATATTTATTGCGTGGAACGATAAGGAGGTTCTCTTGATATGGATGAATCACTGGAGTATCAATATGATCCCATTCAGACAGATCTGCTGTATTTGCATCGTGTTACAACCTATAATATGGGTACATTCTACCATCGACATAATGGATATGAACTGTTTATTTTCCTTCGCGGCAATGTGAACTTCTATATTGAGAATCGGTGTTACCATCTTCAACGCGGTGATCTTATTGTACTAAGTCCAGAGGAAATGCATCGATCATTTGCACTAGATCAAGATGAATATGAACGAATCACAATCAATCTTCAAAAATCATATCTTCATCGTTTGTCCACATCATCTACTAACCTGTCCACCTGTTTTCATTATCGTCATAAAGACAACGGCAATATCGCGCATTTGAATGAAAAGGAGCTATCGCAGTTTCTCCATCTTACATCTCAGTTAGAGCAAATCTTGGTCTCCTCAGACTATGGTGCTGATATCATGAGAAATATGCTGGTAACCAAGATTCTTCTCATGACCAATCTGCTTTTTAAACATACGGATTTTGTGCCCACAGACATTATGCCTGATTTAGTTCGTAACACCATGGACTATATTGAAACACATCTGACAGATTCTCTCACACTGCAAGATTTATCAGAAAATCTATTCGCCAACAGCAGTTATATCAGTCGTCAATTCAAAAAGCACACCGGACTTACAATTCGAAACTATATTCTTACTCGCCGGATTGAGCTCGCCAAAAGTTGCCTGACTGAAGGCATGAGTATTACAGAGGTTTGTTATCAGTCTGGATTCGGCGATTATGCCAATTTTATTCGTACCTTTACCAAGCTGGTCGGAACATCGCCCGGTAAGTTTGCACGTAACCCTTCAGATCCAGAACTTAAATGATAGTTAAATAGCGAAAATGAGTGTAGATTGAGCAGAGTATCCTAGATTGGAGGAAAGCGATGGATATTTTAAAAGGTACCTATGGTTTTCGATTTGCAGAAGATCGTGAACTTGACCTATGCAAGCTTTATGCAACGGGGAGCGATATCATTACTGATCCGTCGTATTATTGGGATGGCCTGGAGCGAACGGATGGTCCTCTTCTATTATTTCAGTACACCCTTGCAGGAGAAGGTATTTATGAAAGTAAAGACCGTACATACCGTGTGACCTCCGGACAGGCTTTTCTTGCAGAGATCCCGAGCGCTCATCGATATTATTATCATCCAGAGTGTGCTGAGCCATGGCATTTCATCTTCCTACTCTTCCGTCCTGATCTCATTCAAGCTCATTGGCAGAAGTTTGTGCGAGAAGCAGGCGAGGTTGCTACTCTCCCCATGGATTCGGCTCCGATCCGTCTGCTGCGCATGATTGTAACGGATGCCGCGGCTGGACGGATAACGGACCCTTTGATTGCCTCATCCAGTGTGTATCAGTTCATGACAGAGCTTGTTCGCTTACAGACGACTGCACGTCATAATCGGGAGAACTGGCCGGAACATATTCAGCAGGCCACGAAGTATATCGAGACCGATTACGCCAGTATGATCAGCGTGGATCAGCTTGCAGAACGTGTTACTCTATCCAAATATCACTTTATTCGCAGATTCTCGGCAAGCACAGGCCTCACTCCAGGTGCCTATCTTACCCGCGTTCGAATCGAGAAAGCGATGGAATTCCTTCGCGGCACGACACTAAGCATTGAACAGATCGCATTGCAGGTTGGATACTCCAGCGGAAGTTATTTTATCAAGGCTTTTCGAGGTTTAACCGGGCTTACCCCAGGGGAGTTCCGAAGCGGCGGCGAGAGCCTCGTATATCGCAGATTGTTTTTTGACTAACCGCAATAAATTGCTATTGTAGACTTAACATTACTGTAGATTATTGAATCCACCTTCATTATGATGAATGTAACTAGAGCAATAATTTAAACCAAGTTCATCATGTAAAGGAGCCTTTCAATGGATCATACTCTTGTTGCACCAACACCTCCTCTTGGCTGGAACAGCTGGGACTGCTACGGGGCTGCTGTCACTGAAAAGGAAATTCGCGGCAATGCGGAGTACATGGCTACACATCTAAAAGCATATGGCTGGAGCTACATTACCGTTGATATTCAATGGTATGAGCCTCTGGCAAACTCCTCACAATACCGCCCGTTCGCTCCACTGATTATGGATGAGTACTCTCGTCTGATGCCTGCAGAAAATCGCTTCCCTTCTGCTGCGGACGGTCAGGGATTCAAACCACTTGCTGATTATGTTCACAGTTTGGGACTAAAATTCGGCATTCATATAATGCGCGGAATTCCAAGGCAAGCAGTTCATGCGAATACAGCTCTATTGGGGACCAGCTCCACCGCCCGTGAGATCGCTCACACCAACTCCATCTGTCCGTGGAACACGGATATGTATGGCGTAGATCACAACAAAGAAGGCGCGCAAGCCTATTATGATTCACTGTTTGAATTGTATGCTTCATGGGGTGTTGATCTGGTCAAAGTGGATGATATCGCTGCCTCCAGATTATATGACACACATCAGCCTGAGATTGAGATGATCTCGAAGGCGATCAAACGTGCCGGACGTCCCATGGTATTAAGTCTTTCTCCCGGTCCTGCCCCCGTGGAATATGCTGATTTTTTCGCGGAACAGGCTAACATGTGGCGGGTCACCGATGATTTCTGGGATCAATGGCCGCTGCTGCTGGATATGTTCGACCGCTGCCGCACTTGGCAGGCCCTTCCTAAGGAGGGGTGCTGGCCGGATTGTGATATGCTGCCTCTGGGGCATATCGGTATTCGCTCTGTCGATGGAGGCGGAGCTGACCGCTGGACGAGATTCACTAAGGATGAGCAATTGACCATGATGTCTCTGTGGAGTATTTTCCGTTCTCCTCTCATCTTTGGCGGTGAGTTACGGGATAACGATGACTGGACACTGTCCTTGCTGACGAACCGTGAAGTTCTGCGTATGCATCGTGAGAGCCATAGTGCAAGAGAAGTGTTACGTCAAGGCGATCTGATCGTTTGGACGGCTGCTCATGTGGATGGCTCCACTTATGTAGCTGTGTTTAATGTTGGTGAGCAACAAGTGCTCCCGGTGGAACTTAATCTTACAACAGCTGGTTTATCCCCTTCCGTTGCAAGCCAAGGAATTGAATTATGGAGTGGCGATTTGATAGAAGTTAACGGGGATATATTACAAACAAATGTGCCTTCGCACGGTGTGCGCCTGTACCATTTTAAGTGAACCATTTCTCCTGAAACGTTCCACTAAGAAGAGGCCCTGTCGTTGAGGACAAACCTCTTCTTTTCAATTTTTTGAAAATCAACGGATAGTAACCGTTTGGCTTGTGTAAACACGTTCAGCTTTTATCAGAACAATGTAGATGATTCATTCATTTGTCCTTGAGACTTACGATCAAAATGCCATCTATACACAAAAGTCATTACCACAACCAACAAGGCAAGCACAATAAATAGATTACTATATACAAATGCAGACGATAGGCTGATAAAAGGGTTGAAATGCATCTGCTGCGCTCCCCCGTCGATGACCTTGCCAAGAACCGTTGTAGATACAGAAGCTGCGATGAAATTAAACATCGACAGTAATCCCATACCAATGCCAACCTGTTCTTTGGAAAGTGTCTGTGCAATCGTATTAGACAGCGCAATTTGCATATATGATTGACCAAGGACTGCCAAGACTAGACAAGATGAAACGAAAAACAATGATACACCGGCAACAAACGATAGACATATGAAGCCAATCGCGAGCATCGTTGAGGCTGTATAGATCAAATAGACATTGCCTTTCTCATCAGCTAACTTCCCTCCTCGTCTTCCCAGTAATGCTGCAATCAGAGCCGATGGTAACATAATTAGACCTGTCAGAGCCGGATAAGCATCATACACATGGGTCAACAGTTGCGGAATAATAAATGGAATGCTAAATCCGCATGCGACCAACACAAATGAAATAATCATTCCCCATGTGTAGGATCGGTTGCAAAAAACAGCTGGCTGCACAAACGGTGATGCTGCGTGAAGAATACGAAGGATAAACAAAGCTAAAACTACAAACCCCAGTAGCAAATACCACAAATTCATTTGAGTCAGCGCGAGCAAAATGGCTCCAATACTTACTGCGAGCAGTATCCCTCCGAGATAGTCCATCTTTTCATAGACTCTCTTCTCATCATTCAAACATTTTCTATAGAAAGGGAGCGTCAAAAGCGAAAGCAGCGGAATGGCAAATAGAAACTTCCAGTTCAGTGCACTGGATACGAATCCGGCAACAATAGGACCTAACGCAGATCCCAAGGCGATTCCGATCGCAGAGGTACCGAGTGCCTGACCACGCTTGTTCGGCGGAAAATATCGAACCGGTATAATCATGGCAAGAGCTGGAATGACGGCAGCCCCTGCGGCCTGAATCAGTCGTGCCAAAATAATCATAAAGAAGGAAGTAGACAGAATCCCCATGGCAGAACCAGCAGCCAATAATAAGAGCCCAAAAGTGATTAAATGCTTAATGCTGTATCGGTCTGTTAGCTTCCCGTAGGTGACTGTACCGACGGCATATACAATTAAATATCCGGTAACGATCCAGCTTGTTTCGGAAGCTGACCGTTCGAATTGATCCCCAATGACG
This sequence comes from Paenibacillus amylolyticus, assembly GCF_003719335.1. Classification (GTDB taxonomy): domain Bacteria; phylum Bacillota; class Bacilli; order Paenibacillales; family Paenibacillaceae; genus Paenibacillus; species Paenibacillus amylolyticus_D. The sequence continues at coordinate 81,613 of NZ_RIAS01000003.1, forward strand.
GGTAAAACAACATTAAACATCATTCCGTTCATTACAGAAATGATCAATGTGAAGACAAGCACGCGAAGTAGTACCGTTTCTTTACCGGTTGAAGATGTATCCTGGATTTCTAAACTCTCTGTGTCCTTCATCGTTTCCCTCTTTTCCATACGTTACTTAAAATACAAACGGTTGACTGTCAGTACTTACTGTCATTTAACTGACTAAAAAACTAGGGCGTAAGAGCCCTAGTGAACGTCCATACACTTTCGGCAATCACATCTTCTAATGAAAGCCACGGAAAATGTACATGATCCTCCATATGATTAATAAACAAGCCGTAGTTTAATGCCATGAAGGAAAAAGCCTGTAATTCAGCATTGATCTGAATCACCTTACCTTGTTCGTACATCGTTTGTAAATAACGGGTTAACCGTTCAAGTAACTGCTGGGGGTGTCGTATCGTTTGTGTTCTTAAATCCGGCAAATGATTCATTTCCTTCAGACTGATCATAAACAATTTGCGGTTCTTATGCATGATTTCGTGATAGGTTCTGCTCACCAACAATAAATCTGAATGCAGATTCCATACCAGTTTTTCCTCAAAAAGTCGTGTCATTTCTGCGGCATAATGATATTCATCAAATGCGCTCTCAAGCAAATTTTGTTTCGTACCAAAATGGCGAAATAACGTCTTCTCACTTACGCCCGCGGTTAAAGCAATCTCCTGCGTTGTAACGCTTTTATATCCCTTTACCGAGATCAACTCGATCGCCGTTAACATTAACTTCTCTCTTGTGTTCCGTTTACTTGAATTGGACATTAAGCTCTCCTTCTACCCCAATGTCAGTGACCACTGTCATAAAAGAAGACTACCTTTTGAATCACTCTTTGTCAAGTACTTCAGGCTCATTTCTGTTCCATCGCCTGCACAGCAAGTTGAAAAGCTCGAATTCTTCTCTCCAGTAAGGTATATTGGGGTGTTCCAGCTGTAGACTTATCCATCATTTGTTTAAGAGAAGGAAGGAGATTGTTCATCACATGACGTGCCTCGGATATTTCCAAGCTACTATAATGTTGGTCATCTCTCCCATTCCAGGTGTGTTCCAATATATATAAACTGACAATGAGCGCACGAAGTCGTTTCTCTATAACAGTTGTATTTGCTTCTTTCCCCGCCATGTTCTTCAGAGCGTTCTCCGATTTACGAATCACAGACTGAAAGGCTTCAATCGATTGTCGTTGTATCAACTCCGTTACGGGTTCGGTCATAGGATAATACTCCTTTATAAGTATTTTTATTTAGGCAATTATATGGATATTAAAGCTAATATGCCCTGCATTTCACGAAGCTCATTATATCCCTTATGAAATAAATGTACAAAGCAAAAAAGCCGCATATCGCGACTTTTTTTATTGAACCATGATAAAACTGGGATTAGAGCACCTTTTCCAAAAAGCTGATTGTGCGTTCGTGCTGCGGTTTACCGAAGATCTGTTCAGGATTACCTTCCTCAACAATATATCCACCATCCATAAAAATAACCCGATCCGCAACTTCGCGGGCAAAACCCATCTCATGCGTAACAATGATCATCGTCATACCTTCGCGCGCGAGGTCCTTCATCACACCAAGTACCTCTCCAACCATTTCCGGGTCAAGTGCCGAAGTAGGTTCATCGAATAACATGACGTCAGGATTCATCGCTAACGCACGGGCAATGGCTACACGCTGCTTCTGTCCACCGGAGAGCTGGCTTGGGAAACTGCCTGCTTTATCTGACAGACCGACACGGTCAAGCAAGCGAAGAGCCGTTTCTCGTGCCTGTGCTTGATTTAATTTGCCAAGTTCAATGGGCGCGAACATTATATTTTTGAGCACACTGAAGTGTGGAAACAGATTAAAATGCTGGAATACCATACCGATGTTTTCACGGGCTTTATTGATATCGATATCTTTGCTGTTTAAGTCCTGATCATCGACAATAACACGGCCTGCGGTGATATCCTCCAAACAGTTAATACAACGCAGAAATGTACTTTTCCCCGAACCGGAGGGACCGATCACACATACAACCTCTCCTTCGTTCACAGTAACGTCTATTCCTTTCAACACCTGATTGGAACCAAAACTTTTCTTCAGACCTTCTATTCTAATTTTACCCACGACGGATTCTCACCTCCAGATAATCGGCAATTTTAGTCAGTATAATAATAACGATCAAGTACATTATCGCAACCGTTAACCAAATGTCAAACGAGGCCAAGGATCTAGCAATAATGATTTTACCCGACTGTGTAAGCTCAACCAGCCCGATAACGGACAAGATGGACGTATCCTTCAACGTAATAACCATCTGGTTGATAAATGAAGGAATCATCACACGGATCGCCTGAGGAATGACAATTTTCATCATTGCTTTGCGATACGGAAGTCCGAGTGAACGAGCCGCCTCCATCTGCCCCCGATCAATCGATTGAATACCCCCACGGATAATCTCAGTAACGTACGCTCCGGCATTTAAGCTCAGCGTCAGAATCGCTGCAAGGAACAGCGGCATCGTAAAGCCAAATGCCTGAGGAATACCAAAGTAAATGAAGAACGCGAGTACAAGCAACGGAATACCACGGAAAATATCAACGAAAATGGTGGCGATGCCGCGCAAAACTCTGTTACGCCCTACTTTCATAAAGGCGAAGATCAAACCAATAATAAACGCGAAGAACAGAGACATGATTGTGTATAACAGTGTATTCCCCAAACCTTTCAACAGGGCTGGAAGAGACTTGATCACAAGTTCCATTCGTCCCAGGCTTGCAACAGTCTCTGCATTGTCACCTATATACTTATCTACAATACGCTTGTATTCACCGCTTTCCTTGATGTTTGCAAGGCCTGCGTTAAACTTCTGCAGCAACTCCTGGTTTTTACCTTTACTTACAGCAAAGCCGTAAGGCGCGCCCTTTTCTGGTTCTGTAACAACTTTCAGTCCGTTTTTTTGATTCTCCCCATATTTCAATACAGGGTAATCATCAAAACATGCTGCAGAATTTCCCGTTTTCACATCTTCATACATTAGCGCCGAATCATCAAAAGGTACAATGGTAAACCCATACTTCGATGCGTTCGCTTCAGCAAAACGATACCCTTCCGTCCCCGTTTTTACTGCTACCTTTTTACCGCGGAGATCTTCATAGCTTTTTATTGTATCATTGCTCGCTTTAATGCCCATAACAACGCCTGATTCAAAATACATATCAGAAAAATCAAATTGGGTTTTACGTTCATCCGTAATACTCATACCTGCAATGACACCATCTACCTGATTGGATTCCAGTGCCTGCACGGCTGCGTTAAAACCTAAGGCTTTGATCTCATATTTGAAATTCTGGTCCTTCGCAATCGCTGCAAGGATATCCATGTCAATGCCGACAAGCTCTCCGTTTATATCCTCAAATTCAAACGGTGCAAAGGTAATGTCGGTACCGATCACATAGGTTTTTACCGATTGCGATTGTGCCTGCACACTTCCCGTCCAACCTGTGAAGCCGGACACCAGAAGCAGCACCATGGTAAGTATAAGTATTGTAATCCTGTTATTCTTCATATGTCCTCCTCGTCTTGACGTCATGCCATACTTATGTTTCCAAACCTGCTTCCATTATTATTCTCAGCACTTGAACAATCAATGCTCTTTCTACCCACCTTCATCTTTTGTTTCCATGGCAATTCTTCATTCCACTTGTAAAACTCCTCTTATACTTACCCTGGAGGTCAGGTTAGCGAAACCCGAATTTAAAATTTGAAACATTAATTTGAAACATTAAAATGAAAAAAAGCCGCAAAGCGCGACTTTTTAGCGATCATATGGATAAGCATGAATTCTCCTTTAAAAAACATTAATGCTCAAGATCAATCAATCGTAATTAAGAAAACATGTCCCTCTCGTCCATAAACAGAGTTCTCCTTTATTTCAACGTAATCTCAAACACAGCTCCCGCTTCACCTGCAAAGACAATGCTGCCTTTCTCCGGGAGTATCATTGTCGTTTGACCGCTAACTACGCTATGATTCAGGCTAACTCCAGACGCATCATACACAACAAAAGAACCATCTGAAGGGACGTTCACTTTCATTTCTTTCCCTCCAGCCGAAGTCGGGATAGAGAACCATCTGGCATAACCATTCGCCTGAATTGTCGTTTTCGATTGGTGACCTGCATAAATCGGTTTCACAATATCCTGGCTGGCATATATATTGCCTCCTTGTGAAACAAACTCTATACCGTCCTGTTTGAAAAATGTAAATTCCATCGTGTCACGTCCGGCTACACCAGGAATTTGTAATCGATTCATAGCTTGATCCGCACCCGTAATCGCGTTGGTGTAAATATAGCCTGGCAGTTCACTCAACAACTGAATAGGGATAAGCGGCATTGCTGTATTATATAATGTCGAGGTATGCTTCTCATTCACGAGCACATATGCTTTATCGGCACGTGACTGCCACGTTGCTTTCGCCTCATCCGACAAAGGGTTCGCTTGAAGCTTCTGTGCCTTGTACTCCGAGGAAGCAAGCTGCCCGAGTCCAGGTGCGGATTGGTACGAACGTGTCCACAGATACGTATTTCCGTTATCTTCCTTAACAAACTTCACTTTCTCCGTACCCGCTTCATTTACAAAAGAGCCCTCAGCAATATATGTGTACTTCTGCTTCGGACTATTGGGAGCCGTTAACATCGAGATCGTGAGTTGGCCACTCTCCTGCACTTCCAGTTTCATTAACATGTTGGCGCCGCCGCCATAGATTCCCGAATGTTTCATCTCTTCTTTTGGCATCTCTGCCTTCACAGGAACCCCATGTGACTTCTCCGCTTTACGCTCCGGAATTAGTTGCTTTTCTTCCAGCGCACTGAGTAACAACTCCGTTGCAATTAATTGATTCGTTGAACTTGAACCTCCAGAAGATGTAACGGCTGCAGACATGTTATGCTCAGGAAGTACAATCAGAGAGGCGTGATAGGCTATCGTATTACCACCTTTAGTCCATGCCTTGATCCCATATTGATTGAAGGGAAATAAGTTCACACTGTCCCATCCAAGCCCGTAAGCAATAGACGAATCGGCGTCCTCTGGCCACAGTCCCCTTTTGTACTCTTCCTGTCCCGTTGCATTCGCCGATTCTTTGGAAAGAACACCACTCTTCTCGTTCGTGAACACTTGTGACAGCTTCACCAAATCTTCGGCTGTGGAATAGATGCCGCCTGAAGCAATCATATTGGTTGTCTCCAAAGGCTGCCTTTCCTTCTTGGCGGAGTACGTCGTTGCCATTTGTTTCAAATCGAGCGGATCTTGTGGCGTCTTGGTATGATTCATGCCAAGAGGTGTTGTGATATGACGGTGCATGAATTCCGTAAAACTCAAACCGCTGACTCGCTCCACCAGAATCTCGGCTAATGAAAACCCGTCATTACTATAAACCGAATAGGCACCAGGATCAGCCTTCAGATGCTGTGAGGCCAACTGATCCAGTAACGTATCATGTGCATGTGTATCCGGATCTTCAAATAGGATTGCACTATTACTTGATGTGCCAAGAAGTCCTGATGAATGGTTTAACAACATACGTACTGTAATTTGAGTATAGCGCTCGTCCTTCATTCTAAAGTCAGAAATATACTTAACTACCGGATCATCCAGTTTAACTTTCCCCTGATCCACCAGCATCATGACAGCAGTTGTGAGAAACATTTTACTTGTCGAGCCTATGCCATACATTGTGTCTGACGTGAGGGGCACATTCCCCGCAGGATCATTGATACCTGTCTGCCCGGAAAGAACAATCTGTCCTGCATCGATAAGTGCGTATTGAACACTGGCAACACCGTAACTTTCGGTCAGTGTTTTCGTTTTTGCAGTGACGGCTTTTTGAGTTAGTTCAAAATTTGATTCACTTGGAATCTCGGTTGCATATACAGCCGTGGGAGTTAACATCGCCAGCACCACGGTCATCGCGATTATAGACGTTCTTTTTCTTCTCATCTTCATCTTCTCCTATTCTGCTCTGTGATCATCGTGTTGTGCTGTTTCCTAACGCAGTATAAACGAAGAAAATGAACTGCAAACGTCTTGAATATGAACTGGAGATGAACAGTCAAATCATTATTATAATCTTGATTCATCATTGCAGCTTGAACCGTTGTCATGATAATATTCCATACAATGGAACGTCCGAATTTTCATTATGTTCAAGTAATATACAATCCATAAATTCAACAACAACGGAGTTGTTATGATGTTAAAAGTGAACCGAAATGATGACCGCCCGATCTGGCAGCAACTGCTTGACCAGGCTATTCACAACATTACAACCGGGAACTGGCCTCCAGGTGAGCTGCTGCTTCCGTCACGTGAGTTAGCCGCGCGGATCGGTGTTTCACGGTCTACAATTCAGATCGTTTACGAAGAATTATTCAGCCGGGGTTATACCGTAACCTCACGTCGCGGTGGAACAAGAGTCAGCCATTCGATCCAGGTGCTCCGTTCTTCAGAAGAGGAGCCACCGTCCGGGCCTGTACCTCCCGCACTGCCTTTAGTACACGAATCCATTGCCAAACTGCAGAGCTGGTTTGGAGATCAAGATGCACCGCAGGTGGACATTGATTTCAACCCGCACGAGCCTTATATCGATGAGACGTTCACCCAATCCTGGAGAAAATCATTTTTGCAGGTGTCTGCTGAACCCGACCTTGATATCTGGTCGTATGGCGATGCCAGAGGTTTCCTGCCGCTGCGAGAACAGATCCAGCGTTACCTGTCCCTAGAACGAGGAATTCATATTGAAGTTGATCAGATTTTGTTAACTTCAGGCGCACAACACAGCATTGATTTGATTACTCAGGCACTTCTGACTGAAGGAGACAGAGTGTCCGTGGAGGACCCCGGTTTTCCTGCTGCCTGGACCACCATGAAATACCGCGGTATGCAGATCGATGCCGTACCGGTTGATGAGCAGGGACTGTGTGTAGATCGCATCCACCCAGAATCGAGGCTCGTATTTGTCACACCTTCACACCAATGCGCCACCGGAATCATAATGTCAGAGCCGCGCAGACAGCAATTCATGCAATTGGCCGGAAAACGTGGGATGTGGATTATCGAGGACGATTACGATAGCGAATTCAGATATCGTGGAGACCCGATTCCCACCCTGTTCAGCCAACTGCCTCAGAATACGCTTTATATGATGAGTTTCTCCAAAATGATTGCGCCCGGTATACGTTTATCCGCAATTATAGGACCTCAAGCAGCGGTTGAGCGGCTTACCCAGATTCATGAACTGACTTATCGCCATCTCCCCATAATGGAGCAGCTAACGCTGAATCATTTTATTGAGCGGGGGCAATTTATGCGCCACATGAGAAGAGTTCGTAACATTTATCGCCGCAGACACGAGGTCATGACCAAAGCGATCCATTCTTCCGGCCTTAGTTCGCGTTTTAGGTTAAGTGGAGTAGAAACGGGATTACATATACTTCTTGAAGCAGAAGCGTCATGTGATGAAGCAACAATAACCTCTGCCGCCCGCAGGCAGGGTGTCTGTGTTTATCCGCTAAGCAGATACTGCCTGGAAAGTGACCGTAAGGGGTGGGTATTAGGTTTTGCAAAAGTAGATGAGGAACGTATCGAAGAAGGCATCTCCCGATTTGCCCGCACCGTTTTATAACAATGGAATAGAGCCCGCCAGCAATCCAAAATCGATAAGAAGATTGCAGACGGGCTGTATCTATTTATGAGGTGAACGATGCTCCTGCTTCGTACAGAGGAAATCGTGATGTGATCTCGCGCACACAACCTGATATGTGCTCTTTTACTTTAGTATTCGCTGGATTTTTAAAAGCAAGTGCGATAAGCTCGGCGATTTCTTTCATCTCCCCGGCACCAAGCCCTCTGGTTGTCATGGCAGGAGTTCCAAACCGAATACCGCTTGTAACTAACGGACTTGCTGTATCGTGAGGAATCGAATTTTTGTTTGCCGTGATGCCTGCTTCATCCAGCATCATTTGAGCGTCTTTACCCGTAAGGCCAACGCTGCGCAGATCAACGAGAATAAGATGATTATCGGTACCTCCAGAAACAAGAGAAAGTCCTTCATTTCTTAGCGTTTCCGCCATTACTTTGGCATTATTCAGAACGTTTCTCATATAAACAGTGAAATCAGATTGCATTGCTTCCCCAAAAGCGACTGCTTTTCCCGCAATAATATGCATAAATGGCCCGCCCTGCGTTCCTGGAAAAACAGCTTTATCGATGGCCCGTGCCCAGGATTCTTTACACAAAATAGCACCTCCACGCGGACCTCGCAGCGTCTTATGTGTCGTGGTTGAAACAATATGTGCATGCGGTATGGGGTTAGAGTGTAATCCTGCTGCAACAATGCCCGCGATGTGTGCCATATCTACAAACAGTAAAGCTCCCACTTCGGAAGCAATTTGAGCAAAAAGTTCAAAATCAATACGCCTCGGGTATGCACTTCCGCCTGCAACGATCATTCGCGGACGATGTTTGTGAGCCAGTTTTCGCACTTCGTCAAAGTCAATAAGACCCGTTTCCGGATCGACACCATAGGAAACAAAATGATAAAATCTTCCTGAAAAATTAACAAGACTTCCATGCGTCAGATGACCCCCATGAGCAAGATTCATTCCAAGAATCGTATCACCTATCTCAACTGAGGCAAGATATACAGCCATATTCGCCTGTGAACCGGAATGAGGCTGCACATTCGCATGTTCAGCACCAAATAGTTGTTTCAGGCGATCATTAGCAATATCCTCTACCGTATCAACATGCTCGCATCCACCATAATATCTTCTGCCCGAATAACCCTCTGCATATTTATTGGTTAATACGCTGGCCGTGGCCTCCATTACGGCTTGGCTCACAAAATTCTCTGAAGCAATCAGTTCTATCGTATCCCGCTGTCTTGCAAGCTCGTGACGGGCTGCTGTTGCCACAGTTTTATCTTGGCTCTCTATATGTTTTAACATCCTGATCATCATCCCTTTCTGGTTTCTTAAGCATTTGTCCCAAGTTGTTTTTTGGCAAATTTATGATGAATTAGAAGATGTGCCATGACTCCAGCCACAAGTCCCCAGAATGCACCGCCGATGCCAAACAAAGTTACATTAGCCGCTGTTGCTAAAAATGTAATTAATGCCGTTTCCCGTCCGTTCGGGTCCGCCAGAGCGTTAGCCAGGCTGCCGCCGATCGTTCCAAGTAAAGCGAGCCCTGCTAATGTGGCGATAAATGCCGCTGGAAGAATTAAAAATAATGCGGCTAAGGTCACGCCAAAAATTCCGACAGTTATGTAGAAGACTCCGCAGGCAATGCCCGCAATATAACGCTTGGACGCATCTTCATGCGCATCTTTCCCTGTGCATATAGCTGCGGTAATGGCTGCCACGTTAAATGCATGTGAGCCGAATGGTGCGGCGATAAGTGAACCCAAGCCGGTGACCGTTAATATAGGGTTAGCACTCGTTCGAAAACCATCATTGCGGAGAACCAGCATACCTGGCATGTACTGCCCTGTAAGCGTAATAATAAATAACGGCAGGGCCACACCTAGCAGTGCCTGAATTGAGAATTCGGGAGCTGTGAAAACAGGTAAAGCGACAGCCAGCTGAATGGAGCTGAAATCGGTTTTCCCCATAATTACCAGATAAATCAGGCCGAGAATCAATATACCAACGATTGCATAACGAGATGTAAACCGTTTTAACACGATATAGGCGGTAAACAGCAGAATAACCAGTACAGGTTCGACCTTGGCCCCTTCAAACGCGGAGATACCGAACTGGAGTAAAATTCCTGCAAGTAAACCAGAAGCGATCCCTGGCGGGATTAATCGGACGAACCGTTCAAACAAGCCAGACATGCCCAAAATGACAAAACCAACGGCTGAAATCATATAAGCACCTACGGCTTCTGAATAAGGAGTTACAGCCAGCATGGAGACAAGGAAGGCTGCAGCTGGAGTAGACCACGCAGTAATGATAGGTTCTTTGTAGCGGTAACTAAGCCATATCCCCGTGATCCCTACGCCAATCGAAATGGACCATATCCAGGAAGCGGTCATTTCCGGGCTTAGCCCTGCTGCTTTGGCCGCTTGAAACACAAGAATGAAGGTCCCTCCATAATTGACAATTACAGAAATTAAAGCAGCGGTCACTGGCGATATCAAATCGCGTCCGCGAATCTTATTAGATGCTGTTTTCAATGTAAACCCCTGCCCCTCAACTAATCTTCTATCTTTGTATGTTCGTTCCAGTAGTATTCATCGGGTACATAACGTGGGCCAAACACATTCGTTCCCACACGAACGATGGTGGCCCCCTCTTCAATCGCCATACTGAAATCACCGGACATGCCCATTGATAACATTTCCATGTCGACGCGTGGGATGTTTCTCTCTCTGATCTGTATACTGAGCTGTTTCAACAACCGAAAACATTGACGGGTCTCATCCGTTGATGCATGCAGTTTCCCAATCGTCATTAATCCTTTTACATGCAGCGTATCAAATCGAGATAACTGTTCCACGAGTTCCACTGCATCCTCTGGAGAAGCTCCGAATTTACTTTCTTCATAGGACGTATTAATTTGTACAAGAATGTCCATTGTCCGCTGTTCTTTGACAAGCTGGTCATGTAAGACCTGCCCGAGCTTCAGACGATCCACCGAATGGATCATTGTCACATACTTAACAACCTCCTTTACTTTATTCGTCTGCAGATGTCCGATAAAATGCCATTCCACCGCTTTGGACTGCTCCATAAGAGGATATTTATCTCGCAGTTCCTGCACTTTGTTTTCTCCAAACAGCTTTTCACCTGCCTGCACAGCGACCTGTAACTTCTCAAGCGGTACCGTTTTCGTGGCTAAAAGCAACTTTACATCGGTAATATTTCGTCCAGAAGCCTTGCAAGCCAGTGCCATTTGTTTTCTAACCATTTTTAAATTTTCTTCAACAGGATGATCCAAGCTGGATGCCCCTTTCTACTCACCTTTTGAATGACAGTATAACAATCTATGGACTGAATATGTATATCCAAAGTTATTATTTTCGAGCAATCCAAAAGGTTATAATTTGCAATTGAAGTCAGGTATGAGCCTGATTTGAGTTTTTAACCATCTATAATTTCCACGATAAAAAATCCCGTTCCGGCTTTTTCAGCCAGAGCGGGATTCGTGTATTACCTTTTAAATATTGATTATTGATTTACGTTTTCCTTGGTAACCAGCTTTAACTCAGCCGGAATGGATTTCTCCACCTGCTTGCCGCTCAGCACATCGAGTGCGGCTTGCAGTGCAAGCTGTCCAATCAACTCGGGCTGCTGAGCTACGGTTGCAGTCAGTTTACCATCCTGAATCGATTTAATGGCATCATCGTTGCCGTCAAAACCGATCACCGGGATATCTTTACCCGAGCTTTGAATCGCTTCAATGGCACCCAGAGCCATCTCGTCATTGTGAGCAAATACGGCTTGCACTCCCGGATTACCTTGCAACAAGTTCTCCATGACATTCAGACCTTTGGATCGGTCAAAGTCAGCAGATTGTTTGGCAACCACATCCAGCTTCTGATCTGCGATCTCATGGAAACCTTTGCCGCGCTCCCTTGTAGCGGATGCACCTGGGACACCTTCAAGCTCGATCACTTTGGCTCCTTCACCTAATTGCTTAACGATGTATTCGGCAGCCATGCGCCCACCCTTCGCATTATCGGAAGCAACAAGTGCTGCAACTTCACCTTTATCCGCAGAACGATCCAGCGTAATTACTGGAATGCCGACACTATTAGCGGATTGAACCGCTGTAGAGATTGCAGCGGAATCTGCCGGGTTAATGAGCAAGGCATCTACGCCCTGCTGAATGAGATCGTCCACATCGTTCGTTTGCTTCGCAGAATCGTTCTGTGCATCAACTACAACAACTTGAATACCCTGTTTCTGTGCTTCTGCTACGACACCGTCTTTCAGTGAAACGAAGAACGGGTTGTTCAGTGTCGAGATCGACAAGCCGATTTTTTTCTGTTCCTTACCTCCGGCTGACTTTGGTTTCGCCCAGCCTGGCGGCTCCAGCGAACATCCGGCTAGAACAACGATCAGTATCATGCTAACAAGCGTTAGTGTCCATTTTTTCATGTTGTTTTCTCTCCCTTAAGCGGTTTTCTTGCGGTCCAGCAGGACTGCGATAGCAATAACGACACCCTTCACGACCATCTGGTAGAAAGAGTTCACACCGAGCAGGTTCAGACCGTTATTCAATACACCGATAATCAGCACACCAATCAATGTACCTACAATGCGTCCACGACCGCCAGAAAGACTTGTACCGCCCAGCACAACTGCAGCGATGGCATCCAGCTCATAGGATGTACCTGCTGTAGGTTGAGCGGAGTTCAGACGTGATGTCAGAATTGCACCAGCCAGCGCAGCAAGCATACCTGCAAGGGAGTAGATCATAATTTTGACACGGGATACCTTGATACCTGAGATAATCGAAGCTTTTTCATTACCGCCGATGGCGTACGTTTTGCGGCCGAAGGCCGTTTTATGCAAAATCGTCCACAGAATCACAAACGTAATCAGCATTGTAATCGCCGGTACCGGAATACCGAGCAGGTATCCCCGTCCAAACAACTGGAACAGCAGACTGTCGCCCAGGCCTGTGATTGGATTACCGTTGGTATATACCAGCGTCAAACCTCTGAAAATAGTCATCGTTGCAAGTGTTGCGATAAATGGAGCCATGTTACCCTTGGTAATCATCAGTCCATTGACCATACCCATGACGCCGCCAAGCGAAACCCCGATAATGATCGACAGAATCGGATCAAGACCGGATAACATCATGTTGGCTACGAACGCACTGGATAAGGCAAGTATAGAACCAACCGACAGGTCAATCCCGCCTGTGAGAATAACAAACGTCATCCCAAACGCAATCAAGGCATTAATGGAAACCTGGCGAAGCAAGTTCAGAATATTAAGCGGTTCCAAGAAGCTTGGATTGAGCACGGAAACGATAACAATCAGGATGATTAATCCGAGTAATGGACCGAGTTTTTGTGTTACGCTAGACAAGCGGAACCCGCTTTTGGCTGTTTTAGTGTCCTGCATTGTTGTCATGTTACTGTCCCCCTGTAGCTAGTGTCATAATGTGTTCCTGTGTCGCTTGTTCCTTCAGCAGCACGCCGGTGATGTGACCTTCATGCACAACGGCAATACGGTCACTCATTCCGAGCACTTCGGGTAGTTCGGACGAAACCATGATGATCGCTACTCCGCGATCCGTTAGTTCGTTCATGAGCTGATAGATCTCACGCTTCGCTCCAACGTCTACCCCACGTGTAGGCTCGTCAAGAATGAGCACGCTTGGGCCAATGCCCACCCATTTGGCGATAACCACTTTCTGCTGGTTCCCACCGGATAAATTCCGGGCCGCGGTTTCCGAAGATTGGGTTTTGATCTGCAACCGTTTGATCAGGGTGTCCACAAACTCCTGTTCTTTCACATTCGAGATGAAACCTCTGCTGGAAAAACTGAACAGGTTCGTCAGTGCCATATTTTCACGGATCGAAAAGTCGAGTACTAGCCCTTCATCCTTCCGGTCTTCTGTAATAAAACCGATGCCGTGCTTCACCGCATCCGCCGGTTTGCGAATGTTTACTTTTTTTCCGCGGATCTTGATCTCACCGCTATCCAGCCGATCCAGACCGAAGATGGCTCTCATGATCTCCGTACGCCCCGATCCCATCAGTCCAGAGAAACCAAGTATTTCGCCAGCTTTCACATCAAAACTAACATTTTCGAATAATCCTTTTCGGTTAGCTTCTTTCACCTCAAGTACGATTTCGCCATACTTCGGATTTCGAGACGGGTAACGCTCGGTGAGTTCGCGTCCGACCATTTTGCGCACAACCTCATCAAAATTTGTCTCAGGAATTGCTTTGGTATCCACAGTTCGCCCATCACGCATAATCGTAATGCGATCACAGATCGTAAAAATTTCCTCCATTCGGTGAGAGATGTAAACAACGGATACACCATTTTTTTGCACAGAACGAATGACCTCAAACAACTTCTGGATCTCACGTTCGGTCAAGGCCGCTGTAGGCTCGTCCATAATAATGACTTTGGCCTCGGTCATCAGCGCTTTGGCGATCTCAATCATCTGCTGCTGTCCGACAGAGCACTCTCCTGCAGGACGCTCAAGCGGGATATCCACCGATAGTTTGGCAAATTGTTCATTAGCAAGCGCTTTCATTTGTTTTGTGTTAAGCAACCCCATGGAGGACGATATCTCTTTACCGATAAACAGGTTATCCAGCACTGTCATCTCTGGCCAGACATTTAATTCTTGGTGAATAAACGTAAGCCCAAGCTGCTCAGCTTCTTTCGGACTACCGAAGTACGTCTCTTTGCCATCAATCTCAATCGTTCCCTGATCCCGTTGGTGCAGACCGATCAAAATATTCATGAGCGTTGATTTCCCGGCGCCATTCTCACCCATCAGGGCATGAACCTCGCCTTCTTTTAATTCAAAATCCACACCGCTTAACACTTGATTCGTGCCAAACGCTTTATGGATATTATGCATCTGAATGTGCATAGTGCTGCCTCCTTTTAACCGAAATGAACTCCCGATTGTAAAATACAATTGGCATACGGTGTAGCCTCGCCTGTACGAATAACGGCCTTCACTTGCCGGGTTAACGCTTTAAACCGTTCATGGTTCTGGCTATCATCAATGACCTGCGAATCAAATTTTTCATTCAAGTAGGCAAGTGTCTGCGGATTTCCTTCCTGGATTTCACGAGCTACGATCACCTTTTCAATGACCATGTCTTCCGCAATGACGTCCAGTACTTCACGAAAGCTTGGTGTACCGAGTTTGAGTGCCAGATCAATCTTGAGCACACCATCCGGAACGGGCAAGCCCGCATCCGCAATGGCAATCTGATCGGTGTGACCCAGATCAGACAAAATTTTAGAGATGTGACTGTTCAAGATGCCGTTTCTTTTCATATAAAGTTCCCCTTTATTTCATTTGCGGATGCTCATCTATTTCACTATATAAGTTGAACTTATATAGAAGTCTTTGCTCAGCTTCTTTTTATAGACTTTCCTCTACTTGGTCCCTAGTTGGCATGCCTCCCTGTGCACCAAACTTGGTTACGGATAACGATGCCGCCCGATTGGCAAAACGCACACTGTCCTGAATCGATTTACCCTCAGCCAGAGCGACTGCAAAAGCTGCATTAAACGTATCGCCAGCTCCGGTTGTATCTACAGCTTCAACTTTATAGGTTGGCACAAGGACCTCTTCATTACCGTCAAAATATCGAACACCCTTGCTGCCTTCCGTAATGAATAATTTGTTCGGATGTTGACGTAGAGCTTCCGCAGGCTTCATGCCTTTGAACAAAATTTCGGCCTCATGCTCATTCGGTGTAATATACGATGCATTGTCAATTACCTCTTGTGGAACCGCACGGGCAGGAGCCGGATTGAGCAGTAAAGGTGTTTTATATTCGGCACATAATTGGCTGACATGAATCACCGTCTCTTCTGGAATTTCCTGCTGAATCAGAACGATATCCGCGTTACGAATCGCTTCAGCAGCTTCATCCACATAAGCAGGAGTCACTTCGCGATTGGCCGCTTCGACCACTACAATGCTATTATCTCCCTCTGCCAAGATGATATGAGCTGTACCGCTCTCGGAATGTGTAACCGGTTTCACATTGCTTGTATTTACACGATTCGCTTTAAAGTTTTCTAAAATGTCTGTACCGAATGTATCATCTCCAACACGGCCGATCATGACCACTTCAGCTCCCAATCGTGCTGCCGCAACAGCTTGATTGGCCCCTTTCCCGCCGGGTACTGTCTTAAAGCTTTCACCAAGCACGGTTTCTCCCGCGCCCGGTCTTCTGGACGATGTCACAACCAAGTCCATTGAACTGCTTCCAATCACACAAATGTTAGCCATCGTTTCTCACCTTTCTCGTTGTTCCCCGTTCAATGAAGGACACGGGCAACTGTATGTTTTTATTATCCATCTTATTTTGCTCTACTAACTGAATAAGTAATCCTGCTGCTTCTCTGCCCATTTCATATGCCGGCTGACGAATCGTAGATAATGCCGGTGACAACAATCCGCTCATCGGAATATCATCAAACCCAATGACTTGTACATCCTGCGGAACATTCTTCCCGATGCGATAGGCTTCATGTAATACAGCCATTGCAGCGATGTCATTACTGGCAATAACACCATCCGTATCCGGATATTTTTTAAACAGTTCCTCAGCCCATACACCTGCTTCATTAAATGAAAACGAGGTGGTTTGAATGACCTCATGATCCATTCCCGCTTCCCGGATGAATTCAATCGCTCCTTCAAACCGATCTTGAGCCGGCCGAATGTGGGATGGTCCTTGCATAATGGTAATTCGTTTGCTGCCCCGTTTAATGATCTCCTTGGCAGCAAGCCTTCCGCCTTCTCTGCCATCGGCATAGACCGAAGGTCGATCCAGCGAAGTTCTGTCCAGGAAGACGACGGGAATCTTCAGCTTTTCATATATCGAAGAGTGAGGGTAATTGGTGGATGAGATCACACCCACTACGTTATTCTGGATAAACGTCTGGATGTAATCCTGCTCCTTCCGTTCATCCTCATCACTATTTCCAAATATTAAGCGGTAATCCTGCTCTTGCATCCGATCCTCCACACCCCGCGCAAGCTGAGGGAAATAAGGATTCGCAATGTCTGGGAGCAGTAGACCAATCAGTTTTGACTTGCGTGTGTATAGTGAGCGTGCCACTTCATTCGGTGAAAAGTGAAGTGCTTTGACAGCATCTTCAACTTTCTTGCGAGTATCTGCGTGCACATAGCCCCTGTCATTAATCACTCTGGATACCGTGGCTACCGATACACCAGCCAGATTTGCTACGTCTTTAATTGTTGTCATGGAATGTTCTCCTTATGTGTAACCGGTTACAGACATAAATTATCACATTATTTTTCATTTGGCAAGCGCTATCTTACTGGGAATAACATCCACATCCTCTTTTCTAACGTTCTTCTCTGTTATTTTTCTCATTCACAACATATCAAGGATGCCCGAATAACCCTTTTTTCTTCCAACACAAAACCCGGTTTTTATGATATGGTCTATAAGGCATGATTGTTTATTCATACATACAGATGTGCACATCAAGCGAGGAGAAGATTAAGCGTGATCGAAAGAGATTCAACACTCATTAGCCCAAAGTTAACAAAAGAACATAAGCTAAATGAAACTACAGCACAAGGAAACAAAAATCAAGACGCACAGGAACATCGGACCAAATTCAGCGATCCCTTCATTGTCATGCTCGTTGCAGGTCTATGCTGTTTGTTATGGGGGAGTGCCTATCCTTCCATCAAACTCGGATATGTTGCTTTTCATATTTTGCCCGAAGATATCGCATCAAAATACGTTTTTGCCGGGTATCGTTTCAGTTTGGCAGGTATATTGCTGCTACTTCTATATCGCGTTGGTTTTAGACGCAAGCTGAAGCTGAGCGGACGTGAGTGGGCAAGTTTGAGTATACTCGGCGTATTGCAGACAGGACTGCAATATATGTTTTTTTATGTGGGCGTAGCCAACACCACCGGTGTAAAAGGCTCCATCATGAATGCAACAACGACGTTTTTCAGTGTTGTATTGGCGCATTTTATCTATAAAAATGATAAGCTGAGCCGCAACAAAATCATGGGCTGTGTGCTCGGGTTCATTGGTGTCATTATCGTCAACTTTCATGCAGATTTACTTACCTTTTCATTCTCTTTCACAGGAGAAGGGTTTATCATTATGGCTGCCCTTGTATTCTCCATTACAGCCATTTATGCAAAGCGTCTAACTGCGGCTATTGATGTTATGATGATCACAGGCGTCAGTCTGCTGGCTGGCGGATTAGTGCTGACTTTACTCGGCGTGTCACTCGGAGGTCAAGTTACTCATTTTACATGGGAATCTTCCCTGAATCTGGTGTATCTGGCTTTGCTGTCATCCGTGGCCTTTTGCCTGTGGAATCTGCTTCTGAAGTACAACAAGGTGGGTAAAGTATCGGTTTACAACTTCCTGATCCCCATCTTTGGTGCCTTGTTATCTGCACTTTTTCTTGGAGAAACAATCTGGGAACTTAAGAATCTTATTGCGTTAATATTGGTATCTGTTGGCATTTATCTGGTCAACCGTGTAAGCTCACTTCGAATGACAAAAAGCCGCTAATTAGCGGCTTTTGTTTATACTATGACAACATGACCACGTCAGCTCAAATTAGGAAACAAACAAAAACCCTGCTGTTCTCCTCAGCAGGGTTCAAAATGAGTTAATAATATTTACACTAACTTACATGTAAAGAGCTGTTTTATAGGCAGGAATATACGGTATTGCGTAAACGACGATGCACATAATGCTCCTGACTGTTCAACAGATGCTGCGCATACATCACCGTTAGCCCCGAATCCGGGTCTATAATGGCCATACAGCCAGCCGCGCCAGCCCATCCAAATTCACCAACTGGACTCAGTGACCCACTACCTGCTGTGGAGATATGTGTACGAACGCCGAGACCATAGCCGTAACCATACATATGATCCCATGAAAAGTCTGGTCGTGTCATGTCATTCAGATGATCGGCTCTCATGAGCTCCACGGAAGCCCGGGATAAAATTCGCACGCCTTCAGGACTTGTACCGAATCCGGTCAGTGCATTCAAAAACTTGGCGTAATCGTTCACGGTGGATAACAATCCGGCACCGCCACTATCCAGTTCTGTACCTACACGGAAACCGTTGCCGTCCATTCGTACCGCCTTATCTTGCTCCTCATCAAAAAGATATTGCGGAATCAAGCGAGACTGTTGATCTTCGCTCAGATCAAAGGTGGTATCATTCATGCCAAGCGGCTTAATAATCTCATCTTGCAAATACGTGCCGAATCGTTTGCCACTTACGACTTCTACCAGTGCACCAAGCACATCATGACACATGCTGTAATTCCAGTGTGTGCCCGGCTCAAACATCAGCGGTTCTTTCGCCAAAGCTCTCGCAAACTCTCGCGTTGGCAGCGTTCCATTCGTGCGCTCTACCGCTTCCTTGATACTTGGTGCGTGGATATCATATGAAAAACCAGCAGTCATCGTAAATAGATCACGAACCGTAATGGGTCTTGTCGCTTTCTCGTAATACACCTCGCCATTCGGAAGTGCCTTTTTCACCTGCATTTCTGCAAATTCAGGTAAATACTGAGAAAGTGGGTCAAGTAAAAGGAGATCTCCTTTCTCGACCAACTGCAACGCAGCCACACAAGTCATAATTTTGGTCATGGAGTAGAGATTAAAGATTGCGTTGTCGCGAATTGGGGTCTTCTCCTCCAAATTTTCGAATCCATTGCGATACTGGAAAACGGTTTCGTTTTGATGCATAATAAGCACTTCTGCCCATGGAACTCTCCATGAGGTTAAGCGATCAATTAATGAAGCAACCGGTTTAAAGTCCATTTTTCCCCATCCTTATATGTAAAATTGTTTTGTTCGTGCCACGAAGAGTACTTCGTGAAATATACTTCTCTTCCTTTTCACATATACTACTATACGACCTTTTGAACCTGTTGACTAGTTTGATGAAATGTTAATTTCGTTAGGTGAAGTATTGCAATTCAAATGGCAAAAAGCTGATCCATAACTGGACCAGCTTATAACCTTACCATCATATTTGCAGACTAATTTGGATAAGCTCGTCTATTCTCAACCGATTTCATGCGGTTCTGGTCATCCGTTACGTGATCCTGACTAAATTCCTGCCCTGCTTCCATCTCACCATGACCGGATACGTTGCGGGAGAAATTGGTGAATTGTCTTTTGTGTTCGTCCTGTTCATGCTTTTGCTTCAAAAGTTCCTGCGGGTCCTGCTTGGTCATCACACTAACCTCCATATTGAAATGTCTTGTATGTCTTCGCACTATATAAACCGAACTCAAGAGGGTTTGCAAACCAACCAAGTTCAACTTATATACAAAAGCTTTCCATACAGAGGCCCTACTTATGCAAGTAATCTTAAGTCCGTACAAAGGAAAGGAGATCACTCTAAATATGATGCGCCTTCTCTTGTCTTATCCGTTGGGTGTGAACACGCCGGTATACAAAGACAATCCTCCCGTTGTAATAAAGCAACAATCCAGTATCGCTCAAGGTGATGCATACAACCAGTTTATTGTCTCAAGCCTCAATCATAATGGAACACATATTGATGCCCCGTGGCATTTTAATCCTCAAGGCAAGAAAATCAGTGAAATTCGGATAGATGATTTCATTTTTACACATCCCGTGGTAATTGATATTCCCAAAAGTGATGATGAGTTGATTACCAAAGCTGATCTGGAGCCTTATGAGCATCAGATCGCTGGAGCCGACCTGCTGCTGATTCGCACGGGATTTGGCAAAATCCGATCATCTGATCCCGAGCGGTACGCCAATCATAACCCGGGTTTATCCGGCTCGGCAGCACAGTACTTGATGATTTTTGATTCCTTGCGTGCTATTGGTATCGATATGATATCCGCTGGTGCAGCGAATCATCCCGAGGAAGCCGTTGCTTTTCACCAGATTATACTAGGCAAAGGTCGGGTCGATGGCAAGTACATTCTCGTCATTGAAGATCTGAATCTGAATCAGGAACTTTCCCACATCTCTAGGGTTTACGCGATCCCTCTGTACATCGAAGGTGTCGACAGCAGCTTTGCTACTGTTTTTACGGAAGATTAACGCTGGAGTAAGAAAAAGCGCTGACAAGAGGAATGCTCTTATCAACGCTTGTTCTTAGTGAATGTCTTTCTTCTTGAAATTGCCGCCCTTCACTTCGGCTACATCGTAGACAACAACAAAGGCTGTAGGGTCAATCTCGTTAATAATTTCTTTGATTTTACTCTCTTCCATCCGGTTGATGACACAAGTGATTTCCTTGAACTGCTCGTTGGAGTATCCACCGTACGCATCGGTGTACGTTGCTCCGCGTCCCAATCGATCACGAATAGTTTCCACCATGACTTCCGGTTGTGTCGTAATAATTTTGAATGTTTTCGAACCGCTCAAACCTTCTTCAACAATATGTATCACTTTAGAGGCAATGAAATAAGCGAGTCCTGACAAAATAGCGCCTTGCAAACCAAATACAGTCGAAACAACGATAAATACAAACATATTCAGGAACAAAATCAGGTCACTTGTTCCGAACGGCAGTTTACGTGATAACAATACGGCCAGCATATCAATCCCATCAAGCGCTCCGCCATTACGCAGTGCAAGACCCATACCAAAACCGATGATGATACCACCCACAACCGTAACCAGCAACGTATCACCTTTAATTATCGTTGGCACATGATGCATCAGACTGGCACTGATCGCCAGTGAAGCAATTCCGATGACGGAGTACAGCGCAAAACTTTTACCAATCTGCTTGTAACCAAGCCATACAAACGGTATGTTTAACAGTCCGATCAATAGTCCCAGTGGCAATCCAAACAAATTTGAGCCGACGATACTGAGACCGGTAACCCCGCCATCGGATACCTGGTTTGGAATCAATATGGCCTCCAGACCATAGGCCGTAATGAATCCCCCGATAATGATGAGTAGCACTTTGGAAAGGATTTTGAGCTGGTTAGACTTGTGTGCTTTGTGTTGATGCATTCCATTTCCCCCTTGATAGACGATAAACACGATAAATTTTAACAAACATAAAAAATAGTCTATAACAAAAATCACACATTTGGCAATAGAAGGGCATTTCAAAAGGCAGTTCAGTCTGCCGATCGCATGCAATCTCCGTTACATTATTTCCCGATAAAGGATCGATATGCTGTAATTTTAAGCTCCAGCATTTCATTTGCCGCATGGAGTGTATTCATTTGCTGCTCCACTGACTTCTTGTGGTCCTCCAGCAGCTTCAGCCGCTCAGGGGCGGTATGTTCACCTTCCTGAAATAATGAAGCATACTGCTTGATTACAGCAATCGGCATCTGTGTTTCCTTTAATTTGATGACAAACTGCAGCCATTTCAGATGGGATTCGTTGTATCGTCTGTCTCCACTGGCATCACGCAGCGGGATGATGATCTGTTCCTTCTCATAATAACGCAGCGTATGTGCGCTAATGCCTAACATCTCGGCGACTTCTCCGATCGTATGCACTGTTATTTTCACCTCCTTCTCCAGAGTGATTGACTTAGAGTAAACTCTAATCAGTATAATCAATCCGTGGTCATCCCACAATATAGATTGATTAGGGCGTGTCTGAAAACGCTGAAGAAAGCAGATTTTGCCGAATTTTCGTTCCAAGCCAGGAAGTTTCCCGCAGGCGTGCCGGGGCACGTCAAGGGGAAGTGACGTAGCAGGGGGCGAAAAGGGGGTAAAAGATGTACTTCAGTAGGTTTCAAGACACGCCCTTGATCCCAGGAGGAATTCACATGAAATATACCGTTATTACCGGTGCCAGCTCAGGTATTGGATATGAAGCCGCTTTGGCATTTGCAGCCAGAGGCAAACATCTCATTTTAGCAGCCCGCAGAACAGAAGCTTTGGATATGTTGAAAAATAAAATTGCCGAATTGAACCCGGAACTGGATGTTGTTGTTCGTACAGTGGATCTGTCCATTGCCGCAGATGTACATGCTTTCTATGAAAGCTTGAACGGTTACTCCATTGAAACATGGATCAACAATGCAGGATTTGGCAACTTTGCTTCGGTCGGTGAACAGCATCTGCCCAAAATCGAACAAATGCTTCATCTGAATATTGAAGCACTGACGATTCTCTCCACTCTTTATGTTCGGGATTATGCCAATACTCCGGGCACGCAGATTATCAACATCTCTTCAGGAGGCGGCTACACCATCGTTCCAGATGCGGTGACATATTGCGCCACGAAGTTTTATGTCAGCGCCTTTACCGAAGGGCTCGCACAAGAACTCCAGAGCAAAGGCGCTCCAATGCAATCCAAAGTACTGGCACCTGCTGCCACAGAAACTGAGTTTGCTGAACGTGCCTTTGATCTGGATCAGTTCCAATATGAAGGCCGTGTGCCCAAGTTCCATACAGCCGAGCAAATGGCAGGATTTTTACTCGATCTGTATGACAGCAAACATGTCGTGGGTATTGTGAATGGACTAACATATGAATTCGAACTAAAAGATCCAATCTTCCCCTATGCCGCGAGAGCTGCAAGCAAACCTGTTGATTCAAACGAATAATAGAAGTAGCAAAAAAAGGCTGTCCTCTGGTCACACGAAGTTGTGACCTTGGACAGCCTTTTCACTTGTACTGCACTATGATTATCGCTATTGTACTATCTCTATATTGCTCGGATATATAATAAAGTATTATGCCAAGCGCATTTTGAAATCCTGATATCCGAATTCACGCACAACTTCGCAATCGCCATCTTTGCGTTTAACCGCAATCGCAGGTAGCGGCATGCCGTTAAACGTATTTGTTTTAACCATGGAGTAGATCGCCATGTCTTCAAATACAAGACGGTCGCCCTCCTTCAAAGGCTCATCAAATGAATAGTCGCCAATCACATCACCAGACAGACATGTTTGGCCACCCAGGCGATACAAATGTGCTTTCTTGCCCACTTCACCTGATCCGATCAATGGCGGACGATAAGGCATCTCCAGCACATCGGGCATATGACAAGTTGCGGAAGTGTCCAAAATGGCAATATCCATGCCGTTCTTGTGGAAGTCCAGAACGGAAGTCACGAGATAACCTGCATTGAGGGCAACTGCTTCTCCCGGCTCCAGGTACACTTCCAGACCATAATCATTTTGCATCCGTTTGATGCATGCTTCCAGTCTTGGAATGTCGTAATCTTCACGGGTAATATGGTGTCCTCCACCGAAGTTAATCCATTCCATCTGCGGCAACCACTGTCCGAACTTCTCAACAACTGCATTCAGCGTTGTTTCCAAGTCGTCCGAGTTTTGCTGGCACAGCGTGTGGAAGTGCAGTCCAGATACACCTTCAAGCAACTCTGCACGGAAATCCTCCTGCTTCGCGCCGAAACGTGAACCTGGAGAACACGGATCGTAGATCTCGTGTCCTTCCTGAGTGGAGCATTCCGGATTCACACGCAAACCAACCTTACATCCTGCTTGCAGTGCTTTATCCTTGAATTTCGCCAGTTGTGAAAAGGAATTGAAAATGATGTGATCACAGATCGAAACAATCTCATCCATCTCTTCCTCACGAAAAGCCGGAGCAAAGACATGATTCTCTTTGCCCATCTCTTCGTGACCGAGACGCGCTTCATACAAACCGCTCGCAGTCGCACCGCTCAGGTATTCTCCAATAAGCGGATACATCGCCGTCATGGAGAACGCCTTCTGCGCGAGTACAATCTTCGCTCCTGTACGCTGCATTACACCGTTCAGGATTTTCAAGTTTTTCTCAATCAGACCTTCGTCAACAACAAAACAGGGTGTCGGTAATTGCTCGAACCGCATGTTAGCGAACAAGCTCCGATTCTTTAGCTTTGGACTCTTCTGGCAGCTCATCCACGAGAACCGGATTGAAGTCTTCTACCCAAGGAAGTCCCCATTTGTTCAGTTCTTCCATGAATGGATCCGGGTTGAACTCTTCCACGTTGTATACGCCTGGTTTGTTCCATTTGCCTGTCATTACCATAGCTGCACCGATCATTGCTGGAACACCAGTTGTGTAAGAGATCGCTTGGGAACCTACTTCTTTATAACACTCTTGGTGGTCACAGATGTTGTATACATAATATGTTTTGTCTTGACCGTCTTTTTTACCTTTGAAGATACAACCGATGTTCGTTTTACCTACTGTACGAGGTCCAAGGGACGCCGGATCAGGCAGAACAGCTTTCAGGAATTGCAAAGGAATGATTTGTTTGCCTTCGAACTCGATCGGCTCGATGGAAGTCATGCCTACGTTTTCCAGAGCTTTCAGGTGAGTCAGATAGCTTTGACCAAATGTCATGAAGAAACGGATACGTTTCAAGCCAGGGATGTTTTTCGCCAGGGACTCCAGCTCTTCATGGTACAACAGGTACATATCTTTTTCGCCAACTTCTTTGAAGTCGTACACACGTTTGATTTCCATCGGTTTGGTTTCGATCCATTCACCATTCTCCCAGTATCTGCCGTTCGCAGAAACTTCACGGATGTTGATCTCTGGGTTGAAGTTGGTAGCAAATGGGTAACCATGGTCGCCGCCATTGCAGTCGAGAATATCGATATATTCGATTTCGTCAAAATAATGTTTCAATGCGTATGCAGAGAATACGCCAGTTACACCAGGGTCAAATCCGCTGCCCAGCAGTGCAGTGATGCCTGCTTTTTCGAAGCGCTCTTTGTAATCCCATTGCCAGCTATATTCGAATTTTGCCGTATCTTCCGGCTCATAGTTTGCTGTATCCATGTAGTTTGTTTTCGTTGCCAGGCAAGCATCCATGATCGTCAGATCCTGGTATGGCAACGCCAAGTTCATCACGATATCCGGTTGGAACTCGTTAATCAATGCAATCAGCTCTTCTACATTGTCCGCGTCTACTTGAGCTGTTGTAATTTTTGTTTTGCCGCCATCCAATTTTGCTTTCAGATCATCACATTTGGATTTCGTACGGCTTGCGATACAGATTTCTTCAAAAACCTCGCTGTTTTGAACGCATTTGTGTACTGCTACAGAAGCCACGCCGCCGGCTCCGATGATTAGTGCTTTTCCCATTTTCTCATTCTCCTATCCCCATAATTAGGATTTTTAGTTTTTGTTTTTTTCGTAAAATTCCAAGACGTTCGCAGTTGTATTGTTTCATTATGCAACGTCCACCCGCTCCTGATACAATAAAAAAAGCAAGGTGAAAAATGTCGCACTTTTGCGCACACCATCACACTTGCTTGTCGATATACATCATAAAAAAGACGTGAAGACTCCTTGACCAAAAAAGTCCATAAGAACCCCTTCAGCGGAAAGCTTCTTCATGTATATCAATATTGGATCAGAGTCTATATAGCAAATAATTCGCCTTTACCACTCTTATTGACCGTTTCACAAGTTGATGTGCAGATGCACTGGTTGTAAAGTAACCAACTTATAAAATTTGAGCTTTGAACTCAATCAATAAGGCAACATAAGTTGCCAATCGGCATTTGACCCGGCTGTCCGTATGGCCTTAACTCCTTGGTAGAAGTGGTCAAAAATTATCTGCTGGAAAGCTCTAATTCATATTGATAAATCAACTTTCCAAAATCACAGGTATTACACTATCAGACGTTTCCCGAAAAATCAAGCGATATTTCAAAATTTATTTTTTAGTTTTAATTAATCAAGTATGAACTGCTCGTCATAACCTCTAAAATCATCTTCAGCGTTCTTCATTTGAGATCAACGTTTCTGCATAAATATGCCCCCTCATTTATTCAAGTCCACTTCTCACGTAATTAAATTTAAAGTAATGACTGCTGATTTTTAACTTCAACCTCTATCCCACTGTATTGAATTAATCGATACATCTTTCCGTTGTAGCCATACTTTTTCGAAAAAGTGGTTTATCCATTTGTCTTTATAGTTCTCTGACGGTCATTTACGAATAATTTCAACAATTTGCTGGGAAGTAATCCATAGAGTAGCTGAGCCTGCACTGTATCCATAAAGCTCAAATTTTAAAAATGAAATAAGATGTATATTAATAAACTAATATTGGATATTCATTCATGTCAAAAACTTGCACAATGAGTAAATTTGCACAATGGGCAAAATGTTGCTATGATTATTTTCACAAATGAGATACTTGGTTATTTCCTTTAACTCATCTTAAGGAGGCGAACGCATAGGCGGTATAACATTATGAAACGAACGTTGCGACACTTAAAAAAAGAAGCCACGGAGAAAGCACTTGCCGGAGTTGCATTTAATCTGACGCTGGAGCATGGACTTGACGGATTCACGGTAGAAGATATCGTGCAACAGGTTGGATGCTCGCGTAGAACATTTGCCAACTACTTTACATGCAAGGAAGAAGCTGTTGCGCTTGGAGCCCTATCAGTGCCAAATACGGCTGAGCTTGAACATCTGATCACAGAGATTCCGGACCATGCCTCACTGCTGGAAATTATGTATGAACTGGTTAAAATGCAACTCACGTCCGAATTGATTGGCAGACTGCATCAACTTGTCATCTTGTCCCGCACCTATCCCGTACTGGAACCTCACTATTTGGCTGCGATGCACAGGCTGCAAACTCAGGCTCAGGAAACCCTGCTAGACCTGTCGAACGGCCAATACGACGAGATCTATACGTACTTGCTGATTAGCGCCATTTATGGCACCGTGTTGCCCTTAATCGAAGGAAGACTAAATGTGTTGTTGCCTGGAAAGCAAATCCCTGCCGACTCAAGTTCAGAGGCAGTCCCGTTTGAACAGTTTATGGAAACGGTGTTTGATCATTTGCGAAAAGGGTTTTAACCCCCTTCTTTTATCGTTTTTTAATAATAATCCACCATCGTAATCAACATACTTATATATAGAAGGAGTGCAAAAAAGAGCAATGTCTACCTTATTATATAAAATAGGAAAAACCGCTTTTCGCAAACCCGGATATTTTATCATTGGCTGGGTAATTCTTCTGGGGATCGTCATCTCCATGATCAGCATCAATGGCGTGCACATCAGCTCGGAAATGAAAATTGAAGGAACAGAATCACAGAAAGTTTTGGATCAGCTTGCAAAAGAACTGCCTGCCGCCTCCGGCGGTCAAGGAAGCGTTGTGTTCAAAGCGTCGGTCAACGAGCGGCTGGATACACCTGAACGTGCAGCTGCCATTATAAAAGGTGTCAGCGAAGTATATGGACTGGAGAAAGTGATTAATCCAGCCGACTACGCCGCTGCCCAAGCGAATAACTCAGGGGCATCTGCGGACGCAGCTCAAGCGATGAATATGGCTCAGTCGGCAACGGCCTCTCCGCCTCCATACGGGCCCTTCATGGTGAATAATGTTCCCGTGCCAGGTGTGTTGATCTCATCGGATGGCAGCACAGCGTTGTTTCAGTTCCAATTCACGATTGAACAGTCCGCTATTACACAAGATGTGTTTGATTCTGTCATTCAATCGGTCATGAAAGTTGAAGAAGGTACACAGATTAAGGTATTGCCTGGTGAAACGCTTAAATCGGTGTCCATCGGGGTTGGTTCCGCTGAAATTGTGGGGCTGGTTATCGCCGTAATCGTACTGCTCATTACTCTTGGTTCCGTTGTTGCAGCGGGTCTGCCACTGATCACAGCCCTTCTTGGTGTCGCTATTGGGGTTGGGGGAGCATTCTCGATCTCCAAATTTGTTGATATGCCGAGTGTGACATCCGTTCTAGCTCTGATGGTAGGTTTGGCTGTTGGCATCGACTATGCACTTTTCATCGTCAACCGTCAGCGCCGGATGATTATTGACCAACGCCTAAGCGCACAGGAAGCTACCGCACGGGCAATTGGCACATCAGGCAGTGCCGTATTTTTTGCTGGCTTAACCGTCATTATTGCCCTCTGCGGTATGCTCGTCATTGGACTCACTTTCTTGTCCACGATGGCACTCGTCGCAGCGGCCACGGTACTGATCAACGTATTCGTTGCATTAACCTTGCTACCAGCCTTGCTCGGCCTTGTTGGTGAACGAATCTGCTCGAAGAAAGCTCGTGCGAAAGCTACTAACTTATCAGATGCCTCAAGTCATGGCGTGGCCAACAGATGGGTCAAATTCGTCATTAAAAATCGCTGGGCGACCGTTATTGCGATTATTCTTGTTCTTGGTTTTGCTGCTACTCCGATTACAAAAATGGAAATGGGAATTCCAGGTGCTTCGTCAGCAAACCTGGATACGGACGCAAGACAGAGCTATGATGCCATCTCGAAAGGTTTCGGTGAAGGGTTTAACGGACCGCTGATCCTGGTGGCTGAACCACGTAATGCGTCTGCCAAAATGACACCAGAGCTTCTGGGCGGACTCGCCATGGAGCTGCAGGGTCAGAATAACGTAGCTCAAGTCTCACCTTTAGGGATGACGGAGGATCTGGCTATTTTCAGTCTGATTCCCAAGACAGGTCCTAATGATAATGCAACGAAAACGCTAGTCAACGACCTGCGGTCGGCAGACTCTGGCATGGCTAAAACGTATGACGTTAAACTTGGCGTGACCGGACTTACCGCTGTAAATATTGATATGTCTGCCAAGCTGGCTCAGGTTTTCCCGATCTATGTAGGAATCATCATTTTACTTTCATTGATTATCTTGTTGCTTGTGTTCCGTTCGATCATCGTTCCGATCAAAGCAACGATTGGTTTCCTGCTTAGCATTCTAGCTACGTTTGGTATGACAACCGCTGTGTTCCAATGGGGCTGGTTGCACTCCCTCTTTGGTTTCGATACAGGCGGTCCGCTACTTAGCTTCATGCCAATTATCGTAACAGGTATTCTCTATGGTCTTGCCATGGATTATCAGGTATTCTTGGTTAGCTCGATGCGCGAATCCTATGTCCATGGTCACCGCGGAACTGAATCCGTCGTACATGGTTATAATCAGGTTAGTCGTGTCGTTGTTGCCGCAGCGGTTATCATGGTTTCCGTATTCGCTGGTTTTATCTTTACTGATGATGTCATGATTAAACAGATTGGATTCACACTCGCGGTGGGCATTTTGGTTGATGCTTTTATCATTCGCATGGCTCTGGTGCCTGCCATTATGGCGATGTTTGGCGATAAAGCTTGGACTCTTCCGAAATGGCTGGATCGTATCTTGCCTAATCTGGATGTGGAAGGCGAAAAACTAATTGCTAGCCTTAATACCCAAAACGAAGTTAAGTCGAAGTCAGGTTCCGAATCATAACGGATTTTCAATAATATATATTCAACAAAAGACCTCCTCAGTTCACAGTTCATGAGGAGGTCTTTACATTAACCCTATTTTCTAACACAAACAACTCACACCCCTCAATACATGCTATAGCATGTATTGAGGCACTTTAAATTCCTATCTTAAATTCACCTAATCCTCTCGCACATTCATATACAATTTTTCTAATATGGCTTTGAGCTGTTCGAGTTCCTCGGGTTCTATCCCTCGTGTAACATAGTTATGAGCGTCTTTGACTGTTAACAACAAATTTTGTTTCACTTCTTCCCCTTTTGGAGACAAATACAAATGGTGTGAACGTTTATCTTGATCATTAACGATTCGTCGAACCATTCCTTTTCGTTCTAATGAATGAATCATTCGGACGACAGTCGTTTGATCCCGATCGATAGCCTCAGCCAGCTCTTTTTGAGTCGTAGCTTTATCGATATCCATATAAGAAATAATACTCCATTGTTCAGGCGTGACCTCGTAAGGTTTCAATTGTTTGATAAAATAATTCGTAAGCTTGAGATCCGTCCGGTGAATTAAAAAACCAGTCACATTGTATAAGTCCATTGTCGTACCCTCATTCATCATTTTCTTACACCAATTATAGGCGATCTGAACGAATGTTACAAACGACACTCATCAAGGAATGGGCGGCTTTAATGATTGTTATGCATATGCCTAGCTAGGGCGTGTCTTGAAACCTACTGAAGTGCATCTTTTACCCCCTTTTCGCCCCCTGCTACGTCACTTCCCCTTGACGTGCCCCGGCACGCCTGCGGGAAACTTCCTTGCTTGGAACGAAAATTCGGCAAAATTTGCTTTCTTCAGCGTTTTCAGACACACCCTAATCGATTTCAAATTTATATCCTAAGCCCCATATCGTTTTGATCATTGAGGATGAACCCGCCGAAATGTCATCCAGCTTTTCCCGAATTCGTTTGATGTGGGTATCTACGGTACGATAATCCACACTATAATCGTAATTCCATACATTTTGAAGAATATTCTCTCTCGAAAATAACTTATCTGGTGATGTGGCTAAATAAAATAACAATTCGTATTCTTTAGGAGTTAAATGAATCTCTTTCCCTTTGGAAGACAATTTGTGATCCTCTTCCACAATAAAATCACGCAATTTCAATCTTCGATGAGAAGTAATGTTCTCGTGATTCACCACTTGTTTTCCCCGAACCACACTTTTAATACGATGAACGACTTCACGAGGACTAAACGGTTTGGTGACATAATCATCCGCGCCTGACTCAAAACCTTGAATAACATCCTTTTCACTATCTTTTGCAGTTAAAATAAGGATAAGGGTTGTCTTTAGAAAAAATAATACTGTGATACAATCAAGCTAAGAACAAACAGAACAATTGCAGGAATGGCCTTTTGAATTGGATCTTTAGCTAGAACAATCAAAGTAAAGGCTCCAGCAAGCATTGTACCTCCCAATAGCAAACCGGCCCAAAATGCAACACCAGGTATCCATATGCCAGCAAGCATACCGATCGCCCCAACAATCTCGAACGATCCGGTCAAAACATTAAAAAATGAGGGCAATCCAAAACGTTTGAATTCATCGGCCATCTTACCCGAAAGAATTTTGCTTCCTGTAACCAGGAAAAAGAGGCCTAACACAACCTGTAAAACCGTAATAAAAATGAACATAACAAACCTTCTTTCAATTGAGTTATACATATAGATTGGATACATGCTATAACATGTATTGGGTTTGTGGATCTGCATATGAAATATCCTTCTTCAGCTCACTAGCATCTCTCACGTTTAACAACACCCCTCAATCTCATTCATCTATATGCTATAGCATATATTTTGTTTTAAATTTAATCTAATGTCAACTCTAAAGTGTAACTTTTAAGAAATATAATCATTCATACACTATCTGTATAAAAAAAGCCAAATCACTTTCAAATGCATGCTATAACATATACTTGAAAGTGATTTTTATGTTCTACCTCCCTATCCATCGAACAAGAATCAAGCCGTAATGTCCTGCACAGAACTGTTAAATCTTGCTGAACTGCAGGCACTGACAAAAGCAGCAAATAGCTTCTGACTGTACTCGTCCACGGCATAACTATACTCCGGATGCCACTGAACCGCGAGTACGAACGAATAGCCCGGCATGACGACAGATTCAACCAATCCATCCTCTGCAATCGCTACAGCCACTAATTGATCGGACAGCGTTTTGATGCCCTGATGGTGATAGCTGTTAACCTGAATCTGATCCGTCTGCAAGATATCATGAAACAGATTATCTTTTTCAATATGTACGGAATGCACGAGATTGGTATACGGAGGTTTTTGCTGATGAATAATCTTCCGATCTGCATTAAATTCTGTGGGGATGTCCTGGTATAACGTTCCCCCTAAGATTGCGTTAAATAGCTGTAATCCACGGCATATGCCGAAGGCTGGTTTACCGAGCGCTATCACTTTTTGAAAAAGAACAACCTCCATCCGGTCCCGCTCTATGCACAGCTCGCCACAGACGCTCTGCAACCTTTCATTGTAGAGTTCCGGATGAACATCATGTCCGCCGGTAAACAGGAATCCGTCAAAGGCGTTCGCCAGCGTTGTGATCATGTCCTCGTCTGTCGTTAATGGCAGCATTATCGGTATGCCCCCTGAATCTTCTATGGCCTTCATATAATCAGGAAGCATCCAGTAACTTTTTTTGTCCGTGTCATACAAAGGCAGTACCCCAATCATCGGTTTGTTCATCTCAAGCTACCTCCTGATTTATATTGGATTCAACGCTTCATTGGTTGTTTATGTCATGTATGTTGCTTTAGATTTATATTCATATGTTTGCTTTATTTTATCAGACTTCCGGTTGAACAAAATGCACAAAATCTTGCATTCCCCTACCCGTTACATCCGTTGTTAGCATTAGGAAAATTAGAGAATAACGCCAAAAAAGCCGCTATCGCAGCGACTTTCTTATGACGTTATTAAAAGCGAAACTCGTTGAATCAACTGTTGCATCTGGACAGCCGCATGTCAGCCGATTTAAATAAATTCGCAGTTGAGGCAGAGATTTATACTATGGAAAAGGTGAACTTAGACATTTTTTACATCATACAAATCTTCAGGTAATGCCTGCACAAAAGGTGACCAGCTTTTCAAAGTATAGAGATGCAACCGATGCATAGCGCGAGTACAAGCCGTGTAGAGCAGTTTACGGTCATATTCTTCCCCAAATCGAGCTGCGGAGGCATCATATACAAGTACTGCATCGAATTCCACACCTTTGGCAAGGTACACGGGAATGACCATCACGCCTTTTTCAAACTGCTCCGTGCCTTTCGTAATCAGCTTTAGTCCCTCTACGCCGATCTCTCGTAAACGTTCATATGCAAGGTAACTCTCGGCTGCCGTTTTGGTTATGATGGCAATCGAACGAAAACCCTCTGTCTGAAGCGCCTTAACGTCAGATTGGATGAACTCATCACGCTGATTCTCTCCTGCCTTTGCCCGGATTAAAGCCGGTTTTTGATCCCTTCTGTCAAAAGCCACAATTTCATCGCCGCCTAGCAGCATTGCTCGGGTAAACTCGACAATTTCGCGAGTCGAGCGATAGCTCTGTACCAGCCGGATAAGCGTCGTTTCTTTGTCTCCATATAGACGGATTAAAGGAGAATCGGTAGCAGCAAGTTCTGTAGCCTGCATATAGATCGCTTGCCCAAAATCACCTAGTACCGTCATGCGGGCACGAGGAAACAGCTTTTTGAGATATTCATATTGGAACGCCGAATAATCCTGACCCTCGTCGACGAACACATGACGGATATCCGTGTTGATTCGCACGCCTTCGATCATTTCTTTTACATATAAATACGGGGTAGCATCTTCATGAAACAGCTTGTTCTGACGCAACATGTCTTTGGTTTGTTTGCAGATTTCATCCCAGTGAGGTGGAACTGCCGCTCCATTCGTACGTTCTTGATAAGCTACGGCATCTACAAATAGTTGTTCATAAGCTGACTGAACATTGACGAACTTGAACTTTCGTACACGCTGCCTCAACGGCTTGAACGTCTGTTTCACTATTTTTCGCCGTAGCAATTCTTCTTCTCGTTCCAGAAAATCAAATGAGCCTTCATCCAGATCAGGGTGTTTGCCAGCATTCTCCCGTGCTGCATACTGCTCCGCCACTTCGAACACAGCCTTTTCCTTGTGCAGCTTACCGTATGCATCCGCATAGTCGTCCGTGTCGAGGTAATTTAACTCTTCCTCCACCCAGTCCGCTTGTCGTTCCTGTTGCTCTAGAACAGTCAGCTGTTTCAGTAGCCATTCCTGTAATAACAATATACGGCTTGGTAACGAAAGGTGGATATCATACGTAGAGAATTGTGCCTTCATTTGAGCTGAAGTAATAAACTCCCGTTCACGGAACCGAATGCCGATAAAGTTTAACCCTTCCCGTCCAAGCCATTCCCCATAGTTCTTCAAAGCTTTCATAAATTCCGCGGATGCTTTATAGCGAATGCCTTCCATACGAGCAGCGTAACTTGGTTCCCCACCAGCAGTAAGCACATACTCCATTTGGTCAAGCGGATCTTCCGGTCTCAAACTAGATCCCAGCCAATAATTCAAATACTCCTGAAACGTCGTCTGTTGAATGTTCTCTTCACCTAGCTCAGGCAATACACTCGAGATGTAACTGGCAAACATCGGATTTGGCGAAAAAAGAACCATCTGATCCGCCTTGATCGTCTGGCGATGCTTATATAATAGATAGGCCACTCGCTGAAGCGCGGCGGATGTCTTCCCACTGCCTGCTGCTCCTTGCACAATCAGCATTCGGCTGTGATCATTACGGATAATCGCGTTTTGTTCCTTTTGAATCGTGGCCACGATGCTTTTCATCTGAGCATTCGCACCTTTGGAGAGCACTTCCTGGAGCATGGCATCTCCAATTGTTTCACTCGCATCAAACATACCCAGCAACTGACCATCCTGGATTTGAAACTGACGTTTCAGTTCAACCGTCCCCTCGATTTTTCCCATAGGTGTCTCATAATCTGCCGAACCGGAGCCATAGTCATAATACAGACTTGCTATCGGCGTACGCCAATCATAGATTAGAAAATCCAAGCCTTCTTTGTCCGTAAAAGAAGACACACCAATGTAAATTTGCTCCGTAAAACCAAGACCCTTTTCCTTAAAATCTATACGTCCGAAGTAAGGTAAAGGCAACAAACGGTTTACATTTTTCCACTGCTGCACTAACAACTTATGTCCACGTTCACGCTCAGCAAGTACTCTCGCTTGCTGATTAATTGTATAAAAGGCTTCTTCAAAATCCGTGTATGAACTCGTATTGATCGTGACTTCTTCCCAGAAACGTTTGCGAATTTCCGTAGCCTGATCTGCAAGACCTTCAACTTGGGGTTCAAGTTCATCAAGTCTCGCCTTCAATTCATTTCGCACGTAAGCCAATCTTTCTTTTTCCAATTGCCACTCGTTCGTTTCTGCCATATCCGTTAACCACACTCCTCAACCCATTTTTGTGGAGAAAAAAAGCGCGTTGACAAATCGAAGAATTCGATGTATGATTATTTTAGGAGAAATAATGATATACCAATTCATATTCCACGAATTTCAACTGCGCTCATGATTATATCACAGCGTATTTTTGCATTCAATCTTTTTTATTACGCTCATGAGACCTTTTCCTTTCAAAGGCCCAACATTTTAAATTATAATTCCACTCTCATTAAAGCCTTTTGGTCTATTCCAAGGGGCTTTATTTCATTTGATGCGCTACGTTTCCATACGTAAAGGACTCCTACTTCCCATTTTGATCGGATCAGGCAAACCTTTGATTGAAATATACTACAGTTTCATTAGAGAACCATGACATAATAGAACAGAAAACAGCCATCCTATTAGATATGTGAAATACGTGGCAACTTTGATTTGAAAGGAATTGTGATCACGATGGAATACGTTAAGCTTGGTAATACAGGACTCGATGTCTCTCGCTTTTGTCTCGGATGTATGGGCTTTGGTGATGCCAGTAAATGGGTTCACGAGTGGGTGCTGAACGAAGAAGACTCCCGATCCGTGATTCGCAAGGCGCTGGATCTAGGTATTAATTTTTTTGATACGGCCAATATCTACTCACTCGGCACAAGTGAAGAATATTTAGGACGAGCTTTAAAGGACTATGCGAGCCGGGATGAAGTTGTGATTGCGACCAAGGTTCATGGGCGAATGCATGAAGGCCCCAACGGCTCCGGGTTGTCCAGGAAAGCCATTTTGAGTGAAATTGACAAAAGTCTGAAACGACTCGAAACCGATTATGTAGATTTGTATATCATTCATCGATGGGACTACAACACGCCTATCGAAGAAACGATGGAAGCACTCCATGATGTGGTGAAGTCCGGTAAAGCCAGATATATTGGTGCTTCGGCTATGTTTGCGTGGCAGTTCCAGAAAGCATTATATACAGCGGAGAAAAATGGCTGGACCAAATTTGTTTCGATGCAAAACCATTTGAACCTGATTTACCGTGAAGAGGAACGGGAGATGCTTCCGCTGTGCAAAGAGGAAAAAATCGGCGTTACGCCATACAGCCCACTCGCATCCGGCAGATTGACAAGAGATTGGTCTGTGACCACACATCGTTCAGAGACGGATGTGATACAGAAATCAAAGTACAATGCCACAAGTGACGCGGATCGCATTGTTGTCGAACGGGTGGCGGCTATTGCCGAGAAGTATGATGTGCCTCGTACACACATTGCTCTGGCATGGCTGTTACAGAAAGAGACTGTGACTGCTCCGATTATCGGCGCAACGAAACATTCACATCTCGATGTTGCGATTGCTGCATTGTCCGTAAAGCTGAATTCAGAGGATGTCGCTTTTCTAGAAGAGCCTTATATACCACATCCTGTCGTGGGCGCACAATAAACATTATAGATGGAGCATCATAAAACATACTTATGATCCGTCAACGATATGACCGTAAGGTGTTAGGGTCTTCAAAATGTTATCGTAAAAACAAATAGCCCCTCCTTTCCTTATGCGGAAATAGGGGCTATTTACTGATGCTCAGTTTTATTTATTCAAAGGCGAAGGCGTTAACTAAACTCTCTTCCCACCTGCTCTTTTAAATGGTGCTTGTATCAATTACAAAGCGATATTTAACATCTGAAGCGAGTACACGCTTGTATGCTTCGTCAATCTGATCTGCCGAAATAACCTCAATGCTAGGTGCAATATCATGCTCGGCGCAGAAATCAAGCATTTCTTGTGTCTCACGTATGCCACCAATCATCGAACCGGCGAATGAACGACGATGTCCGATCAGCGAGAATGCATTGACGGCGAGTGGCTCAGGCGGAGCCCCTACATTAACGAGTGTGCCGTCCAACTTGAGCAGCGAGAAATAAGCATTGATATCAATGCTGGCACTTACTGTATTAATGATCAGGTCTAATGAGCCTGCCAGCTTTTCGAATGTTTCCGGTTCGTTCGTTGCGTAGTAGTGGTCTGCCCCAAACTGCAATCCGTCTTGCTTTTTACTCAGGGATTGAGAAAGAACGGTAACCTCAGCTCCCATCGCATGTGCGATTTTAACCGCCATATGACCGAGGCCACCCATCCCTACGACTGCAACCTTCTTACCCGGACCAGCGCCCCAGTGATGCAACGGAGAATAGGTGGTAATTCCGGCACATAGCAGAGGTGCAGCAGCATCCAGCTCAATATTGTCAGGAATGCGCACTACAAAATCCTCGGTTACCACGATATGTGTGGAATAACCGCCTTGGGTTGGCTCACCGTATTTGTCTACTCCTGCATATGTTGGAATGTTACCTTTCAGGCAGTACTGCTCTTCTCCTTTACGGCAATTCTCACATTCGCCGCAAGAGTCGACCATACATCCAACGCCTACTCGGTCGCCTACTTTATATTTTGTTACACCACTTCCTACTTCGGTCACAATCCCGGCAATTTCGTGACCCGGTACGAGTGGATAATTGACGGGTCCCCACTCCCCATGGGCTGTATGAATATCCGAGTGGCAGATACCAGCAAACTTAATTTCAATTAATACATCCGTGGTATCCAGATCACGGCGGTTAATTTCTGCGGAACGGAAGGCTTGATCGGGTCCATCCACGGCTCTGGCTTTAGCTGTAATCAATATGATAACCTCCTCATGATTTTGGAATCTTCTTTATCTTACGCCCTATAGTTAACTCTAGGTCAAATGTTTTGCTCTACTTTTTTAAAAAAAGTGTTCGTTTTGACATCACTCCTGACCGCATGATAGAATTCACTCGCATCAGCGAAAGCCATGCAGCCTACCGGCTTTAATCTCGATCTGATCTAGAACTGAAAGGAACAACCCTATATGACATATTCCATTAGTGAAGTCGCTAAAAAATTGGATCTGACTGTGTATACATTACGCTATTATGACAAAGAGGGGCTCATGCCCTTCGTCGAACGCAATTCGACCGGAACGAGACAATTCAAGGAGTCCGATATTGATTTTCTGAAAATAATCCAATGTTTGAAAGCTACAGGAATGCCTATCAAGGATATCCGGGAATTCATAGCCTGGTGCTCTGAAGGTGATGCAACCTTGCATCAGAGGTATGACATGTTTTCCGAACGCAAAGCCTGTGTAGAAGCTCAGATGGAGGAACTCCGGAGAACAATGGAAGTTATTGAGCATAAGCGCAGTTATTATCAGCAGGCCATTGAAGCTGGAACGGAGAACATTCATAAAACTGCACTGGCTCCTAACCCTGAGCACGCAGCAAGCTCCTAAAGTAAATGAAAGGATCTTATCCTATGTCTAAGCCATATCAGCAGCAGTTAGTTGAACTTGCCAGACTTATTCATCCGTACACGGTCAATGAAGGTGTCAATTCAACCGAGCTTCCCTCCCTTTCTCTGATTCGTGAATCTGACATCACTGAGCCGATTTTCAGGTTGAACGAAGCTTCTTTTTGTATCGTCGTTCAGGGTCAAAAGGAAATGCTGCTCGGACAAGAACGTTTCCAGTACGGATCTGGCAGCTATATTGTAGCTACGATGGATTTGCCTGTAAGCGGCCAAGTCATAGAGGCTTCGCCTGCCACTCCTTATCTCGCATTAAAGCTTGAATTCACATGCAGTGAAATTCTGGAGATAGTTCAGCATACCCGTCTCTCTCCTATGTCGAACGATGCTACCAGACGAGCCATGTATGTGAGCAAAACCTCTCCAGAACTGCTGAATGCCGTGATCCGATTAGCTCAGTTGCTTGAAGGGGACGCGGAGGATATCTTCATGCTCTTCCCGTTGTTTAAAAAGGAGATTTTGTACAGAATACTAAAAGGACCTCAGGGCAGTGCACTGAAGCAGATGGCACAAGAAGGATCACACACGTATCGTATTCGTAACGTGATCGAACACATGGTGACACATATTAGTCAGCCAGTCCGGATTGAAGAACTGGCGGAGCTGGCGAATATGAGCCAGGCTTCCTTCCATCGACATTTCAAAGCAGTTACTGCGATGAGCCCGCTTCAGTTCATCAAACAACTGCGTTTACAAGAAGCTCGTCGTCTGTTAATGTCTCAAGCTGTGGACGCATCAGAGGCTGCTTATCAGGTTGGATACGAGAGTCCGTCACAATTCAGCCGTGAGTATTCCCGCTTGTTTGGTTGTCCTCCAATGGAGGATATTAAACGATTGAGAGGGAGTATGTACTAACATCTTCCCTTAACATTATCTCGATCCACGCAAAGAGGCTTCCACCTAAACGGTGAGAGCCTCTTCTTTTCCTTGGTTCAATTTGCTCTAAATACAGTCTGCCTGCTGAAACTACTTGGATGCCGAAAGTAAGCTATCCGTAATAAATTTAAGCTGTCCTTCCAACGATACCGGATCATTATAGGTGTCAGACGATGGATCTAGCTGAAATACATGATTGGCTTTCACAGCCGGGAGGTTTTTCCATAACGTATTTTCATATACCTTCCTGGCATCACTTTGATCTCCAGACCACGGGCTGGTGAAAATAATGTCCCCTGCATACTCCGGCACCACCTCCATCGAGATAGAAGCCCAGCCCGTTCCGCTATCAATCGCTTCCGCTTGGGCCTTGGTTGGTGCTTTAAGTCCAAACTCGCCGTAGATGATCTCTCCCCCGCGACCATAGTTATGACCGAACACAAATAACCCTTTTTCATATGGATTCAAAATGGATACGGTACGATTGCCTACAGCAGCTAAGACTTTTGGTTTCAGCTCGTTAATCTGAGCACTCCATTGGGTAACCCACGCTTTGGCCGCATCTTCTCTGTTCGTGAGTTTGCCCATCTCCAGCATCAAATCTTTGTAATTGCGCTTACCGTATTCCATCTGCACAACAGGTGCAATCTGTGACAGCTTGTCGATGCCTTCTGTACCCGTGTACACAAAAATCAGATCAGGTTTCAGAGCAAGTAGCTGCTCTGGCGTAGGCGCCTGTTCACCTAAATCTGTTGTTCCTTGAGCAGCAAGTTGCTCTTTGATGTATTTGTTATTCATCGCGCCTGAATTTGCTCCAACGACAGGAGCATCCAGTGCTACAAAGTATCCTGTAGAGAAGGCCGTCAGATCTACAATCCGTTTAGGATTTTTCGGCACTTTCACTTCACCAGCATCAGACTGGAATAAAACCATCTCATCTTCTGCACCTGCTCCTGTGTCGGTCGAACCATCTGAGTTGCTACTTGTTTTGCCTACGGCATCTGATGATGCAGCAGTGTTCTCTTCTCCATCTTTAGCTGGATTTGTAGCAGACTGACCACATGCGCTCAGGATGAGTATGAACACCAGCGCCATCATCATCCATATTGAACTTCTTTTCGTACTACGCAAAATAACCCCACCTTTAGTGTATTGGATTCTATCAATTAAATGATATTGATAATCGTTATCAACGATATCATGACTCTAGCATTTTGACAATACAAGTTTAATATATTCATTTCTCACTTCGTCTACTCCTTGCAAAACAGCCTCTCCCTTACATTTCTACTGGAAATTTCATTCCAAACTTGCCATCTAGTAAGTTAAAAGGCTATCATCATGAGAGTGGATAGAGAGATTTAACAAAGAGAATGATTTTAGAGTATGGTTTTAGAACATGGTTTTAGAGATTGTAGAGAAATGTTTCAAGGAGGACAAGATGGATCAGATTATACTGTGGTTAAAGTACTTTTTTTTGGGCATTGTTCAAGGTGCAACGGAGCCGATTCCAGTCTCCTCCAGCGGTCATTTAATTATTGCCCAGCGCCTAATGGGACTGAAGCAAAACGGCCTTTCTTTTGAAATTTTGACGAACACCGCCTCATTAATTGCCATTGTTTTTATTTTTCGGGAAGACATCATGAAGCTGATTACCGGTGGATGGGGTTACTTAACAACTCGTAAACCGGAATATCGGGCAGATAAACCGGAATATCGGGCAGACTTTATGTTTTGCTTATATATCGTTATCGGTACGATTCCTGCTGCCGTTGCTGCTGTGCTGTTCAAAGATCAGATTGAGAGCATCTTCTCATCTGTTTATACGGTCGCAGTGGCCCTGCTAATTACGGGTGTAGCGCTCTGGCTTATTCGTAATCTGCGCGGCCGCAAACAGGACGGTGATTTAAAAA
This sequence comes from Paenibacillus amylolyticus, assembly GCF_003719335.1. Classification (GTDB taxonomy): domain Bacteria; phylum Bacillota; class Bacilli; order Paenibacillales; family Paenibacillaceae; genus Paenibacillus; species Paenibacillus amylolyticus_D. The sequence goes on from NZ_RIAS01000003.1 coordinate 123,314, forward strand.
CAAAGGATGCTGTGCTGGTTGGACTTGCTCAAGCCGTTGCTCTTATTCCGGGCATCAGCCGTTCGGGTGCTACCGTTATTTCGTCCATTGCAGTCGGCATGAAGCAGGAAACGGCGTTAAAGTTCTCCTTTATGCTCTACATCCCGATCAGTATCGGCGGTTTGATCATGGGCGCTTCAGATATAGCGCATGATCCTAACCGTTCTCAGCTCGCTATTCCTTACCTGATCGCGTTTATTACGACGCTGGTCGTTACCTATTTCTCGATGAGATGGTTTATGGGCATTATGGCCCGAGGCAATCTGAAGTATTTTTCATATTACTGTTTTGCGGCAGGAACATTGTTACTTATCTTTTTATAAAAGAGATTCTCTATACACAGCAAAGGGACAACTATCGCGGTTGTCCCTCTTTTATTAGGATTCATGACAACCGTATCTTTTGGCAGTCCCTATTCGTTTACTTAAGAAATGTAAAGATCTATTGAAACTTGTTATTAGGAGGTTTGATGTTGATGTTAATTTCGAAAGGAATCCAGATGCTTGAACTCGATTTCGAAGGGGTTATGATTCATCCTGTTCTGATATGGGATGAAAAAACAGCCGTGTTAATTGATTCCGGTTTTCCGGGACAATATGACGATTTATGTCTTGCATTAGAGAAGATAGGCGTGCCGATCAGCCAACTAAAAGCAGTGATTTTGACGCATCAGGATGTGGACCATATAGGCTGTCTTCCCGAGATTTTGCAGGAGTGTGGTACGGGGGTCAGGATATATGCACACGAACTGGATAAGCCGTATATTGAGGGACATCTCCCACTTCTCAAAGACGACCACCTGGAACATCCTCCAAAAGGCAAGATTGATGAAACTGTAACGGATGGTCAGGAATTGCCGTTTTGCGGCGGAATTCGCGTTATTCACACGCCTGGGCATACTCCTGGTCATATCAGCCTTTATTTAATGCGTAGCAAAACGCTGATCGCCGGAGATTCCATGTACAGTGTTAACGGCCAGCTTGGAGGTATTCACGTTCCGACTACACTGGATATAGAGGCAGCGCGCTTCTCCTTGAAAAAGTATCTGGCACTAGACATTTCATCCGTAATTTGTTATCACGGTGGTCTCAGTGATATGCATATAAAGGAACAGATCTCACGGCTGATTTAGAATTAAAAATGCAGATTCCAGTTTCTATTTTCATATATTAAGGTTTGGTATACTGTAAAATGGCTGTCGCCGCTCGCACTCGCAGCACTTCTTCTTCGCTTTCCAAGGCTTCTTTCAGCACTTGAAGTGCCGCTTGAATCAAAGCTTCATCCACATTTGCTGTGAGAGTGTTGCTTGTTTCGGCTGCTGCGCTGACTGCAAGCGCGCGATCCAGCTGAGCTTCTGATACAGGATGCTCAAATTTCACGAGGATGGATGGTGTGTTCCACAAAGCTTGGACTTTATCGTTCAATTCTGCGTATGGAATACGTCCTAACCAAGTGATTCCCCGACGGTGACAGATCAATTCATCCTCAGCACCTAAGGAGTCGTCGTAATAATAATCTCCGATATCCCCTACATAGGTCCATTCCTCATCCCTTATTAAGACGTAGTCCCCATCCTGCATTAGGTTAGCAAACATATGTAGTGTTGCAAGTGTATGAGTTAATTCCGTCTCCCCCAGGCTATACCGCTTAGCCAGTTGTTCTTTCCATTGCTCCGGTGGTGTAAGCTCAAGGTTCCCTAGACCAGACCAAGGGATGCCAATGAAGTTATCTTCCAGAAATGATGTTGTCCTGTTGAAGCCTTGCAATATAGTTTGAATGTAATACAGATTCATTGGTGTTCCTTCCTTTCACTCATTCATATGAACATAATTAGTCATTGTAACATCAGCGGTGTCTCTTTCAAACTTACACATTCTTAAACTCATACCAACCTTTTTTTGTTATATCCTAAGGCTATAACTAGATATAATATAAGGGAATTACGTTATAGCCGTGTATTTGTGATAAATTTTTGTTAACACATTGCAGAGGGGTTATGGCAAATGACAAAAAGCAGCGTATTGGGGTATCCACGAATCGGAGCCGATCGGGAATGGAAAAAAGCACTTGAGGCCTTCTGGTCAGGAAAATTAGAAGAAAACGAACTTCACGCGAGATTACAAGAGATTCGTTTAGATCATTTGCGCAAGCAACAAGCGAAAGGCATTGATCTGATTCCAGTGAACGACTTCAGCTATTATGATCATATTCTGGATACAGCCGTAATGTTTGGTATTGTGCCAAAACGCTTCGCTTATACCGGAGGCGCTGTGCCTCTCTCCGTCTATTACGGCATCGCCCGAGGAACGAAAGATGCCGCAGCCAGTGAAATGACCAAATGGTTCAATACGAACTATCACTATATTGTACCTGAACTGAACGATGCTTCGCCGGAATTGACCGAGAACAAACCACTAATCGCATACCTGGAAGCCAAAGAGAAACTGGGCATTGAAGGCAAACCGGTTATCGTTGGACCGCTGACCTTCCTGAAGCTCTCCAAAGGCTATGATGCATCCGAAACGGATGCATGGATCGATCAGCTACTTCCTCTCTACACTCAGGTGCTGCAAGAACTTGCGGATGCTGGCGTGCAGTGGGTACAGATTGATGAGCCGGTTCTCGTAACCAAATTGAATGACGCGGATCTGCAGCGCTTGAACAAAATCTATACTGCTTTTGCATCCGCTGTTCCGGGTTTAAACATCTTGCTGCAAACGTACTTTGAATCCGTTGAAAACTACAACGAAATCATCAGCTTGCCCGTTCAAGGCATCGGTCTTGACTTCGTGCATGGACTTGAAGGTAACTTGCAATCCATTCAAACGAGCGGTTTTCCGGCAGACAAAGTGCTGGGTGCAGGTATCATTGATGGACGCGGCATCTGGAAAGCATCCCTTCAGGACAAGCTGACATTGCTGGGCACCCTTACTTCTCTCGTAACAACTGAAAGGTTAGTTGTGCAATCCTCCTGCAGCTTGCTGCATGTGCCTGTGACAACAGCACGTGAAGCAAAACTTGCTGCTGAACTCAAAGATGCACTTGCATTTGCGGATGAAAAACTGGATGAGATCGTTATTTTGACCAAAGCAATCCGCAGCACCGATGCGGACATCACTGCTAAAATTAAAGACGCCGAGCAGAAACTACAGGCATTACAAAGCTCCGGGGATCGTAACCGCAAAGCCGTGCAGGAAGCCATAGCTTCCATCCGTGTACAAGAGCCCAACCGCTCACGTGCATTTGCAGAACGTCATGTTGCCCAGCAACAGAAATGGCAATTGCCGTTGTTCCCCACAACAACGATTGGCAGTTTCCCGCAATCCACGGAGGTTAGAAAAGCTCGACAACAATGGCGTAAAAACGAACTAAGCAACGAACAATACTCTTCCTTTATCCGCGATCAGATTGACAGCTGGATTAACATTCAAGAAGAGATCGGCATTGATGTACTCGTTCATGGTGAGTTTGAACGCACGGACATGGTTGAATTTTTCGGTGAGAAGCTAGCTGGATTTGCCTTTACGCAATATGGCTGGGTACAGTCCTACGGATCACGCTGCGTGAAACCACCTGTTATTTTCGGAGATGTTGAATTTGTAGGTGAAATGACGGTTGAGGAAACAAAGTACGCACAGTCGAAAACAGACCGCCCTGTTAAAGGTATGTTGACAGGCCCGATCACGATCATGAACTGGTCCTTTGTACGGGATGATATTGAACGGGAAACGATAGCCTATCAATTGGCATACGCACTCAGACAAGAGGTTGAAGCGCTCGAAAAAGCAGGCATCGGCATGATTCAAGTGGATGAACCTGCGGTCCGTGAAGGTCTGCCGCTCAAGGAAAATAAACAAGCCAATTATCTGGATTGGGCAGTCAAAGCATTCCGCATTACGACATGCACCGTACAGGAAACAACCCAAATTCATACCCATATGTGCTATTGCGAATTCCACGATATGATTGATTCTATTGAAGCGATGGATGCCGACGTGATCTCTATTGAGACTTCACGCAGTCATGGTGAGCTGATTCACAGCTTTGAAGAGAATACGTATGAGCTCGGTATTGGACTTGGCGTATACGACATCCACAGCCCGCGTGTGCCAAGCGTCGAAGAAATGAGCAATATGATTGACCGTGCCTTGCGTGTACTCGATCCGAAGCTGTTTTGGATCAATCCGGATTGCGGTCTGAAAACCCGTGGACAGGAAGAAACCGTTGCTTCTCTGAAAAACATGGTGGATGCAACCCGAATTGCACGGGCGAAGTATAATGCTACTCCTGTTCTAAGCTAGATAAGCTGAACTGAACAACTGATGATGTATACGGACGTTTCAATCATTAAAAGCCGGAATCCTGTATCATGCTGGATTCCGGCTTTTTAAAGTTATCACGTTTAAAATCAGTATTACATCCACGTATTAGGTAATTCTTCACCGTTGACTAATCTCTGATTCCTCATTATAATTCGAACATTGAGAGCCCGGCAGACATGATTTCCATGAATGCATGGGAGAGCGATCCGTATAAAATTCAAACTCTAAAGTGAAAGATGTGAAGAGAATATGAGTAAGGAGAAGTTATACTACGGTAAAGATATCGAGGTCATGTTTAATTCGGATGTATGCATTCATTCCGGTATCTGCGTATAGGGCCTCCCTGCTGTTTTTGATTTGAGCAAGCGTCCTTGGGTTGATCCCGAAGGTGACACTTCGGAGGCTGTTGCCCGGCATATTGATACATGTCCAAGCGGAGCATTGACGTACAAGCTTCTGAACGATAAATTCACAACAAAGAAAGAGGATGAACATGCATAATGTAGAACATGAAGCTGCCAATAAAAGATTTATGATTCAAGATAACGGCAACATTGCTGCGGTGATGACATATGTAATTTCAAGTCCAGAGCTGTACATTATTGATCACACATTGGTCGAAAATGCATACCGGGGACAAGGGCTTGGTGATGAGCTTATCAAAGCTATGGTGGAATACGCGCGGGAAAACGATATTAAGATTTTACCTTTATGTCCTTTTGCCAAGGGTCGTTTCGAACGTATCTCTGAATATGCAGATGTTCTCCATCAATAATACGAATAGTTGCAATTGATTTTTATAAGTGCAGAAAAAAGTACAAAAAGCCTCCCTCGCATGAGTGCTTTTTGTACTTTTAGCATTTGCCCTCATTTCATGTAGCGATAGTCTAGTAGATCCTTCAAGTTTGAGATTTTCCGAAGCAGCTTCTCGCCAACATTGGTTTCTTTCACCAGTTTCCGTTCCAGTTCTTTATCAACCAGTCTTTTTACAGACAATACGTCCGTTCCGTTGCATAACACATCTTCTTTTGAATTGAATTTTTGATGGGCGACGAGCTGCATGCCAAAAGAGTTGTAAAGCAAGGTATATCCGGCAATGCCTGTTGTGGATTGATAGGCTTTGGAAAAACCGCCGTCAATCACGATCATTTTTCCGTTTGCTTTCACAGGGCTCTCTCCACTGATTTCTTTGACTGGGGTGTGGCCGTTAATGACATGTCCATGATCTGGATTCAAATCAAACTCCTGCAAGATTCTTCGACAGATCTCTTCATTTTCACGTAAATGGTAATAAGGATTTTTTTTCTCCTTATGTGCTTCTTTTTCTTGAATAAAATAACGTTCAAAAGTGGTCATTTCTCTCTTGCCAAAGAGTGAGGAACATTCTCCTGTCCAGATGTACCATACCATATCGGTCGCCAGATCTTCTGTCTCTTCCGGATGGGCAAAGGCGTAACGTAAATAATCTTCAAAAACATCAAGCAATTGACGGCCCGCATATGTCTTGTCTTCAATCTGCATTTCTTCCATATTTCCTTCTTCATCCATAGGAATACAGCCGTGGATTAACAAATTTCCGTTGTATTTTAAATAAAGGCTTCCCTTTTTCATGAGGAAATTCATATGTCTAGCCAGCTTTTCGGAATGCTGAACGGAGAACAGCAGTTTCTCCATCACTTGGCGTTCTTCCTCCAGCAATTGTTCAGGCATTTGCGGATTTACGGTTGTAAAACAGGTGTTTTCCAGCTTGTACGTTTTTCCACAGATTTTGATTTCATTTTTGTCGTAATCAATCTGTTCCAGCAAAAGTCTTTCAGACATATTAAAGTATGGGCGTCTCTTGATAATCGGGCTTTCAAGTTTAAACTGGATCATGGCAATGGCTTGGTGAATTTTGGTGATCTGCAAAGTTTCCTGCTCTGATACATTATGGCCAGTCTGTAGCTTAGGTCTGAAGGGCAGATTGTCTTCATAGTATTTCTCCGCCAAGTTTAGCAGTGGGCGCAGATTTATTCCATATACATCTTCTATGATGTCCAGATTGTCGTATCTGGCACAGATCCGGATAATATTCGCAAGGCAGACCAGAGAACCCGCGTACGCACCGATCCAGAGGACATCATGGTTCCCCCACTGAATGTCTACAGAATGGTAATTGATTAGTGTATCCATAATTTTATCGGGGTCCGGACCCCGGTCATAAATATCTCCAACCACATGAAGATGGTCAACCACCAGGCGCTGGGTCGTATAAGCAAGGCCAATAATGAGCTTGTCCGCTTGGCCTAGGGATATAATTTGCCGATATATTTCCTCATAATAAGGATCTTTATTGTTGGTCGAATCCGTCTTGTATAGAAGCTCCTCTACAATATATACGTACTGCTCCGGCAGAGCTTTACGCAATTTCGAGCGCGTATACTTGGAAGAGGCATAAGAAATAAGCTTAAGCATGTGTTCAATCGTTTGTCTATACCACTGGTTCAAAGCCTGTTTATTGCTCAGTTCCCCTATAACCTGCTGTATTTTTTCTTCCGGATAATAAACCAACGCTGCAAAATCATTAATTTCCTGATCCGTCCATACCTCCCGGAATAATTCCTTGATTTTTTCTTTTACGGTACCCGAACCGTTTCGGAGTACATGTTGAAAAGCCTGAAACTCCCCATGCAAATCACTGACAAAATGCTCGGTTCCCTTTGGGAGATTGGAGATCGCTTCAAGGTTGATGATCTCGGTGATGATTTTTTCTTCCGTATCATATTTCTGGGCCAATAAATCTAGAAACTGCTCATCCAAAACAGATGTCCCCCTTCAAATAAGTTATGTGGTATTGAATCTATAGTAAGTTTCCAAGGGACGTTTACTTATATGATGATTATCAGCATTGTCCTCCCTAATCATACTCCAGTTCATCAACTATGAACAAATTTCATCGAATGAATTTTGCCAAGAGGAATAAGCTGCCCTGTAGAATCACGAGCCTGTACCATATTCATAATACAAAAAAAGTCGATTTTACGTCATAGAAGACTAATTCCTTTGTTGCTTATTTCAGGAGCGATTGGCGGAGCATTGATTGCCATATTGGATGTAAGGATTTCGACATTTGTATTCAACAGTATTTTTACAATTCCTAATTATACCCCTGCACTTGGATATGTGATTGGAATTGGCTCAGCCTTTTTCGCCGCGACGATATTGGCATTTATCTTTGGAATAAAAGAAAAAGAGAAAGAAAATGCTTCAAACGAAAAAGCTCAGGATAATACAACCACTCCAAAGAAAGATCAGATGGTTTCGAGCGCAGTCGTTGAAATCTTTTCACCTTTGAAAGGTGAAGTCGTACCGTTGGAAAAAATGGATGATCCTGTATTTTCGACGGGCGCAATGGGTAAAGGAATTGGAATTGAACCTACTGAGGGGATCGTATTTTCTCCGTTTGACGGAAAAGTGGTCGATTTATTCCGCACAAAACATGCCATTGGTTTAGCAAGTGATGAAGGTATTGAGATACTCATTCATATTGGAATTGACACGGTCAAATTAAAAGGCAAATATTTTGAAGCTCATGTTGAGAGTGGTGCCGTGGTGAAAAAGGGAGACAAATTAGTTACTTTTGATGTTCAAGGAATCAAGGATGCAGGGTTTCAAACCGTTACACCTGTTATTATTGCGAATACCAGTGACTATCTAGATGTACTCCCTGCTGACAGTAAGCAAACAAATGCAGGGGATCAGATACTAACTGTTATAAAATAAGCTGAACTAGGAGGAATAACCATGAATCAAAGAAATAAATCATTTCCAAAAGACTTCCTATGGGGAGGAGCAATTGCAGCAAACCAAACCGAAGGCGCTTATCTTGAAGATGGCAAGGGATTATCCATTGTTGATTTAATGCCAAATGGACTTCTCGCAGACCTTAAAGAGGATAGTACTGACCTTAACCTTTATCATGAAGGGATTGGTTTCTATCATCATTACAAGGAAGACATAGCCATGTTCGCAGAAATGGGATTCAAGGCATTTCGTACATCTATTGCCTGGAGCCGTATCTTTCCTAAAGGAGACGAACAAAGTCCAAATGAAAAGGGCTTGGAGTTCTACGACAATGTATTCGATGAATTACTGAAGTATGGAATCGAACCTGTTGTGACTATTTCTCACTTTGAAACCCCTTGGCATTTAGTCAAGGAATATGGTGGTTGGAAAAATCGTAAGATGATCGATTTCTATATGCGTTATTGTGAAACCATCTTTAATCGCTACAAAGATAAAGTTAAATATTGGATGGGTTTTAACGAAATAAATAATATTTATACAGGCCCCACGGCGGCTGGAGCAATCCTTATAGAAGAACATGAAAATCGTCTCCAAGCCATCTATCAGGCAAGTCACAATTGTTTTGTAGCTAGTGCATTAGCAACGAAATTATGTCACGAAATAATCCCTGGTTCTCAAATGGGTGCTATGTTAGCACTTAGTGCGCTTTATCCGAATACATGTCATCCAGATGATGTGTTTGAAACCTATGAAGTAAGAAGACGTTTCCTATTCTTTGGTGATGTTCTGCTTCGGGGAACGTATCCAAGTTATATTTATCGTATTTGGGATGAACATGATGTTCATATCAAAATGGAAGAAAAGGATTTGGAACTGATCAAACAATATCCCTCCGACTATTTAGGCTTTAGTTATTACCGATCCACTACACACAAAGCAGGAACCCGAATCTTGGGACACACGGGCGGAATAGCTGGAACACCGAATCCATACTTGGAGGCTACTCCCTAGGGTTGGCAGATCGACTCTAAAGGCCTTCGTTATGTATGTAATGAATTATATGACCGTTATCAGAAGCCGCTCTTCATTGTGGAAAACGGTATGGGAACCATTGACGAATTTGAGAATGGTGAAATCAATGACGATTATCGCATTGACTATGTAAGAGCCCATATCAAAGAATTGAAAGAAGCCGTTGTGGATGGCGTAGAGCTTATGGGTTATACCTATTGGGGACCGATTGACATTGTCAGTGCCGGAACGGGAGAACTGAAGAAAAGATACGGATTTATTTATGTAGATCGGGATAATGAAGGAAAAGGAACATTGAAGAGAACAAGAAAGAAAAGCTTCAACTGGTATAAGAAAGTAATCGAAACCAATGGAGAGGATTTGGCCTAAACAACAATCCCCAATAAAAAGTGCTAAGTGACTTGGACCAGCGTAGAAGAAATTTATAATTTAAATTCCAGGTTTACTGGTTATTTTCTCCTACTCCTCCAGCATAAACTTCGAAGGAAAACAAAAACAGGATAATTCAGACTGGAATCTCTTTAAGTTTCTCAAGTTCTGAATTACAAAACGAATGAAGTAGCTGGTCTTATGACGCAGCTACTTCATTTTTTCATAATAACAAGATGTGATTTTTAAACTACAGCACATAGAGATCTTTTTACATCAAGTTCTCTATACGCTAGTGAGGTGATGATCTACATAAATTTAAGATACACGTACAAGTATACGTCCGAAAGTTTTAGAATGTAAAACTGTTGATACTGCCTCAGGAACCTCCTGAAGTGAAATTTCACGATCTATTAACTTCTCTAAAGTAGTGGGTTTCATTTCTCCTGCCATTTCTTTCCACAAAATATTTCTTTCTTCTTGTGGACAATAAACCGAATCAATGCCTAACAAATTAACTCCACGTAAGATGAACGGTAGTACTGTTGTTGGAAGGTTGCTGCCTCCAGTCAAGCCACTAACTGCAACCGAACCACCATACATGATCTGGCTTAAAACGGATGCAAGCTGCTGTCCTCCAACAGGATCAACGGCAGCCTGCCAGAGCTGTTTATTTAGTGGTTTATTGCCAGCTTGTACTTCGTCACGAGTAATCACTTCTCTTGCACCAATAAGCTTTAAATATTCTTCAGCTTGAGATTTCCCGGTACTTGCAGTCACATCATAGCCTTTTTTATTGAATATGGCCACTGCCACGCCACCAACACCTCCAGTAGCTCCTGTGACTAGCACCTTTCCATTTTGCGGCAGGACTCCGTTGTCTTCCAGACGTTTAATGGATAAAGCGGCAGTAAATCCAGCGGTTCCATATATCATTGCTTCCTTCAGAGTAAGATTCTCGGGAAGTGGCACCACCCATTCCGCAGGAACACAGGCGTACTCACTTAACCCACCGTAATGTGAGACCCCTAATTCGTAACCTGTCACGATAACCTTCTGTCCTTCATGAAAGCGTGAGTCAGCGGAAGAAACTACATGACCTGATAAATCTATTCCGGGAACAAACGGATAAGACTTTACAATTTTCCCCTCTGAATTGGTTGCTAATGCATCTTTATAGTTAATACTAGAATAAGCAACTTTAATAAGTACATCCCCAGTCGGTAATTGCTCAAACGGGATCGTTTTCACTGAAACTGAAAACTCCTCTAAATTTTTTTCAACCAATAGAGCGTTAAAGTCTTTTATCATAGATTTTCTCTCCTTCTGTTATGTTGAGACGATCTAAAGCTATTTAAACATTTTTATTCTGACCGGTCAACTTTTTTATACTTCCGTTTTATATGTGATATAATATAAGAAATTTTGTATTCTCACTGTGAAATATATTACGTTTTAATTACGGAGGTTTTATGGCTCGTTATAAAAAAACTGAGGAAAAGAAAAGTCATTTGCTTTATGCCGCTTTTCAAGCATTGTCAGATCTCGGTTATGATGCAGTTACACTACAGATTATTTCGGACTATGCCAAGGTTAGTAAGGGTGTTGCTCACTACTATTTCGAGAATAAAGAGGCAATATTCATTGAATTACTTACATGGCTTACAGACAAAATTTTCAAAAAGGAATCATCAAGCATTGCTCTTGAGGAAAAAGCGATTCCAAAACTACAATCATATATTCGTTCGGTATTCATTTCCCCAGAAGAAAATCGAAAATTCTATCGTGTATACCTGGACTTTTTAGCTAAAGCAAGTAGAAATTCAGTTTACAGAGAAATAAACCAAAGATTTTATGACAATTGTAGTCAAATTGGTTCCGAAATTATCACTATTGGTCAAAAGGAAGGAGTTTTTAATCCCCATTTATCTCCAAAAGAGGCTTCTCGAGAAATTCGGGCTATTATTGATGGATACCTTATTCAGTGGCTAATGATGGATGAAGATCAACTTCATGATATCTATCATGAAGGATGCCTTGCTTCTATTTTAAAAATCTTAAAATAGTTAAATAAAAGTGACATGTTTAGAAACCACCAGTGGTAAAATAAAAAAAAGCCTCTTTCCCGAATATTACTCGTGGGTGATCAGTTTACTCGTGACGTGATGGATATCATCCTGAAGAAGACATCTTTTTGTTGAGATAATATAAAAACCGATGGGCATTTTACATATGTAAAGTTCCATCGGTTTCTTTAATTTTAGGATAGTTTGGTACAGGCCACAAATGCCATGAATCGAAAAAACAAGTCAAAAAATTAGATCAAAAGAAGGGTTGCATGGGTTAGTATGTAGCAAGCCAGAAGCTGTTGCTTACCTTAGGCCGCTGAAGTAATACCACCTATATTCATCTTACGAGTTATATTCATTGTAAGCATCTTCAGTCGTCTGCACGTTCTTCATATACATAATCTTTCCCTCTTCATTTAAACGCATAATATCTATACCTGCTTTGGTGAAAACCGTGCCATCTACTGCTTGACCGCATACCACCCAGTTCGTTCGATAACTGCCGTCGGGCTGAAGAACCCATGCATCCCACATATGTTTAATGTCTTTGTTGTATTCATAAATAGTCTTAACAACTACTTCGAATCCTGTACGACTGCTACCGTTTGAAACAATTTCAGCATCCTGCGTGAACAAGGATAACAAATCCTTCATAGCCCGATCGTCAGTGCGAGATGCATCAAACAAGCGGAAATAGTTATTTAACATCGTGATGTTTGCATCGGTGTTCAGAGAGTTAGTAGTGTTACCAGCTGTTGCTGTATTAGACATAGTATTACCTCCTGTATTTTCTACATTATTTTATGTAGCATAATTTAGTTCGAATATTTTCGAACTGTTTAGCCTGAAAAGAAATATATCATACTTACCACAAAGCTGCAATTAATAATTCGAAAATTTTCGAACAATAATAAGAATGTAGAACAATAGCGCTAAAAAATGATCAAACAATCTGAAATTCCTTACATTAAGGAAACCAGCTTGTTTGATCATTATTTTGAAATGCCCCTTATTTTTAACAATCATATATTAATCGTCAACATTCACATACTTTCCTCCAGCCATTGTTGCAAAGGAATATCCTCAGTCAGTTCACCGAGCAAGATATGGCTGAAATGCCCCCCTTGATCAATAACCATTGTGGCTGGCAGGCCATTGATACGGTACAGCTTGGATACCTTACCCGTTGCGTCAATGATCACCGGAAAATCGAACTGATGACTTTTCATAAACTCGTTAATTGTGCCCTTGCTCTCCCCCACGTTAACAAACAGTGTCTCCACGCTGTTTTGGTTTTGCTGCGCAACCTCATGAACCAAGGGCATTTCTCTTACGCATGGCGTGCACCAGGACGCCCAGAAGTTAATCATCACGGCTTTGCCCCGGTAATCAGACAACTGGACTTTCTCCCCTTTGGAATTAACTGCTGTAAAGTCAGGAGCCTTAGCTCCTGCCCGGATCGGATTGCTGTGTTCGGAGCCGGAACTCGATAAATTCGTTAGCACGGCCCATATACCTGTAGTCAATGCTGCCAGTGCAATCAACATCGTAACAATCCGTCTTATTTTCGACCCTTTCTTTCTTTGTCCGTCCTGTTGCTCACTGTTCGTATCCATGCTTTGCGGCTTGTTTTGCATGATCACATCACCTTCACTTTATTCCCAGACTCTGATGAAAAGCAGCATGAAGTGAACCATACTGATTTCGAATATCTTCTACGGTGCCTTCCCCGACATTTGAACCCTGATTCATAAACATCACCTGGTCTGCAATGTCATTCGCCACTTCAAGCTGATGTGTGGAGAACACAACCATATGCCCTTCCTGTTTGATACCTCTCAGCAAATGCACAAACTCCTGCATCCAGAAGGGGTCTAGTCCATTGGTAGGCTCGTCCATGATCAAAAGAGCAGGCTTTGCAAGCATCGCCTGAGCAAACAATATACGTTGCCGCATGCCTTTGGAAAAGGTAGTTACCCGTTTATGTTTTTGCTCGCTGAGTCCCACCATCTCTAACACTTCCTGCACCCGCTCTCGGGGAAGCTTACGGAGCGAAGCCCAGAATAATAAAGCTTCTTCGGCCGTAAGCCCTTGGCTGAACTGATAGTCATCCGGCATATATCCGATCTGATTCGCATACCGCTTGCGATCCTGTGACCAGCGTACGTTATTCACCATAATTTCCCCTGACGTTGGACGCAGAATCCCGGCAAGCATACGTAGCAAGGTACTTTTCCCTGCACCATTCCCGCCGCATATTGCAAATACTTGACCGGAACCAAGTTGAAAGGAGATATCATCTACAATTATTTGACTTTTGATTTGTTTTCCTAGTCCGTTCACAACAACTTCCGATTCATGCACGAGAGCGCCCCCTTTCCCAGATGGCGTAGACAATGAGGATAGAGAAGCTTATCCATAACAGGCATATCCCGATAAATATCGTACTTCCCCATGGCTGTTGAACCCACGTCACCCATTGATAATACTCGGGCCCCAAGATAGAACCGCCGCCGAGTTTGATCACAATAAATAGACGTACCAGCTCAGCCGGGTTCAGAAAGGTCAACACCACCAGCAGCGGTTTTATCCAGAGGTACGGCATTAGTCCTAATATCGCAAGTAATAATGTAGGCCAGCCAATAACGGTGAAAAACCAGATCGATACGGAAATCGTTAACGCCTGCCAGCGGTTACGGGACAACGATCCAATCCATAACGCAACACTTAGAAATAGCAGCACAAGTCCACAAGAAAAAGCCAAAAACAGCAGATAGGTCAACAGATCAATCGGATTGCCAAGCAACCCGCTAACCAGCCCCATCAGGCCGTAGCCAAATGTCACGATGAGCAGCAACACGGCGGCTAGTCCAAGATATTTGCCTGTAATGAAGGATAACGTGCCGATGGGATACGTGGAGAGAAGCTGCCAGCTTCCGTCTTCCTTTTCAGCCGTCAACGAGAATGAACCCAGAAATAGCGTCATCAACGGCAAAAGATACAGAATAAGATTGAGCATAGACCCTGTCGTGCCAGAGTATCCTTGTACTGGAGTCTGTGCATTGAGAAGCAGTAAACTTAAGCTAAATGTGCAAAAAAGGATGAGAAACGAATACGACCAAGGGTTACGAAACCCCGTTTTTAACTCTCTTTTAGCAATCTGTAACATATCAGACATCGGCTTCACCACTCCCTGTCAGCATCAGTGGCTGCCTGATCCTTCTTTCGACTCACCTTCTTGATGCATATCTTTGCTCATATCTTCACCCATATCATGCTTCGAGCCTTGATCCGTCCCGCCCTCATCGTGACCATGTCCGTGCCCGTCTCCGTCCATATTCATGTTATCCATATTCTGAGTCCAATCATGAGAAGCAAGTTCATCCGCAGTCATAACCTTGCCTACACCCTGCTCGGCTACGAAAGCCTCGGCAGCAGCTTTATCCTTGAAGTTAACAATGCCATAGGCCATGGGTGTTCTGAGTGAAGGGTCATATACATAGGTCGCTTTATTGAATTCGATCCATTCTTTATCGTTATAATCACGTACATAGTCCATGCCAATGTTGTCTGTTCCATTTTCTTTTTTCCATTCATTCATGCAGCCAAGGTCATCGAACTTGAAGTTTTTACCGTCCTTCGTTGTAAGCTGTGTTGCAAACGCATCATCCTTCACCTGCATATTACAGATCGCACAGATATCCACATCCTCGTTAATGGGCACAGCCGCATACTTCTGCCCACACGCCGTTAACATCACAGTACCTAACAGCAAAACCATTGCCAAAATCCAACGTTTATTCATTTTCTCCATACCCCCATATAGATCATCGTACTTGCAGACAAACCAAGTAGAATTAAACCAATTATCATAACCAGACTTGATTGGGTTTCCACATTTGTTCCATCTGTCTTGAATGTTCCGGATGTTCCTGAAACTTCAGTATCGTTTTTCACAATGCTCATTTGCGGTGATTCATCTGTTGTCCAATTGCTTTTCCCTTCCGAGTGCAACTCACTCAGAAAGACCATACCCGGTGATTGAAAAAACAGTTGATATGCAGCATTTCTGCTTATTAATTGTTCATAGAACGGGTTGATTGCATAGGAAAGCTCGCTGATTCCATCGTGATTCAGGTCGAGTCCCTGAAATGAATCCCAATAGTTTTCTTTCAAAATATTATCCTTGCTGTCCATTGTCGAGGCATCAATAACGTTGGAGATAAATCGATTTTTCGTAAATTGATTTCCCTCAGCAAGCACCATCTGGATTCCAACGAAATTACGGATTAAGCCGTTGTCATCAATTTCATTGCCTGAGGATTCAGCGATATTCATGCCCACACGATTGCCCTCTACTGTATTGCTGTGGATCTTGGACTGATGCACGTCATAGAGCAAGATCCCTTGGGAATGAACATTCGAACTTTGTTTGCGAAAGGTATTGCCTGACACAATCGTATTTTTCACACCCATGATCATGGCACCTGTCATGTTACCTTCTCCTGTGTTATTCGTAACAGATGACCCATCGATATACATGCAATGAATACCGTACCTGGTTTGCATGAAACGATTATCGTTCACCGCCACGTTTCGACTGTTCTCCAGATAGATTCCATCGAGCACGCCCTGAATTTGATTCTCTTCAATCCTACTGTTATGTGAATTGTAGAGTTCTATTCCGTTGCCTTTTTGACTGCTGGATGCTGTGCTTGCACCTGCCCATTGAATTGAATTATTTCGTATTACAGAAGTAGTCGCATCACGTAGAAGCAAACCAGCTCCCTTGGTACGAAGCTTAAGGTCAGATACTTCGTTATTGCTGCCCGTAATCTGCACAGCTGCTGCTGGCTGACGAACGTTATGTTCAATTGTAAACCCTTCCAATTTCACACCTTCCGCCTGAATGGATATCGCACTTTGTTCCTGTTCATTATGGATGGTAACCGAATCATCCCCAATGAGAGTGAGTGCTTTAGAGATGAGAACGGGGCCTGCATATCGACCAGATTCAAGATGAATAACCGCACCGGTATCCGCTTGGTCTATAATGGGCTGAAGCAGGATGGATTCACGATCTCCAGTGACCCCAGTAGCATTCACGGTAGTTTGAAACACTGGAAGGAGCCCCAGTCCGATCACAATGAGGGCAACCAGAAGACGTTTCCCGAGCCTGAATCGTTTATCAATGTTCATATTTTTACTCCTGTATTTTGCATTCATATCATCACCACTTCCCTCCGTTCCTTCTTATTGTTGCCGCAGTAAAGCGTTATCCCAGTCCTTCACACAGTGTATCGAAAATGATAGATTTCCCATATAGCCCCATTAGGCTATAGCTTGCTTTCTTTTGTGTCCAAATTGTGAGTGAATGAAAAAAAGCCGCCAATTTGGCGGCTTTAGTAGCTTTGAACTTATGCAAATGGATAGGTCCAGAACCGTTCACGCCCAAAGCGTGCTTGAAGTTCTTCATCGTTTAGCTTGCGGTTACCAAGCAACTCTGCGGCTTGAAACTGCGAGCGGTGGGCACGAATCGAGGCCAGTTTTTGCGCCAGAAATTGGGAGACATCTACGGTTACATCTGGCTTGCCAATATGCTGCTCATGATTATTAGAAAAAGCTACGCAGTGAACGACAGGACGCTCTTCCAGCGGTAGACGGCTAACAGCCCTGATCACCGCGGCTCCTGTCGCATCATGATCGGGGTGAACACTGTATCCAGGATAAAATGTAAAGACCAGTGATGGTTTAATCTCCTCAAGAAGAGCCATAATGCTGCCATCCAGCAATTGAGGATCTTCAAACTCTACCATTTTATCGTGAAAGCCCAGCATTCTTAAATCTTGAATACCAATGGCACTAGCTGCTTCAATAAGCTCCTCTTTGCGGATAGATGGCAAGGTCACGCGGTTCGCAAACGGCGGAATCCCCATGTTACGTCCCATCTCACCCAGCGTTAGACAAGCATATGTAACCTGTGCTCCAGAATCAATGTATTTGGCTAACGTACCCGATACGGAGAATGCTTCGTCGTCTGGATGAGGATAAACCACCAGGATGCGTTGATGCTCATCGTGTGCATTCTTTGTCATATGTTGTTCCTCCACTTCCATTAGAACTTCTCCCGGCTCAGCTGCAGAGCCACAACCAGTTTGCCCTGGGTATCATGGCCGGCCATAATCAATCTATCTTGTTCCTGCTCATCAATATGGGTGAGCCCTTCAGCATAGACCCAGCCATCTGTCGTCTTCAGACCGACACGGTAGGGTCCCTCACCTGAAATAGAGCCCTGTGTATATCGAATGGCCGCATTGGTGATAAAAGCCGAAGCCGGATGCCGTGAACTATCGTAATGTTGAGCGTAAGCGCCCGTTGTCATCTCAAGATGCATATATACATCCTGATTAACAAGGCGATCGAGCCGAAGCTGGATATCTTGTGGTTGTATCAGTTGCATGACGGCCTCCCTGTTTCATGTTAAAGTATGAATTCCATTTTATCATATGCAACAAAGAATATACATTTAAAGCTGCTCCCATGCATAAAATGACAGGGCTTTAGCCTACGTTTACTCACTTTATTCCGTTTTTTCTTTCTATCGATCCCAGACCTAATCTGCACACTTGAACAAAATATGAACTTTCTTCTTCACTTTTTTCTATTTTTCAAATGGTACAATATCGATTAGATTAATATTAAGTAATTATACACTTTCAAATTTACTTGAGATCAGAAGTGTCAAAAAGGAGCTACTTCCTATGAAATCAATCATTCAGTTATTACATTTTGGCTATCATCAGGCCATGAGCTGCATTTTTCCCGTAGCTATTTTTGGTACGCTGGCTCTTTCAACGGTCATTCCATTTCCTTATATCCATCGCTATGATGCAATCCTGCTTATTCTGCTTGCTGTTCAATATTTGATGTTTCGCAGTGGGATAGAGACATTGGATGAAATCAAGGTCATATGTGTGTTCCACTTGATCGGTCTCCTGCTGGAGATTTACAAAGTACATATGGGATCATGGTCTTATCCGGAACCTGCGTATAGTAAAATATTGGGCGTTCCGCTTTACAGCGGATTTATGTACGCCAGTGTAGCCAGCTTCATGTGCCAGATCTGGCGAAGGCTGCGTATGGATATGACCGGCTGGCCGGGCATGGCTCCCTCTATGTTACTTGGCGCAGCGATATATCTTAATTTTTTCACGCATCACTTTATCCCGGATTTTCGCTGGTGGCTGACAGCACTGGTCTTTGTCGTCTTCTGGAAAACGTGGATTATCTACCGCGTACGCCATACAACCTACCGTATGCCTTTATCCCTTGCTTTCATTATCGTAGGGTTCTTTATCTGGCTGGCAGAAAATATCGCTACCTTCTTTAATGGCTGGAAATATCCGGATCAGCATGAGAGTTGGCAACTGGTAAGCTTCAGCAAGATCAGTTCATGGTTTCTGCTGGTCATTATCAGTGTAATCATCGTTGCACAGCTCAAATATGTGAAAGCCAATCGCACAGCGAAATAGCTTCAAAGAGAGCTATGTCCGGATCACATTGACGCTGACCTTTTCCCCAGCGTCACTGATCCGCTATCGTTTACCATTTCATTTTGCTTGCTTCCAACTTGTTTCCCCTCTTCATCATATACTTTAACGGTATATGGTGTACCCTCCGATGAAGGCAGCATCATAAACCAGACATACTCTCCCATATCTGTTTTGATCAATTTGGCTTCCGTTATGGACATGGAGCCGTTCTGCTCTGTTTCAGCAGTTACACGCTGGATACCCGGATGCTCGATTGTACCAAATACCATCGGAAAAGGAGTGTCTATCCCGTCAAGCTTTGGTAAATTCATATAATACAATGCATACTCAGACGGATCTATATCCCCTATTCCATAACCTCCGCCCCACACCCACTTCCACCCAAAACTATTTTTTCGTACGTATTCCAACTGCAAATTACTTGCTGCTTCACTGTTTTTTCTCTGCGTAAACAAGATCATCCCGTCGTCAACAGGCTCCTGATGAACTAAACGGGTATTAGAGGTTGACTCCCTGAATTGTTGAACTGCATCCTCAGGAGTACTGCCGATCGGAATCGACATGGTTTCGTCCAGTCCCATAGCTTTGGACAATGTCCGATCCGCCAGACCACCTGGCTTTTCTTTTATATACATATAGGTGTATCCCGATATCACAGAGATCGCTAAGAGCGCTATCGTTACGACTATAATCTTGAGAATGTTTCCCTTTCCTTTACTCATGCTCGGGCCTCCTTTTAAAAATAGATAATAATTAATTCAACACACAAACCCATCTAATATTACCATAATTATCATAATCGTTCTTTCATTTCTATAATCTACGACAAAAAAGCCGCCAATCGGCGGCTTCATCTCATTAACGGCACATAGTATAGTCATGCTTTAGGCATGGCCTAGTGCTCCATCTTTATATCCTGTCCTGAATTAATATTCTCCAAGGAATATCACTTCAGTTTCTAATTCCACCTGGAACGTATCCCACACCTTTTTCTGAATAAACTGAATCAGATCCTCATAATCCTTGGCAGTGGCGTGATCCACGTTCACGATAAATCCAGCATGTTTGGTTGAAATTTCAGCCCCACCGATGCGGGTGCCTTGCAATTGACAATCCTGAATTAGTTTACCGGCAAAATGTCCTTCCGGACGTTTGAACACACTTCCGCAAGAAGGGTATTCCAAAGGCTGCTTCGATTCTCTCAGGAACGTTAATTCCTTCATCTTGCTGGAGATCTCCTCTTTGTTCCCTTCGCTAAGCGTAAACTCGGCATCCAAAATAATATAATGATCCATCTTGAAGAGACTATTGCGGTAACTCAGCTTCATCTCTTCACGTGGAATAACAACAACGTTGCCTTCACGGGTAATGACCGTAGCCTTTTCAATTACATCCGCGATCTGACCACCGTAAGCACCGGCATTCATATATAGAGCGCCTCCTGTACTACCAGGAATGCCACAGGCGAATTCCATTCCCGTCAGGCTATGTGCCAAAGCTGCTCTAGATACGTCAATAATATCGGAGCCGCTTTGTGCCATGATGCGTGTTCCACTGACTTCGATCTGATCGAAGCGGCTGAGCGAAATCGTGACTCCCCGGATGCCTCCATCCTTAATAATAACGTTAGAGCCTTTGCCAATAACGGTCAGCGGCAACTGATGGCTGTTCGCTATTTCCACCACTTTGGTGATCTCCTCCACCGTGGTCGGATGAACGAGAATATCGGCCTTGCCTCCAATTTGAATAAACGTATGATTTTTTAGCGGTTCATTACATTTCACTTTTTCGTTAGGTATATGATTCTCAAAAATATTCATGATTTTCTCTCCCTGCGTTCTTCAAAAAGAACATGATTCCTACATTGTAAATCGAAACACACTCCGATGACAATCTATCCTCATAATTCCCTGTACATACTGATGAAATTCAACCGTGTACTATAATGATATTCCCCTATTTGCTGAATAGGTACTCAAGTACACGTTAAATTATAAATGAACAACATTTATTAGATCGTCAGGCATAAAAAATAATAGCGCTGCGGATTTATAAACCGCTGCGCTTGAACATTCTACCACATATTCTTAACATTCTCTAGCTTCTGAATAGAAGTCCGCTTCATTCCCGTCCGTTAGCCGGAATGTCCGTCTTCGTCAATTCAGCAGATAACGCCCATAAGCGCTCCGCCTGCTCAGCATCAATGGCGTACGGCTTCACACCGTAAAAACCGCCATCTTCGGGAGCCATCTCACTGATATTGCAATCTTCACAGTACACACCACCCATGCCTTCAAGCTTGGGAGCAGTTGCGGCCCATACCTGGGTTGCTGCACCCTGCTCCGGTGATTTGAACCCCGGATTAGCCACGTTGCCGGATTCATCAATCCAACCGAGAGCAACCATCTCATCTTTGGGCATATGACGCTGTAAGGGAGTCATGATTCCGCCCGGATGTACAGCAAATGCACGAACTCCATGCTGCTTGCCAAGTCTATCGAGTTCTACCGTGAACAAGCTGATCGCTGTTTTGGACTGACCGTATGCCGGGAACTTCTCGTATCCCTGTTCAAAATGAATATCATGCCAGCGGATGGGTGAGAAATGATGCCCTGCGGAGGAAAGCGAAACGACACGGGCTCCACCTTCACTGACCAGCGCAGGCCACAATTGATTGGTTAGCGCGAAATGTCCCAGATGGTTCGTAGCAAACTGTGCTTCCCAGCCCTCACCAATACGGGTCTCTGGGCAGGCCATAATACCTGCGTTCAAGATTAACATATCGATGCTGCGTGCGCTTGCCAGAAAACGTTCCGCAAATGCAGCAACACTGGACAAGTCAGCCAAATCAAGCTCGTCCACTTCCACGTTCTCAAGATCTGCCAAAGCTTCACGCGCAACTTCTGGTCTGCGCGCAGTCACAACAACATTTGCTCCCGCTCGCACCAATGCACGTGTCGTTTCCAGTCCCAGACCGGAATATCCGCCTGTCACTACGGCAAGCTGCCCTGATAGATCCAGTCCGCGTAATACCTCATCCGCTGTACTGCTCTTGTCAAAACCTGAATGTATATTCTGTTGCACTGTTCTTGTCTCTTTGTTCATATTCATTTGATTCAGCTCCTTCATACTCTCACTTATAGCTGCTTATCGTATTAATCCCTGTTGGGACTTCCATAATCAGTCTACACCTTAGAGTAAACTCGAAGTCAAATCAGGCGCGTTAAAACTTACTTTAAAGATGCAGGTAACCTAACTCCTGCGATTTTACCTTCCGAATGTATAATGATCGTATCTCCCGTTTTTAGCGTTTGATTATACATATCTCCCCCCGTTTTCACACGAAAAACGGGTTGGCCTGTGACCATATTAATCGCCACCATTGTGCCATTGCGTTGTGCCCGGTACAACCCTTTTCCATATATATCAATCTGCGAAACAGGAGCATCCCCGTTCCATGAAACATTCTGTCCATTAGCCAGCTTAACTGCAGCAAGTTCTCCATTGGCAGGATTTCTGAATATCAAACGCTGCTGTGCGACACCAAGCATTTCCATATTTTCGCCATAAGGTTTCAAGAATGTGCGTAATGGGGCATCTCCAGACTTATATTGATCAAGCGCATACTCTGCAATTTTGCCGTCCTGTTCCATATACAGCTTGCCTTCGAAGGCCATAATTCCTCCACGACCATTTACATATGGGGCTTGTCCAGACAGATTCCAGCTGTATTCTTGACTTCCTTTTAACGCTCCTGTCTTCAAGTTATATACGTTGATCGTCCATTTTCGAACGGGTGAGGACTCATCATCCTCTAGCATGGGTGAATGATAATCCACCGAATAGACAAGTCCGTTTTTGATCTGAATGGCATCTCCCTGACCGAATTTGCCCCATAGTTTCTTGCCTGTTTTCTGATCATAAGCGTTAAGCTGAATAGAGGTCAGAGCACCCTGCACCATGAAACTTCGAAGGACAACGCCCCCGGATTCTACCAAATACTCTGTTCCATTCCCTTCTCCAGCCGATTCATTAGCTTTCCACTGAAGTTTACCTGACTTCATATTGAATGCATAGGTTTGACTACCGTAAATAACGTATAACATATTGGGGGTCGGGATGACAGCTTTGGTATAAGGATCAGTATCGCTAGCAACCGCTATGTCGGACTGCCACTTCACTTTGCCCGTTTTGGCATTCAAAGCATAAGGCTTGTGACTACCACTAAGTCCGTAGAGAACACCATCCAGATAAGCTATCGTTGGCGTTAATTTACTGCCATAAGTCCATAATACCTTGCCTGTCTTTGCATCCAGCGCGATTAGTTTTGAATCTCTAAACGTAAATATTTTCCCATCTTCTGCAACAGCGTTACTCGCTATAAATGATTCGTTCATGTTCAGATAATTATCGACCTTAGCCGTCCAAGAAGGTTTCAATTCAGGTAAATGCAGGTTTTGTCCGGCATACCAATTACGTGCGGAGATATCTGCTTGCTCAGCATAAACTTGGGAAG
Organism: Paenibacillus amylolyticus; assembly: GCF_003719335.1. Taxonomy (GTDB): domain Bacteria; phylum Bacillota; class Bacilli; order Paenibacillales; family Paenibacillaceae; genus Paenibacillus; species Paenibacillus amylolyticus_D. The sequence goes on from NZ_RIAS01000003.1 coordinate 147,000, forward strand.
GTAAAGCCGCGACAGCGCATTGTAGCATGAGTACTCCAGCGGTCAGTCCAGCGATAACGGGTTTCAGTTTACGTGTCTTGTGAGTTACAGAAGTAGAATGTTTAGTTTTTAATTCCATGGTCGTTATTCCTCCTGACGAAAGTAGATGTATGCCATCACTTATATAACGTAGCACTCATCCAAAATGTACCATTCTGAATGAAGAAAATTCAAATATACAAAAAGCCGCCTTACGGCAGCCCTTTGTAATGAATATTGTACTCAAATCGTTTTTTTATTTTAAACGAATCTGGAAGACATCCCCGGCTTTACCCCCAAATACAATAAATCCTTTTTTCGGAAGTTTGGTTGTCTGTTCGCCAGTCGCGATAGAGAACTGTAGCACCTGACCTTGATCATTATAAACCGCGTAACCACCTTGCTCAGGAGAATCCACCGTTATCGTCTTTTCAGCAGATTTCCCGTCAATCGCATACCAGCGCGCTTGACCATTTGCTGGAATGGTCGCAATTCCTGATTTCCCACTAAAAATAGGACGAATCGCCTTTTCCGAAATGTACTGCTGTCCGTTCTGGGTTAAAATTTCTGCATCCTTTTTCTTCATTAATTCCAGGTCAAAAGCATCTCGGCCATTCATAATCGGGATCTCTGCAACATTAACGGTATGGTTCACATCTTTAATTTGCGTCCCATTCACATAACCGTGCTCTGTGTTGACCTTGAAGTTTTTAATGAGCTGTGATGGAACCAGGTAGAAGAGCGATGTAATTTTTTCGTCCAGCGCAAAATAGTTCAAACCGTTCCGTGCAACCCACTTCTCTTGGGTAACTGCATCCAGCTTGTTAGGCTCCAGCTTTTGGTAATCGTACGTGTTCATCCCCATCTGTCCAAGTCCTGGCAAGCTAAGATATCCTTGAACTTTCACATAGGTCTTGGCGTTGCTTTCTTTCACAAAGCTTACTTTCACACTTCCGTCCTTGCTGGTAAAATACCCGTCACCTGTATACACATACTTTTGTTCAGCAATTAGTCCGCCCAGCATAGCTGGTAATGTGAATGCTCCATTCTTAATATCGATTTCCGTTGTTGCACCAACGGTTCCATACAAACCGGAGTAATCTTGCAGCTCAGCAGGCATCTCGGTCTGAACTGGCGCAGAGAAGGTACGATCCGGTTTGATGTTATCAATGATGCCCTGTTCCTTCAGTACTTCCAGCAACACTTTAGAGGCAAACATCTGGTCAAAAACAGAAGATCCACCTGAGGATAACACAGCCATGGATATGTCGTGCTCTGGAATCGTAATTAATGAAGCGTGATACATGATCGTATCGCCACCCTTGGTCAGTGCTTTAATGCCATACTCACTGAATGGAGCAAGTTCTACAGCATCCCAGCCGAGTCCAAAGTTGAACGAATTGATTTCGTCAGATACCCAGATACCTTTGCGATATTCTGGACTTTGCATCGCTTTAACAGAAGCCTCCGATAGAAGATCCGGGCGATTGCCCATCAGCAACTCCGCAAATTGTGTTAACTCCTCAGCCGTTGAATAAATGCCACCCGTTCCGATGATATTCGCATTTTCAACAGGCATCTTCGGTTTAAATGTTGGCCAATAGGTTGCAGCTAATTTTCCTCTGTCGAAAGAATCCAGTGGTGTCTTCGTAGAATCGAGCTGCAACGGCTTACTTATAAACTGTTCCACATATTTGCTGTAACTTAGTTCACTCACGCGCTCAACTAAAATCTCGAGCAATTGAAAGCCATCATTGCAATAGACCGAGTATTCCCCGGGTTTAGACTTGAGACGTTCGGCCTGAAGTTTGATCAGCAGTTCATCATGATTACGTGTATCGTTATCATTAAACAGTATGCTGTTTCCGTACTGCGAACCATATAAGCCGGATGAATGATTCATTAACATACGCGGTGTGATTTCCTTATAGCGGGGATCTGCCATTTTGAAATCGGTAATATACGTGGTAAGTGGCTGATCCAGGTCAACTTCACCAGAATCGACCAACATCATGACCGCAGTAGTGACTACCATTTTGCTTACGGAGCCTATACCGTACATGGTGTCTTTGTCCACGGCTTTCTGGTTCGCCTTATCATGAAATCCAGCGCCGTCCGATAAAATCATTTCCCCATTTTCCATAATCGCATATTGCAGACTTGTGACGCCGTAATTCTGAACCAGCATGTCAGCGATTTGTTTAGCTTTCGCTTGAATCGCCTGCTTTTCAGTCGCCTCAGCCTTGACTCCAGTTACAGGCATGATAATAAGCATAAACGCACACAAAACCGTAATTATCCTTTTCATTCCATACTTCCTCCTTCAGATCGATATACTTGAATGAATTCATCATATCCGGCAAAGGCATAGCCAGCGGAAAAGAACCCCGAATGGAAAAAAACAACCCCTGAACGACAGTTCAGACGTTGTTTTTGTTGTACGGAAGAACGACCATATTGTTAAAAGACCCTTGTGCTTGCTCAATGGTCATGTGCCCTCCATATTTATTGCATATTCTGGATATATTGGTCAGGCCAAAACCATGAAATTCTGAATCCGTTTTGTCACTGTTGAGATCCGTTGCCGGTTGGGCTGTATGATTCATAATCTGGATTACCAGAGCAGAAGCTGTGGAATAAATAGATACTACGATATAACGATCCTCGGCGACGCGTACTTTCTTGGATGCTTCAACTGCATTATCCAGGATATTTCCGAGCACCACACACAAATCATACCGTTCAATGCCTATATGCTGAGAATGGAGATTGATGCGCGTATCGATTCGAATGCCGTTCGCCTGCCCGACGGTCAGCGTATTCGTAACCAGAGCATCAATGACCAGATTACCGCTATTCACACGTTGGTAAGCATGCTCAATGGTGTTCATAGTAACATGCATATGCTCTGTTGCTGCCGCAAGTTCGTTACGTTTCACACACTCTTCGATATATAGAAACTGCTGATGGATATCGTGGATAATACTTTTAATGCTTTTGAAACTGTGCACGGTCTTTTCGTAGTTGGCATCCTGGTAATCCATCTGCCGCTGCAATTGTTCATTCTCATGAGCGAGATGCGCCTTCTCCACGATATTATCAAACACATATACAATAAATACATTGAGAAAAAGGGAGCCTAGCACCGAAAAAATATAAAAAATATTTTTTTCGCTATATATTGAAATGACATTGATCTGGTACACCGTAATCGCAGTTACGATCAAAAATAAAAGATAAGACCGATGATGCACTCTGAAGCTCCTGCGTTTGGCAATGAGATGAACAATGGGGATCACAACAAACATAATGCTGCATCCTAACAGCATCACTTTGGTGAACAACCATAGAGCTTCTGGTCCATAGAGAGCCTCTTTCAGATAGTCAATTCCATCAATCACACTCAGAATATACACTGAAATGATGTTCACTGTTGTTAGCAGTGCTGCATACATAACCGTAAACATAATCTTCAGTTTTAATTCTACCCGGTAGGATTGTGCCAGAGTAAAGATAAAGATCAATGCAAGCGAAGTCGAAAGAAAAGAAGGTAAACGCGTAGCCAAATAAAAGAAATCGAGCAGGATAAACACAACAAAATAGATCGTTCTGCGGGGTTTACGTCTGGATTTGCCCAGCACAGCATCAAAATAATAATTGGCTTGAAACGTCATGAGCAGGGTCATAACAAAGACGGGTACCAGTTGCAAAATAATCATTTTACTGAACCCTCATGATCATGTATTTGGTATACGTATCCTTGACTTCTTTGATTTTGGAACGACCTATAGGTAAAGAGGTTCCATCCAGCATCGTGACTTGTGCCCCCGTGAACTTGTGTACATGCATTAGATTAATAAGCACAGATCGGTGAATTTGCATAAAACCGTGCTCTGTCAGCGTTGTAGCATAAGCCGATAGAATACCTTTGGTTTCATAAGAGTTATCACGAGTAATCACCTTTAGCTTGTTTTTAACCGTGAGGCTTTTGATCACCTCAATCCATAAAATATCTTCATATTTCAACATCAAATCATCGTAATCTGATTTAATCACCAGATACTTTTTATCCATAGCTTGAAAATATTGATGCAGTTTGATCAGCTTCTCTTCCAGTACAGCCTCTTGAATCGGCTTGATCAAATATTGGAACGTCATGACATCGAAACTCTGAACCATATACTCCGGATAACTGGTCAAAAACATGATTTGCACATCCATGATCTTGAGTTTTCTAATTTCCTGTGCTGTCTGTATACCATTCAACCCACCCATCTCTACGTCCAGAATGAGCAGGTGAAACGTCTCTCTCTGATCTTTATAATGAGCCAGAAGTTGTTCTCCTGAACTGAACATCGTGATATGAAACTCGATATTGGTTTTGAGCGAGAACACTGTCAACATATGCCTCACCAGTTCTCGCTGTTGCTCGTTGTCGTCACATATCGCTACATGATACATCCCATCCCGCCTTCCTCGAACACAAGCCGTTTTATTCATACTAATATACTATCTTATCATGCTTAGAAGGTTAAGTATGGATTGAAAAGCATCTACAGCACCCTGAAATGCAGGCAAACGCAAAAAACACAACACAGTGATGACGCTGCCTTGTTCTATCCTTGGATTGTTTTCGATCTTTCAACTTATGGGGTTGTGAGCACCACCTTAGTCTTGAAAAAAACGACTGACCAGAAGTGGTCAGTCTTGTTATAAGCGCTAATATATGATGAGTATATAAGTTCTTAAACCACCCTATTCGATGAGTGCGGCCTTAATCAATGCATTTACCCTTGAGTTATAGAGCAATCCGATATGAGATACCAGATTAACGGAAATATTGTTTGCCCCGTCCAGTCTGGATAAAAGAGGCGAAACAATGGTGTCGCTGGTTGAATAGATTGAGGTAACTCTAATGCCGCTTGGTGCGCTGTTCGTTGTCAACCGATTCGCCCCGCCCAGCGTAATCAATTTATCCACCTTATCTCTGCCTCCGCGGTTCAATATGTAGTACAGGCTGTTAGCTCCGCCCATGCTATGTGCAACGATATGAACTTTAGAATGCCCCGTTTGGCGAAGCACATCGTCCACAAATCGGCTGATCGCCGCAGAGTTCAACAGCTGATTCCCTGCTTTGCTCGGGAGATCCATGGCAAATAATTCATCACTTGACCATCCTTCACCCCGTAGGTATCTCTCAATTAAAGCAAAATTGCTGTCCGACCCTGTCAATCCATGAACAAAGACAATAGGTGTCCGCGCAGTGGCAGCAGAAGCGGTCGTACTCTGCCCAATTCCAGGTAAAGTAAAAGCAAAGATCGTACTCATCAAAATAATTAGCAGTGGTCTTAACCTTTTCAATCAGATCATCCTCCTGTGAAATGAGATATCCACATTTTACAATTTATTAAATGTAAATAACATGGTATTTTAGTCTCATTTAACCAATCAAGTATGATGTTTACTGCTAATTATTTTGTCGAAATACAGGTGTACTTCTCTTTTGGCTTGCCTCTTCATACTGCCTCGGAGCACTAGACAACTATCCCTCTACAATATCCGCATGCAGTTGCGACGCCGCTTCCATCATAACCGGAACGATGGCTTCGTTCGAAATAGCAACGTACAACTCCCCCATATACAATCGGAATGGGTATTGTTGTCCTTCATGTTCCCACATAAAAAAGTCACCTTCAATGGTCATCGTACTCTCCGCCCCGACGATATTAAGCACTGTGGAGTAGGTAAACTCCGGCTTGGTAGCAAAATATGCTTTGCATTCCTCCACAGAAATATGTTGTTCCGAATTGTTTTCCTGCATCGATCTCGTTATTTTAAAACGCTGGTTCATCTCGTTATGCCTCCAACTTCAAATTATTTATTTTTACTTTATATCATAGAAACGTATTTTCTCATTTCGTTCTTGATGTGTCAAAACATACGTTCAAAAGCGCTTTAATAGTCCATGTAACTTTCCTAATTTGGCTAGTCCTAAGCGCTCGTCCATGCGAATGTGACCTCATTGAATATAGTATTCTATCTGAATGCGAAGGAGGAATATCATATGACCCAACTACTTGATGCAAGGGTATCGTTGAATGCAGCTACATTTAATTCCATTGCCATTCCTATTCCCGTCATTAATACCCCTACATTATTTGCACAGATCGGGTTACTGACTGCAGGGGCAGGCCCTAATCCCAGAGTTTCTCTGAAAGGAACGATTACAGTTCAGCTTCCACTCGCTCTTTTCCAAGTCCGAATCACAATTGTACGTGGTACGGTTGCAACGGATCCTCTCATATATTCAGCGAATCACACGTTTGGTTTGAACGGATTGCTTGTGCCCGAGGTCATCATGTTTTCTGCAAATGACTATAACCCGCCTGTAACTCCACAAATAACGTATACTGCTTTTATCAGCACCAATCTACTTGGCACAGTCCGGGTAGGTCCCGAAAGCTTCGACGGATTTATCGTTTCTGATTAATGTTTTCGATTACGGTCTCGTATGTAATGCCTAACGCCCCATCCCTGTAATCTGCATATGCATTGTAGAAAACAGGTATGGGACGATTATACATAAGATTAATTTCCGAAATAAACATCCAGCTTGCCAGTCGGGGGTGTAGTTGCCATCCACACGGCAGCCAGATTATCCGGAGCATATGTAGCTGCTGTAATATAGTCGCCGATTAGAACGGTTGGCACTGGAGAGACACCATTCGGATTAAATGAGGTCGTTGTTAGGCGGCGATTACTGAAGCTTGCTCCGCCATCAAAGGACTCTGCAACGAATACGTCCAGTAGAAACCCGTCAATTCGATTGCTGTAATAGATTACCCGAATCGTTCCCGCGAATGGAGAAACGGTGATGGCCGGAAAAAAGTTCTGCGTACCTGGCGGTGCGCTAGTAATGCTTATCGGATCTGACCAAAGCAGCCCATCTGGAGATTCACATAGCAAAACATCGGTATACCCCGCGCGAGCGTCATTCCATACAGCATACACGGTGCCGCTGTTCGGTCCAATGGATATGTCAGCTGCCAAACTGAGATTGGTTTGCACTCGAAAATTATAGTTGGGCACAGGCAGAGGCGATGGCGATGGCACAACGGAAGAAATAAACGTTGACTGCCGTTCTATAGGCGGTTGATAATTGATTCCGCCATCATACGATATGCGTAGCAATGCCGAAGGGCTGGCTGGGCCTGTAATGATATAACCTGCATAGACTTCGCCGGAGAAACCAACGGCCAAAGCTGCCCGGTCATGAATTCCACGAGGACTCGATTGTCGATCTGGCGGTTCCCACGAGAGTCCTTGATCAACAGATCTTTGAGTAAAAATAGCAGAAGAAGTTGTTGCAAGCGGTGTATAACCTACATACGCATGGCCTCGATATGGACTGCCAGGAGAGCGATCTACAGCAATGAAAGGTTCATCATTATGCACGATGGTTCCAAATCCCAGTTGCACAATGACTGGAGGCTGAAACGTAGCCCCATCATCAAAGGAAGTATAACTTACAATCGTTCCGTCATTGATTCCGTTAAATAAATGTACTGTGACGATAAACGTGCTCGGAAACGTATAGTCGATGGTCGGTGCTTCCGCCCCTGAATAGCCTGCGGGTTGTGTAAGTACGGTTGTGGACCAGGTCGTTCCACCATCGATGGAGCGATAAAACCCCGTAAGCGTCGGCCCCGTGCTTGTATCGACAGCAACGACACACATAATATTGGGATTCAATGTGTTAACCGCAATGGAAGGTTCGAACTGGTTCCCTCCTAAAGCCCCGGTAATATTCACAACGGCCATTCTTATCACCTCTTTTTCTAAGGGATATTAGTAAATCGGTCAATTAACGTCATTTCAGATTGAAGGACGCGCTGTATAATCTGACCCGTAGAATCAACGCCATAGACATGAATAATGGTACTCGTTGCACTGAAAAAATCACTTTGCACTTCAAAAAAAGCAGCATTAATCAACGGATAAATGAAGGTCCTTGTGGCTTGCGGCAAAATTTCAACTAAATCATGACCAATAGGAACACGTGCTTGTTGTGCCGTGTCCCATCTGAAAACTTCCAGTTCAACATTAACAGGAGCATTAAGTGAGTCGTTAATGCAAGTAACGATAATCTGCGTAGACTGTGTCGGGCCTGAAGCCGGATTGTAGATGAACCCTGTAGAGTTCGGCAAAGAGTCACACTCCTTTAACACCATATACTCCACTATACTTTCCACTAAGCTTGTGTTATGCAGACTCTATGTTTTCTCGTATTGGAACAATATGAAAATTTTGTTATGATAGATTTGCCGAATTTCATTAGTTTGGTAGACTTATTCAAAAACCACAACGCCTGGAGGTACACCTTTTTATGTTCATGCAACGTACTGGAAAAATCGCTGTGGCAGCCGTCATGGTAATATCCATGATAGGCAGTATACCTGCAACTCAATCCCATAAACTCCAAGCAGCCCCTGCGATTTCTGTTCAATTGGATCATGCGCCCTTAACGTTCGATGCAGCACCTCGAATTGATAAAGGGGTAACCTATGTGCCTTTCCGTACAGTCGGAGAAGCTCTCGGCATCGATATTAACTGGAACAACAAAACACAGACCGTAACTGCGGTGAATACATCCAAAGGGAAAACGACGAAAGTCGTACTTCAGGTGGGCAGGAAGACCGCCACTGTAAATGGCACTAAAGTGAACCTTGCTGCTCCACCTTTGCAACACGAAGGCCGTGTCCTCATTCCTCTAAGTTCCTTCAGCAGCCAGTTCGGCGTCCGCACAGGCTGGGATCAGACGACACGAACAGTTTCTATGACTTCACCGCAACGTGAAATGCATCTCCGAGCCTTCTATGCCGTAAAAGCCTACCACGAGATAGATCTGTTACCTTCTATGAACTCGGTTGCTTTTGGCTGGAGCCGCATTGACCGGGATGGTACGTTTACGCTGGAAGGGAAAGAATATCAGGTTCCTGCTGCCGCTGGTGAAGTAACCCCTAAATCCATTGTGGCTGACGCGGCCAGTCAACAAATCCAGCCCAGTTTGATGGTGTATGCCCTGGATGGAAATGGCGAGCTAACTAAAGTTCTGAGTGACAGCAGTTTAAGGCAAAAGTCTATCGAAGGCATTCAAGCAGCCATTCAGGAGTATGGTTTTGGTGGAGTTGTGCTTGATTTTGAAGGACTCGGCTTCAAGCTGGACGCTGTAGAGCAACAACAATTGCTGAATCAGTACGTGAAACAACTGAGGGAATCGCTGCCTCAAGAGATTGCCCTCTCTCTGGCTATTCCTCCGCTCAATAGCGCATACAAAGGGTATGATTACAAAACACTGGCTACGCTGGCAGATGACCTTATCATTATGGCTTACCAATATAATCCTGCAGGAACCAAAGCCCAAGTTGCAGAGCCGAACAGCCTGGTTAATCAGGCTATTGTACTTGCACTCAAGGCAGGAGTGCCCAAAGAAAAGCTTTTGCTTGGCATCAGTATCAATAGTGAGACACCTGCATCTGTCGGGGACAAACTTGGACTTGCCAAGCGATACGATCTGAAGGGTGCAGCCTTCTGGCGACTCGGCTTATTCCGCACGTACAGCGCAGATATGCAATCTGCTGTGCAAGCATCAGTAATCAAGGAATAATAAAGCCATCTTCTTATAGCTATATTGAACTTAAGGATCTGCTTCAAAAGAAGCAAGAAAAAGCACGTTCCTTGTGCAGTCAGTCAAGGAGCGTGCTTTTTTGTGTACTCATTTTTACTGATGCTCTTATATGTGCTTCTCTAACTTATGTTTGTTCTAATCTTATGGATTCAATCCGTAAATCCTCTTTTCATTTCATGACCTTATCTATACTGCCAAACAGCAGCTTAATGATCAAACCCGGTCCCGGCAACCGGGGATCAAATAACAGGATCGTGCCAATAACCGCACTGACAGCGCTGATTCCTGCTGTGATCATCCGGACTTTTTTTTCTTCGCTACGTTTCCATTCCACATAGATGATCGTTCCGGCTAACAACAGAATACCTAGCATTGAAGCAATCTTCATGACTTATCACCTTCTGTCTATCATATCTTGTATCCCTATGAGCAATGCTGTTACTGCCACGGTTAAACGCTCATCTCCCCTGCTCATCCGGGATTCCCTGAGGCCCGGCAGATTTACCTGTACGTACAACCTGCGCATGTATCTGGAGATCTACATCCAGCTCGGAGTAGATCTGCTCCCATCTCTTCTCCTGCTCCTTCCACTGTTTCGGATAATATCTGCGAAACTCCACCGCGAACTTAAACAGATCCGTTCGCATCTCTCGCTGGGATAACCGGAGTGCCGATTCTGCCATTTCTTTCAGTTGAGATGCCCAGGTTTCCTCCAGCTTTTTCAGTACAGCAGGATCTGTAAGATTCCCATCTGTTGTATTTAGCAAGACTTCTCCCCGTGTCTGCACATCCACCTGCATACTCCACTGAGAACCTGAAATATTCGGCTTCAAAATCGTCTTCACTTCTAGCGGCTGGATCGAAAAAGAACCTCTCTCCGGCTCTACATTTACAGGCATGATAATGTTGTTTAATTCATTAGCGAGCATTAAAATGCCGACGGTTAACGGCTCCTGTACACTCCGATTAAACGTATCGCCCTTATATAGACTTAGTCCTTTGATATATGGTGTCGTTGTTAATTTATCCTGCCCCTCGTCAGGTGGAAGAGTCAACATACGGGACAAAATGACAGATTGGTTAGGGCCTTCGATCGATTGAGCGAGTTCCAAAACGGTTATCCGTGTACCCAGTTTCATATTGGCCATCTCACGCAAGGATTCGGCAGAGCTTCGTTCCAATGGGTCCAGCAAGGCAAGAATGTTTTTGGCAGGGTCAGGTGTCGAAAACACGTAAGCATGTTCCCTGATCTGGGGGTATCGAAGGAAAAAATCAATGAATTCGCGTATGCCTTTTTTTCCTGCGTCTTCGCTAATCACAATTACTTCGCAGTGTCCCCAGAACATATTTCTCGGCACTTTCCGTTGCAAGCGATTCAGAGCCTCTGCAATGGTATGGCCTTCAGCCGATCGAGTTAGTGTTACCCCGCTTGGGCTGCCTCCACTGCCCGTACTGTCTCCTCCCCCGGCTTTGCGGGGAATAAATATCTGTGATGTCAGTTCGATCTGATCATTTTTGTAATCCACTCCGGTTGCCAGCACAATGGCGAGATCATTAATCTCAATCCGATCCCAGCATCCCGTGAGTAATGTGCAGCATACACAAACAAGAAGCCACGCCTTGCATACTGGGATCATTCTTTTTTTGATGGGTTTAGGCATCCGTACGTTTTTTTCGCACATAAGCCCACCCCTTTTTCACCCAAGCTATCCCGTAAGTCAACCCCGGAAGAACCAGCAAAACGGCGATCGTATACAAATTGGCTGAAGGACTCACCAAACTGGATAACCCGGAACTGCTGGAAGCTACCCAAAACGAAAAAATCATACAGAGAAGGGAGAGCGGGCTCACTAGCGGTTTGTAATCCTTCAGACCAAACCATTCCGCTGTCGACGTAACAGATATATACAGGAACACGGAAACCTTCACAAACATGCCAAAGATCCACACGGCAATAATAAGGGATTCAATGTGTTGTAAAAAGTCTGCAATCGTAATGTACCGGGCAGCAATCATCACCGGGAAAACAAACGTGTCTGTCAAATCTCCAGTTAAAAAGAGACATACCACATTAATAACAGTCATTACTATTGTTGTTGTAAATAAAGATCCGAGCATCACATGAGCGGTTCTTTTTTGGCGATTTACATACGGCAGGAGAAAGGCAATCACGATATATTCACTAAACCAGGCGGCAGGAGCGAGCGCTCCTTTGACGGCAGGCATTGGCCCATTTTCCATAAAAGGAAACAATTCAGACGGATGCAATTCCCCAATGAGCAGTACAAAAACAAGACCCAGCATAGCCATGACCAGTGTCACAAAAACCTGTGCTGTCCTGCCAACCACTTCAATACCAAGTCTGACATTAATCGCACAAACGAGCATCATGGTGCCCATGATTACAAACATCGGTGTGCGTGGAAGTGCATTATTAGCAATAAACTCGCCATATTCCCTTATAATCAGCCCGGTTAGATGAGGCATGAACAAAATATAAATAAGTCCCACAAGCTTGCCTGGAATGAGACCGGCTACGAGTACACTCGATTGAATGAGGGATTTTCCGGGATACATCCGCGCAAGGCCAAGTGAAACACCAATCGCTGCAAGTCCTATAACCGACCCAATAATGGGAGATAACCACATATCATGTCCGGCATAATGCATTGTGATTCCAGGTACAGACAAGATCGCAGTGGCTATAACAGCTGGGAAGATCATGAAAGCCAGCTGTGTCTCAGATATTCTTCCTTGGTCAGTTAACATGACTCTTCCCGCCCCTCTTCTAAATCATTAAGCGCAATTTAATTCCTATCGTGGCTTGTTCCAAGGTGCTGGACGCCACCACAAATCCTTCAACCCTTTGGCATTCGTCGGTGCAACTGGAGACAGATACGGTGCCCCAAATGAGCGAAGACTGCTCAAATGAATGACGATCAAAATGATACCCAACATAACCCCGATTAAACCCAGCGTTCCAGCCAAAAGCATAATGGGAAAACGAAGCAATCGTGTCGAAATGCTAGCGGAGTAGCGTGGAATCATAAAGGATGCAATCCCTGTGATCGCAACGATGATAATCATCGGAGCGGAGACGATGCCAGCCGTGGTTGCAGCCTGTCCAATAATGAGCGCGCCGACGATGCTGACCGCGGAACCTACCTGTTTGGGCAGGCGAACACCAGCTTCCCGGAGTGCTTCAAAGGCAATTTCCATAATAAGTGCCTCTACAAGTGCGGGAAACGGAATTTCCTCTCTCGCTCTAGCGATACTGAGTAGTAATACTGTAGGAATCATCTCTTGGTGATAGGTCGTGATCGCGACATAAGCCGAGGGCAGCAGCAGTGACAGAACATAAAATACGTATCGCAGCCAGCGGAGAAATACGCTCATAAACACATATTGATAATAATCTTCAGGTGACTGAAGCATCGAAAACAGCGTTACAGGAGCCACCAGTGTGAACGGTGTTCCGTCCACCAGTATCGCAAACCGCCCTTCCATCAGATTGGAGGCCACAACGTCCGGACGTTCAGTAGCAATCATTTGAGGAAAAGGTGAGAATCGCTGATCGATGATATCTTCTTCAATATACTGACTTTCCAGAATGTCGCGGACTCTTAACCGATCAAGTCGCTGCTCTACCTCTTTCACCAAAGAGGCATCTATAATACCCTCCACGTACGCAAGTGCAATGCTGGTATTGGAGCTTTCACCAACGGTGCGTGTTCGGAATTTTAGTGCAGGTGTTTTGAGCCGTTTACGAACCAAAGAAAGATTCATTGTGAGCGATTCGGTGAAGCCATCCCTTGCACCACGAACCGTAGATTCAGCTAGTGGTTCCTCCGTCGAACGATTAGCGGCTTTATAGAGCGGATACGTTGTTGCCACATTGGAGCCTTCCAGAAGTAGAAGTGCTTCTCCTTCCAATATCGCTTCTGCGGCCTGTTTGGACGTTTCCACGGTTTTTACGGAAGATAGAGGAACCTGTGCAGACTCCAAACCAATCTCCTGAACAGGGGCTAACACCTGACGCTCAAGCCGCTCAGTATCACATAAACCCACACAATATACACATAATGCCGAGGTGAAGCCCGCGGTTTCGAATGAATGAAAAATCACATCGGAACAGTCCGTAAATACGGCGCGCAATGTCTCTTCATCAATGGCCAGATCCCCTGTTAAGGGCAAGTCCTGACGCGTTTCTTCTTGTTCTTGATCCGATTGTCCTTCTTGATCCGATTGATCCTTGCCTTTTTTCTCTTTCTTCTCTTTCTTCTTCTCGTTCTCGTTTGAATCCTGATCCGTATTTTTCTCCGCGTTTTGATCGGTATTCTGTGTTGATTTTTCGCCGTTTTCTTTTTCTTTTTCTTGCTGATCTTGTTCTTGTTCTTGTTCTTGTTCTTGTTCTTGTTCTTTCTGTTCTTCTTTTGTATCCTGTTTCATATTTTGCTCGGTTGACTGATCTGTATCTTGCTTCGAATCCTGTTGTTCTGCGGTGCTTGAGTTTGAATTGGTGTCTGTATTATTATTTGTGCTTGATTCGGTATTTGTACTTGAGTTCGTATTCGTGTTTGAGTTTGTGCTTGAGTTAGAATTTGTATTTTGGCTGTTTTGACTCATGGGCTCCACCCCCTTTCCACCGATAAGTCCAAGTATTCTCAGTAAAAGATATCATTTGCTTCCTTCACCAGAAATATGCAGTGGAAACGACGAAAAGAGCCGCTCCGCGAGCGACTCTCTTCTAAACTAACATTAACTTACACTGTGAAGATTGTTCATGTAACTATCCTTTAACAGCACCCAAAGCGACACTTCCGATAATCTGCTTGGAAAATACGGCGAACACAACAATAATCGGCAAAATGGAAATTGCTACTCCCAGATACAACAATCCGTAATCCATACCGTAGTAGCCCTGAACTAGAGCCACCAACACAGGCAGCGGATACTTATCAAGGGAGAAAAAGAGTACGAGTGGTGTCAGGAAGTTATTCCATGACCCGATAAAGGTGAAAATCCCCAGAGCCGAGATCGCTGGCCCAAGGATGGGCAGCACAATCTGATTAAATGTTCTGAACTCATTCGCACCGTCCACGCGGGATGATTCAATGATCTCATCGGGAATACTGCTCTCCATAAACTGTTTGATGAAAAATACGTTAAAGGCATTCGCCGCCGCAGGTAGAATAATCGCTGCATAACTGTCCAGCAGGCCAAGCGTACTGAACAGCCGGTATACCCCAATTAGCGCCAGTTGACCCGGAACCATCATCGTGGCGAGCAGAAACAAGAACAATCCGGTACGGCCTTTAAAATTAAACTTGGCAAAGCCGTAGGCCGTTAAAGCACCGATATACAGGGACAGTACGGTGGAGCTGCCAGCGATAAAAAAACTGTTGGCGAAGCCACGCCAGATGTTAATTTTAGAAGCCATATTCACATAATTGTCTATCAGAAACGTACCCGGAAGAAACGTAAAACTCGAAGCAATCGACGCATTGTTATGTGTAGAATAGATCAGCATCAGGTAAAACGGAATCACACACAAGACAGCGAGGGCGATCAGAAACAGATAAATGAGGATTTTCCCCAATGTCAGCCGCTGACGAAGCGCATGATGCTGAACTACGGCCTCTCGCTGCGCGGCAACCTTAGCAGTTTGCATACAATCTCTCCCTCCCTATGAACGGCTCTTCCGTTTGGTCATGATGAAGGATGCAACCGATAACAGAATGATAATGACGAACAGACAAAATGCAATGGCAGCTCCATAACCAAAACGTGTACTCTGGAACGCCACATTATAGAGGTACATAATGCTGGTCATTGCCGCGCGGTCCGGACCGCCATTACCATTCGTCAAGGTAAACGGCTGATCGAAAATCTGAATGCCGCCAATGATCGATGTAATGATCTGGAATAAAATAATCGGTTTAAGCATCGGCACGATGATATGCATGAAGATATGTTTTTTCTTGGCTCCATCAATCTGGGCGGCTTCCTGCAATGCCGGGTCAATCCCCTGCAGACCGGCCAGATAGATGACCATCGAGTAGCCGAAATATTGAAAGAACAGGATCGATGAGACAATTAATCGCATAAACCAAGGGTCATTTTTCCAATTGATCGGATCTTGTATTAAACCTACCTGCATGAGGAAATGATTCAGTCCGCCTGACTGCCAATCAAAAATCAGACTGACAAGCAAACCGAGCGAAGCCGCGGTGACGATGTTGGGGAAAAAGTATACGGCCCGGAAAATATCCCGACCCTTTAACAGCTTATCGTTTAAAATAAATGCCAGCACGAGGGATACCGTCAATTGCGGTACTACCGACACCCCCCATATAAAGAGCGTATTAAATAACGTTTTGTAGAAAAGCGGGTCCTGAAGCACGGCGACATAGTTACCGATTCCGACGAACTCAGGCGTGGTGATTCCGTCGAAGTTCGTGAAACTGATATATAGCGAGTACAGAATCGGATACAGCCCAAAAATGGCAAACACGATAAAAAAAGGAGCAATAAAGTAGTACCCGTAATGGTCTTTGCGAATTGTTTTGGCAAACATACGCTGTCCCCCAATCATTAATTGACCTAAAGCGAACTACGATGGTTACACAAGCACTTCGATGACAGAAGAGTCTTCCAATCGCTGTTATCCCCGGATTTTCTGATTCCCTTTTTAAAAGGGGAAAATTCGGTGATAAGCGAATGCTTTCGAAGTAGCTTTCTTGCAGAAAGCTTTTAGGCAACCGCTTCGCTTTTCCAGCTTTCTTCTGTCCTCTACGTTGTTTGTGTAAACACTTAGTTAACTTCGTAGGTTCTGGAGTAGTAAACTTACTCTACCTCTAATTCCGGGAACCTTAAGCGTACATCACGCTTAATGCGTTTGACCACGTCCTCCTTGGTCTGGATATCACCGTTCAGATACAGCTGCAGCAGATTTCGATAGATATCCGTGTTGATAATGCCGTCATATTTGGTTCGCTCATACACCGGAACCTGCTTGGCGGCCTCCGAGAAAAATTCAAAATGTTTTTGTCCACCCAGATAGGCCGAGGTGAGCGATTCCGCAAGCTGGTCATTCACGACCATGTTACTCGTAAAGTAATCCTGCTCTTTGGCAAGCCCCTTCAAAAATTCATGGTCAAAGTTGTAAAATTGAATGAATTTCCAGGCGGCATCCTTCTGGTCACTCTTGTTATACATCGCAATGTAAGTCCCTCCTGAACTGAAGGACGAAGGCCCGTGTGCCAGCCCCCATAAGCCTTCGGTATCGGGTGCATTGGCTTTAAACGTAAACTGAAGTCCCCAAGTCGCTGCCGGGTAGAACATCACTTCTCCTTTTTGCATCGAGGCTGCATAACCTGCGCTTCCATCCTCGTACTCAGCAAGTACATGCCGTTCCCGTGCCTCACGCACCAGATCAAGCACTTTCATATAAGTTGGATCAATAACCAGCTTCCCGTCCTTCACCCAAGGAATTCCATCATATGAATTGGCTATGCCATTCCAGTTCGCAAGTGCATGTACCTTGTTGCCACTTTGTTCTTTCACTTTTTCTCCGATAGCAAAAATCTTCTCCCATGTATCAATCTGAGCGCTGACTTTATCTGGATCGTCGGTACCCAGATATTCTTTCGCCAGATCACGGCGATAATAGATGCCACCAGGCGTCCCTTGATATCCAATAGCCCTGACGTTTCCCTCACTATCCTGCTCATTAGCCTGCACAAAAGGGTACTGCTCCTTAATTAACTCGTTTGCGTTGTATGGTGCAGCTGACAAGTTTTCCAAATAGGGTACATCAATGAGTTCCCGAATATTTCCATTCTCAATCATAAACACGTCGGGTGCTTTGGAACTGGTCTGAAGTGCTGATTTGAGCTTGGTCAGGTAAAAGTTGCCTGGAATATTAACGAAATTCACTTTGATATCTGGATACTTCTCTTCGAATTTCTCAATGGCATAGTCTGCTTCATCCGTAAAACTCCAGACCGTAATCTCCTGTTGCTTCGCTGGATTTGATGCACCTGTCTGACAACCCGCGAGCAATAGTACTGAACTTGCAAGCAGCGTGACTGGTACAACTAACCGCTTAAACCATCTCTTCATAAAGTACCCTCCCTAAAAAGGAAACGCTTACAATTTATTTGAGTATAAGAATTTGAGCGGTAGCTTTCTCCACAAATATTGTCAATCATCCTTGATATTTTGTGATATTGGAACGATGACGTTTGCGAAATTCGGACGGCGTGCAGTTATTATATTTTTTAAACAGACGATTATAAGAATTCACATTGTTGAATCCATGACTGATCGCAATCTCCAAAATGGATTCCTGACGAAACAAAAGCGCCCACTCCGACTTAATAATGCGAAAATGATTTAAATATTCCATTAGCGTGATCCCTTTGATTTCTTTGAATAGTTTGCAGATATGGAATTTACTGAACTTCATATGTTCCGCCACCTGTTCCAGCTTAATCGGTTCGGCATAGTGCTCTTCCAGATACTCGCATACGGATTCGAGAAACTCGAACTTCTTGGAAGACACACAAGGCCAGCATGATGGCGTATCCTTATGTGGAGCCGGTGGCGCAGTACGCAGTAGCAGGACGATCAGATCATATAACCGAGATACCATAAGCCAGCGGTAACCGGGTTTCTGATTTTTTATCTCCGTTGCAATTGCATCAATATAAGGACTGGGGTTGAACTGACTGCTGCACGGAATGATGGACGTTTGATTAAAAAGTGTCCCCAGCTCCTGCATCTCCGCTTCACTCGTGAAGCTCCCGGTTAACAATTCAAGCCGAAACAACAGAATCGTCAGCCGTCCGGTGCCTGGCATAAAATAATGCACATCCCCCGGCTTGATCAGAATCATATCTCCTTGGTTCAGTTCGAACATTTGCTCATTTACACCAATTCGCGCATGATTTCCATTCACAACGACAAGTTCAACTTCATCATGCCAATGTGCGGCATAATTGAATTCTGCTCCTGTATAAATTAACCGAATGGGAAAACCGTCGGCCATGTGACCTGTTTCCAGAAAAGTAGGTACGCCCATGCCATTTGCCTCCTCTTTTTTCCATACACATCTGTCTCATGTTTCTATGCTTATGCCTGAATGTACTTCCCCGTTTCTCATATTCTATCTAAAATAGGACCAAACATCCAAATTCGCAGATCTCAACGGTTAGTGAAATTGACTATAAGCATGTTAATATAGGCTAAGGAAATCCAATGAAATCGGAGTGGTCAGACATGAAATTCAGCGATTTTAAAATAGGACAGCGTTATGAAACCGGGTCGGTTCTCTTAACGAAGGAGGACATCCTTCGTTTTGCCGAACTTTACGACCCGCAATATATGCATCTGGATGAGGACAAAGCGAAAAAAGGACGCTTCGGAGGTCTGATTGCATCCGGCATGCAGACCCTGAACGTCACGTTCCGGCTGTGGATCGATGTTGGCGTGTATGGTGAGCATATTATCGCTGGAACAGGTATGAACCACATTCAATTTTTGAAACCTGTCTATCCAGGGGATGAACTTCGCGTTATGGCTGAAGTCACCGAACTTCGTCCGAGACGAACTGGGAATGGCACGGTGACGGTCTTGCTCAGTACTTTTAACCAAAAGGGTCAGAACGTATTTCGAGCGGAGTTGAGTGCGCTGGTGGATAATTGAAAGGCGAGGCTGGTTATGTAATGTCATAATAACGGAGAATTACCGATATCGTTTCTTGTTGGTTATCTACAAAAATATAGAAAAAGAGTCGTCTCGACAGTGGAATGTTTGTATCCTACAAACAACCGAAAAGAGACGACTCTCTGGTCAGCCTGTAGCAATTCCTTTTAGAAGCAAGTTAACCGCTTTGACATGCAGAGCCGCATATTCATCCCCGCTTAGATTTGGCTTAGTTAAGCAGAGTTGAGTTGCTCCAGCCAAGGTTGACATGACCCCAAAGCTCAATGTTTCGATGTCTTCATTAATAAAAATGCCTTGATTAATCCCCGTCTGCAACACCTGCCTAATTGCAGCATAAGCTACTTCTGTGATTTCCTTTAATGTAGTCAATGACTCGGATTCGCTAGAAAGTGTTCTAGAATACTCTTCAAGTGCCTGGATTAATGGACTTTCACAGTCTCTTCCGAATAAATCAGCCATTTCAAGTAACTGTTCGCTGGGAGACGAAGATTGCTCCATCAAACGAAGCCATTTTTGAGACATTTGTTCGGTATGCTGAGTAAGCAGTTGGAGAAATAGTACCTCTTTATTTTTAAAGTGATGGTATAGGTTTCCTTTGCTCATCTGTGTCAATGCACACAAGTCATCCATAGTAGCTCGATCATAACCTTTTTCAATAAATAACAGTTTGGCATGGTTTAAAATAATCGTTTTAGCTTCCTCTGCTGGCAATCTTCTTCTGGTCATGAGTTTCCTCCCGAAACCTTATGAACGGTTCATTTTATGCTTGAAAAATTGAAAAGCACCATATGAGATAACGATAACAAAAATCCCAAACAATGCAAATGGCATATCTAATGTGTGGCGGTATACAATATTTTGCAGACCCATGTTTTCCAAAGTCGACGTTCCATATCCCCAGATGGATGTATTAAACATGTTCGTGGCAAAATGAATACCGATGGGAGCAGCCAGACCATTCGTATGGTAAGCTACGATTCCCAAAAAGAGCGCTGCCAGCATATAATACAGGGGTCCAAAAATCCCGTAATGCAGCATTTCGGGGTTAAACCCATGGAGCAGAGCAAAGATCAGGGAAGTGACAAAGATAGACCAGAATGCACCGCCTCTTAATGATCTGAACATACGGTACATATAACCTCTAAACAAAATCTCTTCAGCAGCACTTTGAAACAAAATCAAAGGAGCAGTAACGATGAGTACACCTAACCACGGAAGGGGATCGAAATTAAACGCAAAAGCTTGAGGATGCAGAGCGATATCGACAAGTAAATACAGGATAAGCGCAGTGAAGTACCATGCAAAATAAATAGCAAACTTGCGGAAATCAGGCCTTCTACCTTCAAGAAAAAAATGTTCTAAAAGGGATTTTAAAGAAATACCTGGTGATCATGTAGACGCCGAGAATCAGGAAAGAAAAAGACAAATATAGTGTGATCAATTGGGGTAATCCAGAACGAGTAGCAGGAATCAGAGTATTCAGTAGATTGAACCATAATAAAGTACCGCCCTGCCAAATAATCAAAATAAGTACGAGGCATGCTGCGGATTTTAAACTTGATGGTATCGGCGGTTGAAGGCCATAATTCCTTTCCATGATACACACCCATCTCTTATTGTATTTACCGACTATATAGTCGGTAAATACAATATATATATCCAAATCATTTCTGTCAACGATAATTACTGGCTAAAATGATCACACAAAAAGCCGCCCGAGGGCGGCTTTTTGTATGATCATTCAATGGTTTTACGAAAACGAGTTCCTTAACACTTGTCCAAGAATCTCGACACCTTTAGCAATTTGTTCATCGGATGGTGTTGAGAAATTAAGTCGAATCGCATTGCAAGGGTCTTGCTCATTCACGAGGAAGGCATTTCCTGGTACTACGGCTACACCTTGCGCGGCCGCTGTTTTCGCATAATCCACCATCGGTACATGAGCAGGCAGATCGCACCATAGGAATAGTCCGCCATCTGGACGAGTGTAGCTCACAGCATCGCCTAGATGCTCTTGCAGTTTGTCCATCATCAGTGTCGCCTTTCGGAGGTAAACTTCGCGAATGTGACTGATATGCCCGGCATAATCATACTCCGTCATAAAACGATGAGCCAGAATCTGCGGAAGCATCGCTGTATGTACGTCTTCCCCCTGCTTGGCTACAACCATCTTCTCCACGACTTCATGCGGAGCCTGTACAAAGCCAACTCGCAGTCCGGCCGACAAAATTTTGGAGAATGACCCGACATAGATGACCAAGCCATCTTCGTCCATGGACTTAATCGTCGGTACGTCCTCACCATTAAATCGAAGCTCTCCGTATGGATTATCCTCCAGAATCATAACACCGTACTTCTTAGCCAGTGCATAGATCGCTTGGCGCTTCTCCAGACTGGTGGTTACGCCTGTAGGATTTTGGAAACTAGGAATGACATAGATCATCTTTACATTCGCCTCGGTTTGCAGTGCATGCTCAAGTTTATCAATGTCCATACCGTCCATCTCCATCGGAACCCCTGCCAGCTTCGCACCGGAAGCACGGAAGGAATTCAGTGAACCGATAAAGCTGGGACTTTCACAGATAATCGTATCGCCTTCATTACACAGCACTTTACACGCAAGCTCAATCCCTTGTTGGGCCCCGGACACGATAAAGAGTTGGTCGGACGGCTTACCTGTGTTGAAATTCTGCTCGAGGTGTTGCTGGAGCGCCTCGCGAAGCGGTACATATCCTTCCGTGATGCCATATTGCAACGCGGTAATCGGGTCTTCTTCAAGAATCGACTGGGTGAATGTACGAATCGCTTCAATCGGAAACGTTTCTGGCGCAGGGTTGCCCGCTGAGAATGGAATTACATTTTGACCTGAAGAAGCTTTTAAAATTTCACGAATAATTGATGGTTGCAAAGATGCAATCCGGTTGGAAAAGGTATAATTCATCTTCAATAACATCCTCTCGGCATCTAATCGATCTGAGTTCTAGCTCTAATGATACATTAGACTCTATTATACGAGCATTTTTCATTTTGCCAAAGAGACGATTTCAAAGCGTATCATTTTCTAATTAAAATCATTATTAAAATGGTTATTATATTTCTGGTTAAACTATCTACTCTACGTCAACTGGATGTTGTAATTGATCTTTATAATAGTCGATATATAGTTTGCCATTGCTCCCTATAACAGCATAAAAAACATCGCTAACCTGTTTTTCATTAGACTTGAGTTGTTTCAATAACTGATCCTCAGATACATCATTTAGATTTATATTTTCTTTCAACAACTGGCCATCCATAATCATTTCAATGGGTAAACGTTCTTTTGTATCTTTTTTTTGATTTATATCTTGCATTGTTATCGTTCTGAATTGCTTTTTTTTCATGACTGAAATTTGACCGTTGACCTCAAGTAAAGCGTATTCGACTTCATTGATATCAAAAACCTCTTTTTGTCTAAGTGCTTGGTTAAGAGAATCCAGCGTCATTTTACTCTTGGCTAAATTATCCTCAAGAACTTTGCCACCCTCTATTAATACCGTCGGTGAACCTTCCGCTAGCAAACGCATTTTTCTACTCTTTAAATTCCATTTAGACAATAAATAAGAAGTCCCGGTGAAAACAACAAGCGAAATTAAGAGATGTATCACCTCCATTTTTTCATTAAATGCTAAATTTGCAGCAATCGCTCCCATAATTACAGCGGTGACGAAATCATGAAAGTTCATATTAGATAATGTCTGTTTGCCAAGCATTCTCGTAATGAGGAGTAAGAGTAGAAAAGCAGATATACTTCGAACCAAAATATTAAGATGATCGATCAACTAAATCATCCTTCCATATCAAAATTAGAGTACATTCACTAAAAGTATTCACATATAAAATTTAAAATATAATACAAGAAATAGAACCCGATTAGAAAATCATGATATGTAGGCTTAAAACAGCAAAAAGCTGCCGCTGGCAGCCCTTATCTTATCTTACTTCATCTCAGACAGTCTCGTCGCTTTCACAACGTAGGTCGCAAGCCAGGGAAACATTCGAGCGAGAGCTGGATAAAAGCGGTTGGTTTTCGCAAAAGCCAGATTCTGAATCATTCTGGCTCTTCGAAGCAACGGTGCGAACTCCCGATTCGCTTCGAGCGTATACTCGCTTTGCCACGTGGTATAGTCTATTTGATCCTTGAGATATGCATCTGTGCAACGCGCGCACAAGATCGAAGAGCGAAGGGCAATGGACATTCCGTCTCCGCACAGGGGGGGAATGACCATCATTGTATCCCCAATATGCGGATAATCGCCCCATGGTTCCGGGACATTAGACAGTTGTAAAGGCGCAACAGACACTTGGGTTCCCTGAATGGCCTCCCCTGCTGCTAAACGAGCTACCAGATTTGAATTCGTCATCGCGGCTGCCTGCAAAATCTCTGTTACGGACTTGCCGCTCCCTTGTACGGAATCAAGCGTTAACAGCGCTGCAACATTAACCGTGTCGTTTTCAATCGGAGATATACCCACATAACCACCATCACAAAAATATAATTCTACTCTCGCCGGTATGTTAATACCTCTGTAATGAGATTTGACACCGACGTATATGGTCTCGTCTCGAACTCCTTTTTCGCTGCTTGATCCTCTCAGCTTTTTGCTGCCGTGTGCCCCGATAACTGCCTTGGCTTGATAACATCTCTGCTCATTGCCCTGCTTTACTTCGACTTCATAGCTCTGATTCTCAAGCTTCCGGATCGAGGTAATATTCACTTTAGTTAAAATTTCGGCCCCTGCGGCATAAGCCTGCTGATGCAGTAGTTGATCCAGCTCATATCGGCTTATTCCATAGGCGAATCCAGGCAAAGGTGCTTCAATCTCTCCACCATCCGGCATCGTAATTCGGGCATGATCCATTCTGCTGGGGCTCTTATCCTGCTTCAAAAGATGAATGCCAAGGTGCTCCAGCATCTCCCTCGTTTCAGGTGACATGAACTCTCCACATGTTTTATGCCTTGGGAACTGTTGCCGATCCAGCAACATCGTTCGATGACCTTGCCTGGCCAGTTCAATCGCACAGCTACTGCCCGCAATGCCAGCTCCAACAATAATCACATCCGTTGATCTCGTCACGTTAGTACACCCCCCTTTTGAGGAATCACCACAGAATACCGGAATAACGGTTGCCACTCATAGGTCATTGTCTCGTGCTTCAATCGATGTTTGAGTTCCTGCCAATCCTGATCTGTAAATCCCTTGGCTACCGACAACGGCCCGTCATGACGAATATAACGGTTACGTGAGATAAGTCTGGTTGTAATCCATACCGCTTTGTAAGACACCGGATGACGGTGAATATCATTAATAACCACACCATATCTCGAAGCACGAAGCATATGACTGACCATGCCCACAAGCTGTTCTCCTTCAAAATGGTGAATAAACTGTGAGCCTGTCACAATATCGGCTGAAGCATCAGGCAACGCTTTTAGATCGGCACGCTGTACTCGAACACGAGGCTCGCTCTGGAACAACTGTCTTGCTTCTTCACAAGCCTCTTCGGTCAGATCCACTAGCGTAATTTGCATATCTACCCCTTGTTTTTTCGCCCAATGTAATAGCTTCTGATTCACATCACCTGAACCCGCACCAACGTCCAGAAGGGTTAACGTATCCGGCTTACCTATGGATTTCCATAACTTCTCCACACCGGACACGGTGGGACCAGGCGCAGCAAATATTTTGTTCAACCGCCGCAGATGTCGCAGCGCTTCACGCAATTCTTCTCCACCCATCGAAAAGTCATCCATCAATTCGTCTTCCTTGGCACGGCTGCTCAATCTTCTAAAGAAGGACATGATCCTGCTCCTCCATGACCGATGTTAGCGCCGGAACATACGTGAATTTCATTAATTCTGCAGTAAGTCCTGGCCCAAAAGCCATGGCTACGCCTTCCGTAGACGACTGCTCCTGATTTTTCATATCCATGCGCATCGCTTGCATCACAAACAAGATGGTATTCGAAGACAAGTTGCCGTAATCTCTCAAAACATCCCGACTATACTTTGTCTGTTCTGACTTCAAATTCATAACTTCCTGAACAGAATCTACGATTCCTCGTCCGCCCGGATGTATTGCCCATAGTTCGGGAAGATGTTCACTTTGCAGCAAAAGACCCAATTCTTCTTGCAAATGGTTGCCAAGCAATTTCGGAATACGGGGCGACAGATGCAAATCATAACCATAATCGGCCACTTTCCAAGTCATGTCCTCCGTCGAATCGGGTAGCAACACCGAATAGCCAGTTCCCAGACCCAGGTAGTCTCTGTGCTTCGCTTCAGGCGTACCTACGATAGATGCAGAAGCAGCGTCTCCAAAGAACGATGCAGCAAACAGTGCCTCTCGATCCTGCACCGGCTGGAAATGGAGTGTGCACAATTCAACGCAAACGATCAACACCACCGAACCTGGAGCACCCTGCACGACGTCGCGAGCCATCTGGATTGCTTTTAACCCTGCTGCGCAGCCCTGAAAAATGAGCGGTAATCGGTTCACCCGAGCAGAAAGTCCAAAGTGTTGAATCAATTGCACATCAAGTCCTGGCAGATACTGCCCGGTGCAGCTAACCGTTATCATTTGAGTTATCGCTTCGGAAGAGATCTGCGCGTCTTGCATCGCTTCTTCCGCTGCTCTGATCGCCAGAGGGAGCGCCTCCCGCTGGTATGTATCCATTCGTTCCCGTGTCGTTGGAATATCTGGCTGTTCACCTGAGGGGATATAACGGCATTCTTCCAATATGCCAAGATAACTCGGTTCCACGGTATACCGTGTCTCTACACCGCAGGATCTGAAAATGCGCTTGCCAAACCTCGCCAAATCCGGTCGATCAACCAGTGAAGAAGCGATAAGCTCCGCAATGTCTGGCTGAGCTACCTTGTGTACAGGGAGAGCCGTTCCCATGCCAAGAATGGCGATATCACTCAAAGGGTTATTTGGATTCATATGAACCTCCTGATTTTGGTTATGATTACCTGCAATTAACACCTCTTACCCTTTATGAAAAAGTTGTAATCCCCAAAATGATATTGATCCACATAAAATTGGTGCTAAAATGTATTGAAGCCATAACATGACATCACTATTTCCAGGCGACGTGTTCTCTGCTCGGATTATATATTTTATTATGATGATTACTTACTCAGAAGCCCCGTTTGACGAACTTCAACAATTTATAGAAAAAAAACACCTCCTAAGGGATGAATCTTTCCGCTACTTACAGGCGGCTTTCATCCTTAGAAGGCGTTATATCTATTTTTGTTCTATATTATATCTCGTTGGCTGCTTGTATGTTTCCTCATCTCCACATTAGATCAATCAACGATTTTTAATTCTTTCCAATCTTCAGCAGCTTGCGGATTGGATTCGACCAGCAATTTTAACGATACCCCGGTCAGGATTTCTCTCAAAGGATAATAGATCCGATTCTTCCACATGATTTGTTTAGCCGGATTTAGAGTGAAGGACTTGTCTTGATATTTCACGATGATCTCATCCTTACTGCGATTTACATTGCCATCAATTAATTTTACTAATTCGTCTACAGGAGTGTAGATTGTAGAGTCCATCGCTCTGAATGTTCCTTGACCCTGGAATTGCATATATTCCCCTTTGTATTTAACTGGCACAGGATCATTAATGGTTAAATAATTGGCCAGGTCAAATGTATAAAAGTACTCTCTCTGACTTGAAGCGTTAATGACATTTCCGCTTCTGGAAGGTGTCATCAGATTAGAGCCAATGACTCGTAATGCACCTTTATTTAACAATCCAGATTGCATAATGTGATCCGTATTATTATTATTCACCCAACCCAGTCCGAAGTCAATCGCAGAAGATCCACCTGTCGTATTAATAGGGATCGTTTGGATTAATTTCGCGGATGAGGTGTCAAATATACGGTATTCTTCCTTGCCAGGAACGCGGCGGCCATTCTCCGTATAGTTAACCCAGAGTACAACATATTTCCCGTTAGGACTAAACTGCGCAACACCGAATGTGTAATTCGCCTTAGCTGAATTGGATTCGAGTAATGTATGTGCCTTGCCGTTAATAATCAATTCGTGTTTGAACATTCTTTTTTGCTTCGTTTGCTTATACATTGTAGATGAAGTTAACATTTTCTTGTAGACGTAATCATCCGTGTTTTTTTTTCTATAGGAACCTAGTCTGCGCTCGCTCCCATCTGGCCTGATCTCGTAAGAATATTCACCGGGATTGTCCACATAACCTCGACCAGAAACGTAATTTTTTCCTGGCGTAACATATAACGAACCTTTAGTTGGTTCTGGATCGAAATCATTATGAAATAACAAATTTGTTACATAAAGACTCGTGTGTTCGGAAGGTCTTTCTTTAGTTCTATGTATTAGCTTATTCGTTGATAACGAATATACGAGATACTCACGTGGTCCTTTTTCGACAACATACATGTTCGCATCGGGATAAATTTCATCTATCGTACCCGTAGATTTACTTACATTTCCGATTACAGATACCTTGTTGGATCGACTATCATACTTCAAAATTTGCTGGTTAGATGCCGTGTATAATGTACTGTACCTGATCCAAGGGCTCTTTGTATTCGATCCATATGCTTCTGTAAAAGAATAGTCCTTTGATGTGTCTATAAAATCAATTACCGTATCTTCATGACGAAACAGACCTGTCGAATAATCTACCATCGTCTTTCGAATAACAGGCTCTTTCGTTTCGTTTTGCTTGTAAGTATGATACATCCATTGAAAATATATCTTTTGCTTTACTCCAGCTCCTTCCCCACTAGCCATAGCTGCTTTCCCCGGAAAAGTACAAATTAACAAAAATAACATAATTAGAAATGATGCTGTAAAATGAAGTTTTCTCATCCCAATCTCCTATCTTAAATGTAATCAATAGACTTTCAGGACTATTATAAATGTGAGAGATATTAGCCTACAAGGATTATAAATCCAGTTCATCTTTTGAACTTTGACGGTCATAAGAAGGAAACTTGTTTTCACACAAAAAAAGCCGCTCGCAGGCGGCTTCAATATCATTGTTCTTTGTTAACTTCTGCCCGGCTAAAAACATCCCTCAACTTGTCACTCATCAAGTACCAAGCATCTTCAGCCATTTCAATATCGCCATGATGTGTAAAACCGTGTATTGCTCCTGCGTACTCTTTGTGGGTCACCTTTACACCGTCTGCTTCCAGCTTCGCTGCGTATGTACGTGCCTCCTGGGCTAAAGAATCTCTCTCTGCAGTAAGAATCAAAGCCTCAGGCAAATTAGAGAGCGATTCGGCAAGCACGGGAGAAGCAAACGGGTTCGCGGCATCCTCTGGTTTCGTTAAATACATCGCATTAAACGTCCTAGCCACATGGGCCGGAATAGCTTCCGGAAAATCAGGTTTCTCCCCCGGATCTGTAGCCAAATCCAGCACAGCGTAATCCATGATTTGGAGCAAAATTTGGAATTCGTCCCCACGTTCCCTATTTAACAAACATACCGATGTAGCCAGATTACCTCCCGCACTATGGCCGCCAATAGCAAACATAGCCGCATTAGCGGAGAACTGATCTGCATTGGAATGCATCCACTTCACGACGTCATAGCACTCATGGACAGCAGTGGGAAATTTATGTTCAGGTGCTAACTTGTAATCAATGTTCACGACGAGACATGCTGCACGATCTGCAATCAAACGGCACCATGGGTCGTCTCCGTCGGCCTGACCCAGCACAAACCCGCCTCCATGCATGTTAAAGAACACGGGCCAAGTTACGACTTGTTCGTTCTTCTTTCGGTTCGGCACATACACCAGCACCCGGGTTTCTCCGGCGGAGGTAGGAATCATGTATTCTTTTACAGTAACATCATATGTAAGACTTGGTTGGAGACTCTGATCATTTCCCGAGCTATGCTGACGCATTTGTTGAACCATGGCGATCTGCTGCTGTTGATCCATTCACATCCACTCCTTCATCATCTTTGTGTATAGCGAAAACTGCTACAAGCACATCTAGCTTCATTTAAATCTATTCGCTCAGTGTCTCCTGAATCCTCTTTGGAAGCTTCTGCACGATCAAGTCATAGGAGTGATCAATCATAGCATAAATGTCCTCGTTCGGTAAGGAACCATCAAGTTTAACGGTATTCCAGTGCTTTTTATTCATATGGTAACCGGGAATAACAGCCTCATGCTGCTCTCTCAGGTTCTCCGCAATCATCGGATCACATTTCAGATTCAAACGGCTATTCTCTCCATTGCCTTCAAACAGAAGTGCAAACATTTTGTCTGCTACCTTAATTACGGCCGCCTCAGGCCCGAATGGAAATTCCTTCACAGCACCTTTTTTGCCAAGACAATAATCCAGGATGCCATCCGTCACAATACTTCCTCCTCTAAACTCAACTCGTTTACCTTCCATTTTAATCGAATGTATGTTTGGTTGTAAATGAAGTTTACTAGCCATCCACAAAGAAAACCTTCTCCTATATATCGGAGAAGGCTTGGTTCTGTTGGCTGTTAATTGACCTTATCACGGCGCGTTTTGTTCCGGCGCTCTTGACCTTGATAGGAAGAACGGCTGTTAGTTTGGCTATGCTCTGCTTTATCCCGTTTGGTAAACCATTCGGACTTTGGCTTACGCGCCGGATTGGTTTTGGATTTCCCCGGTTTATCCGCAGCAGCGCGATTAAATCCAGATCTACTATCAGCTGTTCTGGAACTTTGTTTCGTTCGTTTACCTTGACTCGTTTGATTCATTGGGGCAAAAACGGGCGTATTCGTCATCGGGTAAGGATGATCCTTCACTTCGGGAATCGATTTCTTGATGACTTTCTCGATATCTTTCAGGAAAGGAAGCTCATCCTTCTCACAGAACGAGATCGCCATCCCGCTTTTCCCAGCTCGGCCTGTCCGTCCAATGCGGTGAACATAAGTTTCAGGGATGTTCGGCAGATTGAAGTTGATGACATGAGTCAACTCTTCCACATCGATACCTCTCGCCGCAATGTCGGTTGCGACCAGCACACGAGTTGCACCACTTTTAAAATTGCTCAGCGCACGTTGCCGTTCATTCTGTGACTTGTTACCGTGAATGGCCTGCGCAGTCACGTTTATTTTGGCCAAATCTCGCGTAACCCGATCAGCTCCGCGTTTGGTCCGAGTGAATACCAGTGCAGTAGCAATGGATTTATCCTGCAAAATATGATTTAACATGTTCTGCTTCTTGCCTTGCTCCAGCAAATATACAGACTGTTGAATACGATCTACCGTTGAAGATACCGGGGTAATCTCCACTTTGACGGGGTTCACCAGCAGTGTTTGCACCATCTTCACAATCTCTGGCGGCATGGTTGCTGAGAAGAATAAAGTCTGTTTTTTGTTTGGCATCTTGGCAATAATGCGTTTCACATCGTGGATAAAACCCATATCGAGCATGCGGTCAGCTTCATCCAGTACAAGAATTTCCACTTTGCTCAGATCAATCTGCTTCTGATTCACCAGATCCATCAAACGTCCAGGTGTAGCAATGATAATGTCTGCTCCCTGTTGCAGTGCGCGCTCCTGCACTCTTTGAGATACGCCCCCCACAATCGCCACGGAGCGAATGTCGGTGTATCTGCTGTACATTTTAACATTATCGGATATTTGAATGGCTAGCTCCCTTGTTGGGGACAAGATCAGTGAGCGAATCGCACGGACGGATTTTGCTTTTGGATCTGACTGTTTACCGGGAGTCCCTTGTTTCTGCTTGCTGCCTTGGCTCAGTAACTGGATAATGGGCACCGAAAATGCTGCTGTCTTACCTGTTCCCGTCTGCGCACAACCAAGTAAATCTCTGCCCGCAAGCACGGCTGGTATGGATTGCTCCTGAATCGGAGTAGGTTTACTGTAATTTGCTTTTTTCAATCCTTCCAAAATCGGAGGGATAATGTTTAATTCCTGAAATGTCATGTTATCTCCTTCATCTACGCACATCTCTACATAAAACGAATCTTTATGTCACACGTAACGGTTAAGGATAACACTAAATCACGATTCTGTATATCTTTTTGAACTTTATTTGATGATTAGTCCCATTAATCCGGCAAATGTTGCTGCTTGATGCGGCGCGATCGCACACCCGGCCAGATCCTCCAGCGTAAGAATAAGAGCATCAAATTCACTATCACTGAGGTCCAACCCTTTCATTGGTGTTCCGGTAAACGTGACCTGATCCAGTCTACATGCACCATATGCGATCTTTTGTAATTTTAAATAGGCAAAGTCCGCACCAATCAAGCTACACTCGGTGTACTCAACCTGTTTGAGATGGGCAAAACGAAAATTGCTATAGTCACATATACTCTGGCCGATGCTGACGTTCTGCCACCTGCTACCGGAAAAGTCCGTGCCGACCAGTTTACAATTGGCCCACTCCGTACGATGCATAAACGTATTTTGCAGATTCACATTGGAAAAGTCACAGTGCTCGAACCGCACATCCGTAAATTCACAATGTTCAAGTGATGACTCCAGAATGGTTACATGCCGGAACACCACGTTCTCGAATGATACTTTGCTCACCTCCAGCATGTCCAGTGTCATATGTTCAAACAGTCTGTCCTTGTATTCTGTTTTCGAATCCAAAGTATAGATCGGTTCAGATTCAAGCAACTGTTCGGTCAGCTTTGGTTTCTCTATTTTCATGCGATCCTCCTTTGATCTTGGTCGGGTTTATGCCAGCCTGGCTATTCTCGTTCGCTAACCTTTTACAGCCACAACTCGCATTCTGGCAATATCCAGATTCCACTGTCCTTCATGATAAAGCACCGGTTCTACTTGCTTTTCGACAATCTCCATTATCATCTCCTGCTCCGCTGCTTCAATATCGTGGAACAGATACGATGCAAAGCTGCTGAGCCATGGACGGACTCCCTGTTTCAGCGGCCTCATCGTGTCGGAATGTTGTATGAACATCACCCGGAATCCATGTTGCTCCAGTAAGGTTGAAAATTCTCCTACGGTAGGGTGATACCACGGATTACGTCCTTCCCATGTGTATCCTCGTGTGAGCAACTCGTCCCGAACCGCATGAAGAAGGATCGCCGTATTTCCACTTCCTGCAAACTCAGTAACAAGACGCCCTCCTTCCTTTAACGCCAATTGCACGGTTTTCACAACAGCAGTAGCATCCGCCATCCAATGGAATGCAGCATGAGAAAATACAGCGTCATAACGTTCATTCGTCCGATATTCACAAGCATCCGCGATCTGAAAATCCAGTTCGGGATGTTTCTCCATAGCCTGTGCAATATTCTCTTTCGAAAAATCAATGCCTGTGGTGATCGCTCCGGTTGCCGCAATTTTAGCCGTCAGCACGCCATTCCCACATCCCAAATCCAGAATGCGTTCTCCGGGGGATGGCTGTAACATCGTTAGAAGAGGCATGGATTGTATGGGAAGCTTCGCTTGTAGAGCTTGGATCGCTGGAGTCGATTCATTTATTGAAAAAGTAGACTGTTTTCCAGCCAGTGAAGTATTCGTTGAAAAGGATTGCCCTTCCGGTATCATAACATCTCTCCTTCAGATTAGAGACATAAAGTGTCTATAATAGCTTAATTCAATCAGAGAAAGATGTCAATCTAATCTAACAACTAAGGTCTTAACCACTAAGATTTAACAATCACGGTCTAACAATGGAGGTCTAATGTTTCTACCTCCTGCTAAACTAACCCTTAATAAACTCACATCTAGTAAACTAATTTCTAATAAACCACTTCTAATAAAATAATTCCTACTAATATTTAGCATGCACATAAAATCCGGATTGCATCATTTTCATATAAAATAAAAAGAAAGAAGTGCCCTACAGGTTACAGCTAACCTGCAAGACACCCCCAAATTCTATTCCAGGCACATCTCATCCCTATAATTAGCTCTCTATCCTTGGATGATTGTATGTGGCATTAATTTATGAAAACAGTAGACCACTCCTGGCCAGTTAGAAATTTCTAACGATCACCAGAAACGCTATTTGGCTCGAATCAGGCAATTCTAAATTCTAACGATCACCAGGAAGCTTATTTTATAATAAATCAGCATTTTATCCTGAAAAAGCGCGATTCTTATTCGAATAACGTCTGTGGTGATCGTTAGAAAAATTCAATCGCTAAAATGCCCCAAATAAGCTCTGTCATGATCGTTAGCGTTTGAAACCTCACTCAGTTCTCTTCCATACCTTTGATAAAGGTGCTCTACTTCAGAGACAGCATGTTTATATTCGGATGGCCCACTTCATTCTACTGCACCTCTAGAGCAATCCAAGTGCTGTTCAACCACACTTCAACGGCACTTCAGCTACAGTCGAGATGGACTTCAACGGCACTCAATTGCAATTCAAATGCAGTATAAATCAGTCCTATTACTTTTTTTCAGTATCCACGTTTCTCTGCTTATTGGGGCACCTCGTAACTCTATCTGCGATGTTATTTACGCATTCAATTACACCAATTCAATTACACCATTACCGCTGTCTCTATCACTGCAACCGCTTCAGCGAATTCAGCTTGACCTTCATCCTTCTGCAACAGTGATGCAATATCACGTGCTAGTGCTTCTACGTTTTCTGGGCGAGTGGCCCAACTGGTACAGAAGCGAACTGCACTGCGGGAGTGGTCAACCTTTTCCCAAAATGTAAATGTGTAGTCTTCGCTCAATTGTGCCAGCAAGGAATCCGGCAGAATCGGGAACTGCTGATTCGTGGGAGAATCATACAAGAACTTCACACCATGTTGCTTAAGGGTATCATGAATTTTCAAAGCCATATCTACGGCATGACGGGAAATTTCCAGATACAGACCATCTTCAAACAATGTTTCAAACTGGATACCGAGCAATCTACCTTTGGCCAGCAGACCGCCTTTTTGCTTGATAATATAACGGAAATCCCGCTTCAACGCATCATTGAGAATAACAACCGCCTCACCCATCAATGCACCAATTTTGGTTCCGCCAATATAAAATACATCGCATAGTCGAGCAAGATCGGCCATCGTCATATCACAATCTTTGGATGCAAGAGCATAACCGAGACGTGCTCCATCCACAAAAAATGGAAGACCGCACGCCTTGCTTACCGCATACAGCGCTTCAAGTTCAGCTTTGCTATACATGGTGCCATACTCGGTCGGTTGGGATATGTATACCATGCCCGGTTGCACACTGTGCTCTGGTGACGATTCCTGCGCATGTGCATCATAGACAGCTTTTACTTGCGCAGCCGTGATTTTGCCATCCAGACTCGGAACCGTCAGCACCTTGTGTCCTGTCGCCTCAATCGCACCTGTCTCATGAACAGCAATATGGCCGGATACCGCTGCAATGACGCCTTGATGTGGACGAAGAATAGATGCAATTACCGTTGTGTTGGTCTGTGTACCTCCAACGAGAAAATGTACATCTGCCTCTTCATTGCCACAGACATCCCGAATCAGCATACGTGCGCGCTCACAATGATCATCTGTGCCATAACCACTCGTTTGCTCCATATTGGTTTCCATTAATCGCTGCAAAATGCGTTCGTGCGCACCTTCGTTATAATCACATTCAAATCGTATCATCGTGCTCTCTCTCCTGCCTTCTTGTTCAGCTTCTCTTGGATGTTCATCATAGAGGCATATACCTCTTGAATCTCTTCTTCATTCAGGTTTTGCATTAATTTCATAATCTGCTGATCGGATCGGTCATTCAGCTCATTAAACAACACTTGCCCTTTTTCCGTCAGGCGAATGAGGCTAACCCGGCTGTCCTCTGTGGAATCCACCTTAATAAGCAGCCCTTCCTTTGTCAGCTTGTTCACGATCCGGCTCATATAGCTGCGATCAATGGTGAGTGTATCGACCAGGTTGTTCGCAATGCTTTCCCCACGCATGCCAATCTCAATAATGACCCGGACTTCGGCAAAAGAATATCCCGTCCCGAGAATATGCTTATCAAGCACCCCGAGAATATTAGTATAAAAACGGTTAAACCGCCGCATGTCTGCGAGAACTTCCGGTTGAATATGTTGAGAGTTCATCACGAAACCTCCCTTTTAGTGGACATTGTCAACATTATATTAATCAGGATTGTGGACACTGTCAACAATATTCTTCCATATCAACATCTCCAGACATCGAATATATAAAAAAACACAAAAAAGCCGCGCATTGCGCGGCAACTTTAATGAATTTTAAAGAACTTGGTGAAATACCTGCCTACGAGTGATTGTGTTGAACTTGATGCAGGCGGCTGTAGATACCTCCGGCAGCAACCAGCTCTTCGTGATTGCCTTGTTCAGCGATGCCTTCGGTGTTCACCACGATAATGCGGTCTGCATTCTTGATAGTGGTCAGTCGGTGAGCAATCACCAGCGTTGTTCTGCCTACCGACAATTCGGCAAGAGATTGCTGAATGAGTGCTTCCGTTTCCGTATCCAGGGCAGATGTCGCTTCATCCAAAATAAGAATGGGCGGATTTTTGAGGAACATGCGGGCGATGGACAAACGTTGTTTTTGCCCTCCAGACAGCTTTACTCCTCGTTCTCCAATAATTGTGTCCATGCCGTCCGGCAAGCTTAGAATCAGTTCTTCCAGTGAAGCACGGCGAGCCGCTTCCCAGATCTGATCCTCGGTTGCGGTCAGATCGCCATATGCAATATTTTCCTTGATCGTACCCGAGAACAGAAATACATCCTGCTGTACGATCCCGATCTGTTTGCGCAAGGATTGCAGCTTAATGTCTCGAATATCCATCCCATCCACCGTAATTCGGCCTTCTTCTACCTCATAAAAGCGTGGAAGCAAGCTACAGATCGTCGTTTTCCCTGCGCCTGAAGGGCCGACAAAAGCAATCGTTTCCCCTGGACGAACCGACAAGCTAATCTGATTCAAGATGCGCCGGCTGGGCTCATAACCAAACGACACATTTTCGAAGCGGATATCTCCCTTCACCTCATGCAGCTCAACCGCCTCTTTGCGATCCGCAATCTCAGGCTCCGTGTCAATGATCTCCAGATAACGTTTGAACCCTGCAATACCCTTCGGGTAACTCTCAATTACGGCATTAATCTTCTCAATCGGGCGGAAGAAAATATTCGACAATAGCAGGAACGCCATGAAATCGCCCATGTTGATTCGGCCATCGATGTAAAACCACGCGCCGCTGATCATGACAAAAACGGTCACCAGACGCATCATCATATAACTCACCGAGATGCTTTTTGCCATCGTTTTGTAAGCAAGTAGTTTGGTTAGACGGAAATTGGCGTTATCTACAGCAAACAGCTTTTTCTCATGCTCTTCATTGGCAAAAGATTGAACGACACGCATCCCGCCTACGTTGTCTTCAATACGTGCATTAAAGTTACCCACGTCACCGAAGAGTCTCCGGTACGTTTTGGTCATCCGACCGCCAAATACAATGATCACCCACGCCATAATCGGAATGATGATAAATGTCAGCAGAGCCAGCTCCAGATTGATATTGGCCATCAGCCAGAATGAGCCGATCAGTGTCATTACAGCGATGAACACATCCTCTGGTCCGTGGTGAGCCACTTCACCAATATCATTAAGG
Organism: Paenibacillus amylolyticus; assembly: GCF_003719335.1. Classification (GTDB taxonomy): domain Bacteria; phylum Bacillota; class Bacilli; order Paenibacillales; family Paenibacillaceae; genus Paenibacillus; species Paenibacillus amylolyticus_D. The sequence goes on from NZ_RIAS01000003.1 coordinate 184,063, forward strand.
TCATTCGTCAGATGACCGATCAAATGCCCCGTTTTACGATTATCAAAGAACCGGAAAGAAAGCTTCTGCAGGTGGGCGAACATTTTTTCCCGCATATTCGTTTCAATGTTAATCCCAAGCATATGTCCCCAGTATGTAACGACATAGTTTAACACCGTATTCAATGCATAGATCGATAACAGCACGATACAGGCCAGTAAAATCAGCGGCCAGTCCTGTCCTGGCAGCAGTTCATTGATGAACTTACTTACGGCGAGAGGAAATGCCAGCTCTAACAATCCCGCAAATACAGCACAGCCAAAATCGATTAAAAACAGTTTTTTATACGGTCGGTAATACGAAAAAAAGCGACGAAGCATTTCGATTCACACTCACTCTCCACATTCATATTCGATTTGTACAGTGTATACCATTCTATACAGTCTTCCAAAACATGTAAACCTATTCTCGTTGATCTATAGCTAAAAAGCCTTCTCCATATCATAGAGAAGACTTTTTGCATGTTCATTCTGCAAATACGTGCGAATACGATCAAACGAGAAATATGATTGAATGATGAACTTTACTTTCTATTTTTTTAATGAAACTTCAAATCGAGAACCTGCCTCACCCGCAAACGCAATACGCCCGTTTTCGGGTAGGACAACCTCGTTATTGCCACTAATTACCGTGTGATTTATACAAACACCCGCCTGGTCAAATACTGCAACAGCCCCTTTTGCAGGCATCTTCACGGTCATGATCTTACCTTTGGCTGCTGCGGGTACCGAGAACCATCGGGCATTAGCATTCGGCTGAATCGTTATCTTGGATTGCTTGCCTGCATAAAGTGCTTGAACAATCTCTTCACTTGCATATTCATAGCCTGTAAAATGAACATACTCTATACCATTTTTCCTGGAAAAGTAGATATCCCTCGCATCCCTGCCAGCCATGCCGGGAATCTGGAGTTGGTTCACTGCATGGTCGGCTCCAACCATTTTGTGGTTGATCATATAACCGGGAACGCCATTCACTGTATCCAATGGAATGATGGATGAAGCATGAAGATATGCCGTGGAGCTATATTTTTCATTCATCAAATAATACCTCTGCCCATCACGCTGATCCCATGCCGCCTGAATATCCTTAGGCAATTCATTGTTCTCCAGCTTTTGTGCCGTATATTCCGAGAAAGCAAGTTGTCCTAACCCAGGTACGGACAGATAGGATCGAGACCACAAGTAGACATGACCGTTTGACTCTTCAACAAACTTCAATTTTTCTGTGCCTTCCTTATTTACAAATGTTCCATCCGACGTATAGATGTATTGATCCGAAGGACTATTCGGAACCATTTGGGGAGTAATCAACAGTTCTCCAGCAGTGTTCACATCCACTTTCAATACGGTATTATTTCCTCCATAAAATCCTGCATACGCAGACATCTCTTTCGACATATCCGCCTTTACAGGTAAGCCAAACGATTTCTCAGGCTTGCGTTCTTGAATGATATCTTTGGCTTCGAGTGCGCTAAGTAACAGTTCGCTCGCTATCAATTGATCAATTGCACTCGATCCTCCTGAAGAAGTAACGGCTGCAGCCAGATTATGCTCTGGAAGTACGACCAGGGATGAATGATACGATATGGTATCCCCACCTTTCGTGACCGCCTTAATACCGTAGTCACTGAATGGGAACAAGTCCACACTATCCCACCCTAATCCGTAAGAAATGGAAGAATCACTCTCTTCTGGCCACATGCCTCGTTGGTACTCCTTTTGTTCCATGGCTTTTACCGACTTCTCGGAAAGAATACCTTCAACCTCACCTGTGAAGATTTGTGAAAATTTCACAAGATCCTTAGCGGTGGAATACATGCCTCCGGTAGCGATGATATTATAATTCTCTTGAGGGAGCTGCACCTTAGACAAAGGAGAATAAATAGCCGCCATTTCTGCCGTGTTAACCACATCCTGCGGTGTTTTGGTGTGCTCCATGTTCAGAGGTTCTGTAAAATATTTGTGTATATATGCCGTAAAGCTCAACCCACTGACTCTCTCAACCAGATGTTCAGCTAATGTAAATGCATCGTTAGAATATACTGAATACGAACCTGGTTCTGCCTTTAGATTCTGCGTTGCGAGTTGATCCAAGAAAGTATCATGTGAGAGCGTATCATTATCCCCGTACAATGTTGCATTGTGACTTGAAGTGCCTAGAAGACCCGCCGAATGATTCAACAGCATACGTGGTGTAATCTGTTTATACCGCTGATCTTTCATCTTAAATTCTGGAATATAACTCGTCACTGGTTGATCCAGATTTACCTTGCCTTCATCAACAAGCTTCATCACAGATGCTGTAAGAAACATTTTACTAGTCGACCCTATGCCATAAACGGTATTGGATGAGAGTGGAACTTCCCCTTTTGAGTCATTTTTACCTGTCTGCCCGGAAACAACAATCTCTCCTTGATCCATAAGTGCATATTGCACACTGGTTACCCCGTATGTTTCAGTAAGTAGGCTAGCCTTCTCCATCACTGTTTTCTTGGTGGTTCCATACATCAGGTCATTGCTTTTAGTGACAGATGGTGCAGCCATAACAGTCCATGGTGTTAACATGATTATCACCAGACTCAAGGCAGCAATTGAAGTCCGTCTCTTGACTATTGTTTTGATCATGCCCTTGTTGATGTTCTTTATATCTTGGGTTATCATTCACATCTCCTCCTGATCTATCATCAGACAGCCTTCGTTACAGTTCCCTCGGTTCTATGAATTTCACCTCAGGATATCTGTCGTTTGGTCCTTGGATCAGGTTTCCACCTGTTCCTTTCAAATGTTTATTGAAAAAATCAAGTACATACTGGTTTACAATCAATGATCCTCTGCTACCATTGATATCTCCCGTGATGCCTGTCAGTTTAATCAACGGAGAATAAAATTGCAGATCCGCAAAATTGAAATGCTGAGTTCCTTCTATATAAATCACATTTCCCTGATGGTTAATTACATTTTTCATAATTTGAAGCTCATCCGAAAGCTGTTTAATCACTTCGTTATCTGGATCTGTATTGTTTTTAAACTCTTCCAACCATGCCTTGAAAACCCCTGATCTGATGAACATAAACGGCTTATTAATAACGTCTCGATTCTCCACTTCATACAGTGACCCATCCATATTAATTCCGGCCTTAATTCTGTTATCTAAATAAGTGGTATTAAACGCTGTAGCCCCCCCAAACGAATGACCCATTGCGCCCATATGATTTAAATCTATCTTTCCTTGGAATTGACTCTCGATTGCGCCTGAATTCAGCTTTTCTATCTGATCAATTACAAACTCCACGTCTTGTGTCCATATTTTCCCGATCTTTCTACGCTCGTCAACGGTTTTCATCTTGGTTCTATAATCCGTTACACTTCCATCTGGAAAAATAGTAGCAAAGGTACTATACGTATGATCGATGGTTACCACGATATAACCATGACTTGCTAGATTCTCGGCCTGTGATGCATGTAAAAACCTGCTGGTTCCCATGCCATGGGATAACAGTACCACCGGATAAGGACTTGTTGAAGGTAATATTTCCACATTTTCATAGGAGTTGGTTTTACTATACTTCCAGTAATCAAACACAAAATCAGGCAGGTTTAAAGAATTAGAGTATGTTTGAATGTACTTCTTGAACATCTCTTTATCTTTAGGGAAAAGAAATTCACTCTTGTTGTTATCTCTATTTTCAGTAGGATACCAAATCTGAACCATGAGCTCCCTCTTGTCACTCTGTTCCTCCGTTAGGACTTCATCTCTACTTGAATCCGTAAAGTGAAAGGTTTGAGTCCCCACTTTCTCTGCTCCATCAGGTTTAGGCAGATGAAAGACAGGCAAGTACACCATCAAGCAGACAGATAACGCTAATAAAATAACAATGAAAGAGGCTATACTGTATCTGAGCGGTTTCCCTATTTTAATTGCCATCCTCTTTTTAGCATGCTTAAAGAGAATGATGAGTATGAACAGACCCGTTAAGCCATATATCAAAAGCATCTGCCACCTGTATCCCTCCACTGCCAACTGAACCACAAACAAAATACTGCTTCCAATGCCAAGAGCCATATCTGTTTTCTTTGCATTTCTTGTAACAAACAATAAATCGATTAACAAAACGAAACAAGATAACGTTAAAAGTAATTCAAATAACCTCATTCAGAATCCCCACTTTTCTCAATAGATCTCACTTCATCGAGTGTTTGATCTGTGTATTATTCGGTCTCCTAGAAAATAATACTTACTAATCGTGTACTGCTCATGACATCCATATGAACAGAACATGAACAAACTAAAAAAAGCTACGTCACATACAAGGAATCTTGTACATGAACGTAGCAAAGATAGATTTGGAGCATTGAATGATCTTATGAGGAATCAACAACCATACAAAAAGAAGTTGACTATCCTGCCGTCGGTGGACTAATTGGCAAGGTTACTATAAATGTTGTTCCTTGACCCATTTTACTCTCCACCGTGATATCCCCTTTATGTAATGAAATAATTTGTTTCACGATCGCAAGCCCCATCCCGCTGCCATCATATTTCCGACTGTGGGAACGATCAGCCTTGAAGAAGCGCTCAAATATACGTTTTTGATCCTCAAGAGGAATACCAATTCCCTGATCTGATATCTGCACCGTTACATTTCGCACATCTCGTTCCATCCTGACGTGAATTACGCCGTTATTCTCTGAAAACTTAATCGCATTACTCAGAATGTTCGTCCATACCTGATTCAATTGATCGTGATCTGCGATAACTTGAACCTTCTGCAAGTCCAGCTCAAAGCGAATATTCCGATCAGACCATTGAGGCTGCAATGCAACGATAACCCGTCTGATCTGTTCATCCTGATCACGCGTGGCGAGTTGCAGCTGATGGGATTGTGATTCCAGCATACTGAGCTTAAGCAAGCTATCACTCATTTTAGACATGCGTTTCGCCTCTGAGATGATAATGTCGAGATAGCGTCCTCGTTCCTGATCCGGTAACTCTACATTCTTCAAAGCTTGGGCATACCCTGATATGGAAGTAAGCGGTGATTGTACCTCGTGTGAGACGTTGGCTACAAACTCTCTTCTCATCTGCTCCAGCTGCTTTAGATCCTTCATCATATCTTCGAAACTACGAGCGAGTGTGCCCAGTTCACTAGATTGCTTAATATTCAGCTTTACATTGAAGTCACCCGCTGCAATACGTTTGGTTGCCTGGGTTAATGTTTTGATTGGTCTGACCAAAAACATGGAAGCAATCAGAATGATCAGACTTCCGGCGGCCAGAGATGAGGTAGCAAAGATCGTCCCCCATTGGATCACTGCAGCAGCAGCGGGGGGTGACAGAGTCTCCAGAAACATGGCTCGAGTCCCGTTAACAGTCCGGACTGGCAATCCCAGTAGAACTGTACCAAGACCATTCGGTGTCGCCTCCACTACGGCTCCTTCAAGTACCTTCTGAACCTGCTCCTTCGTCACTGAAATCGGTTTATGATCTATAGTCTTCCCGAACGTATGAACCTGCCCAGACGGCTCAATCATTCGAATATAGTATAAATCGAGTTGCTTCATCTTGTTGACAAATGTGTCCGCCTCGGATAGCGGCAGCGTTTTGTATATCTCTACAACATCCTGACCAAAGTTACGTATGTTAATATGTGCATTCTCATTGAGTTGATCTTCAAAAATCCAGGTGGATAAGAGAAAAGCAATCACAGTCCCGGCAATCACAGAGACCAGAAAAGTCACAACCACGCGGATATACAAAGACTTAATCATGCTTGACCTCAAGCCGATACCCCAGACCACGAACGGTTTCAATCTGAAAATCTGAAGTCGTCACAAAACGTTCGCGCAAACGTTTGATATGTACATCAACCGTCCGATCATCCCCAGTGTAATCCAGCCCCCAGATCTGATCGATCAATTGCTCCCGCGTATAGACTTGTCCCGGCGTTCCGGCCAGCTTGTACAACAATTCAAATTCCTTGAGTGGCAAAGTTAACGACTCTGTTCCCAGAATAACTTTGTAACTCTGACGGTCCAGTGTGACGTCCCCAAACTGTATCATGTGCGTGGAGCCGATCTTGTAACGTTTCAGCAGAGCTTTCACACGTACAGTTAACTCCAACGGGTCAAATGGTTTCGTTAAATAATCATCCGTTCCCAGTTCGAAACCTTTCACCTTTTCCCATGTCTCACCTCTAGCTGTCAACATAAGTAAGGGGAGATCTGCGTTCATTTGTCTCAATTCTCTGCACAAGGTCCAGCCGTCCATAATCGGCATCATGATATCCAGTACCACCAGCTCAATGGAGCGTTCCTTGTATAGCGTGAGCGCCTGATGGCCGTCCACAGCCTCTACGGTATCAAATCCGTCATTTCGTAAAAACAAACAGACAAGCTCACGAATATTCGCGTCATCGTCTGCAACTAATATGGTAGCCATATGCTTCTCCTTCGGCAACATTATACTACTTGTTATCCATCTTATATCGCCAGTTCGTTAATTTAGTGAGTTCGCAATTTCATTCGATGCTTTTTGCTTATTCCACATCCGTCAGGGATATCGTGAACATCGTGTGTTTTTTCAACACTCCCTGAATAGGTACATCGTGTGTGCCATTTTCCCGGAAGCCAGCTTTCAAAAGCACACGAATGGAGCCTGCATTGTCAGGAACAGCCCCCGCCTCAACTTGCGTAATGTTCATCTCATGTTTGGCATATTGAAGCACACGTTTCAATGCTTCGCTCATATACCCTTTACCGTGGTGTTGCCGATCTGTTGCATAACCAATTACCCATTTTGCTGCACCATTCAGTTCGATTCGAAATAATGAGATTTCTCCCACCAGTTCATCTGTATCTTTAAGAAAAATGCCAAAAGAATGCCGTTTTCCTTCTTTTCTAAGCTCAAGCCATTTCTCAATCAGACGGATCTGTCCATCCAGAGTATAAAATGCTTCATCTCGACGACCAGCCGAAGTCCTCTCTATTTCCTCTCTATTGCCCAACTGAAACTCCTGAAGCAGTGTAGCATCTTCTAACGTCCAAGCTCTGATATAAATTCGTTGCGCCTCATATTTCATCTCAAGTTACTCCTTAGAAGTTCAGTTCAAGTCATCTGAAAACAACCTAATCCACTAGTTCATCCAATGTGTTCTCCAGCTCTTCAAGCCGAGTTGACAGCATATTCACATGCATTTGCACGTCAGCAATCTTTTTCTGTAAAACCTTTGTCTGTTCGTTCTCTGCGTCTGCTTCTGTCTCCCGGGTTTCAAAATTAATCTGAGTTTGAGTCCATTCTTGTTCATACCGCTTCAGTTTTTCAACAGCTGCAACCTGTTCTTCTTTTATTTGATCGATCTGCTGTTCCAGATACAATACTTCGGACAGGCTTGCTCCGCCTGATAAACGTTGTGAATACGTCATATACGCACCTCTTCATGCAGCTTTTTATTCAACCTTCATCTCCATCGCTTTACTCACATCGTACGCTTCTATGTTGATATCGGTTTCTGCATCCAATGCCAATTTGGCAAGCTGACTACCAATGTAAGGCCCCATGGTTAGACCGGAAGCCCCCAATCCATTGGCTGTAATCAGACCTGACCATCCCGGGACATGTCCCATAACGGGCAAAAATCCTGGGGTGAACGGGCGAAAACCTACACGAACCTCATCAAGTGTACTGTCTGCAAGCTCAGGTGCCAGCTCTAAGCCCTTGTTCAACACTTCTTGCATGCCTCCGGCAGTAGTTCGTGTATCGTAACCGTCGACATCATTTTCATGTGTGGCGCCAATGACTATTTTCTGTGCTGCAAACGCAAGTAAATACTGATCTGTAGGCGGCATGATGACAGGCCACTCTTCTGTATTTTGCTGATTAGAAGTACGCAAATGCACAATCTGACCCTTCTGATAATGGACGTTAAAATGAATCCCCAGTGGCTTCATCAACTCATTCGCCCACGCACCAGCACACACAACCACCCGATCCGCAATGTAACGCTCTGATTGCACCTGTGCGCCAGTTACTTTCTCGCCCTCATAGAGAAGTAGGGCCTCTCCCTCAATCAGACGAGCGCCATGCCGCTGTGCAGAGCGGATCAACGCATCACGCAGCGCCCGTCCATCCACACGCGCAGCACCGCTGATGTGCACGGATGAATAACCTTCTCCAAGTAAAGGAAAACGTGCAAGCGTGTCTTTTTCATCGAGACATGTGATTGTGCCAATTTCAGGTGCATCTTCCCTACGCAACTTGGCCCTCTCCGCCATTTTGTTAATCTTATTCTGATCGGTATGTATGCTGAGTGCACCTGTCTGCGCATACCCAGTATCGGTTTCCCCAGCACGTTTTAATTCGGTTATAAGCTCAGGGTAATAACGTGCACCTGCCTTGGCTAGCTGATACCAATCCTGATTCCGACGCTGAGACAACCAAGGACAGATAATACCCGCAGCCGCATCCGTGGCCTGCCCTGCATCTTTCCGATCGATAAGCAGAACTTCTGCTCCTGATTTTGCTAGATGATAAGCTGTTGATGCTCCTAATATTCCCGCTCCGACTACGATGATTTTTTTCATGCGAGTATTCCTTTCCTTCTTCCATTCATCTATATAGCGTACCCTTTTTGATATTCTGTTGGCAAGCTGAGTCACCCGGATACCGTTATCAAAAAAATATAATGTAAAATGTTAACACATTTAAAATAATTCCATTTATGTAATATAATTCTTTTTAGGTTTCTTTCATGCTCTAATCATGCTACCTGTGCACAAGACCTTTTAACGAAAAGAGGAATTATTCAACGATGCCGAAACCTAACATGGGAAACCTGCTGGTGCCCGATATGCCTCTCATGATTACTGGGCAAAACCGGTTGACCGTTAATGAATTAATGGATTGGAGCGACCATTCACGGGATTACACCATTGTACAGTGCATCGGCGGAACAGGGAGAATCGCAGCCAAAGATCTTGAGTTTTCTGTTCGGAAAGGAACAGCGCTTATCTTGTTTCCTGAAGTACCCTACCGTTATAACAATTCAAGTAACACATTACAGTTTGATTGTTTGTCGTTTAATGGCTACATTTTGCCGCGTTTCCTGCACTCCTTGCAGATCGGGGAACTGCGCACCTTCAAACCGGATGGCATACTTGGCCTCCTGTTACGTGAGATCACACTGGCGCTACAGTCCCGTCACAAGGATTATATCTGGCACGGTTCTACACTGCTCTATACTCTTTTGGTTCGTTTAACCATTGAGAGTGAACGCTACAGCAAGGTTGAGCGCTCTGAGGCTCGCCTGCGTCTGACAGAGCTTGTTGCTTTTATTAAAGAAAACTATCGACAGGATCTCTCCCTCTCCCTACTCGCGGAACAGATGAATGTGACCGAGCAACATCTGAACCGCATTTTTAAAAAAGAGTTCCATATGACTCCACTCGATTACTTGGTTCGCTATCGCTTGCTTAAGGCCAAGGAGATGCTTGTACAGCAAGAGGATATCACCGCACATGAGATCGCAAAAGCCGTCGGTTTTAACAGTGCCAGTTATTTCGGTTCCGTGTTCAAAAAATATGAAGGCATCTCACCCATCGAGCTCCGCAAGAAGTTTCACAGATAAAAGAGGTATGCGGTATGAGATACGAGATTAGAGATGCAGGAATTATATCTTCATCTCGGCCAGCGAGGATAACCGCCGTTCATGCATGGTGAATTCCAAACCGCGTGTTACCTCGTTTGGCACGATATAACAACGGATACCTGCGGCATTTGCTGACCTTTAGTCCATTGGGTGAATCTTCAAAAACAATCGCTTCATCTGCCTCCGCGCCAAGTTTCTGATCAGAAGCGTGCAGTCAAATCCGGCTGGGTCATGCTTACGGATAAAAAGTGGCAAGTGCAACCCGTGCCAGTCGGTGACTGAGCAACAACTCCAGCTCGAAGCTCTCCATCCATCGGCATGCCAAAGTATCGAATTAACTTCCATTCTTCCCCATCGGGAGAATAAAAGAAGGACAGACATCCCTCCACTTTTCGTATACGCAGGTAAGGATCTGACACAGGGACCTCTGTCGAGTTGCAATCATCGGATGATCCATCACGCGTAACGACAGATACGATCGTTGCGGCTTTACCATCATATTCAAAACACAGTTTGCACCAGTTACGTTCGTCGACCATCACCATCAAACAACCGGAATCATATTGATGCTTCATCTCTACCGTCAGCTGTGCAGTCATTTCGAAATCACCAGCCACGGGCATCGACAAGAACGGTGCGGTCGCTCGAATATGCTTGCCTGCCGGGTCTTGGAAAAAATCCGAGTCGGCTTGCGCCTCTATGATGAGTCCGCCTTGATCCGTATATGACCAGCTGTTCGGCTCATTGATCCAGCTCAGTTTCTCCCTTGCTTCCGTTGTCATTACATTCATCATTCAAACCTCCCAAGGATTGTGCTGTTAACTGTATTTTACCGTTTTATATATTCGGCAACATACAGAAAAGCCCTTCTTCTACATATTTTCGTAAGATTCAATCACTTGGGGGCGTTGCTGTGGATCATGTAAAAACAACATGATAATCATTAACAAAATATACAGTGCAAGAATAACGCCGAATAGAAGAACCGGATGATAATGATACAGCAACCCGGTCAGATACCCGGAAGGTATTGCTGTTAAGGTCATAACCGTCTGTACAGCCGAGAACATATCCGCCTTCTCATGTGTGCCCAGTCGGTTCATCAGTAATGAATCACGGTACGTTTGCAGAATGAAGTTCCCTGCAGCAAGTACAATAAGAGTAAGAAACAGCATCGCTATATTACCAGCTGGGATCAGAAGAAATAACACAGCACCCGCGGTACTGAGCACAATGGAGAAGCTAACATACTTCTCTTCCGATCTCTGCTTCAAGCGCGGAAGAATAACCAGATATAACAGCATGACGGTTACCGCTGTCACAACCGGGATAAATGAGATCACTCGATCGCCAAAGCTTAGCTGTTCCTTAAAATAGATGACCTGAAAGAAGTTCAACTGTAGAACCAGATTGGACAATACCGTAATTAAAATGATCGGAAATAACCTGCGCTTGTAGAACGACCGTCCAAACAGACGAAGACTGTTGACAAGGCTGCGAAATACATGCGTTTTGCTGTGTATGCCCATCAGTTCCTTGCCAACTTCAGTCTCTTCCGTGTAACGATTACGAATAAAAAACATCGCTGTCATCAGCAGCCCGCCCACAAAATAAATGCTTGCTAGCGTAGGCACGATACCAAAGTCCGCAATCACAGCTCCTGCAATCGGTGTAAGCACTCCCGCACCGGTAATAATCATGTTCAACATGGCGAATACCTTGGAGCGTTTGTGTTCCTCCACGTCTTCTATAATCAGACAATTGAAAGACACCGTGACAAACTTTGATGTCGCATTGAGCAGATAAGCCACGAGGAACAGCCAGAAATTTTGTGAAAATGCCCAGATCAACATCGGTACACTCCAGGCGAGTAAATCAAAGATTAGTGTCGTTCGTTTACGCCCCAGCTTGTTGGTCACTGACCCTGCGAATAGTTGAAAAATGAAGGCAAAATACAGATTCACCGAATTAATCATGCCAATCTCAATGTCAGACAAACCGGCCTCTTTCATATACAAAGGAGCATAAAACAAAACAATCGTTCCCGGAATGGCCCACACCGGCTCGAGTAAAATGGAATACCGCGGATTTCTCGGCAAATCCCGAAGCAGCTTCACTCCATATCCCTTCTTTCTCTCTGCTCTACATCATTATAGAATCAATGCGGTTTTCACCGAATTCATCGGCAGCTTCTCCCCGCTTCGGAGGTCATAACCGATGGTGCCATTGAAAGCCTGTTCATAATCCGTCAAATATTTTTTGGCGGTTACCATCTGCTCCAGCTCAGGAAGGCTTTGTGCGAATTTCAATGCCGTGCTGATCATGGAGTGTACAGCTACCGCACCAATAATACTGAGTCCATCGTTAATGACATGGGTTGATTTAAAAGTCACTTCGTAACTGTCGTCATACCCCATCGGAATAATCCGGCCGCCTTTAGCAATCATCTCTAATCCGACATGAAGCTGATTCCCTACAGCATCGACAACAATATCAAACTTTTTGTTATTGTTGATCTCGTATACTTTGTCCCGTGTTAGATCCTGTGGATAGTAGACATAATCAGCGATCCCTTCTGCGAATTGTTTGCGATAAGGATCAATCTCAGTACCCACCGTAAGTCTTGCCAGTCGTTTGCTCACCAGCTGGCACAGTGAACCAATGGCGCCTGACCCCAGCACGAGTACAGAGTCACTTGGCTTCACGCCTGCTTTCATGAATGTTTGCAACACACAACCCAAAGGTTCAATCATCATTGCCGTTTCCCAGCTCATAGAATCGGGGATCGAATAGATATATTTTTCATCTCCGACATAGTATTCGGCAAACGTTCCGTGTGTGGTCATGCCCACCTGGTAATCATCGAAATTTTCGCAGTAGACGAACAAGCCTTCACGACAATACGAGCAGTGACCGCAAGATTGAGTCGGGTCCACAAGAACCCGATCTCCTACGCGAATACCTCGTACTTCATCCCCCACCTCGACCACAGTCCCTACGCCCTCGTGACCGATAACGGTTCCTATGTTTGCCGGGACTTTACCTTTAACAATGTTCAGATCTGTTCCACAGATCCCCGATCCATAGATTTTCACTTTGACCTGATTCGGTCTTTCAATACTAGGCTCTTCAATCTCTTGCAGCTCCACCTGTTTCAAATCTTGATATACGAGTGCTTTCATGCGAACTCCTCCTGGTCATATAATGAATTTTCGTGTTATTTCCCTTACAGATTGGCATATTTCAGATGTTCAAGCTTCTGCATTTCTTTCCAGTCCGACAAGATCTGAAGCAGTGCATCCTCCACCCAAATCAATTCCTCCCGCGTATGCGTATCCGAGAAAATAAAGTAACCTTTAGTGAAAATGCCGTAATGAGCCATTTTCTTCACCATAAATTCCCGGAACGGGTCCGTCTGAAAATTCTGCTCATCCAGGGATTGAATATAAAAGCTAGCATAGGTTCCCTTTAAGGCTAATTGTTCCGTGAGACCAAGCAGCACCAGTTCGGATTCCAGTCGTTTCATGATCCGCGTAGCGGGTTCACGCCAAGTGGGCCAGACTTTGGCATTTTTAATTAGCCTTTCGCAAGCAATAGCCGCCGCAAGTGCTGTCGTCTCGCTGGAATGCGCATTGCTAAATCGCACCTGTCCTGCAAGGGACATGAGGTGCTCTGGCCCCAATACCGCCGCAAGCGGAAGTCCATTGGCCATGCCCTTGGAGATGCAGAGCAAGTCCGGCCAAATATTATACTCTCCTGCAGTCGCCTGTTTGCCCATTCGTATTCCCGAAGTAACCTCGTCGAAGATAATAATGATGTCCAAGGAGCGGCATAAATCCACTACCTTCTTTAGTTCTTCCTTATTCCACTCGTTGGGGCACAAGACTATACAGGCAATGTCCTCCATAGATGAAGTCTGTTCCCGAATGTTAGTATAGGAAGGCTTGTCCACCCAAATCGTGGAACGCTCTATATCTACCGGAATCCCTCGTTCTTTGGTCTGACTGCCGTAATAACCGTATGCAGACCAGTCATGCCACCCGTGGTAAGCTGTTGCAATGACCTTGCTTTTACCACTTCCGGCACGGGCCAGCCGCACCGCTCCACTTACCGCATCTGCACCGCTCTTGGTGAAGCGCAGAGACGGATAACGCGCCTCAAATCGCTCCAGTATTAACTCCGCACACTCCAGTTCAATATCCGCTGGGAGTGAAAATCCTGTCCCTTTTTTCAACTGATGAATGACTGTAAGCTGAATTTCTCGTCTTGCGTGCCCCCAAGGAACCGTGCCCATGGCCATCTCACAATCCAGCCATTCATTACCGTCAATATCCGTGAATCGGGAATGATATGCTTCCGCACAGCAGACCGGAGTATGTCCCGGAAATAAGCGCTCTGGAGCTTTGGCCAGTGTACTGCACCCACTCGGAATCACCTTTTTGACCTTCTCTAGCCATTCCAGATTTTGTGTAAATCTTGTGGCACGATCCAGCGTGCTTTTTTCATCGCTCACTTTGAAGTACCTCCCTATGGCTTAATAGTGTGTATGACAACCTGAATCCTTAAGTTATCGCACTTTCGTGCCCGGCCAACATCCATCATAGATACGATCCATCGTGATCACGTTACCGTAGAGGTCGATAATTAGATCCTTGGCTCTGTGGGCATGTCTCATTTCGATCCAATAGCGGTTCTCCAACAATCGGGTGAAGTTGTCCACCAGAAACAGCAACCGATTTTCGCTATGAATTAACTCCTTGCCTAATACTTGGGGTAGCCAAATGGCTCCATTCGAGTTAAAGCGGTTGGAGTAGTCTCGCACGTCGGCAAGGGGAGCGATACCTGCCTCGTCAAGCTTGCTCCAGAACGTATCCGCGTCACTGCGTACCTCGGCAAGATCGATACCAACCATTGGCAGATGCTCGTATTCGCGTTGATGATGCAATTGCTCCTTTAGATGACTGAATACGAAGGGCCATACATCGGCTTCGATCTGATTTCCCCACTTTTTCCAAAATCGTGCCAGATTGTTCTTGCGGTTAAAATTGCGGTGAATGCCGCTGCTGCGTTCCCAGTGATAGGCTTGAATGTTAGGATTAATAACCGTGTCATAACCCGCTTCTCTGGCTCGCATCTGATAATCAAAATCTTCGTATCCGTTGAAAAACTTTTCATCCAGGCCGCCAATCGTCTCATATACTTCCCGTTTCATACCAAACATCGCAAACACAACAAGCTGCACGGAGAACGTCTCCTTCGGGATATCATCTGGGGATGCGTTCAGAAAAAGATGTCGTCCAATCGAGTCCGCAAAGGCGATACCACAATGCTGCACACCGCCAGTCTGCGGATACAACAGTACGCCTCCGATCATACCGATCGTAATATCCGTGTCGAGTGTCTCCTTCATCATCGTTTGCCAATGAGGCTGTAATATCGTGTCGGAGTCCAGGAAAAAGATGTATTCTCCCTTAGCAATATTCAGGGCGCTGTTAATGGATACGGCGCAGCCAAGTGGAAAGTCATGCTGAAGAATGTCAATGGTCACACCTTCTCTGACTTCTTGTTTGAGTTTGTCCAAGTGCTGAAAGACAGCCGATCCCGAACCGTCGTTGATAAAAATAATTTGCGTTGAGGCAACAACCGTTCGAAGCAGCGAGTCTGTAAACAGATTCAAAATGTTATAGTCCTGATTGACCGGTACAATAATGGTGTAAAGCATATAATTCCTCCTCATGAAGTTAATATTGATGGAACCCGTTGGCCAAGATTATGAACATGTGCCTGATATAACTACTTGTTCTCTGTCGTCCTCCTCCACCCAAACTTTGTCTTAATTCGGTAATTATTTGGATCTAGTAGAAATTTATATCATTTTTTGAAAGTTTTAAATCTTAAATTCTGAACACTATTAATATTCGAATCTCTTTAAAAATCAAAAAAAACTCTCGATGGGCCCTCGCATCCAATGCGACAAACCGATCAAGAGTTTTTAGAAGTTGCTCTTCATTTATGAGATAAGCCTCTACTTGCTTAACTTTATGCCTTTGCAGGCAACCAATCGGATTCTTTGGCACCCAGATTCGTAATGAATTGCTGCAGTGCATGTGATATCCATTTGCGGGCATGAATTACTAACTGAATTTCCAATGTAAAATCAGTATGAACCAGAGGTAGTACCGTAAGCTTCTGTCTTTGGATCTCATCCATGGCAATCATACGAGGTAAAAGCGAGATGCCCGGACCAGCCATAATACTTCGTTTAATGGCCTCAGGACTTCCCAGCTCCAGTCCCACTTTGTAGGGAATAGCGTTGGTTCTAAGTACTTTCTCCAGCAGCTGCCTGTAATTGCACGAATCCTCCGGCATGATCCATTCTTCGTCCGCCAGATCACTCAATGTAACCTCGGATTTAGCTGTAAGTGGATGGTCTGAATTCACGATGAGCACCAGCGGTTCCTCGCGGATCGTAATCCATTGCAATCCTGATTCCGGTGAAGCATTAGCCAGAATAAGACCGACGTCTGCCTCCCCTTCTCTGACTTTTTGTAGAATCAGATCTTCCCGATCGGTCTGCAGCCGAATGCCGAGCTCGGGATATTGTTTACGTGTCGTTTGAATGGGCACCGGAAGATAATAAGATGCAAGCGAGTCCATCGTAGCAATGGTAAGTGATCCGCCGCCCTGTTTGGTCAGCTTCTCCTGAGAATGTTCAAATATCTCCAGAAGCTGTCCAGACAACTTAAATAGCTCTTCTCCAGCCGAAGTAAGCCGGATTTTATTGTTATTAAATCGCTCGAATAGTTTGACCTGATAAATTTTCTCCAGCTTTTGAATCTGGGTTGTCACACTTGACTGGGCGTAGCCAAGCTCTTCGGCCGCTTTGGTAAAGCTTTGCCTCAATGCCACCTCACGAAAGGTTTGAAAATAATTCAAATCCATCATTTATTCCCTCACATCATCGAAATTATTGATAACACCTATCATCTATTATAGCTAACTATGATACGTTTTCCCATGGTAAAGTGAATGAAACGGAATTCCAACATACATTTGGGGGTTATACGATGTTAACCGAACAACAGATTCAAGGTATTTATATACCTGTAATCACACCTTTCACCAAAGAACGCGAACTTGATCTTCCTTCGTTTCAAAACTACATCAAAGTTATGGTAAACAGTGGCATTCATGGCTTGGTGATTAATGGTACGACTGGAGAGTCACCTACCGTGACATGGGATGAAGTGGAACAGCTTGTGAAGGCCGCGAAGGAAACACTGAGCAGCATCAACTCCTCCGTACCCATTATGGTTGGAACCGGAACGAATGATACCGCTTCAACGGTGGCGAGAACCAAGAAAGCTGCCGCACTCGGAGCCGATGCTGTTCTTGTCGTTACGCCATACTATAACAGACCAACGGAAGAGGGCATTTACGAGCACTTCCGCATGGCTGCCAGCGTGGGCATCCCCGTGATGGTGTACGAAATCCCAGCCCGTACAGGGGTTAGAGTTTCTATAGATATGATGAAAAAAATTATGAATATCGATGGAGTTATCGGTCTTAAGGATAGCACAAATAACCTCGACCTCATGACCGAGCTGGTACGTTGCGGCTCGAAGCCCATTTTGTGTGGAGATGATACCTTCTTCTTTGATATGTTAACGAGAGGTGCAGCCGGCGGCATGATGGCATCGGCCAGTATTAATCCAGAGCGGTTTCTGGAAGTGTATAACCGTTTTGTGGCTGGTGAAAAAGAAGATGCCTACCGTCTCTATACGCAGTTGCTTCCGTTCATTAAAAATCTCTTCGAAGAGCCTGCGCCTGCCATGCTGAAACATCTGCTTGCACAGCAAGGCATTATCGCTTCTGCACAGCTGCGTCTGCCTCTCATGCCAGCATCTGAGCAGTTAAAAGCAAAGATTGCACTGTAAATTAAACACGTAGAACATAGTTAAGCGCAATGGATCGGTGCATTCCACCGGTGTTAAAAATAAATGTTGCTACTTATTAAGTAGGTGTGTCTGCATTTGTGCTGCTCTATGTGGAAATAAAACAAGCCGCAGAATAATCTGCGGCTTGTTTTGTGCCTTTTATTTACTCAAACTACGCAACAACGTATTCCAGGTTTTGTCGAAGTTCATTCCGATTGATCCGCTCATTTCGCAACAAACCCGTGATAGAACGTGTCCACGACGAGCGCAGGTGCAGCATTTCTGGCGATATTGCCACGGATCACTTGCTGCCACGTCAAGAAGAGGATCGAATACAGAACCTCTACAATCCACGTTTTGTCCACATCCGAACGAAAAAACCCTTTCTCTTGAAGGACACCAATGGCATGAAGCACCGGTTGTCTCAGTTTCTGATCGGCCCCTTCGATCTCGGCATTATAGTTGACGGTTGCATCGTGAGCCAGAAAATAAATTTTATCCCCGAGTGGAATTAGCGCCTCAATCAGCTCTGGGAAATACTTTTCAGCCTGCTCCTCGTCCAGCTTGACGTGCTGTAACGTCTCGTTAACAACATCAATTGCACGCATCGCCAAGTGAATCATCAGTTGCTCACGGCTCTCCACATATCGATGTAATGTGGCAATTCCGATGTTTGCAGCTTCAGCAATGTCATTCATCGACGCATTGGGCTTCTCTATAAGTAATTTTGTGGCTTCATCCAGAATGGCAAGCATTCGATTTTGCTTAAATGTTAACTTCTCATTTTTCATCACAAACGGCACCTCGGAACGAATAGACTATTACTTTTTATTTTGGTCATAGGTACATGACTTTGGTTCTTTTTCTGAATTAATCAAAAGTGATGATGGAAATTTGCAATTAGAGGTCAAGCTAATCCACTTTCGCACCATAGGAACGCGCAATGAGAACGGCCTGTTCGCGGTCCATGCGCACCCCTTTCAGATCTAGAGATTTCAGATCAATGCCATCCAAAATGGCCCCCCGCAAATCCGCACCCTGTAGCTTCACCTTACTCATGGATACTCTCGTGAGGTCACAATCACGCAAATCCGCTTTGCTTAAATCGGATTCAGCTAGATCCGCTTCAAAAAAACGAATACCCCGCAAATCCTGTTTTCCAAGTCGCGTATGTCTCAGATTGGTATAAGACCAATCTCCTTTGACAAGTGTAATGCCGTCCATCTGGGCACCGGAAAAATCCGATCCCGTCATCTTGCAAGCTGTAAATTTGGAAGCAAACAGGTTGGCACCCCCAAACAGGCAATTCTCAAACGCAGACTCCGTATGTATGGAACCATTCATGGATGCCCCTTTGAAATCACACTCAATGAAACGGCAATGACTTGTTTCAACTTCTTCCATGGAGGCATTCATGAACGTGCAATGTTTGAACACACAGCTAACTAGCTCGCCGTAACGCAAATCTCGTCCCTCAAAGTGAACGCCCTCATATTCCTGATCCTTATATTGATACATGGATTACACCTCATTTGGTATCGTGTTAACGTCGTAGTCATATTAAATAACAACTCATTCTACTATACCATATGAGATCACTTCATTCAGATAAGTGCTTTTGACATTCGATACATGGAAACAGCAGGTTTATTAATCACGCCCACTATGTTGTACCCCAGACGTTCATAAAGCTTGATCGCGCCTGCATTCTCCTGTTTGACGGTTAAGGATGACTTTGCGAAACCTTGCAAAACTCCCTGTTTCTCCGCATGCCGGATCAGTTCTGTTCCGATCCCAAGCCCTCTGCTTTCGGGTAAAGCGGCTATAGTGCCGATGTGAAATTCATCCTTCTCTCCTTCTTTTAGCGTGACCATCGTATAAAACTCTTTCCAGTTACGCAGATTGTATCCGATCAGCTTCCATTTGTGTATATCAAACAGCTGTGAGAACGTCGGCCATGCCAGCTTATTCATCAGTGTCGTTGGATAACAGATCAACATGCCTAGTGTTTTCCCCTCCCGAACCGCTTCATAAGCGTACTCGTGACTAAACCGATTATTTCGAGCCTTCCATAGCTTCTGAAAGGTGTTATTGATAACTGCGGGCTCTCTGGAACCTGCCAGCGAATATTTCATGTAATCAAGCGCCATTTCCGTTAGTTTTCCTCCGACGGCGGTTTGCGGGTTTGCTTTTTGAATAGATATTTGGCTCATGGTGATCACTCCTCATGTGTTGTTATGGTCGCTTGTTCGAATCTTTAGTTCTATACGTTATGCTTTAGCGTAATTCGGTTCGGATGTAATGCCGTCTACAAAAACGTTCACCGCTTGAATGGATACCCCAGTAAGATGTTCAACCTGGTCAATGACCTTTTGCTGCAACTCTCTGCAAACCTCGTGTACTTTATTGCCGTAATGAACAATAATTTTCACGTTAATCTCCACGCTATTGTCTACTCTGCGAATGACAATGCCGTTCTGCTGGCTACGGCCACTCCATATTTTGCTGATACTTTCAACCAATCCAGCCGACATGGAAGAAATTTCACGGGTAGCCCCTGTTATTTTACCGACCATTTTGGAGATGACTTCATCGGATATTTGAATCTGACCTAACGTTTGTTGAATCATCATATGAATCGCCTCCGTTTTTTTTGATAGATAATACTATCATTTAATTAAAATATATATCATACAAGAGTCGAATTCAACTATTTCTGTATAAAACACAAAAAAACCGCATCCATTGCGGTTTTTTTGGCATGTCTATATTAGACTTTCATTCTATACAAAAGGTTTTCATGAAAGGCTAACCCTAAACCCCTAAGTTCATTCGCCATCTGATGAGTTACAAGTACTCGTTAAACCACGCATTGACCTGTTCGAAACTATCGACTCGAAGAGAAGGTTTGCCACTTTTGAGCAGTGAATGGTTGGAACCCGGGTAGCGGATCAGCTTGGTTGTTTTTCCATATCGCTTCAACGTCGTATACAATTCCTCCGCCTGAGCTATCGGCGTTCGGTAATCCTGTTCCCCGTGCATGATAAGCAACGGAGTCTCGATGTTGTGCGCATGAGCAAGCGGCGATCGAGACCAAAGATATGCAGCATTCTCCGCGGGATTCCCCCCAATCACACCCTCCACGTAAGAAATCCCGATATCACTTGTGCCATACATGGATAACCAGTTGGAGATACAGCGTTGTGTCACAGCTGCTTTGAATCGGTTCGAGTGAGCGACAATCCAGTTGGTCATGACCCCGCCATAACTACCGCCGGCAACACCTAATCGAGATACATCCAGTATTGTATTCGTCGCCAGTGCATGATCGACAGCTTCCATCAAATCCCGATAATCTCCGCCAGCGAAGTCTCCACGACAAGCTCTGGCAAACTCCTGTCCATAACCTATGCTGCCTCGAGGATTAACCCATAATACAGCATACCCTTCTGCGAGAAGTGTCTGCATCTCATGACTGAATGTTCCGGTATACATCGCGTGAGGTCCACCATGAATCTGTAAAATCAAAGGCAACTTACGATCAGATTGCAGTTCATCTTCAATCTGAATTCCGGACGATGGCGCCTTTGCCCCCCTAATTTCAGCTGAATTCGCATCTTTCGTTAAAGCAGGTATGGCTAGCCAGCCTTGAATCCGCAAACCGTCCGATGAGGTGAATTCCACTCTTGCCGGTACGTTAACCATCCGTTGCGCCATAAATTCATCATTACGATGAGTGAGTCTAGCCATTTTACCGCTTCTCATGCCCACGGTGTACAGCTCTCCTGGATGCTTATCCGTGAGTGCAGCTACAACCAAAGTCTCTTCATCCGCAGAGATCGTATACTGATAAACGTCTATTTCTCCTGCATTTGTGATCATTTCGCAGTTTCCATCGGACTGAATTCGGTATACATCAACATTTCCGTGATGTGTACCTAGTACATATACTCCCGGTTGAGAAGATGAACGACTAATGAGTGGTGAAGGCGAAGCACTTGCTGACTTCATGTCTCCCAATGCAGCATTGCCGATGTGCATATCTAGCTCAGGTGCGAATAGCCTGGGTATCCCCCGTTTCACGGGAAGTGTAAACAGTTGATGATGACTTCCACTTCCATATTTACGATCACTTGCAATCAGAATCAGTTGTTTTCCATCGGCTGTAAAAGAAAATTGGGCGATCTGGAGACTGGAGTCCGTAACCTTGAAAGGTTCTTCAACTTCTCCTGAGCCCGCTTCAACGCTTACCATATACACGTCCGTATAATGAAGCAGATCCGGATCTGATCCCGCTTCTTGTACCTGTTTGGAAATAAAGGCAAGATTCAGGCTGTCCGGTGACCAGACGGGGCTAGTGATGCTCCATAACCCGGACGTCATCTGTTTGATAAGTCCACTCTTGATCTCGTAAAGAAACAAATGGCTGTACTGACCATCCCACCAACCCGATCCTTCGGCTTTCGGCGTAGTGCGCTCGTAAACTTTTCCGCGCAATACTCCTTCTGGTTGCCGCGCTGATTCATCTTTAGCCCCTTCCGCCGATTTATCGGTCGGTGATTGAGCTGAACTCATCTGAACTTTACTTGTAAACGCAATATACTTCCCGTCGGGAGACCAGACGTAATTCATGATTTTACGTTCAGGAGATATGAGCATGGACGGTTCTGTACCTTCCGTATGAACAGACCAAAGTCCTTTTCCAGCCTGAGTAGATCGAATAAACGTCAACTTACTGCCGTCTGGTGACCATGCTGGAGAGGAATCTTTCGTTCCATCCGTCAACGCCACATCTTCTGTCCCATCCAGCGAAATTCCCCGAATTTGTGTATTATATTCGTTCTTCGCCCGATCTATCGTCTGTTCAACGTAGGCTACTTGTCCATTTGCACTGATCACCGGCTGACTGATCCAGCGGTAGTGACAGAGATCCTCCGGCGTAATCTGGCTTTTTTTCATATCCATAACTCCCTTCCGTTATGATTTCTGAGCTGACTCTGTGCGAGGATCAAGCACATCCCGCAACCAATCGCCGAGGAAAATAACACCCAGCACAGTAAACGTAATGGCTAGTCCCGGGAACGTCGCAACCCACCAGCTCGTGGCTACATACTGTCGTCCGTCACTTAACATGCCGCCCCACGATACATCCGGTGGTTTTATTCCAAGTCCAAGGAAACTCAGCGACGCTTCCATGATGATCGTTGTGCCTACATTCATACCGCAGATGACAATAAACGATGACAATATGTTAGGCAAAATATGTTTGATAATCAGCCGTCCATTTTTGGCACCAATCGATCTGGCAGCAAATACAAAATCCCGCTCTTTCATACTAAGCACTTCACTACGAACTACACGGGTGAAAGGCACCCAATTGGTTACACCGATAACAAAGATCAATGTGGTCATACCTGGACCCACAATTGCCATCACCACTAGCATGAACAGGATCGTTGGTATCGCCATGAAAGCATCGCCCACACGCATAATAATGGCATCCAGCCACTTTCCATAGAATCCGGATATCAGACCCAGAACAGCTCCGATCAAACCGGAAACAATGACTGCACCCATACCTACAATTAAAGACACCCGTGCACCATAGACAATACGGCTCCACATATCTCTGCCCAGATTGTCGGTTCCCAGCCAGTATTCGGCCGTTCCCCCTTCAAGCCATGCAGGTGGTTTAAGACGATTCAACGGATTGACCGCTGACGGGTCATGACTCGTTAGCAGAGGTGCGGCTATTGCAATCAGGACAACAACCAATACAAGCACTGCACCGATGAATCCGGTCTTGCTGATGATTAGCTGTTGCCAGATGGATTGAATTCCGGCAATCGTACGCGAACTGTTATTGTCCGGTTCGGGAACCAGAACGTTTTTTTCATCGTTGTCTCTCATAGATCGCACCTCCTTCTAGTCATATTTGATACGTGGATCCAGCAGTCTGTAAGACACGTCCGTGAGAATATTAACAACCACTACAATGAATGCAATTACAAACACGGCTGCTTGCACAATCGCCATATCATGTGTATTTACGGCCACAACTAGCAGTTGACCCAAGCCTGGCCAGGAAAATACGGTTTCTGTAATCAAAGTACCTCCAATCAGACTGGTAAACTGTAGACTCATAATAGTCACAACCGGAATTAAACCGTTACGGAACGCGTGCTTCGCGATCACTGTCATTCGTCCCAGTCCTTTACTGCGTGCCGTGCGAATGTAATCTTGATTCAGAATCTCCAGCATGCTGGATCGGATTAGCCGTGTCATCTGTGCAGCAAGTCCCACGCCCAAAGTAAAAGCGGGTAGAATCAGATGGGATACACCTCCGCGACCCGAAACCGGCAAAACGCCCAGCACAACGGAGAATAGCAGAATCAGCATAATGCCCATCCAGAAGTTTGGCATCGCCTTGCCAATCACCGAAATACCTGAAATGAGAAGATCGGTAAATGTATTTCTTTTCACTGCCGAGATCACTCCCAGCGGGACAGCCATCAATACTGCAAATAACATGGCAGCCGCGGCAAGTTCAAAGCTTGCAGGCAATCGCTCTAACACAAGCTCAAGTGCAGGCTGCCCGTAACGGAAGGATTGACCGAAATCTCCCTGAATGGCATTGCCGAGAAACTTCATATACTGCGTGTATAAAGGCTGATCGAGGCCCAGTGCCTGCGTCAACACAGCCCTGTCCTCAGCTGTAGCGGTCTCAGGTAACATCAGAGCCACAGGATCACCTGTGACCCGAACCAGAATAAAAACAATTAATGAGACAATAAACAGCACCGGAATGACCTGCAGTAAAGATTTGAATACGTATTTTCCCACTCCCGGCTCACCTCCTCTTTCCAAAAAAGAACGGCAGGAACTTGTTCATCCAGTCCCTGCCGTTCACGACTTACTGATGCAATGACAGGTGGTATGAGCCTGATTTTACTTTGCAGCAGGTGTAATCTCGTCCGCATAGAACATCTCATCACTGCGCGGTGCAAAGTTCACTTTGTCATTGGTTCCATACACGCCTTCCATCTGATACAAATATACGGCCGGGCGCTCTTCTGCAAAAATCTGTTGCACTTGCTGATATTCTTTCTCACGAGACTCAGGATTCATGTTTACAAGTGCAGATTGCAGCAACTTCTCCACTTCCGGATTGTTGTAGTCCGATTCCCCTTTGGCTTCTTCCAGCATATAACGGTTATAGTTGTTGGAAGCGTCAAACAGGGAGTTCCCGATACCGATCATGAAAATTTCTTTAAACGATTTGGAGCTATAGCGCTCGCTGAATGCACTCGGCTCAAGTACGTCCAGATTGATTTTGAATCCGGCCTGATCCAGCATGGCTGCAACAACTTCAGCTTGTTCCTTGTACTGAGAAGAAACGGAGATGGTCATCTCAGCTGTGCCTTCAGCGTAGCCTGCCTCTTTCAGCAGCTGCTTTGCTTTTTCCAAATCATACAATGATGTTTTATACAGTGACGGGTCAGCCCCAAAGTTTCCAGGTGTTACGGATGTACGTGTAACGATTCCTGCTCCCCCGGCAATGCTGTCTACAATCCCTTGTTTGTCAATCGCCAGATCAATGGCTTCACGCACTTTTGGATCAGCTGTAATGCTGCCTTCCGTTTGACGGAAGATCAGTTGGAGAACACGCTGAATAGGTGCTTTCACAATTTTTTTGTCTGCTTCGCCTTCAATACGCGCAATATCTGTTGATGGGATGGATGACGCAACGTCAACTCCGCCGGCTAGCAATTCGGAGACACGCGTGGAAGCTTCTGGGATCACTCGGAACACCACTTCATTCCACTTCGGCTCACCGCCGAAATAGTTTTCATTTTTCACAAGCTCAATCCGGTCGTCTTTGGTCCATTTGCTGAACTTGTATGCGCCAGTACCCACCGGCTCTTTCAGGAACGTGTCCATGCCCTTGTCAGCGATATATTTGGAAGGCAGGATGCCAGCGCCCATTTTGGACAAACGATTGAGCAGCAACGGATCCGGTCCGTCCGTAATGATATCTACCGTATGCTCATCTACTGCTTTGACTTCAACAATGTTTTTGAAATAGCTATTTTGCTTCAGCGTATTATCTTTCGCGACTCTCTCCAGGGTGTACTTCACATCAGCGGACGTGAACGGGTCGCCATTGTGGAACGTTACTCCTTCACGCAGCTTGAATCTCCACGTTGTATCGTTCACTTGCTCCCATGAAGTTGCGAGCGCAGGAACTTTTTTCTGCTCACTGTCGTTTTTAATCAAATAATCAAATACGTTTACAAGTACAGCCTCACTCGCGGTATTGTTATTGTTGTGTGGATCAAAGCTTTCAATATCCGTTGCCGCCGCAATCGTTAACGTGCTACTGGCAGCTGCACTTTCGCTACCGTTTCCTTCAGAGGTTGCATTGTTCGTCGTACCTTTACTGCCTCCGCCACAAGCACTTAACACCATCACGATTGCCAGCAAAGTCATCCACAAACCTGTCCATTGTCTCTTTTTCATTGTGTTTCTTCCCCCTTGGAAGTTGTATTCCTTGCCAAAAATTCAAGTGCAATTGCTGACAACAGGCCGACGCCATAAGGCATGACCGTTTCGTCAAGATCAAATCTCGGATGATGAAGCGGATATCGTGTACGCTCCTCTTCATTTCCCGATCCTAACCGGAAAAACACACCAGGCACATGTTCGCAATAAAAAGCAAAGTCTTCCCCGCCTGTCGACGGTTTGATGTAACTCCATCCCTTCTGCGCATTCACCTCTTCACAGACATCTGTGAGCAGATCAACCATGCCAAGGTCATTTACAACGACCGGATAACCGTCACCGTAGGTGACTTCACATTCCGCTCCGAATGAACCGCAGACACCGTTAACGACTTGCTTGATCAGAGATGGCATCCGTTCACGCACTGCAGGAGATAATGTGCGGACCGTGCCAATCATCTCGACTTCGGGTGCTATAGCGGTACCCATATAACCTCCGGTGATTTTACCAATCGTGACCACTACAGGTTCAAGCGGGTCAACCATACGGCTGGCGATATTCTGTAGCGCAGTAATCACCTGAGCGGATACGGCAATCGCATCAATGCCTTCATGCGGACGAGCCGCGTGACCTCCCTGACCAACAATCTTGATGACAAGCGGATCAGCCGAAGCAAAAGCAACTCCCTGGCTCACACCCACTGTCCCCGTATCTTGACCGGGCGTCATATGCAAGCCAGCAATGGCATCTACCTTTGGATTCTCCAGCACTCCGTCCTGAATCATGGACCTTGCACCAGCAAGTCCTTCTTCCGCGGGTTGAAAGATGAACTTAATGTTGCCGGACTTGGGTCTGCCAAGCCCTGTGAGCAGTTCAGCAGCCCCCATCAGAATGGATGTATGTGCATCATGACCACAGAGATGCGCCTTGCCTTTCACCGTCGAGCGATACTCCACTGATTTTTGATCCTCAATCGGCAAAGCGTCCATATCCGCTCGAAGTGCAAAGGTAGGACCATCTGTTTCTCCGCGTAGCAGGCCGGTTACACCGGTCTTCCCAACATGACGAGTAACCTCTAGTCCAAGGCTCTCCAGATGCTCGGCTACAATGGCAGAGGTGCGATGCTCCTCATAACCAATCTCCGGATGGCGATGTAAGTCTCTGCGCCAGGCACTCATCTTCTCTTGCAGCGGCTGAGCCAGCTGTATTAGTTCAGATTGTTTCATTGGATCTCATTCCTTTCATGTTCCTCGGATTCCGACACCAAGCGGGCATAGATGGCATCAGCCGAGAATTCGATGTGCCTTTTCATCGTATCTCGTGACCTCACGCTGTCTCTTGACTTCAGTGCTTCAAGAATCTCCATATGTACTCCGTAGTTTACGGAACGAATTCGGTCATCGTAAGGCATCAGATCGAGCGCCGGGTTAATCTTCGTTCGAATTTGTCTGACGGCTGTTTCACAGTATGGATTTCGTGATGCTTTGGCTATGGTCAGATGGAATTTCACATCCAGTGCCCTGAACCATTCCCGTGTACAATCCGGCTCGATACTTTGCTCCATATAGTTATAAAGCTGTTCCAGTTCGCCTGCGGTGATCCGCTCAGCAGCCAGAAAAGCCGCCTCGGGCTCAATAATTGTCCGGTATTCAAACACCTTGAGCATCTGAGCCCAGCCTCGTTTGATCTCTTCTCTCGTCCGTTTATGCGAATTGGTCGTAAGAGGCAGGACAAAAGTTCCACCTTTGGCTCCAACTCTTTTTTCAATCAGTCCTTTATCTTCCAGTGCGGAGAGCGCTTCACGAACCGTAATGCGGCTTACATCGAACATCTCGGCTAAATCCCGTTCAGCGGGAAGCTGCTCCTCACTCATCAACTCTTTTAAAATAATGGCTTCTTCCAGCTGTTCCCGAATAAATTCACTAACCTTTTTAGTCGATACTTTTTCGAAATGAAAGGAGAATGGATTAGACATCTGAGCACTCCGATCTGTATATGGTCTAGACCTTATACCATTAATATAATTCCGACTAAACTGATATGCAATACTTTTTTGATAAAATCCAACAATTATTTTAATCCTCGGCACAGGTCACTTCTTTCCTCATCGAATTAAACTCGACCTGTAAAGAAAAAAAGACGCTCTGCATCGGTCAGAACCTCTCTGGATCAAGTGCATGTTATATTTTTTTTTTGAATGACGACCCAACTCTCCGCTTTAAAATGCGGTGTCTCCCTTTTCTATAACTCTTGGTTTGCAAAAGGTTTGAATTTCCTGGTTACAGCCAGACGTTCGCTTCCTTCAAGGTAGAACTGATCCTCTGCTCTCCACGTATGACTTGCCTTGTTCTGCCTGCGCAGATACACATAGTTGTAAGGTGATGTTGCATACGTTTTGTACCCTCTCTTCCTGCATTGCCTTAGAAACGTAACATCTTCCCCAACCGAACGATCCGTGAATCGAACCCTCTTTAACACTTTTTTTCTGAATAACAGGGTGCCACCCTGGATGAATTCCACAGGTTTATTACTCTCGCCCGGTGACCTCATCAGCAATGTTCGGGAAGCTTCCAGATAAACCAGACAAGAGTGTTTACCCACAATATCACTGCCGGTTTGCCTGAGCGCACGTACCTGTTCTTCCAGATAATAAGGAGAGTAGTAGTCGTCATCATCCATTTTCGCAACGAGTGAAAAACGGGTTCTAGTGATGCCTGCATTTAGACACTGTCCTAGTGAGATGCGTTCGGGTACCTGGTGTACGTGGACATTCGCGTATTTTTGTACCTTTTTGCGAACCTCACGCATGTTCATGCTGTCGAGATTCAGAATGATTATCAATTCCTTGACCTTGTAACGCTGGCGAAAATAATTCTGCAGGATGTTATCCAAAAATTGTGGACGATTAGTGCAAACAACGATAGAAACTCCCAGAGGTGTACGATATCTAGACACAACATCCCCCTCTTTCAGCTTATTTCCTGTCATCCTATGTGTTTGATTCCTACCCGGTATGGACGGCTCCCTCTATTGTGTAAAAATAACAAAAAAACCTCTGCCCGGATAAACGGGCAAAGGTTTAAGAAATCTGATTATTTTAGCATTACTCATTATCATTACTTATTGGCTAAAAAGAAAACATTGCATCACAAAAACAGAACAATCTATTCAAGCTTCTCCGTTAATTATCGAAGTAAACTGCTTTGCCCGTATGTGCCGACTCGTAAATAGCTTCCAAAATCTGCGATACCACCAGCGCCTGTTTCGGTGTTACCACCGGCTCCAAATCTTTGTCGATCGCTTCGATCCATTTGCGCATCTCCACATCTGGTGCATTTTCGGACTGTCCTTCATAGAAGTCTACACCGCCAGAGCTGAGTTCAATTTCATTGGTATACAGACGGCTGAACTTCTCGCCATTGATACGCAGTCCGTTTTTCATGTCAGCGCCTGCCTCGGTACCACTCAGACTGCATTTAGCTTCGTCCACATCAAGCGAGTTCAGCGCCCAGCTGGATTCCAGCATGATCGTTGCCCCGTTTTGCATGACAATCATACCAAAGGCTGAATCCTCCACCGAGAACTTCTGTGGGTCCCACGGCCCCCAGGCATTCGCTGCATTTTCTCTTTGGGAGAGCTCATGATGCGTGGTGCCAAGTACCACTTTGGGCTGATAATTGTCCATCATCCATAAGGTTAGATCCAGTGCGTGTGTTCCAATGTCAATCAGCGGTCCGCCGCCTTGTTTCTCTTCATCCAGAAACACACCCCAAGTCGGTACGGCTCTTCTTCGAATCGCATGGGCTTTGGCAAAATAAATCGAGCCTAGCTCGCCCGCTTCGCACAGTTGCTTTAAATACATGCTATCCTGACGGAATCGGTTGTTGTAACCGATCGTCAATTTTTTACCTGTGCGTTCCGCTGCTTCCAACATAAGCTGAGCTTCAGCTGCAGTCTTGGCCATCGGTTTTTCACACATGACATGTTTGCCAGCCTCCAGCGCCGCAATTGAAATCTCCGCGTGGGAAATGTTAGGGGTAAGGACATGTACAATATCGAGTGACTCATCCTTCAGCAGTTCCTGATAATCCGTGTATATCTCAGCATCGCCAGAACCATATTGTTTCTTCGCCTCTGCGGCACGTTCCTCCTCAATGTCACAGAAAGCAACCAGTTCAACGTTTTCCAGCTTACTCAGACTTGGCAGATGTTTGCCATTTGCGATCCCGCCACAGCCAATAATTCCAATACGATACACTTTACTCATCATAAGTCACCCTCACTTTAGTATTGGTTGTTTCATTTTGCGAAAAGCTGATGGGGTCATCCCGAGGCGTTTTCGAAACACAGCATGTAAATAGTTGGCGTTGTTAAAGCCAGAGCCAACCGCAATCTGCTCAATGGACACGTTGCTTTCCTGTAAATTACGACACACCGCACGCAGGCGAATATCCTCCAGCACACGGCTGAACGGCATATCAGGCTGTACCTGATAAAAAATGCGCTGCAACTGGCGGCTGCTGATGTGAAGCTTCTCGGCGACATGCTCCAGCGTCACGACAGAAGCATGATTAGCTTCCAAGTACTGTACGGCATATTCATATCGATACACTGTCATATCCCTTACAGGGGCTTCAGCTCGAATTCCGCCAGTATCGTAAGCGCGAACCGTTTTTAATAAAATGCTAATTACCAGCTGCTTAATCGAGGTATAATATCCGACCATCTTGTGGTCACATGCTTCATATGCTTCGAGAAAACAGAGCATCGCACGGTGATAATCCTGAACCGGGGTATGCGGAAGTGTTTTTAGTTTTTCAATGGTCTCTTCCGATTCCGCCACTTCCCATGGATCGACATGCTCTCGTGGTTTATGCACGATATCCACATGAAGACACAGCTCATCCATGTCCTGCTCGGCATCGGCTTCCTGATAATGAACAACCCCAGGTCCGGTCAGATACAACAGCCCTTCCGATAGTGCATGGGACTGATCATCAATAACAACCTTGCCTTTGCCTCTAGGGATCAGATGAAACTCATACTCCGCATGGTTATGAAAATCAACAATCCGCCCCGCTGGAAACGTCGTTAGATGAAATCGCAGCACACGAATCTCGTAATGCCCCCATACCACGGTAATATCAAGCCGCTCCAGGAGATCCTGCCGATCAAGCATTTTCTCATACGGATACAGACTCAAGATGCCTTCCTCCTTAACGCTTTACAGGAAGAATTTATATAAGTTGAACTAACAAATTTTACACAGTCCACTCCGATGACAGAATAACCTTTCAATCGCTGTTATCCCCAGATTTTTTTGATTCCCTTTTATAAAGGGAAAAATCCGGTGATAAAGGCGAAGCGTATGCTTCCGATGCTAGCTTTCTTTCAGAAAGCTTTTTGCTTCGCTTTTTCAGGTTTTTTCTGTCCTCTCCGTTAACGTGTAAATAAACAGTTCAACTTATATAATCCAATCTATCCTGTCTAGCTTGATATCTAATTTTGCAACTCGGTCAGCGCAATTCGTCTACCTTCCTTCGCTGAGCGGTTAGCCGCTTCCATCAACCGGGTCAATTCCAGCGCCATGTTGATGTTTGCGCTGTCCTCGGTATCATTTTGAATGTGACCTACCCATTGATTGAATGCGCTTTCTACATTTTCTGCAACAGGAAGTTCGGTCCAATCCGTATACTGTCCTTCTGCTGCTTTCGTACGGATCAACAATGTGGACTCAGGTGTTCCATACAACAACGTACCCTCTGTACCATGGACTTCAATGGTAAACGGCGAGTGACTGTTCACAAATCCCGCTTCCACTACCCCGATAGCTCCTGACGATGTAGAGAGTGTTGCCACTGCATTATCCTCAACTTCTTTACCTGTAATATAACCAAAGTTTGCGCTCACATCGGTAATTTCCTGATTGAGAAACAATCGCGTTAAATACATCGGGTGACAGCCCAGATCAATCAGTGCTCCGCCCTGGCAGTCATGCAGATTATAGAAATGTTGCGGCAGCCAGTCTGTGATGGCTCCATCATGCGATAATCGTGCCCTCACGTATGTAACTTGACCGATTAATCCACGCTCAAGCACGTCTTGAATGGTGAGCGTATATCCAGCATATAAGCGCGGAAGAGAAACGGTCATTTTAACTCCGTTGGCCTGAACCTCTCTCAGAATAACATTAGACTCCGCTTGTGTAGCGGCAATGACTTTTTCGGTAAAAATATGTTTCCCCGCCTTGGCAGCAGCCGTAACCACCTCTTCATGGAGACGTGTAGGCGCATCCACAATTACCGCATCAATGTCGTCTTGTGCCAGCATATCCGCAAGCGATTCATAAAAGGGCACGTTCAAGCGGTCAGCGGCTTCCTGCCCACGCTTCGGGTCTTCGTCCCACACAGCGGCGATCACTGTATCCTCATGTTCCTGCGCTTGCTTGATGTAGTCCCATGCATGTACATGCCACAAACTGATTTTTCCAATTCGAATGGTCACGGATGTCTTCCCCCCATAGTATATAATATTCTGACAACGTACCTATAAGGTATCACATGATTTATTTATTTTTAATCGAAACTCACGACAATTATTATATAAAATTACGACATATAATACTGCTGAAATATCGAAGTTGTACTTACCCCTCATTCTCCCAAAACATGAAAAAGCCGCTCACAGGCGGCTTTTCCTCTAACGTTTAACACTTTAAACTCCAAACTCGAAACTTCAGCTGACTCTATTCATTAATTCTGTATCACACAAGCTCGTAACCTTGTGTAACAATTTTATATCCCGCTACCGTCCGATGATTATTTTCAAGCGCACCCTTCACCCGCTCTAGCACATCACTCTCATAAGTGAAAACACACTCGAAGCCAGTCTGTACATGCAACTCAGCCGGATCAGCACTCAAGTTGAACCAACGTGCAATCACATCTCCTGTTTCTTCTGCAATCTTTAATGTGGAAAACGCCAGCGTTGAATTCTCGGCTTGCCAGTCCAGCCACTGTTTGCTCAGTGGTAATTTCAGTTGGCCATCATTCATTCCATTTACAGGCTGCGCTTCTTTTTCATACGTATAAGCCAGTGCCCCGAGCTGCACCGTCGTCCACGGGATAGGATACGTGTATGCACTTGCACAAGCACCTGATTTCGCTGCATCGCCTGCAAATGGAATAATAGCATACTCCACCGACTGAGGTCCCAAACATTGAGCCTCCGGTGTCTCGAATACACCCCAATCTCCCAGTTCGGATGAAGCTCGGAGCAGCGTAACCGCAATTGTACTTCCTGCAGTTTCCTGCAAAATCTCATATTCATTGAGCCCTTTGTTCGCGATCATCAGCCCAGCGCTCCCATCCGTCACATGAACAAATGTTTGCTGATGCTGTGCATTACTCGGATTCACCCACTCCTTCGCCGGAATGTTTGGTCGTTTGGCGACTTCAAAGATGGAATCGGCATAATGATTGTCCGTGACCAGACCGGATGGGAAAAGCGCACGCAGACGATGATCCTTCGCCTGATTGTTAAATTCGGTCTTTACCTTGATCACGTCACTGCCTGCTTCCAGTGTATATGTTGTTGTGATCGTGAGAGGAACGGTATCCTGAACACGTTGAGCCTTACGCTCCGTGAAAGGAACCATGTAACGCTTCTCCCGTTCAAACAACTCATCTGCCCCGGCCGGAATGTTCCAACGCAGCACGCTTTCCATTACGGCACGATAAGGGGAATGCTCCACAAGACGTAGCTCCGCCTTGAGTTGTTTAGTGGATAACGCTTGCTCACCTTCAGGCTGACGGTACACATATTCGTTGCCGATATCCCCGGTATTTTCGTAGACGTTCAGTCCGTGATATTCTGTTCCCGAGCGTTTATCGAGCAGTGTGATCGTGCCATTCTGCCCCACACTCACTCGCAAATATTCATTTTCCATCATGTTCGCTTCAATCTCAACGTTAACTTCAACGCCAGCCGCCAATCTTTCTTCCTTTTCCCCGACTGGAACCAGACCATACGTCTGATAACCCAGTGCAGGAACATTCTTCGCCTGGAAAATCACCTTAACCTTACGTGCCATATATGGCTGACGGAAGCGATCTTTCGGAAGCTCGTAACCGAAATGAACACCCAGATCAAGGATTTCGGCTACGTATATATTGCCTTCTGCATCGATCACTTGATATGTCGGCAGCACGACTTCCTCCAATTTGCGCGCAAGAGCCTCGGGATTCGGACCTTCCGGGAAAAAGGATTTATCTACGATCAATTCTTTCTCTATGATACCGCTTCGCATCCACCCAGCCGTATTAAACACGGTGAACAACACCGCATCCTCGGCCCAAGCTTCGGCATTCTGTACCTCAATGGAATCCGCAATGGCTTGCGACGTCTGGGATACCAGCTTCTCGGCGAGTTGCCTGCTCTTGGCAAACCGGGTTACCATCTCCCGATGCACCTCATCTACACTACAGCCACAGATGCTGTCATGAGGATGATTCTGCATAAGCATCTTCCAGGCATGGGTAAGCAGATGATGCGGGTAATCTTTAACCCCGACTACATGGGCCATGGCCGCCAGGGGCTCTGCAACTTTTTCCAATAACGTCTGACCTTGCTGGTTTAACTGTTTCAGATACACGCGTGCAGAGGCCGTATTCACCAGTGTTCCCCATCCGTCCGTATGCTGACTGCGAAGTTCCCCTTCAATTGTTGCCAGATGATCGGGCACCTGCTGCGATACCGCCTCGACGTAGTCATCAAAGTTGGAGTGTACAAATTTCACTTCAGGGTACAGCTTCGAAGCGGTACGAAGTGCCTCAGGCAGATCCGTCTGAATAGGCTGATGATCGCATCCATTCATGAAAAGCAAATGGGGTGTTGATGCGAATTTCTCAGCATCCTGCAGATTTTTGTCCCAGTATACTCGTGCTTTCTCTGGGTCTACAGGTACTTCCATCCCGTTACAATACCAATTGGCAAACAGAATACCGAGCACTTCCGAACCGTCCGGGGAACGCCAGATCATCTCTGAGTAAGGAGATTCATAAGCTTCTGCATCTACAACAGCGTTGTTGAATCCGGTAGGTTTCACCCCGCGCCCAAAGATCGCATTCTGGATATCGGCCTGCTCTAAAATCTGCGGGGCTTGTCCCATATTGCCGAACGAATCCGGGAAATACCCGGTTTTGGAGATGATTCCAAAAGGTTTGGCGTCCCGATGCCCAATGAGCAGATTGCGCAGGTTAGCCTCACTACTCGTCAGAAACTCATCCTGGAGCACATACCATGGGCCAAATTGAATACGCCCCTCCCGAATGTAACGATCCAGCCGCTCTTGCTGGTCTGGCCGAACTTGTAAATAATCTTCCCGAATGATGGTCTGTCCGTCGAGATGAAAGTACCGATATTCCGGGTCCCGGTCGAGTGTATCCAGCAGCTTGTCCATCAGTTCAACCAGTAACACATGATGATGCTCGTATGGCATATACCATTCCCGATCCCAATGCGTGTGTGAGATCAGATGCGCTGTTTTTTGATTCGTCGTATTCGTCATATGTGTATCCTCCTATCCTTTTGTCGCTCCACCCATACTAAATCCTTTGGACATATAACGTTGGGAGAAAATATAGAGTACTACCGAAGGCATCGTGTATAACATCGAAAATGCGGCCAATCTGCCGTATTCCACCATGCCATGACTGCCGAAGAATTGGTAAATCGTGACCGATGCCGGGAGTTTCTCCGGGGTTTGAAGCAAAATGTAAGGTACAAAAAAGTTGCCCCAGCTGCCTGAAAAAGTAAAGATCGCGATGGTTGCGATGCCTGGCAGCATCAGCGGAGCAACAATGCTTCGCAAGCCTCTCCAGACCGATGCACCATCAATCCAAGCCGATTCTTCCAGATCGATCGGAACAGAATCCATGAAGTTTTTCATCATCCAGATGCCGTATGGAAGAGATGAAGCCGTCAGGAACAGCATCGTAGCAATGATGGAGTTCTGCATTTTGAAGAACAGAAACATCTGGAACACCGGCACCATCACAGCCGTAATCGGCAAAGCCGTCATAAACAGAATGGATAATAAAAAGCTTTTCTTAAACCGCATCTCGTAGCGTGACAACGGATAGGCCGCCAGCACAGACACTGCGACAACAAGTGCCGCCTGCCCTCCTGACAGAATCAGACCTACCCCGAACGAGCGCAGATTACTTTCATCCCCAAGTACATCCTTGAAATTTTGCAGTGTCCACGTTGCAGGCATCTTGATGCCTTGCTGTGCGTTCGGATCAAAGGATGCCAGAATAATCCAAAGCAACGGCAATAAAAAACATAGACCGAGGAAAACCAGAATACCGTACTGGATTTTGCGTTGAATACCGTGTTTGACCATCATAAGAACATGACACCTCCTTCATCGTTACACTTTTACTTTCATTGAACGGATGTAGAACAGGCTGGCGATAATGCCAATGAGCAGTAATACAAGAGAAATGGCTGTACCGTATCCGAACTGGTAATTCACAAAAGCCTGGTTATACATAAATATAGGCAAAGTCTGCGTAGAGGTGCCCGGGCCACCGCCCGTCATCGTATAAATCAGGGTAAATACACCCAGTGTCTGCAAAGTAACCAGCATCATATTGGTAACGATGGAGCCTTTCACCATCGGAATGGTAATATGGCGAATAATCTGGAATCCGGTGGAACCGTCAATAATGGCTGCCTCTTCTACTTCCTTCGGAATATCATCCAGTGCAGACTGATAAACCATCATGGAAAAAGCCGTTCCGTGCCAGATATTGGCGATAATGACACTCACCATGGGAAAACTGAACAGCCATGAGATCGGACTTACGCCGAACCAGCCCAGAATTTGGTTTAATGAACCATTGTCACTGAAAAAGGCTACCATACAAAATGCCACGACAATCTCGGGCGTGACCCAGCCAGCAATTACGATTATGCCGATGATCCGGCGGAAAGTTACATTTTTTTCTTTCATCAGTAAGGCAAGAATAAATCCGAGCACGACCTGACCGATCACTGCCGAGAAGATCAGAAATACCAGCGTACGCCATACACTGATCCGAAAGTCAGGGTCCTGAAACATGTTAATAAAGTTTTGGAATCCTACGAATTCCAGGCTTTTGGCTGCAGCACCAGTCAATGCCATATTGGTGAAGGCAAAGCAGATTGTGAGCACAATCGGCACAATAAAAAACACCAATAACAGCGTTACGGAAGGCATCAGAAACAGAAATGAGCCCGGGGCTTTTCTTTTCATACGTCACTCTCCATTCGAACCGGAAAAAGGGGAGTTTTTCGCCCCCCCTCCGAATCTATCGATGTTATTTTTCTTCGATATGCTCCGCTCCCACCGATCGGGAGACATTATCCTTGAACTGTTTGATGCCGTCTTCCGGTGTGAGTTTGCCGGAGGCAATGCTCTCCACAATGCTTTGCAATTGAGCGGATACTGCTGCATACTGATCATTGGCCGGACGGAAGTGAGCCACATTCAACAGCTCTTGTGCTTCCTTCGTGTAAGGGCGATTCGTGTATCCTTCCACTTCTGTT
The DNA here is from genome assembly GCF_003719335.1 of Paenibacillus amylolyticus. Taxonomy (GTDB): domain Bacteria; phylum Bacillota; class Bacilli; order Paenibacillales; family Paenibacillaceae; genus Paenibacillus; species Paenibacillus amylolyticus_D. The sequence goes on from NZ_RIAS01000003.1 coordinate 221,779, forward strand.
GAATCGTTGCGTGGACTGAGACTGCCCTCGGCAACGACACGCGCTGTTGCATTTTCTTTGTTCATCAGAAACTCAATAAACGTCCAGGCTGCTTCTTTATTCTTCGCCTGAGCAGGAACGGACCACGCCCAGCCTCCAGACATCGTTGTTGCACCTGGCTCCTGCCCATTCTGTGTCGGGAACGGAGCAAAACCGATTTTTTCTTCTACATTTGGAATCGGCGCAGCTCCATTTGCTGCCCACGTAGAACCTGCCCAGCTTCCATCGACTGCCATTGCCAGCTTGCCTTGAGGAAATTGCTGCTGGAACGCAATGCTTCCTGCTTGTCCGTTAAGTGCTACTTGCATAGATGGTCCTGTTTTGTCCTTGTTGAACACCTGATCAATAAACTTGAAGGAATCCAGCAATCCCGGACTGTTCACAACCCATTTCTTCGTTGCATCGTCGTAGAGCGTATCCGTTGTACCATATAACAGCATTTCCAGCGTCTGCATCGTTACGCCTTCACCGTTCGCTTTACCCACAATTAGATTCAGCGGCGTTACGCCAGGCAGCTTCTGCTTGATCGTCCGGGCAGCTTCAAGCACTTCATCCCAGCTTGCCGGTTTAAACGGAACAGTCAGTCCAGCCTGCTGGAACAGCTCTTTGTTATACCAAATGCCGCGTGTATCCGAAGTGGCTGGTATACCATATATTTTGCCGTCCTCGCCAGTTACACCGGCTTTCAGGTTATCGATAATTTTGCCGTTCCAATCCGCCCAGCCCTTCACCTGCTCGTCCAGAGACTCCAGATAACCTGCTGCCGCGTCCGATTTAATGATGGAGGTATCCTCGGCAATGACGTCAGGTGCAGTATCCGGCGATTTCATCTGTAGCACCATTTTGGAAGTGTAATCACCTTCACTAGCAAGCACAGGTGCTATGTTGATCTTGATATCGGGATGATCCTTCTCAAACTGCTCCACCAGTCCGGATTTGAAAAACTTCGTAAGGGTGTCCTCCGAACCAGAGGAACGGAACGATACGGTTACTTCTTTTTTTCCATCACTAGTCGTGCCTGTGGAAGAGCTACCACTTGAGCAGGCAGTGGTCAGAATAAGCAAAGAAGTCATAACAGCTGCCACTGGCAGTTTCATCGAAAATTTTCTCATGTCGGGGTCTCCTTTTTTTCCTATTTCTGTATGCGGAATCCGCAATAATCCATAACTAACTCGCTATATAACATGTTGGACCAGGAAAACCATGGACGGGTATACTCATGTGGATCATTTGCCGAGAAACCCTCATGTGTCAGACCTGTATCTGCATCCGTCCGCTGGATAAGCTGAAGCATGTTCATTTTTTCATTCAGATCCGCAGAAGTCAGTCCCTGCATCGATAAGGCGATATGCCATATATATCCTTCGGGTGTATGCGGACTACCAATTCCGGAAGCCGAAGAACCTTCATAAAAATAAGGGTTCTGTGCCGACAATATGAACTGGCGTGTGTTCTGGTAAATCTCGTCATCTTCCGTAACATATCCGAGATAGGGTAAAGATAAGAGACTTGGTACGTTGGCATCATCCATCAGATTGTGGTTGCCTTTCCCGTCCGTTTCATACGCATAGATTGTCCCGTATTCAGGATGCTCCACAATTCCATATTTCCGAATTCCTTCGTCAATCTGTTCCGCCAGCTTTCGAGCTGTCTCAGCCAGCACAGGTTCATCCAGTAACGCAAGTGCGATCTCCTCTACATATCGGAGAGCTACCACCGCGAACATGTTGGATGGAATCAGATATCCGTATTCACATCTGTCATCACTTGGTCGGAAACCCGACCAGGTCATGCCCGTATAGGCTGTCTCTGTGCCTTTTCCTTCTCTTCCGAGTGTATCCGTCTCGGGGGCGTCCAGACGCTGAAATGTGTATGGAGAACGGGTCTCATGATGTTGCTCCACTTGCCATAGAGAGATGATCTCGTTGACGGCGTTACGGAACGTCGCATTAAACTGATCGGTTCGGCCTGTATTTTTCCACAGAAGATAACTGAGCTGAATTGGATACGCCAGTGAATCAATCTCGTACTTCCGCTCCCAGATCCAAGCATTCATATCCGTGAGATCCGATTGATGTCCATTGCCACTCTCTGTTTCGTTAAAAGCGTTTGCATAAGGGTCTAACAGAATGTATCTCAGTTGCCTTTCAACCAGCCCGGCAATCATATCCGACAGTTCCTGATCTTCGGTAGCAAGAATCAGATACGGTCTAACCTGAGCCGCAGAATCCCTGAGCCACATTGCGGGAATATCCCCGGTGATAACAAATGTCGTTCCATCGTCCTTACGCTGAATCGTCGTTGTTAATGTATTGGTAAAGCAGTTTTCAAACATCTCCACAAGCTTGGGATGGTCTGGCAAACCCGCCTTCACTTTGCCGATCATCTGCTGAATGGAAGGAGAAATGTTCTGATCTTTTCTCGTTGTGTGCATGAGTCCTCCTTAAACATCAAAAGTTTAACCGCTTTCATCATCCTAAAACGAATTAAATGTTATGTCAATATATTTAATTATATAACATCATGCTATTTAAGCTAAAAAAATTAATTGGTATGTTAACTTTTGTCATTAAAGTCAATAAGAATATATACCAAAAATGCCGTGCTCAGCCCATCACAGATTCAAATTTCAGTCGGGATTCTTTCAGGCTTGTGTTTGTACAACAAAAAGAGACTCCGTCAACGAAGCCTCCGTTATATCCATCTATTCTTATTCTTAACCCTATTGCATCGAATTTCACAAATCTAATGCTCTTATTTCGGTTGGAAAACAGCATGCTCTCTTACCTGACTTGTCGATGTTCCCTTCACCATGGATGCAGGCAGAACAACTCGCTTAACCCCACTTTGTTCTTGAGCCTGCATATGTTGCAAAACCATTTCAAACGCCTTTTCCCCCATATCAAACTGGTTCTGCTTGAGGTGTGTAATTCGAGAATGCCTTTCGGTATGCGGACTGTCAAAACACAGGATGGACAACTCTTCGGGTACGCGCATACCCAACTGTTCTGCGGCCTCTAAAGCAAGTAGTGCAATGTCATATTCAGCTGCAAAAACCGCTGTAATCTGCGGGTATTTTTTAAAATGGGCAACGAGCTTCTCCACGTCACGATGCTTGGCTTCAGGATCGAATTCATTCGGCAAGGAAGAAAGGATGGACTCCACCCACATTTCTCGATTCACAAGAATACCCTGATCGTTGTGTGCCTCTATGAAACCCTCAATTCGTTCCTCAATGGTCGTTGTATTCACTGGAGGTTGCGTAAGAAAAGCAATATGCTGATGTCCCAGATCGAACAGATACTTTGTCCCTTCTCTTGCGGCTCTGACATTGTCCGTGCTAACCGAAGAAGCAGGAATCCCTTTAAGATACCGGTCAATCATTACAAATGGGAACTTGCCAACCACCAGTTTTAAAATTTCGTCACTAAAATATTCCCCCTGTGCAGGGAAAATAATCAAACCGTCTACCCCAAGCTCCAGCAACTCACGGATACACTGTTCTTCCTGCTCGGGAATACCGAAAGAGCGTCTAAGCACAAGAAAGCTGTCATGTTTTCGTGAAGCTTCCTCCATACCGTATAATAGCTCCGTTCCATACATATCGCTGAAATTGGTAATGACCAGACCGATGAGCAGTTTACGTTCCTGCTCTTGGCCTTTGATTGCTACAGACGCACCTTCACGTCCTAACTCATCCAAGGCGGTATCGGCCACAAATGAACCACGTCCCGGCTGTCGAACAATTAGCTGCTCATTTGCCAGCATTTCCAGTGCTTTCTTCGTTGTAATCCGGCTCACGCCGAATTCGTCACATAGTTCTTTTTCCGACGGAACGCGATCACCAATTTTATATTGTTGCTGCTGTATTCGTTCTCTCAACGACTCAAAGATCTGTTCATACATCGGCTTGGAAGCCGAGTCTTTCGCCAATACAAGCACCTCCATAAACACTTCACTTCATAAGTCTCATACCCTAATATATCATGTTATATCATTAAAGTGAAGGAAAATGAAAATTATTGTATGTGTGCATAGTTAAACCGCAAAAAACGGCAAGCCCTAATTACAGGCTTACCGTTTTTTATAATACGATGATATTATCTTAAAACCATCTTTCATTCCGATTCACTCAAAGCATTGGCAGGTTATGCTCTCTGACGGATCAGACTATGGTTCAAGACTTTCAGCGGGATTAGAGCCTGTATCGGTTGGGTCCGATTTCAGGTCACTCCCTGCCTCAGCTCCCTTCTCTGGAGCAGGTTGCCCTTCTGTTTTGTTTTCTCCTTGTTCTGCATGGACAAACAATTTTCCAGCAGCTTGAGCTTCAGCCTTGTTTCCTGCGGCATCCTGTGCCCGGATCACAATGACTCCACCTTCAAGCACAAGATTAGCAGGTGTTGTGTACGAACCTGTGTATACACCCGGTTCTGTTTCCACCAGAGCCACCTCTCCGGTACCCTCAGCGTTCAGATTCAGAGGCAATTGAATTCTGAATGAGGCTTGCAACCCCGGTTTGCTTTTGAATGAAACGTTGACACTCTCCCCTGATGTAATTCGTACATCTTCGGATGGTGTGATATCGGTAAGTTCAGGCACTTCTGTCTCAACGTATACCTTACGTGTTTCTGTCGTTTTATTTCCAGCAAGATCGGTTGCCACAATTGTGATGATGTTTTCACCCTTGTTCACCAGTACACGATGACTGAACTTTCTGTCTCTGTCGACCTGCACGGTCTGACCATTCACGGTGACTTTGTCGAGGAATTGTTCGACCACACTGCCTGTCACATGAACGACCTCGGTATTAATCCGGCTTCCTTCCGCTGGACTGACAACGTTCACTTGAGGTTTGGTCTGGTCAAGAATGATAATCACGGGAAGTGAACGTTCTGTCGTTTTACCATTAATGACGGCTTCTGCCGTAATTACATTAACACCCGCGCGCAACTTTACACCATGTGAGAATTTTCCGTTATTTACGGTTGTTGTTCCTGCAGCATCCTTGCCGTTGTAAAACTTGATCTGTGCTCCAGAAGCAGGCGATGTTCCGGATATTGTAAAGGTTGACTGATTGGTATACGTATTCGCTGGTGATGTAAGCACCGGTGCGTTTACCGGATACTTAACGACCGCACGAATCATGTAATTTCCTTCTTCAGCAGGAGATGCGCTCCATGCCCCACTCACGCGTTGCCAGCTACGCGCTGCGTAATCTCCGTCCTCGTCGGTAGCCAGACCAGGAGCAGCTGTACCCGCTAAACTCTGGATATAGACGATGTAGAAATCACCTGTCACAATAATTGGCTCAGGGAATTCCACAGAAGTCCACTGATCGTTCCGCAGTGCCGTACCATTGAACGGTCCTGCAAGCTTTTTGCCTGGTGCTCCACCAGCGCCTGATGCATCATAAACTGCGTATTGGAAAGCCGTGCCTCCAGGTACAGGCCACTCCGTATTCCAGAATCGGAACGAAGCTCCCGTGACTTGAGCTGTTTCGAGCTCCGGAGTCATTCGAACGGCCCATGCATTATCAGCTGCATTAAATGCTCTTGCATTCTCTGCTGTACCGTCGTCATAAGCAATTTCACCAGGGAAACCGATAAATGGTTTCAAAGCGATATTACTATCTACTGTACCGTTGCCCGGTACAGTCACCGTAACTTTATTGCTGTAATAGTCCGCTGCACGAACCGACAACGTGTAACTTCCCTCTAACACTTGAAGCGTAAAACTTCCGTCTGCTCCTGTACGAACCTCTGCTACTTTAGCATCCTCCACAACGAGCACAGAAGCATCCGCTATCGGTTGACCTGAGCGTTCATCCTTAACTACCCCTTTGATCTCTCCATAAGGGATCGTTTCCAGATTGAAATTGGCTTTGGCTCCGCCGCCGTCCGTGATGGTCACGGTTTTCGTTTGCGGATAATAACCGTACGCCTCCGCTTTTAACGTATACTCTCCTGCAACATGTGTGAAGCTGTACTTGCCTGTAGAAGAGTCTGTTTTCACAGAGCGTCCGGTTTCAAGCACGGTAACCGTTGCACTCGCCGGAAGACTTTGCGGCTGAACTGAACCTGTTCCCGGTTCTAGGACAGCAGGCTCCTGTTGTTTCGTCTTATTGAATTCTGCTTTGTCTGTTCGCGTGACTTTGTACCATGGATTATCATAGTCCGGTTTAGGTTTGTCACTTGAAAGCACAACGGCTTCATCCTTTGTTACCGTTGGTGCAGCAACACCCAGTACACGGAAATCATCGATAAACCAGCCCGTTCTCACCACACTGTTATCCGAGGTTAACCGGAAGCGGAATTGAACTTCGTTCCCCGTCAGTGCATTCAGTTCATAGAAGACAGGTGTCCACTGTTTTCCGTTAGTATTATGCGAGAATTTGCCGAGTTCCGTCCAGGTTGTTCCTCCATCTTTGGTTGCTTCGACATAACCGAAATCATATCCACCCTCAATCTCATACCAGTGATTAAAGGTAAGTGTCGCATCAGTAACATCCGTCAAATCAATCACCGGGGATACCAGCGAATAGTTAGAACCATTTTCATACGTGTTGTCGAGGTCGGTTGCCCACACATTAGGCGGGGATACCGCACTTAAAGGACCCGTCAACGGGATACCCCGCTCCCATTCATCCTTGGTTCCGGCGTGTGTCCATCCATTATCATCGTTTCCGTCAAACGAATCGATATAAATATCTTCCGGCACCTCTACCGTGATGGAAACCTCATTCGATTTCTCACTTTCATTGCCACTGTAATCAAGTGCCGCTACGGTGTAATAATACGTAGCGTTCGACTCCGTAGCCGTATCTGTATAAGAAGTTTTCTTCACCGTGCCGACAGCCTCATAACCGGAACCAGCCGTTTCGGAACGGTAGACCACATAAGATTCAAGATCCTCGTCATCCGAACCCGTCCAGTTCAGGGTTACGTTACCTAAAATATCCGAAGTTGCGGACAATGCTGAAGGCGTTTGTGGAGCAATATCGTCCAGTTCCTGCACTGCAAAGTCATCGATATACCAGCCAGCTTTCTGAACTGTAGCATCACTGGTCAGATTAAACTGGATGAACACCTGCTGTCCGGCATAATCACGCAGATCAATGTACTGTGTTTTCCATCCACCGCTCGTTCCTGTATAACTAAGCAGTTCCTCAAATACATAGTCGTTATCTTCAGAAGCAATGTATACTTTGCCAAAATCGAGATTATTCTCGAGATCATACCAATGCTTGAATGTTAACAGTGCCCCTTCAGGACTCTCGGTCAGGTCGATCGGCGGAGCAAGCAAGTACGCGTTGCTGTTAGGCAGATACGTGCCTTGCAGATTCGTAGCGATAACTTTGTCACCTGAATAAGCAGCCTTCGGTCCGCTCACAGGTGCCCCCCATACCCAGGTGCTTCCTGTACCGCCTGTAGTAAAACCAAGCTGATCTGCTTCAAAGTCCTGCAAGTATCCGGGTTTCACACCATTAGACACAGCAATGTTATATACCTTGCTCTCGAATCCATTGTTGCCATAATCATTCACTCGAATATAATACTCCACGCCTTCTGGTTCAATCAGGAAAGCCGGAATCGTCGCAGTATACGTACCCGCTTTACTGTCTCCTTCAATCCGATTCATTGGCAGATAGACGTACTGCTTCGTGCCTTTGGTTCTGGCAAAAGCTTCGACGGAAACCACCGCTACATTATCTGTCACATGTGCCGTTAAAGGAATGTCCAGACCCGTAAACGCCGTATTTACTGGCGTGTGCTCCAGCACCGGCTCTTCCAGGTCATCTCCAGCCGTAACAACTCTTCCAGAGACAGTGCCGATGCCTTCAAGAACCGAACCAACCGCATCCAGTGCGTTAATGATTCCGTGACCATAACCGTTGTTCGGGGTAACCGGAAAATTGCTATCGGTTCGCGGTGTCGCCGTATCCATGATGATCTGTTCCAGCTGATCCACGTTAAGGGAGTGGTTCGCTTGAAGCAACAATGCAGCGAGCGCAGTCGTATGCGGACCTGCCATGGATGTGCCGTTCCATCCACCTTCATATGTACCTCCAGGCACGGCTGAACGAATGTTCACGCCAGGGGCGGATACTTCTGGTTTGATCTCATTATACGGGGATGGTCCCAGCAATGAGAATGAACCTAAATTGCCGTTAATATCGGTTGCTCCTGTAGCAAAACTCTCAGGATAGTTGGCCGGGTTCGCAACGGAACCGGGACCGCCCGGATTGCCCAAACGTACATTCCCTGCGGAGAATTCAGGAAAAATCTGAGCATCACGCCAAGCCTGAACCATCGGTCTAAACCATTCGTCGAGCCCTGCTCCTCCGCCCCATGAATTGTTTACAACGTCCGGTGCGAGTTCAGGATGCAGATTGCCCTCGGCATCCACTGGAGCAATAAGCCATTGTCCGCCATCCAGAATAATGGCATCCGTTGTTTCCGGATTAAAAATACGCACTCCGATCCACTTTGCACCAGGTGCAACGCCGATCTGATTCGTGCCGTTTGCTTCGGAACCCACCATCGTTCCCATGGTGTGAGTACCGTGTCCGTCTGCATCGGCAGGAAGAGTGGCTCCGCTATGCGGATCGTACCAGCTTAGTTCCGGATCGACGACGTTGCCCGAAGCGTCCAGACCACGCCATTTACTGCGAAGCGCAGGATGCGTGTAATCCACGCCACTGTCCAGGTTCGCAACCACGATGCCTGTGCCATCAATGCCTCGCTCCCAGACTGCAGGCGCATTGATGTAGTCTATATTCCATTCCACATTTTCAGTCTGTTTCTTCACCTTGGAATCCGCTTCTTTGGTTGCAGTTCCTTGTGAAGCTGACTCTTTCGTTGTTGGTTTCTCCTTGACCGCCGGCTCTTTAGCCGGTGATTGGACGGATTCCTTCGCTGGCGAGACACTCGCTGGCTGCTTGCTTACTTCCGCCTTATCCAGATATCGCGTTTCGTTCGGTAGAATTTTCTCTACCTCTGGCAGCAACGCAATCTGTTCCATCACTTCTTTGGTACTGGTGACCGCGAGTGAATTCACGATAAAATAACTTTTATATTCTTTGACCTTCCCCAGGTCAATTTCCTTTTCCAGATAATTTTCGATCGAATATTGTGTTCGCGAAGCCGTTTCACGAAGTGAACTCACCACAGAATTCCGTACAGACAGCTTGGTTGCCGAAGGTGTTTCTTTGGCAATCGTTGCCTTTTCCATCGCTTGTTTGGAGACAGCCTTGGTATCCACCTGTTCCTTCATTTTGACAAGATAGGTGACATATTCGCTGCCTTCAAAGGCTTTAGTCAGTTTGGCATTCACTTTAGACGTTGAAACCTCAGCCAAGCCGGACTTCATATCGATTTTAGATGAGGATGAGTTCTGTGCAGAAACCGGAAGTGCCATTGATAATGCAAGGAGAAGCGAGAGCCCCATCGAAACGGGCTTGCGTAACGGTTTTAATTTAATCAAACTTTTCCACTCCTTTTACCCGGCTTTATTATTTGGTCTAGTACAAGTACCCTTCTCTGTGAATGGATGCAATTGTTGATTTTGTAGCGGTGTAGTGAGCATCATCAGACATTCTTTACTTCACCTTACTTACTTTCTTTTCATTTCACATACGGCCTCACCTCCTTTACAGGTTTGGTTAGGGGAACATAGGGAACTGAAACATATAAAAATTGTCCATAGGTTAAATAAATGTGAAAAAATAGTTCTACATAAGTCTTTGTACTGACTGAGATCATCAATAATTAGTGTGGGTGTCATAAGAGAGTAACTGGAATGTCGATAAGCATTCGTGTGGAGGATATTCGGAAGTGTTCGTAGAACGCCTGTCATGAAGTGGTAAGTGAATCTGGGTGATTCGTACGGGTTGAATAACAGATTACATCTTCAATTACATATAAAAGTTAAATTTAGGATTTAATTGGATTTTATTGGTATAGTATAGTTTCAAAGTGGGAACTGCACAAGTCCTTATTTGAAAAAAATAGAAAATAAGTCTATATCATGCTTTTGAGTATCTATTGTCTACACCTTCGACCTATACCTCTTTCGCATTTGCGCATAATCCACAAAAAAAAGAACCAGCTCTTACGCCGGCTCTTTTCACACTTAATCCAGATCAATTTTAAATACAACAGGTACATGGCTCTGCACACTTGTAGTGGTAATCGTTAATGAATCTTCATTCCGCTCCCAATTCGGCTGTTCCTCATATCCCAGAATCTGAACCTGCTCAATCATTCCATGAAAATGCGGAGAGCCTTCTTTCAACGATTGGATGTGCACGATTCCGTTATCCGGGTACACCATTACCGTCGCATACAGACTGCTGCCTTTTACCGTAAAGCGTATATCCTCACTTGTAAAAACCTTTGTATCCCCGTCCGTGAACTGACCTTCCTTCACCTCTGTAGGCCCTTCACCATAAGTACGCCAGAACGTGGTCTCGTAGATCGCCTCTCCGTTCACTTCCAGCCACTTCCCGATACTTAGCAGAATATTGCGATCCTCATCTGGAATCGTTCCGTCTGCGCGTGGCCCAATATTGAGCAGAAGACTACCATTTTTGCTGACAATATCCACGAGATCCCGGATAATCTCTTCAGCCGTTTTGTACTGGTTATTTTCCGTATAACACCAGGAATTTCTCGCAACTGCGGTATCCGTTTGCCAAAAATAAGGCTTCAGTTCCGCGAATTGTCCACGCTCCACATCGGGAACTGCTGTACCAAACATGAACGCATCATGCTTGTAATTGATGGCAACACTAATGTCCCATTCCTCGCCTTTATTATAGTAATACGCAGCAAACTTTTTCAGATAGGGCTTGAACGCCGCCGTATGAATCCACCAGTCAAAATAGAACACCCTCGGTTGATACTCATCTACCAGTTCACAGCATCGAATGAGCCAATCTTCCAGAAATTCATCCGAAGGCGGTGAGCCGTACAGGTCTTGAAAATCTGGCTCCGGCATGGCGGGCCAATAGAAATCCCCGCACTGCAACGGTTCCTTGATATCGGAATCAAATTCTTTACCATGAGACATGAAAAACCAGTGCTCAGCACGATGGGACGACACACAGAAGGTCAATCCCTGCTTCTCATAGGCAACTTTCATCTCACCTAACACATCACGTTTGGGGCCCATTTCATATGTGTTATAGTGAGAGATAGAACTTTTATACATCTGAAAACCGTCATGATGCTCGGCTACTGGCATAACGTATCTTGCACCTGCTTGTTTGAATAGAGTCGCCCATTCGTCTGCATCAAAGTTCTCTGCCTTAAACATTGGGATGAAATCCTTATATCCAAATTCCTTATGATCCCCATACACTTCAAGGTGGTGTTCATAAGCCTTGGACCCTTGAATGTACATATTACGGGAGTACCACTCACTGTCATAAGCAGGAACCGAATACACGCCCCAATGGATGAAAATGCCGAATTTCGCTTTTGGATACCACTCAGGAACGACGATTTCACGAAGCGAAGTCCAGTTATCCTTGAATTTTCCGCTAGCAATAATGGCATCGATATGTTGCAAATATTCATGTTTGTTCATGTGCTATCCCCATCCTTTCCTGGTTGACTACAGTTGTATTGTAGTGTGGCAGGATTCCGGTGCACATGCAGAACATTAACGATTAGATGGACGATAATAACCTTCAGGGAGATATGCTCATGGATCATCAAACACTGCTGACCAACTATTTGTCGAATCTGGAAGTAGATCTGTTCATGGTGAATTACAACCGCTGCGGCACGGATTGGAGAGATCTGGACTACACACCGGACTATAGCAAATTGTACTGGATTTGCGAGGGAGAGGGCTGGCTCCGTATCGGGGATCAGGAATATTACCCCAAACCAGGACAGCTTTTTTTGATGCCGGAAGGAATAAAGCAATCGTATTCAGCAATCAGTGACAAACCTTTTCTTAAATACTGGTGTCATTTTTCCGCTAAAGTCGGGGGGATCAATCTATTTCAGATTCTCCAATTCCCACACGTTGTGAACGTGGAACAGCCCGAACGATTTCAAGATATCTTTGGCAGTGTGTTAACCTATGCGAATTCCAATGAAATTTACGCCCATATGATGGCCAAGAGCAAGCTGACAGAACTGCTTTCCTATTACATCATGAACTTGGATGTGAACCAGATTACCTACTTGAACGTGCCCGTTGTTGAAAAATTATCCACCTTGCTCACCTATATTGATTCACATATTGAAGAGAACATGTCCGTTCAGGATTTGGCTAAGATGCTGCATATGCATCCGAATTATTTCATTCGTTTTTTCAAACAGCATATTGGCATGCCTCCTATTCATTATCTGACCAGTAGAAAAATAGATAAGGCCAAAGAGATGCTTCACTGCACATCTCTGACGATGACTCAAATCGCAGGCAATCTCGGATTCAGCGATTCGTATTACTTTTCCAGACAGTTCAAGAAACACACCGGATTGAATCCCACCGAATATCGCAAACAATCGACGGTAACCACTTAAATTTCAAAATATAGTTCAACTCCAAAAAAACATTCCCAAAAGTTTCAATTTTGGATTAAAATGGATTTGTGACATATTTCTGAAAAAGGAGGTTCGTATATGACGAAGAAGACACTCCTGCTCCTTGCTGCCCTGTTTGTTGTCTCCTCGTTCTCTGCTTTTGCTTCCGCGGCACCAACAGACAACGGGTATAGCGTGTTATCTGATCGGCAAACCGGGACCGTTAAACCAAGATAACGATTCATCGTTCCATGCTGGACATCAGGGTATACATAACTGACAGAATTCTAAATGTGCAAAAGCTTATACACAAACAACCTCCTGTTTTCTGTTCAGGAGGTTGTTCGTTCGCGTTACCTTGCAATGTGCACCATATACTATGTGTTGTTTGTTACTGCCAATCTCTTTTTCTGAGATAAGACTCAAACACAAATGTTCCAAAAGGGAGCAGACCCGCGAATAGGCCCATAATCCAAAGTGATATCTTCCACTTTTTGACCAAGCCTAGATGTACCAGTGCAATGAGATATAGAGGAAATAAAATACCATGAATCATCCCCAGTATGGCTACAGCTGAAGAGATATCCGCAAAATATTTGAGGGGCATGGCGATAAATACGAGTAGCAGAAGGGATATCCCCTCCCAAATACCTGCAATTCTGAAGCGACCTGTGACCGTGTTCATTCCGTGTGCTCTCACCTTTCCGCAAATCGTTTGTGAAATATGTAACTTGTAACATGACGCTTTACAACGCTGTATTCGATTCTCACACAACGTATGTAAGCTCCTTCCCCGTATTATAAAACATCAATCCGATTCAGATTTACTTTAAATTTGAATAATTGTTGAATAGAATCGATCTGTTTCACGCTGTACGAACGTTAATTCCATTCAGTAGGCATCAATCATAGGTCAAAACATAACATAAGAAATCAATATCATCCGTTTCGCTCACGCTCAAGTCGTTGCTCGTTCAATCAAACGGTATGCCAGTGATATCGCCTTATGTTCCTCGTTCCCCAGCACTCTCCACAAATGATAAAAAGCCTGTTTCGCTTGCTCCGCAATTGGATTATGGATCGTTGTCAGCTCGAGCACACGTGACAATTCAATATCATCAAATCCGATAATGGCGAGCTGATCTGGAACCTGTATGTTCCGTCTGCGAGCTTCACTCATGATGCCTATTGCCGCATAATCGTTGGAACACAGCACCGCTTGCGGTAGTTCGCCTCCCTCAACTATACGTCGCAAGGCTGTTTCCCCGTCTGATGAAGTGAATACGGAATATTGATATGCCTCACGCCATACGGGAAGCCCTTGGCTCGTCATGAATGTCTCATACGCTTCGCGGCGGCTTTTCGTATTCAGACTGTTACTACGGCCAAACACATTCGCAATACGTGTGTACCCTTTCGAAACGAGATGCTCCAGCGCCAGTCTATACCCTTGAGCCTGATCCATTGCAATCGAAGGAATCTCGTCGTTCCCCATACGTTGCCAGGACACTATCGGTCCATATTGCATATATGTTTTCAATTCGGCCGGATCATTCACACAAGTCACGATTAATAAACCATCCACGCGTTTACTTCGTAAATCCTCGAATGCCTGCAGCTCAATTTGTTTATCACTGCGTGACATGTATACAATCGTCTGAAATCCATAGTCCATCGCGGTATCCATAAATTGGTTGATAAAGGTCAAACTCAGTTCATCAATCATTGCAGTGACAATCCCGATCTGCTTCGTCTGCCCTGTAGACAACGAAATTGCATTTCGGTTCGGTATGTAGTCGAGCTCATTCATAATTTCGGTAATAATGCTTCTTGCTTCATCACTAACGTGCGGAGAACGGTTAATGACCCGGGATACCGTAGCCCTCGAATAACCGGAACGTTTCATAATTTCATCAAATTTGGACATCCCGATGCTCCTTTCCTGCGAATAAACGCCAAATATAGTATGCCTCATCTGCGCTGCAAAAGTAAAACTTGACGTGTAACCCGTTACAACGTGTAAGCTTTTTTGGAGAGAAATACGGTGAACGCAACACGTTCACCATGAATTAAATGAATGGAGCGATCTATATGAGTAAATCTTCGAATCACACGTATTCATTTCCTGAAAACTTTCTGTGGGGCGGTGCCATTGCGGCAAACCAGGCTGAAGGTGCATACAATCTAGGCGGCAAAGGTTTGTCCACACAAGACGTAGCTCCCCGAGGTGTCATGGGTTCGATTACGGAAGAGCCAACGGAAGACAATATGAAACTGATCGGTATCGACATGTACCACCGTTATAAGGACGACGTGAAGCTGTTTGCCGAGATGGGTTTCAAAGTGTTCCGTACTTCTATCGCATGGTCTCGCATTTTCCCCAAAGGGGACGAGCTTGAGCCGAATGAAGAAGGCCTTCAATTTTATGATAACCTGTTTGATGAATGCCGCAAGTACGGTATTGAACCGCTGGTCACGTTATCTCACTATGAGACCCCTCTGCACCTTGCCAAAGAGTATGATGGCTGGGTTAACCGGAAAATGATCGGCTTTTATGAGCGCTATGCAACAACGGTTTTTAATCGTTACAAAAACAAAGTAAAGTACTGGCTTACCTTCAACGAGATCAACTCTATCCTTGAATTCCCGTTCATGAGCGGTGGGATCTACACACCTAAGGAAAAGCTAAGCAAGCAAGATCTGTATCAAGCGATCCATCACGAACTCGTGGCCAGTGCCTCTGCCGTGAAGCTGTGTCATGAGATCATCCCTGATGCGCAGATCGGATGTATGATTTTAAGTATGCCGACGTATCCACTAACTCCGAATCCCGATGATGTCATCAAGGTAATGGAGTATGAACACAGCAACTATTTCTTCGGTGATATGCATGTGCGTGGACGTTACCCTGGATACATGAAACGTTACTTCCGTGAAAACGGCATTGAGATTCATATGGAAGACGGCGATCAGGAGATGTTGCTTAACACTGTGGATTTCATCTCTTTCAGCTATTACATGAGCACTTGTCAGACAGCCGATCCTGCCAAACAAGTGGCTGGTGAAGGAAATCTGATCGGCGGAATCCCTAACCCGTATTTGCCTGCAAGTGAGTGGGGCTGGCAGATCGATCCGCAAGGACTGCGCTATGTGCTGAATATGTTCTATGATCGTTACCAAAAACCGCTGTTTATCGTGGAAAATGGTCTTGGCGCAGTGGACGAGTTAATCACGGGTCCGAATGGCGAGAAAACCGTTGAAGATGACTACCGTATTCAGTACTTGAATGACCATCTCGTTCAAGTCGGTGAAGCGCTGGAAGATGGAGTAGACATTATGGGATACACCTCTTGGGGTTGTATCGATGTCGTGAGCGCCTCCACTGCGCAGCTGAAAAAACGTTACGGCTTCATCTATGTAGACCGTCACGATGATGGTTCAGGTACGCTGGAGCGTTATCGCAAGAAATCCTTCCACTGGTATAAAGATGTTATTGCCAGCAACGGAAATAGCCTGAAGCGTTAAGCTTCAAGGCGTAAACCTCAGGTTTAAACTTTAAAACGTAAACAACTTAAGCCCTTCTTTCGGCAGCATAATGTCAGGAAAGTCTAGCTCCAAGCTTGGCATTCTGACTGTTCTGCCGAGAAGGGTCTTTTTTCATATCCGGCTACTCTATATTAATCTCCCTAATGATTCTTGCGGGATTCCCGCCTACAATCATATTACCCGGCACATCTTTCGTAACTACCGCTCCCGAAGCAATAACCACGTTATCTCCGATGGTAACTCCTGGATTAATAATAGCCCTACCGCCAATCCATACGAAAAAACCTCTGTACTTCCGCAAAATGCTGGAAACACAAAGGTTCTATTTGATCTGCAATAAGGCAATAATCTTAGTTTAAAAAGCACCTTGAATGAATCACCGTGTTTGTTTTGGATATCGTTTTGAATATCTGTATAAGGAGCATTGTATACTCATGCGATCGCATGAGCATGTTTTTCTTTCATGCTAATGGCGAGAACGGCAAAACCAAGTCCAACACATACAAGGATAGAGCCAACCCATCCGGTGTTCATAATGGATGAGTGATCAATAACCAGACCGCCGATATAGGTTCCCAGTGCGATCCCCGCATGGGCTATACCTGAGTTCGTGCTAATCAGAATTTCAGATGTCTCAGGTGAGGTCTTAATAATCAGGCTATTTTGTACGGGTGTAACCGTCCAACTTAGAGCACCCCAGATACTTAACAGGAGCAGAAAAGCAATCAAAGGAAGTCCCGTGCTGAGAGGAATCACAGCCATACTGATCATGAACGGAACTAACACGATAATAATGGCTTTGGCGGGATGTAGTCGATCGGACAACATTCCCCCCATGCCTCCCCCTGCTACAGCGGCGAGTCCAAACATCATATAGATTAAGGTGATTGCCGTTGAACTGGCACCGATGGTTTCCTGCAGAAACGGGGTGAAATAAGCATATAACGTTAAATGCCCGGCCAGTACGAGCAGTGTAGTGATGTGAATCGCCAGCATTTTCGGATTCCATAGCGCCTTCAACTGATTTTTCAAACTCACGGCAGGAGCAGGTTGTACACGATCCATCGCAAGGCCAATCGCCACCATGACTAGCACGGTAAGAACCGCAATCAGCATAAATACTTCGCGCCATCCAAGCGCATTACCGATAAAGATCCCAATCGGTACGCCGAGAATCAGAGATGCACTTCCTCCCATCGTTATCGTACCCACCGCACGTCCTTTGTACTCCGGTTTAACGATGCGTGAAGCAAGCGTCAAGGATAATACAAAAATAAGCGAACCTGTTGCGGCTCCAAGCATGCGCCCTGCCATTAACATATAAAAGTTCACACTAAACGCCGAGATCAGATTGCTGATCAGAAATACGAATAACGTAACCATATATACCTTTTTACGCTCAAATCGGGCTGTCATATTGAGTAGTATTGGTGCGGATACCGCATAGACCAGTGAAAAAATGGAAATTAAATATCCGGCTTTCGCCAGAGACAGATGGAGATCCGTTGCAATCAGATCCAATATGCCTCCCAATATCAGTTCAACCGTTCCGACCACAAAGGCTGCAATGGCTAAAACATATACCTTTTTGTTCATCTTATAAAATCCCCCTAATGAGTTACAACTACGATAGTAACCCAATATAAAGAAAAGTTCAATGATTATTTCGAATTCATTTTCAGTATGTATCATCTTATTTACAAAAGAATTAAAACAAAAAAGACTATTCTTCGAAAGAATAGTCTTCTAGTAGATCAATCTCGTAAGCAAACGTTCAATTTCTTCGTCCTGCAATAGTTGATCCCCGTATTTTTTGGTGATCTGTGTCAGAGCCACATCGTGATAGAAATAATCCGTCATCGCTTTAACAATCGGTTTGGACATTGTCTTGATCGCTTTCCACGATTCATTTTCCAATCCAGCGAACAGCAGATAGGCATCATCTACAATAAGCAGCTGTGAAGGCTCTGGCGCATCAAGAAGCGGAATGAGCGAGTATTTGCGAGTCAGCGAACTTTCCATGCCTCCAACCGCAAGCACTTCTACATATACGCCCTGCTCCTCCTTTTGCTCCAGCAAATTGCGGTACGTCTCCATCCTTTCATTCCAGGCCAGAAAAAGGATCGACGAATCTGCTTCTTCAATCAACTGCTCGATGTTTGAGGCAATAGATGACTCATCCTTTAACGTCCAAATATGCTCATCCGTGAATGTTCGCTTGATTTTGTATTGTTTCAAGGAGTCGATATCCTTCTCGAAATCAAGCTTGATTTTGTGAATCACCGTTTGCAGATCCACCGCCATATATAGTTTTTTCTTGCCGTCCATCGTTGTCAGCACGATCCCCTTATCGATCATTCGATTAAGTACTTCATAAATTTTAGCCTTGGGTACATTCGAGGCGTTTACAATCGTTGTGGCATCCAGCGGCTCATCCTGTGCAAGTATCGCTTCATAGACCTGACTCTCATATTGGGTAAAACCGAATTTTTGCAGCATGTTTTGTTCAGAACGTCCTTTCGTTCTTAAGTGTGTAAAAGAATAGTTCAACTTGTATCTAGTTTAGAGACAAGTACAGCACCTGTCCAGTTTCATGGTGTCTGTTCAAATAAAATGAGCTAAGGCTGGTTATATTAAGCTTGAATTACCCATTCCCTGTTTTGGAAAGGAGCATGAACCCGAATGGAAAGTACACAAGAATTTGTGAAAAAGGTTAATGGAAATGCTGAGAAAGCACGTCACAACAAAAACAATGGCAAAGGTACGCCCGGTGATAAATTGCCGAACAAACAACATTCCACGAACAAATAAACACAAGGTTTCAAGACTTTCCATAACTTCTTACTAGAACAATCAACAGCATCTATGAGAAAAAAATATGGTGCCTCACAACGGTGAGTGCATCATATTTCCTGTCTTTCGAATCCAATGCCGTCTATCTCCATTGCCTATCCTCTGCCATTGTTTATGTCTGCTTATTTCTTGTTTACTTCGAATTGTCATAATAAATTACCATGCTTAGTTTGTTACTACCTGCCCCCGAATTATCATAACCATGAGGTTGATCCGCTTTGAAACGAATTGAGTCTCCCTGTCTCAACTTGTACTCTTCTTCGCCTACACTGATCGTAAGCTCCCCTTCATACAGCGTGATGAACTCCTCAGCCCCGTCAATATGCGGTTCAGCAGTCAACGAAGCCTGTTCATCCATCTCCATCATGTACATTTCAAACCGGCGCCCCTCTTCAAAAGAAAAATGAGGATAGATTCGGATCCTTCCCTCATCTTCTCGCATGACTTTGATGTCCTCTCTCAAGAGAACGGTTGTATCCGACTTCGCTTCATGAATTAATTCAGTGAATGATATTTTTAGCCCATTGGCAATCTTCCACACCGTTGCAATTGAAGGGTTGGATTCTCCTCGTTCAATCTGACCAAGCATGGTCTTGCTAATGCCTGACAGATCTGCGACCTTGTCCAGACTAAGCTTTCTTTGCTCTCTGATTTGTTTCAGGTTGTGAGCCAAAACCAAATTAATATTTTCCATCAAAAATACACCTCTCTCCTTCCACCCTATTGTGCACTATATAGCACATATTGTACAATCATAACAAACATACGTTATAACGACCACATAGTTCATTATAACACACAACATACTCACAAGGAGAGCATATGGATATTTTATCTTTAGTAATGTACGCAATGATTTCTTCTTTTACACCCGGTCCCAACAATATCATCTCCATGACCCGTGCAAGGGAGCATGGATTCAGGAGCACGTTTCCTTTTATTCGTGGAGTCGCTGCCGGATGCCTTCTTATCATGATGTTATCCAGTTATTTCAACCTTGCTCTATATGAATATATTCCGGCCATCACCCCAGTCTTAAACGGGTTTGGATGTATTTACATGCTCTATTTAGCTTTCAAAATCATGAAGAGCACGTCTGCCGCGAGTGAGTCGGAGAACAACCGGAAGATTCATTATTCCTTTTGGTTCGGATTCAGCCTTCAACTGATCAATCCCAAGGTTATCTTATACGCGCTTACGGCGCTGTCTGTGTTTGTCCTGCCCCATACTCAGTCACATCATCAACTCTTCGGGTACTCGCTACTGCTGACTTTGATTGGAATCAGTGCGAATCTGACATGGGCTTTGGGTGGACGTTTATTTCAACGGTTCCTGTTAAAATATGAACGCCCTTTTAATATCGTCATGGGTCTTTTGTTGATCTGGACCGCGGTTTCTTTGATCAGATAAAACAAAAGCGTCCCCTCATTTACTGAGCGAACGCTAGCTTGTATAAAAATGTTAATCCTGATTTCTTCTCCACCATGAGCGAGTCGTATGAGTTACATTATTCAACGCAACCGTCTCGCCTATAACTGGTGTAACGACAGATACATTCAAGGTTCGTGCGGCGCGAGTTACCCGCTCTGCCGGTTCGTTCCAGGCATGATAGGCGAGTGTGAATGCCCCCCAATGAATCGGAATCAATACATTTCCGCCCACATCCAGATGGGCTTGCACCGTTTCTTCAGGCATCATATGAATGTTTGACCAGCGTTCGTCATATTGGCCGCATTCCATCAAGGTCAGATCAAACGGTCCATACTTGCTTCCAATCTCCTTGAAATGCGGACCGTAACCACTGTCACCACTGAAAAACACTTTCGTTTCCCGTCCAAGAATAACCCATGAGCACCATAACGTCGAATCCCGATCAAATAACCCTCTGCCTGAGAAGTGACGAGCAGGTGCACAAGCGAATGTTAAACCCTTGAAGGAGAATTCATCACCCCATTGATGCTCTGTAATCTGGCTCGCTGGCACTCCCCATTTGATTAAGCGTTTGCGTACACCAAGTGGAACGATAAAACGATCGGTTTTGCTTTTTAATTTTCGAATAGAAGAAGCGTCAAGGTGATCATAATGATCATGAGAGATTACAATCGCATCCAAAGTAGGAAAGTTTTCAGGCTTCATGGGCAGATCTTTGCTGAAACGCTTCGTTCCAACCCAAGACACGGGTGACGGTCGATCACCCAACATGGGGTCAAAGAGCAGTCTGTGACCTTCGATTTCAAGCAAAAAAGCCGAGTGTCCAAACCATGTCACCTGTGACTGTTCAGACACACCCTCTGTTGTAGCAGCTTGATAGTGTTCCATAGGTATATTCCCGGACGGTCTTCGTTCTACATGTCTGCGCATGGAATCTCTCAATATACTTGTGAGTGACTTGATGCTCATCCCGGCGGTCGTTGGAATCTGATTTTCGTATTTCGTCATATTTCACCCTTCTGTTCTCCATATTCCATGGCTAGTCTTGTAGAGAAATGCTATCTTATTTTATCTTAATTCATCGCTTGTTGATATTCAATTTTGTATGATTCATAGGAACTACGGTGCCGTTAAGCTAGAATTAAGATGCTGTTTCCACTCGTATAAGACTGGACATATATGATATAGAAAAAAACAAGAGAGAGTGTGAGCTACCATGAGCAAAAAATGGCGTAAAAGACTTGTTAAATTTCTGATATTCGATCTTTCACTGATTATTATTCTGCTAAGTTCCGGATTGATCTATCAGCAGATCAGTTCTTCACAAGATGAAAAAACATTCACACCCCCGGGCAAACTGTATGATGTACATGGAGATAAAATGCACCTGTATACAGGCGGTAAAGGCGATGTGACAGTCGTTCTTGCCTCAGGTTGGGGGACAGCTGATCCTTATGTGGACTATTATCCTTTATATGAAAAGCTTGCCCCTAGTACGAAATTTGCCGTATACGACCGCTTCGGCTATGGATACAGTGACAGAACCGATAAGAAACGGGATGTAGACACGGTAGCTGATGAATTGCATGAATTGTTGAAAGTCTCTGGGCAAAAACCTCCTTATGTGCTTGTTGCTCACTCCCTTGGCTCATTAGAGACCCTTCGATTCGCACAAAAGTATCCTGATCTGGTGAAAGGTATCGTCATGATTGACGGTGGAAGTCCTGAACATTACGCAACGGACCAGGATAACCCGGCAGACACCATTGGTGGTTTCGCAACTCAATTCCGAATTAAAACTGGACTTTTCAGGCTCAGTATGCAAGTCCCGGCAGTCGTTGATGCTTCTAATGCCAATCGCAATGAGTTAAAGTTGGTACCAGAGGATATGAGAAAAGTAGATAAAACGGCGCTGCTTCTGAATTATGGCAATGCTAACACGATTGATGAGTTACGTGAAATGCAAGCCAATGCCAAAGTAGTTGTTGATCACAAACAGCCTTTACCATTCCCGCTTACGATTCTGACCGCAGATTACTTTGGTAAAGCGGAACCGGATTGGGTGAAAACACAGAGTGAATTCAAATCCTGGTCAACGTTATCCAAACAAGTTACTGTCAAAGACACGGAGCATTACATTCATCAATACCACCCGGACATTGTAGCTGATGAAATCTTGCAGATTGTTAAGAAA
The DNA here is from genome assembly GCF_003719335.1 of Paenibacillus amylolyticus. GTDB lineage: Bacteria > Bacillota > Bacilli > Paenibacillales > Paenibacillaceae > Paenibacillus > Paenibacillus amylolyticus_D. The sequence goes on from NZ_RIAS01000003.1 coordinate 244,381, forward strand.
TAATTAATCCACCGGAACAACAATAATCATCCGAAAAGATTGTTCCGGAAAGTAAACAAAAGAGCGATGTCCCCTTGCATTAGGGAACATCGCTCTTTTCAAATGATTCATTTCATTTTAGTGCATCGGACTCTTTTGTTTGTCAGCCGAGCCAACCTTCACTCTTTTTACAAATAAAGCAATAACAAACCCAACGAGGGCCAGAATAAGCGCAAAGACAAATGCATTCTGTACACCTGATGTGAATCCTGCAAGGATATTTTCCGGACTTTGCGGATTTTCCACACTGCTCAGGAACCGCGTCTGTCCGGCACTTAAAATACTTACCGCTACAGCTGTACCAATAGCACCCGACACCTGTTGAAGTGTGTTCATAATCGCAGTACCGTGAGGGTAAAACTCACGCGGCAACTGATTCAATCCGTTCGTCTGCGCAGGCATCATCACCATTGAGATTCCAATCATCATGAAAACATGTAACATGATAATCTGGATCAGAGGTGTTGTTGCTTCGATACCTGTGTACAGGAACAAGACAACCGCAACGACCGCCATCCCGATGATAACGAGCCACCTTGGACCAAACTTATCAAACAATCGTCCCATCACAGGAGACAAAAATCCATTCAGCAAACTACCTGGCAATAAAACGAGTCCGGCAGTAAGTGGCGTAACAGCCATTCCCTGCTGTAAATACATCGGCAGGATCAGCATGGATGACAGAATCATCATCATACAGATGAAGACCAGAAGCAGTCCCGTCGTAAACATCGGATATCTGAACGCTCTTAGATTCATCACTGGCTCTTTCATACTCAATTGACGGATACTGAACAAGAGCAATGCGACGATACCAATGGCCAGCGTGGCAATAACAACCGGGCTGGTCCAACCTCCGCCAGATTCACCATGTCCACCTGCGCTACTGAAGCCATATACGATACCACCAAAACCAAGTGTGGACAGGACAATCGACAACACATCAATCTTAGGCTTGGTCAACTTGGAAATGTTCGGCAGGAACAACAACCCACATACCAAGGAGATCAGGAAGAACGGCAAGGAAATCCAGAAAATCCAGTGCCAGCTCAAGTTAGCCAGAATCAGACCTGAAATACTCGGGCCACTTGCTGGTGCAAACATAATAACCAGACCAATCAAGCCCATCGCTGCTCCCCGTTTTTCAATAGGGAAGATCACCAGTATCGTATTAAACATTAACGGCAGCAACAGTGCCGTTCCCACCGCTTGTAACACGCGGGCTACGAGCAAAATTTCAAAACTGGGTGCCAGTGCGGCAACCAATGTTCCTGCAATCGAGAACACTAGCGATGTTGTAAACAGCTGTCTCGTCGTAAACCATTGCAGCAACAATCCGGAAACAGGAACCAGAACACCAAGTACTAGCAGGTATCCTGTTGTTAACCATTGAATAGTTGTAGGTCCAACCTCAAGCAGACCCATAAGTGGTGTCAAAGCGACATTCAAAGCCGTTTCACCAAACAAACCGATAAACCCGCTCAGTAGCATGGCAAACAAAATCGGGAATACCTTATATTGCTGTGTTTCTTGCTGGTCTTTTGCTGTACCAGCCTTCATGGAAGCCTCCACGATCCCATCCTCCTCAAGCTAATCCTGCGATTTCTTTTTCTCTTTCTCTTGGTACAACCTATTGATGCTGCTGGACATTCTTCGCTACAACTGACAAATAATCCGCAGCCGTCAGCATTGGCTGTTTATCTTGATTCGTCAGCGTAATGATCAAAGCGCCTTCCATCAGAGAAATAACCAGTAGCGCCGTCTCACGAGCCTTCGCTTCACCAATACCGTCCAACATGAGATGCCTTGCAATGATATCCTGCCACCCCGCAAATACATTCTGTGAAGCCGTACGCAGCTGTTGACTGATACAGGAAGTCTCTACAGCAGCCCAGAAGCTGAATGGCAAAAAACCCGTATAACTATTTGCTTCCGCTTCATTCGCTGTTTCATAAATGAATTGCCGAATGCCTTCTGCAGTCGTCTCATGGGCTGCAAAAATTTCCTCAAACCTTTGCAAGATATGGGCATTGGCTGATTGAATGCATTCGAGAGCCAGCTCTTCTTTCCCCTTAGGAAAATAATGATATAACGAACCTTTCGGTGTGTTACTCTCCTTAATGATCTGATTCAGACCGGTCGCATGATACCCTTGTGAAAAAAAAAGTCTCGCTGCTGTGCCAACAATAAGATCTCTGGCATTCGACTTTTCACTCAAAGAAAGCCACTTCCTTCAAAAAATTATAACAATCGGTCTATATAATTAAAGTCGCTCGCAGGCAACATGTCAATGCTTTTATTTTAAATTTTACAGAAAAATAACCTCCTTCATTCAAAACTTACAAACAAATACGGATACTGATATAAAATTCTTCTGTAAGGTAAAAGAATATTTCACTGATGTCACGGAATATACGTACATAAGCTCAGACTTGATAATTATTGTATTTTGGTACAAAAGGAGGAGGATTATTTGGCTGTTTTGCTTACCGGCCCAATTGATAACAGTCCTGTTAATGGCGTTAGACCTACTCAAACCGTCTCAATCAAGATTGAAAACGAGAATTCACTAACCACAGCTATAGTACTCATAGAAGGCTACGTCCTGAGTGCGACACGCTCATTGTACGTTAGTGAACAGATTTCTCTTTTGCCAAACGCAGTAGTAACACGTAATTATTATGCTAATCTGGACAGTTTTGAGTATATTATTACCGTAACTGGTTCAACCCCGGAGGACATCCTCTTGTCATTCTGGGGCAAAAATAGCGCAGGAACATTAGTCACTGCCCATAGGCTTGTAAACTCGGAATGGACCGGGAGCGATGACACGGCAGGCGTTACTGGCGTAACCGGTACCACAGGTGAGACGGGCACCACAGGTGCAACGGGTACCACAGGTGCGACGGGTACCACAGGTGCGACGGGTACCACAGGTGCGACGGGCACCACAGGTGCGACGGGCACCACAGGTGCGACGGGCACCACAGGTGCGACGGGCACCACAGGTGCGACGGGCACCACAGGTGCGACGGGCACCACAGGTGCGACGGGAGATACAGGGCCATCAGGAGGTCCAGAAGGCCCTACCGGTGCTTCGGGTGTCACCGGAGCTACCGGAGCTACCGGAGCCACAGGAGCTACTGGCGTTGCAGGCAATACCGGTGCTACGGGAGCTACGGGAGCTACTGGTTCTACGGGGGCCACCGGTACAGTCCAACCTAATCCATTTGACGTATATGTTTTACAAGGCGCCGTGGGAGGGAATGGAACACAGGCCAGCCCTTTTGGAACGATTCAACAAGGAGTAACCGCGGTATCTCCAACAGGAACTGTTCATATTCTTGGAGGAACATACCCGACTACCGCAAATATAACTATTAATAAAGCTGGTATAACTTTAAAAGGCTATCCAAGTACAGTCATCCTGTTACAAGCTGCCGTTATCCCTTTTACCATCATTGGGAGCGGAGTAACTGTGGACGGACTAACGATAACGAGTGATAACCCTTATGCTGTTGAATTTATTCAATTAGGCGGAACCAATCATACTGTAAAAAATAATACAATTTTTGGCCCTCCTCAAGCCGGCCCCTCTTCAGGCTGGGTAGTTAATAGAGGTCTAGTCACTCAGACCGGTAATATGACCGGCTTGATTGTCCGAAATAATATTTTTTATTCCTTGCGTCAACCTGCGTATTTCAACCCAAATACAACTGGAGAAATTATTAGCAATGTTGTATATAACACCAGAGGATTCGTTAATGATCAGGCCGTTATGGTCTTCTCTGGAAATTCATGGGGCAGTCCGGTTAATGCCGTGGATATTGCACTACTCGTAGGAACAATAACAGGCCCCCCCTTTGATCCGATATCCGACCTGAGCGCAAACAACAGCTCTGCAACAATTCAAGATTCCAGATAAGAATCAAATTTAGTAATTACAAGTACAATAAAGGGGATGTCTATCCGTCACGAATACGACGGGGACATCCCTGGTTAGCTTTATTAGACTAATCAGCCGCACGTGCACTATTCTTTTAGAGCTATTGACTCAATATGACCTTAATTTTAACATCGCGCCCAAGCTTCAACGTTTAACTCATTATTAATGCTAACTGCAGTTAATGCACCTAACGATGCTGCCGTGATCGCCTGATACAGTTCGGATGCGGCATCTCCAGCACTAAACACACCAGGCACAGATGTTCTTCCTTGTGCGTCAACGACAATGGTTCCAGTCTCCGTCATCTCACAACCTATGATTTTTGGCAAATCGGAGCCAGTCTGGAGCTTGGGCTGGAAGAAGATGCCCGTACAAGGAATCATTGTTCCATCAGTCAGTTCCACTGCACTTACCATTCCATTCTCCGATCTGATCGATTCAATAGGAACTTCATAAACCTGCACACCATGACGTGAAAGCTCTTGCTTCTGTTCTGCTTCTAAAGGAGTGTCATCTTGGATGCACAGCGTAAATTGACTTGTCCAGCCAGAGATTAATTTAGCCATATGTAATGCATGGTTCGCACTGGTAATAATGACAAGTTGCCGATTCCGTAGTTCCCATCCATCACAGTATGGGCAGACAAATGCGCTTTTTCCGTAGACTTCAGACAAACCTTTAATATCCAAAGGTAAATCTCTTTTACCAACAGCAAATATAACCTTTTTCGCGTAATACAGCTTTCCTTCAGCTGTTTTAACAACAAACTCATTATTTTGTCCGGTAATCTCCATCACGGTATCGGAGGCAAATTGTACCGAAGGATATGCAGCGATCTCTTCTTTTGCAATTCTACGAAATTCCCGCGGACTCACGCCATCTCTGGTTAAAAAGCCGTGTGTCTCTCGGGTAACCCAGTTCCGAGGTTTTTGATCATCAATAACAAGTACCTGTTTTCGGGCTCTCCCAAGTACCAGTGAAGCGTTAAGTCCAGCAGGCCCTCCTCCCACGATCACGATATCGAATGGATTACGATCTTCATTCATACATAACACCCTTTCCAGATATTTAATATCTCTAATAAAAGCAAAATAATGCGCTCTCGCCTCTTCGAACTCAATACGTAAGAAGCAAAGACATGTGAGATATCTAATAGCGTCCCTTCTAACAGTCCATGAAATCCTACATTTATAGCCCCAAAACAAAACCATTAGAGATATCTTATATCTATAATACATTATTAATTCGTATTTGCAATATCTTTGTTTCATTTCTACAATTGAATCATGACAATCTTTTGAAAATACGCGCGTAGCACAGAACTGTTGTTTTAACAATTAAAAAAGTTCTTGTTTTTAAATTGTTCACAATCAAATGACATTATTATAAATACTAGAATGTAATTTAAATCACAACACGAATTGGATGATATAATGGACACATATTATATTAAGTATAAACAATAGGAAGTGAGTATTTGAAAACATTAAATAATGAATCACAAGCCAATATCAGCCTGGAGTACAGCTCGATTCCAAAAGTATTTTTAGATACGATCAAAATTGGAATCATCAAGTCCAACTTGATCGCCATGTTTGCAGGTTTAAGTCTAGCTTTATATGTATTTGATGCATCTATCGCTGCTAATATTGTTCCGATTGTACTTTCATTTCTCGGTTCTTCATTAATCATCGGAGCAGCTGGGGTGTTCAACAATCTGTACGACCGGGACATTGATGCGATTATGGAGCGTACGAAGAAACGTCCTACCGTTACAGGACGGGTCGATACCAAGGCAGGTCTGATTCTTGGATTTACGATTACGTTGATTGGTGCGATTATGCTGTACATCGCATCTCCATCGGCCGCTTTTTTTGGCCTTCTTGGTTTGTTCCTCTACGTCATTCCATATACGATGTGGACCAAACGTACAACGATCTACAACACTGAGGTTGGTAGTCTGTCAGGTGCTGTTCCTCCGCTGATTGGATGGGCAGCCATCTCTCCGGAGCTTGGACACTTTGAAATCTGGGCACTGGTCGTAACGATGTTACTATGGCAAATGCCTCACTTCTACGGTATCGCTATTCGTCGCTTCGATGAATACAAGGCGGCAGGCGTTCCGATGTTACCTGTGGTAAAAGGGATTGGACGTACTTACGTACAAACAAACGTTTATCTGGTATTGCTGCTGCTTTCCAGCTTCCTGTTCTGGCCAATGAGCCCGTTTGTTGCCATTGTGGCTTTTCTGGTAAGTCTGGCTTGGCTTATTCTTAGTGTGGCTACGTTTGACAAAAAAGAAACCAAAAAATGGTCACAGCGTATGTTTATTTTCTCCATTAACCATATCACGATCATTTTCTTGGTTATCATTGCGTATTCCCTGATCGCTTAAAGAAAAATAGATCTTAGCGCCTCTACTGGGCTTTATAAAAAAAGAAGAAACCGCACAGATCCTACGCCTGCATTCAGGCATGATCTGTACGGTTTTTCCTTTTATTTTATGACATCAGAGTAATCAAACTACCTCTCTATCCGTTTCCGTTGTAACCCATATCATCCAGCCTTTACAGGTATCTGCTCTCCCTGCCATAGCAACTGCATCTCTTCATTGGTTTCAAGTAAATCGGCCAGGTTTCCTTCGGCTTCAATACGCCCCTCTTTCATAACGATAATGTGATCTGCCTTGGTAAGAGCGGCCTTGCGGTGAGATACGGCAATACATGTGACATCTCTCTCTTTGAAGAGTCCGTCCCATACCAGCTGCTCTGTTTCCACATCAAGCGCACTGGACAGATCATCAAAGATAAACAGATCCGCCTCGGTCATCAGCATTCGCGCTGTTGCTGATCGCTGAATCTGGCCACCAGATAACATGACGCCTCTTGGTCCAACAGGCGTTGCCAATCCTTGATCCAATTGTTCGATGTCTTTATCCAAAACAGCCAGTCGAATGGCTTTTTCCAGCCCTTGATCTACATTCCCCTGTTTACCTTGAACGATATTTTCTCTGAGCGTGTCACTGAACAGCCTTGGAACTTGAGGCGTATATGCAGCTCTAGGTGGCATAAGAAATGTTGCCGGATCTACTCGCTCTCCATTCCAGAGAATTTCACCCTGTTGCTTGGGCAACAGTCCAAGCAGTGTACGAACCAGTGTTGATTTACCAGAACCGATGCGTCCTGTAATGACAAGAAATTGTCCCTGTTTCAGCTTGAAGCTGATGTCTTGTATACCGTTTGAAGATTGCCCATAGCGGTAGCTAAGACCATTTACTTCAAGTTCACGCAATTTCTCCTTCGGCTCTCTTGCTTCATTTACTGGCTCTGGTGGCTCTTCATAAAGGTAGATTTCCCGTTTCTCCATAATCTGATCCTCTTCACCTGGTCGAAATAGTGTTCGCATCCGATCATAAGACACCTTGAGCCTTTTATGCTGAAATACCATGTATCCGAACAAGGAAATGCTGAACCCGATGTTAACGAGATAACTCGTAAATAATGCAAAATCACCAACCGTAAAGTTACCAGCCTTCATTTCGGCAGCACACATTAACAAAATAAGCCCGGTACAGATACTTAGTACATGCTGATTAAGTGACTTCATCCATTGCTTGAACAGATTGTCTCTTAGTGCAGCCTGACGTCGTTCTTCATTCAGCCGATTGAACCGTTTAGAGACATGTTCTTCTGCCTGCCCCAGCTTCAGCGCTTGCACAGCCCCAAACGTCTCGGCAATAAAGCTGGTAATACGACCTGTGGCTTCACGATTAACCTTTGCATACTTTCTTGCACGATTACCTGACAGATTATTCAATAGCGTCACCACCAAGAGCGGTAAAACGGCAACTAGAGTAATCTTCCAGTTAATGTTGGCCATAATCACAATCGACACGACTGCAAAAACCAATCGACCCCAAAAGTCCACCCAGGATTCGATATATTCAACCACTTCATCGACGTCATCCCGGAAACGACTCATCGCCTCACCCGGAGATGCAGGAAGATTCCTTCCCGGCCAGCGCATAATACCAGCCAGCATATTCGTTCGCAAAATAGCCTGAATATGATACATATATGTGACCCAAGCATGGAAGGCGACAAAGAACGTGCCGACACGAGTCAAGCGGAACAACGCGATGAGAATGAGCGGTACAGCAAGCCACATGTAGTCAGTACTTCCGGTTGCTGTCCGGTCAAAGAACCACTGCATACCAAGCCCCATTGCTAGCGGAAGCGAATGAAAGATACACCATAACAAACCGTTAATTAGAAACAGATAAGGCTTAAAGCGAAACAAACGACCTATAAATCCCGTAACATTCATGCCAGTTCCTCCTCTTGGCCCGTAACCAGAAGTCGTGCATAATGGGAGGATGGATTATTCGCAAGCTCCACTCTTGATCCGAATTCCAGCAACCTGCCCCCACCAAGAACCATAATTTTATCCACCTTCTCCAGCGTGGCTAATCTATGCGCAATAATGATACCTGTTGATCGCTTCATTAATTCATCAATAGCAGATTGAAGTAAATTCTCGGTCGCTGCATCAAGTCTTGAAGAAGGCTCATCCAGTATGACCAGACTTGGTTCCGTTAGAAACACACGGGTCAAAGCGAAGAGCTGCGCCTCCCCAGCAGATAAGGAAGAACCTCCTGCAGTCAGGTGTGTATCCAAGCCTTCTGGCTGTGTATCAATCCAGTGATGGAGCCCCAGCCGCTCTGTTGTTTGCCTGATCATGGCATCCGACACTTCTGAATTAAACAAAGTCAGATTGTCACGCAGTGTACCATCAAACAACTGCACATCCTGTGTCACCATCCCCACTCTGCGATACAGAGTCTGTATGGATAACTTCGTAATATCAGTTCCACCGATATGAATCGTGCCCTGATCCAGATTGTACAGACGCAGAAGAACACGGCTAAGACTTGATTTTCCACTTCCCGTGCGACCGATGATGCCCAGCCGTTCTCCCGGTTTCACCACAAAGGTGATATCCTGAAGCACTGGTTTATCCTCATTGTAACTGAAATGCACCTGATTAAACTCCAATCCAAGCGGGCCATCAGGCAAGCTCTCTTCACTTCCATCCTGAATTTCGCTTCGTAAAGACAGTAATTCGCGGGAACGAAGCATACCTGATTTTGCCTTTTGAAACTCCTGTACCTGATCGCCAAGCAACTCAATGGGTTCATTCAACATCTGGCTGTATTGGTAGATCAAAAACAAGGTTCCAAAGCTGATCGCGCCTTCAATATAGTAGTGCACGCCGAGAAGCAAAACGACCGTGACGGATACAATAAACATGACCACCGTGGTGTTCCACGGAATCACTCTAAGCATCCATGCCTTTCGACCTTTGAGGAAAACGGTACGCATCGTGCGAAAGAATCGGTTCATCACGTATGGCACATGTCCATTCGCCTGCACATCCTCAATACCAGCAATTCGCTCCTCAATCAAGCTGAACAAGGAAGCACTGGCGGCCCGCTCATTTTTGGAGGACTCCACCCCAAGATTGCGTATAACGACCATGAACAAAATAGATAATAACGTAAATACGGTCATGACCAGTGCGATTGGTACATTAATCGTAAACATGAATCCCAGAATGCCTGCAAGCAGGACAAAACTGCCGATAACCTGCACGATAAACAAGGCGAAGAAGTTCGAAATGCTCGTTACATCGCCATCCACGCGTTCAATCATCTCTCCGGGTGTTTTGACGTTATGAAAACGCATATCCAGCCGCAGGCAATGTTTCAGCAAATCTCCGCGCATCCGGTTTGTTGCTCGCCAGGCTACATCGTTTCCTAAATAACTGACAGCAATCGTGATCAACTGATTGCTCACAGCAATGAGCAGGAAAAGCCCAGCAAGCTGCACCAGATCACCCAGAATTCCGCCGCTTGCAGCCGTATCAATGAATCGCCTGATGATCTGTGGATTTAGAAGCTGTAGCCCTGTTGACGTTAACAACATGATCAGCAACACTGCAAGCTTGCCTTTCACCGGCTTTAAATATCGTAGCAGCCATGACATGGAGCGTTTTTCTGTTTTGGGCACCAGCCCCACCCCTTTAATTAAAAATTTAATTAGATCTATACATTGTCTCGCGCATCATCATTTGAATGTTGAAGTCTTCCAACCGTACTTTTGATTGCTTTCGCTATGATGAATCTTGTATGAGCGAATTGTAATCAGCAAGGCCTCCCGAAGAAACACATTGTTTACAAACGTTAATCATAGTTTATTCTTCCTTTCTTATGGATATAGATTGATCTTCAAGTGACAACTTGGAATTGATGCCAGTTCTTGATTTTACTCTTACTCATGCTCCTTTCCATGCGAACTGTTTAATGGAATGAAAAAAGCCATAGATGAATGAAGTTCATCTACAGCTTGATCGGATCGAAAAGCCAGCCAGAAATGTGACATTTCAGCTTCTTCTCTAACATCGCAGTATGAATGAGCGTCCAGACAGGGTTGCAGTAAGCTGGACTGTCCAAACGTGCTCAATACTCTACCTGGATAATGTCACTATGCTCATGCATATTCAATTATTGGTTGAAGTACCTGCGCTGCCTGATCCATCATGGTTTATCCCACCCGTTCCACATATTTGTTGTTTATTGTATTCGCTCATTCTTTATACGTCAACATAATTATTAACTGAATTGTTATTTACTTCATCTGTCAGAGTCCAATTTGTACAGATTCAGGTGTTTGCTTTTCTCTGCCGACAAGTCGCTTATGTGCTATTACTAGAAAAGGGACCCCGAGTGCTGTCGTTATAGCAATGGGAATAAAGACGGCAAGACCATTCCCCGCACCAAACTGGCTTAACAACACCCCACCAATGACCGGAGCCGCAACATTCCCAATATTGTTGAAACCGATTGTACCAAAATAAGTCCCTTTCCATTCCGGCTTTGCAATTCGGTCGATAAGCATATCCATCATGGTAAAGAGCAGTACTTCCCCTACTGTAAACAGGATGACACTGATCATCATCAGTACAATCCCTTCGGCTAAACCAAATAACAGCAGACTCGCGGCAACGAGCAGATTACCTAGAATTAGCGGTACAAGCGGAGGTGCATTCCGGAACGTACGCACGAGTGGGTACTGGACAACCAGCACGGTGATTGCATTGAGTGAAAGCATATACGAGAACATCTGACTTCCATTTTCAAAGATTGGGCTTCTCGCCAAATACTGCGCTAACGTAGAGCTGAAGTGACCATAACCTAACACACAAAACGTCGTACCAATCAGCACAGGTAAAAATACCCGATCCCGTCCGGTGGTCATAAGTGCTTCGCGCAGACGAGGTGCAGCCACCGCTAGTCGTCCAGGCAGATTGGCGTGATGCAGTTTAAATTGAAGACCCAGAATCAGACCGTACGCGATATAAACAAGCCCCGAGATGACAAAAGGAAACGTCGATTCCGATGATCCTAACTGAAATCCGATAATTGGCCCAAATACGACCCCAAGGTTAATCGCAGCATATCTCAGATTAAATACTAGCAGTTTGTTCTGCGGTGAGGTGATATCGGATAACAACGCTCTTGAGGTTGGCTCAAACACAGCCCGGCACAAACCATTTAACGTATTTGCAACAAAGAACACCCATAAATGCTCGGCTGCCGCAAAAATGAAAAATACAGCCGCCCAACTAAATACCGAAACGAGCATAACGATTTTGCGACCGATTCGATCAGAGATATATCCGCCGTAAAAGCTGACGAGCACTCCTGCCAGTGAGCTTACCGCAACCGTAATTCCCGTCTGGGTCGGCGTAGCTTCAAGCACACGTGTCAGATAGATGGATAGAAACGGAATACTCATCGACGTTACGAGGCGCCCAAACATCGTTCCAATAATAATGGTCCAGGCCAGCGGGTGAATTTGCTTCAAAATATGTTTCATCTTTCATTCTCCTATCTTGCTGCTCTCTCTATCTATCCTGTTGCTGCGAAAATGGATGAATTCTTTCATCCTCATAGGTATAATTGTAAAGATAAAAGGGGGAAGTAAAAGTGTAATGATTCGTTGTCACTTTTCACCTTTATGGAGGAGCTACATACATGGATACGATATACACTCACTTTCTAAGACTAGCTGGCTCTGAAATGCTCTCAATCAAAATCAATGAACCTGTACGTGTAACGATTGAAAATCTTTCCTCCGTTCTCTGCTGTACTCCACGGAATGTAAAATTCATCCTACGAAAGCTGGAGGAGCAGCATTTTATCCATTGGAAACCTGGGCGAGGACGAGGCCATCATTCCGAACTTACACTACTGCGAAGTCTGAATGATGCTTTAGAATTCAACTTTACTGAACTTCTATCCAAAGGCAAACTAAAAGAAGCCATCGAGTTGATTGGAATTGTCCGAATCGATGACTTGATGCGTGAAAAACTGATGCTCACCCTTCATGAACAGATGGGATTTCGCAGTTACACCGAAACCGCCTCTGGTCAGGATACGCTTCGCATGTTGAGATCACGTCAACTGGGTGATTTGGACCCAGCTTCGGTTTATACTGCTTTTGAAACCTATCTACTTGGCCAAATATGCAGCACACTAATTACTTACGACGCCGACACCGATACCTTTTTACCCGCACTTGCACATACATGGGAATCTAACAACGACCATAAAGAATGGGTATTTTATTTGCGAAAAGGGGTTCGTTTCCATGACGGACGTGTGATGACATCTCATGATGTTCAGGCTTCATTGAAGCGTTTATTTGAAACAAATTGTTCGTCTCTGTGGCTGTACCGTGATATTAAGCGAACAGAAGTGAACGGCGATTATTGCATCAGGTTTATATTGCATCGTGCGAACCGTTTTTTTCTGCATCTGTTCAGTTGTATTCGCATGACGGTACTGCCGGCGGATCATGACTCAAACCAGACCTTGATCGGCACAGGCCCGTTTCAGATCACCGAGATGAGTGACGATGTGATCAAACTGACGGCATTTGATGCTTATTATGGTTTTCGTCCACATCTGGATCAGGTCCACATCTGGTTTCTTCCTGAGCAGGCTTCAAGCGACGGTTATTATGATTTGCCTGGTACTGAACGGCTTAGTCTGCCTGGAAGCAGTCATGAGAAGCCTCATTATATTGACTATCCTGCACTTGGCTGTCAGTATATGCTTTTCAATTTCAATGTCACGGGTTGTCATCATGCACTGCCCTTCCGTCAAGCCATGCGCATCGTCTATGATCCAGTCACACTGGTGCATGATTTGGGTAAAAATCGAATTACACCCGCCAGCAGTTTTCTGCCGTGGAAAAGCGATGCACGGAGCTGGGACGCTGCATCACTCGTCGATGCTCAAGCATTGCTTGAACAATCGGGTTATCAAGGTGAATCCTTCTTGTTATCATATAAAAAGAACAAAGATTCCGATGTGGCGGAGTGGATGCAACAACGCGCACGTCAAATTGGGTTAAGAATTGACCTGGAGCCTTTTGACGATTATCTGGATGTCGTGAAGACTTCAGATGCACCTTTGATTTTGAGAGAAGAAATACTGGAGGACGACTGGCAGTATGGCATGATTCATTTTTTCAAAAATCAAAGCAATACGCTGCATGAGTACATGACTCCTGAGCTTCAATCGATATTGGATACCTTGCTGGATCCCTTTCCGCAGCTTCCTCACTCCGAGCGTAGCGAGCTTCTGGAGCAGGCTGAAGAATTACTGCGGGAAAATAGCTGGATGTTGTACGGATGTCATATGAACAAAAAAGCAGAATTGCATCAGAGCTTCTACGGCATGCAAACTTCAGAGTTTGGATTCCTAGATATTTCAAAGCTATGGATCAAAAATCCCTAATTTTCAAATGCTGAGCGAATAACAATCAAAAATACAAAAAAACCCTCAGCCCGTTAAAATACGGTTGAGGGTTTCACTAATTATACATCGAATAGCAGTTATAAATGCGGTAAATCCGTTGTAATTTCGATTATGAAGATCATGCAAGTCATGTACATCCTAGCCTTACCGTTCACGTCCGACGAGGTAATCCAGCAGATGTTTTAAAAATGGGATCGGTTTGGGCATTTGACGTAATGAATCGGCAGCAAGACAGTAATGCTCCCACATCGCTTTTTGAGCACCTGTCTCTCCCAGAATGGATACAAAGGTTGAATTATTATTCCGCTCATCCTGACCGGCAGGTTTACCAAGGATATGTTGATCTCCCCCATAATCCAGCAGGTCGTCCCTGATCTGAAAAGCGATGCCTGCATGATACGCAAATGTTTTTAGCGCGTCGATCTCCTCATCTTTTACTTCTGCCAAAATCGCTGGCATAACCAGCGCCGCCTCAAAGGCAATGCCTGTTTTGTAAAAACAGATCGTGTTCAGCTCCTCCAGTGAGAGCAGCTTTCCTTTTGAACCCAGATCCATCGCCTGACCCATACACATATCCTCGGCTTTCATAGCCGAATATTGAATCAGCTTCAGCACCGTTTGCGCATCAAACCGCTGCAGTGAAGATTGCTCACGAATCGCTCGCTGAATCAGGAATAGACCTGTGAGTTCTGCTGTAGCGCTATTATGCAACTGATGAAGCGTGGAACGTCCGCGCCTTGTCTCGGCATTATCCTGTGTGGGCAAATCATCAAAGATGAGAGAAGCGGTATGCATATACTCCATGGATCTTAACAGCGGCATGATAGCCGACTCGCTAAGCCCGTACTCCTGAACACCCATGACCCAAGTAAGGATGGGGCGGAGACGTTTGCCATCCCCTTGCAAACTGTAGTTGGCCGCGTCCATCAGCTTCCCCTTCATATCGAGCTCTTCAGCGGCTTTGTCAATTTGCAGTTCTACATTAATCTGTTCACGTACCGTTCGGATCGTTTGCTGGAATGCTTCCTTCTCTTGTTTACCGTTACTGAGCTGCAGCACAACCTGATCCCGCAGCAATTTGTCCAGAAAATCCACGTCATCTGCTTTTCGCACCATTTGCCGCACCACATGGTTAAGTCCCGGTTGCCCTGAAGCAAAGATCGTCATGACCTCGTCATACTTCGCCTGACCGAGTCGCTCTCTGCAGCGCTTCAGCCCGTTAATCGCACGATCCAGGATAACCTCTCTTGCCTTAGCGTTCGAATGGTAGACGTCATGGATCAGAAACGAGATGACTGCCCAGTACAACTCATACGGATTAATCAAATCCGGACGCAGATCGCGATATTTCAAATAATACGTGTAAGGTGTCACTGCCTCAGCCTGCATATCATCGAACATATCTGCAAAATCATCCGCGAGTTGATTATAAATCCCGTAATGAAACGTGCGCAGATCAAACCCTTCATCTTCCGGTGCGCTAAGAACAGAACGTACAATCAATCGGGACGACGCCGACTTAATAATAATCGGGATGTACAGGTCTTCATTCGTATAATGGGCATTGGATAATTTCTTGCCACGATCGATCTCCTGGGACTGAAAGAACACATAAGACTGTTCAAAAAAAGTGTGACGCATCTCCTCACGCTGATAATCCCGAATATATTCAAAGGCCTCTCGAAGCTCGGAGTGTACATACCGAATCACTTCAAGCTGCGGCCCCTTCCATTCTCCAAGATCAGGCACAATGCCGGTATGCAAAGCTTGTTGTATCATCGCCGAGTACTGTTCCTTCTCCTGTGTGGTCAGCACCTGGGAATCGAGAAGATCATCTACAAAAGGGTATGTTAAACCGTAGGAATAACCAAGCCTGATGGCTGCATCGAGCTTAGCAATCCGTTCCTCCCGTGGGGTGTCCTCTGTAAGCTCATCGTCGACATGAAGCACGACGCCCAGAATAATCTTGATCAATTTACGTTGTGCCTGCGCCGCGTCGAGTTCTGGGGGAATGTTTGCTGCAACATGTTTTAATTTGTCCATCACCCAGATGACAGCCTCTTCAATCTGTTCTCGCTGTCCCCATCGATATAATGCTGCCGGGCTTATGTAATCAGCCTGACGTTGTGCTTCGCTTGCGATACGCATAAAATACGCTTTGGTATCCTTGGCGATACGCTGAATCTTGTCTTTTGTTTTCGGGTTATCCAGCGCCTGCCCCAGATCACGCATGTAGATATATGAAATGCTGCGATCCAGATAATCATCGATCTTGCCTGTCGCACTGAGCCAATGCATATATTTCTGAGTATCATTGGCATCCGGTTTTCTTTTACCAGCGAACCAGGATAACCAGTTCCAACGATGGATGTGTGTTTTTTGCCAAATCCTGAAATCTTGAATAAGTGCATCTATATGGGTGTTATTAACTAGCTGCTGAGAGAGCTTTGCAAAATACTGAGATGCTTTCTGCTCTGCGAGACGGTAAGCTTCATCTGCATTAGCTTCGGCCTTAGGCTGATTCATAAGTACGTTGTTCATCGGTCGATCCCTCAACTTCGGTTAAAGTTAAACATGTTCCGTTCATGTTCATACCCTATATACGGCGGTTCAGCCGTTTGGTTACGGAATCGTAAATGTCTGAGAGATAAGACAGATAATCAGAATATGGAAGACCATACTTTAACCGCGGTAATCGCAATCAGGAGAAGCAACGCATACCGAAGCAGCCGCACATTAATCATAGAACTTACCCTTGAGCCAATCGATGCGCCAATCAAACTTCCAAGCACGGTGTAGATAATCGGCTCCACTGGAATGTCTCCCGCAGATAACTTCCCAATAACACCTCCTATTGCAGAGATGAAGACAATCGCGAGGGATGAGGCAATCGTTGTCCGAACCGGGATCTTCAGAACAGTCAGCATAACAGGAATGAGTACAAACGCACCACCAGCCCCGACAATTCCTGAAACGATTCCTACGGTAAACGAAGTACTTGAAGCAATCATTTTATTAAACGTTAGCGGTTGGTCTAGATCCAGCCGCCCCTTGCTCGGAACGAGCATTAGAACGATCGCAATGATCGCCAGAATGCCATAAACCAGATGGATCATACGTTCAGCCAGCATGCCTGAGATAAAACCGCCAATTAAACTACCCACCAGAATACTGCTTCCCATATACAGCACAAGTTTGGAATCGATCACGGCGCCGCTAGTTATGCCTGCCTTTGCTTTCCTGCGAAATGCAAGTACGCCCGCAAGCGAGGCAAAGAACACTTGAAACATGCTGATGGCTGACACCTGATGAGCCGTGAACGGTTCGAGCCCTGCCATTTCCGGCACATAAAGCAATAGAGGAAAATTAATGATCGCCCCACCGATGCCAAGCAATCCGGAGAAAAACGAACCGATGAGACCCAGTATGAACATGATGAAGAAAAGCAAAAGATCCATCGGTTATACGCTTCCTTTCTTGAAGATAATACGAAGATACAAAACCAAAAAAAGATAAACTTTGATCACAAAAAACATATACAGGACACTTGGATTCGGGTATAATATTTTAAAACCAAGTAATTTAATCAGAAATGAGTGATTAAGCATGTTGAATGTGTTGAAGACACTTTTTGTGAATACATGTCCTCGCTGTAACGAAAAATTACAAACACATCATGATGAGTTATGCTCAGTCAAAACCTGCACTCATTGTCACTATAAAGAAGAAAGTTATAGCTCACTTGGAGTCCGTATTGTATACGACACCACAAATGGATAAAACGAGTCAGCACTTTTATTGTATCATGAACTTCTAAATTTCGGGATAATTCGACACCATTATATGATGATTTGATTACAAGAGTGAACATGAAAAGGCACAGGAAAATTACCTCCTGTGCCTTTTTGTTCTTTTAAATGCAATATGATTTAGGGTTAGATAACCGTTATTTCGTTTTAAAACTCAGGAAACCATCATCAACCGCCACCGTTGTACCATTCATCGCACTCGCGGCATCACTGAACAGGAAGGTGACCACACTTGCTACTTTTTCCGGCTGGATTAACTCTCCGCGCATATGTTGAGTGGCCAATGCATCCTTCATGGCTTTGTCATTCCCCAGAATCGGAGTTTCGATGAACCCAGGCGCTACACCCAACACGCGAATTCCGTGCTCGGCCAGTTCAAGTGCACCCGATTTGGACATCATCACTACTGCCGCTTTCGCCGCATTGTAGTTGAAGCTGCCGACAGCTGCCACGCTTCCATAGATCGAAGCTGTATTCACAATCGTGCCTTGCACGTTTAATTCAACCATTTTCTTCGCACCGTAATACATGCCGTAGTATACGCTATGTTGATCCACATCAATAACCTTGTGATAGGATTCCGGGTCCATTTCCAGAAACGGCTTTACAAGACCGATACCCGCATTGTTGAAAATCCCGTTGAATGTTCCATACTTTTCAACAGTCCAGTCAATCAAAGCTTTAATCTCATCCCCTTTGGATACATCCACTTTATAAGCTCCGGCTATGCCACCCGCTGCTTCAATCTCAGTCGCAACCTGTTTGGCTCCTTCTTCGTTAAAATCCGCGACAACGATTGTTGCTCCCTGTGCAGATAGTTGCAGTGCTGTTTCTTTTCCAATCCCGCTTGCTCCACCTGTGATAACAATGACTTTTCCCGTATGTTCGGACATAACATAGATCTCCTTTGCTAAATAAAATTGGTTTATAGGTAACTAAATTAATGTTAGTCACTATATAAATGTTTATTAAATAACCATAATAGTCTATCATACTTTTGTCAAATGATGCGATAATGATAGCTCAGCTTGTTACCAAACAAACATTCACCTTCATAGTATTCCCGATTTATACACTGCAAGCATTTTGGATCTTTGTCGTAATCCATATCGTTTTTCTTTCTACAAAATAAATATGAAAAAAAGACGAGCAGCCCTTCCAGATCACCCGTCTTCTGTAACTTTCCTGTTCAAATGCTCCTTAAAGAGAAGGAAAGATTATTCTTATATTTAATTTAAACTTATTATTCCGTTTGTAATCCGCTCAGCGGTTCCTTCAAGCTGTTGATGTTGTTGATTAATTCTGGAATACCTGTTTTCTCCCAATTCTCAGCGGTAATCCCTTGCTCCGCGACGGAAGTTTCGAATTGGTTCATAACTTCTGTCAGCTGATTATTATAACTAACCAGATTCTCATGAATGTTTTCTCCAATAGCAGGCGCACTCATCTCCGAAAATTCAGCGGCTTCTGCTTGAATTAGATCAATCTTCTCTTGAATCTGACCCGTTACATCCGGGTTATTGATGGCATCTGCTGCAAGTTGCTGTAACTCGGTTCCAGCACTCGATACCTGATTGATATAATCCGTAGCACCGCTTACATAACTCAGACTTTGATTGGCTTGCTCTACAATCGAACAAGCGGATAGCATCAACATACTGGAGGCCACAATAGCTGTAATCATCGTCCTGTGTGTTCTGTTTCGCCTTCGCATGATCATCTCCCTTTCTTCATCTCAGAATGATGGTACCTTACTTCATGATACTTGTTCACAAAGCTACATTGCAAATCAGCCTGCATGCCTAGACATTCCGATGTATAATAGGAGAATCACACAAAAAAGGGATGTCATCATTATGCTTCAGGCCTTAAATCAACGCTTGAACCGCATCATGCCGCTGATTACCCCCACTAGTATTATCATTGGTGTTTTATGCGGCAGTTTTTTATCTTCTTACACGTATTTATCGCCTTGGCTGTTTGCCTTCATGACGTTTGCGGGCAGTATTAGTCTGAGTGTACGAGACTTTGTTAATGTCTTGAAAAAGCCTTTTCCGCTGTTTGTTTGCCTTCTGATCTTGCATTTGGCAATGCCTCTTATTGCGCTAGGCATGGGCCATCTCGTGTTTCCAACCGATGCTTATACCATCACAGGACTTGTTCTCGCTGCAGTCATTCCGACGGGCATTAGCAGTTTTATATGGGTAAGCATCTACAGGGGGAATATTGCGCTTACGCTTTCGATTATATTGATTGATACCTTGCTGGCTCCGTTTGTTGTGCCCGGCGTGTTATCCCTGCTTGTTGGCACAAGCGTCACACTGGATACGGCAGCGATGATGAGCAGCCTATTCTGGATGATTGTTTTCCCTTCGCTGCTCGGTATGCTCCTTAATGAATGGACTAAAGGTGGCATCGTTCCTGTATGGGGGCCTCGCCTTAATCCATTATCCAAATTGTTTATGGCTTCGGTCGTTGCCATTAACGGCTCGGTTGTCGCACCCTATCTGGCTGACTTCAACTGGCGCTTGGCTGGACTGGCGGTAATTATCGTTTTTCTGGCCTCCTTCGGCTATGCACTCAGTTATTTCATTGCGAGGTGGCTGGGCTGGAACGAAGCGGATCAAGTGGCCCTTGTCTTTAACGGAGGGATGCGCAACATTAGCGCTGGCGCCGTTCTTGCGGTTACTTATTTTCCGCCGCCTGTTGCTGTTCCTGTCGTGCTTGGTATGGTATTTCAGCAGATGCTCGCGTCCCTCTCAGGGTACTTGCTGGGCAGGCGTTCTGAGCTTTTGCGCAACTCGGATAAAACCTCAGCTGCTTGATAACTTCATCCGCAATAGAAAAAGGCTCCGATCTCCGCTAGCGTTTCATCTCAATTGACTGAAATGCTTAAAGAGTATCAGGAGCCTTTTACTTATATATAAGGGTTATCTTGCAATATGTTACAGTTCCACTTTCAGGTTACCAAGCATTTTGGCCACCTCTGGATCATCTATTTTCATAAATAGGCTCTCTCCCGTATCCAATGCATCTATGGATTGCATATCTTCCGAACTGAGCACAAAATCAAAAATGTCAATGTTCTCAACAAGCCTTTCTTTTCGGACTGATTTTGGGATTACAACGATGCTTTTCTGCGTCAGCCACCGAAGCACAATCTGAGCGACGGATTTCTGATGCTTATCGGCAATCGAAGCAAGTGTCTCATTACTGAATAGATGATTGCGTCCCTCTGCAAATGGCGACCACGATTGATGCTGAATCCCATGTTCTTTTAAAAAGGCCGCACTGCTGACTTGCTGCTGAAAAGGATGTGTCTCAATCTGATTAATTGCTGGCACAATTTCATTATGAACCATGAGATCCATCAGACGATCAGGTAAAAAGTTGCTTACACCGATGGCACGGATAAATCCCTCTCGATACAGCTCCTCCATTGCTCTCCAAGCACCATAGTAATCACCAAAAGGCATATGAATCAGATACATATCCAGCTGTTCGAGCTGCAACTTATCCAATGATTTAGCAAATGCTTTCTTTGTGCTTTCGTATCCGGCATCTTGAATCCACAATTTGGTCGTAACAAACAGTTCTTCCCGCGGTAACCCACTGCGTTTAATCGCGCGTCCTACAGCTTCTTCATTCATGTAGCCGGCTGCCGTATCGATCAGACGATAACCTGCTCTTAGCGCTTCATAGACGGTGTTCTCACATTGCTGCGGATCAGGAACCTGATACACACCAAAGCCGATCATGGGCATTTCAACACCATTATTTAATTTTACCGTTTGCATCATATTATTTCCTCCTAAGGTTTTATGGTTTAACTCAAGCAATCAAGCGTTTCTGTCCATAAACTCTATGAACAGCACTGTGTTATTTCGCTTTGAATCAGCTTGCGTTACAATAACCCTAGTACCTTCGTGTAACACGAAGTCAAGCGATTTTGTAGTTCTTTTTTAGGAGGAATCATACATGTTTACGGTTCATGAAGCTGCCTTGATTACAGGGCTCACGGAGCATGCAGTTCGTTATTATACAGATAAAGGTTTGATTCCAAGCGTGCAACGCAACAAAAATAATGTAAGATTGTTTAACGATGAAGCGATCAACTGGCTGCGCGGGGTCAGATGCCTTAAGCAAACGGGGCTGCCGATTGAAGATATCAAAACCTATGTAGATCTATGCCTTGAAGGTGATTCGACCGTTCCGCAGCGCCTGGCTCTTATGATGCAATTCAAGGAAGCAGCGCTCACTCAACTGGAAGAGGCAAAACAGCGTGTTGCGCATCTGGAAGAAAAAACGCTCCATTATCAAGAAATTTTGGAGAAAGGCATTCCTGACATCACCAATCCCGCCCAGTGGGAAACTTCCGGCTCTAAAGCTACCCTAAACTAATTGAATACACCAAAAAACGCCGACATTTCATGTCGACGTTTTTCATGCTGCTCATTGGATGTTACTCATTGTTTATTGGATGACACTCGTTACTTCGGTTGAATATATCCTTCCGCTTTCAACAATTCAGCAATCAGCACGGCACCGCCAGCCGCTCCGCGCAGTGTGTTGTGGGACAATCCTACAAATTTATAGTCATAGAGTGAGTCTTCACGTAAACGACCTGTGGATACCCCCATCCCCCGCTCGATATCACGATCCAGCTGGGTCTGCGGTCTGTTCTCTTCCTCAAAGTACGTAATGAACTGCTTCGGCGCACTTGGCAGAGCCAGCTCTTGAGGACGACCTCTAAACTGAGACCAACGCTCCAGAATTTCATCTTTGCTCGGTTTTTTCTCGAAATTCACAAAAACCGTTGCCAAGTGCCCGTCTGTTACCGGTACACGAATACATTGTGTTGTAATCAATGGTGAAGACGCTTTAACGATCTGATTGTTCTCTACACTTCCCCAGATACGTAGCGGCTCCTGCTCACTTTTTTCTTCCTCGCCACCAATGTAAGGAATCACGTTATCCAGCATTTCAGGCCAGTCCGTAAAGTTTTTGCCTGCTCCAGAAATGGCTTGATATGTGGAAGCTACAACCTGTGTCGGGTTAAACTCACGCAATGCATGCAGCGCCGGCACGTAGCTTTGGATGGAACAGTTTGGTTT
Source organism: Paenibacillus amylolyticus (assembly GCF_003719335.1). GTDB lineage: Bacteria > Bacillota > Bacilli > Paenibacillales > Paenibacillaceae > Paenibacillus > Paenibacillus amylolyticus_D. The sequence goes on from NZ_RIAS01000003.1 coordinate 267,175, forward strand.
TACAGCGATAAAACCTGTAGTTGTACCCAGACGTTTTTTCTGAGCTTCAATAACTGCCAAGTGGCCCGGGTTAATCTCAGGAATAACCATTGGCACATCTGCTGTCCAGCGGTGAGCGGAGTTGTTGGACACGACAGGTGTACCGGTTTTGGCATAAGCCTCTTCCAGCGCCTGAATTTCATTTTTTTTCATATCCACCGCACAGAAAATAAAATCAACCTGGCTTGCAAAAGCTTCAACCTGAGATGCATCTTGCACCACAATGTTTTTTACCGGCTCAGGGATTGGAACCGCTAGTTTCCATCTTCCCTTTACAGACTCTTCATACGTTTTGCCTGCCGAATTGGCACTTGCTGAAATCGCTGTTACTTCAAACCAAGGATGTTGATCCAGCAGGTCTACGAAACGTTGACCCACCATTCCTGTTCCTCCGACAATACCGACTTTTAATTTTGCTGACATGGAATCATCATTTCCTTTCGATTTAAGTTAGATCATCTGTTACTGTCATCGTACATGGGATACTGGAAACTGTATTACCCTTTCATTCACACTATTCAGGTCCATCCAAAGCGTGTAATCCCAGCTCCGAAAAAACCAAAAAATCCCATCCCCAAGACAAAAGTCTCAGGGACGAGATTGAACACTCGTGGTACCACCCAGATTCGCAAATATGTCGCCATATTCACCTCTTCAAGTATGTGATGGATGACCAAGCTACCTATATAAGTTAAAATAATTATTTACACGAGCACTTCGATGACGGAATAACCTTCCAATCGCTGTTATCCCCAGATTTCTTAATTCCCCTTTTTTTAAGGGAAAATCCGGTGATAAAGGCGAAGCTTATGCTTACGATGTAGCTTTCTTACAGAAAGCTTTTAGCTTCGCTTCTCCAGGTTTTTCTACACTCTCCGTTATTGTGTAAAATAAAAATTCAACTAATTGAGATACTGTCTTCATCCGTTTATACTCTAGCTCTATAACAGGAGCGCCTGTCACACCATCCTTCAGCGTAAGCCAATTCCGATGTGCTGCTCAGAGTCTTTATTCGATAAAAGGTTCTTTGCCCCTTTTCAGCTACCGGAGCTCTCTGATGAAAGAAACATTTTTATCTACTCATCTCGTCGTTGCATTTGATATTGCGATTATAATATCAAAATTCCAGTACGGAAGTAAACACATTTTTTTATAATTGCTATGCCAGTTCACTTATTATTTCATTATTTACCTCTTAACACAATACATAACAAAATAACTCATCCAATTATAACCAAAAAGGTAAAACCAAAATAGCCCCCATACAGGATAATCCCGTCGGAGGCTTGCTTAAGGTTAATCTTAGTTTAACTGAACAGAGACTTCATTACATTTTACCCGGGTATTGAGGTTCGTGCACATCATCTGGAACCGTTTCGTCAAAGACATCTTGACCCGGATAATCTCGCACTTCTCCCTCATGCAACTCATGGTTCTCATAGTCAAAACGGTGTGCGGTTCTCTGATCTGCTCGCCACGGCGAGCTTTTCCCAAGCGACTCAGACAGCAAGGATGAACCGTAAGGGCCCTCTGGAAATTCTTCAAGCGTAATGTCATTCCGCTGCGACTCTACAGTGGACACGTCGGTATATTCACGTCTATCTTCCTGCAAAAACTTCTCTTCCATCACTCGTCCCTCCTGATCGTCTTGAGATGATCAACGCACCTTTAAGTTGGGCGAAACGGGAAGTTTTTATGCATTTTTCTTGGAAAACACTGCGTTTCTGGTGCTGATACGACAAGCAAATCAGCACCTTCATCTTCGTCTCTACCAATGACGCACCGATACCAGTACAACAAACACAAGCAGTCCAAGGATACTAATCCAGGTATCCCGCCTGCTCCAGGACAGAAGTGAGGAACGAGCGCCAAACGCGCCGTTCTCTCTCACCTTACGCATCTCCATCGCAATGGTCATATCCTCAGCGCGCTGGAACAACGCCATGATTAGAGGAATAATCATAGGCCCCAAGTCTCGTACACGAACCGTATTTGGCTTCAAAGCCACTTTTCCGCGTGCCCGTACGATCAGCGAAAATCGCTGCCACTCACTCCAAATCATTGGAATAAATCTAAAAACCAACGATACAGCCAGAGCAAACGAAGCTACAGGGAGCCTGATTTTCCGCCCGTAAGCCAGCACCCAGTTCAGTCCCTCAACCATGTGTCCATATGGCGTTGTAAGTGAGAACCACAGACTTGCAAGGGTTACGATGAACAAGCGGTAGAGATTAAGTAATGTTCCCTCAGCCTGAGTTAAGGAAAAGCCCAGTTGAATCCCGCTTTCTCCTGTGGTCAGAGTACTGCCCGATAATGCTGTAGAAAGAACAAAAAACAACACAAGTGGTTTCATCAACTTGATACAACTCATCAGCATCTGTCGAGGCAAGATAGCCAAAGCACCAGCTACTGGAATTAAAGTTAACGTCAGTCCTCCCCAATGATGCTGAAGCATCGCCGCTGTAACAAGCAACATATACAATACCCATTTCAAACGCGGGTCCATCATGCTTTTCAGACGGCCGAAAGAACTGGAAGAACTCGAAGAAGACTCTGGTCTTTCGCTAACGTTCAACAAAGAGTCTGTTATTGAAGAAACAGAAGATCCACGCCCATCTTTTTTTGAAATGAAAGTTGCAGCCGTCCTTGTACATGTCCAGTGTGTCATCGCAACAGTGTCATTGTCACTCTCCGCGTTGAGAGAAGTATCCTTCATCTCCATCCCGGACCGTAAAATAGATTCCGCCATCTCTTCCGGCGTCATCGCTTGAGAACTGATCTGCACCCCTGCCTCCCTCAGTTGCGCCGCAAGTCGCATGGATGGAGGTAGACCGATTCCCGCTTGCACTAATAACTCCGGATGCTTATATAGTTCCAGCGGCGTTATATCTGCTCTCAGGCGCCCTTCCCTCAATAAAAGTACACGATCTGCATGTGGTAGAAATGTATCCAGGTCGTGCGTCGCAATGACGGCTCCTCCGCCTTCCACACGATGCTCATCCAGGGAATCAAGCAGCAACCTGATACTCTGTGCCTCAAGCCCTGCGCTAGGTTCATCTAACAAAAGCCAGTTTGGCTTCGTCACATAACCAAGTGCAAGCCCTAATCTGCGCTTCTCTCCACCGCTAAGTGCAAAGGGAGACCTGTCCAAGTGAAAACGTCGCTCCCTCTCATCTCCTCTAAGCGGGTCCCAATGAGCCAAGGTTTCTTCGATCCGCTGTTCCTGCTCAGCATCACTCAAACGATAAGGGCGAAGGGAATATAACAGCTCTCGCTTAATATTTCGAGCAAACAATTGTTGCTCTGGAAACTGGAACACAAGTCCCACCTGAAACAAAACAGATTGAGGTACCTTGCCATTATGCCACATCGGCTCTCCTGCAAGCATAATGTCCCCAGAATCCGGCTGCTTGAGACCAGCCATCGTTTGCAGCAGCGTTGTCTTGCCAGAGCCAGTGCAGCCCAGAAGCAGTGTGATCTCACTGCGGTTCAGCGTTACCGAAATATGATCAAGTAAGGTTCGTTTTGTTTCATCATGAACTCGCACGTATATATTATTAAGTTCAATCACCAACGCGCAGCCTCCTTCGCAAGCTGCTCAGGCCGAAGAGGGTTAACATCCTGCAGTTTCCCGCGCTGTTTCAAGATCAGACACGTCTTTACCGTGAAAGGCGGTTCCAGCCCGGCCTCTTCACAAGGAGATAGATGCCATCCGTACGACTTCGTATCTGATTTTGCTTCCATTGCTGTGACCTCTGGATAGAAAAAAGACTCCGGTATGCCGTCATAGACACATTTCCCCTTACTCATAGCCATAATCCGATCACATAAGGTCGCTTCCTCCAGATGGTGAGTAATCCAGACTACTGCCGTACCATGGCTTGTGACGGACTGAACAATACGTTCTATGCGGTCTCTCGCATCAGGATCAAGCATCGCTGCAGGTTCGTCCATAACCAGTACATCCGGCTTGACCGCAAGGGCAGTAGCAATGTTAAGTAACTGTTTCTGTCCACCGGACAAACGTGCGATCACTGTGTCCAGCGGGTGGTGAAGGCCAACTAGATGCAGCGCTTCTTGTCGCCGTCTCGCCTTCTCCTCGCCGGATATATGTAAATGCGATAAAGCAAAATGAAATTCTTCTTCAATCGTATCCCCCAGCACCTGTGCTTCGGGCTGCTGTAATACACCACGAATGACCAGACTTGCCGGGATATTTCGCTCCCCACCGGATACAGGAATGAAACCGAGCAGCAATCCGGCTAGCGTACTTTTCCCACTGCCATTTGCCCCCACGATACTTAACCACTCTCCCGCTTTAAGCGTAAGCGAGACACCGTCCAGCGCCTTTTTAACTTCACCGCTTTCAGCAGCATAGTACACACGGACATCTAGCAATGAAATGATAGGTAACTTGTCTTGCATTTATAAATTAGTCCTTTCACATTCTGAAATTATATGATAACATGCTAATCGTCAACCATGTTAATTGGCTTGGTTAACAATAATTCTATCAAAATCGAAAGGATTGTACAAACATGAAATTATCATTGCGAGGCATTGTATTTAGTGCACTTATGGCTGCCATTCTCGTTATTTTCGGATACATAAGCATCCCTCTTGGCTTTTCACCTGTACCAATCACTTTACAAACTTTAGCAGTGATGCTCGCTGGTGGACTGCTTGGGCCACTCTATGGCTTTCTCAGTATAACCCTTGTCGTTGTGCTTACAGGACTTGGTTTTCCTCTGTTACATGGTACAGGCGGCCTTGGTGTGCTACTGGGGCCAACCGGGGGATACGTAATTATGTGGCCGTTTGCCGCATTGCTGATTGGCTTACTTCTTTCTAAAGTGCAGATTCGAGGAATCAAAGGTTTTTCGCTTGCTTTTATTATTATTGAGCTGTTTGGATCCCTATTAAACTATGTCACAGGTGTTCCTTGGCTGGCATACCGATTCAGCATGTCGTTATCGGATGCGATGATTCAAGGTTTCTATCCCTACATCATCGGGGATCTGATCAAAGCCATCTTTGCCACAATGATCATTGCTCCAGTTCGCAAGGTATATCCACCTCATCGTTTGACAAGCAATGTACACTCCGGCGTAGTGAAGGCGAACTAACGCAAGCTTCCTTCCATAGCCAGTTAACCTTATTACGAACGCACAACAAACAACCGCCACAGATTTCTTGGCGGTTGTTTGTTTAATGCTCTATCTATCTCTGTCTAACTCTATGGAGACAAACACGCTGTTCTAATGACTTAGGCTTTATTAGCTTCAGTTCCAACAATTTTCAAGAGCATATCCTTGTTGCTTACTTGTCCAGTAGCTTGCGGAACAACATCATTGTAATCTGCCGAATTCGTTACAATGATTGGAGTTACGATAGGATAACCGGCCGCTTTAATCTGTTCAATATCGAATTCCAGTAGCAGATCACCTGCCTTCACTCTATCGCCTTCCTCGATGTAAGAGATAAAATGCTGTCCATCAAGTTTGACCGTGTCTACACCCACATGCACCAGAATTTCAGCACCTGAATCCGAAACAACAGCAAGCGCATGTTTCTTTTTAAAAGCGACTGTTACCGTTCCATCAAAAGGAGCAACAACCCGTCCTGTTGATGGCTCAATTGCAATCCCTTTACCCATCGCGCCTGAAGCAAACGCCGGATCTGGAACCTCAGCCAAATCAACAATTTTACCTTCAATCGGGCTTAATACCTCTTGATCGGAAGTAACAGTAACCTGAGCAGATGACTTCGAAGAAGCATCTTTACTATGTGTAGCTGTTGCTCCAGCAGATGGTACGGATTCTACCTTTGTTTCTTCATCATCGACAGGGTCTTTGAAGCCCAGGATATACGTTAATACTGCGGAAACAATGAACGATGTGACAATACCGATAATCAAACCCGGAAAACCTTGACCACCCGGTCCGTAGAAGATCGGCAAAGTCAGCAATCCAGGCGCACCGGAAGCAAAAGCTTGCGTACCTGCCTGACCGATAATGGCTCCACCGACAGCACCACCGATAACCCCTGCAATAAATGGACGTTTCAGCGGCAATGTAACACCGTAAATGGCCGGTTCGGTGATCCCGAACAGAGCTGTAAGTGTTGAAGAACCAGCGAGTGTTTTCAATTTTTTATTTTTTGTTTTGAGCATGACACCAAATGCTGCACCCGTTTGAGCAAAGATAGAAGCTGTCGCTGCTGGCTTCACACCGTCTTGACCATGTACGGCAATGTTGTTAATAAATACAGGCACCAGACCCCAGTGTACACCGAAGATAACGAGCAACTGCCAGCTTGCACCCATCACAGCTCCGGCGAGTAACGGGCTGAATCCAAATGCAGCCACCATCGCCGATGCAATGCCATTACCAACGTATACACCAAATGGTCCGAAGACAAGCAATGTGAGCGGAACCATAATAACAAGCAAAAATAGCGGTGTAACAAAGTTTTTAATACTATCGTGAAGTATCTTGTTAAAAAACTTCTCCAGCTTGCTCATCACAATAACAGCTAGAATAATTGGAATGACGGTCGAAGCATAACTCATCAGGACTACAGGAATACCGAAAAAGTCTGTCGGCGTTCCGTCCGTTTTCAATTGAATAATGGTTGGATAGATCAATGCTCCTGCTATCGTCAATGCGACAAATGCATTTCCTTGGAACTTACGTGCAGTTGTAACCGCTAACAGCAGTGGCAAGAAGTAGAACAAACTATCTGCCGCTGCATACAGAATGATATAGGTCGTGTCTGTCTTTTCCAGCCAACCCACATTGTTTGCAATCAGCAACAACCCTTTTAAAATACCCGCTCCTGCCATCACACCTAGCAGTGGTGCAAAAATACTGGAGATGACGTCAATAATTCCGCCTAGTCCTTTAACTTTTTTGCCGCTTTTTTCTTTACTCGATGAATCGTCCAAAATATTGCTGATCTGACCAATTGCCTGATACACTTCGGGGACCTTGTTGCCTACAACAACTTGGAATTGTCCTCCGTTTTCTTTAACGGCAATAACACCTTCTGTTTTCTCCAGACCTGCTTTATCAGCCTTGGAGTCATCCTTCAATACAAATCGTAAACGTGTTGCACAGTGAACCAGTGATTCTACGTTTTTCTCACCGCCGACCCGCTCCACAATCTCTCTGGCCAGTTTCTCTTGACTCATGATTTGCCCTCCTACTTGTTGTCTAACAGTCTTTTTACCGATTTTTTGCACACAAAAAACCTAAGCCTTGAGTAAACGGACATAAAATTCCGAAATACACATGACTTAGGTTTTGCCTGCATAACCAGTAACAATCCCAGTTAAATCGTATTCAATTCCTGTTACAAACATAATATTATAATATACCCATTTATGTCAATAATTAAAATGTTAACGATTCACGACACGTTCGATATGAACCGTAAGATATAACTTTTCCTCATTGGTGAGTTCATGATCATATTCTTTTTTGACAAATAATGCGATTTTCTCTACACATGCTGCTGCTTCAGGATGTTTCTCCTTAATCATGTCGTAAAAATGATCATAATTGTTGTCATAATGCGTTCCACTAAGCACTCGCTGGGAGAAAAACTTGAGGTGTGTGATAAAACGGAAGTAACTGAGAGACTCCTCATCAAACTCCATTTTGAAATGATACTTGGCGATATTAATAATCTGCTGGATAAACTTCGTAATATTCATCGTCGTAATGACTTCTTCGTTCATTTCCGCATTCACAATATGGAGCGCAATAAAGGCCGCTTCATCTGGTGGGAGCTCGACATTCATCCTAGTATTAATCTGCTCCAGCATGCGCAATCCCAGCCCGAACTCCGCTTTGTACAATTGCTTGATCTCCCACATCAAAGCATTCTTGATCTCGATTCCCTCATGATAACGCTCGATGGCAAAGTGAATATGATCTGTAAGCGAAACATAGATGTTCTCGTTCAGTTTACGCCCCAAATTGTCACGTGCATGGGCAATCATCTCCTCCACAATCTCAACAAGTTCCATCGGAACTTCCCGCAGAAGCGTTTTAAAGTTATCGGATGTCTGTTTGTTTTTCAAGGCAAATACTTTTTGAATGCGGGTCTCGTCTACTTTATCTCCCGGCTTCTTCTTAAAGGCAATCCCACGTCCCATCACCACAAGCTCTGCTCCGTCGGCCTGATAGATGCTAATGACGTTATTGTTGATAACCTTTGCTATTTTCACTTCAATCCCCCCGTCACGTCCCACTCTCTAGTCGCCAAGATATATCCAATTATGGGCATGCAAAAAAACCTGGAGCATCACAAAATAAACAAGACGCGGCGGTCTGCTTTTTTTGGTGCTCAGGTTTTGCCTACGCGTGTGATGTAGTAACAATCCCAGTAACGATATATTTGCGTCAAGTATAGCGTGAACTGCGTCATATGTCAACGCTTTCAACGAGCAGACATGAGGAATTTGCATGAATCATGCAACTTCCTCATGCTTGGAAACAGCTGCTCTCAAAAAACTGAGATTACTTGTCTCCCAGGTCTGTACCGCCAGAGGCAATGACATTTTTATACCATTCGAAGCTTTTCTTTTTGATCCGAGTCAACTCGCCTTTACCTTCATTGTCACGATCCACATAGATGTAACCGTAACGTTTTCTCATCTCCCCGGAAGAGGCACTGACAATATCAATGGGCCCCCAGCTGGTATAACCGATGATGTTGCAGCCATCCTGAATGGCTTCCCCCATCTCAGCTACATGGCCTTTCAAATAATCGATTCGGTACGAATCATCGACTTCACCCTCAGGGCTCACCTCATCATGTGCACCAAATCCATTTTCCACCACAAACAGAGGTTTCTGATAACGGTCATGTAGCTGATTCGCCGTAATACGGAAACCCTTGGGATCAACCGTCCATCCCCATTCCGATTTTGCCAAATATGGATTGGCTATAGAACCGAACACGTTACCACTGGTCATATTTTTGTTCACTTCAGGGTCTGTACTGGTTGTCCGACTGGAATAATAGCTGAAGCCGATATAGTCTACTGTGTTGTTTCGCAAAATGTCAGCATCCTGCGGCTCCATCACAATGTTCAGGTTGTGATCCTTGAAGAAACGTTTGGCATAACCCGGGTACTCCCCACGTGATTGTACATCGATGAAGAAATAGGATTCTCTGTCCTTCTCCATCCCCTGGAATACATCTTCCGGGTTACATGTGTACGGGTAGAAGCTGCCTGCTGCGAGCATACAGCCAATCATGGCATCAGGGATGATCTTATGGCAAGCTTTAACGGCAAGCGCACTTGCAACGAGTTGGTGGTGTGCCGCTTGATATTGAATCTCTTTGATATTGTCACCTTCGTTAAATGCCAGTCCGGCACCAAGGAAAGGAAGATGAAGCAGCATATTGATCTCGTTAAACGTCATCCAGTATTTCACTTTATCTTTGTAGCGAGTAAATACCGTTATCGCGTAGGTTTCAAACAAATCCACCAGTTTGCGGCTTCTCCAGCTGCCATACTTCTCAATCAGATGTACAGGCACATCGAAGTGAGCCAGCGTAACCACAGGCTGGATGCCATGTTTCAAGAGCTCATCAAATAGATCATCGTAAAATTGTAAACCCGCTTCATTCGGCAGTGCATCCTCACCTGTCGGGAATATCCGTGCCCAAGCGATCGATACACGTAATGCTTTGAACCCCATTTCGGCGAAAAGAGCGATATCTTGCGGGTATCTATGATAGAAATCGATCGCTTCATGTGATGGATAAAACTCGCTAGCGAGCGGTGTAAACGCGGGTACATTTCCTTTCATAATGCTTCTACGGTTTTCTCCCGTTGGCAGCAGGTCAACGATGCTCAGCCCTTTACCACCTTCAAGGTATGCTCCCTCTGCCTGATTAGCTGCAATTGCTCCACCCCACAGAAAGTTCTCAGGAAATTTAAATGTTGTCATTCGTATTCTCCTTTCAAATATGTAACTCCATGATCCGCCCCTTTTCTGTCCTCCAGATCTGCCACTTGGAAAATAGAAAAAACCCGAACCAGCCTGTATACACTATGACGTGTATCACAAGCCAGCTCAGGTTATGCCCGTATTCGGTAACATTCCCAGAAAACATTATGCGGATTAGATAAAACATTACCAAGAAACAGGAAATATGTCAACGCACGCAATTTAATTAAACATACCTATTGGCTCAGTTAAAGGTCATTTTTCTCTATGCCATCGCTATTTCTCAGTTGCTTATAATTTGTAAAACGCGGCACAGTTATCACCAAAAATCATTTGTTGCTCTGCCTCTGACAAGCTTTGAACATGCATTTTCAGCAGATCGAAAACCTGCGCATATGTTCCTGCTACGGTACATACCGGCCAGTCCGATCCATACATCACTCGCTTAGGTCCAAAGGCTTGAAGCACAGTATCCAGATAGGGGGCAAAGTCTTCCTGGGTCCACTTATTCCAATCTGCCTCGGTGACCATACCAGATAATTTGCAATAGACATTTGGATACGTGGCAATCGCTTCGATGGTTTCCTTCCAAGGCGAACCGATTCCCGCCTTAATGTCCGGTTTAGCCAGATGGTCAATGACAAAGCGCTGCTGTGGGAACTTTTGAACCAATTCCACGGCATACGGCAGTTGTTCCTTCGATACGAGCAAATCGTAGGCTAGATTGTGCTGTTCCAGTAGGGCAATCCCTCGTTGAAAATCCTCACGCAGCACAAACTTTACATCAGGCTCGTCCTGAATGACATGACGAACCCCCTTCAGCCACGGGTTAGCCGCAAACTTTTCCAGCTGAGATGAGGCTTCCTCAGAGCGTAGATCTACCCAGCCAACTACGCCTTTAATGAAATCATGCTTATCCGCGAGTTCGAGCAGCCACTCGGTTTCTTCAAGACTTTGCCTTGCCTGCACAGCTACACAGCCCGAGACGCCAGAATCCGTAAGGATTGGCTCTAGGTCTTCCGGCAGAAATGAACGCTGAATCACACTCATCTCTTCACCGATCCATCCATAGTCACGGATGTTATAATTCCAAAAATGTTGATGTGCATCGAGTTTCATGATATGTGCCCTCCTGTGTTGTCCACGTTAGTTCAGTGTACTGCCTTTCATTTAAATATAAATCAAATGCAGCAGATAAGCACTAATATCCGAATGAATTTTATTCCAATTGTGATGGTATTTCCTTCCTGTCAACTGTGATATATTTACTGTTCAGAAAACGCTTTCAGTATTTTAGCTTCATCATCTTGTTTTGAATAGGAGATGTTATTGATGCCAAAAAAACGAAAGTCCATCCTCTCGATCTCCGTGGCTGCCGCCTTGTTTCTGTCCTTGTTCTCGACGGCGATGACTTCTGCAGCTACAGACAACCTCGAACCCACCAGCAAACCAGCCCCCGTAAGTAAAATGCAAACCTATGTTAACGCGATGGAACCAGGCTGGAATCTGGGTAACTCGCTGGATGCTGTGGGGGATGATGAGACAGCTTGGGGCAACCCACGCATTACGAAAGAACTCATACAATCGATTGCCGATCAAGGGTACAAAAGCATACGTATCCCCGTTACCTGGGAAGCTCACATTGGTGACGAACCGGATTACAACATTGACGTTGCTTACATAAATCGGGTTCAGGAGATCGTAGGCTGGGCGCTTGAAGCTAACCTCTATGTGATGATCAATCTGCATCATGATTCCTGGCGCTGGATTAGCACCATGGAGAAAGACTATGATCACGTTCTTGCGCGCTACAATGCCATTTGGACACAGATTGCAAACAAATTCAAAGATGCACCCGAGAAACTGATGTTCGAAAGTGTCAATGAACCCCGCTTCACCGAAGGTGGCACTACGAATGCAGACACGGGATACCGCATGCTGGATACGTTAAACACGTCTTTTCATCATATCGTAAGATCGTCCGGCGGTAACAATGACACCCGTCCACTTGTACTGCCTACCATGCATACTTCATCGGCTCAGCCTGATCTGGATGCGCTGAATCAGACGATTCAAAAGCTGGATGATCCTAATCTCATCGCTACCGTACATTATTACGGGTTCTGGCCTTTCAGCGTGAACATTGCGGGATTCACCAAATTCAACGACGAAGTACAAAAGGACGTTACCGATACGTTTGACCGCGTTCACGATGCCTTTACAGCCAAAGGCATTCCAGTCATCATCGGTGAGTACGGTTTACTCGGGTTTGACCAGCATACAGGTGTGATTGAACAAGGTGAGAAATTGAAGTTTTTTGAATTCGTTGGACATTACTCACGTCGAAAACAGATGACCACCATGCTTTGGGACAATGGACAACATTTTGGACGCACTAGCTATACTTGGTCAGATCAACAACTGTTTGATATGATCCGGGCTAGCTGGAACGGACGTTCATCCACAGCAGAGACCGATCAAGTTTATCTGAAACAACATGAACTCATCCAGAATGTAAAAATTACTCTCCATTTGAATGGAAACCGCTTCTTTTCTCTGAAAAATGGTACAGCTCCACTTCTACGAGGTAAAGATTACACGATTCGAAACGGTGTGCTCACTTTAACATCAGATCTACTCTCCCGATTAACAACTGAAGGCAAACTAGGTGTAAATGCTACACTGACAGCCGGTTTTAGTGAAGGTGCAGACTGGACGCTGCATATTATTCAATACAACACACCTGTGTTAAGTGACGCACAGGGTACAACCAGTGCTTTCGCTATTCCTGTCACATTTGGTGGCGATCAGCTCGCAACGATGGAAGCGACCTATGCCAATGGAGAAAATGCTGGCCCTCAGAACTGGACATCATTTAAGGAATTTGCCTATACGTTTAGCCCGGATTATGATCGCAACGTCATTGAACTGAAACCCAACTTTTTTAACGAAACCAAAGATGGCGAAATTCAGCTCAAGTTCCATTTCTGGAGTGGTGCTGTGATTGAATATACCCTTACGAAAAATGGCACAAGCGTTAAGGGCACAACAATAGATTGAATAACGTACAAGTCAACCTTCATACCTTGATTGTAATGAGGATTGAGGAGGAGTTGACATGTTTAAACGTGTAGATCGTCTTGCCATTGAATTGCCTATTTCGAATAATCCGGATCCCAACGGAGCTAGTGCAGTTCAGGAATTGCTAGGTGGAAAATATGGCGAGATGTCGACGCTGAACAATTACATGTATCAGTCGTTTAACTTCAGAGGCAGATCCAAGCTGCGTCCTTTCTATGACATTGTCGCCAGTATTACGGCGGAAGAATTCGGTCATGTCGAACTTGTCGCCAACACGATTAATTTGATGCTCGAAGGCTCAACGTCACCTGGCGAACCAGACTCCACACCGCTTCGCATAGCCAAGGATTTACGTATGACTTCACATTTTATTGAATCCGCGCAGACAGCGCTGCCCTATGATTCCATGGGAAGACCCTGGAATGGCTCGTATGTCTTCAGTAGCGGTAATCTGATTCTGGATCTGCTTCATAATTTCTTTTTGGAATGTGGTGCAAGAACACACAAAATGAGAGTGTACGAAATGACCGACAACAATACGGCTCGTGAGATGACGGGTTATCTGCTTGTCCGAGGCGGTGTACACATTCTGGCATACGCCAAAGCACTGGAGATTGCGACCGGGGTCGACGTGACCAAGCTGATTCCGATCCCCTCTCTAGACAACAAAGCGTTTGAGACTACCCGCAAATGGGAAGCCATGGGTGAGCAACGCCGATTGTACACGTTCAGTGACAAGGATTATCAGCAGATTGCCCAGATATGGAAAGGTGTGCATCCTACCGACGGGGGTAAACTGGAAGCCTTTGCAGGTTTACCGGGATATGGAGGGCCAATTCCTGAACTTCCCGACTTGCCAGAAGAATTCGCTCCTGGTATATCCCCAGAAGACTTTCTTCAGATTGCAGAACGACTTAAACGGAATGCCGGACTGTAATAGCATCAGAAAAAGGGAAACCTGCGGAGGATGTCTCCACACGGTTTCCCTTGATTTTTGTAATTTTTATCGTAACCTGATGTACCCTTTTTAAAGCAATGATTTAAGATTTAAGAAAGTTCATAGGGCTCTGTAACGGTTTACGTTGTTTTACGTGGCATTCACTTATTGCGGCTCCGTAAACTCTATCGTCAGCACTTTTCTTCCGTTCGCTTGCACAATGCCATTTGATATCGCTGTCACAGAAGCAATGGCGTCGTTCCCGCTTGGAATTAACACGGGTGTAATCAACGGAAGCCCAGCCTCCTCGATGATTTCCATATCAAATTCAATGAGAAGTTGCCCCGCAAGCACGGTATCTCCGCTTTTCACATGAGTAACAAAGCCTTTTCCTTTCAAACCGACGGTATTGATACCGATATGAACCAGCAGTTGAACTCCTGTCTCGTGTTCTAAAATAACTGCATGTTTACTCTTATCCATGACATGGGCAACAACGCCATCAAACGGAGCATATACTTTGCCTTCGGATGGCTCAATGGCGATGCCCTCTCCCATATGTTTTTCCGCAAATGCCGGATCAGGCACCTGCTCCAGTTCAACGATTGTACCATGGATCGGGGATGCGATCTCCAGCTGTTTCACTTTGGGACGAGATGCTGCGTTGACCGATTCCGTTACCGATGTAGAAGTAGATGAAGCTACGCCTGAAGCAGATGATACAATCGTCGATTCCACAGACAAACCGTTACCGGAAGCTGTCTCTACAGATTGATCTTTATAACCGAAGAACCATGTCAGTGCAAAAGCAATCGCCATTGCCGTTACGTTGGACAAGATATACAAAGGCAATTGACTATTCAGATACAGAAGTGTTCCGGGAATTACCGTCACGGCCATACCCGTACCTTGCAGATGGAAGAGCGAAGCGATGAAGCCACCTACTGCTCCCCCGATCAATCCCATCACAAATGGTTTCATATAACGCAGATTCACACCAAAGATTGCTGGTTCAGTGATACCAAGGAATGCCGATAACGATGAAGGAAGCGCGAGTGCTTTGAGCTTCATATTTTTGGTTTTCAAACCCACGGCAAGACATGCCGCCCCCTGTGCAGCCATCGCACATGTAATAATCGCGTTAAACGGATTGAAACCCGTTTTCTCAAGCAATTGAATCTCCAGAAAGTTAAAGATATGATGTACACCCGTAACCACGATAATCTGATGGAAGAAGCCAATTATAATACCAGCGATTCCGTAAGGCAGATCAAGTACAGCCGTTGTGCCATGCAGCACCCACTCTTCAAGTGAGTGAAATACAGGGCCAATGGCGAATAGTCCCAGCGTGATCATTACCGTTAGCGTAATAAATGGAGTTAAAATCAAATCCAGTGCCTCAGGCACACGTCTACGCAATACTTTTTCAAACTTCGCACCAAGCAAACCTACAAAAAAGGCAGGCAGTACCGAGCCCTGATATCCTACGACGGGAATAAAGCCGAACATATGCAAGGGTTGCGCCGAACCATCAGCTACAGCATAAGCATTCGGCAGCGCTGGATTCACGAGCATTAGGCCAAGTACAATCCCGAGAACCGGACTCCCGCCGAATACGCGGAATGCGGACCAGGCGACAAGCGCAGGCAGGAATGCAAAAGCTGTATCCGTTAGAATCTGCGTGAACAGCAGAAAGTTTGGCGATATGTCGTCAGGCGTCGCACCGAACCATGCCAGAATTTCATTTTGCGTAAGCAGACCGCGCAGACCCATGAACAACCCTGTTGCCACAAGCACAGGAATAATCGGAACAAAGACGTCACCAAATGTGCGAATAGCCCGCTGAAATGCATTGCCTTCCTTTTTCCCCTGACTCTTCACATCTTCTTTCGATGTCCCTTCGATCCCCTGCTTCTCCACCTCTTCAAAAATTCGGTTGACCGTACCTGTGCCGAAAATAATTTGATATTGTCCCGAGTTGAAAAAGGCACCCTTCACCTTGTCGATGTTCTCAACTTGTTTCTGATCAATCTGCTCTTTATCCTTCACCATGATGCGAAGCCGTGTTGCACAATGTGCAAAGGAGGCGATATTGTCTTTTCCCCCGACGGCCTGGATGACCTCTTTGGCAATGCGCCCATTATCCGACATGTTGTCTCATTCCTTTCTCATTCAATCTAAACCTTCCACATAACCGCTCTGAAATCAGCCTTGCCTCCGTGTGCAAAAAATCGAATATCTGTACTGTCCCGGCTTGGGAAGATTCGGCTCGTGAAGACTTCCTGTCCATCGTTGACAAATATCTCAACCGAGGACGAATCCACGAACAGATGCAGCTTAATTAGAGCATCTGCATCCATACCTTCATTTAAAGCACAGGTGCGAATGACACCATTGGCTTCGGGGAGCGGTGCACCTGACTGACTGCGATCCAACATAAGTTTGCGCTGCAGGCGATCATACTGAATGACTGTTTTCTCCGTATCACTCGCCCTAAACTCAATGCCCACAAGGTCTGCATCATTGTCGCTAATCTCACATTGGAGTTCGTAAGCGATACCATTTAAGCCTGTAAAGGATCGGCTTCCATTGCGAAGTGAGTCCTGAGCCATAATACCTTGCTGATCCTTGCGCAACTGGGCCATTTCAGGAACGGGTTGCTGAATAAGCTTGCCACCTCGGATCGATAATTGCCGTGGAATCGTTAAACAATGGGCCCAGCCACTCTCGTCTGTGGG
The DNA here is from genome assembly GCF_003719335.1 of Paenibacillus amylolyticus. GTDB lineage: Bacteria > Bacillota > Bacilli > Paenibacillales > Paenibacillaceae > Paenibacillus > Paenibacillus amylolyticus_D. Next base: position 283,938 of record NZ_RIAS01000003.1, read on the forward strand.
ATACGCCAGATCAGGAAGTCCCATCCATGCAACCAGAATTCGTCTTCCGTCTGGTGATTGCATGGTCTGGGGCGCATAAAAATCAAATCCACGATCCAGTTCGTCAAACTTCCCATGTATGAATTCTCTCGTCTCCAGGTTCAGAGGTTCACCAATCAGATATCCCGATTGATAAATGTTCTGGTATCGGTCGGATTCGGCCGGAATGCCCTGTGGTGAGAAAATGAGTACGCCGTGACCTTCCAATTCCAGATAGTCGGGGCATTCCCACATGTATCCGTAGGCAGTTAATGTTGTGATGATCTCCCCAAGAAACTGCCAATGTTTCAAGTCTGCCGACCGATAAAGAACCGTACATCCTGTCTCATCCGTACGCTGGGCTCCAATGACACCATAATAGACATCTTCGTGCAGCCACACCTTTGGATCTCGGAAATGCTCGGTATATCCAGGCGGTACGTCAGAAATGACAGGATGCTCGAATTTCGTCACCACATTCTTCTCATCCATGAACGCCAAACACTGAAACGGATGTCGAATCCAGTTCTCATCCCGCGTATTGCCTGTGTAGATCAGGTTTAACTTGCCATCTTTTTCAATCGCACTTCCGGAATATGCTCCATGCGAGTCATAAGGAGTTCCGGGTTCAATCGCAATGCCAACATTCTCCCAGTCCACCAAATTGCTTGAGCGAGTATGATACCAATATTTCATGCCGTGCTCCGTTCCAAGAGGGAACCATTGATAGAACAGATGGTAGTAACCTTCATAGAAGGAAAATCCGTTAGGATCGTTAAGCAGACCGGTTACGGGCTGAATATGATAACTCTGTCTCCAGGGACATGTGGCGATCTTAGCTTCCAGTGTAGCAATCTCTCCCGGTTCAGCTTGCTCAATTCGCCGATAGAGCTGCTTTCTTGTCATTTTCATACGTCATACAATCTCCAATCATAGTGCAAAATCAGAAGTCCCTTTTTCAAAGGAACCGGTTCCAATGTGGGTAAAAAAATAATCCCATACAACATTGTTGCTCCCCGGTATCATCATTCTCACACTAAAACTTGAGTGGAACCGGTTCGATGGAATTATCATAATGGATCAATTTATATTTTGTCAACGCTTTCTCGGAGAATTAATTCGACATCCATAACTGTGTGCTGACTCACACTCTCCCCTTTAACGAGCTTGCTGATATGGTTCGCCGCGAGTTTTCCAGCCTGTAAATAATGATATTTTACGGTTGTCAGCGTCGGATGAATCATTTCAGTGATATCGTATCCGCCGAACCCGGCTACTGACAATTGCTGGGGGATGCTAATTTTTTGAAAGGACGCTGTTTTCATAACGCCCATCGCAATATTATCTGTCGCTGCAACGATAAGAGAGGGTCTATTTTTTTCCAGAATCTCCGCTGCCGTAATCACTGCTTCTGACATTTTGAAGCTCGTTTCATAATACCTTACCGTACAATCACTGCACTCATCAATCGCCTGTTTAAACCCTTGTTTACGATGAATACCTACGGCCTGATCTTTCTCGCTTACTCCCAGGTACACAATCTCTCGATGCCCCTGTTCCACAACATATTCCCCCATGAGATATCCAGCTTGTTCGTCGTTGTGAATAAGACTATGCAGTAACTCATGCTGCTGTCCTACCAGTAACACGGGAATCTGGATGTCTTCAATGGCCTTCAGGTGTGCATCTGTAATTTCAGCAGCAAGTAGAATGATCCCGGATACTTTTTGTCTGGCAAAATCATAAATCGCATCAATCTCTCGTTGCATATCCTGGCTCGTGTTGGCAATGAGCATCTGATATTGCAGTCCTCTTAGCTCCTCATCGATGCCGATCAGCGTCTGTGATGTCGCATAGGAATCCAGTCGCGGAACCACTGTACCGATAATGCTGGTCTTTTTTGCTTTGAGACTCTGTGCAAAAGTGTTCGGAACATAATTATATTGTTTAATAATATGCTCAATCTTCTGACGGGTATCTTCGCTGACCGAGCCGCCGTTCAGGAAACGAGATACGGTACTCTTCGCCACACCTGCCATCTGAGCGATATCTGAAATCGTTTTATTCATAAGAAACTCCTTTTGATCTAAATGAATTGCACGAAATATGATTTACACGTTCACTTCGATGTCAGAATAACCTTCCAACCGCTGTTATCCCCAGATTTTATGAATTCCCTTTTCTATAAGGAGAAAATCCGGTGATAAGCGTATGCTTCCGATGCAGCTTTCTTTCAGAAAGCTTTTAGGCGGCCGCTCCGCTTTTCCAGGTTTTTTCTGTCCTCTCCGTTTCTGTGTAAATAATGAGTCTAAATTATTTATAAAATCATTCATTTATGTATTATAACTTAAATCGCGAAGCTCATCGAATATGAGCAGGATGACATAGCAAAAAAGCCCGATTCACGCAGAAGCTCACAGCGTCGTGTGCTACATACGAATCGAACCGAGCTTGGCAAAGTCATTTTGAAGACACAAACTCTAAGACATCAGGCACGGATGGTCTTCCGTTCTGCCTGCAAACATCATTTAGTTCAATCATACCTCAATAATAATCGGCAAAATCATAGGTCTGCGCTTGGTTTGCGCATAAATGTAATGGCCGATCTCATCTTTCAGCTTCCGTTTGATCACATTCCACTGATTGACCCCGGCACCCGTTAATTCATCCATCCGGTTAACGACCCGTTCATGAATCTCCTTCATGAATTGTTCCGAGTCCTTCACAAAAACAAAACCTCTGGAGATGATCTCCGGGGAGGCAACCATTTGTTTTTCTGTTTTACTAAGCGTGGTTACAATGACCAGCATCCCATCCGATGATAGCTGCCTGCGATCCCGAAGCACAATATTGCCGACGTCACCGATAATAAGCCCGTCAACCAAGCTGTTACCTGAGGCAATCTTCGGACCTAATGAAGCCGTTCCGTCTCTGTATTCCACCATATCTCCATTATTGACGATAAACACACGACTTTGCTCAATCCCTACAGATTCCGCAAGCAATCTGTGCTGATACAACATCCGGAATTCACCGTGAATCGGTACCAAATAATCCGGCTTCATCAGCGTAAGCATCAGTTTCAGCTCTTCCTGACTGCCATGACCGGATACGTGCATTCCCGCCGCTCCGCTGGAGCCATAAATCACACGAGCACCCAGAACATACAGGTTGTCGATGACATGGGCAAGGTTCCTTTCGTTGCCAGGTATGGCTCCTGCTGCAATGATAACCGTATCTCCAGATTCAATGCTAACTTGAGGATGTTTGCCCGCAGCCAGCCTGGACAAGGCAGCCATCGCCTCTCCCTGGCTTCCCGTACATAGCACAACCACCTGCTCCCGCGGAAACTGTCCTGAATCAGCGGCTTCAATCAATAGTCCGTCGGGAACGTCGAGATAACCGAGTTCACTTGCAACATTCACGACGTTAATCATGCTTCGTCCAAGCAATGCCAGCTTGCGGCCAGTCTGAAACGCAGCATTCACGATCTGTTGAACTCTGCTGATATTGGATGCGAAGGTAGAGATAAACACCTTTTGCTTCGCACGAATAAATGCATCCAGAATATGGTCCCCGACAACACGTTCTGAAGGAGTGAATCCCGGTCTTTCGGCATTGGTGCTCTCGGAAAGCAGCACATGCACCCCTTGTTTCCCGATCTCAGCCATGCGGTGTAAATCCGGGAAAGGACCGTTTACAGGGGACATATCAAATTTGAAGTCTCCCGTGTGCACCACATTGCCTGCCGGCGTTTGAAAGAAAATACCCAGACAGTCCGGGATGCTGTGACTCGTTGCAAAAAAAGAAACATCGATACTGCCCAGCTTGAGCTGAGAGTTTGCGTCAATGGTGTGCAGATCGGATTGGCGCAGCAGGTTATGCTCTCTCAATTTCAACTCAATTAGACCTCGTGTTAGCCTGGAAGCGTAAACGGGGATATTGATTTGTTTTAGAAGATACGGAATTCCACCAATATGATCCTCATGTCCATGCGTGACTACAAGGGCCTTTACTTTATCCTGATTTTCGAGCAAATACGTAACATCCGGCACGATGAGATCAATGCCTGGCATCGTTTCATCCGGGAACTTCGAACCACAGTCAATCACAATGATGTCTTGATCATACTGAATCAAATACATGTTTTTCCCGATTTCATTCACGCCGCCAAGTGCAGCTATATATAGTTTGTTATGAGCAAACTTCAAAATGCTTTCACCCTCCTCTGGATCTCATCCTTAATTTCTTCTTATGTATTCCTAGTATGGAAGGAATCGCCTTGGTTATGCATAACAGCGGATATACGCGAAAAACCACGTACGGAACGTTCGTTCCGACGTGGTCTATGAGATTCCATCATATAACAATTATGTTCTTTGCAAAAGAACGTCCTGCTCGTAGGATTTAACTTCTTTAATCCACTGTTCACGTACAGGCACACCTTGCTGAGCACAATAGTAGTCCCATACTGCGCCAAATGGATAGGATTTGAACTCCTCCGTCAAGGCCAGGCGTGTCGTGTAATCTCCATCCAGCTCCGCCTGTTTTAAAGCTTCTACCGGTTCCAGCATAGCTCGCAGCAAAGCTTTAATGGTGTTGCGCGTACCGACAACCCATGCAGCTACGCGGTTAATACTGGCGTCAAAGAAGTCCAGTCCGATATGTGTTGTGCCGAGAAGCTCATGACGCACCAATTCACGGGCAATTTCAAGCAATTCGTCGTCCATAATAACAACATGATCGCTGTCCCAGCGCATCGGACGGCTAACGTGAAGCAGAATACCGCTCGTGAATAATGCCAGAGAGGACAGCTTGTTTGATATCACTTCTGTTGGATGAAAATGACCGGCATCCAGGCAGATTAACGTATCATTTTGCAACCCGTATCCCATATAAAACTCATGTGAACCGACAACATAAGCTTCTGAACCAAGACCAAACAGCTTGCTTTCAACCGCATCCAGATTGTGCTTCGGATTCAGCGGTTCGGCAAATACTTCGTCCAATGAGTCCTTCAGACGTTTGCGGGGAGACATCCGGTCAACAGGGTTGTCCTTGAAACCATCCGGTACCCATACATTGGTCACACAGGTTTGGCCCAGTTGTTCGCCGAAATACGCACCAATTCGCCGAGAAGCTTTGCAATGATCAATCCAGAATTTGCGAATCTCGGGGTCAGGATGACTGAGTGTGAAGCCGTCGCTTGATTTTTCATGTGAGAAACACGTTGGGTTGAAGTCCAGTCCAAGGCCGTGCTCTTTCGCCCATTTTACCCAGTTTTCGTAATGTCTTGGCTCAATCTGATCCAGCTCCACCTGTTCGTCTGTATCGGCATAGATCGCATGCAGATTGACTTTATGTTTACCGGGAATGAGAGCAAAAGCTTTCTCCAGGTCTGCACGAAGCTCCGCAGGGGTTGTTGCTGCGCCCGGATAGTTTCCCGTAACCGATATGCCACCCGTCAGTTCACCTTCCTGGTTGAGAAAACCTTTGACATCATCTCCTTGCCAGCAGTGTACGGATACTTTGATATCTGCCAGCTTATTTAATACATCATCTGTATTGATGCCATGTTGAGCATATAAAGACTTCGCAGCTTGGTACGCTTGTTCCACCTGATTTTGCATCGATTTAACCTCCTTAACGTGTAAATGCTGCGGGTACACCACCATCAATAGTCAGCATACAACCTGTCGTTTTCTCCGATTTCGATGAAGCGAAGAAGGCAATGCCTTCCGCGATATCCCTCGGATAGATGTTAACGAGCAGCGTTGTGCGTTTGCGATAATATTCTTCCAACTGATCCGGTTCAATGCCGTATGCGGCGGCACGTTCGTTCCTCCAAGATCCGTTCCAGATCGCAGAACCTTGCAGGATCGCATCCGGTAATATGGTATTGACACGAATGCCATATTCGCCGCCTTCCGCCGCAATGCAGCGAGCCAGATGGGCTTCGAGTGCCTTGGCCGAGCTGTAAGCAGAAGCACTTTTACCTGCATATACCGAGTTTTTCGATCCGATGAAGACCATGCTTCCACCGATCCCCTGCTCTTTCATCAATTTGAATGCTTCGCGAGCAACCAGGAAATAACCCGTGCCCAGCACGCTCATATTCAGATTCCATTCCTTCAATGAAGTTTCGTCAAATGGACTGGATGTAGCCAGACCGGCATTGTTAACGATGATATCCACACCACCGTATTGCAGAGCCGTTTCTGCATAAGCTGCCTGTACCGCTTCTTCATCTGTCACGTCCATCTTGAGTGCAAATGCACGATTGGCACCGTATTGATCGTTAATTTCCTGTGCTACCTTCTGTGCGCCTTCCAGATTCAAATCTGCAAGCACAACATGTGCGCCTTCCGAAACGAGTTTACGTGCTGTTTCACTACCGATACCGCCTGCACCGCCCGTAATAAAGGCAACTTTGCGAGAAAACTCTGTTTCTGCAGGGGCCAGCGACAACTTATATAGCTCCAGCGGCCAGTATTCCACATTGTAAGATTCGTTCGCACTGAGCGAAACGAATTTACCGAGGCTTGTTGCCCCGCGCATAACTGCAATCGCCCGATGATACAACGCACCGCTGACTTGGGACAACGCCCAGCTTTTGCCTGTATTGATCATACCTACGCCAGGAATGAGAATAACGCGAGGAGCCGCTTCGAACATCACATCGCCTTCATTTTTGTTGCCTTCAAAATATTGCTTATATTGTTCTTTGTACGCGGCGATGCCTTCCGCAAGCTTTGCTTTTAATCCATCAATATCATCCGCATTCGGCGTCCAGTCAATAAACAGCGGCACCACTTTGGTATGTACCAGATGATCTGGACAAGCCGCGCCAACCTGAGACAACTGCGGAGAATCTGCTCCACCTGCAAAAGCAAGTACATCCTCCTGATCGTCAAAGGACAAAATCATTTTTTTGCTGTCCGACACGGCCCCGCGAATGACAGGCATCACACGAGCAGCAATCTGACGACGAACTTCAGCAGGAAGTGCTTGGTGTTTTACTCCGCCAAAGAGATTAGCTTCATTAACACGTGCCTCGATGAATGCTTCTGCTTCATTAATGATCTTGATCGTCTGTACGTAACATTCCTCAGAGCTTTCTCCCCAAGTCACTAGACCGTGCTTCTCCATGAGAACTAGCTCTGCATTCGGATTTGCGGATACGCTTTCAGCAATCATTTTGGAGAGTGTAAAACCTGGGCGCACATAAGGAACCCACACAAAACGCTCTCCATATATTTCACGTGCCAGCTCTTTCCCGTTATCTGCACAGCAGAGACTGATAATCGCATCCGGGTGAGTATGATCCACATGTTTGAACGGGAGAAACGCATGCAGCAGCGTTTCAATAGAAGCTCGCGGATGTTTCGCATCAATCATGCAATGCCCGAGATATTCAACCATCTCTTCATCTGACATCGAGTCACGTTCCATGAGCGGGCCGATATCTTCAAGCGCCAGTCCGGTAAAATGCTTTGCTTCCATGGAACCGAGATCCGAGCCGCTCCCCTTCACATACATCACTTCGACATCACGACCGCGGAAATCCTTTACTGTTGTTTTAGTAGATGTGTTACCCCCATAAATATTGCAAACCCGACGATCTGTTCCGATCAGATTAGAGCGGTAAACTAATTGTTCAAGCCCTGTTGTTTTCTCTGATGCCTTCGCTGCATTCCATAAACTCTGTACCATTTGTTCCCCTCCGATAATGTTTGTTTTCTTCCTAAATCCGAGTTTATCATCTTTGTTTTGTTTTGAAAACAAATATTTTATGAGAGAAAACAGAAAAATACAAAGAATACCTATAGAAAGCAACTTTTATTTCGTTTTATTATTTGAGATGTGAAAAACAAACAGCACATCAACCCTATATCATGCTTTGTCCTGTCACTTACCGTGCAGCTTCATTTCAACAACTCTATAACTTCTTCTGTATGCTTCTCCCTCCCCCATAGATGAAATGTTTTCAAACGTTTTTAATCTTGTATGACAAAAAGAGTACCCGATCACATCTGATTACAGTGACCTGATACTCTTTGCTTGTCGACATTAGGTAACGTATTTAATTACCGAGTACGTATAGCTTATTTTCTTAACTTTCTACTCCAATTACTTGCGTCTGGCAAAGTCCACAAATGTGAACTTGTCCGGTCGATGACGTGATTCCGTATACTGGAACTGGCTAGTATCTTCAAGATACACCTGACTTCTCACGACAACAACATTGTGAAAACCTTCAAGATCAAGTAACTCGCGATCTTCAGCCGTAGGCTCCTCTACCAATATTTCTTTCTTGGCATAAGATATCGATAGCCCAAGTTTCTGTTCGATATACTCATAGATGGAGTCATTACAGATTTCCTGGTTCAGCCCTGGAATTAACCGCTGGCTGATATAGTCTTTGTCCAAAATGACATGTTCTCCATCTACAATGCGAACACGATTGATCTGCCACACTTGTTCATTCAGACCAAAGCTCGTCTTTTGGCTGAGCGCCTGATCCACCGTTTGTTCCTCAAACAGCTTTACCACCGTTTGTGCGCGGTGTCCCATCTTTTGTGCGAGCTCCTTAAAGCTAACGAGGCCTGACACGGGGAAATCAATTTTACGGATGTCGAGTACAATGGAACCTTTACCTTGAATCTTTTGGATGTAACCTTCTTCATATAGCATTTTCAGTGCTTTACGGATCGTTTCCCTTGATGTTTGATACCGTTCTGATAAATCCAGTTCTGATTGAAGCAGTGTGCCCGCTTCGATGTCTCCATTCCGAATACGTCCAGCAATATCTTCGTATATCCGGATAAATTTATTATTCATTTTTCATCACCATAGTTCATTACCCTTTTTATGTCATATTAGCAACTTATATAAACTGAACTAAAGATATTTATGTGTAAATTAATAGTCCAAAGTATATACAGTATCATTACACCAATAATAACATTAAAACCAATTCAAAGGGAATCTGTGATGCTTGCAATAACCTGCATCAGTTTATTCAGATTTGAAATTGATTGCTGTGCCGTGGTGGTCAATAATCGTCGATACGTTACCCGTGTTACCTCCGTAAAAAACGTTCGTACTTGGCAGTAATACGATTCGGTATTTTCCATCGCTGTTCATCTCCACTTTCACTTTGGAGGATTGTACCGCCTTCAATGAGGATGTATCGGATACTACCCCAATATTCTCTACCGTTGCTGTCATTGCTGTGCTCGCTTGGCTCCATTCAGGCATCAATGTATGAGGCGACAGTAATGCAAAAGCCAGCATTACTTTAGACATCTGCTCCGCTTGCTTTTTTAACCGTTTTCTTGAGTTTTTCAATACCTTGCTCCCCTTTTTGTGCACACAAAAAAAGGAGGCACCCCAACCAAGGAACAATGTCCTGAGTTGGGGTGCCTCCCCTAAAGTGTTAATTTTTATTGATTATAACGATTCGAAAATCGAATGTAAATACCTGGAATGGGGATGTGTATAAAATGTCCTTCTCTTTCGAGTCTTATTTTCCATCTCTGATTTTAAGCAACGCCTCGTCCAATGTGCTGACAACCCGATCACACCACTGATCGAATTCAGAATCCTCCATTTGTAATTCGGGGTGCTTCAGAATATGCACAATCGTACTGCGTATGCCTTGATCCGCCCTTGTCGTTGCAACAAAATCAGGAACCAGCCGTTTCAGTTTGCTGTTATCAAAAACAACCGTGTTGGCTTTATCTCCAAGCAAACCACCCCGGAAATCCAAATCACTGCTAGCCGCCAAAAAATCCGATGGCACATGAACTGCATGCAACTTGACCCCAAGCACATCAGCAATGATTTCATGAATCTGGTTCCATGTGACAGACTCATCCGAGGTGATATGTACAGCCTCACCGATAGCGTGGATGTTGCCCATTAAGCCGATAAAACCTTTGGCAAAATCGGTGTTGTGTGTAATCGTCCATAACGAAGTGCCATCACCGTGGATGATCACTGGTTTATTTTCAAGCATACGCTTCAGAACCTGCCAGCTTCCCTTCGCACCATGCACACCAAGCGGTACGGACTTATTGCCATAGGTATGGCTTGGACGAACAATGGTCACAGGAAAACCTTCATCCCGATATAATTTCATAAGGTAGTCTTCACACGCAATTTTGTTACGGGAGTATTCCCAGAATGGATTCGATAATGGCGTTCCTTCGGTGATTCTGTAATCGGACAGCGGTGTCTGGTAAGCCGATGCGGAACTTATAAAAATGAACTGCTTGGTCTTGCCTTGAAACAACCGATAATCTCTCTCCAGCTGAGCGGGTACGAATGCAATAAAATCAGCAACTACATCAAATTGTAAATCGGCGATCAGCTCGGCCACCCGTTTTTCGTCATTAATGTCGGCTTGAAGAACCTTGACTTCTGCAGGCAAATCATCGTTATGATTGCCGCGATTAATCAAATACAATTCACAGCCTTGCTTCGCAAGCATCTCGGTAATAGCTGTACTTATAGTGCCTGTCCCTCCGATAAATAGCGCTTTCATTGCTGCACCTCCAGATCGATTATGTTCCTCGTTCATGATATCATGCAGGCAAAAAAGGAGCAAAGTCCGGTTGCCCGAACTCTGCTCCTCTATATGAGTTGAACTAAAGATCTCTGGAGAACATTCCCTATCCGTTACGCTGACTCTCTAAATAACCTTAATCGTTCCGTAGATCATGTACATCCCGCAGTGAAGCTCATATTCTCCTGGGGCGACGTTCTGATCAACGGTGTAGTAGTTATCTCCCTTTTGCATATAAAGATCCATGCCTAACTTCTCTGCAGCGACAGATTTGACGTGTGTCACGCTTCGGGTCAGGATGAAATTAATTTTCGTAGGCACTCCAGATTTCACCTCAATGACATTCGGCTCAAATCCTTCGTTGCTCACGTTCACATTAATGACCTCATATCCCTTCAAATCCTCCGGTGTTTCGACCTTGGCCGTTACTGCATTGCCCGATCCCGGGGATACGTCTTTGCCCATGAAGTATACAAAAAATCCACTAAGCAGAGCAATCACAGCCACACCCAAGGTTAAGATCGGCCATGTCTTTTTAAACCAGTTATTCATATACACACTCCTTATCCCGTTGTCCCATCTTCATTTTTAAGTGGATGGATGTACTATACAAGCATACCCCATTCTTAACTTAATGAAAATGACCCCTCTGGGCTATCCGGAATATACAGGTGTGCTCCGACTTCGCCGTGCTCTCATTTTGTACAATTCTGGCAGAGCCACACCAATCAGTACGATCACGACACCAAACCACTGTAGAGCGCTAACATGCTCATGCAGTACGATGGAGGATAAAAGCACCGCAACCGGAAGCTCAACTGCCCCCAGAATACCTGCCATATCTCCACCAATATGAGGTACGCCGATGGCGAACAGCACTGGAGGGATAAAAGCACCAAAAAAACCAAGCAATAATCCAAATATAAGCAGTTGACTCCAGATTAGACCGTTAAAGAGGAAAGTCGGCGGGAACAAGATGCACAGCAGAATCAATCCGCCTGTAACCATCCATGCACTGCGAAATGCAGGGTGTCCAGAAGGAACCGCTTTACCGCTGAATAATACAAACAAGGAGTAACTAACAGCAGCCATTAATCCGAGCGCAATCCCTAAACCACTGAGTTTACTAATGCCCTGTTCCAGAAAACCTGCTGCCAGCAAGGTTCCCCCAAACAGAATAAAGAGGGTCAGGAACGTAATTTTGTCTGGACGCTGACGTTTGCTAATCGCCTGAATCAGCACGCTAATCCACGTAAATTGGAAGAGCAGGATGATCGCAAGTGATGCCGGAATGTAACGCAACGATTGGTAATATACGAGTCCCGTAATTACGGTTGGTGTCCCGGCGGCCATTAGCATCAAACGTTGTTTCCAAGTTAGACGTGTGAAGACCTGTGAAGGGCTAGCCGATGCAACCTTAGCCTGGCCACCAGCAGCCTGTGCTTTGCGTTTAGCTCTAAAACGTGTGTATAGAGCCAGCATCCATGACAAGATGAAGCCGGTAATCAGTTGTGTTCCCACAACCTCACCAAGTTGATATCCCTGGCCATACGCCAGTACAACAATGGTGGACAGAATACCATAACTCATCGCGCCTGCAAGGACTGACAAATAATATTTCATGTGTAATTAACCTCCTGATGATTCAATAATGCGCCCCGTGTCCGGGCTCATGTAAGGTCACAACCACGTATTAAATGCAAAAAATCCTAACTCCGAGCAAGGAATATATTGATTCCTTTGCATCGTAGTTAGGAAGTATAGGCTTCCCGTAGAGACCCTCGCCCTGTGTACACTTTCGGCCTGCGAGGTTATACGAAATGAAGTATGCAATTTAACTATCGCTCATGTGTGACGACTTTTCATATATTACATGGGAGGTCAGGTGGTGTCAACCCATTTCTTTTTAATTTCGAACTTACAAATTTTTAAAATTGTAAACTTTAAACGGCCAATCTCATTTGTTCACTCTAGCGCCGCTCTAACTTTCCCACTCTAACGTCTTTTGCAATCCTGATTTCAATCCTTCGAGGTCTAGCCCATCCACCGCGAAAGCTTCACGAATCAAAGGTGGTGCTATAAATTCATCATATTTGCCAAGATACGGTGCTTCATCCTCAGCAAGCAGATCAGATGCATCCTGAGCCGTTCGACACTCACTCATCATCTCGGCTAACAAGGTTCGTTCATCCACTTTGCCTGATACCACAAAATAGTATGGTTCCATCGGCACAACGGAACGCAAAGCGAGCCTTTCAGACAAATTATGTTTCATCAACCGCTCCAGCGTGCGAAACGATTTGCTTCCTACCCACGGCAACACATACATGGAATCACCGCCCGCGGGAATGACGACCTGTTTGAGCAATCCGCTCTCGCGAGCCAGGCGACGTGCACGCTCCAAACGGTTCACCGCTTGTGGAGACAGATACGGGTATATCACGGATTCGGACAGCACTTCGCGCATTTTTTGTACGACCGCGGTATGAATATCTCCACCTGCACCAAGCCACAGTGTATCGACTTTGCCCTTCGCGGACTTCACGTACACAGCCTTGTGCTTGTGATCCACCTCTTCCACCTTCCACAGCTTGCCAGCGAGCGAGAAACAATAGCCTGGCGGCGGCACGGTCGTGATCGACCCGATCTCTTCCGAACCGTTCAGCACTTTATGCTCTTCATCGTCCTTGAACACGGCATAGAAGCGATAGTTGTTTACGATCTTTTCACCCGTGAGTCCGATAATCAGCGTCTGTTCCTCCGTCCATTGCAGATGATCTGTCGCAATCAGGTAATTCAGGAACGTTTGATATTGATCCGGTGTAATCTCTGAAAACGGCGCCAGGGAGAGGATCGCGGCCGCAAGCTCTCTTGGCTCAGCCTCCCCCATACTTTTCAACATGCTCATCGTCTGGTGATAGAGAACGCCAATGGGCATTTTCCGAGCTTCAAGTGGCTCTACCCATTTGGTTTTAACATACAGCTCAATCACAGCTATTGCACGCATTAATGTCCATGGCATACGAGCGGGCAACTGCGCTTCCTCGTCTTCTTCCTCCGGGCATACAAAAAGCATCTCCGATGCCATATCATCACGCCTACCCGAGCGACCTAGCCGCTGAACGAAACTCGAAGCACTATAAGGTGCCCCAAGCTGAACGACACGTTCCAATTCTCCCAGATCAATGCCGAGTTCCAGCGTAACCGTCGCCGCAGCGACAGCAGGACCTGCACCTGTCCGCAAAGCCGCTTCGGTTTCTTCTCTCAGCATGGCCGATATACTTCCATGATGCACATGGAACACATCCCGCTCTTCTCTGCGCGCTGCAACACGGCGCATCTCCAGAATGGTGACTTCCGCATCCGTGCGGCTGTTGGTGAAAATCAGTGCTTTTTTGCGATAGGTGCTCTCGTAAATAAAGTCGTAATAGGCTTTACGCGCATGATGAAGCTGCTCAGCCTGCTCTTCGTTCTGTGCATCCGGGAATGAAAAATGCTCCACCCGCAGCCGCAGCTTGCGTCCGCCCGGGGAGGATACTACATCGACGCCTTGCCGCGTCCCTGCTGCAAGCCAAGCTGTCGCTGCATCATAATCGCTAAGTGTAGCGGATAGTCCAACTCTTCTAGGGGAACAGCCCGCCATACGTTCGATTCGAGCTAGTTGACTCAACACCTGAATGCCCCGATCTGCTCCCATAAACGCATGTACCTCATCGATAATGACATAACGCAGATCATGAAAAAGCGCTGGAATCGCATTCGGACGATTCATCAAGAGCCCTTCCAGCGATTCGGGCGTAATCTGCAGCACACCTGACGGTTTTTTCATCAGCTTGGTTTTCTCAGACTGCGGCACATCCCCATGCCAATGCCAGACAGGAATATTCCCTTCCGTGAGCAAGTCTTTGAGTCGTTCGAACTGGTCGTTAATCAGTGCTTTTAAAGGGCCAATATACAGAATTCCCACCGACTTGGAAGGCTCATCATACAGTTCAGTCAACGCGGGAAAAAAAGCGGCCTCCGTCTTGCCGGAAGCCGTCCCCGCCGCAATCAGCATGTGGTGAGAGGAATGAAAACAAATGTTGCACGCTTCAATCTGCGCAGGACGCAGCGATTCCCATCTTTTTTTATATATAAATTCCTGCACAAACGGGGCCAGTCTATAAAATGGATTTGGATTGTCACTCATAGTTCGAACTCCGCCAGAAAATCATCCAGCTCATCCGGCTCCTGTGTTGAACCAGACGTTCCACGACCCGAACTGTTCGCCTGTACTGCACGCTCACCGAGTAGCTGCTCATATGTGACATCAGGATTCTGTTGCAGCGTATGTAACACATCCATAAAGTCCCGCACCACTTCTCGTGTTGTCAAAAGCTCATCCGCACCCAAACGATTCACAGCCATTTGCATAAAATCAACTAATTGTTCATCGCTCAAACTCGCCGTATACGCAAAATGAAGGGCATGAATCTGGCGTAACTTTTGTAACAAAATCAAAATTTCTTCATGCGATAACATCGCAAGTTTGATAATGGGACCCGTATAATTCGCATATGCACTTGCGGCATAACGACCGTCAATAAGTCTGGAACGAAGCGCTTCATAGCTGAATAAACCACGGCGTTCATCTTCTACAAACTGAGGAGTCCCCCCCACAAAAATGCCCAGGTGCTCGGCTTTCCCCTGCATTGTATCATTAAACATCGTCAGCAGCTTCTCGTAGTTACTTTGACGCGAAACGCTGTTTGTAATTTTATACAGATTCACTGCTTCGTCGATAAAGAGCAACAGCCCTTTGTAACCGATGCGCGCCGTAAATTCAGACCATAATTTGAAATAGTCATACCAGTTGTCATCATCGATAATTACACCCACGGAGAGCTCTTTCTTGGCCTCCGTTTTGGTTGCGAATTCGCCCCGAAGCCAGCGGAGTGCAGACTGTTTCAGGTCATCATCGGCAAGTTTGTAACCATTCCAGTAAGAAGCAAGCACTTTGGCAAAATCAAAACCGTGAACCAGATTCTGCATCTCACCTGTCACCAGGTAAATCTGTTTCTCTACCTCCAGTGGTAACGCAGGATCATCTGGACGTATATTCAACTGGGTCATCGCTGTTTGCTGCAAGCCTGCAATCCATTTTTGCAAAATAGGCTCCAATGCCCCACCATCCGGGCGTGTTCGTGTAGACAATCGTGTCATCAGCTCACGATAAGTCGCCAAACCTTGTCCTTTCGCGCCAACAAGTCTACGCTCTGGGGAGAGATCCGCATCCGCAACCACAAATTCACGATCCATCGCATAGTTACGAATCATTTGCAAAAGAAAGCTTTTACCGCTGCCATAACGGCCAGTAATCAATTTAAATGCCGCACCGCCTTCAGCGATGTTATCTAAATCTCGCAGGATTGCCTCTACTTCCGGCTTTCGTCCTACAGCAATTTGTTCCAGACCAATCCGCGGCACGACACCTGCCGTTAATGAATTCACCAGTGCGGTGGTCAAGCGTTTTGGAATCTTAAGCTGGTTTGGTTGATGTTCATTCACTCTATGCTCCGTCATGTCAATCACCTCTTCACATGTTCAAATACATCGATATAATCAGCAACGATTCGGTCACCATCAACCAGCAGGTCTCCGATGGTTTCCATTGCGATATCATTCATTTCATCCAGTAAAAGTGCAGGCATCGTTCCCGTTTCTTCGGCAAGACGCATCAAATCGCCATCCGGATGCTCACCAAGCAAAGCGTGGATGGCTCTTACATGCCGGGAGTCCAACCTCTCGGCGAATTCCCGCCACTCCTCTGATACATGGGCTTCCGCCGCTTCGTCCCACATAAGAACTTCATTCCACAAATCTGAACTCCCCGATGGTTGGACCCTGTTCTCTAAAATCGGTAGTGAACTGTCTTGCTGTTCTTGGCAGAGCAACTCATCTATTCCGTGTCTTTCATTCCCGTCTGCGTTTTCTTCAAGGCCAGATGCAGCCTCATCCGATTCGGAATGTGCATTATCTTCAATGCTCAGCGCCTTACGCACATATTCGCTATCCTCCTGCAAAGATGCCAATTTGGCCGTATCGATCTGAATGGCTGGCGCAGTTACGGCCTCAGCTTGTTCCATGGCAAAAGCTCTTTCCAGATAACGCTCAATCACACTGGCAAGCTCAGGCTCCAGCGTTTTACCGCGCAAACGACCTCGGAAGCCTAACAGTTCACGCAGCTTATTTTCCGTACAGCGGTAAATCCGGGTTAACCTCTTCACAAATTGTTGATCCGATATGAAAGGAAAATGAGTGAACGTAACAAATCTGCCGTAAATGGACTCGTCATACACCGCTTTATGAAATAGCGTGCGTTTCACTGTCTGCTCGGCTTTCGGTTGGAGTTCAGGCAAGAGCCCTCTTTGTTGCGTCCGCTTCAAATACGAATCCATTACAGCCATCACTTTGGGCACATATCGTTCCATCCATTCTTTGCCGCCATCACGGTAAAAGGTGTTCATCGTAACATCATAGTCATAATACCATTTCAGCATATCCAGCGTTACCTCAGCGACATTCTCCTGTAACACCTGTTGTAATTCCTTGTCCAACAATGATGCTGGCAAATAATCACCCGAAATCTTCATCACTTCACCAAATAATGCATGAAGATCGTGAACTAGAATGTAATCGACCACCCACTCCTGCATATAAACATGAAGCTGAGGAAGCCGCTCTCGGTAATTCAACCATAATCGTTTTAATTGGAGATAACCATCCTCCGGATGCAACCAGCCGATCCCGTTAATCAACTCGTAAACATGAACAAACAGATACGAGAGGTCGACATCCAGGTATCTTTCCTGGCGCACCTCCGTTCTCCAGTACAAATACCATTTCAGCTGCGCATCATTCATCACCCCATACGTCGGCCAGTAGCTCATAAACGGAACAGGTGAAGTTTCTTCTTCCGTAACTTCTGCGAGGCGTCTAGCCTCCTCAACAAATCGCTTCTCCGAAGACAATACGGCTCCCTGCGACTTGTGTGGTTGGCGAATTTGCTTCTCCAAAGATGAACGATCAGGTATACGAATCGAGGTTGTCTCTGTATCTTCACTTAGATCAATCTCCATGAATTCCAGCTGTTCCGAATGATCTCTCATGGAATTGAATCCACCTCTTTCAGGTCAAAATACGAACACGTGTATCCATACGCATCATTATAACACTTGTCCGGCTTCTTTGGGCGGCAAAACCATACTTTCTTTTAGTACATAAGCACTGTATTTTTATGAATCAAATATAAAACGACAAGATGCCTCTTATGGTTAAATGAGATTTCTCCTCATTCATCCTATAAGAGGCATTTACAATTTCGATTTCTGTTATACAATAGACAGATCTTTATTTATAATTCAATGTTTTAAAGGGACATTTTGCTTACTCACTTGCACATGACTCAATTTGTCACTTCTCTACTGTTTGAACTGTAGTCATAATCCACGACACCGGTTTTCTCCCATTTTCTTACTCTCCATCGTAGATAGTATACTAGCCCTCTGAGCACCTCATCAATGAATAATCCTAACCAAATTCCGAGTAAACCTAAACCAAAAACATAACCGAACAAATAACATAACGGAAGTCCCAAAACCCACATCACGATACAACCAACTACAGCTGAAAATTTTGCATCTCCTGCCGAAGCTAGTGAATAAGCTACGATAATATTCAAGGCTCTAACAGGTTCCCAAAACATACTAATTAACAATAAATTTTTGCACATTTTCAAAATCTCCGGATCATTCGTAAATAATCCAAAAATATAGTTCGAGGATAGATAAAATAGGAATACAACGATGAAATTAACCGACATACTTAATAAAAGACTTCTGTGAAGTTGTCTGTTTGCACCGTCAAAACTTTTTGCTCCAACATTTCGGGCAATGAGTATAGATGTGCCCACACCTATTGCTACAGACCACGAAGTCAACAAAAGTAATACATTAAATGTATACGTTTTCGCTGCCATTGAGCTTATCCCGAACAATAAGATCAAATAAGTCATGACTACGCTAACTAGCTGCACGGACATAGGTTCTATTGTGGATGGGACACCAATATTAAGTATGTGTCTGACAATGGTTTTGAAATGTCTCTTAAGATCCTCAAGCTTGCACGTCACATGCTCCCTCCAGTGAACGAAGATCACTAAGAAAACAAGACCCACAACCTGGGCGAATACTGTAGAAAATGCAATCCCCACTAATCCTAGCTTCGGAATACCAAAAGCACCTACTAAACAAATATAATTTAAAACGATATTAACGATATTGTATAAAATTGCCCCTACCATGGTAACCCAGGTTTTACCTTTAGCCGTAAGAATACCGTTATAAGTCGCTCGCATACATTCAAGAATCAAGGATGTTCCCGTTATACTTAAATATAAACTGGCAATGTTTTTATTTTCACCAGATAATCCTAACCATGTCCCAATTACATCAGATCCGAAAAACATGCACAAGCTCACAACCAAACCCAAGCAAAACATTAATATGATCGATATAACATAAGTCACATTGACGAACTCATTCTTTTTTGCGCCAAGGTATTGAGAAGCAACACTACAGCCAGCGTACCCCATTTGTTCGAATAAAGTATAAAATATCCCGTATAAGGGGAATAAAGCTCCGACACTCGCCGCATAATTTTCTGAGATTTGGCTCAAAAAAAATGAATCGGTTACCAAAATTAAATGTACCATTAATAGTTGTACACATATCGGCCATGATAGTTTCCAAAGTTTATATTCGCTAGGCTGTTGAGATTCAATCACCAATATATCCCTCTTTCCTTCAGTTAAGACGAATATTTATTAAGAACTCCTATATTGTCCTGCTCACTAATGGGATCGTTTATTAAATTCCGATTTAATTTTTCGCCTTCTATTCTCATTAATGGTCTTGGATGATCCAGATGATAAATGGGTAAATTCAGTCTTCTTATTTTTGTGGAAGCATAGATCCTGGAATAAAAATCATTATCTTCATCCCCCCAGCCCTCATACCTTTCATCGAAACCACCAATTTTAAAATATTCATTAGATCTTACGGCAATCATAAAACCGTATACTTCGTGCATCACTTGACCGTTCAAATTGTCCATTAAGCTGTTATAAGCAATCGTTGAGGGGATATGTTCTATAAAATAAGAAGTGGATCTTTCGTTTAAATTTATTCCACTTGTGTAAGGAACTACACACCCGATGCTGTCATCAAAAGATTCATAGATTTTATTAATCAATTCCCGAGGAGCCACGATATCAATATCCCAAAATAGTAATATTTCGGATTCCCGGCCACACACAGCACCTATATTTCTAGCCCATGAGACATTATATGCTGTTTCATTTTTAGCGAAAATGTAGTGGTCTACATAATCACTTATGACATCTTCATAACAATCCTCGGCATCTTGATTCACTGCAATAATGCTGTACTTACTTTTATCAATGAAACTATTATGAATTCCAAGTAATGAAGATAGTAAATTTCGTAATCTGAACTTATTGGCAATACGAAAAGGAAGGATTATTGCGATCGGAGCGGTCGTACTCTTTTTCACTAATTTATGCTTTATCAAGCTTTCTTTCAGAAAATGG
Source organism: Paenibacillus amylolyticus (assembly GCF_003719335.1). Lineage (GTDB taxonomy): Bacteria > Bacillota > Bacilli > Paenibacillales > Paenibacillaceae > Paenibacillus > Paenibacillus amylolyticus_D. The sequence continues at coordinate 304,175 of NZ_RIAS01000003.1, forward strand.
ATTTGATCATCTATTTTATTCGGTTCAGAAAGTTCATAGTAAGAAGGACCTTCGAAAGGCAGGATTCGCCCGAATTCTGCTAAATATTTTAGATGTTGATTTAATAGAGCAATCTCTCTCATATCTGTTATATTGCCAATGAGTTGCTTGGTTAAATTTTCTTTGAATTCAACATCCTGCATATGCTCATTCAAATGTTTTAACTTCTGCTCTAAATCGCTAATGCCACTTAGTCTAAGTAAAATATTGAAAATCTCTTCAAAAACAATGTGTACTCTATTGGCCATGGAAGGGCTAATTTTAGAACTCTCATCAAAATAAGTCCGGGCACAGAGCAAAGCCTGCTTAATGATTATATCGTTCATGTTTCCCAGCTCCTTCTAAAATATGTTCATAAACCTCAATGGTCTCCTTTGCCATCCTGATGGATGAAAAATCACGTTTTGCACGAATATATGCATTCTCCACATAAGTAGAAATATCCGCTTGGTTCTCTATAAAACAATGAAGTTTCTCCGTAAGATCTTGCACATCACCTACTTCAAAGAGCAGCCCATTTTTATTGTGTTCGATAATGTCATTAATTCCTCCAGCTTTTGATGCAATTACGGGCAAACGCAACATATTTGCTTCCACTATTGAAAGTCCAAAACCTTCTTCAAGGCTTGGAACAACCATAACGTCCGATGTAAGCATAAAATCCTTTACACTTTGGGAAGATACAGGGCCATGGAATGTAATGTAATCTTGCATACCGTAAAAAGAAATGATGTTATCCAATTGATTTTTATACATTACATCTGTAAGAGGACCTACAACAGAGAGCGTGAAATGAAAACTAAATTTAAGTTTGCCCAAAGCCTCGATCAAGATGTGTAACCCTTTTGGCGAATATACACGACCAACAAAGAGAATTTTAAGAGTACCGCTTGGAACATGGTTGCTTTGGTTTGTGAAGGAAGACATTCGATCAATATCAATGCCGTGAACAACCTTATACACGTTCGAGGCTTTCATGTTATGTTTTAAAGCTCTGTTGTAGTAGAAAGAACTTGGAGCTATGATTGCATCCAATTGAAGCCTCTCAAACAACAGCTTTACTCTACCCATTCCGAACGATTTTTCCTCAGGCTTATGCTCATGTATGGTAGCAACTAGGGGAATATTACAATGTTCTGAAATTATTTTCCCCAATAGACTTGCTTCGATACTATTAGCATGAATAATATCTATCTTTTTTGATTCAATTTCTTCCATACAGTCCAGTAATGAAAAGATCATTTCACGCCACGTAACCGTTTTGGATGATGTTATTTTTTCTATGTTTGCGGATGCTTGCAGATATTCAATTGGAGAGGTGTTATATTCTGGAGGATTTTCAGTTACACATATAACTTTCCAGCCGAAAGCAATTAATTCTTTCATTAAATCACTAATATAAACTTCTGCTCCTCCAGGATACGGAGAAATATTGGGGGCAAGAACAAGAACCGTTTTCATAACTGCAGTTCCTTTTCCATTAGAGACAAATTCCTTTTATAAGGGCCTATTGAGCCGCAATCGAAATGCCTTCCGTCTAAAGGTTGGGCCATTTTTCTAGGAATGCCAACCAAAGCATCTGTCAGATCGATTTCATTTTTCTTATTCATTTCAACATATTCAAGCTTCTGTATGAAATCATTGGGAAATACGTATCGACCGACAATTCCATGAAATTGCAGGGAGAAGTTATCTATAGAGCCAGGTTTCTCGTATAATTCATCGATGAAATAAGGACCAGGATCACCTTTAAAGTTAAACGTTACTCCGTACCTGTCAAACTCATCTTTTGTAATTGAATCCACCATCACGATTGGACAATCATACTCTTTTTGCAGTTCTATCATCTCTTTTAACGTATTGGTTCTATAGGAAACCAGTACATCCGGAAATACGACAAGAAAACCATCGCTTCCAATTATATGTTGGGAGGCTATGATTGCCCCGCCTGTCCCATCAGGAACATCTTGAATAACAAATTGAATAGAGACTGAACTTTCCTTCATTTTTTCAGATAGAGGGCTATTCTCTTTGAATGATCTTAAGAAGTAATCTTTAATAGCTAATTTTTCTTGAGTAATACTCACAATGATTTCTTTAATTCCAGCATCAATGCATTCTGTTACTGCATGATCAATAAGAGGTTTGCCTCCAACGTACAATAGTTCCTTGGGCATTGAGTTGGTTATTTCCTTCATTCGTGTACCTTTGCCTGAAGCAGGAATTATAGCTTTCATGTCTATTCTCCTTTAATACATGAGATTACATTGCTGACGACTTGTTGATGATTCTGGTATACTCTTTCTTCCTCAATACACTCCTTTAATAACTCCAGTGCAGCTTGAACCCTATTAAAGGAATGCACTCCCTCAGATACTTTTTCAGATAAATCATAACAACTCCCTTTTTTGGTACCGATAATCTCTATTTTGGTGGTAACGTCTTTAACGTTAGGTCTGTACGATACTAAAAAGGTAGCGATGCTATGGTTTATTACTCCAATCCCAACTTCTGATGATCCATACTCCGGTTTAATAATACGATCCGTATTCTCGACAACAACATCAGGGTAGTACCTGTTTGACATCCAGATTACCTCTTTGATTGCCCCAAACGCTTTTACTACAGGAGTAAGTAGATAGGGTGCTAAGTCCACCCTTAGCGCATCCTCATTTTTTAGCATCCATTCTCTTTGCACCTGTATAAAGCCTCTTCTGGCAGGACCACCACCAATAAATTGGCAATGCACCTCTACAATTTCACCTAAACTTTCATTTCTAATATCCAATAACATTCTGTCTTCTTCTGTTTGATTGGCCGAAACTGGAGCTGATACGATGGTACAATTATTCTGTTTCGCAATGGATAGCAATTCAGCCCATGCTGTTGAACTGTTTGCTGCCAGCTTTTCTGAAAATACGTTCCATCCCTTCTCTAGAAGTTCTCGGTTTGTAGATTCATGAGCAAAGACCGGGGTAAGATTCAAAGCAATTCCATGATAAGATTGTGGGGCAACTGGGATGTAATCACTCACTTCCACATTAGGTACTATTTTTTTTATATAAGTATGTCGTCCAACATCTTTTTCACAGATAATGATTTTGCTTTTTAATTGAATCAGCCAGGGAATATACAGAACCTCGGCAATTCTTCCGAAACCTAGCACAAGGACGTAATCAAACATAAGAGTATGTTCCTTTCTAACAACAACTGTACAGGACTAATCGTTGTCATCCGTTATAAGATCTAATAGCGATTGTATGGAATTATTTTGCTTTGGCTCGTATGGTCTGAATAACAACGCTTGAGCTCCCGCTTCCCTTGCGCAATCATAATCGTTTCGAACAGAATCTCCTATGTGCAAACATCGAGTTATTTCAACGTTGATTTGATCTGCTGAATATTTATAAATTTCCGGGTTAGGTTTATGGATTCCGATGACCCAGGAATCAATGATTTTATCCACTTTCTCTATTGTTTCAGCCTCTTCATCTTCTGAACAAATTTCAAGTTTTTTTAACAAATTGGACGCTAGACCATTTTCCGTATTCGTTACAATTACAATTTTTTTGTTTTTTCTTTTTAGAAATTGTATCGCTCTCTTGATTTCACTCCTATTTCTTGGTACCCATTCACTGAACAATATGATCTCCTGCAACCTTTCCTCGTTACCACGTATTCTTTCTGCTGGTATTCCTGATGAAATTGCAAAATCATATACGAATTTATTATCATCATCTCCTGGGCCCAATCCTGCACCAACATTACATCCAACAGGATAAAGAGCCTTGTCAATCATCTCTTCTTCCAAAGACAGATCATCAAACAAATTTTGAATTTTTCTAAAATCTGGCTTTAATAACACCCCTCCTGCGTCAAGGAATACTGCGTCAATTTGATCTAACATGTTGAACCTCCTTGGTCGGTGTAAGAAACCATTCATAGGTTAATCGAATTCCTTCTGGGAACCTAACTTGCGGAGACCAATTCATCTGGTCCTGAATCTTATCTATACAGAGAGAGACTCTTTGAACTTCGCCAGGAGAAGCAGCGCGATACTTCACTCTCGTTTCCTTGCCACTTACACTTGAGATTACGTTAAACACCTCAAGTACAGATGTTTCGATGCCTGTTCCCAAATTAAGTAGTCCCGACCCTTGTTCTAACGATTTAACAAACGCTACTGCCGCATCTTTAACATACAAATAATCTCTTGTAACCGAACCATCTCCATTAATAGTGCAATCCTCATTATTAATAATTTTATTGGTGAATATAGCAATTACACCGGATTCGCCATACGGATCTTGTCTAGGACCATATATATTACCAAGAGCTAATGCACAATAATCTAATCCAAAATGCTCTTTATACAAATCCAGATAATGGATAGCCGTTAATTTGGTCAGGCCATAGAAAGAACATGCCTTCAAAGGTAGATCCTCAACTAGCGGTAATTGTTCGTTTTCTACATTCCCATAAATAGTCCCACCACTCGTAGCAAAAACAAATTTTCTACAATCCGTTCTTCTAGCTGCCTCTAACACATTAACTAATCCATACATATTCGTTTCAACATCCAATAAAGGATTTTGTTGAGATACAGCCACACTAGGTTGTGCTGCGAGGTGGATCATGTAGTCAGGATTTATTTCTTGGATTATACTCACCACTGAACTGTCATTAATGTCTGCACAGATTAACCGCTTGATCTCCGTTTGATCTTCAAGATTTTTGATTCTTCCTGTTGAGAAGTTGTCCAAAACAAAAACATCATAGTTCTCTTTCAACAATTCGGAAACGACATGAGAACCAATGAAACCTGCCCCTCCGGTTATCAGTACTTTCATATCTTCAACACCTTTCTATGAAACCCATGTTTTCTAGATCACCAACTAAATCTTCATATCCTCTTGAAATTTGAAATTGATCATAAATTTCAATCGGTTCTTCGGATACAATAGCTGACAAGATTATTGCGGCAGAACCTCTGATGTCTGGACAATTTTCTACGCTGCCACCGTATATGGGTCCTTTCTCTCCCTGGATTTCGGCAACAGCTATTTTTCTATCATTTTTATAGGACTCACTTAAATTCACATTGACAAAGTTTCTTTTATCCTTATAAAAGTTAATAAATTGAAATCTTTTAAGAAATACATCATCTGTGATGGTACTTCTACCTGTGCTTTTAGTTGCCAGAATAAGCAAAGCAAATGGTCCCCAGTCACTACTGAATTTAGGTTCTGAGCCTGCTTCGATCAATGTGCTCTTCAACGATGTATCATTTTCAAATTGAATTTTTATGGAGGTTCCGGCATCATGAACTTCAATATTAAGATCTCTCATAAATTTCACAAATTCAGGTATGTTGATCTCTGACTTTGATTGGATAACAAAATTCTTTTCAGCTAAAATTGCGGCGGTTAGTAGGGTCACTGCATAAACTCTGTCTGAAGAGCATTCATATTGAACCTTCTTTGCAGTCATTGAGTGAAGTATTTGTAAATCAGGCAATTCCCCAACCATGGACACACCCAACTTCTGCATGCACTCCATTTGATCAGAACAAGAAGGCTCAACGGAGCAGTTACTTAATTCAGTTCTTCCCGGAACTAGGCAGGCACAAGCTAAGGCAATGACAGTTCCAGTCATTGTAGGATATTCAAAATGGATGTGAGCTGATTTTTTAATTTTCCATGATAATGTAACTGTATTAAGTTCTTCTTTATATTCAACGCCGAATTGTTTTAAAATAGAGTAATACCATTCAGAGGGTCTTTCACCAATATTACAGCCTGTTGGGACACCGATGATCGTCACTTTCTCTACACGGTTTAACAAAGCTGGAATGATACAAAAGATATTTCTTGATTGATTCAGAAGATCATTAGTTATCACCATTTCATCAGCGTAAATAGGATCTTTAAGATGTGCTATTTTTGTATGCTCGTTGAATTCTACCGTTTTAAATATATTTTTTAATACTTCTAGGATCACTTTGGAGTCTCTTATATTAGGGACATTTTCAAATAAACACTCTTCTGCTAAAGCTCCACAAGCAATCGAATGAGCAAACGAATGTTTTCCTCCAGGCAGATAAAATGTATCTGTTTTTAATTCCCTAGATTTCTTTAACTTCATGGTTATAAGCCTGCCTTTTGCAAATATTTAGCTTTGAAATACCCCTCGTCTACCGCTAAATCAATCAAGTACCTCTCAATGGGGTACCTTGCCATATATTCATACAACGTATTTTTCATTTCGCTTTCAAAATCGTTATTTTTTCCAAAAACATTTTTCATGTCCAAGTTCTCTCCATACTTATATCCGGCACCTTTAGACAATGACAGCTTTTTACGATTGCTGAACCCTTTCGGCAGCAGCTTATCGCCCATTTTCCTTAAGGGAATTTTATTTATAGTATCTGATACACATTGAGGATAAGAATAATTCAATGCAGCAGATACCAATCGTCGATCTAAAAATGGAACTCGGCATTCCAGGCCATAGGCCATTGCCATCCGATCCAGACGTCGACAATTGGTTTTATGTAAATCCTTTATCCTTGTAACTCTCTCTTCTTCTTTAAGAGCGAGATTTGGACTTTGGAAGTCTTCGTAACCAAAAAACAGTTCATCAGCTCCTTCTCCTGTTAGTACAACTTTATGACCATCATCTCGAATTCGTTTAAATAGTGCATCCATCGGTGCAGAATGGTTTATCACTTGCCACTGCCATGTCTCTACGATATGAACAATGTCCGGCAACTTATCTTTTAAAACCTCACTGTTTTCCCCTTTCACCTCAACTAAAGGGATATTCAAATTACTACATAATGAGCGGGCATATGGAAGATCAGGTGAAGTATCAGTAAACAAGGTGTACGCCGTAACATTTCTATTAAACTTTTTGGCCAAAGATACAATAATCGAGCTATCCAATCCACCAGATAACAAAATTGCATATTGTCCTTCGGGCACTCTCAATCCAACCGAATCACTTAGCAGTTCTAACAGATTGCAGTCTCTAAAAGCAGCATACGGTTCCCACCAAATCGTTGTGGTAATACTATTATTTTCTAATGAATAGCGATTAATTGACCCTGGCTGAACACACACTATTTCATCACCCGGCAAACCAGTTAAACCTTTTATCTCGCTTGAGAACATGAGTAAGTCCATGTTTCTTAAGTAATATAAAGGCTTAATTCCAAGGTGATCCCGAACAAAAACAACTTCTCTAGCTGCCATATCCAGGTAAATAAAAGAACCTTCCCAATTAATTTGTTTTATAACAAAATCAATCCCATACAATTCAATGAACTCTACCAAAAATTGAGTATCACCATATTCAGATTCGTTTATCCATTCTAAATGATGTTCATGAGCCAGCTCTTTATAATTAAAAATCTGAGCATTCATAACAAGAGCAGTCTGTCTATTCTTTGACAGTGCAGGTTGTGTATTATTGTTCGGTCTTACGATCGGCAATCTATTCGTACCAAGGCAAGTTCCATAATCCATATAATGTTTGCACTCACTCAAAGTTTCGGAGCGTCCTCGATGTTCAATCTGACTTAAAATTTGTCGCAATACATCTTCTCTTACAGTACGACCTACAACTCCAGCAATACCGCACATAAATTATCGATCCCCTTCCTTAACATTTATGTGGAATGTTATTGTTTATCATTCGTTTTAACATGTGAAGAAAGATCGATTGAAAATCTTCAGATAACCCATAATCACAATCACCGAATATAATTGATATATGAGAAATATGGGTTAAGGTGGATGTCATTGAAGTAACAGATACTATTTTCATGGATCGCGACTGCGCCAGATCAGCCGCTTTTATAAGATTTTTAGACTCACCGCTGACGCTTAATAACAGTAGGATATCTCCCTCTTGACCGTGACTCAATTGCTGTGAAAATACATTTTCATAGCCGTAATCATTCGCAATCGCAGTCAATCTTACAATCGAATCACACAGTGAATTTACTCTTGCGTTGGAGTTGATATTATGGATAAGCAACTCATTCGATAGATCAGCATAAAAATGATTTGCCGAAGCCGCGCTTCCGCCATTGCCTGCAATATACAACGTCTTGCCACATTTGAATGCATCAAAGATAACTTCACAAGCCTTCTCGATATCTTTCATTGGCGCTTTGTTTATCTCATCCACGAGTTCAGATAAATATAGATCACAATTGGATACCACATCGTTTTTCATCATATCGCCCCTAGTCCTAAGTGATTTTGGAGGAAATATACTTTGAAGTTTCATACAAATTTTCAAATATTATCGCTTTATTTATTGTCTTCATCTTCTCATGGCTTTTCTTGATTAGAATAGGTTGTAGCCCTGCATTCTCCGCAGCAAGCAAATCTGTGTATGAATCTCCTACCAAATAGTTTCCTTGAAGTTGTACATTGTAGATTTCTGAGGCTGTTCTGATCATTCTGATTCCCGGTTTTCTGCAATCACATTTGTCAGATACAAGATGAGGACATATAAAGGATGCGATGATTGGAGGATTTTCAAATTGATTAATGATCTTATTGTGAATCTCAATCGCTTTTTCGATCGAGATGATTTTCTTGCCAACTGCCTGTTGATTACTGATAATGATGATACCAATATTGTGATCTCTGAAGTTCGACAACGCTTTGTAAGCCGAATTATGAATTTCAATATCTGATAAAGATTTTACATAATGTTCACGGTTAACATTAATTACACCATCTCTGTCTAAAAAAATGATGTTTTCATACTCCTGATAATGAAAAGTACGTTCAATAATGATCATCTTCTCGATAATCTCTTCAGCATAAAGTGTCTCCCCATTTCGTACAATATAATTGATTATCCCGTATTTCAGTTTCGACTAGTTGGCAATTTCTCAGCCAATTATCATAACAAAAAATAGGTTCAAGATTTGTACATAAATGGCCGAGTAGTAGCTGTAGTACTCCACTATGAGCAACGACCAACACACTCTCAGAGTCATCTTTAGCAATTAAATCTTCAATAAATGATCTACATCTACTTAATACTTGTTCGGCCGTTTCACCATTGGGACCGGCTAACATACCTAGATTATTTTTTAAAGACCACTCTTTCCAGACCGTATCTAGTTCATCAAATACGGCTTGATCATTTCGCCCCTCGTTGTCGCCCACAAGTAACTCTGAGATACGATGATCTTGGATTATATTTACGTTATAATTTTGATTCATGATTTCTGCCGTTTCAATTGCCCTTGTTAGCGGACTTGAATAAATTAATGAAATGTCTTTGTCTACAATTTGCACTCTTAAATCCTCTGCCTGCTTTCGGCCTAAAGATGTCAAGCTCGGACCTGGCGGTTTAGTCGACAATCTAGAAATAACATTATCTTCTGTTTCTCCATGTCTCATGAAATAAACTTTTCTATGCATACGTTGACCACCTCAGATCGGAATTTTTGTTGATGAAGTCCCATCAAATTCAATATTGAATTTGAATTCTATAATGTTATATTTCGCTAATTCATCTCTTATTTTTTGTTGCATCCCTTCCTTGGCGCTAACCAGGATAAATCCCCCTCCCCCAGCCCCTAGTATTTTGCATCCATCTGCCCCACTCTTATAACATAAGGAAATGAGTTGGGATATTTCATCTTTTTCGTTATTTTTGGTTAATGATTTTTTTCTATGCCAGTGTTCAGCTAATAGACATCCTATCTCGTCTGGTTTGTCATTTTCCAATGCGCTCAGCATGGGCATGACTAATGACTTGATGTCGTGCATCAAATTTGTTGTTTCCAGATTGGATCTACTAATTTGATTCGATTGGTCACTCAGCACATCCCCCGCTGAACGTTTTATATTTGTGTAAAAAAGTAGTAATCTAGAATTTAAATAATTTTTGCATTGTTCCTTAACTGTTATTTTGCTTGCGGTCACAGTAAGAGATTTGTCGAATGTTAATAAGTTCATACCTCCAAGAGCTGATAAATAATGGTCCTGCTTTCCCACAGGGCGTTTTAATTTTTCAATCTCTACACGACTTGATAATTCAGCCAATTCACTTTTCGTTAAGTTTGTGTTCACTATGTTTTTACTTGCGCTGATAAATGAATTTAGAAATGCCGCTGACCCGCCTAAACCGGTATTGGGAGGAGCATCCGTTAAAATACTTGCTTTGAACTTATGTTTAAGATTGGTCTCTGATAAAGCATGAAGCACATAATCTTTCGCCTCTGTTGAGAAGTTGGGAAGAAGCTCGTTGTCACCACTAATAACATGGTTTTCATCGTAGAAATTTCTCGGTAATAGCGTAGTCACCACATACCTATCAATGGAGAAGCCGATCACTTGTCCGCCAAATCTGCTGCAATATGAAGTTATATCCGTACCGCCACCAGCCAAAGATATTCTAAAAGGGGCTTTCGTTACTACGACATTATTCATTCAATAAACTCCTTATAAAGATCGAATGGAATATGTTTTTGAAACTCCTCAATACTAGGCGATTCGATATTTATAGTCCCAAAGGTATCTAGATCCGCTTTATATTTCTCGAACGATTCCAACAATTCCCTCTCATCTAATTTTATGTTCTCCATCGCTGCACTGTTAAAAATATGTTTGGATCGCAGATCATGAAACTGATCTGCATCTTTCCAAAAATATTTTTGTTTTTCGTAATCAGTTATGACAAAATCCAGCTCGAAATCCAAGGTATTGACTACATTTTCCGAAACTTGTATAAGATCTTGAAAATTCAAATAATAGTAACCTATATTGTTATGACGATCTGTTATGACACCATAACCAACATATTCATCATAGGGTACTAGATAGGTAAGATTGTTATTTTTCCAATCTCCTTTTTTTAGATACCAGTGCGTCGCATCAAGACTAGCATTTTTTCCATTAGAAGCAACAGCACGATATACAGGAGATCCAACACTAATCCTAAATGCAATGTAATTAGTAGTTTTGGAGATCAAGGTAATCGGACACATGAACCATATTTTCCCCTTCAAGGTATGGGTCAATATCATAGATTCCATAACACTTTTCCTTGGCGAGGAGAATTTTTGAAAAGGTCTAAAAACTTGTCATGGATACAATCAAGTATGTCCTGTTCTGTTAATCCTTGTTCTCGTAAGAATGCTATCATTTCAAATAAACCATATTCTCTGAAGGAGTCCCAACCTTTATTATTCTCAAGTGAATCATCGTTTATAGCATCTGAATAACTTGTTGATATAAAATACCGACGTAGATCTATCTCTGGATCAGAATGATCCTTTAATCTGCGATAATCCAGATATACGTTCTGCCCGAATTGAAAATCATCCAGATTTCGATCATAGAAAGATTCCAACAGAATGTTTTTAGCATTGTGCAATTGAGGTTTCAATTCATGTAAATCATCATAGTAGGACGGAAATCTATGGGGAATGAATACGTTATCATGAGCAAGTATGTCTGACATAAGCTCATCTTTGCCGCGTTGACATTGTATTTCTGCCATCTCAGAATGATCTAATATATAAAAGACACTAATTTTATCATTCTCATATGGTCTTGGTTTATTAAGCAAGGATTTTAAACTTACGTGAATTCCAACTGAAACAATACTTAAGGCCTCCATTTCACATAGTTGTTCCAGTACATGATTCAATTCTTGTTCCCTGACCAGCTGATGTTCAAGATATAGCTTCCATCTTCTCTTAAGACCAGCCTTATTAAGTGCCTGAAAGTTCAAAGGTGTGAGATCCGTTGCGCTTTCACCGTCTATAGTCATCGGTCTAAAGCATAAATATTTAATCATAAGTAGCACCCCAAAAGTATTCATTTTTTAATATTCCGGGCACGTTTAGTAGGTCTGGGTAGTTAACTTGTAACATACGAATTTGTGATTTATATTTTTTCAGATATTCAATTTTTTTTTCAATCCATTCTTGCTCTAACGATACTTTCTGAAATTTGCATAGTTGTATACCTTGGCTCCTTATTTCCTTTTCAATAGCAAGCCAATTATACTTATCACGTTTGTATCTTGGCATTGAAGCATAGGGGAAATCTGCATAAAAGAAGAGTTGGAATGAGTTATTATTTTTATACATTTGTATTACTGAATCACGAGTTGCAACATGGTCTGGATGTCTACCGATGCCTAGCGGTACAAATATGGTGTTGTCTGGGTAAATATGTGGACTTAATTTCTTACCAAGTTTAGTTTTATCTTTATCCCCGGAATACGGGTAATCTAACTCATCCAAATGGATTGGAACAATACCCAGTCCATTACAAACACGAACATCCTCATGAATACGTTCTAATGCTGCCTCTCTGCCTGATGTGAAACCACAATTGAGGTCAGCCGATGACACGCATACTTCCGCACTTGGTACACCAGCACAGATGGTTAAAATAGAAACTTCTTTACTCTGAAGATATGTCCATGCAGATAAAACGGCATCATCAAAATGAGGTGAAATGACTATAACGGCCAATTAACCCACTCCCAAAGATTCAGAGAATAAATATATAAACTTAGTAATGGTTTCTTTGTCCGAAAGAAGCAATCTATGGTGCAACCAGATAGAGTTTTCCGAGATGTACTTCGCGTTAGGGGTTTCAAACAATCTTACATTGTATCCTAAGAGCTCATGATTGTTTTTATTTCTGAAAATTTCCAGTTCATTAAGTGGAGGGTATGGCAAAGATGTGGGCACACCAGCCTGGGTAAATATGTCTAGCATCTTCCTGCAACAATGTTTTCCATATCTAAAAGGATCAATGACTATGATAAAATTGTAGTAAGCCCTTCGTGTCATTCTATTATCATATATTTGTGTTGAAACACCTTCTATACGACTTAACTCTGCTCTTAAAAAGGAAGCATTTCTCTCCCTAATCTTAAGTTGTGATTCATAACGTAAAATTTGCGCATTGAGCACAGCGGCTTGAAAGTCTGACATTCGATTATTGGTACCTATAACAGAATGTTCATAAACTGAATGTTTAGAACTTCTTCCGCAATTGGAGAAATTCCATGCTTTATCAATATTCTCCTGTGAGTTTGCTATTAAGAAACCACCTTCTCCACAAGAAATTAATTTAGAATGTTGGAAGGAAAAACTTCCAAAATCACCTATTGTTCCAGCACCAGCGTTATTCCACTCACTCCCATGCGCGTGAGCACAATCCTCAATGACGTTCAAACGGTTTGACGCTGCTATTTTCATTAATTCATCCATATCACACATCGCACCAGATAAATGTACAGGAATAATGGCTTTCGTTTTCTCAGACAGTGCATGGTTAACTTCCGGTGTGGAGATACAAAATGTTTCCCGATCTATATCTACGATGACTGGATTCGCATTCGTTCGAAGCACAGCAGACACGGTAGAGAAAAATGTTAAGGCTGGGAGAATAACTTCATCCCCCGCTTTAACACCTAGAACTTTTAATGCTGTTTCTAATGTAGTAGTGCCATTCGTGACTGGAAACCCAAACGTTCCGCTGTGCAGATTCAAAAAATTTTTAGATACTTCCTTGCTATATTTGGCACGACTCCCTGCCCAGAAGCCAGAAGTTATAACTTCGGATAAATACTGCATCTCTTCATCGCCATATACGGGCCATTGAGGGAAATCAAATTCATATCGATTGGATACCATTGATAATTTCCTCTTTATTAGTAGTTAGATATTTAATATCGTCCAAATATAAATTAAGGTGGCCCTCATCAATATGGGACTGAAAATCTTCATTTCCTTTTGATGCTTCACTTCGCATGTAGTCTACCAAACTTTGCAGCCGGTTAATCAACACATCGACAAATGATTCTCTTGAAGACCCTTCTACTCCATAAGTATCCAGAAATAATTTACTCTTCCGAATTTGCTCTTCTAACGTTCCACTGGAATCAGGACTGTCTGGATTTCCGAATGGAACCCAACGATATATGCCATAAGAAATATCCCACATTTTACTCCCGGGATGCAGTGTGTCAAAATCAATGATTCCGATTGCTTTGTTATTTTGTATAGTGACATTATAAGGAGCAAAATCTCCATGACACATGACTTCAACCGGAGAAATTGAAGGTAACATCCATTGCTCCGTGTTCTTCAGATGGGATACATATTTTTCACTTACTTTGTGAAAACGGAGTAATAACTGAGCTACTGAAACAATCATATTGTCGCTTAGCAACTCATCGGGTAACGGATAGTTATATACTTCTCCTGGCATGAATGTTAATATTTCTTCGTTAGTTTCACTTATGCCCAATGGTTTTGGAACGAAATTTGCTCCCTCACTATGAAGAAATTCCAAAAAATTATGCACATTCGGAGTCCATACATTGGCTGGACGAACTACGGTCTCGTCCACTTTATGAATCTTTCCCACTCTTCCACCGACAAGCTCATCTTTATTTTCCATCATTCTCCTGATCACCTCTCTATTAATATTTGTATTTCGAATCGATTAGCATGAAAATACTACATGTATAAGAACGTTTATAAATAATTGAACCCAAGATAATACTAGGCCGTGACAGATTCTGATTCCTTACGACCACTGCAGTAGATCATAAATTTCTTGGGTATACACTTTGAGGGTAATTGTTCATCAAATGTAATATATAGATAGTATAATCCATTTAATTGGATTTTAATGGATTATATTGTCATTTTCTAGATTATATACGATCATACTTTACATAGCAAGTGACAAAAAAATTTATTAGATTCGTGATTCTGCCAACTTTTGCAGTTTGAATAAAAAAAGAGCACCCCATCGTTTCGATAGACTGCTCATTTCTTTACTTCTAGCTCCCTGACTTGTCTTGGGTCACTATCTCTGTTTCATCACACAACTCGCGTACGATTTTTGCCTTCATCCTTGGCTTGGGACAGAGCTTGAGTAGCCAGCTCGATTAAATCGCTTGCCATAGTGTGTTCATCAGGAAGCAGAACCGCCCCGCCAACGCTGACCGTAACCACACCACTCTGACCCGTGAGCTCTCGCTGGATTTGCAGAGCCAGCACATGTTGCCTGATCTCCTCAGCCAGTTCAGATAAATATGCCGACGTTGTGTCTTTTAATTTCAGCATAAATGTACCTCCGCGCTGGCGAGAAATGAGAGCGTTATGCTGTTCACTAACCACCGTTAGCACCTCGCCGATCCACTGTAGACACAGGTCGCCGCCTTGCAAGCCATACGCAGTATTGTAAGAGCGGAAATCATCAATATCAATGATCAACAGCCCCAGACTGCAGTTTTCCTGCAAGCAATCATCCCAATCCCCTTCAAGTTGCTGCTTGAACACCGTTTGAACCGGCATATCGGTTAACGGATCGGTGGTCAGGTAATTGCGCAATCGGTTTGTTGTTTCGCTATAATCATCCTGCTCCTGTTGTGATGTTCTGCTGCGAAGCAACAACATGACTGAAGGTTTGCCAGCATGAACGACGGAGGCCATTGTAATCTCAAAGAGCAAAGACATACCAGAAGCTGTTGTAAAATATAACTGATTGTTCATCAAACTTGTGATGTCGAGCTGTAATTTTTCAAAGTCTTGCCGTAATATATCCCGTGTATTATCGGGCAAAAAATCGTTGAAACTCTTCCCGATTAGACTGCCTGCATTTTCATATCCAAACAGTTCGGCAGCCATCATGTTACAGTAAATAATCCGCCCTTCGGTAAGTGTGAAAAAGGCAACGGGCGAGAAGTCCATCAATTGTAAGTAACGTTGCTCGTTTCGCTTCAGAATACGCGCATTCTGAAAGGCGTGCTCCTCGGCTTGAGCCAGCTGATTTTCCGTCTGGCGACGTACAATAGACTTTAGCAAAGGTAATATGCTCAGCTCTCTCGTTGTCCATGGATACGAGGTCGATTGCACAACTTCCCTCCATTTTTCAAACGATTTACGCGGAGACAAACGTACACCATCATCCGTCTTCAGCACGGCTTTTGCCGGATCACCAGCCCATTCTACCACCTGAACCACCTCGGGACGGAACCATAACATATAGTTATGGTGACCCGGTGAGATGGCAACATAAATAACCCCTGAGGCTACATCTTGATATCGTTTGGCTGTCTCGTATTCCAGACTCAGCTTCGACGTGTTATAGCTGTGATCCTCTGCCTGTCCAGCCAGCCATCCTGCCAGTTCACGAATTTGCCCAATTGTCGGAGTCTCACCAAATAACAGTAGCTTGTCCTGGTAACATATTGCCGCACCGGATGCATTCATTAACCGAAGAATGGTTTCCTGCTCTCCTTGCAGCTCTTCCACCACACGCGCCGGGCTTGTATTGCCGATAAAAATGTTAACGATCCTCGTAGCAGCCTCACGGGACTTAATCTCTGCCTGATAATCATCCAGCTGCTGACGCTGGAACAACTCATTGGAGAAAAAGGCTCCCAGGAAGTTACACAGAGTACGAACACGATGCGGGACGTATCTTGCAGAATAATGATGACACGTAATAAGTCCCCAGAGTTGATTATCATGGATGAGTGAAATGGTCACGGTAGCACCCACGCCCATGTTTTGCAAATATTCAATATGAAGCGGAGATACACTCCGCAAAACAGATAAACTTAAGTTCAAAGATTTTCCCGTAAGGGGCTGCAACGTAGGTACGATTTCAACAGGCGTGTAATTCACATTGACAATGGTACGTAGCCAGTTACGAAGATACAGCTCCCTTGCTTGCTTGGGAATGTCTGAGGCTGGATAGTGATGCCCTAGAAAAGGTTCGAGTTCCGGTTCGCTTGCTTCCGCAATCACTTTACCATTCCATTGCTCGTCAAATTCGTAGATCATGACTCTGTCATATCCAAGCATTTCTTTGAGCTGTTCAGCCGCAATCTGACTCGCCTCCACGCGGCTGTCCGTGCTTTTGATTCTTCCGAAGAAACGGGATATCCATTCAAAATCGTTCGATTCGATGTTTTCTTTTTCATAATAAGGCTCGAGTTCAAGAATCAACAGACCTTCGCTCTCATGCAGGACCGATGAAAAAACCTTCTCTTCCCCTGATACATCTATTATCAAATCCATATAATGCAAGTCTGACGTCACAGCTGCGCTTGAGCGGTTGTTCAGGAGCTTGTTTACATCTTCTTCAGCGATCAAGTCGCTTAAAGGCATGCCTAAAATATCCGAGTAATGGATGCCCAGATGGTCATGTGTATTTTGGCTACACTGCACGATGGTTGCTGTACCCCTGGAATCGATAGCCAGAAGTACACCATGTGGCTGGATAAAGCCGGGAATATGAATAGGCTCCTTATCGCAATTATTTAGGTCGATCGGATCCTTGGTATAAGTCCCTTGCGGGAGTAAGGTGCGGTTAAGCAGACTCATTTCTTGCCTCGACCTAGGTTCAGCCATGAACTTAAATATCCCCTCTCAGCATGTGTTGTTTCTTTAAAACAGAACTTACGTCGGGTAGCTAATGGGGTGTTTCGGGCGTAGTTCTTACGTGTTAACCCACTGATCCAGTAGCCGGAATGTCTCCGAGGCTGTATACACAACGATATCTTCATCCTCGGATGTCTGAATCGATTGCTGTAACAACTGCATGAACTCGCTCCATCTCGTGCGTCTCTGCGTGCCGTATGCGTTGAAATATTGCAGTCCACGGTCCGCTTCTATAGGCAAAAATTGTGACAAACGTTTGGTCATAATCTGGCCACCGTTGGTGGAGCCTTCAATGACATAGAGATATCCGAACAGTCTTGCAGGTGTAGAAATGTCGGGTACATCATTGTCGTTACATTGTGGAATTTGCTTGATCTGCTCCTCGTTTAAGCCAAGATCCCTTAGATCTTGCTCTAATAAACCAGCCTTGCCTCTTACATCGATATCCAGTCCTGTTTCTGCCCAAAAAGACTGCTTAATCGCTTGATCCTCCAGTGGTTTCAGGAATCCGTAGAATTTCTCCAAATACGCTCTATATTGTTCAATCGTTATGGTCGAATCCATAATTCCTTTCGCATAGGGGTTCTGTTCTACTTGTCTATGATAATGTGCCGTCTCACTCTTCAGACGTTCCATAATGCTAACTGCCGTCATGTCGTTATCCCCTTTCGTATAGTGATGTAAATCTAGGCTATGAATGGCGTAAGAATCCATTGCGAATATAGTAAATTTTACCCAATTCAAAAAAGACTCTATGTAAGTATACGTTCTCTCGTATAAGAAAACTACATGAATTCACTTGGCTTGCGCGCTGGTTTTCCACTAACGTTGTTAGGATAACTTTTGAGTTACATGATGTGCTGTCAGCACTGGTCAAGTATGAATTGAGCATTACTAGAGTACTGTAAATTCTCTCTGGAAACCATTTATTTTCAGGGCAATGAAGTATCGTATGTATAGCTGGCTTTTAACTATAAAGATGATACACTAAACACTATATCCTTATTTTGGAGGAATGAAGCTAATGGAAATTAAAGATATGACAGAACAAAAAAATTTCACGGTACAAGAGATTATACTCCACCTCACGGAGGGGATTACACTTCCAGAGAATACGGTTGATCAGTTGATCACGGGTTCACTAGATCAGTTTGTAACAGGAATCGTGGTTACTTTTATGCCTACACAACATGTCATTGAACAGGCTATTCAGGGCGGAGCTAATCTGATTATTGCCCATGAATCCCCATTTTATAATCATCACAGTGCGACCGATTGGCTTGAGAACGATTCCGTTTATGCAGATAAAAGAAACTTGATCAACCAAGCAGGCATTGCTCTTTTTCGTTGCCATGATGTTATTCACCGCTTCGAGCCAGATGGTATTACAGATGGACTCATCCAGCAGCTCGGCTGGACTACATATCTGAGCGGGCGAACGGCAGAGTCAGATATCGTTGCATTTCCAGAAGGAATGACCGTTCAGGAAGTTGCTCGACAATTAAAGGAACGGCTAAGTATTGACTATGTTCGCATTGCGGGTAATTCTGAAATCGTTTGCAGACACGTTGCCGTTCTGGTTGGATTTCGTGGAAATGGACATGTTACGATACCTCTTTTTCGGAATGAACAGGTTGACCTGATTATCGCAGGGGAAGGATTTGAATGGGAAACGCCTGAGTATATTCGTGATGCTGCGCAACAAGGTAAATCCAAAGCACTCATCATGGTTGGACATGCCGAAAGTGAGGCACCAGGAATGAAACTTTTAGCGGACAGACTGAATGAGTGTTTTCCAGAGATCAAAGTTACTTTTGTGAAGGAACAGCCTGTATTTAAGGTGTTTTAACGTTAGGCTGTGTTGGAGGACCCTATTTGCGTGATTTTGCCGCGTATCCAGCGTTTTGAACTCGTTTGGTGAAATAGTGCTTTTGCTGATCGTTAGTCCACTTCCTTACTCCTTCCTTCTTTTGCTACCTCTTTCCTTGCTTTTCTGGAATATCCTAAAGCTTTAGTGTACGCTAGATGCTATTCATTCCAGACTCAGGACATTTGTCCTTGGCTATTTGGAGGCATTTATCATTTAATAGAAGTCGAAGTCATGCATTGAAGGAGTGTACGAAGAAAGATGAGAGGAATTATTTTTGCCCTGCTGGGCGGAGCCTGTATTACGCTGCAAGGGGTTGCTAACACCAGAATCAGCACCGATATGGGGACATGGCAGGCCGCCACGATCACCCAGTTAACGGGATTTATACTCGCGGCGATCATCCTGATGTTTGTGCGAGACGCCAATCTTCAGGGGATTAAACAAGTTAAACCGATGTATCTTGCCGGAGGCGCATTTGGTGCAGTTATTATTTTCAGTGAAGTCTCTGCGATTCAGCAAATTGGCGTGACTTTTACGATCTCGGCTTTGTTGATTGCCCAATTGTTTCTAACCTTTTTGATCGACAGCAATGGATGGTTCGGCGTGCTCAAACAAAAAATGAAACTGCCGCAATTCCTAGGTATTGCTCTAATGATCGCCGGTGTCATCATTATGAAGCTGTAGTTTCAACACAATTAACGCAGAGGTGAGAACCGCATGGAAGAGATTCATGAATCGCAGCAAATCATAGACTATTTGAAACAGTATCAATTGGAGGCGGTTTTTCACGAACACCTGCGTCCTCATATGACCCTATGTCAATTCGAAAAATGTGAGCTGATCTGCCGCGAAGGCGAAGCTTCCGAATACTTATATGTCTTGGTAGAAGGAAAAATTAAAATTTTCACTACCTCTCCACAAGACAAAACACTCGTGCTCTGTTTCAAAACACCGCTTGAAGTGGTGGGAGACATCGAATATGTGCGTGAGAGTAACATCGTGAACACCGTTCAGGCGGTGTCCCCTGTTGTGATGCTACGTATTCATTACCGCTGGCTCACTGAGCTTGCCAGTGATTACGCACCATTACTGCAATTTCTACTAAAAATCATCTCACACAAGTTTTACATTGATTCGAACTTTTCGAACTTTAATCTGATGTATCCGGTGGATGTTCGTTTAGCCAGTTATCTGTTATCCATCTCGACGGATGAAGGCGGAACCGTAATGCATGAGGAACTCGACGCATTTAATCTGACCGACATTGCCAACCTGATCGGCACCAGCTATCGCCATTTGAATCGGGTGATTCAGAAGCTATGTGCTGACGGTTACATTCAACGGGATCAAGGATTAATCCGCATTAAAAATCGTGCAGGCCTTCGGCACATTGCGGGACACAACATTTATGAATAAGGAGTTAGGACACGCATGATCATTACAGGTATTTTACTTGCGCTGCTGGCCGGTTCACTGGTAAGCCTGCAAACGATATTTAACAGTAAAGTCAATGAACGCACCGGTTCATGGTCAACAACTACGATGGTGTTATTTACCGGATTTATCGCTTCTTTTGTAATCTCCCTCCTCGTTGAAGGTAAAAATACATTTAGCTTTCAGCATATGCAGTCGTGGTACTGGCTGAGTGGTGCGATTGGTGTAGGTGTCGTTTTCTGTCTCGTTCAAGGCATGAAGCTGCTCGGCCCAACTTATGCAATCTCCATCGTATTAACCTCTCAGTTAAGCTTCGCTTTACTATTTGATTCTATGGGTTGGCTTGGTCTGGAGCAAATTCCATTCTCATGGAACCAACTCCTCGGAGTCCTCGTCATTGTAGGTGGCATTATACTATTCAAGTTTGGCGGACTGAAAAAAGAAACATCCGATTCATCGGATAAGCAAGCCCACACTTTGCCGAGTAAATCTTAGACATAGCCAAAAAGAGTGTCTCCCAATCGGAATGGATTGGATAGACACTCTTTTTTAATTCGTACATTTTAGAACATACTTAAATTTTGATCATACGTAAGTAAGTTAAGTAGATTGCTCTGGGAAATCCCGATATGAATAAATCAAAAACTATCAGACTGAGTTAATCCCTTGCTCGCTTACACAAACTCCACATTGTGATACACCTGTTGAACATCTTCCAAATCTTCAAGCGCATCAATCAGCTTCTCGAATTGAACTTGGGCATCCGCAGGCAATTCAATGTGGTTTTGCGCAAGCATCGTCAGCTCGGCTACGGTGAACTCGTTCACACCCGCAGCTTTGAATGCTTCTTGTACGGCGTGGAATTGGTCTGGTTCAGCGTATACGATAACCGCTTCATCTTCATCCACGATATCACGCACATCTACATCTGCTTCCAACATGATTTCCAGCACTTCCTCAGCATTTTTACCTTCAACGCCGATGACTGCTGTAGGATCAAACATGTAAGCAACGGAACCACTCACACCCATGTTGCCCCCATTTTTGTTAAACGCAGAACGCACTTCAGGTGCTGTACGGTTTACGTTATTCGTGAGCGCATCCACGATGACCATCGCACCGTTTGGCCCGAAGCCTTCGTAACGCAACTCTTCATAGTTCTCATCGCCGCTACCTTTTGCTTTTTCCATCGCACGGTCTATGATTGCTTTAGGTACATTATACGTTTTGGCACGCTCCAGAACGACCTTCAGTGCCCGGTTCGCTTCTGGGTCCGGTTCGCCCTTCTTCGCCGCTACATAGATTTCAACGCCGAATTTCGCGTAGACCCGGCTTGTGTTTGCGTCTTTTGACGCTTTCTTTTCCTTAATATTATTCCACTTACGACCCATATCGTTTCCGCTCACTTTCAACATGTAATCTGCTTTCTACTTTGTCATTATATCGTGTTGCGCTTGGTTCAACAAGTTCATCTCACCAAACGATTCTGCATCTAAGAAACAAAAAGCACTCCGTAAGGAATGCTTTTTGAATAAGCAGCAAGTTACGCGTGGAACTGTCTTCCGTCCAACACTTCAGGGACATACCCCGCACGAATCACGAAATCTCCGAAATGCTCACCTTCGTTGCGCTCTTTTGCATATTGATTAATCATCGGTGTCAGTATCTCCAGAATCTCATTTTCACCGATGTTTTCGCGATACAATTTGTTCAGACGATGACCTGTAAAGCTACCACCGAGATAGAAATTGTACTTGCCTGGTGCCTTTCCGATAAAAGCAATCTCTGCCAGCATCGGTCTAGCACATCCATTCGGGCAACCTGTCATACGAATGACAATCTCTTCATCCCTCAAACCCGCTTCATCCAGTACAGGCTCCAGTTTGTCAATCAAGGATGGTAGATAACGCTCCGACTCAGCCATGGCAAGACCACAGGTCGGGAGTGCAACACAAGCCATAGAACTTCTGCGAAGTGCTGAATAGTGAGCTCCATCGGTCAGATTGTATTGTTGCATTAATGCTTCAATCTTTTTCTTTTTCTGGCTGCTGATGTTGCCAATAATCAGGTTTTGGTTCGCCGTCAGACGGAAATCCCCGGTGTGTATTTTGGCAATTTCACGCAAACCCGTCATGAGCGGATAGCCTTCTACATCTTTTACCCGTCCATTCTGAATGAACAACGTGTAATGCCACTTGCCATTACTGCCCTTCACCCAGCCATAACGATCTCCATTATGGTCAAAATGGTATGCACGTGCCGCTTCCAGACTCCAGCCAAGACGGCTCGTTAACTCACCAACAAACCACTCCAGACCGTGGTCATCGATTGTATATTTGAAACGCGCATGTTTACGAACCGCACGATCCCCGTAGTCACGCTGAATCATGACCGTTTTCTCTGCAACATCAATCATCTGCTCTGGTGTACAGAAACCAATGACTTTGGATACTTGAGGATATGTCTTCGGATCTCCGTGAGACATGCCCATTCCTCCACCAACAGATACGTTGAATCCTTGCAGCTTGCCGTTCTCTACAATGGCAATAAAACCAAGATCTTGTGAAAATACATCCACATCATTGGATGGCGGTACCGCGATACCAATTTTGAACTTACGCGGCAAGTACACCTTGCCGTAAATCGGTTCAACCTCTTCGTCCGAATCCTGGGAGTCAATGACTTTCTCCCCATCGAGCCACAGTTCATGATATGCGCGAGTACGCGGGTCCAGATGATTACTCACCTGACAAGCCCATTCATACACTTCAGCATGAATTTCAGACTGATTCGGATTCGGGTTGCACATCACGTTACGGTTAACATCTCCACATGCAGCGAGTGTACTTAGCAAAGAGTCGTTGACCTCTCGAATCGTATTTTTAAGATCCCATTTCAACACCCCGTGTAGCTGAAACGATTGGCGGGTTGTCAGGCGGATCGTCTGATTTGCATATTTATGGGCAACACGATCCATCATCAACCACTGCTCCGGCGTTACGATTCCCCCGGAAGCACGCACACGTAGCATGAACTGATATGCAGGCTCCAGCTTGGATTTATTGCGCTCATTACGCAGGTCACGGTCATCCTGCATGTAACTGCCATGATGTTTCATCAGACGGTTATCATCTTCGGGAATTGAGCCAGTAATGCGATCGGCCAGTGTCTCCGTGAGACTTCCACGCAAGTAATTGCTCTTGATCTTTATATCTTCCACATCGCTGTTGGTACGCTGCGGATTAAGTAAGTTATTATAAGCCATGCCGCTTTCTCCTCTCGTTTCTGCGGAATATAACCTTCCGGCTTAGCCTTGGATTAATACACATCCCGCTGATAACGTTTCTCCTGTTGCAACCGTGTCATGTAATCCGCAGCCTGCTCAGGCGACAAGCCGCCCTCCTGCTGTAGAATGGTAATCAGCGCCGCATGCACATCATGAGCCATTTTTTTCTCATCGCCGCAGATATACACGCTTGCCCCTTCCTGAAGCCATTGGTACAATTCCTTGCTATGTTCCAGCATGCGATGCTGTACATATACTTTTTGTTCCGTATCACGAGAGAAAGCAACATCCATCTTCGTCAGAACGCCATCTTTGAGCCAGCGTTGCCACTCCGTTTGGTAAAGGAAGTCTGTAGCAAAGTGCTGGTCCCCGTAGAAGAGCCATGTTTTTCCTTCTGCACCCGTTTCTTCTCTTTCGCCAAGGAAAGATCGGAATGGGGCTACCCCTGTTCCAGGTCCAACCATAATGATTGGTGTATCCGGATTTTCGGGTAATTTGAAGTTGGGATTATGCTGAATATATACTGGCAAGGTGTCACCAGCTTCGATTCGTTCAGCGAGATGCACCGAGCATACACCATAACGTTGTCTGCCACGCGCTTCATAACGCACAGTCCGAACCGTCAGATGAACCTCCTCCGGGAAAGACTTGGAGCTACTCGCAATGGAGTACAGACGTGCCGGAATTTTCCGGAGAACGGCTAGAAACTGTGCGGCTGGAATGCCCTTCAATGCATAATCCTGAACCACATCAAGCAGATCGCAGCTGTTCATAACGTTACGGAATTCGGAATCGTTGGCAAGCAATGCTGTTAATTCGTTTCCTGGACTCAACTTGGCGAGTTGTTCTGCCACCGGTTTGGTTACTGCTGTAATTTCGTAATGACGCAGCAGTGCTTCGTATACCGATACCTGATCGCCGCTTTTGTTCACTGTAACACGCTCGTCCGCGTTCCACCCCATAGCTGCAATCAATTCATCCACGAGGCGCGGATGATTCTCAGGGAACACACCCAGGCTGTCGCCCGGCTCATAGTCCAGATTGGAACCTTCCAAAGACAGCTCAATATGACGTGTCTCACGATCTGATCCTCGACCATTCAAGTTGAGATTTTCCAGCACCTCTGCCTTGAACGGGTTTGTACGATTATATTCCGATTCTCCACCGCTTACCGCGGCTGTGATTGCTTCAGTGGTTACCGCACCCGCAGTAGCTGTTGTACTGCTAAGCGAAGCAAGTACATCATTCATCCACGATGCAGCTGGCTCATCAAAATCAACATCACAGTCTACTCGTGGAACCAAAGCTGTGGCGCCCAGTTCCTGTAGTCGTTTATCAAAATCCTTACCAGTTTGACAGAAGAACTCATAAGAGGTATCGCCGAGCGCCAGCACTGAATAACGAAGTCCATCCAGCTTTGGAGCACGTTTGCTATTCAAGAACTCATGAAACGGAATCGCATTATCCGGCGGTTCGCCTTCCCCATGTGTGCTGACCACAATGAGAAGATTCTCAATTTTTTTCAATCCGTTCGGTTTGAAATCCCCCATGGATGACAAGGTCACTTGCAGTCCTTGCTCTTCCAACTTCTTTCCGAGTTTTTTCGACAGTCCGATTGAATTTCCTGTCTGGGAACCGTACAGCACTGTAACTTCGCGGGAAACGGCCGGAGCACTGACTGGAGCTGCTACCGCAGACTGCCCAATCAGATCTGTCTGTGGTGTTACCACACCTGCTTGAAACGCTGCAATATACCCACCAAGCCAGAGTCGTTGTCCGTCCGTTAATGTAGGAATAAGTCGATTGAGCAATTCTACCTGCTCTTGATTAAAAGGACTATTTGTCACTTGAAGTTCCACCATCTGCCACCTCACGCATTACTTCGATTTTAATTCCTACTAAAATGATCATATTAATTTCTTCTCTCTAGAACCTAACACACCGGGGGATTAGGGTCAATTTCAATGATTTTATACCATTTATCAGTTTCCCTGATAAAGGAACAAAACGTGCGAATCTTCGGTTTGCACTTCGTCAGCAACAATCGACAATGAACGGCAAAAAAGCTTGCTTTAACCCGACTTCAGGTTAAAACAAGCTTTAATGTCTTTTATAAGATACACCAGAAACTAAAATGAATGGAGGAAGAACAAACCGCTTTCATATGAAAGTGACAGAGGAATGATTCATCACTTTTTCCAAACCAGCTTGCTCATCATTGCATAGATTAGTGCAGCAGATTCGGCCCGGTTGGCTTCAGCCGAAGGTTTTATTTCACCGTTGTAACCACCCACGATGCCCAGGTTCACAAGCGAAGCTACACTCTCTCTTGCATACGCGTTGATTTTGCCTGCATCCCGGAAACGAGCAAGATCAGCTGCGGAAGAATTCTGTGCTCCATCATCAATGAGTCCACCCGCAGCGAGCGCCCTTACTGTTAAGGTCATCATCTCCTGACGAGTAATTGTGGACTCTGGCATGAAACGTCCATCTCCAGCCCCATCCGTAATACCGAGTGATCGCGCTATGTTAACAGCCTTATAATAAGAAGATTGTTCATTCACATCCTTGAATGGTTCAGTAGAACTCCCGTTTAGACCAAGCGAAGCTACCAGCCACTGTACATATTGCCCGCGTGTCATCTCCTGTTTGGGATGTAGCTGTCTGCTGTCCTCACTACCTGTTGCATCTACCACGCCCCGAACAGCAAGTGCCTCCATCGCTTTTTGTGCCCATGGCGCTCCGGCTAGATCCGAAAAGTTCTCTTCCATAGATAGGGCAGCATATGCACCAGTCAATGATAAAGATTTTGCAGAAAATACAAGCTCACCGCGTCCCGGATCGTAATAACTCTGTGGAAGCGGAGTTATTACTCCGCTTGACCCGATTTGCACTGCAACAACGTTGTCGGCCACGGTATCTTTTGATGAGGTGTACGGTAACTCCATTGAAATCCCGCTATCAGGCATGAAGGTCTGATGATTAAGGCTAAATTCGAGCTTTACACCATGCACTGCTCCCAAACGATCCGTTATCCCTTGCGGAAGCGGTGTGCGGATCAATCGAATAGTTGCCATACCCTCTCTGGTTCCCTCTTTAGCCAGCAAATTAGCAGGCAACTCCACCGTTGCAAACGCAGACACGATACGGAAAACATCGGATGGCTTCTGCTTCAACAGGGATGACACTGGCAGTGCCAGCTCATATGCCGTCGCTTCTGGAACAGACTTCAACCGAAATTCAACCAGTCGTTGACCTGCTCCTGTAAGAGGTGCGGCTTTGAGCGCAGCTTCAATTGCAGAAGCATCGACTTTAGAATGTGCATTTCCTTCTGGAGCCAATAAGGCCTGTAATTCAAGAACAGCACGATCCTTTTCTATAACAGGTAGAGTTGACGACTGGGATTGTCCTGTGCCTGAGGTGTTATTGTTATTGCCAACCTGACCACCGTTGCTGCCCGGATTCGAAGTATTCCCATCATTACCGCCTGGAGACGTTGTACGTGCAGGTACGTCAACGACCAAAGGGGACGTTGTGGCTTTGCTCCCATCGGATGCGCGTGTGATTTCAAGTTCAATCCAGACCGTCGTTTCACGGGCTGGTAAAATAATTGTTCCGTCCAGCTTGATTATAGACGGAGCTGTACTTGAGTGAATAGAAGCTGTAAACCCTTGAGGCAGCAAAGGCAGTTTCATTTTTGTAGAAGCTGTCGTTGGCTGTTCAAGCGTTGTAATACCTGAAGCTACGTCGGCAGCCGTCCGCCGGGTTGTTGTGACTTGATAAGGATCAGACAATCCTTTGAGGGATTGGCCTGAATCGTCCAATGCCTCGACTTTATAATAGTAAACCGTGTCTTCGTTCAGCCCAGAATCCGTATACTCTGGAAGTGCGCCGGAATAGATTCTCTCGTAAGTTCCTTGATCTTGATTCGAACGATAAAGCCTATAAGTTGACGCTCCGGATAATGTATCCCACTCAAGCGTTACACTTGCATTCGTGGCAGAAACCGAATGCAGGCCCCCGGTTCCATATACAGGAGACGTTGGTTCAGGTTTTACAATCATAATCCAGCTGATTAGCGGGTCCTGGGATGCCGTATTGCGTACCGTGACATCCAGTTTACCATTAGATACCTCAATGCCCTGGTGAGCACGAACACTTGCAGGTATATAGGCAACCGCCCCGGTGTTTGTACCGTTAACAATAAAATCCGCCCGGCGTGAAGTATTCGTCCACGGGTCATTGAATCCTGCATACACATCATATTTACCGTTGGCTACCTCAAAGCTATACGTCAAATCTTTGCCTTTCGGAGAATTGCTGACATTGCCACCATTCAGGTAACGTACGGTTGAGAATATATCACCGCCGCTTGATCCGGAAGGCAGCGCATCGGCACTAACATATCCCCAGGATTGACCTTCAGCCGGAGCATACATCTGATCCACAATTCCCGGATGCATGAGGGTATCTTTCATATAACTACTCATCAGCTTGTAATCTGCCGTATCATAACCACCGCTGTTCACAAAGTATAGTGTATTTTCGGGAATAATAAACACGCGAACCGCCTGTGTTTTGTTGTTATACTCAGGTGTTGTGATCTGGAGCGTGAGCGGGCCAGGCTTGGCAAAATCCTCCGCTGTCATCGCGCGATGATCAATTGTCCAGACGGCTGGCGTTGACACGAGATGATTTCCATCACGCACCTTTACGGTGGAAGGCAGGACAGGAACTTCCCCAAGTTTCACCACTTCTGGCAGTTTATCTGCGATTTCCACCTTACCCATGGAATTTAACAGATCAGGTGTCCAGCTGTTATACCACTTGATCGCAATGTCTGAGCCTATACCGAATTCAATCGGCAAAAACACGTATTTGGCTGCATCATTGGCGAAATTGCCTCCATTCCAAGTATCTCCCACGTAAATAAATTTGCCTTTTTCCGGATCAACCGGGATGACCGAAGTTGTCTGTGTGCCAAATGCCTTCCCGGGATCTGGATCACTTGGCAGTGTGCGAACAAACGGATTTGTCATCGCCGACCAAGGTCCGAAGATATGATCCGCGACCGTAACTTTGTTCTCGTTAGGAGCCCAGCCTGTTGCACCTGATGTTAAAATATAATATTTGCCCTGATACTTGAACATAGCCGGTGCTTCACGTTGTCCACCAGGGAATACCCGAACATAGTCTACGCCGTATTCCGCCTGATACACGCTATCGCGAACAGGATTGCCTTTATCATCCTTAAGACCTTGCTTATGCCAGCCCGTGACGTCACTGTAATCCTCGGTGAGCTTTGAAATGTATAAAGTCAGATTTTCTTCGCTGGAGTAAATTAGGTAACCCGTGCCGTCATCATCCTTAAATAGTGTCATGTCACGGGCCATACCTCTGTCACTTGGGAAATAGTCCTTCTCGCCCTCAGGAGCCATGTCCATACGGTAGCTCTTCTGATATATAAAAGGTCCAGCAGGTGAGTCACTTATTGCATAACCGGCCTTCGCTTTACCATAATTGGCATTATTGTTGTAAGGGTCCTTGTCTCCATCCATGTGGGCCCACATGACATATTTTTTCGTTTTATCATTGTAAATGACTTTTGGCCGTTCGATAATCCGTCCTTTGCGAATATCTGCCCAGATGTCCACACGATCCTCGCGACCCGCATAGAGTTCCTTAATTAACGGGTTTGTGTCAAAATCGTCCATCGACTGAAGCATCGTCAGTGCCATGCCTTCGTCTGTCCAGTTCATCAGGTCTTTGGAAGAATAGGCACGCACCCCTGCAGCAGGCCAACCGCCCGTATGATATTCGCCATACCAGTAATATTTTTCTGTTTTTTCATCGTAAAAGAAACCTGCGCCATGAGCATCAATCGGTTTGCCGTTTTGATCCGGCCACAATTGTCCTGGCGTAATACTTGTGCGCACCGTGGATACTCCAAGCGGTGCAGATACAGGAGTGTCCATTCCGTCCACATTGGCCTGAATCGTATAAAAGTAACCCGTGCCCATCGTCAAACCTGTGTCGTCTAACGAAGTCGCCTTCCCTGAGTAGACTTGCTGATACGTCCCTGAAGCGCTTGTCGCCTTCGACACCGTGTAGGAGACTTCTGCTCCGGGCAGTGCATCCCACCCTAAAGAAATGGATGTATCCGTTGTAGCAGTAACACCAAATCCTGAAGGAGAATCTACCGTGTACGTCTGCGCTTCCGCTGTACTAAATGTCGATTCACCCGCAGCATTGTACGCCGTCACCCGATAGCTGTAGCTCTTTCCAGGCTCAAGTGCCTGATCCGTAAACGACAAATGGTTGCCGTCGTATACCTGTTCATATACTTCTGTTCCTTGCTCGGCGCGAACGACACGATAACCACTTGCCTTATTTACTGCATTCCAGGTCAATTTGACACTTGTCGCTGTCATTGCTGTCGCCTTCAGATCACCCGGTGGTTGCGGAGCCTCGGCAGCCGTTTTGGCTTCAAGCGGAGCAGACCACTGTGACTCGGTTAATGCCCCGTAGTCATACGCAAGTCTGTAATAATAGGCTGTATCCGAGCTTAGTCCTTCATCCACATAACTTGTTGATGATGTCTTACTTACATAAGCGTAACCGCCTTCCAGCATATTCGAGCGGTACAGACGGTACCCTGTCGCCCCTTCAATCTCCGGCCAATGCAAGGAAATCGAAGATGCCGTCTCTCCATCCTTTGCAAGCACAGCTTCATTCACTTGAGGCGGCTCCGCGATCATTACATCATCAATATGTACGGTCTGCCACTTATTTCGAATGCCAACTGTACCGGTTGCAATAGATGTATCCATCAGATCAAAAACCAATCGGTCCATCCCATTTTCGGTGATATAACCGCGGATCGAGGTCCCCGATACCGCCACTTTAAGCGTATACCATGTATTTTTGTTAAATGTGTAGTCCACCGATTTTAGCGTAGTATCTGCGCCATTTACTCTTTTGCTGAAAACGAGTTTGTTGCCGGGCATCTGCATTTGGAAGTAGTAATAGTTGCTCTTGTCTTGAAACCGCGGTAAAATTCCGGGAAATCCCTCACCCGCTCCTGTATAAAAACGCATTGACACTGTCTTATCCGGAATGGACTCCCCCGTTGTGATAAAACCTTCATCGGTTCCATTTTGAAAAAGAACCTGGTTGGATGCGTCCGCCGGATCTGATGTCACTTGCCACTGGCCTGAGATCACATGCCATTCAGGTGAAACGGTATAATCTCCATCGGAAAAATCGTCTTGAATCCACAATCCGGGAATAAGAGCTTCATCTGCAAGAACCTTGTTCGGGTACATTAATGGTCCTGAAGAGAACATCAGTGCAGCGGATAACAGGATTGCAACCGGTTTTCTCAGTTTATCCAATCTCGATTCGCTCCTTTGCGTCTGAAAATATAAGCAGGTTCCTTACACATCCAGCGTAGTGATTAAACTTCTAGTACACATGAATCAGTCAATCAGAGCACAGACCATACTTCTCCGCTGATCACACCTCCCCAATTAATGAAACCGGTTTCATTCAAGAGCAAAAAAAGACCCGTTTACTCAGGCAGGTGCAATCATCCACGTTACGGAGAACCGAGAAGCGTTTCTTTTTTTGCCCATGTCGTAAAACAGGTTTCTTAAACGCAAATTGTAACCGCTTTCTAAAATTAGAATATCGTTTGCTTTTAGGGCTGTCAACCATTCTTTGGTCCTATTTCACCCTTTCTCTTAAATGACAAAAAACGCGTATTCCACATGCGCTATGCAAGTGAAATACGCGCCTTTTAGAAAACTTTCGTCGTCCAGGATTCGCAGTTCCATGTGTCTGTCACGACGTCACGGTAAAATTCAGGTTCGTGTGAAATCAGCAGGATGCTGCCTTTGTACGCTTGAAGCGCACGTTTCAACTCATCCTTCGCATCCACATCCAAGTGGTTCGTCGGCTCGTCAAGTACAAGCAGATTAGTCTCATTATTGATCAGCTTGCAAAGACGCACTTTCGCTTTCTCGCCACCGCTGAGGACAGCGACCTTACTCTCAATGTGCTTGGTTGTCAGTCCGCATTTGGCAAGTGCGGCACGTACTTCAAACTGGGTGTAGGAAGGAAACTCCTGCCAAATCTCCTCAATACACGTATTGTAGTTGGCTTCTTTCATCTCTTGCTGGAAGTATCCGATTTCCAGATTCTCGCCGCGCTGCACATTCCCTTCCAAAGGCTGAATCTCACCTAAAATGCTACGCATCAGGGTTGTTTTACCGATCCCGTTCGCACCAACAAGAGCAATTTTCTGGCCGCGCTCCATACGCAGATCAAGCGGTCTGGACAACGGTTCGTTATAACCAATAACCAGGCTTTTCGTTTCAAAAATAAGCTTGCCTGACGTTCTCGCATCGCGGAAGTTGAATTGTGGCTTCGGTTTCTCCTTGGCCATCTCGATGACATCCATTTTATCGAGTTTCTTCTGTCTGGACATCGCCATATTGCGTGTGGCAACGCTGGCTTTGTTACGTGCGACGAAGTCTTTCAGGTCTGCAATCTCTTGCTGTTGACGTTTGTACGCCGACTCCAGCTGTTGTTTCTTCATCTCGTAGACTTCCTGGAAGTGGTTGTAATCGCCCACATAACGCGTCAAATCTTGATTTTCCATGTGGTAAATGAGGTTAATTACGCTGTTCAGGAACGGAATATCATGTGAGATGAGAATGAATGCATTCTCATATTCCTGCAAATAACGTTTCAGCCACTCAATATGCTGTTCATCCAGATAGTTTGTCGGCTCGTCGAGGAGCAAAATATCCGGTTTTTCCAGCAACAGTTTGGCGAGCAGTACTTTGGTCCGTTGTCCACCGCTCAGGTCATTAACGTCTTTATCCAGACCGATGTCGGTCAAGCCCAGACCACGTGCGGTTTCGTCGACTTTGGCATCGATCATGTAAAAGTCCTGGTTTGTCAGTGTATCCTGAATGGTACCTACATCCTCAAGCAGCTGCTCCAGTTCCTCTGGCGTAACGTCGCCCATTTTGCCGTACATCTCATTCATTTCCTGTTCCATGTCAAACAGGTATTGGAATGCGCTGCGCAGCACATCGCGAATCGATTGCCCTTTGCTGAGTACCGCATGCTGATCGAGATAACCTACACGCATACGTTTGGACCATTCCACTTTACCTTCGTCTGGCTGAAGCTTACCTGTAATAATATTCATGAAGGTGGATTTACCTTCTCCATTCGCCCCGATCAGACCAATGTGCTCGCCCTTAAGCAAGCGGAATGAAACGTTGTTAAAGATAGCACGGTCACCAAAACCGTGACTTAATTTTTCTACATTTAATATACTCATTCATGACACCTTTTCTATATAGACTTAATTCTTTGTATATTATAAGCGTTATCTACGGCACAACTCAACGCCCTATTTTAAAAATGTGATGTTCCATTTGCCTTATCCCGGCGTATGCGGTAAAATTTTGCCTTAAACGAATTACAACCATTATATAGAACGGAGCTCTCAGCGAGAGCATCAGGTGAATGTCATGATTGAAGTAAAACAGTCCAGGCTGGGTGACGGCGGTGAGTTTAACCGTGGGGTATTTGCTACAGTGGATATTGCAAAAGGTCAACTGATCCATCAGGCCCCCGTCGTACCTTATCCGAATGAAGATCACGAGCATATTGAGAAAACGATTCTGGAGGATTACGTCTTCGAATACGGTGCCAATCATACCGCGATCCTGTTAGGATACGGCAGTCTGATTAATCATTCCTACGAGCCTAATGCCACGTATGATATTAACTTCGAAAATCACACCTTTGATTTCTATGCTTATAAAGACATCAAAGCTGGCGAAGAAATCCTCATTAACTATAACGGCGAGGAAGATAATATGGACCCGCTATGGTTCCTGGACGATTACGAAGAACGTATGCGCGAAATGCAGGACAAAGAAGAACAAGACAACGAGCCTGCTCAGGAATCCGAAAAAAATTAATGCGCAGTTCTGCTCTCTAATCCCGGTATTATGATTCATTAGAGTATGTATGAAACGAATCATGCCCGACTACTCATTAAGCTTGAGTATTCATTGAAAGAAGCAAGGAAGCAAGTTCCTCTATAGGAAACTTGCTTCCTTTTTGTTATGCCATGGGATTACCTGTTCTGGCGACAACTCATCCGCTACGCACTGTACACCTTTACGATATATTCATGCACCATTCCCTGTTTCATCATCGATCGGTGGATCGGAATGCAAGTCTGTATCTGGCGCAGTATAGGTCCATCTTGTAAAAGCAACCTCAAAGCCTGCCCGTTTAGGCGAGCAAAGGAACGGTCCTGCCTGCTTGTGGGCCGGATAAGCAAATCTTGCCACCCTAATCGTACGCCACGGATGCTCATCTGTACGCGCACGAATGATAACGGATTCCTGGTGATACGACGCACGAATCGTAACAATTCTTCCTCCCCACTCCGGTACAGGTGACAGTGACCAATCCGAGAATTGATCTGTGACAACAGCACCGACATGTACGACACCATCATTGACCTCAACCCCGGCTTTAATCCACTGATGTTCTCCATGCCACAGCATTAATCCCGCCTGATCATATAATTCTGTGAACGAATTTAGATCAAACGAAACTTCAACAGCTTGTTCCCCATCCCACGGCGCAAGCAAGGCATGTCCATTTCGGTGACAGAAACCATAGAAAGTCTCTTCCCAAAAATCACTGCCCTCCTGAGCCTGCACAATCAACCGCTCTCCATCATGTTGGGTATGAACAGGCTCGGTTGTCCAGCTTCCTCGTTCAAGGTTTGTAAAGTTGGCGGACATCTCCATTCTCATCCTCTCTCCCATCCTTGCAAAAGTGAATCTTGCAACTCCCATATTCTCATCACTCACGTGTACGGAGAATATAGCAGTTGCATGACCTACTTCCACTTTTGCGATAGCCTATTTTTCAAGGTTACGTCTATACGTGTACGAATTCGACATCCCCTGTACATTTACCTTGTAAACTACCTTATAATCTATCTTATATGCTTCCCTTATGTTCTTATCCCTTGTATTAATAGATTATGCATTGATCTAATGCCCACGAAGAATTTCTTATCTACGCTGCTCTATCATCTGTTTTGAGAACAAGCGCCCGATGGATAAAGTTGTTGTCATTTAAACCCTCTCCTTTTTTCGGACTGATCAGTCTATAAACAACGAAAAAATAAACGCTTTTCGCGTTCATTTATAAAATTCTAGAACAACAACTCATCTTACGCTAAAAACATCAAAACACTACAAAACTACATTATAATCCAACACCTTCAACGTCGTTTGCACAAGGTCCCGCAACTCTTCCTCACTCGCACCACTTTTTGCCGTATACGTGAACGAAAGCCTTGAATAGTTAAGAAACCGTGCAATGCGATGCAGTTCTTCTTCTTGTAACTGTAACTCTCCCGTATTACACCCTCGTAAAAGTGCAGTGTAAAATACGTTCTCCATCCAGCGGTTATTCGCCTGTATAAACGCAGCGATCTCATGTTGCTGAGGTGCCTGTTCTATCGCGCTGTTAATGATAAAACATTCGTTGCGCCGATCGGGATCGGCTAACACGTTCACCACCTCTTCAAACAATTGTTGCATACCCTCACGTACACTGCCGCTTTGTTCTAACAGTTGCGTCGATGCTTCTGTTTTCTGCTGCACGTAAAACTTCAGAGCAGAGACAAACAAATCATGTTTTGTTCCGTAAGTGTCATAGAGGCTTTGCCGGGCAATGCCGAGTTCATTAAGTAACACCGTTAACGAGGTCCCTTCATAACCATAAGCGCCAAAAACAGAAGTCGCTTTTCGTAATACTTGTTCTGTGTCAAACTCTTTCGCTCTTCCCAACTGGTGTTCCCACCTCCTCTTCGTTAAACTCATCATATACATTCCAGACTGATCAGTCAAGAAAATGAATGATTTAAATTTCGACAAAGTGGTATAATGGCACTACAGGTTGAATGTTCATTAACCGTTTATGACGATGTCAATATATAGAGGAGTGAAGCGATATGCATATGCAAATTACAGATCTGGCAGCAACGCGTTTGACAGCAAGTTTGAATGATCAACCGGGTTATTTCAAAGTATTTTACGATATGGAAGGCTGCGGATGTAACGGTGTTGTCGTGCTGCTGATTGTTGATGAACTGGCAACGCTGGATGAGCAGATTGAAACCAACTTTGTTCCATTCTACGTGGATCCCAAACACCAGCTTAACCTGGAATCAAGCATGAAACTGGATGCACAAGAAAACTATCCTGCCTTTACTTTGAGCAGTGATTCGGGTGTAATCAGCAGTAACCTCCGGCTTCGTGATGCACGCGCTGCCGCAGTAGGTACACCAAGTGCTGTTAACGCATGTACTCTATCCTAAACAGCAGGTAAGCAGAGTATTGCCGCTCTTGTAGGAAAGCGATCCGCCTCGAAAAGAGCGCGTTTGTTTGCGGATGTGTTCTCATCTAACCGCTGCCAATTCAAAGGCTACTGAGTCTGCAAAAATGATTTGTCCATCTTTCTCGAGCACCTGATGCTTGGACCAACTTCTAACGATCATGAGGAACCTTATTTAGCCCAAAATAGATAGATTCAAAATCTAACGATCACCAGTAATGTTATTTGCTTTGAAAACAGCCTTTGAGGCTGAAAAACGGGCTGTTTTCGCAGAATAAGCTCTCTGGTGATCGTTAAAATTTTAGAATGTGTAAAAAGCGGCAAATAGCGTCTGTGGTGATCGTTAGATTTTTTACAACTTACTTGATAAAAGCCTGGAGTTACTTGCTTAAATTGTTTTACTTGCTTATGCCTTGACTTTGCTGATGTATAACTTATGCCCTCCCTTTTTATTCCCTTTATGCTCTTTACTTTGTGCTCTATACGCTCTTTATGTCTTTACTCACTTTCACCTGTCTCCCTCACCGTTTACATTTCTCCTTCCAGTATCTTTTGTGCTGCAACAGCCGATCTCCTGCGTCTTCCATCTCTGACAACTGCGATATTCGAACTCTCATCTACTTTTCCATTACTTTTCTAATGTACGATTTGTCTGGTGCACATCATGAAACTACGGTTACAATCTAGACTCCACCATTATTTCGATTGCCAACCTCTTATCTCGGAGATGACACTCTTACTCCCGCCAAATCGCCAAATGAAAAAGAGATTCTTGCAAACTTTGTTTACAAGTCGGAAACATTTGGAGAACCTATGGACATAATCCTCCAGTATACTTGGTTTATAGATTAATATATTCCAAGGAGGAATTCCCCATCATGTCTTCATTTACTCGCAAATCCATCATATCGACACTTCTGGTTGGCTCGGTGCTTGCAGGCACAGCGTTTACTACACTTCCGATCAACCAAATATTTAACCCGGTTGCTTCTGCGGCAAGCTCAAATTTCTCTCAATTTCTGCACGATAATGCGCCAAGCCGTACCATTACAACTTCTAGCAAAGGCGTTGCTACCGTGACGAACCTCTCTAGCACCGTTGTGCTTGTAAATAAAAAAAGAAACTTACCATCCACTTACGAGCCGAAAGATCTGGTCGTTCCTAACATCCCATTCAGCTTCTCCGGCTCCAGTCCGAAGAAACAGATGCGTAAAGTCGCAGCATCAGCAATGGAGAAGTTGTTTGCCGCCGCTAAAAAAGACGGTATCGATATCAAAGCTGTTTCCGGCTACCGCTCTTATTCTACGCAGAAAGCAATCTTTGACCGTAATGCCAGCATCAAAGGCGAAGCTGTTGCCAATAAAACAAGTGCTCGTCCAGGACAGAGCGAACATCAAACCGGACTCGCCATGGACATTTCCAGCGCTTCGGCAGGTTATGATCTGCAGCAAAGTTTTGGCAACACCAAAGAAGGCAAATGGCTGAAAGCCAACGCCCACAAATACGGTTTTATTATCCGTTATGGCAAAGACCAAGAAAAATTGACCGG
The DNA here is from genome assembly GCF_003719335.1 of Paenibacillus amylolyticus. Taxonomy (GTDB): domain Bacteria; phylum Bacillota; class Bacilli; order Paenibacillales; family Paenibacillaceae; genus Paenibacillus; species Paenibacillus amylolyticus_D. The sequence continues at coordinate 342,264 of NZ_RIAS01000003.1, forward strand.
ATATTCATATGAGCCTTGGCATGTCCGTTATGTTGGTGTCTATATCGCCGGCGAGGTTACTAGCCAAAAATTAACTTTGGAGCAATATTTGGAACGTGCAAAATAAGCTCTTGGTTGGGCGAGCAGCTTAGTTAAATCGATCTGTTCATATGCAAAATGACACCTGGAGAAAGGGGCACACTTGCCCCTTCTCCATATAAATTACAAGATAGCTGTAGTTCCAGGAAAGCATCTTTGCACCCATGTATTCTGAGAAAGTGTTCTTGAGAGCAGTCTCGTACCCCATACGGTTACAGATCAATTCTTCAACATTTTTCAAACTCCGGCAATACGCCGAATCAAGACAGGCAACCGTTTCACACCTTCGGTACCTGCCCAGGAACTTGCCCCTGCCAGTAAATCGTTGTGGCTCAGATAAAAGGCTGTTTTGTATACAAGGTAACCCAGTATGATCTCCACCACCACAAACTTTTTAAGGGCAGAGGATTCAAAGACATAAACCTGGAACTCATGATGCCGCCAAGCTGATTTTATTCTGAGGATGAATGATCTCATGACTCACCTCTGCTGTTTTCTACTAGCGTATGGCGAGCACATCTTGTCTTATTCAAAAATAATACTTACATAAAGTAATTAAGTATGTTATATTCACTTTATAAGCAAGCAAACTCTACATAAGTGAGGTATACAACATGAGCGAATTGGATCAATTGATTAAAAACCGCAGATCTGCTGTTATTTTTGAAGAGGGAATTGAAATTTCAGAGTCCGAACTGGAAGAAATGTTTGCTTTGAACAAATTTGCGCCATCCGCATTTAACCTGCAACACACTCATTATCTTGTATTGACCGATGAAGCTCAAAAAGAGAAAGTATATCAGGCTTCGCAACAATATAAAGTGAAAACAGCTTCTGCGGTCATTATCGTGTTAGGGGATGTCAACGCACATCATCATATTCGCACGATCAACGAAGGACTTCTCAACTTGGGCGCACTCACACCGTTTCAATACGAGCAGGAATCACAGAGTGTTATTGAATTCTATGAAACTCGCGGCAGATTTTTCCAACGTGAGGATGCCATCCGTAACGCCAGCCTGTCAGCGATGCAATTCATGTTGATCGCTCAGGATCGTGGCTGGGACACTTGCCCGATGATTGGATTTAATGCTGAAGAGTTGCAGCAAAGCCTGGGCATTCCGGATCATTACGTACCTGCAATGATGATTACCATCGGCAAAAAATCAGAATCCAAACAGCGGCCGCGCGGATATCGCAAACCTATTCATGAGTATGTTAGTTTTAATAAATTGAATGCCGAATAAGTATTATATAAGTTGAACTAAAGATTTTACACAGTCCACTCCGAGACAGAAGAACCTTCTAATCGCTGTTATCCCCAGATTTTTTTGGATTCCCTTTTCCAAAGGGGAAAATCCGGTGATAAGCGTATGCTTCCGATGTAGCTTTCTTGCAGAAAGCTTTTAGAGGAGCGCTTCGCTTTTCCAGGTTTTTTCTGCCCTCTCCGTTAAAGTGTAAAAGAATAGTTCAACTTATATAGTCGATCTTTCCTAAAATATAAGTGCTTTAAAAGCCACGACTTCAACTTCGTGGCTTTTTCGTGTTTACAACTTAATCAAGTTACTGAATGCCTTCATAGCCTTCTTAACGCTCCGTTGTTTCAATACGTTTCATATATTAACTCATCCGAGATCTGGAGATCGCTATCGAATTCAGCATAGATATAGAGCTGCCCGGCTGGCGTATCGCCGGCATCAAATCCCAACTTTAAACTGCCATCCGCTTGAAATGCTGCATCAACCAGCACCAAAGTACTTACATCCTCGTCTGGATGAGCTTTACCAATCAAATGAAGCGCCTGCTCTCGCAGGACATGCCATTGTTTCCACGCCGCTTCAAAGAAACCCGATAACGCAGCCATAGCGGCCTTCGTTGAAATTTGTGCGTTAACTCGCAGTTCCCTTCCTTCATCCTGCAAATCCATACGATACATCGTCGTTTCATTATCATATTGGAATGTACCCATGCCTGAAACTTCATGATCCGGTTCAATGATGAGATTATCCCCGTACTGCATGCGCTCCATCTTGGAATTATGACTCACGTCAAGTGATTTCAGCTTATTTTCAGAACAATATAACTCCACAAGTTCGGTATTATTGCGCAAATCCAGTTTACGAATATGATTATTGAAACAACGCACACTTTCCAGATGGTAATTGGAGCGGAGATCCAGACTTTTGAGTTGATTGTGATGACAGCGAAGCTCAAGTAAAGCAGGACAGCCGGTGACATCAAGTTCGATAAGATCATTGCTTGCACAATCCAAATAAGTTAGCTGCTCGTTATTGGCCATATCCAGTGAGAAAAGTGTGTTGTAGCTACAGGAGAGTCTCTGCAATTGCTTCAAATGCTCTACTTTCAGCTCAGAGAGCAGATTCCAGTTGCATTCAATCGACATCAGCTTGTGATTCTGCGACAGTTCCAGTTTACGCAGACGATTAAAGCTGCAATCCAGTGCTTCAAGTTCTGTATTGGAGTACAGGTTCAGCTCAACAATTTGATTTTCTCTGCATAATAACGTTTTCAACTTCAAATTATGTTCGACGTTCAGACTGATCAACGCATTATATGTGCAATCGAGCATCTTGAGTTCCGTGAAATATTCAATCCCCTGAAGATTTTTCATACCGACTTTGGGAAGCTCCAGTGTCTCCACTTCACTCACATCTTGCGCCCGAATATAACCTCGTTGATCACAATAATTCGCTAATATGTATTGCTTGAAAAGTTCATCTGTAAAGGCATTTGTAATATCCATCCCACCATCTATACTCATCTTGGAATCTCCTCCCTAACCACTTTGCATACGGTTCACTGTACATGTCATATCATGACTATTTTATGAGTTCTTTGAGAGGTTTTCAATGCTACCAGACTATCATTTCTGTACGATATCCCTTACCGAATCAACGTTTTTACCGACTTTGCTAAAAAAAGTATACATTTTTTTTTATAACATGTTAGCATTCTTCAAGTAAGCATGATATCCAATTAGGAGATGATAATCATAGATAAGAAAAACTTGTATCTCGAACAGCTTCGCCCCTTCCGTATGGCATATGTACGTCAAACTGGACCTTATGGCCCTTCAAACATGCAGACAATGGAAAGACTGAAACAATGGGCGAACCAGAAAGAACTGCTAAAGGAAGATGCCATACTGTATGGTATTCCTCAAGATGATCCTCGGATAACTATGCCAGAACATTGCAGATACGATGCATGTATAGTGATCAGCGATGATTTCAATCTTGAACAAGAGCCTGGCCTTGATATTAGCTTAGGAAAATCACCAAGTGGAAACTACCTGACGATCACGATTCCGCATACGGTTGAGGGTATTCAGAAAGCCTGGAATGAGATGATTCCACAGTTACACTTGAATGGCTATCGGATGGATAATACAAAACCTGTTATCGAAAGATATTGTCTTCCACTGCTTGATCAGCATTTATGCGAGCTTTGTATTCCTGTAACAACTGATTAAAGCAAAAGAGTTTTAAATGTTTTATGTCAGGTCTAGTCTTTGATATTCCTTAAAACTGTATTTAAACAGAAAAGTGACTTTCATCGAAGTCACTTTTCTAAGTTAGAGCTGTTATTGACTGGATTTGAAAAAAATCGCAATCATCTTAATTGGATGTCTATTTCATCTTAAAATGCCCAGTTTCCTTTGCGGAACACCGGCTCAATCGTACCGTCCTGCAACTCCCCGTCGATGTCCAGTTCCGCAGAACCAATCATGAAATCAACATGTGTCAGACTTACATTGCATTCATGTTTCAACAGTTCTTCATTCGACATCGCTGTGCCGCCCTTCATGTTGAAGGGATACGCACTTCCGACAGCCAGATGGCAGGATGCATTCTCATCAATGCCGGTATTATAGAAAATACGATTTAAATTCGAGATTGGCGAATTATGTGGTACAAGCGCCACTTCTCCCAAATAACGAGCACCTTCGTCTGTCGCAAAAAGGTTCTTCAGATGCTCTTCGCCAGAAGCTGCTGTATACGCAACAACCTGACCATCTTTAAATGTAATTCGCATCTGATCTACGAGCTGGCCATTGAGGTTCAGCGGCATCGTACTGCTAACATAACCGTTTACACCGCTACGCTTCGGCATCGTAAATACCTCTTCTGTCGGCATATTCGCGACGGTGTAGACCCCTTGTTTGTTTTCACTGCCACCACCGCCCCAGATGTGGTTGTCCACCAGTTCAATTTTCAGATCCGTACCTGGTGCACGATAGTGCAGGCTCTTATAATTTTTCTGATTGAGTAATTCACTCATTTTGTTCAGCGTTTCGATGTGCTCTTTCCAGTTCTGTACAGCGTCTCCGCCGTCTACACGATTCATCTTGAAGATGGTATCCCACATCACGTTGATGCGATCTTCCTCCGGGATATCGGCAAATACTTTATTGGCCCATGCTTTGGTTGGCGCTTTGATCAGACACCAGCTAATATCATGATTACGTGTATATTTGGAATATCCTTTGCGTGCCTCTGCTGCTGCTTTGGTCGCACGGGATACTTTTGTCGCTTCGATTCCGTTGTACAAATCTGGATCAGGTACTTTAATCGTCAGTGTTGCTCCTCCAGCTTCGGCGAACCGTTCCATCATGTCGCCTTTCCACTTCGGATAATAATCAAAGCTATCATCCGAACCATGCTCAAACCGGCTGCGTGTAATTTTATCGTCCTCGAAATCGACTTGTACATAGTTGGCTCCGGCCGCGTATGCTTTTTGGGCGATCAGACGCGTAAACTCCAGTGTTTCAATCGGGGCTGTTACCAGTAGGTCTTGTCCCTTCTGGATATTTACACCAACTTTAACTACTAATTCAGCGTATTGTTCCAATGATGTTGCAAAAGATTGTTCAAACGAGCTCATGTTAGCTTCACTCCTGCTTCGGTAAGATTCAAATTGCTGTATTCTCAAACATCATCATATAAGATGCTATTTCTTCTTTAGCCTCTATATTGCTCTATACACAGTCCGCAAACTAACCGTTGCGTTTTTCCTGCTCCCGCAGTTCAATGCGGCGAATCTTACCTGAATTGGTCTTTGGCAGATCAGATACAAATTCAATTTTGCGTGGATATTTGTAAGGCGCTGTCCATTCCTTCACATGTCTTTGCAGTTCATGCGCGAGTCCCGTTGAGGCTTGGGAAGGGTCTCGCAGCACAACAAAGGCTTTGACAATGTTGCCCCGAATTTCATCGGGACTTGCAACGACAGCACATTCTTTCACACTCGCATGTTTCATAAGCGCTTCTTCTACCTCAAACGGCCCAATCGTGTATCCCGAACTGATGATGATATCATCACTGCGACCTTCAAACCAGAAGTAACCTTCTTCATCTTTTTTTGCCCGGTCACCTGTAACAAAATATTCCCCGCGCTGGTTCGCTTCCTTGCGACCCTCGTCCTCATAATAAGCACGGAACAGCGCCGGCATGTCCTTATGCACAGCAATATCTCCGACTTCGCCGGCAGGTAGTGGTTGTCCATCTTCGCCGATAATCTCGATCAGTCCCGGGGTAATGGACTGACCCATGGAACCGATGCGCACAGGCGCATCCTTCAAACTGCCGATTAACAGCGTGCTTTCCGTCTGTCCGTAACCATCGCGGATTGTAAGATCGAAATGACGCTGGAAGATTTCAATCACTTCCTGATTCAGTGGTTCGCCCGCCGATACAGCGCTGCGAAGATGGGATAAATCAAAATGTCCGAGATCATCCGTTTTTGCCATCAGGCGGTATTCCGTCGGTGTACAGCAGAGCACGTTAATTTGATGCGCCTGCATCAGTTCCAGATAACGCTTCGGCTGGAATGAGCCGTTGTATACCAAACCTGTTGCCCCTCTTCCGAGTACCGACAGGAACGGGCTCCAGATCCATTTTTGCCATCCAGGTGCTGCTGTTGCCCACACCATATCGGTCGGCTGGATATCCAGCCATAACGTGGATGCAATCCGCAGATGTGCGTAACCCCAGCCGTGGCTATGTACGACGCCCTTTGGATTCCCCGTCGTGCCCGAAGTATACGCGAGAATGGCCATATCATCACGATGCGTCTGAACAGCATGCATTTCTTCCGGCTGATTCTGCATCAATTGATGCACGTTAACCCAGTCTTCTCCAGGAACAGTATGGTCTCCGTTAGGTGATGCAACGATACGATGGGCAAGTGCTGGCAGATCGGAATTCATTTTTTCCACTTCCGATGTGGTCTCAGACCAGACAATGACTGCTTTCGCCGATGAATGCCGCAGACGATATTCCAAATCTTTCGCACGCAGCATCTCTGAAGATGGAATCACAGCAATGCCAAGTTTCAGACATGCAATATATATTACATAAGCGATAATCCGGCGTGGTACCATGACCAGCACCCGATCCCCTCTTACCAAACCAAGTTCACGCAGTCCTCCAGCGAGACGGTTAGCCTGTTTTAACAAATCACCGTACGTAATCTCCTCTACTTCTTGCTGATCGCTGAGCCATCTAAGTGCAATCCGATCTGACGGGTGGTTCTCCATCTCGGATGTCAGGTTATAGTTTTCAGGCGCAATCCACTGTTCAAAATTCAAATGGAGCCTCTCCTTTATCATCTAATATATATAAATTGAACAAGTTTACACATTCACTCCTATGACAGAATAACCTTCCTATCGCTGTTATCCCCAGATTTTTTTGATTCCCTTTTTAACGCGAAAAATCCGGTGATAAATGCGAAGCTTATGCTTACGATGTAGCTTTCTTACAGAAAGCTTTTAGCTTCGCTTCTCCAGTTTTTTCTGTCCTCTCCGTTTATGTGTAAAAATAGTTCATTTATATAACGTCTTTATATTATACATCAAATCCTATGACCAGGTACTATGAACAACAACCTTTTTATAATAAGAACAGGACTTTCTCATTCCATTCGTGATTATTTAGAGGTCACTTTCTCTGGAAGTCATGTATGCTGATGGGTTCAATTCTTCGCTTTCGATAACAATCGCTGTTAGACCGATCTTTGATATGGTTTCATGCCATTCTCCCTTTTCCCAAAAAACAGCTTCTCCCGCTTTTATTTCGATAAAATCATCGTTCCCGCTTCGGACCTTTCCTGCTCCTGTCATAATGAGCATCAGTTGCGGTGATACGGCCTGGTGGTATCCAACCACACCGTTAGCGGGGATATGCATACAGCCTATATGCGCGTTACCGCTCGTTTGAATGATCCGAGACATCACAAAATTCGAATCAAATTTCGTGATTGGCCTGCCGCTCTCGCGATCAAATCGATAAAACTCCATGATGCATCTCCCTTTCTTGCTCATCTGATAACCTAATAACGAATCATTCCAGTATAAACCTTATGCTACTCGATACGCCAGTTCTTCCCTTCTGAACATAAAAAGTACCTTTTCTCTATATAGAGAAAAGGTACTCAATATAAAATATTATCTATACAAGACGTTTACCAAGGGATGTTGCCGATGCCGTCCAAAATCGTATCCATCTCACTCAGGTCTGCAGCTGTTAATTCAGGAGCATTGAGCGCAGCAACATTTTCTTCAATCTGCGATACTCGGCTGGCTCCGATCAATGCAGACGTTACACGGTTACCACGTAATACCCAGTTGAGTGCAAGCTGTGAAATCGTCTGTCCTCGTCGTTCTGCCACGGCTTGCAGCGCTTCAAATTTCGCGATACGTTCGTCGGTATAAGATTCTTTTTTCAGATTTCCTGTAGGATTCGCCCGTTCCGCTTTGATTTTGTCCACGTATTTGTTCGTCAACTGACCTCGACCGAGTGGGCAAAACGCGATAGAACCTACACCTTGCTCGCCCAGCACATCTTGCAAACCATCTTCGATCCAGCGGTTCAGCATGGAATAGTTCGGCTGGTGAACGAGACAAGGTGTTCCGAGCCGGCGCAGCATGGTCACTGCTTCTTGCGTCTGTTGTGCATTATAGTTGGACAAGCCCACATATAACGCTTTTCCTTGCCTTACGATGTGATCCAGCGCTGTCATCGTTTCTTCCAATGGCGTGTCTGGATCTGGACGATGGTGATAGAAAATATCTACATAATCCAATCCCATTCGGCGCAAGCTCTGGTCGAGACTGGCAATCAAATTTTTACGGGAACCCCACTCGCCGTAAGGGCCGCTCCACATATGATACCCCGCCTTAGAAGAGATCAACAGCTCATCCCGGTAAGGACGCAGATGTTTGTGGTAGATCACCCCAAAGTTCTCTTCTGCTGACCCTGGGGGCGGCCCATAATTATTCGCCAGGTCGAAATGGTTAATACCGAGATCAAACGCACGTAAAATCATTTCTTCTTGAATATCGAGCGTGCGATTGCCGCCAAAATTCTGCCATAATCCCAGCGCAATCTGTGGCAGCTTAATGCCGGATTTTCCTGAGCGAGAATAGCTCATATCATCATAACGTTGTTCATTTGCAATATAAGGCATCGTTCATTCACTCTTTTCTGTAAAGTTGGTTAAGCAAGACCGTTAACACTCTTTTATCTTAGTCATTTTTCTGCATAAACGATATGGTTTATCACTACATTGATATGTAAAAATGATTGTTATATTTATACTCACACTTTAATTTATATATCATATATATCTTCATATATGTTAAAATGCATGAATCAACTGATTCACATAGGAGTGAACGCAATGATTACGTATATGTTCAAAAACACGCATTTTCAGGAGTTGCAGCTCCTTCATTATGGTACGGAAGCCTGCACACCTGGGCACCACTTCGGTCCAGCAATGAGAGATTACTATAAAATTCATTATGTTCTGAACGGCAAAGGCACGTTTGAAGTTGCAGGGAAGACCTACCATCTACAAAAGGGCCAAGGTTTCCTGATCGTGCCCCATTCGGTGGTACATTATAAGGCTGATCAAGATGATCCTTGGGAGTATAGCTGGGTTGCATTTCAGGGCACGCACAGTGCTTCCTTTTTACATCAAGCCTCTTTATCGGAACAACACCCCATTTTTGATCTCGGTGACGAAGACGACGAGATGCGCTCCTGTCTGCACCGCATCGTTCACTCTCGCACGACTCATAAAGGCTGGGAGATTAGTATGACCGGATGGCTGTATCAATTCTTTGCGATTCTGATCGATCATGCGCATGACGAAAACGCGCAGCCCACCGCAGATTATGGCAAAGAAGCTTATGTGACCCAGGTGATTGATTTTATCGAGATGAACTATGCCAACAACATTACAGTACAGTCCATCGCCTCTCACATCGGCTTGCAGCGAAGTTATCTGTGTTCCCTCTTTAAAGATCAGATCGGAAGCAGCATTCAATCTTATCTCGTCCATTATCGTATGCGCAGAGCAGCCGAGCTGACGCTTGATCTTAACCTGAGTATCGGGGATATTGCCCGTTCCGTGGGATATACAGACCAGCTTCTTTTCTCCAAAATGTTCAAAAAAGTGGTGGGTGAAGCTCCCACTTACTATCGCAAACACAAAACAGCACCTCCCTCATGATCCCATGTGTAGGAAGGTGCTTACCTAATTAATAAGATTATACGATTTACACGTTCTCAGGCATGGCAATGCCGACAACCTGTACTTTAACTTCTTTGACGATTACACCTGCCATCTGCTCCACAGCTTGCTGTACATTATGTTGCAGTTCCTGGCAGACCTCGTGCATCTTGCGGCCATACTGCACATTAATACGCAACTGAATCGATGCTTCATCATTTTGAATATGAATGTCAATTCCTTTTTGAAGACTTTTGCCGCTGATGCTCTTGGCAAGCCCTTCCGTCAGGCCAACTGACATCGAAGACACTCCTGGAGTGGTTTGTGCGGCCATGCCAACAATTTTGGACACAACATCATTAGAAATATGGATTGTTCCAAGTTGCACCGCTGGAGGCGCAATATATTCTGCTTCCGTTACACTTTTTTCAATCATTTCAGACATAAGTTCCTCTCCTTATGATCTTTTTTTGTTGTTCTAAGTATGGATGTTATCCCTTCTATTCTACCATGGTTTACGAGCAGTTACATTTCTGCCCTATGAGTAGCTCTCCTAAGGATTCTAGGGCGTGTCTCGAAACCTACTGAAGTGCATCTTTTACCCCCTTTTCGCCCCCTGCTACGTCACTTCCCCTTGAAGTGCCCCGGCACGCCTGCGGGAAACTTCCTTGCTTGGAACGAAAATTCGGCAAAATCTGCTTTCTTCAGCGTTTTCAGATACGCCCTAAGCATTCTGCCATTTCTCTTTGAAAAACATCTGATAGATTCGAACCAGCAATATTTTCACAATCATATAGACGGGAATAATAACAAGGATACCAATGATTCCACCGAGGTCTCCAGCACCAAGCACCAGAATAATCGTCGTCAGCGGGTGGATATCCAGCTTTTTGCCGAATACGTACGGAGCAACAAGATTATCCTGGATCTGTTGCGATACGAGAATGATTACAAGTGACCAGATGGCAACCGACGGCGATACAACCAGACCCATAATGACGATGGGAATGGAAGAAACAATCGCTCCGATAAACGGTATAAAGTTCAGGATGACTGCGACCACCGTCAACAGCAGTGCGTACGGAAGGCCGATTAACAGAAAGCCAATATACATGAGTACACCAAGAGCCAGGTTGACGAGCACTCTGCCTACGATAAACCCACTCAAAGCCTGATCAATCTCCAGCACCACTTCACGGCTGTCTTTCTGGAATCGTTTAGGGGCAATCTTCACCAATTTGCGTCCAAACAGCTTGTCCTGCTTCAGCATGTAAAAAAGAATGATCGGGAACGTAAACAGAATGATTGCAAAGCTGGAAATTAACGAAATGAAGCCACTCACATAGTTGGTTACAAACGTAAATCCCTTATTCACATACTCTGTAACCTGCGATAATGGTGTGGAGTCGTTCGGAAACAACGCCTGAATCGCACCATTCTGCTCCAAATCTTTTAATTGCAGACTAAGTGCGTTCAATAGATTAGGCGCATTCTCGACCAGGTTCACCAGTTGCTCTCGCAAAGAAGGCCACAACCCCACGATAAACGCCACACCCAGCATAATAGCCACAACGTAGATTAGCAGAATACTTAGCGTTCGATTCAAATATTTTAATTTCTCCAAATAACCCACGAGCGGCCGCAACAAGTAATAAAAAAATACGGACAGCATCATTGGTACGGTAATCACCGTAATCATTGTGACAAGCGGCTGAAAGATAAAGCTCACACGGGATAATAAATAGATATTAACCAATACTAGGGCCAGTGCAATACTGAACCGGACAAATGAATTACCTTTAAACAATAGATTTCCCTCCATATCGCCGTTCTTCTGCTTTGAATTTTTCTTTTCTCTCTATATTATTATTACTATATATCAAGTCCCTTCATTTCTGCTAATCCTTCTATCTTAAATCTTTCTTAACTAAAAAAAGAAAACCCTGACCTACCGGCCAAGGCTGATAAAACGCAGTGAAATGTATAAGGTGGAATACTAATTCTGTCATCGGAGTCCGTGTGTAAATTTCAAAGCAACTAATACAAGGTGAGCTTGTTTTTACACGAGCTTCGAATACATATGACGCAGATAACGCCAGCGCACCAGTGCAAAGAATACGACCTGCATCGAGACAAACACCATGAAGATACGAAGACTGTGTTCCAGAACAGAAAACTGAACCAGCTGATAGAGTGCCGCAAATGCCACCGAGCTGTGAATCAAAGCCACCAGAAGCGGAAGGAAAAACATCAACACGAGCTGTCTTGTTACGATTTTGCGAAGTTCGGGGCGGCTGAGTCCCATTTTCCCAATCATCCGATACTGTGCCTCGTCTCGCTCCAGATCTGCATACAGCCTGAAATACGTGAAGCTCGCCGCGAAGGTGAAGAACACAATACCGATCAATCCGCTGACGATGAGAATAATGCCATTGGTTTGTTTATTATTCAGCCAATCTACGACAAGAGAAGTGAACTGAACATATCCCTTCTCCGGACGGTCTTTCTGAATCGTATCCAGCAATTCCGGAGCAAAGCTGCGCGTCGACATCCAGTCTTTTACCACAAAAAACGTCGTCTGATCGGAGTAAAAATCAATATCCATCTTAATCTCTGCAATGTATGCTTCTCGAATCTTGGAATACAGGTCATCAGAAACAACGTAGACGCCCGCCTCACCATCCATCGGAAACACGATATCGGTTGCCGGTGGCAACATCTGCATTTGTAAATGCTGCTGTTCACCAACATACAAGTCAGCGGAGTATGGGTAACTGTCCTCTTTCGTATCTAACAGTTTATTACGCGCACTTATATTGGGTGCTGTATTAAACGCCAGATCATTACGGTCCAGCACCCGTTCTTCATAGCCAAGCGCTTTGGCAAGACGGTTATAATCACTCAGTTTTACGATGTAGTTGTTATTGTTCTCATAAAGTGGCTGATAACTACCTTTCACATATGGAACTTCGCGATTAACCAGCGTCTCTTCAATTTTTCGGATCTGACGATCAACAACCGCTGAATCCGTAAAGCCTGAATTCGTATAGGTAAAAGCATATGGATTCGTCATGGAAGACAGCCTTGGATCACCTATAGTCAGCATGCTGCCAATGCCTGTAAACGCGGAAGCAGAGATAACACTGACCATAAAAAACATCACGGCATTATCTTTCATACGATAGGTAAGCTCGGACAGGAAGAGCAGATTGGTTTTACGTAAAAATAACCCTTCATTCTTTTTCAGTGCCCGAATGACATACACGCTAAGCTGCGTAAACAATAGATACGTACCTGCAATAACACTTAGCACGCTGCCAAAAAGCAAAGGGAAAATATACGAACCCCAAGCAAAAATAAATACGCCGGTATATCCTCCACCAATCAATACTACTGAGAGCAGCGACAGCAAACGCGACGCCTTAGGTTCAGGCTTCGGTTTCTCCTCCGATTTCACGAGATCAATCAGCGTTCCCTTACGGATCAACAACGACGACGATAGAGCAATAACCACAAAGAGCAACAGAAATGCTCCAGCTGTTAAGAGAATTCCTTTGAGTGGAAAATAAAATTTCAGACTGTTCTCCACCGCAAGCATGGAACCGCAAATGAGCAAAACTAATTTACCAAATATGAGTCCAAGTCCGATACCCGCCACGATGGAAGCTAGGCCGATACACATATTTTCCATAAATAAAAGTCGGTTCATCTGTTTCCGAGTCATGCCGATGATCAGGAAGATACCAAATTCCTTCTTCCGAGTCTTCAGAAAGGAACCGACCGAATACAGTAGAAACAGAAAAGAGAATATGAAAATTATGATTTCGGCAATCATCAGACCCTGGTTAGCAAGCACCGTCACCGTTTGGGAAGAACCTTTCAAACCATCTTTTAAATCCGGATGAAACAACAGCAACGCATAGATAAAAAAGATCATCACGGAGAACGTACTGCTTAGAAAATGAGCCAGATAAATCCGTTTGTTTCGAACAACGTTATTAATGGCGAACTGGCGAAAATTCATGTCCAGAGCCTCCCATCAGGGATAATACGTTAATAATTTTCTGATAAAAGGCCGCCCGATTATCACCGTAATGAATTTCGTTGTATAACTTGCCATCTTTGATGAAAACGACCCTGCTACAATAGCTGGCCGCAACAGCATCGTGGGTTACGAGCAACATCGTCGCCTGATCCTCTCGATTGCGCTGTTCAAGAATCTCCATCACATCCTTGGCAGCCTTGGAATCCAGATTACCTGTCGGCTCATCCGCCAGAATCAGCTTGGGAGAATGGATTAACGCTCGAGCGATCGCTGTACGCTGCGCCTGACCTCCCGATATTTCATACGTGCGTTTGTTTAAAATTCCTTCAATGCCTAATTTGTTTGCAAGCTCTACTACTCGCGCATTCATCTCCCGAACGGAAATACCGTCTAATGTTAATGGGAGTACGATATTTTCCTTCACCGTCAGTGTGTTAAGCAAGTTGAAAGATTGAAAGACAAAGCCCAGTTCTCTGCGCCGGAATAAAGCCAGCTGATCCGAATCCAGATCAAATGGGTTCTGACCCGCGATCCGTAACTCACCTGATGTCGGATGATCAATGGTTGAAATCATGTTGAGCAGCGTTGTTTTGCCACTACCGGACGGTCCCATAATGCCCACAAACTCTCCTTCTTGAATACTAAGGTCAATGCCTGACAACGCTTCATAGGATACAATCCCTTTATAAATTTTGCTGATCTGTTTGACGGAGCATATCTCCATACGTACAACTCCTTTAACGATTAACGTCTAATTTTAACTTCTTCGTACTCAACTTCTTAGCTAACCTTCTGACTACAGTCTACCCGAAACCCCACTCATTCTCCTATGGGTTAACCTTTCACCAACATGACAATATTGTAAGGTTTCGTACCCTTCCAAGATCGCAAGAAAAAAACGCCTCCTCCCAGTATGGTAAAAGGCGTCGTTATCATTCACACTTAATTCATATTCAACTTCATATATAAATTCAGGTTCGATTATTATTTTCCTGCATTCAAACCGAAAAGGTAATTCGGACTGTCGTTCCTTCACCATGCACCGATTCAAGTTCAATCTGATGATTCATACGTGTCAGCACTTCCTTCGCGATGTACAGCCCCATGCCAGTAGATTCCTTAAAATGTCTTCCGTTCTCCCCGGTGAAAAAGGGTCTAAACACCCGGTTCAGGTCCGATTTGGGTATGCCAATCCCATGATCCTCAACTTCCAGTACAATCTTATGTTCCGCTTCGTAGGCGCGCACATGCACTTTCTGTCCACTGCCCGCGGCATACTTGATGGCATTGGATAACAGCTGTACGAGCACAAATCGAACCCACTTTGCATCGGATTGCACCACTAGCGAAGCATCAATTTGCATCTCGGGATACACATGGTTACGAATGAAAAATCGTTTCAACTCATGAATCGCTTCTTCACCTACCGCTCGGAGTTCAACCGGCTCAACGCTGAAGTCCTGCTCGAAGGTATCTAGCCTTGCGACATATAGAACCGTTTCCAACCCCCGTCGCATCTGATCTGCTTCCTCACGAATACTGCGAAATCGAGCATCATCGTCCTCCTGCTCTTCCACAGTCAGCTCAATGACAGATAACGGTGTTTTCATCTGATGCACCCACTGGTTCATAAACGTAAGATACTCCTGCTGTTTTTGTTCGAGCCGGCTCAGATGCGCGTGATATTGACCGTACTGGGAATCCAGCAGTTTTTCCAAAGAGGCTGATAACGGTGCTGTCTCATGTAGTGCTACCAATTCATTAAGCGAATACACTGGCTGTGTCATCCGGTTGTAAAAGGCTCGATGTGACAAGTAACGATACACCAGATAACCAGTATACAAAAACAAGCCCAGTCCTGCGGCATATAGCGCGGTCTTCCAATGATCGTATCCATCGTACCAAAATACAGCAACCACGGTGAACATGATCGCAAACACCCAGCATGTCAGAGCGATATGTTCTCGGATAAACAGCTTCATAATGAGGGGGCTACTTTCCAGTTATTAATCAGCCTGTATCCGGAGCCTCTCACCGTTTCCAGCGCATCGGTAATACCCAGTTCGGCAAGACGTTTGCGTACCCGCGTGATATTAACGCTAAGGGTGTTATCATCCACAAACGAGTCATCCCATAACTTCTCCAAAATGGTTTCCCGACTGACCAGCTTTGGACTGCGACGCATCAGCGTTTCCAGTAGAATGGTTTCCTTTTTGGTAAGCTGTACTTTCTGATCGCCGAGTTCGATCTCGAGCCTTTCCAAGTACACCACGAGTCCGTCCAGTTCGACCTTACGTTCCTCATCTCGGGCAGCATAATCTCCATACACCCGGCGCAGCTGACTCCGAATTTTAGCCATAACAATCTCATGTTCGAACGGCTTGGTAATATAATCATCGGCCCCGTTCTCCAGCGCCATGACCTGATCCATCTTGCCACTCCTCGCGGAAATAAACAGGATCGGACATGTCGATATCGTCCGAATCTGTCTGCACCAGTAAAACCCGTCATAGCTCGGCAAGTTGATATCCAGTAATACAACATGAGGCTGGAGTTGCTTGAATTGTTCCGTCACCTGCTCAAAGTCTTCGACGAATACAGCTCGGTCCCCATAGCGCTCGATATGTGATTTCAGTAGTCCCGCAATTTTGGGATCATCTTCGATAATCATAATGGTATACATCAAAAGCTCTCTCCTCTAACCTGTTATGATGGCAAATTCCCCTCTATCCATAGCCAAATCATAACACAGGATAGATTAGCGGGCATCGATTTGCTTGCGCCAGCTTCGAATATCTGCGTTTAACTGCTTAACATCTCCAGTGGCCTCTTGGTCGTCAGACAACTTGAAATGCTGTTTCAATGCCAGAATACGATACACACTCTCATCAATACGGGACTCCTTGATTTTGCCCGACTTGACTGCGTTAATTAATGTATCAAAAATCGTTTTGGCACTCTCATAACTATGAGCCACCAGCAAAATATCACTTCCGGCCTGAACCGTTGCGATTGCAGCCTCGTTCAATGGGTAGTTTTTCGAGATCGCTCCCATGCTCAGATCATCGGTAATCACTACACCGTCATACTTGAACTTTCCTCTTAGATGATCCCCGATGATTACTTTCGACAGAGATGCTGGGTAATCGGGGTCCAGCTTGGGAAACAAAATATGGGCAACCATTACCGCTTCCGCCTGTTCTTTCACGGCCGCCTGAAATGGAATCCACTCCAGCGCTGCAAGCTGTTTCTCCGATTTGTTCACCACAGGCAAGTCCAGATGAGAATCGACGGAAGTATCGCCATGCCCAGGGAAATGTTTTACTACCGGAATAACTCCTTCACTGCGGAGCCCCTTCATCTCGGCGATCCCCATACGTGTCACCAGGTCAGCATTAGAACCGAAGGATCGATCCCCGATGACTGGATTTTTCGGATTACTGTTAATATCCAGCACCGGTGCAAAATCAACATTAAAACCGGCAAGCTTGATCTGTCTCGCTAGCAAAGCTCCCATCTTCTCAGCAAGCTTGGTATCATCGGTTTTGCCTACTTTTCGATTGGAAGGAATGGACTCAACCGAGTCTGGCATCCGACTTACCTTGCCACCCTCTTGATCGACACTCATCAAGATGGGCACCGGGTTTTGCTGATTCGCCTTTTTAATCGATTGCACAAAAGCAGCCGTTCCCTGAAGTGTCGTTACGTTGTTGGCGTAGAAAATAATGCCGCCGATCTTCTGGCCCGCAATCATCTGTTTCGCCTGATCATCTAGCGTTGTTCCCTGCACACCAGCAAGAATCATCTGCCCCACTTTTTCTTCCAGCGTTAGTTGCTGAAGCTGTTCCTTTACTAGGTCAGTCTCTTCCGCTGGTGTGTCATCCTGAGGTTCTTCTTGTACTTCATCTTGAGGAGGAGTGGCGTTATTCCCAGAAGGTGAATGATTTTGGTTCGCTTCTGTTCCATTATTGTTATCTGTTGCAGTTGAAGGCTTTGGGGGTTGTCCACATGCGGCCAGTAACAGGCTCAGAGCAACAATCACAGACAGCATCAGT
Organism: Paenibacillus amylolyticus; assembly: GCF_003719335.1. GTDB lineage: Bacteria > Bacillota > Bacilli > Paenibacillales > Paenibacillaceae > Paenibacillus > Paenibacillus amylolyticus_D. The sequence goes on from NZ_RIAS01000003.1 coordinate 359,982, forward strand.
ACGAATCTGAACTGCCGATTGAAGCGCAGGTTTGTATTCATGTTCAAGGATGTTCTTCCTCCCTATATCTTATCTGTTCTGGAAATTTTGGAGTTCGTTCAGGCCTAACCTTACCATAAGGTAAATGATTTTCAAAATAGGTCTTATATAGGTTGAACTAAAGATTTTACACGGCCCACTCCGATGACAGAATAACCTGGAGAGTAGCGGTTATCCCCAGATTTTTTAGATTCCCTTTTCCAAAGGGGAAAATCCGGTGATAAAGGCGAAGCCTATGCTTCCGATGTAGCTTTCTTTCAGAAAGCTTTCAGCTCCGCTTTTTCAGGTTTTTTCTGTCCTCTCCGTTTTTGTGTAAAAGAATAGTTCAACTTATATAGATGTGAAAAGTATTCTTGCTCCTTGGATCTGGATGTGGCATAAATAGCTTTTTAACAGTGCGCGGACGTTAACGTAATGGATATGTTCTGAGTAAATGCGGATTTCTGTTTTCTATTGTGAATTTTTCATATAATGAAATATTTATTAATCGAAGATTGTGGGTATTAAGTTTGATGTTCAAGAGGATGGTTATTAGAAAAATAAAAAACCGCCCTGCGGCGGCTCTGCTGTTGATTTTAAACTCCTTTTTATCCCGTTGTTATGGATGTAATCACATATTAAGTATTCCTATTTCGAATTTTTCATATAATGAAATTTTTTAGTGTAATTTGGATAAAACTTCACTTGTAAAAGGAATGATATCAGCATTATGACCTTCTTTCACTTTAAGCGGCCATTCCGGATCACTCAGTAGCACACGTCCCAGTGCAATGAGATCAAATTCCCCATTCTCCATCTTATCATTCAGCAAATCAAGATGCGCATCTCCTGTTTCTTGCTTTTCACTGCCACGTTCAACAAACTCTGCCTCTAAACCTACTGAACCAACCGAAATCGCGGGTTTGCCTGTTATTTTCTGGGTCCAGCCCGCAAGATTGAGATCAGAACCTTCAAATTCCGGCAACCAGAAGCGGCGTGTGGAACAATGGAAAATATCTACCCCCGCTGCGCTGAGCGGTTCCAAAAACTGTTTCAGCTCCTCTGGCGATTCGACCAGTCTTGCCTCGTAACTGCCCATTTTCCATTGCGAGAAACGAAGAACAATTGGAAAGTCAGGTCCCACTGCAGCACGGCAAGCTTCGATCACTTCGACTGCAAACTGTGTTCGGCGTACTAAATCTCCACCATACTTGTCAGATCTACGATTCGTCTGCGCCCAGAAAAATTGATCAATTAAATATCCATGCGCACCATGCAACTCAATTCCATCAAAACCGATACGTTTCGCATCAGCCGCTGCTTGAGCATAGGCTTGTATAAGCTCTTGGATCTCCTCTTCCGTTAATGGTTCGTAAGCCGCTTCACCAGCCATACTGATTCCGGACGGACTAACCGGGTGAGCCTCTGCATTAGGTAAATCTCCAGAGCGCCTTGCAGTGCCAACGTGCCAGAGCTGAGGCATTATTTTCCCGCCAGCATCGTGAACAGCCTTGACCACATTCGCCCATCCTTGCAGTGCTTCTTCACCATAAAAAAGTGGAATGTTCTCACCACTTACTGAGGAGGGATGGTTTATCCCTGTGCCTTCTGTAATAATAAGTCCCACGCCGCCAGCCGCTCTAAGGCGGTAATAGTCAGCCACATCGGGCCCTGGCACACCGCTCGGTGAAAATCCCCGCGTCATCGGTGCCATAACAATTCGATTGGGCAAGGTAAGTTTGTCAGATGTAAACGGTTTAAACAATGATAAAGGTATGTTCATGATTTAGTCTCCTTTGCAATGTGAAGTATACATTTCGCACTTACCTTGAGATGTGACATGCTTTTGATACATTAAGCAGTGGTCTACGCCTGTAGACTGTCATGAATATTTCTCTTTATCCATTTTATAGATTCTTATTTTTATTTTCAAACAAATTTCTCACACGAAACTGAACCACAAAAAAAAAGAACAGCTTCGGAAGAGCCGCTGTCCGTTGACCTGGGTGCTGCAGATTGTCTGCACGATGAATATCATCAGCACATCGCCGGGTCACCAACAATGTGGATGCAGCATAGTATATAATCCATAATCTTCCTTCTATTTTAATTCGAATTCACGGGAATATCCACTCGATTTACTCGTAATAGTTTTCCAGATGAGGGGGATAGAACATCAGGGTCTGTACCTAATCCAAAATAAAAATCGCCATCAAGCTCCTCAAATGACTTGGCATACGTGTCCTGTGTGAAGCGTAAGATTTCATTCCATGTTGTCAGATCATTGGTTTGATAGACTCTGCTCACGTAGACATTGGCCTGCTTGCGAGTGTACGTTAACACATAAACTTTATCATCACGCACAAGTAGGTCTGTTGGCAACGCATTCGCATCTGCCAGATTGACACGACTCGCCTGGTTGATATCCGTCATCACATTCAAAGACTTCGGCAACAGTTGACTATCATTGAAGACACCGCCAGCAATGTACACCAGCTTATTGTTAAAATTAATATTTTTACCGATTTTGTTATACGGAACTGTACCTTGTTGATAGGTTAACCCAGGTAACATTTTGCTGCCGTAGACGGCTACATCTCTTTTTTCCAAACGCTCATTAATCTCCAGTATATTCGTTTTGTCATTCCATATTTTATTGGCGGGGTACATCATTCCGGAGGCATACAATTTCCCCTTGATTTCAAACAGGGTATAAGCTCTAAAGCCAAATGTGTTGATCGTTGCATACTGCTGCCAACTTTGCCCATCATTATGTGAGATTAAGACGGTCGGCTTGGTTTCTGTGCCAAGTGCAGCAAACAGCTTGCCTTGATAATATGCGAGATCATAGACATGAACACCCTTGGGCAGATTGCGATATTTGGTCCACACCCCTTCATCTAAGCGGTAAAAGTTGCCAAAGTCCCAGCTTTCACCATCGGAGTCATGACCAGGGATATACAGTTTTCCATTTAAAACCTTATAGAGATCAATCTGTTCTTCATCCACGTACATTTTTGTCGAGGGTATAATGCTCGGATTACTGTTCGTCACCGCCTGTGTCTCAAACTTGGCATTCGCTGCATCATAGTATACGACAGGGATCGGTCCCGCATTTTGTGCAGGTCCCGTATTGCTGCTGTTTCCATGACCTAAATAAATTTTACCGTTGTATAGTTGCATGTCCCATACGTTGTTGGCATAAGGTGATTTGTTAAAAGCCCTCCCTAATAATTCCAGTTTGCTTGTCACATCAACGGATTGGAGCGGGGCATTTGACACTTGCACATCCCCTCGCTCTGTAGCCGCAGGTCTTATAGCCGGTGTGTTCGTCTTGGGTTTGGGGTTCCCCATGAGCATCCAGCCTGCTCCGGCGATAAGAGCCAGCCCAATCGCTGCCCAGGTTGCTTTCCTTTGCATATCCGCATCCTCCTTCAACATAATCACTTTAAATACGTTCAAAAAAGATACAAATTGTATCTTTTTATAGTATGTAAAAGGTGCGTACACTGCAACAAATTTCGCCCTTTTCAGCAAAAAAAGTAGACGCTCGTATCCGAAGATATGAGGTCTACTATAAGAATTGAAGAACTATTCTGCCTTAACCAAAATTTTCACCTGATTTTTTTCTTTAAGCAGTGCTTCAAAACCGTGTTCTACAACCTCATCCAGTACAATTCGTTTGGTCACTAGCTTCTCGGCCGGGAAAAATCCTTTCTCCATCAAACGGATGACAGCCGGGAACACATCGCGATAACCGATGATGCCGTTCACTGTTCGCTCTTTCATCACAATGGAGTTTGGTTGCATTGGCGCCTCTTGTTCAAAAATGCTTACAATCATCAGTTCGCCACCAATACGTGTTGAGTCAATCGCTTGTTGCAACACACGAGGCACACCTGTTACTTCGTAGGCTACATCGACTCCCCCTTGCGTACGCTGGTGAATCTCTTCAACCACTTGAACCTCGGTTGGGTCAATCACAATGGCACCAAGCTCTTTCGCTTTTGCTTTACGCTCCGGTGACAGCTCCACAACATAAATATCGGATGCTCCGGATGCCTTGAGCGCTTCAATCACCAGCAGTCCAATTGGGCCTGCACCAAATACCGCTGCCGTATCCCCAACGTTCAGTTTACTCTGGCGTACAGCGTGCAGAGCTACTGCAGAAGGTTCAACCAGAGCGCCCTGCTCATAGGAAATGGAATCGGGAATGGCATGAACCATCTTCTCGTCTGCTGTTACATACTCGGAGAATCCCCCTCCACCCCCGGCCAGACCTAAAAATCCCATCTTGTCACACAAATTGTATCTGCCCTGTTTACAAGCTTCGCAATGACCACATGCATAAATCGGCTCTACAACCACACGATCACCGGCCTGAAAACGAGTCACCCCTTCACCCACTTCAACCACTTGTCCGGAAAACTCATGCCCCATAACCACAGGTGCTTTTTCCCCTGTTAGCGGATGCGGATCCTGAGCAGGGATAAAAATCGGCCCAGCTGTGTATTCATGTAGATCGCTGCCACAGATCCCGCACCATTCCACTTTTATTTTCACTTTACCCTGTTCAATCTGAGGTTCAGAAATATGTTCCAGACGAAGATCTTTGACACCGTGCCAACGCAATGCTTTCATTTCATTCATCTCCCAAATAATTGATTCGTATAATATCGGAAACGTTTCCGTAAATTAAATATGTCACATTTGAGATACCCTGTCAAACATATTTCTCCATAAATATGTCAATCTCGTGAGTAAATTCGTCGATTAATCTGCTGTTTTGCGCTGATATGGAGAATAAACAATTTAGTTCTTCTAAGATTTCGTTTATTCTTGATGATAAATTAGAAAATTAAACATAAAAATGCATAAACTTACATCATTTTCAGTTTGTTGACGGGCTACTGGGTTTCTGCAATGGTATAATCAAGTTATATGCATACTTTGCAATACATACATAAGCCGAAAATACGGAATCGTTTCCGATGAAGTGAGGTCAATGATAAAGTGAGTAAAGAGCAGAAAATCACGATTAAAGATGTCGCTGAACGCGCTGGTGTAGGAATTGCTACCGTATCGCGGGCTATTAACAACTCGGATGGAATCAGCAGTGCAACACGAGAAAAGGTTATGCGTGCCATAGAAGATTTAGGCTTTGTTCCGAACACCTCTGCACAGAGTCTCAAAATCAGGCAAACGCATCAGATTGCACTTGTTGTTCCGGATATCCGTAACGCCATCATTCCTGAAATCTCCTGGTCCGTTGAGCAGACCGCGAAACAGCACGGGTACCATGTTGTGCAGATTAACACAGCTGGCAATGCCAGAACAGAACTTGAAACGATACGTAATGTGAAGAAATTACACGTCGATGGTCTCATTTTCATGCCGCTTGCCTATCCAAAAACACTGCCCGGTCTTATTGACAAAGCACCTCTTCCAATCTCGATTATTAACTACGGAAAAAAATTGGAGCCTGGCATTCATGCCGACATCGTCTCTTTGTCGCAACCTGAAGGAAAACTGGTTATGGAACATCTGTTTAAAATCGGAAGAACCCGTATTGCTTATGCCGGAGCTCCCAAAGATATTATTGAGGAGCGCTATCGTGCTTACGAGCAGGCTGTCGGTCATGTGGATATTTCCCTCGTTTACTTCGGAGAGGACTTCTCACTTGCTACGGGAGCAAGTGCAGCGGATTATTTCTACGGTTTGACCCATATGCCGGATGCGGTCTATGCAATCAATGATATGGTTGCCATTGGACTTGTGAACCGCTTTAAAGAGTTGGGCGTACGAGTACCCGAGGATGTTGCTGTGGTAGGCGTGGATAACAATCAATGGACAACGGTGTCGTCTCCTCAGATTAGTTCCGTCTCGATCATGGGTGAGGAGGTCGCTCGTCTCGCAACGGAATTGTTGCTTAAACGGGTTCGTGAGATGAGCACTTCCGATTACGAACATATCCAGTTCGAACCGCGCTTGATTGTCCGCGAGTCCAGCGTAGCTATGATTCGCTCGTCAAACGCGATAAACAATACCCGTTCCTAGAATGAGTACAAACTGATCCGTACACAATTATCGCAGTATCCATTCGTTGAATGAATATGTAATTTACGTTCTGCAATGGAGAGCAATCATGATGCTCCATGATGGAGATACAAAAACGAGCTTCTTATTTTCAAATAAGAGGCTCGTTTCTATGGTCGTTGTTCTCCAATATAGATAACGCCGCCTGAATGCTTTGCTCGATGAACGAACGATCCGGTCCCGATTTCATTAGCACGGTTAACCCGATCATCGAAACGACTAAGCTTTGTGCCACAAGCCCAGCGTTTAACTCATCTGATAACTCTCCATTCCGCTGACCTTTTTCGAGTGCTTCTCTGAAAATGACCGCCAAATACATCTGATGCTCACGTGTTAACACAGCAAACTTTGGATCATGGGGAGCCAGTTCAACCATGGTGTTGATACAAAAACAACCGTGACTAGCATTAACTTTCTTCTCCTCTGATGTAATCCAGTCAAAAACAGCGCGCAAATCTTCTTGGACGGACTTACCATGACCTAACATTGCTCTAATTTGCGCAGCATGTAAAGTGGTATATCTACGAAGCACATGTTCAAACAACTCCAATTTATCTCCGAAAGCCGCATACAAACTGGGTCGCTGAATCCCCATTGCCGTTGTTAAGTCGGTTAGTGAAGTTGCCTCGAACCCTTTAAGCCAAAATACATGCATAGCAGCATCCAGTGCTTCTTCTGTATTAAACTCTCTCTTTCTAACCATAACACCCCTCCTTTATTTATCGAACAGTATAGTTATATACTAACGCAATGATTCGAAAAGTCAAAATGTATTTCAATCATCAACTCACCCTACCCCTTCAATCTACATTACATTCTACATTACATTTCAATGGCTCAATAACCGTGTCCTCTTTTTCTAATCAGGAGCCCTATTGACATTCAGAAAGATAAAATATATGGTTAATTCCATCTATAACATACCAATCAGTACAAAATAAAATGAGAAAGGAATTCGACACAAATGCAACATTCTATGCAACATTCAAATAAGGAATCTTCAACAAAACAGAGCATGACAGGAGCATTGGCATGGGTATTTGCCGTGTGTAGCGGTCTATCCGTAGCGAATATTTATTATGCGCAGCCCTTGCTGGATTCCATCGCACTCGAATTTCATCTATCCACTGCAACCATTGGCCTCGTAATTACCATTACTCAGATTTGTTACGCGCTTGGCCTCTTACTGCTTGTTCCACTCGGAGACCTCGTCAACCGCCGAAAACTGATCCTGATCCAGATGATTTTATCCGCATTCGCTTTAATCGTTGTAGGTACTTCTGCTTCACCATCCCTTTTATTCGCAGCTATTGCCATGGTTGGATTACTAGCCGTTATCACACAAACCTTTGTTGCTTATGCGGCCCATTTGTCAGCCGACTCCCAGCGAGGGAGCATCGTAGGCCGGGTAACCAGTGGAATTGTTATTGGCATCTTGCTTGCACGATCTGTGGCCGGTTTGATGAACGACTGGCTTGGCTGGAGATCTGTATATTTATTTTCAGCCAGTCTCACGTTGATCAGTGTATTTGTATTAGGGCGCATGCTCCCTCAACGATCGTTCAAACAGTCCAAGCTTGGCTACCTGCAATTGCTGGCTTCCACGCTGCGACTATATAGAGAGTTGCATGTACTTCGAATCCGCGGGTTGCTAGCCATGTTGATTTTTATGTCCTTCAGCATATTGTGGACTGCCATTGTGTTACCACTCAGTGCGACCCCAATATCGTTATCCCACGCTGCTATAGGCGCATTTGGCTTTGCAGGCCTTGCTGGAGCACTCGCTGCCGCCAAAGCAGGCAAACAAGCCGATCAAGGTTCTGGACAGAAAACAACCGGTATTTCCCTCATGATTTTAGTGTTATCCTGGATTCCTACCAGCTTGTTACATACTTCATTATGGTTTCTGGTTGTAGGTGTGATCCTGCTTGATCTTGCTGTGCAAGCTGTACATGTGACCAATCAAAGTCTGATTTATCAAGTCCGTCCGGAAGCTCAAAGCCGATTAACTGCCTCGTATATGATCTTTTATTCCATCGGCAGCGCAGTTGGTTCCATTATTTCTACACAAGTGTATGCCTCGTCAGGCTGGAGGGGAGTGTGTATATTAGGTGCGGGCGTCAGTATAACGGCTTTGCTGGTATGGATCGCGGATCGTCTGTCGGAACGGTTCGTTGCAGCGAGGCGTGATCACTAACAATGGTTGAAATTGTTTCATCAAAAAACGAGCTTCTCATTCAATGACAAGAAGCTCGTTTTGACTGTTTTCTTTTTTTGGGCTTAAATCAGCAATTCGTTAATGGAAAGAGTGCGCTCTTTGGACAGATCACGATACTGTTCGGACTCCACTTTAATAAGCGGTTTGAAAATATCGGACGCATTGTTCATGACAATAACGCCTTTCTCTCCATTGCTTAGCAGCACCTGTTTGCCAATAAAGTTAGGCAGCAAATGCTGCATTAGTGCTTGAACCGCCTTTTCATTCAATTTACCGAATCCCATGCCATAGATATCTCTGAGATTGTTAATCAGGTTCGGATTGCTCGCTCCATGTTTACCGGTCCGCATACCAATATAGATATCAGCTACGGACACAATTTGAGTATACGGATGAATCTCACCTTTTCCGAGTTGCATTGGATACCCTGATCCATCTTCACGCTCATGATGCTGTAAAGCAACCAAAGCCGTGGCTTCATCTGTCATGGAGTTCTTAATGATTTCATGTCCGTAGATCGTATGACGTTGCAATTCAAGCTGTTCTTCTGCAGTCAACGGTTCTGTTTTATTTCGAATTCGGAGTGAAACCTTACACTTGCCGATATCGTGCAAGTACCCTCCCCGGCTGATCTTGTAACATTCTTCCTGAGAATACCCTAGCCAGCTCGCAATATAGAAGGATAACAGACCTACCTGTATGGAATGGGTATAGTTGTTAACGTCATCGCGTTCCAGCATCATCAGGAGATGTACAACGTCCTTTTGCTCATCAAGTCCGTCCACCATAGGCTGCAGCGCATCATCTACCATCGTCGCATTAAACTTGCCCACGGTCAGCGCTTCCAGAAATGCATTCTGATAGTTATGTACAGTCTGAAGGAATTGAGACTTCATCTCTTCTTCAGGAGGTTGTTCACCAGTGCTTGTCCCGCTAGAACTACTGTTACTTCTGGATTCCGATGCGTGTTTCATGGAAGCTGCGAAAAACTCTGCTTCGGTAATTCCTTCCTCACGCAATTCAATGTCTACGTAATCTACCCGATGTTGCATAAGCAAGGTAATATCCTCGCTTCGAATGACAGTCCCCTTTCCGAGAATGTGCAGTCCTGCATCACTAAACGTATCCGCTGTCAGACGGTCCCCGTCTTGCAGGTTCATAATATGGATTCTCAATCGGAACTCCCCCTGAACAAATGATTATAGTTAACAACCCCGGATGATCGGGGCCGAGACATACTTATACATCTTATATCGTTTGAATCCCGCATTTTCTACATAGTCCAAACGACCTTAATCATTTAGACAAAAATGAACACCTAAGACTTTATCCTCATAGGTAATAAGGTATTATCCCGGTTTTTAATTTCGCGTATACGAGATTTTATAACTTTTTCACGTGTCCCCAAGCAAATAAAACGAAACAACCTTAATAAAAAAGGAGTCCCAACACATGGTTTGGACCCCTGATTCATGACCAATTTATTACAATGCGACTTACGATTTGAGAACGATTCAACCGTCCAGAGCGTCTCTTAAAGTTTAATGGATTCCAAACTTGCACCTTTTACGAAAAAACGTTCAATGCCCTTCTCCACCGATGCATCGGGAATGAGCGGCGGCGCCTGATGTGGTTTCACCCGCGCATCGATAATGAGCTGGTCACAGCCCCAGTGCTTGTGATTATAACTGCTATTCACTCCATACATGTCATGTGACGGGTTGCTGCGCGTAAACGTAGCCCATAAGAAGTTACTGAGGTTTGCACTCAGGAACGAACTGTCATCGCACACGATAATCACAGGGCATGATTCCAGTCCCCCACGCTCTTGCAGAACATCTGTAAACTCTCGCATCTCCCGCGCAGTATCTTCATACGTAGTGAAGGCCGATGTCTGGATGGAAACCATGCCCGGCATGATCAGTTGCGGATTGTCATAACCCCGTATATTCTTCAACGATTCCGGCACGTCTTTGCACAATTCACGAATCTTGTCTCCGTAAGCCGCCATAACCACCTTGCTGCCACTGTTGAGCCCCGTACCTGAGTAGTCGAGTGTATCAATCGTGGTATGCGTATGAAAATGAATATCCCTTTGCAGATCCATCCGTTCCAAAATATAAGTCAGAAATTCAACTTCTTTATGCGTATCCAGTGGTTGCTGATCCTCAGCCGTAATAAACAGATACTTCGCCAAGCTGAGTTGACCTGTTCCCAAAATTCGATTGGCAATGGTCAACAGCTCGGTTGGTTGCTTCACATCGGTATAAGGAGTATAACGCTCACTGCCGATGGCGAATAACAAAGGATGAACCCCAGCAGCATCTACAGCATGCACTTCTTTCACACCCGGAATTTCCTGTTTGATGGCATCTCCCGTAATTTCATGAATAAGATCGCCAAATGCCGTATCTTCTTGCGGTGGACGTCCTACAACCGTAAATGGCCAGATCGCGTTCGGTTTAGCATATACTTTATGAACACGCATAAGCGGGAATTCGTGAGTCAGGCTATAGTAACCCAAATGGTCGCCAAAAGGACCTTCCGGCTTGGTCTCACCAGGATAAATCTCCCCCGTAATGACAAAATCCGCGTCATTGCTAATGCAGTACCCATCCTTGTAGCTATATCTGAAGCGGCGTCCGGCAAGCAGGCCGGCAAAGGTCATCTCACTTAATCCTTCCGGAAGTGGCATGACTGCGGATAATGTATGTGCTGGTGGGCCGCCGATGAAAATGCTAACTTTCAGCGGTTCGCCTTTTTTCACAGCTTTGGCTTGATGGATTCCGATTCCACGATGAATTTGATAATGTAATCCAATCTCTTTATTCATCTCATAGTCGTTGCCACTCAGCTGTACACGGTACATGCCCAGATTGGAATTCATAATGCCCGGTTTGTCCGGGTCTTCCGAATACACCTGCGGCAAGGTCACAAATGCTCCTCCATCCATCGGCCAGTGTTTGATGAGCGGCAGATCGGAAATCTGAATCTCCTGCGCCGATACCGGAAGGCTGATGGATTTTTGCTTCGGCAAGGCCTGCCAGGCGGCAAGTCCTGTTCGAATATGCTTGAACGGCGTCTTGAGCGCCTTCATAGGGTCGTCTCGCACATCCATAACGCGCTGTACACCTTCCAGTGTCTCGCGGAACATGAACTTACTTCGTTCAACGGTGCCGAATAGATTCGATACGGCTTTGAACTTGGAACCTTTAACATTTTCAAATAACAGCGCCGGGCCCTTAGCCTCGTGCACCTTCATGTGAATCGCAGCCATCTCCAGGTTCGGATCAACCTCTTCCTTAACCCTGATCAGATGACCATGCTGCTCCAGATCGTTTATACAATCTTCCATATTGCGATATTTCATCGTATGGCTCCATTCTGTGTATAATAAAAATCGCTAGATTATGTTGAACTTAAGTTCTTTACACGAAGCACTCCAATGACAGAATAACCTTGAGGGTAGCTGTTATCCCCAGATTTTTTGATTCCCTTTTTCCTAAGGGAAAATCCGGTGATAAGCGTATGCTTCCGATGTAGCTTTCTTGCAGAAAGCTTTTAGGCGAGCGCTTCGCTTTTTCAGGTTTTTTCTGTCCTCTCCGTTATTGTGTAAATAAAATGTTCAAACTATATAGATTATGTTCATATATTCACATAGACGCACGACAAGGCTCACAGTAAAGAAACTAAAAATGTGCCAATATACTTTTTCTATTAAAAGTGTACTGAGGCGTCCCTTCTATTTTATCAAATGATCTGCCTCTAAACAAAGCTTTCGTTTGAAATAAAAAACACCTGTCTTTCACTCAACGATAACGTTAAACGAGAGGCAGGTGTTCTATTGTTGTTAGGATTACATTTTAATGAACAATCATTTGAAAATAAATTAGATCAATCCGGCCTTTGCCAGCAAACGTTTCACAATCGCCGCTGTCTGAGCACGGCTAATGTCAGCATCAGCCATCAGTTTCCCGTCAGCGCCTTGAACCAGACCTTGCTTAATTGCTGAGGCTACAGGCTCCACAGCCCATGCTTGGACTTTGCTACCGTCAATATATCCACCAAGCAGATTCGCCGTCTCGGAAGCATCCGCTTTAGCCAAGTCTACGAGTTTCATGGCACGTGCAACGATGGTCATCGCTTCGGCACGGGATATTTCGTCGTTCGGACGGAAGCTGTTATCCGTGTAACCGGAGATCAGTCCGTAGGAAATTGCGGTTTGAACTTCATTTTCATACCAGCTGTCTGACTTCACATCTGTAAATGTTCTCGTAACTGCACTTTCAGGAGAATGCAGACCAAGACCTCTGAGTAATACGGCTGTGAACTCTGCACGCGTAATGCTGCGATCCGGTGCAAATGTGTTATCTCCCGCACCTTCTACAACGAGACGAGAAGCCAGATCCTCAACATCCGTGCGACTCCAGTGATTGGAAATATCCGTGAATGTTGCCGGGTGGTAGATCAACGCATATGTGCTGTTCGTCAAGCTGTTAATTACCGCGGAATCATTTGTTGTTCCTTTGATCACTTTAGTTGGCACATGCAACATCGTACCATCCGCTTGAAGCACAACACCCGTGGTAATTTTGGAGCCGTCGGTGTCTTTAGGCAAGGTGATCGTGCGCTCTACATAAGAATTGAAGCGATTCACATCGACCTGTTGTCCTTGGTAAACGGCTTTGACCTCGAAATCAACCGGAGCAGCAATCACCGTTGTATTATCCATTTTGCTTGCTGCCGCCGCAATCGCTGCTTTCTTAGTGTCATTGCTTGGAGTAATCGCAATTTGGAACTTAACATCTTCCAATGGTGCTGAGGCGCCAAGCTTTTTAACCACCTGATCTATCTTGATTTGACTGGCTGGAAGGGTATACGTTCCTGTATCCGTTTGAATAACAACTTGTGCATTGTTGCCTTCCATCGTCTTCACGAGTCTGCCGTTCAGTTCACCGACAACCGAATTGGTACCTGTGCCTGTAACCGGAAGCAACAGTGTACGAAGTCCGTTCCCCACCTGATTAATCACTTTGTTGTTATCTACTTGAATCGTTGTAGTCACCTTGTTATCAATCGTGGATGTTGATGCCGTTGCAGACTGCTCCTGCTTCTGTCCATTCACGTAAATGTCTACACCTTTAGTAGCCACTGGAGCGGAAGATGTGGTCGGCACAGATGGTGCAGCAGATGGTGCCGCTCCCCCTCCACCTGATGAACCCGTTGAAGGCGAACTGGAGTTACCGCCTGAGCTAGCTGCTGTAATGGTGATTGTTCCTCCAGACAATTGGGCATCAGTACCATAGTCTACGTTTTCAAAATGGAAGTGTTCTGAATCATCCTGATTCACTATGAGCTGTTTTTGCCCTGGAGTAGCAGTGGATTTAGCTTTAAATTCGATATCGAACATTTGGTCACCTGTATCGATCCAATGCTCTACTTCACTAAGATCCATCCAGATAATCCGCACCCATCCTTCCTCGTTATTAATAACGTACTGGAAATCGGATGGAGTATTTAGTTCTGGGGATGAAGTGATTGCATTGATCGTTCTTGGAGTGATCCGTACAATCTCCAACGATGTTGTATCATAGTCAACTTGCATATTATAAGCTTTGATCGGAAGTTCCGTCGCTTTCATAACAACAGGCACATGAACGGTTTGACCTGCCTGTACACTCACATTCGCCAATTCGACTTGTGATGATTGAGGAGGTGTAGCTCCTGCGGAGCCCGGCAAAACAAGTGACGAGAATAACGTCAACATAATCAGGCCTGACATCGTTTTTCTTAATTTTGGACGTTTCTTTTTCAGTTGAATCATCTAATAACCTCCATGTCTGAATCAATAATGGGTAGATATCATTTTTGAGCAAGCTAGAATTTTAAATTATTGTGGTATCTGTGTTGTAAATGTCCATTGAACACCATTTTGTTCTACGACAGTCCCTTGCATATAAGCATTATCATCCGGATCCGCAGCTATGATGGCATCATTTGAGACTTCAATAGAATAATTAGCACCGTATTTTAAACCCGGGTTGTCAATAATGACCTTATTATCATTTGCTCTGAAATTATTTCCCAAAAAAAAGATATAATTAGCCTCAATTTGATTAGAAGTGAGATTCCTAATGATAATGCTGGAGAAACTGTTCATATTTATTTTTACAGGCCGATTATACGTAATTACTAATGGCGCATTAGTCTTAACTTCCGTAGAACCATTCGATGGCGAAAGACTTACGATATCCTCCTGTTTTACCGCAACAGTTGACTCACTACGAAGGACTACCGGGTTGCCTTGAGGACGATCAGATGAATACGATTGAGGCGTAACCTGTAAAAAGAGATATTTCTCTTGCTCGGCAGCAGTAATCTTATATACGGCTTCAGTAGCTCCGATGATTTCTGTTTTACCTTCTCCACTTGCTTCGGAACCCCGATACCATTGATAGAGCATCGATCTGGGTGTATCACCATCAGGGTCAAAGAATTCGATGTTACTTGTTAACGTAGCGCCGACTTTCAAATCCCCATTTAACTTGCCATTCAACGCATAAGGAGCGTCATCGACTTGCTTGAAAGTTAACACATAGCTATTATCCTTAGCACCAAGTGATTGGTTAGCGTAACCACTTAGCAAAGCGTTCATGTCTGCCAATTCAGGTTCACCGTTTCGATCCACATCCGCTTGGTTCTTCTCTACATAAGAGAAGCCACGACGGGTTACCATGTTACGAAGGTAATTGTATAGCTGAACTGCATCCGCAGAATCAACTTTGTCGTCACCGTTTAGATCTCCTTTTTTGCTGATATAGAGCTCTATATTGTCTCTAATCATTTCTCCTTCTGGGGATAGTGCATTTTTAGCCTGCAATTGAATGTTGATCTTGCCGCTGCGGTAAGGAACAACAACAAGTTTATTGTCATTAGTTACATAAGCACGAGCGACATTCGTATTCTCTGAAATCGCACCGAGTTGAGTAAACCTATCAGAAGAAAAATGAGTACTCAAATCAATTATGATCGTATTATTATCAACTCCGATTGGCATAGAAGGCATAATAGGTAGTGCATCCACTTGCTCAGACGAATGGCTTAGCCAATAAATATCATCATTAAGTACCGGTCGTGAGATGTTAATGGTCGGCTCAATTGCTCCCGCCAGAGCGTGAGGAAGTGAACCGGCTACAGGCAAGGCAATACCAAGACTAAGTGCGGCCAACATGCTTTTTTTCATGATCGGCTTTAATTTATTGTGTTTATTTTTCCCCTTCAATTCATGTTCCTCCTCGTGTTTATCTGATTTTTGTATAGATACATAGCAAGTATAACGACCTATTCTGAACCGATTCTGAACAGGTCTATAGAACTATTACCAGTTAACAATCGACAAAAAACGCCATGGGATAAGCTCCCATAGCGTTTCAATCATCAAAAAATTTCCATATTCAATTTAATTTTCAAAAAAATATTTTTAAATTCCTTCCACAATTCGCCTCGCGCGAGTGCTTACCTCCCGATATAACTCATCCTCATCTATGGTAAGCAACTTTCTGTCCTGCATCAGGATCTGCCCATTTACAATGGTGGTGTGCACATCCGCCCCATTCACGCTATAGGCCAACAGCGACTCTACATTATGAATGGGCTGCAGGTGAGGTTTGGCAAGGTCAATCAGAATGAGATCCGCTTTGTATCCAGGTGCAAGCACCCCCACTTCATGTTGAAGCGATAACAATTTAGCGCTCCCACGGGTCGCCAGATCGATCACTTGACGTGCTGGGAGCCGGGTCGGATCACCGTAGTCCAGCTTTTGCAGCCAGCATGCAGCCTTGATTTCTTCGAACATATCCAGCGTCGTTGCGCTCCCTGCTCCATCTGTGCCGATGCCTACCGTGATCCCCTCAGCGATCATCGCCTCAACCGGAGCAATGCCACACCCGAGCTTCAGGTTGCTCACCGGATTATGGGCGACACCGCCGCGCATGCCCTTCAGCCTGCTGACGTCTTCTGGATTCAGATGTACTCCGTGAGCCAGTAGCACATGTGCTCGCTCAAACATACCTGCTTCCTCCAAATATTCCGTCGGTGTCATGCCATAGCGACTATGAATCTTCTCTACTTCTTCCTTTGTCTCCGCCAGATGAATGTGCAGTGGAATATCGTCTTGAACAGCCATCGCAATGACTTCACGCAGCGGTTCCATCGGACAAGTATAAGGAGAATGCGGTCCATACATCGTTGTGATTCGACCATTTGCTTTCCCTGACCAGCGCTGCACCAGATCGATCGCTTCCTGCAGCCTGCGTCCTCCATCATCCTCCATAAAGACCATACCACGAGTCAACGATGCACGTATGCCTGTTTCTGTGACGGCTTCCGCGATCTCATTCATATGAATGTACATATCGGCAAAAGCCGTCGTTCCTGAACGAATCATCTCTGCAATGCCCAACTTAGCTCCCCAATAAATATCTTCAGGTGTCATCCTTGCTTCGGCAGGCAGCATCTTGTGCTCCAGCCAGTCCATCAGCTTCAAATCGTCGGAAAAACCTCGAAGCAGGCTCATCGGCGAATGCTGGTGGGCATTCACAAGACCGGGCATCGCTATTTTATTTCGCCCATCGATTGCCTCATCCTCAGGTTGAGGCATGATATGACTGGCGATCTGTACAATCTGATTTCCTTCAATACGAATATCCCCCGTAAAGGGGGCTTCGGCTTCTTGCATCGTTAGAATTGTTGCTTGCTGAATTAAAATACTCATGTACTTTCACTCCTCTGAATTGGAACTATTGATTTGTGTCCAATCCAGCGTAAGGCTTCACGCAGCGGCAAGGTCAATCATTTTAATCGTGCAATCGCCATTTGGTGGAATGTCTGGATAAATGGCCTGGGATCTATCTCCACCATATAGGGATACACGCCTGTACTCGTATGCAGATAGAAAAACCCACCTGTATCCCCCATCCGGCGAAAAGACATATCAAAAACTTCCGTGATGTTGAACTCGCGGTATTTGGTCACGATTTTATCTGAATACAGAATCATGGAGCGGGCATTCATCTCAATCTCTTGGGTGAGACCCGTCACTTCTCTCTGTACTTTGTAATAAGGTAATACAGCAACGCAGTTCATGATCTCCCTCCATTCATACTATGATTATTGTTCCATCATAGCAGATCGGAGGGTGCCAGCAAAAGAACATGAAACTAGGTGATCTTGGTCGTCACCTTTAGAGGCTTATGAAGCGCATCCTGAATGTCCTGTAAAGAGAGAACCTGTTCAATATGAAACACACCATGTGGCAATGCTGTTCTATACACGCGTTCTGCCACGGCTGCAGCTACCGCTGCTGTTGCATCTGCTTCCTTAGCGCCGACCAGTAGTTGTTCGACGCGGATTTGCTCACCATTTTCCCATCCTACGGCATCAACCTTGACCGCATACATCGGCTCTCCTCCGGGAATAAGGCCAAATGCCTTAACCGTTCCATTCCGAATAGACGGGATACGCAAGAACGAAAACAACCCTGCACGTTTGGAGATTGCCATGGATCTTGTGATCCAGCGAGAGTCCAGACAGAGTCTGGTCGATACGGTTGGAATACGTAACGTACGAGCAACCACATGCTGATCCGAAAAGTTAAATCGATACGCCTTCCGCTGCCCCAGTTTTGCTCCAAAATTAATACATTTGCCATCTCCGAAACTTTGGACCTCAGCAGGTTTGCCCTTTTGCATCACTTGGTAGGTGGCATTCATCTGATCAACGGTCCACTCCACGGCAGCTTTCCCGTGTTTCTCGCCAAGTCCCAGCATTACGGTAATATCTGCTTCCTCCACCTGATCCATATGCATGGTTGCTTCACGTACAAGCAGATTAGTCACTCCCGGTGATAGTCCTACGCTGAGTAACGCGGTTGATTTGGAACGTTGCATTTTGGTGTGCAGCTGTTCAACCTGAGCAAGAAAATCATATTTTGCAGAAATATCAATATAATCGGTTCCGGCTTCTGCGCAGGCTTCAACGAACCGGGTATCGCTCTGGTCAACACACATGATGACCAGCTTCACAGGTCTTAACATGGACGGCTCTACAGGTTTTGTCACATCCAGTTGAAGCGGTAGTACAGCACCACCTGTAGATCTGCTGAACTCTTCCGCACGGTTCATACGCGTACCCGCAGCCCATACTTTGCCCGGGAACAATTTCCCCAGTTGAGTACATATCATCTGCCCCACTTGACCATAACCGCCAACTACCCAGATTTGATCTTTTGTAGGCTTCACGTTAGTTTCGAATTGCATAATACCCCTCCACCCAGAACGCCCCGAAGTAACGTGTACTATGTGAGAAACCGCATTCCGTCAGCAGCTGAGTCATCTCTTCAGAGCATATCGGATCGGATTCACGGCCCAAGGAAGCAGCAAAACGCTCCCACTCTTCAGAAAGCACTCCCACACTCAACATGTGATCCTTCCAAGCTTGCATCATGATTGGATGTGCAGGTGAACGAAGATCGGCATTTACAGCCGCAATAATCAATGGTGCACCCGGTTTAAGTCTCGCTGCGAGGCTGGTAAGAAACGTTCTCTTGGCCTCCATCCCTTGAAGGAAATGTAACATGAGCATACTTGTCGCCCCATCATATACAACATCCTCCGGTAATTGTTCAACTGTGACAGGTTGCAGTGTCACTCTGGAGCCAATACCCGCTTCCGCCACTCGTTTCTCAGCAAGTTGCAGCATGGGCAGTGAAGGATCAACACCGGTCATTGTCCACTCCGTATGGCGTGAGCCAAGCAGAGCAATCTCTTTTCCCCCTCCCGCTCCGGCTACAAGTATATGAATATCGTTGTTATCCGCAAGCGATGCTGCAAGCAGCCGTTCCATTAGATCATGCATATGAGAATAACCCGGAATTTTCAGGGCTATCGATTGTTCGTAACGATGAACATCTGCCGTTTTCCAGCTCATCGGTGATGGATTGTGATTCATGGACACCGCACTCCTCTTGAATTGAAGTTAGACTTGACTCGTTGTTCGTCTAATTTCATTATAGAAGGATACGCCGAGCCTACAATCCCAGAAGATTGGGATATGCGCACAGAGAGAGGAGAAACTTTGTTGACATCACGTATTGATCGGAGCCACAGACTTATCACTTCTCTTGAAAAACGAACCTGGACCTCACGTACCTACCGGGAAGCTGTTCTGAAGCAGATCCATTCGGTTGTACCTTACGACGCATACTGTTTCACCACCGTTGATCCTCTGACTCTTCTCTCCACAGGAGCCGTGACAGAGGACGGTATTGAAGCCATACATGATCGGTTATTCATCAATGAATACATGGAAGAAGATATACATAAATACGCTGAATTAATTCGCAGCGGTGAACATACAGCTACTCTTCATACGTCCATGAACGCACAACCTGAACAAAGCCCACGTTATATCAACATTCTTCAGCCAGCGGGGTTTGGTGATGAACTGCGCGCTGTATTAGTCAGCGGAGATGCTTGTTGGGGATACCTAACGCTGTACCGCAAGACTGAGAATTCTTTTTTTACAGAAGAAGAACGGTTGCTGATTCAGACCTGGACTGCTTCTATTGCATCGATGCTGCGGTCCACAAGTCTGACGCTTGTGGATGAGATCACGAGTGGCAGTCCTGAGGAACCCGGAATTTTGATCACATCGGACACGTTCCAGCTCTTATCGCTGAACGCCCCGGCTCAATATTGGCTGTCCCAATTACGCACGCTGGAACATGTAGGGCCGGATGTTCTGCCACGTCCGGTACGTGCAGTCAGTTCCCACTTGCAGCGCAAGAATCGGGCAGAACGGGCTGAAGATACTCAGGTCGCTCCTGACTCGCCCTCCAAAGTCTGTATCCAACTTCCGGATGGGCGTTACCTCCTACTTCATGCCAGTCTTATGCAACAGCTCGCGGGACCGCATCAGATTGCCATCCGTTTGGAGCAGGCGATGCCGCAGGATTTGCTTCCCTTGCTCGCCGAGAGCCATGGTCTATCCAGTCGAGAGCGGGAACTGCTTGGATATGTGCTTCGCAGCTATTCGTCCAAAGAGATCGCTGCCGCCATGCATATTTCTGTCTACACCGTTCAGGATCATTTGAAATCCATTTTTGCCAAAACCAAAGTATCCTCACGTCGCGAGCTCATCTGGTATTTCGTTTCCCGTTTCCAACTGTCGGATGAAACCCGCGATATAAATCCTCAGTAATTTCCCAGTATCAAATTGACTATCGAATGAGAAAAAATCAAAAGGATGCCAATACGATTCCTCGTAATGGCATCCTTTTTCTATATCCTATTGATTAAAAAGCATAGCGGTAATACAGGGTAACTTCGATCGTTGAACTTTTGATACCGTGCATTCTGCTTTAAAACGCAGCGTGCAGTTATACCAACCCTTTTTCCACAAAATATCAAGACTATTTCATTGATTGTGTTATTTGGCTTTTGCTAGTAAATAAAGAAAATATGGAACACTAATGACTGTAATAACGATTCCTGTCGGCACATCTCCTACGAGGCTAACCGTGCGCGTAATCGTGTCAGCCATCACCACGACTAGTCCCCCGGCCAAGCTGGCAGCCGGAATGAGCAATTTGTGATCGGGACCGACCAGTTTTCTCGCCATATGCGGAGCGATCAAGCCAACGAAAAAGAAGCTTCCTCCCACGGCTACACTGCCAGAGGATAAAGCAACAGCAGCGATTGACAACCCCAAAAACTGCCGCTTCACGGAAACACCAAGCCCCTGTGCTGTCTGATTGCCCAGATGGAGGGCATTCAGTATGCGCGCCTTGTAAAAAATATAGCCGAGTAAGATCAAGACCCATGGTGTCAGTATGGAAATATAGCCCCAATCATCGCCCCATAGGCTCCCCGCCAGCCAATACAGCATGAAGTTCATCTGCGAATCATCCAGCTTGAGTGTCAAGAAAGTCGTCAGCGCTCCATACCCGCTTCCTAGCGCGACCCCGGTCAAGATCAAACCGATTGGCGAGATGTCTCGTCCGCGGCGATACGATAATAAGAAGATCAAACCCGCCGCCAGTAGTCCGCCAACAAAAGCCAACAGAGGCAGAGCAATGAAGGAACTCTTCCCTGTTGGTGCAATGAATACAACGAAGAACAGGACAAACAAACCCGAGCCCGAACTAATTCCCAGTGTTCCCGGACTAGCCATGTCATTGCGCAGCAAACTCTGCATCACGACCCCGGCCGCTCCCATTCCCAGACCTACCAAGATCGAAAGTAGAATTCGTGGCAAACGAAAATCAAACACAATCAGATTCTGCTTATCGGTACCGTTTCCTATGAGAACGTTCAGCACTTCTAGCGGTGAAAGATTCATCTTGCCAGAATTCATGCTAATGATCGCAAACACAACGATGAGTGCCATAAACACTACATTGATGATAATGCCTCGTTTCACCGTATAACGCCGTTTGGTCATTCGTATTCCCTCCTTTGTCTTCGAGCCAAGAAGAGAAAGTACGGTACACCAATGATGGAAAATATAATCGCAATCGGCGTTTCGAACGGTTTATTGATCAAACGTCCAGCCAAATCGGCCGATACGGTCAGCAACGCACCATATAACGCCGCTGCTGGAATAATGTATCGATAGTCGACACCTACCATATATCGAACAATATGCGGGGTAATCAGACCCACAAAACCAACCGGGCCAACCACAACAACAGCCGATCCCGTCAGCACGAGTACAATAATTGTCGATAAAATCTTGACCAGTCCGCTGCGAATGCCGAGTCCACTTGCCACATCATCACCCAAACTGAGCAATGTAACGGAAGGGGATAGCGCCAGTGCCAGCAGTATACCACCAACAAAGAGCGGTGAGATAATCAGCAATTCTCCCCATTTGACCCCCGCTGTACTACCCGCCGTCCAGAATGTCAATGCTCGGCCCAGGTTATAATTGATCGCCAAATACTGGCTGAGTGCGCCAAACAACATTGAAATAGACAGACCTGCCAGCACAAGCCGCTGAGGCGTCATTCCGCGATTGCCCAGTGACGCGGTAAAGTAAGTCATACCGGTGGCGATCGCCGCTCCCAGACAAGCGAACAACATCATCTGCCAATACGAATAACCCGGCAGAAAGGCCAGGCATAGTGCAATTGCAAATGCTGCGCCAGAGCTAATCCCCATGAGCCCGGAGTCGGCCAGCGGATTGCGCGTTGTCCCCTGCATGATAGCGCCACATACCGCAAGGCTGCACCCAACGATGAGATCTGCTACGGTACGCGGAAGACGCATGGTTTGAATAATTTGATGTTCAGTGAGCATTGGATCAAATCGGAAAATAGCCTCCCATACCGTTGCTAACCTCATATCAGCGGCACCAAACATAATCGATGCCGCCGACATGAGAACCGTTAATCCAAGCCCTACAGCCATGTACATGGTGAAGTTCATCGCCCCACGGCGTTTTTGTTCAGGCTTGCTTTTCATCTCGTTTCCCTTTCATCACCTATTGACAATCCAAACGAATATGGAAATTAACGTCCATAAATTCGACTGGTCATGTTTGATAATTGGAGTTCTCATTTGAAATTTCGTTCAACTCTTATTTAGCTAATGCCAGCAACTGACTAACAATATAATCAATCAATGCACTGGAAGTCATTACGTCCGTGGACCAAGATAGCGAAGAATCCACCTTTACGATCCGATCATGTTGCACAGCAGGTATGGAATTCCACACTGCATTATCAGCAGCAACGTTTCCATCTCCTAAAAAGATCATATAATCCCCAGAGTAAGCGGGTAATACTTCCATGGAGACATCACCCCAATATTTATCCGCATCGATAATATCCGTTTGGACCTTTGGAGGTGCCTGCAATTGAAGTTCATTGTAAACAAGCTCACCAACCGCATGCTTGGCTCCAGCTATGTAGTTACTTTTATCACTGAATTCTCCAACCGTAATCTTCACATCGGATAGACCCGCATTCTGAAAGGCTAGCTTGGATTCTTCGATTTTTCCGTTATAAGCATTCAAAACAGCCTTAGCCTCTTCCTGCTTGTTCAAAACATCGCTAATAAAATGTATCCGCTCTTCTGTAGTCATATCACCATAAGGAACATAAATGGTCGGGGCAATTTTGGATAAATCATCATATGACTCATCGCTCCATGCCAAAATGATGAGATCAGGCTCAAGCGTCATGATATCTTCCGGCTCCATGGCTACTTTTACGGAGTCTGTAATCTGGTTAGCATAAACAGGCTCCATCTCGCCCCTTGCCGCTCTTGCCACACCTAAAGGAGTTACACCTAGGGCTACCACATCACCAACCAAATAATCGACTACAACTCGCTGAGGATTGTTAGGTACCTCAACATCACCCTTTACTGTGGTTATTGTTCTGGTCTGCGAGACTGCTTCCGAAGCTCCTGTCTCCGCCCCTTCCTGTTGTGTCGTCTGCTGTGTCTGCGCGGGTGTTGTATTCACCGTTCCCCCATTATTCGCTGGCGTCCCTGACGTACATGCCGTCAATAACATCATCATGCTTATCGCCGCTGCCAAAATCATTTCTTTACTTCTTAATGATCCAAACATAATTGATTCCCCATCTCTATAAGACTTGACTAGACTCGCTAGTTCCCTCTCATCGTAATTTAATTGAGAATCATTATCAATACCATCAACCTGCATGGATAGTGCGTTTATTTTCCGATAATCACTTGGGGTCATCTTGTAATGTTTCTTAAACATTCGGAACAGGTTTTTCTCATCTGCGAAACCAGCTCCAGTTGCGATTTCTTTAACCGTCGCTTCTGTATGTTTCAAGTCATGACAGGCAGCTTCAATCCTTCTCTGAATGAGATACTCCTGTAAGTTCATCCCTTCCCTTTTTTTGAACAACCGCGTCAATTGTCCCCCACTGATCCCAAACATATCGGCAATTTGTTGAAACATAATCGGTTCCCTGTAATGTTTATCGAGATATTTCTTGGCAGAACAGGCTGGATCTGGCTGGAGATATCGAATCTCACCACCCTCCAAATCCCTGTACACCTCATGAATCAAATGATAAAAAAAACTTTTGGCCTGTAGCTGATCCATCGCCTTGCCACGTTTCCAGCCATTCATCATCCGTTGGAACCAATCGCGTAGCAAAATGGGATTACTTGGGGTGTATCCAAACTGTTGAACAAATGGATTGACTTGCTCCAGTAATTGTTGCAGATGTTTCTTGAAAAAGAGAGGCGATTCTGCTCTATAAAACACCATAAAAGTCTCCACAATCTCCCCTTTAGGTGTGATACTGAGCAGGCTCCCCTTGCCGCCGTGAATTAAACCAAAGCGTTCCATTGCAAATGTGGTTTCATTCAGTTGGATTTGCGCTTCTCCCCCATATGCATAGATAAACATGCTACTAGGCATTTTATATTGCTCCAACGGGTATTGTGACGCTACGTTCTGAAAGCGTACATCTATTAATGTAATGATCGAACGTGTCCATATGCTGGCCATCATATCAATCATCTCCGGTGTAAATCCCTGTCTTGCTTCTTCCTCTTGCATCTATCCGCACTCCTCATTTCACTTTTTCCCATGTATATATCACCCATTAGTTGATATTGATTATCAATATCATATTTCATCAGGTAAGTATATCATCATTAAGTGATATTGGGGAACAGGAAGCGGACGTTATGCTGTTCATCAGCTTTCGTAAAAAGACTAAAAAAAGAAAACTTGATAGTACAAAAAGAAGCCTGATCCATATGGATCAGGCTTCTTCATTAGTTTTTTTGTTTTCAACAAGTTTCCGTAGTCACCATGTGTTCCTAGTCACCTGCGACCGAATATATTACGACTTTGCAGGTTTCCGAGAAGATTTGGATGAACTCGATTTTTTATTCTTTTTCTGACTTACTTCCACAACCACAGGCTCGTGCGGGTGTTCCACCGGGTACATTTTACGGAACAATAACGTCTGTAGTACCAGGAACGAACCCCCAACCGTCCAGTAGAGCGGCATGGCTGCCGGGGCCGAAAGAGAAAAGAATGCCATCATCAATGGGGAGAGATATCCCATAATGGCAAACTGTTTTCGCTGCTCAGGTGCCATATTGGCTTGTGATACCTTGGCTTGAATCAGATAAATAACCGCGACCACCACAGCGAGAACATAGTCCGGCGCTCCCAGTTTGAACCACAGGAACGAATGGGAAGAAAGTTCTGGTGTAAGTCGGATGGCTGTGTAAATACCTGAAAGGATAGGCAACTGAATGAGCATCGGCAAGCAACCAATATTTAGCGGATTGAACTTATGTTTCTTGTATAACTCCATCGTTTCTTGAGACAGCTTTTGCTTATCAGCAGGGTCGTTTTTGCCTTCATATTTTTTCTTGAGAGCATCCATTTCAGGTTTCATGGCGTTCATGATAACTCGAGTTCCCTGCTGGGACTTGGCTTGACGCATCATCAATGGCAACAGTGCTAATCGAATGACCAGCGTGATTACAATAATCGCGACCCCGTAACTTCCGCTAAATATGGTGGCAATGTGCTGTATTAAGTACGACAGCGGAAATACAATATAGTGATTAAAAAATCCCGGTGTCGATGAAGTAATCTCCGACACGTTATTGCTGCATCCGGCAAGCAGCATGACTGCAAACAAAATAGCAATCAGGCCATAGATCCGTCCCTTGCCTGATCTAAAAGTGAACCCCTTGTTAGTCTTATGTTCCATATATATCCTCCTCGTTGATTTGTTGACCAATCGTTCAACGAGGAATGACAATCTGGTTCATCTTCATCGGGCGCTTCTCTTCGTCTAATCATGCGGCTCCAGTCTTCCTGTCTGTGCTGTCTGTCCAAACACAGGGCGGGAAGTACAGGTTCAAGTCCACCACCGGCGCCACCTTCCACCCAGTACTCCGTCATGCCACAATGAAGATGGGCAATATAGGCATAACTGACGGTGAAGATGAGTCCAATCGAGAATAAATATGGTAATAACTCCTGCAGTTCAAACAAGGGATTCACCCCCTTTATAGGTTAGTTTTTATATTATAACACTTACATATTGTTTTTGCATAAATCCGTACGTGAAAACAACTACTATTCAGCTATTCCGTTCTCAATTTGGACATTTCTAGCTCAGCTCGGTGTCTTGCCACGTTATAAGAAGGCCAGGAACGATCTGATGTATCCATATCCAGATATGCTTGATGTTCCAGCATTTCCCTCTTGAGATCAGGATACTCCTCAAGAGCAAACTCACGAAGTAACGGAACTGCATCTGCTGACAGACTCGCCAGATAGGTTGCATCAATATTGCCAGTCTGATGATAACGTTCAATATTCAGCTCGGCAATCCGTTTATCCATGCCCACATAGTTCACAGCAACATATGCAGTGAGCGCAAGCACAATATACCAGCGGATCAGCGGTATTGACGTATAGCGTATACGAAGGCCAGCAATCAGCAACAGGAGTGCAAGGAAGATCATGAATGCGTGTACCAGGAAGCGGATGTACGTATATCCATATGCCTGCTCATAAAGATTTAGGCGCATAAACGCGGAATACAACATAATTGCTGAACAACTGACCAGAATCAGGAGAAGTACCTGATGCACGATGGAACCCGCTTTGCCACTCGGACGGGTATACTGCAAAGCAACAATAAGAATAAAGAAGTTAATACCTGTGACGAGAATCAACTCCACAAATCCACTTCTCGCATACTCTGCGTAAGACAGTTCTACCGGAAGATGTCCCTCTCCAGCACCAAAAAGATACGAAAACTGTACAAGTACAAACAACACGTACACAAAGTTGATAACGATCAGCATCGTACCCACAATGATGGGGTCCAATCTAAATGCTTCCTGATGAACCGGAGGGCGTTCGGGCTCGGGTGTAATCTTATTCGTAAACTGACCTTCAGTAGCCGGGTTCACAGCAGAGACTTCCTGCATATGATTACGCGTAATAGACGTGGATGCAGCTCCATTTTTCCAATGCGCGTTCTCTCTCTTCTCTGCCTCATATTGCATTGGCTGCACAAATCCCCATACATAACCGAACAGCACTATACCCACAATGACAATCCAGATGATTCTTGGTATCCCTGGAGTAAAAGCCAGCTGATTCAACCACTCCGGAAAACCGGCTAAATATTGATCAAAGACGCCGTCAGCGGAGGACAGTAATGCGATAACTACAATGAGGATAGGCAAGGATGCCACAAGGCCAATGAACACTTTGAAAACAACCGTTTTCTGTGATTTGCCCATGCCGCGCCCGCCTGCTCTCACAGCAATGGCCGCAACCGTCCCCCAATGACGTATCGCTTGAGGCAGCACATGGTCAATCGCCGTACCGATCAACCCTATTTCCCACCACTGCTTCCGTTTTCTGCCCATCAGATACGTCATATGTAAGATAACTACGCCGGGTACAACCAGGAAATTAAGAACACGCAGCAGTTCATTGTCGTAGAACAGGAACGTTAGCGACAACAACAGCACTAAACCCGCCACAAATGCATCAATGAACTTGAAAGACCTCATGCGGTCACGTGCAAACAGATACATGAACACATAAAAGAGAATTACAAAGATAGGATACGA
Source organism: Paenibacillus amylolyticus (assembly GCF_003719335.1). GTDB lineage: Bacteria > Bacillota > Bacilli > Paenibacillales > Paenibacillaceae > Paenibacillus > Paenibacillus amylolyticus_D. The sequence goes on from NZ_RIAS01000003.1 coordinate 387,984, forward strand.
TACGCCAAGCTCATTACCATAGAATAAATACTGGTGAATGATAGCCAACATCCATGCGGACAGTAGCGTGATTAGAGCGCGTTGCGGTGAAGACATTATTTTATCAATCATGGGAAAAACCTCCATTAACCTTTCTATGCTATATTCTAGATGATAAAATAGGAATATAAATAGAAATTATAATCGATAAAACTTCTTATTTTAGAGGATTGCATCAGAGTTCACCTCCAGGAGGGAATCAACACTTGAAATTACATCAGCAATATCTGCTGTTGCATCGTCATTACGGTCACCATACAGAACATGAACTTACACTCGCCGATCTCGCTGAATTGCTAAATTGTACGCACCGCAATACGTTAACAATTGTCAAAAAGATGGTTGCCCATGACTGGATTCGTTGGGTTTCCCAGCGTGGCCGGGGTCGGCGTTCTTCACTGACCTTGCTTGTTCCGGCTGATCAAATCGCCGCAGAATATATGATGCAGGCCATGAATCGCCGGGAGTTGCAGGAAGCTGCCGAGCAGGTGAGCGCATTTTCCAGTTCAGCAACCATGCAGGATCATCTAAACCAGTGGTTGCTTGGGTATTCGGGTCATCATACGGAAGCCGGCACCAACAATGAGCAGATTGATACGCTTCGGCTGCCCCTGCGCCAACAGCTTCATGCGCTTGATCCGCTGTACATTAATCTGTTGGCTGAGTCCTTTGTTACCAGCCATGTCTTTGACGGGTTGGTTCAACGGGGTGAACAGGGAGAGATTCTTCCATGTCTCGCTCACACCTGGGATGTCAGTGCAGACCGAAAGACCTGGATCTTTTATTTGCGGAAAGGGATTACATTTCACGATGGTCAGTTGCTGACGGCCCATGATATTGTACATACGTTTGAACGACTGCAATCTACAGATCGCCGGACACTGTACAGTGATGTAAATAAACAGATTCTTTCTATTGAAGCGGTTGATTCCTTAACCGTGATTTTCCAGTTGAAAGACCCTCACGAATTGTTTTTGTCTTTTCTGACAACAAGTCGTGCGGCGATTGTACCCTCACCCGGAAAAAACGAACAGAAGATAAAGCATTCGGGTGATGCGCACGGGATGCAAAAACCTGTCGGGACGGGGCCGTTCAAGGTCACTGCCTGGGATGATCACTTGTGCAGACTTGAAGCCTTTTCATCGTATTTTCAGGGTAGAGCACATATGGACCGTGTAGATATCCTGCAAATTCCGTGGAGTGCCTCGGCAAAAATAGACGATAGCCAAGATATCGAAACTCCGTTCTTTCATCTTGTTCATAATCCGTCTTCGTCTGAGGGTGCAGACTGGACACAAATAAGTGCAGGTGTAATGGTTCAAAAATTACTCACGTGTAATACGCAAAAATCCGGACCGTTAAACGATCCGGAAGTAAGAGCCTACCTTCAGTTATGCCTTGCTGGAATGAATAGTGATGACGGACATGCGTATGACTCTGAGGTTGTCGCTACTGACTCTGTTGCCGTGAATATCGGGATGGTTGAGCAAGAGGGATTTAGAGATATTATTAAACGACTCACTTGGCCTAGTCCCATTTCCCTGCACATTGCAACCATTCCACAATATCGCAGGGATGCTCAACATTTGGCATCCATATTGGAGCGCAGCGGTTTCACCTGTACCGTCCGTACCGCTACGATGGAGCAGTTCAAAGGGAATCTGCGGCTGGAATCGGATCTGATTCTCTTCTCGCTCATTCGGGACAGGGACGAAGAACTGCGCAGGTATGATCTCTACTCCACGTTATCTGAGCATCTGGAAGATTCTGCTCGTATAACGATTCATAAGATTTTGCAAACCATCGTCGCCTCTCCAACCGCAGCAGATCGAACTTCTGAATTAGATCAAATTGAGAAATTCTTGGTAAGTCAGAACTTACTGTTCCATTTATCCGAGAAACCGGTAGAAACCGCTTATCTGCCTTCTGTGCGTGGTCTATCTTTCAACAGCCAGGGCTGGGTGAACCTGCGTCATATCTGGTTTCCTTCGCAGGTAATCAAGTGAGACTACAATGTGAACTATGCTAAAATAAACAAAATAACTTACATTCCATACGATCTTCTAACATACTGAGGAGGCATTACATTCATGAGCAAACTAATTTTCTTTCTCGGCGGGGCCGGAAGTGGCAAGACCACCCTTGCCAAAGCCCTTTCCCGTAAACATAAAGCTGCTTTCTTCGATATGGACATTCTGCTTCGTCCCGCGGCTGAGGCGATCATGACCCTTCAGGGACTTGATCCATCCGATCGAGATTCGCCTGAATACAAAAAGTTGTGCCGTGATCTTGGATACCGCATTACGATGGACGCTGCTCTGGATAACGTTCAGTTGGGTATTGATACCATCGTTGTAGGACCCTTTACCAAAGAAATTGGAACCATCGATTGGATTGCTCAGGAACTTGCACAGATCGGACGTACCCTGGATGATACGGATGTGCGTGTGGCCTATATATATCTGGAAAATGAAGCATTGTATCACAAGCGAATCACAGCGAGACAATCTCCATTAGATGAATGGAAGTTAGCCAACTGGGATTCGTTCACAGCTTCTCTCGTCCGAAAGGAAGTGGCCTGGCCACTCCCTGCTTCATCCGTCGCCTATATCAACAATTCCAGTAATGACTCAGCCATCGCCTATGCGGAACTTGAACGACGGATGTATGAGTAGCTTACATATCTAACTACCGATCCCTTCGCACTGTAAAGCTACCCTTAGAAAATAAGAGGTGGAACAAAAAGAGGTATTTGTCGAGACACCTGTTGGGTCCATCATGACAAATACCTCTTTTCATATATTTAAGATCATTCGAAACGCACTCTGGCATCCTCTACGTTTGCGGGATCACGCAAAAATAAGTGTGCACTACGGAATCGCCAATGTAGTCGAACTGATAGATTGTAGATGTGACTCAAATGTAAGAGATTATACATAACTTTAAACAAAGGAGAATTTCATGAAATCTGACGTAGTCACTTATCCAACTCAACTACAGAGCTACAAATCTAATCCTAAATGGAAACGTACCGTAGCCAACATCCTTCTGGTTGCATCTCTGAGTTTCACCACAATAACCAGTGTATCGACAGAGAGCAGTCTCCCTCTACCTCAGGAAACTGAATCGTTCATCAATCAATTCTTCGCCCAACCTGAAGTGAAGTCTGCTCTGAAAGGTGCTGTAGTCAAAGGCTATCAGGCAGGGATTCTCGGTGACGTAACACTCCCTGAGAAACATTAAAGCACGGAACATTTTACGAGAACAACAAAAGAGCGGCAGAACCCCTCTCAATGCAACCTAAGGTATGTTCTGAACCGCTCTATATGTTGGTTTACTTTCCAATAAGATCTTCCTTTGAGGTGCATTCATGTTTAATGCGGTTGCTCCTTATCCGCGCTGACGCGCCGCGTGACGTTCAGCAATGCGAGACGTAATCAATCCATGACTTTTATCGATCTCTTCCGGTGTACAGACCGCTTTCAGCTCATATACTTTCACTGGAGAGCGATCGATGATATCCAGAAATGAATCGAAATAGATCATGTCTTGACTATGAATATAAGGACACCAGTGATCGGACAACCCTACCGTTTCATGGATGTGAACCCCCACAACATGATCGATCAGCGCATTCGCTTCACGCACGTTGTCATACAATCCCATGCGATCCATCATCATGCCGTGGCCGATATCATACCATAAACCAAGCGGCGCCCCCTTCATCTCACCAATGAGCGATCCCGCTTCCTGTAGCGTAGGCATCTGATAACAGCGTGAACGGGTTTCAATTCCAAAATTCACACCGTATCCACGTTGCTCCGAAAGATTGCATACCTCTTCCAAACTTTCCTGTATACGTTTCAAGTAATGTTCACTTCCAGCCTGCCGCTTCTCCAACATCTCCTGCCACAACGCTTGATAAGCTGGTGAATCCTTGCCTTGCTCGTTATAGATTTTTTTCAGAGCTTCATCGATGTTATACTCAAACGGCACTTCCCCCGGGTGCACAACAACTGCCTTCGCACCGTAGCGATGGGCATATTCAGCAGAACGAAGCAAAAGTTGAATCGCCCTTTTACGCCGCGGCTCATCGTCGAATCCGAGCAACACCGAATCAGTACCATAATCGGGATCAGGTACATGCGGAAACGTGTTATGCACACTGGATACACCCACTTGCCCGCGTTCAATCATCGGTTCAATCGTCCGCAATAACTCATCCGTCACATTATAGTTTAACTCTACCTGTCTGAATCCAAGCGACAGAATCTCTTCGATCATGCCTTCGCCATTCGTATGCCGCTTGATATTCCAGCATGTCGAGAATGAGTACTCTTTTTTGTCTGTGTACATTTACTCTGCCCGCCTCCTTCCGTACTTTAACCCTATCATAGCCCTTCTAATAGCCTTCTAAAAAAGTCCACTCATAGTCTTCTACCTAACCCTGTGATACCGTCTTGCATCCTTTATCTATTCATTGATCCCGAGTTCAAACCTCATCCGGTTTGCCGTCACGCCCGGAACATAGCGGTAAATTACTTCAGCATAGTCGGTATACATTAACACTGTCGGCGCTGGGGCTTCGGCTTTTACAGAACAGGTTAGCCCCGGAAGCGTCCAACGTGTTGGTTGTAAATGCTGTGGATGCAGGTGAGGTCCTTTAATTTCAAAATAAACCTCAATCTCCTCCGCCGTATCCAGCTGCACCTCGATATTCAATGACTCCGCTGTGACTTCCGCTTCAAAAATAATGCCGCGCAAATGGCTGTTCCAGTCACTGCCTGCTTCACGCCGAATCAGACGAAGGTAATACCGGTCTCCTGTCTCGGTTTGCCAATGAATGGTCGCAGGATGCATCTGACCGTTGGTGTTGCGACTGCCGGACATGGCTCCTATCATTCGTTTCTCACCAATCCAGGCCGATGCCGTACACAAATTCCGGTTTGCTTTGGGATCGTTGCGTTCACACAGCTCCATGAACTGTTTTTGCACGAGTCGATCTCCTTGATGGGCTTTGAAATACGGTACAGCCTCTTTAGGGACATCAACACCCAATAACGCTATCATCGGATCATGCCCCGATTCACAGTTCATGCCTGTTAAATACTCGTAACCTTCTCCCAGTAAAAGATAGAGAAACACGCCGATGGAGCTATGTTCCCGCATTTCCATATCATATGCCCTAGCAAATGGCCCGCATAGATTCTCCAGATTGGCATTGTAATACAGCGCAATATTGTTCCATAATCCATGCTCAATCTGGTGAGTAATTTCAGTCATACGCTCAGTTATGGCATACTTTCGGAACATCCCAAGTACGGCGAGATCCACCCCGTAATAGGTCGTCGTATTGAATTCCGCAAACGTGCCGCCGTACTGCTCAAACTCCTGTAACAGACCTTCGGCTTGTTCATCCGCATGCTTAATCCAATCCGCCTGCTGGAACCGATGTCCATAATAATGGGTAATGAAAATATGCATCAGTTCAATGTTGGTGTTCATCGGAATCACATCTGACCGTCTGCGCTCCACGGAGCCCTGAACAGCTCGTTCCATCGCTTCATCCATCCGCTGAATAAGCTTACCCGGCAGCATTTCTGCAAACTCGGCTGTCGCTATAGCACACACACATGCGATAAATTCCCGCCAATTCGGATCATAACTGATCCAGACCGGGGGCAAAACAGCGTTCACGGACGCATAAAACAGCTCTTTTATTTGCTTGGCGTCTGCGCCTTCCTTAAGCAAATCATTCTCTTGCTGCAGATTATGAATAAACTGCGCAGACACCTTCTCAAAGGTGCGTTCCAGGAAATAGGCTGTGCCTGGCGCAAATGATTTCCATGCATAATGACCCTCAGGTGGGTGCCCTTCATTTGTCTGGGTCGCAAAGGTGCCGTGATAGATTTCTTCCGGCGCATCATATTGATAATCCAGCACTTTGTGTAGTACACGAACAGCCCGCTCCACATCGCCGGGCTCCTGACGAATCAGCAAGCCCAGCGCATAATGTGCACTGCCTCGTGTACCGTGCTCGGATGCATCGTCTTCAAAGCTGCGAAGCAATGCGAATTCATCGTCATAAAAACGATCCATCATGACCATGGACTGGTGTACTAGATGCTGCTGCTCCTTGGACATCTTCTTAACCATCGGTTGTGTCATGCCTATGACCTCCTGAGACGTTAACCTTTTACAGCACCTACCATTACACCGCTAATGAAAAACCGCTGCAGCCACGGATAGACAAACAGGATTGGCAACGTCGAAAATATTACGCTGGCTGCTTTCAAGCTTTCCGGTAACACATGAACCGCGCCAATACCTTCGTTTTGCATCAGCTCGGTGATTTGGTTTTGCTGAATCATCTGATATAACTTTAATTGTAACGGATACAATTCCGGTTTGGTAATATACATTAATGCATCTTGGAATCCATTCCAGCGTCCTACAGCGTAAAACAGGCTGAGTGTCGCCATTACCGGAAGAGACAACGGCAAAATAATGCGAATCAACGTTCCAATCTGCGTACTGCCATCAATATCTGCAGCCTCCTCCAGACTCTCCGGGATGCCTCGGAAAAAGGTGATCAGAATAATCATATAAAACGGGCTGATCAGGCCGGGAAGAATTAATCCCCATGTGCTGTCAAGCAGATGCAAATTTTTGATCAAAATATACTCCGGGATAATGCCCCCGCTAAAAAACATCGTCACAACAATGACCAGCATGAACCACTTTCGTCCTCTCAGACTGCTTTTGGCAAGGGGATATGCTGCCATAATCGTCATAAGCATACTTAGCACCGTACTCAGAACCGTCAGCCAGATCGTGTAGATCAGGGAACGAATCATGGAACCATCACCAAACACCTTACCATAGGCCTCCCAGGACAACTCTTTTGGGAAAAAGGAAACCTCTCCCGAACCAATGGCCCGATTCGAGCTAAGCGAGATCGCAATGATATGGATGAATGGTGCAAGGCATAATACCATCGCAATGACAATCAGAGTTACATTTACTGTGTTGAATATTCGATTTGCCGTGTTTTCCGACATCTCACTCACTCCTTACAGATCATAGATGGACACCGTGTTGCCGCAGATGCATTCGTTCCGTTACATAATGCTCTCATCTGTCAATTTTTTAGATGCGTAGTTAGCACCGAGGATGAAAATCAGTCCAACGACAGCTTGGAACAGTCCCACTGCGGTCGCCAGTGTCACCTGACCGGATTGCAGACCCAGACGGTATACAAACGTACTGAGTACATCCGAGTATTCGCGAACTGCTACATTTCCGATGATGAACGGCCGGTCAAAGCTGATGGAAATCATATTGCCAACGTTAATGATTAGTAAGGTAACAATCGTCGTTTTGATTCCTGGCAGGGAGATATGCCAAATTCTGCGCAAACGGCTGGCTCCGTCTACCTCGGCTGCTTCATAGAGCTCACGGTTAATGCCTGTAAGGGAAGCCAGATACAAAATCGTTCCCCAGCCTGCACTCTGCCACACCCCTACGGCGAGATACGTAAAGATCCAATAGTTTTTATCCGATAGAAACGGAAGCGGATCAAGCCCCATGCTCATTAACATATTGTTAATGAAGCCAGATTGAGTGCCAAACACCTGCAATACGATACCACCTATGATGACCCAGGAAATAAAGTGTGGAATGTAAAGCAGCGTCTGTGCCATCTTTTTAAACCAGGCGACCCGTAATTCAAAGAGCAGGATAGCGAGAATTAACGGTGCCGGAAAGGAGACAAGCAAGTCGAGTAAATTCAGAACGATTGTATTGCGCAAGGCGGTGTAGAATCCCTGATTTTGAAACACTTCCTTAAATGCATCGAATCCAATCCACTCACTGCCGCCAATCCCTTGGAAGAAGTTAAAATCCTTGAACGCGATCTGTACCCCATACATTGGACCGTATTTGAAAATGATGAAGTATACCATTGGCAGTACAAGTAATGCGTACATTTGCCAGTTTCTGCGGAAATAAGTGCCTGTCTTCATAACGCTCCCCCCAAGTCGTGAAGGATGTCTCATGGAAGGCGATCTTTACATCGCCCTCATGAAATGTCCTGTTCAAATGCGGTCAGACCTGTCCAACCTGCGCCTTACGATGATTACTTCATCGCTTTGTAAGCCTCCGTGCGCTCATCAAGAATGGCCTGGCCTCCACTTGCCATATAATCACTCATCATGCTGTTATATACGGCTTCAAAATCAGCCGGTTTGGAGATCGTTGTTTTTACAATAAACTCCGAGAATTTATCTTTTAAGCCGTTACCGTAACGAGATTCCGCTTCAATGGGTTTGGAGAAACGTACGGGTTGAATCGTGTCCGTATTGGAGATGGCTACCGATTTGCGCATATCATCCCGATATTTGGAATCCACCTGAACGACATAAGCCTCTTCGTTTTTATTTTCATCTCCCACATATTTGCCGTTTACGATGATGGCAATGTCACCGGAGTTGTAGATCCGACCAGCAATTTCAGGCGAAGCATCTTCTTTGATCTGTGGTACACCGTCCACCAGCTGATAGTTTTCGTCTTTCACGCCGTATTGCAGGTCAAACAGGTTGTTGCCAGAAGCCATCCAATCCAGATATTTCATGGCTGCTTCTGCGTTTTGACTTGTTTTTGGAATCATGACATACATGGCATTTGGTGCATATGCCGGCTTTGCAAATTTACCTTCCGAATTTTTGAACGCATCAATCGGTGTCATCACCGCATCAGGTTTATTCGTTTGCAGGTTTTTATACGTACCTGAGATGTAAATCTCTCCTGCATCTTCACTGTAGAAACCTACTTTGCCGTTGGATACATCTTCCCACAGTTTTTTCTTGTCTTTATCCAGCCCGAAGTCTGCACTCATTAATCCCTCGTTATACAAAGTGTTCATATATTTCAGTGCATCTTTGAAGCCAGGCAGCAACGTTGGATAATCATTAGAGCCTAGCTGCTGAGTCAGTGTATATCTCTGTTCTTCCGTAAGAGGCTGGATGAAAGACCAGATCAATGGCTCATATTGGGCCGAAGCGATCGACATCCCCATAGGAATAAGTCCTGAGCCCACTTTGCCCGGATCTTTCTCCTTGAATGCTTTCAGGGCGGTGTGCAATTCTTCAGCCGTTTGAGGTGCAGGCAGTCCAAGTGCATCCAGCCAGTCCTGCCGAACATAAGAAGCGTACTTCCCTAACACCAGACGTTTACCGGGAACTGCGAATTGTTGCCCATCATACTGGCCGTATGCCAGCGTGTCATCACCCAAAAATGTTTTCAGATTGGTTCCTTCTTTGTTCAGCAGATCGGTTAACTCTGTCAAACCTCCTTGTGAGGCATAACGATTAAATGTACCGGAATCATAAGTGAATACAATATCGGGCACTTCAGAACCACTTGCCATGAGCACGTTAAGCTTCTGCACTTCTTCTGAGCGGGGAACGGGAACAAATTGAACATCAATATTGTTCGGGTCACCAAATTCCTTTTGAATGAAACGTGTCAGATAACTATCGGAGATGGTGTAACCTGCCGGTGTATTTCCCCGGTCAAAAATTTCTACTTTCAACGTGGTTCTGTTCCCCGCACCCGCTTCCCCGGATGATGAAGTTGATGATTCACTACCTGAAGAACACGCGGATAATAATAGAGTGAATGCTGTTACCGCTGCGAGAATCGAACTTGCCTTTCCTGCCTTGCGTCTTTGAAATAATTTCATTTGACCTTTCCCCTTTCGCACTCATTCTGTAATGATTCACATGAACGCCACTCCGTTATGGTTGTCCAACTCGCTGCACCTGTGAATGTCATTAATTATTACATGATTTTCTGAAAATCGACAATAAACTATTTTCAAAACAGGTTAAAGCTATTTTATACGTCAAATAACCTATCTTCTAAACAAAATTCCTGACAATAAACTATTTTCACAACAATTATGTTATATAAGCTAACACATTTTTGAGTTATTCTCACTCTTTTTCAGATGGTAATTCTCCCTAATTCGACAATCAACGACAAACACTAATCTATTTTCCCGTTTTGTGTGTAAATAAAAAAGACCGCCTGATCCGCGGTCATTTCTAAACACTCTATGATGATATTATTTGCCTAGTTTCTTGGAGCAAGATTAAAACGTACTTCTCCAAAAAGTGGATCTACTGCACTTCCTCCGAATTCATTCAGCACATACCCTTTACTCTTATCAAGATGTTCCAGAATTAATACATTCAACTTCTGATCATCATGAATCCCTATGTATAGTTTAGAACATGTTGTTTATCTTCTAACTGTGTTTCTAAGTTATTATCCTATTTATCCTCATAAAAAACTCCACTACGCAGCAGCAAAATCTGCTCATATAGAGGAGTTTTCAATAATATCTTATTTTATTGAGAGCAAGAGATCATCGATATCATAATCGACAGATTTATTCCACTCCACCTAACATCCTATTTCGGTTTATAGTTCTTCTTGCTTGCCATACTGCTTGCGATAATCCCCCGGAGTCACGCCAATCACACGTTTGAATACTCTGCCAAACGAGATCGCATTCGCGTAACCCACCTGCTGGGCGATATCCTGAATAGCCGTATCCGTTGAAGTCAGCATTCGGCATGCTTTTTCTACTCTCAATTTCACAAGAAAATCAACGAACTTCATATCGAATTCTTCTTTGAATAAATAACTCGCATATTTACCCGAGATTTGAAAACGGTCACTCAGGTGTTTCAGCGACAGATCCGGATCATCGAAATGCTCCTCAATATATACGCGCAGCTCATTAATCATCGCACGGTGACTTTTCGTTTCGTTAACGGCAACATAATTGCGATAGACTTCTTTGAGCCACTCCATCAAAATCCCCCGAATGTCTTCGAGTGTGTCGACTTCCTGGATTTGCGAGCGAAGCCGCACCAAAACGGGCTCATCAAATTGGTTCTGCAAACGTTCGGATAACTCCCCAAACTCACGCGCTAACATCTGAATCAGCGATTGCAAGAGCATACGAATATCCTTATCGTTCATTTGGTCTTCGTTAAACGCAATAAACATCTGGTCGAGCTGCGCTCGCCAGCCATCCCCCGTAAGCCTGAACTCCCGAACGATGTCTGCGAGCATTTGCAAATATTTGTACGAATGCAGTTCCATGTGGCCTGGCAGCTGTTCACTGAGCACAATGGCATTCTGACCAAGGGTAAGCCGGTGTCGCAGAGCTGTGTCTGCACTGCTATAGGATCGAGTGATTTCTTCCCAGCCATTTACCGTCTGCCCAATTCCGAATGTAAACCGAATCCGGAAATGCTCAGCAATCCACATATGCAGCTGTTTAGCCAAATCCATCAACAGTTCACGGCTCAGTCCTTCTTTTTCATTGGAGGCTACCACAACGATCAGACGACGATTGCCAAACCATTCTGCCCACGCACCAAACTTGCTCTCTTTCTGCACCAGTTCCTTGAACACATTCATCAGTGCCATTTTCAACGTATTGGAATGAGCGGGCAGATCTGTCCCATTCATCTCCGCTACCAATACAGCGGCGCACTGCGGTTCAAGAAACCTTTCCTCAAGCGGCTGCAAGTGACGAAGACGCTGACGAAAAGAATCTATACGTTCACCCTCCATCAAATCCACAAGCAACTGCCTGCGATGAATCAGTAGATTCTCATGATGCTGTTTTTCGTAATCTACCGTTTGAGCAATGAGATGTTCCAGCGCCCGGTCGATCAGTGCAAGCTCGTTTTTGACAGAAGGTGCGGCATTCTCTTCATGCACACGGGGCTGCAGCGCCTGAATGCGATTCATCATCAGCTGCAAGGGTTTTACGTTTCTACGTGTAATATAGATCAGACCTGCGACTGCACCAGCAATGGTGAGAACACCAATCCCAATCCACACATAGGACACCAGCGATACCCATGAATACAACTGACCTGTCTGAATGCCGCTCTCAAAGGTAAGCCCTAGCTTTTCAGCCTTAACCTGATTAAGGACATTCCCCTCTGAAGAGTGAATCTGATGAGCCGAATATACGAGATCCCCATGCGTATCCTTCACCTGTAGAAAAGAGAGATTCGCATCCGTCATGTTGTCAATTTGCCTCTCCAAGGCATACAACCGTACTGTAATAACAAGCAGACCTTCACCGCCCCAAGGCAGTGGCAGCCATTTATTCATACTGATGACCTGTGAAGGGACATCAAATGAACGTTCTTTGTAAGATCTGGGTTGATTCCAGCCCAGATTCAGTTTATTTTTCAACGCCTGTTCGATATACGATTTATCCTCAAAATCCTCAAGACTTACCATTCCTCTAGGTGTAATAATGCTCGAATCCGACATTCGGTAGAGATAAATCGATTGCACCATCCCCTGTTGATCCACCATACGGTTCAGATCACTAGCTGCATCATAAATAAACTGACTGGACAATTGTCCTTTTTCGGCTTCCAAAAAACGACTGTACATTTTGTTCGTTACAATTTCATCCAGCAGTCTCATCTCGATATCGCCTAACGAACGTTCCAATGTGCTGACAATGTAATGGGTGGAGATCATATCTGCTTTTCTGGTTTCTTTTCGTGACAGTTCGTTAACAATCAGGAAGGAGAGAAAGATCAGAATGGAAATCGTAAGCAGAAATAGGGGGAAATATGAATAAATCAACCTGGTGTGCCAAGTCCGCTTTAGATTTACCTTCACAGGCCTCAGTTCCTTCCGTTTCACTTTAGTTTCTAATCTATCTGTAGTTTATTTATAGTCTATTTCTACACTTGTTTCTACGCTAACGGGTAGGCTCTTCTCTGTTCCTTGGCTTGTCGGCTGACGATGTACAGAATGATTGCCCCCATTGCCGCACTGATCGTACAAGCCAGATACATCATTGACGGACCGCCTGTATCCAGTAAGTAGCCGTTAAGCATATTCCCCACAATGCCTCCGAGTCCTGCAAACACCATGTTAAATAAGCTTTGACCTGTCGCCTGCATTTCACGTCCAGTAACAGACGCTACATATTCCACTGCCGCGATATAGAAAAATCCGAACGACAATCCGTGCAACACCTGAACACCAATCATCACTTCGGGACTCGGCCACAACCATTGAATTCCCCAACGCAACATGTAAGCTCCCGCCGCCAGCAACATGGTTCGTTCATGCCCCCACCTGCGTAACACATAAGCGGCTACCAGCATGGAGGGTACATTAGTGATGGAAGCGATCAAAAGAGCTGTACCCGTCAAGGCAACCGAGCCACCAGCCATCTGAAATGAAATAACAAAAAAGGAGTTAAATGCTGTGAGTGTCTGATTCACCAGAAAACAACCCGTGAGAAAGAGAAGGAACGTGCGATTTCGAAGTAATCTTGCCAAACCTACGGAGAAAGTTACCGAGGACGAGGAAATGCTCGTCTGCTTGGGGAGTGTGCCCGCCAGTATCGCGCTCAAGATGTTAAAAAGCAGAAAGGGCAACCATAACATATGAATGGAAAACTGGGAGAGATACATCCCTGCAGCGAATCCGCCAAGCCCTGTCCCCAGGCTTCCGAACAGCCGAATCATACCGTAAGAGGTATTCGCCGCTCTTGCTGCCGTTACCGCATAGGAGTCAGCTACAGGTATCTGTGTCACTTGAAATATAGTGCATAAAGTATAGATCAAAATTAAAATAATGTATACCTGAATATTATAAAAATACGCTAACGCCGCCGGAACAAGCAGGCTGACCACCAATACAAGGCGTGTCTTTTTGAATTTATCCACCAGAATCCCCCAGACAGGCTGGAGAATGATGGATATTAATGTTCCGAATGCCATGATGAATCCAGTATCCTTACTCGAAAAACCCTGAGCAACCAAAATCGGATTGATGTAAGGGTTAAATATGCCTCCGGCAAGTCCCATAAACAGATATAAACCCTGCAATTTAATTAATACAGCTTTTGCTTCATTGAATTCGGCTTTTGTTTTTTTTGTATTAGCCGTCATATGTCTATCACTCATCCGGATCTCCATCCTTTTATTTCTGTAGTCTCTGTGTATGGTTTACTCCTATTACTCTAGCCTCTATATACGTTCAAGGTGACGTCTAATGGAAGCGAGCGCCCCGATTGCCCCTGCTTTATTGCCAAGCTCAGCAATGACCACTTGAACCGGGAGCACAACATAACGTTTGAGTCTGGCCTGAACTTCATTCAGATAATAGGTTGGATTGGATGCAGCTACTCCGCCGCCGAGTACGATAATCGAAGGATTCAGCAGCGCCGTAATATTCGCGAGTCCTCTTGCCATATAACGCATAGGCAGTTCCAGAATTTCAAGTGCAGCTACATCGCCTGACTCAGCCGCTCTGAACACATGTCTTGCTTCAATCTGTTCCACTTCACCTCCGGCCAAACTCCAGATCAGAGATAGTTCACTTCCCTTACCCGATTTAAAATAATGTCTCGCCCGCTCTGTAATGCCTGTACCAGACGTCACTTGTTCAAACACACCGAAGGCATCACCATCTGCTACATATTCGGAATTTAGTCCCTCATCACCGGTGATAAAATGTCCAATCTCACCGGCCGCCCCGTGCTGTCCACTGTGCAATTCTCCATTTAGAACGAGCGCAGCGCCAATGCCTGTACCCACAGTTACCATTACACTATGACGATGTCCTTTGGCTGCCCCCTGATCCACTTCTCCCATGGCCGCCATGTTCACATCGTTATCCAGAACGATCTTTCCACTGTAATACTTGGCGATGATCGGCCGAATATCTTCTTCGGGCCACTGAAATGCGGGAGCGTTCCGAAGCACAGCTTCATCTTGCAAAATAACACCCGGGAAACCTAGCCCCACACCCGCGAGTTGATCCCAATCACATCCAACTTCTGCACTGAACGTTTTTAATTCCGCGAATAACCACTGGAAAAATAGTTCCGGCTGCTCCGCGGATTGCGTTGGCAATCTTCGCTCATGAACTTCTCCACCACTGTTCTGATGGGATAACAACATCAGTATTTTGGTACCTCCAATGTCAACACCGGCAACCCATGAACCTTTCGTGTCGAACCCTTCAAGCTGTGCATGCTTCATGTTACTTTGGTGCTCTGTGTGCTGACTTGCCGCGTTGCCCTGAACTGTTTCTGTCATTACACGTCCTCCTTGGCAGATCTGTTCTTTATTATTTGTAGTAAAAGGATTCAATAACTTTCAATCCCCTTGGCTTCTACTCTTTTACTCTTCTACTCTTCAAGTGTTCCTTGTTTAAGCTTCATCAATGTATGCTGCAAAGCCACTTGCACGGCCCCTGTAACGACCGCTCGTTCTCCTAGATCCGAACATATCAGCTGTGGCTGCACCGGAAATTGCTCGTCAACAGCGTTCCTTAGCAAAGGCAACAATACATCGCCATTTCCACCAATGCCGCCTCCAAGCACGATTAATTCAGGAGCGAGCAACGTACTCATCTGACGCAGCGCCCAAGCGATCATCTGACTGTACTCTTTTATAATCTCGATAGCCCAAACCTCTCCATTTCGTGTCGCTTCGAAGATAAGCTCAGGTTGCATGTCTGAACTCAAAGGGTCGTTTAAGCAATGTCGCTTCGCTAGTTGCATCAGCCCATCAGCCGACAACACATCCTCCAGACGGCGGCCATCCTGCATCCGCATCTCTGCAACTTCACCAGTTAGCCCCCCCAACCCATGCAGCAAATGCCCCTGAACCATGATCCCTGCACCCGTCCCCGCCCCAATGGAGAAAAATATGAACAGGGGCGAGTCCTTTGCAGCCCCCTTCCTGTATTCCCCGAGCGCTGCGAGATTCACATCATTGTCCAGCATAATATCACATGGAAAAGCACGAGCTAAAGCATCACGGGAGAAGTCCTGCTCCATGTCTGCAAGCGGGTCAACAATACGGCTAATCTTGCCTGAGACAGGCAAAACAACACCTGGAATCCCAAACCCGATGCAGCGAAGATCACTCCACTGAAGGCGGTTCTCCTGAAGCAGCTGATCCACATAACTGTGTAACACACGAAGTACAGGCACGTCAGAGGGGACTGTTGTTACATGCTCTTCCTCGACTTTAACCTCTCCAGAGGACTTTACGATTGCTGCGTTGGACTTTACGTACTGATTTCGCTCCATTGGCGGATAGACAGCATAGGCAACGATTTGCCCGTTCAGGTCAGACAAGGCAATTCGAATTCGTGTAGCCCCGATATCAACACCGCAGACATAATAAGCCGTTTCATTAAATTGAATTAACGTGGCCTTGCGCCCTTGGGCGTTATCAGCTCTGCCTGTCTCCTTCACCAGATTACGCTCAATCAGGTGCTCTACCGCAGATGATACTGTCGGTTTGCTAAGTCCTGTTCGACGGCTGATATCCGCTCTCGACATGGTGCCTTGTGTAATAAGGGCATCCATAATCAAGTTTTCGTTCAGATTGCGGATATATTGCGGTGTGCCAGCCATTTTATCACCTCCACTTCATAGTTAGTTAGGTTTCTTAACGAATTAAATTCAATATATCATCCACTTTGGAGTGTGTACAGCATATTTTCTGCCGATACATCTCATGAAAATGACATCTGCTACAATCATGTTAAATCAGGAAAAAATAGCCGAAAAGCTTCTATTTATTATCGAAGGCAATTTCATTCCACAACGCAAAAAGGACCAAATGGGAATGGTTTCCCCACTTCGTCCTGATCACGCTCGAACCTGTACAATAGAATATATTATGACTTCGAAAGCTCAATAAACCCTTCCCCGAATACATCGCGTACGTCATGAATGGTGATAAATGCAATATCATCCTCTGCACGTACAATTTTCTTAAGCATCGGCACTTCTTGCTTGCTGATCACAATATACAAAATCTCTTTCGGATTCTTCGTATAATAACCGTGGCCGGACAGAACCGTAACTCCACGATCCATCTTCTCAATGACCTGCTTTGCAATCTCATCTTGCTTTGATGAGATAATCATAACTGCCTTTTTCGGATTCAGTCCCTCAATAATAAACTCCATCGTTTTGGTTCCAACAAACAGCAACACAATCGTACACATCAAGCCCTGTGGCCCAATAATAAAGTAAGAAGAGAATGCCACAATCAGATCAAAGAAAAGCAATCCGTAGCTGATATTCCAGTCTAGATATTTGTTCGCAAGCCGTGCCAGAATGACCGTGCCCGCCGTTGTTCCTCCTACTTTAACAATTAAACCTATCCCGAGACCTGCAAATACACCTGCAAATATGGTATTAACCCACAGCTCATCTGATGCAATACTCCAGCTTTCTGTCAGGTGCAGGAAAAGCGAGTTAAAGATAACTGCAATAATCGTATATACGGTCGTGGTTCGATCCAGGAACTTATAACCTACGAGTAATAGAATACCGTTGAGGATCAGGTTCATCAGTCCGGGAGACCAGTGAAACAGATAATACAAAATAATCGTGATCCCTGTCACGCCACCCTCTGCCAGATCATTGGGGATGACAAACAAGTTTACCGCCAGCGCAAACAGAAACGCACCAGCCATAAGAAAGAACATATCCGTAATTCTTTTTTTCATTCAGCGCTCCATCCAATCCATCCAAAAATAATAACATACCTTATCTAGACCTTTTTAAAATCAAATCATGCTTCATCTAGTTTCATCTAGACCTTCTAAAATCAATACACTCCAGGATAGATTCTACCATGCTCTTCGTAAAATTTGTATACATAATACAAATTGTTGCGTCATTTGTGCAAAGGAAATTTGAAAACGCCATCTTTTCGCGCTCTGTATCATGCAAAACGGAAACGGACCATGACAAATGTCATGGTCCATACTTGATATTTGTCATTACAGCAGTCTGACATTTATGACTTACCATCATGCACGCATTCTTTTACAATGATAAAAACGCTTCCCAAAAGAGGATTATCGGGAATCGGCAGGGTACAAACCACTATCGTTTGTACGCATAAGGAGGAACATGCATGAGTAGAAGCAAAGAAATGGCGCTAAAAAAAGAAGTTACACCTTTTGAAAAAAACGATCTCAAACTTAGCATTCGTCAATTAATCAATACATTACTCCCGCTCTTTTTATTATGGGCAGCTGCATATTACAGCTTATCCATCTCGTACTGGCTTACGTTCCCTATTGCACTCGTGGCATCAGGATTCGTGCTTCGAACGTTTATTATTTTTCATGACTGCTGTCATGGCTCATTCTTCAAAAGCAAACGGGCTAACGATATTCTTGGCACCATCACGGGCGTATTGACCCTGACTCCCTACCAGCAATGGAAAGCCGAGCACTCCATTCACCATGCAACAAGTGGAAATCTCGACAAACGTGGTGTAGGTGACATCTGGGTAATGACTGTGGATGAATACAAGTCTGCGACACCTTGGATGCGTCTTTTCTACCGGGTTTATCGTAACCCCGTAATCATGTTTGGCATTGGACCGATCTATGTGTTTCTGATTGCCTATCGTTTTAACCGCAAAGCAGCAAGACGCAAGGAAAGAATTAATACCCATTTAACGACTGTTCTAATCATTGCGCTGTATAGCTTTATGTGCTGGCTGATTGGATGGCAAGCGTTTGTCATGGTGCAAGCACCTATATTTTTCTTCTCCGGTTTCTTCGGCATCTGGCTGTTCTACGTACAGCACCAGTTTGAAGAGACATATTTCGAGCATGAAGATGAATGGAGTTATGTCAAAGCTGCGGTAGAAGGAAGCTCTTATTACAAGTTACCGAAGTTGTTGCAATGGATTAGCGGAAATATTGGATTCCATCATGTGCATCACTTGAGCCCGCGTGTACCGAACTATTATCTGGAAGAAGCGCATAACTCAACACCGCCTTTGCAGAAGGCCACAACGATCACACTGCGTTCCAGTCTGGTTGCGCTCCGCTTCCGACTGTGGGATGAAGAACACAAACAATTCATCAGCTTTAAAGAGCTGAAAAAAGCATCACGCAAAAAATATATTCCGAATCCCATTCGGGTGACCAATCAAGCGGGTCTGACAGAGAAGCCTTAGGCTCTGTCGGATTCGTTTTCTTGTATTCGGACGGCAGTCATGCTACAGTCAGGCTAAAGTCCAGTAACACCTTTTTCAAGGAGGAGAATGACATTCAGAAGTGGTCGCAACTATTTTATAAAAATACAGGGTTGAATCCATATGTATGGCTTGTTTTTTTCATTCTGCCCTTCTATTACATCTCTCAATATTCGCAATTGTGGACAATGGTGACCGGTATTATCATTATTCTTGTTTTTTTCGTCTGTTATCTACTGGCCTTCATCACCAAGGGCTGGCAGGTCTACATGTGGATTGGACTACTGATTGCCATATCCATTACGATGACGATCGCTTACGATTATGCCTATTTCTCATTGTTTCTCGCTTTTTTTATTGGCAATATTAAAAATAAAGCCGGATTTTTCACCCTTTACTCGGTAAATCTCGGTGCAAGCTTCCTGACGGTCAATTATGGCTTCATTAATCAAAGCTCATTGCTTCTCAGCCAATTTCCTTTCGTTTTTATCAGTCTCATGGCCTCGATCCTTCTGCCGATTAGCACATACAATAAAAACAAGCGTGAGCAGCTAGAGGGCCAGCTGGAAAGTGCGAACAAACGGCTGGATGATCTGGTGAAAATGGAAGAGCGTCAACGGATTGCACGCGACTTGCACGATACGCTTGGCCAAAAGCTCTCGCTGATCGGTCTCAAAACCGATCTGGCCAAGCGCTTGCTCCGCAAAAATCCGGATCAAGCCATCATTGAACTGAATGAACTTAGACAGACAGCAAGCACAGCCTTGAAGGAAGTTCGCGAGATGGTTACAACGATGCGTGGAACTCAACTTGTAGATGAGATGTTCCGGGCGGAGCAAATTCTGAAAGCCGCTTCCATTGAATTTATTTTACAAGGCAACCCCAAGCTGCAGGACACCTCTCAATTGAATGAAAATGTGCTCGGGATGTGTTTAAAGGAAGCGGTGACCAATATAGTCAAACACAGTCAGGCTACGAGGTGTATTATTGAAATTGAGGAAACCCCTTCTCACAATGTCTTAACCGTTAACGATAATGGGATAGGCATGGAACGCACCCGCAAGCAGGATCGACGCGGAACGGGCATTCTCGGCATGAAAGAACGACTGGAATTTGTGAATGGCTGCATGGACATTCGGTCGGGTGCAGGAACCCAAGGCACATCGCTTATCATCCATGTGCCCAAGCTGGTACGCAAACCGATAAAGGAGGCAGAAGAATGATCAGAATCGTCATTGCCGAAGATCAGCGCATGATGCTCGGCGCATTATCTTCGCTACTTAATCTGGAGGAAGATATGGAGGTTGTTGGACAAGCAAGCAATGGTCAGGAAGCTCTTGCACTCGTACATCAACATGCTCCTGATATCTGTTTAATGGATATCGAAATGCCTGTTAAGAGTGGACTAGAGGCTGCCGAGGAACTTAGAGGCATGAACTGCAAAGTCATTATTCTCACCACGTTTGCCAGAACCGGTTATTTTGAACGCGCGCTAAAAGGCGGTGTTCGCGGCTATTTGCTTAAGGACAGTCCCATTGAAGAGCTCGCCGAGGCGATTCGTCAAGTCATGAATGGCAGACGCATCTTCGCTCCTGATTTGGTGGATGAAGCTTATGTAGAGGAAAATCCATTAACCGAACGCGAACACGCTGTACTTGGCCTCATGGCTGACGGGAAAAACACGAAGGAAATTGCCGGACATTTGTTTATCACAACGGGCACTGTTCGGAATTACATCTCGATTATTCTTAACAAATTGAATGCAAGTAACCGCATTGAAGCGATCACCCGTTCCAAAGAAAAAGGGTGGTTTAAGTGAAAGAGCCGGTAATGGATGCAAAAGATAAACGGTTCCCATTACCTTGCATAAGAAACGCAATAACCAAAAAGCTCGGCTCAAGAGAGTTCCCCTTGTGCCAAGCTTTTTTGGTTATTTGCCTTTAGTCTGACGGTTTAATGTGTTCAAGAAGAAACATCCATACAATAACCCATTATTTTACCGATACAACCATGCGAAGCGCATCCAGTGGAACTTGGTCTGTTTTCAACTGATGAATTTGTTTGCCGTCTTGCCATGAAATCGTAACACGTACGCTTTTTCCGCCACTAGCATACTGCACGTCTACAAATCCTTTGTCTTTGGGAGCCGGCAGCGTATGTGACTCCAGATACTCAACCATTTTCTTCGCAATCGCCGGATTGTCCATCCGATCCTCGGAAACGGACCGAATCTGCAATGTCCACCTTCCCTCTTGCCATGTCAGATACTGACTCCCTGCGGCACCTTCCACCATACCTTTGATACCGTGTCCCAAATCAATACTCATATCCTTCGGTATGTTTTGCACATCCGTTTCGGGGAATAGGTCCGTTTGATTCGGATTCTCATAGGTTTTCACTTCATAACTGGCTAACCAGGGCATTTTACTGTTTGAATTCGTAAATGAGGGATCATTTAATGCCATTGGTTTGTGTCCTGTATAGAAGTTTACATGTGTAGCATCTACCGTATTTGTTGTAATGGCTGCGCCTAAATACTGACCCTTAGGTAATGAGAAGGTTGTCGGAAGTGACACATCCTGATTCTTCAACTCACTACGAACAGCCTTTATCACTTCATCAACATCGGATAACTCTGAACGAGTTGTACTTCCACTGGTGTTTGAAGTAGCTGTGCCCTTTTTGCCCGTTGAAACAGAAGAATCATTGGAAGCTGTGTTCGTTTTCGTGCCCTTCTCTCCAGTATCGGAAGAAGCGGAGTTCCCGCTTCCAGACTGCGTTTGCTCACTACCAGCTGTTGTAGATGGTTGCCCACTCGTCGATGTCAGATTAGAGTCTGGTCCTCCGCATCCAGCCAGCGCGAGCAAAACGGCTGTCGTCACCGGAATGGTCATCCATAACGATTGTTTTTTCATGATGTATACCTCCTAATGATTGCACTGGCCCAGTTTCTAGTTTTTTGTTTCTAGTAACCTGTTCTCAACGCTTGTCATTCCAGAAATTCACCGGTTGCACATTCTTGGTTAAAATTTCGAATTGATATCCTTCAGCCTTCAATGTTTTCAATACTCGAGGCAATACTTTCAATGTAGCCTCCTGATCATGCATAAGCACTACAGGTGTGGTTCCATTTTTATGGATGTTGTGAACTTGCTGCATGACGTTGTTGTATACTTTCTGATGATCCTTCTTGTATTTCCAGTCGAGTGAGTCAACATTCCAATCCCACAAATGAAATCCTCCTTGCGCAAGAAGCACGTTACGATAAGCCGGTTTCAAATAAGGCTTACTGCCATAGGGTGTGCGTACAAGACTCGTTTTCACACCGGCAACCTTATTCAAGCTTTCATTGGCTTGTTGCATTTCCTTCAATCCGCTGTAAGCATTTTTGTAAAATTTGCTTGGCACATGGGTTACACCATGCAATCCAAGTCCATGTCCTTCTTTTACAATACGCTGCGTTGCTTTCTGAAATTGTTCCATATGAGGCCCAAGCATGAAAAAGGTAGCTTTGACTTTGTATTGATCCAAAATATCGAGAAGTTGATCGGTATGTGCTGTAGGGCCATCATCAAAAGTCAGATATAGAATTTTCGTACTGGCCTTAGCGTTTGATTTATCGGCGGATGACGCTGTGGCCGATGCAGACTGTGGCAACAATAACAACGGAAACAGAAGTAAAATAGCAAGTGTAGCAACGAATGATTTACGAAGTTGTAGCATAATAATAGTCTCCCTTGTGTGTGTTTTTACCCGGGTGTGTGTATCCTCTTAACTCGTATCCCTTGGCGATTAATTTTAATAGTATCAGAGACACCTTTCACTCTTCTCGCTTCAAAGGCTACGGATGAGTTACACTTTTGTCAGATAAACTTAAAAATTAAAACGATTTTGATAGATTTGATCTCCAACTTTAGCATCTGTATCCATAGATCAATGTTGACATATTATCTATTACCCTATTTCTATATTCTGATAGGCTTATAATGAATTTAATAGGATTGAACACAGCAAAAAAGCTTGCACGAATGCAAGCTTTCTTCCGTATGCGTCACAACCTGAGTGGAGCGCTGACCATTTTATAAAACGGCCTGGCACTCCTTCTATGGATGCGGTAATAGGCTATACGGTATGTAATGTTACGAATATACGCTTCGACGTTCAGCTCAGCTTACTCCGCGGGAGCCGTGAATGAACGTTTGCCGAACTCTGCATCTAGCATATAGAAGGCGTTGCTGTCATTCTCAATGCGACGCAGCTTCTGAATGATGTTATCAAACAAAGCTTCCTCTTCCACCTGCTCATCGATGAACCATTTCAAGAAATACATTGTTGCGTGTTCACGCTCATTCAGCGCGATATCCGCCAGCGCATAAAATTTCTTCGTGTTTTGCTGTTCATGTGCATAACCGTGTTCAAACACATCCAGCATGGAGTTGTATTCGTTTTTCGGTTCAGGCATCGCAGCCAGTGTAGCACGATGTCCCCGGTCGTTTAGGAATTTATAAATTTTCATGCCATGGAAACGTTCTTCTTCCGCTTGTACGAGGAAAAAATTAGCGAATCCATCCAGGCTTTTGCTGGAACAATACGCAGCCATCGCCATGTATACATGAGCAGAGTAAAACTCGAAGTTCATCTGCTCGTTTAAAGACGCAGTCAGTTCTTGACTCATGAAAAACACCTCTTTCTGTGGGAATGTTTTCATTTTAACACAACACGAAAGTAGCTTGCATCCGATTTTCTACATTATTCGTCAAAGGATGGATTCAAGGCACAAATTAACAAAAGAAAGCTCTGCCATGACGGCAGAGCTTTCTTTTATCATTTTAATGAAATGATTATACCAAGAACGCTTTGGAGATGATTACCAACAGGATGAACAGAACGAGAATCGCGCCTACAGAAGTGAAACCACCGTAGCCGTAACCTCTTGTTTCTCCACCTACAACTTCGCTCATTGATTGTACCTCCTCTGCAACAGGTATGGGTTATCTTATGCAGAGAACGAAACTTTGACAGGGCGAATGCCCTATTGTTAAAATTCGTTTGACTTCATTTTGAATCAGTACCGTGGCGACTGTACCTGCATAATATCCATAAAAGGCACCTTCGCCGTCAATTCTTCTTCCGTATGCTCAACATGTACAAGGCGTGTACGAGAATCCATTTTTACAATAATTCCCTGTATTTGCTCCTCCTTACCCCAGACGGTCAATAACACTTCTGAGCGCTCATGAAAAGCCTCCACAAGTTGATTCCCTAATTCCTCCAGTTCGAACTCATCCCGTGTGGGTCTTTTTGCGACTTTTGCTTTGGCCAAAACGGCTGCCTCCTCTACTCCGACGTCCCGATTCCACGGTTGCTTGCCGAGTGCATATTCAATTAGTATACCATTCATTTACGTTTGTGTAATGTCATGACACCTTTTTTCGGTAAGTTCCTTCGTATAAATTCTACTTGTGTTCAGTCCCATCATCCCTTACTCATCTTGAGCTTCGACCAGTATGGTGTATTCGTTTGATCTAGACTCTCCTGAGCGCCGTTGTCCGTTCCACTCGTAAGTGTAGAGGGCCGTCAAGGTTCCTTGCAGAATACCAATTTGTTCAGGAGCCAGCTGCGCAAGGTACGCAAATTCTTTTTCTGATCCTGCGCCGAGCTCACCGATATGAAGATACCTTGGAGTCGAATATTCCGGGACATTTAACTGCATCTGCCCCCCCTCCTGCCCCACCCATTTAGCGCCCCGAGGCAGGATATTGCCCAGTTGCACGCGTGCTGGCAAGGAACCCGTGTTACTGACACTTACGTTAAAAGTAACCGTGCCTCCCTGCTCAACAATAGGGGGAACTACCTCCACATGAACCTGAATGACTGGCAATCTGACCTCCAGAACAGCTTCATTCGATATAACTCTGCGTTGAACTGTACGAGAATCCGGCAAGCGGAATGTGTACAGTAATACGGCGCGATTCACATAACTGTGCTGCGTGGAAATCACTGACCTTGATGTGCCCGTTTCGCTTTCCACCTGAGCCTCAAATTGAATATGTAGCTCGGAGCGGGCAGTTAATGTGCCCAGGTTTATACCTGTATTAGGGTTTGCACCTGGGCGTTTGACGCCATTCCAGCTGAGACTACCTTCAACAAAGACTAACGCTGCAGGCAAAACATCCTGTAGTTTGGCATCTACTGCATAATTGCTTTGGTTAGACACGGTGATATGATATTGCGCCGTATCTCCTGGTATTGTTATTGCAGGAGATACCGTTTTGACTATAGCGATTTGAGGTTCAACAATAACCAGTGTGACCACATTGGAAGAAACAACTTCTTGTTTTCCTGCAATCATGTATCTCAAGACAGCTTCACTTGATAATTGATCCGGCCCTTGCGAACTTGTTACCTGTACTCGATACTGCACTCGAACCACACTTCCTGGCCCGATATCTCCAAGATCAATTCCAGCATCCGGCGTGACTTGTGGTGCGAACATATCGTTAATCGTCACACTTGCCGGTATAAAGATGATCCCCTGTGGGAATGTCACCGTTAACACAGCAGCTGATGCCGCTACAAAACCGGGATTACTCACTAGAACCGTGTACATCAAGATATCTCCAGCAAACGTGTTGCTTCGATCCACTTGCAAACTCACTTCGAGCCGCGATGTTTCGATACGAACTTCAACAATGTTGGACTTCTCCGTCCCGTTAACCGTTCTGCTTTCTGTAGTAACAAACTCATAATTCACTTCTGCCTGGTTCAATAACGTGAGATTCGCCGGCACTCGCACAATAACGACTTGAAAGTGATAGGTCAATACTTCACCTGGTGCAATTTCTGCCGAAGGCAATCCCTGCGTGGGAGAGACTCCTGGCAGTGGGATGCCATCCCTCAGCACGCTGTTCGGCAGAAGAGATGTATCCAGAGAGAGCGGGTCTACCACACGGACAATTGCCGTGCGGTTTCCCGTATTCGCAATTTCAATCTGATAAGTCAGAGCTTGACCCACTGCTGCAGTGGATACATTGCATCGTTTGCTTACCTTGAGCCTGGGACCGATCCATGGCGTCACGACGGTGTTGGAATAAGCCACCTGTTCCAGTTCAGTCGTACCCGCGCTGAATCGAACCAGGGACTGATTCTTTAACCAGTGGGACAACGTACCTGGAATTTCGCTCATATCACCACAACCTCTACATTGAATGTAACGGTAGTAGAAGCCCCGGCAGCAATAGAACCTAGCGTGATACCTGTATTCGGATTACCAGTTGGTCTTGCCACACCGTTCACTGCTACACTACCCGGCACAAATACAGTTCCGACAGGCACGGGGTCGACCATGACCACGTTGTTCACCGTTTCTATACCGTTGTTCGTCACTACTACGGTATACGTAATCACATCTCCAACAACAGCATCAATGGCACTGGTGCTCTTGACAACACTTACATCTGGAGCTGATACAGGAATGATAAGTACATTGGACGATACCGTTCCCGACAATACACGCCCGTCTGGTGGACTGAATGTATAGTTCGCGACAGCTTGGTTCCGCAGCTGTTGATTTTGAGGTAACGAATCTACTGTAACGCCCAGGGTGACCGTAACATTTACAGAGCCACCAGGAGGAATGTTTCCTACGACGATACCCGTTTCGGGATTGGCTCCGGGCTGCGGAACACCATCGATCAGGACGCTGTTCGGGAGAAGCACCGCACCGGTTGGAATGTTATCTGTTAATGTAAGATTCGCAACAAGGTTACCACTGTTGTTAATTGTAAATGAATACACGATGTCGTCACCAACCGTAGCGTTCGATGTGCTTGCTGTTTTGGAAACGGTAATAATTGGCTGATAGATTGGAGTAACAATCGTATTGGAATACGCTGCTCCCGAGAACACACCCGATGTAAAGCTCACAGAAGATTGACTGCTGACTTGCGGCGGCGTCGGAAGCGAGTTCACACGGACCGCGTAGGATACCGCAACCGACTCCCCAGGAGCTAGTGTACCAAGTGCAATGCCAAGTGCCGGGTTCGCCGAAGCACGAGGTATGCCGTTAACCAGTACACTTCCCGTAACAAAAGTGGTCGCCGGATCGATCGGATCTGTCAGGACGATATTGTTGACTGGGTCTATACCACTATTGGTCACGACCATCTCATAAACAATGGTGTCGCCTACGACAGCATCTGTAGATGTTGTTGTTTTCACAACAGTGACATTTGGTGCTGAGACTTGAATAATCAGAGCGTTCGAAGTTATACTTCCCCCAAGTGTTCTTCCATCAGGCAGCGTGTACGTAAAGGTTGCTGACGCCTGATTTGTAATGGACTGGCTCAATGGCAGCGTTGTGATGACGATAGAAAATGTGACGAGGGTCGTGGTGGATACCACACCAAGTGAAATTCCAGAAGCGGGATCAACACCAGGTGCCGAAGTACCATTGATAACAACACTGTTCGGTACAAACTCTGTACCGGCAGGAATGGTATCCGTCAGTGTCACAGTAGCACCATAGTTTCCGGTATTTGTGACAGCAATGCTATAGATTACTGTATCTCCCACCGTGGCAATGGCTTGATCCCCTGTTTTGACTGCAGCTAAAATAGGCTGATATACCGGGGTAGTAACCGTATTGGAGAACGTAGTTGCCGAAAAAGCTCCTGAGGTAAAACTTACTGTTGATTGATTGTTCAATACCGCCGGTGAAGGCAGACTTGTAACGCTCACACTAAATACAACCGTTACGGTTGCACCAGGTGCAATGGAACCCAAAGTAATGCCTGTAGAAGGATTTGCATTGGGCCGGAGCACCCCATCCACAAATACACCGCTAGGTGCGAGTACTGTACTCGCTGGCAAAGCATCGGTAAATATGACATTGCTGACATTAGCAATTCCATTGTTGGTCACTGCAATGCTGTAGGTTACGATATCACCCACAGAAGCCGCTGTGGAAGTGGTAGATTTAACAACATTTACGTCAGGAGCAGATACCGGGATTGTAAGTACATTAGAGAGCACGGATCTGTTGATACTTCTCCCATCCGGCAGGGTGAACGATAAAGCAACGGAAGCCTGATTCACAAGTTGTTGCGGGCTTGGAAGTGTATCTATAACAACAGAAAAAGTAATGGTCGTTGTCGCTCCGGCTGCAACCGTCCCGGCAGGAATACCCGTTGTCGGACTCGCAGCTGGCAGTGGCTGACCATTGACGATAACACTGTTCGGCACAAGCACTGTGCCTGCTGGCAAATTATCGGTCAGGTTAATCTGCGCTCCATAATTCCCCTGATTATTCACACTAATCGTATAACTGACCGTGTCGCCTACGGTGGCATTCTGAGTACTAGCTGTTTTCTGAGCAACTAATACCGGTTGGAATACCGGGGTTAAGACAGTATTGGAGAACGTTGTACCTGAGAATGTTCCGGAAGTGAACGTAACGGTCGACCGATTACTCAATTGATTGTTCGTAGGAATTCCGTTAACAATGACACTAAATGTAACGGTTGCCGTTCCGCCTGGTGCAAGGGTCCCTAGCGGTATTCCTCCTGACGGACTTGCTGCAGGTTGTGCCACCCCGTTAATCGTTACAGTTCCTGGAACAAATGAAGCCCCAGACGGAATCGGATCTGAGAACTGCACACTGTTTACAGGTGCAATACCGCTGTTAGTCACCAATACGGAATAAACAATGGTGTCACCCACGGTTGCAGCTGTAGATACTGTGCTTTTAACTACACTTACGTTAGGCGATGAGACCGGAAAGGTAAGAGTGTTGGACGTTGCAGTTCCTGTCAACGTTCGCCCGTCAGGTGGTGTAAAGGTAAACGTCGATGAAGCAAAATTGCTAAGTTGTTGCGGAGATGGCAAAGAATCCACAACGACTGCAAACGTTACAATGGCTGTTGCCCCTGCCGCTACAATGCCTACTGGAATGCCCGTGCCCGGCGTAACGCCCGGCTGTGGTACACCCGAGACAACAACACTATTTGGCACAAAGGTTGTCGCTGCCGGGATCGGATCCGTTACGGTAACATTCGCTTGCAGATTTCCGGTATTGCTCACCGTTATCGTATAAACAACGGTATCTCCCACGGTTGCGTTGATGGTGTTTGCCGTTTTGACTAATGCAATTTGCGGTTGTATGACAGGGGTCTGTGTTGTATTGGAAGATGATGAAGCCGAGAAAGAGCCGGAAGTAAAGCTGACCGTCGACTGATTGTTAATCTGGGAAGGGATCGGCATAGTTATCCTCACCTCAAAAGTTACGGTAACTTCAGCTCCCGGGGCCAAAGTACCGATTGGGATGCCGGCGGTCGGATTGGAGAGCGGTGAAGCAATGCCGTTCACCAGGACACTTCCGGATATAAATGGGGTGTTCGAAGGCAGCGGATCGATAAAAATGACGTTGTTCACAGCAGTGGTTCCATTATTTCGAATCACAGAATTATAACGGATTACATCTCCAGACACCGCATAATCAGCGTTATCCGTTTTAACAATGCTAACGTTAGGCAAAGATACCGGAATCGTCACTGTATTGGATGGAACAAAGCCAGCAATAACTCTTCCGCTTGGCAATGTATAACTGTATGAGGCAACGGACTGATTAATTAACTGCCTTGGATCGGGCAGACTTGTGACGGTTGACAGAAAAGACAGCGTCACGGACGCTCCAGCAGCCAGTGTTCCCAGACTGATTCCCGTATTTGGACTCACGCCTGGAGCGGGATTTCCATTAATCAAAACACTGTTGGTCACAAATATGGCTCCTGCAGGAACCGGATCAGTCAGGGTAACGACTGCCGGGATATTGCCTGTGTTGGTAATTTGAACATTGTAATTGAATGTGTCTCCCACGGTCAGACTTGACGTACTTGCTGACTTTAGCACTTGAATGACCGGTTGATAGACGGGGGTGCTCACTGTCACTGATGAAGACACGCCATTAAAGCTGCCTGAAGTGAAGGCAGCACTTGCCCTGTTGGTCACCACACCGGATGTGGGAATGGCTGTGATTCTCGTCTGATACGTCACCGTTACACTGGCGGAATTACTCAAAGTCCCCAAGGCAATACCTGCAACAGGACTGGCATTACTTTGCACCACGCCGTTCACTGTAACCGTTCCCGCTATGAATTCGGAGCCGGATGAAGGTGTGTCGGAGAGCACCAGATTTTGTACAGCACCCCCACCAGCATTTGTGATGACAACCCTATATGTGAGAGCATCTCCAACTGTAGCATCTGTGGTGTTTACTGTTTTCGACAAAGTGATATTAGGCGCGGAAGCAGGGATACGGACGATATTGGAACTGGAACTGCCAGATAGATTTCGGCCACTTGGAAGTTGATATGTGTAAGTAGCAGACCCCTGATTTTCTAATACAGGTGGAGAAGGGATTGTAGTCAATGTGGCTCGGAATATCACGGTTGCGCTTCCTCCAGGCAAAATGCTCCCCAGTGTAATACCCGTCAGCGGACTTGTTCCTGGTCTAGCTGTACCGTTAACCGTTACTGAATCCGGCACAAATGTAAGGCCAGCCGGGATCGTATCTGTCACATTGACTTGAGCCGCGATATTCCCTGTATTGCTGACAACGAGTGTATAAGCAAGCTGATCTCCCTGTGTTGCATTGGTTTGACTTGCCGATTTCACAATGTTAATGACAGGCTGATATACAGGTGTAGTTATTGAATTAGAATTAGAAATGCCTGTAAATGCTCCTGAACTGTAAGACACAGAGGCCCGGTTAAGAAGTGATCCTCCCGCTGGTACGGACTGGACACTAACCTGGAAAGTCACCGTAGCTGAGGTCGCTGCATTTAATGTTCCTAGAGCGATTCCGCTGGCGGGGTTAGCAGACGATACACTTGTACCCCGAACCGTGACACTTCCAGGGACAAAGCTAAGTCCTGTTGGAAGGCTATCTGATAAAATTACATTCGTGATCGGCTGTATGCCCCCATTGGTCGTAACCACTGAATACGTGAAGGTCTCTCCGACAGCAACATCCGTAACCGTTGCAGTTTTGAGAACCGTCACATTCGGCAAGGTTACCGGGATGGTTAATGTGTTAGATGCCGCTGAGCCCGTGATGGTTCTTCCGTCTGGTGAGGTAAACGAATACGATGCAGTCGCCTGATCAACCAATATGGGCGGTGTCGGCAGGTTGGTCACCAGCACTTGAAACGTAATGGTTGTCACGCTCCCTGCAGCCAGTGTACCCAAATTTACACCCGCAGCAGGATTGGCTCCTGCCACTACCGTTCCGTTGACACGGAAACTACCAGCTACATAGGAGCTGCCAGCTGGAATATTGTCAGCAATCGTCACACTTGCTCCTACATTTCCTCCATTCGTCACCTGAAGTGTATAGGTCACCTGATCGCCTACCGTTGCATTCGTGGTATTCGCCGATTTTACGATAGAGAGGTTCGGTGAATATACAGGAAGCGTTGAATTATTGGAAGGAATAACCCCACTGATGACCGGGCCGCCAGCAACACTTTGAAAAGTAAATGCGGCATTCGCGGAATTGACGAGTTGCAATATACTTGTATCGTTTGTAATCTGAGCACGGTAAGTGACGACAACACTACTATTGAGAGCGAGCGAGCCCAAAGGTATACCTGATGTTACATCCAGTGTTGGCCTTGGCACACCTCCTACCGTAATGCTTCCAGGTACAAATGTTAAACCCGCAGGCAACGTATCCGACAGAACCACACTGGCTGCACTAGCAGAGCCACCATTTGTAATGGTGGCTGTATACGTGACTGTATCTCCGGCAACTGCGCCCGTTGCTGTAAATGACTTCGCGACAGTAATACGCGGCGCATTAATATCGACCTGAATGGCGTTACCATTCACGATGTACGCATCGCCAGATGTGGTAAGTGTCAAGACGGCTGAAGACTGATTGTTGATCAGCCTTGCTGACACATCCACATTTGTAATATCCCAGCCCTGACGTCCCCCGACAATGTTGGTTCCGGGTGCTCCATTGATCTGGTTACGAGTTCCAAAGGTACCTGTCGTATTCAGGGCCCCCGTATCCCCATTAATTTGTGACGCAAAAAAATTGGCCGCTAGATTGTTTGGCCCGGACAGTGCAACTGAAGTTGCGGATGTCGCTCCAAATAACGCCTGATCTCCTGTCCGGTTCGCATCCCCCTCCTGCGCACTGAACAGCGCTCTGCCCCCCAAAGCTCCAGAGATAGGCGTTGCAAAACCAGTAAGCGTTGTAACAACCGGTGCCGAACTAGCTTGAACCAGTACGCCTCCCGCACGTAAAGACATGTTACGAAAAGGTAGATTTCCATTTTGATAAATAACGCCCAGCGTCCAGCCTGCATGATTGGCTGTAGAATCATTGGTGATTACAATCGTGCCCACAACGCCACCAGTAACATATGTACCTGCTCCTCCATTTTGTACAAGGCTGGTGACGTTAGCCGATCGGACATATCCCGCTGCATTGTTGCCAAGGTCAAACTGGTTGTATGTGACCGGGTCTGGCGTAACACTGAATGTGCCTACAGGGGTGGTAAACGTAACCGGATTATTGATTGCTGAACTGAGATTAACCGTTCCGTTAATATAACTTCCGCCCCAGATCAACTCCGCATAAAGAACAGTACTTCCCGCAGGCAGAACCAGAATCGCTGCTGAACTGTTGCTTTGGTACAGACTGGTTGTACCTGCCGGGTACGTTCCATAAGTGGAAGCCGTATTAATCGTTGTAAATCCTCCGATACTGTCTTGTGTCCCTGGCACTCCTGCCGTCTCAGAACGGCTTAATCCAAGTGTATTGCCCGTAAACGTAATTGCACCTGTAGCGTTGACAGTTGAACGAACGACAAGAGGAATGGATTTCACCTCCCCTTCAGCGGAAAATGAGAATGCTGCAACAGAGCCTGTTATCAGTCTATGACGCCACGTCAGGGAATTTGTATGTCCACGTCCGAAAGTTTAGATATTGTTTGGATTATTATGTAAGGTATATTATCATGTTTAAAATTTTATCCCTTGCGTTTTGCCGATTCTATCTTATAATCTACTTATACGAGAGTAATCTGTCGTATCATTTTGATGCAGTCAGCGGTGATTTATGAACAGTTCATCAGAACATAGCAGGCATATCCCAAGAGAGTATGAGATCAAGCATTCCAATTGGTTACGTAAAATGCTTCATGCTTATTGGGTCATTGTTATCGTACATTTCTTTATTCAGATTGGTTGTTATCTTTTCTTGCAATATAATCGCGCCCCCCTGGATTTCATCGTAAACGTTTTGTTTTGGCCCACAATTCTAGCTGTCTTTTGTATTTTGCTCACCAGTTATATGGATCGAAAATTTCCTTCCTGTTCGTTCATCACAATGTCCATAACCAGTACAGCGATTGCCTGGACCATTATTCATGTCAATTACGACATTCGAATTATGCCAGCCATATGTCTTTTACCGATCTTTGCCTCTGTGCTGTTTTTTGACAGCAAACGCGTTTGGTTTATTTTTTCATTGCAAATGGCAGGATATGGTCTCCTATTAATCGACCCGGCTTATCGTGCGTATCTTAGCTCCTTTGACATGGTTTCCATTCCGGCATTTCTAATTCTGGCCACCTATGTCGCACAAATCATTGTGACTACCGGCATCGAGGTACTGGACGATTTGCAGACAAGCGTGAACGCCAAGAAAGACCTTATCGTCAGAAATGCCATTATTGCCAAACAGTCTAAGACAGACGGGTTAACCAATCTGTATAATCAGAGCTCGTTTAAGGATTATTATGAGAAGGCATTTGAGTATGCCAATCGCGGGATGAGTCTGCATTTAGCGCTGATCGATATTGATGATTTTAAAGTGATCAATGATACTTATGGTCACCGTGTGGGCGACATTATTTTGGAAAAGGTATCCTTGATCATTCAGGAGAGCATCACAGCTAGTGACATTGCTGCGCGGTATGGCGGGGAAGAATTCGCTTTGTTACTATTCGAACAATCCTTCGAACAGGCGTATGAGCTGGTGGAACTTATCCGGCAAAAAATTTCACTAATGGGCCATCTGGAACTTGGGGGCGCTTCCATTACCGTAAGCATCGGCCTCAAAGCATATAACCTTGATTCGAGTAAAGATACGTTGTTTGAAGAAGTGGATGCTTGCCTGTATGCTGCCAAACGTACCGGTAAAAACAAAACCGTAACTTCACTCGTTCTAGCATGATAATTGAGGCGACAGTAATTAAAAAAGTTGTGTGGTACACCACCGTCAACCGGACCACCACACAACTTTTTTTGTTTTCATATGAATCTGCCTGTTCGAACCGTGTTTCTTTCTTTATTCCGCTACCCACTCCCAGCGATGGCGATATTGTTCCAGCCTTGGATGGACCTCTTCAGGCTGACCGTCAATAATGAGGCGAAGTTCCTTGATCCAATCCATAAAGGAGTCAAAGGTTGCCCATTGATTGGCCATCTCCAAAGTCATATATAGAAAAAGAGGAGACGGGTATTCAGCTTGAATATGTCGCAGAGCTGTATCAATCGGCGTGTACTTTTTTCGTTTCCCCTCTAGTCCCTCTACCCGGATTGGTGCAGACGCGTGATCACGGCGCCATTCGTGAAGACGATCCTCTCTCTTGTAAAAGGATTGGACCGCGTCCCGGCTCATTCGTTTTACCGTGCTTTCATGTAATGGGTAGAGCACTAGCTGCTTGAAAGCTCTTGCATTCATAATCGCAGCTGCACGCTCAAGCTGTTCGTCCGTTACGTTTTCGAACGAGTCGTAGAAGATCAATGTACCCTTGCGACTAGGCTCAGCAGGCTCATAGCCAAAGGGTACGTTTGCATATTTTCCAGACAAGCGCCCCACCTCCTTTCTCAGTTACATCGCTGTCCATCCACACCTGCCTGAATCCTCAAGTGACTTTAAACTTCATAGTACTATTATATCCTAGCCTTCGCTATCCGACTCCGAATAAAATGTAACTCTGTTCTTGCCTGCACGCTTGGACCTGTAGAGTGCTTCATCTGCCATTCGAATAATTTCACTCGGATTGTTACTATTCGTCGGGTACTCCGCTCCTCCAATGCTGCATCCAATATGAACTCGCTCATACTCAATAATAAATGGTTTGTTCAAACTTTGAATAATATCTTGCGCATAATGGACCGCTTCCTGCCGTGGATTATCCGAAGCTGAGCGAATCACAATCAGGAATTCATCGCCCCCAAGGCGAACCGTTATACCGTCCTCATGACTTAGTGCTGTAAGGCGCTGAGCAACCTTTTGCAACAAAACATCACCCGTTTGATGCCCAAGCGAATCGTTAACACTTTTAAACCCGTCCAAATCCAGATATAGAAACGTCAACGTATGATCCTCGCTCTCCATTTCCAGCGTTTCTTCAAGATACGTTTCCAGGGCCGTACGGTTCTTCAATCCGGTCAGCTGATCATAATGTGCAAGATTCTGCATCACGACCAGTTCAGAGTCTTTATTCATGATTGATGATACCATATTGCGCAGTGAACGTGACAATGCTTCAATCTCCTTCAACCCTTTGGTCTCCGGGATATCAATATTCTCTCCTGCGCTGAGTCGATCTGCAACACGGGTTAATCGAACCAGAGGAGCCGAGATTAGTCTGGAAAGAAGCCAGCCAATCGGCGCAAACAATAGCATCACAACGATGCCAGCATAGATGTTAAACCACTTCAGATCAACAACGGATGAAAAAGCTGCCGTTTTCCCCTGACGAATGATAATGGTCCAGCCAAGTCCCGGATAATCTTTATATCCTTGACTATAAGCTAGGCCGGTAACATATTCCTTGCCATCTGGCCATTTTTGAGTAGACCATATACTTTTGCTGTTCCGTTTTTCTCCAATTCCCTCTAAGGCAAGTGGTTTACCTACCCACTCTTTGGGACCAAGAAGCACGGTGTGCTCTTTTTTGCTCACAATAAAAAATTCAATATCCTTCTCTTCACGTTGTAACGGAATGAGCACGGAAGCCTCGACTTCTTTCGCCCACGCCCAACTGAGATGTGCTGCTAGTACACCACGAATCTGCCCTTGACTATCTTTAAGCGGGAGGCTGATATCTACAAATTGTAATGGCTCTCCTGATGGATTAGGCAACAGTTTGGCCAGAAGCAACGCATTATGTACATCCCCAATAAATTTCCCCTTGATTCCTTCCTGATACACCGGCCGCTCCGATAAATCTTCCCCTAAAAGAATGCCGTCTGTCGCTGCTAACACTTTTCCCTTCGGGTCCATGAATCCAACCCATGAGAATGAGGGAAAACTATTTTGCAGTTGATCCAGAAGCATTTGGATATCCACTGGATTAAATCGATCGTTCATAGAAGCCATATTGCCTAGAAGATCCATTTCACCAGAACGAGAGTACATGAAACGATCCAGCTTGTCCGCTGTCTGTAAAGCCGTACCTTCTAAAGAGTGACCAATTTCGGTCTCCACCGCATCAAATGATCTTTGGCTGAAAACATATCCGATGGTTAAGATAACAAACAGAGATAATCCGGCAAAAATGACGGTGAGCACCGTTCTAAGTTTAAATGACATAATTCCTCCTGCACATCCGGTGAACCGCTCTTACAATCCCACCCATCCACAGCGCTATGCTGCAAAAAAATGATAAGAAATAGCTCTCACTTATTTTGAACTATATCGGTATTTTTCATTGTTTTTTTTATATATGTACCCATACAAAATTTACCCAAAACCGACCGAGTTTCTTCTATTCAAAGAATAGTCACGATTCTGTATATACAAACTTGGGTTATGAATAAAGAGAGCAAGCATATCCTTAGAGGATTGCGCCTGTATGTCAGAGAGAGAATAACGAGAAAAACATTGGGGGTGTAATTATTTGAGCCTGCTTCACATTGCTGTTATTTTGCCTTTTGCAGCTGGCATCCTACTCGCATTGATGCACAGACTTTTCAGTAAAATTCATCTGGGATGGCTGGTACTCGTCGTACCGGCATCGTTATTTGTTTATTTTGCAAGCCAGATTACTGCCGTGTCCCAGCGTCACCCGGTATCCGGACAGATTCCCTGGATTCCGTCCCTGGACATCGGATTTAATCTATATTTGGACGGACTGAGTCTACTGTTAACGTTGCTGATCAGCGGGATAGGCGTGCTTGTCGTCTTTTATTCCATCTTTTATATGAGCAAAACAGAAGCGTTAAACCGTTTCTATCTCTACTTGTTAATGTTTATGGGCGCTATGCTTGGCGTCGTATTATCAGATAATATGATCGTGCTTTATGGGTTTTGGGAACTCACCAGCATTACGTCATTTCTGTTAATCGCCTTTCACTACAAGCGTAAAGCTTCCACATCCGGTGCACAAAAATCGTTCCTGATTACGGTTTTTGGCGGATTCGCCATGCTTGCCGGATTCATGTTGATGTACCTGATGACAGGTACATTCAGTATCCGTGCTACCATTACCGAGTGGGGGCATATTCAGGACAGCAATCTGTTCTTGCCGGCTCTCGTTCTTATTCTAATTGGAGCGTTCACCAAATCGGCACAATTCCCGTTTCACATCTGGCTGCCTGATGCAATGGAAGCTCCCACTCCAGTCAGTGCATATCTGCACTCCGCCACCATGGTCAAAGCCGGGCTGTATGTTGTTGCCCGCTTCACACCCATCTTCGGTGGACAGGGACTCTGGTTCTGGCTTGTAACTGGCGTCGGACTGCTCACACTGGGTTACGGATCATTTTTAGCAGTGAAGAAAAACGATCTCAAGGCCATTCTTGCGTATTCCACCATTTCACAACTTGGTCTGATTATGTCCCTCTTCGGGATCGGATCTGCTGCTCTCTATTTCGGATATGGTGAATCCTCTGCCATGTACACCGTAGCAATCACTGCTGCACTGCTCCATTTATTCAACCACGGTACCTTTAAAGCTGCTTTATTTATGGTCGCCGGCATTGTAGATCATGAGACAGGTACACGAGATATTCGCAAGCTTGGCGGGCTGGCAGCATTCATGCCCATCACATTCAGCCTGGCGCTAATCGGTTCACTAGCCATGGCAGGCATCCCGCCCTTTAACGGATTCCTCAGTAAGGAATTGTTCTTTCAAGCGATGGTACAGATTACAGATCTCCGTATTTTTGGAATGGGCTCCTGGAGTATTTTACTACCTGTCATCGCGTGGCTTGCCAGCGTTTTCACACTGATCTATGCCCTGATTTTTGTGTTCAAAACATTCCTCGGTCGTAGCCGAAGTGAGCTGCCTGCCGAGAAATTACATGAAGCGCCTATCGGCCTGCTCATCCCACCGCTCCTTCTGGGCGCGCTGGTCATCGGTTTTGGACTCTTTCCGGATCTACTCTCCGGTTCATTGATCGAACCAGCAATGGCTGCCGTTCTTCCTTCCCTTCTGAATGGGAATGAACGCTTTGATGTACATTTCTCCCTATGGCATGGCTGGACTCCCGAATTGTTCATGACCATCGCTGTTATTGTGCTAGGGGTCATGCTATACAAGTTACTGCCACGATGGAGGAATATTTATGAGCATTATCCACAGGGATTAACGATTAACAATATGTACCATGTTGTTCTTGACAATGTACAGCACTATGCACGGAAGTGGACAGAAGCCTACATGAACGGCTCCGTCCGCAATTATCTGGTTTATATTTTCTCATTTACCGTTGCGCTGCTCGTTTACGCCTTCTTCCGTTCTGGTGAAAATATTACCTGGAATGTGCAGGATAATGCACCCTACTCATTCTACGAAGTCGTGTTACTGGTTACGCTGATTGCAGCTGCCATTTCCATTCCTTTTGCCAAAAACCGATTATCTGCTGTCATTATGACCGGCGCTGTCGGCTACCTGGTTACACTGCTGTTTGTCCTGTTTCGGGCACCCGACCTTGCGCTGACGCAGATGATTGTGGAGACGGTCTCCGTCGCATTGTTCCTGCTCTGCTTCTACCATCTACCCGAGTTACAACGCGGCAAGTCCAGCTCCCGCTATCTCACAGTGAATGCAATTGTTGCTGTTTCCGTTGGCGTTGTGATGACATTCGTAGCACTCGCTGCAAGCGGCACAGTATCTTTGGACAGCATCTCGGCTTTCTTTCTTCAGGAAGCCTACAGTTCCGCGGGTGGTAAAAATGTCGTAAACGTATTGCTAGTGGATTTCCGAGGTTATGATACGTTACTTGAGATTATGGTTCTTGGGGTAGCCTCATTGTCGATCTATTCCATGATCAACCTGAATCTCGAAGCGAAGGATCTCGGAGCCAGATTGAAATTTCGTAAAAATGAGGAGAAGAAGGACGAAGAACCCGAACTCGACGATGAAGCGGACAACACCAAAAAATACGGAAACCGCGAACGCAGTACATTGTCCTGGGACACGGTTCCTTTGCAAAGTAATGATGTTTTGTTGCAAACCACCACGAAAGTGGTTGTGTTTATCATTTTAACCTTCTCCATGCATCTGTTCTTTGCTGGTCATCATAATCCTGGCGGTGGTTTCATCGGTGGACTCGTCACAGCAGCAGCCCTGGTACTTATCGCTCTGGCTTTCAGCACGGATACGATACGCAAAGCGCTGCCCATCGATTTTCGGAGTTTGACAGCCATAGGCTTAGGCATAGCTTTGCTTACTGGTGCAGGTTCATTCCTCTTCGGTGTTCCATTTCTCAGCCAGACGTTCGGATATTTCGAACTGCCTCTGCTGGGCGAAACAGAGCTTGCTACAGCCATGCTGTTTGATCTAGGCGTGTACCTCGCTGTGCTCGGCGTCACCATGACTATCATTTTACAGATCGGGGAGGATCGTTGATATGGAAATTTTGATGTGTGTGGCCGTAGGCATTTTGTTTGCGGTTGCCGTCTTTCTAATCTTGTCACGGAGCCTGCTCCGTATCGTACTAGGCATGTCCATTCTCACACATGGAGTGCACCTGTTGTTAATTACGATGTCACGTCTCAAGACGGGCGCTCCTCCACTACTGGGAGAGATGGCGGAGAAATACGTCGACCCGCTCCCTCAAGCGTTGATATTAACGTCAATTGTCATCAATTTTGGTCTGACAGCCTTCTTTTTTGTCCTTTCCTACCGTTCTTATCTGAAGCTGAGAACGGATGATATGGAAGAAGTAAGGGGGCGTCCATATGAATAATCTTGTGGTTCTGCCCATCCTGCTTCCACTAATCACGGGCGTGATCACCCTGTTGTTCTTCCGTAAAGTCAATATACAACGTTCCTTTAGCGTGATTGGTCTGTTAGCCACAGCAATGGTTTCAACCATACTCATCACACGTGTTGCGCAATCCGGTGTTTTGACACTTAATATGGGTGGCTGGAAAGCACCTTATGGAATCGTACTTGTTGCCGATATGGTTGCAGCGCTGCTGGTAGTAGCCGCTTCCATCATTGCACTGGCTTGCCTGCTCTATGCTTTTCGAAGCATCAACAAGGAGCGGGAGCAACATCACTTCTATCCGTTCTTTCATTTTTTGATTGCCGGCGTGAACGCATCGTTTCTAACCGGGGATCTGTTCAATTTGTTTGTCAGCTTTGAA
Organism: Paenibacillus amylolyticus; assembly: GCF_003719335.1. Taxonomy (GTDB): domain Bacteria; phylum Bacillota; class Bacilli; order Paenibacillales; family Paenibacillaceae; genus Paenibacillus; species Paenibacillus amylolyticus_D. The sequence continues at coordinate 428,739 of NZ_RIAS01000003.1, forward strand.
TTGATGCTGATCTCTTCTTACGCTCTGATTGTACTCGGAGGCACGGAAAGACAGCTGCGTGAAACCATTAAATATGTACTGATCAATATCGTGTCTTCCGCCTTATTCGTTGCCTCCATCGGCTTTCTGTATTCCATTACAGGTACGCTGAATATGGCCGACTTGTCGGTACGCATTGCTGAAGTAGGACAGAGCGGAGTAGTCACACTGATTGCAGTTCTTTTCCTAATCGTATTCAGCATCAAGGCAGGCTTGTTCCTGTTTTTCTGGTTATCCGGGTCTTATGCGGCTCCGCCCGCCGTCGTTACGGCGTTATTCGCTGGTTTGCTCACCAAGGTAGGCCTGTATGCCATTGTGCGGACATTTACGTTGATCTTCTATCATGATCCAGACTTCTTTAATGCTCTGATCGGCTGGATGGCGGGTGCCACGATGATTCTGGGTGTGATTGGAGCGATCTCGTATCGTGATGTGAACAAAATTTTGATCTATAATGTCGTCGCTGGCGTAGGTTTCGTAGCATTTGGTATGGCTGCGGCCAGCCGTAGTGCTCTGGAAGGATTACTGTTCTATATGCTGCATGACATGTTGATCAAAACACTGCTTTTCCTGCTCGGCGGTGCTCTCATTGCTGTTGCGGGAACTTCAAGGCTCGATAACATGGGCGGACTAATTCAACGTTATCCCGTGCTGGGATGGATGTTCTTCATCAGTGCGCTTGCGCTTGCGGGCCTGCCTCCGTTCAGTGGATTCCCGGGAAAATTGATGCTTTTTGAGGGCGGCTTCGAAGCCGGATTATACGGTTTAACTGGCGTTGCAGTTCTCTCTAGTCTACTCATGCTGTATTCGGTACTACGCATTTTCATTCAGGCGTTCTGGGGTGAGCCTCCTGCAGGCATGGCAAGACGTCCTTATGCGGTGAACGGACTGCTGATCCCTGCCGGAATTCTGTTTGCTTTTATCATCGTCATGGGCCTCGGGGCTGAAGGTATGTTCCAACTCACGTCCCGCGCAGGTGATATTCTGCTACATCCCAACATTTATATTGATGCCGTATTGAAGGAGTAGATGTCTATGGCCTTTCAAATTGTACTCAATCTGATCATTGCCTTTGTCTGGATGTTTTTGAATAACGCCTGGAATGGTGTTGGTTTTCTCGTTGGATTTATGCTTGGATTGCTCCTCATCGGAGGCATGCGACGTTTCTTCCCGCAGCGCTTCTACATCGTTCGAGTCTGGGCTATCTTCAAATTGATTGGATTGCTGTTCAAAGAACTCGTTCGAGCAAGCATCGAGGTCATTCGAGAGATTATCAAACCGCGGCTTGACATTCGTCCAGGTATTTTCACCTATCGCACACAGTTATCTTCGGATTGGGAAGTGACGCTGCTGTGTCTGCTGATCTCATTGACGCCAGGTTCACTGCCACTTGAAATCTCGGGCAATCAGCGTAAGCTGTTCATCCATGCACTGGATATCAAAGATGAAGAGAAACTGCGAAACGATATTCAGAATACGTTTGAAAAAGCAATCATGGAGGTGACACGTTAATGTTATCCTCACTACTGTTTATCTCACTGCTCATTCTATCTCTAGCGATTCTGGCCTGTTTGTATCGTGTTCTTCGCGGTCCGTCCATGGCTGACCGGATTACAGCTCTTGATACGATCGGTATCAATGTCATTGCAATTGTGGCTGTACTATCGATGATGTTGCAGACGCAGGCTTATCTGGACATCATTTTGCTGATCGGCATTCTGGCTTTTCTAAGCACAGTCGCATTTGCGCGTTATATTGAACGAGGGGCGGTGTTTAAAAATGAAGGAGATCGTTAGTAGCACCGCTGAAACGGGAATTGGGCTGCTGGTGCTGCTTGGGGCCCTCCTTAGTGCACTCAGTGCCTTCGGACTCCTTCGTCTCCCTGATGTATATTTGAGAGCCCATGCTGCCACCAAAAGCATGACACTCGGCGTGTTTTGTGTGCTCAGCGGTGCATTTTTCTTCTTTTGGTACTTTGACAACTACATCAGTGCTCGCCTGCTGCTCGGTATTGTGTTTGTTTTCATCACTGCGCCTGTTGCGGGACACCTGAACGGCCGCGCTGCCTACCGGACCGACGTGCCTCTCTGGGAGCAAAGTGTACAAGACGAACTTGAACCGTTGTTAAAAGGGAAAAAGATGAATCACGAAGCAAAAGATATGATGGAGTAGTTTATATAAATTTAATGAATAGTTTACACGGAACACTCCAATGACAGAATAACCTTCCGATCGCTGTTATCCCCGGATTTTTTTGACTCCCTTTTCCAAATGGAAAAATCCGGTGATAAAGGCGAACGCTTTGCGCTTCTTCAGGTTTTTTCTGTCCTCTCCGTTAATGTGTAAAAGTAATTTAACTTATACATTGGCGAAAATAAGTAAAAAATCCCCCGGAGATATCGCTCGTAAGCGGCTTTCCTCCGGGGGATTTCTTATATAACCTAAATATCGTTTGTATACTTCGATACAGATAGAACTTACCCACCAAACTACTTTCTTATCAGAAACCGTTTAAACCTTGGCGTTTTAGATCCGCAGCCACGATTCGAGCAAGTTGCGATGCTCCTTGCCGGTTCGGATGCAAACTATCACCATTCATGTATAGAGCAAGCGTAGCTGCTGGCCCAATGGAAGTGAAGTATGCCGAGCTGAGCTTGTTCAGATCTACGAGTGTTACTCCCTCTTCCTGTGCCAGTGCACGCGTAGACGCGTTATACCAACGGTTCTCCGCCTGATGCACATTGGACGAATTAAAGTCTGTTGCCCGCCCTTGAGGTGTCGAGAGAATAACAGTTGCCCCTTTGTTTTTCGCCAGACGAACCATATCCCGCATGATCTCTTTGAACTGAGCCTCAGTTGTATTGTTCTTGGCGTTCGTATCATTAATTCCGAGCTGCAGAATAAAATAGTCACCCGGTTTGATATACTTCAGAATTGCTTCCATCTGACCATCATCACGGAATCCTCTGGCAATCTGCCCACTCGTGGCCATGTTACGTACCTGGAAAGTGGTGTTGTTTACATAAGAGGGAAGCAACTGCCCCCAGCCACCCTGTACGCTGCTAGCAAGCGGATAATAGTTGCACACCGTTGAATCTCCACCAATATAGATCGTACGATTCGTGACAGGCTGGTTGGACAGTTTGCGAATTTCAAGGGCACTTAGCGTAAAAGCAGTACCTGCTTTGCCTTCCGTTACCAGCAGATTCAGCTGTCCGTCTGTCACTGGAATCTGGAATTGATCCGTTGCGCCGTTGCCCGTCATATTCATGATCTGATATACCCCTTCGGCTGCCACACTAGCTCTGGCCGTGTTACCCAGCGTCACTTTGACCTCATATAGACCATTCGGCAGGTCAACATTGAAGGTATTATCACTTTTTGTACCAAATTTCAGAAATTGAACGGCATCACTTGCAACACCACTACCAGATGCGGAAACATTTTTCATATTCGCCGGTGTGTTGAATCCATAACCCCTTGCAGCTGTATAAGCCGTCGAGGCAGACACTCCAGTATATCCGTTCGTTACTGCTCCTGCACCGAAATCGAATTTGTAATGATCCGATGCAGCCTCGGCCACCTCAACTCTGTCAGTCCCTAACCCAACCGCGATCATACTTGTAGCAAGTACAGTACATAACATCATTCGTAAAGAAGTTGACCATTTCATCATATAATCCATGCTCCTCTCGAATTAAAATGATACCGTTTGTACCCATCCGAATGCAGATCATGATGAAATTTTACAATGACAATTACAATACCTGTTCAAGCCAATCATAAGCTTTTGCACCACTAATCTCATGTCCACCGTCAAAATAATCTGCATCCAGTGCTTGTTCTGCTCCAGCATGCTTGTAAATCATTTTCAAACGTTCGTGAGCCTCCCGTGCCGAATGAAGCGGAAATACAAGATCTTCACTTCCGATCTCCAGAAATAGAGGCCGCGGAGCAATCAGACCGATGATATCCGGTAGCTCTGCTTCCTGCAGAATACCCGGAATGTAGTTGTCAAGGCAATGATTGCGGTCCAGAATGCTGCCATGAAACGTACTTGCGTAACCACTAACCACGACCGCTTTGCATCGTTCATCCATTGCGGCTGTAAAGGCTGTAACCAGCCCCCCGCCGGAAATGCCCATGCTTCCGATCCGCTCTGAATCAACTTCAGGTCGGGTGGATAAATAATCCAACACACGCGTTGTTTCATAAACCCGATGTCCTGCAAGTGTCTGGCCTACCATAAGCAGATGTGCAGCGATTTTCGTACAGGAACTTGCGCCCGGCGGTGCCTCTCGATCCTCATCCAGTCTTCTGTCCCCAAACCCAAGCAGTTCTGGAGCAGCCACAACGTACCCACGCTTCACAAGCGCAACAGCAAAATCTTTGTGTAATCCAGGCTCCCCTGCCCGCGGCGAACCATCCGGTTCCATTCCGCAGATCTCCCGGCTCCCGTAGCCGTGTCCATGACAAGCAACAATAGCTGGCCTCTTCACATCGGTAGCGCTTACATCTTCGGGGGTTAAAAGATAAATTGGCATCCGTAACCCCGTGTAGGTTGTGATCTCAATCCGTTCCCGGATGTAACCATCACATGATGTACGTTCCAGCACAACGGGTTGTAGTTCGGCAGCTTCCGCCGGAAATCCGCCAAGTCGCTCCTGAACTCTGTCTCGCAATTGCCTAGACCATGCTGTAAAATCCTGATCTGCATCGTAAACGGAGTGCCCGCGAAGACTGGTTTGTTGGTACAAGTAGTTATCAATATCCTGCATGAGCTTTGTGTCCCTCCTGCTTGTCGTGGGTTACATTCCAATGGTTGACTTGTTTTCTCATATTCTTATCCATTATAGAACTAAAAGTAAAAATAAGGAATCTCTTATGCATATAAAAAAATGAATTCCCATTTTTGATCAGATGAGAATTCATTTTATTAAACTCAAAAAATAACATTAATCATCGTCTAGACGATTTTTTCAACCTTAAATAACCTCATCAGAAACTGTGACACGAACGCTGCCACGATACAGATCATTCCACTGTATGCAACATAACGAAAATCCAGAAAGCTGAAATCCATCCGAAGATAGTTAACCGCTGGAAATGCTGCGACAATACCCACCAGAATGAATATTCTGAAAATTTTCAGCACGGCTTCACTTCCATTTGTTGCCCAAACAATAGCATTGGCCATATACAAAAAAGCAGCTATACACAAAATAATGGTCAGACCCGAAGAGAAAAGACTCGTCGTCCACACCGATCTAAACCCAAGCAGAGTAAAGATAAACCAGATTAGAACACCATTAATGATAGCCATAGCTACAACACGGATTAGAGCAAATAACCATACTGCCAGCATGATTTTACCGGGTTTTGAAACCACCGCAAGCAGGAAACTCAAGTTCTTTTCAGCTTTCTCTTTTGTGAAAAACTGGAGAACGTGAGGAATACCGACATACAATGCAAATACCAATGCAGAAGACAGGAGACCAACAGCAATCAATGAATTGGTAAACATGACACGATGTTCCCGGGTCTCATTCAACTTGTGCAACAGTGGAACAAGACCATCGATCGTCAAACCCAGACTTGCTTCCAACTCCCCCAGTTGACCGATCGTAAACACAAAAAAAATTCCAAACATCAATACTTGCATGGTCAAAGACCTTTTCCAATTGAGGGTTTGTACATCTTTTCTTAATAACGGCAGCAAGTACAGCCTCTCCCTTCCCCAAAAAGATTACTTTAACGTTAGTTTTGTACAGCTGCTTGTTTGGTTGTTCTGTAGAAGTCCTCTAATGAGCTTTTTTCCTTAAAAAATTCCTGAATTTCTATGCCATGCTGCATTAAAACTTGCAACGGCTGTTTAATAACCTCCGATTCAACCATGAATGTCACAGACTGCTCAGTATGATTCACCACCGTAATTCCTTCAATACCCTGAAGAATACTCACCACCAATTGTGAGTTGTCACAGGTAACAATGTAACGTTCGCTGATTCCAGTGATAGTCTGAAGTGCTTGATCTGCTACAATTCGGCCTTGGTGTATCATAATAACCTGATCTGCGATCTTCTCTAAATCAAACAAATCATGAGAACTGATGAGAATCGAAGTGCCCCGATCGGAACAGATTTCGCTGAGTTTGTCTCTTAAAAAAATTTTGGAGTCTGGATCAAGGCCGTTAAAGGGCTCGTCTAGAATAAGCAACTCAGGCTCGTGTACTAATTCACGTATAATCATAAGTTTTTGTTTCATACCTTTGGAAAAACGTCCGACCTTTAAAGAAGTCTTTAATTCGAAATGTTGTACAAGTCTGTTGTAGCGTTCTGCAATTTTATCTTTTTCCATTCCGCGCAGGCTCGCAAAAAAAAGGACGTTCTCCCAGGCCGACATTTCACTATACAGCCCTCCCTCGTCAAACACGATACCAAATCGGTTCCTGTTCTTCTGACTCATGTTATACGCCGGCTCGCCAAAAATGGAACATCCCCCTGTTGTAGGAGGGTAAAGTCCTGTAATGCAGCGAATCGTTGACGTTTTGCCCGCTCCGTTCTCCCCGATCAAAGCGCAGATTTGCCCGGAGTGCGTAGTGATGTCAATATTTTTGAGCACATGGCTTCCCTGTAGGTTCAGATTTAATCCACGTGTTTCAATAATCTGAGATCCCATAATTTCCCCCCTCTAAGGATGATCACTAACGGTCTTCATTTTTCATATAAAACTGCTGCCCACCATCTTCTCTGGATGATTCACCAAGATTTAAAGGTTTGCCTAAATAGAACAAATCGGGATCATGGGAGATGACAACCAGAATCTTATAGAACGCTTCATTCTCTATCATTTGAATAACTCTGCTCTTCATGATAGCATCCATGTTCGCTGTTGGTTCATCTAAAATCACCATTTCTTTATTTGCGAGCACCGTTCTTAAAAAAGCAATCATTTGTCTCTGACCACCTGAAAGGTTAGCTCCTCCGTGGGCGATTTCCGTATCCAATTCATTTGGAAAATCGGAGATAAATGGTTGAAGCTGATACTTCTCCAGCAATGCTCTCAGATGAACTAGTTGTTCCGGCTGAGCATTCGGAAGTATGTTGTCCAGAATCGTACCCTGAAACAAATAGGTCTTCTGTGATATGTAGGAAACTCTTCTGCGCAGATCAGATAGCTTAAGACATGATATATCCATGCCATTATAAAGGATCGTTCCCTTATTCACAGGGTAAAGACCTAGAAGCAATTTAACAAAGGTGGTTTTGCCCGAGCCATTGGCTCCATTCAAAATAACGATATCACCTGTAAACAGGTTGACATTAAGCTGATCCAGCACAGATCGCTTTTCAATTCCGGAAATATATGCATAGGAGATATTATGGATGTTAACCGAATGAATAGGTTCGGAGAGAACCATCCGTCTTCCAAACTCCTCATCCTTATTATCCATATACTCCCTTACTCTATCAATACTAACCATTATAGGATTTATAGTTACTCCAAAGGTAGCCACAGCCTGGACATTTCCCAGTACTTTTGCAAGGTAACCTGTGAAAGATACATATTCACCTAAAGTTAGCGTTTTCCCCAAAATCATGATTCCGGAGAACAGTAATACTATAGCTCCGGATAAGGAACTGAGAAGTGAAGAACTTTCCATGTATCCGTTAATGTTTCTGTTCTGTTTCAGAATCGCAGTAATGACCTGATCCGTTTTGGTATAAATCCGTGATATGTAGCGCTGCTTGGCCCCCTGAACTTTAATTTCCTCAATTCCGTTAAGGGTCTCAAACATAACTCCCGCCATCTCAGCTGAGCTTTCACTGACTTTTCTTGTGCTATCACTCATCCGTCGACTGTACCAGACAGTAACAACAACATATAGAGGAATAATGGCCAGAACAATAAGCGATAGCTTCCAATGGATTCGCACGAGCAAAATAACCGAGATCACACCGTCCAATACCCCAATGAGAATGTTAATTACAGATGGAGAAAAAAGACTCCCTATACTTCCACTCTCTGAAATCCTTGACATCAGATAACCTTTATCATGTTTGTCGATGAACTCCATAGGCATATCTACCGTATGTCCAATCATCTTCATTCGAAGCACATTCGAAGCACGAGTTCCCGCCTTGACAATATAGTATTTACCTATAAGAGAGAGAACGTATCTTATGACATGAAGACAGATAATAATGATGACCTGTTGATAGAGAAAATGCGTAGTTCCCTGTGGTGAAGAAAGATTATCGATAATTTTGCCTGTAATAAGCGGAATTGGCATCGCAATTAGGGATACCATTGCCAAAGCTCCAAAAGAGAGTACCAGAAGCAACCTGCTGCCCTCAAGATACGGCCTGAGGTACATAAGGTTGCTAAACATTTTTTTCATCATTAATTTTTGAACATGCCAATAATCATAAATGTTGCAATATACAGGACAAAAACGATGGCCAGAATCATGCTCATCCTGCTTTTGTTCTTGACCTTCCTGTTCAGAAAGACCGTCAGTATACCTATGGCCACAATACTTAAAACCATAATTATATTGTTCATACCAAGCTCTCCTTTAAAGCTTGTTTACAATACACCTTGGAGGATAATGATCCACCTGCACTACTCTCGATCGCCCGGCAATCCGAGCATGCATACCGCGAGCTACAGCTCCGGCAAGAATCTACTCTATCCAGCGTATACGTCCAATACTCCTGGTAGTCTCGTTGATCAGCAATCCGTTTGAAAGAGTCTTTCAACACATTCCCGATCGTTTCATTTCTCATCATGGGACACACCGATACATCGCCGTTTCGAAATACGGACAACTTGCCATTCAAACAAGGATGAAAGTCGACGTTATGAAAAAAACTGAGATCTGTAAAACAGCTTTGAGCGCCCTTGTCGCTAAATAAGAGCTCGTTATACACCGGGTCATCACCAATTTCATGAATAAAACTGAGCTGCATACCCAATGGATTGAAATGTTTATAGTAGTCTACAATCTCCTCTCGAAATATATAGTTCATTTTATTCAATACTACATTAAAATAGAAGGAAATTCCTGTTTTTTTCAATTTATTCATATTTTCGTAGAAATTTGAGAAGTCAGGATGATTTTCTATCATACGATTGGTTAAATCCTGATTATGGGAAGACGTATGGATAACCAAGCTGACACCAGATAACTCTTCCCAGTTCAGCTCTCCTGTGTCCATTAAATTCGTATAGATAAAGATGTTACTGTAACCGAGTTGACGCGCCTCAGCGAGGATTACCGAGAGAAGTTCCCACTTCAACAAAGGCTCTCCACCAATGATATGCAATGATCTGCATCCCATCTTATGGCTCTGCTGCAATACGATACGATAATCCTTCTCCTCCATAAGATTATCTTGACTAAACCCGCCATAACGTTTACACCCGGTCATTCGGTGCACCATACTATCCGTATTGCAAAAACTGCACTCCAGATTACATTCATCGTTAATGTTGAGATACAGATTAGATATTCTTACTCTATTCTTGGCAAAATCTCGAATGGATGGCGGAAGGCCAAAACGAACCTTTTCGATATAGGCGTTATGGGAATAGTAGCTGCCCATGCCTTGCTCTATAAGCTGAGAGAGCAGGATGTAATTTATGTTGTCTACCTCTTCGACAGGTACGCCCCTATTCAATTCAAGCAGCATTGATGCGTCTGCTGGTGATATCCTCAACATATTATTTTCACTCAAATCATATAATGAAGCTTGACGCTCCCCCTGTACAATGTAACAATGTGACCCGGTTTTAAAATACACATTAGACACCTCCATTTGTATGTCCCTTTGCTAGAAACGACCTCAGCATTTATCCATAACAAAACGAAACGAATCATACTTACGGTCGATACTGTCTTTATGTGCTGAAAAATCACGCATAGCATCTGGATTCTGCTCGAGAGTGCTGTATAAGATAGACAACTGTCTCTCAATATCCTTTCTTCGTGTAGTACAGATACCTTGTATATCGAAATTATCTCCTGAAGCGCAGCTGGCGTAACATAGTCCACAAATCGATTGATAGGGGCATTCTTTACATTGTGCTGTAAATTTTTCGCTCCACTTTTCAACGATTCGACTGATCGCGTTAATATCCAGACCTTCTTCACAGTTTCCAATCGGGAATTGATAACTTATCTTCTCACACATATGAAAGGTACCGTCCACGTCTACGAACATTCGACTCCCCGGGATACAGGCGTTACCAAGGATTGAAGAGTAGTTTCTGCCATATGGGTTAATGTTACGGTTATGGCTCACTTTAAGACTGGAGCCAAAGAGTCTCTCTTTGAAGAATAGCTCGGAAACCTGCTCCTCGTTATTTGGTGTACTGATTTCCTGAAGGTATTCATCGAGCAGCACAGACATACTCTCATGAACAGCTCCACTCTCACCTAATTCAGTATCCAAAATTTTGGATAGTCTTCCGCCCATCGATTTCAAGAGATGTTTTTCACGTACGAAAAAATCGTTCATCGCAACCATATCGGTTTCATTTTCATAACAGCTAAGTATCATCATAGGGAGAATCTGTTCCTTCCCCTGTCTCTTTATTTCTGCGAGCAACTTACGAATATTCCCATAGACAACATCAAACGTTCCCTGCTCATTTACAAAAACTCTATTTTTATCATGCATTTCCTTCGAACCGTCTAAACTGACTGATATCATGACGTTATGCGTGACTAAAAATTCAATAATGCGATCTGTAAGTAATGTTCCGTTTGTCGTCATAGAAAACATGGTCTTGAAACCCGTTTGCTTTACATAGGCGACAACTTCTTGAATGAGATCAAATCTGAGCAGCGGTTCCCCGCCATAGAATGAAATAACAGGCTGTTTATCCGGAGCATACGCTCTCCATTCCTCAATATAATCGATATACTTTTGTACGCTTTTTAACGCAGTCTCTTTCTCCATACGTTTAAATGTATGTGTTCTCATTTCTTCATAATTTCCGGAGAAAATGCAGTACTTACACCTCAAATTACAATTCTCCGTAAGTCCAAGGATCATCTGCGGATAAGGATAGGTCCTAAGCTCATCCAAAATCATATCTTGGCTCAGTTCCACCTCATGCAATTTGAAAAGATCCCACTTCTTCATGAGTTGCCTCAACGGTAAATCTGCTTTTTCATATATAAGTTCTCTGTCCAGTTTGTCGTGACTCTCAATCGTATGAGCCAGCTCTTCGCTTGCGGAAAGAACCATATTCGTCGCACCATCGAAAATGTATTTGTTTCCCTGCCTGGTTTCAAATACACCTATATTATTCATTATGCAACCCACCTTAACTTGGATTAAAAATGTACTAAAGAGGACATCCCGCACCACGTGTTCGGAATGCCCCCACCAACAGCTCAGAACTTAAAGTGCAGAGCTTGTCTTACTTGAAGTAATAGTTGTGGCTGTTGCGTTGACAGCGGTCGCACCTATGACATCGGAGATCGGCACAGGTCCATCTACTGCACATCCTGCAGCACAGCCTACTAGACATCCACCAAAGCAAGTTACGTTGCAGAGCCAGCCATTTGTACCAATTTGTTGATCCATATTTACTTCCTCCTAGATTTAATTAAATGGTTAAGATTTCAATTTATATACATTTACTCTATAATGCTGACTTGGTAGCTCCTGTAGAAACCGTTGTTGCTGTTGCATTAACTGCCGTTGCACCAATCACATCCGAGATCGGCACCGGTCCATCCACTGCACATCCTGCTGCACAACCCACCAAACAACCTCCGAAGCAAGTAACACTGCACAACCAACTGTTTGTACCAATTTGTTGATCCATGTTTTTTCCTCCTCATAAATTGTTTTTGGAAAAATTAAAGTATCCTACAAAAAACCAACCACAGCCTCCTTTTTTGAATAAAATTAGATATATTGATCAAAAAATATTTAATACAACCAAATAATAGAATATTTACTATGAGAGTTATATAATATAAGTCACTTTCACTCTAAATTTGACAATTTTTTTCTTCTGAACGATATTATTGAGACTATACTTCAGTTGAATACAAAGTTTACTTTAAAAAGTGGGCGTTGATTTTAATAAAAAAAAGATACTCCCTCCCCTGATTCAGGCTTCGGAATATCCTTTATGTGTTGTCGTGAAATTTTCATATCCGTTTTATACTTACAAGCGATTTTCTTCAAATTTTCTTCTAAGCTTTTATTGTTATTGACCAGGCATCCACCAGTTCCATCTCCCCATCAATTTCATCAAGGACGGGACAAGCACAAGCCGAATGATTGTTACATCAATAAGCACGGCTGCCGTGATGCCGATGCCCAATTGCCTTACCCCTTCGACCTCGGCAAAAGCAAAAGGAACCGTTACCGCCAGCAAAATACCTGCTGCAGACGTAATTAAACGCCCTGTTGAAGCCAAGCCTTGTTGAACCGCTGTGTCACTGTCCCCTGTTTGTCTGTACACTTCCTGTATCCGGCTCAACATAAAAACACCGTAGTCCATCGATATGCCGAATACCAGCCCAGCAATAAATACCGGAATCATGATGGCGATTGATGATACTTCCATTCCCAGATGACCCTCGTTAAAGACCCATACAAGTATGCCAAACGAAGCGGCCAGACTAAGCAAGTTCATCAGAATCGCTTTTAGTGGTATTAGTAGAGAACGGAATGCCACTAGCAGCACCAGATAATTGCTTACCATGACAAATACCAGTACTTTGGGCAGTTGCTGGGCAATTTCATGCATAATCTCATCCTCATAAACTGCTTCACCACCATAACGAATCGGAATGGTCTCTGGCATAGCTGTTACATCATCTGTCCTTGTCTGCCGCAACCATTCTTTCATCTCATCTGAACCCGCTTCCCCGTATACACCAACCGTTAATCGGATAAAAGAATTCGAAACGTCTCCTTGGGAGTGGATACTCACCACTCTTTCATCCTGTTGAAGCTTGGTTACTTTGTGTTTGGCCGTCTCCCAGTGAGAGGCTGTTAACGGCTCCTCCTTTTTCCCGATGATAATATCAAGCCAAGAAATATGCTGCTGACCGAAATTTTGCTCGATCTGCTCAGATGCTTGACGGGACTCCATTCTGGCAGGTAAGGAAGAAGCATCGGGTACGGACAAATCCATCCTTGTAACGGGAAACACGCAACACAGCAATAGTGTCGTACCTACGAGTCCCATCCATACAGGACGTTTCATGACGATCGCTGACCAGCGGTGCCAGAAGCTGTGTTCAAGTGTGCTATCCCTTGTTTGTTGTCCTGTAACTCCGGATGTGCGTGTTATGCGAGCAAATACTCGGTCTGCACTTAGGCAAAGAATAGCAGGTAACAAGGTTACGTTTAACAACAACGCCAGCACAAGAACAATGGTAGCTCCAAGCGACACACTGAGAAACATAGGCAGCCTGATCCAGAGCAGACCCAGCAAACCCAGAAACACACATGCTGCTGAAAACAGCACGGCGCGGCCAGCTGTGCGTAATGTCTGTTGCAAAAGTTCACGTTGCATGTGGATGTTACGCTCGACGTTGGACTTGCCTCTATTTGCGTAACGCTGCTGTAGTTCCTCCCTGTATCTGCTTAAAATGATCAGTGCAAAATCAATACTGAGCGCCATTCCGACCATTGGAATCACGTTAATAATAAAGTTGGATAACTCCAGATAATGACCCAGCAAAGACGTTATGCCCATCGCCGTAATCACTGCACTGATCCCCATCATGACAGCAATACATGCCGCATACAGTCCTCTGAATGCAAAGCAAAGAATGATTAATGCGATCGGTATCCCTATGATCTCTGCTCGTTCTAAATCCTGAAAGCTCAGTCGATTTACATCCTCTTGCACAACGGTTTTCCCTGTAAGTTGCACGGTTCCAGGCAGATCAGCTTGCTTGTCCACTTCAAGAACCTCGCGTAATTGAGCTAGTGGATGCTTCATCCGGTGAGGCGGGATGTCCATGTGTACCAGAGCGTAAGCCTGATCATCACGCAGCATTCTTCCCTGTGTGTTCACATCAAAAGGGGAAACTACTGACGATATCGCTGGCAAGGTGCGGACTGCGGCAAGCCGTTCCTGAATCCACGTTCTGAAGGCGATCTCAGAAGTATTCGGATGTTTATTAAAAAGTAACACGACCGGATCAGGCGGGGAGCCAAATTCCTGCTCCAATATCAGTTCTACGGCCTGGGCTTGTCCCCGAGCCAGCTTTAACCCGTGATCCTGAACCATGTCAGGCAGCTTCCACGCCCAGGCGACTGACATCCCGATGATAACTACCCAGCAGATGATAATAAACCGCGGATATCGACTGATGAGAGTAGCCAAACTTCGATATCCCATACCCAGGCTCCTCTGCATATAAATTGGATTTTAATTATGATTAACACCATGAGATATGCTTGATGTAGTACAAGTCTATTCATGATCAAACATGATTATGTTCCTAATGAAATAAAGACAAATAGCCTCATGTATATGCTACATGGGGCTGTCTGTCCTCACTGTTCATTTCACAGCTGTTTATTCGGGTCGAATGACAGTGAATCGATCACCAAGTTTGGCATAATCATTACCTGCCAGACGGCTGACCGGTTTTAACTGATCCATCAAGATATAACCTTTATCCGCAAGATAGACCTTTTCGCTAAAATGATAATGCACAATGCGCACGAGAAGCAGGTCACTTACAGGCACGCCTGCATCATTCGAGATCGGAATATGCTGATACAGTTTGCACTCCATCCGAATCAAGGCTTCCTGAATTCCGGGTACAGCGACCACGGAACTGGGTACAGTTGTCAGACGAGTTCTTTCCAATTCACTTTCATGCGGTTCCAGTAAAGCCGCCGTTTCATTGACGTCTTCAATAATATTTTCGTCACAAATGTGCACAACCAGTTCATTATGTGCGAGGACATTGCGTGCCGTGTCCTTCATTACACCATTTTTACGTCCAACCGAGATGGATAACAGTGGCGGATCCGAGCTCACGACATTGAAAAAGCTAAACGGCGCTGCATTAATGATTCCATCATGATCTGAGAGCGTGGTCACAAAGGCAATCGGGCGGGGCACGATCGAACCGCTCATTAATTTATAATTATCTTTAGGCGTAAGTTCTTCCGGATTTAGTGAATACATATGTAAGTCCCCTCTCCTACTCGCATGCATGAGGCTGATCCTCATCTTCTTAATCCTCTACTTTCTTCATCGTTATTATATATGCATACTGTCCATAAAAACAAAAAAATACTTGTATAGACTTGCCGGCAATCATGAATGTCCCATCTTTACTGCTCATGTTTAGAAATACACACTTGTTAAACAATCACATCTAGGCGAATACCGTCATAGACTGTTTTCAGAATAAGATGACAGGAAGGATGTTCTGGAACATGAACCATGTTTATTCCCCTTATGCAGGTTATTATGATGGTCGTTATACAAGTTACGGAGAAGATCGTTCCATTCAATTCCCTCCACTCTTCCCGGGTGGAGGCAGTCTCCCTGGAGGGCAAACTCCGCCAGGCATTCCCGGAAGCCCAGGCTCCTATCCTCCTTTCGTTCCCGGTGTAGGTACCCCTCCGGGTCCCTATTTCCCTGGCGGCATGCCGGGTCCTGGTCCGGGCCCAGCTCCAGGTGTACCCGCACAGCTAGCTCAGGGAAATCTTCCTTCCTTGCTAAGTGCCTATCCTCGCCCGGTTGGTCAGCCGCCAGCGGAGATGTTATTTTTGTATAACCTTATCAAAAGCAGTCCTGGTCTACTGCCACTCTTCCTCCAGCAGCAACCGCAAAGCTTGACACAAGCCGTTCAATTTGCACAGACAGGTGCAGCCGCGCCACGCGACCAAGAGCAGCGTGTACTCCCTAACTTCTGTTATAACCGCTGGTCGCTCGTTTTTACGTATAATGATGTGTATTTAATGTGGCCTGCCATTAATCTGTTCGGCTTCGTTGTCGGCTATTTCTATCCATATCAAACACCAGGAATTCTGCTCAACACCCAAATATTATTCGCCCTTTGTTAGTGGCAGACAAACTGAAACGGCCCGCATTGGAAGACTATGCTTCCCTGCGGGCCGTTCCTGGTTATACCAAAGCACTATGGAGTTGTAGAAATGGTCTGTTTCGGTTTGCTTCTACCGATCATGACAAAATACAAGAACAATGCCCCCAGATCAGCACATGCAATCACAATTCCCATGGGTACAGCCGTATGTTCTCCTCCAAGACCAACAAGGGGAGCTACGAGTCCACCGAACAGAAAGGTCATAACACCAATCAACGCCGATGCACTTCCAGCAGCTTTCGCCTGATCCGCCATAGCCAGCGCGAACGATGCTGTATTAATCAACCCCACACTGGACACGACCATAAATAGGGGGATTAGAACTGAAATCAGCCCGCCTCCAGCAAGGATCGCAATAAGTAAAGAAGTTCCTCCGACAGCCGCCATAAGTAATCCGGCGATTAGCAGCCGTGTCTCCGATACCTTACCGGCAAGCCGACCTGCAATCTGGCTGGCAAAAATAATGCCTAATCCGTTAATGGCAAAACATATACTGAACATTTGAGGGGATACTCCGTATATTTTCTGAAGAACAAATGGTGATCCCGATATGTAAGCGAACATGCCTGCCATTGCGAAACCTTGTGTTAGAGCATAACCCATAAAACGGCGATTCCTCGCTATGCTGCCAAACGTCAGCAACGTCTGCTTAAGCCCCCCGCTCGATCTTTTTTGTGTCGGAAGCGTCTCCCCCAAACCAAAGATGACCGCGAAAAGCGCGAGCGCACCGATAAGACTTAGCAAAATAAAAACGCCTCGCCATGAAGTATACGTAAGGATTTGTCCACCTATAATTGGTGCTGCAATAGGTGCCACTCCATTAATAAGCATTAACAAAGAAAAGAACCGGGTTAGTTCTGGCCCCTCGTATACGTCCCTCACCACCGCTCGCGCGATGACGATCCCCGCCGCTCCGGCCAATCCTTGAATAAAACGTAACACAACAAACGAGCCCATCGTTGGGCTGACAAGGCATAATATCGACGTAATCG
Organism: Paenibacillus amylolyticus; assembly: GCF_003719335.1. Taxonomy (GTDB): domain Bacteria; phylum Bacillota; class Bacilli; order Paenibacillales; family Paenibacillaceae; genus Paenibacillus; species Paenibacillus amylolyticus_D. The sequence goes on from NZ_RIAS01000003.1 coordinate 445,887, forward strand.
TATATAGCACAAGTCCTGCAATCAGCGGTATGCGGCGACCTCTCACATCGCTTAATGGTCCCGCAAGCAGCTGGCCCAGCGCAAGCCCAATCATACATGCTGTCAGGCTTAGCTGAGCGTACGAAGTGGACGAGCCGAATTCATCCGCCAGCGTTGGCAGGGCTGGCAGATACATATCCAGAGACAGCGGTCCGAAGGCGGATAGCGTCCCAAGAATTAGCGCCATTCTCACTCGCGGCGTAGCAGGGATGTGTAATGACGCAGGTTTACTTTTCATCCAAAAACATTTCCTTTGCCTTCAGATTGTGCTCTAGTGCCCATTCTTAGTCCTCTCCGCCTCCAAGCAATCTTAGCAAGTTGTTCGGTAAGGTAAACTGCTGGTTATTAATAATAATGCGGCGTAGCTCCTCTTCATCCCGCTCGTTCTCGGCGTCTTTGATCTCCTGGATCTCACGGTGCAAGCGTTCCATTTGGTGATCCAATGCGTTGGCAGAATCCGCCGCATTCTTCAATTCTCTTGTCAAATGTTCCGGAACATCTTTGTTGTATTTATAAAAGATTTTATGTTCCAGACTCGCCCAGAAATCCATCGCGATCGTACGAATCTGAATTTCCACACAGGCACGTTCCTCACCATTGGACATATATACCGGAACTTCAACAAGCAGATGCAAACTCTGATACCCGTTCGGTTTCGGATTTTGGATGTAATCCTTCACTTCGAGAACACGCAAGTCACTTTGGTTGCAAAGCATATCCTTAATTCGATAAATATCAGAAATGAACGAACATGTAATACGCACACCGGCAATATCTTTAATATTCTCCTTGATGCTTTCAAACGTCAGCTCGTGATTTTTACGGAACATTTTATTCATAATGCTCTCGGGAGACTTCAATCTCGACTTGGTATGCTCAATCGGACTATAGTCATGAAGGGACTGGAACTCTTCTTTTAGCACTTCAATCTTAGTTTCCATCTGATCCAACGCAAATTTATAAATCATCATAAATCGTGTAATTTCGTATTTGAATTTCTTGAACTGGTCAATCGGATGCGGAGCATTCATCATCAGTTTCTTCCTTTCTTTTGACACCTCTATGATTTGATAACCAACATGTATACGTTCGTACGAACGCTGGTCTTATGACATGTCTTCTATAACATTATAAAACATCTGACATGAATAAACGAATATTAGAAATGTACGTGTGCCGCTTTGGTTCAGATTTCGTTTTGAAGAAGGCGGTACAATAGCTGTATACTGGAGAAGTTATGTTTGCTTGAAAGGACGGGAAAATATGAATCACAATCACCTCCAGAAATACGCCATGTTACTGCTCTGCATGTCCGCCGGTATGGTCGATGTCATCGGATATCTAGGGCTTGGACATGTACTCACAGCCAATATGACAGGAAATATTGTACTGCTAGGCATCGCGATTGCCCGTGCTCAGGAATTTGTCGTACTGCGTTCTTTGCTTGCCCTCATCGGGTTTATTGCGGGGAATGCAATCGCGGCACATATGCTTGGAAAGACCAAAACCATAAATGGCTGGTCCCCGCGTGTTACTGCCGTATTCTCCGTTGAAAGCATACTGCTTCTGCTGTTTGCAATCCTTATGATCAGTCCCTTTTCCGAGCCATTATCTTATCTGTTAATTGTACTGCTTGCGGTCGCCATGGGGATGCAAACAACGGTTGCCCGAAGAATTGGTATTGCGGGAATCTCTACAACGGTGCTCACCAATAATCTGGCAGCCGTGATTGAAGATGCTGTAAGCATCCTTCATCGGTTAAAACATGCCAATATCCGCTCCTTGCCCAAAGCACTGTCCACTGACGCCTACCTGCGAGCAGGTGCCGTTGTGATCTATCTCGGCGGGGTCATCGTCGCAGCATTGCTTTTCCATCATATGCCTCTAATAGCGGTCTGGATTCCTGTACTGGTCATCGCCGGTGTTACATTTCAAGCAAGATTCGCGTCTTGGGGGAAAGAGCTGGAGCTACATCGTAATCCTGAGTGAGAGGACATCTTGCGATTATGTGCTGCTGAAACACGTTCACAATATTGAACAATTTATTCAAGAATGCATGGCAAGTGCTTCTTGCCTGATCCATTGAACCAATTGTTTTGCCGCTGGCGACAACTGTTCTCCTGCCCGTGTACAGATGGCAATCGTATTCTGTAACTGTACGTTTTGTACATATACACGGGCAAGTTTGCCTTGATTAACGTCCTCTCTTACAACAAGGGATGAGATGAAATTGGCACCATATCCTGCCTTTACTGCACTAATCGTTTCGTTCAATCCGTTGAACTGAAGTGTTATTCGTGGAGAGGGCAGGTTATTGGTCGTACACAAGGCAGCCAGTCGTTCTCTTGTCGCACTGCCTTTCTCACGCATAATGAATGGCTCAGCCATCATCTCGTGCAATGTAATGTTTTGACCTGCATACGGATGATCCGGATGCACCACAAACCACATTTCATCCTCGAATAACTTATCCCAATGCACACCCGGATGACTGACTCCACTTCCTCCGTATATCGCAATCTCGGCTTCATAACGAAGCAACTGGTCAAAAGCCATCTGTGTATTGCTTGTGCTTACGACAAGCTCGACCTCCTCATGTGTCTGCTTAAACGTGGCAATCCAACGCGGCAGCAAAAAATTGGACGGCAGATAAGTCGCGGTAAGGCGAATCAGTCCTTTTTTCCCCTCCCTCATGTCCTCTACAAATTGTTCCACTTCCTGTTCCAGCATGAACAAACGCTCGGCATATTCCATTAATTGTTTTCCTGCATCTGTGAGTACAAGCTTTCGCCCTTCGGAACCGAACAGCCCTATGCCTAGTTCACGCTCAAACTTTTTTACCTGAGAAGATACCGCTGGTTGACTGATATTCAATTCTTCCGCAGCCCGGGTAACTCCGCCGTACCTCACAATGGCGTGAAACAGTCGTAATCCATGCAAGTTCATACATTTTCGCCTCTTCCTTGCTTACTGGAATATTGATCCAGAATTTTAACCATCATATTGTATAACTTATTTATATATTAACATACAAAATATATATTTTATTTATACGTTAACCACCTCTATAGTTGAATTATAAGAAATATTAATTCAGCAACATAGAAAGGAAGATGTGTAATGAGTAAGTATGATTTGAACGATAGCAAGGTTAACCAGCCGGCCCGTTGGAATGAGGTCGATCATTATATCAACAGCCTTCTTATTCCAAACGACAAAGACTTGGAAGCTGCACTTGAAGCCAATGCTGCAGCAGGACTACCGTCACATGATGTCACACCGAATCAAGGAAAGTTCCTTCAGCTATTGCTGAAAATACAGGGGGCCTCGCGCGTACTGGAGATTGGAACTCTAGGTGCATACAGCACCATCTGGATGGCCAGAGCTCTGCCAGACCATGGACGAATCGTTTCGCTGGAGTCAGAACCTAAACATGCGGAAATTGCACAAGCCAATCTGACCCGAGCTGGACTAATGCACAAAGTAGATCTTCGAGTAGGCCCGGCACTAACCTCCCTCCCCGATATAAAGGAAGAGTACCCTGAACCCTTTGATCTGATTTTCATCGATGCTGATAAACCGAGTAATCCGGATTACCTGAGATGGGCTTTACGTCTGACACGACCAGGAAGCTTGATCATCGGAGATAATATTGTCAGGGATGGGGAAGTCATTCACTCCGACAGTGAAGACGCAAGAGTTCAAGGGGTTCGAACCTTTCTCGAATGCATCGGAAATCACCCCCATCTTGAAGCCACGGCACTACAAACCGTAGGCAGTAAAGGATACGACGGATTTGTGATTGCTCGTGTCACAGATACCCCTGCAACAAAATAAACAGTGGTCAATTCTTCCGAAAATCTGCCTTTCCTGTTACACTGGTATCACTGCACAGGCAGACTGGAGGGAGTTACTTGAGAGCTTTACGACAGATTCATGTTGAAATTGGCGGGTGGTCTCGCAATATTCAACTGTTCTTTCTGGCAAGTCTGCTGTATCAGATCGGAAACGGCATGTTCTCGGTTCTTTATAATCTGTACATTCAAGGCTTAGGTTACGATGACACCATGAATGGCCAAATTGTCAGTATCCAATCTCTTGCTACAGCAATTATGTTCATTCCTATTGGATTTAGCGGTGACAAGTTCAGCCGCAAAAAACTGTTGATTATCGGGGCGCTATTCAGCGGTGCTTTTCTAATCGGACGATCCTTCGATTATGCCGCGAGCGGGTTGATTTGGTTTGCTGTATTTTCCGGCCTGTTTGCTGGTGTTTTCCAGGTACTTGCCATTCCTTATCTCGCAGAGAACGTCAAAAAAAGCCAGCGCCTCAAAATGTTCAGTTATTATTCCTCTTTGGTGCTGGCTTCTCAGGTTCTTGGCAGTCTGGGCGGAGGCGTGCTTGCAGACGTGCTTCATTCTGCCGGCATGGCCAAAGTCACCGGATTGCAGACGGTACTATTTATGGGCGGAGCTGCGACACTAGCGGCATTTATTCCGTTGCTTTTTGTAACCGAGAATCAGGAGTCTCGGACAGATCTAAAACCGAAACAGCTTCAGCCTCGCCAACACTCTGTTCGGGGGGCTGAAGCAGAGCTTACTCGTGCTGTGATTACACCATTGCCCATTGATGATGACACACGTATTAAAAAAAGAGATAGCAAGCTGATTGGTCAGTTTATTGTGACACAGTTGCTGATCGGCTTAGGATCAGGGCTCGTTGTGCCTTATCTGAATTTGTATTTTACGAATCGCTTCGCCGTATCGTTAAGCGGCATGAGCATCCTGATTGCACTCGGTCAGATTATGACCATTGTATCCATGCTGATTGGCCCAACGTTAGCTGCCAAAGTTGGCAGTGTACGAGCCGTAGTTATTTTTCAAGTATTATCGCTGCCCTTCCTGTTATTCACAGGTTTTACGAACCTGCTTTTCATTGCATCTGTCAGCTTTTTGTTCAGACAAGCCCTCATGAATGCTGCTAATCCAATTCATTCTGCCATATTAGTGGATCGGATCTCGGATAAACGCCGCGGGATAGCTAACTCTATGATGCAAACTTCGTTTATGATTGGTTGGGCTACGATGGGACCAGTACAGTCATATCTGGTTACTACATATGGAACCTATTGGGGATACGCGATTACGTTCAGCATTACGGGTTGTCTCTACGTCATTTCTTCCCTGATGTACTTCTTTATGTTTAGAGAGCCCAAGCCTTCTGTTGCTGTTCTTGCAGACAGATCCTAATCATATACAACTAAAAAAAGAGTATCCTGTGAATGCTGCAGCATTCACAGGATACTCTCTTTTTTCTGATTATTTCCCCTTGATGACCTACCAGTATTTTGGATTATACATAAGAACGACTATACCCACCGTGACTAACGTTGCTAGAACAACAAAAGTGTAATATCTCGGTTTATTTTCTGGACTTGGAGCTTGTTCATCATAATGATCGGAGTTGCGGCGATAAGACCCCATCCACAGATCGCTCATCATATGGCCAACCACTTTCAGTAGACGTTTTATCCAATCCATTATTAATCCCCCTTTCATAATCAATAATATTCCATATTAAGTATAATTAACCTTCTATAATCAAACAAGTCCTTTCACCTTAGGCCTGGTGCTGTCTGCCGTTCCAACTGTGTCAAAATATGAAATGCTTCCTGATTGGTGCGGCCGCACATTTCTTCCTCAGCCTGCAATCCACTACATACCGCCGGGCGGCCCGCCTGACCGAATATACCGCAACGATTATCGTCCGTCAGTTGGATACATCGCACTCCCGCGGGTTTGCCTTCAGGCATGCCGGGAATCGGTGATGATATGGATATGGCAATACAACATGCGGCACATCCCGTCCTGCATTCCATGATATTTCCTCCTTCATTTGCCTCTTATAACACGCTGTTACTTTGAGCGATTTACCCATGTCCATGTTCGTGCTAACCCTTGAGCGATTCTGCGGTTCATATGCTCACTGGTAAAGTACCCTCCATGACTCAGTGGATTCCAACTTGTAGCTGGTCCACCGACGTGAACCTTAATATCCTCCTTCACAGCCGACGCATAAGCCGGATCGATAGGACGTAGCGGATAGCCCAGAATATCGTTGCTTTCATAAAAATTAACCCACTCCCCTTCCAGTCGTGGAAAGTGATGCGTGGCTTGCGGCGCAGGCACCTGAATGGGCCGGCTGAAATGTTCATAGCGCAAACTCCATAGCGGCAGTGTTGTGCCAAAGGAGTAAAAATTGGTCAGCGTATCTCCACGCTCCAAAGCCGAGTTCACATCCACAATTTCCGGCATTCGATTAGATGACGGATACTGCAGATCATAGAAAAAGTTGCTTGCAATGACAGCTCCGAGACTATGGGCGACGACACAAAGCGGCGCTTCTGGCCCATTACGCTGTGCGAGAACGTGCATGGCCTGATGTAGCGTTCGATGCACGGCATCATAATGATGTCCTTGGTTCTCTACGGGCTGATATGCCACCGCATCGGCGAGATAATGAATGACAAAACGGCGTAATGCCTGGTAGTTTAATCCCGGTGAACGAACCAACTGTTGAAACAAAGCCTCTTCTCGCTCCTCGAACACGTCGGCCCAGAAGACGGGTTCAATATCGAGCATCTGTTTCGCGGCGCCTGGCAGCACCATGACACGTTCCATTTCTCTGCTCAAGCAAGCGATCAGCTTGTCAGCGTAGTCTTCTTTTTGCATACCCAGTCCATGAATGACCATCACCGCTACCCGAGTCATGGCTCTCCTCCTTATCATTTGACTAGGAACGCTCCTTGTACACCCACTGTATGAACTGCTTTTTCTCCGTATGACTGACATTCAACTTAAACGCCAAACGTGCCCACTTCGACTTATTATCAAAATTTGTAATTACTTGATCACATAACTATTTTATCATGATGCCTATGGAAAATCACACCTGTAAATGCCAAAAGAAGCTGTAGGTTTCACAGCTCCTTTTGACTACAAGCAAATATCAATTTATCCTTTCAGATAAATTTTGAGAACGCCGTTCTGACTTGAAGTGACATCTCCTGTCACCGTTTCAACCCGTTCAACCATATCCTGACCATCCGGGATAATGACAGGCGTAATGAGTGGATAACCCGCATTTTCGATGACGGTTCGGTCAAATTCAAGCAGCTTCTCCCCGGCTCTCACGCGATCACCCGTGTCTACGTACATAGAGAAACCTTCACCTTTAAGTGATACCGTATTAATGCCGACATGAATTAACACTTGAAGTCCGCTCGCATGTTCCAATATAACCGCGTGTTTACTCTTAATCACATGTGCCACTTTTGCATCAAACGGGGCAACCACTTGATTCCCCGAAGGTTCGATTGCGATGCCTGCACCCATTTGTTTCTCAGCAAAAGCCGGGTCAGGAACTTGCTCCAGCGGTACCGCTGTACCCGTCAATGGCGCCATGACTTCGATTGTTTTGGCAGATGCATTTCCAGGCTTCGCTGCACTACGATTACGTTCAGCCATCTCTGTTCCTGCTGCTGTCTCAGTGGATGTGATTCCCGAAGCCGACCCTCCCTTCGCCGTAAGTTGATCTTCTTTTCTCAACTTCGCCCGTCCAAACACAACGGTCAACAGGAACGGAACTACCAGAACGATGGCCATACCGATAAAGAACACGCCCCATTTATCCGGGAAAATGGACAGGAATCCAGGCACACCGCCTACACCGATGGATGTGGCCTGAACATTATTCATCGTAAGCAGTACACCACCAATGGCGGAACCGACCATACCGAAGATAAACGGGTAACGGTAACGAATATTCACACCAAAAATGGCTGGTTCGGTCACACCGAGGAAAGCGGATACGGACGAGGTTGCTGCAAGCCCCCTCATTTTCTTCTCACGTAATACCAGCATCATCGCAAGTGCTGCCGAACCCTGCGCAATATTGGACAAAGCCAGCATTGGCCACAGGAAAGTACCACCTTGGCTACCAATCAGCTGTACGTCTACCGCAAGGAACGTATGGTGCATACCGGTAATAACAAGTAACGCATACAGACCACCATAGATCAAACCACCTAACGCAGCATACGAATCATAGATGTAAATCAAACCGGATGTGATGGCGTTTGCAATTGCAAATGTAACCGGTCCGATAATCGTAAATGCCAGAAAACCGGTAACCAGCAATGTCACAGGAGCTACGACCAGCAATTTAATAGAATCATGCACTCTTTTATTCAGGAAAATTTCCATCTTGGCAAGCAGATAAGCCGATACCAATACAGGTAGAACCTGACCCTGATAACCGATCTTCTCAATCTCCCAGCCAAACAGATTCCAAGTCGGAACCGTGCCTTTGTTCACCGCATCAGCGTAACCATATGCACTCAGCAGATCGGGATGTACCAGAATCAGACCCAGCACAATCCCGAGCAGCGGACTGCCGCCGAATCGGGTCACCGCTGACCAACCGATCAAAGCTGGCAGGAATGTAAACGCAGTGCTTGCTATGGTATTAATGATGGAGGCAAGGTCTTTCCATGCCGGGTACACATCCACTAATGATTTTCCATCAAAGAAGATACCGGGGCCTGTCAAAATGTTGTTAATCCCGAGCAACAGACCCGCGGTAATGATTGCTGGCAAGATCGGAATGAAAATGTCCGAGAGCGTTTTGATCGCACGCTGCAACGGATTCTGCTTTTTGCCCGCGGCTGCCTTCACATCATCTTTGGAAGACCGTTCGCCTCCGGTAATCTGAATCATCTCTTCATAAACTTTATCCACCAGACCTGGTCCGATGACGACCTGGAATTGACCTTGAGAGGAGAACTGCCCCTTCACCAGATCATTCTGATCGAGAAGCTCTGTATCCACTTTGTCCTCATCATATAGAGCAAACCGTAGCCGTGTCACACAGTGTGTCGCCGCTTCAATATTGTCTTTGCCGCCGACGGCCCGGACGATCTCTTCGACCTGTTTTTTATCGATTGCCATAGTGTCACTTCCTATTTATAAAATGGAATTTATTCTGTTACTGCTTGATTAGCCACATATAAGAGGCATACGGACTGAGCGTGATTTGCTGCTTCAGCTCAGGTTTAACTTCGGTATTACTGATAAGCAGCTCAGGTGATTTATCTGCAATATGGTTGTTCCAGACCGCTTCAGGAACTTGAAATGCTGTATCCAGTTTGCGGAAATTTGACACCACAACTAATGTCTCGTTCCCATTGGTTCGTGCGTATGCAAATACCTCCGGGTGCGCATCATCCAACCGTTCGTACAAACCGTCAGTCAGCACATCCACCTCTTTGCGCAGAGCGATCAACTTCCGGTAATGATGATAGATGGAATCCGGGTTGGCCATCTGTTCTTCCACATGAATGGACGGATATCTCTCATCCACCTTGAGCCAAGGTGTTCCGGTTGTGAATCCAGCATTAGCCGTACCGTCCCACTGCATCGGTGTTCGGGAATTATCCCGGGAACGCTCCTTCACAATATGGAAAGCCTCTTCGGCCGTTTTGCCCCGCTCTTCCTGCAACAAACGATACATATTCGTGGACTCAATATCGCGAAACTCGCTAATATCATTCCAAACGGGATTGGGCATACCAATCTCTTCGCCCTGATAGACATAAGGCGTACCTTGTAATCCATGCAGAGTCGTCGCCAGCATTTTGGCACTCTCCACACGGTATTCTCCATCATCTGCGAAACGGGATAACGCACGAGGTTGATCATGGTTGTTCAGGAAAAGCGCATTCCAGCCGCCACCAGCTTGCATTCCGGTCTGCCACTCACTGAACAGTTGCTTCAAGGATTCAAAATCGTATGGCATGAGCTCCCATTTCTGTCCATCCGGATAATCCACCTTCAGGTGATGGAAGTTAAAGGTCATCGAGAACTCTCTTGAAGCCGGATTGGAATAACGAATACAGTGCGCAAGCGTGGTTGAGGACATCTCCCCCACCGTCACCATGTTATAGGGTCCAAATACCTCATCGTACATTTCCGTAATATACTCGTGCACGCGCGGTCCATCCGTGTAATACTTGCGTCCATCGCCTGGCGACACGCTGCCATCGTCGTCCGGGAAACGCTGGTCTTTGGAGATGAGGTTAATGACGTCCATCCGGAATCCATCGACTCCCTTTTCCGCCCAGAACTTGATCATGTCGCGTACAGCCTTGCGTACTTCTTCATTCTCCCAGTTCAGGTCTGCCTGCGTTTGATCAAACAACGTTAGAAAATATTGTCCGGTCTGCTCATCATACTGCCACGCTGGCCCGCCAAATTTGGATTGCCAGTTGTTCGGTACACCACCGTCCGGCGCGGGGTCTCTCCATATGTAATAATCCCGATAAGGATTATCCTTCGATGAACGAGACTGCTTGAACCATTCATGATCGGTTGAGGAGTGATTCACCACAATGTCAATCATCAGCTTCATGTCACGCGCTTTCAACTCGGCAAGCAATCCATCGAAATCTTCCATCGTTCCATAGTCAGGGTTGATGCGGTAATAGTCTGCTACGTCATACCCATTATCCCGCTGCGGGGATACGTATACGGGCTGCAGCCAAACAATGTCGATCCCCAAGTGCTGCAAATAATCCAGCTTCTCGGTTAACCCCCGGATGTCCCCCGTTCCCGATCCCGTTGTATCATTGAAACTCTTCGGATATACCTGGTATACCGTTGACTTCTTCCACCATGTGGACGGCTCCTTATGTTTTGAACTCATGTTAACGCCTCCAATATGTCGTATTGCTCTTATCTAACCCACCTGTTAACTTCTTCATCTATATTACATAAGTAAACATGTATATACAAGTTGAAACGCAAATATGGTTGTTCTTCTTCTCTCCTACTCATTCCCCATTAATGTTTTGGCTGTAACATTTATTTGAGGAATTCGTCTCGCAAACTCCATGATATGTGTATTACATCGCAAAAAAACCGTCTGTTCCCCTGGATTTATCCCGGTTTTTCAGACGGTTGAAAGATATAGCTTCAAACTATTTTACAATTAAAGTACCTCAGGTGTTGCTAGAGATTGGCCCTGATTCTCTCGGAGATTCAGCTTCAAAGCAGATCGCGCAGCCTTTTCTTCTGCTTCCAGTTCAGCGGCACTAATCTCACCGGAGAGCACAGCACGCATCCGTTTCTGATCCAGCAGTCCTTCCCATCTGGCAACTACAAATGCCGCTACACAGTTCCCCATCAAGTTCGTGAAAACACGCATCGTATCCATAAAACGGTCTGCTCCAAGCAGCAGAGCCACTGCTGCTACGGGAAAAGCATTCACTGCCGCCGCCGTAGCTGACAGAGCAAGAAACGCTGAGCCGGGAACACCCGCCATGCCTTTCGAGCTTAGCATCAGCACTAACAGAATGGTGATCTCCTGACCCAAGGTCAGATCAATACCAACAGCCTGGGCAACAAAAACCGTCGCTAACGATAGATATATGGAAGCCCCATCCAGATTAAATGAGTATCCCGTAGGTACGACCAGTCCAACGACTGCACGGTCACACCCCGCCTTCGTCAGCTTGTCCATCATACGCGGCATCACAACTTCTGAAGAGCCTGTTCCAATCGCAAGCATCACTTCTGAACGAGTGTATCGGACAAACTGTATAAAGTTCAGCCCTGTAATCCACCAGGCAGCCAGCGCTAATAGCATCAGGAACAACAGGGCAGCACCGTAACAAGCCAATATTAACAATCCAAAAGACGAAAGGGTGGACGCCCCGTACGCCCCTATGGTGTAGGCCATTGCACCAAAAGCGCCTACCGGAGCCAGCTTCATAATATAACCGATCATCCGGAACACGATCCCAAGCAGCTGTTCCACCAGGTTCAGTACATTCTCCTTGGCCTTATTCTCCGTGGCTGCCAAGGCAACCCCGAACAGACAGGCAACAAGCAGCACTTGCAGCAAGGCATTCTGGGCAAACGCATCCACCACACTTGTTGGAATAATGTTCATAATAAAATCAACCGTGTGCGGAAGCTCGGACCCCTTTGTTTTTGCCTCAATTCCGCTGGCGTCAATGCTGGCAGGATCTACATTCATTCCCGCCCCTGGACGAAGCAGATTGGCTGTGCATAAACCAAGCACAAGTGCAACCGTTGTGGCAAGCTCAAACCACAGAATCGCTTTAAGTCCGATTCGACCAACAGACTTCAGATCGCCCATTTTGGCGATACCTGTAACGATGACCATAAAAATCAACGGTGCAATCAGCATCTTGATTAATTTGATAAAGCCTGTACCCAAGGGTTGCAATAGACTTCCTAGATCGGGCCACAGAATACCTACTCCAATACCGATGACTACTGCTGCAATGATCTGAAAAAATAAAGATTTCACAAATGTCATGAACGCTCCCCCGTTTGCAATCGTTTCGGATATCCGGTTGGTTTCCGTGTAACTTTTTATATCATTGCTGACTTTCAAGCTACAATGCCATTTCGTTCATTTTGTGATGGTGACCAATAATTGCCCTCAAAATTGAATACTCAGCACAAAAAAGCGAATGACGCATCATCTTTCTTGACGCATCATTCGCTTTTTATAAATTTTTATGATTATGAAACTGACCTCAAATCAGCTTCCTTTTTACAGGGAAATGGACTCACCAGGTGCCAGCACACGACCCTCTAATCCTTTGGAAGCCAGTTGCTGTACAAAATGCTCTGCATCCTGACGAATCGCAGGGAAGGTATCATAATGAACGGGAATCGTCAGTTTGGCATTAAACCATTCCGCTGCCTGTAGTGCATCTTCAGGCCCCATTGTATAATGTCCACCAATAGGCAGGAAGGCAACATCGATTTGATGCCGATCCCCAATCATCTTCATATCGCCGAAGAGACTTGTATCTCCGGCATGCAGCACCGTTTTACCACCAATATCAATGATAAATCCGGCAGGCAAACCTGCATACATAATCCGTTGCTCTTCTTCCAGCACAATACCGGACGTATGGAACGCCTGAATCATTTTCGCTTTGGCAAACTCCAGATCCACCGTACCGCCCATATTCATGCCGAGGGTATCCAGACCCTTCCATGACATATATGTAGCCAATTCCACAATCGCCACCACTTTGGCATTATTTGCTTTGGCGATCGGTTCAGCATCCAGAATGTGATCCATGTGTGCATGTGTCAACAGGACTACATTCGTCTTGATGTCCTCTGGTTTGGTTACCGCTAACTCATTGCCACGCAAAAATGGATCAATCACGAGTGATTTATTTTCTGTGCCCAGTTGTACACTGGAGTGTCCGTGGTACGTAATATTCAACAATTCAGATTCCTCCTGACATTGATATAAGTTGTCCTTGACATCTCTGTGTGAACAAAAAAATTCAACTTATATTAAGCTATATTTTTTAATTATTATAATTCAGAACGCTCTGCGAGCGCAAAACTGCATTCCTTGTTACGACGTTCGTCAGCCAGCAATACAGAATAATCACTTTCACACGTTGCTTGCGCATTGCTTACTCGCCGCTCTTGCGCTTCTTGCAATACACCCTCGCTTCATAGGGTTGCAATAAAATAGCTCCTTCATCGGTTGAATAACGCCTGCTCACGTTGCCAATCATTAATTTGCAGTCTTCTGCATTCCAGCCTTCTGGCCATATCATCTCTGGCTCGTTTGCACTAAAATTCATCACGATTAACCACTGCTCATCATCCAGTGTACGTGTATATGCATAAATTTCCGGGTCATCTGGCAAAAGCAGTTCATATGCTCCATAAATCAACACCCGATTTTGCTTGCGCAATGTGATTAATTTACGGTAATAATGCAGAATGGAATGTGGGTCCGTCTCCGCATCCGCCACATTGATGTCCTTATAATTGCTGTTCACTTCAATCCAAGGATCACCTGCCGTAAAACCTGCATGCTCGGATTCATCCCATTGCATGGGCGTTCGTGCATTATCCCGACTTTTTAGCCAGATGGCCTCCATCACCTCATGCTTGGATTTCCCTTGGCCAATATAATGATTGTAATAATTTTTTGTTTCGATATCCCGGTATTGGTCAATCTCAGGGAACGATACGTTGGTCATGCCAATCTCTTCCCCCTGATAGATGTACGGTGTGCCTTCCAGCGTTAACATCCAGGTAGCGAGCATCTGTGCAGAACGCACGCGGTATTTCCCGTCATCTCCAAAACGCGACACCGGACGCGGCTGATCATGGTTCCCCATATAATTGGCGTTCCAGCCCCGGCCATGCAGTACCGTCTGCCAGCGGCTCATGATTTCTTTTAGCTCCGTGAGCTTCCAAGGTTTATAGTTCCATTTCCCAATGCCCGAAGACCGGGCATCAATGAACATGTGCTCAAACTGGAACACCATGTTTAATTCATCCCGATCCGTACCTACATAAGCTAAAGCCTGCTCGGGCCCAAGTCCTGAAGTTTCTCCGACCGTCATCGGCCCGTACGGCTTTAGAATCATCTGATTCAACTTGCGGAGGATGGAATGGACCTGCTCCAGATTGGAAAACAGCTCATACGCCTGCACGACAGGCAGGTTGTTCGGGTTATGTGCATTTGGCAAGCCATCGGCTTTGGCGATATGGGCTACTGCGTCAAAGCGGAAGCCATCCACCCCTTTTTCCAGCCACCAATGCACCATCTCGTACATTTCTTCAGCCATCTCCGGATTATTCCAGTTCAGATCGGGTTGATGCTCCGAGTATAGATGCATATAATATTCGTTCGTTTCCGGGTCATGCTTCCACACCGAACCCCCGAAATAAGACTCCCAGTTGTTCGGCACCTGCCCGTTTTTACCGGAACGCCAGATGTAATAGTCACGCCTTGCATTGGTTTTGGAAGAACGGGATTCCGCAAACCAGGCATGTTCATCCGAAGTATGATTCAGTACAAGATCCATCATGACTTTGAGTCCGCGCTTATGCGCTTCAGCAAGCAGCCGGTCAAAGTCCTCCATCGTCCCATATTTTCGTAAAATCGCGTAGTAATCTCGGATATCATATCCGTTATCATGACCTGGTGAATCATAGATGGGACACAGCCAGATGACGTCCACGCCGAGTTTTTGCAAATAATCAAGCTTTTCATAAATTCCCTGCAAATCGCCATATCCATCTCCGTCGCTGTCTTTAAAGCTGCTTGGATAAATCTGATATACCACACTTTCCTTCCACCAAACGATAACACCCACCTCGCTTTCTTCTCTTGTGAAGCAATTCACCCGTTAATATGTTTTATCCGAAAAGAAACCCTTATAAACACCTGAACTTAGGTTTTATACAAAAAGACAAAAGGCCCGAAACCGCAATCGCATGGCGCGATCAGCTTCGAGTCTTTCTTGGCGAGCCTATCAGTAAGCGGAAACCGGCAAATCCGATCCAGGCTCCAACCGTATTGAGAATAATATCATCCACATCCAATGATCCTACACGTGTAATCAGCTGGATCGTTTCCACCAGCAAAAGGATGAGCACAACAATGAACGTCAATCGGAACCAGGAACGATACCTGTGAAAAAGCCACGGAATCCATATGCCCAGCGGAATAAACAAAACAATATTACCAAACAGATTTTTAATCCAGGCTTCGGTACTGTACCTTTCTCTTTCCAAGAGCAGAGGACGAATCGTCTCGAAAGGCACAAGATTATATTGATAGTTCACCCCCGGTGCTCTGCCACTGAAAAAAAGAAGATTACACATGATGAGCGTATATATAACCGCTAGAAATGTAATGAATGCAAGCACCCGCTTGGAGTAAAGCAACGCTCTTCTGCTCATGCCTATCCTCCCGACCTTGTTATCCGCCAAATGAGCGGTAAGGTCTATTTTAACGGGATGTAGATCTTCATGTCCAGCTGCTCAGGCGTCGATTTCCACACATCGGTCACTTCAAAGTCCGGCCCTTCCCGGCGCTCATACTTGGAAGCAGGCAGCCAGCTGCCGTAGATCATTTTGCGCACCTCCTGCTCTGATCCTTCCGTTGTAAACTCGGCATACAGCCCGCCTGGAATCTCCAGACAGGTATATCCGGGTTCTAAGGAATCACTGCTTCCTGAACTCTCTTCGCCAACGATAAATGAAAATGCCCCATCCTCCTGAAAATGAGCCGCAACACCATACGCCATATCGGGGCGAATCCGCTCTGGAATGTTCATGAACTTCTGTTCACGCCCGAATTCATGATAAAATCCGGGAATCTCCGCATAATGCTGTTCATTGTTTAGATTGGTCTTATAGTCATAACCAATGATTTGAATTGTCTCCAGCGTTATCATACGTGGCGGATTCATATGAAACGCTGTGCCAAGCTGTAAACGATATTCATTAAAATCAATACGTTGCTGCATGAACTCCTCTGTTAAAGCCTCCTGCTCCAGCTTGCGAAACCGTGCCGGTGTGACGCCAAAGTGAGCGTCAAATGCACGGGTAAAGGCTTCCTGCGATTGATAACCATAGCTAAGCGCAATTTCCAGTATATTCTGCGCCGTGTTTCGCAAAGTCGAAGCAGCCTCCGTTAGTCTTCGTCTGCGCAAGTACTCCAGAACAGTAAAACCTGTAATCGCCTGAAACAAACGTTGAAAATGAAATGCTGAAAAACTGGCGGCCGCCGACACTTCCTTCATGTTGAACGGCTCCTGCAGATTTAGCTCCAGATGCTCGATGGCAAGCTGAATACGTGCATAGTGATCCATATGTCCCGTCTCCTATTCATTTTTAAGATATGTATTTTACTTTGGCCTGACTTTACTGGTCTGTTTCTTCAATTAGTATGACTGAAATATTCAACCCTTTTTTGATTCTGAATGCGAACTTATGGTGTTGATAACAAAAATCTCTTGTTCATGTCCGCAGCCCTGCAGTGGACTTCGCCACTGCCAGATGCAGACATCAAACAAGAGAGAATGGAATTCCGTTTGTAAAGCTAATTTAAATGCTAATTTATCCGTTCTGTTTTTTCACTTGAGTCTCCTCTATCCTAACCATTCCAGTGCCCAGACACAGGATGAATGCCCCATATATCGGTTGCATACTCACTTATTGTTCGGTCACTGGAGAAAATGCCTGAATGAGCTGTGTTAAGCACGGCCTTGCGAGTCCAATCCGAAACATCACGATACGCTTGATCAATCGCTGCATGTGCATCAGCGTACGCTGCAAAATCACGTAATACAAAATATTCATCGCCATGTGCAAGCAATGAGTCATAAATATCCCAGAACTCCCCATCCCTATCACAGAATGCTCCCGGATGCACCAATTGCTCCACGACTTCACGAATACGTTCATCCTGATTCACGATTTCGTTAGGCCGATAGTTACCGTTCCGATAATATTCCAGCACTTCGTCGGCACGCAAGCCATAGATGAACATATTCTCTTCACCGACTTGCTCTGCCATCTCCACGTTTGCCCCATCCATCGTACCAATTGTCAGTGCGCCATTCATCATAAATTTCATATTCCCTGTACCGGAGGCTTCTTTCCCCGCTGTCGAGATCTGTTCACTCACATCTGCCGCAGGGATAATTTTCTCGGCAAGCGAGACAGAATAGTTTTCCAGGAAAAAGACCTTCAACCGGTCATTTACCGTTGCATCGCGATTCACGGTATCTGACACCGTATTAATCAGTTTGATAATTTTTTTGGCAAAATAATAACTCGGTGCTGCCTTCGCTCCAAAAATAAACGTGCGCGGCACCATATCAAACGAAGCATCGCTTTTCAACTTGTTATACAGATGCATGACATGCAAAATATTCAGGAGCTGTCTTTTGTACCCATGCAGCCTTTTCACCTGCACGTCAAACACGGAATCAGGGTCTACAGGTATACCCGTATGATCTAGGATATAAGACGCCAGACGATTTTTGTTATCTCGTTTGATCGAACGGAACTGCTCCTGGAACGCGGATTGATCGGCGTAATCAGCCAGGTGCTCCAGTTTGCCAGGTTCCGTGATCCATTCATTGCCGATCGTTTCTGTAATGAGATTCGACAGCTTTGGGTTGGCATGCATTAACCAGCGACGGTGCGTAATGCCATTGGTTTTATTGTTAAAACGTTCAGGGTACAGAGCATAAAACGGCGCCATCTCACGCTCTTTCAAAATCTCTGTATGCAGTGCAGCCACACCATTGACACTATGACTGCCTACGATGGCAAGGTGTGCCATGCGAACTTGATCATTCGCAACAATCGCCATGTGCTCGATACGTTCGTCATCACCCGGATAACGTTCTAGGAGCAACCCGCAAAAACGTTTATTAATCTCTTCAATAATCATATAAATACGTGGCAGCAGCTTGCTGACCATGGATACAGGCCATTTTTCCAACGCTTCGCTTAGTGTCGTGTGATTTGTATAAGATACCGTGCGGGTAGTAATATCCCACGCTTCATCCCAGCCATAACCCTTATCATCCATTAGAATTCGCATAAGTTCAGGAATGACTAACGTAGGATGGGTGTCATTGATATGGAAGCCCACTTTGTCCGGCAGGCGGTCATAAGACAGTCCCAGCTTGCTAAATGTACGCAATGCACTCTGCACTCCTGCGGAACACATAAAGTACTGCTGTTTCAAACGCAGCAACTTGCCCTCGTATTGGGAATCATCCGGGTACAAGAATTCAGAGATCGACTCCACGGAACGGCTGTAATCCAGGTATCCGTAATAGTTCGAAGGGGTGTCCAATGACGTTTCTCGTTTCGGCTCTGCACTCCATAACCGCAATGTGTTGACATGTGACTGGCCATAACCGATAACGGGCACATCATACGGTACGGCAACGACCGATTCAGCATCCTTCGTCACGAAATGGTAATGTCCATCCTGTTCATAGGCCTCAACCCGGCCCCAGAACTGGACCTCCACCTTTTTGTCTGGACGGCGTACTTCCCATTCATTGCCCTTTTCCAGCCAGTTATCAGGCAACTCTACCTGATTGCCATTGATAATTTTTTGCTCAAAAAGACCGTACTTGTAACGGATACCGCATCCATGTCCCGCATAGCCCAGTGAGGCCAAGGAGTCCAGGAAACAGGCAGCAAGCCTTCCCAGCCCCCCATTGCCTAACCCTGCATCTGCTTCCTGTTCCTCAATACACTCCAGTGAAAAGCCAAGTTCCTCTAGACTGTCACGAACCAGTTCCAGCTCATTAACGTTTAGCAGATTGTTGCCGAGCAGGCGACCAATCAGAAACTCCAACGAGAAGTAATACACCTGTTTATCTTGACGCTGCTTGAATCCCTGATTTGAGACTGCCCAGTCCTGACCTACATATTCCCGAATCATACTGCCTAGCACATGGTACACATCTTCCTTGGTAGCTTCTTCAATTGGTTTGCCCAGTTTGCTGACGAGATTTCGTTGAAAGATCGATTTGAACGTTTCTTTGTTGTCAAACAAAAGTAGGTTCCTCCCGGTGAAATCCTGCTGGTGAGGGCGGTTCGTGATTAGCTCGAAAGCATGCGGTTACACCTTATAAAGCAGGACGTTGGAGCCGAGCACCCGTTTCAGTCACGAATCATTCTTTCGATCGCTGTTGTCTCTTCCATTTCCTGATCACCTTTTACAAGGTAGAAATGGAGAGACAAAGGCGAACGCTTCGCTTCTCCAGAATTGATTTCGTTCCCTCCACTGCGTTTGCACCAACATAGCAACTTTGACGGTGGCACTTCATGCGTTCAAAAAGACACGAACCTGAAAACTTACCCGCAGGATTATATTTTTTTATATATACAGTTATGGATGATATCGGACAGATTTTCGCTTTAAATAATAGTACTTTTGGCCAAAATATACGGATTCGACGGAGCACCAATTAACGTCTGCCCACCGGTTAGTTTCACATCTTTATCCAGAATGACGTTCTCCAGCACAGTTCCCTCGCCAATGTAACATTTCTGCATAATGATTGAACCCTTAATTTTGGCTCCCTTAGCCACATGCACACCCCGGAACAGGATGCTGTCCTGAACTTCACCGCCTACGATGCATCCATTGGCAAGCAAGGAATGTTTGACATCCGCTGATTCCAGATATTTGGCGGGTGCTTCGTATTTGATTTTGGTTTGCACGGGATCTTCTTTAAACAGTTGTTCATACTGTCCTGTATTCAGCAGATCCATGCTGTTACGGTAATAGCTGTCAATCGAGTTAATTACGGCATGATATCCTTCATAGGCATAAGCCGCAATCTTCAATCCGCTCGGATTTTTCAGGATGGCGTCACGGAAGAAATGAGTCTCCCCATGTTCAATGCAGCGCTGCACCTGTTTAAGGAATAGTTCTTTTTCCATGATGAAAATCTCCGTATATATATTCGTATGGTCAGCACATTGGTGAATGTCCACCACATTGCCATCTTCATCATGATCGACTTTGACGCAGGATTCATGCTCAGGTAACAGTTGGTCTACTTTTTTGCAAACCAGTGTGACGTCCGCTCCCTTACGGATATGATACTTATAGACATCCTGAAGATCGGCTTTGGTCACATGCCGGCTGCCTGCATGCACAACGTATTGCCCGGCCCCTCTGTGGAAGAAATCCAGATTGTTGTGAAAATGTTGCAAATCTCCCTGCGACGTGTCCGTCGGGTCGTTCCAATCCGGAGGAAGAATAAACATGCCCCCATGTTTACGATCCAGATCCCACGGCTTACCATCTCCCAGATGGTCCATCAGTGAACGGTATTTGCGGCGAACAAATACGCCTATGCTCTCAATACCCGCATTCATCATGTTAGACAGGACAAAATCAATCAGACGATAACGCCCGGCATAAGGTACCGCGGCTCCGCAGCGAAAGTACGTCAATTCCTTCAATTCTTCCAGTTCATGGTCAAGGTTAATAACTCCAATTAGTGATTTCATGCCGCGCACCATCCTTTGCCAACATTTTGGTCAATCAATTCGCTATTCCATGACGCAACTGTCGTTCCAGTTCTTCCTGATCTACCAGTAAAATATCACTCTCGTCTTCAGGCGCGGGGGCAATCTGAGTACCATCCGGAATA
Source organism: Paenibacillus amylolyticus (assembly GCF_003719335.1). Classification (GTDB taxonomy): domain Bacteria; phylum Bacillota; class Bacilli; order Paenibacillales; family Paenibacillaceae; genus Paenibacillus; species Paenibacillus amylolyticus_D. The sequence goes on from NZ_RIAS01000003.1 coordinate 466,993, forward strand.
ACTAAGCCTTCAGCGATAATAGCCTTATGGATAGACACATTACGGCCAATCTTGACCCGAGGCATAACAACGGAATCGATTACTGCACTGTTCTCTCCCACCTCGGTTCCATAGAACAGGACGGAATGATTCACCTCACCGTGCACGATGCTGCCCTCACTGATAATGCAGTTGCGCACCTTGGCGGCAGGCGATATATATTGAGCTGGCTGGTTCGGGTTACGGGTGAAAATCCGCCAGTTCGGATCATTCAGATTCAGGGGAGTCTCCTCGTCCAGCAAATCCATATTGGATTCCCACAGACTGCGAATGGTTCCAACGTCTTTCCAGTATCCTTGGAACGGGTAAGCCACTAAAGATTTATCATTTTCAAGCAGCAACGGAATGATGTCTTTACCAAAATCGTAGGAGGTGGATGCCTGCTGTTCGTCCTGAATCAGGAAACGTTTCAGCACATCCCATTTGAAGAGATAGATGCCCATGGAAGCAAGCGTGCTTCGGGGCTGAGAAGGCTTTTCTTCGAACTCATAAATGCTGTAGTCTTCATTTGTATTCAAAATGCCAAAGCGGCTCGCTTCTTCCAGCGGCACATCAATCACGGAAATGGTGCAATCGGCATTTTTCTCCTTGTGATACTGGAGCATCTTGTCGTAGTCCATCTTATAGATATGATCACCGGATAGAATCAGCACATGTTCGGGATCAAATTGTTCAATAAAGTTGAGGTTACGGTAAATCGCGTCAGCAGTCCCGCGGTACCAGTTACTTCCGTCTTCCCGTTCATGCGGTGGAAGCACATAAACCCCGCCATTTTTACGATCCAGGTCCCAGTCACTGCCAATACCGATGTAAGAATGCAAGACAAGTGGTTCATATTGGGTCAACACGCCAACGGTATCAATACCCGAATTCGAACAATTGCTGAGCGGAAAATCAATAATGCGGTAGGTACCCCCAAAATAAACAGCGGGTTTTGCCAGTGATTTGGTTAATCCCTTTAATCGTTTACCCTGCCCTCCGGCGAGCAGCATCGCTACAACCTCTTTTTTTGCCATCATTACAGCCTCCTCCACGTGCATTCATTCTGATTCATTTCAGAGCCCATAATCGATATTCTGTTGTGAAAACACGGCTGTCTTGATTAGGAGCATGCTGTACAGATGTGTAACGGAATAAAGACATCATTCATATGTAACCGGACGTCTTTCGTTAGATGATCACTGGAATGTTGGTGCGGATCAAATCAATGACCCTGTTTGAATCGAAGTTCTTTGAAATGCAGATGACGTGACGCTGACGGTGTGTTTTAACGCATGTAAATGGTGTTGGTCTTGCAGAACATGTTGATCTTGTAGAAAAAGACTTGCTTGCATTGTAGACTGTGCAAACGATAGGTAATAAAAGATAAACTTATTACCCATTAAACAGGAATTCGATCGGGGAATCTTGCGGTAACAGCAAATTTGAAAAAAAGTCAGTGCATCGCTGGTTTGAACCTGACGCGCTCCTGTAAATGCCGCTGTTAGTTTAATCTATTCGATAGACACGAATTAAAATCCTCTTGGTAATATTATGGTAAACTCATGCAACTTGATGACCAGGATGGTTTACATGCATCAAAAAAGCCGGATTTCTCCGGCTCTAAAGCTATACTTATCCTATGTTACACTCGATTTCGCCCTCGTAGCTGACATATGCTTTCAGATCATATACCACATTGCTTAATACATACTGCCCCTGATTCACAAAAATTTCAATCAAATTGGGCTCTACAAAGATGTTGAGTTCGCAGTTTCCATGCAGCTCGGGAGTCTGAAACTGAAGATCGTATTGATCCAAGTCTCTAAATACTTCTGCACGATCGGTATGTACTCTTCCATCTTCCAGCCATACTCGATAACCGCCAATGTCCAGAACTTGAAGTTCCCGCAACACAACTTTCAATTGAAATGGCTTGGCGTAATTAATTTGCTCAACAGGGATACGTGTCTTAAAGTGAGTCTCTACCTCAGGATGCACTCGAAAATATATCTGTTCGTCCTCGACCTCGATGACTCGTGGCAAGGCCATCATGCCAATCCACGGCTTCTCACCGGAATTGTCTACAGGTAGCGGCATTCGCATCCAGGCTACCATGACTCGGCGTCCTTCGGCATCCAGATTCGTCTGAGGCGCATACAAGTCCCCACCATAATCGACCATATTCAATTGATCCGGAATGACGATATCGCAGCTTTCTTCTTTGAAGGAAACCAAACTGCACATCGCGTGACTTGTATACAACGGTTCGCTTTGAATTCCTTCCGGGGACATCAGCAGTACAGTCTGCTGGGCTCCACTCGAACGATCTAACAAACTAAAAATATCCGGGCACTCCCACATATACCCTAGCCCTGACTTGGTATAGCTGTTCAAAAATGTCCACTGGAGCAGATCCTCACTTGAAAAAAACAAAAGCTTCCCCTGTTGATCTCTCGTCTTCGTGCCCAAAATCATATAATACCGATTCCGGTACTTCCACACTTTTGGATCACGTGTATGCGTGCGATCCCCCAGAACAGAATCGACGATCGGCGGTATGATCTGTTGCTTAGAAGTAATGTTATCAAACGTATAACCATCCTCTGAGATCATCAAAGCCTGACTAGACTCGAATTGATCATTCACAATCACATGAACGTTCTCTTCATTAAGCACATCGTATTTGACAGCGGTATAAAATAAAAATAATTGACCCTGCACTTCGAGTGCCGTTCCAGAAAAACACCCATTCTGGTCATACCCTTTGCTTGGAAATAAAGCGATTGGATGGTGCGTCCATGTGGCCAAATCCGGACTGGTCGCATGCCCCCAATGCATGGTGCCCCACTGCAGGCCATACGGGAAATATTGATAGAATAAGTGATACTCTCCTCGGTAATAGATAAACCCGTTCGGGTCATTCATCCAGTTGCCAGGTGCTTTTACATGTAATTGATCCTGTTTCATCATGGCCTCCATTAACGATATATATAAACCAAACTCTCCATCATAATATGTAACGCCAACATCGTTAACTTTTCCAACAACAGATGTAAGCGTATCCCACAATACATATCTGTTCAAGTCAAAAAAGCCGCTGATCTCAGCGACTCAATTGTAACATTATTTTTTTCTCAATTGTCGATATCGGCGTAGATACGCACGTTTCTCTATAATTTATTTGTATCTGTTCTAGATTATCTTTCGGAAAAGGTTCATCACCTCATCCTTCGACGGTTGATACGGATTACCTGGTGCACAAGCATCTTTCATTGCATTACTTGCAAGCAACTCCACATCCGGGTTCTGTACCCCAAGTTCGGACAGCTTCTCAGGAATCCCCACTTCTTTGGCCAGTTTCCGAATCTCAGTAATGACGTATTCTGCACATTCCTCATCGGTGCGCTCCTTTACATCCATTCCGATCGCTTTAGCGATATGACGGAATTTGTCCGGTACATGTTTGGCATTCATTTCTTCAACATAAGGAAGCAACATCGCGTTGCACACACCATGTGGCAGATCATACACCCCGCCTAATTGATGTGCCATAGCATGAACATATCCGAGACCCGCATTGTTAAAAGCAATACCTCCCAGGAAACATGCGTAAGTCATATACTCTCTCGCTTCCAGATCAGTCCCATCCTTCACTGCTCTTGGCAAATATTCAAAGATCAATTTGACCGCAGCTGCTGCCGTTGCACTTGTAACTGTAAACCCGCCTGGTGTAACCATCGCTTCAACCGCATGGGTTAATGCATCCATGCCCGTTGCAGCAGTCAGACTCGCAGGTTTACTCAGCATAAGCTCAGGATCATTTACCGACAGATCAACTAGACAGTTTCGGTCTACCATCACCATTTTCACTTTTCGCTCCTCATCTGTAATCACGTAGTTCATCGTTACCTCGCTTGATGTGCCAGCTGTTGTATTCACAGCTACCAGCGGGACCGATTTGGTTTTGGATTGATGCAGTCCTTCATATTGACGGATGTGTCCACCGTTTGCAGCAACGATTCCAATCGCTTTTGCAGCATCCTGCGGTGAACCTCCGCCTATCGATATAATGGCGTCACAGCCATGGTTCTGGAATACTTGTAACCCTTCATGCACTTGCCCGCATGTTGGATTGGGCTGTACCTCATCATATACGACATAGTCTAACCCTGATTTCCGCAACGTAGACAATACACGTTCGGCAATACCTGATGCAACCAGTGCCTGATCCGTAACTACCAGTGCCTTACGTATACCCATCTGTCCAATCATTGGAGCTGCATCCTGCAAACACCCTCTACCCATCAAATTCGCGGGTGGGACATAATATGCATGCGTTGCCATCTGAACCAGCCTCCTGTAACCCTGATTTACTACCTTTATTGTAACTGAATCCGTTTCCAGCTATAGTGAAATAAATCACTATCAATTGATGAATGTTACATTGTCCTATACAGCTAACCGGATTTTTTTGGTTTCTTTGATCATAAAAAAGACGACCTAGACACCCTCAGGGTCCAAGCCGCCTTAAATTTGATAACTCGTTCGATTACAATGCCTTGTCGTTTACACCATCAAGCCATGCTTCAATATCACCAATAACAGAAGACACACAACCGTCTTCAAATGGTGATTTCAATCCAGCAAGCTCCACCAGACCTGTGAAGGACAGGCTACCACCAGCTTTGCACAATGTCAGATAATCAGCCCATGCTGATTTCATATCTTCATTACTGCGTTTCCAGAACTGGAACGCACAGATTTGAGCCAGCGTGTAGTCAATGTAATAGAACGGTGAAGAGAAGATATGACCTTGTTTATGCCAGAATCCGCCTTGCTCCAGATACGTGTTATCCTTATAGTTGATATGCGGCAGATAGATTTTCTCAATGTTGCGCCAAGCCTGCTTGCGCTCTGCCGGTGTTGCGTCTGGGTTCGCATAAACAAAATGCTGGAATTCATCCACAGCGACACCGTAAGGAATGAACAACAATGCGGAAGACAAATGGTCAAACTTATACTTGTCTGTATCTTCTTTGAAGAACAGTTCCATCCACGGCCAAGTAAAGAACTCCATACTCATCGAATGAATCTCTGCGGACTCAAAAGTAGGCCAGTTATATTCCGGCACTGCAAAATTGCGGCTTTCATACACCTGGAAGGCATGTCCTGCTTCATGGGTCAATACATCAATGTCACCCGACGTACCGTTGAAGTTGGAGAAAATAAACGGCACTTTGTAATCGTTCAGGAACGTACAATATCCTCCGCCTTGTTTGCCTTTTTTGCTCACCAGATCCATTAATTCGTTGTCTGTCATCATCTGGAAGAACACATCTGTTTCTGGTGAAAGTTCTGCGTACATCCGTTTCCCGTTCTCTACGATCCAGTCCGGATCACCTTTGGGTGTTGGATTGCCCGTTTTGAAACTAAAACCCTGATCGTAAAAATAAAGCGTATCGACATCAATCCGGCTGCGCTGACGTTCTCTAAGCTTGGTTGCAACAGGTACGATGTAGTCGCGGACTTGCGCGCGGAAATTAGCGACCATCTCCGCATTATAATCTGTACGGTTCATACGGTCATAACCAAGCTCCACATAGCTTGGATACCCCAGTTTTTTCGCAATCTGTGTACGTACCTTCACCAGTTCATCGTAAATACGATCAAATTCTGCTTCGTGCTCCGCCATAAATGTATACCGGGCTTCTGAAGCACGTTCACGCATCGAGCGATCCGTAGACAGCTCAAACGGATGAAGCTGAGGCAGTGTGCGCTCTTCGCCTTCGAATGGAATTTTGGCAGAAGCAATCAACTGATTGTATTCCGTAGAAAGTTTGTTCTCCTTTTGAAGATCCTCAATGATCTCCGGGCTGAAAGTTTTCAAAGCTTGCTCAGCGAGCTGGAACAGTTGGGTTCCCCACTTTTGCTCTAGTTCTGCACGAAACTTGGAGTTCACCAGCGCACGGTAAAAATCGGTAATATACTCCTGAACAACAGGCTGACTATCATCCAGGAATTCATTCTCTGCCTTATAAAACTCATCATTCGTATCAATGGAATGGCGGATGTAGACCAGCTGTGCCTGTGTTTCGAAATCACTACGTAAAGCATTGATCTTGTCCATGAATTCACTTTGCTCACCCACTGAAGCCGCCGCTTCGAATCCCTTCAGCAGTTCACCGAAAGAGGTCTTGATGTGTTCCAGATCGGGACGTGTATACGTGTATTCACTAAACTTCATTTATGTACACCCTTTCCTGTTTGGCAAATTTCGGGAGAAACCCGAGAAGCTATCCCCTATTATACAAAAGTGAAGCCTAAAAATCCCAACTTTGCGAAAAATATTTGTCCATCGGTCAAATGCTTTTTTACATAAATATCAAATAAGCCCGCCTCGCATCTGCGAAGCAAGCTTATAGGCTTGTCTTTTTCAATTGTTCCTATGGATGGTTCCACAATTAATGTTTGTCTTCGTCAACAATCTTATAGAACCAGCCCATTCCAATCATACCCACAACCATAATCACAGCCAGAATAATAATATAAGTCATGAATGTACCTCCCTTGCCCGTATATTCATCTCTATCTTAGTGTACACGCGGAATGACCTTTTGAATTAACAGAGTATTGACAAAAATACGAAATCTTTAATTTTAATCAACCAAAAACATCACGTTCACTTTACTTTTTTCCATCCAGCGCCATAGTTATCTCACCGTAGAGCTTGCTTTATACATCTTGTTCGCATCTCCAGTCGTTCCGTTGTATACTATACTTCTGGATTGGATAGATATGGACATAACCGCACTAGACCTACGCAGAAAGGCAGGAACTTCATGTCAACTCGCAATTATATACGTCAATTATCGCTTTCTATTATGCTTGCCCTCATGCTTATCATGTTGTCTGCCTGTGCAGATGGAGAAGCCCATGTAACAGTGAATACAAATGGAACGACCGATCTGGATCTGAATTTGAGCGTGTCGGACTCAGCTCTTGGCAAAATTGGACAAGACAATCTAATGCCCTTGCTAGCTGAAGCATTGGAACGGAATAACTTTAAGACAGAAGTGACCAAACAGGCGGACCAGAACGTGTTGAAAGCAACGACCCATTATGAAAAAAGCAACATGACCGGATTCGATTCCTCGAAGCTGCCGCCAGGAATTCATATCGAACAATCCAAGACATCAGGTTTTTTCACATCCCAACTGCATATCCTTGCCGAAGCTGACCTTATGGAATCGATGCCAGATGGGGATATTAAAGATAGGATCAACAGCGTTCCGGGTTTTCTCAAACGGCTTTTGTTAAAAGATGTGAATTTTGATTTTAAACTTTCTCTGCCAATTAAAGCCCAGGATTCCAATGCCGATCAGGTAGAGGATGGGGGTAAAACGCTGATCTGGAACGTTTCTCCCTTGCAAAAGAATAAACTGGATTTGACGGTACAAATTCCAAATATCCGGAATATCCTGTTGGTCGCCATCGCCAGCCTTGTACTGATTCTGTCCCTGCTCATCTGGTTCTTCATGCGGCGCAGACGGGCAAGACGACAGCAAAATTCGTTTGTAAATCGTGAAAATTGATGACTCCTGCCGGGCAATGAGATTTGTGACTTGCCAAACGGTGTTATGGATAGTAGAATACATCCGTACTGTAAGAACGGTTAACGATGATTAAAGCAAAAACTAAAGAGGTGAACAAGTTTCATGAATATCCGGGAATGCGCCCTGCCTGGTATCGGGGTGAAGTACCAGTTTCATACAAAAGGTGGTAATCAGTTAGTTATCATCAAGCACGAGGACGGACGCCGTGAGTTATTTTCTGTGAACCCGCAGGATAATGAAGAGCTCACACTGATTGCAGAATTGGAAGATGATGAATGTGTAACGCTCTCAGGATTAATCGGAGGATGGTCCTGAGTTGTCTCTGGGTATGGAGAATCACAAAAAATCCGCTTTAAACCCTCAAAAAACCTGTACTCCATTGGAGATACAGGTTTTTTGAGGTTTATCATTCCTTGCTCACCATTTATCTGTTCCCGGGATACACATTATTATTTGCAACGGGTTATTACCTTTACGTTTCCCATACGACTGTCACTACCAAATACTACTGTTTAATTCGCCCGCTGGGAATGAATATAAGGTACCCATGTGTTCAGTACCCGGATAATTTCTGCAGAGTGGAAAGGTTTGCTTATGAAGTCTTGCATTCCACATTGCAAACACGCTTCCCGATCTCGTTCCCCTGCAAAGGCTGTTATCGCAGCGATTACAGGGATTTCCGGATGCATTTTCCTAATCTCACAAGTCGCTTCAATCCCATCCATCACAGGCATTTGAATATCCATGAAAATCAGATCGTAAGGGGTAGTTGCAAGCAAATTTATAGCTTGTTCTCCATTTCCCACGACATCGCACACACCGCCAAATTTGCGAAGCATCTCCTCCAGAAGATGGCTATTCACAGCCTGATCCTCAGCGATCAATATCCGAATGCCTTGTGCAAGACGGTTACGTTCCGGCAGTTCTACCGTGACAGCAACCTTGCCTTCTTCGGACATCATTTCTTCTCTCCACTTGTCCAGCACAATGGTAAACCGGAATTCCGCTCCCTGCCCAATCTCACTTTGAACTCCGATAGCTCCGCCCATCAGCTCAACTAATTTCTTGCTAATGGCAAGTCCCAAACCTGTTCCTCCAAATTTCCGATTAATCGATGGGTCCAACTGGGAGAAGGATTGAAATAATTGATGCTGTTTATCAAATGCAATGCCAATGCCTGTATCTTTGACTTTAAACGAAAGCATCAGCTGCTCTGAACCATACTCTTGCGAAGAATCCATCTCCGCGATGATCGTGACGCTTCCTTTTTCGGTAAACTTAACAGCATTACCTACCAAATTAATCAGAATTTGGCGAATTCTCGTCTCATCTCCGCATACACGTTCGGGAATATGATCCGATATTTCACTATAAAGTTCAATATTTTTTTCTGAGGCTTTAATGGAGAACAGCTCCATTACACTGCCTAGTATGTCCCGAATATCTACTGGCCCCTGTTCCAGATCCATTTTGCCTGCTTCGATTTTACTGAAATCCAGTATTTCATTCAAAATATAGAGTAGTGACTCCCCGCTATCTATCATGATCTCGGCAAATCCCTGTTGCTCCTCATTCAGCTCCGTTTCCATCAAGAGATGTGCCATTCCTATAATCCCGTTTAGTGGTGTGCGAAGCTCGTGGCTCATAATAGCGAGAAACTCAGATTTCGCACGGTCGGCATGCTCTGCTATTTCCTTGGCACGAATGATTTCTTTTACCGAAGTCATATCACGGAAGACCAGCACAGCACCGCGAGTTTTCCCTTGATCCATAATCGGCTTCAGTTGGAACTCCGCAAGAAAACTCGATCCATCCTGACGCCAAAAAACCGATTCTGTTCGAGACAAGGCCCTTCCTTCACGCACAGCTTGCAAAATAGGTGTGCCGTTCGTCGGATATGGAATGCCTTCGCTCTGCATCTGTATCATCATTTTTTCCAAAGGTTTACCGTTCATCTCACTCGGGCAGATATTCATCATCTCCGCCGCCGCAGGATTGGCAAAATTCACGTTTCCATCGAGATCGAGCCCAATCACACCTTCGGACATCCCATTTAAGATCAGTGCTCTTTCATAACTTAAATTTTCAATCTCTTCGACGTAACGTTTGGCTGCTGTAACATCACTCGTAATGCCATAGACACCAACCACTCTGTTTTCTAGTAAAATAGGAACATTGATCACACTTGTCTCAATTCGTTGTCCATCCTTATGAATCAGACCAATCTCATAACGCTGCGCTACACCCTTTACCGATTCTTCAAAATGATAGCGTGTCTTCTCCAGATCTACCGGATCAATGAGATGGTCAAAAGATCGACTTAACAGTTCATCCTTACTATGCCCTGTTAATTGTTCCTGCCCTATATTCGCTTTCAGCAAGTTTCCGTCCAAATCTAACGAAGCTACTCCCAGGGGGTTGCAGTCGAACAAAGACTTGTACTCCTGTAAACTTAACTGTTGCTGTTTGCTTTCTGTAATATCACGTGTGACCGCAACCATCTCTAACAGATTTCCCGACTCATCACAAACATAATGGGTCAGCGTGTCCGCCCATACAATGGTACCATCTTTGTGAACTAGACGATAACTAATCCGCTCCGGAGTGAGCCCGATCATCTGACCGCGGATATAAGCCTGCACCGTCGGGATATCCTCCGGATGAATACAGAACATTCCTGAACGTCCGAGCATTTCTTCAGGCTCATAACCGAGCATTTTTCTGCTGGCATGTGATACATATTTGAACGTGCGTTCGGCATCCGCTTCGTGAATCGCAATCAAATCCATGGACGATTCAGCCAGGATGCGCGAAATGCGACTACTTTCTTCCAGTTGCTGACGCTGTTCAAGGAGTGTTGCTTCCGCCTCTTTTTGCTTCGTAATATCTGCAGCTTGTACTAATAAATATAAAGGCTCTCCGCTTACCTCGTCCCGGACAATGCAAGCTCTGATTGTTGCCCATAGCAACGTACCATCTTTTCGTTTCAGGCGCACCTCTGTTTCGTACATCGGCTGTTCACCGTTGGTCATTTCCCAGAAATTACGGCGAAACTCTTCGTACCTGAGGTCCTCTTCATAAATCATATGTACAACGGAAGTATGCAACAGTTCCTCCTCCGTTGATCCAAGCATCTCGCAAAAAGCTGGATTCAACTGCACCCATAGTCCATTAACATGAGAAGCGACAGCAATGCCGATTGGCGCGTGTGTGTATAATTGTTCGAACAGAGACCGGCTCTGTGTGATGGAGTTCGACACTACATATCCTCCCTTACTGAGAATGTAAATGTTGCTATAGTTAGAGTGTAACACGTGCCTTCAATGAAAAGACAACATGTAACTTTACTGAGAATGTGAATGTTATCCGTATGAACGGATCGACCTGAACATAACTATATCTTATAGAGTAGTACCCCAAATACCACGATAGTTAAACGAAACAAAAGCAAAAAAATATGACAACAATCGACTTGTTAGAATCTACAGCTTTTCAGCATAGCCGATGTCATGAAAGAACGGAGGTTACTGCCCATGATTATTGTTGCGAATCAACCGATTCAACTGTCGCCCTCCGAATGGTCTGCATTTGAATGGTACTGGTTACAGCAGCTCCAAAACCGTCCCATTCGATATGTGTACCAGTCCATGGATCATCTTCACTTTGAATGGGACTTAAGGGAATCCCTTGTTGACGCAGCCGAAGGATTGAACCGAAGCGGTGTAAGCTTTGCCTCATTCGAAGACTCCAGGTGTAACCCTGCCTTTTGGAATCGAAATGCACAGGGCGGTTTCGAGCTAAGGCCGGATATAA
>NZ_RIAS01000039.1 GCF_003719335.1 Paenibacillus amylolyticus
ATCTACACAAGCAGTAACTCCATCCGCAATACTTGGTCTGGTTAATTCCAAAAAACAGGTTTCCACCAGTGTGTTCTCCGGTGCTTGCTCAGCGACCTCACGTGCAAACTCCTTTAACTCGCGGTTCCCCTCGGGATCACGGCTCCCGTGTCCCACCAACAAAATAGCATCCATCTTCTATATTTCCTCCTCTGTCCGATCCGCAGATCAGATTTCTCATATTCGTAAGGCTCTCCACTCGACTCCAAGGAAGAAAGGTTTAATCTATTTCTATTTCTATTTCTATTTCTAGTTCTGTAATGAGTTCAGCTTTGTATCTATCTATATCAGCTGGGTTTCGGCCGGGTTGTGTTTAGATTATCGTTTGGTGTTTTAGTCACCGCATACCGGATTCACTTCGACGGTAACTGGCGCATCCACATGACGGAAGCCTTGAATAACTCCAACACGTTTGAAAAACTTGTGGAAACGTTCGTTCGGATGACCTTTTTCCTTGTACTCCGCGACAATGCGTTCCACAATGCCACCGATCTGATCACCTGGAATCCCCTCTGCTACTGGCTGAGCCGGGTGCGCGTTGCGGCCAAACTTTTTGCCGCCAAGGAACAGATCGTAGCCTCCTTTGCGGTACACGATGCCGATATCCTCCAGTACTGCCCCGTAACAAGCCATACCACAGCCGTTTAACGCTACGCTCGTTTCCTTCGGAGCAGACAATCCACCGATCACGTCCTGCAAATGGTTAGCCATCGGCACCGCGTCGTCCTTCTCCAGGTTGCAGAAGTCACAGGCTTTGACCTTGATCACATCCCCAATCGGCACCACGATAAAGTTTGCTGCGCGTAACTCGTCTACCAGCGCTTCCGGTTCAAACGTCGGCACTCTGAGAATAATCTGGTGCTCCGGCGTATACTCAAGCTCGCCGTCCTCGCTTGCGCACTGCGCCAGCAGGGCCATCTGAGCGGCGGTGAACTTTTTGTTGCCCACGCCAGGCGACACGCCGATCTCAAAGAGCGGCGCCTTGCGCCCAGGCACGGGCACAGCAGCGGCTACGCCAAGCACCGCTGCGCCGCTCGCGCCCTGCGCGCCCGCTGCCGCCGGGCCTGACGCTGCCGCGTCCAGCCAGCGGCTTGCCGCTTCGCCCGCGAGCGCACCGCCTGCCGCGAGCCGCGTCAGCGCCTCGGCGGCAAGCTCGGCGGC
>NZ_RIAS01000040.1 GCF_003719335.1 Paenibacillus amylolyticus
CGAACACGACCGTTAAGCCCTCTAGCGCCGATGGTACTTGGACCGCAGGGTCCTGGGAGAGTAGGACGCCGCCAAGCGATTCCCTTTGGGGTATTTTTTTTGCCCCCTCGTTAGGGATATGGGATATATATGCGGGCCTTTAGCTCAGTTGGTTAGAGCGCACCTCTGATAAGGGTGAGGCCGGTGGTTCGAGTCCACCAAGGCCCATAGTAACTTTATAAGAAATATGTATGGGGCCATAGCTCAGCTGGGAGAGCGCCTGCCTTGCAAGCAGGAGGTCAGCGGTTCGATCCCGCTTGGCTCCACCATTCCCTGATAGCTCAGTTGGTAGAGCACTCGACTGTTAATCGAGTTGTCACAGGTTCGAGTCCTGTTCGGGGAGCCATGGAGAGGTGTCCGAGCTGGCCGAAGGAGCACGATTGGAAATCGTGTAGGCGTCACAAGCGTCTCGAGGGTTCGAATCCCTCTCTCTCCGCCATAATTCTTCTTTAGGTAAGGCCCGTTGGTCAAGGGGTTAAGACACCTCCCTTTCACGGAGGTAACAGGGGTTCGAATCCCCTACGGGTCATAGTTATTTTAATAACTAAAGAGTGGGATGAGGATCCCAAAGGTTCGTCGGAGGATTAGCATCGTTAGCAACTGCTTCGCAGTCTCGAACGAAGTGAGAGTATCCCCTACGGGTCATATTTACGGAGGCTTAGCTCAGCTGGGAGAGCATCTGCCTTACAAGCAGAGGGTCGGGGGTTCGATCCCCTCAGCCTCCACCATATATATTTATCCTAATGACGCGGGGTGGAGCAGCCCGGTAGCTCGTCGGGCTCATAACCCGAAGGCCGCAGGTTCAAATCCTGCCCCCGCAATTAAAGCTTTCTTTTATGAAAGTGATCTGGAACCGTGGTGTAGTTGGCCTAACATGCCTGCCTGTCACGCAGGAGATCGCGGGTTCGAATCCCGTCGGTTCCGCCATCTTTACAATCTTCAGGGATGAGAATCCGTTTGTGGGTTCGTCGGAGCATTTACTTCGAGAGCATCTGCTTCGCAGTCTCGAACGAAGTGAGAGTATCCCGTCGGTTCCGCCATTCATATATGGCTCGGTAGCTCAGTCGGTAGAGCAGAGGACTGAAAATCCTCGTGTCGGCGGTTCGATTCCGTCCCGAGCCACC
>NZ_RIAS01000041.1 GCF_003719335.1 Paenibacillus amylolyticus
GGTGGCTCGGGACGGAATCGAACCGCCGACACGAGGATTTTCAGTCCTCTGCTCTACCGACTGAGCTACCGAGCCATATATGAATGGCGGAACCGACGGGATACTCTCACTTCGTTCGAGACTGCGAAGCAGATGCTCTCGAAGTAAATGCTCCGACGAACCCACAAACGGATTCTCATCCCTGAAGATTGTAAAGATGGCGGAACCGACGGGATTCGAACCCGCGATCTCCTGCGTGACAGGCAGGCATGTTAGGCCAACTACACCACGGTTCCAGATCACTTTCATAAAAGAAAGCTTTAATTGCGGGGGCAGGATTTGAACCTGCGGCCTTCGGGTTATGAGCCCGACGAGCTACCGGGCTGCTCCACCCCGCGTCATTAGGATAAATATATATGGTGGAGGCTGAGGGGATCGAACCCCCGACCCTCTGCTTGTAAGGCAGATGCTCTCCCAGCTGAGCTAAGCCTCCGTAAATATGACCCGTAGGGGATACTCTCACTTCGTTCGAGACTGCGAAGCAGTTGCTAACGATGCTAATCCTCCGACGAACCTTTGGGATCCTCATCCCACTCTTTAGTTATTAAAATAACTATGACCCGTAGGGGATTCGAACCCCTGTTACCTCCGTGAAAGGGAGGTGTCTTAACCCCTTGACCAACGGGCCTTAATGGCTCCCCGAACAGGACTCGAACCTGTGACAACTCGATTAACAGTCGAGTGCTCTACCAACTGAGCTATCAGGGAAAATGGTGGAGCCAAGCGGGATCGAACCGCTGACCTCCTGCTTGCAAGGCAGGCGCTCTCCCAGCTGAGCTATGGCCCCATACATATTTCTTATAAAGTTACTATGGGCCTTGGTGGACTCGAACCACCGGCCTCACCCTTATCAGAGGTGCGCTCTAACCAACTGAGCTAAAGGCCCCTATCTTTCGAAAAAAAATACCCCATTGGGGTTCCGCTTGGCGGCGTCCTACTCTCCCAGGACCCTGCGGTCCAAGTACCATCGGCGCTAGAGGGCTTAACGGTCGTGTTCG
>NZ_RIAS01000042.1 GCF_003719335.1 Paenibacillus amylolyticus
GCGGAAGACGGGAATCGAACCCGCGACCCTCGCCTTGGCAAGGCGATGCTCTACCGCTGAGCCACTTCCGCAAAATAAGGGATGCGCGTGGAGGGACTTGAACCCCCACGTCAAAGACGCTAGATCCTAAGTCTAGTGCGTCTGCCAATTCCGCCACACGCGCATATAATAAAAGTGAGTCATGAAGGATTCGAACCTTCGACACCCTGATTAAAAGTCAGGTGCTCTACCAACTGAGCTAATGACTCATAGTAAATGGCTGGGGATATAGGATTTGAACCTATGCATGACGGAGTCAAAGTCCGTTGCCTTACCGCTTGGCTAATCCCCAAAAGTAGATGGTGGAGGCTGAGGGGATCGAACCCCCGACCCTCTGCTTGTAAGGCAGATGCTCTCCCAGCTGAGCTAAGCCTCCATAGGTATTGCTATGACCCGTAGGGGATTCGAACCCCTGTTACCTCCGTGAAAGGGAGGTGTCTTAACCCCTTGACCAACGGGCCCCATTTGCAGAGCTCTCAACCGGGATCGAACCGGTGACCTCATCCTTACCATGGATGCACTCTACCTACTGAGCTATGAGAGCAAATGGCTCCCCGAACAGGACTCGAACCTGTGACAACTCGATTAACAGTCGAGTGCTCTACCAACTGAGCTATCAGGGAATAATATGCATTTGCAGTGCAAATGCAATTCATCATACAATGTCCACATGCAGAGCCTGTTTTCTATGTAAGATGAAAGAGTTCGCTTGGCGGCGTCCTACTCTCCCAGGACCCTGCGGTCCAAGTACCATCGGCGCTAGAGGGCTTAACGGTCGTGTTCGGGATGGGTACGTGTGGAACCCCTCCGCCATCGCCACCAAACGCGATTGGTCGAAGCATAGCTTCTTCCATTCATTTGGAACTGAAAACCATACACACATTCTGTGATGTACCGATTTTCACTTCATTCAGAGTGTTGTTCTCTGAAAACTAGATTCGAAACGAAATT
>NZ_RIAS01000044.1 GCF_003719335.1 Paenibacillus amylolyticus
TGAGGCGTGCCCAGCAAAGCACGCATCTTCTAGCCGGTGAAAGTCCGGTCGCAGGAGGGGCCAAGCCCCTGCGTAGCTAGGATATTTGCGTATGGCGAAATCTGTGCGTAAAAGCATATCGGCAAAAGTACCTGTCAGAGACAAAGCGAGCGACATGCCAGGCCGTAACATCAAGTGAATTCTGCCGCATCGTCAAAAAGGCCTCGCAAGAGGGACAAGAGGAAGCCGAGTCGCGCTCATATCGACGAAGGTCAAGGAAACTGTTTGGAACTTGGAGCGACAGCGGAGAATCCTCCGGCGTAAAGGGAGCGGCATGGTCTGAAAGAGGATGCAGTGAACTGGGGAGACCCTCCCCCACACGGGATTTTTTTTAACCCCCGTAAAGAGACGCTCTATAAGTCCAAAAGACGAAGTGAAACGTCTGTGGGAAGGGAGTCCGAGGGGCTCATAGTACCGAAGAACCCAAGGACAACATAACCTTGGGGAGGGAAGGAGCCCTACTTTGTTTATGCTTTTGGAGGAGGTACGAGTGAGTGAATGCCAACCGGCTAACAACACCAAAGGAAAAAGTTCAACAACTCCAAGAAAAGCTAGGTCATGTGGCCAAGGAGAACAAGAAGCGTAAATTTCATGCTCTGTACGGCAAAGTCTACCGCTCCTACAGCCAAAAGAGATTAGCGAAGCTGGACTGGTATATGTTGCAACGGTTAACCCGGTGGTACGCGAAGAAGAGACAACGCAGAAAATGGATAGGTTCAATAGCCGAGGTGAAGTACATCGCCAGTCAATATGAATTAAAAACGCTATTGTAATCTGCATGCCCATGAATGACAAACATCGGAAAGCCGTATGAGGGAAAACCTCACGTACGGTTTGATGAGGAGAGGCCGGGTTTTGCCCAGCCTTTTACTCTAG
>NZ_RIAS01000045.1 GCF_003719335.1 Paenibacillus amylolyticus
ATGATTGGGGTGAAGTCGTAACAAGGTAGCCGTATCGGAAGGTGCGGCTGGATCACCTCCTTTCTATGGAGAATCGTTTCCCGCGTGGAAACATTCAAAAAGTCTTCAGGAAGTATGCTTCCGAAGCGAGCTTTACTTCGTAAAGCTTTCCACTCACTCGTTGCTCAGTTTTGAGAGCTCAAACTCTCAACACTTCTCGTTGATTCGACCGACACATCTGTGAACGGCCCGAACCAAACGATTTGTTCTTTGAAAACTAGATATCGAAACGAAACAAACGCGAATTAGAACATTCCTTTAAGCTGATCTTGTGTAAACAAGTGAAGTGTTTTATAAGGTAGATTGCTGGAGCGAGTGATCGAAATGGAGCGACTTTTGGATTTGCGCAAGCAAACCAAGCGGAGCGACAGCTCGAACACGAGCGCAATGGTTAAGCTACTAAGAGCACACGGAGGATGCCTAGGCGCTAGGAGCCGATGAAGGACGTGGCGAACAACGAAACTGCCTCGGGGAGCTGTAAGCAAGCTTTGATCCGGGGATGTCCGAATGGGGAAACCCAGCTGGGGTAATATCCAGTTACTCATAACTGAATACATAGGTTATGTAGAGGCATACCAGGGGAACTGAAACATCTAAGTACCCTGAGGAAGAGAAAACAACAGTGATTCCGTCAGTAGCGGCGAGCGAACGCGGAGAAGCCCAAACCAGAGAGCTTGCTCTTTGGGGTTGTGGGACGTCTCACATGGAGTTACAAAGGAGTCGGTTAAACGAAGAGGTCTGGAAAGGCCCGCCAAAGAAGGTAAAAGCCCTGTAGTTGAAAGTCTGCTCTCTCCGAGACGGATCCCGAGTAGTGCGGGGCACGTGAAACCCCGTATGAATCCGGCAGGACCATCTGCCAAGGCTAAA
>NZ_RIAS01000046.1 GCF_003719335.1 Paenibacillus amylolyticus
CCACGGCTTCGCGTACGCCTTTCACCTGTAGCAACTTCGCTTCGACTTCGCCCGTCTCAATCCGGTAGCCCCGAATTTTAGCCTGATTGTCGATTCGACCAATGAAGTCCACATTGCCGTCTTCCGTCCACCGCGCCAAGTCTCCCGTGCGATACAACCGCTCACCCGCGGCAAACGGGCTGTCTACGAACTTCTCTTCCGTCAATTCTGGACGGTTCAAGTATCCGCGCGAGACCCCAACTCCGCCGATAACCAGTTCGCCCAGCACCCCGACAGGCACGGGATTCAAATGTGCATCCACAATGTAAAACTTCGCATTTAGCCACGCTTTGCCGATAGGCACATGCCCTGTCTCCGGAAGCACTTCCAGTGGCTCGTCGTAGAAACTGGAGTCGATCGCTGCTTCCGTTACACCGTAAGCGTTGATGATACGGAACAATGATCCGAAGCGTTCCTGCAAGGTACGATAATCGGCGACGCTGCAGCTGTCCGAACTAGTGATGAGTAACTCCATCTGACTCATATCCAGCTCTTGCTCATGCACATATTCCATAAACGGCACAATCAGCGCTGGCGTCGATTCAAATATAGTCACTTGCTCCTGCTCGATCCAATGGTGCAGACGAGACGGATCGATCCGGTCATCCTTCGGCACGATCACCATCGTTCCTCCGTTGTACAGCGTGCGTGCGATATCGCCCACGAATACGTCAAACGAGAAGCTGGCCAGCTGCAATAGCCGCACCGGGAACTGATCCAAACGATATTCCCGTCGGTATCCTGCCGCCGTATTGACCAGGCTGCGGTGCTCGATCATGACGCCTTTGGG
>NZ_RIAS01000004.1 GCF_003719335.1 Paenibacillus amylolyticus
TTTTAATTATTAGGGTTGCTGGCACGGGTAGTTGAGGTTTTTCAGGAGACGGGGGAGCGGCGACGTCGGCCCAATTGAACTACCCGCGTGGAGTGGCTGTAGACGGCAGCGGGAATGTATATATAGCGGATTATGGTAACCAGCGAATTCGGAAAGTAGATCCGACAGGGGAAATCAGCACGTTGGCGGGTAACGGTATTAGTGGATATTCAGGAGACGGGGGAGCGGCGACGTTGGCCCAATTGAACAGCCCGACTGGAGTGGCCGTAGACAGTAGCGGGAATGTGTATATAGCGGATTCTGGCAACAATGGAATTCGGAAAGTAGATAAAGAGGGGAAAATCAGCACCTTTGCGGGCACGGGTACAGCCGGCTATTCAGGAGACGGGGGAGCGGCGACGTCAGCAAAGTTTTTCTTCCCGATTGGAGTAACTGTAGACAGTAGCGGAAATGTATATATAGCAGATTATGGTAACCAGCGAATTCGGAAAGTAGATCCAGCGGGGAAGATCAGCACGTTGGCGGGCACGGGTACTGCTGGCTATACAGGAGACGGGGTAGCAGCGACGTCGGCCCAATTGAACTACCCGCGTGGAGTGGCTGTAGACAGCATCGAGAATGTGTATGTAGCGGATTATTCGAACTATATGGTCCGGAAGCTGGCGGCTCCAATGCCAGCGCAAACAGTCAGCGCGTCCGCATCCACGCCTACTCCCGGAGCCGGTGTGGATGATGCGATCACGCTGACCGTGAAGGACGAGCTGGGGACTACGGATACGACGTTCAGCGGAGCGCATGATGTGACGATATCCGGCTACGTGCAAGCGCCGAACGGTTCGTATGGCAGCTTTAACGGGACGGACTTGACCGCGTCACCGAACACGGTCAGTGTTACGTTTGCGAACGGGGGAGCCACGGCGAATCTGAAGCTGAACAAGGCTGCGGAGCAACCTATCGGCTTGAGCGTGGCAGACGTGGCAACGCCGGGGGCGAATACGCTGAGTATCACGCCAGTAGCGGGAAGTACGGCTACGATGGTGTTGACCACCGATGTTACGGCACCAGCCAGTAACGGAGGTATGTTCGCGCAGCAGCCGGTCGTGACGCTTACGGATGCTTACGGCAATACGAGCGTGAGCGACAATAGCACCATCGTGACGGTATCGAAGAAGGATACGGGAACGTGGACGCTGACGGGAACAGCGACGGCAACAGCGAGCGCGGGTGTTGTAACCTTTACCGACCTTGGCGCAACGAATGCTACGCAGGCGACGGGAGCGCAGCTCGCCTTCGATGCGAGCGGAATGGCACAAATTGCGAGCCAGTCTGTAATACTCCCCTGGCCTGGAGTAGCTGAACCGAGAGTGGAGTCTGCTACAACGGGAGACAGTCACGTACGCTTGACTTGGAGCGAAGTGTATGGATCCGTCAGCTACGCCGTGTATCAGAGGACAGCTTCCGGCACTTATGGAGATGCAGTCGCTACAGTGACCGGATTAACGTATGATGCCACCGGATTAACCAATGGGACAACCTATTATTTTGTCGTGAAAGCAGTGAATCCATCCGGAATAAGCGCAGCTTCTGATGAAGTGAGCGCAACACCGCAAGTCCCGGCGCCTGGAGTACCGGTACTGGGGCCAGCTACACCGGGAGATGCTCGAATAAGTCTAACGTGGGATGCGGTGATCGGTTCCACAGGGTACAAAATATTCAAAAGCACAACCCCCGGTGCTTATAGATCAGAGGAAGCTTCGGTAACAGGTTCGGTATACGGCTATGATGTAATGGGGTTAACGAACGGCACAACGTACTATTTTGTCATCCAAGCGACGAACCCGGGAGGGGACAGCACTTCTTCCAATGAAGTGAGCGCAACGCCGCGAACGGTTCCATCGGCTCCAACGGGCGTAGCCGCAATAGCTGGCGATAGACAAGCAGCGGTAAGCTTCACTCCCCCGGCCAATGGCGGAAGCAACATCACTTACTACGAGGTTACAGCTATGCCAGGAAATATTACCGTAACAGGAGCGGGCAGCCCAATCGCGGTAACCGGGCTATCCAATGGAGTGACGTATACGTTTACGGTGCAAGCTGTCAATAGTGCGGGCAGAAGCGTAGCTTCCGACACCTCTAATGCCGTGACGCCATCGACACCTACTCCGGCACCCGATCGGTTACCGACGCCATCGACACCTACTCTGGCACCCGATCGGTTACCGACACCATCGATACCTACTCCGGCACCTGATTCAGCACCGACACCAGGTTCTCCAGAGCCTACGGTTGATGTATTTAACAGTAACATTGTTAATGAAACCAATTTAGTAAAGACGATTGAATCCAAAGTAGCGGAAGCGAAGGAAGCAAACGCTACAATTGATTTTACTGACACGCAAGGGCACTGGGCTAAAAAAACAATCGATATCTTCGTCCAATTGAAACTGATTAATGGCTATGACGATGGTACGATTAGGCCAAACAATCCGATCACCCGCGCGGAGTTTACCGCGATGCTGAATCGCGTGTTTAATATCCAAGCGGGCAACAATACGAATGTTGTTTTGAAGGACATCGATCATCACTGGGCAAAAGAAGCGGTTGAGAACCTAGTCGCGGCAGGGGTAATTCATGGCTACACGGACGGTACGTTCAAGCCGAATCAGACGATTACACGAGAAGAAATGGTGGTCATGCTGTCTCGTATCGTAGACCTAAATAACGTGACGAAAGATACCATAAAAGGCAACTTCAATGATTTGAATGGTGCTTATGCAGCTAGCGAGATTATAGCAGCAGCGCAAGCAGGTATTGTTAGCGGTAAAGGGAATGGAATATTCGATCCCAAGAACAATGCCACACGTGCAGAAGCCTTGCAGATCATCTTGAATATGTTGGAGCTTAATCCACAGTTGAAGACGTTGTTGGGTTCGTTTAGCTAGTATAGTGTCGATTCTCTGAATGAAACTCGCCGTTTTAAGCCTATATTTCAATTACGAAGGACGCCCGATTAGGGCGTTCTTCATTTCGCTGTATAGATGATACGGTGAACCATACTACAAGTAACGGCGAAAAATTCTAAGCAGCCACTCGTTCCCAATACTCACTTTTCAGCTTATTTTTTCACTGTGCCAGTCATTAAAGAAAATATTATTTGATGCCCCCCGAAAAAATAGGGTAATTGCAATCTGCCTTTACGTAATGTAAAATTATTTGATGGAAAAAACATGGAAGGAGTGGGAGTATGAGGTGGAAACAGAAGACTTACATTCAGTCGACTTGCGTAATTTCATATTTCCATTCCATTAGAACACTAAAGCATTTATTGCTTTAGTGTTTTTATTTTATGGGGGTGTAAGAATTGTCAAGGTACAAAAGAATTCTCGTTAAGCTAAGTGGTGGAGCAGTAGCAGGAAACTCTGAATTTGGTTTTGAGCCAGAGATGTTAGATCATATTGCAGATGAAATTATGTCAGTTGTAAACTTGGGCGTTGAAGTATCGTTGGTTATAGGTGGGGGCAACATTTTCAGAGGTAATATGGCGGAAAGCTGGGGGATAGAAAGGGCAGAAGCTGATAATATTGGGACACTTGCGACTGTAGTAAATAGTTTAATGCTTCGTGGAGTTCTTAAGGCCAAGACCCAAAAGGAAGTACGAGTAATGACGGCAATACCTATTACTTCAGTTGCAGAACCATACATTCGTCTAAGAGCAGTCCACCATCTAGAAAAAGGCTATATTGTAATTTTTGCAGGGGGGAATGGTCAACCTTACGTTACAACAGACTATCCTTCAGTACAAAGAGCCATCGAGGTTAATTGTGATGCTTTATTAGTTGCAAAGCAAGGTGTTGATGGTGTTCTTAATGCAGACCCTAAATTGGATAAAGATGCAAGGAAATTTCGCTCACTTCATTACAACGATGTATTAAAACAAAACTTAAAGGTAATGGATCAATCAGCTTTCATTTTAGCAAGAGACTACAATCTGCCCATGCATGTGTTTAACTTCGATAAACCAGGATCGATGAAGGAAATTTGTGAAGGTAAGAATAACGGTACGATAATTAGTGGCGAATCAGTCTTAGAGTTGGAATGAAGTATGTTAGAAATGCTACTCCCCTTTATGTAGCGGAATGATAGTTCCATAAAGGAAAAGGTATGAACACAAACCTACTCCACCCAAGGAGTGGGTTTGTGTTTATATTGATATGTATATTTTGTGGTCAGACTGAACGTTGTGTTTAGTTATATTACGGAAGGGTCGTACCACAAGTAGGGTAAAATGGATGATAGTACTTCAACTTTAATTAGTTTACATTAATATATAGTTTATAAATCAGAATAAGATACAAAATTTGGAGGCTTTTACTATGAAAAATAACACAAAAATATTATTGACGGTTCTGATTACCATGGGAATCCTTATTCTCCTGTACATGACTACTACTCATTCAAATACAGAATCGGAAACACCAAATGAGTCCATTAATACTTCTTTACCCACATTAACAGTAATTAGCAATGAAGACCTTGCTGGCACTTCAACTATGAAACAATTTGATATGCCGGATGGATATGGTTATGTAAAGGTGAAGTTTAAAAGCACAGGTTCTAAGCCATTTACTTTCACCATTAACCTAGGATCTGCAGCAGGAACAATGAAGATGTCCGGAACTATTCCAGCGGATGGAAAGGAGCATAACTTCTTTAACGACAAGGTCTGGTCAACTGGAGACTACTTTGTAAACATTTCTTCCTCACAAGGTATGTCTGGTACGTTGAGTATAGATCTGGGAGCTGATATAAATAAAATAAAGAGTTTATGAATTTTTAAACTAACGATATAAGCTAAGCATTTATGAAGGAACAAGAAAACAAATTGGTGTTGTTGATGTAACTGAGAAAGTTGAGGATAACGAGAAGATTTGTATTTAGTTGTTATTTGAAAACCAGAAGATTTTTATTATGAAATTACAGATCACCTCACTACGGACGTTTCTAATTTTAGTAGTGGAACATATAAAAAAAGATCCAGTCACCTAAATTGACTGGACCCTCAATAACAAA
Source organism: Paenibacillus amylolyticus (assembly GCF_003719335.1). GTDB lineage: Bacteria > Bacillota > Bacilli > Paenibacillales > Paenibacillaceae > Paenibacillus > Paenibacillus amylolyticus_D. Next base: position 5,071 of record NZ_RIAS01000004.1, read on the forward strand.
CTAAATCTCAAGCTCAACATTACCCTTCTCGCTTAATTCAAACGGACCTGGTGTAACATCTGCATCGGGTCTCTTTGTTCCGAAAAAGTCGGAGTCAAAGCGATATGGAGTGCTGTCGGGTTCCTCGTACTTCATATCGGCGTGATATGTCTTTCCGAGCAGGTCGGTGGTAATCGCCATGGCAGAGGTGCCCCGAAGCAATTCGGGCTCATTGATCTGAATATGCACCTTGCCTAGCGAAGGATCAACCTTAATGTTTATAGCCTTCTGTGTGTGTATCTTCGCATCGGATTCGTGACGACTTGGAACGGCATGGTTGAGATATACATTTCCACCCATAGCTACTGGTAGAACGGCGTTTCCTATAAAGAAATCCTTCGCGGCATCGCCAAGCTTCATAAGCTCTTCTTTGGTGTATTCCCACCACTTTTTATCTTTGACATTCGGGTGTTTGTCATAGCCACCAAGTCCCACAGCATGCAGATAACAAATGGAATTGTCCGGCACACCATCCATGACCGTCTTCCCGTCCTCCCCAATGGCATCCCTTGGTTTAAGGGGGAGATGCTCAAAAAAGGTGATTGGAACAGGTTCCTTATCGGCGTCGGCATCGTTATCACCTAAAAAGATATTGTTGTAGTACCTGTCATCTCCTCCAGTGATATTGGAGTATCCCGCCATGGCCGTCTCATGAGGGAAGTGATATGGCGTGATACGCGTGATTTCGGATCGGACGACAAATCGGCCTGCAAATAAATTATGAGCAAATGCTCCGCCTTGGGCCATATTTCTGAAATTCATAGGTGAGAGGAACAGATTATGGTCGACCATATACGGGCCATGGCACACCTCAACGAAGAGGTCTTCTGAAATGTTATCAAAAAATACATTGCGGCTGATCCGAGTTCCTTGTGCCTGCCAGTCAAGCCAAAGCGCACGGTAACAGCTATAGATCGTATTTTCGTTAATTTGAGTGTCTAGTGCAGCATGCAGTTTAATTCCCGCGACTTCGGCACCATGTCTGAGCCGTTTGTGATGAATGTTGTAGATGCGGTTCTGGTATATGTGGCTGAAGGCTGCTCCCATATGACCGACAATACCTGCCTGCTCACAATCATGAATTACATTCCCTCGAACGATGTGACTGCCGATGTGATCTTTATGCCAGCCGGAGCGTAATGCGCGTAAAATAACTTCCTGCTCCCGTTGAGTCCCGCCTTTACTACGCTTTTCCAAAGAGTTGGAATGACCTGTGCCGATTTCGGTACCCAGGCTAATACCAACACATTTGGATTCACTGATTATATTGTTCTCAATAATCCAGCCCTTGCTCCAGTGGGGTCCAATCAAACCTTCCTGGTAGTCGGTAGGCGGTGCCCATTGAGGAGAGGCTTGACGAAGTGTAAACCCACTTACGGTGATATAATTGAGTCCTGGTTTCTCAGGCCAGAAGCAATAAGGACGTACATTAATTTCTACATTTTCCTTACGAGGGTCTTTTCCGCCAAAATTAGCCCAGATTTTTGTTGTTGTAGAGCCCACTTTCGCATACCATTTCAACAGTGAATCCTTGGGATACTTCGCATCAGGCCATAACTCAGGATTGTTAACGCTTTCAATACTATCGCATTCATACAATGATTTCCCATCCAAGTAGACGTCGCCAAGATGAATCGGGAAGGGCCCGTCAAACAACCAGTCTCCACTAAGCTCTACCTCAAAGGGATTACGAACGGAAAAGATAGAATTCAGCACTTCGGTACTCCAAACGTTCTCTCCTTCGGACTTCCAGTTAGTAATCCGTTCAGCTCCTGTAATGACGACTTCGCCGTCTCCTGCGGATCGATAGACGATTCGATGCTCTTCGGTTCCTCCGTTCGCCGGGTTAACCCACTCTCTGTATACTCCCGCATGAACGATAACTGTATCACCAGCCAGGGCATGAGCCGCGGCGCGTGATATGGTACGAAGGGGTTGATCCGCTGTTCCTTTTCCTTGATCACTCCCATGTATGGATACATGATATTCCATAACAGCTCTCCTTCTTCCTACCTTATATAACTCGTAAGCGTTCCTTACAAGCTGAAGGCAGACTCATTTTAAAATTATTGTTGTATCCCGTTATTATACTAGAAAATAAATGTAATGGGAGAGACAGGAAGATGGATGTTTTATGAACAGCTGCTCTGGTGACATTGATCTGATGGAGATGACCCTGAAAAAACAGAGAAGCCACTCCAACGTTTGAAGTGGCTTTTTTACTCGGCTATTATTTCGCACTCGGCTATTCATACCGGTGATCGGAGGCTATCTTCTGCTTAGTGTCTCCCAAATTCCATGAAGCCAGGAGTCGAACTCAGCATCTTTGTCGCCCTCGTAAGTATCATAGATATCCAGACGTGTCTTTTGCAATTTTTCCTTAAATTCCTCAAATGTGTGACCTTCGGGAAGGCTTTTTTTGATCCGCAGCAAAATTTTGTTGGTACCTTTAAACAGCTCGCCTTTGTTTTTGGCAGGCATCTGTACATCTTCATCCAACTGCTTAAGCTTGAGATATGCGGCTTCGCGCACTTGAAACACTTGATCATTTTTCAAAACATTCTGCAGCAACTTAATGGTAGGTTCTGTATCCCAGTTCCCCAATTCGTTCACCGCATTCAGTCTGTCTCTCCAGCTTGACGTCCGATTAGCCGCCCGTTTGAGCTCTTCAAAGTTTTCTGGTAGCTCGTTAACTGCTCCAATTTCATGGTTGTTCGTCAAAATTCAATCTCCTTAATCATCGCCATCTCGGCAAATGATGAATGTTATTTATGTGATCACTATTATAGCACGAACCTGACTAAACTACTCCTATGAAGCTGATGGGCTAGCCTAAAATCACTTTCACCCAATTCATAAAGATGTACCAACCCATCTATTCTCCTTGCCAATCTTTTTCCCCTGGTTAGAGTCTACCATGTACACCCAACCAATCAGTCCACATAAAACAAAACCAAATGCGTGTAGAGCTCCGTAAATAGGAATAAAGTCGAGTATGGTTAAGGAGTACATATTTTTCAGTAACGGATAGAAGATGGAAATGACAACAACCGTGTAAAAGGCTAGGCTAGAAAGGCCTAAGAAGAAGGATACCTTCATATTAAAAGCATTTTTCCTCAAGTAAGCCAGGAGATAAGCAGTATAAACCACAATATTACATGCGAATAAAGCGACACCAACGTACTCGATCGGCTTGGAGAAAATCATACCAAAAGCAATCAATAGCGGTCCGATAATATCGATGGCAACGACCCAGGGATACCAGCTTTTTTTTGCCATAATCCGTCCCAGTGCACCAATGAAAATCGGAACGATCGCAGATGAGAAATGAAAGTGAACCGAGCTTAACGCGTGTGTCGCCACATTAGCATTGAAGAGCTCCACTTGATATTGATATAACGTAAACCACATGCCCCCGATAAAAAAGTAAACAAGTCCCGCACCAATCGCTATTTCCGCTGCTTTTCCTTTAGCAATCACAATCGTGGTCAAGCCATAGACACCAAGCAGTAGTGTGAACAGTAGCCAGCCTAGGGAGAGCATGCCTGGTATTGCCGTGCCTTCGAATCCCCACATCTTATTGCTCATGACGGAAAATAGGGTAAGAAGCGCTGCCGGATATTGAAACCATTGCATAAGAACATAAACCACTCGTTGCTGTGTATTCTTTGCATCATATCTCAAAAGCAAAATGACAAGAGGTACGATGAGGAATGCCGCGAACAATAAAAACTTTTCAACAAGTTCGAAGTGAAAGTAATCCAAATAAAATATAAGAATCGTCATGATTCCACCGGGAATCACAGGTACGAAAATGGATTTCATCGGTTGCTTGAGAGAGCGATTCATGGCGGTTCCTTTCTAACTATATTTGTTGTATAAACGGCCTGCATTCAGTTATGTAGCATCCTTTAGGATAGATAGGCAATGCTTATTTAAGTTTAACACATTTAATTTTCAAAATATGGCCTATTTGATCTACACTGGTATTTATTTAGTAGATGGAATTTCACTATGCCTAGCCTATAAAGCGAGCCCCTAGACAACATGGTGAAGCGCCCCCCCCCAAGTATTGGCAATTTTTTTGAGAAACCCCTTATAACTGAAAAAGTAATTGGAAAAATGTTGTTCTTGGATTTCTTTCCCGATGTACTGCTGTGTATGAGATCGTGGTATCTTATATCCGTCAAAAGAATTAAACGGTTCAACGAAAAGGGGAGATTCCCGTCGAACAGCAATTTTTGAATACAATCGCGACCGAATTTAAGAACAACCAGAAGGTACTGAATGCAATTGGAGACGAGACTCGGCAGGCGATCTTAATGGCTTTGATTCAAGGGCCGCAGAAAACGGGAATGCGTGTGGGTGAGATCAGATTACAAACACACCTCTCCCGGCCTGCTGTATCGCACCATCTGAAAATACTGAAAGAAGCGCAGATTATCAGCGTTCACAAAGAAGGAACTCGTAACTTTTATCGGCTGGACGCCGGAAGCAAGCTGAAGTCGTTGAAAAACTTGGCGAGTGAAATTGATAAGCTATTTGAACAATGTGAGGAGCCAGCCACGGAATCACGATCCCGAACCAATGAAAGGGACGATCTTTGATGAAACGTACAATGCAAGCATCAAACGGAGTCGAGATTCCGCAACTCGGATTCGGCTTATATAAGATTAAGCAGGGGGAATCTTTCGAAAAAACGGTTGAAGAGGCGATTCGATACGGGTATCGCCATTTCGATACAGCGAAAATTTATGGGAATGAAGCAGCGCTAGGGCGAGTCGTACAAAAAAGTGACATTCCTCGAGAGGAGTTCTTTATTACCTCAAAAGTATGGACGACAGATCTCGGATATCATGCGACGAGAAAATCATTCGAGCAAACTTGCCAAAGACTGAACGTAACCTATCTTGATATGTATTTAATTCATTTTGCCGGTGCCCATTATGTAGACGCCTGGAAAGCGATGGAAGAGTTATACGATGAAGGCCGGATCAAAATCATAGGTGTAGCTAATTTCGAGATAGAACATCTGGAGCATCTGAAGAAACATGCCCGGATTTTGCCGATGGTGAATCAAATCGAAACACACCCGGAGTTCCAGCAGCGCGAATTACATGATTATATGGTAAAAAATCAGATTCTGCACGAGGCATGGGGCCCACTAGGACAGGGGAGCAAAGAACTGCTGGAGCACCCCGAACTGCTTGCAATCGCTAGTCATCATAAGAAATCAGTGGCACAAGTCATTTTGCGCTGGCATATGGAGCGGGGCATTATTGCGATCCCGAAATCATCAAATCCTCTAAGAATACGAGAGAACAGTGATCTATTCGACTTTGAGTTGAATGCAGAGGAAATGGAACATATTCGCCGCTTGGATACGGGAAAAAGATACTCCGTAAGCCCGACAGGTCTTATGGTCCATCCGATTTACATCAAACTTATGAAGCTATTCAGTCGTCCATAATAACGTATAACGAAAGGGCCATCCGACAAAGGATGGCCCTAAACGTGCTGTTACAGACAACCAGAGGAATGTACCACTAACACAGATAATATCGGAGCCGTAAAGCTCTTGAAAAGAAAAACACCCTAAGTTTGTATTTTTACCGATTTTTGAATCTAAAAATGGCGGAGACAACTCCATGTAACACTGCACCTAAGAAACAAAACAATAGTACAACTAGTTTGTTGTCTATCTCATTGTTGAGGAAAATAATAATAGAAGCAAATGAAATACATATTGCCAAGGCATAAGTAATAACTAAGCCTAAGTAGAATTGTACTCCTCTTGTTTGCATCTTTAATTTATCAAATACAACAGAACAAATGTATCCTAATACAAAATATAAAGGAAAGCTGTATAAGAAAAACAATAAGTAAGTGTCACTAAATGATGAATAGGACGAATTAGGAAGTCTTTTCTCTAGCGGTACATAAGAGCAGATGGCCAAAAGTAAATTAAATAATAGAGCTGAAATTAGATTAATAAGTGCTCTTTTCATTTGTATATACCTCCTGATAACAAAACAAACTTTTCTTGAGGGTCCTCAATTTGAAATATATTATGGAATGCCAGAGTATACGCAGGATGTGATATGGATATCGGTCAATTAAAGAATGATTTCCTAAGGTACGTCGTTGAGCAAGGCGAAAGGGCCTTTCGACAAAGGATGACCCTAAACTTGTTACTCCAGATAGCACGGAGAATCGTATCACAGAATACCTAATCAACATAGCCAAACTTTGGTTCAGGCCTAGTAATACAAATCAATTGTACTTGCCGCCAATCAGTGTTACGCTGAGAATCGACAACCTCAGGCTTATTCGAATTTACGTTTTGCAACAATCCCACAAAATAATCACACTATTTTAGATACCAAGAAAGGTAACACCATGATCAAAGTCCAAAATCTATCCTTTTCTTTTCCACAAAAAGAACTCTACAAAGACATTTCATTTACCCTCGAAGAGGGCCAACACTGCGCTTTTATCGGCACAAGTGGTAGTGGCAAAAGTACGTTGATTGAAATCCTGATGGACCCGGAAAAGCATCTGTTCGAGGGAAAGCTGGAGATCGATCCTGATTGCACCATCGGGTATATGAGTCAGTTCTCACAGGTAGACCCAACGACAGAAATGACCGTTTTTGAATATATCGGAGAAGAGTTTATCAAGCTTCAGGATGAAATCACAGCGATGTATGCGGAAATGGCCAACACATCGGATATGGATTCGTTGCTGGAAAAAGTCCAATTGGCTTTGGACGCACTGGAGGCCATGGGTGGAGATGATTATGAAAACATCATTCATAAACAGTTGAACCTGGCCAACCTCTTGAAGCTAAAGGATGCAAGCATATCGTCCTTAAGCGGCGGGGAATTCAAGCTTATTCAAGTGATGAAGGAAATGCTACACAGTCCGGATCTGATGATCATGGATGAGCCGGATGTATTTCTGGATTTCGAAAATCTCAATGCGCTTAAAAAATTGATTAATTCCCATAAAGGCATGCTACTGGTCGTTACGCATAACCGTTATCTGTTGAATCATTGTTTCAACAAAATCATCCATCTTGAAAACATGGAACTCCAGGAATTCGATGGACGATATATCGAGTACAACTTCTCCTTGCTTCAGACGAAGATTGAACTGCAGGAAATCGCAGTTGCTGAAGCGGAAGAGATCGAAAGATACGACGGTGTTATCGAAAATCTCAGAGCAATCGCAACGATTAATTCGGAAGCTTCCAGAGGAAGAGCATTAAAAGCGAGAGTGAAATTTCAAGAACGCTTGGAAGCGCGTAGAATCAAAGCGCCGTTTGTGGATATTAAGCAGCCGAATATTCAGTTTGGTCTGGATCATCAAGTCGAAGACAGCATCGCTATCAAGGTCAATAACTATAGTGTTTCCTTTGACGAGCTAGTTCTGCAAGATGTGAACTTCGAGATCAAATCGACAGATAAAGTGGCCATCATCGGCCCCAATGGTACCGGAAAAACAACGTTGCTCCGGGATATTTTCAAAAATAATCAGCCATCTATTGAAATCAATGACGATATCAACGTGGCTTATCTATCACAGCTTCAAGGCGAAACGCTCAAAGATTCGAATACGATCCTCCACGAATTCATCGATGCCGGGTTCGAAACGTATGATGAGATCCGGGCCTATCTTGTGAACTACGGCTTTGAAGGCGAAATCCTGGATCAAAAGATCGAATCACTGTCCGGCGGCGAAAAAAACATGCTTCAACTGGCTAAAGCTGCCGGGGTGCAAGCTGACCTGTTGCTTCTTGACGAACCGACAAGCCATCTGGATATCTATTCGCAGATTGCACTGGAGAGAGCCATCGAAGAATATCAAGGCGCGATTCTTATGGTTTCGCATGATTTCTATTCGGTCGTCAACGGTATGGATTATGTACTCATCATTGAGAATAAGACGATCAGAAAAATGAGTATGCGCAAGTTCAGACAGATGATTTACGCCAGCCATTTCAATAAAGACTATTTGCAAAATGAACAAAATAAAAAGGCTGTTGAAATGCAGATTGAATTGGCTTTGAAAAATACCGATTTTGAACGTGCAAAAGGCTTGGTTGATGAGCTGGAAGGCATCATTAAGCAGCTATAATCATCAAATAACGTCGCTCCATTCTATAAATCCACTACCCGATGAGGTTGTGGATTTTTTGCTTATTGAGGGCTTTTTGTTATTGCTAAAAGCTATGACCAGTCATGCTTTTTTCATATTACGGGTAATCATTTTGATCGTGCTATACTCAGGAAACTAAAAGTTAGAAGGAGATTTTTCTATGATACCATTTCGTAACGATCATGTTGGAAGCTTCCTACGTCCTGCGAACTTGAGTCAGGCACGTGAACAATATAAAGCTGGCACGATTACATATGGGGAACTAAGGGATGTCGAGGATCAAGAGATTATCCGATTGATTGAGAAACAAAAAGAAAATGGCGTACTCGCTATTACGGATGGTGAATTCCGCAGAAGCTGGTGGCATTTTGATTTTCTGGGCGGCTTGGATGGCGTAGAGCTGTATGAGGAAATTGATGGACCTCAGTTCCATAACATGCAGACTCGCAAGGGTGGAATTCGGGTTGTAGGCAAAGTCGATTTTTCTAAGCATCCCTTTGTGGAGCACTTTAAATTCGTGAAAAAACATGCAGGTGACGCTGTCGCAAAACAAACCATTCCAAGTCCGAATATGCTTCTTTATCGATTGGAAAACGGCGCCAACAGCTATACGGATCGGGAGCGATTCCTTCAGGATACGATTGCGGCCTATCAAAAGGCCATTCAAGCCTTCTATGATGCAGGATGTCGTTATCTGCAATTAGACGATACAGCTTGGGCAGACCTATTTTCAGAGGCTGGTCATGATAAACTGCGCGCTAAAGGTTTGGAACCGGCGGAAGAGTTGAAAACGATGCAGCGTATGATTAATGAAACCTTGGCTCATAAACCGGCAGATTTAGTTGTGACGATGCATATTTGTCGGGGGAACTATAAATCCAACTATTTCTCAACGGGTGGTTACGATTATGCTTCTGAAGTTATTTTTGGAGGCTTAAATGTAGATGGGTTATTTTTAGAATTTGACGATGAGCGCTCAGGTAGTTTCGAGCCATTAAAATATGTGAATCGAACAGATTTGAAAATCGTGCTTGGTTTAATCACATCGAAAAACGGCGAATTAGAAAATAAAGAACAGATCAAAGCCAGGATTGCAGAAGCGGCAACCTTTGTTCCTCTTGATCAGCTTTGTTTGAGCCCGCAATGCGGCTTTTCTTCCACCGAAGAAGGCAATATTTTAACAGAAGAACAACAATGGCGCAAACTTCGTTACGTTAAGGAAATTGCAGAGGAAGTATGGAGTTAACGGAGGGATTTCATATGACTATTCAAGCAGATCAAGAGACAGTTACCGTTGAAGCCTTTATTAACGGTCAACATGTAAAATCCCTTTCGCAGTTAGCAAAAGAGAATCCGGCTAATCCAACTGAAATCGTAGGATATTTTCCTGTCACGACCAAAGAACAAGCGGTCATCGCTATTGAAGCCGCGTCAGGCGCTTTCAAAACATGGAAGCAGACCTCCATTGACGAACGCATAATTCGGATGCGCAAGGCAATAGAGAAAATTAGAGCGGCGGAGAATGATATTGTTCATTTGCTGTCCAGAGAGCATGGCAAACCGCTGTATGATGCACACGGTGAAATTTTTGTTTCGCTGATGTGGATGGAGTTTGCTTGTAATGAAGCTACATCCGTTCTGGCGGAAGAGATCCAGGAGCATGACCATGGTAAAACCATTATATCCAACGATCCAATTGGTGTTGTGGCAGCGATTAGTCCATGGAACTACCCAATTGCTCTATCTACGATCAAGATCGCTCCTGCATTACTTGCGGGCAACACGATCGTGCTTAAACCGAGTCCATATGCACCACTGGCGGCGGCGAGGGTGGCAGAGATCATTGCGAGTGAGTTCCCGGCTGGTGTAATCAATGTTGTATACGGTGATGCAGATGTGGGCGTTGAACTGACGAGTCATCCTCTTGTGACGAAAATCGCCTTTACAGGTGGAACTGCAACAGCGAAGCATATTATCAAAGCCGCTTCCGAAACAATTAAAGATATGACGCTGGAGCTTGGCGGGAATGACGCGGCAATCTTCTTGGAAAGCTTTGATGTTCAAGACGAACGAGCCATGCGCCGGATTGTCATCTCTAACTTTTTGACAACAGGCCAAATCTGTATGATTGCCAAACGCGTATATGTACACCGTTCGATTTATAATGAATTTGTGGAAAAATATATAGAGGCGGCCAATCGCTGGATTCGAATTGGTGATCCTTTTGATCCAAACACGACCGTGGGGCCCGTTAATAACCTGAAGCAGAGAGAGTACGTGCATGGTTTGGTTGAAGATGCGCAGAAACGCGGGGCCAAGGCCATCCCTCTCGGCCAAATCCTCGATCAAAAGCGGTTTGAACAAGGCTACTACCTGCAACCTACACTTGTTTTGGATTGCGATGTTCATGATCCGATTGTCGTGGAGGAACAGTTTGGTCCGACGGTTCCAGTTCTGCCATTTGACGATGAAGAGCAGGTCATTAAACTGCACAATGAGAGCATATATGGACTTACGAGTTCTGTGTGGGGAAAAGAAGAGGATGCCATCTCTTTGGCACGTCAACTCGAAGCTGGAACAACCATGATCAATACAGCTGCTGTGCAGGGGCTTGATGTTCGGTTCCCTTTTGGTGGCTTCAAGCAATCGGGTATTGGCCGTGAATACGGCGCAGAGGGTATTCTCACGTATACGGAAAGGCATGTGATCAACGTTCCGAAGATGCTGGATCTTCCATATATACCCGAATAGATTTTAATCGAATAGCACACCACTTTGACATCGTGCAGGGAATAAATATGATGTGAAATTAGAATTAAAAATTAAATTTAGGCTCTCCATGAATTGCGCTTTGTTTACTGATTGTCAAATCAGTAGACAGGGTGCTTTTTTGCTTTGATATAAGATTCGCAACCCATAATTTATAGCTTAAAATGCACCACATATCTAATGGACACAATTCAGTACGAATCATGTCCAAAGGGCAAATATACCTATGGTCAGAATTTGGTTAGACCCCTAATTTATAATGGTCAGGTATGCCATATATATTTGATGGGATTTTTCATCAATTTCCTGTTGTAAGGAGAAGAGCGGGTAAGGGGAGAGAAAAAGTTTCCGGGTTCCGCCCAAAATTTATGAAATGGAGGAGATTCTCGTATTGAAGCAAAGACGCAATGTAGGTAAACCGTTATTGTCCTTATTTCTGGCAATTATGCTTGTTTTGCAGACAGTGATGTTCTCCACTGCTGCATATGCAGAGAGTGTACCTAACGATACTGGAATGGAAGCAGTTAGCGGATCTGACTCGCAGAGTATGGACAAACCGTCTTCGGTATCTGAGGCAGTGTACGATGTACCAGACAATTCCATAATGATGGCAGCAGCTGTCCCAATGGACAAAACAGCAGTATTTATGGAATCTAATGTATCCTTCCCACTGGAGTTGAAGCAAGGGAATGTGGTTATTGATCTGAACGGTATTATTCAGGGACGAAAACCATTTACGCTCAAATCGGAAGGGCTCAAGGTACCTGTCAATGGGGATGATTCCAATCCAACGAATGCAGATCCTGAGAAATACATTCAAAAGGGTGACTGGATTGAGCTGAAAAGAGAGGATTACTTCAAGGAAGTCGTGCTTCCGACAGCGACGAGACCCCTGTATGCACAGACTGACTCAGGCACCAAACAGCTGGGTACGACCTACTTTACTCCAAATAGCATTCGAGTTGTCTTCGACGGTGATGATAACTTTTTCAATGGTGTAGGACGAGGTATTACTTTCAGTTTCGAAACGACAGCTGATGCAGATGTAACAGGATTGAATTACGGTGATAAAAAGCCTGTTAACATCTTTGGTAGTACATATCAGCTAGAGAATCCAAATGTTACAGCAGAGTATGGTATCACGTTAACCTCGCCTGGAATGATCAGGTGGGATCAGTATAGTTATCGTGGAATTCAACCGGCTCAATTTGTTGAAGGCGCGATTACTTGGCAGTCAACCGCATCCGCGTCCGACCAGTTTGATAAAACGATCAAATTGCCATTAGACGGGAAGACATTTTATACCAATCCCTCAGCATATAATACGGGATCTGGAAATTCACGCGGTATTTATGTGGAGGGTTCCTTCAAAGTTAACGATCAGAACGTATCCCCAGTCGTTGGAGCAGACGGATCGCTGACTTACATTTTCCCATCAGGAACAGGTCCAGAGCCAAAAGTGGAATATAAAACCTGGATTCCTAAGGAATCGTATTATTTCGAGTATCGGAACCCACCAAGCAATCTGGGGCGTAGCCACCGGGATATGAATGGTAAAGTGGAACTGAGACAAGACAATAGCATGCTTGTACAGGCTGGGCTGGAGATGACCTTTGCTCCCGACTGGATTCAATCCAGTGCCTCATACGATCATGCGAGTGAGACCATTACCTGGAAAGTCACGGTTAACCAATATAACAAAAGAGGGTTAAAGGACTTTACGATTACCAATGGTTTACCCGCCGGGCTGAACTTTTTATCGGCTGAATGGCAAGAGGATGGCACCGAATCTGGATTAACACCCATTACACCAGATGCAAACGGCGTGTATTCTTTTGGAAATATTAACGGTAAAGTGGATTTATTTATTAAAAGCAAAGTAATAAGTGGTTCCAGTTTCAGAATCGATCCTCGTGCCAACTGGAATCTGGATACACCGGCTGATATACAGAACAACGATGTGAAGGCGGGTACGAGGCCCACAGCTGTAACGGATGAGGCCATCGTTAACATCGGCGCGCATAATTTCACAAAGTCAGGCGCTGTATCTATAGAGGATTATAACCAAGGTAGCATCACGTGGACGGTTAACCTTGCTCCACAATATGCTCTGCCGAATGCGGCAGTATATGATGTCTTGGTACATGGCGGTAATTTGGACGTCTTGGACAATGCCGTAGATGTAAGTGGTGAAGTGAGTGTAGAAACCATTGCGAAGATCAAAGCAAATGTAACTTCCGCGCAGCTTTGGAAGCAGTATAAGGCAGGAACGCTGAAGACGAGTGCAGACAATCTGACGATGAAGGCGATCCCTTTAACGGTGGATGGTAAAGTGGTGGCGGACTTGATTAAGGTGACTGGATATACGGAAAATTCCGCATCTTTCAGCTTCCGTGCACTGGAGACCAACCCGGACATCCTTTTTAGACAGGACATCAACGTAGGGAAAACAAGTTCGAATCGTGCTTTGCTCATTGATGGCGAAAGCGTAAGACAAGCGCAAAACAGCGCCAATCTTCACCTTCGAATGCTGAACAAGGATATGCTCTTTGCTTCGAGACCATTGAAAGTAGATGGCACACTTGAAAATGTTAGCCCAAATAACGTTAACAGTTACATTAGAAACGATAGTAATGATGCATGGACGATTTCTGCTTATGACCGGACAACCAAGACAGTCACCTTCCGTCTAGGAGTAAACATGCCTGGATATAACACAGAGGAAATGGCTAAAGATGGCGGTAATCGAGTCATTAGCAATATGAAGTTAGTGGATACATTGCCTGAAGGCTGGGAGTTTGTTCCTTTTTCTGAGGGTAAAGATTATGAGCTTTGGAAAGGATTTTCCGACAACGGTGCAGGTACAGAATACGGTACGAGAAACGATGCCAAAACGATTATTGAACCAGGCACTGATGCTCATGTCGTAAGCTCCTTCACCCATAATGGCAACGTAGGAACGTTCACTTTTTCTAAATTGGAAAGTCCTTATGTTATCTTGGTGAAGGCAAGACCTTCTAACGAAGCTTTAGAGGAATATTTGAACGAATACACGACGAGTGGCACGGACAAGCAGGTGTTATATAACAAAGCTGACCTCCATATGTCTTGGGGTGGAGTAGAAAAGATTGTCTCTGAACAGCGTAAGATTATCGTACCGATCCAGACTTTGGGCAAGTCGGTAACTAAACCTGTTCCAGGTGTGTTGGAATGGACAGTAAACTATACTCCGCCGTTTAACATGAAGCAGGGCGTTTATCTGGAGGATACCCTGGGTGCAGGCATGAACCTACGTTATGAAGTTAACGGAAAGCTTGTGTTGACATCACCTAGTATGGCAGTCTATCCTGCTAAGCTAACAGCTAGTGGTACTCTGGAACGAGGTGAATCTCTCGACCTGAGCGACCCTAATAGCGAAGTTCAAGTAGAGGTTGCACCAGGTGCAGAAGGGACTACCGTTCTCAAATTCAAAATGAACAACCCGAATAAGTTTTACCAGTTTGTATACCAAACTGAAGTTGATCCTTCGAAAGCGAAAGCCGGAGATAAAATGGGCAACGAGGTGAAACTGAAGGGCGATGACAGTCTGAGTGCTGTCAGTGCCAGAAGTGAAAGTACACTGGACAGTTCAGACGTAGCAGGTAGTTCAAGCTCGAATGCTTTACTGCCTCTGAGAAAAGTAGATCCCAATGGAAATCCGCTTAAGGACGTAGAATTTACACTCTATAAAAAAGACAACGGAGCTACAGTTACCAAAGGGAAAACCGATAGTTTAGGGAAACTTAATCTGCTATTCCCTGACCCAGGCTACTATGAGCTGAAGGAAACGTATATTGACACAAATACCTGGTTGCCAACGACAAGGGTTTATCAAGTATATGTAGGAAATACACCAGGGAAACCACTCTGGGTAGACGGAGTAAAAGTAACCTCGGATCAACCGCTGATTGTGCCTACACCTGCCCAAGGCAAGCTGACCATTACCAACAAGGTAGAAGGCAACGGTAGTGATCCGAACAAAGGATTTGTATACACCGTGACCTTCGCTGGTGAAGGTAAGGACGGAGACTATATCTATAAGAAATCGGATAATACGTCTGGAACGCTCAAAAATGGAGACAAGATCGTCCTCAAGCACGGGGAATCCGTATTGCTTCCTGCTTTGCCTGCGAATCTGGTCTATACCGTGACCGAGGACGATTATACGACCGCTGATGGCTATACAACTACACCTGATACGAGAGAACTGTCCGGCTCCATTGTGAACAAAGGTGATCATAAAGCGGACTTCATCAACGAACGAATCGTCAACAAGCTGACCATCAGTAATACGGTCATGGGCAACGGTGGCGATAAGACGAAGGAATTCGAGTATACCATCCACTTTGAGGATACAGGCAAAGATGAAAGATACTCCTACATGAAGTCGGATAATAGTACAGGCACGATCAAGTCAGGCGACACTTTCCGCCTCAAGGACGGAGAGACACTGGATATTTCAGGCCTGCCTAAACATCTGAAATACACAGTTAGCCAAAAAGATTACACAACCGATGAATACATGACTACTCCTGAGGAACGGTATTATTCCGAAGTGATGAAAGGCATGGATGAAGAAGCTCCATTCACGAACGTGCGCGTCTTGAAGGGCGGACTACTCATCAGCAACACAGTGAAAGGCAAAGACGAAGATAAGAGCAAGCCGTTTAAGTACACAGTCACCTTCACAGGTGAGGGATCAGATGAGTCCTACGCCTACGAGAAGTCAGATGGCAGCAAGGGCATGATCAAGAACGGCGATAGCTTCGAGCTTACCGATGGCCAGACACTTATTGTGCAAGGACTGCCGTCATCTCTCGAGTATACGGTAACGCAGGATGATTATACGAAAGATGGTTATGTGACAGACCCTGAACGTTTTGTTCGCACGGGTGTGATTCCGGAGAAAAAAGCGGCGGAGGCTAAATTTAAGAATACTCGCCCTTATCTGGAAGGTGTACTGCGTGACAACAATACAGGAGAAGTCATTCCGAATGCATCCATCACAGTGACCGATCTGAAGACAGGCGAAGAGCTTCAGATTGAGACAAATGAGAAGGGTGAATATGCGGTCCCAGCCGTAGCCGATACGGACTACACGATCACATATACGAAGTTGTACCGAGTAGGCGGGAGAGATGTACCTGTTAAGTTTACGCAAAAAGCAAATGTAAACAGCAGTGTTACAGACGAGACTATTCCAGCGGATATCACGGCTGTAGGTATCATTATGCTCAAACAAATGGACGGAACAACAGAGCTATTTAACAGCTTGCATACCAGCCATATGTATATCTACCTGAAAGACAGAGACGGTAATTATATTACGGAAAATGGTCACCCTAAGGCTTTTCCAATGGCTTCGAACGGAACTTTCTCCGTGGAAGGGTTAAGCGAACAGAAGTATACCATGGAAGTTCGTTATCAAGTGGAGACTGGTGAGGAGTTACTCCTCAAAGTGACGCAACTCGACGTGAAAGCTAACGGAGAGCTGAATATTTCTGAGGAATTAGTTGACCCTTACGGTACGGTCTATGATGAAACTACAGGAACTGCGAGCACGGGCAAGAAAATTGAGGGAGCCATAGTTACACTGTATTATGCGGATACACAGCGGAATAGAGATAAAGGCCGCATTCCGGGTACAAAAGTAACCCTACCAGCGGTTCCGAATTTCCCGCCGCACGACAACAAGAGTCCAGAGCAGGATAGCGATGTCAATGGATTCTATGCGTACATGGTATTTCCTGAAGCAGATTACTATCTGGTCGTAACGAAGGATGGATACGAAACGCACACTAGCGGTACGATTTCTGTAGATTTTGACATTGTCAAATACGACGTGCCAATGAAGCCGATCCGTTCAGGTGGTGGCTCCGGCGGCAACAGCGGAGGCAACAATGGCAACAGTGGAACCAATAACGGTACTCCAGGAACGAACACCG
Source organism: Paenibacillus amylolyticus (assembly GCF_003719335.1). Taxonomy (GTDB): domain Bacteria; phylum Bacillota; class Bacilli; order Paenibacillales; family Paenibacillaceae; genus Paenibacillus; species Paenibacillus amylolyticus_D. The sequence goes on from NZ_RIAS01000004.1 coordinate 22,023, forward strand.
GCAACAGTGGAACCGACCCTGGTATCCCAGGAATCAACAACGGTACTCCAGGAACGAACAATGGGAACGGTGGGACCGATAATGGTATTCCAGGAACCAACAACGGTACTCCAGGAACGAACAATGGGAACAGTGGAACAGATAATGGTGTTCCAGGAACCGATAACAGTATCCCAGGAACTGACACTGGCAACAGCGGAACCAATAACGGTACTCCGGGAACGAACACCGGCAACAGTGGAACCAATAACGGTACTCCAGGAACAAACACTGGCAACACCGGAACCAATAATGGCAACAGTGGAGCGAGCAAAGGTGACCATGTTACGGATGACGTTAGCAACGAGTTGGACGATGCTCCGAAAACAGGAGACAACAGTATATCGCCAATGTTCTATATGATTTTGGCACTGATGTCCTTGATCACGATCGCTTTCTGTCTGCTCGGTAACAAGAAGAAAAAGCACATTTAATGACCGGAAAGGCGGTAAGAACATGAACAAAACCAAAAAAATTCTTATCGCCATTTCCTCCTTTGTGTTGGTATTTTCCCTCATCGGTGTTTCGAGAACGCTGCTGCGAGATTATGCTGAGCAACAGAAAATAGATGAGTTGGCGAACATGTGGGAGAAAGGGTCGAATAAAAACGGAGGGGATGCAATCCCCTCTTTTTTGTTCAATAAGAAGAAAAATCCAGTTATGCTCCCTGAATTTCGAGCCCTTTACGAACGGAACTCGGACATTGTGGGCTGGCTAAAGATTGGCGGCACTCGAATTGAGTACCCGGTTATGCAAAATCCACAGGATGTGGAGTATTATCTCAATCATGATTTCGATAAGAGGGAAACCCAAGGTGGCCTTCCTTTTTTGGACAGGCATAGCCAGATCAGGGGTTCAGATATTTTGCTGATTCATGGACATCATATGAAAAGTGGCTGGATGTTTAAAGATCTAATGAAATACAAAAGTGAAAGCTTTTATAAAGAGCACGTTACATTCGAGTTTAGCACGCTTTACGAAAAGGAAGAGTACGAGATTGTTGCTGTGATTCTATCCAAAGTGTATCGTAAATCAGATGACGTGTTTAAATACTATCAAATTGGGGATGTACAGACATCCACCGAGTTTGATTCATATGTTCAAAATATCAAAAAACTCGCTCTTTACGACACAGGTGTAAACGCTCAGTATGGTGATAAGCTTGTTGTACTGTCCACATGTGAATATTCGACTGAGAATGGCCGGCTAGCGGTAGTTGCTAGAAAGCGTTAAGGTCGATGACAAAACACGAAATTTTTGGGTTTCATCTCGCGTGCTCTCTTTTAGAGCACGCGATTTTTTTGTTTTATCCCCTAGCTCTTAATAAAGTTCCAGGAATGAGTTTAAACGTAGGTGGATTAGAGAAAAGAAAAGTCTTCTTTATAATGGTGATGAGGGCTATTTACGAATAAACAAGTGAATATCAGATTCTGGAGAGGGAGTTGTAATGTGACGATAGAGAATCATGCGAATATTTTGACTACTAGAGTAGAATCTATTCTTTATTATGCCAAACCGTTCTTAACCAATGAACATAGAGCAGGCTGGATCGGCGGCAATGCACCCGATTTTTTTGACGACCAATCAGAGCTCATCCATGAAGGTAACCAAAAATATGCTTTTTATCTGAGCCTTAACCACCCCTTCAAACCCGATAGCATGATTTCGATCTTTATCCCTGAAAATCGTGAAACCTATCTGGAAAATAACATCTATCCTGATTGCTCAGTCAAGGTGATTGAACATCCTGTTTCGACGGAAAGCACCCAGGAATCCTTTACTCACAAGGATCTGATAAAACACTCTATCTTATTCGGAGAACGAAGCAAGGACGAAGACTCAATGGAGCAGCCCTTTTTGATTAAGGCGGGCGGTAATCCGAGACTGATTCAGGATGAAGACTATTATTTCGCAAAACTCAAGAAAGAGTCACTGTCGTTCTTCTTCCAAGTTGATGAAGATGGTTATCCCGATACATTGATTCGAGAGGATGGCGATTATCCATTTGGTTTCGGTTCGCTATACATTTTCGCTAAAATAGGTACAGAAATACAGCATCCCGTAGCAGGTTTCTGTCAGTTTTCTTAAGTGAAATAGACGAATTTCTTAAGCGCAATAGACGAAAATCGCAAGTCATGAAGTCCTCGGTCGTCCTGTCCTCTGCAGCGGTTATTTGGGGAGAGGGGAATTGGATACCTCGTTGCTTCGAGATATGTAAGTCTTGAGAATGCCTATAAACGCTACTGACATAACGTTGTCAGTGGCGTTTTTTTATAATCAGATCAGTACAGCAAAGAAGAGAGGCAAGGAACAAGATTTAGGGAGAAATAATGAAGAAGACGAGGAAGGATGATCTATTGTGAATTTTGCTTCTGTACGCATGATTACTGAAGATGTAGATAGCCTGGTGGCGTTCTATGAGCACGTCCTTAGGGTATCGGCGGAGCGCTCTGCACCTGTATTTGCAGAGTTTGTTTTACCATCATGTACGCTTGCTATCGGGCACACCCAGACCACAGCATTATTTGGAGTCGACGCTGCAAATGCATCCAGGGCCATGAATCATCCGGTCATTTTGGAGTTTCATGTTGCTGATATCGAAGCGGAATATGAGCGCCTGAGAACATTCATTCATGATTGGGTGCAACAACCAACCACAATGCCGTGGGGAAACCGCTCGATGCTATTCCGTGATCCGGAGGGCAACTTGGTAAACTTTTTTGAACCGATAAGCAAAGAAGCGATCCAAAGATTTAATAAGAGACATTGACCCGTAAATATACGCATAAAAATCAGCTCACGTCTTGCTACGGTTTCAATAAACCAGTATACAGGGCGTTTTTTTCCTGTTTTTAGAGGGGAAAAGCAACTGATAACTACTGGCGGCAATTCAGCTCCTAAGTATTTCCTTCTTGTGGTAATATAAGTGAGTCAGTACATATTCTGCGCTTAGCGAATGAAAAGATCAGCTTGAGTACGAGACATCTATGGATAGGGAGTGATTTGGAGTGAGTCAGTTTCTTCAGATGGGGGCAAATACAACTTTAAGTTCAGCAAAAGGGAGTATCAAGATTAGCCACGAGATTTCGAATTCTATCGATGTTTCATTAACGGCCTTCCTTTTAACGGATTCTGACAAGGTACAAGGCGATAGCGGGATCATTTTTTACAATCAACCAACAAGTTCCACAGGTGTAGCCACTCTTTTACCATCCGAGCAAGTGGGCAATACAAAAGTACATAGAATTAATTTTGATATGGATAAAGTACCTGAAGGGATAACCAAAATAGCGATAACACTGACAGAGGATCAGAACACTGGATTTTCGAATGTGAAAAATCTGACAGCCGAAATATGTACTGACAGTACAATTATTCAGTTATCACCCTCTGTTTTCACAAACGAAAATGGAATCGTAGTTCTGGAATTATATCTAAGGAATGGGCAAACCAAGGCAAAATCAATCTGGCGCGGATTTAATTCCGGGCTTGAAGGATTATGTAAAAACTATGGTGTTGAGGTTGAAGCGGACGAGCCGAGCAAGCCTGCCGAACCTCAGAATACTTCCGATCAATCATCAAAAACCCCTGATTCAACAAGTGTTGCTGCTGCTGATCATAAAAATACGCAACCATCCAAGTCATCATTAAACCTTCAAAAGGTGACGGGTAAGATTAACCTCGAAAAAGGGCAAAAGTCAGTACTCATTGATAAAACACCAGAAATTACAGCTACAGTATCATGGGAGACTGGAACGGATTATGATATCTACGCTTTGGTCTACAATAAGGATGGGAAGCAGATTGATGTAGCTATGTTCGGTGCAAAGGGCGTACCTCCTCTTCAAAGCTTTGGTAACGGGGCCGTGGAACATATGGGCGATGTGGGAAGAAGCAACCAAGCCATTAAGACAGAGGTTATCAAATTAAGATTAAGAGATGATATTCTTGCCGTTGTTCCTGTCGTTTATTCAGCTCAGTCCAATGGGACAGGTTCTTTCTACAGATACAAGGTCTCGATGAGTATAGATAATCATGAGGGAACCTCTGTTACGATCTCGGCTAAGAATGCTAATAACAATGATAAGATATATACCTGTGTACCAGGAATACTGTATAACACACCAGACGGTGTAATCATAAGTCCATTGGAGCTTTATAGTAAGCCTAATTCAGAGAATAGGCCCAAGCTCAAGATGGGATCTTCCAAAATGGTAGAAGTGATCATGGATAAAGGGCCGATGAATGACTATAAATAATCAAATGGTTCGTTCAAGTTAACTGTCCCACAAATCTGTGCATGAAATGTCGGATGTGAACATTCCACTCTTGATATTCTATACCTGAAAGGAGGTCATTTGAATGGATTCACTGGCCAATCTGAATAGAGCCTTACAGTATATTGAAGAGCATCTTGAGGAAGACATCGATCTGAAGGAAGCGGCAAAAAGGGCTCATTGTTCAGAGTATCATTTTTCAAGAATGTTTTCCTTTCTTGCAGGCATTCCGTTGTCGGAGTACATTCGGAGGAGACGTCTGACACTCGCGGCATTCGAACTTCAGGCTGGTGATTTAAGAATTGTGGATGTGGCTGTGAAATATGGTTATCGATCAGCAGATGCCTTCTCCAGAGCCTTCCAAGCTTTACACGGGATAACACCCTCTTCAGTCAAATCCGATGCTCCCTCTCTAGTGGCTTATCCGCAAATGACCTTCCAATTAACCGTTCAGGGAGGAAATGCAATGAACTATCGTATCGTTGAGAAGGAATCGTTTCATATTGTAGGCATCATGAAAAGGGTACCCATTCAATTTGACGGGGTGAACCCGGAAATTGCATCAATGTGGCAAAGCTTAACCAGTGAGGATATTGGTGAATTGAAACAACTTTCCAATGTTGAGCCACAGGGATTAATTTCAGCTTCGGTGCATTTTTCTGAAGGGCGAATGGAGGAAAGAGGAGAGCTGGACCATTATATAGGTGCTGCTACATCATCCAAGGAGTTTCCTGAGAGATTTGCAAAGTTAGAGGTTCCCGCAATGACGTGGGCCGTCTTCGAAGCGGTTGGACCTTTCCCGGAAACGTTACAACAGGTATGGGGTCGAATCTATTCCGAATGGTTTCCTTCTGCCAGCTATGAAGTGGCGGAAGGACCGGAAATCTTATGGAATGAAGGTAAAGATGTGTCATCTCCCAACTTTAAGAGCGAGATTTGGATACCTGTTATTCCAAGATAATAGAATAGTAGTGCGGTTACTTGTATTGAAGGCCATCCATCAGAGGATGGCCTTAAACGTATGTTTGAACACAGCATGGTAAACCCTGATCCAAGTATAGGGGAATTTTTATAGAGCTATGTAAAGTTCACTTAAGATATTCATTACCTATATCCCGCACCATTCGAGTGGTATCCTTTTCCTATGTCAGATGCGCACCTGATCAATCCAAAATTGGAAAGGGAGAAGAAGAGATGAGTAAAGACCACATGATTCGTTCGATGCTATCTGAAAACGTAAATATGACGCCGAATGGACGTATCGCTGATCAATTAAACCTGGAAGAGTTTGCGGAGTGCCACGAGCTATTTTTTGACAAGATCATGGAAATTCATGTATCTGATATCCAGGGAATCGAGGGCTACGGTGAATTTGATGAGGAATGCAAAACAGAATACGGAAGCTGTAAAGAATTTCTGATCGAAACATTCGCAGAACCTCAAGAGGGCTATTGGTACAATTGGCAGGAGATGTTCGAGACAACGATACTTGATCGTGAATTTTTTGAAACATATTTGCAGGAAATGAAGGATAGAATCCCGTATTGTGAGGGGAAACGCTATTTGGTCTATAACAATACATTCTTCGTTAATATGATCACGGATGGCAAAACGACGGTTGGATTCCCTGACTGGAGCAGATCCGGCATCGGCGATTTTCTTCTCGATTTTGTAATTATGGATTTAAATAAGCCATACTTGCGTATTCCAGAATTATTATTTGATTACTGCAAAAAAAGGGAGATTGTCATACCCGATTTTCAGGAAAGATTTCTATGTATGGCTTATTATAAAGGCATTGACGTCTTGCGCTGGCACGCATCTATTGATGATACGGAGTCCTGCTGGTCCATTATGAAGTCTATCAGTGAACTAAAAGATCGAATTTACGCGTTATAGATGGTGATATTATGAAATATATCAATGCTAGCGATGTTCTTCCCGAGGAACTGATGAAAGAAGTTCAGAAGTATGCGGCAGGCAAACTATTGTATATTCCTTCCGGGGAGGAAAAAAAGGGTTGGGGCGAAACGTCGGGTTACCGAACTCAACTCAGAAAGCGCAATCGAATGATCCGAAATAAGTACGCTCATGGGCTCACTGTATCAGAACTTGCGGATGAATATTATTTATCTCTGGACTCCATTAAGAAAATCATCTACTCGAAGCATACCGATGCACAATTAACGTATTCTCCGATACTAGAATCGGCTGTAAGCTATGCCAATACCGGCATGCTTGAAGAATGGATACAATGCTATTTGTTGCTCACTTGCCAGGCCTCTCCCGATGTGCAGGGACTCATAAAGGAAGATGGTTTATACTTTGGAGTGGTGCAGTTTCCATTACGCCTTATTCAGTATGAAGAATTCGATAACGTGGAGAACGTAGCAAGCGAAAGTGATGATACATCGATGTCCCCACCACTTCTTATTCAGTATAGGGAAGGAAAGTTTCATTGCATGATGCAGAAGGAATTTCTCGCTTCGTTGAAACAACGCAAAATAAATGCCTATCCCTCCATCATTGTATTAAAAGAAAACGCCGAGTATAAAAGATTCATGAAACATTTCGGCAATGTATTCATTTTTGTTGATAAAGTTTGATTTAATGCTGGGCCATCCTGTAAAGGAGGCCCTTAATATAATTGGGAAAATGATATTCTTTCTTTTTAATCTACAAAGTTTAGTAGTAAAGCAAACATTGTGCAGTTTATCCTACGCCATCACTTTCTAACAGGGAGTAAAAAATTATCGCGGTCTTCATCATCGAATTTGCCAAGCGTCCGCACCTTGACCATTTCATGCCCGCCAAACAGGTCGATCTCTTCGCCATAAAAGAGAAAAAATTGGATTTTATCCACGCTGTTCATGTAAAGCTCCTTTCTTAATTCCTCATCAATCTGAACAATATTTTACGTGATACCGGATGAATTGAAAAAAGTGATATTGCCCTGCATATCCGGAAATTCATTACTGTATAGAAAGCATAAGGGGGGCTCGCTCATTATATCGCTCATTCGCACATTATTTCTTGACGAGAGGGGATTTGGGGAGTATTATAACGTGCCGGTTTTTACAAGGTCTATCCATAAAAATAAGAACAATCTCACGTCCTGTTTACGGTTATCAACAAACCAGTAGATAGGGCGTTTTTCGTTCGTTAAGTTGAACGTAGCAACAGGCGAGGTATAACCCCAAAAAAGCATCTGGCACCCTCACTCTGTTACAGAGCATGAATCGAGGGTGCTAGATGCTTTTTATCTGCAAGTTTTTGCGATAAGAGCGCGGGGTTATGCCGGTCTCTCTTTTGAACATGTTGCAGAACTGCGCATCGTTCACGAATCCCGCCTCGGCTGAGACATCGGAGATGGACATCTGTGTGCTGGCAAGAAGGTGCTTGGCGTAGTCCAGGCGTTTAATTAGCATATATCGAGAAGGGGAGGCTCCGTATTTCTCTTTGAACAGATGCCGGAAGCGATCATAGCTATATCCGGACATGTTCGCTAACATCTCGATGGAGAGACGTTGTGTGAAATGTTCATTTATATATGAAAGCACATGTTGGAGTCGATCTCCGGAGAACAGAGGGTACATGCTGTTACCTCCACGATGGAGCAAGTGCAGTAACATATGGTGTAGACGGTCGTTCAGGTAATCCTGAGCACCTTCACCCCGCCGTGTATATTCCGTGTTCAACTGTAGCATGTAGTTATGGATGTTATGCTCCCGGTCATCCTGATGCATGCCTTGCAGCTCGGCAATTTCGGACAGATCCGTCTGAAATCCAACAAAAAGTACCTCAGCGTCCCCGCGATGATCCTCATCATGCTGTTGGTGTGGCGGAATAAGTGCATAGGTTCCAGCTTGAAAATGGTAGTTATGCTCTCCAATCATGGATGTCCCGTTCCCTTTAAAATAATATACCAACTCATAACATTCATGGCGATGAGGGATGATATGTGTGAACCGGGCGTGTTCGGCTCTGACAACATATAGAACTTGATCCATTATTGTTTCCCCCTAATTTCGACAATTAGCCGAATCGTACAAAAAAGCGACCGAAATCATATAAATATAATGGCTTGATTTTGTTATGATCATACTCATAAACGAATGTTAAATGAAAGTAATCGTTTTTACGTTCGGTTATAGCAGAAAAGAAAACGCATTACAATTCAGAATTAGGTTTTAATTTACATGATTTATAAAGCTGGGCTGTAAGCACGACAGATTATCCATGATTTTAACAACAAACAGGGGTGTGAGTAAAGAACATGAAGAAGAATGCGTTGGTAATTTGTATGGTAGCGTTGTTGTTGCTTCTGTCCGCATGTGGAGGTAAGAAGGGTACAACAGGTGAAACGGGTTCAGCAGGAACGGGGAATGGCGGTGAGCAGACCAATCAACTGAAAGTGGTATTGCTGATTCCAGGTACACTGGGAGACAAATCCTTCTTCGACGCTGCTAATCATGGTCTTGAGCTAGTTAAGTCCGAACTGGGCGCTAAGACCAAGGTCATTGAAATGGGTGCAGACAAAACAAAGTGGGAGCCAACGTTTAACGATATTTCTGCTGAGGACTGGGACATCGTCATTTCTGGTGGCTCTGAAATTACAGAAATGTTTAATGCTGCTGCGGAGCAGCATCCGGATAAAACGTTCATTAACTACGATACAGACATCGAGGATGCCCCGGCCAATGTATATAATATGTCCTATTCTACTAATGAAGTATCCTTTCTGGCGGGAGCGGTTGCGGCGCTCACGACCAAGTCGGACATGCCAAATGCAAACAAGGACAACCTGATCGGTTTCCTGGGCGGGATGGACATTCCCGGTATCAATGCTTTTCTCGTCGGTTACATTGAAGGAGCTAAGTATGTAGATCCAAATATTAAGGTCGCTGTATCTTATGCTGGTGATTTCGTCAATCCGGCCAAAGGAAAAGAACTTTCCCTTATTCAATATAACTCGGGAGTTGACGTGATTTTTAACGTAGCGGGCGGTACAGGCCTGGGGATTTTTGATGCAGCCAAGGAAAAAACCAAGTATGCGATCGGCGTGGACTCGGACCAGGCTGCGTTGCTCAAAGAGACAGACCCTGCCAAAGCTAACCTTATCATTACTTCTGCGATCAAAAAGATCGACACATCGATTTTGGAAGCCGTGACCCAGGCGAAAGAGGGCAAGCTGGAGACAGGAAAGCGCCAGGTGATGGGCTTTGTCGAGAACGGTGTTGGTATTGCGGAGAATGACATCTATACAAGTGTATTCCCTGCTGATCTGCAAGCGAAAGTAGAAGAGATCAAGAAGAAACTTGAAAACAAAGAGATTAAGGTATCCAATGCGATGGGCATGGAAACCTCAGAGATCGAAGCGATCCGTAATAGCGTGAAGCCATAAGATAAGCATAAACTTTCGTTTACTGGATAGGATCATCGGAGTGAAATAACCGAGTGTATGTTGTACAGCTGGAGATGTAGTCATGATCATTGATGCATTTTCGGCTGTACATTTTTTGTGCACATTGTTAGTAGAGAGGAGCAACCCGACATGTCCGGCGCACTGTTGGAAATGCGTAATATTTCAAAGGTTTACCCCAATGGGGTGGTTGCTAACAAGAATGTTCAGTTCTCCTTGCAGGAGGGAGAGATTCATGCCATCGCCGGGGAGAACGGGGCGGGCAAGTCTACATTGATGAAGATGATGTTTGGCATGGAAGAGCCGAGCGAAGGCGAGATTTTGTTAAAAGGAAAACAGATCAAGCTTGGCAACCCTCAGGATGCTATTGCGCTTGGAATCGGTATGGTGCATCAACACTTCATGCTCGTTCCTTCCTTCACCGTGGCTGAGAATATGGTGCTCGGCATGGAGCCGAGACGTGGTGTGGGCATTCATTATGCAGAAGCTGTCCGCATGACGGAGGAAACGGCGCGCAAGTACAATCTGTCCGTGAATCCAAGGGCCAAGGTTGAGGATTTGAGCGTAGGGATGAAGCAAAAGGTAGAGATTTTGAAAGCTCTGCTACGTGGTGCAGAAATACTTATTCTGGATGAGCCTACAGCCGTACTAACTCCACAGGAGACAGAAGAGTTGTTCCGAGAGTTGAAGCTGCTGAAAGAAAAAGGACATACGATTGTGTTTATCTCGCACAAGCTGAAAGAAGTGAAAGCGATCTGCGATAGAATTACCATTTTGCGTGGCGGACGTACCGAGGGTGTGCTTAACATTGCAGATGTGACAGAACAGGAAATATCACGGCTAATGGTTGGACGGGATGTTGTGCTTAAGTATGACAAGACGCAGAAGAATTATGGTGAGCCTGTACTGTCTGTGCAGAATTTAGGGGCAGTTGATCCCGAAGGCAAGGCACTGTTGTCGGATATCAGCTTTCATGTTCGTGCAGGAGAAATTGTCGGGATTGCTGGTGTAGAAGGCAATGGGCAAAGTCAGCTCGTAGAAGCACTGACTGGAAGCTTGGGAAACCGCTATGCAGGAGGCAAGGTCGAAATGAAGGGAAAGGATATTCATTCACTCGGTATCCGTGAGATTCGTGGGCTCGGCGTCTCCTACATTCCGGAAGATCGGATGCGTCAGGGGTCAGCTGGTGAGGCGAGTATTGCAGATAATCTGATCTCTACCCGCTATCGTTCGAAATCGCTTAATAGAGGGCCACTTCTCAGCATGTCCTCCATTCAAAAGCTGGCAAGTTCTCTGGTGGAGGAATTCAAGGTTCGTTGCTCCGGCCCGTCACAGCCAATCGGTATGTTGTCAGGAGGCAATATGCAAAAGGTAGTCGTTGCCCGTGAGTGCTCAACCGAACCGGATCTGCTCATAGCAGAGCAACCTACGCGGGGGGTGGACATTGGAGCGGCACAGTTTATCCATCAGAAGTTGCTGGAGCTACGGGATGCGGGCTCTGCAATTGTGCTTGTATCGGCTGATCTGAATGAAATTCTGGAAATGAGTGATACACTGCTTGTGTTATATGACGGCAAGATTGCCGCCCGGTTGGATTCGCCGTCAAGCGTCAGCGAAGAGGAGCTGGGTCTCTACATGCTTGGGATTCGTGAGCAGCAGGAGCAGTATGAGGAGGAGGCTTCCCCATGATCCGATTAAAATATTTTGAAGTATACCGCACGGCAGCAGTCATTCTTATTTCTTTAGCTATTGCATTTATTATTATCTCTCTGGTGAGCAGCCAGCCTGTAGAGACTATCCGCATCTTCCTGTTTGAGCCGCTGTCCACCTTAAGCCGCATGGGCAATGTTGTGGAAATGGCAATTCCGCTCATGTTTACAGGGCTGTCGGTGTCACTCCTATTTAAAACGAACATGTTCAATTTGGGTGCTGAAGGTATCTTCTATATCTCAGGCATTGTTGCTGCCATTCTGGCTATTCATCTAAGCATGAACGGAATTATGCACCCGATCGTGGCGATTGGAGCGGGTTCGATTGTGGGTGCACTACTCTCAGCTATTCCCGGTTATCTAAAGGCCAAATGGAATGCCAATGAACTGGTCACATCACTGATGTTTAATAGCATCTTTTTTGGAATTGGCTTGTATCTGTTGAATTATCACCTGCGGGATGCCAAGGCGTTCTCGAATGTATCTTATAAATTTGCCGAGACGGCACAGCTGGACAAAATAATGCCAGGCACACGGCTGCATACCGGACTGATCATTGTGCTGGTGTTGATTGTTCTTGCTCATTATTTCATGTATCGCACGAAGTGGGGATATGAGCTGCGCATGACGGGAGCCAACCGCGAATTTGCTGGATACTCCGGTATGAAAACAGCAAAAGTCATCATTCTGGTGCACCTAATTGCAGGTTTTATTGCCGGTATGGGTGGTTCGGTCGAAGTGCTGGGCATGTATAATCGCTTTCAATGGACGGCATTGCCGGGATATGGACTGGATGGTGCACTTGTGGCCATGCTTGCCAAGAACAATCCTCTTTCCGTCATTGGTGCCTCACTCTTCCTCGCCTATATCCGTATCGGTGCGGACCTGATGGCTCGTTTGTCGGATGTGCCTTCCGAGATGATTTCCATTATTCAAGCAGTCATTATTTTGCTGATCTCTGCGGAGCAGTTCTTGAAGTTCTGGAAGAATCGGATGCTGCTGAAGGAGGCCAAACTGCATGAATAGCTTGCTGAACGTCATTTTAACGACGGATTTTGCCTTCTCTGTATTACGGGTTACTACTCCGATTTTGTTCGCGGCTTTAGGTGCATTGATCTCCAATCGAGCGGGGATCATCAATATCGGTATGGAGGGCATTATGCTAGTATCTGCGCTTGCTGGAGTTGTGGTCAGTTCCTACACAGCTAGCGCCTGGATTGGATTGCTCGGTGCTGTCCTCTCGGGTACGGCAATTGCCGGAATGCTTGCTTTTTTCACCCTGAAGTTCAAGACACATATTATTCTGGGCGGCGTTGCCATTAATATGTTTGCATCAGGGGGGACGGTATTTTTACTGTACTTGCTTAGTGGAGACAAAGGTTCATCCACGTCTTTGCCGAGCAAGGTGCTACCTAGTATAGACATTCCGCTGTTGCAACAAATTCCGGTGCTTGGCCCGATTCTGTCAGGGCATCATATTTTGACGTATGCTTCCATTCTAGCCGTTATTGCCGTCTATTATTTATTAAAACGTACGCCACTAGGTCTGCAAATTCGTTCCGTCGGCGAGAATCCGCATGCGGCACAGTCGGTTGGTGTCAGTGTCGTGAAGATTCAGTATATGGCTTTGCTACTAAGTGGATTCTTCGCCAGTTTGGGCGGGGCCTACATGTCGATGGGATATTTGTCTCTGTTCACCAGAGATATGATTGCTGGCCGGGGCTGGATTGCCATCGCAGCGGAGTCCATGGGACGCAGTACAACGGTAGGTACAGCCTTGACTTCACTGCTCTTCGGTGGAGCGGAGGCGCTGGCCAATGCACTGCAAGTGCTCAAGATACCAGCTGAGCTGATCGGTACATTGCCTTATGTGGCTACTGTGATCGGACTAATTGTTTATGCGATTGCTGAGACACGCAAGAAGAGACGTAAACTCGCACAAAAAACGAACTGAGGAGATAACGATGACGAAACCTATTATTATTGACTGTGACCCAGGACACGACGATGCAATTGCCATTTTGCTGGCGCTGGCTCACCCTGAGCAGCTGGAGATTAAGGGCATCACAACGGTGGGTGGTAACCAGACCTTAGAGAAGATTACGAATAATGCACTCAAAATTCTCAGTTTTGTCGGGGCTAACGTCCCGGTAGCGAAAGGTGCGAAAGGGCCGTTGTTGGGTGCCTTGGTGACCGGAGAGGAAGCTCATGGCGAATCGGGAATGGATGGCCCTGTACTGCCGCCAAGTCGTTTTCGTGCCATCGAGGTAGGTGCTGTAGAGTTTATACGTCATCAGTTGCTGTCTTCGGATGAGCCGATCACCCTTGTGCCAATTGGACCGTTGACCAATATTGCTACCCTGATTCGGGCGTATCCTGAACTGAAATCACGGATTGCTGGCATTTCCATGATGGGTGGAGGCATTGCCTATGGAAATGTGACACGTACAGCAGAGTTTAACATCTACGTTGATCCGGAAGCAGCCCAAATTGTATTTGAATCAGGGATTCCGATCACGATGAGTGGACTGGATGTGACGGATAAAGCGGCTATTTTTGACGAAGAGATTGAAGCTTTGAAAACACGCGGCCCTGTATCAGTTATGGTTGGAGAACTACTGGACTTCTACTCGATTTACGGCAAAAAGATGGGTTACCATGGCAATGCCCTGCATGATCCGTGTGCCATTGCATGGCTGCTACAGCCCGAGTTGTTCCACAGCAAAATGCTGGATGTGACGATTGAAACACAGGGAACATACACACGCGGAATGACCGTGGGCGACTTGCGCACGAAGACAGACCGTGAGCCTAACGTGAATGTGCTGCTGGATGTTAACCGTGATGCGTTCATTCGTCTCATCTATGATGCACTTGCTATTCTGGATGCTCGTGTACAGCAATCTACACAAGGGGATTCGTAATATGGCAGGGTGGACTGACCTGCGAGAGACGGTGCGACTTGAACTGCTTCAACGTGGTGAGGAAGGCTGTGACACTCAGGGGTTAATGCAAAAGTGGGACGAGGCCGCTGATGATGAGAGCAAGCTGTTGCAACTCTACCAAGAACTGATGGAACTCCAGGTGTCCGCTGATTTTCCTTTTGCAGAACCTTCGAATTTGGAAGACATCCGTGCTTTGCGTCCAGAGGGCCCTCGCGAGCTTCAAGCGGACTGGAGTGAGCAAGTATGGCGAGATAAATTCTACGGGGCTTGGCTCGGGCGAAGTGTTGGGTGTGCACTAGGGAAGCCATTGGAACACCCCGATTACCTCTACGGTAAGGATGGACGCCCAGGCTGGGAAAATATTGAGCTTTGGTTCAAGGGAGCTGATGCCTGGCCGATTCGAGGGTATACTCCTGAACATTCCCGTGCGGAGAACGAGTATGGCTTGAGTTTGACAGAACTGGGGCCTTTAAGTGTCCGAGAGAAAATTCGGTTTATGGAGAGCGATGATGATATTCGTTACACGATACTAGGCTTGCTGTTGCTGGAGGAAAAAGGCCTGGACTGGGATTCGTGGGATATCGGAAAACTGTGGCATCACCGTCTCACATACAGTCAGGTATGTACAGCGGAGACACAAGCATACATGAACTTTGCCCAGGAGACTTCGCACCTGAAGTCGGATAAACCTGCGGATTGGACACTACGCCAGGAACGTGTACGTATGCATCTCAATCCATACCGCGAGTGGATCGGAGCTGCAATCCGCGCTGACGGATTGGCATATGGTGTAGCCGGACGACCTGAACTGGCAGCCGAACTTGGCTGGAGAGATGCCTCTTTTTCTCATGCCAAGAATGGTATTTATGGTGAGATGTTGAATGCAGCGATGATCGCTGCGGCGTTTGTGGAAAATAATAGCGAGCGCATTGTGGAAATCGGACTCAGCGAGATTCCACACACAAGCCGACTGGCCGCCGATGTGCTTCAAGGCATGGAGATCGGACTCTCGGCTCGCAGTGAGCGGGAACTGGTAAGCCGGATCTGGGATACGTTCAGTCATTATGATGCGGTGCATACCAATAACAATGCTGCACTGGTAGCAGCATCGCTGGTGTATGCTGGCAATGATTTTGAGAAGGCGGTTGTCACGTCTGTTTATGGTGGGCTCGACACCGATTGTAATGGAGCTACGGTTGGCTCGATCATGGGTGCGCGCCTTGGGGCAGCACAGTTGCCCGAATCCTGGACAGCTCCACTAAACGACACGCTGTACGCCGATCTGGTTGGATTCGATCCGGTGTCGATCTCTTCCTGTGCTGAACGCAGCTATCAGGTGTTTTTGAAGCTTCACAATCAAGCGCGTAACTAGGGCGTGTCTTGAAACCTACTGAAGTACATCTTTTACCGCCTTTTCGCCCCTGATGCGTCAGTTTCCTTTGCTTGGAACGATCCTATCATAAAATAGAACTCGAATTAATTATATTAATAGTGTGTAGCCTTAGGATTTTCCTGAGGCTTTTTTGTTGTTCAGTATTTGTTTAGCGACAGAGGTTATACTGAATTTCGCTAATCATCTTTTATATAGAAAGTAGGTCATAGACAATAATAGATTCAGTAGATTGCTTTGTTAATGCACGTTTGTAGATCAGGCACAAGAATTCCCTATAGCAAGTTAACTGGGTTGCATATATGAAAGGGGATTCAGGATTATCTACAGCAAGAAACCAGTTACATTTCAATTTTATATGGAGGCAAAAAGGATATGACCAAAGGCATCAAAAAAATCATTTCTATTGTGCTCACGGTATGTTTAATCCTGGGGGGGAGTGGCCTATCTGCATTATTAGGTTCAGTAGCCTATGCAAATAACGCTCCAACCACAGCAGAGGCAAACTACAAGCAATATCGTGTGAAGTTAACGGCCGATCCGGTCACAGATACAGCACCTGCTGGTTTCGGTACAGCTGCCTCAGATGGACGGATCTGGACAGACAAGAGTGTTACGGCAGAGAGTGATGGTACATTCAATATTCAATTATCTGCGCTAGCACAAGAATATATGACATCCAACTCCACGAATCCAGGCGTTGGCGGTAACAGCAATGCGAACGGATCTGCGGCAGACGTAACTTTTATTTTGGATATGAGTTCTTCAATGGGTACCCGCAGCGGTAAAGAAATAGCGCTCACAGCTGGAGATGCAGGCGTTTATTATCGCGTAGAAGCTATGGCTAAGGCTGCAAATGACGCCATCCGTACAGTCATGAACGCCAATTCCAACAACCGTGTTGCGGTATATTGGTTCGGGGGATCAGCTGATGCTAACCATCTCGGTACATTTATGGAGATGGGACATTACGAATTTAGTTCGGGTCATGGTACAGAAGACTATCTGAAATACGTAGGTGGCAATACTCAAACGGTTACTTTGAACAGTAATCTAATCAAAGATGGTAGTTCCGTTGGAACACAACCTGCAGTCGGACTAGGGCCCGGCACTCCCACTCAGGACGGAATCATGTACGGTGTCTCGAAGACGATGAGTAAGGTGGGAACGAAGGGAGCAGGTCCAAAGCGACAGCCTTATTTATTCCTTCTATCTGATGGAGCGGCAATTCATGCCAAGAAAGCATGGTCTCTTTCGCCGAAAGGCAGTTCATTTGAGACCAATTTTGCCAATGCATTAGCTGAGGCTACAACAATCCCGAATTATAATCAAAGCGGAACGAATGTTAACAAGTATGTGCCAGCTACAGCGGGCGTCGGTTTGGCAAATACAGGTGATCCGGAAATTGCTGCGTTAACCATTCTTACCGGTGCATATATGAAGGATCTTATGGACCGTAAATACACCGAATACAATGGGGGAGAAGCCACTCAGTCCAAAGTGTATACTGTAGGGTTAGGTTCCACAACAGCGATCAATGGACCGTATAACGGTAACGAACCTGTGTATGCGTGGGCAGGACTTGATCCGAAACGAGTCAACGAGAATAAGGAAGATAGTAATTATAACTATGGTACTGCCAAGAACACATATGACAAACTGAGTGCATATGCATCTCAGGGGCCTAATGGATTTAACTATGCCAATTCATTTGTATACAGTAGTTATTACACATTTGCCCCAACGTATGACATTGTGAAGTCAGCTTTCTCCGGTTTAACCAATGATGTTGAGGCTACTACAACGATACTTCCGCTTCTCAACATACCGGAAACCACGGATCTGGGGAACGGTAGGGAAACGGCAGATATCGCGAGTGCTATCGTTGTTGCAGACGATATCAGCAATGATTTTGCTGTGGATCTGTCCACGTTAAAAATCGGGGATGCTGTTGCGACAGTAGACACAAGTACGAATATAAACGGTGGTACAGCGTATGCATTCGCGGGGTATGGAAGTAAGGCGGTCATTAAAACCGTCGCAGGCGTTAGCAGTCTTACATGGTATATTGACGCAGATGATATGCAATCGCATATTTACCGTTTCAAAAACCGGACAAGTCCGCAGCCTGGAGACTATAGCGCGCCAGCAGGCGGTTCTTTTAAAATCAGTTATAAAGTAAAACCGACATTTCAGGTAGCACCTGATCAGGTGGGTGACACATCCCGTTACATCAATGCGGGCAATGCGAGTGATGGAGCCAAGACGGCAGCGTACTTCCACCCACCTGCTGACAGTCCCTATTATCAGGCTTTAACAAGTAAACAGACGATTTCCAAAACGGGTGGAATCGGCGCGACGTATGTAACCGAGGAATCACTGAATAATGGCAAGGCCATCATGAGACTTGGAAACAACGGGAAGCTTGATTTGCAGATGGGAATTATGAAGACAGGCCCGGCAACCGTTCCAATTAACGGGTCTATAGATTACAAAGTGACCATCTATAACTATACAAATACAGCTATTACAGGGCTCAGCGTCATTAGCGATGGCCAAACCCAAACAGGGATTGATGTTCCGGCCAATGACAGCAAGGTGCTTACTTTTACGAAAACTGCACCGGGCACGCCGCAGACGTTAGATAGCGATAATGCTGTCATTTCAGGAATTAACCTTGCGTCCAATACGGTATCTACGGATGTAACCAACGTGACCACAGCTGTAATCAACACGCATGTTATTGGAGCCGTTGGTGGTACATCTGTAGGGGATGCCACCTATAACATTGGTGATTCTGCAACAATTACAGCTACTCCGAATCAGGGTTATACATTCGCAGGGTGGTATGATAACCCGGGAGGAACAGGGACGCCTTCAAGTACGAATACAACATATACGTTCACGGTTCAGACGAATCAGGATTACTATGCAAAGTTCACATCGCTACCAGTAGCCCATGATGATACTTATAGCGTTGTGAGAGGAGAAACTCTCAGTGTTCCAGTGGAAGAGGGCATTTTGCTCAACGATACGGATGGCGAGGGACGTACACTTACTGCTGTAAGTATCAGTTCAATCAGTGATGAAGACAAGGGGACACTGAATGTATATTCAAATGGATCATTCACCTTTGTGGCGGAAGCAGAAGCATCGGGTAGTGTGACGTTCACCTACAAAGCTAATAATGGTTCTGCCCTATCGAATGAAGCGACGGTAACGATTAACATTACACCACCTGCACATAAGCCAACCGCGAAAAACGACAGCTACAACGTTAGAAGCGGAGACACACTGGATGTTCCAGCGGAGAAGGGCTTGCTCTCTAACGATACCGATGATGAGAATCATCCGCTTACCGTGGACCATGTCAGTTCGCTTAGTGATACGAGCAAAGGTACACTACATGTAAATCCGGACGGATCGTTTACGTTTGTTGCGGAAGCAAATGCATCGGGTAATGTGACATTTACTTATGAGGCCTATGACGGGACAGCCTACTCAAGTTCAGCTACGGTTACCATCACCATCAAAGTGCCGATCACGACTCATGTCATTGGTAATGTTGGTGGCGTAACAGAAGGTGACGGTGTCTACGCACTTGGTGAATCTGCAACGATTAAGGCAGTTCCAGCTTCCGGTTATGCCTTCGCAGGATGGTATGACAACGAGGAAGGTACAGGTACACCTGTAAGTACGGATAAAGTTTATGCATTGACAGTTTCCTCAGCTGGAGACTATTATGCAAAATTCAGTAAGCTGTCTATTGCTGAGAATGACAGCTATCAGGTAGTGAAGGGCCGTACGCTGAACGTTCCTGCGGCAACTGGTATTCTATCGAATGATACCGTTGTAGGGAACGGTACGCTTACTGCCGTGAGCATCAGCTCCCTGAGTGATACAAGCAAGGGTACACTGAATGTTAAAACTGATGGTTCATTTACGTTTGTGCCTGCTGGAGAAATATCTGGCAGTGTGACGTTCACTTATCAGGCTTATGATGGAGTAGGTAATTCCAACGAAGCTACGGTTACAATCACATTTATCAACCCTAGCATTGATGGAACAATCAGAGATAAAGAGACCCAAGATCCGGTATCTGGTGCTACTGTAATTTTGCGCGACCTTGCGGGTAAAGAGAAGGGGCGTACTACGACCGATACAAATGGGAAGTACAATTTTGAAGACGTCGTCATCAATAATTATATTTTGGAAGTTGTGCGTGATGGATATAGCCCGGCGCATAGAGAAGTCTCTGTGTCTACAGCCAATGTGAATGGAAACGGACGTATCACCGAAGATTTTGAACTTGTGGATTACGAGATAACATTAACAGCCAACCCCTCATCCATACTTGGTAATGGTACGGCTACATCCGAATTTAAGACGGTGATAACCGATAAAGAGGGGCGTCCTCAGGCAGGCGTTGAAGTTGTGTTTGAAGTACCGCATACAACGTACGGTCATTTTACCGGAAATACCAATACGATAACGGTTCTGACAGATGCACAAGGCGTTGCTAAGACAACCTTTACTGCAGCAGTTCTTGGGGGTGCGGGATCGGTATCCATACCGCTGACGGCAACCGTAGATGATAGCCAAAAGGGTATCCAGGTTAGCGACACAATCTATATCACGATTACTCCTGGGGTTATTACAGGTGTTGTCACAGACCAGGCAGGACATCCGCTAGCAGGTTCCACGATCAAAGTAAGTAAAGATTTTGACGGAGATGGCATTGCTGATTTTCACGCGGTTGCTATTACAGGAGTTGATGGGGCATACACCATTGCTATACCGCAGGGGAATGTGACGTATGATGTATCGATTACAAAGCTGGTTGAGATCAACGGTCAGCAGAAATCGGTCACGTTTAATCAGAACGTCCCCGTAAACGGAAGTGTGGATGGCCATTCCTTTGATGGAAATAAAACCGTATCAGGTATTGTCCTGGTTGGAAAAACGCAAGGGGAATCCGCAACGCTCGATGGGACTGTGGGCGGTGGCTACAATGTATTGATCAATGATGGCAATGGCGATCATACAGGTCCAGTCGACCACAACGGTATATTTAATATCGACAGTGTGCTCAAGGGCAGCTATACGGCAAAAGTCATCTATAACATTCCGCTTCCAGGAGGCGGGACACAACCTATCGTTGTAGGGCACATGAATGCCGAAATTAATGCAGACGGACAGATTAGCATCAGTGAAGTGCTTATTGACCCGTATGGTACAATTACAGATTCCGTAACAGGTCAACCGATAACCGGTGCTGTTGTTACACTTCATTACAGTAACGGAACAGTTGTTAACTTGCCGCCAGTGAATAACTTCCCACCAGCGGATAATGCCAACCCGCAGACAAGTGATGCGACAGGGCAATATGCCTTTATGGTATTTCCGCATACGGACTATTATTTAACCGCGAAGAGAGCTGGATATAAGGATTTTGATAGCAGAGTTGTTGATCCAAGCCAACCGCTGATTCATGTGGGTACGGATATTGTGCTGTATAACTTTAGCATGACACCTATGCCAACATCTGGAGGAACAGGATCAGGAGCAGGAACGAGTGCGGGTG
Source organism: Paenibacillus amylolyticus (assembly GCF_003719335.1). GTDB lineage: Bacteria > Bacillota > Bacilli > Paenibacillales > Paenibacillaceae > Paenibacillus > Paenibacillus amylolyticus_D. The sequence continues at coordinate 43,389 of NZ_RIAS01000004.1, forward strand.
CACCAAACTCACAGACAACTTCAACTCCACCAGCAACTGTTCCAACAACTACGATGCCTACGGAATCTATCGATCTCGCTACAGCGATCCTAGTTGACAAAATGAAGGGTGGGGAAGGAGATACCCTTACCTTCACCGTGATCTATGCCAATAAAACCTCGGTCGATGCCGATGGTGTGTATATCAAAGCTAAGATCCCTTCAGGGCTAAGTTTGGTTGATGCGAACGGCGGTACTTTGACAGATCAGGAACTCAATTGGAATGTTGGTAAGCTGGCGGGAGGAACGCAAGGTAAGCTAACGTTCAAACTAAAGGTTAACGAAATGAGCGAAGGCGAAGATTTCGGGACCATAACGGCTAGTATAGGCACGGATCACAAGCTTACGCTTACGAATACACAAGATGATGCATCCTTGATCAAGGTGATGTTGTATTCTAACCGTTATGAACATAAGCATGCCCGTTACATTATGGGATATCCAGATGGCAACGTTAAACCTGGACGACTCATTACCCGTGCAGAGATTGCTGCCATCTTTGCCCGGACACTGCAATTGCAAGATGAGGTTCACCACGTTCAGTTATTTAGCGATGTTGCTACAAGTTACTGGGGAGCCGATTATATCGAAGCAGTTGTAAACAAAGAGATATTTAAAGGTTATGCGGATAACACGTTCAAGCCGGATCAACCTATCACACGGGCAGAACTGGCAACAGCCATTGCTCGTTATCTGGGAGTTGCAAGAGAGCTGAAGATGAACAATATATTGAGAATCAGCTCGTTCACCGATATTGAGGTAAGCTGGGCGGAGCAGTCTATCGATGAGGTTTACCGTTTTGGCTTCCTATCAGGTTACCAAAATGGCTCTTTCCAACCAAACAGTCAGCTTACCCGAGAGGAAGCTGTCAAAATGATCAATGGGATGCTGTACAGAGGCCCACTGACCGGGGCCCAAGCTTCTTATCCAGATAATCTTTTGGGCAGATGGTCATTCGGACATCTTGAGGAAGCGACAAGAACGCATACGTATAAAATCAATCCAGATGGCTCCGAAACCATGTTAAAATACATTCCGGAAGATCTGTGGTAAATTTCGCTTCAATAACATGGTCAAGCAGATGAAGTGTATCTTTTAGGAATGCTTCATTACAGGGAAAAACGAAAAGAAGCCGAGGAAGGGTGAATCCCTTCTTCGGCTTTTTTACATAACATCGTAATGATTGATCATAGCCCTGTAGCCCCGAGTATCAATCCTCTTAGCGACCGCCCGTATTGGAAGCCCAGACAGGAATCCCGCTATTCGGATAATTTGCGTTGGTCAAGGTAGTGTTGTAGAGTACCAAGTTACCATCATTTTGCATGATAAGAGTATCACCCGCTGTATCAACTGGCAGCGTGTTGCCATGGTGGCCGGGAATCCACGCTTCCTTATTCATAGACCAGACAGCTACTAGTTTGGATGTATCAGGTACCAGAACTTTATCCCATCCTGGGCTCCACACATAATCATATCTGAATGTGACAGGATTATAAACGTAGCGATAAGCGTACTGATAAACGTCTTTATACACCCATCCATACCCGTAAATTATAGGTTTACCATACTGTTGATTAAATTGGAAAGTTTGAGCCATGCTATTGCTTGTTCCACTGGCCCAGATCGAAGAACCATTCTGGTAGATTACAAAATTTCCGTCATTTTGCCAGATCGCTGAAAACCTACCATCCTGCGAGGTGAGGTAGTCCCCCTTTTGCATGTTCTGGCCGACCAGCAGTTTATCTCCAAGGTAGCCTGCGGAAGCCGTTGTAGGTACAGCAAAGGCTAGGATCAACAAACACGCGATCAAAATGCGGAACGATTTAGGGAAAAATAGCTTTTTCATTGGACACTCTCCTATATTCCTTAGAATGGTTGATGCAAATTGCGTAGTACAACAAACGCTTACGGGTATTGCCGTAATGCAACATAGCGTTCGGTCAGAAGTGGTGAAAGAGCAATCAACACATCCCCCAGTGGTAATTCATGGGACAGCCATATGTACAGTGCTCTCAGGGTCACCTCCTTTAATGGAAATCAAAGCGCTATAATAGATGGTTTATATCGTTATGAGCTTAAACATGATTTGTAGAAGTTGCAGGAAGGCGTAGTGGTAGTGAAAGAGGATGATTCATTCATGTAACAGAGTCGGAAAGTGATTACAAAGTGAATATATAACATTTTATTCCTCTAAAGCAAGAAAAAAATATAAAATACAACATTTTCAATATAAAGCGTTCTATCTTTTTTATAAAGTTTTTTTACATAAATTTAATAGAATCAACCACTTTTATGAATTGAACTGTGGTAAAATATCTCAGGATATGAAATTGGAGAGGGGTTTTGTTTACTCATGTCTTGGAAAAAAGTGTTGGGGAAAAGCACTATTCGTGTGGCTGCTGCTACATTATTACTCACTCAGCTGTTCGGCGCGGCTGGTTCCGTTTCTGCCGCAGGCAAAGATGTAGAAGTACATTTGATAGGAATCAATGATTTCCACGGCCAACTGGATACAACATCTATGGTTGGTGATAAGAAGGCAGGTTCGGCTCCGATTCTAGCAACCTATCTCAAAGAAGCTCAAGCCAAGTATGAGCATTCCTTGCTGTTCCATAACGGCGATTCGGTTGGTGCATCTGCTCCAGTCTCATCCCTTGATCGTGATGAGCCAACGATGGAATGGATGAATATGATGGAATTTGATGTGGGTTCCCTAGGTAACCATGAATTTGACCAAGGGATTGCCGCATTGAAGGCTCAAATTTTTGGCGGTCTGGATCCAAAAGAAGGTAAAGTAACTCATGCCGGCGCAAAATTTGATTATGTGAATGCAAATGTGATTGAAAACGCTACTGGTAAACCTCTGATTAAACCATATGTGATTAAAGAAGTAGGCGGCGTAAAAATCGGATTCATCGGACTCGTGACAAAATCAACGCCGAACAAAGTATCTCCAGCAGGTACAGCAGGTGTACGTTTCCTGAGCGCTGAAGAAGAGGTTGAAGCCGTTAATAAATATGCAAAAGAATTGCAAGGCCAAGGCGTAGAAACGATCATCGTCCTGGCACATGACCCAGCATCGACCAAAGAAGGGGTAACAACTGGAGAAGCGGCTGATCTGGCAAAAGCTTTGCCTGCAGATTCTCCTGTTGATGTCATTGTTGCGGGTGACAATCACGCTCTGGCGAACGGTGTCGTGAATGGCAAACTGATCGTGCAAGCGTACTCTTATGGTACGGCATTTGAAGATATCAAACTTATGATTGACCCTGTTACGGGGGATGTAACTGAAAAATCAGCTACGGTGACAACCACTTTCCAAGAAGGTGTAAAAGAAGATCCTGAAACACTAGCGATTATTAAAAAGTCTCTGGACAAGCACCCTGAGCTGACGAAGCCAGTAGGTACAACAGATGGTACAGTTTTGCGTACAGATGCTTACAATAACGAAGCTCCGCTGGGCAACCTGATTGCAGATGCGATGCGTCAAGCAGACTTTGGCGATAAAGCAAGCAAAGCTGACTTTGCGTTCATGAATCCAGGTGGTATCCGTGCAGACCTGCCCAAAGGGGATGTGATCTTTGCAGATCTGGCTAAAATCCAGCCTTTCGGCAATACACTCGTAAAGCTGGAGCTGACAGGTGAGCAAGTAAAAACGTTGCTGCAACAGCAATGGGGCACCAATGCTGACGGCACACCAAATACAAAAACTTTGCAAATTGCTGGTTTGAAATACACAGCAGACTTCAGCAAGCCGGTTGCTGAACGTGTGACGGCTCTTACACTAGAAGACGGCACACCGGTTGATCCTAAAAAATCATACACCGCTGTGGTGAACAATTTCATGGCTGCAGGTGGAGATAACTATAAAGTGCTGCTGGATGCGAAATCATCCTTGGCTGGCCCAATTGATCTGGATGTGTTCTACAAATACATCACAGATACATTCAAGGGCGGCGATATTCAAGCTAAAAAAGAAGCCCGCATTACAAACATTGGTGTCGCTACAGAGCCAGCAGAAACTCCAGCACCAGTGAACAATGAACCTATTTCTCGTGCTGAATTTGTCACTACGCTCGTGGATATGCTGAAGCTTAACGCGGTATCTACAGCACCTGAATTCAAAGATGTTGCTGCGAATGCTGCATATGCAGATGCTATTGCAGAAGCTTCTAAAGCCGGATTTATTCAAGGCTATGGCGGTAACTTCTATCCTGAGCGCGATATTACTCGGGAAGAGGCAGCAACCATTTTGGCAAAATTGGTGAACAGCCCGGCATCCGAAGCGAAGGCAGCAACGATCATCGCTGGCTTCGAGGATGGAAAATCCGTTTCTGCTTACGCAGTAAAGCCACTGGCGAAGTTGATTGATAAAGGTATTTTCAGTGCAACAGACAAAAAAATGCTGGAGCCTAAGCAAGGCCTTTCGATGAATGATGCTAAAGCAATCATTGAAAAAGCAGCTGCGGCGAAAGCTTCTTAATTCTAACTTGTAAAGCACTGATGGCTCTTACGGATCAGGAAGTTTTTATCATGTGACGAGCTTTCTACATGGCTACAACAGCTGCAAACCACTCGCTAATCCAGCGGGTGGTTTTTTTTGTAAGGCAAATACACTTTTTCAACCTTGTCCACGTCTATCCCTCACCAAAATCGCTCTATTGCATCTAATAAACTATCAACAATAAGGAGGTTTTGAGAATGGGAAATCGTAGACCTACAGGTGGTTATGATCCGGTTCGAATTTATAACTCTACTTCGTATAATGCGTTTGGGGCTGTCGAGTATGCATCTATCTTTTGCAGTAATGATCAATACAGTGTGCAGCGTGATGAGACATGGCAAGCTTCTGGACGTGGAGTTTGTCTGGTCACTCGCATCACTGCAACGGTTAGAACACCAAGTGGCGATATCGCAGCTGAACCATACACGTCATCAGGAACATCCTACAGCCAATTCGCTATCATCCAGGTTGGTCCGAACCAGTTCCGTGTAACACGTGTCGTAAGTGCGGCTAGACGTCGCCGGAAATGTTGACGATATCGGCAATAGGTTGAACAAAGAGAAGGGTGTTTTACAAACGTGCAGTAAATGGATTCTCACAGTTATAAGACAAGAAGCGGCTCTCCCAATAAATCTATGGAGAGTCGCTTCTTGCGTCGTAAAGATTGGAATTAATGCTTCTGATACCACAAGATTCGGCGATACATCGAAGAGTCTTTCAAGCGCCGAAAAGTGCGAAGGTCAGGGCGATAATTGCCTTCAATAATCCAGATTCGGCCTTTCTTATCGATGCCGATATCAAAACCGATTTGTCTCAGATCAGGGTAGTGCACTTCGAGGCTCTTGGCAGCCAGCAGAGCAGTATGCTCCACTTGAAGGAGCAGTTTCCGTCCACCAACACGTGCTAATTGCAGTGCTTTGAACACAGACATGGTACGGTTGGTCACATTGGTCACCAGATATCCGCGTGACGCGATCTTGGCGTAGGAACCGGTTACCTTCCAAGCGGACGAGTTTGCTTTTTGACGTTGAACCATGATACGAAGATCGAACGGCCTTTGTTGAATGCGAGCTAAATATATACGTTGCTGGATGATATACTCACGATCCATGTTGATTTGATTAAGCCAATCCTGTAAATCACTCTTGTTTTGCATCGTAATGATATTATTCTCGTTTTGGATTTGGTAGGTACCCGTTTTCAGACGCCGGATGAACACAATATCTCTCCCATAACGTCCGTCGCAGGGTTTCAGCACGACACTTGAATGTTGTAACAACATATCGTGCAGTGATTCTTTTCCTAACAACTTTGTTTCCGGAAGTCGCCTGGCGAGTAAAGGTACACTGTTAAATGCACGATATTGCAGCCATTTATCCCGTTGAAATAACATTAACATCACAGCCTTTAGTCAGGGTCTACACAAGGTCTACGAATCTCCTTTCATCATAGTCGAAACTTATCTCTGGCATAAGCCGCCATTCGTCTAAAATTGTGACTCTCCGCCCTTATCAGCTACTACAAAAATCCTTTATAAAGCTATACGTGTTGTCATAGATGGATATAAAAAGCTGTGCTACACTTTATCGCATGAGTTAGTGAATTATTTCACAATAAAATCATGAGGAGAAAAGATCTCAGTGGAACTGACAAAAAAGAGATGGATTATTCTGATTGCAAGCTGTTTTATCAACCTATGTATTGGCTCCATTTATGCATGGAGTGTGTTTGCTGCCCCAATGGCAGCTTATCTAAGTGGTCTCACAGGACGTACATTGACACCAGGGGATTTGGCCATTGCGTTTACAATCTGCAATTCAGTCGGACCCATTACGATGATATCGGGTGGATGGATTAATGACAGGTTCGGACCCAAGAAGGTCATTCTGGTTGGAGGGATCCTATTTGGGGGCGGAATGATTTTATCCAGCTTTGCCACATCTGTAGGTTTTCTGGTATTTGCTTATGGGATTGTGCTTGGTTTGGGAACGGGAATGGTTTACGGTTGCACGATCAGCAACTCCATCAAATTTTTTCCGGACAAACGCGGATTGGTTGGGGGCGTAACAACGGCTGCTTATGGTTTAAGTTCGGTGATTATACCTCCGGTCGCCAATGTTTTGATCAGCAACTCGGGGGTAACCTCTGCATTCATGATAATAGGGATTGCCTTTCTCCTTATTATTTGCGTAGCTTCGTTCTTTATTGAGAAATGTCCGGCTGATTTTACTCCGTCAGGATGGACACCGAGTGCTGTCCAACTTGCCCGTTCTCCGCGAGAAGATAAGAATTGGAAAGGCATGCTTGCCAGCCCGATCTTCTACGTGATGATCTTGCTGTTGATCAGCGGAGCTTTTGCTGGACTGATGTGCACCTCTCAAGCTTCACCTATCGCTCAGAAAATGGTTGGTTTGTCCGCTGCTGCGGCAACAACAGTTGTATCGATCCTGGCGCTGTTTAATACAGGTGGCCGGATTCTGGCCGGGTATATCTCAGACAAAATTGGCCGAATCAATACACTTGCCATTACGTCTCTCTTATCTGTCGCTGGCCTGATTATGCTTTATTTTTCAGGAGAGAACAATGTAGGTACATTTTATATGGGAATTTCCATGATTGGTTTAAGCTTTGGTTCCTTAATGGGGGTATTCCCAGGCTTCACGGCAGATCAGTTTGGGGCCAAAAACAACAGTGTGAATTACGGGATTATGTTTATCGGATTTGCACTGGCCGGCTATTTCGGACCCTCAATTATGAGGAATGTGTATAGTGCAGACGGCAGTTATCAGAGAGCCTTTGTTATTGCAGCAGTCTGTGGTCTGACCGGATTTATTCTGACCTTCGTATATAAGTGGGCTGTCAAATATCAGAATAAAAGTGTGAATAACAACCATAAAGTGACAGTCTGAGATGAAAGTATCTCAATAGCATGTTTGATCATGGTGGAAAGTCATTTCAACAGGCTGATGATTAAGTCATATAAATCATTCGATATAACCCGAACCGCCCGTTTAATAAACGGGCGGTTCTTTATTATTTATAAGGTACCCGAATGATTAATATGTCAGAGGGATATAGTCTGTTACGACTAACATATGTACATAAAAATGTAAAACTTTTTTACCATTAGATTACAAAAATTCTCGTTTACGACCCACCTTTTCGATGGTATACTCTCCTATATTCAAGGAAGATATTAACACTAATATACACCAAGTTTTCATGAAAATATGTCGAATTGGGGCTCATTTCGGATGATTATAGCAAAAGAAAAGGACGAAACGATCATCCTCATTCCTTCGCTGGAACCAGATGATAGACTTTTATCCTATGTACGTCAGTTGCGAGACTATGGTTTTACGAAATTGGTCATTGTAGATGATGGTTCTGGTGAGAAATACCAGCACATTTTCAAGGAATTAGAAGATAATGGATGCTTCTTGTTGCGGCACGCGCAGAATCAGGGGAAAGGTGAGGCGCTGAAGACCGGATTTCGTTACATAGCACAGCATTATGGGCAGGCTCACTATGTTGTTACTGCGGATTCAGATGGGCAACACGCTGCCGAGGATGTCTATCGGATTGCTCAGGAAGCCAAACGTCGTCCGAATGACTTACTGCTCGGCGTTCGGGATTTCAGTGAGGGCGATATTCCACCTAAATCTTTGTTTGGTAATCGAATGACGTCGTTTATTTTTGCGCTGTTATATGGAAAAAAACTGTCCGATACCCAGACGGGACTTCGTGCCTTCGGTACAGGGTTATTGTCATTTATGCTGGATGTACGGGGCAAGCGATTTGAATATGAACTGCAGATGCTGATCTCCTGTATTCAGTCAGGTATTGCCATTCATACGGTGCCCATTCAGGTCATCTATGAGAATGGCAATGCGGGTACACATTTCAAAGCCATTCAGGATAGTGCCCGCGTTATGGGTGTGCTGTTCTCAAATTTCTTTCGTTTTATATCATCGTCGGTTGCCAGTTCTGTCGTTGATTTGGGAATTGCTTGGTTTTTGATCGATTTCCTGCGTCCCATGATGGGAGATCAGCATTATTTAAGAATTTTGCTCGCGACTGTTATTGCCCGTGTCATCTCTATTGTTGTGAATTATGTTCTGAATCGATATTTTGTGTTCCGCAAGGAGGGCAGCAGGGGTAGCCTGTGGCGTTACTTAACATTGTGTGGCTTGGTGATTTTGTTGTCGAGTACAGGCGTGTATTTATTCCATACCCTATTCCTCGTGGATGAGAAGGCAGCAAAATTCGTCTGTGATGCCATCCTGTTCCTGCTAAGTTTCCAACTGCAGCGGAGGTGGGTATTTGCAGCAAGGAGGAAGCAGCTGTAGTGCAAAACGAGAAAAGGCAAAATGTATTTTTTATCATCACCATGATTCTCATGACCATCTATTTGATCTGGCGTATGTTCTTTACGCTGCCATGGGGAGAAGGGGTGCTGAATGTCATATTTGGCATGTTGCTCATTATGGCGGAGATGGTTACTGTAGGGACGACTTTTGAGTTGTTTTTTCAAAAGATGCAAAAGAAACGGGCACAGCTCGATTTTCCGGTGATCCCGGATGAATATTATCCGCACGTCGATGTATTTATCGCCACCCATAATGAACCCGTTGACCTTTTGTATAAAACGGTAAATGCCTGTACGTTTATGGATTACCCGGACAAGTCCAAGGTACATATCTATCTGTGCGATGATGGGGCCAGACCTGCGGTTGAAGAGCTGGCGAAGCAGTTCGGCGTAGGATATCTGGGTTTCCCCGGCAACAAAGATGCCAAATCCGGTAACCTGAACAATGCGTTGAGCAAGACATCTTCTCCGCTAATTGCGACCTTTGATGCAGATATGATTCCGCAGCATACGTTTCTGATGAAAACCGTACCCTATTTCATGCTCTCCACGTTTATCGAAGAAAATGGAGAATGGCGCCTTCGCCGTGAAGAGGAGATGGACCCAACCTTTAAGCTGGGGCTGGTGCAGACCCCGCAAAGCTTTTACAACCCGGATCTGTTCCAGTTCAACCTTTATGCGGAGCAGGGTATTCCGAACGAGCAGGACTTTTTCTCGCGTGAGGTTAACATTCTGCGCAATGCGTCCAATGCCGTTGCCTATACGGGCAGTAATACGGTGATTGCCCGACAAGGTATGGTGGATATCGGTGGATTTCCGCTGAACACCATTACGGAGGATTTTGAGACGAGCATTCGGTTACAGCAGGAAGGATATATTACGTATGCTACTCAGGAGGTACAGGCAGCAGGGCAGACCACGACCACAATTCCAAGCATGATCAAGCAGCGGATACGATGGGCGAGGGGTATCATTCAGAGTTTGCAAAATACGCGTGCACCGCTCTCCAGAAAGCTGCCTTTCTGGACTAGAGTGACCTATGTGAGCAGTTTTTTATACTGGTGGTCTTTTTTCAATCGGCTGATCTTTATCCTGTCTCCAATTCTGTTTGCTTTATTTGATTTCCAGATTGTAAATACGACGTTCTGGCAGATTCTGATCTTCTGGTTGCCATCGTATTTCTTTTACAGCCTGTCGATGCGTTATCTGTCCAGTAATATACGGAATCAGCGCTGGAGTCAGGTCATTGATACGATCTTCATGCCGTATCTGATCTGGCCGGTGATTCTGGAGACGGTAGGCATCCGTGAACGCAAGTTCAAGGTGACGAATAAAAATCGTTCAACCGGACGTGAGTGGATCGCATCAATGAAGTATGCACTGCCGCATATTATTCTGCTGATCCTGTCCATCGCTGCGATTATCCGGTATGTGAATGGCAAGTACGGCATTGCTTTGTTTTTCAGCAGTATTATCATCTTCTGGCTCGTTCACAATATGATTGCCTTGTTCTATGCACTCTTCTTTATGATCGGACGCCGAGCATACCGGGAGAATGAGCGGATCAGGGCACAAGAGGACGTTATTATCCGTTATCCGGACAGCACACTGCGTTACGAGGCCAAAACCGTGGATCTCTCGGAAAATGGCATTGCATTTTATGTGCCGTACCCGATTTATCTACCAGAGCAGAAGACCATCTCTTTGGTCGTCAAATCGAGTCGATATGAGGCCAATCTTGATGCGGTTATCGTATATGTCAAAGCAGATGGCGAGGGCTGGCGTTATTCCGCAACGGTTAAGCCGCTCAGTGAGACAGATAAACGGCAATACATGCAGCTCATCTATGACCGGAAGCACTCGCTGCCGGAGCAAATGAACCTATGGGACACTGCATATGACGACATGCTGCGTAATGTGAAGAAACGGATTGTGCAGCCCAAATCAGATCAGCGGAAGATGCCAAGGCTTTCCCTTCATCTTCCCGTAACGTTTACGAATCATGCGAGTTGTACACTGCTCAGCTTTAATTATCGTTTCTTCTCTGCCACGAATCTGCAAGGTAAGATAGCAGAAGGGTCAGAAGTTACTTTTTACACCGAAAGCAATATTGAAGTGGTCTTAAAACATACGGGAAAAACAACGGCAAACAAACGTGAAGTGCTTCTCTCCGTAGAGAATATCGATGAGATCTTGGGGCGTGGTTTGATTGATCAGTTGCTGAGTGATTTGATTCATCCACAAGCTGAGCGGTTCACCAAAGAGGGTTAGGAGAGATAGACATGCTGTTTTTGCTTCAACTTGTGATGGGCATTTTACTCATAATATCGATGATCGGTTATATGCAGTTTGTCCGTAAGGTGATGTCCATCCGGTGGGAGTTCATTCCGATATTTGTGTTCTCGGCTATCGCGTGTATCGTCTATTTTGCCGGATTAGCAGGGCAGCTCTTCACGGGTAGCATTGTTGTGCTGGTCACAGGCTTACTGTTATTTAGAGGCAGAGTGATACAAGCTTTGTACCAGAGTAAACGGGGCACATGGTCTTTTTCATTTTCGTTATTTCAATTGAGTTTTCTGAGCGTGGTTTTCGTATTTTTGCTCATTCTGTTCCACACGGAGCTGACTCACTACGATAATTTCTCACATTGGGCGATTGTAGTGAAGGAGATGCTGAGCACCAATGCGTTTCCAACACCGAATTCGGACCTGATTGAGTTTAAAAATTATCCGCTCGGCACGTCGTCGTTTATCTACTACATCTGCCGATTTATGGGACATGCTGAGCCGATCATGTTGCTGGCGCAGGGGCTGCTGATCTTTTCTTGTTTTTATGCCATGTTTGGCATCGTGTCAGAGAAAAAAAGGTTTCTATTATATGCTTTTCTTGGGTTAGGTTTATCGACATTGTCCTTCTTCAACCTGACGATTCGCATTACCAACCTGTTGGTAGACTTCCTGCTTCCAATCTATGCACTCGCCATTGTGGCAGCGATATACCAGTATCGTCAGGATCTTAAGCGAGCTTGCATCATTATTCTGCCGCTGGCGGGTCTGCTGACGATAATCAAAAGCACAGGCATCATTTTTGCTGCCGTGGGGCTGATCTTTCTCGTATACATCTGGCTTACGAATAAGCAACGTGCGAACTGGAAGATTGGACTCGCTGTGCTCGGTACCATTGCAGGGGCATTACTGCCGTATTTCAGCTGGAGCTGGCGTATGGCAACGGTATTCCACGGTGTGAATAACAAGTTCGAGGGAGCTGCCGCAGCCTTAAAGTCGGGTAAAACAGCAGAACAAAAGTGGGAAATTCTTGTGCTTTTCCTGAAATCCAGCGTGGACATTACCTCCAGACCTGTGCTGGGTATTGTTATTTTTGAAGTTGCTGCGATTGCTGCTTCGATTGTGGCCTATGTGGTGCTCAAGAAGAAATGGAACCTATGGAAAGTGCTGATTGCACTGAATGTGGTCGTTGTACTGTACTATGCCGGTATTCTGGCACTATATCTGTTCTCCATGCCTGTGGATGAGGCTGTTCGACTGGCTGGGTTCGAGCGTTACGCATCAAGTATCGTGGTGTTGTTCGCTGGTGGACTGGTACTCTGTGCAGCTGTGGACATTGAGCGTACGTTCCATTACCGCATCGGTGAAGTTCCCGATTATCAATCATTCAAGACGGTACAGACGAAGAAGCATTATCAACAGGGAATCATCGCCTGTATGGCACTCGCGGCAACAACCCTCTTGTCCGAATATAATGGTATGATCTCGATCACCAAAACGTATGACAAGACCCTGCCCTACGAAGTTCATAAGGTGACAGGGGATCGGTGGTATACGGGCGGCAAGGAAGATCGAAATAAGTATCTGTTCTATGGCTCTGACCGGGATCAGCAGGTCACCAGTTATTACATGCAATACGTAGGCAGATACTTCTTATATGCTCCCAATGTGGACGGTATCGTGCTGTTCTACGAAGATAACATGGACAATCTGTTAAGTAACTATGACTACCTTGTGGTGATTGAGACGGATCTTAATGCGAAAATGCTACTGAAAAAGCACTACGGCGTTGATATGCAAAAAGGGATCTATAAGATCACCCGATCCGGTGATAAGATTATGCTGACTTTAACCTCAGTTTAAATGAAGCCTACCACGCAGTGATCCAAGACACGCGTCCTTCAAAAAAAGAAGTGGCTTCCGTCTTATCCTCACGCTGCGGTAGTAACAAGGACAGACTAAACAAAAGCTCCACTCCCATGAAACCGGTGAGTGGAGCTTTTTAATATGCTTGATGTAGAACTTCTGCTTAGGCAGTATTACCCTCGGGTTTAAGCTTGCGTATAAAGGCTTCGATATTATCGATCAGCAGTTTGTTGTATGGCGAAACGGTCCGGGTAATGGTCTCTTTCACCGAATGGACAAATGAGCTCGGGTTGGTCATGTCAGCCCTTTCAAATCGGTTCGGGATGGGCAGGTTACCCGCAGCGCGGGCCGCATCCTCATGGTATTCTTTGATCCATGCTTGATTCTTAGATGCCTGTTTCGCAAAGTTCTGTAGAATGCTGCTCCAGTCTTTGTTGTTTACGATGGCGTCCTGCAACTTATCATAGGTCTGGGGCTGGAATTTACGCATCATATAATGAAGATCAACGTAATCCTCTGGCGCACCGACCGGTCGTTGCGGTGGTGTATCATACTGAATTTGTTTCGTTTCAGGGTTAATCGTTCTGGTTGTGGAGATGGCTCCAATCTGGCGAATCGTATTCATGAACTCGGTAGCCTGATCACCCTTCATGTAGTTGTTCGCTATGTATTGTGCTTGTGTCAGACCGAGTTCGAGTAGAGCGGATCGACCATCCTCTTCCGTCACGTCCGTAATCAGATTGGATTGAATAATACCATACACCGTTTCTTTGACCTCAGAAGATTGGCCCTTGAGCAGGCGTTCCAGTGACTCGTTAATCTGAACGGTGCCGAAGTAAACGGCTGAATGGTTCACGATATCCAAGGAGGCGAGCTGTCTGGAAGCGTTACTGATCTCCACGGTATCTGTGTCATGAGACAAATCGAACTTCCCTGTAATCATCGTTGGCTGATTCGCTTGTCCTGTGCGTTGTTGTGAATGAGTGTAGGCATTGAGGTCAAACGGCGTCGTGCTTTGAACCTTCATTCGTAAACACCCCTATTCTGCAAAAGAATAAATGCTCTAATTTCCATATCAGACATGTCTCTCCTTTTTATCGGAATAATATTCCATATTTTTAATATAAATGGACAAAAAAGAGCAACGAACGGGTGTCTTCCACCGCTCGTTGCTCTCCTTGATTCAATCAGCCGCCATAAATACTGTAGGCGAAGTGATACACAATATCGGTCGTGTTTACACTTGGATGACTCGTTACTCTGGCCACCACAGCACACAGATCATAATAATGGGTAAAGCTTATGGCTCCCGGCAAGTACTGACTGAGGCTACCGGCGGAAGGAGGCAGGGACAACGTTGCCGTGAACTGCCCACTGCTGTTGGTCATGACTTTGGCACTGCGATAACGGTTGTTGCTGCTTTCAGACCAGGCATCATTCGCCCAGATGACCTCGACTTCCGCATTAGCAACGGCATAGTTATCGGAAGTAGCCGCAACCCCTGTCACCGTGAAGCTTGATCCGGTGATTCGGTAGTAGCGTCCATATGCGTAGGAGGGGTAATCATTGGGGCCGCCGTTTGAGTTGTAGCCCGTAATGACAATTTTGTCTGCACGTAATACGGGTTGCAAATGCAGTGAATAGTTGGTATCGGAATACGTGTTGGTCGTATAAACCTTCAAATAATAAGTGCCCGTACCTAACGACACATTACCGTTCGTGGTTGGCATCAAGGCCATTCGGTTGTTACTTAAAGCCCCGTACAATTCAGCTTTGTAACCATTCGCCGTTGAAGCCTGATCCAGCGTGATGCGCATCGCATCATAGTTTCTGCTCTCAGGAACGGTGATTTTGTACCAATCCTGATCGATCTCCGAATTCAATGAACGGGTTGCGAGTGTAGAGCCGCCAACAGCAACGGTAAGCGGATAGGCACGCAGCGCATTCTCGTCTGTCTCGAAGGCATCATATGTCGAGCTTGTGGAGACCGTCAGGGTAAACGGCTCGTTGATGCTGGCACCAACCTTGCCGTAGGCTTCAATTAAGTAGGCTTTGGCGCCGGAAGTGATATTTTTCGTGCCTACATTTTCAGATAACGTTCTGGACCCATTCCCGTAATTGTTCAAGTATGTCCCGTAGATGGAGTAATCAATAGGATTCGGATTCACTTCCCCGGTGGACATATCGAATTCATAGAGATATAGATCGTAATCAAGCTGCGCAGATGCGGGGTTATCCATCTGTACTTGCAGAATGTGCCCGGGCTGTACATAGATCGGGTATAAATAGCTGGAGGTACCTTGCTCCTGGATGTAGCCAGTGTATGTAGTGGTCTCAGCTGCGGCCGATGTGTTATCTGTATCCTCCGATTGCGGAGTAATCAGCAGACTTTGTTGCTTATGTGTTTTGGAAGTGGCAGAAGCTTCATTCAGGTTCATGTTTTCCTTGAGCCGATGTTCCTTCAATGGAGAAGAATCCAACTCAGTAGGGGCTTTGGTCAGCTCAGTGACGATCTCTTTTTCCGGCTGTATGACCTGTTCCGTAATGCGTGCATCCGGTAGTTCCTTTCCCTCAATATCACTGTTAGCCGAAGCGCTGAAACTAAAAGCAAATGTAAGAACCAAATTCATGACGATAAGCATGGAGAGTGTCTTTTTCAAAGTAGTAAACTCCTCTCTTATTATAATTATTTGCTACAATTCTATAATATACCAATAATGTAGGTTTGTTAAGTGTTGAATATTACAGTTCTGTGGCTATCCGCTTTATCGACAAACCAAGGTTTCTATGATAGGCTGGAAGCATCCCAAGGGCATTCTACTTTTCCAAGTAGAGTGCCTTGCTGTATATTGTGGGAGTTTACATTTAATGGTTGTAAAATGAAGCCATGTGGAGGTGGTGATGCTATGTTTCTCTCTTTAGCCCCCGTAGGGGAATGTTGGATGATGGAAAGTGAACGTGTACAGAAAATCATAGAATACAGAGGAGCGAACATAGCATGACTACTCATATACAAGCGGAGACCCGCGTCAAATTAAAGCCATCCCGACTTCGGGATTTGCGCCAATCTGGCCGCCTGCCAGGTGTTGTTTTTGGCAGAAATACAGAGAATGAGATGATTCATATCCCGGCAGTACATTTCCAAAAATGGTTGAACCAAGGTGCGTCCGGATTCATCGAACTGCAATTCGAAGAAAAGCCTTCACTTACCGTATTGCTGGAAGATCTGCAGCGTGATCCGGTTACACGAGATTTGATTCACGTCGATTTTCAGCAGGTGCAGAACGATGAGGTGCTACGTACCAAAATTCCGGTCAAGTTCAACGGAACCCCAGCGGATGCGAAGTACGGTGGTGTTGTGCAGATTCAGTTAGCCGCTATTGAAGTGGAGGCGCTGCCTCGTCATTTGCCAACCGTGGTCGAGTTTGATATTAGTGCAATGAAAATTGGTCAAACCCTGCATGTTGAGGATGCCGAGTTCGCACCGGAAGTAACGGTGATCTCGGAGGGCAACGAGTCACTTCTCTCTGTCATTAAACCTTAATGATGTCTTGGTGTTTTAAAAGTGTTTGAAAAGCTGCATGGGCTAAATGTCCATGCAGCTTATTTTGGTAGGGCCCAAAATAAATTATTTCTCATCCATGGAAGGTGATACAGGAAATAAGATACAATACTATATATAGGAATTCACGAACAAGGTGGTGAATATATGAAGGAATTGCATAGTCCAGTGAACCGGAAGACCTATTATGTATCGATGATTTTAATGATCCTTCTAATGGCAGCCGGCTTAGTAGTATCTACCGCAGAACTTCAGGGCATTACCATCGGATATGTCATTCATTTGTTATGTGTGGTGACGATACCTGTATGTCTGCTCATTTACCCCAGATATGAAACGTTTGCATTTCGATTGAGCATTATTTTACTTGGGTTTGTCTATTTCTACACGCTAGCTTTGATCTACCCTCAGACGTGGACGACTTACATTATGATCTGTTTGCTTCCGGCACTCGCGATCTTGTTCTATGACTTCAAGTTGTTTTACATTTCGCTCAGCTTGAATACAGTCATGCTGGTGATTGTGACGACGTATATTCACAAGCAAGATAACGTTTACAAATATATACATATAGATCTAGCTGGCAATCTGATTAACATCATTGCGAGTCAACTGCTCCTGTTTCTCATTTTCTATTTAACCTTTGATCGGATTCGAAAGCAGGAACTATATCTGGAACAGGTACAACAATCTGAACGTCTCAAAATGATTGCACATCTAACGGCAGCGGTTGCGCACGAAATCCGTAATCCGGTAACGGTGGTACGGGGATTCCTGCAGTTGTATCAACAAAATCAGGCCTTCGACGCTGCAGATCGATCCAAGTTTGCGCTGATGATCGATGAGCTGAATACGGTGGAACAAGTAACCTCTCAATTTTTGTCCATTGCCAAACCGAACCGAGAAATATTGGTTGATGAGAAGGTAGATGTGCAAGAGATGCTTGAGGGGGTAGCTAGCTTATTGGGCTCCTACGCCATGTTATCGAATAAACATATCAATATCGAGATTGAAGAGGGCTGCACGATCCTCATGAATGCCGTTGAGTTTAAGCAGGTGATCATTAATCTGATCAAGAACGCTCTCGAAGCCTCGGATACGGGAGCCATGGTTCACGTAACAGCAAGACTTGTGAAGCAGAAGGTGGAGATCAAGATTGTGGATCAGGGGTGCGGGATGACGGAGGAGGAGGTGAAAGCTTTGGGTACGCCGTTTTACTCGCTGAAAACGAATGGTACGGGACTCGGGCTGATGATCTGCTTCAACATCGTGGAGAAGGTTAACGGCACGATCAAATATGTGAGTGAAAAGGGAGTGGGTACGACGGTGATCCTGACGTTTCCGGTAACAGACCGCATCTAAAGGGCACGGAGAGTAGTAGATTCCCTGTTAAGAGGAATAAATAAAAGAAGAGTATGAGATAAGAAGATTTAAAAAGTGAGTTAAGAAAGGCTGCCGAGTGGCAGCCTTTTTCCTGTTCTTACTCTTAGTCAACTCTGATTCAGGAAAACGAAGGGTAACGCTCGCCGGCTGCAAACCCTTTTGGCGAGATGTGTTCGATCTCAGCCAGTTCTTCCGGTGTGATCGTGACCTGCAATGAACCAAGGTTCTCCTGCAACCGATCTAGACGTTTCGTACCAGGTATAGGTACAATTTGCTCCCCTTGCGCTAGCAGCCAGGCTAAAGCCAGCTGAGGCGTAGTGCAGTTTTTTCGTGCGGCAAGCTGCTCAATCAGTCGAACGACTTCCAGATTTTTATTGAAATTATCGCCTTGAAAACGAGGGAAGAAACGGCGGTAATCATCCGCAGGCAGATCATCAAACGTCTGAATCTGTCCAGTCAGGAATCCGCGCCCCAAGGGGCTATAGGGTACAAAACCGATACCCAGTTCATCCAGCACAGGCAGTACCTCATCCTCTATTTCGCGGCTCCATAGCGAGTATTCTGTTTCTACCGCTGTGATGGGATGAATGGCATGTGCCCGCCGGATCTGATCCGCCGTTGCTTCTGAAAGACCAAGGAAGCGGACTTTACCCTCCTGCACAAGTTGAGCCATAGCGCCGACGGTCTCTTCAATGGGGATGTCCGGATCAACGCGATGCTGATAGTACAGGTCGATGTAATCTGTGCCCAGTTGAAGCAGGCTGGAATCGATTGATTTTTTGACATACGCTGGGTGTCCGAGTACTTTCATGGTTGGAGATACGATGCCAAATTTAGTCGCCAAAATGGCTTGATCACGACGGCCTTTCAGAGCTCGACCCACCAGTTGCTCGTTACCTCCGAACAGTCCTTGTTGCATGAAATGTTCCCCATATATATCAGCTGTGTCGAAAAAGTTAACTCCTTGATCCAGTGCGCCATGGATCGTGCGTATAGAATCCTCGTTGTCAGGCATCATCATGGTACCCAGTCCCAGCGCGGATACCTCAAGTCCAAGTGAACCTAACTTCCTTTTCACCACTCCATGAGTAAACTCCATCATATTGTCCCTCTTTTCCGCAAATTAGAGAATATAGACCTTTCATTGTTACGCTAAGGTATGATCCTATTTTAATTCGCAGTTACTACCCCAACCACAGCATGCTTATGCTAGTAACGGCAGTACCAGGATGAGGTATTATTTCAGTTGTCTTGTATAGAACTACGGTAGTAAATGAAGTGTAGATCAATCGGTTTGTGAAAGAAGAGGGACAAGCGAGTTTAAGATTCCTGTTCCTTGACTGGAGAATAGATGCACAGATGCAGATCTGGATGGTCGAGGGTGAAGGATAGAGATTTAATATCGTATACATTTACTTGATCCTGGCCTGGAGGTTGGTAGAACACGCGCGTAACCCGCTTTGCCTCTACTCGGTGCAACTCCCATAACGATGCAAATTCAGGGCTTTCTTTGGAAAGATCTTCTACAAACCGGGGGAACCACGGATCATGTGCATATTTATCATAAGAGGTGCGGAATATGGCAACGGAATGTGCCGCCATCTCCTCCCAATTGATGATGCGAGCGCGCATTTCAGGATCTGTAAACAGGCTGGACATCATATTGCGTTGCGCTGGAGTACGTGAAGTGTAGTCCAACAGGTATTTGTCGACAGATATGTTCCAGGCAAGCAGCTCGGCACGATCATTCGTGATGAACGCCGGAAATGCCATCTGATTTACAATATCCCGCCAAGGTTGAGAGAGTTCCGAGGTAATTGGCGGCGCCATCTCAGGTTCATTGCCATTCCATAGGCCGAGCAGATGGGCGTGCTCGTCGGGAGACAACTGGAGTGCCCGACCGATACTCTCGATAACTTCTCGGGAAACGGCTACCTCTCGCCCCTGTTCCAGAAACGTATAATAGGTTGCGCTAACCCCTGCCAGTATGGCAACCTCTTCTCGGCGCAACCCAGGTGTTCGGCGTTGCCCATGAGTCTTGGCGAATCCTGCTTGCTCTGGTTGAAGCCGTGCGCGTCGTGATTTCAGATAATCTCCCAAGGTTTTGGCACGCATGCTGTTCAAGTCCACAGGTGACAGATGGGCTGGTTGTGATAGGCCGTTCATATCAACCATGACGAAATCACCTCCTGAGTTTTTTTATCCTAAATTGTATTGCTTGTGATAAACGTAAATCTTTACGGAACTTACCGTATCCGTACGATATATGTTACTCCGTGTTCCATCTATTATATCACTACTGTATCCATTGCTACTGGCTCACGGCGTTTTCTGTGTTTACAGAATAAAGTAAGCATAAGGGCTAGAATGTGAGAAAAATATGAGTGAGAGCATGGGGATGTTTATTCAATCTCCATCTCCTTCACAGTCTCGCCTTCCACCAGCTCAGGCTGATAGTAGGTTTGATTGGGGAGGTCTTTCTTCCCCTGCAGCTTGCGGATGACCCAATCGGCAGCGTCACGTCCCATCTGCTCTTGAGGATGCGTGAGTGTGGCGAGTCTGATGTTTGCATTTTTGGCGATATAGGAATTGTCCTGACCAATAATGGACAACTCATCCGGGATTGAAATGCCGAGCTGGCGGCAAGCATGCACTACCTCCAATCCAACTTCGTCGTTGTAACAAACAATTGCGGTGAGTGCATCCCTATTTTCTTGCAGATAGGCTGTCACGTTCGCAGACAGATCAGCCTTTGATGCAGTGTCAAACGAGAGCACATGCTCGGGATGGAACCTCAGTTTTGCTTCTCCTAGTGCCTTGATGTATCCCTTCATCCGGTACTTGCCCTGTAGATCATCCATTTTGGCAATGATCCCAATCTGGGTATGGCCTTTGGAGATTAATTCCTTAGTCGCCAGATAACTGGACTGCACATCATCCAGACAGAAGAAAGGCACTTCTAATTCCTCATAAAACGCATTGATCATTGCAAACGGCACATCCTGCTCCTTAAAGGACAGATAGTACGCAATATTTGGGTTGTACAGATTGCTTTTCGTCGGTTCAACAATCAGACCATCTACGCCGTAAGAGAGCATCATCTCAAGTGCCTTTTTCTCTTGTGCCACATCATTATTCGTACTGGCGAGCAGCAACGAGTAGTTGTCCTCATTCAGACGACGTTCGATACCGCGAATAATGGATGGGAAAATATAATCCGAGATATAGGTGGTGATGACACCAATTGTCTTCTTGGAAGTATTGCCACCTGTTCGCGATCGGTATTGATTGCTGACATAGGTGCCGGACCCCTTTTCGCTGCGTAAAAACCCTTCGTTGGATAATTCCAAAATGGCCTTGCGAACCGTCTGCCGGCTCACGTTATAACTATCTTGCAAAGCCGATTCCGTGGGAATCTGCTCACCCATGCTGTATATTCCCGACAGGATATCGCTCTTTATATCATCAATAATCACTTGGTATTTCGGCTTCACGTCGTCCACTTCTTTCGTTGTAACTTCTATATAAATTGAATTGTAGGTCTTTGCACTGTACTTCGATGACAGAATAACCTTGTATTAATATTATTTCGATCAATAAGTTATTCAATCATCGCTTAAGTTGTACGTACATATTCTAGCATGAATCGCTTTAGTTGCAAGATAAACCGTACATTTCTCGGAATGATACGTACAACTGGCAATCTATTTGTCGAATTGAACCCTACATATATACTAGGAAAATGAATAAAAATTCGTTGGTATTATTGGATTTTTGGCAAAATAGTTCTTTGTGAGTATAACTTTGATATCTCATTGACAAATGTACGTACAAAAAATATACTAAGGCTGTCAGAACAGGAAAGCGCATTCTTGGAATGCTGGAATAGAATTATAGCCATAAGCGGAAGTGGAGCTGCACTAATTGTGCGTGCACCTGAATAGATGCCATTCCTCGGACGTAGATGGCAACGAGAGAGAGGGGAAATGCGGAAGTGACGAGTCATGTGGATGTGAAAGAAGCTATTTCCAAGGGCACAACCTCACTTGGGATTGAGCTTGGATCAACACGCATTAAAGCAGTATTGATTGATGAGCGTTTTGAGACAATTGCTTCCGGCAGTTATGAATGGGAGAACCTGCTGAAAGACGGCTATTGGACGTACAATCAGGAGGATATCATCACGGGTTTGCAGACGGCATACCGCGAGTTGAAGCAGGATGTACAGCAGAAGTATGGTGTGCCGCTGACGATTACGGGTTCAATCGGATTCTCGGCGATGATGCACGGATATATCGCACTGGATCAGGCGGGGGAAATGCTCGTACCGTTCCGTACGTGGCGTAACTCAACGACGGGTGCGGCTGCACGCGAGCTGACAGAATTGTTGCAATTCAACATCCCTGAACGTTGGAGCATTGCCCATCTGTATCAGGCGATCTTGAACGGAGAGCACCATGTGCCTCAGATCGATTACCTGACCACACTGGCCGGTTACATCCACTGGTTGCTAACAGGGAATAAAGCGATTGGAATCGGTGATGCATCAGGTATGTTCCCGATTGACGAGACAACGCATAATTATCATCCGGCAATGATCAACCAGTTTAATGAGCACATCACTGGCAAAGGTTACCCGTGGAAGGTTGAGGATTTGCTTCCTAAAGTGTACCTCGCAGGAGAACATGCAGGTGCATTGACGGAAGCCGGAGCGAAGCTGCTTGACCCGTCAGGAGAGCTGGCAGCGGGCATTCCACTGTGCGCACCTGAAGGTGATGCAGGAACTGGTATGGTGGCCACAAACAGTGTGCGCAAACGGACGGGGAATATCTCGGTGGGCACGTCGGTCTTTGCGATGATCGTTCTGGAGAAAGAATTGTCCAGCGTGTATCCCGAGATTGATATGGTGACTACGCCAGATGGAAGTCCAGTCGGCATGGTACATGCGAACAACTGCTCCAGTGATCTGAACGCATGGATCGGATTGTTCCGCGAGTTTGCTCAAGCGATGGGCATCGAGGCCGATTCCGGCAAGTTGTTCAGCGTATTGTTTAACAAGGCACTTGAAGCCGACCCGGATGGGGGCGGACTGCTCAGCTACGGGTACTACTCCGGTGAAAATATTACAGGACTGGAGCACGGACGTCCGTTGTTCGTGCGCTCTCCAGAAAGCAAGTTTAACCTGGCGAATTTCATGCGTACGCATCTGTTCAGTGCCTTCGGCGCACTTAAGATGGGTATGGACATCCTGACCGAGAAGGAACAGGTGGCGATCGACAGCATTCTGGCACATGGCGGTCTGTTTAAGACACCTGTGGTGGGACAGCGAATCGTGGCAGCGGCCATGAACGTTCCGGTATCCGTAATGTCTACCGCTGGTGAAGGCGGCGCGTGGGGGATGGCTTTGCTGGCTTCGTACCTGATTAACCAGGGTGAGCAAGAAACGCTGGATGTTTTCCTGGAGCAAAAGGTGTTCAAGGATGTAGAAGGGGTCGAAGTGGCACCGGAAGCCGCCGATGTGAAGGGATTTGAAGCATTTATTGAACGCTACCGGAGCGGACTTGCCATTGAGCACGCCGCTGTAGAGCATCTGGTAGAGAACGGAGGAAACTAAACATGTTGGAGCAACTGAAACAAGAGGTATTCGAGGCCAATCTGGAGCTGCCGAAGCACGGACTGGTGAAATTCACTTGGGGTAATGTCAGCGCGATTGATCGGGAAAGCGGTCTGTTCGTCATTAAACCAAGTGGAGTCGATTATGAAAAAATGAAAGCCAGCGACATGGTCGTTGTTGATCTCGACGGTAATGTGGTTGAGGGGGAGATGAGACCTTCTTCGGACACCGCAACCCATGCTGTTCTATATAAACACTACAAGGAAATTGGCGGCATCGTGCATACACACTCCACATGGGCAACCATCTGGGCGCAAGCAGGCCTGGACGTGCCTGTCATGGGAACGACTCACGCCGATACGTTCTACGGAGCCGTGCCATGTGCACGTTTCCTGAACCAGGATGAGATTGATCGCGGATACGAAGCGGAGACAGGCCGTGTAATCATTGAAACGTTCGAACAACGTGGGCTGGATGTGATGGCGATTCCGGCAGTCCTTCTGCATGGACACGCACCGTTTACATGGGGCAAAGACGCCAAGTCGGCTGTGGTGAACAGCGTTGTGCTGGAGGAAGTGTGCAAAATGAACCTGTACGCGCGCCAGCTGAACAACTTTGCCAAAGAACTTCCGCAAGGCATTCTGGATAAACACTACCTGCGCAAACACGGCAAGGACGCATACTACGGCCAGAAATAATTCTTAATCTTATCGACGAAAGATGGGTACTGCAATCGCAGTGACCCGGTGTAACTACTTTGCTCAACCCGAAGTTGAATAAGCCTTTTTACACCACTAACGAAGAATGCAGAACCAATCTGTAGAAGCGGAGCTAAAAGCTTTCGGCACGAAAGCTACATCGGAAGGATATGCTTGGCGTTTATCATCGGATTTCCCTCCTTAAGAGGGGAAGGAAAAGAAATCCGAGGATAACCAGCGATCGGAAGATGGTACTGCAATCGGAGTGTCCAGGTGTAAACCCATCTTATCCAACTATAAACTAATGAAATGAGGATGATTCCATGTCAGCAACAGCAGCAAAAGAATTTTGGTTCGTTGTCGGTTCACAACATTTGTACGGTGAAGAAGCACTCGGTGAAGTTAAAGCAAACGCACAGAAAATTACGGATGCCCTGAACGCTAGCGGCGTACTTCCTTACCCGCTTGTACTGCAAGATCTGGCTGTAACCGCAGACAAAATCACCAGCATCATGAAAGAAGTGAACTACCGCGACGAAGTAGCGGGTGTAATCACTTGGATGCATACGTTCTCTCCAGCAAAAATGTGGATTCGCGGTACAAAATTGCTGCAAAAGCCACTTCTTCACCTCGCAACGCAATATAATGAGAGCATTCCATGGGCAACCATCGACATGGACTTCATGAACCTGAACCAAGCGGCACACGGTGACCGTGAGTACGGCTTCATCAATGCTCGTCTGAGAAAACAAAATAAAATTGTTGTGGGTTACTGGGAGCGTCCGGAAGTGCAACAGCAGGTTGCGGACTGGATGGACGTAGCGGTGGCGTACAACGAGAGCTTTAACATCAAAGTTGCTCGTTTCGGCGATAACATGCGTAACGTAGGAGTAACCGAAGGTGATAAAGTCGAGGCTCAAATCCAGTTTGGCTGGACAGTAGACTACTACGGCATTGGCGACCTTGTAGAGTACGTGAACGCAGTAACTGAGCAAGAGATTGATGAATTAATCACACAATATGCGGATCTGTATGAATTCGATTATGGTACCAACAGCAAAGAAGCATGGGAAGCTAGTGTACGTGTGCAAGCAAGCTATGAAATTGCGATCAAAAAGTTCCTGGATAACGGTGGTTACACGGCCTTCACAACGAACTTTGAAGACCTGCACGGCATGAAGCAACTCCCGGGTCTGGCAGTACAACGTCTGATGGCTCAAGGCTACGGATTTGCGGGTGAAGGCGATTGGAAAACAGCCGCACTGGATCGTTTGCTCAAAATTATGGCTCACAACGAAAACACAGGCTTCATGGAAGATTACACATATGAGATGGCATCTGGCCAAGAAGCCATTCTGCAATCGCACATGCTTGAGGTTGATCCGACACTGGCGAGCACTAAACCAAGAATCATCGTATCTCCACTGGGGATTGGCGATCGTGAAGACCCCGCTCGTCTCGTATTTGACGGCAAAGCTGGCGAAGGTGTCGTCGTATCCATGGCCGACTTCGGTACGCACTATAAATTGCTGATCAACGAAGTGTCTGCCTTCGAACCAACGGTTCCGGCACCAAATCTGCCAGTAGCACGTGTACTGTGGACAGTAAAACCAAACTTCCAGGACGGAGTTAAAGCTTGGATTGAGAACGGTGGCGGACACCACACGGTGGTATCACTGAACCTGACTACAGATCAGATCATCACGTATGCGAAGCTGGTGAACTTGGAATACGTGGTAATTAAATAGTCATACTCACTCACAACATGGAATCATCATTTTATAGTTCATTGATTATTAACGTAATTCCAACTGCAACCAATGAATCTCAGTTGTACTCTGTTCATGTCTGAAGTATGATCAGAGTATCAGAGATCAAGTTTATAAGCATATTCAACGTTAAAGTGAGCATCTGCTTGCCGTATAAAAGTGTAATTACAGAGGCCGAGAACATATCTCGGCTCTTTGTTTTATTTTTCGATACATCATTCGATCCCAAGGAGGTTACCAAGATGACACATACATACGACAGTCTTATCGCGCAGCTAGAGGAATTAGGCATAGATCGTCACGGCACCTTGCTGATGCATTCTTCCATGAAGAGTATGGGGGAAGTAGAAGGCGGGGCAGATACCGTGCTGGATGCGCTGATTGAATATATGAAGGATGGATTGCTCGTTTTGCCTACGCATACGTGGTCTACCATTAACAAAAGCAATCCATTGTTCCACGTGGAAACGTCTTCCTGTTGTGTGGGCATTCTCCCGGAATTGTTCCGCAAACGTCCTAACGTTGTCCGTTCCTGGCATCCTACACACTCTGTAGCAGCATTAGGTAAGGACGCACGGGCGTTCACACAGGACGATCATCTCTTTGATACGCCATGTGCACGTGGTTCTGCATGGGGCAAGCTACTTGATCACAAAGCGACAATCCTGCTGGTGGGGGTGGACTTGAAGCGAAACACGTTTATTCATGGGATCGAGGAATGGGTGGATATTCCAGGCAGAATGACCGATGGACATGAGATGCTCTATACCGTTTTGCCAGATGGAACTAAAATTTCCGTGCCTTCACGCAGACATTGCGGATTATCTTGGTCAGAGCATTTCTGGAAGGTCGATGAGGTGCTGGTTCAAGCAGGTGCGATGAACAAAGGAAGTTTTGGGGATGCCTTAGCAAGTGTCTGTGATGCCGCGAGAACAACCGAGGTGCTTACGGAGATGTTGAAGGAAAACCCGGATCTATTTTCGGACAATGAGCCGTTGGCAGATGTGAAATAAGTGGAGTTGAAGCGTTGATATCAGGTACGAAAAGGGAGTCTGATTTTTTATGGAAAGCAAGCGGTCTTCTAATCAATTGGATGGAAACAACCGACTAGCTGAGGCGAGAAACGAGCTTCAACTTCGTTTAATCGTTGCGGAGAAGCAGACTGTCGTTAAAGAACCTTTAATGGATCATGAGCAAGTTATGGACAGATTAAAAAGAAACATAGAAGCCGAACGGAAGTAAGGGAGTTCCCAGTAGGGAAGTTTTCTATTCAATAAAATAGATCACTTATCCCGTTACGGGCTGGATGACGCTCAGTTGAAAGCTGGGCGTTTTTTGACGTGGAGTCTTCAAAAAAACGTTCACAAAAATGCAAAAAATGATTGCGATTTCAATCAGAGGTTGGTCGGAATTCCAGTGAATGGGCTACTCAGCGTATCAGGGGTGTGGTACGATATGGGTAATTTAACCAGCGTAAAATCAAAGCATCGCAGATGTTGTATCTCATCATAGTTTTAGAATGTTCAGAAGCAAAATCAAAGTTCAACGTTTGGTAACGTATCAGAGTTATCCCTGATAACCATGGAATCAGTGTCACATCCAAGAAGGAGAAGATTCGTGAACCCATTAGTGTGGTATGATCTTTCGTTATTCGTGCTATTGTTTGGTGTGGGCGTGTATGTGTTTGCTACCGTTAGAATTACGAATTTACATAAGGTGTATTTTTTGTTTCACGGTTTGATGATGATGTGGCCTTTCTGTCAATTTGCGAGTACACTCACGGATGATCCGGGCCTGCAATTATTCTATGTTTTGCTGTCCTTTGTAGCGGTCTCGCTGCTGGGGAGTGGGTGGCTGCTGCTGACGCTATTTATTACGGGTTATGCGGAACGACTCAGCCAAAGGCGGCTGGTGTTGCTGTTTGTACCCGCTGTGATCGGAGCGATTGGGGTTGTTGCGAACCCTTGGCATGATTTTGTCATGCCTCTGGAGGGCGGTTATATCGAGCGTGCCTACGGCCCGTGGTTCTGGGTAGTCATGTTCATATTGGTGAGCTACTTCGTTACTTCTCTCGTCATTATGTTTCGTGCGGTATTTTCCTCCAAGACACCAGCCATGATTCAAAAACAGGTCAAAATCACCCTTTGGGGTATTTTTGTGCTGGCCATGTTCGCAACGCTGGATGCGGTCCTCAATGTGCTACTGAGCCGCTGGTTGCCGATTATTCCGGGCCTGACCTCTCTGGGAATCTTCGTGTCGGACTTGTTCTTCGTATATGTGATCAAAAGGTACAACGTGTTCAACCTGGTCTCCATCGCCCATGAGGACGTCATTAATACGATCCCGTATGGCATTCTGGTGCTGGATGAGAACGAAGTGATTGTGGAGGTGAACAAAGCCTCTCGTTTTTTCATAGAACAACATGTAGGGGATATCTGGGACATGGAGGGATTTCTCGCCGGTGTTTCAGTGGAGGGTGATGCTCGGACGTTTCTGAATAAGTATCTTTTGAAAAAAATGGAGCTGTGCCAGATCGAAGTGGTCGTAGAGAAAGACGGCCAGCTCTGCCACTATATTCTGCAATCTTCTCCGATTGTAGACTCGGCGCTTGCACCGCTAGGGCACCTGCTGACGTTCCAGGATGTCTCGCAGGAGCGCTTCTATGCCAAGGCGATGAACCAGCAGAATAAGATACTGCATGAGCGTAATGAGGCGCTGGATCTGATCCGTCAGGAGTTGTCCGAGGCCAATCGGAAGCTTGAAGAATTGGTGCTGACGGATAGTCTGACGCACTGTTATAACCGTCGTTACCTGACGCAACATCTGAATCATGAAGTACTCACGAACCTGCAATATAAAATGCCGTTTTCCCTCATGCTGCTCGATATCGACCACTTCAAAGCCATCAATGACCACTATGGTCATGTTGTTGGGGACGAAGTGCTGGTGCGCACAGCGGAGGCACTTCGGCAGTCTGTGCGCAGTACTGACATTTTGACCCGCTATGGTGGAGAGGAATTTATGATCTACCTGCCGCATACGGAGCATGATCTAGCGATTGATATGGCGGAGCGTGTAAGACAGACCGTGGAGTCCAACCGTATTGCATTGAATTATGGGTTGGGGGAAATAGCAATTACAATTAGCGTCGGTATTCTATCGATTGATGATTTTGCGTATGAGGATGAAGATGTGCCGGAGGATGGCGAGCGCTATTTAATTCAGCTATTTGATGCAGTGGACAAGGCACTGTATCAGGCGAAGCAAAAAGGCCGGAACCGGGTGGAGTATGGGGTGTTGGCGCGGGGCGTGGTGTGAGAAGGGTAATGTGTAAAAAAGAGTGGAGACAATGGCTCCACTCTTGGAAAGAATATGTATGATATACGTGCACAAATTAACGTTCATCTGAGCGTTTTTTTGCATTTTCAATGGAGATCAAAATTTCCTTGTTAATTCTGGTTAAAGATTCGATTTGTTCCGCATGTTGACCGCTAACTAAAGTCATATGTTCATTCAAGGCTCTTTTGTAGGAAGAGTCTTCTTCAAATTTAAAGATTTCCTCGGCAGGAACCTGAAAGCCATTCATGATCTTCTCGAGCGTCTCCAAGGAAATGTTGCGATCTCCTCGTTCAACTCCGCCAATATAACTATAATGAAGACCCGCGGCTTCAGCCAGTTGCTCCTGAGTCCAGCCTTTGGCCTTTCTTAATTCACGAATTCGATTACCAACAGCTTCTGGTAAACTCATTTGATCACCTCTACTTAAGGTTAGAAGAGGATATAAAGTCATGACAGACTAACGGATGTGAAATTAAATGAGTTATAATAGTACTTATTAGTACATTTTATATTGATCTTCTTTTTATTTATCTATACAATAATTTCAGAATAGCTAAAGGAGGCTTCCTTTTTTGCGATCATCTATCCTGAAATCCCTCAAACCGGACATTATCGTTGAGATGCTCGATATGGCTGTGGCTTTTGAAAATTGGAACAAGGTGCTGGAGACGGCGGGTGTGTTGTACCAGTGCGCGCAGTGTATATATGAAGAACGAGTGGAGTGTCAGGAGAAAGGTGGGTCCAAACTTTATACTCATACGGAACGTCCATTGGTTTATTACATGGGATGGAGTCATATGATGCGAGGTATGGCTTATCAGAAGCAGGGCAGATCGATCAGGCGCGAGCTTGTATCCGGCAGTATGCAACATTGGGGTGTATGGAAGGAATGGATGAGGCAGAGCTACAAGTTGTGCAGGAGTTCAAACGTAAAGCTGAAATCCATCGCTATGCACTTGAGATTGAAGCCGGGCAGGTTGAGTTGCTGGAAGGGTACGTGAACCTGTTGCTAGAGTATCCGGAGGAACGTCTGTCAGGGTTGAAGGTGATCACAGAGGCCGCGGTGCGGCATGGGTGGCGGATTGATTTAATCATACAGATGATTGAGGAGAAGGTTGATGGGTCAGGAGTGGATATGGATTCGTTAAACAACGATGATATGTACTATTATTGTTACCAAAGGGCTTTATATGAACAGTGGATGGGAAGGCCGCAGGAGGCGGTGGAGTTTATTTTGAAGGCGATGTGTGTAGCGGACAGACTGGGGATGGAAAGGCATATTATCAAGTGTACAGCGGTTTTGGAATCATTGCGGGAAATGGCGACGGAGGAGCAGATTGAGCGGTATCGGATGTTTTTAACAGGGATAAAATAGGGAGTCGTTGCGTTTACTGAAAATGGTAGGATGTGCTTGGATGTGGGTATATGCATATAGGACTATAGCACCGATGAGTGGTATATCAGATGTCGGGTTATAGGTAAATTCAGGATGTTAGCCGGATGGTTTTACATATTACACTTCTGCTAACATAGGATAATCCTATTTCAAATGAGCGGAGAAAGCGTATGAGTACAATCAAAGTGACCCCTGAACAATTACATCACGTATCGAATCAAGTGGATCAGGCGAGACAACAGTTGGAGCATATCCAGGATAACCTTTCAAGGCAGATCATGTTTCTTCAGGCCGTATGGCTGGGTGTGACGCAGGAGCGTTTTTATGGTGATTTTGCACGGTCACGTCCTGTATTACAGAAAGCACTGGAGAGCATGTTGTATACTTCGAAAGAATTAACGGATATTGCTACGAGGTTTGAGCAGGCAGATGCCGAGAAGGGCAGTCTGGGTGGTGTTATTGGTGCTGTGGGTGCGGTATCGATGGTGAAGAGCTCGGGGAGTGATGCGGGTTCGGAGGATAAAGGCTACCGGATGGCACAAGTGAATATGTACGGCAGGCTGATGTGGATGCCAGTGAACGAGAATGGTGTTCCAGATCAAGCTTCTTTGCAGGCGTATCAGAAGGATCAAGGACATGTGGATATCAATCGGATGCAAGCAGGTCATGCAGAAGATCCGGGGGAAGATCTTGATGCCTTGCAGATTGAAGCCTTTGAAAATGGAGTTCATCCCTTCACAGGCGAGCCAGTGAATGATCGATATGCACAGATGATGGTAACTTCTCTGAAGTTCAGTCAGATTTTTATGGCTTTTCAGATGGTTCGCGGAAGTATGCCTGGGCGCAAAGGCCCGTTTCGCTTGCCTTCTTCTCATCCGGCGGTGGCGAAGTTGAAGAAGAATTTGGAGGATCATAAGGCTAGGAAAGAGAACAAGTCTGATGCAAGATCAACTGGGGGAAATAGTGTAGATTTAAAAGTAAGTCCGAAAGTAATAGAACATTCTTCTAAAGGTGACTTCACTGTTAACCCGAAGAATGGAAAGATATCTAAGATGAGAGGTGGAGGACATGGACAGTCCAATATTGATTTTCTTAGAACTAACGGATTTGAATATAATATTGAAAAAACATATCCTAATGGCGTAAGAGTAGGTAATGTGCCTGAGCATAAAACTCCAGCAAAAAGAGAAGGGAGTAATCAGGCTTGGTTTCCAAAAAACTGGTCAGAGTCAGATATTGTTGAGGCAGGAAAGAGTGTCGTAGATATACCACAAAATGCATCTAAGCCAGATGGTGTAGTTATTTATGGTGAATACAAAGGTGTTAGAGTAGGAGTTATAAAGACGAATGGAGAGATTGGAACTATCTTTCCTGATGCTGAAAAACAACCATAATCATAGGAGGAATTTATAGATGTTCAAAGAAGCCAAGGAAGTAATACGGAAAAGAGCAGATCTTCATATGAATGATCCCGCAATAGAGCATTACAGAGAGGAATTAATTAATCTCTTAAGTCAAAATGAAAACGAAACAATCGCATTTCTAAAAAAGTGTAGTAAAGAAGAAATTCTTTGGATCAGTGAGGTGTTCGAAGAAATTTCTTATAATCTTCAAAGTGTTGAATATATTAACACGCTCAAGGATATTAACAAAAAATACCCCGAATTAAAATTGACTAATGTTATTAACACAGCTGTTTCTTACATGGATTAGAGGACGAGGGACGGATGAGAAACGATATGTATAACAGATTCGAACTTCATACAAAATGGGTTGATACTAGCGGTCAAGAAGGTGAGCAACTTCGATTGCAGGATGTTGATTTTCGAGAATTTGATATTTCTAATATTTATTTAGAACAGTCATTTATAGCTAGTTGTACTTTTGAGGGTCTGAGTCTTAACAATATAGATTTTCATGCCTCTGTTTTAAGTTCGTCATTATATAAAAATAGCAACTTGATCCATTGTGATTTTTACAAATCAGACTTGTCATATGCAGAATTCTCCAACTCTAATTTGGATACAGTTCGATTTTCAAGAGGAGATCTATGGGAAACACTATTTAATAATGCGACAATTAAAAACTGTAATTTCTCAACCTGCAACCTCTCTTTAACTGATTTTAGCTATGCTTCATTAACAGATGTAGACATAAGTGAAGCGAGGCTTGAAGGGGTTTTGTTTTATGGAGTAACGCTAAGAAACATCAAAGGAATAGAAGAGGCCAATTTCCACAGTATTAATATTGGCTCAGCCGATAAACCTCAAATTCTCAAAGGGCAGGAAGCAAGGGACTGGCTTCGCATGAAGGCCGAAGAAAGAAAGTAATCTATCAGGTTTTAAATTTCTCTGGAATCATGAAAAGAGGCAATAAAATAACATGGGAACAACAGCTTTTTTTCTAACGGAGCGTGAAAAGTATTCACCAGAGAAGTTTTTATCTGACACTATAATTGCTGTGTTTCAATCAGATCATAGGCTAATTTTTGATAATCATAAAAATATTGAAAATGGGAGATTTTCTTCAACAACC
The DNA here is from genome assembly GCF_003719335.1 of Paenibacillus amylolyticus. Lineage (GTDB taxonomy): Bacteria > Bacillota > Bacilli > Paenibacillales > Paenibacillaceae > Paenibacillus > Paenibacillus amylolyticus_D. The sequence continues at coordinate 76,747 of NZ_RIAS01000004.1, forward strand.
TTGAATGTTCTAAGTCATTCGTACAATAGTGGAGAGAATAACCACCAATTTATTCTATATGTAAAGGCAAAAGAAAATAAAAGTGTTTTATTTCATGATTATGAGGATCTAAATCTAGACCCTAAACAGGATCTCATTCGGGTAGGTACAATAGAAGAGGTATTTGGTGCAGAAGAGGTAATTTTTCAATTTGTTTATGAATATTTGAAGCTTAACCAATCGGACTACTTTTGGGTAGCAGATTACGATTGGGTCTACACTTGGGAAGATATTAATAAACTACACTCCATGTCCTATGATTCCGACTGGTGTTACAAAAATCCTAAGATGATGGGATAAGAAACGAAATGTACAAAGAACTTGATAATCTTTTATCCGCCGAGACAACAGTTGATTCCTGGTACGATGACGGTTGTGTTATAGCGATAGAAATTCTGGGGGATTTTAATCCAGATGATTGGGACTTTTTATCTAGAGCAGCATGGAGCAAACCCCTCAACTGGCAGAAGAAGCTTGCGTACTGCTTGGATAGTACTCAACAGATACATGGATTTGAATTATTGATATCTTTACTGACTGTTGGGGATAGAGAGTTATTTGAAATATGTATAGACACACTAAGGAGCTACACATCTCCTGAGTATAAACAAAGATTAATACATGAACCTCTGTTACTAGAGCGTGTGGCTACTGCACTGTCTGGGGCAGGTATTGCGGAACGAAGGGTACTGGAGGATTTTCTCAGAGGCTTATTAATCTCACCGGATTCGGAGGGGTACACCTGAGTAAACGGATTATGGACATTTACTGTATAGATTATGATAGCCAGATGGACAACGGTAATCCTGTGGCTTTGGAGCAGTGGTACGGTAGGCTGCTTAACAAAAAAGTAGATGATCTAAACTTAGAAGATGTAAGCCGAATGCTGGGTCAGCGTGTGTTTTTGGAACTGGGCATAGAAAAGGCGATGGAAATTTTGTCCGAGGATCCTCTTGCTGGGGAGATGTATGACGGTCATTTGCTAGAGCTCTTGTATGGTATCGAACTGGATGAATTTCAGAATTTGGAACAGTTGGAAATATTGATCCAGCATATTCATGCTAGTCTTTCACAATTCGGATGGACTCATCAAGAGGAAAAAGAAGAGTACGCTGACTTAGTGCAACGGTTTATAGCAAAATTTTGAGAAGAGATTACTATCTGGGCTGTCAGAAATAAGGTCAGTATTTTTACATCAGACAAACCCCGAGGGGATGAAAAAATGTACGAATACCATGGATGGGCAACGATAAGAGAAAGCGCGTCGTTTGAAGAAGATGAGGATCAATATGATGAAGCTATTCAGGAGTTACAGAAGTACATTGAGAAGTTGAATTGGCCTTCAAGTGTACTAGATCTGAGGGCTGTTAATGGTGACTATCAGCTTTGGATTGCTGGCCTTGATAACCACAAACCTGAAACCAAATACAATCCGATTGAAGTGTTCAGAAAAGCAGGTGAAATAGCTCCGGGTTCCTACGGCATTCTTTACGTAAGAGATAGTGATGATACGGCATCATCTAATCAGTTCAAGGTGTATACGTTAATACGAGGTGAGATTGCAGAGCAAGAAGATCCATTTCTTTCCCCTTTTGTGCCTAAATTAGAGGATGAGTGCTAATAAAAAGACAGGGCAGTATTACTTTTGGAAAGGAGAGTTTGCTTGTGGATGCATGGCTGAGCAATGAGAACCGCGCATATGTTGGTCTGGAGCCTGTTGAATCGCACTGGGATAGGGTAGACATCAAGAAGGGCTACTATGTTTATTTTGATGGAGACGTTATTCGTAAACGAATATCGAGCCTGCCGGAGAGTTATGTGGAAGAGGACGTGTATATTGAGGTGCGAGATCGGCAATTTGTTGTGCCTAAGACGAGCAGAGGCAAGGAGAAAAATTTGACCTACACAACGGTATCCGGCTTCAAGGCAGAAGGTGTTACGTTCTCCGCCGGAATCAGTCCGTATGATGGCAAGAGTTACGTTACAGCTTATAATAAACGTAACAGCGTGAGTCTACCGATTTCGGACTGTTCCCACATGACATCCAAAGCAGAGATCATCTCCTGGCTGGAGCATTTTCCGGGCACCGTGCCGGATGACTATGGCCGCAAGCTGGATCGATTAAAAAATATGCCAAACCAACGTTATCAGGCGGTGCCAGGTGATATTTTCAGAGTAGAGCTGGATCTGCATACCGATGGGTATGTGCTTGTGATTGGCAACCTTCGTCAGATGGAAAAGGATCATTTATTTTCCGAGCAAAGCATCTGGAGATCGGTCATGACCATGCCGCTGTTTGTGAGGCCCTTCTTATGGAAGACAACGGAGCGTTCCCCTTCGCTAGAGGACATTTTGGCGGCCCCGATGTCGGAGACAACGAGGATTGTGATGGATGACTTCTTTTTTCGTGGAGGATATGAGTTTGTGTATCATAAACCATTGGAGGAAGAGGATATCCTGTTTCCTATAGGGTACGGACCGACAACCAGCGTTACGAATGAGCGTGTAGTCCGTTTGAGTTGGGGCTTGGGCACGTTACATAAACCTGAGGAGCAAACGCCATTTAGGCTGGAACGGAATTTCATGAATCACGGAGCCTGCTCGGGTCTGACCACCGAATGCTTTGGCCCGCCATCTGAGCGTATGCATGAGAAGGACCTGGCCCATCCGCAGTATGCGAAGGAGCGTAAACAGGCGTTGGCGGAATTCGGATTATCGGAGGACATTACATATGATGAATTTTGCCAGAAGACGGGGGCTATGACGCGCTTGCAGTATATCGATTATGTAAAAAGAAAGTATCGCATCCCTACAGATGGAGAGAATTAATCCTGCGCATCTCATATAAAAAACATCCCAAATCCGCTCTCATTCGAGAGACGGATTTTTTTGCGTTCAACCCACCAAAAATATCTTGTCAAAACGTAATCATTACGATAAGATAATATTCATTGTTTAAATAGTAATTGTTACGATTAATATTGAGGTTGATATTTATATGAAGAGAGAGGGGCATGACCTTGTTTACGAAAAAGAAGCCTTTGCTGGCGCTAATCTCCTTGGCCCTAAGTGCGGTGGTGTTACTTACCGCTTGCGGAGCATCCACATCTAGTCCGGCGGCGCAAGGCGATACCAATACCCAAGCGAATAAGAATGTTCACTTCCTGTATAACTTCTCGACCAGTTCACTTGATCCGCATGTGGATTCAAGTTATGTGCCGCTGCGTGCGGGCGTTACAGAAACGCTACTTCGTCTGGATGAGGACAATCTGACCGTTGCGCCGTGGCTGGCCGAGAACTGGGAGAGTAAAGATGGTAAGCACTGGACGATTAACTTGCGCGACAATGTGACTTTCCAGAACGGCAAACCGATGACGGGGGAAGCCGTTAAAGCATCTCTGGAGCGGGCGTTGAAAGAGAACGTAGCCATCCAAAATACTTTGAAGGTGGATACAATCAAAGCCGAGGGGAACAAACTGGAGATCACAACGACCGAGCCGTTCCCGGAGTTTGCATCCGAGCTGGTGAATCCAAACACGGCGATTATTGACGTTAGTGAGCCGGATATTGTGAACAAACCTGTCGGTACAGGCCCGTTCAAGCTGACTTCCTTCACGGCAGGCAGCAAGCTGGAGCTGAGCCGCTACGATGCTTACTGGGACGGGGCTTCGCCGCTGGATTCCGTGACATTTTCGTTCAATGAAGATGCTAACGCACGTTCACTTGCACTGAAGTCCGGTCAAGTAGACATTGTCTACCGCCCGGAAGTGGAAAGTCTGGAATCCCTCAAAGCCATCGATGGGTTGAAAGTCGAATCCACATCCACGTTCCGCGTGCACCAGTTGACGATGAATATGCAGCGGGAGAGCATCAAGGATGTGAATGTCCGCCGTGCGCTGGATGCGCTGATTGACCGGAAAGGCATTGTTGATACAATCCTGCTTGGCTACGGCGAGCCTGCCATTGGCCCATTCCTGCCATCGCTGCCATTTGCACCTAAATATACACATGCAGTAACGGAGACTGGCCCGGATGTGGCTGTAAAATATCTTGGAGATGCTGGCTACACCCAGCAAAACGGTGTAATGACCAAAGACGGCAAACCATTGAAGCTGACGCTGCTCACCTATTCGTCACGCGCCGATCTGCCACTCATTGCACAAGTGTTCCAGTCGGATGCGAAAAAGATCGGAATCGATGTGCAGATTCGTCAGATTGATGCACCGGAAGAATACATGGCTTCCAACCGGGATTGGGACATCGCTACATACAGTAATCTGACCGCTCCGCGCGGTGATGCGGGTTATTATCTGAATGCGACATACCATCCGAAGGGTGCGCTGAACTTCAGTGGATCGGAAGACCCGGCGCTGACCAAGATCATCGACGAGCTCAATCTTACGGTTGAACCGAAGAAACGCGCAGAGCTGGCAGAGAAAGCAGCCAATTATGTACACGATAACGTGCTGAACTCTTTTGTACTGCATCCAGCAACGATTGTGGCCTACAACAGCAAAAAGGTGAAGAACTGGGTTACCACGCGCAGTGAATACTACATGATTACAAACAAGCTGGATGTGATGTAATGTTTCGCATTTTGCTTCGCAAGTTTCTGGAGGTTTTTGTATTTCTGCTCTTCATTATGTTCGTGAGTTTCCTGTTCATCCGACTTGCTCCCGGCGATCCGGTATTAACCATCCTGAATGTTGAGGAATTATCGGTGAGTAAAGAACAAGTCGAAGCACTGCGCGAGGAGATGGGCTTTAATGACTCGCTTCCCGTGCAGTTTGGCCGATGGCTGCTTGATTTTGTACGGATGGACTTTGGTGTGTCCTATTCAACAGGTCAGCCGGTAATGCAGACACTGATGCGCGCACTCCCGGCAACAGCCGAGCTTACAATCGGGTCACTGCTGGTCATGCTATTCGTGGCTATCCCGCTGGGCTCCCTGTCTGCACTATATCGGGGCAGCTGGATTGATCAGGGGAGCCGTATCTTGTCTATTCTGGGTGCAGCTGTGCCCAGCTTCTGGCTGGGACTCATCCTGATTGACCTGTTCGGCGTGCGATTCGGCAGTCTGCCCACGATGGGACGGGACGGATTCAACTCACTTATTCTGCCATCACTGACGCTGGGACTTGCCATCTCCAGCGTTTATGTGCGTCTTTTACGTTCCAGCTTGCTGGACTCTCTGAGCCAGGAGTTTGTGCGATCTGCCCGGGCCAGAGGGCTTTCGGAGGGGCGGATCTTCTTCCTGCATGCATTCAGACACAGTCTGCCCCCGGTGATCACCGTATTTGGAGTTAGTCTGGGCAGTCTGATTGGCGGCGTTGTGGTAATTGAAGTGCTATTTGCTTATCCGGGGATCGGCAAGCTGGTTGTGGATGCCATTCGCCAGCGCGATTATCCATTGATTCAGGGATATATCCTGATTATGGCGGTTGTCGTGTTCCTGGTGAATACGGCGGTAGATCTGTCTTACCGTTATTTAAATCCAGAGATGAAATTGAAGGAAAGGGAGGCCCACCGATGAAAACGATGCCCCTGCGCATGCCGTCAACCAAAACCAAAAAGCACAGCTGGCAGGCTATCATCGGCATGCTGTTTGCACTGCTCGTTATCGCGGCCTCCCTGTATGCCTTTCTATACCTTAAACATGATCACACCCTCACCGACCTGCGCAGCAGGTTGCAAGGGATGAGCGCGCTTCATCCGCTTGGCACCGATCATCTGGGCCGTGATGTGCTGACACGTCTGCTTCTCGGGGGCGGTCAGACGCTCGGTTACAGCCTGCTGGCACTCGGCGCAGCACTGATTATCGGCATTCCGTTTGGCCTGATCGCAGGTTACAAACGCGGCTGGATCGACAAGCTGTTCATGCGTATCGCGGATGCGTTTCTGGCTTTTCCGGACACCATCGTGGCGATTGTACTGAGCGGTCTGCTTGGTGCAGGCATCGGCAATCTGGTGCTGGCGATTGTTATCGTGAAATGGGTGAGTTACGCGCGTCTGGTTCGAAGCACTGTCCTATCCGAGTCACAAAAGGATTACATCCGTGTAGCCCGAACCAACGGTCTGTCCGATGCACGAATCATGACCAAACATCTGCTACCGCATATTGCAGGTCATGTGCTGGTACTGGCTAGTCTGGATCTCGGCAAAATCATCCTGCTGATCTCATCCTTATCCTACATCGGACTAGGCGCACAGCCGCCGACACCTGAATGGGGAGCGATGCTGAATGACTCGCGTCCTTATTTCCAATCCAGACCTGAGCTAATGGTCTTTCCGGGCCTGGCAATTGTCTCGGTTGTGCTACTGGCGAATATGCTGGGAGACTACTTGCGAGATCAGTTTGATGTGAAAAAGGAGGTGCAGTCATGATTCTCTCTATGGAGGAGCTGAGTATCTTCAGCCGGGAGCGGACGATTGTGGACAGTGTATCCCTTGCCGTCCGCGAAGGGGAATTCATGGCGCTCGTGGGACAGAGCGGCAGCGGCAAAAGCCTGCTCTCGCAGGCGATCGGACAGCTACTGCCGACCAACCTGCGTGCATCTGGGCGTGTTCTGTTCGAAGGTAGCAATCTGCTCGAACGGAAGCCGAAGGAGATGCGTGCGCTGCGTGGACGCGATATCTCGTATATTTTTCAGGACTATCAGGGAGCGTTCACACCTTTTCGCAGCATTGGCGGACACTTTGATGAATATCAGAAGGTGCATGGAGAGAAGTCTGCTGTTATCCGCAAAAAGCGTGCCGCAGAAGCGCTGGAGTCCGTTGGACTGAGCCCGGAGCTGCTTCGCCGTTATCCGTTTCAGCTGAGCGGGGGTCAGCTACAGCGAGCATCTATTGCTACGTCGCTCATGCTTTCGCCGCGGCTACTCATTGCCGATGAAGCAACGACCGCGCTGGATAGCATGTCCGCGCATCGCGTACTGGAACTGCTCGCACGCAAGCAAGCCGAGACGGGCTGTGCGATCCTGTTCATTACGCATGATTGGCGGCATGTGCGCCGATATGCGAACCGTTTGTCTGTCATGAAAGAAGGGCAGATCGTGGAATCAGGCGGCAAACACCGTATTCTGGATCATCCCCAGCATGAATATACACGCCAATTGATTGAAGCAGCACCTGTATTAAGCAACGAGTTAAAGTCTGGATTAAAGGAGGTGGGTGCAGAGTGAGAAGCACAGTAAATGACAGAGGTGAGCGATTAAGTCCATCAGATCCGTCCAATGTGGCTTCATCAACCAATCCATCAACCAATCCATCAACCAATCCATCATCAGATCACCAAGTCGTGTTACGTGTGGAACAGCTCACCCGCACCTATGCTGGTGCGGAACATCCTGCCATAAACGATATCTCGTTCACCCTGAATCGCGGCGAGTGTCTGGGCCTTGTCGGAGAGAGCGGCTGTGGCAAAAGCACACTGGCCCGCTGCCTACTTCGTATTGAGGATGCAGATCATGGCTCGATCCAGCTTGGCGGGCAGGATATTGCCCGGCTGGATGGACGCCGTTTGCGTCCGCACCGTCGCAAGATTCAGATTGTTTTCCAGAACCCTTCGGCTGCACTGAATCCGAAACTTACCATTGGATCATCCTTGATCGACCCCTATGAGCAACTAGGCCGGGATGCCAAGCTCACACACTTCACCTATACATCGAAGGAAGCCTACATCCGCCAGCTGCTAGAGGCGGTGGAACTTCCAAGCGAACTGGCGAACCGCTACCCTCATGAGCTGAGTGGCGGCCAGCGGCAACGCGTGACCATTGCAAGGGCCATCGGCATTGAGCCCGATGTCGTTGTCCTGGATGAGCCAACGGCCAGTCTCGATGTCATTTCACAGGGAGCCATCCTGCAACTGCTCACGGATTTACGGACATCGCTTGGCCTGTCCTACGTGTTCATCTCACATGATCTGGCGGCGGTGCACCGAATGAGCCAGCGAATTATCGTGATGCAATCCGGGCAGATCGTAGACCGATTTGGCGCGGATGCGTTGTTCGCCGAGGAACGCCACCCGTATACGAAGGAACTGATTTCGATATTCTGAGGTCACAGTACGTAGAAGCATGTGAACTGACTTCTTTCTATAATAAGAGCCGTTATGCGAAGGTTATGATGCATGCGGCTCTTTATGCACTCTTTTTCACAGCGAATCATAAACTTTAAAAATAGGCCTTATGCCTAGCGAATGCAAAGTTCCTTCTTTGCTTTGAACAAATAAATCTTTCAGGCCTATAACCGGGCTAACGAACCGCGGCAAACTAGCGTATACTGAGGGAATAGCAAATATCTTGAAATTGCATATTTAAATTGCTCCATATTATTGATACACTAGTTCAAGGTTATATTCATTCAGACAAGGCGTGAACCCTCGAAGAGTGGGCTTGCAGCCAATGCCAAATCGATAACGCTTACATCCTTTTGGCAAATATAGGATATAAGGACGGTAGACATGAGCCAGGGACAAACGAGTACAGATGTAATCTTGATCGGTGCCGGAATTATGAGTGCAACTTTGGGAACTTTGCTGAAAGAATTGGCACCAGACTGGAATATTAAGGTTTTTGAGAAGCTTGCCACGGCAGGAGAAGAAAGCTCGAATGAGTGGAATAATGCCGGAACCGGGCATGCTGCGCTGTGCGAACTTAACTATACTGTTGAACGACCAGACAAAACCGTAGATATTAGTAAAGCCATTAAGGTGAATGAGCAATTCCAGGTTTCCAAGCAATTTTGGTCCTATCTGGTGAACAGTCGTCTGATTCGGAATCCGAGGGACTTCATTATGCCGATTCCTCACCTCAGTTACGTGCATGGCGAGAGTAATGTGCAGTTTCTGAAAAGACGGTATGACACATTGTCAAACCATCCGCTGTTCGCAGGCATGGATTTCTCGGACAACCGGGAGGAGCTGGCGAAGTGGATGCCGCTGATGATGAAAGACCGTACAAGCAGCGAGCCGGTTGCGGCGACCAAAATTGACTCCGGTACGGACGTTAACTTTGGTGCTTTAACGCGCATGCTATTGAAACATCTGCAGGAACAAAAGGTGGAAGTCCACTATAAACATAGCGTGAAGAACATTAAACGCAAGAGTGATAAGTCATGGGAATTGACTGTGAAAAATCTGACGAGTGGAGCCGTTGAACGCCATCGGGCAAAATTTGTCTTCATTGGTGCGGGCGGCGGAAGTCTGCACCTGCTCCAGAAGTCCGGTATTCCGGAAGGCAAACATATCGGGGGCTTCCCGGTAAGCGGGATCTTCATGGTATGCAAAAATCCAAAAGTCGTAGAACAGCATCATGCCAAAGTATATGGCAAAGCTTCCGTAGGCGCTCCACCGATGTCCGTGCCGCATCTGGATACACGTTACATCGACAACCAGAAGTCACTGCTGTTTGGGCCATTCGCCGGTTTCTCGCCGAAGTTCTTGAAGACCGGATCAAACGCCGATCTCATTGCTTCGGTAAAACTGCATAACCTCTTAACGATGCTTGCGGCGGGTGTGAAGGAGCTCTCACTCACCAAATACCTTATTCAACAGCTCATGTTAACGAAAGAACAGCGCATGAAGGAACTGCGTGATTTCGTGCCGAGCGCGAAGAGCGAGGATTGGGATATGGTGCTGGCAGGTCAGCGTGTTCAGGTCATCAAGGACACGGTTCAGGGGGGCAAAGGCACGCTGCAGTTCGGAACCGAAGTCGTGACTGCGGCAGATGGCTCCATTGCAGCACTGCTAGGCGCTTCGCCGGGTGCTTCGACAGCGGTTCAAGTTATGCTGGAGATTCTGGAGCGTTGTTTCCCGCAGCATATGAAGGAATGGGAACCAAAGATCAAAGAGATGATCCCGTCTTATGGCATCTCACTTGCAGAGAATCTCGATTTATTACGCGAGGTGAATCTGTCTACCGCGAAATCGCTGGGATTGTCGGATGAGAAGCAAGCATTGCATGTGTAATGGATTTAGTGCGTCATGAAGCAAGAAAATGAATCAAGAAATTTAATGAAGTAGACAATAAAAAAATAAAAGTAAAAAAGCTGAGTCCGGATCAAGTCCAGGCTCAGCTTTTTGTGGTTTAGTTTTCCCGAAAAGTAAATTAAAACGAATCCATATCCGTCTGATCGGGAATAAAAAAGGAAACCTTCGTTCCTTGCCCAGGAGAGCTGACGATCGTCAAACCCTGCCCATAGAGCTGATTCAAGCGCCGATGGGTATTGGTCAACCCAATGCCTCCAGGCTTTAACGGATTCGGTTTAGGCCATGCGAGCGCTCGTTCAATCTGTTCCGGATGCATGCCTGAGCCGTTATCTTCGATCTCGATCAGCGTGCCGGCAGTTTGGGTAACGATGCGAATCCATACCGTCCCACCGTCTACTTGGCTGAGGACACCATGGCGAACGGCATTTTCAATCAGCGGCTGGATTGTGAGCGGAGGAAGAATCACATCAATGTCTTCTGGAATGTCCCAGACTACGGTGAGCCGTTCCGCGAACCGTTCCTTCTCGATGTAGAGATAGGCTTTCGAAAGGTCTATCTCATGGGTGATCTCTACCATTTTCTCTGAATTTACAAAATGGAAGCTGGTCTGCAAATATTCGATAAAAGCATCCCCCAGACGCTGCATTCGATCCGTATCGATCTCGCTGAGCATCATTATGGAATTGAGTGTGTTAAACAGGAAGTGAGGCTGGATCTGTGCCTGCAAATAAGCGGCTTCCATCCGCAATCTCTCATCAATGGAATGTTTCAACACAATTAATGAACCAATGCGATGTCTCAACTCTACAGCGTCAACAGGCTTGGTCACATAATCGGTAGCACCTGCCATGAATCCGGCATAAATATCAGCAGGTTCGTTTCTGGCCGTTAACAACAGAATAGGAAGCTCCGATACGGAATAACGTTTACGCACGCTCTCTGTCAGTTCATAACCGGACATATGAGGCATCATCACATCCGCAATTAATAAATCCCATGACTGTGTATTCAGAAGTTCAAGTGCTTCTAACGCTGAAGTGGCAGGTTGTATATCATAGGGTTCATTCGACAGCATCGAGATGAGCACGCGTAAGTTGACCGGATCATCATCGACAGCAAGGATACGAGCAGTCGTCTTCCCAGGTATGACGGGGTTCACAGGATGCTGATTTTCATCTAGGCTCACAGCAACTTCACTCAAATGCTGGACATCCCATCGTGACTGCTCCGTCTGATCGGTCTGGTCGGTTAAGGCCGATGTATCTCCTCGCGGCAGCGAAACTTGGAAAACAGATCCGTGTCCAAGCACGGACTGCACAGTAAGTTCACCACCATGAAGTTCTGTTAGCTGTTTGCTGATGCTTAACCCGAGCCCAATCCCCCCACTCAAACGTGCTTGAGCAGTACCTTGCTCGTAAGCTTCAAATATTCGTTCTTGTAGCTCCTCGCTGATTCCCGTGCCCGTATCCGAAACTTGCATAATGACGCTATTTTCATCCGCTCTGACCGATACCGTAATAGTGCCCTCATCCGTGAATTTGAGCGCATTATGCAGCAGATTGTACAGGACCTGAACAAGCCGTCTCTCATCCGCCTGAACAAGCGGTAATCCTTCGGGAGTATCCACAATGATCTGGACTCGCTTGCCTTCAGCCATAAAACGGAACATACCAATGACGCCGGATATGACAGAGGCGAGGGATAATGGTTTTTTCTGCAATGTGATGCGTTTTTCTCTCAGACGTATGACATCCAGAAGGTCATCAATTAGTTGCGACATCTGTCTCCCGATATTGACAAGCAGTTTCATGTCCTCTGTATGCTGTCCTCTGGATTGACGCTGTTCGCGTACCGCAATACTTTCGGCAATGTTAATAATCCCATGCAGGGGAGTCCGCAGTTCATGCGCTGTGTTCACTAGGAATTGATCTTTCTGCTGATCCTCGACTTTGAGCTGTTCATACAGTTTTTCAATTTCAGTGGCATTGCGGAAATATTTCCTGAACCAGTAGGCTGCGAAGCCAAATATGGCTGCAATGACATCAATCGGATAATACACATTGGTGATTTCGTTATGTGAGTTCACAATTCCCCACAGCACACTGGACAAGCTGCTCATTGCTGCAAAGAGCAAAAAGCTTGCGTCGCTTTGTTTGGCTGCGGCCATTTTGAAGAACAGGAACACAGACCAGCCAATGGCGAACAAATACAGGAAATCAGGAATTTGAGTATGAAGTGCTTGGTACACAAGCGTTACGGGAGCAATGAGCAAAAATAATAGATATCCTCCTACAACGCTGGCATATGCAAGAAAGAGCTTGCGCCCATGATTCGGATTCGCAAAGCTTCTGGCTAGCATGAGAAGGAAAAGCGCGAATGAAGCATATGAAATAGCCTTGGCTTTTACCATCCAAGTGAAGTTTAATGGAAACCAGTTTAATAACAGGCCATCATGGTCAGAGACAACCGTTAAGGCTGTGGCCAGTATTAACAAAGAAAACGTGAGCAACGCCCGCTGCTTCCGGATAAACAGAAACATCACAAAAGCATACAGGCTGTGCAGAAGCAGTATGGCAAACGTGATTTTCTGCAAATCAATCGATAACCCCCGCTCACTTCCAATGGCTGCGGGAGAACCCAAATACAGAGAACGTGTAATTCCTCCACTGAATGGGTCGTCGAAATTGGCTGTCTGCACAAGTAGAGTGAGTTCACTCGTCTTGTCTAGTGCATAGGAAGTTACGAATGCAGTCCTTTCTGGTTTATAGCTTTGGGCATTGCTGGCAGGTTGACCAAACTTGGCAACTACCGTTCCGTTGATCTCGATGATAGATGAGGTTTGAATTTTCTGAGCCCAGAGGGATATTTTCTTCACCGAAGGGTCTAGCAGTATGCGAAGCTGGTACGTTCCATATCCGAACGACGATGCAGGTTGTGATTGTAACGCATTACGCCAATCGCCCGGGACGTGGACCCAGGTGGAAGGCATGTCCGCCCCCATGTCCGAATCCGTATTTGTATCCTCTCCACCAGAAATCAATGTATGGGGTGTGAAACCCCATTCTCCATCCAGAGAGATCGGGGAAGTGTCAGCAAGATCCCAACCGCGAAGATCCAGCACGCCTCGAACAGGTTCTGGATGATCCGGTATTGCAAAAGAGACAGACCATATCCAGCGAAAGCTAAGTAAAATGGTTAAAAATACAAGGGACAATACAACATAGCTAGGTATTTTCATATTCGTTATTGGTTTCATGGCAGATTTTAATTTCGACACGTTTCGTCTAACTCCTGCATCGTCGTGTTCGATCAGAGTGCTTTTTTATTTGGAATTTTAGACGTATTAACAAATTGATAGCGTTCGCAATCCAAAGTTTATGGTAAAATTATTGATTAATGGATCATCAAGCGAGTCGGAGGGCTGTGCATATGAGAGTGATTTTGGTAGATGATGAAAATCTCGCTCTGAGCAGGTTAAATAAATTGTTAGTCGAGAGAGAGGATTGCGAGGTCATTGGTACTTTTTTGAAGGCGGAAGAAGCGATAGAACAAATTAAGCAACATCTGCCTGACCTCGTTTTTATGGACATTGAAATGCCGGGGATGAATGGAATCGTAGCAACTGAACGAATTCATGAGGTATCTCCCAGAACGGAAGTTATTTTCACAACTGCCTATAACGAACATGCCCTAACGGCTTATGGCCTTGAAGTGTTGGATTATATTATGAAACCCGTAACACGGAATCGTTTGGATAAAACGATGAAGATGTATCAGCGCAGAGCTGTACCTGCACCAATGGAAGTGATCGAAGACACAACAGAGCAAGGAATGTTAATCCGCTGCTTGGGAATGCTTCAGGTGCAGTTGCATCCGAATGAAGCACCCAAACATCTGAAGTTTAGAACGACCAAAATTAGAGAACTATTCGCGTATTTGCTCCATCATCGCAATAAACCGATCAAGCGTGACACCTTGCTTGAGCTGTTATGGCCGGAGCTCGATGAGAGGAGAGGCATAACGAACCTGCACAGTGGCATTCATCGCTTACGTGGAATGCTGAACGAATTCGTGGGTGAGGACCGGATTTCGGTACGTTATCAACAATTCGGTTATATATTGGAGACGGGTGAACTCCGGATTGATGCGGAAGAGTGGGAGAGCCGTCTTAACCGATTACCTTCATTATCGCACTCTACAGTTGCCGAGTATCGGTATGTTTCGGATCAATATGAGGGCAAGTATTTCGGTGAGGATGATTACGCATGGGCGGAGCTGGAACGTCAACGATTGCATGCGCTCTGGCAGAATCATGCGCTGAAGCTTGCGCAATACTACATTGAATCGGGACACCCCAATGAAGCCCTGATGTTGTACCACCAGATACAGCAATTTGATCCGATGATGGAGGGGGTCAGCCTTTCTCTCATGAAGTTGTATGATCGATTAGGCAACAAAGACCCGGTGGCTGCTCAATATCATCAGTTGGCATCAGCATTACAACAAGAGGCAGGAGTAGCTCCTGGTCCCGAAGTGGAGTCATGGTATCAGGAATGGAAAACAAGGAATGTGTGAGCATCTGCTCACTGGGATATTTGGCGTATGGAAAAATAAACGTGTGGTACCTTGTGACAGCCTCATGAATGAGGCTGTTTTTTTTATACCAATAACACTGCCAAGAGCATTTGTTACTTATTGTTACTCGTTGCAGGGGTACTACAGAAACCACTCCCTAGCCTGTTCGTTAAAAAATGGGGTCACCTCGGGATACTCGTTCAGATCAATATTTTGCTGGCGTATGATCTTCTGTAGAAAGATGGTATCTGTGAATAATTTGCTGATGATGAAACTGCATTCCTTAGGGTTATCTTGGAAAGCGTCTGTGAGCACCCGAATCTCGTTAAAATCAAAGAACAGGATATATGAAGCGTAATTTTGAAGCAGTACAGTAAAACAGTAATCACGATATGATCTGAAGTTCTCCGAAGCACTCTCGGTAACATCTCGAAGGGAATCCGTATTGGCAGTGGTATCGGTATGCGCATCAGCATCAGCGTTTGTATCAAACGTCACATCCATCATGACATCAGCGAGCAAATCTCTAATGATCTGGCAAAACGCCGCAGGATCATCCTTGTATAGCTTGAGCATTCCATCGACGTCGTTAATGAGTTGAATGGCGGGCTCCAAACTTTTAATAGAAGGTATGATTAACTTAGGGGAACGGCCCTCAATGACCTGTAACAGCTCCAGAGTTAACGCTTTGCAGGCTTGAATCTCTTCTGCTGAGATCACGATGTGTTCCGCGAATTCGTCGCGATGTGTGGTGTAGTGATTATAATGAGCAATGAAATAATCCTTGAGTGGAATCCCCGTTTTGGTATGAATCAAACGTTGTTGATCAAATGAACAGGCATATAAAGTCTCATCATTCACCGGATGAGCGTAGAGATAGATAAAGAAGAAAAAGTCGCGTAGCGAATGCTTCTGCGCAGCGTTTAAACAAGTTATGTCATGCAGATGGGACAGCTGGAGGAAGCTATATTTTTTCATCACATCATTCATATCGCTGTAGGTGTTGTGTGTGTTGATGGACAGCGTGCTATTGATCGTGAACAGCAGGTAGTACAGAATCATCTCATCATATACATTAAGTTGCTCAAATGTTTCAGCTAATACGGGCTTCCAGTCTGGCTTGGACCCATAGTAGGGGTCTTTCGGGCGTAATCGGACGATCCAGCCTGAGAAGGTTTCCTCGGGGTGATCAGCAAAGAATAACGCTGCACTGTCATCCTCATATTGATCAAATGCCATCATCATATCACCGTCTACGGGTTCCAAGGGGAGAGAGAACTTCATACGATTATAATCATTATATAAAGTGTGGAGTTTCATTTTCAGATAACCTCATTTCAAATGTAAGTATTGAACCCTATTCGACACCTATTCGGGCACTCCTTCCATATAAATCATGTCGTAATACTTTCGCCCTGCTCATGAATGCCAAAATCTGAGATGATGAGTTCACCAAAGGCTCGGGTGACGAACTTCGGAACTTCGAACTCTTGGCCTTCAGGCTATGGCGATCCTTCCTTCTACACATCATTGGAGATTCTAGGGTCGCCGCTCTCCTGAAGATTTCAAATCAGAGAGGAGGCGTCCAGGCTATCATATTCCTTCCTTCTAAACCTAACCACCAAATGTTATATAGGGATATGGCTTTCCTGGACTCTTTGATCATGAACGATAAAAATGTAGATTACAGCAATATAAAAATGAACAGTATCTATGTGCGCAGAGCCGGCAAACTTATGATTCAACCGAGCGAACAGCGACAGCATCCATTGCCCAAAAAAGTTCTGGCGACAGCACTCAAAAATATAGAATCTCTCGGTTTCACCTTCTCGAATGAGCTGATGCAGGCACTGCGAACGCTGTCCGAGGAACAATTTTCAGCATTGATTGGGCAACTGGTGAGAGACCTCAAAGTGATGGTCGGTGCCCACGTGCAGTACAAACCGATGTATGCGGGATTCCCGGAGCAGGTGATGGAAGAGGATGAAGCGGAGCTGTACTTGAACGCCGTTTTTCATTACCTGACGCATCTTACGCTTGACGATTTCGAGCCTTCGGCTATGGCTGCAGGCGTGCGGTCTCCTCTAGTGGAGCAAACGAAGTTGAAAATCATTGATCTGGGGAGCAAGCAAGCGTTCCAGAAGCTGATCCGTCAGTTAATTGAGGCAAAAGGCTCCATCTCGGATACGGACAAGAAAGATATCAAACAAGCGTTGAAACATGCTGATCCGAGTGAGGTCGAAACCATACTGCCTGCGGAGATTCCGTTTAAGGAAAATATAGGCTTTGTCGTTGCGGTGCTATTGAAATATGAACTGGCAAGCATGGAACGTATCGGGCCTTATTTTAAAACGGCAAGCGATGTGCTCCGACTGGCAGTATCCTGGTCGGAGGGGGACGTCAGTCTGGCAACCGCCACGCCTTTTCGTAAATTCAAACGCCGTGAGCGCCGCCTGCTCCTCAGCTTGCTGGAGCAATGCGGCTCCATCACAGAGGATATGCTGCGCTACAGGGATCGCTGGATTCGGCTGGGGGAAATTCTGCATCCATCCGAATACAAGCTGCGGTATCCGCGTAGCCAGACCGCCTTTGATATTCTACGAAATCACAAGCCGTTCTCAACCTTTAACGGCAGCGTGGAGCTCGCGTTCCAGTATCGGAATATCTGGAGCCTGATCGACTTGCTGTCCCAGCGTCCGGGTGAATTCGCGCGGAAGCTGGATCATATGCTGCGGATCACAGAAGATGAAGAATATGTGTTACTCGCTTTTGGAGAGGTGGCTGCTCAGGTGTCCACGCCGGTGTTATTGCAGGTGAGACAGCATTTCGCACAGCGGAATGAAGCGTCAAAAATGCGGGTGTTTTTTCCGAAAGGCAATGTGGCCAAGGCGGTTGGCATCCCGAATGAGCTGCCGGAGCTGAATGAAGCAGTCTGTCAGGAAGTGGTGCAATTATGCGAGCAGGCTCTAATCGCACGATTCGCTGAATTCCCTTCGCTCGGGAAGACGTATGTCGATGAGCGGCTGCAGCATTATCTGGTGCCTTTTTCACAGCGTTCCGCGAGCAAAGCCTTACGAACGATTGTGAGAGGAAGCCGTATTCCGATGGGGGAGGGCGACACGATTCGTTTCTTCAGCTGGTGGAAAGAGGGCGAGGTCGATGGCACGCCTACAGGGCGTGTGGATATTGACCTGTCTGCGATTATGTATGACAAGGACTGGAACTATGTTGAACATATCTCATATACGAATCTGAAGTCTGTGAAATATAAGGCTGTCCATAGCGGGGA
Organism: Paenibacillus amylolyticus; assembly: GCF_003719335.1. Taxonomy (GTDB): domain Bacteria; phylum Bacillota; class Bacilli; order Paenibacillales; family Paenibacillaceae; genus Paenibacillus; species Paenibacillus amylolyticus_D. The sequence continues at coordinate 94,638 of NZ_RIAS01000004.1, forward strand.
CATTGTGACTGCACCTTATGGGGCGAGTGAGTTTATTGATCTGCATATCCCTTCGATTGTGAATTATGGCGGAAGGTATGTGGTGACCACACTTCACTCCTTCACCAGCCATCCATACTGTAACTTGCCGGAGTGTTTTGCAGGCTGGATGATGCGCAAGAAACCCGGCTCGGGCGAAATTTATGAACCATCCACGGTGGAGAACAAGATCGATATTACGGCTGATACGCAGATTGCAATTCCCGTCATTCTGGATCTGGTCGACCGTACAATCATCTGGACGGATCTGGCGCTGACAAGGTACCCGGACTATTACAACAATGTGGAAGGCAATCGGGGAGGCATCGTGCTGATGGGGAAAGCGATGACTTCATTACGCAAACCTCACCTGTATGACTTGTTCATGCTGCATGCCAAGGCAAGAGGTGAACTGGTGGATACGAAGGAGCAGGCCGATACCATCTATGCGGTCGATGAAGGTGTGACACCGTATGATATTGAGCAGATTATGGCGGAGTATCTGGCTTGATCGCAGACCCGGCATGGGCTGGAGTGAAATGAAATGGTACTTTAATAAGATGTGTTGTGTTGGAAGTCCATGAGTATGTATGTGCGAGCACAACTGGTGAAGAAGAACATGAGAACCATGTTAAGCGGAAAAAAAGGATACTCAGCCCTTATTTTTACTATCGCTATGGTACAAAGGCACAATTTGAACAGGCGAGACAGCGATACGTTGCGAGTCTAAGTGAAGTGCAGAAACAGCAGTATGACGAGGCGGTCATCAAGTTTCAAGAAGATGTAAACAGTCCGATCAAGCGTGGAAAAGATTGGGCATATTTGACGGTGGTTAAGAAGGACGGCTGTTTAACCGATAGACATAGCCTGTTTTAAAGTTTAATTATGATGAAGCAAGACCCGCTTCCTATACATGGACATGGACACAGTCTGATTTTCTAAAATGAGAGGATTTGAAATATGACACTCACACCTTTGATTCTAGCTATAGTTGCTGTATTTAGTTATTTATTTATTCATTTTTTCTCGAAAGTTATTAATCCTCAGGCTTCAGCAAAAAATATTATTTGGGCTAGTGTCAGTTTTGCAATTATTGTTGTTCTGTTATTTGTTATGTTGCTGCTTATTCTAACGCAACACAAATAAAACTATGAATATAGTTTATTTGATGGAGATGTAACGAGCCTATGACGCGCTATATGCGCGTTTTTGGCGTTTCGGCAGTGTCAGTATATCTGTGGAACGTTTTAATTTGGACTCTGCTACTGCTTCCACGCATTCGCTTCTTTCACCACTTCTGCACCGCCTGCAGACATGAACTCCTGTACAAACTCATCGAATTCACGGAGTGGTCGCTCACCTGTAATAAACGAGATATAGGCTTTGTTCTTCAACCGGATCAATGAATCGCTGTATTTAGCCAGAGCGGGGGTAGCGACCTCCAGTACGTTATAAATGCCGTTCTGATCGAGGTGTAGCGTTGAAGCCCATTGTTCGCGTTCTCCCGTCTCTTTCAGCGGAACCGTCATGCCGATATTGGCGCCAATCGTATTCTGATACCCGAACATGGTGTCATACGGCGGCATAATAACGATGTTCCGTGGCTCGGTAGGTGTCCAGACCCAATGTTTATTTTGCACGCCGTAGACCATACTTGCTGCTTTATCTGAATCAGGGTTTGCACTCACCTCATCCAAAATACACAGGATCATCTCCAGCTTGCCCGGCTCCTTGACCGCATCCGCTCCGATCGCGGTGAAGCTCATTAACATGTCATTGCCTTTCGAACCGCGTTGTCCATGAGGCCCAATGAAGGGTTGGCCTAATGTAACCTGAGCTTCAGGGAACTTGGCCGTTAATTCTTTTACATTAAATGTTGCTTGGACTGGACTTTTTACCACTTTACCGCCACGTTCAACATGCCAATCCTCATAATCGCCATCCTGAATCCAGTGGTAGTAGTTCCCCATCGAGGTCATCCCGATTTTACCGTTAATAAACGCATGGGACAGATGTTTGTAACCACCTTTATTCTCGCCAGTAACAAACTCGGGATCGATTACACCGTCCTTGTACCACTTCCGCAGGTAGGTCAGTGCCTCCTTCATTTCGGGCTGTAACGCACCAATAACTTTTTTCCCGTCCTTCGTACCGAAATACAGCTGGTCTGCAAAAACAATCTGACCGAAGGCTCCGAATACCACATTCATGCCTTCGCTGGATAAACCATAGGTGTCCTGGATGCCATTGCCGTCTGGATCATCAAAGGTCAATGCATAGATAACCTTCTCGAATTCCGCCAGCGTCTGCGGAACGGACAAACCCAGCTTGTGAAGCCAATCCTGTCGATATACCACCGGTGTACGATAGATGTTCGTTGGATTGATGACAGGGATGCCGTAATACTTGCCGTCTATAACTCCTGCATTTTCATAGGCCGGGGCTTGTTCATGGATGATACGCATGAGATTCGGAGCATACTGCTTCAGCATCTCTACCGGGATCTCGGCTAGCACTCCTTGCTGCTGGTATTTCAATAGATCCTGCGGCTGACGGATACGAAATAGGTCGGGAATGTTACCTTGGGCCAGCTTCATATCGAGAAGCGACTCGTATTTGTTGTTTTCCATATTCCAGATGTCCAGATTTACGCCAAATTGCTCTTCTACCTGTTTCAATATTTCGGCATCTTGCGGAACGGGCAGATTTTGATGCAACGTCCACGAGATGTGATATTTGGCTTTGCCCGAAGGAGTGGATGACGTGCCGGCGGGCTCTGATTCGACCACGGCACTGGGTCCGTTCAGCAGATTACAGCCGCCAACAATAACGCCCATCAACGTCAGCAGTGCCGTAGTCAGAAACACCCGATAGCGATAAGGAACTTTCGCTCCTGCCTTCTGTTCCTTCACTTTCATCCGATCCATCCTCCTCATCCTTATGATCTGGCCTCGGATATTGCTGCCGAAGAGAGATTGCGCACATAATTGCCTGGCGTACAGCCGTACATTTCTTTGAATCGTTTAATGAAATATGCGGTTGTACCGTAACCAACCGAGCTTGCAACACGGTCAATGGTCATGTTGTTGTTTTCAATCAACAGTCTGGCCTGTTCCATCCGCCTTGATGTGACATAGTCGGTGTAGGTGACACCCATTTCTTCTTTAAAAAGCTTGCTCAGATACTTGGGACTAAGGAATACTTTGCTTCCAACAGCCTCAAGTGAGAGGTCGTCCGAAAGATTGGCTTCAATATATTGCTTTGCTAGTTCGATGGTGGAGACAGCTCGATCACTGTTACGATTCTCGGTTTCTTCTATAAATGTGGTGATCGATGCTGTCAGCCAGTTACGGTATGCCAATATATCATGCAGATTTGTATATTCGTGATACAGATCAGGGTGTCCGAACTGCAACGGGTGCTTATAACGCACGTTTTTGGCTGCATCCGAGTAGATAAACACCATATTTGACAGGATAAAATGGCAATAATCCGCAGGGAACTGTCCTTCCCGCATATGTTCAACCACTTGTTCGATAGTGCCTACAGCCTCATCTAGTTGCCTGCTCTGAAGCTTGTCTCTGAACTTGGCCAGCAAAGTCTGCGGAATCTCGTTCAGGCTGTGCTCGCGCTGAAGCAGAGAATGGTCTTTCAGAATGTGCAGCTCTGGCAAAAGATAAGCATATTTCATCAAGGCTTGCGCTTCGTTGAAGCTCAGATGAATATTACGGAGATCCTTGACCCAACAGCCTGTAGACAGCTGAATGTCTGGTTGCAACTGCTGACGTGTCTCTGCGAGCAGCAGCTCGGCGAACTTGTCCAGTAATGCTTCTGAAGCCACATCGGTACATAGAATGACGGCAAGTCGCTTATCCGGCAGTTCTTCGGCAATGAGACGGCTATCTTGCAGGGACAAGCATTCCAGCCCGTGCATCAGTTTGGCAATGGTCTCAGGCTGTTTGGATGAGCCACTTGGAGCAATCCCTGCACCGGTATTCATCAGCATACAGCAGTATTCCTTGTATTGTCTTGCGATACCTAGAGCGGCACGTTCCTCTTTCCATGGCCTGTGTTCCGGATTACCTTGCAAAAGGTTAAGCACAGCTTTGTGCCTTACAGCTGCACTGTTCGCATGTACAGTCTCTTCAAGATGATTTACTTGCTCTTTGAGATGAAGAAAGGCGTTGTCGATCAGGCGAAATTCATTGGTAACTGGATGAGATGCGGTCCCCGAAAGATCTTTAATGCGGCCTACCAGTCGTTTGATCGGACTGTAATTAGCACGTACAAACACAGCGGATAAAATCAACCCGATCAACAGTGCAATGAGACAGATCCCAAGAATAAGTTTCTGGATCATGATGGACTGTTCATAGTAATAGCTGGATGGCGTGGCACTGTAGATCATCCAGTGAGTTGATGGTAGCGTTTGATAGGAAACCACATAAGGCGCACCCCCAATCTTTTCGTCGAAGCTGCCTTTGGTGTGGCCTAGCTCAAGAGCCTTTTTGAGACTTGCCGCGTACATATCAGACTGCTCGGAACTTTGTTCTTGCAATCGACTCACTGCATTCCCGGCAGCATTGACGATGACGGTATGTTGATATTGGGAAGGCATCATATTCTCGATGATGGTATTTACAGCCTCTTCTTTTACATCTATGGCGATAATGACATCACTGGTTTCCCCTGTTGAGCGAAAAGGATAGCTGTGCGCATACGTAAACAAACCATTGGTATTCTCGTTTGTCTGACTGGAGAAAATATCCTTTGGAATATGACGTGCCGGCGTCCATAGACTGTTATGTTTACTGGTACGCATCTCCTGAAGCCAGTCCGCATAATACACAGACCCTTCGCTCTGATCTGCGTTATAGCGAAGTCCATAGAGGGAGGAGAGCATAACGTTACGTGCAGGATAATAGAGATGAACGCCTTGCACAATATCGGTATTGGCGGCAACCTTGGCTTTGAGCAGTTCTTGCAGGTCAACCACCTGATTTAATCCGTTTCGATCCTCCTGATCGGCAAAGAGACGAATGTTGGCTGATTTATTAAGAGAAAGGTCAACATACATCTGCTGCACCCGCTTGAGTACAGTTCCTTCAATAGTACGTGCTGTATTTTCAAGAATCAGCTGATTCTTATTTCTTAATTCTTCATTGTAACTGCGTGAGAAATAGATATAGAAAAATGAGCAGATCAGCAGCACAATAACGATGACGATTGAACCATAAGACAGGGCTAGTCCCGCCCATGCAGAGCTCCACTTTTTCATCAAACATTCCTCCCGGCCCAAATTATACACTACCCGAATTCAGTAAGGTTCACGATTTATATTAACTTCATGTAAAATGTTGAGGATTTATGATATTGCGTCGAAATTGATACAATGACGAAATTGTTTTATTGCTGGTTTTGCGGCCCCAATGCTACATTGAGACCGTACCGAGACCAACTATTAAACGATGGGAGTCGACAAATTTGAAAACGAAAGTGATCAAACGCAACAAGAAGAGATTGTTCGCCGCAGCGATGGGAGTCGTTCTTTTATCCAACACCTTTGCCGCAAGCAACGTGCTCGCTGCATCGGATGAGACAACCATTCCATTGCCACCTCAACCAGAGTGGGGATATTTTGTAGACAAATACAAAAATAACACGGGTGCAGGCATGACTCTTGATGGCAATCCGGCAATAGGTACTCTCTCGGAGTTTCTTAAACTATGGACACCGGGATCTGCTTGGGATAACGGTACCAAGCTGAATGAACAGGTATTGAACTACAATATTGATTACGTGGAAAACCTTTCTAAAACGCGTACCGCAAAAGATGAAGAGGAAGCTTATTATACCGATCGAAGAAACCAGACATATGGAGCAGTTGAAGGGCTTGGTGCATTAACAGACGTATATCGTGAGATGTCCGGAACGGTCACTTCTATTACGTATATTCCGCAAGAAGCACTGACAACGAAGTTTACAGATACGAATGATTCCAACAAAGGAGGAAACTCCGATTCTGAGCTTGGGAAAATGGTGGATTTGGTTGGCAAAGTGCGGGGGGACTATGCCTCAACACAACAAGCCAAGAAATTCTACCAATATATGAGACCTTTCCGTTGGAAAGATGATTTATCCATTATTGTACCTACACTTAAAGCTGTGAGAAGCAGCACTCCAGAATCTGATGGCGGATTCCCAAGTGGGCACACCAATGCCTCTTACCTTGCAGCAATTGCACTGGCTTATTCTGTTCCTGAGCGCTTTCAGGAATTAATGACACGTGCATCTGAAATGGGAGATGACCGGATTGTGGCCGGCATGCACTCCCCGCTTGATGTTATGGGAGGTCGTGTACTGGCGACGGCATTTGCAGCTTCGGCTTTGAATGATCCAGACAATCAACAGTTGAAACAAGATGCGTACAAGCAGGCACATGATGTCCTGTTGAAACAAAATGGAACAGCAGAAGATCGTTTCACGGATTATCAAAAAAATAAAGAAGAATACACTCAACGTTTAACATATGGATTTCCGCAGATCGGTTCAACGAACGAACCTGTTGCTGTCCCTAAAGGCGCAGAAGTACTGCTTGAAACCAGACAGCCTTACTTGTCCGATCAGCAACGTCGTGCAGTACTGGCGACAACAGCTATTGCTTCCGGTTATCCGGTATTGGATGATCCAGAAGGCTGGGGACGTCTTAACTTGTTTGCTGCTGCAGATGGATACGGCGCGTTCAATCATGACGTGAAAGTAATGATGGATGCGGCTAAAGGCGGATTCAATGCACAGGATGTGTGGAGAAACGATATTTCCGGTACAGGTAAATTGACTAAAGATGGCAGCGGTACCCTGAAATTAAGAGGCAACAACACGTATTCCGGTGGTACAGAGATCAACGGAGGTACATTGGAAGGCGATACGGCTTCGGCATTTGGTACAGGTAACGTTACAAACAACAGCGGTACAGTGACCGAAAGTGTATACGGAAAATGGAACATTGAAGGAAACTTCACTCAAGGATCAACAGGGGTGCTGGAGCTGAATGTAGCGACAGCTTCAGATGTACTTGATGTGAAGGGTGCGATTCAGGCAGCTGGAGAGTTGGATGTGAATTTTGGTAACGGTTATGTACCGGGTGCGGGAACGTTCACACTAGTTACTCATGGTACGAACCAAAGAACGGGTCAATTCTCCTCGGTTAAAGTCCAAGGATTACCGTCAAAATACAGCACACAAGTTGTATATGAAAGCAATCGTATTGCTTTAGTTATCACAGATACAACCAACACAGGTACTACACCGGGAAATGGTGGCGGCGGTTCTTCGACTGCACCTTCAACAGGCACACAGCCTAGCCCAGGTACAACGACACCATCAACAGGAACGCAGCCTAACCCTGGCACAACGACGCCATCGACGGGAACACAGCCTAATCCAGGCACAACGACAAGTCCGTTCAATTCCGGAGTTGTTAACCCGGAAAGTTTACTGAAAACAGTAAGCGATGCTATTGCGGCAACCCAAAATCAACAATTCGCCGTTCGTGATATCACGAGTCACTGGGCTAACGAAAATATTAACATTGCCCTGAAACTGCGTGTCGTTAACGGTTATGAGAATGGATCGTTTAAGCCGAATGCTCCTGTAACACGGGCTGAATTCACAGCAATGATTGCACGTGCTTTTGGACTTAGTGAAAATAAAGCAGCAAATAGCTTCAAAGATGCAGGTTCTAACTGGGCTGCTGGATATATCGGAGCTCTGGCAGATAAGGGTGTAATCGGTGGATACACAGATGGCTCCTTCAAGCCGAATGCAACGATCTCTCGTGCCGAGATGATTGCTATCATTTCCCGTGTTATCAATCTGAACGCGCTGGCTACGGATGCTCCAACTAAATTCAGTGATGTAAAAGCCGGAAACTGGGCTGCTGAAGCGATTGAACTTGCTTCATCCGCCAAGCTGGTTAATGGATTGACGGCTTCCGAGTTCGCGCCTAACGGCAAATCAACTCGCGCTGAAGCAGTAACGATCATCATCCGTGCGCTGGAAAGTGACAGCACAATCAAATCATTGATTGCAGGTCTGTAAAATTAGAATCTCATAACAACTCATTGTATCTGAGTAGATCAAGATGGCCGGAGCGGTTCGTACACACGAGCCGCTTCGTTTTTTTTTGTTGTGAATGATGCTGTAGACATCTATGTCATCTGAGTTTGTAGTAAAATATGGATGATTACCTGTACGAATCTAACTTACGTAAAGGGCGGGGAGAAGATGAGTCGACTGACTAATAGCGGATTCTACAAAATCAGGTTTTGGATCACACCGGAAGAATGGGGTGAGATCCTGGAACTGTTTAAGGAGCGAGGAGCTTCATTTATTTCAACGAATTATGCCAAGACCCCATATGACAAACAACAGGTGCTTCAGGCATATAAGCAATTTTATGATTACTATGCAGCTACTGAGAAGGCACCAGATTACTTCCCGCACTTTGTATATTCGATCGTACTTACTGTGGATCAGGGAATGGCTGGGTTTTTCGTCAGAAATGAAGGTATCAGTTTTCCCTATCGTGAACAATGGGCGGTGGATGAGCTGCCTAGCATTATGATTTCGCTCCCCAAAGATATCCGAATTCAAGCCGAAAGTGGAGAAGGAACAGATTATACGTATGAGGATATCAGGGAACATCGGCCTTTCACTTATAAGTTGTACGAAGAACTGGTGAGTGAGATTAAAAACAGAACACAACTGCTGCGGTTTTCGGTACTCGAACCAGATGGTTTACAGGTGCGAAAACCTTCGGTGCGTATTAGCAAGAAGGCTGCCGAGCAGATCAGGAGTGGCTGGATTTTTAATCAATACGAGCTTGTAATGGACACCAAATAAGAAAGAGAAGTATTCAAACAAGATAGGGACGAGAGGCTTACCATTGTGTAAATATGTAATATAATGGTATTATAATAATGAAATTGTAAGAAAATTATATCACAAGGTGTTTTGGGAAAGGGGGTTAATACGCAACGAAGTATTGCAACTATGAGGTACACATCAAACGATGTGGCACTTCAAAATACACCGAAGAAGGTTGAGCATACATTTAAATGTAAGCGCTTCATATTTGGGGGATAGATCAGGAGGGATATTTACATGACTCAACGTTTGGTAAAAAAATGGACGAGTATGCTGCTGTTCATCGCCATGGTTGCTTCCGTTTTTGCTTTTCCTGCTTCAAAGAGCCATGCAGCCACCATTCAGGTGACAGACAATGGTTCCCGAATCGAGGTAAATACCGGGTCGGGACTTGTGTATGTGGTCAATAAAACGAATGGAGATATCATCTCGGCCAAGATGAACGGAACGGAGCTGAACAGCAATAGAGGATCACACATTGGTTCAGGTTTAGGGTCATCCGCGAATGTGACGTGGAATAGATCACCTTCGGGTTCAACGGTATTAATCACCGTTTCTACCAGTACATTAACCCATTATTATGCTTCGCGCGGCGGCGAAAACATCATCTATATGGCCACCCATATTACGGCACAGCCGTCTATTGGGGAACTGCGTTATATTTTCCGCGGCAATGGGAGTGTGCTGACCGGTGTGCCAGTGAACTCGAATAACCGGGGTAATACGGGGGCGATTGAAAGTCAGGATGTATTCGGATTTGCGAATGGACAGTCAGCCTCCAAATATTATGGTAATGATCAGGCGAAAGACCTGTCTGTCCGAGGGGTAACGGGTAACGGAGTAGGTGTATTCATGGCGTACGGCAACCGAGAGAAGAGCTCAGGCGGGCCTTTCTTCCGTGATATTCAGTTCCAAAGCGGCTCTGAAACCGAAGTCTATAATTATATGAACTCGGGACATGCCCAGACGGAGAACTGGCGTCTCGGCCTGCATGGTCCCTATGCACTTATTTTTACAACTGGAGGAACACCTGCGGTACCTGATTTCAGCTGGATGTCGGGATTAAATCTGCAAGGATGGGTGACCAGCCGAGGTAATGTGGTGTTGAATGGACTTTCTGGCATGGAGGCAGGTTATGCCTATACGATTGGGTTCGCGAACAGCAACGCTCAGTATTGGGCAAATGCCTCTTCGAGCGGTGCCGCTACCAAGTACGGCATGATTCCGGGAACGTATACCATGACGGTATATAAAGGTGAGCTTGCTGTGTACACGGAAAATGTAAACGTTACCGCAGGGCAAACCACAACCGTAAATACCCGCACCATTACCAATGATCCGAGTAAAGCCTCCAGTATCTGGCGGATTGGGAACTGGGACGGGACACCACGGGAATTCTTGAACGGTCAGACGATTCCGATTCGTCATCCTTCGGACAGCCGAAACCCAAGCTGGGGGCCGGTGACGTATACTCCAGGCAGTGCAACGAATCGTTTTCCGGCTATTCAATTCCGGGGCCAGAACTCGCCTACAACGGTGAATTTTAACTTGAATGCAGCACAAGCATCTTCCTCACATGTGCTGAACATCGGTATTACGGCTGCATACATTAATGGGCGACCAAGTGTAACTATTAATGGACGCACATTAAGTAATCCAGCCCCTTCCGCTCAGCCTAATTCACGCAGTTTCACCATCGGCACGTACCGGGGCAACAATACCACCTTTAGCTGGAATATTCCCGCGTCACACTTTGTTAACGGTGCAAATACGATCAGCATTACACCGATCAGCGGCTCCAGCGACTTGGGGAATTGGTTAAGTGCAGGTTGGGTGTACGATTGTGTGGAACTGCTGAATTAACGAAGAAAGCTATAGCTTGAGTGGCCTGACTGAATGGATAACATGAGGTTGGGCTGCTTTTTTATGATTTTCAGGTTAAAATGTGCTTCTTACTCGGTCGGGTTCCCTCTTCGCTGGAGAAGCGGTTCCGTATAGTGGTATAATTTTCAATACATAATGATGAGAAGAAGGAACGGAGGCACGATGATGAACGAAGAGTTACTGGAACAACTGGAAACTTGGCATGAGCAAGACGAGTACGAGAAGATTGTAGAAGCCGTGCAGGAGATTCCTGCGGAAGAGAGAGACTACGAGCTAGTGAATCACTTGGGCAGGGCCTTAAACAATCTGGAGCGATATGAAGAAGCCGTGCAACAATTCCTGACCGTGGCCGAAGAGGGAGCAAATGACCCGCTCTGGCAGTATCGGATTGGACTGGCTTATTACTATCTGGAACAATATGATAAGGCGGAGCAAGCTTTCGAACGCTCCGACGAGCTGGAGCCCGGAGATGAGGATACACTGGAGTTTCTGGAATGGATTCGAAACCGGGACGATGAAGATGAGTACGAAGAAAATGATGAGGACGTTACGGGTGAAGAGAATGAAGATCGCACGTTGGAAAAGACAGCTGCCGAAGAGTCACCTGCGGTAATCTCATCTATATCTGTAGTTCATGTTGATCCACCCGTCCCGGTATCGGGTGAGTTCTGGAATGACAGCGAGCTGGCTCTGGAGCAGTATGTGTCCGATCCACCAAGTGATGGCTTGATCGAATCGGTGGAGGAGCAGTTGGTATTCCGCTTGCCTGTCTCTTATATTGAGATGATGAAGGAACATAACGGTGGCATTCCGTATAACCGCTTCTTCCCGGTGACGAATGAAGGTTCGGGAGAGACCGGGTATGTCGAGATTGAGGGGATATTAGGTATCGGCCGTGAAAAGCGCCATTCCCTATGCGGTGGAGAAGGCAGCTGGACCGTAATTGAACGTGATGGTTATCCCGAGATTGGTGTGGTTATTGCCAAAGCCCCTTCTGAAGCAGGCGTTGTTATGTTGGACTACCGTTCTTTCGGGAATGATGGTGAGCCAGAGGTCGTGTACGTAGATAAAGAACAGCGTGTAATTACTCCCCTCGCACCGAACTTTGAGACGTTTATTCAAGGGTTAATGCGACCAGAGGTTTAATGCTTTTTATGCAATAATGTTATATAGAAGATAAGCCGCAGGGGCTTGACCCTTGCGGCTTATCTTTTGTAATGAAGAATAGCTCGACATAAATCTGCGCTGCACTTTTAAACTACTATGCTGGGAATCCGCCGCCTGGAGGTGGCCATGCGCCATAGAAACGGCGGAGCAATACAATTTCGCCCAGATGATATGAGTTGTGTGAAGCGATATTACGTAATAATCCGCCCTTTGTTTCTCCTGGGAAATAGAGCAGTGGATCATTCAACTGGGCCGTTTCTGCGATGGATACCGCTTGATCAATACCGCTCAGGAATGCCTGAATATCCTCTTTCCACGTTGCTTCATCCTGTGGGGCTGTCTCCACTGGCCAGCTTTCGCTTACGCTCGCTGGCATCTGCGGCTTGCGCCCTTCCACATGCTCCAGCATGAAATTCTGCCAGTAGTGCATATGTTTGACCAATTGGTAGATGGTATAAGGCATGGCCTCGTGTGTACGTCCTGCAAGTTCGACATCAATATCCGGTAGTGCTTTGGCGATACGAATATGTCCGCGCTCTCCGACCAGGGATTTCACCAGAGCTTGTCCAAAACTTTGATTAACATCTGACATGTGCAATCTTCCTCTCTGAAGAACAGGTCTCTGACCTGCCACTTTATATATTATACAATTAAATTGTGAGAAATTAAAATCGGTTAAACACTCCATCTTTTTTTTAGGTTACCTAGGATCAAAGATCATGTATTCCCCAAATTTTAATTATTCCTAATGTTTCTTTCGTATGTTAGTATATTTAACATCAGAAGCGCGAGTCCCAGCAGTGTGGGCTTGTGAACGTTGCGATAGTAGGTGGAAAAGGGATGCGCAATTGGTTCAAAAACGAGAATGTGCAAATGGTTGCCGTTGCCGTGGCTACGTCCGTAGGTGCTCAGTTCAAAATTAATCCCTTTCGGGAAGATTATTTCCGGATTGGCCTCGGGGTCAGCATTCTTTTATTTTTGCTGATGATTATGCCCCATTTATCTTATATAAAAACAGGGATTCTGACGGGTCTCGCGAGCATAGCTTTTCAATCTGCTGACCTGATTCGCCATGTACACACCTTATCCATGCTGGAAAGCATGCGGGATAACCTGGGAGCGGGTTTGTATTATGTGGTCTTTGCCTATGGGCTGAGTAAAATCAAGCGCCGTTTTCATGAGATTCCTCCGCTGTTGCTCGGCGGCATCATCACAGGTATTGATTTTTCCTCCAACCTGGCCGAGTTATTCGTGCGAGGTGTGCTAAGCGGGACGAATATTTTTTATATGCGTGAATGGCTGTATCTGCTGATTGTGGGCGGTCTGCGAAGTTACTTTGTCATCGGGCTGTATAACAGTTTTGCGGTCAGACAGATCAGGCTCCTGCATGCAGAACAGGAAAAGCGGATCGAACAGATGTTAAGTGTGAATTCGGGACTGTACGGTGAGGTTTTTTACCTAAAAAAAGCGATGAATACCATTGAAGGTATTACGGCTAACAGTTATGAGCTATATCGCGATCTGCGTGAGCAGGACATGAACGAATACAGCCAGCGAACACTGGGCATTGCTCAACAGATTCATGAAGTGAAAAAGGATTCCCAGCGCATATTGGCCGGATTGTTGAAGCTGTATGATAACGAGAAGACGGTCAATATGAGTCTGTCGGAAGTGGTGCATTTTGCAGGTAAAGCCAATCGGAAATACAGTGAGATGCTGAACAAACAGGTCAAGATCGAGATTGAACAACAGTGTGAAGGGGAGTCTCCATACTACGTCCCACTACTTACGGTCATGAATAACTTGCTGGCTAATGCGGTTGAGGCGATTGAGCAGGAGGGCATGATTCGAGTAAGGGTTTTTGAACAGGATGCGGATGTACATTTTGTAGTGACGGATTCGGGAAAAGGTGTACCTGATGCGAAGCGCGGGGTTATTTTTGAACCCGGTTATACGACCAAGTTTAATGAAGTTGGCATTGCTGCCACAGGGATCGGCCTGTCCCATGTACGTGATATCGTTCAGTCGCTGGAAGGACAGATTCAGGTAGAAGATGCTCCGTCCGGACGGGGTACTGTGTTCACAGTCATGATCCCCAGAGTCAATCTAATGAAGGAGGCCGATGCCCATGACACTTTCGATCGTGATCGTGGATGATGATGTGGTGAGCCGCAGCATGCTGCAGGATATCATTGAGAATTGCGGAACCTTAGAGCTGTCAGGCATGGCCGAGGGCGGTCTGGAAGGAGAGCGTGTGATTCTGGATCTCAAGCCCGATGTCGTATTGATTGACCTGTTGATGCCAGATCAAGACGGGATTGAAACCGTGGCGAACCTGAAGCAGAGCGGCTATAGCGGGAAATTTATTATGATCTCACAGGTGGTCAACAAAGAGATGGTGGGAGCGGCCTACCAGAAGGGGATTGAGTTCTTCATTCACAAACCGATCAACTGGGTGGAAGTAGAGCATGTACTCAATAAAGTGAATGAGCAATGGAAGTATGAGCGTTATGTACAGGAGATCAAACAGTCCATGGCTCGGCTGAATCTGGTAGAGGCTCCTACCCCGGCTCCTGCTCAGACCCGAACAGTGCGAGACACGGCGCGAAGCATATTAATGGACCTGGGCATCATTGGTGAGAGTGGGAGCAAAGATATTGTAGCTTTGATGGAGTACGCTATTGAGCAAAAGCAGGCTTCCGAGCTACCGCCGCTGAAGGAATCTTATGAAGCTGTGGCTCAAAAGTACAAGCTAACGCCCAAGGAAGTGGAGAAGGAGTGCAAGGCAATGGAGCAGCGCATCCGCAGAACAGTTCTGACGGCACTGACAAATCTCGCCTCCATTGGACTTACAGATTACAGCAATCCTAAATTTGAGCATTATGCGCCGCTTTATTTTGATTTTCAGGACGTGCGTATGAAGATGAGGGCGATGGAAGAGGAGCAGGCAAGCGATAACAAGAGCAAGGTGAACATCAAGAAATTCCTGCAAGTGTTTTACATGGAGACGGTAGAGAAAATAAATAGCTAAAACAGCAAGTGAATGAAATCAATATCAAAGCGCAGGAATTTGTAATTTTAATTGTAAGATTCTCGAGGCCCTTTTCGAGAGTCTTTTTTATTTTGTGTTATATAAAGTTACATAATTTATGGTTGTTTGTGCCGTTTATATAGATTTTTGTACTATTAAATAGTTTAAAACAAATGTATGTTAATTTATTTTTCATGAATTGTTAATAAAATGTGTAGGATTGCGTAAGTTCTCGTAGGTGTAGAAATACAATACGTACATAAATACAAATGATCGATTCGGTCGATCCCAAATCTAATCAGGAAAAGGGGTTTTTCCATGAAAAAGGTAGCATCCATCGTTATGGCTTCAGTTCTTGCTCTGGCACTTAGTGCCTGCGGCGCAGCAAAATCAGGAGAAGACAGCAATGCCCAATCAGCAAGTGGATCGGGAGCAGCAAAATATACGTTTGGTACGGATGCGACCTACCCTCCGTTTGAGTTTCAAAAGGATGGAAAATACGTTGGGATCGACATTGACCTGATGAATGCCATTGCGGCAGAAGAAGGCTTTGAGGTGGAGATTAAGCCGATGGATTTCAAAGGTATCATTCCAGCCATTACAGCGAATCAGCTGGATGGAGCGATTGCAGGGATCAGTATCACGGATGAGCGTAAAAAGGTTGTGGATTTCTCAGAACCATACTATCAAGCCGGACTGTCCTTAATTGTGAATGAAGCTAACAACGATATTAAGAGTCCGCAAGATTTGAAAGGTAAAACGATTGCGATCAAAAAAGGAACGTCAGGTGCTAATCTCGCTGATGAATATGCGAAAACGTATGGTGCAACTGTGAAATATTTTGATGATAGCCCATCCATGTATCAGGAAGTAGCGAATAAAAACGCGGATGCGACACTCGAAGATTTCCCGGTTGTATCTTATAAAATCGCCATTGACCCTAATTCCAAGCTAAAAATCGTTGGTGACCGCTTGAACGGCGACTTCTACGGGATTGCTGTAGCCAAAGGCGACACTGAATTGCAGAAAAAGATTAATGATGGCTTGAAAAAATTGCAAGCGAACGGCGAATACGACAAGATCGTGGAAAAATATTTGGGAACAGTAGCGAAGTAGAAAGGAACGGTGGTACGGATGGATTCCTCCTGGCAAGTCATACTGGACGCACTGCCTCTTCTGTTAGAGGGAACAGTCGTTACGTTGAAAATTGTTGTGATCTCGCTCATCTTTGCGATGGTGATCGGTCTAGTCTCCGGCCTGATGAGCACTTCCCTAAATCGGTTGTTGCGGCTGGTGGCTTCGCTTTACGTGGATATCATCCGTGGCACACCTCTTCTCGTACAGGTATACTTCATTTACTTCGGTCTGCCGGTGTTCCTGGATATGCGTATTCCAGCCATGACGGCAGGAATTATTGCGGTTAGCTTGAACGCTGGTGCATACATCTCGGAAATCTTCCGGGCAGGCATCGAGTCCATCGGCAAAGGGCAACATGAGGCCGCAAGATCACTGGGTCTAAGCCGGTTTAAGACTATGTGGCTTGTGATCCTGCCGCAGGCAACACGCCGTATGATTCCTACTTTTGTGAACCAGTCCATCATTACCATTAAAGATACGTCACTCTTATCAGCCATAGGTATCGCTGAGTTGACACAAACGGGGGAGATTATTATCTCTTCCAACTTCCGGGCTTTTGAAATCTGGGGTGTTGTCGGCATATTTTATCTGATCATCATTGTGCTGTTATCCCGGGCTTCCCGATTCATTGAGAGGAGGTATGCAATCCGATGATTACGGTAGAGAACTTGAGGAAACAGTTTGGTGCGAACGAGGTGCTGAAGGATATCTCCACAACGATTCGGGAGCAGGAAGTGGTATGTGTAATCGGCCCTTCGGGGTCCGGCAAAAGTACGTTCTTGCGTTGCCTCAATCTTCTGGAGGAAGTCACGTCAGGCAAAGTAATTATTGGCGAAGTGGAAGTCACTTCACCCAAGACCAACATCGACGAGCTGCGCACCAATGTCGGCATGGTATTTCAGCAGTTCAATCTGTTCCCGCATCTGACCGTGCTGGAGAACATCATGCTGGCGCCTAAACATATCCGGAAACTGAGTAAAGCCGAAAATGAGAAAAAAGCAATGGAACTGCTTGGCAAGGTAGGGCTGTCTCAGAAAAAGGATGCCTATCCCGAGCAACTGTCCGGCGGACAGCAGCAACGTGTAGCCATTGCGCGCGCACTCGCCATGAACCCGAGTGTGATGTTGTTTGATGAACCGACCTCTGCTCTTGACCCCGAGATGGTCGGGGAAGTGTTGCAAGTTATGAAAAACCTTGCGCATGAAGGGATCACAATGATTGTGGTGACACATGAGATGGGCTTTGCCCGTGAGGTCGCGGACCGAGTGATCTTCATGGACGGCGGTTATATTGTCGAAGAAGGCACGCCGGAGGAACTTTTTCAGAATACGCGTCATGAACGAACCAAGGCATTCCTAGGTAAGGTGCTGTAACGCGCAGAATAGAAGCCCGATAAGGCTACCTTTTTTCCTACGGTAATCAAAAATAAATGAACATATCCCTTACGGGCAAACCATAGACTTGAGCACATCTGATATGATGAACTTGAACAGGGTTGCTTGCAGGGGATTTTTGCTGTTGTGCGTAATACATATAAAAAAACTCTATATAAGTTGGAGTGTCCATGTAAACATATAGATAGATTCATCAGTAGCGTCAGTACATATCACGACCAGGGAGGGCATGGGGTTATGGAGCGAATAACTCAGATGGATAAAGTGATCTTCCGAGCACATCTGTTACAAGCCATCGAAGAGATTAGGGAGCGGGACCAACAGGAGTATGAGGAGATTGGCTTGCTCATTGAGCCATCTCCCGAACTGGACAAATCGCTGAACGGTGCAGACGAGATGATGCGGCTGGTGGTGCTTGCTCCGCAGAATGTAGAGCATCGGCAATTTACAGTAGATGAGGCTGTGGATCTCTTGTGCTGGCATGTTCCGCTGGTTCCTCTATGGATTGATGTTTCGTTGGTCGGAGTCGAGCGGAAGCGGGCCATAGTCAGACTGATCTGCAGTCTGCGTCTGCGCAAACCCACACAGCTTCTTCATGCGGAAACAGGGCATGCTCCATTCCGGGTGGTAGTGCCCGATTAGTGAAGTTTTAAGTGAGATTTTAATTATGAATTTAACAGGAGGGTTCCTATGAGTAATAGCACCAATGAAGAATTAGAGGTCATTGCCATTTCAGATGTACAGCATGTAAAAATACACGGCAGAACTACGGCGGGGCGGTCACCGGTGACTTTGTTTTGGACAGGCAGTGCAGTCGAATTTAACATACGGGGTGCGGAATTTTGGGTAGAAATCGAGTCGTCCTATGATCTGCTTGAGCCTTGGATCAGCATTGTTATTAATGGTGTTCCGGTAAGTCGTCAGATGTTAATCAGAGGCAGAGCCTGGATCTGTGTATTTCGTGGCATGAATCCTAATATGGTCAAAAATGTGCGTATCATCAAGGATGTACAGGCGATGAGTGGTGACCCGAACAACAGTCTGCAGTTTCATGCGGTGAAGGCTGATGGCACGTTCCTGCCTGTGAGAGAGAAGCCTCTTAAAATCGAGTTTATCGGAGACAGCATCACCTCGGGAGAAGGAGCCATTGGGGCGAAGACAGAAGAGGACTGGATACCGATGTGGTTCAGTGCACTGCACAATTATACGTTCATGACGGCTGAAGCATTAGGTGCAGAGTATCGTGTCATCTCTCAGAGCGGATGGGGCGTGCTGAGCAGTTGGGACAACAACCCGAATGGCAATATTCCGGAGTATTATGAACAGGTCTGCGGTCTGCTGAAGGGGGAGCGAAATGAGCACCTTGGCGCGTTAGAGCCACATGATTTCAACTCATGGCAGCCTGATGTTATTGTAGTCAATCTGGGTAGCAATGACGACGGCGCATTCCAGTCTCCAGCTTGGACAGATCCACTGACCGGACAAGTGTACAAGCAACGCCTCAACGAAGATGGGACGTATCACGAGGCGGACTTGGCCAAGTTCGAGAAGGCGGTAGAGCAGTTCCTGATCAAGCTGCGAAAAAACAACCCGCAAGCGCATATCATATGGGCTTATGGCATGCTTGGAGCTTCTTTACTGCCCGCGATCTACCGTGCAGTGGATGCCTATCACAAGCAAACAAGAGATCCTGCTGTTTCGATCCTGCAGCTTCCGAATACGACCGAGGAAACGATGGGTGCAAGGACACACCCTGGCGATCAATCACATCGCCGGGCGGCTGATGTTTTAACAGAATACATTGGGCGAATTCTATAATATACAAGTTGAACTACATTTTTTACACGGAATACTCCGTTTTTGTGCAAATGAACAGTTCAACTTGTGTAGGTTCTCCGATGGCAGCTTCTATGATGTTTCTGTGCCGTGGAATAACGAAAGACCGTACAGCGGGTTGCTGTACGGTCTTCGTTGAGTTTTTATGGAGTCTGGTCGTTTAATTCTGGTGAACCCTCTGTTACAAGACTAAGCTGTACTTCATAACGGATGGATATGATTTGTCCAAGCGTCTGGGTACGAATGGTTTTCAGCAGGGTCGGCACGGTGCCCTTTGGAAATAAGGGAATACCTTCACCCAGTACTTTCGGGATAATAGCGACCTCAATCTCATCCAGGACTTGTTGCTCCATCACCGCCTGAACAAGTTGTCCTCCACCTACAACCCACACATCTCCCTCAGAGGTCTGTTTTAACCGGGAAATCAGCGTTTCCACATTCTCGGTTGTGAATTGTACATGCGGTGCAGGTGGCTGTTCTGAGCGAGAAAGTACATAGGCCGGACGATCTGCATAAGGGAAATCCTCGGATAAAGTAAGCACTTCCTCATACGTAGAACGCCCCATAATTACACTCCCGATGGTCTGATAGAATGCGGCATAGCCGTTATCTCCTCCGTCACCTTGCACATCAAACAGCCAATCGACCGAACCATCCAGTCGGGCAATATATCCATCCAGACTCATTGCAATGTAGAGAATTGTTTTCGAATTAGATGTAGCCATATTTCATCGCTCCTTCCTTTGATACCTATAAGATACAACATAACTATGACAATAATTGACGTAGTTTAAATGCTTATTTAAAGTACAGCCAAGGAGGGAGCTTGGAAGCCTGGATAATCAATGAACTACCGCACCGTTTATCCCTGTAGCGGGCTATGTTTCATTTCATAGATTTTCTGTAGTATACGCAGGTTTTCTTCCTTCGCCGCATCGGACTCGGCATGTACATAACCTTCGACAAGTCTGTACCCGAATACGATCAGAATCATCTCATGCACGCAGTGGCTAGCGAGTGGGGGAGCCTCGGCATATTCTGCAAAGCCCTTGTAATACGCAGGAACACAGCGCTGATAATATTCCACCATATGCTCAATATCGCACTCATCGGCAACCAGGCTTGCGATATCCTCTCCAAAGTATCCCCACCCCGAGGTATCCCAATCAATGAGCGCGATGTTCCCATCGGCATAGATCAGATTGGTTACCCAGAAATCCCGATGGTTTAACACAAGGGGCAACTGTTCGATACGAGCGAATATTTCGTCCGAGTGTTCATCCATATCGATCAACATTTGCCGGATATGGGGTGGGAACTCGCAGTCTTCAGAACGGATGTAATCATAAACGACAGGCCATGAGCGATAGTGCAGATACGTATTTTTCATGAGATCGGCATGGCTCAAGTTGGTCAGACTCTTCAGCGCTGACGGTTGTTCTGCGTACAGTTTACCTTGATAACGCCCTAATTCCAGTGCAGCCTGTTCAACCATTTCAATAGACAGATCCAGACCGGACACACCATCGATATATTCCAGCCACAGTTGAAATTCATTTTCTTCAGCATTCATCTCCGCGTAATAACATGTGGGCCAGCGGAAGGTTTCCGAGAATGTCGTTCCGAGGTCAGAGATGTACAGATCATATTCCCGGCGCCAGGAACCGGGATCGTTATAACGTTCCCATTGTTTCTGAACCTTCAGTACAAGTTGGTAAGGCAACTTTTGGCCATCTTCGGTTTCGGCTGTTCCCGTTACCAGATTGACGTTGCCCACAGTTCCGCCATGCAGAGTTGTTGTATGATATTCCGCTTTCAGAATATTCATCTTAAAATATTGGTTTAAAACATGAGTTAAGGTTTGCATCTTTATTTTCATCATCTTCGTCTTATTCATTTCTTCCGACCTCCGCTTTTGTTGGTTTGTTTACTCTGAATCCTGTTGATTTTGTTTTTTGCTCTTTTTTCGATGAGGTAGTTAGTTTTGTGTTGTACATACTTGTTCTCTGACTGCTGGGAAATATAATTCTCCCAACGTTCATGCTGTAATGAACCGTCCGCGAGTGCTGAGAGAACTGCACATCCAGGCTCGGTCTTATGGCGGCAATCGGTAAAGCGGCACTGAGCGAATAATGCTTCGACATCGGCAAAGCTTGCATGAATACCTTCGTCAGCATCGAAAAGCCCAAGCTCACGCATGCCAGGAGTATCAATAACCATTGCGCCCGAAGGCAACATGAAGAGTTGACGATGTGTTGTGGTATGGCGTCCACGGCTGTCGTCCTCCCGTATGGCCTGCACTTTCATGACGTCATTTTCAATTAATGCATTGAGCAGAGAGGATTTACCCACGCCAGACATGCCGAGAAATACAACGGTTTGACCTGGTGCTAGATATGTGTCCAGTTCGTTCAGCCCCAAGCGAGTGTGACTGCTGATCACGTGAACAGGTACATCGGAGATCCTTTGTTTAACTTCCGTGAGCATGGCATGATCTTCTGTAACGAGGTCTGCCTTGGTCAAAATGATGACCGGTTTACCACCGCTTTGTCTGGCTTGTGTCAGGTAACGCAGAATGCGATTCACATTGAAATCTTGGTTTAGCGAAGTGAGGATAAATACAACATCGAAATTGGTGGCGACAACCTGCTCCAATATCGTTTTGGCATAGCCTGCAGCATGGCCTGCATAGTCTGCACGCGAGAATTTGGACCTTCGGGGCAGCACCTTAACAATCAGGGAATCACCGATATTGTTGTAGCGCAGCAGGACAAAATCCCCCACACAAGGAAAGTCAGTTGGCATATCCGCCTGATAATAAAATGAACCTTTTAGTACAGCGGTGACTTCACCACGCTCTGTCATGACGGTGAATTGCTCCCGCCGCAGTTCCGTTATTCTGCCAGGTAACAATCCATCTGGAACATCTTCTGTTTCGATATATCCGTAGTTTTTTAAAGTCATCATTGGTATAAGGTTAGCTCCTTTATGTTGTTTTTGGACGCAAAAATGCCGCAAACAAGCAGCCTCTTACGAAGCTGCTGTTCTGCGGCATCAGGACGCAAAAAAGATACGACCTTCATCGTATCTGCAAACAGCAATATTCACGAAAGGTTACTTTGGATGGCATAACAAAAAACACGGGCGACATCCCGCTTTTTTTCAGATATGCCAGCTATTCGGTTTTAATACTGAACCACCATATCCATATAAGTAGCAGCCATTTAAAACCTCTCCCTTCGTGTAAGGAACTTGCTTATCGCTAAGCTGTCTTTACCATAACCTGTAATGGAAAATAATTCAATGTTATTTGTATGCAGATTTCAATCCGCAATGACATGATCCGTGACATGTTTTAATTCAAAATGCTTGGAACCCCGAAAGGCTGCAATCCTGTCTCTCAAGATAATCTCTCCTGTCTGTGCTCTGGTTGAATCAGCATGGATTAGCCGTAGTAACTTCGTATGTTATGAACGTCTGTAAATGACGAAGCGCCCTTCACTGGCAGATTCGCTGCCGATCCAGCCGACAGGCATTCCCTGATTTTTATAGACATTAAACATGGATTCAAAATAAGGATGTGGCTCCTTGCATAACAATCGAGCTCGTGCAATCTGAAATAGATCGCCGCTGATGATATCAGCGAGATGGTTGAGTTGATCAGGCTTCAGGCGCAGTTCATCGACCATTCCCTCTAATTTATTTTTCATTATGCCGTAGAAGTCTTGCTCTTCTTCATACAGAATGAACGCTTGGGCAAGAGATCTCTGTTCCTCACCGGAAGCGGGCGGAATATCTCCTGAGGCATCTGCGGTGATGTCTAATAAAAAATAAAAAGGCGGCTCTACATCCTCATCCTGGTAAAATATCAAGGCTTCCTCTAGATTCGTAAACGGATTTGGTGCCTCAGAAGCTGCTCCATCTACTGCAACGCCATCGGCAAAGGGAAGATACGGCCTCTTTAATATATCGCCGTGTTCAATGTAATCCAGAACCTCACGTACATCTAGAGAGAAAATTTCTTTACTGGTCATCGCTCGTCTCAGCTCCCGACATTTAGTGGTAGATGCTTTATAATTCTACATCTATGTGCGGAGGGCCTGCCTGCAAAGTAAACTCATTCAAGGATGCTATAACGTCTTCGCGTTCGTGGAACAGCTCGTATGTGTTACAATTTTTCTATGACAAAATGTGACGTAGTTAAAAGGTGGAGAGATTTTGAATCAACGTAGGTTGGCGATGATGCGCCTCATGGATTCCAGACACAAGTTCACAGCTCGGGAGCTGGCAGAACGATTTGACGTATCGATGCGTACCATTCAGCGTGATCTGGACGCATTACAGGAAATGGGGTTTCCCTTATATACCGAGGTAGGTGTTAACGGCGGATATCGGGTGTTGCCCAATCGGATTCTACCGCCATTACAGCTTACACAACAAGAAGCACTGGGTCTGTTTATGATGCTTGAATATTTGGAGCTGGTTCCTGATTTTCCGTATGGTTCAATTCGTGAACATCTGGCAGAACAGTATTTCTCTACACTGCCTTCGGATGTACAGGAACGGATCGCAGGGTTGCGGGAACACATTGCTTTTATGCAGCATCCGGGTGATCATCACGATTCCCTTACATCGGAACTGTTAACAGCCGCAGTTGAGAAGAAAGCTATTTTATTCATGTACAACGCTCGTAGTGGCTGGAAAAAGGTAAACGTCTATCCCTTGGGCATCTATTATGAGCGGGGGTACTGGTACATGCCTGCACGGGATAACGATCACGTGTTGTTATATCGTGTGGATCGAATAAAGCAGCTTACGGTGCTGGATCAGATCGATGAATCTGTACCCACACTAAAAGCATGGCTGAAACAGGCAACGCACACAGATGGCGAAGAGGTTGTACTGCAATTCACGGAATTCGGGGAAAGAATAGCGGCATCGGACGTGATATTTAAGACGGTGACAGACCAGAAATGGAGCGGTATTGTGCCTCACTCGGAGTTTGCTTTTACCGCGCGTAGGTTGCTCTCCTATGGCCCCGAGGTCAAGGTAATATCTCCACCAGAATTACAGGAGCAGGTACGTACGATGTTGGAACAAAGCGTAGCACAATATAGGGAGGATTAGAGGATATCGGCTTTCCGTATGGAAGATATAGAAATGTTACCCGAAATGACTGGGCACACGTAATGCAACCTTATATAGACTCAGCGAAAGGGGGGCTACCATGATTCGATTCATAATAAATTTCACGACACGCTCTATGCAGAGTCCATGCGAGGAACAACGGCGGTTGTTTGCATAGAGCCTGATAGCCATTTCCGCCATCATTGATATGATAAAATCAGAAGTTTTCTCGTAAGACCCTGCTACCTTAAAGATTAACTTTTTAAGGAGTGGAGTACGATGAAATATGTGAATGCGGATGCCGTCCTTCCGAAGGCATTGCTTGAAGAAATACAGCGACATCTTCCTGGTGGATTAATCTATATTCCGAGGCCGAAGGATACCCATAAGAAATGGGGAGAGAATTCAGGCGGTCGACAACTAATTCGGGAACGGAACCATGAGATTCGCCAGAAGTTTGCAACGGGAGCAACGATCGATAAGCTTGTAGAGCAATATTGTTTATCTCTGGAGAGCATCAAGAAAATTGTATATTGCAAAAAAGTGAAGTGAAGTTGAAATCAAGTGAAATGAAACTGGATGAAGTGTGAGTCACATTCGAGCTATTGGATGTGGCTTTTTACTATGCACTTTTCGTGTGCAGACATGTGGATGTACAAAATGGTTTGAAAACGAATAGTACATATCTGTCCACCGCCAGTATTCGTACAATGGAGTCTAGAGGGCAAGTTTACTTATATAGAGTAAGGAAACGGGCGTAACCAGCGGAAGGAACGGTGATCTGGATAGAGATGAACATGCATGTGGAGCTGACGAATCTGGAAAAGGCATATATCATCAAAAACATGTATCCGTTATACCTGTATGACCTGTCTGGACATTATGGGCTGCAGGAGGGACATCGACCGAATAAACATGGCATTTACGAGGAAAGTTCTGCCTACCGAACATTACAAGATCAGTATGATGTGCAAAATGTATGATGGGAAAAGCCGGGTCGTCTCTATCCTTTTCTGATCATGGCTGAGGACAGACCTGCAGGTTTCGCACTGGTGGCAACACCGCCTCACTGTTCACCAGGGGTCGATTTTTTCATGCACGAATTCTTCCTGCTGCAACCATATCGGGGAATGGGCATTGCGGAGCAAGCGGCGGCAACGATCTTCGCCATGTTTAAGGGCAACTGGGAGATATTCACCAATCTAGGGGAGAAAAACAAAGTGGGTCAGCATTTCTGGCGCAAGACGGTAGCGAATTATACGCAAGGTTTGTACGAGGAAGAAGTAGCCGTAACCGCAGACGCGGATGGGCTCAAATTAATCTTTCGTTTCTCGAATCATAGGTTAGATTGATGGGTATATCCGGAAGTCAGCTTTCCGACATAAAAGTTCTACTCCACTACAAACAGACTATTTCTTGTGAAGGAAATAGTCTGCTGAGCATGGAGAAAGGCTGTTTTAACATCATCGTTGCTTAGAAATTCGTCCGTGCAAACGTGGCGTCTCCTTTTGTAGTCGCATTGCTGGCGGCATTCACGGCATCTAGCTGCAACACATAATCATAATGTCGGATGTAATATCCCGGTTGACTGTAGGATTGCAAAGAAAGTTTGTTACTGTCAGCCCAGCCGGGGCTAATCAGGAACGTTGCATCCTCTTTATATGCGGTGGTGTTTGTGAAGGCTTCGAGTACAATTTTGTTATTTGCATTGCGTTTCAGGAAGTAACCAGGGTGGTTGATTGCCTCTAGCGAAACACCTGTAGAGCTGGCAAGACCCGGTACAACGCGGAACTGGGCATCCAGAGCCGGGGAGATATTCGCATCAATGCGAGCAACATAATTGGCGTGACGGATCATGCGATCCGGCACATTGTGTGAAGTGAACTGGCTGTAGCCTGTAGCTTCAGGCGTGGATGGGCCCAGCATTTTGACTTCATGCAGTGTTGGGGTATACCAGTTGCCCGGATTGTTCCACAAGACAGCGTTGACCATATTTATTCGCACATAGCGGGCCGTGAAATGCACCGCATCCGTGGTGAAACCATATGTCAGATTATTGGTGCGATCCAGCGTGGAGTAGTTTATACCATCGTTGCTAATTTCGATTTTGTATTTGTAATACCCCTCGGAACCTTTATACATAAACCACGAAGTGTTAATCTCCGTAATTGTCTTTGGTGCTCCAAAATCGACCTGCCACCACGCAGGCCAGCTATTGGAAGAAGCCACCCACGAGGTCTGATAGTTACCGTCATTGACAAGGGAAGGGGACGAGCCAGAGGCCGTCGAGCTGGCGGAAGCTGTCTTGCCTTGGGCATGATTGACGAGAGGGGGCAGCGTGACCTGGCCTGTTGCCGCGTCAATATTCCATGTGGTATACCATTCCAGTGACGCCGTTCCATTGCCGTCATTCAGCGTAAGGGGCAACCAGATATGCTTGTGCTCGCCCAGATTCATCGGATTCCAGCGATCCGCCATATAGATATACGACGTGGTGCTGCTACCCTGAATCGTGGCAATATCATGAATCTGGGAGCCGAAGGCCGATGGATTGCCATAAGGCATTAGTGCAGACCATGGCCCGGTCATTGAAGTAGCTGTAGCATACGCGCCCTGATTCGGATACCAGCCGGCGGCCTGGGAGGTGAATAGGTAGTAGCGATTTCCCTTTTTCACAACAGCGGGGGCTTCTCGGTATGCATTCTCGAATAGCCATCCTTCAAAAGACTGTACCCCTGTATAACTTGCATTCATCTTAAAAATAGCCATCGTATCATTCGCACCACCGTTTTTACGGGAGGCCGTTACGAGATAACCTGTGCCGTCCGTGTCCACAAAAACAGTCATGTCACGAGATTCATAGTCAAGCGGGCGGAAGCTGCCCTCATACGTAAATTTGCCATTAGGTGTACTGCTTGTGGCTACCGCTACGCGGCCGAGATTATAATCTGTACCATTCTCGTAATGAGCCCAGAGTACATATTGCTTGGTGGAGGCATTATAGATCACTTTGGGACGTTCAATCTTGCTGGAGGCGAGTTCTGTTGCGGAGCCTTTGGTCAGGATGGCATTGCTAAAAGTCCAATTTTTCAAATCGGTTGAGGTGTAGACGTTCACACTGTCAAACTTACCGCCTACCGCGTGTTCACCATACAGATAATACGTTGAGCCAACCTGCAGGATGTTACCGCTGTTGGCGTGAATGGGATTGCCAGCCGTATCAAGCCAATCGGTGCCATTGGTAATTGCTACACTTGCCGCGCTACTTCGTTCAGGATGTAGACCAAACATCGTTAATGCGAGTGTGAAAACCAGAAGCCAGACCGTTTTACGTTTTCCCATTACGTACACCTCCATCAAGATTAGAAGATATTAAAGCGCTTTCAAATCTATTGTAGTTGATTTACAATATTTAGCAAGTGAACAATTCAGAGATTGTTGAACTTAGCAATATCTTACGAAGAATAAGCGGCAAGAGCATGAATTCCGTCCCTGTTTACTGTGATATGAAGCCGGATATCAGATGAATTCGTATGTAAATGGTAGTATCTTTGTAGGGAAATGAAGGATAAAACATATTTTGGCGCTGGAGGTGCTGGGTGCTATGAGTAATGTCGTACACTATGAGGTAAATTCGGTAGAAGACTATATAGCGATGATCGAAGAGTTACCTAACGGTCAGGACGGGTATTATTATCGTGGAGAAGACAAGGCATATGCCTCGTTATCTTCGTCTCTACTCCGATCCAGTATCGTTAGGCTGATTCGAAATAATCCTGATTACTATGTGGATGCAGTAAATGATTATGTCCGAGATATGGCAGATCAAGCAGGAGAGTGGGAGCGCGGGCATGTGCTGGCCTGGTGTCATCACGAGGGCCTGCCTACGAATTTGCTGGAACTTACAGCGTCGCCGCTACGCGCATTGTACTTTGCCTGTTTGAGCCGCACCGATCATAGCGAGGAGCCGAGTCAGGCAGGATTCGTATATGGTTTTGCGAGAGAGAATACAGCCGATGTGACTGAATTAATATTGGAGAATGTGACAATGAAGGCATCTCGTTATAACTTAATTGAGGATATGGTCGATGATCCACGATGGATAAGTCTGTTGTCGGATAACGAGAAAAAGAGACCTTCTAAGCCTGATCTGGCCCAATTTCCTTACCTGATTTATCAGGCACCGTATAAGTATAGAGGTTCAGACGAACCGAATGGCCTATATTTCTATCAGTTGTTTCAGACGGTTTCCTCATCATCCCGTCCGGAATTTTCTTATGAAATCATGCAGCAGCAGTACACACCTTCGCTGATCGTTAAAGTGAGCAATCCGACAGAGATTCGAGAGCAGCTTCATCACCGATTGGGACTGTACAAGTGATTGAGGTATCGCTCGAATATAAGAGCAAGATTGTGATTGTCGTCTCGTGATATAACTGTCCTGAGCCTTTGAGAAGGTCATATTATTCATTGAAGGGGATGACGTTATGAACGAGACATGCAGAAGACTGGAAGGACAAGTAGCCTTAGTAACAGGTGCGAGCAGAGGTATTGGGCGAAGTATTGCGATCCGTCTGGCACAGGAGGGGGCATACGTTCTTGTGCATTTTGCAACAAGGCAGGCGGGAGCGGAAAGTGTGGTGAGGCACATCATAGACCATGGCGGGCAGGGACAGGCCATTGGAGCTGATTTAAGTACAATGGATGGCATTTATGCATTGTTTTCCAAGGTCGATGCTGCTGTTCGGAAGCACAAACAAGAAGGAAAGTTGGATATTCTGGTCAATAATGCTGGCATAGGGCAAGTCCTTAGCTTGGAGGAAACGACGGAAGAATCTTTTGAGGATGTCATGAGAATTAATGTAAAAGCACCGCTATTTGTGACACAGCAGGCCGTCTCTCGACTTCGGGATGGAGGGTGTATCATCAATATTTCCTCTTTTGTTACACGCGTAGCTTCTCCAGGAGTGTTTGCTTATAGTATGACCAAAGGGGCCATGGATACGTTCACGAAGCTGCTAGCCAAAGAACTGGGAAGCCGCCAGATCAGGGTTAACGCCATACAACCGGGGATCATTAATACCGAGATGAATGCAGGAACACTTACGAACCCACAGGGACAGGCGTATGCAGCCGGGCTCTCTGTAATGAATCGCTGGGGAGAACCCGAGGATGTGGCTGATATCGCTGCATTTCTTGCCTCTGCAGATAGTCGCTGGATGACAGGACAATGTTTGGACGCCAGTGGTGGCTCACACTTATAATTTCTGACGATATAGCCATGGATTGAAGGGGGAACGGTTATGGATCGCTTTGTGATCAATGCGAATGCTCTAGTGGTCTTACAGAAAGAGGACGAAGAGACGGTGCTGGTCAAAGGCGGAATTACTGCTGATGGTTTCGAAGTCTTATCGACCTACCCCAAAGGCTGGCTGACATTTGCCTACCTTATGGATCACCAGGGCATATGGTGGTTCGATGCGCGTACGAACAAGGCCCGTTTGTTCAGTCAAGATACAGAAGCATTCCGCGTTGTGCACGAGGACTACAGTTCTGATTCGCAGTATGTCTATCTGGAGGACATGCCCGTTTCTCCCTCCGATCCAGGTAGCTTTGAGCTGTTGCCAGGGACACCTTATTTTGCAAAGGATAAACACCAGTTGTATGTCAAAGACAGCCAGCATTTTCATGTGTTCGATGAAATCGATACAAGTGCAGCCATTGCGCAGCATGATTACTGTACGGATCTGGATCATTTGTTTCACTTGTCGAGCGGCCTTCGTTATGCCAATGATTATAAACATGAGATCGTAGATTGGTTGCGGGAGCATTATCCAGATATACCCGGCTGGTGGCAGGCCGATTATGTTCATCGTGCAGATGATGCGGTGCAGCTTGCTTGGAATTGGTATGTTACAGCAACCTCCTTATTCTATCGGACAGAGTTTGGCGGTGGGTACAGGCGAGAGGGTAAAGAAACCTTCCATCTGGTTCGCGGAGCGGATCAGAGTTCATTTGAACCGCTAGATGGACAATTTGCGCGTGACCGGAATCGGGTTTATTTTCAGTGGCGTATTATCCGTGAAGCAGATCCGGACAGCTTCGAGTCACTTGGAGGACGATTTGGGCGGGACAAGCAGCATGTGTATTACAACGGGTACCGTATTGAGGGGGCTGATGTATCCACATTTGAAGTGTTAGGTGGTACGGAGCATCTGGGTTTATCCAGAGATAAGAAGGACGTATATCATGCGCAGTATGCGCGTACCCGTCAGCCTTTCGGTCATCCTGACGATGTGCTTCAACGGATCAAGGGAGCGGATGCGGCAACCTTTGAGTTGCTTACCCCATCGGGCAGTTGGGCTGTAGATGCGAATCAGGTATATCCGTGGGGCATAGCCAATAAAAAGATAGATCGTGCCAGCTTTACTCATCTGCTCGAAGCTGATCCCCAGAGCTGGGCTATGGATCGCAATGGGCTGTATAATGCCAATGGCAAACGTACCGTAAAAGGCATCGATGGAGCATCTTTTGTCATGTTGAACAGGTATTGGGGCAAGGATGATCAGGCTGTATTCAGTTTTGTGACAGGAGGGGTATACAGAACGGCGGATGCGGAGACCTTTCAAGTGATGGATGATGAAGGTAGCGCGGAGGATAAGTTGTTTCGGTATTCTATCCACGATGGAGCGGTGCGCAAGAAGAAAAAGTAGATTTGAAAAATGATGGTGTGGGATTTGAAAATGAGTTGAGATCTAAAGCCATTCTAGGGATTTAAATTTCATTTGTATATTCAGATAAAAAAACCAGGGGCAGACTCCAAAAGTCTTTGTCCCTGGTTCTGCTTCGAGTTCATAAGCGAGCGAATGAATTCGTTTCTTCCTTCGTTGCCCGTTGTTTTATCGCTTCTTCGTTAATTTTTATGGCCCTTGCGCACTTTGAGCTGCATGCGTTTGATTGTGGTGTGTTGCATGACTTCCAGCACAAGCGGGCCTTTGCCATTCAGAATTTCCACATCCGTCACGTTATCCAGAATCGTGATTATCCCGATATCGTCTGCACTTACGCCTTCAATCTTCGCAATCGTTCCTACAAAATCAACTGCACGAAGTTTTTTCTTCTTACCTCCGTTGAAGTTGAGCTTCATGATCTGCTGGTTCAACTGCTCACGCTTGTCCTTTTTGCGTTCAGGTGCGATCTTGAGGCGTTTCTCGAATGCTTCCCGGTGGCGATCTACCTCATCTTCTGAAGGCGCTTTGATCACAGGGATCTCGAATCCGATGTAGGATTCAATCTCCGCAAGACGTCTGCCGTCCTTCGGAGTTACCAAAGTAAAGGCTCTGCCCGTTTTACCTGCACGGCCCGTGCGGCCTGTACGGTGAACATAGCTCTCTTTTTCAAGGGGGATATCATAATTGATGACATGGGTGATGTTCGTGATATCAATCCCACGCGCAGCAACGTCAGTGGCGATCAGATAGCGGAATTGTCCACGTCTGAAGGCGTTCATAACTTCGATTCGCTCATCCTGCTCCATGCCGCCGTGGATACGATCCGCTGGATAGTCCAGATCAGCCAACACGCGGAACAGCTTATCGACATTCTCCTGTGTGCGGCAAAATACAATGCAGCTGTCCGGGTTTTCTGTAATAAACAAGTCCTGAAGCAGCGCAGTTTTGTTCACTTCGGAAGTGCGAATCACGGCATGTTCAATCGTTGCTGTAGTCAGTCCGCTAGCCTTAATCTCGATTTCTACAGGGGTGTTCATGTATTGACGTGAAAGCTTCGCTACATCTTCCGGGAACGTTGCCGAGAACAGCATAGTTGTCCGTTCCTGCGGCAATGCCTGAATAATCGCTTGTACCGTCTCAATAAAGCCCATGTTCAGCATCTCATCTGCTTCATCAATGACCAGATATGCGATGCGATCCAGCGGCAGCGTCCCCCGTTCAATATGATCCAGAACCCGGCCTGGTGTACCGACAGCCACATGGGTTCGTTGCTTCAGCTCAGCTTTTTGAATGTGAAAAGGAGACTGCCCATACAGTGCGGTTGCTTTAATACGTTTAAAGCGGCCAATGTTAGTAATATCTTCGTTGACTTGCAGGGCCAACTCCCGTGTGGGAGTCAGAATCAGGGCCTGTGGTTTATTTTCATTCCAGTCCACCAGCTCACAGAGCGGTATGCCGTATGCGGCTGTTTTGCCGCTGCCTGTCTGTGATTTCACAACAAGGTCTTGATTCTCCAGAGCAACGGGAATAACCCGGGTCTGAACTTCGGTGGGATTCTCGTAACCCAGGCTGTCCAGTGCTCTGACGATTTCTTCCCCCAGGCCATAATCTTTAAAATGCTGCTTACTCATCGTTTACCTCTTTTGCGTTTAGTTTTGAAATGCAGTTTGCTCACGTTATTTTGGTCTCAGTAAGGATGTGAATGATCTTACTTACCAGCATTGCACCGTACATGTAACATATACCTGCCTATTATACTCTATGTGCACGAAAAGCGCGTGGCAAATAAAGAGACTCACGTTCTGAATAGCAGTTTACCATCCATACAGGTGAAGGTAGTCACGATCATTACCCGCAACCGCACTTTCTAACGATCTGACATGAGCTTATTTGAGCCATATAGGGATTTCTTAAATTGTAACGATCACCAGAGAGCTTATTTTGCTAAAAATATGATAAAAATGCTCGATTTCAATTCATTTTCCTAAAATAAGGTTTCCTGAGTTCCTGAGATCGTTAGAAAATAAAAATACGAAAATTCGCCTAAATAGCGTTTCTGGAGATCGTTAGAAGATATGTCGCCATTAAATCAGGGTATGAGGAGATTCTATGATCGTCCTTATATGTGCAACGTTCCACGTGAAACGATTTGTATCATTCTACAGAGAGCTTCCTCGATAGTAAACCCATATTAAGAAAATTAATAAAAAGACGATACCTCCATCATTACATGGGTGCATCGCCTTGATACATACAGTGTTATTTTGAAATGCTTACATATTTTCCATATACGTATGCCATCTGTCCATTCAGCTTCACTTTGACCCAGCCATAGGCATGGCCTGTGCTAACTACCTCAAGCATCGTACCTTGTGGCACAGAAGTAATCACTTTAGATCGGGAGGATGCACCCGCACGTACATTCAGATGAGCGGCCGTAACCTTGGCTTGTTTGCCTGAAACTGCGACACTTGGCTTGCCGTTGTCTGAAGACACAGGTGGTTTACCTGGTTTCGGAGTGCCTGGCTTTGGCGCTCCAGGTGTAGGAACCGGAGTTGGTTTTGGCTTCGCTGAAGTTACTGGTTCCTCCGGTGCAGGTGCTGGAGACGGGGAAGTCCCAGCATTGCCTTGGCCTTGTGTAGCCTTGCGAGCCTTATTTAACTGCTGGTAGAAGGCCCCCTTCGTTTTTACGCCTTTGAACTGGCTTGCATCTACCCCTGCTTTGGAAGATAGGGCTTGCATCTCATCTTCAGTTATAGCATCCAAAATGTTAATGGAGGCAATATTGGTGTACTTGCCATCTTCCGTTGTCGGCACAGTCATAACGCCAGCATTAATAAGTTCTACGACATCTGCACGTTCCGGTGCAGTCAGGTCTACACCAGTGATTTTCCAATTATGCTGAATATTCGGTTCGTAGACGCCTTTCATCACGTCTTTCAGATATGCGATAGACAGATTGCGGATCGTGCCTTGAATCTCACCAAAGGCCGAAGCATCCTTAGAAGACCAGAGTTGTTTGAACTTACGTCCTTCAAGTGCTCCGCCTTTGGCAACCAGTGCCTCCATTCGATAAGCATTCATACCGAGCTTGAGTGTATCATCTGCCTGAACCGTTTTTCCGTTATTATACTTCAAATGGGTAATGCGGCTGCCATATGGCTTGGTCAGATCGATCTCATAGGTCACACCGCCGAAGAAGTCATCGGTGCTGTACTTGGAAGCACGTCGCTTCGGATCAAAGCTGATGGTTACATCTCCGGGGCGAGTAGAGTTAAAGTATCCTGCAGACCATTCCATGTATTCCTTCAGATCACGTCCGGTCACTTCGTATACCGTCACTTCACCAAATGTGTACTGGTAGTTAAACGAAATATCTTTTTTCTTGATCGGGCCAACGTCCAGTTTGGCTTTGTCATTATCGATCTGATGGGCAACAACGTCAGCATCACTATAATGGAGCATGACCTCGGTGAAAAAATCAGACAGGGGCGTTTCCTGAATCTGCACAGCAGGGATGCCTCTGATCTCATCTGCAGGTACCAGATTGGTTCCTTTTAATTCAGCTACCTCAATGTTGGCGTCGGCACGGGCGAACTCATGGAACGGGTGCAGTGTTTTTTCCAAGGAAGGATCGGAAACTTCATAAGTACCGTCTGCTTTTTTGACAGCGAGTGCCTTCGCTTCTTTACTCTTCAGCACAACCTTACCGTTCTCTTTAGCAAACGTCAGGTCAATACGTGACATGTGTGTACCGTATTTGTTGGGCTCGGAGATCAGCACGCCGTTCACCGTCTGTGATTCAATCAGCTGATGCATATGTCCGGCAAAAATAGCAGCCAGCTCCGGGTTGGCATTGGCAATGTCTGTGACGCCGGTTCCTGGTTTCCCGTTCTCGTTATCCAGTCCCATATGCATGAGACCAACCATCACATCCACTTTGCCTTTCAGCTCAGCTATGGCTTTGCGAGTCTCTTCTACAGGGTCTTTGACAATGACACCATCCAGGTGATCGGTTCCTTTTTCAAATTCAGTAATCATCGGGGTATTCATACCAATAACGCCTACTTTGATACCGTCCCGCTCAATAATAGTATAAGCAGGCATGTAACGGTCGCCGTTTTCTTTGAAAATGTTACCGACAAGCGCTTGGCCTTTGAACTGCGAGGAGATTTTCTCCAGCACATCTAAGCCAAAGTTAAATTCATGGTTACCCATAACCCAGGCATCATAGTTCATCTCGTTCATGGCCACCATCATTGGTGACTGGGGTTGATCATTGAACAGCTCAGCTGAGTTGTCCTGAATCATATCTCCCGCATCGAGCAGGATGGTGTTAGGGTTCTCAGAACGAACTTTTTTTACCATCGTATAGAGCTGGGTCATACTACCAGCCGGGTTTGGCCCGTCCAGCGCATAGTCCCATGGCATGAAGCGACCATGAATATCAGATGTGCCAAGCAAAGTGATTTTAGTCTCCGGATTAGCTTCAGCTGCGTGAGCGTCTTCCGCAGCGAGCGGAGCGAGCAGTAAAGAAGTGCCTAATAGAATAGATAATGACCAACTGGCGAAACGTTTCAAAACAAGTGCACGCATGTGTAATCTCCTTTGTGTCGTAGATAAGTTGAACTAGAGTTGTTTCTATACAAAAAAATAGCTCAACTTATCTAGTGTGTGTATTTATATGTATCATTCCATACTAGAGAAACATCAACGCAATGTAAACGCTGATGTAACATATATGTTCAATACAGTGGAGTAAAGTAGGGAAAATAGATAAAGCAATAGGAAGTATACTTTTCAAAGTAAATAGTATGTTTTATATGTGTATAAAACCAAAATTATCCATTATGATGTCCTTGTAAGCGCTTTATAAAATAAACCCAACCAAGGAGGAATATTATGTTGAAGTCCAAATGGTTTAAGACGGTAGGTACGCTTGCTCTGGCAGGTGTGCTGGCCGCGTCAGTCGCGGTGGGCAGTGTCAGTGCCGGATTGGCTAAAGGCAGTAAATTCCTGGGGAATATTATAGCTAGCCAGGTACCAAACAATTTCAGTCCGTACTGGAATCAGGTCACGCCAGAGAACTCCACCAAATGGGGTGCGGTAGAAGGCACACGTAATGTGATGAACTGGGGCCAGGCAGATATGGCTTACAACTATGCGAAAAACAATAAAATGCCTTTCAAATTCCACACCCTTGTTTGGGGAAGTCAGGCACCTAACTGGATTAACGGCCTTTCTGCTAATGATCAAAGAGCCGAAGTGATTCAATGGATTCGTGCTGCAGGACAACGTTATTCCCAAGCGGAATATGTTGACGTAGTCAATGAGCCGTTGCATGCAAAGCCAGCCTTCCGCAATGCGATTGGTGGAGATGGACAGACAGGTTGGGATTGGGTCATCTGGTCCTTTGAGCAAGCAAGACAAGCTTTCCCGAATTCCAAATTGCTGATCAATGAATATGGTATTATCGGTGATCCTGCCAAAGCAGATCAATATATCCAAATTATCAACTTGCTGAAAAACAGAGGCCTTGTTGATGGCATCGGTATTCAAGCGCACTACTTCAATATGGACAACGTATCTGTGAACACGATGAACACCGTTCTGAACAAACTGCAAGCGACTGGCCTTCCAGTGTATGTATCCGAGCTGGACATGACTGGCGATGACAATACCCAGTTGCAACGTTACCAACAAAAATTCCCGGTACTCTGGAAGCACCCGGCTGTTAAAGGTGTTACGCTGTGGGGTTACAACGAAAACCAAACTTGGACTAGTGGTTCCCACCTGGTAAGAAGCAACGGCACAGAGCGTCCTGCAATGCAGTGGCTGAAAACCTACCTGGCGAACAATCCATAAGCCCAGGTACAGACCTTAGAGTTGGCATTTGTATAAACTTTAGTACAAGTACAAGCAGAATTTATTCACTCTATCTGTTAAAATCAGTTAACCTGCATTATCCCCTCAAAAAAGATTCCTGTCCCGTTACGATGTGGGACAGGATCTTTGGCTTGTAGCAGCATCATGCCATGTTTGCATTTCATGCCATTCTACATAGTGTTTTAATTCGCTGTAATCACCATACTGTTAAAGGAATCGGCTTCTAGCTGCACATGAATCGTTTGTCCTTCGGCGAACGTCAAGTGAAGGTCACGGCGATCCGGGAACGGATTGTTAACAACGATAACGAGACTGTTATCCGGGTTGCGGAAAGCAACGGCTTTGCCGCTCCATGCTCCAGAGAGACCCAGCCGGCGAGCACCGTTAACGATATGATGAGCAAAATGTTTCATGACATAATACTCTGGATTACGAGTGACGTCCTTACTTGCAGGATCAACGGTGATCATTGAGTTTTGCTCCCAGCCCCATGTACTGCGCCCTTTGGGCTCAAGCACCATATTCCAATAGATATAGGCGTTGACGCCATTACTGAAATAGTGCTGATAGAGGTTATATACGTGCTTGGCGTAGTTCCACGAGTTGTTACCATCCCCGCATTCATTCTCGGTTTGCATATAGCGAAGCTCCGGGTAACTAGCAACGGTGCGTTGAATGGCATGTTTGCCGGCCCATTGATATCCGACCCCTTTGATATAGGAGTAGGCTTTGGGATCGCTGAGCACCAGCCCGGCGTATTCATCGAATCCGGTTGTTTTCTTTTTCATCAGTTCTTCCCACGGATCAGGTGCATTAATGGTTCCGAGCCAGATTTCCGTATCCAGCCCATGTTTCTCAAAAGCTGGCCCCAGATAATCCGCGATAAATTCGCGTAGTTGCTCACCTGTCCACATGCAGGAGGGGAACTTCTGATCCGCGATCACTTCGTTCTGCACATGTACCTGATGAATCGTAATGCCCGCTTCGCGGTAAGCTTCAACAAACTTCACAAAATACAAAGCGTAGGCTTCGAGAATTTCCTTTTCCCAACGCAGTGTTCCGTAGTTGTAGGCTTTGGGGAACTTCATCCAGGTTGGCGGACTCCATGGTGATGCGAATAACTGCAAATCCGGGTAATAACTCAAAGCTTCCTTGATATAAGGGATCAGATATTTGAAATCCCGTTCGATGGAAAAATGGTCCATGGCCACATCTCCGTCTACTTCGTTGTGGCTATACCACTGCTCTGCATAATCACTCGCGCCAATCGGCAGGCGACAGATTGTGAACCGATGCTCCCCTTCCGGGTGGAAGAGGGAGTGCATTACTTCATGTCGCTGCTCGTCACTTAGATGGGCCAAAGCCAAATAACCAAGCTCATTGAAACAGCCGCCGAAGCCTTCGACAAGCTGATGCTGTTCACCGGTCAGTTTTAAGTTGGCGCTTTCATGATTGGTTGAAAACGATAACTCGTTCCACGGCTCTGTAGGTGTAGTGGAATATCCGTTAAACGTAAACGTCATATGATGATCCTCCTCGTAGGCTGGTAAGTAATCCACTTGATTACGTTCAGTATACCAACTTCCACTGCAAAAGCAGATGTGCTAATCCGTGCAATATTTACCCTAATCCAAGGTGGAGAGCGTATTAATACACAATCATCGATTGTAAACGAGGGGGTCACCATACCTATAATACCTAAGGTGGTTGTAATTAAAGAATCACTATATAGGCAACACGATATACCCTATTCCTCAAAATACAGAAAAAAATCCCCGCTAAGAAATCAGCGGGGATATGGTTATTTGTTTTCAAAGATCAGAATCGTTTTACTATTGGCGATATATCCAACGGTTGTATGAAGCTGTTCTGAGATAAATCGAATCGGAACATAGGCATTGCCATCCTTCATCAACAATGGAGCATCATTCATGATGGGTTCATCGTTAATGGTGACCTGCTTGTTGCTTACGCTCCAGCGAATCGTTTGATCCGCTTGTGTAATCACTGCTTCACGTGTACCGCTGTTCCAGTTCACATGAGCATTCAAATGCTCGGATACAAAGCGAAGAGGCACATAGGTCCGGCCTTTATCAATAAAAGGAGGTGCATCCAGTTCATACGCCCGGTCACCCACATAGGCTGTAGTAGATCCTTCAATCAGTCGTTGAAAACGCCCTTGCGGTGTACGTTTCTGTTCTCTGACATTCATCTGGTTGAGGAGCTGCATCGTGTGACTTCCACTCGTCACATCCAGATAATTGTTATGTACAGTAAGCCCGGTAGCAGCTGTTTCTGTCGTTACGTTTGGTGAGCTTAAAGACATAGAGGCGGACGCGGAGATATTGTCTACGCTTTGTGCACCTGAATTATCGGCTGTAAAAGATAAATCCGAGAGCGGTGACAGATCCCAGATCCGGTTGTTGGACAGCTTCAAGACGTTTAGTTTGGTTAAATTACGCAACGGCTCCAGATCGTAGATCTGATTGGACTCCGCATTCAGCTCGGTTACATTGGTTAATGCTTCGATGTCGCTCAATTGCTGGATCTGGTTGCCCGAGATATCCAGTTTCCGTAATTCTGTCATGTGGCTCAGGGGGGCAAGGTGCGATATATGGTTACCTGCCACATTCAGCTCTTGCAGTGTATTGGGTAGAGTCGTGAGAGCATCGAGTGATGAGATATGGTTGTTTGCCACATTCAACCGCTTCAGCTCGGTCTGTTCCGTAAGTGGTGTAAGATCCGTAATAAAATTATTAGAGATTTCGAGCCATTTTAGCGAACGTAGCTCTGTTAGCGCGCTCAGGCTTAAAATCTGATTGCCGCTGGCGTGCAGTGTATGTAATCTGGAAAATTCCCGCACAACGTCAATGGAAGTTATCGAATTGTTACTGATATATAGCCGGCCTAGTTTCTCTAATGCAGCAAGAGGCTGAATGGATGTAATGTAATTGTTGCGGACGTCAATCTCGCGGAGCTCCGTCAGGTGTTCTAGTGGTGTGAGATCTGTGATTTCATTGCCGTAGAGACGCAGATGGGTCAAATTAACAGCATGTTCCAACCCGGAAAGACTCTGAATGCCAGCATTGCTCAGATCCACTACTCGAAGATTCTTCATATCCTCAGATGTCAGGGGCTCACCTACAGGGATGTTCAAAATCAGCTTGAGCCCTTCTTCCAGCGCAGGATCTTTAATGAGGGAGTGATCCGAATCAGTGGTGGTGTATGCCATCGCTTGCCCTGCGGTACCTATACTTAGAATACATATCAACAATAACAATGTGATTCTCTTCATTACATGCCTTCCCTCCAAATCATAAGATCTCTTATTATTAACCCGTCTTGGGAACATAGGAACAGTAAATTTAAAACGCGCATCGATCTATACTTGTATTCTATATGATAAGGGCCATGCCCTGCACTTTTTCAGTATAACTTTGTGTAAATTATAAATATTTGCATGGTGATCAACATATTTGCTTCGCGCTGTATTCAACCCCTTTACGAATAGGGTAAGGATGTACAGAGGTTATATGCGGAGAGGGAGATGTATCAATGAGGAAAGCAATGATCATTAGCAATCCGTCGTCAGGCAAGGAAAAAGCAGCACAATATGTATCCCAGGTTCGGGATATTCTGGAAGCCAGACAATATGCAGTCGTGGTGAACGAAACAGCCGGGGAAGGCGATGCTGCCCATTACGGTCTACATGCCTGCAAAGATGGGTGTGATCTGGTCATCTCGATCGGGGGAGATGGCACATTACATGAGACGATCAACGGTATGCTTGATCAGGAACAACGTCCTCTTCTAGGCATCGTTCCACTGGGAACAGTGAATGATTTTGCAAGGGCGTTACATATCTCTCTTGACCCGGAGGAAGCGATCGAGCAGTTACGTTCGGAACAGACCCGGTTGGTCGATCTCGGCATGGTGAATGGGCGACTCTTTGCCAATGTGGTGGCTGCCGGCTCCTTGGCGGAGGCGTTATTCTCTGTTTCGTCAGAGGAAAAGTCGAAGCTAGGATCATTCGCTTATTTGAAAGAAGGATTGAAGGATCTGGTAAATACACAGGCAAACGTTCTGAAGATCGAATATGACGGGCAATTCTGGGAAGGAGAGTCACCGCTTTTTGTGGCGGTACTTACCAACTCGGTCGGAGGGTTCGAAAAATTGTCACCAGATGCAGAGGTAGACGACGGGCTGATCCACTGCTTTGTGATTCGAAATATCGGTGTATTCAACAGCTTGACCTTAGGGACTTCACTGTTCTTCGGCAATCTGAAGGAGCATAAAGACGTGCACTATTTTGCATCCAAAGAAGTGCATGTTCGCTCGGACGAAACTATTCGTACGAATGTTGATGGGGAGGAAGGTCCTGCTTTGCCAATTGATATTCGTGTATTGCCTGGTTATATGAAGGTGATCGTGCCGGAAAAAGATTAAGGATTGTTGCTCAAGGCTGGGCAGTCTTACTTAAAACAAATCATTTCTCCATATAAATGTGGGGATAGTCTATTGAAACCGATTGCAGATATGTGTCACAATCATAGACGGAAGACAAGCATGGACATACATATACCGATATGTATCAGAGCTCATGCACACAAACTATTTTTGAATATGGAGGGGAAACATCTTGAGAACCATTAAACTGGGCAGCAGTGCACTCGATGTGCCTGTAGTTGCTGTAGGTTGTATGCGAATCAATTCATTGGACAGTAAGGACGCAGAGCATTTTGTACGTTCTGCTATGGAAGTTGGCGCGAATTTCTTCGATCACGCTGATATTTACGGCACAGGAACATGTGAGGAGATTTTTGCTGATGCTGTGCAGATGAATCCCCAGGTTCGTGAAAATTTGATTCTTCAATCCAAATGCGGCATTCGCAAAGGAATGTTTGATTTCTCCAAAGAGCATATCCTGAATTCGGTGGATGGCATTCTGCAACGTCTGAGAACGGAATATCTGGACGTGCTGCTCTTGCACCGCCCGGATGCACTTGTTGAACCGGAGGAAGTGGCGGAAGCATTCGATCAGTTGGAGCGTGAGGGAAAAGTACGTCACTTCGGCGTATCCAACCAGAATCCGAACCAGATCGCATTGCTTAAAAAATATGTCAAACAGCCCCTTGTAGCTAACCAGCTGCAGATGAGCATTACCAATACGACGATGATCGATAGCGGCATCAACGTGAATATGGAGAATGACGCTGCGGTGAACCGAGATGGCAGCATTCTGGATTACTGCCGTCTGCATGATATCACCATTCAGCCATGGTCTCCGTTCCAATACGGATTCTTCGAGGGTGTCTTCCTGGGTAATGAGAAATTCCCGGAATTGAACGCAAAGATCGATGAGATCGCTTCGAAGTATGACGTGAGCAATACGACCATTGCGATTGCGTGGTTGCTTCGTCATCCTGCGAAGATGCAACCTGTGACAGGCACAATGAATATTGAACGTCTGCAAGATTGTGTGAAAGCAAGTGAAGTTCACCTCACTCGTCCAGAGTGGTATGAAATCTATCGAGCTGCAGGGAATGTACTGCCTTAGTTCACAACCTTTGAGTATGGAATAACAGTGAAAATACGCCGAATATGCAATGATATTCGGACAAATGACACGAGCCTGTCTGGCTCGTGTTTTTTTATATAGTTGGGTCTTGGAAGAACAGACCATTTCGATATAAAATATAGATGCATACTTTTTCGTTGTAAAAGGGTTAAAATGTAATTAATACAAATTAGTTGAAATTATTTTATTGAAAAGCACGCACATATTACATATAATTACTTTTGCATGTACCTGTAGTCTCGCTTTTGGTGTTTTTATTTTGGAGGGTGGTGTTCCCTTGAAGCCGACAACAACCACGATACGCGATCATTTAGCAAGTTATCTGAAGCGTGAGCAGATGTCGATCAGTTTATTTTCAGATCTGTCCGGAATTAATTCTGGTACACTCAGCAACATTTTGAATAAAAATCGACCCATCTCCATGCAGCAACTGGACCGCATTACAGCCGCCATGAAGCTTGCAGCGGGCCATTTCTATGAGCTGTATATTGATGAGTGCTTTGTGCATGCAACCCCGGACTGGCGGAGGTTAGGCCCTTTTTTGCATCGATGTGCTGAACTGGATAAGCTGGACTGTATCGAAGAGGTCGTCCGTCTGATGATGGATAATCTTTCGTATATCCCGATGTTATTTGATGTGGCGGAGGAGTTCTACCATGCTGGTAAATGGAAACCGGCAACCCTCTTATATGAAACGATCGCTGAAAGCGAGAAGATGCAACATTCTGAGCGGCTTGCGCTCTGTCAGTATCGCCTGTTTAAGCTCGGACTGTCGAATGATCAGCAGCGGAATGTCATTATTGCGGCTCAATTTGAATATTACGTGGATCGGCTGGATGAACGCTATCAACTGGATGCATTAAATGAACTCATTAACGCGTTTGCCTCACTTCACCGATGGAGTAAAGTGCAGGAGTTATCTGAGAAACTGCGAGTGAAGGCGACCATTCACTATGAATTAAATGGAAGAAAGAAAGCGGAAGAAACAAAACGACCTATCATTTTTTATGTTATGTATGCTTATTTGGCATCAGGGAGTGCGTACTTCCATTTAGACAACTATGAGACGGCTCTCAAATATGTCTCGTTATACACCGATTCCTCTTGGGTCAAAGATCCGGATCATGAAGAAATGGTTGTTATTCAACAATTTCAGGAATGGGCTGAAGGGAATCGTTATATATATCAATTAATGGCTGGACAGTTCGAAATCCTTCCTCAGTATCTGGCCTACATTTCAACGAAAGAGAACGAGATCTTTCCTGCGTTATGTGATATTGTTACTGCGGCGAATCGATACGATATGGATATCGATGATGTGTTAGAAGAGTATGCACCGCATTTTACTTATCAGGAACAGCGGAACCGAATTGGGAAAGTCAGCAAGCAGGTTACGGATGATCGTTACGTCCGACTTTTGGCTGGATTGGGCAAGTATTATCTGAAGAGGGATCACTTTGCACAAGGTTTGAATTTTGTGCTGGATAGCTTAAGATTTGCTATTGAAATTAGTGATGGACGAGGTATGCTTAGAAGTGTCGGACTATTCGAACAATACAGGGATTATGCGTCCGATACTGCTATACAGCAATACAAAATCTTGATTGGTGAGGTGCAAAAAATCAATGAAGAAAAAACTGGCTTTGCTGATAGTTACTTGTAGTATCGCGGTGAATATCCTGCCGACCGTTACCGGGCCATCTCCAGTCAAGGAAGATACGCCTCCCCCAATCTACCGAACGAATGATCACGGTTTAGGGACATAAGCCTGAGCCAAAGAACGCTTCTGAATAATTCAGAGGCGTTCTTTTTTTGTATGTATAAACGGTCCAGTAACGTATAGAAGGGTGCATCTGTCATATCCCCAATAAACTA
Organism: Paenibacillus amylolyticus; assembly: GCF_003719335.1. GTDB lineage: Bacteria > Bacillota > Bacilli > Paenibacillales > Paenibacillaceae > Paenibacillus > Paenibacillus amylolyticus_D. Next base: position 139,230 of record NZ_RIAS01000004.1, read on the forward strand.
CTGATTGGCATAATAAGCTAAAATATGACAAAAGGAGGGGGTGCTATGGACCGTATGGAATTAAAGTTACAGATTGAAGACGCGAGACAACAGCTGCATCAGATACACCTGCAATATGGTAGTCTGCTTCATCCTGAAGTGATTAGACAATCCGTAGTCCTTGACGCTCTCCTGAACCAATATAACCGAATCCGTGTGGAGAAGTTGATCAATTAACAAAGGTCTATTTACATTTGTGTTTTTGTATACTATAGTTAGTTACATGAGTAACTAACCAACTAACTAAAAGATAAAAAATTGACCCAAAGATAAGACCCACAAAAAATTATTATTATGTATGAAAGTTGGTAACAGATGAAATCGACTTTGGATGAATCCCAGCCTATTTTCCATCAGATTGCCATGATGATCATGGATGATATTGTGGAAGGCAGATTGAGGGTGGAGGAGCAGGTTCCCTCGACGAATGAGCTATCACGCTTTTACAATATTAATCCGGCTACGGCGCGAAAGGGGCTGCAGGAGTTGGTAGACAAAGGCATCATATACAAACAGCGAGGAGTGGGAATGTTTGTTGCCAAGGGAGCCAGGGAAGCCTTGCTTATCGAACGGAAGCAGCATTTTTACGAGGAATTCATCAAACCTTTACTTGAAGAAGCCAGACGTATTCGTATGGACGAGGACATGATTATTGATCTGATTCGCGGTAAGAAGGATAAGGAGAGTGAAATATGATTCATATGGAGCAGGTATGTTACAGCTATCAAAAGAATAAAACCTCTATTCTGAACAGTGTCACCCTGCATGAGAATGAACCTGTCATTGGTGCGATTTGGGGAAGAAACGGTGCAGGTAAAACGACGCTGATGAGTCTGCTCGCCGGACACAATCGCCCTGACAGTGGCACCATTCAAATTATGGGCCAGAACCCATACAATAATCTGTCTGCTCAAGGACATCTATGTTATATCCAAGAGAATCATCCGCTCGGTAAAAGCTGGACAATGAATGATCTGGTTACCATCGGATCACATTTTCATTCACAATGGGATCAGGAGCTTGCCAAGCGGCTCATCGATGCATTCGAACTGCCTTCGAAACAGAAGATGAGTAAATTTTCGAAGGGCATGAAGACAGCAGCTCAAATTATTCTGGGGCTGTGCAGTAACGCAAGTGTAACGATTATGGATGAGCCTACAAATGGACTCGATGCCGAGAAACGAAAGCTTTTTTATGAAGCATTATTAGAAACGTATGAAAATAACCCTCGTCTGATTCTGATATCGACGCATCATATTGAAGAGGTACAGCCTTTGTGTGAATCCCTGATTGTGGTCCATCAAGGAAAAGTGTTATATCATCGCCCTATGGAGGAAGTACGCGAACGCGGAGTTCTCCTAACAGGGTTAATTCAAGATGTGGAGCTAGCCTCTGTAGGTACGAATATTATCGAGTCTGCTCGCATGGGTACAACCGGCAAAGTGATGATTGATGATGTGTATTCGAAGGAATGGGCAGCCAAGGCTCAACTTCATGGGCTTTCCATTGAAAAAGCAACGCTCCAGGATTATCTGGTGAATGTAACGCGGAAACAGGAGGAGGTGAGAGCATGAATGCAGTAAAAGGAACGAATCGGTTGATATTAGACGACATGCGTTTATATCTGGTAATCTTCACATCCATTGCTCTTGGTCTTACAGCGGTCTATGTAGCCATTGGGTTTCTGTTTGATGTCCGTTATTCCTCGCAGTTATTCGGGCCGATGTATGGAGGGATCTGTACTTTTGCCATTGCAGGTCTGGTCACGCTCTACCCTGTAGCCATCGGTATGGGCAGTACTCGGATTCAATTCATGAAATCATTCTATATGATGGGAGTCTGTATGGTTGTGGGCACGATGGTCATTCTGCATTTGATCTACCTGCTTGTTCATTTGCTGAATGTCGGAGGATGGCTGCAAGTCACGTTGTACCAACCGGGGATGCTCTACTCTTCCCGTTACCTTGTGCTTCCATATCTATGGATGGACCTGATGCTTGGTTTTCTGGTATTTGGCTTGTCCGTTTTCCTGACGGTGTGCTGGATCAGGCTGGGAATGCGTAACTTTCTGTTTCTGTTGTTTGGCTTGGGCTTGGTGATGTCGCTGGTGGTTGCATTTGGAGATATGAGACAATTCACGCTCTGGATTGCCTATCAAAATCGAATGCTCGTATTCACGGTGCTGGGTGTAATCGGTGGCGCGCTGCTTCTGTCCACCTATCCCATGATGAAGCATGCTCTGTTGGTACGCAAAAGCAGCAAAGACTGACTGTGATGAATTACAGAGTTTAAGCCGTTAGGGGAACGCAAATGAGGATGTTCAGTAATAATTACATCAGTAATTAGGCACGAGGGATAAGAAAAACACGAGGACGTATGCTCGCCTCGTGTTTTCTTTATTTTCTCACATGGGTCGTACTTTAATCTAAGCTTGAGCTTGCGGTTTGAAACCTTCCTCTTCAAGATACTCGCCAGCTTCACCGCGTGATTCAAAAGCCATCTCCAGCTCCTGATCAGCATACACGCACCACATGTCATTGTCATATTTTAACGTAAGTGTGTGTCCCTCTTCATTGATCCAGATACCACCGCCTGATGACAGGGTGACTGGGGCAGATTCTTTAGGAGAGGGTACTTTCTCAGTCACTTCAACTGCGTCTGGATTATGAGACATCGCTTTGAGCGTTGCATCCAGCAATGTGCGTAGATCCGCTTCGGAGTAATCACGGACATTGACGAACCCTTTGGCATCCGTATCGTAGTTCGGCAATAACCCTGCATAGATATAACCATTACCGTTCGGGTGAATATGGAGTGCTACAATCTTTTTCTCGTAGGCACTGTCCTCGTAGTGGAAATTCACACGACCGAGAGAAACATTTTTGCGTTGCAGCTGCGGGTACGATTCCAGAATTTCAAGCTTTTGTTCAACGTTAAGCATATGTGCCTCCTGTTACTGTTAGGTAGTGGGATTATACCACAGGTGAAGGCTGGAAACATCCTATCCTTTGTCCAAGAGGGACTGTGGTATGAACACACCTCATCAGTATAATCCTTATGCTCCTGTTAAAATACGTTGCCCAAGTACTTTGAGGTTCTCCATGACTTGCAGATAAGGATAAGGCCCGTAGCTGATTCGTGCTACCCCTAGTGTTGCCAGTTGCCTGGGTGAAGGTTCGTTGGAGGTTACCATCACATTGACGGGAATTGGCGAACGGTCACATAGTTCCTGAATCCATTGCTGATCCTGTAAGCCTGGAACGAACAGACCGCTTGCCCCTGCTTCCGCGTATGCTTCGGACCGTGCAATTGCTTCGTTAACTAATGCTTCATTATGTTTTTCAGGAACTTGTTGTAGAAATAAATCTGTGCGTGCATTGATAAAAAGGGGAATGCCTGCCTCATTTGCAGCTTCGCGAGCAGCGCATAATCTCAGACATTGTTCTGCGACACTGTACATGCCTTCATCACAGGGCAACTGATCCTCGATATTAATGCCTACCGCCCCATGCTCAATAATTTGTAGCACATTTTGCTTCACTTCTGACACAGACCTGCCATACCCTCCCTCTATATCGATCGTTACAGGCAGATCTATGCTCTTTGTTATACGTGCGAGATTAGTAAGTACCAATTGGAACGGCAGAGCTTCACCATCCTGTTCCCCATGAGCGGCGGCAACAGACCAGCTTCCCGTAGCAATAGCCTTGGCACCTGTAGATTGAATGGTCTGTGCGCTCCCGGCATCCCACACGTTCACCAGTACAAGCGGGTGTTCCTTCACATGATATCGATGAAATTGTTCAGCTTTTTCCTTCTGATTGCAATGGTTGTTTTTCAACTTGACTCACTTCCTTTATAGAAATAAATAGGGTGTTGCTACTGTTAATTCTTACTTCAATGACATCTGTCTCTCGTGCTGAAGCAACCAATTTTTCCGTGTCAGTCCACCTCCATAACCGCCCAATTCACCACTTGCACTAATCACACGGTGACACGGAATCACAATAGCTAGCTGATTTGCCCCGTTTGCTTGGGCTACGGCCCGGCAGGCAGAAGGTTTTCCAACGACGTTTGCAATTTCCTGATACGACCTCGTTTCCCCAGTCGGAATGGCTAATAACGCTTCCCATACCCCCTTCTGAAATGGTGTTCCTAAACAGAACAACGCTGTGTCGAACGCTGTCCTTTTGCCGTCGAAGTATTCATTTAATTCCCGTTCAATGGATTGAATAGGTGCTGTTGTGCCAGGAACAATCGCAGATTTGGTGCGCTTGCGCAGGCGTTCCACCTCGCGTTCCAGCCCTCTGCGATCTATAAATTCGAGTAAATATAAAGCTTGCTCATCCGCTATAGCCATCATGGGGCCAAGCCTTGTATCGATCCAGGATGCCTTCAGTACCCGTTCATCATCTACATGTGTAGGTGCAGCTCCCATAATCCTTGAAAAGGCATCCCGGAATCCACTGCTGGATTCATATCCGGTGGAGAGTTGGCTATCAATGACAGTACGTCCTGAACGAATATGTTTCAGTGCTAGTCCCATACGCCGTGCGCGAGCGTATTCGACAAAGGTCATCCCGAATCGTTTTTTGAACTGACGGCGAGCAGTGGATTCATCAATGGATAGTGCCCTGAAATCTTGCCCCTTCCAGCGTTTTTCCGGCTCCTTCTCGACAGCCTCCACCAGCATGCGAACCACATCCGAAACATGATTGGGGTGAGATAGAGGCCGGCATCGCTGGCATGGTCGAAATGACGCGAGCAGGGCTTGCTGAGCGGTTTCATAAAATTCGCAGTTTTCAAACTTAGGTTTTCGAGCCGGGCAGGTGGGACGACAGAATACCCCCGTTGTTTTGACCCCGACATAAAATAAACCTTCATATTCTGAATCTTTAGCTATCAGCGCCTGGTAATATTGTTCCTTCAGATCTGCAGAGATCATAAGCCGCACGTCCTTACTCCAGTAGAATCACAATCTTTCCCTTATTATAGGGCAGAATCATACGTCCCATCGCCGAAAATCAGGCATCCATTCTCGAATTGGAACTTTTGTTTATTCAGACCGAGCAATGTTCAGAATTTGTTTAGAATGAAGTGATAACATAGACCTATGTATTAGATTAAAAGGTAGTAGTATATGCCTACTTAGCTTTAGAGAAAGATTAAAAATTATGTTGTTAAGTGAAGTTATATAGGCAAAGAAGTTGAAGATTGACGAAAAAGGAAGATAACAATCGGGGGTTAGATGGAAATGAAATATTCCACGTACAAAAGCATTCATGAACCTGAACAGGTTCTAAGAACCAAGCCGGAATTCTCATATGAAAAATACGCTTCAAGGCTCTTTCTACGAGATCAGATCACACGCTCGGCTATGATTAAACTGCTCATTACGATTAGCGTATTTATTGCTGGCTGCAGTGTAGTATTCAAGGCGTCGGCGGGAGATCAGCCTGTGCTGCTGAATGAACAGGTTGTTGTATCTTCCGGGGATACTCTGTGGAGTATATCTCTTGCGAACAAACCGGATCAGATGGATACTCGGATTTATGTCGAAGCGCTCAAAGATAAAAACCAATTGTCACACGGAACCATTCAGACAGGACAGGTGCTGGAGTTGCCGCAATTCCAACATTAATCATAAGAATCAGTACACGTCTGATTCCCATCTTTTTGCATGAAAACTCATACACTCATCACTACAAAAGAACAGGTATAGTCTAGAATTTTTAATTCATTTACATATTATGGAGCTTCATGAGGGACGATATGGTGTAGTGATGAATAAGGTTCATGTTCTAATCTGTGTGTGAGAAGGATGCAATAAGAACGAAGGGAGAAGATGGAGTATGAAACAGGTGATCCAAAGATCTGCACTGTATACTGCTTTGTTATGTATGGTGATTGTTGTTAGCGCCTGTGGTGCTAAAAATAATAAAGAGTCTGTACAGGAGCACGCTTACCCGCAGTCCAAGCAACCGATCGAGGAAGCTGGACAGGGATCGATACCTAATGCGGAGGCCAAAAACAAGAACGATCAGAATAGCACAGCAGGTGAAGAGGGCAAGATGCAGACGCAGTCTAACGCTGCGGCAACGTCAAAGGATATTGACATTGTTATTGATCAATCGGATAAACCGATGGAGGGCAACAGCTTTGATTTTGCGATCAAAAAGGTTCCTAAGGGGTATAGCCTAACGGAAATGCGCTGGACATCCAACACGGTAACGATTGTGAATACGATGCAGGAAGCGATCGAGCATGGCGGGAACGGAGAGGACGGCTTTTATTTTAGCGGTAATGGACAGTTCTCAGGTTTTATCTATTCGGACGAGATGAAGGGCGAACGCGGAAAAGCCACATTTGTTTTTACCAATGATGAGGGTAACATGCTGATGTCCGAGAAGGAGATTCAGTTGAAGTAAGCATAGAAAGCCCAGGAGACGGAGAAACATAAATCATTGTACGGATAAAATTAAAAATAAAACGGGAAAAGCAGCCCTAGGGCTGCTTTTTTTGATGTTCATCATCGTTTGCTTAGAAGTTGTATTTTTACTATTAGTAATAGACCGTTTCTACATGAATTCAAAGAAATACCGAACGACGTGGAACATGACCGGCGAAGTATAGGTGAGGCTGTCGACCCTGCTGAGATAGCTCTTTTTGAGTGCATCCGATTTGTTGTCATCCCCGATGAGCAGATCTCGTTTCAGCACAGATACGGTGAGGCTGCCGAAGAATCCGGCGAGGCCAATCAGTGCCCCGATGAACAGGGAAAACTGCCAATCAAATGGTGTCAGGTAGGGATGGATGAAATAGGAGGTGGCCGTCGTGACCAGGAATGCACATACAAACCCTTCCCAGGTGATAAAAGGATTCGCTGTAGGCACCACTTTTCGTTTGCCCAAATACAGAGATACGAGATAGTGCACCACATCATTAAGCTGAGTCAACACCACAAGGAAGAGGACCAGCTTTGATCCGTACTCGGGTGAGGCAAAAGGGAAATAAGCCAGATGGCTGAGCCCAAACACCATCAGCATGAGTCCCCATTGGGTGGAACTGACACTGCGCAGGAACCCGATCGTTCCCTTGTTGATCAGACGTGGCATGGGCAGGACGAGAAATACATAGAGCGGAATAAAGATGATGAACATGCCATACCACCCAATGTATATCCAGTAAAATTGCACCGGGATCGCGAGATATGCCCATAGAAATAGACGGCGGTCAGCTTTGCGGGTGTTGCGGATCATGGAAAAGTACTCTTTGAGGGAGAAAAATGCCAGCACCATCAGCGAGATCAACGAGACGATGGGATTAAATAGGGTAGCGAGGCAAAAGATGGCCAGCATGCCCCACCAGGTTTTGATTTTCGTCCCAATACCCGAATAATCCTTGTCTGGCTGCAGTTTGGCAATCACTTTGTACACAATATGTATAACGAGTAGAGCTGCGAAAATCAGGGTTAATGTAAGTAGAGAGCTGTTCATGTACGAAGATCACCTGCTTATTCAATATGAGATTCCATTATAGGGTACCTATGTTATTATGAAGGAATAGTGCCAACTTGATAAGGGGAAATATGAGGATGACCGACGAACGTTCGATTTATATTTTGCTGACGAATACAGGTACGTTGTTTACAAGAGTCATTCAGACTTACACCAAAGCGCCGTATAATCACGCTTCCATCTCGTTCGACCGGGAATTAACGGAGTTGTACAGCTTCGGTCGCAAACATCCGAGCAATCCGCTGAACGGTGGGTTTGTGAAGGAAGATATCCAGACAGGGACGTATAGTAAATATCCGAATACGACATGTGTCATCTATGAGCTTCAGGTCACGGAGCGTGAAGTGGAAAAAATGAAACGAGTGCTGCACATTTTCATTCGCAGCCGCCAGAAATATATGTACAACCTACTGGGCGTTCTCGGCATTACACTCAAGGAACCAGTAGAGTTCAGCAACTCCTATTTTTGCTCCCAGTTCGTAGCGGAGATTCTGCAACGCTCAGGGATCAAGCTATGGAACAAACTACCTGCGCTTGTAACCCCGGATGATTTTCGCCAAAGCGAGCAACTGAGACTGGTGTATGAGGGGAGACTAATGGAATATCAGGTGAAGCCGGACCGTTAAGCAGGAATTTCACCAAATTTTTTTTTGAAAATGATGAATTTTGACGAAAAATATGAAGGAATCCACTCTGTTTTCAACTATGGAGTGGATTTTTTTCCTTTTATTATCATTTCTTGTTTAGAATCTGTTTATTGTTGTGTTCTAAACTAGGTCCAAAGATACAGGCATAAGGATCAAACACGAAATGAGAGGAGAGCGAAGCCTTGTTCAGAAAGATAGTAAGTTTTTTGTTGGTGGCAATGATGTTGCTTCAGATTGTAAGTCCTGGAGGTGTGGTGAGTGCTCGATCTTACCCATTCGAACGTATAAACATGGAGAGACAAGGGTATGACGATTCCAACTCTGGCGAAAAAATAGCTTATGTTCGTAATTTGCTTGAAGAAGGAGAATTGCTACAGCTGCCTGAAGGTTACGCAGCTTTAAGCGAGGACCAAAAGAATGAGATTGCCAGAGGTATGATTATGCTGATTCCACTAGATGTGCAATATAATAGTGACAATCAGGCTGTATACGCATTTAAACTGATTTATAATCTCAGTGTATTACCCAAACAAACTGAATTTGATGCAAAAAAAGATGTAATGGATCAGGTGTACGACTCCATGGCAAAATGGCCGTCCTACTTTTCAAATGTAAGTGAAACGGAGTGGACCCAAGCCGGGTATCAATATAAGCATCTGACCGGAGCAGATTTGACTATGTTTGTAGACGACATATTGTCCTTTGATAATAGATTTCAAGGCTCTTCATTTACTACGTACTTTAATAGCCAGCTCGAATTTATGGTCACGAAAATGAAAGAATATAAAGAAATAAATAAAGCTAACGACCTTTCTAGCATGAATGAAGCGTTAATGAATCTTTTTCGCATGTATACGTTTATCCAACAATATGTTGATTTTAGGCCCGACTTCCCACCATTTGTTTTTAATATGGGCAAAATGTCTACGCTTAAGAACGACGACGAAAAAAATGAACTGGCTCAATGGATGCTTGATCACAAAGGTACAGGTTATGAAACAGTATCTGACGTTCAAAAGGCATTTGATGCCTTTTTTAAACCAGGGCTGACCAAGTATAACCAATTGAAGAAGGCGGCGGATACAGGGAATGCCAGTGACTATATTGAGGAAGTTATCGAACTATTAAGTGATGAAAATTTCATAGATGTACCTGGTTTCAAACAACTATCTTCAGATGATCAGAAGGATATCGCAGTTTATATGCTTAATTTAGATCCACCAACCAGTGAAGGGTACGCCAATAAAGAGCAAGTTGAATACCTCGTGCAGTTAGCTTTGAAGGCGGTTGAATTCATTCATGACATTGGTGGACCGGCTGAAATGAATTCACTTAATGAACTATATACGAAGCAGATGCAACAAGTTAACTATTTGGATTACCCTGCCCCTGACAGTATGTTTTATCAGTTTGTAGGTAAATATCCTCAATCCTCAGACATTGAAAAACGTATCACGGCGTCTATGATTGAGCTACAACTTAAAAAAGGTCCGTCGTCTGTGTTCAGATTATTAAATTATCTTGATGATGCAGCAAGGTTCACCCCTTTAATTAACAAGGCGCTGACCACTAATGAAATGCTGGCTTCTCTGTTCGGATTGCAACAAATACAGTCTGACATTAACAAATACAATAATAATAACCTGGGAAATCCTATAAATAGCTTTCCTATAGATGTGAGTAAGATGGATGGTATAAAGACAGATGCACAAAAGTTAAATGCACTGGCAGATCATATGATTGCGGAGCGTCCAGCTGGCGGGTACGAATCCTTTGTTCAAATCCAGAACGCTTTTGACAAATTTTTCTCCAGTGATAACAACACGGATGCATTGTCTGTCTTGAACGCTGCGAGGAAAAGTGGAAATAAAACAGCCATGCGTGATGCTATGGAAGATCCGGCGTTAGGAATTAAATTTCCTGACGGCTACGAAAATTTAAACCCAAAGGTTAGAGATTTCATTGCAGGATTCTTGATCCAATACGTCAGTGAAGATTACGAGAATAAAAATCAGGTTCAACTCATGATTGAACTTGGTGTTCTGGCACAATCTGTTTGGGAACAAACTGAGCTTGCTGCTTTGAGCAATAAACTGGATTTACTTGCACAAAAATTGGTAGATATATCAGAGTACTTTAACGACCAAGAAGCAGAAGAGTATGGAAGCATTGGTCAAAAATATTTAAAACTCACCAATAAAGTAGACAAAAATGTTTTTGCTTATAAATACATGTATTCAATGGCTTATGAAAAGTTGAAAGGACTCTACCAAGGAGATATCGTGGAACCAATGGTAGTGTTAGGGCTTTTGACGGCCCCGTATCAATCTATTGAAAAGGCCACCAAAATTGACCCAATGAATCAGTGGCTCGAGAATGCTATGAAAGATCGAATTGAGGGAGAGGCTTTCTTCGACAATTATGAATTTAATCGTTCAGGTGCCCTTGACCTTTCCAAAAGAGCAGAGCTTAGCGCAGAAGATCAAAAGGAATTGGCACAATGGGTACTTGATGAACAAGACAGCTATGAGGATATTGGGAACTTACAATACGTTATTAATCGTTTCTTCACGGCTCCTAATATAAAAGGGGACGATGTTAAAAACGAAATAACGGGTCTAAATGATACGATGGAAGTTTCCTTCGATGGCAAACTGAACTGGATCGATCTGTCTTCCATTCAGAAGTTGGATTTTAGCGGTAACAAAACAGTATGGGTTCGTTATAAAGCGTTTAGTGATGAGTTGCCGGGACGTGCTGTGAAAATTGTCTTTACAGCCAATGGTGACAGTGGTAATGGTACTGGGTCGACACCTAACCCGGGTAACAACACAGGTGGTAACGGTGGCGGTGGATCATCTGCGCCGGTAACGTCTACACCTGCACCAACGACCAAGCAAGAACAGATCGTGGTGGATGTGAATGGCGTTAACGGTACAAACCTAACCAAAACACCAATCACACGTACAACCGAAACTAACGGCGCGGTTAAAGATTTGGTGAAAATGACAGATGCGATTGCCAAGGAATCGGTTGTAAAAGCAAAACAGCTGGGCACCGATACAGCACGCATCGTCATTCCAGATACCAAAGACGCTGTGTCCGAGACACGTGTGGAAGTCCCAAAAACTGCTGTCAAAGATCTAAGTGACGGTTCGATGAAACTGGAAATCTCGACGGAAAATGCTGTAATCTCCATTCCAACGAAGTCCATTGCTGGATTCGATCAAGACTTGTACTTCCGTATTGTTCCGCTCAAAAAGGAATCCGAGCGCAAAGACTTGGAAGAGCGTGCGAGGAAAGAGCAAGTGATTCAGCAAGTTGCACCGAATACGAATGTTCGTGTACTGGCTCGTCCGGTTGAGATCGAAACGAACATACAGAGCCGTGAAGTGACGCTGACATTGCCACTAGGCAACAGCCTGCCAACCGATGTGGCAACTCGTCAGCAGATTCTGGATAACCTGGCTGTGTACATTGAACACAGTGACGGTACCAAAGAACTGGTGCAAGGCAAACTCGTGAAACTGGCTAATAACAGCGAAGGTATTGAGTTTACGGTAACCAAATTCAGTACGTTTACACTGGTTGTCGTCGATGGGCTGAAAGCTTCTCAAAAGACAAATCATCCGTACATCCAAGGTTTCGGTGCCGATTTCCGTCCAGATGCATTCGTTACACGTGCACAGATGGCTGCGATGCTGGCTCGTAATCTGCCGGGTGAAACAGCAGCAGCTACGGTGGCAGGTACAACCTTTGCCGATGTAGCCGCAACACATTGGGCAACAAGTGAGATTCAAAAGGCACAGGCCGCAGGTATCATGAACGGCCTGAGCGGCACAGCGTTTGCGCCGGAAGGTTCAATCACGCGTGCACAGATGGCAACCATTGCGTACCGGTGGTTGCAGAAGCAACAAACAAACGCTGTAGCAACTGATACCACAGGAACAGCACCAGAAGCAGCGTCCTTTACAGATGTAGCCGCTGATCTGTGGGCAGCCGATGCAATTGCCTATGTGCAATCCACAGGCCTGATGACGGGTTACAATGATGGTACATTCAAACCGGATAGCAAGTTGACTCGTGCCGAAGCGGTAAAAGTGCTAAACGTCCTGTTCAAGCGTACACCGCTGACGGGAGTGGCCACGCCATCCTTTAGCGACGTGCCTGCAACCCACTGGGCATATGCAGATATTGAAGCTGCGGCACAGAAGTGATTTTTTCAAGACAATTAAGTTAGAAAGTACTCGAAAGTAAATAGAATGGAAATTGTAAACGATAAAAGAGCTGTCCCAAGTCATTCAGTGGCTTGGACAGCTCTTTTGCTTATATTTTTATTTTAAAATAAAGTACGCTTCGTATATCTACAGTTAACTTTGCTAAGCCAAAGTCTCAAAGCTTACGTTCAACCTTCGCTGGGGTAATCTTAATCTTCTGGTGATTGTGGGTCATTTTCATACAGCTTACCCTCTCGCAATCGATCCACGAATCCTTGAAGCCAGACATAGTATTGCTCTGCATGCTGGAGCTTGTGTAAATCTCGCAATGCCTCTTCCCGTTCTTGTGCAGCTGTATGTTCCGATAGAATCATGGTTGTCAGGTCAGGGATGACCTCGCGGATGCCTTCCAGCATCACATCCACTTCCCGTTGCAGTTTTAATCCGAAGAAGTTTTGAAACGTGCGAAAGAAGTCAGTCTCCGCTACATATTGGTCCTGCCGCTCCTTCTTCTCATCCAGCTTATAGATCATTTGGGATTCGGTTAACGAACGAACCGCATAGCTCATGTTGCTTTTGCTCATATTCATAGAGGTCTTCATCTCTTCCAGCGTCATCGGACGGTCTTCGAAATACATCACGCCATACAATTTACCAAACGTATGATTAACTCCATACAGATCCATCGTATTGGCAATTGCATCGATGACTCTCTCCCTCAGCGCAGATCGATCGGGTAACGACAAATGATTCGGCTTCCCGGCAATTTCTTTTCCCACAATGTCACCTCGGCAATAGGATAACGTATCCATGAACATATTCATATTTTACATGACTCTTCGAATTTTAACACAACCCGGAAATAGATTTTTCAAATTGAATGTACAATCATTTTTGTACGGAAGATCAAATGAGTCAATATATATCTACAAATTGCCAAATGTTAAAGAAAACTTGGACAATAAGGAGTGGGAGAATTGCGCTTGAAATGTTGGAGGGAGTCGGAGGCGGTCCTATTTACGTTGCCTGCTCTAATCCCGTTGCTGATTTTCTGGCTGGGGCCTCTGGGATACATCGTATATCTCAGTTTTACCGACTGGGACTTCATGAGCCCGGACAAGCTGTTCGTCGGGTTGGACAATTACACGTACCTGCTAACCAACTCTGAATTTTATCGATCCCTGAAAGTCACGCTGTTGTTCGGACTCGGGAGTGTGATCCCTACGATTGTGGGAGGACTTGCACTAGCGATGCTGATGAATAGCAAAATGAAATCATCCGGTATTTTTCGCACATTACTCTTCTCACCATGGGTAACACCGACGGTTGCCGTATCCATCGCGTGGTCATGGATTTTTGAACCGCAAGTGGGATTAGCCAATCTGATGCTGGGTTGGGCGGGGATATCGCCGATTGGATGGTTGCGTGACATGGATTGGGCACTGGTTGCCGTATTGATTGTAACCCTGTGGAAGTCGATTGGTTGGGCGATGGTGTTCTATCTGGTAGCTCTAAGGAATCTGCCATCGGATCTGCTTGAAGCAGCTTCCATTGATGGCGCAGCAGCTTGGGACAAGTTCAGGAGCATTACGTTGCCGCTGATCTCACCAACGACCTTTTTCCTCTCCATCATACTGACAATTCAATCCTTACAGGCTTATGACCAGATTAACGTTATGACCCAGGGTGGCCCAGCGGGCTCAACCAGAACACTGTTGTATATGTACTATCAGTCTGCCTTTGAATCGTTTAATGTCGGGGAAGCTTCATCGATCGCTGTAGTCATTATTCTGATTTGCGTGCTGTTATCGGGAGTTTCCTTCCTGCTTGGCAGACGCCTGGTGCACTACTAATGACAATGACAATGCCAACAAGCAAAACCAGCCAAATGAAGCCCAGGGAGATGCAGAAGTTGTCCCGTAAAAAAGTAAAAATCAGTGCCATCCTTCGCTATCTGGTGCTTGCAATGATTGCCCTTGCCACTGCCTTTCCGTTCTATTGGATGGTGATCAGCGGATTCAAAACGAATGATGAAATCTGGCAGTTCCCGCCGACCTTCTGGCCAGAGACATTACTGTGGCAGAACTACGTGGATGCCTGGAACGCCGCACCGTTTGCACGGTACATGCTGAACAGCACCGGAGTCGCCATAGCGATCTGTCTGCTCCAGATTGTGAACTCCAGTATGATGGCATATGCCCTGACGCATATGAAATTTCGCCTCAAGGGCACGCTGACCGCAATCATTTTGGTAGGTTACATGATCCCGAGCACAGCCGTATATTTGCCCGGTTATTTGGTGTTAAGTGAGCTGAACCTGCTGGATTCTTACACGGGCCTGATCGTATCCAACTGTGTCAGCGTGTTCTCCATTTTTCTGATTCGTCAGGCCTTTATGCAGGTGTCTCATGAACTGGTGGAAGCCGGACAGCTGGATGGAGCATCACACTTCCGCATTCTCTGGACGATTATTGCACCGCTCGTTCGCTCCAGCTTCGCCGTGATGGTGCTGATTACATTCATCGAACAGTACAACAACTATTTCTGGCCGATGCTCATCACCAAAGATCCTGACCTGCAACTGGTATCTGCCGGGTTGCGAAGTTTCTTCGTGGAAGGCGGAGCCTATGGACTGGCTTGGCCGCAGATTATGGCTGCAAGTGCGTTTACTATCGCACCTTTACTCATTCTTTTCGTGTTCACCCAGAAAACGATCATGCAGAGCGTGAACATGACGGCTGGCGTAAACAAGAATTGATATGCTTCACCTTTTCGCCTAATAAAGTCACCTAAAAACGGGAGGAACAACAATGAATTGGAGCAAGTCAGACATGACTTTGAAAAAGAAACTGAAGCTGAGCTGGAAAGGCGGCATGTCGCTGGTACTCGCTGCAAGCATCGCTTTAATAACCGCATGCGGGACACAAGCCCCGACAGAATCGAATTCAACGGCTGCCGCTAGCGGCGGCACGGACACTCAGGCCAAAGCGCCGGTGGAGATTGAGTTCTGGTATGGGCTGGGCGGTAACCTGGGCGACAATATGAAAAAGAAAATTGATGCCTTCAACGCTTCGCAGAACGAAGTGGTTGTGAAAGGCATCGTACAAGCGGATTACACGGAGACTGAGCAGAAGCTTCAAGCGGCCATTGCGTCAAAGAAAGTACCTGCTGCCGTTCTGAGTGCCAATATTGACTGGGCGCGCAAAGGCTATTATGCACCTATGGATGAGATGATCGCGGCTGATCCGGAATTCAAAAAAGAAGATTTCATTCAAACGTTCCTGGAACAAGGAAATGTGGACGGCAAGCAATTCTTTTTGCCGATGTATGGCACGACTCAAATTATGTACTACCGTATGGATACCTTCAAAGAGAACGGAATTGACCCGGCAAGCCTGACTACATGGGAGAAGTTTGCCGAGGCTGCCGCAAAGATGACCAAGAAGGAAAATGGCAAAACGACCTTCTATGGCTGGGAGCCGATGTGGGGCAGAGACAACATGATTGATGCGGTTATGGGCAAAGGCGGCAAAATTCTCAGTGATGACGGTAAAACGGTGATGATTGACTCCCCTGAATGGATCGAGACATGGGAACTGTTCCGCAAATGGATCAACGAAGACAAAATCATGGGCATTCAATATGGCGGTCAAGGCTGGGAGTATTGGTACAAGACCATTGACGATGTGATGAAAAATAAAGCGGCTGGATACACCGGTTCAAGTGGTGACCAAGGCGATCTGGACTTTAAAATCGTAGCGGCCATGCAGCAGCCAGGCTGGGAAGGCATTGGCGAAGGTAAACCGGTAGCGAGTGCAATTCTTGCAGGTATTCCGGCAGCGGCTAGTCCAGAGCAGCAAAAAGCAGCATACAAATGGCTGACGTATTTCTCCAAAACCGAAAACACCGCTTCATGGTCGATGAATACGGGTTACATTGCGGTGCGTCAATCTGCACAGCAAGATCCTGAATTCAAGAAGTTTAGCGAAGAGCACCCACAGATTACCGTGCCACTGCAACAGGCAGCACATGCTTCAGCTCCATTCCGTGATCCGACAGGTGGCAAAATTAACGATGCCTTGAAGGAAGCGGCTGATAAAGTGCAGATCAACAATGTACCTGCAGAGCAGGCATTGAAGGAAGCCAAAGAGAAAGCACAGAAGGAACTTGACCGCATCGCAAAATAATTCATTGTATTACATGAAGTTTGCATCCCCTCTCATGTATAAGCTTTAGTGCCTAAGCAAAAAGGGCGGTACACCACGTACCGTCCTTTCCATTCATTACGATCACAGACAAGGAGTTTAGTCCATGCAAGAGAATAAGGTAGACGATAGATCACAGATGCAGGTTCAAGCCATTCTGTTTGATAAGGATGGGACGTTGCTTGATTTTACAGGCATGTGGGGGTTCTGGACGGATTGTGTGTTGAATGATTTCAGAGAACAACTGGTTATTCGTGGTCTAGAGATGGATGAAGCCGATCTTCCGCAGATTTGGGGCACGTTTCACGATGAACAGGGACGTATGAACGGTTATGACGTCCGGGGCCCGCTCGCCATGGGTACGATGGATGAAGTATATGCCGTGCTGACGTGGCATGGATATCGCGCAGGACTCAGCTGGGCAGAGGCCAAAATGATCGTTCGAGCATGTCTCGCACAGGCGGAGGAGGCGATGGAGGCACATCGTCCGGCGCATCCGCTGCCCGGTGTGCGGGAATTTCTGGAGCAGTCTCGCGATCAGGGATTGAAAATGGGCGTGGTGACAGCGGACGAGACGGCAAGCGCAAACAAACATTTGCAATGGATGGGGCTGGATGCTTACTTTGACATCGTCATTGGAACCGATCTGGTCGATCGCGGTAAACCGTTTCCCGATATGTTGCTGCTTGCCTGTGAGCGACTCAGTGTACAGGCGCAGCAGGTCATGGTGATTGGGGACACGGACGGGGATATGGAGATGGCGAGAGCGGCCGGAGCAGGCTACAAGATTGGGATTGGTGAGTCTGGTAAGATACAACTGGCGGATCGAACCATCCAGACGTTCCATGAATTGCTCTCCGGCGGGTCAGGACGATGACAAACAGTCAGGCTTATCTGGGCTGGGTGTTGCTGGCACTTGCCATTGGTCTGGAGCTGAGTGCCACGATCTTGCTTAAAGTGTCGGATGGTTTCTCCAGATTGTGGCCTTCTGTGATGATGTTTATATGTTATGCCGCGAGCTTCACCTTTCTGAATTATGCCGTCAAGTATATGCCGCTGGCGGTAGCCTATGCGATCTGGTCAGGAGTAGGGATCACGATGATTGGTGTGGTAGGGCATTATTTCTTTGGGGAACGACTTCGGCTGACATCGATGGTGTGGATCGGTTTTATTTTGATAGGCATTATTGGACTGAAATGGAGTGATTCGTAATGAGTATTACTGAGCAGCCACTGGCTACCTTCCAGGTGATCACGGACACACATATACGGGACGAGGCAGATCATAGGCATAACCGACATCTGGAGCAGGCGCTGGCGGATATAGCTTCGTTTAGCGATGGAAGCTGTGGCATTATGCATGTAGGTGATGTGACGGATCGCGGGCTACCGAGTGAGTATCGGGAATGGCAGCGAATCTGGGAGCAATATAAGGAGAAGTTGCCGGAGATACGTTTCACGGTGGGTAATCATGATATCGGTGCAGTCATCTGGCAGAAGCCGCCATTGGTATTACTTGAGATGACCGAAGGGCATGTTGCTGAACTGCTGGAGCAAGATGCGGAGTTAGAGCATCCGGTGAAGCAGACAGCGGAGGAGTCAGCGGCGCTGATTCAGAAGCTGGCTGGCAACCAATTTGTGCTACCTGGACAGGCCGGACATGAAGGAGAAGTGGGGAGTCCAGATGACGGTGTAGATGGCCATGGGTATGACAGTGAGGATGGAAATACAGACGGAAGTGCACAAGGAGAAGTTCAGACGAAAATACCTGCTGGAGCCAACGCCGAAACAATTACTGTAGCAGGCTTATGGCATAGGCGTTTGAAAGATTTTGAAGCGGCGACAGGCATGAAGGGAAGTTATCACGATCACTGGATCAATGGATATCATTACATCTTTCTTGGTACGGAGCAGCCGCATCCGAAGGACTGTGAGATGTCTTCTGAACAACTGGAATGGCTGGATACGAAGCTGGCTGAACAGGCTGTACTGGATCATCCAATTTTTATCTTTATCCATCAGCCGCTGATGGACACCGTTGCCGGATCACTCCAAAATCAAGGCTGGTATGGCGTGAATCAGGATGCAGAACTGAAGGCCGTGCTGGCAAAGTATCCACAAGCGATTCTGTTCTCCGGGCATACGCATTGGCAGCTACAAGCACCGCATACGATGTACGATGGTACAGGCCAAATGCCAACCATGTTCAACGCCTCCTCTGTTGCCTATCTATGGACGGATGAGGATGAGCATTTGGAGGGTAGCGAAGGGCTGCATGTTGAGATTTACAAGGATCGAGTGGTTGTGAAGGGACGGGACTTCGCTGCCGGAAAGTGGATTGAAGGTGCTGAGTATACGGTGCGATATTCAGTATTGGAGCGGTAATCATCTTTTTTGTGAAAAGAGGAAGATTGAAATAATCGCAATTGAAGCAGAGTCGTGTATAAGCACGACTCTGTTTTTGTTTCAATCCTTACTGCAATCCAATCATTATTAAATATTGTATTTTCTGGAACATACAAAGTATTATTAACGTATCCTTTTGGGAATGAAATAACTGTTTTGGTAAATGGATTTAATATTTTGGTAAGGGGATGGCTTTTCTTGAGGGATATAAACTGGAATTTGTATGGAAAATGGATGTTGCCTGTGATTATATCTGTGTTAGGTATCATTATTTTTAATACTTTTAATTTTCTACTCAAAAGCATAGTTGCTCTTGCTGAAAAATTTTATAGTACAGGATATACATTCGGCGAATTTCTAGATCGAATTTTTTAATCCAACTCAAAAGAGAGCATGACCCAATGTGTCAATCTGGGCAAAGTTGTAAATGGGTATGCCAACGATTTATACTCAAATATATACACATGGTTAGCCCTTATTAAGCTCTAATCATGGTTACCAATGCATGAAAATATTTAATTCACGGAGAGGATGTAGAAGCGGAATGCGAGAACTTCAGGTTCAAACGAAATATGGTACGGTTCAAGGCGAGCTTTTACAGGGTGCAAGTGTATGGAAGGGGATTCCTTATGCGAAGCCGCCAGTGGGAGAGCTGCGTTTCCGAGCTCCGGTACAGCCCGATTCATGGGAGGGAATCAGACAGGCGACCGAATTCGGGCCTGAGAATATACAACCGCGTCGGGATTCAGAATGGATGGGCGGGCAAAAGCCGCCAGAGTCGGAAGACAGTCTGTATCTGAACATCTGGGCACCTGAAAAAGAAAGCAGTCACCCCCTTCCCGTTATGGTCTGGATTCATGGGGGATCATTTGTAACCGGATCAGGCAGTCTGCCTGTCTATGATGGCACACAGCTGGCTGTTCGTGGCGACGTCATCGTGGTCACCATTAACTATCGTCTTGGGCCGCTAGGATTCCTGCACATGGCTCCGCTGGGTGATTCCTATGTATCTAATGCAGGACTGCTGGATCAGGTAGCTGCGTTACAATGGGTGAAAGATAACATTACTGCCTTCGGCGGCGACCCCGGTCAGGTAACGGTATTTGGTGAATCGGCAGGTAGTATGAGTATTGCCGCACTAATGGCGATGCCAGCAGCCAAAGGCCTGTTCGAGCGTGCCATCATGGAGAGTGGTGCTTCACAGTTCATGCCGGCAGAACAAGCCTCGGCTTTGCGTGAGGGCATGTTGAAGGTTCTTGGTATAGACCGGGACAGCCTGACCAAGCTGAACAGCATTCCAGTGGAACAGATTATGGCGGCGGCAGAAACGGTGAAGCAGCAGAGCGGAGCAGGCATGGCCTTGTTGTTCCAACCTGTGCTCGATGGTGAGACACTGCCTCAGATACCACTCCAGGCTGTAAGTGAGGGATTCGCGCAGGATATTCCAGTGCTAATTGGAACAACGCTGCATGAAGGATCGTTATTTATTCAGCCGGATGTCCCTTTTTCAAATGAAATTGATATGGTGCAGGGTGTCGATTTCATGACGCCGGATCTGGAGAATCGCGTCGCTATCGTTGATAGTTATCCGAAGACAGCGGATGGACAAGCTCAAGTCATGACCGATCTGTTCTTCTGGCGGTCAGCATTGCAGTATGCATCTGCACAGCAGAAGCATGCTCCGGTGTGGATGTACCGTTTTGACTGGGTGATGCCGGAGCATCCGCTTTTGAAAAGAGCCATTCACAGCATTGAGATGTTCTTTGTATTTAACACGCTGGATGCGCTAAAGTTCATGAAAGCTGAGCCGGATGAAGCGGCTAAAGCGCTTGCTCTCAAGGTGCAGGATGCCTGGATTTCCTTTGCGAGAAACGGCAAGCCGGAGACAGCAGGAATCGAATGGCCTGAATATCGTCAGGATCGGGCGACACTGATCATCAACCATGAGATTGAGGTTGTTCATGATCCAGAGGCTTCTAAACGCGAACTGCTGGGTGTTAAGTAAGGTATCCCTTCATATCGCAAGTCTGAGGATATGCAGTGAGTTCAACAATGTACAATTTCGGTAGCAGTTTCGGTATTTTAAAATACAAAAGGCGGCCTCATGGATTAACCATGAGATGCCGCCTTTTTTGGCTAGGTGATCGTCTCTGTTAGGGAGAGCAAACTTCATTTTCTATTTGCGCGAGGCTCGTGTTCGTGCGACCTCGTCGAAGTAAAAGGAACGTTTTCCACCCGAGAACAATACGACGATGACATGGATAAACAGTGTAATATACACGAGGAAGTACAGAATGCCGACACCCAGAGAAATCCAGATGAGGTAAGGCTGAGTGATATCATCCTGATAGTTAGGGTATGCATATTTACTTACCAGCTGAATCATCGTTACCAGAAGCCACGGAGCATAAATAGCAATAAATCGTTTCAATAGCGCTGAGAGCGTTGGGGCGCTCGTTTGACGATCAACATATCGGAACCGGAGAACGGCAGAGCCCGGTGTAACTCCGTTGCGAACCCATGGGATGAAGAACAGAACAATAACCATCGCCGTGGACGTATTTATTACATCCTGGATATCGTTAGATAAGGTAAAGATCGACATGAGATTGGTGATAATCACCACAACAATACCGTCGATCAGCAGTGCAAGCAGCTGGGGCACAGGATAGACGCGGTTTTGCTCCACGATTTGCTCACTCTTAGCCTGAATACTCTCACGTGACGGGAACAAGGCCAACACCAGCGGGGCTGCGAAAAATCCAATCACTGCACCGGAGGTGTTCAGAATCAGATCATCCACATCGAACAATCGGTAAGGACAATTGAAATATCCGTATAACCCGGTGAGTTGGGTGACTTCGAAAAATAAGGAAAGCCCGAAACCAGCGACAAAGGCGTGTTTCCAGAATGCTCTTTTTTGCCAAAAATACCGTATATATACTCCTAGTGGCATGAGCAGCAGAACATTAAACAGCACTTGCAAGAAAGCACGGCCCTTAATCATGTTGATCCACGTAGAGGGTTGAGACCATATGATGGGTGTTTCCTTCATAATGTCTTTCACAAACATAAAGGGTTGAAGGTTGTAATAGACCGCATTCGCTGTGTGACCAGCACAGTTATTTCGAGTCGCGGGAAGCGGCAGGATCACAAGGCAGTAAGCAGCCATTAGGAAGAAAATAAAAGAAAAGCTAACGGCAAACCGGGACCAGCTAAAGAAGCCGTCTTTGCGATAACCATAGATTAACCACGGCACCAGCAGGAACATGGATGCGATGACAAAGATGATAAACGCGGTCTGAATGGGAAAAACATAGGATGACATAAGCAGAAGCTCCTTTGGCATGGGAATATAAACAGAGGACAATGTCCTTAAGGTTTATAGAATGATATTCGTTACTGTTTGGATACTTATATATTAAGCGAATTTCCTTAAAGCAAGGGTAGAACCAAGTTTAAATTTGGTTTAAATTCGGTGTAGGTAGAACCTTCCCTATAAGTTAAACATTTGTTGCAGTGATCCATCGTATGGAACAAACGGCCCAAATCCCGTATACTTGCATGTAAGCCAATTTTAGAATGGAGAGTTTAATACATATGTCTACTTTGCCTAATTGTCCGAAATGTAATTCGGAATATACGTACGAGGACGGAAATTTGCTCGTTTGCCCGGAATGTGCGCATGAATGGTCTTTGGAAGCAGATCAAGGAGACGCCGAGGAATCCAAAGTTGTGCGTGATGCCAATGGAAATGTACTGAATGATGGGGATACCGTTACGGTCATTAAAGACCTCAAGGTGAAAGGCAGCTCACTCGTCGTGAAACAAGGAACCAAGGTGAAGAATATTCGTCTGATCGATGGAGATCACGATATTGATTGCAAGATCGATAGCCTTGGCGCGATGAAGTTGAAGTCCGAATTTGTGAAAAAAATCTAGGGTGTGTCTGAAAACGCTGAAGAAAGCCAATTTCGCTGAATTTTCGCTCCAAGCCAGGAAGTTTCCCGCAGGCGTGCCGGGGCACGTCAAGGGAAATTGACGCAGCAGGGGGCGAAAAGGCGTTAAAAGATGCACTTCAGTAGGTTTCAAGATACGCCCCAGGCTTGCGTTCAGGGACTGCACTGTACGTGAGTTCAAATATACTTGTCTTCATCCATGAAGAACGTTCATTTCTGCATTGCTGTGGAAGTGAACGTTCTTTTTTGGCTGTGCTGAGAGAAGAAGAATGAACCTTTGGAGGATCGGCTTTGTCTATAGATTTGAAAAGGCTGATGCAAAAGAAAGGAGGTGAGTCGTTTGACTGAAAAAGAACTGTTCGAAATGTACAACAAAGATGTGTACCGGACGTGTTACTACATGCTCCATCATGCGCAGAATGCAGAAGATGTGTGCCACGACGTTTTTATTACCGTCTTCCGTCAGGATTGGAGGAAGGTAGAATACATGAAAACATGGCTGATGAAAATCACAGTGAATCATTGTCTTAATTTTATGAAAAGAGAGCATGCATCCAAGCAACGGGAAAAAAGGCTTTTTATGCTCACACCGCAACGAACGGTTGATCCGGTTGACCAGGTGGCTCAGCATGCGGAGGAATCGGAACTCTGGGAACAATGGGTTCAGGAGTTGCCTGAGAAAATACGTTCAGCGATTCTGCTACGCTATATGAACGAATTCAGTTTATCGGAAACGGCCGAGACGCTGGAAGTTCCGCTGGGTACGGTGAAGTCCAGAATATATAAGGGAATTCGTCTGCTCAGGAAAAAATGGGAGAAAGCCAGCAAACCACATCAGAAAGGGGAAGTGTACAGTGAAACATACGGAAGAAAGATTGTCTCATCATCTGAAAAATGATGCGGATATCCATTATCCCGATTTTAATGCCATGTGGGATCAGATTCAAAAGGATCAAGAACGTTGCCCTGAACTTCATGCTTCAGCGAGGAACGAAAATGTACGGCGAAGCCTGAGATGGAAAAAGAGCGCACTGATCGGAACAGCAGCCGTTATTCTTATGGCGACACCCGTATATGCAGCAGTTCACTATAATTGGATTGACCTGTTGGATCACCGGAGGGGGATTCAGAATGCGTTGCAAAATGGACTTGGGCAGAAACTGGATCAATCGGTGACAGTGGGCGGTGTAACATTAACACTCGATACAGCCTTTACTGATGATAATCGAACGGTGATTTTATATACCCTGAAACCCGGGAAGTACAAAGGGGATACCGTAAGATTCCCTTCGATTGGTCTGCGGGATGAGACAGGAAAGCTTATTGAAGGCAGGTACTATCATGATTTTGATCAGGCGGACGGAGAATATAAAGGATATTTTGAAACGGAGTGGACACCCTCAGGAAATAAGGCCAATGTTGATTTCACGGTAAGCGGGATCCAGGTATTGGCTCCGGAGGAACAGGCAATTAACCTGGATCTTTCCCAGCGGAATTCACAAGGGTTCGATATTCATAAAGACGGTTTGGGTCAACTTGCTGTGAATATATTCGATGAAAAAGATAATCGAGTGATGCTGTCTACCTCTTTAACTTTTGATCAGTCGGAGGTTCGTGATTATGCTTTTCCTTATCTAAAAGTATACGATCAAAAAGGACAGACTTTAGAGTGGATTGCACCAAGTATAAACGGTAAGCCAGGAGCGCATGGTGAATATATATCAGAACAGTTCTATAATCTAGACATGTTAAAGCAACAAGCCTCATCGTATTCACTTGCTTATCATAAAGAAGAAGGTAGAATGGATCAGCCCCTGAATATCGGTATACGATTAGATAAAACGGAGATGCTTAGCGGTACGAGTAAAAGAGTGCTGAATCTCCCTCTAGGCCAGCAATCGGAAGGGGTGCTTGTGAAGGAAGCCATCATTACGCCGACACAAATCCGGGTGATTCTTGCTCAGGATCGAGCTATCTTGCAACTCCCCTATTTGAAATATAATCTGGATGTGAATGGTACCCGGTTGGAAGGTGCCGTATGGCCGGCAGAAAATTCAAATCAAACGGAACTGCGTTTTGAAGTAAACCCGGGTCTGGAGATCCATCCGGATACCCCAATGACTCTGTATGCCCATCATCAAATCCAATATATTGAGGGTGAGTTCGAGCCGGTTATTTTATCTGCAATTCGAGAGAAACCACAGATTGTAGATTCAAACCTGGACGGTTTTATAATTCATTGGACATATTATCTTAAGGACGGGGATTTGTACGTGGAGAGGTATAGTGATGATCCGCATTTTGGGGGAATGAATCAGACCTTCATGCTCATAAAGGGTGAACGAAGCTATGGTATGCCTACCAAGACCCAGTTTGCGGGTGACGGAGACAATCAGGGTATTGATCGGTATGAGAAGTATACATCGGATACGGCCGTTGTATATCCGTGGATGTATAGTACAGAAGAACCGGAAGCTAGAATAGCTGTACCATTAGTGGAAGAGAAGAAAAAATAAGAAGGATTGAAGTAATGAGGTTTGTATTTTATAAGTGAGAGAGCCATTCTGGTTTATTGTGAATTTAGAGTTGACAGTAAATATTTAGGAGAACTATACTTGGTAAAATTAAAATAACAAACGCAATGATCAGGAGTATTAAGGTATATGGCGTGGTTCAGAGAACTGTCAATTCGGTGCGAGACAGTCCAGCCTGTCCCCAACTCACCTGTGAGCAGCAGGATCGAAGAGCAGTTGTAGAAATGTCTTCATTGGTTCAGCGAACGAAGGACTGAATGAAATGGTGGATATGATGAACTGAATTCACGTAGATCCTGACGGGTAACCTCCGTCATCAGGTCATGAGATGTTATGGAAGGATAGGACGGTAAACGATGTCGATCTACTCCATGAATCAAAAAGAGTGGTACCGCGAAGGTCAGACCTGTCGCCTCTTAGCTGAGGTGGCAGGTCTTTTTTGGTTTATAGGGCCTAATATGGAGAAAAGGGCAGGTGTGCAAGAGATGGACAGAGATCGAGACCGCATTATTCAATATTATTCTGGATTTGATGAGTGGGGCAGGCTGGAGCGTGAGCCTATTGAATTCATGATTAACATGCATTATATTCGCGAACATCTTCCGCCGAGCGGCATGATTCTGGATAACGGTGCAGGGCCGGGAAAATATGCGATGGAGTTAGCCAAACGGGGATACAGGGTTACATTATCGGATCTTACACCTTCATCCGTAGAACAAGCACGAGAAAAGGCCGAAGCGTTTGGGCTGACGCAGCAGTTTGAGGGATTTCATGTATTGGATGCGACCCATCTGAACGGGATTGCCGATGACACCTATGATGCGGTGCTTATGCTTGGACCGCTGTACCATCTGCAGAAGGAAGAAGCGCGGATAGCGGCAGTGCGTGAACTTTATCGGGTAACGAAGCAGGGAGGCGTTGTGTTTGTGGCAGTACAGACCCGGATGCGGATGAGTATCAACTCACTGCAATCTCCGCAGCATTGGAGACCCAATGACAGTATGGACGCGATCCAGTCTTTTGTCGAAAGAGGCACGTTTGATCATCAGGATCAAGGGCGTTTTACGGGAGCATACTATTTTCGTGTGCAGGATGTTGTGCCGTTCATGGAGCAGCACGGATTCGAGACTGTTCAGTTGATTGGTTCCTCCAGCCTGAAAGCAGTGCTCACAGATGAACAGTCGCACTATTGGAAGGAACAGGGTGAGGAGCAGGGACTTATCCAATACATGATTGAGGCAGCCAAAGACCCTTCCATTTTGGGAATCTCATCTCATCTGCTGTATATCGGAAGGAAGTTGTAGAAGGCTAGCATTTCTATAGCTTAATTTTCGGTTAGTGAATTCATTGAATGGATAGATTGCATGATATAATGGAGGTATCGAATAATCGGAGGCGTCAACTATGCAATGGAAAGAGGTTCAAGAACGTTTCCCGAATGAGTGGGTTGTTTTTGAAGCGACGAAGGCCTATTCGCAAGAAGGTCAACGTTATATTGAAGAAATGGCTGTTATAGATTCATTTACTGATTCAACAAAGGCCTTGAAACGATATAGCGAATTGCATCAGGAAGAACCTAATCGGGAATATTGTTTTTTTCATACCTCACGTTCTGAAGTTGTGGCTAGAGAAAGGTATGTTGGAATAAGAGGTCCTAGATGAAGATAGCAGATATTTATGGATTGCCCTTTATAAGTGTACAACTGGTTTACAGAGGTAAAAAACTTACGCTGAAGAAAGTACTTCTTGATACAGGGTCGGCTAGTACATTATTAAACGCAGATGTGGTTATGGATATCGGAATGATTCCGGAAGATGGAACTGTTGTGGAAGAATTTGAAATTGAGATCGGAAGCATGGATTATGGTTTGGAGATTGACGGGATTTTGGGTTTCAATTTTATGAAACAAACAGGCGCCGTTATTAATCTAAACTCTATGGAAATACTCCTAAAGTGATCCTGATGTAATAAGAAAAGTGCCCTCTGGAAACAGAGGGTACTTGTATTTTTGCTCGAAATAGTCCAATATAAAGGTAAATAACAAAAGGTGATCTACTTACAATAGGTTAGATGAACGACGGATCGCTTCATACACAGGGAGGAACATACTATGGAAATCGGAATCAGTACATTCGTGGAAACAAATCCGGATGTTAATACAGGAAAACTAATAACCCACGCACAACGTATTCGTGATGTGGTGGAAGAGATTGTTTTGGCAGATCAAGTGGGTCTGGATGTATACGGCGTAGGGGAGCATCATCGTTCGGACTATGCAGCCTCATCTCCGGCGGTCATTCTGGCAGCAGCAGCTTCGCAGACGAAAAACATTCGCTTGACCAGTGCGGTAACGGTGTTGTCATCAGATGATCCAGTACGTGTGTTTCAGGACTTTGCGACACTCGACGGTATTTCGAATGGACGTGCAGAGATTATGGCCGGACGTGGCTCATTTATCGAGTCGTTCCCGTTGTTCGGTTATGATCTGGGCGACTATGATGAATTGTTCGACGAGAAATTGGATCTGCTTCTGAAACTGACGGAGTCGGAAAAAGTAACCTGGTCGGGCAAGCATCGCCCTTCCTTCAACAACCTGGGCATCTACCCGCGCCCGGTACAGGAGAAGCTTCCGGTCTGGATTGGCAGTGGCGGTAATCAGGAATCGGTTGTCCGTGCAGGTCTGCTCGGATTGCCACTTGTGCTTGCGATTATTGGTGGCCGCCCGAAACAGTTCGCCCCTCTGGTGGAGCTGTACAAAAAAGCTGCTGCACACGCTGGACACGACGCTTCCAAGTTAACCGTTGCTTCCCACTCCCACGGCTTTGTTGCCGATACAACCGATGAAGCGGTAGAAAAGTTTTTCCGCCCTGCACAAGCGGTAATGAACCAGCTTGGACGTGAACGCGGATGGGGACATTATGGCAGAGAAACATTTGATGCGGCACGCAGCCTGGAAGGTGCATTGTACGTAGGGGATGTGGACACCGTCGCTGAGAAAATCATCTATCTGCGCAAAGAGGTTGGCATTACACGTTTCATGCTGCACACTCCGCTCGGCACACAGCCGCATGATGAAGTTATGCGTGCCATTGAATTGCTTGGCAAAGAAGTAGCGCCAAAAGTTCGTGAAGAAATCGCGCGCTGGGAAGCGGAGAACGAATAAGGACGCAAAGAGGGGTGTATTGGATATGAATCGATCTATCCATGCACACAGGAAATAGAATAGCAAAGGAGCCTATCCTAAGTGTATTACACCAACGGATAGGCTCCTTTTATGCTTGTCTTTAATCGTTTCTGTATGCACAAATTCTGTTTTTATCCATTCGCAGATGTGCTCACAAGGGAATCTACGACCATCGATAACGTATGGTCATAGAGGGTTTTGGCAGCTTCTTCGTTTTCAATATGTCCTCCCAGGTACAGATGAATCACACCGTGTAAGGGAGCCCAGATCATGCGCACCGCAAGCAAGGGGTCTTGCACCTGAATCTTTCCTTGTTCAATCGCTCCCTCAACTAACGCCGACACTTGCTTGAGTGCAGTCGCCGTTCCCTGTAACGTCTCTCCATCCGGTTTGAATTCGGAAAAAGAACCTCCAAACATCAGCTGATAGAAGCTGGTTTGAGAAATGCCGAAGTCCCAATAGGCGTAAGCCAGGTCACGGAAATATTGTTCAAACGATGCTTGCCGGGGTACAGCTTCAAAACGCTGGGCCATGAGAGAACATCCCTCTAAATATAGATGTTTGGCTAACCCTTCTTTCTTGCCAAAAAGATTATATATGATCTTGGTAGAGCATTCCATGCGTTCAGCTACGCGGCGTACCGTGACAGCTTCGGGTCCGTGTTCTTGTAATAAAGCAGCAGCGGCATGTACAACATTTTGCCGAAGATTATCCGAGTGTTGCAGCCTTGCTTCCTGAAAGGTTGTTACTGTATGTGCAGATTCCGCGGACCCCGAAAGTATATCCTTCATTTATTTCATCCTCATAACCGTATTATTGTTAAACAGAAACCAGGGCATTTCCTTTTCTTATGGTCATTCTACTGTTATAGGCCAGATCACGTCAATTTAATCCGACCTGACAGAGTAGGCATGATGTTCTTAAATTAAGTATAACAGATGTAATTTGACATAATCATGAGATTTGGTTACGATGATTCTATTAGGAAACGTTGTTTCCTAATAGAATCATATGTTTATACTCAATGTAGAGGATGGATGAAAAATGATAAAACAACCACATCAATGGGCACTTATTACAGGAGCTTCTTCAGGAATAGGTGAAGTTTTTGCACTCGAAATGGCTTCAAGGGGTAACCATGTTGTACTGGTAGCAAGAACGGAGTCCAAACTGGAACAATTGGCAGAACGAATACAACGTACATATCAGGTGAGAGCCGAGGTGATTGTATCGGATCTCTCCGAATTAGACGCACCACACAAGGTATATGAGGAATGCCAGAAACGGGGAATACAGATTGATATCCTGATCAATAATGCTGGCTTCGCTACTCATGGATACTTTGAACAAGTGCAAGGTTCGCGGCAGCAGGATGAGATTATGTTGAACGTATTGGCCTTAACAAACATGACGCATCTTTTCTTGCCAGGCATGTTACAGAAGGAGAATGGCGCTGTTATTAATGTGTCTTCGACAGCAGCCTTTCAACCGGATCCGTATATGGCTGTATATGGTGCGACGAAGGCGTTTGTACTTTCTTTTACAGAGGCGTTATATGAGGAAAACAGGAAGCGCGGTGTTCAATTTTTGGCCTTATGTCCGGGTTCAACCGAGACGCCGTTCTTTGATGTGGTAGGTGCTAATGAAGCTTCTGTAGGCAAACGTGATACACCTGAGCATGTCGTGGAAGTGGCCATGAGGGCACTGGAGAAAGGCAAGCCATATGCAGTACCGGGTGCCCGGAATTACTGGACAGCACAGTTCTCCCGCCTCATGCCACGCAAGTCCATGCTGCGAATTGTCGGAAGCATGTTAAGACCACGATTCTAAGATTGCAAAGCTGAAAAGCTACAAATCTGAATTGGCCAGAGGGGATGAATGCTGTAACCTCTAGCCCAGAATGCCTTTGGCCCGAGCTTCTTTGATCCAGCTTGGGAATTCGTTGAGCAGGCGATCATACAATTCTTCATCGCTGATCTTTGAAATGTCGTCCAGTGCGAAGAAGTTAGCATTATCAATGAAACGTCCCTTCATCTCATCGAGATTCTCCAGAACACCGTAATTGGCTCTCCCCAAGCCAACGAATTGCCAGAACAGATTTTTGGTTGAACTTTCGGTAATAAGCTTCGAGATTTTTCCTTTTTGGCTCACCCCGCCATCGCTAAAAAAGATAATATACGTTGGAATCTTTACATTAGGTTCCTCGACGGTGTACTTGCGAATGACATCCTGTATAACAGGGGGTTCGTTATTGGTACCGCCTTTACTTCCTAATGTATATGTACGTGTAATATAATTCTCAAAATCTTGTGCCGTTACGCTGGGAGCACGTAAGAAGTCTTTGGCGAAGAACCATACGTCTAATTCACCGTTATCATCAAATGCAGATGCAATCGCCAGTATACGCTCAAAGGCTTCTTGAACGATGCCTTTACGATACAGATGGTACATAGAGCCTGATGCATCGAATACAACGGCAACACGTGCCTGAATAGGTTCGACCTTTTTCTTTTGGAGAGACAGGGTTACTTTATGCTTGAGAAGATCGATTTTGGTCAAGTTTAGTGGTGGAGGACTCGGGACTGATTCAGCAACAGGTGCAGTGGTTTGGGAAGAGGATGCTGCAACTTCAGCTTGTGCTTGGATCAGAGCCTGTTCGGCTTCCGAGGCATCGTTACTTTCAATCTCCACCCCGTAAGATTCTGCCAGCGGCTTCAATCCACCAAAGAAACCACGGCCAATTGCACGAACTTTGAATCCGTCACGATGCTTATAAACTTCAATGAAAATAAGTGCTGTTTCTGCGGTAGCCTGAGTAATTTCATACGTAATCTGCTGGGAACCCGCTTGAACAACCGCCTGGCATGTACGAACATTGGCGAATGTATGTCCCGCATCGAGTGTAGCCGTGAACACACATTTTTCTACAGAGGCCTGCCGTAATTTATGCGTATCCAGTACAAAAGTGGATTGCCAGTCCTCTACCTGTTGCAGAAGTACACTTTGATGTGGGTCTGCCTTCTGATTATAAAATACAAAATAGTCGTCTGACGGCACTTTTCCTGCTTCGTTTACCATGAAACAGCTAACATCCAAGGCAGAGGGAGCGGATGTGCACTTGATGGTCACCTGAAGCTGAGCACATTCGTTGATGTTGGTATTCTGGCCTGTGTTTAATTGTATAAACGAATCTGTCATAGTCGGCTGCGCCTCTTTTCTTCAAAATAGTGGTGAAAAGTAAACAGTAACAAGATAGATTCTGAACCATATGTTTCCACAAGTCAATGATTTCAAATATGCGCCTAGCCTTCCTCTGACTCGTACTTTTCCCGATGTTGCTTCATCATCTTCACGTAGTCGGGGTCTTTCTTCGCTACTTCCCATTGCGCTTTGAAAATAGCTGCTGCTTCCGCCTTCACCGGGTCGTTCTGATAAGGCAGGATCGAGCCATCCTTCTTCGAATATTTACGCCCGCCTTTATGATTGGTATAACGTCTCGCCCGAGTGTAGCCCATCTGTAAAAACTTGCGAGCCATATCCATGCCAATGAAATCCCCCTGCTTCTTATACTCCAAAAATAGTTCATAGATCTTCTCCGATGACTCTGTCGCAATTTCTGGTGTTTTGAACCGCCAGTGCGGCAGAATCTCACTTTTGTAAGGTTCCACCATGAGTACCCCTTGCTCGCCCCGGCCAACGGTATATAATTCAGGCTGCTTGCGCAGATCGAGTTCCTCGTAATTAAGACTGTAGTCAAATTTTTTCATCCGGTTCTCCTCCTTGGAAATGATTCGTTTATTCTCCCCACATGAGCATCTTCTGGTGACGTTATGGTGCCCTTTTTCCTTTTTACCCCGATTCTGATGTAACATGCACGGTTAATGGGGAACAATAGAAGGAAATGTCAGGAGGGATAACGCGATGGGCATGTCGGGCAGATATGTGGTAGTAACCGATGAGTTGTTGAATTCTATTCAATCTGGAGAGGTTAGTGTACATGATTGTCAGGTCGATCTGGATATTGATAAAACGTGGCAGATGCTTCAGTTCACGTTGAACGGTAACCTGTTGGATGGAGAACCTCCGCTAGGATACGTTGTGCCGCTTGCTAGTCAGCAGTATTTAGGGAACTATTCCGATATGGATCTGTTCTTGATTAATAACAAGCAGGTTCTTGAAGCGTACATGGCCTTGGAGCAGCTTACTCCTGAGGATGTGAGGGCACGTTTTAGCTTGGACAAGATGCTGGCTGAAGGGGTATATCCCGTCATGGAAGGCTGGGAAGAAGAAGAGATTTTTCAGGAGATTGTGCAAACGATAGATACGATTCAGGCTTTGTTTCAGGTTACCGTAGAGAACGGCAACGGGATTATCTTTTACGTCTTCTAAAAGGGCAGGATGTTGCAAAAAAGATATAACCATTTCAATCAACTTCGATCAACTTGCAGAAATCACAACACCATGTTTGATTTATGCACCATCCGGTTATTAATACAAACAAGGCAGTGCCTTGATGATATTCCGCTGAAAAGAGGGAGAGCGATTATGACACAAAATCAGAACGAAGAGAACAAAGCGATCCAAGACGATGAACCGGATCAATTCGAGACCCCTGCAACACCAGCAGATGAAGAGAAAGATGAAGAGAAAGATGAAGAGTCTGCGGCAGATCAGGAGCAGGAATAGTCTGAAAATATTACATGAAACAGCACGTTTCCACGCGCATGTTATGACATATGAGTGATAGAAGAACCAGAAGGCCGGACGTGTTCCGGCCTATTTGGCCTATTTTTATGCGTATCCGTTTACATTGTTTCCAACTGCCCTCATAATATGGAGTGAACCATATTTTGCTAAGGGGGAGATCCCAATTATGAGCCGAAAGTTAAGCCAATGGATGGCAGTACCGCTTGTCCTGTTACTGGTTATTCTTACAGGTTGTCAGGCTGTGGGCGGAGTTGATGTTGGCCAAGCCATGGTCAATAACACCAAGGTAAAATCCGGTGAAACCAAACAATCCATGCATATTAACATAGAACCGGACAAACAATTCGCAACCGATGAAGACCTCGAAATGATCAAACGTATTAACTCCATTTCACTCAACATTGATCATGCCAAGATGAAGGACACGAATACGGCATCGGTCAAAGGATCAGTGAGTATTGAAGGCACAAAACTGCCTTTCCATCTGTCTATGGACAAGTCGGGCATGACCATCGATGTGGATGGAGCACAGAAACCGGTCTACATATCTCTCGATACACTTGGGGGAGCAGAGACGATGCTGCTTCCTATAGATACAAAAGAGCTGGAGAAACAGATGCAAGAGCTTTCTCCAAAGGTATTAACTTTTGTCATGAAACATCTATCCAATCCGAAAAACATATCCGTTACCCCTGTTCAGGAAGCTGTAAATGGCGAAACATTATCTCTGAACAAGCTGCATATGGAGATTAACGGTGAAGAGCTGCTTGCGATGGTTAAGCCGTTCCTTACAAGTATCTCTAAGGATGAGCAAGGCCTCAAGCAGTTGATTGGAGACTTGTATGATGTGCTGTACCCTGTATTTGAAAGCTATATGGGTCTGGAAGGCATGGAGAACGAAGGAATCACTTCTATCGTGCCTAATTCGAAGGAGGAAGCAGTTACATCCATCTATGCCATGATCAAAGAAGGTTTGGACAGCATTCTGGTGAACTATGATCAGGAGCTGAACAACCTGCTGCAAAATACGACTGAACTGAAAACGGTATTTGGTCCGGAAACCAAATTGAACATGGACTTCTTCATCGACAGCAAGCTGGATATTCGTAAACAAAAGATGTCGTTGAAGGTTGCTGTGCCTGCATCCGAAGACTTGCCAGTTCGTGCTGTAACTGTTAGCGCAGACAGCGAGCTATGGAATATTGGCGGCGCGGTCACTATAGATGAAGTGGATGCTTCCCGTGGTGTGATGGAACTGACCGAAGGGGAAGTTACACCGGGTCAGGTGCTTCGCAATTTTGATCCAAATTCGTTTGTTTATCAATTCCTGAAAAATGAGATGAAGATTACAACCAAAAGTATCTTCCTTCATCCGAGTGAAGAAAATGGTGCAATGACGGTCAAAAATACAACCTTTGTGCCGCTTCGGTATCTGTCCGAGCAATTGGATGCAGAAGTGAAATGGACGAAAGGTTCGAAACAGATCGTTGTCATTGACGACATCACTGGAGACGAGATCATACTGACGGTAGATTCTCCGAAAGCAACAGTTGCGGGGCAAGAAGTCACGATGGTGGAATCCGCCTTTGTTGGCAAAAACGGCAAGACTTATGTGCCTTTGCGCTTCATGGCTGAATCGCTGGGAGCCACGATTGAAAAAGAACAAGATACAGGCTGGATTTTCATTGATCGTCCATAATATAATGTGGATAGCTATAAACGATGCGTGAATTGAAAGGGGATTTCAGAGAATGCCAGATTTCTCGTAATGATGTAGAAAAGAACAAGGCGCAAAAATTCCGTTAGACCAACACGGGATACGTCTGTCCTTTTTTGACCCATTACGAGGAGCTTCGGCGTTTGATCTGAAAGGATGAAACGATTCGGGAGTACCTCTATTGGAGGTGCTCCTTTTTGTCGTGTCATCGCAAAATAATCCCTAAGAGGTGTTTTATATGAATCATGGATTTACGATTGTTGCGAGTACAGTGATGTTACGTCCCTTTACCTTGCAAGACCAAGCCGCGCTGGCAACCTTGACACATCAGCCTGAAATTACCGACCTGTTACCCGATTGGAAGATGACTGAGGAGCAATTAAGTGAATTTTTGCAGTTTGTTGTAGGGAGTTATAAACAGTTTAATCCGCAGGATGTGCGGGTTATGCTTGCGGTGATTCATCAGGAGAGCCAGCAGTTGATCGGTTGGTGTGGTGTGTTTCCAAACGATATGCTTGATCCATCTGATCGTGAGGTAGCTTATGCCATTTCACGCGATCACCGCAACAAAGGTTATATCTCAGAAGCGGTACGAGCGTTGACGACGTATCTGTTCGAACATACATCGTTAAACCGGATTGTGGGCATTGTGAAGACACATAACCCGGCTTCTCGCAAAGTGCTGGAGCATACAGGTTTCCAGTATGTGAATCGAAGATGCCTGTCTGATGGGGAGGTCTATGATTATTTTGAACTTAACAGCACCCACTCCAATGGGAAAGCCACTGGGCGGATGAAACCCAAACCATTATCGATAAACCTGCGCCGAGCAGAACACGAGGATGCCGCTGTGTTGACGGAAATCTGCACACGTGCCTTTGATCATGCCATGCACGTCTGGGCGAACGGAGAGCAGCACGTGGATAGCAATCTTTGTCCTCCGGGTTATAACGCAGTTCGCCTCCATGAATATGTGATTCGCGAGTGGGACTATTATGTGGTGGAAGCAGATGGCTGTGCGATTGGTGGCGTAAGCATAAATGTGCTTGGACATGAAATTGCAAGGCTGGATAGAATCTATATCGACCCTGTCTGCCAAGGGCGCGGTGTAGGATCACAAGTAATCAGACAGGTGGAGACTGCATTTCCTCATATTCGGCACTGGAGGCTAGAGACTTCTGGCCGGCAACGGAGTAATCATCATTTTTACGAAAAGCTGGGGTATGTACGTATGTCTGCCTCTGAGTCTGAGTATGGTTATGAGAAGAAGATAGATGGCGGGAGCGGGCAGCATGATCCAGTGAAGGAACGAGAACACGTTCAGGCGAACCTGGATTCGATGTGGTACAGCGCCAGTACAATGAAGAACAGCCGCATCACCGATTGTAATCTGAGTGGAAGCAAATTAACGAACTTGAATATGACAGGAATGCTGTTAGCAGATTTGCGTTTAACAAACACCAAGTTTGAATTCTGTGCGCTGGACGGGGTTCAGTTTCAGGATACACATCTTGGTGCAGACCGTGTGCCAATGCAGTGGAGACATTGTGATTTGAGAGACAGTCGTTTTGTCGACTGTGATCTTTCAGGTGTTGAGCTTGAGGCCTGCCAAGTGTCAGGAATGAAAATTAATGGCGTTCCCATTGAGAGATTAATGGAGGCATATGAGTTGTTGAATCAGCGTTAACGAGACCTATGAAACCGAAATGTTCAACAAGGTGATCGACATTAATCTGAAAGGTGTATTTTATGGCCTGAAACATGTGCTTCCTGTGATGAAAAAGCAAGGCGGGGGCTCCATCGTCAACACCTCCTCCTTTGGTGGTATTCGTGCTGTGCCTAATCAGATCGCTTATGGGGCGAGTAAACATGCCGTTGCTGGCATGACCAAGGATGCTGCGATTGAATATGCGGAGCATGGTATCAGCATCAATGCAGTAGCTCCAGGAGCCATTTTGACAGACAAGGTGATCGGTTCATTCAAACAGATTAACCCGAATGACTGGGAGCCGGCGTCCAAAGAGTTTGTAAAGGACAACCCGGCCAAACGTCCGGGTGATCCCGAGGAAGTCGTACGTCTGGTTGCATTCTTGCTGTCTGGTGAATCGCCATTTATCAACGGAGCCATCATTCCGATTGACGGTGCACAATCTGCCAAGTACTATATCAATCAGATAAGAAAATGAAATATAAATATGCCCTTCCGAGCCACTTTAGCGCTTGGGAGGGCATGTTTTATGGTTTAGATATCAGCGAATGGCATCCTAAGATATACGCGCGATAAAGTTGCGGCAGTCGTGTCTGGTCGTCCACACCTCATTCAATTGTGTTGCAGCAGCTGTGGTTTTTTGCTGAATCCGGTACTGCCAGCGGTATAACCCATCTCCTGATAAAATGCATGCGCGGCTTCACGATCGGCACGATTACCGCTGTTTAGCGATATAGAGTCCACCTGCTGTGCTGCTGCCCACTGCTCAGCAGCGAGTAGAAGCTGACGGCCGATGCCGGAGCCGCGGTAATGCTCATGAACAACCAGTGCCATGATACGGCAATGTCTGCCGTTCTTTTCATATGAATAGGATGTCTGCATGCCGAGCAGTCCCACTACACGTCCGCGCACTTCGGCTGCCAACGTTGTAAAATTGGCATCAGCGGCGATGTGAGCATATCTTTCCTGCATCTCGGCGTAGGTTGTTGGGTATCCCAGCTGATCCATGAGAATCACCATGTCCTGCAAATCCTGATCGGTGCTATGCCGGATATTTACATCTAGACTCATATACGAGACAACTCCCCGGAACGTTCTTTGAGAGACAGATCAATGATTGTGTCTAGCAACTTGGCAAAAGAAATCCCTGCAGCGGCTGCGCTTTTGGGCAGCAGGCTGTTTCGGGTAAGCCCCGGTAAGGTGTTAACCTCCAGCACGTAAGGCACACCTTCCCGAATGAGCATATCCACCCTGGCGTAGACACTGCATTTAAGTACGTTGTAACAAGTTAACGCAGCGGCTTCTACGCGCTGATGCAACTCAGAAGGGAGATGCACGACCTGCTCATCCGCACCGTTATCATCATATTTAGCTGCATAATCGAAAAAGGCAGCATTGGCATGAATAGAGATCACGGGTAACATCTTACCATCGACAATTGCACAGGTAATCTCTTCACCCTCAATGTATTGCTCAATCATCACACTGTCATCCCAGGCAAGAGCAGCTTCTACCGCCGCAGGCAGGGATGATGGATCATGGACAATCTGCGTTCCAATGCTGGAGCCGCCCGAATTTGGTTTGACAACGACTGGGTACGTTAAGTGCTGGACTGCCGCTGAGGACAGATCTTGCATTCGGTTCACTTGGAGCCAGTCTCCTGTGAGTACTCCTGCTTGCCGCATGAGCCGTTTGGACATGTCCTTATCCATACATACACTGCTTGCAAGCACACCGCAACCCGTGTAAGGAATGCCAAGGGATTCAAGCGTGCCTTGCACCGTACCGTCTTCCCCGTATTTACCGTGCAGGGCAAGCAAGGCTACATCGATTCCGTCCGATTTATCGATCAAATCCCGTTTGGAATTTAACTCAATCGGTACGACCTCGTATTTCCTTTTGTCCAAGTTCGCAATCATCTCCTGTCCAGTGAGCAGGGATATATCCCGCTCTGAAGATGTTCCGCCCATAATAACGCCGACTCTCATGTGAAAATCCTCCCTATAGTTATCTAAATTCCTTACATCATACTCGCAACCGTTTCTCCGATAATACGGATGCCTTTGCGGATGTTCTCGTCACTGACTCTGGAAAATCCAAGACGCATGGTGTGAAGCCCTTGACCTGGCTCCAGATAAAAGGTATCTCCAGGAGTAAAGGTTACCCCTTTTACCTTACAGGCGGTCAGCAACTCTCTTGTTCGCACCTCTGGTGGAAACTGCACGAACAGATGCAGGCCGCCTGCTCCGGATATTTGGCACATTGGCAGATGCCGTTTCAGACAATGCACAGCGAGTTCATATTTTCGCTTGTACTCGGTACGAGCCCGTTTCAGGTATTTTTCAAAATTGCCGTTGCTCAAATATTGATATAACAGGGACTGATCCAGAGTAGACGTATGAATACTGCGTGCCCGCTTCATGCTTTCGAGATAATCGATCAATGCGACATCGGCGATAATCCAGCCCACACGCAGTCCGGGGAACAATACTTTGGAGAAGCTGCCAAGATAGACAAGGCCATTACCCTTACCCATACTGGAGATCAAGGGCGAGACATGGGAGCCCGAATAACGAAGCTCTTCGTTAAATCCATCTTCAATGATCGGAACTCGATACTCGTTCATTAAACGTATAATTTCAGTTCGTTTTGCGGGTGAAGTCACGATTCCGGTCGGATTGTGATACGAGGGCACAAGATATGCCAGATCATACGCGCTTCCAGCCAGTTCTTGCTCCAGCTGCTTCAGATCAAGGCCATCCGGTTCCATATGGATACCAGTTAACTGAAACTGGTGCAACTTCAGGTTTTTGATGGCTGTGTGATGTGTGGGATTCTCACAGAGTGCTTTGCCGCTCTTCTTGCGCAATGCCCCAAGTACCAGGTCAAATCCCTCCGTAAACCCGTTCGTAATCAAAATATCTTTGCCCGCAAGGTCGACCCCTTTGTTCTCCATATAGTGCAGCAAATAATTCATGAGCGGTCTATATCCTTGCGCGTAGCCGTAATTTAGTAAAACTTCTCCTTCAAGTGACATGCGATCCAAGAAGGCCCGTTTCACATTTTGAAGATCAAACAGTTTTTCATCCGGAGCGATGCTGGTGAAAGAAATTTCACCGCGCTCGGCTCCTGAGCCGTGTTTCATCAGATCATATTGCTCTGCCTGAATTGCATAATCGCTTACCTCTGCTGTCCAGTCTAGTTGCCAATGTATTGCATTGGTCTGCTGTGTTTCAATAAGTGTGCTGACGTAATTCCCCTTACCTTTGAGCGCATAAATAAGCCCTTCCTCTTCAAGCTCTGCATAGGCGAGCAAAATGGTGCTGCGGCTTACCTTCATCAGCGTGCTCAGCTCACGGGTCGAAGGTAGCTTCTGATTGGGTTGCAGACCGCCTTTTAACATTAATCGTTTTAAATAATCTTTGACTTGTATATATACAGGGCGGTCCTCCGTCAATTGCAGATCGGAATACATCCCATCACTCCCTCTACTGGTATCTTGCCATATTATAAACCCAGCAGAAAGAACCACGATACCTCTGTTTCGCAACTAAGGTGGCCTGAGTTGTACGCACAACGGGAAAAAGCCCTGGCTCATATGCCGGGCTGGAGGTGAAACTTGTTCAATTCTAAGGGTGTAATGCTATCCTGTTCTAGCTACAGTTACGTTTCTGACTAGTCTCTAGAAAATACCTGCTGTATAATTCTACGTGGATCTACTTGCTATGCTCTATGCGATCTATATGATTCTAATTCTAGATGATAAACTTGGTGCTGTAATTACAAGAAATCTTTAAAAGGCTAATTATTGCCATTCACTGCTTGCTGCAATAGGTTTTCGTATAGATGGTGATTCTACAATCTACAAAGCTACGGTTCTTACTAACTGTACTCTTCTCGTGTGCACGTCACCGAATTCAGTATGAAAAAGATAAAACATGTTAGGCCTATAAGACGAGTGTGGATACAAAGACATATGTCTCAGTGCCCAAATTCTTCCTCATACCCCTATAGTACCACTTTGAATCAGGGAAGTTAACCTTTTTTTTGAAATATTTGTCGCAAAAGCGAAAATTCCGTGAATTGTACCTCATTTAACTCGAAATGGTGTCGGATTATGATATGTGTTAGGATGTATTTCTAGAGAATATAGAGGAAGTGAAATGGATGATTCAGATTACGGTTCCAACACCAGATGTGACGATTACAAAGCAGGAAAATCCGCAGTTAAGCCACATTTACGGATTTACGGATTTTCACCTGATTACACGGGAGCAAGGCGGAATTTTCATGTTTTATAA
The DNA here is from genome assembly GCF_003719335.1 of Paenibacillus amylolyticus. Lineage (GTDB taxonomy): Bacteria > Bacillota > Bacilli > Paenibacillales > Paenibacillaceae > Paenibacillus > Paenibacillus amylolyticus_D. The sequence continues at coordinate 180,371 of NZ_RIAS01000004.1, forward strand.
TGCCGATGATGAGTTGTTATTTGTCGGGAAAGCGCGAAAATTAAGACCGCGAATCAAAAAGCATTTTGAAGATACGGTATCCCCAATCAAGAATCACCGTGAGGAAGTCACGAAGATTGAAGTTTGCTTGGTAGAAGATCCGATGGATCGTGAAATTTACGAGACTTATATCATCAACACAATGCAGGCGAAGTATAATGTAGACAAGGTGCTGTATAAGTAAGCAGGTAAGTTATTTAAGTTATTCAAGTTATTCAAGATGCACAAGCAAGTAAGTAAGCTTGAAATACTTAGGACATATGTCCTAGGTGTGTGTAAAGATGGAAAGGATGTAATCCATGATTGCATCCGATTCCATTCTCTTCGCAAATATAGTTCTACGTAACAAGTTATAGGAGCTGAAAAGTTCACATTTCAAGGAAGTAGCACTAGGCCCTTAGTTTCACAGATATACCAAATACATAAGAAGAGGTGATTGTGTTGATCGGTCGTAGTGGTAATCCTACACTTAAAGACAGCACGTTTGAGAACAGAGGATATGGAGAGGATCGATACCAGAATTACATGACGATTAACGGCACAGTGAACAAAGCGTTCATCACGTTGATCATCTTGCTGGGCAGTGCATTTGCAACCTGGATGATGTTTTTTAACGGACAAGAAGTGATGCCGCTTGCTTATGGCGGATTAATTGTGGGTTTCATTCTGGCGCTGATTATTTCGTTTAAACCGGTGGTATCTCCTTATCTTGTACCGATCTACGCGGTAGCAGAGGGAATGTTCCTAGGTGCACTTTCGGCAAGTTATGAGTCCTTGTATAACGGAATTACCTTGCAAGCGGCTTTGTTGACCATGGCTGTATTCGTTGCTCTGTTAATGGCCTATAAAACAAGATTAATTAAAGCAACGGAGAACTTTAAACTAGGTGTGGTGGCTGCAACAGGCGGCATCATGATTATGTATTTGCTCAGCTTTGTGCTCGGTTTGTTCGGCATTACGGTTCCATATCTGCATGAAAATAGTCTGATTGGGATCGGCATCTCGGTTGTGATCGTCATTGTTGCTGCGCTTAATCTGGTACTGGATTTCGACTTTATTGAAGGTGGTGCAGAGCAAGGAGCACCCAAGTATATGGAGTGGTACGGTGCGTTCGGGTTGATGGTCACATTGGTATGGTTGTACATTGAAATCCTTCGTCTGCTCAGCAAGCTGCGGAGCCGCGACTAATCGTACCGTTACAGTTATATGGGTTTACAGATAAAAGGAGCGAACCGCCGGGGATCTTTACCACCGGATAGATTCGCTCCTTTTTACTCCGTAAGGGGTCCTCTTTTGCAAATTAAACCAATTCAGTGTATAAACTTTCCAGCGTCACGATTTCGGGCTGGTTTGGCAACTCGCCTTCTGCAGCACAGGCAGCGAACATATGCTGTTCATCCAAAGGATGACTGTAGAAGCGATGCCTAACGATTTGCCCGTCATGGTTGCATCGCCAATCAAGTTCTCCATCTTGCTGAACATGGGGAAGAATAGCGAAGGAATCCAGCGGCATGGAGAGCCCCATGCCCACAGCCTTGATATAACTTTCCTTCAGCGTCCACAGACGATAGAAGGTCTCCCGCTTCATTACCTCAGGCTTACCATCCAATAATTGACATTCTGATGAAGAGAAGAAACGCTCTGCGATTTGCAGGTCAATCGGTGCTATTTTCTCCACATCCACACCAAGCTCATCTTTACTTCCGGTAATCAGTGCAACCCAATCGCCGGAGTGCGAGACATTAAATTGTACATCAGCATCGTGAGTGAGGGCAGGTTTGCCATATTTGTTACGGGTAAACGTAATCTCTCCATGCCCTAGGCCAGTCAACTTGCTTAACTTCACACGGGCTAACACTTCACCCATAACAGAGCGGTAAGTGTCCGCCAGATGTATAAAACGAGAAGCCTGTGCCCGCCGCTCCTCAGAGACGGATGACAGAAAAAGATCCCAGCATACTTCGGGTATCACAGAGGGTACTTGCAGTACTTGTATAGTTATCATCATTTATCACCTGACGTTGTATTCGGCATGGATGACAGGCTTTCCTCTATATTTATCCTTATCTCGCGTTTTCCCCAGTGGATCAGGCTAGTTGTGTTTTTTTCCATTCTTCATGCGCAAACTGTATTCGATCCCACATCTCCCTACGTTCTTGTTCCGTATAATTCACTAACGGTTCATAGAAAAGCTTGGTTAGTACGTCTTTCCACTCATTGTAGGTTTGAATTTCCGTCTTGCTAATGCCTTCGATCCCATGCGTGCGAAGCATGCATCCCCTGAGCTCATAGCTGTGGCTGGTATCTCTCTGACGGAGCAAAAATGCATTATGCCAGGGCGAATCCACGGATTGGCTGTAGAATTCATGCTTGGGAATAAACTCTTCCAAGAGGGTAAGCTCCTCGGGATCATAATCGACTCCCTTACTTGGTCCGTTAGGCTCGTATTCAAGCCTCCATCCTCCGAGAACAACGGAAGAAGGCATTAATGTATAAGTAAACGGCGCAGGTCCATAGGTTCCGTAACGAAGAGGGAGAGGTTCAAAAGGCATACCCCCCAGACCGACATCTACAATCCAACGTTCCACATTCGGGTACGCATCTGGCAAAGAGACAGACAGACCGAGATGGAACGAGTTCACACGCGGCTGTTCTCCATGCGGCTGAACGCCTGCCCGGTGCCAATGCAATGTATATCCAAGAGAATGAAGTAAAACACTGAATGCGCCATTCAAATGGAAACAGTAACCGCTGCGTCCTTGTAGAATAAGTTGCACGGATTCTTGCAGATCGATGCCCGCAGGTCTACCTGCAAAAATATCGACCGTTTGCCAAGATAAATGGTGGATATGTGCCTGTTGCAGTTCGGCAAGGAATTCTAAAGTCGGTTTCTTGATCGTATCCAAGCCTATCCGTTTCAGATAAGCGTTTATTTCAGCTGGAGTCAATGTAACATTCATCTCGATCACCTCAAGTCATATGATGGGCTGCAGGTCATTGTCTTGAATGTTGCTGCCCTGAACTCATTGTATAAGTGAACATCTGAAATGCACACATGTGTTTACTCTAATTGTACCGGTACAATATCAACTGATCATAAAGTATAGGAGTTATAAGGTACGCACATCATATTCCCAGTGTGGAGTTATTTCGATATATGGGAGTTTGGTTTCTTTTTCCGGGGTATGTTAACCGTTTGGAGTGGAAATAGGTTAGAATAGAGATAGATAGCAGGATTAGGAGATGGAAAACATGGCTAATGATGAAGTGATTTTGACACAGGAAGGCTTGGAAAAGCTGGAGGAAGAACTGAAGGAACTGAAAACGGTGAAACGCAAGGAACTGGCAGAACGTTTGAAGCTTGCGATCAGTTACGGGGACCTGAAGGAGAACAGTGAGTATCATTCAGCCAAAGATGATCAAGCATTTATGGAGACCCGCATACTGATTCTGGAGAAGATGTTGACCAAAGCAAGAGTCATCAGCGCAGACAATATCGATTCCAACCAGGTAAGCATTGGCTCGACAGTACTGTTGAACGACCTTGAATTTGCTGAAAAGATCGAATATCAACTGGTCGGTCCAGCGGAAGCGGATGTATCGAACAACAAAATTTCGTATGAGAGTCCACTGGGCAAAGAGTTGATGGGCAAAGAAGTGGGCAGTGTGATTCATGTCAATGCTCCGATGGGCGTCATCAAATACGAATTGCTGGAGATCAAAGTATAGTCAGCGTAAAGTAAAAATAGTAAACATATGCGGGGATATCACCCTGCGATATATAGAATTTCTTTAAAAGAGGAGAAGTTTCAGAGGCTGCGCGAAGAGCTGTCTGGAACATCTCCTCTTTTTGTTTTTCCAAGTTAACTCAGGGTTAATTGTTGATGGGTATGGTTAAGCTTCAGGTTATTTTCCCATACTGAATACATCCTGAAATCATCTCCAATTTGGTGAATTTTCGACAAATACTGATTTTTGCATGACCTGACACGCGGACTAGTATATAATTACGGGAAAACTTTAAAGTGATGGAGTAGATACAATGAATTTGAGTAAGTCTGATCTAGACCCGAACAACGCTGGCAAAGGGGAGCGCTTCTCGCGTGCCGGTTTTATTTTGGCGGCAATCGGTAGTTCCGTGGGTCTCGGTAACATGTGGAAATTTCCTTATATTACGGGCGAAAATGGGGGGGCGGCTTTTTTCCTGCTCTTTATTGTCTGTCTCTTGCTGATCGGCTTGCCTGTATTGCTTGCCGAACTGGCTATTGGACGCAGTGGGCGGGGGAGCGCAGCGACTGCTTTTATCAAAGCGGGCGGGCATAAAGGCTGGCTGGCAGCTGGTTTACTGCAAGTATTAACACCGTTTATTATTCTGTCCTTCTACGTCATCATCGCAGGCTGGACATTGCAATATGCCGTAACTTCGTTCAGCGGCACGTTGTTTAACAATTCGGATTATGCCGGACAATTCAGCAGTTTCGTCGGAGGCTATATGCCGATTGTATGGCAATTGGTATCCGTTCTGATTACTGGCTGGATTGTAGCGAAGGGTGTATCGAACGGGATTGAGAAGTTTAACAAAATTTTGATTCCAGCGATGCTGGTTCTGTTAATTGTGCTGATGATTCGTGCAGTTACCCTGCCGGGGTCAGGCGCGGGGGTTTCCTTTTTCCTGAATCCAGACTTCTCCCAGCTTACAACGGAGTCGGCATTGGTTGCGCTCGGACATGCTTTCTTCTCGCTGTCACTAGGTATGGGTATTCTCGTAACGTACGGTTCATATGTGGACAAAAGCCAGTCCCTTGGCGCGGCAACAGTTGCAGTTGGTGCAGGTGACTTGCTGTATGCCTTTATCGCGGGTCTGATTATCTTCCCAACGACGTTTTCGTTTGGTATTGCACCTGACCAGGGGCCGTCCCTGATTTTCATCGCACTGCCTGCAGCATTCTCGGCGATGCCGCTTGGTTTTCTGTTCGCTGGATTATTCTTTATAATTCTGGCAATTGCGGCGTTAACATCATCAGTATCACTGCTGGAGGTTCCCGTTAAATATTTCATGGAGCGTTTTGCATGGAGTCGTAATCGTGCCGTATGGAGCATCTCTCTCGCTGTCTTCATCGTAGGACTGCCTTCCGTTCTGTCGCTCGGACTGTTCCCGGAGTGGAAGATCGGATCGAAGAGTGTATTCGACTGGATGGATTTTGTGGCGTCCAACATCTTGCTTCCTGTAGGCGGGTTATTGGTTACGATCTTTGCGGGATACTTTTGGAAAACGGCTGCGGAGGCAGCTGGTCTAAGCTCCGGCTGGTTCCGCATCTGGTTGTTCATGCTTCGTTATGTTGCACCTATTCTGGTTCTGCTCGTGCTGCTGCATACGTCTGGCATTATTCACTTCTAGGCCGCCTGCGCAGATTTACCAAGCATAAAACCTCTTGGAAGAAATGCAAAAGCCCTTGTGTTCCCTTCTTAATTTTGGGACAATACAGAGTAGAGGTTTTTTGGGTAAGACGACCGATGAGCCATATGCTTTCTGCGAAAAGAGGTTTATACCATGATTAAATCATCCATATATGGATTAACATTAGAGCAATTACGTACTTGGCTGCCCGAGCATGGGCAGAAAAAATCACGCGCATCCCGCATCTGGGAGTGGTTATACCAAGAGCGGGTGCATGATTTTAACGGCATGTCCGATGTTCGTCAGGAATGTTTGGATGTGCTCACTCAGCATTTCACGATGAATTCACTGAGTGAACATGTGAAGCAGGAGTCGGCGGACGGCACGGTGAAATTCTTGCTCCGTTTGCAAGATGGCAACCTCATCGAGACGGTGCTCATGCGGCAAAAGTATGGCTTGACCGTCTGTGTCACGACACAGGTCGGATGTAATATCGGCTGCAGTTTCTGCGCCAGCGGGCTGATCAAGAAGAGCCGAGATCTCTCCGCAGGAGAGATTGTAGAACAGATCATGCATGTACAGCGGCATCTGGACGCAGCGGGTCAAGGCGAGCGGGTCACCAACGTTGTGGTAATGGGCATTGGCGAACCGTTTGATAACTTTGAGCATATGAGCAATTTTATTGAAGTAATCAAGGATCGCAAAGGGTTAGCCCTCGCAGCGAAGCGAATCACGGTGTCCACAAGCGGATTGCCGGATAAAATCAAGGAGTTTGCAGACAGCAGTCTGCAGGTGAACCTTGCGATCTCCCTGCATGCGCCGAATAATGAGCTGCGTACACATATCATGAAGATCAACCGGGCATTCCCGATTGAACAATTGATGGATGCGGTGGATTATTATCTGGAGAAAACAAATAAACGCATTATGTTCGAATACATTTTGCTTCGGGATGTGAACGATCAGCGCGAGCACGCTGCGGAACTGGCTGAACTGTTGTCCAGCCGCAAGAGCATGGTCAGCGTGAATCTGATTCCATACAATCCAGTGGATGAGCATAGCCAGTACCAGCGCAGTACGGAAGAGAGCATTCTGGGATTCTACGATACGCTGAAGAAGAACAACATCAACTCCACGGTACGTATGGAGCATGGTACAGACATCGATGCGGCCTGCGGACAGCTGCGTAGCAAGCAGATGAAAAATGCGGAAGCTAAAGCAGCTGGAAAAACAGCCGCAACACCAGATGCCAGCCGTCTGGCTATGGGATAAAGCACGCAAATCAGGGATGACTATCTGAATTTAAGAAACACAACAAACGCCTCTATGTATTCACTATGAAGTGAAGATAGAGGCGTTTGTTTGAGTTACAGGCTAATTTCGAGCTGAGTGATATGTATCTTAATTCAGCTTTTTTGTCATCAGCAGATGGGGGATACCATCCTCCATGAATACTTCAGAAGCAGGGGCATAGCCAAGACGTTCATAGAAACCGGAGGCTTGAACCTGTGCGTGCAGCTTGGCTTTCTCTAATCCGTCCTCTTTGGCCATCTCCTCCAGCTTGTTAATTAATACACGGCCTAGACCATGTTTGCGGTAATCGAGCATCACGCAGATGCGTTCCAGCTTGGCAACTTGCTCCACAATGCGTAGTCTGGAGGAAGCTGCAGGTACACCATCCACATAGAGTAGAATATGGCGTGCTTCTGTCCCTAGCGCATCAAATGCATCGAATTCATCGGCTGCAGGTACGCCTTGCTCCTCCACAAAAATGGCCATACGAATGGCAAAGCACGCATCAAGCAGTTCTTGAGTGTTCGCTTCAACAACAGATATATTCATGAATCGTTCTCCTTTAACTAGTCGGATGGAATATCGGAATGGAACTGAAAGTGATACACTAATCTAGTGTAGTTATATCATTAATTATGTTGCGAATGCAACAATTTTATAGGAGTGTGAACTCTGTGACTGAACCGAAAGAACCTAACGTAGCCAAAGAACCGAATCAGCCGAACGACGAATTACAGAAACCGCAAGAACTGAACGAGCCAAGGGAAGTGTTACGCGAGATTGGCATGATCGCCCGCTGTCTGGATTCCATCAGCAATGTGGAATTTCAGCATCTGAACTTGTCCCGAGGGCAATATTTGTATTTGTACCGTATTTGCGAGAACCCTGGCATCATTCCGAACCAGCTGGCTGAACTGATCAAGGTAGATCGTACAACGGCAGCGCGGGCAATTAGCAAACTGGAATCCGACGGATTCATTGTCAAACAGCCAGCATTGGGTAATAAGAAGAATAAGGTGCTGTATCCAACGGAGGCAGGACTCGAAGCTTGGCAGTTTATTCGCAAAGAAGGTGTGCATTCGGATCAGGTAACGTTGAACGGTCTGACACAGGAAGAGATTCAGACAGCGATCCAACTGCTACGAAAGATGAGACATAACATTGAGGTCGATTGGAAATTTGTTAAAAAGGGCGGTCGCCGCCCATACATGGATAACCATGATTAAGCGCACACTGTGGATAAGGCCTGCTTCCAAAAGTATAAGAAGTGGCCCAGTTGCTCCGTCATATATTCCCGTCAGGAGGAATGGTGTGAAGTTTATTTTCCAGAAAAAGCGGTCATGGTACATATTACTTGCGGTTGTTGTATCTGTTGCGATTGTACTGCTATGGAGGGAGCGGTTTGTGATGGAGAAGGTATCGCCAACAGTGGCCTTTGTAGAGGAACATATGACGAATCCGAATGGCACACTTGCAACCTATTTGCAGGAAGCGGCTTCGGAGAGGGCGGACATCGTTGCTGGCCGAGAGGCACTGTCGGAGTCGCTTGGATTGTGGATGCAGTATGCTTTGGCAAGTGATAACGAAGTTATGTTCGAGCAGGCCTACAAACAGCTCCAGAAATACTATGTGATCAGGCCCGACATATACATCGCCTGGAAGCTTGATTTTGAGGGGAAAGCCCATGTGGCAACCAACGCGCTGGGTGACGATCTACGGATTATGGGGGCTCTGTTGCAAGCGGCAGACAGGTGGGAACGAGGCAGGGCAGACAAACTGGCAACCGCATCGGCTCTTTCCCGAACGTTAACACAGCGAACCGAGCAGCAGGGCTACATGGTTGATTTTTATGATTTCAAAAGTGGACATTCCACGGATACCTTAAGTTTGGTCTATGTGGATTTGCTCGCCTTGCAAGCGATGAGAGACCATCGGATGCTGGAGCCGGACGCTTACAGCAGGTACGAGGATGTACTGCATAAAATGCCTGACGATGGATTATTCTATCCGAAAAGCATGAATGTAAATACCAAGGCTTACACCTATGATGACAAAGTCAATCTGATCGATCAGCTCATCGTTGCCAATCATGTGATGGAGATGGGGCGTAAACCCGACAAGCTGATTGCTTTTCTCAAAAAAGAGTTCAGCACTCGGGGCAAGCTCCCCGGACAGTATGATCGTAGAACACAAGCCCCAGCCGTAGATTATGAATCGGCATCGGTGTATGGCTTATCCATCCTGCTTGCTGTTCGCTCAGGTGATCCAAATTGGGCAAAGCAGCTGTATCAACATATGATCGCACTGCGAGGGCAAGACAAACGATATCCGGGCGGTTATGTATTTGATGGAAACACCCACCTGTTTGATAACTTGTTCCCGTTACTGGGTGAAACATATTTGTATAATTTTCTTAAAAAGTAAATTTTTATTTATATAATCCGAGGTTGCATGTTACTATATTATTGTCTTTAATTGTCGAATTTTGTTGAATTTTGCAGTTGATAAAAAGAGGTGTTGGCACCGAGCCATTCTGAAATTCGATGCAGATGCAGAGAAGGAGGACTATGAGAAATAACGCACCTACCCAGCGTCTTGCCTGGGGTTACGCAATCTTGATTAGTCTCGCCATCGTACAGCAGTTCTTTGTATATCTCCACTTGTACATGAATCAAAGTTATACCAAGCTGGATGTAGTATTTAGCATAGCGTCACTAGGGGCGCTAGCCGTGGGACTTCTACTTCCTGTTGGTGTATCCGTCGTGATGATATTTGTTTATTTGGTCACTTATTTTGTGTGGCTCGTGACTTTTGCAGAGCCCAATGCGCTCGTGTTTTCCTGGTGGCTGCTTATTCCGGCAAACACGGCAATTGCTGCTTATATCAAAAGAAGACTTGTGCGAAGTGCAAGGGTTATTGAACGTCTGGAGCAGATGAAGGATCACAATCCAGAGGTCGATCTGGATACAACGCTGGGTAATAAGGAAGCGCTTGGAGATACATTGGTGAAACAGAGCAACCTTGCCAGACGTTATGCAGACTGCTATGGATTCAGCATCGCCATGTTTAAGATTGAATTTCTGCCGCTTGTGCAGGAGTCACTTGGTTCAGTTCGGTATTCCCAATTTCTGCTTGAGATCTCACAGACAATACAGAAGCAGATTAGATACGAGGATCACAAGTTTTTCGTAGACCGTGGTCGATTTGTCATTTTGTGTCCGATGGTCAATGTGGATTACCTACCTATGTTAACCCGAAGAATAAAAAAAAATATTATGGATTTGGATGTGCTCGATAAAAAAGGGAACCAACTCCAGACCATCATCAAATCAGGTGCACTGGTTTTTCAGAAGGAACAATTCAGCAAGTATGACAATCTGGACGCTGTCCTTGCCGCGCTGGAGCGAAACACGGAAACAGATTTAATCGGGGAATATATTTAACCGAAAGGAGCGAGGCGGATGGATTATATGTCCTGGTTTATCCCGATCTGTATTGCCGTCAGTTGTATTTTTGTGGTGTTTACCATCGGATTAACGATTGCCACGCTCCGATTTCGCTCAAGAGTAATTCGAAGGTATGATCGGAGGAAAACGGATGGCTGATTTCATTCTGATCTTGTCGATTTTCAGTATTTGGATCGCTGTGTTCGAATCGATCGTTATTATGGCTGGGGCTATTCGTTTTATCCACAAACAGGAGAAGAAGGGCATTCAGATTCCGGAGAATATGGATCATTACCCGACCGTCACGGTTATGGTACCTGCTCATAACGAGGGTTTGGTCATCGTGGCAACGGTGGAGCATATCTTGCGACTGAACTATCCGGAGGATAAGCTGCAGGTGATTGTCATTGCAGATAATTGTACGGATGACACAGCTGATCGGCTAAAATCGTTCCTTGGACAGACCAGTTATGTGCACCGTAACGTCACTGTACTTGAACGCAAAGGTACGGGTGGCAAGTCCGGTGCGCTGAACGACGGACTGGAACTGGCCACCGGAGAATGGATCTGTATATTTGATGCAGACGCTGCACCGGAGCGAAATTCACTGATGTTTCTCGCGCAAAAATCACTGGAGAATCCCGAACAGTACGGGGTCGTGTTCGGCCGAAACAAAGCACGTAACCGTGGGCAAAACTTCCTCTCCAAGTGTATTAATCTCGAAATTATAACGTCTCAGCGTGTCTACCACACCGGGCTGTGGGAGCTCTTCAAGCTGGGGACAATTCCGGGCACGAATTATATTATTAAGACAAGCCTAATCCGGGAAATCGGCGGCTGGGATGTGACAGCCATTACGGAAGATACGGCATTGTCGTTTGAAATTATGAACCGAGGGCAGTTGGTTGCCCTTGCGCCGCAAGCGGAAGCGTATCAGCAGGAGCCAGAACAGCTTGGTGTATATATGAAACAGCGTGAACGCTGGGCCAAGGGGAATTACCAGGTAGTTCTGGATAACATTCATAACCTGTTCAACCGTTCCAGCTGGCGCAATAAATTGCTTGTTCTCTACTACGCGGTCAGTTACTTCTGGTTTATGCTGGCCATTATTGTGTCGGACATCATATTTGTGGTGAACCTTGTTTATCAGGTTATTGCAATATTCAAACCGGAGGCCATTTCTCCATTCCAGTTTGCCGGGGATGCCTACGTCTATCTGGTCATTGGTTGGGCGCTGATGTATTTTATCTATGTGCTTCAGATCAATCTGGCACTGGCGGCGGATATCGGGCAGAGCAACACCCGTAACTTTATCTATGCGTGCGTATCGTATTTCACTTATGCGCAGCTGTTCATTCTGATCTCAATCCGGGCCTTCTACAATTTGCTGATGGACAAGATTCGTAAACGCGAGAGCAAATGGTACAAAACCGAGCGATTTGGCTAGGGATCAAAAATTCAAACCAAAGAAGGCTGTTTGCGGAGTAAGCTCCGGCAAGCAGCTTATTTATTATGGTGAAGGTTGCCTGAATCCGGTATACTTTTACAGATTATAGTGAGTGCAGGGTGAACTACACTAGTGTGTAACTCATAGAATGGAGGTCTGTGCAGGTATGAGTGAAAGAGGTTCTGACTTTTACGATAATGACGCGGTATTTGAGACGTATATGGAACGTCGGCAAGGCCAGGATAACGCCAATGATACGTTGGAGAGACCGGTTATGCTGGAGATGATCGGGGATGTTACTGGTAAAAATATTCTCGATCTCGGCTGTGGAGACGCAAAATTTGCTGTAGAACTGCTCGGCGAGAAGTATAACGGCTTGGCTTATACAGGTATCGAAGGTTCAACGAATATGGTTCGGGCTGCCCGCATATCCGTTCAGGGATTGAATGCCCGGATTGAGCAATCTTATCTCGAAGAGTGGACGTATCCTGTAAATTCATACGACCTTGCCATTTCAAGACTGGCGATCCACTACATCGAGGATGTCGAAAGCCTGTTTCGCAAAGTATATGGTTCGCTTAAAAAGGACGGAACCTTTGTTTTCTCGGTAGAACATCCGGTGATTACTTCAACGCTGCAACCCTCCGGAACACGAACCAATCGGATCGTAGATCAATACTTCGTCGAGGGATATCGGGAGCAGCAGTGGCTTGGCGGTTCCGTCCAAAAAATGCACCGTACCATTGAATCGTATTACATGGCCCTGCAGGAAGCTGGATTCCAAGTGGAGCAATTGCGTGAATCAGCACCTAAGCGTTCAGAATTCGTCAATGAAGAGACGTATCAGCGCAGACGGCGTATTCCGCTTTTTCTGTTTCTCTCCGCACGGAAGTAGGCTAAGGAAGAGGCAAACTTAGAAGCGAAGTTATACTCAGATTGGCGAAAGTTTTACACAGAAAACCGTGGATAACACAATATATAGGAGTAGAAAGCCCAAAAACTATCCACATGTGGATAAGTATTTGGGCTTTGCTGTTTATTCCGCCTCACTCTGTTCCTTTTGGATACAGATAATTCTAACCTTTAGATGCTGCTGCCCGTACATAAACTCGTTCACCATGCTGATCTATTTCTACTTGGGCTTCAAAGAAATCACTTAATACGCCCTGTGTCATGAGATCAGCGGTTAATCCACACCCAAAAACTTCACCCCGACGGAGCAAAAGGCTGTGCCTGAAGACGGGCAAAATTTCCTCGGTATGATGCGTTACATAGATCAGCGAAGGTGAGTCTGAACGTGCTGTCAGTTCACTGATGCTGTCCAGTAGACGCTCTCTGGAAAATAGATCAAGCCCATTACAAGGCTCATCCAAAATGAGCAGCTGTGGATTCGCCATCAGGGCACGGGCAATGAGCAATTTCTGCTTCTCCCCCTGCGAGCAAGTGCGATACTCACGATCCCACAGATGCTGGCAACCCAGCGTTTGCATCCAGTGCATCGCCTGATCCAAATCTTCGTCTGCCAGTTTGTCATACAGACCGATCGTAGCGTGTTTCCCACTAATCACGACATATTGCGTACGATCAGAAGCGTACAGTTTCTCCTGCAAGGAGGAACTTACCCAGCCAATCGACTTTCGAAGCTCCCTCAGGTCTACACTGCCATATTCATGACCGAGTACCGAGATGCTGCCTTCCGTAGGCCACAGGTAGCCGGTAATCATATTGAGGAGCGTTGTTTTGCCAGAGCCGTTCAGGCCAAGCAGCGCCCAATGTTCGCCTTTGTTTACACGCCAGCTGACATCGTTCAGCAGGGTGAGGGATTCTCTTTTCCAAGTCACATGCTGTATATCAATGATCATTGAACCATCCCTTCTCTCTGATAAATATCGTGCCTCCGCTTCTCAACTTATTGTATTGGAACTGTTATGGAAGGTTCAATAGCTTGCTAAGCTTTAGCGGATCGATCACTGCGCAAGAATACAGCACACACGCCGATCAGGGGCAAAAAGGAACACAGCCGGATGACGAATGAAATGCTGTTCACATCGATCAGAGAACCGATGACAACCGAACCCAGTCCAGCCATACCAAATGACAGGCCAAAGAACAGTCCAGATACTGTACCAATGTGATGCGGCAGCAATTCCTGAGCGTAGACAATAATAACACTGAAGCCCGACATCAGGATTAATCCGATGATACCGCATAGCACCATAGACAGGACAGGGCCTGCATAAGGAAGCAGTAGTGAGAACGGAGCGGTACCTGCAATGGAAAACCAGATCATCGGTTTGCGCCCGTAACGATCCGCGAGTGGCCCGCCAAGCAAGGTTCCAATCATGCCTGCGAATTGAAGGATAAACAAGCAGAGCTGTGCCTTCGAGAGTGGAAGATGATGCACATCCGTGTAATAGAAGGCGTAGTATCCTGTCATAGCCGCAATATAAACAAACTTGGAGAATAACAGCAGGATGAGAACAATTATGGATATAACGATTCGTCTTCGACTCACGGGCTGAGGCGTTGCTTCTGATTCATGTAGCGTGTGCTGTACGGACTGTGTCCGATGGGGGCGTGAGGCGTTCAGCTTATTCTTGTACCAACGGCTGACGGAAGCTTGGATAAGGATGCCGATAAGTGCAAAGGCCATTAGCCACAGAAATTGTAACTGACCATGCGGAAGCAGTACAAAAGCAACCAGTAGGGGGGCAATAGCTTGTCCGGTATTCCCGCCAACCTGAAAGATGGACTGTGCCATGCCGCGCCCTCGACCGGCAGCCAGATGGGCAACACGTGAGGATTCGGGATGAAGAATGGATGAGCCGATACCAATCAGCGACGCGGATATGAGTAGCATCCATAACGAGGACGAAAAGGCAAAGCCCAGAATCCCGAACAGGGAAAATATCATGCCGCCGGGCAGCAGAATAGGCATGGGTTTGCGATCGGATATATAGCCGATCAGTGGTTGCAGCACCGAAGCAGTAATGTTTAGTGCAAAGGCAATCCAGCCCATCTGTGCAAAGCTGAGATGCATGGCTTGTTGGAACAGCGGGAAGGCTGACGTAACAACCGTTTGCATGGCATCATTCAGCAGATGGGCGAAACTCACCCCTGCAAGGGCCCAGTTCGCTGCGTGGTTTAGTTGAATTTTGTTTACGGCGGCTTGAGCCATCATAGATCACCTCGGATATTTTTATCCATAATAAAAGATAGCTAGAGAGCTTGTCTTTGTGAAAAGTGCTTGGAATCTAAGCACGATTTGCTATAATGTCAGCAGGTGAGAAACGATGGAATTAAATATGACATTCAATGGTTTAGAGTTATGGAAAGCTTCTGGCGGGTTCGCCAATGAACCTCATATGCATGATGACTGGTATCAGGTAACCCTGCCCATTAGAGGTCAATGCTTGCTGGTGCAGGAACAACAGACGTATACATTACATGCTGGATTCGGAATCATCGCCCATCCCCGGACGGAGCACTTTTTTGAGATCGGTTCGGACGCAGCCGTCATTGTCATCAAGTTTCGTAATCTACCAAGAGGATTAGCAGACCGCGGTTCAAGATCAGTTCATTCTGAATTACAGATCACCCAAGCTTTTGATCCTGCAGAGATCGGCAGACTGTTCCGAGGATGGCATGTGACTGGGCTGGAGGATGAACCGGACCCGTTGCTCATTCAGGAAACCGAGCTGTCTGTAGAGCAGTATCTTGAACGCATATTGTCTGGACCCGAGCATTCGCATAGAGCAGCAAGAGAAGCTGGTTCCATATGGTCCGGGAGCCCAGAGGGGCTATTGCTTTCTGGCAATAATCGTCCACATTTCCTTGGAGTTAACGGAAGTAATTTGGGCATAGATCCTCATATGCAGCGTGTATTAGAGTATATTCACAGTGACTTCACAAACCCGATGGACATCGACTCCATGGCAGCGGTAGCACATCAGAGCAGGTATCATTTTATGCGCTCGTTCAAAATGCTGACAGGTTCAACGCCGTACCAGTATCTACTGAATTTACGTGTGGAGGAAGCCGTTCGTTGTCTGCGCAATACAACCGAATCAGTGACGGAAATAAGCTTTGCATTGGGATTCTCACACGTCAGTCAGTTCTACAGAGCGTTTCAGCGCGTTAAGGGTGTAACACCGATGCAATTTCGCAATCAGTTATGATACGTCGTTGTAATACATGTTGGGGCGGAATAGCAACGCTATTTCTGCCCTTTTTTCTTTTTCCAATGCGGGTACCATGCAATATTCACGTTTGCTCCTCGGGGCATGGTGTTATAAAAATTAAAGGGTATTCCTGATTTTGTTGTTGCTAAACATTCAAGACTCTGCTAAGATGAGAAAAAGTTTATGAAAGCGTATACATTTAAATTAAAATTACAACGTTGTAATTGGGGGATGTAAGATTTGAAAAGGCATAGTTGAGGCATAAAAGAGACCGAATAAATGCAATTTCTCTTGTAATTATGCGATATAGTATGGGTTGTTACAAAATTGGAGTTAGCCCGATATCAGATGTATTATGGGAAACGAGATTTTTTTTATTAAAAAATTCAAACGTTGTAATTTTGGAACGAAGGGGAGTGTTTACGTTGAAAAAACGCATGTCCACGCTGTTCAGTCTGATTCGGCGGGATAAGTATTTGTTGCTGATGTTCTCACCAATCTTTCTGTATTATCTCATCTTCATGTATCTGCCCATGCCGGGTGTACTGCTTGCTTTTCGCAACTTTATACCGGGTCAAGGCATGTTCAGTGGCGAATGGGTGGGGCTGCGCTGGTTTGAGCAGTTCGTCAACTCGATTTACTTCTGGCGGCTGTTGCGTAATACCTTTTTACTTGCCTTCCTGCCACTCCTGTTCGGTTTCTCCATCCCCATTCTATTTGCAGTCTGCATCGTAGAGATTAAGAATCGAACCTTTAAACGCTTTGCGCAAACCGTAACTTATCTTCCTCACTTTATCTCCACCGTTGTGGTGGCCGGCATTATTATCAACTTCCTATCACCAACAGACGGTATCATCAACACCCTGATCGCAAGACTCGGTATGGAAAAAATAAACTTCATGATGGATGCCAGCTGGTTCCGCACCATCTTCACAAGTTCAGACATCTGGCAGAGCTTTGGTTTCAGCTCGATCATCTACATCGCAGCCATTATGGGAATTGACCCTGAGATGTATGACTCCGGCAAAATCGATGGCGTAAACAAGTTCCAGGAGTTGTGGCATCTTACCCTGCCAAGCATCAAACCAACCATCGTTATTCTGTTGCTGCTGTCGCTTGGCGGCATTATGAGCGTAGGCTTCGAGAAAGTATACCTGCTCTATAACGGAGCCACATATGAAACGGCAGATGTGCTGTCTACTTATGTGTACCGTATGGGGATTGAGGGTCAGAACTATGGCTTCGCTACAGCTATTGGACTATTCAACTCGATCATCACCTTTATCCTTGTTTTTGCAGCCAATACGTTGACTCGCCGCCTGACCAAAATGTCACTCTGGTAAGACACACACTGATCCAAAGGAGAACCTGTATGCAAAAATCGAGAAGTGACCGATTATTCTATGTCTTCGTCTACCTGCTGACCATCCTGGCGGTTGTAGTCACCTTATATCCATTCCTTTACGTGGTCAGCATTTCCTTCAGTTCGGTGGATGCCATCGATAAACAGAAAGTGGTGCTATGGCCTGTAGGGTTCACACTCTCAGGATATAAGATGGTGCTGCAATATAAGGAACTGTGGGTTTCCTTCTATAACACGGTCTGGTACACCGTTGTGGGTACGCTGCTTAACATTGTGGCGACTTGCCTTGCCGCATTCCCGTTGTCGAGACAGCAGTTTTTCCTGCGGCGCAAGCTGAACTTCTTCATTGCTTTCACCATGTATTTCTCAGGTGGACTCATTCCGGTCTACATGCTGATTACATCACTCGGTCTGTACAATACTCGCTGGGTGATGGTGCTGCCTGTGCTGGTCATTACGTTTAACGTCATGATCTGCCGTTCGGCCTTTGAAGGTATTCCGAATGAAATCTTTGAAAGCGCCAGTATTGACGGAGCGAATGAGATGACGATGTTGTATCGTCTGGCCGTTCCGATTATTAAGCCTACACTAGCCGTGCTGACACTATACTACGCCGTATTCCACTGGAACAATTTTTTCTCAGCCTTGCTGTATCTAGGCAAACAGGATATGCAACCGCTCCAGATGTTCCTGCGAAGGGTGCTGATCATGGCTTCGCCAGAGGTGATGCAGAAGATGGGCGGTACGATGACATCCGGCGCACTGGCGGTTTCATCGCTTCAAGTTCGTTATGTATCCATCGTGGTCAGCATTCTGCCGATCGTGATGATCTACCCGTTTATCCAACGGTACTTCGTTAAGGGCATTACCCTCGGAGCCGTGAAAGGATAGATTGCATTACCAAGCACCACAGTCATTCAAGCAAGTCATTCAAGGGAGTTCAAAAGGGTTCATACCAAGGAGGAATGATGGATGAAAGTCAAAGGGGCAGGAAGAAAAAGTGTAATTGCGGCGATACTTGCGATCAGTTTGGCGGGTTGCAGCGGGGGAACAGGTACAGGAAGCGATGCGGGGAAAACACCTGAAAGTACAGAGAAAGCCTTCAATTATACTGGCGCTGGGCCGGTAACGGATCAACCGGATGCGAAGCTGTCCATCCTGGCAACGAACGCATGGACAACCAACGTGGATTTGTCCACTGCAGCGATCGTTAAGAAAATTGAGAGTAATGCAGGTGTAAAAGTCGATTGGGATCTGATTCCTCCTCAGAATTATGCGGATGCGGTCAATCCAAGACTGGCTGCTGGTACAGGACTCCCGGATATCGTTTACCTGCCGGATCAGGATCAATTAATGAAATATATTAACAGCGGTCTGTTTATTCCAATCAATGATCTGGTAGATAAGTACGGCGTCAATCTCAAAAAAATATATGAAAAGTCGCCATCAGTGAAAGCCAGTTTAACGACGCCAGATGGTAAAATGTATTATGTTCCCCAGCAGACGCTGACGCGTAACTACATGCCTGTATTCATGGTGAATGAGCGTTGGCTCAAAAAGCTGGGATTATCTGAGCCAACCACGCTGGATGAGTTCACAGCCATGCTGCGCAAATTTAAAACAGAAGACCCGAACGGCAACGGCAAAGCCGATGAGATTCCATTGTCGATGGAATCAAAGTTTGTGCCGATGGCCTTTGGGCCAGCCTTTGGACTTGACCTATCGAACAATTTTTATGCAGACGATCAAGGCAAAGTGCACTTCAGCTATTATGAGCCGGCCTACAAGGAATACCTGACTTACTTGAATGGTCTGTACAAGGAAGGTCTGCTCGGAGTGGACTACGCGAGTACCACAAGCGACCAGGTTACTTCACGGATCTCGCAAGACGTAACCGGAGCGACGTTTAATTTCAGCTGGTATATGTCGATGGTGTACAGCCCACTCTTCAAGGATTACAAGCCGGAAGAGCCAATTATCAAAGGCATTCTGCCATTAAAAGGGCCGCACGGAGACCAGTTCTACATCGGACGTACACCGGTTAGTGGTATCTTCGGCATCAGTAAGGATAGCAAAAATCCGGAACTGGCTTTCCGCTTCCTGGATTATGCAGTGAGTGACGAAGCACAGACATATTACACTTGGGGCATCAAGGATGATACGTATACAGAAGAGAATGGCGTGAAGAAATTCACAGATAAAGGTAAGGACAATGAATATATCCAGAAGCTCGGAATTGGCCCAGTTAACTTGCCAAACATCCAATCCACGGATTCAGCGGATTCGATCGTTGCACCATGGCACGCGAAGCTGGACAAAGAATTAGAGAAATATGTGCGTGAACCGTTCCCGTTTGTGTATGCTCTGCCGGATGAAGCGAGCGTAGAGAGCATGTCTATGCCTGACATTACCACATATGTTGAAGAGATGAACTTCAAGTTTATTAGCGGTGATGCAAGCCTGGATCAGTTCGACAAGTACATCGAGACACTAAAAAGCATGAACGTTGAACAGGTGATCGCAGGCAGACAGGCACAATACGATCGCTATAAAGCTGCACAGAAATAAGAAACAGGTTTCAGGCATATGAGAGGTGTTGATTCAATTTGATTACCATTAAAGATATAGCGAAACTGGCGGGGGTAAGCTACAGCACGGTATCGAAAGCGCTGAATGATGATCCCCGGATCAAACCGGCGACCAAGCAGAAGGTGCTCGCGGTAGCGGAAAAACACCAATACCGGAAAAATATGCTGGCCCGGCAGCTCTCCACCGGCAGAAGCAATATCATCGGCTTTGTGCTGGACGAACTGAGCAATCCATTGTTCTCCAACATTTCGGGTAGCCTGCATACCGAGCTGAAGAAGCGAGGATATCAGATGATTCTGGTTGTTGCCGATGACGGGGTGGACGTGTTCAGCCAGCTGCGTGTCGATGGTTGTATTTTGTGGGACTATGCGCTGGACAACCGGGATGCATTCTGGAAAAAGTTTGCGACCTTGAACATGCCGTGTTTTGTACTCGGTACAGATGAAGCCCCGAATTCTCCTTACATCAAGATTGATCGTAAGGAGGGGCTGTACAAGGCCGTGGAGCATCTGAAGTCACTCGGTCACAGCCGAATTGGATTTATCGGTAACTCACAGCATGTGAAGCTGGAGGGATATCGGGAAGCCTTGCAGCGCACAGGACTGACTTTTAATGAGGACGATGTGTTGCCCGCGCATTCTTCGTGGGAGGACGGGTATTTCGCGATCCGGAATTATACGTTTGGTGCGGAGTCTCCCACGGCATTTATCGGCTTGAACAACCTCGTCACACGGGGAGCACTTCGGGCGTTGCTCGAAGCGGGCTACAGCGTGCCGCGTGATATCTCGATTATCGGTTATGACGATCTGCCGGATATGCAGTATGCCGAAGTAGCATTGACCACCATTGGCCCGCCGCTGGATGAACTGGCTGCTCAGGCGGCAGAGCTCATCGTCTCCCTGATTCGTGACGAGCAGGTGGATGTGCCGGTGGTCATCCAGCCGAAGCTGAATCTGCGTAATTCAACAGCAACGTGCCGGCAGTAATGCCGGCTTTATAGAAGATAGTTAGCTTAGAACGAATACGTAGAATGAGAGCAGTGGCTAGTAACAGATTCGATGCACGGTATTGCATTGGAATTCATATAAACTACTAGGAGGTAACGCGATGCAGGTACAGACGCAGTTATCCTGGTCTGAGCGAATTGCAGCTACGATCATGCAGCAATGTAACGAGGATGGTTTCCATGCATTTCCTTCAGGGCGATGGGCATACGTGGAAGGTATGACGTTAATGGCTATGGCACGAACAGGAGAAGAATACGGCAAGCAGGAATATATCGATTTTATGAAAAGACATATGGATCTGTATGTGCAGCCAGACGGCTCTATCGGTACGTATTCTCTGGAAGAATATAACCTGGACCAGATTAACCAAGGGAAGAACCTGTTTGCGTTGTTGGACGATGCCAAGGATGGACGTTATGCGGAGGCGGCTCATCTGCTCGCTGCGCAACTGGCAGGGCAGCCTCGCACATCCGAGGGTGGTTTCTGGCACAAAAAAATCTATCCGTTCCAGATGTGGCTGGATGGACTGTACATGTCTTCCCCTTTTCTCTCCCAATATGCGAAGACGTTTCAGCGTCCCGAGTTATGGGACGAGGTCGCGCATCAAATATTACTGATTGAACGCCAGACGCGTGATCCGCGTACCGGGCTGTTATACCACGGCTGGGATGAATCTAAAGAGCAGATTTGGGCCGACTCCTTGACTGGATGTTCCCCGCACTTCTGGAGCCGAGCTATGGGCTGGTATGCCATGGCCATCGTGGATAGCGTGGAACATTTCCCGCTGAATCATCCGAAACGAGGGACGATCATTGGTATCTTTGAGCGGATGTGTAACGCCTTGGTACGTGTACAGGAGCAGGAGAGCGGACTATGGTTCCAGGTGCTGGATCAAGGGTTCCGCAAAGGGAATTATTTGGAAGCTTCAGGGTCAAGCATGTTTGTATATGCCATTGCGAAAGGTGTACGTTTGCATTATCTGGAACCTCACTTCAGAGCTGCGGCGGAAAAAGGATGGCAAGGGCTTACCTCCAAGCTGGTGGAGGAGACCACTGAAGGCGTTCGGTTGAACGGCATCTGCCACGGTGCAGGATTGAGTCTGGATCGTGATGGCTCGTACGGCTACTATGTCAGCGAGGCCATTGTAAGCGATTCCTTTATGGGTGTTGCTCCGTTGTTGCTGGCGGCACTGGAAATGGAGCGTTTGCCATGACGGAGAAACGCTCGGCAGCGGATCTCGTGATGGAGTCATCTGCTCCCAGTATTACGGTTGCTTCTGACGGATCAGGAGATTATACAACCATTCAGGCGGCGGTGGATGCTCATCCGGATCATGGTACTCACGGCCTTCCGATTCGAGTGAAGGCAGGCGTATATTATGAGAAGCTGCACATGGATAAGCCGGGCATCCATCTGATTGGTGAGGGCGCCGAGCAGACGATCATCACCTATGATGACCATGCACTCAAGCGATTTCCCGACGGTTCACAGTATCATACATTCCATTCGTACACAGCGTTTATCGGGGCTGATGATTTCAAGGCGGAAGGCATCTCTTTCGTGAATTCGGCTGGGCCAGGCAGCGAGGTAGGACAGGCGCTAGCAGTCTATGTGGATGGAGATCGTGCTGTGTTCCGCGGATGCCGTTTTATCGGTCATCAGGATACGATCTTTACCGGACCGTTGCCTGAGCAACCGCTGGACCGCAGTTATTTCGGTGGGCCTCGTGACGGTGCCGAGCGCAGGAAGTTAAGACAGTACTTCGAGGATTGTTATATCGAAGGGGATATCGACTTTATTTTTGGCTCGGCTACGGTTGTGTTCAAGGGTTGTGAGATCTTCACGAAGAGTCGCTTGACGGAAGCGGAGGTTGCGGAAGGACATGTGAATGGCTGGATTACGGCGGCCTCTACACCAGAAGATATTCGTTACGGGTATGTGTTTATGGAATGTGATCTGACCAGCAATGCCCCTCCGCAATCGGTGTATCTGGGCAGGCCGTGGCGTAATCATTCCAAAGTCTGTTTCCTGAACTGCTGGCTCGGTGCGCATGTGAAACAGGAAGGCTGGCATAACTGGAACAAGGTCGAAGCGGAAACCACGGTTAATTACGCCGAATATAAAAGTGCCGGGCCAGGAGCCGGACGTGCCGATGTGCGCGTGCCTTGGTCTCACATACTGACAGAGGAAGAAGCAGCCGAGTATGCGTTGTCCCTCGTTCTGTCGGGGGAGGATGGCTGGAAGCCATTTGAATAAGCCGAGGCTGCAACTGGAGCGATGCAGGTATCTTGGCTGGGGTGAAGTTTTTTACAAGAAGGTTTTACAAAGTGAGAAGAGGCTGTGTCTAAATTTCGAATCGAATTTAGACACAGCCTCTTTGGTGCTTGTTAATCTCACGATTCCCGGAAATGTTATTTGGGCGATCATAACCCTTAAATAAACAGGGGATGGGATTGTGCTTAAGCCGGTTGTGCTATGATTCGGAATGGATAAATGGAGTATAGAAAATCATGTGTTAGATCATATTTTTTAGACCCATGAATGATTCTTACTTGGTATAGTTATATACAGGAAATTCAACCCATTACTTGTATATTAGCGGAGGTGTGTATGATGGAGTGTACAAATTCAATTCGAGAAAAATTGATGCAGTACATACAAGATAATCATATTAAACATTCACACTTTGCTGTGACATCAGGCATCAATTCAGGTACGCTCAGCCGTATATTACAGGGCAATAAACCCATATCTATGAATCAACTTATAGCGATTACCGCGGGTATGGGATTACCTGAAGATTATTTTTTTGATGATTATATAGACGAGTGTTTTTCAACCCTGATCTCCATCAGACGTATACGGCCGTTTATATTTCGTTGTGCTGATTTGGATAGGGTGGATTGTATCCAGCAAGTTACAAACCGTATTTTAGAAGACCTTGCTTATGTATCCGTATTATTTGATATAGCTGAGGAGTTATTTGAAAATAACCAACATATGGCTGCATCAGTTTTATACAGAGGGGTATGTGAAGCGGAAAAGTATCAGCATTCTGAACGTCTTGCACGTTGCCAATATCGTTTGTTTTTAATTGATCTAGGGGACAATATGGAAAAAAATGTACGAGCGGCAACTCGGTTCGAGACATACGTGAACCGACTGGATGAAGCCGATCAGCTTGAAGCACTAAAGCAACTATCCCATGCATTCGGAATGGCCCATAAGTGGGAGAAAGTGAATACACTAGCCCAAGAGATGCAACGAATCGCAACGATACAATATGAATTGCAACACCGTTCTGTTCGGCCGATAGAAGTAAAGAAAGAGACAGAAAAACCGCTTTATTATTATATTTTATACGCCTATCTGGCCCAAGCTACTGCAAGTGAGAAGTGCGGTGATTACAAAAGAGCACTGGATCTTGTAGGTTTATACGATAAAGGGGAACGCTGGATTCGGGAGAAAGACGAGCAAGCTGAACAGATTATTGGACAATTCTCAGAATGGGCTATTGCGAATACCTACCTGTATCGTCTGATGTCAGGAGAAGTGCAGATTATAGATGAATATGCTGATTATATAGCAACCCGTGAAGGGGAGATATTCATTGCTCTGTGGCACATGATCCAAGCAGCAAATATTTATCATTTCAATATTGACACGATTTTAGAACGATTTGCGGAATATATACCTTATCAATCGGGAAAAGCCGAATTCGGGGAGTATAAACCGACGATAATAAAAGAAAAATACGTCCAGTTCTTAGGGGATTTGGCCGTGTATCGCTTCATTGAGAGTAAGGATATTCTTTCTGCCACAGAGCTTATGTTGGAAGGCTTGAATCTATCCGTAGCTATGGGGAGTAGCACAATTCTTAATTCCTGTTTAGCTATTTTCGAAAAAATTAGAGATCGTTCAGAGTTATATGAAGCTAAGTAAGGCTAAAGTGGAAGTGTATTCGGTCGAATTTCATATAATAGAACTCTTTTTGTGCCTTTAAAACAATATTCTATAATCTGACATCAGATTCTACAATGTTTCAGAGGGGTTAATTTGATGAGAAAAAGTGTACTTATACAGTTGAAAATGGAGCGGGCCAGGGGCCGATTGAACGAACTTACAAAGGAATATAACGGATTTCTACATTCTGAAGTAATCAAGCAGTCCATGATCCTGGATAAACTCATTACCCAGTTTAATCATAAAGAAGAAACCAAAAACAAAGCCGATGGATAAATAATCGACTTTGTTTCATAGGTTAGTGGTGTTATTTTAACGAATTGAATTAAAAATCAAAGTTATCCGGGTCTGGGCCTACCCGCAAATTCTCGTTTAACGAGTTGATCTGTTCCATCTCTTCCGTGGACAGCGTGAAGTCAAAAATGGCTGCATTTTCGATAATCCGATGTTCTTTGGTTGATTTCGGAATGGTTACAACGCCATTCTGCAGATCCCAGCGAAGGATAACCTGTGCGATAGATTTACCTTTGGCTGCGGCGATCTCTGCTAGTACTGGGTTATCCAGAAGCTCACCTTGCATCAACGGTGACCAGGCTTCAAGCTGAATGCCATGTTGTTTGCAGAATGCTCGTAAATCTTCCTGCGTTAGACGGGGATGGTACTCCACTTGGTTGACCATCGGTTTCACTTGTGCATCCTGCATCAGATCTTGCAGGTGATGAATCTGAAAATTACTTACGCCAATGGCACGAATTCGGCCTGCTGCGTACAGTTCCTCCATGGCTTTCCATGCACCCTTATATTTACCGGCTTTGGGCCAGTGGATCAGGTATAGATCGAGAACTTCCAGTCCCAGCTTGCTCATCGTGGTTTCAAATGCGGCAAGTGTTTCTGTATAACCAAGATCAGCATTCCATACCTTAGAGGTAATAAACAGGTCTTCGCGCTTTAACCCGTTTTCTTGCAATGCCTCAGCAATGGCCTGTCCAACTCCTGCTTCATTGCCGTAGATCGCCGCCGTGTCGATACTGCGGTAACCTTGTTTGATTGCACTTTTTACCGCCTCAATCAGTTCGGATCCCTCTTCGACCTTGAATACGCCCAGGCCAAACCAAGGCATGTGAACACCGTTGTGTAATGTTGTTGTCGATTGTAGATTTTTTGCTATTGTCATGAGAAATCCTCCTTGAAATCTGTTTATATTTCCATATAGAGTGAAATTGCCAACAATTCATGATACAAAATTAAATCATAGTAGATCAAATAACGTCCAACCTATATAGTAACGTATATAGTATGTCGATATAATATGAGACCAGATATGGATTCGAGCGGTCTCTGATCTATAACAAGAAAGGTTACTTTTCTACTAGATCAAACCTTAACAAAATTTGTATCCAACCTGTCTGAGTTTGTGGTAACTTGCTGTTCAAGATGTTGCGCCCATAACGTCAGGATTGCCGCAATGAGCACCATTAATGCACCGACCCAGGTGGTGTGGATCAAACCGATGGAGTCATTCACGACGCCGCCCAGATAGGCACCTATAGCGATACCTCCGTTAAACGCGGCAATGTTAAAGGCAGACGCGACATCTTTGGCTTGTGGTGCAAACCTTTCTGCGAGTGTAACCACAACCACTTGAAGGCCAGGTACATTCATGAAAGCGAGCAGCCCCATGCCCATAATAGTCACGAGTGCGGCCCATTTGAACGGAACGGTGAAATACAGGATGCCAAGGATGATCGTTTGCACAACGAACATGACAAGAAGTGACTTCAATGGATTGCGGTTGGCTGCTTTACCGCCGATCATGTTACCAATGGCAATGGCCACACCGTATAACAGCAGAATGAAAGCAATCATTTGATCCGAATAACCGCTAATGTCATGCAATAGCGGAGACAAGTATGTGAACACAACAAATGTGCCTCCGTAGCCTACGGCCGTGATGATAAAAGCAAGCATCAAACGACCGCCCGTTACGAGTTTCACCTGATCTCGAAAGGCTGTACGTATACCGCGTTGTAACGTTGAGGGCACAAGCAAGAGGTTAACGATCAAGGCAAGGATGCCAACAGCTGCAATCAGGATAAAGGCGGCTCGCCAGCCAACATGTTGGCCTACGAATGTACCAATAGGCACACCCGTTACCGTTGCAATGGTCAGACCCGAGAACATCGTGGCAATAGCGCTTGCTCTGCGGCCTTCGGGTACCAAATCAGCTGCTATGGTAGAGCCAATCGACATGAACAAGCCATGTGCGAGAGCTGATATCACCCGTGCGATAAGAAGCACAGTAATCCCGGTGGATAAGGATGCCAGGGTATTGCCGGCAATAAAAACCATCATGATGGCCAGCAGCAATGTTTTGCGTGATATAGCAGACGTCAGTGATGTCAGGATCGGTGCACCGAACATGACACCCAGAGCATATATGGTAACGGTCAGCCCCGCTGAAGATACACTAATATGAAAATCATTTGCGATCAGAGGCAAGAGTCCTACACTGATAAACTCTGTTGTACCGATGGCAAAAGCGCTGATTGCTAATGCCAGTAGCGCCCAAGTGCTGTGTTTTGTCTCATGATGCATGTCCTGTTCAACTCCTAGAATGTAGATTTGCTTACCGGCAAATGCTATTATGAATTATTCGGTATAACATGAACAGTACGTACTTTTTAGTACCCTACGTACTTTTTGGTGCCTATACATTAGCATGAACGGAAGCAAATAATAGATGCATCGGGGAGGAAGACAACGATGGAGCGCAAAAAATATAATATATCCGTTGAAGCAACGCTGGAGGTTATTGGCGGCAAATGGAAGTGTGTTATTCTCTGTCACCTGACACATGGAAAGAAACGAACCAGTGATCTAAAGCGTATTATGCCCGCAATCACCCAGAAGATGTTAACGCAGCAACTACGTGAGCTGGAGAATGACGGTATTGTAAAAAGAATCGTGTACAATCAGGTGCCACCCAAGGTAGAGTATGAACTGAGTGATTACGGCCGGAGTTTAGAGCCGATTCTGACCGCACTATGTAATTGGGGTGACCAGCATATCATCAAGGAATATGGTGACAAAGCAGCTGTGCTGGAAGATAACGGACTCAATGACTTTACTACTGACAATGACAGGGAGCTGATGAAACCGTGAGATACGAAATTCTATACGATGGCGCATTTGCTATGCTTAAGGTAGAGTTACAGCGTGGAGAGCGTTTCAAGGCTGAGAGTGGAGCCATGGTGTCCATGTCGCCTACCGTTGAACTCAAAGGATCAGCCGAAGGCGGCATGCTCGCTGGATTTGGCCGCATGCTGAGTGGAGAGAAATTTTTCTTTCAGGAATTGACGGCAGCCGGGGGGAACGCGGAGATTTTGTTATCTCCAACAACACTGGGCAGTGTGGAGGCAGTAGAACTGGATGGTTCGTACTCTCTCTATGTACAGAAGGACGGATTTCTGGCAGGAACAGAAGGCATTCAGGTGAATACCAAAATGCAGAATCTGAAAAAAGGTCTTTTTTCCGGAGAAGGCTTCTTTATTATTGAGATTAGCGGACGAGGCACTGTGTTTCTGTCCTCCTATGGTGCGATACATCCTATACAACTGGCTGCTGGCGAAGAGATTATTGTCGATAATGCCCACTTGGTAGCTTGGCCTCATTACGTTGATTATCGCATCGAAAAAGCATCCCAAGGCTGGTTGTCCAGTGTGACGAGTGGCGAAGGGTTAGTTTGCCGCTTTCGAGGAGAGGGTACCGTCCTAATCCAGAGTCGAAATCCACAGGGATTTGGTCAATGGATAAAACAGTTTATTCCTACACGATAAATCGTTATATTATTTCATAGATGAATGAACAGAGGTGCAACGGAAGTGTATTTCGAAGCGTTATTATAACAGTTTCCTTATACCATGTATGATATATACATACAACTCTGTTGCACAAGATCGTACATCACGGAGGTAGAACAATGAAAAGCTCACGATACACGAATCCGCAAGATAGTCCCGGATACTTGTTATGGCAGGTAACCACAATGTGGCAGAAGGAAGTACGGAGGGTTCTGGAACCGCTTGATCTGACTCAGCCGCAATTTATATTATTGCATACATGTCTATGGCTTAATGAACGCGACTCGGAAGGCAAGGGAGTCACCCAGGTACAGATTGCTCATTTTGCCAATGTAGACGTTAATGTTACCTCCCAAGTGTTACGAGCCCTTGAAAAGAGAGGATACGTTAAGCGTGCGCGTCATCATACGGATACACGGGCGAATATCATTACGACAACGCCAGAGGGGACGAGGCTGGCGATTGAAGGCATGAATCTCGTGGAGGAATCCGATAAAAACTTCTTCGAGCTTTTAGCGGATCGTAGAGAAGGTTATATGGAAATCATGCAGGAATTCATCAGGCACAGAGCGGATCAATAATACAGATACTACTTTTAATTTTCATCAGCGGCTTCCGTTTGCATGAAGTGGATTCATGATATATCTTGCGCGAAAAATGACGAAAAATGGATAAACCTCCTAACCGTGTAAGGTTGGAAGGTTTATTTGTCATTGGAATCTAATCTAGTCTATAAGATGCGAATGGCTGACCATGACGGAAGTCCTCGCTGAGTTGATCAAGTTCAGTCAGTAATTCATCTGAAAGTTTTAGATCAAGGCTAGCCAGATTGTGTTCCAGCTGCTCCGTCTGCGTGGCTCCCACGATTACCGTGGATACGGCCGGACGAGTTAGCAGCCATGCCAGCGATAGTGTACTTGGAGAGCAACCGGCAGCCTCTGCCTTGGCGCTTACCTGTTCACTAAGCTGAATATTATGTTCCAGCAGGAAGCGGTTGAAGGAAGGGTCGGTATCTGCTCTGGAGCCAGAAGGTATGCTGGCTTGTCCATTGTATTTCCCCGTCAGGATGCCGCCAGCCAGTGGGAAATATGGGATAATGCCGACACCTTGATCGAGACATAGCGGAACGAGTTCGTTCTCAGGTGTGCGGTCGGCGAGCGAGTAGCTGGTTTGCGTGGAGATATACCGCGCATATCCGCGCATCTCGCTGATGCCGAGGGCTTTCATCAGTTCCCAGGCGGCGTAATTGGAGGCGCCGATGTAGCGCACTTTGCCGGACGTGATCATGTCGTCGAGCGTACGCAACGTTTCATCCAGCGGGGTATGCGGGTCGAAGGTATGGATCTGGTACAGATCAACATAATCCGTCTGCAGACGCCGCAGGCTATATTCCAGCTCTTGCTGGAGATGGTAGCGCGAGGAGCCGCGCCCATGGGGACCATCATGCCGGGGCAAGCCGGCTTTGGTAGCAAGCACTGCGTTTTCCCGCCGACCGGCTAGTGCCTGTCCGATAATTCGTTCTGATTCTGTGCCAGCATAGATGTTGGCGGTGTCAATAAAGTTGATGCCACGGTCCAGTGCTGCATGAAGAATGCGGGTCGAAGCGGCTTGATCAGCTCTTTTGCCAAATGCATTTGTGCCCAGCCCCAGCGCCGATACACGCAGACCGCTGTTGCCTAAACGTCGATATTCCATCTCTCATCGCTCCTTCTGTGTCCAGTATTTGTATAGCCGATTATATCGTAATCTATTGAAAACGTGTTATTAATATAGTTAAATGAATGAAGAAACCGCAACTAAAGGAGATATGATGGAAAACAGTGCTGCACATTTAACCCGACGGAAGCCGAAAAAACCGAAGAAAAAATGGAAGAAGCCGCTCATCATCATACTGAGCCTATTGATTGTGCTCGGAGGCATCGGATTTATCTATCAGAAGCAACTCGTTGTGCTGGCATTTAACCTGTTCGCCTCAGGTACGGTGAAGGAAGCTTTGGATGATTCGTTTAAACCCGCAGGGGATAAGGATGCGCCTGTTGTTCAGCATACCGATCCTTTTTCACTGTTGCTACTGGGCATCGACCAGCGGGATAATGAACCAAGCCGTTCGGACACGATCATTTATTCTGTCGTGCGTCCAGAGGATAATAAAGTGTTACTGTTATCCATTCCGCGTGACTCCTACACCGAAATTGTGGGTCGTGATGTGAAATCGAAAATTAACTCGGCTTATGCGCACGGCGAAGCCAAGATGGCAATGGACACGGTGGAGAAGCTGTTGGAGAACAAAGTAGACTTCTATGCGGCGATTAACTTTCATGGCTTGAAGGACATCGTCGATGCGGTTGGGGGTGTTGAGCTGCCGATCAAGAAAAACATAGAGAACAAACTTAAGATCCATGAGAAGTTATTCGTAGAGGCTAATAAACCGATCTATAATGGCGAAGAGGCGCTGGGATATGTACGATATCGGGAGGATTCTGATTTCAATCGTACGATGCGTCACCGGATTTTCTTAAGTAGCTTTATGAATCGTGCGCTGGAGGTCAAAAATCTGACCAAAATCCCAGATATCATCAAGATTGCCGGATCGAATTTTACAACAAATATGAAATCGGACTTTATCGTGAATTTTGCCGAGTCTCTATATATGAAAGACAGCATTCCAACTATCAGCAATTACATGCTGAAGGGCGATGGGAAGATGCGCAGTGGTACCTGGTACTACGATCTGTCTGAGGACGATCTGAAATATGTACGCGGTATGATTGCCAGCTGGCTGGACCCGAATACAACACAGCTTATTGAGCCTGAATCGACAGATGAAAGCGGCAAAGCAGATACAAGTGATACAGCAGATAAAAGCTAGATTCACATCAATGGGGAACAGTGGATCTTCGCGGCCTTGATGAATAGATAACTATATGATAAAAAAACACCAAAGTACACAGCAGGGCAGATGCTCTCTGTGTACTTTTTTTGATGCGTATTGATATGGATATTCATACGGGTGTCAGATTCATATGTTTTCGTTTAAGGTCAGTGCTAAGAACCAAGTGAGGTTACAGCTAAGGGCAACTGTGAAGTCAGCTGTTCCAGATCCAAATTTTCTGAACTGTTATCAACAGAGACAAGCTTTACATTTTCCCACGTACAGACGTTGGCTTTCAATCCTTGCACAAAAGTATCCCAATGCTCGAGCTTCCATCTGTCCCTCTCCAACCCTCGATTTCGCAAGCGCTGTTCAAGCACATCCATATTTACATCGACCCGGAGCACAACAGGAATGACCTGATCCCACCCGTATTTGTGAACCAACTCATCAATGTAATCGCTTTTATGAAAATAACCAACAAAAGGCGCATCCAGAATAACCGATCTGCCTAGTTGCAGATTGTCGTTGGCTACGTTTAGTAACGTTTCGTACTCTAGATCCATCACGACATCGCGGTAATAGCCGTTGCCGTCACGATCATGAGGAGAATACCCTTGCGTTTCCAGAAGTTTGCCTGTAAACGTGTTACACAAAACATCTTTATCCAAGTAACAAAATTGATGCTCGGTGGCTAGTCTCTTGCCGATGGTTGATTTACCCGAGCCAGCGGAGCCAATTAGAAAAATCAGTACAGGTTTCATGTGCTTCCCCCTACAGATGATCAGGATCATATCGATCATGAATAGATTTTACTCTTTATATAGTTCGCATATACGAACCTGATTCGCGTTGGTGAACATTTGCTTCTAGAGTAAACTGTTTCTCTCAGAAAAACAATCCCTTTTGGGGAAAAAGAATTCATAAAAAAATTTTCGGGAAAGCGGTTGATATTTTCTGAAGGCCTGATCTATAATGAGGGCATCGTTCGGTGATGTGAAATAAGTTCACATATGCGAACTTCGACGTCGAAGAATTTGAAGGAGATAACATGGACAATATTCGCATGAATAAATCTGCGGAGCGTGTAGCAGATTTACTCGTTTTATTTGCCAAGAGTGGTGCTCCGTTAACACTGAATGAAATATGCAAACAGATGAACATGCCCAAGAGCAGCGGGTTTGAACTCGTGCAGACGTTGCTGCACAAAGGGTTTATTGAAATGGACGATGCACGTCTCAAGACATATCGCCTGGGTATTGCAGTATTTGAGACAGGTATGGCTTATTTGTCCAATATGGGAGTTCCCCATATGGCCCGGCCTTTGCTTCAGGAATTGAATCGTCAGACAGGCAGTACGGCCTTTCTTGGCATTGAAGACAAGGGAAGGATTGTATATCTGGACAAAGCGGAGAGTTATTCCGTGATGCGTCCAACGGCCAAGCTGGGCTCTCGCCGGTATATGCATACTACCGGACTGGGTAAGGCGTTGCTCGCAGCTCTTCCAACCAGCAAAGTGCTGGAGATTTTGGGAGAAGGCGAGATTCCTTCGCGCACATCCTACTCCAAAGTGACGGTTCCCGATATTTTGCAGGACATGCAGGAGATTCGTGAGCGCGGTTACTCTATCGATGACCGTGAGGATCATCTGGAGATGTACTGCATCGGGTCTGCTGTCTATGATCAGTGGGACGAGCCGGTGGCTGCAATCAGTGTAGCTAGTATGTATTCCGGCATGACCCCGGAACGTGAGGCTAGCATTGTAAAGCTGGTTAAAGAAGCCGCATGGAAGCTCTCAGGTCAGCTGGGCTACAGCGGTGATCGTTTGTATCCGCAAAGACAAGAGTAGGGCGATGTGGAGAGAGGTTATTCTATCATCGGAGTGAATTGTGTAAAGTCTTTAGTTCAATTTATATAGACATATGAGTTAAGGGGGATACAGATATGTGGCGTAAGCTGGAGAACTTGAACACCATTGCCGAAACCGGCATTGTACTGATTATTCGATCAGAAAGTGAAGAAGAGGCACTATCCGTTGCAGAAGCTGCAATTGCAGGAGGAATCCGGGCGCTTGAAATCACGATGAGTGTACCGGGAGCGCTTGATGTTATCAAGGTTTTATCACGTAAATATGCTTCCCAAGGCATTCTGATCGGTGCAGGTACAATTCTCGATGGGGAAACGGCGCGAGCTGCTATACTGGCTGGAGCAGAGATGCTGGTGAGTCCTCAACTCAACCCTGATATGATCAAGGTGGCTAACCGTTACCAGGCCGTAACCGTTAGTGGGGCGTTCACTGCCAAGGAGATCGTAGAGACACTTGAAGCGGGAGCGGATATCGTGAAGCTGTTCCCGGCAGAAGCTGTAGGGCCACAGTATGTAAAAGCGATGTCTGCGCCTTTGCCTCAAGCTGCGATTGCGCCTACGGGTGGAGTTACGCCGCAAAATGTGCATGAGTGGCTTACAGCTGGCTGTGTTGGCGTTGGTGTCGGCAGTTATATCACCAAAGCAGCCAAGGATTCCGGTGATTATGGACGAGTAACAAAGGCTGCCGAAGAGTTTCTGCAGGCGGTAGCTGCTGCGCGTTAATTAACCCAAGAAGATCAGATAACCCGTGCGCGTGTAAACGAAGTTCACAGCGACCAGGGCTTTGCACTACGCTGGTCGTTGTGAGTATGCAGGGGGACGAAGGGCTGGAGCTTGTTGGGACAGCAGCAGAGATATAAAGCGCTTTTACCCAGTTATGAAAACGTATACTTCATTGAAATCTTCCCCTTACTGGGGGAAGAGCAGGGCTTGCTCAAACTTTTAATTTCCATATTTATTCATTATATATAATTTGAGTAATTTAATATTTATGTATGTTGAGGAGAGTGACTTCCATGGCAACATTAAAACCATCGCCATCCCCTGCTTCGGTACCTCAAGCACCGAAAGTAGGTTTGAGATGGGGCATCATTTTACTATTGCTCCTGGGTGCAGTTGTGAATTATTTGGACAGATCCAATCTAAGCATTGCAAATACAACGATAGCAGCAGAATTCGGGCTGTCGTCCACACAGATGGGTTTGCTGTTATCCGCTTTTTTATGGCCTTATGCATTGGCTAATCTACCAGCTGGCTGGCTCGTGGACAAATTTGGACCTAAAAAGATGTTTACTTGGGCGTCTGGACTGTGGTCTGTCGCAACCATACTCAGTGCGTTTACCAATACGTATTCCCTGTTATACGCGATGCGGATGCTGCTTGGTGTATCGGAGTCTCCCTTTTTCACTTCGGGTTTGAAGGTTACCGAGCGCTGGTTTGCCAAGAGTGAGCGGGGACTGCCGACCTCGATCATTAACACGGGTTCACAGATTGCAAATGCCATCGCACCACCGCTTTTGACGGTTCTAATGTTAACGATGACGTGGAGAGGTATGTTTATTTTTGTGGGTGTCATTGGTCTGATTATTATGCTGATCTGGCTTAAAGTGTATCGTGATCCGACATTTGCCGAAAAACAGCTGATCAAAGGGCCGGTGGCTGCAGCTGAACAGAGCACAGATATGGAAAAAGAAAAAACTGCTGATGCTCCGAAAGCAAACTGGGGTTCATTGTTCAAACACAAAAGCACCTGGTTTATGATCATCGGAAACTTCGGTATTATGTTTACGATCTGGGTATACCTGACATGGCTTCCAAGCTATCTGGAGAAGGAGCAGGGCTTTACGCTGAAGGAAACGGGCTGGATTGCCTCGATTCCGTTTGTAGCCGGAATTATCGGCGTACTGTTGGGCGGGTTAATCTCGGACTTTTTCATTCGAAAAGGGGTAAATGCAGTCACCTCACGTAAGGTTCCTATCGTTGGTGGAGCTATTCTGGCCGCAGCGTCGGTAGCGCCTATCCCATTCATCGACAGTACGGTTGTGAGTATCGTTTTATTGTCTGTTGGTTACTTTGCTTCGCAACTACCATCAGGTGTCATATGGACACTGGCTGCAGATATTGCTCCGGGTGAACAAGTAGCCTCCTTGGGTGCAATACAGAACTTTGGCGGATTCTTGGGTGCTGCGCTTGCTCCTGTTGTAACCGGATACATTCTCGATACGACAGGCAGCTTTAATAATGTGTTTTTGCTGGGCGCAGGTTTGCTGCTTCTGGGCGCTTTGTCGTACGGTGTATTTTTGAAAAACCCCATCCCTAAACCGACGCATTGAGTCGATTAACGAAAATGACATTCTATAATTACCTTCCATAGTATATTTGGATCGTTTTTAGATATCTCCACGCTGCTTTTATTAATAAGCATCAGCATCTTCTGGCATCTGTGATATCACAGACCTGGAGTGCTGGTGTTTTTTATGTTTTATATGTAGATCCTCAGAAATGCATCAGATGGAAAGTTATCATGAAAACCTCAATTTTTGCCATAAGTATAGTAAAATATAGGAAAACATCTTATGACAACCAATGGAGGAAGTCCATGAAGGAATTTAAGGATCGGCTTAGGCAGGTTCAGGAGCAGCAGAGGCAACTCGCCAAGGACTATCAGGCCTTACTGCAGGAGTATCAGTCCGATGACCTTACGGTTCGCAATGAACAGTTGCTGGAACAGACGGAAGCGCAGCAATTTAAACTGCAACAACTGGAACGTCGTGCACGCCAGATGGAAGAGGAAAATGCGCGTCTTCGCATGGCGTTGTCCGAGCAGATGCTGGACGAGAAGCTGAATCTGATCCGGGTATCCCGGGAGAAGATGGAGACCTATTTTCAAGGGAAAACAGCAGTACATAATGACCATATCAGCGAATTAGAGCATCGCACCAAATCTAATCTGAATACTCTCTTCAATCAGGCTTCCCAGCATCTGCAAGAGGATGCGGCTGAGATGAAGGAACAGATTGCCTATCTGGCAACCGAGGTGAATGCGCGGATCGAATCGCACAAGCAGGCAGTATGGGAGAGAGCCGAGGCTGTGCGCGGACAGATGCAGCATAGTTATGACCAGATGGCAGAGGAGGAACTGAGTGAGGAAACGATCCAGCGCCGAATCAAGCAGAACCGGATGGAGATGCGCATTGGACTAAGCTGGATTAACAAAGTAGCCATCCTGCTCATTATTTTGGGGGTAGGAGCAGCCTTCCGATATTCTTATTCAACATGGTTTAGCGATGAGATGAAGGGTGCGGGTTTCTTTCTGCTTGGTGTACTGATGCTCGCAGGTGGGGAATGGCTGTTCCGCCGGAAAAAGAAAACATTTGCAATGGGATTGCTAGGCGGAGGAATCTCCGTGCTGTTCGGTTCGATCTTCTACAGTTACTTTCTGCTTCAGATCATCGGGTTATATACAGGTCTCGGTCTATCCGTTCTGGTGTCGGCCGTGTCCGTGTTGTTGTCGTTGCGGTATCAGTCCAAGACGATCTGTTCCTTTGGTCTTGTGGGTGGATATTTGCCTTTCTTCTCGTACCTTTTTACGTTTGGGCTGGAAGGCACAGCGGTCTATACCGCAATGATCTATCTGTTGTTGCTGAACGGCATCATTGTGTTTATTTCCTTTGGGCAGCGTTGGCCGGTGGTGCACTATATCAGTTTCCTGTTCCACGCGCCGTCCATGCTGATTCTGCTGTGGCTGTCGCCAAGTGAACAGGTGGGTATGCTGTATTCTGTGGTGACTTTTGCTCTGTATCTGGGTATTACGCTTGCGTATCCGTTTAAACATCGGGTGAAGCTGACCTGGTGGGATTTTGCTTTGTTAGCGATGAATACAAGCTTGAGTTGTCTTGTTTTATATGTATTGCTTGATGCGGCGGGCTGGAATGATGCGCAGGGCTTGCTTGCTGTTATTTTTGCACTCGTCTATCTCGGACTTGCGAGGTTCGTTCAGCGTTATATGGCGCTGGAGAAGCAGACAATTCTACTGTTCTATCTTACGTCGCTCACCTTTACCATTCTGTTTGTTCCGTTCCAGTTTGGTTCGAGATGGCTGTCGATGGGCTGGCTGATCGAAGGAGTGCTGCTCGTTACGTTTGGACATTTCAGAAAGTTCAAGGCGGTGGAACGTGCGGGTTGGGGCATTGTGCTCCTATGTATTACAATCTTTGTGCAGTATGATTTGTTATCGTTATTCTTTGTGGGGGAACAATCGTATTTCATGTTAAAATACTCCAGCCTTACGCTGGGCACCCTGCTCATTACGCTTTATTATGCTTGGGCACTGCGCGGAAATGCCTCCGAAGGAATGGGAAGAAGCTTCAACTACGCCCCATGGGAGCGCGGTTTCCTGGAAGGTTTCAGGTACGTGACCCTTGTGAATGTATGGTTATACGTGCTCTATGAATCGAACGAACTGTATGTCAGGGCTGTTGATGAAACGTTCGTCTTGTACATGTTCTACAAGATGCTTATGTTTGCTGCGCTGACGATTGCTTTGGCGTATGGACTGGGCAAAGTGAAATGGCTTCGTGACCCGTTCCTGCGTGGGTATACACTCTTCTTGCATGCGGTTGGATGCTGTATTGCACTGGCTGTCACTTTGACAATGCCTGCATTGCAGCCAGGTGTGGAACAGCATACGGCGGCCGAGATTGTCGGACTGATTGTCCTGATTATTTTCAACGTAGGTGTGTTCTTCGCTGGGCGTGACCTGCTCATTGCAAGCATCCGTGGTCAGTTCAAAAGTGTGGAGTGGTATCCTGTTATTGCAGGGACCTATCTGCTCGGCGTCATAACGGTGTTTCTGACCATTCAATTCCAGTGGGGCGATGTCGGGCTGATGTTTAGCCTGATCTATCTGATGCTGGCGATTCTCTATATTGCGTACGGATTCCGTCGAAAATACGTCATGATTCGGCGTCTCGGTCTGGGCCTGACGCTGTTCGCCACGGGCAAGATGGTGTTCTACGATGTCAGTCTCCTGACCGCAGGCAGCAAAATCTTTGCATATTTCAGTTTTGGTGTGTTGCTGTTGGGTATTTCGTATCTGTATCAGAAGGTGTCCAGCCGGATGGAGGAGATACAGGCGAAGGAGAGCGCGGCGAAGGTCGAAGAAACAGATGATTAACAGAATTGATGCAGGCGTATAACCAGTGTTGTTGTACTAATCATGTTAGAAAACGCTGTGCTTGCTACGTTGCATACTTCGTTGAACGTTGTCAAAGGACTCTGGAATGGAAGTGATTTCAGAGTCCTTTTTAGTGCAATAAGAGCTATGGGATGGCTTCGTAAAGCTCAGTCATGAGGTCTGCCAGTTCACCTTGAGGCTCAATTGGCTGATGGTTCATATGGGTAGGTGTCATATAAAATATGACGTTTTCTTGTTTAAACATGGTCACATGAAACAGAACCCCTGTTGTGTCTTCTGCATCTGGATGCTGAACAATATTTACATGTCGAATCTTTTCAATCCAGTCATGAATCAACTGAAGATTGGTTGTCCTTTTTGTAGAACCGTCACTGCCACTCATGATTTCAATTGAATCTACTTCCGTAATGTTATCCGGATAGAATGACCCCAGCTCTCGTGGAGTTTTATTTAATTCCGCTGGATTGGGCCGATCCGAGCTTTGACAACTGCTAAGGATCAAAGCAGCAAAAAGAGCACATGTGATCGCGTGAATGGTATTTCTTTTCACTGTAATTCCTCCCCTTATATCGTGGAACGTAAGACGTGCTGCAAATGTTACGCATCGATGACATTCGTGAAACGTTTTGCACAGGAGTCGCGTTTATAATAGAGTAGCTGCCACATTTAAGGTTGATTGTTCATACGAAGCCAGGAGATTTCGGAGGCCGATGTCCCTTCTGGTGATACACCGCCATCGTCACTCACGCGTGACAGCACGGTTAGGGTGATCGATAAAGCGAAGGCAAGCAGTACGTATATCAAAATGGTTTTTTTCTTCATGGGAAATACCTCTCTTGTTGAATAAGCTAAAGCGTCCGTCGGGGCGTTATGAGAAAAAAAGCACAACGTCTGGTATAGTAATAGAATGAGTAATGAGTGTTTAAGTCTGTTTAAGTCTATGGTGTTCCTGTATATCACTATATGAAATGGCAGGCATGCAAACAATGGAACAAATCTGATGAATTTATCAGTACTAGAATGAAAAGATAGAGATCGAGTGACATTAAAGGTGGGGAATAACATGCGGGAGACGGCAAAAATCGTCATTCGTACGCCGGGACAGGAGAGCGATGGTTCATTCGCCTATGTGAGCCAGGGGCGCTCGATTACGGTGGGGCGTTACACAGGTGTCAGTGAACTGGACTTGTCCATCTATAATCAGATGATATCGAAGCGGCATTGCCGCATTCATTATGACACGAAAGAACAGCTCTGGATCGAGGATCTGGATAGTAAAAATGGAACCGAACTTAACGGGCAGCGCCTTGTCCCATATGAGAAATATCCGTTTGGCGAAGGGGACAGCCTGACACTGGTCAACGGTTTGATTCACCTTCGAGTGGAAGGCGATCTCGGGGAGACGAGAGAATACCGTATATCGGACTTGCTCGGTGAAGGTGTGCGTTTACAGGATCATTTGCAGACAGTGCAGGTGAACGAGGATGAGATTCCCTTATCGAAAAAGGAGTATCAACTGTTCAAACTGCTGTACAGTGAACTGGATCATTTTGTCACGAGGGAGCAGATCATTGCTCAGGTGTGGCCAGAACGAAGTATGCTGGAGAGTGATCCGGTGGGTATCGATGAGATTAACTCGCTCATCTACCGCACGAATCGCAAGCTGGGTATTCATTTTACTATTAAATCCGTGTACAAAAAAGGGGTATACATGAAATCTCATGTCGGGGAAACTGGCGAATAGTTGCATCATATCCTCTAGACAGAAATACCAAGTAACAATGATCATGCCTTTTATAAGAATATGGACAAAGGGAAGCTTTTGCGCGGTCATAGACCGCCGAAGCTTCCCTTTGTTATGATGAGATCATGATGATTATTCAATTATTGCCATGGCTTATCGCCGTGTTAACTTTGATTGCCGTTATATGGATTGTAATCGTAAGCTGGAAAAATGGAATTTCGCCCATGCCGACATCCCGCCCGGTCAGACAAGTGGTTATACAGGAGGTTAATCGTATATCGGGTTATGCAGATATTATGGAAGCGGGTTCGGGATGGGGAACGCTGGGCATGGATGTAGTGAAATATTGTCCTGGCAAAAGACTGACCGGCATCGAAAACTCACTCATCCCACTGTGGACTTCTCAATGGTTAACATGGCTGAGTATATTGCTCCGCCGGGCCGGAGGACAACAGCATTCGTTGAAGGGGCGCCTGCGCTTCACCCGAGGCAACATCTACACATGCTCCTATGCGCATGCGGACTGTGTGATCTGTTATCTATTTCCCGGTGCAATGAATCGGCTCGTGGACAAGTTCCAACGGGAACTGCCGCCGGGGGCGAAGGTCATTAGCGTCTGCTTTGCATTGCCGGGCAAGGAGCCACTGCGTACCATCACCTGCCGCGATGCACTGCGAACGAAGGTGTATGTGTATGCTTTTTGAGAGTGGGACAGGTGGGTATTTTCAAAAATCGACCATGTGAGGTTGTACTATCGCTACAGCTTAATGAGTATGTACAGCTAGTTTGGACGGTTGACCCAATTCGGGATATGATGGGCAAAGTATTGTCCTACCTTGGTTAGCTCTTTCATCACGGGAGCAATTTTCATATCATCAAGATACCAGTTATCTTTGGTAATCCCACTGTTATCGGTTACAGGTTTCACATAGAAAGTCGTCTCGTTAAAAACAGTCTGATACGTCAGTAAGGCACGGCGTGCATGGACCGATTTATACACTAATATTGCCTTAGCCGGATTGATCCCTTTTTTATGAAGAATATGCTTCGGAAATGTTGAGTTTTCAAAGGTGTTCGTGGCCTGATCTTCACGCAAAATGGTTCCCCACGAATCTAGATTTCGCCTTGACTAATTCTAACGATCCCCAGAGACGCTATTTGGCTGGATTCAGCTATTATAAAAATCTAACGATCCCCAGTGACGCTATTTCGGTAGAAAAGCTATATTTTGGCTGTTTTTTGGCATATTTCCTGGAAATAAGCTCCGTGGTGATCGTTAGAATCTGAAAAGGGTGTTTTCCTGCAAAATAAGGTTCCTGGTGATCGTTAGAATTTAATTTCTGACGTGAAAACCTGAGCTTTCGATGCTTTCGATACCCTGATTTCATCCTTGAGCCATATAGTGAATCACGCGGCTTGGTTTCCATACCCGATTGAAGTTGTTCTCAGCTGTTGCCCAATTAAGTATGTTCCTTTATCCAAGAATGTAACTTATCTGCGTAAAAAGAACGCTCCTCCAGTGTCATAGTTAATTGGAAACCAGCTAAGCAACCTTTAGAATATATATCCATATTTGCGTTAAGATGACAGGGTTCTGTTAGATGACTTATTTTCCTATGGGAAAAACAAGCAAAGTCCGGCTCTGATTTCAACTTGATTGTGAAATCAGAGCCGGACTTTTTAATTTACTGAGGTCAGGCAATGGCAACTGCCATCTATTCAAACAGCTTATTGAATTTGGTTACTTTGCCGAATCCGTAGTTCCTGTAGTTCCAGTTGTGCTTGTCGTACCCATTGTATCCGTAGATGTACCGGACTGCGAACGATTTCTCCCACCGCCGAATCCGCCTTGTCCATTGCCGCCACCGAAACCACCCATGCCGGAGCGGGCTGTCGTTACGCCCGATTCATTCACCCAGGTCACATTGCTTGTGGATTGGAAGGCAACGATTTGGGTTCCGCCGCTATAGGTACCGCCAGTATAGAGCCCGTCCACCGCTTTGCCTGTCGATGTTCCGCCAGAGAAGATGACATAAGATCCATCTTTTGCGAGATCAGGTGAGCTAACGACTACGTTTTGGTAATCTTTAGCTGGTGCAAACGTCAGGATATTGTTGCCTTTGCTATCCTGAACATGAACCAGTGTTCCGGCTTTTTGTGTCTCAGGGAAGGTCATCACGATTGTATTTTGCGTTGAAGCATCGGAAGTGCCTTGCGCCATGCCAGAGCTTCCCGCCGCAACAAGATATCCGCCGCTGATTACAAACGTTCCGTCATAATCCAGTGCCCCGTTCCCATTATTCGTTGGGCCATTCACGATAACCGTTCCGCCCGTCATTGTGATGGAACCATTGGCATCGAGGCCGTCACCACCAGCATTTACGGTAAGAGTTCCGCCGTTGATGTGAAGTTCGTTATTGCCTGATGATTCACCTGGCATACCGCCAGGGCCGCGGTTCTGCTGACTTGCATCTGTATCTTGTACCGAGTGATTTGACGTGGATGTGGTACCCGTCGTTCCAGTGGAGTTAGCAGAGTTTGTGTCAGTATCTGTATCTACTGATTTGTTTGTGTCGATAACAGAACTGCTGTTATTTGTATCTTTTCCCGATGTAGTTGCTGTTGTGCTACTTGTTGTTGCCTCATCGCCAGCGGCATTCACCCCATCATCTGATGCTGTTACGTCCACTTCCCCGTCATTCAAGGTGATAATTGCCCCTTCGAGTCCTTCATAACTTTTCACAATCTTGATGGTTCCACCGTTAATAGTCAGCGCCTGATCGGCATGAATACCGTCATCCCCGGACTGAATGTTGAAAGTCCCATCGTTTACTGTCACATTGCTATTGCTGTGCAAGGAATCATCCATAGAATCAATTGTGTATGTTCCGCCATTGACGGTGAGATTGGTTCCTGCTTTAAGCGCTTTGGCGCTTATAGACTCTTCCTCTGTAGTCGTCGTTGCATTCGTACTCTTACCTGTACCTGCTTGTGTACCTGTGTTCGAGCCATTGCTATTTGGCATCGCTGGCATGTCGGCAGGCGGTTTACCATCTGGTGGTGTGCCCATATCGGTTGGAGGCGTTCCGCCATTCATTGCACCATCACCACCGAATCCACCACGGCCTCCGCCGAATCCACCACCGCCGGGACCTTCTTCGACCTTGGCAGGTGCATTCGCACTGCCGCCAGCCGTCGCGATGTTATACGTACCGCCATCGGTGACAAGTGCGGTTTCCGCCTGAATGCCATCGCTGCCGCTCTGAATGTTGAAGGTGCCGTCTGCAATTGCGACAAACCCTTTGCTGGCATCTGTATCATTGGTTGACTTAATGCCGTCACCCGCTGCATCAACCGTAATGGTACCTGACTGAATGGCAACCATATCTTTGCCTTTGATGCCGTCGTCAGCTGCCTTGACGTTAATGGAACCGCTGATGATTTTCAGATCATCTTTGCTTGTGATCCCTTCATTATAGTTGCCTGTGACGGTCAACTGACCCGCACCGTTAAACGTAAGATCGGCTTTGCTAAAGATGGCCGCATCCGGCTCATCGGTGCTGCTGTCGGCATATACGTATGTTTTACCATCAGAAACGGCGTTTTGAGTTCCTTTTTCAAGCGTGATTACCGCTTTTCCTGCCTTTTGAATATAGATTCCTGCACTGTCATTGTCATGAATGGTTGCGCCGTTTAACACGAGATGTACCACGCCTTTATCAGCGACGTTGACCACAATTTGGCCGTTGGTTAGCTCACCGCTCAACACATAAGTGCCTGCTTCGGAGATAGTAACCGAACCGCTCGCTGCCTTCGCACCGGACCCGGTTACGGTTGCTGTCGTACCGTTCAGCTTAATCATGGTCGATTCCGCTTCAGTCCAGCTGACATTTGTATCATCGGCATCGAGTGAGACCAGATCAGCATACTTCACGGACGTAGACTCGCTGACGGATACGATTTTGGTTGTTCCAGTTGTGGAGACGGCTGCATTTGCTGTGCTGCTTGTCGTTGCTGGAGCACTGCATGCTGCGAGCAAGCTGGTAATCATGGCGATGGACCACAGTTTGCTGCCTGTAATCATGTTTTTACGTTTCTGAGAATTGTTCTTCTTCATATATATCGTTCCTCTCCAAATCATAATGGGTCAATCGAATAAGCGAGCAAGCGAATCTTCCAAATTTAATATTCTGTCGTTGGACTCATCGTTAACGAGATATCCAGGTTGCCGTTCCGTGTACGGATGGCATCCAGAAATTGCTTCTGATTCACGCTCTCGTGAATCGTGACGTTGTAGACCAGTTCATACAGACTACCCAGTTCGGTCGTTCTGATTTTTTTCAGATCAAATGGGACTTTAAAGGTATGGAATACTTCGTTCAGCGCTTCTTCATAGCTCAAATTCTCAGGAATGGTAACCTTGAGTGTTTTCTGCGTACTCTTCTTCCCGCCAAAGTTAAATCGGTTCAGTACAAACATCAGCACACACAGAATAACGGTGAACAGAACAGCGTAACCAAAAGCCCCCACACCACAAGCCAGACCGGATGCCATCGTGAACAAAACGTAAGCAATGTCTTTCGGATCACCAGGTGCGCTGCGGAAACG
The DNA here is from genome assembly GCF_003719335.1 of Paenibacillus amylolyticus. Classification (GTDB taxonomy): domain Bacteria; phylum Bacillota; class Bacilli; order Paenibacillales; family Paenibacillaceae; genus Paenibacillus; species Paenibacillus amylolyticus_D. Next base: position 225,244 of record NZ_RIAS01000004.1, read on the forward strand.
AATGATGGAGAAGGCTCCCGCCAAGCTGAATGCCCGGGCGATATTGCTGCCGATCAACAGAATAATAATCGCAACGATCACGGGAAGCACAACCATCGTCAGCGTAAAGCTTTGTGAGTAAGTGGCTTGATTGGTTTTCATATAGGTAAAACTGATGATAAGTCCTAGAAGGATGGCAAGTCCGATCGTGATGACAGCACTGCTGAAACTCAAGGTTGAATCGTCTAGGGCGGAGCTGAAAAGGGTATCAAGCATATAATACACGCTCTCTTTCTCGAATTAATTTCTCTTGTGAAGCAGCCGCGGTCGCATCATTAGGATTGAAATCGGTACCAGGGATAAGCCCGCGTTCCGTCTGATAATTCAGATTGGTGGTTCTCACCAGATGTCTGTATTCATTGCCGTATTTGGAAAATCCAGTTCGGTACAACCTGTGCTCCGACAGCAATTGGGAGAGCCACATCGGAACGGTTTTTTCGGCTTTGACTTCCATGAGCCAGCGCCCGTCCTTCACGAGCGGTTCACCGTAATCTCCTTGTTCCAACTTCAGATCATATCTGCGGCTGCGAATGTTAGTGTCAAAGGTAATGCGAAGATCGCGGCTGTTCTTGTCAAACAATGCTTTGCGTTCGTATGCCAGATAAACTTTAGGTTCGAGATCGTAGAGCCTGAGAAAATATTTGATCTCTTCCAGCACCTGCGGGTTCATGTAGTCGGCCAGCTCTGGCGCTAGTCCCGAGCGAACAAAATCATAAGCTTCGTCCAGCTTCAGCGCCGTTCGGCGTTTGTTGACGAGGCCGAACACTTTCTTTTTGATCTCCAGATATACTTTTGCATTCTCTTCGGGTATTCCATAGGCACGTAAGCGCAGCTTTTCTTTGTATTTCGGTTTGGAAAGACTCGCTCGAATCAGAGAATCCTGCGGTGTGTCGAAGTACAGATTACTGATGGAGTAAAACTCATGTGTTTTGTTGTAGGCATCCAGTTCCATGTAATGTAACAGATCGCTGTAAAAATGCTGGTATTGCTCATCGGTCAACAGGTACTTGCTCTCATATCGGTTGAATACTTCAATCGCCATGATGGTTCAGTCCTTTCGGGTATGGATAAGTTGGTGTATGTTTTGATTATGTTTGGTTTGTTGTGTGTTGCTGCCCTGTCTGTATCTTAACGAAGCAACCTTGAATGAATCTTAAATGGTTTTACATTGCGTTAACATTTCTTTGCCTTCATCTATATCGTGCGGGTGTTCCAATTATTAAGGTTGATTCAAGGTTTAATTGATAGAATAAGGACATACAAACCATCGTGAGCAGAGGATGAATAGAGGATGAGAATTTTAATAGCGGAAGATGAGGTTCATCTGGCAGAGGCCGTATCGCAGATTTTGAAAAAAAACAACTACTCCGTGGACATGGTCCACGACGGCAGATCCGGACTGGATTATGCGCAGAGCGGCATCTACGACCTGTTACTGCTGGACATTATGATGCCGGAAATGGATGGCATCAAAGTGCTTCAAACGCTGCGCAGCGAGGGGAATCATACGCCGGTTATTTTGCTGACAGCCAAAGGAGAACTGTCGGACAAAGTATCCGGCCTCGATTACGGTGCCGATGATTATATTGCGAAGCCTTTTGCCACGGAAGAATTGCTTGCCCGGATTCGGGCAGCCTTGAGACGTAAAGGGGAAGTGATCCCTGAGGATGGATTAAAGTTTGGTGATATCGAACTGAATACCACGCAGTTGAAGCTGAGTGCACAGGGCAAGGAGATCAAATTAAATCTAAAGGAGAACGAGTTGCTGGAACTGCTGATCACCCGCAAACAAGCGATCACCTCCAAAGAGCAGATCATCGAGAAATTATGGGGATTCGACTCGGATGTCGAGTATAACAACGTGGAGGTTTATATTTCTTTCTTACGCAAAAAACTAATCTTCCTGAATTCGGCTGTTCGCATTAATACGATTCGGGGCGTAGGATACGTACTTGAGGTGACGAGCTGATGTTTAACAAACTCCGTAACCGGTTCCTGATTGTCAATCTGGTGTCGATCTCGATTATGATGCTGGTGGCCTTTGTAACGATCTACACCATTACGTACCAGAATGTGCAACGCGAAACGAATATGGAGCTGTACAAGGTGTCCGATTTCTACCATAGTCCCTTTGGTTTGGGTGCTCAACAGTCACGAGGTGAAGGGCAAAGTGAGGGAGCGGGAGCAGGAACAGGAACGGGAACGAACTCGGGGTCGGGAGTAACAACGGATACAGGTTCTACTTCAAGTTCTAGTTCAGGTACTGGCTCCGATGCTGACGAAGGAGCGAATTCAGGATCGGCAACTGTACCCTCTTCTCCGGGTAGGGGCGGGGGCAACAACGGCATGAACGGTGGGAACTTTGGTGGGTATCGACCGGGTGGAGATTCCAGTGCACCTCCTGCCCGGTCGGTTTCTTTTATGATCCAGACCGATAACGAGTGGAAGATAACCGACACCCATTCGCGGTTTGATATGGAGGACTCTTTTTACACACAAGCGCTACAAAAAGTAGACCAGGAGAAAACCGGCCAAGGTGACAGTAATCGGTGGACTGGACAATTCGCACTGGATGGCACGGACTGGGCCTATGTGGCTGATCCAAGTGGAGACGGACATATGATTGTTTTCATGGACGTGACCGCGCAACAGGGGATCCTGACCAATTTGATTTACACATTCACCGTGGTTGGGCTGATTATGTTGATCGTCATCTACTTCCTAAGTCGTTATTTTGCTAACCGTTCTATTGCACCTGTGCGTGAAGCGTTTGAGAAACAGAAACAGTTTATCGCCGATGCCTCCCATGAGTTGAAGACACCGCTAGCCATCATTCATACGAATACGGATGTGTTGCTGGCGAACCACGAGGAGACCATTGAAAGCCAGGCCAAATGGCTTCACTATATCAAATCAGAAACCGAGCGGATGTCTGGACTAACGAATGATCTGCTGTATCTGACTCAGATGGACGACTCGCGTTCCACCCTCATCCACACCAAGTTTAATATGAGTGATGCGGTGGAAAGTATTATTTTGCCAATGGAAGCCGTGATTTTCGAAAAAAATATTACCCTCGATTACAGCATTGATCCTGATCTGATGGTTCACGGAAACCCGGAGCAGATCAAGCAGGTTGTTCTGATCTTGCTTGATAACGCCGTGAAATATTCTGGGCCAAAAGGGGCTGTGAACATTAAACTCCAGAAGCAGAATCACGATGTCATGCTGACCATCTCCAATACAGGGGAGGGGATCGCGCCGGAGCATTTGGAACGGATCTTTGACCGTTTCTATCGCACGGATGCATCCCGAGCACGCAAACACGGCGGGCATGGCCTGGGTCTGGCAATTGCCAAGTCTATTGTAGAGCAACATAAGGGAGAGATTTACGCCAAAAGTGTTGTGGGCGAGGGGGCGACATTTTACGTGAGGTTATCGTAAAAGGGCATAGGGTGGACTGCTGTTAAGAAGGCCAAGTCTACGATGATGTGCGGCGGGAGTATCGGCTAAGCTCATTTTCAGAGGCTTGGGCATAACTTCCGCCCGTAATGGGATAACCTATGCTACAATGACAGCAAGAAGGATAACCGAGGAGATGAACTATTGTGGCAGACAACAACGAAATTAATGAGCAGGAAATGATGCAATATATCGCAGACAAAACAAAGGCGAGCAAGACAAATATCGAACTCGTATTAAAGCATGAGCAAGCCTACATCAACAAGGCGCATGAGAATGCCAAAGGCAAAGACGTCGATATCGACGGTGACGATCTGGCTGACTACATTTTAAGCCGTAAAGATGTGAAACTCGACGAACTGACTGTAGAAAGTATTTTGGATGCGGAAATGGATTATTTGATGGACAAGGGTCACGCGGGATACGTGGATTAAAAATTCTAACGATCACCAGCGACGCTATTTAGGTGTTTTCGGATGTTTTTAAATCTAACGATCAAGAGAGACGTTATTTTCGGAGTAGAAGGTCATTTTTGTTGAAAATAGGGTGTTTTTACTGAAATAAGGTTCCTGGTGATCGCTAGCGTAGTGAATTAGCACCGGATGAGAGCGCAGCTATTGCATATAAGAAAAAGACCTCAACTTCACACAACGGGGATTCCCCTAATGGTGGTGTCGAGGTCTTTTAGCATCAAACAAGCGGTGTGGAAGTAAAAAACTTTGGGCTTGGCCTGATGTCAGTAAAATTTCGCTACACGCTACTCTCTACAAACTATAGGGCATCTCGCCCGAGGACATCGCGTAGAGTACGCACCCGTAGGTTCTACTATACGTCCGCCCATGTGCCAATGATGTTGGTGTTACCAACCATCAATTACCTATTATTGTCCCATCATACCGCCATCTACGGTGTAAAGGGATGCTGTAACGTAGGATGCGTCTTCGGACAGCAGGAAATTCATCACAGCTGCAACTTCTTCCGGTTCACCGTAACGGCCCATTGGAATGGCGGATACTGTAGCGGATTGGTAATCTTCCACGTTGCCGGAGTTAGCTTCGATCTGGCGCATCATACGTGTGTTGATTGTACCTGGCAATACGGCGTTAACACGAATGTTGAAAGGTGCCAGTTCGTTAGCAGCGGTACGTGTGAGACCAACAACGGCATGTTTGGACATAATATATGGAGATACCGCCGGAGCGCCCATCAGACCAGCAAGGGAAGAGGTATTCAGAATCGCACCGGATTTTTGTTTTTTCATCACAGGAATGACGTTTTGCAGACCCAGGAATACCCCGCGAATATTTACGTTGTATACCGTGTCGAGTGCTTCAACGCTGAGGTCTTCGATCAGACCTGTAGGCCCTTCAATACCAGCATTATTGGCAAAATAATCGATACGTCCAAAGGCATCCAGTGCTTTTTGCACATAATTTTTAACATCTGCTTCATCGGATACGTTGGCTTTGACCGCAATGACATGCTCTTGATCGAGATTCAATTCAGCAATCGTTTTGGCAATCGCTTCTTCGTTCAAATCAACCAATACCAGATTAATTTTACGTTCAGCCAGGCGACGTGCAAGCTCTTTACCAATACCTCCGGCAGCTCCTGTAATTACAGCGGTTTGTGTGTAGGATGTACTCATGATTGAATCGTCTCCTTATAATATATAATGGGCAGGTAATCTTCCAAAGCTGAAAACCTGTCGTTTTTAGCTCCTGTCTTAATGTTAAGATATACATAAACATGTGACAATAATCATTGACAGCGTAAATGTCAGCTATTGAACACAGATGTAAGCGTTGTTCATTTAGGTTACAATAATGGACAAAGGAGGCGGAATTGTTGATTATCGAACATCCTCAGGATCGGAGAGCACGAAGAACGCAGGATGCAATCATCGCTGCGGCGGTGTCTTTAATATTGGAGAAGGGGGCCGATGCCCTCACCATACGAGATATCACGGAACGGGCGGATTATAATCGGGGGACTTTTTATTTGCATTTTCCCGGAAAACCGGAGCTGCTGCAATTCCTTCTGGAAGATTTCCTGCAAGGATTAGGACAGGCTTACGCCGTGCCTTATGCTAATCTTACAGAAGTGGATATGACCGGACTGTTACCGTCGACTATGCCTGTGTTTGAATATATTGAAAACCATCAGGATCAATTCAAGGCTTTGATGACGATGCATGGGGATATGGCGCTCAGGATCAACAATGTGTTCCGAAATTACCTTACTCAGGACTTCATTTTGGTGACTGAAGATAGTGAGCAAGTGATCAATTATGACATCATGTTAAGTTATCTCGTATCAGCAACCGTGGGGGTTATTATGCATTGGGCAGAAACAGGGTTCAAATACTCCGCTCATTACATGGGGGAACAGCTGACAGCTCTCATTAACATCAAACCGACCCGTCTGCTGATTGAACCAGGACAGAAGGGCCGGACAATGAATGAGCGAATGCTGCTGGACTAATACATGCAAATACATGCTAATGCTGTGTGAATGCCTTCCGCTACGGGGGCTTACGTACAACTGAAGGTTAGCCCGTCATTGAAGCAGATGCAGCGCGCTGCATCTGGAGCAGTTGTTCGCGAATAAGGACAGACTCTCCAACCATAATTAAAGCTGGATTACAGATACGATGCCTATCTGCTAATGTCTGCAGTTCGGCAAGTGTGCCTGTAACAATTCGTTCTTCGCTTGTCGTTCCGCGCTCAATTAGTGCTGCTGGCGTATGCCCCGCTTTGCCATGACGAAGCAACTCTTGCTGAATCTGTGACAACTGGCTTATCCCCATGTAAATTACAAGTGTATCTACGCTATGGGCAAGCAGGTCCCAGCGAACAGAGGATACAGTTCCATCACTGCCAGTTCCCGTTACGCAGGCAAAAGAAGAAGCGACCCCGCGATGGGTTAGTGGAATGAGCGAAGAAGCGGAGGTGCCAACAGCCGAAGTGATGCCTGGAATAATCTCATACGGGATACCGGATTCCGCCAGCATCAGCGCTTCCTCACCGCCACGGCCGAAGATGAACGGGTCACCACCTTTAAGCCTGACAACGTGTTTGCCTTCTGCTGCATGAGAAGCCAGCATACGTCCAATCATTTCCTGGCTCATGGAGTGAAGCCCAGGAGCTTTGCCACAGTAAATGCGGAGAGCGCCATCCCGCGCCTCAGCAATTAATTCATCTGTGACAAGTCGGTCATACATAATGACATCAGCGGACTGAATACGTTTCAGGGCTTTGACTGTAATCAGTTCGGGATCACCAGGGCCGGCACCAATGATACTTACCAACCCCCGGCTCATGACCGTGTTCCTATAATTGACTTCTGCAGGTTTAACAAAATCCATCGTGCACCCCTCCTTCTGTCAGCATTGCCTTGTCAAGCCAACCATTTAGTTAACCTGCAATCGTAATATAGATATCCCCGCTATCTCCGTCCACTTCTGTTTTGTATGTGTTCAAGCAACCATCGTCCGGTTCGTGTACTTTGCCGCTTCGCAGATCAATCTTCCAGTCATGCAGCGGGCAGTGAACGGCTGTGCCGCAGACCATGCCCTCCGATAGCTTGCCGCCCTTGTGAGGGCAGCGATTCTCTACGGCATGTAGGCTGCCGTCACTCAGTTTGAAAACGGCAATTTCGGTATCCTCGACCAGAAAGGTACGAGCTCCTTTTTCATCAATGTCGGCCAGATGCCCAATTCGAAATTTACTCATCGCTGATCCTCCTCTTCTAGTGAGCTACCGGTTCTGCACCGGACAGTGGGGTGAAGTTTTTACGCAATTTCTCATCTTCAATAATCTCTTTCCAAGGATCTACCGTGTGACCCAATGTCACTTCCAGACGTTCCACCAGTGCGAGACGTACATCGCGGTCCGCCAGAGCCTCCTTCACATGATCCAGACCTACCCGTTCAATCCACGCCGCTGTTCTCTCATTCCATCTTGCGTTCTCTCTATAGTATTGCAGGTAAGCGTAAGTCCACTCTTCGACTTCAGCATCCGTTTTCACCGTGCATAACAGCTCGGCTGCGCGAACCTTCACACCGCCGTTGCCGCCGACATGAAGCTCCCAGGCTCCATCAATGGCTACGACACCGAGGTCCTTGATGGTAGCTTCCGCGCAGTTCCGCGGGCATCCGGAGACTGCCAGTTTTACTTTCGCTGGAGCGACCATCTTGTCGAGTTTTTTCTCCAGGCGAATGCCCATTTCGATCGAATCCTGTGTACCGAAACGGCAGAACGTATTACCGACACATGTTTTTACTGTACGTAATGCTTTGCCGTAACCGAAGCCGGAAGGCATATCGAGCTCTTCCCAAATCTTCGGCAGATTTTCCTTCTGTACGCCAAGCAAATCGAGTCGTTGTCCACCTGTGAATTTGACCATCGGCACATCATATTTCTCTGCAACTGTTGCGATCTTGATCAGTTCTGCCGGGGATGTTACACCACCGTAAATCCGCGGAATAACTGAATAGGTGCCGTCCTTCTGGATATTGGCATGGTAACGTTCATTCGTGAATTTGGATACCCGCTCATCCTCATATTCCGTAGGCCAGATCATGCCAAGGTAGTAGTTAAGGGAAGGGCGACATTTGGAGCAGCCTTCTGGCTCATCCCAGCCCAGTACGTTCATGACTTCTTTGACGGTTTTCAGGCCCATCTCCTTGATTTGTGCTACAATTTCATCCCGGTCATACGAAGTACAGCCGCAAATACCTTCTTTGGTTTGCTCGCCTACGTTGTCCCCTGCATAATAGGTGAGCAATGACTCCACGATTGGTTTACATCCTCCACAGGAAGCAGAAGCTTTCGTACAGGATTTGATAGCACCGACGGTGTTACATCCTTTATTGAGAACAGCATCGCCGATGGCAGCTTTCGTTACACCGTTACAGCCACAGATGATCTCATCATCCGGCATGGCAGCCATGCGTTCTGCTACAGACGGGCCGGATCCGGAACCGCCAGAAGGCGCGCCGAGCAGAATTTCTTTTTCACGGCCGCTGATGTCCTCACCGCTCTTAATTAAGGAAAAGAGAGATGCGCCATCGGTCGTATCACCAAACAACACTGCTCCGACGAGCTTGCCGTCTTTGATCACCATTTTTTTGTATACACCGTCTACATCATCCTGGATGCGAATGCTGCGTGTGTCCGGTGAGTCCTTGAATTGTCCGGCAGAGAATACGTCGACTCCCGAAACCTTCAGCTTGGTTGAAGTGACCGATCCTTCGTATCCTTCGGTTGCTGCACCAGCGAGCCGTTTGGCAAGAACCATACCTTGTTCATATAACGGAGCTACGAGTCCATAGGCAATACCGCGATGTTCCGCACATTCTCCTACAGCAGAGATTCCAGGGATACTGGTATGCATATAGTCATCCACGATGACCCCGCGATTAACGTCCAGGCCGCTGTTTCGCGCCAGTTCAATCTGCGGGCGAATACCGACCGCCATCACGACGAGGTCTGCCTCAAGCACCGTTTGATCGGTGAATCGAAGGGCCTTAACGCGGCCTTTGCCTGTAATCTCTTCGGTATGTTTGTTCAAAAGGAACTTCATGCCTTGCTCCTCAAGCTCTCGCTGAAGCATTAATCCAGCAGGTAGATCCAGATTTCGATCCATCAGATGTCCGTTAATATGAATGACGGTCACGTCCATGCCCAGATTTAATAGTCCGCGGGCAGCTTCCAGACCGAGCAATCCGCCGCCGATCACTGCGGCCTTACGATATTTCTGGGATGCTTGCATCATCGTTTCACAGTCTTTAATATCACGGAAACCGATGACCCCTTCTTTATTCGCGCCTGGGAGAGGCAGAATGAATGCCTGTGAACCTGTCGCCATAATCAGCTCATCATAGGATGCGTGAACTCCATTCTGAGATACAACTTCCTTGCGTACCGTATCAATCTGCACGACAGGGTCACCCGGATAGACATGGATACCGTTATCTTCATACCAGCTCCAGTCGTTAATCACGATATCTTCAATGGATGTTCCGCCTGCGAGAACGGAAGATAGCATGATTCGGTTGTAGTTTGGATGCGGCTCTGCGCCAAAGACGGTAATGTCATACGCATGTGGTGCGAGTTTCACAATATGCTCAATTGTACGAATTCCCGCCATACCATTGCCGACCAGCACCAGTTTTTTCGTTGTACTCATTGTGGTTAGCCCCCTCAGATCCATTTCTGTATTCTGTGTACTACACTGCCTTCGCCTGTTCTTAAAAATCGAAAAAGCCTGTCATGCCTCGGAGGACTGCGCATATACATACGCATCCCTTATCTCCGAATTTGCAAAACAGGCTTCATTGCCGTTTCAACCAGCTACGCCGTTGTAACTGTGAGTGATCCTTCAGTTATAGAGTTCTTATGGGTTAACTATAAAATAATGATCTATTCGTGTCAATATAGTTAACATAAAAAAGTATTTGAAATTTGAAGTTAATTATGTTTACATGAGTTTAAAGAAAATCTGAATCGGAAACGGAGAATATGGCTCTAAATAATAAAAATAAGAAAAAAACTCCATTTTATGCTTCTGAAACGTTATATAATGTAGGAAATATGCCATGGTGAACACAGTGAATCCATGATTTGTTCCACTTTAACCCGTTGAGATTAGACCGAGGATCAAGTTGTATCTCGCGGCGCCTCGCATGAATACTTCAGAGTACCCTGAGATTTTGAAATATAGATGTTTATTTCTTGTTTTTTGTCAGGTAACATGACATTATATCGCTTTCGTGTGTTAATGTATTAAAAGCGAGCACGGGGTCTGTATATCAATATAAGGAGGGATTGATCCATCATGCGATCCATATTGGTCATCCGAGTACAACCCATTCCGGCCGGCTCGTCCGAAGCAATCCCTCTGACACCAGAGAAGTTGCTGGGAGCGGTTGGTTATCATGTGCAGGTCTCGGACAGTGAGGATGAAGTGATGAAGCTTGCTCGTGAAGTCGATGCCTCCATCCTGCATTTGTCTCTTGCGGACGTGGCTTATTGGGTAAAGCGGCTGGTTGAGGAGAAGTCGGATACTCCGCTTCTCTGGTGGTGTGCTCCAGATACAGCATCTTCCTCTGCCCATGACTGCGAGGTTGACACCTCGTTTGATGGCATCATTACACCGTCCATGGCTGGGCCGGAAATTCACTGGACGCTGCACTTTGCTGCGCGGCGTTATATGGAACGCAAGCAATGGGATCAGGAGCGGAAGCAACTGCAATCCAGACTGGAAGATCGGAAATGGATTGATATGGCGAAGGCGATCTTATGTGATTTAAAGCAGATCTCCGAATCGGAAGCCTATGATTTGTTACGCAAAAAAGCGATGGATGAACGCAAACGGATGGTCGATGTAGCTACAGCGATTGTGAAAGCACATCAACTGCTCCAGTCATAATTGGGAGGAGGATGCTCTATGGATATGTCTCAGATCCTCAGAGAGGTAGGGCGCGGCAAACGAGGTTCGCGTGATCTGAATTATGCAGAGGCACTCATCGTTGCCGAGAATATATTGAAACAGCAAGTTTCTCCTGCCCAGACGGCTGCATTTCTTATGGCAGAACGGATGAAGATGGAGAATGTCGAGGAAATGGAAGCCTTTGTCCATGCGTGCCGGAACAGTGCGGAGCGTTCCTCCGTATTTCAGGATAGTTTGGATTGTGCAGGTCCTTACGACGGACGAACCAAGTCATTTATGGCAACATATCCTGTGGCATTTGTACTGGCAGCAACGGGCTTGCCGGTTACGCTACACGGTAGTGAACCTTTACCGCCCAAATGGGGAGTTACATTGTCTGTTGTATTGAGAGAGGCAGGGATTGATACACGAAGGATGGACCGGGAAAATGCCCGGAGTGCTGCTCTCCATACAGGTGTAATGTATGTTTCTGCAGAAGACTGGTGTGAGCCGCTTCGCAGACTTCGCCCATTACGGGAAGAACTGGGTTTTCGGACGGTACTGAATACAGCCGAGAAGCTGATTGATTATAATCATTCGCCTTATCTTGTTTTTGGGGTGTTTCATAATACGTTTCTGGATCGAATAGCCAAGCTTCTTACTCGTTTTCAGTATCAACGTGCTTATGTTGTTCAAGGTATGGAAGGGTCGGAGGATCTATACATTGATCGTCCTACACGTGTATATGCTGTGGAAAATGGTGAGATGAAGCTTGAACTCGTAGATCCTTCAATCTACGATCTGGATATGCCTGTGCCGGATATGATCTGGACCGCGGCGAAGCAGGTTGAAGTGGCCGAGAGTGTGCTGCGTGGTGAGGGTCATCTCACATTTGTGAATCAGGTGTTGTTGAATGCGGGCTTTCGTCTATATGTTGCAGGGCGTGTCCCTTCCATTGAGCAAGGGATATATACCTGTAAACAGCATATAGAGAGTGGGGCGGCATTCCGTCTCTATCAACAGTGGTGTGTTTCTATGGGAGGAGAGTTGCCGGATAGCAGAACGATATCGATCTATCCGGCATCATCTGGTTAATCTGTTCATTGAATTTGGTAACACTCGTGTTACTTCGAATTGTATATTTCAGCGTAAGGTACTATTTCCTCTTTCATTTGCTCTGTTCTGTGCTTATTCCCAAGGATACGTTACGGTCAGGAAGTCAGCGAACTTTTTGCTTTCTTCCCGCCGTTGTTTCCGCATAGCTGCCCGGTCAGGTGCAGTCTCGTACAGCTTTTTCTCTTCTTCGGTCTCGGGAATGATCCGGGGAACAATCAGTTTGCGGTTGTTTTCATCCAGAGCTACAAAGGTCAGGAAGGCTGTCGCCGCGATTTTTTTCTCCCCCGTCTTCAGATCCTCACGAATGACTTTCACGAAAATTTCCATGGAACTGCGACCAGTCCACGTCGCGAATGATTCAAGTGTTACGGAGTCTGTAGGATTAATCGGGTACAAAAAATCGACAGAGTCGGTTGATGCAGTAACGGTATTTACCCTGCACAACTTGGAGGCTGCGATGGAGGCAATATCGTCAATGTAGGACATCAACTTGCCGCCAAACAAGGTGTTGTGATTGTTAACATCTGTCGGGAACACCCGTGCCGTTTTGAAGCAACGCGTTTCACGTACATACTTTCTCTCCGTTTGATCCATCTCCGTAGGTTTCGGTATCTCTCTCATGTCTCTTCCTCCTTGCAGTATGGCCACCATCACTGTATTTCTAATGCAGCATTTCTTGCGGATTCTTTCTCCCTAGTATAGGTGTCGGTCAGAATCATATTCAAATGTAGAGGTATGAGACTCGCTTATACGAAAAAACCGCCAGGCGCGGACCGGCGCGCAGGCGGTGGAACATCAATCTGTATATTAAGCCTTAGGTCTGAAAATACCGGACGGTTTGCCGATCGGAAGGAAAGCATAACCGAAGTGAGCATTCAGAACGGAAGCACCTGTACCATACAGGGACACAATGCCAATCGCCATCTCAGCGTATGCAGCGATTGTATGGAAGATATGTGGTGCTACGCCAAAAGCGTCAAAGGTCAGACCAAGGAACAAGAAATCGATCAGAATGAAAATGATAAGCAACACTTTGTTGGCTTCAACGGCGCCAATCGTCATGAACAAGGTGAAGATCAGGTATCCGGCAAAAGCAAATCCAAGCTGCTTGCCATCGGTCTGCTCAGCGAGAGTAGAGCCGAACACACCCATTTTAATCATCCAGTTGGCACCCATGGCGAACCAGAAGAAGGCATACGCACCGAAAGCAGTGGTACCGAAGGTGTTGTTGCGTTTGGAATCCTGAATACATGCGAATAGTTGGGCGAAAGCACCCAGGAAGATCGCCCACGGAATAGCGTAGCTAAGTCCGTCGGTAATGCCGAGCTTTTGGGAAGACGCGACAAGGGTTACGATCGCAAGCCCAAATAATCCCATCGCGCTGGGATCGGCGTTTATGATTTTGACTTTAGTCTGTGACTCGGTTTGCATGGTGTTGATAAGCCTCCAATAATATCAAATCTGGATGATGAACCTGTACAGGCCATCCTCGAACTTCATTTGGCATCCGCCGGACCCGGACACACATATCGCCCTATTGTAACCGAATGGCCCGGTTAAGGAAAGGGGATTTATTACCTGAAACAGCGGAAAACGGTTGCTTATGTGACAGTCAGTTGAATGGGTTGGCTTTAATATATCGGGTTTGTGGTGAAAAAAGACGGATAATTACATGTTATTTCCAGAAATTTAACGTTAGTATCGAGGGGAAATCAAATCTGCAGTTCGGCCGAGCCTGAGAGTGGCGGCATAAACTGCGGCAGGAAAGGGGGAACTGGAATCGGAACCAGGGAAGGACGGAGAGGGTCGTAAGTAGCGGAGGAAGGTTGTAAACCAACAAAATGCAAGCGCTTACTTATTTGAATTCAGCAGGAAAGTCTGTACGTATTCCACGATCAAGAAGTGCAAGGTCATGATGATAAGGGAAGTGGAAGGACATGTTGAAGAAACGAAAGGGTGGGTGTAGATGATTGCAAAACAGACACGACAGCTGGGCTTGATTTTGCTGATATTTATATTTACGATTTCCAGCTTGGGATGGAGTGCATTCTTTGGCACGACAGCAGTAAGTGCGGCAGAACCGGATTCAGCTGTTGATACGGGGGAAACAACCGTTTATCAATATGATTTTGGATCAGGGGCTGTGGCGGAGGGGTATACCGGTGTGGGGGCGGATGCAGTTTATACAACGGAACGGGGATATGGTTTTGCGGATGCATCTAAGGTGACGGTGCAGGACCGTGGAACGAGTGATCCGATCAAGTCTGATTTTGCAACATTTGCTGCAGGTGGACAATTCAACGTGGATCTGCCGAACGGTGACTATACGGTCTCGCTTGTTGCCGGGGATGCAGCCGGAGCTACAGAGATTGCAATAGATGTAGAAAGCATGAACAAGGTGCAGCTGAACAGCAAGGCTGCAGGCGAGTATTTGGAGATGAATTTTGATATCGCATTGGTGGATGGTCAGATGAATCTGGTCTTCTCCGGTGCTGCTGCGAATTTGAATGCACTGGTTATTACCAAGCAAGCTGAGCGTGATGCCGGAAGCAAACCTGTTCTGTATCTGGCAGGGGACTCCACGATGCAAACCTACAATCCGTATTGGGAACCGCAAGCGGGCTGGGGGCAGATGTTCCCTTCCTTTTTCAATGACTCTGTGGAGATCAAAAATCATTCCATTGGCGGACGCAGCTCCAAGTCATTTATTTTTCAAGGGAGATTGGATGAAATTCTGAGAGTGATCCGTCCAGGAGACTATCTATTTGTACAGTTCGGACATAATGATGCCACCATCAGTGTGCCTGACCGCTACGCTTCCCCGGCCGATTACAAAATCTATCTGAAAACCTACATAGACGGTGTGCGGCAACGGGGGGCAACGCCGATTCTGGTAACGCCGATGGGGCGCAGGGACTTCAATGCAAGTGCGGGCAAATTCAATGTTTCCTTCCCTGAATATGTTCAGGCAGCCAAAGAGGTAGCGTCCGAAAACGATGTGCTTCTGATCGATCTGAGCAGACTCAGTGTTGAGTATTATGACTCGATTGGGCCTGAGGCTACGTTGTCGGTGTTCCTGCATGTTGCACCGGGGATTTATCAGGCGTTCCCTAACGGAGTTGCTGACAATACGCATTTTCAGGAGTATGGTGCCATTCAGATCGCAAGAATGGTAGCGGGTGCGGTGCGTGAACTTGATATTCCATTGGCGGATGCAGTGAAAGATGCTGAAGTGCCTGCCGAGGTTCCGGTGAAACCAAGCGGTTTGAAAGCTGGCAGCATCAGCAATGCCGGTGCTGTATTGAAATGGACAGCAGATGATACAGCGGATATCTACAAAATCTATCGCAAGCTGTCCTCCGAGCCAGCATCTGCGTATACGCTTGCTGGAACAGCAACGGTTCCAACCATGACCTTATCTGGCCTTACCGAAGGTGAGACCTACATGGTACGTGTGACTGCCGTGAATGGTCGAGGCGAATCCGAGCCTTCGGACGAGGTGAGTTTCACAACGAAATCGGCTGCATATCGATACGACTTCGGTCCAGTGGGCTCTCCGGTCGCAGAAGGGTATAACGAAGTGACTCGAAATACGTTATACACGCCGGAGCGAGGATATGGCCTTACCTCTTCGGCCAATATGGCCGATCGGGATCGTGGCAGTGCCACGGATGCGCTGCGCCGTGACTTCGTCATCTATTTTGGCGGGAATTATGAGTTTAAGGTAGATATGCCGAATGGCGGTTATTCGGTTAAAGCCTACATTGGGGACTGGATCGGCTCCGCTCGAACCAATATCAATATCGAGGGCAAGGACTATGGGACGGTATCTTCCGGTGCACAGAATATCGCAGAAAAAGTGATCAACGATGTCCAGGTTCAGGATGGTCAGATGAATCTGGTGTTTAGTGGACAGACCGCGCATCTGAACGGTTTGGAGATCACACCAACCTTTATGGCTCCATCCGGGCTTCAACTGGATGAACTCGATCTGAACAGTGATCCGATCCGTGCAGTATTGTCGTGGGAGGCAGCTGCTAGAGATGTACAGTACAAGGTCTATCGGCAATCTGCCGGAGCAACTAAACCCGAATTGCTTGCTACAGTTGATAATCCTGCCTACACAGATAACCAGATCGAACTTGGGATGAACTACGTGTACACAGTATCGGCAGTGGATCAGACAGGAATGGAGTCGCTGGCATCCAATGCACTGAACGTATCTACAATTGACCCGAGTGTAACGAAAGCGGAAGCACCTTCCGGGCTGGCGTTACAAGAGATCCAGAAAAACGATGTCTCCTTCATATGGAATGAAGCTACTGGTGCACGATTTTACCAAATCTATCGTTCCAAAAGCCAGAGTGGGCCGTATGAGATGATTGGTCGGACCAAGGAAACTTCGTATAAAGACTCCACCATTCTTAGTACGGTTCCTTATTATTATAAAGTGGCCTCAGTGAATGCAGGTGGCATATCCGAGCTGTCCAGCGTGCTTGAAACTCCGGTAGCCACAACGCTGAACCGGGCCATGGAGTATTTGGATCGTGCACCGGTTGCGGTGAAAACGGGGCAAGGCAACTACATCGGTTGGCGCATGCTGGGCCTGGATGCGGATTCGATCGCTTTCAATCTGTATCGTGATGATGTGAAGCTTAACGCAGAGCCGCTGACAGGAAGCACGAACTATACGGATGCCGAAGGTGTGGACAGCTCTAAATACCGTGTTACAACGGTAGAAAATGGAATAGAGAAGCCAGCGACGAAAGAGTTCGGTGTATGGCAGGAGCAATACCTGTCTGTGCCGCTGCAGAAACCTGCCGATGCGTATACCAAAGACGGGCAGCCGTATTCCTATTACGCAGGGGATGCCAGTGTCGGGGATGTGGATGGAGACGGCGAGTACGAAATTGTACTCATGTGGTCGCCGAATAACGGCAAGGATAATTCTCAGGCCGGCATTACCGGCATCGTATATATGGATGCCTACAAGTTGGACGGAACCCGTCTCTGGCGGATCAATATGGGGCCGAATATCCGGGCAGGTGCACATTACTCACCGTTTCTGGTCTATGATTTTGATGGAGATGGCCGCACTGAACTGATGATGAAGACCGCAGACGGAACCGTTGACGGACAAGGGAAAGTCATCGGGGATGCGAATGCAGATCATCGTAACAGCTCCGGATATGTGCTGCTGGGTGATGAGTTTCTAACCGTATTTGATGGAGAGACCGGGGCGGCGCTGGATACGGTGAAGTATGATCCGCCGCGCGGAGATGTTGCTGCATGGGGGGACGGATACGGAAACCGTGTAGACCGCTTCCTTGCGGCTGTTGCCTATCTGGACGGGGAGCATCCGAGTGCGATGTTTAGCCGCGGGTATTACACACGTACGGTGCTTGCTTCTTACAATTTTCAGGATGGTAAGCTCAGTCAGGTATGGCGTTTTGACTCGAACGATGAGGGTTATGGTTCCTACGCAGGTCAGGGGAATCACAACTTGTCTGTAGGTGATGTGGACGGTGATGGCAAGGATGAGATTACATTCGGAGCGATGGCGATTGATGATGATGGCAAGCCGCTATACAACACAAGACTGGGACATGGAGACGCCATGCATCTGAGTGACCTTGATCCAACCCGTCCGGGCATGGAGGTATTCGGGGTACATGAGGATCGAAGCTCGAAATACGGCATGGAGATGAGAGATGCAGCCACAGGTGAAGTGCTGTGGGGCGTGTTCACGGGGATGGACACGGGGCGCGGCATGGCGGCTGATATCGATCCAAACTATCCGGGTGCTGAAGTGTGGGCAGCCACAATTACGAATGAACAGCATATCCCGATTACCGGACTGTACAGTGCCAAGGGAGAGTTGATTACAACCAAAATTCCTTCCTCGACCAACTTTGGCATCTGGTGGGACGGAGATTTGCTGCGTGAATTGCAGGATGGTATTCGAATTGACAAGTGGGACTACGAGAACCAAACTACGGTTAACCTGCTGACAGCAACAGGGGCTGCTTCCAACAATGGAACCAAAGCCAATCCAAGCTTACAAGCTGATCTGTTTGGTGACTGGCGTGAGGAAGTCATTTGGCGCAGTCAAGACAGCACCGAGCTGCGGATCTATACCACGACCGATGAGACCGACGTGCGGCTTCGTACGCTGATGCATGATCCGGTCTATCGCCTCGGCGTAGCATGGCAAAATGTTGCTTATAACCAGCCGCCACACACCAGCTTTTATCTCGGTACAGACATGGAGCAACCCAAGGCACCGAATATTCGTTATGTGGGTGGCAGTCAAGAGCCAGAAGACACTACACCTCCAGTCATAACAGGTATGCCTGCGGAGCAGTTGAGTGAGGATGATGTGCTTCAAGTGAAGGTGAAGGCTGAAGACCCTGAATCGGGGATTACACGTCTGGAGCTGACTTGGGATGGCGGGATTGTGCAGTCAGGGGATGAGATTGCACTGACTGGGCTTGTCGGCAAGCATATCTTTACGGCTCGTGCGGAGAATGGTGCAGGACTGAGCGCCGAGGCAACCGTTGAAATAACGGTAGTGGCCGGGGATCAGGTTGCCGGTGCTCCCGGAGTACCTGTTCTGTCAGACAATAACGGTCACGGAAACGGGCTTAGTGATGGAACCTATACGGTGACCATGAACATGTGGTGGGGGAATAATGGTACGGAGTATAAGCTCTATGAGAACGGAGAACTGCTGGATAGTCAGAAGTTATCTGCATCTACCCCTGCAGCACAGAAGGCATCCACTTCCATTCAAGGTCGGGCCAATGGCACCTATATATATACGTGTGAGCTAACGAATGCCAAAGGTAAGACGGAATGTCAGCCGCTGACGATAACCGTTCGTAATGCTGAACCATCCAAGCCTGAGTTGTCCCACGACAATTGGGATGGAGATGGCAACTATACGATCACAATGAATATGTGGTGGGGCACAAATGCCACATCATACCGATTGTATGAGAATGGTACTGAGATTGACAGCCAGCCGCTAACAGCATCTTCTCCTCATGCGCAGACAGCCAAGGTTGAGATCAAAGATCGTGCCGTCGGTGATTATGAATATGTAGTGGAATGGATTAATGATAATGGGAAGACTACAAGTGAAACGATACAAGTGAAAGTTACGAACTGATATTCCACATCTAATAACGGATATCCAATGTGTAAATATACGTCAGCATAACAACAGGAACGCTTCATCCGACATAAATAAGAGGTAACCGAGAGCATCTCTCCATTCTCAGAAGGACACCAACTATGGGGTTCGAGATTGGAGGGGTGCATTTTGGTTTATTTTTATAAAATACACAATTATGACACAAAACCTTTTCATGCGGAAAAGGCATAAACAGAGGCTACGTATAGAGTGGGGAGAAAGTGACAACATGGCGTTACATCTGGTATTTTTCACCAATCTCTATTAGAATAAAATTAGCCCTTTCAAATTTTGGAGAAGCATACAAAACATCCATGTCTCCTATGCCATATGTTAATCCAACTATAGATTGACAGGAAACACTACAATGGAACACAAATGAAGGAGGTATCAGGGGCCATGGTTATGAGTTTGGATTTGAAAAATAAAATAGAAAAAGCCAGGCATAACCTTCATAAACTGGTGGAGCATAATAAGGGAAGGCTTGGACATCCTGAAGTCATTCGCCAGTCAATGGCACTGGATGAATTGATTAATGAGTATAATCGAATATCCCGGAGTCAGACGCGAACGTGAGAGTGGTATGAAACGGGAATGCAACTATATATCGCAACAATGTATCATGATATGACTTGTATGGTTTGGGCGAACAGAGCAGCACATCAACCCCAATCTAGGAAGGGCATGAAGACCGCCGTCAGGGCTAATCTCACATCACTGTGAGAGAGCTTTGAAGGTGGATCATTCATGCCCTTTTGGGTTTAATGAAGCATGCGTTTGGCTTCCAAGTACAACACCTGCACGAATTTTTTTGTATTGATACGGGTTTGGGATAGTGAGGGCTCCACGTTGTTTTGCAGTTCGAGCATTTTTTTGCGAATCTCGGTAAAATCAAAAAATTTGGAAGCGTAGTTCTCAAATTTCGGATGGGTATAATCCGTCAATCCAAGAGAAACCACATGGCTCAGTGTCTGAAAAATGGCTCTGCGTACCCGCTGTTCCGATGCTTTTACCTCTTTGGTAATGTCTGCAACCGAGGCAGTCTCTCCTAGTTTACGCTGAGCTACTTGCTGGAAGATGTCTTTGAGCGAAGGAAAGGTGTAAGGTGATAGCTTATGTTCCTCCGTCTCTAGTTGTTCGAGGTATTCCAGCATGTCTAGTAGATCTCGGCTGCCCGCCTCCCCAATCATGCCCATCTCGGACAATAGAAAATGACCTGTGGTAGTAATGGTTTTGTCCGGAGCCTGTGCCTGCTTGCGCTCACCTGTCTGTAAACCCGTCAGTCCTTGTAGCGTACGCTGAATATCCGCTATAGACTGCTGCATACGCAGTCTCTCTTCAACAAGGCGCAACACGGATAAAATCTCCAGCCGGTTAATCGGTTTCGTAATATAATACTCAATGCCTAAGGAGTAGGCTTCTCCAATCATGTTTTTGGACTCAATCTGGGAGATCATTACGATCTTGCCTTTGAACTTTCCTTCAAGCGCACGAACGGTCTGTATCCCGTCTTGATGCGGCATCAACAGATCGATCAGCAGGACATCCACCTTATGCAGCTCCAGCAATTCGGCATGAATATGTGCTCCATCCTCGGCTTCCCCGGCAATGTCACCCAATCCTTCATCTTCAATAATGTCCATTAGCATGGAACGCACGCTTGGATCATCATCCACGATAAAATAACGCAAATCTTTCACGTCCTTTCCAATTCATCACGGTGTTGCTTGAAAAGCTCTATTTAAACGGCGATTCTTGTCGCCATAAAATCTTGTTTACTTCACATAATGGCTATCTCCATCTCCTGAGGCACCTCACCTATCATACTTCCCAATCGCGATTCTGCATAGAAGCTCACATGTGAGGTTAGATGACAGTGACTGGATGAGAGAGGCGCATTTTCAAAAAAAATGTGCAGAAATCATGTAGGTATTTGTCTATTTCGGTAGATGCGCTTGTAGTATAAGTAACATGTATTAGTCTGAGTCTATGGTTGTGTAAAATGTTGCAAATTTTCAGTTGTTTCAAGCACAACACTCGGTCAGACACAGGGCTGGGATAAGAAACGAATGCAGTAGTCTTTTTTTATAATACATCATAATAAGGGGCGTATCGATGGAGCAAACAATACAAGATGTTGTCGTTATTTTCAATGATTTTCTCTGGTCTAAACTGTTAATCATTCTGCTGGTCGTCTGCGGTGTCTATTTCACATCGAAAACGAAGTTCATGCAGTTCCGTATGATCGGTGATATGGTCAAGGTGCTCAGAGAGCCAAAGAGCAAGGAACCGGGTAAAATCTCGCCATTTCAAGCCTTTTGTATCAGTATGGCCGCACGCGTGGGTACGGGAAACATTACAGGGATCGCACTTGCCATAGCTTTAGGGGGACCTGGTGCTGTTTTCTGGATGTGGATTATTGCGATTATCGGATCGGCTTCGAGCTTTGTTGAGAGCACGCTGGCTCAGATCTACAAGGTTAAGGACAAAGGCGGATTTCGCGGAGGGCCGGCCTACTATATGGAGCGGGGGCTTGGAAAAAGATGGATGGGGGTTCTTTTTGCTATCCTGATCACCCTTTCGTTCGGCTTGGTCTTTAACGCTGTACAGTCCAACACCATTACAGTGGCATTCCAGAACTCTTTTGGAACGGATCGCTTGACGGTTGGTATTATTATGGCCGTTGTTTTTGCAGGTATCATTATGGGCGGGGTTAAACGGATCGCGAAAGCATCAGAATATATCGTGGTTGTGCTCGCAGTGTTGTATATTGGTGTGGCTGCATTTATCGTGCTCGCAAACATCACAGAACTTCCAGCCATGATTGCATTGATTGTGAAAAATGCCTTTGGCATCGAACAGGTCGCTGGCGGGACACTGGGGGCTGCGCTGATGAATGGCGTGAAACGCGGATTATTCTCAAATGAAGCCGGGATGGGTAGTGCACCGAATGCTGCGGCAACGGCAGATACCTCTCATCCGGTCAAACAAGGTCTGATCCAAGCGTTTGGCGTTCTGACAGATACACTGGTTATTTGCACAAGTACGGCTATGATTATTTTGTTATCCGGGGTATATCAGGGTTCAGATCTGGGTGGTATTGAGCTGACTCAAGCTGCGCTCAGTGTACACATCGGTTCGTGGGCGTCAGGCTTCCTGGCAGTGATGGTATTCCTGTTTGCCTTCAGTACGTTGATTGGTAACTATTATTATGGGGAAACAAACATTGAATTTATTAAGTCTAACAAAGTTTGGCTCTGGATTTATCGCGTTGCTGTAATTAGCATGGTGCTGTTCGGCGCGGTAGCGAAGGTGCAACTTGTTTGGGATTTGGCTGACTTATTCATGGGGCTGATGGTTGTGGTTAATCTGATTGCCATTTTGATGCTGTCTAAAGTCACTTTTGAAGCTTTGAAGGATTATAAGCGTCAAAAGGCCGAGGGACGTGATCCTGTCTTTACCCGTGATCGTATTCATATTCCTGGTGAAATTGAATGCTGGGAGTCGGAAGAGGAAGTAACGGGTGCAGAGCTGGATGCGACAGGATAATATTGTGCATGATTTAGATTGATGTCAATTCTGGTTCGTTCAAAGGTTTAATAAACAAACGAATAAGCTTGTTATAAGGCACCATAAAACAGGACTTGGACTACCATGATGGCATCCAAGTCCTGTTTAGTACATACTTCAATCTATTAATAAGGTTTTTATGTGGATCGTTCGTGTAGGAGTTGTTCTTGTTTCCCTATTTTACTTTTGTACGGAGTAAGTGATTAGCTGCTCAGACAGAGCTTTCATACGTGTGCCCGTATCATTCAGCTTCTCGATGACATCGGTGAACGATGCAACCAGTGTTGCCTGTTCTTGTGAAGAAGCGGCGATCTGGGATACTTCAACCTCCATCTGCTGAATCACTTGCTGTACCTCTTTCAAGCTGGCATCAATATCGGTCGTTGCTTGTTTCGCATCAACAGATAGTTTACGCACTTCGGATGCCACGACACCAAACCCGGCACCGGCTTCACCTACACGGGCTGCCTCAATTGCGGCATTCAGGCCAAGCAAGTTGGTCTGTTCGGAAATTTCACGAATGAAACCAGCAACCTTGTTAATCTGGGATGAGTTCTGGACAGCCAGTCGTGTGTTCTCCAAAATCTGCTCACTGGTAGCCTGCAATTCTTCGGCATGAGCGGCTACATGCTGCACCATGTCAACAAGGTTTGCATTGATGTCTTGATTTTCTTGGACGATGTCCTCCAGTTGATTCTGATTCGATTGGTCATAGGACACACAGAATACAGCAACAACGTTATTATGATCATCAAAGATAGGAACATTCAGTGTGTCTAGCTCAATTCCATAAATCTCCTTAGGTAGTGTAGAGAGGGTGGCTTCTCTTCCATTTTTCAAAACGGCGAAGTTTTGAAAGGATTCCAAAAGTCTCATGCCTTTTTCAAAACCAAGATTGAACTTCTCTGTCATAATTACATCTAATACTTTCTCGTGGTCATACACGGTCAGGCTGGCTGGCTCCCGAAGGATTAGACTAATATACGGCAAGGATTTTAACAGTGCATCAATAATGTTTATGTTACTCATGGAACTAAATCATCCTCTCAATATTTAAATGTGAAGTGAATTGGAAAATTTGCAGAACCTCTATTGTTCATCGGACAAAAATCGGATATCCTGAATGCTTGATTGCATGAAATTCGAACTATTTTCCAAATGAACTTCGAACTTTTTCCCATGTGGTGCGTTTTCTTGGATATTAGTTCTAGTTGTAACTGTTTTTATGCCAATTATTCGTTGCGAATTTGATTGAAATATAGGACATGTGTCCATTTATTTTGTTAATCAGATAGATCACGTTGGAGGTGGGGTTGGATGAAGGAAGTGTTGAACTTTGAGCTTATGCGGCAACTTGTGCGGGAGCATGAATTAGATCAGGTGCTGGACGAAACGTTAATAGCCGAGCTGCGTCTGCTGGAGGCGGAGAAGGGCGAGATTATTTGTGAAAAAGGAGAACGTCCTGAACGCTTATATTTTCTCGTTGAAGGTAAGCTCAAAATCTTCACAACACTGCCAAATGGCAAGTCACTGTTGCTCAGATTCAGTACACCACTTTCCCTTGTGGGTGACTTGGAGCTTGTGAACGGAAAAGAAGCGAACAATATCGTGCAATCTGTGAATCGCAGTTTGTTACTCGCCATCAGCTACCGTGTCATTCAGAACACGTATGCCGAGAATCCGAAATTCCTCCATTTTATGCTGAGTCAGGTGACACACAAGCTGTACACGTTCTCCAATCTGTCGAGCCTGAACATGTTGTATCCTGTTGAAAGCAGGTTTGCCAGCTATATGTTATCTACAGCTGATCAAGATACGGCTGCATCAGAGGAGATTCAGACATCCAAATTGACGGAACTTGCTGATCTGCTGGGTACCAGCTACAGGCATCTCAATCGGGTCATTCAGGACTTGTGCAGACGAGATATTATTCGCAAAGTAAGACGAAAGATTATCATTCAGAACGTGGAGGAACTGCGAGAGATTGCAGGAGGTAATGTGTACGAGTAAATTGCAGGAGATCATAGTACGAATAAGTAAGTGTCTTTGCACCATGCAACGTTGTTCGCTGACTTACTTTACATTCCTTGTACCCCGCATGTTCAATCCCGCCCGTCATAATAAAAAGAGCACCCTTCAACGAATAAGGTGCTCTTTTTCATTTGGTCTTATATATATGAATCGACCTTGGTCCTATCTGCTTCGATCAGACATTTCCCTGCTGCTCAAATAATTGTGCAATCTCCACAATGACCTGTGTGGCCTTTACCATATTATCTACCGATACGTATTCGAACTTGCCGTGGTAATTTTCCCCGCCCGTGAAGATATTCGGTGTTGGCATGCCCATGTAGGAGAGCTGGGAGCCGTCTGTTCCTCCCCGAATTGGGCGAATAATTGGCTCGATACCCAGTTTTGTCATAGCTTCGTGCGCGATATCAACGATCTGGCGAACCGGCTCAATTTTTTCACGCATATTATAGTACTGGTCGTTCATCTCTACCGTAACACTTTTATCTCCATACTTCGCTTGCAGTTCGCTTGTGATGTTTAACAGGTTGGTTTTGCGTGCTTCAAACTTCTCCCGATCAAAATCGCGAATAATATAGTGCATCTTCGTCAGCTCTACATCACCTTCCATCGCCAGCAGGTGGTAGAAGCCTTCATAACCTTCAGTCGATTCAGGTGCTTCCTCTACAGGTAGCTTGCTGTTTAACTCCATCGCGATTTTCAGTGAATTCACCATTTTGCCTTTTGCCGTGCCGGGATGCACATTCGTACCACGTACCGTAATCTTGGCCGCTGCCGCGTTAAAACTCTCATATTCCAGTTCCCCCAGTGGCCCACCGTCTACGGTAAACGCATATTTAGCACCAAAGGCAGCGACATCAAACTTGTGTGGACCGCGGCCGATCTCTTCATCGGGAGTAAAAGCAACCCGAATCTTGCCGTGTTTCACTTCCGGGTGCTCCATCAGATAAGCCATCGCGGTCATGATCTCGGCAATCCCTGCTTTATTATCTGCACCTAGCAGTGTTGTGCCGTCGGTGGTAATCAACGTATGGCCTTTATACTCATGGAGTTCCGGGAAGTCTTTGGTGGACAAAATAACGTCCAGTTCTCGGTTCAGCACGAGATCTGCACCGTCATAGTTCTCGACAATCTGTGGTTTTACATTTTTTCCGGTAAAGTCGGTGGCTGTGTCGAGATGAGCGAGGAATCCAATGACAGGCACATCCTTGTCCGTATTGGACGGAAGGGTAGCCATTACGTAGCCGTTCTCATCCATCGTAACTTCTTGCAGTCCGATGGAGGTACATTCTTCAACAAGCACCTTGCCCAGCGCCAGTTGTCCGGGCGTGGATGGGCAGGTGTCACTATTTTCATCGGATTGGGTATCCATCTTTACGTATGTGCTGAGTCTCTGAATCAATATATCTTTCAAGTGTAATCGCTCCTTTATGGGTAATATATAGGTTGAATATGATGTGCCAGGCAAGACAAGTGTAACGTTATCATTCGATCGCATTATCTTCAGGGAATCGGGTACTCCAGAATGTCTTTGCGTTTTGCTGGATTTTGAATTTTGACATCCTCTTGAGCCTTTCAAAACGGAAGCCTATTGGTAGGATATCCCTTTTGGCGGGCTCGTAACGCTATCATACCATGTTTTGGCCTGGTTACGAGAAGGGTATTCTGCTGACGCGATGGAATGTGATATGAAGCTGAGAAGACTGCCTGTGGAAGGGCACAAAAAAGTGCGTACTTGAATTTTTGAACCTCAGGTTCATAATAGCTATGAAGAAAGGATGTGTTTAGATCATGCCATTTATTACAGTGAAGATGCTGGAAGGCAAAACAAAGGAGCAGAAGCGCCAGTTGATCGAACGAATGACCGAGGTTGCTTGCGATACGCTGGGTGTGGAAGCAAGTAAGGTTTTTATTTTCATAGAGGATTTGGAGCAAGATAACTACGGCAAAAACGGGAAAATGTTCTCCGATCAGGAACCAAACTGATTAAGTTCGGGCGGATGACATATTCACGCAGCTGAACTACAAATATAAACCTTGGATAGGAGTTGTACTTAACAATGGCAGAGCAGTTATTCTCACCTTATCAATTCAAAAGCCTAGAGTTACAGAACCGTGTCGTTATGGCGCCCATGTGCCAATATTCGGTCACAGCCAAGGACGGCATCCCGAATGACTGGCATCAGGTTCACTATGTGAGCCGTGCCGTTGGTGGAACAGGACTGATTATTATCGAGATGACGGACGTCGATCCGGATGGACGCATTACGGACAATGACCTTGGGATCTGGTCAGATGAACATATCCCGGCCTTTACCAAGCTGGTGGAGGGAATACATGCCCATGGCTCTAAAGTGGCGATCCAGATCGCACATGCAGGACGTAAAGCCGAGGATGCGCCCCAGCCTGTTGCTCCATCTGTTGTCACGTTCCCGGGAGAAAAATATAAAGAGCCGCGTGCGTTGACCACCGAAGAAGTGGAAGCGATGGTACAGAAGTTTGCAGATGGCGTGCGTCGCGCGGTTCGGGCGGGCGTGGATGCAATTGAGCTTCATGGTGCGCATGGTTATCTGATTCACCAATTTCATTCTCCGCTGATGAATCATCGCGAGGATGTGTATGGACAAGATCTGTCTCGTTTTGGCGCAGAGGTGATTCATGCGGTGAAAAAAGAAATGCCTGCTGACATGCCGCTAATTATGCGAATCTCTGCGGTGGAATATGCGGACGGGGGGTATGATCTCGATCATATGATTGAGATCGGTCGTGCCTATCAGGAAGCAGGCGTGGACATGTTCCACGTCAGCTCCGGGGGCGAGGGGCCATCCGGTCAGCGTAAACCTGGTAACTATCCGGGGTATCAGGTTCCTTTTGCCCGTCGTTTCCGGGAAGAGTTGAAGGCGCCTGTCATCGCTGTAGGCATGCTGGAGGATGCAGCACTGGCACAGTCTGTAATCGGTAATGGTGATGCTGATTTGGTTGCGATTGGAAGAGGTATGTTGCGTGACCCATACTGGGCTAATCATGCAGCCCTTGAGCTGGGCGTTAACAAGGAGCAGGCGGCGATTGCCGAGCAATACTCCCGTGGATATTAAAGGTTCTGTTGGCTGACGCCTACTATCAGGAAGCAGGACACCGGGTACTGAGTGCTGGGAAAGTGATCCTGCGGCTTATTTATAGATAGGGATGCCCAGGGAGCATATTCGTATGGTCCCTGGATATGATTATAGATTTTAGAGAGCTGTGGAGTATCGTGAGATGGTATGAACATGAATATGAATATGAATATGAGTATCAGCATGAGTATAAGTACTAGTGTAAGTATAAGTGTGGACATGAGTGCTAGGGTGAGGCAGGAGCAAGCAGCAATGTGAGTATGAGCAAGAGTATGAGTAAGAGTAAGAGTAGGAGTAGGAGCAGGAGCAGGAGCAGGAGTAACAGTAACAGTAAAGTATTGGTAAGCGTAAGCGTAGTGGTGAACGTCAGAGTAGGAGCGGTGTGAGTTTAGAGTAAGGGTGTTCATATAGGGTAAAACGGGTGTGGTGAGCGCTAACGATCAGGAGAAACCTTATTTAGGCAAATGGAAGCTTCCAACATTTCTAACGATCACCAGAGACGTTATTTGGCTAATTTTGCTTCATTGGAGACGGTTTTTCAGGTTTTTCGATGAAATAAGCTCACTGGAGATCGTTAGAATTTTGAGAGCCCCTTTTAGGGGCAAATAAGGTTCGTGGTGATCGTTAGAAGTTCAGTTCTATATTTTGATTTGCCACAATACTTCGCATTGTGTTTTCTTGAATCGTTTGTGAATCGTTCGTGGTAGCTGACTGGGTTAACCGGTGTTATTGGCTGCATATTGATACAATGAAAAGTGAACACCCGGTTAACTCACAGCATTGCATACTTCTTTCTACATTCTCCGAACAATCGTAAGATTGGAGATTCGTAACTTTAAACGAATACAATGGGCGAACTCAAACGACGAGCCATAAACGTAGCTGTCAGCCTAGTTCAGTTCGGCCTAGTATAGCCTAGTTCAAATAGCGCACCAAACTCATATAACTAACTCTTGCGCCTTGCTTCATATACGAACTTTTGGCTGGAATGTGTAGGGGATTGCCCGGGATTAAAATCTGCATAGACTTCAATATCGGTGAATCCAATCTTCTCCAACACAAGACGTAACTCCTCCATGCCATACCATCTTAGGGTGAGTTCCTGCATCTCTGTGCCTACGAGTTTGCCTTGGTGCCATTGTTCGTAGCGAATCAGGTTTGTTTTGTACTGATGAAGCAGATTAACTTCGGTCGTTCTCACTTCAACTGTAATCGTGTCACCATCGGGTAAGTGGATAGTTGAAGTATCGATCGAAGCGGGTTGAGTTATGTCAGGCAAAAAGAGATCAAAGATTAACTTGCCCCCTGGTTCCAGGTGATCATACAGATTTTGCAAAACTTGAATAGAAGAACTACGATCCTGAATAAGCATCAGTGAACCGCTTGGAATAATAATGGCTTCGTACCGATAGGGAAGCTGCAAATTTACGAGATCGGCTACAAATAGCTCAGGCATAGGTAGATTACGTTCGGTACATCGAAAACGGCAGGATTGAACCATAGCTTCCGAATAATCGACTCCATTCACTTTCAACCCTGTTTCGAGTAATGGAATGAGCATTCGGCCTGAACCTGACATCGCTTCAAGGATGCGTCCGTTGCAATGTTGCAGCAGGTTGCTGTAAAATTCAATATCGCCTCCCAAGGAGTGTCCAATAGGCTTGGTCATATCGTATACCTTGGTGCATAAAGGGCCGTAATAACTGAATGACATTGTGTAATACCTCCACTAGTAAGTATGTTTAATACAGAAGTGTGGAAGGTGAATTTTTGCGGAACTATCCCTTCCAGCAAAAGTGTTTGGAAATGGGTTTTTCAGAGCAGACTATCATAGGAATCACACACCTTATATGTAAGATAAACCCATTATAGGTTGAGTTAGAAAAAAGCGTCAAGGAGGCACCATGAATGGAATCATCACCAACAGCATTACCAGATATTAAGGAAGAACTTGTATTGATGGCACCTGCGGAAAAGGTATGGCCGAAGGTCTCAACAGCGGAAGGTCTGGGGTCATGGTTCATGCCCAGCGACCTGGAGCCTGTTGAAGGACAAGAATTCACACTGGAAGCGGGGCCGTTTGGACAGTCTCCTTGCCAAGTGATTGAAGTGAAGCCGCAGCAAAAATTGGCCTTTCGCTGGGGTAAAGACTGGACGTTGACATTTGAACTCGCAGAACAAGCGGAAGGCACCCATTTTACATTGATTCATAGCGGCTGGGATGCGGATAAACTGACTGAATTCGGACAGGCTCACGCAGTGATCCGCGAACGTATGGCTCAAGGTTGGGCCGGTCTTGTACAGAAGTTGGCCGAAGCCGTCAAGTAAAGCTTAAAACGCCGCCGAATATGATGAAATGGATGATGTGCGTTGCGTAGCTAAATAAGGAAGTTATGAAGCGATGCTAGGCTGTTAATTCGGACGAACATAGGAAGCCGTGAATGGATGACAGGCTATCGTTAGATTAACAGAGAACGTTATGATAGGTAGGTGTAATTCCCTGCAAGACTTACCCTACGAGCATCACTTGAGCCCCGGCTTCTCCCTGGTTTCCATCTGGCGAGAATAAGTCCGGGGCTTTTGGGCTGCAATTTCCCATAAGAAAGCCTCAAAAGTATTTTTTTGCTATCAAATGGGCTAAAACTGCTCATGAACTATTTCCGTGAGCACCGGAAACGTGTAACATGGATCTTATAGAAATAAATCGACAAAAAGTGATATCTGTCGCTGTAATGAGGGTGGAAGGAATACATAGATGAGAAAACACTGGATCATGCTGACGCTAAGTTTCATTTGTGTTGTTCTGCTTCCGCTGGGTTGGATCGCCCAGGTATGGATCAGTGAGCGGGACAATCCTCAGGCGATAAAGGGGCGTATAGATCTACGTCAATGGGAATTCAGCCAGGAAGGTGCTGCTCCGTTAAATGGCATCTGGGAATACTATCCTGACAAGCTGCTCGGCCCGGAAGATTTTGAAGCGGATATGTCAGGCCGCAGACCATTGTCCGCACCTATGGGGGTTCCGGTTCCGTCCAAATGGAATGCAGCACTTGGCAAGGGAGAAGGTTATGGAACATATCACTTGCAAGTGAAACTCACCCCCCGTCACTTGCAAGATCGTTATGGGATTCGTACGCAGAATATCCGCATGTCACATCGCATTTTTATTAACGGAAATCTCATAGGGGGTATGGGGGCCCCTGGGGTAACGAAGGACTCGGACCGTCAAATGAATCTACCCTTTACAGGCTTTACTTCTATAGAGGGAGATACAGCTGACATTATTATTCAGGTATCTAATTATAGTTATGCCTCCGGAGGCATAGTAGCATCTGTTTTATTCGGGGATGAAGGCAGTATTCTCCGGAGTCAACAGCTGGAAGGGCTCAAGGATCTCATGACCTTGTTTGGATTTATGCTGCCCGCTGTTTTTTTTCTCGTGTTATTCAGGCTGCGACGAAGTGAAAAAGAACTTCAATTTCTAGGACTTTTCAGTCTATCGGGGGCATTGTACGCTCTCACACATGGAGAGAAGCTGCTTGCAACCTTTATACCTTTCCTGACGCACGATGCGATGCTCCGCATTCAACTTCTCAGCGGAGCGTTCTCGTATTATTTTTTGCTTCGATATCTAGCTGCACTAGTACCGGGAGCCGTCCATAATTGGTTCGTGCGTTTGGGTTTGATTTTGCTGATTGCTCAGTCTCTGATTGGTCTTACTTTTCCAACCACGCTGTTCTCGACCTTTGAGGCGCCGATGCTGCTCATCTCGTTCTCCGTTCTGATCTATGCCATACGAACGATGATCCATTGGTCGCGTAAAAGGACGAACGACAGCCACTTTGCTCTGGTCGGCCTTATGAGCATTATCATGGTTGTTGTGCTGTTCACCATCGGGGCATTTGTGGCGGTTGACACCGCCTTTATCGCTTTGCTTGAACTTCTGTTATTTGTTCTGATTCAGATGTTTGTTACAGCCATTCGTTTTGCACAGTCATTCCTTGAAGTGGAGGCTTTGTCGGAGCGCTTGCTGGTGATTGACAGCCTCAAAGATGAATTCATGGCGAATACATCGCATGAGCTGAGGACACCGTTGCATGGCATTATTAACATTGCGGAGTCTATGCTGGAAGGCGCTGCAGGCGCTGTTACTCCAAAACAAGCCAAAAATCTGTCCATGATTACCGCCACCGGGAAGAGGTTATCCCTGTTAGTCAATGACATTTTGGACTTCTCCAAACTGAAAAACAGCGAAATCGAGTTGAATCGTGTTCCTGTTGATCTGGAGTCGGTCGCTCGAACGGTTGTTGAAGTTTCGGGTTTTACGTTTGGGGACAAGCCCATCGTGCTGATTCAGCAATGGCCTGATGCATTGCCGCTGGTGCAAGCGGACGAGGATCGACTGCGGCAAATTCTCTATAATCTTCTTGGTAATGCTTACAAGTTTACAGAGCATGGTGTAATACGGCTGTATGCCTCTGTTGAAGGGGATAAGGTTAGAGTATCTGTTGCGGATACTGGCGTGGGCATTGCACCCGAAAGGTTAGACAATATTTTTCAATCTTATGAGCAAAGCAATGGAACGATGGAACGGGCTTATGAGGGGACTGGACTGGGCCTCAGCATCACCAAAAAACTCGTTGAGCTGGGTGAAGGTGAAATATGGGTTGAATCAGAGCCGGGAGTCGGATCGACATTTCATTTTACGTTACCCGTTGTACAGTTACCGTTGCTGCAAGATCAGACCAGCCCTGTTAAGGCTCGTTATGTGACAGCGCAAGGGAAAAAGACGAAGGACTACGTTGCTAGGGATTCGAATGACTCCAGTTCACTATATGAGCAGAATGAGAAGCACATTGGGGAACCTACGATTCTGATTGTGGATGATGACCCTGTGAATCGCCATGTGCTTCTGAACTTGCTCTCTACGGAGCATTACCGGGTCATCGCAGCAGACAGCGGCTTTAAAGCCATCGAGCTGTATGAGCAGCATCCATCCATCGATCTGGTTATTACCGACTGGATGATGCCGAAAATGTCCGGTCCAGAGCTTTGCCGCAAGCTACGGGAGCATCGATCGTTGTCCGAGCTGCCGATTTTGATGCTAACTGCTCGTGGATTACCCGAAGATATTCGGCACGGTTTCCAGGCGGGCGCGAATGATTTTTTGAGTAAACCGGTCGATGCGGGTGAATTACGGGCGCGGGTTAGGACTCTAATTGAGCTGCGTACTTCTGTACAGGATACGATTCGAACGGAGATGGCCTTTCTTCAGGCGCAGATCAAACCTCATTTTCTTTACAATGCGCTGAATGTAATTATTGCAACTTGTGCTGTAGACCCCGACAAGGCAACGGATCTGCTGATCGAACTGAGTCATTACTTGCGAGGCAGCTTTGATTTTCAAAATCGAGAGCAACTGGTTCCCTTGTACAAAGAACTCGAATTGGTGGAGTCCTACGTTCATCTGGAACAGGCGAGGTTTGAAGACAGGCTTGTCGTTAAATATGAAGTGCAGCCGGACATAAGGTTGTTTTTGCCACCGCTCACCATTCAACCGCTTGTAGAGAATGCGATTCGTCATGGGGTCATGGAGAGGGCCGCAGGCGGTACGGTGCGGCTTCATATATTCCAGGAAGGTGACGATGTCATCGTTCGTGTGCAGGATGACGGTGTTGGCATACCTCCTGAACGGATGGCTCAGGTGAAATCAGGCCGAACAGAAGGTCCAGGAGGTGTTGGGCTGCAAAACATCAATCGCCGTCTTATGTCGCTCTACGGACAAGGACTGAATATCCAAAGTCATGTAGGAAGCGGTACACAAATTCAATTTCATATTCCGCTAAACCAGGTTCATCATTTTACATGAGACTTTAAGTTCGTGAATTTTGGGTAATTATGGTTAACATGAAGAAGCAAAAGCCGATACAGCGGCTATCCATATTAAATCTCTCATGGCAGGAGGTTGGGGAACGTTGAGAGCCATAGTCATTGATGATGAGAAGCCAGCGCAGCTTCATCTGCAGCGCCTGCTGCAGTCAGACGGAAGAATTGACTCCGTTCAATGTTTTTCAACAGCACGCGAAGGTATTCACTATTTGGCAATCGATCGTGTGGATGTTGTATTTTTGGATATTGGTATGCCGGAGGTTAATGGTCTGGAAGCGGCTGAATATATACAGCAACTCGATTCGAGCATTCGGATTATATTTGTAACTGCCTATGCGGACCATGCGGTGGAGGCATTCGAGCTGCATGCTCTGGATTATGTATTGAAGCCAGTCAGTTCCGCCAGACTCAGCAAGACTATTGATCGTATTGCAGGCACGATGTCTTATCACGCTCAGACAGCTGCAGCGATGGAGGTGCAGGAATCGGAATCGGAAGCCGCCGAGGAGTCGGAATTTAAAGCACCTGGTCTTTTGACCTTTAAACATCTGGATATATTCAGAAGTCTGGAGCATAGCGCGGAGAAACATAAATGGCGTACCACCAAATCACAGGAACTATTTGCATTTTTGTTTCATCACCGGCAAGAGTGGGTAAGCAAGGAAGTTCTGCTTGATAAGCTTTGGGCCGATGTTTCCCAGGATAAAGGGCTGACACTGTTGCATACATCTGTCTATCAGATTCGCAAACTATTGAAGGAATGGAATATGACAGGCAAGCTGGAGTACAATATGAACCGTTATCGTCTGCTGACAGGTAACTTGGTAAGCGATATTGAACAATTTGAGCAAGGCTTGTCTTATCAAGCTGTCACTTCGAATAATGTGAACGATCTGAGGCAGATTGCCCTGCTCTATCGCGGCGATTATCTGGAGGAGCATGACTATGATTGGGCTAGATCCAAGAGCAGGGAGCTCCGGCGCAAGTATATGGGACTCGTCATGGATATTGCTCATTGGGAGATGTCCCACGAGCGGGGTGAGCAGGCGATTGAGCTATTAATGGAATTGCAGGAACGTGAGCCCTATTCGGAAGAAATCTGCCGATTAATGATGGAAATCTATGCTTCCATGGATGACCAGCAAGGCATATCGCGACTGTATCATTCCTTCACATTGACCTTGAAGGAGGATCTGGGTCATCAGCCCGAACCTGAAACGAGCAAGCTATACGAAAGTCTGACCAAACAATAGATATTCAGGCAGAAGGGGTGTAGCGCGTGAAATTATTCATACACCGTAAAGATCTACGTACAGATGATCTAGGCGCTTTGGATTATTTGCGTGAGCAGGAAGAAGAGAGCCTGCATGTGTTGATCTATGATCCATTTCTGCTTCGACAAGGCCGGGAGAAGGAGCACAGCGGTGTGAACTTCCTCCGTCTTGCTGCAGCACTGGGCAGAAAGTATAGGGAAGCCAAACGGCAGTTGCAAGTAGCTTATGGCAGACCTGCTGAAGTGGTGGATTGGTTACTGAGCCACATGGAGGACAAGATCAGTGAGATTGTCGTCCATCGGGATATGACGCCATATGCGATAGAACGGGATCGAGAGATACGTAACGTCTGCGATTCTTATGGGATCGCCTTTACCCAACTGACGGATCATTTGCTGGTTGATCTGAAAGCTTTTGCCACGTTTACAGGCAAATCAGAACCTTATAAGGTTTTTGCTGCCTTCCATCGGCGCTGGGTTGAATTCATGAACGAACATCCTAATCCACCATCGGCAGCCACGATTGCAGACGTGAATATAACTGAACGAAATGTGGATTGGCCGGAGGTTATGAAGGTTCCTGGTGCTTTGTTGGGGAATTCGGACGAGGCAGGAGATGAAGAGGATCCGCATATGTTGCTGGATCGTTTTCTGTCCGAACGAGTGGCGGATTACGGGGATCATCGGGATGAGTACGAGGCCTATGAGCCAAGCCATCTCAGCTCTTATGTAGCTGTGGGGGCAGTATCTATTCGCAAGATGTATGATGCCGCACAGCGTATCTCCGAAGCTGGGGAGTGGATTAGACAGCTCTGCTTTCGCGATTTCTATTTGTACAGGGCAGTCTATGAGCAACATTACTTTACGTATGAAAAAGTGTATGATCTCTCTGTTCTTCAAGATGCTCATTTCGAACGTTGGTGCAACGCGGAAACGGGCATTCCGATTATTGATGCTGCCATGACAGAACTGAACGAGACCGGGCATATGCCCAATCGGCTCCGCATTCTGACAGCGATGTTTCTGACCAAAAACCTTCAGTGTCCGTTCACGCTGGGTGAAGCGTACTTCAGAAGGAAGCTGAAAGATTATGATAACATCCAGAATCGGGGAAACTGGCTGTGGTGCGCATCACTGGGTGAAAATGCTGCGCCATATTTCCGTGTGAATAATCCGGTTACGCAGTCTGAGAAGTATGATGCTCAAGGCGACTATATTCGCAAGTGGCTACCTGAGTTGAAGGACTTGCATAGCAAGGAGATTCACCAGCCACGCAAGGATGCAATCGTAGATCTGAAGGTGTCCAGGCAGGCAGCCATCGACGTGTACAAGCAGATTTTGGCGAGCCGGGAGAAAAATTAGGTCTTAACTACATTCTGATATGCTGATGAAGGCAGGGAGGCAGCTCCTTGCCTTTTGTTATATAAATTAAGAAATGTGCGAAATAAGAAACCACATCTGCATTTGGGTGTGCTCTTGCACTTCTGATTGGGTTATGTGGTAATTAATTACATATTTTGTAACTGTTTTAGTGTAAGATAGATTTAGAACAGGGAAAAATGGAATTTTCGATTGCATTGATAACCGAAGGGATGAGGTGCATGAAACAAAGTCAATCTGTGGAGTTGATCGGTAAAGAGGCCGCGACAATGATCGGTCTGAAATGGGAGGGGACGTTCGCTGAAGCAGGGGCTGGGGGCATTCGCGAGGTGCAGACCGAATTCAAGCGTCGCCTGCATGAAATCGGGAATGTGATGCACCCGGATGAGCTACTCGGGCTGTCGTACCATGTGACAGAAATCGGATTTGTTCACTATGTTGCCGTCCAGGTAGATGACGTGGCATCTTCGAGTGTTCCGGAGGGTATGGTTCAATTTAAAATTCCGGCACATGATTATGCGAAATACAGTCATATCAAAGGAGAATCCATTGAATCTTCATATCATCAAATATATGCATGGATTGAAGAACAGGGACTCCGTCTATCGAATGAGCCGCTTACGCACTATGAAGTGTATCCTATGGAGCAGGATTCCAATGATCATGAACCTGAATTCAGCATTTTTGTACCAATAAACAAAAAAAGTTAGAGTAACGACACAACAAGCCACAGGTCGCGTCAGAGTGGCCTTTCTGACATGTGTAACGATGTGAAGTATATAAAAACTTCTTGGAAATTAAAGAAATATTAAGCAAATAGACTACACATGTTAAGCGATATGCTTTTTAATAGATAGAGAGCTTCATGGACTAAGTCATATTTAACATATTGACGAATACATAAAGGAGAACCTCTAAACTATGAGTCAAACACTGAAAAGAGAACGAATACCGGAGTTGAATCTCGTCCGGGCTATGGCGATTATCGGTGTGCTATTTGTACATTCCACCTCCAATGCTTCGCTGGAAATGACCAATTCGAATTATTATTGGCTGTACAACTTTGTGAATATTTTTATGAAATATGGTACACCGACCTTTATTTTTTTGAGCAGTTTTGTGCTGTTCTATAATTACTATACTCGTCCGCTAGACAAGAAATTAGTCACGAATTTTTACAAGAAGCGCTTTGTTTACATTTTACTGCCCTACTTTTTATTTTCCATTATGTATTATGTTTATCTGCATTATCTGCATTACCAGGGACGTCCATTTAATGAGTCGTTGATTACTTTTATTGAGAAGTTGTTTACAGGCAAGGCCTACACACATCTATATTTTGTCTTTATTAATATGCAATTTTATCTGATCTTCCCACTCGTGCTGTGGCTGCTGAAGAAGTATCCTTCTGTTGTAAAATGGTCTATCCCGATCGGGTTGCTTATTCAATGGGCCTTCATCGTCAGTAATAAATACGGATTCCAGGTGCCCAACAAAGGAAGCTGGGCGTTCTCCTACTTCTCCTATTTTATGTTAGGAGCTTTTATGGGCGTGTATTTCCCGCAGATCAAACAATGGTTTGTGATCAGCCGGGCGAATGCAACCAAAGTGCGTGTAATTTCATGGATTTTGCTGTGGGTAGTGTGGATCACGGCTGGACTTGCTCACGTGTACATTTATTATTTGCTACGGTTGAAAATTGCGACCTATAACACGTTATGGTATGAGCTTTTCTGGAATGTGCATACCTATGCCTGTGCACTGGTCATTATCCAGATTGCATATTTGCTCTACCGCAAAGGTCCTGCACTGATTGTCAAACCGCTCAATCGACTGGGTGCATTATCCTTTGGTATTTATCTGATTCATCCGTTTTTCCTTCTGTTCTATCGTGAGCATCCACCCCAAACGGGGGTATCCTGGTTGATTCATCTTTGGTACGCTGCCGGATTTGGCGTTGCACTGATCGCTTCATGGATTGTGGTCGGGCTGGCGGCACGATTCTTGCCACATGCCTGGATTATCTTTGGTAATCTGCCCAAACCGAAGCCGCGTCTTGTACCACAGCAACATTCGGGGCAGGTGGACGTCTGATCTTGGAGTCAGATCATATCTGATCATAAGCCGTTTTCAAATTCAGCCTTAGGTTGAGCTTGAGAATGGCTTTTTGTTGTGCTGAGGTGATTCCTTGTCTGCAGATACTATGGGTGATTATCGTGGGAACGAATGTTTCTTTTTCAGAATAGAAGGGTAATCATAAGGCGGAATGATAATAACTAGAAAACTTCGAGAACAGGATCAAGGTGATCATACATGACGAGATGTGAACAATGCGGGAAACCGATGCAAGATATATTGGAATATGTGGAGCATATTCTCCACGAATGCAGTGATCAGGCAACTGAATTTAAGTCGGAGGAGTACAAGGCTTACGGCTATGAGGGTGTTCGCGAGCAGTTGTGATACAATAGAAAGAAACCGGATTCATTCGGAACCGAGGTGACAACCATGGAGACAGGATCAGCCCCTTTCCGCGAAGGAAAGACAGAACACGAAACGCGACAAACCAAGATATGTATGTATTGCGGGGAGCGACGGCCTGCGTCGGAGTTTCGGCGTAGAACGGGAAGGCGTGCGAGTTCTGGAGCCAGACGCGGAGCCTGTCGCCGTTGTCGTCAACTCGGTGTACGAGAACATCATAACCGTGATATGCGAGTGGCCCAGGCAACTCCATCTGTAATGCTTGAACGTCGTGGCCAAGATGGGATGGACAACCCTCGGGAAGACATGGCTTCATCTCCGGTGAAGAACGGACGGGAACGGAACGAGCAAATTACATCGCTGGAATCGGCCGCACGCATTGAACAGAGCCGTGATCTGGGGAAACACGTAGATACACATGAATTAGCAAGCAAGTTATCTTCTGAGGCTGGGGCTGTGCTGAAAAACCAGATGGAGGAGGATGTAGCGATTGCTTCGGTTGCTACGTCTAGCCAGCGAAAAAAACGACGAAGACGGCGGAAAAAGAAGCCGTCAGACATGATAAGTGCTTATGCCTCTGCTCAGGCAGAGAGCGAGGGTGAGGCATCCACCGATCTGCATGCGGTGGATGAAGGACCGCCGGGCGGGGAGCATCCGCCCGGGGATGTGCATTCGCCAGGCGCAGCCGCTGCGAATGGCAAGGGCAGTGCACAGCGGGCGCGCAAGCGAGCTGCCGCTGCAGTTCCGGCCGCCGAGCCCGCGTCGGCGGCCCAAGCCCTGCTGCCGGCTGCGCCGCAAGGCCCGGCAGCAGGGCCAGCGCCTGTGGCTGCGGACGAACCGCCCGCAGCCCGGCGCAAACGCAAGCGGCGCCGCAAGCTTGCGGCCGCGCTCGCGCCCGGCGCAGGGCAGGCCCGCAGCGGAGCTGCTGAGGCCTCTGCGCCGGAGCCAGGGCTTGCCCGTGGCGATGCCAGCACGGGCAAGCCCAATGCGGCGGCGAAGGCAAAGCCAGCCGCCGCAGGGCGGGAGCCATCGCATGCCAGCCGCAGTCACGGGGCTGGCATGGATGGCCGTCCGCGGCGTCATCACGCGCCGCCGGCAGCGATTGATCCGGAAGATCCGGCTTCGCTCCGGACCAACCGTCAAGGCATGGTGCGCATGCGCGGCAAAACGGACAAAGGACGCCGCTGGCATCAGGAAGTGGACATGGAACTTGCTGTTACACTGGTAAAGGAAAAAGCTGCTGTTGTAGTCAATCGGTATACCATTCGCCGATTGTTCAGCAACAAGGATTTCAAGCGGTTTATTCTGGACCGCGACAAGTACACCTGTTACTTCTGTGGTTCCTACGGAGATACCATTGATCATCTTCTTCCACGGGCCAAAGGCGGGCATACAACACCGCTCAATTGTGTATGCGCCTGCAATCTGTGCAATCAATCCAAAGCGGCGATGGATGCGGATGAATTCATTCATTCGGGCATCCCCGAATGGAATGCGGCCCATCAGGCAGAATTACTCGCCCTGGAGATACAGGAAACAGGATTGGAATAAGCAAGAGACAAGCTATGCTCCTGAAGATTCAGGCGCTTTCATATGTGAAGCACATCCAGATGAATGATCAGGGTGTGCTTTTTGATTTGCTCTCCTATTTAAATATTTCTTCAAATTGACAACGATGCCGCATGCCAATGTACGTTATACTTGGAGGGCGGCAGTCGAGTTGTTTTAAAACTGAACTGTACTGCTTTGATCAATGCTACCCGTTATTTTACGAATGAAATAGATCGAATAGATTGGATGGATGCGGATGACACCAGCAGCACTTGATATTATGTCATACATCACGGAGGAAAATATTCGGTTCTGGCTGGAGAAGTTTCGTTCTCTCGGTCCATTGCCGGGCATTTTGCTTACGTTTATGAAGTCATTTGTACCTCCGCTCCCAACGTTATTAATTGTGGGTGTGAACGGAGCGGTGTACGGGTTGTGGGCCGGATTTTTATACTCATGGATCGGCATGGTGCTTGGCTGCACCGTGACATTTCTGATCGTACGAGAGATCGGGAAGTCTGCTTTTGTGGAAAAGTGGGCACGTAAACCGCGTGTAAAGCGAAGCATGGTATGGATTCGCAGAAATGCATTCAGTTATGTGTTCCTGCTTAGCATTTTTCCGGTGGGACCGTTTGTCATTATTAATGTGGCTGCAGGTATTGCCCGAATGCGGTTGTTATCCTTCCTGCTGGCGGTGGGGCTGGGTAAAGGTATCATGATTTTCTCTGTAACGTATATTGGTTCCAACGTAGAGCAGTTTCTGGATCATCCGGTACGTTGGATCGGCGTTGTGTTGTTCATTGCATTATCCTTGTGGGCGAGCCGGAAATTGGAACGTCACTTCACCCGGCTTAACCCCGATCAGGATGAACGACAACCAATACATCAGGCTTCAGAAAAATCGATTTCCTCATAAACTTAGCCAAGCAAACAGCATGTCGGAGACTCCTTTATCGAATACCGGGTACGTCAACTTGTACTACAAGGTAAGCTGGATATGGAGGGCAGCCCGCGTGCCATGCGTTTCTATCGTGTTCGAATATCAGGGGGAATGTAGCTCCATTCGGAAATCTCCCCCTGTTTATGAAGGTATAAAACACGACTACAACTCAAATCCTGCGATTGAGCCATAGCTTGGTTAGAGGTCCGCCTTCCCCATACACCGGGTCTGTGCGAGGTACAGGAACCTCTAAAATCTCTTGTAACACCTTAGGCCGCTCCCCTGGTTTGCCTGTACGTGTGTTGTAACGCATACCTCCAGGATAAGCTCCCGCGATTCGAAAATCGGGACTGGCCTCCAGGCGTTTATGGCCGGTTCCGGCAGGCAATACAACGACGTCACCACTCTCCAGATAGACCTTCTTTCCGTTCTCACCGCCTATAATTAAATTCACAAATCCACTCATTACCGCAAGCGCCTCGTGTGCATTGCTGTGGTAATGATGATAATCATATACCCCGTTGATCCAGCTATTGCCCCAGCCGTTCCGGTTCAAGTTGGATTCGGCACGGGTAGGCTCGGTCCGCCAGACTCCTTGGTATAGAAGTACTGGCAGATGCGGATTGTTCGGAATGACTCCGTCGTCCTGAAAATTCATAGACTGGATATCGCTATCTTGCCTTGGATCTCTCATTTTAGTTCACCTCTTTCCATGTATTAACCTTTCAAGGAATAAAGGAACAAAAAATATTTGTAAAATGATACAAAATGTATCATTTTCAGGTTATACTCGATACAGACATTCTCTTTAAAGCGCCCGATGAAAACAATGAATAGGGGGAAAATATGTGAACATTGTGGTTACAGGAGCTTCAGGATTTGTTGGATTTAATCTTGCACAATTTTTGGCGCAAAAGGGACATCAGGTCACTTTACTCGATCAGGATGACTATTGTCAGAGACTTGTTCACCGACCACCATTGCACGATATGCCATTCATCAAGTGTAACCTTGCTAAAGACAATATTCATTTGCCCCCCAACACCGATTGCATCATTCATCTTGCCGCCATGCCTCACGTCGACTATTCATATCATCAGCCCGCAGAGGTATTTCGCAATAATACTCTCAGTACACAAGCTATCCTGCAATATGCTGCCGATCACGACATTCCTCTTTTACTCGCTTCGTCCGTTGAAGTGTACGGTGGCGAATGGGGCAGAGTTTACAACGAATCAGATCCTTATGCACCAGTCTCCCCTTATTCTGCCTCGAAAGTTGCCTGCGAGACACTAGCTCAATCCTACGCTCAATGTTATCAACTTCCGGTGAAAACATTCCGTCTGACCAATTTGTACGGGCCATGGCAAGTGCCTGATCGCATTATTCCGCGTAACTTAGGGCGCATGCTGGATGGATTGCCACTGGATATTCAGGGATCAGCTGTACGTGATTTTCTGTATATCGATGATGCGCTGCGAGCGATCGAGCAGATTATGACTCATGGTCAAGATGGACAGACCTATAACATCTCTACCGGTATTGGAACGACAATGCAAGAGATTGGGATGTTGCTGGAGCCTCTCGATCGATCAGCAACAGCGAAGGAGATAAGGGAACTGGAACCTACACAATCCAGGGGTTCTAGCTTGGTTGTTCACTCCGGCAAGCTGCGCGCAGCGTTTGGCTGGTAT
The DNA here is from genome assembly GCF_003719335.1 of Paenibacillus amylolyticus. Classification (GTDB taxonomy): domain Bacteria; phylum Bacillota; class Bacilli; order Paenibacillales; family Paenibacillaceae; genus Paenibacillus; species Paenibacillus amylolyticus_D. The sequence continues at coordinate 268,415 of NZ_RIAS01000004.1, forward strand.
CCTCAGACTACATTGGAGCAGGGACTGGAGAAAACATTCCACTGGTACCAGGAGCATGCCGACTGGGTCAGGTTATTCAACCGGGAGTATCATACGACGCGTACAAGTCGCAGCTTTATCATTGATATGGCACGGTATTCCGTACCAGCGATATAAAAACAAAAAAAAGCCAGGGAAGGGTGGTTGTTCGGCACCTTCCTTGGCTTTTTTTTGCGCCCCCGCCATGAGATATAGGTGTTCGGAATGGACCCGAACGAATGGAGCCTAAATTTCGACGGTTAAGCTGGTTTGCCACTCTTTGCGATCTTCACGCAAGGAGCGTAAAGATTATCCGAGAATGCAAGCCTGAATGCATTATTCGTGATGTTTTTTCACATCAGCCACTTTATCTTGAACGGCCCCTTTGGCCTTATCCATTTTACCCTCAGCCTGAAGTGACTTGTTGTTCGTCGCGTTACCGATCTGATCCTTCACTTCGCCTTTGGCCTTGTTAATGCCTGCTTTAATTTTATCGCCAGTTGAATTACTCATATCGAACATCTCCTTCGTTGTCTGGTGTAGTCCTTATTAACCGGGCTGAAGATAATCTAAACGTTCACGCGCAGAATCCATTTCAAAATGGTTTTGGCAAGTTGTCAGATTTCATGTCTTTGTGAAGTCATCTAAGAATGGGTCTGGACGGCTGGAGATTGTCGCGAACTTTCGTTGGGGTCATTCGTTTTTGCATTCTCATTCGAAAAGGTCCATACTTGCTTGAGTACGATGTTTGAACCTAGAGAATAAGGCTGGGGCTATCGCTGCATAATAACCAAAGTGACCAAATTCGTTGCATGAACGATATATTTTTGGAAATCCATTCCTGAAAAAACGTTCAATATGCACTTTCATATGTGCTTTTCGTACATATGGTTTGTTGTGATCATGTCTTAATACCACATATGGTAGCTCGTGGCGTTTGGAAAAGAAATATGACTTGTCGGGACAAGCCAGCGCGCCTTGACAAAAAAATCGATTTTGTTACAATGTTCACAATATCTTCACAAGTGTAAAAAATTTCTTTTTCATGTTCATGTGTAAGAGGTGTAATATAAGGGTATAGAGTTCGGTTTCGGCCTGCTTGTCGTTTTGTGCGTCAACATGTGTTGTGCGCAACAGACCCAACATACCATGCATACGTGAGAGTGGTCTTTGGCTGCGCTTATCCTAATGTGTGAAATTTGGTACATTTAGTGTATTGATGTATTTGTGGTTCGGCTCAGCTTGACAGGCATCATGAAAGTCGCGGACTTCTATCCCAAAGTAAAGGAGGACTTTCTCTTATGTCACAATCGCCTACTCAACAAGAGGTGCCAGTAACAGAAGGCGCTGAGCGCCAGTCCCTGGACGTACTGGATCAACTGATGAAGCCTGAGGTACAGGAGTCTCTAACTGTATTGGTGGAGAACCTGCCTAAATTGGCTGAAATGGTTACAGCAATGACGAAAGCTTACGACTTCGCGCAAGGTATCGCTACAGACAAAGTTCTGATCAGCGACACAATGAGTGCAATGGGTGAGTTCGCTAAACCTGTTGTAGACAAAGCTAAAGGTGTAGCTTCTGCTGCCATCGAGGCAAATGACCGTGCGCAAACCGAACAATCTTCGGTTGGCCTGTTCGCTATGCTCAAAATGCTTAAAGATCCAAACGTACAACAAACGCTTCGTTTTGCTCAATCTTTCCTGAGCATCCTGAACGAGCGTGGGCAAACGAAACGTTAAGACTTAGAAAGAACGGAGGATGGATATGTCGAAGCAAATTTTGATCTTGGGTGGAGGATACGGCGGTCTGTTGACTGCGCTGACTGCGCGTCAATACTTGACTCCGGAAGAAGCGACAATTACAGTCGTGAACCGTTACCCTACACACCAAATTATTACGGAACTGCACCGTCTTGCTGCAGGAAGCATTGCTGAGCAAGCTGTTGCTCTCCCGCTTGAAAAATTGCTGCGTGGTAAAGATGTGAACCTGAAAATCGATACGGTGGATACAATCAAGCCTGACGAGAAAAAAGTTCTCATGACTAGCGGCTCCACATACTCTTACGATGCACTCGTCGTTGCCCTCGGCAGCGAAACTGCATTCTTCGGAATTCCGGGACTGCAGGAGTACAGCTTCACACTCAAATCGGTTAGCGATGCAAACCGTATTCGTGCACACGTTGAAGCACGTCTGGATGCTTACAAACAATCCGGCAACAAAGCAGACGCAACGTTTGTTATTGGTGGCGGCGGTTTGACAGGTATCGAGCTTGTTGGTGAATTCGCTGACCTTCTGCCAGGCGTATGCCAACAGAAAGGTATCGATTTCAATGATATCTCCCTGTACACTGTAGAAGCAGGCCCGTCTATTCTGGCTGGTTTCCCGCCAGAACTGGTTGATCGTGCAAAATCCAGTCTCGAAAAACGCGGCGTTAACTTCATTGTTGGCGTAGCGATTACTGAGATGAAAGAAAACGAAGTATTGCTGAAAGACGGCAGCTCGATCCCTACGAACACACTCGTATGGACAGGTGGCGTACAAGGTAATGCGGTTGTTGCGAACAGTGGAATCGAAGTGGATCGCGGCCGTGCAAAAGTAACGGAAGTACTGCAATCCACATCTCACAAAGATGTGTTTGTTGCTGGTGACAGCGCAGTAGTCTTCCCTAGCGAAGGTGCTCGTCCGTACCCTCCAACAGCACAATTGGCTTGGCAAATGGGTGAAACCATTGGTCACAACCTGGGCGTAATGTTCAAAGGTGGCGCAATGGAATCCTTCTCGCCAATCTTCTCCGGTACACTCGGAAGTTTGGGTCGTAAAGACGCTGTCGGCATGATCGGTGGCAACCAAACTCGTCTGAAAGGTCTGCCTGCAACCATGATGAAAGAAGCAAGTAACATCCGTTACCTGTCCCACATCCATGGCTTGTTCGCACTGGCTTATTAATCTATAGCACTAACGTTAAAGGGCGCCCACTGGGCGTCCTTTTTTTGTTATGCTCTTCTGGACTTGAACTTGCTTGATATGATCTAAGTAAGAGGAGAGATGCTTCATGCAGATGGTAAGCGAAGCACTGGAGATACTCACAGGTATGAACACAAGGCTTTATACAGATATTAAACGGAACGTCCGGAACCGATAGGAGCCTGAAAGAAAACGAAAACAGAAGTGATAGTAGGAGAGACATTAGAAGCGAAGATAGGCAATAGTGAAGATAGGCGGGGGCTCCTTTATCATGAGCAGGACAGTACGTGCGCGTTCCAAAGAATTCTGTTGGTATAACGTATTACGATATATCACGGACCCAAGATGTGTAGGGTTTAGCGACTCAGCCAGCGCTTAAAAGCAGCCGCTTTCGTTTAAAAGATAGGATGAGGCTTTCATTAGAGTCTATAAGATAAACAAAGATATAGCAGACAGGGAGCAATGATATCGCTCTTTTGCGCAACCCGAGAGGAGAATGAATTATGAACGTACTGGTGATTGGAGCAAATGGACAGATTGGTAAACACCTGGTGGAACAGCTGGCACAGGAAGACAAACATCAGGTTACGGCCATGATTCGCAAGCCGGAGCAGGCAGACGCACTGAAGAAACTTGGTGCACAGGTTGTCATAGGTGATCTGGAGGGTACCGTGGATGAGCTTGCTGAAGCGATGAAAGATCAGAATGCCATCGTATTTACGGCTGGTTCAGGTGGCTCGACGGGTCCGGACAAAACGTTGCTAATCGACCTGGATGGTGCAGTGAAAACGATGGAGGCCGCAGCGAAACAGAACATTTCCAGATATATTCTAGTCAGCGCCTATGGTGCCGATCAGCGGAGTAAATGGCCGGAAGAGATCAAACCGTATTATGTGGCAAAGCATTTTGCGGATCGTGCATTGTTTGCCAGTGATCTGAACTATACTATTATCCGTCCCGGAGGTCTGAAAAATGAACCGGGAACCGGCAAAGTGGCTGTGGGTACTGACCTGAAACCAGGCAGTATTGCTCGTGAAGATGTGGCACGTGTCATTGCAGCCTCCTTGCAGGAAGAGAAGACCTATCGGATGGCTTTTGATCTGATAGCTGGAGATCATGCAGTATCGGACGCTTTAGGTAAATTGTAAACAGATGTTGTAAACTAACGGGAGAAGGATATGACGGGTGAGGGGGAATCAGCATGAATGAGACTGTGCTGGTCATTGAAGATGAGCCCAAAATTGCACGATTGCTTGAACTGGAGCTGCAGTATGAAGGGTATCAGGTCACGAAAGCAAGCAGTGGAACAGAAGGGTTGGAAAAGTATAGCGAGGGGCAATGGGATTTGATTTTACTGGATATCATGTTGCCTGGTCTAAGTGGCATCGAGGTTTTGCGACGAATCCGAGCCAGAGATGCAGCTATTCCAATCCTCATGCTGACAGCGAAGGATTCAGTGGAGGATAAAGTGTCGGGCCTGGATCTTGGCGCCAATGACTATATCACGAAGCCTTTTCAGATTGAGGAGTTGCTTGCCCGAATTCGTGCAGCGCTGCGGCTTGCTGCGGCTTCTTCTGCCAGGACGTTGAATCATGACCCGAAGCAGGAAACCGTGCGGGAGTCGGCAGGTCAGCAGCGGGAAGCAGACACAGCGTGGTTAACTGCTGCTGATTTGAAACTGCATGAAGGGACGCGCGAGGTTTTTCGAGATGGACAAGCCATAGAGCTTACCCCTCGCGAGTTTGATCTGCTGGTGTATCTCCTACGCAATCAGCGTCAGGTGCTCAGCCGGGATCAGATCGTACAATCCGTGTGGGGATACGATTATTATGGGGATACCAATGTGGTGGACGTGTATATCCGTTATGTGCGCAAGAAGGTAGATAACGGATTCAAGCTACCTCTAATACATACCGTAAGGGGCGTAGGATACGTCCTGAAGGAGCAATCATGAGCTTGCGCAGTAAAATCTACGGATATTCGTCGGTTTTATTTGCTGTGCTGTTAATTGCGGTGAATCTGTCTGTCTATTTCGTATTTGAGCGAGTATCCATTGATAATGAGATTCGCCGGATTGAAGCAGAAGCCGAATCGATCGTCGCAGGAGTGCGTCAGTCCGCTGGCTCGATTCCCCCGGATGATCTGCTTCGGGCTTATGCGCCCGTGAATGGCATGTTGCGCATTGTACATGAAGACGGCAGCAGTTCACCTGTGACCACAACCGCAGCATCTGAACAACTCAGCAAATTGTCTTACCAGTATGAAAATGAGAAAAAAGCCGCGTATCTCCAGGTGGATCAGGTTGGTTATGTGTGGGTTTCCATGCCATTAATTTGGCCGGATGGAGAAGTTGTAAACCTGCAGGTTACCCAGAGTGTGGCAGAAACAGAGAAGGGGCTTGTTACCCTGCGCACCGTATTGGTGATTGTCACCATTATTGCGCTGATTCCTGCGGTGATCTCCAGCCGAATTTTGGCGAACCGCATGACAAGACCGATTCAGCAAATGACACGTACGATGAGTGATATTCAAGCGAGTGGACATTTTAAGCGGTTGCCGCTGGAGGAAACCTCAAAGGACGAATTGAACACGATGGGCCAGACGTTCAATCGCATGATGGATCTGCTGGAGTCGAACTTCGAACGGCAGGAGCGCTTTGTCTCGGATGCGTCACATGAGCTAAAAACACCGCTGACGATCATTGAGAGTTACGCCAGTCTGCTCAAGCGCCGGGGGAAGGAGCGGCCTGAAGTGTTCGATGAAGCGGTGGAAGCGATTCTGTCGGAATCGGTACGTATGCGTGAGTTGACGGAGCAGCTGTTGCTCCTGGCCAAACAGCCGGAGCAATGGAATGTAGAGCTAGAGCGCGTAGATATTGCGAAGCTGGCCGAGGATTCTACGCGTGCATTCCGCGAAGCGTATCACCGAGAAGTGCGGTGTGACGCTTCAAGCCCCCTCTGGGCGATGAGCGATGAGAGCAAGCTCAAGCAGCTGCTGTTTATTTTGCTGGATAATGCTCGCAAATATAGTGAAGATGCCATTGAAGTCAAACTGGATAGCCAAAGCGAACACTGCCGGATACGGATCGCGGATACAGGTATAGGTATGCGGCAGGAGGATCTGGCGAAAGTGTTTGACCGTTTTTACCAGGTCGATGTCTCCAGAACCCGAAGCGGAAGTGCCAGCGGGTCTGGTCTCGGACTGTCGCTGGCCAAGGAGCTGGCAAGCGCTGTGGGGGCACAGATTGAGCTAACGAGTACCGAGGGGGTTGGCACGGAGGCATGTATTATTTTACCACGATCCAAATCGGACAGCCGAGGCAGCTCACTCTCATGAAATTCTCATTCTTCTCTTCTATACTGATGACATACAAGGTTAGTATATAGCGTTTCAACGTGAATACTCAGATAAGTTATGGAAGAATGTGAGGAGGAAGTGCGTATGGCAGAGCAGGAACAGCAGCCTGAAATGACACGAAGTGATAACGAACATGAGCATAGGCGTGGAGACAAAAATTTAAATAGAAGTCATACAGGGAAAGGATCACGAAGGTTACTGTGGTTGGGGACCGGAACATTGGCCATAGTGCTCCTCGTAGCAGTGATATGGTGGAAACCGTGGGAACCTGCTCGTGAGCAGTTATCTGCTGATACAGTCGCGCAATCTGTGCTGAATCAATACCCGGGAGAGATCATTCATTCTACCCTGAAGGACGGTACGTATTTGATGCAGCTTCGTTCGGAGACAGGTTTATACGATGTGCAGGTCGATGCATTTACGGCGGCTGTTCAATCCATCAAACGTCTGGAGTCGAGTCCGCAGGCTGAAGAGAAGACGTTGTGGAGCCGTGAGCAGATGAAGTCGGAGTTGCTGAAGCAAAGAGCCGGGGAGCAGCTTGTATCGCTGGAACTGGTTGAGCGGCAAGGCAGTCCTGTGTTCACCGCAGTGGTAAAAGCCAAGGATAACAGCCGCCAAGAACTGACGCTTGATCCGTATACGGGCGAGATTGTTTCGTCCAAAGCGATCAAGTCACCTCCGCCATCGGCAACGGGAGGAACGGATAAAGAGCCACAGTTTCTAAGTGAGAAGCAGGCCGAGCGGAAGGCACTTGCGAGAGTTCCCGGCGAAGTGGACGATGTGGAGCTGCGTGGCACGAACAGTGGCAATCCGTATTACCTGGTTGAGATCGATCTGGAAGACGGCCGGGAGGCGACGGTACAGGTGAATGCGATTTCGGGTGCCATACGTTCGGTAACTTGGGATAAGGACGACGATTAGGAATTTCTATAAGGATCTATGAATTGATAAGTGATGATCGCCTGAAAGGACATTTCTTACATTGAAGTAATCGTGTCAACACTCATTGCAGTTCAATTTATAATATTTTCTGAAAAAGGATAAGAATACTCTCCTCATTTTCTCATCAAATTCTAATCTTTCTCTCTCTAATCTCTCATTCGCCCAGGTTATTCTAAATATGTAGACGAGAACGAGAACAATAACGAGGAGATGAATGATGATGATGAACAAACATAAACTTTGGATTGGCAGCTTGTCCGCAGCGGTGTTGCTTGGTGGATCAGCTGTTGCAGCTAGCGGCAATATGAACGGGCAACCGGCGCCAAAAGTACAATCTGAAACTACACAATCCGCACCAGCCTCAGTGACACAATCCACGAGTGTGAACCAGAACAACACAGGTAAGCTGCTGACCGTATCCCAAGCTAAATCCATAGCGCTGAAAGCAGTGGAAGGTAAAGTGGATGATGTGGATCTGGAGCGTAGAAACGGTCAAACGTTCTATGAAGTTGAGATCGACCGAAAAGGTAAACCGGATGTGACTGTTAGGTTGGATGCTTATACGGGTAAGGTTTTGGCAGTTGTTAATGATGACGACTACGATGACGATGATGATTATCGGGAAAATGGAACAGGTAACTCTTCGAGTGCGTCTGCTTCCAATGAGGTTAAATTGACGGTTGCACAAGCTTCCAACATTGCACTGAAACAAGTGACTGGTGGCAAAGTAACCAAGGTTGAACTGGACCGTGATAATGGTCGTTATGTCTATGAGATTGAGCTGAGAACAGCTCAAGGTGAGGCAGACGTTGATATCGATGCGAACACAGGTAAAGTGTTGTCGTTTGATCAGGATTTTGATGACGAGGATTAATTGTTAAATTGCGGGGGAGTATAGGAATGATTTTCGACTCCGACCACCGTTTGACGGGTTTATATAGCTTAGGCTGATCGTATCAGACGGGAAGACGCTTCGAGTGAAGCGTCTTTTTGTCGTACTTCATAGTGTTGTTCATAGTTTCTTTAATCCAAACTGTGGTAAACTAGTAGAATTGTAGAAAATAGTATAGACAAGGAGCTGGATAACGAATTGGCTGGTGAACAAATGAGATCGGAAACGACTAGAGAACAAGTGCTGTCAATTGAAGGCTTACGTATGCGGTATAACGGGCGTTATGTATTAAACGGCATCGATCTGGAAGTGAATCGGGGGGAGATGATCGGATACATCGGGCCCAATGGAGCTGGCAAAAGTACAACAGTGAAGATTTTGCTTGGATTAGTGGAAGGGTATGTGGGGAACGTTCGTATTTTTGGACAGGATATCGCTGACGGCGATGTGGAATATAAGCGTAGAATCGGGTATGTACCGGAAGTGGCAGAACTGTATGAACAATTAACTCCGGCGGAGTATTTAACGTTTACGGGAGAGTTATATGGCTTGTCTTATGAAGATGCGGACTATAAAGCAAGGCTGTTGATGGATTGTTTTGGACTGGAAAAATCATATCATTCCCGCATTGCCTCCTTCTCCAAAGGGATGCGTCAGAAAGTGCTGTTAATCTCGGCACTGCTACATGATCCTGATCTGCTGTTCTTGGATGAACCGCTCAGCGGGCTGGATGCCAACAGTGTGATGGTGGTGAAAGAGATTTTGTCACAGCTGTCCGCGAAAGGCACAACGATCTTCTATTCGTCACACATTATGGATGTGGTGGAGAAGATCAGTAGCCGGATTGTATTGATTGCCGAGGGTCGTGTCGTGGCAGATGGGACGTTCAAGCAGCTTCAGCAGCAATCGATGGAAGGGTCACTGGAGGAAGTGTTTAATCAATTGACAGGCTTTAATGAACATAAGGCGATTGCTGAGCGCTTTGTTTCGATTGTGCAGGAGGTGAACTAATATGGCGGAACCCTCCGATTTTCGTACGCTCCAAATTCTGGATCGTTTTCGGCCGATCATCGCCAAGACGGGTGCTGATTATGATGTGCTGCGCCTTATTTTACGGGTGAAGTTCCAGATGGATCAGCGCAGAGTGCCTACGATTATGGCCGGAAGGTCAAAGAGTAAGGAGAACAAAGAAGGTAACCAGTATGTTCGCTCTCTCTGGCTGTATGCCTTGATGGGAGCAATCATGGTCCCCTTTGTCGTCTGGAATACAGGACAATTCATGCTTCAGATGGGTATTCTGTTTGGCGTGCTTATGTTTATGATTATGACGTCGATGATTTCGGATTTTTCATCCGTGCTTCTCGACATCCGGGATAGAAATATTATTTTGACCAAACCTGTCAATGCGCGTACCGTGGGGATGGCCCGAGCTATTCATGCGGGGGTCTATCTGGTGCTGCTGACAGGTTCAGTGACGGCTGCGCCGCTGATTGCCGGGCTTGTTACGCACGGGATTGGTTTCTTTCTACTCTTTCTGTTACAGATTATTCTGATCAGTATTCTGATCCTCGTAACCACATCCCTCATCTATCTGTTCATGATGAAGTTTCTGGATGGGGAGAAGCTGAAAGACATGATTAATATGGTGCAGATTCTGCTTTCCGTGGGGATCGCAATTGGATATCAGTTTGTCGTTCGTTCCTTTGATATTATTGATTTTAAAGTAGCTTTTACGCCGGAATGGTGGCAACTGCTGTTACCGCCGCTATGGTATGCTGCTGCATACGATTGGTTATTCGCAGGTCATGGCGGTGTGTGGATCTACACGTTAACAGCGATTGCTGTTGTTGTTCCGGTGATATGCCTGATCGTATATGTGAAGCTTATGCCATCCTTCGAGCTGTATTTAGAAAAAATGGCTCATTCCGGACAAACCTCAGATCGCTGCCGGGGAAAGTGGGATCGCATGGTTGCCAAGCTGTTCAGTCGCTCTGCCGAAGAACAAGCCTGCTTTCGTCTGTCAGCCAGCATGATGCGTAATGAGCGGGAATTCAAGCTTAAAGTATACCCTTCGCTAGGCTTTTCATTAGTAATGCCTTATATCTTTTGGTATACCGCTTTACAATCGTCGACCTGGACGGAATTCAGGCAAAGTTCATTTATGTACACCTTATATATTATGCTGGTTCTTTTGGTAACCATCGTAATCATGCTGAAATATTCTGGTCAGTACAAGGCATCATGGATCTTTCGCGCCGCGCCAATGGCTAATGAAAATGTATTATATCGAGGCGCCCTGAAGGCATTTCTAAGCAATATATTCATACCCGTATTTCTGCTAAATGCGGTTGTGTTCACATGGACATTTGGACTTCGGATTTTACCAGATATTGCGATTATTCTGCTCACAGCTACGGCGCTGATCCCGGTATCCGGCAAGTTTATGCTGCAAAAGCCACCGTTCTCCCAATCGTTCAGTGTGGCCCAGCAAAGTGACGGCTGGTATATTTTCGCTGCTTTACCTGTATTCGCTTTACTGTGGGGCGCTCATGTCTTTTTCCGCTCCTTCTCCGGAGGTGTCTGGATGTACGGTGTGATCTTGATTGTGGCGAATGTGCTGCTGTGGACGCTGTTGTATCGGGTGAAGAAACCAGCGGTCAAGTCGTCTGTGGTCGTTTGAGCTGGAGTCTGCCAAGGTACCTTTCTGGAGTGTTTAACCTGGTTTAACTGGCTCCTGGCTTAAGTCGTGTAATTCTATATAGTGAGTCTAAGCAAGAGTGAGTAAGTGGTTATTTATTTTCGCCCCGTGAGCGGCTTGCAACTACCCGCGCGCGGGGCTCTGTTACATAAGAAGGGTTGCCAGTCATGGGAAGAAGCGCAGGGGTTAGATAGGGTAGCTTAAAATAAAGTGTATGAAGTAAATGAAAATGAAGAAATGAAGAGAATAAAGCAAACAAAGCAAACAAAGCAAACAATGCGAAAATAGTGAATGAATTAGGTGAATTAGGTATAGTGAGTAACTCACATTGCAGTAGATTGGATAAGTAACCCAAACAAGTAAGCCAGTGTGCAGTAGAGACAAAGGTGTGTTGTGATTCTAACGATCTCAGATGAGCTTATTTGGGCGAAAAGTGGCGCTCAGGAATTCTAACGATCACCAGGAAGCTTATTTCTGCAAAAGAGGGTGTTTTAGCCCGAAAAAGAGGTGAATTTTGCTAAATAGCGTGTCTGGTGATCGTTAGCCTGGTGCAACATGCAAAATAGGCCAATTAACGTTTCCTGTGATCGTTAGAGTATGGAGACAACTAACTGGTGGTGCAGATGTTAGTGTAAATGCAGATGTAGAAGTAGAAGTAGAAGTAGAAGTAGATGTAGATGTAGATGTAGAAGTAGATGTAAGTGTGAGAGCAGGTGGGGAACTTTTTAGAATAAAGAGCTCTGCAAGGCTCCGAATATAATGCTGAAACAGTACTCACCTCATCCATGAAAGTTAGAGATGTTTTAAGTGTAACTTACTGGGTGGGGTCAGTCTGTCCTGATTCGAGAATGACCTCGGCCAGGCGGTCGGCTGCATCTGCTGTGAAGATTCCAGATTGCGCAGCCTCTGCGAATACCTTACTGAGCGTGCCTGCAATCCCCGCCACTTTCTGGCGGATCAGGTCAGGCCCAGCTCCTTGCAGTTCGCAGGCGGTGCTAATAATGCCGCCTGCGCTCAGCACGTAGTCAGGCGCGTACAGAATGCCGCGCGCCTGCATGCGGCCAGCAACCAGCTGTCGTTCACTCAGCTGGTTGTTGGCCGCCCCGGCGACAATGGAGCAGCGAAGCTCCTCCACGGTCGCCGGGGTGATCACGCCCCCTAGGGCACAGGGGGCGAACACCTTGCAGTCAGCGGCGTGAATACGGGCCGGATCGGCCGAAATGGCGCCGCTGAACTGCACAAGGGCGCGTTGTACACGTTCCGGTACAACGTCTGCCACGATCAGCCGTGCCCCGGCTGCATGCAGGTAACGGCACAGGGCATACCCGACCTTGCCCAGTCCCTGGACGGCAACGGGAATGCCCTGCAGATCGGCTACGCCCTGGTGACGCAGAGAGGTGACAATGCCGGTGTACACGCCATAGGCGGTCATGTCGGCAGTGAAGTCATCCTGTGCGCCAAGGGAACCTGTGGTATCCGTCACATATGCCGTCTCCACCCGGATCTGGTCCATGTCTGCCGCCGTCGTGCCCAGATCCAAACCTGTCACGAAGCGACCGTGTAGTCGCTCCAGAAACCGCCCCAGTGCTCGAAACTGGGACGCACGAATTTCTTCATTCTTCGCTGGATCTGCCTGCACTTGGTCAAGTGTACCGTCCAATGACGCGTCTACTGGTGTCACGCCAAGTGTTCCCCCCTTTGCCGGATCCTTCAGCGCCGCATCAATTATATTGCCCTTCGCGGGCTCCACGATGAGCACTTCTCCGATCCGTTCCCCCGTCGTCATCTGCTCCGAATCGCCAACCACATTCCAGACAACAGCCTTGCCGCCGCCATAAGGCAGACCTGCCATGGCATTTTTGTAGGTCATGCCTTTGGCCAGCTTTACCGCATCACGGACGGCTTCTTCTTCGGATGCATAAGTCCAGCAGCGGCATCCCCCTAAAGCCGGACCCAGGGCAGTATTATGAATGGCAACGACTGCTTTAAGTCCGCTGGAGGGGTCGTGGCAAAAAAACAGCTCTTCCATGCCTTCACGTTCCATTTCACGCCAGATCTGCACGGCATACTCCTCCTTCAAAGTTAATCCGTCCTGTATCCGCCAAAGGCATCTCCATTTCCTAAAAGCCTACATCACGTCTATGGTGTGCTTTCAATTAAGGTTATATTTTGCTGCATATGGATATGGACTCTACCTATATCCAATTTGATTCATACATCATATTCACGCTGCGGTTATTACGCCCCTGGGGACTTCGCCGGGTTGAACATGGATACAAACCGTTTTATAATGGCAGTTCCGGAATATCCGGACTAGGGCGTGTCTTGAAATCCTCTGAAGTGCATCTTTTACCGCCTTTTCGCCCCCTGCTGCGTCACTTTCCCTTGACGTGCTCCGGCACGCCTGCGGTAAACTTTCTGGCTTGGAACGAAGATTGGCAAAATCTTCTTCCTTCAGCGCTTTCAGACACGCCCTAGATCGATGACTGAAAATTTACATGAAGCCGTTTAGGAAGAGGACATAACGTCCAATGATGGAGATAGAGGAATATGATGGACTACATGAGCCAAAGCTGTTAAATGCATTCCCAATAAGGTATAAGTGTTCGCCTTGCAGCACGTAACAAAGGGCCTGATTATTCAAAAAGGTCTAGGAAAGAGGGATCGTCTTTGCTTAAAATTCTGTTATTTATCTTTTTGATTCAGATTGTATATGTATCGGCCTACACGCTTCGCATGATCTTAACGCTCAAAGGACAGAAATACATCGCTGCCCTGATCAGTATGGGTGAGATTGTGATCTATGTGCTGGGCTTGAATCTGGTGCTTAACTATTTGAAACAGCCAGAAGCGCTTATCGTATACGCAGTGGGATATGGACTTGGAGTACTGCTCGGAGCATGGATTGAGGAAAAGATTGCGCTAGGTTACGTTACCGTGAAAGTGATCTGCAACCAGATGGACGGAGGGCTGGCAAACGCTTTGCGCGATAAAGGGTACGGTGTAACCTCATGGGTCGGTAGTGGACGAGACGGAGATCGGCTGGTCATGGAGATTTTGGCGAAACGCAAAAACCAGAAGTTACTCTACCAGACCATTCTTGGTCTCGATCCCAAAGCTTTTGTCATTACCGTTGAGCCCAAACAGTTCCATGGCGGTTTCTGGACACGTTCAATCAAAAAGTAAAATCGGGCAGGTCTGCATTAGATGCGGTCCTGTCTTTTTTATTTCATTTATCTGCACACGTGTTATTCTCTCCGTGGATTTCCCATTCCTCACTCATACCCCGTTATACAAGTTAACTTGATACGATGCCAGGTTGTTTCGGGTACCATTTGCCTCCTGTCCGCCATTCTCACAGGGATGTGAAATCAGGATTATTGTTGTAATCGTTTTCGACAAGTACATTGTGAATATGTCACTTGCGACATGACATGACGCAGAGGGACAGGCAGGACAGCTCACCATTCAACATTATACTATCGGGAGGAATCGATTCGATGAAAAAAACAGTACGAAGTTTATGCAGCACGGCTCTGGCTCTCACGCTAGGGTTCACCTTATTATCCGGACCTGCAAGTGTGCAGGCAGCGGGCAATGCAGATTACAATCTGGCCGGTTTCTCCCAAGGGAACACAGGTGGCGGAATCATCAGTGAGTCGAACACGTCCACGTATAAAAAAGTGTATAATGCCACCGACCTGGCGCTGGCTCTGAAAAAGAACTCCGGTGTCAAAGTCGTTGAGATTATGAACGACCTCGACTTAGGGTGGAACGAGATTCCTAGCGCGGCACAGACTTCACCTTTTGCGAAGCATAACGATGCACTGACACATCCGGTATTGAAGCAGACGGGGGTCAGCAAAATTACGGTGGACGGCTTTAATGGACTCACCATTTTCTCGGCGAATGGCTCCAAGATCAAACACGCTGCCATCACGGTGAAACGAAGCTCCAATGTGATCATTCGCAACCTGGAATTCGATGAGCTGTGGGAGTGGGATGAATCCACCAAAGGGGACTATGACAAAAACGACTGGGACTACATTACCCTGGAGGACAGCAGCGGTGTGTGGATCGATCACTGCACGTTTAACAAAGCGTATGACGGACTCGTCGATTCGAAAAAAGGAACCAGCGGTGTAACCATCTCCTGGTCTACCTTCAAAGGGGATGACGGCAGTGCGAACAGCTGGGTCACCCGCCAGATCAATGAACTGGAAGCAAACAAAGCTTCCTATCCCATGTATAACTACTTGCGAAGCAGTGCGGTCGGTCTAAGTAAACAAGACGTCATTGCCATCTCCGGCCCGCAGAAAAAGGGGCACCTCGTCGGTGCGACCAGTCTGGAGTCGGCTAACGCTAATTTGTCGATCACCCTGCATCATAACCTGTATAAAGACATCCAGGATCGCATGCCTCGTCTGCGTGGCGGTAATGCCCATGCCTATAACATCATCATGGATGCTGCCGATGCCCGTTCAGCTCAGTCACGTATTACTAGCGCTATGGCAACAGCCATCGCTTCCAAAGGTTACAAATTCGGTATTACCAGCAATGGAGCTATCTCCACCGAAAGTGGCGCTGTGCTGGTCGAAAAATCAGTAATCAAGGATGTGCAGTACCCTGTACGCAACAATCAGACAGATCCGACCAACGCCACGTACACCGGTAAAATCAGCGTGCTCGATACGATGTACTCTCTGGATGGAAGTTCCTTCCGTGGCAACAGTGATACTGCGGGCAGTCCGCTTGCACCCGTTCCAGCTGCAATCAAACCGTTCTCGTGGAACGG
Source organism: Paenibacillus amylolyticus (assembly GCF_003719335.1). GTDB lineage: Bacteria > Bacillota > Bacilli > Paenibacillales > Paenibacillaceae > Paenibacillus > Paenibacillus amylolyticus_D. Next base: position 284,081 of record NZ_RIAS01000004.1, read on the forward strand.
CTTTACTTCCCTTCCATACAGCTATCAGACAGATGATCCGTCTACGTTGAATGCACGTCTAACAAGTTCTAATGGTGCAGGCGCCGGAAAGTTAACTTGGTCTAAAGACAATTGGCTGAAGACGAGTTACTAAGTTAAGCGCTCCGTACGATATAAAATAAGTTAAAAAACAAGCGACCCTGCACTTCTTGCTGGGTCGCTTGTTTTTTAATGTTACTTGTAAAATGTTATTTCCTCAGGTCTAAATGCCTTCAATCTGCTGTTTGTGGTTTAAAGGCTTTATGTTTAGTTATTTTCTGTTTTATTGTTTTTGCATCGTTTTCGTTACTTGAGACGGGGCCTCTGATGCAGGACTCACCGATTCGCGATAGATGATATTGCCCTTTACATGGACACGGCCGAAGCTACGGCTAGGGTCATCCATCTTTTTGAGCATGGATTGAACAGCCGTCCGTGCCATCTGTTCGATATCCACTTCAACCGTGGTGAGCTTGGGTTCCGATAGCATAGCGTAAATATCATTGTCGAACCCAACGACAGAGCATTGAGCCGGCACTTGAATACCCAGCGAAGTCAACTTCTGCACGAGTAGATGAGCGACCTGATCGCAGTTGCAGACAAATGCGGTGGGAAGCTGTTCTGGTAGATCGATCTCGATAAACGTGCCTCGTTCATCCCGATCATTAAGCACCCAATCCGGGTTCATAGGCATGCGGTGCTCAAGCAAAGATTTATAATAACCTAGAAAACGATCCTGAATGCTGCTTGTGGAATACAGATTACCTACATAAGCGATGCTGCGGTGTCCCTGCTGGATCAGATAGTTTGTCATTTCATACGCGGCATAGAAGTTGTCCGTCACAACGGAATCGATATCGGAATGTTCATCGTAGAAATCGAGGAACATCTTAGGTACGTCCATCGACTGCACCAATTCAATATATTCCTTGCTGATCTGACCCAGCACAATGAAGCCGTCGACCTTGCTGTCGCTGTACAGTTTGGGCAATGATAGCTCTTCTTCGTCCTCACTGTTCAGAATATGAAGAATACCGTAATACCCCTGTTCCTCAAGATGTTTGGTGATGCGCTGGAACACGCGTACATAGAACGATTGCGTAGGCCCGGTGAACCGCTCCGGGATAATTACGCCAATATTATGAGTTAAGCCTTCCTTCATAGAACGGGCTGTCGCGTTAAAACGATAACCCATCTGAACGGCAAGTTGTTTAATCTTTTCTTTTAATTCCCCACTGACACCCTCTTTGTCATTCAACGCTTTCGAGACGGTCACACTGCTGACCCCGAGCCTGTCGGCGATATCCCGCATGGTGATATTGTTCTTCAGCTTTGGTCGCCTCCTTCAAGCCGGCTTAAATACAATGTGATGTCATTATGGTGAGCGCTTCTTTCAACATAATAACAATCCATTTTAGTATACATCTTAACCCAACCGGAATAAAGCGATTCCAGATGTCGCATCACTATTTTTCGCGAGTCCCGCAGGGTTAGTCAAGATGGATCAGCCGATGTTCGTTTCATTGTTTTTGCAATAAACGTTCGTTCTGCTCAATCAGGTGTCCCCGCTGGCTGGCGCAGTCAAGGGAGCGATAAGGATCAGCAGGGGTATTAAACGTGTAGTCTACCAGTTGCTCTAGCGTGGTTGTGGCGACATGACAGCGTGTATCACTGGATGCATAGTAGATAAAGACTTCACCCTTCTCATTAACCACTGCACCGTTGCAAAAAATAACATTGGATACATCGCCCACGCGCTCGTCATCATAAGGGGCAATGAAGTGGCCGCCCGGCTTGGCAATGATGCGTGCCGGATCATGCAGATCGGTGGCGAAGGTGTACAGTACGTACCTAAGACCTGCTGCGGTGTTCCGCACGCCGTGGGCAATATGAATCCAGCCACGGTCTGTTTTGATCGGGGCAGGGCCCTGACCATTTTTCACCTCATACACCGTATGGTATTTCCGTTCATCTATAATGATCTCTTCGTGAATAACCGGATTCAGAATATCCTCGCACAGACCAAAGGCGATTCCGCCGCCGCTGCCTGTAGAGATGAAGCCATCCTGTGGACGCGTGTAAAAAGCATATTGGCCACCCACAAACTCGGGATGCAACACCACATTCCGCTGTTGCGGGGAGTTTGTTGAAATATTCGGGAGGCGTTCCCAACGAATCAGGTCACGTGTACGGACAAGCCCTGCCTGTGCAATAGCGCTGGAGGTGTCGAAGGCAGGAGCCTCAGGGTCTTTGCGTTCCGAACAATAGATGCCATAGATCCAGCCATCCTCATGCTGAACCAAGCGCATGTCATATTGATTGGTCTCCTCTGCATCGATATCGTCCCAGACGAGCGGTTTGCGGGTGAAGCGGAATCCGTCAATGCCATTGTCACTCTCGGCAAGGGCAAAGAATGATTTTCGATCCAGTCCTTCGGTACGTACAACGATGATGTATTTGCCTTTAAAGTAGATAGCGCCCGGGTTGAGGGTTGCGTTAATACCCAGACGCTCCATGAAATGTGGGTTCGAGTTCTTATTGAGATCGAATCTCCAGTGCAGCGGAACATGATGGCGTGTAATGACCGGATATTGATAACGCTGGTATATGCCATTGTAGAAGGAAGAGTCAACCTCATTTTTTCGTGACAAAAGCTGCTCCTGCTGTTCCAGTAACGTTCTATATTTCGGGTGTATCATGCTTATCCCATCCTCTCCATGAGTTCAATGCAAAAACGGCTGTTATGGTACGGACATTTCCACGGGCCGGCCATTTCATGCTGATCAGGTGTGCCGTTTTCGTCCACAGCCCAGTACCACTCACCGCCTGGCCGGTAATCCACGATGTGCTTCTGCGTATAATTCCACAACTGTTCGACCGTTTCCAGAAATCTAGAATCCCCAGTGCGCTGATAGGCGTTATAGAAACCAACCATCGCTTCCGCCTGAACCCACCAGATGCGAGTGGTATCTACATGCTTGCCTTCCTGTTCATTCATGAGTGAACCATCCGGCTGCACAGCTACATTCAAAATGTTGTATGCGATATCTGTAACCATGGCGGCATACTGCGGATGATCTTCAAGCCCCAACACCTTGAGGGCTTCGTCGATCAGCCAGCTGGCCTCGATGTCATGTCCAAATGAGCGCAGATCAATGATGGACTCCCACCTTTTGTTGAAAAATACCCCGAGGAACTTGGTGTTCTTGTCATACACCCGTTCATACAGAATTCCAAGCAGGCGCTCAAGCGCTGCCTTCACTTGCGGGTCCGGCCACACCTTGTATAGGGTGGTGTAGGCCTCCAGCACATGGATATGCGTATTCATCGTGTAATCCGCAATGACCCCGTTTTCACTCAACATTTCATTCGGTTGTTCATTCCAAAATCGGTCAAATTGCTCTCTGTAAGCAGGCGCTTCTGTGTTGTAACCTTTGCTCTCAATCATCGCAAAAAGCGTTTTCGCTAAGTCCAGCGCAGAAGCATCACGGGTTGCGCGATAGTATTCGCTGAGCGCGTATACGCCAAAAGACTGAGTATACACATGTTTGCTCGAATCCAGCGGTTCACCGATGGCATCCACCATCCAGTACATCCCACCGTGCTCTCTGTCCATCACGTGATCAGCGAGAAAACGATAGGCATGTTCAGCGTGCTCCCGCCAGATCTCCTCACCGGTTACCCGGTAGGCTGCGGAAAAAGACCAAAGCTGCCGTGCTGTAGCGATTCCGCCTTTGGGTGCTTCTTGATCCACCTGCAGATCGCTGCCAACCCAGCCATAGAATCCACCATGAATTTCATCTTTTAACTTAGACCAGAACGGCATAATTTTGCTTTTCCAATGCTCCGCAATTTCAGTTTGAAGCTGAACCATCTTATGAGTCATCCAGAGCACTCCTTCATCCGTAAAAAATCATATTTGAATAAATTAAGTTATCGTTAACTTTATATATTAATATTAGTTCTATGAAATTGCCTTGTCAACGAAATGTATATTTGGTTTTACTAGTGAAGTAATAAATTATTCAATTGACAGGTAAGCGTTACCATAATAGAATCTATCCTGTAACCTTAACGATAACTTAATTTAATTAAGGAAGGGGTCGGAACAATGAGGAAAAATAAAGGCTGGGTGTTGTTACTGACGATGCTACTCATCACTTCACTGCTTGCTGCGTGTTCATCAGGAGGTGAGGCGCAGTCGGGAGAAGAGATCAGTACAGATCCGGCAGATATCAAGGGCGAAATTACTGTTTTGACGCAACGCACAGATATTGTTGATACCGTATTCAAGGACTATGCGGCCGAGTTCAACAAGGAATACCCGGACGTTAAAGTGAATTTTCAGGCCTTGGCTGATTACGAGGGACAAGTGAAGATTCGGATGAGCACTAAAGACTATGGCGACGTACTTATGATTCCTACGAGTGTTCCAATCGCCGATATCCCGGATTTTTTCGAGCCGCTTGGCACATACGATGAACTGAAAGACAAATACACTGCTATTGAAGAGCGTATGGTGGATGGCCAGGTATACGGGATTCCAACGGTCATCACGTTCTCCGGTATCATTTATAACAAACAAGTCTTCAAAGACGCAGAGATCACCGAGTTGCCGAAGACACCTAAACAATTCCAGGCAGCACTTCAGAAGGTGAAGGATAATACGGATGCCATTCCGCTCTACACCAACTACGCATCAGGCTGGGCACTTACCCAATGGGAGGCTGACCTGCCAACGGTTGCGGGTAGTGTAGATTATGTCAACGTAGATCAACCCAATACGGATGATAACTTTGTGCCAGGACAGCCGCATTATGAGCTATACAAAGTGCTTTATGATGCAGCCAAGAACGGCCTGATTGAGAAAGACCCGACAACAACAGACTGGGAAAGCTCCAAGGCGGATCTAGCTAATGGCAAGATTGCAACGATGGCTCTTGGATCATGGGCAATCACACAGATTCAAGGCATGACCGATACACCAGACAATATTGGTTTCTTACCATTCCCGACCAACGCTAGCGATGTTATCGTACCGCTGTCCGCAGACTATAACATTGGCATGAATGTGAACAGCGAGAACAAACCTGCGGCAAAAGCATGGATCGACTGGTTTCTGGCCAAATCCAACTATGCTACCCAGCAGGGTGGAGGCATGAGTGCAGACAAGAGCGCAGAGCTGCCGCCGATTCTAGATCAGTACAAAGATGTAAAATTCTCTACTTTAACTCCGGCTAAAGAGGGGCAGGAAGGACTGATGGACAAAATCGATAACAAAGGCGAGATTGGTCTCTGGCAACCTGACTTCAAGAAACGCATTATTGAAGCGGCCATCGGCAACCGGAGTGAATCGTATGATGACATTATGAAAGATCTGAACGATAAATGGGTAAAAGCGCGTGCGGAAGTCACGAAATAATAGGTACAACGAGCGTATCATACAGCGGATGTGAGCAGATGTAATGTGGGTGCCGGTAGTTCGAGGCTTTGGGGCCAGGTTCGCAGCGTGTTTAAGCCATTAGTGGAATGACTAAGGCGATAACCTGTTAAATATGTATTTACTTGGCCCAACCTGTGTTACATCCGAGGAGTGATACGGAGCGTCTATGAACCAAGGCGGCTGAACCGCTGGGAGGTGTGGGGAGAATGAAATACGTAAGGCTTTCAAACTGGAGTTACTCGGCACAACGCATATTTATTATCTGTGCCTTCTCGATTATTCCGCTGGCACTGCTATTTACATTTGCTTATTTGCCTGTCATTAACATGTTCAAATACAGCTTTACCGACTGGAATGGATATAGCAAAAGATTAAATTATGTCGGATTCGAAAACTACACACGTATTTTTAGCGACCCGGAGTATTTTAAAGTGTTCATCGTTAGTCTGTACTATTTCGTTGCTACCTTTGTACAGATGGGCCTGGCCCTTTATTTTGCCACCATCCTGAGTTTCAAAATTAGAGGCAAAAATTTTTTCAAGGGCATTTTGTTCTTTCCTTACCTGCTGAATGGTGTAGCCATCGGGTTTATCTTTCTCTTTTTCTTCAAACCGGATGGGACGCTCGATACGCTGATGCAGGCGATCGGACTGGGACAGTACACCCAGCTCTGGCTTGGGAACCCGAATATCATTAACGTATCCCTCGCGGGTGCATCCGTCTGGAGATATATGGGCTTTAACTTTATCATCTTTCTGGGCGCGATCTCTTCCATTCCGAAGGATGTATACGAAGCTTCCGATATTGACGGTGCGAACCGCTGGCAGCAATTCCGCCATATTATTTTGCCGAGCATTACCCGCATTCTGCAACTCAACCTGATCTTGGCCATAAGCGGCGCCATCAGTGCGTTCGATATTCCATATATTATGACCGACGGTTCCAACGGCAGTATCACCTTTGTGATTCAGACCGTTCACTTGGCATTTAAATACGGCAAACTGGGACTCGCATCAGCGATGGCTGTTGTGCTGCTTCTGATCGTTATTCTTGTGACGCTTGTGCAGCGTGTCAGCATGAAAGGGGAGGAATGAACGTGAACCCATTCAAATATACCATCGCAAGCGTAATGAAATACGCTTCTTTGATTCTGGCGGCGTTCATTGCACTTTTGCCTATCGTAGTGATCCTGTTTGCGTCCCTGAAAACCAATGCCGAGTACGCCACAAGCAGTCCGCTTGCCCCGCCCGCCAACTGGCTTAACTTTGCGAATTATGCCAAGGCATTTGTGGATGGCAACATGCTTGTCGGCTTCAAAAATACAGTTATTATCCTGATCATCTCCATCGTAGGTGCAACGTTGACAGGCTCCATGATTGCTTATGTTCTGGATCGTTTCAAGTTCAAAGGCAAAATAATCATGGTCACTGCATTTCTGCTGGCTACCCTGATCCCAAGTGTGACTACGCAAGTCGCCACCTTCCAGATTATTAACGCACTTGACCTGTTCAACACACGATGGGCAGCCATCGTCATGTATCTGGGAACCGATATTATCGCGGTATACATCTTCCTGCAATTCCTTGGCTCGATCTCCAGTGCACTCGACGAATCGGCCATGCTGGACGGCGCTTCGTACTTCACGATCTACTGGAGAATTATATTACCTTTGCTGAAACCGGCGATTGTGACGGTCATCATCGTCAAAGGTGTCAACATTTACAACGATTTCTATACGCCGTTCCTATATATGCCTAAGACCGACTTGCAGGTAATATCCACTGCCTTATTCAAGTTTAAGGGGCCCTTCGGATCACAGTGGGAGGTCATCAGTGCCGGGATTATGATTGCCATTATCCCTACGATGATTATTTTCCTGCTGCTCCAGAAGTACATCTATAACGGCTTTGCGCAGGGCTCTGTGAAATAATTCCGTAAAAACATTCAATCCAAAAGAAGTGAATTGAATTGAAACATCACTGTTAAAGGGGAAATGAGATATGACAGTTGCTGAAACGAAAAAGGTACACATCGTTGGGGCCGCTTTGCCAAACATGCCTTGGGAGGATAAACCGGAAGGGACGGAAGGCCCGGTGTGGAGACACTCGGCTAATCCGGTTGTACCGCGTAACCCGGTGAAGGGAGTTGCTCGCGTTTTCAACAGTGCAGTCGTTCCTTATGATGGGAAATTTATCGGTGTATTCCGCGCCGAGACGGTCAATGGCCGTCCGCACCTGCACATGGGTTCCAGTGAAGATGGGTTATCCTGGACGATTGAAGAAGGGCGCATCGCTTTTGTGGACGAACAAGGCGAACCGTTTATGCCGAACTACGCATACGACCCGCGTCTGGTTAAAGTGGAGGATACCTATTACATCATCTGGTGTACCGATTTTTACGGTGCGGCCCTGGGCCTAGCCAAGACAGAGGATTTCAAAACGTTTGTCCGTCTAGAGAATCCGATGTTGCCCTTCAACCGCAATGGCGTATTGTTTCCACGCAAAATCAACGATAACTACATGATGCTCTCCAGACCAAGCGATAGCGGACATACCCCGTTCGGAGATATTTTCCTGAGCGAAAGCCCGGATCTGGTGTACTGGGGCAAACATCGCCATGTCATGAGCAAAGGCGGTCAAGGCTGGTGGCAATCCGTGAAAATTGGCGGTGGTCCCGCTCCGATTGAGACATCCGAAGGCTGGCTGATGTTCTACCATGGCGTAACCGGAACGTGCAACGGTTTTGTGTACAGTATGGGTGCGGTCATTCTCGATCTGGATGAGCCGTCCAAAGTGAAGTATCGTTCATCCAACTTCGTACTCACGCCGGAGAAATGGTATGAGGAGCAGGGCTTCGTTGATAACGTTGTTTTCCCGTGTGCAACCCTGCATGATGCCGATACTGGACGAATTGCCATCTATTACGGTGCAGCGGATACCTATGTCGGTGTGGCCTACACAACCGTTGACGAAATTGTGAAATATGTCAAAGAAACGGATGAAGTGATTGCTGGCGACCGCGAGGAGGGCAAACTTTAATGAGTTAATGCACATTCAGAAATGACTAGATAAATTGAATATAGATATGAAATGAAAAGGAAATACGCAGAGAATATGCAGCAAATTTGCTTATATTCACCCGGGAAGCTCCTCCTCCTATAGGAAGGGCTTTTCTAGCTATTTAATGGGCATACATATTATGTCGATTTTTGTTGACAAAAGGGAGGCTACTTCATATTCTTAATGAATATGAGAATCATTATCACGGTGATGGTCAGGTAAAGAATGAGAGAAGAGAGAAAAGGGGTTTATATCTATGTCAGGACAACAACGGAAACGTTTGACTACCCTTATGATGGCAACAACACTGTTGTTGCTGTTATTTATCGTGGGTTGCAGTAATACAGGAAGTGACAAAGAATCTTCTTCTGCTTCGGGAGATCAGGCGGCTTCGGCGAAGTCGATTACGATGTCCTGGCCGCGGGATATCGGTACGATGAATCCACATACGTACAATCCGTCCCAATTGTTTGCCCAATCCATGATCTACGAACCACTGGTGAGTTACCAGAAGGGTGGTAAACTGGAACCGGCACTTGCTGAGTCATGGACCATCTCTGATGATGGCAAAGTATATACATTCAAGCTGCGCCAAGGGGTGAAATTTTCCGACGGCACACCGTTTAACGCTGAAATTGTGAAAAAGAATTTTGACTCGATCATGAAAAATAAAAAAACACATAGCTGGCTGGGCATTATCGGCGTGCTGGGCAAGACAGAGGTCGTGGATGACCATACGTTCCGCATGACTCTTACCGAGCCGTATTATCCTGTACTTCAGGATTTGTCTGTTGTTCGTCCGTTCCGTTTCCTGGGTGCGGCTGGATTCCCGGATGATGGGGATACATCCAAAGGCATCAAGGAACCAGTAGGTACGGGTCCATGGATGCTCGCTGATTATAAGCAGGATGAGTACGCGGTCTTCAAACGTAACCCGAATTACTGGGGAACTGCACCCGCATTTGATCAGATTACGGTCAAAATCATCCCTGATGCAGAGACACGTGTGCTTGCTTTTGAAAAAGGCGATCTCGATCTGATTTACGGTGAAGGTGTAATTAGTCTGGATGCATTCCAGCAGCTGCGTGAGAATGATGAGTATGTAAGTGAGTTGTCCGATCCTGTAGGTACTCGTGATTTGTTGCTTAACTCTTCGAATCCGAAGTTGTCTGATGTGAGAGTGCGGAAGGCGCTTCAACAGGGCTTCAACAAAAAAGCGATGGTAGAAGGTGTCACGTCGGGTCTGGAAGAACCGGCTGATACCGCATTGTCCAAAAACTATCCATATACCAATGTGGATCTGAAACCGATTGAATATAACGTGGAGCAATCCAAAGCGTTGCTGGATGAAGCCGGCTGGAAGCTGCCAGCAGGCGGAACCGTGCGTGAGAAGGATGGACAGAAGCTGGAATTCGAATTGATTTTTGATAAAACCGATCCGATTCAAAAAGCGATGGGCGAAACCATTCAGGCCGAATGGGGCGAGCTGGGGGTTAAAGTAAACCTTACCGGACTTGAACTAACGGTACAGATTAAACGTCTGAAAGCCAATGATTTCGACCTGTACTTCTGGTACAATTACGGGGCGCCATACGATCCGCATTCCTTCGTTAACGTCGTAGCAAGCCCGGGATTCGGAATCTCCGAGACACTTAGCGCGTTGCCGATGAAAAAGGAACTGGACGACCAGGTGCATGCAGCACTGTCTTCTACAGACGAGAAGAAACGTCAGGAACTGTATACATCCATCCTGACGACATTGCAGGAGCAGTCGGCGATTGTACCGATCTCTTATGTGAAGAAAACGGCCGTATATCAGAAGAAAATTGCTAAATTTGTTTTCCCGGCCAATCGTGATGAGAATCCATTCGTGGGAATGCAGTTAAGCAATCCATAATCATAATTGAAGAACGTATTTATGAACACGTAACACATCAGGCAAAAAGAGCTTGTGTGGCATGGTAAAGGGGAGGAAAGTTTGGTGATCGGCTATATAGGTAAACGAATGATCGCGATCATTCCTATCGTTTTTATCGCTACACTCGTGACTTTTGGGCTGATCCATATTTCACCGGTTGATCCAGCCGAAGCGTATCTGACTGCTGCACACATTTATCCAACACCAGAGCTGCTGGCGGAGAAGCGACATGAATTCGGTCTGGATCGGCCTTTGCTCACTCAGTATGTGGATACATTGAAGAGAATAACCCAGCTGGATTTTGGTACCTCGTATCTCACGAATAAACCGGTGATCGATGAGGTCAAGGATAAGTTTCCGGCCACAGCAGAACTGGCCTTGTGGAGTATTCTGTTCTCTGCACTGGTGAGTATTCCTTTGGGGATTTTGGCGGCGGTATACAAAAATAGCTGGATTGATATGGTGAGCCGAGCGATCTCTTATTTTGGAGCTTCCATTCCGCAGTTCTGGCTTGGTTACTTGCTCATTTTCTTTTTTGCTGTGAAACTGGACTGGCTTCCGGTCGAAGGGCGCGGCTCTTGGGAGAACCTGGTGCTGCCTACGCTTACGCTTTCTATGGTGATGATTGCGTTATACACCCGTATGTTGCGCACCAGTGTACTGGAACAATTACAGGAAGCATATGTGCAATACGCGAGAACGCGCGGCATACGTGAACGGGTCATTATGCTGAAACATGTGCTCAAGATTGCCATCACCCCGTTTATTACAGGAATGGGCATGACCATGGGCAGGCTGTTAACCGGAACGATTATTGTAGAACAAGTCTTTTCGTGGCCGGGTTTCGGGCGTTATTTTGTAGAAGCCATCTTCAACCGAGATATTCCCGTGATCCAATGTTATGTCTTTATTTCGGCGTGTCTGTTCATCGTATGTAATCTGATCGTTGATCTGGTACAGCTGTATATGGACCCGCGGATTTCGGCGAAAGGACGGGCAGAGCATTGATGAACCGATGGCGTACACTGTTTCGAGGGAAAAAAATAATTTGGATTTGCGCTGCGGTCGTATTGCTTTTTTTCATCCTGGCATTATTAGCTCCATGGATCGCACCGCATGACCCGGTCAAAGTTAACCTGTTGCAGAAGCTGAAGGCTCCATCTGCCGAGCACTGGCTCGGCACAGATCATCTGGGAAGGGACAATCTCTCCAGACTTCTCTATGGGGCACGGATTTCGATTGGATTTGCAACGATGATCTTCCTGTCGTCGTTGATTATCGGTCTCATTGTTGGGTCGATCTCCGGTTATCTGGGCGGCTGGATTGACAATGTGCTGATGCGTTTATGTGAAGGCATATTGGCATTTCCACAACTGGTGCTGGTGCTGGGCATCGTCGGGATCTTCGGTCCAGGTCTAATGCAGATTCTGCTGGCGCTCATGATGGTACAGTGGGTGCATTATGCACGAATCTGCCGGAATATGGTTGTTAGCTTGAAGGAACGGAACTTTATCGCAGCCGCTCGAATTAGTGGTTCCTCTACCTGGACGATCATTCGTAAACATATCATTCCCAATGTGCAGCGCCCCATCGTGGTTATGGGAACACTCGAGATGGGCTGGGCGATTATGGATATCTCGGCGCTGTCTTTCTTAGGACTTGGCATTCAGCCGCCTAATGCGGAGTGGGGAGCCATGATTCATGAAGGCACAGGGTATATTCGCAGTCATCCGGAGCTGATGATCTATCCGGGTGTAGCTATTCTGCTAGTTGTGATGACGTTTAACATTTTGGGAGAAGCTTTATCTGATCGTTACGACATTTCCAAAAAGTAATGGTGAAAATAACTGAACAAGGGGGAATGTGACGATGGACGTGGCAGAGATCGTACTTGAAGTTCGTGATCTAGAGGTTAAGCTCAAGACAGCGAAGGGAGCCGTCCCGTTACTGGAACCTGTTCAGCTGACTTTAAAAAAAGGGCAGGTCTTCGGCCTTGTTGGTGAGAGTGGCTGCGGCAAAACGGTGACGTGTAATGCGCTGATGCGCTTGCTGCATCCCCGCAGGATGGAATCCTCAGGCAGTGTTCGTCTGAACGGACGGGAGCTTAGCAACTTATCCGAAGAAGATATGCGTCGCATACGCGGAAGGGACATCGGATTTATTATGCAAAATCCGATGAATGCTTTTACGCCCGTGTATACGATCGGCTCTCAATTTATTGAAACTTTGCGAACGCATACGAAAATGTCCAAAGCAGAAGCGCGGGAACAGGCCATTGCTGCGCTGGCTGATATGAAACTTCCAGACCCGGCAAAGCTGCTGAAACGTTATCCGTTTCAGCTCAGCGGAGGCATGTTGCAACGAGTGATGATTGCCGTATCCATGTGTCTGCGGCCAGCTCTGGTGATTGCCGATGAACCTACAACAGCACTGGATGTCGTGAATCAGTTGAATGTGCTCCGGGAATTGGATCGGCTTCGGAAGGAGCACGGTACATCTATTTTGCTTATCTCGCACGATCTGGGTGTCATCTCACAGATGGCAGATGAAGTAGCGGTTATGCAGAAGGGGCGGATCATCGAACAGGCAGACGTGTATCAATTGTTCGATCATCCGCAGCATGAGTATACTCGGATGCTGCTAAATGCCCGGCCGAAGTTGTCTCTTGGCCACTAGAAGTGGTCTTTTGGTCGCTAAAGAAGTAGACAGGGGCAAGTTGTCACAAGCTCCAGCGGTTAAAACGTGCTTATCGTGCAGGGACTTGTTAAAGCTGGAGACATGATCGGTGTGGAGTAGTGTGCAGAACTGTCGGGATACGTACGATTGAAACGAAGGAAGGAGGGCGATGAACCGGATGTTACAAGTATATGAAGTGAGTCATAGCTATGGCAAGCGGAGCTGGCTCCCGCGTTCGGGATCGCGCCCTTCTGTTCTGGCAGATGTTTCACTTACGATTGAAGAAGGTGTTTGCCTTGGACTACTCGGAACGAGTGGGGCAGGTAAAAGCACCTTGGGCAAAGTTATTCTTGGGCTGGAAAGACCAAGCCAGGGTCAGGTATTATTTCAAGGCAAGGACATCTATCGGGCGGATAAAACGGTGCTTAAAGGGCTGCGTCGTGAATTGCAAGTCGTTTTCCAAGACTGTTACTCCGCCGTGAATCCGATGATGACGGCCGCGCAGATTATCGGAGAGCCGCTGGACAATTACGAGCGCCTGTCTGCCAAGGAACAACAGCGCATGATTGAACAGCTACTCGTGCAGGTCGGGCTTACACCGCAGGACGCGAGCAAGCTTCCGCATCAATTCAGCGGAGGGCAATTACAACGGGTCAACATCGCCAGAGCGATTGCACTTAAGCCGAAGTTAATCGTGCTGGATGAATCGATCAGCAGCCTGGATATGGTGCACCAGACACAAATCCTGTCCTTGTTGGCAGAGTTGCGAGCATCGTATGGACTGTCCTATCTGTTTATCACGCATGATATCCGCGCCGCATTGACGATCTGCGACAGCATCGCCGTAATGGATCAGGGAAGGCTGGTCTATACCGGGGATGCGACGGATTCCATCTTGGAGTCGGATCAGCCTGCTGTCCGGCAGCTCGTATCCTCCATTTTGCCAGAGCATCCGTCAGGTCGGATTGTGTTTGAATAGGTTTGAAAAACCAAGACCAATTTGAGTTACAAAAAGAACCAAGTTGAATAATCGGCTTGGTTCTTTTTGTATGTATTGGATCAGCCGAAACGTTGTATCTTTATTCTCGGGTGACCGTTCTAATCCTTCACCGCAAACTGATAAGATGAGGCAATAACCTCTACATAACTGTCATATCCAGCGACAAGATAATGCTTCAGATTAAGCCGGTTCCGGGGATCGAAGAGCGTTCTTTTTTCGTTCAAAATGGGTGAATTCATCACCTCATAGAAGCCCGGATCGGGATGATAGCTGTTTGACTCCCAGAAGGCGAGCACATCGTCTTGCTGGCTGATTCCTTCAATTTGATCTGTGTATAGCTCGAAAAAATTGAGTGTGATGCATCGCAGTTCAGCGACGGTGCCGAAAGTGAGTTCGATTTCCCGGTATTGATCTAGAGGCACATCCCAACGCGTTTGCACATCTACACGTAAAGTGACACCGCCGGATTCGGTATAGATGGCCTTCAGATCGGTTGTGGAGATGCGAAAATCTACTTTTTCAGGCATCAGTACAATGTTCATGGTCGTTCCTCCTATGTAAATGTTCAGGTTGGATCTATGCACGTTACTTGTTCATGCCAAATGTTGCGTTATAGCTGACCATATATGCCTATGTTCTAACTAATATCTGTTAGTGATTAAGTATCGGGTAACCTTAGAATCTATCATTCCATTCATTATATCATTGTCTCTGGAGGGATCGGAAAGGAATGAATGGCAAGGGGAGAAAAATTGCGGACATATTGCAGTCATTGGATGAATGCACGCACTTGTGCTACACCTCTGCTTCCATTAAGCCCCCCCCTTGCAGGCCGTTCATCTGCAACGTATGATGAATAGAAATCCTGTACGGAACGGTCAGACAGAAGGGAGGGTGAGTTTATGAAGAGCATGGAGAATATAGAGGATGCAGAGAATTTCGAGGACATGAGGAAGATGGATGACACTCGAGACATGCAGAAGATGAATCATATGGAGAATTTAGCGAATGACATGTTTCCAGAGCGCTGGGTGACACCCGAAGGAATATTAGATGAGCAGCAGGTTATAGCACGGCAGATTCTCTATCGAGGGCTGAATGGCAGGCATGTGGAACGGTTTACTGTTCAATCCGGCCAGTCTTATATTTTCAAACCGCTGACGAATCCTGCACAGTATGGACGGGAACGCTGGATGTACGAGCATGTGATGCCGCACTTACCTCCGGTATATCCACAGCTCATCGCGACTTCGGATCAGGCGGAAGCTCCAGAGCAGAGCTGGATGATCTACGAAGACATGGGACAACTGGAGCATCATTTGTGCGAATCGACCATGTTGAATGCTACCGCACATATGGCGGCTTGGCATGTTCTGCCTGTTGCAACATGGCAAGAACTGCCGCGAGTCGGGCATAAGCCGCCCATCCGCGATATGCTGGATGAACTGCAACAGCACCAGTCAGCAACGGATGAACTTCTGCGTCAACTGCATCTGACGTTATCTGCAGCGGACCGGGACAGACTCACCATGCTGATCCTCACGGCGGAGGACGAGCTGCCGCTTGTACTATGTCATGGCGATTTGCACCCCGGCAACCTAGCCGAGGTAGAAGGCAGGTTGGTCATTCTGGACTGGGAACATGCTCATCTGAATACGCCTCTCTGGGATGTATACCATCTGCTGGACTTGTCGCATCCGCTCTTTCCTCGTACGATGACACCGGGGCTGCGGGCACGTGTGATGAAGGTGTATCTGGACAAGCTGGAGAGTCTTGGCGTGCAGGTTGAACGGGATTCTTTTGCAAAATGGTACGATGCTTATGCGATCATATTCTCGCTCTGGATGATACGTCTGATCGACGGCGATTTACGGAATCCGGACTGTGTGTGGCCGCAGGAGCAACTGCGCAATCAATGGCACGAAACAGCTGCAACGCTGGAGCAGTGCATGGAACATTTGAACGGGATAAGAGATTAGATGAATGAAGCGAAGAATGGAAAAAAGGGGTGAAACATTTGCGTAAAGTCGGACTGGTTATGCGTAAGATTCAATTCACGGAGGCTCAGGGGCCGCGGGTGTTCGCGGATCGACTGAAGCAGATCGGGCTGGAGCTGGGCGTGGACATTGTGTTCATCTCGCCGGAGCGTCATGTGAGCGGATACGACTGGCTGCCGGGGTACGAGCATGAGAAGGGTGACCTGGTGAATTATGATATCGTGCTGGATCAGATCCATAGCCAAAATATAGAGCATGTGATCTATACGGTATCGGGATTTACGTTTTTAAAGATGTTTTTGCCGAAAAGTGTACTGTTTCCGCACAGTTTCCCTGACCCGGCACTGACGGGGTATGAGATGATGAAGCCGTTCTATACGATGGTGGATAAAGCGATTGTGCAGACGGAGTTTTTGAAAAGAGAGCTGGGGCGCAATTTCGGCGTGCATGACGTGAACGTCATTCCGATTGGCTTTAACGAAGAGCTGGCGCACCGCCATTATGACCCGAGTCAGGTTGTGCATAACCGCGTGCTCTGGATCGGGCGGGATGAGGCGAACCGCCGTCCCGACCTTGTGCTCGAATATGCCCGGCAGAACCCGGACAAGGAAGTGTACATGGTTTTTGGCGGTGTGCGCTACCAGGAGAGCATGAAGAAATACGATATCCCAAGTAACGTGAAGCTGAAGTTTGCACTCACCCAGGATGAAATATTTACGCTGATGAACTCAGCCAAGGTGTACTGGAACTGTTCGGCGTTTGATACGTTTGCGATGCCGCTGACAGAAGCGATGGCGATGGGGAAAATGGTCGTGAAGCCCGAGCATGCCTGCTACGGTCACATCAGATCCACGCATGCCTTTGCCGGCAACGAGGATAACTGGTTTGAACTGGTTAACATGGCGGCGGCCGCGCCGCGCAGTGTATCGGAGGACAACCGCGAGTATGCATTTGGTGCCTTTTCAAGGACGATTATGAAAGAAGGGTACCGGAACTTTTTTGCAGAATGGCTGAAGTAAGAGCGCCACGGTATGAATATGTATGGATAAAAAGCGATCATTCTAGTTCATGCTCTATGGAGAGGTTATGCCGTAATACAGCTCTGTAGCGGTCGGTATGAATATCCAATCATAAGGAGAGGATTTTGTGGATATCGTTATTTTGTGGACGCTTGGGATGTGGGTGGTGCAACTGTTGATCGAATGGGTGATATATCGGGCGCAGGGGCGCCGAGTGACGTGGGTTCAATCCATTTTGCCGTGTCTGACGTTGCTTGGCGGGGCGGTTATTATTTTGATCAGCATCGATATAGGGGGTTGGAACGGTATCGGGTATGCGCTCCTTGGTGCGGCATTAGGTACATCAGGACTGCTGACGCTGGTCACCGTTGCGGTTACGGCTCTGGTGCTTCGGCGTCGTGGAAGGCGTTAATCCGGGATATACGGGCATGCCGTTTCAGGAGTTTGATGTAGCCAAATGCTGAATGCTGGAAGCCATACGGGTGTAAGTTACGGTTGCTTTAAAAAAGAAAGGAACATGTGATGAATAGCTTAATCATGGAACATTGGTCTGCCGAACAGCGAGAGATGCCAGGTATGAATTGCATCGCTTTTGCTGATGGAACGGTCACCATATTAGATATCCGAACATATTTCGACCCTAACAACAATGAGCGTACTCTGTCTGTTTCTCCGCTGTGTGATACGACGATAGATAGTATAGTGAAGTACAATCCAGATTGCTGGACGATGGTGGATGCGTGGGCAAGTGTGGATTATCAAGGTGGGGAAGTTATTGGCGGAGACGGGCAAATGGGGAATGAAGGCTTCATTGCTTGTACCGATGCAGCAGATCGTTTGGTGTGGGGGATTTTTTTCGAGGGCACCAATCCCATCCAAAAATTAAGTGTTAGCGGTAACTCGTTAATTGCGATCAATGAGCATGACGAACTGCGCGTGGAGATCAATTTGGATCATTTAGTGGATATCAAGATGGCTTATCTGGGGTAGTTTGCCTTTCGGGTATAAGAGCGGTAGGAGATTGGTAGGAGATCAGCACGAGTAGTCGAGGGATGAAAAATGCTAATTCAGATGACTGTTTGAAAACCATAGGCGTACCCACAACAATGGCACAGGCATATGGCAGAGGCCCTAGGCGTATGACGTGGTTGCAGAGGTGCGGCCGTCTGTGATATATTGACATTACTTATGACAAAGGGAGGTGAAGACAGGTGAATCACGAGATGCTTAACAACCGTATTAGCCAGCTGCCGATTGCTATGGCTGGCATTGTTCACACTTTTTCGAACAACGGGAGAAGTCTGTCCAATTTTGAATATACGGAAGTTAACATTTGCGAGAAGATGCCTGCCTTGACCTCATTCGGACTATAAGCATATTTGCTTGAATTCTGAAGGGCCGCGGAGCTAACCTCCTGCGGCTCTTTTTGTGTTGCGGTCAGGCTCTTCCACACCATAGGAGGAACCTTATTATGATGATTATTAGCGCGCAACAGTTGAAACAATATCACGGAGCACATCTGGTGCTGGATGGCATTACATTTGAAATTATGGAAGGGGACAAGGTTGCCCTGATCGGCCGCAACGGAAGCGGCAAAACTACCTTGATGCGTTTGATGGCCCGGTTAAGCCAGCCGGATGAAGGACAATTGATGCTAAAAAAAGATACAAGAGTCGGTTACGTTGCCCAAGTACCGGAAGGGCTGGATGACCATTCTGTACTGGATGTACTGGGCCTTGGATTTCAGGAGTTAATCGCTTGTCGTAACCAGATGAAGGAGATGGAACAACAGATGTCCGATCCTTCCTGTGCGGCAGATCCGGAGCAGCTGGATCGTCTGTTGAAACGTTATGCAGCACTACAGGAGCGGTTCGAACGCGAAGGCGGATACGAGATGGATTCACGGATTGATCAGGTCGCGGATGGCCTGGATATTGCCAAGACTCATTACGGATGGCGTTTCGGTTCTCTTTCAGGCGGGGAGCAGACGCGTGTTGTGCTGGCTTCACAGCTGATTGTGAGTCCTGACCTGTTATTACTGGATGAGCCGACAAACCACCTTGATTTGGAGCGAGTGGAGTGGCTGGAAGGATTTTTGCGAGAGTATTCTGGAACCGTTATTCTTATCTCCCATGACCGCTATTTCCTGGATCGGGTCGTGACAAATACGTTGGAGCTGGAGGATGGCGAAGCACAGACCGCTGCGGGAGGATACACCGAATATATGAAGGTGAAGGAACAGCGGCTGTTGAAACAGTTCGAGGAGTTCAAAGAGCAACAGAAGGTCATGAAAAAGATGAAGGAAACGATTCGCCAGCTCGAGGAATGGGGCCGTGTCGGCGGGAATGAAAAGTTTTTCCGGCGTGCAGCCTCCATGCGCAAAGCGCTGGAGCGGATGGAGCAGGTGAAGCGTCCCGTGCTTGAACGTCGTCATGCGGATTTTGATGTGAATCCGACGGATCGGACAGGTAAACGTGTAGCCGTGCTGGAAGACGTGGAGAAACGATACGGTGATCGAGATATTTTGCAAGGTGTCTCGGCGTTACTTGAATACGGGGACAAAACGGCCTTGATCGGCCGTAACGGTTCCGGTAAAACCACGCTGTTCAAGCTGTTGCTGGGTGAAGAACAGCCGGATGCAGGCAAGCTGGAATGGGGCGCGCGCGTTGATGTGGGATATCTGGCTCAGCAGGAGGAGCCTGAGAATCCAAAGCGGAGTGTGCTGGAGCACTTCCGTCTGGAAGCAGGCGTAGAGGAAGGGGAGGCTCGTGGCATTTTGGCGAGATATCTATTCTATGGTGCAGATGTTTTCCGTTCGGTAGGGCAACTGTCCGGAGGGGAATGGACTCGCCTGAGGCTCGCGCTATTGGTACACCGCAAACCCAATGTATTACTGCTGGATGAGCCGACCAACCATCTGGATATTGCCTCAAGAGAAGCGCTGGAAGATTCACTTGCTGATTTTGAAGGTACCGTGCTGGCTATCTCCCATGACCGATACTTTGTGAATCGTCTGGCTTCCGGTGTCTGGGAACTGGAGGACGGACAGCTGACGGCATACCTCGGAGATTATGAAGCGTACCGGGAGAAAAAGCTTGATTTACAGGCACGTGCAGCGAAAGAGGTACCATCGGAAACTCGTGCAGGCGCTGGGAACGGATCGGGAAAAAGTAGAAAAGCAACAGGGATGGATACGGGGATCGACGCGAAGTCGGCGGTGACCGGAGTGAACAAAAGTGCCCGACTGAAAGCAGGGGGCGGCGGACCTGATGCTATATCTGCAAGCGGAGAGATCATGTTGGAGCAAGCTCATATTGAGCTCGACGCTGGACGGGTGAACAAGAATGTTGGAAACGGGAATGGTGACCGCAGTAGCAGTCAAAGCCGAAGCAGAAGCCGAAGTGGTAGCAATCGTGGGAATCACGGGTCTGCTCAGCAGCTGGAGCAGGCGATGGCTCGTATGGAGGTTCAAATTCGGGAACTTGATCAGCAGCTTGAAGCGTTAGCCAATGATTCGGCAGCGCTGGAACAAACCTGGAACGAGCGGGAGCAGTTATCCGCAGCATACGATGAGTTATTGGCTCAATGGGCTGAGATGTGATAGTGGAACCGGATATGGTGCAAGTAAAACATCTAAGACTCGTACCATGGGGTAAATACTAGGCTGATTGTTGAGGTAATAGCTATAAGTGTATGGAACTGACTAGATTACAAGGAAACTAAATAGAGTACAAAGAAACTGACTAGAGTACAAAGAAACTGACTAGAGTACAAAGGACGTAAAGGACTGTCTCACGGTTGATGCATTTGGTATGCATCGACTGACATGAGGCAGTCCTTATCTGTGTGGTTGTGAATCAGAATATTCTAACGATCTGAGGAGACGCTATTTGGCTGTTTTTTAGTGATTTAAAATTCTAACGATCACCAGGAACGTTATTTACTAAAAATGTGGAGCTTTTAGGCGATTTCACTGGTTTTTCTCCGAAATAATGTTTCTCCTGATCGTTAGAATTTGGAAAGGTTGTTTTTCCGCCAAATAAGCTCTGTGGTGATCGTTAGTGCATGAGAGAGGGATAAAATGGGCAGGCAAGCAGGCAACTACGCGGGTAAGTAGGCAGGAAGTACGCAGGAAGTACGCAGGCTGGAGTACATTTATAAAGAGAATCATAAAAATGTCTGTGTTTCTTTTTACATGTCTCGGCGAATAGTGTAACTTTTTTCCTCTTCATGCGTTTAATACGTTTGTGTATATTGAATCGGCTCACCTACGAGCTTGCAGATAGGGAGGGAATCACCATTTATTATTCATTGATGTACCGCAGTTGGTCGGAGGATAAACAGGCAGAAACGGGCGTGCTTGATCAGACCTCGGTGACGCGGGATGAACTGTTTATGCGCAAGCTGGTGGATGCTACCCTGATGAAAAACAAATTATGGGCTCATCTGTCCAATGAGTGCCAGGATCGGCGCGAACATGCCATCTACGTGACTGCGTATGAACAGCAGATGCCGGAAGGGCACGGTGCTGCTATTGCGGATGCAGCGCTGGGCATGTGTAAAATGTCTTCCATGTACAGCCCGGAATATATGCTGTGGAATGGACGTTCCTTTGAGGAGCTGGAGCTTGCGGAATCTTCTGGCTACACGATGGAATTGGCCGAACAGCTGCTGGATCACTACATGGTGCGGGAAGGCAAGACGTACGAGTTTTTGTACTCCGTGCTCGATGCGGATCGAAAGAAAGTACTGTTTTTCATGAAAGAGGTGGATCTGTAATGAAGGAAGAAGAGGTGCGAAAACCTTTATCCGGGCAAGTGTCCAGAAACATTGTCGGGGATGAAGTTGCATTCACGTTAGAGTCTAGTTCTGAGACCACAGTGGCATCTAGCAGCGCATTAGAGTCAAAATCGTCATCCACATTAGACTCTGGAATGGGCTTCAAACCAAGCCCTAAATCAGATGCCAAACCGGGCTCCAAAGCGAAACTGGTTGCATTCTCGCTGATGCTGGCTGTGCCTGCAGTGCTTGCGGGATGTGGCAGTAACAACGACGAATGTGATCCCGAATATGATACAGGCTGTGAGTACGACTCCAGTAGCGGTCATTATTATTACGGCGGATATGGTGGATCGTCTTATCGTGGAAGCAAAGATAGCAGCAGCTCTTATAAAAGCTCAACCAAATCCAAATCGAGCGGTTTCGGCAGCTTTTTCCGAAGTTCGGGAGGTTAATGACATCATGAAGCAGGCAATCATTCTCCGCATCATTCGGGGGAGGCTGGCAGGATGAGGGAAGTGTACTCGATGCCATTCAGTCACGAGGAGATTTTCTCGGGTGAAGCTGGAGAGAAGATCCCATATCATCGCATGTACGGCAAGCAGTACTGTGTACCCGCATTGACGGTTTACACACCGGATGAACTGGATGAGCTACACACTGCGGCGGAGGCGGTGGATGCGATTTACAGCAAAGTCATGCGTTTTATTCAGCGCTATATGCCGGATTCATTTCTGGAGCATCCTCTGGGTATCCACCCGGGGTTGATCGCCGCAGCACGCATGGAAGCTGTCACGGGCGGAATCACCCGTCAGGACTGGATTATTGGCGAAGCTGGTCTGAAATGTATTGAAAATAACACCGACACGCCGACAGGTATTCCTGAATCGGCGGCCCTTGAACACATTTTGATCGGACGGACAGAAGACCATACATGGACTGCACCCTCTGTGCATATGGATGCACGTATCCGAGATTGTTTCCGATCTTGGCTGACGTTTTATGCCGAGCAAGGGTTAGAAGGGCCGGTGACGTTTACTTCATATGGCGATCATGTTGAGGATCGAACCAACACCGCCTACCTTATGGAACGTTGCCGCGAAGCCGGATACGAGGTGTTATATGCTCCGCTGGAGGAGCTTGAGATCGTGCCGGGAGAGGCGCTGTATCATCAGGGCTGCGAGATTCGATTGTTGTATCGGCTGTATCCGCTGGAATACCTGATCGGGGATCGGGACGAGACGACCGATGTAGACATTGGTGCTGCTCTGATTGAACTAGTGCGAGAAGGACAGCTTGGCCTGATGAATCCTGTCCAGCATGTGCTGATGCAGAGCAAAGGTTTTATGGCTGCCCTCTGGTCGCTGTACGAGCGGAATGAGCAGACGCCAGAGTATTGTGGATTTACGCTTTTTGACGAGGCAGAGATGGAAGTGATTTCACGTTATCTGTTGCCAACCTACTTCACCGCGGAGCCGTTTGAGCAGAGCGATGTACCTTACGTAGCCAAAAGCTATTGGGGGCGCGAGGGCCGTGGGACCATTTTGCTGGATCATCAAGCAGTTCAAGATCAGGCGGACGTCGTGGATACAAATGCGAATAAGAATGCAGATACGGCAACGAACACTCAAGCACATTCTCTTTCTAATTTGAAAAGAGAACTGGAGTCAGACATCACAGGGGACATACCTGTAGTCTTGAATAGATATGATGACGAGGACGAAGAGGTCACCGCCTATTATGCAAACCAGCCCAAGGTATATCAGCAACTCGTGCCGATGGAACAGGCTGTAATTCAGACAGAGGATGGAGAATACCATGGTTATGTGCTAACGGGTGTATTTGTGATTGGTGGACGTTTTGCCGGAATGTTACCCCGGGTAGGGGAGAAAGTTACCGGAGATATGGCATATTATTGCGCTGCTGCTGTACGTGAACCGATGAATGATGAGGAGGAGAAGGAATGGAAAAGCTAGGATTGAACCTCGTGAATGTTGCGGTGGGGATTGGCATTCTGTTAGTGGTATTGATTGTGGGGTATTTTGCGTTTAGCAAATTGACCCGATATAACGATAGCGAGGAAATCGCCAAAGGCAACGAGGCAGCAGGTATGTACATGGGAAGCAAGTTATTAGGTCTGTGTATCATTGTGGGTATGGTGTCGTTCTCAACGCATTCGTGGCTGGATATGCTACTGTGGTCGGGGCTGGGTATCATTATTCTGTGTCTGGTTTATATTATATTTGATTTCCTGATCCCGAAAATGCGAGTGTGTGATGAAATTGCGCGTGGTAATATGGCGGTGGCACAACTGCTTCGTTCCGTAATCATCGGCGTTTCCATCGTCATCGGTACATTTTTGATGTAAAATAGACCTGACGTTTCGCATAGATATGTCCGTCGAATGATCATGGTGATATACACGAGGGCCGTTTGGCGGATATAGAACGAATACTATACAGAAGAAGGAGCGCGGCAGCATGAGAAGAGTCATCATTGATACGGATACAGCAGGAGACGATACGATTGCGATTCTGACGGCATTGCATCATTTTCAGGTGGAGGGCATTACGATCACCGGAGGTAATGTGCAGTTTGACCAAGAGGTTGAAAATGCACTGTACACCGTGCAAGTTGCCGGACATGGCGGGAAGGTTCCGGTATACAAAGGCTGCGAGCGTCCACTCATGGCCTATGGTCAGGCCCAGCATCGTACGGTAGAAGATGTGCATGGCGATGATGGTATGGGCGGCGCGCATTTCCCCAAGGCGGATCAGCGTCCCGAGAGCGGGCATGCGGTTGATTTTATTATCGAAAAGGTGCATGCACATCCAGGTGAGATTGAACTGCTGGCGATTGCGCCGCTAACGAACATTGCAATGGCGATTCAGAAAGATCCAACCATCATCCCTGAGATCGCTCATCTATACATCATGGGTGGAACGAACAATGCACTGGGCAATATCACGCCGGCGGCAGAATATAACTTTTACGTAGACCCGGAAGCGGCCAAAATTGTACTGCATGCAGGCATTCCGATTACGATGGTTGGCTGGGAGATGTGCACTCAATATTCCGTTATGGATGATAACGATCATGCAGAGATTGCAGCACTCCGTACCTCGGGCTCCGATTTCTTCATTGCGATTAATAAAGTGGTCATGCAATTCAACAAATCGGTACATAAATTGAACGGAACAACCCATCCCGACACTTTGTTAATGGCGGTTGCCGCAGATGAGTCACTCATGACGAAGTCGGGTCATTATTACGTCGATGTGGAAGCGGCAGGAGAATTAACGCGAGGATACAGTGTTGTGGATATCAACGGACGTTTGGGTAAAGCGCCAAATGTACGTGTCTGTGAAGCGATTGATCGTCCGAAGTTCAAGTCCATGCTGCTGGATGTGCTGTCCGCCATTCAGTAATCGCATCGTTAAACGCAGAGAAAGAGAACCGTTTGTTAAATAGTTGACTGAACATGCGTAAACTAAGGTTACAGCTCTTAAATCCGTACCTCTAACCAGGTGCGGATTTTTATTTTTCCTATTTTCAACTAAACTACTTCATCTGTCGTAGTAACTATGCTATACTCAAACTACTACGACAGATGAAGTAATGAGGAGGAATACCTTTTGTGATCAGCAGTGACGTAATACGCGGTTATAATGATACGCTGATCCTTTATATGCTGCTTGAAGGAGAATCGTACGGATACGAGATTTCCAAGAACATCAGGCAGCTAACTGATGAAAAGTATGTCATGAAGGAGACCACACTCTATTCGGCCTTCACCCGCTTGGAGAAAAACGGTTATATTGAATCCTTTTATCAGGATGAAAGTCTGGGAAAACGCCGCACGTATTACCGGATCACGCCAGCTGGCCTGGACTATTACAGGGAAAAATGCGAGGAATGGAAGGTTACGCAAGAGGTCGTTAATCTGTTTATCAGGGAGCTGTGATCGGATATGGAGACAATAATGGTGTATCTGGACAATATGTTTGCGGGATTGCCGAGAAGTCCTGAGGTGGAGCGCATGAAACAGGAGCTTCTTTCGGGTATGGAAGATAAGTATCTGGAGTTAAAACAGGAGGGCAGATCGGAGAATGAGGCGGTTGGCATTGTGATCTCCGAATTTGGCAACATCGAGGAACTGATGGAAGAGCTCGGTATTCAGACTGAGGATGCTGCGGAAACATATCCAGTGCTGACCGAAGAAGAGGTTCAGGCCTATCTCGCGGCTAAGCGAAGTGCAGGTTTCTGGACGGGGCTGGGCGTGTGGCTGTCCTCAGCGGGAATAGCTTTTCTTATATTAATGGATACGCTGTTCGAGAGCTTTGGGTCTTCATCAGATCAAGGTACGTTCGGCATTGGCTCTGTGCTGGGCATGAGTGGAATGTTTGTATTGGTGGCTGTTGCCGTGGGCATGTTCATCTACAGCGGTATGAAGCTGGGACGGTTTGAGTATATGGAGATAGGGTTCCAGCTCCCCCGCTCCCTTCTGATGACTCTTCAGCGTAATAAGGCAAGCTTTGCACTCACATATCGAGTGGCTCTTATTACGGGCGTGTGCCTGTGCATCCTGTCTCCTGTTTTCATCTTTGCAGGGGCCTATGTGAATGATACGTATGCTTCTTACGGTGTGTCGGCTCTCTTAGCTACAGCGGGGATTGGTGTGTTTTTGTTTGTCTATTACGGTAATATTCAGGGTTCCTATACGACGTTGCTGGAGAATCAGCACCTGAATGCAGCCAAGAGAGAAGAGGCACGAGCAGTGAGAGCTGTTGAGGCTGTGGTTTGGCCGCTCGCGACAGCGTTCTTCCTCTTTACGGGTTTCGTCTACCAGCGCTGGGATATTAACTGGGCGATTTTCCCGATCGTCGGCATTCTCTCCGGCAGCTTTAGCAACGTATATCACATTATGAAAAATAAAAAGCCATCCTGATCTCAACTATAATTCCCCTGAGAGTTTCGATGTATTAATTTTCGGGGGAGTTTTTTTACTTTAACTTTTATCACATTCTAATTTTACTTAAAAAGGTCAATTCATCATTAAGATCCATATTACGGTAAGGATCTTTATTTTTTGTATTAATGGTACCTTCTAGAAAATGCTATACTACATTTATAGAATTTAGAAATTGAATGGTCGAAGTTAGCACTTTGATCTACATTCAACATGAGAAGGAAAGGGAGTGAAGGAAAGGTTTGTCCGATCAATTAGTGAGAGATATCTATATCTTAATAGGAGGAAATGTATGTTTTTTAAAAGGATGACTCAAAAAGTAAACATATTTATCTTAGTTATGAGTATGTTATGTCTATCAGGTGGAGTTGTTTATGGTCAAGATGTGACCTCAGATATTGAAGGGCATTGGGCACAACCTACCATTGATAAATGGCTTTCAAAAGGATTGATCAAAGGATGTTCCGACGATTCCTTTAGGCCCAACAATGTAATTACACGTGGAGAATTTATGGCATTAGTTAATTGTCAATTTGAATTTAATGAGCTAGCAGGAGTGCATTATACTGATCTGTCTGCCTTAGATTGGAATTATTCAGAAGTACAGAAGGCGGTAAAAGAAGGATACATAAAAGGTTATAAATTACCTAGTGACGAGAAAGTAGCTTTAGAATTCAAGGATTCGTCAGAATTTTCATTGTGGAGTAAAGGTTCCGCAGGTGCTGTATTCTCCGAGAATAACATAGGCTGGAATGTGGATTTTGCTGAAAACAATGCAGGTACAGCACAGGTAGTAACACTGGAAATCGAAAATGGAGCAACAGCTCCGGGTTCATATTATGTCTATTTTACAGATGGGGGAGCACCGATCCCAGAAACGGTTTCTATTACAGGTACAGAAACGGCAACGGAAGTAGCATCGAAAATAGCCGTAGCCTTTGGGACATCCATACCGGGGTGGAGTGCAGCCGCCGATGGATCCAAAGTACACTTTACATCGCAGCAACCGGGCACGAATAACGAACATGTTCGGTTATATGCATTGGAGGCATCAGGAGTTGGTGCGCCTTCAAGCACAACTACAGTTGCCGGAAATCCAGCGACTAATACGTCTCAGGTAGTAACATTAAGTTTGCCTGGTTCCGAAAGTAGTGATGGGCCGATAGGTGTTAAATTTATGGATGGAGCATCCGAATGGGTAGTCCATGTAAATATGATGGGAAGTCCCGAAACGGGAAGTGAGCTTGCGGACAAGATCGCAACAGCATTTGGGACAACCATTCCGGATTGGAATGTATCTGCCAGTGGGACGAAAGTGATCTTCACAGCCAAACTTCCGGCAGCGAATAATAGTAAAGCTCTGGCAAGACTTTCCGGGTTGAACACAGGAATCGGCATGCCGGATAGTAAGATTACAACCGTAGGGGCTGTACCGATGCCTGATACAGCACAGGTAGTAACACTGGAAATCGAAAATGGAGCAACAGCTCCGGGTTCATATTATGTCTATTTTACAGATGGGGGAGCACCGATCCCAGAAACGGTTTCTATTACAGGTACAGAAACGGCAACGGAAGTAGCATCGAAAATAGCCGTAGCCTTTGGGACATCCATACCGGGGTGGAGTGCAGCCGCCGATGGATCCAAAGTACACTTTACATCGCAGCAACCGGGCACGAATAACGAACATGTTCGGTTATATGCATTGGAGGCATCAGGAGTTGGTGCGCCTTCAAGCACAACTACAGTTGCCGGAAATCCAGCGACTAATACGTCTCAGGTAGTAACATTAAGTTTGCCTGGTTCCGAAAGTAGTGATGGGCCGATAGGTGTTAAATTTATGGATGGAGCATCCGAATGGGTAGTCCATGTAAATATGATGGGAAGTCCCGAAACGGGAAGTGAGCTTGCGGACAAGATCGCAACAGCATTTGGGACAACCATTCCGGATTGGAATGTATCTGCCAGTGGGACGAAAGTGATCTTCACAGCCAAACTTCCGGCAGCGAATAATAGTAAAGCTCTGGCAAGACTTTCCGGGTTGAACACAGGAATCGGCATGCCGGATAGTAAGATTACAACCGTAGGGGCCGCACATCCTGTTGGAGTACCTCAAAAAAGTTACTATCGTTTTAACAATTGATGCTGCTCCAACTAGTATGTAAAGTATTAGAGTTGTATTTCAAGACGGCACAAATGAAACTGTAAAACGTGTGAGTTTATCAGGAACAGAGACATTAGATGAAGTGGCTGGTAGAATTGAGTCTGCATTCGGACACTCCATTATTGGATGGGACGTGTCTCGTACGGGTCATGATGTCATTTTTACAGCAAGTGTACCAGAAGATAATAAACCTGATGTAAGGGTGGCTGTCTACTAGGAATAAAAAGATAGTAAGGACAGTTTTATAACAAAACACCTTCAGAGTAGATATTTTCATATCGTTTCTCTAGAAGGTGTTTTTTGTATGGTGAGCGACTTGGGAATTATTTTTCCTTAAGCAGGCTCTATTTCAAAAACGAGCGAATGCCAGTAGTAACGAGATCATGATCTTCCTCATCAGGCAGACCCGATATTGTGATTGTCCCCACTTGCCCTTCCTCTTTTAGGATCAGCGGAAATGCGCCACCAGCCAGTACATAATCGGAGTCATTTAGTTGGTAGTCTTGCTCCAATGTTTTGTTTTCGCTCCGTAATCGCAAGGCCGTATGCCAGGAGCTGGAGCCGAAGTGGTTGACCACGTTGTTTTTGCGCCGAATCCAATTTTCGTTATCGGGGTGTGTGCCTTCCATCGCATGCAAAAAGAGACGATGCCCCTTTAGCGTAATATCAATGGTTACCGCTTGTGAGCGGCGTTTCGCTTCCTGAACTAGATGCAGACCGAGTTGTAGCGCTGTTCCGGAGTTGAACGTATCCCATACCAGTTCTTGTTCTTCCTGCTGCATTTGCGCTAATCTGCCAGTGATTTCGGGATTTATCGAATTCAAATGAAAGACATCTCCTTCGTATGTGTGATGAAGCTCTACATTCGACGCAGGACAGGGTTCTACCTGCCCGCACTGAATTACACACTTTATCGGATGTTAGAAGAGACTCAAGACCCGATCATTTGGAGACGTTATAACCGCTGTGGTAAAGTAAGGGGAACGTTATGATGATTTTTTACAATTGAAATAAAGAGCAATTCAGGCAGGCAGGAGGGGGAAAAGCATGCTGTTTTATTTTATCGCGTTGCTGGTTACGCTTGTAGATCAGGGTACCAAAATAGCGGTTCGGATGTATATGGAGGTTGGCGAAGTGATGCGGCTTGGGGATTCAGGGATGCAGCTGCAGCATTATGAAAATAGCGGGATGGCCGGAAGCATGTTTCAAGGGAATGCGCGTTTGTTTGGGGTCATTGCCGTGCTGTTTATCGCAGGTATGCTCTATTATCGGCATAAAGGTGAGATACGGGGATTCTGGATGCAGGCCGGGGCAGGTTTCATGGTCGGTGGTGCGCTGGGCAACGCCATAGACCGTTTTGTTTATGCTCGTGTGACGGACTTTCTGGTGTTTCCGTCGGGGCAGGGTATCTTAAACTTGGCGGATGTGGCGATTAACATTGGTGTGGTGATGATCATCATCGGCATGTTGATACGCGCCTATCAGCGGTATCGGGAGAAACGCTTGCGTAATGCATTGCCTAAGGGGTGACATCTATTCAATGATACACCCTGCGTTTTAACATGTTGAATACATATTGGGGTGTAGCCAGCTTGATGTAACAAAGTTAGCACGTTACATGCAAGAGGTGCTGCACCCCAAAATTTAAGGGCTTTGCGCACGAATAACCGATAGCGGTTTGAAAACTTATGTGAGAAATGATGAGACGAATGCAAGGAAAAAGAGAGGTAGGCATTGGGAAAATACTTTTCCATTGATTCCCAAACCAAACTGTGCTATTTTGAATTTGTTAGTTTAATCGGTAAACAAAGTGGAGCGGGACGTAGGGGAGATAACATTGTACGAATTCAATTTGCAAGCGCTTTAATTCAAGCATAACAGAATAATGTAGATAAAATCCGGCATCGAGTGAACACCGTCAATGCAAAAAGGCGGGCGTGAGATGGTGGTTTCTTTTACATGCAGAAAGAGGAGGACGTTTGGACATTGCAGCGGAAAACAAAACATTTTAACTCGCTTCGCAATCAGATCTTTGTCGGTTTTGTGATGGTTATGCTCATTGTTCTTCTGCTCGCAGGCATCACAGCCTATGACCGTGTAGCGGCTTTGCTGAAAAGCAATGCCGAAAAGCATATCCATCAGACCGCAGTACAGGCCAGTGGCAGGTTAGATGCACTGATTGCACAGGTGAATTCCCTAACCGCCCAGGTTGCAGATGATGCTTACGTGCAACGTCTGCTGAATGAAGAGAAGCGAGGGCAGAAGGCGAGCTTTAATCAGCGACAGGCATTGCTGCAGATCGCAGGCAGTTACCAATCCTTTATTAATGGCGCCCAGAGTATGGAGATATACACCACGGATTACAGTCGTATCTTTCCGATGGATGACCGTTCCTTAAGTCATAGGCTGGAGCGGAACTGGATTGTCAAAGCGGACGAGGGTAAGGGGCGACTGGTGTGGGCTGGCTCCGATCCCGACGATCCGAGCATTCTTCTGGCTGTTCGGCGGATCAGTCTGCTGGAGCGTTCTTTTGAGCATGGGGGATACGTGGTTGTGAGAATGCAACGTAGTTTTTTTCAATTGAATGATTCGAACGGGGCAGATGGCTCCCAGGATTCGATTATGCTACTGGACGCCGGTGGTGAAGTCGTGACCTCCAATCTGGACGTACATCTGGACCCTCAGGCAGTGATGGATAGTGAGTCCGTCGTTCAGAACGGGAAAGAGTCTTATATCGTAGTGAAGCAACGTTCCGAGCTAACAGGCTGGACGCTAGCTGTACTGACACCGCTGCGAGAGACCACGGAAGGGGTGTCGATCCTGAGAACGGCTTTGCTTGTATCAGGCGTCATCGGCGTTGTGCTTTTTCTGGTCATGTCCTTCTTCCTCTCCACGATGATTACCCGTCCGCTCATTCGGCTGATGCGAGCGATGCGTGGGGCACAGCCTGGAGCAATGAGGCCTAACCTTATGATCAGCTCCACCTTAGAAATCAATGAACTGAATGACGTGTATAACCAGATGGTATACAGGCAGAATGAATTGACGCAGGTGGTACATGAGAAAGAGGTCATGCAGTCCCAAGCTGAGATGAAGGCGCTGCAATCCCAGATCAACCCTCATTTTCTGTTCAATACACTAGAAGCATTCTACTGGTCGTTGGAGGAAAAAGGAGAGGAGGAGATGGCGCGGATGGTTATCGCAATGTCTCGGTTATTTCGGTACATTATCTCCAGTCCGCACCAGGATGAATGGGTGACGATTGCGGACGAGCTTGAGCATGTAGAGCGATATCTGAACATTATGCAGATGAGGCTCGGTGACAGGATGCAGTGGGAGATCAGGCTGAGTGAGGAACTACGCAGTACACCTATGCCGAAACTGCTCATTCAACCGCTGGTAGAGAATGCTGTTTTGTATGGCATCGAGAGCACGTTAAAACCCGGAAGGGTAGAGATCGATGTATATCCTTCCTCAATAACAGGGCTAGTGCGTGTGGAGGTGCGCGATAATGGGCCGGGCATAGACGAGGAACGTCTTCAGACGATTAAACAGGCGCTAAACGGTGGTGAGCCGGTAGCTCCAGGCCGAGGAGCTGGTGTGGGGTTGATCAACGTATATCAACGTCTACGGCTTTATTTTGGTCGTCAGCTTGGTGAGCATGCCAAACTTACTGTGGAGAGCGAAGCTGGAGCAGGGACAGTGATTCGATTCGAGATTCCGAGGGGAACGGAGGCTGCACATGATTCATGAAAAAACAATTCTGATTGTGGACGACGAGCCGCGTACAAGAGAAGGCATACGGAAGACGCTTGAAGCATGGTCTGCCGGGAAGAACCGGATTCAGACGGTTGCGAGTGGCGTGGAGGCCAAAGAGTGGCTTGCAAGCCAGCCGGCTGATCTCCTGATTACGGATGTACGAATGCCAGAGTTTTCTGGCTTGTCTCTGGTGGAAGCTATTCAACATTTTCCTAGCAAACCTGCGGTGCTGATCATGTCAGGATACGCAGATTTCAATTATGCGCAGCAAGCGATTAAGCTGGGTGTGGTGGATTACTTGCTCAAGCCGATTGATAAAGAGCAGCTGCTTCAGACGGTACAGAAGGCACTTCTCCTTCATGAGCAGCAACGACGTATTCAAGCGATGCAGGACCTCGTTGACCCGAAGCTGGTAGATATCCGGGAACGGAGAGAGCACCAGGATAATACACCGATTGGAGAAGCCTTAGCATACATTGAGACACATCTGGGTGACCCGATGACTATGCGTGAGCTTGCCGATTCCCTGCACCTGAATTCCAGTTATTTTAGTGTGCTGTTCAAAGAACAGGTCGGGCTGAATTTCAGCGAATATCTCATGCGCAAACGGGTACAGCGAGCAAAGGAGCTGTTAGTGCAGACGAACCTGCCCATCTCCGAAATTGCGGAGAGAGTAGGGTATCAGACCGATAAATATTTTATCAAAGTATTCAAAAGCCTGGAGAACATCAGTCCGAGTAAATATCGTCATGCCGTGAACGAAAAGGATTAACAGAGTGAATGAAGGAGAGTTCTCTCGTCCAATAAAGCAGGTAATAAATACTCAAAATAGTGGAGTTTTTCCAAATCATTCTACCCTTATAGGCTGGTGGTGCCCATGCTACAATTTTTTTAAAGCGGTTACAAAAACCGAAATTCCACTATTGGGGGTTGGAAATATGAAAAGAAAGACACTGGCGATGATCCTGTCATGGACGCTGATTTTGGCTGTCATTTTGTCTGGATGCAACAATGCAGGTTCCGGGGCGGGCAATGATTCCGGTAGTAATGCAAGCGGCGGTGACAGTGGCGGAGATGGCAAGGTTACTCTGAAATTCATGCATCTCTGGCCAGCTGGCAGCTCGGCACAACAGAACAAGCTGGTGAACGATATTATCCAGCAGTATCAGACCGATAACCCAAATGTGACGATCAAGCAGGAAGTGCTGGAGAATGAACAATACAAAAACAAACTGAAAATTCTGTCTGCTTCCAATGAACTTCCCGATGTGGGCGTAACCTGGGCTGCGGGATTCCTGGAGCCTTATGTGAAGGGTAACCTGTTTGCACCGCTCGATGATTTACTGAAAGGGGAACTTGGGGAGAAGTTTATCGCCGGAACGACCGAGGCTTACGCGGTAGACGGCAAAACGTATGCACTGCCGATCGAGCTGAATATCTCACCTATTTATTACAACAAAGCGATATTTGATAAATATAATTTGCAGACACCAGCCACCTATGATGAATTCCTAAACGTGGTGAAGACGCTGACCGATAACGGTGAAGTGCCGATTGCACTAGGGAACAAGGACCGCTGGACGGGTTCACTCTGGTACATGTACCTGGCGAATCGTGTAGGCGGCGATGCGCTGGAGAAAGCCATTAATGGCTCTGGCAAGTTTGATGATCCGGCGCTGACACAGGCTGCGGCTGAAGTGCAGAAGCTGGTGGATATGAATGCATTCAACAAAGGTTTTAACGGCTTGTCCAACGATGAGGGCAAATCCGAATTCATGAATGAAAAAGCGGCTATGTATCTGATGGGAACATGGGAATTGCCAAACTTTACAACGAACCCGGACATTCCGCAGGAATTCAAGGATAAGGTTGGATTTTTCAAATTCCCGACGATTGACGGCGGCAAAGGCGACATTAACAGCTGGGTAGGCGGACCGGGCGTAGGATTGTTTGCGGCTCAGAACTCGAAAGTGAAGGACGAAGCACAGAAATTCATTCAATACTTTGTGGAAAAATGGGGCGAAAGCTCTGTGACCGAAGCTGGGGTCATTCCAGCAACTAAAGTGGATACCGCTGCAGTCCAGCTGCCACAACTTTACATCGATCTGCTGAACGAGCTGAATCAGGCGAGTAGCTTGACCCTCTTTGCAGATGTGCAGATGAAACCGGCTGCTGCCCAGGCGCATCTCGACATGATTCAGGCGTTGTTTGGCAAAGCAGTTACACCGGAAGACTTTGTGAAGAATCATCAGGCTGCGATCGATAAAGGCAACTGATGTAGACCTCACCGACACGTACACCATTTGAATGTTTGAACGCTTGAAGGGAGGATTACGTCTTGGACAAAGTCATGTCGAACCGTCTGGTGGCCGCACTGTATGTACTGCCTGCGCTGCTTCTGCTGCTGGTTCTGGTCTACATCCCCATTGTACTTACGGGCTATTACGGTTTGATGCAATGGGATGGAATTGGGGCAATGACGTTTATTGGTTTGGATAACTACACCAGATTGCTCCAGGACAGTACGTTCTGGCAGAGTGCCAATCATACCTTTTTGTTAGCCTTATTCTCTGCGCTGAGTCTCATTGGTTATCTGATGATTGCATTGGTGCTGTCAGGCAAGATCAAGGGTGCAAATCTATTTCGTAAAATATATCTGATTCCGATGCTGTTATCCTCCGTTGCGATTGCCCAGTTATGGCTGAAAATCTACCACCCCAGCAACGGTGTGCTGAACAGCTTCCTGGAAGCCATCGGATTTAGCAATCCGCCAGCTTGGCTGGCGGAGCCATCACTGGTGTTGTATGCATTGTTCGTGCCAATTTTGTGGCAGTATGCAGGTTTCTATATTTTGATTTACTATGCAGCACTCAAAAATATCCCGGAATCGCTTATTGAGGCCGCGCGGATAGATGGTGCAAACCCGTGGCAAATTGCTTTCCGGATTAAGCTGCCGCTCATTACGGAAGTCATTAAAGTGACCGTGGTGCTCGCCGTGGTCGGCTCACTGAAATATTTTGACCTCATTTATGTCATGACAGATGGCGGTCCGAATGGCTCCAGTGAAGTCATGGCCTCCTACATGTATCGTCAGGCATTTCGCAGTTTTGACTTTGGATACGGCAGTGCGGTAGGTTTCTTCCTGCTTCTGATCTGTCTGGTCGTGACTTGGCTGCTTCGCAAAGCAACGGCATCCAAAGATACAATTCAGTATTCCTGACGCTTACTTACAATGAAAGGAGGTCATCCCGTTGAAGATGGAACCGGCTGTTCGGCTGCCAGTAGGCCCGGAGACAGGTCACAGCCCTGCATGGACGAGAAGGCTTGGATATGTCCTGCTCTATGTACTTCTGTCACTGGTGGCTTTGCTTCAAATCCTGCCTTTAATCTGGCTGATGTTATTCTCACTCAAAAATAACCAGGAAGTATTCGACATGGCTCCTTTTGCGCTTCCGGCACAGCCGCGTTGGGAGAACTATGTCAAAGTATGGACGGAAGGCAATATCAGCTTATACTTTTTCAACAGTGTATGGATTACGGTCGTTTCAGTGGTGTTTACGGTGCTGTTTGCAAGTCTCGTAACCTTTGCGATCACACGCATGCGCTGGAAGGGGCGTTCACTGGTGCTGGGACTGTTCATGGTAGGGCTGATGATCCCGGTGCATTCCACGCTGATTCCGCTGTTCAGCCTGTTTTTGAAGTTGAATCTTACCGATCATCCGTTATCGGTCATTCTTTCTTACATTGCATTTAATATGCCGATTACGATTATGATTCTGCTAGGATTCTATTATGCGCTTCCAAGAGAGGTAGAAGAGGCAGCGGTGATGGACGGCTGCTCGGTGAACCGCATCTTCTTCCGCATTGTACTGCCGATGACGGCTTCGGTCATTGCTACAACCGCGATCATTAACATGATCTATGACTGGAACGAATTTATTTTCGTGAATACCTTCATCAGTTCGGATGCATACAAAACACTGACGGTCGGAGTGCAGAACTTTATCGGGCAGTACACCACCGATTGGGGTGCCATCGGGGCTACGCTGATGATCAGCATTTTGCCGATTTTGATTGCGTTCCTTGTGCTGAGTGAACGAATTGTTGAAGGGATCGCTGCAGGTTCGGTTAAAGGATGATTGCCTGCCAGTGCTTCCACTGATTTTAAAAGTAAAAGAATTTAAGCCCTTCCACTACTCGCTTAGTTAGCGTGGTGGGAGGGTTTTGTTATGTCTTGGAGTCGTCACAGAACGCCATAAAAAAGCGACAGCCAAACAGGTTTTATGAAAACAATAAACTACCTATTACTGGAATTTTCAAAATACTTTCAATTATTTTCGCAAAACTACTGCATTTTCAAACCACCTGTGCTAACATACCCTATGAATTGAAGCAAACGTTGGAAAGGTGAGAAAATGACAGCAATATCCTCGACCAAAGAGTCCCTCCGTTCAGATGCCCAGGACCTGAAGCTGATCCGGCTGACTTGGCCTATTTTCCTAGAACTCTTCTTGTTTATGTTGATGGGGAGCGTGGATACGCTCATGCTTAGCTCGGTATCGGATAATGCCGTTTCCGGGGTGGGAGCGGCCAACCAAATTATCTCGATTGCGATTCTTGTACTTGAAGTCATTGGACATGGTGCTGCCATTGTAGTAGCCCAATATATCGGTTCGAAAAAGCTGACAGAAGCAGCACAGGTTACAGGTAATGCCATTACGCTAAACCTAGCGGTCGGATTGATCCTTAGTGTGATCTTCCTGGTGTTTGGCGGACACTTGCTGTCGCTTTTGAATATACAAGGTGAAATTTATGATTATGCCCGTTCCTATATCAGCATTGTCGGGGGCGGAATCTTCCTGCAGGCCCTCATTAATGCACTGGCCGCAACGATACGTACACACGGTTATACCAAGGAAACGATGTATGTGTCCGTGTTTATGAACGTCATTCACGTGATTGGTAACTATGCTCTGATCTTTGGTCACTTCGGACTGCCGAAGCTGGGTGTGGAAGGTGCAGCGATCTCGACGGTAGGCAGCCGTTTCGTCTGCTTGCTGATCTTCTTCTGGCTCTTGTATCGTGTCAGCGAAGTGCGTGTAGATTTTGAATATTACATTAAGCTGTCCAAAAATTTTATTGGCAAAATTCTGCGCATCGGCATTCCTTCTGCGATGGAGTCGATGGTGTACCACTCTTGCCAGCTCGTATTTACGCTGTACGTGACCTATCTAGGTGCGGAAGCGATGGCAACGAAGCAATATGCAGGCAACATTTCCAGTTACATTTATCTGTTCAGTATGGCCATCGGCATGGGGACATCGATCATTGTTGGCCGACTTGTCGGTGCTCGGCGCAAGGATGACGCTTATAAACGTGTATTTGACAGTGTAAAATGGGCGCTTCTGGCTACCGTTGTGATTGACGTGATCATTATCATTTTCCGCGTGCCGCTGATGAGCATCTTTACGGATAATCCAGAGATTATCCGATTGGGAGCGCAAGTGCTCTTGCTAAGTTTGGTGCTTGAGACCGGACGTACATGCAATATCGTCATTATCGGTTCTCTGCGTGCGGCAGGGGATGCGAAGTTCCCGGTATACATGGGCCTGATTTCCATGGTATGTATGAGTCTGCCTCTCGGATATCTGCTGGTGTTCCATTTAAATCTGGGGCTGGCAGGTGTATGGCTTGCTATTGCGGCAGACGAATGGACACGTGCGGTCATTATGTACTTCCGCTGGAAGAGCCGTGCATGGGAGAGACATGAGCTGGTGGAGCATGATGAAGAAGAGTCTGGTGCACAGCCGGTTCCGGCAGTCTAAATACGCGAAGAGTCAGTCAAGGACAGAGTTGTCCTTGGTCTGGCTCTTCTTTTTTGATTTTTCCGCAAAAATGATCAAAACGGCGCCTTCTTGAGCACGTATAGTAAGGATATGGAAGGGGGACATCCTCAATTGAGTCGATATCAGGAGATGATTCAGCATAGCTTGTTCTACATCGAGAACCATCTGCATGAAGAGATTGGACTGGAAGACGTGGCTGCCCATGCGGCATTATCGCCGTATCATTATCACCGGCTATTTCGGGAAGAAGTGGGCATGACGGTGGTTGATTACATTCGCCATCGGCGGATGAGTCTGGCGTCTATTGCACTTCGCTCCACAGATGCGGGTATATTGGACATTTCACTTGCCTGTGGATTTGAAAGTCAGGAAGCGTTCACCCGGGCTTTTCGCAAAATGTATGGCATGCCGCCTGGACGTTTTCGCAAATTATTTGATCTTAAACTATTCACTGGAAAAACCAGAGGAGGAGAAATAGAGATGAATTCTACAACGGCAATCAAAGGTTGGATGTTAACGGGGAGTCACCCGCAAAATTATGAGATGGGACTTGATCCTGCGGAGGTACATCAAGGCAAGGCCTCAGGGTATTTGAAGGCCGTTACACCAATGGAACCGAATGAATTTGCGACGATGATGCAGCAGTTCAGGGCAGACAAGTATGTAGGTAAACGGATGAAACTGTCCGGGTTTGTCAAAACCGATCGTGTGGAAGCGTTCTGCGGACTTTGGATGCGTGTGGACAATCAGGTGCAGGATGTGCTTCAGTTTGATAATATGCATGATCGGCCGATCACGGGTACACAGCCATGGAATCAGTACAGCATTGTACTGGATGTACCGGCAGAGAGCGCAGTGATCTCGTTTGGGGTGATCCTGAACGGGAAAGGCAAGGTCTGGGTCGACAGCTTCCGCTTCGAAGAGGTGGATCTAAACACACCTGTGACGCATATGGAGACGGAATATGAGATGTCGGACGAGCCGTTAAACTTATCGTTTGAGGAATGAAAAATCAAATAGCGCGGGTTATTTTTAAACGGAAGGAGGGATGGGAATTATGGTATAATGCTGGTGAAGAATGGAGCTGAAGATGTGTGACGGAAAAGAAAGCGATGGATACGCTGGAATTTCTGAGTCATGATGCTGCCACCCGCATGGCGTATGACGCCCGGATGAAGGCGTTGAGCGATGAGAAGTCAATGATTGAGGGCGCGCGGGCAGAAGGGGCGGCCAAAGGCAGGTTGGAAGGCTTACGGGAAGGTAAACAAGAGATGGCCCGTGAGTTGTTGGCGCTCGGTGTGGACATGTTCGCCATTGTGAAAGCCTCAGGACTTTCCGAAGAGGAAATCCGAAAGTTGCTACCTTAGCAATAGGTACCAACAAAGATGATTAGCGTTTAAATATTATCAGTCAATTTCACATGGTTACAGTCAACATGTAATAGAGAAATTTTGAGCCAGTCCATCGGTGGAATGGCTCTTTTTGTTGTCTTTGGGGTATAAAAAGAAAAAGGACAGCGTGCAGATTGGACTATACTCGTCTATTGCTGGAAACGACCAAAGTTTCATGGCATATTGATCGCCATCTTGTTAACATAAACGCATAAACCAATGACACAGATAAAGAGGATGAGTCCGATGAATAGAAAAGTGCTGGTTGTGGATGATGAATCCAGCATCGTTAGTGCCATTTCGTACGCACTGCGGCGTGAAGGGTATGAAGTGGAGACAGCGAGTGATGGCGAAGAGGCATTGGAAAAGGTTGCTTTGTTCCATCCTCAGGTCATGATTCTGGATGTGATGATGCCCAAACTGGACGGATATGGTGTCTGCCGCAGGCTGGAGGATCGGGAGGATATCGGAATTATTTTGCTCACCGTCAAGAACGAACTGGTGGACAAAATTGTCGGCCTTGAAATGGGCGCAGATGATTATATGACCAAACCGTTCGAAATCCGTGAATTACTCGCCCGCGTGAAAGCACTGATGCGTCGGGTGGAGAAGAGCAATACCCCACCGCAGGACGACTCCAAGAGCCAAGCGATTGTCAATGGAACACTGCGTATTCATGTTGCTCATCGCACAGTGACGGTGGGTGAAGAGAAGCTGGATTTAACACCGAAGGAGTTCGACCTGCTAACCATCCTGATGTCTAATCCGGAACGGGTGTACACACGGGATGATTTGCTGGATCGAGTGTGGGGCATGGAGTACGCAGGGGGGACACGGACGGTAGATATTCATATCCAGCGTTTGCGCAAAAAAATCGGGGATACCGATCAGCAACTGCTGCAAACGGTATACGGTATTGGGTACAAGGCAGCTGCTCCTGAAGCAGGCGGAGCGGTATGAGAGTCAGCATTAAGCTAAAATTCAGCGTGTTTCTGGCTGCATTGCTCATCCTCACGGTGGTTGTGCTTAGCTCCCTCGTGCTGCGGGGCATTGAACTTAATCAGCAATCACAGGTGGAGAGTACTCTCGCGCAGCAGACGCGTCTCATTAATCTGAATGTGCGCCAAGCGTATTATACGGAGGCCATTCGCCGAGAGCCGGAACGGTTCCTGCAACAAAATGGACGCAGATTGGCGCAGGCTCTCTCTGATTCAACGGGTTTGCCGATTGCACTATATGACATGAGTGGCAAACAAGTAGGGGCTTCCTTTGCCCCAGCCGAGAGTGAACTTGTTGAGGAGACCTTGAATTACGCATTGAAAAATAAAATTGCCTATCACGAGCAGGGGGAGACATTGCTTTATGCCGCCCCGCTGGACGGCCCGGAGGGACAGATTGGTGCCATCTGGATTCAATATTCCGTGCAGAACTATCAGGACTTCTATGCCCGGATTCAACAATTGTTCCTATGGGCGGGCATCACGGTGGTCGCGCTTAGTTTCATTCTCGGCTATCTGTTCTACAACCGTTTTGCTGTAGCGATTACCCGGTTGAAGAAATCAGCGTCTTCCATTCAAGAAGGCAACTATATTACCGAATCTCCGGTCAAACGTAAGGATGAATTGGGCGAGCTGGGACAAGGGATTTATTATATGAGCACGTCTATTCAACAAAACATTGCAGCCATGCATGCCGAGCAGCAGAAGCTGCAACTGGCAATCGAGAAGTTACAAGCGCTTGAGCAGCAACAGAAACAATATATCGGCAACATCAGTCATGAGTTCAAGACACC
Source organism: Paenibacillus amylolyticus (assembly GCF_003719335.1). Taxonomy (GTDB): domain Bacteria; phylum Bacillota; class Bacilli; order Paenibacillales; family Paenibacillaceae; genus Paenibacillus; species Paenibacillus amylolyticus_D. The sequence continues at coordinate 325,911 of NZ_RIAS01000004.1, forward strand.
ATTGACGTCGATCAAAGCATATGTGGAGCTCTTAAACATGTACAAGGATGATCCACAACTGCTGGACGATGCGACGATTAATATCGGGAAGGAAACCGAACGATTATATGAAATGGTAGAAAAGGTGCTGCATCTGTCCGCGCTGGAAAAGTATGATTTTGAGAATCAGGCGGAGGATGTAGAGATCGGTGCATTGCTGGAGGATGCTTGCGGACGAATGCGAGGTAAGGCCGAAAAGTTTGCACTGAACATGGATCTGGGCCTGGAGCCTGCCATCATTCACAGTGACCGGGAAAGTCTGATGCATATTTTCATCAACCTGCTGGACAATGCGATCAAATATAACGTTCCTGGAGGCATCATTCGAGTGGAGAATGAGCGGCGTACAGAGGAACATCAGGCGGTCATTCGCATCTATAACTCAGGTACGCCGATTCCGGAAGAGGCACGGGAGAAGATTTTTGAACCGTTTTACACGGTCAATAAGGACAGAGCTCGTAAAACAGGCGGAACCGGACTGGGTCTATCCCTCGTAAAGCAGTTTGTTGAGAAGCAAGGCGGAACGATTACATTATTACCGAGCGATCCAGCGCATCAAGATGGCGTGACATTTCAACTCGTATTCCCACTGGCAGATCAAGACATAGATACAAGTTTACAAGTTGGAAACAAGTCTGAATAACTTTGGAAGTATGCCAGCTTTATGATGGGGGTATAGCATAAGTAACCGAGGGGGATCACGACATGATGAGATGGATGAAAGTTACGTTTGGAGCGCTGGGGGCAGCTGCATTATTGACCACTGTCGCTTGTGGAAGCACCACAGAGCCGTCTGGCAATTCACAAGGTGCAAAAACAGGTACAGACATTACGGTCAAAGATAACACGAACACGTCCGTTTACCAGAATTTCAAACTTGAGAAAATAGATAAATTGCCTAATATGCGAGGAATCGCTTGGTTGAGCGAGAACTCGATTGTGACGGATAAAGAAAACACGTCCATGAAACCCGTTAATGTAGAGGGAGAGGAACGGTATCCGCACAACCTGTACATGTATGATCTGACGAAGGGCACAGATACACCGCTCATAGAGAGCGAGGTTAACCTGGGAGCGCCGCAGGTGTCGCCGGATGGGCAGCATCTGTTCTACTGGCAGACGGAGGAAACGACAGGCTGGCCTTTTATTCTGAACCTGAAGAGCGGAGAAGCGATTGCCGCGGGTAAAGAGGATGGATTCATTCAGGAAGGTGCCTGGCTGGATAATGAACATGTCGTTTTTTCCAATATGAAAGGGGATCTGGTCTCGGCTTCACTGGACGGTACCACAAAGGTATTGGTAGAGACAGGTAACTTTAATGTGCGCAGCATCAAGGTGTCGGGCAACGCGATCTATTACATTACCGGAGAAGACGGTCAACTGAACACCTATGATGCGAAGACGGGCGAAGTCAAACAGGTGCTCAAAAGCGTGGAGTGGGTCATCCCTTCGAACGACGGAACAAGGCTTGCGATTGTAAAAAGAACAGCGGATACCAAACGGGCGCTGGTGCTCACCGATCTGGAAGGCAATGAGAAGGCCACACTCGCCAGAGGCACGCAGATTTTTGGCACAAGCTGGTCGGGTGACGACTCCAAGATTGCGTACACGATTAATTCGGATAAGGATAACGAAAAAGGATTGTTTGTTTCCAATACCGAATCGGCAGAGCAATTCCAGATCTCCGCAGAGATGGACAATGTAGCTGATGCGTTGGCTTGGAGCCCGCAGGGAAACAAAATTTTGCTGTCACAATCCGTGATGGAGAATGAAAAATATCACTTTGTGACCTCGATTATTACGATTTCGGAATAGTTGCCCAATCAAAGGATAGTGACGGCATGGAAGGCGTGTTCCATATCTTTCATGCCTTACTATACATTTATATTGACTAAGTCCTTGCGCTTCCGATAAACTAGTATGCAGGAATATAAAGTCGAATGGTTAGACAGCAGTTCGAGACGATGTTTCGGGCGGCTGTTTCTTTTCTTTTTCTGCAAGTCAGGGTGCAACGTAGGTGGCTCGCCGGAAGAACCGGCCAACAACATGGAAGAGGAACAGGTGATATACATGTGTAACAGCGCGTATCGCGTGCTTTTATATTATAAGTTCGTGAAGATTGAAGACCCCGAGACGTTTACGCAGGAGCATCTGCAATACTGTAAAGACCTAGGGGTGAAAGGCCGTATTCTGATTGCCTCCGAGGGTATTAACGGTACGGTATCAGGAACGCCGGAGCAGACGGAGCAATATATGAAGGACATGCACGCCAACCCGTTGTTCAAGGATATGGTGTTTAAGATTGATGATGTGGAAGAGCATGCGTTCAAAAAAATCTTTGTGCGTCACAAAGCAGAACTGGTGACTTTCCGCGTAGACGATGAACTTGATCCGAATGAGATTAGCGGTAAACGCCTCTCACCGAAGGAATTCCACGAGCATTTGCAACGGGATGACGTTATCGTCATCGATGGACGCAATGATTATGAGTATGAAATCGGTCATTTCCGCGGCGCTATCCGCCCGGATGTCGAATCATTCCGTGAATTCCCCGAGTGGATTCGCGAGAATCTCGGCGATATGAAGGACAAAACAATCATTACGTACTGCACAGGCGGTATCCGCTGTGAGAAGCTGACAGGGTTTATGATCAAAGAAGGTTTCCAGGATGTTGCCCAACTGGAAGGCGGAATTGTAACTTACGGGAAAGACCCTGAGGTGCAAGGGCGTCTGTTTGATGGAAAATGTTATGTATTTGACGAGCGGATTTCCGTACCGATCAACCGTACCGATGAGGATATTGTTATCGCCAGCTGTTATCACTGCGGTACGACCCATGACCGATATATTAATTGCCCGACCTGCAACCTGCAGCATGTCTGCTGTGAGGATTGCGAAGAGACGCATAACCGCTTTTGCTCGGATGCTTGCCGGGAGGCAGCGCCCGTACAGGCATAAGCAGGAGAGCAGGTGCTGAACATGAAGCGTGAAGAAGAACGTACAACGCGTGAACGGATTCTGTTCATGCTGAAGCAGCAAGGAACGATGACGGCTCGTGAAATCACGGCGGAGCTAGGGCTGACCGGAATGGCGATTCGCCGACATCTGACAGCACTGGAGCAGGAAGGATGGATCGAGGTGCGTGAGGCTCGTGCAACAGCAGGGCGTCCCTCCTCGGTATATCATCTGACGGATCGCGGAGACAGTTATTTCCCGAAGTCCTACTCTTCTCTAACACTGGAACTGCTTGATGAATTGTCTGATACGGCAGGCAGCGGAGTCGTGGATGCCCTTTTCGAAGGCCGCCGTGACAAGTTGCTTCGCAGTGGCTTGCCGCAGATGGAGGGGCATGACCTTGCCGGACGTGTGGAGGAACTGGCACGAATCCAGAATGCCAACGGGTATATGGCTGATGCATCCAGAGAAGAAGATGGCACGTATGTCATCACTGAACTGAATTGCCCGATTGTACAGGTCGCGAGTGTATACAAGCAGGCTTGCCGCTGCGAGTTAGAGTTATTTCGTTCCCTATTGCAAGCGGACGTCGAGCGCACTGAATGTTACGCCGATGGCGGCAAAAAGTGCAAGTACCAGATTCGCGAGGTATCGGGGAAGTCATCATAGCGGGTCATCTATAAGATTGTTTCGAATGTCGAAGCAGTCTTTTTTTTATCTAAAAAAACACGTGTACATAGTTTTTATACACGTTTATTCACTCTGATTTGAATACACACACCCATATCTCATTATGAACATATGTGATTTAAACTTCTTGTTATCTGAATTCTGATCCAAAACTTTTTTTAGAAGCGGTATTTTTCGGATTAAAAACACTCGTGATTATACCGATATATATCATATAAAAATTATAGCTTCTAAAAAAAAGGGGATAGGTCATGGCTCGGAAAAAATCAGGTTTTCTTCGTTCAATACTCACATTTTGTTCATTAAGGCAAACGGCAGGACAAATCATGCTGTCTTCACTGATCATCGTCATTGTCTGTGTTGCGTTCCTTTCGGTTACCTTCTATGTTCCTACATCTAATCAGGTCAAAAGTTATTCAACGAAACAGCTCGTATTAGATACGAAATTGTTGGCCAAAGAAATGGATATCAAAATGAAAGAGCAACAAACCGTCGTTAGAATGATTGCCGAGCAAGGTGCATCAATTGAGGACAATAAAGAGCAACAGATGCAATTTCTCTCCAGTTTAAAAGAGCAGCATCCTGAGTTTACTACGGTTCTGTATTCACCGGATGTAACAGGACAGTTTGCGATGGACGCGACAGGTAAAGAATATGACTTATCGAGCCGGCCTTATGTAAAAGAAATTCAGGCGGGTCGTTCGTATGTCTCTGAACCGTTGATTTCTGTAGTAGATAATACACTTGGCGTTGCCATTGGTGCACCAGTTATGAAAGATGGTCAACCGGTTGGTTTCTATACTGCTGGTTATCGTATTAATGAATTGGTCGAAGATGTAAGTGCATTTAAGCACGGTAACACGGGACAAGCAGTGTTGATGACAGCGAGTGGAATCTTTATCTATTCTCCAGATGAGACGAAGATTATGAATAGTAATATTACGGATATGGGCAACACCCATATGAATGAAGCATTTGCCGAAGCGGTAAAAGGCAATTATGTTGCATTTGATTTTCAAATAGATGGTGTTAAAAGATTGGGATACATGACTCAAACAGAACTGAACTGGGTTGTTGTTACATATATGGATGAGAGTGAATTTTCAAAACCGGTTAACGATCTGCTCTTGCTTATACTTACAGTAGGAATTATCATCGTTGCGGCCGCGTTGTTACTCAGTATTTTAATCGCGACAAAAATTGTAAAGCCCATTCGTCAACTCACACACGGGATTGATCTACTGGCACAAGGAGATCTGACGTATCGCATTCCTGTAAAAGGGAAAACGGATATTAGCGCAGCCCTGCATTCATTTAATAGATCTAGTGAGCAACTACATCAGTTGATGACGAATGTTTCGGATCTGTCCGGACAATTAACCGATTCTGCCAAACAGCTAGCCGTAGGTGCTGAGCAAGGTTCCAATGCATCACAGAGCATTACGGAGGCTATTATGGTGGTTGCCGAGGGCTCGGAGCGTCAAACGTCAAGTGTACAAGATGGTAGCGATGTAGCGGAAAATATTGCGATGCAGATTAATGGTGTCGCAGAACATAGCTCTCATGTATCTACCGTTGCTTCGGAAGCGAATGTACTCGCAACGGATGGATCTACAGCGATGCATGATCTGGGTAGGAAGATGGATGAGATGGAGTATGGCATTCGTGAGCTGTCCGGTACGATTCAAAACCTCAGCAGTTTGTCCACCTCTATTGGTGAGGTTGTAGGTGTAATCAGCAACATCGCCCGGCAAACAAATATCCTCTCTCTGAATGCTGCAATTGAAGCATCACGTTCTGGTGAGGCTGGCCGGGGATTTGCCGTCGTGGCCGATGAAGTTCGTAATCTTGCTGGACAGTCAATTGCATCCGCAGAGCAGATTGCTGGATTTATTGGGCGCATTCAGGTGGAGATTGAGCGTACACTTCGTGCTTCTGAGCAGACCGTTGAGCAGGCTGCTCAGGGCAAACAGGCGGGCGAAGTTGCAAGTGAGCTGTTTACGAATATTCGCTCGTCCGTGGAACAGGTCGCTGACAGTATCCGTAGTGTCACAGCGGCGGCAGAGGAGATTGTCTCTGGAACGGGAAGCCTGGTGGGCTCTATTCGCCTCATTGCTGATTCGGCTAGCGAGACAGCAGCAGAGACTGAAAATGTCTCCGCAGCAGCACAGCAACAAATGGCTTCTATGGAGGAAGTGGCTTCCTCATCAGCAGAACTCGCTAATATGTCAGAGCAACTGCGGTCACAGATTGAGAAGTTTAAATTGTAGATGGAGATAAAGTATTAGATCGATGCTTATGAATTAAAGTAGATATAAAAATGAGGCAACCTGTTATTTGGGGTTGTCTTTTTTAACAATGTAAAGTTTTCTATCACGTATCCGGGTAAAACGAAATTGGAAGCGGTTCAACCATTGACGGAAGCCGGGATGCCCTTTAATATTAGGAAAACAATAAAAGAGCAACACGGCATGGACCTCAGTCGCATGCCAAAAGTCTAGATTTGTCTGCTTTTGTCGATCAAAGCAACAATGCGTTGAAGTGTTTGTTTTGTCCCGCTCTATCGTACCTGAGGGGATACAAGATGGAGTGTAACCGGGAAGACCACATTTTTAACATTTGGAGAGGGGTTCTTACAGATGAAAAAGAAGTTTTGGATGTCATTGATGATGGCTGCTTCGATGATCGTAGCGGCAGGTTGCGGAAATAACAGTGGTGCAGGCTCGGAGTCCAAAGGATCAGACAGCACAACAGGAGGCGGAAGCGAAGAAAAATCCTATCAGATTGCTATCTCCCAGATTGTGGAACACCCATCGCTGGATGCTACACGTGAAGGCTTCATCGCAGCTCTGAAGGATGCCGGCATTGAAGAGAACAAAAACCTCAAGATTGATTATAACAATGCGCAAGGTGATTCCACGAACAACTTGTCTATTGCACAGAAAATTGCGGGTGATTCCAAAAACGATCTCGTGCTCGGGATTGCTACGCCATCAGCACTAGCTCTTGCACAGCAAGTGAAGGACAAGCCACTCTTGTTTGCAGCTGTGACGGACCCACTGGGTGCGAAGCTCGTGAGTGATATGGACAAACCGGGCGGCAATGTAACTGGTGCATCGGATACGAATCCAGAGGCGATTGTGCAATTGGCTGATTTTATCGCTAAGAACCTGCCGAATGTAAAGACTGTGGGATTGGTCATTAACGAAGGTGAACCAAATGCAGTTGTCATGGCTAATAATGCCGAGAAGGCTCTGGCAACACATAACATCAAGCTGGTTAAAGCACCAGTAACCAATACATCGGAAGTCAAACAAGCGACAGACTCGCTGGTTGGTAAAGTTGACGCATTCTACATTACACTCGACAACTCCGTTGTAAGTGCAGTAGATACGATCATCCAGACGGCAAACAGCAACAAAATTCCGTTCTTCTCCAGTGATCGGGATACGGTAGAGAAAGGCGCTTTTGCAACCGTAGGATTTAAATATTATGACCACGGCTACCAAGTCGGTGAGATGGCTGCGGACATCTTGAAAAATGGAACCAAACCGGGCGATATGAAGGTGACCGTTCCGGACAAGCTGGATCTGATCCTGAACCTGAAGGCAGCTGAAGCTCAAGGCATCACAGTAACGGATGAGATGAAGGCTGAAGTGAAAGACCAGGCGAACAACATTATCCAATAATGAACCAGTGAACCAACGGCCAGACTGATTTATTGAGCAGCTGACAGTAAAACAATACTTCGGCAGATGGAGGTGAGGCGAACGCGCAGGTGGGTTCGCCTCATTCTTTTCGGACAGAGATAGACAGGGAGGAAGCAGTGTGAGTATAAGTTGGAATTCCATTGAAGGGGCCATTGAACTGGGACTGTTATATGCACTTATGGCACTTGGTGTGTATATTACGTTTCGCATTCTGGATTTCCCCGATCTTACCGTAGACGGAAGTTTTACGACAGGAGGCGCTATTGCAGCGGTCATGATCTCCAATGATTACTCCCCTTGGCTGGCCTGCTTGGCAGCTATGGCTGGCGGCATGATTGCTGGAGCCCTCACGGGTCTTTTGCATACGAAAGGCAAAATTAACGGACTGTTGTCCGGGATTTTGATGATGATTGCTCTGTATTCGATCAACATGCGTATTCTTGGTGCGCCGAATAAATCGATTATGGGCGTGGAAACGCCGTTTTCAGGTGAACATGTCATGATCATTATCATTATTGTTGTGCTGGTATTTAAAATCATGCTCGATCTGTTCATGAAAACAGATATTGGACTCGCGCTCCGCGCCACAGGGGATAACAAACGCATGATTCGCAGCTTTGGTGCGAACACGGATGTGACAACCATTATTGGTGTCAGTTTGTCCAATGGACTGGTAGCCTTGTCTGGTGCATTTATTGCCCAGCAATCCGGGTTTGCTGATATTACGATGGGTATTGGCATGATCGTTATTGGTCTGGCCTCCGTCATTATTGGTGAAGCAATTCTCGGTGCCAGAACGGTATTCTGGGCAACACTGGCGGCTGTAGTCGGTTCAATCATTTACCGTATTGTAGTTGCACTGGCTTTGCAGGTGGAATGGTTTGATACGTCCGACTTGAAGCTGATCACGGCTGTGATCGTTATTATCGCTCTCGTCTTCCCTACGATGCAGCGTTCGATGAAACAGCGCAGCCTCGCTCGCAAACGGACCGAAGAGCTGATGCGTTCCGGCGGTCAACAGGCAAAGGGGGGCATGTAGCATGTTAGAGATTACACAAGTCACCAAACTGTTCAACCCGGGCACAACAGATGAGAAAACAGCTCTGGTTGGTGTAAATCTGACTATGAATCCGGGTGATTTTGTAACGGTCATTGGCAGTAATGGCGCCGGGAAATCGACCTTGATGAACATTATCTCAGGTGTGATGAAACCAGATATGGGCGACGTGCTCATCAACGATCGTTCGATCAGAAATCTGCCGGAGCATAAACGCAGCAGCTGGATCGGTCGTGTCTTTCAGGACCCGATGGCTGGAACCGCTCCGCATATGTCGATCGAGGAGAACATGGCGATGGCATATAAACGCGGCAAAGGACGCGGGCTTGGCTTTGGTGTGACACGCTCCAGACGTGAAATCTTTAATGCACAGTTGGAGAAGCTGGGTATTGGGTTGGAGAAACGCCCCAATGCTAAGGTAGGTCTGCTTTCCGGCGGCGAGCGCCAGGCACTCAGCTTGTTGATGGCAACCTTCACCCAGCCGCAGATTTTGCTGTTGGATGAACATACAGCGGCACTTGACCCATCTCGCGCAGAGCTGATTACAGAGCTGACGGAGACTCTTGTCCGTGAGATGAGACTCACCACGCTGATGGTAACGCACAATATGGAACAGGCCATTCGTCTCGGCAACCGCCTGATCATGATGGACAAAGGACGAATCATTCTCGATGTCAGTGAAGAGCGCAAGCGCACACTGACGGTGCCGGAACTGCTCGGGGAATTCGAGCGGATTAGCGGCAAAAAAATGGCGGATGACCGCGTGGTACTGGGATAATAAGTACCGTAGCTGGGGTGCTGAGTATGGCGTATTACATCGGCAAACCATGTTAGCGACGTATATTCGTATCCAAATCCCTTTGCGTTTTCGCAAAGGGATTTTTTATGTGGTATGTTGAAGAGGTTCAGAGTGAGGTAGACGGTTCAAAGAGAATTAAATAAACATAAACGAGAGGTTTTTGAAGGAATATTCCCTGATGTAGCAGTTTGGCATACATAGAAATAAGCAAGAGGAGGAACGGGCAGTGTCTCTACAATTTGAGGAAGGAAGCTACACTGTATATTGGCGTACAGAGTCTATTCATTTGCTGGCGAAGGAGTTTGCCCTTTTGCATTTTCTGTACGCAAACAAAGACAAGGCCTTTACGCGCAGTCAACTGCTGGATCGGGTATGGCCGCTGGAATATCCGGTGGAACGAACCGTAGACGATCATATCTATCGGTTACGCAAGAAGCTAAAACGCTGGGATGAGATTAGCCTCGATACGGTCAGGGGTTATGGCTACCGACTTGCCTTGCGGGAGAACAAAGCGATGTTGATCTCTAATCCTTCGGTTCATGATCCAGAGATGCAGGAAGTGATTCACGGACTGCTCCGCAAATATCATCTGTTCGGTCAGGGAAATTCAATTCAGATGCTGGTTCACCAGCAGGAAGCACTTGGCTTGAAGATTTCACCATACTACCAATTGTATATGCATTTTATCCAGGGAGATCTGGAGTGGCTGACGAGCACAGATGACTTCCCTTTGGAAGAGCGCTTGTACTGGTTATTGATTTATGTACATGCTCTCATTAAGCCAGCCGAAAGTTTGGAATTATACAGGCTAGCGATCCAATCACCTTTGTTGCCCGCCGAGTATCGTCAGGAACTGCGTATTCTGAATATTATTGATATCTACGCGGAGACGGGACAGTACCAGGAAGCTAAGAGGCTGCTGGAAGAGACATATCAGGTAATGGAAGCAGAACAGTTGACTTATTTCAAATTACCCGTAGGTATCGCCGCGTTATCGGTTGAACTGTGGGGTGGGAGTGGAGAAGCTGCCGAGGAACAACTGGCTGTGTTGCGATCTGAATTAAAGGATGCTCCCTATCTGCGAGAAATTGGTCGTTTTCAGGTGATGGAGGGTTTATGGCTACTTCGACAGGGACGGGTGCGAGAGGCAGAACTGCGAATGGATGACGGTCTGGATGTATTAAAAATGTCGCTCAATGCTCCGCTATATCTGAATTCAGCCTATCAGATCCTCCTGTATATGGATCACCATCGAACCCCGGGAAGACTTCGCAATAAATATCAGCAGATATATACAGAGATCGGTAAGTCATATGGTGTTCCCGTATATGGGCAGCAGATCGTAAATACCGTTATTAACTTTTTATCAACGGATTCCGAATCCTCTGATCTTCCTCTGACATAGCGCCTCTATGATTACAGCCAAGGAGCAGTCCATTTTATAAGCTGGTTGTAATCAAGGGAGGAAAATCAAGTATGAAGCAACAATCATCAAGGACGGAAGAACCCCACTTATCCAATGTAGAGAATCCATCTCGTCCAGCGAACTCATCAAGAAACGACGTATTTCCTTCATCTACACCAGATGATTCATCTGGTGAATCTGCTTCACAAACCTCAAAAAGCCTCTGGGCTAATCTGAGGTTTGTGCGTCTGTTTGTTGCTTATGCGCTCGCCACCTTTGGCGATTGGTTCGATGCACTGGCAATACAGGTCATGGTGGCTTACCGTTGGGGTGCTGATCCGTTAATTATAGCACTGATCCCCGTCTGTATGGCTGTACCCGGCATCCTGTTTGGCTCTGTAGCTGGAGCGCTGGCTGATCGGCTGCATAAAGTGAGGATCATGATTCTCTGTGATGGGATTACCATCGCACTAACCGTAGGGATTTTATTTGCGCCAAGTCCAGCATGGCTGCTACCCCTTCTGGCTCTGCGTGCGATGATGAGTGTGTTCCATGTTCCTGCCCAGCAGGCGCTGACACGGCAGATCGTGGCGGAGGAGCAACTGTTTCAGGCCTCGTCTCTGAACGGTTTTGTGAATCAGTGTGCGAAGATCGCCGGCCCCCTTCTGGGCGCGGTGGTGTTAGCCTTTTTCTCTCCGCAAATCTGCATTCTGATCAATGCGTGTGCTCGTCTGTTATCGGGCGCTGTGTTATGGCCATTGCGACGTTTGGCGGAGAAGAAGGAACCTGTTATCCAAAGCGAGAATGCCGGTGAAGTTCCGAAGGAATCGGAATCCTTCTTCACGCAGTGGCAGGAGGGCTGGAGGTATTTACGCCGGAGTCGCGCGGTGAGGAATACCATCGTGTTTGGATGTTTGGGCCTGATGTCTATTCTGATGATCGAATATCAATTTACAACCCTGTTTCGGGGGATCAAGCCTGGTGATGAATCCCTGCTCGGCTGGCTCGGATCATCCGTAGGTGCGGGAGCGGTGTTTATCATTCTACTGTTAAACCGATTGCCAAGGTTAGGATACGGGTGGGGGCTTGGCGGCGGATATTTTCTCATTGGGACCGGCATTGCAGCACTAGGCTGGGTTGGTCCAGATACATCGACAGCATGGATTATTGTCTTGGGCTTGTGTATTGGTCTGGGGAATGGACTGTTTATGGTTACGATGAATTATTTGCTGCAAAAAGAGACCTCTCCTGATTATGTAGGACGTGTATTTGGCATTCAAAACTCGTTATACAGTGTGGTACTGATCGCTGCCCCGCTGGCGGGAGGTGCACTCATTCGTTCTGTCGGGCCGAGTCCAACCTTTCAAATGATTGGCCTGGTTACACTAGCCATTGGACTTGGGGGCATCTTGTTACAGCGTATGTTGTGGTCGATCAGCAGAACATCCTCTTCGGTAGAGAAGACAGGGTCTGCCCAACAAGGAATTTCGTAAAAAGCTTTTCTCATAGCTATATAAGTTGAACTATAGATTTTACACAGTCCACTCCGGTGACAGAAGAACCTGGAGAGCAGCTGTTATCCCCAGATTTTTTGAACTACCTTTTCCAAAGGGGGATGTCATTACAAGGGAACAAATGCTGTGCCTGATCCTTTTGGCAAAGTCGATATCTCCGCATATAAAATAGCCGCCTTCGGTACTCATCCGAACGTGGCTATTTCTGTTCCTTGGCCTGCATAGAGGCACGGCTATAGATTATCATACTTCCCACCAAGTGAAATACGTCGTGGAGGCTAACAATCCAGCAACGGAGAGTGATCCTGTCACGGACAGGTTAATTGCCTGACCGGGAGGAATGACATATTTGCCGAACTCATTGGATTGGAATGGGCCAACTTGCAGAGGCATGGACATTACAGCAGTCGCACCAGATGGGGCTGCTGTAGAGAATCGGACGAGAGCGGCACTTGTGTTACTGCTGGAAAGATTGCTGTTTACCGCAGAGAGTGTGCTTGGGGATGAAAGGGTACCATTTACACTCAGGCTCATCGTTCCACTGAAGGAAGATAACAAGTTGAGTGCGACAGTAATGCCACCGGACAATCGGGAGACATACAGGGTTCTGCCACTTCCGGTAGGATTGGCGAGTTGTAGTGTTGCAGTTACGCTTCCTCCTAGCAAACCCAGTGTGGTGGAGTTGGTTGAACCTGCGTTGTACAGGTTACCCGTGCTGCCCGCATTATTTTCGGGTGGGGCAACAATGCCAGGTGAGATATATGTGTTGGTATTGGACGTATAAACGGGTTGGTTCAAGGGATTAAATACATTATTGTTCGGCATGATTCGCACCACCTTTACTCAAAATCCAGGTTAGAATTCCCACCAGAATAGATTAATAGACCCCACTTGGCTTCCTGTTCCCAAGCTTATGGATAACGATTGACCCGGAGGCACAACAATGGAGCCATTTAAATCCAAAACGTATATGCCTGCGGTGAGCGGTATGCTGAGCAGGCTGGTGAAGGTACCCCCAAGAGTCCCTGTATTTTGCCTTGTCGTTGCGATGCTGGTATTGGCATTGCCCAGCAGTGTATTGACGGGTACGGGCGTGCTGCCGACAGTGACGGTTCCACCGGAATAGACTACGAGTGTAGCTGCTGCTGTTGTTCCCCCTGAGAGGCTCGCAATGCGTATCGTTCTGCCGCTTCCGGCGGCATTTAATATTTGTAGAAGGAGATTTTGGCTCGAAGGAATTGAGACATTGTTTGTGGTCAGGGCAAAAAAACTACCTGCTGCAGCCGCCCCGGTATCCGGAGCTGCTCCAATTCCCGGGGCCGCGAACGTATTGGTCAGCTGGGTAAATAGAGGGCCGTTAGACTGGTTGAATACATTAGCATTGGTCATCCCACTTAACCTCCCCTGGACGAAATGGAATACCTAGACGTATGGAATAGATGGAGAATAGCACATAGCCTACTTTATTTCGCATGTCCTCATTACTAGCATGATATGTAAAAGGAAGAGAAAGCGTTTGGGGATTACATCCGAATACGTAAATAACGGCGGATGCCGTGCCCGTATTCTCAATCCGGGCATACGATGCGTAAGCACATTTTTTAAGGGGAAATCGAGATGAGTCGAACAGCCAAGCGAAGCAGGAAGAGAACGAAACTCTCAGCCAAGCAGACAATGAAACCAAAAACTAAATATGTCAGCCGCCGCCCATCCCGTTGTTCTCGCCGCGCTAAACTGCTGAAGCCCCCTTGTTCCCGGATTACCCGTCCTAGGTTCAAACAGGGTGCTTTCTCACGCACGAAACTCCCTGGTGCTACTCACTGTTTTACAGAGCATACCTACACTGGAGCAGAGACAGGTCAAGGCGAACATGCCCTCCCACCGCAGGACACCTCATCTCTGAGCATGTACAGCTATGGCGTTGTGAATCGTGGAAAACATCCAGCGATCGTTCAAGTTCAGGTCAGCCCAAATGCCGTAGATTATGCAGTGGATAGTCAGGAAGTCATTGAGGGAGGACAGACGAAGGCGCTGGTTCCCTTGCGATTTCTGCATTATACCCGGCTTGTGCTCCTGCCTGTAAATCCGGCTCAGCCTACTCGGCTTGATGTATATTTTCAGGCACAGCGTATGCTCGTAAGGTAGTTTAATTACACAGATTGTCCAGGGAGGAGGACGAGGCTCATGCCTAACTTTACAACGTTTAATACGAATCCGGATAACTTGAGAACGCTGATTTTTGGTCAGGATAGTACAGGTACGGCTCAGCCCGTCAGAACGGATACAAGCGGGAATGTGGTAGGTATCATTCTAGACGGGACGATCAGTAACATTTCAGGTCTGACTACGGTTACCATTAACGCGGGCACAATCACCAACATTCTGAATGGTACCATCACGAATGTACTGGGTGCTACGATCACGGCGGGAACGATCACAAGTGTGCTGGGAGCAACAGTAACAGCTGGAACGCTGACCAACTTGTTAAACGGTACGATTACGAGTGTTCTCGGGGCAACCGTCACGGCCGGAACACTAACCAATCTGTTGAACGGTACAATTACCAGTGTGCTCGGCGCAACGATTACCGCGGGAACGATCAACAGTGTGCTCGGGGCAACAATAACAGCCGGCACGTTGACCAACTTGCTAAATGGTACCATCACGAACGTTCTCGGCGCTACGATTACAGCTGGGACAATCACGAGTGTACTTGGCGCGACGGTGACTGCGGGTACCCTGACGAATCTCTTAAATGGTACGCTCACCAGCGTACTTGGCGCGACCATTACCGCAGGTACATTAACGAACTTGTTGAACGGAACGATTACGAATGTCCTCGGTGCGACGATTACGGCGGGAACCATTACGAGTGTGCTTGGTGCCACGTTGACGGCAGGAACGCTGACGAACCTGTTAAACGGAACGATCACAAGCGTGCTCGGTGCGACAGTAACGGCCGGAACATTGACGAACTTGCTGAACGGTACACTTACCAGTGTACTCGGGGCTACCATTACTGCGGGGACGTTAACCAACCTGTTGAACGGAACCATTTCGAGTGTGCTCGGCGCAACGATTACGGCCGGTACATTGAGCAGCGTTACATCCATTTCTCAAAAAAGTTTTCAGGAGAACCAGCTTATCGGCACGCCGACGGCTAACACGTTTACTCCACTGCCTGCTGTGACAACGAGTGTGTTCGGCACGTATTCCTTCTTCGTTTATAACAGGGGACCAGGATTGAATAGGGTGGATGCCCAGGTAGAGATCAGTGCCAACGGGACCAACTGGTATACAGATGTAGCTACGGTAACAGGGATCCTGTCCGGCTCTGTAGATGTTCTGGTACCTCAAAGATTTCTGAAATACACACGTCTTTCTTATCGTTCGAGTCTGATCGGCGCACCGAGCACGATTGATGTGTTCTTCAATGGACAAGGCACATAACCCGCTTTGCTGTCATATAGGTACATGGAGTTCACTTTGGTGGGCTTCATGTACTTTTTTTGTATCGGAGGTCAATGCGGATGCAGAACCGGTTACTCGGCATTCATATGATTGTGCAAAATGAAGAGCAGCACCTGCCCCGCTGTCTGGACAGCTTGAAGCAAGCAGGTTCGGAATGGTTCATTACGGATACAGGCTCGTCCGACCGGACAGCTGATATTGCCAGAACATATGGTGCGACAGTGATACACGCCAGTTGGGAAGATGATTTTGCTAAAGCCCGAAATATTAGCCTGCCTCTGGCAACGACGGAATGGATTCTCTGTCTGGATGCCGATGAGTATGTCATCGAAGGTCTGGAACAATTGATGAATGTTCTGCCAAACGTCCATAAAAGCATCACCCGATTACGCATCATGATCGAAAATCAATACGGCGAAGGGGTAGAGGACAAGATCCTGTCCCATCCGGTACGGCTGTTCCGTGCTCAGCACGGTTATCAGTATACAGGGCGCATTCATGAGCAGTTGTTTCGCCAAAATACGAACCATCAAAGCTCTAACGTTACCCTAAATAAGTCCATAGGAGAGAGTGGTATACACTTAGATTCACTGGAACCAAGTGCAGTAGACGATTCAGCAGATGTTGATGTAGATGTAGATGTGGAAGTTGAAGAAGAGCCGCTTGCTCCTTTGCGTCTGGGGCATGATGGTTATCTAGCTACGGTAATCGCCAAAGGTGATAAGGCCAAGCGTAATTTGCACCTGATCGAGCAGGAACTTACCGATGATCCGGGAGATCCTTTTCATCTGTATAATCTGGGCGTAACACGCTGCCAGTTGGGTGATTTGGAACAGGCGGCGAAGGCATTTCGTGAGTCGCTGAAACTTGCCGAATGGCAAGCTCCCTATCGCTCCACCCTTGTAAGAGATTTGGCCAAAGTGCTGGTAGAACTGGAGCGTTACGAAGAAGCACATCTGCTGCTTTCCGGAGAAAGTCAACGTTACCCTGCATACGCTGATCTGCATTTGATATACGGTGAGGTTCTGGAACAACAAGGTTTGCAGGAACGGGCGTATCGTGCCTATGCGCGGGCGAGCACCTGTGGCCCCAGTCCGAATGATCACGGAAGGTCTGGCAGCGATGAAGCCGTGACCAAAGCTTTTTACGTGACAGAAGCAGGCTCTTGCAGTTACCGGGCTTGTACATCGATGGCACGGATTGCGCAGAAACGGGGATTCGGGCAAGAAGCAGTTCGGCTATACGAACTTGCCCTGGAGCATCTATCTACCTATAGACCTGCTTGGGTGGGGCTGGCGGATGCGTTGCAGCAACAGGGGGTTTCGGATGAATCGATTGCAGCTCGTTTGCTTCATCTAGCTAATCGATTACATCAGATCCATGGGACGGATCATGCAGATCAAACGAACCGGCCGCACCCCTCTGTAGAAAAAGAATCAGAGCTTGTGCTGATGCAAATACTCTATGCCCTCGCTGATTGTGGAGCGTATAAGCAGGCATTACTTCTTCTGGGTGGTGAGGCATCCCATATTCATGTTCCAGCAGGTGATCAACTTCACTGGATGTTGTGTGCAGGCCAAGTCACCGATGCATGGAACCTCGCTGAGAGCTGCTGGGGGGAAGCGGACAGAGCGGATCATAAACGGACCTCTGTCTCGTCTATCATCACGTCAGGAGTTGAGGATGATGCTGATATGAACCTTCAATCGGATGAGCGAAATGATTGGGCGTTAGCATGCTGGGCGAGTGGCAGGCGCTTGACTTCATCCTTTTTCGCTAATGTATCTTCTCTGGAGAAGGGAATGTGGAAGGTAGCGGACCGGTTACTGTTTGAGTATAGGCCTGTGACCTTATCAACTAGCACTTCTGTACCTTTGGTACCTGATGCATCTGATGGGCGGCTACTGCAATGGGGGGAACCGGTGCAGAGGATCGCAAGGAAGTTAGTGGCCCGTACGATCCAAAGCGGGCAGTTGGTCATCGCACAGCAGTTGCATGAGCGACTGGCTCGTATCATGTCAGATACTGAGAGTTCAGAAGCAGCAATTCGGCAGAGTTATGCGAGTCTGTTGCATCGGCATGGATACACGATGATTGCTGCCGAGATGCTGATTCAGTGTATGGCAGAAGGGGAACTGGATGCGGAAGGGCTGTTCTGTCTGGGCGAAACGCTGTACTCCAAAGGACACGTGGAGCAAGCGCTGTCGCTCCTGGAACAGGCACTGGAGCAAAAACCGGATTTCAGTCAAGCCCGTACCGGAGCAGTTGTTTGTTACTTGCAGATGGCCCTCGGTTTAATTCGTCAGGAACGGAATCGTTCCTCCGAGGCTGGAGCTCTTGTGAATCAGCAGCTGGCTTTGGAGCAACAGTTGCGAACAGCGGAGGGTATACCTTGGCGGACAGTATATCATGCAAAAGAAAGGAGGAATCATCATGCAGGCACATCAGCATCAGAGACAGCAGAGTCAGGCGCAGCGGATCTCTCTGTGCATGATCGTCAAGGATGAGGAAGAGATGCTGCCACGTTGCCTTGAGAGTGTACAGGGTGCGGTGGATGAGATCATCGTGGTAGATACCGGATCATCTGATCGCAGTGTGGCCATTGCACGGGAGTATGGCGCATCGGTGGTTGAGTTTGCGTGGTGCGATGATTTTGCCGCGGCACGAAATGCTGGCCTGAAGCGGGCTTCCGGCGACTGGATTCTCTTTCTTGATGCGGACGAGGCGCTGGAAGCGACAGCTCGGGAGCAGATCAGAAGCTGGACGGAAGTCAGCGGATGTGACGGATTGTTTTTAAACATTCATAACTATACGGGTTCGGGTCAGCAGGGCGCGACAGTGAATCCGGTGCTGCGTTTATTCCGCAATCATCCTGAGCATCGGTTCAAGGGCCGGATTCATGAGCAGATTGCGGCGGCGATCTGTGAGCGAAATCCGGAGGCTGCGTTTCATATCACGGACATGGTGATTCACCATTACGGGTATCAGACAGTGGTTGTCGAGCGCAAGGACAAGGTAAATCGCAATGTGCGTCTACTGCAACAGGCGGTGGTGGAAGAGCCGGATCAACCGTTCCATCACTATAATTTGGGCGTGGAGTATTTACGTGTGGGTGAAGCGGAGCAGGCGCTGGATTCGTTCGGCAAAGCCCGGAAGATGATTGATCCTGCAGTGACCAGTTATGCTCATTTGCTGTTGAAATACGAAGTCCGCTGTCTGGAGCATTTGCAGCGCTGGCAGGAGGCACTGGAGCTTGTGGATGCGGCGCTGGAACTTTTTCCGGAATACACGGATCTGATGCATCATCGTGCGGTATGTGCAGATGCTTTGGGAGAACCGGAGGCCGCGGAGATATGGCTTCGTAAAGCTATTCGGCAGGGGCCGCCGCCAGCGATTTTTCATACAGAAGAAGGCATGGGCACATACCAGACATGGTACTTGCTTGGCCGCTTGCTGGAAGGAAAGGCCGATCTTGAAGGAGCAGTCGATGCTTATGTGGAAACGGTGCGGGCAAAATCCAGTTTGGTACCGCCACTGTATCGCCTATTTCGAATTATGCGGGTATCGGGGCAGGAGGGGCAGATTCCAGCGGTGATCGAGTCTCGTTTTGCCATGAGTTCGGAGGAAGCTCTATCCAAAGTACTGGGCATTCTGGAACAGTGCCATTGTTATGATGCGGCGCTTGAATTGCTTGTGGAGTTGCCGTCTGGTTCTTCCGGCGAGCAACGAGAGAAACGTTCTGTAGCTGAGGCTGTTCTGCATGTACAACGGGGGGACTGGAGTACAGCGCGTTTGAAACTCGAAACGGTGAAGCGAAAAAAGGGTTCATTTGCACCTATGGCTGCCCGTTGGCTTGAACGTTTACGCTGGCTGGAGGGGAAAGAGGGGCAGGAAACAAGCGGACAGGATGCTTTTACCCGTTGGCTGATGCACGGCTCACAGGTAGGCGAGGGCAGGGAGAGTGCATCTGAAGCAGAGTCGGGTTTTACAAGATGGGGGAAGGCCGCAGTAGAGATGGAGAACAGATCGAAAATGGAGAATCCAGCTGGACTTAAGGGTGCGGCGGACGCAGATCATGCAGGGCTGTACGACGGGTGGCAAGCTCTCGGGCTGATGCTGGAAGGGTGTGTTCAGTCTGGAAGATGGCAGGCGCTGCATGGATTGATTCAACGGGGGCGGCAACTGCTGGATGAAGTGGATGATACAACTGAAAAAAGGCTGGAGAAGGAACAGCATGCTGACGGTGAGCTGGCGAAGGAGAGAAGTCAGGGAGAACAAGTTGAACGGGAGATCATAGATGCCAAAAGGTGGATTCGTGAACCTTTTCCGGGAGCTTCAGATACACTGAGCGGAACGAGCTGGCTTGTTAAAGGACTGATTCGTGCCGCAGATCACCATCTGGCGCAACTTACGTCTGATACAGAACAGGTGAAGTCTGGGAAAAGGCAGCGTCATTCATACTGGCCTGTCATTCAGCATATTCGGCTGGAGTTGCCTGGAGCAGACGGATTCGAAGGTTGATCAGAAGAGCGGCGAACAATAAGTGGAAGGCGAAGGACGGGCAGGGAGGGTTTTCCCGGAAGGAGGGTAGGGTGCGGGTGAAGGAAGGTATCAGTTTATGCATGATCGTGAAAGATGAGAGTTCGTTTTTGGATCGTTGTCTGGGGTCTGTAAGTGAAATCATAGACGAGATCATAATCGTGGATACAGGCTCGGCGGATGATTCCGTAGCTATTGCTCAGCGATATGATGCAACGATCGTTAAAACAGAGTGGAACGGAGACTTCAGCCAGGCGCGTAATCTTTCGCTGGCTGCCGCAAGTTTTTCGTGGATTTTGGTGCTGGACGCCGATGAAATGTGGATGCATACGTCATGGACAAAGTCAAAGTTACTGGAATGGCTCGAAGCGGGGAGCGAAGAGGTGTGGGGGTATTGGGTTAAGGTGACGAGTCTGCTGGGTATTTCCGGCGAAGAACGTGTAACGGATGAGGTGTGCCGATTATTTCGGAATGACTACCGGATTACTTTTCGTGGAAGAATCCATGAGGAAGTCGCTTCTTCCATTCTCGCGTTGTTGCCGCAAGGGCTTCGTCATTCAGACATCGAGGTTGTTCATTACGGTTATTTGGATGAGGTCATTGCTGCTAAACGAAAAGATGTGCGCAACATGAGATTGATTCGGCTGGCTCTGCAGCAGACACCAGATCAGAAGGAACTGCTATATGCGCTGGCTGCCGAGTGGTTTCAGCAAGCGAAGTATGATGAAGCACTTCGATTGCTGTTGCCGTTGCTGGCGCAGCTTGATCCGACGTGTGGGTATCATTCGGATGTGGTGCTAAAAACAGCATATGCGTGGAGAGAGTTGGGGCAGATTGAGCTGGCGCTCTCTGTGGTGGAGACCTGGGTAACGGTGTACGATGATTTCCCGGATCTGCTTGAACTTGCCGCTGTGCTCGAATTGGATCAGGGGCGTGCAGATCGTGCATTAAAATGGTTAAAGCAGGCGAAAACGGCTGTATCGACAGCAAGGAGGTATACCTCGGTGTCTGGTGCCGGAAGCTACCGCAGCCTAACGTTGGAAGGCATGGCGCATGAGCAGGCTGGCCTCTGGGCAGAAGCGGAAGCAGCCTATACGGCAGCGCTGGACATACAGCCCGGCAACGTGGCGGCATGGCAGCGAATGTTGCTGCTTGGGGCAGCCACGGGACGGCCGCAGGCCATTGCTGGCGTAGCCGAGGGGGGGAGCTTGCCGCTAGCGGCGTGGCAAGCATTGGTCTCGGTCGCGCTGGCGGCGCATCGGACGGAATGGCTGCTGCGCCATGCAGGGGTACTGGGCCCGGCGTATCGCGCGAAGCCGCTTGCCGCTGGGCTGGCGCTGGCCCAGATCGGCGAGGATGCAGCCGCGAGCAAGGCGCTGCGGCTGTGGACAGCGCATGTACAGCATGGGCCAGAGGCTGCGCTGGCACTGTGGGCGCTGGGCCACAAGCAGCGCGAGTGCAGCGTGCCCGGGCGTGCGGCGGCAACGCGAACGCGCCAGCGTGTAGCCGTACCGGAGGTGGCGCGTGCTGCCGAGGCACTGCTGCAAGGCGAGGGCGCGGCAGCGTGCGGCGCTGCGAGCAGCATGGCGCTGCCCGCGCAAGCGCTCGCCGCCGTGGGCGCCTGGCCCGCATGGCTGCGCCTGCTGCAGGCCCTGCCGCCGGGCGGCGCGCTGGCGCTGCTTGCAGCGCTCCCGCCTGCGGCCCGCTGCGGGCTGCTGCGCGCGCCCGCTTGCGCCCGCGCAGGGCTGCTTGCGCTATGCGGCACGCCTAGCGGCGCGCAGCAGCCCTGCGCGGACGAAGTGCCCGCCCCGGTGCTGGCAGCGCATGCGCTCCTCGCGGGCACGCTCGCGCTGCTCGCCGGGCGGCAGAGCCTGGCGCGTGATTGGGCCGATTACGCGGCCCGGATCACGGCACGGCATGCTGCCGCCCAAGGCCGCCCGGCGAAGACTCCGCCGCCGGGCTTGCAGACCCTGCTGCGCCTGACTTCCTCTGGCGCAGACCATGCCCGAGCCTACCAGCAGCAGTGCAACATGCTGCTGGTATACCTGTAATCCGGCGTACTCATAGCGCCGGATACCCCCGGGATGCCCCGGCTTTTCAGCACAGCAAAAAAAGCCGGGGCATCCCGGCACACACTGCATTTACCGCCAGTTTGGCGTGCTATTTCAGACGAATAAACCTATGCACCCCGTAATACTACCGTTTCCTCGCATTACGTTCGGATGCCTAATCGTTTTCTCATTTGCTGTACAACGATTGAGGAATGAAAAGTTGAGCCTGATATTTCATGACACTATCCCTTTCCCGTCTTACAGATCACAGCCCTGAAACAGCGGATGGGTGCACCATACATCTCCGAGGAGATTGCGTCCGCCGGCTCTTCCACAGTTAGCTTATCTTCGATGGTCAGGCCTGTGACAGCCATGATCGTTTCCAGTAAATCCGGTCGCATCTCGGGCACATCAAAAGTGGCGATTAACTGTCCGCTCGGCTTCAACACACGAGCGAATTCGCGAAAAGCCCGCAGCATCGTGCCCGTATCCAGATGCTCCAACACAGAGATGCAGAATATGCGGTCAAACTGCTCGGGACGATAAGGAAGCTGAGCCAGATTGGCCTGAGCGCGGTGAAGCCGGGTGAGGTAATGTTCGGGCAGATGGAGAGCCGCCTGCTCGCCAAAATCAGCCGCAATATCTGAACGAATCGCCTCTTCCGACAAGATGCGTTCATCCCAGTCACATGCGTGAACTTCGCGGCAATGCTCCGTGAGCCAAAATTTGAACGGGTGCGAAATGCCGCAAGCTGCATCCAGCACTACGTCGCTTGAACGTGCAAACTGCCGTGCCCACTCATACTCATAAGGACGGCTCCACCATGCGGGATGAAGCGGAAAAACGAGCGTATCTGTCTTCGGGTCGCTTTGCCGGATATACCTTGATTCCATCATTGCCGTGGTGTCGGGTGTGTCCATCATGTTTGAATCGCCTCCCTCAATCCTGTTTCAGCTAAAAAAGATTCCAGTATCCTGCTCCAACGGCTGCGCCATATGGACAGATCATAGGACAGTGCAGTTTCGCGGGCATAGATACCCAACCGCTCCCGCTCGGTGCGATCTTGAACAAGCCTGACGAGCGCGGCAGTCAGTGCCTGCTCACCCGGGGGCACAAGCAATCCGTTGAACCCATCCTGAATCAGATCATTGAGTCCCCCGACATTCGAAGCGATCACCGGAAGACCGCAGCTCATCGCTTCCAAGCATGCGTAGGAGGTTCCCTCCGAGAATAGCGTAGGAATGACAACGATGTCCGCCTGATGATAAGCGTCACGAATATCTTTGAAATCGTACGTATGCTGATGGATGCGGGCCGTATGCGGATGTGTACGCTGCCAATAGCGAAAGGCTCTGCCCACCGTGCTGCCTTCCACTAACTCTCCGGCAAATTCAACTTCCACATCTGGAAAAGCCCCGAGCAGCTTATCTGCCGCAAGCATCATAGGAATAATACCGCGCTCGCTGCTGATGCGGCGTGGATACAGAATGCGGATTGGACGTGGTGCTGGCACAGGCACAGCGTTGTTCGAATGAACTTGACCTTGCTGAGAAGTAGTTTCGGCAACCCCATTTTCAAAAGAGATAACACCGGCAACAGAGCCTTCACCGTGCTCTTTCTTAAAACTCTTCGTTTGGGCTTTTTCCCCTTGCTTGAAATATACATCTGAATCATCATGACCTGCTGTATCATGATGCACTACATCTGCTCTGGATTCCTGAACGAGAATGTCTTCATGTCCAGCCTGAAGTGCCGCCTCTTTTTTCCATGCCGACATCCACTCTTCTTCATGATGCGGTGCGAGTGCCCTGCTTGGCGGAGCTGGGATGAAATAAGAGGTGTCCACTGCGTTAGGAATCAGCACAATTTGTTCTGAATCAGTATACGTACAAGTTGCCCGGCAGAAGGTCTGGAAATGGGAGTCTACCGAAACGATGCGAACCAGTCCGTCCAGCGCCAGCTGAATGTGATCGGCAACCTGGCGTTTCGTCTCGAGCGGCAGGCGGGGACGGTCCCAATTAATTCCATGACATATCCCAAGGCTGCCAGGTTTATAGGTGATGGGCTGCCACAGGCAACTGGCATAGATGATCGGACCACGGGCTGCTGCGGCCATTCGGTCAAAGGCTTCCGGTACATTTTCCATGTCGTAATCATAACCATAGACGTCAATCTGTTCGGTTCGGGTTTGGAATGCTTCAAAATAGGATAGCTGGTGCACCTCGGGGATATGTCCGAGTCCGCGGATGACACTGCATAGATCGAGAATATAACGTTCCAGTCCGCCTCCAAATACCCGGCCAAACTTCCGGTTGTAACCATCGGTAAAACTATGGGTCAGTATGCTGACCACACCCATAATTAGGACTCCTCCTTCCAAGGGAGCAGGCGCGGTTCAGGGTCCAGAATGGACTCATACTGCGCTGGGTTGCCCCATTCTCCATGCGGATCAATACGTTTGTAGCGTAAATATTTGCGTACCCGATCCTCCAAACTCCCTGCCCAGCCGAGATGCTGAACTTTCAGTTCAGTGCATACTCCTGGCAACACGGTACAGGACGCGGGAAGACGAGGAACATGGTGATTCTGTTGCGGGTAAAAGTAAGGATAGCCCGGCATGTAACGGACAAGGGAGGCGGTGTGACGTTTGTGCATCGCCCAAAGCTCATCCTCCCGATAATGTGTTCGGCAACCCCACATATCGTAGAATCGGAAGGCAAACCAGTCTGCATAGTCCTGATCAATGAGCTTGCGCATTGCCTTTTTGGCTTCAGCACTGTATAGTTCATCTGCATCTACCGAGAGAAGCCAGTCTGGATCTGTACTGACTGCAGCTTGCCATAACGTGTTGCGAAGGCGCCATTCTTCGGCAAACAGTGGCTTCTCCAATACGTCAAGACGAACTACTTTTGGGAAAGCTCTGCATATATCCGGTGTTCCATCTGTACTGGCGTCATCCACGATGACGATTTCATCTACGAATACACTCAGATCTTGCAACACTTCTTCCAGATACCGACCTTGTTCATTACGTACCTGGAGCATGGCAGTCAGCTTGTTGTTTTTACTTCTGCGCACCCGGCGTACGGGAGAGTTTTGTTCATACGCATCCACCTCTACATCACGTGTGGCAGAAGGATGGGGTTCCTCTTCGATCCGTGAGTTAACGATACGATGAACTTGACTTGAGGAACTTTGGGATTCGGAACTGGAAGACGTTTGAAGCGAATCATGCATAACGGGTCTACTTCCAGGGGTTCTGCGCTTCTTCGGGTCTATCATTAAGGCACCTCCCCAAGCAATTGCTGTACAGCATGATCCAGCAGCTCCAGTTCCATAATCCGAGCTAAAGCCTCTTCATCCTCCACAGCTGTCTCCAGAAACTGTCTTACCGCACCGTGACGTTCACCCCGAAGAGCCAGAGCTGTCCCGGATAGTTGTCGATATTGCAGAAGGCTGGCCGCATCCTGAATATCACTGGCATGAACGAGCGCAAGCGCATCCTCCACACACTCCGTTTCCTGATAGATGCGGAACTTCCAATGTCTTGCCGTTTCCCCGCCAAGCTCATCCAGAACGCGCAGAGCACTGCCATAATCATCATTGATACGCAGCAGTTCTGCCCGCACCAACTGTTCCTCTCCGGCTTCAAGCCAGCGGCACAATTGCTCATAATGATGGCGTTCCTGCTCGTTATTTGCACTGATGCCAAACACCTGTAGGGCTTCTTCAATCTGACCTGATCTCGCATAGATGGCGGAGAGGAACCGGTAATGGGACACCACACAATCCTGTCTTCCGTTGATAACAGCATGACTGAATGCTTCCTTGAGTGAAGTGCTGGCGCGCGAATCCTCCAGCAGATACTCATAAGCGGACAGAAGAAACGAAATAGTCTCATGAGCACCTGTTTTGGCTCGGAGCTGTCTGTAGTAATCGGCTCGCGCACGACATTGAAGCATGGTAATGTGGTCTGGCTTACCTGTCAGTACCTGCTGAAGTGCATGCATAAAAAATATCTCATAATCGCGCAGTGGAATACGTGTACCCTCATAATGGATGTAACCGGCGGGAGAAGTGTCTTCTCCTCCTAACCAGATGGCACGGGTACCTTGAAAGAGCAGCTTCATGTACCGGGTCTCCGAAGATGTGGCCACCAGATCGGCAATGCCGACAAGTCTGGAGATACTGCTCTCCCAGAGTGGAGATGCGGCTTCATCTCCTACCGGTTCAGGCAATAGTGCAATACATATTTCCGGCTGTAGTGAAGCTACAGCCATAAGCCAATATGGATGTGTAACGATTGCAACGGTATGTTGTTCCTGTAATCGTTTTTCCGCCTCCGATAGGGAGATCACTTGAATGGCTTTTGGCAAATCTTCTTCTTCAGATGTACGGCTGCTGACATAAAAGATCGTGCTTTCTTGAGCTACGAATAACGCAGCGATGTCCGGGTAGGGGAAGGATGACCAGCCACCTTTTCGCGGGAAAATCACATATTGAACTGCAATGTCTGTGGACACAGACAGATCCGTTGTTGCCTTCTTGGAGTCCTCTTCCTGCCTCATTTTTTGCGTTGGACCAGTATCAGTTGCCTGTTCAGCGTGTTCCATCTGTAACTCACCACACTTTGACAAGGGATTTTTGGTATGTAAAAAGTCGTTGCAGCACTTCGCATATCTCCGTCTGACACTAACATATGGGCATTTGTCTCCAAACATGAACAACTTCCATGAATACATGCATCAGCTCAAGACGAATGGAGGTACGGACAAGCGCAATAAATAGGCTTAATTTTATCTATTGTGTGACCGAGGTCACTTTTTTTGCTTAAGAGAGGCTGGATTGTGAGAATTATCACATGTGAAAAATAGGTAATCTGGCACAATACGTTCAACAACGTATTTGGAGGACAGACAGCGAAGATGCCCGCTTCAAGGCCATTTACGTATCTTGCTAAAGCGAACAGAAAGAAGGGGTAAAGGTATGGATCCGATTATGTTATCGCGTATCCAATATGCACTTACAACGATTTTCCACTTTTTCTTCGTACCGCTATCCATTGGCCTCGTGCTGTTGGTAGCGATTATGGAGACGTTGTATGTTGCGAAGGGAAAAGAGATTTACAAAACGATGGCCAAGTTCTGGGGCAAGTTGTTCCTGATCAACTTTGCCGTCGGTGTGGTCACCGGTATTTTGCAAGAATTCCAGTTCGGCATGAACTGGTCGGAGTACTCCCGGTTTGTCGGTGACGTCTTTGGTGCGCCACTGGCGATTGAGGCTCTGCTAGCGTTTTTTATGGAATCGACATTTATCGGTTTATGGATATTCGGCTGGGATCGTTTGTCTAAAAAAGTGCATCTGGCCTGCATCTGGCTCGTATTTGCCGGTACATTCCTGTCAGCGGTTTGGATTCTGGCAGCGAACTCGTTTATGCAGCATCCCGTTGGATTCGCCATCAATAATGGCCGGGCGGAGATGAATGACTTCTTTGCACTGCTTACGAATGGTCAGCTTCTCGTTGAATTCCCGCACACAATTTTTGGTGCGTTAATGACGGGAGCCTTTGTGGTGACGGGAATTAGTGCGTATAAGTTAATGAAAAAACAAGACGTGGACGTGTTCCGCAGATCTTTCAACATTGCCATTATTATCGGTCTCGTATCCTCGCTGGGCGTAGCTTTCTCGGGGCATTTTCAGGCACAATATCTGGTGGAAACACAACCGATGAAGATGGCTGCAAGCGAAGGTACGTGGACGACAACAGAAGATCCGGCCCCGTGGACGGTCATAGCCTCCATCGACCCGGAGAAGCAGGAAAATTCGGGTGAGATCAAAATTCCTGGATTACTTAGCTACCTGTCTTACAGTAAATTTTCAGGCAGTGTCAAAGGTATGAAAGAACTGAATGCTGAGTATCAACAAACGTACGGACCTGGGGACTATATCCCTCCTGTACGCACGACGTTCTGGAGCTTCCGTGTCATGATTGCTGCAGGCGGCTTGATGATCCTGCTTGCGATGTATGGCACATATCTGGCTTGGCGTAAGAAGCTGGAAGTGGCTAAACCTTGGTTTATGCGTCTGATGGTCTTTGCGATCTCCCTACCGTTTATTGCAAATTCAGCAGGATGGATTATGACCGAGGTCGGAAGACAGCCATGGACGGTGTTCGGGTACATGACGACCGAAGCAGGTGTGTCCCCGAATGTTTCCGCAGGAATGATTTTGTTCTCCACGATTGCCTTTACTGCTGCGTATACGGTTCTTGGCATCGTGATGGTCTTCCTGTTTGTACGCAAAATCAAAGCAGGTCCATATGCAGTCGATAAGTCGGAAGAGCATGATGAGCCGGCCGATCCGTTTGGCGTAGATGGGGGGTATTCCGTTGTTACTAAGTGAGCTGTGGTTTGTGCTGATTGCCGTATTGTTTATCGGATTTTTCTTTCTTGAAGGATTCGATTTCGGGGTGGGGATGTCTACGGGGTTGATTGCCAAAACAGATCGTGAACGTCGTACGTTAATCAATTCAATTGGTCCGTTCTGGGATGGAAACGAGGTCTGGCTGCTGACCGCAGGCGGTGCCATGTTTGCAGCCTTCCCGCACTGGTATGCAACGCTGTTCAGCGGATTCTACCTGCCGCTGGTGGTTGTGTTGCTATTGCTGATTGGACGCGGAGTTGCCTTTGAATTCCGCAGTAAAATGAAACAGCAGCACTGGCGTAGAACGTGGGACATCATTATTGTGGTGGCAAGTGCGTTGCTGCCATTCCTGTTTGGGGTCGTTTTTGCAACGTTGATGAAGGGGCTGCCTATTGATGAGAACATGCAGATGCATGCCGGCTTCCTGGATATTGTTAATCCGTACACCGTTGTAGGCGGCTTGAGTGTAACGTTGTTGTGTTTGGTTCACGGGCTGTTATTTGCTTCCTTGCGTACCGTAGGTGAATTGAGAGAACGTGCACTTCACATGGCGAAAAAGTTGATGATACCACTGGTGGCAGTTCTTGCTATATACGCGATATTAACCTATTTGATGACCGACGTATTTACCGTTCGCGGCTGGGCGCTCTGGATTATGATTGCGCTGGGTGCTGTGGCGCTGTCTCTTGCGGCTTACTTCATTCGTCAGCAGCGTGAAGGTTGGGCTTTCGGGATGACGGGTGCGGTTATTGCCATTGCTTTTGCCTCCGTATTTATCGGATTATTCCCACGAGTTATGGTGAGTTCCATCAATTCGGCATTTGATCTGACTGTATATAACGCAGCATCGGGTGCTTATTCATTAAAAGTGATGACCATTGTTGCCTGCACATTACTGCCATTTGTACTTGGATATCAGATCTGGAGTTATTATATTTTCCGCAAACGTCTGAACGAACAGCACCACCTGGAGTACTGACATGGGACGCGGGCTAATGAAGCTGCCGGGCATCCGGCCGGTACTCGCACTGGCATCTGCGTTGGTGCTGTTACAGGCGATGACGATTATTATGCAGGCCAAATGGTTGGCACAGGCCATTACGGCATTGTTTGAAGGTGCTGCGGTTTCGTCACAGTATCCGGTGCTGCTGTTGTTCCTGGCTGCTTTTGCCGCTCGCTATGCCTTGTCATTCTGGTTACAGCTTGTCACTACGCGGTATGCGGAGAGAACCGGAACCGATCTGCGTAAACAGATGACGGAACAATGGTTTAGACTTGGGCCGCGTTATGCCAAAACAGAAGGTACGGGACATCTGGTGACGCTGGCACGTGAAGGTATTTCCCAATATAAAACGTATCTGGAGCTGTTTATCCCGCGTATGCTGGGCATGGGCTTCACACCAGTTATCATTCTGCTTTATGTATTCAAACTGGATACGATGTCCGGTGTGATATTAATGCTGACGCTGCCGATTCTGATCGTGTTTATGATCCTTATTGGTCTGGCGACTCAGCGTAAGATCGATGGACAATTCAAGTCCCATAAAGCGCTGGCGAATCATTTTGTGGATACGCTGCGTGGGTTGGAAACGTTGAAAACGCTGGGTCAAAGCAAGACACACGAGGGCTCCATCATGCGAGTGAGCCAGCGATACCGAAAAGCAACGATGTCCACACTACGCATGGCCTTTTTGTCCTCGTTTGCGCTGGATTTCTTCACCATGTTGTCGGTTGCGTCCGTTGCGGTAGGTCTCGGACTCCGGCTTACGGAAGGACATATGTCACTGTTTCCTGCTCTAACGGTATTAATTCTAGCACCGGAGTATTTCCTGCCCGTACGCATGTTGGGTGCAGATTACCACGCGACTCTGGATGGCAAGGAAGCTGGAGAAGCGATTAATCAAGTGATTGGACGAGGCAAGGCCGCAGAACAGCGTCAGACAGAGGCCTATGCAAGTGAATTGGATCAAGCGGGGGTGTTGGGTGAACATGAAAACGGCCCTGTCTCCTCTTCACAACTGCGAGTGGTGTTTAACCGGGATAAACATGGGATGCATAATGTGGCAACGGCATCCTCTTGGGGAGAACACAGCCGATTAGCGCTGAAGGATATTCAGGTTCAGCATGAAGCAGAGGGAACTTATTCCCTTCAGGATGTGAGTTTTCAGCTGAAGGGCATTGGTAAGATCGGAATTATCGGTGCCAGTGGAGCGGGAAAATCAACGCTCATCGATGTTCTCGCAGGTTTTCAGCTTCCAACAGCCGGACAAATGCAGGTCAATGGTCAGCCTATGAGTCTGGAACTGCTCAAGGCTTGGCGTAGCCAGACGGCTGCGATTCCGCAACATCCGTATATTTTCAGCGGTTCAATTGCGGATAATATTCGTTTTTACATGCCGGAAGCATCCGATGTGGAAGTGGCTCAAGCAGCGCAGGCAGCTGGGCTGACAAAGCTATTGTCATCTCTTGCAAATGGGCTGCATGAACCAATTGGTGCAGGGGGCAGACAGCTCAGCGGCGGCCAGGAGCAACGTGTGGCGCTGGCAAGAGCTTTGCTGAGTGAACGCAGTGTTCTGTTGCTTGATGAACCTACGGCACATCTGGATGTGGAGACTGAATATGAACTGAAGCAGACGATGCTGCCCTTGTTCGAAGGTAAACTCGTCTTTCTGGCAACTCATCGTCTGCACTGGATGCCGCATATGGATCATATTATTGTCATGGATGGCGGTACGGTAGCCGAGACAGGCACACATCAGGAACTGCTTGCACGAAAAGGGGTATATTATCACATGGTTGAGGCGCAGATGGAGGCGATATGAGATGAAATCCGGACATCCAGGTACAGAGAGCGAACGAGGCGGACAAGGTGGAAAAAATAGCTGGATTACTCCATACGCGGCACAGTACCGCTGGCGATTTATCGGTGCGATTGCACTCGGCACATGCGCGGCTCTCTGTGCGGTGATGCTCCTTTTTACCTCCGGATATCTGATCTCCAAGTCTGCGCTGCGTCCTGAAAATATTTTGATGGTCTATGTTCCGATTGTGGGTGTACGTGCCTTTGGGATCTTCCGGGCGGTGTTCCGTTATGTCGAACGACTGGCTGGGCATGATGCTGTTTTGCGTGTACTCGCAGATCAGCGGGTTAAGCTGTATCGCATTTTGGAGCCGCAGGCTCTGTTTCTGCGTTCGCGAATGCAAACCGGTGACGTGCTCGGTGCACTGGCTGATGATGTAGAACGTCTGCAAGATATTTATTTGCGTACCGTATTCCCCGCTGTTACAGCACTTGTGATCTACGGTGCTGCTGTACTGGCATTTGGCAGTGTAGATCCGATGTTTGCACTATGGATGGCACTGTACATGTTGTTTATTGTTGTGTTGCTTCCTGCAATTTCTTTAAAACGAACCTGGAGATGGCGTGTGCAGCTCAAAAGAGAAAACAGCAAGTTGTACACACGTCTGACCGACGGCGTACTCGGGCTGGGAGACTGGATTGCAAGTGGCAGAGCGTCAGCGTTCGTGCAGTGGCAGGAAGAGGATGAGGAGTATGCTGATCAGATTCGCCGTAGACTGCGTCGCTGGAACCGTTGGCGCGATTTTATTGCTCAATGCCTCATTGGAGTAATGGTTGTGTGGGTCACTATGTGGGCAGGACAAAATGCTTCAGCGGCTCAGCTACCTGCGGTTATGATTGCGGCATTTGTGCTCGTCCTGTTCCCGCTCACGGAATCGCTGTTGCCGGTCGGTGACGCAGCAGGGCATGTGCCAGATTACCGTGAATCGTTGGACCGATTAAACAAGCTGGAAGGCTCGGAAGATATGGGACGTCGGAATTGGGAAGAGCAGAAAAAGAAGTCTCACGCATTTGGGTCGCATAACAAACATCGATCTAGTTCAGTTGCGATGCAATCGACCGAGGGGATGCCCGCAGCGGATAGGGGAACGACTACAGATGGACGAATCCGTCTACGTATTCCGCCGAAACTGCGCGCGGATATTACCATAGAGCAAGTGAGTTATCAGTATGAAGAAGAGACAGCATATGCCGTTCGGGATCTCTCGCTGCATCTGCCTCAGGGCAAACGAATGGCTATTCTTGGACGTAGCGGTGGCGGTAAATCAACGTTGTTGAAGCTGATTCAAGGTGCTTTGTCTCCCTCATCCGGCGAGGTTCTAATCAATGATCTGCCTGTAGAGATGCTTGGCGAGAGTGTAACCGAAGTGATAGCAGTGCTCAATCAGAGCCCACATCTCTTTAATACGACGGTTGCAGGCAATCTGCGGATTGGTCGTCCGGATGCAACGGATGAAGAGATTCGGCAGGTCGCTGCACAGGTTGGCCTGGCTGAACTGATCGAGTCTCTGCCACAGGGGTATCAGACACCGATGCTGGAGACAGGACTGCGCTTCTCCGGCGGAGAGCGTCAGCGGATTGCGCTAGCCAGGGTTTTGCTGCGGAAGACGCCCGTTGTTATTTTTGATGAGCCGACCGTAGGGTTAGACCCCGTGACAGAACGCGAACTGATGCGCACCATGCTGGACAGCCTGCAAGGCAAAACTTTAATCTGGGTTACCCACCACCTGATTGGTGCAGAGAAGATGGACGAGATCGTGTTTGTGGAAAATGGAAACATCGTCATGCAGGGTTCTCACGAACAACTGCTAGCTCGGGAAGAACGATATCGCCGACTCCTTGAACTGGATCGGCCCGGATGGCTGGATCGGCAGCGCAAATCCCCGCTGCCTCCCACCGCTGCTTTCAAGTAACCGACCGTAGCAGGAGATTGTGACCCTATGTGAGTAGAGAGATTTCGTCCCTCCACTAGTTGTCCTGTGGTGTCAACGAGTAGCAGATAGGATGCAGGAAAATATATAATGCAGTAAATAATGTAAAAAAGACGAAGCAGGCACAGTCCTGCTTCGTCTTTTTGTTGTTTGTCGCCCGAAGTCGCCAGTCGCCCGAAGTCGGTGTCCGACTATGCAGCTCTCTTCATGTACTGACCATCATTTACTGAACACCCATTACTCCCCATCTGTGCACTGCCAAGCTACAACAATGGAAAAGGTAAATACAGTCTAGGGTTATGGAAGATTCGAAGATTCGTTGAGCCCTCTCCATCACCCGTCAGGGTCAGTTATGGATCTTTTACTTGATGACAATGTGGCTAACGATCACAGATGACGCTATTTGGCCCAATTTAGCTCTTTTCGAATTCTAACGATCATGAGGAACGCTATTTTCACATTTGTGCCCGAAAACCGCAGTAAATAAGCCGTTTTGGTTCAAATAGCGTCGCTGGTGATCGTTAGAATTTTTACCAAGGCCAAATCCGGCAAATAAGGCTTCTGGTGATCGTTAGAGTATGGAAGGGGGGAGAGAGGTAACTAGTGCACACGGGGTTCCAACAAAAATAATAACAGAGTAACTATTTAGCTTCACCTCAGTGTCAACCAACGAACCAACCAACCAACTAAAGAACCAAAAGAACCAATCAAATAACGAACTGCTACCGAACCATCCATATAATCAGAGCCTCGAGTTCAACATATACCTGACACGACAGACGATGTTTCTACTCGACGTCACTCTCAAATCACAGTGCCGCTCAACTTGAATAACGCGATATCCAGCCGAGCAGCCCAGTCCTTCTTTTACACTGCCTGACTCTTTTACTGGTATGCCAGCAACGTGCCACAGGATCGGCGCAGTACCAGTTCCGGCTCTACTTTAATGCAACGATTATCCATTTGTTTGTTCATTAGGTCGAACAGGATCATTGCCGCAAGACGTCCGATTTTGTCTGTATCCTGCTTAACAGTTGTGAGTGGCGGATCACTGTAGCGGCAGGCCTCAATGTCATCACAACCTGCAACAGCGATGTCCTCGGGAACACGGAGTCCCGCCTCTTTAAAGGCTCGTACTGCTCCAAATGCAAGCAAGTCCGTGGCGGCGAATACAGCTCGCGGCAAGACATCTGCTTGTAATAGCTGTTTGGCTGCCTCGTAACCATCGGTAGCGGCATAATCTTGGCTATATACCAACCATTCCGGTTTCTCTTCTAGACTAAACTGCTTTAGGGATTGTTTAAAGGCTTTTTCCCGATGCTGCATGACGAGGGAGGCACGCTTTAGCCCGATAAACCCGATATCCCGATATCCATTCATATAAAATTGTTCCACCACTTTGGTAGAGATTTTCTCGTTATCCGACATGATATAACAGGAGTTCTGTCCAGTCATCTCAATGTCAATTCCGATACAGGGAATAGGACTGGCATCAAGGTCAGATACGCTGCTCTCCACCTCATCCCCGGCAATGATAATACAGCCATCCACTTGAAAATATTTGGAACGTGCCAGATAGTCCTCTCCCTGATCCAGAAATTTTTCATTGGAAAAGAAGAGCAAATCATATCCTAACAGGCCGATCTGTTTCTTAAAGGCATTAATGACCTCTACAAAGAAAGGGTGACTGAAATCCACATTCAATTTCCCTGCAAAGACAACACCCACCAGGTTGGACTTTTTAGTTGCCAGTGTTTTGGCGGAAGATGAGGGGCGATAACCCGTTTCCTCCATAATCTTAAGTACACGTTGGCGTGTCTCTTCACCAATGTCAGGATAGTTGTTAATAATTTTGGACACTGTTGCAACAGACACACCGGCCAAACGAGCTATCGTTTTGATATTCATCATATATCCCTCAAATTCTAAACTAGTTTCGTAGATTGTGGCTGCGCATTTTTATTGCTTTCTTGCCAACATTCTATGTCACAACCATCTGAGAGTCAATAACAGAAAGGGTAATCGTCGAGATGATTATGATATGTGTGGATATATTTTTAGTATTTGCTCTCGAATCTAACGAAAACACCAGCATGTTTTAGTAAAAATAACCTATTTTTCCGCAAGTAGAGGCTTGTTTTAACTAGATTGAAAAGAAGAGTAGAGGTGTAAAAACAAAGCCGCCGAATAGAGGTTTCGTAAAATAAAATATGGAGTTGCCCGTAAAGCAACGCTCAATCCCAGATATGACGCGGTTTCATCACATATTTTGTAAAAACTCAAATAAACTATTTACAAATTTATCAGGTGGAGTCATAATGAGGGTGTAATTAACGAAACTGATTTCGTGAATTCGCTAAATTCGTAAATTAATCTTGAATGGCTGGGGGAAAGTGATATGAAGAGAAAGATCTTATCTATTACACTTGTAACCGCTTTAATGTTTGTGCTCGCAGCATGTGGCAACGGTTCGACCGATTCAGATGGGAAGGCTTCTACGGATGGAAACAAAAAGGTGACGTTAAAGATCATTCACTGGCAGCAAGAGAATATCAACAATTACATCAAAGAATTTAATAAAAAGTTTGAGGAGAAGTACCCGGACGTGAAAGTGGAGTACACAACAGTTCCGGCAGATGCAACATACGATCAATTGATGCAAACACGGATGAACGCAGGTAGTACGGGCGATGTAGATATCATTCCGCTCAAGTCCAGCTTCGTTGGTGCTCCGCAAGACTGGTCTAAGGGTGCGGCTGATCCGATGTGGAAGCAGTGGATCGATGCAGGGCTGATCAGTGACTTGTCGGGTCAGGCTTTTATCAAAAACTATAACGAAGTTGATGTGCAG
The DNA here is from genome assembly GCF_003719335.1 of Paenibacillus amylolyticus. Lineage (GTDB taxonomy): Bacteria > Bacillota > Bacilli > Paenibacillales > Paenibacillaceae > Paenibacillus > Paenibacillus amylolyticus_D. The sequence goes on from NZ_RIAS01000004.1 coordinate 362,206, forward strand.
AACGCGATGACGTACAACGACAAGGTGTACGGTGTCAACATGGGTAAAGTGGCATTTACAGGCTTGTTCTACAATAAAGACCTTTTTGCCAAATACAATCTGCAAGTGCCAACAACGTGGGATGAACTGCAAAACGTCATCAAAGTATTCAAAGATAACGGCGTAGAAGCACTGGGCTTCGCAGGTAAAGATGTCTGGCCGATTGGCCTTGCAGTACAAGGGCTTCAAGCCTCGATTCATGACGACCAACTGAGCTACATCAAAGGTCTGTGGACAGGTCAAACCAAGTTGACTGATCCGGTACAGATCGAAGTATTGCAAAAGGCTCAAACGCTAATGAACAGTGCAATGCCTGGTTTCATGGGGATTGACTACGGAACACTGCCAAGTCTGTTTGCTACAGGTAAGGTGGCGATGATTGCGGACGGTACGTGGGATGCTACGACGATTCAAGCGGCTAACCCGGATCTAAAGTTTGGATATTTCCCAATTCCGGGTAGTAATGATGCGGCGAAAAACAAAGACTTGGCTGGTAAATACGATATGACCTGGATGGTTGTAGATAAGTCACCGAATAAGGATTATGCGCTGAAGTGGCTTGAGATGCTGTCGGAGAAAGGTAACTATACGGATTTCGTTAATGCAGCCGGATTCCTTCCGACACAGCCTGATGTAGAAATCAAGAGCGAGTTTATCAAAGACATTCAACCATACCTTGAGAATTTCAAGCTTTCCTGGGATCAGTTGTTTATTAATCGTCAGAACGTAGGACAGTACATTGCGGAGTCCAGTGTTCACGCAGAGATGCTTAAACCGGCTGGGCCAATTGCTACACCAGAGGAACTTGCGAGCAAATCACAAGCAGACTGGGATGCAGCAGCTCCAAAATAAACCCATGATTGGACTCGTCTACTGTAAATAATTCGATTCTCGATCTAAGATTCCCATACAGAGTATCCACCGGAATAGCGCTTGGGGTAAGAGCCTTCAGGCCAACCTCGATCAAGCAAAGCTGTTATTCCGGTTTTTTGGTTTTACCCGATGAAAGGTGTGAGGACGATGTATCCGTTTGGAAAAGGGAAGGCGCGGCTGATTCCTTATCTATATTTAAGTATTCCGCTGTTGCTTTATGTCGTGTTTGGCTTTGGCCCGTCGCTCGTGACTGTGCTGTTTTCGTTTACCGATGCGACTGGAGTGAGAGGGCAGGAATGGAACTTTGTCGGTTTCGAAAATTATAAAACCTTCTTTGGCGCATCCAATGCGGGTGACCGGCTGGACGCGATCGGGCGTTCCTTATATTTTGCGTTTGCCGTAGTCATCATCCAAAACGCAGTAGGTCTGTTCATGGCAATCCTGATTAACAAAAAACTTCGAGGCGACAAGCTGTATCGTGCGGTATTCTTTTTGCCCGTCGTGCTGGGTGTAACGGTGTCCGGATTGATCTGGCAGCTCGTAGCGAATCCGCTCGGCGGACCTGCGCAGTCACTTCTGAATTTCTTTGGCACGAGCTCGAACTTTTTCGGGGATTATAATATTGCCTTCGAGCTCATTATTTTCGTGCAAATCTGGATGTACATGGGGTACTCCATGACGATCTTCCTTGCTGGCTTGCAGACGATTCCGAGTGATCTATACGAGGCAGCTTATATGGATGGTGCATCGGGCTGGAAAGCATTCACCAACATTACGTTTCCGATGATTGCTCCTTCTTTTACCGTAAATATGCTGTTGTCTATCATCGGCGCACTGCAAACCTTTGACATTATCTACGTTCTCACAGGCGGTAAGTTTAATACAACGACACTGGCATTTGACGTGTATGCAACAGCGTTTGGCAGCGGTACGGCGGATTATGGTTTGGCTTCTGCGGTAGCGATGATCCAGTTCTTGTTTGTGTTCACGATCTCCATGGTCGCGTTGTTCTATCTTCGGAAAAGAGAGGTGGAAGTATAATGAAGCAAAGCGGAACATCAAGAACAATCAGCTACATTATTGTGCTGCTGATGCTTGCGCTATACGTCTTCCCTCTGTTCTATCTGTTTAATGTGTCGATGAAAACACAGACGGAGTATTTGCTGAATCCTGTAGCGTTAACGGAAGGCATACGGCTGGAGAACTTTGCCGAAGCATGGACAAAAGGCAGTTTCTCGCAGTACATGTGGAACAGTGTGCTTTACACGGGCGTGTCCACACTGCTGACCTTAATTTTGTCTATATTTGCAGCCTTCCCGCTTGCTCGCAGATACGTGAAGTTTAGCACGTTTATTTATATTTTCTTTTTGATTTCCATGTATTTGCCGAACCCGCTGATCCCACAGTTCTCTTTGATCAATCAACTGGGTCTGTATAATACGCAAACCGGTTACATTTTGCTGAAAACGACGGGTACGGGCATTGCGTTTCTGATGTTTGTCGGTTATATCAAATCGGTATCACGCGAGCTGGATGAGGCTGCTGCCATGGACGGATGTGGGTACACCCGTTATCTGTTCACCATCCTTGTCCCGTTAATGAAGCCGATTCTGGCAACAGGCATTATTCTCACAGCCATCGGGGTATGGAATGATATTATTGGTCCAACGATCTATCTGTCTGATCCGAATTATCAGCCAGTGACCAAAGGGTTATTTACCTTCTATGGGCAGTATATGAATAACTGGCCGCTACTAGCGTGTGGTATTCTGATCGTGACGTTGCCACTGGTTGTGTTATACGTTGCGTTGCAACGTTTTATCGTTGGCGGTGCAATGGCTGGCGCGGTTAAATCATAGGTTTTTTACGAATTAGAAAAAACGGCTAATCTTGATGTGTTCTTGATATGTAGATATCAATGTAACAAGATATCGAATAACCAAAGAAAGCCACCCTCATGCTAATGAGGGTGGATTCTTGTATTTCTATTAAATCATTCATTGCGTAGCTTGCATTGGAGGATACAATGATTTTCTTTTACATATCGACTAACAACAAAATAATGGAGGACAGGCATAGACAAGTGCTGACCAGATAGAGCACGGCAACCACCTGTTTGTGGTTCAAACCGGCACGTAGCAGGCGATAGTGAGCTTGGCTTGCATCGGCCTGATAGATTGCTTTGCCTTGCAAGAAACGTTTGATCACGACAAAAATATTATCAAAAATCGGTACGCCGAGTGCCAGGATCGGAATGAAAATGGACAGCATCGTCGCTTGTTTGAATGCACCGTCAAGTGCGATAACTGCTAGAATGAAGCCTAGGAACGTAGCGCCAGCATCGCCCATAAATACTTTGGCCGGAGCCTTGTTGTATTTGAGATAACCAAGCGTTACCCCAACTAAAGTGATGGACATCAGTGCTGAATCACTCTGGCCCTTCGTAATGGCTACGATAAACAGCGTAATTGCCGAGATCGCGGACAAACCACCAGCCAGTCCATCCATACCATCTGAGAAGTTAATCACCGTCGTAACTCCGAAAATCCACAGGATCGTCAGAATGAATTGCAGCCAGATCGGCAGGAGCACATACTCTGCATTGAACGGATTCACGAATCCGGTAAACGCAATACCTGACGCAAAGACGAGCACCGCAGCCGAGACTTGAATAATCATTTTAGGTAATGCGGGAAAGTCTTTTCCTTTGGTTTTGTACCAGTCATCAATCGTGCCGATCGTCAGGAGAAGCATTCCACCTGCAACCAATGCGGCTGTCTCCCAGGTCAATTCTTTTGTAAGAGCAATGTATGTCAGGAAAAATCCAGTAAATATCGCGTAGCTAGCGGTCAGTGGTATCGGTTGCCTGTGTAGCTTACGCTCCACATCTTCCCGGGGCTTGTCCACAAAATCCAGTTTGTGCGCCAGTCGGCCCAGCGGCGGAATCAGCAAAACCACGACAGCAAAAGACAATATGAAAGCCAGTATGTACATCATAAACTCGCTTGGTTCACTCCCATCATCCTCATTTCCTCTTATTATACGAGTTCAACCCGAAATCTGTCGATATCAGTATTGTAACCTGGAGCATGGATGGTCATGCGATTCAGATGTAATAGATGAAACAAATTTAGAAGTTACTTTGAGGCAGATAAGGGCCAAAGTAATCAAGTACGTTTTCGGCATGATATCCATCATCGCCCTGCCAAGTTGCGACAAAGACAAAGTCGCCCGAACCACCTTTACGTTTCCTTGGCGTATCCCCGGGAACCAGAATACCTGCGGCTGCCCAGATTTCTAGCAGGGAGTCCCGTTCCTGTTTGCTAGAGGGCAGACATTCTTTCCACTTTTTCTCCAGAGAGCGGGCGCTGTCTTTCGGGTCTCCTGTCTGTGAGGCTTCCAGCATCTTGGCAAGAATTGTTTGGTCTTCCGTAGTTACTGGGTAAGGGTGGAAATGACTGCTCTCAGTGCTGTTGCAACTATTATCATTGTAATCCTGAAGCAACAATTCCAGATCCAACAGGCAGTAGAGCAACCAACCGTGGCGCACCCCACCCCATTTGATTCGTTCAAAATTCAGTACATTCAGATCTTCATCAACATATTGTTTATCCGATTGTAAACGAAGGAAGTTGCAGTCCCCGCAGGCGCTTGTATTGGCGTGTAAAGCCGGGCGTTCACCGTAGGTATGCAGAGGCATGTTTCGTGTCAATGCCCAGCTGGATAATGCGCTGCGCAGATACACTTTTTTGGTCGAGAGACTGTGTAGAAAGGCCGTAATGACGCGCTCCTTAAGCACAGGGTTCTGATGCATGTGATGCAGGCGCTGTACGATTTCGTCATGGCTGATCGTGAGCGGGTCGAACATGACGCCCTTGCTTTTGGCATATTCAAATTCATCACCCTCGAAGGGGTCATGGGGTGATTTCCAACCGCCACCGCCCCAAAATGTACTCAGTAGAATTTTGGCAGCTTTTTTATCCATTAGGCTGAGCCTCCTGTTTGTAGAATCATAGCGACCAGTCCTGGAAAACGTGCAATTAGTTCGTCCTTTCTCAGGGAATAAAAGTGGTGTTTGCCGTCAATTCGTGGCTGAATAATACCAGCTTCTCGCAGGATTTTGATATGGTGGGACAACGTTGATTTGGAGATATGGTCGACTTCAAAAGCGGAGCAATTTTTCTCACCCGAGCTGGCTAAACAGTATGCAATCTTCATGCGTATCGGGTCACCGAGTGCATTGCAAACCGCGGTCAAACTCATTTCCGAAGCGGTAGGTATCGTTAAAGTTCTCATAAAATAGACGTTAGCATAGTTGGCTACTTCTTTCAATGTTCGAAAAAAACCGAAATGTATGTTGCGATTCGGTAAGCGAGTGTGATACATTTCTTATCACAGCATTTAGTTCGAAATTATTCGAACTGATGGCATGTGCTGATCATACGGCATGAAATTTTTCGTTCGAGACAGCATGAGACCAACAGGAGGCTAACTACTAATGAATACAGCAGTGAACATTACGATGTTAAATAACTATTTCAGATTATTTGATGCTTCACGGACAGATAAACGGGCTATGCAGGACTTGTTATCCCTGTTTACACCGGATGCCGAGATTGTGTTGAATGGCACTAGTCATACTGGGTTTGAGGGGTTTATGAAAGCTTTCTATGATTACAACCAAGACATTAAACATATGTGGGATGCCTGGGTGCCCCAACCGGATGGTAGTTATCAAACCAATTGGGCTGTGTGCGGACAAGCAGCAGATGGATCGGTGTATGCGAAGGTGGGCGTGGATATTGCGCGTGTGAATGATGCTGGCCAGATTGTTTATCTGGAAAATGTACAAACGGACGAGAATGCGTTCAGCAAATATAATTCGTAAGTGTGAATTTAATTCGCCAGAGTAAATATGTCTGAGCGTTAAGGTCACTCATAAGAGTGAATTTAATCTGTAAGAGTTATTATAAGTTCTTGAGAGCTATAATCACGCGATAGCTATAAGTAGGTAATGTAATACCATTTGGGTGGTAATCAGTATTGACTTATTGTAATTTGAGTTATTTGATGAACTCCACAGTGTAATACTGTGGGGTTTATTTAGGTTTAGGTGAGGGATGCGAGAATACAGAGGAGGTGAGAGAGGAAGAGGCGAAGCCGTCCAGAGTTCCCTAATTTCTAACGATCACCAGTGACGTTATTTACGCCAAATAGCTGTTTTTAGGCCACTTTTAGCCTGGAAATTCAGAAATAAGGTGTCTGGTGATCGTTAGCTTTTTGTCATCTGCACCAAATGCTATCTTAGTTAGTATCTTGTACCTGATCTTGATATTGGAGATCGCTACTACGCTCCTGCACCGTCTGATTCAGAGTATCGTTAGCGGCTTACTCCTCACCAGCATCATTCGTCCGGCTCTTGGAGATGTTTAGCGCATAGGCTCACACATCAGCACCATCTATCCGATTCTAAGAATCGCTAACGCGGCTCCTTGCTGTGCCAACTCGCGCTTACTCCTGCATCATTCGATTCTGGAATGCCGCGATATCGGCATAATCCTCTTCGAATTTGCGTGAGATACGGATGAAAATCGGCAACAGTTCACGATACACGCGTACACGTTCCGGGTGTGGCTGATGGCGGTGTGTCGATCCAATCATGCCGGAAACGGTGCTCAGGGAATCGATACGGCCTGTGGCATACAGCCCGAGTACAGCGGCGCCAAGGCAGGAACTCTCGATGCTTTCGGGGATGATGACATCCTGATCGAAAATATCGGCCATCATCTGCCGCCACAGCTCGGAGCGGGCGAAGCCTCCAGTAGCCTGGATCTTTTTCGGACGGCCAATCTTCTCTTCAATCGCGAGCATAACCGTGTACAGGTTAAAGAGCACACCTTCGAGTGCGGCACGAATCATATGCTCCTTCTTGTGATGCAACGTCAGGCCGAAAAACGACCCGCGTGCATTCGGGTTCCAGAGTGGTGCGCGTTCTCCTGTCATGTACGGGTGGAACAATAGTCCCTCTGAACCTGGCGGTACATTTTCAGCGACACGTGTCAGGACTTCATACGGATCAATCCCGAGGCGTTTTGCCGTTTCCACCTCAGAAGCCGCAAACTCATCCCGAATCCAGCGGAAAATCACTCCGCCGTTGTTCACCGGGCCCCCGATGACCCATTGATCCTCCGTTAGCGCATAACAGAAGAAACGCCCTTTTGGATCGGTCACTGGTTTATCCACGACCGTACGAATCGCCCCGCTGGTGCCGATCGTCACAGCAACAACCCCTGGGTCAATGGCGTTCACACCCAGATTCGAGAGCACACCGTCGCTTGCCCCAATCACAAATGAAGTCGTCTCCGCGATGCCCATCGCTTTGGCATACTCGGGGTGAAGTCCTGTTTTGAATACATGAGTTGTTGGTACAAGGCTGGACAGATGCTCTGGCGTAATGCCGGCAACATGCAATGCTTCTGCATCCCATTCGAGTTTCTCCAGATTCATAAGTCCGGTGGCGGAAGCCATCGAATGGTCGATAACAAATTCAGAGAATAACTTGTAGAAAACATATTCCTTCATGGAGATCAATTTATGCGTCTGTCTGAACAGATCCGGTTGTTCCCGGGTTAACCACATGATTTTGGTGAGTGGGGACATCGGGTGAATCGGTGTGCCTGTTCGCAGGTAGATTTCATGTCCGTTCATCTCCGATTTGAGTGCTTCTGTCCACTCGGCGCTGCGATTGTCTGCCCATGTCATCGCTCGCATCAACGGTTTGCCTTGTGCGTCCACAGGCAGGACGCTGTGCATGGCTGAACTGAACGAGACAAACAGAATGTCGTCCGGCTCTACCCCAGCTTTAGAGGTGGCTTGCTGCACAGAGGAAATAACTGCTTGGAAAATGTCCTCTGCATCCTGCTCTGCAATCGCGGGCGATGGTGTGTGTAGCGGATAATCTGCACCACCTTGTGCCACAATGCTGCCGTCTTGCTTGAACAACACAGCCTTGGTCGAGGTTGTGCCGATATCTACGCCAATCATATAAGGTGAAGCCGCCATGGTGATCATCCCTCTTCCGTTTCAATTACTGCGTCGGAAAGTGTTATGGAATGCGTGTCAAAAATGTTCTGTCTCCTCGACTTGCACATAACAGCTCATCCAAGCTTATATAACGTCTGGTATATCATCTATATAATAAGAATATCAGACTTGAGGGAAGGATCAAAATGGCTTCATCTACGTGCTCCGCTCTAGAGTTTTCTTACTTCTCAAAGGTCAGTCCTTCACAGCTCCTGCGGCAATATCCGAGATAAACTGGCGGCTGATGAACAGGAACATGATGATGAGTGGAAGAACGGCAAGCAGTGTACCTGCAATGACCATCGCATAGTCTGTATTATAGAGTCCATTTAATTGAGATAATGCAATTTGCAACGTGTACTTGCGTGCATCTGTCAGTACAATTAGCGGCCACAGGTAGTCATTCCACACGCCGATAAAGGTGAATGCTCCGAGAAAAGCAAACGCAGGCCGTAGAATCGGCAACGCAACGTTCCAATACAAACGAAAGAAATTACATCCGTCAATTCGTCCTGCATCCAGCAGATCGTTCGGGATGGATTCCGTCGCATACTGACGAATCCAGAAGATGCCGAAGGCATTGACCATGCCCGGAATAATGAGGGCTTTGAAGGAACCCACCCACCCGAACGTGGCCATCAGCACGAAGGAAGGGACCAGCGACAGCTGGGAAGGCACCATCATGGTGGCGAGCAGCAGGACGAAAAGCCATTTTTTGCCGGGAAACTCAAACTTCGCAAACGCAAATCCCGCCAGTGAATCAAAAAATAACACCAGAATGGTCACTATACCTGATACAAACAAGGTATTCAGAAAGGCTCCCCAGAAATCAATCTGCTGCAAAACCCGTGTAATATTATTCCACAGTTCACCGCCGAACCAGAGCTGGGGCGGAAACTTGTAGATGTCGGACGTTGTTCGGGTGGACATAACCATGAGCCAATAGAACGGGAACATGGATATAAGCATGCCACCGATCAGGCCGGTATACAGCACCAGCGACTTGAGATGTTTGGACGCCATGAGCGCTCCCCCTTGTCACATCAGGATGATTTGCCTTGAACAAGCTTCCAGTTCACGATCGAGAACAGGGCAATAATCAGAAACATGCCCCAGCCAACGGCAGCACCGTATCCGAAATAGTTGTTGATAAATGACTCACGGTACAAGTAAAGTACGATGGTCATACCGGCTGCTCCGGCACCACCGTCATTTCCCACGAGCACTTGTGGTTCAGTGAACAGTTGCATGCCGCCAATCGTAGATGTAATGACCGTGAACAGGATGACGGGGCGTAGCATCGGAATGGTAATACGAAAGAAGGATTGCACAGCGGATGCCCCATCAATTCTGGCTGCTTCATACAGCGTCTGCGGGATGCTCTGAAGTCCGGCCAGATAGATAATGGCGTTATATCCGGTCCAGCGCCAGACAACCATGGAGGAGATAGCGATTTTGATGCCCCATGGTGCATTCAGCCACTCGACTACGGGAAGGCCGACCGACTGCAACAGATAGTTGAGGAAGCCGTAATTGTTCGCAAACAGTGCGCCGAAGATGATCGCTACAGCCACGATAGACGTCACATTGGGCAGAAAGTAACCGACCCGGAACAAGGTACGGAATCTGATGAAAGGCGCATGTAGCAGAAACGCAATAATCAGAGCGAAGAAAAGCATGGGAATGGTCGAATAAATCCAGATCATAAACGTGTTGCCGACCGCTTGCCAGAACTCGGCATCCGTAAGCATATATTTGAAATTGTTCAAGCCGTTATACGTCATCACACCGATACCATCCCATTTATGAAAGGCCAGATAGAACGAGAAGGCAATCGGGAATAGGCCAAACACGGCGAACAAAATGTAAAAAGGCGAGATGGCAACATAGAGCGCACGATGCTCCCATATACGGGCCCAAAGTGATTTTTGCCGGTCTAGATCGGGCTGGAACGGACCGGAATCAGGGGACGTGCGAGGTTCGGTGACAGCCATAACAACTCCTCCTTTACGGATAACGAACCACATCAAACGAGATCCAGTGAAGCTAATAAATATAAGTGATAACCGTTGTGATCAAATGCATGCTTTAACGCTGTAATGCCCGCTCGACGCGGTGCACCGTATCCGACCAGACTTGCTGTGGATCAGCGTCCTGTTTGGCGATATCATTCAGCCGCCGGGTGATAATGTTGTGTACAGACGGATATCGTTCGCCAAAAAAGGCATCCGGCACATGCTGTGCAGATTCAGCAAATATCGGACCTGTTGCTTGCCCGCCGAAGAAAGATTCCTTTTCTTTCATGGTTGGTTTATCAAACACGCTTGGGGCTGATGGGAACAGGTTGAGTGTCTGGTACTGCTCCAGTTGGTTTTCTGGGCTTTGCAGCCAGCGAATCAATTCAAAGGCCTCCTTTGGATGTTTGCTTGATTTTAAAATGGAGAGAAAGGAGCCACCATTATTGCCATCTCCCCCAGGAGCGCGCGTAACACGCCATTTGCCTGAAGTATCCGGTGCTGCCTCCTGGAGTACTTGCTTCATCCAGACGGCACCAACAAACGAAGCAATTTCGCCGTTATTCATCGCTGCATTCCAGGTGGGTGTCCAGCCGTCAGCGTTAGCAAGCAGTTCTTTTTCCTTGAAAGCAACCGCTGTATCCCAGCTTTTGTGTACAGTAGGAGAATCCATGCCGATAAACGACCCGTCTGGACGGAAATAACGTTCTGAAGCTTGAGAAAGAACTTGATTGTAAACGCTTCCAATGTTATCGGTCAGAAACACCTTTCCGGCAAACTTCTCCTTGATCTGCTCTCCGGCAACAGCATAGGCATCCCAGTTATCGATCTGGCGTGCAACCTGCTCCGGCTCGGAAGGTAGCCCTGCTTCCTTGAACAAGTCTGCGCGATAGAAAAGTGCTGTTGGCCCCGTATCCATCGGAAAGCCGATCATCTGTCCATTTGGCGTCACGCCCTGCTTCCATTTCCACGGCAGATACTGGTCTTCGACCTCTCCTGCGCCTAGATCGTACAGGTTATAGAAGCGATCCTCGCTTGGGAATAACTCCATGATCCAGTCGTTGAGTGCAACGATATCTGGCTCACCTGAACGTGCAGCGAGGGTCGTTTTAAGCTTGGCTTTGAAATCCCCGCCGATCTTCTGCGCAGTCAGTTCAATATTCGGGAATTTCTCTTTGGCCTTGGCAATGAGTTTGTCGTCAATGGATCGATTCCAGTACCACAATGTAAGCGCTACCTTTTTACTGGATGCTGAATCATCCTGTCCCGGCCAGATGGAGCATCCGCTGATTAGCAGGACACAGACCATGATGATGGCTATCCAACAAGTTCTTCTACGGCGTTTCATAGGCTAACCCCCTCATCATTAGGTTTGACGCAAGAAGTATCAAGGACTAAGGCTGGGCTTCGTGGACTACACCAATAGTGTATGAGCAGTTTCTAAACTCATACCCAATATTCCTCGAATGAAACACATGGTTTGTGTCCATTGCGTAACATAAATTTAGTAGTTACTTTAAAAATAAAAGTTACTTGACACAATATAATTTTTATTCTAAACTAACTTACATTAAGTAACTAATTATAGTGAGGATTATATAGATACGTAATATTTCGCTGTGAACAGAGCTTGAAAATAAGATGCTTTGGAATTTATTGCGTCAGTAAGTGATCCAAAATCAAAGCGGTTGCGAATGCATAATATTATGGCACAATTTGAGATGAAGATGCTTAACAGGAGGAACGAACGATGATCAATTCACATATTATTCAACTGCTTGCCCCTAAAATCCAGACTTTTCCGAGTGGAAAAGAATTCATACATTTGGTGGGGCCCATTAAACTGCCGGTCAATCTGGATGGGGAAACGAGAACATTTCAGTGGTACAGCTGGCTGAAAACGGATAAAGCGATGGAAAGCGGCGAACTGATCGCATCTCTTGCGGGTGCTGAACTGGCAGAGCGTCAGCAATCCAGCGTGCTGGTATATGGCGACTTTGCTGAGGCGCAGGATGCGTTGATTCGTATGCATAGCATCTGTCACACGGGCGATATCTTTGGCAGCAAACGCTGTGACTGTGGCTTCCAGCTGGAGCAGTCGATGAAAATGATTGCGGCACATGGCGCAGGTGCGCTGTTTTATCTTGCGAATCATGAAGGACGGGGCATTGGCCTGTTCAGCAAAGCAATGGCTTACATTTTGCAGGAAGAAGGTCTGGATACGGTAGATGCGAACCTGCAACTCGGCTTCACGGATGATGCACGTAATTATGACGATGCAATTGCTGTATTGCGCGCACTTCGCTCGGCTCCGGTTACGTTGATCACGAATAATCCACGTAAGCTGGCTGCTTTGCAGGAAGCAGGACTCAATGTGGGCGGACGTGTTCCGCTATGGGGAGATCGGTCGGCATTTAATGAGAAGTATCTGCAAACGAAAGTGAACCGTTCAGGTCACCTGGCGGAAAGCGATAACTGGGCCGATGCGGGGACAGAGACACGTGTTCCACATGCACAGGCTTGATTGATTAAAAATAACGATTTGGAGTAAGATTTTGATTGATAGTAATCAAACGTAGATTGCAGTGTAGATGGGCTGTTACGGTGCTTTTCATTGAAAAGTGCAGTAGCAGTCTTTTTTCGTTGCAAGATACGTCGCTGCTTTCCTTGTTCTTCCCCCAAATAGCTTGCCGTTGGTGTGTGACGAATTATACAATATAGGCATCTGATGGATGCAGGAGGAACGATGGTGGCATTTGAGGGACAGCGTATTTTGCCAGCGGCGAAGAGTATGAAGCAGTTTGAAGCAATCATCGAAGGCCCTTATACTTACGGGGTTATGTTGGAAACGCATATCGCACAGCTGCAGAGTATGATGGAGCAGGCTCGGCGGTATGAAAAGAAGATTTTGTTGCATGCCGATCTGGTGCAGGGGCTGAAAAATGACGAGTACGCTGCAGAATATCTATGCCAGCATATTCGCCCAGCCGGCCTGATCTCAACACGTGCCAGTATCATCCAGAAAGCAAAACAAAAAGGCATTACGGCGATTCAAAGGGTATTCCTGCTGGATACCCATGCGCTGGAGAAAAGTTACCAACTGGTTGCCAAAACACAGCCGGACTATATCGAGGTATTGCCTGGCGTCATTCCGCATATTATTGCGGAGGTGTCTGAACGAACAGGTATCCCCATCATTGCAGGGGGACTGATTCGCACACCTGAAGAGGTAGAACTTGCACTCGGTGTCGGAGCGGCAGCTGTAACGACATCCAATGATGATTTGATCAAGTATTTTAAGAAATCGCTTACATTATGATTACACACTGGAGGCACAAGGTATGGAAAAATTTATTTTGGCTCTGGACCAAGGCACAACCAGCTCCCGGGCAATTCTGTTTAACCACAGCGGCGAGATTGTGCATATGGCACAGCAAGAGTTCCCGCAGTATTTTCCCAAACCGGGCTGGGTGGAGCAAAATGCCAACGAAATCTGGAGCTCCATCCTCGCTGTAATGGCATCCTGTCTGGCGGAGAGTGGCATCAAACCTGCACAGATTGCAGGTATCGGCATCACCAATCAACGGGAAACCGCAGTGGTGTGGGATAAGCAAACCGGCAGACCGATCTATAACGCAGTGGTATGGCAGTCCATACAGACAGCATCCATCTGTGATGAGTTGAAAACGCAAGGGCTGGACGACCTGTTTCATCAGAAAACAGGCTTGCTCATTAACCCCTACTTTTCGGGCACAAAAGTAAAATGGATTCTGGATCATGTCCCTGGTGCACGTGAACGGGCAGAGAAAGGGGAGTTACTGTTTGGCACCATCGACAGTTGGCTGATCTGGAAACTGAGCGGTGGGACCCATGTTACGGATGTTTCGAATGCTTCGCGCACCCTGATGTATAACATCTATGAGCTGCAGTGGGATGACGAATTGTTGGACATTCTGAATATCCCTAAGGCGATGCTTCCTGAAGTTCGTGGCTCTTCCGAGATATATGCGCATACGACAGATTACCACTTCTTCGGTCACCGGGTTCCGATCGCGGGTGCGGCAGGAGATCAGCAGGCTGCATTGTTTGGTCAGAGATGTTACATCCAGGGCAGTATGAAAAATACATACGGTACCGGATGTTTCATGTTGATGAACACAGGAGAAAAACCTGTGCAATCGGATCACGGGCTGATTACAACGATTGCCTGGGGTGTGGATGGTAAAGTTCAATATGCGCTGGAAGGCAGCATTTTTGTAGCAGGTTCAGCTGTGCAGTGGCTGAGAGACGGTCTTCGTATGCTTCGTTCGTCCAAAGACAGTGAGGACTATGCGAAGCGGGTACCTTCGACGGATGGAGTCTATATGGTACCTGCCTTTGTGGGACTCGGGAGCCCGTATTGGGACAGTGATGTGAAAGGGGCGGTATTTGGCCTTACTCGCGGCACCACGAAGGAGCATTTTATCCGTGCTGCACTTGAGGCGCTGGCTTATCAGACCAAGGATGTACTGGAGGCCATGGTAACTGATTCTGGGTACCCTGTACATATGCTACGTGTTGATGGGGGTGCGGCGGCGAATGATTTCCTGATGCAATTCCAAAGTGATATTCTGGGTATTCCTGTGGAACGCCCGTCAGTGAACGAAACGACAGCTCTCGGTGCAGCCTATCTGGCAGGCTTGGCCGTCGGGTTCTGGTCAAACGTAGATGAATTGAACCAGCACGATCATACGGAGCGAGTCTTTGAGTCTGTGATGGCCAAGGACGAGCGGGAGCAGTTATATTTCGGTTGGCAACGAGCAATCAAGGCGGCCATGGCTTTTAAATAAAATAGAAAACGGACGTAAGCCTCCCTAAAATTTTAAAAATGGTCATTTGTACTTTTTCATTAAACATATGTTATAAATGATATTTACTGGTGGGAAATGACGCTTGATTTACAGGGATTATCTTCCTGGATGGAGGGGATGTATTGTCCACAATAAGGAAAATTGTAGATTTAGTGGATTGCTTTGAAATTCCATCCTTGCACAAAAAAAATTTTTTGAATTTTTTTGAATAATGTGTCAAATCAGGCCTTCACGCCACCGAAAATCTGTGATAGGATTAGGTTACAAGTTAAAAAATGATGTCTGGAGATCGGGAGGGACCACGTGCGTTCAGCAATTGCTGAACGAATGACGTGGTTCTTTTTTTGTTGTTTTTTAGAGAAAAATAAGGGGAATTATGGAGGGGTCGTACATGACAGCAACGTTCTCGGCGGCAAAACGAACCGAAGTTATGGAACAAATGTCGAATGCACATTTTGACGTATTGGTGATTGGTGGAGGCATTACGGGTGCAGGAATTGCTCTGGATGCGGCATCTCGTGGATTGAAGACGGCGCTTGTGGAGATGCAGGATTTCGCGGCAGGCACATCGAGCCGTTCCACAAAACTGGTTCATGGCGGCTTGCGATACCTGAAGCAGTTTGAAGTGAAGATGGTAGCCGAAGTTGGAAGAGAGCGGGCGGTGGTTTATGAGAATGGGCCACATGTAACGACACCAGAACCGATGTTATTGCCCATATACACGGGAGGCACGTTTGGCCGTTTCAGTACATCTATGGGTTTGATGGTGTACGACCGGCTTGCTGGAGTGAAGCGCAGTGAGCGTCGTCAGATGCTGAGTGCCAGTGATACATCTGCAAGTGAGCCTTTGCTGCGGAAGCAGGGACTGCTGGGAGGCGGACGTTATGTGGAGTACCGGACGGATGATGCGAGACTTACGATTGAAGTCATGAAGGAAGCGGTGCGGCACGGGGTGCTGGCTGTTAATTATATGAAAGCAACTTCTTTTCAGAAAGAGAATGGAATGATTACAGGCATTCATGTGATGGATCAACTAAACGGAAATAGTTATAAGCTTATGGCGAAAAAAGTGATCAATGCATCAGGGCCATGGGTGGATACCCTCCGTGAAGTGGATGGCTCACGCCAGGGCAAAACGCTACAGATGACCAAAGGCATTCATCTTGTATTTGACGGAGCCCGGTTCCCGCTACGGCAAGCGGTTTATTTTGATACGCCGGATGGACGCATGGTCTTTGCGGTGCCGCGGGATGGCAAAACCTATGTAGGTACAACCGATACCGTATACCGTGATGACCCGGCTCATCCGTTCATTTCGGAGTCAGACCGTGATTATGTCATTGATGCAGTGAACGGCATGTTCCCGGATGTCCAGATTCGTGCAGAGGATGTGGAATCAGGCTGGGCAGGCGTGCGTCCACTGATCCATGAAGAGGGCAAAGGCCCTTCAGAGATTTCGCGTAAGGATGAGGTTTGGGTATCGGATTCCGGCCTGATTACTATCGCTGGAGGCAAACTGACGGGATATCGCAAAATGGCCGAGATGGTCGTGGATCTGGTCGCACGTCAGATGCACCAAGAGTTCGGTTACACTCCGGGACCATGTGTAACCAAGAAGATGCCGATCTCCGGGGGAGATGTTGGCGGCTCAGCCGGATACGTCACGTACACCGAACGCAAGATCAAGGATGGCGTCGCGTTAGGTCTGGACCGGAAAGCAGCGGAACGGCTTGCTCGTACGTATGGCTCCAACGTGGATGCGCTATACGAGCGTATGCCTGATCCACGAACCAAGGCAGAGCTTCACGGCATGTCACAGGAGCTTTTGTTGATGCTTCGTTACGCGATGGAGGAAGAGATGGCGGCAACGCCAGCCGATTTCTGGGTACGCCGAACGGGGGATTTATTTTTCCGCATCGATGAGGTACGCCGTTATAAATCAGCAGTCAGCATATATATGGCAGAACAGCTTGGCTGGTCAGAACAGCAGGTAGCAACCTACGCTAAGGAATTGGATCAACTGTTGCTGGAAGCATCCGGCAAGAGTTAGAGGAGCAGGAATTTGCGGAACTGGGTCGAATGGAACATGTAAGCGCGTAACAGAGAGGGGATCACATCCATGACATTACAGATCGGAATCATAGGAACAGGTTGGTTTAGTAAAGTACACGCAGATATTCTTACACGTATGGAAGGTGTTCGTGTCGCAAGTATATGTGGAACAACACTCGAAAAGGCAGAAGCGATGGCCTCCGTATATGATGCAGCGGGTTACGATGATCTTGAACATATGTTGGATAATGAGAAACTGGATGCCGTATACATCTGTGTACCTCCCATGTCTCACGGATTCATTGAGGCAGCGTTGATCAAACGGGGCATTCCGTTCCTGGTGGAAAAACCACTGAGCACAGGAATGGACGTACCACTCCGCATACTGGAGCAAGTGCAACAGTCTTCTTTATTAACCTCTGTAGGATATCACTTCCGTTACCAGGGTGCTGCGCAGGTCATGAAACAAGCCATGCAGGAGCAAAAGGTGGGTATGGCTCTGGGGCGCTGGATGGGCGGTATGCCTGGCGTTAGTTGGTGGCGCCGTCAAGATGGATCTGGAGGTCAGTTTGTGGAGCAGACGACCCATATCGTGGATCTACTGCGTTTCTGTGCAGGCGAAGTGACGGAAGTCTATGCCGTAGCAGCCCAGCGCAGCATACATGACAAACATGAGCATGTGACGGTTGATGATGTCGCTAACGTGACGCTGAAGCTGGAAAGCGGCGCGATTGCGAGCATTGCGAATACGTGTCTACTACCTGACGGTGAGGGTGGAGCAGGGCTGCAATTCTACACGGATGCCGGTGTATGGGACTGGACACCCGACCGTCTTCTGTTACCGAGTGCGGCGTCACATCCGATGGCAGGACTTGAGGTTTCAGCTGGACAGAATCCCTACGAACGTGAGAATGAAGCATTTATTCATGCACTTCGCACGGGGGATCGTTCCCGCATTTTGTCCGATTACGCAGATGCCTGCCGTACACAGGCAATCACCGTCGCTGCTCAGGAATCCGTGGACTCCGGTCTGCCTGTAAAACTCCAAGCTTAAACAGATCGTTAGCGCACAAAAACGCCTGCGACCCGAACCATGTTCTCTGTGGTTCCGGATGCAGGCGTTTTTCGTATGCTTGCAGCTACCTTGCAGGGGGCAGCAATGCAGGTGTTAACACGGTAACGGGTCATAACATGTATTAGGACTAGTTCGATTGTTGCTGTTCTTTTAACCAGTCCGAGGACCAGCTGTAGATTTGATTAATGACAGGTTCGATCGCTCTACCTTTAGGGGTGAGTTCATATTCCACACGGGGCGGAATCTCGGGATACATATGCCGGGTTACAATGCCTTCCGTCTCCATCTCTTTCAGCCGCTCCGATAACAGCCGTCCGCTAATCGCCATCTCGGCCTCCAGTTCCGTGAACCGTTTTGGTCCGGATAACAGCTGATACATAATCAGCAGCACCCACTTTTTCCCAATGATGTCCATGGCTTGTGTAATCAGACAAGGGCTTGGAGATTTTACTTTTCTCAACTTCAACGTGTTTCACCTCGATTCATGGCAAATGTGCAATACAACCTATATAAAAGGACAAAAGTTTCTGCCGCTCTGAAAAATAAAAGCACCTTCAAGTGAAGGGGCGTCACTACAAAATATACTGTAACATACCTTTTGTATGTATTATACATCATTTCACGAAAAATTACTTGATGAAATTATCTTATTATTATATACTCACTTCATAAAAGTAAGTTTATGAGTAATAATTCGTATTATAAATGTACATATCATTTCCGGATGAGTAGTCACGCATGAGACCAGAGCAGTGGATAAACATCGGGAATTTGAACGTTATTAAGGTTCTAGTAAATCTTAGTAAACTACAGTTTCTTCTAGGGAACTTTTACATAGATAAGTGCTTACATACTGTATTTTACTGATTTTTGTGCAGAAAAGATTAGCGATAAGTTAAAGCTTCTCAAAATAACATTTGAATGAATGGGAGATGAAAGATATGAAAACGGTGTTGGGATATGTTTTTTTGGTGGTGCTGGCGGGTGTTTTCATCATGACGGGATATACAAAAGTTACGGGAGCGGAGATGATGATTGATACCTTCGAGAGTTTCTCTTACCCTACGTGGACAATGTATTTGATCGGTGTGTTGGAACTGCTTAGTGCGGTTGGGTTGCTCATTCCGCGTACGCGTATCTTAGCTTCCGGAATACTAACGTTTATTCTGATCGGAGCTGTAGGCAGCCATCTAATCTATGCACAATATGCGGCTATACCGCTCCCAGCAGTATTGCTTGTAGCAAATATCGTTGTGTTACTGGTTAGTCTGCACAGACTGGAAGAAGAAGAGAGCAATATGGATATGGTTCAGGCTTAATCAAAGTATGGAAATGCTTATTCAACATGGCTAAGCTTAGGCCTGTCATGCAGGGAGTTACATAGCCGGCAATTCATTTTCATGAATTGGGATTACGTCCGTTATCCATTGCAGGATGTGCTTGCAATGATCTGTTAGATTCAAGCACATCCTCCCCGCACATTAGATACTTCGTTGACCGCGTTTAACGATTCGTTGTGTATGTTTGGTATCCGATTGTTCGATCCACATGGCACATGTCTGCCGAACCCAATCCGGGTTTGTCTTACTGGCATCGTTCAACCAGTTGCTGACGGAATCCTGTACATAGGGGTGTGCATCGGATTTCACAGGGGATAATAAGGGAAGGGCAATCTCCGGATTATCTTTCAAAGGCTGGATGTGTTTCGCCCATACCCCACGAGGGCGTGTAGATTCAATAGCAAAGCGACGAATCATTGGGTCCGCGTCGATACTCCACGGGATTAAATCGTGCAGAGCCGTTGATAAATCTGCGCGGATGGAATCCCGCACAGCCATCCAAGCGATTTCTCTTACACCAAAGTGGGTATCCGCTGCAAACGGGCGGATCTGCTTCAGCTTTTCCGTCAATTGCAGATGGGGGTTCAGCCCAATGATATAAGCTGCCCAGCAGCGAACACTGTCTGAGCGGTGATTTGCTAAACATATGAAAAGGTCTGTTTCTTTCTGTCTTGGTATTCTCTCCATATATTCCAGCCAGAGTGAACCTATTGCAGGGATAACTTTCATGATACGCTGTTGTTCCTTCGGCTCTAGTTTTCCATAGACATCCTGTGTAGAGAGGGGAACATCAAGTTCGCGGGTGATCTGTTGCAAGAGAAGAATATGGTCTACCGCCAGCCATTCCGTCAGATTCACGGATTCAATCGTCCCGCTTTGTAACAGATGGCGAACATGTTCTGGAATTTCTACGGCTTTACGCGCACCTTTGCGAATCAGAATATCTTCGGCAATGATATTGTCAGGGTTAGCTTCCATAGTTTGGCCTCCTTGCTTGTCTGCACTCATTTATACATAAAGTACAATAAAACAGGCGCACAGGGATGTAAGGCAGCTTACAAGTTATACGTCTTGCAACGGGGAAATCAATTGGCGAAAGGCCCTGAGTTCACTTGCATGGATAGAAGCTGATTTGAATCCGGTACGGATACGGCCTGATTGCGATAGTTCTTTTATAGCCGCAGTAACCGATTCTCTGGAGGCTCCTGCCATCCAGGCAATCTCCTGATGTGTAATGGTACACTGAATCAGGCAATATTCATCCTTTTGCGTCCAACCCATCTGCTCGGCCAACCGACATAAACTATGAATAATTTTGTCATGCAAATTCCCGAGTGCAAGAGTCTGTGTCAGCTCACTCATTCGCTCGATTCGTTCACTCAGCACATGCATCATCCTCATCATAAAGGCCGGATGATCGATTAAAAACTGCTCGAATCGGTTTCTGTCCATCAGGCAGATGTCGCAGATCTCCAGCGTTTCAATATATAAATCACGTGTGCCGAGGGAAATACCCTTCATTTCTCCAAAAACATGACCTGCACTCAACATATCCACCGTAAATTGTTTTCCCTCAGGGCTTAATGTATACAAGCGAATTCTGCCCCGTTTGACAAAATAGAAACCTTCTGTAAATGTATCCGGTCTCTGAATGGTTGTATGTTTAGGGAGTGTTGTTATCGACGTCATGCTGTCCATCTCAACGAGATCGGCCTCGGATAAGGAGGACATGAGGTCGAATTGAGACAAATACAAAATTTTATTCATGAGGCTCCTTTCGCTCACCATATAAAATGATAAAAAAAGAAGAACCCGATGAAGCCAGGGTTCTTTGGCAGCGTGCTAACCGTCGTTGAGGGAGTACGCTGTTTATTTATGATGATATACCGTTCTAGCTATAATAACTTTTTTAGTTGAGAGACACGTCCCTGGCTAATGCCAAGTTTCTCCGCAATTTGCTGTTGAGCGAGTCCAGGATGCTGTTCGATAATCTCTTTCATCTGTTGCAGCATGCGCGCCGTCTTTGGCCGCAGGTCGGGGTAGTCCTTGCTCGCAGCAGCATCTCCTTCTTCCCAAGAGGAAGCTGAGGCAGCAGCGGGTTTGGCAACAGGACGTTCTTTGGGTGCAGAAACCTGTTTGTTTTCAGGTACGAACCAGTCGGGAGTGTCATCTGGGTGTTTTAATTGAATCGCACAAGTCCGGCAGATGAATTGCTCTTTGAAATACATTTCCGTATCCACGTCACCGCAAAAAATACACAATGTTGATTTGTACTTTCTTAAAATCAACTCTTTCCCTTCAATGAAAAATTCAAGCGGATCGCCGATATGGATTTCCATTGTATCCCGCATCTCTTTGGGAAGGACAATTCGTCCGAGACGGTCCAGAGATCTCTTCATTCCGGTTCTTTTCATCGCATCTCCCCCGCAATATTAACATTAAAACCTGTCCTTATTGTAAGGAAGAAAGGGCTTTAATACAACAATAATATTTCAAAAAAAAGGGATTATTCCAACTATTATGGGAAAATAAGTTTGGAGAGCGCGGGAGCGACGGCTAAAGTGAAGAGCGCAGCCAAAACCATGGAGATACTGGAGATCGTTCCGGTCAATGAACTCAGTTCAAAGGCTTTCGAAGTCCCCGTGCCATGAGCACCTGTTCCGAGGAGGGTACCGCGCGCAATTTCGCCATCAATACGAAGCATTTTGACGATGGAAGGCCCCATAATAGCTCCAAGCAGCCCCGTCATAATCACGAATAAGGCCGTAACTGCCGGGATTCCCCCGATGGAAGCTGATACATTCATCGCAATGGGCGTTGTGATCGAGCGCGGAATCAGACTGTGAATCAAGCCGGAGTCGAGGTGCAACCATTTTGCAAGCATAGCCGAGGAGAGTACGGCAACAACCGATCCGGTCATGACACTGACGACAATTTCGGAAATATGTTTTTTGAGCACATGGAAGAAGGTGTAGAGCGGTACCGCAAAAGCGACCGTAGCAGGTTGAAGCAGAAGGCTAAGCCATTTGCCTCCGCTACTGTATGCAGCATAATCGGTTCCGGTTAATAGGAGTACGCCTACAACGAGCAGCGGCGTAATAAGTAGCGGTGACAGATATACTTTGGGCAGACTGCGATACATTCTTTTGGCAACCATGTAGATTCCGACCGTTAATAGCAAACATAAAAATCCAATCATCCGGTGTGACGCTCCTTTCGTTTGGCAATACGTGTAGCAACGAGGCCGGTGCAGGCCATAACCAGAAACGTGCTTAGCAGCACGATAAATAAAATCTGCAATCCGTCATGCTCCAGCATAGGCATGTAATTCATGATGCCAACCGCCGACGGGATAAAGAATAACAGCAGTTCACCAAGCAGCCATGCCGCTCCGACTTCAATCCACCGCAGCTTCACCACGCCAGTTTGTAGCAAGATGAACAGCACGACCATTCCGAGAATGGAGCCAGGTACAGGCAGGTGGAGAGTACGGGCCAGCAGGTCCATAAGCAGTGAAAAAACCATTAATACCGCAATTTGTGCAATCCCGATGCCCCATTTTTTCACGCGAATCCCTCCTTGTATATCAACATGTGTCTGATCAATTTAAATCGTATGATTATGAAAATGAATGGAAACGTTGCTTCGTATCACAAATTTTACAGCGCAATCTTTCATGAGTAAAATGCATATTAAGAATGTTTTCTATTCCTTTTATCTATAGTAGTAAAAAAGATGTGGCCAGAAGGACAGGAGGGGGAGGAAACGATGGATGTTCGACATTTGCAATATTTTCTCGAAGTTGCCCGGCAGCAGAGCTTTACAAAGGCCGCCGAGGTGTTGTATATCACCCAGCCTACGATTAGTAAGACGGTTAAAAGTCTGGAGGAGGAACTGGGCGTGACCCTACTGGATCGATACGGTAAACAGGTACAGTTAACGGATGCGGGGCATGTCTTTTTTCGGCAGGCGCTGGAGATTGAAAAATCGTTCCGCAGTCTTTCGTCCGAGCTGGACGATCTGATGAATCTGAAGAAGGGACATCTGCGCATTGGTCTGCCGCCGATGGTGGGATCAAGCTTTTTTCCGATGATTATCGGTGAATTCCACAAAGCGTATCCACAGGTGAGCATCCAATTGTTCGAGGATGGGGCGAAAAAAGTGGAGGCCGATGTCATCAGTGGTGCGCTGGATATCGGTGTTGCGGTGTTGCCAACGGTAGATGAACTGCTCGATCATTTTGTGTTTGTTCAGGAAAAGCTTAATCTGCTCGTGCACCCTTCGCATCCGCTTGCTGGAAAGAAGTCGGTGGCGCTGCATGAACTGGAACAGGATGCCTTTGTTTTGTTTAGGGAAGATTTTGCGCTCCATGACCGCATTATTGCGGCTTGCCAGCAAACCGGATTCCAGCCGCGCGTGGTGTATGAGAGTTCCCAGTGGGATCTGCTAAGTGCGATGGTTGCTGCGAATCTGGGTGTGGCTTTGCTGCCGGAGACGATCTGCCGTGAGGTTGATCATATGCGCGTAAGGATCATCCCCGTTATTGAACCGGTCATTCCTTGGCAGCTCGGCATGATCTGGCGGAAGGATCGATATCTGTCTTTTGCTACCCGTGAATGGATCGGATTTACCCAGTCCATGCTGGGGGAACAGAGAGTAAAGTCGATTACTAGGCCTGAGCATCCGTAGGTTAGTTATCGTTTGGAGTTCCGTTATGAATGATCGGAAGCCCGTTAATCAATCACTAATGACCTGATTAACGGGCTTTTTCATATGACATGGTATGGA
Source organism: Paenibacillus amylolyticus (assembly GCF_003719335.1). Taxonomy (GTDB): domain Bacteria; phylum Bacillota; class Bacilli; order Paenibacillales; family Paenibacillaceae; genus Paenibacillus; species Paenibacillus amylolyticus_D. The sequence continues at coordinate 386,321 of NZ_RIAS01000004.1, forward strand.
TAATGACTATACAACACTTGTATTGGAATTTTATTGGAATTATTTTTTTGATTTTTCCAGTTTTATCGATCTTTTCTTCTAATTTTATTGTCATTTCAACCGATATAAAGATACTGAGGGGGTGTGCTTTAGGAAAATATTAGTAAGGAAAGCATACAAGATTGCTGGAAAAAGATAATTACAAACTGGGTTGGTGTCTGAGCGTTCAGAAGTTAGATGATTTGAAGTCTGTGAAAGTTATACAGAGTAGAGTGCGCGTTGATTACATATATTTTTCATCTATGACGTGTGAAGTATGAAGTATGCAGCTCGAATTTCAAAAGAGATTTCGAGGTAAGTATGTCTGGATTGAGCGCGGTAATTGACTTGAATGGTTTCTCGTTATGCCGTCTTGGCTGCCAATTATTCCGAATTCGAAAGGGTTGTGTAAAGTTGAAGAAACGTACTGCAAATAAAGGATTCAAGTTGTCTATAGTGATTGGTTTAATGACGATTATGCTGGTGGCTTGTGGTAAGCCGTTAACCGAAAAACTATACTCAGAAACGGTACCCGAGGATATTAAAAATAGCACTGAAATCACGCAAGAAGATAAAGATCTCTTGGGAAAGGCTATTTTATATTCAATGGGTAGCAATACGGATCTTTCTACTAAAACGGTGGGACAAATTATAACCGATGAGAAGCAAAGACAGCTGAAGCTTGAGGAAGAAGAGAAGAAGAGACAGGAAGAAATCAAAAGAAAACAGGAAGAAGCTGAAGCAAAGAAACAAAGTCAATTGAAACTGTTGGATGAGTCTGTGCAGGTTGGTTTAATCAAAAAAAGTGTGACATTGAAAGACACGAATAAATGGATCTTCAGCGACGTTATACATATGACGCTTGACTTGAAGAACATTTCGGACAAGGATATTAAAGGGTTTCAGGGAGTCATTACCTTCAAAGACATGTTTGATAATGAGATCAAGTCACTAAACGTTAAATATGATGAACCCATCAAATCTGGAGCTTCCACGTCTTATGAGGGTAGTTTCGAATTAAATCAGTTTATGGATAAAGATACTGAACTTAGGGAGACACCTTTAGAAAAAATCAAGGTTGAGTTTGAGATGGATCAAATCATCTTTGGTGACGGCAATATTGTGAAACGTTCGGATATTGAATAAGCGGGTTCCAGGTATTTAATTGAATAAATGAGTCTACTAAAGTCTCTTCATCATATGAAGAGGCTTTTTTGTATAAAAGTGCAGGATGTAGAGGGATGAATAACGTAGATATTGCTGCTACATTGGCTTACCTCCATAGCTATAGCATTAGATAAATCGTCGGATCATTGATACAATATAGACACAATACTGGTGGAGGTGTGGGACTTATGAAACTGCGGGTATCCGCTGTACAATATCAATTGCAAACGATCGGTTCATTTGAGGAATTTGCTGCTCAGGCTGAGCATTACATACGGACAGCTGACGAATTCGGAACGGAATTTGTGTTGTTCCCTGAATTTTTCACAACTCAATTAATGTCCATTGGAGACGCACAGGGGAATGCGTTAACCATTGAAGATTTGCCTGATTTTACAGAGCAGTATGAGCAGTTATTCATCTCGCTTGCTGCTAAATATAATATGCATCTGATCGGAGGCACTCACGTTATCCGGCGGGAAGGCAAGCTGTACAATACAGCGCATATGTTCTACCCGGATGGACGGATTGCGCGTCAGGCGAAGATTCATATTACGCCGACCGAAGTAACGGAGTGGAATATGGCTGCGGGTGATGGACTGGAAGTGTTTGATACAGACAAAGGTCGAATTGCGATGCTGACCTGTTATGATATTGAATTTCCCGAAATTGTGCGTATGGCGAAAGCCAAGGGAGCAGATGTAATTTTCTGTCCTTCCTGTACGGACGACCGCCACGGATTTTACCGGGTACGGTACACGAGTCATGCTCGTGCGGTGGAGAACCAGATTTACGTTGTATTAACGGGAACGGTGGGTCATCTGCCGACAGTGGATTTCATGCGTGCCAATTATGGACAAGCTGCGATCATTACCCCGAATGATGTACCATTCCCTCCGCGCGGCATTCTGGCGGAAGGTGAGATTAATAACGATATGATTGTAACCGCCGACCTCGACCTGAATTTGCTGTACGAGGTGCGTGAACGTGGCTCGGTAACAACCTGGCGTGACCGTCGTACGGATCTGTACACCGATTGGGAATAGATCTACTTTTGGAAGCTGAATAGGGCTAAACAAAGGAGGGATTAGGCAGGATGTATGTCAAAGAAATGCTGATAACTCCTCCCGATGATAGTAGTGAACATGGTAGAGCCAAAGCGGTCATCCGCAATTATGCGGCCCATGACTTTGAAGAGCTTATCCGTGTTCAGGCAGAGAGTTTTCCGCCACCATATCCGGAGGAACTGCTTTGGAACCAAGAACAGCTCAGCAGCCATATTCAGCATTATCCTGATGGAGCCATCTGCATCGAAGTGGATGGGGAACTGGCTGGCTCGATGACTTCATTGCGAATGCAGTGGGATGCTGCGCACCCATCCAGCCATACGTGGGCAGAGGTCACAGACGATGGATATATCCGCAATCACCAGCCGGATGGGAATACGTTATACATCGTTGACCTCTGTGTCCGCCCGAAATATCGTAAGTGGGGGCTGGCCCAGCTGATGATGCAGGCGATGTACCATCTTGTAATTGCACAGGGAATGGATCGTTTGCTTGGGGCAGGGCGGATGCCTGGATATCACCGGGTAGTTGAGCAAATGACAGCACAACAGTATCTGGATCAGGTTGCCGCTGGAGAAAGGCATGACCCGGTTATTTCATTTCTGCTACGATGCGGGCGTATGCCTGTTGGTGTGGCTAGCGATTATCTGGATGATGAGGAATCTTGTCATTACGCGGCTCTGATGGAGTGGCGTAATCCGTTTAAAGCAATACATATCTAAAATAGGGAGGTTTTTATGTATGGAATTTACACGTATTACATCCATTCAGGACCCGTTGTTTGCTCAAATGCATAAGTTGATGCAGGAAATTTTCCCGCCAGAGGAAGTGCTCGATTTCCCGTTATGGGCTGAACCACTGGAAGACCCGGGCATTCGGGTGTTTGTCGCTGTACATGAAGGCCAAGTGGTTGGTGCAACGGAGTACCGTTACTATGAGGACTGGAACGTGGCCATGACTGATTTTACGATTATCGGACGCGAAGGCTTGGGAATCGGCGCGTTCCTGGCGAATCATCGGAAGCTTGATCTGCAGCAGCTCGCCGCTGCCAACGGCAAATCGTTGTTCGGCATGTTTGCCGAAATCTACAATCCCTATTTGACTCAGGATCATGCGTTTGGCGGCATCAAACCGATGGACCCATACGTGCGCCGCGAAGTGCTGTCCCATCTGGGGTATCAGCGTCTGGACTTCCCGTACGTTCATCCATCCTGGCAAGGCGACGGTGAAGCGGTAGGAGGCTTGGATCTGTGCTTTATGCCAGGCGATGAGTCCCTTTCGGAGCTGCCATCCAGTCTGGTTGCCGATTTCCTGAATCGGTACTATGCTGTGCTGCCAAATAAACCGCAAGAGTGGCTTGCCATGGTAGAGCAATTGAATGCCCGTGAATCCGTGGCATTGCTCCCGTTGTAAGTTGTTGCACAGTAGCAGATATAGAGGAAATAGGGCGCTGAGAACAAGAACCTCTAAACTATAGAAGCACAAGATAGAGTAGATGTACGAAGTGTAAGATTGAATTTATGGTGTGTGGTGTGCTAGTGCTGGAGATGAAGCGGTGGTTTGAGTTGGAACTGGAACGAGGCGCTAGTGTAACTAAAGTTTAAATTTAAGTACCCGTAATTCAGTCTGTTTCAGTTCTGAATTACGGGTACTTATTTGTTCCATGTAGAGCAACTGTGGCTTTACTGAATAGAGGGTGAGGGAATGCGCTAACGATCTCCAGAAAGGACAAAAAGAACCGAATAAGCTCCCCTGAGATCGTTAGAATTTCGAATACTAGGATGGTGAGGTTGTATCGCTACATTCGCTCCAATTCGTAACTCCCCACTCACTCCGCACCCAGGTAAACCGTTAGTACGTAGCCTAGTGTCGTGTAGCTATGCGAATCCACGATCATACGACTATACGCCCTGTTATTCGGAAATCCCAGCTCCAGCAACTCTACTTAAGCGTAACTCGCCAATTCTACTCTCTACTCAATCGTATATGTGGTCACAAAGGAAGGCCGAGGGAACATGGTTGGTTTCTGTGCAGTCAGGCCTTCACTTGTGCTGCGATTGCGGTGAGCGTGGTTGTAGGCTTGCGACTGCTGCCAGCCCTTAAAATTCTCCTCCGTCTGCCATAGAGTCAGTACGACATATGTATCCCCCTTAAGCGGACGAAGTACACGAATACCGACAAATCCAGGCTCATCTTCTACTTTGCGAGCACGATTTTTAAAACGTTCCTCAAAATCAGCTCGACCATCTTCGGTAACGGGAATGTTGTTCAACACAGCGAAGCCGCCGCCTGTCCATGACCCTGCATCGTCAAATGCTTCATAAGCAGCCACCTGTTCATCTGATTCAATATGCAGCAGACGATCGGTGGTTTCTATAGCGAGAAGTACCTGACCTTCAGCACGTAGTGTCAGATGTGGATATGCCGCAAGCGCATCGGGCAATGGAGATGGAACTAGATAAATATACATAGGAAGTCTGCCTCCTCTTAAATACGTAAACACCATAATAAGTTTGACTATATTTTTACACGCGAGAACGTAGAGGACAGAAATAAGCCGGAGAAGCAGAGCGTTCGCTTTAACAGCGATCGAAAGATTGTTCTGTCATCGAAGTGTCCAAGTGTAACGTGAACTAGTTCAACTTATACAACTCAACATAGCATATGGGAACGGACGAGTCCAATTTGCCAAAAATCTGGTTAGAGTAACCCGTTTCGTGATAAAGTAGAACCACTACAAGCAGAACGGGTGATCGTATGAAAACAACAATCCGGATATCAGTCAGGCCGCTGGTCGAGTATGTTTATCGGAGCGGCAGTATCCGTCCGGGATTTCGCACCAATGCATCGATGCAAGAGGGAACGCGAATTCATCAGCGTGTGCAGAAGACATATACCGAAGAAGATTTAAAAGAAGTTGTACTGGAAGCCGAGCTTCAGCATGGAGATCTAACCTACGTCATTGAAGGCCGATGTGACGGCTTGATTCGCCTGGAGGGGCAATTAACGGTGGATGAGATCAAATCCACGGCGGGTAACCTGGACGAGCTGGAAGGTGGCCTCGACGTGCACTGGGCCCAGGCGAAGATGTATGCCTACATGTATGCCGTTCAGCATGATGAGCCGCGGATGCAAGTGCAGTTGACGTATGTGCATTCGGTGACGGGTGAAGAGCGGCGGTTTCGCCGCGTGGCGGAGCGGCAGGAACTAGAGCAGTTTGCAGCAGAAGTCATCGCCGGCTATGCACCGTATGCGGAGATGATTGCTGCTTATGAAGCGGAGCGGGACGTTAGTGTGCGCGAGCTGCCGTTTCCTTTTCGCAAATACCGGGAAGGACAGCGTAAGCTGGCAGGTGCAGTGTACAAAACGATTCGTGAAGGACAGGGACTTATGGCGAAAGCACCTACAGGCATTGGCAAAACCATGTCCGTACTTTTTCCTACGGTGAAAGCCATCGGTGAAGGTGAGGCCAGTCGTTTGTTCTACCTGACCGCGAGAACGACTACGAGAGTGGCGGCGGAGGAAGCTTTTGCCCGGATGCAGGCGGAAGGGTTGAACATGCATGTCGTCAGTTTGACGGCAAAGGACAAAATTTGCTTCAAGGACGAGGAAGCCTGCGATACAGGGCAGTGCGGCATGTGTGAAGGGTATTATGACCGAATTAATGGTGCTGTGCTGGACATGCTGGAACATGAAACGTTGATGACACGGCCCGTCATTGAGCAGTATGCCCGCAAACATCGGGTGTGTCCGTTTGAGTTCTCGCTGGATGCGGCATATGCAGCCGATGCGGTGATCTGCGATTATAACTACATTTTTGATCCGCGTATCTCACTCAAACGGATGCTGGAGGAACAGAAGCGCAAGACGGTGCTGTTGGTGGATGAGGCACATAATCTGGTGGATCGTGGGCGTATGATGTTCTCGGCAGAGCTGGAAAAAGCCGTATTTCTCGATGTCAAAAGAGAGTTCCAGACGCTCGGTAGCAGTGTACCTGCCGCCAAAGCGATTGTGGACTATACCGGAGCCATCGACAAGTATCTGATCACCCTTCGTAAGAACGGCGGAGAAGAGGGCAAGATCATACAGCAAGAAGCGCCAGAGGAACTGATTGAACGGCTTGAGCCATTTGTCATGGTGGCGGAGCAATGTCTGGCCGAGGGTGGGTCTGGCAATGCTGAGATGGATCAGCTGCTGCTCGATGCCTATTTTACTGCACAGAACTTCGTACGAATTGCTAGGCTATATGACGAGCGTTTTATCACCTATGCAGAGTGTGTACGAAGCGAGGTACGGGTGAAACTGTTCTGTCTGGACCCGTCTTTGCTACTGCGTCAGACGGCGAAGGGCTTCCGCTCGACTATTCATTTCTCGGCAACCTTGTCACCTCTTCGTTATTACCGCGATATGCTGGGGGCAGAGGAAGAAGACTACACATTGCAGATTCCGTCTCCGTTCAACCGGGAACAGCTGGACGTTCGGCTCATGCCTCTGTCTGTACGTTATAAAGACCGGGAGCGGTCCAAACGCCCGATTGCCGAGATGTTACAGCAACTCGTATCCGAGTGGCCGCGCAGCAACCTGCTGGTCTTTTTCCCTTCCTATCCGTACATGCGCGAGATCTATCAAACATATACACAGCTTCCGGGGGCCAGCGATGCGGATACGGTGATGCAGGAGCAGGGCATGAACGAGCAGGAGCGAGAGCAGTTCCTGGCGGCTTTCCAGCCGCATCCTGAGCGCACACGTCTTGTTTTTGCGGTGATGGGCGGCGTGTTCTCGGAGGGGGTCGATCTGCCGGGAGACCGTCTGAATGGCGTTGTCGTTGTAGGAGCAGGGCTGCCACAGATTGGTCTGGAGAATAACGTGCTCAAGGATTACTTTGACAAGTCGGGCCGCAACGGCTTTAACTACGCCTATGTATTCCCGGGCATGAACAAAGTGCTTCAGGCTGGAGGCAGGCTCATTCGAACCGAAGAAGATAAGGGTGTACTCGTGCTAGTTGATGACCGTTTCACGCAGGAGCCGTACCGTTCTCTTTTACCTGACGAATGGATGGATTATAAACGGATATGATGATGTTTACGTTTTTTATGTGTTTATCGTGCTATTTTCAGTGCTTTACGAAAAATTTTCTTTGAATTTCTTAACATTCTTTCATTTTCATGATTGAAACATAGGGCAATCGGGTTATAACTTGGTTAGCACGAACGAACAACGGCGATACCCTATCCGTTCCGCGGTCCGCTTCGAATGCAAATCAAGGAGGTCGGTTTGTGATGAAGAGAAATCATACCATGATGCAGTTTTTTGAATGGCACTTGGCTGCTGACGGCAATCATTGGAAGCGACTGGCTGACATGGCCCCGGAACTGAAAGCAAAAGGCATAGACTCTGTATGGGTGCCTCCTGTAACGAAAGCAGTGTCTGCAGATGATACAGGTTATGGCGTGTATGATCTGTACGATCTGGGTGAATTTGATCAAAAGGGTACGGTACGCACGAAATATGGCACCAAGCAGGAACTGGTGGAAGCCATTGCAGAATGTCAGAAGAGCGGCATTGTCGTTTATGTGGATCTTGTAATGAATCACAAGGCTGGAGCAGATGAGAAGGAAGTTTTTAAGGTGATCGAGGTTGATCCCAACGACCGGACGAAGGAAATTTCCGAACCGTTCGAGATTGAAGGCTGGACGAAGTTCACATTTCCAGGCCGGGGCAATGAATATTCTTCCTTCAAATGGACATCCGAACACTTCAACGGCACCGATTTTGATGCAAAAGAAGAACGTACGGGTGTGTTCCGCATTGCTGGCGAGAACAAAACCTGGAATGAAAACGTCGATGATGAGTTTGGCAACTATGATTATCTGATGTTTGCCAATATAGATTATAACCACCCGGATGTACGGCGTGAGATGATCGAGTGGGGGAAATGGCTGATTGATACGCTGCAGTGTGGCGGGTTCCGACTGGATGCGATCAAACATATTAACCATGAGTTCATCAAGGAATTTGCTGCGGAGATGATCCGCAAACGCGGGCAAGATTTTTACATCGTCGGTGAGTTCTGGAATCCCAACCTGGATGCTTGTCGTACCTTTTTAGACACAGTGGATTACCAGATTGACTTGTTTGACGTATCGCTTCACTATAAATTTCACGAGGCCTCGTTGGCGGGACGCGATTTTGACCTTTCCAAAATTTTTGAGGACACCTTGGTTCAGACTCATCCAACCCATGCGGTGACTTTTGTAGACAACCATGATTCACAGCCTCATGAGGCGCTCGAATCCTGGGTTGGCGATTGGTTCAAGCCGAGCGCGTATGCACTGACGTTGCTGCGTCGTGACGGATATCCCGTCGTCTTTTACGGCGATTATTACGGGATTGGCGGACCTGAACTGGTGGAGGGCAAAAAAGAGATTTTGGACATTCTGTTGTCAGCTCGTTGCAACAAAGCCTATGGAGAGCAGGAAGACTATTTCGATCATCCCAACACCATTGGTTGGGTTCGCCGCGGCGTGGAAGAGATAGAAGGCTCGGGTTGCGCAGTGGTCATCTCGAACGGAGATGACGGTGAGAAGAGAATGTTTGTCGGAGAGCATCGTGCAGGGCAAGTCTGGGAAGACCTCACCGGTAGTTGTGAAGATTCGATCACCATTGAGCAAGATGGCTGGGCTACGTTCCACGTCTGCGGCGGAGGGGTGTCTGTCTGGGCACTGCCGGAAACGAGCGAGGACTGTGGCACTGGCACGGATACAACAGATTAAGAGTAATGTGCGTTCGATTGTCGAAGGCGGAGTTGAATGCTGCTAAAGACATTCAAATGGTGGAAACGGGATTGAGAATTACCTAAATAACCGTGGGCTCATATTTGCGGGAGAATGTCTCGGTATAGTTGGTACGCCACAAATTAAAAAGTTCATATGATAAAGAATTGCAAGCAAGGATGAAACCACTTGAAGCTGAACTGCATCCACTTGTTCGATAGTATCCAACGAGTGAAGGAAGTTCGGACAGACACGCTGCTGCGTGCTGATTCAGGTGGTTTTTCTTTTTAGAAAATCTGAGTTTCTAGCTTAAGTGTTTCAATTCTAATTAGGGTAGAGAACTTTGAGTGGAACCTGGGGCTCTGGAATTTCTAACGATCTCAGGAAACCTTATTTGCCCCCAAACCGGGTTATCGTAAATCTAACGATCCCCAGTGAGCTTATTTTACCGAAATTCAGTCAAAACGGTATCATTTACAGAGAATTCACCCAAATAACGTTTCTGGTGATCGTTAGAATTAAAAACCTCAAAATTTATGCCGAATAAGCTCTCTGGTGATCGTTAGCGTAAAATGCCTTTCTGAATTACTCTCCAATTTCAAAGGACTCCAGCGTGCCGGCCATGCGCAGATCTTCCGCGTACGTACGGTTGAATGCCGCACGTTTGGCCGCATCGGCATATTCATCATGATAATGCATCAGTACCGTTTTCCGTCTCACTTCAGCGGGCAGCTGCTCCAAATCCTTCAGTGACGTATGGGATTTAATCACCAGGTCATGCATGTGGCATTCATGGAAAATCAGTTGCACATCGGGGGCGACCTGTTCCACTCGCTCACGATTCAGCGTGCTGTCCGCACTATAATAAAAATAAGGCTTCGCCATCAGCCCGTTGCTGACCATGCCGGGAACATGCTGTGTGCGAAATGTCTCAAACGTGACCCCGCCGAGCTCGAAACTTCCGCCATCCGGCAGCGGAATGATATCATAATAGTCACTCATTGTACGCTCGCCGTCCGTTGTATACCGCATGCCTGGAGAAAGGATGTTCCACAGTGGATCAACCAACTCTTCATGAATGAACAGGCGTGGTTTGCGATCCCCGACAATCTGGGAATAATAGCCCAGCATCTGCACCCCGTTAATATGATCCTCATGCAGATGGGTGATAAACACATTATGAATGCCTGTCATCGCGAATCCGTATTCCTTGAGCGCTTTGGCATTGGACTCTGGAAAATCAATGACCAGATGCGTATCGCCGAATTCAGCGAGCATACTGTTGTGATGTTGTTCTACACTAAACATATCTCCTGTACCCAGAAAAGTAATTTTCATTTTCATCAGGTTTCATCTCCTTATTTTGGCGAAAGTAAGATCGCTTAGGGTCAGGCTTTGATTAATATCCTGTGTCGATCTTATTGTAGCGATTTTATTATGAGTAACATCAGTGTCCATCTTTAAATCAGTATCATTGACGTTAAATCCAGTATACCGTGTTTCCAAGAGTGTGCCTAAATCAACCTTTTTTGAGAACGCTATCATTTTGTATTGAACTTTGGCGCCAAACGGTGTAGCTTAAAGATGGAAAGTGAACCTAAATGAACGTAAACTCACCTAAAGGGAGCGTGCAAGGCGAATGAAATCTTTTCTGGATGAACACTTTTTACTTCACAATGAAACGGCGGTCAAGCTGTACGAGCAGTATGCAAAAGACATGCCGATTATGGATTATCACTGTCACCTCAGTCCTCAGGAAATTTACGAAAACAAAACATTTGGCAATCTGACAGAGGCCTGGTTATATGGTGATCATTACAAATGGCGCCTGATGCGGGCTAACGGTGTTGAAGAGAAATATGTGACGGGCGGCGAAGGGGTAACGGATTATGACCGTTTCCTTGCTTATGCCAAAACAGTGCCGATGATGATCGGCAATCCGCTGTATGCATGGTCTCACTTGGAATTACAACGTTATTTTGATGTACATGAAGTGCTTAATGAGAAAAGCGCCCCAGCGATCTGGGAAAAAGTAAACGCCCAACTAACCGGCGAAGGCTTCGGTGCGCGTGATCTAATTACCAAATCCAATGTCACCGTGGTGTGCACCACCGATGACCCAACCGATTCTCTGGAATATCACCTGAAGATTCAGGGGATTGAAGGTTTTGACACAGCGGTACTGCCGTCTTTCCGCCCGGATAAAGGGCTGGAATTAAACCGAGATACATTTATCGAATGGGTAGGCAAGCTTTCACAGGTTGTGGGCACGGACATTACAGATTATGACTCATTCCTGGCTGCGCTGGAATCCCGTGTGGAGTTCTTCCATTCCGTAGGCGGCCGTGTCTCTGACCACGCATTGGATTATGTGCCTTATGCTGCAGCGACACGCGAGGAAGCCGCCGCTACATTTGCCAAAGCACTCGCTGGTGAGAAGGTTTCACGCATGGAAGAGGACGGATACAAGACGGTTACACTCACATTCCTTGGTAAGCTGTATGCGGAGCGTGGTTGGGTCATGCAGTTCCACATCAATGCAGCGCGTAATAACAATACGAAAATGTTCAAAAAGCTCGGGCCTGACACAGGGTACGATGCTGTGAATGATACGCCATTATCAGCGGCTGTTATCGGATTGCTGGATACGCTGGAGCAGCAGGATGCTCTGCCAAAAACGATTCTGTACTCCCTTAATCCAAGAGATAACGAAGTGCTCGCTGCCATTATTGGAAGTTTTCAAGGTGGAGGCGTGCCAGGTAAAATTCAGCTTGGCGCGGCATGGTGGTTCAATGATACGAAGGATGGCATGCTCGCTCAGATGAAGGCGCTTGCGAATGTGGGGCTGCTCAGCCGTTTTGTCGGCATGTTGACAGATTCAAGAAGTTTCCTCTCGTATACGAGGCATGAATACTTCCGCCGCTTGCTCTGCAACCTGATTGGTGAATGGGCAGAACAAGGCGAAGCGCCAAACGATATGGAGCTGCTCGGTCAGATCGTACAAGGTATCGCCTACAATAATGCTAAAGACTATTTCCCGTTTGCTACTGTGCCGGAGAGTGTATCTGCTTCAAAATAAATATGGATTCAACAGGTCTGCTTTAAGAAAATGGATATAGAAAATGCTATTTCAAAAAGCTCTCCGTTCCCTTCGTTTGGTCTTAAGCAAACGCAGGGTGGAGAGTTTTTTTGTCATGATGAAACAGTTGAGCAAATAGCTAATAAGTCACTTGAAGAATGGATGCTTTTGACATGAATGAAATGATTGACATATACATAAGCTGAGAATATACTTAGGTAACCTAATTAATTGAGTTACTATTAAATTGGTTTGCTATTATATTGGTGGGCTATTAAATAAAGGACCTACTTAATAGGCGGACTATGGATTGTTTTACGGGACATGATGTTCTGAAGAAGGAGGAAGGTAAGATGGCTGGGATCGATCCGGTAGCCCAAAAGCTGTTGTATTCCATCATGCAGTTTAACAAAGGCAAATGGAGACAACATAAACCACATGGGCGCAATCACAATGAAATTATGGTACTCGCTTGTTTGCTCCATGGTGCACATCCAGGAGAGCGCATGGATTGGCGGCATAACCCGCCCGATTTCGAGAGCCATTTAAACCAGGAACACCCAGGATTAAAAGTGTCCGAAATCAGCGCATTAATGCGAGTAAAATCACCAACCATTACGCCCGTGATTCGCGGTCTGGAGGATGAAGGGCTTGTTGAGCGGACGATGGACCCTGAGGATCGCCGGGCCGTGCGGATTACAATTACAGACGCAGGCCGTGCAATTATTCGTGCAGCCCATGAAGAACGAATGGCTACCTTCAACAGATTGGTTAAACATTTGGGCGAAGAGGATAGTTTGCAACTGGCTGAACTGCTCAGCAAGGTGTATACCTTCTTTGATGCTCAGGTTTCTGAGCAGGATGAAGGACATGCAAACGATAATAAAGCACCTGAAACAGAAGCACCCGAACAAGGAGATGATACGCCATGATGAAGTTATTTCGCATGTTAAAGCCCTATCGTATTCCGATTATTTTTATTTTGGCGCTTATCTTTATGCAAACGATGGCGGAGTTGTACTTGCCTACGTTAATGGCTGATATCGTCAACCTTGGTATCGTCAAAGGTGATGTACCTTATATCTGGAAAATTGGCGGTTTCATGCTGCTGATTGCCATTGGCGGAACCACATGTTCCATTATCGCGAGTTATCTGTCTTCGCGCACAGCGGGCGGATTTGCCAAACAGCTGCGCAGCCGAGTGTTCCGGCATGTTGAAAATTTCTCGTTGCAGGAATTTGATAAGCTGGGTACAGCTTCACTGATTACGCGTACAACAAATGATATTACACAGGTGCAGAACGTATTAACGATGATGCTGCGCATGATGATTATGGCTCCGATGATGTGTATCGGGGGGATTTTCATGGCTGTTTCTCAGGACGCGAAGCTGTCCACCATCTTCCTGGTTGTTCTGCCTGTACTTGCAGGAGCAATCGCCTTAATTGGTTCCAAAGGATTTCCGCTTTTCAAGCAAATTCAAAAAAAGCTGGACCGGCTTAATCTGGTTCTGCGTGAACAGCTGACAGGTATCCGGGTTGTTCGTTCTTTTAACCGTGGTGAGCATGAGCGTGTTCGTTTCAATGGGGCAAATACGGAATTAAGAGATGCGTCGATTAAGGTCAATGTTCTGATGGCGACAGTTATGCCAGTGATGATGCTGGTCATGAACTTTTCGATGATTGCCATTCTTTACTTTGGTGGTCTGCGTATTGATGGCGGACATATGAACATTGGTTCCCTGATTGCCTTTGTACAATATGCAATGCAGATTATGTTCTCATTGATTATGGTATCCATGATTTTTGTGATGATTCCAAGAGCATCAGCTTCGGCAGAGCGGATTAACGAAGTGCTGGATATGCAGCCGGATCTTTCTGATCCTGCACAGCCCCGCACCATGAAATCCATGCAGGGAACGATCGAGTTCGATCATGTTACTTTCCGTTATCCAGGTGCAGAGAATGCAGCGTTGTCCGATATCTCGTTTACGGCACGTTCCGGTGAAACGACAGCGATTATCGGCGGTACGGGTTCGGGTAAAACCACATTGCTCAGTCTCATTCCACGTTTCTATGATGTGACCGAAGGTACTGTGCGTGTGAATGGAACCGATGTGCGGGAGCTTAAACAAGAAGAGCTTCGATCCAAAATCGGGTTTGTCCCACAAAAGGCCGTCCTTTTCACCGGTACGGTTGCAGATAACATTCGGCAAGGTAAGGATGATGCGAGTATGGATGAAGTTATTCATGCGGCACGTACGGCCCAAGCCGAAAACTTCATCTCCGAGATGAAGGAAGGGTATGACAGCCTAATTGCACAAGGCGGGAATAACGTGTCAGGTGGACAGAAACAACGTTTGTCCATTGCACGCGCACTTGTTCGCCGTCCTGAAATTTATATTTTCGATGACAGTTTCTCGGCCCTTGATTTTAAAACGGACGCCAAACTTCGTGCTGCGCTCAAATCGGAAACGACGGAAGCGGCTGTGTTGATCGTAGCTCAGCGGGTAAGCACGGTAATGGATGCTGACCGTATTCTCGTCATGGATGAGGGCAAAATTGTCGGTTCGGGAACACACAAAGAGCTGCTGGAGAACAATGAAGTATATCGTGAGATTGTATCCTCCCAGCTGACTGAGGAGGAGATCGCATGAGTGAACGTACAGCACAGCACAAAGCATCTGGTGCTCCGCGCGGACCGGGTCATCCCGGCGGCGGAATGGGTATGCGGCCTCCAGCCGAGAAAGCGAAGGATTTCAAAGGCACACTGCGCCGATTGGTTCAGTATCTCCAGCCACATAGCTCTCGTCTGATCGGTGTTCTGATTGCTGCCATTCTAAGTACCGTGTTTGGCATTATTAGTCCGAAGATTATGGCTGAGGGTACAGATATCCTTGCCCATGGAGCTATTGCGATTATGCAGGGGGTGCAGGGAGCAGGGATTGATTTTCCAGCCTTGATGCGAGTATTGTACCTGTTGCTTGGACTGTATCTGCTCAGTGCCGCTTTTGCGTATGTACAGCAATATCTGATGGCGGGTGTGGCCCAACGGGTCGTCTATGATATGCGTGAGCAGATTAGTGCCAAGGTTGGACGTTTACCGCTGAAATATTTTGATTCCCGTACACATGGTGAGACGCTTAGCCGTGCAACCAATGACGTGGACAATATCAGTAACACACTGCAGCAAAGTTTGGCTCAGTTTATTACGTCCGTGGTAACGATTGTGGGTGTTATCATTATGATGCTGACGATCAGTCCATGGATGACGCTGATTACGATTTTGACTTTACCGCTTAGTGTCGTGGTGGTTATGCTGGTCGCTTCCCGTTCGCAAAAGCATTTTGCCGGACAGCAGAAGTCGCTTGGTGAACTGAATGGTCACGTAGAAGAAATGTATACCGGCCACAAGGTGGTCAAAGCCTTTGGACGTGAGGAGCAATCCGTACAGCAGTTTGAGAAAGTGAATGAAGAGCTATATGCATCGGGTTGGAAAGCACAATTTATCTCCGGGATTATTATGCCACTGATGAACTTTGTCGGTAACCTGGGATATGTGCTGATCTGTGTGGTCGGCGGGATTTTTGTTACACGGGGTTCCATCTCCATCGGGGACATTCTGGCCTTCACACAATATTCGCGTCAATTCACACAGCCAATTAACCAGATTGCCAACATCTCGAACATTATTCAATCCACGATTGCTTCGGCAGAGCGCGTGTTTGAACTGCTGGATGAGGAAGAGGAAGTTCCTGAGTCGAAACAACCTGCAACGTTGCGTCACCCGGCAGGGGCTGTAGCTTTTGAGGCGGTGGATTTTGGCTATAAAGAAGATGAACTGCTCATTCGCAATATGAATATTAATGTTGCACCAGGTCAGACCGTAGCAATCGTTGGACCGACAGGTGCCGGGAAAACAACGCTGATTAACCTGCTCATGCGTTTCTATGAACTCCAGAGCGGCCGGATTACGATTGATGGCATTAACATTAAAGATATGTCCCGTGGTAATTTGCGCAGTATGTTTGGTATGGTGCTTCAGGATACCTGGCTGTTCAATGGTACGATTCGGGATAACATTGCCTACGGACGGGAAGGTGCAACGGAAGAGGAAGTGGTTAAAGCTGCTGTTGCTGCACATGCCGATCATTTCATTCGCACACTGCCGGACGGTTACGATACGATATTAAATGAAGAGGCGTCCAATATCTCTCAAGGTCAGAAACAATTGCTGACGATTGCGAGAGCAATTCTGGCGGACCCGTCCATCCTGATTCTGGATGAAGCAACCAGTAGCGTCGACACACGGACCGAGGTCTTTATCCAGAAAGCGATGAATGAATTGATGCAAAATCGTACGAGTTTTGTTATCGCTCACCGTCTGTCCACCATTCGTGGTGCTGATCTCATCCTTGTCATGGATCACGGTAATGTGATTGAGCAGGGCAATCATGAGGAACTGATGGCGAAACAGGGCTTCTATGCGGATCTGTATAACAGTCAGTTTACGGAGCAACAGCCGCAGGCAATCTAACGGACTGGATATCTATTAAGGCTGTCAGGCCCTTTAGGAACATCTGGAAACCATAGTTTATTGGAAAAATAGAACCTCCACCACGGTGCTCCACGCACCTCTGGTGTAACATAAATCAACACAAACGGGACGTCGCAGTCATTGCACTGCTTCGTCCCGTTTGTGTTATCACTGCTATGCCACAACGTTTTCCTGTGGATAGATGCTGTGCCTTGTCCCGCCCAAGCATGTTCGCTTGCAGATATGCAATGTATGGAAGACAATTTAACGTACTATTTAAGCCTTGGTCTCCACAGGAAACCCTTCTTACCTTCACTGGTGCTCTGATGGTCCTGTTTGATTTCCTCTTCCTCTTTCGTATCAGCATGCTGCTTTGTTTCATGTTCGGCTATATCCTGCAAGTTTTCCTCAAGGTGATGGCGGGTAGCTTCCTCCAGTGATGCCGTTGCCGGTTCACCAGGCAGGCCTTCGCGCTGTTCAATCATACGTTTAACCACTTCATAACAGTCGTCGATATGTTTGTTGCCCACATACCGCATGGCAGTGAAGCTGAGAGCGGCGGCGAGACCTTGCCCCGCAAACGGAACAAACTTGGCGACCGATTTCGTCGCTACTCGTACACCCACCCGTTTGAGCACCTGAATGACTAATTCCTTCGTGACCATGCGGCCGATGATTTTACTCCCGATCGACATCACAAATCCGTAAATCATGGACTTCGTCTCAGGGTCCATGCCGTCGAGCTGTTTTTGAGATAATCCGAATTTATTGTTAATGGCAGGTAACAGCTGCATCAGCATGCCCACATCAGCGATGACATCTGTACCGGGAAGAGGTACGAGTGTGGAGCCAGCAGAAGCGGTTGCTCTTTTGCGAACCATCGTACGGCATTCCTTGCGAACTTGCTCTAATTGCTCCATTGTAGCTGGAATCATAGGGAATTCCTCCATTCGTGTATAGTGTACATATAACCGTTTTGAAGCGAATTGAATGGGTTGCTCCCGCGAAGTTGTTGCTTATATCTCATAGGTTGCGGAGGAACCTTTTTTCTCATGCATACATCCGGTTAAAGCAGGTAATGGCTATAAGACCGGAGATGCGAAACCATGATAATAAATGATGGTAATCATGTGGCTCCAGACAGAACAGAAGCTTTATTTTTATAAAATAAAATACAACTCACGTTGCCAAAAATGAATGAAAGTAGCTTGTCCTGTACAGCTATCTGGTATTACGCATGAACAACAAAAACGATGCATATTCCGTCTGTCGCTTCTTCATATGAAGTTTCACCTTCACAACCACGGTTCGCATGTCACGATCATGCGCTGAGCCATGGTTTTGTTTATCACTTCAACCTTTTTGGGTAAAGGGAAACAAGCATTGGAATGGAGGAAAGCAGCATGGAATGGAATAAAGCCTTGTTAATACATCATCTTCATGCAGGGAAAGCCAATCGGGAGAATACATTAGGTCTGGTCACAGGCGTACTTGCTCCAGCTATTCATGAATTGGTCGTGGTTCGTACGGATGAACCGGGTGAAGGAGAGAAGCTGTGCCGGAAGCGCGGGGAAGAGTTCGATGTGGTGTTTATTCTAGGCGGCGATGGTACGGTGCATGAGTGTGTAAACGGGCTGGCATCCTTGCAAAATCCTCCACAGATCGGCGTACTTCCAGGCGGTACATGTAATGATTTTGCACGATCACTTGGCATTTCACCGGATGCCGAGACAGCGGCACAAGAGATGCTGGCAGGTCGGGTTATACCGGTGGACGTGGGACGAGCAGATGACCGGGTATTTACGAACTTTTTCGGAATAGGTCTTATCAGTGATACCTCACAGAACATTAACGAGAATTTGAAAGGGGCGCTCGGCAAAGTCAGTTATTTCATCAGCACACTCCAGACGATAACCCGTTCCGATCCATTTCAGTATGAGCTAGAGATCGATGGAGAGCGGACAACAGGTGAAGCGGTGATGATCTACGCGGCGAATGGACGTTTTCTGGGCACGAATGCGTTACCTTTTGCTCCGGATGCGTTGCAGGATGGTAAGTTGGATGTGCTTATTATTCATGAGACAGGCATTCCACTTCTGCGTGAGGTGCTTTCACATAAGCCAGAGGGAGAATGGCAACCGCGGAATGAGAGTATTTCCTACTTCAAGGCGTCGACGTTGAAAATAAAAACAGATGTACCGATGCCGGCCGATACGGATGGCGAATTGTACATGGAGACACCCGCCGAGCTGTCGGTGCTGGCGGGTCATCTGCATTTTCTGACCGGGGCGGAGGAATAACCTCCCCGGTTTTTGTATTTTTTGCGTGAACTCTATCATTTGTCTATTTTCAGATGTTTCTCCCGGAACTCATGCTCAAGAATGCTCATCAGAATGGCATCATGATACTGGTGATTGTAGTACAACATGTCCCGCTTCACGCCTTCACGCTGGAAGCCGAGCTTCTCATACGTATGAATGGCGCGTTCGTTAAACGCAAAGACATCCAGTTCGATCCGATGCAGATTGGCAATGCCGAAGCCGTAGTCCAGCATAAGTAGCAAGGCTTCACTACCATATCCCTTGCCTTGGTGAGCTGGCTGATCAATGGCGATGCGAATATGTGCACTGCGATTTTTGGCATGCATGTCCATCAGGGCGACATCGCCGATGATTTCGTCTGTGTTTTGTAATGCAATAAGCAGGTTCAGGCGTGAGTCGTCTTGAGCTAAACTCTCTACATACTTTTCAACCTGAGAACGGGTAAAGCTCGCTTGAGTTCCTGTTTGTTTACGCATTTCGGGCTCAAACAGGCTTGGATAATAAGCATCGACATCGGTGATATCGAATGGGCGCAGGTAAATGCGTTCAGTCTGCATGAGTTTGGCGATGCGATTTGTAGATGTAGGGTGTGACATAGTTTTGTTTTCCTCCTGATCTATTCAAGCAAACTTGTGGGGCCTGTAAGGCATATAGCGTGTTGTTTCGCCTGAATATTGTTTGTAAGTCCTTGCTTCTGACATGAGTATATCCCAATACTGTATACTTCCAAATATACAGTTTTAATAAAATGAAAAGGACAGATGGAGTGAGTCAGTTATGATGCAATTACCTAAACTTGATGAGCACGACAGTGTACCCGTCTATATTCAGCTTTCGGATCATATCAAACGGGAGATTTTCCGCGGGGAATTGGTGGAACACAGCTGCCTTCCTTCTGTACGAAAATGGGCAGAACTGCTGGGCATAAGCACAACACCAGTGGAAGCGGCCTACCAGCAGCTTATTGCGGAAGGGTACGTGTATAGCCAGCCGCGCAGAGGTTACCGCGTTCGAGCTGTTGTTGAAGGTTATCACGATATGTTACTGGGGAAGTCCGATATACATACGGCAGGAAATGAAAAAGGGGTTAAACATATTAGCATGATCAACAGGCAGGATCAGCCAGGTTCTAGAGAAGTATCACAAGACTTACAGAGCCTACGTCCGGTGACGAATGTTACCTATGATTTTCATATGTCACACAATGATTTCAGCCTGTTTCCTTATGGAAAATGGCAGCAGTACGCAAACCGCGTTTGGCGTGAAGAGTCCAAGGATTTATTATTTTACGGAAACCCGCAGGGTGAGTGGGGATTGCGCAACGAGATTGCGGCCTATCTAGGACAATTTAGAGGAGTTCGCTGTACGCCCGAGCAGATTGTGATAGGTGCAGAGCAGCATCTGCTCATGTCCTTGCTTACACAGACGATGCTTCGCAAAGGTGGGGTTAGATCAATTGTCGTGGAGAACCCCGGGTATCGCCTGTTACCTGGAACCTTTCGGAATTATGGATATGAGATTATCCCAATCTCACTGGACAGCGAAGGCATAAATCTGGATGAACTGGATCAAGCAGATGTGTCACTGGCTGGTGTATCCCCGTCGCATCAGTTTCCCATGGGCATGCCGATGCCGATCAGCCGCAGACTCGCCTTGCTGGACTGGGCGGAATGTTCCGGGGCCTATCTGATTGAGGATGATTATGACGGCGAATTCAGATATTCCGGTCGTCCTATTTCTTCGATGCAGGGACTGCGGGAGAACGCACCTGTTATCTACATGGGAGGATTCTCTCAGGTGCTTGCCCCTGCTTTTTGCGTGCATTACATGGTTCTCCCGAAGGAACTCGTTCCTCATTTTGGCGAGGTTTATCGAACGGTTCTGTTCGAACAGTCAGCTTCACGTCTGCATCAGCGGACATTGGAGTTATTCATGCGGGAGGGAGAGTTGGGTAAACATATTCGTAAAATGCGCAATCTGTATAAACGCAAACATGACCTGACTGTGCAGGCCATTCAGCAGCATTTCGGGGATCAACCGGGAATGGAGATTAAGGGCGAACACGCCGGATTCCATCTGGTCTTAAGGCTGATTAACCCGAATCCAGCCGACAATATGGTGGCTAAGGCGTTAGAGATGGGTATACGTGTGGCCTCGGCGGAGTATCTGTGGGCAGACGGAAGTGCTCCTGCTGACGGCAAAAGAGAGTTTATCATCGGATTTGCCGGCATTGAAGCAGAGAACATCGAGCCAGGCATCGCCGCGCTGGCGCGTGTATGGGAGACTATCTGTTGATTTAAGTCAAGGTTACTATAGCCAAATTCGGCCGATTTAACGATCATTGAAACCTTACTAAATGTTCTCCAGATGCGCACATGGGTAAGTTGTGTTTACACGTCTAATCATCCTATGGATGTTTAACTGCTCCGTCCAAAAAGAGTCCGACGAGTTCCTCGGCCAGTTCGGCAATCGTATCGTGCATACGGCGTACATCTTCACGGTTGGCTAACATCAACAGGGACGTGAAGGCCTGAGCAAGCAACAAGGGTTTGGCTTCTCTCAAATACCCGTTGTCCATCTCACGCTGGAAATGTGTAGCGAGAACTTCGAAGATACGATGTTCTGCATCCCGAATCTGAGCAAACTGGTCGGCATTCAGATACGTTTCGGCTTCACGCATCATCGTTTCCGTATCCACATGAGACTGTTGCATCTTGGCAGCCGCCACGTTGACCAGCCGTTCGTACAACGTGCCGGGTTCTTCAAGCCGCAGTGTGGTCTGCTGCATGCCCATCGCCATCATACGGGTAATCGCTATGGTGAACAGTTCCGGTTTGCTCGAAAAATGATAATAGATCGATGCTTTGGTCACCTGACATAACGAAGCGATCTGCTGAAGGGAAACGGCTTCGTATCCGTATTCCATAAACAGCCGTGAGGCCGTCATTAGGATGTTATTGTAGGCGGAAGCTTGATCTGTACCTGCTTTGGGTCTGCCTGGAGCACGCGTCGGGCGTGCTTCTTTTCTTGGTTTTTTGTTCATCATACTCGACCTCATTTACGGATAAAATAACGTATTGTGACTTTTCAAAAAATTAGGGATTGCATAATTAACCTTCCGGTATATATAATTAACTCGATTATATTATGACCCATGGTTCATTTCCATACCATGACATTAATTTAAAAGCTGTTTTTGATAAAAAGATTTCTCGTATGATGGATTTCAACAAAACTAGGGAGATGAATAGACCATGCAGGAAGGTTCAGGTTATGGCCGCTTCGTAGCGGGCAAACGAAGTAAATGGGTTACACTGCTCGTGTGGATTATCATTGCGGTTGTACTTGGTATGGTATGGCCCGCAGTAAATCAGCGTGAGACCAACAACGCACAAGATTTAAGTGATTCGAAACCATCCGTACAGGCCGCTGCTTTGGCGAAAAAGGAATTCCCTGGCGGCGAGGGCTTACCCGCACTGATTGTCTGGCGTAACTCTGCCGGACTCACAGAGGATCAGATCCAGCAGATTCAGGCGTTAACCGAGCGATTGGATCAAGACCCGGTGGAGCAGCAACAGTCGGTTGTACCGCTCTATCAGCTGCCACCGCAGGCGATTAAAGGTCAGCTTTCGGAAGACGGAAGCACCATCGTCATGCCGCTGTTTTTCAACAAAGATGCCGATTCAGAGCAACTGAAGGCAGGTGTCGAAGGGTTAGAGGAGAAAACAAAAGCCATCTTCGGCATGAATCCATTTGATACGGCTATAGATACTGAAGGCAAGTTAATTGCACGCGTAACCGGACCAGTGGGGATATCGATTGATGCAAACGGATTGTTCTCATCCGCCGATGTGTCTCTGCTCATCGCAACTGTCGTGCTTGTACTCGTGTTGCTCTTGCTGATCTACCGTTCACCGGTGCTAGCGATCATTCCGATTATTGCCGTAGGCTTCGCCTATATGGTCACCAGTCCGATTCTCGGATTTATGGCGGATCAAGGGTGGATTACAGTTGATGCTCAGTCGATCTCGATCATGACTGTACTGCTCTTCGGAGCAGGTACGGACTACTGTCTGTTTATGATCTCCAGATACCGTCAAATTCTCTATCATGAGCCGGACAAAAAGAAAGCCATCTTCCAGGCCATCACTGGTTCATCCGGCGCGATTGCAATGAGTGGATTTACGGTCGTTGCCGCATTGCTGGTGCTGCTGCTGGCTGAATATGGTGCATATCATCGTTTTGCCGTACCATTCAGTTTGTCCATCTTTATTATGTTTATTGCAAGTCTGACGCTTGTTCCGGCGCTGCTGGCCATCTTCGGACGGGGATCGTTCTATCCGTTTGTTCCACGTACTCACGAGATGGAAGTCGAGCGTGCCAAGAAAAAAGGAAAACCGGCTCCAGCTCCGCGTAAAGTCCGTGAAAGCTGGATCGGACGCATCGTAACGACGAAACCATGGACGGTTTTGGCGATTACAGTTGTTTTGCTCGGTGGACTAGCTGCTTTTTCAACTCAAGTGAAATTTACGTACGACTTGTTATCTTCCTTTCCGGAAAATGTACCTTCGCGTGAAGGCTTTAAGGTCATTGGGGAACAATTTTCCCAAGGAGAGCTGGCTCCAGTTAAAGTGATCGTGGATGCTGGGGGCAAAGAGACGGATCTGAAAGCACGTCTTGAATCGCTGGATTATATCAGCAAGGTGGGTGACGCGCAGCAAGGTGCGGAGAATGCCAACATTACGGCGTATGACGTAGAGTTCAATCTCAATCCATATTCGATCGAAGCCATGCAACATATCCCAGACCTGCGAGCTACGGCGGAAACGGCATTGAAAGATGCCGGAGTTACCAATGTGGATCAACAAGTGTGGATTGATGGGCAGACAGCCGAACAGTACGACATTGAAGTGACTGGAGAGCGTGATGCAAAGATTATTATTCCGGTCGTCATCGGTATGATCACTTTGCTGCTGCTGCTCTACCTGCGTTCCGTAGTCGCAACAGCGTATCTGATCGCGACCGTTGTACTTTCGTATTTCTCCGCACTTGGTCTGGGTTGGATCATCATCCACTACGGCCTTGGAGCAGAGGCGATTCAGGGTGCAATACCGCTGTACTCCTTCGTCTTCCTGGTGGCACTGGGCGAGGATTATAACATCTTCATGATCTCAAGCATCTGGCAGAAACGCAAAACGATGCCGCTCCGTCAGGCGATTAAGGAAGGGGTAGGCGAGACAGGTTCGGTTATTACCTCTGCGGGTCTGATTCTGGCGGGCACGTTCGCCGTTCTGGCAACCTTGCCCATTCAGGTACTGGTGCAGTTCGGTATCATTACCGCGGTAGGCGTAATGCTTGATACGTTCCTGGTTCGTCCGTTCATGGTGCCAGCGATTACAGCGCTGCTGGGTAAATGGGCGTTCTGGCCAGGCAAGTATACGGAGATTGCCGAGAAACAAGAGAAGACACCATCCCGATCCCTGTAAACCATGGAGATGGGCAGATGGACGGCGGGGCTTCATGCCCGTGGTCCATCTTTCTTTTTTACCAGAGGCGAGAGCCTTGGGGTTGTAAGTCTGAGATGGAATGGATAAGCTGGGAAAAATGCGGAGGGGATGCTGTAGATAAGGGATTCTTTGGGTGCGGAAGGTTTACTCGGCTTAGGGTTATGGGACATAATAGAAGAAGCGTCGGCCTTGGGCAGACGGACAAGTTCACATTAATGGGGTAACCAGAGGAAGGATGAAAGCAAGCATGACGAACAAAATGAATGTGTATTTCAATCATGACGGCGGCGTGGATGATCTCGTATCGCTGTTTATGCTTCTGCAAATGGACAATGTAAACGTAACCGGTGTATCGGTTATTCCGGCAGACGGATATTTGGAGCCAGCAACCGATGCGAGCCGTAAAATTATCGATCGTTTTGGGACGTATTCTATTGAAGTAGCCAAATCTAATTCCAGAGGCAAAAACCCGTTTCCAGCAGCATGGAGACTGCACTCGTTCTATGTAGATGCACTGCCTGTTCTGAATGAATCCGGTAAAATGGAAGCGCCGCTCTCGGCTATTCCTGCGCATCAGCATCTGATTGAGAAAGTACGCAATACCGAAGGCAAAACATTGCTGTTGTTCACTGGCCCGCTGACGGACCTCGCGCGTGCGTTGGACGAAGCACCAGACATCGAAGAGAAAATTGACAAGCTGGTATGGATGGGCGGTACATTCGAACGCGGAAACGTAGAAGAGCCGGAGCATGACGGTACTGCGGAATGGAACGTATTCTGGGACCCGGAAGCGGCTTATCGCGTATGGCAGAGCGGTATCCAGATTGATCTGGTTGCACTCGAAAGCACGAATAAAGTACCTCTTACACCCGCAGTTCGTAACCGCTGGGCAGCAGAACGCCGCTTCGAAGGCGTGGATTTCCTGGGGAACTGTTATGCAGGTTGTCCGCCACTGGTGTACAGTGAGACCAACTCCACCTATTATCTATGGGATGTGTTGACTACGGCTTCCGTAGGCCGCGAGGACATCGTGAAGAAAAAAACCGTGAACTGCATCGTCATTCCAGATGGCCCGAGCCAAGGCCGCACGGTGGAGCAAGCGGATGGACGTCCGGTACAACTGGTATATGATACAGATCCGGAAGCATTTTTCACATACATGATTGATTTGGGTAAAAAAGCTGCTCCGCAGCGTTACTAATGATCGGCAGCCGCAGGGCTGACCTTCATTTAAGATAAAAAGACCTTTATACGATACGTATAAACGACACGCATCGTATAAAGGTAAGAGCTACAGCAAGCCGCAGGCTGTGTTCCGATGATCGGGAAGAACCCCGATGATGTGGATCACTGCCATGCGGCTTTTTGGTGTCGAGCAAGCGGGCAACGAACTAGATCTTAAAGCGGCTGATCAGGCTATTCAGCTCACTGGATAAAACACGTAGCGACTCGGCGGAGGCACTGATCTCGTCCATGGATTGCAGCTGCGTTTCGGCAGCATGGGATACTTTCTGAATGCTGGATGAAGATTCTCGTGAGATATGTTCCATGTTTTCAATGGATGCCGACACTTCCTCTGAGCTTGCTGACAGTTGTTCAGAAGCTGCGGACACTTCATGCAGGCGCTCGTTGATCGTTTCAATGCCGCCATGAATGGAAGAGAACGATTGACCTGCCTCTTGCACGACAGTCAGACCGGATTGCACCGCTGTAGTGCTTGCCGACATATGTTCTGCAAGCAAAGAGGTCTGACGTGTCATCTCGGCAATCAACTCGGCTACATGTTGTGAAGATTGCTCGGATTCTCCTGCAAGCTTGCGTACCTCGGAAGCGACTACAGCGAAACCGTTACCGTGTTCACCTGCACGGGCTGCTTCAATACTGGCATTGAGTGCAAGCAGGTTCGTCTGTGAAGCAATATTTTTCATCAGGTGGGCAACGGATTCAATCTGGCTGGAGTAATCCGTAAGCTGTGTCGTCGATGTGGCCATCTGCACATTGGCCTGATGAATCTCGTCCATGCTGCGGATGGCTGTATCCAGCTTCGCCTGTCCTTGAATGGCATCGTTCGTTGTCTGCTGTGACACATCGGCAACTCTGGAAGAAGAATGAGCAATATGCTGCATGCTACGTGTGATTTCTTCCATGGCTACAGTGACTTCTCCAGCCCGTACCACCTGTTCGGAAGCCCCCTGTGCAGTATGATTCGTGTGCTCTGCAATCCGCTGACTGGCCTCGGCCGTTGCCTGGGAATGCCGGGATACACCTGCTGCGGCGTGAAGCAGGGAATCCGAGCTTTGGCGAATGCCCGTCATGACTTGCCGGGTATCCGTGACCAGGTGTTTGAACTCGGAAGCGAGCTGCCCAATTTCGTCTTTGCGTCCAAGCTCCACGTTGACGGTGAGGTCTCCTTTTCCAACCTCAGCAATGAGCTGTTTCAGCTTCACCAGTGGCCTTGTCAGATAACGTGCGAAAATATACACCAGCAATACACTAAGTAATACAATCGCCAGCGCTGTCCAAACCATCGTAATTCGGTTGCTTGCCATGAGTTCATAGACCGCGGTAGAGTCCAGATCTGCGCCTACAACACCTAACATCTTGCCATCCGATCCATGAATCGGTACATAAGCGGTAATCGTAGCCCCGTAATCTTCATCCCGCGTAAGCTCTCCGCGAACCGCTATGTCTTGTGCAAAGGCTTGAAGCATGCCATCGTACAGTGTTTCCTCCGTTGTACCGTATGGGGAAAAATCATCCTCGGCTACATCCGGTGCGGCCCCGTCTACCACGTAATAATACGCAGCCTTTCCATTTTCCTCGCGTGTGCCTAATGTATACAAATATTTGAGTCCGTTGGCTTCACGTAACTGGCTAAGTTGTGCACGCAGCGTATCGTAATACGCCGTTTTGTCCTGCCCCGTGCTGAGTGGAGCATACAGTGTCGTATCAATTAAAGCGGCTGCACGTTCAGCTACAGCCTGTGCCTGCATCCCCATCGATTGTTCAACCAATTGAGCAGATGCCTGGTACATCGTTATGCCTAAAATGGCCCCTGCAGCCAGCATCAGACAGGAAAAAAACAAAAAAATTCGCATAAACAAACTATTCATCGTTCCGATTGCTCCCCCTTGATATGTAAAACTGTAATAGTAAGTGATATGTAATATGTAAGGTAAAGTAGGTCAGGAATGTAGGCCTATAAATAAAGGTATATGTTCGTTACACATTTCTACTTCAGTTTATCGGCATAAGATTGGAAAAGGATTAGAAGTTGTGAGAGTTTAAAGCCAGCATTTATGCTGTGGTGTTCTACGTGGTTCTGTTGTTAGGAGAATATCAATCCTGGGAAATACTGTGTGCTCCTTTTTGGACAGTTAAAAATGTAACGATTCCTGAAAGACCTTATTTTGCGCAAAAGGATTGTTTTTGAGCTTAAGCACTCCTTTTTCAGGAGATAAGGTTTCTGGAGATCGTTACATTTAAAATTGCCTATAATGCTTATGTTGCTTCAATGGGGCTATGTCTCTTTTCAGTGGATTGATTAACCCCTCTACATTGTTCCGCCGCCTTGGCGAATGGATGGCGGAATCTTCTCAGGCCCCTGATTGATGTAACGATGGATAAACGTACCTACCTTGGCATCATCGAACTTGTCCAGCTTCATCGTTTTGGTCCAGGCGGTCACAACGACCTCGCTGCCTTCAGGAATATCTTTGTTGGGTACGGCGAGAATGCCTGAGCCTGCTTGGCGAAATTTTGCGAGATATTGGAGATGTTCCTTCAGCTCATCACTGGCATTTTCACGATAATAGATGATGATGTCTCCATGCTCCATGTTGTGAACCAGATAAGGATACCCCGGGAAGTCGGTGTAAAAGCCAAATTTGATATCATGTGGATTATGTGGACCTGAGGTCGGTATTTTCATTTCATACTGGATCGGTTCCTCGGTGTGGGTGGCTCCATAGTATTTGTCATCCGTCACATCGATTGCTGCATTGTTCGGGAGGTCGGCTACATCGTAGGTCTTTCCGGCACCTTGCAGGAAAAAAACTCCGAATGCTACGATCGATACAGCGATCAGAGCATGGGCCGTAAGCCGAAGAGAGCGGCTTTTCTTCTGGATGGTTGCTCGCTCGTTCTTTTTCATATGACTAACAATTTTGCCGCGTGTACGTGATGCCCAGATATAGGTGGCGATCGAAAGTAGCAGCATAGCAGCTCCAATGATCAACCCCAGATATGAGGTGCCTGTTTGGTGTTCCATTTGCATATGATCCATGTGGTTCATGTCCATTCGAATTCCTCCGCTTTTTAGTAAAATAATGAATCAGTTACACTACGTGATGTAGTGTTAAGGATGGATCAAAATAAAGAAAAGAGCAAAGTTGCTCCATCTAGATGCTCACTCATATAAGTAAATAAAAACATATATATTACACTACACATTATAGTGTATGGAATATGATCCGTGCAATGTTGCCTTTCGCAAATGAAAAAGACTCCCCCCACAATCGGGGGAAGTCTCCATTTCAGCAATCTTAAGTAGAAGAAACGAATTTACAAGCGTCCAAACGGCGAGAATAACGGGCTAAATAAGCCAGCTATAGTCGAAAATAACAAACGATACATTAAGTAAAACAATACAGCATTCACAATCAGCACGCTGTACGTGCTGTCAATGGCAGCTTTGGTCCGATTTAGCGGATGCTGGAACAGCACGGTATTCATAGCAACAAACACCATAATATACGACAGCACCAGTAGGGAGATCGCGAATGAGTAGGAGATCACAATCATCAAGTTAGCGAGCAGAAGCGTAGCGATTGCAGGAACCAGTAGGGTTCCGAACTGGGCAACCAGAATTTTGGGACGGAAAGTAATTCGTTCCAGCTTAAGTACACCATAGATGAGTGCAACAGCAGCAACCAGAATAATAGCCGAAAACAGGAGCGGGCGCAAAAATCCGCTAATAAATATGCCTTCCGCACCGAGGCGGCCAAATGTGATCAGAACATATGTAGAGGTCAAAACAGCAAACAGTGCCATCGTTAACCACCCATGCAGGGTATGCTGTTCACCAACGGTTTTCATCGATTGATACGGACGAGCCAGTACGCTGAGGAAATAGGACAAGTATTGTTTGCTTACTTCTTTGGCTTGCTGTACCTTCTCATTTTGCACGAAATTGTTCCACTGATTTCCATTGTTGTTTTGGGAATGATCTTGATCAGGAGCATCATTGTTACTGGAATTTACTGTTGCTGTTTCTTTCACGAGCGATGGTACAGGCGAAACGGAAGAAGAGCGTGTAGGTTCTGGTTGATGAGAAGCAGATTCCTTGTTGCTGGACCAATGCGTGTATTCCGAGTCAGCAGAAGCTGAATTTGTTCGTGTTACGGAATCCACAGGATCAGAAGAAGCATGGGTTCCAGTCAAATTAGAGCCGCACTTCTCGCAAAACTGGGCATCTCCATTTTCGTGATTACATACTTGGCATTTCATGTTCATAAGCCTCCAATTTCTTAAATTATGGAACAAGTTAACATTGTGTCTCATTTTAACGTTCTATGACGAACTTTGTCTATGTATCGCAGAATTAAATACCCAAAATAAACCTTATGAAACACGGGAATTGACCTATCTTATTTTCATATTGACATAAAGATAGGACGGAATTATGATGTCATTATCGAAATTGATAATCATTATCAATTAAAAGCTGGGAGTCAAGAGCGATATGTTTATGTCTGCTCGACGTTCCTGTATCGGTAAAGGATTGTTTTAAAGATTTGTTCCCGTTTGAATTGAAGAATTCGTTCCATGTTTTCGGGAATTGTTGCCTAATTACTGCGTCCATAGGGAGTGTTCGTGTTGAGTATGAGAAAAAGTGTGACTTTGCCAGCTGTCGTGATGGTGACTTCGGTTTTGCTTGCAGCTTGTGGCAATGATGGGGCGGCTGTGAACAAGGTATCTGAGAAGACAGCTGTAACGAGTGAAGCCCAGACAGCGTCTCAGGATACAAGCAAGGCAGGCCAAGAAGCAACTGCTGCAGATTACTCTGTTGCGGTTGAGGGGTATCGTACGTTTGCCGTAGAGCAGATTGATGCGTTTGTGAAGGAGACCGAGAAGTTTACAGAGGCGGTGAAGGCGGGTGATTTGGAGAAGGCCAAGTTGCTCTATGCTCCGGCGCGTATGTATTATGAACGGATTGAACCGGTAGCAGAGGCGCTAGGTGATCTGGACCCTAACATTGATGCACGCGATGGAGACGTTGAAGCTGCAGACTGGCGTGGTTTTCACCGGATTGAGAAAGCATTGTGGGCAGACAAAACAACCGACGGCATGAGCGAATATGCTGACACACTGCTCAGTGATGCGAAGCTGCTGCGGGCTAAAGTGGAAACGATGGATATCGATGCGAGTCTAATGGTCACAGGTGCGGTCGAACTGCTGAACGAGGTATCTTCCAGCAAAGTGACGGGGGAAGAGGAGCGGTATTCGCATACAGATCTGTATGATTTTGCGGCGAATGTGGAAGGAGCACGCGAGATTTACAACTTGCTGAAGGATGATCTGGCAGCCAAGGACAAACAGCTAAACCAGCAGATTGCGGATCGATTTGAGGCGCTGGAGAAAGAGCTGGCTCCGTTCAAGGATGGTGACGGGTACGTTTCTTATGAGAAATTGAAGGATGAGGATGTGCGCAAGCTAAGCCAGAATCTCGATGCGCTCGCGGAGCCGCTGTCCAATATGGGACAAGTGCTGGGAGTGTAGAACGATGACGGAGAACAAGCAGGATTCGCTGAAAAAGCCGTTGTCACGGCGTGAGATGCTGAAGCTGACCGGCGTAGCTGGGCTTGGTCTGCTTATTGGCGGGGGCGGCGCAGGCGGACTGATGGCGCTCGGCCGCAAAGGCTCTTCTGTCGCCGCCGTAGAACCTGCGGCGGCTGATAAACAGGGTTTGCCTTTCTATGGCAAGCATCAGGCTGGCATTATTACGCCCGCGCAGGATTTTATCTGCTTTGCGGCGTTTGACGTTACCGCAGGCAGCGTGGAAGAGCTTCGCCGTCTGTTCCGGGACTGGACGGCAGCCTCGGCTGCCATGGCTTCCGGACAGATGATTGGCGAGCATAACACCACGCTGAATACGCCGCCCACCGATACGGGGGAGGCGGCAGGCCTGACACCGTCACGTACCACGTTGACGTTTGGTGTGGGGCCGTCTTTGTTTGACGGGCGCTTCGGCTTGAAGGGCCCGAAGCCGCGGGGACTGCGCGACCTGCCGGCATTTGCCGGGGATGCGCTGGACCCGCAATGGTGTGGTGGCGACCTGTGCGTGCAAGTCTGCGCAGACGATATGCAGGTCGCCTTCCATGCGATCCGCAACCTCGCGCGTATTGCGCGAGGGCATGCGGTGCTGCGCTGGACCCAGGAGGGCTTCCAGCGCACAGGCCGAGCCGACCCCGCGGGTGGAACACCGCGCAATCTGCTCGGCTTCAAAGACGGCACCGGCAATCCGGATACTACGGATGCCGTGCTCATGGACCGGACCGTCTGGGCGCAGCCGAGTGACGGTCCAGGGTGGATGGCCGGCGGCAGCTACATGGCCGTCCGCCGGGTGCGCATGCGTGTGGAGGTCTGGGACCGCTCCACCCTGAAGGATCAGGAGGCGACATTTGGTCGCCACCGTGACAGCGGCGCGCCGATCGGCAGCCGTGGAGAATTCGACCCGGTGGATCTGCAGGCCAAATCCACCGATGGACAACCTTTAATCCCGGCAACATCGCATCTGCGGCTCGCCAAGGGAGACGGGAGTCAACAGATCTTGCGCCGCTCATACTCGTATTCGAGCGGCCTCGATCCCAAAACAGGCCAGCTTGACGCAGGCTTGCTGTTTATTAGCTACCAACGGGATATGGACAAGCAATTTATCCCGATCCAGACACGGCTGGCGAAGAGTGACAAGCTAAATGAATATACGGTGCATGTGGGTAGTGCCGTCTTTGCCTGTTTCCCCGGATGCAAACAGGGTGGATATATCGGGGAGACATTGTTCTAATGCTGATTGAGTTGCGGTGAATTGGACATAAACGTTGTTTAAAAGGAGCATTCGTAACATCATGAAGCATTCTGGCAACGAGCAGAGGAGGAACAAAACACCGATGAAAACGAACGTCACATCTACTAGATCCACAACGATTACCTCCATACCTGTATCTATGTTACATCGAAGTCCACATCCAAATGGTCACGGATTAAGGGGCAAAACGATATGATCTTGCTACGCATCACATTACCTTTACGAATTACATTATCTATACTCGTAGGCCTCATCTATTCTTTTTCATGGATGGGAGAGGGACAGTTCAAATACGTTGATTATGTTTTTGGTGAACGCGTCGATGCCTTTGAGGGTATTGCTTACGCTTCTGGAGATGCTTCTTATGCGTCAGGTGCAACTGCGTCCGCTGTACCAAAGGAAAGTGCGAAAACGGATCAATTGCATGCTCTGCTTCCTTCGGTAGGAAGTGCGCTGGTAGAGGCAGGCCAGGGCAAGCTGGATGATGCCGTTCGGGATATATCCGATTTTCAGGCGTTATGGCAACAGGCCGGACAGCTGGAACCGGAGCAAAATGCAGAGCAGGTCGCCGGTTTGGCAGCTACCGTTAACGATGCACTCACCAAGGTTCAAGATGTGTTGAAGGGCAGCGATGCCGATGCTGCCAAGAGTGCGCTAGCAGACCTTGCAAGGGCAGTCAATGCATACGTAGAAGCGTTCCAAAGTGCGGAAGGCAGTAGTGACGCAGGCCGGAAGGCGGCAGCACATTTACTTCCAGATTCCCGCAGCAGTCTTGTCGCAATGCAAAAAGGAGACTGGCTTCTGGCAGAGCGTACGTATAAACGAATCGTTACTGCCTGGAAAGGCACGGAAGCACCGATTCGCAAGGATCATTTTGGGGTATACAGCCAGCTTGAGAAAAAGATGAGCCTGATTCGGATTGCAATGCAAGCTGAACCGCGCAAGGAATCACAGGCCATCCAGCAAATGAACGAAATGGTGACGTTGCTGACGGATTACAGTGTGGGTACACTCAAGGATGGAGAACTGGATAAAGAAGAAGTCAATGCTGGTTCTGCATCGCTAGCTGATCTGCTGCAATTGTTGGAACAGGTGCAGCAGCAGATTCAGGCGGGGGATAGCTCCGGAGCGGCTGCAGGCATGGAACAGTTTATCGTTGCTTGGCCTTCCGTCGAAGGACAGGTGCAGATCTCTTCGCCTGCATCGTATACCGCAATCGAGAATGAGATGACGGAAGCATCTGGCTACCTGGTCTCCAGTCCGCCGAATACATCGAAAGCAACAGTGGTGGTATCCCAAATGATAGAGCGGTTGGAACCTTTAACGGAAACAACGTCTTATACTGCATGGGATGCGGCCTTAATTCTTCTTCGTGAAGGACTGGAGGCTATTCTGGTACTGGCTGCTTTGCTGGCCTACGCCAAGAAGAGCGGACAAGCTGTTGCGCGGCGATGGATTTGGGCTGGGGCGGGCAGCGGCTTGCTCTTGAGTGTAGCGATGGCTGTAGTGCTAACACTGGTGCTGGCTGCGGCATCTTCAGGCAGTACACGCGAGATGATTGAAGGATATACCGGACTTGCGGCAGTTGTTCTGATGTTAACGGTCGGACAATGGATGCATAACAAATCAAACGCCCGCTCATGGAACAGTTATGTAGAACGCCAGGTAGGAGGAGCGCTTGCACGCGGAAGTCTATGGTCTTTGTTTGCTGTCGCTGGGCTTGCCATATTAAGAGAAGGTGCGGAAACCACTATTTTTTACATCGGCATGGCTCCTTCCATTCAGCTGTCCCAGTTGTTCATCGGGGTGGGTATAGCCTTGGTGATGCTGGTTATTTTGGCCATAGCGATTATTCAGTTCAGTGTGCGTCTGCCGGTGCGCTGGTTTTTCCTCACGGCTACGCTGCTGATCTATTATCTGGTCTTTCGTTTTCTGGGCGAGAGTATTCACGCCCTGCAGGTGTCGGCCACGCTTCCTGCACATGTGGCACATGAGTTGCCTGCCCTAAGCTGGCTTGGCATGTATCCCACATGGGAGACCTTTGTGCCGCAAATGGTGGTATTACTCTATCTGGTCTTTAGTCTGGTTTGCACCGAGAAACGCTCAGCGAGAGACATGTCCAGTACATCTATCTGACATCTGTCTGAATCAAGCAGTTGAACTCACTAAGTTGCGAAGTTTGAATTAAATAGGAGAAGCAGGACATACGTCAGAACCTTGAAGAGTTCACACGACGTATGTCTTATTTCTATTTTAAACAACACCTAATCATATGACGAGTATGAGGAGCGGATGTCAAATAAAAAGTAAGATTTACAGATGTAGTACAGGTCTGTCCCGTTGCTTCAGAGGACAGATCAAATTAATCAAAGCAGGTTGCTTTTCCGATAATGAGGATAACAAAATGCCTTTTAATTATTATGAAAACATACTTTGGAGGAGAAAAATTGGGAACTGTAGAGTATAGGGTAAGGCCGCATGCAGATATTGAATTAGGTTTTGCTAGAGAAGAGCTGGACTATTATGTTACGTTGCCAAGTGCAGGTGTAACTGAAGAAACTGGAGTGATACTAACCATTCCCGGATTTGGTGGACTTGCGGATTCTGTTTATCAATCTGAAAAATTAAATCCCTATCTGGCAGAAAAGTATAAATGCATCGTTGTCTCCATGAATTACTTTGGTATATACCGAAGCATGGAAACCAGATTGGATAATCAATTCATTGGAAATATGGAGAGAATCTACGGTGTTCCAGCAACCTACTGGGATGATATCTCATTAGATAGTGACTTCTATATGAAGGTAGGTGAGTTGCTTGAGAGAAAAGGGATCACCGCCTTGGATCACCGATGTCAGGCTCTTATGATCACAGCACGAGAAGAGTATCAGTCATTTGGATTCTTACCTGCTCTAGATTGCCTAACTGTACTGGGTGAGGTTCTCAGAAAATATCCATTAGCCAATAAGAAAAAGATAATTGCCTATGGTTCTTCATATGGTGGATATATAGCTATGCTTTGCGGTAAGTTTGCCCCGGACACATTTTCGGTCATTATAGACAACTCAGGCTTTTCACGCTCCGAGATGAAATATATTGCAGGTAGAGAGTTATTAGAAAGTGACTTTGCTGTCACTGTGAATGTTAAAAATAAAAGTTTTACTCTACCATTAGCTTATAACAATCCATGGACGATTATGGATGAAACATCACCTCATTATTTTGGAGACTCACATAAGCAGATTCGTAACTTATTACTTAGGGAGCACAGAGTTAAATCCAACACGAGATATTATATTTTTCATTGTGAGGAAGATCAAATCGCCTCGGTAGCAGACAAAGATAAAGTAGCTACTCTATTAAACATGTTTAATCCTATTAGTTACAAAAGAGTTGGAAAACAAGATATAGATGGTGTTTTATTTAAAACTTATGCACATGCCATGAATGCCTCACTAAGAAAACTCTTTGACCATGTGGCGGAACAAGATGGGGAGTATGGATTAGTGAAAGAATCAATCCACAATGAATTCACCATGAATAAGACGAACTCATACAATTGTGGTAACAAGAATTATGTGTTCAATTTTAATGACGACTATACAATGAACGTCACGATCACAGATAACATCAAGACAGACTATAATCTGATTGGATCGTTTGAGATGATGCCGCAGCTGTTAGATATCTGTGACTCAATAGACGAAGCATTGAACTATGTCGTTGTAAAAGTCTCAAACGATGAATACAGAGATGTATTTGGTGTTATGTTGGATATAATTGAAGCATTTACAGCGATAAATTTACAAATCAACGCATTTTCTGGATTTCTGAGCAAAAACGACCTGTTTCCAAACAGTGAAAAGTTAAAGAATGGCCTTCTTAAAGTGATTGAACATTTTAATAATGAAAACTGGCCTTTGTTCAATAGTCAGTTGACGGAACAAGTTGTACCTTCTTTTTTGATGTGGAAGAATGAGATGCACACTGTTTTTAGTCCGTATCTAACGCATTAAAATGTTTCATTTACAAATCGGGGCTTTAATTGCCCCGTTTGGTTCGGTATATCACCTTTCTTCAAGGAGGACAAGTAAGTGATATTACGTGGAAATAATACAGCCAAAGCCATATTTTTCGATGTGGATGATACCTTATATGATCACTTGCAGCCGCTTCGAAGAGCATTGCAGGAGGTGTTGGAATTACCGGAAGCGTTTGATTATGCGCTGGCATATCATCGTTTTCGGTATTACAGCGACTGGCTGTCTGCCCAGGAAGACCTTTCGGCGGTTCCCAAACAGGATGCGGTGGAGCGTATGAGATGCCGTAGATTCGAGCTGACGATGGCTGATTTTGGGATTGAACTGCAGCCTGGGCAAGCGCAAGAACTGCAACGAAGGTATTTGAGCAGACAGTTTGAGATTACTCCCTTCCAAGGAGCCTATGATCTGATTCGCAGACTTCTAGCGGAGGGACATACGGTGGGGCTGGTTACAAATGGAGAAGGGCAGCATCAGCGGCGTAAGTTAGAAGCGTTGGATGTATTTGGTCTGGTGGACGAGCAACGGGTGTTTATTTCTGGCGAAGTCGGTTATGCGAAACCGGACGGCAGGCTGTTTGAGCATGTGAACAAGCAGACAGGAACAACAGCAGATAATAGCTACTATGTTGGAGATTCATGGCGCAACGATGTTGCCGGAGCGGTAGACGCAGGCTGGAACATCATCTGGTTTAATCACCGTGAGGCATCGCCTGAATCGGATCATCAACCTCATTTTACGGCACGGAACTACGAGGAAATCAGTCAATTTCTTACGTTTGAATAGGTTTGTTCATAGGCGGGAACTCGGAGAATCGAAGCATTTCTAAGAATTGAACTATGATCATGTTGTAACAAGGCGTTCAGTCCTGTCATCTGTGGTTGCAGATGAAGGGCTGTTTTTTTATTCTCATTTGGGTGTGTGAGAATGTTCACTGAAGGTGGATAAGGTTGGCGGTATAACTACATGAGCAGCCTTGTTCATAGTGGAAGCAGCCTTAAGTTCATCATGAAGCCCAGCTTCATGGAATCTTCATTTGGAAGAGAGGCCAAAGCTCTTTTCAAAGTATATAGTCAATGTTATAATTAAAACAAGATTTAGATTAAGTCTAAATTGAAGAAAAGAACAACAAAGAGATTCCAAACAAATCATATTATAAACAAAACTAAAGTGAGACATTCGAAAGGGGATAAATTCCATGAGCACAATCCAAACTAACCCAAACACATCTGTAACAAACACAGCTAAACTTCAAGAGGTATTGAACCGCCAGATCGCAGGATGGTCTGTTCTTTACACGAAGTTGCATAACTTCCATTGGTATGTCAAAGGACCAAACTTCTTCACACTTCACGCCAAGTTTGAAGAATTGTACAACCTGGCTACAGCGAATATGGACGAGGTTGCTGAGCGCCTTCTGACCATTGGTGGTCGTCCTGTAGCAACGATTACAGAACAACTGCGTCTATCCCCAATAACAGAGGTACAAGGACAATTGTCTGCTGAAGAGATGGTTGAACACGTTGTTGCCGATCTGAATGCAATGCTGAATGTGATTCGCCAAGGCATTCATGAAGCTGGAGAAGCAGAAGACAATGCAAGCGAAGATATGCTGATTGGATTTACCGCAGCGCTGGATAAAGAGATCTGGATGTTAAACGCATTTTTGGGCAAATAATTGAAGTGAACCTGTTTCCTGACAACGATATGTAGAGTCCGTGAACAAACGTCCCGTTCGCTTACAAATCCGGTGTGCTTCCCGTATAATAATGGCATCCAAGATGTACAGAATGGTGGAATGAGAAATGCGGACAGACCTGGATCGATTACAGGAAGAAGCTGAACGGTTTATATATACAAGTTACGAAGAGCTGGGCCATACGCGTGAAGACGCAGAGGCCCGGCTTATTGCCATTTTGCACGAGATTGAGAAGACGGGAACCTATACCCATACCGCCCAGGAATTGGAGCATGGTTGCAAAATGGCCTGGAGGAACAGCAACCGCTGTATCGGGAGGCTGTTTTGGGATAAACTGCGGATCGTAGACGCGCGCCATGCAGAAACTTCAGGAGAGGCTGCGGAGGCTGTGTTGGATCATATCCATACA
The DNA here is from genome assembly GCF_003719335.1 of Paenibacillus amylolyticus. Classification (GTDB taxonomy): domain Bacteria; phylum Bacillota; class Bacilli; order Paenibacillales; family Paenibacillaceae; genus Paenibacillus; species Paenibacillus amylolyticus_D. The sequence continues at coordinate 425,023 of NZ_RIAS01000004.1, forward strand.
GCTTCCAATGGCGGAAAGATCATCCCTACGATTACCATTTTGCCGCCAGAAGGCCCAGGTGGAGCCCCCATCCGTATCTGGAATCATCAGTTGATCCGTTATGCGGGGTATGAGACAGAGCAAGGCATTGTGGGTGATCCTGCTTCCGTTGAACTGACCAAAGCGGCCAATTCGCTCGGCTGGCAGGGAGCTCGGGGCGATTATGATGTGTTGCCGATCATTATTCAAGCTCAAGGACAGGCCCCAGAGTGGTATGTAATACCAGAGCAGGAGATCATCGAAGTGCAGATTGAGCACCCGGAGCGAGCGGAGATTGCTGAACTCGGCATGCGTTGGTACGGCGTGCCAATGATCGCTGATATGCGGGTCGAAATCGGGGGCATTAATTACCCGGCTGCGCCATTTAACGGGTGGTATATGGAAACGGAGATTGGTGCGCGAAACTTTGCCGATACATTCCGATATAACAAGTTGCCAGATGTAGCTGCTGCACTAGGGTTAAACACGTCGAGTGAAACGACACTGTGGAGAGATCGAGCTCTGGTGGAGCTTAATGTTGCTGTGTTGCATTCATTCAAAAAGGCAGGCGTGAGTATCGTGGACCACCATACGGCTGCATCACAGTTTGCTCTGTTTGAACAGCGGGAAGAAAAGGCTGGACGCGAGCTGACTGGAGACTGGGTGTGGCTGATTCCACCAGTGTCCCCAGCCACTACTCATATTTTTCACAGTTCCTATCGGAATGAGATTGTGAAGCCGAACTTTTTTCACCAGAACCCCGCATACAGGTTTCAAAATGGGATGGCTGTTGCCGCAGACGAGGGTACCCGTGAGCAATATCATAAGCACCATGAGAACCTGGATCATCCAAACGACCAAGAGCATCCGTCCGATAAAGCCGCCCAGCCACAGGCTGGGAATACACCAATGAAATGCCCGTTTGCACATTAATTTGTGTGATCGGGTTTTTATTTTTTAACGTTTATAAACGAAAATAAGAAAGAAAAGATACATTTTTTTCTATATATGAATTCTCCAGGGGATTCTATACTGAACATATACGTGATAGGAGGCGATGTCGTGGGATACATTGAAATGTTACGGGGTCAGGTGGGTGATGCTCCGTTAATTCTGGTAAGGCCAAGCGTCATGATTGTTAACGATAAATGTGAAATTTTGTTAGTCAGACATATGGATAACACGTGGGGAGTGCCTGGCGGGATAATGGAACTCGGTGAGACGGTGGAAGAGTCTGCACGAAGAGAAGTCAGAGAAGAGATCGGGATAGAAATAAAAAAAATGCAACTATACGGTGTGTTCTCGGGAGATCAGTTGTATGCCAAATTAAGGAATGGAGATGAATACTATAATGTAGTTATTGGATATATCTGTACAGAGTATGAAGGAGAATTAAATCCGGACGGGGTTGAAGTTCTTGAAGCGAGGTTTTATCACCCGACAGAACTGCCTGAAAGTACAGACCCTTACATAAAACGCAAAATCGAGGAAAATGCACATGATCTAATTTCGCTCCTCTAAAAATCTGAAAAGCTGTTTCTCTGGATCAGGAGGAACAGCTCTTCCCAATTAAAAGAACTGCTACGTCATCTTTCTTTCATCCGATATCTGCTTCCGCATGATGGCTTGAACGGCAATGGCTGCCGCGATCAGAACAAGATTAAAGACAAATACAGCATACAGAGACAAGGTCTCCATCAGAAGTGCTGCGAGTAGGGGAGATGCAATAGAGCCGATCTCGGCTGACGAGACAATTTTACCAATGACTCCGCTTCGATTCGCTTCAGGAGTGTGATCCCCGACATGCGCAAAAAAGGAATCCATGTAACAAGCTCCGCCAATGCCACCGATGAACATGCCAATGTACACCCAGAGGTGGACAGATGTACTTAGAAAAACAACGACTTCAACGCCGATCAGGAACATGCCCAGCATGCACAGCAGGAGCCGATCACCCAAGCGGTCGGAGAGAAAACCGACAAAAGGGGCAGCCGCAAGGGTAGAGATTCCGGCTACGGTAAAGGCCAGACTGGCAGAGAAGGTATCCCATTGCATGATCTGTATTGCATAAAGTGCAAAATACGTCAGGAAAACGGCATAGGCACTCATCTCCAGGACATGCACCGTTATGTATCCTGTAAGCGGGACAGGAATAGGACCTGTGCCACGGCTTGGGCGAGACTGTGTATTATTGGAGGCATACTCCTGAGCAATCTTTTCTTGACGTGAAGTTTGATCTGCAGGAGCCGAAGAGAGGATTTCACTATCCTTCATCTCTAAAATGGGTGTTGAGCCAGATGATCTATACGTTGTTTTGTTTTGCATACCCATAACAATAACCATGGCGATCAGACAACAGCATGCAACCAGCCAGAACGGAACGGACAGCGGTACGTGGAGCGCAAGCCAGCCACTGATGACCGGTCCCAGAATCATTCCCCCACCCTCGCTACTGCTGATATATCCGTTGTATAGTCCCCGGTTATCCATATTTCCCCCGTCACTGATGATGGAGCGCACGATGACGGTCAGCCCGGTTGAAGCCATTCCTTGCAATAACCGCAACACACCGAGGAACAGGGGCGTAGAGGCAATGGCAAAACCAGCTGTACATGTGGCAAGCATAAGTAGCATAAGGACCAGAGACATTTTGACCCCTGCCCGGCGATAGAGCGCAGAGGCAGGCAGCCCGCCGGCTACTTTACCTAAATAGAACATTCCGAAAATTAAACCCATCTCCCAGCCGGATAGGCCAAGTTGGTCGATATATATCGGAAAGAGGGGCAGAATCATAAATCCCCCCATCTGGCTAAGAAAACAGACACTCATTAAAAGGGGTAGATTACGGCGCATCTCCATGGTCTTCCTCACCTCAACTCCATGATATGGAGTCCCGGCGTTATTCATTCTTTACTGAATCACTTCGAAAAATCAAAGTAACTCAAAAAGGAACGTAGCAGATGTCACTGCTACGTTTTCTTGTGAGAATTATACTGCGTAATTTAGATCAATGCGGAGCAATAGCCATATGTGCAATCAGTGATGATGGTGAGGATGTTTATTTTCATGGTCAGGTACAACAACGTTAACAACCGTTTTTTGAATATGGGTTGAGTGGTTCGTGTTTTCTGCGTTATTTTTGGACTTGTTCTTCGCGCGGTTTTTAGAAACCAGTTTGCTTTTGTTCGCAGCTTTGCTTTTTGGAGAAAGTGGAGAGAAGAAGTTAGTCATAAGGAATGCCTCCTTGATTAATGCATGATCTGCATCATCTATTTTTTGAATCTATCAACTCGTATGGGCGAGCCAACATATTGAAATAGATAGATTAGCAGTAAGGATTGCAGTGATGGTGATGATGAGAGTGTGGATGATGATGGTGATGGTGTGTATCTTTCTCTTTAGATTCTGGCAGAATGACGTTAACGACGGTTTCTTGGATATGCTGTGCCTTGCTTGTGTTGCCTGCATTGTTTCTTGATTTGTTTTTCGCGCGGTTTTTGGACACCAGCTTGCTTTTGTTTGCAGCTTTACTCTTTGGAGAGAGTGGGGACAAGTTGTTAGCCATGAAGAATACCTCCTTGTAATGGATATACGTTATACTATTCCGAATCTATTAATTCGTTTGTATAGAAGACTAATTATTAAGAAAATAGATTTATTGCCATAATATTAAAATCTGTAACGTACGAGCGTGACCTTTCAAAACAAAAGAAAATGGGGTAAATTATTCATATTCGAGATATGACTTAATTAAAGTCGTGTATAATAGGTAAGGTTTCTTAGGATAAACCCAAGGATAAGGGGGCGACGTGAAGCATGTCAGAACAACAACCGATCATTCGGTTCGAGCGGGTGACACAGCAATACGACCAGGATGAGGCTGTATTGAAAGCTGTCAGCTTTGAGATTGAACGCGGGAAATTTTATACGCTTCTCGGTCCGTCCGGTTGCGGTAAAACAACGATATTGCGGCTGATCGCCGGCTTTGCGGAGCCGACGGAGGGCAGCATTTATTTTAACGGGGCATTGATTAATAAGGTGCCTGCGCATCAGCGTCAGGTGAATACGGTATTTCAGGATTATGCGTTATTTCCACATTTGAATGTATTTGAGAACGTAGCCTTTGGCCTGCGGATTAAAAAAATGAAAACATCCGAGATTCGCAGCAAAGTGCTCGAAGCTCTCAAGTTTGTCAATTTGTCCGGCTATGAGAACCGGGAGATTGGCGAGATGTCCGGCGGACAGCGCCAGCGTGTGGCGATCGCCCGCGCGATTGTGAACGAGCCGGAAATTTTGCTGCTGGACGAGCCTTTGTCAGCGCTCGACCTGAAACTTCGTACGGAGATGCAGTACGAGCTGCGAGAGCTGCAGCAGCGGCTGGGCATCACGTTTATTTTTGTCACGCATGACCAGGAAGAAGCACTCGCCATGTCTGATGAAATCTTTGTCCTGAACGGCGGTGTCATTCAGCAGAGCGGCACGCCTAATGATATTTATGATGAGCCGATTAACCGCTTTGTCGCGGACTTTATTGGAGAGTCGAATATCGTGGCAGGCAGGATGAAACAGGACTTTGTCGTTGAGTTTGCAGGTGCACAGTATGAATGTGTCGACCAGGGGTTGCAACCGGATGAGCCTGTTGAGATTGTTATCCGCCCAGAGGATTTCGAGATCACAACCGAGGAGCAAGGCAAACTCAAGGTGAAGGTGGACTCGCAGCTGTTCCGCGGCGTGCATTACGAAATCTCGACCTACGATGACGCAGGTAACGAATGGCTGATTCATTCCACGAAGAAAGCGGTCGTGGGATCGCGCATCGGGCTTTATTTTGATCCGGAAGCCATTCATGTCATGCGTTTCAACGAAACCGAGGAAGAGTTCGACAGACGACTCGAAGCTTATCAAGAGGCCGCTCATGCAGACTAAAGCCAGCACGCGCAATGCGTATCTGATTCCATATGTGTTATGGATGGTGTTGTTCGTTGTAGCGCCGGTGCTGCTGGTTATCTATTATTCGTTCTTTGATGTGGAGGGTAACTTCACACTGGGCAACTACGCACGGTTCTTTACGCCGGTGTATATGCAGATGACGCTCAGTTCGTTCTGGTACGCGTTTCTGATTACAGCGTTCTCGTTGCTTATCTCGTATCCAACGGCGTACATGCTGACCCGTACGAAGCATAAGCAACTGTGGTTACTGCTGATCATTTTACCGAGCTGGATCAATCTGTTGTTAAAAGCGTACGCCTTTATCGGCCTGTTCGGCACATACGGTCTGACCAACTCCCTGCTGGAAGTGGTGGGCATTGGCACACAGCAGATTTTGTTCACCGATTTCAGCTTTATCTTTGTTTCGGTGTACATCTTCATTCCGTTTATGATTCTGCCAATCTTTAACGCGCTGGAAGAGATGAATCCGTCCCTGATCTATGCTGCACGGGATCTGGGCGCTTCATCCTGGCTGACGTTCCGCCGCGTGATCTTTCCGCTGACGATCAGCGGGGTGAAATCAGGCTGTCAGGCCGTATTTATCCCGGCGCTGTCCCTGTTTATGATTACCCGCCTCATTGCGGGGAACCGTGTTATTACGCTGGGTACAGCGATTGAGCAACATTTTCTCGTTACCCAGGACTGGGGCATGGGTTCGACGATTGCCGTCTTTTTGATTATCGCGATGGCGGTCATTATGTTTCTAACCGGATCAGGCAAGAAGGAGGTGCGAAATGGGAAGAAACGGAAAGCTGTCTAACGTCTATCTGGCGGTTGTGTTCGCCATTTTGTACGCGCCGATTGCCTATTTGATCTTCTATTCATTCAATAGCGGTGGCCATATGCGTGGGTTCGAAGGCTTCACGCTGGAATGGTACAGGGAAGTTTTTGCGGATACTCGGCTGCTGATTATTGTATTAAATACGTTTATTATTGCGCTGTTGTCCTCTGCGATTTCAACCATTCTGGGTGTGGCAGGTGCACTGGCGATTTATCATGTACGTCGCAAACGAACCAAAAACACACTGTTATCCCTAAACAACGTGCTGATTGTTAGTCCGGATGTCATTATTGGTGCATCCTTCCTAATTCTGTTTACGATGATTGGCATCAAACTGGGCTTCACTTCGGTATTGCTGTCACATATCGCATTCAGTGTGCCGATTGTTGTGATTATGGTGCTCCCTAAGCTGCAGGAGATGAGCCCAACCTTGATGGATGCGGCTCGCGATCTGGGGGCAGGATCATGGCAAATTCTAACGCGCGTTGTGCTGCCTTACGTGAAACCCGGTATTTTCGCTGGATTTTTCATGGCTTTGACGTACTCACTCGACGACTTTGCCGTAACCTTCTTTGTGACAGGGAACGGATACTCTACACTTTCGGTGGAGATTTACTCCAGAGCAAGGCAGGGCGTATCGCTGTCGATTAATGCGTTGTCTACCCTGCTGTTCCTGCTTACGGTGTTGCTGGTGGTTGGATATTACTTCCTTAATCGCCGTGCAGCACGCATACCAGCGGGAGGAAAGGGGCTGCGTCCATGAAACAGCTGGTACGGACATTCGCGCTTGTGTTTGTGGCCGCATTCGCCCTGATGATTCTGGCTTCGTATCTGAACAAAAGCCAGGGATATTCCGGCGGAAACACGCTGACCATCTACAACTGGGGCGATTATATTGACCCTGATCTTTTGAAGGAATTTGAAGAAGAGTCCGGCATGAAGGTCATCTATCAGACGTTTGATTCCAATGAGGCGATGCTGACCAAGATTGAACAGGGCGGCACAACGTTCGACGTGGCGATTCCTTCCGAATATGCGATTAGCAAAATGAAAGAAGAAAATCTGCTCGTTCCGATCGATCACAACAAGCTGCCCAACCTGAAAAACATCGATGCCCGGTTCCTGAACTTGAACTACGATCCAAACAACCAATTCTCCATCCCTTATTTCTGGGGAACGGTTGGTATCGTGTATAATCCGGAGCTGGTGGGTGGTCTGACATTTGACAGCTGGAATGACCTGTGGGACCCGCGTTTGAAAAATCAGATCCTGCTGCTCGATGGTGCTCGTGAAGTCATCGGTATGGGGCTGAATAGTCTGGGGTATTCACTTAATGATACGAACGAAGACCATCTCCAGGCTGCGCTCAAAAAACTCTCTACTCTGACTCCTAACGTAAGAGCCATCGTTGGGGACGAGATCAAAATGCTGCTTGCGAACGAAGAAGCCGCGGTTGGACTCGTATGGTCTGGGGATGCATCGGAGATTATGGATCAGAATGACAAGCTGGATTACAAGGTACCGGAGGAAGGTTCAAATCTCTGGTTCGACAGTATGGTTATCCCGAAAACAGCTAAAAATGTGAACGGCGCGCACCAGTTTATCAACTTTATGCTGGACCCGGACCATGCTGCACGCAATGCCGAGTACGTGGGATACTCTACACCGAATGCGGAGGCACTTAAGCTGTTGCCAGAAGATATCTCGCAGGATGAACGCTTCTATCCGGACGAGACACTGACAAGCAAGCTGGAGGTCTATAACAATCTGGGCAAAAAAATGCTATCGCATTATAACGACCTGTTTCTGGAGTTTAAAATGCATAGTAAATAATTGTCCTCCAGTCTACGCAAACTGCAACGAATACAACTCAAATATCCCCTGAGCCTATTGGTGGCTTCAGGGGATATTTGACGTTGAGTGGATTCTAGGCTCTGAGGGAACGAAACGAAGAGCTTGGCATAGGGTATCGAACATAGCTTTGATCATAAGCCCGCTCTGGCAATTCTGGTTGCCGGGAACTTTATTTACACCCGTGCGTAATAAAGCCCATAACCCCGAATATGAAAGAGTATATCGGGATGGAGGGGACGGAACGGGATGAATTGCAAAAGAATCTCTAACTGTGCAGATGTGATGATTGAATTCATGTTGTCTTACTAAAATGAAAAGGAAAGGAGGGGCGTGATGTTAGGCATTACCGTGCTTATCCTATTATCTTGGCTCTTGCTTCGTTTCACGATCAAGCAACCGTTATCTGTGCTCGGATACCGTCCGGCAGGGTTGCGTTTGCGGCAATTTGCCATAGCTTTGCTGTTGGGTATCCTTGTTTCCTCAGCAGTTCATTGGACAGAATCTTTGGTTACCATGTCAAGCTGGAAGGGGAACGCTAACTATGTATGGGCTGATTTTTGGATAGCCAGTTGGTGGAACTTCAAATCCGTCTGGTTTGAGGAATTGCTTTTCCGTGGTGCATTGCTTGTGCTTATGATTCACTGGTTAGGAGTACGATGGGGAGTCGTACTTTCTTCCATAGCGTTTGGGATGTATCACTGGTTCTCGGGCGGTGTGTTCGGAAACATCCCGGTTATGCTCATTGTATTTACAACGACCTTTATCATGGGCTTGGTTTGGGCATATGCGTATGCCAAAACCGGTTCTATGGCTCTTGCAGCAGGCAGCCATCTGGGCTGGAACGAAGCATCATCCATCCTGTTCTCTGACGGTCCGAACGGTGAGCAGTTGTTCGTTCAAGTGACAGGCATAAGCTACATGCCACTTGCCGGAATACCTTCACTGATTTTCTTTATAGCGTCAAACGCGGCCCTGCCTTTGATCCTTTTTTTCTGGATTAAATACAACTTAGCTACGCAATCAAAACCAAGCCAATAGACAATGTCACATGAAACAAAGCCCCCATAAAAAACAAAAACCACCCCTGATCACCTATAGATCAGGGATGGCTACTTTCCTTGCTTCTAAGCAATAGCACCTTAGTGCGATATCAGATAATTAACAAGTCACACATTAACGGAGGGGACAGGACAAACGAAGGAAGCGAAGCGCTCGCCTTTACCACCAGATTTTCTCAAGTGATATAATACTCAAAAAAAATCTGGGGGTAACAGCGATCCGCAGTTGTTCTGTCCCTGGAATGGCTCAGTGTAATCTAGCCCAATTCATCAGATATCATGCCACTACATATGCTTTTTGCGCCCCATAATGATATACGCCCCGCCCACAATCAACAGAATGGCCACAAACGGTTGAATGTAGCTCACACTGCTCAGTACTGAACCGATCGACATGACAGTGAAGAACAACAGGGAAAGGACCGTCAAAATATTAATCGGAATCAGCAACCATTTATTTTTGCCGCCAAACCAGTAGAGTTCAAACAAACCAACCGCTGGTGCCAGAATGAAGCCAGGCCACATCGTGCCCCAGTTACCAAACAGCATCGCGATCTGGCATACAATACCCACGGTCAGCAGCACGCCGCCTGGAACGAGCAATCCAACACCACGGCCAATCATGGAGAAGTATAGCCAGTGGAAGAACAGTCCAAGCGGAATCACAAATAACGTAGGCCAGAAAGTACCAAAGATTGTGCCTGGGCCCATTGTGCCGCCTTGATTCAGAATCAGGTACACACCGAGTAAAATCAGGACGGGTGCAAGAATCGTACGTTTAGCCATAATTTCTCTCCTTTTTGATTGTGGAATCTTTCATCCGTACAATATGTATAATCACTTTCGTTATACACAGCATACCACGAACTGGAAAAGGGGAACCTCCGTCTTTGGCGTTAAACTTATCCTAGACTAAAGTCTAGGTATGGGGTTACGATCCTATCCCTGCCGAGTCGATCACAATTACAATTGGTGCACCTCGCATAATGACAATGGGTGGTTGCATCAGATGTTTATGACCTGGCTGGTATTTACGGCTGTGCTTTCGCCAGATTAGCCCGGTATTGCCCTGGGGTCTGTCCCGTCCACTTTTTGAACGCATTCTGAAAGGCACTTTGTTCTGAAAAATGCAGGGCATAGGCGATATCGCCGAAAGCATAGTTGCCTCTTTGTAAATAACGTTGCGCCATTTCCTTCCGTACCTGAACAGAGATTTCGTTAAACGTTGTACCTTCTTCACGCAATCTGCTCTGTAGTGTGCGAATGCTCACGCCGAGATGTGCTGCCGTGTGTTGTAATGTGGGGAAGAAGGAAGGCAGACTCTCTGTGATCCAACGGCTTACTTTGCTGGAGAAGGGCTGAGAGGCATACAAGTCTGCTTGGGTCTCCTCCGCCATCTTCTCGAAAACCTTCAACATCCTGGCATCCGAATATAAAACGGGCAGCGTCAGAACCTCTTTGGATAGACGCAAGAGGGTTTGGGCAGTACCAAACTCGGGAGTGACCCCAAAAAAGTTCACGTAAACAGACAGATCACCTGCCCCGTCAGGAGCTTCGTGACGAAATTGGACTGCTCGGACCACGGCCTGGCGATTCGCCAACTTGTTGATCAGATGTAATACCGAAACAGTCATATCCTCTACGCAATGGCGAGACATGGGGAGTTCCTCATTTTGCACAGACAACTGAATGATCACATCCGGCCCGCTAACTTCCCACTCTAGTTGAAATCCACTATACAAAATATCGTTATACCGCTGGTACGCGCTAAGTGCATCACCAATCGTTTTGGAGTGCATCATGACATATCCGGGCAAGCTTAAATCTGCAAAATCCAGCCGCACGCCCTGGTGTAATCCAAAATACAGATCATTCGCATAATCAGCAGCACGTTGCATAATCCGTTCCAATTCAGTGACGGGCAACCGGGCATCCGGGTTCTCCATGATGGAGGGATCCAGATCGATGTCTTTGAAAAAGGATTCCGAGTCAAAACCTTTGTGTACCAGCGTTTTCAAAATAGGATATACCATGGATATCGGGACACTTTGGTTAAGATCTTTCATAAGTCCTCCTGTTTGCACGAATCCGCAATGATTTGGCGTCGTTGATCATTTTTTTATCTCTTCCTTCACTTTATGCTTGTGATATGTTCGTTTCATCGGTCTTCATGAACCATATTATACAGGAGGAATATACGTATGAATGCAAATAAAATTCTCATCATTAACGGTCATCCCGATCCACAGAGTTATTGTAAGGCACTGTCAGAGTCCTACGCAGAGGGCGTACGAAAATCAGGTGGGACTGTAGAGATGATCGATCTAAGTGAGATCGAGTTCAATCCTAATCTCCGATACGGCTATCGTCAGCGGACAGAGCTCGAGCCTGATTTGCTGAAGGCACAGGAACTCATTCGCTGGGCTGATCATTTGGTATTTGTTTATCCAATGTGGTGGGGAACGATGCCCGCTGTGCTGAAAGGGTTTATTGATCGGATTTTCCTGCCGGGGTTCGCCATGAGATATCGGGACAACTCACCGCTCTGGGATAAATTGCTCAAGGGGAAGTCTGCGCACCTCATCGTAACATCGGATACACCACGCCTGTACAATACACTGGTATATAGACAGGCAGGGCACCGAATCATGAAATCCAACATCCTTAAATTCAGCGGTGTATCCCCTATACGCGTGACCGATATTAGTCCAGTCCGCAAGTCCACAGATGCGTTCCGTCAGAAATGGCTGGATAAGGTGAATGAAATGGGAATGAAGCAGGCACGGTGATCTGAGAGGGATAGTCATATTAGATGAGCAGCGCACATGAAGAATAAGGAACAAAGGAACAGAGTATAGAAAAAGATCGAAGAATACAAAAGAAACGAGGCAGAGCACTTCCTGCTTCGTTTCTTTGTTGTTCAGATAAAAGCAGTGATAAGCCAGTTATGATCCTGCGAGTTCACTGCTATTTTATAACGTCCGAATGTTTCTTGCCCCAGCTGTTCACGCCGTCATCTTCAATGATGGAGATCGCCGCGTCAGCAATATCCGGGTTTGTCATTAGTTTCTCCTGAATCCGGAACTTGATATCGTCTGCATCGGCAAGACTTAATCCCTTGGTTAATTCAATCAGACCCTCGACATGGTAATACCGGCCTTCCTGAATAATACGCATCATTTGGATATCAGCCACATGGCTGTCTGCCAAAATCGTCTGGGACACCTTGTCCTCGATATCCTGTGGAGCGGCGACACCGATCAGACCAATCATGTTGTCATAGCCGACACGGAAAGCAACGGCGATCATCAGACATCCGATGATGGTGGTGACAATACCATCAAGCAAAGCGAAGTTTGTCAGTGCAATGACAACAACAGAAACGAGCGCAAGCGTCGCTCCAAGCACGGCTACAACGTCCTCGTAAAATACAAGGCGGGTTGGCGGTGCCGCGCGTCCTACATTTTTAATCGCTGCAGGCACAAGGGCAAATCCTGTCGCTTTTGGCGCACGAGCTTCTTTCAAGATTTCCTTCATGGCTTTGATGAGGATGGCTCCATCAATCACAATATTAAGCACAAGCACACCAATGTTGATCCACAGTCCGCCCGAGTGACCAGCAGGATGCTGGAGCAGATGAATGCCTTCATGAATCGTTTCATAGGCCATGATCGTCACTACAATAACGGCAATCATGCAGAAAATGTTGATGACCCGTCCGAATCCGGTCGGGAAGCGGCGTGTAGGTTTTTTCTCGGATAATACACTTCCGACAAATACAAACCCTTGGTTAATGGCATCGGCCAGTGAATGCATCGCTGATGCGAACATGGCGCCGCTGCCACTGAATATAAAGGCTCCTCCTTTACATAGTGCAAGTATGGCGTTTCCCGCCATGGCTACGGCAGAGGATGTGTTTCCTTTTTTGACGAGAGACATAAAGCTCTCTGACTTCGGTTGTTCAGCCACTTCGGTAGTTCCTCCCAGATATGTAGTTGATGTAGAAAGACAGTCCTTCTTCCGGTAGCTTGTGCATTTCCACTAAATGTTATTATAACTGCCTTTACTACTCCCAGCATTATGAAAAAATGATCATATCACCATCCGTGCGACAATGATTGTCGATAAAATAGATGTAATTTAATTGATTTAATATTCGATCACGTCGATCTCACGCAAGTTGCGATTGGATTGCTCCAGCAATTCGGTAAAGGTTTCGGCCACGTAATAGACAAAGTCAGGATCATGTTTGAACATAATCATCTGTCCGTATGTTCCTTGCTCTGTCGGGTCAAAGTCCATCATCAAATACAGCGATCCGCCTCCCAGCTTACCAAAGGTAATCCACGACTTCTGATGAAGATAAGGCTTGATTCGTGGGTCGAGCTCACGCATTTCTTCTTCAGAGAAGTAGTCTTCCATCCGAATCTCTACGGAGCCGTCATGTTCTCTCTGCATTTGTTCCAGCGATAACATGTAGAAGACCATATCTTCGTTTTGTGCTGCATCACCTGGAAAAAGGATGTGAAAGGCATATCCGCTGCCATTTTTACGTTTGTAAAATGTCCTGAAGTCTTCCGGTAGTCGTATTCCGTAGTGTTGCTCGAACGCGTCAAGCTCCTTATCGCTTGCCCCTTCCCGGTCGCGGTAGGCCTCTAGCAACTCCTGGTTTTCCTCATCCTGTACCTTTTCTTCCAGCAGTTCCAACAATTCTTCCATGAGTTCATCGATCCGTTGTTCTGATTTTGGCTCTGACATCATGTTTCGCCTCCTTAATGAGAGTTCGCATGTAATACTTGTCTGGTAAATCTGATGATGAGATGGTTTCCCACTAGTATAGATTTACTCCGTAAGCTCGTACAAGAAACGATAGACCTAGGCGGAAGTTCCGCATACTGAATTAATATGGATGTGTAAAAGTACACTTGTGGTCTATGCAGTTGCATCCAGCCGCCTAACAATATCTCAAAAAAGCGTGAGCAGCAGGGTTATCCTGTGACTCACGCTTTTGTCTTTATATGATTTAAGTAAAGTTCATGTTATTCAAATTTCCAGCAGGACAAACTCAGGTTGCCCAGCTGATACGCCCGGAATAAAAGAGAGGTTTGTTTCTTCTTATCTCCTGCACCCATGGCGATCAAGAGAGGTACGAAATGCTCGGGTGTAGGAACCGCTGCCTGAGCAGACGGAGCAAGTTTGTCATACGCGAAGAGGGCATCCGTATCCCAGCGCTCCAGCTTATCTTGAAGCCAGTTGTCGAATTCCGTTGCCCAGGAATCCACACCTTGACTTTCCCAGTTCAGACGGCGCAGGTTATGCACGGTTCCGCCACTGCCAATGACAAGAACGTCTTGCTCACGCAAAGAAGCGAGTGCTTGACCGATCTGATACTGTTGCTCACCCGTCAGATAACGGTTAACGGACAGAGCAATTACAGGAATGTCTGCCTCGGGATAGAGCAGGCGCAGTACAACCCATGCTCCATGGTCCAGGCCGCGTACCTCATCCGTCTGCACTGAAATGCCCGCTTCGGTGAACAACTTGACGATCTCAGCGGTTGTTTCTGCATGCCCTTGGGCTGGATATTTGATCTGGTACAGTTCGGGTTGAAAACCGCCGAAATCATAGATCGTGTCATATGAGCCGGTGACAGAAGAAACGAGCTGTGTAGCTGATTCCCAGTGAGCGGAGAATAGAACGATCGCTTTAGGTTTGGGCAGATCCTGCCCAAGTTTTTGCAAAAATTCAGTGTACGCATTCTCCTCCAGTGCAAGTGAAGGGGCGCCATGGGCGATAAACAAAGATGGCATCATGATTCAATCATTCCTTTCGTGTCTTCTGTAGTTACCCCAGCATCCGTCCGAAGGAAGTGTTGGAGTTTGGCATATAACTCAGGGGTTACATGGTGACCCCCGCTGTATGGCACATACGTAACTTGATTCGTATGAATGCGGAAAAAGGAAGCATTATCTTCACCCAGCTGTAACGGGAAAAGGTGATCCTGATCGCCGTGTGAGATAAATGCAGATAGATTGGATGAAGGCTGCAAAGCATATTCTTCCTTCACAAACTGCGGAATGTATCCGCTCATAGCAACGATACCTTTGATGGCATCGCCCATCACCAAGGCAAGCGTCATCGCCATGATGCCGCCCTGGCTGAATCCGGCGATATAACGCCGTGCAGGATCGATCGCATATTGAGCCGACAGCTCGATGATGAGTTGTTGCAGTCCTTGAACCGAGGCATCGTATAATTCGCGAACGGGATTGCCTATACTTTTGATCTGAAAATAAGCATAACCTCCGCCCTGTACAATAGGTCCACGAATGGCAACAATAATGAAATCGGAAGACAGCGGCTCCATTAATCGAAGCATGTCCTGCTCATCTGATCCCATGCCGTGCAGGGCAAAAATAACGGGATATTGCTGGGCTTTATCGTAATGTGGAGGCAGTTTCACCTCATGAATATAAGTAGAATTCAAACCAATACACCTCCAGGTGGAATATGAGTTGCGATGAATCAATGTATAAAATGAATGTATAGATCAAAAAAATGCATAGATCAAACCAATGAAGCAAAAGAGTGGAAAGAAGTAATGACAGGGATTAAACTAAAAACATAAAGTTCACCAATGTGAAAATAATATTCTTATTGATGAACAAAATTTATCATGCTTTCATTGTAGGGTCAACACTTTTTTTGTATGATGAAAATATGTTTTGTATAGGGGAACTTGGATTGAGCATCCATACTGTACTTTATTTCTGTAGAGGAGGACGTGAAGAAGATGATGAAACATATCGTACCTATTCTTAGAATTTTTGATGAAGCGAAGGCTAAGGAATTTTACACGGATTACTTGGGGTTCAACGTGGACTGGGAACATCGATTTGAGGCCGATATGCCGCTGTACATGCAGGTGTCGCAGGATGAGATTGTCATTCATCTGTCCGAACATCACGGAGACTGTACCCCTGGTGCGGCATTACGCATTGAGACAGAGCATCTGGAGGAGCTGCATGAGCGGATTTCTTTGCAAAAATATAAATATGCGAGACCTGGTATTGAAAAAACCCCTTGGAATTCACGGGAGATGACCATTACCGATCCATTCGGTAATCGGCTTATTTTTGTAGAGTCAACGGTTGAATCTTGATTTCAAGGGAACGGCAGTAAGAGAGAAGAGAGGGCGGTCACATGGATATTGGCTTGGCCATTCGAACGATACGCAAACAGAAACAGATTACGATTATGCAGCTCTGTGAGGGGACAGGGTTATCCAAAGGATTCATCAGTAATGTGGAAAATAACAAAACGTCACCGTCCATCGCTACATTGGAAAGCATAGCGGACTACCTGGGCGTCCCGCTTCCTTACCTGTTGTTGACATCAGAGCAGCGTATGAATGTGGTTCGCAAGCATGAACGCAAGGAGACTACAGCAGGTAGCGGGCAGATTAAAGTGCAGCAGTTAACCGCCAAAGGCGCGATGCGTATGTCCATTGTAGAACTGCCAGCAGGAGCTTCGACGGGGATCAGCAAACATGCGGGAGAAGAAAGTCATCTGGTACTGCAAGGTGTCATCCAAGCAAAGCAGGGGGAAGATGTCGAGACGCTGGAAGCGGGAGATTCGTTTACATGGAACGCGATTGTACCGCATGAAGTGACCAATATCGGCAAGGAACCCGCCGTTGTACTGATTGCGGTGTCCAAGGAATTGGAGCTGGATCATCTGTTGAACAAGTAAGCAGGAGAGATGACAGATGTAAAGTATGATGAGTGCCGTCTGCTTTCGTTAGTACAGATCTAAATCGAACGTATTTACAAAAGCATAAACAGGTGAGGGACATGTGTCCCTCACCTGTTTATGTCATGGTCATCTTTGCGAGCCTTAGCTGTGCAAATCCACAATTCAGTTGCCGTCGTCCCCTTGCTTAAATCAAGCCGGACTTTTGCAATAGTCCCTGAATAATTTTGGCAACCTCAGCTCTAGTAATGTAATCCTTTGGTGCAAGCTCATTGCCGCTTCTTCCTGATACAATGCCAGCCTCTACAGTATCAGCGACACTGCTCAGCGCCCATGCAGACACAGCTGCCGTATCTCCATAAGGACGAAGTATTACGTCTGTCGTTTGAACAGAAAGATTACCTTTGAGACTAGTGACGGCCATGGCTTTGGAGAGGATAACCATTGCCTGTTCCCGTGTAATCCTGTCCATCGGACGGAAAGTACCATCTTCAAAACCACCGATCAAGTGGTAGGCATAAGCAGTATTGACAACGCTGCTGTACCAATCTGTTGATTGTACGTCTGAGAATGGTGTTGCTCCATTTTCCGTCTTGAGTCCCAATGCGCGAACAATGATGGCTGCAAACTCAGCACGGGTAATATCTCGGTCGGGACTGAACATACCATTGCCCGTACCATCGATGACCATCCGTGATCCCATGTCGCCCACTGCTTGTTTTGCCCAATGATTGGCCATATCTTCGAATTCGAGCGGATGGTAGACAAGAGAATACGTGCTATTCGTCAAGCTATTGATTTGCGCGTAATATTTACCGTCAATCACGACAATCTTGGTCGGAACATGACGAATAGTTCCGTCCGTTTCAACAACAATTCCTGTGGTAATCTTACCGGAATCAACACCATCCGGAATCGCAATGGTTCGTTTGACATAGGCATTAAACTTCGATACTTCGACAGTCTTATCTCCGTAGATGCCCTTCACCGTAAAGTTTAACGGCGGTACGACAAGCGTGAACGTTCCCTTGGCTGCCGCATTCTCAACAACTTTCACCATATCTGTTGTAGGTTCGGAGATTTCGATTTGTACCTGGATGTCTTGCAAGGCTACCGACTTGCCGACTTGCTCGGATATGGTATTAATATTGATTTGTTGCGCTGGAATCGTATAGGTCGCACGATCGGTTTTGATCTCAAGAACAGCTTGTTTGTCCTCCATGTTTTTCACCATCTGACCGTTCAGTGAGCCGACGGCCACATGGGATTCGCTGTTTACAAGTATCGCCACCACAGCATTTTGGCCTTCCGCCGTGAGCTTGTCCTCCAGCTTTTTCTGATCAATAAGCACGGTTGTAACGGTTTGACCGTTTCGTTGTGTTCTCGTTATAGTCCCCGCATTCTCCGCTTTACCGTTGACAAATATATCCATTTCCGTAGTCGTTTTCTCCGGGATCGTTGGAGTACTAGACACGGATGGCGTATCGATAGGAACCGTGCTGCCGCCGGATGGCGTTTGCGGAATGACCGCATTCGAATCAGCGGAGGCTGCACTTTTTCCTACACCATTGATCGCTTTCACCCTAAACGTATAGCTCGTTCCATTCGTTAAACCTGTAATCACAATCGGGTTTGCCGCTCCTGTAGTGACTACATTCCCTGGTGAAACGGTTACTTCATACCCCGTAATCGGACTTCCACCGTTCTCGGTTGGAGCTGTAAAGGTAACGGTGGCTTCTCCGTTTCCAGCTACTGCCAAAATATTCGTTGGTGCTGCTGGTACAGTTGCAGGAGTGGCATTTGCCTGATTCGATTCCCCACTCAAGCCTCCCGAGTTACCTGCTTTCACTGTAAAGAAATAGGTCGTGCCGTTTAGCAAGTTTTGTACATTGTAGGTAAAGGAAGTGACGGTAACAACTGAAGCGTTACTAAGCTGACTTGGATCAGTCGCCATATAAAGGTTGTAATACGTTGCTCCCGTTACCGTACTCCAATTTAGCGTAACCTCACCGTTTCCTCCGATAGCCACAAGGTTTTGCGGATTTGCCGGTGCGTTCGGCATGTTCACAACTTGTATCACCGTAAACGTCACATCCGTCATTCGGGTTGCTGATAACGTTATTGTTGCGGTATATGTCCCCGCTGGCAAGCCATCTTTCGCTTTAACCGTAAAGGCTGACGTGGTCGCTCCGTTCATTAATGTTGTACTCGGCTGCGTAATCACAAAATTGCTGGCATGGTTTCCGCTAACCGTAGCCTGCAGATTCGATAAATTGCTTGTACCAGTATTAGTTACATCGATAGTTTTTGTCTCTTGGGTACCCGGAGCGTAACCTTGAGTAAGTGAAGCTAACGTTTGATCCGCAATAGGAGCAATCGTATGGGTAGGTGCGATGTTCACGTTGACCGCAGCGATGTTGCTCGTTGCCGTTGCCGTCTTGGTGCCGCTCACGCTGTTGTTTGTGTTCGTCACGACAGCATAGTAGTAGGTCGTGCCTGTCGGTGTCGTCGGCGCGGCAAAGGTTGTGCCGGTTGCACCTGCGATTGCAGTGCCGCCGTTCGTGCTGTTCGCCGTATTGCTGTACCACTGGTAGGACAGCGTTCCGCCGTCACTTACGTTGGCTGCTACGCTCAAGTTCGGGCTGTTGTCTCCTTCGTTAACCGTGGCGCCCGTCGGCTGGTTATCAATGCCCGGCGTTGCCGCGTTGGTTAGTGCGTTCACGTTGACCGCAGCGATGTTGCTCGTTGCCGTTGCCGTCTTGGTGCCGCTCACGCTGTTGTTTGTGTTCGTCACGACAGCATAGTAGTAGGTCGTGCCTGTCGGTGTCGTCGGCGCGGCAAAGGTTGTGCCGGTTGCACCTGCGATTGCAGTGCCGCCGTTCGTGCTGTTCGCCGTATTGCTGTACCACTGGTAGGACAGTACTCCACCGTCACTTACACTGGCCGCTACGCTCAAGTTCGGGCTGTTGTCTCCTTCGTTAACCGTGGCGCCCGTCGGCTGGTTATCAATGCCCGGAGTAGCCGCGTTGGTCAGTGCGTTCACGTTGACCGCAGCGATGTTGCTCGTTGCCGTTGCCGTCTTGGTGCCGCTCACGCTGTTGTTTGTGTTCGTCACGACAGCATAGTAGTAGGTCGTGCCTGTCGGTGTCGTCGGCGCGGCAAAGGTTGTGCCGGTTGCACCTGCGATTGCAGTGCCGCCGTTCGTGCTGTTCGCCGTATTGCTGTACCACTGGTAGGACAGCGTTCCGCCGTCACTTACGTTGGCTACTACGCTCAAGTTCGGGCTGCTGTCGCCTTCATTTACCGTGGCGCCCGTCGGCTGGTTATCAATGCCCGGCGTTGCCGCATTGGTCACTGTGGCTACTGCTGGTGATTGCAAAATTATTCCGTTTGTCCCAACCATCACATACTTGCTGTTGACGTAGATGGCACCATATAGAGTACTCAAGGTGCCTGACGTGTGGGCCGTCCAGCTCGCTCCGTCAGTGGAGGTCAAGATCGTTCCGCTTACCCCTACCGCCATATACGTACCGTTGGCGTAGCTTACACCACGAAGTTCATTGGTGGTGCCAGACGTTTGATTCGTCCAGCTCACTCCGTCACTGGAGGTCAAGATCGTTCCACTTTGCCCCACCACCATGTACGTGCCGTTGTCGTAGCTGATACCGTAAAGATTTTTCGTGGTGCCTGTCGTCTGGCTCGTCCAGCTCGCTCCGTCACTGGAGGTCAGTATCGTTCCATTTACTCCTATCGCCACATACGTACCATTGCTGTAAGTCATGTTCCATAGATCATTGGTAATACCTGACGAACTGCTTGTCCAATTCAATCCGTCACTAGAGATTAATATGGTTCCACTTGCCCCCGACGCAACATACTTGCCGTTGCCGTAGGTGACGCCATAAAGATGATTCGAAGTACCCGATGTTTGGCTCGTCCAACTCGTTCCGTCATTAGAGGTTAATATCCTTCCACCATAACCCACCGCCACGTAGGTGCCGTTGCCATAGCTGAAGCCGTATAGAGGAAACGAGGTGCCCGACGAGCGGGCCGTCCAGCTCGCTCCGTCACTTGAGGTCACAATCGTCCCCCCATTGCCCACCCCTATATACGTGCCGTTGTCGTAGCTGATACCGAAAAGATGATTCGAGACAACACTTGACAGGGAGCTCGTCCAGCTGGCTCCGTCACTGGAGGTCACAATCGTTCCACCATTACCCACCGCCATATACGTGCCGTTGTCGTAGCTGATGCCAACAAGACTATTCGTGGTTCCCGACATGCGGGTCATCCAGCTCACTCCGTCACTTGAGGTCACGATCGTTCCACCTATCCCAACCGCCACATACGTGCCGTTGCCGTAGATTAAGCCAACAAGATTATTTGTGGTGCCCGATGTGCGGCTTGTCCAGTTCGTTCCGTCGCTGGAAGTCAAGATTTTTCCACTTAACCCCACCACTACGTACGTGCCGTTGGCGTAGCTTACACCGTATAGGCCAGTAGTGGTGCCCGACGAGCGGCTCGTCCAACTCGCTCCGTCACTGGAGGTTAAGATCGTTCCAACGGCCCCCACCGCCATATACGTGCCATTGAAGTAGTTGACGGCAAAAAGAAATTGGGTGGTGCCTGAGGCCTGGCTCGTCCAGCTCACTCCGTCACCAGAGGTCAAGATTGTTCCATTTGCACCTACCGCCATATACGCGCCGTTGATGTAATTGACTGTACGAAGATCATTCGTGGTGCCAGAATCGCGGATTATCCAGCTCATTCCGTCACTGGAGGTCAATATCCTTCCACCTTGTCCCACCGCCACATATGTGCCGTTGCTATAGGCAACACCATTTAATTGAGTTGCGGTGCCCGCTGTGCGGGTCATCCAGTTCACTCCGTCACTGGAGGTCAACACCGTTCCACTTGTTCCAACCGCTACATACATGCCGTTGCCGTATGTCACACCAATCATATTTTGTCCGATGGATCGGATGTACCAATTATCAAGGGAACTCGTTATAGGTGCTGCATTTGCTACTTGTCCCCAATTGATCGGCATAAATGTGCTAAACAGCAACAAAAACGACAATTTTAGCCGAACGATTTTTAAAGCTACTTGTTTCCAATCAGAGAAATTCGTACTGAATTTTTTTGCCTGTGCTCCTTGATTCGACAATTTCCATCTTCCTTCCCCAAGTCTCTATACTTTAGCTCGCTTGACCATATCACATTATTCTGAACAAATTCTGAGCAACAAAAAAAGCCCCAGCCTATAGGCTGGGACCTTTCTGTTGTTATTGGAGGTGAGGGGAGCCTGACCTCTGTCCGAAGATATTGATACGTAAGCTTTAAGGGATGTAGTCACAGTTATAATGTCACTCGAGTATCAGTATTGAGCCAAAATAGGATTAGCCCAAGCAGGGATGAGATCTACACGATAGATTAATTGCTCTTTCATGATTTCCGCTACAATAATAGGCTCGTATGTATTATCAATGATGACAACTCGATCTGCAGTGGTTAGAGCTGGTGTAAGGTTCTTCAATGATTCACCATATCGATAACGGATATCCTCTTCAGCAATCTAATGACCATTCTGCCCCGTTGGTTCCAGCAAACACAGTCATAACTGGTTTGGTCTTACTCATGATATTCAAACTCCTGACGTTTCCCAGCAGAGTCATATCTAATTTTGAATTTTTTACCTTCAGCATCTTCACGAATGCGTTTGTTATCCTTTCTATAATAAACACAAAAACCACCAACCAAAATGCTGGTTGATGGTGTCTTCATTGCATGCCTCAATTCATTGGTGGAAACCTTCACTCACATCTTACTGTGGATTGGTTGTCCAGATCCCTGCGGCTTTGACGAATACGCGGTCAGACAGCTTGAGTGTGGCCAGCGCCAGTTCGGCTACATCTTCGGCTTGCATCATGCGATCCTCGTCTCCGATTTTGAGTCCGGCATTCACAGCCAGTTCCGTATTCACGGTGCTTGGTGTCAACGCGGTTACACGAATGTTGGATTTGCGAACTTCCTGCATTAAGGATTCCGTCATGCCAAGCAATGCGAATTTGGACGCACAGTAGGCTGAACCTGTAGCGAATCCGCGCTCACCTGCCGTTGAAGCAATGTTAATGATGCTGCCGCTGCTTTCCTTGATCATGCTTGGAAGAATGGCGCGAGTTACATAGTATGTACCCATGACATTCACATGCAGGATGCGTTCCCACTCTTCAGGATCCATCTCTAACAGTGTACCGAAACTTCCAATTCCGGCATTGTTAATGAGGATATCTACCGCTCCAAGCTCCATCTCAATAGCTGCTACCGCTGCTTCAGCTTGAGAGCGATCCGAGATGTCTGCTGCAGCACTCGTTACTTTCACGCCATATTGCTGGCTTAAAGACTCTTGAAGAGCTTGCAGATCGGAAGCTGTGCGGGCGATCAGTCCAAGATGTACGCCTTCTTTGGCAAGGGCTTCCGCGATGGCACGTCCAATACCTTTACCGGCGCCAGTAATGATGGCTGTTTTATTTTTAAGTTCCATAGGAATATTCCTCCTCAGCATTTGGGTTAGCACTTGATTATACTATACTTTACCCAATGATCGGAAATATGCTTCATCACACGTTAGCGCGGTTGGGTGATTCGAATGCTACCAGAGGTCGTGCGTGCCTGGATCACATCCTGACTTATGCCTGGTGACTCCGGTATATTAACATCGCCCGAAGTAGCCTTGGCCTCATAAATCCCATCAAAATCAGGCGCAGCTTGAATAGATATATCCCCCGATGTCCCTGATACCTGAATAGGCGCTGCGTGAGATTGCTGGATATCAATACTGCCGGATGTGAATTCAACATTAGCCTCACCATTCAATTGTGCAATTTCCACATCTCCTGATTGAATCACGCTGTTTACTTTTCCATCGATTCGTGTTGCCGTGAAGCTTCCTGATGTCTGTTCTACGGCTAAATCGCCTTGGATAGCAGAAGCAGCAATGTCCCCTGAGGTCAGTGACAATTCAATGCGAGGAACCTGAATATCACGCAATACGATGGAGCCTGAGGTGCTTTTCATCTCCAAGTGTTCAGCATTTAGCCCAGTTATATCCCAATCCGCTGAGCTAGAGTGTAATGTGACATCATTCAAGGGATATCCTTTTGGCAAAGCCACGATTATTCTTGAATCTTGTTCCCCCCAGTTCCAATTAAAAGAGAACAACTTCAGACGGTTGTGTTTTTGCAGCGCCAGCTGGAATGTTCCATCAGTAAAACTTGCCTCCTCGAAACTTTGAATAACCTCAGGATCCCACTTTCCATCCACTTCGATATACGCATTGTTATCTGGACTAACGATGAATTCAATATCCGCATTAAAGTTACCATCCAGCTGAATATTTTGCAGATCATCTTGCAGTCCCCCGGTGTTGAGTTCCCACCGCTTGCTGTAGGCTTCCCTTTCATCCTTGAACTGAAAACCATAGACCGATGTTCCAAGTAAACCTATTCCAATGCAGACGAGAGCAAGTGCTATCCATTTTTTGGTGCTCATGCAGAAACATCCCCTTTCATCACGTTTACATTCCACCGAATATAGCGAAGTGTCACATTCTTAAATGCAATAAAGACAAATTTGGAGGCAAGGGCAAACAGAATGCCGATACCGAGCAGCCCAATGGCAACGAAAACTTCTGTTGTTTCAAGGTGATTCAGATACAGATAGTCGAAGGCAGCAGCGACAGGAGCCAGAGCAAGTAAGGATAGACTTGCAATCGTAAGCCACACGGACCAGAGGCTAAGACCGATCGGAATCATGAGTGCAAGGTTAAGGAAGATCAGACCGATGCATACAAAAAAGTTCCGCGTAGCCCGATTGTGATTAACAGGTGGTTTCATCTCTCTGAACGATGGTGCATCGAAGGGAACTCTACCTCTATCGGATGTGTCAGAGTATGCGTTAGCGTTATACCGTTCACCGAGTACTTTACGTGCAATCTCCTCCGGGTGGCCGAGCTCCCGTGCAATGTCTTCCTCCGATTTGCCTTCACGTAACCCTAGCGTAAACTTGTGGGCATAACCTGCAAGTAGTTCAGCACGTTCCAGCCGGTCCATCGGACGTAAAACCAATTCCATAGCTTGCATAAATTGTTGTCTATTCATCTTGTGTTCCTTTCGAAGCCTTATTTTAAACTGGATGTTTACATTCACATCGTTCCCTGCTCTTGGTTCTGTTCTAAAATCATTCGTATGTATGGTTTTAGTGCAGTACTAGTGGACTCATCCACGCATTCAGTATTGATGTAATGTGAGATCGTGTTATAACCTACTTCTATATCAGCATACAGAAAAACCGGCTCGGCTGCTTCCGTCTGGAGACGGATACCGATCCGGTCTATGAGATGAGATGTATGTCAGGGAACTCTACGTACGTTCACACATGGAGTTCAGAAATACATCTTCTGTGCATCTGGTAGGGCTTATATGCTACATGGTTTACTTCTACTGTATTTACTGCTCCTGCACATCCAGGATGGGCAAGTCTTCGACCGCAGGCCCTTCAATGACATGTCCTTCATAATTAAACCGGGAGCCGTGACACGGGCAGTCCCAGGAACGTTCCCCATTATTCCACTCCACTTCGCATCCCAAGTGGGTGCATGTCGTGTCCACCAGGAACAGCTTACCGCTGGTGTCCTTATAGGCACCAGCCCTTTTACCGTTATGACGCACGACTGCGCCCTCGTCGTTGCCAAGCTCGTTTACATTTTTGTGCACGATGCCGACTTTGCCTGCAATTAACTCCTTCGCAACATTGACGTTCTCTACGATAAAGTGTTTGAAACTCGGGTCTGCCTTGAATCTTGCCGGATCAAATACTTCTGCGTGCGGATTATCTCTGCCGGTAATTCGGTCTGCCAGCAGATGTCCAGCCATCGTGCCTGTGGTCATGCCCCATTTGGCAAAGCCTGTAGCGACATATATCCGTTCATGCCTTCCGGTGATCGGCCCGATGTAGGGCACTTTATCTATCGAGATCAGATCCTGGGCAGACCAGCGAAACGGGATATTGCGAATCCCAAACGTCTCGGACGCATACTTTTCCAGACGCTCGTAGTGGCCAAAGGTACAGATGCCTTGTCCGGTTTTATGATTTTCTCCGCCGAACAGAATATGCTCTTTACCATTATGGATAACAGCACGAAGAGAACGGGCTGGATCATCATCGGAGATGTACATGCCGCCTGCATAGGGCTTCTCGGGTTCAACCATCACCGCATAGGAGCGTTCAGCATGAAGTCGCGTAAAGTAAAAACCGGGATCGTATACGGGAAAATGGGAAGCGACAACGATATGCTCTGCCGTCACGAATGAACCGCCATAGGTTCGGATTTTCAGAGAGGTTTCTTCTTCCACGTCCGTTACCGTCGTATGTTCATAGACACGAACCCCTTGCTTCACAGCTGAAGCAAGCAGGTAATGCAGGTAAGCTAAAGGGTCGAAACGTGCTTGTCCAGGCATACGAATGCCTGCTCTGGAGGGGACAGGAATCGGAAGGGGGTCTACCCATTCACCAGGGATGTTGAGTTTACCATAAGCGGTCAGCTCGACCTCCAGCTTTTTGATATTGTCTTCGGATTGAATATAGACATAGGCATCTTCATCAGCCCACTGACAATCGATCTGCTTTTCCTTGACTAGACTGCGCATCCAGCTCGCTGCATTTGCATTCCCTTCATAGTACATCCGTGCCTGCTCATGTCCGAAGTGATGCATGATTTCATCATAGATGACGCCGTGCTGTGCAGATACTTTGGCTGTTGTATGTCCGGTTGTGCCGTCCAGCACTTTTCCGGCTTCAAGCAAAACCACACTCAGACCAGACTGGGCCAGCAAGTACGCTGTTGTAATGCCAGCGATCCCGGCTCCGATAATTGCTACATCAGCTGTAGTATCTTCTGTTAACTTCGGATAAGATTCGAATGTATTCGCGGCACGCCACAGAGATTCGGGTACCTGCGGCAAGTTGGTCTTCAACTGCTCATTGTTATTCATGGAATGGTTTCCTCCTAGATCATGATCACAGCATAATAGGGGACGTTCAGAAGCTGAGTCCCTGTACTTCTATTCAGGATTGCCAGAGTATGCCAGAAAAAAACGAGCAGCCGCTTATTTTAAGAAAGGAAGAGGAACATTTTCTTGAAATGCCCCTCTGTTTTTTTATATCAGAATGTTTTATAGTAGGATTATCGAAACCGTTTTAGATTTATGGTTTATATTTTTTGAAATATATATATATCGTGATTTATAAAGGTTTCTTACTTATTTTGGAGAGAAAATTCAGAAGTTATGGACCACTTCCACGAATTAAAATGTATTCGCTATCATAATTCTACACTATACATTAAAGGGAGATTAGATATGACAACTCATCAAACGAAATATCCGTTTCAAGATACAACAATGGCACTTAACGATCGAGTGAAGGACCTTGTGTCCCGCTTGACGGACGATGAAAAAATTGAATCCATGCTGCAATACCAGCCAGCCGTAGAACGCCTGGGTGTTGCTGCTTACAAACATGGAACGGAAGCTGCTCACGGCTTGGCATGGCTTGGTGAAGCTACCTCATTCCCACAGCCTGTAGGGCTGGCATGTACGTGGGATACAGACCTGATGAAAGAGATCGGCTCCGTTATCGGAGACGAGGCGCGTGTATTTTATAAACGCAATCCTGCCGTCAACGGTCTTACACTCTGGGCACCCACGGTGGATATGGAACGTGACCCGCGCTGGGGACGAAATGAAGAGGCGTATGGTGAGGACCCGGAACTGACTGCAGAGTTGACAACCGCACTGGTCAAAGGCATTCAGGGCGACCATCCCAAGTATTACAAGGCCGTAGCGACGCTCAAACACTTCCTAGGCAACAACAACGAAGTGGATCGTGGCAACGGTTCATCCAGCATTGATCCACGCAATATGCGCGAATATTATTTGAAAGCATTTGAAAAGCCATTCAAGCAAGGCGGAGCACAGTCGATGATGACAGCGTACAACTCGATTAATGGCACGCCGGCTCTACTGCATCCTTTTGTGAACGAGATCGTCAAAGGTGAATGGGGGATGGACGGATTTATCGTCAGTGATGCGGGCGACGTGATGGGCATCAAGAATGATCATAAGTATTATGATTCACACACACCGGGTACGGTAGAGTCGGTCAAAGCAGGTATTGACAGCATCACCGATGATGCCGAACTGTCCAAACAAGCGCTTCGTGAAGGGCTGGAGCAGGGGCTCCTGACCATGGAAGATATCGACAAAGCTTTGTTCAATACATTCCGTGTGAGATTCCGTCTAGGTGAATTTGATCCGGAAGAAGGCAATCCGTACGCTGCAATTGGCGAGGAATCCATGATGACGGAGAAGGCCAAAGCACTTTCTCTCCGGGCGGCAAGAGAGCAAGTGGTACTGCTCAAAAACGATAAAGGCACCCTTCCATTAGACAAAACAAAAGCAGGAAAAGTAGCTGTGATTGGTCAGCTCGGCGGAACGGTCTATCGGGATTGGTATGCGGGTACGCTACCCTACAGCATCACGCCTCTGGAAGCCATTCGCGGCAAAGTGGGCAGTGATAATGTTACCTTCAAAGATGGTGACGATCGCATCACGCTGACATCTGCAGCAAGTGGCCAAAAGCTGGGCCTAACCAGAGCGGAAGGCTCATCTGAGATGGCAGTGAAAGCTTCAGAAGAAGCCGAGATATTCCGGGTGACGGATTGGGGGTTTGGCAGTTACACGTTGCAGGCGGAGAGTAACGGCAAATACCTGACCACAGATGAAGAGTCTGTCACAGCTTCGGCTAATGAAGTATACGGCTGGTTTGTCAAAGAAGTATTTCATCTGTTGCCACAGGCGGATGGTCGTGTGGGGCTTACCACATGGAATGGTAAAACCGTGACGGCATCGAACGATGGTCATGATGCACTCAAGGTGACCGAAGAGTTGAAAACGTTCGGTGTTGCAGAGCTATTCGAGCAAAATGTCGCATCCAGTGGGATTGACGAAGCTGTTGCTGTAGCCAAAGAAGCCGAGACAGCGATTGTATTTGTCGGTAACAACCCGCTTGTTAACGGCAAAGAAGAAGTGGATCGCCCAAGTCTGGAGCTGGCTGAATCACAGCTTCAACTGGTAAAGGCTGTATATGAGGCTAACCCGAGCACCATAGTGGTGATTGTAGGAAGTTATCCATTTACCTGCAACTGGGTTCAGGAGAATATTCCAGCCGTCCTGTATACGTCACACGCCGGACAGGAGCTGGGGAACGCAGTAGCTGACGTATTGTACGGAGATTATGCACCTGCGGGCCGTCTGAACATGACCTGGGTGCAATCGGAAGATCAACTGCCTGATATCCGGGATTATGACATTATCCAAGCGGGTCGCACGTATCAATATTTTGAAGGAAATGTGTTATATCCGTTCGGACATGGTCTGACCTATGCTTCATTTAAATACAGCAATCTGGAGGTTAGTCCTGCACAAGCAGGAAAAGACGACCGCGTTGCCATTCGTGTGGATGTGACGAATACTAGTTCAATCGCCAGTGACGAGGTCGTGCAGTTGTATGTGCGCGCAGGCAAGTCACGAGTGAAACGTCCACTCAAAACGCTAAAAGCATTCCGACGTCTTCATATTGAAGCTGGAGCAACAGCAACCGTTCATTTTGACCTGCCTGTTCAGGAGCTGGCCATCTGGGATGTTACTCGTGATCGCTATGTAGTGGAGGAGGGCATCTATTCGATTATGGCAGCCAAATCTTCCTCGGATGTGCAGTTGGTCGCGGATCTAAAAATAGATGGAGAGACCATACCTGCTCGTGACCTGAGTGTGACTACACGCGCCGAGAACTATGATGCTTATCAGAGTGTGGAACTGGATGAGTGCAAAGAGGGCGGCACAGCTGTCCGTGTCATAGGGGAGCAGGGGTGGATCGTCTTTAAAGATGCCGACCTCGGCAACGGGGCCACTGCTTTTGTGGCACGTCTATCCTCAGAACAGCAGGGAGGTGTGCTGGAGGTGAGATTGGGTGCGCCAGATGGTATAATCGCAGGACGTGTAGAACTGGCACAAGGCGGTGCCCAGCGGTGGTCTACGGTACAGGTTGAACTGACAGGCGCATCAGGAGTGCAGGATGTCTTCCTGGTGTTACCTGCGGGCGCCCGTGTTCGTCATTTTGAAGTTCGTTAACCTTCAGGATGGAATAAGAAGAGGTTAGGAATAGGTTAAGAATAGAGTGAGAAGTCACTAATCTTCTTCTATTCCTACTCTTTATACGTATGAGGTCAACCCGTTTTTGCGGGTGGGCCTTTTTTGATTTTTACATAATCCCCATTCATAAATAACAATTATATAACGATATATACTATATAGTTTCATATCATATGCTATAGGCATAGGTGGAGAAAGGAATCGAACCCGAACGCATTCTTTATCAGGACGGATATGTAAGCTAGAAAAGTAAAGGAAAAGGGGAATCTCCAATGTTACGCTACTTCCGCAATCGAAGTTTAGTTTTCACCAGTTCTGTCCTGATTGCCATCATTTTGTTTGTAATGATCATCCTGATGAGTGTGTTGAATTTCAAACAAAGTCAGCAGGCTTACTACGAAGAAATCAATCAGGTAGGTAAGGCGCTGTCCAATCAGCTTCAGCTCAACCATAAATGGGTAGAACAAGCGAATCAGCAACTGGAGGCTTCACCTAACCCAACATCTCCCGAACTGACGTCATTGAAAGAACAACTCGATGCGATGACAGGCGTTGCCTCCATTGCAAACGCCTATATATTCAAATCGGATATTATTGAACGTGATGGGAAACAGATCTTAACTGGGTTGCAAGTCAATCAGGCTCTCTATGAAATGGATATGGTTCCCGGTGTCGAATATGAAATTCCAGATATAGTTCAAGATACATATGATCATGTATTCCAGAACGGAACCGCTCTTACAGAATCTTACACGGATACTGCTGGGACGTGGGTGACCTATCTAAGCACGATTAAAGATGATACGGGTAAGACGATTGCTATTTTTGGTCTGGATTTGGACGCAGCCCAAGTCAAGCAGGATCAGATGTGGATGTTTTTGTACAGTCTGGGGAGTGGATTTGCCATTGCAATCATCATGATTCTGGTTATGGTCATTCTGGCTCGAATTGTACTTCGACCATTACAGAAACTGGCAGACGTATCGAAGCAGGCAGCCGAGGGTAATCTGACCGTCAGCCTGGATGTACGCAATAACAATGAGATCGGCCAAACTGCCAACGCATTTAATCATATGCTTGGGGGTCTACAGCAACTGATTACAGGCATTCAGTCCACTTCTGCGAGTGTGACCCGCTCAGCTGCGGATCTTCAGATGAGTTCAGAACGTACCACTGAAGCTTCACAAGAGATTACCGAATCGATGCTGCAGGTGTCCTCCGGGGCAGAACAGCAACGACAATCCACGAATGAATGCCAGGAATCCATTGGCGAAATGGTCATTGGCATCAAACGAATTGCTGATTCATCTCAGGTGGTTGCTGAACTGGCTTCGGATACAACCGATCTCGCTAGCCGAGGCGAGGCAGATATTACAACGATGGTCGATCAGATGCAGAAGATTGAACTTAACATGTCAGGCACGGTTGTCGTTCTCCATGATCTTCAACAACTGAACGGCAGCATCGGTGGAATCATGTCCATGATTCGGGATATTGCGGATCAGACGAGCCTGCTTGCGCTGAATGCTTCCATTGAGGCAGCTAGAGCAGGGGAGACAGGAAGAGGCTTTGCCGTGGTTGCACAAGAGATTCAGAAGCTTTCGGCTCGCTCCAAAGAGTCTTCCGATCAGATCGACCAGATCTTGCAAGGTATTCTGAATCATACGGAGAAGGCAGTGACCTCCATTGAAGAGTCGGTGGATGTCGCTAAACAAGGAGCAGAGACATCCGTCGTAACGGCAGAAACTTTCCGCCAGATCGTCGAATCTATTCAAAAGGTATCGGGACAAGTCTACGAAGTATCTGCCGCCTCCGAGCAAATGTCAGCCAGCAGTGATCAGATTGCAGCTTCCCTGGAACAGCTGGGTACCGTGGCCACGGATTCATCCGACAATGCGAACAAGGCCCGTGCTTCTTCGGAAGAACAACTGGCGCTGATGGAAGAAGTATCAAGCCTCTCTCACGAGCTGAGAAGTTTGGCTTACGAACTGAATCAGGTCATCCAAAGGTTTCAGGTATAACGAGGGTTAGTGAAGCAGGCTCTGAACATGCGAACAGCAGCAGAGGCTGCTTTACTTTTTGGTGTTCACTTTATTGCTCGTTTTTTCTGTATACAATAAAAACATCGTTACACTGCACCGAGATGCAATGTAACGATGTTTCCAGATGCCTGAGTGGCCCGTACATCGATCAAACGCTGATTACGGCTTCCACGGAAGGGCAGAGATACATCGCGCTCTGCCGCAACGTATCGTCCGTCAATAATTACGTCACACAGCTGCGCAAGCGCGGCTCTCTCCGGGTCGGTAATGAGTTCTTCGTAATCAAACCCCGTGTACGCCCATACTGTCAGATCCGGACGGGCATCCCGAAACTGGCGTACCCACCGAGTACATGCTGCTGCTGAGAAAAAGGGGTCACCCCCGCATAACGTCACGCCATCCAGCAGCGGATGGTTCGTGACCTCCTGCAAAATCTGCTGCTGCCACTCTTCTGTAAAGGGTTCACCTGCGCGGAAACTCCAAGAATCCGGGCTGAAGCAGCCCGGACATGCGTGGCGGCATCCGCTGATAAACAGCACAGCACGCAGGCCGGTTCCTTCATTGACCGACTCGGGAATGTAACCAAACAGATTCACCGGTGTTTCACCCGATCCCGCACTTCGGCCTGCTTCGCAGCATTGAAGCGTACCTTGTAATCTCCTGTCAGATAACCGGTTACACGGCGCAAGCGCTGGAAGTGAACCTCATTTTCGTGAACTTCACATTCTGGGCAGGTATCACCGATGGCCCCCTCATACCCGCATTCAGGGCAGCGATCAATCGGATGGTTAATCGAGAAGTAACCGATATCCTGTGCCAGCGCGTACTGTACGATACGCATAAAGGCTGCTGTATTCGCCCGTACATTGCCGTCAAGTTCAACATAAGAGATGGCTCCCGCATTACACAGAGCGTGAAATGGAGCTTCCAGTTCGATCTTACGGTAGGCTGGAAGGTTATAATAGACCGGAATATGGAATGAGTTCGTATAATATTCCCGCTCATTTACACCGGAGATGGGCCCGTACCGTGCCCGGTCTAATTTGGTGAATTTGCCGGATAGACCTTCAGCAGGTGTAGCAAAGAGCGTAACGTTCAGGTTATGCAACTCACTCATCCGATCACAGAACGCTCTCATCGTGCGAATCACATGCAGCGCCTCGCGATGCACATGCATATCTTGTCCATGATGGCGCCCATACATAGCAGTCATACATTCGGCGAGTCCGATAAATCCAAGAGACAACGTGCCGTGTTTCAACAGATCGGCAACCGGCTCATCCGGTTCCAGCTTCTCTCCGCCTTCCCATACCCCCTCACGCATCATGAAGTCCGATGATTTGGCAGGCTGTTTTTTCTGAATGGCATACCGATGAAGTAAACCATCCACAGCGTTGTGCATGATTTTATCCAGAGCCACATAGAATCCTTCCCGATCCGCGACAGCCCGCTGATTTTGGCAAATGCCAAACCGAATCCCGAGCTTCACCAGATTGACGGTATTGAAGGACAGATTTCCTTTACCACTCTGCCGATTTCGTCCAAACCGATCCGCAAGGGTACGTGTGCGGCAGCCCATCGTCGCAATGATCGTGTCCGGGTCTTCCGGATGATAAAAAGGTAAATTAAACGTTGCATCCACATTGACAAAGTTAGGGTACATGCGCCGCGAAGAACAGGTTACCGCCAGGCGGAATAAGTCATAGTTCGGGTCGCCCTGGGCCTGATTAACCCCTTGCTTGCACTGAAAAATATGCTGTGGAAATACAGGCGTTTCCCCATGTCCAAGGCCACGAATCGTTGCTTCCAGCAGGGAGCGGGACACAAGACGACCCTCAGCTGATGTACACATGCCATAGTTCAGCGATGTAAAGGGAATCTGTCCGCCCGCCCGACTGCTCATCGTATTCAGGTTATGTATAAGAGATTCGGCAGCTTGTCCTGTTTCCAGCTCCGTCTCTTCATATGCAAAAGCAAATGCATGTGGGCAATGCTGCTTCGCTTCGGTGCTGTCCAGATGCAGCTGCTCGTCCGTGAGCAAAGCCTGTTCATTAAAAAGCCGCTGCCCTTTGCGGAAATGTTTTATGAATGAACGCTGCACATAAGGTGCGAGATCCCAGTCGATTTTGTTGGCAGATACGCCGCCGTACTGGCTGTTTTGCTGCGACTGAAAGATGATTGCGACCAGAGCCATCGCAGACATAATCGTCTGTGGTGTGCGAACCGATCCATTCCCCGTATTGAAGCCGGAAGCCAGCAATCGATCGAATGGAATAAAAATGCAGTTGGTTGTTCCGAGGGCATACTGATCCAGATCGTGCACATACAGATCGCCATTCTCCACCGCATCTGCAAGCGCTTCTGGCAATACATGACGCATGGCATGCCATTTGGCTGTCTCCGATCCGAGCCTGCTCATCTTGCCGCTGAAGGAATCTCCATTCAGATTTGCATTCTCCCTCAGCGTATCAGCGTCTTCTGCGCCAATAATACGTCTTCCCAGGTCAGATAACAGATCGGTTGCCGGTGGTGCGGCATGCTCTAGCATAGTCATGTAAACGTGCCTCCTAAATGATTTTTGAATAGATTATAATTGGATTAATATATGAGATATATACTACATGTAGATTGATATTATCCATTTATAAACTATATGTGGTTTTTTGGGTGTGATTATGATCACACCCCCTGTGAGGAAGAAGAGCGTCTTCCGGGATTTGGCGCGGGTTTAAGGTTCCCAAATGTCAAACAGAGGCGTATAATTTCTACTTACCCTGCAAGTATAAACTTACAAGACAGATATCGTGGATCGAAGCGTTTTTTCAGATCTGTTCGGTGAGAAAAGAGGTTACAGGCACCAGGATGATTCTCTTGTACTTCTGTGGTGTTAAACATATAAGTATAGTTTGTGACAATCGTTCGGATTCCCCGGCAGACCCCTGCATGTGAATTAACATTCTGATCGGTGAATTTAATATAGCAGCCAAGACAAACAAAGAGGGGTTGGATCATGGGGACGGTAGAAGGCGTTAACCAAGGCTTCTATGAAAATATTGAAGAAGCAGCGTCCCACATTGTGGACGTATTAAGTGGCATATTAAGAGTGAATACCATCTTCGTAGCTACGAATGATGGAGTGACCAATTTCATTCTGGAAGCCTTCAACCGCAAGGAAGAATTGATTGTCAAAGGGACTGCACTTCCGTTTATGGAATCTTACTGCAGCCTGGTCTTGAGAGACAATAACAGTGTCGTCACCATTTCGGAGACCACCGGGCATTCTGTGACACGATTAATGGATGTCACGGGTGGATTGGGAAATCGATTTTTCGTGGGAGTACCTATTGTACGTAGAACAGGTGAAGCCTTCGGAACGATATGCATAATGGACGATCCAGGATATAAGATCAGTGAAACCGATATGAAGACGCTGAAAGCCATGGCTGTATTTCTGGGATACGTTGTCGACTTGGAGAGTGCGTTGCACGTTCAGGAGCAGAGACTTAGCGATTCAGAACAGCTACAAGAGAAATTACAGGCGGAGAAGGAACGTGCTGAATCCGAGGCCATGACCAAGACACAAATGCTCAAACTGATGAGTCATGAGATTCGTAATCCGCTGAACGGCATTTTGGGATTAACGGATCTGATGCGGACACCCGATATGTCGGAGGAACAAGCTGAGTATGTGAATATGATTGAAACGAGCGGTAATATTCTGCTTTCACTGCTCAACAACATGATGAACTTTAACATCAATGAGGCAGGGAAAACAGTTATTCATGATGATCCCTTTGATTTGGTCAGCACCATTGAGAACACCGTCTATCTCTATGCCGGAACAGCCGCAAGCAAAAAGATAGAACTGGGATTAAACCTGAATCTGAATGTATCGCAAGTTTTCATTGGTGATGAGATCAAGATTGGCCAGATGTTGGGCCATGTAATGCAATACGCAATAGATTCGACTCGGGAAGGTGCTGTGCTGGTGACAGCAGAGATGAGGGGCGAGGAAACAGAGGATACAAGTCGTCTCTTGCTACGGGTTAGATACACGGGGCAGCTGTTATCCGAAAACCGTTTGCGGACCTCTACTGCCAAACTGGACACGATCAGTACGGAGAAACTGATTGGCAGCAATCTCGGGCTAGCAGTCAGCCAGAATCTGGCCATTCTGATGCATGGTCGTATTCAGGTGAACAGTCCGCAAGGTGACGAAACAGAGTTCCAGATCTCATTGCCATTACGTAGATATTGGGATTTGCCGCAAATCACAAGTGTGCAACAACGTTTGAAAGCCAAAAAAGTGCTGCTCGCCAAAGATCCTGATATTTTGCAGGGGGTATCCTCCTTGATGCGAAGATGGGAGATGGATGTGTGCATGACTTCGGGTTCAGCTACCGCATATGAGTGGATCGAGGAAGGTTACAAGCCGGATGTGGCTGTTGTAGATCTGGGCTTGCGTGAGGGCATTACAGTCGATTTCGTGATTGCGCTGAAACAGCAGATTGAAGCCTTGCCTGTCATTGTGCTCGTTCCATATGGGATGCATATGGATATTCAGCAGACGGAGGTCTTTGATGCCGTGCTGACAAAGCCAGTTCGGCAGACTGAGCTTTTAAATGCACTGAGTATTATTTTGCCATAAAAATTTGTCCATGATCTGTATATGTCACCTAAGCTAATCCCCTTATTGAATTTTAGAAGAACATGCTTTCTGTTGAAGTTAAAAAGAGGCATGTTTCTATTCGAGTTAAGAAGATGAATATCTCTACCAAGGTTACCAAAGGCACATCACATCGCGGTGTGCCTTTTTTGCGTATTTTCCCGAGATTCTATTTATATGTCTTTCCATTTGTTCAGGTTGGGTTACAATAACATATGGAACTTAACTTCATCATTTCTACATTCTGAGGAGGACATGCATTCATGGATTATCGCAGGTTGGGTGGAAGCGGACTGAAAGTAAGTGAGATTAGCTTAGGCAGCTGGTTGACGTACGGAGGATATGTGGAACGTGAAAATGCAGTGAAATCAATTGAAACGGCATTTGATGAAGGCATTAACTTTTTTGATACAGCCAATGCTTATGAGAGGGGCGCTGCCGAAGTATTGCTTGGCCAAACATTGAAAGCGTACTCACGGAGCTCTTACGTGCTTGCAACGAAAGTGTTTAACAAAATGGGTGACGGTCCTAACGATCACGGATTGTCCCGCAAACATATTATGGAGCAGTGTGAGGCCAGCTTGAATCGCCTTGGCACTGATTATGTCGATATCTACTATTGCCATCGTTATCATCAGGAGACACCGATTGAGGAGACTCTTCGTGCACTGGACGATCTGGTGCGCCATGGTAAAGTGTTGTATGTAGGTGTAAGCCAGTGGACAGCGGCTCAGATGGAAGCTGCGCTAGGCACAGCAGATCGTCTGTTGCTGGATCGCATTGTCGTGAATCAACCGGTATATAATATGTTTGATCGGTATATTGAGAGCGAGATCATTCCTTTGGGTGAACGCAAAGGCATCGGACAGGTTGTGTATTCTCCGCTTGCACAAGGTCTGCTAACAGGGAAGTATACATCTGTCTCTGATATTCCCGAGAATAGCCGTGCAGCCAAGCTTGGCTGGGATGAAGGGAAAATCAACGCAGATCGTATCGGCAAAGTACGCCAATTGGTCGAAGTTGCAGACAAGCTGAACCTGAAGGTGGGACAACTGGCGCTGGCCTGGATCTTGCGGCAAAATAATGTTTCCAGTGCTCTTGTTGGAGCGAGCCGTCCGGAACAGGTTAAAGAAAATGCTGCAGCTTCTGGAATTAAGCTGGATGCTGGTGTTATTGCAGAGATTGAACAAATTTTGGCCTGACTCGTTGTCTAGAGGGAACTGTAAGAACTTCATTTGATTAATGTATAGGAAAGGGATGTCCACTTGCCTTGGTTGAGGCAGGTGAGACATCCCTTTTGCACGTTAAGACTTTTCATCATTTCAAAATGGATCGGTATCTACAACCGTGATATTGCGGGGCGATAGAGAGCATACCTTGTTGCGTCCCGTATTTTTAGCTTCATACAGCGCCCGATCAGCTTGGTCAAACAGGTCGTTGTCATCATGGTCATCACAGTGATCAGGGTAAACGGCTACACCAATGGAGATGGTGAGCTTTACGTTCTGCCCGTCTGGCAAGATGAAAAGAGATCGGGCCACGGCTTTCCGCACAGATTCTGCAATAGCCATGGATTGATGATATCCGCAATCGAGCAATAAAATTGCAAATTCTTCTCCACCGTTACGGGAAACAAGATCCGTGGAACGCGCATGTTCGACAAGCAATTGCCCAAGCTGCTTCAATACCGCATCTCCAGCAGAGTGACCAAACGTATCATTTACCTTTTTGAATCGATCAATATCAATAACCAGCAAGGAAAGCTTCTGATGATACTGCTTTGCATGCTGAAGCTCAGACTGGAGAGACTGTTCGAATTGCCGCCGATTGCTCAGGTCCGTCAGATGGTCTGTGGAGGCTCGGCGTTCCAGCATAAATAACATCTCGTTGGATCTATTGATAAATTCCGCGATGAAATATATGAAAAGGCCGCCGGCAAAGGCGATAGTCATCTGTATGGGATATACTTTCATCAATGTATTCATGCTGGGCGTGTTCATCAATAGCACAATAAATATCAGGGCCATGCCTACGAGATTCATGGTGATAATTTTGGTTAATCTGGACCACGATGCGTAGGCAAAGTACACACCAGCCAGCCCGAGTAGTACCATGATGAATGCTGCATCAATGGCAGCTGAGGTAATACCAAACATAACGATACGAAGGATGGCAATGATGACTCCGGTAATCACCGAAGCGAGTCCGCCAAGATATACGGCTGCAGTTACCACAGCCAAATGCCGCAGATCTACAATGGTACTGTCATTGATATGGAAAGAATAATTCATAAGCACTGTACCGTATAGACCGAATAAAAAGCCACCGACTAGCTGAACGCGAAGCGAGGGAAAAGGCAAACGAATGCTGTAGTATTTGGCGATTATTCCTGACAGGTACAGAAAGGAAATGATCACACAGAGATTGACAAAAAACGTGCTTAACAACCAGCATCCCCCCTTTTACGCACATCCCTCTATTTTATCTGAAAAACGTTGTGGGAGCGAACCATATAATCCCAAATGTTTGAAGGGTTTGGTTTTAATGCGCTATAAAAATTCCAAAACATAGCCGGATGGGACAATGTTGACTTCCCTATGCATTAAGATTTATACTTAATCTAAATCAAAATGGATTTTGATATGAAAAAGCTAAAGCGAACGTAATGTTCGAGATGTATATACAATTGAAATCAGTAAAAAAGGGGACTTGGTTGTGAAAACGTTAAATCTGACGATACAACGGCAAGCGGTGTATGATGTCGTACGTAAATCAGAAGACCATCCAACAGCTGCCGATGTAATGAATCGGCTCGTGGAACAGGGGTATAATCTGGCTTATGGCACCGTATATAATTCTCTTCGCTATTTAACAGACAAAGAGCTGATCAGGGAGCTTAAACTTGGCGAAACAGCAAGCCGATATGACGCCCGGATGGATGATCACCAGCATATTATGTGTGAGGTATGCGGTAAAGTGGACGAGGTGATGACAGAAGTTCCTCCACAATGGATGAAGCAGGTAGCGGCAGAAACCGGTTATTCAATAGATCATGCACATGTGGTATTTGGAGGTGTCTGCGGGGAATGCAAAACCAAACGGGTCAAGTAAAAGTGAAATGGTCAGGCCGCCGTTTGCCGCTTCGGGTCAAACCTGCGCTGGCAGATTCAGGAACGGCACCTCTCGTGGACAACTGCCCGATAACCAGACGTGTCATTCTGATCAGCCCGATGCCGGGTCAGGTGCATGAACTGGTGAAGGCTCTGACAGATAGCTGTTTTGACGTACTTGTGTTCCATCGCTGGGAACCGGATCTCCATGAACGCCTTGTTTTTGATCTACTGATCTATGACCTCTCGGTTGCCGGAACGATTGATGCATTCACAGGAATCCACAGCCGGTTGAACCGCGAGGCAGAGCATACGACACCTTGTCTCTACTTGGTGGGGGAGAAGATGATTGGCAGTGCAAGCGGACCGATGCTTCAGGAGGAGTTGCTTGTATGGCCTGCACGCCCGCAGGAGGCGCTATATCGGGTACAACGCATGATTGGCAGCAGTCCTGTGATGCCCAAGCGAGCTTTTTTACCAGAAGAGGGACAGCGAATCGGATTCAAAGACTTGGTGCTGGATCGGGAACGCATGAGTGTGCAGCGTGATCAGGATCGCATTCATCTGACCAAGACGGAGTATGATCTGCTGCTCAAGCTGATTGATGCCAAAGGTGCAGTCATCTCGCGTGAAGAGATGCTTAGTGATATCTGGGAGACTGATTTTACAGGCGGAAGCAATGTGGTAGATGTTCATATCAAAAGCTTGCGCAAAAAATTGGGCGATAATGCGTCGTCCCCGCAGTATATCGTAACGGTAAGAGGCGTAGGCTACCGATTGGCGGATTAAGTATATGCGAAAAATAGTAGTCAGAGCTGATGATCTAAGCACATGACTGCGTACAGCAAAAAAAATAATGGAGGAGCAGTCACTACTGTGCCACTGATTATGCTCATCCAGGGTGAAATATGACGTAGACCGTTATCGGTCTGCGTTTTTTTGTGATTTCCAGTATCATATGAAGCCCCCTTCGTATTCTTCATGTGTAATTCATTTTTCGTCCAGACAACCTCATCCTAAACTCATGGGAACCTCATGCAACGAAGGAATAGGACATGTTAGAATCAATTTAACAGTTAGATCAAGTCTAAATGTATATTTGAGCGAACAACGAATATGATTGGAATTAGTAGATAGATACAGCAGACATGAGACCCATTATAAGGAGGACGACAGGATGACAGATCGTTTGACAACTAACCAGGGAGCACCGGTAGGAGATAATCAAAATTCGCGCACAGCAGGTAGAAGAGGGCCAACCTTGTTGGAGGATTACCACCTGATCGAGAAAATCGCCCATTTTGACCGTGAGCGCATTCCTGAACGCGTTGTCCATGCAAGGGGTGCAGGGGCACATGGGGTGTTCAAGCTGGAGCAGAGCATGAAGGCATACACGACAGCTGATTTCCTGCAAGAGCCGGGCACAGAAACCGATGTGCTTGTACGGTTTTCAACCGTTATTCATGGTACGGGTTCTCCGGAGACCGCACGTGATCCTCGCGGGTTTGCTGTTAAATTTTATACACGTGAAGGCAACTACGACATTGTGGGAAACCATCTGCCTGTTTTCTTCATTCGTGATGCAATTAAATTTCCGGATATGGTGCACTCTCTCAAACCGGCTCCAGATACCAACATTCAAGATCCGGCACGATATTGGGATTTCATGACCCTCTCCCCGGAATCAACTCATATGATGACCTGGTTGTTCTCTGATCTGGGAACGCCTGCGAGTTACCGGGAAATGGATGGTTTCGGGGTACACGCATTTAAATGGATCAATGCCCAAGGCGAAGTTCACTATGTAAAATACAAATGGGAATCGGTTCAAGGGGTTCGCGCTTTCTCACGTCAGGAAGCTGCTGAAGTTCAGGGGCAGGATTTCAACCATGCAACACGTGATCTGCATGAACATATCAAGAATGGTGATTTTCCGCAGTGGAAGCTGCAAGTACAGTTGCTGAAGCCGGAGCAGATGGATGATTTCTCTTTTGATCCGCTCGACCCAACCAAAACATGGCCTGAGGATGTACTGCCGTTCCAGACGGTAGGGACCATGACATTGAATCGTAATCCTCAGAATTTCTTCGCGGAAGTGGAGCAGGCCGCATTTTCACCAAGCGCCGTTGTGCCAGGCATTGAGCCGTCTGAAGATAAATTGTTGCAGGGTCGTCTGTTCTCTTACCCGGATACACAGCGGCACCGTCTTGGACCTAACTATCTTCAAATTCCAGTGAACTGCCCGTATGCACCTGTGCGCAATCATCAGCGTGACGGACTCATGAACGTGAACCAAGACCCATCTCCCGTAAACTATGAGCCTAACAGCTCAG
Source organism: Paenibacillus amylolyticus (assembly GCF_003719335.1). Lineage (GTDB taxonomy): Bacteria > Bacillota > Bacilli > Paenibacillales > Paenibacillaceae > Paenibacillus > Paenibacillus amylolyticus_D. The sequence continues at coordinate 466,897 of NZ_RIAS01000004.1, forward strand.
GTAACAGTCCACAGGAAGATCCGGCTTATCGGGAAACTCGTGTTCCATTACAGGGGCACGTCACACGAGAAAAGATTGAGAAAACAGATGATTACACGCAGGCAGGGGAACTGTTCCGTTCCTTCACACCAGAAGAACAGCAACATCTGCTGGACAATCTGACGAATGATCTCAAAGCCGTACCGGTAGATATCCAGATGCGAGCATTATGCCACTTCTTCCGCGCTGACGGGCAGCTGGGTGGTCGACTGGCTCATGGCTTGGGTGTAGATATCTCTACGCATATGCCAAAATAAAGCGAGAGCACGTGTCGATGCGAGAACTTCCCGCATCTCACGCAATCAGATAGCTGGTTTTTATGCCAGCTTGGCAAAGTTCATTTACGAGCCGGGTATGACTGCGATTTTGCAGAATATCCCGGTTTTCTTATGTTATTTTATACACAAATGAAAAACATTTTTACAAATCATTTACATAAAATACCTGACATAGAGGTTGACTTCTCATTTCTGGACACTACAATGGGTAGTGTGAGGGGTGTCAGAATATGAGAATACTCAATTTCAAAGTAGGCGAGCGAGGACTGAATCGTTTTTTTGGACCGCTCGAGGCCAAGATTATGGAAGTATTGTGGGCTCGTCCCGGCAGCAGCATCCGTGAAGTACAGACGGCACTGGAACAAGACAAAGACGTAAATTTCAATACGGTTATGACTGTGATGAATCGGTTGGTGGATAAGGGATTACTCGGCAAAACACAGAAGGGCCGCACATCGCTGTACCGGCCGGTACAAAGCAGGGAGGACTTTATGAACGATCAATCCAAGGAACTGTCCCAGGAATTGGTGGATGAATTCGGAACACTGGCAGTGAATCACATGCTGGATGCGTTAGATGAAGCCGATGAAGGCTTGATTGAACGTCTCGAAATGAAGATTAAGCAGTGGAAAAAGGATAACGATTAATATGTGGAAGACCCGTTCCAAGATTTTGTTCACCGTCGGGTTGGGTATTCCGGTACTCGTGTTCATGCAGATGCTCATGTATGCGATGTACAAAATATTTGGATGGGACATCCGGTTGAATCTGCTATGGCTGTGCAATCACTGGATGAGTCGTATGGGGTGGATGTCTGTAGGTCAGTTCCTGTTGCTTCTGGTTTTGCTGACTTTCGCTGGTACAGGCTGGATGTTGATTACACGAATTATCCAGACGCGTGCCGCGGTAACCAAGCTCCGCTCCATGGAGATTCGCGCTTGGTCAGAAGAATTGAATGCAAGGTACAGGCATCTGAAGAAACCCCGATTTCTCGTTGTGGACAAGCCTTCTCCGGTTGCCTTTACCATCGGGTTATGGCGCCCTTGCATCGTACTTTCCACAGGACTACTCCGTATGCTGGATACGGATGAAGAGAAGGCTGTCGTGTATCATGAGGTTCACCATCTGTGGCATCGAGATCCACTGAAAACAACATTGCTCTCGGTATTTGCTACGATGATGCCGTATATCCCTGTGCTGAAGCATACGTCACAGCAATATCGCATCGTCAGAGAGATTTTAGCAGATAACGAAGCTATTGAACGTACGGGTAATGCCGCCGGTATTGGCAGTGCACTCTTGAAACTGCTCCGCGCCTGCACGCCATCTGGGGAAGGAAGAACGATGACGATTCAGTCCTCATTTGCCGATACGTCGGTGAATGTGCGCATTTCCCGTCTGCTCGACCCTGAACGTGATGTTACACTGCGCTTACCGCGATATGCCATTCTAATCTCTGTAACGGTGTTTCTGTTATTGTCTGTTCTGTTTGTATGGTCGATTGGATAGAAAACGACCAAGAATCAAGCAATCCATAAGGACTAAAATTATGAATGAAATGGGGAGATACATGATGAATAACAAAACCGTTGAAATTGGACTTTTTTTCTCAAGGATTATGATCGGACTCATTTTTCTATTACATGGCTGGAGTAAGTTCGAGGGTGGAATTAGCGGTACGGTTGGTTTCTTCGAAAGTATAGGCATTCCCGGTTTTATGGCATCTGTTGTTGCAGTCATTGAACTGGCAGGTGGCGCGGCCATGATCTTGGGCCTGGGTACACGTGTGTTTGCCTTGTTGTTCATCGCGGTTATGGTTGGTGCAGTGTTCACAGCCAAGGCGGGTCAGCCGTTTTTAATGGGAACAGAGTTCGACTACATGCTGATGGCAGGATCATTGACTCTTCTCCTGACAGGCAGTCGTTTTCTGGCGCTGGATTATCTGTTTAACCGGCAAGGAGCTACACGTCAGAACAGTCAACAAAATGTGAGTGCTTGATCTGTATTTAGGGAATGTGTCATACCATGTTGAGTATAATCAAAAGCATGCTCTAAAGAACCAAAGAAAAGTGTAATGGAAAGTATAGAAGTGCAGCATAATTTCTGCGACCAAGCTCTTTGCTTGCCGTCCGATGAGGTAACGTGATTGCCGGATCGGACGGACGGGTAAAGAGTTTTTTTGGTGGAGAGTACCTTCACTTTTTTTGGTTTGGACGTAATAGCTTTACTTTTGATATAATGAAAATAAGTATGCTACTAAGAAAAAATAAGAAGATTTCACATGAACGATAACCAATTAGAGGAGGATGCGCGATATGATTAAAGTCATTCCATCCGAAGCACGTTCCAGTTTTGATCGGGGCTGGTTGCGCGGTAGTCACAGCTTTTCTTTTGGGGAGTATCAGGACCCGGACAATACAGCTTTTGGACCCATGCGGGTAGCTAATGATGATGTCATCGCACCAGGTCGCGGTTTTGGGGCACATCCACACAGTGATATGGAGATTGTATCCATCGTGCTGCATGGCAAGCTGAGACATGAAGATAGTCTGGGTAACGTTGCCGTAACAGGCTTTGGCGGCATTCAGCGCATGTCGGCAGGAAGCGGCGTCATTCATACGGAACATAATGCCTCAGATACCGAGGAGGTTAGACTCCTCCAGTTGTGGTTTATGCCACATACGAAAGGGCTGCAGCCATCTTACGAAACGACTTCTTTTGATACAGCTGCTCTGGAAGGAGCTCTTGTTCCTGTAGCATCATCCGAGGGTGGGCCACGGATCGCCATGGTTCATCAAGACATGACGATATACCTTGGGCGGTTGTCGAAGGGGAAGACGCTTGATTTTGAACAGAACGAAGGTCGCCGTATGTACATTTTCTCCATTGAGGGCAAGCTTGGCTTGCAGAATGAACATGTGCTGCATACAGGAGATACCGCACGTGTGGAGCAGACCTCTTCCATGAAGCTGGAAGGGCATGAGGATACGTTTTATATGTTGATTGATCTGCCTTGATTAAGAAATAAACTCCCACTCCAAGATCAAAGGAGGAACGATACGTATGGCACAGCAGGAATGGTTTATGGTAAAACATGGGGTAACCGGGCGTGGACTGGCGAACAGCAAGACGGATGCAGAGTTATCTTATCGCTTTCAGCGGGAAGGAACAGGATACCTGTTCACTGTAACGGGACTTGATGAACAGACCGCCTTGAAGATTATCGAGCTGAGACAGGAATTAAACGTATTTCGTTTCGTACAGCGCAAAGACCGTCCTCTGACAAAGCACTGGTATTATGTTGATGGCGACCGCGTAAAATATGACAGCGACCGGCGCATGCTTACCATCTATGCCAAGTCCGAAATTCAATATATACCTGATGACTATTTTGCAGACTAACCGATCAGGACGAGCGTAAGATCTAGGCTTGTTATTCTGTTCATGGTGTAAGTATTGATTTAAATGTATGGTTCAGTTTTCAAGTTGATCGTTTCGATCGTTAAGTCTTCCCTTGAGGAAGGCTTTTTTTTGTAAAAAAAGACCACATAATTCCCTGCCTTCTGGCACAAGCTACCTTGTATAAAAACCAAGAATGGAGGGGCGGCATATGGAAGGTAAATCATCAAAGGGTAACGATAAGTCCAAAACTTCAGCATCAACCAATGACAGTAGTAAATATGTACCCTTGGGACTGCCGTCCCCACCTATTCTGAAGCAACCAATCAGTGCCAACCACACAAATCAAATTCAGGCATTAAAAGAAATCTTCTCGAATTCCTCAGACGTGGTGTTCCGCAATGTCATGATCACACCGGAGGTGCAGGGACTCCTCGTATACGTTGAGGGGATCGTGAATTCAGCCGATATTCAGGAGCATATGCTGCGCCCTCTTATTCGGGGGCTGATCCAGCAACGTACAGACGAGCCGGATGTACCTATTGATGATACACGGATTGAGTTAACTCAAGTAAAGCGGGTTCAGACCTGGGCTGCTGCGACCGAGGGCATCCTTGCCTCATCAGCACTACTGGTTATGGACGGAGAAGCTGAAGCCTGGCTGTTTAATGTCAAAGGTGGTGTAAGAAGGGGCGTAGAGGAGCCGCAGACAGAGTCGGTCATCCGGGGGCCACGGGAGGGATTTACGGAGACACTGCGGGTTAATACAGCGTTGTTACGTTTCAAAATGAAGACGCCAGCACTCAAAATGGTGAGTATGACGCTTGGCTCCGATACCAAGACGGATGTCGTTTTGGCCTACCTGGAAGGGGTCGCTGATCCCCAATTGATTCAGGATGTTAAAAAGCGTCTGGAGAAAATTGAAATAGACGGTGTTCTGGAGAGCGGTTATATCGAGGAGCTTATTGAGGATAACCCGAATTCTCCGTTTCCACAGATGCACTATTCGGAGCGCCCGGATACGGTTGCCGCGAATCTGCTGGAAGGTCGGTTCTCCATCATGGTGGACGGCACACCGTTTGCATTGATTGCACCTGTAACGATGTGGCAGATGTTACAGGCGAGTGAAGATTATTATGAACGGTTCTTCATTACAAATTTAATCCGTTGGATACGCTTTTTATTTGTGTTTATTGCATTGTTTCTGCCAGCTCTGTATATCGCGATTACGACCTTCCATCAGGACATGCTTCCAACCACTCTGATTCTCAGCATTGCCGGTGCTCGGGAAGCCATCCCTTTCCCGGCACTCATCGAAGCGCTCATTATGGAATTATCTTTTGAAGCGCTGCGGGAGGCCGGGGTCAGGTTACCCAAAACGGTGGGGCAAGCTGTCAGTATCCTTGGTGCCCTTGTTATTGGTCAAGCTGCGGTGCAGGCAGGCATTGTGTCTGCCCCGATGGTTATTATCGTATCGATGACGGGCATTGCATCCTTCACCATTCCGCGCTTTAATTTTGCCATTACCGTAAGGCTGTTGCGTTTTCCAATCATGCTTCTGGCAGGCATGTTAGGGTTATACGGGATTGTCATTGGTCTGGTGATGATCTCCGTGCATCTCACACAAATGACGTCATTTGGTGTGCCGTATCTGTCAGGGGTGAGCCCATACCATAAGAAGGATACGAAAGATATTCTAGTTCGGGTACCTTGGTGGAAAATGATCAATCGCCCTTCAACCGTGCACCGGGATCGCAAACGTATGGCTAGAGATATTAATGGTTCGCCAGAAGCAGAGGAAGGATGGTGAGTCCATGCGGTGTTTGATTAGATATAAGGCTATCGTAGCGTTGATCCTGTGTACTTGCCTGCTTTCGGGCTGCTGGGATCGTGAAGAGATCAATGATATTGCCTTTGTAATCGGGATTGCTGCTGATAAAGAAGGTGATGAATACCGATCCAGTCTGCAGATTGCCCTTCCTGGACAGTCAGGGGCATCGGGTAGTGAAGGAGGCGGTGGAGGAACGAGCGGTGACAAACCATGGTTTATCCTCTCCAACACGGCTCGTACCCTACGCGGGACGACGCTTGAGGGTCAGAAGTCAATCTCTCGTCGCATTTATTATGCACATCGCCGTACCATCCTTATTGGTGAAGAACTGGCACGTGACGGTGTTGCCCCGATGCTTGATCTGTTCACCCGATATCCCCTTAATCGGTTATCAGCACTTCCTGTTGTTACAAGAGGTGAAGCACATAAGGTCATGGACACAGATGCACCGATTGAGAAGTTCCCTTCCGAGATGGTGCGAGAACTATGTTTTCTTAATATGAGGAATCCAAGATCCCTTAAAACGTTTATAGACTCCATTCTAGATGAAGGGGTTGATCCTTTTCTGCCGATCGCATCTGTTTCGGACAGTGTACCTCAGGGTTGGAAAGGCGCTGTGACCAATATTAAACTGGACGGATTAGCTATTTTCAAAAAAGACAAGCTGGTGGGCATGATGGACAAGGCTCCGGCTGATGCATTGATTCTTGCGATGGGCGAAGCGAATGAACCCGAGGTCATGATTAAGGCCCCGCGCGGAGAAGGAGATTTGTTCATTAAATTAAACGAGAACAATTCGTCCCTCCACCCCAAGATTGTGAATGGCAAAGTGAGTGTAACCATTAAGATGTATGCCAAGGGTGTGCTTGTGGACAATGAATCGGATTATGGTGACAGGCGCGAGAAGGAGATTTTGAATCTGAATGAGGCCGTGCACCGGAAGATCAAAGAGGATATTGAGGAAGGTGTAAGGTTGGTTCAAAAGAAATTTAAAGCGGATATTATCGGCATCGGACGTTCCATCCATAGGCAGTTACCCAAGGAATGGGACAAGATTAAAGATCGCTGGGAGGTTATCTATCCGCAGGTTCAAGTAAGTGTGGAACCGCATGTCATTATTGAGAATGTGGGTATTGTCAATAAACCGATCGGAGTCGTAGAGGAGGACATCGTGCATGATTAAACCGCTGCTGTACACCTATCTGGCAATGGTGATTGGGGTGCTAATTATGGATTTCAGGCATCTGAAACAAGCGGCACCCATTAATCGCTGGTTGTCTTATGGAATCATTGTGCTTGGAATAGGCATCTGGTTCTATGTTACAACGTTGAACAAAACCGTATTTGTATCGGTATGGATGAGTCATGTTATTCAACGTCTACTGCCCATGCCTTGATGATGTGGCATATGGCATCGTGATATACAAGAAATAGGTACGGAAGGAGGTACAGGATGAATCAGAAGGTAACGCACAGGCAGATGGTCTTGATGCTCATGTTGCTTAGTATTACGGGGACACTGCTGCAACCTCATGCACAAGCCATCTTTTATGCAGAGCAGCATGCTTATCTTTGCTACATACCCGTTGTTCTGATTATGCTTACATCGATGTGGATGCTCAGTCGTGTTCAGCGGCGTTTTCCAGATAAGGATCTGTTTGAATCGTTAGTGACGCGATTTCCCTTTCTCGGAAGAGTAGCCGGATTGATGTACATCGCGTTTTTCTTCTTTGTATTTGCGAGAGATATTCGGCTAACAGGGGACTATGTAAGTATCACATTGCTGGAGACAACACCGATATCGATTATCGTACTCTCTCTGCTTGTCATGGCTATATTTATCGTCCGGGGAGGGCTAGGTTCCCTGATTGGCATGGTGGAGTTGTATGTAGTGCTCTTTTTGCTAAACTCCATCATCGTGCCGTTTATGCTGATTCAGCAGATCGATCTGGATAACCTAAAGCCCTATTTCGATGTTGACTTTGCAGGTGTGGGGACGGGAAGTTGGTATCTCTTCTCGTTTTATGGAGAGATGATTGTTTTACCCTTTGTGATCAAGGGAAGTGACTTCCGAGTAAAATCCATTCTCACAGGTAACATTGTCACAGGATTGCTCATGATGCTTATTGTCATTGAAACGATCACTTCCATCGGTGTACCGATTGCTTCAAGACTTGTGTATCCATCGTATGAGCTGGCAAGACAGCTACAGATTAGTGACTTTCTAGACCGATTCGACTTGGCGCTTGCGGCAGCAACCTTGCCATGTATCATTACCAAGATTGCGTTTGATCTGTATTTTGTGTGTTGGGGTTTGAAACGCATGATTCCCAAAGTATCTGGGAAAGTATTGACCGGACCGATTGCGTTGCTGGGTTTTGTGTGTGCCTTCTGGTTTTTCCGCAATGCGATCCAGCTAAATCGATTTACTCGTGAATGGACATGGATTGCCATTGTATTTGAGGTGATATTTCCAATCGTTTTTTTTCTGTTCCTCCGTCCGCGCAAAAAGAAAGCTCAATATGCCCCGAACCCCGAATCGGGAGAGAGGGCATCCAGAGGCAAACAGCAGGAAGGAGAACAGAAGCAGGAGCAGGCATCTGGTGAATCAGATCATTCTGAAGGGAAGTCAGAAGAGAAGTCTGGTGAAAAGTCAGCGGAAAAGTCTATAGAGAAGAAAGGTAAAACATCACATGGCGGCGGAAATTTGCAACCTTCCTGATGAAAATCATAAAAAATCGTTATAGCTAATGAGGCCGGAAAGCAAGCAGACGTGGTTTCCCTCCGTACAAGTAGCCTGTATACTGTAGTCAGATTGATGAACTTTCGGCTTAATAAACGGGGGGAACATGAATGGCTCAACATTTGGCAGGGGTACGCGTCGCTTTAACCGGTCCGCGGAAGTCCAAAGAGATGTCTTTATTGGTGGAGAAAATGGGTGGAATCCCGCTTGTGCGTCCTGCACAAGGCACGGTATTTCTGGATGATCGTAACATTCGAGATGGACTGGTTTCCTGGATTTCTGATCCGCCGGATTGGGCAATTTTTACAACGGGTATGGGACTAGATGCTTTGTTCGACATGGCTGAGGACATGGATGTAGCCGGACAACTTCGAAATGTATTGGCTGAATCATGTATTGCAGCCCGAGGATACAAAACAGTGAATGCACTCAAGAAACTGAAGTTGACTCCTCTGGTACGAGATGATGATGGTAGTACAGACGGATTGATTCGGGAATTTGGCTCACATGATCTGGCAGGTAAAAAGGTGATGTTACAGCTGCATGGGGAAACGGCTCCTAAACTGGTTCGCTGGTTAGAAGAACAGGGGGCTGTGGTACGACAGGTGTTGCCGTATCGTCACGTACCGCCGGAAGAGGCAGAGCTGGAGCAACTGCTGAATGAGATCATTCAGCATAAGCTGGAGGCTGTAGCTTTTACAAGTGGGCCGCAAGTTCGATTCTTAACGGAATATGCAACTTCCCAAGGCAAGCTGCAGCAGATGCTGACGGCCTTTAAAGAAGGAGTAGTCCCAGCCTCAGTTGGTAAAGTTACGGCGAATGCCATGCGTGAGGAAGGCATTGAAGCGCTGGTTGTGCCGGAAGAGGAGAAGATGGGAGCGCTCATCGTTGAACTGGGACGTTACTTTGCTGCGAATCCGGTGGGTGTCCGGGAAGAATAATAAAGAGAGCATTCATAGGGCAAGAGATGCCCGAAGTGGCTCTACTCTGTAATGATATGTAAAGGTTCTGATCCGTTTACGGATCGGGATCTTTTTTTCATTTTTATCCAAAATTAATGTAGAGGACAATCTTGAGAAGCGTGGACATTATTTCCTGACCGATGGTATGATGAAGACAATATGAAAGCAGCAAGGTGCTCTTGCATAAAGCAAGAGGTAACAGGGAATCGGGTGCAAGTCCCGAGCGGTCCCGCCACTGTAATGGTGAAGCGTTTTCCATGAAAGTCACTCGGTACAACGGGGAAGACAGGAAAGGACGCTAATGATCCAGAGCCAGGAGACCTACCTTGCATGTGTCACCAAACCCTTCGCGGAAAGGAGTGGTGTACGATAAGTTCGGGAAAGGGACAAACTGTGGTTTGTCCTGTGAGGCTCCATATGGGCTGTTATGGTTGCCTGTGATTCCTTATTTTGGGGTATTACAGGCCAAGTTTCCCGAGTGTAAGTACATGCGTATCTCATCCGTGATTAGGATGGGATTTTTTTGTTTTTCGGACAGGAACGAAGTTGCCGAGTTGAGCAGAAGAAATGATGAGTTACAGGGCAATGAGGTGAAAGAAACAAATCTGTATTGCAAAAACTTTGGATCGGCGTTAAGGAGAAACTTTCTTGAAGTGGACCTTTTAGATAAACAAGGTTGAGCGTTAATCGTATGACAAGTGGAGTGAGGGGGAAAACGGTATGCAAAAGCAAGGCAAGCTGCTGATCATCGGTTTCGGTCCAGGTGCGATGGAGCACATAACTAAACGGGCACTAGATGCGTTGCAGGAGAGCGAGGTCATCATTGGATATAACACCTATGTGGATCTGATCAGGCCTTTGTTGAATGGACAAGCCATTGTACGTACAGGCATGACGGAGGAAGTCAGCCGGGCACAGGAAGCGGTTAGACAAGCGGAAGCGGGCCATATTGTTGCCGTAATCTCCAGTGGGGATGCCGGGGTGTATGGCATGGCAGGGCTTGTGTACGAAGTGCTCATTGAGCAAGGCTGGAAGCCGGATACTGGCGTAGCTGTTGAGGTTATTCCTGGCGTGTCGGCGATTCAATCGTGTGCGTCCTTGCTTGGTGCGCCTGTTATGCATGATGCGTGTACGATCAGCCTTAGCGATCATCTGACACCATGGGAAACCATTATTCGGCGGGTTGAGGCAGCGGCTTCGGCCGATTTTGTTATTGCTCTGTATAATCCCCGCAGTGGACGGCGTACACGCCAGATTGTAGAGACGCAAGAGATGTTGCTTCGTTACCGTGATCCGAAGACACCTGTTGGCTTGGTCAAAAGTGCATATCGGGAGCGTCAGGACGTGGTCATGACAACGCTGGAGGAGATGCTGAATCACGATATCGGTATGTTAACCACCGTGATTATCGGTAATTCCTCGACCATGATGTACGAAGGACTCATGGTCACCCCGCGCGGATATCAGCGGAAGTATACGCTGAACTCCGCGGAACAGCCGCTCAGGCCCCATGAGCGGCTACGCACCGAAGCCGAGCCATGGTCGCTCGGCGCACAAGAAGCCCGCGCTGCCGCCTCCGGCGAGGCAGCGGGCGATGGCGCGGCCCGCGATGCCCAGGCCGCGCCACCGGCGGAGCCAGCCCTGCGCGGCGCCAGCGCCGGAGCGGGCACGGCTCCGCAAGGGCAGCCGCCCGCAGGCGCATGGGCGGCAACCCCGCCTGCGGCAAGCCCGGCACGCGGTGCTGGCACCGCCGTGCTTGCCGCAGAGCGGCCCGCGTCCGCGGCGGCAGAGGCCGCACCGCGCGCTGCCGCTGTGGCGCCACGCGCCGGCGCAGCCGAGCTTGCCGCCGAGG
>NZ_RIAS01000047.1 GCF_003719335.1 Paenibacillus amylolyticus
CTCCTTTGTAACTCCATGTGAGACGTCCCACAACCCCAAAGAGCAAGCTCTCTGGTTTGGGCTTCTCCGCGTTCGCTCGCCGCTACTGACGGAATCACTATTGTTTTCTCTTCCTCAGGGTACTTAGATGTTTCAGTTCCCCTGGTATGCCTCTACACAACCTATGTATTCAGTTGTGAGTAACTGGATATTACCCCAGCTGGGTTTCCCCATTCGGACATCCCCGGATCAAAGCTTGCTTACAGCTCCCCGAGGCAGTTTCGTTGTTCGCCACGTCCTTCATCGGCTCCTAGCGCCTAGGCATCCTCCGTGTGCTCTTAGTAGCTTAACCATTGCGCTCGTGTTCGAGCTATCGCTCCGCTTGGTTTGCTTGCGCAAATCCAAAAGTCGCTCCCACACGATACCATCGCAAAAGCAATTAAGTACCAATTTATTAAACTTGTTTAACACAAGTTCAGCTAAAAAGGATTGTTCTAATTCGCGTTTGTTTCGTTTCGATATCTAGTTTTCAAAGAACACAACAAATAGATGAAATTGTTGGTGGAGCCAAGCGGGATCGAACCGCTGACCTCCTGCTTGCAAGGCAGGCGCTCTCCCAGCTGAGCTATGGCCCCTCAAATTCCATCAAAACTGAACAAATGGAGTAGTAACTTTGTATTGCTTGCAAGTTCACTGAACTTGCTTATTTGAATGTCTTCGTTGCAGAAGACGATTCTCCATAGAAAGGAGGTGATCCAGCCGCACCTTCCGATACGGCTACCTTGTTACGACTTCACCCCAATCAT
>NZ_RIAS01000048.1 GCF_003719335.1 Paenibacillus amylolyticus
AATTTCGTTTCGAATCTAGTTTTCAGAGAACAACACTCTGAATGAAGTGAAAATCGGTACATCACAGAATGTGTGTATGGTTTTCAGTTCCAAATGAATGGAAGAAGCTATGCTTCGACCAATCGCGTTTGGTGGCGATGGCGGAGGGGTTCCACACGTACCCATCCCGAACACGACCGTTAAGCCCTCTAGCGCCGATGGTACTTGGACCGCAGGGTCCTGGGAGAGTAGGACGCCGCCAAGCGAACTCTTTCATCTTACATAGAAAACAGGCTCTGCATGTGGACATTGTATGATGAATTGCATTTGCACTGCAAATGCATATTATTCCCTGATAGCTCAGTTGGTAGAGCACTCGACTGTTAATCGAGTTGTCACAGGTTCGAGTCCTGTTCGGGGAGCCATTTGCTCTCATAGCTCAGTAGGTAGAGTGCATCCATGGTAAGGATGAGGTCACCGGTTCGATCCCGGTTGAGAGCTCTGCAAATGGGGCCCGTTGGTCAAGGGGTTAAGACACCTCCCTTTCACGGAGGTAACAGGGGTTCGAATCCCCTACGGGTCATAGCAATACCTATGGAGGCTTAGCTCAGCTGGGAGAGCATCTGCCTTACAAGCAGAGGGTCGGGGGTTCGATCCCCTCAGCCTCCACCATATATATTTATCCTAATGACGCGGGGTGGAGCAGCCCGGTAGCTCGTCGGGCTCATAACCCGAAGGCCGCAGGTTCAAATCCTGCCCCCGCAAT
>NZ_RIAS01000049.1 GCF_003719335.1 Paenibacillus amylolyticus
TAACGTTCCCGTATTCACGACCCGACGCATGTCGGGTGGCCGGCGAATGCCGGGCCAAGGGCGTATGCCCGCAGCGTGAATATTATGTTATAAGATGTTGGCGCCTTCTTGAATTACTTACACGTACTATAAATTAAATTCATCTTTAATTAATCTTGCGACTTCATCTGCACTTAAATTTGTATTATTGATTCTCAAATAGTTCTCTCTAGTAATTTCTCCCTCTTTAGAATTGAGTCGATGTTCTTCCATCGTTTTGATTAAGTCCATTTCAGAATATTCAATATTTCTTTTTGTTGGTTTTTGATCAAGTCTAAACGCCGTTTTATTTCGTTTTAATCGTTCTTCTATATCTGACTCTAATTCAACAAAATAAATTTCTGCCCCTTTCGATTCAAACAAGTTACATGTTTGCTTGACGAATTCCCAGTCCTTCTGAAGATCAAACCCCCAAAGGTAAGTAAAAATAAGTCCATACTGGTTGCTGCTTGCGAACGATTCAAAAAGCTCTCTTCTTACGATACTTGATAACCTCCAAGTTTCACTACCAAAACCAAAAAAGGGATGAAATAGCTCTATCGACATGTGATTGTGAAACAATTTCAATTCCGTTATTTTCGTTAATTCATGACGAACCGTCATCTTTCCAACGGCCTGTGGGCCAAATATCAATATGAACTTCATAGGTATCACCCCGGTTCTTAATATCTTGCGCCAATGTCTTATAAC
>NZ_RIAS01000050.1 GCF_003719335.1 Paenibacillus amylolyticus
CTCCTTTGTAACTCCATGTGAGACGTCCCACAACCCCAAAGAGCAAGCTCTCTGGTTTGGGCTTCTCCGCGTTCGCTCGCCGCTACTGACGGAATCACTATTGTTTTCTCTTCCTCAGGGTACTTAGATGTTTCAGTTCCCCTGGTATGCCTCTACACAACCTATGTATTCAGTTGTGAGTAACTGGATATTACCCCAGCTGGGTTTCCCCATTCGGACATCCCCGGATCAAAGCTTGCTTACAGCTCCCCGAGGCAGTTTCGTTGTTCGCCACGTCCTTCATCGGCTCCTAGCGCCTAGGCATCCTCCGTGTGCTCTTAGTAGCTTAACCATTGCGCTCGTGTTCGAGCTGTCGCTCCGCTTGGTTTGCTTGCGCAAATCCAAAAGTCGCTCCATTTCGATCACTCGCTCCAGCAATCTACCTTATAAAACACTTCACTTGTTTACACAAGATCAGCTTAAAGGAATGTTCTAATTCGCGTTTGTTTCGTTTCGATATCTAGTTTTCAAAGAACAAATCGTTTGGTTCGGGCCGTTCACATCTGTGTCGGTCGAATCAACGAGAAGTGTTGAGAGTTTGAGCTCTCAAAACTGAGCAACGAGTGAGTAAGTTTTTGCAACTAAGTTGCATATTTGAATGTCTTCATTGCAGAAGACGATTCTCCATAGAAAGGAGGTGATCCAGCCGCACCTTCCGATACGGCTACCTTGTTACGACTTCAC
>NZ_RIAS01000051.1 GCF_003719335.1 Paenibacillus amylolyticus
GTGAAGTCGTAACAAGGTAGCCGTATCGGAAGGTGCGGCTGGATCACCTCCTTTCTATGGAGAATCGTCTTCTGCAATGAAGACATTCAAATATGTAGCTCAGCTACAAACTACTCACTCGTTGCTCAGTTTTGAGAGCTCAAACTCTCAACACTTCTCGTTGTTTCGACCGACACCTTGGTGAACGGCCTGAACCAAACGATTTGTTCTTTGAAAACTAGATATCGAAACGAAACAAACGCGAATTAGAACATTCCTTTAAGCTGATCTTGTGTAAACAAGTGAAGTGTTTTATAAGGTAGATTGCTGGAGCGAGTGATCGAAATGGAGCGACTTTTGGATTTGCGCAAGCAAACCAAGCGGAGCGACAGCTCGAACACGAGCGCAATGGTTAAGCTACTAAGAGCACACGGAGGATGCCTAGGCGCTAGGAGCCGATGAAGGACGTGGCGAACAACGAAACTGCCTCGGGGAGCTGTAAGCAAGCTTTGATCCGGGGATGTCCGAATGGGGAAACCCAGCTGGGGTAATATCCAGTTACTCACAACTGAATACATAGGTTGTGTAGAGGCATACCAGGGGAACTGAAACATCTAAGTACCCTGAGGAAGAGAAAACAATAGTGATTCCGTCAGTAGCGGCGAGCGAACGCGGAGAAGCCCAAACCAGAGAGCTTGCTCTTTGGGGTTGTGGGACGTCTCACATGGAGTTACAAAGGAG
>NZ_RIAS01000052.1 GCF_003719335.1 Paenibacillus amylolyticus
CTTTATTGGAGAGTTTGATCCTGGCTCAGGACGAACGCTGGCGGCATGCCTAATACATGCAAGTCGAGCGGACTTGAAGAGAAGCTTGCTTCTCTGATGGTTAGCGGCGGACGGGTGAGTAACACGTAGGCAACCTGCCCTCAAGCTTGGGACAACTACCGGAAACGGTAGCTAATACCGAATACTTGTTTTCTTCGCCTGAAGGGAACTGGAAAGACGGAGCAATCTGTCACTTGGGGATGGGCCTGCGGCGCATTAGCTAGTTGGTGAGGTAACGGCTCACCAAGGCGACGATGCGTAGCCGACCTGAGAGGGTGATCGGCCACACTGGGACTGAGACACGGCCCAGACTCCTACGGGAGGCAGCAGTAGGGAATCTTCCGCAATGGGCGAAAGCCTGACGGAGCAATGCCGCGTGAGTGATGAAGGTTTTCGGATCGTAAAGCTCTGTTGCCAGGGAAGAACGCTTGGGAGAGTAACTGCTCTCAAGGTGACGGTACCTGAGAAGAAAGCCCCGGCTAACTACGTGCCAGCAGCCGCGGTAATACGTAGGGGGCAAGCGTTGTCCGGAATTATTGGGCGTAAAGCGCGCGCAGGCGG
>NZ_RIAS01000053.1 GCF_003719335.1 Paenibacillus amylolyticus
GTGAACGGCCCGAACCAAACGATTTGTTCTTTGAAAACTAGATATCGAAACGAAACAAACGCGAATTAGAACATTCCTTTAAGCTGATCTTGTGTAAACAAGTGAAGTGTTTTATAAGGTAGATTGCTGGAGCGAGTGATCGAAATGGAGCGACTTTTGGATTTGCGCAAGCAAACCAAGCGGAGCGACAGCTCGAACACGAGCGCAATGGTTAAGCTACTAAGAGCACACGGAGGATGCCTAGGCGCTAGGAGCCGATGAAGGACGTGGCGAACAACGAAACTGCCTCGGGGAGCTGTAAGCAAGCTTTGATCCGGGGATGTCCGAATGGGGAAACCCAGCTGGGGTAATATCCAGTTACTCATAACTGAATACATAGGTTATGTAGAGGCATACCAGGGGAACTGAAACATCTAAGTACCCTGAGGAAGAGAAAACAACAGTGATTCCGTCAGTAGCGGCGAGCGAACGCGGAGAAGCCCAAACCAGAGAGCTTGCTCTTTGGGGGTGTGGGACGTCTCACATGGAGTTACAAAGGAGCCGGTTAAACGAAGAGGTCTGGAAAGGCCCGCCAAAGAAGGTAAA
>NZ_RIAS01000054.1 GCF_003719335.1 Paenibacillus amylolyticus
CTCCTTTGTAACTCCATGTGAGACGTCCCACAACCCCAAAGAGCAAGCTCTCTGGTTTGGGCTTCTCCGCGTTCGCTCGCCGCTACTGACGGAATCACTATTGTTTTCTCTTCCTCAGGGTACTTAGATGTTTCAGTTCCCCTGGTATGCCTCTACACAACCTATGTATTCAGTTGTGAGTAACTGGATATTACCCCAGCTGGGTTTCCCCATTCGGACATCCCCGGATCAAAGCTTGCTTACAGCTCCCCGAGGCAGTTTCGTTGTTCGCCACGTCCTTCATCGGCTCCTAGCGCCTAGGCATCCTCCGTGTGCTCTTAGTAGCTTAACCATTGCGCTCGTGTTCGAGCTATCGCTCCGCTTGGTTTGCTTGCGCAAATCCAAAAGTCGCTCCCACACGATACCATCGCAAAAGCAATTAAGTACCAATTTATTAAACTTGTTTAACACAAGTTCAGCTAAAAAGGAATGTTCTAATTCGCGTTTGTTTCGTTTCGATATCTAGTTTTCAAAGAACA
This sequence comes from Paenibacillus amylolyticus, assembly GCF_003719335.1. Classification (GTDB taxonomy): domain Bacteria; phylum Bacillota; class Bacilli; order Paenibacillales; family Paenibacillaceae; genus Paenibacillus; species Paenibacillus amylolyticus_D. Next base: position 519 of record NZ_RIAS01000054.1, read on the forward strand.
AATCGTTTGGTTCGGGCCGTTCAC
>NZ_RIAS01000055.1 GCF_003719335.1 Paenibacillus amylolyticus
CTCCTTTGTAACTCCATGTGAGACGTCCCACAACCCCAAAGAGCAAGCTCTCTGGTTTGGGCTTCTCCGCGTTCGCTCGCCGCTACTGACGGAATCACTATTGTTTTCTCTTCCTCAGGGTACTTAGATGTTTCAGTTCCCCTGGTATGCCTCTACACAACCTATGTATTCAGTTATGAGTAACTGGATATTACCCCAGCTGGGTTTCCCCATTCGGACATCCCCGGATCAAAGCTTGCTTACAGCTCCCCGAGGCAGTTTCGTTGTTCGCCACGTCCTTCATCGGCTCCTAGCGCCTAGGCATCCTCCGTGTGCTCTTAGTAGCTTAACCATTGCGCTCGTGTTCGAGCTGTCGCTCCGCTTGGTTTGCTTGCGCAAATCCAAAAGTCGCTCCATTTCGATCACTCGCTCCAGCAATCTACCTTATAAAACACTTCACTTGTTTACACAAGATCAGCTTAAAGGAATGTTCTAATTCGCGTTTGTTTCGTTTCGATATCTAGTTTTCAAAGAACAAATCGTTTGGTTCGGGCCGTTCAC
>NZ_RIAS01000005.1 GCF_003719335.1 Paenibacillus amylolyticus
CGCGCGAGCCGCAGCGCCGCGCAGCCGCGCAGGCGGTGCCGCTTCCGCTGTGCGTGCAAGCGGAAGCCGCGGCCCTGCCTCGGCGCGCAGCGAGGCAGGCACAGGCGCCGCAGCTGGCGCACGCGCGGGCAGTGCAGCGCCTGCGGCGGCGGGCGCGGCGGAGCAGGGTCGTGCGCCGCGTGGGGCCGAGCAGCGGGTGTTCGTGAAGCTCACCCCGCAGGCCGAGAAGCCCGAGCTGCTGGCGCGCCTCAAAGAGCTGCTTCAGCAACACCCTGGCCCGGTGGCGACCGTGCTCTTCTACGAGCAGCAGCAGAAGCTGCTCGCCCTGAGCGACGCCTACCGGATCAAACCTTCACCGGCACTGTTCTCCGAAATGGAGAAAATGCTTGGTGAAGGGACGGTCAAAATCAAATAAAGCTGAAGCGGGTTTTACCACCTTCAGCAAGGGGATGTCCACCGTTTACAAGATAGAGAACGGTGGACATCCTTTTTTTATACAAGATCTGCGAACCAAGTATCCCTTCGGCTCAGTGTTAGTGTTCACCAGAAGTCTTTGCGCGAATGTACAATTTTCCAGTGGTAATGATCATGAGAAAGGTTTATTCCGGTGAAAAACAGCAAAATCCGCCGGGAAATTCTATTTTATGATGAATTGTGTCCACTCCGGTTACCGGGATCTCCTTCCTGATTTACAAGCATCTCTATATGAATGAAATATGAGATAATGATCTATTTAAAATTTTAGCCAATGAACGCCAGCTGTACTTGCACACGCTTGCCAACAGAAGAGCGGTGTGGCGTGACGTTCGCTTGAGCGTGTACATTCGCACATTTTATGAACATTTTGGAAGTTCGCTGCATACACTTGAGAACACCGAAGAACCTTGAAGTTCTCTGGGGATTGATGCGGGAGGTCGAGATATGTCATATGAGATCGCGGAAGCTATGCTGGCCCGGCGAGGTGTACACATTGATGCTATCGCAGAAATTGTATATCGTTTGCAGAAAGGGTACCACCCGGAATTGACCATGGACGACTGTGTAACCAGCGTAAAATCCGTTTTGCAAAAAAGAGAGGTACAGTACACACTGTACACCGGCATTGCGCTTGATGAACTGGCTGAAAAAAAGCTTCTGCCCCAACCGCTGCAAGCGATAATGGAAGCGGATGAGTCACTCTATGGAGTGGACGAGACTCTGGCTTTAGGGATAACGCATGTGTATGGCATGATTGGACTAACCAGTTTTGGTTATCTGGACAAGGAAAAAATAGGTGTGATTCATGACTTGAATGAACAAAAATCTGCCGTTCATGTGTTCCTGGATGACCTGGTTGCAGGTCTTGCGGCGGCAGCCTCCGCCCGGATTGCACACAAAAATATTAAAGCTAAGAAATACCCTTCCGACCTGTAAAATCCATTAATACCAACATAATACTGCTGCTACCAACTCCATCTGTCTAATGGGATTGAGGGCGGCTATGGCTGCCCTGGAAGGTTTTTGCCGAGTGGAAAAAGTCTGCGAATTGCATCACATGACTATGACCATTTGGCTTGCAAAGCAGGGGTCAATGTCCCGAATCATCTGATTTTCTCCCGAAAGGTCTTCAACCCTTCCTTGCAGAAAAAAACGGTGGTATGGTATCATTAGTCCAATATACGGGCTCTGAACATTAGCTTAGGGGGCGGACATGGCATGTGGACGGTGATTTACATTGCGCCGACAGCAAAGGTTGCGGACAAGATCAAGACCAAGCTTTCGGAAGAAGGTTTTCTGGTACAGACCCGTCCCATCAGTTTATCCAAGCAACAATATGAGATTCGCGTCCCTTCTGGGGAATTGGAAGAGGTTCAGGAAGTGTTGAATTCCATTCTGCATTCTTGATTCTCGATATTGAAGTGCCTTGGCAGATAACAAAAAGTACCACTGGTACATAAGGGACTGACCGCGGAAGCGGAAAGAGGAATCGACTTGCATGTGTGTAATGCTACTGTCCTTCCTTCTTTTTTTGTTAATCGGTTATTGCAGGTAACATCAATTGTGCGGAGAGCAGCCGTTGATGTTTGCCTTGTATCGGAGGAATTTTGTTCTGAATGCTAATTAAGGTATAAGTCTTAGCATGAGTTATAAGCGTAAGCGGTTCACCGCAGCATGCAGATCAAGCTGATTGTTACAGCGGACTGTAGCCTGCGGCCATCAAATTATTGGCTGGAGAGGTGTAGTTGTGTTCAAAGATATATTCCAAAAGAAACGGAAGTACGCTACCATACCTTCCGAGCGTGCTATTCCAGGCGAGCGTCAGGAAGCCGTCGAGCGCCCAAAACGTGAAATACCTGAAGGACTTATGAACAAGTGCAGCAAGTGCGGCACCATTCAATATAGCAAGGAGCTGGAGAAAAACCTGAAAGTATGTCCTGCATGCGGCTACCATATGCGTCTTAACGCTATGGAGCGAATCGCAATGGTGCTGGACGAAGAAGGTTTTGTTGAGCATGATGCCGATATGGTTTCGGTTGATCCTCTCGGTTTTCCAGGTTACAGCAGCAAACTCGAACAGCAACGTTTGAAGTCTGGTTTGAAGGAAGCTGTTATTACGGGAGAAGGCACGATTGAAGGGCTGCCCGTTGTTGTCGCCGTGATGAGCTTTGATTTCTTCACAGGCAGCATGGGCTCCGTTGTCGGAGAGAAGATCACCCGTGCGGTTGAACATGCCATTGAGAAGAAGCTCCCTTTGATTATATTCTCTACTTCAGGCGGTGCCCGGATGCAGGAGAGTATTCTAAGTCTAATGCAAATGGCTAAAACGAGTGCGGCTTTAGCACGATTGGACGAGCAAGGCGGACTCTATATTTCCGTGATTACCGATCCGACGACAGGTGGGGTTTCGGCAAGTTTCGCGAGTCTTGGCGATATTATTATTGCTGAACCTGGTGCGGTATTTGGTTTTGCGGGCAGAATTGTTATTGAACAAACGATCCGTCAGAAGCTGCCGGATGATTTTCAGACCGCAGAATTCAACCTCCAGCATGGTCAGCTGGACATGGTTGTTCACCGGAAAGAACTTCGGGCAACCCTTGGCAAGCTTCTCGATATGCATAGTGAAAAGGGAGGGGTCTAAATGGCGGGTGGTTTGCCATATGAAGCGCCTCTGATTGAGATGCGCAAAAAAATTGAAGAACTCGTTCAGTTTGGACAGGAGAAGGGAATTGATTTCACCGAAGAGATCGCCCGTCTGGAAGAACGTTATCATAGACTGGAAGAAGAGATTTATACGGGCATAACGGCAGCGCAGAAGATGCATCTGGCTCGTCATCAGCAACGCCCAACCGCGCTGGACTTAATCCAGCTTATTTTTACCGATTTTACCGAATTGCATGGTGATCGTATGTTCGGCGACGACCTTGCGGTGGTTGGTGGACTTGCCAAACTGAATGGACAGACCGTAACGGTTCTTGGACAACAACGCGGCAAGGACACAAAGGATAACATCGCCCGCTTTTTTGGAAGTGCTCATCCGGAAGGTTTCCGTAAAGGGTTACGTCTGATGAAACAGGCTGACAAATTTGGCCGCCCGATTATTACGTTTGTTGATACTAAAGGGGCGTATCCGGGTAATACTGCAGAAGAGAGAGGTCAATCGGAAGCGATTGCTCGTAACTTGCTGGAGATGGCGAAGCTCTCGGTTCCTGTTATTGTTGTTGTCATCGGCGAAGGCGGAAGCGGCGGTGCTCTAGCTATGGCTGTAGGTAACCGTGTGCTTATGCTTGAGCATGCCATCTATTCTGCAATTTCACCTAATGGTGCGGCTTCGATTCTATGGAAGGATGCTTCCAAAGCAGATCAGGCCGCTGAAGCGATGAAAATTACAGCGAAAGACCTGCTCGAGATGGAAGTGATCGAAGAGATTATCCCTGAACCGCGTGGCGGGGCTCACCGGGATTATGATACAGCTGCGGCAGCGATCTCCGAAGCTCTAGTTCGTCATCTGGATGAGATGAAAGGATGGAGTGCGGAGCAATTAAAGCAGGATCGCTATGAAAAATTCCGCAAAATTGGTTCAGTGACCTTTGAAGCACCAGCCTCTGCGGTAGAACCTGCTGAAGAAAGAGTGTCTGCGGGTGAAGTAGAATCAAAATCTGGGGCAGAATCTGTTCAGGTAGAAGCATCAGAACAGCCCTTACAGGCAGAGCCTGTGAAAAATTTGTCGGGAAATGCAGAATGATGTGACGAATTTCCTATACAAATGATTAAAAGTATAGTAAATTTAATAGTTGGAAAAAGAAAAATAGAGATATAAAGTTAGACCTTTAAAATCGGAGGAAACCCAAAATGCGCAAAACGAAAATTGTATGTACGATTGGCCCATCCAGTGAATCCCTGGAGAATACCAAGAAACTGATTATGGCTGGCATGAACGTAGCCCGTCTGAACTTCTCCCACGGTGATTTCGATGAGCACGGCGGACGGATCAAAGCGATTCGCCAAGCATGCGAAGAGCTGAACAAAACTGTAGCGATCCTGCTGGACACCAAAGGACCGGAAATTCGCACAGGTAAACTGGAAGTTGAGCCTATTGAACTGGTTCAGGACGAGTACATCACTTTGACAACAGAAGAAATTCTGGGAACCAAAGATCGTCTTTCCATTACGTATGCAGAGCTTCCTAAAGATGTTGAAGCAGGATCTACAATTCTGATCGACGACGGTCTGATCGGACTGACTGTGGTGGAAGTACAAGGCACTGAGATCAAATGCCGTATCGTTAACGGCGGTACAATCAAAAGCAAAAAAGGTGTTAACGTTCCAGGTGTTGCGATTTCCCTGCCGGGTATCACTGAAAAAGATGCTAATGATATCGTGTTTGGTATCGAGCAAGGTGTAGACTTCATCGCAGCTTCTTTCGTTCGTAAAGCAAGCGACGTGCTTGAAATTCGTGAATTGCTTGAGAAACATAATGCAGGTCACATTCAAATTATCTCCAAAATTGAAAACCAACAAGGTGTTGACAACTTGGATGAAATCCTTGAAGTGTCTGACGGCCTGATGGTTGCTCGTGGAGACCTGGGTGTAGAAATCCCCGCGGAAGAAGTACCACTGGTACAAAAACGCATGATCGAAAAATGTAATGTAGCGGGTAAACCGGTTATTACAGCGACACAAATGTTGGACTCCATGCAACGTAACCCGCGTCCAACTCGTGCGGAAGCAAGTGACGTAGCAAACGCAATCTTTGACGGCACAGATGCAATCATGTTGTCTGGTGAGACTGCTGCCGGTAAATACCCGGTAGAGTCTGTACTGACCATGTCCCGTATCGCAGAAAAAGCAGAATCTGCTCTGCCTTACCAAGAGTTGTATCTGAAACAACGTGTTGCACAACAAACAACGGTTACTGAAGCGATCAGTCAATCCGTTGCTCTGTCTGCTCAAGATTTGAACGCAAAGGCGATCATCACTTCGACGGAATCCGGACATACAGCACGTATGGTCTCTAAATATCGTCCAGAAGCTCCAATCATCGCTGTAACGACAGAAGACAGAACTTCCCGTCGTCTGGCACTGGCATGGGGTGTAACTCCTGTTAAAGGCAGATTGGTTGATTCTACGGATGCTTTGTTCGAAAACGCAATTGAAGGCGGCGTAAAATCCGGTCTGGTTAAAGAAGGAGACCTGGTTGTGATTACAGCTGGTGTACCTCTGGGCCGCTCCGGTTCTACGAACCTGATCAAAGTAAGTCAAATTCCGAACAACGCTTAATTCTAGCGTATGATTCGGTAAGTAACATGAAAGAAGCAATGGGGCTTGATGTCCCGTTGCTTTTTTTCCATCTTCATGACACGATTCTGTGATGTGAAGCGTATGAATGGTAGAGCCAAGGAGGCTGAGAACGTGCAAAAAGAAAGTAATGGCAACTGGTATACAGCTCGTCTTCGTGTACGTTATCAGGAAAGCGACCAGATGGGTGTTGTCTATCATGCGAACTATCTGAACTGGTTCGAGATCGGTCGTACCGAGATGATTCGCCAAATGGGGTATACATATCGTAAAATGGAGGAACAGGGACTGTTGCTTCCGGTAACCGGTCTGGATGTGAAGTACCACAAACCGGCACGTTACGATGACGAGATTATGATCTTTACACGCATTGCCACCTTTAGTGGTCTGCGCCTGGGCTATGAGTACGACATAAGACGCATCTCTGAAGTGCCTGATGTTTCACTTGCTGTAGGAGAGCGGGTCTGGTCACATGACGAATCACTTCCGGGTGAACGGCTGGTTACGGGCTCTACCCAGCACGTGTGGGTGAATGCAGACTGGAAGCCTGTTAGACTGGATAAAGTAGCCTCTGAGCTATATAGCGTGCTTGAAAAGGTGTGGCTTTCAGGAAAGGAGTAACCTATCAATGCGAAAATGGATGTGGGCGTTACTATTAATTATTCCGGTGATTGAACTGTTTGGTTTCATTCTGATGAGTGATTGGATCGGGGCCGGAAAAACATTGCTTCTCATGATTCTCACGTCCTTGATTGGTATAGCCATGTTACAGTTTGAAGGGCGAAAGGTATTGATGGACGCCAAACAGGAGATGGAACGCGGCAAGGTGCCTGGGCGGAAAATGGTTGATGGTCTTTTTGTTTTTGTCGGGGGATTTCTGCTATTGATTCCCGGCTTTGTAACTGACCTGATCGGCTTTACGTTGGTATTTCCGTTAACACGTCCGGTATATCGGCTGTTCTTCTTGGGCTGGCTGGAGAAAAAGATGAGGAATGGCAGCATTACATTTTATCGCCGTCCGAAGTAAGAAATGACCTGGTATCAACAACAAAGCAAAAGTCTCCGTTCTGCAGATGCCTTCTGCTTGGGACGGAGACTTTTTTGCTTTTGCCATGTTTAGCTAAAGTGTAAATCAGACTCATCGGACTCTGCCATTAATGATATAAGTCCTGAGGTCACGAAGTACATTGGCACGATTGAAGGCATCGAGAATGACGAGGCTCACCGGGCCGATAATGAGGCCAAGCACACCAAACAGCTTTAAACCAACAAACATGCCCACTAATGTAGCAAGGGGGTCTAACCCGACACTACTGGCAAGAACTTTCGGTTCAATGATCTGCCGGGCAATGAGCAGGATAAGATAAATAACACTAATACCGATGCCAAGATAGATATCCCCGTTCATGAACAAATATGCTGCCCAAGGCACCATCACCAGACCGACACCAAGATAGGGGAGCAGATCGACCAGACCAATCAGCAGAGCGATCGTGAACGCTGACTTGACTTGAAGGATGAGAAGACCAATCATGACGAACAGTGCTGTAATCGAGATCATGATCAGCTGTGCGCGTACATAACCAAAGAGTGCTTTTTTGAGATCATTCCAGATATCAGAGATCGGTTTACGAACAGTAGACGGAACCCAGCCAGAGACTGTAATGCTATGACGCGTCCAGCCTTTGCTAATGAAGAAGGTAGATAATAGCACCACGATGAGAACCGCACCCATATTAGGCAGCGAAGTAAGCAAGTTTAGAATCAGGTTGAAAAAACCAGTAACAAGGTCGCTTACCGCTGTTCCGACGGTCTCCGTTGTTTTGCTGATGTTGCTATTAATGGTTTCTTGATAGTTCGGGTTTTCTTTGTAAAAATCGTTAATCTGCGCTATCAAACTTTGAATCGTATCGTTCTGTGTCCAGCGTACAAACGTTTCTTTGATTTCGTCCACATGCAGATCAAAGCTGGTCGTTAATGAAATGACTTCTTTAACCATACGAGTAACAGCCGCAGATAAAATTACAGCGATTGCCCCAAAATACAATAGGAGTGACAAGGTTACTGCTAGCCAGCGCGGAAAACGGAGTCTGTTCTGAAGCAGCTTTACGAGCGGATTCATGGCATACGCAATAATCCAGGCAATAACAAAAGGATATAACAGCGGGAATAACAGATATATGGCTACAGCGATCAGAAAGGCAGCTACAATGACCCACAGACCGCGAAGCAGACGTTTGAGAATGATTCGATCCAAGGTTCAACTCTCCTTTATTCAGTCAAGAGCTTATCTTATTAATATAGAGCAATCGTAAGCTTTTGAAACGCCAAAAAGAACAGTCTGCAACCGTGTGCCGGAATGCTACTATGTACATTGTCTGCCTAAAGTATGCCTGAGGTTTACAAATTATAGCAATACATTTTGTAATTATATTTTTGGGTACATCCTCTAATGACATGAATTGTTTAATACACATTAAATGTCAACCTTGCTTGTGTAAAGGTTTTCAAAAATGCTTTATCACTCCGATAAATATGTTTGATGTGCGAATGAACTCTCATCATGTTCACATAAACGACAAAATCCAGTATGATGATATAAGTAAATACCGATTGACAGATAAGAAAACCGAATTTTGACAACTTAGGTCATTTTTAAAAATGAAACGGTTTACAAAAGAGGTTAGGTGCACTTCGGCACTGATATGACTTAGAATGATTTCTGATTTCGCTTATTAAAGGAGAGATGTAATATGACAGCTACCAAAGGTCTGGAAGGCATCGTTGCAACAACCTCTTCGATCAGCTCTATTGTAGACGGTGTGCTTACATACCGTGGATACGATATCGATGATTTGGCTGAACATGCAAGTTTTGAAGAAGTTGCTTATCTGCTCTGGTTTGGCAAGTTGCCAACAGCAGATGAACTGAAGTCACTTCGTAAAAGTCTGAGCGATTACGCACCGATTCCAAGCGAATTGATCGCCCAAATCAAGTTGTATCCAAAACACATCAGCACGATGGCAGCTCTACGCTCTGCAGTCTCCGCACTTGCGCTCTATGATGAGCAAGCCGACGAGATGACAGAAGCTGCGAACGAAAACAAAGCGGTGAAGTTGCAAGCCCAATTGCCAACAATTGTAGCGGCGATCTCACGTATTCGTAAGGGGCAAGAGCCTGTGGCTCCAAAAGAAGGCGCTTCCATCGCTGAGAACTTTTTATACATGATGACAGGAGAAGAGCCGTCCGAGACCGCGGTAAAAGCACTTGATCAAGCACTTGTTCTGCATGCGGATCACGAGCTGAATGCTTCAACATTTGCTGCCCGCGTTACGGTAGCGACCCTGTCTGATATTTATTCAGGCGTAACTTCTGCGATCGGTGCACTCAAAGGGCCTTTGCATGGTGGTGCAAACGAAGCTGTTATGAAAATGCTGGACGAGATCGGTACACCGGATCGTCTGGAAGCGGCTATTCAGGAAAAACTGAATAACCGTGAGAAAATCATGGGCTTCGGACACCGCGTATACAAAAATGGTGACCCACGTGCAAAGCATTTGCAGAAGATGTCCAAAGAACTGGGTGAGATGAACAACGATACCCGTTTATATGAGATGTCCGTAAAGATCGAAGAGATCGTGACCGGTCAAAAAGGTTTGAAGCCAAATGTCGACTTCTATTCCGCTTCCGTTTACACTCAACTGAAGATTGATCAGGAATTGTTCACACCGATCTTTGCGATCAGCCGTGTGTCCGGTTGGACAGCGCATATTCTGGAGCAACTTGCAGATAACCGCATTATCCGTCCGCGTGCCGAGTACACTGGCCCAACAGATCAGAAATACGTTTCCATCGATCTTCGCTAAACTTTAGCAAAAACAGTATAATCATATAGATGAGGTGAGGGGCTTGTGAATACAAGGCTATACTGCCGAGTAGAGACAGCCCTTCCTTCCTGCAAAAATGTGGTATGCTTCATACTGTGAAACCAAAACTTAGGAGGAATTGTAATTATGAAATTGGAAAAATTTGCACTCCCAACTGAAGGCGAAAAAATTCAAATTGACAACGGTACGCTTCAAGTACCTAATAATCCAATCATTCCATTCATCGAAGGTGACGGTACAGGCCGTGACATCTGGAAAGCTTCTGTACGCGTTCTGGATGCAGCGGTAGAAAAAGCATATAACGGTACTAAAAAAATTGCTTGGTATGAAGTGTTTGCTGGTGAGAAAGCATTCAATACATACGGAGAGTGGTTGCCGAATGATACGCTCGAAGCGATTCGTGAGTACATCGTAGCAATCAAAGGACCTCTGACTACGCCAATTGGCGGCGGTATCCGTTCCCTGAACGTGGCCCTGCGTCAAGAACTTGACCTCTACACTTGCCTGCGTCCTGTACGTTATTTCGATGGTGTACCTTCCCCGGTTAAACGTCCTGAGCTGGTTGACATGGTTATTTTCCGTGAAAACACAGAGGACATCTATGCAGGTATCGAGTACGCTGAAGGTTCTGCAGAAGTGAAAAAAATGATCCAGTTCTTGCAACAGGAGATGGGTGTTAACAAAATTCGTTTCCCTGAAACTTCCGGTATCGGTATCAAACCTGTATCTGAGGAAGGTTCGAAACGTTTGGTTCGTGCAGCGGTACAATATGCTGTTGACCATAACCGCAAAACCGTTACTTTGGTACACAAAGGTAATATCATGAAATTCACTGAAGGTGCCTTCAAAAACTGGGGTTACGAAGTGGCTGAAGCAGAATTTGGCGACAAAGTATTCACTTGGGCACAATACGATGTAATCAAAGAAAAAGACGGTACAGATGCAGCTAATGCAGCGCAAAAAGCAGCTGAAGATGCTGGCAAAATCATCGTAAAAGATGCAATTGCTGATATCGCTCTGCAACAAGTATTGACTCGTCCGGGTGAATTCGACGTGATCGCTACATTGAACCTGAACGGTGACTATCTGTCCGATGCTCTCGCAGCGCAAGTTGGCGGAATTGGTATTGCACCTGGTGCAAACATCAACTATGTAACTGGACATGCTATCTTCGAAGCAACACACGGTACCGCACCTAAATACGCAGATAAGGATGTCGTGAACCCTGGTTCCGTAATCCTCTCCGGCGTAATGTTGCTTGAGCACCTGGGCTGGCAAGAAGCGGCTAACCTGATCTACAAAGGCATGGAAACATCCATCAACAATAAAACGGTAACGTATGACTTTGCACGTCTGATGGACGGCGCAACAGAAGTGAAATGTTCCGAATTCGCTGATCAAATCATCAAAAACCTGTAACAAAAACCTGTAAGGGGAGATGTGAATCGTGACTATTCAGCGCAAAAAAATCACAGTCGTTGGTGCCGGTTTTACCGGTGCTACAACTGCACTGATGCTTGCCCAGAAGGAACTCGGGGATGTTGTTCTGGTTGATATTCCTCAACTGGAGAATCCGACCAAGGGTAAAGCACTCGATCTGCTGGAGGCTAGCCCTGTGCAAGGGTTCGACAGTCATATCGTGGGAACTTCCAACTACGAGGATACAGCTGGTTCAGACATTGTGATCATTACAGCCGGAATTGCCCGCAAACCGGGCATGAGCCGTGACGATCTGGTGAATACGAATGCAGGTATTGTGAAGTCCGTGTGTGAAAATGTGAAAACATATTGCCCTGATTCCATTGTCATTATTCTGAGCAACCCGGTAGATGCAATGACGTATGCAGCGTATCAGACACTCGGTTTTCCGAAAAACCGCGTGATCGGACAGTCGGGTGTTCTCGACACTGCCCGATACTGTACGTTCATTGCGCAGGAGTTAAATGTATCCGTAGAGGATGTACGTGGCTTTGTACTTGGAGGTCATGGTGACGATATGGTACCGCTCGTTCGATATTCGAGTGTAGGCGGTATTCCAATCGATACCCTGATTCCAGCAGATCGCATTGATGCGATTGTGCAACGTACTCGTGTAGGCGGCGGTGAGATTGTTAACCTGCTGGGTAATGGCAGTGCATACTATGCTCCGGCAGCTTCACTGGTTCAGATGACGGAGGCCATTTTGAAGGACAAAAAACGCATTATTCCGGTTATCGCTTATCTTGAAGGTGAGTACGGATATCAAGATCTGTTCCTCGGTGTGCCAACCATTCTGGGAGGCAACGGAATTGAGAAGATTTTCGAACTGGAGTTGACAGCCGAAGAAAAAGCAGCGCTTGATACATCGGCAGATTCGGTGCGCAACGTCATTTCAATCGTTAATATTTAAGTTTTGAAGACTTTTTGAACATAAAAAGTGAGAAAACCTCCGTAAACGCGGAGGTTTTCTTTTCTTTGGATAAGTTCCCCAGTATAATAAAATGTGATATACAGCACAGCGAATATGTTGAGGAGGATGAAAATTTTGACAATGATTATGTATTTGCTCCATATCGTCGGAGCACTGGCCATGGGATTTTATCTGATTCTGCCATTTGTGGTCGGTAAAATTCGCACATTGAGCTTGCCAGCACAGGAGGGAGCATTCGCGTCACTTCGTTCCTTAAACAAAGTTGCACAGTATGCACTGGTTATTCAGCTCCTTACAGGTGGTTATCTGATGACAAAAGGGGATTACTCCCACATCTGGATGGCTGTTGTAGTGGTACTTCTTCTCGCGATTGCAGCTATTGGTGGAATTATGGGTAAACCGTTACGTCTTGCCGCAGAAGGCGTGAAAAGTAATAAGGATGTAACACCATACCAAAGCAAAATTCGTACATTCAGCACGTTGCTTGCCGTGTTCTTGCTCATCATGGTGTACCTGATGGTCGACAGATCCATTTTCTAATAAGAGAAATAAGCGACTTCAGGCTCGAATGCTGTTCCTCAGAGTATAACTACGAGTACAAGGTGAAGCGTTTGCACATGCTCAGGACGAGTGACAGCGCTGAAAGCTGGACTGAGGAAACATGTAAGCTTCAAGCCATGTGGCGTAAGTAACGCCCGTTCCTCTTGAATCAAACCGTACAGACAAACAAAAACAGACAGCCTGCAAAGGCTGTCTGTTTGATTTGTGACTTCTTATTCAATGACTGCGCTAGGAACATAACGTTACGTAACCTTGCAACTCACAATGAACTAACACTTGCACTATAAACTCTTACTGCATTTCGGCCATTCCGTTTCGACTCATACAGCGCATGGTCTGCATCACGAAGTAATGATTCCAGGGTATCCGCCTCGCTACCCGTTTGGGACACACCAAAACTGGATGTGACTGAGATGGACTCTCCTTGTATATCAAGCGGTTGATCCAGCAATGCGATTCGCAGTTGTTCGGCTAAATGATACGCTTCCTGATTTGTCATGTTGGGCAAGGCAATAACGAATTCCTCTCCGCCGTAACGGGCGAATAACACCTCACTGTTTAAATAACCATTGCATACGGATACAACATGAATGATGGCTTGGTCACCCGCATCGTGACCGTATGTGTCGTTGATGCGCTTGAAATGGTCAATGTCAAACAAGATGAAGGAGACCGGTTGAAGATTAAGCCGGGCTTCTTGAAGCAATTCTCTTCCTTTGTTCAAAAATTGAGTCCGATTATATATCTTGGTTAAACCATCGAAATAAGCTAGTTGTTTCAACTGTTCTTGTAAAAAACGTTGTTCGGTAATATCGATTAGCATAATGAGAATACCGACAACTTGAGGATTTTTGTTAAATACATAAGACGTCCTAACCTGGTAACAGACGGTTTCTCCGTTTAATTGCCAGTACAGGTCGGTTTGCAGCCCTTCTCTTTCATATTCAACGGGAAAGGTCTCTCCTGCAAGACCAAGCCATATGTCATTCAAAGGTTGTCCAACCATCGATATTTCAATCTCAGGTAACATGAGTCTTAGGGATCTGTTGAAATCGACAAGACGATAGGAACTATCCAGCACGAGAACCCCTTCACGCATGCTTTCAAATATACTTTCTTTGGCAATGGGCACAATAGTCAGCAGCCTGGAAGAAAGAATAGCCCAAATGTACATGGCGGATGTGACACACATTAGAATAGGAACAGGATCTAAACCAGAGGGTGTCAGACCAAGTAAGTACACAAACGCGGCAACCATCGGTATAATCTGCGATACAATTAATGTAAGCAGTTGACGACGATACATCTTTTTGGTGTGACGCCATTGTGCAATTAAGATAAGGCCAGCACATAAAAGGCACGAGAACGTAAATGCACCATGGACAACATACCATTGACCGATTTCCATTGCCATGACAGGGACATTGCTATCCTCACGTAACCATACTTTCTTGTAATAGAGATGATGCCAATCATTCGTAGCAACCAGAAGGACTGTAATGGTAGGAATGATGAACAAGGCTGATGTCCACCACTTAGATAGCTTTTTTCCAGTGTAATGAATCATGAGAAGCAGGCCAAGCGGTGCAGAGATCGGCATACCAATATATTGGACGATATTCCAGAACTTCATCTGTTCCAGTGTATTACTGGCGAGGCCGATGGCATATCCGAAGGTATATACGGACAGGGAAGCCGTGTACAGTATAAAGATGTTGGCGTTTGGAAAATGGGCTCTTCTGAAGTACGTATACATACACAGAAACAGATTCAGCACGGCTGACGTGGTCACAAGTGTAATGTATGAAGTAATATGCGATTCCATGTTCAGATCTCCATGTCAAATTAGATTGTTGTCGTATTTAAGCAAATGAGATGATGCTGCTAATCACGCTAGGTGACTAAAAAAGATGAATATAATCTCCACACTGTACATTGTACATCAGCCCTATCTGCTTAGGAACACCATTTGCATGATGAAACAGGTCAATTTCGAAAAAAATTCGAATATTTCACAAATGCAGATGGTGACGAAATACAAGTTTTAATTTCCATATATGTGGTAAATAAGGAATGACAGTAATTATGATGGTTCGCATAGCTGTCCAGTAGAAGAATAATCTGGTCGCTTCATGCCATCCTACAGAATGAGACTTATGACGAATGAAAGACAAGGAAGCAAGGTGATTGTGTCCGAGTCTTCTTTAAATCAAACATGTTCATTTTGAAAGGAGAAGGTACCATGTCAAACACTACCCAGCAACAACAAACGATGCCTGCCCAACATCAGGATCAGCGTCCAGGAATTGAATCCAAGATGAACCCCAAACCTGAATTTGAGAAGCGGCAGTATAAGGCGGCTGGCAAACTAATGGATAAGGTGGCTTTGATTACAGGAGGGGACAGCGGGATTGGACGGGCTGTTGCGGTTACGTATGCCAAGGAAGGCGCAGATGTAGCGATTGTATACTTAAGTGAGCATGAAGATGCCAAGGAAACAAAACGTCAAGTGGAGCAGGAAGGGCGCAAGTGTGTGCTTATCGCAGGTGACATCGGCGATGTGAATTTTGCGAAGAAAAGTGTTCAGCAGACAGTCGATGAACTTGGCAAACTCGACATTGTGGTGAACAACGCAGCCGAGCAGCACCCGCAACAAAACCTGGAAGATATTACGCCAGAGCAACTGGAAAAAACGTTCCGTACCAACATCTTTGGTATGTTTTATGTTACACAGGCGGCTATGCCCCATCTGAAACAAGGCAGTACAATCATTAATACGACATCCATTACAGCTTATCGGGGAAGTCCGACGTTGCTGGATTATTCATCGACCAAAGGGGCAATTACATCATTCACCCGTTCATTGTCGATGAATCTGATTGAAAAAGGGATTCGTGTGAACGCGGTAGCCCCTGGTCCAATCTGGACACCCTTGATTCCTTCGACATTTGATGAGAAAAAAGTAAGTGAATTCGGAGCCACGCAGCCGATGAAACGTCCAGGCCAGCCGGATGAATTGGCTCCAGCTTATGTGTACCTTGCTTCCGATGACTCTTCTTATGTCAGCGGTCAGGTGATGCATGTGAACGGCGGCGAAGTCGTTAACGGCTAGGTTGATGCACCCGCGCAAATAACGTTGCGGAACGGGCGAGTGTATGCGCTGTATCGAGAAAGACGGGACGCCAAAGGAATGCGGCGTCCCGTCTTTTTTGTTTTAATTTTTTTTGACTATGTTCATCCTCAATGTTGATTTTCAGCCAAAGATAAACCGCCTTGGAAAGACGGTTTAATATGCTATCGTATCGCGATAGTTGAACGATATAAGCATTTTTGTTGCACACCTTATAGTGAAAAATCACTTGTTTATTTTCCCATAGACTACATGCCTCTTCACCTATAAAAGAGTCCTTTTTTTTCGAAAATAAAACTTGTTGAATTCCCCTTCAAAAAATATGCCATATTTCCTTCACTAGAAGACGAGTTTTAATGTATCTTTATCATCCATATTCTTCTTTAGCTATTCTCCCGTTAGCTCAGCAGTAAGCCATCCGTCGAAGTCTGGCGTTCGTATCCGTCACAGAAAACAGGCATGAGGATACCAACATTGTAAGATGCGATTTACAAAAGTCTGTATCTGCGTTGATATATCTATGATACCTTATACAGGTCTGACTTTAAAGCAATGGATTGAGTCAGAGGGAAAGAAGGCAGACGTAAAGCTCCTTTTACATGGAAAGATATCTCATTATCTGTGATATGATAGACCGGATAACATATTCGGGAGGCACTCATATGAAGATTAGCAAACAAGAGGCAACGCATTATATATGGGGAGCTCAGTGTGATGGTTGGCATCTGGTTCAGGGAGAGACACTTAGTGTGATTCATGAGCGAATGCCTGCAGGCACGACAGAAACAAGGCATGTACATGTGAAGAGTCGTCAATTCTTTTTTGTTCTCAGCGGTGAGGCTTGTATGGAACTGAATGGAGAGACCTATGTGCTGGAAACACATGAAGGTATCGAAATCCCGCCGGGAGCACCTCATCAGATGCAAAATCAAAGTGCGCAAGATGTGGAATTTCTGGTCATCTCACATCCAACGACACGCGGTGACCGCATCGAATTAAACGGATAAACAATGGTTTGTTTTCATCATTTGAATTTACTAATTTACTTATTTACATATGAACGGAGAGGACAGAAAAAACCTGAAAAACGAAGTGTTCACCTTGTTCAACGGATCAAAATATAACAGAAGGAAGAGATTAATGAGACCGTTTCGCATTCGATTGGCTCTAATTATGATGGTTCTGATTGGCGTATCCGTCATTGTCGCAGGATATACGATGGGCAGAGTTTTCAAGACCACTCACATCTCCGCACTGGAGCAAACGATGGTGCGCGAGATTAATTTGTTAAAAGCAACCTTCCCGTTTCATGATGCTTCGAATCCGACTTCAGCGGAGACACGGAAGTATTACTCGGATCGGGCGCTGGAATTGGATCGTCTGACAGACTCGAGGGTAACCTTCATTAATAAAGACGGTATCGTCATTGGCGATTCCGAGAGCGACCCTGCAACAATGGATAATCACTTGAATCGGGAAGAGATTAGGACGGCTAACGCAAATGCTTTTGGACAGTCCATCCGATATAGTGCAACGTTAGGGCAGGACATGCTGTATGTTGCGTTGCCTGTTAATTCGGATCAAAGTGACATGATTGAGATACCCAGTGGCAAATTTGACGGTTATATTCGGTTGTCTATGAGTTTGCATGCGGTGGATCAGGGGCTTCAACGTGGATGGATGATTATGTTTGCAGCACTCGGACTGCTTTTCTTGATTGTGGCATTAGTCAGTTACCGGGTAGCCCGGGGATTAACATCACCCATTGAGCATATTACCAAAGTTGCCCACCGGATTACGAAACTGGAGTACGATGCCAGAGTAAAAGTTACACGCAGGGACGAGATTGGCCAGCTGGGTCTGGCGATTAACGGAATGGCGGACAGTCTGCAGTCGCAGCTCAAGACGATTCGAGACAATGAAGCGCTGCTTCAAAGTGTTCTGGCGAATATGACCGGCGGCATCGTCATGATTGATGCAACACAGTCGATTGCGCTGGTTAATCGGGAAGCGGAACGTATACTCGGTATTCAGGCCATGAAGGTGACAGGCAAACCGTATACCGAATTCAAGCGTCATTACGAGTTAACACGCACGATTGAAGAGAGTGTGGCCAATCAGGAACGGATGCACGAAGAAGTAAGTGTATTTAACCCGGAGGAACGGTTGATAAGGCTGGATGGTGTACCGATGTCGGAAGACAATGGCGGATATCGGGGAATGTTATTCTTGCTGCAGGATGTAACCGCGATTCGCAGATTGGAATCCATGCGCAGCGAATTTGTTGCCAATGTCTCACATGAACTCAAAACACCTGTGGCAGCAGTGAAGGGATTTGCAGAAACCTTACTAAGCGGCGGTGTACAGGATAAGGAAACGGAACGTTCTTTCCTGCAAATTATTTATGATGAAGGTGATCGACTTAACCGTTTGATTGGAGATATTCTGGAGTTGTCCAAGATTGAATCCAAACGAGCACCGCTGGAATGTTCACCGGTACATGTGCATTCCTTCTTCGAAATGGTGTTGGGAACCTTGTCCAAGGTAGCGGAGAAAAAGCAGATCCGTTTGGAAATGAACGTACCGGAGGAGCTGTATATCGAAGCGGATGAGGATAAAATGAAGCAGATTTTCATTAATCTGTTATCCAACGGCATTAACTATACACCTGAGGGCGGAAGAGTGAAACTGCAGGTGAAGATGGATCAGACGAGTGAGGAAGAACAGGTGGTTTTTTCGGTGTCCGACACTGGAATCGGTATTCCCAAGAAGGATTTGCCGCGAATCTTTGAACGTTTCTATCGCGTAGATAAAGGTAGATCACGGAATTCCGGAGGCACGGGACTTGGACTCTCTATCGTTAAACACTTGGTGGAGCTGCATCACGGAAAGGTGTCGGTGGATAGTGAACTGGGCATGGGAAGCACCTTCCGTGTCACCCTACCATTAATTCAGGAGGAAGAAATCTAGTTTACATCAAGAAGAAATGTAGGCGTATAGAAGCAAAATGTAAAATGAGTCATTTGCTTTACACAGCGTTAACAAATTAGTGCTATGATAGAAAAAGTGTTGTGGCAACAGACAACCTATGAAGAGAGAAGGGGTATCATGGCACAGCGTTTGCTGGTTATTGAAGATGAACCGACATTATCGAGATTACTTACGTATAACCTGACACAGGAAGGCTATGACGTAACGGCAGAGGATCATGGATCAGCAGGATATGACCGGGCCTTGTCCCAGGATTTCGATTTGATTTTACTGGATCTGATGCTGCCAGGCATGAATGGTCTGGATATTCTGAACAAACTGCGTATTCAGGGAGTAAGTACTCCTGTCATTATCCTTACCGCCAAGAACGGTGAAGCCGAGGTTGTGCAAGGGCTGAAATCGGGTGCAGATGATTACATTACAAAACCTTTTGGTGTATCCGAGCTTTTGGCACGTGTAGATGCGGTACTCAGACGGTATTCGAATGGCGAAGATTTACCGCAGCCTGAAGATAAAGACGGCTCACGAATTATTCTTGGAGAACTTGAGATTTATCCGTTGAAGTATGAAGTGACTTTGGGAGGACAATCGATCAGCTTGCGTCCGAAAGAGTTCGAAGTCCTATTATATCTCGCTAAAAAACCTGGCGTGGTGCTGACCCGGGATGATCTGATGAATGCGGTCTGGGGTTTTGATTATATCGGAGGCCAGCGAACCGTAGATGTGCACGTCAGTTCATTACGTAAAAAGCTGGAACTTGATCCTGAATCCGTTCATATCGATTCCATCCGCGGTGTAGGTTATAAATTGGTTGTCAAAAGAAAAACTCCCCATCATTCTAGTTAAATGATCGGGGAGTTTTATTTTTACATCCATTTTACACAAAGGAAGATTTTTCTTCATTTATGGGGAGTAGGATGAGGTTATCCAAGTGATACTTTGTACCTAAAAAGCCACCTTAGGGCGGAGCTAACACGTAAAGGAGAATGTGTAATTATGCCCATGTTGTTAGAGGCTAGACCTGAGAATCTGGATGTTAGTTTACCAAAAGAGGAAGAAATACGGTTCGTACCTGAGTTGGAATCGGATGAATCGACAAGCGAAGTTCAGGAAGAAAATGCCGTTTCTTTAACCGAATATTTCCGTCAGGTGCCTGTAGCAAGAGGAGATACGACTTGCGGAGAAGCCGCTGCGATGCTCAGTGACGGACTGGAGCATCCGTGTATTGTGCTCTGTGATGAACACTTGAAACCGACAGGATTACTGATGCGTGAGAACTTATATCGGTTACTGAACGGAAGATTCGCAGCGGACTTATTTTATCGTAAACCGATTATGAATGTAGCTAACGCATCACCGGTTATTGTAGATATACATATGGAACCTGCAGCTATTATTGATGCCGCGCTTCGGCGGGATGAGGATCATTTCTATGACTGTCTGCTCGTAACGGAGCAGGATCGATTTCTTGGTGTGCTCACGATCCGTGATGTAATGTCGCTTTCCCGTAAGCTCCAGCAGGAGGCATCCGCAGACCGCATATGCACCGTGACAGAGAGTGGACAGGAAATTTCACGCATTCATGAGGCCGTAACCAAATTGGTTCAAGCCGCTAATCAAACCGTGCAAGAAGCAGGGCAGGTTATCAGGTTATCCAATGATGGAGAAAGCCGTTTGCGTCAAGTTGAGTCTTCCTACCTTCAGGTTCATGAGCATATGGGAGATCAGGGCAAACATGCAAGTCAGATGCTCGAATCCATTAAAACAGGTGCAGGAATGGCACGTTCCATTCGAACGTTGGCGGATCAGAGTGGGCTTCTGGCACTGAATGCATCCATTGAGGCTGCTCATGCGGGAGAATATGGAAGAGGGTTCCAGATTGTTGCCGGAGAGATCCGGGCACTGGCCAAGCAGACACGCGAAGTGGCTGGAAACATGACTGTTTTGCTTCAGGACATTGAACGTTTAACCCAGCAGACCGTATCTCTCGTTCAGGCGAGTGGTGCTGAAATCGATGATAGTGCGCAGTATGTGCAGGAAGGTGCGGCAGCGTTTGGAAAGTTAAATCGTGCGGTGAATGCTTTGTCCTGCATCGTTGAGACGATTGCTACTGAAGGCGGGGAAGCTGGCAGGGTCGCAGCGAATATCCAGTTGAAGCTGAAGGCCATGATTACGGATCATTCCGAGCTATGAACTAAAGCACAAACCGGGGCACAGAGTACAACGGAAATCGCGAAAGGCAAAAAAGAGAGACCTGGGACGTTAATATAACGGCTTGGGTCTTCTTTAAGGTGTTTTTACATTCCGTTAACATGAAGGTGGTACTGTTTTTACAATGTTACGTTAGGATATTAAAGATGACTGTGCTGATTGATAGAGAATATGAACGCCGGTCTCAACGTAAAGGGAATCCAATGATCCCTGCAGCGAAGGAGAAGTGAGCATCCATGAAAGACCTCATTCACATTGATGGACTTAATTTATACTATGATACGCATCACGCGCTTAAAAATATATCGATGGATTTGCCGGAGAAAACCGTCACGGCGTTTATCGGGCCGTCAGGTTGCGGTAAATCGACATTGCTCCGCACGTTGAACCGGATGAATGACATGATTCCGGGCGTTCGTGTGGAAGGACAAGTTATGCTGAACGGTTCGGATATTTATAGTAATGAAATTGAAGTGGAGACGCTTCGCAAACGGGTAGGAATGGTATTCCAACAGCCGAATCCTTTTCCAAAATCGATCTATGACAACGTGGCGTACGGACCACGTCTGCACGGCGTAACCCAAAAAGCAGAACTGGATAGACTCGTCGAACAGAGTCTGGTTCATGCGGCATTGTGGGATGAAGTCAAGGATGTGCTGAAAAAATCGGCATTAAGTCTGTCTGGTGGACAGCAACAACGTCTGTGCATCGCACGTGCACTGGCTGTACAGCCAGATGTGTTGTTGATGGACGAAGCCACTTCGGCGCTGGACCCGATCTCCACGCTGAAAATCGAGGAATTGGTCAAAGAGTTGCATCATAAATATACCATCGTCATGGTTACGCACAATATGCACCAGGCAGCACGAGTGTCTGGGCGTACGGTATTTTTTCTGAATGGTGAGGTGGTGGAGGCAGCTGATACGGAGACGTTATTCTCCACACCGCAAGATTCCCGGACCGAGGACTATATATCCGGTCGGTTTGGTTAAGGCGAGCTGAACAGGATGATCCCGGCTTACCCGGAGATGATGGAGAAGGAGGACATGGAATCTATGATTCGCAGAAAAGAATTTGATCAAGAGCTGGAAGAACTGCGCACCCTGCTGAAACAAATGGGGGAACATGTAGGAAATGCCTTGGACGGTGCGATTGAGAGTTTGCAGACATTAAATGTAGAGAAAGCTCAGGTCATCATTAAGAATGATGCGAATCTCAATGCCCTTGAGGACAAAATCATGGAGCTGGGCTCCAAGCTTATTATTACGCAGCAGCCCGTTGCCAAGGATTTAAGACGCATTATCGTGGCCTTCAAAATCTCCAGTGACCTGGAGCGTATGGGGGATCTGGCCCTCGACGTGGCAAAGGTAACGATTCGTATGGAAGGTCAAGAACTGATCAAGCCGCTGGTGGATATTCCGCGTATGGCGGAAGTGGTGAAATCCATGATTGATGAGTCCATTGAGTCCTATTTGAAGGAAAATACGGATCTGGCCTATAAAATGGCACAAACCGATGATCAGGTCGATCAGTTGTACAGCAACATGATTCGTGATCTCTATACGTTGATGACTGAACATCCAACAAATGCATCTCAGGCTATGCTGCTCTTGATGGTTGGACGTTACATTGAACGTATTGGTGATCATGCAACGAACATTGGTGAAAGCACCGTGTACCTGGTGACGGGTCAGCGTCCAGACCTGAACCAGTAAGTTGTTCTGGGCAGGCTCTGCTGCACAAGCGGGGAATAATAGACATACAAGATAAAAGAATATGATCGAAATGGGGAACTTTCTTCCGGCTGGCCTGTGCACAGGCTGACTGGGAAGGAGGTTCTTTTTTTGCGGAAGAAAGTGGGGAAAAGGGTTGCGAAGTTTTTTTGATGTAGGTGGCAGGTATGGTATCATGAGAGTATGTAGGTAAGTACAGTCTGACCATATGATACGCGAGGTGCTGGAATGGACAAGTTTATTCTTATAGATGGAAATAGCATTATTTATCGGGCATTTTTTGCAATGCCTCCCCTGACGAATTCGAAAGGTCTGCACACGAATGCGGTATACGGCTTTACGACGATGCTGCTTCGCTTGTTGGAAGAACACAAGCCTACGCATGTTATGGTGGCGTTTGATGCGGGCAAAGTGACGTTCCGCCATGAAGGGTACCAGGAATACAAGGGTGGACGGGAAAAAACACCGCCGGAGTTGTCAGAGCAGTTCCCTTTGCTCAAAGAATTATTGAAAGGACTTGGGATTGCCCAGTTTGAACTGGCTGGTTTCGAGGCAGATGATATTATCGGAACGCTAACCAAACGCGCGGATGATGCAGGCAGACAGGTTCTCGTTGTTTCAGGTGACAAAGATATGCTGCAGCTTGCTTCTGACCATGTACATATCGGGCTGACGCGTAAAGGGGTTACGGAGATTGAACTGTATGACCCTGCTCAAATTAAGGAACGTTACGGTCTGACACCTCTGCAGATTATTGATCTGAAAGGTCTGATGGGCGATGCTTCGGATAATATTCCGGGTATTCCGGGTGTCGGGGAAAAGACGGCGCTGAAGCTGCTCCATCAGTTTGGATCGGTAGAAGAAGTGCTGAACGGTACAGGTGAACTGAAAGGCAAGATGAAGGAAAAGATTGAAGCCCACGCCGAAGATGCACGCATGAGCAAACAGCTGGCGACCATTCACCGCGAGGTTCCGCTGGAACAGACGTGGGAGGACATGCAGTTTGATGGATTGAAGGAAGCAAGTGCGGGACCGGCACTTGCTAAGCTGGAGTTTAAGTCGTTGCTCGAGCGTTTGGCCTTTAGCAGCAGCGTAGCTTCTGAGCAAGAAGCTGTTCCGGCTGCTGAGGTTGAATCCACAATCGCAACAGAGGAAAACCTGGCTGAACTGATTGATGTACTGGGTTCAATCGATGTGCTTCACGTGGAGACCCATGGAGATAATCCGCATCAGGCGAAGCTTGTTGGACTTGCTGTAGGCGCCGGGGAGAAATATACGTTCATATCTCCGGAGCTGCTGCAGTCGGGTGCGGCAGCTCCTGTACGGGAATGGCTTGCAAGCGCCGACCAGCCGAAGCGTGGATATGATCTGCATCGTGTGGATTTGGCTTTGCATGCACATGGCATTGAATTCGCCGGTGCAGCTTTTGACGTGCAGCTTGCTGCCTATTTGCTTGACCCAACTGAGTCCAATCAGACCATTAGCGGGCTGACGTCTAAGTATGGACTGCCCTCGCTGGTTGAAGACGATATAGTACTAGGTAAAGGGGCTAAATACAAACTGCCAGAGGCGGAAGTTCTGGGCGATTTCCTGTGTCGGAAAGCTGCTGCGCTGGCGGCAATTATCCCGCTTCAGGAGCAGGCACTGGAGAGCGATGAGATGAATTCGCTGTTCCATGAGCTGGAAATGCCGTTATCTCGTATTCTTGCCGACATGGAGAAGCAGGGAATCAAAGCGAATACAGAAGACTTACAAGCCCTTGGTCGTGAATTTGAAGAACAGATCGGCAAACTGATGGCCGAAATCTACAAGTTGTCCGGTACGGAGTTTAATCTGAACTCACCAAGACAACTCGGCGAGATTTTGTTTGATAAGCTGGGTCTTCCTGTCGTGAAGAAAACAAAAACAGGCTACTCTACTGACGCTGAAGTGCTCGAAAAGCTGGCTCCTTATAACGACGTGGTGCAGCACATTTTGCAATATCGCCAGCTTGCCAAGCTGCAATCCACTTATGTGGAAGGTTTGCTGAAAGAAATATCGGACCGGGATGGTAAGGTGCATACGTTCTATCGTCAAACCATTGCAGCAACAGGACGACTGAGCAGCCAGTTCCCGAACTTGCAGAACATTCCGATACGTATGGAAGAAGGGCGTAAAATTCGGAAAGTTTTTGTACCGTCCGAGCCGGGCTGGTCTATTCTGGCAGCCGACTACTCCCAGATTGAATTGCGTGTACTGGCACACATCTCGGATGATGAGCGTCTAAAGGAAGCTTTTGTACATGATATGGATATCCATACGAAGACCGCTTCTGATGTATTTGGCGTGAAGCCGGAGGATGTAGACAGCGACATGCGTCGTTCCGCGAAGGCGGTTAACTTCGGAATCGTATACGGCATAAGTGATTACGGCCTTTCCCAGAACCTGAACATTACGCGGAAAGAAGCAGCACAGTTCATTGATCAATACTTCGAAGTATTTCAGGGTGTACGCCGCTATATGGACGATATCGTGAAGGAAGCAAGGCAGGACGGGTATGTGAAAACATTGCTGGAACGCCGTCGCTATTTGCCCGAAATCAACGCGAGTAATTTCAATCTGCGCTCCTTCGCGGAACGTACGGCGATGAATACACCGATTCAGGGTACTGCGGCTGATATCATTAAGCTGGCGATGGTGCAGATGGACGAGGCGTTGCGGGAACGTAAGCTTCAGAGTCGTATGTTACTTCAAGTACACGATGAGCTCGTGTTTGAAGTGCCAGCAGATGAACTGGAGCTGATGAAGGAGCTTGTGCCTTCGGTGATGGAAAAGGCGCTTACGCTGTCGGTGCCGCTAAAAGCTGAAGTTAGCTTTGGTGAGAACTGGTATGAAGCAAAATAGATAAGAAAGGGTCCCGCTGAGCGTCATCTTCCGTTATAATGTAAGGGAGGTGAGAACATCATGCCGGAACTACCGGAAGTCGAAACAGTCAGAAGAACGTTGAATCAACTTATTGTAGGTAAAACGATTGATCATGTTACCGTTAATTTGCCGCGGATTATTCAGCGGCCTGACGATATAGAAGCATTTGCATTGGAACTGGCAGGACATACCGTGATTGGTGTAGAGCGCCGGGGCAAGTTTTTACGTATTTTGCTGGACGGGCTTGTGCTGGTCTCCCATCTGCGAATGGAGGGACGTTACGGTGTGTACCATCAGCGCGAAGAGGTGGAGAAACACACTCATGTCATCTTCCACTTTAATGATGGTACAGAGTTGCGATACAAGGATGTTCGTCAGTTTGGAACGATGCATCTGTTCAGTGCAGGTGAAGAGCTGGTATCTAAACCACTCATGAAGCTCGGACTGGAGCCACTGGATGAGGCATTTACCGTGGATGCGTTCCGCGATGCAGTAGGCAAAAGAACCACCAAAATCAAAGCTGTATTGTTGAATCAGGCATATGTTGTTGGCATCGGGAATATTTATGTGGACGAGGCACTCTTTCGCGCAGGTATACATCCCGAGACGATTGCCAAGACGTTGACCGAAGCACAGCTAAAGGTGTTGCATGAAGCCATTGTGGCTACGTTGCAGGATGCGGTGAATGCCGGGGGCTCCTCGATCAAATCGTATGTCAACGGGCAAGGCGAGATGGGCATGTTCCAGCATCAGCTGAAAATTTATGGTCGCAAAGCGGAGCCTTGCCATACCTGCGGCACATTGATTGAAAAAAGTGTCGTTGGCGGCCGAGGCACGCATTTTTGCCCCAATTGTCAACGGCTTTGATCTCCCGAACCAGAACTGAATCAAGGAAATGATGAAATCATAGCACCCTTGGATTCCTCCCTCCATATACTGATATGGCAGAAATAAGCGGGCATATACCCATACTGACATCATCAGTTGGCACGTACCGCACAGGGGAGGAATCCGGGGTGCTGCATCATTTTATTTCATTACTGGCGCTTGCTTTTGCAGTGAGTTTAGATGGTTTTGGAGTTGGAATTACATATGGACTTCGGAGGACCAAGATTCCGCTCTTATCCATTGGTATTATTTCGCTTTGTTCGGGATTGGTTATCGCGTTATCTATGCAGGTTGGCGTACTTTTATCTCATGTTGTGTCGCCAGGTGTAGCTTCCATTGTGGGGGCTGTCATTCTGATTGTGATCGGTGCGTGGTCGCTCGTGCAGCTGATTCTTCGGCGGGGCAAAAAACGTGAGGAAACAGAAAGTGCAGTGTCGCAGGAGAGATTGCTTCAGGAAAATGGAACAATGGATTCGGGGCTTTCATCCAGAGGCAAGAATCAATTAATGGTCCTGGAAGTGCAGCCTTCACCAACGGATGGCTCTGTGGAGCGCATGGTATTCACACTGGAATTACGCAAGCTTGGTGTGGTCATTCAAATTCTGCGCAGCCCGTCCAAGGCGGACATGGATAACTCAGGGAGTATCTCCGCACAGGAAGCGATGTGGCTTGGAATTGCGCTGTCACTGGACGCCTTTGGTGCAGGTCTGGGTGCGGCGTTACTTGGATTTCCTACGCTGTGGACAGCACTGGTGATTGCGTTGTTTAGTGGGGCGTTTCTGTCACTTGGCATGAAAGTAGGATTACGGTTTGCAGCACAGCGCTGGATGCAGAAGCTTTCCATTCTGCCGGCTCTGCTGTTAATGATTATGGGAGTAATAAAGCTGTTATGAGGTGAGACGATGAATATAGGCTTAACGGGCGGAATCGCAACAGGCAAAAGCAGTGTTTCCGCCTATCTGGCCAGTAAGGGAGCGCTGCTCATCGATGCAGATGTTATTGCCCGGGAAGTCATGTTGCCTGGGCATCCCGTTTTGGCCGCCGCTGTTCAGCGGTTTGGACAAGCCATACTGAATGAGGATGGAACGCTGGATCGGAAGAAGTTGGGGAGTATTGTTTTTCAGCACCCTGAGGAACGTAAAGCGCTTGAGGCCATCACTCATCCCGCCATACGGAAGGAGATGCGTGAGAGAGCGGCTGCATATGAATTGAACCATCCGGACAAGCTGGTGGTATCGGATATCCCCTTGCTGTACGAGTCGGGTCTGGAGGAAGGTTTTACGGAAGTTATGGTCGTATATGTACCTAGAGCAGTACAACTGGAACGGCTGATGAGTCGGGATCTGATGACCCGGGCTGACGCCGAAGCGCGCATTGCGGCACAGATGGATATTGAACGCAAAAAAAAGCGGGCAGATATCGTGATTGATAACAGCGGTTCATGGGCTCAGACGGAGAGGCAGCTTGAATCATTTTTAACGCATAAGGGTTTGTTATGAAAATACTGCGTAAAAAACGTGTACTGCTGATCATGTTTGTTTCCTTTGTACTGGTGTTATTTCTAAATACGAACTGGATGGCCTGGTTTTATCCGATTGAATACAAGGAAGAGATTCGGGCGCAATCCCAGAGTTATGAGGTTGATCCGTTTCTGATCGCTTCAATCATCAAGGTGGAGACCAATTTCAAAACGAGCAAAGAATCCAAGCGGGGTGCGATAGGGCTGATGCAGCTCATGCCGGATACGGCGAACTGGATTTTGGAACAAGCCAAAATTCCGGATACTTCGCTTGATGAATTAAAGCATGAACCTGAGCGAAACATACAGCTGGGCACATGGTACTTACGTAATCTCTCCGATCAGTTTAATGGCAACGAAATTGTGATGATTGCAGCCTATAATGCAGGACCGGGGAAGGTCAGCAGCTGGTTGAAAAATGGTGTGTGGGATGGCAAACTTGAAACGGTGAAAAATATTCCTTTTGGTGAGACACGCCACTATGTACAACGGGTTATTTACTATTATAATCAGT
The DNA here is from genome assembly GCF_003719335.1 of Paenibacillus amylolyticus. Lineage (GTDB taxonomy): Bacteria > Bacillota > Bacilli > Paenibacillales > Paenibacillaceae > Paenibacillus > Paenibacillus amylolyticus_D. The sequence goes on from NZ_RIAS01000005.1 coordinate 28,524, forward strand.
ATGTGAAGATCTACGATACGTTCTAGAGCGATTGCTTGGAAAAAGATAAGGGAGAAGCACGGAGCAGACCGGTAGTGTACCGGCCGCCCCATGCTCCTCTGTGTAACGTATTACGATGCAGATAATTATTGGTATTGACCTGCCAATTGCTGTTCTGCAATTGTTACCAGACGCTTCGTGATGTATCCACCGATCGAACCGTTCTCGTAAGAAGTCATGTTACCTTGGTACCCATCTTGCGGGATGCTGATTCCGAGTTCTTGAGCTACTTCGTATTTCATTTGCTCCAGGGCTGCGGAAGCTTTAGTTACGACCAAGTTGTTGGAGTTACCGTTGCTTTGTGCCATTGCTGTTCACCTCCTCGCGGGTTGGTAAAAGTATTATGTGTCGCCGATGCGATTTTCATAACAAAATATGCTCAGGGAATATGTGGTAAAAAGTAAAAGTGGGAAGTGATCTAAGTTGAAATGTCCTTATTGTGGTTATCTGGGTACCAAAGTGCTGGATTCCAGACCAGCGAATGAATCCAAATCCATCCGTCGCCGACGCGAATGCGAGCAGTGCGCGAGAAGATTCACAACCTTTGAAATGATTGAAGAAACACCTTTGATTGTCATTAAGAAGGATGGCAGTCGGGAAGAATTCAGCCGTGACAAAATTCTGCGTGGATTGATCCGTGCGTGTGAGAAGCGTCCTGTCTCTGTAGAAACGCTGGAGATGATGGTATCTGAAGTGGAGAAGTCACTGCGTAACACAGCCGAAGCTGAAGTGGAAAGCCGCCAGATCGGCGAGCTTTTAATGGAACAGTTGTTTCCGGTGGATGAAGTGGCGTACGTGCGATTTGCTTCTGTGTACCGCCAGTTCAAAGACATCAACATGTTCATGAAAGAACTGAAATCGCTGCTGTCCAAAGAAGATCTGGAGGACTAAATGTAGTGGGAAAAGGAGAAGAGCAATCCGGAGCCGCATCTGGTATGTGCCGTATGTGCCCGTAACATGAATGTTCTTCTCCATAAGATTTTCGGTGCACGAAAACCCCTAACGAAAAACCAAATCTAAGTATTTGAAAAAACTACGCCTAAAGCAAGTTTTTTTCTAAATGGAACTCTACGTAGAGGGAGTAGGCAGTAGAACAGTCTCAATATTGGGGAATAAAAAACATTACATATTTAAATAAACAAAAGACCCTACATAAAATAGGGTCTTAAAACTATGGAGCGTAGGGGGGTCGAACCCCTGACCTCTTCGCTGCCAGCGAAGCGTTCTCCCACTGAACTAACGCCCCAAGACGAATACAAAAATTAATATATCACTTAAATATTAAGCAGTCAATGTTTGTTTTATCTTTCGTAGCACTGTTATATTTGCGAATGAAGCTGTTCGCCTACCGAAAGAGGATCTCCTATCTTGCTGTGTTCAATTATGCTAATATATGTGTAACTCATGGTAAGTTTTCCCTGTGTCAATGTAGTGTAGGGATCTTCATAAAATACAATCTCTCATTTACATAGAATTCTTAAAGCTACCTTTTTATCAACATAGATGTATTACAACAACAACTAATATATTAAACATGTAAATAAGCTAATGAGAATCTCCTTCTGAAAGGTTGATGTTATTTTGATTAGTCCTTATAACGAGTTATGGATGGATTGTGTAACTAATAATCTTATAGCTATGCTAGCTAGCCAAAATGAAGCATTCCTTAAATTCCCCTGCTATATGGACACGATTTACCTAAGAAAAGTTTTTAATCAATCTTATAGTTCAGAGGGAATTCAAGAGGACTTGATGTCCAATGGTGCATACTTCCCTAAAATACAGTATTCTCTAGAGTTGCTTAATAATTATATTGATCATGAATTCGAAGAGATTAATCAGGATTGCCAAAGCATCCATAATATTATCAAAAGTAAAATCGATGATGGTTATTGTCTTTTTATTCTTGTGGATCGTTTTTTTTATCCTTCAGGTCTGGATGCGAATACTTCTCACATGATACATCCAACGTTTATTTATGGCTATAATAATGATAACCAAAGTTATATGGCGTTAGAGGATTGCGTAATGATGGGGAAAATGGATTATTACAGCATTCCTTATAGTTCTATTGAGAAATCGAGTCAATACATTACAAGTTTAGGTAGAGCAATAAGTTTAAATTTTTGCAAAACTAATGAGTCTTCAAAAGAATTTAATGGTGAAATTCCGATATTACAGGTGATTAACTCGCTGGAGAAAATGCTACAAGGAGGACAAATATATAATAAAGAATATGATTTGTACTATCATTGCGGACTAGATTCATTATCTACTTTTTCCAATGAAATTAGTACTTTCTTTTATAAATTGACAGATAAAAATACATTCAGAACAAGGGCATTGTCTTTCTGTCAATATCATAAGCGAAATCAAGACGTAGTTACTCTTATTTCGAAATATTATGATATTAATATGGGAGAGATTAAGCTATATTATGAACAACTTTACAAAAAATGGTTTGTTTTTAAAAATAAAAGTAATTATATTTTGGAAAAGCGGATGTTTAGCGGAATTCATATAAGTAAGGACGATCTTGCATGGTTGAATTTTAACTTAAATGAAATAATAGATTTAGAAAGAAGAACAATGGAAAGAATGTGGTTTCTGTGCAGAGAATATTAAATTGGAAATATTCTGAATATTTGAAACTGGAAGAATGAAGGAACTATCCCTGTAAACAGGTCTCTATAATTGTAAGTCAATTGGGAAATATGAATGGAAACAGAGGCATTTAACAAGCATTACATGATAGCTTGTGAAGATGATCACGCGTAAAGCGTAGAGTGAAATCCACTGCTGGAATATATTCATAGTTCGTATATCTGTAATGCTTGTGAATAGAACCCACTCACTTTTATCAAGAGCCCATTTGGTATTATAAAAAGACCCTAGGCTACAAACTGGCGTCGGTATTCCACCGGCGTCAGTTTGTTTAGTTTTCGCTGTGGGCGTTTTCGGATTTTCTACACTGTACCAAAGAAATAATTTTACGTTTGGCATGGGCATAAAGCCCGCTTCGAGACACATGAAACACATGACAGAGCTTCTGGATGTCACTGTTCCCCACTATCTTTTCCATGATTTCAAATTGCTCTTGATCGATGTATTCTGTTCGGCGACCTCGTTGATCGATCAGTCCAAACTCACCTAGTTCCCGATATTTTCGCATCCATCGCTTCATTCGTCCAAATCTGCATTTTTTGTTGAAACAATTGTCTCTGTTCAAATTAAGATGGGCCTGAGAAGTAGTGGTCCTCTGATAGCGTTTCTCTTGTGGGGTCAAGTGGGCTAGAGTAGCTAGGTCACAGATGAAAAATTTGTTTCTCTGTGTAACGAATATAGGCAATTGACGTATGTGAAATTCCTAATATGATGATATGGGGGAGGGTTATGTTATGCCGAAAAATGATAATATGTTAGCCATTCTATGGATGTTGAATTCGGGAGAGAAATGGACTGCAAAACAAATATCCGAAAAGTTAGAAGTAAATATAAGAACAGTTTATCGGTACATTGATGCACTATGTTCTAGTGGAGTTCCTATCATAGCCGACCCAGGTCATCATGGTGGCTATAGCCTGTTGCATCATTTTATCAGAGCGCCTCTGCTATTTGATATGGAAGAAAAAAAGACACTCCTTCATGCTGCTGTTTTTGCAAAAGAAGCTGGATACCCATTGAGTGATTCATTAGAGAATGCGACGTCCAAGTTGAAAATGTATTCGAATGAGCAACAGGAGAGCACACTAAATCATCAATTAACTGGATTTGAAGTGATAAACCGGATGATCAGCCCTTCGAATCAGCTTATATTAGCGGAATTGGAGCATGCTGTAGAACAGGAAATCTCTGTAGAGATGGACTACCGTACAAACCATGAAGAAAAGCCAAAGAACAGGATAATAGACCCTTATGGAATAGTATACTGGAACAATAAATGGTATACGGTTGCATTTTGCCACCTAAGGAATGAAATACGAAGTTTTCGAGTAGATCGGATTTTACTAATCAAGCGTACTCAACTCATTTTTAAGCGTCCTGAAGCTTTTTCTAGCCGTGAATTTTTTATGAAAAACCTGTTACCTGATCTTATGGGGAAGAAAGGATTAATTTCATTAATAATCGAAGGTAGGCCAGAGGCGTTAGACGAATTAAGCATGCATTGGTTTTTCGGCCATCATCTGAAAGAGCGAACATCTAATCAAGCCATCTTTTTATTTGAGGAAAAATCCATTCATAGCTCTGTCCCTTATTTTCTCCTATCCTATGGTAAATCCATTCGAATAATTGAACCCCAGAGTGTGAAAGACAGACTTGTTGCTATTGCAACAGAGTTAATGGAATATTATCAACATTAGTAGCTTCACTGACAGCGGATGTCAGTGAAGCTATTTTATAATGAGATAGTCAGTGATTATCGATGGATTGTAGTCCTTGATAGATAAAAAAAGGGAGAAATTCTAAATGAAAAACAAAGTATATCTTTATGTTTTTGACAGCATGTCCGATTGGGAAATAGGTTATTTAACAGCCGAGCTGAATTCAGGAAGATACTTTAGAAAGGGGCTGGCTCCAGCACAAATAGTCACCGTCGGGATCGAAAAGTCTCCAGTAACTACAATGGGCGGATTGAAAATAACACCTGATATTAAAGTGGATGAGTGCAATATTAAAAGCATAGATGCACTCATTTTACCTGGTGGGAATACCTGGACTGAGGCTATTCACAAGCCCATATTAAAAATTGCCGAGATGTGTCTACGGGAAAGGATCATGGTTGGAGCCATTTGCGGTGCTTCCATCGGACTTGCTCAAGCAGGGTTGTTAGATTCACGTTTTCATACAAGCAATGATCTGGCTTACCTTAAAATGATTTGTCCGTCTTATACGGGCGAAGAATATTACAAATTGGATGCTGCTGTTACGGATGGAAAACTGATAACTGCTTCCGGAGTAGCTCCACTTGAATTTTCTGTTCATTTTTTAAGAGAGCTAGATGTATTTTCTCCAGAAACATTAGACGCATGGTATCATCTTAATAAAACTCATGAACCTCAATATTTCTACGAATTGATGAGTTCAATTCAGTGACAGCTCTATTCAAAGAGAAACACCATCACTTAAATGTGATGGCGTTTTTTGATGGATTGCTTCGTAGGTCAGTCTACTTACGGGGAGTGAACGTAAGGATGTTTTCTAAACTGGTCTTTACCAAGGGTAGAGCTTTAGGTTGTATTGTTTAGCCGGAAGGTAGCGCATCATTCTGTACACGCTTTCAATTATGCGAGTGTTCGATGAACCGTACAAAGATAGTAGCTGCTTCGGAGCGGGTAGCAGTGGCTGTAGGAGCAAATAGATTATCCGGCTTGCCTGATACAATACCGGTGCTCCGCATCGCCTTAACGGCCTCCAATGCCCATGAGCTGATCTCACTCTCGTCGGCGAAGGACTTAGACTGGCTTTCAGGTATTTGATAGCTTTTGTACTTCATGTAGTTATAAAGGATCACTGACATCTGTTCACGAGTCATCGGAGAATTGGGGTCAAACAGATTCGCGTTTAAACCGTTGACTATGCCTTTTTCTGCCGCCCACTCGACTGCCGCCGTGTACCACTGTTCGTCCGTCACGTCCCTATAGCGAGAACTCGTATAGTCGGTATGTTTTACATTCTCCAGATTGGCCAGTACCTGCACGAACATTGCGCGCGTCATTGCGCTGTCCGGTGCGAATGTCGCAGACGTCGTGCCGTTGAAAAGATTGTACGTGTAAACGGAATTAACGTAACCGTAGAACCAGTTCTCCATGGTGGTATCCCTAAAAGGATTGCCTGATCGCAAGAGGAAGCCCAGTGAGGAGGTATCATTAAATGTAAGCTCTGTGGCCTCACGAATGTTCAGCGATATGCCGTTGTTTAAGTCCACTCTTGCTCCGTGCAGTCCTGCCACAACCGTACCGTCGGCTCGTATCTTCGATCCTTCATGGATATGCATTTGATTGCCGTTTGGCAGGTTGCTGTGCGCTCCTTTGCTTCCTACAGTGACCGTTCCGTCGCTTTCAATCGTGGAGCCGCTTGGAATGGTCACTGTGCTTTTGCTGCTGGGGAGTGTCACTTGGGCGCTCTTGTCCCCCGGAACGGTCACCTTACCGTTTGAATCTATCGATGTGCCTTCAGGTACCGTGATTTCCGTGCCACCTTTGGTCGAAATCTTGCCGCCACCGGGCAGGGTAGTGTTACCATTTTTGTCTGTGACTGCGGGTTTATCCTTCGGTGTACTCACGGTGTAGCTCGACTTCGACATACCAGCTTCTGTCCCGGTGCCCGTAATGTCGGTGTTGCTTGTGTTATCTGTGTTGCTTGTATTACCGGTGTTGCCCGTAGTGCCACCAGAACCAGGCACGGTAGGGGTTGCCGCCGCCGTCGGCATAGCCGTTACACTGATCTCTGCGCCGCCGCCCTTTGCGTTCAACGCGATGATTTTGAAGCTGTAGCTTTGACCGTTTGTCAGGTTATTGAAGGTATATTTAGTTTCGGTCGCTTCCATTGTAACTGGCGGTACGTTGCCATACCATACCTTGTAGCCCGATATTGTGCTGCCACCGTCGTCAGCTGGAGCAGACCAACTCAAGGTGACCCGTCCGTCACCCGCTGTCGCCTTGAATCCGCTCGGCGCACCGGGCACGACCGGTTTTCGCTGCGCGAACATCCAATCGAAGACATCGGTGTAGTCATTGTTCCAAGCAGGCAAGTTAGAGGATTGCGCCGTAGGAGCTATACTCCAATTTCCCATAGTTATCTGGTTGTAGAGAACAGCTGCTTCAACTTCATGCGCTATATAATCAGCCAGAACAGGTGTGTTGGCAGGATTCGGCCTCAGATTCGGCTGATCAAATTGATTGTAAGGCCATGTAAGCACCTCATTACTCTCAAAGCGTGAAGCCCTTGCATTAATCATTTTTGGCATATTGGTATTGATGAAATTATTGAGGTTAGTCTGGTAGCCACCAACATTATGAGCATTTAAAAACATCCAATAGGCCAAGGTGTGGTGAGAGTCATTGTCCTTAGCGTTCGGTGAACCGCTTACCGGGGCCATCGGTGCGGCGGCAGCGAAGAAGCCGGGATAGCTGTTAACTAAGTTGTTCGTATACTGGCCGCCCCAGGAGAAGCCTGCTGCGTAAACACGGTTAGGATCTACTTCGCCGCTGGCGATCAGGGCGTCAATGACCTTCTTAACATTCTGTGTGGAGGGAACAGAAACGCCATTATAGGAAATATTCAGGATGTGGCTGGCGTACTTTTCGGGATTCTGTGCCATTTTTTTCATTAGGGCGACCGATCCATTGGCGGATTTCATGGCCGCTTTTTGGTCTGCCGCAGCGTTTGTGCCGCCGCGTGACATGCCGTGGGTGTACACATACAGCGGCAATCCTTTCACCACGTTACCGTCTTCATCCTTATGAAGGTAGAGCGAGCGATTGACCGAATTATCCGTGAATGTTGTGAATTTATCAAGGATTGGATTCACAACTTTTTCTTGCTCAAAAACCACGTTGTGAAGTGGATTCCCCTCTGTCAGTACGATCTGACCCTTTTGGCTGAGGGTGTAAACCTGCTTTGTCGAGTTACTGCTGCCATCTAGTGTTGTATTGCCGCCGCTTTCTGAATAAAACTCAGATTCAACGACGATGTAACGCCCGCTTGCCAGTCCGTCCTGATAATCCGGTGAATTGCTAACCGGCCCCACATAGCCGCGTACCTTCGGTTCATCATTAGCGTATACCCTTGTGATCTTGCGTGGTCCTTCAAAAGTAACCGCTTCACCGTTCAGGGTGGTGTTCCTAGCCGATAAGGCAAACAAATCTGGACGAAGCTCGGAGCCTAACGCCGAATTCCCTTCACCTAAGTCGATGATGACAGCCGTTGTGTACTCGCCACTGGCGAAGTTGTCATTCCATACGATAAAAGGAAGTATGCTCGCGCCCGGATCATTTTTGAATGTCACATGAATGGTATGGCTAGCTTCAATATTCGTAAAGGTATAAGAGCTAGAAGATTGAGTCACGATCACGCCGTCTACCGTTACAGTATCCACAACTTTACCGGAATCGGGGCTAAACGTAATGTCTTTATTAGAGCCTCGTTCTACTCTTAGGACATCGCCAGGCGGATTCGACATGATTGAGCCACCCGGTCCGGCAGTGGCGGTAATTGTTAATCTAGTGTCCACTTCATTGGCTGGGATGAGCTGCAGGCTGTTTGTAAATGAATCAGAGCTGGTATAAGCTGCGTCCGGAACTCCAAAAGAGGAAACGACTTCATAGCGGTCACCGCCGTTTTCTGTCGAGTTATTGATATAGACCTCGAAGGTAAGATTTCCCTCCTGTAAGATCAAATCTCTTTTGGGTATTCTCATCTCCACGATGTATCCTGTTTCCGTGGTCTGGGTCCATGCAGCTCTGCCTGGAGCGGCCTGCCCTGAAAACACACCCGTCGCGCTGACACGCCACTGGTTCGAGCCACCTGTTCCAGTACCAACATAAAACTCCAGGCTGTCGTACCGGTGATCTCCGCCAGCTCCCTGATATAGATTACTGTCATTCACAACTACGCGGGCATACACGTAGTCATGATCCCAAAGGATTCTGGCAGTGCCCGTGGCATGAGGTCTGGGATCGGTGGGCACAGTGCTTTTGTTGATGTGATGCTCCATGGTTTGGCTCCAGAGGGGGTCATTTGACCCGAGTTCGGGAGTTCCAAAAATGGCGGCCTTTGTTTCATTTGTTACTACTGCGTTTTCAATGTTGTCATTGTCGGCAGCATAGCTCATAGGCATTAACGAGGCTACCATGACCAAGCAACAAAGGAACGCGAGCATTTTTCTAAATCGTTTTGGCATAGATGCAATCCTCCTTATTTTTTGATCCGGTGCGCTCATGGTTTACTCGCATCCGTATTTGGAAGCGTTATCAAAAGATGGCAGGCGCCCAACTATATATATTATGTTTATCCGGGGTTAAATCCTTTAATTTCAATGTAGAGTATATTTTGGAATAAAAACGATTACTTCGAAGTATAGGGACAACGCTTTAGTCCACATCAAATTTCAAATTGCAATAAAAAAATCCACATTATTAACATGATAGTACATTGAATTGAAATATCGGAACACGTAATATGAGAAGAAATGTAAGCGCATTCATTTTAGAATGTTTTTCTAGCTCCTGAAGTGAGGTGGTCTTGTTTTGAAGCTGATCTGTTGTTTTGTATGCATCTGAAAATTAAACGAGGGGAAGAATGCTATGCGAAAGCGAATTACAAACATAACTTTAGTTTTACTTTTGACCTTCAGCAGCTGTTTTAGTTTGGGTATACCGTTTAACAATCAAGCTTCAGCGGACACAGTAACACCAATGATGTTGGCGCATTATCCATTGCTTGAAGATGTATTGGATACATCTGGTAATGGCAATCATGGAACGGCTGTAGGCAACATTACGTACGACGATGGTCTTACTCTACCGGGAGGGACCGATAGTAATACGAACTATGTACAACTTCCTACGGGTTTGTTTGATCATCAAGAAAACACAACAATCTCTGTATGGATGAAGAGTAACACTGGACGCGGGAACTACGCAGCATTATTCTACGGTACGCCAGCAACTGAAAATAATTTGCCAACGAATTACTGGCTGTTTAATCCATCCAATCCAAGTGGTGATTTTAAGTCCGTATTTACAGATCGCAATAATGTTGATCAGCCTTGGACGACTGAGGTAGGCGTATCAGGCACTTCTACGTCACAGTATGAAGGTCAATGGGTTCACTATACAACGGTTATCACAGAACGCTCTATTACAGGCTACATTAACGGAGTAAGTATAGGCACCGTCGCCAAAGAGAAAACAACAGCAAGCTTTGGTACGGATTTGCAAGCTTATATCGGTCGCTCCAATTATTTAGCGGATGCTACTTTTGCCGGTAGCTTTCAAGATTTAAGAATTTACGGAGCGGCATTAAGTAGTGAAGATATCGCTGGAGTATATCAACAATCGCTCGATGAAAAGCAAATACAACAAAGTAAAAAAGAGCTAACGTTAGGTGATGTATCTGCCGTTACCGAATCTCTTGAACTCCCTTCTGCCAATAAGTATGGGGCATCGATATCGTGGACTTCCAGTGATGAGAGTGCGATTAGTCCAACGGGAGAAGTGTTTTTACGAGAAATAGAGCAACAAGTGACGTTAACGGCAACCATTTCTTTAGGTGGTAGCCAAGTAACGAAAGAGTTTATCGTTAACTTGCGGCCAAAAGATGACTCTATTGAGCAGATTGCTGTTAAAGGTGTTTCGCTTAATAAATCTACACTTCGTTTATCCGTGGGGGACAGCGAGGCATTAGTGGCTACAATTTCACCATTAAATGCAACCAATAAAAGGGTTACATGGACATCTAGTGATTCCAGTGTAGCAAATGTCAATTTGGCCGGTAACGTTACAGCGGTTAGTGAAGGTACAGCCACCATTACGGTACAAACGGAGGATGGAGATTATATAGCTGTCTCAACTATTAGCGTACAAGAAAAGTCACAAAATGATGATCTGATTCTTCATTACAACATGAAAACCACTGCAGAGGTAGATGGTCAACTCGTACTAAAGGATGTCGCCAATAAGAAAGTTAAATTTGATGGGATATTTAGAAATCGAAACAATGGACAATTCATTTCTAACAGTGAGGTTGGTTTTATATCCTTCAATGGAGGAAGCTCTGCATCGAATAGTGGATATGTTGAGATTCCTAAGGGCACAAACGGACTAGATCTATTACAGGGTCTGAATGAGATTACCGTATCTTCCATCGTGAACTGGACGAATGATGGTACGAATCGCTGGATTTTCGGTCTGGGTACAGTGTTAACACCGGAAACGAATAAATATTTTTTTGTAACCCCACGTCACGGTAGCGGATCAGGCAATATGATTGCTACGGGTATATCTAAAAATGGCTGGCCGAACGAAGCATTAGTTACAGGCAGCGCAAATTCCAACCTGATCGGTGGACAGTGGAAGCATGTAACGGTGTCCTTCTCTGAAGCCAGCAACAGGATCACATTATTTGTGGATGGAGTTAAAGTTGCTTCAGGTAATGCGAAGGGACTAAAGCTGGCAGAAATCATTAATCCGGCTTCTACGTTCTCTGGTTTTATCGGAAAGTCCATCTTCGCGAACGATCCATATCTTCAAGGAAGCCTGGCTGATTTCCGAGTATATAATCGCGCATTGACGGAGCAAGAAGTGGGGGAGTTATATCAACAAGAAGCAGTAACTCACATCTCCCAAATACGTCAGCTTACTGTTGATGATGCGTCGAATCAACTTAGCATAGATCGTTACTTAGACGAAGCAGATCAGAGTGCGGATAAAATAACGAAAAACGTCGCCTTGCCAACGAGTGGTAAAAACGGTGTCAACATCACTTGGAGTTCCAGTTATCCTTCCGTCATTTCTAACAGTGGAGTTGTAGAACGTCCAAATGCTCAAGCAAGTGATGCTCAAGCAGAACTCACAGCAACTTTAACGTATCAAGGAGTATCTAAAGCGGCTGTATTTCCTGTTACGATTTTGAAGCAATTTGATGATCAACAGAAGATTGACCTGGATGCTGAACAATTAGAGATTTACAATGCAGACAACGTTAAAGGCAACTTACGTCTTGTGACTACAGGTGAACAAGGATCTACCATTAGATGGACGTCTAGCAAACCTACTGTTGTTAAAGGAACAGCCGAAGCGGCTGGAAACGCTACACAGCTGGGCTGGGTAAGCCGTCAAGCTACGGATGTACCCGTTTCGTTAACAGCCACAATTACAAATGGTACAGCTTCTAAAGAGCGTACGTTTGACCTTACCGTTAAAAAAACAGCTGCGCCAGTACAGCATGATGCGTACTTCTTTGCGTACTTTACAGGTGAATATGAGGGTGGTGAAGAAATCTCCTTCGCTACAGCTGAAGACCCATTGTTCTGGAAAGCCCTGAATAATGGTAAGTCGATCCTTCAATCGAATATGGGTGAAAAAGGACTTCGTGATCCATTCGTTATTCGTTCAGCAGAAGGTGATAAATTCTATATGCTGGCAACCGATTTGAAAATGGGCGAAAGTACGAATTTCGACCAGGCTCAAATTACAGGCAGTCATTACATGATGATTTGGGAGTCGGAGGATCTCGTCAACTGGAGCCAGCAGCGTATGATCAAGGTTGCTCCCAAGACGGCAGGAAATACATGGGCACCAGAAGCAATCTATGATCAGGTAACCGGAGAGTATATCGTATTTTGGGCATCATCGATGAAAAACACAGAGACATACGGTGATTATAACGGAAGACCGGCAGGTCAGTACAATGTGATGTACTATGCAACAACACGAGATTTCTATAACTTTTCAGAGCCAAAAGTCATGATTGATGAGTCACTTCCAACCATTGATACGACGTTTATTGAGCATAATGATATGTTGTATCGATTTACCAAATCAGAAGTCAATACCAAAGTGTATGTGGAGAAAGCACCGAATTTCTACTATGACAAGGACGGTATTGCCGCAAATGGTCTTCAATACGACGCTGTTCCGGGTACACGTGATAACAAACTCGGTTTGATCGGAAAAAATGGAAATAACGAAGGACAAACGATTTTTAAAGATATTCATAAAGACAAATGGTATCTGTTCCTGGATTCATGGCCATATCATGTGCGATATACAACAGATTTGGATAGCAGCTCACAATATATTAATAATGTATTAAGTAGTGATCAATATGCACTTCCTCCAGGGCCACGACACGGAACGGTGATTCCGATCTCACGTGCGGAGTATAATGCTTTGCAAGAGAAGTATGCATTAAAAGGCCCAGCACCATCAACAGACCCGGTTGTACATTACTCATTTGATGCAAATTCAGTGAATGGTACAACGTTAAACGACATTTCGGGGAATGGCCATCACGCAACACTGGTAGGTGGAGCCATGATTAATGAAGAGAATCACATCGGTAAAACGGGCGCTTCGCTAGAGCTTAATGGGTCAACAGGATATGTGAAACTGCCAGATAACCTAATTCAATCCTTGAATCTGGAGAAGGCTACGTTCTCTACATGGGTTCAAATGGACAAAAATCAGGCCAATCAAAGAATATTTGATTTTGCTTCCGAAACATACAGACAGGTTAACCGCAACACCATGTACTTGAGTACACAAGGTGATACAGGTAGTCTGGAGTTCGCTGTCGTAACCCCTTTTACAGAGAAATTTAGCAACGACAGCACGAGACTCGGAGCAGATTATAAATATGCATTGCGAAATGCTGGATTATTACCAACGAAGACTTGGCAGCATGTTGCCATTACGATGGATGAGTTTGAGGCAGTACTGTATGTGAATGGCCAAGAGGTTAAACGCAGCTCGACATTTAACGTGGAGCCAAGAATGTTACTGGAAACAACGATGAACTATATTGGTAAATCGAGAAATAGCTCGGATCGTCTGTTTGCTGGTAAATTGGATGATTTCCGTATTTATAATCGTGCATTGTCCGCTGAAGAGATTGCAGCATTAGCGGATGAAGACATTACTCCTCCAGTAGAGCAGCCATCCGGGGCTGAGCTCATTCTCCACTACGATATGAATGATATCAATGGTGATACGGTTATTGATCAAACAGGTAACTTCAACGGAAAATGGAAGAATCCGTCTAAGGCAGAATGGATTCGTACAGAAGATGCTGGTGTATTGAGCTTTAATGGGGGCAGAGCAGATTCCTATGTAGAGTTGCCACAAGGAATTCTCGATGGATTAACGGATATCACCGTTTCATCTATTGTGAACTGGAACGGAAAAAACGCTGCGGAGTGGTTGTATGCGTTAGGAAGACCAAATAATAACACGCACTATACGTATTTCACACCACGTTATAATGCTAACGGGCTAGCCCGTTTAGGAATCGCGACGAATGCCTGGAACAATGAGTCTTCAACTTCTACCACGGGGTTAAAGAATAATGAATGGAAAGTAGTTACGACCGTTGTTTCAGGCAAGGATGGTACACTAATAATTTATATTGATGGTGTTGCTGTTGCATCAGGCTCAACCAATGGAATGACGCTAGAACAAATAAAAAATACTTCAGGCAGCAGTGGATACATCGGTAAGTCATTTTATACAGCTGATCCATACTTCGGCGGGTTGATTGCAGACTTCCAAATCTATGATGGTGCTATGACTGCGGCAGATGTTACGACACTTAAGGCTCGTGCTGATCAGAAGATTGCTTCAATGGAGGGCATGCTTGTATCGGCTGCGGCAGAGAAGTTAACGATCATTGATCTGCTTGCCACGAATACATCCAAAGATGCGATTACAAGCAATGTAACCTTGCCAACATCAGGTACTTATGGCACCACGATAAGCTGGACAACGGATAAAAGCAATGTGATCTCAACTACAGGTGTCGTAACTAGACCAAATAACGCAACTGGCGATCAAGTTGTAACGTTAACAGCGGTATTTACAGATGGTATAGAGACAGTTAACAAAACCTTTACGTTGAGGGTTAAAGCATTGCCGAGCGATGCCAATGCTGTAGAGGAAGCAAAAGCGGCACTAGTTGTTCATAACATTCAGGATGTAAGAGGTCATCTCTCCTTAACGACATCTGGATTATATGGATCAACGATTACTTGGGCTTCGGCTCAACCAAACGTCCTTTCAGGAACTGGTGAAGTGCAACGTCCGGCCCATGGTAGTGGAGATGTAGACGTGAAGCTTACAGCTACGATTGCATTAAACTCAGCATCCACAACGAAGGAGTTTATTGCAAAGGTCAAGGAACGACCTGCTGATGAAAAATATGCGGGATACTTCTTCACATATTTCACTGGGGAAGGGACTTCAACTGGTGAGCAAGTTTATTTTGCACTAAGTAACGGTAATGATCCGTTAAACTGGCGAGAACTGAATGAGGGTAAACCTGTACTGACCTCTACCTTAGGGGAGAAGGGAGTACGTGATCCATTCATTATTCGTTCGCCTGAAGGCGACAAGTTCTACATGATCGCTACCGATCTCAAAATCAACGGTAATGGTGACTGGGGCAGAGCACAGACGTGGGGTAGCCGTTCCATAATGGTTTGGGAATCGAATGATCTCGTCAACTGGACAGATCAACGCATGGTAGAGGTTGCACCGGAAGAAGCGGGTAATACTTGGGCACCAGAAATCATGTACGACAAGACAACAGGCGAATATATCGTATTTTGGGCATCAAGAATGTTTGGTGATGCATCCCATACAGGTAACGCTTATCAAAAAATGATGTATAGCAAGACAAGAGATTTCTATACGTTTACTGAGCCGAAAGAATATTTGGATTATGGATATTCCATCATTGACACCACAATGATTGAGCATGATGGTAAAGTATATCGTTTTACGAAGGATGAGCAGGACAACGGAGCTGCTGCTCCATTTGGCAAGATGATTTTCCAAGAGGTGGGTGACTCGATCTTAGATCCAGCCTTCAAGATGGTTAATCAAGGTGTGGGTAACATGAAATGGGTTGAGGGTCCAACGATCTTCAAATCGAATACAGAAGAAAAATGGTATTTATTCGTGGATGAGTTTGGTGGAAGAGGTTATATTCCATTCGAGACAACCAACCTTGCATCAGGTCAGTGGACATTATCTTCTAACTACAACTTACCCGCCAGTCCGCGTCACGGAACGGTCATTCCCATTACACAAAGTGAGTATGATTCACTCAGTGGGAAGAAGGTACCCGTTAACGGAGTTAGCTTGGACAAAACGACGTTGTCCATCGTAGAAGGTCAATCAGGACAATTAACAGCTACGATCACACCGGCAAACGCAACGAAAAAAGCAGTAACCTGGAGCTCAAGTAACCCAGCTGTATCTACTGTAAGTGCGACAGGTCGAGTAACAGCGGTTGCACCAGGAACAGCAATAATAACCGTAACTACAGTAGATGGTAATTTATCATCCAGCGCTACAGTAACGGTGACACCACTATTTGAACCGACTGCACCAGGAGAAGTAACCGGAACAAGCGTAATAGCGGGTAATCAGAAGCTGACTTTGAAATGGAGTAATCCTGCAGAAAGCGATCTGGTCGCTATTAAGATTACAGGTCATGGAAATACAGAGTTTAAGACGGTAACGCTGAATCATGCGGCTAGCAGTTATGAAGTCACAGGACTTGCGAATGGTAGGCGTTATGAATTCCGTATTACTACGGTAAATGCAGCAGGGAATGAATCCGCAGGAGTTGTGGTGTCGGGAACACCACAAGCACCAAGCAGTGGTAATGGAGATGGTGGCAATGCCAGTGGCAGTAACATCCCTGCACCTACAGCACCACCAGCTTCTACAGGTGGAAGTGAGCCGGTGGTAATGGACAACGGTCAAATAAACATTAAGCCAGTTGTTAATGAGAACGGTGTTTCTAAAGTGAAGTTAAGTCCAGATACGGTGAAGCGTGCGCTTGATCGAACGACAGGCGGTAAGCTGCAGGTGCGAGTTGAAGGTGATCAAAGCTTGAACGAGCTAACCGTTGAGCTAGCCGTAGATCCGCGCTTAACTAGTGCAACTTCTAAAGTAGGTAGCATCGAGATCAACATGGGTTCTGCAGTCGTAACGTTGGCTACCGAAAGGCTTGGATCAGGAATAAGCACAGGGAAAACGTTAGGATTGTCGGTTATGAGAATGGCAGCGAATCAACTGCCAGCTGGCACACAAGCTAGGTTAGATGATAAGGTCGTATACGATATCAAGCTAACGATGGATGGTACGAAGCTAACGGAGTTTGATGGTAGAGATGATCTTGTGATTGCATTGCCATATACGCTGAAGGCTTCCGAGAATCCAAACAACATCATCGTATACGATGTGAAGGACAACGGAGAGCGAAGAGTTGTGATGAATGGTAAATACAATGCAGGGACAGGTCAAGTAGAGTTCAAACCAACGGATCTAAGTAAGTATACGGTAGCGTATGTTGCAACGAGCTTTCAGGATGTGACCCAAGGCTGGGCGAAAGATGCGATCTCGGCATTGGGAGCAAGAGGCATTGTAAAGGGTGTAGGTGACGGCGAGTTTAATCCGAAAGCTCAGGTGACAAGAGCAGAATTTATCACGATGCTGATGAATGTGTTGGAGTTATCGGATGAGAGCGCGGCGGCAAGTTTTAGTGATGTGGAACAAGGAGATTGGTACCATGGAAATATCGCAACCGCGCAGAAGCTGGGAATTGTGAACGGGAAACCAGATGGAAGTTTCGGAGTTCATGAGAATATTACGCGAGAAGATATGGCCGTTATGGTATACAAGGCGATCCGATTGAAGCAACTAAAATTACCAGATCGCGAAGCTAGAGCTTTCAAGGATAAAGCAAACATCGCAAACTATGCGAAGCAAGCTGTAGAGGCAATGCGGGGAGCAAGCATCATAAACGGTGTAGGTAACGATGAGTTTGCACCGAAGAAAACGGCTAACCGTGACGAAGCAGCCGTGATGATCTATAATTTATGGAGTTTGATGTAGACACGTTGAGTATAGGATAGGGTATCTACATGGAGCCAAGACGAAGCTGTTAGCCTCCTAGGCTTCATAATAAAAGGAACGCCATCACATTACGTGATGGCGTTTTTGATATAAAAAACCGTGGAACTTAGAGTAGAGTACAAAGAGTTTTCATAGCCTATTCAGAGGTGCGCGCTTTTTGCCTTGTTTCAACTAATGTGAAGACGTCATCCATGTCGAGGGAAAACATAGCGCTTTCACTTGTTACTGGTTGGAAGTGGAATTCCAGCTTTTCTTTGCCGAATTGGTTCTCAAGCTCTCCCCACTGTTCCGTAGACAATAATAGAAATGCTAACGTGTCACTGCCCAGGGACTCCATAAACCATCGAATCTGATATTGGGGAGCGATCATCTCTTCCATAGCCCGAACGGCACTGTCCCGATCGGTCCGATCATCGGCGAACGGAATCGTCAGTGTACGCTCGTCCGAACTTAACACGATATCGACGCCCCTTGGTTTGTCGATTTGGATAATTTTACACTGGATTTGGTGAGGTTCCGGCAGTTGATCGTTAAAGTAATGGATCACATCCCCTTCGTCTTCTCTCCAATCAATCCAGATTAATGACTCGTACTCAAAAAATTGTTCGATGACGTCTTCATCGGACGAATGTTGCAAGACATGGATAATTGGTTGCAACGTACTCATGATCATCCCATCCCTTATTCGAAGTTTATATATACTCTATATTATCTTATAGGATGGGCAGGTCTGAATAGGGCAACGGACATACTTCCTTTCGGAGATGGGACTATTTCTCATCATTTAATTCGATGCTATGTTAGTATGGAGTTATGTTTTTAGTTTTCTTAAGTATAGAAATAGGTCAATTATACATATGAAGGTAATACAGTTTGAGTACTCACTATTATTTCAGTTGGTTTAATGATGTTTTTCCAGAGAAACTGGTTGAATGATTGCAAGAGGATATCACAGATAGAAAATCGCTTGTGATGATTAGCGCTGAGCCGTCTGATTATGAAGGAGAGCAAGTGAACTTTGATGATTTAACGGAATGGACATGGTTAACTCAGGCTAATCTTAGTTTTGATGAACATCACTTTATTGATTATCGTATGCAGAAAGAAGAGGCTCAGCAGCTCATTCAGAACGCTTCTGTCATCTTTCTATGTGGTGGAGATCCTGTTCAGCAGCACAAGTTTTTGGCGGAATATGAACTATCCGATATGATTAAGAACAGTAACGCCGTTATCATCGGTGCAAGTGCCGGTGCATTAAATATGGCTGCAAAATGGATATCTTCGGCTGATGCTAACCCTAAGGATGAAACAACTACGTTTTATGAGGGTCTGAGCTTTGATCATTTTGCCTATGAATCTCATGCTAGACGCGACTACAGCACGTTTGTTAAAGGATACCTGTTTCCACTATCTGAAGAGATGAATGTTTATGCGGCAGAGCAGGAGAGTGCTATTCGTGTAAAGAAAGGCAAAATAAATATCTTAGGCCCAGTATATTTTATTTCCGAATCTAAGATTCAGAAATTAATTGAAACACTCTGATATACATACTGTCATTTATTAACAGAAATAAACATTTCTTTATAGACCGCCTTCAATGGCGGTTTTTTTGAACTCTATAGGTTTTGAATGCTTATATGTTGAACTATTCATTTACACTTTAACGGAGAGGACAGAAAAAACCTGAAAAAGCGAAGCGGTCGCCTTTATCACCGGATTTTCCCTTTGGAAAAGGGAATCAAAAAATCTGGGGATAACAGCGATAGGAAGGTTATTCTGTCATCGGAGTGGCTTGTGTAAAATCCTTAATTCAGTTTAGATACGAGTTGTATCCTCAGGAAGCGTCAATGAAGGACGCCTAGTTCTTCTCGGTGTTTTTTTGCTCGTTTTTATTTTAGAATGGATATGTATATAGATAAGGAGTGTTACGATGAATATGAACATCTTTATTATTGAGGACGATGCTCTTCTTCTTGGAGCACTTCGAGAAGGATTGAGTCAGTGGTCATATGAAGTTAGTAGTCCAACGGATTTCGGACGTGTAATGGATGACTTTGTTGAACAGCGGCCCCATCTGGTGATTATTGATATACAGCTTCCGAAGTTTGACGGATTTCATTGGTGCAGAGAGATCCGTGCCGTGTCGAAAGTGCCGATTATTTTTCTTTCCTCCAGAGATCATCCGATGGATATGGTGATGGCGATGAATTTGGGGGCAGACGATTATGTTCCGAAACCATTTCACATGGATGTACTGATTGCCAAGGTGCAAGCTATTCTTCGTCGAACCTACACGTATGAGGAGGCTTCCTCCGATGTGATGGAATGGAATCAAGCGATACTTGATTTGAAAAGTGGTGAAATTCATAAAGATGGTAAGACGATTGACTTGACCAAAAATGAATTTTTTATCCTATCGGCTTTAGTGAAATCCAATAACAAAATCATCTCACGCCATGAACTGATGCAGATGCTCTGGGATGATGATCAGTTTATTAATGACAATACCTTAACAGCAAACATCACAAGATTACGTCAAAAGCTGTCCTACCTTAACTTGGCTGATGGAATTGTAACGAAAAAAGGTTTGGGGTATATGGCCGTTACTCTTTAGGAGGTTCCCATTGTTCATTGCTTATCTCAAGTATAAAAAAAGCTGGATCGCCTTAATTGGCTTATTGCTTCTGCTGACCAATGTCTTAATACAACTGGATGCTGGCATCCCTGTGGAGGCACAGTCTCTCATCTATTTGAATTCATTATTTCTCATTATCTTTTTGGCTTTCTTGGTTTGGAGATATAAAAAGGAAACATCTTATTATAAATCATTGCTCACCGTTTCTAATCGCATCGAGGAAGACTGGTTTGAAGACATCCCCAAACCTAAAAGTTCTTTTCCTGATGCTATGGTATATGCTTTATTGGAAAATATTCATCAACATGATCAAATCAAGCGCCGCGAGAATCGATCCGCCCAACGCATGGAACATACGGATCTTGCCTCATGGGTACATGAAATGAAAACACCCCTTACGGCGATGAAAATCACGATGGATGCCCATCGTTCGAATGAGCTGGCTGGCCGGTTAAATGCGTCTTGGCTCAGGATGCACTTATTAGTGGATCAACAGCTTTATATTTCACGATTAGCCAATTTGGACGCTGACTTACTACCAGAGAAGCTGGGAGTACAAGAACTGTTACGAGCAGAAATTCGTGAGTTATCGATATGGTGTATGGAAAAAAATATATCCATTGAGCTGACGGGAGACACTGCCTCTACCGTGTATACCGATAAAAAGTGGTGCAGATTTGTGATCAGACAAATCTTAACGAATGCAATCAAGTACAGTCCAACCAACGGAAATCTAATTATTCATACAGGTCTCCATGATAATGCATCTGTAATTGTTACCATCCAAGATAAAGGACCTGGCATACAGGTACATGATCTACCTCGCATATTTGATAAAGGTTTTACAGGTGAAAATGGGAGAATACAGAACTCGGCTACTGGAATGGGCCTTTACCTAGCGAAAGACATAAGCAAGAAGTTACATTTGCAACTTGAAGTTGCTTCAGCTGTGGGGGAAGGAACATCGTTCTCGATGATATTCAAGAGTGACAACCCGTTTGAACAGCTTAGACGAACCTTACTATAAGTGAGGCAATCATAGAGCAGTCAGGATGTTTTCTACAGCCTGGCTGTTTTTTTAATTGGGCACAAGTATTCCAGTGAATCGGCAAGGTGACGAAAATATCACATTTGAGACTGTTTTATCATCTAAAGCTTACGACCCAGACGCCGAAAAGAACTACACTGTATATAGAACAACTCGATTGGAGTGCATGGGATGACACAACAAAAGATACCGAAAACCGTTTTGAATGCAGAAGGTGTGCGTAAATCATATGGTTCAAAAGGAAATGTACAACAGGTATTACAAGGCATTGACCTTCGTGTGACTGAGGGAGAGTTTGTCGGCATTATGGGACCTTCCGGTTCGGGTAAGACCACACTTCTCAATACGTTAGCGACGATTGACCGGGCTACCGATGGCAAGATCTTTATACAAGAGCATGAGATTTCTAAAATGAAGGATAACCAACTTTCCGATATCCGTCGTCAACATCTAGGTTTTATCTTTCAGGATTACAATCTGCTCGATACGTTAACGGTCAAAGAGAATATCTTACTTCCTGTATCGTTAACAAAAATAAGTAAAACCCAAGCTGAACATGAGTTTATTGAGATTGCAGCCATTTTAGGCATTGAAGAGTTAGCGGATAAGTATCCTACTGAAATTTCAGGCGGCCAAAAGCAACGTACCTCCGCGGCACGAGCGTTAATTCACTCTCCATCACTTGTTTTTGCAGATGAGCCTACGGGTGCTCTGGACTCGAAAGCCGCTTCCAATTTACTCGAAAATTTACATGGGATCAACCAGTCACGGCACGTTACCATTATCATGGTTACTCATGACCCGCTGGCTTCCAGCTATTGTAGCCGAGTAGTTTTTCTGAAGGATGGTAAGATTTTTGCTGAATTGTATCGGGGAGAGAAAACGAGAGAATCTTTCTTCAAAGACATTCTGGATATGCAGGCCGTGCTTGGAGGGGGCGGTCCTCAATGAACATACGAAAACTCGTCATGCGTAGCATGCGGAAAAATATCAAAATGTATTATCTTTATTTTTTCGCGATGATCTTCAGCATCAGTTTGTATTTTATCTTATCTACTCTGCAAAATGATCAAACCGTAATGGAGACGGTTCAATCCAGCATGAATTTCTCAACAGCTTTTCAAATTGCAGGCATCCTGCTTATTCTTATAACGATTGTGTTTACGATGTATGCGACAAATATCTTTATCAGAAGGCGTAGTCAAGAGATTGGATTATACCAGTTGATTGGTTTGTCCAGGGCTTGGGTCGCACGGGTATTGATCTTGGAACATAGTATTCTTGGTCTAGGCGCTTTACTGATCGGAACGGTGGTTGGAACTTTGCTCTCGCGACTGTTCCTCTTACTGTTAATGAGCATCTTAGGGCTTGATGCCAAGATCGGTTTAACCTTTTCCGGTCAAGCATTACTTCAAACGATTGCTGTGTTTACTTGCTTGCTTGTGATCACTTCTTTCCAAATTGTATGGACGATCTACCGCAGTACGTTGTTGCAATTGTTTCAGGCCAATCATAGGCATGATCCATTGGTTAAACGTCCCAGCATCGTGTCAGGTATTTTAGGGCTGGCAGGGGTGTGTCTGATCGGGCTTGGTTATTATGTATCTACCTTTATTGGATACGATGCAGATGCTCTGATTTTTCTGATGTTAGTCGTGCTCGTCAGCACCATACTTGGAACTTACTTGACCTTTCATACAACGGTTAGCTGGATATTATTTGTTTATCGAAAAAGACAAAATGGAAACCTTGGCTTGGTTAACAGCCTTTCGATAGCACCATTAATGCACAGAATGAAAGGTCACGCCAACTCGCTAACGTTAATCACGATATTATCTGCGATGACAATCACGATGATTTCGCTCTCATATTCATTATATTATTCCATTGAAAAGGATGTCAGATTGGCGATGCCATTTGATTTTGCAGTGGATATGCCAGAAGATGCCGCTGTGATATCCAGTAAGTTAGAAACGGCACGGATTGCATTCGATCAACACCAGGTCGATGCCATTCAATTTAATGGCTCATGGGTGGATTATGAACAGCAGTCCAAACCAAGTCATAGCAACAGACCCTTTTTGCTTTTCTCCGCAGAGCAGATGGTGCAGGTTGGATTAAAGGTGGAACTTCCCTTGAAAAATGAAGCCATTTATCATAATTCGCGAGCAGTAATCGAGGGAATGGAAGTTCCGCCTCTAGAAGAGGTGCAGTATGCATCCAACGATGAAGTTAATCTATTAACCGTCTCCAAGAACAAGCTTCAGAATGTCATGAATTACGTTTTCCGTGGAGATCAATTACTGGTTTCTGAAGAAACGTTCAAGCGAATGAGGGACAGCATTCAGGAGGATGAGAACAAAAAATCGGTGACGTTTGAGGTTTTTAACATATTGGATAAGGAAAGATCAGCTGATGCTTCTAGCATCTTTAACGAGAATGTGGACAAAGATCGTTATCTCACCGACTTTTATTCCGCTTATGAGGGATCACGTCAAAACTTTGGAATGCTCATTTTCATTGCCGGGTTTTTGGGTTTGGTCTTTATCCTTTCCACCGGAAGTATTTTGTACTTTAAACAGATGACCGAGGCCGAACAAGAGAAATCTCATTATCGGACACTGCGACAGCTCGGATTCCAGGTAGGGGATATGATGAAAGGCATCATCCGTAAACAAATCTTTATATTTTTAATCCCGTTGGGAATGGGGTTAACTCATGCTGCTTTTGCCTTGAAGGTAAGTACAATTCTCATCGCGGCGAGCATGCTGACTCCAATCCTCATCAGTATGGCAGCTTATATCATCATTTATTTAGTGTTTATGGTTGTTACCATCCGGTACTACAAAAGGATCGTCACTAATGCACTATAGAAAGGAAAACAACAAATGAACAAAAGGATTCTAAGTTCTTGTCTTGTTGGTATGGTTGTGATCGCTGGCCTCTATATCTTTATGCGTGAACCATTGGATCGTTTTAACCCATTGATTAAAGAGGAATATGTATATGTTCAGGTTCAAGCTGAACCTGAAGATGATGATGGGAGATATAAGTATAGAGAGCAGGGTGTCACCGAAACTGGAGAGACCAAAAAAGTAGTATTCAGCACCAGTACCCGACTCGATCAAGGTACATTCGTGAAAGTGCTCACCAAAGGTACCTATTCAGCAGACTACAAATTGATAAAAGAAGATGAAATGCCAACGAAATAAACGTTAGAAAAAGATGATCATGATGCGCAGGACATCAAAAGAATAACATGAACGATCTCTTAACGTTAGCTTGATATCGGATGGATTCTTCCATTCAGATTGTCAGTGTACGCCATGTCTCCATCTGTCGTGATCACGGCGGCTTCGATATGTTTCATTTGATTCACTTTATGAATAACGGAGGCGGCATCTAACCCGAATAATTCTGTCGTATAGATGTCACAGTCCAGCGATCTATCCGCAATAATGGTCAAAGAGGCGACATTACTTTCGATGGGATAGCCTGTTTTGCTACTAAAGATATGATGGTACTGCTGTCCTTTCTTTTCTAAAACGCGCTCGTATATGCCCGAGGTAACGATGGATTGCTCTCTGATTCTGACGAGTGCTGCTGCATGACCTCGGGGTAAAAAGGGATTTTGTATCCCCACATTCCAGTGACTTGAGCCGGAAGGGGAATCGCCATGAACAAGCACATTTCCGCCCATATCGACCATAGCTGAGGTTACTCCGTTTTTCTTGAAAAAGGCCATCACCTGATCGGCAAAATAACCTTTAGCGATGGCTCCAAGGTCGACTTCCATGCCTTTTTTTAATAAATGCACGGTGTGCTGCTCATCATCGAGCTGTATATGTTCAGGGTTTAAGAGCGCCAGCACCTTCTTAATCTCTATATCCTCTGGCACATGTGCCTCGCGGAAACCGATTCTCCACAATTTGATTAATGGTCCAATCGCAATATTTAAAAAAGAATCTTCCTTCAGGCTGTGTTCTTTGCCTATCTTGATGAGATCATACAGTTCCCTGTCGACTTGGAGCGGACGGGAGGCGGCTTCTTGCTTCAACATCGCAAGCTGTGAGTGATCACTATTGGCGCTAAAGACTTTCTCGTAATAGAACAGCATGTTCTCCGCTTCCTGAGCAAGCTCTTCTGCATTCTCCCCCTCGATATATAGAGAGATTTTTGTTCCCATGAGAGGGATCATTTTCGTAAAAGATTTCATGCAAACCTCCTCCTACACTGCGCATTGTTGTCCATGATTGAGAAAAGTATGGATAAGGTCATGATCCACACTAGTCAGCTTTCTTTCGCTATGATGTGCTATAAAATAGTCCAGACTCATCTTATCAATCGGGATAGGGTAGATGTTGTATTCGGAAGGAGACTCGTCAATCCGGACACTCTCGGGAATGATCGTCAGGCCCATATTCTGTTTGGCAAGCTTCAACACCGTATGAATTTCGTTGCTTTCCATCACGATGCTCGGTTGTATTTTGTGCACACTAAGTAATTGATCGATTTGTTTACGGACGGCAGAGCCTTTGGACGTTAAAACGAGCTGTTGGCTCAGAATGGTAGGGATATCAAACGTTCCCTCCGGGATGACGGCAACATTCTTCTGATATAGTTCACAGCCGCGGGGAATAACCGCCCGGTAACTGTGTTTGCCCCAACTAAACGCATTTAGATTTGGAGAAATACTGCTCGAATTTTGCCCAATCCAGAAGTCCAATTCAACATTTTGAATCCGTTTTTCATTTTTTTCAGGCAGATCCTCTATCAGACTAATCTTATAAGTAGGATGAAGCTTTAAAAATGCAGGTAAGAAAAGGGGTGTCAAATAGGAACCCAGGCTGGGCAGAATTCCGATTCGTAACACTTTATTGCCGATATCCGATGCATAGGAGATTTCTTTCATGAGCTTGGCGTAGCTATGTTCAAGCGATGTTAAATACTGATAATAGATTTTTCCCTGTTCGGTTAATCGATACGGAAGCTTGTTGCGAGTGATCAGCTCACAATCCAACTGACTTTCGACTTTTTTGATTACCTTGGTCAGATAGGGCTGAGAAATATAAAGGGATTGGGCCGCTTTGCTAAAATTGCTGTATTTTAAAAGGCTGTCGATGTAACACAAAATATCCTGCGATTCTAATTTAGACATGTCATTCACCCTTTGTGAAAAAAATAACAAACTTTGAATTTGAGGTGATTATAACAAATTGGTTATCAAACTGCAATGAATAACTATTAGATCATTCGAGCCTTCGTATGTTAGAGTTATGCCGAAAGATCGAGTCTGACATTGACGAACATTATTTTCGAATGACAGAGAGGGGATTACGATGAATTATTTAGCTATTGTCGGCACGAATTCGGATGAATCAACGAACCGCACGCTGCTTCAATTTATGCAAAAACATTTTGCAGATGAGGCTCAGATTGACTTGTTTGAAATTAAGGATCTGCCTGCTTTTATTGAAAAGGATGAAATAGAAGATGCTGAAGTTGACATTCCAGAGAAAGTGCAGGACTTACTGGAGAAGATTTCTAACGCAAAGGGCATTATTATTGCTACTCCGGAGTATGATCATGCGATCCCTGCTGTGCTCAAAAGTGCGCTGGAATGGATCAGTTATACCACTCAAACGTTGAAAGACAAGCCGGTTCTGATTGTGGGTGCTTCACATGGCTCACTTGGTTCTTCCAGAGCGCAAGCACATCTTAGACAAATTCTGGATTCTCCTGAGCTTGGAGCGAGATTAATGCCTAGCAGTGAGTTTCTTTTGGGAAAATCGCAGAGTGCATTTGATCACAGTGGCAGTCTGATCAGTGCAGAGAAAGTAGCAGAGCTTGAAGAGATTTTCAGGGAGTTTGTTTTGTTTACGGAGATCACCGCGGAACTGCTGTCCAAACGGACGTTGAAGCAAAAAACGAAAAAATTTTCCTGGCAAGAGTAGGAGGCTGACTACAATGAAAATCATAGCAATCGTGGGCACCAATGCAAAGAAATCGTATAATCGCAAGCTGCTTCAGTTCATGCAAAAACATTTCGAGTCCAGAGCAGCCATTGAAGTTCTCGATATTACCGATGTTCCGATGTTTAATCAATCCGATAACCAAACGAACAGTGCCATTATACAATCGTTTAATGAAAAAATTATCGCAAGTGATGGCGTTATCATTGCAACTCCAGAATATAATCATTCCATCCCTTCATCCCTTAAAAGTCTGCTCGAATGGCTCAGCTTTGAAATCCATCCGCTGGCAGGGAAGCCCGTTATGATTATTGGTGCGTCACAGGGAACGCAAGGTTCCTCTCGCGCACAGCTTCATCTTCGTCAAATTCTAGATGCACCGGGTGTTGAAGCGAACGTGATGCCAGGATACGAATTTTTGCTGGGCAGTGCACATAAAGCGTTTGATGAAGCAGGCAACCTGAACAATGAAGGCACGATTGATTTCCTGGAGGTTTGTTTCTTGCGGTTCCTCCGTTTTGCGAAAATATCCAATCAGCTCAACGAGGAAGAAGAGTTCACCTATAAACCAGGTGTGTATGAAGTCAATGCCATCGGTCACAGTGGGAATCTTCCAATGAAGGTATCCTTTAGTGAGAATCGGATTGAAAGCATCGACATCGATTCGAAAGGAGAAACCGAAGGCATCGCCGATGTTGTTTTTGTAAGAATCCCGAATAAAATTATCGAAGGACAGACACTTAATGTGGATGCGCTCTCCGGTGCTTCTGAAACGAGTAACGCGGTCATTAACGGTGTTGCCAAAGCGGTTAAGCTTGCCGGCGTGAATCCGGATATCCTGAAAAGACGTGCAAAACCTGCCAGCAGCCAGATGAGGGATGATGAGGAATATACTTGTGACGTGGTCGTTGTAGGGGGAGGCGGCGCGGGTTTAAGTGCTGCTGCAACAGCTTTACAACATGGAGCCAGTGCGATTGTGCTTGAGAAATATCCAGCTGTGGGGGGCAATACGATTCGTTCAGGTGGCCCTGTGAATGCCGCAGATCCGGTATGGCAACAGCAGTTTAACGAAAATCCAGGAGAAAGACAGACCATCGAAAATTTATTAAGTACGGATGAGAGCCTGATCCATCCCGAATATATAGATGATTTCCAAGCTCTAAAAGAAGAGTTTACAGCATATCAGGAAAAGTTCGGTACACAAAAGGCTTATTTATTCGACTCTCCGTTGCTTCACAGAATGCAAACCTATTTCGGGGGCAAACGAACGGACTTGAATGGCAATACGATCTACGGACAATATGATCTGGTCAAAGTACTTACGGACCGTGCCTTGGAAAGTGTGCAGTGGCTTGAAGATATCGGGGTCGAATATGATAAGAGCATCGTATTTGCTCCAGTGGGTGCCCTGTGGCGACGTGGTCATAAACCTGTCAAAAGTTATGGCTCAGCCTTTATCATCGCACTTAGCAAGTATGTAGAAGAAAATGGCGGACAAATTATTACAGATACTCCGGTTAAACAGTTAATCATCGAAGATGGAAAAATAGCAGGTGTTATTGCAACTGGAGTTAACGGACAGAAAATCACCGTTCATGCGAAAGCCGTTGTGCTTGCTAGTGGTGGGTTTGGTGCGAATACGCAGATGCTCAAGGAATATAACACGTACTGGAGCCACATCGATGATGATATCAAAACGACGAATTCCTATGCGATGACAGGGGATGGAATATCACTTGGCAAGAGCGCAGGAGCGGCATTAACAGGCATGGGTTTCACACAAATGATGCCTGTAGCCGATCCAGAGACTGGGGAACTATTCAGTGGACTGCAAGTACCACCTGAGAACTTTGTCATTGTTAACAAAAAAGGTGAGCGTTTTGTTAATGAATTTTCTGGACGGGATGTCTTGACTAAAGCGGCCATTGAACAGGGAAGTTTATTTTATCTAATCGCTGACGATGAGATCAAGAAAACCGCAGCGAATACCAGCCAAGAAAAGATAGATCGGCAGGTTGAAGCGGGTACTCTTTACAAAGCCGATACGATTGAAGAACTGGCAGTGAAAGTGGGTATGGACCCTCAGGTTCTCAGAACAACGATTGATAAGTATAACTCCTATGTGGATGCAGGGTTTGATCCCGAGTTCCACAAGGATACGTTTAGCTTAAAAGTGGAAAAAGCCCCATTTTACGCTACGCCTAGAAAACCTGCCGTTCACCATACGATGGGCGGGATCAAGATTGATACTCAAACCCGTGTATTGGATGAGAACGGTCAGCCGATTGCTCATCTGTACGCCGCCGGGGAAGTAGCAGGAGGGATACATGCAGGTAATCGTTTGGGCGGTAATGCCTTGACCGATATCTTCACATTTGGACGGATTGCCGGTAAAACGGCTGTTGAAGAAATAGAATGATGTTGAGAAACGGCAAAAAGAATTAAAGTCCTCATGCATATTGGATACAAATTTCATAATTTGAATAACCCGCTATACATGAGGATTTCAGCGTGTATAGCGGGTCTTTTTACGTTGAGAATAACTTCGTTACGACGGGAACATATAGCGTTGCAAGACAATATAAACTTGACGCGTGTAAAAGGGGAACTTCCACAAATTCAAAATGTAAGCGTTATAAAAATTTGTAGACACGTGCTGGGAAAGAGTGATATATTGTTTCTGTAAGAAACAATATTATTTATAACGAACATAAAAATAAGAAAAAGGATGGGATACACGATGAACAGCATCGAAACAACACTAAAATCCTTTGACGGAACACAGCTTTATTTCAGCAAAAATTCAGTTGAGGATGCGAAGGCAGCCGTAGTCATTGTACATGGATTGGCGGAGCATGCCAGCCGATATGATTATTTGACTGAGAAACTGAACGAGCGTGGATTCAACGTATATCGTTTCGACCATCGGGGTCATGCGAGATCGGAAGGACAGCGCACATTTTACAGTGATTTTCATCATTTGATCGATGATGTCAACGCTGTAGTAGAGGTGGCCTTGCAAGAAAGTGGAGATACCCCACTGTATATCATTGGACATAGTATGGGTGGCTTTGCTTCATCATCATTTGCAACGAAATATCCGGGAAAAGTAAAAGGCATCGTTTTGTCGGGAGCGCTTACTCGTTATAATACCAAGGTGGCTGGGGACCTGCCGATGGATCTGCCTGCAGGCACCTATTTCCCGAATGAACTTGGCAGCGGCGTATGCAGCGTTCCTGAAGTTGTATCCGCTTACGCGAGTGATCCACTGGTAGAAAAGCAGATTTCCGTAGATTTGTTTAACAGTCTGGGATATGGAGTAGAATGGCTGAAAGAACATGCAAAGCAATTCGTTGATCCGGTGCTTGTGTTACACGGAGCGAATGATGGACTGGTTAGCGAACAGGATTCCCGAGACTTTTACGGAGATATCGCTTCGACAGATAAAACACTGAAAATCTATGCACATCTCATGCATGAAATTTTTAACGAAACGGCGCGGGATGAAGTGATTGAAGAAGCGATCTCATGGATTGAAAAACGAATCTGATTTCAGTAGAGTAATAGAGAGAGAATTCGAAGACGAAAGGGATTACGCATGAAATTAGATTGGATGGGTGACCATCGGGAGCTTGTCGAGAAGATCATCAAGTACGGCAATGCTTACTCGAACACCTACAAGCTGCAACGAAGTTACGGAACAGATATGACGTTCTCTGCAGCCCAGATTCAGACGCTTGAATATATTCTGGAAGCAGAGGATCAGGAAGAGAAGATGTCCGAGATGGCCGCACGTTTGGGCGTTAGCCGTAGCACCTTTTCCAAAAATGTGAAAAATCTGACCGAAAAAGGACTGCTTGAAAAATATCATCTGAGTGGTAACCGCAAAGATATTTATGTCAAACCGTCTGCCAAAGGGCGGGAGGTATATACGAAGTACACCGCATTTGTTCGTGAGCTTTGTTTTGATGACATATTTAAGCTCGCAGATCAGATTACGGAAGCCGACAAAAAAAGCTTTATTCGTATCATGGATCTGTTCGCTGATGTACTCGTCTGGTACGGTGAAAAAGAACAAGAACCGCGCAAACTCATTAAAATCGAGCCATATAGCGACTAATTCACAATTACCTGAACGACAATTATGAAATGAAAGTAATCCCTTACAGCGCTCTATCCGCTTTAAGGGGATTTTTTTACTTACAGGACAGTCCGTAGCCCATTCCCTCCGCGTGTGTCGGTCATACAGTATAAAATGCCTAATGCAGCAATGCTGTATAACGATGCTAAACGCAGGGAGTGGGATGTGTGAAAACAAATATTAAAACAAAACTGACCGGACGTGTCATATTCAAAGGTGACCCAGGGTATGAAGCGGCACGTAAAAACTGGGACCCGCATACCGACAGGTACCCTAAAGTCTTCGTTTTTGCTCAAAAAACGAAAGATGTCTCCAACGCCATCAAATGGGCTCGCCAAAATAATGTACCCATCCGGCCGCGGAGTGGAAGACATGCGCTTGAGGTTAATCTGTCACAGGTGAATGGCGGGATTGTCATTGATGTTAGTGATCTGAACACCATCAAGCTGAACAAAAAGACAGGAACCGTGGTTGTGGGAGCAGGCAACCGTGTTGGGCGAATTGCACATACACTTGCACGTCAGGGGTTTATCGCTCCATTCGGGGATAGCCCAACCGTTGGTATAGGTGGTATTACACTTGGGGGAGGGATTGGGCCTCTTCAACGAACGATTGGTCTGATCAGTGATAATCTGCTGGAATTTGAGATGGTGGATGCAAACGGGAAAATCATTCGTGCGAACAAAAAATGCAATGCAGATCTGTTCTGGGCATCGCAAGGTGGCGGCGGAGGAAACTTCGGGGTCTACACCCGTTACAAATTCAAAGTACGCCGGGCGCCAGCCAGAGCGACAGTATATCGAATTACCTGGCCCTGGGCTCAGTTCGAGAAAGTGCTCAAAGTGTGGCAAAAGTGGGCGCCTTCCGTTGATACCAGGCTGGGGAGTGAACTGTCCATCGGGCCCAAAAAGGGTGGCAATGTCAGTATGGAAGGTTTGTTTCTGGGTTCTAAATCCGAGGCACTGCGTTTGTTAAAGCCAATGACCAGCACGGGCACACCTTCCCAGACGATCATACGTTCAGTGCCTTACACAGAGGCTGTTACTTTTCTTCTACCTCCAGATCCTGTACTTACTCAGAGATACAGTAATCAATTTTCCTCTGGATTTGGACGAAAGCCGTTTCCTGATCGGGCCATCAAATCGATGCGAGCGTTTCTGGAAAATGTGGAAGGAGAGTTCGCCGGATTCTTTTTCCTCAACTGGGGCGGAGCTGTCAGTCGTAAATCACCTACCTCCACAGCATTCTACTGGCGTAAAGCCAAGTTCTATGTGGAATGGAACAGTTCCTGGACGAAACCGTCTCAGGCGGCTAAAAATATTGCCATTGTGCGTAACACACGCCAAAAATTACAGCCTTACATCGTCGGTTCCTACATTAATGTACCGGATCAAGGCATCAAACGTTCAGGTCCGGTGTATTACGGGGCGAACTATGCGAGATTACGCAGAGTCAAAGCCAAGTACGATCCCCAAAATGTGTTCAACAACCCGCAAAGCATTCCTCCGGCACGTGGCCTGTAGTTATATAAAAGGAAGCGAGATCAATCAGAATGGTGTAATTGAAAAAATGAATATAATGGAAAAGGAGCCGCATGTTGCGGCTCCAGCGAAGTGCACATGCTCTGGCCTGTTACTTTTTCTGGTTAGCCAGCCACTCCATAAGCGTTACGGTTTTACCTTTGATTTTCACAGGTTTACCATTGAAGTCTTTGGCAATGTCATTGTTTAAAACAGGAATCCAGGACCAGTGCCCGTTGTACTCATATGGCGTGTTATCGCCGTTTCCTTTGGTGTATACTCCACTCATATCCAGCACATTATCAAAGTAGGAGTAATGAGCATTGTTGGCGCCCGCAGCAACCAGGCGCTTGTAGGTAGCTGTTGATGTTTTGGACGTATCCACCGTCTGATCCGCTCCTGCAGCCGTGAACCAGATCGGAATATTTTTCAGTTTGGCGATATCCTGTTTGGTCAACAAACGATCCTCGTAAGCTTCTGCGGAAGGATAAGCAGCTGCGAAGTAATCCGGGTTCGCAAGCAGCATATTCAGAGTCATAAATCCGCCATTGGAGCAACCGCCAATGTAGATTCGGTCTGTATCAATATCCGTTGCATGCTGTTTCACGTATTGCTTGATCAACGCGGTTAGCGGTTTCGTATACATACTCTTTCCGTCTTTGGTATATTGCCCGGTTCCATCATTCATCCAGAAGGTTGGAGTCTGGGGCACCAATACAGCGGCATCACCAAAATACTTCTGGATAGATTCATCGGCTAAAGCT
The DNA here is from genome assembly GCF_003719335.1 of Paenibacillus amylolyticus. Lineage (GTDB taxonomy): Bacteria > Bacillota > Bacilli > Paenibacillales > Paenibacillaceae > Paenibacillus > Paenibacillus amylolyticus_D. The sequence goes on from NZ_RIAS01000005.1 coordinate 62,288, forward strand.
GTCACTTTATTACCCAGCAGGGCAATTCTCGGATCAGTACCTCCTTCACCGGCACCATGAAGCCAAATGATCAACGGTTTTTTCTTGCTGGTTTCCGGCATATAGGAAGCGTACGTTAGATTAATCTGACCGAACTTGGAGTCGTTGTAACTGAATTTGCCGGATGTATCAAACACATCAACACCTTGTTCGATCATGGTATGCGGGGTGTCTGGTCTTGTGGTCATATGCTCAATGGCATTGCCCATGTTATCTTGAAGGGATTTTTGCTGAACAATCGTATATTGAAGGTCAACATACTTATTGGTAAATGACTGTAGATCAAACATAAACGGGCTTGTTGTCATTAGATCGGGATGGACTTTCATCTCTATCGTAATATATTGTCCTGTGGACAGGGAAGTTTTGTTGCCATCTTTGTCCGAAAGGTAAACTTTCTCAATCGTTCGGCTACTGCTGTCGGAGCCATCATACTTTTGCTGTGTTTGAAAATTTATCATTGGATAACTGCGTTCTGCAAAAACCTTGAATGTGTCTTTGGTCAGTGTATTTCCTTGAACGGTTATGCCTGTATCCAGAATGATCTTGTAAACACCAGGACCCCAGTCATAACCTTTGGTTACGAGGGAATAAGAGAGAGGAGAGCGTGAGTCGGCAGAATTGTTTGCGCTTACATTTGTAGATACGAGAAGAGTGGAAGTTAAAGCCAGAACCAGGAAACCTGAAAGCAGTCCTTTTTTCATCTTCATCAGCATATACCTCCGAATATATTATGTATGTCGCTTTTCTTATTGTACCATTTCAGGAGGAGCATAGGAAATATTGCACCATTTCCAGCTGTTTAACACGCAAAAGAACCGCTTGAAAATCACCTCTCGGTGAGATCCAAACGGTTCTTTTTATGTGTATTAGTGTTTAACTGCTTCGCCGGCAAACACTTCTACGTTCATTGGTGCAGCCATGAATGCCGCAGCTTGTTGAACAAACGCTTGGAAGTGAGCACTAGCGTTGTGGGCAGCGGTTGCTGGCTCATCTTTCCACAGCTCGATCATCGTGTAGCTTTGCTCACGTTCTGTGCTTTTCACTAGATCGTAGCTGATGTTGCCTTCTTCTTGACGTGTCGCAGCGATCAGTTCTTTGGCAGCAGCCAGGAAAGCTTCTTCTTGAGCGGCTTGTACTTGCAAATGTGCGTGAATGATAATCATAGTTGTGACCTCCAGAAAGTAGTTTGTATATATGAGTAAAAAATCAAGTGCTCCACTAATCCTTATTATTGAAGTCGTTTGAGCAACTTAAAAGCAAATGTTGTTTGAGCCTAATTATGCCCAAGTTGTGATTGTATCTACAGGCAGACGGTAAGATGGGTGACCTTCTTTGGCAGATTTACCGATCGAGATCAGCATAACCGGTTGATAACGGTCTTTATCCATGCCGAATGTTTCAGCGATTTGTGCTTTTTCGTATCCGCCAATTGGGTTTGTATCATAACCGTGAGCACGTGCAGCCAGCATCAATTGCATGGAAGCCAGACCAGCATCGATCAGGTTAACGTCACGCAGATCGGAAGCAGGCATATGGTCGTAGTAAGGTTTAACCACTTTCACTTGTTGTTCAGCGATTTCTTTAGGCATATATCCATGCTCTACCGCTTTACCGAAGATCTCTTCCAAGTACTCTCCATTCTTCATATCGATAAACACACCGATTACAGCGGCAGAAGTCAGCACTTGATTTTGGTTGAATTTAGCAAGTGGTGCGAGCTTTTCTTTGCCTTCAGGTGTATCAACAACAAGGAAGCGCCAAGGCTGCATGTTTACGGAAGATGGAGCACGGGAAGCTTCTGCTAAAATTTCAGTCATTTCTTCACGGCTGATTTTTACTTCTGGATCATACAATTTGACGGAACGACGACCGTACGTAATTTCGTTAAAATCATTTGTTTTTTGGAATTTGCTTTGTGTTGTAGACATGGGAATCTCTCCTCTATATATGGTTTAAAAATTGTTTTGCATACGTTCCAAGAAATCGGCCAGTGCCTGAATCTCATCTTCACTGAAACCATCCAGAATCTGATGAATATAATTGGTTTTCTCTGCTTTATATCCTTCAATCTGTTTGCGCCCATGATCCGTTAGACGAACAAAAGTTACCCGATTATCCTCAGGATTTTTGCGTCTTGTAACCATCTGATCCGCTTCAAGTTGTTTCAGGTGGCGTGTAATTGCTGCACTGTCGATGTTAATGATCTTCTGGAGCATGGATTGGTTGATCTCATCTACCTGATCCAGCTCGTGCAGAATTTCAAAGCGAGAGGAACTGATCCCGGTACAGCGTTCAAACTTGGGACTGATTTTGTTCCCCAGCACATTCAGCAGATTAATGATCTGCTCTTCTTTGGAAACCATACGTGTCATGACTAGACCTCCCGGGTGAATCCAATCAACAACGGCGTATGTTAACAAATAATTAAAGTTGCCAGTATACAATGCCATTGCTTCATGATTCTGTAGCTCTCTCAATCGTTGATGGATCAATAGTTGATACGTCAATCATTGATGGCTCAATTAATATAACATGTCATAGATAAGAATGCAACAGGTTGAAAAAAAGAAAAAATGGATTTTTTTTAAACTATCTTATCGTAGATATTCATAAAAAGGAGAGGTTAATAATATAGGTTGTCCCTAAAAGAATAATTTAACTCGGCATGAGTTTTATTGAGAATTATTATCATTCAAACTATAATGAAAATAAAAAAGTGTCGGCTTTTGCTAGTGAAACGGAAAAAACAAATTATTAATCTGGTGAGAAGCAGGACTTATCATAAGGAAAGGGAGTTATCATGGAAAGTAATGACTGGATTAAACGACTGGAGCAACTATATCTTTCGTCTGTTCACATCTGCCAATATGCTGGCACTCCAGGACAAGCCGAGCACAGGGTATGGAGAAGATTTGCCGTATGCAGAGTAATGGATGGCAGAGGGACTTTGACAATCGATAATGTAATGCATACGGTGTCCCGCGACGATTGGTTTATGCTTAGCCCAGGTATGCACGTGGAATTACAGACGGATATAGAAGCCCCGATCCGATATCAGCTCATCTTATTTTCCGGTGTTGGACTTGTTCGAACGCATAATGTATGGCGAACCGAGGCCTTTGATTTTCCCATTACGGGGAAGCTCAAACTTTCTTCCATTAGGCGAGATATTCAAGAAATGATGGATCGATTATTTTATAAAAATTTCACTGGAGCAGAATCGGAAAACATAGGCAAGAAATATCTTGTGCACCAGCTACTAATACAGTTGATGACTTATGTGCAACCCTTTGGTCAACCTCAGGCAGGAATGGATCTGGCCATAGATTATATGACACATCACTATACGAAGGAAATTCGAATACATGACATGGCCCGCCTGGCAGGACTTAGTGTGAATCATTTTATAAGATCATTCAAACGTCAATTTGGGATGACACCGATCGATTATATCCTGAAACTACGGATGAATAGGGCTAAACAGCTATTGTTTTCTACAGATAAAATCAAGATGATCGCGGAGCAGGTCGGATACAAGGACGAGCACTATTTCAGCCGGGTGTTTAAGAAAAATGAAGGTGTTGCTCCAGCTTTTTATATGAAAAATAAAGTTAGCCGTATTGCAACATTGTACTATGGGTTGGATGATGTTGTTCTAACACTCGGATTGAAACCTGTGTCTGCTTTATCTTATGTTCAGAGAGTAGCTCATCCTACCCTAATGCCTGCACATCAAGCCAATTCTTTTCAAGGACTTATTCTGGACAGTTCCGGTCAGAACTATGATAAGTTGAAGGGATTGCAGCCAGATTTAATCATTACGAGTGACCGTATGAAACCGAATGAATCCCTGCATCACATTGCTCCTACAGCTATCCTTAAACACACGAATCAAGTTGGCGAAAGTCTGCTGTATATGGCGGATATTATGGGACGTAAAGAACATGCTATTCGCTGGATTGAACAGCATGCGGATTTAAGCCATGTTCTTCAAAAGCGTATTCACTCCGAATGGGGAAGGCAGTCCGCTATGTTTATCCGCGTTTCCTCCCAATTTTATCGAATGTATGGATTGCATAATCAGACGGGTTCCTTGCTGTATGACGATATGGGATTACATATGCCAGAGGATTACCCAAGCGAACAGTGGGCTGTGGAGATGAACATCAATGATGTGCAGTTATACAACGCGGATCATCTATTTATTATGGTGGATCCGACAGAAGAAGCCCGTATTCAATTGCAACGTTTGCTGAAGTCTGATGAGTGGATGACATGCAAGGCTGTACTGGAAGGCCGTGTTTATGATGCAGGGGATATTTTCTTCCAAACGCTGGGTCCAACCGGACGTATAAGGGCTATGAAGTATGTAGCCAAGAAGCTTGGTGTTGCCTTAGGGTGATATTTTACACGTAAAGAGAGTGGAATAATCCATGGAAAGCTTGTTTGCTTTTCCCTACCATAATGATAATGATTATTATTATTAAGTAGAGAAGGGGAATTATAACGAATGCTAAGACAGAGAACAGCCTATATGATCTTTTTGTCCTTGCTCATGCTCGTTCTAGCAGCATGTGGCAAGACAACAACGGAAGGAACAGATGCAACATCTTCAAAACAGAATACGACGGCGGAAGAGAAGGGCACACAAACAGTCAACCACCTGAAGGGTACTTCGGTTGTACCCCAAAAAATAGAGCGTATGGTTGTGTTATCTGCCGCCTATATTGATCACATGCTTAGCATTGGAGAGAAACCTGCGGGTGTTAATGTAGAAGTACGTTACGGTGGAGATTACTTGCCCTATCTGGCAGATCAGCTTCAGGGTGTTCCAACGGTAGGTTCGGCAGATAGTCCCAACCTTGAAGCCATTGTTCAGATTGATCCCGATGTGATTGTAATTGAAAGTCGAACAGCTGAAAATTCATATGATCAGTTGGAGAAAATTGCTCCTACGATTGTATTGGGTGACGATTGGATGGACTACAAAGACGATACAACGTATTGGACTCAGGATTTGCTGACTATTGCTGGAATGTACAATAAGGTTGATCTGGCTAAAGAAAAGATTGCGGAAGTAGAGCAACAAGCCGATCAGCTTAAAGGTAAAATCGAACAATTGGATACGAAAAAATTGGCATATCTGAGAGTGAGGGAGAAGAACCTGCAAATTTATGCGGCCAAAGGTCACCCTACGAATACACTTTTGTATCATGATCTTGGGTTTGAACCTTCTGCTGTGACACCTGCTGACCAACGTGAGGATTTATCTATGGAGAAGATAGCAGATATCGATGCCAATTATGTTGTGCTTGAAGCTGACCCCAATGCCCAGGATTATTTAAGCAAGATGAAAGAAAGCGCACTTTGGAAAAACGTCCCGGCTGTTGGAGCTGATCAGGTCTATCAAACCGACTCCTTCTGGCTATTTAAAGGGTGGGGAGTTATAGGACGAAGCGAAATATTAAATGAAATTAAAGATATGATTCAATAGATGGTACTTTATTCAGGGAATGACCGTTCAGAGATGGTGGCTGTTTTGGAAACGTCTTTTGTGACGAGTATCCGTGGGGCCGATGAATCTTCCACCTATGCTTTTGCTGTCGGTGACTTGCTGCATGATGAGAAGAGAGACTTGATATTACACCAACAAGCCATACAACAGGGACTGGATCAAGACGGCACAGGAAGTGTGGCGGTAGGTACCCTTTTTGCCAAGCGATATTCGGTATGGGTTATGGCTGTAATCTCAGCTTGCAGTCTATATGATACTCTTCTGAATATCGAGGATGATGTTGTCCGATTTGAATTGAATGGCACGGGCGGCATGCGCTATGAGACTCGGTTGGAAAGAAGTCTAGATAATGGTTCAGGACTGGGGATTGGGGCAAATGTAGCTCCAACTAGTGAGGTTTTGGCTCAGCGCAGGACAGAAATTAGTATGCTACGGGATAGTTTACAGCTGCACTTGGGACGTATTTTCCAATCAGTTGCAGCGGCAACGGGAGCTAACCTGAGGGTTATGAATGCACTGGTTGCTCATAATGTGCAACAATTGCTTACGCGACTGATCGAAGATCAAGCGATATGGAAGACGGATAAGCGACTTCAGCTTATTAAGGATGATGTACAAGTATGGCTAGAGGAATCAACGAATAATTCATTTTTCACTCGGTTTCAACGCTTTGAACATCCGGAGTGGCAGGGGCCGCCGCTTCTGATCCGCAGGTATTGCTGTCTGGCGTATCAAGTGGGTAGCGGCAGTTCTGCCCACGGCTATTGTAACACCTGTCCAAAACTAGATTCAGAATCGCGACAGCGGATGCTTTTGAGGTAGTAGTCATTTCATACGAATACTAAAAACAGTTACAGTCGGTGTATTTCCCGAAGGTAGCTGTTTTTTGCTATGAGCTTAAGACTCGACGAATCCCTGTGAATTAGGCGGCTCACATAGCTAGTCTTAGACATAAAGTAAATGAATACAACATCGGTAGAAGGACTCTTCTGTAAGGAAGGAGGATTGTCTTGTGAGTAGCATACCTAAAAAGAAGAGAAAATTAAAATTATCTTTAACTGGAAAAACACGGCGAAAAGTTAAAAAGAAGTCAAAAACAAGGTTGATTTTAGTTAAAAAAAATAAATCTCATATAAAGAATAAACATAAAGCTAAAAGAAAAAGGAGATGTGATCCTCTTTATTTACGGGGACCAAGAGGGTATCCAGGGATAAAGGGGGCAACAGGTGGAACCGGAGCTACTGGAGTGGCTGGAGTAACGAGTGTGAGGGGAACAACTGGAGTCAAGGGAGAAATTGGGGCAACAGGTGCGACCGGAGTTATTGGAGATGCCGGAGCCACAGGTGTGACGGGATCGACTGGAGCTACCGGTGCGACGGGCACAGTAGGAGCCCCACCGGAGCCACGGGTACAACAGGAGCCACCGGAGCGACTGGTCCTAATGTTGCAACCGAAGGCTTTTCGGCTTTTCTCGCCAATCTGACTACGTCTACAAGTACACAATTAACAAACTGGTCGACAGCCAGTCCGTTCTACACTAGTCCTAACTTTAATGCAACAACAGGCAATTATACGATTCCAACGACAGGAAGGTATTCAATTGAAGCCACAATTAACTATGCAACAACCGCGGCCATTGCTCTTTCTCTGGGTGCAGGAGTAAATCCGGCTTTTCTGGTTCAGAGAACATCGCCAACCGTAACAACATTAGTGAGTGGATTGTTGCCCGTTCTGAATGTAGCTGTTACGTTGCTTACCCTTAGAGCTGTGCTCGGTAGCAGTTCTGTTACATTAGCGGTGGAAGTGGCTTTAAATGCAGGCGACGTCATTGGGCTGTTCTATGCTGCGAATGGCCTTACCATTTCACTCAACTTAGGTAGTGGTTCGACGAACGGGATTTTCTGGTCTGTTCATCAGATGACTTAGGCACGCCTATATAAAAGGTCATGTAAGAGGGAAAAAGATAATTTGGCAGAATTACAACAAAGGGGAGTCACAGAAAAACAGGCTTGGAGCAGATCTGAGTCTGTCTTTTTGTATGCTCTCCAGTTATCTTCATTGAATAAAGAGCATCTCAGCTCTACTTTACAACATAGTAATCTTCTTTAGTATCAAGAAACAAGTATACCCATCATTTTTAGGTTGAATGACAATTACGTTTCTGTTAGCTTCCCCTACTGGATTTCAACTCATATAATAACGCTAATTCTATTCGGATATTGCAATGCAACCTAGAGATAAGTATGTATGAATGCAACGGAGCCTGTTCTAGATAGATCATGAAAGGGTTGGTGAAGTATGGGCCTCGAAGCTTTGAATGAACGTGTGAAGCATGATTTAGCTTATTTATGTTTTGGAGGTACCAGCTGGGTTCGTACAAGAGAGCATGCAGAGGGGCATGTCTATGATGTTGTTATTGTAGGCGGTGGACAGAGTGGCCTTGGGGCCGCATTTGGACTTTTGCGCGAACGAATCTCGAATATTCTGATCATCGACGAAAATGTGGCTGGACAAGAAGGACCATGGGAAACTTATGCACGTATGGTAACCTTACGGACACCAAAACACCTAATTTCTATCGATTTAGGGATTCCATCGCTGACGTTTCGTGCATGGTGGGAGGCTCAGGCAGGTGTTGAGGGATGGGAGAAGATCGATAAAATTCCTCGCGGAGACTGGATGAATTATTTGCGTTGGTATCGGGAAATCCTGGACCTTCCAGTACAGAACGAAATTAAGTTGAATCTCATTGAGCCTGGACGGGAGGGAATCCATCGGCTACATGTAATCGAAAAAGGAAGTCGTGAAAAGCACATTTTGGCTCGGAAAGTTGTGCTTGCGACCGGTATTCAAGGAGGCGGCGAGTGGCATGTACCCTCACTAATCTCAGATCATCTGCCGCGAGATTTGTATGCCCATACTTCAGAAGGGATTGACTTTGAGCGGTTAAATGGAAAAAAGGTGGCAGTGCTCGGCGGTGGGGCCTCGGCTTTTGATAATGCAAATCACGTGCTGGCCTCAGGTGTGGCTGAAGCTCATGTTTTTGTCAGACGTGCACAATTACCACGTGTCAATCCCATTCGCCAAATGGAACAATCCGGCATGATCGAGCGGTTTCACGCTTTGCCTATTGCGGATAAGTATCAGGTGATATCTCACTTTTTCAAATATAATCAGCCACCTACCAATGATACGTTCAACCGCGCTGCATCTTGGCCTGGATTCGAGCTGCATCTGGACTCGCCTTGGTTAAGCGTGCAAGCTACGGATCAAGGGGCAAAGGTTGAAACTCCCCATGGAAGTTATACATTTGATTTTCTTATTATAAGTACAGGTCTGCTCAGCGATCCCGCTCTTCGTCCTGAACTGCAACTCGTGGATCAGCATATTGCTCGCTGGCAAGATTGTTATGAAGCCCCGTTGGAAGTTCGGAATGCCCTACTTGATGCACACCCTTTTTTAACGCCCGGATTTGCAATGACCAGTAAAAGTGAACAGGGAAAAGCGCTACTGCATGGCTTGTTTATATTCAATTATTCGGCACTGGCCAGTTGTGGGTTGTCTGCTTCAGCGATATCGGGCACCAGAAGCGCTATTCCCAAACTGGTTTCAGGTATAGCCGATCAATTGTTCCTCGATGACCGGGAGGAGACACTTCGTGAGTTTTATGATTACAATGAAGCGGAGTTTACGGAGACATGGGCGAAACGCCCGGTTCTTGGCTGATGCAACCCTATGATCGTTTTCGTGCAGCAGGTGAAGCTGCACGTTTTTTTTGTTTTTTTACAATGTGACTTACACTCGGTGTTGATTTGTTGTAAAATGTCGTTTGGATCATGTTAAAGGCAGGGATAAGAAATGGAACAAAAGAAACAAATAAAACAAATGAATTATGAGCAATTCAGGGCTCATGTGAAAAAGGCATCACGTATACGCAATGTACCTCTAATCAAAATTGTAGCTTTTCAAGAGAAATTTATGAAAATTGAGGAAGTGCAGTTCTATGATGTAGAGCAAAATTTTATGAGTGTACAAGCTTGTAATACGTTGTGGATGAACCTTGAGAACAAATCATTCCGTAATATGGTGTCCCAACCATTACAGGTTTATCGGCAGATGCCTAATCTTGGGCGGCTTTCTTTCGAGAATCTGATCCGAGAATTATATGACACCGCTGTACCGATCCTGATTGATTATGATCCTGATGAATATTATACGCTGGAACAGTTAATGGAGATATTGGCAACGGATGAGGAGAAGCTGATCGAGCAACTGGAGATGGGAAGATTCAAGGATGCTTTTATTAATGAAGAAGGTAAATGGTTGAAACCAAAGCCGGAAGTGGGAACCACGGAGTGAATGTAGAAATACACCCGTATTATACAAAAACGTCAAAATCCTGCAGCACTGCCACCAGAAGCGGCGGTTGTTGCAGGATTTTTAACGACAAGTCTTACTGAGCACGACGAACTACAAATCCATCTCTGCAACCATTGGGAGATCCGGGTATCGATAAGACACGCTTGCCCTGAATCAGGATTCCTTTATCTCTGGCACAGAAGGCGGGTGATCTTAGTAATGCTACCGCGCATACAGTCACCGGGGCAAACCGGATGGGGGATGATCGTTTCGGTTTCCGGCAGAATCCCCCACCAGGCATAATAGACGGGTTTGCCTTTTAGCCAATTATGGCTTGTTCCTGTCTGAATCAGATTTTTGTTTGCAAAACCGTCGATACCAATCCATGCAGATGAATACGAGCGGCGTGAAGAAGGAAGAACATATGGAACAGTCGACTCCGCAGAGATTCGTCTGTAGGATTGCCTTAATTTTCTTTTTACATAACCACTGGGACTAGATTATCAGATGCGTGCTATGGACTATTGGATAGGGACACTTGGACAATCAAATCAGTCGAATGGTGAAAGAATTTGAAGGTTTTTAAATTATTTTGAATGAAAATGATTGTTTTTTGCGGGATTTATGATACTATAGAAGCAGTTGGAGGAATGCATATGCTGACTGAAGAACGATATGCCGCAATTGTAGAACGCTTACATTTGCAGGGCATTGTGAAGTTGCAAGAGCTTGTTGATGTGTTGGGTGTTTCTGAATCCACGATTAGAAGAGATTTGATTGATCTGGAAAGCCGTCAGATGCTCAAACGGATTCATGGTGGTGCTTCACTGGTGAACGAAAAATCATTAGAACCAGGCATGGAGGAAAAAACGTTCAAAAACATTCAACAAAAGACAGTGATTGCCCGGCTGGCAGCGCAGGAAATCCAGAATGGAGAGTGCATCTATCTAGATGCCGGCACAACAACACTCGCTATGATCCCTTTTATAGAAGCCAGGGATGTAACAGTGGTGACCAATGGACTGTCCCATGTGGAGGCGCTGGTAAGCAAACGAATTCGCAGTTACTTGCTGGGTGGCATGATGAAAATTCATACCAAAGCGGTGATCGGCAGCATTGCGCTGCAGAACATGGACAATTTCCGATTTGACAAGTGTTTTCTAGGAAGTAACGGAGTAGACCCGGAAATGGGGTATACAACTCCTGATCCAGAGGAAGCCTTGATTAAGAGGCGTGCACATCAATTGTCAGGGAAATCTTATGTGCTGGCTGATTCCAGCAAAATTGGGGATATTACTTTTGCCAAATTGTTTGATTTGGAGGAGGCCGATCTGATTACGGAGCGAATGCCAGAACATTGGCGGACGGTAATCACCCAGAAAACTAAAATAATTGAGGGATAGCGATGATATATACGATAACACTCAACCCGTCCATTGATTACATCGTCGAAGTGCACGATTTGAAGCTTGGCGGGCTTAACCGCATGAATCGGGATTTGAAACTACCTGGCGGTAAAGGCATTAACGTTTCCAGAATTCTGAATCAACTCGGTGCTGCGAACACAGCTATCGGATTTTTGGGTGGATTCACGGGACGTTTCATTAATGACAAGTTGCAGGAAGATGCGATTCAAACAGATTTTGTCACCATTGCAGATGACACTCGCATTAACATCAAGCTGAAGCATGGAGATGAGACAGAAATTAACGGTCTTGGACCAGCGATTCGAACAGAAGAGGCCGAGCAATTATTGAATAAACTGTCTTCTTTGCAAAAAGGAGATATCGTCATTCTCTCTGGCAGCGTTCCGCCATCACTTGGTTCAGACTTCTATGATCGTCTTATTCATGTATGCAAGCAGACGCAAGCCGAGTTTGTTATTGATACTACAGGACCTGCACTGATGGAAGCACTTGTTCATCAGCCGCTGCTGGTGAAGCCGAACCATCATGAACTAGCTGAATTGTTTGGCGTAACCATTGAAACCCGTGAGGAATTGGTCGCCTACGGACGTAAATTGCTCGAAGCAGGTGCCAAACATGTGTTGATCTCCATGGCTGGAGAAGGAGCATTGTTTATCACCGAGACAAATGTCTATCACGCAACTGTACCTAAGGGGACTGTGAAAAATTCCGTTGGTGCAGGTGATTCGATGATTGGCGGATTTGTGGGTACCTACGTGCTGCAGGGAGACTTGCTTGAAGCATTCCGTGCAGGGGTAGCTTCCGGCAGTGCGACAGCCTTCTCGGATGACCTCGCTACACGTGAGTTTATTGACGAATTGCGTAATCAGGTGACGATTACAACGCTTTAATAACCATGAATAACTTGAACAACGGATATAAGGCCTGCTATGTGCAGGCCGACCGAACTTAAGGGAGTGTTCCAAGATGAAAATCACTGACTTAATGATCCAGGAAACGATGATTATGGATCTGCAAGCAACCACGAAAGATGAGGCAATCGACGAACTGATCGCCAGTCTTAACCAAAGTGGACGTATTAATGATCCAGCTTTGTTTAAAGAAATGATTTACAAAAGAGAAGCGGAGTCCAGCACAGGCATCGGCGGCGGTATTGCTATGCCACACGCCAAAACCAAAGCGGTTAATGAACCAACGGTCGTTTTTGCAAAAAGTAAACAGGGTTTGGACTTTGAAGCATTGGATGACGAGCCTGCTCATATCTTCTTCATGATTGCAGCACCAGAAGGCGCAGGCAATACACATCTTCGCACACTAGCGGCTCTTTCAAGGCTGTTGGTTGATAGCGATTTCATCGCTGAACTGATGAACACGAATACGCCTCAAGAAGTTAGCGCTTTGTTTGATGCGAAACAAGCGGAAGCTGCGGAGAAGGAAGCTGCGAAAGAGAAAGCTAAAGCAGAGAGAGAAGCACAAGCATCTTCGACTGAAAGTGGTGCTAACAACGTGAAAAACAACTCCGGTGTCATTGTTGGAAACGCAAATACAGAAGATTTTGTTGTTGCTGTTACAGCTTGTCCAACAGGGATCGCCCACACCTTTATGGCTGAGGATGCTTTGAAGAAAAAAGCCCAAGAGATGGGCATCAACATTCGTGTGGAGACCAACGGTTCCGAGGGCGCACAAAACGTATTGACAGCTGATGAGATCGCTCGTGCCAAAGGTGTCATCATCGCTGCTGATAAAAATGTAGAGATGGCTCGTTTTGACGGTAAACCGGTTTTGCAAAGACCCGTAAGTGACGGTATTCGTAAATCCGAAGAACTGATCCGCAAGGCGGTTAATGGTGATGCGCCAATCTATCGCAGCCAAGGTGGCAACGCCAAGGATGAGGGTACAGGCGATAGCAAGATAAGCGTGGGAAGCAAAATTTACAAAGATTTGATGAACGGCATTTCACACATGCTGCCATTCGTTGTCGGCGGTGGCATCCTGCTTGCGATCTCCTTCTTGTTTGAACAACTTGCAAGTCCTGAAAATCCAATTGTACAATTGCTGCAAACCATTGGTGGAGGAACAGGCGCGTTCCATTTCCTCATTCCTATACTTGCCGGATTTATTGCGATGAGTATCGGTGATCGTCCAGCCCTGATGCCTGGTATGGTTGGTGGTTTGATGGCTGTAAACTCGAATGCAGGTTTCCTTGGTGGTCTAGCGGCCGGTTTCCTTGCGGGTTATGTTGTCATTGGATTGCGTAAAGCGCTGAAAGGTCTGCCCAAAGCCATTGACGGCTTGAAACCGATTCTGCTCTATCCGGTTCTTGGTTTGCTGATCGTTGGTACGATTGCTTATTACATTTTTGATCCGGTTTTCGGAGCTTTGAACACATGGCTTGTAGATGCACTTGGTAATTTGGGTACAGGTAACAAAGTATTGCTTGGTTTGTTGCTTGGCGGTATGATGGCGATTGATATGGGTGGTCCGTTTAACAAAGCGGCTTATACTTTTGCGATTGGTGTATTTACATCCAGCGGAAATACAGACGGTGCTTGGATGGCAGCGGTTATGGCAGGCGGTATGGCTCCTCCACTCGCGATTGCACTTGCAACAACGTTCTTCAAATCCAAATTCACGGAACAAGAACGCAAATCCGGCTTGACAAACTATGTGCTTGGTCTTTCGTTTATTACAGAAGGTGCAATTCCATTTGCAGCGGCTGACCCGCTTCGTGTACTGACTTCCTGTATTATTGGTTCTGCGGTAGCAGGTGGACTTACACAGCTGTGGAATATCAACGTACCAGCTCCACACGGTGGTGTCTTTGTAGCACTCTTGGCTAACCACACCATATTGTTCCTGCTCGCAGTTGTTATTGGTTCTGTCATCTCAGGTCTCATTCTGGGATTGTGGAAGAAGTCACCTGCGCTTGTTAAATAATAAAATAGGTTAATGTAAGTTCAGGTGAACTTGCTATACCAATGGTGAAACGATGATCAACTCTAGGCATCTCCCCAGTGAAATTTTCATTGGAGGGATGCTTTTTTATGTTTGTTGTTTTGTTTGGAGAGGGGTATGGTAGCGAATACCTACGAGTTGGAGAAAATTCAAGAGCAAAAAAGCAGACCTCCTTTTTAAGAGATGTCTGCTTTTATTGTTTATTCCTGATCTTGATTCCTTCATTTTGGCTCCTTTCATCCAGGCAAACTTTTGCGTCATTATCCCGATGGGGCCACTGCCAAGTACAGTGACGGTATCCCCAGGCTTGACGCCGGCATTTTCAACACTCCAGTATGCCGTCGGCAACACATCGGAAAGGAACAACAAGACGACTCGATCCCCTTTTTTCACTCGTGTAACTTCAGGTCCGACTTCTTCTACAATGCCCATCGGTTCGTGACCGATTACATAGTCTTTTGCAGCAGGAAGCGCGCCTTGATAGATATGCAAATCCGATCCACAGATCGCCGTTGAAGTAATACGAATGATAATGTCATCCTGCTGTTACAGTGTCGGATCTTCGACCTGTTTCAGCTGAATGTCCTTGATACCCTGAAACGTAACGGCTTTCATCTTCATGTTCCTCCTTGGTCTTTGTGGGTTTCTCCCCCTTTTACCCCATTTTCACGAAAATGATATAGGTTCATACTAGTTTATACGACAGGCCATTTCACTTTTCGTAACGCATCGAGCAGTTCTGGAGGAGCGTTCAGATTGTCTCGTACCAGATCACGCGGTGTTAGAGCCATCCATTGATTGAGAGAGACATCCTCAAAACGGTCACTTCGGAATATTTCCAAAAACCATAATGTGTCTTTACCGGTATTTTGTATATAGTGCCCCATGGCAACGGGAACATATCCTACATCTCCAGCCCGGTAATCAAAGGTGCGTGCGATACCATTGCCACCAAAGACGGTCATTCTGCCTTCACCCGTCAAATAGTACTGCCATTCATCGGCATTGGGGTGCCAGTGCAGCTCACGCATCGCTCCAGGTTGGATCTCGACTAGCGCTGCAGCGACTGTAGTGGAGATCGGAAAGTTGGTGGAATCAACGATGCGCACACTTCCTCCAGGTGTGATCAAAGGTTCCTGTGCAAGCAAACGATAGGTAAACGGAAGAGGAACGGTTCCGTAGGGGGATTGAACGCGCTGGCTTTCAAGTGAACCGGGTACATTATCTTGAAAAATATAAACCTGTTCCTTGGGCATCGACTGGAAGGCCGACTCAGGAACGCCAAAATTCAATGATAGTACCTCTGGTGGCGTATGGGCAAACCAGTCCGAGATAGATAATGTATTCAGGTCAGAGAAGTTTCCATCATCGAATACCAATAAAAATTCACACCCGTTCTCTAATCCTTGAATCGAATGAGGAAGTCCTTTTGGGAAAAACCAAAGATCACCCGGACCGACATCAGCGATAAAGTTTCGCCCGTTCTGATCCACAGAAGTGATCCGGGCTGTACCCCAGATCATATAGGCCCATTCCGATTGCTGATGCCAGTGCAGTTCGCGGACGCCGCCTGGAGTCAGGCTCATATTCACACCAGCAAGCGTAGTGGCAACAGGCAGATCACGCACCGTAATTTCACGTGACCAGCCGCCGTGATTAAGCTGCATATGAGTGTCAGAGAAGGACATCCTGAGGTTAGGTAACAAGCCATTGTCTGTCTTAGGTGGCACAAGCATATCGGGATTTTGCTTGTCTCTTAACACGTCTCTTGGTCCATAATCCGGGCCGCCTGCCCCGTCGCTTCGAATAGGCTGGGGGATAATAAACGGCTGAGCACTGGGTTGTTTTTCTTTACTCATCCTGATGTCTCCTTCCGATATCTGCCGCAATCCGCGTCATGTGGATTTATCACTATGCTTACACCTATGAAGGCAGGCTTGGAAAATATGAAGGACAAAGATAAAAAAGACCTGACCCTATTCGGTCAAGTCCAGTTCTCCTCATAGATTTCATGCACCCGTTGAAGTACAGCAGAGCTTTGCTCGTGAAAACGAAGGCGTGCTGCCTTATTGTTAACCAGAAACGCACCGGAATCATGCTTCACGCTTCCGAGCACCGCGTCATGAAGCAGTGATGCACCTCGACTCGGGTGAGAGAAGAATAGCTTCATAAGAGGTTTGATATAGAAGGGCAAACCGGATGTTTTGTTGCTTCTTAGCGTGTTGTTTCCACCGGGATCAACACTAAGAAGCCGAATGCCATCCACCATAGCACTGGATGCTGCCTCAGCTGTCCATAATGAGAGAGCAAGCTTGGACGCAGCGTAAGGGCCAAACAGCTTTTTGAACGAAGTTGGCCGTTCCAGTGTATCAAGGTCGAATGTCTTCATCATGCGAAAAGCAGTTGAGGAGGTGTTCACTACGGTTTTCATCTTCCCTTGGCGGAGCAACTCATACAGTTCCCGATAAATGATATAAGGAACCACCGTCTGAAGCTCAAAATGCAGCTCCCGCCCCTGATCGGAGTATTGAAGGGTTGATGTGCTCCCGCCTGCATTGTTGAACAGGACGTCAATGGTATCGGTCTGTGATCGAATCTGGTCCAGTGCTGAGCGAAGGCTGGCATAATTCGTGAAATTGGCTTGAACGGCTCGCAACTGACCTGAGCTTAATGCGGACTGAATTACACGATCGTCTGCTGGAAACGCGGAGCGGTTAAGACCGATAATCTGCCATTGATTCGGTAGAAGCTGCTTTGTAAGCTCCAGGCCGATGCCTGAAGATGAGCCTGTGATTACGGCAGTGCGAAGCGGATTTACTTGGTTCATTTAGATGACCTCCTCATGTATTCGAGTTATATCAGAATCAATCGGTGTGCAATACAAAGAGCAAGTGAGTTTACCGATTAATCTGCACGAGAGGTCATTCTACAATTTGGAGCAGGCTCCAAGTCAAGAGTAGATTTCAGGCTTGACTTGGAGCCAGCTCCAAGTTATATGATAGAGAGAAGTATGGGTATGGGAGGGCTAATGATGAGTGAGCAAAGTATGTTCTCCATTCATGAGACATCGGAGCGGTCGGGGTTATCCAAAGATACCATCCGTTATTACGAGAAAATTGGTCTGCTTCCCCGTGCGGAACGTAAAGCAAGTAGCCACAGGGTCTATTCGGAACAGGACATCCAGACGATGAGTCTGATTACTTGTCTGAAGAAAACGGGCATGTCTCTTGAGGAGATGAAGCCATTTCTTCGGATGTCGCTGGAGTCGGATTTGAACGATTTCCCGGAGGAACGGGAGATGCTCGTCAATTATCAGAAAAAAGTAGAAGAGCAGATCACCTCTCTGCAGCAGGTCGTTGATTTTATTCAGAATAAGCTTGAGCAGCGCAGCATGTTTCCTGAGCAGTGTTCGCTGGAAGCAGAGAATCTAGTGACAGGGATC
This sequence comes from Paenibacillus amylolyticus, assembly GCF_003719335.1. Lineage (GTDB taxonomy): Bacteria > Bacillota > Bacilli > Paenibacillales > Paenibacillaceae > Paenibacillus > Paenibacillus amylolyticus_D. The sequence goes on from NZ_RIAS01000005.1 coordinate 80,028, forward strand.
GCCAAAAAGAAAACTTTCTCTTGATGGAATATGACATGTAATGGAATATAAGATGTACGAAGGATATGGGGAAAAGGAGTCAAGTGATGACATTACAACAACTTAAATATGTAATCGAGGTCGCCACACACGGATCGATGAACGAAGCCGCCAAACGTTTGTTTATCTCCCAACCGAGCTTATCGAATGCGATTCGCGATCTTGAACAGGAGCTTCGTATTACCATTTTTGAACGGACCAATAAAGGCATTACTCTTTCCAAAGAAGGAGTGGAGTTTCTAAGTTATGCACGTCAGGTTGTCGAACAGGCCGAATTGCTGGAGAATCGTTATCTGAATGCGAAGCCTTCTCCGCAGCATTTTTCGGTATCCACCCAGCACTACGCTTTTGCCGTGAATGCATTTGTAAGGCTTGTTCAGCAGCATGGTCATGATGAATATGAACTTGCACTGCGCGAGACTAAGACGTATGAGATCATTCAGGATGTAAAAAGCCTTCGGAGTGAGATTGGCATCCTCTATCTGAACGAATTCAACAGCAAAGTCATCAACAAATTGTTGAAGGATGCCGGACTTGTGTTTACAAGCCTGTTTACAGCGAAACCACATATTTTCATCAGTGTGAACAATCCGCTTGCAAAGCAGGAGTCCGTGGCTATTGAGCAGCTTCAGGATTATCCTTACTTGTCCTTTGACCAGGGGGAGTATAATTCTTTTCATTTTTCCGAAGAAATTCTGAGTACGTTATCTCATCCGAAAAGCATTCAGGTGAACGACCGGGCAACTTTATTTAATCTGCTTATCGGTCTGAACGGGTATACGATCTCGACTGGAGTGCTTAGCGCCGATCTGAACGGCAACGAGATCATTCCGGTTCCGCTCGAATGTGAAGAGTCCATCAATGTCGGGTGGATTTGCCATAAAAGCACGTCACTTTCCAATCTCGGCGTGGCTTATGTGCAGGCATTACACGAAGCGATTGGTTTGCAAGATTGATTACACAGGTTCTTTGTAATATTGATTTCATAGGTTCAACGTATCATCCGAAGGGAGCAGGAAGTTGAGAGTACTATACCGGAATAAAAGTGAGCAGCATGAATTGACTGTGTACGAGACGAAAAGGCTTTACGGGGAAAAAGGACATTTTCGCGTATTGCAGTTCTCCAATGATGCCGTGCAGGGGGCGATTGATTTAGAGCAACCTTCCAGAATTGTTCTAGAGTACCCGAGGGCCATGCTGCACCTGATGGAGCGAAATAATCCGCATTACAATCGTGTATTCGTCGTGGGGCAGGGTATTGGCACAATTCCTTCATATCTGTCTGATCGACAAGTTAAAGTGGCGGAGCTGGATACAGAGGTTGTGGAAATCAGTCAGCACTTTTTTGGATACAAAGGGTCACCCGTCCTGGTGGGTGATGGACGAGAACTGCTGGAACGAGAGCAGACTGCGACGTACGATTATATCGTTATAGATGCATTTACGGCAACGGGCACACCAGAACAGTTTACAAACCGTTCTTTTTTTAACATGGCAAAAGACAAACTGTATGCGGGTGGTGCTGTGCTGCTTAATGTGTTTGGACGTTCTGGAAACGATCAGCTTGTCAATGCAATCTACACAACGCTTGCAATAGAATTTCCCTATGTCCGTGCCTTTGCACTTCCGGCCGAGACCAATGACGTCCAGAATCGCATATTGATGGGCAGTCTTCGTCCAATTGATGTTCGGATGAGGTATATGGCGGGCTTTGTGGAGCAAAACCTGGAAGAGGGTTATATCATTGAAGGATAACTAGATGAAGAGAATTCGCTGATTTCCCGGAGGTAGTATTTTGTCATGAATTCGTCAATCCTATAAATAAATGTTAAGATATCTCGTTCTCTTCATTGTTTCTTAACAACTTTATTATATGATGATATAGGTATGCTTTTTTATGAAAATCCGGGGGAAGCAAAATGATTGCAAATAAAAAAAAATCCAGATTACGCAGAAAAGTAAAGAAGTTCAAAAAAGTCAGTCTTGCCGCATTGTTTGGTGGTTTCGTTACCATTTCCGTATTAATGACGCTAACGATCATGGTAATTACCTCGTATACCACACAGAAACAATCTCTTATCAACAATACTCTCTCGGTTAACTATGCGAGTGCTGTACAGATGAGTCAAACGTTAAACTCCTTATTTGAATCCATGAAAAAAAGCTTAAAGTATGGAGCCGCACATTTCAAAGACGTCGATTTCAATGATATGGAGAAGCTGAACACTGCGCTGGATCTCATCCATAATAGCAGTGATTATTTTAACGCTGTGGTTTTGACAGACAAGATGGGGCTTGTACTGTCGAGATCACCGTATTCTCAGGCCAGCATTGGTAGACATGTGAGCTCCGAGGCGGCCAAAGCGGCGATCAAATCAAAAGCCGCATACGTATCGGATGCCTACCTCACACCGCGAACGAATCGTAGAATTGTTTTTCTCAGTGAACCGATTGTTGATCCGGTGGGGAAGTTCAAAGGCATGATTAGTGGCAGCATCTATTTGCAGGAAAATAATATACTCGATTTGTCGTTTGGAAGTCAACTTAAAACCGATAACGGAACATACTTTTTTATAGTTGACCATAAAGGAACGTTGCTTTTTCATCCCAACGTCAGCCGAATTGGCAGAGATATTAGGGATAATACCGTGGTGCAGAAACTGATAAAAAATCAGACAGGTCAAGAGCAATATACGAATTTGGATGGGATTAATACGCTTGCAGGATATTACAAAGTTCCAGCAACCGACTGGGGAGTGGTTGTCGTATCTCCAACCCAAATCGTATATGATCAGTTAAACCGTCAGATTGGACTGTTGCTGCTTTACATAGCTGTGCCGTTTATATTGTTGACTCTAATTGTGTTAAGAGTTGCGCGGAAGCTGGTACATCCGTTTGTATTCTTGGCTGATCTTGTGCAGCAAGTGGACAAAGGGCGGGTGGAGTTACCTGTCGTGAAGCCGCATTGGAACAGGGAAGCTGATTTGCTTACCCGAACAGTTCTTGGAGCCCTGGCAAGTTTCAGAAACAAGACGGATCAGTTGGTGTATGATGCGAGAACGGACGCATTAACAGGTTTGAATAATCGCAGAACCTTTGAGGAAGTGATTCAGGCATGGACTCATGATGAGAATCCATTTGCAATCATTGTTCTCGATATCGACCGCTTTAAGTTAATTAATGATACCTATGGTCATTCGACCGGAGATGAGGTTTTAAAACAGATCGCGAAGTTGATTCAGATGTCTGTAAGGCCTGAGGATGTTTGTTTTCGGTTTGGCGGTGAAGAGTTTGTTGTACTGTTGAGGGATTATGATTCGAAGAAGGCGTATGAGATAGCCGAACGCATTCGGATTTCGGTTGAAGAAAGCGTGCTCGCTGTTGATCGTACGGTTACGATATCCGCAGGCATTGCTGAATTTCCAATGCATTCCCGCTTGGAAACGGAATTGTTTCATCTTGCAGATAATGCGCTCTATCTGGCCAAAGAAGAGGGGCGCAATCGGACCGTTATCATTCAGACGGTGGAACAAGCAGAATAGTAGCACTGAAAACAAAGGAAGAGAAGAACCCGAACAGACCCTTATGGACAGGGTCTGTTTCTGTTTCTATATGAAAGATGACAGGATTCGGTCACATAAAGCCATCGTGCGAACATTATCACGGGCGCTTGAGAGTGGAACGGCCCCCGTCTGACAGCAGGTCATAAAGTGTCTCATTTCGCCTACAAAACCACGCAGATAAAGATCCCTATGGGCACCAGACATTGGCGTGCCGGAAGGTGTGTATACCGAGTCGTGTTCTCCAAGGGACTTCCATGGAAGCTGATTTCCTCTATAAGTTTCATGGATTGTAAGTTTGGTGATCTCATCGGCTAGTGCAAATCCGTGCTCAAAAGTAACTAGAACACTTTCGCTTTCACGTGACCATGCACTCATTCCTGTAAAATAGGCACTGCCCGTAACACCTTGATCAAAAATCAAGGAAATGCTCTGGTTAATATGATTTCCGTCTCTTACAGTAGTTCCGGTTACTTGCGTGACTTCGCCAAATAAATAGCGCATGAGATCCACCATATGTATGGCAGCAAGTTTTATGAACTGTTCTTCATTTTCGCAAAAGGGCGTGCTATCTACGGCAAATTTCATCTGGAACGAGCGCACTTTACCGAGTGTTCTCTCATCAATGAGTGCCTTGAGTTTCTGATAAATCGGAGCATAACGTTTCATAAAACCGACCATGACCACAACATCAGCCTGATCTGCTGCTTCGGCCACCTTTTCGGCTTCTTCTGCAGTCCAGCCGAGAGGTTTGTCCACATAGACATGTTTACCGGCCCCAATGCATTCCAGAGCAAGTTTGGTTTGATCCGCAGGCTGAGCAACGACGACGACCCCGTCACAGGTTTCCTGCTCCAGCATTTGGCGAATATGATTATAGGCTTGACCGGAACTGCCAAAGCGCACCAGGGCCGCCTGAGAACGTTCGAGATTCCTTGTAGCCACAGCCTGAATGGTTGCGCCTGCTTCGATCGCTGCAGGGTAAATATTCGTGGAGGCATGAAATCCAGCACCAATAAAACATAGTTTTGAATTTTGCAAATCAAAGACTCCTTCGTTGGTTTATATGCTTTATTTCAGTATGAAATTTCTATTGATAAACATAGCCGGTTTGGATTAGTGAAAAAAGGACATATGTCCCTCTATAGGGTTGAAAAAAGTTGTTGCATTATAAATTTGAAGCATGTATACTCTGAATTACGGTAAAACAAGGAATTGCTTCACCGGAATGCTTTTCATCGATGATGAAGAGATACATAATATGCGGTCGTGGCGGAATTGGCAGACGCGCACGGTTCAGGTCCGTGTGGGCTAACCCCCCGTGGAGGTTCGAGTCCTCTCGACCGCATAACAAAAAAAGGTTTGTACGTTGCCCGGTTGGGAAGTGTACAAGCCTTTTTTTTGTTTGCTTTTCTTTGTTAAGGGAGAGGGCTGAGCAGAAGTTAGGGATTCGTTACCTGCTGTGTAGTACAGTGTAGGACCGCGTTAGATGAAATTAACGTTCCTGAATCCGGTTATACCAAATTTTACTGGTCAGCAAACCTGAAAGAATACCAGCTAAACCGCATAGAGCAACACTAAGCATTAACTGAACAGGGGAGAAACGAAACAGAAACGCGATTCCGCTGCCAAAGGTGGTTCCTGCGAGAAAGCCCAAGGCGATCCCCAGATGTTTGGAAGTTTTCATTTTATTCACCTGCTTCTAAAATAAAAGTATGGAGTGGTTCATTTTTGGATCAGGATAGTTGGTTGTTTGCGTACGTATCCAACATTTATGTAATGTAATGATTCGTTCGCTGTACAGTTTCATTTTGTAGTTTTTTTAGGTGAATTATGCATCGTTCATCATTCTGGCGTATCCAATTTAAATAGGCTCTGGCCCCCGAGAGGGGCGCAGAGCCTATTGGCTGTTCACTGTTTTATTGATTTCGACGATCCTTAAGAATGACATCTGCGAACAGAATAGTTTTCGGGATGCGGAAAAATTGTTCCGCTTGTTCCTGAAACGCGGCAGAAGGCAGCGTCCCCTGATGCAGCCATTTGCGGAAAGTGCCGGGATGAACCCCGATCCAGTGGCTGACATCTGTCACCGACAAATCATGGACCATACACAGGCCGGTCAAAATACGGTTACTCACTGGAGAGCGGGTTACCGTCCGCTTCATAAAGCGGGAAGGCTCAGGTTGACAGATGACAGGACTATTGCGCACAACCTCTTCATTAAAAAGAATATGGCGCGGGTAGCCTAGCAACTGACAGGTCTTGTCCAGATTGGTACTGCCGGGTATTCGCCCTTCATACACCCACGCGCTTACACTGCGTGAGGAGATCGAGAGGTCTTCAGCGAGCTGAGACAATTTAATATCGTTGGCCATCAGCACGGCAAGAAGAACACGATTGCGGATTTGACAGCGTGTCGGTTTGCGGAACCGTTTAACACGGACACCTTTTCCCAAATATTTACGGTTGATCAGAGACCACGCCTGGATGGAATGTTGTTCTGGTTGATTAGGCATATTTCCTCCGATTTTTTTAACCAAATACTACAATAAATAAAGGGGTACTTTCAAGTGCCGCAATTACTGGTTTGAAAACCGCTTGTGCGTCATTCTACATGAAAGAGGGAACTATGAACTAGACCTCTTGCGAAACACATCCTAGTATATTCCTAGATTACAATGATTCACTAAAAAAGATGGAATGAATTGTACGAGATCACAAATTAATTAGTTCTATATACCTATTACTGGGTCTTTAGAACTTTTGTGTTGTTTTTGTTGATTTCATGCTGTTTTCCACCTGAACTCTCACTCTATTTGTGAATCTGCTTTTGGTGTTCAACCCAAAAAGGTGCACAAATCTGAAATGATAAATCCGCATGTTCAGCAAGACAGATGAACGGTCACAATCTCTCATTCTCACATATATTGTAGGGTGCTCAAACCAAGAAAGAACAAGGGAGAGGTGAGGAACGTGAGCCCAGCGGTGAGTTCGGTTACTGCTATTTCGGGAGCGGTTGTGACGTTCGCTTTTGGCGGGTGGGATCAGCTGCTTAGTCTGCTTGCGATCGCAATGGCCATTGATTATGTTACAGGTCTGGCGGCGGCGGTGAGAACGGGAACGGGATTGAACAGTAACATCGGCTTCTGGGGACTTGCGCGAAAAGGGCTAATGCTGACCGTTGTTCTGCTTGCTCACCGTATTGATCTGATTATGGGAACCGATATTATTAAGGGAGGAGCTATTTATTTTTACTTGGTCAATGAACTAATCTCAATAACAGAGAATTATGCTAGGATTGGACTGCCTTTACCTACCAAGCTCAGACAGGCTATCGCAGTACTTAAGAAACAAGAGGAACAGAATAGTCTGCCTGACCGGGAATGGAACATGCCTCAGCCAACTTCTGCTAGCCCTTCCTCCGTGAAAGAAGACGTTCAAACAAAAGAAGATGTTCAAACCGTGCAAGGTGAGGAGAAGGAGCCTGAGGATGGGGGAGTGTCCTCTGATACGTCGGATAAGTCGAAATTAACCAAGGATCAGCATTAGATTTATTATCACAGTTCGGGAAACGCATACAATGCATCCTTTCGTATTAGACGGTGATATGATATATTTTGGATACACGAAACATAGCTAATAGGTTCTAGTTATTAATTCAAACGAGGTGTTTGCCCAGATGATTAAGCATATTGTCCTGTTCAAAATGAAAGATCGTTCCGCAGAAAGTATTGAGGCCGCCGCCCAGGTTCTGCGTAATCTGGAAGGTAAGATTGATGTTCTCATGTCGCTTGAGGTAGGTATCGATGTTCTGCGCTCGGACAGATCGTTTGACATTTCACTGACGGCGGAATTTGCTTCGCTGGAAGATCTTCAAGCGTATCAGGTTCACCCGCTCCATCAGGATGTCATCAAGTATATGAATGAAGTCAGAGAACAATCCATTGCTGTTGACTATGTGATCTAAGGTTTTACACATTATATTCTGGATTTGAAGGGGAATCTTCATGAGCGATTTAAGAGACGTTATGGAATTTTTATATATTTTTGTTGTGTTTCTGATCGCTTGCCCTGTCATGATCTTCTGGCTTAAGCGCAGAGGAAAACGAAACCGATAACTCACTGAACGGGAAGTGAATGAATGTATTATGTGAACAGGGAGCAGATCGCTCGCCGGCTTGATGCGATACCGGAAGTTGCTGAAGGGCTTCGGCAGGTTGTACAGGCCTGGGATGGTGGTCTGGTATTGGGGATGGTGCAGGAACGTTGTCTGCATCTTGCCATTGAGATTGTGACTGATGTGGGCAGTTATCTCATTGATGGTTTCATTATGAGAGATGCAAGCAGTTACGATGATATTATTCAGATTAATTATGAAGAGAACGTATTTGATGAATCAACGTACGGTGTTTTGCGTCAACTTGTTACGTTGCGTAAACCGCTTGTGCAAGATTATTACAGCTGGCAACGAACCGTGTTGAATTCACTTAGTGCAGCCTTGCCGGATGTGCTTGAACAGTTCTCCGGCCAGGTAAGCACTTATGTGGAAAAAGAACTTGGACCGTTTCAGGGAAATGAAGGCCAAGTGACAGAGTAAGGAATGAGGGAAGTTGTATGGAGAAAGATTCGAAAGGGACAGATCAAGGAAAGCTGGAAAGCGACGAGATGTCTTCGGGTTTTCATCCCGTTTATATGGTGGAGTTCCTGTTTAATGAAAAGCCGGACGTGAATCGGCAGGTTTTACAGGAGGCGCTCATTCATCGGACGGGGCAAGGGAGACTCGATGTAAAGCAGGAGGAAAAGGAACAGGGAACACAGGAGATGCTGGTGTTTTACCATATGGCACATAAAGTGGCTTTCCAGGAAGGCAGTATTCCTGCTCAGACTTGTTTCCTGCCCGTACATGAGATTGTGGAGCGTGCACGTTTTGGAGGGGCTTTGCAGCAAGCTTGGCATTGGCCTGAAGCGGGACAAGCTTTAGCTTCTGCTCGATATTCGCTTCGGATTCATGATATGTTTACTGCTGCCATGCCGCGTAAACAGCGTCTGGACTTGTTCCAGAAAACGGTGCTGGCTGTATTGGACACGCTGAATTGTGATGCGCTTTACTGGTACGGCAGTGACAAACTGGTTGAACCTGAAGCTTATAAGCAATCCCAGGAACGCGAGGAGCATCTCTATGCCGCAATGAATGTGCGGATGTATCAAGCGGGGGGGACGGAGCAACAGCGAGAGCTGGTTATGGATACCGTAGGTTTATCTGCGCTTGGCGTGCCTGATGTGCAATGTCACTTTACTGGACTTGACCCCGATACAGTGGCTCAGACACTGCTGGGTGCTGCGTATTACATATTTGATCAGGGGGATGTATTACAGGATGGTCAAACCTTGGGCTCGTCCGGTGGACAGCGCTGGCGCTGTGAGCATCAGTTTGCTTTAATTGCACCAGGGCGATATGTGGTAGATCTGAATCCGGGAGAAGAGCATGCTGTACCTGCGCCTCAGGCAGTCCGGTAAAATAAGAAGACGATGGGCATGTTAACCCGGAGCGGCTTTTGTTCCGTTTTTTTTCAATCTGGAGTGTCAGGCCAAGCCCATCTTGCTTATAATGCATGAACAGAGTAGGCATTGGCCCAGATGAACAAATCCTATCGTTGATTCATAAACCGATGTCTAATCCAATGAAAAGGAGAGATGCATCATGAAAGATTCGAACAAAAGCTTGTTGTGGGGGGCTTTAATCGGCTCCGTCGTTGGTTCGGTCACTGCACTGCTGCTTGCACCAAAATCAGGACGTGAATTGCGTCAGGATATCACCGAGGGTGCACGTCAAGTCACAGACAAAGGTCAGGAATTGGCTGTAAAAGTGGGAGAGCAAAGCTCGCAGATCGTATCGAAAGTGAAGGAAACGGCGGATGTAGTCATTAAGGATATCCAGTCCTGGCGTTGTTCTTCGGACGGTAAAGAAATTCGGATTTCTGCTGCAATTGCAGATGCGGATAAAGTTGAAGGTGTACAGGGGCGTGTGCAGCCTGAGATCCAGGTTCAAGAGCAAGCAGAGGATGCAGTACAAACTCAAGGTTTGAAATTGGTGCCAGTAGAGCAGGGGAACGAAAATATTGTGAAGCTTACAACCGATGAGTCCAAAGACGAAAACTAAGCAATGCGGGTTTAGCAGGCTTTCCCCAATCGGGTGGAAAGCCTGCTTTGTTGTGTGCTCATGCTCTGCATGACAACAGGATTTATAACCTTAAATTTGAACCCGGCGATGAAATCGGGTAAGATGTAGGTACCTTTTTGCCGGAAATTTCATAGGGTAGGTAGAAAGCTTTTTTGGTATGCATGATCAGAATGAATTTAATGAAGAAGGAAGCGGTGTGTTCGTGCAGCAAGCTATTGCTATATTAGACTCCGGTGTAGGGGGATTGACCGTTGCGAAGGAAGTGATGCGTCAGCTCCCGCGGGAAAAGATCATTTATTTTGGGGACACTGCCCGGACACCGTACGGACCCCGTTCGTCCGAACAAGTGAAACAATTTACGGAGCAAATCGTTGATTTTTTGATCCAGTTTAATCCGAAAGTGATCGTGATCGCCTGTAATACGGCCACAGCCGCCGCACTGGAATATATCCGTGCGAAGGTGAACGTTCCTGTTATTGGGGTAATCCATCCTGGTGCAAGGGCAGCCATTATGGCGACACGCACGGGGCGGATTGGTGTCATTGGTACTGTGGGAACGATCGGAAGTGGGGCGTATACGTCCGCACTCAAGCAGCTGTCTCCTTATGTGGATGTGGTCAGTCAGGCTTGTCCCGCACTGGTGCCGCTGGTGGAGAAAGGTGAATTTCGTTCCGAACATACAACGCATACGGTGGACCAAGCGCTTGGAGATATTAAAGGACAGCCTATTGACTGCCTGATTCTTGGCTGTACTCATTATCCGTTTCTGATGGATACCATCCAGGATGTTATGGGCCAGGATGTAAAGCTCATCAGTTCAGCCGATGAAACAGCGAGAGAAATCAGTACCATCTTATATGATAAACGCAAGTTGGCAAGCGGAGACGAAACGCCTGTGCATCAGTTTTTCTGTACAGGTGATCCACGCATGTTCCAGAATATTACGAAGCAGTGGCTGGGAGAGCAAATTTCCAAGACACCTGTCGTCTGGCAGGTCACGCAGTTGTCGTAATTGCTGTCACGAAATGACTTTGAAATCATCATTTGTAGGAATGGAAAAAGGATTTAAGCCGCATTCATATTTGTAATTTTGCTTCGGTGCCCGGACCTGTAGAGGTTCGGGCTTTTATATTTTTCCTGAGCACGGTGTAACCTTGGTCTGCTCTGGCGGCTAGAACATCTAACATCGAAGTCTGCGAACGATGTCACATGACGGACAACCGTGCTCGCATACGATAATACAGAGCCGAGTAGGCGAGAACCCAAGTGGGAGAATAAGACCTGTGGAAGGGAGAACAACATGGAACTGCAATGGATTATCGTGAAAACAGGTGACACGTTACCGCGAATTGCTTCGGCATATCGTATGACTAAAGCATTGTTGTGTGCGTTGAATCCCGAAGCTGCAGCGCAGCCTTACTTGCTTGCGGGTCAGATGCTGCGTGTGGTGCCTGGAACTGGGCGCAGATATGCAGTGCCACCGGGAGAAACGGTGCAGGAAACGGCAGAACGTTTTGGATTATCGGAAGACCAGCTTCGTGAGAGGAATCCCGAAATCTCCAAGGTGAAGGATTGGGGTGGCTGCTGTATATATATTCCTCAGGCTGGTGGGAAAACCATCGTGAACATTGAGGGTGAATATGGATATCGTGAATTGATCAGAGATATACAGCGATTGGAAGTGCAATATTCCTGTGTAGAATCGGGAGAGATCGGTACAAGTGTGATGGGAAAAAAACTGCCCTATGTGCGAATCGGGCAAGGCCCCCGCCATATCCATGTTAATGCATCGGTTCACGCCAATGAATGGTTAACCACGCCTGTTCTCATGAGGTTTATTGAAGAATATGCTGAGGCGTATTCCTCGGACTCGCATTGGCACACTTATGATCCGCAGCGCTGGATGCAAGAAACGACCTTGTGGGCAGTTCCCATGGTGAATCCAGACGGTGTGGAGTTGGTTCAGGAAGGCGTAGTGAATCATCATAAGTATGCTTCTGAATTACTTGCGTGGAATGGTGGGCGGCCACACTTTACACATTGGAAAGCGAACATCAGAGGTGTGGATCTTAATGATCAGTTTCCGGCTCACTGGGACGAGGAGGTTGCGCGCAGGGGTGTTTTTTCGCCTGGTCCAAGGGATTATGCGGGCAAGGCTCCGTTAACAGAACCTGAGGCTCAGGCGCTTGCACGGTGGACGCAGGAACATTCATTTGCTACAGTTGTATCCCTGCACAGCCAAGGCCAAGAAATTTATTGGAATTATCGGGATCTGGAGCCGAGAGAGAGTGCACCGCTGTCGCGTAAGCTAGCAAAGGCATCCGGATATAAAGCGGTAAAACTTGGTGGTAGTGATGCTGGGTATAAAGATTGGTTTATTCAAGCGTTTGGCATGCCGGGCTTCACTGTAGAGGTAGGTCTGGGAGTGAATCCGCTACCTGTGGAGCAATTTGATGACATTTGCGTGGAAGTGGGCATGCTGCTGGCAGAATTGTTATCCCATGGAGAGCGTGAGGCGGGCGCTTCGAGTCAGCAGGCATGAAACGAAACGATCGTTCAGACGTATAACTGGAACGGGCGCTGAAGCGGCGCTCGTTTTTTATCTTTGTAAATCGAAGTTTAATAACCCTGATTCTGATGAATTGGTTTGTCAGCCGAGCTGAACGTAAATATCCTGTGCTGGTGTCCGAAAATATAACTTCATGTTGTTTTCGCATCAATGTTATTGCGATTAGTTGTAACTTTCTTTACAATAGATGCTGGAGTTTAAAATGAATGCTGAAATTGTTGAAACCAGCAATGACAATATAGGAGATGAATTGAATGAACTGCAAAATCACTCGTAACGCAGCGAAAGTGTTGAAGCTTGAACTGGACAAGCCGGAGAACGAAGGTAAACTATTGCGTGTTGTGATTACACATGCACACGGAGACCATGCGCATTACGGACTTGACCTGGATACGCCGGGAGATAATGACACTGTAGTATCTACAGATAAGGGCATTGACGTTATTTTGGAAAATGGACAACCTATGCTCGATGGCGTAAAAATTGATTACCTCTACTTGCCACAAGAAGGATTTGTGATCACGAATCCATCCAAAGGCAACCACGGCGACCACTAAGGGAGCGAAGAAGGGGAACTCATGGCTAACGATATCCGCGTATGCGAAAAATGTAATCATATCCGATTGAAGTCGATTGTGCCTAAGCTGGAGAAGATGGCTCCAGGCACAGAAGTCAAGATCGGTTGTAAATCTTATTGCGGCCCGTGTGCGAAGCGTGCTTTTGTTTTCATCAATGGCCGATACATCAGTGCTCCAACAGAAGAGGAAGTGCTGACGAAGGTTTCCAAGTTCATCAAGTAAGCGTATAGCAAGATGTTTTGACAACTTGCAATGAACTTGCAGTAACGATGCGATATACCTGAAAAGGAGGGGCAGAAGCCTCTCCTTTTTGCGTTTCATTTTGTTTTAGCCCAAGTTTTGATGACGATTCTCATGCGAATGGAGCAAAAATATTTGGAAGGTATCCTCCCGGATTTCAATGGCGATCCTAACCTCTTCTTTATTTAGAACATGAATATGGCCCATCCGTTCCTCCTTTAGTTCCGTCCAACCCGCCTCATGTAACTTTTGAAAATAATCTTCAGGCGGATATAGTCCTTGTTCACCACCGATGTGTTTCAGTTCATACGTTTCGCTTCGAGATTGTGTGGGATGATCGGAATATGCTGCGGATTCAATGAGTATAGCATTGGCAGGCACGGGGATATCCCTATGCAGCGCTGAAGAGACGTATCCTTTGATCTCATAAGTGGAGTTCGTGAGGCGCTGCGTCCAAACAATAAAAAATAGGAGTAACAGAACGGATAGCAATGAAACGGTTAGGAGGCCTAAACGAATCCCCTTTGTACTCAAGTGGCATTCCTCCTGTTTTTTTTGATCTTAAATGCTTCTGTTCTTTTAACGTATCTTGGAAGCATAAAGTTTGAACAAAATTTGAAAAAAAGAATAAGCTTGGCTTGTGCAATCCATGCTAACAAGGTGACAGGAATATGATTCCGAGGAGGAATAACTCATGCCCAAGCGTTATGATTCCAGTTTGCAAGCGAGTACAACCGTATCTCAGGCGCAAAATGCGGTGAACAAGCTTCATTATGCTGTTTCCCAGGCCATGTCCCATCCGAATGCACAGACCATCGTGCAGGCAGAGCAACGGCTGGCTCACACCGAGCAGGCGATGAAGCAGGCGGAGCTGTCTCTGGGTGGACAGGGCTTCGAGTTAGCACAGGAAATGTTCATTGAGGAGAAGAAAAGGTTACATTCACTCCAGAATCAGCACAGGCAAGGGAAGAAGTAAACCGTTCCTGTTACACCGCAAACCTGCAGGCCGTTATGGTCTGCAGGTCTTTTTTTGTTTTTTTTCAGCGCTTAAAATTCTGTCAGAAGGTTAATAGACCGTGAGCAGGCAAAAATCAATACGGGAGGTACAGGATGACCAAACATATTACAGATTGTACAATTCTGAACAACGGAGTGACAATGCCATGGCTTGGAATCGGGACTTATAAGGCGAAGGGAAAAGAAGTGCAACAGGCGGTAGAGACGGCTCTGGAAGTAGGGTATCGGAGCATTGATACCGCGTCTGTTTATGGCAATGAGGAAGAAGTGGGACAAGCCATTGCGAGTAGTGGTGTGGCCCGTAATGAACTATTCGTAACAACAAAGCTCTGGAATGATGATCAAGGTTATGATTCGACGCTTAGGGCGTTTGAAGCCAGCCAGAAGAAGCTTGGTTTAAATGTCATTGATCTATATTTGATTCACTGGCCAGGCCGGGATCAATATAAAGAGACGTGGAGAGCTTTTGAACGTCTGTATAGCGAAGGAAGTGTGCGTGCGATCGGTGTGAGTAACTTTCAGGTACATCATCTACGCGATCTAATAGATGAAGGTGGTACGGTGCCTGCGGTGAATCAGGTGGAACTACATCCGGGACTGATCCAGCAGGAACTTCAGGATTTCTGCGGAGCTCAGGGTATTCAACTTGAGGCATGGAGCCCAATTATGAAGGGTAAGCTGAATCAGGATTCAACTCTCAAGGGACTGGCTCAGAAGTACGGCAAAACGCCGGCTCAGATCATTCTGCGCTGGGACATCCAGAATCAGATTGTGACGATTCCAAAATCAGTGACACCTGAACGAATTCGTGAGAATGCAGATATCTTTGATTTTGAATTGACACCAGATGAACTGAGACAGATTGACGCATTGGATGCGGACAAACGCACAGGGCCGCATCCGGATCAGTTATTCTGGGATTAGGGCGAAGCTAATTTTCCAATTGAATAAGTATGGACGTTGGAGGAAGCGTCGGTGACGAATCGAACATGATATCGACGTTTGGTGAGAGCTCTGGTGACGAATCGTTCTTTCGATCGCTGTTGTTTTCGAATTTCCTTGATTGAAGATTCTAAAGGTTTGAAATTCGAAATCAAAGGCGAACGCTCCGCTTCTACAGAATCGATTTCGTCCCCTCCGCAGCAACGTTTGATAGGGGGAGTCACTTGGAAAAGTAGCTTCGGAGGTCGAGGGCAGTGACAAAACGGAGGGCTTCGCTTCTCCGTTTTGTTCTGTTTAGGTTGTTTGTTAGTGTGTAGAGGGGGACAGCGGCAGTAAACTTAAAAAGCAGCAAGGTCATGAGCATAGCCATGATCCTGCTGCTTTTTAAGTTAGTTAGAAGGTTTGTTTTGAGGAACCTCGCAACCTTCTTCTGTGCATACACCGTTGCTATCTGATGCGGTATCGTTCGATTCAACAATGGTGAACGGGGAGCGTTCATCCCATGCTTTTTGGAGAGCATCCAGGAAGACATCGTCAGGCTGCGCTCCGGAAACGGCAAATTTGCGATCGAGAACGAAGAATGGAACACCCCGGATGCCGAGCTGTGCGCCTTCTGCCTGGTCAGCACGTACGTTATCGGTATATTGATCGCTGGACAGAACGGCAATCGCAGCTTCGCGATCCAAACCTACCTCCTGAGCAAGATCAGCGAGTACTTGAGCATCACCAGCGTGTTTGCCTTCAATAAAGATGGCGTGGAACAAACGCTCACTCAGATCAAGTGCTTTACCTTGAGTATCTGCCCAGTGGGTCAGACGGTGAGCGGCAAAGGAGTTTGTTGGAATCATGGCATCAATATTATATTCGAGCCCTGCTGTACGAGCATTGGCATTCATCTGTGCATTCATCCCGCGAGCTTGTTCCTCACTAATGTTGTACTTGGAAGTCAGATAGTCTATATTTGTTTTTCCGCTGTTCTCTTCTGCGTTAGGATCAAGCTCAAAGCTTTTAAATTGTAACTTCACTTCATCCCGATGAGGGAATTTTTCCAGTACATTTTCTAGACGGCGTTTGCCGATATAACAGAAAGGGCACATGAAATCAGACCATACTTCAATATTCATTGGTTTAAAACCTCCATTATGTTCCTAATTGAAACTATTACAGTTACAATTATAAAGCGACTTTCGAATTTTCGCAAGTTATTCGGGTTTATTTGTTCGAGTAAGCCTTTGTCCAATGGTTTGGTTGAAGCTCATTTAATGTTTTGAAAACAAGCTGTCCGGAAGGATCGTATACAGCTGCTTTGACGTCCCCTCCCCAGTAAAAGAGACGTTCCTGGCAGATTCCGCAAGGTGTAAGCACTTTGAATCCGGTACTTTCGCCATCGCGCGCTACGCAGAGAGAGTGGGTTACCCGCTCATTTAATTTATGAGCTTCCAGATAAGCGCCTGTTTCCATGCAAAGATGCACTGCATCGTTGATGACCTCTGGGGCTACGCTGATGAGCAGAGATCCAGCATCGGTGTATACAGCACCTGCCCCGCCCCAACCTTGGGGGTACCGCTCTTTAACGAACTCGGTAGCAGCATCATAAAGTTTTTGTTCGATATCGTGTGCATGAATGTTAGATGACATAAGATGAGGCTCCTTTATAAAAGAGTGTGTCTGACATGTATTTCGTTTTTCTGTATCTGATTATTTTTTCGAAGAGTTCTCGGTTGCGTCTGCTGGATGTTCCTTTTCCTCACGGAATTGACGAATCAGATCGTAGGTAATGAGCGTATCAGACACATGCAGACGTTTTGAAGCTGTTTCAAAACCGACCTTGCAGGCGTTGATATCCGTCTTTTCGTGAGTGGATTGGTCGTAACAGGCTCCGTTTGCATAAAGGTAATCATCTGATGGAATATAGAACACTTTACTGTCTGTGAACGAACCGTTACGCAGCACTACCGTACGTTCCGTGTCGTTGTACACATTGTTTCCCATGTGATAATAGGATTCATCCGATATCCCTAGCAAATGCAGCACCGATGGTGTAATATCCAGCTGCCCTGACGGTTTATCAAAGGTACCGGCTTCAGCTCCGTCTGGTAAATGTACCAGCAGTGGAACCTCATTCATGATCTGTGCCATATCAAGGTCGTTCAGCTTACGGCCTAGAAATTTCTCATATAGAGCTTTGTCGGTAATCGAGCTGTCATGGTCACCGTAGAACATAAAGATGGTTTTTTCCCATAACCCCCGATTCTTCAGATCTTCCACCATACCACCGATTGCGGCATCCACGTAGTGAACAGACTGCAGATAATTTCCGAACATTGTACCTTGGAATTCACCCACATCCAGCTGCTGTTTCTCTTTAGGCAGAGAGGCGTAAGGGTGATGACTGCTAAGCGTGATGAGGAATGAATAAAAAGGTTCCTTCGCCTCATTGCTCATTTTCTCCACGGACTGCCGGAAAAAAGATACATCTGACAATGACCAGCCAAGCGGGTCATCTTCGACGAAATCATTTTTGCTGTAGAACTTGTCGTATTTCATATTCTGATACATCGTATATCGGTTCCAGAACCCGCTCTCGTAGGCGTGAAATACGTTGGTGTTATAGCCATGATCCTTCAAAATGGAAGGCAACGAATCGTACATATGGTCTGCATATCGTACAAATGCTGAACCTACAGGAAGAGGGTGCAGAGAGATGTTGGCGCCGAAGTCGGCATCTGACGTTCTTCCCTGTCCAGTCTGGTGATAAAAGTGGCTGTAATACTGGCTTTCTTTCATCAGTTCATTGAAGTGGGGGGTGATTTCCTGCCCGCCAATGCTTTGTCCAATCATAAAATTCATAAAGGCTTCGCCTTGCACGATAATAACGTTGCTATCTTTATATTTTCCGTATAACGGCTGGTTGTTCTGTCCTGCACTTGACTTTTGTCGATCTGCAAAATAAGCTTTGACCTCCTGGATATCGGCGGGATCAGCTTCGGGGCCGGAACCCATATTATTTTTGACATAAGAGTACGTATCATAGCCGTGAAAAGCGAGTAATCCGGTTACGTTGTACATGGATACATTCCACCAATTGTTATCAAACAGCCCTTTGGCCCAGGTTTTGCTGTAATAATAGATAGGTCCGGCACCAAGGCCCAATCCCAGAATGAGCGCTGTGACACCTGCCAACAGACGGCGGCGGAGACGCTTTTTAGGAGATGTGGAGGAAGTGAAAGAGTAACCGCCGTAACTACCGATAGAACTGCTTGTGTACATCCCTGACGCTTGACCCGAGCGATAACGTCTACTGAACAGCATTAAGGCTGCAAACGGAATAACAATGAACAAATCGGCAAAAAACCATATATCACGGGCATAGATTAAAGTGGCAATGCTGTCTCCGAGTGCGTCCACCTGTCGTGCCTGTAGGAGCACAGGAATGGTAAGGAAATCCTGAAAGTAGCGATAATAGACCATATCCGCATAGATGAGTGCAGTAAGAAATAAGTGAAGGATCGTAAGTGCAGCAACCATGCCCCTACGAGGCAGCCACCAGACCCAGAAGGACAGAAGTAGCAAGGAGCCGATCGCAATCACTTTGTCGAGCAGTCCCATGGTGATGTTATACGCGTGCAGATTGTGATGCAGCAGCATCAGTTTAAGCAGGATAAGTACTGTGAAAATAACATATAGCGTCAATGGGTGACGCAGAAGCCCGAGCGTTCTGGAACTCCGCATAGGCTGACTGAAAACCATCTTGTTTCCCCCTTTTTGTGTATTTGTTCATGATTCGAGAGGATGAGGCTGTAGATTAAAGATTGTTATTTATTTTGTTAACGGAATGTAAAACAGGACTTCATATATTATAGCGTGACCGCTTCGCATTTCAACTATGCTCATCTTCATACTCGCCTGTCATACAGGCCTTCTTATAAGGTAGGAAGTCTGCTTTTGTTGGGTGTTCGGTGATCAAACAAAAGAAAAACGCTCCAACCGTAAAGGTCAGAGCGTTGCTTAACCATAATTATCTTTAAGCTTGCGGTGTTTTGTTGCGCGGTGGCAGTGGCCCCAAATATTGATAGTACTGGGTTTCAATCCGTCCATTGAACAGTTTGCGACGCTTGTCCGCTTTATGTCCGAAATACTCTTCAAATGCTTTCGTGGAGGTGATGGCAAAAAACGACCACGTTGGCATATCTAGATAAGAGCGACCAAGGGAACGGAGCAACTTCTGCACTTCTTTTTCTTCACTCAGACGTTCGCCATAAGGTGGGTTGGTAATGATAACCCCATATTCCCCTTGAGGTCTGGCCCGGTGTGCTGGCAGTACACTGACTTCAATATCTTTGGCAAAGCCAGCACTTTTGATCGCCGCTTGCGCAACCTCAATCGCTTCAGGATCGATGTCGCTACCTGAAATTTGCAGAGGTACATCGTCACGCACGGCATCAAATGCTTCCTCGCGTGCTTGTTCCCAAAGCTCAGCAGGAATCACGTCCCAGTTCTCGGAGTTAAATGTACGACGAAGCCCTGGCGCGATATTCCATCCAATCATGGCGGCTTCAATCAGCATGGTGCCTGAACCGCAGCATGGATCGTAGAACGGGCGGGAAACATTCCAACGACTAAGCTGAATCAGAGCAGCTGCCAGTGTTTCTTTCAGTGGCGCTTCTGTAACAAGTTTGCGGTATCCGCGTTTATGAAGTCCTGGGCCTGTTGTATCCAGTGTAATCAGAGCGCGGTCATTCAACAGAATCACTTCGACCACATAACGGGCTCCATTTTCAGGGAACCATTCAGTGTGATGCGTCAGCTTCAGTTTTTCAACAATCGCCTTTTTGACAATACCTTGGGAAGCAGGCACACTGCTCAGTTGTGATTTCTGTGATCGTCCTTCAACCGGAAATTCACCGTTTGCGGGAATCCACTCTTCCCACGGTAGTGCTTTGGTGCCCTCAAACAATTCATCAAATGTGGTTGCAGGGAATTCACCCATATTAACCAGCACACGATCCGAACTTCTCAGCCACAGGTTACAGCGACAAATATCAATATAATCTCCTGTGAAAAATACCCGGCCATTATCGACCCTAGCGTCCTCATACCCCAACTGTTTCAGTTCCCGGGCAACAACGGCCTCAAGTCCCATCGCGGAGGTTGCAATCAATTGCAATCGAGCCATGTGAATTCATTCAACTCCATTTCAAGCCGCAGCTGGCGTAAGCTTCCCGCGGCGAATATAGTAACGGTGCGGCCTTGCCGCTTTCCGTGAAAAAACTTACAATGAGTAATGCGGCTTAACCGCATAGACATCAATGCAGATTATTCGTTTTTGTGCGTAGAGTACACTGTGTTGATACCAAACATTTATTATAAAACATTGGCATCCATATGAAAAGCTATCCAAGGCATTTATAAAGAAAGCTGTCTAGGGGCATTGATATGGAAAGTAGTCCAGATGTGCAAGGAGGAACTTCGTGGTGAATCTGACCCCGGACGAATATGTAAATCAATTATTTCAAGAGGATGAGCTCTTGTTAAAAGTAAAAGAGGCCATTCGAGCGAATGGCATGCCGGAGGTTTCGGTGGCTGCGGCGTATGGACGCTTGCTCACCTTTCTGGCCAAAACCTCTAAAGCTGAGGCTGTGCTCGAAATTGGTGTGCTCGGCGGTTACAGCGGCATCTGCCTTGCTCGTGGGCTGAGCGAAGGGGGACGCTTGACTTCCCTAGAACTGAAAGAAGAATACGCGGCTATGGCTCGTGGACATTTGGAGGAAGGTGGGTTCGGCAGTCAAGTCGAGTACCGAATTGGGCCTGCGGCAGACAGTCTGGAGCAACTGGCACAGGAAGGACGTACCTTTGATTTCTTCTTTATTGACGCAGATAAGGAAAATTATCCGGTTTATCTGGATTATGCAATTCGCCTTGCGCGTCCAGGTGCAGTCATCGTAGGGGACAACTGTTTCCTGCGCGGTCGCACGCTTAATCCGGACAAGCAAGGCCCGGCCGTGCTTGCTGTGCGTCGTTTCAACGAGCAGATGGCAAGTGACCCGCGTTTGGTTACAACCATGCTTCCGGACTATGACGGTTTGGCACTGGCTTGGGTGAAATAGATCATTTGAACTCCGTTGAAAGCCTGCTTGAAAGCCAAGTTAAATGTGAAATTAGATCGTGGTGACATGTAGTTTTAATTTATGCCTTTTGCATGTGTCATACAATTCACTTGAAAGCGTCCGATACAATACGGGTACCTGTAATGGTTTCGAAATAGTCTACCTTCAAGCTTCGTAACGATGACAAAAGTTCGACCTCGGCCTTTGTATGATCAGGCAACGGATAATGTATAGCCGAATAGTTGGTATGCAATTCGGGAGTGAAGGTTGTGCCACCGCTGATGAATCCAGTGCGGGGATACTGAGATTCGAGGAAAAAGTAATCCATATGTGTTAATGTTCCTTTCCGAATGTTGTCTATTATTCATTATAAAGGATAATAGGATGGGGAAAAGGCCAAAGCAGGATGAACCTCTGCTTTGGCCTTTTTACGTACATCTGGCAATTATTTTTCGATGACTTATACTTCTGGGGTGCCATATGTTTCGAACCATTTTTTGATCGTATCAAAATCATCACTGAAAGACAGTCCGAGCATTAAAAGAATCCTTGCTTGCTGTGGACTGAGGTTATCCCCGGCAATGATGCCTTTTCCTCCGCCATACACGCTGCCTGAACCAGTTCGGGTTGTCGTGACGAAAATAACCCCTTCTTCAATAGCCTTCGTACGGGCTTGCCCCATTGCCCTGGAAATTCCGCCTGCCCCTGTGCCTGAGGTGACAATGCCTTTCACTCCATTTTTCACAAAACCTTCGATCGCTCCGCCGCCGGCTTCTTGATAAGAGATGGCGATCTCCACTTTGGCAAGATCGGCTTTGGTAATTTTGCTAAGGTCAAATGCAGGTTTCGCTGTGCCCTCCGGTTTCATAGCACGAGCCGGAGCGCGATAAATCCGAATGTTCTCTTCATCAATATAACCCACTGCACCGAGCATTGGCGTTTCAAAAGTGTCTGTCCGGTAGTCGTTGGTTTTGGTTACCCCACGTGCAAGCTGAATCGTATCATTCAGCATCAAGACGGTGCCAAAAGATTTCGTGCGGCCGCTGCCAGCCAGCTTAATTGCATTGTAGAGATTCGCTTGGGCATCAGAGCCAATGACCGTCCAAGGTCGCATTGAACCTGTGATGATTACAGGTTTGTCGCTTTGTACGGTCATATCAAGGAAGTAAGCAATTTCCTCCATCGTATCTGTACCTGTGGTTACTACCACGCTGTCATATTGAGCGAGAGCTTTATCCACAGTTTGAGACAAGTCGTACAGGTCAGCCATCGTATAGGAGCCTGAACCGGAATTGCCGAATTGAAGTGTGCTCACATCCGCAATTTTCTGTTTGTCCGGCAAGTCTTTGACCATATCAGCAATAAGAAGTGTGCCGGCCTTATAGTTTTGGAAGCTGGTTGCGTCTTCCGATTGTCCTGCAATCGTTCCACCTGTACCGATTACAAGCACATTAGGAAGTGAAGATTGTTTGGAGGATTCAGGCAGAGCGGGGATCGTAGTGTTACGTGTAGGACTTGCTGGGGTGGTCTGAACATTGCCTACTGTACCCTTAACCTCAACTGTAGCGGCTTGAGCGGCATAAGTTCCTATTGGAGACAGAGAAAGGGTTAGTGCGGTTAGTGCAGCGGTACTCCATACGGCCCAAGGGCGAAGGTTAGATGATTTTTTCATGCTGATACACTCCTTCAAGTAATTTTTGTGTGAGGTATTCTCTTTTTTTATGTAAGTAGATTGAGATAATAATATTTGGTGTTAGATAATATAACAAACATAGATTCATACAGAAATAACGCTTACAATCAATGTTTTTAATAGATAAACAGATATTTAATAGGGAAAATGGCTGAATTTAAATTTTTATATATTCTTAGTTAAAAGGTGAGAGAAGAGGAAATCGTAGAAAAACCATTACTATATGTTATCTAAATTAACATAGTTATCTTTCGACATTTACAAGGGTAGTTGGTAGCATACGCTGGGACGAGAGACTTATTTACGCTGAAATAGTTGGAATCCCTATCCAGTTGTGGTTATAATGAATAGGAACATATATGTAAATAAATATATATTAATGATTGGAGGAAACACGATGAAACAAGCACCCCGAAAATATGCCAATTACATTCCTATTCGGGAATTGCACAACAAGGAGCGCCAATTATCTCCCTTCCAGGTGTATGCAGAACTTCGTGAGAACACTCCAGTCCGATATGATGAGCATCGTGAATGCTGGGATGTTTTTCGGTACGAAGATGTGCAGTATGTGTTAAAAAATCCTAAGCTGTTCTCTTCTGAACGTAACCGTGCCGGTACCAGCATGTTAACGACAGATCCACCGAAGCACAAACAGCTTCGTGACTTGGTCAATCAGGCGTTTACGCCCAAGGCGATAGAGGCTCTTGCACCACGTATTCAGGAAATCACGGATGAGCTGCTGGCTCCGCACTTGTCGGGTGGAAGGATGAACCTGATTGATGATCTTGCAACGCCACTACCCGTCATCGTTATTGCTGAACTGATTGGTGTTCCGGCTACAGATCGGCGTGAATTCAAAGAGTGGTCGGATGTGCTTGTGAAAGGTGCACGTGATGACAGTGAAGAGGCTTTTCAAGAGTTGGAGAAGGAAAAGCTGAAGAATATACAGGAGTTATATGCCTATTTCACAGACATTATGGAACAGCGTCGTTTAAAGCCTCAAGACGATCTTATCTCTTTGCTATTAGATGCGGAGATTGAGGGCGAGAAGTTAACGGAGGAAGAAGTGGTCAATTTTTGCATTCTCCTGCTGGCTGCAGGGAACGAGACAACTACCAATTTGATTGCAAATGCAGTGCGTATTCTATCTGAACAACCCGAACTGCAAGAGGAGTTGCGTGAGCATCCGGACAAGGTGGCAAGTGCCGTAGAAGAGACACTGCGTTATTATCCGCCGATTGTAGCCATTGGACGTGTTGCGAGGGAAGATATAGAACTAGGAGGCAAGGCGATCAAGGCAGGTGAGCAGGTTATATCCTGGGTTGGGGCTGCCAATCGCGACAGTGTACAGTTTGAACGTGCAGATGAGTTTGTGTCGAATCGTAAACCCAACAGGCATATGGGATTTGGATTCGGAATTCATTTCTGCCTTGGTGCACCGCTGGCACGTCTGGAAGCAAGAGTGGCGTTGCATACCTTACTCCAGCGTATGGAACGGATACACTTAGCTCCTGAAACGACCCTGGAGCCGATTCAAAGCGCTTTTGTATTTGGAGTAAAGGAATATCCGATTCAATTCAATAAACGACGAGTATAGTAGAAAAGCCGCTCTCAGGCCAGGAATGGCGCTGAAGCGGCTTTTTATGCTTATTATGGTTTGCGATGAGTGTGTGGAACGGTATGCTCTTCTACAATATTTCTGTTCCTATAGAACATTTAAGTCGTTTTTGATTCCTCCATACGGACAGGTGTTTTGTACAATTTGAATCGAACCCATACCATATTGAGCAATAGTAGGCCGCCGGATACGATAAAGAGTCCCTCAATACCTATGAAGCCGGCGAGGAATCCGCCAATGACTGCGCCCAGCATATTACCGAGAGCAAGTGTGCTTGTGTTAAAACTGAATGCCCGGCTAATCATGTTATCAGGGGAATACCCCCGAATCAATGCGTTTACGCTTGGAAGCAAGCCGCCCATAAATATCCCCATCACAAAGCGAACAAGGATGAGTTGCCACACCGTTTGCACGAAAGCTTGCGGAATAAGCATGATCCCGGTTCCGATCAGTGAAAAAGTGAGGACTCGGTGTGATCCAATCCGGTCACTGAGTTTTCCGAGTACCGGAGACATCGCCATATTGGATATCCCTGTAACTGCACCGACCATACCTGCCCAGAAGGCTACGTCCACTGCGGTTCCATGCAGTTTTTGTACATATATGGGCAAGAGCGACATCGGACTGATCATTGCAAATTGCAGCAGGAACGTCACAGCGAATAGTGCCGGCAGCTGAGGTAATTTGCTAAGCTCCTTCAAACCGGATAATACCGATTGATCTGGCAACTTGGCAGCTTTTTCACGGTCGAACGTCTCCCTTACGAGGAACATCGCAAGCATAGAAGCTACAAAGATGAGCCCGCCTGTAATGTAGAAAATAGGACGGAACCCCACCGCATCCGCAAGCAGGCCGCCAATAAGTGGACCCAAAATCGTACCTGCCACCTGACCGGACTGGCTGATCCCCATCGCAAACCCCATACGATCCTTTGGCGTTGTGCCTGAGATCAGAGCAACAGCTGCAGGGTTGAAGCCAGAGATGGTTCCGTTCAGCAAGCGCAATAAGAGAAGTTGCCAAGGGTTTTGCACGAGACCCATCAATGCGATAACAACAGCCATACCGAAGCCGGAGCGAAGCAGCATAATTTTTCGTCCGTATTTATCCGACAACTTGCCCCAGAGCGGCTGAAACAAAAAAGAGGTGAGGAAATTGGCTGCAAAAATAAATCCGGCCCAAATTCCAATTTCGTGCTCACCTACAACGCCCAGATCTCTGGCAAGAAACAGCGACAGAAAAGGCGTAATCATGGTCATGCCTGCATTGACCAGGAATTGTCCAAACCAAAGCACAATGAGATTGACTTTCCACGTTTTCAAAGTGCTTTCACTTCCTTTCAAAGATTTTTCTGTAATTCTCAAAAAAAGCGATTCTTTTATTATATCACAAATGGCATATCCATGAGGGGTGTAACGAATGTCATAGTATTGTCACTTGGAACACATCCCCATATGGTTGTTACGGCTGTATAAAAAGGGCATAATGGTAGTTATGAGTCCAAAAACTATTGGAGGCTTCTTACATGAGCTATAATGATCGACTGATTCGGGCTAGTTTCAAACAGCAGGTTGACCGTGTGCCGGTATGGTATATGCGCCAGGCTGGACGTTACGATCCTGAATATCGCAAAATTAAAGAAAAGTACTCCTTGCTCGAAATATGCCAGCAACCTGAACTGGCGGCTGAAGTTACACTCATGCCTGTACGTAAGCTGGGTGTGGATGCGGCTATTTTGTATTCCGATATTATGAATCCGGTTGCTTCGCTTGGCATTGATTTTGACATTGTAAAAAATATAGGTCCGGTGATTGATAACCCCATTCGTTCGGCTGCCGATGTAGATCGTCTACGTCCCATCGATGTGGAAGGGGACTTGTCTCACATTCTGGAAACCATTCGTATTTTGGACAAGGAACTTGACGTTCCGCTAATTACATTTGCAGGGGCTCCGTTTACGATTGCAAGTTATCTGATTGAAGGTCAACCTTCCAAAGGATATATTCGAACCAAAACGATGATGTACAGTGAGCCGGAAGTGTGGCACAAACTGATGCAGAAGCTTGGCGATATGGTCATTACATATATTCGTGCTCATATCGCAAATGGCGGTAAGGCATTTCAGTTATTTGACAGCTGGGTAGGGGCGCTCTCTCCCAAAGATTTCAAAACGTATGTGCTTCCAACGATTACTCGTATCTTTACCGAATTATCTGATTTGAATGTACCGAAAATCTATTTCCCTGGAGTGGCCTCAGGTGAGTTGTTGCCAACCCTGCAGGATTTGCGGGCGAATGTCATCGGACTTGACTGGAGAGTTTCCATATCAGAAGGTCGTAGGCGCTTGGGCGGGAAATTTGCGGTGCAGGGTAATCTGGATCCGTACATCCTGACTGCCCCAATGGAATTAATCAAAGAACAGGCGAAAGCAATCATAGATGAAGGGATCAAGGACCCGGGTTATATTTTCAATCTGGGACATGGCTTGTTCCCGGAAGCTTCTCTTGATAAATTAAAAGAACTCACAGCTTATATTCATGAATATTCAACAGAAGCTTTGAAGACGGGAGTGACGGTTAGCAATGACTAATACTGTAGGCGTACTGGTGATGTCATATGGCACACCTGAAAATATGGAAAGTGTTGAGGCGTATTACACACATATCCGCAGAGGGCGTCCGCCTGAGCCGGAACAGCTGAAAGAACTGAAAGATCGCTATGAAGCGATTGTTGGCGGCGTGTTCCCTTTGCGCGAGAACACAGATAACCAGGTGAGAAACCTTCAGGAGACGTTGCAAAAGGATGAGCGTCGCGGCGAGGTTGGATTCCGCTGTTATCAAGGACTGAAACATGCTTATCCTTTTATTGAGGATGGTGTGGAACAGATGGCGAAAGATGGCATTAAGAACGCTATTGGCATTGTGCTTGCGCCCCATTTCTCCACCATGAGTGTAGGCAGTTATATTAAACGTGCACGAGAAAAAGCCGAAGAACTTGGTATCCAGATGTCCTTTATTGAAAGTTATCATTTGCATCCGAAGCTCATTCAGGCTCTTTCTACGCGAGTAAGTGCTAAGCTTGATGCATTCGAGGAAGCGGGAGCGAAACGCGGAGATGTTAAGGTACTGTTTAGTGCTCATAGTCTGCCCGCACGCATTGTTGACATGGGTGATCCTTATCCGAATCAATTGCTGGAAACTTCCGAGGCCATTGCTTCCCGAGTGGGGATTGCCAACTGGCAGTTTACTTGGCAAAGTGCTGGGCGGACTGCTGAACCTTGGCTCGGCCCGGATATTCTGGATACACTCCAAGAGCTTTCGCGCGAACAAGTGGAAGATGTGCTCGTAGCTCCAATCGGTTTCGTCTCGGATCATCTGGAAGTATTGTATGATCTCGACATTGAAGCCAAAGCGATTGCTAAAGAAATGGACATGCGGTTGATGCGCATTGATTCGCTTAATAGTGATCCGTTGTACATGGAGACATTGAGCGATTCTATTATTAGCCAATGGCAGCAAGGGTCTGATAACTAATGGAAGACAAGAAAAGACGTATTGTTATTGTCGGCGGGGGCCTGACAGGCCTCAGCGCGGCATTTTATATCCGCAAGCATTACAGGGAAGCTGGTTTTGAACCCGCGATTACCTTGCTTGAGAAGAGTTCGTCTATGGGCGGCATGATCGAAACGCTGCATCGGGACGGATTTGTAATCGAGAAAGGTCCTGACTCTTTCCTGGCTCGTAAAACAGCGATGATTGATCTGGCAAAGGAACTGGAGATGGATCATGAACTCGTCAGCCAAAACCCGGAGTCGAAAAAAACATATATTATGCAGCGCGGTAAGCTTCATCCCATGCCAGCGGGTCTGGTGTTAGGCATCCCGACAGAACTGAAGCCTTTTCTGAAAAGCGGGCTGGTCTCTCCGGCGGGCAAGCTGCGAGCGCTGATGGATTTTATTATTCCACCCAAGCGTACAACAGAGGATGAATCTCTCGGTTATATGATTGAGCGCAGGCTTGGCTCAGAAGTGCTGGAAAACCTGACTGAACCGCTTCTGGCGGGCATTTATGCAGGAGATATGCGAAAGCTCAGCCTACAAGCGACGTTCCCGCAGTTTGGAGAGGTGGAGCGGGATTATGGCAGTTTAATCCGAGGCATGATGACAGGACGTAAACCGACTGAGACACATACAGGCACCAAACGGAGTGCGTTCCTGAACTTCCGTCAGGGGTTGCAAAGTCTTGTGCATGCGCTTGTCCATGAGCTTCATGATGTGGACCAGCGTTTGAATACGGGCGCCCAATCCTTGGAGCGTGTGGATGAACGTAACGCCAGATATCGGGTTGCACTCGATAACGGACAATTTTTGGAGGCAGATGACGTTGTAATCACCGTGCCGACTTATGTGGCTTCTGGGCTTCTAAAACCGCATGTGGATACATCGGCGCTGGATGCAATCAATTATGTATCTGTTGCTAATGTCGTTCTGGCCTTTGAGAAAAAAGAAGTGGAACATGTCTTCGACGGTTCAGGGTTCCTGGTGCCACGTAAAGAGGGACGTAATATTACGGCCTGCACGTGGACATCTACCAAATGGCTGCATACCAGCCCGGACGACAAAGTCTTGCTTCGTTGTTATGTGGGCCGCTCTGGAGATGAACAGAATGTGGAGCTTCCGGATGAGGCGCTTACGGAGCTAGTCATGAAAGATCTAAGAGAAACGATGGGTATTCAAGCAACGCCGATTTTCTCCGAGATTACTAGATTGCGTAAATCAATGCCGCAGTATCCTGTCGGCCATCTTCAGCATCTTGCTAACCTTCGTAAAGAGCTTGGAGAAAAAATTCCGGGTGTTTACATTGCAGGGGCTGGTTATGAGGGTGTGGGATTACCGGACTGTATCAGACAAGCGAAAGAAATGTCCATACAGGCCTCCGCACAGCTGACCTCGACGAACTAAGAGTATGAATTATAGATCCGCCGTCTCCAATGTAGCAGCATCTACAAAAGGGGCGGCTTTTTTTATAGGATGTACATCCAGAATATGCTTGATATAATGGTAAGCATATGGATCTATTGTTAAGAAGAGGAGTTGCTTATGTATCCCCCAAGGTCACAGCGAAGCTCGGAAAAGAAAAAAGTAAGACGAACCCGTAATACAAAAATCAGGATTGTAAATGTAATATTAATTCTAGCAATTGGTCTTATCGGCTTATATTACCTCTTGAACACACGTGAACAGCAACCTTCCCAGCCTGCCAATTCAGAGGTTGTACAGCAGGATCCGCCCTCAGGGGTGAACGATAAGGGTGGGGATGCATTGAACCAGCCCGAACCTGACGCTGATTCAGCTGAATCACCGGATAAAGATGCTGCTTCGGTAGATGGGAAACCAAATGCAAAGCCGGACGATGCTGTAAACAACCCTGAATCGGGTACGGGCGAAACATCGGGGGCAGGTAGCGAGAAGCCGGCAACCGGAACAAAGCCTGCAAATACTGGCAAGGGGAACTCGGGTAAGACAGATGGTGATAAGGGAACTCCTTCAACGTCTGATTCATCCAAGGATGTCACCATTCATTTTGTTGGCGACATTCAATTTTCCGGAAAAATTGCAGAATTGCTGGAGAAGAACGGATACGATTATCCATTTGCCAAGCTTGGCTCTATGTTTCAGAGTGACGATTTAACGATCGGTAATCTGGAGACTCCGGTGACCCATGGTGGTACGGGGGCTGCGGATAAAACCTATGTTTACAAATCCTCGCCCAAAGCGTTGCAAGCTATGTCTGCGGCAGGGTTTGATGCCGTTAACCTGGCAAACAATCACATTCTGGATCAAGGTGTGGAAGGGCTCGTCGATACGTTAACGTATCTTAATGATTACGGTATCGCACATGCTGGTGCGGGTATGAATGGTACGGAGGCTTATGAACCTGCCTATTTTGAGCGCAAAGGCATGAAAATTGCTTTGCTTGGTTTCAGTCGGGTCGTTCCTGTAGCTAGCTGGAAGGCAGACGGGAATCGGGCTGGTGTAGCGGAAGCGTATGACTCTACAAGAGCGATCGCAGCGATTCAGTCTGCGCGTAAGAAGGCCGATCTGGTTATCGTCGTCGCGCATTGGGGGGAAGAGCGTGTGAGTACCCCTAATGCCGATCAAACGAGGCTGGCGCATGAGTTTGTGGATGCGGGTGCTGATCTGATTATTGGCGGTCACCCTCATGTTTTGCAAGGGCTTGAGTACTACAAAGGCAAATGGATTGCATATAGTACGGGGAATTTTATTTTTACGAGATCGACGAATGAAGAAACGTGGAAAACAGCTGTCTTTCAGGCGCGTTGCAGTCGCGAAGCGGTGTGCAGTATGAAGGTGATTCCGTATGAAGCGGCTCTTGGGCAGGCTGTGCCAATGCTTGATGAGGCGAACCGACTTCTGCTGGAGCAGATGTCTAAGATGTCATCAGGCGTTCGAGTGAACGCAGATGGAACTGTAGTGCCTAACTAAGTAGCGTTTTGCTGAGGAGAGATGATGATGAACAATCTATGTGTAGCCCATCGTGGATTTTCTTCCATTGCACCAGAGAATACGATGGCCGCATTTAATATGGCGATGGAAAGACCGGAAGTCCAATGGATGGAACTGGATGTGCAGTTATCACGGGACGGCGTTCCTGTAGTGATCCATGATTTCACACTGGAGCGTACGACGAATGGTAAAGGGCGAGTTAAGGATACCGATTGGTCTATCTTGAAACAACTGGATGCAGGATCATGGAAAGGCAAGAACTACACAGGCGAGCGTATACCTTCCCTGAGCGAACTCTTGGATCGTTCCTGCGGCAAAGTTCGATTAAATATTGAATTGAAAACACAAGGAGACATGTATCCCGGTCTGCCTGCAGCGGTGATTCACGAAATCAGAAAAAGACATATGCAACATGATGTTGTCATCACATCGTTTGAGCCAGCTGCATTGGTTGAAGTGAAAAAGCTTGCTCCTGAGTTAGAAACGGGTCTTATCATTGATGCCAAACCAGGGGATTTGCTTGCGGTACTCCAACAAATGCATTGTACGTTCCTCTCCATCGGATACACCAATGTAGACAAAGCGTTAATGAACGAAATGAATGCTGCAGGCATTCGAGTGATGGCGTGGACAGTAGATGACAAGGCAAGTATGAAAAAGCTGGCTGCGATCGACCCAGATGTAATGATATGTACGAATCGTCCTGATGTCTGGGAAGACGCGTTTCAGGAGACGAGTAGCCGCTTTTTCAGACCTTAAGGTAAACTGAAGTTGAACGAACAAACGAAGCAATGAACGAAGTAATGAATCCAGTAAAGGTGGTTACAACTCTATGTTGACGAATATTCGCAATGTATATTGTGTAGGACGAAACTATAAGCTTCATGCGGAGGAACTGGGTAATGCCGTTCCGGATGAACCGATGATTTTTATGAAGCCTTCTCATGCAGTTGTGCCATTGAACGGAGAGTACTTAGAATTGCCAGCTTCTAAAGGCGAAGTTCATTATGAGGCTGAATTGGTGATTCGCATTGGTCAGGATTACAAGCCAGGAGTGGGTGTCGATGAGCTGGTCGATGCCTATGCATTTGGTATTGATTTTACGTTGCGTGATGTACAGACAGTGATTAAGAAAAAAGGACACCCGTGGACGGCTGCCAAAGGATTTAAAAATGCTGCACCCATCACACCCTTTCAGACATTTCCTGGAGCAGCGGCGCTTCTCGAAAAAGATTTCACCTTGACAAAGAATGGTGTTCAGGTTCAGCGAGGCAATATCGTCAACATGATCTTCAGTTTGCAGGATATTGTGGATTATGTAGGTCATCATTATGGCCTCGGGCCGGGGGATATCATTTTCACAGGTACACCTGAGGGAGTGGGAGCTGCGCAGCCGGGAGATGTGCTTGAGCTGGCATGGGCCGGTGAATCATTAGGAGCATGTACGATCAAGGCAGCGGAGTAATTGAATCAACGCTGTAAGCCGCAAGGTGAATTGCTATAGAGCACAAACACGAATCAAAACAGTTTCGTGTTGACAGGAGGGGCGTAATTGCGCTCCTTTTTGCGTTGCGCTGCCTTGAAGTTTTTAATACATCGAAGCGAAATTTGAATTAGATATATGCTCTGTTCGCACTCTCTGCGATCAACTCCGCAATTTCCATGGACTGAAGAGCGTGTTGCTCAGAACTGATACTGCCGCTAGCAAGGCGCTCATCCAGTTGTGTCTGGAGCTGTTTGATCTGAATGGCAACGACCTTTGCTAAATCACCCCCGCTACTCTCTGCAATCGTTCGTAACGAATGCCCTTGATACAGCTTCTCCGCCAGTTCCTCTTCGGAAGCCTGATTCAGTGCACCCAGCAGATCATCATCTTCATTCTCATTGCTGTTATCCAGGTCGACAATAGACCATTTGGGTTCGGGAATGGGGGAGATGGTTGATTTACTCCATGCGGAGCCTGCGAAAGACATCGTTACAATCATTGTACCTAGTATAAAAACCCTTTTCATATTCATCGTTATTATGCTCCTTGTTTTGTGTTGTGTATGAACCGAATTGTAGTTGTTCAATTGATCTTGTTGGTTGAGCTAGCCTTATTGTAACTCCGAAACCTGAAGTAAAACTTAAAAATGAATTAGGATTTGTCTAGCTGCATGTTCAGTTTCTGCTTTGGTGTCAAACCGTGGTATAATTAACATTCAAAAATATATAAACGTCATGTGAACGGTATTGATGTCACATGCAGGAGAACCTATGGATTGGATTATTGGTGCTGTGTGCGCTTCTCTGGTAGCGGGGGCCGCTTATGCAAAGAGATCGCTAACCCTGTCTGGATGCCTTGCCGCAATCCTGATGGGTACGATATATTACGGGGCAGGCAATCTGTTCTGGTTTGGCACACTGTTATTATTTTTCATCACGTCAACGCTGCTTTCCAGGTTTCGCAAAGACCGCAAGCAGGAGATGGAGAAGTCTTATGCCAAGACAGGTAATCGGGATGCCGGGCAAGTGATGGCTAATGGCGGTATAGGTATGCTGTTATGTCTGGCAAACTGGATCATGCCGCATCCAGCGTGGTTGTATGCTTTTATCGGGGTTATGGCAACAGTCACCTCAGACACATGGGCAACCGAAATCGGAAGCCTCAGTCGCAAGCCTCCTCGCTCTGTACTCACATGGAAGATACTAACCCCCGGAGCCTCGGGAGGTGTTTCTTTATTAGGGAGTTCAGCTGCTGCACTTGGCGGTATTGTCATTGGTGTGGGGGCATTTGTTTTTGCGTCGATTAGCGGATTGGAACAAACAGGCTGGTTCGGCTGGACCTTGGTTGGACTGATCGGTGGGCTAGCAGGAGCGTTCGCGGATTCCTATCTTGGTGCAACCGTGCAAAAGATGTATCGTTGCACAGTATGTGGCCGAGAAGTTGAAGTTCATGAACATTGTGGTCAGCCAACATTACAGGCTCGGGGCTGGACCTGGATGAGTAATGATCTGGTCAATGTGCTTAGTTCTGTGATTGGTGCATGTATAGCTATAGGTTTAGGTAGTATTTTGGCGTTGTAAGGAGGGGATACAGGTTGAATACGGTACAGGGAGACAAATCGGAGGTCATTCTGGATGCGGCCTACGGCATATTTGGATCGAAAGGGTTCTATGAGACTAAAATGTCCGATATTGCCGATGAGGCTGGCATTGCCAAAGGCACGATTTATCTTTATTTTAAAAGCAAGGAACAACTGTTTATCGCTGTAACCAAGCGGGATTGTAACAGTTTTATCAGTCGTTTGGAATATGCATTGCAAGCGCACGAGAACACGGGTGACAAGCTTGGCGCGATCGCCAAAACACATCTGACCTATTATTATGAACGACGCAATCATACAAAGTTATTTTTTATGGCACCCAATAATGACCCGGATTTGATGAAGTTTATGAAAGCTTTTATGAACGAGTATATGAGCATGGTATGCAAAGTTCTGGAAAGTGCAGGTGTACCAGAGCCGGCGCTGCTTGCTGAAGCGTATATCGGTATTCTGGATCGGCTGAAGATGAATATCATGCTGAATCCAGAGTTCAATGAACAAGATCTGAACAAACGAATCGCTTTTGCGGCGGCGCTATTTTTGGACGGATGCCGTTCCTTTTTGCGAGTATAAGTAGGTTTGCTAGAGCGTGTATTAGAGGATAGAGCATTTCAAATTATAGAGAAGTGTGGGTAACGGGCAATGAATATAATGACGGTAGAACAGATTGCAAAAAGTTATGGCGAGAAAATCCTGTTTAAGGATGCTTCCTTTGGTATGGCGGATCAGGATAAAATCGGTGTTGTTGGTGTAAACGGCACCGGTAAATCGACGTTTTTGCGCGTTATTGCAGGTATGGAGCCTGCGGACGAGGGGCAGATCTCCATCGGCAATGATGTACGCGTGCAATTTCTGGCACAGAATCCGGATTTTAATCCGAGCAATACCGTATTGCAACAAGTATTTGAAGGCGACAGTGCCGAGATGAAAACTGTGCGTGAGTACACGGAAACGATGGAATTGCTGGAATTAAACCCATCCGATACGGCCTTGAACGAACGTCTGATGCGCCTGAACCAACAAATGGAGCAACTTCAGCTTTGGCAGATGGAGAGTGAAGCGAAGAGCATTTTATCCAAGCTGGGTATACAGCAGTTCGATGCAGTAATGGGAACTTTGTCAGGTGGACAACGGAAAAGGGTTGCGCTTGCTTCCGCGTTAATCCATCCTTGTGAATTGCTCATTCTCGATGAGCCCACGAACCATATCGATAACGATTCCGTCGTGTGGCTGGAGCAGTATTTGCAGAAACGCCGTGGCGCATTACTGATGATTACGCATGATCGCTACTTCCTGGATCGTGTGGCCAATGTCATGCTGGAACTTGATCACGGGCGTTTATTCCGATATGAGGCGAATTATACGCGGTTTCTGGAGCTGAAGGCTGAACGGGAAGAACGGGAGTCGGCTTCAGACCAAAAGCGGAAAAATCTGCTACGAACCGAACTTGCGTGGATTCGCCGCGGAGCTAAAGCGCGGACAACGAAACAAAAAGCGAGAATTGATCGTTTTGAACAGCTCAAGGAGCAACAGGGTGTTCAACGTTCGGGTTCCCTAGAAGTGTCTGTTGGTTCTACACGTCTGGGGAAAAAGATAATGGAGATTGAACATCTCTCCAAATCTGTCGATAGCCGCAAGTTGATCGACGATCTCAGCTATATTGCTGTACCTGGCGATCGCGTAGGTATTGTAGGCCCGAATGGTAGTGGTAAGTCTACTTTATTACAGATGATTTCAGGCCGATTGCAACCGGATGCTGGAGAAGTTGTTCTAGGGCCAACCGTGAATCTGGGTTATTTCACTCAAGAGCATCAGGAGATGGATGAAACGCTGCGAGTTATCGAATACATCAAGGAAGTGGCTGAGAATATAAAAACAGCAGATGGTTCATTGATCACTGCTTCCCAGATGCTCGAGCGCTTTTTATTCAACCCCACCGCTCAATGGACACCGATTGCTAGGTTGTCTGGCGGAGAGAAACGTCGTTTGTATCTGCTTCGCATTTTGATGGCTGCTCCGAATGTACTGCTACTGGATGAGCCGACCAATGACTTGGATATTCAGACACTTGCTGTGCTTGAAGATTATCTGGATGATTTTCCGGGCGTTGTGTTCGTTGTATCCCATGATCGCTACTTCCTTGATCGTACAGTGGACAAAGTGATGGCATTTGAGGGGAATGGCTCGGTGCGTGTGCATGTGGGGGATTATAGTGAATATGCGGAATGGATGCTGAAAAATGCCTCTGGAAATCAAGAGAGCGGTGCGAGTGCAGCCAAGAAACAGGTCACTGAGAAAAGCTTTGAAGTTTCGACTCCCGCTACAACGCAGGCAAAACCTAAATTAAAATTCAGCTTCAAGGAACAGCGTGAATACGATCAAATTGACGAAAATATCGAAAAGGCTGAAGCAAACCTTGCCCGGATTAACAAGGAGATGGAAGAAGCCTTTAGCGATTCAGCGCGTCTGCAAGAGTTGATGGCAGAGCAGGCTGAGGCTGAGCGTCACTTGGATGAATTAATGGAACGCTGGACTGTGCTTAACGAGCTAGCGGAGCAGATTGAGCAAAACAAATCTTAACGGTTTTTGTAAGCAAACCATACCAATGCCTTTCTTCATAAGGCGGCGTAATGCCGCTTTGAAGGAGGGTATTTTTTGTTTAAATAATATTTATGCATTAGACGTCCAAGATAAAAGATGAAACGTTACCCTTGTTTATTGCGTTTTATTAGTAATGAATTCCATAGAAGGGAGAGAGCGTGAAATTGATCAATAATGTAATTAATGAACAACTCGCCATGCTTAAGGAAAAAGGAAGAATCTATGAAAAATGGACGAAACGACTTCATAAGCTTCAAGAGGAGGAGAAGCAGTGGGAAGCGAAGGTGGAACGTTGTACCTTAGCTCTTCAGAAGGAACAGAAGGACGTGGATCGGCTGAACGGCATGAGCTTGGCCTCATTTTTCTATGATCTGATCGGCAAGAAGACGGAACGTTTGGAGAAAGAAGAGCTTGAACTGCTGGAAAGCAAGTCAGCTTATGATACGGCATACCGAATGTTACAGGATGTACAAGAGCAACGGATTCAAGTTGAGCAAGAACTTCAAAGACAATCGCAATATAAGTTCTGGGAGAGTGACTATCAGGTTTTATGGGGGAAAAAAGAGCAAGGCTTGCTTAAGCAGGATGAAGAACTGCAACAATTGGCCGAAGATCAGGAACATCTGGCGAGCGAACTTCAGGAGCTTAACGAAGCTCTCAGAGAAGGAGATTATCTGGTATATGCACTTGAACGTGCAGAGAAAGCTTTAGAATCAGCAGGAAATTGGGGGATCTATGACATGATGGGGGGAGGTACTATCTCTACGCATATCAAGCGCAGCCGTATGGATGATGCACAAGTGGCTATAATGGATGCAGGCAAACGTCTGCGTCGTTTTCAGAAGGAATTAGAAGATGTGGAGATGGCAGTAAACGCCGATTTGAATTTGGGTGGTCTACTGTCCTTTGCGGACTATTTCTTTGATAACTTCTTTGTGGATTGGATGATTCAGGATAAAATTCGCAGCGCCGAAAAACAGGTGAAACATGGACTAAGCATGGTCCGACAGACAATACAGGTTTTACAGAGGGAAATTAAGGATCACGAAGCCCGGCTTCAAGTTCAGGAACGTCGATATCGCGAGTATGTGGAACAGGCCTAATCATGATCTTATCTATGTGGCTATATGGTTCCAATAATAAAGGACACAACTTTCACACGCTGTTGATGCGTTGAGAGAATGTGTCCTTTTTAATATTGAGCATGACTTCATTAATAAACTGATTGAACTGAATCAAAGCAATAAACAAAGCGAATGTGAATGAAGAAGTAAGAAGTAAGTTACCTTCATTCCATCCTTACTTCGTAGTAATATATGCAGCAAGTAGCTTGGCTGTATTGATAACCGCGCTTTTGTGCGTGCGTTCCATAGAGTGAGAAGCGTGAACGCCAGGGCCAATCAGGGCAGCGCGAATATTGTTTCCTCCGCGCAAGGCAGCACTGCCATCAGAGCCATAGTGGGGATAAATGTCTACCGCGTAGTCCATACCATTTTGTTTGGCCAGCTCAATAAGGCGGCTTGTCATATCGTAGTCATAAGGACCGGAAGAGTCTTTTGCACATATGGACACATCCGTTTCTTTACAGCTAAGATCATCACCCATGGCACCCATATCCACAGCGATCATTTCGCTGATATCTGCTGGGATATATGCAGCTCCGTGTCCAACCTCTTCATAGTTTGATATCAACAGGGAAACGTTATGTACGGGCTTCCAGCCTTCACGATGAGCGGATTCAAGGATGCCGAACAGGGCAGCTACACTGGCTTTATCATCCAGATGGCGAGATTTGATGTAACCGCTTGGTGTAATGACAGCCCGGGCATCAAAGGAGATAAAGTCCCCTACACTAATACCTAGCTTTAATACATCTTCCTTGGAGGTTACGACCTCATCAATTCGAACTTCCATGTGATTTTCCGAGCGTTCAAACGTACGGGCATCAGGGTATACGTGCACGGATGGATGCAGAGAAAGAATCGTTCCCGTATAGACCTTGCCGTCTCTTGTGTGAATGGAGCAATATTCGTTCTCGATGCTATGCATCGTAAAACCGCCAACAGAGGTCAGTTTTAACGTGCCATAAGAGGTGATGGACCGCACCATGGCACCAAGCGTGTCTACATGCGCACTTAAAGCAATGGTTCTGGAAGGCTCTTCACCGGGCAAGGTGAGCATAGCCCCGCCTTTGTTGTTCAGTTCACAGGAAATGTTCAGGGAACCCGCTTCCTTGCGAATCATCTCGATAATGTGGTGGGTGTATCCGCTAGGGCTGGGTGTATCCAGTAATTTTTTCAAAAATGACAGAACGTAAGATTCATCAATAGTAAAACTCATCGTTGTTTTCCTCCTTTGTCTTACAGGTACAGGACAAATAGAATACAGCCTGTCTGGGAGAATGTATGTCCATTCCAATCTACCAGCAGGCTGTTTCTGATTTCTACAACGTACCTGTATTGTTACCTTTTGGCTGAGTCTGGATTGAATCGTTGTGCAGCTGGTGATCGTGTTCAGGTTCAGCTGAGCGGGTGGAATCCATGTTATCGTACGAAACGGATGTAGTAGCGCTGGCAGCAGAAGCTTCCAATTCAGCTACGCGCAGATGCAGGCGTTTATTCTCCCGTTGCAGTCGATACTGACGGTAAATCCCGTAAGAACCTACAATAATACCTCCAATTAAAGTACAGCCTAAAATAAGCAAAATCAATGGAACCCGAACCGTATTGAATAGCAGGTTAACCTGAACAGAATCTACATTGATGACTGCGAAAATCCCTGTCAGCAGTGCAAAAACAAGACCTGCGATAAGTGCCCATTGCATTTTCATGATGTTGCCTCCTTGTTGTGAACCGATTGCGAACTAGAATGCATTACCCTTTTTCAAGCGTACTGCATCTCGCTTGATTATAAAATCCCTTGCCCTTCCGGGGCAAGGGATATGAATTACAGGGGATAGCAACCTTATTTGGTTAACTGTTCCATCTGCTCGATCAATTCTTTGAATACACTCATCGCTTCGCGAATAGGCTGCGGTGTTGACATATCCACACCCGCTTTTTTCAAGATGTTGATGGAGAAGTCGCTACCGCCACTCTTGAGGAACCCGAGATAACGATCGACTGCAGGCTGGCCTTCTTCCAGAATTTGCTTCGAGAAGCTGGTTGCAGCCGAGAAACCTGTAGCGTATTTATATACATAGAAGCTGTTATAGAAGTGGGGAATACGTGCCCATTCCATCTCGATATCTTTGTCAACGACCATATTTTTGCCATGGTACTGTACATTGAGATCATAATAAATTTCTGACAGTAGCTGTGGTGTAAGAGCTTCGCCTTGTTCTGCGCGTTCATGAATAATTTTCTCAAACTCAGCAAACATGGTCTGACGGAATACCGTAGTCCGGAACTGATCTGCATAATACGTAAGTAAATACAGTTTTTCCTTCGGATCTGTGGATTTATTCAACATGTAATCCATCAGCAGTGCCTCGTTAGTCGTTGATGCTACTTCTGCAAGGAAAATCGTATACTGTGCATCACGATAAGGAAGGGTTGTATCCGAATAATGGGAATGAAGCGCATGACCCATCTCATGTGCCAATGTGAACATGCTGTTCAGATTGTCCTTATGGTTGAGCAGTACATATGG
Source organism: Paenibacillus amylolyticus (assembly GCF_003719335.1). GTDB lineage: Bacteria > Bacillota > Bacilli > Paenibacillales > Paenibacillaceae > Paenibacillus > Paenibacillus amylolyticus_D. The sequence continues at coordinate 120,436 of NZ_RIAS01000005.1, forward strand.
GTGAGTGCCGTAAGCACCCCACGCGTATGCTCCTGAGCGTTTGTTCTCATTTTCGTACACATCAATCCAACGATTATCATACCCAGCCTGAAGAGCCTCTGCATACTCCTTGCCAAGCGGCGCCAGACCTTCCTTGACTGTCTTTTTAGCTTCGTCGTATGTGATGTCCATCTTGTATTCATCCACGAGTGGAGCGAATAGATCATACATATGCAGTTGATCCACACCAAGCAATTTTTTGCGGAGATCCATATAACGGTGCAAGAGTGGAAGACTTTCATGGATCGTATCTACCAGATTGTTATAAACATCCGTCGGGATGTTGTCACCATACAGGTTCATTTCCATTACTGAAGGATACTTACGCACGTTGGCATAAAACATATTTTTGGTTACGTTGGCATTCAGAGCTGCGGCAATCGTATTTTTCTGTTTGGCATAGGTTTCATATACTGCTTTGAAAGCACGTTCCCGAACTTCGCGGTTTGGATTCTCCAGAAACTGAATGTAGCTGCCATGTGTTAGTTCAACTTCTTTTCCATTCTCATCCTGAATACGTGGAAACTTGAGATCCGCATTGTTCAGCATGCTGAAAATGGTCTGCGGTGCTTGAGACAGATTGCCAACCTGAGCAAGCAGTGCTTCTTCCGCCTGGCTTAACACATGAGCCTTTTCCCGTTTCATCTCTTTCAAGGTAAAGGTATATGCGGAGAGCTTCTCATTCTTAATAAGGGCGTCAAGCTCTGAATCCGGTAAAGAAAGAATCTCAGGTGTGACAAAGGAAAGAGCTTCGCCTACCCGTACTCCGAGTTTCTGAGCTTTTTGCGACAGGCTTTGATATGTAGGGTTTGCTGTGTCTTCATCCTGATGCATGCGGGCGTATACGAAAAGTCGTTCAAGCTTGAGTCCGATTTCGTCTTCAAATTCAAAGCTGGCTTTTAGCACGTCAGGCTGATTCAATTTACCTTGAAATTCGGAGGCTTTTTTCATCATAGAAGATACTTCTTCATACTCCTGATCCCAAGCCTTCTGATCGGCATATAAATCTTCAAGTTTCCATGTATGCTCTGCTGGCACCTCGGAACGTTTCAATAGTTTACTCATGGGAATCCTCCTTTGATTATGTGCTGAAAATACGGGCATAGCCGCCTTCGTCTCCTGTGCTAGCGCAACAGGAGACGAAGGGATAAGACTAAGAGCCAGAAGAACAGATAACGATTTCTGATATTTCAACGGCCTTCCTCCTTACCATACGAATAATTCAGAAAAATGAATTCCCAATTACTTCGTATAGTATGACCTGAGCACAGCCGAAATATTTGAGAGCCTTGATCTGTTTACAGACACGTTGAGTGTTTGTATCAGGCTCCCATGTTATAGAGGTAATATACGATTAGAAAAAAGGCGAAGCAGACGAGCAACGTAGCGATTAGAGCCATTCCCCTTCTTAGACGATCCGGAACGGAATTACGTCCCAGGATCAGCGCAAGCCCGAGTGCGAAGGCAAGAATAATAAAGATAACAACATTGCCTGAATCAAGCTGCATCGATTAAACTCCCTTGAAGGCAGCCATTAACGCACGCCATTCCTCTTCGCGATTTTCAAAATCCTCTTTCGGGAAACGACGCTCAGCCCAATGCATTAATGCAGGACGGCTGAGGAATGTGTGGCATTCTTCGCCCCATTCTTCAGAAATTTCCCGGAGAACGAGATATTTGCCTTGTACTTCTACAGTCATCATATTCCACTTATCTGTTTTGTATATTTCGTGTTTTTTTATCATAGGTAGTCTCCAAACTAACGGTTTTGGTAAAATGATACCGTACCCTACGATGCAAAGCAAATTTTTTCATCAAATATGGAAAAGATAAATTGCAAAATGGAAGCCCATACAGTATAATGAGGTTATTCGCCATAGATGGCGATATTTTTAGGAGGTTGTTCATTTGAAAGGTACAGTTAAATGGTTTAACGCAGAAAAAGGCTATGGCTTTATTTCAGTTGAAGGCGGCGAGGACGTATTCGTACATTTCTCCGCAATCCAAGGCGACGGCTTTAAAACATTGGAAGAAGGTCAAGCGGTAGAATTCGAAATCACTGATGGAAACCGTGGTCCTCAAGCAGCTAACGTAACTAAATTGTAAGATTTTTCCGTCATACACGGACTTCTTATAAATGATCGATTATAGCTGAACATCACAAACACAAGCACAGTCCCCATTTGGAGACTGTGCTTTTTTTGGTTTTGCAACGATCATGTGGAACGATGTGTTGTTGTGCGTAACAATTGAAAGCCGAAACCAATCAAGGCGGCCAAAGCAAAACTCATCGCAGTAAGATAGAACGTCTGACGTCCTGTAAGCTCTAATAACAAGCCACCCAAGGTGCCGCTTAGAAGTCCAGAAGCGCTAGACCACACAATCGTAAATAAAGCCATGCCCGTTGCTCGAAAATCATCGGGAACAAGTCGGGTTATATAACGAACCGCGGTGACATAAAAAATACCGAAAGTAACGCTGTGCATCGTTTGAATAAGAACAACGGCTGCCGGTGTATGCGAGACAGACATGAATAGTAAGCGAATGGTATACATCAAGGCCGCTAAGGTGAGAAGTGGGAGTTCCTTATATTTGTTACCATATTTGCTCAGTAGCAAAAATATCGGGATTTCACTCACGGAAGAGATGAGCAGGGACCAGCCGATCAATCCTTCGCTGGCACCCAAATCTTTGAGAGTGATCGTCAGAAAGGCTTCGTTCATCCGATGGCCCATAGCCAGCAGAAACACACAGCCGAAAAATGCAAGAACATCTCGTCGTTTCAGGATGGCCCACAACCCGGATAAATCCATTCTGCTACTGCCACCAGAAGGCTGGTCCCGTAATTGAAAGCTGATCAGTAATGTTACAGCTGCAAGGCTGATGCAGATCCACATCGTCCATTCGGAACCAAAAGAGCCAAGGACATAACCGATGCTAAGGGCGAAAAAGGCATATCCTATGGAACCGAACACTCGAATAGACGTGAAATTTCGACCATATTTATTGGCCGTTGTAATAGCCATCGTATCCGACAGTGGGTAGACCGGATAATAGAAAAAGTAAAATAGAGTTACAAGCACAAACACTTCGCCAAAACTTGATGCATTGGCAAGCAGGATTCCAGTAATTAACTGGCCACCAAGCAATAGGATCATAACTTTCCGTACGGTCTTGTATTTGTCACTCGCCATGCTCCAGAACATATTGGAGAAAACAGAGATGAGCGGTCCGATGCCATACAGGTAACCGATCTCGGCAGGACTGAAGCCAAGGTGGCTGAAGTAAAGCTGGAAGTACGATACTACCAGTGCGGTAGAACCAAAGATGGTGAACATCAGAGCCCGAAGCCAGTTCTGATCTGGCCGGGCCGTATGACTTAATTTCATGATGAGAGACTCCATTCTTAAATCTGATTCAGGTTATTCGTTAATTTCAATAACTCGATAATTTGTTTCATAAAACGCATAATAGTGTTTCGAAGTGGATCAGCCTTTCAAGGATGAAGAGCCGCGAGATGGCGGTATGGACATCGTTGGTTCTTTTTGCGTGCGCCGGATAACAAGCCATACAATAACAAGTTCTGCAAGCAAACCAAGGGATTGGGCGGCTGCTCCGATCATGCCATTCCATGCGGGGAACAAGCTGACCAAAATAAGCAATACTATTATCGTGCAAATGGCATTGGCGCTTTGTGAGCGAAACATCGTTTTGGTCTGTCCACGAAGTAGAATCAAACCATTGCTGAAATCCAAAAAAGGAGAGATCAGCGGGAAGAGCACAAACGCGCGAAGTGTCCAGAGACTTTGTTCCAGCAGCTGACCCTGAACACTCATAATGTTTTCAAATACCCATGGTCCCAGAGGCGTATACGCAATGGACACAGTCATCGCGAACGGAATAAAACCTGTAACAAGCGCGAACTTCTTAACGAGTTTAGCATCAATCAGATAGAAGTTAAGCACGATCTGATGGATATAGGTAAAAAAGCTTAACATGAGCTGCATCAGACTGCTTGCTACGGCAAACGAAGAGATAGCCAGCGCGATTCCGGTTGTTTTACCGAGCACAATGTTAATGACAGGACCTATAAACAGGGCTACAAAACTGGATAAAAGCAGTGGTTTGTAAAAACGATACACATCTCCCTTGCTCTCAACGGGATGATCCTCAAGCTTGGCAGGCATTTTTCGCATAATGTTTCTGCCTTCCAAGAAGCTAACCAGGGCTTCAATCATCATTCCCGCAGCAAAGATGATAGCGCCTACACGACCACTGTTGATGGAGTCTGTATAGATGAAGTACAGGGATAACCCATACATACCTGCTAACCTGAATACCATGCCGATCGTGAGCCATTTGGTTCGATTGTTTGTGATGATGATGCCTTGATAGATATTACGGATGACAGAAAAGATACTGACATACATCAGGATCTCGTACACATCGATCACTTTGCCTAGCAGATCGGGGCTGACGCCAAACAGATACTTGAATACACCGGTACCAATGGGTGAGTACACAATAAGAAATCCGATTAGTAGCACACAGGCCAGAAATATTTTGGTCACAAACGTAAGAGCCTGAAAAGAGAGGCGGTCACGCACCAGCGCGGAACAGGTTTGGCGCAGCAAAGTGGAGGGACGCTCCGTAAGGGTCAGCAAACTTCCCGCAATGGCATAACTTGCAATAACGGTCTCTGGATGAGCAGAGCGTGCAAGCGTGCTGTTAATGATGACGTGTGATATCGTGACTAAAGAGGCGGAGATGCCAAGAGGCACAAAAAAAGAAAATAACCGTCTCCACGAAAGTGGTTCACCTGACGACATGTCAACGACTCCTTTGATGGATAGAAATATGGATAGTATATCATAAAGCTTTGGAAGGGGATGCGATTTTTTACGCGGTTTATGCGGTAGATCATTTGTACAATTAAGGGGATCATATTATAATAGGAATGGTTAAAATCGCTCTAATACGTATTCAACCAAAGTGGAGGCACATTTATTTTGAGCCAATCAAATCGAAAACGTCATCAGTACCCGCGAGGACCGCTGGCATTGATGAGAGGGGTGTACAAATACACCATTCCGGAAACGCGTAAGGCATTGAATGGATGGCGTGCTCAGGCAGAGACAATTCCCAATGAGGAATTACGTACACAAGCACTTGCCAGTCTAAGGGATAAGCAATTTCACTGTGAAGGTGGAACGGTCTATGCTTTAGCGGATATGTCCAATAGACATATTCTCATTCCGCTAATCGTTTCGTATCAAACCATAAGTGATTATTTGGACAATCTGTGTGACCGCAGCACCTCGATGGACCCGGATGATTTTCGTTTGCTCCATCAATCTATGCTTGATGCGGTAGATCCCGAGGCAACACCTGTCAATTATTATGCGCTCCGTGAGGATCAGGATGACGGTGGATACCTACGGAATCTGGTGACGACATGCCAGGAGCTCACTCGTCAGCTACCGGGATATGCGTCAGCCAAGCCCCAAATACAGGATCTGGCAGGCCTATACACGGACCTGCAGGTATATAAGCACATCAAACCGGAACTGAGAGAAACGGCTTTGCTCGAATGGTGGTCGGAGCATCGCCACCGCACACCTCAGTTTCGCTGGAACGAATTTGCCGCTGCTACGGGCTCTACTCTGGGTGTATTTATGCTGTTTCTCGCTGCAAGTGACGATCAGCTGACCGAAGAGCAGGCGGTATCGATCCACACTGCCTATTTCCCGCACGTATGTGCATTACACATCATGCTCGATTATTTAATCGATCAGGATGAGGATCGTGCTGGAGGGGATCTCAACTTCTGCAATTATTATGAGAATGTAGAGATGATGCTGGATCGAATTGCTTTTATTGTGGAGATGGCTCGCAGCGATGTGCAGAAGATTCCGGGAACTTCTTTTCACCGGATGATTATTGAAGGACTGATAGCCATTTACCTGTCTGATCCCAAAGTCAGCGAACAGCATGAAGTTCGCGTCGTGTCCAAACGCTTGATGAAGAACAGTCCAATTACACGTGTGTTTTTCTTCATTTTCAGTCGGTGGATACGAAAGCATATGTAAGTCAGGTGTATTGTTGCGGAGCCTGAAGTGAAACTAGAGGAGGAAGAAACATCATGACAGCAGTAAAGAAAATCGCAGTGCTAACGAGCGGTGGCGATTCACAGGGGATGAACGCGGCTGTTCGTGCGGTTGTTCGCAGCGGACTATTTCACGGATTGGAAGTGTTCGGTATTCAGCGCGGATACCAAGGGCTTTTGAACAATGACATTTTCCCGATGGATTTGCGTAGCGTGGGGGATATTATCCAGCGTGGGGGAACGGTTCTGCAATCAGCGCGTTGTAAAGAGTTTTATACCGCTGAAGGCCAGCAAAAAGGAGCAGATATTTTGCGTGCACGCGGTATTGATGGTCTCATTGTAATCGGCGGGGACGGTTCATATCATGGCGCGAACAAACTGAGCAAGCTAGGTATTAACACGATGGGCTTGCCAGGGACGATTGATAATGACATCTCATTTACAGATTACACGATCGGATTTGATACATCCGTAAGCGTCGTAGTGGATGCGGTAAACAAATTGCGTGACACGATGTCTTCCCATGAACGTTCTTCAATCGTTGAGGTTATGGGCCGTCACTGCGGTGATATTGCGCTTCATGCAGGTCTTGCTTCCGGAGCGGAGACGATCCTGGTACCGGAAGTACCTTTTGATATGGACGAAGTAGCGGAGCGTATGAAAGCTAACTTTGCACATGGCAAGCGTCACAGTATCATTATTGTGGCTGAGGGTGTAGGTAAAGGCGAAGACGTAGCTAAGGAACTAATGGAACGCTGCCCGACGTATGAGCCGCGTGTTACCGTTCTTGGACACATCCAGCGCGGTGGTACGCCAACGCCGTTTGACCGCAACCTCGCTAGCCGTCTTGGTGATTTCGCCGTTCGTAGCTTGATTGCGGGCGAGACGGATAAAGGCTGCGGACTTGTCAAAGGTGAGCTGGTTCTGACCGATATTGATAAAGTGGTAAACACTAAAAAAGCATTTGATATGGAAACGTATGAGCTTGCACAACGCTTGTCTCAATAATTCCTTTCAACAAAAAAGAGCACACTCCGTATGATTCGGAGCTGTGCTCTTTTTTATTTGATATGCTCTCCTTCTTCTACATAAAGAAATTATGCGAGGAGGAACACTGTTTGCTTATGGGCGAAGGGAAGCTTGCTTTTGGACCCGGAACAGTCTCCACAACAGCGCAGTGGCTCCCACTGCGAGCCCGGCAATGAGACCAATCCAATATCCAAATGCGCCAAGTGAAGTATAAGTTGCTGTGAAATAACCAACGGGCAGACCGATAATCCAATACGCGACAAAGGTAATGATCAACGCAGGATTGACATCCTTGTATCCTCGCAATGCCCCTTGTGTAGGGGTAGCAATGGCATCTGAAATTTGGAAGAAAATCGCATAGATCAGAAAATGCTGCGTTAATGTAATTACTTCCTGTTCATTCGAGTAAATTCTCGCAATCGGCTCTCCGAACACCAGCAAAATAATCGCTGTAATCAAGGAAAGGCCAATAGCTCCCCCGATCCCGAGCAGACTGTACTGTTTGGCGTCTTTCAGCCGGCCTGCACCATTCTCAAAGCCAACCAGAATAGTGAGTGCCATACAGATGCTCACAGGTAACATATAGAGCGTGGAAGCAAAGTTCAGTGCTGCCTGATGGGCGGCTATAGTAACCGTATCGAATCGGCTCATCAGCAAGGTAACTGCAGCGAAGATAGACGTTTCAAAAAAAGTTGCAAACCCGATCGGGACCCCAATGACGAGGAGTTCCTTCCATTTGCTAAGCGAGATCGGTGACCATTGACGGAAAATAGAATACTGGGCGAATGGCTCCATACGATGCGCGAAAAACAGGCTGATCAGAAAAATAAGCCAATATGTACATGCTGTGGCCACACCAGCACCAACACCGCCTAATTGAGGAAAACCCCATCGACCAAAAATGAGCAGATAGTTCAGCAAAATATTAACGGGCAGCGAAACGAGTGTGATGAGCATGGTAATACGTGTCTGTCCAAGCGCATCCATAAAACTGCGTAACACCGTATATCCGAACAGGGGCATAATGCCAAAAGCAAGCGCACACAGAAAATAAAATGCTACATTTGCAACATGCGGCTCCAAAGGCATCGCGTTTAATATGGAACTTAGAAGCAACACGCCTGCCCCTAACACGATAAGGCCTACAGCAATGCCCAAGTAAAGAGCCTGAATGACGCTCCGTCCTATCTGATCATGCTGCCTAGAGCCGAGCAGGTGAGAAACAACAGGGGTTATTCCCATCAATATCCCGCTAAGTCCGGTTTGGACGGGCATCCATAAGCTTGTACCTATAGCGACACCTGCGAGGTCAGCTGGTGAAAACTTACCGGACATGTTGGTATCAAAAAACGACATGGCCGAAAGCGCGATCTGAGTGGTAAAGATGGGCAAAAATATGATCAGGAACTGTTTGATTTTTTGTGGAAAACTCGATGTGTTCATATTCACTGAAGAGGCCTCACGATCTATATAGTTATCATGCTGATGTCACATCAGACAGCTATTAATTGTAGAGGATTTTTACGAATTTGAATAGTGCAACAGGAGAAAGAGTCTTGAGCATGAACATAGTGCCTTATCAAGACCAGGATATTAAAATATAAAAAAACCTCGCTCCCGTTATAAACGGGATGAGGCTTGGAATTATGGAGTTTGTGATCTGATCTGCGGTTAGATGAACTCAAACGAAGAAGATTTTATAAGTGCACGATATTATTTGTATTGCACGCCAGGCGTGTAACGGTTAGATGCATTCCATAACAGATATTCATCCACATTCATTTCTTTCATCGCTTTAATCTGATCTTCGACCTGTTTCTTGCCGTATTTGATATAATGTCCCCTACCCAGCCAGCTTGCCGTAAAGTCTTGAATCCATGGACGAATGATTGGTTTAAGTTCTTTGGTAGGGTCCAGCTTCTTATGCGTATCCTTCATGGAACCTTTAATTGTCGTGTAGGGGTCTTTGTCAGGGTCTTTCACGCCATACCAGCCGGTAGAATAATGACTTGGATAGACCATAGGCGAGATGACATCCACATTTTCTGATATTTTTACAAAATCCTGACCAATGCCTTCGGCTGCCGGTACAGAGGCTGCATATCCAAAAATATCTACCGAAACTCGAACACCAAGAGGAGCGAGCTCTTTACGTGCATATTGCACAAATTCAGCGACAACGTCAACGCGTGATTGTTTGGTTTGTGTGTACTTCAATTTATCTGCACGTGTTTCAAATCCCTCGGGAAAGCGAACGTAGTCAAACTGAATTTCTTTGAAACCGAGCTTTGCCGCTTCTTTGGCGATTTCAATATTATATTCCCATACCTCTTTGCTGTAAGGGTTCACGAAACTGTCTCCTTTACCGTTGGCCCACACCGAGCCGTCCTTATTCCGAAAGGATAGTTCGGGATTCTTCTTCGCTAGAATGGTGTCTTTGAAAACAACGACCCGTGCGATAGGATACACCTTATGTTTCTCTAATCGTTTCATCAAGGCATTGATATCTTGAATAAAAGCCTTTGCTTCACCCATGTTGTTCACTGCTTTGTTTTTCGTGGGATACGTGATATATCCGAGATCATCCTTGATATCAATGACCATAGCATTAAGCTCTGTCTGATCGGTCAGTTCGAGCAATTGTGCCATTCTTGCACCACCAGCGCTGTACGCGGTGACATATATTCCTTTAACAACAGGAGCATCAGGTTGCGGGTCGACTTTGGCAGGGGGATTGTCGGCATCAACGACGACTTGTTCTTTTTGTGATTGGATAATGGCAGAGTTAAAACTGTTGCTTAACGAGGATAGTTGACTATTGTTGCTATGACCCAGATCCGGAGCTACCGACGACGTTCCTCCGAAACTTCCCAAGGCCATTGCGAACAAGGCCCATAGTATGTTCATCCTTTTCCACTCCCTTTATGTACATTCCATACTTGAATTATACAGCAAAGCCTCCGTGCTTTTAACCATATTAATCCTTTTATGAAACATGTGGGGAAAATGAAAACCGCTCCCTGACTGAGGAATACCTCGTCAAGAAGCGGCGTAAACGATCTGAAAAAATTATTGAATATACACATCATTCTGATGCTCACAAATACTGTACTGAATGATTTCCATTGCATCTCCCTGTTCCAGGATGCCCAGCCCATCCCGGAGAACAATCAGTGAGTCGAGTTCATTCGGTTTTAAGAAAGGGAGCATTTCCGGGCACCATTTGTTGACAATTTCAAACAGTTTTACCGTTTCCATATCCACAATAATCACCCTTTCCTACTCGAAATCCAAAATGGTAAGTCATTCGGCGCGAATCGGGAAAGCATATGGCTTTGTGAAAAGTAAAGGTCGGAACCTGCTTACAACATATTTAAGAGCGGTGCACCATTATTATACCACAAACTTGCAACTTGTTAACGGGCAGATAACTAACTGCGGCGGAATGAACCCATCACGCCTACGGTTTCCACGATGTTAACAAATGCTTTTGGATCGGTTTCTTTGATAATGCGTTTGATCTCAACCAGTTCGTAACGGGTAGTCACAGTCATTAACATATCCTTTTCAATGTCAGTATATGCCCCTTGCGTTTTAATTTTTGTAACACCACGTGGACGGGTCAATAGTTTTTTCAGCATCGCTTCGGTTTCATTGGTGATGATATAGAGCGTAACCTTGACGTGACTTATATGGATTAGATCCAGCACTTTACCTGTAACATAAATCGAAACCATGGAGGCAAGAGCGATATTCCAGTTGTTGTTCAGGTAACCCGCAAGCAAAATGATCGCTCCGTTCATACCCGCCATAACAGTACCAATCGGGAAATCACGATTTCTAGTGAAAATGGAACCGACAATATCCAGACCTCCAGTAGAGCCACCGACTCTAAAGGAGACCCCTGTACCGATTCCTACCAGCACACCGCCAAATACACAGCTGAGAAGTGGATCGGTCGCTACAGCAGAAACAGGCAGCAGTCCAATAAACCAGGAAGTGGCCGCTACCGATACAATGCTCAATATAATGAAACGTCGTCCAAGAATAAACCAACCTGCAACGAGCAGAGGGATGTTAAGAACAAAATACATTATACTAAGATTCAAATTGGTAAAATAACCTAAAAGCATTGAAATACCGGATACTCCACCGCTCAGAAGCTGATGGGGAACCAAAAACCAGTTGAAGCCGCAAGCAATTGCTGCAGCACCCAAAATGATCACCAAAGAGTGCCAAATTATTTTGGGCAATTTAATCACCTCATTTTTATTTAAAACCAGATTGCTGGTAATCTTGAATAGTTTTATGATATAATGATTTGTGGATATTCTTGAGTAGGAAACTTTTCCCAAATCGAAAGCTAAAATTTGAAATGTTTCAAACACATGATTGTAGTTTTAGTCTTATCTTGGGGACCCATTCATGGAATTATGTTCGTTCATGAAAATAATTCGTCCCGTTGGGATACCCTATAAATATTAACGCTACTTAAGAATACAGACAACAAAGTGGATTGTCCACCATGTCCACCATATAAAAGGAGTATGAATAATTTTGACAAATTTAAATTTCACAGATTTCAATCTTGAACCACTGGTGCTGCAAGCCATCACTGAGCTCGGGTTTGAAGAAGCAACACCGATTCAATCCAAATCAATTCCTTTTGCGCTTGAAGGCAGAGATTTGATCGGTCAAGCTCAAACAGGTACGGGTAAAACCGCAGCATTCGGTATTCCGTTGATTAGCAAAATCTCCAAAACGGATGATAAAATCCGCGCCCTCATTATGGCACCTACACGTGAACTTGCGATCCAAGTCGCTGAAGAGATCGAAAAACTTACTCGCTTCAAAGGTCTACGCTCCCTGCCAATCTACGGCGGACAAGATATCGTACGCCAGATTCGTGCATTGAAAAGAAAACCACAGATTATCATCGGTACACCAGGACGTCTCCTTGACCACATCAACCGCAAAACAATCAAACTTGATGATGTACAAACTGTTGTATTGGACGAAGCAGATGAAATGCTCGACATGGGTTTCATGGAGGATATTCAATCTATCCTGAAACAAGTTCCAGACGACCGTCAAACGATGCTGTTCTCTGCAACAATGCCTCCTAACATTCAAAAATTGGCTCAACAATTCTTGACTAATCCAGAACACGTTTCTGTTATTCCTAAACAAGTCAGCGCTCCGTTGATTGATCAAGCTTATATTGAAGTGCCTGAGCGTCAAAAATTCGAAGCGCTTAGCCGTTTGCTGGACATGGAATCCCCAGAACTGGCAATCGTGTTCGGACGTACAAAGCGTCGTGTTGACGAATTGGCTGAAGCTTTGCAAAAACGTGGATATTCCGCGGACGGTTTGCATGGTGACTTGTCTCAAAACCAACGTGATACGGTAATGCGTAAGTTCCGTGATGGCAGCATCGATGTACTCGTTGCAACAGACGTAGCAGCGCGTGGTCTCGATGTATCTGGCGTAACACACGTTGTGAACTTCGACCTTCCGCAAGATCCAGAAAGTTATGTTCACCGTATTGGCCGTACAGGTCGTGCGGGTAAAGAGGGTGCGGCATGGTCCTTTGTAACTCCGCGTGAGATTGATCACTTGCACTTCATCGAGCGTGTGACACGTCACCGTATTCCGCGTAAACCGTTGCCTACGATGGCAGAAGCGGTTGAAGGAAAACAACGTGTAACGGCTGAACGTCTCCTGGAGATTGTACAATCCGGTGAATTGAACGAATACAAGGGTATTGCCATTCAAATGCTGGAGCAATATGATTCCGTACAATTGTTGTCCGCAGCTTTGAAACTTCTGACAGGCGACAAAAAAGATGCTCAGGTTGATCTGACTCCTGAAGATCCAATTCGTGCTAAACGTCGTAGACCAGATGTTCGTTCTGGCGGACGCAAGCCATCAGGTTACAGCGGTAACCGTAGCAGTGGTGGCGGTGGCGGTGGTTACAACCGTGATCGCAACAGCAGTGGTGGTGGGCGTGGCGGTTATAATCGTGATCGCAACAGCAGTGGTGGAAGCGGAAGCAGAGAAGGCGGCTACAACCGTGATCGCAAACCGCGTCCAAGTAACAATGAAGGACGCCGTCCGGCTAGAGACAACTCTTTCGAATAAATGTAACATTTAATGAGGATGGAGCAGGAAGCTGCTCCATCTTTTTTTACTTTGTAAAAGTTAATTAACTTTCCATTTATTAGAACGATCAGGCTTGCCTGAGGTGATCTTCTTTCGGGAAGTGCTGGCTTTTCCTATATATAATAAGGTATATTAATATTAGAATTTAGGTTAGACGCAAGGTGTGGAGGAGGAGAAATGTTTGGAATTTAAAGGAGCTATGGGCGGGCTTTACCGACTGACAGAATGGATTACAAGACTGGCTGCAAGCAATCTCTTGTGGGCGATCTGTTCATCACCGTTCTTGTTTTTCATGATCATGAAACTGCTCGTCATGCAGCAAAATCTCGCGAACGAATCATTACAAATGAACTGGGCTATTGCCATTGTGGCACCGCTTACACTGTTTCCGGCGACCTCAGCTTTGTTCACGGTTGTTCGTAAATGGAATATGGGAGATACGGATGTGCCGATCTTCCGTACATTTTTTACAGGTTACAAGGAAAACTACAAACAAAGCTTAATCGGGGGTATTTTCTACACATTGCTGTTTGCGATCATGTATCTGGACTATACCGTTTATATGACGCAGTTCCGTAACATGCAACTGGTTGGCATTATTATGCTTGTGCTGTTGCTACTATTGTTTGTGTCTCTGTTTAACTTCTTCTCAATGGTTGTACATTACCATATGTCGATTGGTCTCATTATCAAAAATGCAGTTCTCTTAACGCTGATTCGACCTTTCCGTGTGTTCTCCACATTATTGGGGAGTGGGTTGCTGTTCTATATCGGATTGCGTTATCCGGTGCTGTTTATCTTTTTCATTATGAGCATCGTGGCCTGGTTTGCGTTCTTTAACTTCTATGCAACCTACAACAAAATGCAGGAGCAGATGCAAAAGATTCAATTGCAGAAAGAGGAAGAAGAGGCTGCAGCTTTGGCTGAAAAATCGGGAGAACAGGACGAAGCACAGAGTTCTGAATCTGCTGACAATAAAGACTTTACACAGCAAAAATAAAACATGTCTGTCTGGCATTTACTTTTTACACAGTTAGGGATATAATAAGTGTACATCCTGCGATGTACGTTTCGGTTATTCGTTGTTTTGAACCAATGATGATGTCTTCGGGAGATTAATACAAAATGTTGCTGAAAAGCCCTGTCTATACGACATGGGGACTTCAAATGCATTTTTGCAGTCACCCACCTGCCAAGCAGGTTCATAAGACAATGTAGCCGGACGGCATAGGCGGGTTTCTAATTTTACTATGTACAGCACCCTGACTTTTCCTTTTCATAGAGGAAGCCAGGGTGTTTTTATGTTGATTTTTGGGTGGAACTGATGAATGCTTTAATTCGGGTTATTGTTGATCCTAGTATTTTTGTTAAATATGAGGCTTACCCTTTTGTTACTACTTGAACAATGTTACACTAGAATACATAATGGAACGGTTACACTCAAAGGAGGAAGGGTCTTGACCTTAAAGAGAACGCTCGTCGGTATCATCCGAAGTATGGAGGGGACCAGCGATCGAGCCAAGGATCCCAAATTAAAAACGCGCTATTACAATTTATCCAAAGAAAAAGCCTGGGAAGAGGTGTCTTCTACACTTAAAAAAATTCCGGGGTATAAAGTACTTCATGAAGTGCACTCGGTAGGCGAGATTATACTGGAGAAACGCACAACGTTTGGGCGTACGATGGATATTACAGTTTCCATTATTTCGGTAAGCCCTGTGCGAAGCGCAGTGGATATGTATTCTGCTTCCCGCGGTTCACTGGGAGATCTCGGTTCCAACTATCGTACGATTATGCACTTGTTCTCCGTACTTGATAAAAAACTTAGCAAGTATAAGGTGAATGAGTGAAATAAATGATGAAATAATAAAAAGCGAGAGAAGGATGACCTTCCTCGCTTTTATTCTGCAATTATGAAACTTGTTTTACAGCAAAGCTTTAACTGCAGCAATGGCTTGCTCGAAGTTAGGGGAGTCTGTCATTTCAGGCAGGTACTCCACATATGTAATTTTGTCTTCGGCATCCAGAACAAAGATAGAGCGCATATCAAGTTGGAATTCTTTGATCAGAACACCATAGTTTTCGCCGAAAGAGCGTGTTTTGTAGTCAGAAAGGGTAACCACGCGGTCTACACCAGCCGCACCGCACCAACGTTCCTGAGCGAATGGGAGGTCTACGCTGACGGTCAGAACTACAACGTTCTCACCCAGTTCAGCTGCCTCAACATTGAAGCGGCGAGTCTGCGCATCACATACGCCAGTGTCCAGAGAAGGAACAACGCTGATTAATTTAATCTTGCCTGCGAAGTCTTTCAGAGATGCATCTTCAATCAAGTTTTTGCTCACAGTGAAGTCAGGTGCTTGATCGCCCACTTTCAATTCAGGTCCGATCAATGTGATAGGGTTGCCTTTAAATGTGGCTGCGCCTTTACGTTCTTGTGTCATAAATAATGTTCCTCCTTATAAATTGGTGATCCGTGCCAAAATCCATTATAATCTTTTATGAAAGACATTGTCCAATCTGGGCATGTATCATTGTGATGGATTCAAGAGAAGGTCTGATATTAACAGGGTGGAGTGAAAGTGAAAATCTATGATATTTATCCGTTATGAAAATTGGAAAGATTATTTGAAATACTTCCCTTTGACGTCAATTCTTTTAATTGCGAATGTCGCTATGTTTATTGTGTTAACGCTTAATGGAGGGTCAACGAACAGTATGGTGCTGCTTAAATTTGGGGCACTGACGAATTATGAATTGTTTGCCCAGGATTGGTGGCGTTATGTGACTTCCATGTTTTTGCATGCAGGGTTCGGGCACCTTTTGTTTAACAGTTTTGCATTAATCGTATTTGCTCCGCCGATGGAACGTTTGCTTGGATCGTTGAGATACGGTGTCTTGTATCTTGGAGGAGGAATAGTAGGTAATATTCTTGCTGTTGCCTGGTACAATTCAGTTGGCGATATTACGATTTCGGTAGGGGCGTCTGGTGCAATTTATGCTGTTTATGGGGCATTTCTCTACGTGGCACTGTTCCAGCGAACCATAATGGATGAGACATCCCGCAAGACTTTGTATACGTTGTTACTGTTCGGGATTATTTTCTCCTTTGCAGTTTCAAACGTGAACTGGATGGCGCATTTAGGTGGTTTGCTCGGAGGATTCTTTATTTATGGTTTGATTATTCGTTTATGGAAACCTCGGATTTTCAGGAAATAGTTAGAACGTTCTCAAGATGGACTGTACGGTGAACGATATAGTAGGGTATAACAGATTGGAGCGATCAGGCAAGTGGAATTAAGACAGTTGCATTATTTTCTAAAAGTGGCTCAAAAGGAACATGTTACACAAGCGGCGGAAGAGTTGCACGTGGCACAGTCTGCGGTCAGCAGGCAGATTCATCAGCTTGAAGAGGAGCTTGGTGTAGATCTTTTTATGCAAAAAGGGCGGAATCTGCAGTTGACCGCGGTAGGACAGCTTTTTTGCAAACGGGTCGAAGGTATCTTGAAGGATCTCGACAAAGCTGTTGGTGAAGTGCATGAGTTTCTTGACCCAGAGCATGGGGAGATTCGGATCGGCTTCCCCCATAGTCTGGGGATTCATCTCATTCCTTCTGTAGTGGCGGCTTTTCGTCAGAAGTATCCGAATGTGAAATTCAGATTCAAGCAGGGGATGTACCCGACATTGATTCGGGATGTGTTGTCGGCGGAAGTCGATCTTGCTTTTATTTCACCATTTCCAGAAAAGCATGATCAGGTTGCTGGTGATATTGTGCTGACTGAGGAATTACATGCCATTTTACCGCCAAATCATCCGCTTGCGGGAGAAGAGACTATTGCACTGGAACAACTGAAAGATGAAAAGTTTGTCTTGTTTAGCAAAGGATACTCTTTGCGGCCAATCGTATGGCACGCCTGTCTGGAAGCCGGATTCACGCCGAAAATTGCCTTTGAAGGTGAGGAAACGGATACGATCCGTGGTTTGGTAGCGGCGGGTATGGGAGTCAGTCTGTTGCCGGAAATGGCATTATTCCAGACCAACCCCCTGCAGCCTGCGCATGTAGCGATCTCCCAGCCGAAAGTAACCAGAACGATTGGATTGATTCACCGTGCAGATGATAAGCTGCCGCTCGTTGCTCAGTCGTTTCGCTCGTTCTTGCTTCATTATTTTGGTTTACAACAACAAAACAATACCCCATCCGAATAACGGTGGGGTATTGTTTTTGTTTATTCAACTTTTCATGTAGGAGCTGAAACAATTAGTCCCGGCTGTTAAAGATCCCGATGTAACGAATCAGTTCAAGCAGAGAGATCAATGCAGCGGCAACATAAGTCAAAGCTGCGGCGTTTAACACTTTGGCTACGCCTTTTTCTTCTTCGTTACGGATATAACCTTCAGATACCATAATTTCACGTGCTCGATTGCTGGCATTGAATTCGACCGGCAATGTGATCAACTGAAATGCAACAGTAACAGAGAAGAAGATAATACCGATTCCGACCAGATTCATCGCGTTAAAGATAAAACCTGCAATCAACAGGAACGGTGCGAGTCCGGAAGCGAAGTTTACAATCGGAAAAATCCGGTGACGCAATGCGAGCATAGGGTAACTTTCCTTGTGTTGAATGGCATGACCTACTTCGTGACAGGCAACGGATAGTGCCGAGATGGACTTTTCGTAGTACACAGGTTCTGACAAACGTACAACCCGATTGATCGGATCGTAGTGGTCAGAGAGTGAGCCGCGAACCGGTTCAATCGGTACATCGTGCAGGCCGTTGGCGTCGAGCATATGACGGGCTGCGTCGTAACCGGTCATTCCGTTCTGGTTGGGTACTTCTGACCAACGTCTAAAGGTGCCTTTAACGCGAAATTGCGCCCATAACGAGAGCAAAAAGGCGATGATAATCAATACGAACATACCGTTATTAAAACTCATATCCATTCCTCCGCTTTCATAATAAGCTACATCATGGTGTTTTCAAGCAAGATTTTTAATGCCTCCATTGTACCGGCGCTTTTGGTGAGGAGTCCTGCCATCATCTTGCGTGCTTGTACAGGTTTCATCTCTCCAAGCAATGGTTTGAGTTCATTGACCTCTCGCTCAAGTTGCTGCACATGAAGTTCAAGTGTTGTCAGTTTGCTGGCTACTTGTTCTTCTGTACTGACCAGACGCCACTTTTCAAGAGATTGTTTAATCTCTTCGAGACTATACTTCTCTTGTTTCATCTGTACAATACGTTCAAGTCTGGTTAAGGTTTCATGACTATAAAGACGATAATTTTTTTGGGTGCGTTCTTCGGGAGAGATCAACCCGAGCTTTGTGTAATAGTCAATTGTCCGTTCGCTTACACCAGCCGTTTTGGCGAGTTCGCCAATCCGAAAAAGTTTCATATCCCCAATGATATTCACCTCGCTTGCAAGTTCAAATGTAGGGAAATGTGGTTTCCTCAAGCGCTTCAGATAGAACGCGCCTAATTTTTCTTACTAATAAGTATGATACATGATCATGAACCATACAGTCAAACGTTATGCTTTGATTGATAGCTTGCTTCATTTCTATATCTATGTACTCAAAGCGTATGAATATGTACTTAAGTGCAAGAAAAAGACGTAAGACTTTATTCCCATAAAATATTTTTGAAAATGATGAAAATACTCTTGTCAACTTTCCTTACTTCTGCTTATAATGACATTAAGAGTTTCACGATATGTTAATAAACATAACATAAGAGGGAGTGGGGTACATGAGAAAGAAATGGTTGGTTTCAATGTTAGCAATGCTTACTTTACTGGCTTTTCCAATGAGTGCATTTGCAGCAGCAGCGGAGGGCCCAAGTAATATTGAACTTCAAAGTGGTCTGAACTCGGCCTTTACGTTTCTGGCTGTAGTGCTGGTGTTCTTTATGCAAGGGGGATTTGCACTCCTTGAAGCGGGTTCGACACGAATGAAAAATGCAGGACACATTGCGGGTAAGACAATCCTGACATTGGGCATTTCAGTTATTGCATTCTGGGGACTTGGTTTTGGTCTCGGGTTTGGTAACGGTAACGGATTCTTTGGAACAACCGGTTTCTTCATGAGTGGAGACAACATGGCAGCTTCCTTTGAATCACTTGCTTTCTCCGATGTTCCACTAACGATTAAATTTGTATTCCACCTTGCATTTGCTGCTGTATCTCTGGCTATTGCCTGCGGTGGTATGGCAGAACGTGCAAAGATGAGTGTATATATCGTGTTTGGTACACTGTATACCATTATTATGTATCCAGTTGTTGCTCACTGGGTATGGGGCGGAGGCTGGCTCGCAGAGCTGGGCATGCAAGACTTCGCGGGTTCAACAGTAGTTCACCTGACGGGTGCAACAGCAGCATTGGTGGCTACCATCTTGCTGAAACCTCGTATCGGTAAATACAACAAAGACGGTAAACCTAACATCATTCCAGGTCACAACCAAGTATATTCCGTACTCGGGGTCATTATCCTCTGGATCGGTTGGTTCGGTTTCAACCCAGGTAGTACGTTGTCTGCAATGGGTGAAGGATTCTTCGGGTATGTGGCATTGACTACAAACGTAGCTGCTGCTGCTGGTGGAGTTGCCGCACTGTTGATCTCATGGGCAGTTCTTGGTAAATCAGATATCCCTAGTATGTTGAACGGTGTACTAGCAGCACTCGTAGCAATTACTGGAGCTTGTGCTTTCGTTGAACCTTGGGCAGCTCTGGTCATTGGTGCAATCGCAGGTATCATTACATTCTTCACGGCTCAATATTTTGATCGCAAAGGTATTGATGATCCAATCTATGCGTTCTCAGTACACGGTATTGCTGGTATGTGGGGAGCTATCTCCACGGGTTTGTTCGCAACACCAGAACTTGCTGAAAAGGTAGGCGTTGGCCAAGCGGGTCTGTTCTATGGAGGTGGATTCCACCAACTGGGTGTGCAGTTGCTAGGTCTTGCCGGTGCATTTGCCTTTGTACTTGTTATGTCCTTCATCATTCTCGGCGGTATGAAAGCTGTAATGGGTATCCGTGTTACGGAAGAAGAAGAGACAATGGGGCTTGATCTTAGTGAACACGGGACGTATGGATATCCTGAACAAATGAAACATGCAGAATCCAAATCAGGTGGTACGTTCAGCTCCTGAGGTAAATCCAGATTGAAATTGCTTCAAGGAGGCCGGATATGATGGAACCTATCTCAATAACAAACCCTTCCTGGTCTTATCAAGGGATCGATGGTGCAACTTCTGCATATGAACTGCGCCAGGCACGTGTTATTTTACAGAGAGAACTCCAGAAATCAATGTCCGCTTCCTTGTCGCTGGTTGAATGGTACGAGACGGTAAATGAACTGCATGACCGCATTGCACGGAAAGCAGTAGAGTTATGCATTCAGGGGATGGTAGAGGAGGGCTTCGGCCAACCTCCCGTCCCCTATGCCTTTATCGTATTTGGAAGCTCCGGCAGGGAAGAAGCGACATTATGGAGTGATCAGGATAATGGCATGATTATCAGCGATGCTCCGCATGCAACAAAAGAAGAATATTTCAAGGAACTGGGAAAACGTATTGCGGATCTATTGGAAGGTCTGGGTTATGCCAAATGCGAGGGTAAGGTGATGTGCTCGGAATCGCTCTGGCGAAAAACACTGGCGGATTGGAATAAGCAATTGTTCGAATGGAGTTCCGACTTAAACTGGGAGCCGGTGCGTAACCTGATCATCGCTTCCGATATGCGTTTTATTGCAGGGGAAGCTAGTCTGGCAGACGCTTGGCTCGCGAGCTTTTATGAACAGTTTCGCCGAGTTCCAGAGCTCTCTGATGCGGTGCTGCGTAATACGGTGAAACATAAGGCGACATTAAATATACTGGGTCGCGTCGTTACAGAGCGATTTGGTGAACATGCAGGCGGCTTTGATGTCAAATATGGCGTATATATTCCGCTGGTTAACAGTGCCAGATTTCTGGCTTTGCAGCATGGAATTCAGGAATCATCCACGTTAAAACGAATGGAGAGATTGAATTCGCTTGAGGCCATTCCTTTTCAGTTAACGGACACATGCCAGCGTGCGTTTAGGTCTGCTTTGAAGCTGCGTCGAAATACACCAGTTGTTATACGTGAGGATTTGCAGCAGAGCAGTGGTTTTTTGGATGAGAAACAGATGAAGCAGAAGCAAGTTCATTATGAACTGAGGGAGACACTGGGACTGGTTAAGCGAGTGCATCGTGCTTTGCAAAGACAGTTGCGTTTTGCAGAAAGGAGACGTCCATGAGAGAGCCGGCAAGGGGCAGTACAGGGTTTTGGAATTCGCTGCGTCAGGGAGGGGTTCCTTCCGCGATCGCTTCCATTATGGGAGCCCCTACGGCGCAACATATGGCGTTTATCCGTTCCATAATGAGGGAGCAACGCAGACCAGAAGTGTTGCATACACCTCTGGGGGAATTGGATGCTGTTGTGTTTGATCTGGAAACGACGGGTTTTTCCCCTCAACATGGAGATGAGATTTTATCCTTTGGTGCAGTGCGTCTTCGAGGTGGTGTTGTACTGGAAGAGGAACAGTTCTATACACTGGTTCAGTCAAAAACAGCGGTGCCGAAGCATATTACTGAACTCACCGGGATTACGCAACAGATGACCGAAAAGGCACCTACACTGCTTCAAGGATTGCATGATTTCATGTCCTTTGTGGGTGGGAATGTACTGGTGGCTCATGCGAGCGCGCATGACCGGGCTTTTCTCAATGCAGCGTTGTGGCGAACCTCCAAAGTTAGGCTGACCCATCGTTTAATTGATACGATGATGCTTGCTCGCTGGCTTGAACCGACGAGGACAGGATACGGGCTCGATGAATTGCTTGAAGCCAGGGGCATTCCGATCTATGGGCGGCACCATGCGCTTGAAGATGCTAAAATGACGGCGCAATTATGGTCTTGTTATCTTGAGGATATGCAACGCAAAAATATAGAGACCTTGGGTGACCTGTACACCCAATTAAGTCATGCGTAACGTTAATGGTATTAAGCTGTAGGGATGTAGCGGAAACGATGCCCCACTAGGTTCTTGTTCCTCATTCGATATAATCTGATAAGCGTTCAGGAGCATGGGTGATTCGAAGTCTTCTGGAGCTGAAACCGAAAGATCGGGTGCACCAATCAGATAGGTGTGTATCAATCCCGCAAAGTTCGGGAGGGCTTGAAGGTCCTCTTGCGAAGGAATGGGCAATGAACACGGGTGGGTGTGGAATACGCCAACGATCGTAACGTCGGAGAAAAGACATTGAATCCATTCCGATTGATCCAGCGAGAAGTGATGCAGCGGGTCAGGCGCTACGTTACGAATGGGCTGAAACCGACTGATTCGTATGCCGCCCGCTGCGGATTCACCCAGCACAACCCCGCAGGCTTCTTGCGGCAGTGAAAGATGCATGTGCCTGGACATTTCACGTTCCACCGAGCGAGGAAGGGTTAAGGTATTTTGCTGCCCGTGAAGTGCTGCCATTTGTATTCACCCCTCTCTCTTTTGGCTCCTGCTTGATGCAGGAGTCCTTTTTTATTTTATTTTGTTCAGTGCGGATTGTAAAATTTTAAGGGAAAAGGGTACAATATGAGAAAGGATTGATGTAATTCCATTGGATACACATTGAATGAACAAGAGGGTGACGAGTGATGAAACGTAACATATACATACTGCTTGGAGCTGTCCTGCTTGTTGGTATAGCCCTTGCTCAGAATACGGATAGTGGTATTGCCGCTGTTTTTAAACAGGAACAGCCTATGCCAACGGAGACGGGGCCGAAGGCAGGGTTGCTGGCACCGCCGTTTTCGCTGACTGGACTTGATGGCAAGACGTATAGCGTAGGCGGGGCGAAAGAGAAAGCAACCTTTGTCAGTTTCTGGGCGTCATGGTGTGACCCTTGTAAACAAGAAGCACCTGAACTGAACCATCTGGCTGAAAAATACCAAGATAAGCTGGATCTTTACGGTGTGAATGTTACTTCATACGATAAATTGAAGGATGCCAAAGCATTTGTGGACGAGTACAAGTTAAAATTCCCGATTCCTTTGGACGAAAAAGGAACCGTCTATGCCCAGTATAACGGCGTTGCATTTCCAACGAATGTTCTTATTGACTCCCGGGGAGTAATCCAAGAGATTGTTCTTGGTATTTTGCCGGAAAAAGAACTGGAGAAAAAAATTAAAAAGCTGATTTCAAACTAGGGCGTGTCTGAAAACGCTGAAGAAAGCAGATTTTGCCGAATTTTCGTTCCAAGCCAGGAAGTTTCCCGCAGGCGTGCCGGGGCACGTCAAGGGGAAGTGACGTAGCAGGGGGCGGGGGTGAAAGATGCACTTCAGTAGGTTTCAAGACACGCCCTAAAGAAAAGATTTTTTGTTTATCGTATTGCATTGAAAAAGCTTCTGCCACCATCGTTAATGGTTGCAGAAGCTTTGTTTATTTTCCGGGAAATATGAAGTCGGATTGTGTTTTAGTGGTTGATTTAGATTTTTAGTGATTGATTAGACCTGGCGTTGGAATCGAAAGGGATTCCGGTTCATCCAAGATGTTTTCCTGGAGTAGAGCATACCGGAAGCTGTGTACAAGGGCTTCCCAGCTGGCTTCGATGACGTTCTCGGACACACCGACCGTGTTCCACGTGTTCTCTGTATTTTTGGATTCGATCAATACACGAACCTTTGCAGCGGTCGCATCCTTTTCATCCAGTACACGAACTTTGTAGTCCGACAGGTGCATATGAGCAAGAGAAGGGAAGTACTGCACAAGTGCTTTCCGAAGTGCATTATCCAGTGCATTCACTGGGCCGTTTCCTTCTGCTGCGGTATAGACACTTGTTCCGGCAACATTCAGTTTGACAAAAGCTTCAGATACAACGGATTTACCAGCCGTTTTCTCCACTAGCATTTTGAACGATTCAAAGGTGAACAGTTCTTTCATATCTCCGTTCGCTTCACGAATCAACAATTCCAGTGATGCATCCGCGCCTTCGAATTGATAACCTTGATGCTCCAAGTCTTTGATTTTTTCAATGATTTGACGGGAGTTCGCACTGCTTGGATCAAACTCCAACCCCATTTCCTGTGCTTTGGACACGATGTTGCTCTGTCCAGCCAGTTCGGAGACCAGCACACGTTGCTTGTTGCCGACCAGTTCAGGAACGATATGCTCATAAGTCCGGGAATCCCGCAAGATGGCGGATACATGGATTCCGCCTTTATGAGCGAATGCAGCATTACCCACATAAGGTTGGTTAATAGGCATATTCACATTCGCAATCTCGCTGATATAACGGGCAACATTCGTGAGTTGTTTCATGGAATCCTCAGAGACACATTCGTAACCCAGTTTCAGCTGCAAGTTCGGGATAATGGAAGCGAGGTTAGCGTTACCGCAGCGCTCCCCATAACCGTTCATTGTACCTTGCACCTGACGAGCCCCGGCTTGTACAGCACTAAGCGTGTTTGCAACCGCTAGCTCACAGTCATTATGGGTGTGAATGCCAAGATGTGCTTGAGGCAACGTCCGGTGCAGGGTGGATACGATCTCGTGAACTTCGTGCGGCATCGTTCCTCCGTTGGTATCACACATGACGAGCCAGTCCGCCCCAGCTTCGTGGGCTTTGGTCATGACAGCTTGTGCATACTCTGGGTTGTGTTTGAATCCATCAAAGAAATGCTCGGCATCAAAGATTACTTCCAGGCCATTTTGTTTCAAATATGCGATGGAATCATAGATCATGGACAGATTTTCTTCAAGCGTGGTCTGCAAGGCGGTATGTACATGGAAGTCCCATGATTTTCCGACCAGCGTTGCTGCCTGTGCCCCGGATTCAATCATACGTTTCAAATTGGCGTCTTCGCTGGCGATGCTGCCTTTGCGGCGAGTGCTTCCGAATGCAACAACCTTAGCGTTCAGCTTCAATTCCTTGACTCTTTTGAAAAACTCAATGTCTTTGGTATTGCTACCGGGAATTCCGCCTTCAATATAGTGAGCACCCAGGTCATCCAGCTTTTTGGCAATCTTGAGTTTGTCATCTGCCGATAAGCTGACACCCTCTCCTTGTGTGCCGTCGCGTAAAGTCGTATCGAAGATGGAAATGGCCTTTGACATGAAGATCCTCCTTTAAGGTAAAGCGCTTTTTTATAAGTTTTGATGGTGTGGCTGAAAAACAGGCAAGAACGTTATTGGATAATTCCTTCGATGTAGCAACGCTACACTGTGTTAAACTAGTTTGATGGATTTGTCCCAAACTCGTGAATTTGTATAATTAATTATTATAGCATCATTATAGCCAAATGCTACATAGAATTCGCAGGTTAACGTAAACAATTGCGATTTAATGTGAAAAAGGGTCCGGGATATCGAAAGGCTACCTATGTTATAATTTTAACAACGAAAATAAAGCGAACTCCCGGCTGGGAGGAGAGAAAGGATGGGGGGCGTGAAGTCTTCAGACAACAATCCTCCAATGAATGTAAGCGAGTATTATCCAGCGGCTGGCAGAGTGATTCTGCATGTCGATATGAATGCTTTCTATTGCTCAGTACATGAAGCAGAGGAGCCGGGGTTATATAGAGGAAAAGCGACTGCTGTTGCTGGCAGCAGTGAGTTGCGTAAGGGTGTTATTGTCACTTGTTCTTATACAGCTCGAAGTAGAGGAATTTCAACCGGCATGGTTGTGCATCAGGCGATGAAAAAATGTCCTGATCTGATTGTCATTCGTCCAGATTTCCATCTGTATCGTCAATACTCCAGGGCGTTTATGCAGATTGCGTATAGTTATACACCTTTACTGGAAGCGACCTCAATTGATGAGTGTTATCTCGATATTACGGGTTCCAAACAATTCGGTACACCTATTGAAATCGCTGAACAGATTCAGCAGAGAATCATGGAGGAACTCGGCCTGCCCTGTTCCATTGGGATTGCGCCGAACAAGCTGCTTGCCAAAATGGCTTCGGATCTGAAAAAACCGAACGGCATATCGATTTTGCGGATGAGGGACGTGCCGCGCATTTTATGGCATAGACCGTGTAACGAGATGTTTGGTATTGGGAAAAAGACGGCCGAGAAACTGAAAAAGCTGGGCATCGATACGATCGGTCAGCTGGCTAAATCGGACGAAAAAATGCTGATAGACCTGTTTGGTGTGAATGGTACATGGCTCAAAAATTCGGCTAATGGCATTCACCACTCTCCTGTCGTTGCTGAGCGGGAAGCGAATAAATCGATTGGGCATACAACGACACTGCCAGCCGATGTTTCTGAGATAGGGGATATCCACCGGGTGTTTCTCAACATCAGCGATCAGGTAGCTCGAAGATTACGCAAACACGAAATGCTGAGTCAAGGTATTCAGATTACAATACGTACTCCTGACATGAAAACGATCACCAGATCACGTATGATGGATATACCTACAGAGGATGCGGCGGTCATCTATCGTGAGGCCTGCCAGCTTTTTGCAAAACACTGGGGAAATGGGAAGCCTGTACGAATGCTTGGTATCACGTTGCAGACATTGATTCCGCGAGAAGAGTCGGCTGTGCAGATGGATTTGTTCGAATATGAAGAAAAGCCAAAAAAGGAAAGTTTAATTCGGATTATGGATCAGCTTCGGGACAAATTTGGTGAGAATGCGGTGGTGACTGCAGGTATGCTGGGGGATGACCCTTCCGTATTGCTTCGTAACCATAAAGTAAGGGGAACGTCACTGCAAAAAGATAACTTGCAAAGTTTTGACTAAACAGGGATAATATAAAGTTGTGGTTGTTGCAAATTGATTTGTAATTATTCAAACTTTGGTTTAATATGTTTTTAGATAAAAACACGGTTCGTGGTGAATCTTAGGAGGAGAGATTGTATAATGAGTAAATATACTTGGGTTGAAAAAGACACATGTATCGCATGTGGCGCTTGTGGAGCAACGGCTCCAGATATCTATGATTATGATGATGAAGGTTTGGCTGAAGTTATTTTTGATGGTGATGCCAACCAAGGAGTTAAGGCGATCCCTGAAGATTTGTTCGACGATATGCAGGATGCATGCGATGGCTGCCCTACAGATTCCATTAAAGTAGCGGACGAGCCTTTTAATAAAGAAGGTTAAGTTTTTTATTTCATGTACATCAAAGCACATTTTTTGTCTTAGAGACAGAAGGTGTGCTTTTTTGTATGTGTTAAATTAAAATGGCTAGTACCAAGTACTGAAGTCCTATGCATATTTGGAGGCTGGATACCGATATATAACTCTATAAGCTAACCGCGGAATAGTGGAGGATTAGATGCAAAACACGGATCTAAGGTCATATGTCAAGAAACATCCAGATAATAAAATGGCTTGGTATTTGCTAGGCAAAGAGTACCTTGGCGAAGGGCAAGAAGGGAAGGCCAATTATTGTTTTCAACAAGCGGGCGAAGTGTATGAAGCTTTTGAACGGAGTAAAGCCCCTGCTGACATATGGATGGACTACCAGGAAAAGCTGGTAGAGATGTCTGAGCTCAAGGAGAAAAAGAAGCGCAGACGCAAAATGTGGCTGACACTGTTAATGCTGCTACTGTTAGCGGGTCTACCGCCTGCCGATGCTCCTGGTGCCCATGAAGGGGCGGCGGATGCCCTGTCTGCAGCCTTAGAATCAGAGGAAGATATACCTTCTGCAGAGCCTGCCAAAGATCAGCAAGGGGCGAGGTCAGCGGCCATAGCGCAGAGCAATGTGTTCACTGCGGCCGGATTTGGTAACGGAAATGATGGAGGAGAACCCCTTGCTGCTGTCTGGTCTGAATCAGGTGCCGGGGTTAAAACGACGGCTGTTCTTGGCATGCAGAGATCGGAGAAGTGGTCTGTCTGGAAGCGGGATATGCCCGTCAAATACATTATACAGACCAATCATAAAGGCAAACTCACGGCCCAGAGTTATGATGCAAAACAATGTAACTGTAAACCTCCTGAAGTATCCTCCAAAATCAAACGGATGGCTCTCGCATGGACAGCCAAACAGGAGACAGCCGCGGTCTTGTCAAGTGCAATCGTTGCATATCATAAACAACACAAAGCATGGCCAAAGAACGTTACAGCAATGGCTCAGCCGTTTCCTAACAATATATTGGGAGAAACTTCAGCTGAAATGAGTGAGATGTTTCCGCAGCTGTTAGCCATTCATCAAGCCAAGGCTCAAGAGGGGAGTTCTAACGGTGATGGTAAACCGCAGGCTTCTGAGTCGTCCAAGAAGGCAAAGGCTACGTTTGCTGATACGTTAGGGGGACAATCTTTTTTTGAGAAGCCGCTTGAGATTGTTATTGACAAGAGTAACCACAGGCTGGCACTCATCAGCGGGGATAAGATCGTGCGGATGTATGAAGTGGGTCTGGGTGGAGAACGGACGCCTGAGGGGTCGTATGTCATTACGGATAAGGTTGTTAATCCGAATGGTCGCTCCAATGGAGAGTTTGGAAGTCGAGGCATGCAGCTCTCGAATACGAATTATGCCATCCATGGGACTAATGAGCCTGAAAGTATCGGCCTTGACGAGTCCCTTGGATGTGTGAGAATGAGTAAAGCAGATGTAGAGGAGTTGTTCGCTCTTGCTCCGCAAGGAACTCCGGTACGTATTGGTCAGGATATCCTGCCAGAGCTTACGTCTGTGCCAAAAGCCGAACAACGTTATACGTACAACCTTGTTCCCCAGCAGAACAATCCAAATAAAACATATCACTGGCTAAATTGATCCTGCAGTTCTCTGATACAATCGTAAAGTTGCCGTTGATCTCAGAGATCTCTATATGTAAGTCCGGTTAGAGCATGCTGAATCAACTACATATTGGCAATAATAATCAGAGCACCAATGATAACGATCAAACCGCCAACACTGGCTGCTGTCCATATGATGGCTTTGCGATTAACCTCTTCTTTTTTTTGCTGCAATGCAGGTGGTTTACGTTTCTGAGCCATGGCTTTTTCCTCCTTATTAGGTATCCAACTGGTCTAGAGTAACCATGCTCTCATTGTAAAGAATTTGGCTCGCTATTTCCAGTAGGTGGGTTGATTTCTTCTGCATGGATCATCTGATTTGAAATTTGTTTGTCTATGCGTAAATGACTTTCTTTTTGAGGAAGAAACGGCTAGACTTGTGTGTAGAGTTTTTTACATATAAGAGACGGAGATTGGCCATTTGGCGTACCGAATCAGAACGGAGTGAGTGATTTGTTATACAAAAGTCTTGCTAAACCTTTATTGTTCAAAATGGACCCTGAACAGGCCCATCATCTGATTATTGGTGGCCTAAGTGGTGTAGGCAGTGTTCGTCCGGTTCCGTCCGGACTCCGTGTCATGTACGGCGTGCGTGAAACCCCGGATCTGGCAGTGGATATGTTCGGTTGTCATTTTCCTACACCGGTTGGTTTAGCCGCAGGTCTGGATAAAAATGGACAGGCTGTAACCGGCTTCTCTTCCATTGGATTCGGATTTATGGAAGTGGGAACAGTGACGCCGCTTGCACAGTCCGGCAATGATCAGCCCCGTCTATTCCGTTTACCCCCGGATGAAGCGCTGGTGAACCGGATGGGCTTTAACAATCTGGGTGCAGAAGCGATGGCAGGCGAGCTTGCGCGTCTTCAAGAACGCCGTATCCCTGTAGCGGTCAATATCGGTAAAAATAAAGCAACTCCAAACGAGGAAGCTCATCTGGATTATGCGAAATGTATACAGGCGTTATATACTTATGCAGATTTGTTTGTGGTTAATATCAGTTCACCAAATACACCGGATTTGCGTAATCTGCAACATGGGAATGAATTGAAAGAATTGCTCGCTGCGGTCATGGAAGAGATGAACCGCCAACAGGTTAAGGTTGGTGGAGCAGCCAAATCCGTGCTTGTCAAAATAGCGCCTGACGTGAATGAACAGGAACTAGAGTATATGGTCAGTACAATTGCGGCGAGTGGGGTGTCGGGTATTATTGCGACGAATACAACGATTAGCCGTGAAGGACTCTCACATCAGCATGCGAAGGAAACGGGAGGGCTTAGTGGTAAGCCGCTGCGTGAACGTTCAACAGAAATCATTCGTCAGGTATACAGACAGACGGAAGGCAAGCTTCCCATCATCGGTTCGGGTGGCATTTTTACCAGTGAGGATGCGTATGAGAAAATTAAAGCCGGGGCAAGTCTGGTGGAAATTTATACTGCATTAATCTATGAAGGGCCTGAAGTAAACCGCCAAATCCACGCTGGATTGCGCGAATTACTTCGTAAGGACGGATATCATCATATTTCAGAGGCGGTTGGTGCAGACCACCGTTAAGAAGCGATATACCCCCAGAATACGAATAATAGAAGCGTGGGAGAGTGTATATTGGATCGGGACTCTTCCCCCCGGCAAACATCATGTATAATGGATAAGAACAGGGGATGCTATAGAGACAGGAGGCTTTAACCATGGACGGTAGAGACTGGGGTACATTTTTACTTCCTTATGAACAAGCGGTAGAGGAATTGAAGGTCAAATTCAAAACGATGCGGGCCGAATTGAAGAAACGGGAAGAATATGCCCCGATTGAATTCGTTACGGGCCGTGTTAAAAAAATCTCCAGCATTCTGGAAAAATCAAGACGTCTGAATGTGGCACTGGACGATGTGGAGACTGGCATAGAGGATATTGCAGGTATTCGGATTATGTGTCAGTTCGTAGACGATATTCGGCGGGTGGCCGAATACATCAGAGCACGGAAAGACTTAACGGTATTGATTGAAAAAGACTATATAACCAACTTCAAAGAAAGCGGTTATCGCAGTTTTCATATGATTATTGAGTATCCTGTTCAAACAGCCTTGGGGCAGAAAAAAGTTCTCGCTGAAATTCAGATTCGGACGCTTGCCATGAATTTCTGGGCAACAATAGAACATTCTCTGAGCTATAAATACCGGGAAAGTCTGCCGGAAGATATGCGAGCTAGACTCAAGAAAACAGCAGAAGCAGCCTTCGTTCTCGATAATGAGATGTCAGCGATCCGTCTGCAGATTCTAGAGGCACAAAAGGCGTTCGAGGATGACTCCAATATCGTGTCAAGAACGCTCAGCATCATTCAACAGCTGTACTTCTATCATCTTGTTCATGAGGCGATTGAAGCCCAAAGGCGATTTAATGATTGTTGGGAACGGAATGATATGGAGGGACTCAAAGTACTTCTGGACGATGTGAAGGAACTTTTGAACAACGCCAGAAAGGGCGAAAACCCAGATGAGCAGCTATGAACCGCTCTACATTGATTATCTGATTTATTTTAATCGGGATCAGGATTATTTCGAATGTCATGAAGTGCTTGAGGAACTGTGGCTGGAACGGAACCGTGATCCGCTGTACAAAGGTTTGCTGCAAATCGCGGTGGGGCTGTATCATTACAGAAACCGTAATCTTCGCGGCGGACGAATGATGCTACAAAGTTCACTCGAATTGCTGGAATCGTATCCTGACATTATTCTCGGTATCCATCTGGGAGAATTGAAAGCGGACGTTCGCAGCATTGTAAA
Source organism: Paenibacillus amylolyticus (assembly GCF_003719335.1). Lineage (GTDB taxonomy): Bacteria > Bacillota > Bacilli > Paenibacillales > Paenibacillaceae > Paenibacillus > Paenibacillus amylolyticus_D. The sequence continues at coordinate 152,312 of NZ_RIAS01000005.1, forward strand.
CGAGTTACAAGATCATGATCCTGAAACACTTGAGTATCGTGATTTGTCTATCCTTATTGAGGATCAGGAACTTATTGAGCAGATGCAGAACAGGTCGCTGGAGTTGAAACCTAATGTTCCGCAACGGCGAAGTCCAACACGAGGACGAATTTACGAAGAGAAAATGAAGGCACTACAGCAGACGGAGTTACATGAGCACGACGAGAACGCTAATCATCATGCAAATAATTAGGACCATACATCCTATGTCTTGTATAACAAGACACCCCGACGATTCCGGTACAGGAATGATCGGGGTGTTTTTGGGTTATTGAAGTTAGTTTTACTTCGTGCTTATTAAATTTAGTTTTCCTTAGAGTTCATTGAAGTTAGCTTTTACTTGGAGTTGCGTTGCCTTTATACTTATCAAAAAATTGCTTGTAGTCGTCCAGTGTGTAACCGTTGTCGCTTCCATTTTCTTTCAAACCGCCAACCATGCGGTCTTTCTCAACGCCATCTTGGTAATAGACAAGTGTAGGTGTGAATTCAATGTTGTAATCTGTCCAGCCAGATTCGAACTCACGCAGGTTAAACTGTGGAAGCTTAATTCCTTCACTGTCTACCAGCGGCATCAATTGTGGTGTCGTTGCACGGCAGTGTGAGCAGTCGGAAGCAAAGAAATAAACAAAGAAGCTATCCTTGTTATCCATTCTGGCCTTCAGATCAGCCGGCAGAATGATCTGTTGATAGTTGGGATCATTGAGCAACTCCCGTGTAGCCGGATTAAGCTTGGAGGCTGCAATGCCATAAGCATTTTCTACAGCATCCATCTGTTTCTTGGATTGTTGGTTCACGAGAACTAGCGCAGCAATCATGACGACTAGTATGCCGAGGAAGATCAGGATTGTGGCGCTTTTCTTTTTCTTCTTGGAATTCATTGTTCATCCCCCATTATTCATATCGAGATAAAATTGCAACAAAAATATAGGCTGGGATAATATGCATAAACAACCGAATTTTTGCTGATAAAACAATCTATTAGCATTATACTACATTACACGTTGTAGTGGAATACACATGATAGGATAGGCAAGCAAAATCAGGATATGATAACATAGAGCAATATGTCATTTTAACAGGATAGGATGAGTGGAACTATGGCCGTACAGCTACCTTTGGACTTTGCCGAGCGAATGCAACGTTTGCTTGGCGATGAATTTGAATCTTTTATGAAATCGTATGAACAATCTCCGCATGCCGGACTTCGCGTAAATACGCTTAAAATATCGATGGAACAATTTAAAGAGATTGCCCCCTTTGACTTAAGACCTATTCCATGGTGCAAAACGGGTTTTTACGTGCCTCATGGGGTGAAGCCAGGCTTACATCCTTATTATCACGCGGGTCTCTATTATATTCAGGAACCGAGTGCAATGGCTCCCGTGGAGCAACTGAACGTACAACCTGGAGATCGCGTGCTCGATTTGTGTGCTGCTCCTGGGGGGAAATCAACCCAGATTGCTGCCAAGCTGCAAGGTAAGGGGGTGCTTGTCACGAATGACATTCATGCAGAGCGCACCAAAGCACTTGCCAAAAACGTGGAGCTGTACGGCGTAAGAAATGCCGTTGTGCTAAATGAGTCACCTGAGCGCATTGCAGATGCGTTTCCCCATTATTTTGATAAAGTGTTGATCGATGCACCGTGCTCAGGCGAAGGCATGTTCCGTAAGGATGAAGACATGGTGAAATCCTGGGAACATCATTCTGTGGAGAAGTGCGTGCTGATGCAGCGCGATATTCTCGAAACGGCGGCTCGGTTACTGGCTCCGGGAGGTACCATTGTATATTCGACCTGTACCTTTGCTCCAGAGGAAAACGAAGCGATGATCGCAGAGTTTTTGAACATGAATTGTGATTTTTCAGTAGTTCATATTGCTGATACCGCTGGATTTGCCCCTGGACGTCCGGATTGGGTGCGTGAGATGTTGCCAGAGCAGGCAACTAAGACCGAAGAAGTGCTGGACCAAACACGCGGTACAGCCCGATTGTGGCCTCACTTGTTAGAAGGAGAGGGACATTATGTTGCTGTGTTAAAACACTCTGATGAATCTAATCTAGAGTTAGATCAAGAATTACATGAAGAAAAACGTGGTGCTGGACAACGTGTTACTGAGTCCGGATTGTTGCATGAACCGAGTGAGGATCGTTCCTTTTTACGATCGGCTTCGCTTCCTATGACCAAAGCCGATCGTAAAAAGGAACGTTTGTTACGGGTTGAATCCAGAGAAAGCAACGACAAAAGCACACGAGGTGGTAAACACACTGCGAAACCCGGCAAGAAAGAGAAAGAGGCTGGTGGTCGCAAATCTGAGCGAGGGCAAGGACGAGGTGCTGATTCCAGCTCCGTTGATCCAGTAGCGGTCTACACTCAGTTTGTACATGAAAATTTGGAACTGTCGCTTGAAGGTGAAACAGTATGTTACGGGGATCGTGTATATCAGTCGGCGGTAGGTGCTGCCCGGTTGGAAGGGTTGAAAGTGATTCGCCCCGGATGGTTTATGGGCACGGTTAAAAATGGGAGATTCGTGCCGTCCCATCCCCTAGCGTGCGCTTTGCGTGCATCGGAGGCACATCGAAGTGTTCATCTGTCTTCTGAAGATGGAGAAGCAGTAAGGTACCTGAAAGGAGAAACGCTGAATGTAGAGCAAAGACGTCTTAACCTTCTGGAAGGAACAGCGGCTAAGGGTTATGTGCTCGTGTGCGTGGATGGATATGCGGCCGGTTGGGGCAAATGGTTAGATGGTGTGCTGAAGAATGAATACCCTGCAGGTTGGAGGTGGACATCGGTATGAGTGGGAAAGGCAAACAAACGCAGCGATTGGATAAAATTTTAAGCCATATGGGTGTAGGTACACGCAGCGAGCTTAAAAAAATGGTGAAACAGGGACGTATTCATGTGGATGGTAAAACAGTAAAGGACAGTGGTGTTCAGGTCGATCCGGCAATCAACATCATTGAAGCAGATGGTGAGCGGGTTGTCTACCGTGAAATGATCTATTTAATGCTTCATAAACCGCCGGGTGTTGTATCTGCGACGGAAGATGCTCGGGATAAAACGGTGCTCGATTTGCTGCGCAAGGAAGATCGTGTCTTTCAACCGTTCCCGGTAGGAAGGCTGGACAAAGATACGGAGGGACTTCTTATTTTGACAAATGATGGCCCTCTTGCCCATGATCTGTTATCCCCTCGAAAACATGTACCCAAAACATACGAAGCACGGGTGCTTGGGAAAGTGGATGAAGAGGATGTGCAGCGTTTCGCAGCTGGCGTTCAACTCGATGACGGGTATGAGACCATGCCGGCTGAGCTGACTGTACTGGGATATGAAGAAACAGAGGAAGGCATCGTATCGCTTATTTCGCTAATTATCCATGAAGGCAAGTTTCATCAGGTCAAACGCATGTTCCAGGCTGTGGATAAACGTGTCATCTACCTGAAACGTGTAGCCATGGGCGAACTGAAGCTGGCTTCCGATCTGGCGATCGGAAGTTACCGCGAGTTAACCGCCGAAGAGCTGATCTGTTTACGAAATAATAATGCAGCCAACTAAACACAGATGGGATGAGGAGCATATGACGTACAAATTGATTGCACTGGATGTTGACGGAACTTTATTGAATGATGATCATGAATTGACTGAATGGACACAAGAAACACTCATTCAGGCCTCGCGTCAAGGGGCAGAGATTGTGCTTTGTTCAGGCCGGGGCCCGGCCAACACGATTCCTTTTATGAAACAGATGGGGCTGGATGGTTATGTTATCACGCATAACGGTGCCGTTACTGCGCAAGTGGAAACGCGTGAAGTCATTCATCAGTTTGCTCTGGATACCCAGGGGTTGGAGCCTATTATGACATATTGCCGTGAAAATGGTGTACATTTCGACATCAATACCGCCTTTGGACTATATGTAGATCAACCCGAAGGTTTGGAATTGCAGGTAAGGCAGATGTATTATAATTTCCTGACTGAGCCGCTTAAGCTTCCTCGGTGGGCGGATATGACTGAACCTCTGGCGAAGTTTACAGCTTTTGGCCCTATCGAGCAGATGGATGCGGTCCAGCGCGAGTGGACGTCTTGGAATCTGCCATATTACATGACACGCAGCGGTGACTTTTTCATTGATCTGATGCATCCCGAAGCTTCCAAAGGAGCGGCGCTTAAAAGGCTGGCTGATTCCAAAGGCATTGTGCCATCCGAGATCATGGCGATTGGCAACTATTTTAATGATATTACAATGCTCACGTTCGCTGGCAAAGGGATTGCGATGGATAACTCTCCTGAAGAGGTGAAAGCTGCATCCGATGAAGTGACCTTGTCCAACAATGATGAAGGGGTTGCACACGCGATTCACAAGTATATTTTGTCGGTATAAATCTTTCGTTGCCTGTTTACTTGACCTGTGAAAATGGCTCCAATCGTCGTTCGAAAATGTACAGTGCCTCATAAACTACTGTCTCTAGGGGCATCCTAAGAGAATACGTTAGGAATGAGGAGGACTGGCAATGGTACAGATTGATTTAACGATGGATCTGCGAACAGCAAGTGGTGAAGTGCAGGATATTATGGTGGCTGGCAGATATACAGGCTCGCTTTTACTGATCTACAGAGAAGGAGAGCGACTGTCAGGCAGCCTTCAACTGGAACAGGAGTCTATAGAAGAGGCAGTAGAGCAGCTCATTATTGAAAAGGTACATGCTTATGTTCGTGTGCTTGCAGATGCGGTGGCGGCATCCTACTATGAAGTTTTGGTGAGCTGTGGCACGTTGCATTCTGTACTGCAACCAGCGGAACGAAGTGAGGAGGCGTTATGGCCTTCTGGCGGAACAGCGGCTGTGGAAGACGGACTGAATGATGAAGAGAGTCGTTATGGCGATGATTTGCCGGGCGAGGTGAATATCATTCCCGCATCTCGGGACGAGTCGTTTACATATGAAGACCACGAACATCTGCTGGAAATGGAGATGATCAGTGCTGGTCGTAACTTATCTAGCTATGTATTCAATGATGTTGAAGGGGAAGAGGTAGCAGAGGCTACGTTGAAACAGTATGGAGCCGATGCACAGGGGGAGATTCACTGGTACGAAGAACCTGATGAAACGGTACAGGAAGCTGCGGCAGAATTGCTTGTACGGGAATTGGATGAGGAGATTATCGATACGATTACCATTCGGATATGGCATCAGGGGAACGAATTGCAGACGCTTGAATGGGTACATCGTGATTTTTCCGAGGAGCTGGAGGAAGATGAAGATAACTCCTTTGATTCGACCGGAGATATGATTGAGCCGGAAGAGGCGGAAGAAGCATGTTATGTAATGCTCAGGAACAGGGATCGGGAGTTCAGAATCTATGATCTTTTCGTTCAGGAGCGCGGAGGTCTGCCAGTGGGAACAGCGACCATCGATACGGCACATTCCGATCTGACAGGTTATATGGATTATGATGTACCAGGCACGAGTGTGCAGCGTAAAACGTTGGTAGAAGTGCTAATGAGGGAGCTGAACAAAGAGATCGAATTCGACTCACTACATCTCACGATGCTCTACCGTAATCAGATTATTGATGAAGCCAGAATGGAGGGGTAAGAGGCGAAAGCCTTTTATCCTTTTTTTTGAGCATTTTTAATTAATTTTTGACGAAAAAAACTTTTCTCGGTATATTACGACTAGTTATGTGCAGTTGCGATAGTATCGAATGGGACCCACTTTTGGCTTTGGACATAGTCCAAACCAAGGGAAGCGAGCAGTCGAAACCGGAGCATATAAGTATGAACAATGGAGGGGCATGATGACACACACATTCACCATTCGCAGTCAGTTCATTAATGATGGCTTTCAAGCTGTTCAAGCACAGCCAGAGGACACGGAAGAGGTGCTTTCATTGCTTACAGAGACGGCATCCTGGTTGAAAAGTAAAGGATCTTCCCAATGGCATGCATTGCTGCAAGGGGAGGATTCTCATAATACACCTTCGGCCATTCGGCGAGGGGACGTCTTTGTTTTCAAAAAAGAAGCACAGATCGCTGGAATGGTCATTCTCATGCAGAAGCCAAGTCCATGGGATCTTAAGCTCTGGGGGGATCAGGCCCATGCAGAAGATGAGGCACTCTATCTGCATCGGCTCGCTATACGAAGAAAATATGCTCGAACAGGTCTGGGGAAATCCATATTGGAATGGTCAATCCGTGGCATACAATTCGAAAATAAGTCTCTCGTACGATTGGATTGCGGGGCTGACAATGTCACTTTAAACACCTTTTATGCAAGAAATGGATTTCACTATGCAGGGGCTCACGACGGATTCAGCATTTACGAAAAACCGGTTGAGATGTAGAGAATTCGTGGCGGCATTGTTAAGGATATCACGTGGAAGGAGCTGGAAGCTGTCAAGCTTGTCCGTCAAGTTTTCTGTAAATAGCTTATTCCTTTGATGAAGAGATAAAGAGATGAATGTAAAACATAAGCTTCTGCATGTTGTGTTGACTGAATATGTTGTATATACGACTCCATAATTTAGTTATCAAAATGGTAGAAGTTCAAGTTTTTCTATGTCATAATAGAAAGTGATGATATGCAATAAAGTGCATGAAAATACATTTCTCGTGTGAAGAACGGAGTTGGGGGCTCAATAGCCGCTTTACTGAACATATGTTCTAATATATCATAAATGAATGTGGAAAAAGAGAAATGAAGCTGGAGAGGGGGATAACGTTGAAATTGCTACAGGCTCTATTTTTTCCTCCGGAGCAGCCCGGAGGTGTATCCTCTATGATTCCATACATGCAGGAGAGGTTTGCAAGCCCAAGATGGGAGATGGACCTGTTCTCCTTGCCCAAACGTATTCGTAACAAAGGGAGAGAGGAAGTACAGTTTGATACGTTTGACTGGACCGTCTATCAGGATAGTCCTGTGGTACAAAAATATATTCAGACGTATCGTGATTATCTATGGTGGACCAAGCTCCGCATTCAGAAGCCCTATGATCTGATTCATGCGCATCATCCTATTGCAGGGCTTGCCATGAAGTCGGTGTTTCCTGAGGTTCCTCTCATTCAAACCATTCACTCCAGTTACGAGAGAGAGCTTATTCTGAATGGCCGTATAGAGCCGGATGGGTTGGAACACCAATTCCTGCAGGCCATCTATGGAGAGCTTGAGTATCGTGCAGAGCGTTTGCTAACGGTATCCGATTCATTCCGTCGATATTTGAGCCCGTATGTGAAAAATCCAGACCGCATCGGCATTATTCCGAATGGTTTTGATGAGAAGCGGTTCAAGCCGATTCCCCATGATAATGCGGTCCCGCAACTGGTAACGGTTTGCCGCCTTGTTCCCGCCAAAGGGCTAGATATTTTGTTTAAAGCTTGTGCGGAGTTAAAGGATAGGGGACATGATTATGTACTTCACATTATTGGAGACGGACCGATTCGTCCCGATCTGGAAGAGCTGGCACAGCGTCTGGGAATTTATAATGAAACGATTTTTTATGGATATACGCTGCATCCTGAAGAGTTTATGCCGTTTTTTGATGTGTTTGTACTGCCATCGCGTGCAGAAGCCTTCGGTTCGGTATTCGCTGAAGCGGCGCTTAGCTGTCTGGCGCTTGTAGGCACCGATGTGGGGGGGATTCCCGAACAGATTGAAGATGGAGTGAACGGACTGCTCGTACCGCCTGAAGATCCATCTGCGCTCGCTGATGCCTTGGAAAAGGTCATGCTGGACCCGGCATATCGCTATGAACTGGCTCGTTCCGCTTGTGAAAAAGCCAAAACATTTTACTCACTGGGAAGATCGGTGAATGATTTGAAAAAAATGTACTTGCAATTCCAGACGTAACACTGGGAAAGCATATATATGAAACAAGCCGCTGTATGACTACAGCGGCTTTTGTGTATATAACGGATTTTTACAACAGCCAATCCTCTGGAGTGCCTGCTAATTCCTGAACAGCATTCATGAACAATCCGGCATGGTAACCATCACAAACCGAATGATGAACCTGTAACGATAATGGCAAAAATATTGAATTCTCTTTATGGATGAATCCCCCTGCCGTAATGATGGGAAGAAGGTAACGACTATTATTGTTGATATTTAAGTTGAATCCAGTAAAAGATGTCCAAGGAATCATTGAAAGAGAAAACACATTTTCAGGTACGGGGGTCTTGGGAAACAACTTGCCTGAACGTTTATATTTTTCTACATCCGAAATGTAGGTGTCTTGAAACGTGTTGAAATCAACTGGAACATGAGTCCAAATGGCAGAGAACGACTCAGATGGTTGATCAAATATGGTATAAAGTGGTTCCACCGTATCCCAATAACCCAAATCTCCATCTTTATTGTAACCCGTTCTAAAAGAGGGATGTGAATTGATCACACGCGTGATCATAAAGATAAACGCAGGATAGAATCGATATTCTTTTTGTTTGATGAACTGATATAAAGCAGTTATATCCATTTCATTGGTTAGGCTGAATGAAGTATTTTGATTCATATAGTGATGAAATATGTCTGTTCTCTGCCAACTGTTAAAATCAATTTTATTAAAATTCATTAGATGTGCCTCCTAAATTTTATATGAAACGAATTTAGGAGGCTACATTGTCTGCTTTTTTCATCAGAACCCATCCTTAAATTTAGATTTACTTTAAATTGTACCACAACTTTATCTATCTAAAACGACTTCAACCTCGTATCTACGAACTCAATTAACATTATTCCGGCCACGAAATGTGCCCCAGCGATCCCTAATCAGTTTACCCGCCCAAAAGAGTGCCATACATCCGAAAATGGGATAAAGAACGGAAAGAAGGGAGCTGAAGCCAAATTGGCTGAACGAGTAACACAGCATCATGATGATCAGTGTAATTAACCGGGGATGAACATCGACATGTTGTCGAAGCTGCAAAGTCATGCCGTAGATGTCGGCAACAAACGTTGTGAATATTTCCATGAAAATGAGTGTGACATATACAGACTGTACAATCCATCCTAGTTGAAAAGCGATACTGCCCATCGGGATTTCAAACTGTATGATGCCTGGCATCTGGGCCGACATTGCAAAATGGGCTGCCATCAGCATAAAACCTACGCCAATCCCGCCTAGAATTCCGCCCCATTTTAATGTATTGCGATGACGAATTTGATTGCCTACAGGGACAAGTACCGCTTGAGCGAGCGCAAGATTAAATGCGGTGTAAAGCAACGGGGAAATCCATATCTGAAAGGGATTGCTGTCTGTTGTCAGTGTAACAAAACGATAGACACCCGGATGATGCAGCGTACTGAAAATCATAAGCAGGGACAGCAGTAACATCATGGGTACTACAATACTGTTCATTTGCAAAATAGCCTGCATTCCGCGTCCGAGAAGAAGGTATGTACCAATCAAAGTAATGATCAAACCTGTTTGGTAATGTAAACCCAGATGTTCCATAAACACAGAACCTGCCCCGGCGAGCATGACGCTGTTTACACCGATCAGAACAATAAGTGTTATCCATGTAATCCATCTGCCAGCCCTGTGGCCAAACAGATGTTTGTTCAGATCCTCATAGGAACGCGAACGGGTATCATGAGCAATAAGCATCATTTTGGTTCCGAGCCAGACAAATAGCATGGTGGATAAAACGATGGTGATTGTGGCCCACTTGCCATACTGGGTAAAAAACTGCAATATTTCCTGTCCTGTGGCGAAGCCGGCCCCTACGACGGTTCCGATGTATGTGAATGCAATCTGCAGCACCCGGAATACCTGTTTCATGTGTTTCCCCTTTCAGGTCCCGGAATTGGTTGGACATGCGGGTACCATAGTACAGGTTATGCTTGACCCATAAAAGTCATGACTGCAGGGTGAGCTAACGACGCTGAATGGTCAGGTTATCCGGACTTAGGGGGATTTTGCTTGAACTTGCAGCTGTATATATGATACTTTATACCTCATAGGATAGGCTTGGGAGGTCAAATCATGGACGTATTAAAACAACGAATTTTACAAGAAGGTGTCGTCATCTCGGATCAGGTATTGAAACTGGATGGTCTTCTGAATCATCAGATTGATCCTGCATTAACGATGGAGATGGGACGGGAGTTTGCTGCTCGTTTTCGCGAGAGTGGAGTAACTCGGGTGATTACTGTTGAATCATCAGGGATTCCGGTTGCTTTTGCCGCAGCGCATGAACTGGGGGTGCCTTTGGTATTTGCCCGCCGCAAAAAAACGCTTCTGGCCGATCCTGATGCCTACTGCGAACGTGTACCATCCTTTACGAAAGGGATCGTAACGGATATTATGGTATCTCGCGAATACATTCATGAGAATGACCGCATTTTGTTCATTGATGACATTATTGCAAACGGAGATGCCGCCCGCGGCGTAATTAAAATTATTGAGCGTTCCGGCGCAGAGCTTGTGGGATTTGGTGTTGTGGTTGAGAAGAGCTTCCAGGCTGGTGCCCGCACCATCCGTGAGCAAGGAATTCCAGTAGAAGCTCTTGTGCGCATTCGTTCACTAAATAATGGCACCGTGCAATTCGACGATAATGAAATGTGACTTTTTGAAGGAAATTGGGCCTAATTTTTGAACTATCACTTTGCATGGCCTTAGATTTCCTTTATAATGGGGTTATGTTAGGGAGAGGAGGCAACACCATGGGGAACCAACCGGCAACAGATCAATTTTTTATGAATAAGCTGGCGGAATCGAAAGTTCATTTTGAACGTGCCCTGGATTGTAAACATACGGAATTCGATGACCTTTATCCCTATATGATTGAACATCCTCAATTTTTCTGGTACAAACGCTATGTTGCCTGGTCAGAATTACTGACGATTGTAGGCTTGTGTGAAGAGTTGTCCTTCTCTTGGAAAGAACAATTTACACCGCACCAAGTGGAGTACCTTGAAGAACGTGTGATGTCCGCCAAAGTGCTTGATTTTTGGTTCGAGAAGAACGACAGCAAAGAGCACGCTCAGCGGTAACTCTCAGTCGGGATATTTTTCGAATGACATGACAGTCCAATACAGTCACGTGAGACCTAAATGACCTTTCATTTAGGTCTCTTTTTGTAAAGAAATTTGAATATAGGAGTCTAAATATGATTAGTGATACAGAGTTGGATGCCCTGCGATTGTCAGGGGAAAAGGTAAGAGTGGTGCGGGATGAGCTCGAGTCTAACGATGTAACTGGCATCGTGGTAGCCTGGGATGATGAACAAGTGCTAATTCGCAGACAGAATCGCCGTGTCGTGAAGCTGGACCGTCGTTACCGCTATCAGTTGTTCAGTGAGCCTCGTCAAAGTGATCTTAGCATTTAATGGTGGGGTACTTCGCATGACGGATCTGAATTTGATAAAAACAATAAAATCATGCAAAGAGAATTTTTCGATAACAAAATGTTTGGAATTACCATCAAGATCAGGCATATTTGCGACACACGCGAGAGAAGATAGGTACAGTGGAACAATTCGCTGTATTTACAGCCGAAAGGGTGTGCTGCAAGCCATGACATTAATGAATGATAAAGTTCATGCTTATAAGGATCAGATTGGCGCGTTAAGTGATGTTCTCCCGGAAGTGGTGAAATCGTACCATGAATTTACGGGCGAATGCTTCCAGCCGGGTGTGCTTGATGCCAAAACGAAGCAGTTAATTGCGCTAGGTATCGGTTTGTTCGCCAATAACGAAGTCTGCACGTTCTATCATGTAGAGGAAGCAAGGTCAAAGGGAGCGACCGATCAGGAGATCATGGAGACGGTAGCTGTCGCAGGAGCTGTAGGGGGCGGACATGCCTTGTCACAAGGGGCAATGCGTGTGCAAAAGGCGTTGCATTAGATTCTGATTTTAACATCAAAAAGGAGGTCTCGGGTTAAACCGGAACCTCCTTTTTATTGTTGCTGCTTATGTCGGTGTGAAATGGACTTGCTAGAAGTCTGCTTAGATTTTACCCAACATTTTATTATACATAAATTGGCCTGTCACCCGTCTTGCGGTTACATAACGATCACTGAAATACGGATTGGACAACTTGGTGACGCTGACACCTTTGCTGCTGGAAGCATGTGCGAATTGACCTCCGCCGATGTATACTCCTGTATGTGAGATGCCTCTACCTGTTGTGTTGAAAAATACCAAATCTCCTGTTCGAATATTTGCTTTGGAGACAGGTGTTCCGGCTTTGGCTTGTTGTTGCGATGTGCGTGGCAATTCAATGCTGTATTTGTTAAAAAGATATCTCATAAACCCGGAACAATCGAAGCCAGCCATGGTTGTGCCGCCCCATTTGTACGGGATACCTGTCATATTGTTAACCACCGTATTAATTGTGCTTGCCTCTGTGCTTGTTGCCCCGGATGTAAATAGTACAGCAGCTCCAAAAATAGAAATGATCAGTTTTTTCAAAATCAATGTTCTCCCTTCGATGCCTACGGAGTTAGCTAAGGGTTCGGTAGAAGGTTCCCTATATTTCCTATGTATAAGAATAATTCACCCAAAATGGTTCCCCCGTTTTCAATCCTGAAACTCGGCAAATGAATAATTAAGTTTTTGTAACTATTTGAAACTATATTGCATAAATGCGTAATTGTCAAACCCATTTAAAACACTTCATTTAGCCTCAATGTTAGCGGAATTCTCGATTTTATAGAGAAATAAGTCGACTTTAACGGGAATATTGTTTACAAAAAAGTAACTATTTTTTCGTCCTTTTTTTGAAAAGATCAGGAAATGGATTTTGGTCTGAATTTATATTGCAATATAAGTAATTTATTCTATTATTATGATTTTATTATAACTAGATTTGCAACAAATAAAAGTCAGATGAGAAGGAGGAATATCCATGTCTGCCTCGTTTGCAAATGCAAAACCTGAAATTGAAAGCGCTACTAATATTATTGAGAAATTGTATAGGGAAAACTATCTCAGTATGAAGCAAAAAGCATATTACATGACTCACGATGCATCTACTGCAGAGGACTTAGTTCAAGAATCTTTCGTCAGACTTTTCGATAAAAAGCAAACCTTGCTTATGCTTGCCGCGGATCAACAATATTGTTATATGGTGCGAACCGTCCACAATGTAACTCTCAATTATGTAGAAAAACAAAAAAAGAAAAGGCGATGGATACATATTTTTAACAACGAGAACGACATGGATAACATATTAGACGTATCACCAATTCCTGAACAATGCTATGAACGAAAAGAACAATCTAAATGGATGGAACAATTGCTGAAGTCATTACCCAGACGTGATCAACAACTTCTGCGTAACAAATATTTACTTGGTTTGGCTGATAAGGAAAGCGCACATCTTTTAGGCTTAGCCGAAGCTAACATATCAACTTCAGCTAACTACTCATTTACATCTGGTCCAATCGGGATCACAAATCCAATTGTTGATAATCCGAATAATCCTAAAAATGTAACGATTAAATTATCTTATAAAGGCGCTGGGATAGGAGTAACGTTCCCGTTAGGTTCTAACAATTCAATATCTAATGGTTCCAACGCCTCCTGGAGATTAAATAGACAATATACGGACTTCCTAAACAAAAATGGTTCAGAGTTGGATGCTTATTATTTGTAAGGCACAACGAATATCACTGGAGCAGGAAAGACAACTTCAGTTTCCAGTAGTGCCACGGTGAAGATCGGTGCACTGTACTATTTCGGTGATATTCCTGCCCAAGATGTCGTATTTACGGATTCGTTCTCGATTCCCTCATTTACGGCTTCTGTAGTCAGTGAATAAAACATATATTGCAAGAATAAAAATGAATAAGTGTTTAGAATGAGAAGTTCAAGAGGCTGCTGGAGAGCAGCCTCTAAAGCTTGTGAGTTAATGTATTAAATATGACTTGGCTATTTCGAGGAGGTTATTCACGATGAGAAAAGCGCTAATTATTATCTTGGTCGTCTTTACGGCTGTAATGACAGCGAGCTGTTCAACTGATAACAAAGAAGCAGCAATGAACGAATTACGTTCGCAGCAACAGGGAACATATAGTGGCTATGTATTTTGGAACGTGGATTCAGACTTGACTACGTTGAACAAACAGTTATTAGGAATTGTAAATACAGATGAAGTGATGTCTTCCCTTCGTTTCAGCAAGCTGAATTTTATAAGTATGGGGGATACGTCGCAAAAGTATAATTATGTAAAAATGTTCGATATTGATAAAAGTCCAACATTACTGATCTTTGACACAGAGAAAATGATTCTTAAAACCAATAACTTCGAGGATATTTATACATTAGCAAATAAATTAAAACAAAAATAAAAAAAGAGTTTATTTAATGAATAATCTATATAGTCCTGTTGCAAATATTGACAAAAATTATTTTTTCGCATAAATTGATTTTGTGACCATATTTTGGTTTTGAATCATTTTTATTGTTCTATATGTAAATTAATGATTTATGGGAGGTGGAAGAGCTACAATTGAATCGCTCATAGTGAACATAAAACAAGATAAAAGATATGACTATATAGTAGGGAGGAGCGTGTTGGTTAGTGAAAGCCAAAAAATTAGTAACATTTGTACTGGCGTGTTCTATGGTATTCTCCGTAGCAGGAATGGCGGCACTTCCTGTACCAACGGTATCGGCAGCTGATGCATCTGGCACAACGGCGAGTATGTCCGATATCTTAAAAAATCAGCGCCCGGATGGAGGCTGGAGAAAAGATTACAGTCAGACGTCAGGTGAATGGGCCAAATCAACGATCGATAACAAAGCTACATACTCAGAAATCAGAAGACTAGCAAGTGAATTCAAAAAAACAAATGATCCGCGATACTCTGCTGCAGCGATCAAAGGAATCAACTTTTTGCTTAATATGCAGTACTCCAATGGCGGCTGGCCTCAAGTCTATCAAAGTTCCGGCTATCATAAACATATTACCTATAATGATGATGCGATGATTAATGTAATGTACATGCTTGATGAAGTCGCAGGACGTAAGGGGAACTTCTCCTTTATCGACAGTTCTCTGGCGAATCGCTGTAAAAATGCGGTTTCCAAAGGAGTCGATGCCATCCTGAATACCCAGGTGGTATCCGGTGGGAAGTTAACGGCTTGGGGACAACAACATGATTCCAGTTCACTTAGACCAGCGGGAGCAAGAATCTATGAAGTGCCTTCATTAACGGCGGGTGAGAGCGTAAACATTGTGAAGTTTCTAAAGACCAGACCGGCTAGTTCAAGAATCACTGCATCCATCAAAGGTGCCGAAGCCTGGTTTAACAAAGTCAAAATTACAGGATATCGGTATGAGAGAGCAAATGGGGATAGCCGAATTATTGCCGATTCCAGTGCATCACCGATCTGGGCGCGTTTTTACGAACTCGGCACGGACAAACCTATTTTTGTTGGACGTGACGGAGTAGTGAAATATAAGTTAAGTGATATTGAGAAGGAAAGAAGAGGCGGTTATGCATGGTACGGTAACTGGCCGTCCAAGCTATAGTAAACTTTTTATTTAACCGAATCTTCTAGTAAGTCACTGCTGACTGGTATATAAGTTTGTTTGAAGCAGGACTAATGGGTGCGAATCGGACACATATCTGATTCGCACTTGTTTGGTGATGAATAGATGTGTGTGTTGACATGTTAAACTACGCGTGGTATATTATTTCTTGTCGCCGATAATAATTGGAAAGACCATTATATGCGGTCGTGGCGGAATTGGCAGACGCGCACGGTTCAGGTCCGTGTGGGCTAACCCCCCGTGGAGGTTCGAGTCCTCTCGACCGCATTAAATAGAAAAAGACTCCTTAGGCTATTGCTTAAGGGGTCTTTTTCTATTTAATGCTATAAAGGAAAATCAATAGTCTTAAATTACAGTACTGCTCTTAAAAGAGTCGAGCAACTTAGGTTTGCTACAACCTGGGAGCTTGGCTACTTTTTGCCCGCTAAAAAAGAAAAAATGGGTTAAAATCAGATAACTTATGAAGCTGCAGTTACCGTAATGTTATCAATGTTGGGTCCCTCTGTGCCTGTTGTTACGATTCGGAGTGTATTCGTACCTGAATTCATGGGCACTTGAATTGTTTTTTCACCCCAGGTTGACCAGCTTCCTGTTCCAGTAAATGGCTCATTACTGATTACTTTTGTTCCATTAACATAAATATCTAAGGTCCGCGTACCACTTTCCAAAGCATAACGAAACTTTACATTTTTGGTGCCTGTTATTGTGTTATTGATATCATTCCATTGAATTGCTGAGCCTGTATAAGCGTTGAAGTTAACATATCCAGAACCGGTAAAACCCGGATAAAGTGTTTCTATGACTGCATCAGTAAGTGTTGTTCCTGTTTCGGCCTCATATGTGGTGCCTGTGCCTACATTACCGCCACCGTTGCCCCCAGTAATATTAGCAACAAAAGTTGTTACACTCTGTGCTGGGAGTTGAGCAGTGAACGCGCCATTGGAAACGTTAATTGGTGCAAGACTTGCCAGATTACGACTGCTGTCTGTTACATACGAAGATACAGTGGATGCATTGCCATTTTGCAACACAAAGCGTTGACTTTTTGCCGAAGTACTGCGGTTAATGGCTACGATAACGACCTTGTTATCTCCTTTGTAAGCAGAAACGAAAGTGTTTGTATCCGGGTTTTTCGAAGCATCTACTCTGACATAGCCTGGGCGAACGAATTTGGAGAAATGAGCCATATTGTATCCACGCTTACTGATCGTACCATCTTCCTTCATTGGTCCATAGGATCTGCGGATATACCACCATACATAGGCTTGGAAGTCGCCTTCAACCATTGCATTGTGCATGTGGTAGGAGATGTCGAGCGCTTCTGGCCACCGGTCAGCGGAATTATTATCACTGTTCGGATAATACACTTCGGTCATCCAGAGCTCTTTGCCGGCTCCCTTTTGTTTGAACAGAGGATAGGCAAAATTGCTGAACTGCGTTCCATACAAATGTGCTCCCAGAATGTCCATGTTAGCAAGAGCTTGCGGATCATTCAGAATAGGATCAGATATGTTTTTCAGGTATTGGAAGGATTCTGGAGCCATGACTTTGGTGCCTTGAATGCTGCCTGCATTTTCTTTCATGAAACGGAGGATTTCCTGTGGTGTCCACCAAGTCCAGTCATGGGCATAATCCGGTTCGTTTTGCACGGAAATGGCATACAGGTTTACGCCGTTGTTTTTCATAAATGTTACAAAATCGTTCAGATGTTGCGCGTAAGCAGCGTATTTATCATACCGTAAACGCTTTGCATTGGTATCACCGTTTCGATTAAACGTCTCAACCATACTGCTTGGTGGGTTCCAAGGTGATGCAAAAACGATAGCTCCTTTTTCAATCGCACGTTTGGCTGTAGGAATTTCAAGAGCCCAATTATTGGGGTTTGGGTCCACCCAGATTCGGAGTACAGAGAATCCTAGCTGATTCTGATCATTCCCGAAAGCGGTTTCACGTTGTGCTGCAGTTAAATCACCAACCCAAACCGGGTGGTTGATGCCACCAAAGCCACGAATTACTTGTTTTTCTGAGGATAAGTTGATGTTGGCATCACTTGCTGCAGATACGTTGGTTGGAGTTAACATGAGCGGTAGAGCAGTTAAGCATGCTAACAAAAGATTGACTGATTTTTTAAATTTAAACCTCATCTTCAATGTGTTCACTCTCCTCAATATAAGTGACTTGCGAAAGCTTGGACAAGAAAAATAAATTCCTCGGCTGAACTTCGAAAAAGGGAGGCATCACATCCTCTCAGGAACATTCTTAATAGATCTTTTGACGAAAAAAAGTTTTGTTTTGTAAATTCTACTATATTATTCCTTTGAAAAATACCCGATATATTGCAGTTGTTTGTAATTTTTTATATTTTTATGACAAGAATTCTATTGTCAAAGCAGAACAACTCTCTTTAAAACTTATGTCAACCGGTTGACATATTGGATTCTCACCGTTTATGATAAAGCTGTATTCAAAATGTAAACGCATTCATAACAAACACCAGGGGGGAAGTTAAGAAATGAAAAAGACATGGGTACCGTTTGTTGGCGTATTGATACTGATGTTGGTCATCACTGCCTGTTCCTCGGATAAAACAACAAATTCTTCAGCACAGGGTTCTGACAAACCGGCTGGAGAGGCTTCAAAAGAGGTGAAATTGACCTTTTTTAACACATCCGCTGAAGTCAACGGTGTTTTTGAGAAATTGTTTAAAACATATCATGAGCTGCATCCTGAGGTAACCATCGAGCTCATTCCAACCCCGATTGGTGGAGCGCAGCTAGAGAAGTTCCAATCACTGCTTGCTTCAGGAAACCCGGCTACAATTGCCAATCTGGATGCAGGTACAATCCTGCAGTATAAAGACAAATTCCTCAATCTGGATTCGGAAAAGTCGACGTATGAAGGGTTAACGAAGCCTGGTGCGGTAGATGGAGCCCTGCTGGATGGTCAGTTTTTGGGTATTCCTTGGACAGCACAAGGGTATGGGCTCTTATACAATAAACGGGTAGTCGAAGAGGCGACGGGAGGCTCCTTTGATCCGAACAGCATCAAAACCCGCGATGATCTAGAGGCTGTTTTTAAGAAAATAGAGGCTGCAGGCAAGGCGCCTGTCATGCTCCATGGTGCTGACTGGTCTCTCGGAGCACATTATCTGGGACTGACATATTCCCTTCAATCCAAGAACGTGGAAGATAACCGCAAATTCGTTGAAGATTTGGAAAAAGGAACCGTTTCTCTTGCCGATAATGCGGCTTTCAATGGATTAATGGATACCTTCGACCTGCTAAAAAAATACAATGCACGTGCCAAAGACCCACTGGTGGCAGATTACACCAAGGATAGTACAGATTTTGCCAAAGGAGATGCAGCCTTTTATTTTATGGGTGACTGGACATGGGCTGTTATTGGTAACTTGGAAGGCCGCGACAAAGAGTTTGGCATGATCCCTGTTCCGATCAGCAACAATCCTGAAGATTACGGAAATACACAAGTGGCTTACAGCGAACCAAAACTCTTTGCTATTGATAATTCAGGTTCCACGGAAGCGCAGCAGGCTGCAGCCAAGGCATTTATTCAGTGGATGGTAACCAGTGATGAGGGACAGGATGCGATTGTAGCGCAAATGGGGCTGGCACTGCCATACAAAGACGTCAAAGTGAAAAGCAGTAACATTTTATCTGAAGCAGTGAATAGTTACGTAGATCAAGGTAAAGTGCTGAATATCAGTGTAATTAACTATTTACCGCAGGATTACTGGGCGAAAACGGGTGCGTCGATGCAAAAATATTTGGCCGATGTAATTGATCGAAAAGGGCTTATAGATGAAGTGCAAGCATACTGGGCAAGTCAGGCAGGAAAATAGAATCTTTAAATATCTGAAAGAGGATGTGCCTCGATACAGGGCGCGCATCCTCCATTCATCGAGTTGTTCTTTAGATCATTTATCAAACCGTTACCAAGGGAACCACAGGAGGTCAACATGGATAGAAAAATACGGATGAGAAATGCAGGAACCTTCCTACTCTTTGGAGGCCCTTCCGTCATCGCTTTTCTCGCAGTGGTTGTGATCCCGTTCGTTGTTGGTTTGTATCTTACATTCACCAATTGGGATGTGCGCACCGGGGATAACACGTTTATCGGTCTATCCAATTATATTGCGGTTTGGCAGGATAAAGTGTTCTGGACTCAATTATGGTTTACCCTTAAATATGTATTTTTCACCGTCATTATCGCAAACGCTGCTGCTTTTTTTATCGCCCTGACGCTGACGGGTGGCGGAAGAGGCGAGCAATGGCTTCGTACTGGTTTTTTCACTCCCAATCTGATTGGGGGCATTATTCTCGGATATCTTTGGCAGACTTTGTTCTCACAAGTACTTCCTTATTTAGGGCAGAAGTATGGCTGGTCCTGGTTTGAAACATCTTGGTTAACCAGTACAGACACAGCTTTCTGGGCGCTCGTTATCACAACGTCATGGCAGTTGATTGGTTATCTCATGATCATCTATATTGCCGGCTTTGCCGGGGTTCCTAACGATGTACTCGAAGCTGCCAGCATCGATGGGGCAAGCCGCATGGCGACGATTCGCCGGATCATGCTGCCGCTAACCATTCCAGCTATTGTGATCTGTGTATTTATTTCGATTTCTCGCTCGTTTCTGACCTACGATATCAACCTTGCGTTGACCAAAGGGGGGCCGTTTAATTCTACGGAGCTGGCAACCTATCATATCGTGCAAAAGGCATTTTTGTCTAACCAGTACGGGGTCGGTCAAGCGGAGGCTGTGGTGCTCTTCGCCGTAGTCGCCATTATTGCGTTGACACAATCGTATCTGCTCAAGAGATTGGAGGTCGAGTCCTGATGTCGATCCGCCAATTTCTTCCTTCGTTGAAAAAAATACTGCTATACGTGCTGCTCTTTCTTTTTCTCACGCCGTTTTTGATGATTATTATGAACTCATTCAAATCGACCCAGCAGTTCGTGGAAAATCCGTTATCGCTGCCAACAGGAATTCAACTGGATAACTACGTCAGTGCATTTGACAATATGAATTTTCTGGACGGATTTCTGAACTCGTTGCTGATTACCGTGGGCTCCGTATTGCTGATTCTTTTTTTCTCATCCATGACGGGTTATCTGTTTGTTCGTTTCAAATGGCGCGTGAACGGCATTCTTTTCTATGCGATGCTGGCTTCACTAGCTCTACCGTTTCAGGTATTAATGATCCCGCTAGTGATGCTGTACGGGAATATGAGTCTGCTCGACTCGAAACTAACCTTGCTGTTTATGTACCTGGGTTTTGGTGTTCCTTTTGGCGTATTTACGTTCCACGGATTTATCAAGGGTATCCCGTATGAACTCGAAGAATCGGCTTTTATTGAGGGTAGCTCGCGTATGCGGACGTTCTTCCAGATTGTGCTTCCCCTGTTAAGGCCGGTATTTGTGACGTTGATCGTGCTGGATGTCTTATGGATCTGGAATGACTATTTGCTGCCAAGCCTGGTGCTGTTATCGCCGGAGCACAAAACATTACCACTATCTACGTACAATTTCTTCTCGTCCTATTCAGTGGATTATGCACCGCTTATGGCCGGGTTGATTATGACGATAGTTCCGGTATTGATCATGTATTTGCTTCTGCAAAAACAGATTATCAAGGGAATAACAGAGGGGGCATTGAAGTAGCATTGAAGTTCAACATGTGAACTGGAGTGAAATGGAAAACGATTAAGCTTATAATGGATTAAAAAGAGCAAGGTGGTTAACGGTTATGCCCAAGATTGATGATGTTGCCAAAAAAGCAGGAGTATCGGTTACAACCGTGTCCCGTGTATTAAATAATAGAGGATACATTAGCGAAGAAACGCGCGAAAAGGTCTATCGGGTAATGAAAGAGCTCGATTACCAACCCAACGAGATGGCCAGAGCTTTGTTTCGTAAAAAATCCAATATGATTGGTCTGATCATTCCAGATGTATCCCATCCTTTTTTCAGTGAGATGACTTATTATCTGGAATATTATGCGGACAAATCCGGATATAAGCTTTTATTATGCAATTCTAATCGAGATGTTGGCAAAGAAAGCAAATACATTGATATGTTGAAAAAAAACAAGGTGGACGCGATCATTACAGGAAGCTCTCTCCTTGAAGTAGAGCATTACCTGAATCTGAATCTTCCGATTGTTTCATTGGATCGTGAAGTGGCCGACAACATTCCGGTCGTTTCTTCGGATAACGAGATGGGGGGCAGGCTGGCTACACAGCTACTCCTTGATAAGAATTGCAAACAGCCAGCCTTTCTCTATCGAGGGATTGGAGGGCCACACCATGTCGCTTTGCTTGCAAACGGCAGGGCACAAGGATATGAAGAAGTGATGCGGAATGCTGGACTTGACCCGATTCACCTGCAACTGGACGCTTCAGCCCGGGATGAACAGGAGATCCAAGAAGAGATTATGCGTTTTCTGGCGCAGTATCCCGCGGTTGATGGTATATTTGCGAGCAGTGATGTCATTGCTGCCGAAGCTGTGCAGGCTTCCCGTCAGGCGGGAAAACGGATCCCTGAGGACATGCGAATTATCGGTTATGATGACGTAAAGATTGCTTCTCTGCTCAGTCCACGTCTGAGTAGTATACGGCAGCCGATAGAGGAGATGGCTGAACGAATCATCGGCTTGGTTGTAAAACAGATTCAAGGAGAAGAAATTCCGAGTACAAACCTGTTTCCAGTCCAGCTGATTGAGCGGGAAACGACATAGAAGGGGTGCTTTCGAGAAAGCACACTTTCTGTTTGCTATGTATGTCAACCGGTTGACATACAGGGTGTAAGCATATCTTTCACCCATTATAAACTTCGTAATAATGTTCGTGTAAATATCTATTATTTAACTTATATCGTTCATTGCTGTAGTTTCAACAATTAAACATTGGATTAAGACAGGGGGATACAGGATGGATTTTATGAGCAGGGTTGCACCGGAGCTACGAGCGGGTTTGTTGGGACTTGAAGTTATACAGTTGCCAGAAGACCTGATGAAAGCACGTACAAATGCAGATATGAATACATCACAAGTTGATCTGACTTCAAATGCAGTTGAAATCGCAAATGAGTATATTCAAGGAACGGATGGAAATGAATTGCAGCTTCGCATCTATACCCCGGCACATCGGGATACAACCGAAAGACCGGCGCTATTGTGGATTCATGGGGGTGGAATGATTCTCGGAAGCCCCGAGGGGGATGATCAGCTTTGTACGGATTTTGCGATTCGAGCGGATTGCATCGTTGTCTCTCCGAATTATCGATTGGCACCGGAACATCCTTATCCTGCAGGGCTTGAGGACTGTTATAGCACACTTCAATGGATGTCAGAAGAAACCTTTGCACGAGGAATAGATATGAAGCGTATCGCCGTTGGGGGAGCCAGTGCAGGCGGGGGATTGGTAGCAGCACTTACCCTGTTGACAAGAGATCGGAAGGGGCCCGAACTTTGCTTTCAGCTACCGCTTTATCCGATGCTGGATCATCGGAATGGCACATCGTCCAGCTATGAGATGACGCATCCTTCGATATGGAATCGGGCGCATAATGTAGCGGCTTGGAAGATGTATCTCGGACACCAATTCAACGGTGATGTTCCTGTATATGCTTCTCCCAGCCTTGCTACCGATCTTGCAGGTCTGCCGCCCGCATATATTTGCGTGGGTGAGCTGGATCTTTTCCGGGATGAGATCATAGAGTATGTGGCTCGTCTGGCCAGAGCAGGAGTTAAGGTTGAATTTCATCTGTATCCGGGTTGTTATCATGCTTCAGAGCATGTTGCTCCCGAAGCGGAGAGCAGTCAGCTGATTCGAGCTGAGTATATTGAGCGTTTGGTTCAAGCATTAAAACATGAACCGGAGAGGGGAACCTCTGATTTTTGAAAAAAGTGATCGTCTTACTGAAAGCATTGTACAGCACGGAGCCCTACAATAAAGGAGTCATGTCAGTCAGGTAACAACCTTTTTAATGAATACGGTGATTGGTTCGGGGAGGAATCAGGATGATTGGGCTGGATGAATGCATGAAACTGGAGGAACGCTCCAATGATCTTTTGGCCATAGGGGAACTGTTAGTAGATATGATATCGAATGAATATGGTGATTATCTTTCTGACGGGTATACACGTTTTTTTGGAGGAGCGCCCTCCAACATTGCCATTAATGTCAATCGAATGGGCATCCGTTCGCGTATCGTCTCAGCTGTAGGGGAGGACGGATTCGGCACTTTTCTGCTGAATCGTCTGGATGAAGCAGGCATGGATACTCGCGGGGTTCGGCGCGTTAATGAAGCGACAAGCATGGTTGTTGTTAGCAAAAGCAAGGGTACACCCGTCCCGATTTTCTATCGGGCGGCTGATTTTCAGCTATCATTTGATGCAACGCTCGCGGAATGGCTTCACAATTCCAAAATCGTTCATTTCTCTTGCTGGCCGTTGTCTCGCCAACCTGCGAGAGAAACCCTTGAAAAGGTTATTGTTGAAGCAAGGAAGCATGGTGTATTGATCGGTTTTGATCCCAATTTCCATAAGATGATCTGGCAGCCGGGAGAAGATGGTGCGGCCTATGTACAATCGATCATTCCGCAGGTGGATTTCATTAAACCTTCCAAGGATGATGCAGATCGTCTTTTTGGCGAAGCATCTGCTGAAGAACACCTCCAGCACTTTTTAGCGTTAGGGGCACGACTGGTCATTCTGACGTTAGGTGAAGAGGGAGCGCTGGTTTCGAATGGCCAAGAAACAGTGAGATTTGCGACCTGTGCAACAAAGGTTGTAGATACGACAGGGGCAGGTGACGCGTTCTGGTCGGGGTTCTATACAGGTCTGGTGAAAGGATACACGCTTCGGGAAGCAATAAAATCAGGTTTTGCCGTAAGCGCGTACAAATTGAAATATCACGGTGCGATTGTAGAACTGCCAGCTCTGGGGGCGATCAGAGAACAGTATGGGTTGGAAGAGGGTGAGCGTTTTGCTTAAAAATCAGGTTCAATTAATTACCTATCCGGATTCGCTCGGTGGCAATCTGAGTACACTGAATCATTTGCTCCTGAACGAACTGGCTGGTCTTTTTACAGGGGGTGTGCACATTCTGCCGCCTTTTCCTTCATCAGGAGATCGTGGATTCGCTCCATTAACTTATCTGGAGATTGATCCTGTCTTCGGCACGTGGGAAGACATTCGATGCATAGGCGAACATACGGATATACTAGTTGACCTGATGGTTAACCATATTTCACAGCAATCGCCCTATTTTCAGGATTTCCTCCGGAAAGGGCGATCTTCCGAGTATGCCGATCTTTTCTTAACCCTGGATAAGGTGTGGGCTGACGGAGTGCCAGTACAGAAGGACATTGACCATATGTTTTTGCGTCGCGAAGTGCCCTACTCTACGTTTAGAATACATGAGAGCGGCGAAGAGGAGAAGGTATGGACAACGTTTGGCAAAACAGATCCCTCAGAACAGATTGATCTGGATATACGTGCGGCGATTACACAGCAACTGCTACGTTCATTTTTTGAGAACTTCAAGAAAAACAATGTCAAAATTGTGAGACTGGATGCTGTTGGCTATGTTATAAAAAAGCTGGGGACCAGTTGTTTCTTTGTTGAACCGGATATTTACATTTTCCTTGACTGGGTGAAGTCACTAGCGGACGAATTGGAGATCGAGTTGTTGCCTGAGGTTCATGCCCATTACAGTGTACAGTACAAACTGGCCGATTTTGGTTGCTGGATTTACGATTTCATATTACCATACCGGGTGCTGGAGACGTTAATCAACCGCTCAAGCGGAGAATTGCGTCGTTATCTGGCGAACAGACCTGCCAATCAGTTCACCATGCTGGACTGTCATGACGGTATTCCGGTCAAACCCGATCTTGATGGACTGATACGCACAGATGAGGCGCAGCAACTGGTGGACATCTGTCTGGAGCGGGGAGCCAACCTTAGCCTGATTCTGTCAGATAAACATAAGTCAGAGGATGGTTTCAATGTGCATCAGATCCGGTGCACATATTACAGTGCTTTGAACGAGGATGATGATGCTTATCTGGCAGCGCGAGCCATTCAGTTTTTTGTACCGGGCATTCCCCAGGTCTATTATGTCGGACTGTTCGCTGGGGAGAATGATCTGGAGCGGGTAGCCGAAACGGGGGAAGGTCGAGAAATCAATCGTCAGAATTACACAATGGAGGATATCGAGCAGCAGTTGGACAAAAAAGTGGTGCAGCGTCTTATGGAGTTGATCCGCTTCCGCAACAGCCATCAGGCTTTTCAAGGCGAATTCAACGTTCTGGATTCGCCGGATAATCAGCTCTGTCTGAACTGGAAGCTGGATAATCAGCAGTGCAGTCTGACGGTTGACCTCCAAACGTATCAATCCGTCATACATTACTCGGACCCGTCCGGGTGCCTCGTAGCATATCGGATTTAATCCATAATCAGGAGGTTGCTAACATGGCTACAGTACAGGTAAACTTTTTCTCAAAAAGCATGCGCAGAGAGGTATCGTTCAATGCTCTGTTGCCTGTAGACTTGCCCGTCATTCCGGGTCACTCCGAAGTAGTGAACGAACAGGAACCACTGAAGTCTATATACCTGCTGAACGGATACTCTGGTAGCCAGTGGGACTGGATCACCTTCTCGCGTATTCGCGAGCTTGCTGACCGACATCGGTTCGCTGTGTTTATGCCGGCAGGTGAAAATCATTTTTATCTGGATGATGAAGATAAGGGTGATCTGTACGGACAATATGTAGGCAAGGAATTGGTAGAATTCACACGCGGATTATTTCCTCTCTCTGTGCGCCGTGAGGACACATATATCGGTGGTTTGTCTATGGGGGGGTATGGTGCGATCCGGAATGGTCTGGAATATGCGGAGCATTTCGGTGGCATCATTGCGCTGTCCTCGGCGATTCTGCCTTACAAAATAGCGAATGCGCAGCGGGGTTACTCTGACGGAGTAGCGGATTATAAATACTTCAGCCGGGTTTTCGGGGATCTGAGCCAGCTGGAAGGTAGTAATAAAGATCCGGAGGCTTTGGTGATGCAATTGAAGGAAAAGAGCGCGTCGATCCCTGACATCTATATGGCCTGCGGCACCGAGGACTTTTTATTGGATGTGAATCAACGTTTTCGGGATTTCCTGCAACGTGAGCATGTTCCTGTGACCTACACGGAGAGTCCGGGGGGGCATAACTGGGATTTTTGGAATGAATATATCGCCCTTGCACTGGAATGGGCAGGACAGGGCAGACAGTCTAACGAATAAGCACCTTATCATAGATTGTACCAAGCCTCTGGGGGGTCGTGTGTCAACAGCGACTGTTCAGGGGCTGGTTGATTATCCGGTTAGCACGGAAGACAAGAGAAGAGGGAACGCATGAAGAGAAAACACTTACTCCGTAACAGAAGCATCGTATTCAGACTATACACCCAGATCACGGTTATTTTGGTTATTCTCTTCGCGGCTCTTCTTTTGAGCAATATTTATTCGCTTCAAGTGGTTCAGAATCACATCGTTAGCAATTCGGAACACACACTGGCGATCTATACTGAATCTATTCATAATAATCTGGATATCTACGCCAAGGATCTGATGGAGGTATTCGAAAATCAAGCCGATTTCGCCAGGGACTATGGGGAGCAATATATACGTTCTGGTCACGAAGGGGACTACTTTAAAGAAGTGAGGCTGATCAACGCGCTCAAGTCTAAGATGACGAATAATTATGCGAGCGATGGCATGTTTGTTCAGATTACACGTGATGAAAGACTGCTGACCCTGTTTGGCAATCGGATCAATTCCTCGAATAAACTGGCTTTATCAGACTTTTTGAAGCACCAGAACTGGCGGGACATTCAGGTACAGGATAATAAGGAAGGTCACTGGAGCATTGTACAAGTGAACGATATGTTTTATTTGTTCAAATGCATCACGTACGGGGAAGTGACCTTCGGGACGTTTGTTCAGGCTGATAATTTACTTTCACGGACAAGTCGGGAAGCAGATTCAGCCAGCCAATTTGTACTAAGTGGTCAAGATGGTCGTATTCTGACAACGGTCAGCGGTAATGTCATAACAATCACGAAGGACTTGGCAACGACCGAGCAGGAATTGGGTAGTCGTTACCTTTTCGTGAGCAAATCGATTGCCGAATTCGGTCAAATGACTAATATCGTTACGAAACAAAGTGTATTTTCCGGACTGAAATTAATTCAATGGCTGATCATCGTGCTTGGTGTCGTCTCCATGGTTGTCGTGCCGCTTCTCATGAGATTTATCACCAAAGAGATGCTTCGTCCGATTCTGGAATTGGTTAGGGCAGCCAAAGAGGTTGAAAAAGGGCAGACGTTCTTCCCGCCCCCTTCCAGAGAGTATTCGCTTGAATTTATGAAACTGTTCCATGCATTCCAATCGATGGTTCATGAGATTACACATCTGAAGATTCAATCCTATGAAGAGAAAATTGAGAAGAGCCGTGCAGAATTAAAAGTGTTACAGATGCAAATTAGACCTCATTTTTATCTGAATGCCATATCTACCATCTCCAGTCTCACCTATCAAAATCGGAATGAAGAAATTCGGCGTATGATCCAGATGTTATCCCAGCATCTCCGTTATATGTTCAAGGCGGAACAGATGCTTGTCAGCATTGATGAAGAGATGGGTCATGTTGAGAATTACATTCGCATGCAGGAAATTCGCTACCCGGATCAGATCTTTTATATGACGGACCTGGAACCGGCAGCGGGTGATATTCGTATTCCGCAACTGCTGATTCAGACATTTGTGGAAAATTGCTTCAAACATGCCCTTACGTATGGAGAGATGTTATCTATTTTTATCCGAGTGCACATGGAGAGGACAGCAGATGATGGCGCTTATGTTCAGATCGTGATCGAGGACAACGGTGAAGGATTCCCGCAAGCGTGGCTTCAACAATTCCAAACAGCCGTAAGGGCAGGGGATGAAGGTGAGCACGTAGGCATCGCAACCATGCACAAAACGTTGCAGTTATTATACAAACAGGATAATTTGCTGGTGCTGTCGAGCGGCGTGGCATCTTCAGGAGCCAAGATCGAAATACGGATACCTGTTTCAAACGAAACGATTCCGGTGTCCATTTCTGAGTCTAGCATGGGAGTGGGGGGAGCTTGATGAAATGCATGTTGATTGACGACGATATCCCTACGGTTCAGGTGTTGACAGAACTTATCCCTTGGACAGCATATGGTTTTAACGAAGTGTCACAGGCTCACTGTGTTCAGGATGCACAGACGTTGTTTGCCGCAGGTATTCCCGATTTGGTCATTTGTGACATTGAGATGCCCAGGGGCTCCGGAATTGAGATGATTCAGTGGATCAGAGAACAAGGATATGACTGTGCTTTTATATTTTTTACATGTCATGAGAGTTTTGACTTTGCTTCCACTGCGATTTCATTTCATGCGGACTCTTACTTACTCAAGCCCTTGAATCAGGAAAAGCTCGAAGCGGCTGTCATGAAGGCTGTTGGAGGATTGAAGTGGAGAAGGCAGATGGGAGAGTATCACAAATTTGGTATGGCGTGGCTGAAAAATAAAGGACTGGTCGAGGCCAGCTTCTGGACCGATATTTTGATGGCTACCATCTCGCCCCGGCTCGATCTGATTCAGGGAGAGATTCTTAAACGCGAGCTGACGATCAAGACAGAAAAATCTTATGTGCTGGTGCTTGCAAGTGTGTTTTTATCCGAAATCGATGAAAGATGGAATGAAAGTACATTCCGATATGCATTTGCCAATCTCAGTTCGGAAATCATGTTGCTGCGACTTCAGTATGACCGGATTGTTTCTTATCAGAAGAATAGTATGTTGTATGTTGCAGTTATATTGGACGAAGATCATACTAGTCAGATCCAGCTGGAAGAACGTGCTACAATGCTGATTCAATTGATGAATGAATACTTGAAATGTATGGGAACCTGTTATATTAGCAAGGCGAAACCTATAAACGAGTTGTCCGGGGTGAAGGCAGAACTGGAGCGCATGGATCATTCAAATGTGATGTTTCGAGGCAAGGTTCATGGACAGCTTACCGTATTTCAACGAGAACAACCGGAACGATATGATCTGGATACTCAGATGTATACCAGCTTGTTTATCGAGCGGGAGAAAGCCCAGATTGTGAACCGGTTGAAAAAAGATTTGGAACAACTCGTTGCCAAAAATCAGCTGCATGCTGAAACGCTGCAAGTGATACGTGAGGATTTCCTTCAAGTGGTTTATGCGATTTTGGCTAAGAAAAACGTACAGGCACATCAGCTTTTTACGGATCAGCTTGCGCAACAGTTGTATGTTAAATCGGAGCACAGCATTTTTGATTTTATGAAATGGGCTCACCTTGTCACAGAACGTACAGTCGAAACGATTAAGGAAAGTCAGCGTTCGGAAGGCATTGTCGATAAAGCGATGCGTTATATACACGACAACTACACCAAGGATCTAAATCGTGAGGAGGTGGCTGCTAGTGTATTTCTAACGCCGGACTATCTTGCCAAGGTTTTTAAACAAGAAACGGGACTAACGATGAAGGAATACCTGAATGACTATCGAATCAAAGCAGCAAAACTTATGTTAATTGAAAGCCGCTTGAGTATCGGACAGATTGCGATGGAAACCGGATACGAAACGATTTCATACTTTTCTACCGTTTTCAAAAAGCTTACAGGAGAAACGCCCAACGCCTACAGATCCAGACATAGTTATGACCGGGGGAAGAATGAAGTTTAACGTTTGGAATTCAGGGACATTTGCCCATAATGTACGACTCTGCTTTATTTTGAAGCAGGGTTTTTGTTTTGACTGAACTGATGCAAAATTCAAACCGTTTTTACGAAAAAACAGACCGTTTTTGTTAAAGCTGTAATCGCTTCAATTTTATAAAATGAGAACGAATAGAAGCACGACATAAGGAGGTCATGAAGCAAGATGAAAACAAAGAGATTATGGGGTTCCCTGCTGTCACTTGTGCTTTGCGGTTCTCTTCTGGCGGGATGCGGGACGGAATCTTCCTCTTCCACTGCACAAGAGGGGAACGCTTCACAGAAGGTGGACAAAGTGGTGTTCGCCATGCCTTCATTCAACCGTATTCCCGATGATATCAGTAAGGTTACAGCCGCAATCAATGCCATAACCGTTCCGAAAATCGGGGTTGAAGTGGATTTCAGACTATATGGTCCGGCTGATTATGCACAAAAAGTAAATCTTGCATTGCAAAGCGGTGAGCAAATGGATGTGTTCACAACGTTAGGACAATTCACGAACTATGCATCCAAAAACCAGTTATACCCACTGGAGGAGCTACTGCCGCAATATGGTAAAGAGTTGACACAGATTTTGGAAAAGGACTTTGGTCCGAATCTGCTTGATGCAACCACGATGGACGGACATATCTACGGTGTTCCGGTAAATAAAGGCATGTCACTGCCAACCAACATCGTGTACAACGCCGACATGCTGAAGGAATCCGGTCTTACAGCGGATCAAATGACGTCACTGGATGATCTGCCAGCTGTATTTGAGGCAGTCAAACAAAAACATCCAGACGTGATTCCCTTTGGTCCAGTCAATGTGAATCCAAGTGATACCAATCTCGTTCTGGCGCTGAAAGGGATGCACAAGATCGATTTCCTGTCAGATACTACCGGTATTGGTGTAGTTGTAGGAAACGACGGGAAAGTTCAAAATTTCTATGATACAGATGCATTCAAACAGGGCGCCAAGATGATGAGAGATTGGTTTGAAAAAGGGTTTCTGGAGAAAGATGCCGCGACGACATCCATTTCTTTCTCCGATACGATCGCTTCAGGGCGCGGTTTTTCCTTTCTGGGTGGATACAGCGGGATGGAAGCAGCCAAAGCGCTGAGTGCACAAACGGGCAAAAACCTCGAAATGAAACGTCTGGTGCCGTACTACTTCGATACCGGTGCAGTTAATCTGGTGAGCTGGATGGTGTCAAGTACAACCAAAGTTCCCGAAGGCTCCGTTAAGTTTCTGAACATGTTGTATACCGATCAGCAGTTGATTAATACGATTCTTTACGGTATTGAAGGCGAGGATTATGTCAAAGTAGATGAGCATCATGTGAAGTTCCCGGATGGCATGGATGCATCCACCGTCCCGTATACAGCCATGCTGAGCACGGGGATTGTAGGCTCCGAATCTTTGCAATACCAGCTGGAGGGCGTGAACTGGTCGGATGTGGAGTTGAAACTGAAGGAGAACAAGGAGACAGAGCGCTCACCGTACTTCGGATTTATCTTTGATCCTAGTGAAGTGAAGACGCAAATGAGTGCAGTTACCAATGTGGTCAATCAATTTTTACCTGCTCTTGTAACGGGTGTTCTTGATCCTGATGCGACGATTCCTCAATTCGTAAAAGCATTAAATGATGCGGGAGCTGCGGATATTATTGCGAGCAAACAGAAACAGCTGGATGAGTGGATCGTGCAGCAGAAGAAATAAAACGTGGATGAACGTTTAATGTGGGGCGCTGTATGGCTAAGAAGCAATGCAGCCGCTTTACATTAAGGATGAGAATGGAGCGATGACTGTGAAAACCAAATCCGGAGGGCTCAGAAAAACATTGCCGCTACTGCTGCTCGCTGCTCCTGGTCTGTTATATTTTCTAATCAATAATTATTTGCCAATGGCCGGTATCTTTATCGCGTTCAAGGATGTGAACTATGCCAAAGGCATATTCGGAAGTGACTGGGTAGGCTTTGATAATTTCAAATTTTTGTTTCAGACGAGTGATGCCTGGATTATGACTCGCAACACCTTGTTATACAATTTGGCGTTTATCGTACTGGGGACGATGCTGTCGATCTTAATAGCAATTCTAATGTCCGAATTGATAAAAAGCGCATGGTCTAAGCTGTTCCAGTCGGGGCTTGTTTTACCTAACCTGATTTCGATGGTGGTTCTGTCCTATATCGTGTTTGCCTTCCTGAATGCAGACAGCGGTTTTATTAACAATTCAATTCTGAAACCCCTTGGTATTCCAGAGATTAACTGGTATTCCGAGGCGAAGTATTGGCCTTATCTGCTCGTGTTTATACAATTGTGGAAAACAGCCGGTTACGGTTCCATCGTGTATATCGCTTTTATCTCCGGGATTGACAAAAGCATCTATGAAGCTGCCAAGATCGACGGGGCAGGCAAACTCAAGCAGATTTGTATGATTACGCTACCTTTATTGAAGCCAACTATCATTATACTGACCCTGATGTCTATCGGTCGTATATTCAACTCCGATTTCGGCTTGTTCTATCAAGTGCCGATGAATGCTGGGGCGCTTTATAGCACAACGCAGACCATCGATACGTATGTGTACCGGGCACTCATGCAGGTCAATGATATTGGAATGTCAGCCGCTGCGGGGTTGTATCAATCGGTTGTGGGATTCATTTTGGTCATGGCTGCGAATGCGATTGTCAAAAAAGTGAATCCTGAAAATGCATTATTTTAGGGGGAGACACAGGTGATACAAACTAAAGGTGAACGCGCTTTTCATGTGTTTTCCATCGTCGCTATGGTTATATTTACGTTACTGGCATTTCTGCCATTTATGCTGATCATTATGGCATCCTTTACGGAGGAGTCTTCGTTAATTCGTAACGGTTACAGTTTCTTTCCTGAAAAAATGAGCATGGATGCTTATGTATACATGTGGTCTTCTGCTTCTACTTTTGTGCGGGCGTATGGTGTATCTTTTCTTGTTACTGCATTGGGAACGGCACTTGGATTGTTAATTACAAGCATGCTGGCTTACCCGATGTCTCGACAGGATTTCAAATATCGCAATATGCTGGCGTTCATCGTGTTTTTCACGATGTTGTTCAGCGGGGGAATTGTACCTTCCTACATTCTGTGGACGAAGTACTTTCAGATCAAGGATACACTGGCCGCCCTTATTATCCCGAATCTATTAACGAATGGATTTTATGTACTGCTTATTCGAAATTTTTATAAAAATAATGTACCTGTTGAACTGATCGAATCAGCTCAGATTGATGGAGCTTCAGAGCTCCGTATTTTCTACCGCATGATGCTGCCTCTGTCCGTACCCGTACTGGCAACAGTCGGACTGTTTATGGGACTGGCGTATTGGAATGACTGGATTAACGCCCTTTATTTTATTACGAAGCCCCAGTACTATGGTATACAAAACATGTTGATTCGTCTGATGAATAACATTCAGTTTCTCAAGTCAGGTCAGGCCAGCAGTATGCTTGGGGCCAATGCTGCTGAGTTGCCAAGTACGGCAGTCCGCATGGCGATGGCGATTATCGGCATATTACCTATTCTGGTCGTATTTCCTTTCCTTCAGAAGTACCTAACCAAAGGTATCATTGTGGGTGCAGTTAAAGGTTAATAACCACTTAAAAAAACTAGGGGGAATCCACGTGAATGTACAGCAAGTGATGGGGACGGTTATGCAGGATTCCTGTGGAGATCAGCGTCTATCACCAACGGGCGATGTTCTTGTCACAGGAGAAGGAGACACTGTAGTGACAGGCATTGTGACGACGTATATGGCAACGGTTGAGGTTATTCGGCAGGCTCATGCAATCGGAGCTAATCTGATTATTACACATGAGCCCACCTTTTATACCGGGGCAGATCAGCTCGACTGGATACAGCAAGATCCGGTATATGAAGCCAAACGCAAGCTTATTGAGGATTACGGTATGGCGATCTGGAGATATCATGATTATATGCACATGGCGAAGCCAGATCGAATCTACACCGGTCTGATTCGAGAACTAGGCTGGGAGTCAAGGCAGGTTGATTATGCTTTTCCGTGGATTTATGAGGTTGAACCCGTGCGGCTTGTTGATTTGGCGGAGGAGTTAAAGCTAAAGCTAAAGATGGATGTGCTACAGGTAGTGGGTAGCACAGATATGACATGTTCCCGCATTGGAATTCTTGTTGGAGGTGGAAGCCTCGGATTAGGCAAGGAATCGATGCCGATGGAACTGATGAAAGAGCAGAAACTTGACGTCATGATCTGCGGCGAGATTACGGAGTGGACGTTGTGTGCGTATGTCAATGATGCATCGATGCTTGGATTAAACAAGGCTATGTTAGTCATCGGTCATGAGCGAAGCGAAGAATGGGGAATGAAACATATGGCGGAATGGTTACAGCCGCTTGTAGGGGATATTCCGGTTCATTTTATCGATGCAAAAGAGCCGTTCCTCTATTTTTAACTCAATCAAAAATCATTTAGTGATTCCTTGCAGAAAATTTGTGCATAAGTCCACATGATAAGCTTGCTCTGATGCAGGCTTTTTTTATGTTCAGAAAGTCCTAGAATGAATTGGGAAAGAGAGCTTACATAGAACTGTGGCTGAAATCAAACAATGAGAACACCACGTTTAAAGGAGGCTGCAGAGCATGATACGTAATCAAGAGAAACATGGCTACTCGGTTAAATTGAAGTTTTCATTTTGGATTTTCCTGTGTGTCATAATAAGTGTCATTGGATCAGGAGGAACTGGAGTTTCTGCCATGCCTGCGACGTTACCGGAGCCGGCTTTATCATCATCTTCTCAGCCGAATCGAATGGCTATCATTATTGATGATGTGGGCAACGATATGAGGGGCACGGCAGAGATTCTCGATATGCCTGTGAAGCTGACGGTGGCTGTGATGCCCTTTTTACAAACGACAAAGAAAGATGCGATCGCTGCTCACGAAAACGGGATGGATGTGATTGTTCACATGCCGATGGAACCCAAGAAGGGCAAGCCCGAGTGGCTTGGACCAGGGGCCATTACATCCAATCTGACGGATGAGCAGGTTCGCGAACGGGTTGAAAAGGCCATTGATAATGTGCCTTATGCCATCGGCATGAACAATCATATGGGTTCTAAAATTACTTCGGATAAACGCATTATGTCCATTATACTGGATGTATGCCTGGAACGTGGTCTCTTCTTTGTGGACAGCCGTACGAATTTTCGTTCTGTGGTTGGTGATCTCGCGATAGCCAAAAAC
The DNA here is from genome assembly GCF_003719335.1 of Paenibacillus amylolyticus. Taxonomy (GTDB): domain Bacteria; phylum Bacillota; class Bacilli; order Paenibacillales; family Paenibacillaceae; genus Paenibacillus; species Paenibacillus amylolyticus_D. The sequence goes on from NZ_RIAS01000005.1 coordinate 187,932, forward strand.
ATGCCGCCTGTGGGCAATGACATTTTTTTGGATGACCATAATTCAAAGGCGCACATCCGCAAGCAGCTTGATCTGGCTGCTCAGCGTGCAGTTGAGAAGAAAAGCTGCGTTGTCATTGGTCATGTCGGTCATACAGGCATGAATACTTCTGCAGTGATAAGGGAGTCAGTCTCTAGGTTGCAGAATCAAGTTCAATTTGTAGGCATCGGTGATATGGTGCGGGATGTATGGCATTGGCAGGCAGCACCTACACTACCGACAGATAATAAATAATCCCTTCCGCAATCGACTGGGCAATTCGCTTTTGTTCTGCGGGATCACTGATTCTTGCCCGGTCAGCTGAATTGCTTAAAAAACCTGTTTCCACAATTACAGCCGGATGCTTCACATAATTTAGCATGTAAAATGGCTTGCCCCAGACGACTTCCCGATGTGTACCACATAAGCGATTCATGGCATCCTGGATCGATTGAGCCAGCAGATAGCTGCGCCCCTCTTTCTGATGAAGCACTACAGGGCCGTGAGTAGCTGAACGTGGGCTCCAGTTCGCATGAATGCTAACAACGATATCGGTGCTGACTTCCTCACTGAGGCTTTTACGCTGTGCGAGATCCCTGATGTGACGTGAGCGGCTGTTTAACCAACGGTTTTCATCACTAAGTGCGTAATCACCAAGACGGTTAATCATGACTGTGTAACCTTTGCCGCGAAGCAGTAAGTATATCTTTTGACTGATCGCTAAATTGATGTCTTTTTCCAGAACACCTGCTTCAGTTGTTCCTCCGTCAATCCCTCCGTGGCCAACATCCAGCAGGATAACGGGTGCCGCAAAAGCATGGTGGCTTGAGCGATAGGAATCTCCGTCCGTGATTGGCAAGATGGATGGCTGGTTGGCAGATGGATCAGGGCGAATCAGCGCGGAAGCGGAAGAGAGACCGGAAAGGGAAAAAACACTGATCAGAATAGCTGTAGAAATCGTCAGCAGCAACTTAAACATCGAATTACACACTCCTTCAAGATATTGGTATTGAAGCACAAAGAGAGGCAAGATGGATACCTTTGGCATTAGACTGCGCATTTTAGATCATTTCATACGCTACTTGCATAAAAAAATGTTTAGTTCAATCACGTCTTGCGCACAATAGGGATAACGTTAGATCACGAATGTGCGGATGAAGAGGAGGCTCTATGATGGCTAAAAGTGATGAACTGGTTAAATACATTACACAGCGTGTGGTCCGTTATATCGACACACCGAAGGATGAGCGAAAGGAACGGAGAACACAAAAGAGAAGGAAAGAGCCCTGGTCCATGAAATGGTTTGGCATGATTCCATTTGCAGTATCCTTATGGGTAGACAAGAAGAAAAAAAGATCAGAGAAGAGTTAACCGAGTCGTAAAAAAATACGAACACAAATGCCAATTCAAGAAGACGCAATCCTTTATAAGGATGCGTCTTTTTATGAACCATTTTGGGTTTTAAGTGAGGTTAGTCGTGTGCTAAGGATTAATCTTGTAAAAATGTCCATCATTCAAGAGCTTATTCAAGGGGATGAAGCGTTGAGTGGAGTTAAAGCCACCAAGACCAACATAAAGATCAGACTCTGAACCTGCAATACTCCATAACTGGTATGCACTTACTGGCAACGGACCACCGTAGAACAGATTCCATTCTTCTGCTGAGAAGACAAGGGCTTCTCTATAATTCTGCTGGAGCTGTTGCTTGATTTGAGAGGGCTGCAGCGGTTCAGATGTCAACCAGGTCAGTTGAAATGAAGGGTCAAAAGCAGGCTGTATAATAACTGGGCTCGTTTGCAACATTGCAGTATCAGGTATGGCTATCTGTTGTTGCAGTTCCTTCAAGTCGAAAGATTTCATTTCAGAGCCAGTCTCTACATACTCTAACCGATCGGCTGGCAACAAGTCTCCATTGGATGCATCAATGTACAAAGCGGGATGATTCACACGTTCCACTTTCCAATAAGCCAATAAAGGAGGAGCATATCCACGTGTGAGCTTCCCGCCAGCAGTTTGTAATGTTTTTATATCCAAACCTTGTCGTTCCAGAGCCTGTCCTAGCAGCTCGTTATGATACAGGGATTGTTCTCCCTGACCATATTCGCTGAGAAGGAGCTGTCCTTGGGGATTTATGGATATAATCATAATCATGTATCCAATGGGCTTGTCCTGAATGCTGGCATGCACAAACCAGCCGTGGTTACCTGGCCCTAATGGATAATATTCAAGCTTAGCTACCAGCCAATCTGAATTGGAGGTACCGAGTGCGTTCACTTGCTGTTGTGCAAATTGCTCTACTGATGCGGGCGCCAGCCTGTTCGTTGGTGCGGCTGCATGAGTCGTCGGCCAGATGGAGAGAAGAGTAAAGCAGATGATCATGCTCATGAAGATCGATAGGCAATGCCTGATATTTCGGCGGTTTGGCCGGAGCCGTTTTTTCATCATAAACACCTTCTTCCTGACTTCATTGTAGAGGATAGGAGATGCAAAGGGTGCTGCAACCTGTCGGTTCAACGGTTATGAATAAACACTACTTTTGCCAGCATTTGCAGGAAAAGTAGTGTACTCGTCTTATCTTAAGTGAAACATGCCGCTGCTTATGGCAGTGACCTTCACCTTCGGCTCATATTGCCAGATCATCTCGGTTCGCCTGTTCTCATACTGCAGTTTCATCGCTTCACGATCTATGACTGCCTGTTTTGCTTTTTCTTGCTCGGGGTCTACATCATCTTGCGTCTGTTGTATGGTAGATTCGGCAGCCAGTTCCACGTCAGCCGGGAGCGGTTCTAATATGCCGCGAACCCGATTAATAACAGGATGAGCAGAAGCAGAAATGCTCGTTTTTGACAGGTTTGCTACAGGTTTAGTTTGAGCCGTTTCGACTTCAGTGACCTCAGGCATATCTTCTCGCAGCACGGCTTCATAGTAGGCATCCACCACATCGAGTTCGAGTTGTAGTCGTTCTTTCGCTTTTTCCGCCCAGCTATAATCCAGCCTGCTTAAGTGATTGGTGAGATGTGACTCGAGAGCAGCCCCTGCATCAGCAAGTGAAATTTTTGGTGCCTGGGCATGCATATTTTCAGCCAGTCTTGGACTGAGATCACGCCGGCTCAGCTTGCTACCAAACTTTTCGATGATTTCACCTGATCGTAGTGAAATGCCGAGGAAATGTAATTCCTCCCGTTTCAGGTCACAAGCAAACTCGACTTTAAAACAAACCCCTAGCCAAGGTTCATACACAGCCGGGGATGTAGCCCTGATCTGGCGTTTGGCGGCTTGTTCAAACAGGTTCACGAAGGCGCCACCTTCGCGGGCTGCGGCAAAAATCTGCTGTAATCTGCGGCTGCCATATACAACATCTTCTCGCAGAATACGTCCGGGGCCGAGCTGCGGCATGGAAGGTGTGATACCAAAATAACGTCCGAGTATCGTTTCTTTCGGCGCGGCAGGGTTCGTTTCAGGAGATGCTTGAGCAGGCTGAGACGCTTTGGCCTTGGCTTCCGCCGCTTCAATGATTTGCTGATAAGCTTCCGGGTCAAAAACAAATGTAAATGACATGGTCTCAGGCTGGGCCCCTACACGCTCTACAAATCCCCAGTAATACGGACGGTTCGTTAATGCCTTGTCTGCTTCAGGTGATAGTTTAACCGTCACATGAGCAGGTGACCGTTCCATGATCTGACAATCCAGAGCTTCCAGATAGGTCAAAACGTAAGCCTGGATCTCATGCGGTGACATCGTCATGGATATCAGCGTCCCCCTTTGTGAAGACCAAGTTTGGTGATTAAAGGCACCTCGTCAGCAACTTCGCGCTGAATCGTGTTCAGCGACTGTCCGAGGGTGTCCATTTTGCGGCGAATATCCTCTTCGTTTTGCGATTCCAGCATAATTTTGTAGAGACTTTTTTCGATGGATTCTTTTTTCTCCAGCCGTTCGAGAATGACATCAAGTCCACCGATAACCATCTCAAACATATTAATCTTCTCATGCAACAGATTCAGAATATGTTCCTCAATCGTACCTTTGGTAGAAAGGTTGAAAATGTTAACGTCATTTTGCTGACCGAGCCGATGAACCCGGCCAATCCGCTGTTCAACCCGCATCGGGTTCCAGGGTAGATCAAAGTTAATCATGTGGTGACAGAATTGCAGGTTGATGCCCTCACCACCGGCTTCCGTTGCGATCATCGCCTGTACACGGCCGCGGAAAAGATCCATCATCCAATCTTTTTTGCCGCGGTTCATTCCGCCCCGATAGGGAACAGCCGTCAGTCCGTTGTTACGAAAATAGTTCAGCAGGTATTCCTGCGTCGCCCGGTATTCCGTGAAAATAATGACTTTCTCATTCATATCTCGAATCAGTTCCATCGTTTTTTCGGCTTTTGTATTTTCTTTAATCGCCTTGATATGAGCAACCAGTTCCCAAATTTTATCCCGCAGTGGAGAATCCAGCGGCAACTTTTTGGACAGATTCACGAGCGTTACAAACACAGCGTCCCGGCTGCTACAGACTTCCCGTTGCAACGTGACGAGCGAAAGCATGCTGCTAAGGTTACCGCCCGCTTCCTGGTATTGATCTTTGACAAACGAGGTTACACCGTCATAGAGCGCTTGCTCTTCAGGTGAAAGTTGCAGATCCACGTTAGAGACGTTGCGTTTCGTAAATTGCACGGGGCCTTCGCCACGCCTGTTGCGGATCATGACTTTGGATAGCTCATCTTTGAGCTGCTCCTGATTTTTGGGCACACGTTTATCGACGACAAAGTTGGCGGCAAAATCGCCCTGACGACCAAGCTGACCGGGCTTCAGCAGGTTGATTAGATTGAAAAGCTCGCTCATGTCGTTCTGTACAGGCGTAGCAGTGAGTAACAGGCAGTATTTTTTGCGTAATTGCAGCATGAATTGATAATTGGTTGTTTTTTTGTTTTTAAGTTTATGTGCTTCATCAATGATGATCATGTCATAGTCCATACTCAGCAGCATATCTTTGTGCGGGTCTCGCTTGGCAGTGTCCATGGAAGCCACAACGACGTCATTTTGCCAGGAATAAGCCTTTTTCTGCGCAACTGCAGGGATGCCAAATTTGGAATTCAGTTCACGTACCCATTGCAATACAAGCGAGGCGGGTACAAGAATTAACACTTTCGATACAAGACCACGAACCATATATTCTTTCAAAATCAGACCGGCTTCAATCGTTTTGCCCAGACCTACTTCGTCGGCGAGAATGGCTCGGCCTGACATTTCAAATAATACTTTGCGTGCCGTATCCATCTGGTGAGGAAGTGGAGTCAGATCCTGCAAATGTTTCAGACATTGAATTTCGTCAAAGTTCGGGATGAGATTCGTTTCTTCTGCCTGAATACCGAGCTGAAAGAGTCGGTAATCCCCCCAAGGCCCGCCTTTGTCTAAACGAGATTCAAGCTGATCCAGCCAGCTTCGATCAAACTCAAGAGGAACAGGTAACTCAGCTACAGGTTGATTCTGATGATGCGGATGTTTCCGGTTCATGATGCTTCCTCTCCGTTCTTGTGTAAAATAAATCATTCAAAAATATAGACGACGTGTTATTCGTAGGTAATAGTATGGACGAAGGAAGGCAAGTTCATAACCTGTTTCAGAACATCTATGAAATAAATCACATAGAAAATCAATATATAGTGTAATATAATAGTTATAAATCACTACATGTAGTATATGGGCATGGATTATTTTCAGGGACAGCATATGATTTGAAATGAATGGTTTATTCGGGGAGGTTGATTGCAGAGATGGCATCCAACAATACAGGAACGAACCAACAAGTGAAGCATCATGAGAACAAGCACAAGCTGGAAGGGCTCAGCGAGAAAATATTTCTGGATCGGTACGCATGGAAAGACGCCGATTCAAATCATGCAAAAGTCGGCGATGTCGTACTTGTATTAACAAAGGATGATCCCAAGTTTCCGGTGAAGGAAGTCGGCGAGATTGTTGAACGACAGGGACAACAGGTTAAAGTACGGACACGTAGCGATATCATCATAGAGACCAATGTAGAGAAATTGACACTGACGATAGAGAAAACGCCGGAAGAGATGTGGGATCGTCTTGCCCAAGCGATGGCATCTGTTGAATCGACACCTGAACAACAGGCTGTTTGGGAGATGAAGTTTCGCTCGGTGCTGGATGACTGGAAACTGGTTCCCGGTGGCCGCATTGCTGCTGGTGCTGGGGCCAGTGATGAGTTGACGCTGTTTAACTGTTATGTCATTCCTTCTCCGCAAGACAGCCGGGCCGGCATCATGAAGACGTTGACCGAAATGACCGAAATTATGGCTCGCGGCGGTGGCGTGGGCATCAATCTGTCTTCCCTTCGTCCGCGGCGTGCGGTGGTGAAAGGTGTGAACGGCTCGTCCAGCGGGTCGGTATCCTGGGGCGGTTTGTTCAGTTATACGACGGGGCTTATCGAACAAGGCGGCAGCCGACGTGGCGCGCTGATGCTAATGATGAATGATTGGCATCCGGATGTGCTGGATTTTATTACGGTTAAACAAACGATGGGGCAGGTGACTAATGCCAATCTGTCCGTTTGCGTGAGCAATGCATTCATGGAGGCTGTTAAGCAGGACGGTGATTGGGAGCTTGTTTTTCCCGATACCAGTGACCCGGACTATGATACGCAGTGGGATGGTGATCTGACCAAATGGAAAGGGGCAGGCCATAACGTTATTCCATATCGTACCGTCAAAGCACGTGATATATGGCATACGATTATTGAATCTGCTTGGAAATCAGCCGAACCTGGTGTGGTTTTTATGGAGTACTACAACCAGATGTCGAACAGCTGGTATTTTAATCCGATTATCTGTACAAATCCTTGCGGGGAACAGGGCCTTCCAGGCTGGGGAGTATGTAACTTGTCGGCGATCAATCTATCCAAATTTTATGATGAAACAAACGACGATGTGGCATGGGAAGAGCTGGCGAAAACGACGCGAATTTCAGCAAGATTTCTGGACAATGTGATTGATGCGACGCCGTATCATTTTGAAGAAAATCGATTAAACCAGCAGCGTGAACGCCGGGTGGGGCTGGGCACAATGGGACTTGCTGAACTGATGATCAAGTTACGTATCCGATATGGCAGTCTGGAATCGCTCGATTTTCTCGATAAACTGTATGGATTTGTGGCAAAGGAAGCCTATCTGGCTTCAGCGGAGATTGCCGCGGAGAAAGGTGCGTTCCCGGCGTTTGAGGTAGAACCCTACTTACAGAGTGGATTTATGAGACAGATGACGGCAACGTACCCGGAGGTTGGAGAGGCGATCCGTGAAAAAGGAATTCGTAACGTGACGCTGATTACTCAGGCGCCTACGGGAAGTACCGGAACGATGGTGGGCACATCGACTGGCATTGAGCCCTATTTTGCTTTTAAGTATTTTCGCCAGAGTCGTCTTGGGTATGATGAACAATTTGTGCCGATTGCGGAAGAGTGGCTGGAGCAACATCCTGGTGAATCCTTACCGGATTATTATGTGACGGCGATGGATCTTTCGGCCGAAAATCATATTCGCGTGCAAGCTGCCATTCAGAAGTGGGTGGACAGTTCGATCTCGAAAACGGCAAATTGTCCTTCTGATTTTACCGTACAGGACACGGCAGAACTGTATGAGTTAGCTTTTGATCTCGGTTGTAAAGGAGTAACGATTTATCGGGACGGCAGCAGAGATGTTCAAGTACTTTCTACTTCGAAGAAAAAAGACACCTCGGCTAATGAGGAGCAGAATGCGGAAGCCTTTGAGCAAAAACAAGCGGTGCTGCCTGATGATACAACAAGTCAGATTGGTGCGGATAAAGAGGAATTTAACAGCCCGTTGGCTGAGTCCGTTTCGGTAGCAATTTCGGCGTATGCAGAGCGGGAGACCAGCTTGCCAGCCTTGGGGAAACAGATAACGGATGTGGTGGATAAACAGTATAAACGCCGCCCGCAAGTATTGCGCGGGGCAACGTATAAAATCAATACGCCGTTCGGCATGGCTTATATTACGATTAATGATCTGGATGGAACACCCGGCGAAATATTCCTCAATGTGGGCAAGGCAGGTTCGGATGTATTTGCGATGGCTGAGGCACTGGGACGGGTATGCTCTCTATTCCTGCGATATGGCGATCATGGCCATAAGGTGGAGTTGCTTATCAAACATCTGAAAGGCATCGGAGGTTCAGGGGCTATTGGTTTTGGAGCTAACCGTGTGGAATCCATTGCGGATGCCGTCGCGAAAGCGCTGGAAAGCCATGTTCAGATGAATGAGCACGTGAATGAGGTTGATACGCTTGAAGCACAGAGTGAAAAGAAGAATGAGGGCATTGGAGTGAAGAAGTCGAACAGTGCTAACAGTCAGAACAGCACCAACAATACAAAGGGAGCTCTGCTGAACACGCAGGCACCGACCCCGAATCCGAATGACGCGGGAGGCGATGGGCAAAAGACTTTTATCCAATCTATCGACTTATGTCCCTCATGCGGCTCGGCGTCACTGATTAATGTTGAAGGTTGCAAAACATGCAGTAACTGCGGATACAGCAGGTGTAATTAAGCTATTCCAGAACAAATCTGGAATAGAGTATTGATCCAATGAACCTCAATAGGAATGTTTTTTCTACTGAAACAAATTTACAGAACGAAGTGCTGACTTACCGGCACTTCGTTTTTTTGTGTGGACGCAAGTAATCCATTGAAGTGGTGGCCCAGCGCTAACGATCCCAGAAGACACTATTTAGACTAATTTGTACTCGCTAGACTTCAATTGAACTGCCTAACCCCCGATGGGTTTCATTAGTCATCGGTGTGTATCGAATCTAGTTTCAACTGAATTATTTAATCATTAGAAATCCCTTTAATCTTAAATATGTTAAAATAAGGACGTTGCGCTGACAAATCCGGTTAAACGCAGCACATATTCTGTTCAAGTTCTTGTTCATCAACAGATCCTAAACGAAGAAAGGAGGCAGCAACTATCATGAATAAACATTGGAAAAAGTACTTGTTTTTGTTTGCTGTGATCGTGCCGATCTCAATAGTTAACATTTTTACGCTCCCATATCACCATCGTTATATTGCAGTAGCTATATTTCCAGCGCTATTCTGGGTACTCTACTATTCATGGATCGTGTTAGAAAGAAAACGGGATCGTCAGTGAGATTAAGCTGCTACGATGGTCGAGTAGATTTTGAAGTGAAAGAGTGAGGCGGTGAGAAAGTGACAATGAAGGTATTGTTAACATTAAACGAAGCTTCTAAGAAATATGAGGGGCGAGAAATTTTAACAGACGTTTCGCTTACAATTAGTCAAGGAGATTGCATTATTATAAGAGGAAACAATGGTTCTGGGAAAAGTACGATGCTCCGAATGGTGAGTGGATTAATTCCATTAACGTCGGGTCAAAGACTACTTGAGCATACGAATCTAGTGATTGGATATACCCCTGATCGATTATCTAAACTAAGGATGACTTCAACGGAGTATTTGACACACATGGGGAGAATATCAGGTATGACCAGGAAAGAATTGAAAGAACGTATCAGGGAGCTGCATGATTTGTTTTGTCTTGAACAAAGTGATCAATTGAAGATGAGTCATTTCTCAAAAGGAATGCTGCAAAAGACAAATGTAATGCAGGCTATGATTAAAACGCCGGATCTCCTGGTACTAGATGAACCTTTCTCAGGGTTGGATAAAGAATCAACGGGGCATTTGCTTCATTCTCTGAAGAAGATTAAGGATGAAGGTACATCGATTTTGGCAGCCGTGCACGATCCATTATTAGCAAGTCAATTGGAAAGCAACACGTACTGGATTCATCAAGGAAGACTAAGTAAAGAGAGTATGCATACGTCGTCTGAAAAGAAGGTTGTGTATTTTGAACTGGAAGGCAGTATAGATTTAGACGTTGTTGATTATCTTCTTGATTTTTATCCCGATATTACATATAAAAGAAGCCAAATTGGTTATATGCTCATCACTTTTATGTATAAAGATTATAGTAGCTTTTTACCCGAATTTATAAATAAAGGCGGAGAGATTGTTAGCTTAACCAGAAAGGAGCTAGGCTCATGATCTCATTACTGTCATATTTACATACCTGTTTCATGCGTTCTTATCGTTATGGTCCAGCTACTTTTGTATTTTTTATGGGGATCATTTTCGTATATAGTGTCGTTCCGAATCCAGTAATGGCTAGTTATGCATTTTCAACAACATTTATTTTTATTATTTCTGCTGTCATTTGTTATACGTTGATTGATATGGAAACGACAAATCAGGAATCGGTGACGGTATTGCATAGTGGCAGTTTAGTAAAACTTTATGTTGCGAAATTGTTGTATTGCTGGATTTTTACCATTCCACTAGCTCTGTATGCCGTTTCTTTCCCAGCCATTTTTCAAAAGTTTGATCGAAATCCGAGTATTGAAGAGCTAGGCATGGCCCTGATCTATCATATGGTTTCATCTTGGCTGGGAGTCGCTTTAGCCTGTTGGTTTAGTTCTAAGTTTATTCGTTCCCGCGTGATGTCTTTTTTAATGCTGAGTGTGCTCATTGTTATTACACTTTCTGTACAAGGTATAGAAAATGTATTGCCAGACGGATTTAAACCCATGATTTTTCTGTTGCCGCCTCTAGGTAGTACTATAGATGTGTTAGTTCATTATGATGCTCAAAATCTACTCCAGAAGCTATGGGTAACAATGATATCCCTCGTATATGGTGCGGTTACAACAGGATTATTTGTTTTAATGATTCATAGACGCAAGCTGGATTCCATGCATTGATACTCCCGTTCCACCTCTAGAGTCCTAGGAAGGAAGAAGCAATTATAAGCAAAACTTTCAATCCACTCTGAGATCGGTTTATAATGGATAGTGGCTGCTGAGCAAGTCGGCAGCCTTTTTCTATTGAACAAGCTCAGGTAATTATGTCCAGTCGATGAAAAGCACTATATTAAACGTTGAATATAGAGTATGATTTTACAGCTGATTATGCTGGCAGAAAAGGTTACATCGCTTAAATGGGTTTGTAACTATTCTTGTAAATTATGAAGTTGTTCTCAGGCGTATAATGCTAAACGTGATCGTGAATGCACGAGAAAATATATAAGTCTGATTGACAATCAATACAACTAAATCTATAGGCAAATCGTCTTCTTTATGTTGTAAATGAAAGATGGAAGGTGCAATACGTATGTTAATAACAACCAGAATGACCCAGTGCAACAGAATGCCCCGATCTCGATGGATGTGGACTCGCAGTAACAAGGGGGGGCGCGCATGTCACAATCAGTGAAAAAAAAGAGGCATATGAACGGACTGGATGGCTTACGAGCCATCGCGGTATTTGGTGTAATTGCTTATCATTTAAATTTGGATTTCATTCCGGGCGGACTGCTCGGTGTAGGTATATTTTTTGTTTTGTCAGGCTATCTGATTACCGATATTTTGTTATCCCAGTGGCGGGAACATGGGCGCATTGCGCTTCGAGATTTCTGGGCAAGGCGGTTTAGGCGATTATTGCCTGGCATGCTAACCATGACAGCGGTTGTGATGCTCTGGCTGTTATGCACAGACTCGTCCCGGCTTGCTTCACTCAAAGGGGATATCTTATCCGGAGTAACGTACATAAGTAATTGGTGGTATATCTTTCACCATGTTTCGTATTTTGAAAGTTTCGGTCCGCCATCACCTTTTGGACATTTCTGGTCACTGGCTGTTGAGGAGCAGTTTTATCTGCTCTGGCCGCTTCTGTTAATTGCAGGGATCGTGTTGTTCAAAAGAAAAGGATGGCTGGTCGTCTCCATTGTTGTTGCAGCTGAACTTTCAGCTGGCGCCATGGCCATCATGTATAACCCGGATTTGGACCCAAGCCGTGTATATTATGGAACAGATACCCGTGCATTTGCCCTGCTTGCCGGGGCAGCGTTAGCTGTAGTCTGGCCAAGCCGGAAGCTGTCCGGCACACTGCCTGCGATGAATCGGCTTGTATTGGACGCATCGGGAGTTGCTGCCCTAGCGGTGCTGATCTATATGATGCTGAATACGAGCGAATACGACTCGTTCCTGTATCAGGGAGGCATGGTGATACAAGCGATTGCCGCGACCTTACTAGTGGCTGTGCTTGCCCATCCTTCGTCTTTGCTGGGACGGATCATTGGGGCAAAACCATTGCGCTGGATCGGTGAGCGTTCGTATGGAATGTATTTGTGGCATTATCCGATCATTGTTCTGACCAGTCCTGTTGTAGATACGGGCGGTGCACATCCTGTACGTATGTTGCTGCAAGTCATTGCAACGGTCGTACTTGCATCGATGTCGCTAAAATATATTGAAAACCCGATTCGCTATAACGGATTTCGTGATTCCTTGTCGAAACTATGGGGAAGAGGCCGCACATCCATCGTTCCCCGTCAGGTGTGGTGGAAACGAACAGGCCTGCTGATGACGCTGCTGTTATTATGTTATGCCGTGTCACAGATGGTGCTGCCTGTGGCCGCCAATTCAGATTCGCATTCGGTATCCATTTCTACCGTATTTAACGGCGAGAAGTCGGCTGAAGAAAAGGGTCAGGATGTTGTCCCCGTTACAACCAAACCTTCGGAGTCCGGGCAAAAGAATCCATCTGTTCAGCCAGGCACGGAGTCAGCGTCAGACGGGAAAACGGATGGGAGTCACAAGCCTGGAGCGGCATCTGCGGAAGGGTCTAAATCGGGCAAGCCGGACAATTCGTCCAGTGATAGCGGGGATGAGGACAACTCGCTCGACAATAATGCTGCTTCCAATTCATCGGATTCAAGCAACAAAGAAACCGATCCATCGGGTTCGACACCCGCTGAAGGTACAACCGATGCAACGGATTCAGGAGCAACAGATAAACCTACGGCACCAGTCACCAAGAATGGGAAAATCCAATATACCATTATCGGAGATTCCGTTATTCTGGATGCCAAGCCTTATCTGGAAGAGAATATTTCTGGTGTATATGTAGATGGTCATGTCGGTCGTCAGATGTGGCAGGCCGGAGATGTACTGAGAGATCTGAAGCGTAACAAGCAAATGGGCAATCAGGTTGTGCTGGAACTTGGAACGAACGGTTCCTTTAATTCCAAAAATTTAAAGGCTGTGCTTGACGGCTTGAAGGATAAAAGCCGGGTGTACCTTGTCACTGTACGTGTGCCGCGTCCTTGGGAACGAACGGTGAACAAGGCTCTGACGGATGCATCCTCCAGTTACAGTAATGTTTCTCTTATTGATTGGAATCAAGCAAGTGAAGGGCATGACGAATATTTTGAAAAAGATGGAGTGCATTTGACCGCCGAAGGTTCTGAAGCTTTTGCAGCATTGGTGAAAAACAGTCTTCAATAACCGAACGATTAACATGAAGAATCCTCTAATATGAACTCATTCTGGTTATATCTTTGAACTATACGATACACGTTCAGCGTATGGAGTGTATATCCACCTTTAAAGTCTCTCCCTGTGAGCAATGGGATTGAAGTTATTTTGACTTCAATCCCATTGTCATGGGGAGGTCTTTTTTTTGATATGTAAACAGGAAACCGATATTATTCACCCCTGCATCCGTGGATCGTCACCTTACGTTATGATAGCGTTACCATTTACAATACAGATATTAAGTGCTCAAGGGGGAGTAGAAACAATGAGGAAAAAATGGTTCTCAGGCATAGTGGCATTAACCTTATTCGCCGTTATTTTGGCAGGGTGCACAAGCGGTGATTCTTCCGAAGCTGGCAGCGGCAGTGACAAAGTCACCGTGACCATCTGGCATAACTGGACAGGACAAGACGCCAAAGCGGTGGCGATGCGCAAAATTATTGAAGATTTCCGAACAGCACATCCAGACATCGAGGTGGTGGATGAAGGTTTGCCTACGGATGGACTTAAAACAAGACTGCGCACGGTTGCGGCAGCCAACGAGATGCCTGATCTCTTCGTGATGTGGCCGGATGCGATGACCAAGGAGTTCGTCAAAGGAGATCTGCTGCAGCCGATCAACGCAGAACTGGATGCGAAGCCGGAATGGAAAGACAATTTTATTCCAAATGCACTGGATGGATATACAGTTGAAGGCAATATTTATTCTGTTCCGATGAATCTGGCGCCCAGCTCTTTTATTTATTACAACGAGGCACTTTTCAAAGAGAACAACGTAAAGGTTCCTGAAACATGGGCTGAATTGGAACAGGCAGTTGCTTCGTTTAACGAAAAAGGGATTATTCCGATGGCTCTCGGTAACAAAACGAACTGGGTTGCCCAGTCTACCATTTTCAGTACGCTGGCTGATCGGGTGACGGGTACAGACTGGTTTCTGAAAGCCGTAGCTCAGGATGGTGCAAGTTTCACGGATCCGCAATTTGTTGAAGCGTTGAAGAAAATGCAGGAACTTGGAAACATAAAGGCTTTTCAGGACGGATTCAACAGTATTGATGAAACCCAGATGATGCAGCTTTATTTCCAAGGGAAAACAGCGATGGTCATGAACGGCGGGTGGGCGCTCGCCAACCTCGTTAACAATGCACCGGAAGAAGTGCTGAAAAATACACATATTACAATTTTGCCCCCTGTAGATGGCGGCAAAGGTGAACCAAGAACGACATCAGGGGTCGTCGGAACGGGGCTCGGTGTTAGTAAAAAGTTAAGCGGTGCTCAAAAAGACGCCGCGATGGAGCTGTTCTACGCACTGGCTGGTCCGGACGGTCAAAAAGCTACGCTGGATAGCAGTACACTGGTCAGCTACAAGATTGATCTGGATAAGTCCAAAGCTCATCCGTTGTTTGTGGAATTGTACGATCTGATGCAGGAAGTAAAGATTACGCCGGTATACGATTCCAAGCTGGGATCGGCTACGGTTGAAGTGATTAATAACGGGCTACAGGAGCTGCTGATGGGCGGCAAAGCGGAAGATATTGCGGGCCGAATTCAAGCAGCACAAGCGAATGCAATGAAACAATAGGTTGCTTCCTGCTTCGGGAGGCTGATTAACCTAAGCACAGTTCATTCCCCTTCCCGGCAGGGGAGGGGTTTTTAATTAAGAGGAGAAGTCCGATACCGGACAGATTAGAAAGGCAATACAAGGGGAGTGAAGCCATTGAACGCATTACAAAGTCGGCGTTTTATTATGCTGGGGCTTGCACCGGCAGTTATTATCTATGCATTGTTTGTGTTTGTGCCTGTTGTATGGTCAGCATATTACGGCTTTTTTAACTGGTCTGGCATTGGCGCATCGACGTATATTGGCCTGAGCAACTATGTGGAGATCTGGAATGACGCGATCTTTTGGCGGGCTTTGAAAAATAATGTCATTTTTGTGCTCGCTTCGGTGTTCGGTCAGATTCCATTAGCACTCATGCTGGCAGTTATGTTACACAAAAGCAACCCGCTCCAGCGCTTTCTGCGCTCGGCCGTATTTTTGCCTATGGTATTGTCAACCGTTGTCATCGGCATGATCTGGCAGTATATCTATCATCCACAGATCGGTATCTTGAATTTTCTGCTGGATGAAATAGGGCTAGAGAGCTGGAAGCTGCAATGGCTGTCCGATGCAAAGATCGCGATATTTTCTCTAGTGCCACCCTTGCTCTGGAGTTTTGTTGGACTGTATCTGATTATTTTTATCTCTGCTTTGCAGAACATCCCGGGTGAAATCCATGACGCAGCTAAAATAGACGGCGCATCTGGAATCCGTAAACTGGTTTCCATTTCACTGCCGATGATTTGGGGAACGGTACAAGTTGCAATTATCTTATGTATTTCAGGCAGTCTGAAGTCCTTTGATCTGGTCTACATCATGACAAAGGGAGGGCCGGCTCACGCAACGGAGTTGCTCGCTACGTATATGTATAACTCTACGTTTACAACGTACCGATATGGTTTCGGTAGTGCGATCTCTACAACGATTGTTCTGATTTCCCTGTTACTCATCGGAACAAGCCAGTGGGTGACCAGTCGGAAGCGGAAAGAAAAAAGGTAGAAAGGAGGCGAGTTCATGCGAACAACACCTGTGACCATACCAACACCACGAGGCCATGCAGGGCATTCCATTCGGCAGATCCGCAAAGGAATCGTTTGGACGCTTCTTACGGTCTATGGTATTTTAACATTGTATCCGTTTTATTGGCTTGTGATTAGTGCGTTCAAAACGAATGAGGATTTCTACAGCAGACCTTTTGGTCTACCGGCACACTGGAATGTGGCCAATTTTACACATGCCTGGGAAAGCTCGAAGCTCGGAACGGCCTTTGGCAATTCACTAACCGTAGCGATTGGCTCGCTGATCCTGACGCTGTTTATCGCGGCGCTGGCTTCATTCATTCTGGCACGATTCCAGTTTCGCTGGAAAGGGCTGGTTATGACTTTTTTCGTTGTAGGCATGCTCATCCCGATTCATAGTACACTCGTTCCGTTGTTTATTTTGATGAAACAGATGTCCTTGCTCAACACGTATTGGGCTTTGATTCTGCCGTATACTGCGTTTGCTTTGCCAACGGCAATCTTTGTGTTGACAGCTTATCTGGTTAGCATTCCGCGTGATATTGAAGAGGCAGCTTTTATGGATGGAACCGGACTTTGGGGACTTTTTACCCGTATCATGCTTCCCATGTCGCTTCCTGCACTGTCTACGGTGACCATTTTGAGTTTTTTACATGCGTGGAACGATTTTTCCTTCGCCCTTGTATTTATTAATAAAACGGGATTGAAAACGTTACCGCTTGCCATTGCGAACTTTGCAGATGGGTATCAGACCGATTATGGTCTTACGCTTGCTGCCATGACCCTGTCCGTTATTCCCACCATCATAGTCTATTTAATCTTTCAGGAACAGGTGATGAAGGGCATGACAGCAGGTGCAGTCAAAGGGTAAGCGAGGGGCGCATCCAAAGGAGGAACAGAGTTGGTTCGCTGGCTTACATCTTCACTGCAACGAAAGCTGTCCGTCGTTGTCACAGCCTCGATGATTGTGCCACTTGTAGCGCTTGGACTATTTGCTTTCCTGTTCGCCTCACGCATCACGGAGGAAAAAACGAAGCTGTCCGGGATGGATACACTGAAACAAGTGGAAGCGAATCTTCGTTATATGCTCCAGGATGCGGAGAATTTATCCATTTTCCTGATTGGCGAAAGAGATATTCAGCAGTACCTAAGCCGGGATGAGGATCATGAACCCGATCGCTTGGACATTGTGGGCCGAATGACCAATCTGGCTGCATCCAAAAAGTACATTGCGAACATCGCCATCTATCCCGGGCGTTTTGATGCTTCGTTGTCCACAGCCACTTGGTATGAACCGGACGGAGAGGGCCTGTTCTATCCGTCTCTCCCTAGTGGAAACGCGGATAAAAGGTGGACGGGTGTATATCCCGTTCGCAATTATGCTGGAATTCAAAATGTCATTACGTTGATCAGGCCAATCCGCAGCATCCACAATTATCGTCCCATCGGCTGGCTTAGCATCAGTTTAAATGAAAATGCGATCTCTAAAGGGTGGCCAGCGTTTGGACTGGGTAGAGGGGAAGGTAGCCTTGAACTGATCGGCAACACAGGGGAGGTTCTGTCCTCTATGGATAAATCCCGGCTTGGGTTACATGTATCTGATCTCGAACCGGGACTGATTACGCGCATCCAGAAGGGGCACAGTGGGACGACTACGTATGGTGAGCAAGAACGAAAACGTACGGTCCTGTATTACCCTGAGGAACTGACGGGGTGGACGCTGGTTGGTATGGTTCCTTACGAGCAATACCGATCAGAGAATAGTTACATTATTATTTTGACAGCCATTGCGGTTGCCTTATCAGCGTTAATCAGCGGTGGTTTGGTCTGGTTTACGGTTCGCAGGGTTACGAGGCCGCTGCTTGTATTAACCCGGCATTTGTCTCGGATTGACCCGAAGCGCCCCTTGCCGTTATTTCGAGCAGAAAGCGATGACGAGATTGGCAAGCTGGGCGAAAGTTACAATCTGCTTGGTGCACATATTGAATGGCTTAAGGAAGAGATCATTCGTGGGGAAGCTCGCAAAAAAGAAGCAGATCTGCGCGTGCTCCAGGCTCAGATTAATCCTCATTTTCTGTATAACACGCTCTCCTCTATTCATTGGATCGCGCTGATGTCCAAAGAAAACCGGATTGCAGATATGGTAGAGGGACTGAGTGATTTTCTGCGAATCAGTTTGAATAAGGGGCAGGACTATTGCCCGGTTGCCCAAGAGATTGCACATATCCGTCATTATGTACGGGTACAGTCGATTCGTTTTCCGGATCAATTCGTGCTGCATTATATTGTTGATCCTGCATTGGAGCAGCGAATGATGTTAAAGCTTCTGTTGCAGCCACTCGTGGAGAATGCCATGATTCACGGGATTCAACAGGCAGAAGGCCAAGGTACGATAACGATTATGATTCAGAAGGATGCTGTAGTTGAGCGAATGAACATTTTAGTGCTGGACGACGGTGCGGGCATGGAACTGGAGCAATTGGAGCAATTGAGGGCCAGTATTATACCCGCGGATGAGAGTAACATGTTGCCGCAAGGCAGTCGTTCCCAAGGGAAGCAACCGGAGCAGTCGTTATCCGATGGAGGGTATGGTCTCCGTAATGTGAACGAACGCCTGTTTCTTCATTATGGAACGGATGCGTTGCTTGAAATACACAGCAAAAAGGGCGGAGGCACACGAATTTCGTTCTCCATTCCAATTCTGGAGGAATCGCCATGAGATTATTGATTGTGGATGACGAAGTCATTATTCGCACAGGGCTCGCGAGTGTGATCGCCTGGCATGAACTTGGCATTGACATCCTTCCGCCAGCTGCTTCTGCCGAGGAAGCTTTAACTCGACTAGCAGAGGAACGCCCGCATATTTTGATGACCGATATTCGAATGAATGGCAAGTCGGGGCTGGAGCTGGCGGAAGAAGCGCAGCATCTGCTTCCAGAGCTGGAGGTCATTATTTTATCAGGTTACGATGATTTCTCCTACGCCCAGCAAGCGATCCGTAATGGTGTCACAGACTATCTCCTGAAAACGAGCAAACCGGAAGAGATCATCAAAACGGTGTTGCAGGCCAAAGGGAGAATTACAGAACGGTGGGCAGAGAAGTCCCGTGAGGGACAATTCCTACGTGAGAACCGGGAGAGGAAGTTTGCCGGCTGGGTGATCGAAGGTAATATGAATTCGGGGAGTTGCCCGTCCTTCCTCGCATTTCATGAGGAACATGCGCCCAACGTTCAATCCATAGAGCAAGTTAGCGGCAGTGAGCGGCCAGTGAGCAGGCAAGTTGTAGTTATTGAGGCAGAGGGTTGGGGCCGTTCTTCCGATGCGTTGCTTCGGTTTGCTGTGCAAAATATGATGGAAGAAGTGCTCCCAGGAACGATTGCCCAGGTTGACAAACAATATGTTGTCTGTGTTCTGCCTGTGGCTTCTGAAAACGAAGTAAGCGTATACAGGATAGAGGAAGGCATAGATCGTATGGAGTCATGGTTGAAATGTTCTCTTCGTGCTGTGCTTGGTAAACCTGTTCACCACGCTTCTGAATTGCACCATAGTTATCAAACGGCGTTAGTAGCTTTACAGTATCGTGGACTGCTGGATACCAAAGTGTGGCGGTATGAAGAGATCAACGTCAGGCGAGGTGGCAAAACGGTGTTGACACATGAGGAGGAAACCACCCTCGGTACGTTGCTAATGGACAATGATCCAGTCATGCTTACAACGTGGATACGTGAATTGATTATCAGGTTGATTGCAGAACCTGATGTCACACCAGGATCTTATGTAGCTTGTCTACATTCGGTGGTCATTGCAGGACACCGCTGGCTGGCGCGAACACTTCAAGCGATTGGAAGGGAACAACCCTCCAGGCTTGAGCCTTGGACGCCTGAATCTGATAAGAAACCAGCAGAGATCGGGGATGAATTGTTCCACCATTTATATGATGTGATGCATGCATATCACAGTCGCATGGGACAGGGGCAGGCCGCACATGTGCAGAAAGCGATAGGTTATATTGAAAATGCACTGGCACAGGATATTAGCTTGCAACAGGTAGCCGGGCAGGTTCATTTGCATCCAGGCCATCTTAGTGAATTGTTTAAAAAAGAAATGGGTGTAACCTTTGGTGACTTTGTTACAGATATGAGGATCAGACGGGCAATGGATATGCTCGTTGTGTCTCCGGCAAAGGTCAGTGAAATCGCAGCAATTAGCGGTTATGAGGATGTGAAGTATTTTAGCAGACTGTTCAAAAAGCATACGGGCAAAACACCGAGTGAGTACCGGGAGCAGGCACTTGCATTCAAATCTTCAGGCAGCTAGACGGGAGGAGCAGGAGTACAATGGTCAACGTTTGTCGTACAAGTCAGGATTTATCAGGACAGTGGAGGATACAACATTACGAAGTTGGAGAAAAGCGAGCAATGGATGTTGCCGCTGCAGCGCTGGATGACCGATTCTGGATCGGGGCAGCCGTACCTGGTGATGTTCATGGGGCACTTGAAGAGCGTGGAATTATTGATCCGATTTATTTTGGACATAACGATGCGAAAAGTCGCTGGATCGAGCAGAAGGAGTGGTGGTATCGCACCACCTTTAATCTAGAACGGGGTGCATCTTCAGAGGAACATATTGAACTCGTATTTGAAGGTTTGGATACGTTTGCAACGGTATACGTCAATGGACATGAGGCCGGAAAAACAGCTAATATGCTGATGTCTCATACATTTGATGTGACCCGTTTGGTGCGAAGCGGCTGGAATGCGATTGCGGTGCGCTTTGACCCGCTTCATCTTCATCATCGTGATAAGGAGACGTTTGACTGGTCTTCCTATACGAAGGAACGCCCGTGGCTGCGTAAAGCGGCTATGAATTTTGGCTGGGACTGGGGGCCGCGTATCGTTACGGTAGGGATCTGGGGAGCTGTCCGTCTGGAGCGCAGCACGGTGGCCAAACTGAAACATGTTTACGCCCGAACCAACGCTGTAAGCAAGGAACAGGCTCAAGTACAAGTCACTGCAGAAGTACAATCTGTTTTATCTCTGCGAAGCAAGCAAAAACGGACACAGCCTGTCGTGACCACTTGTGATATTCGTCTTCTGGATCAGCAAGGAGAGCTTGTAGCAAGCGTTATTTCTTCATCTGTAGAACAGGGAAGAGCAGATGTAACCTTAGATGTGGATCATCCCTGCTTGTGGTGGACTCATGATCTGGGTGAACCCTATCTGTATACCATTGAGGTTACACTCTATGCAGGTGGCCTAGCTTTGGATCGTTATTGTCAGCCGTATGGCATACGGACGATTGAGCTAGCTCTGGAGAATGAGCAGGGAGAGAGCCGGTTTGCTTTTATCCTGAACGGAGTCAAAATTTACGCCAAAGGAGCAAACTGGATACCTGCCGATCAACGGATTGGAATGATTCCGAGTTCACGGTACCGCGAACTTGTGGAACTGTCTGTAGAAGCACATATGAATATGCTGCGTGTATGGGCAGGCGGTATCTATGAGAAAGAAGTTTTTTATGACGAATGTGATCGGCAAGGGGTGCTCGTCTGGCAGGATTTTGCCTTTGCCAACGCGTTATTTCCGGATTTCAATCGTGACTTCATGCAAAATGTACAGCAAGAGGTTGAAAATAACATACTTCGCTTACGTAATCGTGCTTCACTTGCGATCTGGTGCGGCAACAATGAAATCGACTGGCTGTATGATATGAAAACGGCAAGTGGTGATATCACAAGTCCGTTCTACGGGGAGCATATCTACCATGAGCTGATTCCGGAGGCATTGGAGCGGCTAGATCCGTCCAGGCCGTACTGGCCTTCTTCACCTTATGGTGGAGAGCATGGACAGGATGCGAATGACCCGGATACCGGAGATCGGCACAACTGGCAGGTGTGGCACGGTTCTGTATACCCGAGGAAACAGGGAGAAGTACCTGTTCTGGATTATAGCATTGAGGGGGTCACGTTCAAAAATTATAAAAAGGATCAAGCGCTGTTCAGCAGTGAATTTGGCATGCATGCTTCAGCTAATCGGTATACGCTGGAGAAAAATACACCTACTGGCCAGTTTTACTGGGGGAGTCCCGAAATGGCCTATCGTAATAAGGATACGAATCATCAGAAAGGGATTTTGCTGATGGAAGGGTACACGGGCATTCCGCAGAATATAGAGGAATACATGAACTTCTCCATGCTGACACAAGCAGAGGGTCTACGCTATGGGATAGAACATTTCAGGCGGATCAATGACCGCAATAGCGGCGCGCTGGTGTGGCAACTGAATGATAGCTGGCCCGGAACAAGCTGGTCGATGATCGATTATGAACTGCTGCCGAAGGCTTCCTTTTATTATGCCAAAACGTTCTTTCATCCTGTACTATTGTCGCTCGAGCACGAACCAGAACACTCGCTTAATTTATGGGTAGTTAACGATACACAGGATGAAGTGGGAGGACAACTTCGGCTGAATGTTTATGACCTGCACGGAGAGTTGCTATATACCTCAACATATGTAGTAAAGGTACAAGCTCAGACATCTATGCAGATTGCTGCAGTGGAGGAAGCCGAAGTGCTTGGGACCAAACAGGCGGAAGAAGTGATGGTGGAACTGCAACCCCAAGGGTTTATTGCACCCGTAAATCGTTACTTTTTGCGTGATCCCAAAGATGTGGTGTTGCCGCAGTCTCAGCTCAGCGTTCATGTCAACGAAGAAGAACAATCCGTAACCGTTAATGTGAGTGGTGCCATTGCACGTATGGTGAAACTGGAGTTGCCGGTTGGCCGGGTTCGATTCAGTGATAACTATTTTGATCTATTGCCCGGAGAGAGCCGTACAGTAAGGTTGCAGCATCCAGAGATGCAAGCTTTGCCACTTCAAGAGTTGCGAGTAAGTGCAATGAATGCAAGTGAAGCTTGATTTAACCAGAACCTCAGTGTGAACAAGTATGAGCTGACTCACACCTATGATTCAAAAGGCTATTATCAGCCCATTTTTTGATTCGAAGGAGAACTGAATGGAGAGAATTGGGATGCTATGATCCCAGCAGTGAAGAATCGATTTCAGATTTGATGTTGTTCCTGATCAGTGCTCAGAGCAAAGAAAACCTCGTTAACGAGTTAAAAGCCATGTTTTCCCGTATGGGCAAGACATGGCTTCTGCACTTATTTTGAACATATGTTGTTGCGCATCCCGATTACAATTAGCGAAAGGATTCATACCGCTGCTGAAAAGAGGACTCCATTTCCACTTGGCGTGCCAGTTGTTGCTGTACTTTGGAGCCACGGATGACCTGCAGCTGCTGCAGCACATCGGAAGATGTGAAATCATTCTGTGCCATCTGTATAAGCAGTCCGGCAAGAACGTCGGCATCCTCGAGCGCGGCATTCAAGCCAAATGCCCCTGTAGGTGTCATCGTATGAGCAGCATCACCAATGAGTACGACATTATCCTCTGCCCACCGGGAACTATAACTGCTCTCTACAGACAGCAGCACAAAGTCACTCCAATCTTTGATATGCATAGCGACAGAATCCGCAAGACAAGGAAAGGCCGCTACCAGCTTGCTTACAAAAGGAGCAAAGGGCTGTTCACGCAGCTTAGCATATCCGCCTTCGGGAATATTCCATCCAATCTGTACATAACCACCGTATTGTGAAAATAACGCGAGCTGTTGACCATCCATACTTGCCATACGAACGGCGGGTTCCCATCCTGGAGGGGCGGGAATACGTGCCCATAACAGATCGTAGCCGTGTTTGCGAATCTCGGGTACAAGGCCGGCATGTTTGCGTACCGCCGAATATCTACCGTCAGCACCGATAACGACAGATGCTCTAATAGAGGCAGGAACACCATTTTGACGCACGTTAATGCCAGCAACATGGCCACTTTTGTCCCGAAGCAACCCGGTCATGACTGTATTAAAGCGAACCTGATGCATTGGCATTAGCGCTTCAATCTGAGCAGTGATCGCTTCGAGAAGATGATCTTGTGGAACGTGCACGCCAACGTGGTGCTCTCCTTTGGTTGGATCGGGGTTAATCGTGTGAATGATATTGCCTTCTTCCCAATATTGAATCTGTTCTAGTAGCAGTACCCCGCGCTCTTGGATGTGCGAATATAACCCATGCTTGTGTAGAATGCGTTCCCCGTCAGCGTTCAGCAGTTCTCCGCGAAACGATTTATGCAGATGTGGCTGTCGCTCAATGAGTAATGTAGAGATACCTTTCTGGTTAAGCAAATACGAAAGCAAGGCGCCTCCAGGCCCTGCCCCGACAATGCAGACATCCGTGTAAAGGGGATCGTTTGTTTGAGATTTCATCAATTTCATATACATTATTCCCTTACTATATAATGGTAAAAATCTAGTGATGGACAAATGTTTACTTTATGATAACAAATTTATTTAAATTATTAAGTAACTAAAAGTAACCAAATGGACATACGTTATTATAAACAAAGTATTCTTTATATACAATAGGCCAAATTCAAATTTTTTATCACATAAAGGGAAGCACCCGTTTGCCCGCCAGGCAACCTTATTTTTTTCACAACCAAATGTGTGTAAATATGTTACAATATAAGGCAGGTTACAATGAAAGGCAGGAGGAACGGATATGAGCCCGAATACGGAGCGAAACTCGCAATTGGCAAACGTTGATCAATTGTTGGAGGCCTTCTTCAGATATAAAAATAAAGTATTGGATCAACAGCAAAAGTCAGAAACAAACTGTAAGTTGAACCCAACAAAAAGCCATATATTGGGCATGATTTTACGTGAAAAACGCTGCATGGCTGTTGATGTTGCGCGTCAGCTTAGTCTGTCCTCTGGAGCTACGACGATTGTACTTAATCAACTTGAAAGTGAAAATTTGATTCAACGGGAACGCAGCGAGGAAGATCGCAGAATTGTTTGGCTGTCCTTAACGGATGAAGGGGAGCAATTAGCCAGAACGTTGAATGCTAATCGTGGCCGCATGACATGGGAGTTGTTACAAGCGCTTACGGAGGAAGAACAACAGTTAATGCTGGGCATGCTCAAAAAAATAGAAATGAAGCTGCTGGAAAATATGAAATCTTTTGAGCAGACCTATCGTTAATTCATATGACACCTGAAGACGTCAGTCCTCATGCATTCGTGCCCGGTACCGGGTATGAATATGTGAAGACTGGCGTTTTGCGTGTTATAACAGAGCTATAGATGAAAGCGAGATACATGATCATCCAGGCCTTCCTGTATAAGAATATCTTTCTGCCGGCTGCCCATTAAGTCAAAATGGGGGAAGGGCTGTCTCCGGTGAATATAACGCGGGTCTAACCCGTGTTCACGACACCATTGTTCCAGGCGATGCAGGTCTGCACAGCCCACTTTGGTGACACTGGTTATGCCGGGAAATCTGGAATCAATCCAGAAATGAGTGAGATAGGCGATCTCACTGCGAGCGACTCGTTCTTTCCAAGCTGCAAGTTCTTGCCGTTTAATGCCAAAAGCCATAGTTGAACGTTCCTTTCTGACAGAGTATGTCCTTAACATATTGTACATCTTATATATGACATCAATCAAAAATGTTTCGGATTGATGTGTATCAGCATGTTTGAAGTGGGTAAATGAATATGAAAACTTTGTTATAAACGTCTATGTTTTTGTTAAAATAAAGGCATCACAAACGATTCATGACTTATGTAGCGGAAAGGGATGTCATCATGGAACTATTCATTGCGGTACTTGCATTGCTTGGACTGATCGGTCTATCTAACGTGTTGAACCGGTTCGTCCCTTTTATTCCCGTTCCGCTTATTCAGATTGCACTAGGTGTAGCGGTAGCACTGCTGCCAGCGGGTGTACATCTACCATTGAATCCGGAATTGTTTTTTGTGCTTTTTATTGCTCCCTTACTGTATAACGATGGAAAAAGAACACCAAGAAACGAACTGTGGAATCTGCGTGCGCCGATTCTCTTGCTTGCACTGGGGCTGGTGTTCGTTACGGTTGCTGTTGCCGGATATGCCATACACTGGCTAATTCCGACTATTCCACTTCCTGCTGCATTTGCGCTCGCGGCCATTCTTTCCCCGACAGATGCAGTGGCTGTAGGTGCCATGGCCGGACGTGTACATCTGCCCAAAAGCATACATAGACTTCTTGAAGGAGAAGCATTAATGAATGACGCTTCGGGCCTGGTCGCATTTAAATTTGCCATCGCAGCGACGGTTACGGGTGTTTTTTCACTCGCCCAAGCGACGGTCAGTTTCATTATCATTGCCGTGGGAGGCCTGCTCGCTGGCGCGCTCATGTCTTTTTTGTTTATTCGTCTTGGGGTATGGATTCGCAGACTGGGCATGGAGGATGTAACGATTCATATGCTGCTTCAGATTCTGACTCCATTCGTCATCTATCTGGTGAGTGAAGAGATCGGAGTTTCCGGCATTCTGGCTGTGGTTGCCGGCGGGATTATTCATGCGATTGAGCGTGACCGGGCGGAATCGGTTCAGATTAAGATGCAAGTGGTATCTGCGAGCACGTGGTCTGTTATTTTATTTATATTGAATGGCCTGGTGTTTGTCATTCTCGGCGTGCAGGTTCCCGATGTGCTTAGTAAGATCTTTGTTAACGTGTCATTCAATAACTTCGAGGTACTCGGTTATGTACTGATCATCTCCGTGCTGCTTGTGCTGTTACGGTTCTTGTGGATTTATTTGTTCTGGCAAGTCAATGAATGGCTACGTGCGAAGTCCACTATTGGTAAACCGCGCTTTAAGGAGATTACCATCCTCTCCTTATCGGGAGTAAGAGGTGCAGTGACGCTGGCTGGAGCATTTTCGATTCCATTTGTGCTTCAGGACGGGTCACCTTTTCCCGAGCGTGATTTAATTATTTTTCTGGCGGCTGGTGTTATTCTGTTCTCTCTGATTGCTGCGAGTGCATTGTTACCTGTGTTAGCCAAGGAAGAGGGGAAATCCTCCGATGAAAATACAGCACAGAAATCTGAACGCAGAGCACAGGACATTATGCTGAATGCCGCTATTCGAGCGGTCAAGTCTGAAATGAACGATGAAAATAAAGCTGCCGCACTGGCCGTTGTGTCTGACCTGTCCAAATATATTAAACAGGTGACAGGGCAGTTTACAGCAGATAATCGTAAAACATTGCAGAAGCAGGAAACAGCGATTAATCTAATTGCTACCCGGGCGGAGCGCAAAGAGATTGAAGCGATGATGGATGAAAATGCCCTTGGGCCAGAAGCGGCTTTCAAATGTGACAACTGGCTGGATCGCAAGGAGATGATGCTCTCGAACCGGATAAATACTCAGCTACTGGCGTCACTTCATGAAATCGGAAGAATGCTGGGCCAACTCTTTACAAGCCGCTCCAGCAAACAAGACCAGCCCTTTATGCTTGAAAATGCGGAACTGTTTCGAAAGGTTAAGCTACGCACCTCTCAGGCAGCAATCAAAGCAATCCGGGCACAGATGAATGACTCCAATCGTGTGGCGGCTCTCGCGGTTATTTCCAAATATGAACGGGTGATCGCAAAGTTACGTGCGTGGAATCAGGATAAGACGACTGAAGATCCGTTTAATCAGGATAAACTGGAACTTCAGATGGTAGCCATCCAGGAGCAGCGCAATACAATACAACAACTGTATGAGAATGGAGAGATTACACGCGATATTGCAGCCAGATTACGTCGTTATATCAATGATGTAGAAGCAACAGCTCTTAAAAACGATTAATCGATTATTCATGAGTTCGCGCGAATCGGGCAATGCTAACGGAGAGTTTGACGTATGAAATTCAAAGTGAGGATACGACATGAAGCTGAAAGCTACCCGATTCATCGCATTGTTCATGCTGACTGGAATAATCTTTGGCAGTTCGACATGTTCAGCGTATGCCAAGCCAGTGCAGAAGAACCGTCAGTATTATGAAGAACGGGGAGAGATCGTGTGGGAAGTTCCCACGCAGGACAAACTGATCGCCCTGACTTTTGATGATGGACCAGACCCTGTGCAGACACCGCAAATTTTAGCTTTGCTCAAACAGTATCATGCAAAGGGGACTTTTTTTGTACTCGGCAAATGGGCAGAAAAATTTCCGGACATCGTCAGGCAGGAACAGCTCGAAGGACATGAGATCGCAAATCATACATTTGCACACACGTATGCCGTTCGCTCAACAGCAGCGGACAAATACATGAAAGACATGGAGGCAGCGGAGGATTCCATTGTAAGTGCAGGTGCGCAGCGCCCGCTGTTGTTTAGACCTCCTGGGGGGTATTACAACGATATGGTGATTCAGGCTGCTAAGCAAAAAGGGTACACCATCGTATTATGGTCTTGGCATCAGGATACTCGAGACTGGGCCCTGCCTGGTGTATCAGCGATCACAAACAAAGTGTTAAATAATGCTCGTAATGGAGACATCGTTTTGTTTCATGACAAAGTGGAGAGCAAATCCCATACGATCGATGCCCTGCGAACGATTTTGCCCAAATTGCAGGAACAGGGGTATCAATTTGTTACGGTATCCGAACTTCTTGCGGTGAAAGCTCGTGAAGCTGCCAAGGGTGGAGTGTCGTCCTCATTACCACGAAAGCAGCCTTAATGCAGGAGCGTTAACGATTGTAAGCAAAGCCTGCTGGATCTAGACAGTGATGAAAAAAAGCAAGAATATATTTTTTTTTATGTCTATACTAATCACAGCCGCAATCAAGCTGAACTAATGATGCTTTGCGGCTGTTTGTCATGTAGTTATTCATTTAACCTCGTTTGGCGGGATGTCGCAAAATGTTCGGAAACAAGTCCTGCGCTTTTGTTTTACAATCGAAACGTCTACAATAGATAAAGTCTTTATATATCAGACACTATTATGTTAATAGAGTAGGTGAACAAGTTGAATGGACAAAAGAGAGCGGACATCAGACCTGGTCTAGAGGTAGATATCGTGCTGAAACAGGATCAATCCAGTGGCAAACTGACAAGAGGCATCGTCAAGGATTTGTTAACCAAGTCTCCTTCACATCCCCACGGGATCAAAGTGAGATTGACAAACGGTCAAGTGGGGCGAGTGAAACAAGTGATTTCTGCAGGTAATCATCCGCAATGAGTGTGAACGGGAGGCTGGATACGACCAAAAAAGTGATGACACACCTGTCGGTTGGCAATCAACGCCAACAAGATGCTTACCGTGTTTTGCACGAGAGCGGACTACTTTTCATGCTTTCTGCCCACGCTGCGTACCCTGCGGGCACGGTACCGATTGACGTGGATCTTCCTGATAGTGATCTGGACATCCTGTGTTATTCAGAAGATCTGAACGCTTTCCAAGTCGAGATGGCTAGGCAACTAGAGGGCATCGCGGTGAACGGAAGAACAGAGTGGACGTACGAAAATCATGTCTTAAATCAGAAAGCATATGTCACATGTAAACTGAGCTTGGGGTTATGGCCTATTGAAATATTTGCCCAAGCGACTCCTGTGTATCAGCAGCACGCTTACTTACATATGCAGGTCGAATGGAGTTTGTTGCAGTTATGGGGAGAAGCAGGGCACCGCGAGATTCGCAGACTGAAGCAATCAGGGTGGAAAACAGAGCCTGCCTTCGCCCATGTGCTTGGGTTAGAGGGTGATCCTTACATAGCCATGCGTGATCTAGCCAGCCTGCAGGAGCCAGAGCTATGGGACTTTGCCAGGTCACGCGTCACATTTAAATGAGGAAGATCGCTACAATCGTAGTTACTGTTAATCCGATGATAACCGGTTTCAGATTACGCCTCGCAAGTTCAAACGGGCTGACCCCGCAAATGGCGGCAGCCGGAATTAACGCCCACGGAATCAACGTTCCGCCGCCAACCCAGATTGCGGCTACTTGGCCCAGTGCGGTAAGTACCGGAGCCGCGTTTGTCGTACCTGCAAACATGGCAGCAATCGAACCCACGAGGGAAATTCCCGAAAAGCCAGAACCATCCAGACCGGTTACAGCCCCAGTGACGGTCATCGTAATCGCCCCAACAGTTCCATTCATAGGCACAATCCCCGCAAGTGCAACGCCAAGATCATTGACGATCCCGTGTGACCCCTCAGGAAGTGGATTCACAAATAACTCTGTTATAGCAGCATCACCGAGATAAAAGAATGCAGCAATCGGAATAACTGGACCAAATACTTTGAACCCGAACTGGAATCCTTCAATTAAATAATGGGTTGTTTCTTCTGATCCACTGTGACCGTGTGCTGCAAGAGAAACGGCAATCAGAATAACAACTGCGGTTCCGCCAATTAACGCTGTTGCATCTCCGCCCTGCAGGTTCAGAATAAACATGAGTACAACATCTAGTGCGAACAACAACGGAATAAGCAGGGCGAAGGTTTTTCTCAGACGGAGAGGCAATGTCGGAACCGGTGCAGACTGATTTGGTTCTGACGGTGACTCAGACGCTGACTGTTGTGGGTGAGTAAACTCTTGTACCTTCCATTTGATGGTGTTCATCTCTTTGCGAAGCATCCAGAAGGCGGTAAGAGTAGATACCATGCCCATGACTACGACGAGAGGAACACTGGCAACCATCACTGACGTAACAGGAAGACCTGCTGCGTCTGCAGTAAGTTTGGGAGCGCCTTGAATAATGTAATCCCCTGACAAGGCAATGCCATGTCCAAACAGGTTCATCGCGATTGCAGCTCCAATCGGAGGTAAACCTACGCGAACCGCTACCGGTAAAAGTACTGCTCCAATCAAGGCTACTGCAGGAGATGGCCAAAAAAATAAAGATACGACCATCATAATGAGTCCAATGCCCCAGTATGCAGCTTGAGGCGTGCGAATAAATCGGGTGAGCGGCGTGACCATGATTTCATTAATACCTGTTCGGATTAAAACACGGCTCATCGCCACAATAATTGAGATGATAAAGATTGTACTTAGCAATTCCTTCGTTGCGTAGATAAAACTGTTAAAAACCCCGGTAACGGAACCGCTTAATGTTTCAGTTGCCAGCAGTCCAATGGTCATAATGCCTGCGACACA
Organism: Paenibacillus amylolyticus; assembly: GCF_003719335.1. Taxonomy (GTDB): domain Bacteria; phylum Bacillota; class Bacilli; order Paenibacillales; family Paenibacillaceae; genus Paenibacillus; species Paenibacillus amylolyticus_D. The sequence continues at coordinate 219,017 of NZ_RIAS01000005.1, forward strand.
GATCATCGTTGTATCTTTGCGGCGAACCAAGACAGCAATAATGAGGACAATAAACGCCAAATACACATAATGCAATGGTACAAGTTGAATATTCACCATGATGACAGCCTCCCTGCATCCCCGGTCATCGATCCTGGGAGTGCTATATCCTATGCATGTCAAGCCTAGGTGTTCGTGGAGGGAGGCAGCAGGATTTTTTTTACATTCAGAGAATTATATGAGTGCAACGAGCAAACACACGACAGGGGACTATGACTATAACAAGTCACGATAACACACATTCGAGGGTCACCGAACCTGATAGACAACGTCAAACTGAGGTGATTACAATATACATGCCATCTTTAGGTAGAAATTAGAAAAAATTCAGCCCAGCCTGAATCAAAAGGACGTTAATGTATGAACTTGATCCGTTCATTACGCTTTAAATTTATTGTTGGACTAACGCTAATCATGCTGCCGCTTTTTATGCTGCTGTACTATAACAATGTCTACGCCATGAAGGTCGTACGTGATAAGGTATCCCTTACGAATATGAACCATTTGGCCAAAAACGTGGAACAAAATGAGCGTGTATTACAGGAAACAAATCGATATCTATACAGTTTGGGCGAGCGTGACCCGGATATTATCTCGCTGTTTTTTCTGGAATACGGAAGTGGAGATTATATCATTGCCAAGCAGCGAATCATGAACAAGTTTATGACCGATATCGGTTTCTATAATCTTATCGATTCTTTTTATTTGTATGACGCGGTGAATGATGACCTGTTGCTGGCAACCGCTGGCAATTATGATATTAAAAAATCGGTGGTACAGCGCAATATGCCTGCACAGATGCGGCAGCTCGAAGGTGATATCCAAAGGCCGGAATGGAGCATCGTCCGCGGAGGATCATTTAATGCACTTGTGAAAACGGTGCGTATTAATCAGCAGTTCTATGCTGGCGCACTGGTCGATATGAATGCGCTGAATGACACACAACAGTTTGCTGAGTCGGGTGACAGAGGTGGAGCGGTTATCGTTACACCTGATGGCAGACCATTATCCGATTCTACGTTAAATAAGGAGCAGATCAAGTTGGTCGGCGATCATTTGACCGATTTGGAAAGTCCGTATCAGGTCATCTCGGAGCCGGGTAGCGCAACTCGTCAGTATTTAATGGTAGGCATTCCCTCCGCCATGTCGGAGATGAACTACATCGTCTTGTTGCCGGAGGAAGACATGATGCGTAACTTGCCGTTTTTTCAGCAGATCATCAGGTTACTTCCGATCGGAGCGGCCGTTATATTGATCACAGCACTTTTCTTCCTAAGACAGCTTCTGTTCCGTCCGATGAATGCGCTAATTCGGGGAATGAGAAGAGTCAGTCGGGGGGAACTCGATGTAACGCTGGAGGCACCGTCTTCGTCTGAACTGGAATTCGTGACACGCAGCTTTAATCAGATGATTCAGGAAATTCAGCATTTGAAGATTGATGTGTATGAGGAGCAACTGCGTACGCGAGAGGCGGAATTCAAGCAATTGCAAATGCAGATTAATCCTCACTTTTATCTGAACTCCTTGAATATTATTCATAGCCTGGCTTCCCTTCAAAAACATGAACTGGTGCAACAGATGGCTGGTCATCTGGCTGATTATTTCAGATCCAGCTTAAGGGCTGGCAAACGTGTGATCACACTGCATGAAGAGATAGAGCACATTCGGCATTATCTTGAGATTCAGAAGTTAAGATTCCCGAGTAAACTGGATTTTGAACTGGATATTGATCCGGAGGTGGGACATGTTGTGCTTCCGCCGCTGACGATTCAGCCTTTTGTAGAGAATGCGATTATCCATGGCTTCCAACGCAGAATGCAGTCGTTTGTGATTCGAATTACTGCATGCCTGACGGAAGCGTCCAGTAGTCAGGGCGGAGATAGTATGCTTCAATTACAAATTGTGGACAACGGGGTTGGGTTCGAACCAGTGCTGCTAGAGCAACTGCAACGGGGAGAATATGCCAAAGATCCCGGAGGACAGCACATCGGGATATGGAATGTTGCACATCGGTTGCTGGTGAAGTATGGTCCAGAGGCCGGGTTAACGTTTGAAAATAGGATAGACGGAGGCGCTGCAGTAAGCATTTATTTGCCTGCTCAGACCGAGGAGCAAGAAGGAGGAACTCATGCGGAACCTGTTGATCGTGGATGATGAAGTGTATGCCCTGCAAGCCATGCTGGAGGGAGTGGACTGGAATGCAGCCGGAATTGACCAGGTATTCGGTGCTTGTGATGTTGAGGAAGCAAGGCAGGTCATCCGAACCCGTGCTATCGACATTCTGATTTGCGACATCGAGATGCCTGGGGAAACCGGGCTCGACCTGCAGAGCTGGGTATTGAAGCATGACCCTGGTATCCTGACCATTTTTCTGACAGGTCATGCGTTATTCGATTATGCACAGACGGCCATCAAACTGAACAGCTTTGATTATCTGTTGAAACCTGCTCCCGCAGACCAACTGCTTAAAGTCGTTACACGAGCATTGGAGAAGATTAGAGACGGAGAGCAGCGTACCCGAACGAACGAAGTTTACGAAACCGTATACAAACGCTGGAAAACCCATAAACCACTCCTGACGGAACGTTTCTGGAAGGACGCTGTGTCTCAGCGAAGTGCACTTACTCCACAACGGCTGCAGCAGCTTGCTGAACTGTACGGTGCAGAGATTGATCCCGAGGTGCGTGTTCTGCCCATCGTGATCTCCGTTGAAGAGTGGGTACGTGAATTTAATCTGCGCGATGAAGAGGTACTGGAATACGCTCTACGTAACGCAGCCAGAGAAATATTGCTCGGAGACAAACTGGGTGAAGTGTTCCAAGATCACAGTGGCTTAAATATTGTGCTAGCCTACGAACAAGATGATGTCATCCTTGCCGCCAGTGAAGCGCAGCAGCGTTGTCAGCGTTACATTCAGGAGTGCGGCACATACTTCTACTGCCGGTTATCCTGTTATGTAGGCGCACCGGTAGCTGTAACCGAATTGCAAGGCATGTTGAATGAACTCATGGACATGGAGCGCCGCAACATTAAAGAGCTTGAAGAGGTTTTTGTGTATGATGAGCGGGATCGAGATCAGGAGGATCGGTTTTTGCCTATCCCGTGGTTCTCGGAGCTGTCCATCCTTTTTGAAACCGGCAAGGTAGAAGATTTGCGTGAACGTGTGGATGAAATCTTCGATTTACTTGCTGCTCAGGAAGGGTTATCTCCAGAGATGTTACGGCTTTATTATCATGCGATGTTGCACGTTGTCTATCCGCTTCTGCATCAGAATAATGTATCCATTCGCAGCTTGTATCCCGGAGAACGGGAGCCGGAAGAAGCCGTAGTCACGAGGTCATTGCCGCAGTTGAAACAATGGACACTTGATCTCATTGATCGTGTCATTCCCGTATTGTATCCGGACGATCAGAACCCGATGTCGATTGTGGATCAGTTATGTATCTATATTGAAAATCACATTGGAGAAGAACTGATGCGGGAGGAACTGGCTGCTTTTGCAGGATTTAATCCGGCATATTTGTCCCGTTTGTTCCGTAAAGAAAAGGGAATGTCTCTGTCCGAGTTTATCCTTCAGCGCAGAGTGGCCATGGCGAAAACATTGTTATCTCAATCCACCGTCAAGGTAACGGATATTGCAGGTAAAGTCGGATACTATAACTACTCCCATTTTACGAAAATGTTCAAAAAATGCACCGGCATTACGCCGCAAGAGTTTCGCAAACAATCCAGAACCATGTAATCAGGCGCAGCATGCTGCGCTTTTTGTATGTTTTTTATGGAATGAAAGTCATAATTTGATAACTGAATAGGTCACCACAGCAGATAGAGGACTTGATCGCCCCGCCGTATACTTGAACCACAGGAGGCGCACGGAGCTTCATCCTGAGGAAGAATTCAAGAGGAGTGAGGGAGAACACGTTATGAAGACACAACCCCAAGCGGGTAAGGGCGTACGGATATCGGAGATACCGGAAGGCACGGTTCGAAAGCGCAAGTCCGTGTTGTACAATCTTGGCAAGTACAAGGTACTTTACCTGATGTTTCTGCCAGGCATTCTGTTTCTGCTGGTAAACAATTATATGCCGATGTTCGGCGTTCTGATCGCATTCAAAAATGTAAACTACGCGGATGGAATCTGGGGAAGCCCGTGGAGCGGGTGGGACAATTTTAAATACCTGTTCTCAACCAGCGATGCATGGGAAATTACACGAAACACCCTTGCATACAACACCGTGTTTATTGCACTTAATCTGATTGTCGGTGTAGGTCTCGCCATTTTACTCAACGAAGTCAAAAACAAAGCGATGTCCAAACTGTATCAGTCTCTGATGTTGTTGCCTTATTTTCTATCGATGATCGTGGTCAGTTATCTCGTTTTGGCTTTCCTCGGCAAGGACTCGGGATTTATGAACTCAACCATACTGCAAATGTTTGGAGGCCAGCCGATTGACTGGTACTCGGAACCGAAGTATTGGCCGTATATCCTGCCGCTCGTGAATACGTGGAAAAATATCGGTTATTATGCCGTCATTTATCTGGCCGCTGTTGTGGGCATTGACGAAGAATATTATGAAGCGGCTGTGCTGGATGGTGCATCGAAGTGGCATCAGATTCGTTTTATCACCATTCCGTTTTTGATCCCGCTGATTGTCATTATGACATTGCTTCAGATTGGCCGGATCTTCTATGCAGACTTCAGCTTGTTCTATCAGGTTCCGCTGGAATCAGGCGCGCTGTTCCCTGTAACCAACGTTCTTGATACGTATGTATATAGGACATTCCTCATTGGTGGAGACATCGGGATGTCATCTGCGGCAGGTCTATATCAAGCGATTGTCGGATTTGTACTGGTGCTGGTGTCCAACACCATCGTCAGACGGATTGACAAAGATAATGCACTATTTTGAGAGGAGGCAAGTCAGTTGTGAAAACACGTGATCCATTAGCTGTATCCAAGCGTTCTGCTGCTGTCATTCATTTCATGTTTTTATTCTACGCCATTGCCTGTATCGTGCCGATCATACTGGTCTTCGCCATCTCTTTCTCGGACGAGACAACCGTTGTTGCGAATGGCTACAAGCTAATACCGGAGCAATTCAGCCTAACGGCCTATGAATTCCTCTTTAAAGATATGGATCAGATCATCCACTCGTATGGAGTTTCTATTATTGTAACGGTCGTTGGTACGATTACGAGTGTTGCGCTGACCGCATTATATGCCTATCCGCTCTCACGAAGAGACTTGCCATACCGGGGCTGGTTCGCCTTTTTCATCTTCTTCACGATGTTATTTAACGGGGGCTTGGTTCCTTGGTATCTGGTTTACGTCAACGTCCTGGATTTGAAAAACTCGATCTTTGCCTTGATCCTGCCGTTGCTCCTATCACCGTTTTTTGTACTTGTCATGCGTACGTTCTTTGCGAACTCCATTCCGGTATCCATTCTGGAATCAGCTCGTATTGATGGAGCAGGTGAATTGAAAACGTTTTTGCGAATTGTACTGCCGCTTTCCTTGCCCGTTATGGCAACCGTCGCGCTGTTCAGTACGCTGAACTACTGGAATGACTGGTATCTTAGTATGATTTTCATTTCGGATAATCGGACGATCAGCCTTCAGTACCTTATGTACCGGACGCTGCTCGATATTCAATATTTAACAACCAACTCTAACGTTTCTTCACAGATCTCATCGCAGGGCGGACTTCTGAATCTACCAAACAAAACGCTGCAAATGGCGATGGCTGTCGTCGGTATCGGTCCAATCGTACTGGCGTATCCATTCTTCCAGCGTTACTTCATCAAAGGTCTGACGGTAGGTGCTGTGAAAGGTTAACTCCGGCCGGTTAGGAGTGAGTATGGTCAACCGAAGATAGACGAAAGGGCATATACAGAAAGCTTGCCGTTTATGAGGAATTGGGGAAGAACGGTAAGGGTGTGGAAGACAAGGGTCCATTATATGAACAGGAGGGGTTCAATTGGTTCAATCGTTAAAAGGTTGGTCACGTATGACGGCAGCGGCCATGGCACTGGCACTGGTGCTCGCGGGCTGTTCGTCAGATAAGGGAAACTCTGCAACACCTGGTGCTGAAGGCAGTACGCCGAACACAAACAATGAAAAGCCCTATGAGGTATCGTTGTTCTATCCGGGCACACCTCAGAAAGATGTCGCTCTTGTGGAAGCAGAAATTAACAAAAAGATGGAGCCAAAGATTGGAGCAACCATCAAAATTAATGCTGTGGACTGGGGACAGTGGGATAACAAGCTGAACCTGATGATCTCCTCTGGGGAAAAGGCAGACATTATCTTTACCGCTGCTTGGCAGAACTACACGGTAAACGTGGCGAAGGGTGCATTCTTGCCGCTGAATGAACTGCTGGATAAATACGGTCAGGATATTAAGAAAAATCTGGACCCTGCCTTCCTGGAAGGTTCCCAGGTAGATGGCGTCAACTATGGTGTACCAACGAACAAGGAACTTGCTGCCACACGTGGCGTGCTGGTGCGCAAGGATCTTGCTGATAAATACAAACTGGACCTGACAGCAGTTAAAACATGGGCCGATCTGGAACCACTGCTCAAAACGATTAAGGAAAATGAACCGTCCGTTACTCCGTTCTATATGTCCAATACAAATGGTAACGGATTGCTTGAAAATCTCGACTGGGATTACCTCGGTGATGCCTCTGTACCTGGCGTGATCTCCAAAACAGCAGGTGGGACTACTGTGCTGAATGAGGTGGAAACACCGGAATTCAAAGAAGCAGCCGAACTTGCACGTAAATGGTATCAAGCGGGTTACATCAACAGTGATGCAGCTACATCTAATGTATTCCCGAAAGATCAGGCGAAAGCCGGCAAAGCTTTTATGTGGACGGATGGTATGAAGCCAGGTAAAGATAAGGAAGAGGAAGGTTATGTAGGACATCCGCTCACACAAATTGAGATGACTAGTCCAACGATTACAACCGGTGATGCCTCTGGTGCGATGCTTGCAATCTCCCGTTCTTCTGAACAGCCGGAGAAAGCAATGCAAGTCATTAACTTGTTGCACTCCGACAAAGAAATTAACAATTTGCTCAATTTCGGTATCGAAGGTAAACACTATGTAAAAGTAGAAGGTCAAGAGAATATCATTAAGCTGCCTGACGGCGTAGATGCGAACAGTCGTACCTACAATCCAGGTGCACAATGGCAACTGGGTAACCAGTTCCTGAACTATCTGTGGGATAACGAAGATCCGCAGAAATGGGAAAAATTCAAGGAGTTTAATGCTAAAGGCGTAAAATCTCCTGCCCTTGGTTTCACATTTAACAGCCAGTCGGTTAAAAATGAAATTGCGGCTGTAAATAACGTCAATAAACAGTTTAAGCCGGGCATGACCTCGGGTGCTGTTGACCCGAATGAAATGATTCCGAAGTATTTGGAAAAATTAAAAGCAGCAGGCATCGATAAAATTATCGCGGCGAAACAAGAACAACTGGACGCATTTTTGGCTCAAAAATAATACAGCGCTATCCTGAGAGATCGCATGTTTCCATCATCTTATGCATCTCATCTTGGAGAGTTCCAAAGAGGACGTTATCGGTAAAAACCGATAACTCCTTTTTTTGTGTCTGGATCGTTAATCAAAAACAGGAAAAATATGATATAATATGGTGGATTATTAGGAGGTGTTTGCGTGTCGAGAACCAGGCTTGTGTTCTCAGGGGGATTATTACTGTTTGCCATCATCTTTACCTTTAAACATCATCTCGGTTTCTCAGTAGGGGATTCGCTGTTATTATTCATTGGTATTTCTCCGTATACCACATCCTATTTAAGTGGTGTACACATCACGATGTACTTTGGACTTGGCATGCTAGCCTGCGGATATTATCTTACGCGTAAAGAGATCATGTGTAAGTTTCCACTTGTGGCAAAAACGTTATGGATTGCTGTTCTGTCGATCATATTCTGTTATTCATTTATGACAGACAAGTTGATGTACGTGGTAAAATGGGGAGCGACAGGCATGAATAGCATATCTTACATGCAGAATGACAGCTCATGCACCTATGATGTGTCATCCAATGGATATGCCTTGGCAACCTGTGAATTGACGCTGAAAAATTACAGTAACTCTGCGGTGGCTGTAATGATTAAACCTGATTTGTATGGAAGCTATTCAAATCAGGATGATCCGCTGTCCGAATCTTTACAGTCGGTTCATTTAGAGGCGAAACCAATTCGGATTGAGCCAAGGAAAACATTCACGGGTACACTTGAATTTTCGGGGGTGGCAGAAAGCCCGCTCGAAGTGAGGGGCAATTTGAAGGATATTGTATTAGATGTGGCAGTCGATGGGAGAAATACGGTTTTCGATTATGACATTCCTTAGTTCGTGATATACGGAATTTAGATCCAAGTACATAACACATATAATGAATCACTTGCACAAGGAAAATATAAAAGCAAGCTTTGCTTATACGGACGGAACCGGCAGGTATGCCGGTTTTTTTATGTGCGGAAGTTGAATTTAGTGCTGATAAATTGGGTTTATCTCCTTTTCCACAAGAGAGACAATGTTTAGGATAGATAGTGGGGCACTCTCTTGATTGGATTTGCCTGCGTGCAAGAAATAGATTGTAATTACAACCAATTTGACTACAATTAATGTCACGATATAAGTTAAACTACAGATTTTACACAGCCCACTCCGATGACAGAATAACCTTTCAATCGCTGTTATCCCCAGATTTTTTTGAATTCCCTTTTCCAAAGGGGAAATCCGGTGATAAGCGTATGCTTCCGATGCAGCTTTCTTGCAGAAAGCTTTTAGGCGAACGCTTCGCTTTTCCAGGTTTTTTCTATCCTTTCCGTTAATGTGTAAAAAAAGAGTTAACTTATAATTTAAGTAAAAAAATAAAAAAGCGAGATGAAACTTCCATGTCATACCGGACAAATCTGTTTTCCAAGATGGTCATTTTAATTCTGATCATGCTTATTCCCGTTGTACTCCTGTACTGGTATTCGAATCATAAAACAACAGCTGTACTAAGGGCTGAGCTTAACCGTTCAAATAGCAATCAGCTTGAGTTTTTTCAAAATCAGGTCAACACAAATATTGAGTTGTTATCGTCCTGGCCCAACTTGCTGATTCATGACCCCGATATTGCGAGTTTTCGGCGGATATTTGCGGAGAGTCGTTATTTTGATTTGGATACTATTAATCTCGTCAAGCGAATCCAGAACAAGCTGAGTATTCAGGAGAGCTCCTCTAACTGGGAGACCAAATTATATCTGTACTCTCCCTCCCTTGGCAGGGTGATCTCGGAGCGAGATGCTGGTACTTACGACAAGCAGGCTTTAAAAGAAAATATTATCTCTGGCTGGGATGTGCACAAGATTAACGATGGGCAAAATGATCGGTTCAAATTTAGCTGGATCACGGTATCCCCTTATGGCATCGAGAATCCTGCGGAGAATGCAGAAACGATAATCAAGCTTGAGTTCGACAGTGATAATATTCGGGATATGCTCGACAAATTCAAAGGCGACGGCAGACATGATCCGTTCTATTTTCGTGAAGGAACAGGGGTGATCTATAATCGGACATCGGACCGCACGCTGACCGATCAATTGATCCATGAATTATCCAGCCACACGTTACAAGATGTGGAAAATCGTACGATTGTTATTGGAGATGAGCCATACATGGTCAATTCCGTAAAATCGAGCACAACCGGCTGGTATTTGGTCGATTATATGCCACTGTCGGATATTTTGAAACCGATTCACCAGTCGAATCAGCTGTTTTATTCTGCGATGATCTGTCTGCTACTGATGAGTTGTATTGCGGCGTACTTGTTATATGTGCAAGTTCAAGTACCAGTGAAGCAATTGATTCGCGGTTTCCAGCGATTGAAGCAAGAAGATTATTCGGTTCGTATTGAGCCCAAAGGTCGTAATGAGTTCAGTTATCTGTCTGAACGTTTTAATTCGATGGTGGAAAAGATTCAACAGTTGTTTGAGCACGTATATCTCGAGCAGATCCATGTCCGGGAAGCACGTTTAAAGCAATTGCAGTCACAGATTAACCCGCATTTCTTCTATAACTGTTTCTCGTTCATTACGAGTATGGCGAAGCTGAAGCGAGTCGATGCTGTGGTGGCTATGTCGCACAACCTGTCGAGGTATTACAGGTACACCACAAGACAGGAGCGGGATGTCGTTCCGTTATCTGAAGAGATTGAATTTGTGACTAACTATCTTGAAATTCAGCGTATGCGTATGGAACGTATCCACTACACGCTGGATCTGCCAGAAGACATGTTGCGGATTGAAGTGCCTCCGCTAATCGTACAGCCTCTGGTTGAAAATGCGGTCATCCATGGTATTGAGGCGGATGCAGAAGCTGGTGAGATTCGAGTATCTGGTGAGCAACGGGACGGTACACTTTTTTTAATTGTCGAAGATGATGGACAAGGGATGACACAAGAAGAACGCGAAGCGATGCTGATCAAACTTGCAGGTACGATGGATCAGGAGATGGGCTGCGGATTGTGGAACGTGAATCAAAGGCTGCAACTCAGGTATGGAGGGAAAGGCGGCATCAAGCTCACGGAATCAGAGCTCGGGGGAGTTCGTGTGACCTTGTCATGGCCAGTAGAACAACAACCACTACTGAAAGACACAGAGTGAATTTAAGTGACTAGGGAGTGACTACAGTGATTGATATATTGCTTGTGGATGATGAAACATATGTAACGGAAAGTTTGGAATTAACGATTCCTTGGGGGGAACTTGGAGTCTCAACGGTGTTGCGTGCGGCATCGGGCAAGGAAGCACTGGAGATTATGGAAGATAATGCAGTCGACATCGTCGTTACAGATATTCGCATGCCGGGTATGACAGGCCTTGATTTGATTTCGGAAGTAAATCGGCGCTGGCCTCATGTTCGCTGTATTCTGCTGACAGGTCACAGTGACTTTGATTATGCCAAAAAGGCAATTCAATTACAGGCGGCTGATTATATTTTAAAGCCTGTCAACGATGATGAGTTTATGAGTTCGGTATCAGCGGCGATTACCTCACTGCGGGATGAATGGGATGAGTTCGACAAATATCATCGTCTCCTTTACAGTCGTAAATCTGATTACAAGATTCTAAGAGAGAATCTGATGCATGATTTGTTGCTTGGCCGAGAGATTTCATCGAAAGCGCTACGTGAGCAGTTAGAGCAGTATGAACTTCATATGGAGCCGGAACAGCCTGCTGCTATGATGCTGATTCGTCTTGCAGGACGTTTTGTATCCATGGATCAGCAGTCCCTTGATTTGATGGATTTTGCTGTTGGAAACATCGCCGAGGAAGTGCTTGGGGAGACATATCATGTCTGGTTCAGCCGAGGGCCACATGATTGCCTGGTGATGTTTCTGCAGCATAGGGAAGAGGGGGAAGATTCCCCGCTGGTCAACAGTAGATTACGTAATGCTGCCGAGACCTTCCGGGAACATGTGGTGCGTTACCTACAGGGGGATTTGTCGATCGTTGTGATCCCGCCGTTTTCTTTTAAAGAACTTACCAACGTTTATCGTAAAAGTCTAGGTTCTCTTGTTCTTTCGGGACCGGAAGAACACAAAATCATCTATATGGACATGGAAAATACCATAAACAAGCGCCCTGAAAATGATGCGGCTCGGGCTCTTGAAGAGTTATACAAGCCACCGGTGTTGCCTCAGTTACTGGAGACCAAACAATGGGAGACAGCAGCCGCAAAGTTGAATGCCGTTTTTGATGCGGCGGAGCAGGTTTGTTTGTCCAGAGAGCATGTGTATGAGATGTACCTGTCGGTTACCAATGCTTTTATGTATATTGCGCACAAACAGGGTCACTTGGTTCATGAGATCGATCATGCTGGGTTTGATCTTTTGCTGGCTCATCAGTTGATCCAATCTCCAGAAAAGCTACGTCACTGGGCAATGGACATGCTGGCGAAGCTACAAGAGGAACTGTCGGATCAGGAAGGCGCACAGAGCCGCAGACATGTCATCAAGCAGGTACAGGAATTAGTGACAAGAGACACCGGGCAAGACCTCTCTGTGAAGATGATCGCGGATAAAGTCTATCTACATCCGGTATACCTTTCGAAAATATATAAAGCAGAGACAGGCGAGGGCCTGGGAGATTATATGATTCGCATGCGTATGGAAAGGGCGTTGTATCTGCTCAAAAATACGAATAAAAAGATATATGAGATTACGAGTGAACTCGGATATCAAAATCCGCAATATTTCAGCAAAATGTTCAAAAAACATTATGGGTTGACACCGAATGAATTCCGGGATCAGACATAAATACAACATCATTCGAGCATATAGGTTGGCAAAGGTGCAGAAATCTTGATTTCGTATCATAGGCTGATGTACCTGACCCGTCCTATAATGAAAGGGTAACCAAAACGATTTAAGGGGGAACAACATGAGAGCGCAATCAACGAAAAAGAGATTCTTGTCGCTTCTCGCTACAACGCTGTGTCTGACTGTCGTGCTTGCAGGATGTTCAGGCGGCAATGAAAGCAAAGAGAGTGCAGCGCCAAGCTCCACGGGAGCTCAAAATGAATACAAGGAAAAGTATGATCCGGCAGTAACGATCACGACGGCATGGGGAATTGACCCGGAACTGAAATTTAAAAACGGCGAATCCATGGAAAATAACGTAGCTACCAAATGGGCAAAGGACAAATTTGGTATTGATATCAAATCCCTTTGGTCTGTGACGGATACGAACAGTGCATTCGCAACAAAGTTGCGTTTGGCGATGTCTTCCGGTCAGGAAATGCCTGATATCGTTACGATTGGACAACCGGACAATCTGGTTGCTCAAGATTTGATTGACTCGGGTATGTATCAGGAAGCTGGACCGTTGTTCGATAAATATGCTTCAGACACATGGAAAAAAGCAATGGAGCAAGATCCAAACGTATGGAATCAATACAGCCGTGACGGTAAAAGAATGGGTATTCCTGTACTGGATTACGCGTACAACAACGATTACCTGCTCTGGATTCGTCAAGACTGGCTGGACAAGCTGAATATGAAAGCGCCAAAAACCATTGACGAGCTGGAAGCCGTAATGGAAGCCTTCAAAAATAAAAATCCGGATGGACTGGCTCCCGACAAGGTGACACCGCTCAGCATTGGTTTCAAGAAATCCATGAACACATGGATGGGAGATCCATCTTGGATCTTCGGCGCATATGGTGCCTTACCTCAACAATGGAATGTAGGTGCAGATGGAAAACTGGAGTATGGTTCGGTTAATCCAGGCATGAAACAAGGGTTGACGAAGCTGAATGAATGGCTGACAAAAGGTTATATTCCTCAGGAAGCAGCGCTGTGGGATGAAAACAAAACGGCAGAACCGGCCGTTGCAGGTACAGCCGGCATTATTCCCGGTCCATACTGGATGAGCGGATGGCCACTGAATGATACGGTGAAAAACGTTCCAGGTGCAGTCTGGAAACCAATTGAGATCCCAAGTGGTCCTGATGGCAAAGCGATGCGCCATGGTACATCATTTGTCAATGGTGTTACTTTGATCAAGAAAGACATGGAACATCCAGAAGCATTCTTTACGTATCAAAACTATCTGTTTGATAATTATGCAGATCCGAAACCAGGAAGTGAATATGATAACGGTCTGTTTGAAGGTTATGACTACCAACTAGATGCAAACGGAAAACAAAAACGGTATGAAGACATCGATGGCGGGCATGTCAACGTAGTACGTTATTTGCTCGTGCGTGATGGGGCCCGTATTCCGGATGCACAAATGAAAGCTTTGATGAATTTGGCTGATGGCAAAGAGCCGGAAACCAAATTGGAAAAAGATGTAGCCGCGAACTATGGTAAAGAGACACCTAACGCAGCGAAAGTGTTGCTTGAACAGAAAGATATTTCTTTCAAAAACATGTTCACAGGGCCTACAACCAAAACAATGAAATCGAAGCTTGACTATCTGAACAAAATTGAGAACCAAACGTTTAATGAAATTATTTATGGTAAGAGTCCGGTAGATGCGTTTGATACCTTTGTTCAAACATGGAAATCCGGTGGCGGCGATCAGATCACTCAAGAAGTGAACGAGTGGTATGACGGTGTGAAAAAATAAGCGGTTATACGATATGAAAATGTAAAGCCTAAAATGACGCACAGACGATAGAAGTCTGTGCGTTTTTTCTTTTTTTAACGTTGCAGAATGTGTCAAAAACCCTGTGAATCCGTGGTCAAACTGCGTCAGGAGTCCCTCTTTCCGGTACATGTCCAAAGTAGTTGCTTTTGTGCCATTTATATTGCTTTTATGCGCTGTTTGGGGGTGCTGGAAGGTTGATATAATTTGCCTATAGAGCCACTCAGGAGTACTTGAGTAGGAAGAATTACAGGGGGAGCAATCATGAGAACTTTAAAACGAACTTGGCCATTCCACGTAATGCTGCTGCCAGCCATCATCTTTCTGATTATTTTCAGTTATGTGCCTATGGGCGGAATCGTTATGGCATTCCAAGACTACAAACCATGGATGGGCATCAGCGGCTCGGATTGGGTCGGGCTTGATAACTTTAGATATTTATTTGAACGTGATGATAGTTTGCAGGTTATCTGGAATACCCTGATCATCGCAGTACTCAAGCTGATTTTTAATTTGTTTGTCCCGTTTGTGTTCGCCATTCTGTTGAATGAAGTTCGCAAGATGGCCATTCAGCGTACGATCCAGACGTTGGTATATCTGCCTCACTTCTTGTCCTGGGTTATCCTGGGCGGGATTCTGCTTGATCTGTTGTCAACGGGAGGACTTGTGAACCGAGTGCTTGGCACATTTGGCCTTGGACCATACTTCTTCCTTGGAGATAACAGCTTGTTCCGACCAACGATCATTGTGACGGATGTGTGGAAGGAATTCGGGTATAACATGATTGTTTTCCTGGCTGCCCTCGCCGGCATTAACCCGGCGCTGTATGAAGCGGCAGAGATCGACGGAGCAAACCGCTGGAAGCAAACGCTTCACATTACGATTCCGTCGCTTGTACCGATGTTGATGGTCGTTGGAACGTTGGCTTTGGGTAACGTACTCAATGCTGGATTCGATCAGATTTTCAACTTGTACAATCCGCTTGTATATCAATCAGGAGACATCATCGATACATTCGTATATCGCTCGGCGTTGGAAAATGGAGAGATGGGCTTTGCAACCGCGATCGGATTGTTCAAGTCGGTCATTAGTATGGTTCTGATCCTCGTATCCTACAGCCTAGCTAAGAAATACGCCGGATACCGCATATTCTAATCGAATGAACAGAGAAGGAAGGGACTACGATGTATCATAAATCACCATCATATCGCATTTTCAATGTCATCAATATCAGTTTTCTTATTCTGATTGCTATCATGTGTATTGTGCCAATGATTCACGTACTGGCTGTATCGTTCAGTAACAAGGCTGCAGCAGATGCAAATCTGGTCAGTCTCTGGCCGGTAGGGTTCTCCCTCGAAGCCTATAAAAAAACAATGAATAATCCGATCTTCCTGAACTCACTCTGGATTTCACTACTCCGTACCGTCATTGGTACAGGCATTACACTCCTGATAACCTTCCTGGCGGCATATCCGCTGTCCAAGGAAAATAGTGAGTTCAAAGGCAGAACGGTATACTCCTGGATTTTTGTATTCAGCATGATTTTCAACGGCGGTTTGGTACCGTTCTACATGGTTATTCAAAAGATTGGTCTGATGGATTCCTTCTGGGTGCTGGTACTTCCGGGTGCAGTTAATACGTTCCTGGTCATCCTGATGCTTAACTTCTTCCGCGGCATTCCGAAAGAACTGGAAGAGGCGGCACTGATCGACGGAGCAAATCATTTCAGAACCTTGTTCAGCATCTTCCTGCCGATCTCCATGCCTTCCATTGCAACGATTGCACTGTTCAGCATGGTGTTTCACTGGAATTCCTGGTTTGACGGTCTCTTGTACATGAACAATGCGAAAGATTATCCTTTGGCAACCTTCATGCAGACGGTCATTATCAAACGTGATATGAGTACGATGGCGATGAATCCGCAGGAAATGGCAACGATCTCGCAAACAACGGTACGTGCAGCTCAAATTTTTATCGGAAGTGCGCCGATTCTTATTGTTTACCCGTTCCTTCAACGTTTCTTTGTAAAAGGTATGACACTGGGCTCAGTAAAAGGCTGAGCCCCAATCCCTAATCACTGGAGGCTGATATTTTGAATTCATCAACCAATCAACCATTTGTTCTCGGCATGGATGTGTCATTTATGGACGAGATCGAACAGCATGGGGGAACATATCGTGATGTGGATGGCAAAGAGGAAGATTTGCTGACCATTCTCAAACTGAATGATGTGAGTGCGATTCGTCTTCGCATCTGGAATGATCCTGTCGGCGGATACTGTAATCTGGAGCGCACGGTAGAAGTAGCGAAACGAATCAAGGCACAGGGATTACAATTTCTGCTCGATTTTCATTATTCTGACCGCTGGGCCGATCCCGCGAATCAGTGGAAACCGAAAGCATGGGAGAACTTGTCCTATGAACAGCTTAAACTGGCTGTATGCACATATACGGCGGATGTGCTCCGCACATTGAAAGAACACGACGCCTTGCCGGATATGGTTCAGGTTGGTAATGAAATTACGCCAGGCATGTTATGGGATGATGGACGTGTCGGTGGTGAAGAACATGATACAGACGAACAGTGGCAACGTTTTGCGGGGCTTGTGAAGTATGGCATTGCAGCGGTTAAATCCGTTGATCCTTCCATTCAAATCATGATTCATATTGACCGCGGTGGAGACAATGCCGAGAGCCGTAAATTCTATGATCGTTTTGAGGCGTTAGGTGTAGAATTTGACGTCATCGGTCTGTCTTATTACCCTTGGTGGCATGGAACACTGGACGCCTTGCGTGACAATTTGAATGATCTGGCCACACGCTACGGCAAACCAATCAACGTGGTTGAAACGGCATACCCATGGACGCTGGAACAGCCAGAAGGCATCGAATGGATCATGAATCAGGAAGACATGCTGCTTCCAGGTTATCCTGCAACGGTAGAAGGACAAACGCGATATCTGAAGGATATGTTACAGATTATTCGTGAAGTTCCCGGTGGTCTGGGTCATGGATTCTATTATTGGGAGCCTGCGTGGATTCCGAGCAAAGAGGAATGGTCTGTAGGGCACCCGAACAACTGGGGTAATCTGACGATGTTTGATTTTAAAGGTCGCAAGCTTGAATCATTTAAGGCGTTAACTGCGGCGCAAGAACTCAATGTTACGACATTTGTTTAAGAGGCATGCATAAAGTAAATTATCGTAATTCAACAGCAAGGGAGTTTTCATAAATGACGTACAAATTTCCACCCGTAAGTTCCAAAGCCCCGCACATGCTACATGGTGCTGACTATAATCCGGAGCAATGGCTTCGTTATCCAGAGGTACTTGAAGAGGACATTCGTTTGATGAAACTGGCGAAGTGTAATGTGATGTCCATCGGTATTTTCTCCTGGGTATCCCTAGAGCCGGAAGAAGGCGTTTATACATTTGAATGGCTGGATCAGGTGCTGGATCGTTTTGCTGCAAACGGGATTTATGCGTTCCTGGCAACACCAAGCGGTGCTAGACCCGCATGGATGTCGGCGAAATATCCTGAAGTGTTGCGTGTCTCGGAGAATCGAGTTCGTAACCTGCATGGTTTCCGTCATAATCACTGTTACACCTCTCCAGTGTACCGGGAAAAAGTAACGGCGATGAACAGTAAACTTGCGGAACGCTACTCGGATCACCCGGCTGTCATCGGCTGGCATATTTCGAATGAGTTCGGTGGGGATTGTCACTGTGACTACTGTCAGGAAGCCTTCCGCGCCTGGGTTCAAAACAAGTACAAAACGTTGGATGAGTTAAATCACTCATGGTGGACAACGTTCTGGAGTCATACGGTGACGGATTGGAGTCAAGTCGAATCTCCGGCACCACACGGCGAAACTCAGGTTCATGCGATGAATCTGGACTGGCGCCGCTTCGTGACGGATCAGACAGCGGATTTCATCGTTCATGAAACGAAGCCACTCAAGGCGAAAAATCCAAATCTGCCGGTAACGACGAACCTGATGGAATTTTACGGTGGCCTGAACTATTGGAAGTTCGCGGATATTCTAGATTTTCTCTCTTGGGACAGTTATCCAACATGGCATGATGCAGAGGACGATGCGAAACAGGCGTCGCGAATTGCGATGATGCATGATATTGTACGTTCCATTAAAGGTGGTCAGCCATTCCTGCTCATGGAGAGCACACCTAGTTCTACGAACTGGCAGGATGTAAGCAAGTTGAAACGTCCGGGCATGCATCTGTTGTCCTCCTTGCAGGCGGTAGCTCATGGATCAGATAGCGTTCAGTACTTCCAGTGGAGAAAAAGCCGTGGATCCAGCGAGAAGTTACACGGTGCGGTAGTAGACCATGTAGGTACAGAACATACCCGTGTGTTTCAGGATGTGACCGATGTAGGTATAGCACTGCAAAGCATGGAGGATATTGTAGGAACGACGGTTCCTGCTGAAGTCGCGATAATCTTTGATTGGGAAAACCGTTGGGCCGTGAATGATTCCCAAGGTCCACGCAACATCGGGGTGAAATACGAGCAGACAGTAGAAGCTCACTACGAAGCGTTCTGGAAAAAAGGTGTAGCGGTCGATGTCATCGATATGGAAGCGGATCTATCCAAGTACAAAGTGTTAGTAGCGCCAATGCTTTATCTCGTTCGTGAAGGAGTAGGCGAACGGATTGAAAAGTTTGTAGAACAGGGCGGTACATTTGTCGCAACATACTGGTCTGGCATTGTGAACGAGAATGATCTGTGTTTCCTTGGTGGATTCCCTGGTCCGCTTCGTAAAACGCTTGGCATCTGGTCAGAAGAGATCGATGGATTGCATGATCGTGAACTCAATGGAATTATTCCAGCGCAAGGCAATGAACTTGGCCTTACTACAGAGTATGATGCAATCGAGCTCTGTGACCTCATTCACCTGGAAGGTGCAAAATCTCTTGCGGTGTATCGTTCGGATTTCTACGCAGGACGTCCGGCTTTGACAGTGAACGAGCTTGGTTCAGGGAAAGCTTATTATATGGCGGCACGGATGAAAGCACCGTTCTATGATGATTTTTACGGCAAGCTGATTGCAGATCTGGATCTGGAGCGTGGACTGAAATTGGACTTGCCTGCAGGGACTACTGCACATGTACGTACCGACGGTGATTCCGATTATGTGTTCGTTCAGAACTACACCGAGCACGAGAAACAGGTTCAGTTGGACAGTCCGTCGTATACCGATGTACTTAGTGGAGAAGCGGTTGAAGCAAGTCTGGACTTACAGCCTTACGACATTCGGGTATTGCGCAGAGCGGCGAATCGCAAGTAAGTAAGTTTAACGGGAGATATGAATAGGGCATTGGAGTTTATCGGAAGCATGAGCCTTAGGTATGCATTGGGATAAACGAACGAATGTTACACATAGAGAGACATTAAAATGGATTGTCTTGGGCCTTCAAACAGGTGCCAAGACAATCCATTTTATTTTGTCTCTTGTGGGACTTGAGGGCTTTTTTTGGACAAGATAAAGGATAATCGTGTCCACGTAGCGAAGACAAACACGTAACTTGTCAACTTAAGACTTTCATTGTCTGGGAGGAATTGAAATGAATCAGAGAAATCTGGACGGCAACAGCATTATTATACGGCTGGAAATGACAACGAAAGATATCAAGTTTGGTGAGGTGGCCTCGGCCATCTCGGAAGCTGGAGGAGACATTATTGCCATCGACGTCATTTCGACCAATCAGGATGTCAGTGTGCGCGACTTGACCGTCGCGGTCACCGATTCACAGGATAACAGCAAAATTATAGAAGCAGTACGCCAGCTTAAAGGCGTGTCCATCGTTAACGTATCGGATCGTACATTCCTGCTGCATCTGGGCGGCAAAATTGAAGTTACACCAAAGACACCCATTCACAACCGGGAAGATCTTTCCCGTGTGTACACACCGGACGTGGCTCGGGTATGTTCCGCTATATCAGAGGAGCCAGGGAAAGCTTTTTCATTAACGATTAAACGTAATACTGTTGCAGTTGTTTCAGATGGCAGCGCAGTGCTTGGACTCGGCAATATTGGTCCTCGTGCAGCCATGCCGGTGATGGAAGGTAAGGCGATGCTGTTTAAACAATTTGCAGGTGTGGATGCGTTCCCGATCTGCCTGGATACACAGGATACCGAAGAGATCATTCGCACCGTGAAAGCGATATCACCTGCTTTTGGCGGCATTAATCTGGAGGATATTTCTTCCCCGCGTTGTTTTGAGATCGAACGCCGGTTGAATGAAGAGCTCGATATTCCGGTATTTCATGATGATCAGCATGGTACAGCGGTTGTACTGTATGCAGGTCTGATCAATGCGCTTAAACTGGTTGGCAAGTCGATCGAGAATGTGAAAATTGTCGTGTGCGGCATTGGGGCAGCGGGTGTAGCTTGCAGCAATATCCTATTATCTGCAGGTGCGAAGCGACTAATCGGTGTGGATCGTGATGGTGCAATCGTACGCACGAATTCGTATGAGAATGAGGTATGGACCGAATATGCGGCACGTACTAATCCTGATCTGGAGAAAGGTTCCCTGCGTGAAGTCATTCGAGATGCCGATGTATTCATTGGTTTATCGCGTGGCAATCTGTTAACGCGTGAGGATGTACAGACGATGGCAGACAATCCCATTGTATTTGCGATGGCGAACCCTGTACCTGAGATCATGCCTGCTCTGGTTGAAGATATTGTTGCGGTCATGGCAACTGGACGCTCGGATTATCCGAACCAGATTAATAACGTGCTTTGTTTCCCAGGCATGTTCAGAGCTGTTCTCGATTGCCGGGCAACGGAAATTAACGAAGAGATGAAGCTGGCTGCTGCTCAGGCGATTGCTTCTTCCATCTCGGATGAAGAGCGTACACGTTATTACATTATTCCGAGTGTATTTAACGATAAAGTGGTTAAATCGATGCGCAGTCGTGTCATTGAAGCGGCAATCAAAACGGGAGTGGCAAGACGTGTGCCACGGGAGCAGGCGCGTGAAGGTGGAGAATCCTGATGACTTCCGATTTACCTAATATGACTTCGGATTTACCTAATGCATCTGAGCAATCGCATCATCCGGTGAAGGAATCCATTTTGTGCGAGGCCCGTGCTTTTGTGCAGGAAGATGCTTCCCGGCATGCCGATGGACACGACTGGACTCATATTGAGCGCGTCACCAGACTTGCAGCCAGATTGGCTCATGACGAAGGCGCTGACCCGTTTATCTGTGAACTGGCTGCGCTACTGCATGATGTACCAGACGAGAAGCTTAATGATAGTCTGGAGGCAGGCATGGTGAAGCTGCACGCGTGGCTGGATTCGCAGCCGCTTGCTCCAGCAGCACGTGAAGCGGTGGTGAACATCATCAGCACGATCTCGTTTGCAGGCGGTCAAGGAGCTGCGCTCAGTTCTCTTGAAGCTCAGGTCGTGCAGGATGCAGACCGGCTTGATGCACTGGGTGCAATCGGCATTGCCCGTACCTTTGCATTTGCCGGCGCCCGCGGGCGAGAAATGTACGATCCTTCACTTCTGCCGAGGGAGCAGATGACCCGTGAGCAGTATCGCAATGAGCGCAGCACAACGATTAATCATTTTTACGAAAAGTTGTTCAAACTCAAAAATCTGATGAACACGTCCTATGGCAAGGAACTGGCGCAGCAACGTCATGAGTATATGGTGCAGTTTGTGGAACAGTTCAAGCAGGAATGGGAAGGTACAGATGATTAAAAGTGAGCAACAGCTGGTAGTCGGCTGGTCTGCTAATGTAAGGAATAATGTTATTTTGAAGCATGCCATCTCTAATCAGAGACGGTGTGCTTTTTATATTTTTCAAATTGCAGATGTGGGTTATATTACGTTTCGAGTGGTTTGTTCGTATGGACAATGAATGTAACCCTTTAATGGGAGAACAACAATATGGGCTACTGGAAGCGCACTATGAAAGCGGAAAATATAATGTTATTGTCACACTTCAGGACTTTAGAAAAGGAAACAGGATAAGTATATACGGACTAGTTGCAACTCCTTCAAATCCTGACGTCAGTAAACATTACTTATTAGAGGGTGGTAACCAATATAGAGTAGCTATCGCAACTTTGGCTAGTGGTTGGGGATACCTTTTTAATTACATACCTTAACAATCTTCATCATTATAAACACCAGAATATCGTTCTAGTAACAGCTCTTCTTCTATTTGCAACGAAAATAAGTTTCAGACAGAAACTGTTATGTTTTTTATGCAGAGAAAGAAACAAGCTGACCAATCATCAGGTCAGCTTGTTTGAATTCAGGAAATTTGTTCGTTTAATTGGGAAAAAAAATCTATTTTCTGAAGCAACACCTATGATTTTTTATCTTTCATAGCCTTGTATAAATCAATGCCTAAAATTAGTGCCAATATAAATGTGGAAAATAACAAGGGTTTTATATAGCCAGAACCAAAAATGAAAAAACTAGCGAAGTAGTTAACTATAAAAACCATAACGTATCTCCACACCATATAGTACACCTCTTCTGTTGAAATTAGAACCAAGGAACCAATGAAGTTCCACGTCTCGTGTCTACATCATATGCTCCACCAGTATTGTTCGAATTTTTGGTAATACGTGTTTGTTTCCGAATTTCATAATCACCGTATACTGTACCATTGGAATCAACAAATCCTGGTCCCATTGTACGATAATGGTAAGTAATAAAAGTATACAAGTCTTCCGTATTATTATTAATAAAATAGTAGGCCGCGTAGCCACCTGCAGCAACAGCCACAAGTTCTTTCCATGGTGTAGCTATGTTTTTGGCATAGGCTGTAAAAGCGGCTACAAAAGCTGTCTTTGTAGCTCCTGAAAACTTTTTACTGCCTGCAAAATTATAGTTTTTTAGAGACTGCCATGCACTGGGATAAGTGGCCATTGCACTTTGAAGATTTACATCAGTTCTAAATGATGCAATAAGAAGTTGATTTACTCTATTTCTATTGGTCTCAGATTTATCAGATATAATAATTGTACCATCTGAAACTGCGTAGTCAATGTTATTGGACTCCAATATACCTGTAATTCTCTCATCAATCATAGGGATAATGGGTTCTTTTGTTTCGGATTGTGCAGAAATAACAGGAGCAACGACAGATACTATTAAGATTAAAGACAAAAATATCAAAGTGATTTTTTTCATTCTTTACCTCCAGTAGATCAGTATTCTGTTTTCTTAATGATAAAATAATAATAAACCTCACAAAACTTCTAAGATATTCCTCCTCTCGATTTAATGAATTAACTATATTTGGATATTGCTATGATTACAATATAAGCTCATATTAAATAGAAAATTTGGTTCTTATGATCCATAAAATGATAAAGAATCCTAAATTTCTGTTTTGTTTTGTGGATCTTTTTGTTGAGAAATGTCGTTTGTAATCATCTTTTTAATGTAACTTGTCAGTACTGAACGAAAGTGAAAGAAGTATTCAGATAATAAGTGCTTTTGGGAATTCCCCTGATTCACTGTCCTTATTGGCCCCACGTATAGAGACCTACATATCCGAAGCTTTTTTGTGGAGGCAGGAAATTCAGGGGGAAATGGGTTAAAGCTTTACAATCGCAAATCAGTTAGTAGGTCCAAAAAGGGTAAGATGAAGGAAGAAACACAATGAACGCTAGTAAATCGGTAGAACTAATCGGGGGATCACCAAAGATTGGGACGATGGTGCGTAGCCTATTCGATCGCCTCAGTTCTGGTCCTAATGATGCGGCATCAGCTTCGTATGCTTCACAAGGGGGAACGTGAGATAAACTCGATGGATTGGCTTATCTGAACGAGATTCGAGCGTAGGTCCGTTAGAGCTGGATGAGAGATTGACGCAACCTTCGTAGGCGCAAGCGGTATTCATTAGAGCGACGCTCTAAGCTCGATCCGAATGTGATGGCTGGGATAGACTGGAGGAAGAAAAACAATGGCCGTGAAGCCGGGAACATTCGGGCAAATGCAATTGCGCCGGGCGGTGTTAACACAAATATCCAGACAACAATTACCGCGCTACATCCACTGGAAATTGCAGATATTTTCGATGTAGGACCAGGCAAGCTTGCCGAACCGGAGGAAATTGCACGAGTGGCCTTGTTCCTTGGTTCGAATGATTCCACCTTTGTTAACGGGGATGTTATTAAAGCGGACGGCGGCTGGACGGCTCGTTAAACAAGTGTCTGTTCGTCGGAAGTTAACATTGACTGAATAAACAAGAATAAGCTCCATCCTTTTGCATGTTTTGGGTTAAATTATGCTCAGAACACCTGCACAAGGATAAAGTTTTTTTGTGTTTCGAATACGTTCACTGAACTGGGAATAGCAAAGCCTAAGCTCCCATGGTACAATAAATCGTTCTCCTGAACTCATTCGGGCAAAATAAGAAATATGGGGTAATAATGAACATGATCATCATCAAATGTAAACGAGCAGGTCAAGGAAAAGGAGGGAGATGCCATGTCATTTGGAGCACGTGTACTTAAGACAGGTATAGCGGTCACGCTGGCTTTATATCTGAGCAGTCTGTTTCTGAATCCGCAATCTCCCGTGCCTGCCGCCATCGCAGCGATATTTGCCATGCAGCCTTCCATCTATCGTTCGTGGAAATATTTCCTCGATCAGTTGCAGACGACCACACTGGGTGCAATTGTAGCCTTACTGGGTGGTATGGTGCTGTCCAACGAGCCTATTGCCGTGGGCTTAATTATTGTGCTGGTTATTATGATCTGTCTTAAATTAAATATGGGTGAAACTGTGGGGCTGACACTTGTCACGGTGGTATCGATTATGGAAGCTTCAGGAGATTGGCACTTTGCGCTGAATCGCTTCTTGCTAACCCTTGTGGGCATTATATCAGCTTTCCTGATTAATATCTCGGTGTTTCCTCCTAAACCGAAGGTACAGTTTGTGAAGCAGATTCAGAGTGTGTTTAATGGCATGTCACTGCTGCTTCGTACATCAATCTCTGATGAGATTAAAGAGGTTGTTTTCCGGGAAGAAAAAAGCAATCTGGGCGGTTCGATCAAGTCTTTATCTGACAAGTATCATCTGTTTGAAGAAGAGCAGAAGAAGATGAAACGTGCCAAATTCAGCAAGACCCGTCAGATGGTCGTATATAAACAAATGCTGTTAAGTTTGCAAAAAGGATACGATGTACTGGACTCCGTAGAACGTCACTACTTTCAGGCACAGCGAACACCGGAAATGGATCTGTTTTTTGATACCCATCTTGAACGGGTGATTAAATTTCATGAGCATGCCTTGCTCAAATTTGAAGACAAACTCAAACCAAATGGTGAAGAGGCTGCACAGTTTGTAACCGAGAATGATCATTTTATGGAACAAGCCATTACGCAGTTTGATGTCGATCAAGACGGCATGTTAAGGTTATCGATTGTGGCCGCAGCGATATACGATTACGGATATCAGCTGGAACGGTTGAATCGGTTGGCAGACCATGTGCACACTTCAAGTGAAGATAAAGAGTCACATGACCACATGCTGAACTGGCTGAAATGGCCCTAGATGGCAAAATAAGATACAATATAGGTAATATAAAGCCCGGACAGTAACGTCCGGGTTGTTTGGTCTATCGGTGAATGCAAGTGACGTGAATCGATGAGAATCGATAGGAATGAATGGGAACGATGATAACCATTATGAATGAACTGAGGGGTAGAAATGGAGATCAAGCAGTTGGATGCAGAACTCATGGAATGGTTAAGCGGAAGCGATTTGGAGAACAAGCAGCATGAAGCGATGCAGTTGCTAACCGTAACTGACGGACAGTGGCCTCATCTGGCGATGATCAGCATGGGAGAAGTTATCGCAATAAGTCCTAGTTGCCTTCGGTTGGCGCTCTGGCAAGGGACACAAACGAGTATGAATATGATGGAAACGGGTAAGGCTACGTTAATTGCGGTGCATGGACAGCGGATATTGCATGTTCGGCTTGAAGTCCGTTTACTTCCTGAACTCGTGGACACGATTCACCCGCGAGATCGGTATGAGTGTAACATCCTTCATATACGGATCGATCAGGCGCCATATGCAGAAATCACGTCAGGCATTACGTTTCAATTAAAAGATCAAACGGGTGCATTGGCACGCTGGACTTCAACTATTGAGGACTTGAGAATGTAGAGGGAAATGCGCATGTTGTGGTTAATACTGTGTGACGAGGTATAAGTACCAGATCATTTAACCACACGACAAGAACACACAAGTGAAAATAACAAATAACGTCTCCGCTTGCATCGGGACGTTGTCGCTGGTACAATATAAAATGGTTTTCAGAAAATTAGAATTAATTAACATAAAATTAAAATGTTTACTTTCTAATAATTATACCATTGCCTTTTCGGGCTTGTCAAATGGATATTCGAAGACACAATCCGGGGAAAGAGAGGCGCATAACATATGAGTAATGAGCAACAGTGGAACCAGGAACAGGAGCGGGTGAACACCGTGACTGATCAGATTGAGCGCAAAATCGCTACACTGGAGGAAGAGGTCGGCTCCTTCCGGGACGAAGTGGTCGGGATGCGTAAGGACTTCTGGGATGAGGTGACGATGAACTTTAGTGAAGCCGATGATGTCGGGGAGACGTCAACGAGTATGCGGCAACAATCGCAGGTTTTGTCCGATCGTGAACGAAGTCATCTGAATACAGCTGCGGCTTTGGATAAAATGAAACGACTGCATCATTCACCTTATTTCGGACGAATTGATTTCAAGGAGGATGGATACCCGGACTCGGAACGTATCTATCTGGGCATTGCATCCCTACTGGATGAGAAGGAGGAGTCCTTCCTGATCTACGACTGGCGTGCACCGATCTCCAACCTGTACTACGATGGTGCACCTGGACCGATCTCTTACCGTACCCCAAGCGGTGAGATTAGTGGAGAGATCGAGATGAAACGTCAATTCGTCATTCGGGATGGGCGTATCCGGTTCATGTTTGATACAGGGGTAACGATCGGAGATCAGCTGCTTCAGGCTGTGCTCAGCCGAACATCTGATGCACAGATGAAGAGTATTGTGGCAACGATTCAGAAGGAACAAAACCGAATTATTCGTAATGATCGGACACGCATGTTGATTGTTCAGGGCGCAGCAGGAAGCGGCAAAACCTCTGCCGCTCTCCAGCGAGTCGCGTATCTTCTCTATAAATACCGCGAGCATCTTCAAGCGGATCAGATGGTTCTTTTTTCGCCAAACCCGATGTTTAACAGTTATGTATCTACGGTACTTCCAGAGCTTGGGGAAGAGAATATGTTGCAGACGACGTTTCAGGAGTATCTGGAACGCCGTTTAGGGCGGGAATATCAGCTTGAAGACCCATTTATTCAGCTGGAATATGTGCTCACAGGAACGGAGGAACCTGGTTACGATGCACGAATGTCCGGTATACGGTTCAAGTCCTCTGCATCATTCCTGAAGGTGATCACACGTTATAAGGAGAGCATGTTAACCGGAGGCATGAAATTCAAGCCGGTTCGTTTTCAGGGCAAGGCGATTGTGGATGCGGAAGCGATGTCAGCGAAATTTTACAGCTTCGGTTCATCTGTCAAGCTAGTTAGCCGGCTGGAACTGTTGCGGGATTGGTTGCTTAAGGAGCTCTCGACGTTTGGTAAAGGGGAACTGAACGCACCGTGGGTTGATCAGCAGCTTGATCTGATGGAACCGGAAGATTTGCAGCGAGCTTACCAACGCTTGAAACGCAAACAAAAGGGGAAATCCCATACGTTTGATGATTTTCAGCAGGAAAGAGAAATTCTGGCGAGAATGGTGGTCAGTGACAGGTTGAAGCCTTTGCGCAAATGGATCAAATCACTGCGTTTTGTGGATATCCGTCAGTTGTATGCAAACTTGTTCGAGGATCAGGCACAGATGGTTCGTCTGCTTGACAGAGAGCCTTTGCCTGCCCACTGGGAAGAAATCTCGACCATGACGCTGCGCAGATTAAAGGTACAGGAGCTGGCTTACGAGGACATTACGCCGTACCTGTATTTGCGCGAACTGCTGCTAGGATTCCATATTAATTCGAACATCCGCCATGTCATTATTGATGAAGCGCAGGATTACTCTGCCTTCCAGCTCTCTTTTATGAAGAGACTATTTCCACACGCGAAAATTACGGCTCTTGGTGACTTTAATCAGGCTATTTATGCCCATTCATCCGTACTCAGCGGCACTGGACCATTAAGTGACTTATACGGGCCAGAGAACACGGAGGTTATTGTGCTGACACGCAGTTACCGCTCTACGATGGAGATTGTGGAATTTACGCGGGGCATGGTTCCTGGTGGGGAGGAGATCATTCCGTTTAACCGAAATGGAGAGAAACCTAAAGTCATCGTGACCTCTGATCCAAAGCAGCATGTGGAGCAAATTACGGCAGATCTTCATCATCTGATACAGGAGGGTTATGAATCCGTAGCTGTCATCTGCAAGACGGCGGAAGAAAGCCAGGAAGTTCACGCCCTACTCAGTAAAAAGCTGGATAAGGCTCCCAAGCTGATCAAAAAAACAACACTGGCTTTTGAACAAGGCGTTCATGTAATCCCGGCTTATTTGGCGAAAGGTGTGGAGTTTGACGCGGTCTTAATCTATAATGGCTCCGCTGATGCCTATTCCCGTGAACAGGAACGCAAGCTGTTCTATACCGCCTGTACCCGGGCGATGCATTTGCTACATGTATATTCTTTAGGGAAACCAAGTCCATTTATCACCTCACAATCAGAAGAGTGGTACGAGATGAAAGATATCCCTGCTACTCGTGTAGAGTAAAAAGAGGACGAATCCGAGCAGTATGTTGCTGTGAATTCTTTTGTGTAAGGTGAGGTCAGCCAGACATGTTCTGGTTGACCCTTTTTTGTGTATGCTATGAAGAGAAACTTGCTAACAATAGTGACATGCGCAGACATATCTTAGTTGTTATTGATAAATAAGGTGAATCTCCTTGTGCATGTATTCAATAGATGTAATTTTTCTTTACACATGAAGCGCAGACTCATATAATCGTAACAATCTATTTTTTGGAGCGTTGCATGATGATGGGGGAAAAATTCATTGTATGAGTAATCCATACTCTAATTTTGGGAGCAGGCAACGGAACAGGGAATCTAATGAAGGAGGCAGGTAACATTGAAAAAAACAGGATTTGAGCGGCCGCTGATGGCCGATTGCGTACCGGATCTGGTCGCTACAGCCCGAGGAGATATGAAGGCAAGTTTGGTGATTCGAGGCGGCACTTTGGTGAATGTGATCTCGGGGGAAATTCTGCCGGACATGTCTGTCGCTGTGCAAGGTGCACGAATTGCGTATGTGGGCAGAGATGTAAGCCATACGATCGGAGAGCATACCCGCATTATTGAGGCAAATGGAAAGTATATTGCTCCGGGACTGTTAGACGGTCATTGTCATATTGAGAGCACACAGATGAAAGTATCCGAGTTCGCAAGAGCAGTACTGCCTTCGGGAACGACTGGCGGCTTCTTTGATCCACATGAAATTTCCAATGTGCTTGGGCTTAAAGGATTGCGGCTTATGCTCGATGAAGCACGTACCACACCAATGGCGGCTTATATGCAAGTAGCATCATGTGTACCTTCCACTCACCCAGGGCTGGAGACTACAGGAGCTTATATTGGGCCGGAAGAGGTAGCAGAGGCACTATCATGGGGACCGGACATGATCGGCCTGGGTGAAGTGATGAACTTCCCGGGAGTGGTGTATGGGGATGAAACGATGATCGGGGAGATTCAGGCGACTCTGCGCGCCGGCAAAGTGGCAGATGGACATTTCACTTGGGCCTCGGATGACTGGCGTCTGCCTGCTTATGCGGCGAGCGGTGTGACAGGAGATCATGAGTGTGTTACGAAAGAAGATGTGGTGGAGCGCTTGCGGCTTGGGATGTATGCGAAGATGCGCCAGGGTTCTGCATGGCATGATGTTGCCGAGACGATTAAAGCATGTACGGAGCTTGGACTCGATACCCGGCGAATGATGCTGGTGACCGATGATCGCAGCTCGGAATCATTGCTGAAAGAGGGCCACATGGACTTTGTCGTTCGACTGGCCATTTCCCAAGGGGTGAAGCCTGTAACAGCATTCCAGATGGCTACGATTAATACGGCAGAACGTTTTGGTGTGGCGCGTGATATCGGAGCGGTGATTCCGGGTAACATTGCCGATATTATTTTGTTAGACGGACGCCTTGCGGATGTACGTGTAGGCACAACGATTGCTGCCGGGCAAGTCGTAGCAGAGAACGGTAAAATGACCGCCGTGTGGGACACGTTCACTTATCCAGAGGAAGCGCTAAACACAGTGAAGCTGGAAGCGAATATTCAGCCACAGGATCTGGAACTGTCTGCACCCATTGTGGATGGGACGATAGGCGCACGCATTATCCATGTGACGGAGAATCATGTGGAAACGAAGGAGAAGCATGTACAAGTGAATGTGCAAGCTGGCAAGGTGGTTCTGCCTGCCGCAGGTGAGGTATGCAAAATCGCTGTGCTGGAACGCCATAAACAAACGGGAAATCGCGCAGTGGCACTGGTCGGCGGGATCGGATTCAATTCGCCAGCCGCCATAGCCATGACGGTAGCCCACGATAGTCATAATCTGCTGATCATCGGGAACGATGATACACTTATGGCAGAGGCCGGCAATCGTGTCATCCGTATGCAGGGCGGTGTAGCTGTTGTAACACATGCAGGTGTAACGGAATTTCCTCTTCGGATCGCCGGGCTGATGTCGGTAGAACCCTTCGAAGTGGTAGCGGAACAATCAGCAGCCGTCAGCGAAGCACTGCAATCGGCAGGATGTACGTTGAACAATGCGTTTATGACCTTATCGCTGCTGGCGCTGGTCGTTATTCCTGAACTGCGCTTGTCTGACATCGGGCTGGTGCGCATCTCTGCAGACGGAATTGAACGGGTCTCTCTGTTTGATGAACCAAATGCGGATTAAGCAGGTGAATTACAGAATGAAAGAATATAGATGAATGAATATCAAATGATCATTGCAAGCCACGCCGCCTTCGGGCGGTTTTTTGTTTTGGAAAAGAAAACGCTTCCTAGGTCTACAGAATCGAAGTGTTAAAAGAAAATATAGACTGAAGTCGTAACTTGGATTTTGATTTTTACATATAATATTAAATTTTGTGACTTTTGGACTATATATTCAGAACTATGAATTCCCGAAATAAGTTATATGATTCTTTCGTCGTGAGTCTTAAAGGTGATGTTGCGTATAAAAGCAGTTTGAATTCATCGTACTTCCATAATAGTGCAAAAATTGATTCATAAACGACATCCTTTCACCCGGATTTATACGTAAGAGCTGCCATAACTTCAAGGGAGTGTACAAATATGAAAACCAAAAAAGAACTTCGTTTTATTCTGCTGATGAGTTGTCTAGTACTGTGTTTAAGTACAGCCTGTTCTACACGAGTGGATGCGGTAGGTTCGGTAGAACCGGTGGACAGTTATGCCACAATACATGGGAAGCTGGATCGGCCCGTGCGGGGGACGTGGGTATGGGATACGACTCAAATCCGAAATAATGCGCAGGGTATTTTAAGTTTTGCTAAGGATAACAACATTAATACGATCTATCTGCAGATGAACCGGGATATTAAAATTCCTGAATATAAGAACTTTATCCGGCTTGCACGGGCTCAAAATATCGCTGTGGATATCATGGACGGACGTTCCGCTTGGGGACTATCCGAGAGTCGGGAAAAGATTGCTTCCTTTATGGACTGGATTGAAGCTTATCAAGCACAGGCACTGGCTAATGAGAAATTTGCAGGCATTCATCTGGACATTGAACCTCATGTGCATCCCCAGTGGAAGATCAATCAAGCCAGCGTCATTACGCAGTGGCAGGGGAATGTGAATTATATTGTAGACCGTGCATCACGTATGAAGATGCCTGTGGCCGCTGATCTGCCGTTTTGGCTGGACAATTACAAAATTCCGGGTTCAACGATGGCGGTAAGCAGCTGGATGATCCGCAAATTTGATTCCATTACGATTATGGCTTATCGGGATACAGCTGCCGCCATCTACAATGTGGCAAAAGACGAACTTATCGATGCGGCTTCTGTAGGTAAGAAAATATCGATTGCGGTGGAAACGAAGCAAAGCAAGGAAGGTGACTTTATTACCTTTTATGAAGAGGGAGACGCCTACATGGAGGAACAGTTGAAGCTGGTAGAGAAAATGGCGAGTGCTCACACTTCCTTTAATGGTTTTTCTGTACATGAGTATTCTTCCTGGAAGACGTTAAGAAAGTAGAGCAAGAAATGGCAAGCTTGTCTTGAGAGAATAGAAATTAGAAAGAAAGAATACTTAAAGAGAGCCATCAAAGAATAGGCTTAACGTAATAAAAAGGTGCTTGCAGCGTACTTTCTGTAGGTACCTTTTATTGATCTTTTTATGAAGCATCGGCATCATTCGATCCAAGAGATTTCTTGGTGTTAACGCTATCGTTCCGATTGTGATTTTCCTACATTAAACGATCTGAGTCTCTGTGAACGCAGCAGGCGCAAGTGTCACGTTTTTGGAAAACATTTTACGATACTGGGACGGGGTTGTGTTCTTATGCTTCTTAAAGGTGGTAATGAAATAACTCAGATGTTCGAATCCAACATCCATAGCGATATCCACAATCTTATGATCCGTATTCTCAAGCTGTGCGCAGGCCTGCTGCACCCGATAATAATTGATGTAATCGACAGGGCTCTTCTGCACCAACTGTTTGAAAAAACGACAGAAATGTCCCTCGCTCATATTGGCTTCACCCGCCAGGTCTCTCAGCTTCAGCGGTTCAGGATAACGCTTGTGAATGTAACTGAGCACTGATTTTAGACGCTCCATCTTATCCGCTGTTCCCCCGTTAACTGCACCTTTGGGCGGAAGTACCTTTCGCTGTTCAAACATGCGAGCAAGCATGAGATAAAGATAGGCTTTTGTAGATATCTCACAAGTCTCTGTTCCGCTCGCGTGATCTGAGAAGATGCGCTTGAGGTAGGCCAGAACCTCTGAACCCCAGGCTTCATCAGCCGTGATGTGATAGGGGAGCTGTATACTTTTTCGCAAAATAGGTCCAATAAACTTCTCCTGCACCGCATCAAACGTATGACTACCGAGCAGATCCGAATGAAACACAATGGAAGAAAATATACAAGGCTCATCGCCTATCAGATATCCTGCATGAATCTCACCTCGATGAATAAAAACAGCCTCGCCCGCCTTAACCTCAACTCGGTTCATGTCAATTTGAAACACAGCAGCTCCTTGCGTCACCATCGTAAACTCCATCTCATCGTGCCAATGGCAATCCAGAATGCTGTCCCCATTTAATTGTTGAATGTCTGGGTACACACTAACCGGGTACATAGCGTTGCCGTGAATCCGATCTTCCCGTAAATGTTCCCGTTCCATCATGGAACCTCCCTATGCATATAAATAGATGTAATCGTTTGCAATTTATTTTAGAAACTCACCCTAATCACGTTCAAAATATCAAAATAATGATATAAACGATCAAAATACAAGAAGAAATTCGTCATTGATATCAATATCATTATAGTATAACCGAAGGAGGTAATCCAAGATGAAATTTACCGATGGCTACTGGCAGATCCGTGACGGATATCATGTTCAAAATCCGGCGGATATTCGAGATATTGTACAAAAGGGTGATTCCTTTACTGTATATGCAGCAACCAAACGCATTGAGCGCAAAGGCGATACACTGAACGGAACGCTGCTCAAAGCAACCTACAGCTCCCCAATGCCTGATGTTATTCGTGTGCAATTGAACCACCATAAGGGCAAAGTTAATCCAGGTCCCGAGTTTGCACTGAACACGCTGAATACCGATGTGCAAATTACCCGGGATGAGAACGGTGCAGAGCTGAAAAGCGGAAATCTTCGTGTAACCGTGAACAAAACAAAAGGCTGGGATATCGGCTTCCATTATAATGAAAAACGCCTGACTGGCAGCGGCTGGAGAGGTCCGGCGTACATTGAGTCAGCATCAGAAGGTACGTTCTTCCGGGAACAACTGGAGCTGGGCGTGGGCGAGTATGTCTATGGCCTTGGTGAACGCTTCACTCCGTTTGTGAAAAATGGTCAGGTCGTGGATATCTGGAATGAGGATGGCGGTACAAGCAGTGAGCAGGCCTACAAGAACATACCGTTTTATCTGTCGAACAAAGGGTACGGCGTATTCGTCAACCATCCTGAGAAGGTATCCTACGAAATCGCTTCCGAGAATGTATCGAAAGTGCAGTTCAGTGTGCAGGGTGAGACGCTCGAGTACTTCATTATCGGCGGTGCTAATCCGAAGGAGGTGCTGGATAACTACACCAAGCTCACAGGTAAACCGGCTCTTCCACCAGCATGGACATTTGGTCTGTGGCTGACGACTTCGTTTACTACAGATTATGATGAAGCGACCGTTAATCATTTTGTTGATGGCATGGCTGAGCGTGATCTGCCGCTTTCCGTGTTCCACTTTGACTGCTTCTGGATGAAAGAATATCAATGGTGTGACTTTGAATGGGACAAAGATATGTTCCCTGATCCGGAAGGTATGTTGAGACGGTTGAAGGATAAGGGACTCAAAATCTGTGCCTGGATCAACCCGTATATTGCCGAGAAATCCATTTTGTTCGATGAAGGCATGGAAAAAGGATATCTTGTCAAGACAGCCGATGGAAATGTATGGCAGTGGGATAAATGGCAAGCGGGCATGGGCCTTGTAGATTTCACCAACCCTGAGGCGACTGCATGGTACAAAGGCAAGCTGAAAGGTTTGATCGACCAAGGCGTGGACTGCTTCAAGACGGATTTCGGCGAAAGAATACCGACCGATGTTGTGTATTATGACGGTTCCGATCCGGTGAAAATGCACAACTACTACACCTTCCTGTACAACAAAGCGGTATTTGATGTGCTTGAAGAAAACCTGGGTAAAAACGAAGCGGCTCTTTTTGCTCGTTCGGCAACCGTGGGTGGTCAACAATTCCCTGTACACTGGGGTGGCGATTGCTCGTCCAACTATTCGTCCATGGCAGAATCACTGCGCGGCGGATTGTCGCTCGGTCTTTCCGGGTTTGGCTTCTGGAGCCATGACATCAGCGGATTCGAAGCGACAGCCGAGCCGGATGTATATAAACGCTGGGTACAGTTCGGGTTACTTTCTTCACACAGCCGTCTGCATGGAAACGAATCGTATCGTGTGCCGTGGTTGTTCGATGAAGAGGCAGTCGATGTTGTGCGTGACTTTACGAAGCTGAAGCTCAGTCTGATGCCGTATCTGTTTAATTCTGCGGTAGAGTCCTCTGTACAGGGGTTGCCTATGATGCGGGCGATGGTGCTGGAGTATCCCGACGATCCGACATGTGCGACACTTGACTTACAGTACATGTTTGGGGATTCTATCCTGGTTGCGCCAATCTTCAATAAAGAAGGTGACGTTCGTTATTACCTGCCAGAAGGAACATGGACCAATTATCTGACAGGGGAAAAAGTTCAAGGTGAGCGCTGGATCAGTGAAAATCATGACTTCAAAACACTGCCAATGATGATCAAACCGAACAGTCTGATTGCGGTAGGTGCTGTGAATAACAAGCCGGATTATGATTTTGCGGACAACGTATCTTTGCATTTGTTTGAACTTGCCGACGGACAGACTACACAAGCGGTTGTTGTAAATCAAAGTGCTGAGCGTAAGTTGCAAGTGACCGTCACACGCAGCGGTTCGAAGCTGGAAGTTCGTGCCGAAGGTGCAGGCAAGCCATGGCAAATCGTGCTTCGGGGCATTGATTCCGTATCCAGCGTGGATGGCGGATCACAAGAAGCTGGCGAGCAAGGCATTATCGTAACGGCATCAGCAGGTGCAAGCAAGCTTACAATCGAGCTGTAACATGTTAGAATAGACCATAAAGGGACGGTGCCTGGAGGCGCCGTCTGTTTGTTTATATATAAGGGATTAGAATATTGGATAGTACTTTCGAGGAGAGAACGGAAAGAGGGGAACGATGTGGCACACCAACCAAATCAACACCCAGATAAACAACAGCATCCAAATCAACACCAAGATCAAAAACTAAATTCGGGCTTACATAGCCCAATATCAGCGAAAGTGTTGCATGCTCTGGTGCATCGACATTTTGGAGATCACGTTGTCGTAAAACAGTTTGGACTGCTGCAAGGTGGTCTGTTTAATACGACGTATCGCATCCAACTGGAACATACGGCGATTACGGACGTCATTTTGCGCCTTGCACCGGAGGGTGTACAACCACTGCAACTGACAAACGAAAATGGTGGGGTGACAACCGAGTGTGATCCGTTATTTTCGTTTGAACGCAAAATGATGGCCGCGGAACCAACGATCTATGAGTATTACCGCAAAGCAGGCATTCCCGCACCCGAAGTGTTGGCTTGTGATGACAGCGCTCAGGATGTTAGGCGAACTTATATGTTTATGGCATTTATCCCAAGCGTGCAACTCGATCATGCGTCTATCGAAGAGAAGGACAAAACTCATTTGTATACCCAATTAGGCATGTACACAGCCGCAATGCATCGGATCGAAGGGGCATCATTCGGTTGGCCTCAGGCGGATGGTGCGATTCGCGGATCGGAACACTGGTCTGAGGTGTTGTTGGCAATAGCTGATGAAACAAGTAAAAAGGCGGCTCAAATAGGGTTTATGCCTGGCGTAGGGGAAAAGATTATGGCAATTTTCAAGCAAAATAAAGCTCTTTTTGATCAAATCAAGCAACCTGTGCTTGTCCATAATGATTTATGGGCAGCGAATGTGCTTGTGCACGGTGAACAAGGGGAAATGAGTATTGCTGCAGTTATTGATGGAGACCGCTCTATGTTCGCTGATCGGGAATATGAGGCCATCCTCAACACGGATTCTGTTGCGTTTCACGCAGGTTACGGTCGTCCCCTAGAATCATCACCAGCAGGGCATGCGCGCCGGCTAGCGTATCGTATATTGTCGTCTTATTTTAACGCCTACGTTCATCAGCATCAGGTAGACCAACCGGAAGATGGACGGATATTTGAGGAGCGTACGCTGGATTTGTTGGAAAAGTGGAAGATCGGACAATCCTGCTAACGAAACCTATCCATTTTGACATATGCTGAATAATCACCCCCAGATAAACCAACAATAATGCCGTTGTGTGTAGAATCTGCGAAGGTGGTTAGGGTATGTCTGATAAAAAGTGGGACCTCGTCGCACTTGCTTCTATCCCTGTCATTATGACGTTGGGAAACTCCATGCTTATACCGATTTTGCCACAGATTGAACGGGAATTGAAGGTATCTTCATTCAAGGTCAGTATGCTGATTACGGTATATGCTGTAGTGGCCATTCTGCTGATTCCACTCGCAGGATATTTATCGGATCGATTCGGCAGGAAAGCCGTGATTATTCCCAGTCTTGTCATTGCAGCGGTTGGAGGGGCTGTTGCAGGGGTTGCTGCATGGTTCATGAGCGGAAATATAGCCTATTGGACGATTCTTGGGGGAAGGTTTTTGCAGGGAGTGGGTGCAGCAGGCGCATTTCCGATTGTCATACCTCTGGTGGGGGACATGTTCAAGAATGAAGATGAGGTAAGCAAAAGTCTGGGCATCATCGAAACCTCGAACACGTTTGGCAAAGTGCTTAGTCCGATTCTGGGTGCGGCGCTGGCAGTATGGTTATGGTATTCGCCGTTTCTGGCGATTCCGGTGCTTTGTCTAATTTCGCTAATCCTCGTTATATTCCTGGTTAAAACACCGAAGAGGAAGGAAAAACCGCCTACATTTTCGGAATTTGTTGCTTCCATTCGTGACGTTCTCAAAGAAAAGGGACGCTGGTTGTACGCTTTGTTCGCAATCGGTGGAATTTGTATGTTTCTTATTTTTGGCGTCTTATATTATCTTTCTGAAACGCTGGAGAGTGAGTTTGCGCTCAAAGGTGTAGTCAAAGGGCTCGTGTTGGCCATCCCTTTGGCATCGTTATGTCTAGCTTCGTTTTTGGCAGGCAAGTGGATTGGTAAAAATAAATCACGCATGAAATGGCTCGGTTTTGCCGGACTAGCCTTGGTAACGGTATCGCTGGGGATTATCGGCATATTCGATAATATTTACGTTGTGGTGGGATTGTTCACCCTAGGGAGTGCGGGTATCGGTGCTGCACTGCCATGTCTCGACACGTTGATTACAGAAGGTGTAGACAAAAAGCAACGTGGTACAATTACAGCTCTGTTCAGCAGCATGCGTTTTATCGGCGTATCGCTCGGCCCGCCCGTTGTTTCTTTGTTGATTGGTTCCCATCATTTTTTGCTTTTTGGCATTCTGGCTGCGTCAGGTGCTGTCGGAGGCTTGCTCACGTTGCTGGCGGTTAAACCTGAGAAGAGAGGGGGGCCAACTTCTGGCAGTGATTCAAAGCAGGATGATCAGGAGAAGCAGGATGAAGAAGACAAAAAGCATAGTAATAAAGACAAGCAGGACGGGCATGACAAGTTGCGCAAAAGGCGTGTGCAAGAAAGTGAAACCGATCAAGGATACAGACCCTCACCTCTGCGCCGTAAAAAAAGTCTCTACTGACGGGTGCATGGAATGATTCCTTACGCTAAGGGAAACCTAAAAACGCGTTTACGTCTCACAGAGCAGAGTAGCTGCTTGCCAGATGTAAACGCGTTTTTGTACTGACATCCCGACAGAAGATGATATCAATTTGGCTCTTTTGATGAACACCTGTGTTTCAGGTGAACTTCAGGAAATACATATTCTGAAATTCAACGTAATTATCTGTTAGTTTCTTTTATCAAGCTCTGCTTGTACATGATTTGTATCATGTGAAGCAAAGCTGTCCGTTGCCGTAATATGTGTATGGGATAACAGCGGATGTGTTTCAATCTGGAAGCTGCCACTTCGTTTTCCCTGAATCAGATAGATCAGGAGAAACAATGCCATAAATATGACGGAGTAACGATACATTTCCGTATAACTTGTTAAGGAAGCGATAGCGCCGAGCAGAAGTGCACCCGTAGCAATGCCAAAATCAAGTGTGTTCAAAAACATCCCGTTTGCCATCCCTCTCTGAGCAGGGGAGACCACCTGAATCATCCAGGTTTGTAATGACGATTGCATAGAGCCATAACCAATACCGTAGATAAAAGCAGCTACAAACAGGACAGGCATCGTCGTTGCCCAGGAAAGGGTAAGGAGTCCAAGGGCGATACATATTGCCCCAGGAA
The DNA here is from genome assembly GCF_003719335.1 of Paenibacillus amylolyticus. Classification (GTDB taxonomy): domain Bacteria; phylum Bacillota; class Bacilli; order Paenibacillales; family Paenibacillaceae; genus Paenibacillus; species Paenibacillus amylolyticus_D. The sequence goes on from NZ_RIAS01000005.1 coordinate 258,556, forward strand.
TCAATAAAGCTTTAGGACCTTTACTGTCGTAAATTCGACCGGCAAACGGTCTAACGAGTAGAACAGCCAGTGCATTAAACAGGAAAAACAGCGCTGGGTTAGCAAGATGCGCTTCTTTACCAAACAAAACGATAAACCCGACTAATCCGCCGTAGGTAATAGACAGCAAACCGTTCAGTATACTTGGCAGGATCAGTTTCCGGTTAAAAGGCGCCTTTGCTTTAGAACCCGGTTTAGCTTCTGAAACAGTTGCAACATCGCGAGCTAATTGCTCTTGTTGTGAGGGTTGCGCCTTAGTAACCTGGGAAGCCTCTGTCTTGGCTGCTTTTTTACGTGTCAGGCTATAACTGAGTGGATAGATCACAGCAATCACTCCCGCAGTACTCAGCATAAGGGTGACAAACCCAGCTCCTTGTAGCAGGGTAACGCCGATAATCGGCCCCATGGACATCGCCAGGCTGGTGGACAATCCAAAGTAACCCATGCCTTCGCCCATTCGCTTGACAGGTACAATGTCAGATGCCATGGTTGGAAATGCAGTACTGCTTAGTCCGAATCCAACACCGAACACCATACGGAGCAAAAGCAGAACAGCGATACCCGCAGCAAAATAATAGCCAAGCGTGGCAAGCAGGGCTATAGACAAGCCAATATAGATCATCGCATTACGGAAACCCTTTTCCAGTGCTTTCGCAGAGTAGAGTCGTGCCGCAATGGCGCTTAATGCAAACAGGCAGGTGAATAGGCTGACTTGAAATGCATTGGCATGGAATCGATCCTGCACATAAGAGGGTAGTGGTGAAACGATCATGTGCAGTTGTAGGAATAATAGAAAATTACATAACATGAGTAAAATAAAATCGGTCGTCCATAATCGGACAGGTGCAGATTGTTCTTTCATGGTGAAACATTCCCCCTGAGTTGTGATAGTTACAGATTGCGATTAATGAGGGAAAGAGTATGTTTAAATGCTTCCATCTGGTCTTCGGGTATACCTTCAGCAAGTTTTTTATTCATTTCTCTTTCGATCGGAACAAGCACATCAATTAATGCTTTGCCATCTTTGGTAGGATACAGCAGGTACGCTCTACGGTCCTGATCACTCGTGCGGCGCTCGACCCAGCCTTTTTTCTCCAATAAATCGATGATCCGTGCGGTGGTAGGCTGGTCTTTGAACACATAACCTGCCATTTCTTTCTGGTTAACGCCTTCCTTACGCACCACATTAAAAAGCACAGAAAATTGCTCTGTGGTAATATCGTAGGGTTTAAATTGTGCCGCTAGAAGGGCAGCTGTTTTGCGGTGGGTGAGTCCGAGCATGAATCCAACAGATTGCTCCAAAGAATACTCCATGAATGGATGAACCTCGCTTCCGTAGAAAATATCTCTAAAATTCATATAGTTGTTATAACAACTATATGTGGAACAAGTAATTTTGTCAAAGACAATTGTTGTGCCACAGGGGCAGAGCATATCGATGCAAAGCGTAAAAATTCCTGCTAGAATAGGGATGAAACGGCTTCCAAAGTAATAAAAAATTTGTTATGTAAGGAGCGTTTAATGATGCTGAAAAATATTCCTGCGATCCTTCCGCCTGAACTCCTCAAACTTATGTCCGAAATGGGACATGGTGATGAACTTGTGCTAACGGATGCAAACTTCCCTGCGGCCAGCCATGCTGAACGTTTAGTACGCTGTGATGGCATTGGCACTGTGCAACTATTGGAAGCTGTATTACAGCTATTTCCGCTAGACACCTATGTAGAGCGACCAGCCGCCGTCATGCAGGTGGTTAAAGGTGATCCAGTCATTCCGATTATCTGGGAAGATTACCGGCGGTTAATTGAGCAATACGAGGATATGAGAGATGCACTCGAATACGAGGATCGTTTTGATTTTTATGAACGTGCCACCAAAGCGTATGTCATTGTTGCAACGGGTGAACGTGCTCAATACGCGAACCTCATTTTGAAAAAGGGAGTTGTTTTCCCTGAATCAGGACCCGCTCAAGAGCGGATGAATTCAGAAACCTACTAAAATCATATTCGTTTAGGGCGACGGAGCTGGTGAGGCTTTCGCCGCCTTTTTGCGTTTGCCTGATCGTTCCGCTTACGATCTGGCTGCCAAGTCTGATCCGATCTCGGTTCGTGCAGCCTCTTCAAGCAATGGCTACCGTATCTGTGAGTGAACAATGATCACTATAGTGTGCAACACTTGAGTAGAAATATACTTTAGGTATGGCATGATTCGGCAAAGGATACATAAATGCAAACTTTACTCCTGATGATGAATGGGGCAAAGGCATGATTTCTTTTACAATGGACTTCAGGAAGATCTAATTCGAGGGATGTATTGTAAGGAAAAGAATGAAGAGAAAGTAGGGGAAAAGGGACGTGAAAAACACGAAGGAAATGAAAATCAAAATTAGACAAGCGAATCCAAATGATATTTCGGAAGTATCGAGGCTTTTTAATGAGTATCGCATGTTTTATGGTCAGCATTCAGATCTGGAGGCAGCGACATCTTTTATTAAAGAACGGATGAGTAAGCAAGAATCAATGATTTTTATTGCTGCGTGTAACGAAGGATCAAAGATGCCTGACACCGCTATGGGTTTGGTACAAATTTATCCCAGTTATAGTTCCGTTTCGATGGGACCGATCTGGATTCTGAACGACCTGTTCGTGGATTCAAAATATCGGAAGCAGGGGATAGCCCGAAAGCTGATGCAGGCGGTGATGAAGCAAGCCAAGAAACAGCAGATTCTTCGAATTGTACTTTCTACAGCGATTAGCAATCAGCAGGCTCAAGCATTATATGAATCCGAAGGATATACACAGGATCAAAGCTTCATGTATTATGAATGTAACGTTGAGCGTGAAAATGGGTCCTGATTAAGTTGTTACAATACATCATCTGGTGTTGACGAGATAAGGAGGGATAACCAGATATGATGCAGTGGATTGCCATGATTACGATGTTGATTGATCATATAGGAGCTGTGTTTTTTCCGCATGTGGTTGAACTGAGAATCATCGGCCGTATCGCTTTTCCTATCTATGCCTTTGCTGTATATATCGGCTACAAGCATACACGTAATGTACAGAAATACATATGGCGATTGTTTTGGATCGCAGTGATTTCCCAAGTGCCGTTTATGGCTGCGTTTAATCATTTTTCGCTAAATGTAGTCTGGACCCTGTGGTCGGCACTGCTGGTGCTGCTGGCTCTGGATCGGCTGTCTTCTAAGCTGATCAGTATCCCGATTGCGATCGGGGCGGGATGGGTAATGGAATGGTCACATATGGATTATGGTATGTATGGTCTGCTGCTCGTGCTGTTATTCCGTTACTTCAAAGGGCCAGTGTTGGTCATGGCACATGTTGTATTGAATGCACTTTATTTGTTGCTCCATCACAGCTCTCTCCAGATGTACAGCATGCTAGCAACGATGGGGATTGCAATTGCACAGTACTACCAGGCAGGTTTCCGTTTGAAAGGGCCTCGGTGGATCTGGCGTTATTTCTATCCGGCTCATCTTGCTATCATTGCTGTAATCCGTTGGATATAGTTTTATGTGGTGAAAAGACAGCGTATTAAAGAGGTTACGTCGTTATTACGATCACTCCCCATTTTTCACTCATCTTTATGCAAAAAAAGCCACTTATCGCCGTAACGCGATAAAGTGGCTTTTGCTTTATTTATTTCTATTGATATCGTTATCCGACATATCGTTTAATCTGCAACTGTTGTTGTACCATAATTCGGACGAATTGCTGCAGGAAAATAACCGATCTGAACTGCATAGTCCAGCATGGTATGAATGAAACGCTCATCGGTTTTGGCGCAGAAGATTCCTGCTGGTTCGACATAAGCCGTTGTTACCGGCGATGCATAGGCATATGCTGAATCCTTCGCTCCGTCACCTTCCAACTGAGCAATCGCAAGTTGCAGAGCTTCCGGTTCTTTGGCAATTGTTGTATCAAACAGCCAGTGGTTATAGTCTTCAAACGGCATTGTTTCGACATTATAACCTGCATGCTTCACCGCTTCTACCAAGGCATCATACCGGATCGGCTCTGGATTACAGATATGGAATACACGGCCAGCTGTATCCTGACGTAAGGCCAGATGTACGATTGCTTCGCTGGCATAATTGATCGGGGTAAAGTCCATCAGCCAGTCCGCGGCAGGGGCTTTGCCCAGCAATAACATGGCCTTGATCATGCGGTAGATCGCATTGCTATCAATATTTGTCTGAAAACGACCTGTACGAGAATCACATGTCAGGTTGCCTGCACGGTAAATGCTGACTGGCACTCCTTCTGCTGCGGCATTCATGAGTACTTTCTCGGCTTCGAGCTTACTGTCGGAGTAGACATTGTCCACATGTAACTCTTCCGGGAAACGGTCATATTGCAATGTAGATTCCCATTGTCCGCTGAGGGCCAGATCTTCGGGTATGCCCATCGTGGATATGTGATGGAACGAAGCTCCTTTTTTGTTACGTATCAGGTCTAACAAAGCAACTGTGCCTTCGACATTGGTTTTAGCGAACTGTGCCGCTTCCCCGAAATGACGAACATCAGCGGCGCAGTGAATGATACGGTCAATCCTTGACTCAAGCAACGTTTGTTGCTCTGCGGCAAGACCCAGATTCTTTTCCTCCAAATTCCCTTCAACAATCACAACACGACCTTCGAGCTGGTCAGCAAGTTGTTTGCCGAAATAACCCAACATTACTTTGCTTAAACGTGCCATTGCTGTCGTGCCATCGCTTGGACGACGAACAAGAGCGTAGATCCGTGCCGAAGACTTCACAATTAACTGCTGCAGTACATGTGAGCCCAGATAACCGGTTGCACCCGTCAGCAGCACATGTTCAGGCTGTAGAATGTTCGGATATCCAAGCTGGGGAGACAGTTCCACCGGATGTTCGGAAAGTTGCGTGATGATGCCAGTTGCAGTGGATGTCTGTTTCGCCGGTTCACGTTGCTCTGATAAAAGTGCGACTCGGCGAGCAAGTGCGCGAATTGTTTTCTCCGCAAAGAAATCGGCGATTTTCAGCTGCGGATAATGTGGCTTCAGAAGAACCAGAACATGGATGACACGCAGGGAGTCGCCACCAATACTGAAGAAACTGTCTTCGACACCAAACTCCTCATGTTGCAAAATCTCTTTCCAAGCATGGAAGAGTATAGATTCCGTTTCTGTCTCCGGCATCACGCGGTCTGGCTGATCGGTATGACGTTCAGCATGTGGCATGGATACCATGGCCTTGCGGTTGATTTTCCCTGTTGGGGCAATAGGCATCTCATCCAGCTGGCAGATCCATTTTGGTACAAAGTAGGATGGAAGTTTCTCTGAAAGTGTTGCTTTGATATCCGTTACGGAAAGGGTGCTTCCATCTTTGGATGTAAAGTAACCCACGAGCATGTTTTGCCCATCCGCTTCCTTTTTTGCAATAACGGCAACATCCTGGATCTGCTCCAGTCTGGCCAGATGATCTTCGATTTCACCGATCTCGATTCGGTGACCCCGAATTTTAAGCTGAGAGTCACTGCGTCCCACATATTCCAGTAATCCGGTATCCAGCATTTTGGCAATATCCCCGGACTTGTATATTTTCTCGCCAATCGCAAACGGGTTATCAATAAAGGATTGCTCTGTGCGCTCGGGCTGGTTCAAGTAGCCTTTGGCAAGCGCAGGAGTTGCGATATACACTTCGCCAGGTACGCCTACAGGACAGAGCTGATGTTCTTCGTTGACAATATAAACTTTGTAATTATGAATAGGTCTGCCAATCGGAATATTAACGACGTGTCCCGGGACCTGTTCACTAATCCGGTGTGTCGTGGTAGCCACGGTGCATTCTGTTGGTCCGTATACATTAACGATGTCAATCTGATTGCCAAATTTGCGTTGGAAAGCCCGAACCTGTTCTCCATAGAGGGCCTCCCCGGCTACGGTGATGATGCGTACTTTTGCCAGTTTATGAAAGCCTTCATCAGACAGATAAGAAGCCAGTTGATTGAAGAAAATGGTGGGCAATATCGTAATAATGGTCGTTCCTGTTCTTTCGATTGCACTTGCAAACTCTTCAATAGATACTCGTTCTTCTGCAGATAACAGATAAAGCTCGGCTCCATAGAACAGAGCACCAATCGTATCCCATACTGATGCATCGAAGCTATATGTGGCAAACTGCGTTAATACATCGCCGGGTTGAATGTCACAGTCACGCTGTACAACACTGCCCAGATTGGTGACACCCCGGTGAGCGATCAGTGCGCCCTTTGGTTTGCCAGTAGAGCCTGAAGTATAAATGACGTAAGCGAGATCATCTGGTTTGATATCCAGGTTCGGATTGCTGGCAGCAAATCCTGCAAGTCGTCCGTCTACGGAAAGAATGTGACGTACCGTAGAAATACCGGAAAACAATGCTTTGGCTTGATCAAACGAGGCTTCTGTTGTCAGTACAAACGGAGAAGCTGTATCTTCGACAATGTAACTGTTCCGTTCTTGCGGATGTTCAGGATCAATCGGTACGTAGGCACCGCCTGCTTTAAGAACACCGAGCAACGAGATGATTGTATCCAGGCTGCGATCCATAAAAATACTGACAAATTCACCTTGCTTTAATCCGTTGGATATTAATACGCGAGCAACCTGATTCGCGCGTTCATTTAATTCCCGGTACGTATAACTCGCTGAAAGTGAGGTGATCGCCGGAGAATTCGGGTATGCCGCAGCGACGGCTTCAAACCAGCTATGGATGGTCGGATATGCTGGCTCAAGTACCGCCGTGTCATTCATTTCCCGATAGAGCAAACGGTCTGAAGTAGACAGAATGTCTACTGCACCGATTGCTTTGTGACCATCACGCAAGAGAGCGAGAAGCAATGTTTGAAAATACTCCGCATATCGCAATATCGTTGATTCTTGTAGCAGCGAACGGTCATAAAACAGATCGAGAATCATCTCGTTCTGATCATAACGAACGTTCCAGTTCATCACCTGAGGAGCCTGAGGCAATTGAACACTGTTTAACATAAACATTGTCTCAGGATATCCTCCGGTTTGTTGTGTATAAGGAATCTGAAGTTGCTTCGTAATCTGTTCGAATAATTCAGTGAAAGTTGTCTTGCCCTGAAGCTCTAATGAAAGATAAGAAGCTGCCTGATCCGGAGCGAGTACTCCAATCGCAAGCTCCTCTTCAGCAGACAATCGGAATAACAAGGCTGCATAAGCTGAAAGGAATGCAGGGTACACCATCTGTTCCCCAAACTTCTGTTTAAGTTCACGACTCAATGAAGCTTTCAATGTAATATGAGTAGACTCATAAGAGAATGTTTGCTGGCGACGTCCATAATCCAATGGAATCTGAAGAACAGGTAAGCCAGATTCCACGGAGTGGGAGAAAGATTGGTTTTCAATCACTTCAGGTATCCTCCTTGGTTGAAACCGAGTGTTAGTTATTTTTTTATTGTTGCTTGCTTACATTGAAATGAGAAATCAATTCCTGCAGCTCTTCAGACATATCATTGAGTCGAGTGGAGGAGTCTACCAGCGTAATCAGAGAAGCCTTTTGCTCGTCTACAGATACAGAGATCTTTTCACTGCTATCAGCTGTCTTGCTTACGCTTGCAGACAAATCATCCGCTGTTGCAGTCATCTCTTCTGTGCCTGCTGAAATTTCCTGGGTTGCACTCGAAACTTCCTGAATCTGATGGGATACCTTTTTCGCTGCTTCCAAGATTTCATCAAACAATTGACCGGTTTGATCGGCTACGGAGAGACCTGTATCTACTTCAGATGTACCTTGTTCCATGGCTTGAACAGCTTGTTTAATACCAGCCTGGATCTCTTGAATCAATACGCCAACCTGACTGGTTGCCTGTTCAGACTGTTCGGCAAGCTTACGGACTTCGCCAGCTACGACCGCAAAACCTCTTCCTTCTTCACCTACACGAGCTGCTTCAATGGATGCATTAAGAGCAAGCAGATTAGTTTGGCTTGATATCCCTGAGATTATGTTCAGAATGTCACCGATTTCCTGTGAACGGCTCTCAAGGACTTCGATTGCAGAAGCCGTATTTTTCACAGACTGCGTAATCAGGTTCATTTGCTCGGATACCTGACGAACTACAGTATTACCTTGTTGTGAACGGCGCTCCATCTCATAGGCTTCGTCCGCAACACTTGCGGAACTACTTGCAATGGTCTGGATTACGGTAGCCATCTCGGACATTGCGCGTGCGCTGTCACGGGTAGCCTGTTCTTGTGAACGGATGTTTGTACTAATATGCACAACGTTACTGTTAATAGAGTCTGCATTTTCACTGTTACGCTCAGAGACTTCATAAAGTTCCTTCGCAGACTGGTTTACTTCCTGAGAGGTCATTTGTACTTTAACGATCGTGTCATTGATACGGCGTACCATGACGTTGAATTTTTCGTTTACAAGTCCCAGATCGTCTTTTCCTGTCGGGATGTTGACATCCAAATTACCTCTGCTGACTTCATCAATGCCTTTGATCAGATGACGAATCGGAGAGAGGGTGTTTTTAACGACAAGATATTGAATAATGAGGAACAGGAGCAAGAACGCTACAAGAATAATAACTCCATTTAATAACAAGGAATTCAGACCTTTTGGAACTGCACTGGCGTCCGCATCCACAGCGAAATAAGCAAAAATTTTGCCGTTGCTGTCTTTGATCGGATAAGCAATGGTTGTCCAGGTTCCGAAGTCATCGGAATAAAAGGTGGTGAACGTTGGACGATCGGTATTTAGCATCTCTTTCAGAGCATTGGCTACAACGACCGGTTGTTCGTACATATCGCCAATATTTACGTTGTCGCTCTGAAAAGCCTCTCTCAGGTTCGTTGGCATTGCAACAAGGGAAGTTAACCGTTTGTTGTCGCCGCCAAGCTCCACACCGAAGATATAGGCTTGTGCAATGTTAGGATAATATTTTTGCATTTCGTCAAAATAAGCTCTTAGTTTCGTCTGAGCAGTACCGTCGTAGCTGCGCTCTGTGATTGCAGTTTGTACATCTGCGGCATTAATATCTTGAGCCCACTTTTTCGTAATCTGTGATACTTGTCCATGCAGTTGATCGACCAGAATCGTTCTTTGGAAGTAATAACTGCTTGCAATCAGAGCCACGCCAATAATGATGATGTTGGTAAATGAGAGCAATAGGTTTTTGGAGAAAAACGACATGTTTTTCCAACTCAATGATTTCACTAAACTCCACTCCTGATCTTCTGTAAATTAAGAATCTGTAAGATGCGCTTTTGGAGCAAAAATTATTTCATTCTGTCATCTCCTTCTAAAAGGGAAAGTGCGACAATGGTCTCGGTTTCTTGGTCACTATGCAAGACTTATGTACCCTTTCGAAACAACTGTGTCTAATTATTAAAACACATCTATATCTATTATGTCGTGCAAAATGTCGTTAAATTGAATAGCTTTGTTAAAACTTTTTTAATATTTTACGTACTTATGGACATATCTTTCTTTTTATAGGTAATTAGTACTGTTTATTTTTAAAAATTGCCATTTTTTAGTTTCATTCTGTATTCTATAACATAGCAAGGAAAATTACACCATTTATCATCAAAAAATCGGTCTTAATCTGTCCAGGAAGCTTGGATATACATCGGATGAGGTTTTATCTATAATAACTACATATGGTTTTATACAAATTAAAGAGCAGGCGGGGGTTAAATAATGAATCTGAAGCAGATTGCGGCAGAACATGCGGCATCGTTCGTTGAAGATGGAATGAAAGTTGGTTTGGGCACAGGCTCAACCGCATATTATGCAATATGTCGAATTGGGGAGCGGGTTCGGGCAGGTCTGAACATTCAGGCAGTAGCTACCTCAGAGGCTTCAGACAAGCTGGCACGGGAATGGGGCATTCCAATTATTCCTTTTGACCAGATTGGACGATTGGATCTGACGATTGATGGAGCGGATGAAGTAGATCCGGATTTCAACCTGATCAAAGGCGGTGGCGGAGCTCTTTTGCGTGAAAAAATAGTGGCAGCAAATAGCGATAAGCTGATTATTGTTGCTGACGGTAGCAAGGCTGTACAAAAACTGGGGAAATTCCCTTTACCGGTTGAGGTCGTACCTTTTGCATCGGAATGGACTTTTAAGGCGCTCGAAAACATGGGATGTCAGCCGAAGTGGCGGATGGATGGGCCAAAACAATACCTTACGGATAACGGGAATCTGATTGCAGACTGTCATCTGGGGGCCATTGCCGATGCTTCCGAACTTAACGTACAACTGAATATGTTACCAGGTGTCGTGGATAATGGACTATTTGTGAAGATGGCAGACGTTGTGATCATTGCCAAAGAAGACGGCAGTATAGACGAACTTCACCGTCCGTAACGAATTTAAAGGAAAGCAGGTGTCATGATCCAGAATGAGAGAACTGCCCCTTAGAGATGATGAGCTTGTTCTTCGAATCGTGGAGCAAGATGACCTTACTGAACTATATGAGCTGATCTATAAGGATGACCACCCCGAATGGAAAAAGTGGGATGCACCTTATTATCCGCTGGAGCGTGAACCATACGAGCGTTTTGTGCATCATACGCTTGCACGGCTGGAAGCAGATCAAAAAGCAGCACGGCCAGCATCCAGTCGGGTCATTGAGGCAGACGGAGAAATCGTGGGACTGATTAGTTATTATATTGAAGATCCGTTATCGATGTGGCTTGAGATGGGAATTATCATCTACAAACCATCTCGATGGGGGAGAGGGATCGGTACACGTTCACTTCATATGTGGTCAGGTCATTTATTTGAAAATCTGCCTATCGTTAGGGTTGGACTGACTACGTGGTCTGGTAATGAGCGAATGATGAAGGCTGCAACAAAGATCGGGCTGCAAATCGAGGGGCGAATGCGGAAGTGCCGGTTCGTTCTCGGGGACTATTATGATTCAATTCGGATGGGCATGCTCCGCGAGGAATGGGAGCAGAAGTTATCCAGTGAAACGGACGGAAATGCATACAACTGATGGAGGATTATAGAAATGCTGAAAACGGAGGATAACCGGGAGTTGTCATTGCAATTGTTTGTGGTTCTTATTCGCGCTTACAATTCAGTGACATCACGTTCCAATCGGGACATCCAGAGCCATGGACTCAATTCCACAGAATTTGGAGTACTTGACTTGTTATATCATAAAGGACCACAGGCTTTGCAAAAGATCGGTGAAAAAGTATTGATGTCTAGTGGCAATATAACGTATGTTGTTGACAAGTTACAAAACAAGAATTTACTGTTTCGCCGTCCCTCCAAGGAGGATCGCCGAGTTATATATGCGGAATTGACGGAAGAAGGAAAACAGTTATTCACGCAAATATTTCCACAGCATCACCAAGTCATTATCGACATTTTGGAGGGACTTGAACCATCCGAAAAAGTTGAGGCGATCCGCCTGCTGAAGAAACTAGGACTTGCTGCAGAAGGCAAAACGGACCTGCGTATATAACGTGGATCCGTTTTTTTTTTGTCTTTAACATAACTCGGATACTGGCTATATGGCTTGCGTATAGCTTCATAATATAGGAAGATTGTTTTATAGCATCGAAATGATATAGAACGCTCCATGTATACTAGATTAATAGAATTGTCTCAAACGAAATATATACATGAAAAAGATTTGTTTGGCACAGGATGCAGACAAAGGAGGAATGCGCCGATGAGTCATTGGGAGGCCGGAGAACGTTTGCTTCAAGATGCAGGGATCTTGGCTGAGAAAATAACCGAAATGCAGTATCGGTTGCAGCCCGACTTAATGGAGCGTTTCGGTCCGATTGGAAAAATAAGAACCAAGCAGGACTCACAGTACAGTCTGAGCTATCTGGCGGAAAGTGTGCTTGTGAAAAGTCCCAGTTTGTTCACTCACTATATATCGTGGTTAAAAGTGCTGCTTGCCGGTTATCGGGTATCGGCAGAGGATCTGGGAATGAACCTCAAGCTAATCAAACAGGCATTGAATGAAGAATTCGAACAACCTCATCGTGAGCTTCTATTGGAATATTTGGAGTTGGGGATCGATGTCACGAAGCAAATGGAGACCCAGTCCAGCTTTATTCATGAATCTATGCCCTACGGGTTCGAAGCAAAGGCTTATTTACAATATCTTCTGGATAACCGACGGAGAGAAGCTTTTGCTATGATCGATTCGGAATTGGATGCTGGAGCATCGATCCGTGATATGTATCGGTATATTTTTCAGCCTGTTCAATATGAGATTGGTCGGTTATGGCAACTGGGGCAGATTAGTGTAGGTCAGGAGCATTTTTGCACAGCAGCAACACAATCATTTATTTCTCGTTTGTACTCCAGATGGCTGATTGAGCCGAATAAGGGAAAAAGACTGGTCGCGGCCTGTGTGGGGAGTGAACAGCACGAGATTGGGTTGCGCATGCTTACAGATGTATTCGAAATGGAAGGCTGGGATACGTATTATCTTGGAGCTAATGTTCCAAACGGAAGCATTGTGGAAGCAATCAAGCGGCATGAGAGTGATGTAGTAGCGATTTCGGTGACGATGACTTATCATCTTCATCTGGCTAAAGAGTTGATTGAACGTATTCGTAACCATGCAGAAACGGCTCATATCAAAGTGATGGTTGGCGGTTATCCGTTTAATATAGACAAGGAATTATGGCGAGCAGTCGGTGCTGATGGTTATGCACCTGGAGCAGAAGAGGCTGTTGCTATTGCTGAACGTCTGCTTAATCATCCAGTGTCGCTTGACAATGTAAGTACGGCAAGTGAATAGGGAAGGGATGAAGGGATGCCGAATGACAATGAAGAGATACAGAGGCTGCGTAAAACGATTGAGCAGTTATCGGACCAACTGATTCGAAGCAAAGAGCAAGAGGAACGCACACTGTCAGCATTTTCCGATATGAATAATGAGCTTGTGACGCTTCAGCGGCAACTTTCCAAGAACAATGCAGGCCTGGAGTCAGCACGTCAGAAGGCTGTAGCATCTGACGAATCAAAAAGTGCTTTTATGGCGGTCATTAGCCACGACTTTCGGACACCGCTAAACGGAATATTGGGGATGGCTGAGTTGTTAATGTTATCGCCGTTATCGGAGGAGCAGAAAGATTCAGTAAATGTTATCCAAGAGGCAGCCAAGCTTTTGCTCAAATTAATTCAGGATCTTCTCGATTTTTCCAAACTTGAAGCAGGTCAATTGCGTCTTGAACAAGGAGAGGTGAAGCTCCAAGAGATTCTGGATCACATCTTGCGTTTGCTTAAGCCACAGATTGATAAGAAAAGAAATTGTATTACCATGGATTGTGACCCAGAAGTCGCCGCCGTACTTGAAGGAGATTCCACTCGAATTACACAAATACTGATTAACCTGATTCAGAACGCAAACAAATTCACTACCGATGGATCTGTTAAGGCGGAAGTTAAGCTTGTGAGGCATCAGGCACGCACTCAGCTTGTACGCTTCGAGGTGCATGATACGGGGATCGGTATTTCAAAAGCAGACCAGGCTCGTCTTTTTCAGCCATATATGCAGACAGAACAGGGACGTTCGAAAGAGCATGAAGGTACAGGCCTTGGTTTATCGATCTGCAAGTCACTCGTTCAATTAATGAACGGAGAGATTGGAATCCAGAGTATGGAAGGGCAAGGGTCCACTTTCTGGTTTGAGCTTGAACTTGGGCTACAAAGGGTGGAAAGCGGAGAAAGTGCCCAGCTAACGGTAGCAGACGAAACTTCGAATCCTACAGATGGTGCGAAAAACGATGTTGGTGATACAACGAAGAACAGTTCTCGGGATGCACCTGAGCAGGAGGCCCACACTGTACCGATTCTACTGGCTGATGACAATGTTATTAACCGCCAGCTTGTTCAACTGCAACTCAAAAAGCTGGGTTTTACTGAACTCGAATGTGTCTCCAGTGGGGAAGAAGCTGTGAATGCATTTCGCGATAAAACATACAGTCTGATTTTGATGGATAGTATGATGCCCGTTATGGACGGGATTGAAGCCGCACGTCAGATTCGTGCAATGGAGCGGGATGAGATGCGTCCAGCGACGCCGATTATCGCAATGACCGGCAATGTAATGCAAAGTGAGAAGGACAGGTGTTATGAGGCTGGAATGAATGACTTTATCGGTAAGCCAGTTACCTTAGAGGTGCTCGGCACGACCATTCGGAAGTGGCACTCGGCATCGAAACCTGCACAGATTCTGAATATGGACGTTGTCCGTGAAATTGCTGAATTAAACACGGATGGCAGTCAAACGTTGCTCAGCATGTTGCTGGAGATGTACCGTGCGGAAACGCCGGGTAAAATTGAGGACCTGCGCAGGCATGTTGTTTCAGCCGATCATGAAGCGGCAGCCGAGACAGCCCATGATTTGAAATCAGGAAGTCTGAGCCTCGGTATTAGTTATCTCTCAACGTTGTTCAGCCAGATTGAGGAATACGCGAAACAGGAACGAACCCATCAAGCAGAACCATTGCTGGACAAGCTTCTTCCCGCGTACCAGTTTGCTTGCGGAGCGCTTCAGCAGGTTAACAAAAGTTGAAGCATGCTAGGTTGTGAAGCATTATAACCTAATTAAACATGGAGTCGCTATAACTCATTGACTGAAATGGAGGATCTTTTACATGATATTTTATGGGCTGGCGGCTCTCATAATAACAATAATGGCTCTGCTATGGGGCGGAGGACTTTATTTCTTCAAGACAGCCATTCGTCGTACACCGAAAACATTTTTGGCGGATAACCCCAATCTTAAGATGGAAGTGGAAGATGAACTGATCAGCACTGTTGCTGATTTACACTGGCTTGATGCTCAGGATAGCAAGACCGTTACCATTCAGTCTCAAGATGGATTGAGACTTTCCGGCATCTGGCTTTCATCAAAGAACGAGTCTGCAAGAACAGTTATTCTGGCTCACGGCTACTCGGGGAAAGGCAGAGAAATGGCGGGGTTCGCCCGATTTTACGCTGAAACTCTGGGTTATCACGTATTAATGCCGGATGATCGCGGACATGGTCAGAGTGAAGGAGAGATCATCGGATTTGGCTGGTTAGACCGGAAAGACTATATTCAGTGGATCGGTTGGGTTCTGGATCATGTGGACAAAAATGCAGATATTGTTCTGCATGGCATATCGATGGGAGGTGCCACTGTGCTGATGACAGGCGGGGAAGAACTGCCGGATCAGGTCAGAGCCATCGTATCGGACTGTGCGTATACCTCGGTGGAGGAGGAATTGACGTTTCAGTTGAAGCAGTTGTACAAGCTACCGGCCTTTCCGTTCATTCCGGTGACCAGTTTGATTACCAAATGGAAAGCAGGGTACTCGTTTAAAGAAGCATCCGCACTGAAACAACTAGCCAAGGTTAACGTTCCTGTGCTGTTCATCCATGGTGAGGCGGACATGTTTGTGCCAACGGAAATGGTGTATCGTTTGTACGAAGTTTGTAAGGCAGAGAAGGAACTGCTGACGATTCCCCGTGCAGGTCACGGAACGGCGTTTCAGGTTGATCGCGAGAAATATAAAGCGGTGCTAGAAGCTTTTTTGCAGAAACACATGCCGCGTTGAGAGAGGGTTCACTGATTACCTAAATGTTGTTAAACTTTCAGTTATATATTGACCATCCAACATAGATTTCACTTGGAGGGAGATAGATATGCCACGTTTTTCAAGAGAATGCTCGTATTGTCATCAACCTATGGGAGCAGATGAATTCAAATGTAAGTCGTGCGGCAATATGGTAACAACCAAAACGGCAAAGCCAGATCAGCCATATATGGTGGAGTATGAAGAATCGACATTGGATCGTTACTCTATGGTACTGCTCGTCATCATGACGATATTTTTTGCGCCTATTGCGATGACTGTCGGTGGAATACTGTTATTTAATGACTATGCCAGTAAACGAGATGCGGGGAAAATACTTGTCACGGCCAGTTTAGTCATGATGGTGATCTATATGATTCTTTTCTTCGCTTTTGGGTGAACGTTACTGTAAGGTCTAAATCCATTACAGGAGGTACCGGAATGCGAGAAGAACAGTTTGAGGCTGCTCGTCAAGCTGAAGCGGGATATCATTCTAACTTTTATAAAAACAATGAACTGTTTGAAGAAGGAACATGGATGTCCAGACCCATGCCTATGGTGATGGAGATGTTGGAACGTTTGCTTGTTCATAAACAACAATTACGTGTACTAGACCTGGGATGCGGTGCGGGCAGACACACCATACCGATTGCACAACGTTTGTCAGACACAAACAGCGAGGTTATTGGCGTGGATCTGCTGGATGAAGCGGTAGACGGACTTCGTAAGTATGCGAAGCAGTATGAGGTGGATCACATCGTTCAGGCCGAAAAAGCAGATGTTGAGCATTACCGGATTCAACCGAATGCCTTTGATTTTATTGCGGCTTGTTCATGTTTGGAGCACACATCCAGCAAAGAGGCCTTTCTTGAAACAGTGGAGCGCTTAAAAGAGGGAACCCGGCTCGGAGGTATCCATTGTATTACGATGAGTACCAGTGTGGAAGAAAAAGAAATCCAGACAGGCCGTCAGATCGAGCCATTGATTGAATTGAACTTGCCCACATCCGAAGTCATCGCATTACTGGAACATGCCTACGAGGACTGGAACATTCTGTTTCAGGAGCATGTAACCCAGACGATCCAAGAAGAGAAGTATGATGAACCTACAGAGTTTCGTTGCGAGTTGCTTCGGTTTGCTGTGCAGAAAGACTAAGTACTTTTCTTGAACTTTGCAGCGATACCGTCTACAATACGATAGCGGGTTGAGTTAGACCTAGATCGATAGTAGGCTGAACAGGTTTAAACATTCTCGGCACGAGAAGTACGTATATTGGAGGAATTGTTTTGTTGAAAAATTTGAAGCCACGACTGCAGGAGCCGGAAGTACAAGAGTTGCTCTCATACGCTATCTTTCCTGACCCGGATCAGGTCACTCAGACGGTACAGCAGTATGTTACACAAAGTAACCTGTTTTTGACCGGATATGAGGATGAAGGGCAGCTGGTCGGTCTAATTGGCTATGAACATACGGGAACGAGCGAAATTACGATTCGCCATATTGCAGTTCTGCCTGAGAACCGCTTCAAAAATTATGGGCGGGGCATGATTTCACAGCTTCTAGCAGAGTACAATCCGGATACTTTGATCGCAGAGACAGATCAGGAAGCGGTGGAGTTTTACCGAAACACAGGATTTGTTGTCTATAGTCTTGGCGAATTGGTTCCAGGTGTGGAGAGATTCCGCTGTGTGCTTGAGAAAGAAGACGATGAGCACGATGTTTAGCGAGGGATGTGCGTAAAGCATTCTGTGTATAATCTTATACGAAAATTCAGATAGGATATTTGGCTTGGCAAAGGTGCTGAGCCGGATGTCCTGTTTTTTTGTTTAAAAAGTAGGAGAAAAGTATTGCTTTGCGCTATAGTTTCATTATAGAATAGTTTTGCTGACGAATAGTTCGATAAGTGAACTAATTTTGGGAGGGAAAAAATATATGAACATTCCAGATGCCAAAAGTTTGGTAAACCGTTATCTGGATGCGTCTTTTCTGGTTAACAAACGGTTTGATACCCAGATACGAGAAAAGGTAGGGCAGACAGTCACAACGGATCAGTTTTGTGCACTGCGTCTCATACATGAGAAGCCTGCCTGCACCCCCTCTGATCTTGCAGAGCTGCTATGTGTGGGCAAGAGCAGCATTACGGCTCTGGTCAACAAGCTGGCTGATCGGAATCTGGTGCATCGTACAGGGGATGAGCGTGATCGTCGTGTCATCTATCTGACTCTGACCGAGGAAGGTCTTCAGATTTACAAGGAAACCGAGCTGGAAATTCAGAAGGTTCTTGAACCTTACTTGAAACATTTTACACCAGAAGCGGTTCAGAACTTTATTGAATCTTTTGAGAAGCTGGCAGCGCTGCTAACACAAGAAGAAGGGCTGGAGAAGCAATGAGAGCGATATTAAAAGGACGCTGGTGGATCATGGGGCTGTGGATTGTCGCGGCCGCTGTATTGATGTTTACCGCGCCAAACATGAGTGAGTTAATTCGGGAGAAAGGGCAATTCTCGGTTCCCGAGGGGTACTCTTCCACAAAAGCAGCTGCAATTCTGGATGAAGCTGCAGCTCAAAATGGAGAACAGAAAGGTACCTCGATCGCACTGGTATTTTATAATCCGGATGGTCTTGGCACAACAGGCAAACAAGAGGCGGAAAAGGCAGTTAAATTACTCGAGGCCGATAAAGAAAAACTCGGCATTTTGTCTGTTCTGGACCCATTCTCACAGCCAGAACTGTCAGACAAAATGATCTCGAAGGATGGTAAAACCATTCTGACTTCACTCTCGATTGAAATGGGTGACCGCACCGTAAAGGAAATGCGGAATGATCTGAATGGTGCGCTGAAATCAGTGAATGTTGAGCATTATATTACAGGTAAAGGTTTGATTGATGAAGATACGATTGAGAGTTCTCAAGAAGGACTCAAGAAATCGGAATACATTACGGTTGTCTTTATTTTGCTTATTCTTTTCCTCGTATTCCGCTCGTTCGTAGCTCCATTTGTACCGCTATTGACGGTGGGGATCAGTTACATCGTATCCCAGCAGATTGTTGCGTTCCTGGTCGATGGGGTTAACTTCCCACTTTCGACGTTTACACAGATCTTTATGGTTGCGGTCATGTTCGGGATCGGTACAGACTACTGCATTCTATTGATCAGTCGGTTCAAGGAAGAGCTTGCACACCATGAGAACACATGGGATGCCATTATCGCTACATACCGCACCGCAGGTAAAACGGTGTTTTTCTCAGCTCTAGCAGTGCTGGTTGGATTCGTGGCCATCGGTTTTGCACAGTTTATGTTGTACCGTTCTGCGGTCGCTGTTGCTGTAGGAATTGCCGTGATGATGCTGGCACTCGTGACGATTGTGCCGTTTTTTATGGCTGTACTGGGCAGAAAGTTATTCTGGCCGTCTAAAGGGTCGCTCGAACATGCCGAGAGCAAGATCTATGGTGCAGCAGGTAAATTCTCACTTAAACGTCCGTGGGCGGCTTTGTTGATTGTTGCCGCAGTTACTGTGCCTCTTTTGGCGACATACGACGGGAAGTTATCATTTAACAGTCTGGATGAGATTGGTGATAAGTACGATTCGGTCAAAGCCTTTAACATTATTTCAGATAGCTTTGGACCAGGTGAATCCCTCCCAGGTCAGATCGTCATTCAGAATGACGAAACGATGGATAACGCCAAATATATGGCTGTGGCAGAGAAGATTAGCCGCGAAGTAGAGAAAGTTCCCGGGGTTGCGGGTGTTCGCAGTATGACCCGTCCAACGGGGGATGAGATCAAAGATTTTGAAGTAACAAAACAGGTAGGCACACTATCGGATGGTCTGGGCGAGGGCAAGACAGGCCTGGATAAAATCAGCGATGGTCTTAGCAAAGCGAGTAATGAATTGAGCAAAAATGAACCCCAGCTTAAAGAGGCCGCAAACGGAGCAGGTCAGCTAACCAAGGGAACAAGCCAGCTGCAATCTGGTATTACGCAGCTCAGCGATGGACTGAAGCGCATTGAAAAAGGTATTCGGGATGGATCATCTGGTGCAGGGGATCTGAAAGCCGGTCTTCAACAAGCTAAAACCAGTGCAGAGCAACTCGCCAAAGCGAATGATCAGTTGTTGCAGGCTTATCGTCAAGCTGGAGCAGGTGTTGCTGCGCTGGGCGATGGAACGAAGGAACTGGAGCAGCAACTGACAGGTGTTTCAACAGCTTTGACGAGTCTTACAGCATCCTTCTCGGCTCTGGAGGAGCGTTTCCCCGAGTTGCAGCAAGATGCTGACTATCAACGCATCAAAGGTACAATAGGTCAAACCGGTTCAGGCACAGCGCAGCTTGCGCAGGGACTGTCCCAAATTCAAACGAATCTGAGTGCAGCGGCGGCTGGAATCAATCAAGCGAATGAAGGTTTTGCTTCCGCAGCATCCGGACAGAAAGCTTTGGCCGATGGTCTGGGTCAGATTGTAACAGGTATTGGTCAACTGGAGACAGGATTGAAACAGGCTGCCGATGGTCAAGGTAAAGTGATCAAGGAGATTCCTTCGATCCAGAACGGTCTGGGTCAACTACAGGGAGGACAGGAGAAGATCCAGAAGGGCTTCTCGGATCTCAGTGGTCAATTAACACAACTGACAGACGGCTTGAATCAAAGTGTTGATGGAATCAAGAAGGTATCAGGTGGCTTGGATTCTGCTCAGGATTATTTGACACAACTGCAAAATTCACCAGATTCGGATCTCGCAGGCTGGTACGTACCTGAAGAAGCCTTGAATAACAAGGACTTCAAAAAGGTGTTTGATACGTACCTGTCCAAGGATCGCAAAACGATGACGCTGGATGTTATTTTTGCAGAAAATCCGTATGGTACAGAAGCGATTGACCGTGTGCCAGATATCGAAGCAGCAGTACATCGTGCAGTTCAGGGCAGTGCGCTTGAAAAAGCTGACGTTGCTGTGGGCGGTGTAACGAGTACATTTGCCGATTTGCAGTCGATCTCGAACAAAGACTACACACGTACGGTTATGCTTATGCTGGCAGGAACTTTTATCATTCTGGTGATCTTGCTTCGTTCTGTTATCATGCCGATTTACCTCATTATTTCGCTGCTGCTTGCGTACTTCACATCGATGGCACTTACGGAAGTAGTCTTTGTGAATATCATGGGTTATGCCGGAATCAGCTGGGTTACGCCATTCTTTGGATTCGTTATGCTGATTGCGCTTGGCGTAGATTACAGCATCTTCCTTATGGATCGATTTAATGAAAACAAAGGGTTGAGAGTACAGGATGCGATATTGTACGCGATGAAAAACATGGGAACCGTCATCTTGTCCGCGGCGGTCATTCTAAGTGGAACTTTCGCTGCGATGTACCCATCCGGGGTACTCTCGATGATGCAAATTGCTACCGTTGTTCTTAGTGGTCTGGTTCTGTATTCCCTGTTATTCCTGCCATTCTTCGTACCCGTGATGGTGAAGATGTTCGGGCGGGCGAACTGGTGGCCGTTCCGTAATAAGGAACAGTCGGAATCTTCCGAATCGAATCATACCATTGGCATGTAAACATCTGGCATGTATCATCATTGATATGTTGATATTTCATATGGAAGGGAGGCTCTGCCGCATCATGCGGCGGGGCTTTCTTTTTTTATAATATTCATCATGGACACAAAGATGGGTACGTGCCTAAGGACACTATCCCGCGCTTTGCCGAATCGATCTTCATAGGATATAGGGAGTTCATGAATGATCAGGGAGATCAGCAGAGAGAGGGGCGGCGGGATGGTATATCGTTATGTAGCTATAGGGGATTCCTTGACGGTAGGTACAGGAGCATTGCTCGGAACCGGATTTGTTCCAATCTATCGCCGTATGGCGGAAATGAACCTTCGTACATTTGTATCTATGGACAATTTGGGTGTAAACGGACTAACATCGGCAGAACTGCAGCAGATGATTAACGGGCATCCTCGAGTGCGTCAAGCGCTGCGTGAAGCAGATATGATTACGGTATCCATTGGTGGTAACGATCTGATCCGTACATTTAAAGCTAGCGGGGGTATTCCCAATGCCGGGAAAATGACACAGGTGCTCGGTGAAACACGTCATCATGTATCTCAGGTCATGAGACAAATTCGGCAGTTAAAAGGGGATCAGAAGTACTTTGTTCGTTCCATTGGATTGTACAACCCGTATCCACAGTCAACCGAAGCTGCATATTGGGTGCGACAGTACAATTCTTATCTGAATGGTGCAGGTTCAGGCAACTATGCATGTGCTCAGGTGTACGACAAGTTTGAAGGGCGTGAGCGAGAGTTGCTGTTCTGGGACAGAGTCCATCCAAACGCAAGGGGATATCGGATTATCGCGGAGCAGTTGAATCGAACGGGTTATGTTCCTTTTGCTTGAAGCCTGAAGAAGACTAGACCCGCCTTACAACTTCCGATATGATGAAAGAGTTCGTACAAATTATCATAACAGAGGAGTTCGAATCGGTGTCTAACAAACAGCAAAATTCTCTTCTTCCAACGGAAAAGCAACTCATCTCTGAAGTGTTAGCCTTATACGGCTTCAGATCGGAGTGGCAAGGTAAGCGCAGCAATGGAGGTATGAATAACTCTACTTTTGTGCTTCACACCAGTGATGAAGATTATGTTATGAGACAATACGAAACACATAATGATCAAGCGAAAATAGCTTTTGAACATGGCGTGCTTACGGCACTGTCCAATACAGATTTTGAACTTCATTCCCCAACACCAGTCATTTCATTATCTAGTAGCAGCCGCGAGGACGCAGATCAAGAATTTAAGGAAAGTAATCATTCTAATGAGGAAAATAGGCAGACTTACCAAATTGTACGAGATCATATCACGGGAACATTTAAAATCGTGACTCTGTTTCGTTATCTGAAAGGTGTTAATCCGGTATGGGATTCCCCCGATCAATTGCTTCCTTTGGGACGGGCAGCAGGACATCTCTCAACAGCGCTTGCCAAGCTTAAATTGGAACTTGAGCCAGTATACCCGCCATATTACCGGATCGACGAGGCTTATCCGCTGTGTACACCAGAACGTTTACTAAGAATGTGCGCTTCGCCGCCGGAAACGCTGGAGGCTTGTACTGATGAGTTAAGGCAGTTGCAGGATGAACTGCCAGGTTTGTTCAAAGCACTGCGTGGAATGGAGCAGCTTCCGCATCAAATCGTGCATGGTGATGTGAACGCATCCAATGTGCTTGTGGATCCAGAAGGCAACATGAGTGCGATTCTTGATTTTGAGTTTGCGACCTGGGATCTTCGGGTCATGGAACTGGCGGTTCCGATGTCTGACATGCTGACCATGGACAAGAGCGAAGAATGGATGTGGCAGGCGCAGGCTAATCTGGTGCAGGGGTTTCGAGAAGAGGTTGAGCTCACCGCTGACGAACTGGAAGCCATTCCGCAGCTGATCTTGCTGCGAAGTTTGGACGTGGTGATGCATTTTATCAGCAGGATGCTGGAAGGGACGGATAAACCAGAAGTGGCCGCAGGACAAATTGTGAAACTGAAACAGAGAATGGACTGGATGCAGCGGAATGAAGAACAATTACGTCAATTGTTAATGAAATAACATACGTGGAAATAAATAAAATGCACTGGTTTTGCATGGATAAAAAGCAGAACCAGTACATTTTTCTTTTTTTGTATGATGCTTGCTGACATACGGAGGCAGTTCAATCTACAAAGCACGTTTTCGGAACCAACTGCGGACAGCCCAGCGCCGTTCCTGACGTTTTTTGTATTTGGGCAAGGAACGATACACATTCAGGGATTGATCATATGCCTGTTTGGCATCATCATTACGTCCTAGCGAACGGTATACCGAGCCAAGCAGATAAAAGGCTTCACTGGAGGAAGAATGAATTTCCTGAAATTGCTGTACATAATGAAGGGCTTTGTCACGATCCGTATCCTTGAAGGCTGTAGCCAGATTCAGATAAGGCTGTCCGTACTTCACTCTAGGGTTAATCTCAAGTGCGTGCAGAATATGACGTTCGCCCTCCGAGATTTTGCCCAGATACAGTTCAGTTGTTCCCAATGCTTCCCAGTATTCAGCAGACTGCTCGTAAGGGCGTTCCAGTTCAAGCAAAAAGGTATGTGCCTCACTGTAACGTTTGCGTTCAATGAGCAATCGGGCTAATTCAAGCTTGGAAGACACTTCGTTAGGATTCAGAGCTAGCTGCTGTCTCAACCGGGAAATGTTACGCATGCGTTTGATGGGTTTAGTGAAGCTTGGAAATACGCCGACAAAGCGACGGTCGAGGAAGTACAGGATAACGAGCAAAATCAGAATGGCAAGGAACGGATTTCCAATGATCTGCCAAAGCAGGCCAAAAATAAGAAATTTAATAATCACAGGTTCAACTCCAGTAACAATGTAATCGTGTTGCACAGACCTTGAGTATCATACCATATCCTATCTTGGAATAATATGTTTGTGTGTGTATGTGCCCGTCTCACTTCCTAGCGATGACGTACCATCGTTCTGCGATATGCAGCTGGTGTCGTGCCCGTCAGTTTCTTGAACTGTCTGTAAAAATGAGGCAAACTATCAAATCCACAAGCGTCTGCGACAGCTGCCATCGTTTCATCCCCATTCAGGAGATGCTCTTTTGCCATAATGACTCTACGAGCGAGGACATAATCTGTTAATGTCATTCCTGTGTAGCGCTTGAATGCCCGGCTAAGATGGGCAGGAGACACGGCAGCTTGTTGTGCAAGCTCAGGTAAGGTCAATCGATTGCGCAGTTTAAGATCAATGTCAGACAGAATCGAGGACAGCCATGACGGAGCAGGCAGTGATGTTGTAGCATGACCAGGACCAGTGGCTGATTCCAGACGTTCAAGGAAAATAAGCAAGAGTTGCAATCGGAGCAGTGCGGCGTGAGAGCTCAGATGATGATCGGAACGAAACTCGGCATGAATATCATCAATGAAGGCAGACACTTGTGCCTGCTCGGCATGGTTCAGCTGCCTTTTGTATATTCGCCGTTTGCGGCAACGTTCAAATGGGTGTAGCAGGGAGGAGGACATGCCTCCGGCAGTTGAAGCCAGTAACCCCGGACTGAAGAACAGTGCTGAAGAGGTAACTGGATTACCCGCATCAGGCAGCGCACGGTGCACGGTACTGCCTGGAATAAGAAATAAATCTCCTTCCTGCATATCTTCGAGACCCGTATCAATAAAAATACTTCCCTGTCCCCGATAGACATAGATAATTTCATGCCAGTCGTGCAGATGATCCGGTAATTCATTTTGCGGAGATTTCGTATCACTATAGACAAGGCGAAACGGTATGCCCGATTCGGTCTCAATGGTGGTGCGAACTGGTGAATGTTCCATAAGGGCTCCTTTGGAGACAATGGTCTCAGATAAGATGTCAATTCTGATCAAAAAACAGTATATTTAACGCAATATAAGCAATTTAATTTCCTTTTATTGATGATACAATGAATTTAAAGCGTTTACAATAAAAGGATGCCAGCTTTTGCTGTTCGCATTCTGAGTTCGCAAATAATCGGTGAGGTGAGTGTCCATGTCTGCAAGCACAAAGCGGCCAAGATTGAAGCTGCATCTGCTCGGCAATGATAGTCAGCGCAAATGCAAAGAAATGATTGAACGTCCCGTCAAAGTTTTGCAGATCGGGGAAGGTAATTTTTTACGGGGATTCGCAGACTGGATGCTTCATGAAAGTGCTCGGCAAGGCAAGTTTCACGGCTCTGTAGCCGTGACACAGCCTCGGCCTGGTGGCAAGGCCAAGCTGGAGCAGATTCGTGATCAGGATGGACTATATACAATGATTACGCGTGGTCTCTCTGAAGGAAAACGTGTGGAACGTACGGAAATGGTCTCTGTCTTCTCCCAATTTTTTAATCCGTACGAGGAGTGGCAGACGTTTCTGGAACTTGCGGAATTGCCATCGCTTGAATTTGTAATCTCGAATACGACAGAATCCGGCTTGAAATATATCCAATCAGACTACATCCCAGGAGAACCCGTTCAATCCTTTCCTGGTAAATTGTCGGTTTTCTTGCATCAAAGATATGTACGTTTTGCTGGAGATCCATCGAGAGGACTCATCCATCTGCCATGTGAATTGCTGGAGGGCAATGGTGATGTTCTGCGAGAATGTGTGCTTCGTCATAGTGAAGATTTCGGATTCTCAGACAGCTTCCGCTCCTGGATCGAACATCATAATCTGTTCTTGAACAATTTAGTAGATCGTATCGTAACGGGTGCACCTACCCAAGAAGAGGCAGAAGCCCTCACTGAACGCTGGGGTTATGAGGATCAACTGATTAATACGGCAGAACCTTATCATTTCTGGGCAATCCAAGGCGAGGAGTCGCTGGACAAGCGCCTTCCATTGAAACAAGCAGGACTCAATGTGCACTGGGTTAAAGATTTGAAACCATATCAGCTTCGGAAAGTGCGCATCCTGAACGGCTCACACACACTGATGTCTTCTCTGGGCTTGCTTCGCGGTAAACAACATGTAAGAGAAACAATGGAAGACCCGCAGTTTAGTTCTTGGATTAGGCAAGCGGTGCTTGAAGAGATTGTGCCTGCTATGGATATGCCTGAGCTGGGATTGGAGCAATATGCGGAAGAAGTCTTCGAACGTTTCTTAAATCCATACATTGATCACAAGTTGCAGGATATTGCACTGAATACGGCCGGTAAATTCAAAGTACGTGTACTGCCAACCCTGCTCGCCTATGAACAGAGTCAGGGAAGCTGGCCTGAGCGGTTAATACAAGGTTTTGCCGGATTCCTCTATTTATATCGCCCATTGCAGACGCAGGAGGGCTACAAAGCTCAGCTTTTGAGCGGAGAAACGATTCCACTCAGAGATGATCCTGATGTACTGGCAGCTTTGGCGGCTCATTGGGAAGGCTACGGTCACTCGACCAGTGGAACGGATGAACTGGAGCAAAGAGTTGCTGCGGTTCTCTCCAATGAAGTGATCTGGGGAGAGAATCTGGATGCAAAACAAGGATTGCGAGCAGCACTCGTACATGAAATCAGTAAACTGGAAGGTGAAGGGAAATGAGTACAACAAGCACAATCAACGACTGGATTGCGATCCAGCCTCAGGACGATGTCATCATAGCACTTCGCGATTATGTGAAGGGAGAGCGTATTGATCTGCCGGATGGTCACTCGTTCACACTGCTGGATGATGTACCTAAAGGTCACAAAATCGCTGTGCATGATCTTGCACAGGGAGCAGACGTGATGAAATATGGCTTTTCCATCGGCATCGCCCAGGAAGCAATAGCGCAGGGGAACTGGATACACAGCCATAACTTGAAGACAGGTCTGCATGGATTGCTTGAATATGAATATCAGCCAGGACAACCGATGACGATAGACATGCCTCCTGAACATTTGCGAACTTTCGATGGTTATTTGCGTCCGAATGGTGAAGCGGGAATTCGCAATGAAATCTGGATCGTCAATACCGTTGGATGCATTAACAAGGTGTGTGAAGCTCTCGCACGGATGGGGCAGTCCCAGTTCGGTAGTCGGGTTGACGGCGTGTATCATTTTCCGCATCCTTTCGGCTGTTCCCAGCTGGGGGATGACCTGAAATATACTCAGCAGTTGCTGGCTTCGCTGGTCGAGCATCCAAACGCTGGGGGTGTACTGGTCATTGGTTTAGGTTGTGAGAATAACCAGGTGGATCAGTTCCGTGAGTGCATCGCACCGGAATATCGGGGGAAGGTACGTTTTCTCAAAGCGCAGGAGACCGAGGATGAGTTAGAGGAAGGACTGCGTTTAATGGAAGAGCTGGTTGAGCTTGTGGAACAAGAGAAACGTCAGCCGCTGCCACTGAGCAAACTGAAAATTGGTTTAAAATGCGGAGGCTCGGATGGTTTATCCGGCATCACGGCGAATCCACTCGTAGGTGCTGTTGCGGATCTGCTCGTTGCTGCGGGCGGGACAGCGATTCTGACAGAGGTTCCGGAGATGTTCGGTGCGGAAACGATTCTGATGAACCGGGCCGCAGATGAGCATGTTTTCAACGATCTGGTAGACCTTGTGAATGGTTTCAAGCAATATTTCGTGAATCATGGTCAAAATATCTATGAAAATCCTTCGCCGGGTAACAAAGCAGGCGGAATTACGACACTTGAAGAAAAATCACTCGGATGCACGCAAAAGGGAGGACGCTCTTCGGTTGTCGATGTGCTCCGGTACGGTAAACGGGTGACCAAAACGGGTCTGAACATTGTAGAAGCACCAGGCAATGACCTGGTTTCCGTGACCGCTTTGTCTGCGGCAGGAGCGCATATCGTACTGTTTACGACAGGGCGCGGCACACCTTTTGGCGGTCCGGTACCTACGGTTAAAATTGCAACGCAATCGGATCTGGCGAACCGTAAAAAGCACTGGATTGACTTTAATGCAGGTCAGCTGCTTGAAGGGCAGACGATGGAACAGGTCAAAGAGCAATTATTCAGTCAGATTATTGATATTGCTTCAGGACGTGCACAGACCCTTAGCGAACAGCATGGTTTCCGGGAGATCGCGATCTTCAAAGACGGAGTTATTCTCTAAACCTAATCTACGTGTTGCAAAATAAAACAAGACAACAATCCGGCGATTGGTAATAACCTGCCGGATTGTTGTTTTATTTAGGTCGGAGTTTTATGCGCGCTTAGCGAGCGGTGCAACATGAAATATACCGCTTACGATGTGCGTTCGAAAATGTGTACTCCGCGGGCTTCAATACTAATCTGTCCGGTGTAATCCGTGCCTGTTAACAACTCACGAACGCTCGAATTACCGAGATCATATGACTGCGGGGAAGCATTGTGATTCATGACAAAAAGATAAGTTAACCCGTCTTTCGTACGTGCACTTACTTCGACACCTTGCGGGGTTTCGAGCAAAGGCTTAATATTTTTTTCGGCTGCGAGCTCTGCAAGTAAACCTTCGAGGAAAATGTTATCCGGATCAGAGGCGACGTACCAGGCTTGCCCTTGACCAAAGGTGTTGCGTGTAAGTGCAGGCATGCCTTGATAGAAGTCTTCACCGTACTCGGCAATCACTTCTGCACCTTCACTGTGCAGGAGATCGCATAACATACCGCATTCGTATACGCCTTCAAGTGCGCCCAATGTTTCCTTCAGAACGATGCTATTCTTCTGTTCAGGCAACAAGGCATCAATCTCTTCGACCCAGATGCCAAGCAGGTTTCGAAGCTCACCGGGGTAACCGCCAGTGGTCACGAGATCATGCTCGTTGACAATTCCGCTAAAGAAGGTGGTCAGGAAGGTGCCGCCGGCCGCAACGAACTGCTCCAATTTTGCAGCAAAGCCTGGTTTGACCATATAAAGTACAGGCGCAAGAAGCAGATCGTATGAGCTGATATCGCTGTCTACACTTACAATGTCCACTTGAATGTTGCGGTGGAAGAAAGCTGAATAATATTTGTGAATTTGCTCGACGTATTTCAGAGCCACTGTTGGCCCGCTTGATTTTTCAATCGCCCACCAGTTATCCCAATCGAAGACAATCGCTACCCTGGACTGAACTCTAGCATCAAGTGTGGTGTCGCCAAGGTTCTGCAATTCCTTGCCAAGCTCTGCAACCTCTCTAAACACCCGTGTGTTTTCATGTCCCGCATGTTCAATGACGGCACCATGATACTTCTCGCATGCACCGACGGAACGGCGAAGCTGGAAGAACATCACGGTATCTGCGCCGTGTGCGACGGACTGATAACTCCATAGACGCATGACACCAGGGCGTTTCAGTGAGTTATAAGGTTGCCAGTTTTGCTGGCTGGGTGTCTGCTCCATCAGCATAAATGGCAGACCGTCTTTGAGGCCACGCATGAGATCATGAGCCATGGCGGTATAGCTGATGGGTGTCGCGAGACCGGGATAACTGTCCCAGGACACGATATCCATATATTTAGCCCATTTGAAATAGTCCAGTTGTTTGAAAAAGCCCATTAAATTTGTAGTAACGACGGAGTCGGGGATATGCTTTTTAATGGCATGATACTCAAGCAGGTAACATTCCAACATACTGTCTGAATTAAAGCGGGAGTAATCTAGCGAGATGCCTTGAAAAGATGAACTGTTGTGACCCCAATGTT
This sequence comes from Paenibacillus amylolyticus, assembly GCF_003719335.1. Taxonomy (GTDB): domain Bacteria; phylum Bacillota; class Bacilli; order Paenibacillales; family Paenibacillaceae; genus Paenibacillus; species Paenibacillus amylolyticus_D. The sequence goes on from NZ_RIAS01000005.1 coordinate 288,347, forward strand.
CACTCAGATTGCTTGGAAGCACAATCTCGTCCCAATCATAGAACGTATGGCCCCAGAAGTTTGTGTTCCATGCTTTGTTGACCTGTTCAATGGTTTGATAACGTTTCTTGAGATATACACGGAATGCTTTTTCGCAGTTTTCACAATAACAATCGCCGCCATATTCATTGGAAATATGCCAGACAAGGACTGCGGGATGGTCTTTGTATCGCTCGGCGAGTTTGTCTGCGATGATTTCGGAGTACTTCCGGTAGGTCGGACTGTTCGGGCAGGAGTTATGCCGTCCGCCAAATTTCCGTTTGCGTCCGTCCGCATCTACGCGCAGGACATCGGGGTAATTTTTGGCCATCCAGGCTGGGTGCGCAGCGGTACTTGTAGCAAGGCAGATATATACTCCGTTTTCATATAAACGATCAATTAATTGATCCAGATATTCAAAGTTATACGTCACCTCGTCAGGCTGAATGAGTGCCCAGGAAAAAACGTTAATCGTGGCCATATCAATACCTGCCAGCTTAAACATGCGGAGGTCTTCCAGGTGGGTCTCATGATCCCATTGTTCAGGGTTGTAATCGCCTCCATAAAACATTTTAGGTAATTTGCTGCTGATCAATGTGCTCACCTCTTGTATAAGAATAAACCTATACTATATGATACATATGACTTTTAAAATATAATAAAAGTAATGATCGATATAAGAATATGGAACTAGATTCTATTATGTTTAAGGAGGTTACCATGCTCATTTCACCGGGGCATCAGCGTTATTTTATGACACCGCGGGACCAGCCGCTTCCGCTATATATCGAGAGTATAGGATATAACGGAAATCAGGAAAAAGTCTCCAGACCAGCGGGTTATCCGTATTACCACTGGCTGCAAACGGTCAAAGGAGCAGGAGAGTTCGAGCTATCAGGAACTTCGGTCATTCTGGGCGAAACCTCGGGTATTTTACTTCCTCCAAATCTGCCTCATGGATATGCTCGTGTTCAAAGCGAGTGGGAGACCATCTATATTACATTTGGTGGTTCACAGTGTGCCGGCATCGTAGATTCGTTAGGTTTGGGAGAGGCCGATATTCGTCAGTGGGAGACAGATAGCCCACTAAACGATTATGCTCAGCATGTGCTGAATTCGATCGGGAGTGACCAGGATTTATCCGGGCTGGAAGCTTCGGCGGACATGTACCGTTTTTTGATTTTGCTGAAAAAACACGGAATGACCGGCAATCGCTCCTCCATCTCTCAAGCTGTAGCAAGACTTGCTCCGCTGCTTGCCTTTATGGAGCAACATTACGGCGACCCGGACATCGGGCTAGAGCAAATGGCATGGATTATCGGAATCTCATCCAGGCATATGAATACGCTGTTTAAACAATCCTTTGGCATAACGGCCTACAGTTACTTCATTTTGCTTCGCATACGTAAAGCCAAAGAAATGCTGACGGGCAGTATGGAACTTACGATCAAGGAGACTGCGGCACGGGCTGGGTTTCGGGATGCCAGTCATTTTGTTGCTACATTTCGGCGGATTGAAGGGGTTACACCTGAACAGTTTCGCAACTTGTACTAGGGCGTGTCTTGAAACCGACTGAAGTGCATCTTTTACCACCTTTTCGCCCCCTGCTGCGTCACTTTCCCTTGATGTGCCCCGTCACACCTGCGGGAAACTTCCTGGCTTGGAACAAAAATTCGGCAAAATCTGCTTCCTTCAGCGTTTTCAGACACGCCCTAATCGAGACCAGGTTGAACAAAAAAGATATGCAGAAGGGTATTGATGCTTCCTTCTGTTGCCGTTATGATGATATCGAATCCTAGAATCGAAAACGATTAAACGAATCTATTCCATATGCATGAGAGAGGATGAGTCCGATCATGAATTCAATTATTCCTTTGTGGGAGCAGGCCGCCCCGCACGCAGCTGCAGGTCATGAAGACGAAATGCCACATCTAATTCCTTTTATTCAACCGGGTTCCGAGAGCGCTGTCATTGTATGTCCAGGGGGCGGTTATGGTCATCTCGCTGACCACGAGGGAGCACCTGTTGCTGCGTTGTTAAATCGCGCCGGAATCAGTGCTTTTGTACTCAAATATCGAGTAGCACCGCACAGTCACCCGGCACCTCAGGCGGACGGGCAGCGTGCAATCCGTTATTTACGTGCTCATGCGGAACACTTCGGGATCAACCCGTCCAAAATCGCAGTACTTGGCTTTTCGGCAGGTGGCCATCTCACAGCAACATTGGGTACGCAGTACGATGGTGGACAACCGGGACATGAGGATCGGATTGAACGGGAAAGCTCTAGGCCGGACCGAGTCATTCTCTGTTATCCGGTCATCACGATGGAGTCTTATGGACATGCCGGCTCGCGTATCAACTTGCTAGGCGAGGATGCAACCGAAGAACAGATTCAAGCTTTCAGTGCAGAGCGACAGGTTCGAGCAGATGCTCCTGAAGCATTTATCTGGCACACGAGTGATGACCAGGCTGTACCCGTGGAGAACAGTTTGCGATATGCCTTGGCTTTGGGTGCGCATGGGATTCCATATGATCTTCACATCTTTGAAAAAGGTCCACATGGTCTGGGGCTAGCGGAGCATGATGACACGGTTCGAGTATGGTCTGATTTGTGTCTCACTTGGCTTAAAAATCAAGGCTGGTAATGTTGGCACACACTTTATTTTGCCAGTGAACAAACGGATCAATATCCAGCAAAGGGGACAGCGCCATGAAATTGCAAAAGAATGACAGACTTCTTTTTATCGGGGATTCCATTACGGATTGCGGACGAACACATCCTGTAGGTGAAGGAAGTTCAGGTCTGGGACACGGTTACGTGGCACAGGTGTATGCAATATTGCGGTCCATTTATCCAGAACTGATGCTGCGAGTGCAGAATGTGGGTAATAGTGGGAATACCGTTCGTGATTTGAAGCAACACTGGCAACAAGATGTGCTTGATCTGAACCCGGACTGGTTGACTATTATGATCGGTATTAACGATGTATGGCGTCAGTTCGATCATCCGCTCGCGGATTCACAGGTGTTTCTGGAGGAGTACGAGACAACATTGCGTGAGCTGGTTGCATCCGTGCGCCCGAATCTGAAAGGCCTTGTGCTTATGACACCCTATTATCTTGAAGCGAACCCGGAAGATCCGATGCGGGCGACGATGGATATCTACGGAGATGCGGTTCGCAGGGTGGCATCGGAGTATGACGCGCTGTTTGTAGATACGCAAGCAGCATTTGCGCCACTGTGGGATCATTTTTATACATCGGTTCTCACACATGATCGAGTACACCCAGATGCTACGGGTCACATGGTACTTAGCAAAGCTTTTCTGGATGCGATTGGATTTGAATGGACGAGAAATACGAAATCCTAAGAAGGAGCGATATTATGAGTCATGTAACTGTAGTTGTGGATACGCCAGCACAATTGGGAGAAGGACCAAGCTGGGATGCGGAAAATAATCGTTTGTTATGGGTAGATATTGAAGGGTTTAAGGTACATGCATACGAACCCGAGACAGGTAAGGATCAGGCTTATGATGTTGGTGAACATGTCGGAGCAGTGGTTCCCTATCGTGGAGATGAAGTGATCGTTGCACTACGAAGCGGCTTCTATACATATCATCTGCTCACGGGTGAGAAGCAAGCGATCGCGGACCCTGAGCAAGACAAAGCTACCAATCGGTTTAACGATGGAAAATGTGATGCATACGGTCGTTTTTGGGCTGGCACGATGAGCCTGAACAACGAGCAAAAGGCTGGATCGCTATATTGTCTGGAGGAAGGAAAGCCTGTACGCAATATGGTGCAGCAAGTATCCACCTCCAACGGTCTGGGTTGGAGCCCGAATCGTGAGTCCATGTATTATATCGATACGCCGACACGCTCCGTGGATCGTTTTGATTTTGATCTGGCTTCAGGTACGATCTCCAATCGGAAGAGTATCATTTCAGTTCCGGAAGATATGGGATTCCCCGATGGTATGACTGTGGATGCTGAGGGTATGCTGTGGGTGGCCCACTGGGGTGGAGGAAGAGTTACACGCTGGAACCCGGAGACAGGGGAACTGTTGCAGCAGATTGAAGTGCCTGCAGATCAGGTGACTTCCTGTTGTTTTGGCGGCCCGAATCTTGAAGATTTATATATCACTACCGCACGTATCGGAATTAAGGAAGAGCGCTTACAGGAAACGCCGCAAGCCGGTTCACTATTTGTCGTTAAGCCTGGTGTTCAAGGGCAGGAAACTCATGTTTATGGACGAAAAGCTTAAGCAAAGTCAGCAGAAAAAGTTATAGTGGGTTTAAAGGTGCTGTGAGAACAGCATCTTTTTTTGTTTTGCTAAAGCAAAGAATTACAAATTTTTTTTGGAAAGTGGTTATTTGCACAGAGGGGAAAAACGTTTTCTATCGAATGTTATTATTGAAAGAATTATCCATTTTCCGGCGGCTTTCGATAACATTTGTAAGCGCTTAACAATGAAGCGAAGTGAAGGGAGGTGAGGCTCCTCTAAAGGATTAGGTATGGATTCGTCTGATACGCCATCATCAGCAGGATGAGACAGCGGGGATAGACCGAATTGCCAAGATGTACAAACGTGAAAAGGAGGAGTTGTCGAGATGAAAACGTGGATGAGCAAGTTCCGAATCCTGAGTTTAAGTGTGGCTATTGTTACAGCTTCACTGGGTGGTCTGGGGATGGCAGGAACTTCAGAGGCGGCGCCGAGTGAGGCCTACGAATGGAAAAGCGTCGTTACTGGCGGAGGCGGAGGTTTTATACCCGGCATCATCTTTAATGAATCTGAAAAGGACTTGATCTATGCACGCACCGATATAGGAGGAGCTTATCGCTGGAACCCGGTGGACAGCAGCTGGACTCCGCTTACTGACTTTGTAGGCTGGGACGACTGGAACAATAACGGGGTAGATGCACTCGCCTCCGACCCTGTTGATCCGGATCGGGTGTATATGGCGGTAGGGACGTATACGAACTCATGGGTAAAAGACAACGGATATATCTTCCGTTCCACTGATCGCGGAGATACGTGGGAGAAAACCGAGTTACCCTTCAAGGTTGGAGGGAACATGCCTGGACGTTCCATGGGGGAGCGCCTGGTTGTAGACCCGAATGATAACAGCATTTTGTATTTCGGAGCTCGCAGCGGCAACGGATTATGGAAAAGTACAGATTATGGGGTGACTTGGAGTGAAGTAACCAGTTTCCCGAATCCAGGTAACTATGTTGAAAACCCAGCCAATGAGTATACAAGTGACATCATAGGTCTGGCCTGGATCACTTTTGATGAAACAAGCGGCTCTGCGGGACAGGCCTCACAGACCATTTATGTCGGCGTAGCTGATAAAAGTGAAAGTATATATCGCAGTACCAACGGCGGTTTGACCTGGACTGCTGTTCCTGGACAACCTACGGGTTATCTGCCTCATCATGGGAAAATGGATGTAGATGGAAGTTTATATATAACCTACAGTAATGGTGCTGGCCCCTACGATGGGACGAAAGGGGATGTCTGGAAGCTGAATACAGCAACAGGTGTATGGAAGAACATCAGTCCTGTACCAAGCAGCAGTTCGGACAACTACTATGGTTATGGCGGCTTGGCCATTGATGCACAGGAGCTTGGTACATTAATGGTTGCAACGCTTAATTCCTGGTGGCCGGATGCTATCCTGTTCCGAAGCAAGGATGGTGGAGATACTTGGACTCGGATATGGGATTTTGAAGGTTACCCTGACCGCAAATTCAGATATACGCAGGATATTTCCGCGGCGCCTTGGTTAACCTTCGGTGTGAATCCTGCACCGCCGGAAATCTCGCCTAAGCTGGGCTGGATGATTGCTGCTCTGGAAATTGATCCGTTTGATTCCGACCGATTGATGTATGGAACGGGGGCAACCATCTACGGAACCAACAATCTGACCGATTGGGACGAGGATAAGAAAATTAACATTTCCGTTATGGCCAAAGGCATTGAAGAAACCAATGTCATGGATTTGATTAGCCCGCCAAGCGGAGCGAATCTGCTCAGTGCACTCGGTGATGTTGCCGGGTTCCGTCATGATGATCTGACCAAAGCTCCAGCGACGATGTTTACGAATCCGAATTATCCTTCAACGGAGAGTATCGACTTTGCCGAATTGAGCCCGAACACGATGGTACGGGTGGGTAAAGCGGATTACACGGTTGATCCCAACGCGAAGTCTATTGGCTTATCGAGCGACGGTGGAAAAACGTGGTACAAAGCAAGCGCAGAGCCGTCAGGTACTGCCGGAGGCGGAACCGTTGCCATCTCGGCGACAGGCAACCGTCTGGTATGGAGCACATCGGATCGCGGTGTATTCCACTCTGCCGGCGGTAATTCATGGACGGCAAGCACGGGCATACCCGCTGGAGCCAAAGTCATTTCCGACAGAGTCAACCCGAGCAAGTTCTATGGCTTCGCCGCAGGGAAAATTTACGTGAGTGTTAATGGCGGAGCATCATTTACTGTATCTCCAGCTACCGGGCTCCCTGCCTCAGGCAATTCGGACCTCGACGCTGTACCAGGTGTAGAAGGAGAACTGTGGTTTGCTGGAGGGAATGAAGAAGAAGGACCCTATGGATTGTGGCACTCAACCGATTCTGGAGCGACCTTTACGAAACTTTCCAATGTAGAAGAAGCTGACAGCATCGGTTTTGGTAAAGCAGCTCCCGGGCAGAATGTTGTCGCCTTGTATGCCGTAGCACAGATTGATGGAACTCGCGGATTTTTCCGTTCTGATGATGGTGGTACGAACTGGGTGAGAATCAATGATGATCAGCATCAGTACGCCCGAGTAACCACAATTACAGGTGACCCGCGAATTTATGGCAGAGTCTATCTCGGTACCAACGGACGCGGAATACTGTATGCGGACCCGGTTAACGGCAATGGGGGCACACCAACTGTCCCGAATTCGACCATTACCCCGGTAACGGCTCAATTTGATCTGAATGTGGATCAGCAGGCCAATATTCCTGTCACATTAACACTTAACGGTCATACACTAACCTCTATTCGGAACGGAAATACGATACTTGTAGCCGGAACCGACTATACCGTTGCGGGTAACCAGGTTGTGCTTTCAAAAAACTATTTAGCCACATTGTCCAAAGGATCAGCTGTGTTAACATTCCAGTTTAGTGCAGGCAATCCTGCGGTGCTGAACCTGACCATTAAGGATACAACAGTGGTCATCCCAGGTGGAACAATTCGCATCGAGATGTACAATGGAACAACGGCAGCTGCAGGCAGTTCAATCACTCCTAAATTCAGATTAACCAATACCGGCACGACCCCACTCAATCTGTCCGATGTAAAAATTCGATATTACTATACGATTGACGGTAGTCAGCCTCAAAATTTCTTCTGCGATTGGGCTGCTGTGGGAAGTGCCAACATTACCGGTACGTTTAGTTCCATTACTCCGGCATTACCAGGAGCGGATCATGTGTTAGAAATCGGATTCAAGGCAACTGCGGGAACGCTGAACGCAGGACAGAGCACGGAAATCCAGACTCGCTTTTCCAAAGACAATTGGACTAATTACAATCAAACGGACGATTATTCCTTTGAAGGAACGCATACCTCTTACGCTGATTGGTCTAAAGTAACAGGATATGTTGCCGGTCAGCTTGAATGGGGAATGGAGCCGTAACATTCGGTCCGTGAATGAATTGAGAAAATAAAAATGAACAAGAGGTCTCAAGATGCCCAATTAGGTCGTGGCGTTTTTGGGACTTCTTGTTTTGTCGAATTATAGTGTAAACTATAAGTAGTTACTATTGCTTAAACATAGGATTTAAGATATAACAATATGTACGATTATTATAATGTTCATGTAACCGCTAACAAGAACAACTTCAATAACCAACATATAGAGGGTTAAACGGTACAGATATAGAGTGATAGAAGAGACAGGGGGGTCGCGATCATGAACCGGTTGTGCAAGGTGCTGATTGTTGACGATGAATTTCTGGTTAGACAGGGTATTAAGCACCACATGAACTGGGAAGCTGAAGGGTTTAATATTGTCGGAGAAGCATCCAATGGCGAAGAGGGCTTGCAACAGGTGGCGTTGTTAAAACCGGATATTGTCATTACCGACATCGTGATGCCTGTTATGGACGGTGAAACTTTTGTTCGTACACTCAAAGCGGGTTATCCGCATATTGAGGTTATTGTGCTGAGCAGTTTCAGTGAATTTGAATATGTTCGATCTACATTGCAGCATGGAGCGGCAGATTACATATTGAAGCCCAAGCTGGACACGAATGAACTTCTGGAAGTGCTAAGACGTACGGCAGGCAAAATACCGGAGCTTCAATATGAGCCTTCCCATGATGGCTGGCGTCTTGGTCAGTTAATGGAGAAAATGTTGTCCGGATTTACGCTGGACGAAGACAACGAAATGCCTGTTATTCGGGAAAACTTTCCGTTAGGCGCTTTTCGTTTACTCGCATTTCAGGTGGCTGAAGGCAGTTTGAAAAATCAGGATCATGAACAGATTGAAGCTGAGGTTCGAAAACGGATGCCTGAGATTGAATGTGCCATTTTACCAGCTGACAGCCAATTGTCTGTTATGTTGCTGAACATGAAACCTGAGCAAGATGAAGGTACGGTTGAACAGGTCAGGGAATGGGCTTCGGAAGCAGGAGCAGGACAGAATTCTCCGGTGTGGGTGCTTAGTGAGAGATTTCATCCTTTTGAAAAGATGGGAACCATCTATCGTGAGCGTCTGCTTAAATTAATGGAGTTTTGCTTCTATTATACGAATCGTGCGATTCTAATTGATGGTGAGCTTCCGCCAATGCATCCTGCTGGGTATCAATTCAACGTCAATATGTTTTTGCAGCATGTAAAACGCAATCGGGTGGAAACGGCCAAAGAATATTTGCATGAACATGCAGCGACACTAGGGAGAGACTACATTGCTGATGTATTTGAGATCAAATCATTTTTGGGTAACTTGATCTTTAATGTTACGATTACTTTGGCAGATATGGATGTGCAGTCAGCAGGGCTTGAAGAGAGTAAATATACGTATTTTAAAAATGTGGATGGAGCGTCGACGCTTTCAGAAGTGATGCTGGTTCTGGATCAATTCATGACGGAGGTTCAGGAATGTGTTTCCGGTTCAGGGGGCAAACGAAGTGATCCGAATATGACCATGTTGCTGGATTACATGCATGCAAACTATGACCAGCCCTTGGGACTGTCCGAAGTGGCCAAACATTTTCATTTTAACCCGTCATATCTATCCAGTTACTTCTCGTCACATAAGAAAGAAGGATTTAATGAATATCTGAATAAGATTCGCATTGAGAAAGCGGAGGAATTGCTGCGATCGGATGATGTCACGATATCGGAAATTAGCAGCATGGTAGGGTATTCAGATCACAGTTACTTCTGTAAAGTGTTCAAAAAATTCACGGGACTATCTCCAAGTCGCTATCGGCGTAAATTTTGGGCTTAACTAGAAATGGATGAGATTACTTCATGAAAAAGTGGAAAAATGGCTTGTCGCGTCTCGGATTGTTCCCCAAGCTAATTCTGGTTATGGTTGTCAGTATAGTTCTGGTATCGGTGCTTATATTGTGGACAACGATTCATATGTCGACCAACCTGTTTACTGAAACGTTCAGTATCACGAATTCGAAGGTGCTGAGCCAGATTAAAACGAATTTTGATGCGTTTAACGACTCTATTGCTGCGGTGACGAACAATGTAGCGCAAAGTGGAGCTATTCGGGGGTTTCTATCGGATGGGGATGGGGATTCGGTTACCATGTCCAAATCGTATTACAGTATGCGTGAAACGATGAAGCGGGTTCAGTCCATCATTGAGTTTTATGAAGTAGGTATAACGATTGCAGGGGTAAATGGACGAAGTTTTTCGACTAATCCCTCATACATCCAGAAAACAGCGGAAGAATTAAAACAGGATAAGATTACGAAGGCAGCGACCGAATCGCCCAGCCGTCTAATCTTCGATGACTATCAGGCCCAAACCAAAGAGGGTACATTGCAAATGATCTCTGCGACCAAATCGTTGACGGATCGAACCCGAAGCAGAATTTATGGTACGGTTTATATCACGATGAGAGAAGAGTCATTCCGTCAGTTCTATGCTAATTTTACAAGTCGGGGCAATGACGTCGTCATCATGAATGAAAAAGGCGAGATCGTATCCTCTAACCGGGAAGACTGGATTGGCACGACTCAACCTGAACTGTTATCATATGCCGAAACCATAAATGAAACGGCACCCAAAAACATTACGGCACGAGTCATGGGGCAGGATAGCATCATATTATCTGAATATTTGCCCTTTTACCGTTTGTATATGGTGAACATCGTGGATAAGGAATCTGCGATGGGACAGCTCATTGATATGAAAACGGTCGCGTTGATCTGTGCTGCGATTGTGTTTGCGGCTCTGTTGCTGGTATTCCTGATTACGAGTCAGATGACGAAGTCGCTGCGCAGACTGGTCAAACAGATGTCCAACATTACGAAGAGCGATCTGGATAACTATATCCCGATCAGCGGCAGTTATGAGAGCAGGCAGTTAGGTCATGCCTACAATTATATGCTGGATGAATTGCATGATTACGTGGATCAGCTTGTACAGACGCAACGGGAGCAACGTAATGCTGAGCTTGCGGCGCTTCAGAGCCAGATTAATCCTCATTTCCTGTATAACACCTTGGCTTCTGTCAAAGTTCTGGTACAGCAAGGAAACAAAGACCGGGCCGCGGAGACGATTAATGCACTGATTGGTTTGTTGCAAAATACGATTAGTGATGTCAGAGAAACGGTGACGGTAGAGCAAGAAGTCGAGAACCTGAAAAACTATGTCTTTATTAATCATGTGCGTTATGGTGGACGGATTAAAGCAGCCTTTTACGTGGCACCGGACTGCACGCATTATCATGTTCCCAAGCTGGTGATTCAGCCATTTATCGAAAATGCCTTCTTCCATGGCTTTATCAAAAAGGAAACAGGCACGATCCATGTGATGGTTTCCCGCGCGGGAGAATCATTAGTGTGCGAGATTATGGATAATGGAGATGGCATTGAAGGACTTAATGTAGAAGGGGCACTGCCCAATCCGAAAAATAATCGTCAGCTATTCAGCGGTATAGGGATTCGAAACGTCCATGACCGAATTGAGCTTCTGTATGGCTCACCCTATGGTGTGACGATTATGAGCAACGTCGGAGAGGGGACGAGAGTCACTGTAACGCTGCCGCTGATTACAAGTTAAATAGCTCATAGACATTTCAAAATTCACGGACCCTTCATTTCTGATACCCAGAGATGAGGGGTTTTTTATATTCCAAATCATAAACGACTTGCATAGTTGTAAAATGTTCAGCTCAAAATAGTACAAAATCAAAAGAAAGTACAAAAAACCAAATTATGTGCAACCGTTTTCTGTAAAGGTTTTCATTGTGGCAATAAGAAGACAAATCTGCACAAAATTTTTACTAACGAATGGAGAAATGGGAATGATAAGATGAATACATCGAAAGCAACCGCTTTCAGAAAACGCAAACAAATTTACAAACAAAGAGGTCGAAGGGGAGTTGAATGGTTTGAAAAAAATGTGGGTATTGATGCTCGTAACGGTATTGCTGTTGTCCGCATGTTCATCCGGCGGTGGAGGTAAAGAAGCTGCTAGCGGTGGTGGCGGCGAGAAAGCAAAAGAAATTACGATCTGGGCTTGGGATAAAGCATTTAACGTCGCTGCTCTGGAGCAAGCTAAAGCCATTTATCAAAAAGAAAACCCTGATCTGAAAATCAACATCATTGAGAATGCTCAAGATGCGATCATTCAGAAGCTGAACACTGGATTGAACTCCGGAACAAGCAGCGGTCTGCCAAACGTAGTTCTGATTGAAGACTATCGTGCACAAAGCTTCCTGAGTGCTTATCCAGATGCGTTCAAAGATTTGTCTTCGACAATCAAAGCTTCCGATTTTGCAGAGTATAAAATTGGACCAACTTCTTATGAAGGTAAACAATACGGGATTCCGTTTGACTCCGGCGTAGCTGGTTTGTACTACAGAACAGACTTGCTTGAGCAAGCAGGCTACAAAGCTGCTGATCTGCAAGATATCACATGGGATGATTACATCAAAATCGGTGAAGCTGTAAAAGCAAAAACGGGTAAAGAGCTTCTGTCTCTGGACCCGAACGACCTGGGTATCATCCGTATGATGATCCAAACTGCAGGTAAATGGTACACAGCTGAAGATGGTAAAACACCTGATCTGAACAACAACCCTGCATTGAAAGAAGCGTTCGAAACATACAAAAAAATGATGGATGCTAACGTTGTTAAATTGCACTCCGACTGGAGCCAATTCGTTGCCAATGCCAATAACGGTGACGTAGCAACAATTCCTACAGGTAACTGGTTCTCACCATCCGTTCGTCAAGAAGCTTCCCAATCCGGTAAATGGGCTGTAGCTCCAATGCCGAAAATGGCTGGTCAAGCAAACTCTGTACACGCATCCAACTTGGGTGGTAGCTCATGGTATATCATGAACGATGTTCCTGGTGCAGATCAAGCGGCTGACTTCATGGCTAAAACTTTTGGTTCTGACAAAGAGTTGTATCAAGAATTGTTGACTAAAATCGGTGCAATCGGTACGTACACACCGGCTGTTGATGGTGATGCATACAACAAACCAGACGAGTTCTTCAGTGGTCAAAAAATCTTCGCTGATTTTGCTAACTGGACTAAAGAAATTCCAAAAGTAAACTATGGTAGCAACACTTATGCAATTGAAGATATCTTGGTTGTTGAAATGCAAGCATACCTGAACGGTAAATCCATTGATGACGTTCTGAATGATGCGCAAAAACAAGCTGAGGCACAATTAAACTAATATCCCAAGGTAACTTATAGAACCTAGGAAACAACGGAGCCATCTCCCTTGTCCGGCGCAAGTCGAGCTGGACATGGTGAGAGGCTCTGTAGGTTCTACCCATGTTGCATGGAGAGAGAGGAGCCATACTGTGAAAGCCATAAATACAGGAGACAGTCTCCAAAAGAAAAATAATTTGACTGGATGGGCTTTTGTTTTGCTGGCTGTTGTCGGAATTGTAGCATTCTACTTCTATCCGATGATTCAAGCGCTGCTCTTATCATTCAAGTCAGGCAAAGGTGCCAACCTTGAGTTTTCGGGCCTCGCAAACTACAAAAGATTGCTCGTTGATACCACGTTCCGTACGGCATTATCAAACACGTTTATTTACTTAATCATTCAAGTACCTTTAATGATCATTCTCGGTTTGTTCATTTCCGTATTGCTGAATGACAGCACACTGCGTTTCCGGAGCTTTTTCCGTACAGCAATTTTCTTGCCTTGTGTAACTTCACTTGTTGCTTACTCGGTTGTATTCAAGTATTTGTTCGCACCGGACGGTATGGTAAACCAGGCTTTGATGGGTTTACACATTATCGGCACACCAATTCAATGGATTACTGACCCGTTCTGGGCTAAAATTACGATCATAATCGCCGTTACTTGGCGTTGGACCGGATATAACATGATTTTCTATCTGTCATCCTTGCAAAACATCGATCAATCGATCTATGAAGCAGCGAAGATTGACGGAGCGAATGCTTTCACTCAATTTTTCAAAATCACTGTACCTTTGCTTAAACCGATTATTCTCTTTACATCCATTACATCAACGATTGGTACACTGCAAATCTTTGATGAAATTATGAATATTACCAAAGGTGGTCCGGGTAACGCGACCATGTCGATCTCACAATACATCTACAACCTTTCGTTTAAATATTCACCGGACTTCGGTTATGCAGCAACCGTTTCGTATTCCATCGTAATTCTGATCATTATTTTGTCCATCATCCAGTTCAAAGTGGCAGGTGATAATAAAAATGGCTAAATCAAGAGCAAAACGCATTTTCACATATGTTTTCCTGTCCGTCGTCGCTTTTATTTCCATCTTCCCATTTTTCTGGATGATCGTCAGCGCTACAAACAAATCGGTAGACGTAACTAGAGGCACTTTGCTGCCGGGCTCTGCTTTGATTGAAAACATCAATAAATTGCTCGACACCACGAATCTGATTCAGGCACTGGGCAATTCAGCGATTATCTCGATCGTGTCAACCATTCTTGCTCTCTTGATTGGTTCCATGGCAGGTTACGGGTTTGAAGTATTCCGCACAAAATCCCGCGATGTCGTGTTTAACATCCTGTTGATGTCGATGATGATCCCGTTTGCAGCGATTATGATTCCGCTCTATCGGATGTTTGCAACCATTTCGAGTGCAGCACCGGCAATCGGAATTAATACGATGGCTTCGGTTATTATCCCGACCATCACAACAGCGTTCCTGATCTTCTTCTTCCGTCAGAACACCAAAATGTTCCCGAAAGATTTGCTGGAAGCTGGACGTATTGACGGTCTGAGCGAACTGGGGATTTTCTTGAAAATCTATATGCCTACGATGAAAACAACTTACGCAGCAGCAGCGATCATTACATTCATGAGCAGCTGGAACAACTATCTGTGGCCACTCATCGTATTGCAAACGCCGGATCAGCAAACCATTCCGCTCCTGATCTCCAACCTGGGTGCAGGTTATGCTCCGGATTACGGGGTTATCATGACCGCAGTTGTTATTGCAACACTTCCAACTGCACTGGTGTTCTTCATTATGCAAAAACACTTCGTTGCAGGTATGGTTGGTTCCGTAAAATAAGCATAAGTGCATAACACGTCCAACTGGACGAATGCAGGAAAGAAGGGAGGACGCCTGTACAGGCGTACCTCTATCTTTTTTGTATAGAAGCAGAATCAAACACTAAGCGTAAGCTTCAATGAACTCACAACGAAAACTCATAACGAAATTCGCATTATAGAGGGAGAGAGAGCCGATGAAAGCAACAAAAGCAGATATCAACTGGTTAGGGGACGTAAGTGTATTTGAGGTAAACCGTCTTCATGCCTATTCCGATCACCGCTATTATCAAACGATGGAAGAGGCTGTGGCTTCTGCTGAGATGGCACTTCGTTACGATCTGAATGGAACATGGAAATTCAACTATTCCATTCGTCCGGATTGCCGTCCTGAACTATTTTATACGTCCGAGTACTCCAGCGAAGGCTGGGATGATATCGAAGTACCGGGACATATCCAGCTTCAAGGTTACGGACAGATTCAATATGTGAATACGCAATATCCGTGGGATGGATTGAATGAACTTCGTCCGCCGGCTCTGCCGCAGGATAAAAACGCGGTGGGTAGTTACATTCGCACATTCCATCTGCCAGCAGGCTGGGAAGCGAATCCGGTATACATTTCGTTCCAAGGTGTGGAATCAGCATTTTATGTATGGCTGAACGGAGAGTTCGTAGGCTACGGGGAAGACAGCTTCACACCATCTGACTTTGACCTGACACCGTTCCTGCAAGATGGAGAGAACAAACTGGCGGTTGAAGTATACCAACGAAGCACAGGCAGCTGGTTAGAGGATCAAGACTTCTGGCGTTTCTCCGGTATTTTCAGAGATGTATATCTGTACACAGTGCCGGCTGCACACATTCGTGATGTTCATGTTCGTACCGATTTGGATGCTTCATATACGAATGGTACATTGGAACTCGATCTGAAACTGGAAGGAAAAGCGGCAACAGGTGCGCGGATCGAAGCTGAGCTGTTGGACAAAGAGGGCAACTCAGTTAAACGTTTAGACGGGAATGTCGTGGACGACGGTCTGCTACAACTGCGTGAAGAAATTGGCCAAGTCAACCTCTGGAGTGCAGAGATTCCGTATTTGTATCGTTTGTACATCCGTGTGTATGATGCAGCTGGCAACCTTGTGGAAGTTGTTCCTCAAGCCGTTGGTTTCCGCAAATTCGAAATGATCGACAAAGTGATGCACATTAATGGCAAGCGTATTGTGTTCAAAGGCGTAAACCGTCACGAGTTCAACCCGCGTCGTGGTCGTGCGATCACGAAGGAAGATATGCTGTGGGATGTGCGTACGATTAAACAAAACAATATGAATGCCGTTCGTACATCACATTACCCGAACCAAAGCTTGTGGTACGAACTATGCGATGAGTACGGACTCTATGTGATTGATGAGATGAACCTGGAAACGCACGGCTCTTGGCAAAAGCTTGGCGCTGTTGAGCCTTCATGGGTAATCCCTGGCGATAAGCCGGAATGGCATGACATTGTTATGGATCGTGCAATTTCAATGGTGGAACGTGACAAAAACCATCCGTCCATTCTGATCTGGTCTTGTGGTAACGAATCCCATGGTGGTGAAGTGATCTACAAAGTGTCCCAATACTTCAAATCGGCAGATCCAACACGTATGGTTCATTACGAAGGTGTGTTCCACGACCGCCGTTTCAATGACACAAGTGACATGGAATCCCGGATGTATGCAAAACCGGCTGACATCGAGGAGTTCCTGAACGATAACCCGACTAAACCATATATTAGCTGTGAGTACATGCATGCGATGGGTAACTCCATTGGCGGTATGCATAAATACACGGAACTGGAAGACAAATATCCGATGTATCAAGGTGGATTCATCTGGGATTACATCGACCAATCCATCTACAAAAAAGATCGTTACGGTAAAGAGTATCTGGCATATGGCGGGGACTTCGGCGATCGTCCATCAGACTATTCGTTCTGCGGTAACGGGATTGTGCACGCAGATCGTAAAGTGACAGCTAAAATGCAGGAGGTTAAATTCCTGTATCAAAATATCAAGCTGTTCCCAAGTCGTGACGGCGTTAAAATTGTAAATCAGAACCTGTTCGCAGACACATCTGCGCTTGAATTGGTGTACAGCCTGGAGCATGAAGGGCATGAAGTATTGCGCGGCACACTGGATGTAAATGTTGCTGCGGAAAGTGAAACCGTAGTAGAGCTTCCTTTGAATGCAAAGGCTCTTGAAGGTGGCGAATATGCTGTCAACGTGGCGTTTGTACTGAAAGAAGCAACGCTGTGGGCTGACAAAGGTTACGAAGTAGCATTTGGCCAGTTTATTTTCACCCAAGAAGGTAGCCAAGCATCTGTTGCAACAGATAAAAACGTTGTGAGCGATATTCAGGTGGTCGAAGGTGACGTCAACATCGGCGTTCGCGTTGGTCAAACGCATGCGTTGTTCTCCAAGCAGTTTGGAACACTGGTTTCCCTGAAGTTCTCCGGTCGTGAAACAATTGCGATCCCGCCTGCACCACTGTTCTGGCGTGCAACGACAGACAATGATAAGGGTACAGCAATGGGCTTCGAGCTTGGTGCATGGTATGCTGCCAGCCTGTTGCCGCGTTCTGTAGAATGGAAGCATGAACAAAAATCGGATCAATACCGGATTGAGTTCACCTATAAATTGAACATCTCGGCAGATGTAGAGGTGAAAGTGATCTATACGGTGCTTGCCGATGGAAGTGTACATGTGCATAACACGTACAAAGGTACCGAAGGATTGCCAAACTTGCCAATCCACGCATTGTCTTTCAGAACATCTCCAGATTATGAGAACGTGGAATGGCTGGCGATGGGACCAGAGGAAAACTATTCGGATCGCGCATTTGGCGCTCGTCTGGGCATCCATGGCAGCAAGGTTGCAGATACGATGGCTCCATATCTCGTACCGCAAGAGTCGGGTAACCGTACAGGGGTACGCTGGGCTAAGCTAACGGACAATGCTGGACGTGGTTTCAAAATTGAAGCTTCCGGTGCACCGGTAGAGTTGAATGTTTCACCATATACAGCGTTTGAATTGGAAAATGCGCAGCATGTGTATGAGTTGCCACCCGTGCATTACACTGTCGTTACGGTAGCCGGCAAACAAATGGGTGTTGGCGGTGACGATAGCTGGGGCGCTCCGGTACATCCGGAATATCAAATTCCTTCCAATGGTGAGCTGAGCTTTGAATTCGTTATTCGTTCACTGTAACAGGGAAATATACGGCAAGAACAACAGGTGATGTTGCCACCCGTGTCAATGTAGCGGTAACTTGGCTTGAAGCGTGATCATATCAAATGCAGAGGTTCCCTTGGATGGGGCCTCTGTTTTTTTGTTTTCCCTTATTGAAACCGTTCTCGCTCCATTCTCGTAGAGTACTGGACAAAGATACTGAGGAGGGGACAGAATGAGCAGGAAAGCAAAAACGGGGGTATGGGTGACGGTGATAGCCGTTCTGGGAATCATTGTAGGATCATTTATTTGGTATTTTAATACGGCTTCCGGTGAACGCGCACTTAAAACGATGAGATCCAATAACGCAGGTGGTTTAGAACGGGTAGTGAAGGTGTACAGCAATTCGGGTGAACTGATTCAAACGTACGAGGGCAAGATTGATGTGCAGGATACGGAGTACGGAAATAAAGTGCTGTTTGATCTGAATGGCAAACGTGTTGTGATCTATAATGCAACGATTGTGACGGAAGAGAAATGAAAGTTGTGAAGTGAAGGGTATTCTGGTGATCCAGAGTACGTAGACAGATCAGGATACATAATCCTACTTCTGTGGTAAAATTAAGGAAAAATGAGAGTCGAGTGATTCGGAATGACGATGTTTCTTGTTGCTCTTGCGTTGCTGGGCATGTTAGCCTTCTATAGTTTGCTGGCTTATGTATTGATTCGTTTTATTTCAAAAAGAGCGTTTAAAGTGACGTTAACTAAATTAGAAATGTTGGAGATTATAACCGGGCTTGCTTTGATATTTGTCGTGTTCCAAGGCATTCGATGGGGATCAACTTCTACGATCTTACCGTCTATATTGCTTATCGCACCGTTAATCAATATGCGTATTTCGAATCGTAAACAAAGAGAACGCCTTAAACAAGAATTTACTTAAGTTGTTGTGGATAGGAGGGTGTGCTTTGATTCTGAGCAAAACAACGGATACGTCAGGGCTGACCAAAGTTAGCGAGCTATCTGATGAGTTGCAGTCTGTTTTTGATAAAGCCGCTGAAAAGTATGCTTCATGTAATATTGAATTGTATTTTGTGTTCCGCTGTCTGCCGGAAGATTACGGACGCAAATCAAGCGTCAGACATGTGAAGGCAGAAAAAGTGATCTATTTCGATATGACGGTTAGTGAAGACCGTTATAAGACTTGGAGTAAAAGCAGGCAGCGATATGCATTAAGCCATGCGTTGTATACATTCCTCATCGAAAAGATAAAGAAGTATAAGATAGATGGTCTGGACACCGATGAATTTATTGCTGATATGGGGATGTGGCTTAAAGAGGTTGGGTGGCTACAGACGGAAGAGCAAGCAGATCTGGGGGAGTTTGAAGAGAAGTATAGATCGTGAAATATCTGTATTGTGTACTGTGGAAATCGGGCGAGAATGAAACGTACACATGTACGTGAGGCAAGACTGGGCGTTCCTATTCTCGTTCTTCCGATTATCAAAATGGAACAAGGTAACGAATACATATGAGAGTTAATCTTTAAGCTCTTTGAATAGACAAATGATAGCATCTCCTAACAAGAAGATCATTAAGGTTTCTTTTACACTGTAGAAGAAAGGAGATGAGAGATCCTGGAAATATTCAAATTACTTCACCAATCCATTGATTATGTGGAACGACATCTTCATTCACCGATTGAGATTGAAGATATAGCTAGGGCAGGCATGAGTTCGAAATACCATTTTCAGCGAATGTTCCATGCAGTAACCGGCGTAACCGTTACCCAGTACGTAAGAAATAGACGTCTCACACTTGCCGCTCAGGAGTTAGCAGGGACAAACTGTAAAGTTATTGATGTTGCACTTAAGTATGGTTATGACAGTCCAGCAGCATTTACAAAAGCGTTCCAAAGGATGCATGGGGTAACACCTCTTGAGGCAAAGAAAATGAATGTGAAACTTAAAGCATTCCCTCGAATCTCCTTTCAAATTCAGGTTAGAGGGGAATCAGAGATGAATTATCGAATTGTCGAGGAAAAAGGCTCTATTGTATTTGGAAAAAGCGTTCTCATCCATGAAGATGCGTATAAAGAGGTACCCGTATTTGTGGAGGGCATTTGGAAAGATGGGACTCATGCTCAGATACTCGAGTTGTTAGAGAGACCGGATGGAACATTGTTATATGGTTATCATTATGATTTCGCTGAGGATGGTTCGAAGCGTTATTTAATGGGAGCAGAGGTGCCAGAGGGCATTCAGGTATCGGATGAATTTACCGTTCTTCATATACCTGATCAAACTTATGCCGTTTTTGACAGTGGAGGTAAGATGGCAGATGATGTCGAGATTGATTTGAGTATTTTGAATGTTTGGAAACGGATCTACACCGAGTGGTTCCCGTCAACGAGTTTTGAACAAGTGGAAGGACCCTGCATAGAGAAATATTACTGGGTGGATGATCAACATCAAAATTTCATCACCGAGGTATGGATTCCGGTTCGTAAAATTGCAGAAGGCATTAAAAGATTTAAGAAATGATTTATCCACTCTACAAACAAAAAGAAGCTCTCGTATGAGAGCTTCTTTTTGTTGTAAGAACGTTGGCTTCTACGTCTTCAAAAGCACTAACTACTGCTTTGTCCACCGATTTGACAACCGACTATTTCTTACGTGTCATGATATTACAAGAAACACTCTCCACTAAGTGAGAGAGTGATATGTCTATTTTACTAAGGAACGATTCTTTTTTTGCGTTGCTATGATCTTTTAGGCTAATAAATAGTTTTATTATTCTTCCTACTCCTACTAAATAATCAAAGGTGACTTAACCTTTAACAATTCACCAATTGTAGCGACAAAGTTCATAGTCTTATTATTTCCAATGTACTAGTATACAAAGTGTAAATAGAAAATATTAGAAAAAATTCTAATAATATAGAAAAAAATATCAAAGGTTAAGAAACTTTCATTTTGCTGAAGAAGATAGTGATGTAAGGAGGTGATTTCGATGTAGACCCTGGATCAGTGAAATTCTATCTCAATTAGTTAGTCCTTGTAACGGGTTGTGGTTTGATTGAAAACTCATGGAGAGAGCTTGGAGACCAAGACCGTGTCTAACCAAGCGACGCTTGTCCGCTCCCATCCTCGACGATATCAAAACCAGCCAAAACAGGTTTTGTTCGTATCGGAGTATGAATCTTAGTAGCAAAATGTGCGCTATCATCCAAAACGAGTATACATCAATTTGTAGCAAATTTTCTCGAAGGTAGCCTCTTCAACGACAAGTCTATCTCAGGTTTTCTTATCTTCTGAGTAGTTTCACAGATTCAAGTGCAATAGAGCAAAACTATATAATATTAAAAATTAAACAAATGGAGGATTTTGAAATGGAAGGTAAAATATTTAAGCTATTATTGACCGTTTCCTTTACATTTAGCACTCTATTTGCTTCAAGTGCAGTTTCGGATGCCATGCCTAGTTCCAATGCGTCAACTGTCAATAGTATGAATCAACATCTTGAGGAGAGTATACTTCTAATACAAGAGGATCTTGAGAAACAAGGGACTAGTATTGAAGCAGGTTTAACAGACCTCGCTCTTTTATTTGAACAGCAAAAACAAGGGAGTTCTGATCTCAAAGAGATCGAAAAGTTGGAACAACTAGTTAGTACAATTGGAGACTTATCAACAGACTATAAAAATTATAAAAATGGGGACTTATCGACAAATAAAAAAAATAACATTACTTTGCAGGCACAAGGGTCGATTTACGCTCCAGCAGTTGCAGCAATTGCTAGTTGGTTTGGATCACAAGGGTACCTTTTATCTGCAGAATTATTGTTACATGCTAAAGATAATACAATCTATATGTCTAACTACAGTCCAGCTTACGGCTCTCGTGTTAGAAGTTCTTCAGTAACTCAAAGGATACTGGCAAGTTCCGCGAGATCAGGTTCGGGAGAATTTCCTAATTCGGGAGGCCAGATAGACAGAGATCTTTATTATGCAATACATTATTTTAACTGGACGAAAACCCCGTCCTTTCTTATCTCTGATGTATATGATTTTGCACCTGGTCAGTATAGTGGTCTTGCAGGTACGGCTGTAAACGCTATGTATTTTGCTCAGCAAGAAGGGTATCTAACACCATACAAGGTTTTGTGCAGATAATTAATCTTTATAAAAACTAAAAGACATATTAGCTCCTGGGTATTACCCTCGTTAAACAGAGATAAAAAAAGAACTATTAAAGGACGTTCCCAATCAGAACTCAACTGCGGAGAGATGATATGTATTTCAACAAAAATAGACCCTCTTTCGAGGGTCTACTTTTCATGGGAGAGGAGAAACCGGACGAAGAGCTTATGGGGAAACGTAAGTCTTCTCCGCGGTTGTCTACGACACTTGTGATGTCGATAATTATAGAATGGCCCAAGGGTTTCCTTTTTATACATATTGGCCAAGAGTATTTTTCAAACGGAACCGGAGTGTGGTACGATAGCTTTAAGAATAAATATATGTACATAGAGAGAAAAGGTGACGTATTCGTGAGAGTGGTATCTGGAAGTGCGAAGGGCAGGCCGCTGAAGGCTGTTCCCGGCACAGGTACGCGTCCAACCACTGATAAGGTGAAGGAAGCGTTGTTTAGCATGATTGGCCCTTATTTTGAGGGCGGAGCAGCATTGGATCTGTTTGCAGGCAGTGGAGGTCTCGGGATTGAGGCACTCAGCCGTGGCATGGACAAGGCTGTTTTTGTTGATCTGGAATCGAAAAGTATTGAAGTAATCCGTGCGAATCTGAAGGCTACGAAGCTGGAGGATCAGGCGGCTGTATATCGTAATGATGCGGGTCGGGCGCTCAAAGCGCTGGCTAAACGCAATACAACCTTTGATCTGGTGTTTCTCGATCCGCCCTATCGCATGAAGAACGGACACGAGTTGATGTTAACGATGCACGAACTGGAACTGCTTACCCAAGGTGCAACCATCGTGTTGGAGTATGAATCCAAACATGAATACCCGGAGCAAGTTGGCCCGTTTGAACAAACGCGCAAAGCGGTGTACGGAGAGACAGCGGTATCCATATACGATTATGTACCTGTTGCGGCAGAAGATGAGCAAGAAAACCGCATCACAGAAGAGGAGGCTCCTCATGACTGAAATGATTCAGCGGCAGGAACGCATTGCCGTATATCCAGGAAGCTTTGATCCCGTAACGATGGGGCATCTTGATATTATTGCGAGAGCGTCGAAACAGTTTGATCGTGTCATCGTCGCTGTCTTGAACAATATGAGTAAAAATCCACTGTTCACCGTAGAAGAGCGCAAAGAGCTAATCCTTACTGTAACCAGCCACCTGCCGAATGTGGAAGTGGATAGCTTCCGTGACTTGACGGCTAATTATGTAAGGCAAAAGGAAGCGTCGGTTATCGTTCGCGGTATTCGCTCCGTAACCGATTTCGAGTATGAGTTGCAGCTCGCGTCGACCAACAGCAAGTTGAACCCGGATGCGGAAACGATTTTTATGATGACTAACCCGAAATACTCCTACCTCAGTTCCAGTATCGTTAAAGAAATCGCCCACTATCATGGTGATGTAACGGATCTGGTATCGCCTGAAGTTGAAGCTGCGCTTCGCCAGAAGATCAGCGGGAAAAAAGGCGGTTAATCCATAAGGTAAGGCCCGAGAGACTAATCATTACCCCAAGAAGTAAAGCGAGACTTAGGGCTGCTGCAGGGAAGCTGTTCCAGATGAGTTGCCATGTACTTATGGTGTCTGGAAATTCCAGAAACGGCCAATAGAATAAAGAGTCTGAGCGCTCCACTGCAGTGGTCTGCCACGTGGTCGATACTTCTGTGGTATAACGGCTGAATGGTTCCCACAACCAGAGGGTAAGGCCAAAGGCAGCTAACCCATGTCCTAATCGAACGATAACGAAAAATAGCATGGATTGCAGTCCAGGCATGGCTGTTCTTAGCATCGATGAGACTTGCAAATGCGAGCATACGCCTCCCCAGCCAAGCGCACCTGCCAGGAATGCCATCAGTAGGGCGGGTGCTATTGCTGTTTTGCTAATGTGGTATGTCCCTAAGTGAAGCTCCAGCACAGAAGGCCAGACTGCAGCTGAAATACCGGGAGTCAGGTAGAGTGAGAGCAACCGGATGAATACTGCAAAAACGATGATATACCCTCCAGTTAACATTAGAATCTGTACGGCCTGAGATACGGTGTCACCCAGTAATTTGCCAAAACCTCGTGCATCCCGGCTATGTGCTTCTCTAGCGGCGAGCAACATACGCGAACCGATGCGAAGTTTCTGAGAATTCTGAGCTAAGGGATGCAGTTGCTTCATTTCGGTCTCTGCTTGATTTTGGGCTGGTGAGAGAGAATGGACAGCTTTGTTAGATGATATGGGGTCTGGTACAAGATTTTTTTTTAGGGATGCAGGGATGAAACGAATGGCAACCGCGGCTGCAATCCAGCCGCTAATCCAGTGTATAATGAGGAGAAAATATCCGGCAGCAGGGTTATGTAGAAAAGCACCTCCAACAACAAGCAGAATCATCATGGGGTTGGCAAAATGAGCTGCTGCCGCAATAATAACCGCCTGCCTGGCGGTCATTTGTTGATCCTTGACTAATCGAGATACGGCATCTGCGGCGGCTGGAAAGCCTCCACACATGCCCACAGCGAGAGCGAAGCCGGCATGGCCTGGCAGCTTGAACAAGCGCCTCATCATGGGCTCTAGCAGAACCCCCAAGGCGTGGGTAAAGCCAAACGCGGTCAGCATCTGGGATAACATCAGGAACGGCAACAGGGCTGGAAAGACAATTTTCCACCAGATGTCCAGTCCCTGAATGGATGCGTCGAAGGCTTCTTTCGGAGATGCAACTATCGCAACAACCAGCATGAATGCACTAGTGCTTAGGAATACAGTTCGTACCAAACCGGGACTTCGAGCTTCACTGGATACGGTCATCGTTTCACCTCATATCAATTAACGCCTCTCGGGCATTGGGATTACAATGGACGGCCGAATCACGTTCGTAAACGGTTCGGCCTTGACCGGATAGACGGCGAATCATACTGCGGCCTATCCGGCCTGTACCATTGTATGCAGGAACAACAAGGTGTTAGACTTGGATTGTAATCATATGTAATAAGATGAGCTGAATAATTACAGGAAAGCAACTCTTGTGGAGTGGATTCAGCTTGTAGAGAGATAAAGAACGGAGGCTCATGAGATGAATCGGTTCCGGAAAACAGGTGGTTTCAGAGCTTCGATCTATGTGATCGCGGTGGCTCTGATTGTCTATCTTACGGTGTACATGCCAACGCCGTATATTATTTATACGCCTGGCAGCGCGGATGAAGTTAAACCGATGGTTACCGTGAAGGACGGTGACAAAGATGAAAAGGGCGTATTCATGATGACCACCGTGTCGGCGACGTATGCCAATTTATTTTTGCTAGCTACTTCGTACTTTGATAAAAATGCGCAATTGGATAAAAAGGAAGATCGTCTGCGTGGCAAAAGCGAAGCGGAATACTCCGCTGAACAGGTCTGGTTCATGAGTGATTCGCAATCCTCTGCCATGGAAGCGGCCTATGAGAAAGCGGGCATTACATACTCCATTGTGCCTGAGCACATCTTTGTGTTTGGTCTTTCGGAAAATCCCAAACCGGATGGGGATATTGAACCTGGAGACATTATTCTGGGTGTGAACGGTACAGCTACACCGGATAATAATGTGCTTGCCAAAGAGCTGGAGGGGAAAAAAGCCGGGGATACAGTGGAGATGCAATTGGAGCGCGGCGGTGAAACGATTAGCCGGGATATCACGCTGGTTGAGGTGAAAGACAGCAAGACAGGCAAGATGCGAACTGGGCTTGGAGTAATGATTGGCGCGGTGCAGAAGGTGAAGCCGGAAGACCCGAACAAACAAATCACATTTTCAAGCACACAGGTAGGGGGTCCTTCTGCCGGGTTAATGTTCACGTTAGAGATTTACAATCAGTTAACTCCTGGTGATCTGACCAAGGGACACCGGATTGCGGGTACAGGTACGATTACGAAAGATGGTGTTGTAGGAGCGATTGGCGGTGTGCAGCATAAAATTGTCGCTGCTGACCGTAAAAAGGCGGAAATCTTCTTTGTACCGAAAGATAATTATAAAGAAGCCGAGGCCAAAGCAAAAGAAATCAACACCCCTATGAAGCTTGTGCCCGTTAGCACACTTGATGATGCTCTGACTTACCTGAACACCATGTCTGTAAAGTCGTAAGTGGAATGAGATTGTCTTAAGATTGGGCTTAGAAGAGCCTGGACAGTGGCCTCTTTTAAAATATGAAGGTACGCTGGAAAACAGGAGATTCATTAAAGAAGAGCGTAAATCAGTGAGAAGAACGATGTAAAAGTGAGTACCAAGGTCAGGTTGAATATTACGATAAGTGTTATGCATTGGTAGGATATCCGTGTAAGCCATTGCTTTTAAAAAGGACGAAATGACGAAATCCCCTGTGATGACAGCCAAAGGCTGGGCACAGGGGATTTTTAGTTGGTTTTATGGTTTGCATCCTATTGGCATTTATGCATGTTGTAGCTTTGATTCATAGGGCGAGATGAATCAGATTCTCATGGGTGATTCGTAGTAGTCGCTATACATTATGCGTGATATGTTGCGCGAATCCTCTTGGTCATGGGCAAGAGCATAGGCGGCTTGCGCCTGGATATCCAACTCCAGTTGAGCATGATCAAACGTGGATGGCTTTGTTACCACAGGCAGGGAGGCTGTTTTTTTCATCTGTTTGAGCAGACTCTGGCCTGTTGAAGTAAAGCCGAGGACACGCAGATATCCGGGGCCGGTGGCTAACTGCTCTGGTGAACACTCGTCCTTCGTGTGGTTCAGGAGCATGTGGGCGAGCATGCGCTGCAGTTTGGTGCGCGTGTAACGGCGGGTTTTGAGTGCATTCAGGAGAGCTTCGACGGAAGGCTCTGGGAGCTGGGCGAGCGTTCGCATCAGCCGATGCTCTAGCCCTTCCGTGACTTCGGCGATGCGTTCCAGCTCGGAGGCACGGCGGGTAGCCGCGATGTGCAGCAGCGGCTGGGCAAAGCGCTCCCAGTGCATGGGAGCGCGTCCTTCTTGCCATTCGCGATGCAGAATGGCAAGTGTTGCCGCCGGCACGTATGGTGCGGCGGCGTTGGGCCCGTCCGCCAGCAACAGGCGGCGGACAGCTGTGGCACTGGCGATCGCCCCCGGGCCGGGCGTCGCCTGGTGATAGGCGGCACCGGTACGTGCCGCCGTCAAGGGCTGGATCGCGCTGCCCAGCCGTTGCAGCGCGATGAGGTAGTGCAGCCCAAGCGAATTGTTGGGCTGCTCCAGCAGTGCCGCGGCGTCGTTAGCATCGACGCCGCCGGGCGCCAGCGCCGCCGCCGCGCCTGCGTACGCGGCGGGGTAGCTGGCGCCTTCCCGCAGGCGGCGCGCGATATCCTCGCGCAGCCCTGCGGGCTCCACAGCCAGCACGCGCGCAATGCGCTGCAGGCTGTCGATGTCGCCGGACTCGCTGCCAAAGCAGAGCGAGTCCACAACCCCGGTGCGGTGCAGCAACGATACCGCACCAAAGGCAAACCACTCCGCCGGTTGAACCGCGTAGGCAACCGGCAGTTCAAGCACGAGATCGGCGCCAGCATGGAGCGCCATCTCGGTGCGTGCCCTTTTACCAACGATGGCGGGTTCGCCACGCTGGAGAAAAGGGCCGCTCATCACGGCAACAACGGCGTCTGCTCCGCTTAGCCGCCGTGATTCATTCAGATGATGCACATGTCCGTTGTGCAACGGGTTATATTCCACAATAACGCCTACAGCTTTCACGAGCGTTACTCCTTCCTGCCGCGTTAAAATCTCCCATAGGGTCGTTAATCACGCGGGTCATGACTTTTTTACAATATTAGATATAAATAGTCTGTTCACCGTCAAAGCTCATTTTACCTCTTTCATCATAGAGTAGAGCTGGCATTAGAGCAAATGATGAAAAAGGCACAGAACCAGCATCCGCAGATGCTGCCTGTACCTGAAATATAGCCCTAGCCCTGATTATCTTTAAGAAAACTCCCATAAGAAAAACTGCCTAAGGAACGACCTAAGAAGTAACCGCCACTTCCCCGAAATCCATTTTTGTGCTCGCCAGATGAATTTTACACATTCTTCGGCTGTATTTTATGCTCACACATTCTCCGCAGCAGGAACAAGACTGGCTTTTGGCCCGAAAAATTCATAATGGATACGATCTGATGCAACACCGATGGACAGGAGCTCTGCATATACCGAACGCATAAACGTGACAGAGCCGCACAGATAATAGTTCGCATCCGGTTCTTGAATGACTTGACGAAGCCAAGCCGCATCCATGTATCGCCGTTTATAAACTAGCTCATTTTCCAGATCAGAATCAGCAGGAGAGGTGTAACAATAGTGCGCGTTAAGATTAACATGCTCCTGAGACAGTTGATCTACATGATCGCGGAACGCGTGCGATAAGCCGTTTGGGCTAGCATGTAGAAAGGTAATGGAACGCTGATCATCCGACTCCACCAGTGTATTTAGCATGCTAACCATAGGGGTTATGCCTGCACCTCCGCTTAACAGCACAACAGGACGCGGATCTTCTAAATCCAATATGAAATCACCCGCAGGAGCGGAGAGTTCGACCAGGCTTCCCTCTGTAATATGATTGTGAAGATAATTCGAAATTACACCGTCAGGACGATCCGATCCGCCTGATTCACGTTTCACGGATATACGATAATAGGGTTTGCCAGGTGCGTCGGAAAGGGTATACTGACGAATCTGGGTGAATTCCTGTCCGGCAGGCTGAATTTTAATGCTGATATACTGTCCTGGCTTGTACGAAGAGATAGACTTGCCATCTTCCGGTATCAAATAAAACGAAGTGATGAGTTCGCTTTCTTGCACTTTCTTCGCAACTTTGAAGGTTCTGAAACCGTCCCATCCACCCGTTTGATTTGCGGCTTCGCTATACATATCCTGCTCAATACCAATAAAGGCATCGGCAATCACTTGGTAAGCATCGCCCCAAGCAGCTAAAATTTCATCGGTTGCAGCTTCGCCGAGCACATCTCCGATGGCTTGAAGCAGGTAAGTGCCGACGATAGCGTACTGTTCAGGTACAATGCCAAGGCTGCGATGTTTGTGAGCAACCTGACGGACGGCTGGCAAAATAGCCGCGAGGTTATCAATGTGCAGTGCCGCGGTGTAAACCATGTTGGCGAGTGCCGCTTGCTGACGACCTTGTTTTTGATTTGCATGATTGAAAATGTTTAATAGCTCCGGATGAGCCGTAAACAGCGTTTGATAGAAATGGCGTGTAATGGCTTCTCCATGAACTTCAAGTACGGGTACAGTAGATTGGATCACGTCAATCGTTTGTTGGCTTAACATGTAATTTCCCTCCCGATATTTTTTTGGAATATCAATGATAGATTGTTATAAAAATGGTTGTGAAATTTTGCTCTGTGATTGAATCTACAACAAGTATAGGTATCGGGTTTAGGGACCTGTGTGACATAGATCACACCAATCGTTAACGATTGGTGACCGATGTGAGGAGTGGAGAGTATCAGATATAAGTAAGGGATAGAATCATAAGTATAAGTGTTAGAGATGACTTGTAGTTATGATGGAGTAGGTCTATAATAGATCAGATGTGACGGTTTAATCGGAGTGATCGTTTTCCAGAAAGGGTGTAAAGTTAAAAGTGTTGACAAACCTCTTGGAAAATCGGTATAATGATTTTTGTTTGTTAAGTCAGTTTCATAAATCTTTTGTGAGTGACAGATAGCATACATACAGTCAGGAATGAACGCACATATTAGGATCGTCTTGTACTGTATACTGCCGCCATTCGTTAGACAACTATTTATGAAATTGGTTTCGTTTGGAGTGATAGAACATGATAATGCCATTTCGCAAAGTGGCAACCAGTGATCGCCCCCTGCGCTTTAACGAACAGTGGGATATCAAACATCTGGTTTCTAACCGACAAGATATCACAGCCGTTACCCCGCTGACTGCGGATTTGTCTGCAGAGATCAGAGAGGAGAACGTTGTGGATGTTCATGGCAAACTGACAGTAGGAGTGGACATGTTATGCTCCCGTTGTCTCAAGCCGCTAAGTGAACATTTTCATATTGATTTTCATGAGCAATTCAAGCAGGGAAAACAACCAGAGGAATTATCTGAGGACGACGATACTCTCTATGTGGATGAGGATAGCGTTGATCTGAAAGGTTATGCCGAGGAAGCTTTTCTGCTGGATCTTCCGTTTGTACCGCTCTGTAGCGAGACATGCAAGGGACTTTGTCCTAAGTGTGGCCATGAGCTAAACGAAGGTGACTGCGGTTGTGATAACCAGGTTATCGATCCGCGGCTTGCAGGACTCAAGGATTTTTTTAAATGAGCATGATTGAAAATCGAACGTAACAACTACCTGCAAAGGTTGATTTTGATAAGGAGGTGGGAATAATGGCAGTACCTCAACGGAGAACGTCCAAGACGCGTCGCGACAAACGTCGCACTCACTTTAAATTGGCTGTACCGGGCATGGTGAAATGTGAACAATGCGGCGAATTGAAGCTTGCTCACCACGTGTGCAAAGTGTGCGGAACGTACAAAGCAAGAGAGATCATCTCTCAATAATAGCTACACATCAAGCAACACTTCATTTCGATGGGGTGTTGCTTTTTTGTGTGAAGAAAAAGCGAACGAATACGCTTGTTCGAGCGAGTTTGTATGCGTGGTACATATGTTCATTTAGTACTTTGATGAAGTGATGTGAATTTGTTATACTAGCCTTTCTTTTTGACAAAGGATGAGATATACTATAGTTTAGTACCAGGTTCTAAGATTTGACGTTACATACAGATCATCATAAACTTTTATTTTACAAGCTCTCTGAATAAGCAGGGCTACAGCATATAAAGAAGTAGGTTTGAAAGAGTGAACTTAACCAACAAGGTGGGTTCTGGAAACGATATAGCGGGGGGTGTCAGGCATCGAGCGTTTACCGAAGAGACAGAGGCAACAGCAGTTAACCAAAATGATAGACGAGAATCCGTTTGTGACAGATCAGGAGCTTACACGTCAATTGAAGGTAAGTATCCAGACGATCCGTCTTGACAGGCTGGAACTTGGCATACCGGAGCTTCGGGAACGGATGAAACTGATGGCGGAGCGCTCGTATGATCAGGTGCGATCACTGCCCCTGCATGAGATTATCGGTGATATTGTGGATTTACAGCTGGACAAGAGCGGGATATCCTTATTTGAGATCAAAGAGGAACATGTTTTTTCAAGAACAGGTATTGCCCGCGGGCACTATGTCTTTGCACAAGCGAATTCACTTGCAGTCGCTGTCATTAATGATGAGATTGCGTTAACCGCTTCGGCAGATATACGTTTTGTTCGCTCTGTTCGTTTGGGAGAAAAGTGTATTGCCAAAGCATATGTGAAATCAATTCCCGGTCAGAAGGGGAAAGCCAAAGTTGAAGTGTTCACCTATGTTGGTGAAGAAATGGTGTTCCAAGGTAATTTTGTGATCTATCATTCAGGTGGAGAAGACAGCAAAGAAGGAGGTCATTTGGAATGAAAATCGTCATTGATGCCATGGGAGGAGATCATGCTCCTGCGTCAACCGTAGAAGGGGCTATTGCCGCGGCTGCGGAATGGGCGGATACACAGATCGTCCTGGTTGGCGATGAAGCCAAGATTGAACCTCTTTTAAGTCAGTCTGGAGCTAGACCGGCCAACTTGAGCGTTCGGCACGCTTCCGAAGTGATTGGTTCAGATGATGAACCGGTAAAGGCAGTAAGGCGCAAAAAGGATTCTTCCATGGTTGTAGCCGGACGTATGGTTAAAGAGAAGGAAGCCGATGCCATGATCTCGGCAGGGAATACAGGAGCGTTAATGACGGCTGGTTTGCTTGTTGTAGGCCGGATGGACGGGATTGAACGTCCTGCACTTGCCCCCATGATTCCTACGATGGATGAAGTAGGTGTACTTGCCCTAGACCTTGGTGCGAACATGGATGCTAAGCCGGAACATTTGGCACAATACGCGCTGATGGGCAGTTTGTATCGGCAAAAAGTACAAGGTATTGCATCTCCAAGAGTGGGATTGCTCAACGTGGGTACAGAGCCAGGCAAAGGCAACGAACTGACCAAACATGCCTATCCGCTGTTAGAACAGCTTCCGATTCGTTTTGTGGGGAATGTAGAGGCGCGTGATGTACTGACTGGTGCCTGTGATGTGCTGGTGTGTGACGGGTTCGCCGGCAACATCTTGCTGAAATCACTGGAAGGTGCGGCAGGAGCGATTTTCGGCCTGCTCAAAGAAAAGTTTACCTCATCCTTCAAAAATAAACTGGCTGCGGCGGTGCTCATGCCTGAATTACGCGGACTTAAGAGCAAGCTTGATTATACGGAGCACGGCGGTGCCCCATTACTAGGTTTGAGCGGATTGGTCGTCAAAAGTCATGGTTCCGCGGATGGCAATGCGATTAAAAATGCCGTGCGTCAGGCACGGATTGCAGTACAAAACCAGTTGGTGGACAGCATATCTAAGGAAATTAGTGGGAAGTGAGTGACGATATGAATAATTTGCGCCCGGTAGGGATTATTGGTACAGGTAAATATGTACCAGAGAAAATTTTGACAAACAGTGATTTGGAAAAAATGGTCGATACGAATGACGAGTGGATTGTCAGCCGTACAGGAATTAAGGAGCGGCATATCGCTGCACCGGATCAAGCCACTTCTGATTTAGCCTATGAGGCGGCGATAAGAGCGCTTGAATCTGCGGGCATGACAGGCAGTGATCTGGATCTGATTATCGTTGCTACAATTACACCGGATTCCTCTTTCCCGTCGACAGCTTGCATTCTGCAGGATAAATTGGGTGCCAAGGGCGCTGCTGCATTTGATTTGTCTGCTGCTTGTTCCGGGTTTGTATATGGTCTTGCAACGGCAACCAGTTTCATTCAAAGTGGCATGTACAATAACGCGCTTGTTATCGGTGCAGATTGTTTGTCACGTATTACGGATTATACAGACCGTAACACCTGTGTGCTCTTTGGTGATGGAGCAGGGGCTGTCGTTGTTGGTGAAGTTCCGCAAGGCCGCGGTTTCAAAGCATTTGATCTCGGTGCAGAAGGTGCAGGGGGCAGCCTGCTTCAAATCGAAGGCGGTGGTTCACGTCTGCCGGCAAGTGCGGAAACGGTTGAGAATAAAAAGCATTATATTTATATGAACGGCCGTGAAGTGTTTAAATTTGCTGTTCGTGTCATGGGTACAGCAACGATTGAAGTTCTTCGCAAAGCTGGCATGGATCGTACCGATGTTGATCTGTTCGTTCCGCATCAGGCGAATGTACGTATTATTCAATCGGCTATGCAACGACTGGAACTTCCAGAGGAGAAAGTGGTTGTCAACGTAGACAAGTATGCTAACACGTCGGCAGCATCCATTCCACTTGCACTGGTTGAAGCTGCAGAAGAAGGCCGTATGAAAGCAGGAGATACTGTTTTGATGGTCGGCTTCGGCGGCGGTTTGACTTGGGGCGCATCCGTACTCGTATGGTAAACTAGACAGCTGGAGGATGAACGAAATGGGTAAAATCGCTTTTGTATTCCCTGGACAGGGATCACAAAAAGTAGGTATGGCCAAAGATGCATATGAGTCTGTACCTGCAGCCAAGGAAGTTTTTCGCACAGCAGATGAAACGCTGGGCTTCTCCCTGAGCAACCTGATTTTTGAAGGACCAGACACGGAGCTGAAACAGACATCCAATACACAGCCGGCTTTGCTCACCGCGAGCATTGCACTGCTGGAGGCTTTCAAAGAAAAAGGAATTGAGGCAGACTATGCTGCTGGTCATAGCCTGGGCGAATACAGTGCATTAGTGGCAGCGGGTGTTCTTTCTTTTGAGGATGCTGTGCGAATCGTCCGGGCACGTGGCCAATATATGGAAGAAGCTGTTCCAGGTGGACAAGGAGCAATGGCTGCTGTACTGGGTGCAGATCGGGAAGCGCTGGGGGTGCTTTGCCGTGAAGTATCAGAAAGCGGACAGGCAGTTGAACTGGCCAACATCAACTGTCCTGGACAAATCGTTATTTCAGGTGTAAAAGAGGGCGTTGATGCCGTGTCAGAACGGGTGAAGGAAGCAGGCGGCAAACGCGCACTTGCACTTGAAGTAAGTGGTCCGTTCCACTCTTCACTGATGAAAGGCGCCGCAGAGAAGCTGGCGGATAAGCTGAGTACAGTTACGTTCTCACCTGCCAAGCTTCCTGTAGTAGCTAATGTAACCGCAAGACCTGCTGAAGAGGGACAATTTCAGAACTTGCTTACGACTCAGGTCTATTCTCCGGTTTTATGGGAAGACAGTGTGACTTGGCTGATCGAGCAAGGTGTGGATACGTTTATTGAGATTGGTTCAGGCAATGTATTAACCGGTTTGATTAAAAAAACAGATAAAACCGTAAAATTATACAATGTAAACAGTCTTGAAACCTTGGAAGCAACCGCAGCTGATCTTAAAAATAATTAAATCACATAAGTAGAACTATTTATTTACACTTTAGCGGAGAGGACAGAAAAACCTGAAAAAGCGAAGCTAAAATTCTTATGAAAGAAAGCTGCATCGGAAACAAATGCTTCGCCTTTATCACCGGATTTTCCCTTTGGAAAAGGGGATCAAAAAAATCTGGGGATAACAGCGATTGGAAGGTTATTCTGTCACCTTAGTGCATGTGTAAATAACTTAGGTTCAACTTATGTAGATTCAGGGAGAGGAGGAATGGTTATGTCTAAACCGTTAGAAGGTAAAAATGCATTAGTGACCGGAGCGTCCCGCGGAATTGGCCGCAGTATTGCACTTGCCCTGGCTGAAGCCGGAGCGAATGTAGCTGTAAATTATGCGGGTAGTCAAGCTGCGGCAGAGGAAGTAGCCGAGGAGATCCGTGCAAAAGGTGTTCAGGCGATTACGATTCAGGCGAATGTAGGTCAGATGGTTGAAGCGGAACAGATGGTGAAAACGACGCTTGAAGCATGGGGCAATGTCGATATTCTGGTGAATAATGCGGGGATTACACGGGACAACCTCATTATGCGGATGAAAGAAGAAGAGTTCGATCAAGTCATCGAAACGAATCTTAAAGGGGTGTTTAACTGTCTGAAGGCAGTAACACGTCCAATGATGAAGCAACGTTCAGGAAGAATTATTAACATCTCTTCTGTTGTAGGCGTGCTGGGTAATCCGGGTCAAGCCAACTATGTGGCTGCTAAAGCGGGAGTTATCGGTTTAACGAAGGCTTCTGCTCGAGAACTTGCTTCTCGCGGAATTACGGTGAACTGTGTTGCACCAGGTTTCATTGAAACCGATATGACTAAAGAATTGTCTCAAGAGCTGGTCGATGGTATGCTTAGTGGCATTCCGTTGTCCCGTCTGGGACAGCCGGATGAAATTGCTGGTGTGGTTACATTCCTTGCATCAGAAGCTTCATCTTATATGACAGGTCAAACACTGCATGTCGATGGCGGCATGTACATGTAAATTTCCTGGACTTTGAATCAAAGTCGGGGAACAGGCGCTGGACGATCCGAAATGCCGGAAAAAGGCCGGGTTCCCCGGCCGGGAGCCGCATATGTCTTCTATGGCATTTTGCCTGCGATTCTCGTATAATACCAAGGAGGAGGTGAACCGGATGTCCGATGTATTGGAGCGTGTAAAACGCATCGTCGTCGACCGCTTGGGCGCAGACGAAGCTGAAGTTACACTTGAAGCATCTTTCAAAGAAGATTTGGGTGCTGATTCTTTGGATGTAGTGGAATTGGTCATGGAATTGGAAGATGAATTCGATTTGGAAATCTCTGATGAAGATGCAGAAAAAATTACGACCGTAGGTGAAGTTGTAAACTACATACAATCTCATACCTAAAGTCAATTCAGTCCCGCTCCTGTTTTCGAACAGGCGGGACTTCTCATCATTCATTGGTTTTTCACATCCCGCAGACAAGGTGCTTGCTGATCTTTGGAGAGGCGTCTTGCATTCAAGTCTGCGGATATTCCCACAAAATACTTGCGTAATGCAGTCGATATAGAGGTGAGTCGGTTGAAACAAAGAGTTGTAATTACCGGAATGGGCGTAATGACATCGCTCGGAAAAGACTTAGAAACGTTCTGGGGCAGTTTAATGGCAGGAAAGTCCGGAATTTCTCAGATTGAGGCATTTGATGTTAGTGAATACACGACACAGATTGCAGCCGAGATCAAAGATTTCAACCCGGAAGAATATATGGATCGAAAAGATGCACGGAAGATGGATCGTTTTGTACAGTTCGCTGTGGCAGCTGGTTTCAAAGCGGTGGAAGATAGTGGTCTGAAAATCAACGAGAACATTGATGCAGAGCGTTTTGGCGTATCGATTGGTTCTGGTATTGGTGGATTAGGAACTTGGGAAGATCAGCACAATGCGCTTTTGCAAAAAGGCCCTAAACGTGTGAGCCCGTTCTTTATCCCGATGATGATTTCGAATATGGCATCTGGACAGATGTCCATTTCACTGGGTGCCAAAGGACCAAACATCAACGTTGTTACCGCTTGTGCAACAGGAACACACTCCATTGGAGATTCGTTCAAGCTGATTGCCAATGGTGATGCGGATGCAATGATCTGCGGCGGTGCTGAAGCAACCATTAGGCCAACAGGACTTGCAGGTTTCTGCGCGATGCGTGCAATGTCCACACGCAATGATGATCCTACGAAAGCAAGCCGTCCCTTTGATACAGGTCGTGACGGATTTGTTATGGGTGAAGGTGCCGGAATTCTGATTCTGGAATCTCTGGAACATGCTCAGGCTCGTGGTGCACGAATCTACGGTGAAGTAATCGGTTATGGTCTGACAGGTGATGCTCACCATATGACAGAACCAGATCCAGATGGTGCAGCACGTTGCATGACGATGGCGCTTCGCAATGCTGGCATTCAGCCGGAAGAAGTGGATTACATCAATGCACACGGAACTTCAACACCGGTAGGTGACCGTTCCGAAACGTTGGCCATCAAAAAGGCGTTTGGCGATCATGCGTACAAGCTAGCCGTAAGTTCCACCAAGTCGATGACAGGCCATATGCTTGGCGCTGCGGGCGGGGTAGAGGCTGTGATCTGCGGATTGTCCCTGACACATCAGACACTGGCTCCAACGATCAACCTGGAAGATCAGGATCCTGAATGTGATCTGGACTATGTACCTAACGTTCCGCGTCAAACCAAAGTGAATGTAGCAATGTCCAATTCCTTTGGATTTGGCGGTCACAACGCCACCATTATTCTCAAAAAATTTGAAGCATAAGGGGCTAGTTCGTTTGAGTGAAGATCTGAAGCAGTTACAACAAAAACTTCAAATCAAATTTGACAACAGACAGCTTCTAAAACAAGCGTTTACCCATGCTTCTTACGTAAACGAACATCGATTCAGTCAACATCAGGATAACGAACGTCTGGAGTTTCTGGGCGATGCTGTATTGGAGTTGACTGTATCGGAGTACTTGTATCATCTGTATCCTAACCGTCCGGAAGGAGAACTAACAAAGATGCGGGCATCCATTGTCTGTGAACCTTCCCTCGTCAAATTTGCTGAAGCGCTCAGTTTTGGACAATATGTACTTCTTGGAAAAGGTGAGGAATTAACCGGAGGACGTACACGTCCAGCTCTTCTGGCGGACGTGTTCGAGTCATTTATTGGTGCATTATACCTGGATCAGGGTCTTGAACCTGTGCGAGCATTTCTGGATCAGCATGTGTTTCCGTTAATCGTTGTTGGCAGCAAGCTGCAAATGAGTGATTACAAAACAGAGCTGCAGGAACTCACACAGCATCACAATATGGGGGCTCTGGAGTACCGGATCGTCGAAGAGCGGGGACCAGCCCATGAACGTGAGTTTGTCTCGGAAGTCCATATGGGCCAAGAAAGACTTGGCCGAGGTACAGGACGCTCCAAAAAAGAGGCGGAACAACAGGCAGCATCTGCGGCGCTTGAACGATTGAAGCTTCCAGAGGCCTGAATTGTACCAGGCAGAGCTTAGACAAACGAAGAGCAAAGAGCAGCCCGCGGGCCCGCCCCGGCGGAAGTAATCGGCCGGACTGCTTTTTGCTCTTTTTTTTGTAAAGAGACTCGGGAGGCATTATCGGATCTTTTACTATATAAGTTGAACTATTCATTTACACTCTAACGGAGAGGACAGAAAAAACCTGGAAAAGCGAAGCTAAAAGCTTTCTGCAAGAAAGCTACATCGGAAGCATAAGCTTCGCCTTTATCACCGGATTTTCCCCTTTGGAAAAGGGAATCAAAAAAATCTGGGGATAACAGCGATTGGATGGTTATTCTGTCATCGGAGTGGGCTGTGTAAAATCTTTAGTTCAACTTATATAGGTGCTGAAAGCATTAATTGAAATTTGCAAGAGGAGGTGACGAGAAGCCCTATGTTTCTGAAACGAATAGAGTTGGGTGGATTCAAGTCATTCGCCGACAAAACGGAAATGGAATTTGTTCGTGGCATTACAGCAGTTGTAGGTCCGAACGGAAGCGGTAAAAGTAATATATCCGATGGAATTCGCTGGGTATTGGGGGAACAAAGTGCAAAGTCACTCCGTGGCGGTAAAATGGAAGATATTATTTTTGCAGGCAGCGATGCGCGTAAAGCTGTCAACTACGGAGAGGTTTCCCTTACACTGGACAACGAGGATCATGCACTCGCTCTGGATTTCGGTGAAGTGACCGTGACCCGCCGTGTTCATCGCAGCGGGGACAGTGAGTATTTTATCAATAAACAATCCTGTCGCCTGAAAGATATTACCGAACTGTTTATGGATACGGGGATTGGTAAAGAGGCTTACTCGATTATTGGACAAGGACGAATTGAGGAGATCTTGAGTACTCGTTCCGAGGATCGTCGGGGAATCTTTGAAGAGGCTTCAGGGATCGTTAAATATAAATCCCGCAAACGCGATGCAACGCGCAAGCTAGATGAGACAGAGCAAAATCTGCTGCGTATTCACGATCTTGTAACCGAACTGGAAGATCAGATCGGCCCGCTTAAAGAACAATCCGAGAAAGCCATGCATTACAAACAACTTCGTTCCGAACTCAAATCGAAGGAAATTTCGATGTATGTGTATCAGATTGAACAGATTCATGCTTCCTGGAGCAAAGCGAGCGAACGTCTGGAATCACTCAAACACGAAGAGGTTGGATTAGCGGCGATTGTATCAACGCATGACGCGAAGCTGGAGAATGATCGGAATGCACTGCGTCTGTTGGAAGCGGAGACGGAAGAACTTCAATCTGCTTTGCTGCAGTTTAGTGAGGCAACAGAGAAAAGCGAAGGGCATGGGGAACTGCTTCGGGAGCGAGCGCGGCATCTGCAAGCGAATCAGGAGCAACTGAGGGAAACGCTCGCGGTGAGCGAGGAGAGACATCGGGAGCGTGAAGCTGAGCTGATTGCCTTGCGGGAGAAGTTTAGCAAGCTTGAACTGGAACTGGCTGATGTGAAAAATCGCTTGTCTGAAGAAGAAGCCAAGCTGGTTGGTGTTACGGGCGGAATAAGTCAGCAACAGGAGGAGAGCCTCAAAGGGAACTTGCTGGAACTGATGAATCAGATGGCGCAGGCGCGAAACGAAATACGGTATGTGGATCAGCAGAAAGAAACGCTGGAGCGCAGAATGAACCGTGCATCAGAAGAATCCGGCAAATGGGAAGAACAGAAAGAAACGTTAGAAGGCCGTAAAGCTGACATTCAGAAAAAAGTGGTTCGGTTAGGTAAGGAAATCAGTGAACTGCGCGGGGGTTATATTTCGGAAAGTGAACGGCTACAGTCGTTGCAAAAACTTTTGGAAGAGAGCCGCAGCACCGTACGTAAATGGGAGCAAAAGCGTGAGGCACAAGTGTCCCGCCGGGATACGATGAAAGAAATGCAGGATGATTTTGACGGCTTCATGCTGGGTGTAAAAGAAGTGCTCAAAGCTTCTCGGAAAGGGACGCTAAACGGAGTACATGGTGCAGTGGCAGAACTCGTTAAAGTTCCTGAGAAGGTCGAACTTGCGGTAGAAACAGCGATGGGGGCTGCGCTACAGCATATCGTCATGGAGAACGAGGCAGTATCGAGACAGGCTATTGCTTTCTTGAAGCAACGCCAACTAGGACGTGCAACCTTTCTTCCGCTGGACGTTATTCGTCCCCGTTCAATCGGTGCTGGCGAACGTTCGATGGTTGAGGGGATGGATGGTTTTGTCGGCATCGGTGCTGAACTGGTACAGTATGACTCAAGATATGCCTCAATTATCGGCAGCTTGCTCGGCAATGTCATTATTGCAGAAACGTTGGAGTTTGCGAATAAAATTGCAGCGCGTTGTCAGTATCGTTTCCGCGTTGTAACCCTCGAAGGAGATGTCGTCAACGCTGGCGGTTCCATGACAGGCGGCAGCCAGCACAAAAAGAATGGCAGTCTGCTCAGCCGCAAGCGGCAGCTGGATCAGCTGGATCAAGATATTCTGGATACCGAGCAGCAGATTGTGAAGCTGCATCGAAGTGTGGAAGACGTCAAAACTCAGCTGGAGCAGTGTCAGGATAAACTGGATCAGTTACGTCAGTCTGGTGACGATACCCGAAATGCAGAGCAACAAGCCTCGATGGAGATGAAGCAGCTAGAACATGAACTGCGCCACGTATTGGAGCAAGTTGCTGTGGCAGGTCAGGAAAAGAGTGGTTTCACCGAAGAAATCAAGGAACTGGACAAATCCCGGCTTGAAGCGGAGAAGAAACTTGAGCAGCTTGAGGAAGAGGAGAGAGCAACTCATCGCGCTATTCATGCGGCAGAGTTTGCCCGGAAGGCCAATGAGTCTGCAAAAGAAGAGCTGCAAACGCAGTTGACCGAACTGAAAGTGCGGGAAGGCAAGCTGGATCAGGAACGCTTCTCAAATGAGGAGCAATTGCGGAGACTGGAGCGAGAGGTCGATTCACTAGTCAAAGATCTGCGTCAGAATCGTACGTTGCTCGCTTCAATGGAAGCGGATTTCAAGAAAACACAGAGTGAAAGTGTAAAACAGATTGAAGATTTAAACGAGTACAAGCTTAAAAAGGCACAGGCTTCTCAAGAATTGGACTTCAAACGTGCCGCGCGCAGTGAACTGTCCCAAAAGCTGGAGCTGGCCGAGAGTGAAACGAAGGAGCAGCGCACACAGCTCAAAGCCGTGGAAGAGCAGATGCGTCAGACTGAAATTTCTGTGAACCGTCTGGATGTTGAACTGGAAAATATTTTGCGTAAGCTGACGGATGAATATGAGTTAGGCTATGAGCTTGCCAAAGAACGTTATCCAGTACCCGAGGATGTGGAGAGCACACAAGCAGAGGTACAGAAGCTAAAACGTGCGATATCGGCTCTTGGCGATGTGAACCTCGGTGCAATCGAAGAGTTCCAGCGTGTGAATGAGCGGTATGAGTTCCTGAACGAACAGAAAAATGATTTGGTGGAAGCCAAAACGACACTGTATCAGGTCATTAAGGAAATGGAAGATGAAATGGCGAAGCGGTTCAAAATTACGTTTGATGCGATTCGCCGCGAATTCGGCACTGTATTCACAAAGCTGTTTGGCGGAGGCCGTGCTGATTTGGTTCTGATGGACCCTGAGCGACTCCTCGAAACAGGCATTGATATCGTAGCCCAGCCACCAGGTAAGAAACTGCAAAATCTGCAGCTGTTGTCTGGCGGAGAACGGGCCTTAACAGCGATGGCACTGCTCTTTGCCATTCTGCACGTGAAACCTGTACCATTCTGCGTACTGGACGAAGTCGAGGCTGCACTGGATGAGGCGAACGTCGTTCGTTTTGCCCAGTACTTGCGTGAGTTCTCTGAACAAACCCAATTTATTGTGGTTACTCACCGGAAAGGCACGATGGAAGAAGCAGATGTCCTATATGGGGTTACGATGGAAGAGGGCGGAGTATCCAAGCTTGTTTCGGTTAAACTGGAAGATGAGGAAGCGGAAATTGCCTAATTGCATCGAGACTAATGCGCGCTTCAAATAAGGATTCATTTCATTTTTACAAAAAAACATTACTATTAACGATTTAATTATGTACACGATGGAGGGGCTTTATGAGTTTCTTTAAAAAGCTACGGGACAGCATTGCAAGTAAAACGGAGTCCGTCACGAAACAGTTCAAGGATGGCCTGGAAAAGACACGCAAAGGGCTTGTGGAAAAAGTAACCGATCTGGTCATTCGCCGCAAAAAAATTGATGAGGAATTTTACGAGGAACTTGAAGAAATTCTGATCGGAGCAGACGTAGGTGTCAATACGGTCATGAATCTGATCGAAGACCTGCGCGCAGAAGTGAAGAAACGCAAAATTGAGGATGCGGCCGAGTTGCAGCCTGTGTTGTCCGAGAAACTGACAGATTTGCTTCGTGGGGAACAAAACAATGAACTGAAAATGAATCCGGATGGCATTACAGTTATTTTGTTTGTTGGTGTGAACGGTGTTGGTAAAACAACCACGATCGGCAAGCTGGCTCACCGTTTCAAGCAACAGGGGAAAAAAGTCATTATGGCAGCGGGCGATACGTTCCGCGCTGGAGCGATCGAGCAACTTGAAGTATGGGGACAGCGTGCCGGCGTAGATGTGATCAAACAGCAATCCGGTTCTGATCCGGCTGCTGTTATGTATGATGCGGTGCAGGCGGCGAAGCAGCGCGGAGCCGATGTGTTGTTATGTGATACGGCAGGCCGCTTGCAAAATAAAAGCAACCTGATGGACGAGCTGAACAAAATCTATCGTGTCATTCAGCGTGAGATTCCAAGTGCGCCACATGAAGTGCTGATGGTGCTGGATGCCACGACAGGACAAAATGCGCTGAATCAGGCCAAACTTTTCGGTGAGAAAAGTGGTGTAACGGGTCTTGTGTTGACCAAGCTTGATGGAACAGCTAAAGGTGGTATTGTGGTTGCGATTCGTCAGGAGCTGGACCTGCCTGTGAAGCTGGTTGGTCTTGGGGAGAAGATTGACGATCTGCAGGAGTTTGATTCTGAGCAGTTTGTTCACGCGTTGTTTGCAGGATTAATTCAGGAGCAACCAGCAGAGGGTGCAGAAGACGAGAATACGCAATCCTGATCTTGATCTTGGGTCGTAAACGAATAATCATATTCATCGTATTGCCGCTGCATCATGTGAGAGCTCACGTGTAATGTCATCGGCAATACGTGTATAATGAAAGGTAACTGATATTGTACTGGGTTAGAAAGGAAGGTTGATATGGCCAATACCTATACCTATTCCCGCCGTGAAGAGGTCGCTAATGCCGTGACACATGGAATTGGTGCTGCGCTTAGTGTAGCTGCGTTAGTGTTGTTAATTGTATTCTCCAGTATGAAAGGCACGGCCTGGCATGTTGTAAGTTTTACAATCTATGGTATTACCATGCTGATGCTCTATACGAATTCAACATTGGTGCACGCGCTCAAAGAGGGAAAGGCAAAAGATTTGTTTGAGTTTTTTGACCACTCTTCCATCTATCTGTTTATTGCAGGCACATATACACCGTTTTTATTCGTCGCAGTTCGTGGAACACTGGGCTGGACGCTATTCGGTGTCATCTGGGGCATTGCACTGGCCGGAGTGATCTTCAAAGCCTTTTTCACCAAGAAGTTTCTGTTTATGTCGACGATCTTCTACATCGCGATGGGGTGGCTGATCGTTATTGCTTGGCAACCGCTTGTGACAGTCATTCCCACAGGTGGGATTGTGTTGTTGGTTGCAGGAGGCCTGATGTATACGCTGGGTACATTGTTCTATGTATGGAGAGGTTTCCCGTTTCACCATGCGATCTGGCATCTGTTTGTACTGGCAGGCAGTATTCTGCATTTCTTTGCGGTTTTAATCTATCTGACTCCGCTTCGTTAGAAGCGTTAAACGAAGCGTCTCTTCTTTAGGGATGTTTCGTTTTTTATTTTGGTACGGGGTTGAAAGGCTTCTAGTTTGCTTTATGGAATAGAAAGAAAATAAGGCCTTATAACGCCTATAGATGGCATTTTTAAACTGTCCATGGCAGGCTTTTCATCTCTTTTTATTGTGACAAGTATTTTTGCTTGACATCCTGATTTGTTTTAGGTATTATTAGGAACGTTGCAAGAGTGTAAAGTGTTTTTCCTTGACGAAGGGAGTGCCCCGATATGAGTCAAGAAAACCGGCTTGAGAAAACAAACCGGATTAACTTGCTGTTTGCCTTTTATGAATCACTGTTGACAGAGAAGCAGCAAACGTTTCTGAAATATTACTTTCATGATGATTTTTCACTTGGTGAAATTGCAGCCGAGTTTGAGATCAGCCGCCAGGCGGTATACGAACATATCAAGCGTGCTGAGCAAGTACTCGAAAACTATGAAAGCAAGCTTGGCTTGCTG
Source organism: Paenibacillus amylolyticus (assembly GCF_003719335.1). Taxonomy (GTDB): domain Bacteria; phylum Bacillota; class Bacilli; order Paenibacillales; family Paenibacillaceae; genus Paenibacillus; species Paenibacillus amylolyticus_D. The sequence goes on from NZ_RIAS01000005.1 coordinate 332,863, forward strand.
GAGAAGTATGAAAGACGCAGCCGCTGCCTTGAAGATTTACAACAAGCACTGGAACGCGCTGGCGTTACCGTGGATAACAACAAACCAATACACGATCTCGTTGCTTTGCTGGGAGAATAACCATTGTTTGCAGTGAAGTGAGACGAATCGGTCCTAAAATGGAATGGAAGCATGAAGGAGGTGGGATCATGGCATTTGAAGGATTAACGACCCGATTGCAGAATGTGTTCAGCAAGTTGCGCGGCAAAGGCAAGGTGTCTGACGAAGACGTAGCCGAAGCGATGCGCGAAGTACGTCTGGCATTGCTTGAAGCGGATGTAAACTTCAAAGTGGTCAAGGAATTCATCGCCAAAGTGAAAGAGAAGGCTGTCGGCAAAGAAGTAATGGACAGCTTTACACCCGGAATGGTCATCATTGACATTGTTAACAAAGAGTTAACAGAGTTAATGGGTGGAAGTCAGGCTAAGCTGGCGAAGGCAAACAAACCACCTACGGTCATTATGATGGTTGGTTTACAGGGTGCGGGTAAAACGACGACTTCCGGTAAACTGGCAAAAATGTTGCAAAAGCAAAATAGCAGACCTTTGTTAGTTGCAGGTGATATTTATCGTCCGGCTGCGATCAAACAATTGCAAGTTCTGGGAGAGCAGTTGAAGGCGCCAGTGTTCACCCTTGGTGATCAGACAAGCCCGGTGGAAATTGCTCGCCAAGGTTTGCAACATGCAAAAGATAACGGACATGATTATGTGATCGTGGATACGGCCGGACGTTTACATGTTGATGAAGAATTGATGGAAGAGTTGCGTCAGATTCACAGTGTAGTAACCCCGGATGAAGTATTGCTGGTTGTTGACAGTATGACAGGCCAGGATGCTGTTAATGTGGCAGAGCACTTTAATCAGCAACTTGATCTGACCGGAGTTGTACTGACCAAACTGGATGGCGATACGCGTGGTGGTGCGGCACTGTCTGTTAAAGCAGTTACAGGCTGTCCGATCAAGTTTGCTTCCCTGGGAGAGAAACTTGATGCACTGGAGCCATTCCATCCGGAACGTATGGCTTCACGTATTCTTGGTATGGGTGACATGTTGTCCTTGATTGAAAAGGCACAGTCCAATATTGATACCGAGAAAGCGAAGGAAATGGAACGGAAGATGCGGAATGCAGAATTCACGTTCGAGGATTTCCTGGAGCAGATGGATCAGGTGAAAAAGCTTGGACCAATTGACCAGATCATGGATATGATTCCGGGTATGGGCAAGATGAAACAAGCGAAAGACCTGAAGGTTGATGATAAACAGATGGGCCGGATCGAAGCGATTGTCTATTCGATGACAACCGAAGAGAAACGTAACCCGGATATGATTAACCATAGCCGCCGGAAGCGGATTGCTACCGGAAGTGGAACGTCGCTTGCAGAGGTGAATCGTCTGATCAAGCAGTTTGATGAGATGCGCCGCATGATGAAGCAGTTCTCGGATATGATGGGCCCTAAAGGCGGCAAGAACAAAGCAATGAAGCAGTTGAAAGGTCTCGGCAAAGGAATGAAGTTTCCTTTCCGTTGATTGAACAATAGCTTACATGGGAACCAGATTTCATTGAAGGAGGTGAATTTTCAAATGGCAGTTCGTATTCGTCTGAAACGTATGGGTGCTCACAAAGCTCCTTTTTACCGCGTAGTGGTATCGGATTCCCGTTCCCCACGTGACGGTCGTTTTATCGAGGAGATCGGTTACTACAACCCGGTTGAACAACCGGCTGTTGTTAAGATCGATGAAGATAAAGCATTGCAATGGCTTCAAAACGGTGCGCAAGCATCCGACACTGTCCGCAACTTGCTCAGCAAAGCGGGCGTGATGAAGAAATTCCACGAGTCCAAATTATCTAAATAAGGTGCTGATTCGGAGGGTCATCTATGGAAGAATTAGTAAGCATAATTGCTAAGGCTTTGGTCGATCATCCGGATGATGTGGCGGTTCGGACGGTTGAGAAAGACCGGCTTGTCGTTTATGAGTTGACGGTGCATCCCGACGATGTCGGAAAGGTGATCGGAAAACAGGGACGAATCGCAAAATCTCTTCGTACGGTCGTCACATCAGCAGCAGTTAAGATGGATAAACGGGTTACCGTCGATATCATATCTTAAAGATATACGAAAGGGGGTTAGGATGAATGTCCTAGCCCCTTTTCGTGCATGCTGAACTTATCATTTAATTGTTTAATGGGAATTTAGGATTAAAATTAATTTGGAGATTACACTTTAACGGAGCGGGCAGAAAAAATCTGAAGAAACGAAGTGTTCGCCTTTAGCACGGGATATCAACCTTTTGATAATATATTCAAGATATCCGGGGATAACAGCGATCGGAAGATGTTTCTGACTGCGGAGTGTGGGTGTAATCGGTTATCATTTTGATTGAATTTCGTAGGAGGATTGTATGGCAGAGTTTATGAATGTAGGTAAAGTTGTAAATACGCATGGAATTCGCGGCGAGTTAAAGATCATGCCTTTGACTGATTTTCCAGAAGTACGTTTCGCCAAGAATGCTGAATTATTTTTGTTTACCCCGGATAATCGTCCGGTGCCGGTTACAGTGGAATCTGCGCGTTTGCATAAAAATATGTATATCGTTCGTCTGAAAGAATACGGCAACATTAACGAAGTGGAGAAGTTCAAGGGGGGGATAGCGAAAGTATCCAAGGAAAACCTTGCTGAACTTGAAGAAGGGGAATATTACTTCCACCAAATCGTAGGGTGTGCTGTCATTACGGAAGAGGGAGAGACACTCGGAACGATTTCGGAGATTCTCACCCCAGGTGCGAATGATGTATGGGTAGTCAAAACCCCAGCGGGAAAAGAAGTTCTGATTCCGGTTATCGACGATGTTGTTCTGGATGTGGATGTAGAGCAGAAGCTGGTCAAGATTCACCTGATGGAAGGACTGCTGTAACATGAAGGTGGATGTATTAACGTTATTTCCGGAAATGTTCGATGGAGTGTTCGGCACGAGCATTCTGGGTAAAGCACAGACCAAGGGGCTTGTCTCGCTTGGGGCGACCAATTTCCGCAATTACGCAACCAATAAACATAACACTGTCGATGATGCACCTTATGGCGGCGGTGGAGGCATGGTGCTTAAACCTGACCCGATTTTTGCTGCCGTAGAGGATGTTTTGGAACAGCGTGGAGAAGCTGCCTCCACGATGAAAGCTCCCCGGATTATTCTGATGTGTCCACAGGGCGAGACGTTTACACAGAAAAAGGCGGAAGAACTGGTTCAAGAAGATCATCTGATCTTTATTTGCGGTCATTATGAGGGATATGATGAACGTATCCGTGAATTTCTGGTGACGGATGAACTATCTATCGGTGACTATGTGCTGACTGGCGGAGAACTACCTGCCATGGTGGCCATTGATAGCATTGTGCGGCTGATTCCAGGCGTACTAGGGAACGAGACAAGTGCAGTGACAGATTCGTTCAGTACGGGGTTGCTTGAGTACCCTCATTACACCCGCCCACCGGAATTTAGAGGCATGAAGGTGCCGGATATGCTCTTGTCTGGGCATCATCTGAATATCGAGGCTTGGCGGAGAGAACAGTCGCTGATTCGTACGTTGGAGCGCAGACCTGAATTGTTAGAGTCGGCAGATCTGACAGAGAAGGAACGGAAATGGCTGGAGCAGTACCGTGCCGAACAAGATAAGAAATAATTAAAGATAAAGCCGAGTGGACAGCTTAGACTGTATCCATCGGCTTTTTGAATTAATCAAGGCAGAATTGAATTATTCGTTTGAAAGTAATACTAGTCTAGAACCGCTCACTGAGTATATTGGAACCCGTTTGTAGCAGGGTAGGGAGATCGGTATCATTTGTAACGGTTAAGCGAGGTAAAACCATAGGTGAATCCCCAGGGTGAACGAATCCGGGTCTAACCGTGAATCCCATGCGATATCCATGCTGATGGAGTTTGTAAATCATTTGTTCACTGAAATATCCATAAGGGTAGGCAATATAGGGCGTATTGATACCGATATGTTTGATCTGTTCAATATCGTGATCCAGCAGGCTTGTATCCAGCGTAACGGGCAGATCGTCTCCACATACCATATATCCTTTGTGATGCAGGTTAAAGGTATGGCTATTATACTCAAATACATCGCTTCCTGCGGCCATCTCTTGCTTGGAGATATCGCTTTTTTTATTAGGGTTAAAAGCGACTGGTGTGGACTGAATTCGGCTACCTATGACAAAAAGGGACGCATGGAAATGATATTTTTTGAGTATGGGATAAGCCAGCGTATAATTGTTTTGATATCCGTCATCAAAGGTAATGACAAATGATTTCTCGGGTAGAGAGATTTCACCGTTAACGTATTGTTCAAGCTGAGCCAGAGTAACGGTTCGGTACCCACTTTCGTATAAATATTTCATATTCTGCTCAAACACATCCAGGTCAATGATGGATTTATTCTTTGGCTCGTGATTGTCTACTTTTGGCGTAACATAATGATACATGAGAACAGGAACTTTTGTAGCCGTGCCTTGTTTGATAACAAAGTTAGAGCGATCCAGCTTGGAACGAAGCGAAAAGTCCGAGTGAGTTAACGTGAAGAATTTACGTTGTACGATATTCCAAGACGAGCATGCCTTGTGGGATAACGCGTTGGTGGGATGATTAACAGCATAAGCGTATAATGTAACGGTGCATGTGAGTAATGCAAGTGCGGCTAACAATAATTTTTTGAAGTATTTCATGTCTCTCCTGGTTCTCCTTTAGCATTCATCTATTTCTTAAAATTCGTTACGCTGCTCGTGTAATGAGCTTTTAAGTACATGATAGACGATCTTCTATGTCGGAAAGTTACATTATTTTATCCACGAGAGCGGTTGACTTTTTAAAAATGGACCAAAACTTTTCACCTATTTTCTAAGAAGAGAAGAAGTGGATACGAGAATTGCGAACTATGGGCTGATGATAAAAAAACACAGATGTATGTAAGATGATCTATTATAAATTTGTTTATTTTAGCTTGTGTTTTAATATGCCACGTGATATAATAATTCTGTTATGTGGAATACGGCGGTCCTCTATGGATAATGAAAGAGACAAGGTGATCTCTGGAAGAAGTATGAACGCCTGTACGGAAGGAGGGAGTCATAGATGAATATCGTTCAAGCGATTACACAAGAACAACTTCGCAAAGATATTCCGAGTTTTCGTCCTGGTGACACTTTGAAAGTGCACGTTAAGGTAATCGAGGGAACTCGTGAGCGTATCCAATTGTTCGAAGGTGTTGTGATTAAACGCCGTGGTGGTGGAATCAGTGAGACTTTTACAGTTCGTAAAATTTCTTACGGTGTAGGTGTGGAAAGAGCTTTCCCGCTTCATTCCCCTAAAATCGATAGAATCGAAGTGGCTCGCCGTGGTAAAGTGCGTCGTGCGAAGCTTTATTATCTTCGTGAACTACGCGGTAAAGCAGCGAGAATTAAAGAAATTCGTTAATATAACGGATACCGGGAAGGGCTTGGAGACAAGCCCTTTTCGTTTTTGTCCGGGAAAAGTTGAACCGGAGGTACACTTCCGAGTAAAATGGTATGGCGGATATGCGGCGTAAAGTCCGGGAGGATTGCGAAATCAGTTATCCAAGGCATTTGAATTGTGGTTCAATGTATGGTTGTAATGCTTGGCTGCAAGAATTACATAACTGAGTTGAATAATTTGTTTTCTCTAGTCTTATGTAGGGAGGAAGCAAAAAGCTGAATGTATACTGCTATAATCATGTACTGTGAAGAGAGGAAGATCTTGAATGGAACAAGAAGTTCAACAGGACCAGGGCATACCTGCGGAAGAAAAAAATAATCGATCCAAAAAAGCGAAAAATGAAATTGTCGAGTGGTTGAAGGCCATTGTCATTGCACTCGTGCTTGTCATTCTGATTCGCTGGTTGCTTTTTAAACCATTTGTGGTGGACGGGCCGTCCATGCAACCGAATTTCTCGACAGGAGAACGTGTCATTGTCAATGAGATTCTGTACGATATCCGTGAGCCAAAACGTGGTGAAGTCATCGTCTTCCATGTACCTTCCGAAGGACGGGATTTCATTAAACGTGTTATCGCGGTAGCGGGAGATACGGTGCAGGTTCAGGGGGACACGGTAACGGTCAATGGACAAAAGGTGAATGAGACCTATATCCAGGGCGCTATTGATGCGGCTGAAGCTAACGGTGGAACGTATAACGTGAAGGATTTCCCGAATGAACAATTCCCAGATGGTAAAGTGCCAGCGGGTCATGTGTTTGTTATGGGGGATAATCGACCAAACAGTACAGATAGCCGAATGATCGGATATGTATCGCTGAAAGATATTATTGGCCGTGCGGATGTTATTTTCTGGCCTATTGGAGAAATTAAGTGGATCAACCACTAAAATCTAAAGTATGTATTAAATGAGGTGAAGACAAGGTGACGATACAATGGTTTCCAGGTCATATGACCCGAGCCAGACGCCAGATTCAGGACAAGTTGAAGCTCATTGACGTGGTCATCGAACTATTGGATGCCCGTCTGCCTGTCTCCAGCCGTAATCCGATGATTGACGAAATTTTGATGGATAAACCCCGCATGATTTTGCTGAACAAGTCGGATTTGGCGGATGCCAAAGTGACGCAAGAGTGGATTGAGTATTTTAAAAAAGAAGGCATTACAGCGTTCCCTGTGGATGCTTCGACAGGTACGAATGTCAAAGATATTCCTGCTCAGGCACGACTTCTTCTAAAGGAGAAGATTGATCGTCAACTGGCAAAAGGCATTAATCCCCGAGCCGTTCGAGGATTGATTGTCGGTATTCCCAACGTAGGTAAATCCACATTGATCAATCGTTTGGCTGGACGGAGCATTGCTGCAACTGGAGATCGTCCAGGTGTAACCAAAGGCCAGCAATGGATTAAAGCAGGCAAGGACATGGAACTGCTGGACACACCAGGTATTCTGTGGCCGAAATTCGAAGATCAAAATGTGGGATACCGTCTTGCTGTAACGGGTGCGATCAAAGAAGAAATCCTGAATGCAGAAGATATCGCATTTTTCGGAATCAGTTACCTGATGCGTTATTATTGGGATGCGCTGGAAGAGAGATATGGTCTTCAGGAGTTCTCCAGAGATGCGGATGATTCGGACAGCGTTATTGCCATTATGGAGCAGGTCGGCCGAATCCGCGGGTGTGTCATCAGTGGCGGACGGATTGATCTGGAGAAGGCATCGCGAGCATTTCTGCGGGAGTTACGAGCAGGCAAGATGGGGCGTTTCTCCATGGAAGCTCCTTACTAATCGAAAATATCCTTACAAGAGCCGAAAGAAGCGGCCGTTACCGGATTACCGGGAACGGCTTTTTTTTGTGTTTTGAAGGCTACAGGGGATATAAACCTAGCGTAAATATGGTAAAAAAATGAATTTAAGTGTGCTTTGTGGAATTGTTTGTTCTGTATAGGAGCTGTCCTGAAATCATGCTATGATAAATGATGTTGAAAATTTGCAGAACATGAGTTTGTATGTATTCAATTTAAAGCTATGACAACCGATAAATGAAGACATCAGGATATTTTTATGAATACTTTTAACATGAAACATTGTGCAGTAATACGGTTAAGCAGAACAAATATGCGATGGCCTACGTCTAATTTAATTATATACATTACATGGGATTACACAGTTAGATGAAACATGGGTGAGGAGATGAACAGAATGACAGCAAACCATGAAATGCCGGAGCTTGCATTGCCAGAACTGCAACGCAAATCGAAGAAAAAGAAAAAAGAAACTAGCGAACCCCGGGATCTTTTGTTGTATGAGCGGGAGTATTGGGGGAGCGGGTTTGAATATATCGCAGGAATTGATGAAGTGGGACGCGGATGTTTGTTTGGAGATGTGGTAGCGGCTGCAGTGATCCTGCCCCAAGGGCTTATTTTGGAAGGGGTCAATGATTCTAAAAAGTTGTCAGAGAAGAAGCGTGATACGTTATATGACATCATTATGGAGAACGCGCTGGCTGTAGGTGTAGGATATGCAGATGCGGAAACGATTGATCGTCTGAATATTAAACAGGCCGCCAGACTAGCCATGAAACGTGCCGTAGAGGCACTTGATGTAACACCTCATTACATGCTGGTGGACGCGGAAAAGGTGGATTTGAATATACCGCAGTTATCTATTGTTAAAGGGGATGCAAACAGCCAATCGATCGCTGCGGCTTCCATTGTGGCCAAGGTAACGAGAGATCGGCTGTGCAAGGAAGAATGGGATACGTTATACCCACAATATGGTTTGTCGGTACATAAAGGATATGCAACTCAATTTCATCGGGAACAGATTATGGCACTCGGCGCAACACCGATGCATCGGCGTAGCTTTCTCGGTAATTTATTAGGTGAGCAACAAACGTTGTTTTAAATGAACGGGAACGGAAAGGAGGGGAACGAGTTGAATATCAGCTCCATGATTCGTGGTTTAATGGGAGACAGTAAACCCGGAAATGTTAAGCCACTTGAACTAAAGGAAGGTCAGGTCGTTCGTGGATCTGTCGTCAGTGTATCGGATGATGGTGGAGAGGCTGTACTTCAGATTCAAGGAGTACAAGTGCGTGCAAAACTGGAGACTCCGCTCCGTCCGGGTGAGACGACACTTCTGCAGGTTCAGCCTCCAGGTGAAAATGGTATAACCGTAATGAAACCAGTTGCTGGTTCTCTTGCAGAATTACCACAGGCTTCATTGAATAATTTGTTGCAAGAGGTAGGCTTGGTGGATACCAAAGACAACCGGGAACTGCTTCTTGCCATGCAACGGAGTGGGCTTCCGCTGACCAAGGATAATATAGCGATGGTGCAAAACATGATGGGAGCCAAACCTGCACAGGTGCCTGTGGAGGAATGGATACAGGCGGCAGGCATTGCCTTCCAGCGTGGGTTGCCTGTTACGGCAGAAACGGTGAAAGGATTACATCAGACCGTATTTGGACCTCCTTTGCACCAGTTGTTAAGTGGTCTTGCAGATCAACTGGAGTCACTTTTGTCTCAAACGGTGGCAGGTAAGCCGCTTCTTGACGGAGCAGCAAGCTCGAAAGCAGGAGCGACTACAGGACAGGCTGGAGCTTCTGCAACGTTTCCGAATGTGGCTATTCAGCCGGAAGAAAGCACGCCAGCGGTAAATGTGAGCAGACCGGGAGTTGGAACGCCATTAGTCTCTCCTGCGGCATCACAGCCGAATCAGGTTCAGACTACTCAAGCGACGGGTGCAACAGTTGCTGCAACTGGCGTGGAAGGTGCAGTAGAAAGCACACAGCAGCAGGTTAAAGGGAATGGGAACGTGCCGCTGAATGCAGGCCAGGCGAATAGTGGACAGACAGGGGCTGATGCTGCTGCGAAGGAAGTTGCCAGCCAAGCGGAAACGGCTGGCAAAGGGAATGCAGGTATTCCGTCAGGCACTGGAATACCTGGGGAAGGCCCGCCGCGCGCTGCGGATGCGGGCCAAGTTGTAAGCCGCCCGGGCACACCGGGGGCGGCGGAAGCTGCGGCTGGCCGTGCAAGTGCTGGCCAGCCGGAAGGTGCGGCCGTGCGTGCAGACGGCCGCGCAGACACGCCTGCTTCTGCGGCAACACCGTCCGCAGCAGGGCAGGCAGCGCAAGCAGCGCCTACGCCAGCACAGCTGGCGCCAAAGCTACTTGCGCTGCTGGACGCGCTGCGCGGCGCGTCCACTGCCGCACCGGCACAGCCGGGTGCGGCAACGCAAGCCGCCCCTGCTGCGCAGCAGGGCGGCCCAGCGGCTGCGGCTGCCGTAGGCTCGCCGCAGCCCTTGCCAGCCGGCGCTGATGCGCAGCCGGCTGGCGGTGTTGCCGCCGCACCTGCAGGAGCGGCGGCGCCCGCGCCCGTCACCCACGGGGGAGACCCGTGGGTGGGGCGCGTGCTGAAGCTGCTCGGTGCGGAGCACGAGCAGCAGGCCGTTCACGGCGCGGCGATGCAGCCGCGCTTGGGTGAGGCAGCGAGTCCGGCGAACACGGACACGCTCAAGGGTTTGCTGCTGCAACTGGCCAGCAGCGATAGTGCTCCGGCGGCGCTGAAAGATGCCGCCAATCAAGCCATACAATACCTGACAGGTCAGCAGCTATTGCTTACAACCGATCGCGGTGCAGCGTTTGCGCAAATGCACTGGTTTATCCCCATCACGGGTCCGGACGGGGAACAGACGGCCTCTGTGCAGATTCAATCACGCCGCGGTCCGCGCGGGGAGTTGGATGCCTCGAATTGCCGTTTGCTGTTTGACTTGGATATGAAAAGTTTGGGACATACCCTTGTTGATGTACATGTGGTCAATAACATTGTCAGTTTGCGTGTTCTTAATGATCGGGAAGAAATGGGAGCGCTCTTGGAGAGTGGACGTGAAGTGATCCATCAATCGCTGGACAAGCTTGGATATCAGCTGTTGACCTTCCGGGCAGAACCTTGGCCGGCAGGGCAGGAGCCCGGGACGGAGCGTAAGATGACTGCTGCCGATTATAGCCCTGAGCGATACAAAGGGGTGGACTTCAAGGCATGAAAGAGGAATCAGCACAGTCGGACCTGTTATCGAAAAAAGCAGTTGCGCTAAAATATGTTCCAGGAGAAAGTGAAGCACCTGTTGTCGTAGCCAAAGGCCGTGGCAAAGTGGCTGAAGCCATTCTGGACAAAGCCAAGGAAAACGGCGTTCCCGTACAGGAGGACGCAGCTTTAGTTGAAGTGCTCTCCAAGCTGGATCTGGATGAACAGATCCCGACAGAATTGTATCAGTTGGTAGCAGAAGTGCTTACCTATGTTTATCGAGCCGATCGGCTTGCTTCAGGCCGAAGTGATAACGAATCATGGTAGAACAGGGATCTGGACAGAAGCCTAGTGGCAAGCTGACTCGTCAGCAGAAGGGCAAGATCGGCGAAGAGGAAGCTTGCCGTTGGTTAAAGGAACAGGATTATTGTATCCTACAACGAAACTGGCGTTGTCGCAGCGGAGAAGTCGATATTATTGCAGCACGTGAAGAGTTGTTGATTTTTGTTGAGGTGCGAAGCCGAAGTTCCCATTCAGGATTCGGAACTCCACAAGAGTCTGTCGATCAGCGCAAAATGCAACAGGTTCGTTCGACGGCGGCCGTTTATATGCAAATGACCGGAGAACATACTCGTCAGATTCGATTTGATGTCATTGCGGTGATGATGAACCATGACGGGGAGATCCTGTCCATAAATCATCTAGAAAATGCATTTTAGCTTGGAGTTAGTTGATAAAAAAAAGGATGAGCTTTTAGACAAGTGTAACGTCTAAAGTTCATCTTTTTTCATTTGATTCGTATTTAACTGCACAAACGAAGAGACCGTTAAGTTTTTCTTATCTGCCGTCCTTTGAATCTGGTCAACAGAGAGGTGTATAATGAAAATTGCAACCTGGTGTGTACCATTTGGAGAGGGAGGCATGACCCATGAGTAAAACGACGAAGACAATCAACGAAGTCCGCCATGCGATCGAGAATCGCCGCACCGTCAAAAAATTCAAGAAAGATCCTGTTCCAACGGAGCAAATCATCGATTTGCTGGATACAGCCGTTTGGGCACCTAACCATAAATTGCGTGAGCCGTGGAGATTTGTGTTGTTTAATGGCAAAGGACGCAAAAAGCTCGCAGAGGCCATCGAAGCCGAGATGGGTGAGGACAACAAGTTTTCGGCGAGTGTGCAGCAGGTGCCTGCCATTTTGCTTGTTGTGCTGGAGGAAGACCCGAGACAAGCGATTTGGGATGAAGATTTCGCCGCAGTCAGCGCCATGGTTCAGAACTTTATGCTCGCAGCATGGAGCGAAAATATAGGCACGTTTTGGGTGACCAAACCATTTTTATATGCACCTAAATTTCGGAAGCCACTAGGTATCAAGGCAGGAGAAAAGATTATTGGTATGATCTATATGGGATACCCCGATGTCATTCCATCCGCGAAAGAGCGTACACCTGCCAAAGAGAAGCTAACGTTGTTTGAATAAAAGAACTCCATTCGAGACCACATACATGTGGTCTTTTTAATTTGCGATAGAGATTGGTGACAAGCTGCAGAGTAGACAACGCCTAAATTCCCAGGCAATCAAACGGATCAGCTGTTTCGTAATAATAGCTCCTCAAGCATGCTTAAATATTCCCTCTTAATCGTTTTCTTGTCTTTTAGCTTTAACAATAATTGATAAAAACCTTCCCTATAATCAGAATAATGTGAGATGTTCGCTTTTTCCATCATTGCTGCAAATCGATTTTCAAACTGTTGCGCATCACGCATCATGTATTTATAATTCATCACCCATAGTTTCATCAGATGGATCCAATGATCATTTTCAAACTGTGTTTTGTCATAGACCAAATTCCTGTCGGTATTTAGAATACCGATATCATAAAATGTAAAAGGGTTATCTCCTCCAATAAATGTGGATATCAAAAATTTATCGGGCATCAGGCTGTTTGCATAGTCATACCAAGCCGGTTGGAACTTTGCTTTTACACTTTCGGTTACTTCGTACAATGCGATGTCTGGAGTAATATCTTTAATTGATAGCAATATATCTACATCTGAGTAATCGTCTGAGGTTTGTTCAACACGACTGCCGATTACATCTATTTGGGTTATAAAGGGCAACCCTTCTATGTGGTCTATTAACTGTTCGGTCAAAGCTTCACTATTGGATGATCCCACGATATCCCCTCCGATAAGCTCTCTGTATGAAAAGAAACATTCATTTAAATTATGATCGCCTTTCCCTGCCATCTCACTTTTGAATGTGTGCTTGTGTTGCCATCCACGCCGTATATGTACTCCTCATTAACATGTAAGGAGAGTGCATATACGGCTTATATAAGAACGGAATATAGTATTAAAACAAACTCAAGTCTAACTGCCGATATTGTATGGCTTCCGCCACATGGGCTGTCACAATCTCACCTTCATGATCCAGATCAGCAATGGTTTGTGCCATTTTCATAATTCGGTCATGGGCACGCATGCTCAGGTTCAGCGTCTGTATCGTTTGATCCAATAACTGCTCTGCTTCACGAGGTAGACGGATTGTTTTCCGTAAAAATGTGCCAGAGAGCTGACTGTTCCAGCGCACTGAACGGTTCGTGTACCGTTTGGCCTGAATGGAATGGGCTTCCATCACTTTGGCCTGCATCTCGGCAGATGAAGGAGAAGTACCAGCCATACGCCAATCTCCTGGTGGGGGGACCTCAACTTGGAGATCGATACGATCGAGCAGTGGGCCCGAAATTTTTGCCCTGTATGCTGCTACGCGAGCCGGGCTGCAGATACAACGCTGCTCCTCCGCCTGAGCGGATAAATATCCGCAGGGGCAGGGGTTCATCGAACAGGCCAGCATGAATTGAGCGGGAAAAGTGAACGCAGCCCTTGCCCTACTGATTGTAACCGTCTGATCTTCTAGCGGCTGTCTTAGTACTTCAAGAACCTGACGCTGGAACTCTGGTAGTTCATCCAGAAACAAAATTCCGCGATGAGCGAGACTGACCTCGCCTGGCTTTGGAATGCCGCCACCCCCAATCAAGCCTGAGGTAGATATCGTATGATGAGGTGAGCGAAAAGGTCTGTCAGCGATCAGCCCTTGGGGAGCTTCTTTTAGATGCCCTGCAGCACTTAACACTTTCGTTACTTCAAGCGCTTCTTCTTCCGATAAAGGGGGTAAAATCGTCGGTAGTCGTTTAATCAACATCGTTTTGCCTGTACCGGGTGGACCAACTAACATGATATTATGCATGCCCGCAGCGGCAATCATTAGTGCACGCTTGACATGATGTTGTCCGAGTACGTCACTGTAGTCTTCGTGTGGAGAAGAAAACATTTTTCTACCCTCACTTAACCGTTCACTGGACAGTCCAGAGATATAGAGGTGACTGTAGTCTTGTAATATGATTGGTCCCGCACTCATTGTTCCCCCTGATGTGTTGCCATTTAATCCTTGGGATGTAGGGGGATGTTCAGGAGCGAGGTCCTTCAGATGCCGAAGCCCATAGATCCCGATTCCACGAATCAAACGTGCCTCCTCCACGTTCTCATAAGGAAGCAGAACCGAAGTAAAGCCTTGCCTTTTGGCTAGATCAACCATGGACAACATACCGGGTACAGGCCGGATTGAACCATCCAGTGCCAGTTCCCCGAGAACTAAAGTGCGTTCCTGTGGGGGAAGAATAAGCTGACTGCTGGTCGTAAGTAAAGCAATGGCAATAGCAAGATCAAAGGAGGAGCCTTCCTTACGCAGATCAGCTGGGGCCAGATTAATCGTAATGCGTTGCAAAGGATACTGATACCCACAGTTTTTAATCGCCGCCCGAACGCGTTCTACCGCCTCTCTGACGGCCGAATCCGGTAGTCCGATAATTGAAGTCAGAGGTAAACCATTAGATAAATCCGTTTCAACTTCAATTAATACCCCGTCAATTCCATACAGACATGAGCTATACAACTTTCCGTACATAACAAGGAAACACCTCACTCGAATAGTTGGCTCCGCGCAGGGCGAGCCGGTCTCGAATTAAGGTGCTTCCTCAGCTTCTACTAGCATTTTATATAAAAGGAATCAGAGCGTCAACCCGGTGTGAATGGTTATGCAATGAGTTTGTCTGAATCCTGAATTGTTCTAATGATCCTCCCTGGCATAAGTGGGTTATCCGTCCCTTTTGATCACCTGTAATTATATTTTATACAACTTAATTTAACATGATTAAATAAGAAAGTAAAATAATTTGTGCTCAATTATTCTTTTTTTAATCTATTTTGTGATAAGATAGTAATAGGGAAACTCAATTCGCCATAAATAAAGGTGAAGCAGCATGATTAACCCAAGAGTTGCAATTTAAAGTACATTAGGCAGGTGAGATAGACAACATGCAGACAGACCGTTTAAAGCTGGATAATCAATTATGCTTCGCCATATACGCTTGTTCACGTGAAATCACAAAATTGTACCAGCCCTATTTGGAGGTGCTTGGTGTAACGTACTCTCAATATCTGGTTTTAATGGTATTATGGGAGCGGCAGGAATGTACGGTGAAGGAGATTGGCGAGGCCCTATACCTCGACTCAGGTACGCTGACGCCTCTTCTCAAACGTTTGCAATCAGCTGGTTTCATCCATCGTGAGCGCTCTGCACAAGACGAACGTAAAGTGATGATTACACTAACCGATGCAGGACGTGAGCTTAAGAATAAAGCATTATCCATACCTGAAGCCATTCAGGGAGATGCTTGCTTGAACAGCACAGAGTTTGAAATGTTGCTGGGACAGTTTAAGGGCTTACTTGAGAAAGTTCATGAAACAAATATGAACACCGCAAAAAAATAATAATAAAAGCCTCTAAGTGATGAAAAACCTTAGCCTACTCGGTTGAGGTTTTTTCCATATATATCCAAGCATTCACAAAAAGGGATCATATCCATATCAAAATACTGTCTATTAACCATTACTTTTTTAAGGAAAGCGTTTTAAAAACATGTTACAATGAATTGGGTTTAAGTGAAAATAGTCAACATATGTCTTTTGTTCGTCTACCAACCCGCCTTGTTGCAGTCATGTTGATAGGAGGATTCGAGAATGAATATCCATGAATATCAAGGAAAAGAAGTACTGAAACAGTATGGAGTTACCGTTCCAAATGGAAAGGTTGCTTATACAGTCGATGAAGCGGTTGCGGCCGCAGAGGCACTGGGCAGTCCGGTGACTGTAGTTAAAGCGCAGATTCACGCAGGAGGCCGGGGTAAAGCTGGCGGCGTGAAAGTGGCAAAGAGCTTAGAGGAAGTTCGTGCCTATGCATCCGAAATTTTGGGCAAAGTATTAGTAACCCATCAGACAGGACCAGAAGGTAAAGAAGTAAAACGTCTTTTGATTGAAGAAGGATGCGATATCCGCAAAGAGTATTATGTGGGTGTTGTTGTCGATCGTGCTACAGGACGTGTAGTCATGATGGCTTCCGAAGAAGGCGGAACAGAGATCGAGGAAGTCGCTGAAGCTACACCTGAGAAAATTTTCAAAGAGGTTGTTGACCCTGCAATCGGATTGCAAGTGTTCCAAGCTCGCAAGCTGGCTTACAGCATCAAAATTCCGAATGAACTCGTGAATAAAGCTGTTAAGTTTATGCTTGCGTTGTACAAGGCATTTGTCGAAAAAGATTGCTCCATTGCCGAAATCAACCCGCTGGTTGTTACCGGAGATGGAAACGTTATCGCGCTGGATGCAAAGCTGAACTTTGACTCCAACGCTCTCTTCCGTCACAAAGATATTCAAGAACTTCGTGACCTGGATGAGGAAGATGAAAAAGAAATCGAAGCTTCCAAATATGACCTCAGCTACATAGCGCTTGACGGCAACATCGGCTGTATGGTTAATGGTGCGGGGCTTGCGATGGCTACGATGGACATCATCAAATATTATGGCGGCGACCCGGCCAACTTCCTTGATGTTGGGGGCGGTGCTACCACGGAGAAAGTTACAGAAGCATTCAAGATTATTTTGTCTGATGCCAAAGTAGCTGGAATCTTTGTTAACATCTTCGGTGGTATCATGCGTTGTGATGTCATTGCCAATGGTGTTGTTGAAGCCGCGAAGCAGCTTGGCCTGACTAAACCGCTGGTTGTTCGTCTTGAAGGAACTAACGTGGAACTTGGCAAACGCATTCTGGGTGAATCCGGATTGAATATCGTTCCTGCTGATTCTATGGCCGATGGTGCACAGAAAATTGTTGCCCTCGTAAAATAAGTTCATTCCTTCGTACCGGAGCTGTCCGGGAATTGAAAAATAACCGTAAGGATGTGAAGCAACGTGAGTATTTTGATCGATAAAAATACAAAAGTCATTACGCAAGGCATTACGGGTTCAACGGGAATGTTCCACACGAAGGGCGCATTGGACTACGGAACCCAAATGGTAGGCGGTGTTACGCCAGGTAAAGGCGGAACCAATGTTGACATCACGCTGGAAGACGGTTCAGTAGTCAGCTTGCCGGTATTCAACACGGTGCAGGAAGCGAAGGAGGCTACTGGCGCAACAGCGAGCGTCATCTATGTTCCTCCTGCATTTGCAGCAGATTCCATTATGGAAGCCGTTGACGCAGAACTGGATTTGGTCATCTGTATTACTGAAGGTATTCCGGTGTTGGATATGGTCAAAGTAGACCGTTTCATGGATGGAAAAAATACAGTATTGATTGGTCCTAACTGTCCAGGTGTTATCACACCGGGCGAGTGTAAGATCGGCATTATGCCAGGATACATTCATATGCCAGGACATGTTGGTGTCGTTTCACGCAGTGGAACACTGACGTACGAGGCTGTTCATCAGCTTACAACTCGTGGTATTGGTCAATCTTCTGCAGTAGGTATCGGAGGAGACCCAGTTAAAGGCTCCGAGTTCATCGATATCTTGAAACGTTTCAATGAAGATCCACAGACACACGCTGTCATCATGATTGGTGAGATTGGTGGTACTGCGGAAGAGGATGCAGCAGAATGGGTAGCGGCTAACATGACTAAGCCGGTGGTAGGATTCATCGGTGGTGTTACAGCGCCTCCAGGCAAACGTATGGGTCATGCAGGTGCGATTATCTCCGGTGGTAAGGGTACAGCCAAAGAGAAAATTGCAAAGCTGGAATCATGCGGTATTAAAGTTGCTCCAACACCAGCCGAAATGGGTTCCACTTTGGTAAGTGTGCTCGAAGAACGCGGTATTTTGAATTTGTGCACGACACATTAATCTGATCCCGTTATAATAGAAGAAACAGCTCGGAAATGACTCATTTCTGGAGTCGTTTATTCAGGAAACGGTAAAGGTAAGCAACCTTTTGTCCTTTAAATAGGGCGAAGGGTTGCTTTTTTTGCGTTTTTTTTTAGAAATGTAGACGAGCCTTAAAGTGCAATTGGCGCAAGCGCTTGCAATTTATCGTTGCTTATCACACAATATGAGGGGAGTTTTTCTCTTCTTTACGGGAGGCAGAAACATGGAAGAACGTTGGATTTTGTTTGGGCTCTATGAAATGGAAGGCATCGGGAAGAAAAGTATTGCAAAATTGATAACAGGCCAGCATTCGTTGCAGGAACTGCTTTATTTTGAGGAAGGAGACTGGATTGAAGCTGGACTGAAAAAAGATCAGGCGACTCGTTTGGCTAGAGAGTTTGATACTGGCTGGATTGAGAGTAGAAGAGAGCAGGTTTATCATCGCGGGATCGAGGTTATTACTTATCTGGATTCAAATTATCCTATATTAATGAAGGAAACCGCACAGCCGCCTTGGGTGATGTACGCTCGAGGAGACACTCGGTTATTACATCAACCTTCAATTGCCATGGTAGGAACAAGGATGCCAACCGTTTACGGACGTAAGGTTGGTGAAAAGCTCGCGGAGCAATTGTCTGATGCGGGATTAACCATTGTAAGTGGACTTGCCAGGGGCATAGATCGTGTGTGTCATGAAGCTGTATTGCGAGCAAATGGTAAAACTATTGCTGTTTTTGGCACAGGGGTAGATATGGTTTACCCACCGGAAAATACGAGCCTTGCAGAACAAATTGCGGAAACAGGTCTGCTTTTGTCAGAATACCCTCTGGGAACTAGAGCTCGTCAGGGGCTTTTTCCCGAGCGAAACCGGATTATCGCAGGATTAACATTGGGAACGCTCGTTGTAGAGGCTGATATACGAAGTGGCTCACTGATTACTGCTGATGCCGCACTGGAGGCAGGCAGGGATGTTTTTGCGGTTCCAGGGCCGATAACCTCGCCGAAGAGTCGTGGGGCACATAACTTAATTCGTCAGGGGGCCAAATTGGTCACTTGTGCGGCTGATTTATTGGAAGAGTATCATTCGGACTTGCAAAATGCAGAACAACTTCCTTACAATAGAGGACGTTCGGCAGAAAACGCGAGCTCTGAAGAGCAAGGTTTGTTTCCGGCGGTGGAGCTTTCTACAGACGAACAACGTATTATCGTTTTACTTGAGCAGGAAGAGCAATCTTTGGATCAACTTATTGAGCAATTAGGTTGGGATTTTGGACATTTACATTCAGTTCTGTTATCTTTAATCATAAAAAAGCAGATTAGCCAATTACCAGGAACCAAATATGCTAGGGTATGACGATGCTGCAACCTGTGCAGTATGTGGAGTATATAATACGAAGTATGAAGTGAAGTACATGAACAGTTTCATGACTGAGAGGAGGATGAACCTATGGCGGATGCACTCGTAATCGTGGAGTCGCCCTCAAAGGCGAAGACGATCGGCAAATATTTAGGTAGCAAGTTCATCGTGAAAGCTTCGATGGGACATGTGCGCGATTTGCCAAAGAGTCAGATCGGCGTTGAGGTAGAGAATGATTTTAATCCGAAATATATTACGATCCGCGGCAAAGGTTCAGTATTGAAGGAACTTAAGGATGCACGCAAGAAGGTGAAAAAAGTGTATCTCGCGGCCGACCCCGATCGTGAGGGTGAAGCCATTGCCTGGCATTTGGCACATGCACTTGAACTGGATGACACGGCGGATTGCCGAGTTGTATTTAATGAAATCACCAAACAAGCGGTTAAGGACGCATTCAAAACGCCGCGTAAAATAAATATGGATTTGGTCAATGCACAGCAAGCTAGGCGCATTTTGGATCGGCTCGTTGGGTACAAAATCAGTCCACTATTATGGAAGAAAGTAAAAAAAGGATTATCAGCAGGACGAGTTCAGTCTGTTGCCGTCAAAATTATTTTGGATCGTGAAAATGAAATTGACGAATTTGAACCGGAAGAGTACTGGAGCATTACAGCCAAACTGAGTGCAGATGGCAATCCGTTTGAGGCAAAGTTTCATAAGTTGAACGGCACGAAAACAGAGCTTGGCAGTGAGGCTGAAGTACAGGCGATTTTGAAACAGATCGAAGGAGCTGACTTTACGATCAAGGAAGTGAAGGAGAAAGAGAGAACTCGAAATCCTTCGGCACCCTTTACAACAAGTTCACTACAGCAGGAAGCGGCACGTAAACTTAATTTCAGGGCTTCCAAGACGATGTCGGTTGCGCAACAGCTTTATGAAGGTGTAGACCTTGGAAAAGAAGGCACAGTCGGTCTCATTACGTATATGCGTACAGACTCGACGCGTATTGCTTCTTCTGCGCAGGAAGAAGCCAAAGAATATATCGTTGGAAAGTATGGCGAGACATTTGCACCAGAGAGCCCGCGTAACTATTCGAAAAAGGCTTCAAACGCTCAGGACGCCCACGAAGCGATTCGTCCGACTTCCATTTTGCGTGATCCAGATTCGATTAAATCGTTCATGAGTCGTGATCAGTTCCGCTTATATAAGTTGATTTGGGAACGTTTTGTAGCCAGTCAGATGTCTTCGGCTATTCTGGATACACTTTCGGTTGATATCGCTGCGGGAGATACAATCTTCCGTGCGGCGGGTTCCAAGGTGCGCTTTCAGGGTTTCATGAAAGTGTATGTAGAAGGAAACGACGATGGTACAACCGAGGAAGACCGTTTGTTGCCTCCGCTCAAGAGTGGAGATGTGCTGGAGAAGCAGGAGATTGAGCCTAAACAGCACTTTACGCAGCCGCCGCCACGTTATACCGAAGCACGGTTGGTTAAAACCTTGGAAGAGCTCGGCATAGGTAGACCGAGTACATATGCGCCGACACTGGAGACCATACAGAAACGCGGATATGTTGCGATCGAAGAGAAGAAGTTTATGCCGACAGAGCTGGGAGAGCTGGTCATTGAGCAGATGGAAGAATTTTTCCCGGAAATCCTGAATGTAGAGTTTACCGCTAATATGGAAGGTGATCTCGACCATGTAGAGGAAGGCTCTGAAGATTGGGTTAAAGTGCTGGCTGAATTCTATGAATCTTTCGAAAAACGGCTGGAGTTTGCTGAGGAAGAAATGAAAGAGATCGAGATCGAAGACGAGGTGTCGGATGAGATCTGTGAGAAATGTGGCAAGCCGCTCGTGTATAAACTGGGTCGTTTCGGAAAGTTCCTCGCATGCTCAGGGTTCCCTGACTGCCGCAATACGAAACCGATTATTAAAGACATCGGTGTAACTTGTCCGAAGTGTAAGGAAGGGCATGTGGTGGAACGCCGCAGTAAAAAAGGACGTATTTTTTATGGCTGTGACAAATATCCGGAATGTGATTTTGTATCTTGGGATAAACCTTCCGCTAAACCTTGTCCGAGCTGTGGATCGTTAATGATCGAGAAGCGAAACAAAAAAGGAACAAGATTGCAGTGTACTTCATGTGATCATCAGGAGCCGGTGGAAGAACCGGAAGATGAATCAACGGATTAGCATAATGATGGGGGTAAATGATTTTGACAAGTGAACAACAAGTAACGGTAATTGGAGCGGGACTGGCTGGATCAGAAGCGGCGTGGCAGATTGCCAGTCGCGGTGTGCGTGTGAAGTTATATGAGATGAGACCGGTTGTCAAAACACCGGCTCATCATACGGATAAATTTGCAGAACTCGTATGCAGTAACTCTCTGCGTGCCAATGGACTGGCGAATGCTGTTGGCGTTCTAAAAGAAGAGATGAGAATGTTGAATTCGCTCGTACTCGGGGCAGCTGATCGACATGCTGTTCCGGCAGGAGGAGCTTTGGCTGTTGACCGGGATGGCTTCTCGGGTGAGATTACATCGACATTGCATCAACATCCGCTGATTGAAGTGGTGAACGAAGAACTAACTTCGTTACCAGAGGACGGGATAGTTGTTGTTGCGACTGGACCACTGACTTCGCCGGCGTTGTCCGAGCAGATTAAAGCATTAATGGGTGAGGAATACTTCTATTTTTATGATGCTGCTGCTCCGATTATTGAAAAAGATTCCATTGATATGAACAAGGTATACCTTGCCTCTCGTTATGATAAAGGAGAAGCGGCTTATCTCAACTGTCCCATGACAGAAGAAGAGTTTGATATCTTTTATGAAGCTCTTATTACCGCAGAGGTTGCTCAGTTAAAAGAGTTCGAAAAGGAAATCTATTTCGAAGGCTGCATGCCGATTGAAGTCATGATGAAACGGGGCAAACAAACAGCATTGTTTGGACCTATGAAGCCGGTAGGCTTGGTTAACCCGCATACAGGTGAATTGCCTCATGCTGTAGTACAACTTAGACAGGACAATGCAGCGGGAACGTTGTATAATCTGGTGGGCTTCCAAACGCATTTGAAATGGGGAGAACAAAAACGTGTCTTCTCACTGATTCCAGGTCTTGAAAATGCTGAGTTTGTGCGTTACGGTGTCATGCACCGGAATACATTTATTAACTCACCGAAGCTGCTTCGTCCAACGTACCAATTCAAAGAGCGTCCTAATTTGTTCTTTGCTGGTCAGATGACAGGGGTAGAAGGATATGTTGAATCTGCCGCATCGGGTCTCATTGCCGGCATGAATGCAGCTAAAGCAGCATTAGGACAAGAACTTGTTGTATTGCCGGTAGAAACGACACTAGGCAGTATGGCTCAATATATTACAACAGCGGATTTCAAACACTTCCAGCCAATGAATGCTAACTTCGGTTTGTTGCCAAAATTGGAAACGAAAATTCGTAACAAAAAAGAAAAAAATGAAGCACTTGCAAACCGTGCCCTGGATGGCATCGCCAAGTTTGCTGCTTCAGAAGGTCTAACCGTTCCAGAACGCGTATAAATTATTCGTGGGGGAGCTGATATCATGGATATGTCATTTCATGCGACAACGATCTGTGCTGTCCGTCATAATGGCAAGGCAGCGATTGCGGGCGATGGTCAGGTAACTATGGGCCAGAGCGTTGTAATGAAGAATACAGCCAAAAAAGTAAGACGTTTATATCGTGGACAGGTTGTTGCTGGGTTTGCCGGTTCTGTAGCCGATGCAATTACACTGTTTGAAAAATTCGAAGGTAAACTGGAAGAGCACCATGGCAATCTGCAACGGGCTGCTGTTGAACTTGCGAAGGACTGGCGGCAGGATCGCATTCTGCGGAAGCTCGAAGCTTTGCTGATCGTGATGGACAAAACAGGAATGCTTCTTATTTCAGGCGGTGGCGAGATTATCGAGCCGGACGATGATATCATTGCAATCGGTTCAGGCGGTAATTTTGCTTTGTCCGCTGCGCGGGCGCTGAAACGCCATGCTGGACAGATGGAAGCAAAAGATATCGCGCGTGAGTCGCTTCAGGTGGCTTCCGAGTTGTGTGTATACACGAATAGTAATATTATCGTCGAAGAATTGTAGGAACAAAGAAATCTCCCGTACAGGACAAGATGCTGCATCTGCTCCGGTTTACGTTAAGGAGATTCTTTGCTCTTGTGGCTGAGTTGACGTCAACATACTCGTAGGAGGGAAGCATATGAATTCTCAAGCTTTAACGCCAAGACAGATTGTTGCGGAATTGGATAAATATATCGTAGGTCAAAAACAGGCGAAGAAATCAGTGGCCGTAGCGCTTCGTAATCGCTATCGACGCAGTCTTTTGCCAGAAAATACACAGGATGATATTGTACCTAAAAATATACTGATGATTGGACCTACAGGTGTCGGTAAAACGGAAATTGCGCGTCGTCTTGCAAAGCTGGTAGGGGCACCTTTTGTCAAAGTCGAAGCAACCAAGTTTACCGAAGTGGGATATGTCGGCCGTGATGTGGAATCCATGGTTCGGGATTTGATTGAAACCTCCTTGCGTATGGTCAAGCTTGAGCGAACTGAAAAAGTGAAGGATAAAGCGGAAGAAGCTGCTAACGAGCGCATTGTACATATTTTGGCTCCTTCTCAGTCTAAGTCTAAAAACCAGCGTAATCCGTTTGAAATGATCTTTGGAAACAACGGGAATGGAAATGCAGCGCAGGATCAGGATGAACCTGAACCTGATGCAGGTGTAGCCGAACGTCGTCGTAAAATCAAGTTTGATCTGTTGTCTGGTAAATTGGAAGATGACATCATTGAGATTGATGTAGAGGACAATACGCCGAACATGATGGATATGTTTGCTGGCCAGGGTAATGATCAGATGGGCATGAACATGCAGGAGATGTTTGGCAGTTTGTTGCCGCGTCGTACGAAGAAACGTAAATTGGCGATTAAGGAAGCGCGTAAAGTGCTTATTCAAGAAGAAGCGAGCAAATTAATTGATATGGATGATGTGACTCAGGAGTCCATAAGACGTGCAGAGCAGACAGGCATTATTTTCATCGATGAGATTGATAAAGTAGCCAGTCAAGGTCGTGGAAGTGGGCCAGATGTGTCTCGTGAGGGAGTTCAGCGTGACATTCTACCCATTGTCGAAGGATCAACGGTCATGACCAAGTATGGGCCCGTCAAAACGGATTATATTCTGTTTATGGCGGCTGGTGCATTCCATGTGGCTAAACCTTCGGATCTGATTCCAGAGCTTCAGGGGCGCTTCCCGATTCGTGTAGAGTTGAACAGTCTTACTCTGGAGGAGTTTGTCTCCATTCTAACGGAACCTCAAAATGCGCTAACGAAGCAATATGTCGATTTGTTGCGCACAGAGAATATTGAGATTGAGTTCTCGGAAGAGGCAATACGGGAGATTGCCAAGCTCGCGGAAGCTGTTAACCAAAACACAGAAAACATTGGAGCTCGCCGTCTGCACACCATATTGGAAAAACTTCTAGAAGACTTGTCCTTCGAGGCTCCTGAGCTTACGTTGGAACGTATGGTGATTACACCAGAGTATGTGCGTGAAAAATTACATGATATTGCGACCGATCGAGATTTAAGTCAGTACATCCTTTAAGTAAGAGCAAAGAGGAATAAATATAGCTTGTATTACCACATGATATGATGGTTGTATGGAGTAAAACTTGGGGTATGTATCAAAAACAGTAGACATTCTTTCATATGCTCTGTGCCTTTTGTGCAGATCATGCTGTGTTAGGTGTCGTGTTTTTGAGTACGTACCCTTATTTTTATTATGATCTAACCTTTTCTGATGATTAGACCGATAAAAGAGAGGTGGCGACAATTTATGTTAGAAACTAGGACTTGGGCCGCATTTATATCAGTATAAAGGGTAGCGGGTTAGTTGGTATTCCCATTTTTAAGCAACCATGAATTTCCATTAAAAGAATTTTAATTATTTAAATGTTATCTGTTGCTAAGCGAATAAGCTGGAAAAGTTTGCGCAAATGCGCAAAACGTCGTTTTGTGGAAAACAGAGAAGGCAACAATTATTTTCGAAATATAAAATAGTAGTGACCTATACAATTGTTAAGAAAGTGTTGCGTCAGAAATGATAGATGGAATGAGTTCCTATACATAAAATGTGAAATAAAATAGAGTCGACTTCATAAAAATACAATGTACTATAAGCTTAAAACCCTAATATGGCGGTAAAATATACTAAACTTAACAAACAGAAATTCTGATGTGGAAAGGTACATTTAGATGTGTTCAGACTGAAATGCAGGCGGGAATAATGAGTTTTATTTTAAGAATGTTTAAGGCGATGCCTCAAGATTGTTAACACATTTTTGATTTGGGACTGAATATTTACGAAAAAAATCATATTTTGCAGAAAATACACAAAAAGCCCTCTCTTTAAGAAAAGATAGGGCTTTTTTCTTATTGTAATATATCCCAAACTCGAAGAAACTTATGTTATACGACAACATCAGAGTTAATTCTACTTAAGTCCTAGAAAACCGTGTAAACACGAATGTTTTTGTCGAAAAAACAACAGCAGTTTCGCGCAAAAAGATTCAATCTTTTTCCATATATACTAATGAGAGGAGGGATATTGTGAATCTTTTAAACGATATCAGCTTTAAAAGATTACAAGGTGCGCTCGATGCGTCGAACATGAGACAACGAACGATATCTGATAACGTAGCGAACGCCGATACCCCGTATTTCAAGCGATCAGACGTTTCTTTCGAAGAAATGTTACAGGATCAGATGAGCGGCGGTTTACCTGTTCTTAAAGGAAAAGTAACGGATCCAAGGCATTTTGTCATAGGTCCTTCCTCTTCAGTACCGACACCAGTAGTTAATATGGACCAGTCCACTTCCATGAATAATAACCAAAATAATGTGGACATTGATCGAGAGATGAGCCTTCTGGCGGATAATCAATTGCGTTACAACGCTTATATCCAGCAAGTAAACGAACAAATTAAAATGATGCGAGTAGGCGTAGAAGGGAGATAACCACGTTGAACATTAGCAACAGTTTCGGAATCAGTGCCTCGGCTCTTACAGCTCAACGTTTGCGTATGGACGTTATTTCTTCCAATATTGCAAATGCAGAAACCACGCGCGCGAGCATGTCGAATGGGGTCGCAGTTCCCTATAAGCGCAAAATGGTAGTACTTGAACCGAATAAAACATCCTTCAGCACGATGTTGCAAAACCAGATGCGTGGCGGAGGTTCAAGTGATGGTGTCAGAGTAACCGAGATTCGGGAAGATCAGTCACCATTCAAGCCGGTCTATGACCCGACTCATCCAGATGCAAACGCAGAAGGTTACGTGTTCATGCCTAATGTGGATATTGCAAAAGAAATGGTCGATATGATCTCGGCTTCACGTTCTTATGAGGCTAACGTGACCGCACTGAATTCAACCAAAGCGATGATTTCTAAAGCGTTAGAAATTGGAAAAGGTTAACTGTTGCATTCTTCGACAACGATCTAAAAAGAAGAGATAAAAGGGAGGGACATTCATGATTCAGAACAATATGTTTAACACTCAGGGAGTTCAGCCGTTGCAGATGAAGAGTGTGGCAACTGAAAATAAACCTTCTACACCAGCCGAAAGCATTCAGAGCTTCGGTACATACTTACAAAATGCACTGGGTTCTGTCGCCGCACAGGAAACTCAGGCCCATGAAATGTCAAATCAATTTTTGGTAGGTAAAGCGAATGTTGATCAGGTGTTGATTGCTTCGGAACAAGCCCTGCTTAGTCTGCAACTTACCACTCAGGTACGTAACAAAGTGGTTGAGGCATATCAAGAGGTTATGCGCACGCAACTATAAGATTTCATTTGCGCAAACAGTAGCGCTGATCATTACGACAAGCAGCTGCGATGCTGCTCCTGAACAAAGCTAGGAGAACGCTCAGGCTTTTGTCAGGACAGACTAAGCAAAGTTTCGGATGGGGTGACAGAGTGAATGAGAGAATTGCCCAGTACAGGGACAAGGCTTCACAGTACTGGAATAGCTTTAGCAAAAAGCAGAAAACATTATTTATTTCAACCTTCCTATTTCTGATTTTGGCAGCAGTGGTTCTCACGATGCAGTTATCCAAGACAGAATATGAAGTGGCGTTCACAGATTTAAATGCAAGTGATTCAGCTGGTGTAATCAATTATCTGAACTCCTCTAATATCCCATATAAACTTAGCGCGGACGGAAAAAGTATTTCTGTACCTAGTACAGATGTAGCGCTAACGAAAGTGAATATCGGATCCCAAGGCATTATTCAGAATGGTTCCCTTGGTTATAAAGCGTTTGAAAGCTCATCATCACCAATCGGCATGACAGATAAAGAGTTTGATGTGAAATACAATAATGCGTTAAATGGAGAAGTTGAAAAGCTGCTCCAGCGCATGCAGGGGATTCAGGATGCCAAAGTCCTTGTTAACATGCCAAAAGATAATATCTTTGCAGGCTTGGAAGAACAGGACAAAGCTTCGGCTTCCGTAGCGTTGCAGTTTAAACCGGGGTATCACCCGAACCAGGCAGCTGTAGATGGATACTTTAATTTGGTTAAAACAGCTGTTCCGAACTTGCCCATCGAGAACATCACCATCACGAACACGGATGAGGCTGAACTCGTTCCAACCGCTCGCGGTGGCAGTGGTGGCTTGTCATCTGAAGTGCAGGAGAATATGGCATTACAGAAAAAGTTTGAGAGCGACGTACGAAATAACGTGAAGCAATTCCTCTCTCAAATTGTAGGTGAGGATAAGGTCAACGTTCTGGTGGCCTCCAAACTGAACTTCGATAAAGTGACAAGTAAAGAAAATCTCGTTACACCTGTTGATCAAGAGAACATGAAAGGGATCGAGATCAGTGTGCAGCAAATTCAGAAGAGTTACACCGGTGGAGCAACTCCGACAGGTGGTGTAGCAGGAACCGGCCAACAGGATGTGCCTGGGTATCCTTCTTCTGATTCCAATAGCAATGCGAATTCGGAAGAATCATCAAGTACGATCAATTATGAAGTGAATCGAATTGCCAAAGATATCATTTCAAGCCCATATACTGTAAAAGATTTAACCATCAACGTGGCGGTTGAACCACCCGCAGGGCAAACCGAATTGCAACAGCCTGTTCGAGATGCGATCGAAAATATTCTAGTTAATATCGTTCGAGCGTCATTGGCAGACTCAGGCACAACGATAACTGACGCAGACCTGACAAAAAAAGTATCCGTCATGTCACAGGGCTTTGCAACAGCTGCAGATGCAAATACGGGCTTCCAGTTAACACCAGCGATGATGTGGGGTGGCGGAGCACTTATTGCGGTCTTGATCGCTGCGGTAGTGATCTTGTTAGTACGTCGTCGTCGTAAACAAAATGAGATTCTAGAAGAGGAAGAAATCCCGCTTCCAGTAGCAACAGAGTTCCCGTCCATAACACTGGACAGTGTGACGAACGAAAGTCAGGTGCGCAAACAATTGGAGAGTTTGGCCAAGAAAAAGCCGGACGAATTCGTCAATCTGCTGCGTACGTGGCTGGCTGACGAATAGAGGTGAACGCATTGGCAAAAGCAGGCAATGCCGGATTAACTGGCAGACAAAAAGCAGCAATATTGTTAATTACATTAGGTCCGGAAGTGTCTGCTCAGATCTTTAAACATCTCCGAGATGAAGAGATTGAGCAACTTACGTTGGAAATTGCCAACGTGCGCAAGGTTGACGCATCCGAGAAAGACATGATTATGTCCGAGTTCCATCAGATTTGTTTGGCACAGGAGTATATCTCTCAGGGCGGTATTACCTATGCGAAAGAAATATTGGAGAAAGCACTTGGTTCCACCAAAGCGCTTGAAGTTATTAATCGTTTGACAGCTACGTTGCAAGTTAGACCGTTTGACTTCGCACGCAAAGCTGATCCGAATCAGATTCTGAACTTTATTCAGAATGAAAGTCCACAAACGATTGCACTTGTACTGTCTTATCTGCAATTTGAGCAAGCAGCGGCCATTTTGTCCTCGCTCCCTCAGGAGAAACAAGCAGATGTTGCTCGCAGAGTAGCTGTGATGGACAGCACATCACCAGAAGTTATTTCACAGGTGGAACGTGTGCTGGAACAGAAGTTGTCTTCTACAGTGACGCAGGATTATACAAATGCAGGCGGTATCGAATCCATCGTTCAGATTTTGAATGGTGTCGATCGGGGGACGGAACGTACGATTTTGGACTCCCTTGAGATTCAGGATCCGGAACTTGCAGAAGAGATCAAAAAACGGATGTTTGTTTTCGAAGATATTGTCAATGTGGACGATCGCTCCATTCAACGTATTATTCGGGATATCGACAATGCCGATCTGCAGCTTGCACTTAAAGTGGCAAGCGAAGAAGTGCGTGAAGCCGTATTCCGTAATATGTCGAAACGGATGTCCGAAACATTCAAGGAAGAGATGGAATTCATGGGCCCTGTGCGGCTTCGTGATGTGGAGGAAGCTCAGACACGTATCGTAGGTACGATCCGCAGACTGGAAGAAGCCGGTGAGATCATTATCGCACGTGGTGGAGGAGATGATATCATTGTCTAATTTGATTAAATCTTTCCAGTATGTACCGGTCGAAGACCATAAAAGGCTCGAAAATCATCACCATTACGGCAGTGAAGAAGAGACTGGATTGGATGAGGACGGTGCGGCAGGTTCTGAATCGGAAGTGCTTCAGGCACGAGTCGATGAAGAAACGGAACGTCTCACTGCTGAGATGCTGGAAGATGCCAAGGAGTTTGCGGAAAAGCAGGTGCGTGATGCTTCAGAAGAGGCGGAGCGAATGCTTCAGGAAGCCCAGGAACAGATTGATCGCTGGTGGCAGGAGCAACGAGAGCAGGATGAACATCTGACTGAAGCTCTCCGCGCTCAAGGCTTTCAGCAAGGGTTTGAAGAGGGACGAGCACAAGCTGAACGGGATCTCCAAGTGAAGATCGAAGAGATGATGAAAGAAGCACAAGCCGTGCTTCAGGAAGCGTACGTAGCCAAAGAACAGATTATTCAGGAAGCTGAGCCGTTTCTTGTTGAACTTGCATGTGGCATTGCGGAGAAAGTGATAGATAAACAGCTTACGGTAGAGCCCGAACAAACGATTGAACTGATACGTCAGAGTTTGTCCAGAAAAAGAGAGCAGGGGCAGATCACGCTCTGCGTGGCGCCTGATCAATTTTCTTTTGTACAAGCAGCTAGGGAGGAACTGGCTCTTTCCATTGATTCGCAGGCAGAGTTACAGATTTTGCCTGATGCTACGGTTAAAGATAAGGGCTGTGTTATTCGTTCTTCATTTGGAAGTGTTGATGCAAGAATCGATACACAGCTTGCCGAGATTAAAAAAGAACTGATCCGCATAGCACTTGAGGATGAGGAGCGAAGAAATCAACATGAAGGTTCTTAGTTCACAGCGTTATATGGAGCATCTGCGGCAATTCGATCCTGTGCGTATAAATGGAAAAGTAACCCAGGTCATTGGACTTATGGTGGAATCAGAAGGACCGGATGCCAGCATTGGCGACGTATGTTACATCTATCCTGGTAAATCTGCCAAGCCGTTGCAGGCTGAAGTTGTAGGGTTCCGGGATAACAAGGTGTTGCTTATGCCACTGGGGGAACTTCAATCCATTGGTCCGGGCTGTGACGTGGTCGGAACCGGTAAACCCTTAGGTGTACAAGTAGGATCTGAATTGCTTGGTAAAGTGCTGGATGGACTCGGACAGCCGCTTGACGGTTCATTGTTGCCGTCTCGAATGCCGATGTATTCCACTTCCAATACCCCTGTTAACCCGATGGATAGACCGCGTGTGCTTGAAACGATGAGTGTGGGCGTTAGAGCAATCGACGGTTTGCTCACTGTAGGAAAAGGACAGCGTGTGGGTATATTTGCAGGTTCAGGTGTCGGAAAAAGTACATTGATGGGGATGATCGCTAGGAATACCGCTGCAGATGTGAATGTGATTGCACTGGTGGGTGAGCGTGGACGTGAGGTTCGTGACTTTATTGAAAGGGATCTTGGTCCGGAAGGCTTGGAACGGTCAGTCGTGATCGTAGCAACGTCAGATCAGCCTGCTCTGATTCGAATCAAGGGAGCTGTCATAGCAACGACGATTGCGGAGTATTTCAGAGATCGCGGTATGAACGTGATGTTAATGATGGATTCGGTAACCCGTTACGCAATGGCGCAGAGGGAAGTCGGCTTGGCTGTAGGAGAACCGCCGGCAATGAGAGGTTACACTCCTTCCGTTTTTGCAAGTCTACCGAAACTGTTAGAACGTGCAGGGACAGGGCCGACAGGGTCGATAACGGCCTTCTATACCGTGCTAGTCGATGGGGACGACATGAACGAACCGATTGCAGACGCAGTCCGAGGGATATTGGACGGTCACATCGTGTTGAACCGTGCGATAGCGAATAAAGGCCATTTTCCAGCGATTGATGTGCTTGCAAGCATTAGCCGTGTCATGAAGGACATCGCTCCTGAAGAGCAGATTGATGCGGTTAACAATATGAAACGTCTGATGGCTGTATACAAGGAGTCCGAAGATCTGATCAACATCGGTGCCTATCAAAGGGGATCAAATGCCGCCATAGATGAAGCAATGGATCAGATTGATCATATCTGGAATTTTACGAAGCAGAAAGTTGATGAAAAGGTAACGTTGAGTGAAGTACAGGAGCGTTTGATTCTTGAATTCGCAAGGAGATGAAGGGTAAACGATGAAATTTCGATATCATTTCCAGAAGGTTGTTGACCTGAAAAGCAATGAGAAGACACAGGCTGAATGGATGTTATCCACAGCGATCGGCAAACTTCAGACGGAAGAAGAGCACTTGTTGCAATTGATTAATGATCGAAATAATCTGATGAACATTATTCAAGCAGCAACTGAAAATTGTGCTTCCGTATCTAGCTTGCAGGAAATGCAGCGATATGCATATCACCTTGACGAATGCATATCGCGTAAGAACAGTGATGTCGAGCACGCTCAGGTCAATGTGCAGCGGAATCAGAGCTTTCTGAATGGTAAAGTGATTGATGAAAAAGTGTGGCTTGGAGCGAGAGATAAGGCTAAAGGCAGATTTCAGCAGGAGATGCTCCTCCGGGAACAGAACGATCTGGACGAGATGGCTACTGTACGCTTCGCCGCCAAAGCCCGCGCGAACTGATGTGAGCCGGATGCGAAGTTGTCTCGTGAAGGAGGAATGAACGGTGGCTGTAAAAGACACTGATATCGAAAAAGAGTCCGGGAGTGGATGGGAAAAGTTTCTCATGATTTCGATCCCGATTGTATTTACGGTTGTGCTCTTAGGTGTACTGCTTACTCTATTTAATGTAGATATTCGGAATAACGCGCTCGAACTTGCCAAAAAAATTCCTGTAGTCAAAAATTGGGTGCCTGATCCGGTGCTTGATCCTGAGAAGGAAAAGTTGGAAAAGAGCGAAAAGCAGGTTGAGAGTGCGGAAGCAACGATTGAAAAGCTGAAATCCCAGGTCACTGCGAAAGAAGCAGAACTCAAAGCGGCCAAAGACGCGGCTACTGCGGAGACGCAGAAAACGGCTGATCTGCAAAAGAAACTGAATGACGCGAATAAGGCTGCTGAAACAGCTGCAACTGCTGAACCGGAAACCGAAAGTGATTATCAAAAGCAGATTAAAAGTCTGGCTAAGATGTATGCTGACATGAGTCCAAGTAAAGCTGCGCCGATTTTGCAAAATATGACGAATGAAGAAATGGTGCTTATGTTAAGTGCGATGCAGTCGACTGCCCGGACGAAGGTGCTGGAAAAGATGGACCCGAAGACAGCAGCGGATGTGACCATGCTGATGAAGGATGCAAAGCCTTCAGGCGATCTTGCTTTGGATGCCCTGCAGTCCCGATTGAAGAAGGAAACAGCAGCAGCGACCACGACAACAGCAACCAACAGTAAGAACTTGGATAAAAATCAGTTGAGCCAGACCTTTGCTTCGATGTCTGCGTCAAGTGGAGCCAAACTCTTGCTCGAAACTTATAAAATAAGCCCGGATAAAACACTGACCATACTCAATTCAGTCAATGATGCAACTCGATCTCAACTGTTGGAAAACATGTCAAAAGAAGATTCGGTTGAGACAGCCAAAGTGTTAAATCGGCTAATGGGCAATAAGTAGCAACTCTATCCTTAACGCATGGAGGGGAGGTGAAAAAATGTCACTCGTATATCAAATGAACGCTGCAGCTTCTTCCAAAACATCTGGCTCATCACAGTCATCCACAGCGCAGGCCAAAGGTTCCGTTACGGGAACTGGAGCTGAGTTCTTGCAGACACTGGCACAGTCATTGGCTGGGGGAAGCGGAACTGGTGAAGGTACTGATGGGACAAATGGTGCATCAACAACAAAGACGTCTGCTCCGCTGATGTTTACTTTTGCCTCAGAAAATGAAGAAAAGAATACATCTGTAACGGATGCGTTAAGTTCACTATTCGTTGATACTGATTCGTCAGATTTAATGGGAAAACTCGAAAAACTATTTGGTGATCTGGATACGTTAGATAAAGCGTTGGAAAATGATCCGTCCATGCTTGCAGGTCTTCAATCGTTGATCCAGCAATTGTACGCATTATTAAGTAAAGATTCGGACGGAAATCAGCAAGCTTCGTCAAGCGAAGTCGGTTCTAATTTAGATCAAGCTACCGAATCTGTATCTGCTGTCGATCTGTCTCAGCATCCGGCTGCAGTCCGCTTTGTATTACAGGATGTGCTAACACAATTGTCAACACAAGTTCTTAAACAAGATAGTAATGTAGTCAAGCAAGCTCCGGAATTCCAACAGTTGCTTCAGCAGTTGCAAAGCCAGTTGAAGGAAGCCGGAGTCGAAACGGATGGCAAAAAAGGTTGGTCTGAACTCAAATCGATACTGGATACATTCTCAGCAATAAAGGATGCATCTGTTCAATCTCTTAATGTTGCTCCGACTACTGTACACAAAACAGATGCAAAAGCAACTCAGATCACTGCATCTGCAGGAGTGCAAACAGAATCTAAAGCAACAACAGTAACGGTTAAAGCTGATTCAGCACCCGTTACCGATGCGGAATCTGTAATCCATCATTCGAACATTGTAACAGCTGGGGAGTTATCCTTGCGAAGCTCAGGTACAGCCGTGAGCAAACCTGCTGAGCCTGTCATGCAAGCAACGAATTTTGCTAAGGAAATGACGCAATTTGTGGTGAGCAAGCTGGATATCGTGAATCAAAAAGGATTTTCTGAAGCCACAATCTCACTCCGCCCTGAGCATTTGGGGAAATTGGATGTACAGATTACATTACAAAACGGACAATTGGTTGCCAGGTTCATGACTGAACATGTCATGGCGAAGGACATGCTTGAACAACAGATGATGCAATTACGTTCCTCGTTACAGTCTCAGGGCATTCAGGTGGAACGGCTTGAGGTCACTCAGAACAGTTCGCTCGGATCCGAAATGTATCAGGATGGCGGACGTCAACAAGGGAATCAATCTCAGCAACAAAGACGTTCCCGTGAGCGTGGGGAGCATACCGATGAAGCTGTGACATCTGCGGGACTGCAGGAAGAGTTGCGCAACTGGCGTAGCGAGCAAGTGGAAGGCAACGAAATTCTGAGAGATTCATTTACTGCAGAGGCTTAAACAGGGATGAGGTGAATATATGGCAAATGAAATTGTTTCTACAAATAATACGTGGCCTAATTACGCTGCTGCGAATAGGGCTACAACAAGTGCTTCAACGAAAGAACTTGGTAAGGATCAATTTCTGAAAATTTTGATTACACAGTTGCAGAACCAAGATCCGATGCAGCCGATGGAAGATAAAGAGTTTATCGCACAAATGGCGCAATTTAGCTCGGTGGAGCAACTGGTCAACATTTCTACGCAGCTCAAAACGTTGAATCAGTCACTTGGAGCGGTATCGGGCATGATTGGCATGGAGATTAGTTGGCTTTCTTCTGATAAAACAGACAATGGTACGCTTCGCCAGGGTATTGTAGATTCTATCATTGTGCGAGACGGGGTTCAGTATGCAAAGGTAGGTAATGACGAAATTAAACTGGATGAAATTATCCAGGTGAACCGTGCCAAACAAGCCGAAGAAACGAAGTCGTCTGTCCAGAATGTTCAAAGTGATACTTCAAATTCTAATGGTAGTGACCCGTCTGATGTAAATGTCGGGAAGAGTGAATCCGAAGATCGAGAGCAAAACATATGAGTGATCGCATAACCGTTGGACAGTTATATACTGGCCCCGTTACTCCAAATTTGCTTCGCAAACCCCAAACGGGGGACACATCTAGCACACCAACTAAACCTTTTGCTCAAGTACTGGAAGACAACCTGTTAAAACTCAGCAACCATGCAGCTAAACGATTAGAACAGCGTGGCATCGAGTTGAAAACCGAGCAAATGAAGAAAATTGGTTCTGCACTGGATAAGGCTGCTGCCAAGGGAGCAAAAGAGTCTCTCATTTTGATGCAGGATATGGCCTTTATCGTGAATGTCAAAAATCGTACTGTCGTTACAGCAATGGATAGCGCAAGTATGAAAGATAATGTCTTTACTCAAATCGATAGTGCTGTAATTATTTCTTAGCCGGCTGGCCCTTCTCGGGAGCCGGAATGCCGCTGACCGACTGACGCGGCAACCAATATAAGGCTGGGAGGATTTTGTAAAATGTTGAAATCGATGTACTCAGGCGTTTCCGGGATGAGGGGTTTTCAAACCAAACTCGATGTCATTGGTAATAATATCGCGAATGTAAACACGGTTGGATTTAAAGGAAGCCGAGTGATGTTCAAAGACATTATGAGCCAAACGACTAAAGGGGTAACGGCTCCAACGGATACACCTTCGGGTGGTGTCAATGCACAGCAAATAGGTCTAGGTGTTTCCGTAGGATCAATTGACACAATGCACTTGGCAGGAAGCCCGATGACTACCAATAATCCAACCGACCTTCGAATCAATGGAGATGGATTTTTCTTGGTGCGTTTGAGCGATGCGCAAGAAGTACCTTATTTGACTCGTGCGGGTGATTTCCACGTTGATGCTGCTCGTAACCTGGTAACTTCTGACGGATTGTTCGTCATGGATAATGGCGGTGCGAACATCACAATCCCGGATGATGTTGTATCCTTCACCATTGGGCAGGATGGGTTTATCAATCAAACGATGGCTGATGGAACGACTCAAGCCGGAGCACAGCTTGGGATTGGTAAAGTTGTTAACCCTTCAGGTCTTGAGAAAATTGGCGGCAACTTGTACCGCATGACGGCGAATGCCAATCCGGATGGTGCGCTTGCTCCGGTGACAGCAAATAGTGCAGAAGACGGTACGGGGGCTATCATTGCCGGTCAGCTCGAAATGTCAAATGTTGATTTGACGAATGAATTTACCGAGATGATCGTGGCACAACGTGGTTTCCAAGCGAACTCCCGGATCATTACAACATCAGACGAAGTGCTTCAAGAGGTCGTTAACCTGAAACGTTAATAACTGATTAGTGATTTTGAAATGGTGGGGGAGCTTGCTCCTCCACTATGATTGAGGGGGCTTGGCATGATTTCAGTTACGCGGTTAAATGGTTCTCCCATGTGGTTAAATGCGCTGATGGTCGAGATCGTGGAAGAGACGCCGGACACGTATATTACTCTGGTAACGGGAAAAAGATTAATCGTGCTTGAAAAGGCCGATGAAGTGATTACCAAAATCAAAGAATACAACCGTGAAATTGGAGTTCAGGCAGCCACGATTAAAGTGCAGCAAACGGAGGAGTCCTGATGAAAAAGATGATGCCCTGGATTGCAACAGCATTGCTTGCAATCACACTCATTGTGGTCGTAGTTTTTGTATTTATGCAAGGTCAAGGCAAGAGCGACAATACACATACAGCGGCAGCTGCTGAAGAAAAAAAACTGACTGCAGATGAAATTGTAGAGGTTTCATCCGAGCTTGGACAGATTAAGACCAATTTGGCTGATGGAGATCGTATTATTATGGTTAGTTTCTCTTTCAAGTTATCGGATAAGAAAGCTAAAGAAGACTTTGAAAAAATTAAAAGTATCACGGTTAAGCCAATCATTATTGAGGCGCTTGCGGACACCAAGGCTGAGGCACTGAGTTCGGCCAAAGGTATGAAACAATTCAATGAGAGACTGACGGCGCTGATTAATGAAGCATTGCCTGAGCCGAACTTGAAAAGCACTAACGTTTCAGACATTGTTATAGCACCAATGTAATGAATAGAACAAGCTGTAGATCTGTAAGGGGGTGAGAACATGGTGGATGTATTATCACAAAACGAGATTGACGCCCTATTAGCAGCCCTTTCTTCTGGTGAAATGGACGCCGAGGAATTGAAAAAGGAAGAAACTCAGAAGAAAATCAGATCCTATGATTTTAAGCGAGCAGTTCGTTTTTCCAAGGATCACATTCGAAGCCTGACGCGTATTCACGAGAACTTTGCTCGTTTTCTCACCACTTATTTTTCGGCCCAGTTGCGGACGTTCGTTCAGATCAATGTCGTGCAGGTAGAACAGTTGCCTTATGACGAGTTTATTCGTTCTATTCCCAAGATGACGATTTTGAACATTTTCGAAGCAGAGCCATTACAGGGACGAATGGTAATGGAGGTTCACCCCAACGTGGGTTATGCCATGCTGGATCGTCTACTTGGAGGAACAGGCAGTGCTCCGACCAAAATTGCAAGCATGACGGAAATTGAGACGACAATTATGGAACGGATATTCAGCCGAGCCTTTGAAAGTTTGCAGGAAGCTTGGAAGACGGTACTGGATATATCGCCAAGAATGGAAGCGTTGGAGACGAATCCGCAGTTTATGCAGATTGTATCCCCCAATGAGACCATTGCCTTGATCTCACTAAGCACCAAAATTGGTGATACCACGGGCATGATCAATTTGTGTATACCGCATGTCGTTCTTGAGCCTATTATGTCCCGGTTATCAACGCACCAGTGGTTTGTTTCGGAGAAGAAAACGAGAGCTCCGGAAGAATACGAAGCGCTGAAATCACGTGTAAACAAAGCCAAATTACCTGTTGTAGCCGAACTTGGTGAATCCAGAATTTCGATAGCCGAGTTTTTAGGATTATCGGTTGGTGATGTCATCACGCTGAATAAACCGGTGGAAGAGGGGCTTTCCATTAAAGTTGGTGACAGGCTGAAGTATATCGGCAGTCCAGGAACCATTAAGGACCGTGTGGCTGTGCAAATAGATCAAATTGTCACCGAAGGAGTTGAAGAATTTGACGAGTAAGGATTATTTATCCCAGGAAGAGATCGACGCTTTGCTTCGGCAATCGGAATCCATCTCGAGTTCTGAACCCGCTGAGAAAACGGTTGATGATTTTCTAACGGAGCTGGAACAGGATGCCCTGGGCGAGATTGGTAACATCACCTTTGGCAGTGCTGCGACTGCGTTGTCCACACTATTAGGCCTTAAAGTGGATATTACAACACCTAAAGTATCAATTATTAGCCGAACACAGTTCGAAGAGGCTTTTCCTAAACCACATGTTGCTGTTCATGTGAACTATGTGGATGGATTCGAGGGCATTAACTCACTGGTTATCAAAAAGAGAGACGCGCAGATTATCGCTGATCTAATGTTGGGCGGTGAAGGAAATCCGGCCGACGAAGAATTGAACGAAATTCACATTAGTGCGGTACAGGAAGCGATGAACCAAATGATGGGGTCTTCTGCCACATCTATGTCGACCATCTTCAACCGGTTTGTTAATATTTCTCCTCCAGGGATTGATATTCTCAACTTGGAAAGCGGCGAGGGTGTGACCAATCTCCCGCCAGATGAAACACTTATTCAAGTTTCGTTCCGTCTGTTAGTAGGGGATCTGATTGATTCGAATCTGATGCAGCTGCTTCCTGTACATTTTGCGAAAAATATGGTGGATATGTTAATCGGAGGTGCTCAAGAGTCGACCTCCAGTGCTCCTGTAGCTTCAACACCCGAGCCTGCGCCGACACCACCACCTGTTGCGCCTCCTACGCCAGCGCCAACGCCGCAACCAGCTATGGAGCAGCCGCCAGCGGCTCATCAACAGATGCCTCCACATGTTCCACAGCAGCCAGTTCAGGACTATAGTGGATATGGTCAAGCTCCGATGGGTATGCCACCGCAGCAACCATACGGTATGCCACCGCAGCAACCATACAATATGCCACCACAGCCAGCTTACGGCGAACCTCAACACTATGGTGGTGCACCAAATAGGAATGTGAATGTACAGCCTGTTCAATTCGCCAATTTGCAAAATGGGGCTTTTGCTCATGTGGACGAGAACAATTTGAATTTATTGATGGACATTCCCCTTAAAGTCACCGTAGAATTAGGAAGGACCCAGAAGCAAATTAAAGATATATTGGAATTATCACAAGGTTCGATTGTCGAACTGGATAAGTTGGCTGGTGAACCTGTCGATATTTTGGTCAATAACAAACTGATCGCCAAGGGAGAAGTTGTCGTCATTGACGAAAACTTTGGTGTTCGTGTTATAGATATTCTAAGCCAATGGGACCGTATTCAGAAATTACAATAAGCACAATCTAGGGAGGATTTGAACCAACATGGCAAACCGAATTTTAGTCGTAGACGACGCTGCATTTATGAGAATGATGATCCGGGACATTTTGTCCAAAAATGGGTACGAAGTCGTAGGAGAAGCACCAGATGGTGCACAAGCAGTTGAGAAGTTCAAGGAACTTCGTCCAGATCTGATTACAATGGATATTACAATGCCTGAGATGGATGGTATTGCTGCTCTGAAAGAAATTAAAAAAATTGATGCAAATGCAAAAGTAATTATGTGTTCTGCAATGGGCCAACAAGCAATGGTTATTGATGCCATTCAAGCTGGAGCCAAAGATTTTATCGTTAAACCTTTCCAATCTGATCGGGTTATCGAAGCAATCAGCAAAACACTGGGAGCTTAAGAAACATGTTGATGGCTCAGGGGGGTACTCCAGAACCAGCTGGCGCGGGAATCAATTATTATCTACAGCTAGTATGGGTGATTGTTGTCCTGGCCGTCATCCTGGTTCTTATTGTCTACCTGATCCGATTCTTGAACAAACGAAATCAGCAATGGTTTCGAAGCGGAACCATTCGCATTCTGGGCGGAGTCGGACTAGGGCAAAACAAGTCACTGCAAATTTTAGAGATTGGCGGAAACGTTTATTTGATTGGTGTGGGCGAGAATATACAGTTGCTGGATAAGGTTTCGGATTTGGAAGAAGCACAGCGAATCATAGATTCCTTTGAACGGGATGCTGTTTCACAGCAAGGAAGCCTTCCACCCATCATAGCCAAGCTCGCTAAACGTCTTCGTAAAGAAGAGCCGCCTCGGGAAATGGAAATTGAGGACACTGCTTCTTTTCATGAGATGTTTGAGTCCAAACTTCGGCAGATGCCAAACCGTAAAGAGAAGATGGAGAAGCTCCTGGATCAAGACAATACTACAGATCGGTCGAGGGATTCATGAAGAAAAAGATTTGGTTAGCGTGTTGTTTCATAGGACTTATCAGCCTGGCATCCGTTACGGTGGCTTTTGCCGAGCCGATTCCTAATATTGATATACAGATTGGGAACGGTGATGGCAGCACGCCAAGTACTAGTTCATTATCTATTATTCTATTAATTACCGTGCTTAGCATAGCCCCGGCATTGCTGGTACTGATGACCAGTTTTACTCGGATTGTTATTGTGCTTGGGTTTGTCCGAACTTCACTTGGAACCCAGCAGATGCCTCCGAATCAGGTGTTGGTCGGTCTGGCCCTTTTTCTTACACTTTTCATAATGTCTCCTACGTTGTCTTCCATTAATCAGGTTGCATTGCAACCTTACCTTAAAGGAGATTTAACACAAACGGAGGCGCTGGAAAAGGCAGCAGATCCGATTAAGAAATTTATGTTTACTCATACGCGTGAGAAGGATATCTTACTGTTCATGAAATACAATCAGGCGGAACAGCCTAAATCGTATCAGGATATTCCAATCACGGTAATGGTACCGGCATATGCAATCAGTGAGCTCAAAACAGCTTTCCAGATGGGGTTCATGATATTTATTCCTTTCCTGGTGATCGACATCGTTGTGGCGAGTACGCTCATGGCCATGGGTATGATGATGCTTCCCCCGGTCATGATCTCATTACCTTTTAAAATACTGCTCTTTGTTCTGGTAGACGGGTGGTATCTGGTAGTCAAGTCACTGTTGCTGAGTTTTAATACTTGAACCGGAGAGTTAAAGGAGGACGGTCATGACTTCGGAGTTTATTATCGGTCTGGCCGGAAAAGCAGTATACACGTCATTGCTGGCCAGTGCACCTATGCTTATACTAGCTCTGGTTGTAGGACTTATGATTAGTATTTTCCAAGCAACGACTCAGATTCAAGAGCAGACGCTCGCCTTTGTACCTAAAATTGTTGCAGTGCTGCTGGCGGTGCTTTTGTTCGGGCCTTGGATCTTGAATATATTAATCGATTTTACGTTTAACATACTCGACAATTTGTACAGATACATAGGGTAGGCTTTAGCCGATGGAGACATTGCTGCAAAGTTTCCCTGTTGCTCTGCTTATGTTTTGTCGAATAGCCTCATTTTTTGTAACTGCACCGGTCTTTTCAGCTCGAAATGTACCTACATCGTTTAAAATAGGGATATCTGCTTTCGTTACGTTGACAGTATATATGACCTTTGGAATTCATCAAACCGTTCCAACGGACTTGAGTTACATTCTGCTAATAATCAGAGAAATTCTCATCGGTCTACTTTTGGGATTTGTGGCTTATCTTTTGATGACGGCTGTACAGACTGCAGGTGCATTTATTGATATCCAGATTGGTTTCGGTATAGCTAATGTGTATGACCCGATGACAGGTGCATCCGCACCTCTTACAGGTAACTTTAAATATGCTTTTGCTGTACTTCTTTTTTTAACTATGAATGGACATCATTATCTGCTGGATGGCATCGTATACAGTTATCGATGGATCCCGCTATCGAATATATTCTTTTTGAAGATGGCGGACGGCAGCATTGCGGAATTTCTAGTACGTACGTTAGGAGAATCCTTCATGCTTGCTTTTCAGATGGCCGCTCCCATTGTGGTTGCTCTGTTTCTGACGGATGTAGGGTTAGGCTTTTTAGCCAAAACGGCTCCACAGTTTAATGTATTTGCTGTAGGTATGCCGCTCAAGGTACTCGTTGGAATTGCTATTTTGCTCCTGCTGGTTCCCAGCTTCGCCTTTGTGTTTGGTCAATTGTTCGAGGTCATGTTCCGAACAATGGAAAAACTGCTTGGGACAATCGGACAAAGGCCGGGATGAGTGAAACGGAGGACAGGATTCAGATGAAACTTCAACTTGACCTCCAGTTATTTTCTGGGGAGAAAACAGAGAAAGCCACCCCTAAAAAGCGGCAGGATACACGAAAAAAGGGCCAAGTCGTCAAAAGCATGGAATTATCCGGTGCCTCGATTCTCCTGTTTACATTTCTGACCATGATGATGTTTAGCTCGTTCTATAAAGAGCGCATGGTAAAGCTGTTTACGGATATTTTTATTAATCGACTCAGCATGAATGTTACCGAAGAAAATGTGATGGCACTAATGATGCGTTACGGGATTGAAGTGATGTTGTTGCTCGCTCCCGTGTTGCTTGGCGCAGCTCTGATTGCGTTAATCGTTAACTACATGCAAGTGGGTTTTCTTCTTATAGGTGAGGGCTTAAAGCCGAAGCTCGAGAAATTAAATCCAATCAAAGGTTTTAAAAATATTTTTTCACTTCGTTCATTAGTGGAATTTGCAAAATCCATATTGAAAATGTCTATTATCGGCTACCTTGTATACAGCACGATTATTAGTTACCAGTCTGATATTGCTTCATTATCACACTTTTCAATGGATGCGATTTTACAGTTCGCCGCTTCAATTACTTTGAATCTTGGTGTCAAAATTGCAGTTGCACTCTTAGTACTTGCCGTATTCGACTACATGTACCAGAAGTACGATTATGAAAAGAATATACGCATGTCGAAGCAAGATATCAAGGATGAGTATAAGAAAATGGAAGGCGATCCGCTGATTAAGGGCAAAATTCGGGAGCGTCAGCGTCGTATGGCTATGCAGCGTATGATGCAGGAAGTACCGAATGCAGATGTAATCATCACGAACCCGACACACTTTGCAGTAGCATTGAAGTATGAGGGGTCTGAGATGGAGGCTCCGCAAATTATTGCTAAAGGGCAGGATTATGTCGCTCTGCGCATTAAAGAAATTGCCAAAGAACACGGTGTGATTACGATGGAAAACAAACCACTGGCACGGGCATTGTTCCAGAGAGCTGAGATTGGTGACGCTATACCGGCCGATTTGTTTCAAGCTGTAGCCGAAGTGCTGGCTTATGTATATAAACTTAAGGGCAGAACGAAATAACAGGGATCGGAGGCCGTACATTCATTGAAAACAAAAGATTTAGCTATCCTTGCGGGTATTATCGGCATTGTGTTGATGATGATTCTCCCGATCCCCATCTGGCTGCTCGATATGTTGCTCGTTATCAACATCTCTATTGCTTTGATGATCTTGCTTGTTGCCATGAACAGCAAAGAAGCATTACAGTTTTCCATATTTCCGGCGTTGTTGCTCATTACTACGTTGTTCCGGCTGGCACTTAACATCTCAACTACCAAGCTGATTCTGGGTAAAGGCGATGCAGGAGCGGTTGTTGCAACATTCGGTAGCTGGATTGCCGGAGGCGAAATCGCAATAGGTTTCATCGTGTTTTTGATCCTGGTTGTGGTACAGTTCATCGTAATTACCAAAGGATCCGAGCGCGTAGCTGAAGTAGCGGCGAGGTTTACTCTCGATGCAATGCCTGGTAAACAAATGAGTATCGATGCGGACTTGAATGCTGGTTTGATCAACGAACAGCAGGCGCGTGAGCGTCGTTCCAAAATTGAACGTGAAGCCGACTTTTATGGAGCGATGGATGGTGCCAGCAAATTCGTAAAAGGAGATGCCATTGCAAGTATTATCATTCTCCTGATCAACCTGATCGGTGGATTTATTATCGGTATGACGGTACACGGTCTCGACTTTGCAACATCACTCTCCACATACTCGGTATTGACCATCGGAGACGGATTGGTTAGTCAGATTCCCGCGCTGCTTATTTCAACTGCAGCAGGTCTGATCGTAACCAGAGCTTCATCGGAAGGAAACTTGGCTGAAGATATTACCGGCCAGTTGTTTACATATCCGATACTCATCTATATCGTAGCTTTTGTTATTGCGATGCTGGGATTCTTTACGCCAATTCATGTGATTACGACGCTCCCTCTGGCAGGTATGCTGGCTTTTGCCGCCTGGCGAATGCAGAATAATCTGAACTTGAAACAAGAGGCGGAAGAGCAATTGGAAGAAGAACAGCAGATTGAAGAGGTCAGAAGTCCCGAAAGTGTTATTAATTTACTTCAGGTGGATCCGATCGAATTTGAGTTTGGTTACGGCTTGATTCCACTGGCTGACAATCAACAAGGTGGAGACTTGCTTGATC
This sequence comes from Paenibacillus amylolyticus, assembly GCF_003719335.1. Taxonomy (GTDB): domain Bacteria; phylum Bacillota; class Bacilli; order Paenibacillales; family Paenibacillaceae; genus Paenibacillus; species Paenibacillus amylolyticus_D. The sequence goes on from NZ_RIAS01000005.1 coordinate 377,730, forward strand.
GGATTATTATGATTCGAAGACAATGTGCGCTTGAGTTGGGTTTGGTGGTACCAGTCATCCGTATTCGTGACAATATTCAACTAAGGCCCAATGAGTATGTAATTAAAATTAAGGGTAATGCGGTTGGTGGCGGAGAACTGCTTCTGAACCATTATCTTGCGATGAGTCCTGGATATGATGAAGAGTCTGTAACAGGAATCGAAACAACAGAGCCGGCTTTCGGTCTGCCTGCGTTATGGATTGATGAAGTGACTAAAGATCGGGCAGAACTCGCTGGATATACGGTAGTCGATCCGCCTTCTGTCGTTGCGACTCATCTGACAGAACTCATCAAAAAACATGCACATGAACTGCTTGGAAGACAAGAGACGAAGGCGCTTGTGGACAACCTGAGAGAGAATTATGCTGCACTGGTGGATGAACTGATTCCTTCCGTCCTATCCATTGGTGATGTACAAAAGGTACTAGCCAAGTTGCTGCGTGAGAAAGTATCGATTCGAGACATGGTTACCATCTTTGAAACGCTTGCAGACTATGGAACTTATACGAAGGATCCAGATGTGTTAACGGAGTACGTTAGACAATCGTTATCTCGTCAGATTACACAACAATTCTCGCAAAAAGGTGAAACCCTTCAAGTGATTACGGTTGGACCAGGTCTTGAGAAGAAAATTGCTGAAAGTGTGCAACAATCAGAGCAAGGCAGCTATCTTGCGCTGGATCCAGTCTCTACTCAAAGTGTGTATCAAAAACTGAGTGAACAAGTAAATCGTTTGATTCAATCGGGTCAACAGCCCATCGTGTTAACTTCTCCAACCATTCGAATGTATCTGCGTCAGGTGATTGAACGAACGATGCAGGATATTCCGGTGCTTTCCTATAGCGAGTTGGAGCCGAATGTTGAAATTCAAAGTATCGGGGTGGTGAACTTATGAGAGTAAAACAATACGTTGTTGAGACCATGCCCGAAGCTATGCTTCAAATTCGCAAAGACCTGGGAAGTGACGCCGTCATTCTGTCCACCAAAGAAATTAAGGTGGGCGGAGTGCTCGGGATGTTCCGCAAAAAACGTATCGAAGTGGTTGCAGCAGTAGATAAAGAACAGTCCAATCAAGCGAATGGTTCTTCTGTTAAGAAAGCGCAAAATTCATTTACGCCTGTGCCTCGTTCGTTTGTACCTGAAGCTTATGCTCAAACCGCTCGTTCGTTTGTAGCTGGTTCCGATGACAGAGGAACTGTAGCGACGGAGGACCAAAAAGGGCAGGAGAAACCGGCGGCTGTTCAATCTGTATCCAAATCGAGTGGTATAGATGAAAAAATGGATTACGGCTCAGATTTTCTGAGCAGTGAGCATAAACCGCGACCGCAAGGGGCGGATTTTTCGGGTTTAACGCCTAGTGTTCAAGATCGTGGTTTGGACCAGCAACAGGACAAGCTGTTGAACGAGTTACAAGACTTGAAGCAGATGATGACCAAGCTTTCCAAGCAAGGTACCGTTGCGACAACAATCCCTGAAGAATTAATGAAAAGCCAAGAGCGGCTTACGGATCAAGAAATTTGGCCGGAAGTATGGGAATCATGGTTTGAACCTATTGAGCAGGGGTTAGCCGAGGGTAAATTGCAAGAATCGGATGTCGAAGAGGCACTTCGGTTGGAGGTAGCGACTTTTCTGAAAGATCGCATTCAAGAGGGCATTATGCCTAGCACTCGGATTGTATACGTGGCTGGACCTACAGGAGTCGGAAAAACAACGACGATTGCCAAGCTGGCTGCGGAGCAGATGTTTAAAAAACAACGTAAAGTTGGCTTTATTACTTCAGATACGTACCGTATCTCTGCAGTTGAACAGCTAAGAACGTATGCATCGATTCTGAACGTGCCGCTTGAAGTTGTGCAGTCGCCAGGTGATACGCAACGTGCCATCTCACGGCTGGAAAACTGTGATCTGATCTTTATGGATACGGCAGGCAGAAACTATAGAAATGAATTGCTTGTCTCCGAACTGCAGAGTCTACTTGCGCCTGTTGAGAACAGTGAAACCTTTCTCGTGATGAGTATGACTGCTAAAAGCAGAGATATGGTACAGATTACGGAGCATTTCAGTAAATATGGATTGGATAAAGTGATCTTTACCAAAATGGATGAAACTGGAACGTGCGGCCCGCTGTTTAATCTTCTTCATCGTTTCCCGCTCAAACTGGCGTATGTGGCAAACGGTCAGAATGTTCCAGATGATCTGCTGAAGCCTGATGTGGAATGGTTGTCCAGGGCTTTATTGGGAGAAGAAATACGATGACGGATCAGGCAGCATCACTCCGAAGTTTGGTCTCTGCGCCACTCGAGAACGATGAAAGCAAAGTGAGTAACCGTTCCTCCAAAATTATTACGGTAGCTAGTGGTAAAGGTGGGGTGGGTAAGTCCAATTTCACACTAAACTTTGCACTAACTCTTCATTCTATGGGTAAAAAGGTACTGGTGTTTGATGCAGATATCGGTATGGCAAATATCGATGTTTTAATGGGAACTTCTTCTTCCTATAATCTGTATCATCTTTTATACCGACATAAAACTATAAGGGAAATCATACAACTTGGTGCTGATGGCCTGCCATATATTGCAGGGGGGTCGGGAATGAAGGAATTATTCTCTTTGTCTGATCGTGATCTGGAGTTTTTTGCCAGTGAAGTGGAGGACATTGCGCAAGAGATGGATTACGTCATTTTCGATACCGGGGCCGGCCTTTCCAGGGAAAATATGAGATTCATCGGTGCTGCTGATGAATGCCTGATTGTAACTACTCCTGAACCGACTTCAATAACGGATGCTTATGCCTTAGTTAAAGTCATGCACGGCCAGGAGCATGCAACTCCTTTTCGAATGATCGTAAACCGGGTTGAAGATGAAAGGGAGGCGGAGCGTGTAGCAGATAAAATCGCTGGAGTGGCGAGGAGGTTTTTGCAAACAGATATCCCGCTCTTAGGGTATATTTCGGAGGATGCTCAGGTTGTGACAGCGGTGAAGAAACAGATGCCTTATCGATTAGCCTATCCTCATTGCAAAGCTTCTAAAGATATACAAAAACTTGCCCTTCGATATCTGGCTGTACCTGCAGCTCCGGAATCCGGAACCTTGTCAGGAATCAGGGGATTTATGAAAAAGTGGCTTAAACGAACAACATGATTTCTGAATAAAGGAAACAGAGGTGACACAATATGGCGGTCTATCAGGTATTGGTTGTCGATGATTCCGCTTTTATGCGCAAAATTGTGACGGATTTAATTGAAGCGGACTCAGAGTTTAAGGTTACGGCCACTGCGTCAAACGGCAAAGAAGCCATCCAAAAAGCATTAGAGTTGAAACCTGATATCATCACGATGGATGTCGAAATGCCGGAAATGAATGGACTGGATGCGCTAAAATCAATCATGGAGGACTCCTTCATTCCTGTGATTATGCTCTCTGGTATTAATGAACAAGGTATGAAAGAGACCATTATGGCTCTTGAAGCTGGCGCATTTGACTTTATTCGTAAGCCTTCTGTTGTGCATGATCAGGATATTGCTCAGGTTGGCAAAGCCTTGGTTGAACGAATGCGTGCTGCCATGCATGAAGTGAAGCGAAAAGCTGAGCGTAAAGAATCGATCAAAAAAATGGAGGCTTCCCGCAGTACTATGATTCCTCCAGTACAACCGGTGAAGAAGGATGAGGCAACGAGGGAGATGGTTGAACCGCTTCAAAAAACAGCTCCGCCCATACTTCCAAAAAGCGAGCGTTCATTTGAAAAGCGTACTGAAGTCTCTCAAGCTAAAAAGCAGCCAAGTGTCCCGCCTTCTCCTCCGAAATCGGAGCGTACGATCACGAAAAAGGATGGCTTAGGTAAGCCTGATCAATCTGCTCGGACGAAAACGGATATAGCAAGCAAGCTGCCTGTGAGCCCACTGCAAGCCCGTAAAGAGGTCAGATCGCCAGAGGTGCCACGGCTCCCTTCGAAGCAGCCAGTAGCCAGTTCTGCACCTGTTCCTGCGAAGGAGCCAGTTAAACTTAATACGGCGTATAAAGCTTCAGCGGGATCGGAAGGATCGTTCAACAAACTTGTTGCGATCGGCTCTTCAACCGGTGGACCAAGAGCTTTGAAGACTTTACTTGAACAGTTGCCAGCAGATTTGCCAGCCCCAGTTATTATTGTGCAGCACATGCCGCCTAATTTCACCCGTTCACTTGCACAACGGTTGAATACATTTAGTCCGCTCCATGTAGTCGAGGCAGAAGACGGTATGGTGCTTAAAAAGGGAACGGCTTATATTGCGCCTGGTGGTTTCCATTTGAGAGTTCACAAGGCAGCAGATGGAAGATTTATCTTGAAGCTGAGTGAGGATCAACAAGTGAATGGGCACAGACCTTCAGTGGATACGATGTTTGAGTCGCTTCTGCCGTTTACATCTTTACAACGACATCTTGTTCTCCTGACAGGTATGGGAAGTGACGGGGCGCGTATGATGAAAAAATTATACGAGACTGGAGTCACATCAACTTTTGCCGAAAATGAAGAAACTTGTGTTGTCTATGGTATGCCGCGTTCAGCTGTAGAGTTGCAATGCGTGCGTCATCTTCTGCCCTTACAGGAGATTGCGCCAAGACTTGTTCAAGCAGTGAAATAACGGAGTGTAACTTACGGAGGAGGTGCCTCACAATGGACATGAACCAATATTTATCCATGTTTATTGATGAGTCTAATGATCATCTACAATCTCTTAACGAAAACATGCTACAACTAGAAGCGAATCCGGAAGATCTGGGTATAGTGCAGGTCATCTTCCGCTCAGCTCATACTCTCAAAGGTATGGCGGCAACCATGGGATTCGAGGATTTGGCTTCACTGACACATAAAATGGAAAATGTACTAGATATGGTTCGTAATGAAAAGTTGAAAATGCAGGATTACATTTTTGACACCATGTTCAAGAGTTTGGATGCTTTGGAGACTATGGTTCAGGATATTACCGGAGGCGGTGAAGGTAAAGCGGATGTCTCCTCCATTGTTGCTTCGCTTCAGGCTATTGAAAGTGGCGAATGGACAGGAGGCAGTGCTCCTGCTGCAAAAGCAGACAAGCAAACGAACTCCTCGATCTCCAATGCTGTAGAACTGGACGAATTCCAATATTCAGTTCTTGATCAGTCGATCGCAGAAGGCCACCGTGTATTCTATGTTGATGTCATTGTGAGTGAGCATAGTCAGTTAAAAGGTGTTCGGGCATACATGGTATTTGACATGCTTGAGCGTTCAGGTGAGGTCGTTAAGGCTTATCCTTCTGTTCAGGATATCGAGCAAGAGAAGTTTGAGCGCAGTTTCTCGTTGTATTACATAACGACTAAAGAGGCGCAAGAACTGGAAAAGGGCATTATGAGTATCTCGGAGATCGAGAGTGCCAAATTGATTCAGCTGGATCAAGAAACGTTGCAGCAGATGACGAATCAGGTGGCTGCCGCAGTTGCGGTAGAAGAAGCACCAGCCCCTGTGATTAGTAAGGAAGCGCCTGCTTTAGATTCGAAGCCTCAAGAAGAAGGTAAAGCAGCTTCCACGAAGGCAGCAACGCCGAAACAGGCAGCTGCACCTTCACGCACAATTCGCGTGGACATAGAGCGTCTTGATGTACTGATGAACTTGTTTAGTGAACTATTGATCGACCGTTCACGCCTTGAGCAATTAGCTAGTGAGACAGGCAATAACGATCTGTCGGATACTGTAGCCCACTTGAGCCGCGTGAGTACGGACTTGCAGAACATCGTACTGAAATTGCGGATGGTTCCTGTAGATACAGTCTTTAACCGCTTCCCACGAATGATTCGTGACTTGGCTAAAACATTGGATAAAAAGATCGATCTCGTCATTACAGGTGCTGAAACAGAACTGGACAGAACGGTTATTGATGAAATCGGAGATCCGCTTGTGCATCTGTTGCGTAATGCGGTTGACCATGGGGTTGAATCCATCTCGGAGCGTGTTGCAGCTGGAAAACCGGAATTGGGTACAGTTAATCTGCGAGCTTTCCACAGTGGCAACCACGTGTTTATTGAGATCGAAGACGATGGTAAAGGGATTTATCGTGACAAACTCCTGCAAACAGCGATCAAACGAGGCGTTGTGACGGAGGAACAAGGTGCGAAAATGAGCGATGATGAAGTCAATCAATTGTTGTTCGCTCCTGGATTCAGTACAGCTGATAAGATCTCGGATATATCTGGCCGCGGAGTAGGTCTAGATGTTGTAAAATCTAAAATCACTTCGCTTGGCGGTAATGTAACGATTACATCAACTCCAGGCAAAGGTACGAACTTCTCCGTACAGCTTCCATTGACTCTGTCTATCATTGCTGCAATGCTTGTACGACTTGGTTCAGAGAAGTATGCAGTTCCATTGTCTTCGATCGTAGAGACCGCGATTGTACAGCGTGAGCAAGTTCGTAATATCCATGGCAATAAAATGATTACGTTCCGTGAGTCTTTGATTCCGTATCTGTCATTAAGCGAAGTTTTCGGAGTGCCGGATTTCAACGATGCGGATGAGAAAGAAACCGAGATTGTTGTGATTCGAAAAGGAGAGCGTCTGGCAGCTGTCGCTGTTGAAGAATTCATTGGTCAGAGTGAGATTGTTCTGAAGTCTATGGGCACGTATCTTCCTACGATTGAAGGAATCTCCGGTGCGACGATACTTGGAGATGGACAAGTGGCTCTGATTCTTGATCCAAACGCATTTATTAAATAAGCATGATGATGGAGTTTTAAATCGAATAGGGAGGTTTTTTTACATGGAAGAAGAGTTGAAAGTCATCGTCTTTAAATTGGGAACCGAAGAGTATGGTATTGAGGTAGACAAGGTTCAGACTATTGAGCGCATGATGCCCATTACCCGCGTTCCCAAAACACTTTCCTTTGTAAAAGGAGTGATCAACCTGCGTGGTGTTGTTATTCCGGTTATTGATCTCCGCGGACGCTTCTCCCTTGCGGAAACGGAGTATACAGATCAAACACGGATCGTCATTGTTGGTGTTGACGATATGCAGGTTGGTTTTATCGTTGACTCGGCCAATGATGTTATCGACATTAAAAGCAGTTCGATCGATACTCCGCCAGAAGTGGTTGGCGGCGTGAAAGCAAGATATCTTCGTGGTGTTGCGAAATTGGAAGATGGCCGCTTGTTGATCATGCTCAACCTAAACGAAGTATTAAATAAAAGCGAGATTGTGCAGCTGGAAAGTGTTGAGGGCTAGCACGTGGAGATGTTTAACCGATTTGAGGGTTTCCAAATGGATGTGCTCAAAGAGGTCGGTAATATTGGAGCAGGCAACGCCGCTACGGCGTTGTCTCAACTCCTTAACAGGCCGATTGATATGGGCGTACCCACCGTTCAGATGCTTCCATTTGAGGAGGTTGCTGAGAAGGTGGGTGGGGATGAGCGCATTGTAGTCACAATATTTCTTCGTGTAGAAGGTGAAGCGCCTGGCAATCTCTTCTTTATGATGACACCAGAGGCTGCTAAATTGTTATTGAACCGTCTTGCTGGCTTTGAGCTAAAAGAAGGCTTGGCGTTCACTGATATGGAACATTCAGCGCTATCAGAGATTGGAAACATTCTCGCTGGATCTTACCTGTCTTCTCTGGCGGATTTCACAAAGTTATCGATGTATCCAACGGTTCCGGGGCTGGCGATTGACATGGCAGGAGCAATCCTTAGTTATGGGCTGTTGCAATTTGGAGAGATGGGCGATGCGGCATTATTGATTGACACTTCTTTCTTTGAAGGTGAAGATCAAGTAGAGGGACAGTTTTTCCTCATTCCTGATCCATCGTCATTTGCCAAGATTTTCGAATCGCTAGGGGTGCCACTGGACCATGATTGAGGACAAGAGCATCGTTAAAGTCGGTATGGCGGATCTGAATATCGCTCAACTTCCTGGCGTAATCCGTACAACTGGCTTAGGGTCATGTGTGGGGCTAACGATGTATGACCCACATTTAAAACTCGCTGGAATGGCACATGTCATGCTTCCGAGTTCAGAGATTGCCCGGGAGGGTAATCTGAACACGGCTAAATACGCGGATACAGCATTGCCAGAATTGCTTGAGAAGATGCTGAAGATGGGCGCGTCTCAATCCCGAATTGTATCTAAGATGGCCGGAGGTTCGCAGATGTTTGCTTTCTCGGGTGCAGGGGATACAATGCGAATCGGACCACGAAATGCAGATTCCTGTCGGGAAATGTTGGAACAGCTCAAAATTCCACTTTTGGGCGAAGATACAGGAGGAAATTACGGTCGAACTATCGAAATGAATTGTGAGACAGGACTTTTAACTATTCGTAGCGTACAAATGGGTGTAAAGGAATTATAATACATGATAGGAAACTACCGCATTAATCTTGGAGCAGGCATAGTCGGATTCGTTCTGACTTTTTTTGTAGCATTCAGCAGCAATGTGTTGATGACCAGTTTAATACGCGGATTAATTGGATTCGTAGCCTGGTATGTTCTTGCATATGGTCTGCGTTGGGGATTGGGAATATTGTTTAGCCCTCGTGTAGAAAATGGATCTGGGTATGATTCAGAGGGGACTCAAGATCTAAGAGGTTCACAGGTGGACATCAAACTCGAAGACGATGGACAAGAGCTGAATGACTTGCTCAAGAACGGACAGAGCGACTCCGCCGGGGCTGATTATCCGCCATCTGAGACGAAAGCTCCAACGGGATTTGCCCCTTTGGATCCGCCTAAACTTGTCCGGACCAAAGACCCGGAGGAGTTGGCGCAGGCCGTTCGTCACCTGACAGACAAATAAGGAGGGTGAAGGCGATTGAACGAGCGTAAAGCTTCACATTTGAACCATTCAGATCTGTGGGAAAAGTGGAAAGAATACGGAGATCTTGAAGCAAAAAAAATGTTGATCGAAAAATATCTTCATATTGTTAACTATGTGTCTGGCCGTCTGGCCGTCGGTTTACCCAAAAATGTTCCGAAAGATGACTTGGAAAGCAATGGGGTAATGGGTCTCATTGATGCATTGGAAAAATTCGATTATGAACGAGGCTTGCAATTCGAGACATACGCTTCATGGAGGGTTCGCGGAGCCATACTCGACGGATTACGTCAAGGAGATTGGGTTCCCAGGTCTGTACGTGAGAAAGCGAAACGGATTGAAGATGCCTACCAGCAACTGGAGCAGACCTATTTGCGTTCTGTCAGTGATGAAGAAATGAGTCAGTATTTGGACGTGTCAACCAAGGATTTTCAACATATGCTTCAGGAGGTGGCAGTGATGTCGCTCTGCTCGCTGGAAGATCCGATTCGGGAAGAAGAGTCAGAGACACGTCTATCTTTAATGGTAGATGAAAAAGCCAAAAATCCGGATTACAAAGTCAATGAGTTTTATTTAAAAGAAGCGTTGGTGCAAGGGCTTGAGAAGCTGACAGTGAAAGAACGAACGGTGGTCTCCCTTTTATATTATGAAGACCTTTCTCTAAGTGAAATTGCAGAGGTTATGTCTCTTTCACCGTCTCGTATCTCCCAATTACATTCCAAAGCCATATTGCGGCTTCGCGGCACACTGGATAAACAAAAAGATCTACTGATGCGTAAAGACTAGAGAGCAGAAGTGAACCACATGTATAGGGAGTGGACAGGCTACAAAGGAGGAAGATCTGCGTTGACACAACGGACTGCTATGGAAAAATCACTAAACGTTGTTTTATCCGATGATAAATGTATCGCTTATCTTGAATATTACAACGAAGAAGAGGGCTTTTCCTGTACCGCGGAAGAGCTTGAACAATTTGTGGAGAGCAAGGGCGTTAAACATGGTCTATTGCGAGAAGCATTATTAGTTTTTGTGAATAACCCGTCTGCCTACCTGAAAGATAAATGCAAGATAGCCGAAGGCGTTTCTCCTGTACAAGGGATCGATGGATATATTCAAGTCTTGATTGGTAAAGAAGATGACAGCGAGCAACGACCGCTCGAAGCAGAAGATGGAAAAGTGGATTACAAAGAGCTGATCCGGTTAGACAATGTGCGTAGTGGTCAGATCATTGCAAAGCGTATCGATCCTGTAGATGGCATACCAGGCAAAGCAGTGACTGGTGAAGAGATTCCTTTTCGTTCCGGAAAAGAAGCTCGATTCAAGGTTGGAAAAAACGTTGTTGTCAGTCCTGACGGCTCTGCGATGTATGCTGCAATTGACGGCTTGGTGAGTAGAACAGATGGAAACAAACTTAACGTATTTCCAGTGTATGAAGTCAATGGTGATGTCGACTATAAGCATGGAAATATTGACTTTGTAGGTAACGTCGTGATCCGAGGCAATGTGCTTACTGGCTTTAAAGTAAAAGCGGCAGGTGACATTCGTGTCGTCGGAGGTGTCGAAGGAGCAGAACTGGAGGCAGGCGGCTCTATCGAAATTACCGGTGGGATCATCGGTTACAACAAAGGTTTAATTCATGCCGGGCATCATGTGAAATGCACATTCATTCAAGAAGGCAATGTTGATGCAGGTGAAGATGTACTTGTGTCCCAAAGCATTATGCACTCCAACATCCGTGCGGGTCACGCTGTAATCTGTGCAGGAACAAAAGGGCTTATCGTTGGCGGCTCGACACAGGCCGGAGAGCATGTATCTGCGCGTGTTGTAGGTAACACAATGTCTACAGTCACCTCGATTGAGGTTGGTGTGTTACCCAGACTCCGAAACGAAATGAATGAATTGCGTAAGGAAATGAGAGAACAGATGGATTCCTTGGACAAAACCAAGAAAGCATTGACTCTTCTGGATCAACTGGCAGCAACAGGACAACTAACGCCAGACAAGATGGCGATGAGAATCAAATTAAACTCAACTCAGAAATCAGCTCTTCATCAGACTGAAGAAATGAAAATGCGTATCTTGGAAATTGAAAAGGTACTTGAAGATACAAGTAGAGCTCATGTTGATATTTTGAAGATGATCTACGGGGGCTCTAAAATAGTTATCGGCAGATACACGAAATTTATTAAAGATCCCGTTAGCCGAATGTCATTTTATTATCAGGACGGAGATATTACCATGGTGCCGTACGTTTAAAACTAGCAACAGCCTTTTGAGGAAATCCATTCGAAACCGTGAGGTGAGCGTATGAGTTTCAAAGCAGTGGAGTTGCAGATTGCGGTGCCGCGAACAAGTGAAGCGGGACGGTATCAAAGTGAAGCCCAGCAGAGACCGGTTACCGACCAGAATCTGCTCGCTGAACAGACGAGTAAAGAAGCCAATGAAGCACGGCAGCGCAGTGAAGCCCTGGCTGAGACGTCGCATACTTCGGTACGAGATGGTCATGCTGACGGGGGAGACCAGCATAGTGGTACTAATGGACGGGAGACGATGGATGAGCAGGAGCACTTCAAACCTGCTGAGCATCCCTACAAAGGTAAACATATTGATCTGTCTATGTAAAAGACTACAAACATGCTGGAAGCTTGCGCCCGAGGTTGGTCGTAACAAAAGGAGAGAAGCAATTTGTCACCATGGATCATTATTGTCATATTAGGAGCTTGCGCAATTGCTTATGCACTCATTATGCCTCGAAAAGACAAAGTACAGCAACCATCGCATCAGTTGGTGCAGGAGATGGAGTCAACGCTCGAACATTACATGACAGAGATTGAACAAGATAACGATGCTCTTATTCAACGTGTGGCTGAACTTAAAGGGGAGGCCACTGCAGCAGATCAGCGGATGCAGTCACAGCTTCAGCAATTGCAACAACGGCTTGACCAGCTGGAGCAACAAAAGGGTAAGACCACTGAACTCAACCCTGCAGAGATCATCATGAGCCAGAGATCAGAGGGTTTACAAGCACAAAGCCTCATGGACAGTGTTATGGCTGAAACGAATCAACAAATGGCATCAGCATCAGAGCTGCAAGGTAACCCAGAGCAAGAAGAAGATCCGAAGCGTGAATCGATTAAAGATCGTTACACAGAGCTTTTTAGGCTATATGATGAAGGAAAGTCTATGGATGCTATTTCTAGACAAACAGGCATACAGCTTGGTGAGGTGCAATTGATACTGCAGCTTGCAGAGCGGGAGGAGAGCTGACCATGGACAAGCGATCTTTGTGGATTGGTATAGGAAGCGGCATGATTACTGGAGCAATCCTGCTTCAACTAGCCACGGTAGGGCAAAAGGCCCTGTCTGACAGTAATCTGGAACCTGTACAACCTGACAATTGGACGAAAGAACAACTGGAAACAGCTGCAAAGAGTCTGGATATGAAACTGGTGGGTACCCAAGACGAGTTATACACGGAAGCCGAGTGGGTGTTAAAGAAAAAGCAGGAAAGCAGCCAGATGCAAGGGAAGTCGGCTGAAAAACCAGAGCAAACTACCTCTGCTGCACAACCGACAGAACCAAAGCAACCACAGGAGCCAGAGTCCAGTAATGTAAAAACTCAAGCACAGACAAATCAGCCAAAGACCAATGCACCTGTGACGCCAACTAAACCTAATGGACCCGCTGTAACGTTTAAGGTGCGTTCTGGAAATAGTTTGGTTATGGTTGCCGAAAACTTGAAAGAAGCTGGTATTGTGGACGATGCACAAGCTTTTATCAAGGCAGGGAAGTCTCAGGGTATTAATAAAAAAATTCAAGTAGGTACGTATTCTCTTGAAAAGGGTGAGAGTTTTAAGTCGATTATCGCCAAAATTACCAAAGAACCGTCAAGCTGAGCGCACATGCTCGGACTAGACGGTTCTTTTTGATGATCGGTGGATTATTTCTAATATAATGAAGCTATAAAATTTAGATTCAGATATTGTTGCAACAGAATGACACTTATGATATATTAGATAACGGTGTTAAAACACACGCTGTGCTAATTTTGTTGAGGGTGCTTTCCTGATGGAGAGTCTTAGCGAAAAATGATGCTGGCGGAGGACACAATAAAAAACCATATTAGGAGGTGTGTGAAGATGGCAGTAATCTCCATGAAGCAGCTTCTCGAAGCTGGGGTACACTTCGGTCACCAGACTCGTCGTTGGAACCCAAAAATGGATCGTTATATCTTCACTGAAAGAAACGGAATTTACATCATCGATTTGCAAAAAACGGTGAAAAAAGTCGAAGAGGCTTACAACTTCGTTAAAGGAATCGCAGGCGAGAATGGTACTATTCTTTTCGTAGGTACTAAGAAACAAGCTCAAGATTCTGTTAAAGAAGAAGCTGAACGCGCTGGTCAATTCTACATTAACCAACGTTGGCTCGGCGGTACCCTGACTAACTTCTCTACTATTCAAAAACGTATTGATCGTTTGAAACAGTTGGAAGCTTGGGAAGAAGACGGTACTTTCGCTGTTCTGCCTAAAAAAGAAGTTATCTTGCTTCGCAAAGAAAAAGATCGTCTCGAGAAATTCTTGGGCGGTATTAAAAATATGAAAGGCCTGCCTAGCGCCCTGTTCATCATCGATCCACGCAAAGAGCGTATCGCTGTTGCTGAAGCTCGCAAATTGGGTATCCCAATTGTTGGTATCGTTGATACTAACTGCGATCCAGACGAGATCGATTATGTTATCCCAGGTAATGACGACGCGATTCGCGCTGTTAAATTGCTGACAGGTAAAATGGCTGATGCCGTTATCGAAGCTAACCAAGGCGAAGAAACTTCCGCTTAATAGTTTTCGAACATAACATTCATGAATTAAATGAAAAGGGTGGTTGGTAGGTGGATAACCTCTCACTGCCCTTTTTTTAGAGTGTACGTGTACGTACAATACTTAATCTGGAGGGAATTTATAATGGCAGTTAATGCGAGCGCAGTAAAAGAACTTCGCGAAAAAACGGGCGCAGGTATGCTCGATTGCAAAAAAGCACTGGAAGAAGCAAACGGAGATATCACGAAAGCGGCTGAGTTGTTGCGTGAGAAAGGTCTTTCCGCAGCAGCAAGCAAAGCAGGACGTGCAGCTACTGAAGGTGTAGTAGAATCTTACATCCACGCTGGCGGACGTATCGGTGTATTGGTTGAAGTTAACTGCGAAACAGACTTTGTGGGTAAAACAGACCAATTCAAAGATTTCGTTAAAGATGTAGCTATGCAAATCGCGGCTGCTAACCCTAAATTCGTTACACGCGAAGAAGTTCCTACAGATGAGCTGGAAAAAGAGAAAGAAATTTTGAAAGCTCAAGCACTTAACGAAGGTAAACCAGAAAAAATCGTTGAGAAAATGGTTGAAGGCCGTATCGGTAAATACTACGAAGAATACTGCCTGATGGAGCAAACTTTCGTTAAAGATCCAGACAAAACAATCGCTCAATTGCTGAATGAAAAAATCAGCCAAATTGGTGAGAACATCTCTATCCGTCGTTTCGTTCGTTATGAACTGGGTGAAGGTTTAGAGAAAAAAGTGGATAACTTCGTAGAAGAAGTTATGTCCCAAGTGAACAAATAAGAGGTTTATCAAGCCGACAAAACAGGAATGATTTTCGAAGATATAAGAATGATGAAACTTCGAAGCGTAAACTCCCTTATATCTCTGGAAAACAGTGACTGAACGGTTAATCGTTTTTCCTAAAAGAACGGAACACTTCTGTGTTCCTTTCTTTTTAAGCAGGAGTCCATGCGCGAGAAGTTTTGTTGGTTGGGCACTGGAAGGTGTTCAATTCAAAGTGGAGGGTGAACAATTGGAACAGCCAGTATTTAAACGTGTTGTCTTAAAGGTGAGCGGAGAGTCTCTTTCCGGTCAAAACGGCTATGGCATTGATGCAGCAACGATTTCATCCATTGCTCAGCAGGTAAAAGATGTAGTTGCCCTTGGCGTGCAGGTTGCGATTGTATGCGGCGGAGGAAACATCTGGCGGGGTATTGCTGGCAGTGAAAACGGGATTGATCGTGCAACTGCGGACTATATGGGGATGCTCGCGACGGTGATGAACTCTCTGGCGTTGCAAGACGCACTTGAACAGATTGAAGTGCCAACTCGTGTGCAGACATCAATTGCTATGCAGCAGATTGCTGAGCCGTACATTCGTCGTAAAGCCATTCGTCATCTGGAGAAAGGCCGTGTCGTTATTTTTGCAGCAGGTACAGGTAATCCGTTCTTCTCCACGGATACAACAGCAGCACTGCGCGCAGCAGAGATTGAGGCAGAAGTGATCTTGATGGCCAAAAATAAAGTGGATGGTGTCTATTCGGCAGACCCATTCAAAGACAGCACAGCTGAGAAGTTTGAACAGTTGACGTACCTGGATGTGCTTAACAAAAACCTTGGCGTAATGGATTCAACGGCATCTTCGCTTTGCATGGATAACAACATTCCGTTGATCGTATTTAACATTACAGAACAAGGTAACATCAAACGCGTTGTTTTGGGCGAACGTATCGGAACAATCGTTAAAGGGAGTGTAGATTAATGCCACAAGCAGTTAAACAACATGCTGAAGAGCGTATGGAAAAAGCAATTCAGGCACTGCGCCGTGACTTGGCTACCTTGCGTGCAGGTCGTGCAACACCAGCTCTTCTGGATCGCGTACAAGTAGAGTATTATGGTGCAATGACGCCTTTGAACCAGCTCGCGAATATCAGTACTCCGGATTCCCGGACGCTGATGATCCAGCCATGGGACAAATCTTCGATGAATGATATTGAACGTGCAATTATGAAATCAGATCTGGGACTGACCCCAGCTAACGATGGTAGCATGATTCGTCTATCCATCCCGCCGCTGACGGAAGAGCGCAGAGCAGAACTTGTCAAACTGACTAAAAAGTTTGGCGAAGAAGGTAAAGTTGCGATTCGTAATATCCGTCGTGATGCGAACGATGACATTAAGAAAATGGAAAAGTCCGAGATTTCCGAAGATGAATCCCGGAGACATCAGGACGACATCCAAAAGTCGACTGATAAATTTATCGCTGAAGTCGATAAGGTACTTGCTGCCAAAGAAAAAGAAATCATGGAAGTGTAAGACAAGCGCAGCCCCTCCAATACGGTGGGGTTTTGTCTCTTTTTCCAAGCTTCAGATGAAGAAACTTCAGGGATTTTGGAGGAACAGGAATGATCAAACGGGTTCGGTCGTGGTGGAATGGGGCTGACAAGCAGGAAACGCTGACTATATCCGAGGATAATATCCCGCAGCACGTCGCCATCATCATGGACGGCAATGGACGATGGGCCAAACGTCTCGGTCTCCCGCGGATAGCTGGACACCAGAATGGCATGAAGGCAGTTAAACGTGCAACCATCGCGGCGGATGAACTGGGCATCAAATATCTGACGATGTACGCTTTTTCGACAGAAAACTGGACGCGTCCAAAAGAAGAAGTGGATTTTCTGATGAGACTTCCGCAAGAGTTTTTGGCTATTGAGTTAGAAGAACTGATAGAAAAAAATGTACGTATCCGCATGATGGGACATGAGGAACATCTGCCTTCACATACGGTTAACGCTTTGCGGGAAGCTATTCGTCTTACGGAACATAACACTGGTCTGGTGTTGAATTTTGCGATGAACTATGGAAGCCGCCGGGAGATGACGGAATGTGTGAAAGACATTGCTCTGCAGGTGAAGTCGGGGGAACTGACTGCGGAAGATATCACACCTGAACTTATTGACAAACATATGCTAACCGCAGATATGCCAGATCCGGATCTGTTGATTCGAACGAGTGGAGAACTGCGACTGAGCAATTTTATGTTATGGCAGCTTGCGTATAGCGAATTATGGTTTACGGATATATACTGGCCCGAATTTGGCAAACAGCATCTGCTTGAAGCAGTAGCCGAATATCAGCGCAGAACAAGGCGTTACGGCGGTTTGAAATAGATGGAGGATGAAGCCGTTGAAACAGCGATTAACGACGGGAATTATTGCAGGTGTATTGTTTTTGGGTTTTTGTATGCTTGGCGGACCCTGGTACCACGGGTTGGTCTTGCTTATGGCTCTCATCGGTTATTATGAATTTGTGAAAATGACCGGGGTGAAGCCCTTTTCAGGTGTAGCTCTAATTGGATATGCTGGAATTGTTTCTATGGTATTTCCTTGGGAAATGGTATGGGATGCAAGACCGTTATCCTTGTTTCAAATTTCGTGGATCATCATGCTAGTTTTGATGACCGCTTCGGTCGTCACGAAGAACAGATTACCGATTAATACAATTGCTATGCTTTTCATCGGCGTATTGTATATTGGAACGGGATTCTATTACATCGCAGAATCTAGACATTTACATCATGGTTTATTCTGGACATTCCTTCTGCTAGGTTCAATCTGGGCAAGTGATGCCGGAGCATATTTTGTAGGTAAATGGATAGGGAAAAACAAACTTTGGCCTTCGATCAGTCCGAACAAGACGGTGGAGGGAGCACTTGGCGGCATTGTCATTGCGATTGCGACCGCGGTGGTGTTTGCCCTGGTGTCAGATGGCTTACTCTCCTGGCAGAGAGCAATTCTAATCGGGGTTGCTTGTGCAGTAGTTGGACAGATGGGTGACTTGATCCAGTCAGCTTACAAACGCGTTTACAACATTAAGGATTCAGGCAATCTTCTTCCTGGGCATGGTGGTATTCTGGATCGGTGCGACAGTTGGATTGTGGTGTTTCCATTTGTACATATACTGATGCTACTGCCTTATTAGAAGAAGACAGCTTCAAGATGACTGAAGTGGCTCGCCCACAAGCATCGGATTCGTTAGAGGTGAGGTGCAGCAATGAAAAAAATAGCGATTCTTGGCTCGACAGGGTCGATTGGGACACAGACATTGGATGTTGTTGATATGCATCCAGAACACTTTCAAGTGGAAGCACTAGCTGCAGGGAGCAATACAGCTTTGCTGATTGAACAGACTAGACGTTATCAGCCGAAAAAGGTTTCGGTAGGCTCAAAAGAGTTGGCTGATAAGATTTCTCCACATGTGCCAGCAGGCACGAAAGTGTATTACGGTTCGGAAGGTCTCATCGAGGTTGCGGCAGGAACAGATGCAGATACGGTTGTTACGGCTGTTGTAGGAAGTGTTGGGCTGGAGTCTACACTTGCAGCGATCGAATCCGGGAAACAGATTGGACTCGCCAACAAGGAGACGTTGGTTACGGCTGGGCATATCGTTACAGAGAGAGCTGCCTCCAAAGGAGTTTCTATTTTGCCTGTAGACAGTGAACATTCAGCTATTTTCCAGTGCTTGAATGGAGAAAATCGATCGGGTGTGGCTGGAATTACATTGACTGCATCAGGTGGTTCGTTTCGACATCTTACACGTGAGCAACTACAGCAGGTGACTGTAGAGGATGCACTCAAGCATCCAAACTGGTCAATGGGCTCAAAGATCACGATTGATTCTGCAACGATGGTAAACAAAGGTCTTGAAGTCATTGAGGCACATTGGTTGTTTGGTCTTGACTATGAGCAGATTGATGTTCTACTTCATCCAGAGAGCATCATTCATTCCTATGTGGAATTCGAAGACACAAGTATCATTGCCCAGCTCGGTACTCCGGATATGCGGGTCCCAATTCAATATGCTTTGACCTATCCTGACCGTATGCCTTCTCCGGCAAAACGGTTGTCTCTTGCCCAAGTTGGACAACTTCATTTTAGGGAGATGGATATGGATCGTTTCCCATGTTTAAGAATGGCATACGAATGTGGTAAAATGGGAGGGACTGCAACGACGGCTTTTAATGCAGCTAACGAGGTTGCTGTAGCGCGTTTCTTGCGGAAAGAGATTTCATTCCTTAAAATAGAGGATATCATTGCTTCTGTGCTGGAAGCGCACCGGAATGTGGACAACCCTGATCTGGAGCAAATAGCTGCTTGTGATCAGGATAGCCGCAAGCTTGCGTCCTTGCTGTAATCTCTTTTTTCAAGACAAACGGAAAGAAGCGATTCTCTTGTGCGGCATTAGAGAATAATGATAGTCTAGAGGGACAGACTGCGGTACGTGCCGTGAAGGAGGATGAATAGGGATTGGAAACCATACAAGTGGTGTTTCTAACGGTGCTCATGTTCTTTGTCATCGTAACAGTGCATGAATGGGGGCATTATTATTTTGCCAAGCGCGCCGGTATTCTTGTACGGGAATTTGCGATCGGTTTTGGTCCCAAATTATTCTCATATAAAAGAAATGAGACGCAGTTCACGCTGCGCTTGCTGCCTTTTGGCGGATATGCACGGATGGCAGGAGAAGACCCGGAACTGATTGAAATCCAGGAAGGACAGACCATAGCGGTACGAACAGTGGACGATCAGGTCAAAATGATCTATCTAGACCAACTGGATAACCGTAAAAATGTGATTCGCGGAGAAGTGATCTCCATTGACATGGAGAATGCGCTTAAGTTACAACTGGATGTGGATGGTGAAGTACAACATTATCAAATTCATCCGCAAGCGATGTTGGTTAGCCGTGGTAAAGAGACACAAATTGCACCTAAAGATCGACAGTTCGGCAGCAAAACGGTGGCTCAACGCGCGATGGCTATTTTTGCAGGTCCACTCATGAACTTTATTCTTGCTTTTGTTCTGTTCGCTGTTTATGCGCAAATGGCAGGTGTTCCAGTGGAAAATCCAAAGAATCTGCAGATCGGTGAAGTGTTTAAAGGTGGAGCTGCAGATGAGGCGAACTTGCAAAAAGGGGATATCATCGAAACCATTAATGGTACGGTTATTGGTATAGATTCTAAGAAAATGGTGACGATGATTGCTGAATCCAAAGACAAGCCTATGGAATGGACAATTCGCCGCGGAAACGAGACATTTAATGTCAACATTACACCTCGTGCGGTAGAAGGTCAAGAAGGCGGAAAGGTTGGAATTGCGCCTGTCTTACCTACTCGTTCTGTTGGGTTCGTGGAAATGTTCAAGTTCTCGGGAGTAGCTATGGTGGATACGACCAAGGTTATCTTTGAAGGATTCAGACATTTGATTAATCAGTTTAGCATGGATGACATTGGTGGACCTGTGCGTACGTTTGAGGTAACTGGTCAGATCGCCAAGCAAGGTATTGAGCAATTAACAAGATGGGCGGCGATTCTAAGCCTTTATCTGGGAATCTTCAATTTGCTCCCGATTCCTGCGCTGGACGGCAGCCGTCTCGTTTTCCTCGGAATCGAAGCGTTGCGTGGACGTCCGGTTGACCCTAACAGGGAAGGTATGGTGCATTTCGTCGGGTTCGCGATGCTCTTTGTACTGATGCTGGCAGTAACATATAATGATATACTACGTTTAATTAACGGATAATTACGGTTTGACTATGTGCTGATTATTCAGTACTAGTCGTTATGGGAGGACGCAGGAGTCTTATGTCAAAGGAAAACGATAAACAGTTCGTAACAGAAATTACACCGCAGGGTGAGGATTTCTCTCGCTGGTACATTGATGTTATTAAAAAAGCAGATCTGATGGATTACTCACCAGTTCGTGGCTGCATTGTATTTAAACCGGACGGTTTCGAAATTTGGGAGCACATTAAAGATGAGATGGATCGTCGCTTCCGTGAAACAGGTCACCGCAATGCGTACTTCCCAATGTTCATTCCCGAAAGCTTTTTCCAAAAGGAAAAAGAGCACGTAGAAGGGTTTAACCCTGAGTTGCCTTGGGTAACTGAAGCAGGCGGAGAAAAGCTCGAAGAACGTTTGGCGATCCGCCCAACTTCCGAGACGATCATTGGACATATGTACTCCAAATGGATTCAGTCCTATCGTGATCTGCCAGTATTGATTAACCAATGGGCTAACGTGGTCCGCTGGGAAAAGAGAACGTTGCCCTTCCTTCGCACTAGTGAGTTCTTGTGGCAAGAGGGCCACACAGCGCACGAGACAGAAGAAGAAGCACGCGAAGAAACGATGAAAATGCTTGAAATCTACCGTGAAGTCGTCGAAGAATACCTTGCCATTCCGGTTATTACAGGGCAGAAGACCAAATCCGAGAAGTTCGCTGGGGCAGTGGATACGTTCTCGATTGAAGCCATGATGAAAGATGGACGTGCCGTACAGGCAGGTACTTCTCACTACATGGGGACTAACTTTGCCAAAGCTTTTGAAATTCAATATTTGAGCCGTAATAACGTTCTGGAACTTGCGCATACCACTTCATGGGGAACAAGTACACGTTTGATCGGTGCTTTGATTATGGTTCACGGGGATGACCGTGGTCTTGTACTGCCGCCTAAAGTGGCACCAACTCAAGTGGTAATGATCCCGATTGGACCGCCAAAAACACGTGATGCCGTTGTTGGTCGTGCGGATGAATTGTTTGCTGAACTGAAAAAAGCTGGCATTCGTGTGAAAATGGATGATCGTAGTGATGTCCGTCCAGGCTGGAAGTTCAACGAGTATGAGATGCGTGGTGTACCGATCCGTTTGGAGATTGGCCCTCGTGATATGGAGAATGGCGTATGTGTGCTTGTCTCCCGGATTACTGGAGAGAAGAAAGTAGTTGAGCAAGCAAACCTCGTTGAAGAGATTCAAACGATGTTGACACAAGTTCAGGCAGACATGCTTGATCGTGCTCGCACATTTATGTCTGACAATTTCTACTCCGTAGATACACTGGATGAGATGAAAGAATTGATGGAAAACAAACGCGGATTTACACTGGCTGGCTGGTGTGGATCAGAAGCATGTGAAGATAAAGTAAGAGAAGTTACGGGTGCAACCAGCCGGAACATTCCGTTCCAGCCTGCGGAAGAAAAGCACACATGTCTGGCTTGTGGTGAAAAGGCGCAGCACACGGTTGTGTTTGCAAGAGCATACTAGTTAACGGCTTCATGAAGAGAGCTTATTCACCGGTTTAGTAATGAATGAAGAGCTTCTGTCGGATAAAATGGATCGGTGCGGGTTCGGATCGGGGACATTTTTGAATACAGGAGCTTTTCATGTTTTAAGGGGGCACAGGAGGAACACGATGAGTGGATTTGAGGAGAAGAGAAAACGGTTTGAGTTGTTGATGAAACAGGCAGAACTTCCGGCAGGTTTGACTGACCCTTATTTCTTGGATGGGTGGATTGAACAGGTCGAGACCAATCGTACGAATCGCGAATGGCATATCCAGATTGGTAAGGACACACTGGTGCCTGCGCCGATCTATCGAACGTTCAGTCTGCATATTCAGGAGAAGTTAAATCATATTGCCAAAATTACATTTGCTTTTAAATATACAGACAAGGTGCTGTCTAACGATATCGTAAATGAATATTGGAACCTGTTTCTGGAGTGGGTTACTCGTGAAATTCCGTCTGTAAATGGCTGGATGAATCGTGCGACAGTGGAGTGTGAAGCCGATCTGCTGCAACTGACGATGAGTGATTCCACATCCATGGAACTTGCTCGCAAAAAGCAGATTGATCAAGCCATTACCAGATTCTACGAAAAGTATTTTCACTTGCCACTTCGTATTAAAATGCAGGTGGGCGAAGCGGGAAGCAACAAAGAAGCAATGGAGCAATTCCAGGCTCAGAAGAAAGTAGAAGAACGACAGGTTATCGAAAAAATGATGAGTGAAGTCATCGAGACCGAGCTGCCAGAAGAAGAAGATCAAGGTGATGTGCGGTTGCAGATGGGGTATGAGATCAAAGAGCCGGCTGTACCGATGCAAGAAGTTCAGGATGAAGAGAAGAAAATTACACTCCAGGGAACGATCTTTGGTCTGGACCGCAAGGAACTGCGGAATGGAAATACGTTATTCACCTTCTATCTGACAGACTTTACGGATTCAATGCAAATGAAGATGTTTGCCAAAACCAAAGAAGATGTCAAAATACTCAGCTTGCTGGCAAATGGAAAATGGGTGAAAGTTCGTGGACGTGTAGAGTACGATCGTTTTATGCAAATTCCTGAGCTTGCTATGATTCCTTCGGATCTGACTGAAATCAAAGCACCGCCATCTCGTAAGGATACAGCAGAGGAGAAACGTGTAGAATTCCACTTACACTCCACGATGAGTACGATGGATGCCGTAACGTCGATTGATAAATATGTGAAAACAGCTGCTGATTGGGGACACAAGGCGATTGCCGTCACTGACCATGGTGGTGTTCAGGTCTATCCGGAAGCAGCCAAGGCAGCGAAGAAAAATGGCATTAAAATGATTTATGGCCTGGAAGCGAATGTGGTGAATGACTCTGTAGCGGTTGTCCTGAATCCACAACCAATGGATCTGAAAACGGCCACGTATATCGTCTTTGATATCGAGACCACGGGACTGTCGGTAACGCAGAACAAAATCATTGAGATTGCCGCTGTCAAAGTTCAAGAGGGGAAAGAAGTGGATCGTTTTGCTACCTTTGTCAATCCGCATGAACGAATCCCATACAACATTCAGCAGTTAACCAACATTACAGATGAGATGGTAAAAGATGCACCAGAGCTTGAACCGGTTATTCGTGATTTTGTTGCTTTTGCAGGAGATGGTGTATTGGTCGCGCACAATGCACGGTTTGATATGGGCTTTATCCAGGCATCCCTCAAAAATCTGGACATGCCTGAGCTGCCAAACCCGGTGCTTGATACCTTAGAACTGGCTCGTCTTTTATATCCCAAAATGAAAAATCACCGGTTGAATACACTGGCCGATAAGTATAAAGTTGCGCTGGAAAGCCATCACCGGGCGATCGACGATACGATTGCTTTGGCGGGTATTTTAAATGGACTGATCAATGATGCAGCTCAATTAAAAGGTCTGACGATGTTGGATCGTTTGAATGATTTCGTTGGGGTAGATTTGTCGAATACACGTCCTTTCCACTGCGGAATCTACGCGTTGAATGATGTAGGCAAGAAAAATCTGTATAAGCTGGTTTCCCTCTCACATACCGAGTACTTCAAACGTGTTGCATGTATACCGAAGTCCAAGCTGGTAAGCTTACGCGAAGGATTGGTTGTCATATCTGGCTGTGAAAAGGGAGAGTTTTTCGAGGCAGTTCTAAACAAATCGGTAGAAGAAGCCGAGGAAATCGCCGAGTTTTATGACATTCTGGAGATTCAACCGCTGACCATGTACATGCATCTGGTGGATAAAGGACTTGTTGCCACACCCGAAGAGTTGAAACTTGCGGTTCGTAAAGTCGTAGATATCGGTGCGAAATTGAATAAACCTGTCATAGCTACAGGTAACGTTCATTACTTGGAGCCAAGAGATAAAATTTATCGGGATATTACGATTCATGGGATTACCGGATTCAGTCCGCTTAAAGATCAGCGCAAACCGGATGCTCACTTTAGAACGACAGCCGAAATGTTGGAGGAATTCCAGTTCCTTGGACAGGATAAAGCGTACGAAGTTGTGGTTACCAATACCATTGAGCTAGCCGATCGTTTTGAGGAGATCAAGCTCTTCCCGGACAAACTCTTTACGCCGATTTTGGAGGGCGCGGAGGAGGAAATCCGTAACACCTGTTACAACACGGCCAAATCGATCTATGGTGAAGACCTGCCGGAAGTGATTATTGCTCGTTTGGAAAAAGAATTGCAGCCAATCATCAAATACGGATTTTCTGCCAACTATCTGATCTCGGAACGTCTCGTTAAAAAATCAAATCAGGATGGTTATCTTGTAGGTTCGCGGGGATCGGTGGGTTCGTCCGTCGTAGCAACGTTCCTTGGTATCTCAGAAGTTAATCCGCTTCCTGCACATTATATCTGTGTGAACCCTGAATGTAAGCATAGCGAATGGTTCCTTGACGGTAGTGTACCGAGTGGATTTGACTTGCCAGACAAACCATGTCCTGATTGCGGGGGGAAACTCAAAGGGGAAGGACAGGATATTCCGTTTGAAACTTTCCTTGGGTTTAAAGGGGATAAAGTTCCCGATATCGACTTGAACTTCTCGGGGGATTATCAGCCCCATGCCCATAACTACACGAAAGTGCTGTTTAGTGAGAAAAGTGTGTTCCGTGCGGGTACGATCGGAACGGTCGCTGAGAAAACGGCGTTTGGTTTTGCGAAGAAATACGAAGAACAACATCAAAAGAAATGGCGCGGCGCCGAGCTGAATCGTCTGGCATCCGGCTGTACCGGTGTAAAGCGAAGCACGGGACAGCATCCCGGCGGAATCGTCGTTGTACCGGATTATATTGAAGTGGAAGATGTTACACCTGTCCAGTATCCGGCAGATGATGTTACAGCAGAGTGGAAAACAACCCATTTTGACTATCACGCATTTGAAGAAAACCTGCTGAAGCTTGATATTCTGGGACACGATGATCCGACGATGATGCGTATGCTGCAGGATCTTACGGGCGTTGATCCAACAACGATTCCGATGAATGATCCCAAAGTAATGAGTATGTTCAACTCCACGGATGCCCTTGGCGTAACCCCGGAGCAGATTCGCTCCCCTGTTGCCACATTCGGTGTGCCAGAGATGGGTACGAAATTCGTGCGTCAGATGCTTGTCGAATCCCAGCCGTCGTCTTTTGCCGATTTGCTGCAGATTTCGGGGCTTTCTCACGGGACGGGCGTATGGCTTGGTAATGCGCAGGATCTGATCAAGAACGGCACATGTAACATCAAAACGGTAATTGGCTGTCGGGATGATATTATGTTGTTCCTGATCTACAAGGCGGGAATGGATGCGAGTCTGGCCTTTAAGATTACAGAAAGTGTTCGTAAAGGACGTGGACTGCCGCAGGAATGGATTGATGAGATGAAAAACTGCAAGGTACCGCAGTGGTACATTGACTCCTGTCTCAAAATCCAATACATGTTCCCGAAAGCCCACGCGGCTGCTTACGTTATTTCAGCGGTACGTACAGCATTTTTCAAGTTGTATCATCCGATTGAATATTATGCGACATACTTTACCGTTCGTGCAGACGAGTTGGACATTGAGCTGGTGTGTCAGGGCTATGATGCCATCTATCGCAAAATCGTAGAGATCGAACAGCTCGGTTTCCAGGCACCGCCAAAAGAGAAAAACATGTTACCTGTCCTCGAAATGGCACTGGAGATGACCGCCCGCGGCTTCTCGCTTAAACCGATTGATCTGTACCGTTCGGAAGCGACAAAATTCATCGTGGACGAGAAGTCTTTGATTCCTCCATTCTCTGCACTTGCGGGTATTGGGGATAACGCGGCTCGTAACATTGCTGCGGCTCGCGAGCATGGTGAGTTTTTGTCCATTGAAGATTTCCAGCAGAAGTCCAAAGCAACGAAAACGATCGTTGAACTACTGACCAACATGGGATGTTTCCGTGGTTTGCCTGAGAGCAATCAGCTGTCCTTGTTCTAATAGGTAGAAAATTAGCAGAATAACTTCATTGGTTATGTCCTTAAGCCATATACTTCGATTTTTCCTTCATTAGTGTGGTTGCTATGCAAAGGTGGGTTACTTGTCACTATTACCAGACTATGTTATAATTTTTGAAGTGAACGAGATAGTACGAATTTCTGAAGAGTGGGGAAACCCACTCTTTAGTCTTTGGTATACAAGAATCTTGGGTATTTAATCATCTGCCAGCGATTATAGTTGGTGTGACCTAAGTTGGAGGTTATCGGTTTTGAGCACAACGAATATTAAATCTACCGTGGAAGAAATGATCCAACCCTACTTGAACGAACAAGGCTTCGAGCTGGTTGACATCGAATACGTCAAAGAAGGCAGCAACTGGTTTTTACGGGTGTATGTCGACAAAGAGGGTGGAATCGACATCGACGATTGTGTCTTGATCAGCGAAAAGCTGAGTGCCAAGCTGGATGAGAACGATCCGATCCCATCTGTCTATTTCCTTGAAGTGTCTTCTCCCGGTGCGGAGCGTCCACTGAAAAAAGCGGAGGATGTTGCCAAAGCCGTAGGCAAAAACGTATTTGTTACAACCTACGAGCCGGTGAATAAATTAAAGGAATTCGAAGGCAAGCTGCTTTCCTTTGATAATGGGGAGCTTGTGATTGAAACAGGCAAGAAGCAGCATTCCATTTCTTATGAAAAGGTTGCCAGTGCGCGCTTGGCCATTTTGTTTTAAAGTGCCTTGTTCACTTGATTAATGAAAAAGACACATCTCACGATAACGGCAAGGTGCTCACAAGTTTCGAGCCTTTCGCCGTTTTACGTATGGGATGCCATGTTTGAAAGGGGGATCAACATTCATGAGTATGGATTTTATTGAAGCAATGAATGAATTGGAACGGGAAAAAGGGATCAGCAAGGATGTGCTGTTTGAAGCGATCGAGGCTGCACTTATCTCCAGTTACAAGCGTAATTTTAACACGGCGCAGAATGTACGTGTTGACATGAACCGCAATACGGGGGTTATTCGCGTATATGCCCGCAAACTGATCGTGGAAGAAGTCCTGGATTCACGCACTGAGATTTCATTGCCTGCTGCACGGGAAATCAATCCACACTTCCAGTTGGAAGATATTGCGGAGATTGAAGTTACGCCGCGTGACTTTGGACGTATCGCCGCACAAACGGCTAAACAGGTTGTAACTCAGCGTATTCGTGAAGCCGAACGTGGCCTGATCTACAATGCTTTCGTGGATAAGGAAGAAGATATCGTTACGGGAGTAGTGCAACGTCAGGATCTGCGCAATATCTACATCGATCTGGGCAAAATCGAAGCGGCACTGCCACTCACCGAATTAATGCCGAACGAGAAGTTTGTTCACGGTGACCGCATCAAGGCGTACATCACTAAGGTCGAGAATACGACTAAAGGGCCGCAAATCATTTTATCACGAACTCATCCAGGTCTCTTGAAACGTCTGTTTGAACTGGAAGTACCTGAGATTTTTGACGGTGTAGTTGAAATTCGTTCGGTTGCCCGTGAAGCAGGATTCCGCTCCAAAATTGCAGTACATTCTCGCAACGAGGAAGTTGATCCGGTTGGATCTTGTGTAGGTCCAAAAGGGATGCGCGTGCAGACCATTGTGGGTGAGCTGCGCGGTGAGAAAATCGACATCGTTCGTTTTTCCGAACAAGTGGACGAATATGTGGCAAATGCTCTGAGTCCTTCCAAAGTCTTGGAGGTTCACGTGTTCGAGGAGGAGAAGATGGCTCGGGTGATCGTTCCTGACTATCAACTGTCCCTTGCCATCGGCATCAAAGGTCAAAATGCTCGATTGGCAGCCAAATTAACAGGCTGGAAGATCGACATTAAGAGCGAGAGCCAGGCGGAGCAGGAATTCGGCAGAGAAAAAGATTCTTCTTCGGAAATGCATCAGGATTCCGTCTCCGTCGATTAAAGGAAAGCACGGAGGGGGGCGCTGACGTATGAAACCTAAAAAAGTGCCGCTACGCAAATGTGTGGCATGCCAAGAAATGATGCCCAAAAAACAACTGATTCGCATTGTTAAAACGCCTGAGGACGAAGTGTTAATTGATTTGACTGGTAAGAAGTCCGGACGAGGCGCATATCTGTGTGGCAAAGAGTCTTGTTTCAAGCTTGCACTCAAAAATCGTGCGCTTGATCGAGCCCTGAAGAGTAAAGTTTCACCAGAAATCTATGAACAGCTCGCTGCTGATTTCGTTGCAGTTGAGGATGAATTCATAGCTGCACAGGAGCGTGAACAGGATGAGTGATACGAAAGTGTTGTCTTACCTCGGTCTATCCATGCGCGCTGGTAAGTTGCTCACGGGTGATGAGATTGTGCACAAGGCGATCCGTTCGGGTGAAGCCAAGATGGTTATAGTTGCAGGAGACGCCTCGGCGAATACACAAAAGAAATTTCGCGACAAATGTGCTACTTACAAGGTTCCGCTTCTTATCGGATTGGATCGTGACCGTATCGGGTCAAGCATCGGTAAAGACACGCGGGTGGTTCTTGCAGTAACAGACCTTGGGTTTGCAAAAATGATCTCCAAGCAAGTCGGTATAATGTCGGAGGTGGAGTATATTGAGTAAACAGGAAAACAAGGAAAAATTGCGAGTTTATGAATATGCGAAGTCCCTTAACATGAGCAGTAAAGAAATTATAACCATTCTTAAGAAGCTGGACATTCCCGTTAACAACCATATGAGTGTGATGGAGAATGGTTCAGTCGGTAAAGTGGAACAATTTTTTAAAGATATTAAATCCACTGCCGCTTCGAAACAAGGTGGCGAAGCCAAGTCTGTTGCGACTTCGGCTGTACGCAGTGACAAACCAGTGGACAGCAACAAGCCGGGCGGCGGAGTGAACACGCCGAGTAACAGTACAACAGCCGGTAGTCCCGTACAAACAAAAATACAACAGGAAAAGCAGGTAGGTATGAACAATAGACCAAATTCCAACAATAACAATGGCACTCAAAGACCAAGCGGCCAAGACAGCCGTAACAGAACAAATTCTTCTTCCCAAGGCTCAAGCCAAGGAGGACAAACAGGAAACCGTCCAAGACCAGCTTCAAGTGGTCAAGGCAGCACAGCTTCACGTCCACAAGGTTCGGGTCAACGTCCGAACAATAGTGGCGGTCCAGGCAGATCTGCAGGACCGAACAGCGGTGGCAACTCTGGCAACAACGCTAACCGTACTGGTGGTCAGGGACAACAAGGTGGCCAGCGTAGAGGTGGTCAAGGCAATTCCGGTAATAACAGCGGCAACCGTTCCAACAGTGGTGGCGGTGGCGGACGTCGTTTCGACGATAACCGTGGTGGCGGTAACTTCCGTAATAACCGTGGTGGCAAGAACAACCGTAACAGAAATCAGCAGCAGTATGTGCAACGTGAGAAAATCGATAATACACCGAAGAAAATCATCGTTCGCGGCGATATGACGGTTGGTGAAACAGCGAAACTTCTTCACAAGGATGCTTCTGAAGTTATTAAAAAGCTGATTGGTATGGGTGTTATGGCAACCATTAACCAAGAGCTTGATATCGATACCATTCTCCTGCTTGCAGGTGAATTCGGTGTTGAAGTTGAAGTGAAGATTGTGCTTGAAGACGATCGTTTCGAAACTGTGGAAGAGAATGATGATCCAGCAGATCTTCAATCCCGTCCTCCGGTTGTAACGATCATGGGTCACGTTGACCATGGTAAAACAACATTGCTGGATGCCATTCGTTCTACGAATGTAACTGGCGGCGAAGCGGGCGGAATCACGCAACATATCGGTGCTTATCAAGTTGAGATTAACCACAAGAAAATCACGTTCCTGGATACTCCGGGTCACGAAGCATTTACAGCTATGCGTGCGCGTGGAGCACAAGTTACGGATATGACGATTATTGTAGTAGCAGCTGATGACGGTGTTATGCCACAAACGGTTGAAGCGATTAACCATGCCAAAGCAGCAGGTTTGCCAATCATCGTAGCGGTTAACAAAATTGATAAGCCGGGCGCTGATCCTGACAAAGTGAAACAGGAACTGACCAACTATGAACTCGTTCCGGAAGAGTGGGGCGGAGATACGATCTTTGTAAACGTATCTGCGAAACAAAGAATGGGTCTGGAAGGTTTGCTTGAAATGATTCTGCTCGTTGCAGAAGTAAATGAATACAAAGCAAATCCGGATAAACGTGCCCGGGGTACGGTCATTGAAGCTGAGCTCGATAAAGGCCGTGGACCAGTTGCGCGTATCCTTGTACAGCATGGTACACTGAAAGTCGGAGATGCGTTCGTAGCGGGTAACTGTTTTGGTCGTGTCCGTGCAATGGTCAATGATAAGGGCCGTCGTCTCAAAGAAGCCGGACCATCTACACCGGTAGAAATCACTGGTTTGACCGAAGTACCAGGAGCAGGAGATCCGTTCATGGTGTTTGAAGATGAGCGTAAAGCTCGCTCCATTGCTGAAAAACGTGCGATTACGCAACGTGAATCCGATCTGGGTACAAACACTCGTGTAACTTTGGATGATCTGTTCCAACACATCAAAGATGGCGAGATCAAAGATTTGAATGTGATCATTAAAGGTGACGTGCAAGGTTCGGTTGAAGCATTGAAAGGTTCCCTTGCGAAGATCGAAGTTGAAGGTGTACGCGTGAAGATCATTCATAGCGGTGCTGGTGCGATCACGGAATCCGACATCATTTTGGCTGCGGCTTCCAATGCCATCGTGATCGGTTTCAACGTTCGTCCTGAAAACCAGGCAAAAATCACTGCGGATCAAGAACAAGTAGACATTCGTCTGCACCGCGTCATCTACAGTGTTATCGAAGAGATTGAACAAGCAATGAAGGGTATGCTTGATCCAATCTACAAAGAAAAAGTGATTGGCCATGCTGAAGTACGGAATACCTTCTCCATCAGTAAAGTGGGTACCATTGCAGGTTGTATGGTTACCTCGGGCAAAATCACTCGTTCTGCGGAAGCACGCCTGATTCGTGATGGTATCGTCCTTTACGAAGGTAAGCTGGATTCCCTGAAACGCTTTAAAGATGATGCCAAAGAAGTGGCTCAAGGTTATGAGTGTGGTATTACATTGGATAAATACAACGATCTCAAGGAAGGCGACGTTATCGAAGCCTTCATTATGGAGACCGTACAACGATAAGCAAGGAAGTATGAGGTGAACATCAATGGCTAAGATTCGTACAGGTAGAGTAGGCGAGCAGATTAAAAAGGAATTAAGTTTGCTTATCCAGTCAGAACTGAAAGATCCACGCATCGGTTTTATTACGGTGACGGGAGTTGAGGTAACTGGCGACTTGTCGCAAGCCAAAGTTTATCTGAGTGTCTTCGGTGAACAGGAGCAAAAAGATAACTCGCTTAAAGCACTTGCCAAAGCAAACGGCTTTTTGCGCACGGAGCTGGGCAAACGTATCCGGTTCCGTCATGTTCCCGAGTTGATATTTAAGATTGATGAATCAATTGCATATGGCAGCCGAATTGAAAAGCTGCTTGGCGATATTGGTTCCGACAACGACAAAAACGAATCCCAGTAACAGAATAGAGGAGACGGCAATGCACACTTATGAACAGGCGCTCCAGGCAGGAAAACAATTCCTGCTGGAGCATGACGATTACCTGGTCGTGTCGCATGTACAGCCGGACGGTGACGCAGTCAGCTCGACGGTAACGATGGGCTGGCTGCTGTCATGTCTGGGAAAAACATTCACAATGATTAATGAGGGTGAAATTCCATCACGCATGCGTTTTCTGTGTCATGCGGATGCCATTGTGAACATGACCGAAAACCATCCTGAGCGTAAGTATAAAGCAATCATTTGTGTTGATTGTGCTGACTTTGCCAGAGTGGGGCTTACCCGTCAATATTTTGAAGAAGATGCCATTATTTTGAATATCGATCATCATCCTACGAATAACGGATATGGTGCAGTGAACATTATAAAATCCGATGCAGCAGCAACGGCTGAAATTTTGTTTGATTTGTTGCAGCTCTTCGACATTACATGGGATAAGGATATAGCTACGGCAGTATATACAGGTCTGCTGACAGATACGGGTGGATTCCGTTATGCGAATACAAGTCCCAATGTGATGACTGTTGCTTCCCGCTTACTGGAGCATGGCGTAGATGGGCCTTATTTGGCACAAACGCTGCTCGAAGAGGTCACTCTCCCGCAGATCCGCATCTTGAACAAGGCACTGTCATCCTTGCAAATGTCAGAAGACGGTAGAGTTGCCTGGGTTGTTATTACACCAGAAGATATGCAGGAATGTGGAGCAGCGAACGAAGATCTGGAAGGGATCGTGAACTATACCCGTAACATTCGTGGGGTAGAAGTGGGTATCTTTTTCAAAGTGATCAACGACAATGCTGTTAAAGCTTCCTTGCGCTCTGCCGGTAAAATAGATGTTGCAGCACTGGCACAAACTTTTGGTGGCGGTGGACATGTTCTCGCAGCTGGATGCCGACTTGAAGGCAAGGTCGAAGAAAGCGTGGAAAAAGTGTTGAAGCAGGTGAATACACAATGGTAAAACCGTTTGAAGGTATTCTCCCGGTATACAAACCAGCGGGATTTACTTCTCATGATGTTGTAGCCAAAATGCGTCGGATTTTGAAAATGAAGCGTATCGGTCACACGGGTACACTCGATCCACAGGTAACCGGAGTTCTTCCGTTGTGCCTTGGACGAGCGACACGGGTGGTGGAGTATTTGCAGGAACTTCCGAAGGAATATCTGGCGACACTTCGTCTGGGGCTTGCTACAGACACCGAGGATCTGACGGGTGAAGTTATTGAACGTTCGGAATCGCCTGTAGAAGTTACTCAGGAGCAAGTGCAGGAGGTACTGGAGCAGTTTCTTGGCACCATCTCACAGGTTCCGCCCATGTATTCTGCCGTAAAGGTTGATGGGAAACGATTATATGAACTTGCACGTGAAGGCAAAACGGTAGAACGCAAGAGTCGTGAAGTCACCATCTATGAGCTTGAGCTTATCGGAATGGAAACCCACGATGGAACAACGGATATATCGTTCCGCGCCTTGTGCTCAAAAGGGACGTATATTCGCACATTGTGTGTAGACATCGGTCGTGAACTTGGTTTCCCGTCCACCATGGTCAAGCTGGAACGCACCATATCTGCTGGTATATCAGCAGATCATTGTCTTCGTATCGAAGAGGTGGAACAGCATATGAACGAAGGCACGCTTGCTGAAGCATTGATTCCCGTAGATGAAGCAATCTCTTCCATTCCCGCCCATAAGGTTGGAGAGGAACAGACGAAGGGCGCTCTACAGGGCCAAAAGCTGTCAGCACGTTTACTGGAGCCACCTGTGGAGAAGCCAGGGCTACTGCGTCTGTATGCTCAGGATGGAACGTTTCTGGGGATTTTTGAACGGGATGAATTGAAACCAACCGTGAGGGCTGTTAAAGTCTTCTTACCGGAATAAAGAGGCACCGGCTTGGCGTGATGACGAGGTTCAAGCTTGGCCTATCAAGTGAAATGCAGGTGAATGATTGTGAAAACCGTAATGCTAACCTATCCGCAAACATTGCAATCGGCGGAACTGAGTACACATCCCCAAGTGTTGGCTATCGGTCAATTTGACGGGCTGCATCTCGGACATGCAAGCGTCATTCTATCCGCTGTTCGCATCGCTAGGGAATCGGATATGAAGGCAGCCGTCATGACCTTCCACCCACACCCGAAGGAAGTTATGCGCAAAGGGGATTACGAGGGTTATCTGACGCCTCTGAGAGACAAAGAAGAAATTTTGGCTGGCATGGGCGTAGATATACTCTATGTTGTCGAGTTCAATGAATCATTTTCACAGCTCTCGCCAGAGCAATTCGTTCATGAACTGTTACTTCCTCTTCAAACGCGTACAGCTGTTGTTGGATTTGATTTCCGCTTTGGGCACAAAGGTGCAGGGGATGAACAAATGCTTCGTACGCTTGGGCATGGAGAAATGACAGTAGAGACTGTTCCTCCTTTCTTGCTGGGCGGGGAGAAAGTAAGCAGCTCGCTGATCCGTGCTCTGTTGAAGCGTGGTGAGATGGATGAGGCAAGCCAGTGGCTTGGACGTCCTTATAGTGTCAGAGGTACTGTGATTCACGGAGAGAAAAGGGGACGGACGATCGGTTTTCCTACCGCCAATCTCGAACTTACCGATCACTATGTTACACCTGCCAAAGGTGTATATGCTGTACGAGTGAATGTTGGCGATCAACAATTGACAGGTGTGATGAACCTTGGTGTCAAACCTACCTTTCACGAGAATGGAATGAGACCGACGTACGAAGTACATCTGCTTGATTTTGACGGCCAAATTTATGATCAGGAACTGAAAGTGGAACTGGTGCACTACATTCGAAATGAACGAAAATTCGATTCCATTGATGCTCTGATTGCTCAAATCCGTGAAGATGCACTGACTGCAGCTCGCTTACTATCCTAAAAACTTTAATAAAATGGATGTTTACATTTACTTTGTCCGGGCAAGTATGGTATAATGTACTACGTTGTCGAGTGAGACAACATTAACCTTAGCTTGGTTACACGCTCTCACCGGCGGTGACGAGGCTAATGGCGATTATAATGAAGGAGGTGAATAGGATGGCATTGACTCAAGAACGTAAACAACAACTGATCGACGAGCACAAAACTCATGAGTCCGATACTGGATCACCTGAGGTGCAAGTTGCTATCCTTACGGAAAACATCAGAAGTTTGACAGACCACTTGCGTACGCATAAGAAAGACCACCACTCACGTCGTGGACTTTTGAAAATGGTAGGTCAACGTCGTAAGCTTTTGGCTTACGTGAAAAACAAAGATGTTAAACGTTACAGCGCACTGATCGAAAAACTCGGATTGCGTCGTTAATTATCGTACATGTTTTCAAAATCAACCTGGCTGTTATCCGCCTTTCTTTTGTCTAAAAGGACAAGCGGAGCTTACAGCCGGGTTGTTTTGTAGATGAACATGTTGCCATATATTTGTAGCTGAGGGCTCCGCAAGGAGCTTTTGTTTTGCAAGTCAGCCTGTACTCTGTCCACCATAGCTAATGAATGCTGGACAAGCAGGAAATACTGTGAATATGCAGAATCCATTGTGATAGGAACGAATTAAAGGAGGGATTTCATGGAACAGCGTGTTGAAATGCAGCTTGGTGGAAGAAAGCTTACGCTTGAAACCGGGCGTTTGGCCAAGCAGGCAAATGCTGCCGTAAAGGTAACGTACGGGGATACCGTCGTATTGTGTACCGTGACAGCATCCAGTGAGCCGAAAGATTTGGACTTTTTCCCACTAACGGTGAACTATGAGGAAAGATTGTACGCTGTTGGTAAAATTCCGGGAGGATTTATCAAGCGTGAAGGTAGACCATCCGAGAAAGCAATTCTGGCAAGTCGTCTGACAGACCGTCCGATTCGCCCATTGTTCCCGGAAGGTTTCCGTAATGATGTACAGGTTCTGAACATTGTTATGAGTGTGGATCAGGATTGTGAACCACAAATCGCAGCCATGATTGGTACTTCAGCAGCACTGAGCATTTCCGATGTACCTTTCAGTGGGCCGATTGGCGGTGTGAAGGTGGGCCGTATTGATGGAGAGTTCATCATTAACCCAACGATTGCACAGCTTGAAATCAGCGAACTTGAACTCGTGGTTGCAGGAACTAGAGATGCGATTATGATGGTTGAAGCCGAAGCGAATGAATTACCAGAAGAAGTGATGCTTGAAGCAATCATGTTCGGGCATGACGAGATCAAAAACATTGTGACTGTCATTGAACAGCTTGTACAAGTTGCTGGTAAGGAAAAAATGGAAGTGAAGCTGCATGCCGTTAATGCAGAAGTAAACAGCAGCGTTCGTGAGTTTGCAAGCGCACGTCTGGTGGAAGCAGTTAAAATTGCAGAGAAACATGCTCGTCAGGATGCCATCGATGCAGTCAATGACGAAACGGTTGCTCACTTCGAAGAAAAGTATATTGAAACACCTGAACTGCTCAAAGATGTGAAAGAAGTGCTGCACGATATCGTCAAAGAAGAAGTGCGCCGTCTGATCACTCATGATAAAGTTCGTCCAGATGGACGTGGCCTTGCCGAGATTCGTCCAATTGAGTGTGATACTTCCCTGCTTCCACGTACACACGGTTCAGGTCTGTTCACACGTGGACAAACACAAGCACTGAGCATCTGTACACTGGGTGCACTGGGTGACGTACAAATTCTGGATGGCATCAGTCTGGAAGAAACCAAACGTTTCATGCATCATTACAACTTTCCGCCGTTCAGCGTAGGTGAAGCTCGTCCGCTTCGTGCGCCAGGACGTCGTGAAATCGGACATGGTGCGCTAGGTGAGCGTGCGCTGTCCAAAGTCATTCCTTCTGAAACGGACTTCCCGTACACAATCCGCTTGGTGTCTGAGGTATTGGAATCAAACGGTTCTACATCCCAAGCAAGTATTTGCGCAAGCACACTTGCCATGATGGACGCGGGTGTACCAATCAAGGCTCCTGTAGCTGGTGTGGCGATGGGTCTGATCAAAGACGGAGAGCATGTATCTATCCTGAGTGATATTCAAGGTATGGAAGATCATCTGGGCGACATGGACTTCAAAGTAGCAGGAACACCTGAAGGCGTAACAGCGATTCAAATGGATATCAAAATTGATGGAATCGATCGTCAAATCTTGTCCGAAGCGCTGGCTCAAGCCAAAGAAGGACGTATGCACATTTTGGGTAAAATGACCGAAGTGATGAAAACACCTCGTGAGCAATTGTCCCAATATGCGCCTAAAATTACGACCATGCATATCAATCCGGATAAAATCCGTGATGTTATCGGCGCTGGTGGTAAAATTATCAACAAAATCATCGAAGAAACTGGCGTTAAAATTGATATCGAACAGGATGGACGTGTCTTTATCGCCTCTTCTAACCAGGAGATGAATGATAAGGCCAAAGCGATCATCGAAGGCATTGTACGCGAAGTATTAGTTGGCGAGATCTATGTCGGCAAAGTAAAACGTGTTGAGAAATTCGGTGCATTCGTTGAAGTGTTGCCAAACAAAGAAGGACTGGTTCACATTTCCCAACTGTCCACGGAGCGTGTAGCCAAAGTGGAAGATGTTGTTGCCATTGGTGATTCCATTACGGTAAAAGTAACCGAGATTGACCCGCAAGGTCGGATCAACTTGTCCCGTAAAGCAGTACTAACAGCAGAGGCTCCTGCGCAATCCTAGGTTGCTGACGTTCGTTGGAATAACATATGCATGATTGAATGAAGAGACAGAATGTGAATTTCTGGCTCTTTTTTTAACGTTTAGATGACAGTGCGTCTATTGATAAGATTGCAGTTTCTATTCATATTCTTGCCCTTGTCCTCATATGATGGGGACAAAGACGGCAGGAGGATGGAACTGTGAGAAACCAATCCAAAAAACTGGCGGTTGTTCTCGCGGGTGTGGCAGCGGTCATGCTAATCGGACAAGTCGACAGTGTACGTACATACATTACGGAGATCCGTGATGGTCCGGGAACTCAGAATGCCTTTGATATGTTCAAGGAAGCGACGGGAGAAGAATCATTGTTATCAGCGATCAAGGATAAGGCAGCCGAAACTCGAATTGCACCGGTGAATGCGAGAGTCGATCGGGTATGGAAAGCGATCCCGGGTTATAACGGCCTGGAGATCGACGTAGAAGCAACGTATCGCAAGGCGCTGGGTGGCATGCTGAATACCAAAATTCCATATGTCTATCGCCAAGTTGAGCCGGAAATTCAATTAAAAGATCTGGGAGCACATCCGATTTATCGAGGCAATGCGAGTAAACCTATGGTTTCTTTTATGATTAATGTGGCTTGGGGCAATGAATTCCTCGTTCCAATGCTGGACACGCTTGATGCGGAGAAGGTGAAGGCTACTTTTTTTCTGGATGGAAGTTGGCTGAGCAAAAATGCAGAACTCGCCAAGGAAATTCAGAAGCGTGGACATGAGCTTTCCAACCATGCATATTCACATCCCGACATGAGTCGTTTGAGTGCAGAGCGGGCCCGATTAGAAATTAGCAAAACCCAGGAGTTGTTGCAGCAAACGCTCGGTGTGAAAAATCGCTGGTTCGCCCCGCCATCGGGTGATTTCAATCAAAAAACGGTGGATATTGCGGCTTCCATGGGTTTGCAAACGGTTCTATGGACGGTAGATACGGTGGACTGGCGCAAACCGAGTCCAGACTCTGTCATAGCCAAAATTTCGAATAAAACCGAAGCGGGATCGTTGATTCTCATGCATCCTACAGCTTCCTCGGCAGGAGCACTAAAAGGCATGATTGATTCCATCCACGCCAAAGGTTTGTCGTTAGGAACTGTAAGTGAAACGTTGTCTTCTGAACGGGTGCAAGGCCATACGGTTGAGTGAACGCCGTTTTTTTGTTAATATCAAAAAGTTGGAACCAAATGTCGATTTCAATTTGATCATTATTGAGATCAGGGCAATTATAGAGATGTAGGAGGGCCAACCGTGAAAAAAATTCAGCTGGGCAATGGCCTCAGAGTTGTGATGGAACAAATCCCAACCTGTCGTTCCGTGTCATTTGGAATCTGGGTCAAAACAGGTTCGCGTAATGAGCGAACAGAAAATAACGGGGTATCCCATTTTATTGAACATATGCTTTTTAAGGGTACGGAACGGTTTGATGCTAAAGCGATAGCGGAGCAGTTTGATGCGATCGGCGGTAACGTGAATGCATTTACGTCCAAGGAATATACCTGCTATTATGCAAAAGTATTGGATGAACATCTGCCCATTGCGGTGGATGTGTTGTCCGACATGTTCTTCCGCTCCAAAATGGACGAAGGTGAACTCGTCAAAGAGAAAAATGTGATTTTGGAAGAAATCTCAATGTACGAGGATACGCCTGACGATATGGTTCACGATTTGATGGCGCTCGCTGCGTATGGAGAGCATCCACTGGCATATCCAATCCTGGGAACCGAAGAACGTCTTAAAGCGATGGATTCCAGTCATTTACGTGCATATATGAAGGAGCATTACACCATCGAGAATACCGTGATCAGTATTGCGGGTAACATTGACGATAGTGTGATTGATCTGATGGAGAAACATTTTGGCGCGTTTGATGTCAAAGGTGTAACCGAGGAAGTGAACGTGCCAGCTTTTCAAAGCGGTCAGCTCTTCCACAAAAAGAAAACGGAGCAGAATCACATCTGTATCTCGTTTCCGGGCTGCAAAATCGGAGACCCGTTGCAATTTGCCATGGTTGTTCTTAACAATGCGATTGGCGGCGGTATGAGCTCCAGATTGTTCCAGGAAATCCGTGAAAAGCGTGGGCTGGCTTACTCTGTCTATTCTTATCATAGTTCTCATGCGGACAGCGGACTGTTCACGATCTATGCGGGTACAGCGCCGAAACAGACCAAAGAAGTGCTCGATCTGACCAAAGAAGTGCTGCGTGATCTGGCTGTAAATGGATTATCCGAAGATGAACTGCGCAAAGGCAAGGAGCAGCTGAAAGGCAGTCTGATCCTGAGTCTGGAAAGCACAGGCAGTCGTATGAACCGATTGGGGAAAAACGAATTAATGCTTGGCAGACATCATACGCTTGACGAAATGATTGCCAAAATTGAGCAAGTCACGATGAAAGACATCGACGCCGTGCTTGATCTGATGTTTGCAGAGCCATTTGCACTCGCGATGGTAGGTGCTTCAGACAAGACGATTGCTGGACTGAGAAGGGATGATTTGGTTGCATTACGTTCAAATAAAGAAGTTACCGGGTAACGAAGATATTAAACTGCCGCAAAAGATGTCCGAGCTGGCTGCTGGCTTTGATGTTGTGGCGGCATTGGAAGAAGAGGTTGTGCTACAGCCGGGGCAACGTACCTTGATCCCGACGGGTCTTGCGATGGCGATGCCAGCTGGGCTGGAAGCTCAAATTCGTCCACGTAGCGGACTCGCGTTCAAACACGGGATTACCTGCCTGAATACACCGGGAACCATTGATGCGGACTATCGTGGTGAGGTGAAGGTGTTGCTCATTAATTTGGGTCAGGAGCCCTTTACGATTGTGCGTGGGGAACGGATTGCTCAAATCGTGTTTCAGACGGTGCCTGCCATTGAATTAACGGAAGTGGCTGAACTTTCAGAGACCGTGCGGGGTGAAGGTGGATTCGGACACACAGGTAAATAACAGTAGTGTAAGTTATTTCTTTTTACAAGTATATAGTTGAGTAAATATAAGTACATCGTGTATCCCAGCCGTCCTTTACAGGGCGGCTTTTTTATGTTGGACACGGATTTCATTTTCTGATTGTTTTCACCCCCCTGTAGGCCACTGCATACGATAAGGCATACATGTGGTGAAAGGAGTGACGTCCCGATGCTGACCGGAGTCCGGATAGTCGTTCTTGGCGGAGATGCAAGGCAGCTTGAAGTCATTCAAAAATGCGCCGAGTTGGATGCAACGGTAAGTGTAGTAGGCTTCGATCAACTGGAGCAAGTGATTCCGGGCATTGAGCACCGCGAACTTAAGGATGAAGTGTTTGCTTCTGCAGATGTATTGGTCCTGCCTGTTGTGAGCTGTGATGATCAAGGAAAAGTGAGCTCTTCGTTTAGTGGTGAACCGATTGTTCTGAAAAAGGAACATATGGCCGCCTTGCCGGAGCACTGCACCGTATTTACTGGCATGGCAAAGCCGTTTTTGCGTGAGCTTTGCGAGGAGAATGGCCTTCGGCTTGTGGAAGTGCTTGATCGTGATGATATCGCACTCTACAACTCTATTCCGACAGCGGAGGGAGCCATCGCCATTGCAATTAAAGAAACGGATTTTACGATTCACGGGTCTGAATGCATCGTACTTGGCATTGGTCGAACAGGGTTTACGCTAGCCAAAACATTGCAAGGACTTGGAGCTAATGTACGAGTGGGAATTCGGCGGAATGAGGATGTTGCCAGAGCAACAATCATGGGCTGGAAGCCTTTTATGACAACGGATTTGGCCGCTCAAACCGGGGAAGTTGACTTGCTTTTTAATACGATACCGACTATGATAATCACAGCACAAATCCTGTCCAGAATGCCTCAAAAAGCGGTTATTATTGATCTTGCATCCGCCCCTGGCGGCTGCGATTTTAGATATGCCGACAAACGTGGCATCAAGGCACTGCTCGCACCAGGCCTCCCCGGCATTGTTGCTCCAAAAACGGCTGGCGGCATTATTGCCGACGCGTTAATCCGTTTGCTTTTGGAAGAACAGAACGCACGGGAGGTTAAATCATGAACTGGCAGGGTAAAACGGTAGGTTACGCAATTACGGGGTCTCATTGTACGTTTGAAGAGGTTATGCCAGTCATTAGCCGCTTTGTATCCGAAGGCGCGAATGTCGTTCCGATTATTTCGAACTCGGTACTGACGACGGATACACGTTTCGGTACAGCGCAGAATTGGCAAAAACAATTGAAAGATATAACGGGTAATGATATCATCTCTACAATTGTTGAGGCGGAGCCTTTAGGGCCCTCTAAGCTGCTTGATGTGCTGGTCATCGCTCCATGCACGGGGAATACCACAAGCAAGCTGGCGAACGCGATGACTGATAGTCCGGTGCTTATGGCTGCAAAAGCGCAGATGCGTAATCAGCGTCCGCTTGTGCTGGCGATATCGACGAATGATGGACTTGGTTTGAATGCAGCTAATATCGCGAAATTATTAGTGGCCAAATATGTATATTTTGTACCGTTTGGTCAAGATGATCCAATGAAAAAACCAAACTCGTTAGTTGCCAAAATGGAGCTTATCCCGGAGGCTTGCTGGAGTGCACTAGAAGGAAAGCAACTGCAACCGATGATTGTGGAGCGTGCTCCACAGGCTTAAGGATGGCATTCAGGGCAATAACGGTTATGCGCTTGGAGAAATGAAGAAGGGTACGAGAGACAAAGAAAATCATGGGGGACGATAGCTGGTCCATACAGCTACCTCTAAACACGTTCCTGTTCATAAGGGCATTCCTGCTTGCATATGGTCTTCATGCAGCAAGCAGGGGAGATGTATTTGAAATACATGTCATGCATGCCGTATACATTGCTGAGATTATCGCATCGGAACGCTCCCAAGGGTTATGCATTTGTTGATTTGACCCGTGTCCAGTCTTCTTGCGTACACAAATGGAGGAATAAAGATGCGTATTATGGTACAAAAATTCGGAGGTACATCGCTCTCTACCGTGCAAGCGAGAGAGCATGTGCTCCGTCATGTTAAACGTGAGCTAGAAACGGGTTTTAACCTTGTTATTGTGGTGTCAGCTATGGGTCGCCGCGGTGAGCCTTATGCCACGGATACACTCTTGGACTGGGCTGCACAGAACGGAAATGCTTTATCTGCTCGCGAAAAAGATTTACTGCTGTGCTGTGGTGAAATTATTTCTGCAACAACGCTCAGCAGTTTGCTTGAACATGAAGGCATTCCAACTTCAGTGCTGACCGGCGCACAAGCGGGTTTTGTGACGGACGACAATTTCGGGAATGCCCGGATATTGGATGTCCGTCCTGTTCGTGTGCTGGAACAGCTTCAACTCGGTCGTGTTGTCATTGTAACTGGATTTCAGGGACAGACGGAAAAAGGTGATTTTACCACACTGGGGCGTGGAGGCAGTGATACATCTGCTACAGCTCTGGGTGCAGCACTACGAGCTGAGATGGTGGACATTTACACGGACGTTAACGGGATATTAACTGCTGATCCTCGGATTGTTGAAGATGCTCGTCCACTGACCGTCGTAAGCTATGCAGAAATCTGTAACATGGCTCATCATGGGGCGAAG
Source organism: Paenibacillus amylolyticus (assembly GCF_003719335.1). Lineage (GTDB taxonomy): Bacteria > Bacillota > Bacilli > Paenibacillales > Paenibacillaceae > Paenibacillus > Paenibacillus amylolyticus_D. Next base: position 420,837 of record NZ_RIAS01000005.1, read on the forward strand.
GTTATTCATCCGCGTGCCGTCGAGATTGCGATGCAATCGCAGATTCCCGTTCGGGTAAGATCTACTTTTGCTGACACAGAAGGTACGCTTGTTACCCACCCGGAAGGGTTTCAGGATGTACAGACTGGCATTATTGACCGCTATGTGACCGGTATTGCTTATGTGAGCAATGTTACGCAGATTACGGTGGGTGTCCCTGGTGGGACAGATCGCCTGCAATTAAAAGTTTTCAAAACGATGGCTGAAAATTCAATTAGCGTTGATTTTATTAATGTTACCCCCTCGGGAGTTGTCTATACCGTATTTGATAGTGATTCCGAGAAGGCTATACGCGTGTTGCAGGAGATCGGTCTAAAGCCTCAAAGTTTGTCCGGCTGTGCCAAAGTATCTGTTATCGGCGGAGGAATTAACGGTGTGCCTGGTATTATGGCCCGTATTGTGGAGTCACTGACACTTGCAGACATTCAGATTTTGCAATCTGCGGATTCCAATACAACGATCTGGGTGCTTGTCAAAAAAGAAGATATGGTTCAGGCCTTGAGGGCACTTCATACCTCATTCGAACTTCACTTGTAACTCACCCATGTTAGCGGAGCCAGACTTGTTTTGAGGGAGGAATCGATTTGGACTTTGGAAGATTGATTACAGCAATGGTCACTCCGTTCAATGCACAAGGAGAGATTCATTGGGAGGAAACGGCACGTCTCATCGATTATCTGATCGTTGATCAAAAGTCGGAGACTCTCGTGATTTCTGGAACAACAGGGGAGTCGCCAACACTTAGTGATACAGAGAAAGTTCAATTATTCGAATTTGCAGTGAAACATGCGGCCGGAAGGTGCAAGATTATAGCGGGAACGGGAAGCAACAATACAGCGCATTCCATCCATCTGACAGAGGAAGCTGAACGTGTCGGGGTAGACGGAGTATTATTAGTTGTACCTTACTACAACAAGCCTAGCCAAGAAGGTATGTTTAGACATTTTGAAGCGATTGCTGCTGCAACGACGTTGCCAGTGATGCTCTACAATGTACCTGGACGTACTGTAGCAAACCTGTCTGCCGCAACCACATTGCGACTGGCACAAATCCCGAATATTGTGGCGACTAAGGAATGTGCCTCTATGGAGCAGGTGACTTTAATTGCTGCGGGCGCGCCTGATCATTTCAGAGTCTATTCAGGGGATGACGCAGCTGGCCTGCCTGCCATTGCAGTCGGTGCTCACGGGATCGTTAGCGTGGCGAGTCATGTCGTAGGCGCAGAGATGAAAAATATGATCGATGCCTTTTATGGCGGCGATCCTCTACAAGCGCGACGCATTCATCAGAAGCTCTTCCCGCTCTTCAAAGGGCTATTTGAGTGCCCAGAGCCTTTGCCTAATCCGGTAGCGGTAAAATATGCATTAACATTGCGTGGACTGGACGTAGGCTCAGTGCGTCTGCCTTTGATTCCGCCTACTACAGAGGAGCAGGATTACATTAAAAATCTGCTTCAATTGTAAATAAAAGTTGAATTCTTTAGACGTTTATTAATGATAAGCACGAACGCTTTGTTTAACGAAAGAACCGCACCTCTCAGGTAGAGGCAGCGGTTCTTTTTTTGATGAGCGATGTAAGGTTTCTTTTTTTGCAGGAAGGGAAACCTACAGGTTAACGAGAGAGTGACTTGTTTTTTCTGTTTTTAATCATGTATAATGATGTCAAGTGACTGGGTGCGGTATTTTTTTGAAATTGAAAGCGACATCGTTTCGTTGGTGTGGCTTTGCGGTGAAAAAGGAAGGAACGGCTAAGAGGGAAAATTCGGATCCAACCTGTTGGTGATGGGGTATAACTTCGAAGAACTTCTTCCAAATATCGTGAATAAAGGTGTTCTTTTGCATTCATCCCTAATTCATTGGGGTGTGATGTTTGAACTACTTTTCTTAACTTACAATAAATAATAAGGTACGACGTCCAACTACCATAGGAGGTTCAGATTCATTTGTCTAAGAAAAATAATAATAACGAGAAGCTGATGATTTTTGCATTGGGCGGCGTAGGCGAGATTGGTAAAAATATGTATGTTATCCAATACGCGAACGACATTGTAGTCGTAGACGCTGGTCTTAAATTCCCAGAAGAAGATATGCTTGGTATTGATATTGTCATCCCTGACATTTCGTACTTGACTGAGAACCGTGATAAAGTACGCGGCATCATTTTAACTCACGGACACGAGGATCACATCGGCGGTTTGCCATATGTCCTCAAACACTTGAATGTTCCTGTTTACGGAACCAGACTTACACTTGGTCTCGTAGAGAACAAACTGAAAGAAGCTAATTTGCTGGGTGAGACGAAACGTATCCTCATCAATGCAGATTCAGAGATCGAACTGGGAACAACGCTGAAAGCATCATTCTTCGCTACTAATCATAGTATTCCGGATTCCGTCGGGGTATGTGTAGAAACGCCGGAAGGTGCAGTTGTTCACACGGGGGACTTTAAATTTGATCATACGCCAGTGAATGGTCAGTATGCAGATCTTCAACGTATGGCACAGATCGGAACCAACGGCGTACTTGCGTTGCTGTCTGACAGTACCAATGCGGAGAAACCCGGATTCACTCCATCTGAGAAAAACGTAGGCATTGTTCTGGAAGATATTTTCCGCAAAGCAAGCCAGCGTGTCGTTGTCGCAACGTTTGCTTCCAACGTACATCGTATTCAACAGGTTATCAATGCAGCAGAGGTTACTGGACGTAAAGTTGCAGTGATCGGACGCAGCATGGTAAACGTGGTGGGTATTGCTTCGGATTTAGGTTATCTGGAAATTCCAGACGGAATGATCATTGAGCCAGAAGAAGTTGGCAAAATGGCTGCAGATCGTGTAGTTATTCTTTGCACAGGCAGCCAAGGTGAGCCAATGTCCGCATTGACACGTATGGCGCGTTCTACGCATCGTAAAGTGGACATCCTTCCTGGAGATACCGTTATCATTGCAGCAACACCTGTACCAGGAAACGAGAAGTATGTAGGCCGTACAATTGACGAACTGTTCCGTCTGGGAGCTAACGTACATTACAGCGGAGCTAACAGTGGCGTTCACGTATCTGGTCACGGTAGCCAGGAAGAATTGAAGCTCATGCTCAACCTGATGAAACCGAAATACTTCCTGCCTATTCACGGTGAATTCCGGATGCAACGTCGTCACGCGGTTCTCGCTGAATCTGTAGGCATCGACTCTGACAATATTTTCATCACTGATATCGGTGAAGTTGTTGAGATTCAAGGTGGAGCTGCACGTAAAGCAGGCAAAGTAACTGCAGGTAACGTGTTGATCGATGGTCTGGGCGTAGGTGATGTTGGTAACATTGTATTGCGTGATCGTAAGTTGCTGTCTCAGGATGGTATTCTGGTTGTCGTAGTAACACTCAGCAAGCAGGATGGTAAAATCGTCTCTGGTCCGGATATTATCTCCCGCGGATTCGTGTATGTACGTGAATCAGAAGGACTGCTGGATGAGGCTAATCGCATTGTAAGCAGTACTTTGCAGAAGCTGATGAGTGAAAATGTAAACGAGTGGGCTTCACTTAAAACAAATGTTAAAGATGCTTTGGGACGTTTCCTGTATGAGCAAACGCGTCGTAGACCGATGATTTTGCCAATCATTATGGAAGTTTAAAATAGGTTTAATGAAAAACATATAATCAGGCACACAGTCGCCCCTTCTTCTACGAGTAATATTGGACGGTTCCTCGTAGAGAAGGGGCTTTTTTTATTTTAAAGACTGAAAACGAATGCCGAAAAGCGATTCATGGAAATGTTTGTTCAGGGAAAGTATAAGGTTGTTGACAGATTCCCCATACTAAGGAAAAGACGACAATTATATTTTTCAGGAGAAGGAGACAGCATTTCATGAATGAGCAGATGAATGACAACAAACGAATGCCAAAATCCAATCAGTCGGAGGCCGAGGCTCCAGATATTCCGGTGCAGGAGGAGAAGCAGCTTTCTCCAGTCACAGAATCCATTCAGCAGTTCGGGCAAACACAGTCACCAGCCAGCGAATCTAATATTTTCTGTATGACCATTATCGGTCAGGTTGAGGGACATTTGATTTTACCCCCACAGAACAAAACAACCAAGTATGAGCATATTATCCCGCAGCTGGTAGCGGCAGAACAAAATCCGAAGATTGAAGGCATTTTGATCATTCTGAATACCGTAGGTGGAGATGTGGAAGCTGGCCTTGCTATTGCTGAGATGATTGCCTCTTTGAGCAAACCAACGGTGACCGTTGTCATTGGAGGAGGGCATAGTATTGGCGTACCGATTGCCGTTGCTTCCACGTACTCGCTTATTGCGGGAAGTGCCACAATGACGATTCACCCGATACGTATGAATGGACTTGTCATAGGTGTACCCCAGACGTTTGAGTACATGGAGAAGATGCAGGAGCGTGTTGTACGGTTTGTAACTTCGCATTCCAACATTTCTGAAGACATGTTCAAAGAATTAATGTTCAAGACAGGTGAGTTGAATCGGGATATTGGAACAGCGGTAGGAAGTACAGACGCGGTCAAGTACGGGTTGATGGATGCTGTTGGTGGTATTGGCCAAGCGATTGCACAATTGAACAAGCTTATGGGAGATAAAAGACAAGCGATACAAGCGGGAGGATACACACAATGACAACTATGTATACTGTGATGCCTCCCGAGCAACTATGGTCAGGCATGTGGACAGAGATTGGGGATACGAAAGAGATCCGAATGAATGGTTTGTTAATGCAAGTCAGACCGGTAAATGACACCGAAGCTGTTATTGTGCGTTTACTTGACTGCCCACTTGAAGCGTATCTGGATCCGTCCAATCTGCCGGGTTCAACTGTTCCGCTTTCGGGTAACACAAGCCCAACATAACGCGACGAATTTAGACAAATGGTGCAGAAAAAGAACATATGTACGGAATATATTTGTATGGTATAATATTCTTCTGGGGGTGACCTGATTTTGGCCAGAAGAAAAAAGAGGAAAAAAAAGGGTGCCGGATTTAGTGGCGTCTTAAAATATGAAATTTACGGCATTGTGCTAATCACGCTGGCAGTTATAGCTCTATCGGGTGAAGCCACAGTGGGACGTTCGCTTTCCAAGATGTTTGGACTGATGCTTGGCAAGTTTTATTTTGCGATTCCGCTTGTGGGCATATATTACGGTTTGATGGTGATGATTCATCGGAAGTGGCCGAGTGGCTGGACTACACGCAAGACCGGTTTGGTACTGCTGGTCTTTGCTTTAACCCTGATGAGTACCATATCCGCCATGCATCAGAAGTTGCTTCCGGTTGACGCACTTGAACCAGGTGCGGTGCTGACCCAAGTACATAATGATATGCAAACTGAACTATTGACCCCTGCTGTCTCTGGAGAACGGGATTCCATGCTTGGTAAGGATATTAGCGGCGGGTATCTTGGTGCAGGACAGTTTGCTTTATTTTTGTGGTTATTTGGCAGTCTTGGCGCAAGATTGATCATGATCGTGATGTTTGTGATTAGCTTTATGCTTGTTACGGGGCTTTCCTACGTTGATTTGATACGCATATTCCGAACGAAAATTTGGGATGCTGGCAGTTCCATGTATAAAAAGCTGGAATCCAGACCTGCAAAACGTTCCGCTTCCAATGTGGCGGGGGTTAAAAAAAGAAATGCACGTAAACTTGCGCCTGTACCCGTTGATGATGAGGAAGAGGATGACGATTATGATTCTCCCGATTCCCAAGAAGGACAGTTGCCCAAACGTAAGGCTCCGATTTTCTTCCAGTTGTTCGGGAAATGGGGAGCGGATCGTCAGCCCGCGAAACAGGCTGAGGAATCATCAGAAACAGATGTGTTTGACTCGGAACAGGTCGTTTATCGTGCTGGGCAGGAGTTGCCAACTGAGGCATGGTCTGGAGAGACTGGGTCATCTGTGATCAAAGGTTCTGGAGTAGCAGCTGTTGGTGCAGCAGCATCGGTAACGCAGACCAAGGCTGATTCGGCACCGATTATTCGTGACTTCTTTGAACATGTCAGATCAGAGGGCTCTGACAAAGATGATGATCTGGATGATGCCTATCCTTTCCCGGATGATCTGAATCATAACGACAGCACTCTAGGTCAGGTAGACAAAGCAGATATTAAATTTACAGATGAACTGGTAGAAGCAGAGTGGACTGATGCGCATGGCACAACAGACATGCTTCAAGCCGATCCTGAGCGAGAGATGACGGATGGAGAAGACGGGCCGAGTAAAACGTTGAACTCTGGAACGGAGCAGGATGGTGTGGCAGGAGAGAATGCGCAACCGATCGTACCGCCACCACCCCCGCCGAAGCCATACAAGCTTCCTTCATTCCGTCTTTTGTCCAAGCCTAATAATAGTGGAAAAGGCAGCGATCAGAAGGATTACATGCAGACTGCGCGCAAGCTGGAAGCAACGTTAGAAAGTTTCGGTGTACGTGCCAAAGTTCTGGAGGTTGTCCGAGGTCCAGCGGTTACGAGGTATGAAATTCAGCCAGATATCGGGGTCAAGGTTAGCCGGATCGTCAGTCTTACCGATGATATCGCTCTAGCTCTGGCTGCGAAAGATATTCGGATGGAAGCACCGATTCCAGGGAAATCGGCAATTGGTATTGAAGTTCCGAATGGCGAGGTATCCGTTGTGACCATGCGTGAAGTGATGGAAACAGCTACGTTCCAGGATGCTGAATCCAAAGTAACGATTGCGTTTGGACGTGATATATCCGGTCAGACGATCATTGGCAACTTGGCTCGTATGCCTCACTTGTTAGTGGCTGGTGCTACCGGATCAGGAAAATCGGTATGTATCAACGGCATTATTACCAGCATTTTGTATAAAGCAAAGCCGGATGAGGTCAAGTTTCTAATGGTTGACCCCAAAATGGTCGAGCTGAATGTTTATAACGGAATTCCGCATCTGATGGCACCGGTTGTGACCGATCCGAAAAGAGCGTCGCTTGCGCTCAAAAAGATTGTAGTTGAGATGGAGAAAAGGTATGAGTTGTTCTCCAAATCAGGTACACGTAACGTTGAGGGATATAACAATTTGATGAAAGATAACCCGGCAGCGGTATTGCCTTACATTGTGGTCATTGTGGATGAGCTTGCTGATTTGATGATGGTAGCGGCTGGAGATGTAGAGGATGCGATTGCGCGCCTTGCACAGATGGCTCGTGCAGCCGGCATTCACTTGATCATTGCGACGCAGCGTCCTTCCGTTGATGTTATCACAGGGGTAATTAAAGCCAATATTCCTTCACGGATTGCATTTGGCGTATCCTCACAAGTTGATTCACGTACGATCCTGGATATGGGTGGAGCGGAGAAGTTGTTAGGTCGTGGTGACATGCTGTTCATGCCAATGGGTGCTTCCAAGCCGATTCGTGTTCAGGGTGCGTTTATGAGTGATGAAGAGGTTGAAAATATCGTGAATTACGTTCGTGGTCAAGGTGAAGCGCAGTATGATGAATCCCTTGTGCCAGAGGTAGATGACTCCAGTCAAGCAACGGAAGAAGTACAGGATGAGTTATACGAGCAGGCTGTACAGATCATTCTGGAAGCGAAGCAGGCTTCGGTGTCACTCTTGCAGCGTCGAATGCGGGTAGGTTATACGCGTGCAGCGCGTCTGATTGACTCGATGGAAGCCAGAGGTGTGATTGGGCCATATGAAGGCAGCAAACCGCGCGAAGTGCTTGTTTCGCTGGAACAGTATCAACAGAACAAAATAAGCTCATAATGAAGCGTTAGAAAACCTTCAACCTTTATGGTTGGAGGTTTTTTTGCTGTTCCACAGCTTTTGAGGTTTTGCCATTTGCTCCAGAGATCGGATGGTTTGGTGCATAGGAAACATGACTGCTTGTCATAATAACGGTAGCGATTCTGTTAAATCCCACAAGAGAAAGGTAGAGCTTAGTCGATGCGAAAAATGAACCTATGGCTTTTCACTGCTATTTTGCTGATAACCGCGCTTGGAATCCGTTATTTGCTTCCTGAGCATACAGCGCCTCAAAATGCTGCTCAGAACAACCCTCCAGTAGAGGAAAAAGCAATGCCGACTTTCAGTAACAATACCGTCAAATATGGTAGTTACGGTCAGGATGTCTACGAGCTTCAGGGACGATTAAAGTATCTTGGTTTCTACAATGGCAAAATCGATAGTAATTTTGGCAGCAGCACGCTGAAATCAGTGAAATGGTTTCAATCTGAGTTTGGCATGAAGGCAGATGGTGTGGTTGGAGCCAAAACCAAGTTAAAGCTGTATAACGCCAGCACGAAATGGTCACCTACCGAGCCTCCTTTGCATAAAGAAGGGGCATCTGGGGGAGACACAGGCGGAGGTGGAGAACCTTCAAGTAATGAGAAGGACAATATGGGTTCTGCCAATGCGATGGGACTCTCCGAGAACGAGCTTAAAATTATGGCGAATGCCGTATATGGCGAAGCGCGAGGCGAACCGTTTGAAGGTCAGGTAGCCGTAGCCGCTGTTATTCTGAATCGCGTAAACTCACCAAGTTTTCCTTCTACTCCATCTGGGGTTATCTTTCAGCCGGGAGCATTTACAGCCGTAGCCGATGGACAGATCTATCTGGAACCGAACGCTCAGGCGAAAAAAGCTGTTGAACAGGCATTGAACGGGTGGGACCCTTCCGGTGGATGTTTGTATTATTTTAACCCGAAGACAGCCACATCCAAATGGATCTGGACTCGTCCGCAGGTGAAAACGATCGGGCAGCATATATTCTGCATGTAATCGGGCGGGAAGCAACCAGAAGGCATCACTTTGGTTGCTTCTTGGCTTTTGGATAGTTTAAAATGGTGGTTACGTTTAAGCTTAAGGACAGGTTATCTAAATGACGCCGTAAAGGGGTTTTGACATTTGAATACCGCAGCATTTGAACGGGGGAGCCGTAAACAGATACGTATCCATGTGCTTCCAACCAAACGTTTCAAAACGTTTGCTATCTCACTGTATGCCGGAGTTCCGCTACGCGAGGACACTGTTACTCCTGTGGCATTGACACCGTTTGTTTTAAGAAGAGGGACAGAGTCCTATCCGGAAACAACGCAGTTTCGAGAGCAATTGGAGCATTTGTATGGAGCAGGATTTGGTTTTGACGTCTATAAACGCGGTGATTATCAGATTGTGCAGTTTCGTATGGATACCATTAATGATTCGTTTGTCGGAGGTGGGGAGCAGCAACTTCTGGATCGTTCGTTTGCGTTTCTTGGTGAAGTGCTGACCAAACCCGCAAGGGAAGATGGACACTTCAAAACGTCGTACGTGCAGGCAGAGCGCGAGACGGTTCGTAAAAAGCTGGAGTCCATTGTGAACGATAAAATGCGTTATGCGGCTGAACGGTGTATCGAAGAAATGTGCAAACATGAGCCTTACCGTCTTCATCCCCTGGGTGAACGAAAAACACTGCCCGTCATTGAGCCTCCTGAATTAACAGCTGCTTATGAAAACTGGCTAAAGGAAGCCAGTATGGACTTGTATGTGGTTGGGGATACAACACTTGAAGAAGTGGAGAAACTGGTACAGCGTCATTTTAACCTTGAACGTAAGATTTCCTCTGACTATCAGGCTCAGAAGGCGCTGCGTGGGGATGAGGAGCCAAATACGGTCATTGAACGGCTGAATATTGGGCAGGGTAAGCTGAACCTGGGGCTTCGCACTTCCATTACCTATGCAGATGATATATATGCAGCAGCGCTAATGTATAACGGTATTCTGGGTGGATATCCGCATTCGAAGCTGTTTGTTAATGTTCGTGAAAAAGAAAGCCTCGCCTATTATGCTTCTTCCAGATATGATGGGCACAAAGGCATTGCCACGATTCAATCCGGGATTGAGATTCCCAATTATGAAAAAGCAGTGACCATCATCAAGCAACAGCTTGAGGAAATGAAACTTGGTCATATCACCGATCTGGAGATGTCCCAGACAAAAGCAATGATCCGTAATCTGTTAAAAGAAATGCAGGATGCTGCTTTTGAGATGATTGCTTACGATTTTAACCGTCAGTTGTCCGGTAAGGAGAGAACATCTGAAGAGCTGCTTGCACAAATCGAGCAGATTACCAAGCAGGATGTTCGTGAGGCCGCAGAGCAGTTCCGTCTGGATACGATTTATTTCTTGCGGGACGAGAAGGAGGAATAGTCGTGGAGAGCATTCGGTATGAACATTTGCAGGAGACATTATATTACGAAGTAATGGCGAGTGGACTGCATGTCTATGTTTTGCCTAAACCGGGTTTTCAGAAAACATATGCCACCTTTGCGACCAAATACGGGTCAGTGGACAATCACTTTCAAGTGGAAGGACAAGCTGAGGTAAAGGTGCCTGACGGTATTGCTCATTTTCTGGAACACAAAATGTTTGAGGAGCCAACGGGTGATATTTTTGCAACATTTGCTTCCCATGGTGCTTCTGCCAACGCATTCACAAGTTTTGATCAGACCGTTTATTTGTTTTCGGCAACCGAAAATATGAATGAAAATATACAAACATTAGTTGATTTTGTGCAAAATCCGTACTTTACAGATCAAAACGTCAACAAGGAAAAAGGCATTATTGAACAAGAAATAAATATGTATGCCGATAATCCGGATTGGCGGGTTTATTTCGGATTGATTGAAGCGATGTATCAAAAACATCCGGTGCATATTGACATTGCGGGCACGGTTCAATCCATTAACACGATCACAAAAGAAACGTTGTATACGTGTTATAACACATTTTATCATCCAAGCAATATGCTCTTGTTTGTTGTCGGCGGTGTTGATCCTGAGCAGGTCATTAGCATGGTTCGTTCCAATCAGGAGCAGAAAAATTTCGAGCCGCAGGGCCCGATTCACCGCTTCTTTGAACCAGAGCCAGAGCAGGTGGGAGAGGCCAGACGAGAGGTCAAATTATCCGTTTCCCTGCCGAAATGTTTGTTTGGATTCAAAGAAACAGATGTTGGACTTACAGGAGAGGCACTTTTGCGCAGGGACACAACCACGCAGCTGATGATGGATCTATTGTTTGGTTCAAGCACACGTCTGTTTCAGAAGCTTTATGATGAAGATCTGATCTCGGATAGTTTTGGACATGACTATATCAGTTCACCGCAATATGCCTTCTCTGCGGTTGGTGGGGATACCAAAGACCCGGATCAATTGTTGAAACGGATACGCGAGGAAGTCGAAGTGATTGTGCAAAAAGGATTCGATGCTTCCGATTTTGAACGAGCGCGCAAAAAGAAAATTGGCGGTTATTTGCGCATGCTCAATTCACCGGAAAACATAGCGAATGAATTCACACGTCAGCAATTCCGTGGCGGTGACTTTTTCAATATGATTTCATTGTATGAAGCGATTACGCTTCAAGATGTAAATCAAAGACTGAAAGAGCATATTCGTTGGGATCAGCTGGCTGTATCACTCGTTGTTAGTCCTTAACCATGGAGAGGAAACAGGACGAAGTTTGAAGGGTTCACTAGATTGGGAGTGAAAGTTATGGGGGGACACATTGTGAAAGCTATAGGGGAAATGACTGTTCTGGTTACCGGGGCAAGCGGAGGCATAGGAGCTGCAATTGCAGAGCGGTTTGCCAGTGTAGGTATGAACGTGGTGTTGCACTATATGAAATCGCATGAAGCGGCCAATGAAGCGGCAAGACGTTGTATGGAGCGGGGAAATGGGCGCATTATGACGGTGTCAGCGGATCTTCGCAGCAGGGAACAGATTCAGCGCATGCGGGAAAAATTGGCTTCTCACGAGTTGTTGCCGGATATTCTTGTGAACAACGCAGGTATATCTCACTATGGTTTGCTTGCGGATGTGACAGAGGAAATCTGGGATGAAGTGATGGCGATTAATCTGAAAGGTACTTTTCTATGCACACAAGAGATGATGCCACATATGATCTCCCAAAGATACGGCCGAATCATTAATGTGTCGTCCATCTGGGGCTTATCTGGTGCATCTTGTGAAGTGTTGTATTCCACAACCAAGGGCGGGGTAAATGCCTTCACCAAGGCACTTGCCAAAGAGCTTGCTCCCTCCGGCGTTACGGTGAACGCCGTTGCTCCAGGGGCTGTTCAGACGACGATGTTAGACCATCTGGATCAGAGTGAGCTGAAGATGTTGGAAGATGAGATTCCTGCGGGGCGACTGGCGCAGCCGGACGAAATTTCGTCACTGGTTTATTTTCTCGCACTTCCTGAGTCGGGATATATCAATGGACAGATTATCAGCCCTAATGGAGGCTGGCTGACTTAATGCCGGTGTTCAAGTTATAAGACCAGCATATGCTTAGCTGAATATGGTATATAGGTGTTTGAGTTCTGACATACAGCTTGATTTAATTTTAAAAGCTCGTATATAAAATGTCCGGGAAGCACATATTACAACTGTTGATTTTAAATCTCATGCGTCAGCTAAGGAGGATTTATCATGTCAACAGAAAACACAGTAGTTTCTAACTTTGACACATGGAAGAAGTTCCTGGGTGATCGCGTTCGGCAAGCCGAGAAGATGGGAATGAGTGAAGAAACCATCAACAAACTGGCGTACGAGATCGGTGACTTTCTGGATGAGAAAGTTGATCCGGCGAACCATTCCAACCGAGCATTGAAGGAACTATGGGATGTCGGCGATGCGGATGAGCGTCGTACGATTGCGTGCCTGATGGTCAAATTGGCCAAACAAAACGCATAAAGGCAAGAGATGAAGAGCTCCCGCAAGGGGGCTTTTCTCTAATGATTACAAACGGATTACAGAGCTGTTCTTGTAATTCATTTTCATTTTATATATCATTAACGTGACCCATTTTTAGAAGACGACCCGAAATAGCGTCCAGTGGACACGTTCGGATGTTGTCAAATAATGTGGAATAATGCATTACGGGGTGTATACATGGAAACTAAACAATGGTATATGGAATATAAAATACATAAGAACAGACCTGGTCTTTTGGGGGATATCGCCTCTATGCTGGGGATGCTTGAAGTCAATATATTGACCATTAACGGTGTGGAAGGCAAAACGCGGGGCATGTTGCTCGAGTCAGATGATGATGAAAAGATCCGTCTGCTCGGAGAGATGCTTGGTAAAGTCAACAGCATTACGGTATCGGCACTACGTCAACCCAAATTGGTGGATATTCTGGCTGTGCGACATGGTAGGTACATTGACCGGGATTCGGATGATCGCAAAACATTTCGTTTCACCCGGGACGAACTTGGGTTACTAGTTGATTTTTTGGGTGAAGTATTTAAAAGAGAGGGAAATCAAGTGATCGGCTTGCGCGGTATGCCGCGAGTTGGTAAAACAGAATCAATCATCGCAGGCAGTGTATGTGCTATGAAGCGTTGGACTTTTGTATCTTCTACCCTTCTTCGCCAAACGATTCGGAGCCAAATGTCCGAAGACGAATTGAACCCGAATAATGTGTTTATCATTGATGGGATTGTCAGCACAATTCGCTCCAGTGAGCGGCACTATAATCTGTTGCAGGATATTATGTCGATGCCTAGTACGAAAGTGATTGAGCACCCGGATATTTTTGTGCAGGAATCCGAATATGATTATAATAATTTTGATATTATTATTGAATTGCGTAATAATCCTAACGAAGAAATTATTTATGATACGTTTACGGCAAGCTATACCGACGAACTGTAAAGCTCCGTACGGAATCATGGAATAGATCCGCAACAACTGAAGAGATAAACAGAAGGAGGAGATGGCATGTCTGAACTGGGTCAGCAGTTAAGAGAGGCCCGGCTGCAAAAAGGGATGAGTCTCGACGATGTACAGGAAATGACAAAAATTCGCAAGAGGTATTTGGAGGCTATAGAAGCAGGGGATTATAAAGTGTTACCTGGCAGCTTCTATGTGCGTGCATTTATAAAAACCTATGCGGAAACGGTGGGACTGAATGCCGATGAGCTGCTGGAAGGACATAAAAAGGACGTACCCGCAGAAACTGCGGAAGCAACCATGGAACCGGTAATCCAGAAGCGCTCCAGTCGGCCGGCGGAGCGGAGCAACCGCTGGATGTCTGTTGCTCTAATGTGGACGTTCCCTATTCTGATTATCGTGCTTTTGTATGTGTATATGGCAAACAACAAAGGTGATGACACCAATCCACAAGGTCTAGATGATACAAAAATTACGGACAGTCAGAAGCCTGCTAATGACAAACCTGATCAACCATCCGATAACGGGCAAACTGCAACTCCGCCTGCAACCGATTCGGGATCGAATGATACCGGTAAAGGTGATGCCGGCGGAAACGGCGGCGGTAATGAAGCGAATGGTCAGACCGACGGTGAAAATAACACTCAAACCGATGGACAGACTGACGGACAAACCGACGGACAAACCGACGGACAAACAGGTGAGAACCAAGAGGGAACACCGCCAACTACGCCTGGTTCAGTTACTGTTTCTCAGGATGGTAAATCAGGCAATATTACAAACTTCAAAGTTAGCGGAAGCGCAGGTCAGCCTGTAACTGTTACGATCAAGGCAACAGGTAACAGTTGGCTTGAAGTGTATAAAGGCGAGAATTCAAGCGGTGAGAAGCTGGAGTATGGCAATACAGCCGACGGTGACACGTTTACATTTACTTTGGACAGTGCAGGCATGTACATTAAATCCGGTTATGCGGCGGCAACAACCATTGATGTTGGCGGTCAAGTAGTAACGGACGGCAAAGCAACCAACCGCATTCGTCTTAAACTGGATACAGATAGCACAGCTTCTTCCACGGGAACTGAAGGCATGACAGGCACAACGACCAGTGGTTCCTCAGAAGGCGGAAGCTCCAGCAACGAATAACCTAGCTAACTGCAGGAGACAATAATCTTGTCTTCAATTGCAGTTAACTTATGGTGAAGTGAGGTGGATGGCCGTGACAGTCAGCTGGATCGTAACCGGTTTAGGGATTATTGTCAGCCTCCTGGGTTATTACCTGACTCCAAATGCCTGGGGTTACGGAATATTGGGCTTTGGACTTGCGCATATCGTCCTCGGTGTGCTCGATATGTTCAGACAGCCTAACCGTAGCCGGTATTAAGGCAGCTCAACCAGCAAGCATTTTTGGTGACCGAATGGTACTCCAAAAATGCTTTTTTCTATGAGGCGTGCCCAGCAAAGCACGCATCTTCTAGCCGGTGAAAGTCCGGTCGCAGGAGGGGCCAAGCCCCTGCGTAGC
>NZ_RIAS01000056.1 GCF_003719335.1 Paenibacillus amylolyticus
TTGGAGCGGAAGACGGGAATCGAACCCGCGACCCTCGCCTTGGCAAGGCGATGCTCTACCGCTGAGCCACTTCCGCAAAATAAGGGATGCGCGTGGAGGGACTTGAACCCCCACGTCAAAGACGCTAGATCCTAAGTCTAGTGCGTCTGCCAATTCCGCCACACGCGCATATAATAAAAGTGAGTCATGAAGGATTCGAACCTTCGACACCCTGATTAAAAGTCAGGTGCTCTACCAACTGAGCTAATGACTCATAAAACTGGTGGAGGATGATGGATTCGAACCACCGAACCCGTACGGGAGCAGATTTACAGTCTGATGCGTTTGGCCACTTCGC
Source organism: Paenibacillus amylolyticus (assembly GCF_003719335.1). Taxonomy (GTDB): domain Bacteria; phylum Bacillota; class Bacilli; order Paenibacillales; family Paenibacillaceae; genus Paenibacillus; species Paenibacillus amylolyticus_D. The sequence goes on from NZ_RIAS01000056.1 coordinate 338, forward strand.
TAATCCTCCAGGATTACATGGTGCCGGCGAGAGGACTTGAACCCCCAACCTACTGATTACAAGTCAGTTGCTCTACCAGTTGAGCTACACCGGCGTATCAAATTGTTATGTTCATGGTGGCTCGGGACGGAATCGAACCGCCGACACGAGGATTTTCAGTCCTCTGCTCTACCGACTGAGCTACCGAGCCAT
>NZ_RIAS01000057.1 GCF_003719335.1 Paenibacillus amylolyticus
TATATGGTGGAGGCTGAGGGGATCGAACCCCCGACCCTCTGCTTGTAAGGCAGATGCTCTCCCAGCTGAGCTAAGCCTCCGAACAACACATTTATGATCTTACCATATAACCGATGTGAAAATCAACTCTTTTTTGAAGTGATGAGTTTCTCATCTCGGTTTATAGTTTGAAAATAATAATGACCCGTAGGGGATTCGAACCCCTGTTACCTCCGTGAAAGGGAGGTGTCTTAACCCCTTGACCAACGGGCCTTACCTAAAGAAGAATTATGGCGGAGAGAGAGGGATTCGAACCCTCGAGACGCTTGTGACGCCTACACGATTTCCAATCGTGCTCCTTCGGCCAGCTCGGACACCTCTCCATGGCTCCCCGAACAGGACTCGAACCTGTGACAACTCGATTAACAGTCGAGTGCTCTACCAACTGAGCTATCAGGGAATATGTTTCAGAGTGTTGTTCTCTGAAAACTAGATTCGAAACGAAATTTACGCGATTAAAACTTGCTATTGGATAAGCCCTCG
>NZ_RIAS01000058.1 GCF_003719335.1 Paenibacillus amylolyticus
TAAGGCCCGTTGGTCAAGGGGTTAAGACACCTCCCTTTCACGGAGGTAACAGGGGTTCGAATCCCCTACGGGTCATAGTTATTTTAATAACTAAAGAGTGGGATGAGGATCCCAAAGGTTCGTCGGAGGATTAGCATCGTTAGCAACTGCTTCGCAGTCTCGAACGAAGTGAGAGTATCCCCTACGGGTCATATTTACGGAGGCTTAGCTCAGCTGGGAGAGCATCTGCCTTACAAGCAGAGGGTCGGGGGTTCGATCCCCTCAGCCTCCACCATATATATTTATCCTAATGACGCGGGGTGGAGCAGCCCGGTAGCTCGTCGGGCTCATAACCCGAAGGCCGCAGGTTCAAATCCTGCCCCCGCAATTAAAGCTTTCTTTTATGAAAGTGATCTGGAACCGTGGTGTAGTTGGCCTAACATGCCTGCCTGTCACGCAGGAGATCGCGGGTTCGAATCCCGTCGGTTCCGC
>NZ_RIAS01000059.1 GCF_003719335.1 Paenibacillus amylolyticus
GAGCCAAGCGGGATCGAACCGCTGACCTCCTGCTTGCAAGGCAGGCGCTCTCCCAGCTGAGCTATGGCCCCATACATTATTTAAATGTTTAAATGGTGGGCCCTGGTGGACTCGAACCACCGGCCTCACCCTTATCAGAGGTGCGCTCTAACCAACTGAGCTAAGGGCCCACATTATATTAGTTTTGAACCCATGATGGGTTACGCTTGGCGACGTTCTACTCTCCCAGGACCCTGCGGTCCAAGTACCATTGACGCTGAAGGGCTTAACGGTCGTGTTCGGGATGGGAACGTGTGGAACCCCTTCGCTATCGCCACCAAACGTTTGAGAGTTTGAACTCTCAAAACTGAGCAACGAGTGAGTAAGTTTTTGCAACTAAGTTGCATATTTGAATGTCTTCATTGCAGAAGACGA
>NZ_RIAS01000060.1 GCF_003719335.1 Paenibacillus amylolyticus
CCCACGAACACGTCAAACGAGAAGCTGGCCAGCTGCAATAGCCGCACCGGGAACTGATCCAACCGATATTCCCGTCGGTAGCCTGCCGCCGTATTGACCAGGCTGCGGTGCTCGATCATGACGCCTTTGGGTTGTCCTGTCGTTCCCGACGTGTAGATTACGTAGGCCAGATCCTCTGGGCGGGCTTCGTGGAAATCATTCACGTCAGAACTTATCGGCACATTCAACCGTTCCTCGCTGTACGACGCTTCGTCGTCGAGATACAGCACCACACCCAGCGCAAGCTCCTCTTCGCCCAGCCAAGCTTCGGCTCGCTCTCGTAGTGGCGTTTGCGTTAATAGTACCTTCGCTCCGCTGTCTTCGAGCATGAACCGCAC
>NZ_RIAS01000061.1 GCF_003719335.1 Paenibacillus amylolyticus
GTGGCTCGGGACGGAATCGAACCGCCGACACGAGGATTTTCAGTCCTCTGCTCTACCGACTGAGCTACCGAGCCATATATGAATGGCGGAACCGACGGGATACTCTCACTTCGTTCGAGACTGCGAAGCAGATGCTCTCGAAGTAAATGCTCCGACGAACCCACAAACGGATTCTCATCCCTGAAGATTGTAAAGATGGCGGAACCGACGGGATTCGAACCCGCGATCTCCTGCGTGACAGGCAGGCATGTTAGGCCAACTACACCACGGTTCCA
>NZ_RIAS01000062.1 GCF_003719335.1 Paenibacillus amylolyticus
TTCCCTGATAGCTCAGTTGGTAGAGCACTCGACTGTTAATCGAGTTGTCACAGGTTCGAGTCCTGTTCGGGGAGCCATGGAGAGGTGTCCGAGCTGGCCGAAGGAGCACGATTGGAAATCGTGTAGGCGTCACAAGCGTCTCGAGGGTTCGAATCCCTCTCTCTCCGCCATAATTCTTCTTTAGGTAAGGCCCGTTGGTCAAGGGGTTAAGACACCTCCCTTTCACGGAGGTAACAGGGGTTCGAATCCCCTACGGGTCAT
>NZ_RIAS01000063.1 GCF_003719335.1 Paenibacillus amylolyticus
GAGTCATTAGCTCAGTTGGTAGAGCACCTGACTTTTAATCAGGGTGTCGAAGGTTCGAATCCTTCATGACTCACTTTCATATTTTGCGGTCGTGGCGGAATTGGCAGACGCGCACGGTTCAGGTCCGTGTGGGCTAACCCCCCGTGGAGGTTCGAGTCCTCTCGACCGCACCATATATTTTGCGGAAGTGGCTCAGCGGTAGAGCATCGCCTTGCCAAGGCGAGGGTCGCGGGTTCGATTCCCGTCTTCCGC
>NZ_RIAS01000006.1:0-329676 GCF_003719335.1 Paenibacillus amylolyticus
CAAGTCCGCTCGACTTGCATGTATTAGGCATGCCGCCAGCGTTCGTCCTGAGCCAGGATCAAACTCTCCAATAAAGTATTGAAAAGAGCGATAAGCTCATTTTGAATCTGACGAGATTAAAAATCTCATTTGTTCATTCTGCAAGCAGAATGTTTACTCACTCGTTGTTCAGTTTTCAAAGATCAAACACGATTGTGTTACTTCATTCTCGTCTTCGCTAAGTTTCAGCGGCGACTTAAATAATGTAACACACGGCCAAAATTAATGCAAGAGTTTTTTAATAATACGTTTAATTTTCTTAAAGGTCTGCAAGTACACTTCAATTGAAAGCTACTTCCAACCCAAAATTAAAGCGCATACATATTATAACATAATATCGAACGGGCTTTCAAACGTTATCTGCAATATTTTTGTTTATTCGACACCTCCATTATTTCAGACACATCTTCTTTTTATCAATCTAACTACGCAAGCGAAAAGGTCAGTTCTAATATGTTGAACTGACCTTTTCGCAACAACCATCACTCTATATCATGTTCTGCTTTGAACCATCTTAATGTTGAATCCAGGGATTACGACGTTTCTTGGCTGGTTTTTGTGAATTTGTTGACGTCCTGTTTTCTCTAGTAGATTTCCCAGATACAGCTACCTTTGATTTACTTTTCGCAGGTGTTTTACTTGTTCTTCGCTTTGCCGTTCCATTTTTAGTTGGAGTTGACTTCGGTTTCACCTCGAGTTCAGCACCCGCCTCTTCAAAAGATGCCTGGCTTAAGTTCGCGTTTTCACGTCCTCCCTTTTTCCCACTATTGGAGCCATGAACTTCGGATGGATACATCTCCCCAAAAGCACCGAGCGGAGATGGAGGAACCATATTTTGAGCTGGATACGGATTTTGATAAGCATATTCCATTGGATGATTCGGCATGACAGAAGTTGACATTTCAGGTGGCATGCCATTCGGGTGACCATACATGCCCCAAGTCGGTTCCTGATAACCATACGTAGGATAAGTATATTGAGGAGCATTCATATGCGATCCACATCCGCACGGAGGATACGGAAGCATAGAGTATGGGGAAATAAATGGCGGTTGATTATTCATCTGGTTCGTTGCAGCTGCTACACTTGGGAAAGGACTGTTTATCTGAGCTGCTGGTGAAATTGGAAATGCATTATTCGTCATCTCAGGAGATATATTTGGCATTACGTTATTGTGATTATAAGTTTGTTCAGCTCCCGTCCATGGGCTATTTGGCATGCTACCCATACTATAGGCACCAACATCCTGAACACCAGGGAATGGAGAGTTATTAACCATCCCTGCCGTGTACATGTTGTTTTGCTGAACAGCGTATACCTCTTGTGCAGGTACAGGCACCTGCATATAAGGATGTTCCATCGGAGCATGGAGCATTTTTTGACCACAACCACATGGTTCCTTGACTGTTGGCGCAACATTCACATCCGGTTCGATGTTAGGCATTACAGGCAGAGGCATCACCTCAGGTGAAAGATTGGGCATTTGAGGTTTTTTCGCTTCGGTTACAGGTTGGACTTGAACCTCCGGCTTCATCTCCTCTTTCTTGTCTGTTATCTTCTCAGGCTTCATTTCAGGCATTACTGGTAATTGCGGTAAAGCCTCCAATTCAGGCATAATATTAGGCTTAGCGGGGGTAACAGGCGCTGGGGCTGGAACAGGGACTGGCGTTTCAACCGCTTGAGGTGGAGGAGATGGCACGACAGGTTCCGTTCCTTCTTTTACACCCGTATACTCTTTGCCTTCAGGTGATAACTTTTCTTGCGCGCCCATATTCCCCATTTGAGTATTCGCGGCCTGATTACCTTGTGTATGCATGGAAGGAATATAGACGGTCTCTCCAACCAGTAGAGCATTTGGGTTCTTCAACTGCGGATTCGCATTGATCATGTCTTTCAGCGGAACTCCCCAAGCTTGTGACAACTTCCATAACGAATCTCCTTGTACTACCTTGTGACTGTGCAGTACACCCTCTGGCTTTGGTGTTACCGGCTGTGCAGGGATTTTGACCTTCATCCCAATATCCAACTTGTCGGGATCTGCAATCTGCGGGTTGGCCGCAATCAATTTGTCCAGTGCGACATTGTATTTTTGGGACAGCAGATATAAGGTGTCGCCTTTTTTCACCATGTGTATTTTCACAGGGAACTAACCTCCTAGACGTCATACTTGGGCAGTACATTCGCCCATACCGTTACTACATCCTATGCAGCAACCGGGCTAATGACATCATTTGAACAAAAAAAATCCTCCCGCCTTCTAAAATCCCACATGCACTAGGCATGCTACATTTTATCGGACAAGGAGAATTCCTGTTATTTATTCAATTCGACATATCCATTTATTCCCACACCTTGTAACCGTCTTTGTCGACAATCTGGCGGAAAGCTTCAAGTAATTTTAATGTAACCGGACCCGCTACACCAGAACCAATCGTTCTGCCATCCACTTCACAAGCCGCAATAACTTCAGCAGCTGTTCCTGTGAAAAACACTTCGTCTGCAATGTACACATCATGAAGCGTGAAGGGTACTTCTTTTAACTCAATACCCAGCTCCCCGCACAGATCGATAATCGCTTGACGGGTAATGCCTTCGAGTGCTCCAAGGTAACAAGGAGGAGTGTAAACCACACCGTTTTTGATAATGAAAATGTTGTCGCTTGAACCCTCGGTTACGTAGCCTTGGGAGTTCAGCATAATAGCCTCACCTGCACCCGAAAAGTTCGATTGCAACTTGACAAGGATGTTGTTCAGATAGTTGAGGGATTTAATCTTCGGATTCAACGCATCCGGGATGTTACGACGCTGGGATACGGAAACGGCCTTCAATCCTGTAAGATAAGCTTCTTCCGGGTAGATCGCTAGCTGTTCCACAATAATGATCACGGAAGCTTTAGGGCAACGTGTCGGGTCAAGACCCAGGTTCCCTGGTCCGCGCGAAACGATCAGACGAATATAACCGTTACGCATATCGTTGCGGCGCACCGTTTCAGCCATCACTTCAAGCATCTCATCGTAAGACAGCGGAATGTTCAAACTGATGGATTTTGCCGAATCATACAAGCGATCCAAGTGAGCCTTACATCTGAAAATATTGCCATTGTAAATCCGAATACCTTCAAAAATCCCATCTCCATACAAAAATCCATGGTCATATACCGAAACTTTTGCATTTTCCTTGGTTACATACTGACCATCCAAATAGATCCATTGTTCTGACATGACTAACTGCACCTCCATTAAATATGCATTTCCTATATTCCGAAACATAATGAACCTGTCCATTTTACATCATAACTAACAAAAAAACTCTCTAATTTCACATAGATGCCGGAAGATCTCTTTGCATCATCCAACCACTATCCGGTTATTTCCGTGAAGGGTATGTATAACATGGATAACTTCCAAGAACACGTACCTGACAATTCAAAGCCTCGATTTCGGCCATAGCTGCCGTGAGCAATACGGAATCAACCGTTTCAATGACATCAATGTAAAAATAGTAGCTACCCAAACGTTTTTTCGTTGGACGGGATTCAAGACGAGTCAAGTTCAGCTTTCTCCAGGCAAAAGCCGACAACACCTGATGGAGTGCACCCGGTGCATCCTCAGGCAATGTTACAAGCAAGCTTGTCTTCACATGGTCTGCTTCACGCGGAATGCTGACGGGTTCATGGCCAATCAGTACAAAACGGGTGTAGTTATTGTCATGATCCGTCACACGTTCCGCCATGATATCGAGACCATGCTTTTGAGCCGCGAGCTTCGTACCGATTGCAACCCAGCCCTTTCCTGGATTTTTCTTCACAATTTCCACTGCTTCAGCTGTGCTGTTCACGCCTTCGAGATCTGCATCGGGTGAATGCTGCCGAATAAAATTCTGACACTGTGGGATGGCCACGGGATGGGATAGAATCTTAGTAATTTTACCAAAATCATATGTGCCATCGCCTGTGACAAATTCGTTCCCGTGTCCGATAACATTCTGAATGGAAGGGTAGACCCACTCCGCTTGCATGGGGATATCCACCTCATTCACAAGCCAGTCCATATGCAGGCTAACGGAACCTTCAATTGTATTTTCAATTGGAATCACACTGTACTGTACACTCCCGCTATCCACCGCACGAAAAATGTCCGAAATGAGTTTGGAATGTTGTAAATCGAGTGCTTCCCCATTGAAAAGAAAATCGATTGCTTCGTGTGAGACTGAACCTTCTGGTAACACTGCAATTCGTTTCATGCGTTAACTTCCCCTTTGATCCTGTCCAAAAAAGGACGTTCATCTTGATCCGGCAGTATGAGGGCTCCGTCCAGATCCGGGTCCAGCCACAAGGCAGAGGCCGTGATCCCCTCCTGCTTCATGATACCCATTAAATATTGTTCCAGTTCATCTTTGCGGATATCGTGTCGATCCACCAGTGTAAGCACAGTTGGTCCAGCTCCGCTTAGCGCAGCACCCAGCGCACCATGTTCAGTAGCACGTTCTAAAATCTCCGTCATGCCGGGTACCAACGAGGCACGATACGGCTGGTGAATTCGATCGGACATTGCCTTTTGAATCATATCCAGCCTGCCACTGGCTAAAGCAGCAACAAGCAATGAAGAACGGCTTACGTTGTGTACGACATCAGACATACCAAATTGCTGTGGAATAACGTTCCGTGCTTTGGAAGTAGATAGCTGGAAGTCTGGCACGATAACCAAAGTCTGCAAATCCTGATGAGGCTCGATACGAAGGTAGTCGACGCATTGACCATCCCAAGCTGCTGTAATGATTCCGCCATATAATGATGCACCAACATTATCCGGATGTTTCTCCAAAGCTGTCGCCAAATCCAGCAGTTTATCGTTAGACAATGGGCTGCCGATCAATGCATTGGCACCAACCAGCGCACCAACAATTGCCGAAGCACTGCTTCCAAGTCCCCGAGTAAGGGGGATATCTGAATACATCGAAATTTCAAGCTCAGGTACAGAGACCCCAGCCTCATCAAATACCATTTGCGCCACTTCAAAAATCAGATTTGATTTATCCGAAGGCAAGCCCGTCAGATGGTCTCCATACAGGTGAAATGTGGTCTGTGATGCCGGTTTAATCTCAAGCCAGGCATACAAAGACAAGGCCATGCCCAGGGTATCAAACCCTGGACCCAGATTGGCTGTGCTTGCCGGGATTTTTACGGTTACTTTTTCACGCAAGCTCATACAGACCGTTGCTCCAGTTGGGCAATAGCTGCCATAACTGCCTCTTCTGTATCTTCAACCACCAGCGGCTCCACAGCAGCTGTCTTAATCGCCACATTCGGATCTTTCAGTCCGTTACCTGTTAACACGCATACAACCGTTTCTCCACCTTTGAAGTAGCCTTCACGATGCAATTTGTACACACCAGCCACAGATGCAGCAGAAGCCGGTTCAGCAAATACCCCTTCACGTGCCGCAATGGTGCGGTATGCCGCCAAAATCTCGTCATCCGTAACATAGTTAATCTGACCACCGGACTCTTCCGCTGCAGCCACTGCTGTTTTCCAGCTGGCAGGGTTACCGATTCGAATCGCTGTAGCTACAGTTTCTGGCTCAAGGATTGGTTCTCCTTTAACAATTGCCATAGCTCCTTCTGCCTCGAACCCAACCATGCGCGGCAATGTGTTGGATTTCCCTGCCTCGTTATACTCTTTAAAGCCTTTCCAGTATGCTGAAATGTTACCCGCATTACCAACCGGAATAGCCAGAACGTCCGGTGCATCTCCCAATTGCTCAACCAATTCAAAAGCAGCTGTCTTCTGTCCTTCAATCCGGTATGGATTCACAGAGTTTACAAGTGTAATCGGATGTTTAGCCGTAATTTCACGTACAATTTCAAGGGCACGGTCAAAGTTACCATTGATCGCGATGACTTTGGCACCATAGATCATCGCTTGAGCGAGTTTACCCAGTGCAATATTGTTATTTGGAATCAACACGATACAATTCAACCCACCACGTGCGGCATAGGCTGCAGCAGCTGCGGATGTATTACCAGTAGATGCACACATAATTGTACGGCTGCCTTCTTCCATCGCTTTGGCAACAGCCATAACCATTCCGCGGTCCTTGAAAGAACCTGTGGGATTCAGTCCTTCATATTTGAAATACAGATTCAAACCGAGTTCCTTCGACAGATTCTCTGCATGAATCAGTGGCGTATTTCCTTCTTGAAGTGTAAGCTGCGGCGTATTTTCATTGACTGGAAGGTGTTCTTTGTACGTTTGCAATAATCCTTGATATCTCATTGTGGGTAAACTCCTTTAGGTTTAGTGATCTAGATTTATGAATTGATGATTTGCTTACATAAGAAAAATTTTAAACTAATTATATTTTAAAATGACTTAATAACTAGCCTTCTACGCGATAAACACTCTTAATCCGGCGAATCACGTTAAGTGATTCAAAATGCTTGAGTACTTTGTCCATGCTGGCCTTACTTGCATTATGCGTAACGATAATGATCTCAGCGTCAGGATTGTGCTCATTCGGCTGTTGCACAACGGAAGCGAGACTGACTTCATACTCGGCAAAAATTTGCGTAATCTGCGCCAGCACCCCTGCTTTGTCGTCCACGTGCAGTAATATGAAATTTTTCGAAAAAATCTGCTCATCACTCTGAAGTCTCTTCTTTTTATACGGTACGATCGCTTTTACTCCGTTCACCCCAAGCTTGAGGTTTTTCGTTACGGCAACAATGTCAGCAACTACGGAAGTCGCTGTTGGCATTTCACCCGCCCCTGCTCCGTAAAACATCGTCTCGCCTACCGCCTCACCGTGCACATACACGGCGTTGAACACACCGTTTACCGATGCGATTGGGTGGTTCTTTCTCACCATCGTTGGTTGCACACTAATCGTAATCTCATCACCGATACGGTCTGCGATACCAAGCAGCTTCAACTCATACCCTAATCTTTTAGCATACGTGATATCTTCACGCGTGACAGCGGAGATCCCCTTAACGGCAACATCCTTCAATTCCACATTCGTACGGAAACCGAGGGTGCCCAAGATTGCCATTTTACGAGCAGCATCGAGTCCTTCCACATCTGATGTCGGGTCTGTTTCCGCATACCCTAAAGCTTGTGCTTCTGCAAGCACCTCTTCATAGGATGCGCCTTCCTGACTCATTTTCGTCAAAATATAGTTCGTTGTGCCGTTCACAATCCCCATAATTCGAGTGATCCGGTCCGAAGAGAAACCTTCAATCAGCGTGCGGATGATCGGGATGCCTCCAGCCACACTGGCTTCATAAAACACATCGCATTGCTTTTCCTGTGCTTTAGCCAAAATCTCTGAACCGTGCAATGCCATAAGATCCTTATTCGCTGTTACGATATGCTTCCCACGTTCCAGTGCTTCAAGAATATATTCTTTCGTCTGATCGATGCCGCCCATCACTTCAACGATAACATCAATGTCCGGGTGACGAATGACTTCCCAAGGGTCCTCTGTCAGCTTCGCCCGGTCAATGGGAATAACACGATCCTTCTCCGTGTTCTTCACCGCAATCTTCTCAATGATAATTGGCGACCCCACCTGGCTGCTAAGATCCTCCTGATTCCCTTCCACAATTCGGACAACGCCCGTTCCAACCGTGCCCAGGCCCAACAATCCGACTTTTACCGGTTTCACTAACGACCTACCCCCTATTGTCTAATCCTATATTCTCAAAGTCCGATCAACCTTGACCTACAATCCGTGTACGCTTCACTCCAGGCATATCTTGCATTCGGTCCAGCATTTCACCAATCTCTCCATGCAGATGCGTCGTTTCCACGGAAATGACAACATTGGCTCGGCCCTGAAGTGGAATACTCTGATTAATCGTAAGTACGTTGGCTCCATAACCTGCAAAATGTCCAAGCACGCGAGACAGAATACCGGACTGATGCTCCAGGTCAATCGAGATCGTTACGATACGTTCACGCTCCAGCTGATTGATCAGATGAATTCCATCTTTGTACTTGTAAAAGGCACTTCGGCTTAATCCGACCTGTTCGACGGCCTCATGCACTGTTTTGACATCCCCGGAAGCAAGCAACTCTTTCACCTGCATCGTTTTTACCACAGCTTCAGGCAAAATATCTTCCCGTACTAAGTAATAGCGTTCATTCACAGAACGTCCTCTCCTCAAAGACTCATGTATTCATATAGTGGACATTATATAGGATGAATCCCAAAAGGGCAATACGTAACATGTCTATTTTTCAAAAACTGTTTCCCACAGTATACAGGCTAATGCCTCCATCATGTCAGAAAACAAACAAAAAAAAACGCAGCACCACGGTAACTTCCCGTTTCGCTGCGTTTCTCATTTTATTTAGCAACCATCAGCCGATGATGTTTAAAGAATTTTTTTGGCCTAGCAGCTTAGTAGTAACTGCTGCTTTCCACAAATTCAAACTCGAAATCTCCAATACGCACAATCGTGCCTTCCACGGCACCGCGTTTACGAAGCTCATCATCCACACCCATGTAACGAAGTGTACGTGCCAGCTTCAGAATAGCCTCGTGTGAATTCAACTGCATCCGTTTCATCATGCGATCAATCTTGGCACTTTCCACAATGAATGTATCGTTCTCACGCACAATGCGGAAACCTTCGTCCTCTTTTTTCTCCAAACTGTATACTTTACGCTCGGAGAGGTCGGCTACTTCTTCTACCTCAGGCTCATCTGGAATCTGATCCAACAGATCAGCCGCTCGGTACAACAGTTCCTGAATACCTTGACGGGTCAGAGAGGAAATAGGCATCACTTCGATATCTGGCTTCACTTCACGAACCTGTTGCAAGAACTGCTCCAGATTGGCTTCAGAATCCGGCATATCCATTTTGTTCGCAGCTACAACCTGCGGTCTCTCGGCTAGGGCAGGATTGTATAGTCTCAGCTCATCGTTAATTTTCTGCCAGTCTTCGAAAGGATCGCGCCCTTCTGAACCAGACATGTCTACAACATGAATAATAACCCTTGTCCGCTCAACATGTCGCAGGAACTCATGTCCAAGTCCAATACCCTCATGTGCCCCTTCAATTAGCCCCGGCAAATCGGCCATAACAAAACCGCGGCCCTCACCCACATCAACGACACCCAAGTTAGGTGTAATGGTTGTAAAGTGGTATGCCCCAATCTTCGGCTTGGCAGCAGATACAACGGACAGCAACGTAGATTTACCCACACTCGGGAACCCGACTAGTCCCACATCCGCCATGACTTTAAGCTCAAGCACGATATAACGCTCTTCGCCTTCCTCACCATTCTCGGCAAGCTCAGGTGCCGGATTTCTTGGCGTTGCAAAGCGAATGTTACCCCGACCGCCGCGGCCACCTTTGGCTACAACCACCTGCTGACCATGTCGCGTTAGATCAGCTAATACTTCCCCGCTGTCTTCATCCACAATAGTCGTGCCCGGCGGGATACGCACAATCATGTTCTCTGCATTTGCACCATGCTGGCTTTTGTTACGTCCCTTTTCTCCACGTGGAGCTTTGAAGTGACGCTGGTAACGAAAGTCCATTAATGTCCGCAGACCTTCATCTACCCGGAAAATAATATCGGCTCCCCGGCCGCCATCGCCGCCGGCAGGGCCACCCTCCGGTACATATTTCTCACGACGGAAAGAGACGATGCCGTCTCCTCCATCTCCTGCTTTTACATAAATCTTCGCTTTATCAACAAACATTGGTTACCCCTTCTTCCTATATTCCACAAGGCATTCTGAATTGTACAAACGTATCCCCAGACGGAAGCTGCTCCGTTCTGACTTTTTTACCTTTGAGTACAGCTGTTAATTGCCGCAGCGTTTCTGGATCTGGGGTCTGATCTCCGTCCAAACGGACGACGACATCTCCATGATCCTGTCCGAAGTTCAAGGTCAGTTTGCGCACCTCTCCCCAAGACGACCGGCCACCGCCATACTGATAGGCCCGAATTGCATCCGCAATCGCCCCCGTAAGCGACTCGCCATCCTCGGGAGAGACCAGAGCACTGAGCTGCAGCTCTTCTTCTACTTCCACATGCAATTCCAGTGCAGCTCCACTGGCCCGAAAAGATTGCAAATAAAAGACGAGAGAAGGTATACCTAATTTAGATATCCGGCTTTCTTCCGTTACCCGCTCTTTTATTCTTTCCACACATTGCAGGGATTTATCAAGTTTGCCCAGCCTAAGATATCCATATAACACTTGGAGATCGTTCATCCAGTCATGCCGATGATGATTTAATGAAGCTATTGCTGTTTTTTCCATGGATTGAATGATGATTCTGCGTTCCGCCTCCGCCTGCTTTTTCATCGCATATCCTGATACTAACATCACTGCGACGGACCAAAATGCGCACACAGCGCTCGCAAAAGGCGCCGGATACAACATAACGAAAACCAAAGGAATCACAAGTGAACATGCCGCAATCCACGGCACTCTTTTCCAGGATTTCATGGCTTCTCCCCGTTCTACCAAACTCGGTTGGTTTCAACCCACCGTAACCAAGTATAACATGTCTTTTCTGCCAGTTCATTATCGAATAGTCGCAGAATGCAAAAAACCTCCGGCAAAAATGCCGAAGGCTCCTTAGGCGGAATGCCGATATTAAGCTTCTACTGCAGCTGCTACTGGAGCAACGTCTACAGGGTAGATGCTTACTTTTTTACGATCGCGACCCCAACGTTCGAATTTAACAACGCCGTCGATTTTCGCGAACAAAGTGTCATCTTTACCGATACCCACGTTTGTTCCTGGGTGAATTTTCGTTCCGCGTTGGCGAACGAGAATGCTACCACCAGTTACAGTTTGGCCATCTGCACGTTTAACACCCAGACGTTGTGCATTACTGTCACGTCCGTTCTTCGTGGAACCTACACCTTTTTTCGATGCGAACAACTGAAGATTTAATTTCAACATGATTGGTTTTCCTCCTTCTTTGCTTATTTGTGTTGCTGTATTTGAATATACTTCCCGTATGACTCTGCAATATTAGAGAGCATAACTACCATGGATTCGAGCAACAACTGTACCTGAGAAAAAGTTTCCCCTTTTGCCAGCATCGGTAAAGAACCGCTTAAAAAGCCATTCTTCATCTTGGCATCCATCTCGACACCAGTTAATGCCTCAATCGAGTTCACTGTACCTACTGTAACAGCAGATACCCCGGCACATACGATATCTTCTCCACGCTTGGCAAAATTGGCATGCCCTTCAATAGAAAAGCGTTCGATGTTCCCGTCCTTATCACGAAAGATTTGAACGATAATCACTTATCGCACCTTCTTACGCTTTGATTTTTTCGATAGTTACTTTAGTGTACGGTTGACGGTGACCTTGCTTCACATGGTAGTTCTTTTTCGGTTTGTATTTGTATACAACAACCTTTTGACCTTTGCCATGTTTCTCAACCTTAGCCGTTACAGTAGCTCCGGAAACCAATGGTGTACCTGCTGTCAAACCTTGATCGTTAGATACAGCCAGGACACGGTCGAACGTTACGCTTTCGCCGTCGTTCGCATTCAATTTCTCGATGAACAGAACATCGCCCTCTTGGACTTTGTACTGTTTGCCGCCTGTTTCAATAATTGCGTACATTTGCCTTGCACCTCCTCATGTCTCAGACTCGCCCGTTCTCAGGTGACAATGCCTTGCGGAACTGTTCTTAAACCTGGTCAGTGCGGTTACAGCATGTGCAAGACCAATAGGCTAAACACATACTTGATGATTATATCACGCAGTATATTAAAAATCAATGCAAAGGTGAAATATATCTTTTCCCCGTGCCATGACAGGAAGAACAAGCCTCTACGTAGGGCAAGGTGCTCTCTTCTCTTACTTTTTTACGAGTCAGTTCAAGCAATCCAAGCTTCGTCCATCCCATCACAAAAGCTTTGGTTCGATCCTTGCGCAGCGCCTGCTCCAGCACAGACGCTACATCATACCGATTCGACGCCTCTTCCATATCGATGAAGTCAACGATAATCATGCCGCCAATATCCCGCAGTCGCATTAACCGAGCAATCTCAACTGCAGCCTGCATGTTGGTTTCGGTTACCGTCTCTTCCAAGCTGTCTCCACCTGCTCCGGTATACTTGCCTGTATTCACATCAATCACTGTCAGCGCTTCGGTATGATCAATAACGATATATCCACCTCCGGGCAGCCAAACTTTGCGTGCAAAATCTTTGTTCAGCTGTTCTTGCACCCCGTAAGCATCAAAGATGGATTCCGTTCCGGAATACACTTGAACTCGAGGCACATGCCCTGGACAAATCTCTTCAAGCAACGTCTGTATTACGCGAGCTTGTTCTTCACTATCCGTGATCACCTCGTCACTACCAGGAGTGTACACATCTCTAATCACTCGCTGAATCATGCTTTGGTCCTGGTGTAGCAAGCTTGGAGAAGGCAAACTGTCTGCTTTTTCTCGAATCAGAAGCCACTGAGCGCGCAACGTCTCCAAATCAGTCTGAATGGCCTCATGCGGCTCTTCCGCAGATACGGTACGAATAATCAGTCCTTCTTCGGCCCGGAGCAACTGCTCTCCCATCGCTTTGAGGCGGGAACGATCTCCCTCCCGGGCAATCTTTTTGGAAACAGCCACATAACCCGCTACAGGCATGTAAACAAGCCAGCGGCCCGGAAGTGAATAATGAGTCGTCACCCGGGCTCCTTTGCTTCCGACCGGTTCCTTCAGAACCTGTACAATTAATTCCTGACCCGGACGCAGCAACTCCGAGATGGAAGGTTTTATTTTGGGTTGCTTCTCCAGATGGGGATGAAGCACATCATCCACATACAGGAACGCATTTTTTCTCTGACCAATATCCACAAAGGCAGCCTGCATACCCGGTAACACATTCACTACCCTTCCCTTGAAAAAGGAACCCAGCAGTCCGCGCGCACGTGTACGCTCTGCCGTGAATTCCACAGCTTTGCCTTCTTCCAGAAGCACCATTTGCATGAGGTTATGTTCATTATGTACAATCATTTGTTTCATGGCTTCACCTCTAGAAGACCCTTCAATTCATCCACATCCATTTCATATTATGGGCAATAATTATCATAGATGTATTACCCCGTTTGAGAACAGGTTCATCAGCAGGCTTTCACAATTTATCGGTATTTTGTTGAAAATAAGAACCGATCACACGCTGTTCAGGCAAAACTGCCAGGATACGTCCCTGCTTATTCATCACGTATACCATATGGTACCTTTCCCTTTTTAATAGACGCAAAATAGTGTCCAAAGGTTTCGCTGGGAACGAGATTATTGGTTGGGCTAAGCCACCTGTAGCTGCATACCGGACAAAAACGGCTTCCCGGTTCATCAGAAAACGGATGAAACGGTAAGGCACGTTCCGATAATCCGTAAAGTTGGAGTAAAACAAAAAAAGGCCTATTAATAAAAGGTTCAACGGAAGCCCGTAATCGCCGGAAATCCACTTGCTAATCGCAACCAAAATAACCCCTGCGCTACACAGGATACTGATGCGATAAGTCCACATGAGCGTAGTATAGTAAGGAGCCCACAGGCTGACAATCGCCTGAACGATTTTCCCCCCATCCAGTGGCAGTACAGGCAACAGATTAAACAAAGCAATGAGCAGGTTGGCTTGGATGATATAATCCAGAAAGAGTGGGTCCCCCAACTGAAATCGCCTCAGAAGCAGTACTATGCCAACCATCAGAATGTTCTGCAACGGTCCTGCCAAGGCTATGACAATCTCGCGGTAAGCCGTCAGTTTGCCTCCATCTTCAATCACAGCCACTCCCCCAAAGGGAAGCATCTGTATAGATAGTACACGGCAGCCCAGAAGGGCCGCCGCAGCAGCATGTCCGCATTCATGAATAAATACGATGGCAAACAGCGTGATTAGTTCAATAAAATGTCCAGTTAGCAGGGAAGTCATCATGATGATGACAAAAAACGGGTGAAGCGAGATTCGCACTCCCCACACCCTAATCAAGGGCAACAACTTCCGCAGGGTCTACGTACTCTTCTCCTTCTTTTATCGCAAAATAAAGCGTAGCAGGCTGATCCGTACTTCCACCTTTTAAACTTCCCAACACATTCCCCGCTTCGACCCAATCGTTCACCTGGACGTCACTCTCGTTCATTCGGCCGTATATGGCAGTCACCTTGCCAGCGTGCTGGATAACGACTGTATATCCGCTGGCTACATCCCCCAGAACCTCAAGCACACGCCCGGCACCTGAGCTGACGACTTGCACGAGCCCTCCTGTAGTAGCGGCATCTGGAACAATCTCGATCCCCTTCATACTTAAAGCAAATGGCTGAACAACCGTACCTGAAATCGGCTTTCCGAGAAGATGCTTGATTCCTGAGCCGTTCACTACATCGGTGGTATGTCCAAGCACTGGCAGGAAAGAAGGTGTCCCACCGAAATTCCGTTCATACCATGCCGTAGCCGCAGCAAAATCCATATCGTTATGAAGTACATCAGCAATAACGGTTTTGGGTGCTATTGTCCATGATGCATTTAATTGAAACAGTCCCCACACGCCTACAAATAGTACTGCACTAACTACCGTACGCCGCAGTAGCGATCGAAACAAATTAAAACCAGAACGTCCTGTAGGGCCGAAATGTCCGTTTTCCTTCTTCCACAGCCATTCCGGGTCTCTTTCCGCTGGTTCCTCTACAAAAGCAAACGGCTTATGCCGGTTCGGTTCATCATGCTCTCTATTTCTGCCTTGATCTTTACTTCCATCTATACTTATGTCTATATTTCTCTCTCTCTCACTGCCTTGGTCTCTTTCTCTTCCACTATCCCATCGAAAAGCCGGCTTTTGTTCTTGTAACACTTCGTGCACTGCCCCATCCATAAGCCGCCGAATCCGTTCTTCTCTTCTCTGTTTGATTCTTTGTTTTGTATTCATACCATGTCCTCCCACTGAGGCTTGTTTACTACATCCTATGAATCAACAGCAAAGAATATGAACAAGCCTCCATACGAACTGAACCGTAAATAGAGCTTTATCTTCACAGCTGGAATGTTGTCGTGTGGGAGTGTCACTACGGCAGTTTACCAAACAGCTGACGCATGCAATAAACCAAAATAAAGCTTGTGAGCAGTGAGTATACGAAGTATACACAAAAAAACAGCCGGACACGCTGTCCCGGCTGTTTTTTTAAAATTTCTATTTAACTAAATTTGTTTCACGCTATACATATCCTTTAGCCCATTCCAAAAAATTTCTTGAAACGAGAAAATGCGCCCTTCTTCTGCTCCATCTGCATTAAAGGAACGGTGTCTCCCAAAATTCGTCTTGCAATATTACGATAAGCAATAGCAGCAAGTGAATCCGGGTTCATCACTGTAGGTTCGCCTGAATTAGCAGCCTTGATGACAAGTTCATCATCCGGCACGATGCCAATCAGGTCGATGTTAAGTACTTGTAAAATACCATCGATATCAAGCATGTCACCTGACTTCACCATATTGTTGCGAATCCGGTTCACCACCAGCTTAGGAGACTGAATATGTGAACTCTCGAGCAAGCCGATGACACGATCCGCATCACGCACTGCTGCATTTTCCGGTGTAGTGACCACGATGGCCTGATCTGCTCCTGCTACCGCATTTTTGAATCCCTGCTCAATCCCTGCCGGGCAGTCAATAATGACGTATTCAAAATCTTTTTTAAGTTCCAGGATGATATCTTTCACCTGTTCTGGCGATACAGAGTTTTTGTCTCTCGTCTGCGCTGCAGGCAACATGTATAATTCTTCAAAACGCTTGTCTTTGACTAATGCCTGATTTAGACGGCAACGGCCGTCCGCAACATCGCACAGATCGTAAATAATGCGGTTCTCGAGTCCCATCACAACATCCAGATTACGAAGGCCGATATCGGTATCGACCAGACAAACCTTTTTGCCAAGCAGCGCCAGGGCTGTCCCGATGTTTGCCGAGGTGGTCGTCTTACCCACACCGCCTTTACCCGAAGTGATCACGATCGCCTCTCCCATGAGCTACACTCCTTTAAACACATTAAAATCTCGGCGCAACCGAACGATATTGCTCATCTTGTCGATCTGCATCTGATTGTCCTGCAAATAAGCAAATTCCATTCCGGTTTCATGGCTCTCCCATTCATCCGGAGGACGACTGATCACATCAGCAATACGCAACTGTGTTGGTGCAAATACCGATGCTGCAATAATAGCCTCTTCGTCCCCGCTGATTCCAGCATGAGCCATACCTCTGAGTGAACCCAAAACATATATATCCCCAGTACACGTCACCGTGCCCCCTGGATTGATATCTCCGAGAAACAGGAGATTCCCCTCATGATGAAGCACCTGACCTGATCGTACCATGCCGCACATCGTCACAATCGGCGGGGGACCTTTGACCTCCTGTACAAGTGCAGGCGAGTCAAAGGATCGGATCAGTAGATTCCCTTTTTGCTTCAATGTATCCAGAATCTCTTCTTTCTGATCTTCCGTAACTTCTCGCGCTCCCAGCTTGATATCCACATGAACAATCGGTCCGGTCAAAATGTTTTGATGGCTGTGTTCCAGCTTATAGCGGAGCTCATAGAGCAATTCCTCGAATTCACATTGATCGTCCAACAGGAAAACCAAGCCGTCTCGGATGCCTTTAATCGTTACGTGATTCGATTTTACCGTCATAAGCCTGTCCCTCCCATCTCATTACATTTCGTGCCCCGGTTCCCAAGTTCCTGCTTCTTGCTCCATAAATGTCATCAGGAAGCTTCATCTGCTTTACTTTTAGGTGTGCCGATCTTCTCCAGCTGTTTGCGCAGAGGCACATAAATGATCAGGGTAAACACAAAGTGAACAAACAAATTAGGGATCATGTATTCGATCAGTGCCCAGTCAAAAGTCACATGATTGAGCTGGAAAAGCTTGTATAAGAAAAATAACATCGTATCATTCAGCAAACTACCAAGCAGGACAACCGAAACCATGATAGGCATTGGTGCACGCGGTGCTTGAAATATGAGTCCCATCATATAAGCAGATAATCCCATGGAGAATCCGTAGGGCCCGATCATCTCCCCGTAGAAGACGACGTCATGCAAGAGTCCAAATAATATGCCGAGCACAAGGGCTGTATGCCTGTGATGATACACAGCAAAAAATAAAATAACGATATAAACCAGATTGGCTGAAATACGCATTTGCCAAGCCGAAGGAATCAATTGTGGCAGAATCGTATCCTCGGCAATAAACAGAACGAACAGTAGCAGAAACAAAACCTGTTTGCGCGTGACCATTATTCTTTAACCTCAGGCGGAATGATTACAATCAGCTGTTTCCAATCGAGAAAATTCGCATATGGCTCGATAGTAGCTGTCTTCGTCAGACCATACTCGCTTTTCTCAATGCTCTTCACTTTACCAATACGCATGTACTTTGGAAAATTATTAATTATACCAGAAGAGATGATTTCATCATCTTTTGCGATATTAGAATCCTCTGCTATCTTGGTCATCTTCAACATGCCGCTCTTCGGATCATAACTTTCGATCATGC
Organism: Paenibacillus amylolyticus; assembly: GCF_003719335.1. Taxonomy (GTDB): domain Bacteria; phylum Bacillota; class Bacilli; order Paenibacillales; family Paenibacillaceae; genus Paenibacillus; species Paenibacillus amylolyticus_D. The sequence goes on from NZ_RIAS01000006.1 coordinate 17,582, forward strand.
CAAACACTTTCTCTTTGCCCACAGCCGTAGCTGCAATCGCATTCGATGTTGGGTCATTGGCATCCATCGAAGTTAGCAAGTTTACCGTTGATGTATACGAACTGACATGGCTGATCACCCCAACCAGTCCTTCCTGTGAAGTAACGGCCATACCCGGTTTGATGCCTGCGTTCTCTCCGATGTCTATGTTGATCGTTCTACTGTTCGGGTCTGAATTGGCACTGATAACTTGCGCAATTCGAGAACCATAGTTATAACGTTCCTGTTGCTCTCTTGTAAAGTTAAGCATCTTCTGGAGCTGTAAGTTTGTCTGCTCCAGATCATTGTATTTCAATCGGTCACGTGTATAGTGTCCCATCGCGATGCGAAGCTCTTCATTTTCCTGGTACACCGCACGCATGTTCGCCACATCTTTGAAAAAGCCCGCTACATAAGAAGCGGGCTTGTAAAATACGTATTGTACAAATCCAACTGAATCCTTCAGGAATTTCTCCGGCCAGGATAAATTGGCTCGCGGACTAAGCGTAAAGCCCATCAGCGCGATAAATGTAACAAGGCCCACCAGCAAAACAAAAAGTCTTTTGTTGCCAAGCAGTTTAAACAGTTCCAACACCCTCTAACATCCATTATTCTCTTCCGAGCCCAGCCCGGTGGGGAGACATCAGACCTGAAGTCTCTGCGAGAATATCAATCGATCCTCCCCTGTTAAGCGGGTTATAGCTCTCCCGGAATATCCGGGTACTCTACCTTGAAGTGTTGCCGCCCAATCAGGGATTAGACGGCAAGCAATTCATTAACGCTTGGAACGAACTGCTGAACTGCTTCTGCTTTTAAACATATGAATATTCTCCAATGCTTTACCTGTCCCGATTGCTACACAATCCAGCGGGTTCTCCGCAACAATGACAGGCATTCCTGTCTCACCAGCAAGCAGCTTATCCAGATTGCGAAGCAGAGCTCCGCCGCCTGTCAGGACAATTCCACGATCCATAATGTCTGCTGCAAGCTCAGGAGGGCATTTTTCAAGTGTTACTTTTACTGCTTCAACAATAGCATTCACGGTGTCTGCCAGAGCTTCGCTGATCTCATCAGAAGTAATGGTAATGGTCTTCGGCAGACCTGTTACCAGATCACGTCCACGAATTTCCATCGTTTCCACTTGCTCCAGCGGCATAGCGGAGCCGATATCCATCTTCAACTGTTCGGATGTACGTTCACCGATCATCAGATTGTATTGGCGTTTGATGTATTGAATTACGGATTCATCCATCTCGTCACCTGCTACACGCACTGAACGGCTAGTTACGATACCACCTAAAGAAATGACAGCCACTTCAGTTGTACCGCCGCCAATATCAACGACCATACTGCCTGTCGGTTCCCATACGGGCAGATCTGCGCCAATAGCGGCTGCAAATGGTTCTTCGATCGTGTAAGCCTCACGTGCTCCCGCCTGTTTCGTAGCATCTTCAACCGCACGTTGCTCCACTGCTGTAATTCCGGATGGTACACATACCATCACGTTTGGATGACGCTGAAACATAGAGCGTTGCTTCTGTGCCTGACGAATAAAGTATTTAATCATCGTTGCTGTAGTGTCGAAGTCAGCAATTACGCCATCTTTCATTGGACGAATGGCACGAATGTTGCCAGGTGTACGTCCGATCATTTTTTTAGCGGACTCACCCACAGCTTCGATGCTTTTTGTATCCGTACGCAGTGCAACAACCGACGGCTCGCGCACCACAATTCCTTTTCCACGTACATAAACCAGCGTATTCGCTGTCCCCAAATCAATACCCAAATCTTTCGTAAAACCACCAAACATGACGTATTCTCCTTTTCTGCCTCATATTACTGCTCCTGTTTCATTGCAAGAGCATAACTTTCATTCCCACGAAACCGTGGAGCTAATATTCGCATGTAGTATTTTGAATCTGAATCTGTAAAGTAAAGTGAACCTATCTTTGACGGACACGTCCGTTATCATTCATAGGAAAACATCAACGCCAACCATTATATTATACCAAGCCCTTCTCCTTCAAACTTACGTATGTTCCATCACCAATAACAAGGTGATCCAGAACGTCAATGCCAACGATTGCGCCGGCTTCAATCAGTCTTTTAGTTATCTGAATATCTTCCGGACTGGGCGTTGGATCACCGCTGGGATGGTTATGTGCACACACAATTGAGGCACTGCTGCATTTGATAGCGGCACGAAATACTTCACGCGGATGTACAATTGAAGCATTAAGGCTGCCCATGGAGAGTGTTTCCTGAGCTATGATATGATTTTTGCTATTCAAAAAAAGACATACAAAATGTTCTTTCTGCAAATAACGCAGTTGTTCCATTAGAATATCCGCAGCATCACGTGGTGTACGGATCGATGTCGAAGGAGCAAGCCGACTCTTGGCAATTCGATGTCCCAGTTCAATGCCTGCTTTAAGCTGCACCGCTTTCGCTTGTCCAATGCCCTTCATAGCTGTCATCTCTTCAAGGCTCAGATCCATCAACGAACGGATGCCACCTGCTTCATTCAGTATCCGCTGTGCCATATGCATTGCGGATTCCTGTCTCGTTCCTGTTCGAAGTAATATGGCAAGCAATTCGGTATGACTCAAGGCGCCCGCCCCATATTCCATCATGCGTTCTCTCGGGCGATCTTCCTGGGGGATGTCGCGCATCATATATTGAGGCGACTCCATACATTCCCTCTTTTCACAGCATCCGTTTTGATTACGTTTGTGGCAACACGTACACGCCAAATCCCTCCAGCATGTCACTAAGCAAAGATAGTGGCAAGCCTACCACATTAAAATAACATCCTTCAATGCGGTCGATCAGTGAAGCGCCAATGCCTTGAATAGCATATGACCCTGCTTTGTCCGAAGGTTCTCCCGTCTTCACGTAAGCACGGATCGTAGCTTCAGACAGTTCCTTCATCGTTACATCCGTCTGACGATAATGCACCACCGAATGTCCGGTAGCTGCATCAATACAGGCGACACCCGTAAACACACGATGTTCCCGTCCTTGCAGACGTGACAACATCTGCTCAGCATCAGACTCATCCACTGGCTTGCCCAGAATCTCGTTGTCAAGCACAACAACGGTATCACTGCCGACAATAATGGCATCCTTACTGCTGCCTTCTAGTCCACGATACACAGCGAGCGCCTTGCGCAGAGCCAGTTCTTGCACTGTCTGCTCTGGGGTCCAATCTGATGGTGTATTCTCATCGGCATAACTTGGTATAACTTCAAACGCTAAATGGAGTGACGCGATCAGTTCCTTGCGCCGCGGCGATGTGGAGGCCAGAATAATCGGGCGCTGTTCTGTGTTATTCGACATTAACGGCTCCTTATACTACGGCAACACCTGTCCGAATCACAATAATAGATGTCACTAGTTTATTTTTTGGTCAACATTCGTCATTCTCCTACAGTCTTCGATACAGCCACACAGCCGCAATAATACCAATCAGACTCAGGAGGCTCATTTGAAATTGAAATGAAAGGTCATAACTGAAAATATCGAGATCAGCCTGGGGCGACCAGCGAATCGTCGTGACCTTGGTTAAAAAGGCTACAGCCTTAACAGGCTGCAGTGCCTTGGCGATCCACGCTCCGGCCATCCAGCCAAGCAGTAGAAACAATAATAACACGCCGAAGTTTTTTTTCATCGGTTAATCTTCCCTCGCCATTTTTTGACACCCACATTATTATACGGGGTTTTGTACGTCAATACAAACACAAATCCGGCAGGGGGAACTATTTCCAGTTCCTTGCCGGATAGGAGTTTTGGGACGTTGTTATGGGAAAGGGAGCTTTATTGCTTTATTGACTCAAGCCACTTTTTCTGTTGGAGCACATACTCCATCAAATCAGACTGTACCGCCCACATGTGAACAGCGTCCGGATTTTTATTATACTCGGCAATGGCTGTTATCGCACTGTTCATCGATTTCTCCATGCCGGACACAACCGGTTGAACGTCTACCGCCATGCCAGGCGCAAGGATCTTTATACCAGTCAACCACGTTTGATGCTGAGTCTGTAGGGATGCCATCATCTCTGGTGATATGGCCGCTTGTACTGACTGACCCAATTGCTGGATCGAGAGTGTTGATAGCTGATCAACAAGAGCGGAGCTATTTTTGAAGAAAAGAGCAACGTCCTCCTGCTTGTTACCAAAGATCGCCGGATCCACCGTCGGATTAACGATCTCTTTGACATACAGTTCGACTCCCTGAGACTTTAGTCTGGTACTGAGGAGCTTGGCCTCCTCACGATCCGAAGATATGCCAGCATAGACACGATTGCCATCGTCTGGGTCCGAACTTGCAGCTAAACCCGTTTGGGTGAGTTCAAGCTTCGCTTGTTCCGCTCGTTCCGGGGAACTGAATACCCCATATTGTAGGGCATAATATGTACCACCTGCATATGAGATAGCAAGTTGACCTGCTGTTCCGGCCTCCCCTTCCTGACCTGACACAGTAGAAATGCTCTGATTTACAGGAAGCATTTGATCCGGTTTCACCGCGCTCTCTTTATTAAAAAAGGACAAAATAACCATACCGAACAGCGCTCCGGTTACCAATGCCCCTGAAACAGACCCAATCATTTTCCAGCCTCTGGGAGGACGATTTCGTTTATACGAATAGTTCTCTGATTCGATCATCCAGTTATGGCCCTGATCCAGATCTTCACTTCTTTCAGATTCAGATTCATATTCATATGGATCATACTGTGCATTCCGATCTGAGGCACTGTCTGTATAAGTCGAACGATGATCAAAATCCGCATCCAGGTCTGAAGTCCGGTAGTTCAGTGAATCCGTGTGTTTCAAACGATCCGATCCAGAACGGGAAGCGTCTGCTAGAATCGTTCCTCCCCAGTCCACAGGCATGTCCTCTGCTGTCCATGATGATACTGCCCTGTTGTTCTTGTCTGGTTCAGGATTCGGCAGCGTCTGTACCGTATTAGACAAGTTTCCGTTCATTGTGACCAGCGTACTAGATGCAGGCATCTCCTGGTTCCCCAGCTTGTCCGACTCCTGATCTCCGAAGCGAAACGTCATTCTGGCGTTGCTCACCCGTACCCTCTCCTTTGTCCCATTTATATCATCTATATGTTGAGATGGAGGATAACATTCCACGGAATGATTAAATCTTAGGTTTCACTAATCAAGTTCAAATTCAAGCACAAAAACGCCTGACTCCATGAAGGAGACAGACGTTTTAAGTACGGTAGCCGTTGATCAAAAGATTCATGGAACATACACTCCGATAAGAAATCACCAGGATCGTAGCGATAGTCCTCAGACTTTTTGATCCCTAAGTTCAACCTGTATCATTTTTAGAAATTACAAAACTATTTCAAACCTTTGGCGAGTATATCGCCCACTTTCCAAATATCCCCTGCACCCATCGTAAGCACAAGATCTCCTGGCTGTAACCGCGGCTGCAGATCAGCTACAACTTCCTCTTTGGTCGGCAGGTATCTTGCGGATGCGTTGCTGTTCTGTACGATCAGTTCAACTAGTCTAGCGGAGTGCACACCTTCGATTTGCTTTTCACCGGCAGGAGAATAGATATCGGTAATCAACACCTCATCCGCCTCGGCAAATGCCCGGCTGAACGCATCCAGCAGGAAAAATGTCCGTGTATAACGCTGCGGCTGGAATACGGCAATAATCCGTTTACCTGTCGCTTTTGCCGCACTGATTGTAGCTTCAATTTCTGTAGGGTGGTGAGCGTAATCGTCAATAATCAGCATATCACGCGCCTCACCCAACACCTGAAATCTGCGTTTCGCCCCATGGAATTGCACGATAGCTGCTGTAATCTTCTCAAACGGAATGCCTGCTTCGAGACAGGTAATAACCGTAGCCATCGCATTGTAGACGTTGTGCTTACCTGGTACTGACAACTCCACTGTGCCCATAGCTGTACCTCGATGATTCATGGTGAAAGAGATACGGCGATCCCCGAGAACGATATCTGTAGCTGTGTAATCAGCAGCCTGCTCGATACCGTAAGTTGTAATGCGAGACTTGAGATGTGGCAAAATAGCCTGCACATTTTCATCATCAGCGCATACGATGGCTGTGCCCTCTGGACGGATCTGGCTGAGGAACTGTACATAGGCTTTCTTTAGTTCCTCGAAGTCGCTGTTATAATTCTCTAGATGGTCAGCTTCAATGTTCGTTACGATGCCAAGCCAAGGATGGTACTGTAAAAAAGATCCATCGCTCTCGTCCGCTTCCGCGACAACCCACTCACCTTGACCTGCTTTGGCATTCGTCCCCAAATTCATGATCTCTCCACCAATAATATAGGTCGGATCTATTTCACATTGCTCCATAACCAGTGCAATCATGGAAGACGTTGTCGTTTTGCCATGCGCACCTGCAACGGCCACGCCTTTGCGCTCGTTTAACAAACGTGCCAGCATTTGAGCGCGATGAAGGATAGGTATGTTTAGCTGTTCCGCAGCTACACGTTCCACATTATCCGCAGGAGCTGCTGTAGAGTAAACGACAAGGTCCGCTCCGTTCACATGCTCCGCGGTATGTCCAATATATATTTTCGCCCCTTTGGCTGCCAACTTCTCTGTCAACTCCTGTGAAGCGACATCCGATCCGGTAACGGTATATCCCATCTCCAGCATAACCCGGGCGATGGCACTCATGCCATAACCGCCAATCCCTATAAAATGAACATGTTCCGATGTGTTTAACAAAACTTTCACCAACCTTTTTCAGAATCGGTTTGATGCAAAAGGGCCGCCCGCACGTCCGCAATCAGATAAAGCGTGCCGGAAACCACCCCCAGATCCTCCGCTTCCGTCCGTGACTTCAATAGATCAAGTGCCTTTGCCCAATTCGGCTCGACGATGATATCCAGTTCCTGCTTCGCAATGGCGGGACGTACCCGTTCGACAATCTGCAACAATTCGGTTGCAGCCATTTTACGGCGGAAATCTGGCTCGGTCAGGATCAGCGTATCCACTAGTGGCAGTATATGCTGCAAATATGCTTCGTGATGCTTATTCGCCAGCATACCCATCATCAAAATTAACTTTTTTTGGGGATAACCGTCGATAATACTCTTGGCAAGCGACTCTGCCCCTTCGGGATTATGAGCTCCATCGAGGACAATCAGAGGATTGTCACTGACTTTCTCAAATCGTCCTGCCCAGAAGGCATTCTGAAAACCAAGTTTAATATCGTCTTCATCCAGCATAAATGCCATATATTGTCTTAATAATTCGAGAGACATTAATGCTGCAACAGCATTATCACATTGGTATACACCTTGCATGCGAATGTGAATATGGAGATCTCGGAATGGACCGGTAAATTGAAGGCTTTGCCCCTCCTTACCGCTTTCCAGTCTTCGGTAGGAAAATTGATCTCCAGCCAAATATACCGTGGACCGCAGTTGCTTCGCCCTCTCCTGAATAACCTTTATGGCTTCAGGTTGTACGGCACAAGTCACCACAGGTACTCCTGGCTTAATAATGCCTGCCTTTTCCCATGCAATCTGCTCAACAGTATCTCCAAGCACATCCGTATGATCCATTCCGATATTGGTGATGACGGACACAACGGGAGTGACAATATTCGTTACGTCCATCCTTCCCCCAAGCCCAGTCTCCCATACTACAATATCGGGATAACAGACCTCCGCATAATATAGCAGTGCTAATGCCGTCGATACTTCAAACATCGTTGGTGATCCGAGCGGTGTTGATGCCATCTCTGTCACGAGAGGACGCAAACGATTCGACAGTTTTAACAATGTCTCTTCTGGGATGTCTTCACCGTTATATTGAAAACGGTTTGTAAACTTGGTGATATAAGGTGATGTATACGTTCCAACGTCATATCCCGCTTGGAGCAGTACTGACGTCAAAAAAGCGCAAGTCGAACCTTTACCGTTCGTTCCCGCGACATGAATGAATTTGAGCCGTTGGTGCGGATTGCCAAGCTGTGACATCAGGCTCTCGATACGTTCAAGCCCAGGCCTGATACCAAAAGGAATAAGGCCATTGATCCAGTCCACGGCCTCGTCATACGTCTGTAAAGGAGTAGCTTTATCTGTCCCGTTTAATTCCGTCATCTGATTCACCTTCGGTTCCCTGTTTGATTGAAGATTGAAAAAAGCAGCCGGATGGCGCCAAAAGCGTTCCATCCGACCCTTTTAGGTATTACCCCTTGAGCTCTTTGATTCGTGCGATGACTTTATCCCGTTTATCCGAATAATCCGCTTGTTTGGCGCGTTCTTCCTCGATAACTTTAGCCGGAGCCTTCGCTACGAATCCTTCATTCGCCAGTTTTTTCTCCACGCGGAGTACTTCACCTTCAAGGTTCTGAAGTTCTTTCTCCAGGCGAGCGACTTCCTGCTCAATATCAATCAGACCTGCGAGCGGCAAGTACAATTCTGCTCCCGTGATGATCGCTGTCATGGCTTTGTCTGGTGAACTCAGATCCATTCCGCTCTCGAATTCGGATGTATTACAGAAACGTTTGATGTAATGACTGTTGCGTTCGATAATACTAGATGCCTCATCACTGTTCGCTTTGACCATTAATTCGATCTTTTTGCTCATCGGCACATTCACTTCGGCACGGATGTTCCGAACAGCACGAATGGTATCCATCAGCAGGTTCATCTCCGCAACAGCTCCCGGATTCTCCAGCGCAGGGTCGTATACTGGCCAGGAAGCAAGTGTAATCGTTTCTCCTTCATGAGGCAGATGTTGCCAGATCTCTTCAGAGATGTACGGCATGAACGGATGAATCAGGCGCATGGTCTGATCCAGAACATAAGCCAGCACCGATTGTGTTTTCTTCTTGGCAACCGGATCTTCTCCGTAGAATGACAGCTTGGCGAATTCGATATACCAGTCACACAGATCATCCCAGATAAAGTTGTACAATACACGACCTGTTTCCCCAAACTCATACGCATCGATTAGACGCGTAATATCTCGGGAAGTTTCGTTCAGGCGGTGCAAAATCCAATAATCCGCTGTGCCAAGCTCGCCGCTGATGTCACGATCTGCATAAGTGAAACCTTCCAGATTCATCAACGCGAAGCGGGAAGCATTCCAGATTTTGTTTGCAAAGTTACGTGCCTGCTCCACCCGCTCCCAGCGGAAACGCAAATCCTGTCCCGGTGTACTGCTGGTCGAGATCATGTAACGCATTGCATCTGCACCGTACTTCTCGATAACATCCAGCGGGTCTACACCGTTCCCAAGAGACTTAGACATTTTACGTCCATCAGCATCACGCACAAGACCATGCATCAACACATCCTTGAACGGAATTTCATCCGTAAACTCCAGGGCAGTGAAGATCATACGCGCCACCCAGAAATAAATAATGTCATAACCTGTAACGAGTACATTTGTTGGATAATAACGCTTCAGGTCATCTGTATTTTCAGGCCAGCCTAATGTAGAAAACGGCCATAATGCCGAGCTAAACCACGTATCCAGAACGTCCTCATCCTGTTTCAACTTGCGCCCTGCATATTCAGGCAATGTTGTTGGATCTTCCGCGGATACAATCACTTCACCTGTTTCTTCGTCGTACCAGGCAGGAATACGATGTCCCCACCAAAGTTGACGGGAAATACACCAGTCACGAACGTTCTCAATCCAATTCAGATACGTTTTCTCAAAGCGATCCGGAACAAAGTTAACACCTTCGCCGCTTTGCTGCTTTTTGATTGCTCTCTCCGCGAGTGGTTTCATCTCTACGAACCATTGTGTGGACAAGTATGGCTCTACTACTGCTCCCGTGCGCTCACTATGTCCAACCTGATGCATATGATCTTCAATGTTAATCAGGACACCTTGCTCTTTCAAATCTGCCACAATCTGTTTGCGGCAGTCGCTACGATCCAGCCCCTGATATTTGCCAGCTTCAGCATTCATTGTTCCACTTTCATCCATAACGGTAATTTGAGGCAAGTCATGACGTAAACCTACTTCAAAGTCGTTCGGATCATGCGCAGGTGTGATCTTCACTGCACCGCTGCCGAACTCTTTGTCTACGTAGTCATCGGCAATGACTGGAATCTCACGACCGATGATTGGCAGTACCAGTGTTTTACCGATCATGTCTGCATAACGCTCATCTTTAGGATGAACGGCAACAGCCGTATCACCCAGCATCGTTTCAGGACGTGTCGTTGCCACAGTAATGTGACCACTCCCGTCTTTGAGCGGATAACGCAGATGATAGAGATGACCTTGGACTTCTTTATATTCAACCTCAATATCCGAGAGCGCTGTACGATTCACCGGATCCCAGTTAATGATGCGTTTCCCGCGATAAATGAGACCTTTCTCATATAACTGCACAAATACTTTACGCACCGCTTTGGACAGACCCTCATCCAGCGTAAAACGTTCACGGGAGTAGTCGAGAGACAACCCCATTTTGCCCCATTGCTGACGAATCGTTGTAGCGTACTGGTCTTTCCAATCCCACACTTTCTCCAGAAACTTCTCACGTCCAAGATCATAACGTGTCAATCCCTCTTCACGAAGCTTCTGTTCCACTTTCGTCTGGGTTGCAATTCCTGCGTGGTCAGAACCTGGCAGCCAAAGTGCGTCATATCCCTGCATCCGTTTTGTACGAATAAGGATATCCTGCAGGGTAAAGTCAAGTGCATGACCAATGTGAAGCATACCCGTTACGTTCGGGGGTGGAATTACAATGGTATATGGCTCGGCATCCTTGCGTTTACCCGCCTGGAAATACCCGCGCTCCGTCCAGGTGGAGTACCATTTATCTTCTGCCGCCTTCGGATCGTAAGTCGTCGGCATTTCAGCTGTTGCTTTTTTTTGTTCAGACATGTGTCATTCCTCCGTTACGTCATCTTCATCGCTAAAAAAACAAAAAAACCTTTCATCCATCAAAGGACGAAAGGTTAGCTTTCGCGGTACCACCTTTGTTTCACGCTGATAACAGAGATTATGGTTCGTGCTCTGAATCTGATGGCGTGACACTTCAAGCAGATAACGGCTGCGACCGGCCTATCCTACCTCCGAGGTTAATGAATGTATTACATCCACCTCCAGTACTCAAACAGGCAACTCCCGGGCGACTTCGATCAGTTGGTTCCTGCGGAATCTCACAGCGCATCGATCCCACTCTCTGAAAGGTCATACTGTCTACTACTCCCGATCCACGTCATTATTCAAAAAATCCTAAACACATCATACCTTGCTCGTGCGTGATAGTCAACCTGACAACAGCGGAACGAGGATATTTGATAATCATCATGTTGAAAAACAAGTACAACCCGCAATCCCTATCAGGAATTACGGGCTGTTTCGATATAATACGGTATGCTGAACTGAGTGACTAAGGAATGTATAGAATCTGTCCTTCTTCAACAACCTGTTCAGTCAATCGATTATATAATTGAAGTTCTCTGGTGCTAAGCTGATACCTGTCTGCAATGGCATCGAGTGTTTCTTCGCGCTGTACGATGCACAGTTTGACTTTTCGGAAAGGCGTCTGATCCACAATCGTACCCAGAAACAGATTTTTCCACTCCACATCTTCTGCCTGACGATCCTCTAACGGAACGACTCCATCTGAGATCTCCTCACTGCGCTCACCCTCAACTTCACGCACGGCCCGACCGGATGATAATAGGGAAGAAATGCCCACGCCTTCTTCTTCTCTTCGTGATGATTCTTTCTTGCTACCAAAAGCAACCTTAAGCTCCGGCTTGTCTTCCGCCTCAGCTATCGCTTCTGGGAGAGATTCCTCATTCTGTAACAGCGTGGCTTCCTCTGCCACTTCCAGTGAAGGCCGATCTTCTTCGGGCTGAGCCGTTTCAGATGCAGCAAATACATCTTGCCAGTTCTCAGTCTGCGGCTGTGCCGAAGCATTCGAAGTGAACTGTTCTCCTTGCGAACCACCTGACCGTGCTTCTTCAAAGTGCCATACCTCAGGCGTGTTCTCTTCTAGAGGTTTCCATGTCGCTTCAGAACGCGCTTGCTCAGAAGCCTCTGAACTCCATGATCCTGAATTTTCGGATACACTATTTACCGAAGGTTCAGACCATGCAGAGGTTTCATCCTCTATCGGAAGCAATGGCTCCGCTTCAGGATAAGAAGCTAATCTGTCAGCCGTTTCAGCCATGAATGACGAGATTGGAGAAGGGACTTCTTCCTGTGAGGGTAAAATCTCCTCATTCGAATCAGGCAATCTATTTTCATCCGATTCATTCGTTGAAGCAACATCAGATGTTAACGGCTCGGCGGATGATTGATTCCAGTAAGCTTGCGATAATTCTTCATATCCTGATTGCTGTTCCATTCTTGGAGACAAATCAGCAGATTCCGGAGAACCATATGCGACAAGCTCAGCCGCATTCACCAGCTCTTGCTCTTCGTTACGCAACCCGGTTTGTTCCGACAGCTCGGACTGCTCGGTCTGACTCCATTCGTTCTCCCTGCTGTCAGGCTGAGCCTCGTGAGAATGAACAACCGTGAATTCATCTGCTGACCACACTTGTGGCTCTTCTACCGGGAAACCTTCAATCCCTCGTAGGGACAGTACACCTGTAATATTCAGACTTCGGCTGGATAACAGGTCTACATCAAAATTTTCAATCTCAATTGAAATATCATCAATGGATCTAACCCGGTTTAATGGCACGGTAATTTCGACTGGAATAAAATGCTTTAACTCCTCCGAATCCTCGCTCTCCCCCCGGTACGTTCCTGTAAGTAACAGATGCCCCCTCAAGGTGGCATGGTCGTCCTGTCCAATCACCTGAATACGCGGATAGAGTTCAATTTCCTCCAATTCCTCAATGGCAGGCACTCCCTCAGACAAATGAACGCGCTCATAAATATCGAACCGCAAACCATATGGTTGATTCAACAAAGGTGGCGTCCTCCTTTCGGCATATGTTCACCATGATCCTTCTCATGGGACTGATCCATGGTCCAATCCTTCGTTACCCATCTATATGCCTGAACCGGGGTGGGCATGCCACCTTTGTTGAAAAAATCCGTTATGGTTACTGCATTTTTGGAGAGCCGAGGAAGCCGAAAACAAAAAAAACAGACCCACTAGATCTAGATCAGGTCTGTCCTTCTACGCTATGACTCTCCCTCGCTGCCAATTGTTCAAAATCCGCTGGCCACGGGTCTTGTACTTTAATTAAAACTCCGGTTAAAGGATGGTTAAAGCTCAGCACTTCGCCATGCAATGCCTGCCTGCCAATGATGTCGGAGCGCCCCCCATACAATTTGTCACCAATCAGAGGATGACCGGCATAGCTGAGGTGCACGCGAATCTGATGTGTACGCCCCGTTTCCAGCTTCAGACGTACGAGTGTTGCCCTGTCCCATACATGCACGATGTCGACATGAGTAATCGCATCCTGCCCTCCTTCGGAGACACGTCTGCGTTGCTTGTGATGCCTGTCTTTACCGATCGGTGCATCAATCCTGCGGAGATCACTGGGTACTTGTCCGCCTGTGATGGCAACATACTGACGATCGATCGCTTTCCGGCGCATCGCTTCATCCAGTTTGGCGAGCGCAAAAGCATTTTTGGCATATATAACAGGGCCGGTTGTATCTTCATCCAGACGATGAACATGACGCACACTGGTCTCGATCCCATTGATCTCATAATACGAAGCTACCGCATGATCCAGCGTAATGACCTGTTCTTCACGGCCTCCATCCGGATGAAGCTTCATCCCAGCCGGTTTGTGCACGACGAGACAGAAATCATCCTCATACAGTACATCCAGATCAGCCCAGCGTGGCTCCACACCCAGCGGTTGCACAGCAAAAAGGGCCAGCCGAAGCCGGTCCCCTGCTAGCTGTACTCCCTGGGTTGCCTTGAGCTGGCGCAGCAGCTTCTCCGGGAACTCGAGTTCAGACAGGAGCCACTGTTCAGCAGCAGCTTGTCTGTCCTCTTTTCCAGTCACCGCCTTGCCTGGCATCAGCTCAAGCCATTGACCGCGACGTTTCCAGCTTTTTATACTCATAGCGACTGCAAAGCCTTACGGTTGGCCTCAATGGTATCCTCGATATCCTGCTCCGTATGCACACCGGACACAAACATCCCTTCATACTGGGACGGCGCCACGCTAACGCCTTGATCAATCATCGCTGCAAAATAACGGCGGAACTGATCCAAATTGCTTTCTTTGGCAATATCATAATTCGTTACCGGTACGGCACTGAAGAATGGGCACACCATTGAACCGACACGGTTAATCGTTACCGCCACACCTGCTTCTGCTGCATTTTTTTCGAATCCAGCCTGCAAACGTGCAGACAACATCTCTAGACGATCATAAACTTCCGGTGTCAAAAGTTTCAGTGTCGTGTAACCTGCGGCCATAGCCAGCGGATTACCACTTAGTGTACCAGCCTGATAGATTGGACCTGTCGGTGCAATCTGTTCCATAAGATCCCGGCGACCGCCATATGCTCCTACAGGAAGACCACCGCCGATGACTTTACCCAGACACGTTAAATCCGGTGTAACGCCAAATCGACCTTGTGCACAGTGAAGTCCTACACGGAACCCCGTCATAACCTCATCAAAGATTAGCAGGCTTCCATACTCCGTGGTCACACTACGCAATCCTTCCAGAAAACCAGCAGCTGGAGGTACGACACCCATATTACCAGCAACCGGCTCCACGATCACACCCGCAATTTCTTCTCCAAATCGTTCAAACGCAAGACGCACGGACTGCAAATCATTGTAAGGAACGGTGATGGTATTTAAAGCCACACCTTCAGGCACTCCAGGACTGTCCGGCAATCCCAGGGTGGCTACCCCTGATCCAGCTTTGATCAGTAAACTGTCTGCATGACCATGGTAGGAACCTTCAAATTTCAAAATCTTACTGCGTCCCGTAACCCCGCGCGCCAATCGAATGGCACTCATCGTTGCTTCCGTACCGGAATTCACCATGCGCACGATATCGATGGAAGGCACACGCTCACACACCAGCTTCGCCATCTCTGTCTCAAGCAGGGTTGGCGCACCAAAGCTTGTGCCTTTAAGAGCTGTCTCCCGGAGTGCTTCCACAACTTCAGGATGAGCATGTCCCATAATTAGCGGTCCCCATGAACCTACGTAATCGATGAACACATTGCCATCAATATCGTAAATTTTGGAGCCCTCACCGCGCTGGGCATAGATCGGCGTGAGTCCGACGGATTTGAACGCCCGAACCGGACTGTTCACCCCTCCAGGTATGTACTGCTTGGCTTCCTCAAATGCGCTGCGTGAGCGCTCATCCTTGCGACGATTGCCTTGTTGTGCAGTCATGAACATCCTCCTTAAAGTAAAGGCCTTGCTTGCAGAGAGAGCAATGCAATTAATGACTAGATAAGTTGAACTAAAGATGTTTACACGGACACTCCGAATTTCCAGTTTTTTTCTGTCCTCTCCGTTTCAGTGTAAACTGAGCCGTTCAACTTATATAGTCTGCTGCATCTGTCTCTTAAAAAAGCAAGGCCTATGGGTTTTATTTGTATAAATACAAACGATTTATAGTTACTCGTTGGTAGTCATTGGTTTACTTTTCAGCCAGCCACCTTGATGCATCTTTAGCGTAATACGTAATAATCATATCTGCTCCAGCACGTTTCATGCTAAGTAAGATCTCCATGGCTACTTTTTTCTCATCAATCCATCCTTGAATTGCCGCTGCCTTTACCATTGCATACTCCCCGCTTACATTGTAAGCCACGAGCGGAAGATCAAACTGATCCTTGATGGTACGCATAATATCGAGATAGGATAGCGATGGTTTCACCATCAGCATGTCCGCCCCCTCCAGCACATCCGTCTCCGCTTCGCGCAACGCTTCTCGAGCATTCGCCGGGTCCATCTGATAGGATTTCCGGTCACCGAATTGCGGTGTGGAATCTGCTGCTTCACGGAATGGGCCATAGAATGCTGAAGCGTATTTGACGGAATAAGACATAATCGGAATATGATTAAATCCATTCTCATCCAACCCCGCACGAATGGCCTGTACAAATCCATCCATCATATTTGAAGGTGCGATAATATCTGCGCCTGCCTTGGCTTGCGATACTGCCGTTTTCACAAGCAGCTCCAAGGACTCGTCATTCAGAACATCGCCGCAGATATGTCCATCAATCTCCGTAGTATGAACCACGCCGCAGTGACCATGATCGGTGAATTCACATAGACAAGTGTCTGCAATCACCAGCAATTCGGGATACCAGGATTTGATCAATCTCGTTGCTTCCTGCACAATGCCATCCTCTGCAAAACCGGATGAACCCACACTGTCTTTTGTTTCCGGAATCCCGAACAGCAGTACAGCCGGAATGCCAAGCTCTGCAATTTCTTTGACTTCTTCCCGCAGACGGTCAAGGGAGAAACGAAATACACCCGGCATTGATTTAATCTCGGACTTTACATTTTCACCGTATGTGACATAGATCGGTTGAATAAAATCATCCACAGTCAAGTGTGTCTCTCTCACCATGTTGCGAATGCCTGTCGATTGACGTAAACGGCGATGACGTACGATTGGAAAACCCATCTACCCTATACCTCCTAAAATTTCATTTTGTAAAAAGGGAAGCGCGCTGGTTCTTCTCGAATTCAGCACGCTTCACATATTCAGCCGCAGCTAATCCACCTTAATTGTTGACAGCACTGACACTGCCAGCACGTTTCCACTCACACAAAACATCGATCAGGCTAGTCATTGTGGCTTCCTTCGCCATCAAAGTGACCTCCAGCCCGGCAGCCTCTGCAGTCTTGGCAGTAACCGGACCAATACACGCAACCTCTACTCCCTTCAGCAACGGCAACGGATCTTCCACACCCATTCGTTTCAGCATCTTCATGAAGTTCTTCACAGTAGATGAGCTGGTAAAGGTCACCGCATGAATACCGCCCTCTTCAAGCAGTTTGAGTAATTCGTCATCGTCCTCCCCTGCAAGAATGGTGTCATAGATGATCGCCTCGGTAACGTGCAGTCCTCGTTCTCTCAATTGCTCCGGCAACCACGACCGTGCGAGGTCCCCGTGTGGAATCAGCACGTTCTGGCCTGCCTTCAACTCACTTTCAAACGCTTCAAGCATGCCTTCCGCTTGAAAGGGCCCTTTGACAACTTCAGGTGCAATACCGTGCTTGCGCAGCGCTTCTGCCGTAGATGGTCCTACTGCCGCAATTCTTGCACGATGAAGCGAGCGAATGTCCTTGCCTTCGTTTTCCAAATGACGGAAGAAAAACTCCACGCCATTGACACTTGTGAAAAAGACCCAATCAAACGTATTTAACGCATGCAGTGCATCTTTGACACTTTGTTTGGAAGATTCGCAGGATGGCATAACCGTCTCTATGACCGGGAACTCATAGGGTTCACCACCGAGTTCTTCAATGCGATTCACCAGTTCACTCGCCTGACTACGGGCACGGGTAACCAGAATTCGTTTGCCAAACAGCGGCAGCACCTCTGCCCATTTCAATTGCTCCCGCTGGTTGACCACATCTCCAACGACGATGACGGCTGGTGGCTGAAAATTCGCCGCAATGACTTTGGCTTCGATATCCTCCAGCGTTCCCGTGATGGTATCCTGTTCCGCCCGAGTTCCCCAACGTACAAGTGCTACCGGTGTACTAGCAGGACGGCCATGACGAATGAGTTGTTCACTGATATAACCAATCTTGGCAACACCCATCATAAACACCAGTGTGCCCGTAGCGTTCGTTACTTTATCCCATTGAATACTGCGGTCCAGCTTGTCCGGGCTTTCGTGTCCGGTAATGATTGAGATGGAAGAAGCATAATCCCGATGTGTCACCGGAATCCCCGCATAAGCAGGCACGCTGATTGCTGCGGTTACACCAGGTACAATCTCAAACGGAATGCCGTTTTTGTGCAGCAACTCTGCTTCTTCTCCTACCCGTCCGAATATGGTCGGATCTCCGCCTTTCAAACGCACAACCACTTTGCCTTCAAGCGCCAGATCCACAAGTAGCTGGTTAATCTCTTCCTGCTTCATCGTATGTCGATCCGGTCGTTTCCCTACATAAATTTTGACTGCACCGGGTTTCATCAGTTTCAACAATCGTGGACTCGCGAGTCGATCATAAACCACGGCGTCAGCCTTGCCTATGCTCTCCCAACCTTTTACCGTAATCAGCCTTGCATCCCCAGGACCCGCACCTACCAAAAAGACTTTCCCCGCCATGCCTTCATCCCCTAACTTCTGCCAGTATCTGTTCAGCCCCGCGATCAATTAATCTCCAAGCCACTTCTTCTCCCAGGCGAACCGGATCTTTACCGCTCAATGTTTCCTTCAAAATCAGTCTGCCATCCGGCATCCCAACCATTCCCGTTAATTGTAACTTGTTTTCACTGTTCAGGGAATCATCTTCCGGCAACCACACCGCATGTGCGCCAATAGGCACCTGACACCCTCCGTTTAACACACTCAGGAAACGACGCTCTGCCATGACCGGCGCAGCTGTTGCTGGATCGTTATAGAGGGTGAGCAAATGTAGTAGCTCCTCGTCATCCTCACGGCACTCAATGCCAAGAGCGCCTTGGCCCACAGCCGGAAGGCAGGCTTCCTCAGACAAATATTCGGTAATCCGATCCTCCCAGCCCATCCGATACAAGCCTGCCGCTGCCAAAATAATGGCGTCCAGTCCTTCGGTTTCGAGCTTTCGCAGACGTGAGTCGATATTGCCACGAATAGATTCCAGCTGAAGATCAGGTCGGTACGACTTCAACTGGCTTGATCTACGAAGACTGCTTGTTCCAACCCGTGCACCCTCTGGCAGTTGATCCAGCGTAAGCCCGCCGCGAGAGACTAACGCATCCCGAGGATCGGCTCGACGGGGAACTGCACCGTTAACAAGCCCTTCAGGAAGCTCGGAAGGCATGTCCTTCATACTGTGCACAGCCATATCAATAGTGCGATCGAGCATCGCCTGTTCAATCTCTTTAACAAACAAGCCTTTACCACCCACTTTGGATAAGGTTACATCCAGAATGAGATCTCCCTTTGTCACGATCTTATGTACCTCAAAGTCAAAAGCTAAACCTTCACGATCACAAATATTGCGTAAATCCTGAATCACATATCCGGTCTGGGTTAACGCCAGAGCACTTTGTCTGCTGCCCACTTTAATTGTACGCATATCTACATTTCCTCCTGATTACGGGATATCCAGTTCCCGATTTTTTCTTCGCTCCACCACTGAAACTGACCCGTGCGTATCGTATCCAAAATGTCCATTTCCGTTAAACGGCGCAGTAGCGTACTTCTTACAGTTGGAGGCAATCCGCGAGATTTGATTTCCATTCTCATCTGATGCAAAAAATCAAGATACGTCTCGTATTCATCTCCAAACTGTTGTTCAAGCAAAGCACGAATCTCGGCCGCCGCCGCAGGTCCTGCACCGGCCGTCGAGATGGCAATGCTTAACCGCCCTCGTCTGACCACACTCGGGGTAATAAAACTGCTATTACCGGAAGACATCGCATCGTTAACCAGTATTGCCCCAGCTTCGGCTTCTTGGACTACGGCATGGTTAACATGCAGATCGTCTGTTGCTGCATATACGAGAAAGGCCCCCCGCAAATCTCCATTGCGGTAGGACCGGGCTATCCACTCGATTCGGGATTCCTGATGCAATTGTTCGAGAGTGGGCGTAAGCAGAGGGCTGACGACCGTAATTCGGGCCTCAGTCTGCAACAATCCTCTTACTTTACGCTCAGCAACACGTCCTCCACCGATCACGAGCACAGATTTGTCTGAAGTATTTACATAAATCGGCGTGTAATGTTCCATACCCTCACTCTCCCGTCCAGCGATGAAACGCTGAATACGCATTGGATAAAAAGCTGATGATGACAAGCGCATATCCAATCAATGTCCATCTGGACATGATCATCATCGAAAATTGCTTTCTTCTCTTGACTACGAAATAACC
The DNA here is from genome assembly GCF_003719335.1 of Paenibacillus amylolyticus. Taxonomy (GTDB): domain Bacteria; phylum Bacillota; class Bacilli; order Paenibacillales; family Paenibacillaceae; genus Paenibacillus; species Paenibacillus amylolyticus_D. The sequence goes on from NZ_RIAS01000006.1 coordinate 37,598, forward strand.
AACATAAATGGCAATCGCGAGACCCGTTGCAATCACCTTCAGATCGAGCAACAGATGCCACCGTCGTTCCGCAACGATGGACAACACAGCCAGCACAACCGATACTCCCAGAAGCGGAGTACCAATCAATGTGGCACCATCCATATATTTTCCAATGACCTCCAGGCTAGGCAAACGCCGTACCGTATCATTCCATTTTTTGTTTTTCAACTTATGATGTAAGAACAGGTACAACAGCGCAAACACCGAAGCAACCGTTAAAGCTGCAAAGCCCAGATTAGCCAGTGTAATGTGCATAATTAACAAACCGTGAACCGTCTGCCAGTTGTGCAATGAGATTTCGCCCGCTGTAAACCATAACCGGTTCAGAACCGTTACCGAGAATCCAACGATGTTGAGTAGCAGGATAACAAACTCCGAGCGTTGAACCCGGGTCATAATCAATGACATCAGCACAATGCTGAAAGAAAAAATAAACAAAAAATCAAATGTAGTATAGATCGGGAAGTGACCTTCAGCCCACATTCGCATGATAACATGGGTCACTTGCAATCCCCAAACAACAACAAGAAACCCTGTGCCTGTCCGCTTCGCCCCCGCATTGCGTCGAATGCAGTCCGAGAAATAGAACAGTAGGCTCAGGGCATACATATAAATTAAAGCTTCATAGACTTGTTCAGCAAGGGTCAAGTTGCCCACCTGCCTTATACGCCTGCCGGGACATAAGCCGGCACGGGGTCTTGCCGGTTTTCGTTAAGGTGAATCGCTGGTTTGCCCAGAGCTGTTGCATCACTCTGATTCACTTTTTCTGCAGCCATTTCCACTGCATCCTCCAGCGCGAAAATCTGCGTAAACATGCGCAGTGCTTCATCACCTTGCTTCGTACCTGCCATTTCCTTGATCCGATTGATCGGATCGGTTGTCATTTGGTTGACAATGCTTTTGGTCAACCGACGAATGACTTTACGCTGATGCTCATCCAGCTCTGGAAGCTTGTTGAACAGGCTATCCATCGTCTCTTCATGAATGGATACGCCTTTCTCCTGCAATGCCCGAATAACTGGGCGTACGCCGAGTGTTCTGAGCCACTGGTAATAATCTTCCATCTCCAGCTCAATCATTCTCTCAATCTTCGCAGCTTCCACCTTACGCATCTCCAGATTGCTCTCCACAATACCCTCCAGATCATCGATATCGTAGAGGAATACGTTGGAGATCTCGCCAATTGCCGGATCAATATCGCGTGGTACGGCAATATCAATCAGGAACAGCGGGCGTGCTTGCCGGCGCTTCATGCTTTCCCGAACAATACCTGCATCGAGAATATAACGTTCTGCTCCTGTAGAGCTGATGACGATGTCTACTTCACCCAGTCTCGTAATGGCCTGATCCATCGTACACGGCGTTCCCCGGAATTTGCTGGCAAGCTCCTCGGCTCTGGCGAGCGTCCGGTTGGCCACAATAACTTCAGATGCACCGTTGGCATACAGATGTTTAACCGTAAGCTCACTCATTTTGCCGGCACCCAAAATTAGCACCTTCTTGTCTGTGAACATACCAAAAATCCGCTTGCCCAGTTCTACCGCAGCATAGCTGACCGAAACGGCACTCTCCCCAATGGAAGTTTCCGAATGTGCCCTCTTGCCCAAGGTAACTGCCTGTTTAAACAATTTGTTAAACCAAGTTCCGGTTGCTTTCTCTTCCTGTGCTTTAAAAAAAGCCTGTTTCACTTGGCCGAGAATCTGAGTCTCTCCAATGACCATCGAATCCAGTCCGCAAATGACCCGGAACAGATGGCGCATGGCTTGATCATCCTCGTATATATATAAGTGTTGCGTAAATTCTTCCCGCGGAACGTTAAACCACTGCTCCATAAAAGTTCGAATAAAATAACCGCACATGTGAAGACGGTCGACCACAACGTACAATTCCGTACGATTACAAGTGGCTACGATTACACCTTCCAATACACTCTTGGTCAGCTTGAGCTGCTGCAGCGCTTCAGACAAGTCCTTTTCTGCAAATGTGAATCGTTCTCTGACCTCTACAGGCGCCGTGCGATAATTCAAACCAACAACAACGATGTGCATTGCAAGTTCACCTGCCTAATAAATTTCCAATCAAAGTGCTTACTGTATATCTCTATCCAATTCAGATTGACATAGTTAATTATATCACATATCACATCCATCCCTCGCCCATTTTTATGAAATGTTTATGAAATCAACATGATGATTATCATATGCATTGTGATATATTGTAGTGTCTCACCAATGTACGTCGTTATTCGTTATATGGAACGAATAGTGAATATTTGAGAAAACGGAGATTTTTGCAAACCTGTTCAAGACTGCTTATAACAAATAGTCATGGAATCATTCCATGACTATCTAGGTGCGGGAAACATGATGTGTTTTTCAAATATTAAATATTATCAATTGTCGTCTTCAGCTGTTTGAACCGTTTCTACAGTCTCGTGATCCGCTTCATCTTCAACTGGTGCATATTTGTCTATACGGGCGTGGCGAGTAATAATATCCCACAGCTCTTCCTTGCCCAGACCTTCTTCGGATGAAAAAGGAACAAACAAGTCGCCTGAGCGAAGACCGAGTGCTTCTTTGATAACTTTAATGTGTTTGGCTCTACGTGTCTTGGGGATCTTGTCCATCTTCGTAGCCACAACGACCAGCGGCAGACCATGATGGCGTAGCCATTCATTCATCATCTTGTCTTCCTTGGACGGCTCATGTCTCATGTCCACCATCTGCATGACAAGCTTCAATTCATCGCGCTGTAGCAAGTACTTTTCCATCATTTTACCCCAGGCAAAACGTTGCTCTTTGGATACCTTAGCGTACCCATAACCCGGAAAATCGACAAAATACAGATCCTGATTGATCTTATAATAATTAAGTTGCTGGGTCTTACCCGGCGTAGCACTTGTACGCGCCAGATTTTTACGGCTGATCAAACGGTTGATCAGTGATGACTTACCCACGTTGGAGCGCCCCGCCAGGGCAATCTCCGGCAGGCCATCATCTGGATATTGTTCAGGCCGAACGGCACTAATTATAAATTCAGATTGATTGACTTTCAAATTGCATCTTTCCTCTCTTGAACTCCTGTCTTACAAGCATAACATTTCCACATTTTCATCCCGTATTATGCCATCATTCCTTCTATCATATCAAAAAAAACCTCTCGTGTACCCAAAAAACAACTTTTGTACCCGAAAAACATCAGATTATCACGAAAAAAACCGTTCCAGCGGACGCCGAAGCCCCCGCCGAACGGTCTACTCTCCATTTAATCTTTGCGGATACGTGTAGATTACAGATGAATGCCTGCCTGTTCCACAAGAGCATGCTGCAACACCTGATCCATATGAGCTACGGGCACAAATTCCACATCTTCCTTGATGCTATCCGGAATGTCGCGCAGATCCCTTTCGTTGTCCTTAGGTAACAATATTTTTTTGTAACCCGCACGGTGGGCTGCAAGTGACTTTTCTTTCAAGCCGCCGATCGGCAACACCCGTCCGCGTAGTGTAATTTCACCTGTCATAGCAATGTCTTTCGACACATGTTTATTCGTCAGCGCTGAAATCAAGGCCGTTGCCATCGTAATACCGGCTGATGGGCCGTCTTTAGGGATGGCACCTTCCGGTACGTGGATGTGAATGTCGTTCTTCTCATGAAAATCAGACGCAATGCCCAGCTGTGCTGCTTTCGAACGTGTATAACTGAAGGCCGCCTGAGCCGATTCTTTCATGACATCTCCCAGCTTACCTGTAAGCGTCAGTTTGCCTGTTCCCGGCACCACAGTTACTTCGATCACAAGCGTGTCACCACCCACTTCAGTCCATGCCAGCCCGGTCACCGTACCAATCTGGTCTTCCAGCTCAGCCATTCCATAGCGGAATTTGCCCGGGCCGAGATAGTCTTTGACATCATCTGCCAAGATCACAATCTGACCCTCTACGCCGGAAACGATATTTTTAGCCGCCTTCCGGCAAAGCGATGCCATTTGCTGTTCCAAATTCCTTACACCTGATTCACGCGTATACTCACGAATGACTTTTAACAAGCTGTCCTCCGGAACTTCCAGCTGGTCTTCTTCGAGACCGTGATCTTTCTTCTGTTTGGGTAACAAATAGTTTTTGGATATTTGCAACTTCTCCAGCTCGGTGTAACCCGGAATATTCAGCATTTCCATGCGATCTAATAACGGACGCGGAATGTTGTGCACCGTGTTCGCTGTAGTTATGAACATAACGTTGGATAAGTCAAAAGGCAACTCCACAAAGTGATCACTAAACGTATTGTTCTGCTCCGGATCTAGCACCTCCAGCAATGCAGCCGAAGGGTCTCCGCGGAAGTCGGAAGCCATTTTGTCGATCTCATCCAGCAAAAATACAGGGTTAAGTGATCCTGCTGTTTTCATCCCCTGAATGATACGTCCAGGCATCGCACCTACGTAGGTACGGCGGTGTCCACGAATCTCTGCTTCATCCCTCACGCCACCGAGAGAGATACGTACAAACTCCCGACCCAGTGATCTTGCGATCGAACGGGCAAGAGAGGTTTTACCTACTCCTGGCGGGCCAACCAGACAGAGGATTGGACCTTTGAGCTTTTTGACAAGCTTCTGTACAGCCAGATACTCCAGTACACGTTCCTTGGGCTTCTCCAGACCGTAATGATCCGCGTTAAGTACATCTTCGGCCTTTTGGATATCCAGATCATCATCCGTCATCTGGCTCCAAGGTAGAGCAAGCAGCCAATCCACATAGTTGCGGATGACACCACCCTCTGCAGAGCTTGCGGGCATTTTCTCCAGTCGATCAATTTCCTTCTCGACCTTCTCTTTTACCTTGTCCGGCAGGCCCAGACTTTCCATCTGATTACGAAGTTCTTCCACTTCGCCCGCACGACCCTCTTTTTCACCGAGTTCCTTCTGAATCGCCTTCATCTGCTCACGCAAATAATACTCTTTCTGGGTTTTCTCCATCTGTTTCTTCACACGCTGGCTGATCTTGCGTTCAAGCTCCAGCACTTCACGCTCATTGTTCAGGATGTCCAGCAATTTCTCCAGACGTTCCCGAACGTCGATGGTCTCCAGAATTTCCTGTTTGTCCTTGATTTTCAAAGACAAGTGGCTTGTAATGACGTCCGCAAGACGCCCAGGTTCTTCAATGTCAGACACAGCGGCCAGTGTCTCGGGGGTTACTTTTTTGGACAGATTGATATAATTCTCGAACTGGTTCAGAACGGTACGCATGAGGGCATCTGTCTCAGGATGAGCGTTCTCTTCCTCAGGCAGTTCCAGCGCCAGCACCTCATAGTATTCTTCGTTGTCCGTATATTCAATAATTTCAGCCCGTTCCAAGCCTTCCACAAGTACTCGGATCGTTCCGTTGGGCAGCTTCAACATCTGTCTTACCTTAGCTACCGTTCCAATGCGGAAAATATCCTCTCGTGTAGGTTCCTCAATATTTACCTCGGCTTGAGAACATAGGAGAATCAAATGTTCTTCTACCATCGCTTTTTCTAAAGCCTTGACCGATTTCTCCCGGCCCACATCGAGATGCAGTACCATACTCGGGTAGACGAGAAGTCCTCTTAAAGGCAGTAAAGGAAAACGACGACCTTTCGCTTTGCTCGGTCCCATCGCTTTCGCACCTCCAATGGCTCTCAGGTTGTAGTCATTCATTATTCTATCAAATGTTCACATAAAAAACCAATGAAGGGAAGTGCTTAGCAGCTCCCCGAATCTGTAACTGGACCTGGACGAGGTGACTCTGCCCGTAAAAAAGAGGCGGATGCCGGAGGAAAGATCTCCGGTTTAGGTAACGCAGTCTCTTCTGCAACTACCTGCTGTTCCACTTGCTGCGCTCCCGGTTCCCAGCCAAAGACTTCACGGAATACATCCTGGACCGTATCTACAGGGATCACCCGCAACCCATCCAGATTATCAAAAATGGACTGCCAATTCTCCGCCGGTATAATGACCGTCTTCGCCCCCGCCTGAAAAGCCGCCTCCACCTTCGCCAGTACACCGCCAATCGGTTTAACCCGGCCATGAATACTGATCTCGCCTGTCATTGCAAGCTCATGGTCTACAGGGCGTCCTTGAATGGCTGAAGCGATTGCTGTAGCCATGGCAATTCCGGCCGATGGACCATCAATCGGCGTACCTCCCGGAAAATTCACATGTAAATCATAATCACTCGTGCGGATGCCCATCGCTTTTAAGACGGTTAACACATTTTCAACCGAGCCTTTAGCCATACTTTTCCGCCGAAGTGTACGGGAACCGCCTCCAATCTCTTCCTCATCCACCACGCCTGTGATGTTGATGCGGCCCTGGTCTTTTGGTGCAGGAACCGCTGACACCTCAATCTCCAAAATAGTACCCATGTTCGGTCCGTAAACGGCAAGGCCATTGACAAAACCGACCTGCGGCTTGGAAGGAACCTTACGATCCGGCCTTGGCTGGATCTGACTGCTTCCAGCAACCCACTCGACATCAGAAGCCTGAAGTGTCTCACGCTTTTCCGTGAGTGCAAGTCCAGCAGCTAGCTGAATGATGTTCACCGCTTCGCGCCCATTGGTCGCATATCGTTTGACTACATCCACGGCTTCCGGACAAGGACTGAACCCGATTTTCTGAACAGCATCTTCCGCAATTTTTCCAATCTCCTCCGGTAACAATGGACGGAAATAGACCTCCATACACCGTGAACGTAAGGCAGGAGGAAGCTCATGCGGGGAACGTGTCGTCGCCCCAACCAGACGAAAATCAGCAGGCAACCCATTCTGGAAAATATCGTGGATATAAGCAGGAGTATGCGTGTCTTCCGAGTTATAGTACGCACTTTCCAAAAAGACCTTGCGGTCTTCCAGCACTTTGAGCAGTTTATTCATCTGAATGGAATGTAATTCTCCAATTTCATCAATAAAAAGCATACCACCATGCGCTTTCGTCACCGCACCTGGCTTTGGTTGAGGGATTCCTGCCACGCCCATAGCTCCTGCTCCCTGATAGATCGGATCATGAACGGAACCAATCAAGGGATCCGCAATACCTCGCTCATCAAAACGAGCCGTTGTGGCATCCAGCTCCGTAAATTTAGCATCGGCTTTGAAGGGAGAAGTCGGGTTTTTCTTCGCTTCTTCTAACACTACCCTTGCGGCTGCCGTTTTCCCTACTCCCGGCGGGCCATATATAATCACATGCTGCGGATTGGCACTACATAAAGCAGCCTTGAGCGCGCGTAGTCCGTCTTTTTGCCCAACAATATCGTTAATGGTGGCTGGACGCGTCTTCTCCGCCAGTGGCTTCGTCAGTGATATCGAACGCAGCTTTCGCAGCTTCTCCAGTTCTTTTCGTGATTCACGCTCAACAGCAGTTCGATTCGTTTTCTGGCCTCGAAGCAAATTCCAGAAGTATAACCCGATCACCACGCCAAAAAATAACTGTATCAACATGAATATCATGCCAAACTCACCCATATCTCAACATCCTCCTGTTCTATCCTTCTTCTCATCTGTAATCATGCTAATACTTGGTAGTATAGCCTTTTCAGCGAGACGTAAACGGAACAAGCCGAATTTGTGCTTGAGAATTTGTTCCTGAGCATGCAAAAAGCCCGCCACGTATGACAGGCTTCCACATTTCACCTATTTAAACGTATCACTATCATTTGGATAAGATAGGAACCATTTCTTATGGAGAACACTTGTACATAAAAAAATTAGTGCGAACGTCCAGGGATAACCCCTGTTTCTTCATACGCTTCAACAATTTTGTCGATTTCTTTTTTCAATTCCTCTACCATGATCTCTTCCGGCACTTTACGGATCATTTTGCCATGACGGAATAAAAGACCTTCTCCACGGGCACCCGCAATGCCAATATCCGCTTCTTTGGCTTCTCCTGGACCATTTACCGCGCAGCCCAGTACAGATACTTTGATCGGTACCTTAAGCTTGGAGATATACTCTTCCACTTCGTTGGCGATCGAGAAGAGGTCAATATCCAGACGCCCGCAAGTTGGGCAAGAGATCAATGTAGCTGCATTGGAAATCAGTCCAAACGTTTTGAGCAGATCGCGCGCAACTTTAATCTCTTCAACCGGATCGGCACTAAGCGAGATACGCATCGTTGAACCAATTCCCATAGAGAGCAGTGCGCCCATACCCGCGGAACTTTTGATTGTGCCCGAGAACAATGTGCCCGCTTCTGTAATGCCGAGGTGCAACGGATACGGAATAATCTGAGCTGCCTTCGTATAAGCTTCAATGGCCATCGGTACATCGGACGCTTTGAGTGAAACGATGATATCGTGGAAATCCAGCTCTTCCAAAATGCCAATGTGGAATAACGCACTTTCGACCATAGCATCTGCTGTAGGATAGCCATACTTTTCAAGCAGATGATTCTCTAGTGAACCCGCGTTTACCCCGATCCGAATCGGAATACCCTTTTCCTTGCACGCTTTGACAACCTCTTCCACTTTAGCACGTTTACCGATGTTGCCTGGATTGATCCGAACTTTATCAATACCATTCTCGATAGCAAGCAAGGCGAGCTTGTAGTTAAAATGTATGTCTGCCACGAGCGGGATGTGAATTCGCTTCTTGATTTCCTTAATCGCAGCCGCAGCTTCCTCATTATTCACTGTTACACGTACCACCTGGCATCCAGCCTCTTCCAATCGCAAAATCTCTGCAACTGTCGCTTCAACGTCAGCTGTTTTGGTCGTACACATACTTTGAATAATAACTTCGTTACTGCCACCAATGGTCAAGTTCCCTACTTTTACGGGACGGGTGTCTTGTCTTAAATACATGAGTGATTTCTCTCCCCACAACGTCAAAGCTCCACTCTGACAAAAGACCATATATAAGCCTTCTGCCCAAGTGGAGAACTGACAAGTCTATATTTCAAAGCTCAGCTGAAGCAGTACCCATTAGGCACTCTCTTCCTGCTTATCGTCCTTTGATTGGCCAAGTTCAGGCACAACTTTTTTCTCAACAACTTCTTCCGTAATGACACAGCTGGTCACGTCTTCACGTGAAGGCACTTCATACATAATTTCGAGCATGATCCCTTCAATGATCGCACGCAAACCACGTGCACCCGTATTACGCTTGATCGCTTCTTTGGCAATCGCCAGCAATGCACCCGGTTCAAACACCAGATTGACATTATCTAGCTCAAGCAGTTTTTGGTACTGCTTCGTCAGCGCATTTTTCGGTTCGGACAGAATCCGTACCAACGTATCTTCATCCAATGGCTCCAACGTAGAGATTACTGGCAGACGGCCTACGAATTCCGGAATCAAACCGAATTTCAGCAAGTCTTCCGGCAATACCATACCAAGGTATTCACCCGGTTTCAGATCTTTTTGCTCCGTAGCGGCGTTAAAGCCAATGACTTTTTTACCGATCCGGCGTTTGATCATTTGCTCCAGACCATCAAAGGCACCACCGCAGATGAACAAAATATTAGTTGTATCAATCTGAATGAACTCTTGATGTGGATGCTTGCGACCACCTTGTGGCGGCACTGAAGCAACTGTACCTTCAAGAATTTTCAGCAAAGCTTGCTGAACACCTTCACCGGATACGTCACGCGTAATGGAAGGGTTCTCCGATTTACGTGCTACTTTATCAATCTCATCAATATAGATAATGCCGCGTTCTGCTTTTTCTACATCATAGTCAGCCGCCTGGATCAGCTTAAGCAGAATGTTCTCGACATCCTCACCCACGTATCCCGCTTCTGTCAATGAAGTTGCATCCGCAATAGCAAAAGGAACGTTCAGAATTTTCGCCATCGTTTGTGCAAGCAACGTTTTACCGGAACCCGTAGGTCCTAACAGCAAAATGTTACTCTTCGACAGCTCTACATCTTCAATCTTGCTTTGTGTATTAATCCGTTTGTAGTGGTTGTACACTGCTACAGACAAAGATTTTTTCGCTTGTTCCTGACCAATAACATATTGATCAAGAATATCACGAATTTCTTTTGGTTTCGGAATATCTTTCAGGTCTACTTCTTCATCATGACCGAGTTCTTCCTCTACGATTTCGGTGCAAAGTTCAATACATTCATCACAGATGTATACGCCTGGTCCAGCGACCAGCTTGCGAACCTGCTCCTGAGATTTACCGCAAAAAGAGCATTTCAGCTGCCCTTTCTCATCGTTAAATTTAAACATGAAACCACCCCTTTAGGAATTGATCGGTCTGCTGAGCACCTGGTCAATAATGCCGTACGTTTTTGCTTCTTCCGCACTCATGAAAAAGTCACGGTCTGTGTCCCGCTCAATTTTATCAAGGGGCTGACCTGTACGATCAACATATATTTGATTCAGTTTCTGACGAGTTTTAATGATCCATTCTGCGTGGATTTTGATATCCGCAGCCTGTCCTTGAACGCCGCCAAGCGGCTGATGAATCATCACTTCACTGTTCGTAAGCGCATATCTTTTGCCTGGAGCGCCTGCGGTCAGCAATAGAGAGCCCATGCTTGCTGCCATGCCTACGCAAATGGTAGATACATCCGGCTTGATAAATTGCATCGTATCGTATATACCCATCCCTGCCGTTACAGAACCACCAGGTGAATTAATATACAAGCTGATATCCTTCTCAGGATCGTCGGCTGCCAAAAACAAAAGCTGAGCTATGACAAGATTGGCTACATCGTCATCAATCGCACTGGTCAGAAAAATAATGCGATCCTTCAGCAAACGTGAATATATATCGTAAGAACGCTCGCCTCGATTGGTTTGTTCAACAACCATTGGCACCAGACTCATGAGACCAACCTCTTTTCTACATGTAATTAGACATAGGCTGACTGTAAAGCAAACCCAAAATCATTTTAACATGTTCCTTTGACAATGTCATTTTTCAGAAAACACGTTATTTTAGGGATGTTTACGATGTAGCCTGATCATATTTAACCATGTTTTCTATGTATGTGCAAATTACATCCATCCTATGCCGTCTTGGTATTTTTTTATTTCCGTCCAAGAACAAAGGTTTGAAATCAACGGAAAATGGGCACCTTGCAATAAAATGAATGAGAATCCATATCAACACTCATTTTTCTATAAAATGGATGTCGCAATTTAAAAATAAGGCACGCAATGACTCACGTGCCTTATCGTTTATATAGCTGTCGAAATCACACAGCCTGTCTTATTTTTCGTCAGCTTCTGCAGCAACTTCTTCGGCTGGAGCTTCAACTGGCTCAACAACTTTGCTGTTCTCAACGAGAACATCGATTGTTTTGCGCAATTTAACTTCATCACGAAGGCTTTCCAGGGAACCGTTACCTTCGAGGATGCCACGGATCTCTTCAGCAGGACGCTTGTAAGATTCAGCCATTTTCTCGAGTTCTTGGTTCACTTCTTCATCAGAAACTTCGATGTTTTCCGCTTTACCTACTGCTTCAAGCACCAGGTTGTTGCGAACACGTTTCGAAGCATCGTCTTGCATTTGTGCTCTCAAGTCAGCTTGAGTCTGACCGGAGAAGCTCATGAACATTTCAAGGTTCATGCCTTGGCTGCGAAGACGGTTGTCAAAATCGCGCATCATGTTCTGTACTTCACTGTCAACCATTGCTGCAGGGATGTCCACTTCAGCGTTTTCAGCTACTTTTTCTACAACTGCATTTTCCTGTGCAGCTTTGAACTCATCTGCTTTACGGGATTCCAGTTGTGTTTTGAGGTCAGCTTTGTACTCTTCCAGAGTATCAAATTCGCTAACATCTTTAGCAAACTCGTCATCCAATTCTGGAAGTTGTTTGCGTTTGATTTCATGAACTTTCACTTTGAATACTGCTTGTTTGCCAGCCAGCTCTGTTGCATGGTAGCTCTCTGGGAAAGTCACTTCCACGTCTTTGAAGTCGCCAGTGGACAGACCCACTACTTGCTCTTCAAAACCTGGAATGAATGTGTTGGAACCCAGTTCCAAGGAATAACGCTCAGCTTGTCCACCTTCGAAAGGTACACCATCAACAGAACCGTCGAAGTCGATTACAGCAACATCGCCGTTCGCTGCAGCACCTTCGTCAACTACAACCAGTTCAGCATGACGCTGTTGCAAACGCTCCAGCTCTTCTGCAACTTCTGCATCCGTTACTTCACCTTTAGCTACAGCAACTTCGATTCCTTTATAGTTACCCAGGGTAACTTCTGGTTTCACAGTTACTTTCGCTTTAAATTTGAAGGATTGTCCTTTACCGAATTGCTCGATGTCTACGTCAGGACGATCCACTGGGAAGATATCCGTTTGATCAATCGCTTCTGTGTAAGCTTCTGGAAGCAAGATGTCGATTGCTTCTTGATAAAGGCTTTCCACTCCGAAACGAGCTTCGAAGATTGGACGCGGCACTTTACCTTTACGGAATCCAGGCACGTTCGCTTGTTTTACTACTTTATTAAAAGCTTTGTCGAGTGCTTCTGTTACGCGCTCTGCACCGACTTCAACCTCAAGAACCCCAAGGTTCTTCTCTATCTTTTCCCAAGTTGCTTTCATTGTATACTTTCCCCTCCAAAATTCACATGTTCACGTAGGCGATCACGCACAAAATAACCATTTTAGTATAAACAAGTTTACATTCTTTTTCAAGGGGAATCCCTTGATACGGTTTAAGGTAAACGTTTCCGTCTCTTAATGACCGTCCAAACCGGCGGAAACAAACTGTTTCATAGAGCGATACGCCTGCTCCAGTCGAAACCTCATTGCACCTGTCACAGCGTACATCGAGCGCGTGTTTTCCTCATCGTGCGAGCCTCCCAGACTGTCTGCAACCGTCATATGTAGCGCAGCCGCCCAAATGTCCGTCATCGCATCATTTTGCTCAAGCATGGATTGGTAATCCCGTGTTCCATAGACCGCCATAACATATTGTATCCACAGTTCCTGGGCAAAATAAAAGAGCGTAGGTTCATGAACCTCCGTCTGGTCTGCCACCCGTTCCAGAATCTGCACAATCTGAAGTGGGAATTCTTCCGGTTTAAGTGGAACGCTAGCGATATCAACCTCTACTTCTTCGTCACCTCTAGTGAAATGAATGATGTCTTGTACTCCTCGACGACGCAGGGTTTGCATGACTCTGAACTGTAATAGAGGATGAAGCACCTTCGTTTGCAGCCACCCAATCAGTTCTTCATCCACCTTCGGAACGTCCAAAAATGCCAGTTGCTCGAGAGCCAGCATCGTCTGTTCAGATAGCGGGCCTTCCATAACCGTCCGGAGCAGCTTATCTGCGTAACCATCGTCCTGAGCAAGTTTCGATATGGCGTGTTGCCTTGCCATTTCTTCCTCGCTGATGTCTTCTTCCTCTTCTTCTCGAATGGTCTGCATTTCTAATTCTTCATATTGAGGGAAAGCAGCCTGCAGCCACTCCAGCAACGCCCTCCACTCGTCATAGTGGCGTTCTTCCTGCCCTTGGCATTGCAACAAAAAGCGAAGCAAGTCCATTGCTTCACCGTAACGTTCATTTTCAAGCATAACTGTCAGCTGTATTTGGTAATAGTCCAGCGTTTTTGGAAACAGCACAATTTTATTGTTGTGCTCGGTTTCCGGGGTTGTGGATTCCTTGATAGGAGCACCTCCTCTGTTCCTGAATCTCCAGCCCGAATCGGCCGTGAATAGATATATATCAAGGAAATATGGATCTATTTTCTGATTTCTTCTGATATTCTAACATAACCTTAATTAGAAAGAAAAAAACGTTGCGGCCGCCAAATATCATATATGAAAACAAGCCTAAAATAAAACATTTGATATATCTTTTTATTTGTGATAAAATCATTTTTGCTTGAAAAATTTCTATGTCTCAGTAGCTCAGCAGGATAGAGCAACGGCCTTCTAAGCCGTCGGTCGGGGGTTCGAATCCCTCCTGGGACGTCAAAAAAGGAAGCTTCCTTCGGGGAGCTTTTTTGCGTTCTGGGGATGGGAGACCCCATAGGTTCGCCGGAGCATCAGCTTCGCTTGGCCTTGGTTGGTAAGTATTCGCTTCGTCTGCTCTACCCTTAAGGCTTTGACGAAAGGAGCAAGCCGTTTCTGAAAGCTAACAAGCCATTTTGCAGTTAGGTCACCCCACCTCCCCACCATGCCAAAAATTCTAACGATCACTAGGAAGCTTATTTGCCCCATTTTCGCCGTTCTAATTTTCTTACGATCACCAGAGAGCTTATTTCATCGATTTCGTGCTTACTTTGTGCTTTTTCGCGCTAAATTGTCTAAATAGCGTTCCTGAGGATCGTTAGAATTTGAAAAGGTTCTTTTTCCTCCAAATAAGGTTTCTGGTGATCGTTAGAAAACAGTGTCCATATTGAGTCATTTCCAAATTCTCTGTGATCCATGTGAGCACAAGATAAATAACGGTATGACTAAGTTTTATTTTCCCTTCTAAAATTACCTTACACGAGATACCTTTTACACACTCAGTTCCTCTCTCTCCGGTCACAGCATATCATTTCCTACATTTCCCCAGCCTAACTCTCTATTATCCACCTCTCGACGCCTTCGTTAGTATTACATCTCATTTTCTTGCTCAATCCTTACGATTTCACTCCAGCTCCATCACAATTGCCCTAGTTATGACAGGGGGCGGTTCGCGCAAAGTACTTCACATAATCCTAAAAGTCATCTGTCACCACACTTAGTCCAACTAGTAATGTCAATGTAAACTATCAATAAGAGCAAACATTTGTTAAGTTTTGCTTTCCATTGCCCCATATGACACACAATGTTATGCTTGTTTAATGAATATTGTACCAATCCATACATATCAACTTCCTATAGAAGCTGTACTTTGTTTGGTTCAGTAATTCGCTTTACATATTTATTTGGAAACAGGAGATTAATGATGCCCTCACCTACTACACAACTACAGCATTCTGCTCCTTCCGGGGGAGAACAACCGTCTCAACAAACATCTCAAACATTCGGGTTGTTACTCGCCGGAATAATTGTTATCGCTGCTACGATGCGGTCACCCATCACAGCCACCGGTCCCGTCGTGGAATTAATCCGTTCAGACACCGGCATCGGACATACGATGGCTGGATTACTAACGTCGCTGCCTTTGATCGCTTTTGCAGCTGTCTCTCCTTTTGCCCCGCGCCTTGCCAAACGTTTTGGGCTGGAGACCGCCCTCCTGCTTGCTGTCATTATTGTTACCAGCGGAATCACCTTGCGCTTACTCCCTTCCGTGCTTGCTCTTTATGCGGGAACGGCACTTCTTGGATGCGGTATCGCCCTTAGCAATGTACTCCTGCCAAGTCTGATCAAACGTGATTTCCCGTTACGAGTCGGCATCATCACCGGACTGTATTCTGTTTCGATGAATATGTTTGCCTCAATCTCTTCGGGTATTAGTGTACCCGTGGCAGAAGCCTCTTCGCTTGGTTGGCGGGCTTCCTTAGGCGTGTGGGCGTGTCTATCCCTACTGGCTGTCTTTCTATGGCTTCCGCAGGCACGGAGAGGGCGCAAACAGATGCTCTATGTCACTTCCCAGAGCGAGAACGCACCCACACGTTTACGGACTTCTTCTCTCGCCTGGTTCGTGACGTTGTTCATGGGCATTCAGTCGTTAATCTTCTATACAACGATAACTTGGCTTCCCGAGATTCTGGCGGATCAAGGTTTCAGTGCGGCTTCAGCTGGCTGGATGTTGTCTCTGATGCAAATGGTTAGTGTACCTGCTACCTTTATCGTGCCGATTCTGGCTGGAAAAACACGAGATCAACGGTTGCTCACCACCATAACGTGTTTGTGTCTCATCATCGGATATGCGTTACTATTCAGCGATGCGCCTGTTCTCGTCACCATCGGAGTTGCGCTAGCCGGAATTGGTGCCGGGGCCTCCTTTGGTCTGGTCACGATGTTTTTTGTTCTTCGCACAAGTCATGCGCGAGAGGCTGCAAGTCTTTCCGGAATGGCTCAATCCTTTGGGTACATGCTTGCAGCAGGCGGCCCTTTACTGTTCGGTTTAATGCACGACTGGACGAAAGGATGGACACTTCCACTGCTCATTCAGGTACTTCTCGCGATCGGGCTGCTTATGACAGGACTTCAGGCGAGCAAAGATCGAACCGTTTCTTAGTTTTATGAAAAAAGTCCACCAGGATATCGGATATCTATCCTTCCCTGGAAGCAAACAACAAGAAAAGGCCTCCTCCTGTACACTTAACAGGAGGAGGCCTTTTTCATATCTAGATACCGTCTTGGTCACTGGCTAAGCCGGGACTTGCGAGGCAATACTTACTCAAAAAACACGCTCTGATTGAGTTCTTTACAAGAAAACATACCCTGATGTTCTTTTACCATACAAGAGTGTTATACTAATTATAAAAGACATAATTTCTATAAAATAGAAGTTAAGGGTCAACATTTATTCACATCATAGCCTATATTTAATTTACATAAGCAACCTTGTAGTGATTAACTTTAAGTTGATTGGAGAAGGAATCATGAAATTAGTAATTGAGAAGTTAAAAGATGCAGACTTTGAAAACCTACATAAGTTTGAAGTTGAAAACAGAACTTTTTTTGAGGAAATGATACCATCTCGAGGAGATGATTATTACAGACCTGAGAGTTTTAGAGCAAGAAATGAACTGTTGCTTGATGAACAAGCTGAAGGGCTCTCCTATTTTTATTTAATAAAAGATGAACATCATTCTATTCTTGGAAGAATAAATTTAGTGGATATCAACTTTTCAAATAAAATAGGATTTCTCGGCTATAGAGTAGGAAAAATCCACATCGGGAAAGGCATCGCGAAAAAAGCTTTACAATTATTACTCCATACAATCATTGATTTAGATATAAAGGAAGTCCATGCCAAAACGACCACCCACAATATAGCATCTCAAAAAGTTTTAATGCAGAATGGGTTCAAGCATACGGTGACTAGTGAAGAAGAATTTGAAATGAATGGACAAATGCTACAATTCACCAATTATATATGGATAAATAAACATTATTCCACTTACCACCCAGGCGTATTTCCTGAGATACCTCATACCACCAGGAGAACGGATCTCGATCCCTCCCTGTAAGCAAACAACAAGAAACGGCCTCCACCTGTACGCTTAACAGGGGAAGCCGTTTTTCATATCTAGATGTCGTCTTGGTCACTGGCTATGCCAGGACGGACGAGGGTTTAACTTTTCCAGACAATACGCTCTCACTGCCTTTACTTCACCTTCACCGTAATGGTATTGGTGGTTGTCACCCCCGCAGCGTTAACCAGCTCGGCACGGTACGCATACGTACCAGATGCTTTGCCTTTTACTGCAGTTATAGCAAATTGAGGCAGTGGTGTTGTCGCTTTGAGTGACTGTGTATCAATCAACTCATCATTCTCATAGAGACGGTACGCGGTTGCGTTTGTTCCCCACCACAAGTTCATCATCACTTTGTAGTTGCCGTCCATATCCCAGTTATCATGAGAGAGTACTGCTTTGCCAGGCAAAGCATCGGTTACCCGTACAGTCAGCATCTGACTGCGCGTTACCCCCTTATCATTGGCCAGCTCGGCAACATACGTGTAGGTGCCATTGGTTTTACCTTTAATTTTCGTTTGAGCGAACTGAGCCCAAGGTGCATTGTAGGTCAATTTTTGCGAATCAACCAACACGCCATCCTCATACAACTTGTAACTCGTCGCATTCTCACCCCACCACATGTTCATGGACACCGTGTAGTCGCCCCCTAACAGACCGTTCACAAAGCCGTTATTGTGGGACAACGTAGGTGTTCCAGGTGCTTTCGTAGCCGGTGTTTCAGGTTCAGTCTGTGCAGATTCCACTGTTATGGTAGTGATAGCCGTACCAGCAAGACCTTGCTCGTCTTTTACCGTCGTTTCCACGGTGTACGTGCCGCCTTCAACACCCTCCAACGTATATTGGAAGCTGCCGTCTGCCTGAACATTAAACGTGCCTTCTTTCAACGTTGAGCCATCTTCTTTTTTCACCACGTAGGATGCTTTGAGTGCTGTCGTCGGATCGAGCGTAATGCTCCAGCCTTTAGCCAGTGCAGGCGCAGCACGGAAATACAGGTCATCCACCGTACCGTCAATTACAACAGCATCCTCCGCTTTGAACTCCAATGATTGCGGAGCAGTTACTGCGGGAGCTGTCTTTTTAACCAAAAACGGAGGTGTATCTTCCTTATAGGTCTTGCCATCCGTGCCGATGGTTGTGATATCTACGGTATACACGCCATCTGCAAGTTCGGTGACTGCTTCCGTTGTGTAATCCGAATACTGACCATCCCAAGCCAGCGTGTATCTGGCATTTGCGTTGAAGTTATAGTAATTGCCAAAGATTGAGCCAATGTATCCGTCTTGATAGTAACCACCCTCAGGGTCGAGGCCGTTATAAATTTCAATCAGTGCAAACGTCATTGGATTATGGAATTCCATTGCAACGTTCAACGTATCCAGCGAACCGTCTGCCTTCAACGGATAATAGAACGGATTTTTCGCAGTTCCTTTTACCGTTTCAATATATTTCACACCGCTTGAAGTCACATTAAAGTGAGCCACATACGGTACTGTAAACGTGTTGGTTCCATTCGTAATTTCAATGTAGCCCTGTGCCTCAGTTAATGCAGTAACACCACGAGGAACCGTAACTGTTACGGCGAGTTCTTCTTCTCCATTCAAAGTGAATGAAGTTTTATCCACGGAAACAGATACCCCAGGCACGGTACGAGTCGGATTCACATTCACCGTGTACTCGCCGCCGCTTCCGTTCAAGGCCTGAACCTTGATCGTTTTGCTTACTGTTTTTTCATCCGTACTTAAGAAGTTACCGTAGTTAATGCTTCCTGTGATGTTTTCTTTCTCAACAACCGATCCACTCTCGGTATACTGGGTCACATCCATGACTTTAACAAAAGCGGCAGGATCAATCGATTTTACCGCTTGAATGCGGCCTGCACCTTGATCAAACACGTCATATTTAGCTGTGTCCATGATTTTGGCGTTATTCATCAAAGCAACCTTAACATCAAAAGGCGTCCAGTCCGGGTGCTTTTCAAGCAACAGTGCAGCCAGACCCGCTACATGCGGTGCAGCCATACTTGTTCCACTTTTGCGATCATACGCTTGGGCATAATCGGCTCCTGGCTCATCTTTGCCGTAAGCAGGAATGGTGGACAAAATGTTGGAGCCCGGTGCAACAACATCCGGTTTGATATCCAATGTTACTTTTGCAGGCCCACGGGAACTGGAAGAACTCATCTCATCCCCAGGTGTCTGACTGCGCTCAAAATCACTGAAGCTTACTTCAACAGGTTGCCCCGCGTCTAATTGAGCTTTAACGACTTCACCATCTTCCTTCGACATGCTCAGTGTCGGAATCAGGTCGAAGTTATCACCAAGACTTACGCCAATCGGGCCGGGAATATTGTTATACACAATAACAGCCACGGCTCCTGCCGCTTTGGCATTTGCAATTTTTTCGACAAAAGCAAGTTCCCCGCGTTGAATCAACGCAACTTTGCCTGTGAAATCTTTACCTTCGAAATCAGCAGGTTTACCCAAAGCTGCAAATTCAACGTCATATCGATCTGTCAAAACCGCTTGAGGATCAGCAGCAAGACTCCAGCCCATCACATCCAGACGATATACAGATTCGGTAACAGCTAAAGGGGTCACTTCGTCCGCTGTTTCATTGCCAGCATTTGCTGCCGGGCCCTCAGCTTGATCAGATTCAGGCTGTGCAGATGTTGCATCTCCCACTTCGTCTCCCGGTGTAGTCGCTTCCGCTCCACTTTCTGGTGCGGTCACCGGCGTAACGACTGGTTCCTGCGTTTCAGGTGCATTCCCCAATTCTGGAGTTTGCTCATTTTCTGGAGCTGGCTGTTGCTCAGGCGCCGTTTCCCCACCTTCTTCACCAATCCAGAAATGTGTATTCGCCGTGATGACCTGACTAGGCCCTGTAGAGTTACCTACGGTAATTGCCATAGCGGATGCACCCGGCGAACCCAAAGTATAACGATTAGGGCCACTGTTACCACTGGATACAACCGCAGTTACACCAGACAGCATCGCGTTGTTCAATGCAACCGAAGTGACATAGCTCGGATCATTATTTTCAGCACCAAGTGACAGGTTGATGACATCCATTCCGTCCGCTACTGAGCGGTCAATTCCACCGAGTACCCAAGACGTCTGTCCATTGCCATAAGGCCCTAAAACACGGTAAGCATAAATATCCGCTTCAGGAGCAATCCCGACAACCCCATAGTCTCCCGCTTCACGAGCAGCGACCGTACCCGAAACGTGTGTACCGTGAGAAGTATAATAAGAGCTTCCTCTTTCATTAAGCTCAGGCTGGCCTGATGCTTTCCATTCCTGATAGGTCGCTTCATACGGATCATCATCGTTGTCTACAAAATCCCATCCGCCTTTATAAGCATCGTGCAGATTCGGGTGATTGTAGTCAATCCCGGTATCAATAACGCCAACTTTCACACCTTTTCCTTTATACCCCAAATCCCATACTTCAGGAGCTCCGATAAAAGGGGCTGTATCTTTCATGTGTGGATTCACTTCGCCTGTGTCAGGCGCAAGCGTCACTTCATAGTCAGGATATACACTGACTACACCTGGTATTTGAAGCAATTGTCCCAATTGGTTCCCTTTTATTTCAAGGGCTACACCATTAAGAGCATATGCATAGTTGTCCAGCACTTCGTGTTTGATTTTTTTCTGAGTGAGGATATGTACAAATGACTGTTGTTGGTCTTCAACTTGAGTCACAGCCTTTGTTTCCATGGAGGAGGTAAATGATCTTCCTGAGAGGGTTGATTCGCCTTGAGCTACAGCAACAGGTTTGTTAGAAAGCTCAACAATGACTCGTGTGTTCTCTCCGCCAAGACCATTCAGGCTTTTATCCAAAACTGGATCGGCAGCGATTCGAGCTTCCCTACTGGCAAGCACTTCTCTCATTTGCTTTGCTTTGGTGCTGTTTAATGTGTTATCCAGTTGAATTGCGGAGTCCGCAGAAGCAGCTCCAGCTGTAGGCAGGATAAGGGAAAAAACCATAAGGACACTCATTAACATAGAAATCAATCGTTTATTCAAGGCTATGCCCTCCTTCTTCGTGTAGATGCCTCACCAATGGGATCTTGCTGCCAGAAGCACTGCAATACTTTCGACCAAGTTCACCGCCAATCTGCAAGATGTTTGACCCCTGGTAAATTATTCTACCAAAATATCACAAATTCCTTCTAAATACTTACATTATGATATAGAAATTACTTATATGGGTCTTTAGTAGGGTGAATATTCGCATTTGTATATTTTTGTCGTTTGGATATTTAAATTTAAAATTCCCAGCATGAAAATAAGAAAAAACCATGCTTTTCTGAACGTAAGAAAGGCATGGTTTTCTATGATTTTTATTGGCGATGTTCAGAATCCATTGGATTGAAACTATTTTAAATGACGTGAACACGGGAGAGAAATGTTGCCCGTTAAGCGATTTGAATTCATATAACATTAACTTTAAGTTATTCAATGTTTAAACTTCGGGTTTGAACGCTTCAATACGAAGACGTTTGTAATCCGCATAGATCGCATCGTTTTTCCACAGCTTAGGAATCACGATCTCGCTAATCTCCTGACACCATTCCTTTACCTGCTCAGAGCTGCATCCCTCGAAATAGTCATCCCCAAAATGGGCCAACCAGCCTATGATTCCCTCCTCTCCATCTGCTAGTTTGGTAGGGCGGTCATAGTGATAGGCCTGTCGAACCACAAAGCCTCTGTCTTCCAAAAGAGTGCTGTATTGTGCAATCGTCGGAAAATACCATGGATTACGTTCGGAAGCCTTGATTCCAGTATGCCGTTCCAGCACTTCCTCCAGTGCGTTAACGATGATCTGCACATTTCCTTTACCGCCAAACTCAGCCACAAATCGCCCTCCAGGCTTCAGGGCATGCCACACACCGTCTACAACATTTCGAGGCTTGCGCATCCAATGCAATGCAGCGTTAGAAAAGACTGCATCATACTGACGCTCTGTCTTGAACTCCTGACCATCCGCTTCCCAAAACTCCAATTCCGGGAACTTTTTCCTTGCTTGAGCAATCATGTCTGAGGAAGCATCTATACCAGTCACCGCTACCCCGTATTGGGAAATCTCATGCGTTAAATCACCGGTTCCACAGCCAAGGTCAAGAATAGATTCTCCTTCTGTCGGACGAAGCCAGGGAATGAGACTTTTTCCATACTCCGATACAAAAGCCAGTTGATTGTCATACGCTTCCGCATGCCACTGATTAATTGATTTCATCCACTTCACCGTCGCTTTCACTGTTAATATCCTCATTGTGGCACAAATACACTTATTGATAAAATATATATAATCTATTTAACTTATAGGAAAAAACAATCAAATAACAGTGCTGTCAGCATAACCAGAACCTTCGCTTGATGAGGGAGAAATCTCTACATCTCATGCTTCATACCTTTTAACAAGTAAGAAAAAAAGAGATGATGTTATAAACAAATATATAGAGCTACAGTACAAGAGGAAGAAGTACAAAAGATGCACGC
Source organism: Paenibacillus amylolyticus (assembly GCF_003719335.1). Lineage (GTDB taxonomy): Bacteria > Bacillota > Bacilli > Paenibacillales > Paenibacillaceae > Paenibacillus > Paenibacillus amylolyticus_D. Next base: position 60,206 of record NZ_RIAS01000006.1, read on the forward strand.
AATCGAGTAAATAAACTCTCTGGTGATCGTTACAATTTCAAAACCCCACAAATGGGGCAAATAGCTTCTCTCGTGATCGTTAGGATTTTGGGGAGTCGAGCGAGGGGCTGATTTAATTGTAAAATGGCTTAATACTTCTTAGGAACGGCTTGCTCCCTGTAGCCAAAGTCACGAGGTCATAGCTAATGAATCAAATACCTTGATGAGCAATGCCTCGGCGAAACTAATGTTTCAACGACGAACCTTTGGGGGTTCTCATCCCTAGAACGCAAAAAAGCTTCCCGAAGGAAGCTTCTTGTTTGACGTCCCAGGAGGGATTCGAACCCCCGACCGACGGCTTAGAAGGCCGTTGCTCTATCCTGCTGAGCTACTGAGACAAATATGTATAATAAAATTCGGCACGATCTCTATTATACTCCGATTTCTATTTTTAGCAATAGTTTTATTAAAAATTAATAATACATCCTAATAACAACCAGCATCGTATGAGTAGGTATACTTAGACAAAAAGCCGAATAAGGTAATCTTTTTGAGGTAATATTGAAGAAATAAAGACTATTATCGATAGCACCTGCTAAATCCGGCTGGAACATCAGCAATATAACACGCAACAAGACGTTGCTAAATCATGTATATATGTATCTGAAACAATGTCTATTTATGTACATTCTCCCGCCACCCATTCTGTATCTGTATCTGTGTTTGTGCCCGCGTCTGTACCGTATCTTTACCTGTACATATATCTGCACGTGTATCGTTACCAGGTGTATACTTATTCAGCCTCCTCCCATCTGGGTAATCTGTTGCATACATACGTTATTAAATTCTATTGAAGGAGAGAATATTAATGAGACAACTTTTATCATCACTATCCTATTTCAGCATTTTCTTCGCCCCGTTTCTGTTTCCCATTATCGTATGGGTTGTGGCCAGAGATGAATACATTGCAGGACATGCGAAGCGAGCACTTTTCTCCCATGTCTTTCCTTTCCTTGCGGCGATCCCGTTGCTGTATTTCTTCGTGACAGCCCACAGTTTAGGATCAGCGATCGGGTTTGTCGTTCTGTTCTTTGTCATCTACGGCTTGAGTTTTGTATACAATGTGGTGAAAGGAATTCAGGTTCTGCGTGAATATTACTAAGACTAGCACTTGGATATCAAAATATGTATGGCCTATCACAAACAAACCCGCTGTGTTGTTACAGCGGGTTTGTCCATCATCAATATGCTTTAACTCTACATACGTTTCGCTGCTTTATGTTACTTGAGATTTTTGCAGAACCCTAATCACTCGCGCGAGTGTGGTATCTGATTATCCCTGACCAACCAAATACCGCTGCAGCGTGGGGCCAAGCAAGCCAAAAGCAAACAAATTACTTTGAAACTGAGCTTTATCCTCTTCTGCCGTAATTCCCTCGCTATTTTCAAATGCCGTTTCCGTCGCATCTTCAAAAGCAGTATGCATGTTGTTGTTATACCAGTCAATGGCTCTATCCGAGTGGTTGCGCACAATACGTACCACTTGCAGTTCATTACCTGGCTGATTCGAGGCTACATATACAAGTAATGATGGATCTCCCGCGTTGCCGGGTTGTACTTCAACCTCTGCACAAGATAACCCATCCACTTCCGTTAATCTGCGTATTTTGGCATCCTGAATGGCATACATCGTCATCTTCTCCTTTTGTTCTGATCATCTGCAATTGCTTCATTCCAATCATGTTGCTCGCCCTGCTCATGTCGTTTGTTCGATCTGATGTCTGGTCTCTGGCGTTCCCAACCGGTAAATTTCCCCGTATACCTGTTGCAAAACAGTTTCATAAGCACGATTCACATCATGTTCCGGCGTGTCCGGCCAAGGAAATACCATTCCTGGAAAAGCTTCTTCTTCCTTTTCCTGCATAAGATAAAGCAATCCCAGCAAATGTTCGGCTTCCTGCGGTGTTGCCTGAATCACCCATTCATACGACGTTACAGCTGGATCTGGTATGACAGAGCGGCCCATGACAGACACATAATAATTGATCCTGTCCATTGCATGTACTCCCCTTCACAGGCAGCTTAAGGCTGTTATCCCTACATGTAGTTTCCGAAGAGGACAGACATTTTATGCCTGCATTCGGCATATATTTGTTACGACCTCTGACGAAAAAGACAACATTTGCTAGCTACTTTCGATTTTTGGCAACATACGGATGAATGACTCGATCAAGAAAGGATGAACAAACCATGTGCGGTATAACCGGCTTCGTACAGTGGAATCGGGATTTGACACAGGAATCGGAGTTGCTCGTGCGGATGACGAATAGCTTATCGAACCGTGGCCCCGACGCTTCGGGTACATGGATTTCCAACCCCTGTGCTTTTGGACATCGCCGCCTCAGCGTAATGGACCCGGAGAACGGGGCACAGCCCATGCATGCGTTACAAGGAGACACCTCCTATACCGTTGTGTATAACGGAGAACTATACAATGCACCCGAATTGAAAAAAGAGCTGCTTCAGCGTGGGCACCATTTCCGTACCCAATGTGACACAGAAGTTCTGCTCGCCTCGTACATTGAATGGGGACCGGTGTGTGTTGAAAAATTTAACGGTATCTTTGCTTTTGCGATATGGGACGGCGGAAGAGAGCAGGTCTTCATGGCTCGTGACCGCCTGGGCGTCAAACCTCTGTTTTACAGTAATGCACAGGATACACTTGTATTTGGTTCGGAACCCAAAGCGTTGCTCCTTCATCCAGATGTGGAAGCCGCAGTAGGCCCCGAAGGACTCGCCGAAGTATTTATTGTCGGACCTGCACGGACACCAGGACATGGTGTGTACTCTTCACTTCATGAACTGAAGCCCGCTCACGCCATGATATACAGCCGTAATGGGATCAAGACCTATGCCTATTGGAAGCTGGAATCCGTCCAACACGAACATAATCTGGAAGAGACCGCAGCTGAAGTACGCCGTCTGTTACAGGATACGCTGGAACGCCAGTTAGCTTCTGATGTTCCTGTATGCTCTCTTTTATCCGGCGGCCTTGACTCCAGTGCCTTATCTGCTCTGGCTGTTGATTATTACAACCGGACAGGGCAAGGTCAAGTGAGTACGTATTCGGTTGATTATGTGGATAATGCAAAACACTTTCAAGCTCATTCGTTTCAGCCCGGGGCAGATGGCCCATGGATTCAGCGGATGGTGGATGAGCTCAAAACCGATCATCGCTGGATCGAAATTGAAAATGGTGAACTCGTTCACGCACTGACTCAAGCCATGCTGGTAAGAGATTTGCCGGGTATGGCAGACGTTGATTCGTCTTTGTATCTGTTCTGTAAAGAGATCAAAAAAGGAGCAACTGTCGCCATCTCCGGCGAAGCTGCTGACGAGGTATTTGGCGGGTACCCATGGTTTCACCGTGATGAAATGCTGAACTCTGGTACATTCCCTTGGTCTGTAGCACCCGACATGCGAGCAGGGCTGTTATCCCCAGACATTCGGGAATGGATCAGACCGCTCGATTACCTTGCAGACCGATATTCGGATGCCGTAGCAGAGGTTCCACTATTAGAAGGGGAAACGGGGAAAACAGCTCAGATGCGCGTGATGTCTTACTTAAATATCACCCGCTTCATGCCTACACTGCTGGATCGCAAAGACCGGATGAGTATGGGTGCTGGTTTGGAAGTACGTGTCCCTTATTGCGATCATCGGCTGATCCAATATGTGTTTAACATTCCCTGGGAAATGAAAATTACAGGGGGAAGAGAGAAAGGTATTTTGCGAAAAGCACTTGAAGGCGTCCTGCCTGACGATGTGCTGTATCGTAAAAAAAGTCCATATCCCAAAACACATAATCCTCAGTATCTTGCGGCAGTGAAGCAGCAAGTGCTTGAAATACTGGATGATCCAACATCGCCGATCCTGCCTCTAATCGACAAAGTACAGATTCGGAATCTCGCCTCTTCACCAGATGCCTCATCCAATCTGCCGTGGTTTGGACAATTAATGTCAGGGCCACAGTTGTTTGCTTATCTGACTCAAATCAATAGCTGGCTGAAGACATATAACGTTGCGATCCGATAAACAAATTCATTCCACCTCTCTTCGCGTACAACTTTAATCACCATACTGCTCTGCAAGCTACCCCATTAATGAGAGTGATCAGCCACAAAAACCTCAAACAAAAATGCCCCGTACCATTAACATGGTGCCGGGGCATTTCACATATTCACCTATTTCTTCATTAAGAAACTTTAAACCGAGCTACAGACTGCTGCAACATCTCCGCCATAGATGAAAGATCATTCGCAGCCGATGCAATCTCTTGCATTGCGGACAATTGCTCTTCGGTTGTTGCACTTACTTCTTCCGTGCCCGCAGCCGCGTTCTCCGTTACGTCCATGATTGATTTCATTGACACATTAATCTGCTCTACACCAGCATTCATCTGTTCAATGGAAGCAGACACCTCCTGCGCTTGTCCCGCAACACCACTTACTGAAGTTCGAATCTCGTCAAAAGTAGATCCTGCCTGGTGCACTAATTGAATCCCTTCTTGCACTTCAGATGATACCACCCTCATCGAATGCGCAGCATTTCTCATGCCTGTCTCAATGGAGGAAACAAGTCCGACGATTTCTCCCGCAGACCGTGCAGATTGCTCTGACAATTTACGAACCTCGGTAGCCACAACCTGAAACCCTCTTCCATGCTCTCCAGCTCTCGCTGCTTCAATGGCTGCATTAAGAGATAACAGATTCGTTTGGGCAGATATTTCCGAGATCGCGTCAACCATTTTCACAATATCTGTCGAGTGCTTACTGAGCTCTCCGATAACTCCCGCAAGGCTCGAAACCGTGTTCTGAATGGAATTCATCTGCCCAACCGCTGAGCGAATGGATTCACTACCTGATATCGCCTGGGCGGAGGCTTCAGCAGCCTGCTCGGAAACAACGGTTGTATTTTCAGCCACTTGCCGGAAACCGGTTGCCAGTTCATTCATCGTCTGGAATCCTTCGCTGACCATGCGAACCTGCGCATCCATTCCTGTTGCGATCTCGCCCATCGTAGTAGCTACTTGTTCATTAGCTATAACCGTCTGTTCAGTACTAGCTGTTAATTCTTCCGACGAAGCTGCTACACGTTCTGCACCATCATTCACCTGATGAATCAGGTTACGCAAATTGACAGACATCACATTAAATGCTTCAGCCATCTCCCCGATTTCGTCTTTGTTACGAACCTTCATTGGTTCCCCTGTTAAGTCACCTTCCGCAATGCGGCTGGCGGCTTGTGCAACAGCCTGCACCGGTTTTGAGATCATTCGGCCGATGACCATTGCGATTGCTAAGCCAATAAGAATAGAGACGATACCCAGAATGCTGATTAGTCGAAGAACCGTAGCTGTCTGGACATTGGCCGCAGCGATCCCTTCATCCATTGCTTTTTGCTGATGATTTTCCATCGACTCAACAATGTTTTCAAATTCCGTTATAAGCGGCGGAACGGTATTCTCCATTAACCGGGAAATTTCTTCCACCTTCCCTTGCTTGGTCAAAGACATTACGTTTTTTGAGATATCATAATATTGACTCATCAGTTCGCCGGAGTCTACCAGATATTGCTTCATATTGGAACTCGTAACTGTCGCTTTTAAATCTTCGCTCAATTTTATGTAATCTTCATACGATTGCTGAAATGCATCCTCATTCTCCTGTCCAGGTTGCATTATGTAATTCCTCAGAGCCACTTGTTGTGATTTAAGGTCAATCGTCATATTTTTGATTTTAAGCAATTTGCTTGTTCTATCATTGATTAAATTGGTGAACGTTTTCTCTAAACTTACAAATTGAACGTATGAAATAGCTGTAACCGTTATCAACAACACTAAAACGGATGAAAAACCGATAAGTAATTTTTGACTGATGGATATCCTTTTCACGTTGAATTCCTCCCGAATTTCAATACAAGTATGTAAGATAGTTTATATTTTTGCATATCCACCTCCTACAATAAGTCTAAAGACCCACCAATTAAATATATATCAATATAATAATTATATTTATTATTTAATAAACAGGTCTTTATTCCTAATTAATACTAACCCAAAACCACTAAAACTTGAATCAAAAAATATTTTGAATTTACAATAAAAAAAGTCAAGACCCATTTACTAGGATTTACGAATCATTCCTTCATTACGAAAAATAAAAAAACACACCTTCCAGTACACTTGAAACCAACCTTACGGTTTGAAACAAGTACTTACTGAAAGATGAGTTTATTGATGAATGAAGCTGGGATTCCGCTCTAGCAGTCCTGTGCCAAATGTTTCTCTGAACGGGGAATCCTGCATATGAATATACCCGATGTAACAACCGCATTTTTTCATACCACAAGGTCGGTCTTTAGCCAAAGCCTGCAAGCCATCACGATAGAGATGACCAATGATGCGTCGATCCTTATAACATCTTTTTACATGACCCGAGCCTTGAACATAAAACACATCCGTGCCCGCTGCGCAGCGCTTGCCCAAACTGTCGTAGTCCTGCAAATTCCCCTCAAAGAACGGGTCAATGTCCTTGAGAAACTTGATTTCGTCAGGGGTGTAATAGTTCCGCCGATCTTTGAACGCATTGATCCACATATATACATCGTCAGGCAAGGCACTCCTCATGGATACTATGGCCGGAAATGCACTACGTAGTCCAACCGTGCCGACGCTAAAAGACAGCCCCATCTGACGTAATGTCATACATTGGTTCACAAATGAAGCCTCTTTGGTCTCACGAGGGTGATACGTCGCCCAGAAAGCAGCTTTGTCTACATGCAACTCACTTGCCCAATCCAGTTTCACAGAAAGGTTGGTCTGAATCGCCACCTTATCCACGTGAGTCATATGTGACAATTCAATCATCGCTTCCCGATACCAGCGCCTCACCAACGCTTCTCCGTAGGGGTTAAAAAAGATCGAAAAACGATGCCCATGAATCTCCTGTTCTCTCACCCAGCTTACAAACTGGCGTAGTTGCTGTTCATCCACATTTAACGTTTCTTTGGAATCCACTGTTTTGCTAAACGGACAATAAGGGCAGTCATAGTTACAGGATGACAACTTCCCCCGGTAATACAAGGTTGCTCTCATGAGAAAACAAATCCTTCCATCTGCTCCCGAATATCCGCAGAAATAAGCCAGTCTCCAATGGCATCGGAATATCCAAGTCCATTCTCTTTCAAACGCAGTACTTGCTCATTTTCTTCGACATCGAAGCATGCCATCTCTTCTACCAACAATTCGTTCAGCCACGGGTAGTCAGACATCACATGAGTGCCAAACCTCTCTTGGTAAGCAGACAACATAAGTCCCTCCCGATGCAGCAATGCTTTTAATATAAATCGACGTTTCTGCTCTTCACGGCTTAACACAATGCCATAATCAGCCACATCATAACGCTCGGTGCTCACATAATCAGCAATAATGCTTTGTGTAGCCTTATAGGTCACACCATATTTAGATGCATAATGAACCTCGCTCGTATAGGAGCGGGCACCACATCCCAGACCGACCATGCCTTCTTCCTGACAACTGTATGGTAACAGTGGTTTGGCAGAAGACTGCTCCTTCGCAAATCTTCTCATCGAATATTGCGTGTACCCTTTGCTTTTTAAAAGTTCACGTGCAGCTTTGTACAGTTGCATCCGAATATCGGGTCCTTGACGCTGAATATCCTCTGGCTTTACGATCGTATTTTCCCGTGTATATAAAGGATAAATAAATACTTCCCCCGGATCATAAGCCAGCACACGTTCAAGGGAATAAATCCATGTCTCCTCCGTTTGTCCCGGTAAACCATAGATCAGATCCAGATTCAACAGCGGAAAATCATGACGAACCAACTTCTCCAGAGCACGTTCTACCTCTTGTGGTTTTTGCGGACGATAGATGGCGGATGCCTCTGCTTCAATAAAGCTCTGAATTCCCATACTCACCCGATCCACGCGTCGTTCCTTCAAGATGCTTAATTTCCCATCCGTAACGGTGTCAGGGGATGTCTCCACCGATATAGAAGCTTGCGACGCATCTAGTCCCATCGTATGTTCAGCAATGTCAAACAGACGGCTTAGCTGTGTCTCATTCAACAATGTGGGGGTTCCCCCACCAATTGCAAACCTCGAATACGGTCTACGTGAAGTCACTGGCGCCCACTGCTTCGCTTGACGTTCAAGTGCGTCAACATACTGTTCATGGCTGTCCTGCCGCTTGTCCGGCAGTGTGAACAGATTACAAAACCCGCAACGTGCAGCGCAAAAAGGGATGTGCATGTATAAAAAATAAGTTTCCGTGTCTTCCTTCTCCCACAGAGATTGAAGCGGAATAGGCGGATTCAATTCACGATATGCCGTCTTATGCGGGTAAGAGTACAGATAGGAACGATACGGGAATGTCAGCACATCACGAAGACTTGTTGCTGGATTGGAGCCAGACTGTGTGGCACCTGCTGTAGCTCGCTCTGCATACTCACTCATCGGCTTCCCTCCTTATAAAATAAATTCACGATACGGCACCGTCCAAACAACATCATGCGCCAGTCGGTGTCCGTGATACCCATCCTCACCATAGGCAGTGCCATGGTCAGAAAAAGCAAGACAGAACGTTGGCCGTTCTCGCTTTCTCATCGCTTCAAACAAAGGTCCTAACGCCTTGTCCACATATCGCAATGCAGCTCTTTGCGTCTCTACCGAGTCCTCTCGGGCTCCCTCAACGAAGTATCGGTTGGGGCCGTGAATAGCGGAAACGTTCATGAAAAGAAAAAGTTTCTCATCTGGCTCCATCTGATTAAGCAGCTTTAAGGCATGGTTGACTTGATTCTCTGTTGACCTTGGATTGGTAACCCCAAAATTCATGCGCCAATAACTTTGCTGAAAATAACCAGGCAGGACTTTGGCGAGAGGATTTTTTTTCGTAAAAAATATAACGCCACCGATACAGATCGTTCGATACCCCTCAGCGGCAAATCCGGACACGATATCTGGTGTATCAAACAACCAAGTATGAGGATGGGTTTGAAGTCCAGTATTTCGAGAATGGAACAACCGGATATGCGATGCTTTGTCTGTATTTGCAGGTGTAGGCATAAAACCGCCAAAAAAAGCATGGTGAGCAGCATACGTAAAGCTCCCCGGGGTATGCCGTTTCTCCCACGAACCGGAGCCACATAGATTGGGGCAGTGCTGCTCTTCCAGCTTGGCAACATCATATCGCAGCGTATCCAGTGTAATCATCAATATATCATGGGAGCCTACAATGGTGTTCATATCAGGCATGTCTGACAGGCTCCTTTCGCAAAAGCTTCATTTCCCATTCATACGGGGTCAATTCTTGATGTTTGACTCGGTATAACAAGTCTCCGAACGGGTTCACATCCAGCACATATGCTCGTGGTTCCATGCCGCTGGTAAGCATCACATCAATGCCTGCCGACCATGAATTGGGGAAAGTCAGCATCGTATCCTGAGCTGCTCTCTGGATAATCGACATATGTGGCTCGGGCAGACCAGCTTCTGCTGGCAGCATGCGCTCATTCCGCAGATGAAGATTCGTGATTGGGGTATTGCTAAGACGCATCACCGCATGACCAGCCTGCCCCGCCGCTACAAGTTGACGAATATCATAAGCGCGTTGATTCAGCGTTGCTTTGGGCATCCACCGTTCAATTTGAGCCCCTTCAGCACAAAGCCAGTCCAATAGCGTACGAATTTCTTCAAGATGGGTATACCTTTGCAGTTTACCCTCATTGTAAAAGAGCGTTCGCCCCTGGGTCGTCTCCATACCTACGGTTGTCACAGCGATCTCCGCACCTGTTCGCGGATTCACCTGATATGCAACCACACCAGAAGCAGCCGAGCCACAGGCAAGCTTGACAAAAACACGATGCATCCGTGATGCATCCATCGCCGCTCGCAACTGTTCCCAGCACTGAATTGGCTCGGAAGAAGGTAATATCGGTGGCACTGAAATCCCGTGACGCGTGAGGTGAAGCTGGCATTGTCTTTTATCAAACATCATGCCAATCTCATCAGGATCATTCCAGAATTGCACATCAGGCCATACTTCACGCGCTTCTCGGGCAATTCGGTCAAGACAAGCCTTCCAGCCCCTGAACCATTGGGCAGGTGCGTAAATTCTGCCCCATTGTTGCTCTAATGTGAGCGCTGCTTCGGCGGAGAAAGATTCCCGTGTTGCCTGATTCATCGAAGATGTCAGGTCATTCGGCACGCTAAGATTCGAGCTCTCAAAGCTCGTCGATGGATTGCTCAATACTATACCGCCAAAGCCTTCGTAGTCGACAGCCCCGAGATGCAACAGGCCCCGCTCTACCTCCCAATGTTCTCCGGGAGCATCCAGTCGGATAAGCAGGCTAGGCGAGATCGATGGAACAAGTTCAGCCAGACTGCCGCCATGTCTCCAGGTTTGGAGCAACTTCTCATAAGCCAACACGGCCGCAGGTTTCATGCCCATTCGTTTCCTGGCTTCTTGTAGACCTGCTGTACGCCGATTATCCGGATTGCCGATTAATAACAAAGGCTTTTCATCCAACTTCAACATCGTTTACTCTGTCACCATCGGGAAACGCCAGTCATCTTCATCACTTTCCTGCTGATCACTAACATCCACGGATATGCCCAATTGATTAAAACGCTCCATGACTTCATCCGTCATGAAGTGATAGCTTAAGTCCAGATATTTCAACTGTTTAATTTTATCGCTGGCAATCAGCGCTTCTGCACCTTCATCAGATAACGTTCCATCCGAAAGATCAAGCACCTGAATTTGATCCAGAATCGGTGCATCTGCAACAGCCTTTGCGATCTCATCCTGTATTTCGCTGTTCTTCAGGCCAAGGTACTCCAGTTTAGGAAAACGCCCTTTTTCAATCAAAGGCAATACGTCCTCTAATGAACCGTTAAACCCGTAATCTTCCACACCCAGATACAGTTCGAGCTTGCGCAATTCAGGCAATTCAGCCGCAGCAATGGAATGTAACACTTTTTTCGGCAGACCGCCACAGATAATCACTAATTCTTCCAGCTTGTTATGCTTCAGAGGTTCAAGTTCCAGTCCGCTGCTCCCTTGGATTACAAAGGAAGTCAGATTAGGAAAGGCATGCAGGATTGGCGCTAGATTCGTCTGAACAATCCATGAAATTTCACATTCTTCGGACTCCATATCTCCGATAAACAATTGTTTTAGAGCCGGAAAACTTGGTGCAAGCTGAATTAACGTATCTTTGAATTCCTGCGGAGAATTTTCATAAGCTTGTCCCCAATCTCCAATGATCAAACTTTCCAGCGTAGCCGCTTCCGGTTTCGCTGCCAAATCTTGAAGAAGTGTCTCCATTCGTATACCTTCTTCATAGTCATCGTAATTTACAACCAGCTTCACTTCTTGCATGCCAAATCCCTCCCGTATAAGGTGTATCATCTTTCACTAATCTGAATGTTAACCCATACCCGGGCTGACTTGCAACTTCTTCCAACCCCAGTCCCAATGCCATTCCCAATCGTGCAAACCACCTCCTGTTCGGTATAGGAAAAAGAACGCATGTTCCCCATATCTGAAATCCTTTATCAGTCATGATATCTAGGTACATGGAAGGACCACACTTGATTAGCTCAACAACGCATATCAAAAAGACGTTAACAGAGTGACAACCTTATCCCACAGGAATGAAAGTTGTTTCCATTAACGCCTTGATGAATTCAATGCTTCTCTTGCTTGCTTCATGCAATAAAGAAAGTCAATCGATTCAGCACACTAGCGAAGCATGTAGCCAACCTCGCCTTTTATGCTTTCAAGCGGGAAACGAGTGCTCGCAGTGCATGACCCCGATGACTGATCGCTTGTTTTTGTTCCAACGTAAGTTCTGCCATCGTCTTCTCATATTCCGGCACATAGAAGAGCGGATCATATCCAAAACCGCCTTCGCCTGCAGCATCAGCTGTAATCCAGCCATCAGCCGAACCTTCGGCTTCATACTTGTCTCCGCTTGCTGGATCGTATAACACAAGTGCGCACACAAATTGTGCAGGACTTAACAGCGGTTGCTGGGAATCCTCACCAGACTTTAACGCAGCAAGTGCATCCAATAGCTTGGCATTGTTCTGGGTATCAGTCGCACCTGCACCAGCATATCTTGCGGAATATACACCCGGTTCTCCATTCAGCAAATCTACACAAAGTCCTGAATCGTCTGCCAGAACAGGTAGCCCAAGCGCATCACCGACGGTCTTTGCTTTTTTCCACGCGTTCTCGGCAAAGGTAACACCATCTTCCACAACATCCGGAAGTTCTGGATAATCAAACATGCTTTTGACCTCTTTGCCCAGTGGAGCAAAAGCATGCGCGAATTCACGCACTTTTCCTGCATTGCGGGTGGCAACAATGATAACCGGGCTGTCCAGACTCATCTTAAGCCTCACCCAATCCACGTGAACCAATCTTCAGCGCGATCGGTCCAAGGGCTTCTTTTTGCCGCTCGATCATTTCCAAAATTCCCTGTTCGCCAAGTTCCAGCATCGCATTCAATTCACGACGGTCAAATGGTGCTTCTTCACCTGTTCCCTGAAGTTCCACGTATTTCCCGCTTCCCGTCATCACCAGGTTCATGTCCACTTTGGCTTTGGAGTCCTCATCATAATTCAGATCCAGTACCGGCTGTTCTCCGACAACACCTACGCTCACGGAAGCAAGGAAATCTGTGATCGGGAACACCTGCAGTTTATGTTGCTGCGAAATTTTGTTCACAGCGAGCGCGAGTGCCACAAATGAACCGGTAATGGACGTTGTGCGTGTGCCACCATCTGCCTGAATAACATCACAGTCCAGCGTAATGGTACGCTCCCCAAGTGCCTGCAAATTCACGACCGAACGAAGAGCACGGCCGATCAGACGTTGAATCTCCATTGTGCGTCCTGTCAGTTTGCCGCGATTCGCTTCACGCTGGTTACGAGTGTGCGTGGCACGCGGAAGCATGGAGTATTCCGCTGTAACCCAGCCCTTGCCCTGCCCTTTCATAAAAGGCGGAACACGTTCCTCCACCGTTGCCGTACAGATTACCTTTGTATCACCGACTTCAATCAATACGGAGCCCTCGGCGTATTTATTCGTGTTAATTGTTAAATTCATCGGGCGCAGCTGTTCGCTAGTTCGTCCGTTAGATCTCATATTTTCTGCCTCCTACGACTTAAGCATCCTGTAATGTTGAACTTGTTCTCTTTAACAACAATCCTTTATATTTTACCAAAGAGTTCAGTTAAAAGCACCCTCGGTGCTCTCTTATCTGTTAAATCGGGATTTCGTTAATGTATTCCGGCTTGGACACTGGCGCACTGTAATCCCGGTTATCATCACCTTTGACCGTTTTTTGCCCGTTCCATTCAATCTGCACTTTGGCATCTTTGCTGACTGTATTCTCTGCGGTTGTCAGGACAACGGACTGCAACAACTCACTAGGTACAATATCCCCTTCCGTGAACATATCATCCTTCAGTGCAACCGTCACCGTTCCATCTTCAGACGTCTTAACGGACTGTAACTCCGTTCCACCTGTCATCACTTCTTCCAGTTCTCCGTCCTTGGCTGGCCCCTTAATCAATTCGTTTAAAGCGGCCTGAACGCGGTCTCCACCTGGAGCCACAAGCCGTGTAACAGGAACATAATACTGCACACCAGCAGGAGAAGCGGCTGAAAAATAAACCGTCACCGGACTGCTGTTCGTTGTGAAGGACTCACCTAAATCCAGATTAATGCCTACTGCACGATTCAGCGGCTCCGGCAAAGGTGTACTGTTGACAGGCATTTGGCTCAGCTTTTTGCCATCCACCCAAATCTGTACATTGTTAATCTCAGGCGTACCTGTCAGCGTCCATGTCACGGCTTCCAGCATTTTACGCTCATCTTTGGCATCGTATTTGGCAAAGTTACCCGAGAACTCGACAACAGCCAGCTTGTCATCGGAGTGAATGGTTACATTCTGCACTACCGTTCCCTGTGGCAATACACCCTTGAATCCTTCAGGTAACATTCCAGCATATGCTCCGCCTGTAACTAATGTATCCAAAGCTGTCTTCGGGCTGCTTACATCGGTTCCGGATGGAAGGGTTAACGAGACTGGAGCAAGCATACCTTGCTGGTCCTGCAAATACACCGTCGTGAGCGGAAGCGTTGCGAGCTTTCCATCACCTTCAGCGGCCTGAATCATAGCGGCTTCCTGAATACGCGGCGGCGGATCAATCGCTTCTGAAGATTGGGCACCGAACATTCCACAACCAGATAATACGACAGGAATGCCAAGCAATGCCGCTGCCGATGCCTTACGTAAAGATGGGATTTTTCTCATGATCACGTTCCCCCTCATCATTTTTACAGTTTGTACTACCATGTATACGAGCCTTCGTTCAAAAAATAACTACTTTTTGCACAAGTTCTTACCCAATCTGGCAATCTTCTTGTGATACCAACATAAAAGCAACGCAATACGGTTAATAACGTATGTAAGTTAGATGTATACAATCATCGATATATAACTTGAATGAATTTTTACACGTTAACGGAGAGGACAGAAAAAACCTGGAAAAGCGGAGCTGTCGCCTAAAGCTTTCTGCAAGAAAGCTACTTTTAAAGCATACGCTTATCACCGGATTTCCCCCTTTGAAAATAGGAATCAAAAAAATCCGGGGATAACCGCTACTCTCAAGGTTATTCTGTCATCGAAGTGTTCCCGTGTAAACCTCTTCGTTCAATTTATATTTACACCAGAGGAGGATTCGCCCATGGAACATCCGGAGCAGGAAAAAATCCCTTACAGTCTGAATAGCCGCAAAGTTGCCGAAGCCACAAGGGAATGGTTGCACAAACGGGGCGTCACGATCCCTGAGATCGCAGAACTGGTCATGTTGCTTCAGAAAAAGTACTATCCTGGACTGACGATGGAAGAATGCATTGAGAACGTGGAGATGGTTTTGAAAAAACGCGAGGTACAAAATGCGGTGTTAACCGGCATTCAGCTTGATCTGCTGGCGGAACAAGGACAACTGATCTCTCCTCTGCAAGAGATGATTGAGAATGATGAAGGACTGTATGGCGTAGATGAAATTCTCGCCTTCTCGATTGTGAATGTATATGGCAGTATCGGATTTACCAATTACGGTTATGTGGACAAGCTGAAACCCGGGGTATTGGAACGTCTCAACGACAAAAGCCTTGGACCTGTGCATACGTTCTTCGACGATATTGTCGGTGCCATCGCTTCAGCCGCCAGCAGTCGTATTGCTCATCGCAAACAATCCGAGCTTGAAGAAGCATTGGGAGAAAAACCGGTCAGCGACGACAAGATTTAGTTTTAGTTTAGATTGGCAGTAACAGCAACCAAAGGCATGAAATTGCTTCATTTTCACATGGGTACATATCTGCCTGAACCACGTTGCAGGAACATTAGTCGAAGGAAAACGAGTCAAAAAAAGCGGCCTGTGCAGGCCGCTTCTCTATTTCATATGGCTAATTTAATGGCTTATTGATTAGTTGTGCACCATGTCAAGAAGCATGCTAGGCAGCTGACCCAGGTTGCAACAGTTATTTGAGCTGCTCTTGCCCCAAAGGCACAGCCAATCCGCAGGTTTCTGCCCATTTTCGATCCTTCATCGATTCTGATTCGGTCCGTTTGGGTCCAATCGTGATCTCAGGTCCTTTTCGCTCTCGCATCAGACCACGCAATACCGTGATACCAATAATGCTGATTCCGGTAAATACATACATCAGGCGCATGAGCACATGACCCGAGTCACTTCCCGTTACCATGCCATGAATCAACAACCCGGCGAATACCGGATAAGACAACATGTGGAACATAAACCACCATTTGCGCCCCAGCTTGTTGCGCAGATCACTGGACAACAACACGATCAGCAGGCCGTAGAAAGCTAACGTTCCCAGTCCAGTGCCAATCGGGTGCACCGACGCTGTAAAAGGAATCAGCAGTTCTCTCCAGGTAAACGGGCTGTAGTGATCAATAACCAGCATAAGTGCATGTGTGATGCCAAGTCCAAAGGCAAGCCAGGTTGTTCGTGTATGCCACTCAAACATGACAGCTTTTGGTTTCCCCTTCGCAATCGGCATCCCTTGAGCAATGCCTAGAAACACACCCGCAAAAAGCAGTACATACGCAGCAATTCCACTGATACGAATGATATTCCACGTTGGCAGGTAATCTACAATCCACTGTGCCATAACCGGTTCCCCCAAATCTATTAGACTTGTCTCGTTCCTATTCGATCAAGCTAAAACGATGATCCGGGTCGAATCCAGGCCAGCGCTCAGCAAGTGTTGATGAATTCCCTCTAAAATAAACGTTTCCCTGCCCGGTAATCCAGAGAACATCATGTCGGTCATAATGACGATTAAGCCAGTTCACTGCTTCTGCGCTCCCCAAGATCGATACAGTCTTGGCTATAATTTCGCACTGTGAAGCATGCTGACCAACGACGGTGCATTGTAAAATATCTGTGTCTGCCGGTTTCATCGTCCGTGGATCAATCAGATGATGTGCTCTATTACCCTTGTTATCTTGCCACTGTCTACGTGTAACCCCTGATGTAGCGACAGCCCCTCGTTGTAACCGTACCGCTCCCAACACATTTTGCGTCTGTGGAGACGGGTTAGTTACGTCCAGTGTCCAATGAGGGTGGTCTGTTGTACCCCATACCTGAATGTCACCGCCTGCATTAATCATTCCCGCAGGAATGTTCATTCTCTTCTGCAGCCAGTCCGCGATACGCTCTACAGCCCAGCCCTTTACAATACCGCCAAGATCGAGCTCCGTTCCCGGGTCGAGATGCACCATCCGGCTCCCTTCCCGCTGTATCCAGCTTGGACGACTGTAGTCAAACGGCTCTTCACTCATGCCAGCCGCTTCCGATTTTATTGTAGATATCAGACGCTCCACCAAAGGTCGCTGGGATGGTCGCTGCTGTATCTTTTCAAAGCTTACATCATATCCCGATGAACGAAGAGCCTTCATGATGCTGGGTTGGAAGATGCCTTCCGTTTGTCCGATATATCCATATGCTAAGCTGAGCACCTCATCCATCGCAGCCGAGACAGAGATCCATCCATGACTCTCATTCAGACGAGTTAATTCACTATCAGCCACAAAACGGCTAAAACGCTGCTCCTGTGTTTCGAACCAGTTTTTGACGAGGGAGGCGGCGTGTTCCGCTTGTTCTCTATCTGCCAACAACTGTACTTCCACCTTCGTGTTCATCGCGTGAAAATAAAATCGGAGGGGACGTACAGCCTGCTCTGTGCGGCTCATGATGCACCTGTGCGTGACTGATAATTGCCATGATTGCTTTCAGAGCCCGAGCGCAGCGAATTGGCCTGATCCTGATTTGACCCAACCGAGTATCCGTCTGTATCCCAATTGTACTGATCCGCACCGTCTGGAGACCATTCATCCATCACATCGTCACGTGAATCCACCCGTGTGGAAGCTGTTATTCCAGTGTCTGTCCCATTCGCCGCCGCATAAGCTGCGTCAAATGCATCCGAGGTTCTTACATATTGAAAGAGTGCAGCCACAGTTAATGTAGCCGCAGCCGAAGCTTGCCATTTCCGCCATTGGTTCCGTTTACGTCTTGTCATCGCTGATCCCTGCTTTCTATAGCGAAGTTCATAGTTGTATGATAGGCTCCCTGGCTTAAAAGAAGCTGAATAAACGGTTAACCGTGCCTAAAGCTTTTCGTTTTTTCTCACAAAAAAAAGCCCCGAACAGGTATATCCTGCTCAGGGATAACGATAAGATCACGATTCGGAAATAGCTATGAACAACTGTGCAAATGTGTCTATAGGCATTCTATGACTACTAGCTACTTAATTGTTGAAAATAAATGATGCCGTCAGCCTGTTGTACCTGTCTCGCCAAGCCACGCCGATCTAATTCCTGCAGATGCGCCAGTGTTTCGCTCATGGCAAAGCGCAATTGATGTGTGCCAAGCCGATCACCAAACAAATGCAAGCAGACATCATATGCGTGAGCAGGGCTTTCCTGCAATCGTTCTGCTAGTTTTGCCAGACGCTCTTCATGGTGAGCAAGCAATTCGATGGTGCGTTCCGTAAAACGAGTAAACGGATTTCGATGCCCCGGATATGCACGTTCCACTGTAAAAGTGCTCAGACGCCGCAAGCCATCCATGTAGGATTGCAGCGGTTCTGCATCACTGCCCGGCTGCAAGCTGATATTGGGCGAAATTTGGGGTAAAACAGCATCTCCGCACAAAATCTCTCTTGATTCAGGAGCATAGAACGATAGATGACCCGGGGCATGTCCGCCCGTTTCCACAGCGATCCATGCTTTTCCACCCATATGGACGGTTTCACCATCTGCAACGATGGTTACCTCCGGGAGCGGTGTAATTTGTGAGATAAATGTTTTCATATGTTCCTTAATTTCAACCGTCTTATGTTGCGGCATGCCATGAAGAAGGTAGTACTCCGGCAGTCTCTCTTCAATACTGGCCCCTGTTCCCCACATAAAATCTGTTTCCTGGCGGGAGCGTGCTGACATTAACACTGGTGCACCCGACATCTGCTGCATCCATCCAGACAATCCCAGATGATCAGGATGATGATGGGTCAGTACAATCTGATGAATATGTTGAAAGGTCAAGCCGAGTCCGGCCAATGCTTCATGCCACTCCTGCTCCGTCTCCGCTGTACGCGGTCCTGGATCAATAATGCTCACCTTGCCATCCGGTTCGGTTAAAAGATAACTGTTTACCCATCGAAGTGGAAAAGACATCGTGATTTGAATACGGTGCATCCCTTCTGGCATAGATAAAAATTCGGTTCTTGTACGTTTCATGGCCTTTCCCCTCTCTCATTCTTAAGTGAACTAAAGATATTCACACTGAACATACTTTTAGTCGGCAGGACGATGTCCCACAAAGATCATGCGCGGCGAAGTCTGCTCATCATATTTCTCTTCATCGTAACCCCCATGAACCTGATCGACCTGAAGATCTGCATCCTCCAGCATTTCACTCAGTTGCTCACGCGAGTAGAGCTTGACACTTTCCTTATAGATTCGCGGTTCAGTCCCGGCAGAGATGTCCGTGATATGTATTTCCTTTTGCACAAACCCGTCTTGTATCCTGCGAAATTCCTCAATCCGTTGCCCTTCATCTTCACGAGCAGAGTGCTGCACCAGATGTTTTTGCACATAGGCTGTATTGATAAAATCAAGAATGAAACTGCCTCCAGGCTTCAACATTCGATGGATGGCACGCAGAACCTTCAATTGTTCAATATCCTCGGGAAAGTATCCAAAGGAAGTGAACAGGTTAACTACAGCATCGAATCCACCGCCCAAGGGGATTCTGCGCATGTCGGCATGACACCATCTAACCCGATGATCGGTATCCAGTTCTCTGGCTTCACGCAGAAGCACATCGGACAAGTCTACTCCCGTCACCTGAAAGCCAGCGTCCGCAAGTGCAAGAGAGTGCCTGCCCATCCCACAGCAGAGATCAAGCACTTCTGCACGAGGGTGAAGCTTCAGCCAGCTAATCATTTTATGTACTTCCTCATAAGCACCATGCACATCCCGGTGTTTGTATACGAGCAGATAATCTTCGCCAAAACTTTTTTCGTACCATGCCGTCATGTCAATCTTCGCCCTCCATATCATCATTGACCCTTATCCGCATTGTGCAGATCTTGCTGGCCAGACCACCCCCACGCTAAGCTAAAACTGGTGTCTGTTTAGAATCATTTCAAATTATTGTAACGCTTTAGTACCCAAACTCAAAATGATCGTCTGCCATCCTCATTGAACGCCTTTACAACGCAAGATATAATGTTAGATATATCATGCTCCTGCGAATCGGTTAAATACATACAACAGGAGGTGTTCTTATGATTCGTATCGGACTTACGGGATGGGGCGATCAAGAAGATCTCTATCCAAACCGTACCCAAGCGAAGGACAAGCTTCGTCTGTACGGACAATATTTCTCCACGGTGGAGGTAGACAGTTCCTTCTACGCTGTGCAGCCTCGCGACCGTATGGCCCGCTGGGCTGCGGAAACGCCTGAATCATTTTCATTTATCGTGAAAGCCTATCAGGGAATGACGGGACATCTACGTGGCAAGCCGTATTTTACCAGTACGTCCGAGATGTACAAAGCTTTTCGTGAATCGCTTGAACCTGTGATCGAAGCAGGTAAAATGCAGGCTGCCTTGTTTCAATATCCACCCTGGTTTGAATGCAACCGGGACAATGTCAATGAACTACGGGAAGTGAAGCTCCGTATGGAAGGTATTCCATGCGCAATCGAGTTTCGTCACCAAAGCTGGTATGCAGGCAATATGCGTGAGCGCACGCTTTATTTTCTAAAAGAGCAAGGATGGATTCATAGTGTCTGTGATGAACCCCAGGCAGGGCCAGGCTCTATTCCCATTGTGCCCATCGCAACGGATTCCCGGATGACACTCGTTCGCATGCATGGACGCAACGTATCCGGCTGGCAGCAAAACGGCGCACCCAACTGGCGTGAGACACGTTATCTGTACCGTTACAACGAACAGGAACTGTCGGAATGGAAAGTTTATCTGGAACAGTTGCAGGAGCAGAGCGAGGATGTGTTTGTTATTTTCAACAATAACTCTGCCGGAGATGCTGCAACCAACGCCCAGATGATGATGGAACTGCTAGATCAGCCTATCAAACCATTCCCCGACCGCACCGAGCCAGAGAAGGAAGAAGGCCCCGAGCAGCTGGAGTTATTTTAGACACTGGGATATGTGATGCCTGTTCAGTATCGCCAGGAAGCCCATAAAAAAGTTGTCTGATTTAATGTTGACAATCCAAAGCGAGAAGAGAAAGATAGTAAATTTGGACTCACCTATAGTTAAATCAGTTAGTGTTCATATCAGAACTCAAAATATTTAAAATAAATAACCTAAAAAGGTGCCTCTGTTGAGGCACCTTATCTTGAAAAGAGCTTTCGTCGTTTTCTATAGGAGTAAGAGTATATTCTCGAAATCCCCTCTCCCGATTGGCCACTCTCGGCTACTCCTAAAGCCTATTTTTACTAAACTCAGGGAGTTTTAATGTAAAACCCAAATGTGAATGTTCTACAACTTCATTGTCTGGCTCAGGAAATGCAAAAGTCAATATTCCCTCTTCAAATACACGCTCTGGTAAAGCAGCAGTTGTATACTCCTTTCCTGTAACCTTAACTGGTAGCTCCATAAGAACCTTACTACTGTCTCTACTAGTGATGTATATCTGTAAGTTCTCGCCGTATGAATCAAATGGAGAGAAACTGAAGCTCAAACTACGATTATGGTTTAATACAGCCTTGACACCTCTAAAACTCGCACGATCTGAGTTTTTTTGAGTAAATGATGTCTCTGTTGCAATAAATCCACCAGATCCGTCCTCAGACTTCTTGAGACGTTTTAGAATGGCTTGAAACTCAGGTGTTTCTTCCTTCATAGCTGCTTCAGTTTTTCTTAATTCGTCACTAATTAGAATCTCATAACTCATCGAATGCATACCGACTTGAGCAACTTTTAATCCTAGCTCCTTATTCCATTGTCCTAGTGGAAGGAATACTTTCCCTTTAACAATCAGTCTCTTACTTTGGCTAACGGCTAGCTTACTTGTCCGATCAAGACGCTTAAACAAGTAGGTCTTATCCTTCTCTTCCAACTGGACATGGAATGCATTCATAAACTCCTTCAGCGGAACGTAATAGAGTCCATTCATATAGAACGTGGGCTGTCCTTCATAATGCAGAACCCCTTCACCAGACGTTACCGCAACGGGTAGTGTCAAAAAGAAAAGATCATCATAGGTGAAGGAATCCAGATAGTTTGCCCAATCTTGATATTGAGAGTACTCAATCTTAAAATGTTTTCCTTCCGGTATGTAATAGAAAGATGGCGGATACGCACCAGGATTAGAAAAATAATATTCCATGATATAGAGATCATCTGAAAGCCATTGAATTCCTGTGACATTCGTATTATACGAAGATTTGTATTTCTGAACTTGTACCATCGTTTTTAAATCATAAACATATATCGTACTTGCTTGTGTCCGTTTGAAATGATACGAGGGATCTACATTTATAACTAAATACTTTCCCCCTGGAGATACAAAGGTATCCAACTCATAAGCCTTTCCATTAAACAAAGATACCGCTTTTCCATTTCGAGTAGCAGTCACATTCCATTGATATGGAGTGTTCATCTGAAAACTACTCTGGTTCCATTTTATTTTCGTACCTCCTGCCATGAAGCTTTTGGAAGAAGCTTGCCTTGCATCTTCGATCACATTATTTTTAGTGACTTTAACGGCTTTACCTTTGACTCCGCCAAATTCGATATTGTAGCAGCTCGTATACTGGTATTTAGGACAGTAGACGCCAAATGTCTGAGAGGCCGGAGCCGGTGAAAGACTAAAGGTGGTGTCAGTCACATCCTTGGAAGTGATAAGTTTCCCCCCTGACAACACTTGCTTGTTATTTTCCAAGGAGTAGTATTGAACACCCTCTTTGTCTGACTCTACAGAGTACAATCCGAGCTGAACGGCATCTAGCTGTACGCTTTTCTGAGTCGGGATCTCTTTTATCTTTCTGAGCGTAAGGTTGGAATAGTCAAACTCGTAGATGATGTTTACTCCATTTTTCCCCTTCAGGGTACTTTGTACTGCAACGGTGTAAGCCTTGATTCCTTTAGGTGTATCCACAACTACACCATCTTGATGATTGAAACCGTTTGTGGAATCAAACTCGTAGTACGATGGAAGCAAAGAAGGATCGGTAAAGTTGTATTCGTTGATCTTTTGCATCCCGGTAGCGAAACTGATTCGATTGGTTCGGATCGTAACTTGCTTGTTTTTTTGGTCAAACATGTAGGTCGACCTATCTCTAATCTTTTCAGTTCCACTTTTAACAGTGGATGAGCTAGTTATGTCTTCATTCGCACCTAAAGCATACGTATTACCTTCAAAAACGGTGAGTAGAGATATAATTAGCAGTAAGACCGACGGTAAAAATAATCGAGTAATGGATTTCATTATGTAGTTCCCTTTCCAAGTTCATTTTGATGCGTTGTGTGTCTAAACCAATTCAACCGGGTTCTGAGATGGTATCTTGTCTTGGCTCCCATACAACGAATCATATGAAAGCCAATGACATGGTAACTATACTACGGCTCATAATCCCAAAACACTGATGTAACGAAAAGATCTAACCTTCAAAACCTGAGCGGAATACTTCTTTTCCTTTTGCATTGAAAATAACATACTGACTCTTCTTCCCTACCGGAACCCCGCTGTACATTCCGTCACCAAGGTAGTTTACCATGGAATATGCTGGGAATATCCGTTTACCCGTTTTAATATTGATTGATGCCGAGATTGAACCATCTTTAGCTTTTAATGCATATTGGACTGTTGCGATCGGATCAATATCGTGATAATAGTCGGTACGATCAAGATCAATCATTTCGTATTTCACATCCATCACGATGTTCCCTCGACTATCTACAATCCCATAGCTTTTATTTAACTTTACTCGGTATAGTGGATTATTTGTGGTCAATTTCTCAATCTGGTTATTCATGTAATTCGTTCGCTCAATAAGTGGAATCATTTCATCGTACTTCGTAGCTAATATGGACTCACCACGAGTTCCGATCAATCCATACTTACCATTCTTACGAATGACCGCACTTCCCGCTTGAAACAGATTAGCCTCTTCGTACTGAGCGGGTATTTTAATGTCTCCATTCTTCGAAACATATCCCCATTTTTGATTAACTTTCACAGCCGCCAGATCTTCTGAAAAAGCCTGCATATCTGTATAACTGGACTCAAATAGTAGGGTTTGATCCTTTTTATAAAAAGTCCACCCGGAACTTTCATCTTTCATATCTCTTACCGCGTAACTTCCATCTCCTGAAAGGATAACCTTTTGGTCACTTTGAGGTTCTACAACCATACGCCCGGATACATCCACGATGCCTTCGCCATTGTGTTGGATTTTCCAAAGTCCACTCTGTGGCTCGCCTGACTTGGAATAATATTCATTTAACGAAACAATTAATCCATCTTGCCTCACAATAGCGCTATGGTTATCGCGGCGGAGCCCCCAATCTAATGTATTACCTTTAAATTCAATTTTGTTTTGGAACTCTGCAGGTACCACGAGCTGACCCTTATAATTCATACTCCCCCACAGTCCATCGATCTTTACGGGAAATACCCCTGATTTACGATAATCTATTCTATAATCTATTTCTTCGATGTTAAATGTCGTTAGTAATTTCCCTTTGGTATTGATTAATGCCCACTTACCATTCTTTTTTACCATTGCGACTTGATTGTAAAAGCCTGTTCCTTCTTCATATGTAGGAGAAATAACAAATTTGCCTTTAGTATTCAGGTAACCAATCTTCCCATTTTTCTTAGCGATGGCCAGCCCATAATCAAACCAGCTAATATATTCAATGCTTTTGTCCTGAAATATCACTTTACCTTTATTATTTATTAACTGATTTCTATTTACGACTGCTACACCCTGATTGAACGCATCTCTTGCTAATTGAAACTGTGGCTTAATAACAAATTTGCCCTGATAATTGATGAATCCCCACTTCCAGTTTTGACGAACCGGGATGAGTCCATTGGCAGCTCGATCAGTAAACCACAGATGGCTTAATCCCACATGTTCCTGTTGCTTGTCCCACTCATGATAAGCTGGTTCATTTGTTGCTAGCGCAACCCTCGGCAACATAAGTACTGACGCAATAAGTACCAAGAACGAAATGCCAAGAATTGTAGTGAATTTTTGATATGCTGGTCTTTTCTGCAACACCATATTCCTCCATATAAAAGTATTGTTCTTACTCTTTCATTAATACATAAGTAAAAAGAACTATCAATAACTTAATGGATCAAAGGAGTTAATTTTTGCGATGTATATTGAAGCTCCACTAGTATGTATCAAGAGTTGCGTACATAATGACAGTTGAATTCTTCTCCGAATATACCCTACTGACATAATAAAAGCGCTCTAACATAAAAGTTAGAGCACTTTTGTTCACAAAAAGAAAATCAGAACGGGATGTTCTAGTTCAAAAGCTAGAAGCCTCTTTGGTAGTTCCATCCCTGCAATCTTTGCTACTACAAAATTTAGATAACTAATGATGAGATGAAACAAATACATCCATAAAAAGAGTAACCCAAACACAACGAATCCACCCTGATCGCTTATGCTGTCTGAGGTCGAGACTATTGTATTGTTTGTATTGGTAACGAAAAAACCGTACAATGCACTTAAAATGAATGAAGTACGGTTACATTGATTACCAACTCCCTTTCATTTTCCCCATATCCAATGCTCCCTTATGTACGTCGTTTACGCATAATGTACTCTCAACGCAGTTAAGCCACAAACCCTGATGCAATAAGGTTTTAAAAAGATTAACTATAGGATCGCTATTGTACCCGTTCCCTCTCAAATGTTAGTGAACTCAGCATGCCACTAGGTGTTCATATCGTGTGTAACTTCAAAAACAGGTGCTCTTCCACTGATGGGACTACACGAAATCTGATTTAGAACCAGAACATAAGATCACAGAGTATTGCATTGAAAAATAACAGCAAGATATTTGTAAATAACTCAACTTACTCGTGTAGAGTGGACAGCGAAAAATAACGTTTAAACCGTCTCACAAACGAAAATGTTCCGTAATTCCGCACTGTGAGCTTAGGGTTCGCACCTCAGGATAAACAGTTCTAATTCGATTAAAAGCATCATTTGAATAGCGCTCTTTAAAAGCTTTAGATATCCAAACACTGCGTATTTCCATCAACGGATCAGGTAAAATAAAAAGCTCGGATGTTATTGCAGTGAGCTTACGTTGATCCAACAGATAAAAAAGCTACTCCTCTGTGGTCGTTATACGTCCAACCATACTTTTCTAATTGATGAAGTATAGTCATAGCTGACATAGACTCGGATAAATTTATCTCAATAGATGCTGAGACAGACACTAACTCATCTTTGCCCCTTTATGGGAACCCAGCATTTAGGAAGCATTTTTTAACCAATGTTTTATTAACAGGGCAAAATGGATTACAATAGATTGAAAGCAGATTTGAAGGAGGCCTTTTTCAATGAACGAACAAGCATATTTTGAGCAAAACCGGGACAAACATCTGGCAGAACTGAACGAATGGTTATCCATTCCAAGTATTTCCGCCATTTCTGAGCATAAAGAAGACATTCAACGTGCGGCACAATGGGCAGCGGATGCACTTACACGTGCGGGTATGGAAAATGTCGAGATTATCCAAACGGCTGGCCATCCCATTGTTTATGCAGACCACCTGCACGCACCGGGCAAACCAACAGCCCTGATCTATGGACACTATGATGTACAACCTGTTGATCCGCTTAACCTGTGGGAGACGCCACCTTTCGAACCAACGATTCGTGATGGGAAGCTGTATGCCCGGGGTGCAACGGATGATAAAGGACAAATTTTTATACATATCAAAGCCGTCGAAGCACTGATTGCCGAAAATAAAGAGTTGCCGATTAACGTGAAATTCTGCATCGAAGGCGAAGAGGAAATCTCCAGTCCGAACCTGCCAATCTATCTCAACGATCATACGGACAAACTGAGAGCAGACATGGTGTTAATCTCGGATACATCCCTTTTGGAAAAAGGAAAACCTGCTATCTCCACGGGCCTGCGCGGCCTGTGCTCGATGCATGTGGATCTGTTCACCGCCAATACCGACCTGCACTCCGGTTCCTTCGGCGGCGGTGTCCCGAATGCGCTTCATGCCCTCGTCTCCCTGCTGGCATCTTTGCACGATGAGCAAGGCCGCGTGAGCGTGGATGGATTCTATGATGGCGTTCTGCCGTTGTCTCCAGGGATGAGAGAAGAATTCGTGAAGCAAGGCTTCAATGAAGAACAGCTTCGTCAAGATCTCGGACTGGAGCAATTGTATGGTGAGGAAGGGTATTCCTTTGTAGAACGTGTCGGCGCCCGCCCAACACTCGAATTGAACGGCGTATGGGGCGGTTTCCAGGGCGAGGGCAGTAAAACCGTTATTCCGAAAGAAGCTCACGCTAAAATCACGTGCCGTCTTGTCGCTGACCAAGATCCGCAGCATGTATTAGATAGCATCGAAGCTCACCTGCGTGCACACGTCCAACCAGGAGCGACATTGCAGATCAAACAAATTGAGAAGGCTTTTGCGTTCAATACCGACCCGACTGATCCGATCCTGCAAAAAGCCGCAGACGCTTACGAAAAAGTATATGGCGTGCGTGCCCTATTCACCAAGGACGGCGGCTCCATTCCAATCGTTGAGAAGCTTTCCCGCGTGCTTGGCGTGCCTGCCGTGATGATGGGCTTTGGTCTGCCAGACGAAAATCTGCATGCACCAAACGAACATTTTAACCTGGAGAACTTTGATAAAGGGTTGCTGACGGTCGTGGAATTTATGAAAAGCTTGGCTTAACAATTAAAACGGATGTGGGGCGCGCTTGTGTAGACGTTCCGGTGGCGAATCGTTCTTTCGATCGCTGTTATTCCCAGATTTCTTTGTTTCCCTTTCCGAAGGGAGAAATCCGGGAATAAAGGCGAGCGCTTCGCTTCTTTAGAATCGATTTCGCCCCCTCCACTACGTTATGCGCGTTCCCATAAGTCGTTTTAAAAACGTAATCTAGCTTTTACAGGGATGTGGAGAATAAAACAGGGCACGTGTGAGTGTTCGTTCCGGTGGCGAATCGTTCTTTCGATCGCTGTTATTCCCAGATTTCTTTGTTTCCCTTTCCGAAGGGAGAAATCCGGGAATAAAGGCGAGCGCTTCGCTTCTTTAGAATCGATTTCGCCCCCTCCACTACGTTATGCGCGTTCCCATAAGTCGTTTTAAAAACGTAATCCAGCTTTTACAGGGATGTGTAGAATAAAACAGGGCACGTGTGAGTGTTCGTTCCGGTGGCGAATCGTTTTCTTTCGATCGCTGTTATTCTCGCTTCAATAATGTAATAACGTCAAAACGGTGGCCTAAACGGTCATCGTTTTTATTTTTCTGTGTTTGCAGTGATCATTGCAATACCATATTTAGGTAAAATGTGGTAGTCTTCTTATGTACATTTGCAGTAGTAAACTAACGTCGTATGATGACTACAATCTGAATGATGAGGTGAACGGTAATGTCTGCTTCCCATTTGACCAAAACCGCGCTGGCTCATTCACTTAAATGCCTGATGGAACACATGCCTCTCAATAAAATTACAGTGAAACATCTGGTGGATGGCTGCGGTGTAAACCGGCAAACGTTTTATTATCATTTTCAAGATATTTATGCCCTGCTTGGATGGATTTACGAAACGGAAGCGGTGGAAAGTATCCATGAATATCGCAGTTATGATACCTGGACAGAAGGGTTCTACAAAATTTTCTGTTACATCGAAAATAATAAGGCCTTTTGCTGCAATACACTGGAATCCCTTGGACGTTCTCATCTGGATGGTTATCTCTATCAAGTGACACATGATCTGATTATGGGTGTCATTGATGAGCTGGCTTGCGGAGTCAAGGTTCGCGGAGAGGATAAAGAGTTTATTGCCAATTTCTATACGCTGGCTTTCACGGGCCTCATTATCCAATGGATGCGGAATGACATGAAAGAACCACCCAAACAGATCATCGACAAGTTGAGCGAACTGATTGAAGGAAATGTAGTCAGAGCACTGTATAAGTATGAGCATAAGTATCAGCACTGATTAAAGAATAAAAGAACGAATAAGCGTGCAGATAAGAGAAAAAAGTTAAATTAACAAAAATAGAGGTACGATTAAATTATACCAGCAGAAACGAATAAATTTGAAAAGGCGTAGAAGGCAAATAACAAGCGGCCATCCCGTTAAGGATGTGCAGCTTGTTTTTCTATGATCGCGTCTATCATCGGGCGAATTACCCTATACCAGGAATTCAGAAATTGCCCTATTAATATGGATAAAGTATACACGATTAGCATCAAGCCATCGCTCGATCTCCCGACCTAAAACTAGACATTTTTCCAAAAGTGACTAAAAAACAGACAGCTGTCTTCTTTTGATCATACCTTCTTTCCCGGTGCAGGTTTACATTGGAAATGTGAAGAACACACCATCTTTTGGAGGCGATTGATCGTGAAAAAAGAACATGGCTCTAAACAGGTTTATTTTGTAGGCGGCGGTATTGCATCCCTCGCGGGAGCGGCTTATTTGGTCAGAGACTGTGACTTCCCCGGCGAAAATATTCACATCATTGAGGAAATGCCAATTCTCGGGGGCAGTAATGACGGTGCAGGTAATCCGGAACAAGGTTACGTCATTCGCGGTGGACGGATGCTCAATGATGAGGCATATGAAAACCTGTGGGAGCTGCTGGAGACCATTCCTTCTATCGAACATCCGGGTATGTCGGTCAGAGAAGAAATTACGGCCTTTGACAACGCTAACCCCACACATTCCAATGCACGGTTAATTAACCGCGATGGTCAGGTGGAAGACGTATTGTCCATGGGTTTTGATATGGCTGACCGACTGGCGATGGGCAAACTCATCATTACGCCTGAAGAGACGCTGGGCAAATTGCGGATCAACGACTGGTTTGCACCCCACTTTTTCCAAACGAACTTCTGGTACATGTGGGCGACGACGTTTGCCTTTCAGCCTTGGCACAGTGCGGTGGAGTTCAAACGATATATGCTTCGCTTTTTTCACGAGTTTCCACGAATTCAAACGCTCGAAGGGGTTACACGCACGCCCTACAACCAATATGACTCCATCATTCTGCCGCTGCACCGATATTTGGAGCCGTACGGCGTAGATTTCACGCTGAAATGCACTGTTACGGATTTGGACTTCAAAGAGGGCGACGGAATTACGGTTACAAGTATGCATGTGCGGCGGAACGGTGTCGAGGAAATGATCGACATTCATGAGGGTGATCTGGTCATTGTTACGAATGGATCGATGACCGAAGGTGCTGACCTGGGTTCGATGACTTCCGCTCCCAAACTGAACGGCAAGGGCAGCTCTTGGAAGCTGTGGGAGAACATTGCGGCGAAAAAACCGATGCTGGGCAACCCTTCTTCGTTTAATGATCATGTCGACGAGTCCAAATGGGAATCATTCACCGTCACTTTTCAGGATTCCGTTTTCTTTGATCTGATGGAAAAATTCACACGCAACCGTGCAGGTACTGGAGCCCTTGTTACATTCAAAGATTCGAGCTGGTTCATGTCTGTAGTGTTGGCCTTCCAGCCGCATTTCCGGAATCAGCCTGACCACGTCAAAGTATTCTGGGGCTATGGTTTATATCCTGACAACGTAGGGGACTATGTGAAAAAAAGAATGTGTGATTGCACGGGTGAAGAAATTATGCAGGAACTGATAGGCCATCTTCATTTCCAGGAGAATCAAGAGCAGATCATGGCTACAGCCAATTGTATCCCTTGTATGATGCCTTACATCACCGCACAATTCATGCCAAGGCTGAACAGTGACCGCCCTCAAGTCGTGCCTGAAGGTTCAACAAATCTGGCATTTATCAGTCAATTTTGCGAGATTCCAGATGATGTGGTGTTCACGGAGGAATATTCGGTACGCGCCGCACGCATCGCCGTCTATACCTTACTTGGTATCAACCGTCCGGTTGAGCCGATCCATCAATATCAATACGACGTTCGCACGCTGTTCAGCAGTTTCGTGACTTCGTTCAGATAAGAACAATAAAATACGTTAAGTTAAATGAAGTTCAACTCCTATAAAATAATTATACACAACAAAGCAGTCGGTCCAGATTGGATCGACTGCTTAAGATTAATACTACATTTTACTTATCTGATATGCTTGGTGTGTTTAGGTTCGAAATGTCGCGAACTGTAGTAAATGTACAAGCCGCGTCAGTTGTGTGATTTCTTGCTGTGTCTCCGTCTTATTAATTCCATTCATCGCTTGATTAGCCTTAAGCGTTCGTCGAGTATTCAGCATCCCATTAATGAGCTTAATCACTGTGTTTCGCCCACGATAATCTACAATTAAATACTTTTTGCTCGAATCCACCTCAACCCACATGACATTTTGGAAAATCGGAAACAATTGTTTGCGATACCGCTCCATATCATTCTCACTATAATGCTCGCCATAGAAAGCCTTATATCCATGCACATGTAGCTTCTCTGCCAGTTCGGCAATAAATGGATCATCTCCGAACCTAGCGTTCCATTCCATACTCCCACACCCTTCAATGCATATACTAGTTCCATAAATCATCCAGTTCTTCTGTTGAAATTGCATTCACAGTGCTACTGTACTGTTTTAACCTTTGATTCGGATTCGCCATAATTGATTCCATAATCCGAATATATTTATCTGAGAACAAACAGATCGTTTCATTATCGTACAAATCAGTATTATACTCCAGTGCTATAAGCATGCTGTTAGATTGTTCAATTATATTGATACTCAGATCAAATTTGGACGTACCAGCATCTAGATGCTGAGATGTGCATTCCACGTGAGGGAGATTTAACATTAATTCTTTACTTGTTTCAAACATCATCTGAAAGAAAGGAGAGTAGGCTGTATCTCTTTCTTCTAACAACATTTCGGTTAATTGTTCAAAAGAAACATCAGCATAATCATACGCTTCTAATGTTCTTCCTTGAATACGTCTAAGGAGTTGCATAAAAGATGGATTCGAAGAAAGCTCCATTTTAATGACAATTGTATTAACGAAAAATCCCACAATCCCCTCAACTTCTTTATCCGTCCGGTTAGCTATAGGAGTACCTATACAAATCTCTTCTTGCTCTGTAATTGTATACATCAACACACCAAAGGCAGATAAAGTCGTTGTAAATAAACTGACACCTTGGGATCGGCTGAAATGAATTAGTTCATTGTACAATTGGTTCGAAACTGAAATATAATACGTAGCTCCTTGGGTGGATAACTTATCCGGTCTCGCATGATCTGTAGGTAATGTCACATTAGCGTTACTGCCCTCTAATGTATCTTTCCAATACCTCAGTTGTTCTTTGACATATTGGTTATTTAACTTATACTGCTCTAACTTTACAAATTCCTCGTATTGAAGAGGTTCCAGGAGACGCTCCCGTTGTCCACCATTAAACTGCTCGCCATAATAATACTCAATTTCTTTAAAAATGATACTGAGTGACCAGGCATCCACAGCAATATGATGAAAGTTTAACATAAACAGAAATTCGGAATCTTGGGTCTGAATCATGTAGGCACGAACTAAAGAATCCTCTTTCAAATGAAATGGAACTTTGGCTTCATTTTTCAAATAATCTAAACCACACTGTATACTATTTGTTCTGTTGCGCATATCCAATACAACGATCGGTAAATCGTTGTCTTCTTGCACCGTTTGCACAGGTTCTCCATACACCTCTTCATAGCTTGTACGTAAAATTTCATGACGTTTCACAATTTTCTTTAGACTTCTCGCCATAATATCCATCTGAAAATTGCCTTCGATCCGAATTACCTTAGGGACATTGTACAATGCAGTGTTGCCTTCCAATTGATCCAGAAACCATAGTCTTTGTTGAGCAGAGGATAGTTTTCCATTCGTCTGAACTTTCTCAAGTTGCTCTAGAGATGTAGCAATGGTAGGTGCCTCCGTACTCACAACCTTCTTCGTCAAATCAAATATAGTAGCATATTCAAAAATAAAAGACAGTGGAATATTCTTTCTCCACTCCTTCCTAATGCTTGCTATGACTTGTGTAGCTAACAGAGAATGTCCACCCAACACAAAAAAATTGTCATAGAGTCCGATTTCAGCAGGCTGTAATTGAAGGATTTCAGCCCATATTTTTCTGATTGTTTGTTCATCTTCTGTGAATTTATCATTCTGTCTCTGTGGCTTAAGCTCTTTGATACCTGGAGCCTTAGCTAGAGCAAATGTATCTATCTTGCCATTCATGTTGAGAGGAATAGCATCCAATACATAAAATTTAGCAGGCACCATGTAATTAGGCAGATGAAGCAATCCATAATCCCTTAATTCAACTAATTGCAATAATTCAGGATGGTCAGAGACAATATAAGCAACTAATTCATGGGTTTGATGGTTCTCGATCTGTACAACAATTGAACGGACAAGTTGATGTTTTTTATATGCCGATACAATTTCAGGTATTTCAATGCGATAACCTCTAATTTTCACCTGATCGTCCTGCCGCCCTAAATACTCCACCGAAGAATCTGGGAGCTGCCTGATCCAATCTCCTGTACGGTATAACCGCTTACTATTATGAAGATGATGCTGGAATGAAACATAGTTCTTAGCTGTCATTTCATCTTGATTTCTATATCCGCGAGATAGTGAAGGACCTCCTACATATAGTTCGCCCCTAACGCCTCTCGGTACAGGTTGGAACGCTTCGTCTAATATATAGAATTCAGTGTTAGCTATGGGATAACCTAAAGGAACGGCAGAAGAGTATCTAGGCATATTTTTCTTCAGTGTATGCGTAGCCACCCCAATTGTCGTTTCCGTTGGACCATAGTGGTTAATGACCTCACATTCCGGTTGTAAGCTCCATATGATGTCCACTTGCTCCCATAATAATGCTTCTCCCCCTAAGACGATGCGCCGCTTAGGCAGAATATCTTTGGGTTCAGTAGCGGACAATAGAAAATTCAAATGTGAAGGGACGATTTTCAAACAATCTACTGGATTATTACGAAAATAGGTTGCGAATTGTTCAGGGTCTGACACTCTTTCTTTGCTTATGACATGTAACACACCCCCACTAATTAAAGAATGAAATATCATCGTATTCCCTAAATCAGCAGCAAGAGTAGATACTGTCGCATAACTAGAACCCACCTCTAAACGAATGGATTTTTGCGTACCGGATAAGTAATTCATAAGATTTCGATGTTCCACCATAACTCCCTTAGGGTACCCTGTGGAGCCTGAAGTATATATCAAATAAACTAGATCGGTCCCCTCAACAGGACACGCTGGATTCGTTGTAGGCTGACGACCCAATTGAGATTGAGTCCACTCGCTATCCAAATCTATTGTTCGTATAGCGTCTTTTATCGAGAGAAATGCATCTGAGAATCCACTAGTGAACACAGACTCGACACCCGAATCTTGAAGTTGATATTGCAATCTTTGCTTAGGAATCGCCGGATCGAGGGGCAAATAAGCTATCCCTGCCTTTAAAACTCCTAGTAATACAGTAATCATATCGATCGATCTTTCTATACAAATACCTACAATGTCTATCTTTTTGCTTGCCTGTTCCTCTATTAAAAAGTGTGCGATTTGATTTGCGCGTTGGTTTAATTGTTCATACGTTATCTTTTCCAATTCATAAGTTACTGCGATATGTTGAGGGGTTTCACGAACCTGTTTTTCAAATAAATCTATAACATGCGCTCCTGCCAAGTGTGCTCCTTCAACATCAGCTTGAATGGCGATTGTTTTTAACTCATCAGGACCAAGAAGTTGTAACTGACTAATCTGAATCTCAGGGTTTTCAACGGCATTTATGATTAATTTCTGAAAATGTTTGCTGAATTGGCCTATCCACTCTTCGCTAAATAAGTCTGTTCGATAATTGATTTGTCCATATAAACTTTCATGACTGATCTTCATATTTAAACTAATATCAAACTTGGATGTATTTATCCCGACTGATTTTTCTTGCATATCTATCCCTTCGATGGATAGTCTGATTTCTGGGGCAACTTGAAACATTGCTTGGATTAAAGAATGATCCCCTCTGGAATGATCTTGTTTCAGGACTTCCACTAACTTATCCAATGGAACTTGATGTTCAAAAGCTTCCAATACCGTTTGACGTACATCCTGTAGAAGCCGCTTGAATGTCGGATCTCCCCCTACATCAGCAGAAATAATAACCGTATTCACAAAAAAACCTATAACATGTTCAGTTTCAATTCGATTTCGGTTACTAACAGGTGATCCAATTAGAAACTTAGATTGACCAGAATATTTATAGCACAAAATTTGAAACAACGTGAGTAAAACCATGTACATTGTGCTGTTATTTTCCTCGCCAAGGCTCAGGAGTCTTGCGGTTATATTTTTAGGTATAACAAAGTTAAATACATTTCCCTTATGTGATGCTTTCTTCACAAGCTTACGATCGGAAGGTAAAGCGAGAGCAGACCAATCCTGATTCAGCTTTTTCTTCCAATACTCCAAATGCTCATTCATTTGTTTAGATTGCACCGGCAATTGTTCCCAGAGTGCATAATCTCCGTATTGAATAGTAAGTGGAGTCATTTCATTCTTTCTATTTAACACTTTATTTTCATAAAACATGGAGAATTCTTTCATAAACAACTCAATGGACCAATCATCACTAATGATATGATGGAACACAAGACCCATTATATATTTCTTTCTCTCTAGACGAATTAATGAAACATGAAACAAAGGCGGATGATTCAATATAAACTCCATACAAATCAGCTCTTGAAGAAGTGTATCGGTCTGAGTAACCTTTTGCTGCTCTGAAAACCTTGTAAAATCATGGTACT
Source organism: Paenibacillus amylolyticus (assembly GCF_003719335.1). Classification (GTDB taxonomy): domain Bacteria; phylum Bacillota; class Bacilli; order Paenibacillales; family Paenibacillaceae; genus Paenibacillus; species Paenibacillus amylolyticus_D. The sequence goes on from NZ_RIAS01000006.1 coordinate 95,894, forward strand.
TATACGAAATTTCAGCTTCAAGAACTTGAACCTCTGAGAATCCTGCATTATAACTAAAAGCGGAACGGAGAACTTCATGCCTTTTCACAATTTCAAGTATGCTTTCTTCAAAAATAAGCGGATTCAGTTCACCCTCCAGCTCCATAAAAAAAGGCACGTTATACACGTATCTCTCTTCAAGTAGTTGATCCAAAAAGAGCACCCTATCTTGTGCAAATGACGGCTTTATTCTTTCTCGCTTTGAAGTTGTCTCAATTGCAGGTTCGGCCAATGGTTTAATACCTAAAGTATGAATAAAATGAGCCATTTCATCAATGGTTGGCCCATTGAAGATTACACTCAAGGACAAATCACCTTGAATGATTCTATTGATACGCACCATCATTTTAGTTGCCGCTAAAGAGTGACCCCCTAGTTCAAAAAAATTATCATACACTCCGACGGATTGAAGATTAAGAGTTTCTTTCCAGATATCTGCGAGCATTTGTTCAACTGTATTTCTAGGCATTACTTTACTATCTGAATCTTCTATCTGAACTTCTTGTAACATTAGCAATTTGCGATCTATTTTCCCGTTAGGTGTTAACGGTAATTTCTCGATTTCCCTATACAATACAGGCACCATGTATTCAGGTAGGGTTTGTTGCAAATGTTGCCGTATTGCCTGATGCCCAGGCCAAGACATGCCCGGCTGGAGTACAAGGTACGCGGCTAGCTGCGCTGCTTCACCTACTTGTACCGAGACTACAACCGCATTTTCAACGGCTTCATGTTGCAGCAGCTGGTGTTCAATTTCAGATAATTCAATCCGGTAACCTCTAATTTTCACTTGCTGATCTATCCGCCCCAAACATTCCAAAATACCTTCCGCATTGTACCTGGCCAAATCGCCCGTTCCATACATCTTGCCCTTTCCCGTAAACACATTGTCTACAAATTTCTCTTCCGTTAGTTCTCCCCGGTTCCAGTATCCATTCGCTACACCTTCTCCGCCGATATAGAGCTCACCAGCTACACCAATGGGCACCGGTTCCTTGCCGCGATCCAGTACATACATCTGGGTATTGGCAATCGGGCGCCCAATAGGAATCCTTCCTTCCTGTTCTCGGACATGGTGAATTGCCGACCAAATGGTTGTCTCGGTAGGCCCGTACATATTCCAAAGCTCCTTGCTTCGGGCCTGTAATTGACCAGCCAACTCTCTCGACCAGCTCTCCCCGCCGCACAGAATCTTTAATTCCGGGCTTCCTTCCCATCCAGATGCGAGTAACAACTGCCATGTTGACGGGGTAGCCTGCATCATGGTGGGTTCTTTTTCTTGGATTAGACGTGATAACGAGATGCCATCCGTTGCTGTCTCTCGGTCTACCAAGAGGACTCTCGCACCTGTTGTGAGAGGAAGAAACAGCTCCAATACACTGATGTCAAAAGAAATCGATGTTACGGACAGTAACCGATCTTCCTTACTCATCCCCGGCTCTTCGGACATACTTGTTAAAAAATTGCTCAATGCTTGATGTGAAATCTCCACACCCTTAGGTTTCCCTGTCGAACCTGATGTGTACAAAATATAGGCTAATCCTTCTGGCTCAGAACGATCCACGATGGCACTCCCTCCGGTCATCGCGGATGATGCCAACCGAGTCTGTACATTCAAGCTTGGAATGTCATGGGATTCCCACGTTCCCGATGTTGTATTATCAACAAGTAACAACTGGGCGTCCGAATCGGCCAACATATACGCTAAACGTTCTTGCGGGAAATACGGATCTAGAGGCACATAGGCAGCCCCGGTTTTCCAGATAGCCAGAAGTGATACAACCAGATTAGCAGAGTTCCGCATACTGACAGCTACCTTTGATCCTCGGTTCATACCTTTGGCACACAAAGCAGACGCACACTGATCGACTTTTTGGGCAAGTTCCTGATAACTAAACTGCTCCTGATGATGCTCTACCGCAATGCGGCTTGGATAGTGCTCAACCATCTCTTCAAAACGCCGGATTGCAGTATACCTGCCTGAATTTTTTCGCTCAGTTTGATTCCACTCGATCAACTGTCGATTGCGTTCGTTCTCATCTAATATGCCGACTTTCCCAAAAGGCTTATGTATATTACCAATCAGGTTTATTAATAGTCTCTCAAAATGAGATAACATCTGGTTAATAAAATCCAAGCTCTGTTTCGTTTGTTTGCCGCACAAAAGAGAACAGTTTAGATTCATCCCCTGAAATCTGTAACTCATCACCATATCATAAGAGATCCCTGGGGCTAAAAACCACTCCATATTCTCCTCGAATTCCCTATCCTCAAATAAGAAATTGTTATGGTTTTGTTTATTTAATTGTGAAAATTCTACTGTTTGTCGATATACATTTCCATCTGAAAACCCTTTTATGATGTCATTGAAAGAATCACTGTCAGCATAATCAATACATACTGACTCTAGTTGCCCTCCAGTCAAAGTATAGACTGGATTTTCTCGATTAAAATTGTATTTTTGCAATAAGAAATAAAAGGTTAATTTCAAAATATCATGTGGCGTCACTTGTGCAAGTCGACAAATCACACTTAATTCATCCAGCTCCTTGCTTGTTAAAACAATATGTCGGTTACTCCTAATAAAATTCTCATATTCATTGGCTTGATTCTCAAGTAAAGAAGTTTTGGAAGTATCCATATTTGCACCTCTCCATTCAATCACCCTCAAGTTTGATGAAATCTAAAACAGGTGTCTAGTAATTAATAATTCTCCTGTTTCTGCTCTATATTGGAGGAATCTCTCGATTTATTGGTGAGTACAGTCATTGTCGAGATCCCCCCAAGAAGCACGAGACCAACTCCAGCTCCTAAAAATACAAAGTTAGTCGAGAATGCCGCTGCCAAAGATGCACCCAGCAATGGCGCGAGAAACGTAGATACATTCTGAAGTGCATTAGAACTCCCGGTAACCCGCCCAATTAAATGGGAAGGTGTTTCTGTCTGTAATATATATCCGAACGGTACAGTCGTGAATGCGGCACATACACCCGCACAAAATGCCATGGCACTCCAAACAAGAGTTGGAAGCTGAAATGACAGCATACCGCCTATTCCAAGTATAGTAACTAGAATTCCTGAAATGAAGACAGCACTGCTTATACTAGATAAGGGACTCTTCTTCCATCCCTCCCAACTCCCCCCGCCCAATACACCTACGAGGCTACCAAGACCAATTGCACTGATAAGCATGCCATAAGCCTGCTCTGACAGATGTTGTTCCTTGGCCCACAATACAAACAGACCTTCAAAGAGAAAAATCAAGAACAAGGAAACCGATACTAGAATCACTGCCATTAGAAGTGTAGCTGTCGTTTTTAAATGTTTGATCCCACCTGTTAGTTCTTTCCAAAACTTCGGCTTATCAACAGATTGTGTTTGGTTCAAATCATTTGGAATAAACGAAAGTAACACTGAAGAGATGAGAAAGAGTACACCTTCAATTAAAAAGATAAATGATGAGGAAGTCTGAGCAGCAATTACTCCGCCAACAATAGGAGCAATAATTTTCATTAAATAAACAGAAGTTTGACTAAGTGAAATGGCTTGAGAAAGTTCTTGATGAGGGATAACACTTTTAATTGTTTTCATCCTTGCTGGTTCAAAAGCTGTAGCAACTGAATTCTTTAGAAAAACCAGCATTAACAATAACCAAAGCGAGGTCGTAAAAAACAAACAAAATACAATGATTGCCCGAAGTATATCTGATACAACAAGAGTTACTTTAGTAGGCAAACGATCCACCCATACACTAATCAATGGCCCAAGAAATATCCAGGGGACACCTGCGGCAATAACTTGAGCAGCCACCGCATCAGGACCAAGTTGCCATGTATACACCAGTAACGTGTATATGGCAATATAGTCAAGCCAATTGCCACAGTCAGATAACAATTGTCCTGAAAACAATAAAGAAAATCGCTTGTTTTTTAAGGGCTGTAAAAACTTAATTTTCCCCAAATTCATCGTCCTTTCCTAGCTCAGAACTGTTACACCTTCTTGGTGAAAACACTTATTTGTCCATCGCATTACTAATCGTAGAAACGGAATGAAATATTTTAACCTCTCCATAGACGTTTCTCAGATCTACATGGATTGCTTCTAATTTGTCTTTGTAATCAGTCTCATCATCGGAGAGTAAAATACCAATATACGTACCGCTGTGGGCGATGATAACACCCAATGCGTTATAGTTATTCGATATTTCAAGTAAGTGTGAGATACTTTGCTTTGCTAGCCTCTCTTGATTCAACAGGGCACTTCTCGTTGCAACCTGACCGATCGAATGCACATCTTGATTACAAAAGGCAAACTTTAACTGCATCATTAAATCTGTGTATTGGGTACGCTCTTCGATCGTAAATTCTTTTTTATTCCGATTATATTGGATCGTATCAATCTCCCCGCCTTCGTCTATGGCAAGTACCGTAAGTTTTGGAAGAACACCTAATTTTTCAAATAGTTCGACCTCTCTATGATAGAAAGCTACGACCTCCGGGTACATCACTCCATCACTCGGCTCAATATCTTTCATCACCTTCTGCAGTAGCTGTAAGGGAATCGTTATACCATAATAGGATTCAATCGACCTCGCAGTAGCTACCAGATCTGCAGATGAACTTGCTAATCCTTTTCCCACGGGTAAATCACTTTCAATACAAATCGTTCCACCTGGCGGCAGCTTGAATATGTTTAAAATTTCGGTTGCCAGTCTTGCTGATTTTTGTTTGAACTCCGGTATGACTTTCAATCGTGGGGTTGAATCAGGACAAAACACGACTTTAGTGAAATTTTGGATAGGGAAAGTAACCAAAAAATCCTGGTTACTCTCCACTGTCATGCCTTGTAATAACTCTCCAAAAGTACCATAAGCCATCCCAATTCCTATCTTTTCTTTGGATATTACATTATTTTTGAGATCCGATATCAATAGTCTCCCTCCCACCCTCTGCAGAGTATTCATTCCAATAAGTCATGATCATCTGAGCCAGTTCGTCTACGTGAGGTGGTAACGCCATGGTATTATGATCCCCAGGCACAAGGAATGTGCTTAACGTGCCTTTGGTTCGATGTTTCCAGTGGCTTGGATTAATTAGCTTATGAAGATGTTTAGATACCTCTTGTACATAAAATAACTGGAGATCAGAATTAATCGGATTGCCATATCTGTATTTCCTCATCGCTTGTCCCGCAGCTACCAACACATTCATTTTTTGTTTTAATTGTTTGGAACTCATGCCTACCGGCCAATCCTCACGTTTCCTTGCTTCATCCAGTAGTAGATTTAGTGCAGTCTCGCTATCTGTTCTGTCAAATTGGAGGGGATCTAGATCGAATAAAGTAGCAAAATACATAATTGCATCTTGCTCTGTAAATTCATCATAAATATTCATAGATTGGTCGAGAGGCTGAACATCAAATAAACCAATAAATTCAATCTTCTCACCCATCTTTTCAAACATTCGTGCCATCTCGTAAGCAACCATTCCACCAAAAGACCAACCAATCAGTTTATACGGACCAGTTGGGATCTTTCTTTTGATCTCTGTAACATAGAGTTCTGCCATTTCTTCTATGCTATCTAATGGCTCTTCATCCGATTCATAACCAGGGGCTTGAATTCCGTAAATACACTCTGACGTTCCCAATGAATTAACCAAATGGAAATAGTGAAGTATGCCTCCTCCTTGGGGATGGATCAGGATTAGTGGGCTTGTTGAACGATTCTCACCTTCTTGAAGTTGAATAAGATAAGAAGAAGCCAAATTTTGTTTTTCCCCGCCCAAAAGTGCACAAATACTTGCAATTGTCGGCTCTTTCAAAAGGCTAGCAAGACGTAATTCCGTACCAAATTCCGCGTTAATTTCATGTAATAACTGAATAGCTTTTAAGGAATGTCCACCAATCGAGAAAAAGTTAGTGGTGACACTAATTGGGTGGACTTTCAAAATTTTCTCCCAGATTTTTGTCATTTTTAACTCCTGCAGATCACGAGGAGGTACATAAGATTTATCATGTTGCAAGTCTATGATCATCGGTAATGATTTTCGATCTATCTTCCCGTTGGGTGTTAACGGTAATTTCTCGATTTCCCTATACAATACAGGCACCATGTATTCAGGAAGGGTTTGTTGCAAATGTTGCCGTATTGCCTGATGCCCAGGCCAAGACATGCCCGGCTGGAGTACAAGGTACGCGGCTAGCTGCGCTGCTTCACCTACTTGTACCGAGACTACAACCGCATTTTCAACGGCTTCATGTTGCAGCAGCTGGTGTTCAATTTCAGATAATTCAATCCGGTAACCTCTAATTTTCACTTGCTGATCTATCCGCCCCAAACATTCCAAAATACCTTCCGCATTGTACCTGGCCAAATCGCCCGTTCCATACATCTTGCCCTTTCCCGTAAACACATTGTCTACAAATTTCTCTTCCGTTAGTTCTCCCCGGTTCCAGTATCCATTCGCTACACCTTCTCCGCCGATATAGAGCTCACCAGCTACACCAATGGGCACCGGTTCCTTGCCGCGATCCAGTACATACATCTGGGTATTGGCAATCGGGCGCCCAATAGGAATCCTTCCTTCCTGTTCTCGGACATGGTGAATTGCCGACCAAATGGTTGTCTCGGTAGGCCCGTACATATTCCAAAGCTCCTTGCTTCGGGCCTGTAATTGACCAGCCAACTCTCTCGACCAGCTCTCCCCGCCGCACAGAATCTTTAATTCCGGGCTTCCTTCCCATCCAGATGCGAGTAACAACTGCCATGTTGACGGGGTAGCCTGCATCATGGTGGGTTCTTTTTCTTGGATTAGACGTGATAACGAGATGCCATCCGTTGCTGTCTCTCGGTCTACCAAGAGGACTCTCGCACCTGTTGTGAGAGGAAGAAACAGCTCCAATACACTGATGTCAAAAGAAATCGATGTTACGGACAGTAACCGATCTTCCTTACTCATCCCCGGCTCTTCGGACATACTTGTTAAAAAATTGCTCAATGCTTGATGTGAAATCTCCACACCCTTAGGTTTCCCTGTCGAACCTGATGTGTACAAAATATAGGCTAATCCTTCTGGCTCAGAACGATCCACGATGGCACTCCCTCCGGTCATCGCGGATGATGCCAACCGAGTCTGTACATTCAAGCTTGGAATGTCATGGGATTCCCACGTTCCCGATGTTGTATTATCAACAAGTAACAACTGGGCGTCCGAATCGGCCAACATATACGCTAAACGTTCTTGCGGGAAATACGGATCTAGAGGCACATAGGCAGCCCCGGTTTTCCAGATAGCCAGAAGTGATACAACCAGATTAGCAGAGTTCCGCATACTGACAGCTACCTTTGATCCTCGGTTCATACCTTTGGCACACAAAGCAGACGCACACTGATCGACTTTTTGGGCAAGTTCCTGATAACTAAACTGCTCCTGATGATGCTCTACCGCAATGCGGCTTGGATAGTGCTCAACCATCTCTTCAAAACGCCGGATTGCAGTATACCTGCCTGAATTTTTTCGCTCAGTTTGATTCCATTGATAAAGCTGTAGATCTCGTTCTTCACCAGTAACTAAAGGAATATGATCAATTTTGGTCGTTGGAGTTGTCAAAACAAATTCAACGATATGTGTAAAATAATTCATCCATCGACTTACCGTAGCTTCATTAAAGATATCCGTTCTATATTGCAACTCTAGTTTGAGTCCCTCCTTGACCTCAGTTGCCAATAAAGAGAGATCTACATCCATGTAATAATTTTTAGTCGAACGTAATTGGATGTTCATTTGATCCGTCAGAAGACCATCTTCTAATGGGATAAGTTGAAATTGACTATTGTATAGTGTAGGTCGATTAAAATCCCGCTCTAATTTCAGATCCTCAACCAATAAATTAAAAGGATATTCACTGTTTGAATAAGCCTCTATTGTCATATCTCTATTTTTCTTTAATACATCCAAAAATGACGGATCACCTTCAAAGTTCATTCGAAGGATTAAATTATTTACGAAAAATCCCACAACGTCTTCAAATTGCATTTGATGTCTTCCCGCCTCTGGTGTGCCAATAATCAAATCCTTCTGTTGGCTAAGCCTAGTTAGTAACACACCATATAGAGATAAAAGGGTCACAAATAAACTAGTGTTATGTTGTAATGACATTTTTTTAAATTTCTCTAGTTGAGCGTTAGGAATAAAGCCGTCTACCTGACTAGCGCTAAAATTGGAAGTAACCGAACTTGCGTAGTCAATAGGCATATTTAAAGTAGGTAGTTCCCCTGTCAATTGATTAAGCCAGTAGGTTCTCATACCTTGCAATTCTCCATTTTCAAATCGCTTATTCTGCCAATTCGCATATTCTTTATAATGGTACACAGTTGCATTCTTTACAGAAGGGAACTTATTATTCTTTTCATAAGACTCATACAACTCCATTAAGTCCTTAACGATAATCTGCCAAGACCAGTAATCACTTATGATATGGTGCATACTCATCCAAATAATAAAATGATTAACGGACACTTCGGTGACTTGTACTTTGAATAAAGGTCCTTGTTCTAAATCAAATGAAAAGCTCTTCTCTTCGCGTTCAATTTGATCAATCTTCTTCATCTGAGCAGTCTGATTCAGTCCTGAGATGTCTTCGAACTTCACCTCTATGTTCGCTTGGGCAGTAATCCGTTGAGCCGGAACCCCATCGTTGAGCACAAAGGTTGTGCGAAGCGATTCATGTTTATCTACCAAGGCTACAACCGCTTTTTGGAAAATAGCTTGGTTCATTTCCCTTTTAAAATCTAAAGAAACTAACATATTATATGAATGATTGTGTGGTTCTAACAAATTTAAAAAGTAGAGCCGATGTTGCGCGTTCGACATCGCATAGGATGTAGCTGGCTCTAGTTTCTCTATGCTTTGTTGCTCATGACCCTCAGTGGTGGAAGTTTGATTAAGAAAGATAGCAAGCTTCCGGATCGTCTGATGTTCAAAAAGAGACTTAATTGATACATCAATCCCTAAATGTTGTTTAAAACGCGAGCGAACTTGAATCGTTTTTAGTGAGTTTCCACCCAATGAGAAGAAGGGTGCCTCAACGCTGATTCTTTCTAGACCCAATACATCGAACCATATTTTTGTAACCGTATTTTCCCAATATCCCTCCGGGGCAACATAATGTTCCTCCGAAAATGAGTTATCCCCAATGAGAGGCAAGGCTTTCCTATCAATTTTTCCATTTTGGTTAAGAGGCATTTCCTCCAGTATCATCATTCGTTGCGGTATCATATAGACGGGTAATAATGCTCCCATGTAGTCTCTTAATTCTTTTTCACTAATATTGGAGTTTAAAACAAGATACGCTGCAATCTCATGTTCCCCATGATCCCTTGCTTCGGCAACCACAATGACTTGTCTTACCTCATCATGTTTCAGTAACACCGACTCAATCTCACCTAATTCAATGCGCAAGCCTCTAATTTTGACTTGAAAATCACTTCTTGAAATAAACATAAGCCTGCCTTCTGGCGTATATCTTCCCAAGTCTCCCGTTTTATAAAATTTTTGCATATCCTCTCCGTGCAGTTTATAACTAAAAAAGGCAGCACCTGTACGTTCGATGTCATTTAAATATCCTCTGCCTACTCCGATTCCGCTGATATATATTTCGCCGTTACATCCGATAGGAACCATCCGTTTCCATGAATCCAATACGTAATGCTTCATATTGGGGATCGGCTTGCCTAATTCAACATAATGGTCATTATGGTGATAATTCTTGTCAATAACGATATGGGACGTATCATCTGAACATTCAGTAGCCCCATATGTATTAACAACTTTCACATCCGGGTAGCTACTCTGCCAGCGTTGCAACAATGGAACCGAAAGGCCTTCTCCTGTTGAAATCATATAATGCAGATGTTCAAGCTTGAATTGGTTCTCTGTTGCACTTTGAAGAAATAATTCACTAATTGCAGGCACCATCTCAAGTACATTAACTTGGTATGTGCATACCGATTCCAACAAACGGAGAGGATCCATTGCAACCTCATTTGGATATATAATAACCTGTCCCCCAACCATAAGAGGGGCTAAAAATTGCCACACAGAGATATCAAAGCAGTGGGAAGCATTCTGCGCAACAATACTCTCTTCATTCAAACCCAACAAGTTGATTTTGGCATATAAATGGTTAAGCATGCCCTCATGTTCTATCATGGCTCCTTTGGGCTGACCTGTAGAACCCGATGTAAAAAACACATTTGCTAGATTGTTGTTGGTATGAATAACATTTAAATTATCCGTTGGAAAACGATAAAGGGGATGATCCCCCTCTATGGTTTCGACTACTGTTTGAATGGTAAGAAACTTTGGCCGTTCGCTCGAATCCTGAAAAACATCAAAATACCGGCTTTTCGCTTGATGATCAATAAGCATAATAGAAATATTTCCATTTTCCACAATATGCTGCAAACGCTTATCAGGATAAGAGATATCTAGTGGTACATACGCTCCTCCTGCCTTCATCACAGCAACTATACTTGTTAGCATTTCTATACTTCGATCAGCCCATATGCCTACTAGATCATCTGGCTTGAGATGTTGATCTCGAAGCCAACCTGCCAATCGGTTTGCTCTATCGTTTATCTCCTGATATGTCAGTGACTTCTCATTACATACGACCGCAATTTTATCTGGATATCTTCTTACTTGCTCTTCAATAATCTCATTTACCGTATGGCTAACTGAAAACGGAGCAATATTACTTTGATTAAAGTCATGCACTAAGCGTTTACGCTCAGTCTCTGGCAGTAAAGTTAACGTATCAAGACAATGATTCATTCCTACAACCACACTTCTCAGGATGGTTTGAAAATGAAGCATGATATGTTCTAGTTGTTCCAGTGATGCTCCGCTTGAATTATGAAATTCAATATTCCATTTCGTCCCCATGGTAATGAAGATTTCCAAAAAGGACTGGCTCTCCTTAAACAAAACACCATGTGATTTCTCTATAGATCGGTCATGATTAATCGTTAAATTTGTATCAAATAACAATCTGTCCTGTTGAGAAGAAGTATTATTTTTGACCATCGTAACTGTTGTACTACCGAAAGTTCTTATCGATTTCAATTGGTATTCCACATCTTGAATTACATCGATACACTTCTGACTGGAGTCCAATCTGACTTGTATAGGTAAAGAATGACTAAATGACCCTATCATCCCATCGGTGGTGGGGAATGTTTCTAAATCTGCTGTCAGAGTCGAGCCGCAAGCGACGTTTACATCTCCTGTATACACATGTAATGCGAGCAACCAGGCAGAGTACACTATGCTATTCAAAGAAGTGTTATGTTGACGGCTACACTCTTTAATCAAATCAACCAGATCTTCCGGAAGGTCTGCATTCATTTTTTTATATATACTTTGGTTTTCAGAACTTGATTGAGTCTCAGGCACTTGGAGAGCTGAAAAGGAGTATTGCCCCATCTTATCGGACCAATAATCCTGAGCAGGCTTCCCATCTTGCTCTGCTTCCCATTGAAGATAACTTTTTATATCCCCGTAACGTAAGTCCTTATCTTGAATCGCCTTCGCTTGCACCATCCATTTGTCAAATAAAAGCTCACAACTATACATATCTATGCTCAGAACATTAAATGTCCATATTAAAACCGTTCTCGCTTGTCCAAAGGTAAGGATAGCTACTCTATGCAAGGGTTCTTCGCTTATAAGAAACTCACCTCTGTACTCTTTTGCAACAAGTTCAATCTCAACCTGTTGATCTGCCAAAGATACAGCCTCTCTATCCATCCAATGCAATTCAATAGGTATCGATTTGAGTACAACTTGTACCGTTCTATTTTTTAAAGAACGAAAAATGGTTCGTAGTGCAGGTGAATCTTCAACCAATGTATCCCATGTCCTTTGGATTTGGCTTCTGTCTATATTCAAGGGGAGTTCGAATACAAGCTGGTTTACAGCATGTTGTTGTAAATACTCTTTTTGAATGTGAGATAATTCCAGAACTTCTGAAACATTTTCTTTCGATAGATAGTTCATGAAATAGATACACCCTCTGCCGGTAAATTTTTTAGTTGAACAGTTCCTGCAACAACGTATCATCATTTAACTTAACTTGTGATAACCTCATGCTCGGGGAATTCACCATTTGATCGAGAACTTGCTCCATCTGCTCAAAAAAATTCTGGATCGTATCTGTACAAAATTTAGTGTGGTTATAATAGATTTCAAACAAGAGTTGATCATCATTATCAAACAAATAAATCAACAAATCTAATTTTGTTTTTTCATTGTGATCCATTTCATAATTACCAACCGTGATATCCATTCCCTTGGTCTGAAACTCATCCAAGTTGCAGAATCGAATATCAATCTCATCGTTCTGAAGTTTCGTCGTATGGGCATTTTGTCCGATCAGACATACGGAGTATAACGACTTAATCTGGTCATGCATAACATACTGATCCTGCATAACCAAATCAAAAGGATACTCTTGGTTCGTGTATGCTCCAACACATGTATCTGCGACTCTTTGTAGAACATCTTGCATTGTTGGATTTCCAGATAACTCAGTACGCATAGCAACCGGATTAATGCATAAACCGATCATGCCTTCCAAGTCTGGATGTGTACGGCCAGAAAGAGTCGATCCTATCGTTATGAGAGTTTCATCCGTTACATGAGCCATCCAGATTTTCAAAGCAGCGAGGACTGTAATAAAATTGGTAGTTCTCCCACTTGAAACGTTTAAATCATATATTTTTTTAGTCAATTCGGGTGTGAGGGTGTATCTGCATATCTCTGAGATCGTTTCCTGTTCTTTTATCTTCTCCTCAGAATCGCCTGGCAATTGAAGGACAGGGGCAGATCTCTGCAACTTTTCTTTCCAATATTCCCTCTGTTTCTCAACTCGTTTAGTTGTAATTTGCTTATGCTGCCATAACGAAAAATCTGCATATTGACGAGGTTGAGCTATTTTATGAGGATCTTCTCCTCGAATTAAAGAGGAATATATTTTGAACAAGTCATTCAAAAAGGCATAATGGGACCAGCCATCATGACCAATATGATGTACTGATAGCAAAAATATAAATTGTTGATCAGCTAAATGATATAATTTCATACGGTAAAAGGATTCCACGGTTAAATCAAATTCTGTAATTTTCTGTCTCTGTGCGTCTTCAGCAATACGCTCACGCTGTTCCTCATCTGAATAATGAGCCAGATCTGCGTACTCAAAGGGAACCTTCAAAAGATGATGAACTTTTTGATAGAATACTCCACCTACTTCGGAAATTGTGGTTCTCATGATTTCATGCCGCTCAATTAAGATGTTTACAGCCTGCTGAAAAATCTCGATATGCAATCCATTTTTAAATTCATACAGATATACGTCGCCGTATGCATGCCCAGTAAACTGTGCCCTAAACCACACTCTTTCTTGAGCGTTCGAGAGAGGATAACAATGGGGTTCAAGTAATTTATTTTCATTTTCCGCCAAAAGTATATCTCTACTAGGGATAGGTGTATATTCTGTTCGATCGGAGCCTTCGCAGTTTTCAATATATCTACTCATTGCACGAATGGTTGTAGAAATAAACAATTCACTTAAAGGAATAGATATATTAAATTCTTTATGAATTCGAGAGAAAATCGTTGTGGCTTGTAATGAATTCCCCCCGAGTTCAAAAAAACTATCGTGTACTCCAATCTTTCTAATGGATAAAATCTCTTTCCAAATTGCAGTTAATTTTTCTTCAGTAATCGATATATTTTCCGAGTTTGATTCAACTGCTTGAACGGAATCATCCTGTTGTGATATGCAGCTATTTAACGTGTGCTCCTTAGAAACTAACGCCTTCATCCTGTGCTCTAACTCGTGGTCAATGATAATGTTTTCTAAATGCGAATCTTCGTTTTCCGTGATTTTGGAAACAAGTTCATTAAAATAACTCACCCACAGATCTATCTCATGCTCCTGAACAAGCTGTGTATTTACATCTAATTCACACCAAAGCTCTCCGTTTACGTCCATCACATTCATGAAGAGATCATATTTGGAGTACTGAATTGGAGTTGGAATGAGTTTAACATCCAGATCATGCAATTTTGTTTTTGAAATCGGCCTGTCCATGTTAAATAAAACATTTAATTCAGGTACATGATTAAAGTTTAATGAGTCAATAAACATAGAGAATGGGAACTTCTTCACGTCTTCTAGTTCCTTTATCGCTTCTTTGAGGGATGCTAAATAATCCCTAAAAGAGCCTCCCTTGTTTACTTTACTGACCACCGGTAGAACGCTTGCGCAATTCCCAATCAAATTGTAATTTTGCATTTGTGCCTGACCAGACACAGGGATACCTATAACAAGTTTTGAATAGCCTGTTAAACGATGGACAAAGACTTTATATACAGCAAATAAAGTAACAAAAAGACTGTTCTGAGAGTGAATACTCAATTTTCTGAGTTTGTCAGTTACCGATTTTTCCAATTTGAAATGAATCCTTTTACCCTGAAATTCTCTCTTTAACATGTCTTCGGTAATCGACGGAATGACAATATTCTTAACCGGTTCTGCAAAAATTGATTTCCAATACTGTACTGCCTTTGTATGTTCTAAAGTATTAAACTGCTTCTCACGCCAATCTAGATATTCTCTAAATTGACCCGGCGCAGGTAATTCAATAAGATCATGTTCATGGCTGCAATACGCGCTATACAACTTATGAAGTTCGTCTACAACGACAGAAATGGACCAGCCATCGGCAATAATATGATGAAAAGACATAACAAAAATATGATAATTTTTTTCCATTTTAAGCAAGTGGTATTTCGTCAGCGTAGAGTCTGGACTAAGTTCCATCTGGTTCTCACTCTCTTTAGCCATCCATTCCTTAAATACGAGATCTTTCGCTGTTCTTAGGTCTGCTGTAAGATCTGTGGTATTAATCTCTACATTTTTATCTGTTAAGACCATTTGTTGCTCTCCACTGTGGTCTATAACGGTTCGAAGCGCTTCATGTCTACCCGTGATGGTCTGGAGGGCCTTCGTTAACTTCTCCACATCTATAGAACCCTTCAATTCCAGAGCTACTCGTTCAGTAAACGCAGCAGACTGGTGCTGCCTTGCTTTGGATGCAAACCATAATTGTTTTTGTTCACTTGTAACGGGGTAAACTTCACTTGTTTTTTCCACTTCCCTTAGTGGACTGTCTAGGTCAGGCTGGTGTTGAAAGAACGTATTTCTTTTTAGCTCATATATACTCATATATACAGCTCGCACAATTTTATTTATATCCTCTTCAGTATGTGCTGTTGATAAAAAGCAGTTACGCCCCTCCCAAATGTATACGCCGTTTTTGATCATTAGATAATAGAACAGTTCAATATCCACAAACGATACAAACCTGAAGAGTGATCCACAGTTGACCATATGAATAGGAACGTTTTCTTGTTTAAAGAACTCGTTCAAGGTATGCATAAGTTTATTGGTGCGTTCGTTTAATTCCCTTTGCAGACCCGGCCCTCTGTCCTTTAAGTACTCTAACGTTTTCAATGCCGCCTTCATTGTTATCGGATGAGTACAGAATGTCCCGCCTACAAATGTTTTGATCTCAGCATGAGGCGGATAGGAATCATCCCCAAATTCCCAATATCCTCCATCTACTGCATCCAAATATTTTGATTTTCCCGCAACGACACCGATTGGCATCCCACCACCAACAACTTTTCCATAGACAGCGATATCAGCTTCGATATCATACCATCCTTGGGACCCCCTAATATCAATCCGAAAACCCGTGATAACTTCATCAAAAATCAAGGCTATACCAGACTGCTCTGTTAAGGTTCTTATCTCTTGGATAAAGGCCTTAGGTTGTAGATCGGGTCTGCGGCTCTGGATTGGTTCTACTACCACTGCAGCAATTTCATCTTTATATCGCTCTAAAACTTCTAACGCATGGGGGCTATTATAGTTTAGGATGAGAACATCCTTTAAGTAACTTTCAGGGATACCCGGGGCCATCGGCAACGCCTCTCCATCATCTGCATTCATATCGGCAACGCCAAGAACTCCGTCAAAGGTTCCATGATATGATCCAGAGAATAGCACTATTTTGGAACGTCCACTCTGTGCTCTAGCCAATCGGATAGCCACCATAATCGCTTCAGTTCCAGAATTATAGAAAGCAACCCTTTCACATCCTGTTATCTCTCGTATTAGCTCGGATACCTGACCAGCTATATTAGACATAGGCCCAAGAGGAGCGGGTTGGCTGCTAATTTCAATTTTCAACTCATCTGTTATAAATGAGGGATTATGACCAAACAAATTCACGCCAAACCCCATCGTAAGATCAATGTATTCATTACCATCCAGATCCCATAGTCTCGAACCCATTGATTTTTCTGCAATCACGGGGTATACCATTTCTTTCATATATGAACGAAAACCTGAGGCATTACGATTATTAGCATGTACTTTTCTATAAGTCTGTGTATATTTTTTAGACTGCTTTGTTTTCTTGGTATATTCTTCGATGAAAGAATCCATAAAGTGCTGCTGCTCTTTAGACAGACCACTTTCGGAACGAATAACAATAGGTTGGAATGGTACAAATACCTTTTGTTTGGGTTGCAGATCAGCATGAAGCGTAGTATCTCTATGCTCCTTAATATGTTCAATGCTTATTTCTCCGCGATCACTGTTGCTGTTCATCGAAACAGATGTTGAAACCTGTTCTACAGCACCACCCTGTTCCATTCTCATTAGATCTAATTGTTGAGTGAAAATCTCATTTAAATTTTTCTGGTGATTATTTAACAGATTAATTTGCTGTTCCATAATACTTAAGAAGCTTGAATCAGTTGAGCGACTTGCCGGTGCTGATCTAATAACATTTTTCGGAGTTATGATTTGAGATGCTTCTTTTGAGTGTTGAACATCATCTGATTCCATCAATGGAGCATGCTCCATAATATATTTATTTAACTTGTTCAAACTAGTAACGGATTCAAATAACAAATTTACGGGAATATCTACTGAGAATTGTTTCATGATACTGATTTTGACTTGATTCAACATAATAGAGTCGATACCCATCTCTAAGAAATGGGAGTCTGTGTTGATCTCATCCCTGGAGAATCCAGTTATTTTTTGAAATATATCTTTAAGAAGCTCTCTATGATCCGCAGTATTTTTTAATGTTTTTTTCACACTTCGATCCTCCTCCACCACGGCCTCATTACGAACCATCTTCTCTCTTGAAGTTTCAGTTCGTTCTACCCAGCATCTCTTTTTCATGAACGGATACACAGGCAGCGGCACTTTGTTTGGTTTGGAATCTCCTTTAGACAAGTCGAAATTTGCACCTTGGATATAGCATTCACGTAAGATTTCTATATCTTTTTTGTTTATTGGAGTCCGGGTGTCATATTTGCCTAAGATCTCGCTTGCTTGTTTAGAAAAATCCTGAATAAGTGATTGCTCATCCACATGTTCTTTTGGAATGAGTCCTCCTGCAATTAGAACTTCTGTTAGTTTCGATCTCAACTCTTCAAGTGTGCGCGCGACAATACCGATCCGCAGTGGGAAATGAGTTCTACCTATATTAGCCGTATAACAAATTTCTTTTAGTGTGTAATTAACATTACACGAAAGAAATTCCGTGTATTTTTTCACCAATTCGTACAACGAGTCATGAGTCTTAGCTGACAAGGTAAATAATTGATAGTCGTCTACTTCAGTGGGAACAGGCTGCTCCAGGCGGTTGTATTCTTCCAAAACAACATGACAATTCGTACCACTGAACCCAAACGAACTTACTCCACTGCGTCTAGGGATGTTATTCGTTTGCCAATTTGTTAAATTTGTCGGAACGTACAATGGAGTACCCAAGAAATGAATGTTCCGGTTAGGTTTTTTAAAATGGGTTAGTGGCGGTATTTCTGTATGCTGCAAACAAAGGATGGTTTTAATTAGACTGGCAATACCCGCTGCTTCATAAAGATGTCCAATGTTGGCCTTGACTGATCCAATTCCACAGAACTGTTTGTTGGAAGTATGTTTCTGGAACGCATGACTTATCGCGTTAATCTCTATAGGATCACCTAAAGGAGTACCTGTACCATGCGTTTCAATATATGAAATGGTCTCTGGTTCAATCTCAGCGTTCTGCCACGCTTTTAAAATAAGATTGGTCTGAGATTCTGTATTAGGAGCGGTCATACCTACGGTTGCTCCGTCCTGATTAATTGCACTTCCTTTGATCACTGCGTGGATATAGTCCCCATCCGCAACGGCTTGCTCCAACGACTTTAACAAAATAGAGGCTACTCCTTCTCCAGTTCCCGTACCATCTGAATCATCATCGAAGCTTCTAGCTCGATCGTCTGAGGACTCCATACCAATCCCTGACTTGATTGGGAGGAGAAGTGTCCTTACACCTCCAGCAATAGCCAGTTCACTCTCGCCTCGTATAATGCTTTCACATGCCATATGCACAGCTACTAGTGAAGAAGAGCAGGCCGTGTCGATTGTTATTGCTGGCCCTTTAAAATTCAGTAAATATGAAATTCGACCTGATATGATGGAAGAAAGGTTACCAACAGCATATTGTGCTATGGAGGCGTTATCACCTTCCATTACTAATTGCTCATAGGTTTGGCCGATTTTTGACGCCCCAACAAAGACACCGACTTGACGTCCGGATAGCTGTCCTCCTCCATATCCCGCATTTTCAAGGGTGTGCCAGGCCGTTTGTAAAAATAATCGTTGATTAGGGTCCATAAGTTCTGCTTCTTTGGGTGTCATTCCAAAAAATGAATAATCAAATTTATCGATTTCTTTGAGAAATCCTCCCTCAACAAATGTGAAATCGTTGTTCTTTCTATTAATGAACTGACGCGCATCCTTAGCTCTCTCCTCACTCAATGGACCGATCGCATCTTGCCCTGTAGCAACTATTCTCCAATATTCATCTAAATCAGCCGCTCCAGCAAACTCACCTGACATTCCAATGATCGCAATATCACTTTTCTTAAAGTGCGGGAGGTCATTAACTTCCTTTTGTCGCTTTGTTTTCGATTTAACATCTATTTCCTGACTTTCAGTACCTAAGAGGTAATTCGCTAACTGATTAATCGTTGGATACGAGAAAAAGTCAGATGTCGGAATAACGATGTTCAATTCATCTTCTACTTGAGTAGCAATTTCCGTTAATTGGATAGAAGTTGCTCCTATTTCAAAGAAACGATCATGTTTGTTTACATCATGGATCGACAATACATCTTTAAAAATCTTTACAAGTTTATTTTCGAATTCTTCAACTTGTTCTTTGGGACTTTTTTTGGCTGCTCGAGTTTCCTCATCGACTGCTTCATTGCTGGGTACAGATTGGGATTTGTACATACCACTAGAGTATTCGTCAGCTAATTTGTATCGCTGCACTTTCCCACTGGTCGTTTTAGGTAACTGCCGAACAGGTACCACATCTGTAATTTTCCATCCGGTCTGTTCATTGATATAGCCCTTTAATCGTGCAGCATATGCTGAGAAATCTTTGGAAGAATCTTTATGCACCACGAAAAGAATGATTTGATCTTCATTTGTCGTTGTGTCGTAAACACCACATGCAGCCACTTTCCCGAGCTCAATATTCTCGAATCCTTCAGCGACTCTTTCTATATCATGTGGGTATACATTCTGACCATTAACAAAAATAATATCTTTATATCTTCCAATCACATACAATTTCCTATCTACAAAAAATCCCAAATCCCCTGTTCTAGTCCAGCCATCTAACGTTTTGAGTTTGGCGGTAGCTTCCTCATTATGATAGTAACCCTGGGTCACATTTTTTCCTTTTATTTGAACATGTCCGTAGAACCGATCGGGGACTACAACATCGTTATCATCTGTGATCCGTAAATCGCAGTTCTCAAAAACAGTGCCCACATGAACCACTGATAAGCCTTCTTCTTGATCGTCAGTTACATGTATTGCGTTACCGATAGTTAGTAATTTTCTATGAAGTAACAACGGCTCGGACGTTAATTTCCCTGCTGAAACTCCCACCGAGGCTTCAGCTAGTCCATACGCTGCAAACATAGCGTCTGCTCTCAACTGATACGGGGCTAAACATTGCATAAAATTCATACTAACTTGATGCGCTATCGGCTCCGCTCCATTTAGAATAATTCTTAAACTTGAGAGATCCCAATGCTCTGCATTTTCTTTTTTGAATTTTGAAAACAAATACTTTAAACCAAAATTAGGAGATCCTGTAAAGGTTATTTTATGATCGCTAATTTTTTTCATCCATAACATAGGACGGCGAATAAACGTCGAAGTAGCAATCAGATGCTGATTCAGGCCACTAACTAAGGGCAAGAGATGATATACGATTAATCCCATATCATGTGTTAACGGCATCCATGATAACGTCGAATCTTTTGCTGTAATACCTAATTGGGTCGTAATATCTCTGATGTTATACATTAAATTCTGATGGGTTAAAACGACACCTTTAGGTGTCCCTGTTGATCCAGAAGAGAATTGAATAAACGCAATTTCTTCGCTTGTTCGGGATATACCAGAATGATGTGGCTCATGAGCTCTTGAATCTTTGTGCTCATAAAACAACACCCTCTCATGCATGCTCAGAGTATACGGATCAATAACCGATTTGGACAATAGTCTGTCCCATATCGATTGATCTGTGATTATGTACGGATTTTTGAGAGTCACCCAGACCTCGAATAATTTTTTTCTATGCTCGTTATTATTTCCTGTCGCCAAGGGAACAGGAATGATACCTCCAAGAATACATGCCCAGTAGTAGGTTACAAATCTGTTCATGTCCTTCTCTTCGAAATAAAGAACCAATTCATCATCAACGCTTACCCCTTTGCTATTGAGGAAGTCCAACGTATGAAGTGCTTCGAAATACAGTTGTCTATAAGAAATGAATGTTGTATCGCTGTCCCCATTGATGAAGTTAATACCGCGATCTTCGATCTCACTAACTCTTTTAAAAGCCTCTATTAAAGAAGTAGGAAAATTCATTTCAACAACTCCCACTGGAATTTTATTTTATGCATATTCTCTCAGCCATTTATTTTTGAAGTTCTCTTGTTCTTCCGAAGGAATATTTTTCAAAGCAAATACCTTCAATATATATTGGATAATTTGTCTATCACGATTTGAATTAAGGGGATCATTGTTCTTCAAATCATTTATCTTTTGATAGATTTTATGAATTTCATTATAATTCGCATCAGAAGAGTTATAGTTTTTCATCACCACACTGTGATCTAGTAATTGATTAATAGAAGAAAAATCAGGTCTAGTCCTCCCAAAATGATCATTCTGATTTTCCATCATCATTTTCACCTGATCAACGTCTTTACTTGTACAAAAGGATACATATGGGAAATGTTTCTTATCATCATCTATCATATTACCCAGCACTTTCCTCGGACCGATTTCGACAAATGCTTTCGCACCATATTTAATTATATTATCCATTGTTTCCTTCCAACGGACTGGTTTGGTAATTTGTAGAACAAGCATTTTTTTCAACGTATTCACCGTATGAGGAAGAGCGTCTATATTTGATAGAACTGGGAAATTCCCTTTGTTCACTTTTATATTACTTAATACATCAAACATATTATTCGCCGCATTTTGCATCGTATCGTTATGAAATGCGCCTGAGTTATTAATCACTTTATAGTGGATATTTTTATCTTTAAGATGGTCTATAAACATCTCTGTAGCTTCGATCGTTCCTGAAAAAACCTTATTTGATTTTGAATTATGACATGCGAGAGTTAAATTTTTCCAAAGTTTCTTTGTACGATCATAAATTTCTTCTAAATCTGAGTCATCGGAATGCATCACCGCAATCATTCGCCCAGGAAATTGTTCTGCAGCTGCTTGCATTAATTCGCCTCGTACTTTTACAATGTTTAAAGCTTCTTTGAAAGAGATGCATCCACTGCTTACCAGAGCGGCATATTCTCCTAAACTGTGACCAGCAGCTACAGAGGGACTCCATCCGATTTCTTGATGAAAAACTCGAAATGCTGCAATGCTGACAGCAAGAATCATGGGTTGTGCATCCCGAGTATTATCCAGGTTATAATCCGGCCTCCAGCATTTTGTTATATCCATCTTGATGATTTCACTTGCCTCATCAAGTGTCTGGTTCGCCAGGGAAAATGATGAGCACAGTTCCTTTCCCATACCTATATATTGAGAGCCTTGACCTGGGAAAATTAAAGCTACTGACATCGTATCCTCCCTCTTTCCTAGAAATCTATTTCCTACGTTTTATCCTGCCAATATAGAATGTATGATTTTAAGCGCTTTTTTGATATCCGTAGAGTTGATCCCTGAATGAGTAACCATTCGTATTCTGTTCGTGCCTAGTTCTGCTAAATTTAATCCCCTTTTTGTCGCTTCTTCGATAAAAATCTCTGTTGTGAGTTTAGATGCGTCAACACGAAAGAAGACAATATTAGTATCAACGTTTTCCGCTTCTAAGATCACTCCAGGTATACTGGCCAAGCCTTCGACCAACATCCTCGCATGTTCATGATCCACAGTTAATCTGTCCATGTATTCATCTAACGCAATTAACGCAGGAGCTGCTATGATTCCTGCTTGCCTCATACCTCCTCCCAACATTTTTCGAATTCGGTACACTTTATTGATAAACTCTTTTGAACCGGCAACCATAGAACCGATCGGAGAAGATAATCCTTTAGATAAACAAATTTGTACTGTATCTGCAAATTTTGTAATTTCTCTTGGTGCTACTCCTAATGAAATTGCTGCGTTAAATAGTCTTGCTCCATCCATATGGATTGGTATCTTTTTCTTGATCGAAAAAGCTTTCAACTCTTCAAGATACGATAGGGGCAAAACCTTTCCCCCCATTCGATTATGCGAGTTTTCAATACAAATTAGGGATGGAAGCGCGAATTGAGGATCGTCTACATCCTTAGGAAACGTTTCTTCCAAGTCTTGGATACGAAGTGTTCCATCGGACATGGTGGGAATTTTTTCGTACATAATACCGCCACATACGGATGCCCCTGCAGCTTCATAGATATAGATATCACTTTCATCCCCTACAAGGATTTTTGACCCCCTCACACAATGTGCCATAATCGATGACAAATTTGCCATAGTACCACTAGGCATCAATATGGAAGCTTCTTTTCCTAAGATTAAAGCAGTCTTCTCCTCCAGTTCTTTGACTGTAGGATCTTCACCGTACACATCGTCTCCGAGAGCTGCAGTTTGTATCGCTTCCATCATCCTTGATGTAGGCAGGGTAAAGGTATCACTTCTAAATTCAATCATATTCTGCTCCTTATCCATTCGAGATTAATGTTCTTTGGTCAGCGGGTAGTGGATCGACGGAATACGTTATCAACTGTTCGATTTGCTTTAACAATTGCTTTACTTCTTCATAAGAATTGCCGGCAACAATAACATGTCCAATTCTATGCGAGAAATTTTCAGGTACCTGTACAGCATCCCCTTCATTTACATAGACAGAGATACTTTTCACTTCGACCATCCCTTGAATTGCCTTCAGGTTATTAATGCTGCGCAAGATACCGGATTCCTTCACTGTTAGAAAATAGATTCCTGAGACTCCCAGATTCTCGTTCTTAAATTCTGGTTTTATACCCACAGAACAGAGAATCTGGCTATTCAGCAAATCTATGCCAGTAGAGTTTCTGACAAGCTCAGGTATCATACCTCCAGGCAATCGAGCATTCGTTTCGATAATATATGCCCCTCGATCGGTTAGTTTTATCTCAGTATGTGAGGCACCATATGTGAATTTAACGGCTTGAAGTGTGGAAGTGACCATATCTATAATGTGATGTTCCGTTTCTTTAGACATTTTGGCTGGGAATATATGCGCATGTTCGACAAAGTAAGGGCTTCCAGTTACCGTTTTCTCCGTAATCCCAATACACTCCGCGACACCATCCCATGAAAACATCTCAACACTAAATTCAGGCCCTTCGATATACTCTTCCACGAGTACAGTTTGTACCGTTCTTTGACCACGTCCATTGAACTCCATTTTCAAAATTTTCAGAGCATGTTCCTCTAATTCTTCCCATGAAGAACAGAGAAGTACATTATTGGATCCACTGTCATCTGCAACTTTACATACACAGGGAAATTCAATTTTCGATTGAAGTGAATACAACTCAAATTCTGATGTTATGATGTCGTATTTAGGTTGTTTCAAGCTGTAAGCATTGAGTTTTTCTCGAAAAAGAGCTTTATTCCGGCAAATATGTATTGAATCACGACTATTACTCTTCAGTTCAAAATATCCAGCCATTTCAGCAGCCGTTTCTAAGTAAAAATCACTTGTTGTCATAATTCCTACTATGGATGGGATATTCTCTTTCATCAGAGCCTGATACAAACTCGCTTTATCATTTGTCTCAGCCGTTATAACAGCACAAAGATCATGATTTAAATTACGATACATATCTGGATTTCTAGCCATTAATACAGGTTCGTAATTTAAATCCCTTGCCTTTTGCAATGCCTGCATTCCCGTTCCTGTTGTATTCGATTCAATAAAGACAAGACATTTACTAGCCTGATTCTTTGGAAGAGAAGCATAAGACCATGAATCGGCAACCGTATTTAACTCGATACATTTAGGCTCCGTTTGTATTCTACCTATAAGTAAGTTATTTTTTCCATAGTATTCTTGGTTATAGATACTGTTGGCATATCGGTCGCCCCGATCAGGAAAAATCGCAACGACATTACAGGATTCCTCCGCTTGTGCTGCTAACCACTTGGCGACATGATAAGCAGAGCCAGAACTGTTTCCTGCAAAAATTTGCTCTTGATACGCAAGTTGCAGAGTTGCATTAAATGCTTCCTCATCATTCAGCCAATGGACTTCATCAATGATATTAAAATTGACATTTGGAGCTATTAAGCTGTTCCCTAATCCGCCCTGCAGCCGTCCTGGATGATCCGGTTGACCGAAGATTACACTGCCAACCGCATCGACTGCAACTACCTTCAGATTCGGATTATATTTTTTTAACGTTTGAGCAGTTCCGGACAGTGAACCCCCACTTCCTACAGAACCTACCAGAATATCTACTTTGCCAATATCCTTTACGATCTCCATCGCCATATCTTCATAAGCGTTAGGGTTCTCGGGATTTTCATATTGCCGTGGCCAAAAAGCATCAGGGTATTGCAACAGTAAAGAATTTAACATCTCCAGACGTGCTGATTGCCAACCTCCCTCTGCCCCCATTTTCGATACAATATGAATCTTGCAACCCAAAGATTCTAATTTCGCATGGGTGACCCTATCTATACGAGGGTCAGTAACAATATGCACAGGATGTCCCATACAACGTCCGACCAGTGCAAGCCCGCAAGCCATTGTTCCTGATGAACTCTCAATAATAGGGGCACCTTCTTTTAAAACGCCTGATTTCTTAGCACACTCTATGACTCTTTTGGCAACGCGATCTTTCATTCCAAATGGATTCATCAGTTCCAGTTTTGCAAAACATTTTCCTGGATGCACCGGGGAGGCGTTCACTTTCAATTGAATTAGAGGTGTGTTACCAATCATACCTACCATATTCTCAATCATAATTTTCCCCCTGCTATTTTATTTTTTCACAAAAAACGTGCTAATTGTTCTTCCCGTTCCATTTGGGAATTTGAGAGATTCGCCACTCTGGATTCCAAGCTATTTTTACATTGCGTCATCTCTTCCAATTGATGGTCAATTCTTGTTTTCACCATGGATGGATTAGTAGAGCCATAAGACGTTTTTAGATTCAAATTATTTTCCACATCAAAAGACAAGGAAAGTATTTCTGCTGGATTTTGAATACTATATCCCTCTTCGGCGCATTTTTGTTCAAGGATGTGCGCATTGTACTCTTGGGGTGAAAGATTCAATCGCATGGCTTCCATAATATATCGACCAGCTATAACTTGAGATTTTCTATAAGGAATGTTATCTCTGATTGTCAAAAAGTTAGCTAAACTGAACCCGCCAAAATAATCTTTTTTACAGATGGATAACATTCTTTCTTCTTTAAAATTCAAATGTTGAATAACGAGTGTTAAGAGAGTGAGTATGGATTGACTTGTGTGGGAGAGGTCTATGAAGTAAGTGCTACTTTCTTTTGAGGTTTCGACCAAATTAGAATAAGGCGTATTTTTCTGTCCTAAAATAAAGTTGTTATGAAAAGCGGCTAAATGTGAACACTTCCCTCTTATACGTTCCAAAATAGGGAAATTTTTCTTCTGAGGCATGGCAGAGGAAATACCTGATAGGCTTCCAGGCAAGTCAATAAACTGAAATTCGCTGCTCCCCCATAACATAAGATCCGTAAGAAATCTTGAAATCAAAACGGAGAACACGGATAACTCAGCAGATATTTGGAGAACCCATTGTCTTGAAGCCACGGATCGTAAAGCATTGTTGTTTGTATCACTGAAGCCAAGTAGGCGTGCAAGTGAATCACGATCCCAGTTCAATTCCACCCCGGCCATTGCACCAGCTGCCAGTGGAGATTTATTGATATTGTCATACGTATGTATCCAATTTTTATGTATTTGTATCAGTTCATCCAGCATAGCAGAGAGGTAAAAACCTGGAGTAATAATCTGTGCAGATTGGAAATGAGTATATCCTGGCATCGGGGTGTTTGTATATTGCTTCGCTAAATTCAATATTTCATCAATTAGGAAACCCAGTTTTGTGATCATTTGCAACAATTCCTGCCTAGCAAACATCAGTTGAGCGCATGCCTGAACGTCATTTCGACTTCGATCGGCATGCCAATAAGGAACTGAATCACTCAAAGAGCTTTCAACATTTTTTTCGATTGCGAACAGAATATCAGACATATTATTTTCAGGACTAGCAACTAATAGATCCTTCGTGATTGACGTTAAAATGCTGTTGATTTCAGCACCCTGATCTTTACTTACACATTGCATTTTCACATATTCTAACAACATAACTTGTTCAATTTGAATGTAGTACTCCAACAGATGTTCTACTTCATAATTAAATTGCGGCTCTAAAATTTCGTCATGCAATATTTCTTTAGGAAAATTGTCAATTCTACCCGTAAATGCACTGGACATCTCAAGCACCCCTTTGAATTTTTGGTTTCTATCCATTTTGGGACGTAGATTAAATTCACAATTTCACCTAATATGCAAATGAACATTCAAAATTAGTAGGGTTGTAAATCTATAGAACAGAGGCGGCTTCACAGAATGGGGGACCGTTTCATTTTTTTAATATATACATCAAAAGATACTATTCATACAAATAAAACTAATAATTTTATAATATAGATTAAATATACATTATTGATAGTTAGTTTTCAACGAAATTCCCCAAATTATTCTATTTAATAACAATTAATCCCTTAATACTGCTTAAGTTTTCTACAATAAAAATGATATTGGAAATAAAAAATTATCATGTACCAGCGCAAAATGTAACATAATATTACATATAAGTAATATATATACTTTATTAGTTTTCAACTTATCGTTAACACTTCACTCCTTCATACTACGAAAAATTATAATGTGGACATATGAAATAGCCGCTTATCTACTCTTACAGATAGCGGCTATTTCCTGATATTATATGTTATTTCACAATTAGGGCATATAGATTATGGAAACCCCAACTAGTATTATTCGCTTACAGGATCGATCCTTCTGCCCTTGACCCACACCGTATCAATCTCCAAATCCTCATTCAACAAAACGATATCCGCCTGTTTCCCCTTCACCAGGGAACCCGTTCGGTCGTCAATCCCCAGCAAACGAGCTGGCGTCAAGCTGGCTGCTCTAGAAGCAACGATCAAACTTAGCCCTACTTCCTGCACAAGATAGCGGAACCCCCGAACCATGGTCAACGTGCTTCCTGCCAGAGCGCCGCCGTCCTTTAACCGCGCCTCACCGTTCTTCACAATAACAGGCAAATCACCGATTTTGTATTCGCCATCGTCCAGTCCTGCAGCAGACATCGCATCGGTAATCAGCACCAGCTGATCGTTCCCCTGTTTCAATTGAGCAAGGATTGAAATCGCCGCAGGATGCACATGAATGCCATCGGCAATGACTTCAGCACTGATACGTGGATCACTTAGCACGGCTCCTGCTGTTCCCGGCTCACGGTGGTGCAGCGGAGTCATGGCATTAAACGTATGCACGGCATGATGCAATCCGGCCTCCACTGCGCGCTGCACGTCGTCGTAAGTTGCGTCAGTATGACCAAGCGCAGCCGTTATCCGCTGTTCCCGCAGCCAGGAGATGACCTCCAGTGCACCATCACGTTCTGGTGCCAGCGTCACCTGACGAATAAGACCAGGATATTGCTTTTCCCATCCCTGCAGCCAAGTAACATCAGGAAGCACGATATGATCGGGATTTTGCGCGCCAGGCCACTTCGGACTAAAAAAGGGGCCCTCCAAATGCACGCCTTCCAGCTGAGCATAAGGCATTTCCTCCGATCGGTAGCGATCTACTTCAGCCAAAACATGATCCAGACGTTCCTTCGGAGCCGTCATCGATGTGGCGAGCATCGCCGTTGTTCCCTGTGAACTATGAAATGAAGTGATCTTGTCCAATACGTCAGGACTGGCATCCATGAAATCTTCCCCGTTACCGCCATGTACGTGGATATCTATAAATCCAGGTACAATAAGGCCCGCCGCTTTTGCAGGAAGTGATCCTGCTTCTTGCCTAATTCGTTCAGGCAGGCCTTCCGGTATACCGGCATAAACGATTTTTCCAGCGCGCCAGACGATCAGGCCGTCTTCGAGCAATTCATCAGCAAGCAGTAGTCTGGCGCGGAGCAGCGTTAACTTTTTTCCCAACTCACCGCCACTGACTTTAGGATTCGCTTCGGTCATCTAACCAGCCTCCCTGCCGCTCGATCCAGCAATACAACCACATTCGGATGACATTGCAGCAAAGATGCCGGGCAGGATGTGGTAATCGGACCCATGAACGCTTCGCGGATAATCTCCGCTTTTTCCTCTCCACGAGCAATGAGCAGGATCTGTTTCGCTTTTAAAATGGAACCTACCCCCATCGTAATCGCTTGCGCTGGAACTTCGTCGATGCTGTCAAAAAAGCGGGCATTCGCCTTTCTCGTTTCTTCCTTCAGATCCACCACATGGGTGCGACCCGTCAACTCCGTTCCAGGTTCATTAAAACCAATATGACCATTATGCCCGATCCCGAGCAATTGTAGATCTACAGGCCCACGATCCTCTAAACGCCGCTCATAACCAGTACATTCCTCTTCCAAATTTACTGCCTCGCCATTCGGCACATTCGTGCGGGACAGGTCGATGTCGATATGATTAAACAGCTGCTCATTCATAAAACTGCGGTAGCTTTCACGATGCTCCGTAGGCAACCCTACATATTCATCCAGATTAAACGAAGAGGCCTGCGCAAAGCTTACGAGACCTTTTTGATACATTGTAATTAACTGTTTATAAATACCGACAGGCGAACTACCTGTTGCAAGTCCGAGTACGGCACGGGGTTTCGTTTGCAGCAAGCTGGTGATCAGGCCTGCACCTGTCGCGTTCAAATCTTCTTCATTTTCAAAAATACGAATATTCATCTGTCAAGCACCTCCGGTGTGATGGAAACGATAGGACTGCACATTGTGATACGACTGCTCAAGTTTAGGTATAAATTGATCAAAATCTGCACTCACCATGCCTGTGAACAAAATATCAATCACATGCAGCAGCGCAATGCGTGATGCCATATCTCCACGCCGCATCCCTTCTTCAAGAGATGAGGTGAAGAGTGGAATATCGGATACCGAGGCCAGTGAGTTACTGCCATATGACGTCAGCGAGATGGTGGAAGCTCCAGCTTGTTTGGCACAAGTCAGGGCATCAATGGTCTCCGGTGTTTCACCCGAGTAGGACACGGCCATGGCCACATCTCCTTGACCCAGCGAGGAAGCGGATGTGATCTGCATATGGGAGTCCGAAAAGGCAGTACAGCTTTTGCCGATCCGCACCAGCTTCTGATAGAAATCCTGCGTAACAATGGACGACGTCGCGACTCCGTACAAGTCAATACGCCGGGCCTGACATAACAGCTGTACCGTTTGTTCCAGCCTGCCCAAATCCAGCAAACGTGTGGTATCTGCAATGGAGGCGAGATGATTCGCTTCAATAGCCTCAACGATTTTGGATAACGGGTTGCCTGCAACGATATCTTGATAGGCCGTTTCATTCGGCGAGTGTGACAGCTCGGCAGCGAGTTTCATTTTGAGATCGGGGAAACCTTTGAAATGAAATGATTTGCAAAAACGAGTCACGGTCGCCGCGCTTGTCCCGCTCTGTTCAGCCAACTGGTTGATGGTCATCCCCGGTACGTCCGATGGCGATTGGATAATAACCTCGGCAATTCGTCTCTCCTGAGACGGCAAATTGTGCAATTCTTGCTTCAATGCATGTAAGATGGCTGCCATAAGCACCTCTTTAATATGAAAATAATTTTTATTATTTTTGCTATAAATAAGAAAATAGTTTTTACACCCTTATTTTAATCAAGGTGCTCTGGCAAAGCAAGAGGATTTTCGCTGTATTGTTGTGGTCCAGTTCGCTTAATCAAATGGACTTGGTCAAACCTTCAATTGATTTGAAGTTTTCACACAGTCTGCTAAAGTTAATCGTATGTAATTTAACAACAGCAGAACAAATGACACATCTATATATGATGATACATTCGGGGATCAAAAAAAGGAGCACTGCTTATGAACCGCAGACAGCGTAATAAAATCGTTCCAAACATTTGGATCATTTCCACCAAGCGTAGTGACACCGCCGGCAATTATTTTGCCCTCTATGCCATTGACTGGAGACGTGGAGCCAGGTTGAGCTGGGAAGGTTGGAAACGTTACGAAGACGTTTTGCAATTTCATGTGCCGATCAAACGAAAAGTAGAAGGACGCGCCCACTCATCACAGCCTGCCGCTAAAATCGCCAAAAAGGCATTGTACTTACAGTTAAATGAGGCACAGTATGGGGAATTGGAGCAGTTATTTTATCAACCATTTTCGAGAAAAAGATGGAAGGTTTTTATGAAGGAACATAAGCGCAAAGAGGAGGCTTCATTAAAGTGACCAAGAGGTGGATTTGAATTGTTGCTCCAAAATACAAACATAAAAGCCTTTCCCCATGCTTCATACTGAAGGATAGAGAAAGGCTTTTGTGTTACCCTCATTTTAACTGCAGTTCGCAGGCTAAATCTTCAGTTCTCCGAGCTTGATTAACTCTACAACTGCCTGCGAACGACCCTTAACATGGAGTTTCTTCATCACATTGGAGATATGGTTTGAAATACGTCGGAAATATCTAACTTAGTAATAATAACTGAAATTCGTTTAATAATGCCTTCGTAATAAACTAATCCCAATATGACAATTCCTTATACAAAACAACAATTCTATTTCTCCATGTAATTTTTTAAAGTATCATGATTTATGAAAAAGTATTCCCCAAAACATTTACGAATAATTACCAGATTTTCTCTGTAGCATCTTTCTATATCTTCTAAACCACTTTTAGTGTGTTGAATATATTCATCTATCATCATGTTATAGACCCAATTCTCCTTACAATATAATAAAACCTTTTGATTTTCTTTCAGATCTTGTATCCAACTCATTAAAAATTCGTTATGAGATTCTAAACTCCAGATAAATTGTCTATGAATGCTAGTATCATCATCAACAATAACCTTACCTTCTTCATTCAGCTTTAATTCACCGAAAAAATCTTTTATGTTTTTTTGAGTAGGGCTAAAATCATCACTCTTATTCGAACACAAACCCATCTTTTTATCTTTTATAGAACTATAAGAATAACTATAAGTATAGTAATCATTCGGATAATAAAATTGATATCTATCTGTACTCCATCCTCTTATAGGCCTATAATTGATCGCTTTTAATAATAATCTATCATCATTAAGACCTAATTTCATTTTCATGCCACCTGTGAGCCAGCCGCAAATTACCTGTCTGAACTTGCTGTCAATAAATAAATCATTCAGAGCAATAGGTAATACATTGCCCTGTTGAAAACAAGGATTACCTGTATATGCTCTCCACCGTATTGTTAATTCTTCAAAATATAGAGGTTTCAATTCATATCCCAGATCACTTAATTTACAAAATAATTCCCCTAAAATTTCTTTCTTGCCGGTTTTGTCTCGAAGAACATTTAATATAAAGTTTTCATAGCTTATTAGAAGCCTGTTTTGAGAGTCAAATAAATTATTCATTACTCCATTAACATAAGGAAGGTTTTCAAAAGCTTCGATCTGTTCCTTTTCATTTGAAAAATATATTATCTGTTCATCTTCCAAAACTTTGTTTAACTCAGCATGGTCAGAACGCATTTGCCTAGTATTACATTCATCGAAATCTTTATTAAGTTTTATTGTTGAATAGAGATATACTAGTTTACTATTGCTGAAATTATTGCTAAAACTATCTATACGTGAATAATATTTCGGGATACAAAAGGAACTATACTTTGTAAACCAGATGCTCTTATCGCCATGAAAATGAGCAACCTTATTCTCTATCAAATTTTTATTTAATAACTTTTTCACAAATCTTAGATAGGGAAACAATCGTTCGGTGGACTTCTCACAATTCGAAATGTATGCCCAGATAACTACATCCGTTTTTACCGAATCTATATATTCAGGCTTATGAAAGTTAAATAAAAACTCTCGCAGCATTGCTTCATAATTAATATCTGCTAAATTCCAGAATACACCTTCTACATAATCTATGTCCTTATTTTTACCTCGGTCTGTTCGATTCTCGAATGAATAATTAATACAATTCAAATTCGAATCACTCAAATCCAGTTTAATCATATTATTAATAATCTTTTCTATACTCTCAATATGTTTTCTTTCTATCCAGTCCACGCTACCTTTTTTATACCCCTCGTCTGTGCCTTTTTCTTCAATCCACATCATTCTAAAACAAAATTGAACAAAGGCTATTTCTATTTCTTCCCCTTCAGGCGTTCGAGTTTCATGGGTATCTTCAATTTTCTTTCGAATACTTGTTTTGTATGTAATGAAGAATCTAAGCCATTTATTTTCCATCATTAGTGCGAAATTTTTAAAACCTTCTTTATAACATTCATTTACCCGATGAAAAAGTTCTGATTTGAATATTTCATATTCTTCCAAAACTAAACCATCATTTAAATCAATAAAAAATTGCTCAGCATCCGATGCCTTGTCCACAGTAACTAAATTAAATATAACCTGCTCAAATAAATACTTAAACCCAATTTCGTTCTCAAAGCTTGAATTTCCATAGTTATTTATCCATCTATACTTTCTAAATTGGCTAAGTAAATTGTGAAGAGAAAAGGTTGTAAAATCAACAACGTTAGGGGATTTTTCTGTTTTATGAATTAAGTCATTCAAAAAAACATTGGCATCCTCACGTTCTCTAAATTCAAACTTATTTAAAAGTTTATCTTTACCTACTGCATCAGTATAAGAAGCACATAAATACATAAGTGTTACTAATCTTTGTTGTCCATCATATACATAGAATATATCCGTTGCATCATCAACATATCCCATAACCGCACTAAATGGAAACGGTATTTCTTTATACTTATGATCACATATTGACTGGAATAACGATTTTAACTTTTCCCCACCGCTCCCCATTACATAATCTCTTTGAATGTCTGGAATAACGATTTTATCGTATTCTGAGAGAAGTGTTGCTAAACTATGCTTAACCATCTTTAATTCTCCTGTCCACTATATTTCTCATGAATGTACTCTTTATAAAAATTCTTAAAATCATCAAATTCATTTTTTGATGAGTATAGCCAGTTCACTTGATCATTCTTCCATTCATGAGGCAACATTAACTTTTGCAATTCATTCATATCCATTTTTCCAAACTGAAGTTGTGATTGAATAAAACAGTTTTGAAAATATGATGATTTTTTTGTAATGAAGTCCAATAGAACTTGTTCTAGATTTTTTCTTTGTACTTCCTCTTTATAGTCTTTACCGAATAAATCAAAAAATCTTTGACCGTTAATAGAATGTATACAGTTAAACCCGTTGTATGAATTCCAATTGTCAGATTTTAAGTCTTTACAGATATTATTTATTATCTCTTTATAATATTCTAACCTGTTATACTCAGGGATGGATTCATAGCCCAGTTTACTCGTTTCCTCATAACGATCACAAAATAAAACCTTTAGTCTATTTTCAAATCCATTCCCATCAACATCTTCTTTAATGTCATATCCTTGTTTGACTAAATTCCAGATATTTTCTTGTGCAAACAAATTATTCGATAAATTCTTAAACAGGTGCAATATAGCTTGTCTTGAATAATTAACTATCTCTTCAGTAGCATCAATCATTAAGTTTGCTTTTATATGATCATTAATACCAAATACAGTTTTATTTTTGTTGATGTTTAGGAATTCCTCAATTGGTTCTGCTTCACTAAAGTGAATAAGAATATAAGTTTGATTCAATATGTAATTGATAAATCTTTCTTTGTGTTCAGGTGTAAAACGATATTGTTCTAAATCCTCTCCTTTTTCATCTTTCTTAGTCAATTTACATTTAATAGCTTCAAAATTTTCTTCAAATCTTCGTAAGTCTGTGTAAACCCTATTCTCATCTCTATCGCTAGTGCCAATGTTACTTAAATACCACGATCTTGTAATATCACTTTCATCAATTCCCTCATCTCTTTCAAAAGAAAAGTTAAAATATTTTTTTTCAGGAGCCAAGTATTTTAATATCAATGTCAGAGTAATTATCCTTTGCTGACCATCAATTAATTGGAATGTATTATACTTTTCCTTTTCTTCATATAAGGTAATCATTCCCATTGTAAATTTACTCTTTCCATCTATGTAGCTTTTAAATAAATCACTTGCTAACTTTTCAGCAGTTTTTCTACTCCACTTATAATTTCTCTGGATTATTGGGATATAGATGTTGTTCTCTTCATTGAAACAGTTATAAATTAGGTCATGCAAACTGACCATTTTGTTATTTTTTATTTTCACCACAAATCCTCCGATACTTTCATTAAATAATTATGCAAAAAACCTTTAAAGTTTGTAATCATACTATTCGTAAATTCGAATTTATAAATTGATTCAGTGTCTTTTTCCAGGTTCAAATTTTCTTTGCTCCAATCAATAAAATTAAATATTAAATCTACCTTTTTATCATGCGCTTCATTTCCACCTAAACATAATTTAAATCGTTCAATATATGCTTTTAGAATTTTTAGTTGCTGAGTATTGTTCTCTCCATGATTGTCAGATAATTGTTTCTCAAATTCTTCATTCAAATATGTAGTTACCTTTTCGAATTCATGCCTGAATTTATCACCATTATCATTGTTACGCACTTCATAGTACTTCTTGTAGTATCTATACAACAAATAAATTAATTCTTCCTCATTAAAACTATTCGATATTTCCTGATTAAGGATGCGTGATGCAACTACTTCTTGATCGGAAACAGGAGAATGTATTTTCTGTATTTCAATAGATCGTTCACCCAGAAAATTTTTCATCCAAACTGCAAGATTATCTCTTTTCCCACTTCTAACACTACTCATATCTATACAATAATCCGTTTTAGAAGCTTTATACTCATCCATTATGAATTGTTGCAAGGACATTACTCTGTCATTATTATAAATCACATTAATATTTTGATTAGGCAGTATCCGAAGTTCTACAGAATCTTTATCTTGTTCAATAGACAAATATTTAAATAGTACTATCCCGAAGCATTTGGAATAGGAGTAAAGCCTGACCTTATCTTTTCCTTTATTGATATGCTCACGGCACTGGTTAAATATTAATTTAACCGTTTCTAGATTGCTTGACATACCATGAATAACGGGAGTGTTTCTATCTCCACCATTACTTCTAAACAATACCGCTTGACTCTTCTTAAATTTTGCATTGTAGTAATGTCCTAATCCTAAATAATATAATTCTTCTAAACGATTATCGAACAAGTAATAATCTATAATTTTTCCTTTTTCATCTTCAGAAAGTTCAGAATATTCATTTAACAATTCTTTAATTAATATACAGTATCGTTGATATGCTATTTTTAATTTAAGATTTGTATCACATTTCTGTATATTAGACAATTCTTTACCTTTAAATGCTTTACTCATTATTTCTTCATCCAAATGGTAACTATCATCTTTAATTCCTAGATACATTTTCTCTAATATCTCAAAAGCAACTACACTTATTTCCCCTTTATAATCCAAGTGTAACTTTTGCATATTGCACCTCCACTATTCTTTAACTCTATACAGTTTTCTTCTAATAACGTCGATATCGCTTCAATGTACCATATAATTACAATCCCCGCACCTGCTTTCCCCATCCTTGAACAACTTTTATGATACATCCCAGCGAAATGAATCCAATGATATAGGAGGAGGACATTACTCACACTCAGTGTTTTTTTGGGGTAGCACGGCAACTATTTTTGATATCGATGCTATAGGTATACATATTGATTTTATGATAAGAGCTAAATGTAAAGTTGATTTTGAATTCATGATTATAGCGTTTGAAAAGTAGCTGTATTTGTTAAAATACAAACATAAAAGCCTTTCCCCATGCTTCATACTGAAGGATAGAGAAAGGCTTTTGTGTTGCCTTCATTTTTAACTGCGGTTCGCAGGCTAAATCTTCAGTTC
The DNA here is from genome assembly GCF_003719335.1 of Paenibacillus amylolyticus. Taxonomy (GTDB): domain Bacteria; phylum Bacillota; class Bacilli; order Paenibacillales; family Paenibacillaceae; genus Paenibacillus; species Paenibacillus amylolyticus_D. Next base: position 132,822 of record NZ_RIAS01000006.1, read on the forward strand.
TCCGAGCTTGATTAGCTCTACAACTGCCTGCGAACGACCCTTAACATTGAGTTTCTGCATCACATTGGAGATATGGTTACGCACCGTTTTCTCGCTGATGAATAACTGCCCTGCGATGTCACGCGTTGTTTTGTCCTGAACCAGTAATTCGAATACTTCGCGTTCACGGTGGGTTAACAAAAATTTGCTTTTATGATGATCGATACCCTTCAATGTTCACCCCTCCTTGCTCGGGTTGTGTTGGTGTAACAAGGTTAAGGGGATACAGTCAACTCATCTTATGTAAGGTCAAGGGCGTTGGTTCAGTTTTAGAAGAAAAATGGGCTGCATTTCGGATATGCTTTGTCCATATCCACCTGCATTCATCTGCCTATAACAAATATGCCTTTGCTTTTGGGTATACCCCCTCCGCAAAGGCACACTTGTTCATTTCACTGGTTTACCGAGTCATACGGTTCATCATACCGCCATCATTATGGTTACGATTCATTAAACCATCGTGGTTGCGGTTCATCACGCCATCACCCAGTATACCGTCTCGGTTATGGGTATCACCTGCGTTCGTTGGGAAAATACGTTCCACCATCGACTGGAACGTGTCAATCATGCCACTGACTGGCTTGCCGTTACGCAGATCCGCTGCATAGTTCTCGACCTGACCTACGAAATCCGGGTTAGCCGACACGTATACGTTCTCCACGTTTGGCGCAAACTGCTTGATTTTAGCTGAAATTTTACCTTTGATTTCCTCAGGCGTGTTGTCATCCGAACTATCCATCATACGTGGACGCTCACTTCTTGTGCCATACTGACTTTCGTTCATTGGACGGGCTTTTCCACTGTCCGTCAAACCGCGCATCATCCCGATTGTCCCCGTGCCCATCGTGCCGTAAATACCGCGGTCATTGCCCATGTGGCTGCGGTCTGTTGCTGTACCCGTATTCAGCCCCGGAGCAATTCCGCTTGTGCTGTATGGGGAATTCGTGCCCGATCCGCCATGAACGCGCATACCACCCATATCCTCATTCATCAAGCCGCCACGCATCGTATCGCTGGCGTAATTACGCATAGTTCCATTCAGACGGCTGCTTGGTTGACTTGTTGATTTGCTGCCCAGCTTGCCTGCATGCCCATTCGCCAGACGCACAGCAACATAAGCATTACGATCTGTTAACATGACATGAGCGGACTTGACTTCCTTCATCTCGGTAATGCGCTTCGCCAGATCATCACTTGATCTCAGGTCAGTCACATTATGCATTCGGTAACTTTTCGCACGGATACCATCCATACCGTTCGTTTCGACACCATAACGATTGATGCCGTGCGCTTGTTCACGAACACTTTGGGTATGCATGTTATTGTCTCTGTTCCCACAACCCGTCAAACCGGCCATTACAAAAATTGCAGTAGACAATGATAACGTAATCGCTGTTGCCTTTTTGACTGTTGGCATGTGATGTTCATCCTCCAATGTGGTTGGTTTGGTTCACATAGATAGGATGCGCGTCTGGCGTAATCGATATGCTGAAAGGATATGGCACTTTGATTTAACAAATGGCTCACTTTTATAGGTTTATGCAACTCAACTTAATGCACTTTCTCGGGCAAAATAAAAAAACAGTGCTGCATCTATAGCAACACTGCTGTTCTTAACTGACTTCACTTCCTAAGGGTGTCTGTGACATTGAACAAAATTTTAATTTTTTTTCCAGATGCAGCTGAATGTTTAGACACTCCAGTTTTCGTGGATTGTGTGGATTACTTTGCAGGCTCCGAAGACGCCGTGGATGTTTTGAGCTTTTCCGCATACTTCTCCACTTCTTTCAAGCTAGCCGCATCCAATCCATAAGCCCACTCCCCATCCGGGGTGATCACCCAGATGGTATCTGGCTCTGAAGAGGTCGTGAGCAAGCGATACACCCCCGTGACCGCCTTCCCGTTCACTTGTTGCTGGGCTGACAAAGTGGAGCGAGGAATGGCATTTTTCAAATCGGACGCCTTGCGAACGTCATCGGCGGTAGTCAGATTTTTAATCTGGCTGCTCAAAGATATCGCATCTTCGGCCTTAATGGTCTTGCCATTTAAAGTCCAGGAATGTTCGGATGCCGTATCCCCTTCTGCCGATGCCTTCAACATCCAGCTCGATTCTTCGCCTTCCCATTCCAGCGTACGCACATTAGATTCATCCATATTAAATGGAGTTGTATCCAGCAGTTGGCGGCGTGTGAGAGCAATGTTGGCCACGGCATCATTTTTCACAGCGACCACTGCTCCCGAATTTACCTGAACGTAATGTGCATCCCCCGCAGGCAATTGGCTCCCAATAGCAAGCTTGAAATCACGCCCATCTTTCACTTTGATATCCAGACGTGTAGCCGCGGTGCCCAAGCCGTACTTTGCAACATCCTTTGGCGACTCTTCGACAACCATCTCCTGTTCAGCACTACTCACCGCATCAAGCCAGCTGCCAACACTGTATTCATTCAGCGGATAGTCTTTCGGATCAGTCATATGCCAGACGCCATCCTTTAATTCTAAAGTTGACACAGCATCTGAATCTGTACCTGCACCTTTACCTGTACCAGACTTATCTTCAGTCCCCTCATGCAGCGTAATGGCCTGAATATCTGCTGATGATATACCAAGAAGTTTGGCCTGCTCCGCCTCTTCTTCCCGAAAATAATTCTGATTGGCTGCATACACCCAGCCTGCAATCAATATAACAACAACCACCATCGTTGGTATTAACTTTTTCATACCCGTTTGCGCCTCCACCATAAGAGTACACCGATAATCACAAAGACAAGCGGGAATGCTACAATGGCTGCAAAAAATATCACTCTGGCCTGCTGACCATTCAGATACGCAATCTCATATCCTGCCTGTACGCGTGGACGAATCGTCAGACCGTCTTGTTTTTCACTCAAATAATTCACTGTATTCAAAATGAAATCCCGATTGCCGCCACTCGCAATTTCCGAATCCTGCATGAAAATGGACGACCCCAGAATGACGGCTTTGGGCTTGCCATCCTTCGTATCCGCGGCATAACCGAGTTGGACAGGGCCCTGGATGTCCACATCCTTGTCATTGTTCGTTTCATTTTGCAGCAAACCGCTAATATTTGTCTCTCCATAACTGTCATTCGAGGAATGCATTAATGGAGACAGCTTGTACTTGTCCTGCTCCTTGCTGGTTAGTGCAATCGACAGAGACAGCATCGGGTAAAGTTTGTTCTGAGCAAGCTTGTCTGTGATCGCATGACTTCCGTACTCAGGGGCAACCCACAGCGGGCCCATTGTACTGGCCTGTTTGTTATCCACCATAACCGCATGCTCATCAACTACGCCGTAGTCTGCGATCAACGCGTCGATATTTTTCCAACTGGATTTCATATCTTCTGCAAAACCGAGGGATAATAACAGCTTCCCCCCATTGCTCATATAGGTCCGCACAGCCTTAAGCTCAGCGTCACTCAGATCACGCTGTGGCCCAATAATAGCGAGTACATCGGCATCATCAGGTACTTTACCAGCCTGGTTCAGTTGTAACTCCTCTGTTGTGACATTGTTCTGTTCCAGTGAAGAGCGCAGCGTTCCCATCTGATCCAGGCTTAGTTCTTCATGTCCGGTCAGGAACACCATTTTTTTCGTCTCCGTAGAGGAAAGGTTCATCAGTGCCTGTGTCAATTTCTCCTCACCCGTAAACTGGTAAGACCCATCGCTTCCGTCCCCGTTCGCAGTGAACAGGCTGGCAATATCGATGACCTTATGCCGGTCTCCCTGCTCCAGCACAATCGAACTGCCTGTGATCCCGTATTTGGAGGCAAGCGCTGGTTCCTGCGTCAAATTGTACTGTTTCATTTTCAGCTTGCTGTTGCGTTTGGTATACTCCAAGACCATATCCGCCACTTCGCGGTTCAGGACGGTATTGTTTGCATTTTCAACCGTTAATACGAGAATATTGACATCATCTTTGACATTTTTGATCGCCGTAAGTGACTGGTCAGATAATGTATATTGTTTATTCGAGGTCAGGTCGAGCTGGAAGCCGCCAAGCGAATTCAGGAACAGGGTCAGCAATATAAAGATGCCAATCACCGCGACGGACAAGACGGTACTGTTGGTATGACTTAACCATTTTTTCATCTTCTCACCTCCACCGCTTCCGTTCCACAATTTGAATGCTTAACAATAAAAACACACCCGTAAGTGTGACATAGTATAGAACATCCGGTCCGCTCAGCACACCTTTGGTAAAGTTGTCAAAGTGCTTCGTCAGCGCAAACGGATCAAGCCATTTCTGTAGAGCGGAACCCGTATTACCTGCGAATGAATCAAGCATCCACAAAACGAGCAACATAATAAAACCCGCCACCGCAGACACCATCTGATGTTGAGACAACGTGGAGGCAAACAGTCCAATCGCCATCATGCTGGCGCCGAGGAAGAACAAACCAAGTGCAGATAACCAGACGGATGTCAGATCCAGCTTCCCGTAGAAAGACATGATGAACGGGTACACCAGACTGCACAGAATGAGCACGAGCAGAATGGCGAGTGAAGCCAAATATTTCCCAAAAATAATCTCGGTTACTCGTGTCGGTGAAGTCAGCAGCAACTCGTCTGTTCCCTGCCTGAACTCCTCCGCAACGAGTCGCATCGTTAACAATGGCACGACAAAAAGCAGCATGGACAACGTATCACCCAAGACAAGGCGGTAGTCCACAATGCTCGGCTGATAGTATACAAAGCTGGAGTAAAACAACAGACTCGTCATCAGCACGTATACGGCAAAAGCAAAATAAGAGGTTGGTGACAGGAAATACGCCTGCAGCTCCTTGTTACAGATCGCCATCATTCTTCTCATTTGCTTCCCTCCCCTGAATCCGGACGCTGGGTATGTTCTGTAGGTTCAGCTACATCCTCGATTCCGACAGGCTCGGACGTCGTTAACTTCAGGAATATCTGCTCTAGGCTCAAGTTCTCGCGTTTCATCTCCAGAATTGGCAAACCTGCACCCGATAACAGATAAAACAGCTCTTCTCGGAAATCCTCGGACGTTTCCCCGGTGAGTCTTACGTGAACAGTAGAAGGCACGTGAGATGCTGTATCTGGTGTATCGGCTGTATCTAATACGGAACCTGCTTTATGATCTCCCCCTGCCAGATCACTTGCTGTTGCGTCCAAATTACCATCAGAGGATGAAGACAACGAAGACGCAGGCGATCTTGGAATAACTTCACTTTTTGCCTTCTCCCAAGGTTTCAACACCTGTAACAGTTGCTGCTCCGTTGCTTTGACTTCCAGGGACACTTTGAAACGATCTCCCATTGCGGACCCAAGTTCCTGCGGAGATGCATCGAGCACAAGTCTCCCTTGATTAATAATCAGCATTCGGTTACATAATGTGCTTACCTCAGGCAAAATATGCGTGCTAAGTAACACGGTATGGTTTTCACCCAGTTCCCGAATCAAATCCCGAATTTCGATAATTTGGTTCGGATCAAGTCCGGAGGTCGGTTCATCCAGCACCAGCAAATCTGGCTTATGTATGATCGCTCCTGCTAATCCCAGCCGCTGTTTATAACCTTTGGATAATCCGCGCACCATTTGTTTTTCCCTGCCCTGCAATCCCAGCCTGCTGACCATCTCACTAATCCGAAGTTTGACGTCACGCGCCGGAACATCCCTCAGATTGGCAACAAATTTAAGATACGACTGCACCGTCATATCCGGATAAAGCGGCGGCGTTTCGGGAAGATACCCGATCTTCGAGCGAACACTACGCCCCTGATCATGCACCGATACACCATCGACCAACACCGAGCCTTCACTGGGATGTAAGTACCCTGTAATCATTCGCATCGTCGTCGTTTTGCCAGCACCATTGGGTCCCAAAAATCCAACGATCTCGCCTCGCTCCATGGTGAAGTCCAATTGGTGCACACCGCGCTGGCCCTCGTACACTTTGCTCACCTGTCTCACTTCGAGCACGTCCTTCATCCTTTCCCGTTAAAATACCCATACAGCGCTATTAGACACAACATGGGAAGTTATTTGTATGATAGGAGATGTATGCTAACCTCAGCTTAAGATCACTTAAAATAAAGCTTAATTTTTTTTGTCTAAATTGTGAACTTTCAACATTATACCCACACCCCGCCCTTGTGTTATACGTAACATACAGTACAGGAGAATGAGCTCCTGACCATAAGTCAGAGGGTGAATCGTGTGAAAGTATTGTTCACGTTTTACGTTCCCAGCGGCGGTGTGGATACGCTTAACCGACTGCGAACCGCTGTATTGAAACGTCATGGCATAGAGGCTCATCTATTGTATCTGAATACAGGTTCAGGCTTGCAGAACAACAGCGATACTCGTATTTTCACCGCCTCCAGTGACCAGGATATACATCATCTGATCCATACCGAGCATTATGATGCTATTATTACCACTTCAGATATTGCCATGCCTGGCCGTTTGAGAGGTCTCGGTTACAAAGGTCGTATTATTTTTGAGGCACAAGGTCTCGGCACGCGGGAACAGGCACTGGATACGATTAAAATGGCTATCCCTTACCTTCGGGCTCATTGCGATGCCGCTGTATTGCCACCAACCGATCATCTGCTGGATATGTTCATTCATATCTGTCCATGGCTTCATCGTTTTGTCATTCCCAACATGCTGGACACAAACCACTTTGCCCCACTTGCTGTTGATACTCCGCCTTATCCCGTACTTGCGTGGGTCGGGCGTCTGGAGCATAACAAAAACTGGCGTGAATACCTCGAAATTTCCCGTGCGATTATTAAAAAGAAACCAAAAGCCAGACTGTGGCTCTTCCACGATCCCACCTTGGCTAATCCGGAAGATGAGGTCATGTTTCGGCATATGCTCGCCGAGTATGGATTACAAGATCGCATCGGGATCTTTGTGAACGTTCCCCACTCGGAGATGCCAACCTTCTACTCCATGGTTGCTGCTTCAGGGGGGATTATGTTATCCACTTCTTTACTCGAAGGTTTCGGTTATGCCGTAGCCGAAGCCATTAGCTGTGGTTGCCCTGTACTCAGTACAGATTCGGATGGCGTGCGTTCATTTATTACCCACAACAAAACGGGTAAATTCTATCCGATTGGCGATGTGCATGCCGCTGTAAACGAGGCAATGGATCTAATGAACAACAAGAAGCTTCGGGAATATATTCGTATCCAGGGAAGACAGCATCTGAGTATGTCCTTTTCACCCGACCGATACGCAGCCTCTTTCCGCGAAATGATGACGGCTTTGAGGATTTTCCATTGAGCGACCGAGTAACTTGAGCTAAGGATGATTTACACATACACTCCGATGACAGAATAACCATCCAATCGCTGTTATCCGCATATTTTATATCAAGAAATAAGTAGTCAAAAAGGCAGTCCAGAGAGCATACGCTTCTGGACTGCCTTCAATTTATTGCATACTGCCTTTTTCAGGCAGATACCTAATTAATGTCCCATCATCATTGCAGGGTCAGGACTATCTCCTGTCTGCAATTCCGGTTCCGGTTCAGCCATACGCTTCGGTTTGCGCAAAATCAGACTAAGCACACATCCGAACAAGGCAATACACGCCGCGAGGAAAAACGTATCATTGAATCCACTCACTAGTCCGTTTACGATATCCGCTTTCTCCGTACCCATTGTGTTGCTTGTCACACGAGAGGTAAGAAACCCCGTCAGGCCCGCTACCGCGAAGGATACAACGACCTGCTGCGCAGCGGCAGTCAATGGTGTCACACGGGCCACCAGTTTACGCGGTGCCGCATTCAGTACGTGTGTGTTCAGTGGCATCATGGACAAGCCCATACCAAATCCCATCATAAGTAGAGCCGTAATAATAAGACCAAGCCCTGTTGTTGCTGTAATGCTGGACAAAATAAACAATGCTCCTGAAATAATACCCAGACCGACAAAGGCCAGCGGTCTTGCTCCAATTTTGTCAAACAATCGGCCGCCCAGTGGCATGGAAATCCCGGAAGCCAGCGCTTGAGGGAGCAGGATCAGTCCTGTCTCCAATGCCGTGTATCCTTTGATCTGTTGCAAGTAGAGCGGGATCAGAATCATGGAGCCGAACAAAGCCACTTGGGCTACCCAAGCAAGGACAATACCTCTGGAGAAATCGGAAGAGGTAAATACCCGAAGCTCAAGCAATGGATTTTTTTGACGAAGCTCTACGATAATAAACAGGATAAGCGCTACTCCGCCAACAATAACGCCCGTAAGTGTTGTCGCAGACGTCCAGCTCGTCCCGCCTTCGCTTACACCGTAAGCCAGCATGGAGAAAGCAATCGGTGCAAGAATCATACCCAGCAAATCCAGAGCAGGTGTACGACCACGGTCGGTATCCGGTAAGAATCGAACACACAGAATGAAAGCTGCAATACCAATCGGCAGATTAATCAGGAAAATCCAGTGCCAGCTGACCGATTCAATAAACCAGCCGGACAATACTGGACCGAGCGCAGGAGCAAGCAGCATCGGAATACCGAGCATACCCATAATGGAACCTCTACGTTCTGGTGGTGCCAGACGAAACACCATAGCCATCCCGATTGGAGCAACCATCCCTCCGCCCAGTCCTTGAATGACACGAAATAAAATCAACTGCTCTGGTGATTGAGCAATCGAACACAAGACAGATCCAAGCGTAAACATGGCAATCGTGAATAAAAATACTCTTTTGGCCCCGAAACGGTCGGTCAGCCATCCTGCTAGTGGAATCACAGCGGACAAAGCCAGCGTATATCCTGTAACCGTCCATTGAATGGTTTTCAGGTCTGTCTCGAAGTACTGTACCAGATTTGGAATAGCTACGTTAACGACCGTGCTGTCCAGGATGACCATGATCATGCCGACGATAATCGATAGAAGCGGCAGGATAATCGTCTTGATTGAAAATTCTTCTGTCTCCTGTGGTACTGATGTTTGTTGTTTCACGCATTCACTCTCTTTTCCGGCGTCGCAATGGCATCAGGATGACCCGGCCTGCGGACTGCCTATAATGACGATTGTTCAAACCATCGTTTTAAATCATTGTTTTAAACTTTCGTTTTATACTGGTTTAATTGTAATGAAAATACCTTTGCTGTCAAGCTATTTTTCGAGGCACCATTTTATAAAAAAACGACAAAAAAGGACCAGGCCCTTTGCCTGCTCCTTATCGTTGTTTACACATTCAATCTGCAAGTTTGATCATTTGATGTTCTGACAATACGCCGATGAGCTTTCCTTCCCCACTGTAGCAATAAATTCGAATCACCAAATGATTCGGCTCTGAACTATTGCTTATCATTTTCAGTTCGCTAATTTCGCATGACACATTCAGATGATGAATGACATAACTATTCAATGCTGCACCCGAGCCTGAACCTACATAGAACAAATATCGATACAGTTCTCCGTGATTACCCACTGCACCAACATATACATCGGTTCCTTCTTCATCCCCAATATAAGCAACCTCCACGTCTATATATCTCACAGGAATAGCTGTCTGAAGCAAATTCTCATGTAATTGAATGATATATGCCGCCATCTCTTATCCCTCCTGCGGAGCCTGAGTTCTTCGCCATCCCCCTGTAGACAGGATATGTTTTTTCTCGTCCATCGGCATGTATAATCACCCAAATTTAAAGATTTGCAACGAAGGCCCGGCCTGAATCCCTGCATACTTCATAGAATAACAGGATAGGAGTTCGGCCTGCGCAGGCCGCGACAAGGAGGTCGTTATGAGAGTTCTGCTCGTTACGTATTGGGAACTTACACATATGGGAGGCATCTGGACATATATTAAACAGCTCGCCGACAGACTCGCTGCCCTTGGTGTAGAAGTCGATATCATGGGCACAAACAGCGCCAGAAATGAAGTATATGTCCGTAATCTCAATCGTTCATTCTCGAAAGACCTGGTATGGCCCATGCTGCAAGCCAAGCTTAATCCAACCGATCTGCCGCAATTCACGGCTGACTCACTGCTGGCCTATTACGAATTGAACAGATATGCTTTTGAAATGGCCGCATCCTATCTTGGTGTAGAGCATTATGACGTTATTCATGCACAAGACCCCGTTGCAGCTGTAGCGATCAAACGGATTATGAAGCGGAACATACCGCTTGTTACAAGTTACCATGGAGCTCTCGCTCGGGAAGCGTTCTACGATGAGCAAAATTCCAACCCACAGTTAACACTATCTACCTATTTGCAATCCAAACGCGGACGTTATTTTCTCTCACTTGAGCAGCGAAGCGCAGCGCAGTCCGAGCTAATACTCGTGTCGAGTCACTGGATTAAAAGCACGGTGACTGAACTTGGCTTGCCAGAGTCCAAATTTAGACAGATTCCGTATGCCGTCGATCTGCCAGCTTATCGTAAAGCAGCTGCTTCCAAATTCCCTCACCGTGCACCTGCGGGTAAAAAGGTCATTGCTTTTACTGGAAGACTGGAATATATCAAAGGAGTACATGTACTAATCAAGGCGCTCGCTAACCTGAAGACAATACGTTCGGATTGGGTATGCTGGATTGCTGGAGAAGGCAATCTGCGAGATGAATTGCTTGGTCAAGCTTCCGAGGCTGGTATTGCTGCAGATATCGTATTCTGGGGCAAACTGGACAACATTCCTTCCTTCCTCAAGCATGCAGATATCTATGTACAACCCAGCCTTCAGGATACACAGCCCTTTTCCGTTACCGAAGCACAACTTGCAGGAGTACCCGTTATCGTCAGCGGTACAGCAGGCATGCCCGAAATGGTCGAACCGGGGCACACCGGGTGGGTCGTTCCCACGCAGGATGCCGATTCACTCAGCGAGCTACTGCATGCGCTGCTTGAAGATGATGCAACTCGCAAAAAGGTAGGTGCCGCCGCCAAATCCTGGGCTGAACAACATCGTTCTCTGGAAGAAATGGGACTGCGTACGCTGCATGTGTATCAAGAAGCCATCTATAGAGGAGGACTCCGGTCATGACCCTGCTTGTTCCAAGCGATCTGTATAATCGCTGGTTTTCGGTTCCCGTCTCCACGCCTCACATTGAGGTGGACTATGAGATCATGAACACCCTGATGCAAAAACTTCCGAAAGGATATGTATTTCCCGATCCGGTATCCATAGCTATTCTGAATGAAAAGGACTAAAAGATTAAGGTCCGGTATCCTCTTTCAAGGCTAATGTGCAAGCATCTACACAAAGAAGCCACAGATCTAAATCTGCAGCTTCTTTTTTCATACTCTACTCATACTTCAACACTTTTTCTAATTAGTGCTCTATCTTTATGCTATTCTACTTTATACTTTCTTCTCTCTTTTTCTCGAATCATCCCTGCATTCTTCCATCGAGCCCCCTTAATCGGATGCCAACTTCGAATACATATACAGATCATTAAACGTGTCCCTCGAACCTGGTTCTGCTCCACTTCCTGCTCTCTCGTAACCTCTCAGGGTTCCTTCCCGCACGAAGTCCAGCTTCTCCAGCAGTTTAATAGAGCTCACGTTACGAGGATCAACTTTTGCCTCAATCCGATTGAGTTGCAATGCAGAGAAGCCATGAGTTAATAGAGCAGAAACAGCCTCCATTGCATATCCTCTACCCCAGTAGGCTTTGGCCAGATCGTACCCGATCTCGGCTCTAGCTTGTTCACCATCAAGGTAGTTATAACCGCATGAGCCCATAATTGTGCCTGACTCCCTTTCCATGATGGAGAACCGGATGGCCTGCTTTTTCTCAGCCAGATCGGCGAGCAACTGAATCATCTCTAGCGCTTGTTTTTCATCCGAGAACGGGGAAATATTCATAAACCTGGCGACCTCTGGGTCAGACCATACCCTAAAGAGCTCAGTCGAGTCAGATGCTTTCATTTGACGTAAATGTAGTCTGGGCGTGTGTAATTCAGTAATCAATACGTTAACCTCCATTATGATTAGTTATTAGTCTGGTTATCCAATATTGATATCTGCGCATAATTCAGTCCCTTCTATGTACAAGTCACCGTTCATTATACAGGAATTTCGCTATCTCATCCCTCTCCAAAAAAGAGCGGCACCCTGCAGCATTTTCACACTGCTACTCAGGCGTTCGCTCCCCATGTTCCGTATTTCAGCTACTCATCCTGCTGACCCATGTTGCTCTGCTAGATAGACCTGCAATCGCAATCATCCATCATTTCCAATACCCACCAACGTGCAGCAAGTTCAGCAGGATTGGACGATGTTTCTCCTGAACACGTTCCATCTCCGCGACCAGTTCCTTGAAATGACGTTTCGTTCCCATCGACTCGTGCAGACGGTAACACATTAGAGGTTCATTGAAATAAAACAGCTCATACAGCGGGAACAGCCTCAGCCACATCTCATAATCATGCGTATACCGAAAATCCGTGTCGAACACCCCGAAGCGCCCAAACGCCTCCATCTCCACCATTACCGTACATCCATTAATCGGGCATCCTTCCATCAGTACCTGCAGCATCTCCAGACGGCTTCCCACCTCAGGCTGTACCGTGTCCAGCCATTCACCATGTTCATTGATGTAATGATATGCCCCATGACAGAACGACGCTTTGACATCAAGCATAAACTTCAACTGTTTTTCCACCCGGTTCAGCAACATCACATCATCCGAGCTGAGCCAGACAAAATAGTCCCCTGTTGCATGTTTGATACCTTCGTTGAGCGCGGTCGCTGTGCCGCCATTCTCTTTGCGAATGTACTGAATCTCATCCATAAACGGTTGCAACCGCTCCACATGTTTGGTCGATCCATCATCCACCACGATCACCTCAATATGCGGATACGTCTGGTGAAGGGCACTGTGAACGGCCTGCTCGATATATGGACAATTATAAAAAGGAATCACGATCGAAACCTTCGGCTCCATCCGGGCATCCCCTTCCTCCTCAAATCTCTGCAAACTCTTGCGTCTCCTCTAGTATATGAAGGTTTCAACCAACCGTATCGGGCATTCACAGCAGGGTGAACGTACATTTTGCGAGCGTATCGCAGAACCATCACAGCCTCAGGCATTTTCATACACATAGAGCTTATGATCATGCATTTATCCCTTTCCATAGCCTTTCTCTCTCTTACAAAAGGCTGCGCCAAAGAGGCCGCTAATCAGCACGCAGCGCGGCTTCATAACGGCCTCCTTCGCTACCCGCCAAGCGCAGCAATACGCTGCATTAACGGTTCGCGATACCTTGACCAGACCATGGACGCTTCTCTGCCAATCACGTCCGCATGACGCACCGATCCCATCCCCCCATGCCAGCGATAAGCCGTAAGCGGCTCATTCAGGTACGGGAAGCGATGACCATTAAGCAGTATCCGCATCCAGAGATCCAGATCATGCGTATAAGGCAACAGTTCATCAAACAGCCCTACACCGCTAAACAGATCCTTACGGATCATGACCGTACATCCGTTGACCGGATTACCGCCATTAAAACGGCGTAAACAATCCAGCTCAGACATCGGCTCAGGCCCGCCATGCATTTTGGTAACCGCCGAATGTTCATTGATATAGTGAAAATTGGTATGCGAGACCAAAACATTTTCACGTTGCATGAATTCAAGCTGGTAACGAATTTTGTCAGGATAAAAGAAATCATCCGAGCTCAGCCAAGCCACATAATCACCCGAGGCATGCCGAATGCCGTGGTTCAGTGCGGAGGCGGTGCCGCCGTTGCTTTTGCCAAGTACATTAATCCGTGGCAGATAAGGCTGGAGCAGCTCCGCATGTCTTGTGGAGCCGTCGTCGACAACAATGATCTCCACCTCAGCATACGTCTGATCCAGCGCACTTTGAATCGCCATCGGCACGTAAGGACAATTGTAGAACGGAATCACAATGGATACACGCGGATTCATCCTGTCGTCCTCCCTTGCTGGGTACGAACATCACTCAAAATATCGCGCAGCGATGTCTCAAATGAGATCTGCGGTTGCCAGCCCAATTTGCGCAGTTCCAACATTTCCTCCTGTTTCCCTGCTCCATCCGGCCCAGATGAAGTACCATCCCAGCGGATCGGTACTTTGGCTTCTGTCATCGACAACAGCAGATCAGCGATCTCGCCAAGGCTCCGTTCCACCCCGGACACCACCGGATACACTGTACCGCTGGTGCCATGTACCAGTAAGGCAGCATACGCGCGAACCGCGTCCCGTACATCTAGAAAATCACGTGTATTATCTCGCCCGGATAGTCGAAACGCTTCTGTTTTGCCCGTCTGCTCACAAGCAACCACATGGCGGGCAAGCAGAGAGCAGATGCCTGTAGAGGGTCCGGCACCAATCAGATTGCCCGGTTCGGCTAGCATGATCTGCTGACCGAACAGGGACATCCAAGACAGCGACACCATCTCTTCCAGCGCTTTGCTCAAGCTGTAAGGATGAGGTGGCTGAGGTATGCGCCCAGGTTCAGGTGTATACTTAAGCCTGGAGCCTACAATCACCGTCCGCGCCTTCGGACATATGCGTAGAGCATCCAGAAGGTACAGCACCGCCATCACGTTTGTTTCGAGCACTAACAGTGGATCAGCCCAGGAATCCGGCACCGAGTTTTTGCCGGCGAGATGTAGCACATAATCCGGCTCAATCTCCTGAATCAGTTCACGAACTTGATCCTTATTATTGAGATCACAGACATGTACATCCACGTTTTTACCAAACGAATACACATCCGGCCGCCTTACAACAGCCACAACATCCGCACCGGCTCCTTGAAAATAGGTTACAGCATGTCGTCCTGTAAAACCGGAGGCGCCTGTAATCAGTACTTTTTTGCCCGTCAGCTCTGCTCCATCCATAATGCCAGCTCCTTCAGCATAGTTGAATAGTCCGGCAGGTTTGTCTTCACATCCTCACGGGTGGATACCAGCGTGCGATCCTGTACCATGCTATCATCCGGTATAATCTTCACATCCTGTTTGTTCCAGACCTGCTGGAACAGAACAAGCAGATCATGTTTGCTGACTGGTTCAGGATGAGCAAGATGGATCAGGCCACTGACTGGAGAATCCAGATAATGGTCTACCCATTTGGCAAGCTCAAGCGTGGTTACGCCATTCCAGAAGACACGAGTATACCCGCCAACCTCACCTGTGCTGGACATAAACCACTGCATCAGACCGATACCACCCTGCCGGATTTCAGGTCCAATAATGGAAGTCCGTATCGTCAAATGTCCTTCATCCTGTATTTCACCGAGTGCTTTCGTAATCGCATAGGAGGACGTGCCGTCTGTCACATCATCCTCCCGATATGCCCCGCGATCTCCGCTGAACACACAATCTGTGCTGATATGGATTAGACGTGCACCGATGGAATCGGCCATCCGCCGCAGACGATGCGGCAGAAAACCGTTGATATGATAGGCGCCAATCTTATCCTCATCCGCGAAGCTGTTCAGCACACCAACCGCATTAATGACGACGTCCGGGTGCACCGCTTCTACAAGCCTGTCGACCATGAAGCTGTCATTCACATCCAGGATCAAACCATTCGGGTCAGTCACGTCCCGCGTGGTGTAGAAGACACTGTGCACACCTTGACGGCGGAAATAGTCGACCAGAATATGGCCGGCCATTCCGTTTCCCCCAAGAATCAGCAGCTTCATGATAGAAACCCTCCGCGCTTCAGAATTTCACGAATCTCCTCTTTGGTCATGAGTTGGTGCTCAGAACTAAAGCTGCTGTATGGCACCGGTGGGCAGTTGGTGTAATGCTCACGCAATCCTGGAATGCCGAGCGTAGGCAAAATGACCAGATACTGTTCGTCGTAGACAACCGTCGTCATGCTCTCGAATTCACTCATCAGAATTTCATGGATTTTCTCACCCGGACGAACGCCGCGTTCTACAATCGCTACGTTTTCCACACCGGAATCTTCAATGAGAACCTCGGCAAGATCGACAATCTTGCATGTTGGCATCGTCATGACAAAGATTTCGCCGCCAACACTTTCTACCGAAGCTTTGAACAGTAGTTTAATCGCGTCCTTGAGTGTAAGGAAGAACCGGGTCATGCCCATATCTGTAATGGATACCTGACCTTTTTGGCGAATTTGGTTTTTGAACAGATGCACAACACTGCCGTTCGTACCAAGCACATTGCCGCCCCGTACCGTGACAAACTTCGTATCACTATGAAGCAGGTTCGCATAAACAATCAATTTCTCACCAATCGCCTTGGTCATTCCATAGAAGTTCGAAGGATTGGCCGCTTTGTCGGTCGAAATATAAATGACTTTTTTCACTTTATTTTCAATTGCCGCTTCGATGACATTCTGTGTGCCGATCACGTTTGTTTTGAGTGCTTCATAAGGCTGGTCTTCACATACCGGTACATGCTTGAGTGCTGCCAGATGGAAAACATAGTCCACATGCTGGCAGGCTGCCGTCAAGGCATCTTTGTCACGAATATCACCAATGCGGAAATGAAGGCGCGGGTCTTCAAAATCACGGCTCATCGCTACCTGGCTGGACTCGTTGCGAGAGTACACAATAATTTCTTTTGGCTGCTGAGGCAACAGTTGAGCGACAAGCTCATACCCCCATGATCCCGTACCGCCAGTCACGAGTATACGCTTATTTTCAAACATGTATTTTCCCTCCAAGCAGAAATTTGACCACTTTACTGGACACATCTGTTGCCTTGTAACCTTGCGGACAATCCCAGTCATTTGGCAGTTTGGTCATCACGTTCACACAATCCGCTATTCTCGCGGCATCCAGGCCGGAGACCACATTGCTGCCACAGTCTACCGTTTCGGGACGTTCTGTCGTGCGACGCATCGTTACGGTAGGCACCCCCATAATGCAGCATTCCTCCTGAACTGTCCCGCTGTCTGTGAGCGCACAGCGTGCATGTCGCTCCAACATGACAAAGTCAAAAAATCCAAACGGCTCATGGAATTCCACCAGCGGATGCATCTCCAGCTGCAGATGTTCGGCAATGCGAATCGCTGTTCGCGGATGAATGCTGCATATCACGCGTTGCCCATGTTCCTCCGCGACTTGATTCAGCCCTTGCATAATCTCCAGTAGATGAGGAGGGTGATCGACATTTTCAGCCCGATGAGCGGTAACGAGAAAATATTGTCCGGGCTTCAGCTTGAGCTTCTTCAAAATTTTGCTGGCATTGACCTGTGGAGCGTAATGTTCCATCACCTCGTAGATCGGATTGCCCGTAAGCACAATGCGGCGGCTGGGCACACCTTCACTGACAAGATGTTTTTTGCTTTGTTCGGTGTAAGGCATGTTAATAGTCGAGATTGCATCAATCACGCGTCGGTTTTTCTCCTCCGGCACATCCAGATCGAAGCAGCGATTGCCAGCCTCCATATGAATTACCGGGATGCCCATACGTTCAGCAAGTACCGCACACAAAGCGCTATTGGTGTCTCCAAGCAGGAGCAATTTGTCAGGTTTCTCCTGCAGAATCAAATCTTCCATCTGAGTAAACATGGAGGACAGCTGTCGCCCCAATGAGGCGGCTTCATCCTGAAGAACGTAATCCGGGGCACGCAGACCCATTTCCTTGAAAAAAAGACCGCTGAGACTTTCTGTGAAGTTCTGTCCCGTGTGCACCAGAATATGTTTGGACGCATACTGGTCCAGCTTGGAAATGATCAGGCTGAGTCGAATAATCTCAGGTCTCGTACCCAGCACCGTCATGATCTTCATCGTCATCCCTGCCTTCTGTCGTGTGTTAGAAACCCCTTTTCTTGTATTAAAGTCCCTCTCTTTTAACGTGCATTATGAACCTTGTCTATTACCGTGACTTGGAACCTTTGCGTGCTGTCCGCCTACGTCGTTTGTTCCTGGAAGAGCGTCTGCGAGTGGACAAATTCAAGGCAGATGTGTGCCGCCTTTTCACTTTACGAGTACGGGCCGTACGGCTCTTTTTCCCGGTCCGGATCGTTCGTTTCAGCTCTTTGAGCTTGCGGCGGGAAGCGGGAACCTTTCTTCTACGACGGCGTTTACCTACATGAATTTCTGGCTCAGTCCGTTGATCCTCTTCGCGGGGTTTCCCGCCTCCCTCCCCCTGTTGTGTTACGGTTACTGGAGGTAACGAAGAACGAGGAAGAAGCTGTACAATACTCTCTGGAAGCAACAACGTTCGAATAAGGGATGGATCGGGATTCAGTACTGTACGCAGCCCACCTTCTCCCCACGCCAGCACCGGACCGCTCGGTGGCTGGATATACGTGAACCATCCGGGAAAACGCAATAACCACTGTGTGACCATCGTATGCAATTTCACTCGGTAGGTTTCGATTCCGTACAGCTTTTCCGCTTCTGTCCGGTTACGCCATCCGGTATCGGAAGCAAGCTCGGAATCATTCAGCAACGTCGTAGCCAACGTAACGAGTGCATCACTATCACCGGGCGGAGCCAGAAATGCACCGCTGCCTACGGATTCCATTAATTCACTGAGGCCACCCTGGGCAAAAGCGATGACTGGTTTGGCAAAATAAAGCCCCTCCAGCGCAGTCATGCCGAAGCCTTCTTTTACCATGCTGGGAATAACCACGATATCCATTGCGGAGTAGGCCAACGATACATTTTCCTCAAACGTGGTAAACGTAAAGCGCCTTGCATACCCGGATCGTTTCACCTGGTAAACACATTCGTCGTAATACTTTTTGTCTGCGGGTGCGCCAATGATCCAGAAGCGACAACGTGAATGGGTCTCACACAGCTTCAGCGCCATATCAACAAAGGGCTTTAAACCTTTGGCATCATATATAAAGGAAGAAATATAACCGATACAAGTATGCGAAGACTTGTATCTAAGCTCCTTACGTTTTCGCTCACGCAGATGAAGCCAGCGGTCCGGTGCAGGCAGAGCAGGCTCCCATGTTGGAGGAATAATCGTCACCCTGTCACTCATACCTGCTTGTTTGAACGGTAACGCTGCCGTCTCGGAAATCCCGATAATCCAGTCTGCATAGCGGCCAATCATCTGGATCGCTTCGGGTGTATGCTCATTCGTTTGAATAATCTCGGTTATTTTCCAAATAACTGGAATTCCGAGTGATTTTGCCGCTACAGCGGGCATGACATTCACGCAGGTATTGGTCAAAACCATATCTGGCTCGTGACCGCGAATCAGCCAGAGCGCATCCTGAAATGCTGGGGTGTGCCGCAGATGTTCCGCATCTTGTGCAATTCCCTGATACGGTGTATACACACCGTGAAGCATCGGCAAATTACATATATGAACCTGGATGCCAAACCTTCGTGCGAGTCCGGTAAGTTTCCCTTCCTGCGGCGCAACAAGCACACATTCAAAGATCGTGCCAATCTCTATCATAAAATGAAGCAAAAGCTTCTCCGCCCCTGTAATACTGCGGGTATTACACACATGGGAAAACAGCATCAGTTTTGGTTTCATTGCCATGGCCGCACACGGACCCCGTATAAAACAGACGAGCAGATACGGGGTACTGTGCACACCTCCTCCTGGCCGAGATTAAGGGAATATAATGCTTAACATCTCATTGATTCTTCGGTCATACGTGTGATCTTTTAACGTCCGTTCAAGCCCACGCAGGGCAATCTCACGCCGCTCTTTCTCATGTGCAAGGTAATAATCGACCTTCTCAAGCATCTCTTGCGGTGAAGAATACGTTTCGATCTCTACCCCTGGTTTATAGAAACGAGCCAGATCGTCGCGTGCATCGGTTAACTGCAATGTTGTGCTGGCGGCAATCTCGAACGTTCTCGGGTTTGGTGAGGCTGGCGAAATTTTGATCTGATTATTGTTGACTGAATCATCTTCATGGGAGCGATGCAGATTGATAACGATTTTGGTGCCGTTGTAAACATCATTGGTTTCTTGAGGACTCATCCAGCGACCCAGCTCAATTTTCTCGCCATAAGCCGTATAGTCAGGCAGTCGATCCCACCAGATGCCGTTAAAGACGGTATTATGCGACATGAGCTGAGGCATAATCGGGTTAAAGAAATACACGCGGTTCCAGTATGCCGAGCCGATAAAACTGATATCTCTTTTCAGAGGGGAAGGGGTTGTAATTGGGAAGTAGTGGTTCGTAAAAGCGGCAAAAGGCATATAATGCACGGATGCACAGCCATGCTGGCGATACAGTTCTACACAATTCAGCTCCAGTGTGAAGACATGGTCATAATGCTTCACAATCTCTAGTGTCATGTCCGTATAATACGGATCATCCGTAAGCCAGATCGCTGTCTGAATGCCCGCTTGGCGTATAGCATCGATCTGCTCGATAGGGATATCCATCCCGTCCAGCACAAGCACCAGGTCAGGACGGGTTTCCAGCGCAACTTGAGAGACCGGCTGGCGTGGATCAGACAGCGTCACCTGAGCAACCATACCCTGAAGCGTAGACATAATTGCTTCATCCAGAGGAGAGTAAGGGAAGCCTTTACCCGAAGAAACATAGAGCACATGAAGTTGCCGGAAAGGCAGCGGCTCCTGAGCACAATTTACAATATAGTTGGCACGGCCCCGCAGATACCCTTCTTCTTTGCCTGCGTCAAATCCGGCCTGCCGTCCATTTTTACGAGCCTGATCTGCCAGGCTGAGTATAGGTGGTTGATGAACCTTTCTGGTTTTACGGTGTTTGATAGACATACCGCCACTCCTTTTTATTTGGGATAACGTCGCTTCCTGAGGTTGCCCTTCCACAGAAGGGACACTACAGATGTCCTAACAACTCGGTAATGCGGCGGTTAAACGTATGACGATTCATCGTTGTGAGCAGACCTCTCCAAGCGAGGGCCTGGCGCTCTTCTTCATGATGCAAATAATAGTGGATCTTGTGCTGCAATTCTGCCGCAGAGGAGAATGTTTCAATGTCATACCCTGGCTGATAATAACGGGGCAAATCTCCGCGAGTATCGGTGATCTGCATCGTGCCACAGGCACCGATCTCATAGGTACGCGGATTGATCGATCGCCCCTGTAGATGGTGGGTATTTCGATTATCCTCACCATTCTCACAGGTTCGGTGTACGTTAATCACGATTTTGGCACCGTTGTAATAGTCAACCGTTGCCTCCGGGTCAATCCATCCCTCGTGAATGAACTGCCCCAGTACATCCAGCCGTGCCAGCCGATTCCACTGACTTCCGGCAATGAACACTTTTTTATCTGCAAGGTAAGGCGCAAGCTGATTAAACAGATCAATCCGGTTCCAAAATCCAGTGCCAATAAAACAAATATCATACTGATATTGCGGCTCTGTGCGGCGCGGATGATACATGCCTGGATTTACAGCCAGCGGCATGTAAATGACCCGCCGTGCTCCTTGGTTTGTGTAGAAGGGCACGGCAGCCTCTTCATGAGTGAACACGATGTCGTAGTGCTGACAGATGGTCGCCGTATCCTCCGTGAAATAGGGATCATCGACAAACCACACGGCCGTCCGAATCCCCAGTACACGTATTCCCTTCACCTGCTCCAGGTGATCCTCGGGAAATACGTGCAGACCGTTCATCACCAGAACAACATCAGGCCGGTGCTGACTGGCTTCTTGCAACATCGCTGCTGGCGATCCAACAACGCATTCTCGAACCGACTGTTGCAGTGCCAGAATGACACCCTGATCAATGGCATCGAATCCCTGCGGGATATATAGTACCTTCATGTCCCGCAGGGTCGGTTCGAACGGTTGCACCCGCTCCATGATGGCCTGACAGCCGCCAAACCTGCGGCCTTCTGCATACCCGCCGCGGTAGGCCGCCTCCGCTTCCGTCAGCGGGCGGTGTCTTCGTTTTGCCACATTCTTCACCCTGTCTTCCTTCAAGGAGATCTCATTCCTGATCTCCACGAGATTGGTCTTCCCTCTAAAGGATATGCCTCGGGGTCAGATGCATCATGGACGGGTGTCCTGCAAGGCTCAAAATTGGCGTCTGCCCTCCATGTTCGCCTGCACGGGCATGTCCGCTACTGTGGTCATGCAAAGAGCCCGGAGGGATCTGTCCCTCCGGGCTGTAGCCTTAGCCTGTATGTTCGCCATAAGCAATCATCGAGATTTGGTTGTCATTCGCTGTTTTATTGAACCGAAATATCCGAATCATCTGTATCCTTTATAGCATTGTCAATATCAGCTGTGTCATGAACGGCTACATCCATTACTGCGCTTTGTATGCCAGTTGATGTCCGTCCTCGAATCCCTTGGCGAAACCCGCGTTGAATCCCTCGTTGTACGCCTCGTTGTATCCCTGGCTGTACGCGCTGTCCGGGTTTGGATCGGTAGGGGTAACCGGGACGACAGGTCCAACGAGTTGCTTGTTCCGATGCCTCTGCACCGCACGTTTCTTTTTTTTCAGCCACGCACTACGTCCTTTGCCAGTACGTTTGTGAAGGACACGTTTCGATTTCAGCGCACGCAGCTTGCGGATTTTGCGCAAGCGTGCACCACGAGCTAATAAAGCACGTTTGGATTTCAATCTAGACTTCTTTTTTAACATATCAGCATTCCTCCTGTAGGTCCCCAGCGGTACGAACGACACATCCGGGGTTTTTGAGCCAAGGCAGACCTGGCTCCCCATGGCGAATTCGGGTCAGCCTGATCCCCGTGATCATACGAGACATCTCTTCCTGATAACGACTAAGCAGACGTATATTTTCCGCTAGACTGCGGGCGGATATTTCCGAATGAGAGGATACACTGGCTACACTGTCCAAAATGCGGGCGAGCGCCTGCTGGCTGTGTGCAATCGATTCGATGAGCGCCAGTTTGACCTCCTGTTCACGCTGCAACAGACTCATTTTCCCAGATCTCCGAGATCCATGCCGCCAAACATGCCCCCGTCCATTCCGCCGCCATCTTCGCTGTCACTCTGGACCATCACAGCTTTAAGGTTGTTGCACAGCCCCGTTTCCATGCGCGTTAATCCTTCCAGCAACTCCACCAGTTGCTCATGCATTTTAAGCGGTTCACCAACCTGATCGCCATGAGTTAAAAAGCTGTCCCCGTTCAGATGATTCAGCGTCCAATTCCGTACCTTCTCCGCCTCAATGGCTTTGGCCTCCAAAATCAACGCAATGTTCCACTGCATTTTGGCTGCAGCATCCAGCATTAGAATGAGACTTTGTTCTCTGCTCATGTTTCCTCACCCGCCTTCCGGGCTTATTCTTCCTCTTGTACCGCGATCTCCCGCATAACCTGGGTCAGCGTCTCAGCCACAGCTTCTTCCAGATCAGCAAGCCCTCCCAGGTAGGAGATAATGCTTTTGTTAATCTGTCCCGAGCTGTCCAGCAAACCTTCAACCCCATCCAGTTCCGGCTCGTTATCCGGCAAATGGTGAATGATCTCCGACATGCGAACAGCGACTTGACGTTTGGCATCCAATACCCGTGCAATCTGCTGGTGGGAATGCGCGATATGGTTAATAATTTCATCGATTTTACTCTGCATGGTGCTCCTCCTTTCGGTTAAGGCCTGCTTCACCCAACGAAAAAAACCGGCCTATCAGCATTTGCCTGCTACAGCATATGCCGGGCCGGGAGCGTCAGTTACTCCAGCTTGCGCCTATATCGTTAATTTACACAATCCCCATATATCAGATTCCTTAGCTCCCGGATGCCCTCAAATGACATAACTTCAGTCACAAAAGTAACAGCGGAGGAAATGGCCGGGGGAAATCTTCTATTCATAAGCAAAAAAGCCACTCCCCTGAACTGCACAGGAAAATGGCTTTGTTCTTGAATTTGGTCATTCATAGTTGTACTTCTAAGTAGTATTCATAGTTGTATTTTAATATTGTTTACTGCTTGCTATCTGCGACTTGCCCATTTGATTTTACGTGCCACTTCTACTCGCTGTAGTTGCAAAACGCCAACACGTTCTTCAAACTTCTTGCGTTCATCCACAGAATGAGCGGCGTGGATCTGATGACACAGACCTGTTAGTTTGCTGTTGATGTAATCGAATCTCATCCATAATTCTTCTTCAGGAGTATGTTGCTGCTCCGGTGCCGTTTGAAATATTTTGAGTTGCTGGATAAGGGACTGGCGCCATTCCTGATCTTGAATTTGGATGGCAAAATGCAAAAGATCCAGATAATCATCGATTTGCAACGATATGTCGCAATCAGGTTTAGTCTTCATCGTCGTCTCTCCTTATTTCAATGCTTGGCTGGAATCAGTCACCTCCTATTTTACAGGAACAAGCCCATGGAAAGCGAGTACCGAAGGACATAATTTTGGAAAAAAATTTGTTTTTTTTCGCTGAAAAGGGCTTTACTTTTCCATAATGATCATTTTCATCCCTTTTGAGGACATATGTCATCAGATTCATAATAAAAACCCGCAATTCGAGAATAAATTCTCTGAGCGGGTTTTATATCATTTTGCCTCTCACAGTAGATTATTACCAATTATTCGCAAGTCATTTAATGGTTTTACGACCTTTACTAGACTTCCCTATATTGTATTTAAAACTAAAAGGATGCTTTGCTGTCACGCTGCTGTCTCGTCATGAGTAACATCAAAAAAGAAATGATCACAATCGATATCGTCCAGGCCCAGGCCATCGTCTGATTTCCTGAATCCACAGCGACATAAATGGCCGTTGGCACCGTCTGTGTTTTACCTGGAATGTTGCCAGCGATCATCAGTGTTGCGCCAAACTCCCCCAGCGCGCGGGCAAAGCCCAAAATAAAAGCGGTCATTAGCGCTCTGGCTGCCATTGGCAACGTAATGTAGCGGAACACCTGCCATTCACCTGCTCCGATAGACCGTCCTGCATCTTCTAGGTCGCGATCCACCCCGTTAAAACCGGATTTCATCGTTTGGTACACGAGCGGAAAGGCCACCACAACAGAGGCAATGACCGCAGCCCACCACGAAAAAATGACAGGGGCCGAAAAGATTGTCTCGATCCAGCGTCCAAGCAGACTTCTGCGGCCCAAAATAATTAGTAGCAAGAATCCAACCACCGTTGGAGGCAGCACAAGTGGAAGCATCAGAATCGTTTCCAGAAAAACTTTACCGCGAAATGTAGTACGTGACATTTTCCAGGCGACAGCTACCCCCACCACAACCGCTATAACGCTGGACAACAGCGCCACCTGAAGGGACAGACGTACCGGGGGCCAGAACACGGACCAGTCGATCGCGTTCATATTCATTTCGGAATCGAAAATCCGTATTTCGCAAAGATATCCAGCACTTCAGGTGTTTGCAGATAAGCATAGAATTGTTCAGCTTCAGTGCGATGTTTCGTATCTTCAATGATGCCTAGCGGATAATTGGCAGGCGTGTAACTGCTTTTATCCACTTCAAACGCAATCTTTACCTGCTTGGAAGTGAGTGCATCGGTTTTGTACACAAAACCTGCATCTGCATTACCTGTTTCTACATATTGAAGAACCTGTCTTACGTCTTTGCCTTGAACAAACTTGTTCTCAAGCTGATCCCAAAGCTTCGCATTGGTCAAAGCTTCCTTCGCATAAGTACCTGCAGGTACGCTCTCTGGAATGCCAATGGCTACCGTTTTTATGCCCTCGCTCGTTAGATCCGTCTCACTGGTTACTGCGTTTGTCCCATCAGCTGGTACAATAGCTACCAGTGAATTTTGCAACAGGTTCTTCTGGTCGTTTGACGCAATCAGATTCTCATCAACCAAGGCTTTCATATTTTTCGCAGACGCGGACACAAAAATATCTGCCGGTGCTCCCTGCTCAATCTGCTGCTGCAATGCACCGGAAGCTCCGAAATTAAAGTTCAGGCTGATGTTGGGATTGGCCTGTTCATAGTTTGTCTGAATCTCTTTCATTGCATCAGTCAGACTTGCTGCAGCGGATATCGTCAGCTCGACTTTTTCCTGCGGCTCAGTCGGTGCAGGTGTTGTCTTTTCACCGGCTGCCGCTGGTGCAGATGTTGCTGATTGATTTGCGGAAGAAGCCGCATCTTGCTTGTTCGTTTCTGCTTTGGCTCCGCAACCAGCCAGTACAAGCGCCAGTCCCAGTGACATACTTCCAAGTACATATGCAATTCGTTTGTACATTCGTTCTCCCCCATATTTCATGTTTAATATTATGTTTAGTTATAAATAGATATAATTAATTATAACTAATTATACACAGAACAAACGAAATAGGAAGGTGAGATTAACCACATTGTCTTTTGAGGCTGAATGAGAGCCTTGTCATGTGAGCTCTCCGGTTTATGATTGTCTTCAATTAATGGTATAGTACAAGAAACGCCATTGTATCAATGGGAGTAAGAATTAGAATATGAATGGATTGCACATATAGAGTTGCAATATAGAGTTTCAATCTACAATTTTACGCCTTGATAATATAGAGGGAGGTTCTTCACCAATGACGGAGGAGCAATCCTACACAACCGAAGAAATAGCCAAACTGCTTAAAATATCCAAACTAACCGTCTATGATTTGATCAAAAAGGGAGACCTTGTCGCCTACCGTGTGGGTAAACAGATGCGTATCGATGCTGCCGATCTGGACGCTTACAAACGCCGTTCCAAGCAACTCCAGTCCCCGGCACAGGCACAACAAAATGCATTGCCAGGAACGACAACAACCGGGCAACTGTCGACTGATGCTGTCCAGAGGCATAGTCCAGTTGCTGGCTTATCCACAGTCACGGGTCAAGGAGAACCACAGACATCTAATAATAGGATAGCGTCCCCTTCTCAAATGGCTGCACCTTCATTCGCAAGCTCTTCGGCTGGCTACGGTCAGAACATCGCGGGTGCGGCGCGACATCTCGTCATTACGGGTCAGGACGTCAGTCTGGATATTCTGATGCGTCATATGGAGAGGCAGTCCCGGGACATTCGTCCGCTGCGCTCTTTCATGGGTAGTCTGGATGGGCTAATCTCGATGTATCGGGGGGAGTCCGACCTGGTCAGCACTCATCTGCTGGATGGCGACACCGGAGAATATAATCTTCCGTATATTCGAAAAATTTTAACAGGCTGGTCCTATGTCGTTGTCAATCTGTTGTCTCGCCCTGCTGGTCTATATGTTCCACGCGGTAACCCCCGTCAATTGAACGACTGGACAGATCTAAACAAATCCGACCTGCGCCTCGCGAATCGGGAAAAAGGTTCTGGTGCCAGAGTGCTGCTGGACGAGCAGTTACGACTACACGGGATACCTGCTTCTGGACTACTCGGATATGATGTGGAGGAGACAAGTCATATGGGTGTCGCAGCCAAAGTCAGTTCCGGCGAAGCCGATGTGGGTGTCGGCATAGAGAAGGCTGCTCGCCTTGTCGGGCAAGTCGATTTCATTCCTCTCGTGCAGGAACGCTATGACTTGGTCATGCTGAGAAAACAGGGGAACGAGGCCTGGATCGAATCCGTTCTGCACATCCTCCGATCTCCAGAATTCAGACAAGAGCTCCGAGCATTTGAGGGATATGACGTTTCACGTACGGGGGAAGTTTTATTCGAGGCTTAGTAATGAGTAGGCTGAGAAGCTTTGAGTGTACAAGATGAAGGAGTTGTGAGCGGGGATAGAGAGGGAAGGATGACAGTGCATGGATGGTAGCAGGGCAACAGCTTGTACAATGTATGGCTGTACGGTCTACGGTGGCAGGAAACCCGTGTACTCTACTCCATTCAATGTCCGCTCTTCAACAAATGATGCTATTCCACCTATACTTCCTAGACGCTAACGATCACCAGAGAGCTTATATAGCCACATATCACAGTTTGAAAAATCTAACGATCACCAGGGAGCTTATTCGGCTGAATAACACCGATTTCCCGACCAAAACTGCTACTTTTACCAAAATAACGCTTCTACGGATCGTTAGAATTTCAAACCCGCTTTTTTTGGGGTGAGTAGCGTTCCTGGAGATCGTTAGAATTTATTACTCTAGCCGCTCGCAACACTCTGCCGCACCATCCGATTACTTTATTCTCTCGGCCAGGCACCCCAATTAATCGCACCACCGGACTATTCCGCATACTCTCACACTTCTTTCGCTTCTCCCTTTATGTACAGCTTTTGCCAGTAACACGAAAAGAGGGTCCCCATCGTTGTTCACGATCATGGATCCCCCACAAAGTCCGTATGTGCCATTCCCTGGTCAACTCACCCCATCACCAGATGCACCACAACTATGTTTTTAATCACGTTCGCGCCAAAACACCCCGGATTCATCCCGCTCCACTTGCTCCAATACATCCTCAAAGTCGGAACATGGCACAACAATATCTGCCGGACTCCAGCTGTGCTGATCATTGCTAGCGCATACCTTCCACTGATCTCCCTCCCAGTAAAAGCGAGCAATCGGCATTCGCTCCCACTGATGTCGTTGTCCAGCAGGACGTTCTTCATTAAGAATCAACTCATGATCCTTCATCTCGTAGGTTAACTTCACCATCGTCCGTAGCTCTGCTGGTACTTTCTCATGGACATAACCGTTCATCAAGGATACAATACGTCGCTACGTAAACCTATCCAACATGGAAGATACCTCCTTATCAAGTACTCCGCTTATTATGCTTACCAGCTGGACTTGGTAACTCCCGGGATCTGACCTTGATGAGCCAGTTCACGGAATTTGATCCGGGAAACTTTGAATTTGCGCAGATATCCACGCGGACGGCCTGTGATCTCACAACGACTTTTCAATCTGGTTGGTGAAGCATTCCGGGGCAACTTTTGCAGCGCCTCATAATCACCTTTTCCCTTCAGTTCACGGCGCAGTTCCGCATACTTTGCTACGACTGCCTGACGTTGTTTCTCACGCACAACCTTTGATTTTTTAGCCATCTTCTACAGCTCCTTTGTTAGATTTAAATTTTTTGATGATTTATGAAAAGGATCTCGGCCCACGAACTCCATAAGGTTGTCCTACTGTAACGCCCAGATCACTTATAGCTCTCACCGCCTAGCTTTCCTTACACCGTCAAGCCTCTCTTACATAGCCTCTACAGGCCACGGTAACGGATTTTCAAAATGCCCCCAATCCGCCAACATCTCTTCATCGCTGAGCAGACATTGATCCAGTTCATCCTCTATGATGGAACGCTCCATATCAATGCCGATCATGACCAGCTCCGTTTGGCGATCGCCCCACTCGGCATCCCATTTTGCAAGCACATCCGGCTCTGTCCGCAAAATCTCTTCCTTGTCCGCTTCCGGCAGCGCGGCAACCCAATGTCCGGCAGGACCGAATTGAATGGACGGCCCCGCCTGACTCAGACTGGCAGCCACATCTCCTTCAGCGGCAAGCCATACCAGCCCTTTGGCACGTACAACCTCTTCCGGCCAGTAGCTCATGAATTCAGCCAGACGGGAAGGATGAAACGGCTTCCTGCGGCGGTACACAAATGATCCGATACCGTATTCTTCGGTCTCTGGCGTGTGGGACTCTTTTTCCAACTCCTGAACCCACCCATCCGACATGCTCACTTTCTCAAAATCAAACCGTCCCGTATTCAAAATTTCCACCGGGTTCACTTGTCCGTTCACCGTACGAATGATTTTGGCACTCGGTTGCAACTTGCGGATAATGCCCTCCAGTTTGTGAAGCTCTGCTTCTTCCACAAGATCACACTTGTTCAGCAGCAGTACATCACAGGTTTCGATCTGATCGATAAGCAAATCCACCACGTCACGGGTATCATCTTCCCCGGTCGCCTGATTCCGATCCAGCAAGCTCTGCCCTGAGGCATAATCATGCCAGAAACGGTTAGCATCAACGACGGTGACGAGACAATCCAGCTTCGCCAGACGTGTCAGATCAATGCCTGTCTCTTCATCGGCGTATGTAAATGTCTGAGCCACCGGAACAGGTTCACTAATGCCCGTCGACTCGATCAGGATGTAGTCATACTTGCCTTCGTTTACGAGCTTTTCGATCTCCTGCATCAGATCATCACGAAGAGTACAGCAGATGCAGCCGTTGGACATTTCCACCAGTTTCTCTTCGGTACGCGAGAGCGTTGCCTCCCCTTTCACCATAGCCGCATCAATGTTGACCTCACTCATGTCATTCACGATCACAGCGACTTTCAACCCTTGCCGATTGTGCAGCACATGATTCAGAACCGTTGTTTTGCCTGATCCCAGGTAACCGCTGAGAACGGTCACCGGTATTTGCTTTTGTGTCATACAGATCTACTCCTTATAGGTACAATTCACTTTGATCGATGGATTTCTGAATTTAATAGTAATTATTACGATTAACAACAATGACTATAATCCTGCTTGGCGCCGTTGTCAAATCTTTTTTCGTGTCTTGTGCAAAAAATAATGAAAAAAGCTTATGAATCCCTGCACATTCGCATTCGTGATGCGCTTCGCAGAAGAACCCATAAGCTTTACCTATAACTCTTTACCTGTATCTCTTCATCTCTAGCTCTTTTTATATAACTCTATTGCTACCTGTACCGCGTCCTTTACCTAAATCTACACCGTACCTTTGTCTTTCCTTATGCCTTCTAACTCAATTCACTGGCGCAGTAATAGACTTATTCCCGGCCTCCATCCGCTGTCTGAAAAACACCACGACAATCAATGCGGCAACCGAGAGCAGTGTACATACGGTAAACATCATGGAATAAGAGCTGATCTGCACCACAACGCCCATCGCCAGGCCGCCTAGTGAAAAACCGAGATCATACGAGGACATAAATATGCCCATAAGCACGTACCTCGAATCCGCAGGCAATACAAAGGACAAATACGTGGTCAGCGTTGGATACAGTAACGCCAGCGCAAAACCGCTAAACACAGCAGAGATATACACAAATGGCCCCAGCATATCCATCAGGCTGAGCAGCTGTGTCCCAAGCGCCGCAGATAACATTAAACCTGCCATAAGCCACGTATTCCAGCTGCCGTCTGACGGTATTTTTTTACGCAGAATAAATCGGCACAGGATCACGACGAGACCTTGAACCGTTAGAAAAATACCCGCACTCGCCACACCTGTCGATACCATATAGAGCGGGAGAAACGTTGCTGTGGCTCCAAAAACACAGGAAGCAAACAGCATGACCACACTGCTGACAAGCAATGGTATACTGCGCCAGATGCCGCTGAACGAGCGCAGCATATCACCCAGCGTATACGTTTTGTTCTGCACCGTGCTCTGTGGCAAATCCACCTTGTACCCGAGCAGCAAAGGGAGTGCAGCCAGTCCAATCATCAACAGCGTAAACGCCAGCTCGCTGGCATTTTGCCAGATTTGCACCGCCAGAATCGGGATGACCAGCGAAGGCACCATCGTAAACAGAGTGTACATCGCCAGCCCTTGCGCACGATCCTTATCCTCCAGTCTTTCCACGATGCCCGCCTGCATGGTCATCGAGAAAAATGCTGTCGCCACGCCCTGCAATGCTCGCAGCCACAGATACGTGTCCACTTCAGACACGATAAATAGCAGCAACGTCCCGGCATGTAACATCAGCAACCATCGCATGACCCGGAGCGGTCCATATTTGCCCAGCATCTGAGCCGCAAAAGGCCGCAGCAGCATACATGTGAACATGTAACTGCCCATCATTAGACCAATTTGAGCCTGATTTAACCCGGCGGCTTCACTTCGCAAAGGCAAAATAATCGTCAATGCCGCATTCGCCGCAAAAAACAAAAAAGCCAGTATGTAAAACCCGATAAAGGAAAACGATACCGGGTTTAATTTTCCACTGGATGTTGTCGTTATAGAAGATTTCAATAGTCATACCTGCTTTCTCTAACACGTACCCACGTTCCCTGGCCGTCAGCTCATGAGGTTCCGGCAGCCGTTTTACGCCTTTCATAGGCAAAACGATCATCACCGCTCCTAGAATAGCACAGATCCTGTACATAAATGAATAGGAAGACAGATCAGCGATCGGCCCCATGACCACGCCGAGCGAAATGCCCAAATCAGCCGTCGCACTTCTGCAATAGCTTGTACATTCGTAACAGCTATACCTTTTAGATTCCTTTTTGTAGAAAAAGAACTAATCATCCTCCTTGGTGTATGTAGGGTCTCCCAATATCCAAAAATTAGAGACAGGGCTGGCGCTTCTGCACCAACCCTTGATAGATAGTACATCTTTTCAACATCACTGCCATTTATGCTTGCAGACGTTTCAAAGCCCGTTCAGCCAGCCCTGCCAGCAGATGTGCACCAATCGGCAAAGCCTGCTCGTCTACATCAAAGCCCGGATGATGCCACTCGTGCGGTCCCGATGTCCCGAGAAAAAGAAACAGGCCCGGCACTTCTTTTTGATAAAAGGAAAAATCCTCTCCTGCCGGCGAAGGCAGCGGTCTGACATGATTCAACCCCAGCTCACGCACGACTTGTTCCGCATCAAGTACCAGCGATTCATCATTGACCACAGCAGGTGGCCCCTGAATCCAGCGTACCGTCGCCGTTGTGCCGTAGGCTGCGGCCACACCCGATACGACCTGGTTGAAACGTTCCCGGATACGGGCGCGTACCTTCTCATCAAATGTACGTACTGTGCCGTCAAGTATCGCTTCCTCCGGAATGACGTTCCAGGCCGTACCGCTGTTCAATTTCGTAACGCTAAGTACAGCACTCTCCTGAGCGCCTACATTCCGGCTGACAATGGCCTGCAACGCGATGACGATATGCGAAGCAACCACAATCGGATCAATACCTGCCTCAGGTACAGCCGCATGAGTGCCCACACCTTGCACTTTAACTACAAATCCATCCGCTGCCGCCATCAGTGCCCCCTCACGAATGCCCACTGTGCCTACTC
Source organism: Paenibacillus amylolyticus (assembly GCF_003719335.1). Classification (GTDB taxonomy): domain Bacteria; phylum Bacillota; class Bacilli; order Paenibacillales; family Paenibacillaceae; genus Paenibacillus; species Paenibacillus amylolyticus_D. The sequence continues at coordinate 165,563 of NZ_RIAS01000006.1, forward strand.
GCAGATCCGGTTTATTGTGCAAACCAAATATAGCCTGAACATTGGCGAGTGCGCCGCTCTGGATGACTTGCCGTGCACCTGTTGCTTTCTCCTCTGAAGGTTGAAAAATAAACCGCACCTTCCCGGGCAAACTGGATTCACGCTGTTTCAGCAACCTTGCAGCTCCAATTAGAATAGCTGTGTGCGCATCGTGCCCGCATGCATGCATTCGGCCCGCGATCTGTGAAGCAAACTCCAGCCTCGTTTCCTCCTGGATTGGCAAGGCATCAATGTCCGCTCGCAACGCAACGACTGGGCCATTTCCCTGCCCTACCTCAGCAACAAGCCCTGTCCGCAGTTTATACTCATCGGCAAGGTGAACACCTTCCTCATCCAGCCAGCTGCGAATGGCTGCTGTCGTTTCCTTTTCCTCACCAGAAAGCTCCGGGTTGCGATGAAGATGCCGCCGAATCGCGGTCAGATGTGCCGCGAACTCCTGCTCTTGCTCCGCATTCTGTACCCATGGCAACACATATTGGTGATCCAAAGTCTGCGCTGCTTCCTGTTGCACTCTCTGCTCAACTTGCTGTTGCTCTTCCTCCCGCTGCACAAGCTGTCCTCTCGTCTGCTCCAGATCACTTTTCATCCTGGGCCCTCCTTTCAAGCTTAATTTATCCGATTTATAACGGTGAAATCTGATTCGACTTGTCAGTCCATCTATAATTGCCGCAGCAGTTCTCCAAATGGCTCTGCAAATGGCGAATATTCTTCTTTTAAGGTCACCACACTGATCTGTAGCGACACACCTGCCACCTCATGGACTTGAATCGGGAACAGTTCCTGGCGCTGTACCTCTTTCTTCACCGTTAACCCCGGCAGGAAAGCGATGCCCGCACCTTGCATGACCAGTTTTTTCGCTGTTTCCGAATTATCCACATGATATGTAATATCCGGCGGATACTCCAGGGAGTCGAAGGCCCGGTGAATCCGAAGCCAGTCCAGTGAGCCACATTCAAAAAAGACCAGCTGTTCATTCCGGATTGCCTCCATGCTGACATGTCCGCTTTCAATGAAAGGATGCCCCCTGTATACGTACAGCTGTATCGGATCTTCATAAAAAGCAACGGTACGGATCGCAGGGTGCATGACCTTGCGTACAAACGCCAGATCGATCTCCTGACCGAGCAGCTTCGCAATCAGTTGATCCGTTGTTGCTGTTGTCAGTTTAATGTTGACTTCGGGGTACGACTCCTTGATTCGGGGCAGAAAATCGGGGATGACATAATTGGACACCGACACGGTACTTCCGAGGCGCAGCGCCTCAGGTGTTGTTCTCCGCTGCTGAATTTTCTGTTTACCCTTCTGGATCACTTGAAGCACCTGCTGTGCATACGGCAAAAATTTGCGTCCTTCATCCGTCAGCACGATCTGCTTGCCCAGTCGGTCAAACAGCTTGCACCCCAGCTCCCTTTCGAGTGATTGAATACGTGCTGTAACTGAAGGCTGGGACAAGAAGAGTACTTCAGCCGCCTTATTGAAGCTTCCGTAGTGATTGATATATACAAACGCTTCAATGTTCTCTATATTCATGGGCGCCTCCGTATCCACTTATTTTTCCTATATAAAAACTCGGTTTTAGGATATCGTAATCCCATCCTTTTCCAGTGTCAATCTTAATTCTTCCAAAGAACGATCCAGACGGGCGGTAATGTCTTCCGCCAGTGTAAATGTTCCGTCCTCATTGCGTTCAATCGCCTGATCCACTGCGTATACGCCGCCAAGAATATGGCGTCCGCCGAGTGCTGTAAGCACAGGCTTCAATGCATAATCAATGGCAAGCAAATGTGCAATTGAACCTCCTATGACAAGGGGCAGAGTCACCTTATCTCGTAATCCTTCCTGTGGAATCAAGTCGAGAAAAAGCTTGAGCACACCGGAATAGGCTGCCTTATATACAGGGGTAGCCACAATAACGGCATCCGCTGCTTCGATAATGGCAAGTGCATCCTGAATGGCCGGGCTGTCGAACTTGGCCTGCACCAGGTCTTCAGCCGGCAAATCGGTCACCTGAATCACTTCAACGGAAATACCCGCTTTGCTTAACGTATGGCTGCTATAATCCGTAAGTCCCGTCAAACGTGATCGTTTGGACGGGGTTCCAGCAATGATAACAACATGAGACATCCTGTTCTCCTCCTTGGAATAGCGGTCAAGCCGCTCCTTTTACTTTTGGATCAAGCCTGTCGCGAATATCGTCCCCAATCAGATTTACAGCCAGAACAAACAGCGTAATGGCCAGACCCGGGAATGTACATATCCACCAGGCTACCGTCAAATAACCTCTGCCTTGGGACAGCAACGCACCCCAATCCGGAATTTCTTTCAGTACCCCGAGCCCGAGGAAACTGAGTCCAGACCCAGTCAGGATGGATGTACCTACACCCAGCGTTGCCATCACGAGCAGCGGTGACAAGGAGTGTGGCAGGACATGTTTCCAGAAAATGCGGGCATTGGAACCGCCCAGTGAACGTGTTGCTGTAATGAAGGGTAGATTTTTGACGGACATCACCTGACCACGCATCACCCTTGCATAGCCTGGTATCGAGGCTACTGCAACAGCCAGTGCAATATTCAGCAGTCCTGGCCCAAGCGCAGCAGCAACAGATAGGGCGAGTAATACACCTGGTACGGCCATAAGAATATCTACCGCCCGCATCGTTATCGTATCAACCAGTCCTCCTGCATATCCCGCAAGGATGCCAAGAGCACTGCCGACGAGACCGCCAACAAGCACGGAAGCAAAACCGATCAGTAACGAATCCCGGCTGCCATGCACAACCACACTGAAAATGTCCCGGCCGAAATAGTCTGTACCGAACAGGTGCGCAGCAGAAGGAGCCTGTAGAATGGCATCCGTCATCATCTGTGTTGGTTCATAAGGAGCAATCCAGCCAGGCACGATGGCACAAGCCACAATGAAAATGACGATAAGCAGGGCGGTATACAAAAACAACTGCGATACTGCGGATGAAACACGGCGCCGCCAAGGCAGGCGATTCCATCTCCACAGACGAGCTTTCCCGGCACTTCCAGCACTTCCGGTATTTCCTGCCCATGCCTTTTTGTCACCAACCAAAGGTTTCATACTCATAAAAATGAACGCCTCCTTCTCCTGCCTCTTCACATTTTGCAAGCTCCTGACGTGGTGTTCCTGATCTGGATCATGTGCGGACAGCTCGCCGAACCCGAGGATCAATGTACGAATACGAGATGTCTACAAACAAATTCAACACGACATAGATGATGGATGTAAAAAACACAACGCCCTGCACCACCGGCAGATCCTTCGCCATCAGCGCGTCAGCGATAATACGACCGATCCCCTGTCTGGAGAATACCGTTTCTACCACCACGGTTCCTGCCAGCAAATCCCCAATTAGCATACCGATGACCGTTACGGCGGGGATCAGTGCATTACGGAGCGCATGACCATACATGATGGCCCGTTCAGACAATCCTTTGGCCCGTAAAGCAACGATAAACGGTTCATTGATCACTTCAAGCATACTGTTACGCACCATCCGCACAATAAATCCTGCACCGACAAGTCCAAGCGTGGCTGCCGGAAGCACCAAGGTACTGAATCCGTCCGAACCCATCGCCGGGAACCAGCCGAGCTGCACGGAAAACAACAGAATGAGCAGAATGCCGGTCCAGAAGGTTGGCATCGAGATACCGAACAAACCAACGAGCCGAGCCACAACATCAATCACACCATTCCGGTGAATGGCCGACAGAACGCCAAGTGTAATGCCGATGGTGATGGCAATTAGCGAGCTGAGTGCCGTTAATGCCAGTGTTGCCGGGAAGTGCTCCACAATCTTGGGCAGTACCGGATCGGAGTTGACCATGGATTGACCAAAATCCCCGCGCAGCATATCGTCAAAATAGTTCGCAAACTGGATATAAAATGGTTGATCCAGCCCAAGCTGTGCCCGGAGATTGGCAATCATCTCCGGGGTAGCCGAGGACGGGTCCAGCATTAGCAGCACCGGATCACCCGGCAGAAGATACATGATGCAGTACACCAGCACCGAAGCTCCAAATATAACGAGAAGCGACGTTGCTAATCTTGACAAGATCAGTTGAATCATACCGGGATGGCTCCTTTCTGAAACCGGAACAGGCTGTACGCCGTGTTGGAATGATGAGACTGGATAACGCAATTTGCATTATGGCTGGATACGCACATCATTGAAGAGTGGATAACCGAGTGAATCGAACTTGATGCCTTCAACGTTTTTGGATGCAGCCACAGTGTACGGAAATACATATATTGGCAAAATAACCGCCTGTTCAATGAGATATTTCTGAATCTGACTGTAGATCTCTACCCTTTTCGCCGAATCCGTCTCTACCGCTCCCTGCTCCAGCAATTGGTCGATCTTTGGATCTGATAAACCGGATAATGTCGGACGTTCCCCTTCCGCACTGGTATGATAGAAGGCGTACAAGGCATTCGGATCTGAATTGACCTGGCTGTTGCCATACAGATCATAATCCCAGTTCTGATAGATCACGGTAGCAATGTCTTTGGTAATCACCACTTCTACCGCAATGCCCAGCGGTTTCAGCTGTTGCTGGATGATGGCAGCAATGTCATTGCGTTTTTCCCGGTTAGGGGAGCCATCTACATAACGAAGGGTCAGCTTCTTCCCGTCTTTGACACGAATCCCGTCAGTCCCCTTAACCCAGCCCTGCTCTTCCAGTAGCTGGTTCGCGCGGTTGATATCCGGTGTGATGCTTCCTTCAAGCGCCTTGTCATAGCCGAGAATGCCTGGAGACAATGCAGACCATGCGCGCTCGTAGTTACCCAGGTACAAGGTTTTCACAATGGACTCTACGTCTACGGCGGATTGTACCGCTTGCCTTACTTTTACATCATCCCACGGTGCCTTGCGCAGATTGAAAAAGAGGGTATACGGCAAACCAACCGTGTTGGCTTGCAGCAATTGCTGGTTCGGATCACTTTTGAGCGCAGCGATATTTTGCGGCGGTACGGTCTCTGCGGCAAGCACCTGCTTGCTTTGTACACTTCCGATGCGTGTTGCTTCTTCCGGTACAATTTTAAACGTGATTGTATCGATATAAGGAGCGCCTTTGTTTTCGACTGTATCCGGGCCCCAGTTATAATCCTTGTTTTTGGCTACAACGATATCCGCATTTTCATCCCATTTCACAAAGGTATACGGACCTGTGCCTACCGGATTTTTGCCCAATTGATCCCCATATTTCTTCGCAGCGGTTGGAGACACGATCCCCAGCAATGCCTGACTCAAGTTACCGAGAAATGCCTGCGAAGGCGCACTCAGATTGACTTTGATCGTATATTCATCAATGACCTCGGAGGAGCTATAAGGTCTAATCAGGGCAAGGGAATTGGCAGCTTTGGTGGCCGGATCAATGACCCGATCCAGATTGTACTTCACCGCTTCGGCGTTAAACGGGGTTCCGTCATGGAATTTCACGTCTTCACGCAGCTTGAAGGTATAACTTTTGCCGTCCTTCGATACACTCCAATCCTTGGCAAGCCAAGGTTTGATGGAACCATCGGGCAGCTGAACCACCAGATTGTCGTAGATCGTGCGAATCGCTCGTACGGCTACGGCAAGACCGCTGCGATGCGGGTCGAGCGTATCCGGTGAAGTCGCCAGCGCAAAGGTGAGGTTACCCCCTTCCGCTTTTCCGGCCTGCCCCCCGCCGGCGGAAGCCTGTGCCGCACCGCTCGTTTTGCCTCCTGATGCTGCTCCGCATCCGGACAAAACCATCACCAATGCTACTGCCAACGCCACCACTTTTGTCCATGAGATAGACCTGTTCATATCGCTTCCCCCTCTGTGTATACAGGTGTCATTAATGTGTTACGCTAAGCAAACTTGTATATATTTTATATTTCCTATGAGAAAAGTAGGTTTTAAGGCAAGAAGGATTCCTTAACTTCATTAACCCTATGATTCAAAAGAATTCGTGCTTCAATTTACGCAGGTTTGAGTCACCGCATTTAATTAACATGAAATAAAACCATTAAATGATGTTCGATTTAGAGGACATTCGGTATTCGTTTTAGATAACGTTAGGCTGTTCCTGTGTTCTGGCTGCTGTATAGCGGTTCACAGGCACCTGAACACCCAGATTGCCACGCAATGTGTCATGCTCATACTCCGTACGATAGATACCGCGTTCCTGTAGTATGGGTACCACCAACTCCACAAAGTCGGACAATCCGCTAGGCAGCTCCGAAGCAATAATGAATCCGTCTGCCGCTTCCGCCTCGAACCATTCCTGGACTTTGTCTGCCACCTGCTCCGGTGTGCCCAGGAATTGACTTCGTGGCGTTGCCGCCCGCAAAGCGACTTCGCGCAGGGTTAACCCCTGTTCTTTGGCATCTTTTTTAATCTTGTCTGTTCCACTGCGGAAGCTGTTGCTGCCTATGCCATCCAGTTCAGGGAACGGTTCATCCAGCGGATACTGGGAGAAATCATGATGCTCGAAGAAACGTCCCAAGTAGTCAAGTGCTTTATCAATAGTTACAAGGCTTGCGATCTCCTGATATTTCTGTTCCGCTTCCTCTGCCGTCCGTCCCACAATCGGGTTAATGCCTGGCAAAATAACAATATCTTGTGCTGAACGCCCATAGGAAGCTGCCCGTGTTTTGACGTCTTTATAAAATGCCTGTGCATCTTCAATGTTATCGTGTCCAGTGAATACGGCATCGGCTTCCTGTGCCGCCAGCGTTTTGCCATCCTCCGAAGAACCTGCCTGGAAAATAACCGGCTGTCCCTGCCGTGAACGAGCGATATTCAATGGCCCCTGTACAGAAAAGAATTCCCCTTCATGGTTCAGGGTGTGCAGTTTGGAAGGATCGAAGAACACACCGCTCTCCTTGTCTCTTACAAATGCATCGTCTTCCCAGGAATCCCACAATCCTTTGGTCACTTGTAAATATTCCTTTGCAATACGGTAACGCTCCGGATGTGTTGGATGATGACTTTTGCTGTAATTTTTCGCGGTACCTTCCAAGGGGGATGTCACCACGTTCCAGCCCGCACGACCGTCACTGATCAGATCAAGAGAACCGAACTGTCTGGCGACTGTAAATGGATCACTGTAGGATGTGGAGAGTGTGCCCACAAGACCAATGCGTGAAGTTACCGCAGCAAGAGCGGAAAGAATGCTGATCGGCTCGAAGCGATTCAGGAAGTGAGGAATGGATTTTTCCGTAATATAGAGACCGTCTGCAATGAATACCAGATCAAACTTGCCTTCTTCTGCCTTCAGCGCCTGACGTTTGTAAAATCCAAAGTTGACACTGGCATCGGATAGAACCTCCGGGTGCCTCCAGGTTGTGTTGCTTCCTCCAACGCCATGAATGATGGCTCCAAACTTCAAACTCCGTTTTGCTGTCATGTGCACTCCGCCTTCCTTGAAATAAGGTGATTTTATGAAACTATAATGTAGCGCATCTAAATCAATGATTGAGCATCAAAATCGAAAAATCGATTATTCCTATGAGTTTGGTTTGTTTTAATTTCACACAGCTTATCACTGCCCCGGCGAACCGGTCAACCGTGCTTCTAATAGATTTTTTCTATAACGATATCAGAGGTGTAAATAAGCGTTCATATAAGCTTTCCTTAAAAGAGAATGAGCATGATTGAAGGAAGACTGGTCGCCGATCCCTAAACAAGCAGACCTATCTGAATTGAGCTGACTGATATGGTCAGGACTTACATCATGCCGCCCATATCATCCATAGCACTCATGTAAAAAAACCGCTACGATCCTACTCCATTAGCCCTGTTAGACTTAATCCATTCCGTTCAGAGAGCCATTGCTTCATCCTGCCGCCCCAGAAGTTCTGCAGAAATGGCAACCCTTTTTACTCCATAACACTACTTTTTTAGCTGATGACATCGACATACCTCCGATTTCCATAATGGAGTCCTAGGTGCTCAGACAGACCAGCCCCACCTAGACCATGAATTCCTATCTGTTAAATAAGGATTATGGCTATAAATGTACTCCCGACCCTTTACATCGTCAATGGTTCTGCTAATAGAACAATCCTATAACAAAATAGAAAAAATAAATTTAAATTTTGAAATTAGGTAATGTCAGAGAGAGGGATCACAAAAGATGTTTAATGTTATTCTTTGAATTGCTTGGAGTAGTGCAGTGGAACACACTCCATCACAATAAACCTATCTATCAATAAAAAATGCTTTTATTATGTAATATAAACTTTTCATTTAAACAAAGGAGTGAGCTCAGACTCAATCCAATGCTTTTAATCTCTTCTCAAATCTTTTTTTCTGTAAACTTGATGCAAGAGAAACTTATAACCAAACGTTCATTCTTTCATTTTTCATTCTTTATTTTTGTATATAGTTCAGTGATACGTTTTACTGAATATGTTCTCTTCCTTTCTTTATTGAAATATCAATTTTATTATTGCGAATCTAAATAAAGTTCACATATTTTTCATATAACATAGTAATTCCAATCTTAAATGTCATATACATTTGGATTATTTTTATATATTATGTAAATATATTCCAAAAAGAGAGGATGATAGAAATGAAGAAAAAATTAATTACCGGCTTGTTAACTGTCGTTGCTTGCTTTACCGTAGCCTCAACGTCTTTGGCGTCTAGTCCTGTCATCACTAACACTGGTAACCATACATCTGAGACATCTAACATTGTATCTCCACATTCTTCTTCAAAGTGGGTTGAGCAGTATGTAACATATAATAAGCTACATTATCCAAATAGTTCTGATGTTCCTTCCACTTACTATTATGATGATGACCCATATTATGGATATATTACGCTTATCTCACTTGTGACAAGAACTACGGAAACAGATCAGTTTTGGATTGCTAAGTACCAAGGATTCATCTACAACTGGTAAACATTCTATGCCCTCCTGTTACAGGGGGGCTTTTCCCTTCTCCAATTAGTAGTATCACACTTCCCAAGTGCGTTTGAAAAATTGATCCTGCTAAAACTTCATGCGGAATAAACAGATCCGTGCGAACGTTTTGTAAAAGCTGCATAGCGTGCCGCGTTATTCATTCCGCATGTTTACATGTTGCTTCAAACCACGAACGGTAATCATCACAGATCCTGGTTCAGCAATTGAGGCGGAGCAATAATCGGCCATCCTTCCGGGATCGAATGGAGTTGTTCGGTTGATATTTGATGCACATGTCTGGAGCTTATCCCCCAACGTTCCGCTGCATAGGTGGATACAAATTTCCTGCGTTTTCCTTCGGTTACCAGATACCAAACTTCCGGTGCATCGGCAGCAGCTACAATGCTTGCGTGCATAGTTGCCATGTCGGGATCAGAAGAAGCTACAGCAAAAGGAAGGTCAGGTTCATGCGATTCGTTCCATATGTCTCCGGCGGACACCAGCGGTTCACCCGCAGGTATGCCCAGCAGATCAGGTTTGGCTACCAGCACCGGCGAGATGCCGCGTGGAACAGGAACGTTCAGTTTTCGGCGCTGATCACCTCTTAGTACGTAAACATCCCCCTTAAGATCAACAAGGAATGCACCTTCGGGATAGAAATCACCGCTTCGTCTGAACGGTGATGTTGCAGGACTGTTTTCAGAAGAGAAATCCGCGGCCCGCTGGTGTCGCTCTCCCTTTCCCACTGACGAAGATACGCTCGCTTGAGCTCGAGTTTGAGAGTATGAGTACTGAGTCTGTGCCAATCTGGAGGTTTCCAGGATGAGTGCTTGGGGATCTCCCCATTTTTGACTGTACAATTGTTCATTGCTCTTATTCACTGTATTAAAGTCCTGCTCCCCGAGCGCCTTCATGCTGACACTTCCGAAATGATGGATAAAGGCGTCACCTGCTACAGCAAGCTGGTATCCCAACATACGCACCCGTACAATCCAATCGTCATCCTCAAAGTTACCTACGGCGTAACCCTCATCCAGATACCCTACACGCTCAAACAGATCTCTGGAAAACAGCCAGCAAAATCCGACGAGCCGATCTGTCACTCGATGTTTCTCTGCGTCGGGACGATTGTGGTTGGCAGCGAAAGACCACATTTCCTCTACTTCACGATAAGGCACTTCAATCTGCTGATCTCCGCCAATGTAGTTCGTGACAGGACCCACGACACCAATCTGTGGATCGCTGTTAAGACACGTCATCATATTTTCCAGCCAGCCCGGGGTAACCAAGGTATCATTGTTCAGCACAACGATATGCCGTCCCTTTGCCATCATCAGACCCTGATTAACTCCTCCAGCGAATCCCCGATTTTCATCCAATGCAGCCACCCTCACCATACCGCCTTTGCGAAGCAGTGCGTCGGCCGTACCATCTTGAGAAGCATTGTCTACAACGATGATTTCGTAAGGAGCCGGGGTATATTTCTCAATGCTTGACACACATTGCAGTACATAATCCCGCTGATTGTAGGTCGGAATAATGATGCTGACCCCTTCAAACACAATTCCAAATGAATTCTGTCCCTGAAGAACACCATCTTCGTAACCTCGGTTATATCCCTGCTTGTATAACTTGGTGTTTCGAAGGATACGATGACTTCTTTTGCCTTTCCGTGAGGCGTTACGCCGATTACGACCACCGGCTGCATGAAGAAAAACCTTAGCAGATGTACCCGTACGATGAGGATGGCTACCCGATAATTGTGTACCCACTCTAAGCTGACTGCTCTTCTGTAAGCTGCTCTGACTATTTTTCCGTACACGATGAGGCTGTATTTCCGATTTCTTCATGTTGCTTCCTCCATTCCACTCGTGCCAGAGGCAGGGTTCTGGTACCCCCGCCCCATACGACTCACTAGAGTTGAAGCTCCCCTGTCACTAATTTGTCTGCCAAATGTCCGAAATCGAAGGCAACGCTGCCAAGTTCTCCCGCAATACGTCTGCATAACACGACCGCTGGAATGCCCGCTGCGACCAGAGCGATATCAAAGATGTGCTCGGCCGTTAGCTGCATCACCCTCGGAATATCCGCCATGCCTGATACTACAGGGATGATGCCCGTAACCTGTACCCCATGCAGTTGTAGCAAGGCTCCAAGCTCTGCCGCTTGGCTGCCGATAAGCAGCACACGCCGTCCTTGCAGAATCGGCAGCAACAGTCGGGACTGATGCAGACTGTAATTGATCGTGGAACTGGTCAATTTCAGATGGGACCAGTCGATCCCGAAATGGCGCAGCACCGGGAATAATAGTCCCTGAAACGTCGGAGCACGTGAGATGGGCACACCCACCCAGTCTGCACCCCGAATAGCTTCCGCAAGCGTCGCGCGGATGTCTGGCGTGGAGCACGGCACCCCTGCATAGGGCAGAAACGGTGCCAGCTCCTGCACTTCTGCAGCTGGCAGCACTGTATCTGCTGCCAGCGTAAGCAGTTCGCCATCCCCGAGGCGAACGACAGACAGGGGGCGCTTTGCATCCAGCGCCGCCATGATATGACCAGCCATCTCATGAGGGCTGGTTAGCCGGGTTAGGCTGGGCGCATACTGGCGGAAGCCCGCCGCGATCAAATCTGCCGCCGCTGCGGGCAGAATATGATCCGGCGGGATGTGCTGCGCCACCAGCGCCTCGCCCCCGGCGAATACGCCGTCGCGGTAGCCCGCGGCGTAACCGCCGGGCCCTGCCGCCTGCACGGCATGCTCCGCAGCCGGCAGCGGCACGCCGTTTGCGCTGCCCGCACTCGCGGCAGCGCCTTCCCGCCCCGCGGGCACGACGACACCCTGCGGGTGTGTCGTCTGGCGCGGGGCGGGGCCAGCACCGATGGCAGGCATCGCCTGTGGCGAGCTTGCGTGCGGTGCTGGCTTGGGCGCACGGCGCATCGCCGTGCGCTGCTTGGCGCGGGCCGCGGCGCGCCGGCCCAGCGCAGAAGCGCGCCTGCGCGGGGCGGGGCCTTGGCGCAGGCGGCCTTGGGCAGAGCCAGCCAGGGCTGCCCCGCTTGCCTGGCTCGCTCTATCACCTGCGGCTCTGCTGCTTCTTCGCGCTTTGTCCGCCTTTCCCTCTCCACGGGCTCTCGCAGCTTTGCCCGCCCTAATCCCGCCTCCGGGCCGACTTGCCTTGCCCACATTGACCCTATTTCCAACCCTGTCTGCTTTGCCAGCGACTATCACACTTCCAGCCATACTGCCCTTTCCCACTCTTCCAGCCGTACTTGCCGTGCCCCTACTCAACACAGCTCCAGTCCGGCCTGCCTTACTTATTCTGATCCCACCACCCGCACGGTCTCCGCCCTTCCTGCTCCCTGCTCTTACGGTACCTTTCACATGCCCCACTTCCCTGCATTATTCACTTGCACCGCTCTGCCTCCACTCTTCACAACACTCGCATTACCCAGACCTCTTCTATTCTCTACTCTCCCCTACCTTGCACATCCGACATCACTTCCCTGTAATCTGCACCTTCACTGTCTTGCCCGAATGGCCGCTGTCGCTGCACAAAACGCCGGAGCTTACTTCAAGGCTCCGGCGAGGATTCTGTTTCCATCATTTGCTTCAATCATCATCGGTTTCGATCCATGCACCGCACCGCGGCTGTATCGTGTTATTTCCGGTTAAGGCAGCTGCCCTTTCATACGTACAGCGGCCTCCTGGAGCGATTCAAATGTCCCGGCATCGCTCCAATAGTTTTGCAAAATGTCATACTCCAATCCACCGCCGGATGCATAATGGTTGTTTACATCGGTAATCTCCAGCTCTCCACGTGCAGACGGTACAATGTTATGAATCAGGCTAAACACATAATCATCATACATGTATATGCCCGTTACACAGTAAGAGGTCTTCGGCTGGCTTGGCTTTTCTTCGATGTACGCGATACGTTCCGGATGTTGTTCATCAAAGACAGGCACCCCGTAGCGACGTGCATCGTCCACCCCTTTAAGCAGTACTCGCGCCGTCCCCGCAGGTTGCTGCATATATCGTTCTACATACGGTTTCAAATCATCGCTGAACAGATTATCACCAAGCAGCACCACAAATTTTTCGCCCGGCAGAATAAACGATGATGCCAGATCAAGCGCTTCGGCAATGCCACCAGCCTTTTCCTGGATACGATACGTTAACCTGACCCCATGATCCGCTCCGCCACCAAGATACTCGGTATACAAACCAGCGGAATGTTTATTGATAACAATCAGAATATCCTCAATCCCTGCCTGACGAAGCCTGTCGATGCCATACATAATCATCGGATGTTTACCGACGGGAAGCAGATGTTTGTTAATAAGCCGGGTCAGAGGGTACAACCTGGTCCCTGTGCCACCAGCAAGAATTACACCTTTCATTCCTTGTTCCCTCCTTCATCGGATATGTCCATAAATTCACACGGATCGACTTGCCACTTATTTATGAAAATGGAACGGTTACGCTCCAACAATTGTTTCCATTCCGTATGATCTGTCTTTTGAAAACTCGCACTGCCTTGATGATGTACAAGGACATCACTGCATACCAGCAAACGGAAACCCTGCAGCCTTGCCCGATAACAATAGTCGTCATCTTCATAGTGTCCAGGGGAATACGCTTCGTCAAACCATCCTACGGCCTCCACTACACTTCGTTTCATCAGCATACACAGCCCTACGATTCGGCGTACTTCCTTCCACCTGGACACATCCGAAACATTATTGCCAGCCGCTAGCTCCTGAAAATGCTGCACATCCCGAAACGTCATATGCACCTGCTGAATACCACTGGCATAGTTCGTGACTGGACCGATGATGCCAATATGCTCATCACTGTACAGTGCTATGCGCATATTTTCCAGCCAGCATGATGTAACGGTAACATCGTTGTTCAGCAACAGCAGCTCATCTCCGCAGGCAATCCGAAGCCCAGCATTACAAGCGGCAGGGAATCCCCGATTTTCGGGTAAACGGACAAACCGGATGCGCTCCTTGGCACAATATTCGGCAGTACCGTCCCTCGAACCATTATCCACAACGATGATCTCGTACGATGTCGCTTCTCCTGTGTATGTTCGGATGGCCTCGACACAAGGCTTCAGCAATGAGAGTCCGTTATAAGTGGGTATAATGATGCTTGTCAGCGTCATCTCACATTCCTCCTGTACGCTACCTCTGCGCGGGAAGGAAGGTTGGTCCGAAGAGCATGTTCACTTGTACCCATCCACGACGCGAGTGCCTCCAGATGATCCCCAAGAATCAGTCTGGCAACATCATTACCACTACCCGTGTTTCCGGCACGCAGTCGGTTTGAGCGAATGACATCCACCTGGCATGGAGCGGATACCTTGAGTCCCTGCTTGATTGCAAGCATCTGTGCCTTCGGCGGAACGACCAGCGAAGCAGGTTTTACAGCCTGAATCATTCGTCTCGATAGGGCATGGGGCACAGCGGTCATCGAATTCGAGCCAAGGTCCCGCCGACCTAAAGTATGATTCAAATAAGCTTTGATACGGCTGACTTCGTCCTGCTTGGCAAAAGGAGGAAGCAAAGAAGTCAGGTCATTTAACGCTACATCCTGCCCCCGGTCAATCGCGAACAGGAACGGCGCCAGTTGTTCCGCAGGTATAACCATATCTCCATCCACAAACAAAACGCTCTCCGCATCTGTCATTTTGGCTCCAAGCGCCCGCCCCACATCATGCCCGGCTCGTTCCGGTTCATATACAAGTGTAATGCCGGGTTGCTCCAGCACGCGTTCCAGGCTGTTATCCGTCGTGCCGTTTAATACAACTACAATATCACGGAGGGGTAGACGCCCTAGTTGTACCAATACTTGCCCAAGTGTGCTTTCCTCATTACAGGCACAGACTACGGCAGCAGCAACATGTCGGAGGGGTAGCGGTACAATCTCTGGTAAATAGCCGGAGGACTTCGCATAGCCTTGAACAAACGCCCTGCCTGCCTGCAGTGCAGATTCGTAGCTGATCTGTTCCGGCAGATTCGCCGCGTGTACTTGCCACGTATCAGAAGCATGTTTATTCAGGTTGTCAGCATCTTCCCTGAATTGGTTGCCTGCAAGCTGGCCTGCCCGCCAAAATGGACGCAGATCCGGCATCACCTTCCGGACATTCCGCCGGCTCCGCCCGAAATTCGTACGTGGCGCGCGTTTCCCCTCAGCCTGATTTCTGCTCAGGGGTCTACTCGCCGCCATTCGCTTGGCTCGCGTCTGTCTCTTTGCCCTTACTCCTGATCTTGTTTTCATCGCTGTCACCTCCGATGTTGCCGTTTCTATCGTATAATCCCCCATTTCTTACAACTTCCTATTGAGCCAGACTGCGAACACGCTGCAGATCAGGGTAACCCCCCCGTGGCCCCCGTGTATCTGTAATCCAGCGAATCGCCTCCAGATGATCGTTCAGTACGACTTGGCTAAGTGGATCAGCACCGCCTCGTTCCCTCGTGCGCACAGCATTCCATTTGCCTACAGGCACATGATGAACAGCTTGCACCCGAAGGCCGCCAAATATCGCTTTGGCATGAGCAAGTGGCGGGGTTTCCAGCGAAGATACGCCAATGATCTCAAGTGCCTTCCGGCTGAGCGCATGAGGAATGGCTGTCATAGAAGCACCGCCAAGATCGGATCTGGAGAGCAGACTGTTCAACATATGTTTTGCTTCAACGACCGGATGAACAGGGCTCCGTGTCACCGGACCGTTGTAATTGTTCAGTGCAACATCGACTCCGTTTAGCACAGCCTGAACGTACGGTGCCAGGTGTTCGGCCGGGATCGGAATGTCTGCATCCGTGAACAGCAGGATCTGCCCGCGGGCTGCTGCTGCCCCTATTCTTCGTCCTGCATCATGTCCCAGCGCTTCAGGATAATGGAGTACACGTGCCCCAGCCCGGTCAGCTTCATTCGCTGTGCCATCGGTTGACCCGTTTACAATAACCAGCACTTCCGCATTGCGGCATATACGTTTCGCTTCACGGACTACAGCAGCAATGGTGCGTTCCTCGTTCATCGCTGGAATAATTACCGACAGCACAGGTTGCCGGGGAACTTCTCTGTCTTGTTGAACAACTTCCCCAATCATCTCATGGGCTTCTCTCCGATCGTTCGAATGAAATGAATGGTTAGGAGGCAAGGAGATGACATAGGTCTTTGTACCCTTTTTCCTTCTCGATTGGATTCGTCTTTTTCCAGATATCCATCTGGTACGCTTTTTTCTTGTTTTTGTTGCAAAACTGGCTCTATTACGTTGTTTCCGCAACAAATTCACCTCCCACAGTCCATCCTGATCATGCCAAGGGAGTACACGTTATTCTATGTATTCGTGGAGCAGTGGAAACGGCGTATGTCCTTATCTTACTTAGGTTCTGGGCGAGAGTGTAAGCACACCTATTCTGTAGCCCGACAAGATTCGTCAACATTTTCAAAAATGACATCTCTTCCCTGTCTTTAGACACAATTTTCAAAAAAAATTAAAATTGCATCTTTTCCAATCTTTTACACTGTGATACTATACGATTCAAGCCACACAATTTACATTTTTAACCTTGTTAAGAACTTACGTTCCCAAAACCCCTTTCTGTCCATTTATTGACCTTCGGTTAGTTCAGACGTTTGATCTCCCCATTTAGTATCACAAACAGACCATGAACTTGAAAGGAGTGATGCCGTTCCCAACCCGGCTTCTTCTTCCCGCATTCCACACACGGATTGAACATCCCGGTTCTCCGTAGAACCTTCGGTTTGCCGCAATCACTAGGGGGACAACCCCTGCTTCTTAAACATACTTCTGTTTGAGCCCCTCACTCCGCCCTGCCAGATGCAGACGGAAATCCAGCCGAGTTAGGCATAAACCCTTTTTTTCCAAGCAAAATCTAAATGAGAATGGGAGAGTTAACAATGAAATTTGCCAAAGTTATGCCAACAATTCTTGGAGGAGCTCTTTTGCTCGCTTCCGTATCCTCTGCCGCTGCAGCGCCATCTGATCTATCCAATCCGCTTGAGGCCCCTTATGCCTCCGAGGAGAGTATCCTTTTGAACAACAATCCTGACGAAACGATCTACAATTACCTTGGACAACAGGAAGAGTTCCTGAACTCTGATGTCAGAGGCCAACTCAAAATCATTAAACGTAACACGGATACTTCCGGCGTAAGGCACTTCCGTCTGCAACAGTACATCAAAGGTATTCCGGTCTACGGTGCTGAACAGACCCTTCATCTGGACAAAACGGGAGCTGTGACTTCTGCTCTTGGTGAACTTCCGCCTGTTGAAGAACAAGCGATTCCTAATGACGGAATCCCTAGTATCAGTGCAGAAGACGCGATTAAAGTAGCTTCGGAAGAAGCGACTTCCCGGATCGGCGAGTTAGGTGCACCGGAGCTTGAGCCGAAGGCTGAACTCCAAATTTATCACCATGAAGATGACGGCCAGACCTATCTGGTTTACATTACCGAAGTGAACGTGCTTGAACCTGCACCGCTGCGAACCAAATATTTTATTAACGCCGTGGACGGAAGCATCGTATCTCAGTTTGATATCATTAACTTTGCCACTGGTACAGGTACAGGCGTACTGGGTGACACCAAAACGCTGACGACAACGCAATCCGGCAGTACCTACCAACTGCAAGATACCACTCGGGGCAAGGGCATCCTAACCTACACAGCGAATAATCGCTCCTCTCTGCCAGGCACGCTGCTTACAGATTCCGATAATGTATGGACAGACCGCGCAGCTGTAGATGCACATGCTTATGCTGCCGCTACTTACGATTTTTACAAAAATAAATTTAACCGCAACAGCCTGGATGGTAATGGACTTTTGATTCGTTCCACAGTACATTACGGTTCCAACTATAATAATGCCTTCTGGAACGGGGCACAGATTGTATTTGGTGACGGCGACGGCTCGTTGTTCCGCTCATTCTCTGCTGACCTGGACGTTGTCGGTCATGAATTAACTCACGGGGTCATCGAA
Source organism: Paenibacillus amylolyticus (assembly GCF_003719335.1). GTDB lineage: Bacteria > Bacillota > Bacilli > Paenibacillales > Paenibacillaceae > Paenibacillus > Paenibacillus amylolyticus_D. Next base: position 183,524 of record NZ_RIAS01000006.1, read on the forward strand.
TATACGGCCAACCTGGAATATCGCAATGAACCGGGCGCTTTGAATGAAGCGTTTGCCGATATTATGGGGAACACCATTGAAAGCAAAAACTGGCTGCTGGGCGATGATATCTATACCCCTAACATCCCAGGTGACGCACTGCGCTCCCTGTCCAACCCTACGCTGTATAATCAGCCCGACAAATATAGTGACCGCTACACAGGTAGTGCGGATAACGGCGGTGTGCATACCAACAGCGGTATCATCAACAAAGCTTATTACCTTGCAGCCCAAGGGGGCACTCATAACGGTGTAACCGTTAGCGGCATCGGCCGGGATAAAGCAGTACGTATCTTCTACAGCACACTGGTGAATTACCTGACACCGACATCCAAATTTGCAGCAGCCAAAACGGCAACCATTCAGGCGGCCAAAGACCTCTACGGTGCGAATTCTGCCGAGGCTACTGCCATCACCAAAGCTTATCAAGCTGTAGGACTGTAATCGTTAACCGAGTATGTGCAACGTCTGCGTCCATTCCTAAAAAGTAAAGTCGAACTAATTATTATCTCATCTATATTTGTGTTAAAAAAAGCAGTATCGTTCCGACACCCCTTATGTCCGAACGGTCAGGCTCGCCAAGCAAAAGCGGTGTCCGGGGGACATACTCTGGACACCGCTTTTGTATATTTTTTAAGCCGATGGCCCCGCTGCGATCCAGGACAGCAAGCCATACGTATGCTTGCATTCCGCTGTTCGCGTTACTTCCAGCACCGCCTCATCCTCGCTTTGGGATAACAGCGACACCTGGAATCCACGGTCATTGCTCATCGCGACAATGACATAATGCTCCGAAACAAATGACTCTTCAAACACAATCGTCACTTCGGTACACGTCTCATTCTCTGGCAAAACAAAAGCTTCCATGCCAAACTGCTGCACAGCAGGCTGTTTACTCACACTGCGTACCGGCTGGAATGCCAGATGTTCGGCTTGAACAGCACCAGTCTGCAACTGTTCACTGCCTACAGAACCATCACACAAATGCTCTTGTTTTACCGACTGAGGCTCAAGGGTATAGGAGACTGGCACCTCCATATTAGACCCTTGAGGGGTGATAGCGTTGGATAAGTCTGTGACAGCTACATCCAGCGATAATGCATTTTCTCCATCCAATGCATTTTCAGCTTCAGTGACTTCCATAGCAAACTCGCCTTCTGTTAATACGGCATCTATTTCCGAATCATTGTGCAGTCCAAGCAGTTCTTGAAGATTAAGAGTTCCGGCTTGGAACTGAGCAGGCGCATCCGGCGACGATTCCGCATCATCTCCCCAGGCAAACAGACCTTCGTTAGGCAGGCCAACCGACTGTATAAACTGCTGTACTTCCTGCATCGCTTCCTGCCTTTTGAACTCGGCAAGCTGTTCCAGCGTTTCTGCACTGACCTGGCGAATCGCATTCCAGATCTCTTCACTTAGATGCGATGTGCCCACGATTCCATCATTTAAGTGACTGGACGTGATACTTTGCTCACTTAATTTGCTGCCATCAATAGCACGATCAGCCAGATGCACAGACGATATCGTGCCTTCTGTCAGTTTACTGCCGTCCACACTGCCATCCGCCAATTTAGACGCAGTGACTGCACCATCTTGCAGATGAGCTGTGCTTACAGCTTCTTCGCTCAAATGGCTTGCCGTGATGCTGCCATCCTCAATATGATCCGCACGAACGGCACCTTCTGCGATATGCGCAGACTGCACACTCGCTTCGGTCAAATGAATGCTGGATACCGCTCCTTCTGTCAGTTTACTGCCGTCCACACTGCCATCCGCCAATTTAGACGCAGTGACTGCACCATCTTGCAGATGAGCTGTGCTTACAGCTCCTTCGTTCAAATGGCTTGCCGTGATGCTGCCATCCTCTATATGATCCGCACGAACGGCACCTTCTGCGATATGCGCAGACTGCACACTCGCTTCGGTTAAATGAATGCTGGATACCGCTCCTTCTGTCAGTTTACTGCCATCCACACTGCCATCCGCCAATTTAGACGCAGTGACTGCACTATCTTGCAGATGAGCGGTATTTACAGCTTCTTCGTTCAAATGGCTTGCCGTGATGCTGCCGTCCTCTATATGATCCGCACGAACGGCACCTTCTGCGATATGCGCAGACTGCACACTCTCATCGGTCAAATGAATGCTGGATACTGCACCTTCTGTCAGTTTACTGCCGTCCACACTGCTATCCGCCAATTTTGACGTAGTAACTGCACCATCTTGCAAAATGACGGATCGGACAGACTCTTCCTCCAGATGCTCTGTTCCAATACTCCGCTCCTGAATATGGTGGGAGAAAACAGCTCCATCCTGGATATGACGAGATTGAACTGCACCTTGCTGCAGGTGTGCAGCGCCCAGGGATTCCCCTTGCAGATGCAGTCCGCTGATCAGCCCTGGCTGCAGATGCGCTTCTGTTATGCAGAGTGGAGACAAATGTTCTGTCTGCACCGCTCCGGCCATCAGATGATTGGAAGATATCGCCTGCTCGGTGATATGCTCACTGCGAATCACCTCTTCTCTCAGATGAGCACTATGGACAGCCTGAGCAGTCAAATGATCTGATTTTATACTGCCTTCAGCGAGATGTATGGAATCAACGGATGCTCGTTGCAGATGTTCGCTCCCCACTGCCCCGTACTGTAATTCCTCGCCGGATACCGAGTCGGTGGCCAGATGTTCTGTCGTCACTGTTCTTTGACGAAGCTTGCTGCCAGGGATGCTGCCGTTTGCAAATAATTCTGGCGTACGCACCTCATCGGACAGATGCTCCAGCGAGATTGTATGCTGCTTCAGATGATATCCACGAATCGTTTCAGCAGGGATATGTTTTGCAACGATGCTTTCTGCCATAATCTTGGCGGAAGTGATACTGCCGTCAGCCAGTTTGGCCGAGGTGACCGATAGATCAGCCAGCTTATCTGTAGAGACACTTTCCGGTGAGAGTTTAGGTGATGTCACAGCATGATCTGTAAGATGTGGTGGAAAAATGGAACCGCCTGCCATCTGTGCTGAAGTCACGCTGCCCGGAGCTATTTTGTCCGTAGTAATTGCCGCACGTGATATGGCATCGGTCTGAACGCTGCCCGGCTGCAGGTGAGGAGCACCCACGGCATGCTCTGTCAGGTGCTCGGCTTTCACTGCATACGGCCTTAGCGCTTCGGAATCAACACTGCCGGGAGCCAGATGAGTCGTTGATACGGCTGCTTTGGCCAAGTGGGACGAATTGACCGTACCTGAGGCTATAGCTTTGCTTGTAACCGCACTTGGAGCAAGTTTATCAGCAGTTACACTTTCTGATGCCAGCTTTGCGGTTGTGACTGCTTCATCCTGTAATTGGAATGATCCTACAGAAGATTCTGCCAGATGTTTTTCCAGCACAACACCTGAAGCCAGCGCATCTGCAGATACACTTCCCTCGGATAGATGTGTTGTCTCGATGCTGCCACTCGCAAGATGTATCGAATGTATAGCACCATTATCAACATGAACTGGTGTAATGCCTCGATTGGCAATATGTTCCCCGCGAATCGCACCTTTGGCCAGATGTTTTCCAAGCACAGCTTCATCTGATATTTTGGAAGCGACAACGCTTTGATCTGCCAGTTTCGAAGCCGTCACTGCCTGCTCCAGCAATTTCGCTGTTCCCACCGATTGGTCCGCCAGTTTGCTGCTAATGATGGCTCCATCGACCAGATGCTCACTGCCAATTTCGGCATTGCCAATCTGTTCGCTGCCTACAGCAGCAGCTCGAATCTGTACTGAACCGATCGAACCATCCACCAGATGTCGCCCATTCAAGGCATGTTCCGCAATATGCCGTGTATGAATCGAGCCATCCTCAATCTGTTCACTGCCGATGCTGCTTGCCAGCAATTGATTACGTCCAACGGACCCTTCAGCCAAATGAGACTGTTTCACCGAACCGGCCTGAATATGGCGTGCATCAATAGATTGCTCTTCAATCTTGCTGCCTGTCACCGCTCCATCACGAATCTTGGCACTGGTGACCGCATCATCCGCCAATTTCGAGGTATGGACGGCCCCACCTGCTAAATGACGGGTCTCAATCCCGCTAATCGCGATTTTCTCAGCAGTAACAGCTTGATTCTGAATTAATTCCTCCGTGACGAGCAAGCGACTCAGATGCCTTGTGCCGATGGAGCCATCCGCTATTTTGGCTGCATCAATGACCTGATTGCCCAGCTTCTGTGAGGTAATACTACCATCCCGGATTTTGTCTCCAGCGATAGATGCATTTCTGATTTTGTGACCTGATACAGAGCCGTCAATCAGATGTTCTTCTGCAATCGAAGCCTCAGCCAGCTTTGCAGAAACAATCGCACCGTCCGCAATATGAATGCTCGTTACTGCATAATCCTGGAGAGCCTCACTCCCTACGGCACCGGATTTCAACTTGGAGGCATCCACCGAAAAAGGAGCAAGCTTACTTTCCGTGACAGCAAAATCACTGAGGTCATCTGTATAAATATACTGTCCTTCATAGCCTGGCATCTGGTTCTGGTTTAATTGTTCAAGCCGCCGCTTGCCTGTTAAATGGCTGTCGTTATCCTGTTCTTTTAATGGAAGGTGAGCAATGCTTCTGATCTGAAACTCTTTTTCTACGCTTTCTTTTTCCACACTATTCTTTTCTGCATTTAACGGGGAAATTTGCTGCTCCTGCACCTGGTTCCGGTCTTGGGCTTGCTTTTGCTCCTGCTCCACATCTTGCACTTCCACAACCACGTCGGGTTTATTCATTAATGATTCGGACGTGATTTGTTCGGATGTTGCTGCGGTATCAGCAATAACTTCCTTGGAGGCAGCACTATCCGAAGTCGAAACCTCCTCTTTTTCCACTGTTTTTTCCGGCTTGCTGAATTCCAGCCGCCGATCCATCAGATCCAGCTCCCTGAATTTGGGACTGATATGACGCAGTTTAGGCGTCATAACCTTTTTTTTGCCTTTTTTACTCATGAGGCCAGCTCCTTCCCCTAACGTTCATCTCCGGCATCATATGCTTTGAGCTGGGCATCTGCCACTTTTCCGGCCTACTTTTGCACATCGTTGATCAGATTCATGCCTATTTAGGTTAACGTTATATCTGCTCTGACGTAATTAGGCAGTACGAAGTGAAGAGACAAGGCAGCTGTCCACGCCCCGTTTCCGCTCCTTTCATAAGATATGATGTCTGAACATTAACGGATGTATAAAAGTGCGTCTGCACACCGGTCTGCGTTATCGCGATGTTACAGCCATGCATTGACAGGCCGGCATACTAAAAAAGATTCATGGTTGCGCGATAACAACGAAGGAGGAACGGTCATGCTCCAAGAAACGATCGGCATTATGTTCGATTCACGCATGTACCGGGGGATACCGGCCGGAAGGACCGGTCAGGAATCACTCGCCAATTATGAACAGGCTGCAGCCTGTTACGGATTAACGCCTTGTTTTTTAAGGCTGGAGGATATCGATCTGGATCGCAAAACATGCGTGGCTTATGTGAAAAAAGAAGGTCGTTACGTCCGTGAGCGTATACCGCTTCCTTCCGTAATCCATAACCGTTCGCTCCAGCTTCGCCGTACGGAGCAACGACAGATTACACGTTTGCTCCTGCAAGGCATTCAAGTGTATAACGTGCGTAATCGCTATCGGAAGGACCATGTGCATGATATGTTGCGGCAAGACCCTTTTTTAAAAGATCATCTGCCGCACGCAGTCAAAGCAACGCCCGAATCCCTCACTTACATGATGGAACATTATCAAGATCTCGTCATTAAACCGTGTAGCGGCAGCATCGGTCATGGCATTATGCGGCTTTTCCAGCAGGAGGGAAATTGGAAACTAACCTGTGAAACCAGAGCATCGCGCAAAGGCTGGGCAACCTTCAAGTTAAGCCGGGGACAATTGCCTTCCGCTACACTAAGAAGGATATTCCGCCATGCTTATCTGATTGAAGAACGGATTCCACTAATCCGGTATGAGGGAAGGCCCGTTGATCTGAGAGTATCCGTGCAGCGCGGGGTAGATGGGGTATGGAGTGTCACTGGCATGTTTGCCAAGGCAGCTCCGGCACATACGTTTGTCACAAACATTGCGCAAGGCGGCAAAGTCATGACTGTTGCTGGAGCACTTGGTCTGGCTGAACCAAGTACGGAGCTGTTCCAGCTACAAGCCCGAATAACTATGGTTGCCCTTCGTATTGCTCACACGCTGGCTTCCAATTTGCCTCATCTGGCTGATCTGGGCCTCGACCTCGGCGTGACCCAAAACGGAGGAATTTACTTTATTGAATGCAATGGCAGAGATCAGCGATATGGTTTTCGTAAGGCTGGCATGCAGGAACATTGGCAGATGACATATAACAAACCAATGGCGTACGGACGTCTGCTGGTCAATCACAACTCCAGCATTCCAAGACAGCCACAAACCTATGATCGTGGATTGTATTGATTTCATTCGTGATTTGTGTCAATATTATGCAGAATGGCCGCTTTTGCGGCCTTGAAGTTTGTATTAACCCTAAGGGGGATATTCATGGCAAAAACGCTGTTGCGATTAATGACTGAGCTTTCTTCGCGCAAATGGATCTCCCGGACCGTGGGAGCTTTCTCCAAAAGCCGGGGAAGCAAAGCATTTATCCCTTATTTTGTCCGGACCTACAACATCCCTGTACAGGAAGCCGAGAAGGATTGGAAAGAATATCGTTCCCTGAATGATTTCTTCACTCGCAAATTAAAACCCGGGATGCGCCCGCTAGACCTTTCGGAACATGCGTTGATCAGCCCTGTCGACGCCAAAATTACGGCAGCAGGCCCGATTTCCGCAGGAACCATTCTGAATGTAAAGGGACAAGATTATACACTAGCTGAATTGTTAAACCACTCTCCTCATCTGGAGAAGTACAAGCATGGTTATGTGTTTGTGCTCTATCTCAGTCCGCGCGACTACCACCGCATTCATGCACCTGTCAGCGGTCGTAAGATGGAGAGCGAACATATCAAAGGCAAAGTTTATCCTGTGAATGATTTCGGACTCACCCATATGAAGTCCGTGCTCAGCCGCAATGAACGGCTTATTACGTATATTCAGCATGATTATGGTGAAGTAGCTGTCGTCAAAGTGGGTGCAATGAATGTCAGCAGCATTCAATATGCCGATATCGACACCCAAGCTTGGGCTCAAGGAGATGATCTGGCTTATTTTGAGTTCGGTTCTACCGTTGTACTGCTTATGCAGAGCGATACCTTCGAACCGCTCCCTGATTTGAAACCTGGAGATTCTGTTAAAATGGGCGCTCTACTTGGTCGTCTGAAACCCAAACAACCCTAATCTCATACGTAAATAAAGAGGATGGCTCAGCACCTGCAATCAGGTGTTATGCCATCCTCTTTATTCTTTATCTTTCATGCCTATCATTCATGATATGAAATGTTGCCATTCTGAATTACCTAACTAAATATCATTTCATGTATACATGCATGGCGTAGCCTCTCTCCGGCTGGCTCGCCAATTCATTATAAGGTAAATAGTCATATCTCCAATCGTTAGAACCATACGTCCTGCAGTTCTTCAACGGGTCTCAGCCGGCGCATACGTTTCCGAAAAACACTGCATCCCTTAATGGAATTTCTGCGGCTACGAACCCGTCTTTTTCCGTTCATCATCACATGTTCCTCCTTGTAAGGTCATCTGGAATGCTAGTTACTTACCCTAGCCATCCAGCATTGAAACGTTGTGATGTTTGCGAACGAGACGCTGACGTGTCTTTAACGAATCTCTGACGGACTTTTGCCCGTATATTGCTTGAACTGACGACTGAAGAAAAAGATATCCCGATAACCTAGTGCATCCGCAACTTCGGTCACATTCATACCGGTATGTACCAGAAGATGTTCTGCCCGTTCAATACGCATACGAATAATATAGGACTGTACCGATGATCCGACCAGTTCCTTGAACTTGATGGAGAAATAACGCGGCGACAGACCGGCTCGTGCTGCCAGATCTTCTACGCGATGTGTAATTCCGGGATGCTGGCGAACATAATTCGCCACCTCCTGAATCACATCGGACAACTGATTACTTACCTTTTTCTCCACAGGTTCTTCCGTATCCGCCCGCAGCAAATGGATCATCAACTGCTTCAGAATCAGCCTGCTCTCTTCATCACGCCCGTACACATCGGACAAAAACAGCCTTACGTACCGTGCAAGCAAATGCTCAAACTCCACGGTCTCCTGCACTTCACGGTAAGACTGAGGCACATCCACAACAGGCTCGTCCACGTCAAAATGAATATACGTCAGCACCAGTGGTTTCTGCCTGTTATGCGTTGCGCTTGTATGGTCTCCCGGACGAAACAGGAAACAGCTTCCTTTGCCAACCTCGTAAGGCTGATCATTCAAAATAACCGTGCCTTCACCGCTCCACACGTAAAATAAATCATAATTTTGCATCGGTTTTTCCCGCTTCTGCCATTTCCAGCCCGGTTCACAGACTATTTTGGCGACAGCGGGCAAAATTACAAATGATGACGGCGATGCCTGCAGCATGTCGCCACTCCCCCTTGACAGTTAATCTCTTTAAACACTTATCCCATTATACAGCGGAATTCACTGAAACGAAAATGTACACTTCTCCCACGCGGCTTGCATCCGCTTTATCCCTTCGCGAATCTCCTCTTTTTGCAGATGAGCAAACCCGAAACAAATCGCTGAATGCCCCGGAATCAAGCGATACTGCTCTACATCCCGGAACAAAACTCCTTGCTTATGGAGCTCTTTGGTAAACCGTTCATAACTTGCTTGGTCACCGTTCCAGATCGCATAAATGGTCAAACCAGCATCCCCTGGCTGCATCGTGAATGCTTGTGGCAACCACCGATTCATCTCCTCCACAAAAAAGTCATGACGCTCCCCATATAGCCGGGTTAACCGACGTAAATGCCGCATATATCCACCTCGTGTCATAAATCGGGCTAGTGCACGCTGTTCCAGTAGCGCAGGTGAAACCGGTTCATACAGAGCTTTGGCAGCCAGCAATGGTTCGACCAGACTGCTTGGCAATACCGCATAACCGAGCCGGAACGAAGCTGGCATCGTTTGGGAGAAGGAACCAATGTATACCACGCGTTGCTCACGATCAAGCACCTTAAGTGGTTCAATCGGTCGTCCGCCCCAGCGGAACTCACTGTCGTAATCATCTTCCACAATAACGGCATTTTGTTTTGATGCCCAGTTCAATAAGGCTCGCCTTCGTTCCAGCCCTAGCACCGCTCCGGTCGGGAACTGACGAGTCGGCGTGACAAATAACGTCTGTGCTTTCCAATGCTGCGGGATAATACCTCCTTCATCAACCTCTGCGGGTATCACCTGACCACCGCAAGATCTGACCGCATGTACAATGCCTTGATAACCCGGACTTTCCAGCACCACCGGGCTTCCCTCATCAATTAGTAACTGGGACAAAAGCGTAATGCCTTGTATCGATCCACTGAACAGTACGATCTGGGAAGCTTCCGCTTGAATGCCACGTGTCCAGCGAAGATGTGCGGCAATCGCTTCCCGCAGCTCGGGATAACCGGCTGCACCACCTACATCTCGCCAGCCACTGCGATGAACCGCAGCGAGTGCACTTTTCCACTCGGCTTTTGGAAAATGTTCTGGAAGCAATCGCTGCATCCGAAAATTGATGACCGATTCCTGTGCCAGTTGCACCTCTTCACGTAAACGTTTGTGTTCTGTAGTTAATGCGCGAAGACGCTCTCCCCATGGAGATAAAGACAACACCGCTTCGCTTTGATCGTTGTGATGCACGGACAAGGATTCCGTTACATAGGTTCCTTTTCCCGGATAAGCATGGACATATCCATCCGCAAGCAACATATCGTATACCTGGGCTACCGACCCGCGCGACATGTCGTACTGTTTCGCCAGTAAACGCGTAGACGGCAACCGCGCTCCTGCTTCCAGTGTACCTGAATGAATCGCATCACGCAGTGCGTGATATAACGCTTGATATTTGTATCGATATTGGAGCTCGTATGAATCAAGTGGCAGCCATAATTCCATGTGATTCTCCCCCTTCGTTAACAAGCCTTCTTTAATCTTTACTTCTATCTTTTCTTCGTCTTACTTCTAATTTACGATGATCACTCATTCCAATTGGCCTATAAAAATGAATCTAAATTGGATCTATTTTACTGTCAATATTCGTTTTATGGTTATCTTCATGGAATGACAATGCTGGAATCATATTTCTGACATGTTCTAATGGTTTCTACATTCAGACCTGTCCTAACAATTTCTAAAATAATGGGGGAAATCACATGAGACGCAAAGAATTTTCAATAGAAGAGGAACAGGAAATCATTACATTTCTGGATAAGTGCTCTTTCGGATTTCTGGGTACCGTCAGCCCGGATGGAGAACCGAGAGTCACACCGCTGAATTTTGTATATATGGATGGTTGCTTTTATTTTCATGGAAGTTTAGCCGGGGAAAAAATGAAACAGATCAAACAGCACTCGTCCGTCAGCTTTACCGTAGCGGAGGAGTTCTCGCTGATTCCTTCTTTTTTCAGTGACCCTGAACTGGCCTGTCCTGCAACCTCTTTTTTCAAAAGTGTCATGGCTTCAGGTCTGGCAGAGCCTGTAGAAGATCTTGATATTAAAGGCAAGGTTCTGCAGCGATTTATAGAGAAACTCCAGCCGCAAGGCGGTTATGCACCGATTGATGCACAAGACTCCCGGTACACCGGAAGGCTTAAGGCTGTTGCTGTCGTTCGAATCGTACCGGAGCGACTCAGCGCCAAGTTTAAATTCGGGCAGAATTTGACCCCTGAACGATTTGATCATATCAGCGGTGAATTGCATAAACGAAACGAAGGCCGGGATCATGAAACGGCTGAAATGATGCGAAAATATTGCCCGTACCACCAGGAGTAACTCGGCCAGATCCGGCCTTAAATTCATGCTAATGTTGCATTCTTTCCCTGCGCAACAACGCGGTGAAGTGATATAACTGTCATATTGCGTAATTTCCGTGACGGGGCCATGTCAAGGTGTTATAATGTTAGGCAGTGAATCACAAAGACTTGGAAGGATGAAAAAAATGAATCCACTGGCTGAACAGTTGAACGAAAGTATTCAGGCCGGCAGCAGTCACGTCTACTCCATGCTGTCACAACTCGGCAAAGAAATTTATTTTCCTAAAGAAGGTATCTTAAGTCAATCTGCGGAAGCAGCAAGCTTGGCTAAGACCTATAATGCAACGATCGGTATCGCTCTGGAGGGTGGAGTGCCAATGCATCTTCCGGTGATTCAGGAAAAGTTGTCCGCATTCCAGCCGAAGGATCTGTATCCTTACGCGCCGCCTGCAGGCAAACCTGAATTAAGAACCGTTTGGAGAGATAAGATGCTGAAAGAAACTCCTTCTCTCGAAGGTAAATCTTTCGGGAATCCAATTGTAACGAACGCACTGACTCATGGACTCAGCATCGTAGCCGATCTGTTCACTGAAGAAGGGGACGCTGTTATATATCCGGATAAAAACTGGGAGAATTACGAGCTGACTTTCGGAATTCGTCGACACGGCCAGTTGATCCATTATCCATTGTTTGATAATCAAATGAACTTTAACAGCAACGGGTTGCTTCAGGCGTTGATTGCACAGAAGGACAAAGGGAAAGCCATTGTTCTGCTTAACTTCCCGAACAATCCGACGGGTTACACACCAGGCGGTGCAGAAGCAGATGCCATCGTAGATGCCATTCGTCAAGCTGCAGAAGCGGGTGTAAACGTCGTGGTGGTTACAGATGATGCATACTTTGGCCTCTTCTTTGAAGATTCCATTCATGAGTCTCTTTTTGGTAAACTGGCCAATATTCATCCACGTGTATTAACGGTGAAGATCGACGGTGCAACGAAAGAAGAATTCGTATGGGGCTTCCGTGTAGGATTCATTACATTTGCTCATGAAGATGCTGCTGTTTTGCATGCATTAGAGCAAAAAACACTTGGCATCATCCGTGCAACGATTTCAAGCGGCCCACATCCTTCACAGACTTTTGTTCTGGATGCGCTGAAAGCACCGGAGTTTGAAGCACAGAAACAAGAAAAGTTTGAGATTATGAAAGGGCGCGCCAACAAAGTTAAAGCGATTCTAGACAGCGGTAAGTATGGAGACGTATGGGATTATTATCCATTCAACTCAGGTTACTTCATGTGTCTGAAGCTGAAACAAGTCGGTGCTGAAGCGCTCCGTAGCCATCTGTTGCACCAATATGGTGTAGGCACGATTGCACTCGGTGAATCCGATCTGCGGATTGCCTTCTCTTGTATCGAGGAAAATGGTCTCGAAGAACTGTTCGATACGATCTATCGTGGCGTACAGGATCTGCAAACGACATAAAATATAAATATTAACCGTCTAAATTAGACGGGTTCAAGAATAGAACCCTTTGCGGCACATTGCGAAAGCTAATGTCATTGCCGAAGGGTTCTTTCGTTTTATTTCATTCATATTTTCAGAAAACTTCAATCAGCGTCCACTAAGTACTTCTCCTCTCCTACTGGACAGATGCCCAAAACACACATGCACGGGCAGAGGCCCAATCAGCCTAACGCCATGGCACATAATATACGATGTACGCAAGGGCGTGCCAAACCATCACTCGAAAGGGGTATGACCCATGTCCCAAGTTGAAGATACAAGAGGCGGATACGGATACTGTGGCGTTGGAGGATTCACAAACATTGGTGCCATTCTCGTACTGTTTATCCTGCTCGTAATCATCACAAAATCCTTTCTGTGCTAATACGCCTTCGCTATGTATACGCGCATGACATCACGAGTTACATCACACATTAAAAAGAAGGGTATTTCGGGATTCAGCCCGAAATACCCTTCTTCTCTTGCTCCTACGCATGATTCACTTGTGTTGAATAAACCTGATAGCTCAACGAAGGCTTAAGCTAACTTGGTTCTTCTACTCATCCTCTTCCTCTTTGAGCCATTTACTGCCCTGCGAACGACGCATCAGCACGATGACAAGTACACCGAGTACGAGTGCAACGCCTGTCATGCTCAGTCCCTCCATTCCTGCTGCCAGCATCGGCAACCACATGAGCAGCGCCCCTATAGCATGCAGTTGGAAGATAAAACCGAGTACCTGTGAACGGCGGCTCTCTCCTGAGATCGGATAGATCATGATCCAGAAGGATTCACTGTGACTGCGGCGCAGCACCCCCAGTTGAATGCCTGTAAGCAGCAGGAAGAACAGATATACCCCGATTCCGAAGTAACTGCCTGCCGTCCACCAGGAAAGCAGCATACCCAGGATGATCAGACGCAGAACAATAGTGAATACTTCCGTTCGAATAAATGTTTTAGTCATGAGATATCGGTAAGCCTGCCCCGCATTCCATGGAAGACCATTGCCCCATTTACTGAGCCAGCGGCGAGAGTTTACCTTTTGCCCAGAAGATGGCACATCGACAAACCAGCCTAATGTACGCATCACTCTGCCTCCCTGCGTCTGCTCCACCTGAATCAGACGTTCCCAAGCAACTCGGTGTTTAACAGGTACACGCAGTGCAACGATATAAACAGCGGCCAGCAGCAACAGAAACCAAAGGCTGCGTAGTGGCGGCTGCCATAACCAGGCGGCAACGGCAAGGATAGCCAGTGCCCAGCGTAGTATCCGATATCCCTTGGACGCCCCGGCTTGAACCATCCTTAGTTCTTGCCATGCACCATAACTGGACAACACTTTCCATAATACGAGGAACAACATCGACCAGCCCAATGGTTTGGCATCTACATCTGCCCTTACATAGAGTGGCCACAAGGTAAGAAAGACGAAAAGCAGCAACAGCATTTTATAAATAACGCCACGCACGAAGCTGTTTTTCAAATAATCCTGCATTCGGTACTCCTGCGGCCGCAGGAAGACAATATCTGCCGGAAGCAAATATGTACGATAACTGCTAAACAGTGCAAGCGGAGCCAGCAATAATAAAGCAATCCAGCGAATAGGAAATCCCGCAGGAATATTCTGTACAAAGGATGTATACCAAGCGGAGAAAGCGATAACGAGAAACAGAAAAACCATCGCTACACCGCTCTGGATGACATAGCCCACATAAGGTAAAATTCCATTCCAGAAACCTGTCCGACGTTGCTTCCATAACAGCTTGAGATCCATACTAATCCCTGCCTTGCACGAGGGAGTAGAACATATGCTCCAGCGGTGTATCTGGCTCCCCGAACTTCGTACGCAGTTCGTTCAGTGTTCCTTGAGCAATGACCTGTCCGCGATGCAATACAACGAAGCGGTCACAATAATTTTCAATCGTGGACAAAATGTGTGAACTCAGCAGAATGGAAGACCCGGCTGCTTTCATCTCCAGCATAAAATCAAGCAGTGAACGAATACCCAGCGGGTCGAGTCCAAGAAATGGTTCATCGATAATATAGAGTGGCGGTCCTGCTACAAAAGCACACATAATCATGACCTTTTGACGCATCCCTTTGGACAGATGTGTGGACAGACTTGTACTTTTCTCATTCATGCGGAACAAGTCCAGTAACTTCTCTGTCCGTTGTTTAAAATCCGCTTCGGACACATTGTACGCCCTTGCCGTAAACTCCAGATGCTCCATGACGGTCATTTCATCATATAATTCGGGAGATTCCGGTACAAAGGCCATCGCAGATTGGTAGATCTGTGCATCCTCATCCCGTTTTTTGCCCATTACCCGAACTTCTCCCTGTTGCGGAGTCATCAGACCGAGAATATGTTTCATCGTTGTACTCTTGCCAGCACCGTTTAATCCGATCAATCCGACCATTTCTCCGCGGCCTACTTCCAGATTCACGTCATGAAGCACTGGCCGTTTGGCACTGTATCCACCACTAAGCCCGCTGATTTGCAGCACAGGCGATTGAACATTTTCCATCTATCCCTGCACCCCTTTCATCCGATTATTCCTCAGAGCGCGGCGCTCTGTCTTTTCTCCATTTGGGTGCTCCCTTGTTTTTGCGGTTCTGGTCACTATCTGTGCGGCCTCCATTACCACTAGGTTTGCCGCTTGCGGGACGCTGACCCGAATTCGAAATGGTTGCTCCCGTACCCGGTTTCCGGTTCCCTTGAGCTGGCTTGCGATCACGAGACTGGCCCGGTTTCCGCGAGAACGAATGTCCTTCAGGACGCGTATCCGGCCGTGGATCAGCCACCAACACTTTACCGCCGAAGAGTGTACGCTCCTGCAATTCAATACCGAGTTCCCGTGCAAATTTGCGCATGATGAAAATTTGCGTTTCATCGACGATGGACAGCACAATTCCTGAACGCCCCATCCGGCCTGTCCGGCCTGCGCGATGAACATAGTGCTCTGAGTCAAAAGCAGGGTCGTAGTTGATGACCATTGGCAACCCTTCAATGTCCAGTCCTCTTGCCGCTACCTCGGAGGCAATCAGCAATTGAATTTTGCCGTTACGGAAGGCGGCGAGTACGTTGCTGCGAGTCACTTTGTCGGCATCTCCGTACAGCGCAGCTGCGTTCAGCCCGAGGTGATTCATTTTTGCCTCAACCTCACCGATGTCCTCCGTTGCGTTCACAAAGACGATAGCCCGATCCGGGTTATATTGTCTAACAAGACGACGCAACATATCGATCTTGTTGCGACTCTCTTCTACAAAATAATAATGTTCGAGTCCGGCAGCCGTCGCACGATCCGGTTCAATACCGATATGAACAGGCTCTTTCATCTCGCGCTTAGCAAGCGTAGCCGTATGTTCGTCAATTGTAGCTGACAGGAAGATTAACTGACGGTCGCGCAGAGCACTTTTGAGCACAAATTCCACGTCACTTACACCGCCGAGCTGGAACACCTGATCCGCCTCGTCGATAACAATGGTGGATACATTGTGCATTTTCAGCTTTTTAAGTGTGATCAGTTCCTTCAACCGTCCAGGCGTACCAACAACCAGTTCTGGATGCT
This sequence comes from Paenibacillus amylolyticus, assembly GCF_003719335.1. Lineage (GTDB taxonomy): Bacteria > Bacillota > Bacilli > Paenibacillales > Paenibacillaceae > Paenibacillus > Paenibacillus amylolyticus_D. The sequence goes on from NZ_RIAS01000006.1 coordinate 199,575, forward strand.
CACGCAATTTCTCGATCTGACGTTTCACCGCCGCGCCACCAATCAGACCTTGTACACCGATGCCACGATCCGCACCGTAACGCTGCGCCTCACGTACGATTTGCATTGCAAGTTCCTGCGTTGGTGCAATAATCAGTTTTTGGGTTCCTTTAATATCACTTTTGATGGATTGCAGCAGCGGCAGCAGATACGCCAGCGTTTTGCCTGTTCCCGTCTGCGACTTGGACACCACATCTTTCCCTTCCAAAATAACTGGAATGGTCTGTGCCTGTACCGGGGAAGGCTCGTTAATGCCGTGCCCAGCTAACAAAGTTTCCAGATCCTCTGCTACGCCAATTGATGCAAAAGTTTGATTCGTCATGTATTCCATCCTTTAAATTTATTCGTAAAAAACAAAGCCTGTCATCACATTACCTTTCATTATATGCGAAAAAAGCCCGCTTACCAAATCTTATTGCCGAAATGTTCAAGTCTGCGCAAAAAAAAGAAAAGCCCCTCGGCGGAGCCCTTCTTCATCCGATATATAGTGCACTCGTTACATTCTACTTCTGATTCATTACACCGTGAGACAATCGATCGGCAAGCCGCGGGAATAATTGATATAGCCAGATGCCAGCTGATGCGAGCCGCGGCAGATTCACTTCTTCCTTGCGTTTCTTCATAGCCCGAATCATGTGGCCTGCTACATTCTGAGGTGTCAGCATGAGCCAGCGCACATTGTTCACGTAATGCCCTGAAGGATCAGCACGATCAAAGAACGGTGTATCTATAGGGCCTGGATTAATCGTCGTGACGGTAACTCCTGTCTTGCGCAGTTCCTGACGTAAAGCATTGCTGAATCCAAGTACAGCATGCTTTGTGGCCGTATATGATGCTGATTTGGCTGTCCCTATTTTACCAGCCATCGAAGCAACGTTTACAATCTGGCCTTTGCCCCGTTCCAGCATATGTGGAAGCACCGCTTTGGTACAACGGACAATGCCCATGTAATTTACGTCCATCATCTCATCGAATTCTTGTACAGACATGTCTGCCATCGCAGCAAATTTTCCGTATCCGGCGTTATTCAGTAAAATATCGATTCGTCCGTATTTATGTAACATTTCATCTACAGCCGTTTGAACCTGCTCACTGTCTGTAACATCCAGCGTAAGCAGTTCATGCCGTCCCTGTAATGAAGCACCAATCTGATCCAGCTTATCCCGCGAACGGGCAGCCAAAATCGGGATGGCTCCTTCCTCGATCAGCATTTGTGCACAGAGCGCACCAATTCCACTTGATGCTCCTGTTATAAAAACAACCTGATCTTTCAGCATGGTTGATGTCCTCCCGTAATAAAACACATTGGGCCTCCTGAAGGCCTATGCTTCTATTTTACGAGATCATCACCTGAATATCCATCTCGCCAATCCCATCCATCAACAAAGGAATGCTAAGTGCCTTCGTTGCAGTAAATGTGGCTAAAATTTCAGATTGCATAACCTGAGGAGGCGTAATATCCACGACAACGCCTTGGTTGGACAAAATTGTACTTGCATTGCCACTGATCATGTTACCGAGCTCAGAGATCGCACTTTTGCTCATATCGTCCATCTCGGTGATTACAAAACCACCCATCATAGCTGAAACGATTTTCAATGCCACCGTTTCTTGTATACCAAAAACAATATTTCCGCTCAACTGTCCCGTCATTCCAATCACGATCCATACATGGTCAGCAATGTACTCTACATTCTTGACGCCAAGATTCCCGGTGGAAGGCGAAACCTGGATGAGCTGTTCAAAAACGTTGCGTGCAGATTCCAGGAATGGGTTAATTACTTCCGCTTTCACTGTATATGTCCTCCTCACACTGGGTTATTGGTCACACACCAAAAGTCCCATATTCATTAAATTTATTATACTTTATCACGTACGAGAATTCATCAAGAATTCAGGAAACCTTGTGTACTATAATTTATCGTCATTAGAATAGCAAATGTTTATAGCTGTTTTTGTCGCTTTACACTTTTGGAAAGAAATATTATTCCTTCGTTGACACTGTAAAAGGGGTATAGGACTTTTATACCGGTTGTGTATATAGTTAAAATTTAAAATTTTGGCTTGCTACACATTTATTCCATTTATTTAGTCCGTTAGTCTACTTTCTAATAGGCGCATGCCCTTCATTGCTCTGATCTCCGTAATCCCCTATAATTTAAGATAAAAGAAACATAACCCGTCACGGAATTCACTGCATGACACATGACATACAGAGGATATTTTGTTGCAAGGAGGCCGTATATGAACATCAGCCAACTCGAAACGCTGATTACTATTTCCAAAACGATGAGTTTTCGTAAAGCGGGAGAACTTCTTAACCTGACACAGCCGGCTGTCTCCGCTCAGATCAAAAGTCTGGAAGACGAATTCAACACCGTTCTCGTCGATCGGAATCAACCCGTAACCCTCACAGATCGCGGACAGGTTTTTCTGGAACATGCTGAACGGATGCTCGATATTGTAGACGAATTGAAACAAAAGCTGTCCGATCTTGATGAAACGCCACAAGGACGTATTGTACTCGGAACAACAACGTCCATTGCGATTCAAATATTGCCAAGGGTGCTCTCTTACTTTCAGGATCAATTTCCACTCATTAAAACAAGCATACAATCTCTGCCTTCCGCGCAGATTTATACACAGGTCGAGAACGGTCTGGTGGATATCGGAATTGGATATCTTACCGAACGGAATCCTAACCTCAGTACATCGGTGCTGTACTACGATACATTCGAACTCGTTGTATCCCCTTCCCACCCGCTGGCGAAGAAAAAACATGCCGCAGTTGATGTACTGCGAAGCACACCTCTGATTCTACTGTCCCCGGATACGGTTGGGCGCAGGTTCACAGAAGCCGTGTTCAAAAAATATAACATCGAACCCAATGTTGTCATGGAGTTGTCGAGTAGTGAAGAAGTGAAACGAATGGTTGAGATTGATCTGGGTGCAGCCATTATCTCCAAACAATCTGTTGCACAGGAGCTGCGGCAAGGTACACTCCGCATGATTCCTTTAAGTGAGCTGGAGGTCAGCCACCCTGTAGGTGTCATCTATAAATCCAGTCGTTATCTGAATTCGGCGATGCATCAGTTTCTGAGTGATCTCAAAGGCATGCCGGAGACTCAATTTATCAGTTCGGAATAAAAACATAGGATAAGAAAGGGTAGGGATTCCATATGAAATTTGATCTTCATACACACCATTTTCGCTGCGGTCATGCGGACGGCAACATCAGGGATTACATTGAAGCAGGCATTGAGGCAGGACTTCAGGCTATTGGAATCTCGGATCACACCCCTTACTTTGGAAGTGAACTGGAGCAGGCGCATCCACGGATTGCAATGGGTAAATCTGAATTACAACATTATGTAGCTGAAGTGCTCGCGTTAAAAGAAAAATATGCCGGTAAAATTGACGTTTTGCTCGGAATCGAATCCGACTACTTTCCAACTCATGCTGAATTGTACCGGACAACGTTGGGACAGTACCCGTTTGACTACATTATCGGTTCCGTTCATCACACGGAAGATATCAGTATTTTCAACAAAACCCGTTGGAACGGACTAAGTAATGCTCGTAAAATTGAAGTGAAAGAAGGCTACTATGCGTTAATCGCAGAATCGGCCCGCAGCGGCATGTTCCAGATTCTCGGACATATTGATGCGATGAAAGGCAATTATCCGCCATTCTCCGAAATTGTTGCAGACCATGCGATTGACGAAGCTCTTCAGGTGATAGCCGATGCAAACGTTGCGATTGAGATCAACACCTCAGGCAAGACCAAGCTTAGTGGCGGTTGGTATCCATCCGATGCTATTCTGGAACGTGCCAATCATTTCGGTGTAAAAGTCACCTTTGGTTCAGATGCTCATATCCCCGGCCGGGTAGGAGATGAGCTTGACCTTGTACGCACACGTCTGCGGGAGATCGGTTTCACCGAGTGGGTATATTTCAAACAAAAGCAAATGCAGATTGTTCCTCTATAAAAGTTAACGAAACACAAAGATCCCCACGTAACATGAATATGCGTGAGGATCTTTTCTTTTCTTGTTTTATCTATTCCCTAGTAGATCAAGCACAATAACTTTAAACAAAAAAATGAACCCGCTCATCGCGGGTTCCAACAGCATTATCTATTATCAAAAAGGGGGTCATGAGATAAGTTTACCCCTTGTCTGTTAGAGTTCAATTGCAACTATATTTCAATTGTGTAACAAATGATTGAAGTTTGTTTCAGTTCCTTATCCTCTATTACGTTATGATATTCCTGGCTTGTTCGATGCCAGTTTATGAAGCTGTCCCCGATACAGATCATGCTGGAACTGTTCGCGGTACATGCCATACACCTTAACATCCATGGGGCTTTCGAATGACTTGTCTTCTCCATCGTTCAGGCCATATGACGGAAGATTCCGCTCATAGGTCATACCCATTTTAAGCAGTACCCGTTCAGAGGAACCATTGGCCTCATAACAGCGTGCTTCAACTCTCCACAGATGAAGCTCATCAAAACCGAATGTCAGCAGGCGATGTACCGCTTCTGTTGCCACACCTTTCCCCCAGCACGCCTTGTCCAAGATGTAACCGATCTGTGCGGTCCCTTTTTGATCATTCCAATGTTGAAAAGAGGTAATGCCGATTACTTGCTCTCTGCCTTTCCAACAGATACCGTAATGCAATGAATCCAGTTTGGCACTGCTGCTCCGAATCTGGTTTAGTAGTTTTCTCGCCCGAATGGGTGGAGGTTGACTCCCTCGATTGACGTAACGAATCACCTGAGGATCGGATAAGAGTTCAGATAAAGTGATATAATCACTTTGACGTAATGACCGAAGTACAAGACGCTCTGTCCATAAGGCTGGCAGCCCTTGAATTAACATATTTCGATTAAGCATGACAATCACTCCTTTGCCTAACGGGCTCTAGTCCGGTAAGACAAGCAAGCTCTAAGGATGATCCGGCATGATACTACTGATCGAATGACATAAATTGTAGTATGTCCTGTAATTGTTCAGCTTTATTCGGTCAAGATACTACATTTACTCTTGTAATCCGCGATAAATACCTGAGCGTATTTCACGAATATATGCCTCAAGTGCCGGTACTTCTGCTTTTTGTGCAATCCGTACTTCATGTTCAATGTCGTAAGGAACCCGAACAAACTGAAGGTTAAACGGTTTTTGGCTATCCTCGCCGTATTCCCCTTCAAGAATACAATATGAGGCTTGTGGCAGATCAAGCGGATTCCCTACGCTTCCTGTGTTAAACAGCATTTTCCCTTCAAGATATTGAAGGAAAGCATTATGGACATCACCATACCCGACCACCTCAGCCACACCTGTCCCTGAATCATCCGTTGGAGGATCAAACATGGCCAGCCGCTTATCCATCTCATCCCATGGCTGTACGCGATGGTAGACACTTTGCGGTGAAGCATGGACTAATCGAACGGTCCGTCCGCTTAATTTGAACTCATAACTGAAAGGAAGACTCGCCAAATAAGCCACTCTGTCGGCTCCCAGTCGCTCAGCTTGCCATGTGAAATCACGGACATCCTGATTCACTGCGATCAGTTCATCCCAGTTGCCACGAATGACCACTTCACATGTTGCTCTGACCTGATCCACCACTTCGGCTGGTTGCGGCCCTTTGCCCACAAGATCACCCAGACAAAATATCCTGTTCAAACCACGACGCTGCATATCTTTCATCACAGCTTCCCAGGCAGTCATGTTGCCATGAATGTCGGATACAATCGCTATACGTTCCATCTGATTAACCCCCATTCATGTTTGTTAAGCCTTATCTTTCACTTACATCATCCCGGCTTAAACGAAGCACGGTCAGTTCAGGTCTGCATAGAAAACGAATGGGAAGCTGCGTCATGCCAAATCCCCGATTCACGTAAACGGGCATCTGGGGCTTAGATGTATAATGCAATCCCTGAACATATTTGCGTGACCCCCGTGGAGTTGTCATTGCACCGAACCAGGGAAAACGAACTTGACCACCATGACTGTGACCGGAGAGTTGCAACCCAAATCCATGCGGAGCGGCATAATCGGCATAATCCGGTTCATGCATAAGTAGCAGTTTCCATGCACCCTCACTTAACCCTGTAACGGCCTCGTCCAAGTTGGGCTCGCCTGTTAACGCATCATCCAGACCTACTACTGCAAACTTCCCGTTTCCACGTTCGATAACGGCATGCTCATTCAGTAACAGGGTAAAGCCCGCTTCACGGAACATAGCTATCACGTCCTGTTGTTGCCGTCCTCGATAATCATGATTCCCGAGCACAGCAAACTTTCCGTACCTTGCTGTCATAGAGGCTAGAATCGGTACGCACTCACGCATCGGCTCGGATTGTCTCTCAACGATATCTCCGGTAAAACAGATGAGATCCGGTTGCTGATCCTTGATCTGTCCTGCCAGCTTGCTCAACTTTTTCTGCCCTGTATGAAAACCAAGGTGTACATCACTGAAATGAACGACACGCAGTCCATCAAACGCTTCGGGAAATGACGGGAACTTAAGATCAATATGATTGACTTGTAAACGCCGAGGTTCCCAAAGTGCGTATCCCAGTGTCAGCACACTCGCTACTAAAGTCATCACATGTTTTCGTAGTTGGAACATTCGACGAGAAGGGTCATGATCCTTTTCTTTTCCAGGAAAAAGAGGTTCATTCGAACCGTTTGGCCTGTTTAAGTGCCGGGACGGCGAGCTGCCGCTGTTCAAACGTGGTGTCTTTCCCATCATTCCCCTCCTCGGGTCGGTTTTCTTAATAGTTGTTATAGGCTATATCCATCCCTGTAGTATACCATATTTTGCACAGGATGCCCGCTTACTTCGGTTGATGACAAAAGAAGCCGTGACCCGCCAAACTCTGCGCGGGACCACGACTTCTCCGAGAAGCAGCGTGAACCTCTGCTTCGCTATTACACCATTATACACCCAGCCAACGTTTGAACATATGCTTGGTGGTTTGTTTATTCATCTCAGCGATAGACGTAGTGAGCGGGATGCCTTTTGGACATGAACGCACACAGTTCTGGGAGTTTCCGCAACCTTCAATACCGCCATCGTCCATCAACGCTTCCAGACGTTCTTCTGCGTTCATCTCACCTGTAGGGTGAGCGTTAAACAGACGTACCTGGGACAGCGCCGCTGGACCAATAAAGTCGGTTTTTTCGTTAACGTTCGGACAAGCTTCGAGACATACGCCACAAGTCATACATTTGGACAGCTCGTAAGCCCACTGACGTTTCTTCTCAGGCATCCGAGGCCCTGGACCAAGGTCATACGTGCCATCGATAGGAATCCATGCTTTAACGCGTTTTAGAGCGTTAAACATCCGAGTGCGGTCAATGACAAGGTCACGTACCACCGGGAAAGTTTTCATCGGTTCAATACGAACGGGTTGTTCAAGCTTGTCGATCAAAGCTGCACACGCTTGACGCGGTTTGCCATTAATAATCATGGAGCAGGCGCCGCACACTTCTTCAAGACAGTTGGATTCCCAGCACACCGGAGCGATGGACTTTCCATCTTTATTTACCGGGTTCCGCTGGATTTCCATTAGGGCACTGATCACGTTCATGTTCGGACGGTACGGAAGCTCAAACTCTTCGGTGTACGAAGATGACTCCGGGCTGTCTTGACGGGTGATAATAAACTTGACGGTTTTGCTTGCTGTTGCTTGTTCCGCCATATCGTTGTCCCCTCCTCTGGTGACGATGATTGTATTGCTGGTGCGCAAAGCTATGTTGGTACTCGGGGTAGGCGCTCCAGTCGTGGAATGCCCTTTGGATCGCCATTATCCTCGAATTTGTTTGATCCACCCTTACTAGGTTGAAAATTCGATGATAAACGCGAACGCTTCGCTTCTTTCGGGCATTTCCACTCCCTACGCTACGCCGTGCACCTCGTGCTGCTTTGCTGGAAACTGCAATCCATTCATCTGGATTGCTGTAATTTTTGTGGAAGCTTAGTCTTTTGAGTAGTCCCGGATACGCGGTGGAATCAGGGATACGTCAACAGGCTCGTACGAGATTTGCGGGCCTTCTTTTGACCAGCTCGCGATAGTTGTTTTTAGGAACTCTTCATCGTTACGCTCTGTGAATTCCGGTTTGTAGTGCGCTCCGCGGCTCTCATTACGCAGCAATGCGCCGAGTGTCATCGCTTCAGCAAGTTCAAGCATGTTCCACAACTGGCGAGTAAATGCCGCACCCGGATTGTTCCAGCCGGAGTTGTCATACATGTTGATTTTGCCATAACGCTCTTTCAATTCCTTGATTTTGCCAATGGTTGCTTCAAGCTTGTCATTGTAGCGAACCACCGTCATGTTGGCTGTCATCCACTCACCCAACTCTTTGTGAATCACATAAGCATTTTCCGTACCTTGCATTTTCATGATGCCTTCGTATTTGTCGGTTTGACGCTTCGTATAACCATCAAATACGGAAGAAGAGATATCCGCAGAGGACTTCTTAAGTCCTTTGATATATTCAGCCGCTTTTGGCCCTGCCACCATACCACCATAAATTGCGGATACGAGTGAGTTTGCACCCAAGCGGTTTGCACCGTGATATTGATATTCACATTCGCCAGCTGCAAACAGCCCTGGAATGTTAGTCATTTGATTATAATCTACCCACATGCCACCCATGGAATAGTGAACAGCCGGGAAGATTTTCATCGGAATTTTACGCGGATCGTCACCCATGAATTTCTCATAGATTTCAATGATTCCGCCCAGTTTGACATCCAGTTCCTTCGGATCTTTGTGAGAGAGGTCGAGATATACCATGTTCTCGCCATTCACACCTAGTCCCATGTCTACGCAGACGCTGAAGATTTCACGTGTCGCGATATCACGCGGAACAAGGTTACCGTAGGATGGATATTTCTCCTCAAGGAAATACCAAGGTTTGCCGTCTTTGTATGTCCAGATCCGTCCACCTTCACCACGCGCCGATTCGGACATCAGACGCAGCTTATCATCTCCTGGAATCGCTGTCGGGTGAATCTGAATGAACTCACCGTTGGCATAATTCACGCCTTGCTGATATACCGCACTTGCAGCTGTACCTGTATTGATAACGGAGTTTGTTGTTTTACCGAAGATAATACCTGGACCACCGCTCGCCAGAATAACGGCTTCGGCTGGGAACGTTTGTACCTTCATCGTTTTCAGATCCTGCGCGACGATACCGCGGCATACCCCTTCATCGTCCACAACGGCTTGAAGGAACTCCCAGTTCTCATACTTGGTCACGAGACCCGCTGCTTCCCAGCGGCGTACTTGCTCATCGAGCGCGTACAACAGCTGTTGTCCCGTTGTCGCACCAGCAAATGCTGTACGGTGATGCTTCGTTCCTCCGAAACGGCGGAAATCGAGCAAACCTTCCGGCGTACGGTTGAACATAACGCCCATCCGGTCCATCAGGTGAATGATGCCTGGTGCTGCTTCACACATCGCTTTAACGGGTGGTTGGTTGGCAAGGAAGTCTCCGCCATAAACCGTATCGTCAAAGTGTACCCATGGGGAGTCGCCTTCCCCTTTCGTATTTACCGCACCGTTGATACCGCCTTGGGCACATACGGAGTGGGATCTTTTAACAGGAACCAGTGAAAATAAATGAACATGGACTCCGGCTTCAGCCGATTTGATCGCCGCCATCAATCCCGCGAGACCGCCGCCCACAATAATTACATTCGATGATGCCATTGCTAGTTCACTCCCTTATAAGTAAGCATTATTCATTAAGATTTAAGATCTCAGAAAGTGTTCATTCATAGACTCAATCTCTACTTGTTAATTCAAAAATCGAGTCTATAAGTATTCATTCTCCAAATTTAAACCAAAACAGATTTTACCGCATCAATCATTGACGTAGCTGTCTGGAAATCTACATTCCGGAAAGCAAACAATGAAGCGATAAACATGATGGATACCAGTGCGAACAAGCTCATGCACACATACGAGGACACGCGCTGTGCACGAGGCCCCACTGTAATTCCCCAGCTAACGAGGAACGACCAGAGTCCGTTAGCAAAGTGATATGATGCCGCCACAACACTGATTAAATATAGAATAAATGTTACCGGATTCATCACGATGTTATGGATAACACCGCCCAACTCTTCGTGAGTTACGTTGCCGAGAGCCACTTGTACGCGCGTCTCCCATACGTGCCAGATCACAAATACAAACGTGATGACACCACTGATCCGCTGCAACGTATAACGCCAGTTGCGCTCATTACCGTAACGACCCACGTTAGGCTTGGCCTGATAAGCAATGTACAGACCATATACACCGTGATAGAACAGCGGCAGCCAGATCAGAAACGTTTCCAAAACAATGACGAGCGGAAGGCTGTTCAAGAAGGCAACCGCACCGTTAAAAGCTTCTTTGCCGCCTTCAACTGCCGAGAAGTTCGTCACCAGATGCTCTAGAAAAAACAGACTGAGCGGAATGACGCCAAGCAAGGAGTGCAGCTTTCTGGAGTAAAACCCTTTCATAAAATGTCGATCCCCTTTCGCTAAATACAACGTTTTCATAAAACCATTCGTATATCATGACACGTATCCTTCTTGCATGAGAAGGTTCGACAAATTGTTCCGTTTTGATCAGGTGTGAACAACTTGTGTCACGATTCATGTTACTCCTTTTTTTCTTATAAGGGAATTGCAATATAATTATTAAATGTTATAACCTATAGGTATAAGTGTTGAAACAAAGGTTTTGTAAGGGTTATACCATTGCAACGATGCGATGGTAACCTAATATATCAATGAAGGCAGCAAGTTGAAGTGCCATACAATAAGGCAAACGATTAATCAAGGGCAAGAATCACACTCATAATGAAAAGAGGTTTGTGTTCATGTTCGAAGACTTAAACGCATTTGCAGCGGTTGTAGAGCAGTCCAGTCTAAACCGAGCATCCAAGTTACTGAATCTGTCTCAGCCTGCACTCTCTCGTAAAATTTCCAAGCTGGAAGATGAACTGGGCGTATCCCTCTTTCATCGCCGCGGCAAACGACTGGAATTAACCAGCGTAGGCCAACTCGCCTACACCTTTGCCGTCGAGCAGAAACAACAGCAGCAGAAATTTCTCACCATGTTATCTCAATACAAGGATGAGGAACAGAGCACTATTACGCTAGGAGCGAGCCTGACGACACTTCAGACCACCTTACCCCCACTCGTCAACGCTTTTATGGAGAAGCATCCTCATGCAGAATTAAAGTTGCTAACAGGCAAGACCCATGAGATCGTTTCTTTTGTACGTGATAAAAAAGCCGATGTGGGCATTGTAGCCTCGTCCATTAGCGAAACGGGACTCAATTGCGTTCCACTATTTGATGATCATTTGGAGCTGGTTGTGCCGCTAACGCACCCTCTTGCAGGTAAGGAAGCAGGTATGGAGCATCTGCAGGACCTGCCCATGATTACGTTTTCCAAAGGAACATGGTACCGCAAGCTCACAGACGATCTGTTCCAGCGCTGCACCGTAATGCCTGACATTCGCATGGAGATTGATTCATTTGAAGCCATTATCCGTCTTCTGCCGACCTGTAAAGCCGCTGCCCTGCTTCCCAAATCTTATCTTCGTCCACAGCTGCTGGCAGATAACGATCTCGTTGCCGTGCATTTACCTCAGTTGAAACAGACCCGAAGAACAACTTGCATGATCTATGGGGAAAAGGAAAATCTCAGCGAAACCGCGAGACAATGGGTCAGGGAGACTGCTGCATTTTTTACAGCAAAGGCGTCATTGCCCTCACGAAGGACAACAACGCCTTGATTTCATTAAGAAGGAGTAGCTTTTCTATTGATCAGGACAAGCTTTTAAAGCTGTTTATTCTCTTGAAGGAGGATAACGATCAACATAACTGAGCTACTCAACTCTCCTCACTAATGACTTCTTCTTCAAACCGGTCGATGTCATCATTATTGCCAATAATGACCATAATATCCCCCATTTGCAGCGAATCCATTGCCGTCGGGGCAATAATGACCCCGGCTTCTTTTTGCAGGGCTACAATGCTGCAGTTAAAGCGTACACGTGCATTCAAGCTGGAGAGGGTTTTATTGTGCAGACATGCAGGTACTTTCATCTCTACAATACTGTAGTCATTGGACAATTCGATGTAATCCAGCAGGTTTGGCGTAACCAATTGGTGAGCGACCCGGATGCCCATATCCCGTTCAGGGTACACGACACGGTCTATGCCCAGCTTGTCGAGTGCTCGTCCGTGAAGAACAGAGATGGCTTTAGCGACAACCGTTTTGACCCCCAGCTCTTTGAGCAGAATCGCGGTAAGGATACTCGTCTGAATATCGTCACCAATGGCAACGATGCCACAATCAAAATTACGAATGCCCAGTGAGCGGAGCACTTCTTCATCCGTAGCATCCGCTACGACAGCGTGAGTGACCAGGTCACTCATGTCTTCGACGAGCTCTTCATTTTTATCAATGCCGAGCACCTCATAACCTAGTTCCATTAATTCCTGTGCCAGACTGGAGCCAAACCGCCCAAGTCCAATGACCGCAAACTGCTGTTTTTTCATCGTTCTTCACGAACCCCTCTATCCTAGTAATCACTAACCAATTATCATTTTGCCTTCCGGATACCTGTATAAATCCTTACCCTTTTTCTGCCCCAGTGCATACGCCAGCGTGATGGGTCCAAGCCGTCCTGCAAACATGGTAAAACAGATCATTAACTTGCCAAATGTGGTGAGTTTAAGCGTCAAGCCAAGAGATAGTCCTACGGTACCAAAAGCGGATGTCGTTTCAAATAATATCATCAGAAAATTACTGTCCTCCGTCGTACTCAATATCATCGTTACCGTGATAATGAATAACAGTGCCAGTAGTGTAATGGTGAGTGCTTTGAAAATCCGTTCCTGCACAAGCCGGTATCGAAAAAAAACGATGTCCTCCCGGCCGCGCATCATGGCAATGACTGCTCCGGCCATAATCAGAAACGTTGTTGTTTTGATGCCGCCCCCGGTTGACCCTGGCGATGCACCGATAAACATCAATATAATCATGAAAAATTGCGTAGCCTGCCGCAGTCCGGCGATATCCACCGTGTTTGCCCCGGCCGTTCTTGGTGTCACAGATTGGAAGAAAGACCCGAGTAACTTACCGCCCCAGTTCAAGCCGCCCAGCGTTCGCGGGTTGCTGAACTCGAACACAAAAATGACCAGTGCACCAAACATAATTAACAAAGCCGTCATCAGCAAAACAACTTTGGAATGCAACGATAACTTCTTTGTTTTATGATATTCCACCAAATCGGACAACACCACAAAACCGATCCCACCCGAAACAATGAGAAACATGGCGGTAAAATTAACAAGCGGATCATAGACATAACCCGTCAGACTGCTGAAATGACCAAACATATCAAACCCGGCATTATTAAACATGGAGATGGCGTGCCAATAACCGTAATACATAGCCTGCCCAATCGGCATATCAAGTGACCAGCGCAGTGCAAACAATGTACCGCAAATCCCCTCCAAAATAAGCGAGTAGATCACAACCTTGCGAATCAGCCTCACAATGCCTTCCATCGTGCTCTGATTCATCGCTTCCTGTAAGATCAATCGCTCCTTGAGCGAGATTTTCCGTTTGAACGCAATCGCAACCAGCGTAGACATGGTCATAAAGCCGAGTCCGCCGATCTGAATCAGAATGGCAATAATCACCTGACCCAGCACTGTAAAATAGGTTCCCGTATCCACAACAACGAGCCCGGTTACACAGACGGCCGACGTTGCTGTGAAAAGTGCATCGATGAATGCAAGACTTTCACCACTTCGGCTCGATACCGGCAACATCAACAGCAGTGTGCCTAACATAATAATGCCAGCAAATCCTAATACCAGAATACGCGGCGGTGATAATCGCATCCATTGAACATTTGCTTTCACTTCTGTATCATCCACCTCTGCTAAAAAAGAAAATAACTCCACCCTGTGGAGCTCAAGTATGATTCATAAAAAACATCATATAATTGGAATTGATATGCACCCAACTGGAGTTAGTATCCACCCTTGTATATGATGATATCTCAGTTAGCTCTAGCTCTGTTAGTTCTTTCCGTTCTATTCGTTCCCTTGTTAGACCCTAGACATGCGGATTTTTGCATATTTGCTTCAAAATTATAAGCGCTGCAGCGAATGCACACAAAACGATTTTCGGGTAAATAACATCGAATTTGTTCAAAACGGGAAAAACACCTACACCCGGACGGCAAGATCAGATTTTTTCGATCATTTTCATGCATTTTCAAAGATTTACACCTGTTTTCGCCCTGTCATTAGCATTAAGGACATACCCTGTGCTATCTTTACATTACGATGTAATTGAAAAAAGGAGGAACACCATTCCATGAATCCCTTAGGGCAACCTTTGCAACTTAAGGCTAACTTCAAGCGTTTGGGGTTGCTTGCGGTGATCGGCCTGATTTTATTTTTTGTCTTTCAGATCTTTCCTGCGACTTCATCACAAACGACAGAAATTTCGTCAACATCCTTCATTAGCAAGGATCAAGCGATCCAATCTGCACGTTCATTCGCGGCTTCTGTTGATGACTATACGCTCCCCAGCAATGCCAGTAAACCCCTTGTAACGTATCAGACCCATTCCGATATTTACGGTTATATGGCGAAGACGAAACAGCTTGCCACGTACAATAAAAAATGGGAAGCAACCTATCCTTACGATGTGTACCGCGTACGTTTGCTTGATCAGAACAGCGGGGGTTACCTTAACGTTGACGTACATATGAAAACAGGCAAGGTAGTCGCTTTCAAACGGGTATTACCTTCCTCCCTGTATACGGCCGTTGAATCAGAGCAAGAACAGGGCATTAGAAGCACTTCAGAGTCGCTTGCAGAAGGCAATATGCCATTGAACGAAAAAGAAGAAATCGCGGCTGGAGTTTTGAAAGAATTCGGATATGACATCCCAACGCTCCAACTGGATACACGAGATGGCGAGCCGGGTCTGAAGTACACGGATACAAGTAAAACGATTGGCAACTCCAAGCTAGAATTGAATTTTACATTTGAAAATGGAGCTGTCCGTTCGTTCGATTCGGAGTTCTCCGTACCGGAATCCCACACGGATTATGTTAAAGACCAGACCCAACTGGCTAATTGGTTAACTTACGGTGGTTACGCTTTTCTGACGTTTGTTCTTGGTGTACTTGCCATCATATACAGCATTCTGGCTCGTGCAAATACATCGTTCAAACGAGGTATAGTCTTGTCACTGGTGTACTTTGCAGCTTCTATGATCGGTACACTGAACATGCTGCCTCTCTTCCAGGCACAGGGGCTCTCAAGCTTCATGTTAGTGTTCCTCATGCTCATTCAGACCGGCATAACCATCGTGATGAGTGCTACGATCTATCTGTCGCTTGTCGCTGGGGACGGCATGTGGCGCAAAATCGGATTGAATCCATGGCCTCGTGCCAAGGAGCCGGGTTATGGCAAGTATGTGCTGCATAGCATGTACACCGGTTATCTATGGGCTTTTATTCTGCTAGGTGTACAATCGGTTCTGTTCTTTATTCTGGAACGCAGCATCGGTACATGGTCTACAACCTCGGCAGATCAATCGACGTATAACATGACATATGCCTGGATCTTCCCGATTATGGCATGGATGGCCGGTATTGGCGAAGAAGCGGTATACCGACTGTTTGGTATTCGAATGATGCAAAAGGTTGTGCGGAACACGTTCATCGCCTGTCTGATTCCTACAATTATTTGGGCACTCGGACACACGCTTTATCCGATCTATCCGGTCATTACACGCCCGATTGAACTGACTGTCATCGGATTGCTGTTCAGCCTGATCATGTTGCGTCACGGCTTTATTGCCGTCGTTTTTGCACATGTCATCTTCGACAGCCTGCTGATGGGACTCAGCTTGATTTTCATGGGAGACGCGCTGAACATCGGAGCCGGAATCTTTTGGATTGTGCTGCCGGCTATTGTTGGATACGTGGTCTACCGTTTCAATCCAAAACAAAAAGAGAAGCCGTATGTCACGACTCCTCATCACGAAGTGCTGCAATAATTTGATTTGCCAGTTTATCACCAATCGACAGAGGCCGGAAGTCTTCGACGCTGGCCTCTTTTATTTTGCGCAGAGAGCCAAAATGCTTCAAAAGCAGCTTACGCCGCTTCTCCCCGATACCCGGAATCGCATCGAGCCTAGACGTAACCATCGACTTACCGCGTTGCTCACGGTGAAACGAGATGGCGAACCGGTGAACCTCTTCTTGAATCCGCTGTAACAGATAAAACTCCTGACTGTCCCGCGGCAGAGCAATCACCTCTGGTGGATTACCAATCATCAGTTGTGATGTTTTGTGTTTGGCGTCCTTCACCAATCCACACACCGGAATGAATAGCCCAAGCTCGTTCTCAAGCACGTCCACAGCTGCGGAAATCTGTCCTTTACCACCATCGACTACAATCAAGTCAGGCTGGGTCAAGTTTTCCTTAAGCACTCGCTCATAACGACGACGAATAACTTCACGCATCGTTTCATAATCATCCGGCCCCTCGACAGAGCGGACTTTATATTTACGATATTCCTTCTTATCCGGTTTACCGTCGGTAAACACAATCATGGCAGACACCGGATTCGTACCCTGAATGTTCGAGTTATCAAAAGCTTCAATTCGTCTTAACTGCTCCAGACCGATCCAGCGCCCCAATCCCTCGGAAGCCTTAGATGTCCGCTCTTCATTACGCTCAATAAGACGGAACTTCTCCTCCAATGCCACCCGTGCATTGTCGAGTGCCATCGTAATCATCTGGCGTTTCAGTCCGCGTTGCGGGATGTGTACTTTAATGTCCAACCACTCTTGCAGAGAAGCAGCCATCTGGGAAGGGTCCTCCATCTCGGATGGCAGTTTGGTATTGGATGTATCCTGCAATTCGTCTGTATTGTTCTTTTCTTCCTCGGTTGCATCCGCCCCATAAGCTGCAAGTGTCTCGGCAACAACTGGCATCGAAGCAGCGGTCTGATTCATCCCGACTTGTAATTCCTCCTGCATGGATTCAACCGTTTCCTCCGAATGTTTGTCCTCGGATGTATTCGCATGATCCACTTTTGCGGAATCGTTTGTTGCCTCGTCAAAGAGCAGTTCTTTCGGCATCTCCGGTAGTAATATTTCCTGTGGCAACGCCGGATTATCACTGTAATACTGTGTTACATAGGACATGAAGTCATTGTAGGCCTCACCGTAGAACGGGAAGGTGGATACATGACGTTCAATCATTTTTCCCTGACGCATATATAGAATCTGGACACACATCCAGCCTTTATCAATCGCAAATCCAAAGACGTCGCGGTCTCTGGCATCCGCCATCGTAATTTTCTGTTTTTCCATGATCGCATCAATCGCAATCACCTGGTCACGCAGCTCTTTGGCACGTTCAAAATACAAATCTTCAGCGGCTTCCTGCATCTTGCGTTGCAAGTCCTTTTTAATCTCTTCATGCCCGCCGCTCAGAAATGACCCGATCTCCTGCGAAATCTCGTCATACTGCTCTTTGCCAACTTCCTTCACACAAGGAGCAAGGCATTGGCCCATATGGTAATAGAGGCAAACTTCCTTTGGCATTACACCGCATTTGCGGAGCGGATACATCCGATCCAGCAGTTTTTTCGTTTGGTGTGCCGCATACGAGTTCGGATATGGACCGAAGTATTTGGCTTTATCTTTCAGCACTCGGCGAGTCACTTCGAGCCGCGGATGCTTTTCATTCGTTATTTTAAGATAAGGAAACGTTTTATCATCTTTAAGCAATACGTTGTAACGAGGCATATGTTTTTTGATCAGGTTACACTCCAGAATCAGTGCTTCCATATTGCTGCCTGTCACGATGTATTCAAAATCACGGATTTCGGATACAAGACGCTGTGTTTTTCCATTATGACTGCCAATAAAATAAGAGCGCACGCGATTTTTAAGCACTTTGGCTTTACCGACGTAAATAATCGTACCCTCACTGTTTTTCATCAAATAACAGCCCGGCAGGTCTGGAAGCAATGCAAGCTTGTGACGAATCTGCTCCAATGCCTTCTCCTGTGCGTCTAACTCCTGCATAAATGGATCCATAATTCGGTGGGTCCTCCCTTCCGAAAAATTGAAGCCTTCACCTTACATGTTACACTCCAATGACAGAAGAACCTGGAGAGTAGCTGTTATCCCCAGATTTTTTTGATCCCTTTTCAAAGGGAAAATCCGGTGATAAAGGCTAAAGCGTATTTTTCCGATGCAGCTTTCTTTCAGAAAGCTTTTAGCTTCGCTTCTCCTGTTCATTTCTGTCCTCTCCGTTAATCATGTAAATTTCCAGTTTCATTTTATATTCAATTATATAATATAAATAATTTATCACATCATTTATATATTACTTTTATATTGTCCTACATATCGCTTATCGACGCAAAACGCCCCCGGCATGTAAACCGGAGGCGATGTGTCAGCCTGCACTTATAAAGTGTTTTACATCTTATTGATGTTTTTCGATGATTCCTTTAAGTGCTTCTTTGGAGTTCAAACCAACCACTTTATCAACCGGTTGACCATCTTTGAAGAAGATCAGTGTTGGAATGCTCATTACGCCGAAACGGGAAGCAGACTCTGGATTCTCATCCACGTTTACTTTAGCAATTTTTACGGAATCGCCAACTTCTGTGGACAGCTCTTCCAGGATTGGAGCGAGCATTTTGCAAGGACCACACCAAGGCGCCCAGAAATCAACCAGAACCGTTCCTTCTCCTTCGACTTCTGTGTTAAAGGATTGATCGGATACGTTAACAATAGCCATGAAATTGTCCTCCTTATATATACTTACGGTTTTATTTTAACCTGTAACGTCGTGAACGACACTTCCAGTATAACACATGTGCGTTTGACATGTGAAATGAACAGCTAATGTTCATCTTCCCAACATGAAATCTTCACAATTACAGGTATAGCAGGTCGTCTGCAAAATCTTTACAAACGCTTTCTTTTCCAAGTATACTAAAATTACTCCGGATTGTAGCCCTGCTTGCAGGTCAAGCTGTCAATCCTCAAAGGAGGCAACACAATGGACGCTAATATTCGGATGACCGACCCGCGTGAACATGTGAACGAAGAGCCGCGTAGCGATCTCTTTGATCTGATTATGGGCGTTGTCGGCATGGGCGGCCTGATGACTGTTATCTTTTTTGGTATGGTAATTTTTAAATTCCTGACCGAATAGGATGTTCAAGGCAGTTTCAGGCTCCCGCAGACCAAAAAAGCCCGGTTCTCGCATATTGCGAAAGCCAGGCTTTTTTGGTTCATCTATTTTTAACGTAAGATCACAATGATTCCAGCTGTTAATGCAATGTAACTTTCCGGCATGAGGACTTGTCTTAAAAAGAAAAATGACTTAACTCTTCCCCCGCTGATTTTCGCCCCGTACCTGAATAACATCCACAAATGGACGAATCCGATCCATCAGACGTTGACCTTTGTTCGATTCCTCGCCATCCCGGTTCGTAAAGCTCAAGTGTTTCTCAAGCCCTTCCAGATTGTAATTGGACGTATAGAACGTTGGCTTGCGATTCATCCTATAGTTGAGAATAGAGCCCATCACATGATCCCGTACCCATGGGTTCAGGTTCTCTGCACCAATATCGTCAAAGATGAGCAGGTCACAGCTTTTCAGAACATCCGTCATTTCCTTGAGCTTCTGTCCTTCACTGATCATGGATTTCAAATCCTCTACAAAGTCAGGCATATAAATGATGACACCTGTATGCCCCGCAACCGCGAGTTCATGTAGCAAATAACACATCAGAAACGTTTTGCCCGTTCCAAACGAACCTTCCAGATATAACCCCTGCGTTGAAAGTCCATTGGCCTTGGTCTCGCTAATGTAACGAAGCACACGGTTCACCGCTGGCGCACGCATACGATCTTTACCCATAATTTCCACATCATTATATCCAGCACTTAGGGCACGCTCATCCACGTAAAAACTGCGAATCCGCTGTTTGATGATATGTTCATTTTGCCGGGCGATCTGTTTCGAGCAAGGTGCTTTAATATCTATAATTTCGGGTTTACCGTTGAAATTCTCTACTTCCAGTTTGCAGAAATGACCCTGAAAATCGTTGGGACAGTTGTCGAGTCCCGGACAATTCGCGCAGTTCTTCGAATCTTTGGCATACTGAAACAGCTTGCTCAGATCGGGCATGAGCTGTGTATCTTTCAGTTCAGGATGACCTGCGCGGAACTCGCGCACGTACGGGTCTTCCAACAAATCCGCCATAATTCGCCGCGACTGCTCACGAAAGGAAGGGTTCAGCTGCTGAAGCAGTCCTCCCAAGGATTCCATGGCTTCAAGCCCCCTTTTGGTTGTTTAATACTGTTCATTCTATAGAAAAGCCACCAATAACTCAACAGATACATCTGGAAAATCGTCGAACTCTATAATTGGCGTAACCTCTCGGTTACAATCTAACTCGGGTTGGATTTTGATTGTGTCGTAGCGGTAGTCCCCCTCTTTCAAATCTTGTTGTATAGTCTCCTGCCCGACTCATTCGGTAACGGTTCTTCTTTCATTCTTGTATAACATCAATTTATAACTCTCCATTTCTTAAGAGGACTCCGGTTATTCTTTCACTGCACCCACCGTCAGCCCCTGCACGAAATAACGCTGGAAGAACGGATAAGCGAATATGATCGGCAGTGTGGCTAGCACAACCATGGCCATCCGGGATGTATCCTGCGGAATGGACTGCATGGCAGCCAGACTCATCGAGCTGCTAGCCGAGTTCTGCTGAATAAATTGAATGCTCGACTCAATTCGCATCAGCATCGATTGCAGCGGCACCAGATTGGGATTATCAATATATAAAAGGGCATTGAACCAGTCGTTCCAATAGCCGAGTGTACTAAACAAACCAATCGTGGCCAGACCCGGCAGCGACAAAGGAATGACGATTTTCAGAAACGTATAAAATTCTCCGGCACCATCAATTCTCGCCGATTCGATAATTGCATCCGGTACACTGGTCGAGTAGAACGTACGCAAGATCATGATGTAAAAAGCGTTCATCGCCAGCGGCAGAATTAATGCCCAGATCGTATCCTTCATGCCAAGTAGCTGAGAAACCACCATATATGTCGGGATCATGCCGCCGTTGAACAGCATCGTCAGGATGGCAAAGATGGAGAAAAACCTCCGATAACGGAAACTCTTGCGAGAGATCGCATAGGCATACAGTGACATCAGAACTAGACTTATGATCGTGCCCAGTACCGTCACCAGAATGGTCACGCCATACGCCCGCAGCAGCGTATCCCCGCTCTGCCACACAAACTGATAGGCCGCGAGGCTCCATTCCGCCGGAATCAGACGATACCCGTCACGAGCCAGCACCTTTTCATCCGTAAACGAGATGATGACAACAAAGACAAACGGAAATACACAGATTAATGCAAAGAGTCCGGCGATGATATTCATAATCACGTTCCAGGCAGCAGATACGTGGTGGAAGTCGCGTTTTTTGACAAGCCTAGCATGAGCCACAGAAGTTCACACCTTTCTTGTTTCCTAGAATAAGCTGCTGTCTTTATCGATTTTGCGAACCACATAGTTGGAGATGATGACAAGCACAAAGCCTACAACGGATTGATACAAACCTGCTGCCGTGCTCATGCCGATCTCGCCGCTTGTTTTCAGACCGCGATACACATACGTATCGATCACGTTTGTAACGGAATACAGCGTTCCCGAATCTCTCGGCACTTGATAAAAGAGGCCAAAATCCGCGTAGAAAATACGTCCCACAGCGAGCAGGGTCATAATCGTAATAATTGGAGACAGCAACGGTATCGTAATGTTGCGAATCTGCTGCCATTTGCTCGCACCGTCAATCATGGCGGCTTCATACAGCGACTTGTCGATACCCAGAATGGAGGCGAGGTAGACGATACTGCTGTATCCGATCGTTTTCCACAACGCCACAAAAATCAGAATATACGGCCAATACTTGGCCTCCGAATACCACTGAATCGGTTCGAATCCGAACCAGCCAATCATCTGATTCAACATGCCGCGATCCATACTCAGGAAGCTGAATACGAAGTAACCAACAATGACCCAGGATAGAAAATACGGCAGGAACATCCCGGTTTGATACAGCTTGGCAAGACGTTTGTTGATCAGTTCGGAGAGCAGGATTGCAAGTCCAACCGCACAGACCAGACCCAGAAAAATGATGGCGATATTATACAAAAGCGTATTGCGTGTAATCAGCCAGGCATCATTGGTGCTGAACAAAAATTTAAAGTTGTCCCACCCTACCCACTCACTCTTCCTCAGGCTGGCCCAGAAGCCTTCACGACTGAAGCGGTATTGCTTAAAGGCTGCGACGGTGCCTACAAGCGGCAGGTACGAGAAGAAGAAAAACCAGATAGCGCCGGGCAGCACCATGAGCAGCATGACTCGGTTTTTGATCAGATGTTTAAAAAATGTACTCATTGCGGGGATCCTCCTTCAGGCTATGAATGAGAAAAGGATCGAACGCTACAAACAGCCGCCCGATCCCTCCTCTCATTTTCTTACTTGTTTTCTGCTCTCCAGGCATCCAGCTGGCTTTGGGCTTCAGCCATCACTTTCTCCAGTCCGGCTTGATTGAACTTCTCAATCACTTGATCTAGATTGGTTGCCGGGTCGATGGTACCTGTCATTAATGCTGCCCAATACTGCTCCTTCACGTTCTGTACTGCCGTCAACTCGGCAGATACCTTGCTTGCATCAAAGTTAAAGCTGAGGATTGGCGAATCCGCGCCTTCTGCATTGAACTTTTTGAATTCATCCCATTTGTCATCCGGATCATTGCTGTTCAGATAGAGCAGCATGTTATTACCGAGAGAGTAGGAAGGCATATCATAGTTTTTGGATTCAGGCAGGTTTTCCATATGAGTATCTTCCACTTTTTTGTAGTGTGTGCCCTCAATGCCCGAGTCCACCATATTGCGCAGCACCGGGTCTGTATTCAGCAGGTTCAGGAATTCCATCGCTTTCTCCGGGTATTCCGAGTTGGCCGAGATTGCCATGATGGAGCCCTGTACCGATGTGTTGGTAATAATGGCGTCACTTGCCGGTGTGGATACGACAGGATAACCGTAACTTGCCGACCATAGATTGTCTGCGAGCGGCTGGGTCTGTGCACGATCCAGGAACCAGTTGCCCGACGTTGTCAGATCATTGGTAGAGCCTGTTGTTGCCGCTTCAGCCGACACATAACCCGCTTTATAATATTTGTGCATCGTTGTTAGCGCTTCCTTCATTTCTGGTGTTTCCAGAATGTTCACGATCTTGTAATCGGTAGTGTCCAGCTTTACGGCCATCGGCAGGTTCTGGATTACATAGTCGTATGGCACGTACGGCACGTAGTTTTTATCCATGGCAAAAGGAGTAACACTTGGCTCATTTTCCTGGATTGTTTTAAGCAAAGGTTCCAGGCTATCTAACGTACGGATCCCGGAAGTATCCAGTTTATATTGATCTAGCAGCGTTTTGTTGAAACGCCAGACTTCCTGCTGCGGCAGCTCCTTGTTGGCCGGAATACCATAATTGTGACCATCTACCTTGGAACCATTCAGGAAAGCCGGATCAATGGTTTTAGTCAGGTCCTGACCGTATTTGGCAAGCAGATCATCCAGTTCGAGGAATGCGCCCTTTCTGGCATTTTGCACGTAGTCAAAACCACCGGCAGAAGTAAAGATAATGTCCATCGGTTCACCGGATGCTACGTTCACTTGCATTTTCTGAGTATAGTCACCCCAGTCCACCATTTTCATCGTCACGGTAGCATTAATTTTCTCTTTAGTATATTTGCTGACTTCCTCCATAACCTTGTTAACATCCTTCTGCGGTGTGCCGATGGTGTACCAGATCAACTGCACGGGGTTATCGCCTGCTCCGCCAGAATCAGAAGCCTCTTTACTGCTGCCGCAAGCGCTAAGAACAAGTGTAACAGCCATTAACAACGAAAGAACGAGCGATAAATGTTTCCTGACTTTACTCATTTGCATGATCCTCCCTTTTGGTGTTTCCTTCTGATGTTCCCCTTGGCACCTTCAACTAACTGCTTTAACCTTATCGAATGAAAGCACTTACAAAAAGAAGATAAACTTAAGGTTTCGAGGTACAAATTAAAGGGAATTCGGGCAGTTAGCTTGTTTTTGTCACCAAATAATTAAATTGCTCTGCACTTCATTATCCAAATACTTTAAAGTCAGTCGGCGAGATGCCCACATATTTGCGAAACTGTTTATAAAAATAACCGGTATCCCAATACCCTACGTTCCGGGCGATCTCCTGCACCTTCAGATTGGAGCTGCGCAGCTGCTCCTTGGCACGTTCGATTCGATACTTGTTGATGTACTCAGCAAAGGTCTCCCCTGTCTCTTTATGGAAAAGCTGACCCAAATAAACTGGATGCAGATGGTACTGTGCACCAAGCAGCTTCAAGGAAAGCTCTTCGGCATAATGCTTGTCGATATGCTGAAGCACCTGATTCACAACGGGATTCCGCATATCCTGGAGCAGGGACTCAATCGTCCGGGTGGCCAACAACTGCAATGTATGTACCAGTTCATCAAAGGTTGTACTATCCAGTACCTGACGAAGTCCTTGCCGATAGATTACCGTTTCCTCCGCATGTTTGATGCCCTCCAGCTCCATCTTGAAACGAATTACTACTTCCAGTGCCGTATTTTGTAACTGCTCAGGTGTGAGTTCATGGCGATGCAATTCAAAATCGGTGCGAATCCGCTCCGCCAACTGCTCTGCGCTGCGGGACAAAATCAGCTTCGCGTACGCTCTCCAATCTATAAAGAAGGAAAACGCCGCATGGCCTTGTTGATCCAGCATGGCATGGTCGATAACTCTCCGTTCAGGGTAAATCATCACATACTGGAGTGCCTTCTTTGCCTCTTCATAACTCACTGGAGCCTGATACAGACCTTTCAGCAAACGGCCAGCACCGATATGCAGATCGGGATACATCACCGCCAGCCGGTCTGCCAGCTTATGCAAACCAAGCATCAGCCTGTTTTTTTCATCCGGTTCGTCTTCTATGTTGGCTACAAGCACGATATCTCCGTTCATATCCTGAAAAATGTTCAGGCGGGCATATTCTCCCGCCAACTGTTCGACTTGTGCAAACAACATCTCTGCCTTGTGCGCCTGAGCTATGTCACGCAGCACGGCGACAACAACACAAGGTGCATCCAGTGAGAGATTCATGAACCGGGCACGTTCCTCAAACTCTGCTGCGGCAATTTGCCCGGTAAGCCAGCGATGCATAATATTATCCTTCAACATCTGGATGCCGTATTTCTCCTCCAGATGTGGTGTGACAAGCTGGTCCAGCTTAGCTGCTGTGTTCCGAAGCGTGGACTGAAGTTCATCCACATTAATTGGTTTGAGCAGATAATTTTCGATGCCAAGCTTCATGCCTTCTTTTAAATACTCGAATTCATTAAATCCGCTCAGAATAATCACCTTCAACTCGGGCTGTAATTGTCTGGCTTCCTGGATCAGGTCGAGTCCGTTCATCAAGGGCATCGAAATGTCCGTTATCAGGATATCCACCGGCTGATCGGGAAGAGCTTGCAGAGCTGCCTGCCCATTGCCTGCATGATTTACAATTTCCATCCCGAACGAAGACCAGTCCACAATATCGTATAAACCTTCAATGATGAACGGCTCATCGTCCACAATAAACACCTTGTACATGTCATACACCTTTCCCTTCCGAATGGGTTGGATATCTCACTCTGATCATGGTGCCTTCTTCCAGCGTGCTCACAATCGTAATTCCGAACTGCGGACCGTACAGATACCTTAATCGGCTGTGCACACTTCGCAGTCCAAACATCTGACCGGATTCCTCGGGACGTTCCAGTTCCTCCTGAATTTCTGTAAGCCTGGACGGATCAATGCCCTTGCCATTGTCCCGTACCTCAATCTGCAGGGCACCACCCGCTTCCACCACCGTAATCGACAATCGATTGTCACTACGCTCCGTTCGTATACCATGTACCACATAATTTTCAATGATGGGCTGCAGTGAAAGCTTCACCACCGGATGCCCGTAATAGATGCTATCGATCTGAATCGTATATATAAAAATATCCTTGTACCGGATACGGAACAGCTCCAGATACAAACGGCAGGCTTCCATCTCATCCTTCAACGTATAATTAGGTTTTTGCTGCACAAGGCTTTTGAACAGGACAGACAAACTGTAGATCATCTCCCCTACATCTCTCGCCCCCTGGGAAATAGCCCTCATGCGGATTACTTCAAGTGTATTGTAAAGGAAGTGCGGGTTAATTCGCGCCTGAAGCGCTACCAGTTCAGTCTCCTTTTGTCTGATCTCGGCCTTGTATACCCGTTCAATATACAGATTCAATTCATCCAGCATCTCGTTAAAGCTGTGCGATATTTGTCCCAGTTCATCCTCTCTCGCATCATCAATGCGAGCAGACAGATTGCCGTATTTTACTTTTTGGGTGAAACGAATGATTCTGCGGGTACGCTTGGCAAAGTTAATAATGAAAAAAGCCGGAACCAGCACGGCAAACAACAGGGAAATCAGGCTAATGGAGATAATGGTATTGCGAATACCCGCGTACGATTCTGCCATCTCTTTCACAGGAACGGTACCGATCACCACATATCCTTGATCAGCGGATACAAATCGGTTTATATACAGGTTCTGATTCTTTTTCATCGCATCCATGTCTGTCTGGTCAAACAGGGAATCTGCCGCTTCCACATAGGGATATTTCTTGCCGTAGTATTTTGCGCTGGAGTCGAACAACACCGTGCCTTTGGCGGACAGCACCACGATATCCCCCTTCAGATTGCGTTCGTAGTTATCCAGAGCATTGCCGATGCCTTTTGAGTCAAAGAAGATGAGGAACTGACCGATATTACGCAACGTCTGAGTATTGTTAATGGGCACACGAATAGCATACAATTCAGGGTCCCATAGATTGACGGCCTTGCGAATCCAGTAATTGGGAGCACTGATATTGGGCGTCTCCATCGCCATCACATCGGGAATATAAGATCTGGCCGCATTGGTGTTCAGCTTGCGGAACGGTTTGTACTGATTAAAGGTCAACAAATCCTGTTTCTCGGCACTGTATAACATGAGCTGGTGAATGTCTGAATTACGGTTGATGATGTTCTGAAAATGGTTAAGCACCTCGGCCGAATAGTCATCCCGATTGGCGTAATAGCCGTTGGTCATATGCTGAACATACTCGGCGTACGAATGGTTCATCAGATAGGTGACGTTGGCGGATAACGCCTCATTCTGGTGCATATCCCTCACCATGTTTTGGACCGATTCATACTGCTGATGCATGTAACGATCGACATGCTCCATTGCCGCTTTCTGAATCGCCAGCTCCCGGCGTATGGTGGAGTCCGATACGGACAGAAAAATAATATATGACAATGTAATAATCGTAACGATCGAGATCATCGAAAAGATGAGCAGCATTTTCATGAACATATTGTTCTTGAAGAAATTTTTGTAAACGTTAACAATTTGCAATCTGGTACCCCCTCTGATGCTTTTTTTCTGTCTTGAATTATAGCACCCGTCCTCTGACATGAACTTGTCCCTCGCAACTATTCTTTAATTTATACCTCGGATTCTTTAATTCCGCCCTCTTTATAGCTGACGATAAATGCCAAAAACAAAAGATAGCCCTCTTCACTTCGGTCGAAGTGAGAAGGGCTATTTCTGAAATACATTTAATCCCTATATTCAGGATATTTATGTCTTGAGCAGCCGAACAAGTAACACCTGGAACTTAAAGAGGTTGTAAACTTAAATGGCGGGACATAACCTTGAGATATCTTTTGGATAAGATATTCGTATTCCTTTTTTTCATTTTGCAATCCGATCAGGTACGCCGCTTTATCACTTTCTGTCCAATCCTCATCGCACTCTTCTGCCTGTGCTTCCTCAATGTCACCTTGTTTTAACCGAATACATTCTTCTGCAATTTCAACCGCACGTTCCATTGCATTCGTTTGAACCAAAGCATAAATATATCTACTTATCCAGTCGGGCGACTTATCATAGGTGTTCCAGGATTTTTCAAACCAATGCACCGCTTCGGAAAAACATGCAAGCTCCAAGTACAGTTCTGCAACATGTACCTCTCCAACAAAATCATCATTACTTTCCAAGAAGGCATCCAGTTTGTGTTTTGCTTCAATGGTTTGCCCCAGCTGAATTAAACAGTGAACATGACTATACATGGCGTAATCCGAAGGCCCAGCACTTTTTAAAAATAAAGTTGAAGCCTCTTCCCACTCACAGAGATGATATTTGGCAACAGCTAAGTTATTGTATGCCTCTTGGGAAGGCTCCACAGCAATGGAGTCCGATAATACTACCACGGCTTCTTCCCATCTCTCCGTCAGAACAAGTAATTCACCCAGCAGACTGTATGGAAAATGCGAGGTTGGTTTCAACGCCACTGCTTCCTGAGCCAAATGTATAGCCGCCTCTACATCATCTTCTTCGTGATAATAAATCCAGGCCAGATTCGTCAAGGACTGAACATCCCTTGAATCATTCAATGCTTCCTGAAATAAAGTCAAAGCCGCATCATAATCATTATTTTCAAGGCATTCAATGGCTTTCTGATTCGTAGTCAACGATCTGCTCCCTCCTCTAAATGGTTGGTGCCCCTGGCTTTCTGACTTCCCCGTATATCTATTGAAAAAAGCGAGCCACCTCTTCCAAGGGACCCGCATGTATAAGCACAACTATAACGTTCCTTTTTGCTTGCTCGCCTGCATCTCCTGAGCAAATCGCATCATCTCTTCGAACTCTTCCTCCGAAACATGTTCCCCATCATGGCTTATGTCTTGTACAATCGGAATTTCGGGTTTGGCTTTGGTTCCTTTGCCGTATGTACGGGTACGGGTTCCAGCTGCTCCTGCAGCCTGCTTGCCTTTGACCTTCGCCTGATCACGGATATATTGTACAGCCTTCTCATACGTATTAACCTGCTTCAGCAACATATTGGAGGCAATGGCTTCGACAAAATTACGATTAATCCGTTGCTCGCCGCCCGATACAAGTAGTGCCATCAGATAATGAATCAATACGTTGATCACTTCACCAGGCAACTTATAGCTCAGATCAATTTTTTCAAAAATATCAACCAGATTATCCGGAACAGCCCCCGGGAAAAATGTCTGTAACAACCGAGTGTACGGCTCGTTACGAAGCATCATATTGTATTGATGGATATCACATTTGGTTGCAAATTGCGGCGGAACCTCGACATAATACTCCATCTGAACAACGTGCTCCACTGGCGGTTCACCAGAGTCATTATATGGCTGTGGCTCCTCCATATTCTGGCGAAGTGCAACCACCTTGGCGGCCTGTACCGTCTGCTGTTCCTGACGTTTCTTCGTTTGTCTGAATTGCATGCTCGCCTTGTGCTGAAGATCATCCAGCAATAGTTGTCCTTGCGGGCTGAATACACCATCCTCGTCGAGCAGTCGGCATACATCCTGCACGCTTAGATTAAACTTGTTCACTACAAAATTGACGATCCCCAGCTGTTCATGATCAAAACGAAGTTGTTCCACATAACGCCGGTTTACCGACTCACGCGGGAAACGTAAAATAATGTCCGCGTAATTCAGTGTGTTTTCTTCCACGGCATCATTCGTGCCTGTTCGCTGTGCCGATGTGGATACTTCGGATAGTGCCTGCTCCAGCTCGTAATCAATAACATGCGTGTTAAGCTCAAATATATCGTAAAAGGGAACTGAAATATTTTCTTTATTGGCTGCAACGTAAGGTGCATCCCCATTTTCAACTGCCGAAAAACCAGCTCTCAGCGACAACACAGCAAACTTGCCAATTTTGTCCCGAAGCAAAAGTGTCAGATGCTGTGTGCGGAAAAACTCTCCTGGCGAGAGCGGCGGCTGTAGTTCATACTCATAGATGTAATCATCATTTTCTGGAATATAGACCCTCGACGTCTGGAGCAGACCTACTGCTTCCAGCTTGGATGCCTGTTCCACGAGATATTTACGTCCTTTCTCGCTAGGTTCCAGCCCCAATGTCATGAACAGCCTTCGTTGTTGCTCAAGCGGGGAATAACCGACCTGTTCTCCGGGGAGATGCTGAAATAACAGCCGATACAAGCCAACCGCAAACGCACCTACCATAGGCTGGTAAGCTCCTGTAAGCATGCGGTCGTCCAGGGCGCTTAATCCAAACTCCCTGTATACGCAGTAGCGATGATGTTCCGTAAAATGATGCAAATTCTTCATGCGCATAGCCTGATCTCCTTCTTCCCCAAAGGTTGTTTTTCTATTCTATCATAAATGTCCGATCCTCAAATGCTCAAAAACAGGTAAAAAACCAACCCGTTCTCTCTCCGTTTCGTCCTAGGTCGACATCGTTCACGTTTTCGCAGAATTGGGCGAATTTTCAAATAAGCAGAGCCAAAGAGTCGCTAGAATACTATAAAAGCTACAGAGCGAGATTACAAGCGAAAATCGTTTAGATCTATTTATCTTAAGCTTATGAAAAAAGCGGACAAACATTCCCCTCACCGTTCATCACAACAAAAAAG
This sequence comes from Paenibacillus amylolyticus, assembly GCF_003719335.1. GTDB lineage: Bacteria > Bacillota > Bacilli > Paenibacillales > Paenibacillaceae > Paenibacillus > Paenibacillus amylolyticus_D. The sequence continues at coordinate 230,360 of NZ_RIAS01000006.1, forward strand.
CCTTCCCTTTGCACGCGTAAGCGTTTGCGTCAAAGATAAAGACTTTTTCAAGTTATTGCGGCATATGCCTTCACTTTCCAGTCATCAGAACATCCGATATCCGCCCAAACGCAGCTTCTGAATCGTCCAGCCGCTAATAATCGCACCCGCCAGGCCTGCAACCCCAGTCATGTAATCGACCAGCTGGAATGATCCAAGGTGCGACATGAGCGTAGATGAATGATCCCATAAGGAATATACCACCACAGGCAAAATAACGATGACGAACAGATAGGAAGGAAACCAGGTGGTCTTCATAAGCATATTCAAAATGAAACCGATACCAAACATCATGACAAAAAATAAAACCATTAATACAAGCACAGGTATAAACTGCATCGGCTGACGTTCACCTCTTCTTTCACACTTTCGGTTTTCCCTTCTGGATAGTAGTAAGTTTACCGCAAAAAATGTGGCGAAGCAACGAACTTTCTGGACAAATCTCCCGATTTTCACGAGAAGATCATTTGCCCTTCTGCTTCATATTGGGATACAATATAACGATAAAGCACTAAACCATCCCTTACCGGGATTTGGAAATATAATCCGCAGGAGGAACAAAATCCATGAACGAAGCCGCATCAACCCTGGAGGGCTGGTATGCCCTGCATGATTTTCGCTCGATGAACTGGACCGCCTGGAAAGCAGCCGACGATGAAGAGCGTGCTGTTGCCCTGGACGAGCTTCAAGAGTTTTGGAATGATTGGAAAAACGTTGAGGAGGCTTCCCAAGGCAGTACTGTAGTTTATACAGTTGTAGGCCAGAAGGCCGACTTTGTGATGATGCATCTGCGCGAGACGCTTGAAGATTTGAAGGCAGTAGAGAACGCTTTCAACAAAACGACGTTTGCCAAGTACACAACTAAAGCTTATTCATATGTCAGTGTAGTTGAACTCAGCAACTATCTGGGCAAAGAGGGCGAAGATCCGATGCAAAATCCGGAGATTGTTGCCCGCCTTAAGCCCGTTCTGCCACAGCGCCAATACATTTGTTTCTACCCGATGAACAAAAAGCGTGAGTTGAACGACAACTGGTACATGTTGTCCATGGACGAGCGCCGCACCATGATGCGCAGTCACGGCATGATTGGCCGCAGTTATGCGGGTAAAGTGAAACAGATTATTACCGGCTCTGTCGGATTTGACGATTGGGAATGGGGCGTTACGCTGTTCGCAGATGATGCACTTCAATTCAAAAAACTCGTGTACGAGATGCGCTTTGATGAAGTAAGTGCACGCTACGGCGAATTTGGCTCCTTCTATGTCGGAAGCTTGCTAAACGAAAGCACTCTAGAAGAGATGCTAAAATTGTAATTTGTTTCATACATGCAAGAATCGTCCAGCCTTCTATTGAGGAAGGCTGGACGATTCTTTTTATTTCAATACAGAAAAAAATCACCGCCGGATGTATTGCTCCGCGGTGATTTTGTTCATACATATTACCTACTTCAAGCTTGATTAGGATCTATATAAGTTGAATTGTTTAATGTTTACACAAAAAACGGAGAGGACAGAAAAAACCTGGAAAAGCGAAGCGGTCGCATTTATCACCGAATTTTCCCCTTTAAAAAAGGGAATCAAAAAAATTTGGGGATAACAGCGATGTGAAGGTTATTCTGTCATCGAAGTGCCCTGTGTAAAGTAACTTCTTTCAACTTAAATAGAGACTTAATCCTGCTCCTCTTCATCAACCGCTTTCAGTGATTCGAGAAATTCGGCAGTTGCGCGGTCACGGTCACGGCTCTTTTCCTTCAACCGCTCAATCGCTGGCAGAATGAGAATGTCCACTTCTTTTTGAACGATGTAGGCGAGGTCATACTGATTCTGTTCCTCCAAATAACCCCCGACCTGCATCAGACCGTTGTAGCGATCCAGTTCCTCACGGGTTAACAGACCGCGAACCTGTACACTGCAATGTCTCATCCGAAAAACCGTCCTTTCCTCAGGACCAGCGGAATGCCACCGATAATGAACAAGTAACGGAGATCCACCAGCTTTTTCAGCTGTGCTGCCTTCCAGCCCTTGTACTTTTTATCGCCAACGACGGCAATGGCTTCCCCTTTACCCAATGAGGCTACCGTACCTTTGCTGGTGAATTCAAAAGGCTGAGGCTGCTTGTTGCGAATGGCTGCGACAATATTTTTTGCGCAGTTCACACCTTGCTGCATCGCAATCTGTGCTGTTGGCGGATACGGTCTGCCCTCCTTGTTAAACACAAGGGAGTTGTCCCCGATCACATATACGTGCTCGTGCCCAGGAGCACGCAAATATTCATCGACCTTCACACGGCCACGCATCACTTCAAGACCAGCCTGCTCAAGTAAGGAATTCCCCCGAATGCCTCCTGTCCATACAACTGTGGCCGCATCAATTTTCTCACCATCTCCAACAATAACCCCATCGGGAAGGCATTGCTTGATTGGTACACCGATTTTAAAGGTTACGCCTTTTTTCTTCAGCACATTCATTGCATGCTCCACAAGTTCTGGATCGAATCCCGGTAATGCCGAGGGTGCAGCTTCAACATTATAGATGTGTACATGCTTCGTATCTACGTCAAATTCTTTGCATAGCTGCGGGATACGATCTGCAAGTTCTGCGACAAATTCCACTCCGCTGAAACCTGCTCCCCCCACAACAAACCGAATACGGTTTCGTTTATTATCGTTTTTGTACATTGCGAATTGATATTCGATATGTTCCCGAATCAGCCTGACAGAGTTGATGCTGCGAATGGTCATCGCATGGTCAAGCATACCCGGTATACCAAAAGTTTCAGGTTCTCCGCCTAGTCCAATGATCAGGTAATCATAAGACAACGTTCCATCCTCCAGAATGACTTTACGATCCTGAAGACGGATCTCCTTCACAGATGATTTTACCAGATCAATCTTGAATTCATCGATCAGTTTGGAAATAGAAACTCTCGCATGCTCTATTTTATCCGTGCCGGCTGCCGGCATATGTAGATGGGTTGTAATATAGTGATAATCATGCCGATTCACCAATGTGACGTCAGCTTCATTGTAGTTCAGTTCCTTCTGCAGCCGCTGAGCTGTCAGAATCCCGCCATATCCCGCTCCGAGAATGACGATTTTGGGAATGCTGCTCATATCTGTACTCCTTCCGGTTTCGCTCGCATCCTTCCTGGTATTGAGGTGGAATGCAAAATGCTCATACTTACAAGTATTGCTCAGGTCTTATCCAATATGACGACAAATGTAAAATTCGTGAGTGTATATTAACTTCTGTACGTATAATATCGACGATTATAGTTGTGAAATTAACCACAAGATTCCACAAAACAAGGTTGTTTCTTGACCTGATATCATGACTCTAATTTTGACAAAAAAACACATAGTACAGGTCAAGGATATCTGTATTTCTCGTAAAGATCAAGGTTTTTTTTGTTATTTTTCATAACCTTTCATTTCCAATTTCATCCTATTCTCACCAGAACTTCATCATTTATTCTCAGATTAGTGATCCAGCTGACTTTGCAACCCAGATTACACCGTTTATAATAGAAAAGACAGTTTGGAAACCATGCAGATGATGTGACCTAATTTGCGAAAATAATCACTGTTCTCTACCTATTAAAATAAGAAAGGTGTTGTTGATTTTTGACTGCACAGACGTCCGGTCATGAAATGACCGATTTACTTATTATCGGCGGTGGTCCTGCGGGCCTGTTCGCTGCATTTTATGGAGGTATGCGTCAGGCTTCCGTTACGCTGGTTGAAAGCATGCCACAGCTTGGCGGACAGCTGGCTGCCCTCTACCCGGAAAAATACATTTATGATGTAGCCGGTTTTCCGAAAGTTACTGCTCAGGAACTCGTGAATAACCTGATCGAGCAGATGAACCACTTTAACCCGAACATCCGCCTGGAAGAAAAAGTGGTATCGGTGGAGAAAAAAGAAGAACAGCATTTCATCGTAAAAACAGATGAGAATGAATATCATGCCAAAGCTGTTATTATTACGGCTGGTGTAGGTGCATTTGAACCGCGTCGCCTTGAACTTGAAGGTGCAGCCAAGTTTGAGAAAACCAACCTGCATTACTTCATCAGTGATTTAAACGCTTTTGCTGGTAAAAAAGTTTTGATTAGCGGCGGCGGAGATTCTGCTGTAGACTGGGCTCTTATGCTGGAGCCCATTGCTGAACAAGTTACTCTGATTCACCGCCGGGACAAATTCCGTGCACATGAGCACAGTGTGGAAAATCTGATGAACTCCAAAGTTAACGTTGTGACACCGACTGAAATTACGGAACTTCACGGAGATGACACCATCACCAAGGTTACTCTTGCTCATGTTAAGACAAAAGAAACACAGGAAATTGAAGTGGATGATGTGATTGTTAACTTTGGTTTCGTATCGTCCCTCGGTCCAATTGCTGAGTGGGGTATCGAAATTGACAGCAATTCCATCGTTGTCGATTCCCGTATGGAAACATCTATTCCAGGTATTTTTGCTGCTGGCGATATTACGACGTATCCCGGCAAGCTGAAACTGATTGCTGTTGGGTTCGGCGAAGCTCCGACTGCAGTGAATAATGCGAAAGTGTACTTCGATCCGGATGCCAAATTGTCCCCTGGACACAGTAGTAATATGAAACGCTAATTCAAAGAAATTTCACATAATATGGTACAAAAAAGGGTATCTTACTCCTTGAGAAATCTCATGATCAGGAGGGATACCCTTGTCTTATATATGCCCGCTGTGTAACGGTCTGGTTGTACCGGAGCAGGCTTGTCCCCACTGCCTTCAGGGACTGTCAGAATGCGGCAAATTAGACGACTACACCGGACCATACAGCCCCTACGAACTTCAAGCTTCCTCTGACATGGCAGACGAAACCGAGAGCGTTTGCAATCACTTGTTGTATTGTCACCATTGTCAGACCAGCATGCTGCTGCCTGTCTATTTATGGGACTTGTCCGGAAACCTGTAACATTGCCTGCAATGAGGATCTCTAGTGAAGAATGGCAGATACGTCGGTACCCAGTTTGCGCTTATGGATTTCTGCCAATAGCAGCGCGATGAAATCTCGTTCGAGATCCAGCTCGATCGCTTTATGGTAGGAATCCAACAACATCTCATCGGATAACATAGCCATTTCCCGCCACAACCTTTCCTTTATTTTCCTCAAAACTATCATATCAGAGATTGGATAAGAGAACAAGCGTTCTTGTTATCCACAACGACGTGTGGAAATCCTGTGTATAGTTTGTTGATAATTGGAAAAAACATAGAATATATATCAGTGGATAATGTGGACATTATTTATACACAGGATGGATAGCATCTCTGCACCATTCAGAATTAAAAGGAAATTTAGAGCAATTTTCATAGTTTCCGTCGATGCTCCGAATGTATTACCCAAAACTGAAAATTTTCAAACACTTTTCAACCTATTTCTCTTGTATATACTATCGGTTTTTCTTCCGTTTTCTTTAGCATTTCCAGTAATTTTCATTGTGGTCTAGTATTCACTTCCAAAATCCATATTCTTCCGGAGTGATCCAGTCCATAATCAAATCCCAGCTGGCCTATGCCAGGAAACTGACTTTCCATGATATGTGTGCAAGTTAAAGTTAAAGAACGCATCTCCTGCCGTTTGTATCGGTTCGCGATGTGAGGCAGTGATAAGGCGAGTGCTCTTTTGCCTGACAGCATCGTGCCCCCTTTACTCAGATTTGTTATACACAGCCCCGGACGAGCAAGTCTGCCAACCAAAGAGCGAAATACCCAGCCCTGTGCAGTCTTCACCACCTTAACTCTGTAATCCACAGGTCTTCCATGAATGGTTGCAAGATGAATCCCTTGTTGAATCATATATCTTCGTTTGGCCTTCGCCCGCACAAGGGAACGATACATCTGTCTGAAGCCTGCGAATGAACGAGTAACCTTCATATGTGTATACTTGTAAACCCCACCACTGCTGGATACTCGGATTACGCCATATCCTCCGCCGCCAACAACGGGTTTGATGTATACCATTCCATAACGTTGCAACATAAACAGCAAATTAGCTGCATTAAATGCCTTTGTCTGTGGAATATGAGCAGCAGCTACCGGGTATTTCATTAACGCAGCCGTCTTCCGCCATTTGCTTGCTAACTGTCTCGACATAGGTTGATCTCCTCTCTCCAAACCATGATCCTTCTTTATACATACTCACCCCATGGATGATTTTCTTGGATGATTGTCCAAGGCAGGGGCCCCTTTTCTGTGGAACATGTCCTGCTTGGTGTAACGGATTTTGAGACAAACGCTGGTTTACTTTTCAAACGGTTCAATCTGTCGTATGCTACTAAAGAATGACTTGTATTGGCTAAAAATGAGGATCTAAGGAGCGTTCAGAAGACATGGAAGCATTTTTCAAATCACTTTATGGTGTAGCCTACTTCGCAATGTCGATTGTACTGGTCGCGGTGACGGTACTTCTTTTCGTAATCGGGATTCGTCTGTTTATCAAAAAACGCAATCGCGGCTTTGCCCTAAGTTGTATTTTATTCGCCTGTTTCATCGTCTTTATCATCGTCGTGATGTTTACCACGCCCTTCTCTGCCACGCCTCCAGGCTCACCGGAAGCCATGGCTGCCCTGTTACATTATGGGTAACTGACCTTTGTAGAAGGAGATGCTTATGACACGAAATAATAAAACTCTTGGAATTGTTGATATTGGCTCAAACTCCATTCGTCTAGTGATCTATGAGGTGAGTGAAGATGGAGCATACCGCATTATTCATGAAGACAAATATGCTGCCCGGCTAAGCGGTGTTGTGGAATTGGATGGCAGTATCCAAAGATCATCCCTATCCACTGCCATAACCGTCCTTCGGCAATTTAAAGCCACCTGTGAGGCTTATCAGACTGAATTGATTCGGGCGGCGGCCACTGCGGCAATTCGCAATGCAATCAACGCGGCGCAGATTATTGCCTGGCTGGAAAGTGAGACTGGACTTACGATTGAATGTGTCTCGGGAGATCGTGAGGCCTATTACGGATTCTTGGGTGTAATACAGTCAATCGACCTAACCGACGGTTTTGTCGTTGACATCGGGGGCGGCAGTACGGAGATCACTGTATTCCGCAATCGCGAAAGATTGCACAGTGTTTCTCTGCCAATCGGTGCCGTGAATTCACATGCCCGTTATGGAGGCGAGGATCAATGGACCGAGGCCAATGAACAATCCCTTTGCAATGAAGTTATTGAGGCATTACAGGGACAGGCTTGGATTGGGGAACATCCCGGTTTGCCGCTCATTGGACTGGGCGGTACAATGCGTACACTCGCAAAAGTAGAGCAAAAGCGTACGCAATATTCTCTCCCAGTATCGCATCACTATGAAATTGGAGAGGAAGCAATGGAAAATATCGCCCTTTCCTTGCCCTACCTTACTTCCGCTCAACGCAAAAAAGTGCCGGGTCTCGCCAAGGATCGGGCTGACATTATCGTACCGGGCATATTGATCCTGCGTACTATATTCCGCATCATCCAGGGAGATCGTTATGTGGTAAGCGGAGCAGGACTTCGCGACGGGCTTCTGAGAGACTATCTCGCCGCTGGTCAGCCTTCCGCACCCGATGCATTGAAGGATAGCATCCGTAATTTCCTTTATTACGGCCCGCCGATCCCTGCGAAACGTCTGAACCGGATTCATCAGGATACGGTTACCCTATACACCGCTTTGCAAGAGGCTACACCTGATGCCTCTGATGAGCGAATTTTGTACGCATCCTCTATGCTTCATATGGCCGGCAAACAGATTAACTATTTCCGGTACACGCAGCACTCGGCATACTGGATTATGAATGCAAGCATCTACGGTCTGTCCCACAGGGAAACGATTTTAAGTGCCATTGCAGCCGACTATCATCCCAAAAAAAGAACGCCTCAACTGCTGCAGAAGCATGAGGACATTCTGAAAGATTCGGATACACAGCATGCTCACCGCATCGGCTCGTTACTGCGTGCATCCGAAGCGATCAATCGTGCGGAAAGTATTCTTGCTATTCATGCAGTAAAAGAAAAAGACTCGCTGCAGGTCACGTTGACCTGTACAGACGAGCCTTTACTGGAACTGAACGGCCTGGAAGATGCCGTCAAAGATTTGCAGGAAGCCTGGGGAGTTACGTTAAAACACTCCATTCAGCAGGCTTCCAAGGGATAATACCCATGGCCTCCGTCTGACTTCTCAGCGGGGGCTTTTCATTTTTTACAAATACATAATTGCCGTTTGGCATAAGCTCTCTGGCCTTCACATTGTCATTCAATGACAGATTGAGGATATCCACCAGCATTTTTTTCAATGAAGGATCAAATACGGGACACATCAGCTCAATCCGCCGATTCAAGTTCCGTGACATCCAATCTGCGCTGGAAATGAATACGTCCGGATTCCCTCCATTTTCGAAGTAGAACAACCGCGAGTGCTCCAGAAAACGGTCTACAATGCTAATGACGCGAATGTTCTCGCTCAACCCTTCCACCCCGGGACGCAAGCAGCATACACCGCGGACAATCAGGTCAATCTGCACCCCCGCCTGCGAAGCTACATATAATTGGTCTATCATTTCCTGATGTGATAAAGAGTTAATCTTAGCGATAATTCGAGAACGTTTGCCATTCAGCGCATGTTCAGTCTCCCGCCGAATCAGTGCAAACAGTTCGTCCTTCATGCCGTCCGGTGCCACACGAAATGCTTGCATCGCCTTGGGACCCGAATATCCGGTAATTTCGTTAAACAATTCAGACGCATCTTCACCAATGATCGGGTTAGAGGTGAATAACCCTACATCCGTATACACTTTCGCGGTACTCTCGTTGTAGTTCCCCGTACCGACGTGAACGTAACGCCGTAACCCTTGCTGCTCCCGGCGTACAACGAGGATGATCTTCGCATGTGTCTTCAGACCAACCAGACCATAGACAACGTGACAACCTGCTTTCTCCAACTTCCGAGCCCAAGCAATGTTGCGTTCTTCATCAAATCTGGCTTTGAGTTCCACCACCACTGTAACCTGCTTACCACTCTCTGCAGCAAGGGCGAGTGCCGGAATAAGACGTGAATCCCCATTCACCCGATAGAGTGTCATCTTGATTGCCAGAACCTGTGGATCTTCCGAAGCTTCCAAAATAAAGTCCGTCACAGGTTCAAAGGATTCATACGGATGATGAACCAGCACGTCCTGTCTGCGAAGCAACTCAAAATGGCTCTCTCTTGGCAAAAACTCAGGCGGATATACGGGCTTTACCGGAGTATATTTTAAATGCGAGAAACCTTCGAGGCTGTCCACAAATCCAGCCAGGAAACTAAGATCAAGTGGCCCATCAATCTCAAAAACAGGGTCCTGTATCTCAAATTCTTCTTGCAGTTCCTGCAGGGCGTCACTGCGGAAATCCTTGCACACTTCCAGCCTGACAGGCGCTCCGCGGAGTCTACGGCGCAGTTCTTTTTCGATCGCTTCCAGCAAGTCTTCCGCTTCCTCTTCATTAATAGAAAGATCCGCGTTGCGAGTCACCCGGAATTCTTGTACTGCCAGCGATATATATCCGCTGAACAAGGTATGAATATGGTGTTTAATCAGGTCTTCGATGAGAATGAAAGATTTCTTTTTGCTATTGGCCCGTAAGGGAACCTTCACGATTCGTGGAAGATTGGAAGGCACCTGCACGATCGCCATAAACGGCTCGCCATGCTGCTCATCTTCTTTTTGCAGCATAACCGACAGATACACCGACTTGTTGTGGACCAGTGGAAATGGTCGGCTCTGGTCAATAGCCATTGGTGTAAGCACCGGAAAAATAATGTCATGATAATATTGATCCATTGCACGTTGTTGTGTCACGTTAAGGTCTACGTATTCCTGAATGTGCACGCCCTTCTTGGTGAGAAGGCGAGTAAGCTCTCTATAGGTTTTATATTGCTCCGCGACCATAGCCCCGGTTCGTTTAATCAATCTGCGGTATAGTCCCGAAGGGGTGTAACCCGTAAAGTCTTTTTGCGTGAATCCTGCCTTAATCTTCTCCTTGGTCTCTGCAACTCGGACACTGACAAACTCATCCAGATTGCTGGCAACAATACCGAGGAACCTCATCCGCTCCAGGATAGGCGTCGTAGGGTCCTGAGCTTCTTGAAGCACACGTCTGTTAAATTCAACCCAGCTCAAATCACGATTAACATAGTTTCCTGTCTTGAGATCTTTATGCATGTATGGCCTCCGAATGTGATGCATGTTAATTCTTATTCGAACTTCTACTATAATTGTACTATTCGTAATCGGCTCCAAGCGTCATCGGAATGTTAACGCAGTGTTAAATTTATGTAAATGATAACTCATGACCGCAACTTTTTCCATCCCTTTACAAAGCACAATAGACAAGGTAAAGTGAACTACAGTGTGATTTGACCGGCTGTCGTTATTATCCCAAATTTTCGTTATGTTAAAGGAGTATCTCATGAAATCGAACAAACCTAGAACGTTACAAAAAAATATCGAGTTTTTCACCGCTGCCCTTTCCCAATGTGTAGTTACCGCATGGCAGGAAGATCCCGCAGGTGTATATTGTGAAGTCGGTCGCGGCATTGTGGAGAAGATCAGTGATGACAGTGTACGGATTCGCAATGATAATGGAACGAAGAGTCATTATGCACGGGAAACGACGATGTTTCAAACCGAAAAATAATTTTGCGTAAATATAAAAAAAGACTAGCTTTCTGAAACAGAGTGTTGTATACTCTTGCCACAAGGAAAGGAGGTGCGTCAACATTTCTAATCACATGTTGAACGTGTCCCTTACCCGATCCACTACTTCCAAATAAATGGGATGGTAATGGAGGCGCGGGATACGGATCAATGTTTTAAAAAGCGCCACGGGTAGAAGAGCCGTCTTCGGACGGCTTTTTGTTTTGTCTTTTTTTATAATACATACAGATATAACGTGTGAAAAAAGATGTAGAGGTTAAGAAAACAACCAAAATATTGGAAACGGACCCTTTAGGAGCTTGATTTCGGGAGGCTATAATGAGGATGCATCTCAACTTATAACCGAGGAGGCATGTTGTTATGTTTAGAAATGTAAGGGGTTTCAAAACAAGCATTCTGCTAGCTTTTGTTTTATTATTCACTTCTATCCTGCTACCAGCAGGCCAGTACGCCAGCGCCGCACCGAGTTTTGCCAAAGGAGCTGATATCAGTTGGGTTCCGGGCATGGAAGCTCAAGGGTACAAATGGAAAGATAAAAACGGAGTACAACGCGACATCATTGATATTCTGAAAAAAGATTACCAGATTAACTCTGTCCGGATCCGTGTTTTCGTTAATCCTTCCAATGATTATGGTAACGGTTATATGAATAAAGACCGTGCTGCCGCTCTAGCACAACGTGCTAAAAATGCAGGTATGAGTGTCATGTTGACACTGCATTACAGCGATTCGTGGGCAGACCCAGGTAAACAAACTAAACCGGCCGCATGGAAAAACTATAGTTTCCAACAGTTGATGGATGTTGTCTGGAGTTATACCCGTGACGTTATGACGACCATGCAGAGCAAAGGTGTCACTCCAGACTGGGTACAGATCGGCAACGAAACCAGCAACGGTATGTTGTGGGATGATGGCAAAGCTTCGGTGAACATGAAAAATTATGCTTGGCTCGTGAATACGGGACATAATGCTGTAAAATCCATAAGCAGCGGTACCAAAACCATTGTTCATCTTGCAAACGGAGACGATAACGCCCTGTTTGTCTGGAATATCGGTGGACTAATTAACAATGGGGCCAATTTTGACATGATTGCAATGTCTCTCTACCCTTCTGCTTCCGGCTGGAATACAGCAGTGACGAACACGGTCAACAATGCAAAAGATATGATTAATCGGTACGGCAAAGAAATTATGATCTCCGAAATTGGCATGGACAACAATCAGCCCGCGGCAGGAAAGAGCTTTGTCGCAGCGATGAAAAATCAGATCCGCAATTTGCCGAATGGCAAAGGAAAAGGTGTATTCTATTGGGAGCCACAAGCTACTCCAGGTTATAACGGTGGATACGGCAAAGGCGCTTGGCAGTCGAACATGATGCCAACGGCTACCCTGGAAGGGTTCATTGACTAAGCACGGGGGTTAGAAGCCTTATGCGCGGGAGGGAGCTGCGGGTGGTCGTTCCGGGGGCGGGGCGTTCTTTCGATCGCTGGTTGTCCTCGGATGGTTTTGGAATCCCCTTCATTGGGGAACATCCGATGACAAACGCGAACGCTCCGCTTCTCCAGAATCGCTCCCGCCCCTCCACTACTCGCTGCTCCTCAAGGAAGGGCTTCTAAAACGTGCTTTGGCTTTTCACGGGAGTATAGGGAAACAATCTGGTGGGAGCCGCGGGTGGTCGTTCCGGGGGCGGGGCGTTCTTTCGATCGCTGGTTGTCCTCGGATGGTTTTGGAATCCCCTTCATTGGGGAACATCCGATGACAAACGCGAACGCTCCGCTTCTCCAGAATCGCTCCCGCCCCTCCACTACTCGCTGCTCCTTAAAGAAGGGCTTCTAAAACGTGCTTCGGCTTTTCACGGGAGTAAGAGGAAAGATTATGAAAGGCGCTCACCCTTAGGGACAGCGCCTTTTGACGTTGAAGAGCGTTATTGCACCCTTATACTTATAGACTGGGTGCTTGGAGGAAGCCAAGGTTGGGCGTTCGGAGGGCGGGTTCAAATGATTCTGTTCGAAATTACATGAACACCATAACAACTATAAGAGATGCAAAAAGACTGAGGATAGCAATAACCGCTTGAATACAGCTAAACGATATATTTTCGATCAGAATCATGTGTTTTCTCTGTACAACATACGAAAATACAAATGCAGGAAAGATGACCGGAAGATATTGATGTAAATCCGCACCATTTGTACTTGGCAATATTGTGCCAAGATATCGGTTTGTCGTTTCGTTCACGATTAACCATGTATAGATCATCCCAATGATTACTGAAAAAAGAAACGGAGATATGAAACGAATCCCGCTTCCCGGCAGCACGGAACGACCAGGCTTGCCCTCTAGCAACTCATCATTAACCATCATTATTCTCCCCCTAATTCATCATTTGACGATTTTTTTCCTGAAATGCCCTAAAATTCAGCAAACCCGCCACAATGGCTAAGATGGTCAGTGCAGCTGCAAATAAATAGAGATTCACAATGCCAATGTATTCAGCAAGCCAGGCCATACCTAACAGTGAAACGCAAAATACGAGATGCATCATTGAGGCTTGAGCAGATAGAACCTTGGGCAACATGCGATTAGACACACTACTCTGAATCAAAGTACGCCGGTTAATCATAGCAAGCTCAGCAAATGGCCCCATCAACATGACTAAAATCAACGCAACAAAAGGCTGTGAGTTTAACGCATAAACCGCAGTTAGTATTCCATACCCTGCCATCCCTATCATCATGACTGAAAAATAACGCTGTCCAATGATTCTGGCTAGGGCAAGCACCAGCAAACCACCACCAATGGTCCCAGCAAAATAAGCTGCATTGATAAAACCCCACCATTCTTCTCCTTGACCAAGTGCCACTTGTACAAAAGTCAACGTGAAGGCGCCTACCCAGATAGAGCCACCAAGCATGTCAATCATATCCATGAACGTAAGCACTCGCAGACGAGGTGTCTTCCATATCATTTTCCAGCCTTCCGTTAACGTATGCCATCTACCTCTGCCCAGATCAGGAGAAATATCTGCTGATGCATCCGCACGCTTCTCCGGTATCTCTCCATGAGTTGTCTCCTTGACGCCAAGTGTAAACGCGGCTGCCAAGCCATAAATAACCGCTGTGAGTAACAAGGTTGAACTTGATCCAATTAATGCAACAATTACGCCGCTTAGGCCCCAACCTGCAAATTGAACAACTTGATCGCTGACGCTCATAAGTCCATTGGCTTTGAGTAAACCTTGCTCATGAGTTACCAATCGCGGAATTAGCGCATTACGAGCTGGCGTTGTCCATCCATCAAGAAAAGACATCACAAATATAAGCGAAAACACAAGTACTAATGAGGATTCTACGCTATTAAGCTGTATGTACACTGCCAGACAGATGAACAACAAAAACTGTCCGGTTTGTGAAAAAAAGAGTAGACTGGACAACTTAAAACGTTGAATGAATAGCGGTGCGACTAAACTACTCAACAACTGAGCCCCACTGCGGATCAATGGCAAAAGTGCCGCAGACACGAGCGAATTTGTACGATCCAGTACCATAACCGTAAGGGCCATAATATACAATACGTCCGCAGCATTGGCTGCTGTTTGGGTTGTCCACAGATAATAAAAAGCACGAGTTAAATACGAGGACTTCATGAACATCTTTCTCCATTTCTATAGCATGCTGTGAAAAAGCATTAAGGGATACTCAGTTTTAGACATTATATGATCCGTAATCTGCAACATCACTTCGCGGTCGCGCAATTGTAGCACATCCGATTTGGACAGGTCTTCCGGTGTAATCCACCTCGCGTCTGCAATTTCTATAGCATCCGGTTGCAGAGAACCACCTATAATCTCACCGATAAAATGGAATAAAACGACCTGTTGCTGAAGACTGCTTATAAAATTGTAAATCCCTGTTGTAGCAGTGAGTCTAACATCATAACCCGTTTCTTCTCTCACTTCTCGATGTGCCGCATCCATTATATCTTCTCCGTACTCTACTCGGCCTGAGGGGTAATTCCAGGTATTTCGGACAGATGCTTTGTTCTCCTTAACAATTAGCACTTTCCCCTTATTTACAATAGAAACACTCACAACGAATACAATGCCCTGCTGCCCCATCAATCCTAACCTCCACCGCCGCACAAAATCATTCCCTATAATTAGAACATACGTTCCTTAATTTGTAAATAAAAGAATCATTCCAGTTGTCTTACAACTGTATATTTGGTTTAAAAAAAACCTTCCTCATCCTTAAGGATGGAAAGGCTCATTATCAGGAAGACTAGATCGATTGTAATCTTTCAACCATTTTATGATATTACATATTTTCTGATATTACGTCGCTTTCTGTTCCTAGACTGACTTCGCCAGTTTTGCAGCACGCATGGAAGCAATAGCATAGACGACAAGCGCTATCCAAATGAAGGCGAAACCAACCAGCAGCACAGGGGAAACGGTTTCCTTAAACACAAATATGCTCAGAACCAACATAATCGTTGGACCGATGTATTGCACAAATCCGAGCGTGGACAGCGACATGCGGGCAGCTGCACGTGCAAAGAACAGTAGCGGCAACGCGGTTACAACGCCGGAAAGCAACAATTCAAAAAACATTGGCGCTGGCAATGTCCAAGCCGTTGTTTTACCCACAATACCAAGATAAATCCAATAACCTAATGCAACAGGCAGGACAACCGCGGTCTCTGACAACAAACCTACTGACGCATCTTGCTTGATCTTTTTCTTCGCCAGACCATATAAACCAAAGGATGCAGCCAGTGAAATGGAGATCCACGGGAAACGTCCGTAGTCGATCGTAATAATCAGCACGGCAAGCGCTGCAATAGCAATGGCCAGCCATTGCCCCCGGTTCGGTTTCTCATGAAGGAAAACGACGGCAAGCAGCACATTTAGCAAAGGGTTCAAATAATAACCAAGGCTGGTCTCCACCACATGACCGTTGTTCACAGCCCAGATGAAAATCAGCCAGTTGATCGCAATCAACAATCCACTAGCCGTGAGCGACAGTAAAGTTGAGCGGCTGGTCCAGATTCGTTTTACATCACTCCAGCGGCGCTGGATAGCGACTAAAATCCCCATAAATACAAATGACCATACCACCCGATGCGACAAAATTTCGCCAGCCGGAACGTTGTTAAACAGCTTCCAATAAAGTGGGAGAATTCCCCACATGACATACGCAATAATGGCATTAATTAATCCGCTATTCATGAAACATACCTCTCTTTATGATCTCTGTCTGTGTCTCTATTTAATCTCTGATGTCTCAACGGATTATACGCCTCGTTCCTAACATAAGTAAAGAAATACTTATAAAAATACAATTTTGTAACAATATACATGGCAGTCTAAACACACTACTTCATCGAAGTACGATGCTTCTCTTCATAATAGCGTATAATAAGATAAAATCTTTCTCTATGGGGGCTATGACGATGTCACAAGATATCTGGTTTAACTTGCCGGTCAAAGATGTTGAGAGAGCAACTGCTTTTTTTGATACCTTAGGATTCCAAGCTATGAACGTTGGCAGCGAAAGAGCCATGATCTCCATTGGCCAAACGAAGATTATGCTTTTTCCGCACGCAACTTTTGAGAAATTCACTGGCACCTCTGTTGCGGATACTTCACATAGTGCAGAGATTATCATTTCCATTAGTGCCGAGAGCAGAGAAGCAGTCGACTCCTTTATTCAAAATGTAGAGCGTGCCGGAGGAAGCATCTTTGGCAAGCCAGGAGAAACAGACGGTTGGATGTACGGTGCAGGGTTTGCGGATCTAGATGGTCATCGCTGGAATCTGCTGTACATGGATGAGAGCAAGATGCCAAAGCGTCAATAATGAGCCCGACAATAGATAGCGTATAATAGATCATAAATGTATATCAACAAAAACGGACACTCGCTTATCCAAGCTTAGTGTCCGTTTGTTTTTAGTTTATCCTACAAGCATATGCAATTATTACTTTGCTTCGCCAACTACAGTAAAGCGTTCATTTTTATGCTGCGGGTTCTCAATCTCATCCACAAGCGCAATCGCGTAATCGGCATAGCTGATGTAGCTGTTTCCTTCACTGTTTACCAAAATCACATCGTTGCCAGACTGGTATTTTCCAGTACGTACGCCTTCCGGATTGAAGAATCCAGCCGGGCTAAGGAATGTCCATTGAATACCCGAAGAGGCTTGCAGGTCTTCAAGGTTCTTACCTTGGTTAGTAGCTGTTGCTTTGTATGCATCAGGGAATCCTGGGGAATCGACAACACGCAATGTTTTGGACTCGTCCGTGAACAAGCTTCCTGCACCACCGACAACAATCAGACGAGTGTTTGGAGCATCTTTCAAAATGTGTATAAGAGCTTGTCCTACTTCTACATGCAGGTTTTCTTTGCCCGCTGGCGCTCCAAACGCATTCACAACCACATCAAAGGCTTGTACATCTGAAGGAGTCAGATCAAATACATCTTTCTCCAATACATTCAGACTTTTGTCTTCTAATTTAGATGCATTACGCACAATCGCTGTTACTTCGTGCCCGCGGTCTGCCGCTTCTTTCAAAATAATACTTCCCGCTTTACCTGTTGCACCAATAATTGCAATTTTCATCGTCAATCTCTCCTTCGATCTCGGTTTGTTTACTATTATGTTAAGGTTGTTTTCCCAACTCATAATGTAACTATAAATGTTACAACTTATCTTGTCAATACGTTTTCTTTTTCTTTTAACCATACAACCACGAAATATGTGGAGCTGGAATGAAGCTCATCAGATAACAAAGGCTAAAATTGATCATGGTACTAAAAATAAACAGATGAATATCCTCCCGCCAATATCCTTAATGCCATAGTAAGAAGCCTTGTTCATCAATAAACAAAGCTTCTTTATTTCCAGACTTCCACACCATTCCGTCCGTTTTAAGAACATCTTTTATTGGGGCAAATACACATCACGTATTTATTGAAATACCTTGACCTCATTTTCAATTTTTCTTCTTCCCTTACTCTCTTTATTGTTCATACCCATGAACTTAAGCGCTCTTACGTCCCATTTTCCAAGAAGAGACCTGAATATACTCTACTGGAAAAGATGTCCCTGGGCTGTCACCAGTACTTGAAAACGTTGCTCCCGCAGGGGCTCCTGGTGTGATGACACCAGCATGATAAGTGCTCACCCCCAGAGGGAATATATAGTTGCGGCCCCCGTTGTTATCCCAAGTACCGCTTCCGTTGTTGAAAACGGCCTCCAGTCCGGTGGCTGCACCTACATCAATTGTAATTTTGTTATACCCTGGTAAGTCTGATGCTGGGATTGGAACACCTGGTGGTGTCGTCCAAGTCCCTCCTGCCGGACGGTAATGAATGTTAGGCTGCGCGTATCCTTGCTTATAGTAGAGCGTGACACTGTTGCTCTTTGGTGCAGCATCGGTCGTCACACGGATTTCCGCACTCTCTCCCGATTTGTTCTCCGCCGCATCATAAGCAACAACATGGTAAGCATGAGCTGTTGCAGCGTTCAATCCCGTATCCGTATACGCAGGTGTTGTGCTTATGCCAATGTTGACGCCATCCCTAAATACTTCGTATCCGGTTACACCTGTATTATCCGTTGACGGACTCCAAGCAAGGGATACACGATCGGAAGCTTTTGAGGTGACTGTCAGATTTGTGGGTACGCTAGGCGGAGCCGTATCTACTTGTGGCGCACCTTGAGTGATGACCCCTGCATTATAGGTGCTCCCCCCTAATGGGAACTGATAGTTCTTTCCACCGTTGTTGTCCCACGTACCGCTGCCATTGTTGAAAACCGCTTCAAGTCCGGCAGCTGTGCCTACATTCACTGTCATTTTCATGTATCCTGGCATTTCAGCTGCCGACATTTTTACACCCGGAGCCGTCGTCCAGGTTCCACCCGTCGGACGATAATGAATGTATGGATTGGTGTAACCCTGTTTGTAATAAATGGTGACCACATTGCCTTCTTTGGTCTTTACCGTGACTGACTCACTGGCTGCCGAGACATTTCCTACCGCATCGACCGCTTTGATGGTGTAAACATAATTGGTTGCAGGAGCGAGAGAAGAATCGGTATACGTCAGCTGGGTTGCTTCTCCAACCTTACTTCCATCACGATAGATATCGTATCTCGCAACTCCGTAATTATCCTGACTTGCTGCCCACTCCACAGTTACAGTGGATGAAGTAGACTCTTTAATCACAACGTTCGTCGGTGCTGTTGGTGGCTCAGTATCTGCAACGAGTGTCTGCACTTGTAAAGTTTGACTGGCAGCAGATATGTTATTGGCCTTATCTCTGGCTTTAATGCTGTACGTGTAGGTTTTGGCAGGTTCAAGTCCTGTATCTGTATACTCTGTCGTCTGGGAGCTGCCCACTTTGGTGCCATTCCGATAGATATCATATCCATCGACACCAACATTGTCCGTAGCTGCTGTCCATTGAAGAGTGACACTACGATCCGTTACACGCGTGGATTTCACCTCGGTTGGAGCGGAAGGCGGCGTCTGATCCACCATCAGGAACGGGTGTGTGCCCTGAATCGTTCCGTTTGAGTCTTCCACGATTTTACCGGAAGCATCCTTTTTGTATTTTCCCGTACCTACATATACCGTCTGAATCTCACTGCGAGTTATATTGCCGTTACCGTCTTCAGCCTCGATATAATAGTCAACCAGTTGATCCCTGAAATCGTTGAAATAGGTATAATACATATCCCCGATTTCTTGAGCCGGTACACGTTTAAACATATCCGTACTGTTTGGTTGCCAAGCCACCCCATTGATGTCAGGCTTCAAATCACGCTTGGTCATCGGATATTCCTGCCAAGGGCTCACTTTTGCAGGATCAATGTTGGATACACCCTTGGCTTTGAGCGCCGCTGGATCATATACACGGAAAGTATTATCCTTCTCATCCGCCTGTTTATCCCGATGAGTCCGTACTTTCACTTTGATATCACGAATCCCGCTCACATCATAAGCGTAGGTGTAGATGCCAAACGTATTGTCAAAATAATGAAGCGTCCATCCCTCTGCCTTACTGATATTGGAACTCCCTGGGTTATATGGATAACGCTGAGGCCACCAGACTGATGGGCCTGTGCGATCCTTAGCCAGCTGGCCGTTAACATATGGCTTGGAGAAAAACAGAGACTGATTAAATGACAGTGTCGGCTTCACACCGTCATCCACATTTTCATCATAGTACCCAAAACCGGAATCCAGCGCAGGCAAAAGGAAATACCAACTCAGCTCTGCCGGGTTCGCCCCGCCCTTATAATTGTTTGCCGGATCTCCCTTGACTGGGTAAGCCATCATCCATGGATTCAGCTGATTGCCTTCATAGGTGATCTCCCGATCCAGTGCTGTAGAAGGTTTCCAATGATTCGGGTTGGCATCCAGCCACATTTGTTCGGCTGTCTTTGCATAATTGAGCGCTGCCTGTTCCAAGGCAAAGTTACGCTCCAGATAGTGATAACCGTATTCAAAGGATACCGTCATGCCTTCCTGAACCCCTTCCAGATTCTTTTTGGGCTCTAGATTAAGGCCGGTAGCCTTGTTGAACGCATCGAACTGTCCTTTCCAGATGCCAAAAGGAAGACGCCAGTGATACCATGTCGGATCGGAAGAGGAGTCACGCGTATCGATCCACGAGCCATCCTGCACATGTACCACATCGTCGGCTTTTGGCGTATTCGTACGCAAGTACTCATTGATGCTCTCTCCTTTTACCCCGGGTTGTGCATAAGTCACATTGCCTGCATTGCGCCAAGTATCCTCGGAACCTGCACGGCCAGAAGAGTTATCCCCATCATGCGCAATAACAAAAAACTGCTTCTGATCCACTAGCCCCTCAAACGGTTTGAGTGCCTCTGCCTTCACCGAACCTTGGTAGCCTTCTTCCCATGATTCTGCCTGAGCTACAGGGATACCAACAATTTTCTTCTCAGCCCCGGTCTCGGGATTCACATGCCGCACCCAGTGCGGTGTAGAAGCGAATGGGTATTTGTTGTACACGACCTGTTTTTCATTGAACATCGGTGCAGACACCCATGAACCAACACTACTTGTGTTTTGCAGATCGGCTCGATTTGGTGGAGATACCATCGTATCCTTGCCTGGATCGTTCAACAACGGATAGTCCTTGAGGGTACGCGAAAAGTGATTGTTGCCAATCACAGACCACTCAATGCCGAGTTGATCCAGCACGGGAATAATGCGTTCCGAGAAGCCAAGCTCGGTCGGGAAGAAGCCTTTGGAAGATTTGAAGCTGTCCCCCAGGAAAAAGGGTTGAGCCATGACTGCATTTTGGTATATCAAGTCCTTGAGCAAATATTCGTTGCCCGCAAGTGGCCCCATAGAGTGGTGCCCGGAAAAATGAACAAGGTCCATCGTCCGTTCTCCATGGGTCGTTTTCAGATTGTTGTACGCATTCTTCCAGGGAACACCCCAAGCTTTGTTATTGTAACCGTTTACATTATTGGTATACATAAAGCTGTCCACATTGTTTAGGAGGGAGCCTGACATTGTTACCTGCATGCCGGCGGCTGGATGGTTATTTTTGAGATCGCCTGCCACTTGCCATGGCCAACTGAGATAGGCTCCGGTTTTTGCATGATGCGTGTAATAAGCGACCAGATCATCATGTGGCATTGGTGCACCACCAGGCAGAAAATACGGATAACCTGCTGGGGGATTCTTTTTCAGTTCAATGACTTGCCCGTCATAGGTGTATCGGATGGGTGATCCTACAGGTGTGGAAGCATACTTGGACGTATCGTAGTAAGCCCAGAAATTCGGCATATGGTTATGGTACACATGGGAAGCGGAGATTTCAGCATAAGCTGCTGTGGTGTGTGTGGAAACAACGATGGATAATGCCAACAGGAATGCGCCTAGCCTGCGCACAAGCTTCATGTTTTTCCTCCCTTATCTGTTGCCCCTGTGGGGACCATGAATTTGAATTCATTTGAAAGTCATTAGAACCTTGCTAACGAATCTTTTGTTTGAACTAGAAAATGAATCTGCTATGGCGCCTCCTCTCTCCTGTAATCCTGTGATTCTTCGATTCTCTGATGGAAAATCTCCGTGCCATCTAAGCAAGATGACACCTTCTGAACAAACGTTTGCATATTCAGGAAATGAATAACCTCATATACACCAACGATTATTGGGTATAACAACGGGATATACGTTGATGATCAGCTTAATTTTTGCAAACGTTTGCACAAAATAATATACCTACACATGGAACAAACTGTCAATATCGAAAATACGTAATCAACGCCCCCACTTCAGACTGCCTTAGAGTACTTATCAAACTACACGAAGCACAAAAAAGCACACTTCCAGCGAAACCTCTTCGCCGAAAATGTGCTTTGTCGTTGTATCTTTTTTGAAAGCTTTAATGATTGGACACGCTCAACCCCATACTGTATTGCAGATTAGCAATCTTTATCGGGTACGCCTGCTTCTTCGCGTGTACGGAAGGATGAACCGCAGCCGCAAGTGGCTACCGCGTTCGGGTTGTGAATGGTGAAGCCGCCGGACATGCCGGATTCTTCAAAATCAATTTCGAGCCCATTCAAATATTTCACATTTTCTTTCTCCACAACGACTTTCATGTCATGAATGTCCATATATATATCCTCATCGGACTCTTTATCGTCAAAGCCCATGGCGTACGAAAATCCGGTACAACCGCCCGGTGCTACGCCAAGACGCAGGAACATTCCAGGGGTCTCTTGCTGTGCAAGCATCTCTTTCAATCGGTCTGCAGCCGTTTCGCTGATATTAATCATGCCAGGTCACTCTCCTTTTCATCACTCTTCTTTAAATTATACTCCACCCCGTCAAGTGGCTCAAGTCATGTTTGCCCGCTTCCGCGATCCCCCTAAACTCCTTTTTCTTCCCAGTGTATTGAACCCCTGCGGCACGAGGTTTATAATGGATAGGTGGTCACTCTGAAAATGTCAATATTTTGTCATGAGATATTCGGATGACGGTCATATATGGAGTTGTAATTTTTTTCACATTTCGAGACTGGTTCTCAGTCCCCAATGCATATAGAGTCACTTTGACTCCTTTTGAAAAAATAAACTTTTCGATTGCAGCACACGCTGCACCGGGTAATAAGAGTTAGTCTTTCACAGGAAGGCGGCAGTTGACCGCATCTTTGCTATGTAGTTCTGTTTATTGGTTCAACACACCACAACTCGAATTCCGGTAAAGAACAGGAGGAAACAGCATGTCTACATTGGTAACACCGTTCACCGACAAAAGAATGGCTGAAATCGTTGAGAAAGTGCAGAACGGCGTAAGGCTGAGCGTAGAAGACGGCGTATATCTGTATCAAACAGATGATCTGCTGACTTTGGGCCAGCTGGCCAATGAGGCCAATCTGCGGAAGAACGGCAAGAAAGTCTATTTTATTGAGAACATGAGCCTTTATTTCACCAACGTATGCGAAGCTCGCTGCGCATTTTGTAATTTCCGTAAAGACCAGGGTGAGGAAGGCTCTTATACGTTATCCGGTCCGGAAATGATCGACTATGTGGAACAGCATATTCATCCAGGCGTGCGTGAGTTCCATATCGTAGGTGGACATAACAACCATGTTCCTTTTCAATATTATGTCGATTCCCTGCGTGCTTTAAACGAAAAATATCCGGATGTTACGCTGAAAGCTTACACTGCGGCAGAGATTGATTTCTTTACTCGCATCAGCGGCCTGAGCATCAAGGAAGTATTGCAAGAGCTGCAAAAAGCTGGCCTGAAGTCCTTGACGGGCGGCGGTGCAGAAATTTTGTCCGATGAATATCGCAAAAAAATGCGTGTAGATAAAGCGAATGTCGATCGCTATCTCGAAGTACACCGCACGGCTCATAACCTGGGCATGCGTACACACACGACAATGCTCTATGGTTCTATTGAGTCCTATGAGGATCGCGTGAACCACATGGCACAGATTCGTGAACTTCAAGACGAAACCAACGGATTTATGGTGTTCATTCCACTGTCCATGCAGCCAAAAAGCAAATCCGCAAGCATTATGCGCCGCAACTCGGCGTATGAAGACCTCAAAACGATTGCGATCAGTCGTTTGATGCTGGATAACATTCAGCACGTGAAAGCTTATTTCATTAACATCGGCCCACAACTGACTCAGGTTGCGCTGAGCTTCGGTGCATCGGACGTGCATGGCACAATTGTCCGTGAAAAAATCAGTCACGCTGCAGGCGCACTGACACCTGAAGGTTTGACTCGTAAAGAGCTGATCTGGCTTGTCAAAGGTGCAGGCCGCATTCCTGTAGAGCGCGATACATTCTACAACGAAATTCAAGTTTACGAATAGATCTGATCGATTTCCTTCGATCTAGGCCAAACGTTACAGCAACAGAAGCATCACTCATCAAAGAACGATACTTTCTCTTCAATCAGGGGGACGTTTTATCTGAGTGGTGCTTCACTGTGACCTCATATTTTAAATTTTTATTTTCCCATTCTTGATTATTCAAATTATCTTCAAACTAAAACAACACACGGAGCAGCTATGTGAAGGCATAGCTGCTCCGCAGGTTACAGCCCCATAACATGGGACTGATGCAGAAAGGAAGCCGAGTCATGAAAAATTTCGTCATTCTTGGAGGCGGCTATGGCGGCCTCACGATCATCAAGGAACTTTTGGAAGGCAAAATTCCGGCAGACACCCAGATTGTACTGGTGGACCGGAGTCCTTTTCAAGGATTAAAGACTGAATATTACGCACTCGCAGCAGGAACGGTATCGGATTACGACCTGCGTATCCATTTTCCAGTAAATGAGAAAGTGACACACCGTTTCGGTGAAGTGACTGCCATTAATCTGGAGCAGCGTCAGATTGAATTCGAAGGTCAGGAACCGCTTGAATATGACAAGCTGGTCATTGGACTAGGTTGTACGGATCGTTTTCACAATACACCTGGTGCCGAAGAATACAGCTGTACCATTCAAAGCTTCAGCAAAACACGCGAGACGTATCTGCGTCTGAATGAAGTTAAAGCTTATGGTCATGTTCACATTGTGGGCGGTGGCCTCAGTGGTGTTGAAATGGCTGCCGAATTACGCGAAAGCAGACCCGACCTGAATATCAGCATTCTGGATCGTGGTGAACGTGTATTATCCGCATTCCCTCAACGTCTCTCCTCTTATGTTCACGAATGGTTTGGAGAACATCAGGTTGAAGCACGAGGACATATCGCCATTTCTCGGGTGGAACCAAACGCAATTTACAACCGCGATGAACAGATCCAGACCGATGCTGTCGTATGGACGGCAGGCATTCAACCGGTAAAAGTGGTTCAAGACCTCAATGTAACGAAAGACCCGCAAGGTCGTGTCGTATTAAACGAGTACTATCAAATTCCGGAGTATACCGACGTTTACGTGGTAGGTGACTGTGCCAGTATACCTTATGCACCCAGTGGTCAGGCTGCGGAGGTTCAGGGTGAACAGATCGCTCATATTCAGCATGCCCTCTGGAAAGGCGAAAAGCCCAATCCACAACCCCTGAAGCTTCGCGGCACACTGGGCGCACTCGGCAAAAAGGCTGGATTTGGGCTCATGGGCAAAACGTCCATGATGGGACGTGTGCCTCGTATTTTAAAAAGCGGCGTGCTCTGGATGTCCAAACGCCATCTCGGTTAATTGAGGTTAGTCGAGATCCAGCGCGTCCCAAGCATCCGCTTCAGCTATTTTGGCTAGAATGGCGTTATATAGATCTTCTACTTTTTCCGTGGTGACAACTTCACCATTGACCAAGGCAAAAGGAGTCATATAACATTGACCGCAATTGGTCAGACAGCCGTATTCGATCACGTCATAATCCGGATTTTCATCCAGTTGATCCATGACTTCATCCGTGCCAAAATGCATATTGTTAGCACAAAATTCAATAATTGGTCTCATTTCAGTTCACCTGCTTTGTTTGACCATTTTAATTTATGGTCATTTGTAATATAATATAGGGAGGAAAGGAGTTGAACAATATGAGCGAAAACGCACAAAGCACCATGTATGATGAGGTATCTGATGTGCTTGATAAACTTCGTCCGTTCCTGCAACGCGATGGCGGTGACGTGGAACTGGTCGACGTGGAGGACGGCATCATTAAGCTGAAACTGGTCGGTGCCTGCGGCAGTTGCCCAAGCTCCACCATTACCTTAAAAGCCGGGATTGAACGCGCCCTTCTTGAAGAAGTTGAGGGTGTACAAGAAGTCGTACAAGTATTCTAATCAATCCTTCACGAAATAAACCTCAGAGAGCCTTTCGCTTCGCAAGAAGCGAGAGGCTCTTTTTTGTAATTCAATCAAATTGTAGGCCGGATCGGATCAAGCCCTCCAGATACATCCATAATGTTGCCTGTTATAAAATCCGAATGATCCAGACACAGGTACGTGATCACTCGCGCAATATCTTCTCCACTGCCAGGCCGCCCTCTCGGCGTCTCCTTATCAATTATCCCTGCAATGTCATCAATCGTTTTCTCTTTGTTCGCACCACGAATATCTCCGGGACATACCATGTTCACCGTAATCCCATAAGGCGCTTCTTCCACGGCAAGAGTTTTCGTAAATGAAACCAGACCTACCTTGGCAGCAGCATAGACTGCACGATGAGGCCAGGATCTTGCTTCACCCGCGTGACTGAAGCCAAAATGAATAATACGTCCCCACTGCTTGCGACGCATTTCTGGCAAAACAAGCTGATCCAGAATCATCGGCCCGAGCAGGTTGCCCTGCACTAACATCTGCACTTCTGCTTCTGAATAATCTGCGAACACCCGACGCTCTCTTACAAATGGGCCTGCGTTATTCACCAGAATATCAATATGCCCCAGCTGCGTTTGTACCGTATCAACGAGCGCATGAATCTCTTCTACTTTCGATATATCCGCCTGAACGGCAATGCAGCGTACGCCTTTGGCGGTAATCTGCGCTTGCAACAACTCAGCTTCTGATTTGCTGTGAACATAATTAAGGGCAATGTGACATCCCTGATCTGCCAGACTGAGGGCTGTCATTTTACCAAGACCTTTGGCACTTCCCGTTATGAGGGCAATCTTTCCCTTCACGTTCATCCCCCTCTTCAAAGAGCAGTCACTCATTAAGTATAAAAGATTTAGCCTTCCCTCACAACTTGCATGTGCTCACAATCTGTTCCAGTTATTTAAACAATACAAATAAGTCCTGATTATCCAAATTTATCTTGATTACCTTACATACCTATGATAATGTCTTACAGTCGTTTCTTATCTATAAAAGAACGCCATTATCATTTTCGAAAGGATCGTGTTCAATGAAGAAATGGTTCAAATCTGCTTCATTTAGGTTCACAATGGCATGGGTTCTAATGTATTCTATACTATCCGCAAGCAGCCTACCCGTCTTCGCTGAAAATGAGAACATCACCTCATCTAATGAATACGAATGGGTGGATGGCCCGAATACCGTATCTCTCGATGGTAAAGCCTCACTTGTGCTTCCAGCAAACTACTCATTTCTAGGTAAAACGGATACACAACGCTCCATGCTGGAACTTGGTAATCAGCCGAACGGGAATGAGATCGGAAGCATGTACAGTAACGATCCCAACGGTTCATGGTCTGTCATATTTGAATACGTACAAAGCGGGCACATTCATGACGATGACGAAAATCAATTGGATGCTCACGAGTTATTAAGTAACTATATGCGTTGGGAAGTTGAACATAACCGTAATGCAACAGAAGGAAATGAGCTTCATGTAACGGGGTGGGAGGTTATACCTGATTATAATGCTTCCAGTCATCAACTGATTTATGCACTTGGATTCAAAGACAGTTACGAACAAGCCTTGGTCAATTATAATGTTAATCTTTTAACACGCGAGGGCTATATCACGGCGATTCTTGTAACCGAAAAAGCGAATTTGGAGCAAAGTCGTTCTGCTTTTGAAAAAACAGTCCTTCAGCATCTGAAAGTGAATCCCGGGTACAGGTATGAGGATTATAATGATAAAACCGACCAAACATCACGTCTTGGCCTGAACAGTCTCGTGCTGGGAGGAATTCCTTTTACCGCTGAAGACGAAGGAATTTGGACATTTTTGAAACATAGGTGGTATTGGGGGCTGGTTGGTTTGATATTGTTATTTAGCTGGGTCAGATACCAACAAAAAAGAGATGCATTACATCAAGAGGAAACACAGTATCCGGTGACCCGAGAATATAATTATGAAGAATACGAGCAGCAGCATGCGGCGGAACAGAATGAATTAACGTACTACCGCTCATCTGATACACATTCAAAGTCAGACAATACTTAATAATAAATTCAAGTTAACCAACCAAGTTTACCAGCAATGAGGAAAGGCCGCGCTCTCACCATTCGAGAGCCGCGGCCTTTGTTGTAATACAAATCAGCAATACCTACGCTGATCTCTTAGAGTACCTTAAAATGCAGGTTCAACTGCACCTTGGTAACGTTCTTTGATGAATTTTTTCACCGTTTCGGAATGAAGAGCTTCTGCCAGTTTTTTGATCGCATCTGCATCTTTGTTATCTTCACGGGACACGAGAATGTTCGCATATGGATTGCCTTGCAGATCTTCGATCAACAACGCATCTTTTGCTGGATTGAGGTTTGCTTCCAGGGCATAGTTTGCATTGATAAATACCAGATCGGCTTCGTCTAATTGACGAGGCATCATGGCTGCATCCAGTTCGATGATCTCCAGGTTTTTCGGATTTGCGGTAATATCCTGTTTAGTGGAGGCGATGTTTGTGTTGTCTTTAAGTGTAATCAGACCTTTTTTCGCGAGCAACAAGAGGGCACGTCCACCATTAGATGGGTCGTTCGGGATAGCAACTTTAGCGCCATCTTTCAGCTCATCCAACGATTTAATTTTTTTGGAGTAACCGCCAAAAGGTTCAACGTGAACTGGAGTCACAGCAACGAGGTTAAAACCGCGCTCTTTGTTCTCTGTATCAAGGTAAGGCTGATGCTGGAAGAAGTTTGCATCCAGTTTGCCATCTGCCAGCTGTTGGTTAGGCTGTACGTAGTCGTTAAACGTCACCACTTGCAAACGAATGCCTTGCGCTTCCAATTCGGGTTTGATGCTCTCCAGAATTTCTGCATGTGGTGTAGGTGAAGCGCCGACTTTCAATTCAACAGTACGTGGAGCGCCTGCTGCGTTATCCGCACCACTGTCGGACTTCTTATTGTTGCCACAAGCTGCGAGCACGGCAATCATCATCAAGCTGAGTAGAATAATAGACCACTTTTTCATCTGTAAAACCCCTTCACATTTTTATTTTTCCATCTATCTATTATTTCCGGGTGAAATAAATGACCAGACGATCGCCAATCATCTGCAGAAGCTGAACCAAAATAATCATGGATACAACAGAAATAATCATGATCTCATTCTGATATCGGTAGTATCCATAGTTAATTGCCAGTGTACCCAGACCTCCACCACCAACCATACCCGCCATGGCCGTATAAGAGACCAACGTCACAATGGTAATCGTAATTCCGGCAAGCAAGCCAGGTAAAGCCTCAGGTAACAACACCCTTCTAACAATCTGTCCTGTGGATGCTCCCATTGCCTGTGCCGCTTCAATAACACCGCGATCGACTTCACGCAATGTATTTTCAACAAGACGTGCAAAATACGGAGCTGCCGAGATCACAAGCGGTGGAATGACACCAAGCACACCTGTAGCTGTACCCACCAGCGTGCGTGTAAACGGAATAAGAGCAACAATTAAGATGATGAAAGGTACCGAACGTAAAATATTAACAATAATAGATAATATGATATAAGTTATTTTTGAACCAGATGATGCCGAGCGGCCTGTCATAAACAGAATGACACCAAGCGGCAAACCCAAGAGAACAGTAAACAAACCGGATGCAGCTAAAATTTGTAATGTTTCAATCGAAGCTGTACCAACCTCTTCCCAGCGTACTTTGGAAAAATCCATTATCGGAGCACCTCCACATCAAGTCCTTCTGCGGTTAGTTCAGACAAGGTCTGCTCGATCGCAGCGGAGTCACCTTCAAAACGCACCGTCAGTTGACCATAAGGAACCTGTTTGATTGTAGAGATCGTACCTTGCAGAATGGCGAAATCCACACCTGTTTTGCGAACCGTTCTCGACAGAATCGCTTCATAGGTTTTATTTCCAAGAAATGAAACCTTCACCAACTTGGAAGAAACACCTGCTGCCAACTCCGTTCCGGCGTTCGCCATAACCGTTTCCTCCAGTGCCAGTCCACCTTCGCTGTCCCGTGAGACAAAATCCCGTGTGATCGCATGCTGCGGTTTCATGAATACTTCCGTCACTGGCCCTTGTTCCACAATGCCACCTTGATGAATAACGGCAACCCGATCACAGATGTTCTGAATGACATGCATCTCGTGGGTAATCAGCACAATGGTCAGATTATACTTTTCGTTAATATCCAACAATAGCTTCAGAATCGAATTGGTGGTTTGCGGATCAAGCGCCGAGGTTGCCTCATCACATAGAAGAACACTCGGATCACTTGCCAGAGCTCTCGCTATCCCTACCCGCTGCTTCTGTCCGCCAGACAGCTGTGCCGGATATTTGTTACTATGCTGCTCCAACCCAACCAGATCAAGCATTTCCTTCACTTTGCGATCAATCGCGTCTTTAGGTGTATTCACCAGTTTTAACGGGAAAGCAACATTGTCATACACCGTTGCCGAAGATAGCAGATTGAAATGCTGAAATATCATACCAATCTTGCGTCGTTGCTGCTGTAGTTCGCTTTTGCTAAGTTCGGTGAGGTTAATACCATCAACCCATACCTCACCCTCCGTTGGGCGCTCAAGTAAATTAATACATCGAATCAATGTACTTTTCCCTGCACCCGAGTGACCAATCACGCCGAAAATTTCACCCTTCTGAATAGTCAGATTAAGGTTCGCCAACGCTGTCGTTGTTTTGGCACGTCTGCCATATGTTTTGGTTAATCCAACCAGTTCAATCAATAGTACTGCTCCTTCCCCATCACCTACATATATCTTTACCCGAAGGAAGGGAAAACTCCCCGTTTTACGCAAAAAAAGAGCCCTTTGCAGATACAAAGATGGCTCTTCACGTGAAATGACCTTCTCATCTGCCAAAATCATGTGCAACATGATTCTGTAGGAATTAGCACCTAACATCAACAATGAAAACATTTATGCCATCATCGTTGATCGGTTGCCGGGCTTCATCGGGCCTGTCCCTCCGCCACTCTCGATAAGAGAAATATAAAGTTGTAGGATTATATAGTTTCATGTAGTTCATCATGTATAATGGCCGAACTGCATCAAATGCTGTATTAAAGACACGATCCCATGTAAGTTTCGATCTGGAACTCAGTATAATCAAAGTATTCCGATTTGTCAAATGGTATTATTTAAAAATCATTGATACGGCTAGCGTTTCAAAATCTGTTTACGCCAGATTCGATTGATGTATCGATAGGCCATATGCAGTGTTTCACAGACCATATCCACACCCTGTTGCATCTCCAGAAGATGCTGATCCAGATCCTCCAGCTTCACTTTGCCACGCAGCGTCTGATGTAACTGCCACAAATCATCCTGCATTTCCGAATTCATGTAATGAATCTCCATATTACGCCGCTTCCGCAATTTGCTCATCGGTTCTCGGTACGCTTCCTTGATTTTAATTAATTGTTGTGCCAACTCATGATGATCCCGATAATATTCGAATTGCCTCAGAACGGTATAATAGGAGAAATGCACTTTTGTTTTGGATGTATTTAGTTGGAAAATTTCATTCAAAACCGTACCTAATTTGTCCAGTATCGCGAAACACCGAATAAAGGCATCTTTATAAAAATAAACGTACCGGGCGTACTCGGCTTTCTCATCAGAACTCATATCGCGTGTCGAGCCTGCAACTACTTTTTTACGAAAATGTGCGGCGGCAAAATAACTCTGCTCCAGTTCATCCAACGAAGAGATTAGTCCCTGCGTCCATATATACAACTTCCGATAATCATGGTTTGGATCATGATCCACATACATTTGTTTTTCAAAAGACTCCAGTGTAAACGCCATGGTATCCATGGCTTCCTTCAGCTTCCCTTGATTCACTCGTGGCTTTTCCCCCAGTAACGTACGTAGCATAGAAGGCCTCCTCTTTCCACTGATGATGCAAAATAGATATGTTTTCACAGCTGTTGAACAGCTGAAGATGAATCAAGCCTATGTGTCATTCCGTTAATC
The DNA here is from genome assembly GCF_003719335.1 of Paenibacillus amylolyticus. Taxonomy (GTDB): domain Bacteria; phylum Bacillota; class Bacilli; order Paenibacillales; family Paenibacillaceae; genus Paenibacillus; species Paenibacillus amylolyticus_D. The sequence goes on from NZ_RIAS01000006.1 coordinate 262,436, forward strand.
AAGACAACTTGATTTAGGTTGCCCTGCTACCCCTAACATCAAACAAAAGTCCACCTCTCCAATGATCTACATCACCGGATGGTGGACTTTCCAACATGGTCCAGTGCAGCTTGCAGGACAATGCACTAAACTTTCTTTGTAAATACCAAATTCATAAGCTGTTTAGAAACGGTTCACCGGACGGTGCAGCTTGTACACGAGGAAGCTCATATAGGTCAAGACACCAAACAGTATAGCGATATCCAACATATGTGCCAGCGCCACAAACATGTAAACTTCTGGGCGATTGATCGTCCACATCATGAACATACCGATAACCACTTGCAACAAAATCAAAACGACGGATAACACACCGAGTGTCCGCAATTCACGGTTATCCGGGTGTTTACGATAAGCAAAGTGTCCCAAGATCGCAATCACGATCACGAGTGACACAGCTGCCAGACGATGGGCAAAGGCCACAGCTACACCGCCAGAGAGTTCAGGCACAATCTGCCCGTTACAGAGCGGGAATCCGGAACAACCGCCGGCTGAATTCGTGTGGCTTACAAATGCCCCTGTATACACTACCAGATACGTATAGATCGTTGAAAACCAAACCAGGTTGCGGAACCCCTTACTAACGCGCGGATACTGGTTCAAACGTTCCAAACCGCCATATCTCGCCTCCTGCCTGATCCCGAGAGCCATCATCAATGAGCTGGCAAAAGCAATGAGTGCAAACCCAAAGTGTAGCGCCATGACCGCGGAAGATTGCGAGAACACAACGGCAAAAGCACCCATAATTCCCTGAATAATAACAAATAAAAGGGTTAGAAAGGAGAATAATTGCAAATCACGACGCTGCTTGCCAAAGCGTAAGAAGGCAACAAAGGATGCGATCGACAGTAGTCCTGCCAGTGCACTGACAGCACGGTGGGAGTACTCAATCAGGGAGGCAACCGTGTGAGCCGGCACAAGCTTTCCGTTACATAAAGGCCATTCTGTTCCACAGCCAAGGCCTGATTCTGTTTTAGTTACGATCCCGCCGCCGAAGGTAGCCAGGAACATGACGAGACAGGTTAATACGGTTAACCATTTAAACAATGTTAAGTGCTTCAATTTTTTCTCACCCGCTGTTGTTTTAAGATGGCGAAGAAAGTTCTTCGCTTGATAATCATGCTGATTCATTATTGGTACTCGTGTTCTTTTGTTTCTTTGAACGATGTAATGGCCTTGCCTGACGCTTTCTTTCCATAAGAATGCTCGTTACAGCACTTGTTTTGTACTTTGACACTAATTTCACAACTAAATTCATTATAACGGATAAAAGCATCATTGACGCCGCGCTTTGTGACAAAATGTTAACGTCTGTTAAAAAATTGACCAGCAGGTCATTATATTTATATTTTCAAATCTAATTATGTAATCCATTACCAGCCTCGTTAGCCTGACACTCCTCATTTATTATTTATTATTTTCATTTGTAATTTATCAGTTTCATTTGTAATTTATCAGTTTCATTTGTCATTCATCAATTTCATTTGTCATTCATCAATTTCAAATCATTAACTACCCCAACTTTGGATTCTAACGATCACCACGAAGCTTATTTTGCAGCAAACGCTGCTTTTCAGAACCTAACGATCACCAGGGAGCTTATTTCTTAGAAACATAGCAATAATTCTGCAAATAAGCCTTTTAGCTCTGAATAGCGTCTCTGGTGATCGTTAGGTTTTTTTATGGGTTAAATTCGAACAAATAACGTTTCTGGTGATCGTTAGAGCATGAGTTACCTTGCAGTGTCTGTGAAAAGGACGTGAGCTGATATATAGCATATCACCAGCACCGCAACATTGACGCAGCAATCTCCCCGCTTCATCTTAAGCCTTAAACTATTCACCTCAAGCAAAATAAAAACAAGGCAGTCTAAGCCAAAATGCGGCTCAACCGACAGCCTTGTGTTTGCATACTTGGTCTACATTCTCCCCTGTCTTGGGGTAATTTATTCCTGCTGTGTTTGTGCGGTAAGATACGGGGTAGTTTATTCCAGCGGTACTATTCGGTACTATGCGTTACTTTGCGTTACTTTGCGTTACTTTGCGTTACTTTGCGGTACTATGCGTTACGGTACTTTGCTCACCCTTAATGCTCCTGTATGTGCTCCAGTACCTTACAGACTTGCATACATGCAAGAATTCGTTCTTCACGCTGTAAATTAAAGTATAACGATTGTTCTGTCAGTTGGGACGGTTTAGGCACTCCGGCACTCCGACATTTCGTCGCTTCACAGCTCCGTCTCTTCGCAACAAAGCTCACCTAAGCCTTACTTGTGAATGGTGTTATACACCTCAACCGCACGATCCAAAAACTGCTCAATCTCTTCTCTCGACTTGCGCAACTTGTTCACATAACGTACCAGTTCACGTCCATCCGTGTAGGCTACAAAACTTGGAATACCCAAAATATTTTGCTCCTGACTTACTGTGCCCACTTGATCAACGTCCACTTCAATCAAGGTCAAGTCACGTGAATACTTCGTTTCCACCTCAGGCATAAACGGATCGATGTATTTGCAATCCCCGCACCAGTCTGCCTTAAACACAGCCACTGTCAAACGCGGAGATTGAATCGCCACATCAAATTCCGGCTTGGATGTAATCTGTTCCATTGTCACATCTCCCTTTCTGTACCTTGTCTCCCTCTAAGTGAAGCAAATTGGTGATTGGAAGTCAAATGTTCAGCGCATACTTAGAATAACCACAAGTCCTGGCATATCAAACACAGATATTCATGAAAGGATGTTCCATTCATGACTTCCACCAGAAGTGACTCTTCGGAAAACCAGCATTCAGGTTCCATTGTACAGATCATTCGCTCCATTCCCGGAGCTGCCCTGGAAGTATGGCGAGGTAAACAAGCCGCCTGGCACGCATCTGCAAGGCTTAGACATCCTTTGCGTGACCTGAATTGGAACGCAGATACGGCTGCTGCTCTGCAAGCTGAGGTAGAGAAGTTAATCCCTACAACAGGCAAGCCATCTCCTTCACGCAACAATCAGGAACGTGCACTGGTGTGTGAAGAGGACTGCATCATTCTTGAAGAAATCAAAACCTTAACACAGCAGCAGAATCGCAGTAATGTGACTCGAACCGCTGCTTATCTGGAGTGCTACGAGCAGTATCCCGAGCTGCATTGGGCACTGCTGGCACATATGGTGTCCCGCAACGGCGGATATCATATGACCGACCTGCACAGTGACCTGATGCATAATCTGCAAAATCAGAAGGATCGTGAGCATATGTATCGCTTGCTGGAGCGGTGCAATGCCCTTATTTTTCAGGATGCCTATCCTCAGTTGCAGCTGTATATCCACAGCCGGCGGCTTGGACGAAGCTGCTTCCATCTGTTGTCTCATTTTCACGTATCAGCGTTTATGACGCCGTTCTGGGAGCGATTTTGGCTCGAACGTTGCAGTTCCATACTGAGTGTGGCCTTAATTATTAATGAGCAGAACTATATTGAGAGCCGTGTGGTGCAACATCCTTATTTTCAAAAAGAAGTCCTCTCCAAACCTGCTTTTCATCTGCACAATCTGGCAGGACTGAACCACATCGTTTTCCCTCTTGCACAAGGAGGCGGTCTCGCCGGGCGGGTCATTGAGCATTTTGGCAAATTGAATGAACGTATCCAGTTCGGCAAAGGGCTGTATGCCCTGTTATTTGGTGTAGAGCAAGTGCTTCAGCAAGTACTGGCCTTCGCGCGAACCGTACCTCATGGTGGCTCACGAGCCGAATATTGGCCAGGCCTGTTTACCAAGCACCAGAAAGGGCCAGCAGACCATACCCTGTACACGGATGCTTTATTGAATGAGGAATGGCTGCCGGAAGGTCAGCGTTTATACTCTCCTGAGTTACTCGCCGTTTGGGAGGACGCACCCTATGAGCCGATTACAAGACATGACTGGCTGGAAACACGAGATTGCCTCGGATACCTCACTGCGCCACGCAGACCTTGGCTGTTTGAGATGAGTCACGAGCATCGGTATGGTATGTTAAAAACAGCACTCGCTCATGATGTACAGGTCATCACTCACTAATTGGAAGTAAAATTGCAGAATCAAGCCATGCCCCCTTGAAAGCCATTTCCACCTTAACGGAAGACTGCCCTTGGATAAAAAACAAGCGTCGTCCGCTACAAAGAGCAGACGGCGCTTTATTTATGAGGGCTAAATCCCCATTATCCTATACTCATGCTGAAATCCATTCATGCGTGAACGCTACGCAGGCAAGTCGGGAGAATGTCCTTCACTCTAGCAACAAACGTAGAATATTCACGTTGTGAAATGGCATGGATGTTATCCCCGTTGTCCAGCGCCGCGTTGCAGACGCATAAGCGGACGGAGAATTTTTTGCAGAATTCGCGGGTAACTAGTTAGCTCGTCCTTACGCAACACACGAAGAACCACCATCAGCACGAGATATACCACAACGACCAGCACACCCACGACCATACAGGTTAACAGGAAGGATACCCTTGCAGGCAAGAACGCACCAAAGATCTGGTTTCCACTCCAATTGGCCGCGAAGCCGACAGCTGCCGCGAGAAGCACCGTAATAATAAATCCAATCCAGCGATCTCCCATAATCGAGAAATCTACAATTTTACGCAGTACACGCAGATTCAGATATGTGATGACCAGGAAACATAGCGCTGTTGCAATGATGATTCCGTAAATACCGAAGATCGGCGCCAAGATAAGACTCGCAATCAGCTTCACGATAATCCCTGCCGCTACACTAATCATCGTGATTCGTGGTTTCCCAACCCCGAGCAGCATGGAGTTCGTCGTCATCATTGTAATCTGGAAGATGGTACCGAACGTCAGCAATGCAATAATCGGCGTGCCGTCTGGAGTTGTGAACAGCAAACCGTTTACCGAATAAGCCGCCGCACACAGGGTAATCACAATCGGCATTCCCGTCAGAATGGAAATACGCAATGCCAGCGTCACCTGATTTTTCAGATGCAGCTCATCTTTGCGAGCAAAAGCCGCCGAAATGACAGGCACAAGGGACTGACTGAGCGCTATAGCGAGAATCGGCGGAATACCGGCTATACTCTGGGCTTTGGCACCAAGAATCGCTAGCACGCCTGTCGCTTCTTCCAGACCGATCCGTCCACTAAGCAGGGGAACGACGAGAGAAGAGTCGATAAAGTTGATAGCTGGGACAGCAAGTGAAGATAACACAATCGGAATTGAAAGTTTAAAAATATCGGTGTAAATACCGCGCATCGGCAGCTGCTCTGCACGGTCATAATGCAGCTGAGCCGCACGATCACTTTTGCGGAGCTTCAATGTGAAGTACAGCATCACCGCAAATGCGCCGATACTGCCAAACACACCACCGAAGGATGCCCCGGCTGCAATCGTCTGATCATCATAATTCCATTGCAGCATCACATAAGCCACAATAATCGCTACGCCTACGCGCGCAAACTGCTCTACGATCTGCGAAATGCCGCCTGCGGTCATATTCCCGCGTCCCTGGAAATAACCACGCATCATCGCGATCGCCGGGAAGAGCAGCAGGGCCGGAGCAAGCGCCCGGATGGCACTCACGGATTCCGGTACTTTGGAAATATGGGTGGCATAGAATGGTGCTGCGAACCATAACAGAACAGACATGACCACACCGGCCACGGCTGCAAAGATTAAGGCTGCACGGTATATCTGCTGCGCTTCCCCAGCGCGTCCGAGCGCGTAGCGTTCCGACACCATTTTACTCAGCGTACTCGGTATGCCCGCCGTTGCGACAGTTAACAGCATTAAATACACCGTATTGGAAATCGTGAACGATGCGTTACCGATATCCCCGAGGATGTGCTCCAGCGGCACACGCTGCACCAGACCGAGTACCCTTGCAATCAATGCGGCAGCCGCCAATATGAGCGTACCTTTAATAAATGTTTCCTTCTTAGACAAAACGAATTCCCCTTCTTTCCCCCACACCGGACCTCTCCGGCCCTAAGCTAGCTAACCCGACATTCTAGGCGAATCGAACCACCCAAATAATGAATAGAACAATCATCACGAGTTGCAAAATAATTTTCATCACCGTGCTGGTAAACAGACCGACGACAGAGCCAAACCCAACTTTGGATGCTTTGGAAGGCGAGGAACCGCCGATCAGCTCTCCGATAAACGCACCGATGAATGGCCCCAGGACAAGTCCAAAAGCCGGAATCACAAACGGGCCAATGATTACACCGATGGTACTCAGCGTTGTCGATAGCTTGGAGCCGCCGAACTTTTTGACTCCCCAAGCACTCACCACATAATCCGCCACAAACAGTACCACCACGATCAGAATCTGAATAATCCAGAACCAGACCCCAAACGGATCAAAGCTGAAGAACCAGCCGTAGACCAGAAACGCGAAGAAAATCGCGATTGCACCCGGCAAGATCGGATACACCGTACCTGCCATACCTACTGCAAACAGCAGTACAATTAAAATCCAGCCAACGGTTGCCAGCAAAGGTTACTCCCCCTTCAAAATATGTTCACGAATCAGATGTGCAATGCCATCCTCATTATTACTTCCTATAACCAAATCCGCTGCTTCTTTTACCTGCTCCTGTGCATTACCCATTGCAACACCCAGACCGACGGCTTCAATGACAGCCAGATCGTTCAGACTGTCGCCCACAGCAACCACTTCGGACATGTCGATGCCAAGCAATTGGCATACTTCAGCTACACCGGTAGCTTTGGAGACGTTCTCCGGGTTTACCTCAATGTTTACAGGGGAGGAATTGGTCATTTGCAGACCACCCATTTCCTGCAACTCCATCATAATCTGATGACGAATTTCATCATCCTCGGTGGTAAATCCAAATTTGAGCCATTCTAACCCTTCGATGTTATCCGTCCAGCGATCACGGTTATATAGCTCCTCCACGGAGTATGCCCAGTACCAGCTGTTATATTTCTCCCCGATCTCATACATCTTGCGGATTAACGCCGGGTCCATCAGATGACGCAGGTGAAGCTCATGTGGAGCTTTCCAGACTTCACTGCCGTTGACTGTAACCATTGGCGTTTCCAGTCCAAGCTGTACCGCATAGGGCATAGCGTGGTATACGGCTCTTCCTGTAGACAAGCACACATGCACCCCTCGACGAATGGCGATCTGTATCCACTTGGCCGTCTCCTGTGTAATTTCATGATTATCATTCAGCAACGTGCCGTCCATATCCAGGGCCAGCAATTTATATTTCAGTTCACTCATGCTGTAGATCCTCCTCCAGTATTCTCTCTCCTATAAACCATCTTGCATCAATAATACTCCCACATCCACTTTTTCCAAGCTCTCTCTACTTAAACAACAAGATCGCCCGGTATCCGCGAAATCGCAGACGCCCCGGACGTCACAGCTAACGACATTTTACCACAGATCATGCATATGCAACAAAGTAACCTGTATTTGAATCTTTGAAGGTGCGCGGCCCATTTTTCTGAAAACACGGAACACCAAAAACCGCCTGCTATGCAGACGGTCATCTAAAATTTATGGATTTATGTTCAACGTGCGGCATATTTACGGCGTACGTAACGAAGTACAATGCCATGTTTCGGTGACAGGAGTAACGCAAGTACAAACAGAATGCCAGCCACAGCCACCATGCAACCTGCAATAGAAGCATCCATCGCGTATGCCATCAGGTAACCACCAACAGAGGAAGCTGCACCGATCAGTACAGCATACAAAATCATTTTACCAAGCTGATCCGTGAGCAGATAAGCCGCAGCTGCAGGTACAATCAGCATACCAACCACAAGAATGGAGCCTACACTTTCAAAAGAAGCAACGGACGTCATGGACACGAGTCCCATGAGCGCATAATGGAACAAAACCACCGGAATACCGCATGCAGCAGCCAGAGCCGGATCAAAAGCACACAATTTGAACTGTTTGTAGAACAATCCGACAACAACGAGAATGATGAGTAACGTAATCCCCAGCATCCACACCGCTCTAGGCCCTACGTCCAACCCCCACAGCGTTAACGTATCCCATTGCACATAGGCAATTTCACCGAACAACACACAATCCAGATCCAAATCAATATGTTGTGCATTCAGACTGATCAGGATGACCCCCACAGCAAAGAGCGCCGTAAATACAATACCGATAGATGCATCCGAAGATAGTCCTCCCGCTTGAAGAGTCTGAATGAAAAACACCGTCAACAGCCCAAACACTGTTGCACCCAGCAGCATCCACAGAGAGTCTCTGGAGCCGCTCCACAGAAAAGCAATCGCAATACCCGGCAGCACGGCGTGACTAATCGCGTCTCCGACCAGAGCCATACGGCGCAGAATCAGGAAGCAACCGAGAATGGCGCAAGCAGAGGAGACGAGTATTGCGGTTAGAATAATCCAAAATGTGGCCATCTACATCTCCCCCTGCTTCTGTGTTTGAGGCTGTGCAGTATGCACCTGCAGCGTGCCTTGCTCTTCACGCATATAAGCTGCTTTCGCCTGAACGCTACGCAGCTTGCGGGCGAGCAGTCCACGTCTCGGCGCAAACAGGGCAGATCCAACAAACAGCACCGTAGCCGCAAGTACCGTTACAGGTCCAGTAGGCAAATTAGGAACAAATGTGCTGAAGAGTGTTCCTGCGGCACCGCTTACAGCGCCAAATAATCCAGCCAGCAGCACCATCAATGCGAGCGAATCGGTCCAGCACCTTGCCGCTGCCGCTGGGGTCACCAGCAGTGCCGCAACCAGCACCACGCCTACCGCCTGAATTCCGGCGACAACAGCTATAACCGTTAGCAACAGAATCAATTGCTCCAGCACCCCGACGGGCAACCCCATGCCTCTTGCAAAACCCGGGTCAAAGCTCACGAGCTTGAATTCCTTGAACCAGACAAGGCATGCAATCAGTAATACAAAACATACCCCTCCCATCACATACACATCGGTGAGCACCATCGATGCGGCTTGCCCGAACAGGTACTTGTCAAGGCCGCTTTGGCTTCCGCTAGCGCTGTGTTGAATACGTGTCAGCATCACGACACCGATACCGAAAAATACCGTCAGAACAATGCCCATTGCCGCATCCTGCTTAATCCGTGAAAACCTGGTTATCCACGAAATACCGAAGGTCGCCACAATTCCTGCAATGAGCGCTCCGAACAGGAACAATCCGATCGACTTGGTTTCCGTCAACATAAACGCGATACAGATTCCAGGCAACGCCGCATGTGCTAGTGTATCGCCCATCAGACTTTGACGACGAAGAAAGGTGAATGAGCCGATAATGCCACTGCTGAATCCGAGCAGCAGACAACCGAGCAAAATCCAGCGTGTGTTCGGGTCTGACAATATAGATACAACCCCATTCCACATAACTACACCTGGCCTTTCTCCGCTCGGCTGCCGATCATCGCAATGCGGCCTCCGTAGGTTTCCTGTAATAAATCAGGTACGAATACTTCTCTTGTTGGCCCAGCGGCAACCAAACGTCCATTGAGTAGCAGTACATGATCGAAGTATTCCTCTACCGTTGCCAGGTCATGGTGAACAACAAGCACAGTCTTGCCCTGCTTTTTCAATTGCTCTAACAGCGAAATGATCGCTTTCTCTGTCGTGGCGTCCACTCCTGCAAAAGGCTCATCCATGAAATACAAGTCAGCATCCTGTACCAGTGCTCTGGCCAGAAATACGCGCTGCTGCTGTCCACCAGACAACTGGCTGATCTGCCGATACATGTAATCCCCCATACCGACTTGCTCCAGGCAATGAGCCGCCAGGTCTTTTTCCTTTTTCCCCGGTCGTCGGAACCAGCCCAGATGTCCGTAGCGTCCCATCATGACCACATCCAGCGCATGTGTCGGAAAGTCCCAATCTACAGACTCTCGCTGTGGCACATAACCGATACGCCGCCTTGTTTCACGATAAGATCGTCCAAAGATCTCAATGTCACCGTGCATTTTCGGAACAAGCCCCAGAACCGCTTTGATCAACGTTGATTTGCCTGCACCGTTCGGTCCAAGAATGCCGATGAGCTGCCCTTCGGGTACATCAAAGGATACATTGCTGAGCACCGGCTTTTTGTGATAAGCCACGGCCAGATTCCTTACACGAAGAGGCGAAGAGACCGTTGCTTGTTCTTGTCCAAACTGATCGTTTTCTCTATTCACGACTGATTGTTTCATTGCATTAATATCATTCATCTTAGCTCTCCTCTCTTCAGATGATTTATTATTTCAAAGCCGCCGCTATCGTTTCCACATTGTGCCGTACCATTCCAATATAGGTGCCTTCTTCCGTCCCCTCGGCTCCCATCGCATCGGAGAACAGTTCACCGCCAATGGCCACCGTATGCCCCTTCTCAGCCGCACCAGCTATGATGGCCTCCATCGCTTTCGCAGGTACACTCGATTCGATAAATACGGCTTTGATTTGATTTTCCACGAGAAAATCTCTTAGTTCACTTACATCTTTGGCGCCATATTCTGCTGCCGTACTGATGCCTTGAAGCCCCATCACTTTAATGCCATAGGCTTGACCAAAGTAACCAAATGCATCATGTGCTGTGACCAGCACTCGGCTTTCCTCAGGGATCTGCTCTATTTTCTCCCGCACTTCCGTATCCAGCGCTTCCAGCTTCTCCAGATATGCTGCTGCCTGCGTCTTATACTGTTCCGCATGATCCGGATCTGCTTCCACCAGCGTGTCACGCACAGCTTCGGTTGCATGCATCCAATGCTTGACGTTAAACCATACATGCGGATCATACTCTGTTCCGCCTGTTGCTTGACCGGAATGCAGTTCCTCTACCGGGATTTTTTCGGCAACTGCGGTAACCTGTTTGCTTTTAGACATTTTCTCCAGAATATTGGTCATTTTCCCTTCCAGATGAAGGCCGTTATAGAAGATGACCTTGGCTTGCTCCAGTTTGCGAATATCGCCTTGGGATGCCTTATACAGATGCGGGTCTACTCCTGGTCCCATCAACCCGGTAACCTCAACATATGCTCCGCCCACCTCTCGCGCTATATCCGCAATCATGCCTGTTGTTGCCGTGACCTGCACTTTACCAGTGCCGTCTGCTCCCGAAGTACTCGAACAAGCTGAAAGTAAAATGATCAGAACAACTCCTATCAGCGTCATGACTCCACGTTGAATACTCCTCATCTTCACCATTAACAAAATCAATCTTCCCCTTTCCCTGTCCTAAAATATTTGTCCATAACTAATTAAGTTGTGCAATGCACTAAATTTTAAACTCGTCTAATAATGTTTCCCTTGTGCAAATTTTAGCCGATGGAAAAACAAAAGGCAAGGGATATTTTCCCTTGCCTGTCCTATTGCTTATGAAGTTCAATCTAAAGCAGTTTATCCAATACTTTGATGAGTATGCCGTTGTTTCCTCTTGTTTTATGCCCTGAATCATCAATCTTGTTCTTTATTTTGATCCTTCTTCCCCTTCGGGATGCCATCCAGTCCATACACTTCATCATAAGCATCAAAAATTTTGCGTGCGATCGGGGAAGCACTGACCGATCCAAAACCGCCTTCCGGCACGATAACCGCTACAGCCAGTTTCGGTTTGTCTCTTGGAGCAAAAGCAATAAATACACCGTTCTCCTTTTTATTCGGTCCGGTTCCTTGCTCAGATGTTCCTGTCTTTCTGGCAAAATCATAAGGGAACCCGTCAAAGGAGCTTACTTTGGTCACCATACCCTTATGCACTTCGTTCCAGTGTGCATCCGCAAACTGCACTTCATTAAGAACCTTTGGCTCAAACTTCTTCACCACATTGCCATCCGCATCCCGGATTTCCTTCACCAGGTGTGGCTCCATTCGTTTGCCCTTATTCGCCAGCATAGTGGTGTACTGTGCCAGCTGCATCGTGGTATATTTTGCTTGCTGACCAAAGGATGCAAACGCCAGACGTGTCAGAGCACTTTCTCGCCCCTCTCCCTCTCTGTACTCCAATCGGCCAAGAAATTCATTGGGCAGATCAATACCTGTGGACACACCTAAGCCAAAACTCTTCATGTATTCGTCCCATTTATCAATGCCCTTGTCTCCACCATATTTTTTTAACAACTGCTTGCCCACCATATCAATCATGAATGCATTGGATGATTTTTCGATAGCTCTCCGCGCAGTAATGTTTCCATTGTACGCCGAGTGTGAGTTCCTCACTTGCCGACCATCTTTGCCGAGTACAGCATAACCCTTATCATGATACGTCTGTCCTGCAGTGAACAGTCCTTCTTTTAGTCCAATGAGCACGCTGAGCGGTTTAATAACCGATCCCAGCAACACCACGGATTCGGCGTGACGCGGCTTCTTATCATTAGGCAGAAATGACTCTGTCGTTCCATTGCGGAATACAAATTTGATTTTGTCATAGTCCCAATCATTCGGGTCATAGTCCGGCATACTCGCCATGGCTACCACATTACCTGTGTCGACTTCCATAGCTACGGCATAACCCGTAATCGCCTTTGGAAGCTTTCGTAATTCGTCCGTAATGGCTTTTTGTGCCGCGAGTTGAATTTCCTTATTGATCGTCGAGATCAGACTGTACCCCTTCTCTGGTGGAGTCAGCTCCATTGTGCCTGTAGGCAGATTCCGAGAGTCAATATCAATGGATTGATATCCGCTTCTTCCGCGAAGCTCCTGCTGATATTGCAGCTCCAGACCATCGAATCCAACTCTCTCATCCTGTGAATACACCAATCCTGGATCACGTTGAGAAGCCGATTGCTCTATGATCGTTTTGTATTGCCTCAATGCCCCTGCTCCCTTAAAGTCCCGTGTATAACCAATAACCTGCACAGCAACACGATCAGGGTCATATCTCCGTACATTCTCTTCCAGCACCATAACGCCGGGATACTCCGTTTTTTTCTCTAGAAAAAAAGCAATTTCCTTGGTCGTCAGATCGGACTTAACCAGTCTTGGCACATAACCGAATGTCTTCTGATGATCCAGATCCAGTCTTTTAATAATCTCCTCTGCATCTGGCTGCTTCTCGTCTCCTGGATTGAATCGTTTGAAAATATCCGCAAGTTCATGGGCCAGTCCCTCGGCTTCCTGCCTGCGATCATCATTACGATAATCTTCATATAACAGCACATACAGTGACTGTACCGGCTCCGAATAAGCAAGCGCCACTTTCCCGGTCGCATCATAGATCGGGCCGCGCACCGGGGCTAGAGGGATATCTTTTGTATTGCGCGTGGATTCCATATACGTCAGTTCAGGCCCTTCGACAAACTGCACAAACGCCAGTCGGAAGATCAAAACGCTGAATATGACAAAGGCTACGAAAAAAAACACATTCAGCCTTGCGCTGGAAGGTTTATTTACCGCTCTCTCGTCTTTGTTCGGCGGTTTATTTTTGAGTCGGTTAAACATATGTCCCCTCTCCGTTCTTGTGCAAGTGTAAAAATGTAAAAGTTACGCTATCTATTCAAATCAAAACGTCATAACAGACACAAACAGACAACAGATCAAAATGGCAAACTCTCACCCCTTAAGTTTATCAAAAGCAGACTGTAACGTCTTTCTATTTTTGGTTACATTTTCGTAATATGATACTTTCATAAGTAATAAAACGTTATCCCATACTTACTCTAGATCCTGGCCAGCACTCTGCCCTCTGTATATAACGTAATTCCATTGATTAGGTTACATAAAAAAGCAACAAAAAAAGGCCCCCGTTCTGAGGGCCTTTTAGCGTATGGCGTGCAGGATCTCGATCACTGCATTACTGCGTACTCGTTTCTGTTTCTTTATCTTTATTTTTTTTCGGAACGCCATCGAGGCCAAATTCCTGATCGTAAGCATCAAAGATCGCACGTGCAACCGGAGCGGCACTGTTGGAACCGAAGCCCCCCTCAGGGATCATGACAGCAACAGCCAGCTTTGGATTGTTACGGGGTGCATAAGCGATAAATACCCCGTTATCCACCAACTTCCCTCCAATATTCTGTGTCGACGTACCTGTTTTTCTGGCAAAATCATAAGGGAAGCCGCCAAAAGCAGAAACCTCGGTAGCCATACCACGCTGTACCTCATTCCAGTATGCATCACTGAAGTCTGCTGTGCTGAGTACCTTCGGTTTCACCTTCTCCACCACATTGCCTTCCGAATCCCGGAACTCTTTAACAAGCTGTGGTTCCATGCGTTTTCCTTTATTCGCAAGCATCACGGTATACTGCGCGAGCTGCATGGTTGTATATTTTCCTTGTTGTCCAAAGGAAGCATATGCTAGTTTGGTCAAGGAACTTTCCGTTTCATTTTCATATTCTTTACGCCCAGCCCATTCATTCGGCAAGTCTACTCCTGTTTTTATACCAAGACCAAACTGCTCCATGTATTTATCCCACACACCAACGCCCTTAGCACCATATCGTGCGTACAACTTCTTACCAACTTCGTCAATCATAAATACGTTGGAGGAATGACGAATGGCGTCACGAGGGTACATGGCACCATAAACGTGCCCCGACGAGTTCTGTACGCGCCGGTTATCTCCGCCGAACGTAGTTGAACCTCGGTCGATATACACCGAGTTAGTGGTAAAGAAACCTTCCTTCAAACCGATCAATACACTAAGTGGTTTAATCGTTGAACCGAGCAATACGACGGATTCTGCCCTTTTCTTGGAATCACTAGGCAGGAATCCCCGGATCGTACCATTCTGGTAAATATATTTAATTTTATCGTAATCTTCTGTGCTGATGCTGCCTGTTCTCCACACATTGGTATCGTAATCAGGCATACTGGCTGCAGCTACAACTTTCCCTGTATCCACTTCCATCGCTACGGCAAAGCCCGTTTTGGCATTGGGATGCAATCTGCCGGATACCGGATTACGATGCAACCAGCTTAGCTGATCCATAATTGCTTGCTCTGTTTTTACCTGCACATTTTTGTTGATGCTGGAGATCAGATCATACCCTTTTTGCGGCGGGGTTGTACCCGCTACACCTTCAGGCAAGTTACGCAGATCAACGTCAACCGACGTATAACCACTTTTGCCCCGCAGCTTATCCTGATACTGCAGCTCCAGTCCATCAAATCCGACAAACTCATTCTCCGTGTAGACCAGACCTGGATCAGTCTGCGTTTTGTTTGCTTCATCCACTTCTTTATACTTGTTCAACGTTTTGGAGCTTTTGAATTTTTTTAAATAACCAATGGATTGAACGGCAACTGTATCCGGATCGTAGTATCGTACACTTTCTTCCACGATCTGAATGCCCTTGAATTCATCCTTATGCTGGAGAAAATAAGCAACCTCTCCTTCGGACAAATCACTCTTGATCAGACGTGGCATAAACCCATTGGCCTTGCGAGAATTCAGATCCATTTCCTCTATAATCTGATCCACGGTCAAGGATTCGGTATTGGGAGTTTTATACTTTTCAAAGACATCATGCAGACGCGCAGCCATCTCTTGAACTTCACCAATTTTCGGATTCGGCTGGCCATCCACATCCCCGTAGTTTTTGTACAATGTGAGATACAGGGACTGAATCGGCTTGGAATACGCCAGTTTCACTGTTCCCGTAGAGTCATAGATGGTTCCTCTCACCGGAGCAAGCGGCACATCCTTCGTAATGTTACTCGCTTCTTCCTGACTGAGCTCTGGTCCTTCGACGAACTGTAAAAAGGCCAAACGTACAATGATTACACTAAAAATAACAAAGGAAGCGAAGAAAAATACGTTCATCCGGTAGCTAAAACGCCGTTTGTCCGCAAGTTCATCCTTCTCATTGGAATGCTTTTTCATTCATCCTACCTCTTTCATGACTTGATGCATACCGCAGAACGTTAACTTCCCGGCATGATAACCTGGCAACGTCGTCATATTCCGAACCATATCCGTGTCCGGTGTATATCAAGCTGACTGATCTTTCAGATGCGTGTCGGCAAAGTTAGGTGGGTTAAACCAATCTCCGCTGATGGCCCACGTTGGATCAAGCGGAACCCAGCGATTAGAATTACTCAAATAGACTTCATTCCAAGCATGAGGGCCGTAACCTCCCTGACCGTTATACCCCAGACCTGTAACAACCTTCACATCAAGCCCCTGGGAACGAGCCATCACTGCGTAGAGGCGGGCATAATCGATACATACCCCTTTGCGTGTATCAAAGGTATTCTGCGGGGTCTGTTCATGCCATATTCCTCTCTGCTCATAATCATCGACTTTTCCGTAGTCGTATTGAATCCGGGTGCCAACCCAGTCATACAGAGCTCTGGCTTTTGCCTCATCCGTCGATTTCCCTTTGACAATCTCCTGCGCAGCTTGCTCAATATCGGCCGGAATATTGTGGTCAATCACCTCATACTTCCGTTGCAGAATACTTCCAAGTTCCTTCTGCACAGCCTGCGTAAATACCGGAAGCTTGTCCTTGATAAACGTACCAGACAAAGGCTCAATCACCGATTTTGCCCCCTGCATATAGATCGGGGACGCCTCCACATAACGGCTGAACATACTGCCCGGATATAAACTGACGATCATGAACAATATAGCAATCACCATGATTCCTCGGACTGAACCGATGACCGTCCCGATCACTGCGCCTGTCAGCCGGCTAAAAATCCCTTTTGGTGCAGCTTGCTCATCTCCTGCATGTCTTCTGCGAAATATGAAGGATGTTAAAAATCCAAGAATCATGCGAATCAAGCCGTAACTCAGTACAAATATTACGGCAAATCGCATCAGCGGGAAATCCGCAATTGCTGTAACCAGCGTATAATACAACTGTTCCCACCGGTTCAACTCACGGTTAGGCATAGCCGAAGCATGTACAGACAACCATTGCTGTACATAAGGCGCAAGCCATAACGTCAGACCGATGGATAACAGAATACCAATGACCGCCATAATACCGTCCATCAGGAAACCAAAGAGTCTCCCCGCAGAACGTGAAGCCCCTCTGGACCATCCCTGTAATAAGGATGCTGCTACGATCAATAGCAACAAAATGGTAATCCCATTTAACTCCTTCAGGCTGTCCAGCCAAGTTTGCAGCACGTCTTCATTCCTCCTTTATAACTACGAAGCAGGTGCTGTTTTGTTTTTTTGTGCCTGTTCGACAAATGTGCGGATCGTTTCGTTGCCCATCTTCCATTCTCCAAGCGAAATGCCGCGGAACGTCACATCGACTTTATCCGACTTCGTGCTACCCTTAAGCTCAACATTAGGACTGGTTATCGTAAACTCACCATTTTGTCCGGCCGAATAGGTTGCTTTGGAAGCTTCCTTGAGCATGATGCTTGTTGCTTCTTTCTTGAGTGTGTCCATCGTGCTGGACTGCACGTCTGTGACGGTTTGTTTGATCTGTTCAATGGAGATGCCGCTGTATATCAGCAGAGCCGCAATAATGATGATGGCAATCGCCCATTTTAACATCGTTTTGACCACATTCAGAACAAAGAACAAAATGATCAGCGCAACGACGATCACCAGCCAGTTCTGCATCACAAACTCTTTGATTACTTCTATGTTCATGATTACACCTTCCGAATTAGAATTAATTCATGACTTCCCGAATATTATACATGATTTCCGAACCTGCTGTCAGCTAAGCCCTCTCCGGCAAAAATAAACGGTCTAAGTTCGTCCTGCGGGGCGTACAAGTAGTACCATGAGGATTCGTCCGACGAACGTGGACACGTTCAAGACCTGTGTACAAACAGGCATCGCCTAACAAGGAGGGGCTCTAGTGAAAACGGCCATCTGGCTATACCTGTTTTTGTTTCTAGCTGTGTTTGATCTGCATGCCCAGTATCCCATTCTGACGCCGTTTGCGATATCGCTCGGTGCGGCTCCAACCTTTATCGGCTGGATGATGGGCATCTATTCCCTAACCCATCTGCCTGGCAATCTGATTGCCGGGACACAGATTGATAAACATGGGAGCCGTCGATATATTGTGTTCAGTCTGGTAGGTGCGGGGTTCATCCTGCTTCTACAGGCTCATATTCATACCCCTTGGCAACTACTCGCGCTACGCTCCATCAGTGGCTTTGTATTAGCCTTTCTGTCTCCGGCATGTCTGGCCCTGCTCGCTCAACTCTCCAATGACCCGGTGAAGCAAGGAAAATACATGTCGGGTCACGGTGTCGTGCACACGCTGGCTTCTGTGGTGTCACCCGCTGCAGGTGCGATTATCGTAGGTGCCATGGGCTTCTCCGCCACCTTCTCCAGTCTCGGCTATCTGCTCATCCTGACAGGTGTCATTGCACTGCTCACCATGCCGCGAGGCCTAGTTCGCCAGCCGCAGCTATTGACGGAACCCGCAAAACCTGGCCTTGCGCCTTCCGGCTCCGCTAAAGCTACCTCTGATCCCACGCCAGCAGATGTGCCAAAAGCATTCCTGCCCGTTTCCTGGCGTTATTTCATGCTGCCCCTGGTCATTGCCTGCGCTCAAGGTATTCTATTTTTCGAATTACCGCTGCGGGGAGGCGGACACTCCTCCATGATGTCGACGGGTTTACTGTTTTCAATCATTAGCATCGGTGCGCTCTTTACGCTCAGCATGCTGTTTCTTAACCGTTATTCGCCCAAACTGCGTTTAGTTGCTGGTGTGCTGCTGATGTCCTTGAGCTTTTTTGCAATGGCAGCCATTCCTCAAATTTCGTTATCCATTGTGTTATTTGTGCTCGGGATGTCCAAAGGCATCATTTTTCCCGCGATGGCTACACTTTTTATTCACTTAAGCGGCGGCAGCAAGCTTGGGCGTATTTTCTCTCTGCAATCGATTGCCACCTCTATTGGTTCGTTTATTGGTCCGATTACAGCTGGACAGCTGAGGCTGGGCGTATCCCCTTATTTCATTGCTTTTATTTTGCTGATGATTGGCATCTTGCTGCTCCCCTATTATACGTCCAGACATACTGCCCCGCTCTCATCTTCCGATGCGAATAGCATCCTGGGGTGAAGCATCTAAGCTTGTCCTGACCAACTTATTCGTTAGAGCCTTCTCAAGTACAATTTAAACTTTGCATCATTCCCCCATTTCCAGATACACTATAAGTACATTCAGTCGATTTTCGCTGTAACATTTCCCGGGGAATGTCGACATCAGCTCTCGAATCAGGGGTGAATACGATGCCTATTCATGTCATTGTGGAAGGTAAGAATGATCGCAGTAAACTCAAACGTTTAGTGGGGCCAGAGATCAATATTTTGTGCACATTCGGAACGCTGAACTCCCTTAAACTAGAGACACTTCGCAAACAAGTGGGATATGATGAAGTTTATTTATTCATGGACAATGACAGCTCAGGCAAAAAAATAAGAGGTGTACTGCGCGACGCCTTTCCCGATGCGGTACAAATGTACACCAGGCGTGGGTACGCAGGGGTTGAAGGCACACCTGATGAATACATCATCTCGCAATTAGAGAAGGCCGGACTGGAGGAATATATCCAGTATCCTGACGAACCTTCCTATTAAAAAGAACAACGACAAAAAGGCTGTTCCTGGTTAAAGCAACCAGAGACAGCCTTTTCTAAAGACTTAGTGCCTAACATTTTACATTGTTATTCTTTAATCAGCCTGCGAATGTCCTCGGCAATGACTTCCGGCTGTACATCTTCGGTATTAAAAGCGTTATACACCTTGCGCAGCTGGTTATTCTCATCCACCAGACCAATCATGTTCATATGGGCAAAATCATCCTTATTCTCGCCTTCGATCAGAATCTGAAACGATTCTTTGGCTAACTGCTTGGTTTTATCCATATCCCCACGCAGGAAATACCAGCCAGAATAATCCGCGTGGAAACGGTCGGCGAACGTTTTGATCTTCTCTCTTGTATCCACTTTTGGGTCGAAGGAAATCGATACAAAGGATGCCTTATCTCCGAAAGTTCCATCTTCTTTCAACAAGTCCTGCACCTGAGACAGTGTAAATGTCGTAATCGGGCAAACATCAGGGCAACTGGTGAAATAAAAGTAGAACAATCGCACTTTGCCCTGCGTATCCGCCAGCGATACGTTACGACCATCCACATTTTCCATGGAAAACGATTGGATCTCCCGAATCTCGGGTAATTTCTCTTGGCTGGCAAATGCCGTGTTCCACATTAAATACACCGCCATAATCAGTGCAATACCGAGCAAAATCCATGTCCATTTGTATTTCTTAATGACCTGCATCCTTTTCCCTTCCCCCCAACAATATACTAGTGAATACGCATACATATTTAATCCATAAAACCCTCTGTTAAGCTTCCTTAGCTTTCTGATACAAAATGATTTCGTTTAGCGCGCTAAGTTAAATCTACGTTATCATTTCGGCCAAGGGATACATATGTATAATACAGTGCCTTCATTGCGGGACTGCGGGACATATCTTGTCTTATAACAAGGTCGTTGTTTACAAAATATGTCTCATCGCGACATGTTTATTGAAGCAGCCACGCGACTTCCGATATAAATTTTATCACAATAACCAAGGGAATAGTTTGACAATGTTCGTACATTTGTTGGGAAATGAACAGATTGTTCCCAGCGCTCAGCAGGTTTTGCATCCATACAGGTGGATAATATACACTATATATGGGCATCACCTAGATAGAGAAGGTTAATAATCTGATAACGATACACTGACGATACACCTTATAAAGGAGAGATTTATGGATACCTCTACACATTTTGTCATGGGCATTGGTCTGGCGGGTCTCGCTTATGTTGATCCTGTCGTTGCAACCGACCCCATGCTGGCAGCTGCCGTCATGGTGGGCACGATCGCTGGCTCCCAGGCCCCTGACATTGATACTGCACTGCGTTTTAAAAGCAACTCGCTCTATATTCGAAATCATCGGGGACTGTCCCACTCGCTGCCGCTTCTGTTGTTATGGGTGTTGCTGCTTACGGGTGTGATCGGATTGATTTTTTCAGGAGTTTCACTTGGTCATGTTGCCCTTTGGACTGCCGTA
Organism: Paenibacillus amylolyticus; assembly: GCF_003719335.1. Lineage (GTDB taxonomy): Bacteria > Bacillota > Bacilli > Paenibacillales > Paenibacillaceae > Paenibacillus > Paenibacillus amylolyticus_D. The sequence goes on from NZ_RIAS01000006.1 coordinate 283,415, forward strand.
GCTGTAGGCGTACATGTCTTCACAGACTTGTTCAATACGTATGGAACACAAGCTGCCCGTCCTTTTACAGAACGCTGGATTGCGTGGAACATCATTCATATCTTTGACCCGTTCCTATTTACTACGCATGTGATTGCGATTCTATTATGGGCTTTCGATCTTATTGCACCTGCTCCGCTCTTTACTACGCTGTATATCCTGATTGGAATATATTATATATGGCGTACAATCGCGAGGGCGCTGGTCGTTCGAAAAGTGAGACGTATGGATAACAGCCCGGAACCAGCCAAATACATTGTGATTCCAACGATTTCTTGGAGCCGCTGGCATGTTGTCAAAACGAATAAGGATGGAAGTTATGAGCTTGGTAAGATTGATGGTTCTGAGCTGACCTGGAGCCTGCATGCCACCTCGTCCACTCATGCAGCCGTTGCAGCTTCACGCAAGGCACCGGAGGTTAGTGCATTCCTCTATTTCACCTCTTATGCTGTAGCCGAGGTAGAGGAACTTCCTGTCGGATACAAAGTTCGCTGGGCTGATGTTCGGTATCGACACCGGAAACAATATCCGTTTGTCGCTGTAGTTATCATGGATCGCAACTTCAAAACGATCGATACCTACGTAGGCTGGCTAAGCGATGAGAAAATGGATAAAAAACTTTTATCTGCTCGCCCTTGACGCGGACCTTGGTTGCAGGGCACAATCGTTATAGGAACGATTGCGCGGGAAAAGCCCGGAGCGTTATCCGCTCCGGGCTTTCACTGCTTTGGTATATAAATTATTTGCCAGACAGAGACTGCTCAGCGATTTGTACCAGACGTTTGGTGATATATCCACCCAAAGATCCAGTCTCACGGGAAGTGTAGTTACCATAGTATCCGTCTTGCGGGATAGTTACACCCAGTTCTTGTGCAGCCTCCATTTTCAATTGTTGCAGAGCTGCTGTCGCTTGAGGCACCACCAAGTTGTTAGAAGAGCGAGATCCTTGAGCCATATTTAAAATCTCCTTTCAATCTGTGTCTGTAATGTATTGCAAGCTTGCAAGATTATTATGGCTCGCACGCTTCAGGTTATACGAAAATTCAATAAATTTGTACATGGAGGTTTTTCCCAATGAGCAAAGGCTTATCCTTATGGTTTGCATTTTCTTCGATTGTTTTGTTAACGGTTACAGCGATTACGATTTCATACAACGGCTGGCTTGCAGCCTTGCTATTTGTTCTATCTATGGCTAATATCGTTTGGGGATTTGTCATTCGGGCGAAAAAAGAACGTCAGGAAGCCCGCTCGGCTTCCGAATCTGCTTCATAGCCTGTTGCTATATATGAAGTTAATAAGTCAAAAAAAGGAGGCGGATGAATTCATCCGCCTCCTCTTCTATATTCACATGATTAACCGTTAATGGCTTTATCCAAATAAATTGACTTAGCTGAACTCGTATTCCTAATTACAGCTTACGTCTAGGAACGAAACCCATCCGCGCTTTCACCGCGTCCAGCGTCTTCGCAGCATCCTCCTCAGCACGACGTGCCGAAGTCTCTAATACATCTGCAAGCTCACCAGACTCACGAATTTCGTTGTATCTTGCTTGTAGCGGTTCAATCACAGAGACAACTACTTCGGCGAGTTCCTTTTTGAATGGGCCGTACATTTTGCCCTCGTAACGCTCAGCCACCTCATTCAGTGTCATACCCGCACATTCCGCATAAATGCTCATCAAATTGCTAACCTCTGGCTTATTCGCCGGATCATAGACAACTTCACGACCAGAATCCGTCGTTGCACGGCTAATTTTTTTACGAATGACATCCGGCGGGTCTAACAGCGCGATATAACTGCCGGCATTGGGATTGCTTTTGCTCATTTTTGAGGAAGCATCATCCAGTGACATGACACGCGCACCGACTTGTGGAATATAAGGCTCAGGAATCGTGAAATATTCTCCATAGCGATGGTTAAAGCGCCCTGCCAAATCACGAGTCAACTCCAAATGTTGTTTCTGATCTTCACCAACAGGCACGAGATCTGCATTATACAGCAAAATATCTGCAGCCATCAGAGATGGATAAACGAACAATCCGGCGCCGACAGAATCTTTGCCGGAAGATTTGTCTTTAAACTGAGTCATACGCTCCAGCTCACCCATCGAGGTTAGCGTAGTCATCAACCAGCCGAGTTCAGCATGCTGTGGTACGTGAGATTGCAGAAATACGTTTGATTTGCTCGGATCAATTCCGGCCGCGATGAACAAAGCGGCTACAGCCTCGGACTGCTCACGCAGCGCTGCTGGCTCTTGTGGTACTGTGATAGCGTGAAGGTCTACAACCATAAAATGACATTTGTAGTCATGTTGTAATTTCACAAAATTTTTAATCGCACCAATGTAATTACCCAGTGTAAGCTTACCGCTGGGCTGAATGCCTGATAATACGGTTTTCATATCCCAATACGCCTCCCTAATTCACATAATCTAGAATTTTAAACTTTGCTCTTCTTTCTTCTTAACTTCTGACACCTGAACACGAAGCATATTCGCTCTCTGCGAACGCAAAAAAGCCCCACATCCGCAAGGGACGTGAGACCGTGGTGCCACCCTTATTCGCTCTCCACTCCGCTGCCCTCATATGCAGGGATATAGCAGGAAGAAAAGCCTTCATTGTTCCGTAACGTGGAATAACCGGCATAACCTACTGAGATCTCCCTGCATAAGCTCGATCTGTTCAGCTATACACTCAAGGGTCCATTCAAAAAAGAGTTCACACCAGTTCACATCAACCACTGGCTTTCTGAAGAGATTACTCCTTGCCTACTTGTCCCCGTCATCGCTTTGATATCATTCAATTCATAAAAACCTTTTAGACTTCCATCTTAATGCGCATAAGCCTGAATGTCAAAATGGAATGAGTTTTTTTTCGCGAAGCTTGAAAATCTGTTATGATGGTATTGCTTATCCTGTTATGGCTGTGAAGCGGATTGCAGGATGTCTCAACAAGTTGGCATGATCACAATGACACGCCTGCAGCAGTTCAGCAAGCAAAACTGCATGCAGACAGATTTCAAGTGGGAAAAGGAGCATCGATATGAAACAAGTGACCAAAGGTCAATGGAATGGTTACGACACGTATATCCTACATAGCCGTGAATTGGAAATCACCCTGCTGCCTCGTCTGGGAAATAACATCATCTCGATTCGCGATTTGGTGCAGAACCGGGATATCGTTCGTCGCCCGGACGAAAACGATCTGGCTTTCTATTTGCAGAAGCCCTATCATTTTGGAGTCCCGTTGCTCATACCGCCAGGACGTATCCATCAGGGACAATTCGAGTATGAAGGTGTACGTTATCAGTTCGATCAGAATACGGCGAATGGCAACCATATTCACGGTCTCCATCGCAGCCAGTCCTGGTGTGTCAGTGATATTGAAGAAGATGAAGATGGCTGTGCAATCACTACCGAATTATTAACCGAAAATGAAAAGCATTGGATGGAACAATTCCCTATTCCTCTGAAACTTGAAATGACATTCAGTTTAAAAAATGCTGTACTGACCCAGCGACTGCGTGTCACCAATTTAAGTTCAACACCTGCTCCCTTCGGAATGGGATATCATACATGGTTTTTGCTCGACGGTAAGCCTGCTGACTGGACATTGCAGCTGCCTGTCTCCGGATTGTATGCTCAAAATGATGAGCAGTTACCAACAGGCGAACTACAAACATTGCATAATGAATGGTCCTCTATCGGTGAAGGAATTAGCATGCAGGGACGAGACTGGGATACGTTGCTTCGCGCTGCGGAAGGTCAACCTGCAGTGGCTCATTTGCGGAGAAAAGATGGCTATACACTGAAATATTCAGTGGATGAAGCTTTTTTCAAACACTGGGTGTTGTATACCAAAGGAGAATCCGATCAATTCTTGTGTATCGAACCTTATACCTGGTTGCCGGATGCGCCGAATCTGAAATTGACTGCTGACGTAACCGGACTGATTCGTCTCGAACCAGAGCAACCTGTAGAGTTGTTCACCCATATCGAGGTTGTTCCCCCGATCGACTAAACAAGACTTCTTTTTAGGATAGTTGAATGACCTCAACTTTTGCTATTCTCGCATGGAGACAAAAAAAGCCGATCCGCACTGGATCGGCTTTTTGAGTTGACATGCCTTCGTTTGATTATCCATATATTCCCTTACGCCATATCATGTATATTTCCTCATTCTCGATCCATACTAACATCACTAACCCACAAGGAGGTGAGACATATGTACGGAAGCCAAAACCAAGGTGGCGGAAGCCGCTCCAACAATCTGGTTGTGCCTCAAGCAAACGCAGCATTGCAACAACTGAAAATGGAAGCTGCGCAAGAGCTGGGTGTAACAATTCCTCAAGATGGTTACTACGGTAACTATACTTCCCGTGAGACTGGATCTCTGGGTGGATATATCACTAAACGTCTGGTACAAATCGCTGAGCAGCAATTATCGGGTCGTTCGTAAGCTCGTAATTATTGCTTGAGTGTTGCTGAAAATGATGGCGGCCTTCTTCGGAAGTGCCGCTTTATTTCTATTTGTACTAAACATGTGTATAAACTAAACGATATCATTCTCTGGTTTTTCTCAATCATGAGCCAGATCCCATACCCGAATCCAGATATGTATTCGTTCTAGGATAGCGAATCATCAGGTTCGCCATGTTGTAATTGGATTCCATCGTCGCATCGATCATAATCATGCCTTGTCTGACGGTAAAGTCATAGCTTATTTCGCCGTGTGTCCAATTACGCTTAAATTTCAGAGTCTCCAATGCCATGGCGCGGAAGGAAGTACGTTGCGCATGATTAAGTCCCTCAACCTCCATTTCCATTCGTCCATCTTTACCCGTTATCGGATTATGTCGAATTCCAAATTTCCCAATAACGTTATTTCGTATTTGCACAAAAACCACTCCTGAATTTAATCCTGACAGCTCCTGATCAAGCTCTTTGAATACCAAATCTAACTGTCTTGCTAATGAAAGTTGCTCCGTTTTCACGTTAACACTCCTCCTAATATGCTTTTAGTCCTATACAGCAAGGACTTACGACTCATTATATGACATCATATGTCCTTACTCAACAAATATAAACATTTTTGGGTAATTATCCCTATATTTTGCGCAATTAATTGCCACCACTCCTCCTTAAACCGAGTTTTTTCATTTATTTACGACAAAAAATACAATCCACTTAAAAGAAGCATCACAAAATAAAAGAAGCCATAATAGATGTCTTTCAGACAATTCATTATGGCTTCTCTTTTTATGGAAATAAGTTGGCAACACTATTTTACATCTGAGGTCATCTCTAAAAATTGCTCAATATCGGCAATAACTAAATCCGCAGCATTTTGCCAGAAGTCCGGCTGCGTCAGATCTGTATTCAGATGTTTCTGAGCTAATTCCTCCACAGTCATTCGTCCAGTATCACGCAGCAAATCATCATATTTCCCCGCAAAAGCGGTACCTTCTTGCTGCGCACGATCATAGATTCCCGCACTAAACATGTATCCGAAGGTATACGGGAAATTATAGAAAGGTACACCTGTCAGATAGAAATGCAGCTTCGATGCCCAGAAATGAGGATGATTTGACGCAAGAACGCCGCAGTAAGCCTCTTCTTGAGCCTCTACCATTAATCTGCTCAACTCGTCGGCACTTACCAGGCCCTTCTTACGTTGCTCATAGAAACGATTCTCAAACAGGAAACGGGCATGAATGTTCATAAAAAACGCAACACTACGCTGTATTTTATCTTCAAGCAACGCGAGCTTCTCCTGCTCATCACTTGCGGTATGCACTAATGCATCGGCAACGATCATCTCTGCGAATGTAGAAGCCGTCTCAGCTACATTCATCGCGTAACGCTGATTCAATGCAGGTAGTTCTTCCATGATATGCTGGTGGTATCCATGACCAAGTTCGTGCGCGAGTGTGGATACATTCGACGCCGTTCCAGAGAAGGTCATAAAGATCCGAGTCGCTTTACTCAGCGGCAATGAGGTGCAGAAGCCCCCTGGGCGTTTGCCTGGGCGATCCTCAGCTTCAATCCATCGTTTCTCAAAAGCCATCTCTGCAAAGCTCGACAGTTTAGGACTGAACTTGGCAAATTGCTCCACGATTGTCTGAGCTGCCCCGTCATACGTTACTTTTCCAACAGACTTGCCCACCGGTGCTTCTACATCACTCCAGCTTAGCTTATCAACACCCAGCAATTGGGCTTTTCGCTCCAAATACTGTACAAGTACCGGCTTTGCTCCGTTGATGACCTCCCACATCGTATCCAGCGTTTGGCGTGACATCCGGTTGATGGAGAGAGGTTCCTTCAAGATATCATGCCAGCCACGCTTCTCATACAATTTCAGACGGAAACCCGCGAGATGGTTCAACGTGTCTGCGCAGTAATCCTCCACATCTGTCCAGGCCTGCTCCCATGACGCAAATACCTGCTCACGTACTTCACGATCACTGTCACTAAGCTTGTTAGCAGCCTGTCCTGCGGACAGCATAACCGTCTCCCCATCCTGTTCAAACGGGATATTTACTTTACTTACAATTGTATTGTAGAATTTGCCCCAACCATGATAACCATCCACAGCGAGATCCAGAGCAAGCCCCTCCAGCTCCGGTGACAATTTTTCTTTCGCTTGTCTACGACTTTCATTTAACACGAAGGACAATGGTTGGATTTCCGGAAGTTCAAGCCACTCCGTCCATACATCCTCTGGCATCTGGCTAAGCGTATTGTCGAATTTGGATTTACTGCTGTTCAGCATCGCTGCAATGGAACTTACAGTCCCTTGAAGCTGAGCCGCTTTCTTATCTTGCTGATTTTGAGCGGACAGACAGGATACGAACGCAGACCCTTCAGAGATTCGAACATAACAACGCTGCAACAGTTCAAGAATAGGGTCAAAGACCTCAGTATCTTTCAATGTTGCTGGAGCCGCCGTTTGATTCAATGTTTCTTGCAGCTTTCGCACATCCGTTTCCAGTTCATTCAGATATGCGGCGAATGCTTCGGAAGAAGAACCTCCACTAAAGATGGACTCCAGATCCCATACAGGATGTAATGGCATTTTCATCTAATAAGGCACCTCTTTCTATAGATTCGGGTGAATTGAATTAAAAACTGGTTTTATACGCAACGTATCTCTATACTAGAGAAATAATGAGCAACTTTTTCAGGAGGTAAGTGTATGAAACCTTTACAAGTATCGGCTGAGACAGCCGTCAAATTAGCAGCATCTCTGGGCGTGCCTCTGGAACATTTAATGCATATGCCCCAACATATTCTCATGCAGAAGATTGCAGAACTGGCCAAGGAAGAGGCAGCTAAACCTTCAGATCAGGAAGACAAGTCCGAATGATTCCTTTCGAGAACAGTTGGCCATACGATGTCATTATGGGGGATATCTATGTACAGCAATGCCCTTTTTGCGGTGCAAACAATGTGCTGCTTCCCCTCAAACCCAAGGAACTCATCCGTATCCGTGAAGGAAAAAAGAAATTGCTTGTCTTTCCCTGCTGCAATAGCAGCATGACCGTCATTGACACCGATAACGATTACCTGTTGTCCAGTCGTCCAGTTCGATAAATACGCCTGCAATAAACTTAGAGAGGGCTGCGCTTCGCAGCCTCTTTGTCTGCTTCCAGCATCTCTTGAGGCAGCTCCATTTTTCCTGATATCATCTGTTCGCGTAGCAACGCCCATTGTTCTCTGGACGCACGAATCATCGCCGCATCTGTAATGCGCTTGTCATGAATGACTCTGCCGAACCATTGAACCGCTTCATGAAACTTTCCTACTCTGCGATTCAGTTCTCCAAGCAGATACAGCAACTTGGCCTCATTACCGCCTGTTCCTTCCCGTTCAAACACCTTGATATAAGCCTCCAGGCTGAATTCGAGAAAACGATGTTCCTGTGTTTGATCTTCCATATACCGATACAACCAGGCAATATGATGCAACAGGCCAGCAACGACACGATCCTTTTCCTGAATCACCTGAGCACACAGCAGACCCAATTTGTACGTAGCAAGTGCCTGTTCCAAATTTCTTGCTCCACTATAATCTCGCTTAACCCAGCGATTCCCGATCTGCTCAATGAACGCCTTGCGCTGCATCTCATTGAGATTAGCTGAAGAATTTTCGGTAGAGGCGAATCCACACGAAGGACAGATTCGGACAACATAAAAATCTGGATTTTCCTGTTTGTAATAAGCACAAAAATCAGAATCTGTTCGGTAAGGCCGTTTCAAGCTCGGTCTTACTCGTGACGTTTCAAATTCATTCTCGCAGTAATGACATGTCACCTTCACCTTATACAGCGGCTCTAATTCCACTTGTTCCATCCCTCTCCCGTAAGGCTTGTCGTATATTTGGAACTATGGCGTATTCACAAAATGGTGAGCGGGCCCGGATAAACGCTGCAAAATAAACGAATGCAACGGTTCTTCCACGCCAATTTGTGTCAACGCTTGATTCATACATGCAAGCCATGCCTCTGCTCGCTCGACCGTCACCTCAAAGTGCATATGACGAGCACGCATCATGGGATGTCCGTAAGCCTCAGAGAACAATGCAGGACCACCAAAAAATTGAGATAGGAACATGTATTGTTTGTCCATTACCGGCGTAATATCTTCCGGGAAGAGAGGTGCTAGTTGTTCATTTTGCAATACGATTGGATAAAAAGCCTCCACCAGTGCCCGAACACCTTGTTCACCACCAAGATTGTCATAAATACTCAAACTGGAATTCATACTTCTTCCCTCCTTTAATATGTCGAATTTTGTAATATAACACATTCTACATGAACATGATGAACAACAGATCAACAAGCTGGCCCTAAAGGCCAGCATCTTTATTCTATCAAAAAAAACCAAAAAGTCCTATATCACATGAAAGATCAGATTTGACTAGAGCCTTACGTACCAAGGAGTTTCGGAACAAAATGACAAAAAAAGCGCCAACCTTAAAGGCTGGCGCATCACATATTACGTTAATAACTTCGCCAATCTTCCTCTTCAGTACGCACCAGCGAGGCACGTATCACATACACAAATGCACAGACCAGGACTCCGGCGACAAGACTCATGATCATCACTCCATCCTTATTGATTCCACCTTTATGGCAATTAGGTGACGTTCAGGCGTTTTTACCATTTTAGCATACATCATTCAAAAACACAGCCATTTTTGCAAGCGCTTTCCCAAGATTATTTTGTACTGTTTGTCCGATCTTTTTCATATATTTATGGCAAAAGCTCCATCATGGACTGCGATTCCTGCATCTTAACCCTTAAAGGAGAGAAATTCATGAATGTTCCAAAGCGCATCATGCAACTCCTGGTTATCCTTGCTCTCCTTTTCTTTTGTGTTCTGATGGCTTTGTATCCATCCGAAACCTGGCATGCCAGTGTGAGGGGACTATCGATCTGGTGGGATGTGCTATTCCCTTCCCTGTTTCCATTTCTGGTATTATCCGAGTTGCTTCTCGGTTTTGGTATTGTGCATTTTCTAGGTACATTGCTTAATCCACTTATGCGCCCAATATTCCGCGTTCCTGGAAGCGGTGGGTTTGTTTTTGCCGTAAGCTGTGCTTCAGGTTACCCTACAGGGGCTAAACTGACAGCACAATTATGGGAACAGAAATTGGTCACACGAGAGGAAGGCGAGCGCCTGGTTGCTTTCACTACCTCATCTGACCCGATCTTTATGATCGGAGCAGTATCTGTAGGATTTTTCCATAATACCTCTATCGCGCCAATTCTCGTGGCATCCCATTACTTGGCAGCTATTCTTGTAGGGGTGCTCATGCGTTTTCACGGTCGTCCCACTGCAGCTCTACCGTCCGAGTCCCCTCCCGCTCACGGATTGCATCGCAACCGTTTCTTGAATGCCATCTATGCGATGCACGAAGCGAGACAAGCCGATGGACGGACCTTAGGGGAATTGCTTCGGCACGCCATCTCCTCTTCCCTCCGGCTTATTATTATCGTAGGCGGGCTCGTTGTATTCTTCTCCGTCATTATGGAATTATTGGTACAGACCGGCTGGCTAGGCATACTATACACCCTAACGGAGCAAGGACTTCAACTTGCCGGTTTACTCCCATCCCTGTCCCACAGTCTCGTCGGCGGATTATTTGAGGTGACGCTTGGAGCCAAAGAAGCCGGAACGGCATCCACTTCCATTCCTCTCGTTTTCAAAGTTGCTACGGCTGCGTTTGTACTTTCCTGGGGCGGATTATCTGTGCATGCGCAAATTATGAGCGTGTTAAGCAATACACCAATGCGATACGGGCCTTTTCTACTGGCTCGAACAATTCATGCGGCAGTGGCACCGCTCCTTGTCATTTTGTTATGGCCGCTGATCATGAGCAAATCAGCCTCGCCTGCATTTTCGGAAAATACGTTGGTCCCTTCGATCTCTACACACACACCCGGATGGAATGTCATTGGAATAACCGGAATTAAGGTGTTCGTTGGTATGCTCGCTATCCTCTTATGTCTTGCCTGGATTCGTTCTTACCTGATGCCCAAACGGAGCGAAAAATAGGGCTTTGTCCAGATCGTATACCCAGAAGTTTGAATCGGACGTTGTGTTCTGGCGCGGAATTGATTATCATCGGTAGTATAATGACCACAAAGGAGCTTTCATCTTGAGATACTATGTTCAAGACCGCGGAGACCAGTTATCGATTGATCTCAGTCAGCAGTTTCATGCGCTGGCGAAGGAAGAAGGATTCAAGCTGGATGCAGAATCGCCGGAGATTGTCATCTCCATCGGAGGCGATGGAACGATGCTTCAAGCTTTTCACAATTTCATCGACCGCATTCCGGATATTGCTTTTGTTGGGGTTCATACGGGCCATCTCGGTTTCTATGCCGATTGGAAGAAGGAAGAATTAAGGGAATTGATTCGACTTATGAGTGGTAAAGGTGATCCTGATCTCCTTAAACCGCGTATTGTGAAGTATCCATTGCTCGAACTGGAGATTCGTAAAAAGTCAGGCAATGCCTCGTACATCGCTCTGAATGAATTTACGTTAAAAGGGGTAGACGGTACCGTTGTGGCACAAGTGGACATCAATGACGTTACATTTGAGATGTTCCGGGGGGATGGGATCTGTGTTTCCACTCCTTCAGGTAGTACGGCGTACAACAAAGCACTCGGCGGAGCCATGGTGCATCCAACGATCGAAGCCATTCAGATTGCTGAGATTGCTTCCATTAATAACCGTGTCTACCGGACGCTCGGTTCACCTGTCATTTTGCCCAAGCATCACCATTGTGACATTTTCTCACGCAAAGATCAGCGTCTGTTGCTAACCATTGATCACGTCAATGTCATGGTTGAGGATCTGATCTCCGTTCGCTGCCAGGTCTCTGAGCAGAAGGTCAGCTTTGCGCGTTTTCGCCCATATCCGTTCTGGAACCGGGTTCGCACTGCCTTTCTTGATTAGGCCAACATGTCGGCTGACTAACAAAAATGATGTATGCGCACCAAAAAAGCGGTCCTTCTCAGGAACCGCTTTTTGCTTTGGCTTGTGGCTGCTCTTTGCACTTCTGAAGTACGAAGTAGGCACAGCCAAAATTACAATACTCGTTGATGTAATCCACAAGATAAGAGATGGTTGAATCCTTCGTTGCTTTGGGATGATTGTCTCGATAAAAGCCTTTAAGTCTAAGCTGGCTATATCCCCAGTCACCAATAATATAGTCGTAACGCTCCAGCACTTCGCTGTACCGGTCACGGAACACTTCGGGGTTCCAACCCTGTTTGTGGTTCTGTACAATTTCATAATTTTTGCCGCCGACTTGAACAATGACTGGTGCCTTAGGCTTTTCCTGCTCCTGTACAGACTGCTGTTCCGTTTCCGGCAGCTGTTGCTCGGTCTGTTGCTCGTTCTCCAGCTGTTCTTCCGTGTTTTTGTTCTGTTCCAATCCGGATTCCTCCATCACGCGTGTGTTGCCGCCTGTTCCGTATGCTGATTCGCTGATTTTACCTGTTCATGGGCATGATAAGAACTGCGTACCATTGGACCGGATTCGACGTGACTGAATCCACGCTTCAATCCTTCTTGTTTCAATGCCGCAAATTCTTCAGGCGGATAATACTTCTCAACAAACAGATGTTTCTCGGATGGCTGTAAATACTGACCGATCGTCATAATGTCACAGTTCACCGCACGAAGATCATCCATCGTTGCCAAAATTTCGTTATATTCTTCACCTACACCGAGCATAATACTCGATTTCGTTGGGATGTTAGGTTGCATCTCTTTGGCACGAGCGAGCAATTCCAGTGAACGTTTATACTTGGCTTTGGCACGCACTTTGTCTGACAACCGTTCAACGGTTTCGATGTTATGGTTCAAAATATCCGGCTTAGCATCCATAACGATCTGCAGTGAATCCCGATCCCCCATAAAATCCGGAATAAGCACTTCCACACTGCATAGTGGCAGACGCTTGCGTACGGCTTTCACCGTTTCGGCAAAAATGGTCGCTCCTCCGTCCTTCAAATCATCCCGGGCCACACTTGTAATGACACAATGTTGCAGATTCATTTGCTCAGCTGCTTCAGCCACACGTTCCGGTTCCTGTAAATCGAGTTCGGTAGGCAAACCGGTATTGACCGCGCAAAATCGGCATGCTCTTGTACAAATATCGCCCAAAATCATAAAAGTCGCTGTTCGATTCGCCCAGCATTCATAAATATTCGGACACCGTGCTTCCTCACATACGGTATGCAATGTTTTGGAACGCATCATGTTTTTAATTTCCTGATAGTTATCTCCGGTTGTCAATTTGATCCGAATCCAGTCCGGTTTCGGTTCTTTAACACGTTTAGCCAATGCATAAACCTTCTTTCTACTGAAGTTAGGCTGTTGCTCGGAACATATTATACCATGAAAGGCTTGGAAAAACCCCCATTTGTCACATCTTGTGCTTACACAACGAAATGGATAAAAACAGAACGTTTGAAGAACGCTAAGATATAGCTTGATTTATCGGGCATAAGCGCATCATCTTAACGGAAAGGGGCTGCTTCCCTGTGCAACATCAGTGGATACTCCGTAATACGCACAGCTTTTGCATCAAAACGTTACTCGCAGGCGCGATGCTTCTCCCATTCCTGCCTGCTGATGTTTACGGAGAGTCTGTCCAGAAAACAACGAACCAAACCCAAGCTTCAGAGCCCAAAGCAGCCGACATTTTCGCTGCACGTCGGCATCTGTATGAAAGCATTGGTCAGATGACCCAAGTTCCATGGTACAGGCTGGCCGCCATTGATCAGTATGAACGAACGATTACACGAGCACATCCCAAGGATCGCAAACATCCTGAACGTTTGACTGGTATTTTCTTGACCTCTCCGGCTTGGAGAGGGTGGTTGAATCCGGATGAGACAGACCAGCATCCCCAATCGATTCTTTTTTTCAACGGAAAAGGCAGAGATGGTTCAGGAGACGGGATTGCGGACCCGAACAATGATTTGGATGTACTCTACAGCATGGCGTCAATCATCCAGCAATACGGAAACAAATCGGAGGACTTTGGCATTGGACTATGGGAGTACTATCACAATTCGAGAGCCGTGCAACGAATTCAGCAATTTGCGAAATTATATGAGCATTTTGACAACCTCGATCTATTCGGACATGCCTTTCCTGTTCCTTTGGGTACCAATTATTCCTATCGCAGCACATGGGGAACCAAACGCAGCTGGGGTGGATATCGCATTCATGAAGGTACCGATATTTTTGCTCCACATGGTCTGCCTGTTCGCAGTACATGTTACGGCATTGTGGAGATTAAAGGCTGGAATCCATTCGGCGGATGGCGGATTGGTATTCGGGATTTGAACAATCATTATCATTATTACGCTCACTTGTCCGGCTTTGATAAAGGGGTTCGGATCGGTGATGTGGTTACTCCTGGTCAGGTTGTAGGCTGGGTTGGCAGCTCTGGCTACGGCAAGCCGGGAACTCAAGGTAAATTCCCTCCGCATCTTCATTACGGCATTTACCGGGACAGTGGTCTGCATGAATGGTCTTTCGATCCCTATCCGTTACTTAGACACTGGGAACAGGAAGAACGAAGCCAGAGAAACAAGAAGAGTAAATAAAAGGCGGGCAGCATACATCTTGTTGAATATGTGCTCAGAAAGGGGAACCTCTGCGATTCACGCGAGGTTCCCCTTTCTCTGTCTATGGTTGAGCTTGAGGAGATATTGCAAGCAAGAAATTCAGCGGCTCAATGCCCATTTTGTCCGGACTGGAAACTCCCGTTCAGATCAGGCGGGTCCAGTTCAAGTTCAAGCCCGTTTGACTGTGTATTGCTTCCCGGCGCTTGCTGCGGACTTGGAATCTGTGGCTGATTACCTGGTGTCTCACCACTATTGCGCGCGCCATTTCCATTCCCATTATCATTACCATTGTTTGTACCACTCCCACTCCCCGTGTGACCATTACCGCCGCTAGATACACCTGTCTGCCCAGAAGGCAACGCGATTGCGGGAGCATTACTGCCATTGCTTCCGACAGGCCTACCCTGATTATCGTAATAATACATCGGTACATCACCAACAACGAGTAAATATGAGATAGGGATTTCGGTATCTACGGTCTCAGGTTCCATGTCAAAAGGCACTACAACGGCAACCTCAGCAATGATGTGGATATATACCTCGACCAGAATCATGTTAATACCTGCATTCTGCTGACGGGTGTTCAGGTCAACCTTTACAGCCCCCTGAGGTTCAATACGAACGGGGATGCTTGGGCCAAATGAAGCCATAACCGGGCTGCCCAGCACCTGCCCCAGGGGAATTTTTTCTTTTAACATATGCACGTTCTGAAGGGTAGACTGCACGACATTCATCGTACTTGCCGTGATGCGCATATGCTCGTTATAGTTCAGCATGAAACCTGAAACTTTGCCCGCCGTGTCAGTTTTCCAATCAATCAAACCTTCCGTTGTCTTGCCTTCAGCAACCTGAGCCGTAATTGCTTTATTAATCGCTTCAGTTGCAATCTGCTTCACCCTGATCTTGGCCAAGTGCATAATAGGCGGCTTCATCTTTTTGTCCACGTATGCAAAGCCTTGCATCAAACAAAATATAGCTACGAGCAAAGCAATTAACCATACTTTCCGCTTGCCGCTTGGCGGCTTAGACCGCCGTCTACGGCTTCGCCATCTCTTTCGCATCATCGGAGCGTCCCTCCCCTGCGGGATGAGCCATAGGCTTATATGTTATCCATATGCAATGTTGTCCTGAAAAAGAAGGACAGCACTCTGTAATGCACGACGGAGTAGTCTGATCGGTACATCCGCAGGTTGTACAAATCAGGCTGCTCCGGGCACAAAAAAACCTTCCGCCCGTGGCAGATATGCCATCTGCACAGGCGAAAGGTTTTACTTTTCACAAATGAGGAATCTTTAGGTTTGGTCTAATGAACAGATTAATTTTTTTCAACCGCATGTCCGCCGAATTCGTTACGCAGGGCTGCAACGACTTTACCAGTGAACGTATCGGTTTCCAGGGAACGATAACGCATCAGCAAGGACAGGGCGATAACCGGTGTAGCCGTTTGAAGGTCAAATGCTGTTTCAACAGTCCAGCGGCCTTCGCCGGAGGAGTGCATAACCCCTTTGATTTCATCCAGGTTAGCATCCTTGGAGAACGCACGCTCTGTCAACTCCATCAGCCAAGAACGGATTACGGAACCGTTGTTCCATACACGCGCAACTTGTTCAAAGTCGAAGTCAAATCCGCTTTTCTCCAATACGTCGAAGCCTTCACCAATGGAAGCCATCATGCCGTACTCGATTCCGTTATGCACCATTTTGAGGAAGTGACCGCTGCCTGCTTTACCCGCGTACAGATAACCGTTTTCTACGGAAGTGTCTTTGAAAGCCGGCTCAACGATCGCCCAAGCTTCCGGATCTCCACCGATCATGTAACATGCACCGTTACGCGCACCTTCCATACCGCCTGAAGTTCCTGCATCCATGTAGTGAATGCCTTGTGGTTTCAGCTGTTCGTAACGACGAATGGACTCTTTGTAGTGAGAGTTCCCTGCTTCGATGATAATGTCACCTTTGGACAGCAACGGGCTTACTTCAGCCAGTACAGCATCCACTACATTGTGAGGAACCATGATCCACAGCACGCGTGGAGATTCCAAGGATTCAACCATTTCTTTGTATGAGGAAACGCCTTGAGCGCCGTATTCTTTCATTTCTTTAACCGCTTCTGCATTCAGGTCAAAGGCAACCACTTCGTGTTTGTGATCAATCAGGTTTCTACCCAGGTTCAAGCCCATTTTTCCGAGTCCGATAAGTCCAAGTTTCATGATAAAATCCTCCTATTTATGCAAATGTTTAGTATTCAAATTGTTCAATGAAAGTAGTTCCTGGCCATGCAGCAAATTCCCGTTACGGTTACGAATCGTTCCTTCGAGCGCTGTTATCCCCAGATTTTTTTGATCTCCTTTGATAAGGAGAAAATCCGGTGATAAAGGCGCACGCTTCGCTTCTTCGGAATCGATTTCGTCCCCTCCACTCTCTTTGCTGTCAAACGAAACACTTTAAAAGGAACAATCATCTATATATAAAATGTTTGCGGCCTTCTGGCTGGATAAGCTAGAAGGGCTTATGCAAAATTGGAACGGTATAATTTAAAGCAATGAAATATTTTGAAAATAGTTGAGGAATGTTTCCTCTCTTACCACCAACGGAATCCATTCTCCGCAGTCAAGCGATCGGCTGATTCAGGTCCATTCGAACCTGCATTGTACGTATCCAGTGGAATGGTACCTGCCTCAAAGGCTTCCTGGATCGGTTGTACCCACTGCCATGCCAGTTCAACTTCGTTCCAGTGTGCAAAGAATGTGGAGTCTCCACGCATCGCGTCAAAGATCAAGTTCTCGTACGCTTCAGGAACGTTACGTTCTCCTGAGTTAAAGGTCATGTGCATCGGTTCTACCTCACCATGGTTCAGTGGGTTCTTCGCATTTAATTGAAGAGAGATACTTTCGCCAGGACCAATCTCCAGCGTCAACAGGTTTGGAGCCATCGTGTTTTCAGACTCATGCCCTGTTTTGAGCGGCGCCTTGAATTCAACGACGATTCGTGTCGATTTCTCAGCCATGCGTTTACCTGTACGGATATAAAATGGAACCTCGTCCCAGAACGGGTCATCCAGCCACAGTCTTGCAGCCACATAGGTTTCATTCTGTGAGTTAGCAGGGATACCAGGCTCGTCCAGATAACCAACGACTGCGGAGCCTTGAAGCTCGCCTGCACCATATTGGGCGCGAACCACTTCTGATGCTACATTCTCTTTGTTTAATGGGCGCAGCGACTCAGCAATTTTTTTCTTTTTATACTGAATTTCTTGCGGTGTACAGCGTTTTGGCAGATGCAGCGCAATCATCATCAGCAGTTGAAGCATATGGTTCTGGAACATATCGCGAAGCGCACCACTTTGATCATAATACGCAGCGCGTTCCTCAACACCTACGGTTTCACTGGCTGTGATTTGCACATTCGCAATGTAACGGTTAGACCAAAGTGCCTGAATCACCGGGTTGGCATACGTCAATGTTTCGATGTTTTGTACCATTGGTTTTCCTAGGAAGTGGTCGATCCGATAAATTTCTTCTTCCGCAAACGTATTGCTCAACTTCTCATTCAGCTCACGAGCAGATTGCAAATCATGTCCAAATGGCTTTTCGATAATCAGTTTCTTCCAGCCCTTCGTGTTGCCCAGACCGCTTTCTTGAATATTCAGTGCGATTGGCTCGAAAAATTCAGGTGCAACCGACATATAGAACATGCGGTTTTCAGGGATATTCAATTCTTGTTCACGTTCTTGTACCAGTTCAAGCAACCGGGTGTAATCTTCAAGCTTCGTATTGTTCAGCGAACAGTAACGGAAAGCTCCGATGAAATCACGTACCCGTGATGCCTCCTCCGGCTTTTGACGGGAGAATTCCTGCAGTGACTTTTCCACATTCGCCTGGAAGTCTGCATCTGACAGTTCACGACGGCCCAAACCGATGACGGAGAATGCCTTCGGCATTTTCTGATCTACGTACAGATTGTATAATGCAGGGTAAATTTTACGTTTGGCTAAATCGCCTGTTGCCCCGAACAGGACAAATGTCATTGCATCCATTGGAGTGCCTCCTATGATCTGTGCAGTATAGTATATGATGTTGCAAAATGGTCAAATCCAAGCATGACAAAAGACGGAATAAGTGGGCACATCGCCCGCCTTGCCTCCGTTTATTAACGCTGCCTCAATCCAACCATGGGAACATTCCTTCTCTCCACAACCTTAATCATCTTTGATCAGGTTATAAATTGTAACCTTTAGAATTAACGTTACCCATATTACACCTGTCGTCACAATTCGTCAACATTCGTGTCGAACCTGTGAACTCCAGTGTTTACAGGGGTTTTGTTGAATGTTAACGCTTTATGTGGTAAGTTTAATAGCAATTGGATTGTGACATTTTATACATATCCCCTGTGGACAAGAAGGTTACAATAAGTATACTAAGTATATTACAAGGGATACTAAACCAAAGGAGTACAGTTATGAACGATGATGAGAATGCCAAACAAATGTGCTCAAAAGTGGAACAATCTTATCAGATCATTGGCCGAAAATGGGTAGCATTAATTATCCATGCGTTAATGGAAGAACCCAAACGCTTCAGTGAAATTCATGCTTATATTCCCGATTTGAGCAAACGTGTATTGAATGAGCGTATGAAGGAATTGGAAGAAGAGGGACTGGTCGTACGGCATGTCGTTACTGAACGTCCCGTTCGGACTGAATATATGTTGTCCCGCAAAGGAAGCGAACTCGGGCGCGCGTTAAGCGCTGTCGAGCGATGGGCGGAGAAGTGGCTGTAACCGTTATGGTCCTGTTTTACAGGACCATACAGGACAATGGTTCATTAATCATATTCTGCCGCAGTTCAACAAATGAGAGACAAAAAAACGAAGGGAATTCATCCCTCCGTTTTTTGAAAATTATGTTTATTTCAGGGTTACGTAAATCGTGTATCCATTAGCCATATAGAATCGATATTTTCCTGGCTGTAAATCTTTGGTGTCGAATTCAAAAACCTTTCCTTCGATATCTTGCGGGATTTCTAACTTCATTCCATGACCATCCCTGACTTCTTTTTCAAAATTGGCTATAGTACCATAGGTATCCTCGTAAACAAAGTAAACCGTGCCCCCACCATAGTCTAAAGTAAATTTAATCACAGTGCCAACAGGCTCCTGTATTCTCCATTCAGTTGGATGATCTACAAATACGGGACGAGTATATGAAATAAATTTCGATGTGGTATAAACTTCATTTTTATAAACACTATCCGTTGTAGAAACCGCGCCTTCTAACACCTTAAAGTAGGTGCTTTTTCCCAGAACTGCCTTCTTGGGATTGATCTCAATTTTGTTGTATTTGATTGAGATTTCATCCTCTGGATCAAGAGGAACAAAATTGGGTGTTTGGGACCCTGTAGAAACGAGAATATAATCTCTTAATTTTCCTAGTTCAGACTCCATAATCATCCGATTAAAACTAATGGAATAAGATTCCCGAATGGAAACCCAGCTTCCACTCATACTTGTTGACTTCTGAACCAAAGGTTTATCTGGACCATCCATGACATTATAATAATTAACTTGAGAACTATTATTCATTGCATCCAATACAAAAATTCTTAATCCGCCATAGTGATTAATTAGCTCAGCTGTTGGAACTTCTGTTCTTTCATTTGCCACAATGGGGAATTTAATAGCTGCTCCAGCTTTTACTGCTTCATCGAGTAGAATAAGATTTTTGCCATCAATATTCTGAGTAGTAGCATAAACATTACCGCTCCGAGGACTGTACACATATACTGACTCCGTTGCTGTAATCGCTTGTTCTTCTGTACCTAGTATAAAAAAGGAGCCTCCCTCATAACTGCCATATTGACCGCTTGGTGAAGGGGTAGAACCTCCATTTCCCGGATTCGGGCTTCCCGGGGTTGGACTTCCAGAATTTGAGTTGCCCGTTCCACCAGTTGAACCTGAAGATGATCCAGTGCTTCCATAGGGTACATTTGAAGTTGGAATCGAAGTGACGGGCTTGCTCGTACCGTCAATTTGTACGGTTGTACCTGAAGGTACCGAAGAACCTAAAATCACTTTGTTTGGTGCCTTTTCCATAGTTACACCCACAGCATTAACTGTAGCCTGTTCCACGGTGCCTGTCCCAAACATCTTGACTGCTGCATTAAGGATAGCTGTTATTACTTTTGCTTCCTTACTAATCTGAACTTCGGTTCCCTCGGCCGAATCAGCAAAATTTAGTTCCGTAACCGTTCCAGAAGGAACTTGAATATTTATACTCTTAGCTTCAACATCTACGGTATCAAAATTCCCTTTAAGATATACTCTGGACTTTTCGGGAAGTGCTTCGGATAGCTTGAGCTTATCGATTTTTGCAGTTCCATTAGATTCAATGTTTGCAGAAGTTTGAATTGTCATCTCATGTACTTCCGTTTTTCCCGAAGCAACCAAACGAACTGTGCCATCTTTTTTGTTGACAATAACCGTCAGCAAAACGGAATCTTCCAGATGTACACTATTCTCTCCACCGCCATATACGTAAGTTTTTCCTTGAACTGTTACGTTTTTGAGGAATACATCTCCTTGACCAACAGATTTGCTGATAATCAGATCACCTGTAATAGTCATATTCTGAAGAGTTACGCCCGAAGCGCCGATGACTACGTTTCCTTGAATCTCTTCTTTCTTGTCCTTAGAACCATACTGGCCTTCTTGTCCGTACCAGCTTCCATATGTACTAAAAGCCCTGTCTAGAATCTGTACTGCTTCAGCTCTGGTGACTGCACTATTCGGTTTGAAACTACCATTGCTATAGCCTACGACGATCTGCTTCTCAGCAGCAGCACTTACAGCCTCTTTACTCCAACTTTTAATATCTATCTGATCTGTAAAACTGGTCTCTCCACTACCCTGCAAGTTTAAAATTCGTGATACTACAGTTGCTGCCTCCTGCCTTGTTAGTGTAGCATTTGGGTGGAAAGAACCGTCTTTGTATCCTTGAATATATCCTGCTTGAACGCCTTTAGCGACATCTTGAGCATACCAATCAGATTGAGATACATCGGTAAAAGTTGAATGACCAACTTGTTCATACTGGAAAACACGATTAATCATAGCCGCCCACTCGGCACGTGTAATTTCTTCCTTAGGTAAGAAAAGATCTTGTTTATTTCCTTGTACAATACCTCTACCAGCCCATTTTTCAACGACTTCCTGTGCCCAATTCCCGTTTAAGTCTTTAAACGTTTTTACGGCAACAGTTGCTTTCCCGTCACGATCATACACTGCATCGGTTACAGTTTCAGCCTGAACTGCTGTGCCCATACTCCCAAATAACAAAACTCCTGATAAAAATAAACTTCCCCACTTCTTCACGATACTCTGTCTCCTCCTCTGTTTTGATTCCAAAGACCTATTACTTTGGTTCCAATCCCGTAAAATAGTATCATATAAATTAAAAACTAACAATATTTTCATGCAATAGGATTCTTTTTTTCACACTCCACATTTTTCTGCATCTTGGTCTGCCCTGTTGTTGTTTGGTATCCAGCTCATTATTACCAAAACTACATGATGAGGATCACGATCGTATTTGAATAAAAAAAAATGCTTTATCCGTAGATAAAGCGGCTTCTTTCTCATTTTATATTTTTCTGTTTCCTGCATAATGAGGTACTACTTAAACGTTATCTTATCTTTGTTCACTCTGCATCCAATCTGCGTCCAAGCGTAATGCCCCTATCCTCAAAATTTTCAACAGACGACTTCTTTTCATAAAAGTGAACAACATGCCGCATCATACTCTCTCTGGAATAAAATGTATCGTCCGATGGTATAGGAAAAACCACCTTCTCCCCAGTACTTGCAGACTTATATATCCCAACAATTAGCTCCAGCGTATCACGTCCGCTCTCTCCATCAACAACTAACGATGTCCCCTTCTCTATAGCATCCAGCACATTCTCTACCTGTCCGGCGTGACCTGAATGAATAACTTCCGGCAATGCATCATACTGCTGCTGAAGCTGCCGTTCGAGATCCGGATTAGGTTCGGGGAATCCATTACTTTGCGAAGTGGATGCGACTACTTTCCAGGGAACCGACACGCGGGCTTCTTTTCCTTGAAAAATTAACTGCTGCTCCTCTCCGTGATGTACCACGGAACTTGTAATCATACCCACTGCTCCCTGGCTGAAGCGTAGCATCGCCATGGATATGTCCTCCACCTCGGCATTATCATGTGCCGTATTGGCCATCATAGCCTGCACCTCGATGGGCGCCCCCATCATCCAGAGCATGGCATCTATATGATGTACCGCATGATTAAGCGTACAGCCGCCTCCTTCTTTTTCCCAAGTCCCACGCCACCACAGATCATAATAGCTATATCCTCGCCACCAGTAGGAGTCCACTTGAACATGGAGAATGGGCCCCATTTGACGGCTGTCTATTACACTTTTAAGCTTCATCATGGGAGTGGTAAACCGATTCTGGGCAACAACCGACAGCAGTTTGCCGCTATCCTGCGCTGCTTTCAGCATCTGATCCGCTTCCTCCAATGAAGAAGCCATCGGTTTTTCAACCAATACATGCTTGCCAGCCTTCATGAAATCACACGCGATGGAAGCATGGGTATACGGAGGTGTACAGATCGATACATGATCAATATCGTTTTGTAGCAGTTCATGATAATCCCTTACAGCAACAGCATCATGTAGTCCGTACTCAAGGATTCGCTTTTGCGCTTTTTCCACATACACATCGACCACAGCTACAATCCGGCATCGCTCCCGGAACTTCATATACGCAGAGATATGCGCACTACTAATCGCACCAGCACCAATAATAGCTACTTTAATCATCACTCTATCCCTCCCTTAGTTCTTTCACAATACCTCGGAATAAAGCGCTTTTATGCATGTATTCTGTGATAAAATATAACTATCTTGCGATGGTAAGGGAGGTCATCTGATTTCTATGTCACATATAAGTGATAGGCAATTCAGCCTGGCATGTCGCCGTACATCCCATGTAGCCTTTCGCGAGGTCTTTCATGCTCATTCACAGCTAGAATTAACCTATATTCATGACGGTTACGGGCAATTGATTACCGAGGGACAGGTATTTCCACTTGAACCGGGTACACTGATGATTTTCCGGCCTTTTCAGATGCACCATGTGCAAATTCAGTTATCTGAAGCACACCCGTTTATACGCACGGTGCTTATGGTGGAGCTAGAGTTACTACATGCCTATTGGCCACACTTCATAGCCACTCATCAATTTACCGAACACCTTCTCAATGAGCAGCATTCTATACAACCGATCTTTCTCCTACCGGATTCACCACTCATTCAGCGAATGGAACTTTTCGGTGAACAATACCCTGAATTATTACCTCATGAAGCTGCGGAAGATGCCTGTCTTTTTGTACTGGATGCACTGACGCAATTACGCTACATCTGGAATATAACAGCCCGTCCCCTAGATCAGTATTCGTCAAACCAACCAACAGGGCGTTCAGAAATCATCGATCCCCACGCCGGAGCAGCCATGCAGTGGATTGAGCAACACTTCGCGAAACCTTTTCGTTTAGCCCATATTGCAGATGAACTGCATCTCTCTGCTTATCACCTGTCCCATGTGTTTAAAAAGGCAACCGGCACCAGCATTATTGCATATGCTCAAGCCACCCGTATTCGTCAAGCCTGCGTACTGCTCGGTCGTACATCTTTATCCATTCCTGAGATCGGCCACCGTGTCGGCATGTCCAGTCCATCTTATTTTTGCAAAGTATTTCGTAAAGCTACCGGCACCACACCACATCAGTATCGGTTAAGGATGAGGAGTGGAATGAGATGACGTTTTGACGTTTCCCTTAGAACGTACATATGAGATAATATGGAATAGATGAACCGTATGAATCAGCGTACATCCAGCCCCAGTTTTTCCAAATACGCACTCATATACTCTGTCAATTGATCCAGATTAGCTCGCTGATCCTTGGATAAACGCTCCATGTGGTAACTCCCGTCTGTATCTTCTACTTTCGTTTTATACGTCTTCATTTGTTCATATACGGATCTAAAGTCGGCATATTCTTCCTTCGTAAACAACTTTTCAGCCTTGGTAAACTGTTCCGTCCAAAATTCATCCTCATCCATCAGCCTCGGTGAAACAGGTATAGATTTTGACGACTTGTTCTCTAACGAATTTATTTTATCAAAAAAGG
The DNA here is from genome assembly GCF_003719335.1 of Paenibacillus amylolyticus. Taxonomy (GTDB): domain Bacteria; phylum Bacillota; class Bacilli; order Paenibacillales; family Paenibacillaceae; genus Paenibacillus; species Paenibacillus amylolyticus_D. Next base: position 307,836 of record NZ_RIAS01000006.1, read on the forward strand.
GCTCAAGCTTTGCTGTAATCTGCTTGTACTTTTCCTGCTCCTCTATACTCCAGCTATCCGGATTCATTTTCCCCTGGGCATCAGCATGGATCAATGCCATTTGTCCAAATTGTTTGAGCAGTCCCATATAAAGCCCGAATTCACTTTCCGTAAAATGAGCCTTGGCCTGCTGCAGCTTTGCTTCCAATCGCTCGTAATCTGCTGCTGTCCCACCTAACGGGGTGATGTTTTCCCGTGAACCATATATACTGTCAGCCAGATATGTATACCCCGCGTAAGCACCTGTAGGGATAAGAAGCGCTGCCAGCAGCAGTATGGTCACCCGCCATGTTTTGCTTCGTTGTACATTAGTCGTTTTTCTCAGAGTCCCATTCATTACATTATGTTTGACACGATCCGAGATGATCCAATCTTTCGTTTTCTCCTGATATGCCGACCGTAACTGTTCATCCAATTTCATTGGCATTGTCCACCTTTCTCGTAAATTCAGAGTGCAGTTGCTGCTTCTGTCTCAACTTGGTGAGTGCCGCATGAATTCGAGATTTGACCGTACCCAGCGGGATATCTAAAATATCAGCGACTTCTTCCTGGGTATATTCGTTCAGATAGTGTAAAGTCACTACCTGTTGCAACTTGTAAGGCAGACGCTGCACTTGCTCCAGTAAGGGAAGATTGGCCAGCTTACGAATCAGATGTGGTGAAAAATCATATTCCATACCTGTATCCATCTGCTCCATCCGTTGCTTAAAGCGAAACTGCATCATTTTCCTACGTCGGTAACTTTTGACCTGTCGCATGCTAACCCCCATTAACCAAGGCCGAAAAGCACGTCCAGGATCATATCGTGCCAGAGATCGATAAGCCTGAATATAAATCTCCTGCACCAGATCCTCGGCATCCGCCGCATCATGCACCAGAAAACGAACCGTACGATACACATCCGTTACCGTCTTCTCATATAACTCTCCATAAGCCTCATGGTCTCCAGCCAAGGTAAGTTTCACCAATATTATGTACTCATTCTGTTCACTCATTTTCCATCCCCTTTCTGCTGATACTATATATTGGTTTAGGTCTATGATATCGTTCGATTTAATTTTAAATTTTTTATAAACATAATAAAAACCTATTCCAAAAACTTCGGGCTGAAGTTGGAATAGGCTCATACATAGAAAAATTGGAATGAGATAACCAAGCCGTAGTCCTTTGACCATAGCATATACAAAACATAATTGAACCTGTAGCATCCAGATAACTCCCTTTAAGGTCGCCCTGATCACGTACCAATACCAAAGACCGCTGGCAGCATCTTGTACATTAACGTGAGCGTGGCACATTCTTTTGAAGATACCAATAATCTTACCTCATTTGGGATAGTTAACAAGGAAAGTTCAGACAATCGACAAGAGCCACTGCGTACGATCCCATTGCAATACTCTAGAAAATAGGTTGATAACCGGTTAAAAGAGCTGTCTTAGTCACTATTCCGACTCTTTCTATATAAGCGATAAACATCCCTTAATACATCTAAGGCGAGTTGAAAAAGTGACAACTTACGAAACAACCGCATCATCACCACAAACATGAAAATGAATACAATTTCCATAAAAGTTCTGTTTAGCAGATCGTGACCATACAGTTGATAAATGCCTCGGCTCAAAAACAATAATCCTCCTCCAACCATTAGCCGAACAACCAGGAGTAACTCTTCTTCTTTCTCCATATCACTTTTCCCCTTCCCCAAAATCAAACGTATGTTTATTTTGATCCTGCACTTTGGCTATCTCTTCCTCGATTCCCTTAAAAAATAAAAAAGCACCAATCTAACCCTTTAAGGTTGATCGGTGCTTCCGATTTGAGATATTCAATTTAATTGTCTTTATTATAGTTAATACTTTGGGTTAAGTAAATACACTTATAGAATGATAGAGAAAAATACTTGAACAATGGTTGGGAAAACGTTAAAAAATAAAATTGGACAGCAGGATTTTTTTATTTGTTAAACCATCCGCTGCCGCATCGCTTCAAACAACAATATCGTTGCTGCCATCGCGGCGTTAAGCGACTCAGCTTGTCCCTGCATCGGAATCGTAATTGCGTCATCAACGAGCTGTGCCGTGGTGTCTGAGATGCCCTTGCCCTCATTTCCTATAACAAGCCACACAGGCTGGGTAAAATCATAACTGTAACACGAATACGCTGCCTGCAAAGAGGTGCTAACCAGCCTCACGCCTGCGGCTTTTGCTTCAGGAAGCAACGACTGCAACTCGCCCTCCACAATAGGCAGATGAAACAAAGAGCCCATCGTTGATCGAATCGTCTTCGGGTTATACACATCCGCACAACCAGCGCCAAGAACGACACCTGCGGCTCCGGCAGCGTCCGCACTGCGAATAATCGTACCCACATTGCCAGGGTCTTGCACACCATCAAGCACAACCACCAATCCTTGTGGCTCTGCGATAAGACTTTGCAGCGACTCTTTGCTTTTTCGCACGATGGCAAATATCGGCTGAGGTGTCATCGTATCCGTACATTTGGCGATCACGGCAGGAGACACACTGACCCACTCGACTCGCTTCAGTGGATTCTCCAGTCCAGCCAGTTCTACAGGCACTCCCTGCTCACCATCGTACACGATACACTCCAGATCAGCTCCGGCACGCAATGCTTCCTGTACGAGATGAATACCCTCGATTATATATTTATGTTGACGGGTTCGATGCTTTTTCTCCAGCAACTGTGCCCATTCTTTTACACGTGTATTTTGCGGTGATACAATATCCATCGTTCCATCCTTCCCATTTTCGGGCTCATTATTATTCCTTAATCACTTTGGATAGGCCAGCTCCAGCTTGGTCAGATGATCCTTGTGCCCGACAATAACCAGCACATCTCCATCTGCAATCCGATCCTCGGCATAAGGAGAGATGTTCATCGAACCCCCGCTTTTAATTGCCATAACGTTACAGCCGAAACGTGCCCGGATGTTCAGCTCCAGCAGGTTTTTGCCAATCATCTGCTCAGAGGCCTTCATCTCCAGAATGCTGTAATCCTCAGATAACTCAATATAGTCCAGAATGTTGGGGGATGTTAAGTGATGCGCTACACGCAGACCCATATCCCGTTCAGGGTAGATCACTTTGTCCGCACCAATCTTCTGCAACACCTTGCCATGCAATTCATTCTGAGCTTTTACAATCAATACGGGTACACCCATATCTTTCAATATCAAAGTGGTCAAAATACTCGCTTGTATATCTTCGCCAATCGCTACAACGACAACGTCAAAATTACGTATTCCCAGCGCTCGCAGCGCTTCTTCATCCGTTGAATCTGCCGATACCGCATGGGTCACCACATTGGACATTTCCTGCGTCCGCTGCTCGTTCGCATCAATCGCCAGCACGTCAAACCCCATACCGCTCAGTGCATGCGCTATACTTGACCCGAATCGTCCCATACCGATTACAGCATATTGTTTCTTCGCCATCAGGGTATTTAACCTCCCGCTGCATTACGGCAAGACGTACCAATTCCGGTACGATGCCAACGTAAATAATCCTTCGTAGTATACCACAAAGACAGAAAAACTTGAATGCGCTCATCCTCCACAGGGAACAGTAATACAGCAGCCGAATAACACGAGGAGGGAATTGCGATGCCCATTACATTAAGCTTGCGTGAAGCGATTGTTCATAAGGTCCATGACAAGAGTGATGACCAGCTCCGGGAGATGATCGAAGGATCAGTGGATGGACCTGAAGCAGCTTTGCCTGGACTTGGTGCCATTTTCGAGATGATCTGGAAGAACACCGAACCTGCCAAGCAGGATGAAATGATTCAAATCGCGCAGGAGCATCTGCACACCATTCCCGTTCAACCACTTCGATAACCGAAGTATTAGCGGGATAAGGGAACCATCAAACCGTTTGTTCTGTCTGCAAAAAAAAGTCCCCCTAACCCGGCAGTTAGAATAATGCTGCCAAATAGGTAAGGATAAGCAAAAAATCCCTCCACCACGCGGCGGAGGGATTTCATTATATCTCGGTAACATTAAGGCGCAGTTTCCAGGAACTTCGCCGTTGGATTTTTATCGATCGCCGTTCTCATCGCATACTCATTCTCGAAGAGTACAACATAGTTTCCTTTTTTATCTTTTACCAGGGCAGAGTTGATCCGGAATTTACTCGGGTCTAAGTTCTCGTCCACGATCCAGCGGGCAAACTGATACTGCATCCGTTGCAGCTGCACATCTACCCCGTATTCACCCTTCATCCGGTATTCGAATACCTCGAACTGGAGCTGACCAACTACGCCCAGAATGGTCTCATCAAAGCTCACCGTGTTAAATACCTGAATGGTACCTTCCTCCGTAAGCTGATCGATCCCTTTTTGATACTGTTTGTGTTTCAAGGCATTTTTAACCGTTACCTTCGCAAAAATCTCTGGCGAGAACGTTGGCAATTCATCGAATACCACTTCACTGCCCTGACTCAGCGAATCCCCAATCCGGAAAATGCCCGGATCGAACAAACCAATAATGTCGCCTGCATAAGCCTCTTCAACAATATCCCGATCTTGTGCCAGAAATTGCTGCGGCTGGGACAGTTTAATTTCCTTGCCCACACGATTATGTTTAACGCTCATCCCTCGCTCGAATTTGCCCGATACAATCCGCAAGAACGCGATCCGGTCGCGGTGCGCAGGGTTCATGTTCGCCTGAATTTTGAACACATAACCAGTGAACTTCTCATTCGTTGGTTCAATTTCGCCTGCGGTACTGCGGCGCGGTTCTGGCTTCGGAGCCAGTTCCAGGAAGTTCTCCAGGAACGTCTGCACACCGAAATTGTTAATTGCACTACCGAAGAAGATCGGAGTCAATTCGCCACGCTGTACCTTTTCCATATCAAACGGGTCACCCGCGACATCCAAAAGTTCAAGCTCCTGACACAGCTGATCATGCAGATACTCGCCCGCCATCTCACGGATAATCGGATCTTTGTATCCATCGACTTTTTGCACTTTGATCGTCGAATGATCGTCGCCCTGGAACAGTTCCACCTGATTTTTCATCCGGTCATACACACCGCACAGATCGCGGCCTGTTCCAATCGGCCAGTTCATCGGCACGGAGCGAATACCCAGCACGTTCTCCAGTTCTTCCATCAGATCAAACGGACTTTGACCCTCACGGTCGAGCTTGTTGATAAACGTAAAGATCGGAATGCCGCGCTTCGCACACACCTGGAACAATTTAATTGTCTGTGCTTCGACACCTTTTGCCACGTCAATCAACATCACCGCGCTGTCGGCAGCTGTAAGTGTACGATACGTGTCCTCACTGAAGTCTTGGTGACCAGGAGTATCCAGAATGTTCACCCGATGATCCAGATAATCGAACTGCATTACAGAGGACGTAACCGAGATCCCCCGTTGTTTCTCAATTTCCATCCAGTCACTTGTCGCGTGTTTGCTCGCTTTCCGGGCTTTAACCGTTCCCGCAAGGCGAATCGCTCCCCCGAACAACAGCAGCTTCTCGGTCAAAGTCGTTTTACCCGCATCGGGGTGAGAGATAATGGCAAACGTCCGGCGTTTGTCCACTTCCTTTTGAAGAATGTTATTTGCAGCTTTGCTCATAGCGTCTATCCCTTTCATCCGTTCATTCACGTTAATCCGGTCAGCGCCGGTCATCCATAGATTCACTCGGTAAACTTTCAAACCTAGTTGTAAGCTCTAAAACTTTATGCCACCAAGGCTAAGCCGGTTGATTATAAACTCGCATGTCATCCTCATCATCAGAGGTACACGATAAATTCATTTTACACATTTACAATGGAGTTCATCCTTTCAGATCAGTGCTTCCATTCATGCTTTTTCCCTCGTTCTCAATTCAACTCTCCTATTGTACCATAATCTGTGCCGAAAATAACCGATTAGCTTCCACCAATTCAACACTTTTCTTCACAAAAAAAGAACCCTTCCGCCATGTAACTGGCATTCGGGTTCCTCTCATGTCTTACAGATCATTCGATTTTAGAAGATCAGTGCATCCAGCGCATATTGCCCGCCGCCTGTCAGAGCCAGAGCCACACCCACCACAAGGATGGCGAGGTTATACTCAAATCCGTTCTGTGTAGACCAGTAACCGTTAGCACCGTGTACCTTAACGATGGCAATCACCATAGTCAGTGCGATCAGAATTCCGCCTACCGGTGTCAGAAGACCCAGCGCGAGCAGCAATCCGCCGCCGAATTCAGCAAGTCCTGCCAGCAAAGCAACGAGTGCACCAGGTTTCATGCCCATGGATTCAAACCATCCGCCTGTACCTTTGATTCCATATCCTCCGAACCATCCAAACAACTTCTGTGCCCCGTGCGCCATGAACGACAAACCAATCACCAAACGAATCAACAACAATCCTACATCCAACATCATTTTCTTTTCCTCCATTCGATATATACAAAATAGTATTCTTAGATTAAAGATATTATGCGAAATTTTTTTTCATGATTCTGTCTGCCCGCAAACCCCTTCAACTGGTTTACTCATGAACGTTCCTCTGTGTCGGAATTTCTATATCACGTTTTGACCGAACGCAGCAGGTCTTTTGCTTAACTCTTTAACTCATGTGTTGAGTATAAGTTATTCACTTACTTTTTGTCAACAACTTAATTTAAATTATTTATTTCCTTTTGATGGAGCCACTTAGGATCTACTTCTTTGTCCGTAACTTCGATGGGGCATCAACTGAAAAAAGCCCGAAAGACCGCATCTTTCATGCGATCTTCCAAGGCCCTTTGCTAACCATTCACATGCCAAATGACGCTGTCCTCATCCTGCCCATTCACCGGCCACCAATGGAAACCATCCTGCTCCAGCAGCTTGGCTGTTGCCTCCGGGCCCCACGTTCCTGCCGGATACGTGTACAACTCACCCTGATTACGTCCCCAAGCGGCCGCGATCCGATCGACAAAAGACCAAGCAGTCGCCACTTCATCCCAGCGGGTGAAGTATGTGGAATCGCCTTCTGCTGCATCATGCAGCAGGCGCTCATAAGCTTCGGGCGAGTTGATTCCGATCATGCAACTCTGGCAGAAGTCCATCGCCAAGGGCTGAATCTCGGAATCCGAGCCCGGCTTTTTGGCATTAATTTTGATATAAATGCCTTCCATCGGATTCACCCGAATCACAAGCAGATTCGGCTCAAGCTTATATTTTTTACCGAGGTATACGTTATTCGGCATTGATTTGAACTCAACTACAATTTCCGTTGTTTTCACCGGCAGACGTTTGCCTGTCCGAATATAGAATGGCACACCAGCCCAGCGAAAGTTATCTACAAATACGCGTGCAGCAAAATACGTCTCCGTATTCGATTCCGGATCAACCTTATCTTCCTGACGATATCCGGGAAGCTGTTTACCGCGGTACTCCCCTTCCGTATACTGGGCACGTACAACGTTGTTACGCACATCTTCATCTGACGTAAACTCTCGCAGGGAACGGAGCACCTTCACCTTCTCATCCCGGATATCCTCCGGGAACAGACGACTTGGCGGCTCCATCGCGATCATCGTCAGCATCTGCAACATATGATTCTGCCCCATATCACGCAGGGCGCCGGAATGATCATAATATCCTCCGCGTTCCTCTACACCAACTGTCTCACCCAGTGTAATCTGAACGTTCGCAATGTGTTTGTTGTTCCATAGTGGTTCAAAGAAGGCGTTCCCGAAGCGAATTACCTCGATATTTTGCACCATTTCCTTACCAAGATAGTGGTCAATCCGATAGATTTCCTCTTCCCTAAACACCTCGCGGATCTGTTCATTCAGCTTCTCGGCCGATGGCAGATCATATCCAAACGGCTTCTCAATCACCAGACGATTCCATCCACTGCTCTCCAGCATGCCGCCATCTCTTAAACTGTACGACACACTGCCAAACAACTCAGGTGCCAGTGCCAGATAGAACAACCGATTTCCCGGTGTTTTGAACTTAGCCTCCAACTGTTCCGTCTGCTCCCGCAGTTCCCGGAACCCGTCCACGTTGTTGATGTCCAGTGATTTATATTCAAAATGCTCAGCAAAAGCGTTCCACTCCTGCGAATCCCCCGCCGGGTAACGGCAGAACTCCTGGATAGATTCCAGAAGATCGTCCCGAAACTGTTCCTTGGACCTCGGACGCCGAGCTACGCCAATGACCGCAAAGTCATCAGCAAGCTTGCCTTCACGGTATAAACTGTAGATGGCCGGAAACAACTTCCGGCGGGCCAAATCTCCCGTTGCTCCAAAAATGAAAAATACTGCACCTGGTGTCTGTACTTCATTTTGCATTTGTTTATTGTCCATAGGCCCCTCTTTCCTCCGGGAAGATCTTCTAATCCGCTTCCCGAGCTATGTAATAGTGTTCAGTTCAGTCGATCTCATTAAACTAAATGACAATTACCAGCAAGTCCCAACTTGGATGTGATGCTATTTTAGCATATCACCTGCCAGGATTCAGCTACAATATCATTACCTCCATCATTTAATATTCAATCGTGATCACCGGAAAACCGACAGTAACACGCGCATCATCCTGCCCACTAACTTGATGTACCGCAAGTTGCATATTTAATAGGTGTGAGCCGCTCAGAATCTTTAGCGGTAACTCTGTCGCCTGATACGAAACACTGGCTGTAGCTACATCCTCATAACGCTCAACTTCCGTCATATCCAGTTCACCAAAGAGCTTGGCTTCCAGCGCTGCTAACTGTTCACCGGGCTTAATCCCCACACTAGCCTGAGCTATATTTGATACGTCTATTGTGGATGATTCTCCATTTCCTTCACTCATCTCACTTAACTTGCCCTGTACGGACATATTCCAGCTTGCTTCTTTCAAACCGTTTTCAGTCATTGCCTCCTCCACCTGACCATGTAAAGCAAGCAATGCCTGACGATCCAGTTTTGCTCTTCCTGCCAGCTGCACGATCACATAATATTCATCCTGTTCTGTACTCGCCACATTAAGCAACAACCCTATTGAAGATTCAGACATGCCAACTTCCCCTTCGCTTCGATAGACATCATGTCCGGTTCGAACATCTTGAACGGGTGCTTCAAGTCCCAGATCTGCTGCCAGCTTCACAGCTTGCGTACGAGCATACCCGTGGCCTGCGACTTGCCATTTGATCACCCATTGATCTGCATGTTTTATAACTGCATCTGCTGTATGTAACAATTGCTCCAGTCCTGCCACTTCGGTACCAGAACCTTTCTTTTCTACTTCTGCATTCTCTGCATATACCTGTGTAACCCCGATTAAAATAATAATGGCTATGGCAACAACCCCTGTATTCATCCAACGTTTTACCAAGTGAATTCCCCCCGTTCGCTCTGCCAATCTATGAATCTATCAACAGCATGCCCTCTTCAGACTTGACCTATACCTTCTACCATATTCTCTCTACGGATGCACAAAAAAAGCCCATCCACCACGTTAGGGCAGAACGAGCTTTCTGTTCATATTTCTTTCCATTGCAGACACACACCTTGCGGTTACATCATCATCTTACTCGGCTAATCCATTCTTATAAGCGTAGATAGCAGCCTGTGTCCGGTCATCCACATCCAGTTTGGCCAGCAGGTTGGTTACATGGAACTTAACCGTCTTAATACCGATGATCAGTTCATCCGCAATATCCTGATTGGACTTGCCCTGCGCCAGCAACCGCAGAACATCCATCTCGCGATCGGTTAACTCTTCGTGTAAAGGTGCTGCCGCTTGCGGCTGTCTGAACCGATTCATCATCTTGGATGCTACCTGTGATTCCAGAACAGATTGTCCGCGGGCAGCGGCACGAATCGCATCAGCTACCTCATTGGCTCTGGACGTTTTCAGCAGATAACTGAAAGCTCCTGCTTCAATGACCGGATACATTTTCTCATCGTCCAGATAACTGGTCAGCACAATGACTTTACATTCCGGGTTCATTTTGAGCACCTGACGTGTCGCTTCAATGCCATCCATACCTTCCATGACAAGGTCCATCAGCACAACATCCGGCTTATACTCCTGTGCAAGCCGGATGCCTTCCTCTCCACTTCCGGCTTCACCGATTACTTCAATGCCGTCTTCCGTATCAAGAACCGCGGCAAGACCTATACGCACCATCTCATGATCATCCACGAGCAATACTCTGATCGACGCTTCCGTCTCCGTTTCGACTTCCGGTTCCATTGACATGTTCTACCTCGCTTTCATCGTTCATCAAAGGGATGGTAATCTCAATCCGTGTTCCTTTGCCAGGTGCCGTCACAAATTGGATGGCTCCCCCGATCTCCGTAACCCGTTCACGCATATTCGCCAAACCATATGAAGCCTGCTTCTGTTCATCCAGATCGAAGCCCTGCCCGTCGTCTCGAATCAGTACACGCACCGCATCCATTCGGCGTTGCAACCTGATCTCCATTTTCTCCGCTTTTGCGTGACGCAATGTATTGGACATCGCTTCCTGAATGATTCGGAATAAATGATTCTCAATTCCCTTTACCAGATGAATATCTTCGTCCATCTCCAGTACAATCTCCATCGGCACTTTCGTTTTTAATTCCATCACCAGATCACGCAAACCCTGCTCGAGATGTTTACCCTCCAGATAGACTGGCCGCAGATGGAGCAGCAGTGCCCTCATCTCGGACTGAGCAACCGAAGCCATTTCTTCAATCAAAGCAACCTGCCGCTGTGCCCGTTCAAAATCCTTCTCCATCTTCCGGCCTACCGCCGTTGCTGTCATCGAGATCGCAAATAACTGCTGTGATACCGCATCATGCAATTCCCTTGCGAGCCTTTGTCTCTCCTCTACAATGGCTGTAATTCTGGCCTGTTCGGCAAGCTGTGCATTGTTCGTAGATAACCTTTGCAGGGATGATACCTGATCCTCCCACTTTTTGCCGATGCGACCCAGCTGTTCACTAAGCCGGCCGACATCATCCTGACCGAGGTCGGGTACCGTACGGGAGAGTGAACCTTTTTCCCATTGCAGCAACGTTTCCGTTAACAATTCTAGCCGCCTTTTCACCCTGTAACTCTGATAAAATCCAAATACCGCCCCAATTCCGATCAGAAGCAGCAACAGAGCCAGCCCGGACTGTATAAGATGACGCCAGCCTGCAAATGGGGCCAGATAACCATATGTATACAATACATATAAAATAACAGCAAACACAATGAAAACAAGGAGGATCCCTTCACGCATACTTCGGGTAACCATATCGGTATGTTTTCTGTCCTTCATCCGGGACTCCTCCTTTTCCTCATCCACTTCTTAGTACTACGGATTATGAATATTTAAGTCGCCAACAATATACGAAATAACAAATTTTACTTTATATTCACTGGATTCATATCCAGGAGTTCTCCATACTAATCGATTCATCATGCCACTATCCTGCTCGCCCAGCAGATTGATTCGGCCAAACAGCACAGATGCCTCAATCTCAACCCCGTAATCCTCAGGCAGCGTTAGACGTACATTGCCCATAACCCCTTGCAACAGCACAATCGTTTGCTTCTCTTCAGGAATAGAGAGGGACAGATCCGCGTTGACCTCGCCAATGGCATGCCATAGACTCATACTGCGCAGCCTCCAGGAGGATTGATCCCAGTAATAACGGGCCATAAAATTTTGTTTTTTCATGACATCATCATGTAGATGAATCTTTTTGTTCTTGGAATAAAAATAAGCTAATGATGCGAGTACAATTAAAAAGACAATCATCAAGTTATCCAAGAGCAGCAAGGCTGCGCCAACACCAAGATAACGATACCCTTTTTTTGTTTCTCCTTTTCGAATCTGAAGCATTCCGACCGTTAACAAAATAAGTGCGGCAGCCGTCAGCAAGTTCATATTCCGGTTAAAGAGCATCAGAAAACCAACCACAATAATAATGACTGCAATCCAGTGACTTTTTTTACTCATCTCTGCCGCACCTCCTCTGTAAGTTCAACTACGATCTGGATTTTCTTCGTTCGACGGAAAAGCCATAGCAGGCAATGAAGTCCTGTATGGCTTAACTTTTGCTCTACGAATCGTATAGGTTACACGATCTATAGAATATCATATTGTCCAGCAAGCGAACAGTTATTCTTTAGAAGTATCGATTGCTTCGTTCTTGGAACCATTGCCCATTTTATTTTTCAGAGCCTGCAATTGTTGATCTACTTTGAATTGTTTCTCCAGATCAACCGGATTGGTGTAGGAAGCTCCAGTATTGCGGTATGGTGCACGGGCAACATCTGCCTCAGCTTCAAGTTGCATAATCTTCTCTTCCATGCGGTGGAATCCAAGGGATGCACTTCCGCTCTCAATGGAATGCAAGCTGTTGATCGAAGACATTTGTTTCTTAGCTTTAGCCATCTGTGCACGGGATACCAGCTCATTACGTTTGTTGCGCATTTTGTAGAATTCATCTTTCATATCATGCAACTGTTGCAACAGATCTTTCGCTTGTGCTTCAGATTGAGCGTGCAGTTCGCGGTATTCCTCAATTTTTTGATCAAAATAAATTTTCTCTTCCAGCAATTTACGTGCTACTTCTTCCTGACCATTGGACAGAGCAGCTTCAGCTTGGGACTCCCGTTGTACCGAAGTACGTTCTGCCTCATCCAGACGTTGCTTCATGCGGCGCTCGTTAGCCATTTGTTTGGCTACAGTCACCTCAGCCTCATGAATTTCGGCCTCCATATCACGCAAGTACTGGTTCAACATTACAATCGGATCTTCCACTTTATCCAACATATCATTTACAGATGCCTTCGTCATATCCTTAATCCGTTTAAATACTCCCATTTTACTTTTCTCCCTTCTCGTAACGAGATAATTTTTGGCGAAGCTCTTCAACTTCTTTTTTCAGTGCCTTCTTCTCAATATCTTTCATCATGGAATCCAGTTCACTTTCGTGCTGGCTTCCTGTTCCATACGTGTTGTTGTCATAGGAACGCGGGCCGGACTGCGGTCTGCTGTTGTATCCTGGACCAGGGCCAAAGCCGGGACCCGGTTGATTAGGGTTGCTGTTAAAAGGATCTCTTGGGGGCTGATGGTCGTAACCACCATACCCTCTGCCAGCACCCGGGCCGTAACCATATGGATCATATGGCGTGAAAGGCTCTTTTGGTACGACGAGAGCGGCGATGAAGTAGATTAACAACGTCGTGCCCCCGGTTGCAAAGATACTGATGACGAAGATGATCCGTAGCAGCGTAGAATCCATTCCAATTGCTTCGGATATGCCGCCGATTAGACCGGTCATCATTCGGTCACGCGTTGAGCGGTATAGTTTGCTCATGTGCTTGCTCCTTTCGTTTACTTGTAACCTCTACTGTGATCGGGACCGTATACGTACGGATCTGCGTAGTTAGGTTCCTTAGGTACAACCAACGCTGCGATGAAGTAGATGAATAGAGATGTACCACCCGTTGCGAAGATACTGATGAAGAAAATGATCCGTAGCAGCGTGGTACTAAATCCTAGATTTTCAGATATGCCGCCGATCAAACCTGTCAGCATACGGTTACGCGTTGAGCGGTATAATTTATTCATTTGACTACTCCTTTTTATCGTTATTGAGCTTTTGCTTCAAGCGTTCCAGCTCTTTGTCCAGTGCAGAGGATGACATGTTACCGGATAAGCCGGAACCATCCTGACCCATTCGCCGGATTTCCCGAAGACTCTGCGCCTCATATTCGAGATCGGAGACTTGGTCATCAAGCTTGTTAAACATGCCGGGTACGTTTTGACCACTGTAGTTTCCGCGTTGATTCATTCGTTGTTGCAACTGAATCGTTTGCATTCGAGCATAGTAATATTGGCGTTTGCTATACACATTCTGATACTCTGCCTTCAACTGATTGATCTGTTCATCGAGTTCCTGCAGTGCAGCAGCGCTTTGTGTGTACAATTCGGTGTATTGATCCATTTTTTCCTCGTGGAGAATTTTCTCCTGCAGAGCCAGCTTGGCGAGATGTTCCTCTCCGGCTTTCAAAGCCATAGATGCCTGTTCCTCTCGTTTGTTAACCATAGCGGCGGCTTGATCTGCCTGCTGTTTCATTTGTCTTGTATGACTTGCATACTGGTGTCGAAGCTTCTCGGCTTCTCCAATGTCTTGGCGGGTCGAGACCAGGAACTGATCAATCAGTTTAACCGGGTCCTGACTTTGCTCCAGATGTTCGTTCAGACTAGCTACGGTGATATCCCGCATTCGACGAAATACACTCATTATGTTCTGTCCCTCCTTTTACTTGATCGTGAACCTACTTAATAACGGCGACGTGAATTGCGATTGTTGCTCAGCATCGAGATACCGAAGATAATCAATCCGATTGCGATAATCGGCCCGATCATCCAAGCAAGTTTGCCCATCAGAGATACGATACCGATGATAAGCACGATCCATCCAAGCGTTACATTTCCTCTTTTAATTCCGTAATACCCCAGTGCAACCATCAGGACCGGAATCAGATAACCCATCAGATGTCCAAGCAATGGTGTTAACTTTCCGAAGAGCATCAATGCACCAAGTACAATCAACACAATCGCCCAGCCATTTCCCTTGTTCATTCTCATAATTGTTGTTCACCGCCCTTCCCGACTTACTTTTTTGTTTTGAACTTCAACTTAATCGCTGTTAGCCTAATCCCTGCATTTGTTCAATGAATCGTTTAATTCGTTTGTTGAAAACTTGCTTGTTTTTGTTTCCGTGTTTCTTGTTTAACCTTATGTCCTTATTCTAGGGGATTCAGCAACTTTTCAAAACAGACTGCGGACGGTTTTTGATCCTAGACTCAGGTCGGGGGTCTGCTTGGACCTTGGACTGTCCGCGGCCAGGACTTAGGGCATTCTCACCAAAACACCGCAATTCGGATACCTGTTATTACCCTTATAACGGAAACATCTCACGGAAGCCCCACCGTCTAATAGGAAAAAGCCGTTATCTCTATAGTACGTAAATTACATGCTTTCGTTTCTATAATTACTTTTTTATCCAAATAAACAAAAATTAGATTGTTCTAATTGAAAGCGTTTACTAAAATAAAGAAGTAATGAAATCTATTTTCCATCAAGGGGTGGACATGTGCGAACACTAAGCTATCTACATAAAATGATCATCTTCGGACTTCTGTTAAGTACAGTGCCAATTCTGCTCACGGGAATTGCTGCTTTTATTTATTCTTCCAACCAGACTGAGCTGCACCGGACACAAGCGAATCAACAGCTTCTCGAACAAATCCAGTCCAATGTAGAGCACAAACTCGCTACGGTCAGTTACATGCTGGATCAAGCGGTGCGCTCTCCGATTACACTTCGTTCTCTTACGGACTCTAATTCACTTCAACGAGTCAGCAAGTTACAAGCGGGCGACCTGCAGACAGAGTTCCAGCATATGAAGTCATGGGAACCTCTGCTCGATATTATTTTGGTGAACCAATCCAAGGATTGGCTTATTAATCATGCCGGCTTTTATACCAACACTCGCTTCCCGTTATCACTGCCCATGAAAGATCTAATTGCGGATACACTAACCTCGGGATGGCAACTCGCACCCTCAACCATATTTAGTAACGAAGATGAAGACAAGCAAAGCATCTCAAGCGAGCGTCTTTCAGATAAAGGCTGCATTTATCATATTACGCTCGCAAGAACGATTCCCGATGCAAGTGCATCGTCCAATGCAGCACTGATCGCTGGAATTCCGGCATGTTATATGCAAAATCCGCTGGCGCAATCCCCGACAACTGAAGCCTCAGCCTCAGGTCTGATCATTATAAATCGGGAACAACGGATCATTGCCCACCCGAATGCATCCTTTATTGGACAACCTTTGTCTGCGATAGGCCTGCGTGATCGGAAAAACGGAGAACACATTCAGGCGTTACCACCTGTAATGTACTCAGACGCTTATGCTGAGCGTGAAGTGCAACTTGCCAATGCAGATTATTCGTTAACTTATAGTCCTTCTACATTAAAAGGATGGACATATATTCTCATTTCTCCGGAGAATACATTGACTCAAGACTATATTAAAATCGGATTCCATACGCTATATATCAGTATGGCCATACTCTTGCTTTCGCTGCTGCTCGCGTGGCTGGGCTCCCAACGAATGCTCGCCCCTATCAGACGGATTCTTACTCAATTAGGCGATCATATCATCCACAAAGGCTATTCCGTGGTACCAAAACAGTCTATGATTATGCCTGATGAACTGGAGCAGATTCGAATGGGTGTTTCTCAGTTATCCGATGCACATTCTCAACTGGAATCCACTTTAAATCAGCATCAGAACCAGATACGTACCTACGCTATGATGCAGTTGCTTCAAGGCAAAACCAGCTTTAAAACATTACACAGCACATTAAGAGAACAGGGGTACGTCACACACGCTTCTACGTGGCAACTAATTGCCGTCATTGCGCTACAGCCTGAACTAATAAACCACTCTAAATATAAAATGGAAGATCGTTCTCTGCTCTTATTTGCCATCCAGAACATGCTTGAAGAAACGCTTCAGCCTGATCAGCAACTACTTCCCATTGTATTGGAACAACATGTTGTAACCGTGATTGGCAGTACGGAAGGAGATCTAATGCTGTTTTCGGAGCACATTTCACGATTAACAGAACGATTACAGCAACAGATCCATGAGGTTTTGGATTTGAAGGTCAGTATCGGTCTAAGTCAGCCACATCCATTCATGAATCATATTCCACAGGCGTACAACGAAGCCATAGATGCGCTTAAACATCGGATGCGGCTTGGGACAGGCATTATCGTACAATACCAGCAACATGATTTGACTTCAGCAGCGTGGGCCATGACCTATCCCGAGGCAATAGAGTACTCTCTGCTTCAATCTATTCAGCAAGCAGACGAGGCTGTTGCTACCCAACAGCTGATCGAACTGCTAGAGACTCTATTTTCACTGGAGTGCACTCCAGAAGAGTATCAGTACGCTCTCATGCGGCTATTAACACAAATCTTGAAGCTCGTACAAGACTCTGGCATTCGACTTGCACAGATCAGTCAGAGCCACCGCTCTCTTTTTCAAGAACTTCATATTTTACAATCCGCTGCTGAGGTGGAGCATTGGTTCAGCCAGCGGGTGATTCTGCCTGTGATTCACATTTTTAAAGAAAGACAGTTGGCACAATCTCAGCATATTTCAGAGAAAGTGATTGCTATTATCCAGCAAGATTACGACAAAGACCTAACGCTTGACGAATGTGCGATGCGGCTTCATTACAATGCTAACTATTTAAGCAGCGTTTTCCGTAAAGAAACTGGCGCTTCATTTAGTGAGTATTTGACAAGGTACCGGCTGAATATCGCCAAAAGATGGCTGGACGAGAGGGATTGGACGGTAAAAGAAATCGCTGAACGGCTTCGTTATACTAATCCGCAAAATTTTATCCGTTCTTTTCGAAAATGGGAGGGTATGACTCCCGGAAGATACCGGGAGCGTAAGAGGCACCACGAGCGGGCTGTTAAAAGATAGGTTTAAGATGCAGATGCTACTTTAGGACGTTTTTGTAGGCTGCCAGCTTGCCCACGGTACCTAAAGTGCCTGCCTTGCTATAACTGGGCCTGCCTGTAGCATGATTTATCTAATCTTCGAAGTAACTCTCGTTTAGTTTCCATGTTTACTTTTTGACTGCTGACACGGTTTTCATATGAGCTTGCTCTAGCTGAATCAGCATTTTACCAAATCTTGCTCCGCGAGAAAAGGGAATTACGCCGTTCGTATAGGTGTCACGAATGTACGTTTCAGCTTTACTTAATGCTGCCGCATCGGTAGGCATTTCATAGGTGTGAAGCCACTCAGGGAGCTTTTGAATCAATTCTTCTGTCTCAATCTCAAAATCATTCACTTCTTTTGTAATAATCATTGTATATGAATATCCCTTGAGGTAAAGCAACTGCTGGAGGTATGCCATGTCCCCTGCCTTGTAAGGAGCATCCACGCCAAGCACTGTTCTGAGCTCATCCATCAGTGTATGCTCTTTGGCACCGGCAATCGTACTAACATAAACATACTTTCGGGCACAGTGAATGGCTTGCTCAATCGTTTCCCAATCAGACATCGCCGGGCACATTGAGGCAAATACGATATCATATTGTTTCTCCCAACCTTTATCCAGTATAGAGATTTCTTCAAATCGCTCGGATACAATCGTAATGTTATTCTCCAGTTCAGCAGGAATGGTTTCCTGCATTAACGAGACAAGCAGAGCAGAAGGCTCAACTGCAGTGACCGTGGCTCCCTTTTCTGCAAAAGGGATCGTAAATATACCAGAGGCCGCACCCACGTCCAGCACCGAGGCTCCTTCAAATGTTACACCCTGATTTTCAATCCAGCCCATAATACGTGCCGAGCGGTTCTTGCCTTCCTCCGTAAACGACTGAGCATGATAATTCCGGGCCCAACGTTCGAATGCTTCCTCTGTATCAAAAGGGGCACTTTTTTGCTTATATCTTGAACTTCTCGGGCGGTTTCTCCATGCTTCTTCCCAGACACCCAGGTCAAATAATAATGCTGCGTTCACTGTACTCGGTTGAGTTGTCAGCTTCTTCACGTCCTTTCATATTATAGACTTAATATATCTACAATATATTGAATGTAATCGCACGTCAACCTTTATGTTACTTATGTTCAAACGGAAAAACAACACAGAAGGATGTGAAGCTCTCTTCTGTGTTGTTTTTTTAACAGTCTGGCAACTCAATGACTACGATCTCTTATCTAACCTCTAGAGGGGCAGTGTCCAGCAATGTATTGCGAAAAGAAAGCTGTATCACGCTGTAATCTGTTAACTTGAACGAAACATCTGTGGACCACGCGGAACAAGTCCCGTTGAATCAGGTTCCAGCGTAATCGCAATGGAATCATAGCTCCATGCCTGGTTGCCCATTGGAATTGCGAGCACAGCAAGCCCCATCTGATTTTCTACTTTCAGCTTGCCTGCGTTATGGTATGCCTGCTCCTTGTTTAACCATACCTGATAAACCTCGTTCTTCTCCGTCTGTGGAGGATTGAACAGGTAGACGACAAACTGCTGATCTTTTCCGGTGCCTACAATACAAGCTACTCCATAACTCGTTCCAGAAGTAAGTGATTTCAACTTCATAACCTTTTGTATCTCAGAAGTTGGCAAATCCATCGAATTCATTAAAGTTACAGGTTGTTCGATGCGTTCTTGAACTAAAACTACATTTCCTATCAAACTGGCCCCAAGAAGGATAAGTAAAGAAGCTACTGCAAGATTCACTTTTGGATTGTTATAACGCTTCGTAAGCCGCTTGAATCTGCTACTTCTTCGATGATGTTCTACAAGATCTGGCGAGGTGCTTTCGTTGCTTTTCCCCCATGCCGCTTCCATCACCTGTTGTTTTAAATCAGATGGCAACTCCACTTGATTCATATGCGTTGGAATCGCCTCCCAACCTAGCCGTAATTGTTCTACTTCAAGCTTACATGATGCACAGTCACTAAGATGCCTTTCGAAAGCTTTGCCTTCTTCTGAGCAAGGATCCGATAGGTATTCCAGCATGTATGAGCAGACGGGTATTGACGACATTACCACTCTTCCCCTCCCGCAAGCAAATGCTTACGCAGTATTTTCAGTGTCTGGTGCAGTCGGCTTTTAACTGTTCCCAAAGGCTCCTGGTAGTGCGCAGCTAACTCACTCAAGCTGTATCCTTGCCAATAAAAATGTTCGAGCAATTGAAGTTGCTGCTGAGACAGGAATTCACGCATTCCTTTAATCTGCTCCTTCAACATTTGTTTTTCAACTTGGCTTTCGACCGATAGTTCAGCAAGCTCTGCAATTCTCTCCAGCTTCTCGGCTGTATAATAAGACACTACCTGGCTCGACAGACTTCGTTGCTTACGTAGCCAATCAATAGCCAAATGACGTGTGATCGTGATGATCCAGTTCCGGCAATGGCCCTTATTGGGATCAAATTCCGCCTCTGTTGTCCATATCCTGACAAAAACGGACTGCACCACTTCCCGAGCACCGTCCTCCTGTTGAAGAGCCTTCCAGGCGAATGAGTATATGAGAGAAGCATACCGATCATATAATTCTGATAATGCTTCTTGCTTTTTTTGTTTAATCAGCAAAATGAGCTGGTAATCGGAATACTCCTGCATTCAAAAGTCTTCCCCTCTCCTGTCAGGTAGAGCAATTTCAATCACAGGACTACTTGGAGAGAACTTTAATTACCCCTTTCATACTTGGATGAGGCCCACAGTGATAATTGATCTCGCCCTCCTTCTTAAACGTAATCACTGACTTCTCTCCCTCGCCCAGTAGTCCTGTATCGAAAGAATCATCTTCTGCAACAACGGAATGCTTAACTTGATCCTTATTTACAAATTCAACACGATCACCAACCTTGATTTTCAGCTCTGCAGTTTGAAATGCAAAATCAGCAATTTCAATTACATAAGTCTTGCTTTTCTCTGCTTGGGTACCCGTAGGTTTTTTAGTATCTTTAGAAGATTTGGATGCATCACTCTTCTTCTTTGTAGACTTTTTCTTATCTGTAGTAGTTGCAGGCGCTGATTTCTTTGGTTTGGTTGGTTGGGTTGGCTTAGTTGGTTTGGTCGTTTTGTTAGCTGTAGAACCCGTTTGCTTGGACGATGGCTTTACGTCCTTTTGCTCTGTTGTTCCTGTCATGTGATGGTGAGCTGATACTTCTGCACCCGCTAACTGTGGCAATGTTAAACATAGGCCCATTACCAAAAGTAAGGATAAATATTTTGCTGATTTGTTCATTATTGCTTTCCTCCCTAGAATAAAAAATAGTCGCATAAATGTATCCAATCATAAGAAACGAGTTATATCCTTAATCGGTTTGATATCCTTGAATTTTTATTTTAAAGAGTCATCATGCTGATTTTCTTGAAAAGTACTTAATACGCAGAATACAAGATACACTTACATATCGAATTGAAGTGGGCGTAAATGAAACCCAGGCCCCTAACTAACCAATCATTTCTTATTTACTTGGGAAGCACTGTTTTAAAATAATTCGTTATCTTTAGAATAAATCTTTAGGCAGTTTTGACGTATTTTCAACTTAAATTACGAGTACAGTATTAAAACTCAAAAAACTTAATACAAAAAAGAGTTCACTAGAGATAAACTCTAATGAACTCTTTAAATAAATACCGGCGAGAGGACTCGAACCTCCACGGTTTCCCACTCGATTTTGAGTCGAGCGCGTCTGCCATTCCGCCACGCCGGCTTATTTGATTATAGCATATAGTAAAAATATGCTGGAGGCGCCACCCAGATTCGAACTGGGGATAAAGCTTTTGCAGAGCTGTGCCTTACCACTTGGCTATGGCGCCTTATTATGGAGCGGACGACGGGAATCGAACCCGCGACCCTCGCCTTGGCAAGGCGATGCTCTACCGCTGAGCCACGTCCGCATAATGGCTGGGGATATAGGATTTGAACCTATGCATGACGGAGTCAAAGTCCGTTGCCTTACCGCTTGGCTAATCCCCATTAGATAACAAAGGGGCGATCGAGGGGAATTGAACCCCCGAATGCCGGATCCACAAACCGGTGCGTTAACCACTTCGCCACGATCGCCATATAAAACTACTATTAAAATTAATTGGCAGGGGCAGCAGGAATTGAACCCACACCAACGGTTTTGGAGACCGTTGTTCTACCTTTAAACTATGCCCCTAAAAACTGGTGGAGGATGATGGATTCGAACCACCGAACCCGTACGGGAGCAGATTTACAGTCTGATGCGTTTGGCCACTTCGCTAATCCTCCA
>NZ_RIAS01000006.1:329776-330063 GCF_003719335.1 Paenibacillus amylolyticus
GCAGACTGCACACTCGCTTCGGTCAAATGAATGCTGGATACCGCTCCTTCTGTCAGTTTACTGCCGTCCACACTGCCATCCGCCAATTTAGACGCAGTGACTGCACCATCTTGCAGATGAGCTGTATTTACAGCTTCTTCGTTCAAATGGCTTGCCGTGATGCTGCCATCCTCTATATGATCCGCACGAACGGCACCTTCTGCGATATGTGCAGACTGCACACTCGCTTCGGTCAAATGAATGC
Organism: Paenibacillus amylolyticus; assembly: GCF_003719335.1. Lineage (GTDB taxonomy): Bacteria > Bacillota > Bacilli > Paenibacillales > Paenibacillaceae > Paenibacillus > Paenibacillus amylolyticus_D. The sequence goes on from NZ_RIAS01000006.1 coordinate 330,021, forward strand.
TGGATACCGCTCCTTCTGTCAGTTTACTGCCGTCCACACTGCC
>NZ_RIAS01000064.1 GCF_003719335.1 Paenibacillus amylolyticus
GTGGCTCGGGACGGAATCGAACCGCCGACACGAGGATTTTCAGTCCTCTGCTCTACCGACTGAGCTACCGAGCCATAATAAAGTTTAAGCTTGAGTCGCTACACTTTATCCAGGGCATCAGTGCCATACAGCAGATGTAGTGAACAACTTCCCTCATGTTAAAACTTAAATGGCGGAACCGACGGGATTCGAACCCGCGATCTCCTGCGTGACAGGCAGGCATGTTAGGCCAACTACACCACGGTTCCA
>NZ_RIAS01000065.1 GCF_003719335.1 Paenibacillus amylolyticus
GGAATGTTCTAATTCGCGTTTGTTTCGTTTCGATATCTAGTTTTCAAAGAACAAATCGTTTGGTTCGGGCCGTTCACCAAGGTGTCGGTCGAATCAACGAGAAGTATTGAGAGTTTGAGCTCTCAAAACTGAGCAACGAGTGAGTAAGTTTTTGCAACTAAGTTGCATATTTGAATGTTTCCACGCGGGAAACGATTCTCCATAGAAAGGAGGTGATCCAGCCGCACCTTCCGATACGGCTACCTT
>NZ_RIAS01000007.1 GCF_003719335.1 Paenibacillus amylolyticus
CGTTAAGCCCTCTAGCGCCGATGGTACTTGGACCGCAGGGTCCTGGGAGAGTAGGACGCCGCCAAGCAAAGCAAAGAACCACTGCCGATGTAATTCGGTGGTGGTTTTTATTTTTTTAAGCGAATTTAAAAAAATTAGGAACAGCTCAAATGATTGGGCTGTTTTTTTATCTATGAATGAATTCAGTTCATGACTAAAGGTAGTGCTACTCACTAATGTTAGTCTAATGCAGAAGCTATACAAACACGCAACAGCCTTTCAATTTTGTAAGGGTGTTGTCATCCAGATCGATAGGTAACAGCTTTGTTATAGCTGTATATTGATCTTATCAATCGATGAGGTTCATTTTAGGGGGATTGAAATTGAGAGTTTTCGAGCTGCTGTTGTTTTTGTCATGTGCTTGCATGGTGGCTTTTCTGTTCATTTCGAATCAACGTATCCGAAGATTATGTTTACTTTGTACGAGCGGTCTAGCTTCCACTTTATTATTGGCACATCTTATTGTCGAAGGTTACAGGATTCAGATGTTCTTTTTGTATGTAATTCCAGTCTTGACGCTGGTGCTTTCACTAATAACTTCGATTAGGGCACAGACAAACACGCGAACAGCTTCACGCATCCGCAGGATGCTGGCGCCTTTTAGTATCGTACTAGGGTTAATTGCAACGGTTGGTTTCAACTATGTGTTCCCTGTCTTTGATCTTCCAGTACCCACCGGTCCGTTAAAGACAGGTACGCAAGTGTTTCATTTCGTCGATTCAGACCGTGATGAGATTTTTAGAGATGCTGAAAATGGGAAAAGAGAGTTAATGGTTCAGGTATGGTATCCAGCGAGGAAAGTACCGGGAAGTACGCACCATTTATACCCGACAGTGGGATATTGCCTTATATGGCAGAGAATTATGGCCTTCCGGGATTTGTGTTTCACCATCTGAAGTATGTCTCCAGTCATTCTTATACAGCGGCTCTGGTCTCTTCTTCACAGACTTCATACCCGCTGATCCTTGCCAGTCCCGGCTTCGGCTCATCAAGGTTTCTCCACACATCTCAGGCTGAAAACCTTGCAAGTCATGGATATATTGTGGCAGCCATTGACCACACCTACAATACATTTGCCACTGAATTTCCAGATGGGAGAATAACGACCGATACTGCCAGCAAGTTGTTTTCACCAGATCATGATTATGCTACGGAAAGCCGAAATCGCAACAAGTTGGGAAAAATATTAACCGACGATGTATTGTTTGTGTTGGACCAATTGGAGCAAATTCAATCTGGGCACATACCGAGTCAGCTTCAAGGCAGGATTGATCTTAGCCATGTCGGTGTTTTTGGTCATTCTATTGGTGGAGCGACCGCCTATGATGTTTCCTATGATCCGCGAATCCTTGCTGGAATAGATCTGGATGGAGGACTTTATCGATTGGGTGACAGAGAGGGACTTAAAAAGCCGATTTTATTCATAAACTCGGAGAGCGGGTACGAGAAGTTAAAAAGGGTAATAGATAACCGAAATTATACAGATGCAGAACTTCATCAGATGGGAGATACAAGGGAGTGGGTTAACCAAGTCATGAAAGACAAACAGCGGGAGCTTGAACGAATGCGTGAAACGATTGCTGCGGGAGGAGAAGTCCTTTATATCGAGAAAACCGAGCATTTAAATTTTGCCGACGTACAGTTCTTTTCTCCTATGTTTAGCATGCTTAGTATTACAGGAAAGTTACCGCCCGAGCGAGCAAATTCAATCATCAACGCATATATGCTGGATTTCTTTGATATGTATCTGAAACAAAAAGGAGGCGGAACGTTGATAAAAGGGCGTGACAGTCGTTTTCCGGAAGTGAAATTGATTAATCCTTAAAAATCAGCTAGAAACAGGTTGTCGATGAGTCGGCAGCCTGTTTTTTGACTTAACGGATGTATTTCTTTATAGAAGGACTGAATGATAACAATTTATAAGGAGTTTGGAAAATGGGGAATGGTGGAGAGTAGAAAATATAAATATAAAAATTAGTACCAAGTACTAAGACTTAGTGCTATAATAATAAAAAAACATGTGAGGTGATCTCAGCTATGAATCATCAATCTAAAGCAGCAATAACAGCAATGGGTACGTATGTACCTGATCGGATACTAAGCAATGCAGATTTGGAAACAATGGTCGATACAAGTGATGAGTGGATCGTACAGCGAACTGGCATGAGAGAGCGCCGTATTGCAGGAGAACATGAATTTGTATCAGACTTGGCCACAAAAGCTGTGGAGGATATGGTGCGTCGTTACGAGGTGAATATCACCGATGTAGATATGATTCTTTTTGCAACAAGTACACCTGAGTATGCTTTCCCAAGTTCGGCTTCACGAGTCCAGGCAAACCTGGGCATTCCCCATACAGGAGTGCTTGATCTGAACGCGGCTTGTGCCGGTTTCACATACGGTATGCAGCTGGCAGATAGTCTGGTGACCAGTGGGATGTATCGTAAGGTACTCGTCATCGGGGCTGAGACGTTATCTAAAATAACGGATTATACAGATCGCACAACATGCGTGTTGTTTGGAGATGGGGCAGGCGCGTTTCTGGTAGAACGTGCTTCTGACCAGGGTGACTTTAAGTCTGTCATTTCTGGGACACAAGGGGAAGGTGGCATGCACTTATACAAAAGTGGACTTTCTACAGAGATGGATGGTAAGTCATTGAATGCCGAAGGAAATCTGGTGCAGAACGGAAGAGAGGTTTACAAATGGGCAGTCCGCATGGTTCCGGAACAATTAGCTGAGCTTATTACGAGAGCCGAAATGTTGCCTGAGCAGATCGATTGGTTTGTTCCGCACAGTGCCAACATGCGCATGATTGAAGCGATGTGTGAACGCGGACCGATTCCGCTCGAACGTACATTAACAAGTATGGAGTATCGGGGGAATACTTCTGCCGCCTCTATTCCACTTGCATTGCAGATTGCGGTGGATGAAGGGAAGCTGAAACATGGGCAGAACGTTGCACTATTTGGTTTTGGAGGCGGGCTAACGTACTCGGGTCTGGTTGTTCGATGGGGTGTGCCGGATAGGGCGAAAATGTAATTACCAATTTGTTTGATAAATTAAAATTCAGCTCAGTTTTCATAGCTATGAAGGAAAAGGGTAGAGCTCAATAATCTGAGCTCTACCTTCTATTTGCTATTTCATTTCCAAACTATTATTTTCAGAGTTACTATTCAAAGCCTCCATCACCTTCATCTTCCCATAACGTATTGAACACACTAAAGTCAGTCCATTTACCCGAGAAGTAAAAAAACAAATCTAACTTTTCAAAAAAATCAGGCCCTTCAATTTCCCCCTGATCTATAATAGGTTTGCCTGTCCTGCGTAAAATGGGGTAAACCTCTGCATAATCTGCACCATCAAATGCGATCATAATGGGTGCATCAAGTACGTTTAAACGTTCATATGGGTAGGTTATACTCTCACCGTTCACAATGACTTTCAGATCAACGGGTTCTGTTGCGCTAATTGCCAGATAGGCGGTAGAAATGTTATCCATACTAACAAGTGCCACATTATCTGATATAAGACTGCCAAGAGAAGAGTTTCCATAAACGTACTCACGCGTTAACTCTCTTGGGATCAGTTCATCTATGGTTGGCTGATGTTTGTAACCTTTCCCCCCGTAAAACGAATATATGCGTTGCAGAATAACTGTGGTTTCCGCTAACGTTACTTTTTGATTCGGATAAAATTTCCCTTTGGAATCGGGTTTCATGATACCTGCTTCGGAGAAATTGAGTAAAGCACGGATTTTTACATAGTCAAGCTCAGATCCAATGTATGGCTTCTGTTTTTTTTGTTGAATTAAACCAAATTGCGCAGATAATAGTTGATGAGCTAAATCCCATTTTTCATAGTCTTCAGAAGAAGAGAAACTCTTTATCGGAATATCTTTAAATGATTTCATATTAAGTAATGCTTTTTTATCATTCAATTCGTCTAAATGATTTCCTGTTTCAGGGAATAGTGCATTCAGAGCCATTAACAAATCCCAGCGAGACAATTCTTTCGTGGGTAGATAAGTGAATGTATAGTTCTGATAATTAATCTGATCTGCCGCTGAGATCATACCCGAGGGATTACTCGGAATGCTGCCGTATACATCTCTAAAAATAGAATAATAGGTACTTCCTTCTGGTACGCCTGGAATTTCGATTTGTTTGTCGGGTTCAACACGAAACTCCTTGAATAAAGTATGTATCATCTGGGTTAACTCGGCTTTGGACACCGTACGGTTTAAACGATCTGCTTCCTGTTCGTAGCTTTGCATGACACCGTGAGAGGCCATAAATTCTACAGCGGGCTTAGCCCACTTATATTTCTTGGCATTAGTAGTCGTGGCAGCACTAACCGTCGATGTGGTCAAAAGGGAGAAACTGAGCACGGCAATAAGCAGTATATGCCATCTTGAATAGTTCATCAAAGACCTCCTGTGATTATGTGGTTCAAACGATGTACAAGTGGTAAACTTCATCTTACATATTGTAGACGACAAATCAAGATCTGGGCAATTCGAAATATAGATCGAAAAACACCCCGATTCACAGAATCGTGAATGGGGTGCACGTTTAATGAAGACTGTTCAATAAAGGGGAAGGATTAATTTATAAGAACTTGTTTTGATTGATAAGAACTTGACTTGAATTATGAGGACTTATTATCCAATTTGTTATCAGCAACAGAAGTATGAGTGCTCTTGCTCATATATCATCAGTCATTCAAACGTTACGGTGTTAACTTTGGTGCTTGGCGATGGTGTGTACCTTGTTCGTAGCTGTAAGCCAGCTTGATCAGTGTACCTTCGTCAAAGGCGCGGCCCAGGAACTCCATGCCTACAGGCAAGCCGTCCGTTGTGAAGCCAGCCGGTACAGTAATCGCCGGGAAGCCGGAGAACGGGCTCAGACGGTTGTTGGCACCGGAGGTTTGACCTTTGCCAATCACGCCGGCAGCCTGTGTCGATGTAGGGTAGATGATCGCATCGAGATGATTGTCTGCCATCACTTTCAGCAAGGAGTCACGAGTAACTTGAGTACGCTTCAGGACGATATCTTTGTATTCTGATGTATCCAGCGTGTCCCGAGCATCCCGTGCTTTCATGGCTTGTTCTTGGGTTTTATCAAACTGACCGGATGCGATAATTTCGGACAGGCTATGATAAGGTGCGTTCTCACCTAGAGTACCCAAATAGTCATTTAGTTGAAATTTGAATTCATAGCCGCTGAGGCTAGGATATTTATTGATTTCCTCAAAGTTTGGAATGGAGATCGGTACAGCAGTTGCCCCAAGGGATTTGAGCTCCTCAACAGCAGCGTTGATGACGTCAGCTACCGCTTTTTCCTCCGCTTTGGTGCTTGGGATGAGTTCAGGAGCTACACCGATCCTTGCGCCCTTCAGTCCGTTCACATCCAGGAAATCGGTGTAACTGGAAGGAATTTTACCTACCGCGTAAGCAGTGGCAACATCCTTTTTGTCATAACCGACCGTAGCGTCGAGCATGATCGCCGCATCACTTACGGTACGTGCCATCGGACCACCAACGTCTTGTGTCAGTGCGAGTGGGATGATGCCTTCCCGACTGGAGAGGCCAATGGTTGGACGAATACCCACAAGGCTGTTAAAGCTGGACGGGATACGGATGGAGCCGCCTGTATCGGTACCCATACCCGCGGCCGCAAAGTTTGCCGCAATGGCAGCGCCTGTTCCACCGCTAGATCCACCTGGATAGTGGTCGAGAGCGTACGGGTTCAACGTTTGTCCGCCGAGTGAGCTGGAGGTCGTAATGCCAAAAGCAAACTCATGCAGGTTGGTTTTGCCCAAAATAATGGCCCCCGCTGCTTTCAGCTTTTTCACTTGCTCTGCATCATGAGCCGGAATGGAGTCCTTCAGACAGATACAGCCAGCTGTGGTTGGCATGTCTTTGGTATCAAAGTTATCCTTCACCAGAATCGGAATACCATGAAGCGGGCCGCGAGGTCCTTGAGCCGCACGCTCTTCATCCAATTGTTCCGCAATTTTAAGCGCATCCGGGTTCAGATTCAGGACAGCATTGATGCTGACACCCTGGTCATCGTATTTGGCGATACGATCCAGATAATGTTGTACCAGCTCTTTGGATGTCAGTTTACCTTGTGCCATGGCGGTCTGCATATCCATAATTGTGGCTTCTTCGAGCACAAACGGTTTTATGTAGGTATAGATACGATCTTTCAAAATAGAGACGTCGCTCGCTGTAAGTACAGCATTCGGCAGGAAAAGAGAGTCTGTATAGCCTTTCATTAGTCCGGCGGCATTCAGGGCACCGACGGCACTGGCATACTCGGACTGCTTCGGCACATCCTTGAAGGATGCCGGAGCAGTGTCCAGCTTGAGCCATTGCTGCAAGGCAAGTGCAGCATCTTTGCGTGATATTGTCGCACCGGAGAGCTTGTCCATGGTGAAAGGTACACCTGCAAGTGTAGCGGCTTCTTCCATGGACTGCACGAAGGCTGCGGCACTGACCGGTGCTTTCCCTGCAAGGGCAGTGGCGGTAGAGGTTTGGCTTGGAGGAGTTGCGGCGGCGGCGAAAGCCGAAGGTACAGCAGTTCCTCCCCACGTTGCGGCAACCACGGTTCCCGCGAGTAATAAGGCCCCGCCTTTTTTCAATACAGATCCATGATAAGTCATGCATCCACGCTCCCTTCCTGTGTCTAAGATGATGTGTGTTAGCAATCTTTGTATAAATGCTTTTGCACATCTTACATTGGTGTTAAGTAATGTGACAAAGATTGAATCAATTCAAAAAAACGTATACAAATCATTTTTATATAGGTAAATCAAGTATTTACTCCATTTTTCTTTAAAATGAAAAATGTGTACAGCTTGATAGAAATTAAATTTCACAAAAATATGTTACATATATCTTACATATTGTGTTGGCGGTGAGGCGGCTATATTGCTTATTGCTTTCATAAGGGATGCATTTAAAACAGCGACGGAATATACGTTGTCGGAAACATGATTCTGATTGAGATGATATAATATGAAGATGGAAAGATAGGAAGAGAAGAAAAACAAGAAAAACAAGAAAAACAAGAAAAACAAGAAAAACAAGTAAGACAGATTGTTATCCTGATCATTAGTGTTTGGAAGAAAGGAAGAGATACGAAGTGAAGACATTGGTACTCGCAGAGAAGCCATCTGTTGCCCGGGAGATTGCAAGGGTGATGGGCGCGCGTGATAAACATAAAAGTTATATGGAAGGTCCGAAATACATTGTAACGTGGGCCTTGGGACATTTGGTGGGTTTGGCTGAGCCCGAGGATTATGACAAAAAGTACGCGACGTGGAATCTGGAGGATCTGCCGATTTTGCCAGAGCGAACCAAGCTGAAGGTGCTCCGAGAAACGAATCACCAGTATAAAGCCGTACAGCAACTGATGAAACGTCAGGATGTGGGTGAGCTGGTTATTGCAACGGATGCGGCCCGTGAAGGAGAACTGCTTGCCAGATGGATTATGCAGATGGCGCAGTGGAAAAAGCCGTTCAAACGACTGTGGATTTCATCCCAAACGGATAAAGCGATCAAGGATGGATTTGCCTCGCTGAAGCCGGGAAGTCAATTCGACTGTCTCTATGAATCCGCACGCTGCCGTGCAGAAGCAGACTGGATGATTGGTCTTAATGTGACACGTGCGTTAACCGTACGGTTCAATGCTCAATTGTCGGCTGGACGTGTACAGACCCCAACCTTGGGTATGATCATGGATCGGGAAAATGAAATTAACGGTTTCCGTTCGCAGGAATATGAGACGTTAACCGCAGATTTTGGGGATTTTCAGGCTGTATGGCGCGCATCTGGCGGGGATTCAAGAATTTTCGACAAACAGGATATGCAGCAATTGAAAGCACGAGTGGAAGGGCGGAAAGGCTCGATTGCCCAGGTGAAAAAAAGTGAGAAAGTCGAGCCGCATCCACTGGCCTATGACCTTACGGAACTGCAACGGGATGCGAACCGTAAACACGGTTTTTCCGCTAAGCAGACCTCTAACGTACTCCAGCGTCTGTACGAGCAGCATAAGCTTGTTACCTATCCGCGGACAGATAGCCGTTATCTGACTTCCGATATGACGGGAACGTTAAAAGAGCGGCTCGAGAGTGTAGCTGTTGGCCCTTATGCGTCACTCGCACGTCCTTTACTGCGCAAAAACCTGAATGTCACCAAACGGATTGTTGATGATAGCAAGGTTACCGATCACCATGCCATTATTCCAACCGAGCAGACGGTGCTCTTAAATCAACTCAGTCCTGAGGAACGTAAGTTATACGATCTGATTGTTCGCCGTTTCATCAGTCTGTTCTATCCATCAGCCAAGTATGATTCGGTTGCTGTTACGGTGCAGGTAGGTAAGGATTCCTTCCATGTGAAGGGCACAACGGTCAAGGACAGTGGCTGGCGTGAAGTGTACGGGGGTGATTACACGGATGATGATGATGAGCGTTCGGATGATGCAGGTGACCATGAGCGTGCCTTGTTGCCAGACTTGCAACAGGGGCAGACGGTGACACTTCAGCGCTGCCACATCAAGAGTGGACGTACGATGCCGCCGAAGAGGTATACGGAAGCAGCATTGCTTTCCCAGATGGAGAAGCACGGACTGGGCACACCTGCGACACGCGCAGATATCATTGAGAAACTGGTCAGCTCGGATACGATTGATCGTCAAGGGAACAGTCTGCATCCAACGGGAAAAGGCAAACAGCTGATTGAGCTTGCTGCCCCGCAACTGCGAACACCGGAACTGACAGCTCGTTGGGAGGCTGAACTGGAGCGCATAGCACGTGGTCAGGGTAAACCAGGCCCGTTCCTGGATGGTATTCGCTCTATGGCGAAGGAACTTGTATCCACCGTAAAAAGCAGTAAAGCCGAGTACAAGCCACATAATGTAACCAACAGCCACTGTCCGGACTGTAATGCCAAGTTGTTAGAGAAAAAGGGGAAACGCGGCAAGTTCCTCGTATGTCCTACAGAGGACTGTGGTTATCGCCGATCCAATGAGAAACGGTTGTCGAACCGTCGTTGCGCGCAGTGTCATAAAAAGATGGAGATTAAGGAAGGCAAAGCTGGACTGTATGTACAGTGTCTGCCATGCGGAATCACCGAAACGCTGGATAAAGACAAGCAGCATGTGAACAAACGCGAGCAACAAAAGCTGGTGAAGCAATACGCGAAGCAGGAATCCATCGGCTCCAACCTAGGAGATTTGCTGAAGGCGGCCATGGAGAAACAAGGTAAATAGGAATGTAGCAAAGATCACAGAATATGAGAGAATCAAAGCTTAAACACTCTCCGACTTTTTAAATGGGTTGACCGCATTCCAGGTTGCCTTATGTGAGTTGAAATTGATATGAGATGAAATGAGATAAGCCTATAAACCTGGTTTTATGTTCAAGAAGGCTTGACCACAAATCGATTACGATAATCTTTCGGAGTAAAACCTGTATGTTTTCGAAACACTTTGATGAAGTAACTCTGATCGTGAAAGTTTAGCAACGTATAAATCTCACTCAGTCGATAGTCTGAGAAAACGATAAGATTTTTGGCTTCTTCAATCCGTTGCCTTTGTATAAAAATGCGAAGCGCCTCTCCAGTCTCTTCCTTGAATTTACGGGAAAGATAGGAGGGGCTTATTTGCAGATGTGTGGACAGGATAGACAGACTTAAATCATCGTATAAGTGATTGAATATATATTCCTGACATAACAGAATGTCTTTGGAAAAATGAGCCCGATGGACTTTTTCTACACGTTCGGTAAAATCACCAAGGATCTTATGCAGAATGGGATGAATCGAATCAATCCGGGACAGCTTTTCAATGTGTTGGATATAGGTGTCGCTAAGCGTAAGCGCTGACTCCGAATACAATCCGCCATCAATTGCAGCACGGGTTCCGAGTGTAATGGCTGCGATAATCAAATTCTTTTTGCTCCGTAAACTATCCTGTTTGGATAAAGTGCCGTAGACCCCGTTCAAATCCATATGCTGTTTCAGGTACAAAAGCATCTTATGTTTGTTCCCCAGACGAACCTGATCAAATACCTTTTTCTCAGAAAGGTAGGATTTGTGAAACAATCTCCGCTCTCTCTGTTCCAGAAGAGACAGTTCAAGTACACCTTCCGTATGATTATTTATATGTATGACATGCTTGTTGTCCTCAAGTACTTGATTTCGATCCAAAACTTCATGATGTAAAAGATAGTGGGCCATAATTGCTACACTCAGCAGTTGATGGAGATCATTGGGTTCAATGAATGTGGTTGTATCCCGTTGTTGATCCCATGCAAACGGAACATGCTCAACATATGGCTGTGCGCTGGGCCAAAGAACAAGCACACCTTGCCCTTCAGGAGTGGAGACTGGCATCAGGATCATCGTATCCATTTGTTTATTGTAATTTATGATCTGGATTTTCAGATGAATAGGGATGGAGAGAAGATGGTTTACTATTTCCGGGCTAAAAGAAGGGTGACGATCGAAACCCCGCATAAGGTAGAACGCGGGAACCCGGGTAGTCTCATATAACGTTTGTAAGATCCATTGAAGTTTGGTTTCGCTTATCGTTGGCACTGAACGCTCCATCTCCCTCAAGATCATAATTTAATACCATTAATCTCAAATGAATACCATAAATATAAATGGAAACGCTCTATATTTCAATTAAGATGGTGATGAAGGATTTACAGAGCAGGAGGCTGACAGAATGTATCTAGTTATTGATATTGGTGGGACTTTTATTAAATACGGAATCATGAGCGAAAGCGGAGAGCTGTTGTCGAAGGGAAAACGTGGCGTTGGGCGGAGTGGCTTGCAGGAATTGCAGGATGCTCTTTATGCTATCGTGGATGCACAAGACATGTCTCAGATTCAAGGCATTGCTCTGAGCTGTCCAGGAACAATCGATGTGGCAACAGGAATGGTGTACCACGGCGGTTCTTTTCCATTTTTGCATGAGGTCAATTTAGCCAAGCTTCTTGAAGACAGATATGCTATCCACGTATCCATTGAAAATGATGGGAAGTGTGCAGCGCTTGCTGAACTATGGCTCGGCAGTGTCAAAGATACCAAGGATTCCGTCGTTATGGTGCTGGGCAGCGGCATCGCGGGAGGAATCATCATGGATGGTAAGCTGCAGCGTGGCAAAAACTTGTCAGCTGGAGAGGTTAGTTATGTGATGAGCCGGATTGATCCGGTAACGAAGGAAGCGGCCTATTTCGGACTGGAGAGCTCGGCTGTAGAGATGGTTAGACAAATTGGTGAGTTAAAAGGGCTGGATGACCCTGCCGATGGTGAGGCCGTGTTTGAATTTATTAATCAGCAAGATGCGGAGGCGTGCGGTGTATTTGACACCTTTTGCACACAGATTGCGGTTCAGATTATGAATCTGCAATACATTCTCGACCCTGAAGTGTTTGCCGTTGGAGGAGGAATCAGTGCACAGCCTGTTGTGCTGGAGCGAATCAAGTGGGCAATAGATGAACTGAAGCGAGTTAACCCATTGCATAAGGCGAGCCCGCAGATCACAGCCTGTACGTTTGGAAATGATGCCAACCTGTACGGAGCGTTATATCATTTTCTAAACAGCCACCGGAACAACTATACACAAGCCTGAAAGCCTAAAATACAGGGGCCTCCTTCGTATAAGATGATTCGTTTTCAGGCAACGTAAGCGGAGGAGGTGAGCCTGAGATGCCGCATAACAAACCGGAAAAACGCAATAACCAACAGAATAAGGACAGCATTCGGGAAGAGAATATCGCAGTGACCCCGGAGAAATCAGCCAAAAGGGTGCCGAGCCTGAACGGGATTCCGAAACAGGAATCGTAGATTTAACGTTGTGTAAAAAATAGTGCGGTTCTCTGCCCGCGTTGATCATCTGCCTGCCTTGGGATTATAATGGAGACAGGGAGATGTCCCGGGACAGGGGGACCGCTAAACGCATATGCATACCGGACTTATCGTATGGTTTATCTTTATTAATGTTGTCGCATATCTGGTCATGTCAGATGACAAGAAACGTGCACAGCAGCGGCGGGATCGCACGCCTGAGCGAACGTTATTTTTGCTAGCCTTTATCGGCGGTGCGCTAGGCGTCTGGATTGCGATGTATCGGAAAAGACACAAAACGAAACATCCCAGTTTTACAATTGGCATTCCGTTGCTCGTATTTCTGAATGCAGTGATGTATGGTTATTTTTTGCAATAATTGTGTAGGGATGAATGGATTTATTATGTCATTTTTTTCTTATTAAGTGGTTCGTTTTAACCTGTGAGGGTTTAAGAAGTTACATGGTTCCAGGCTCTGTAAGGGATTTAGATGTCAGACCGAGGCTTGCTTCGGATTCTACATATATAAGGAAGGGACGGGATTTACATGTTATTTTCCAAAATCTTAGTAGCTTATGATGGGTCAAAAGCTTCAAATAAAGCACTGGATCGTGCCATCGAGTTTGCCAAGGCATCGCCGGGGGCTGTGCTCGATGTCATTCATGCATTTGATTTTCCGCGTGTATTTATCGGGGAGGGGCTTGCACCACTTCCGCCTTCACTCAACAACGATTACTACAATCTGGCTGTGCAAACGACGGATGAAGCCAAAGAGCGAATTCAAGCTGCCGGTGTTACGGCAAATGTAGATCTGATCCAAGGGGCTGCAGCTGAAGTGTTGCTGGACTATGCCAAAGAAAACGGCTCGGATATCATTATCATTGGTTCCCGAGGTTTGGGCGGAATCCGTGAATTCGTGCTGGGTAGTGTCAGCCACAATGTAGTACAGCATGCTCAAATTCCTGTATTGATTGTAAAATGATTTTGAAATAAGAGGGAGGGTGTACTTGTACTCCGTTCCCGTGTGAACAAGCCGGTTGTCTTCGAGAAATTGAAGAGTAACCGGCTTTCTTTATTTTATTTCGAAGCAACAGGATGGGCTATTTCAAACGAATTTGGAAGTTTATTGTATAACACCGCACTTATTCCCGAACATTAGATTTGTCAATATGTTAAATGTTCGTCTTTAAGTTGACATACGCTGTAGGGGATTGTTAGAATGTTAGATGTGTCGACTAGGTTAAAATAAGGTCGAGTAGGAACGAAAGTTGTATGTTTGTGGAACATGGTAAACGAAGATATGGTGAATAGATATTTGCTCGTATAACGCCGGGAATAGGGCCCGGAAGTATCTACCCGGAAACCGTAAATTTCCGGACTACGAGGAGATACGGCTGAGAGTCGCATGCATGAATGCGGACAGCAAGCCCCTTTTGGCATGCCCAAATGAGGGATACGTATTTCTTGTAGTCCGGTGTCCGGAGAAAATGTAATATTTTCGCGGGTAGCGGACTTTTTCGTTTTTTAAAATGCTCAGATGGGAGTGGGATGTATTCATGTCGGTGCAAGTTGCTGTAATTATGGGCAGTAAGTCTGATTGGGAAACGATGAAACATGCGTGCGAGGTGCTGGACGAGCTTGAGATTGGTTATGAAAAAAAGGTCGTCTCCGCGCATCGTACACCGGATTTGATGTTTGAATATGCAGAACAGGCGATTGACCGCGGATTCAAGGTCATTATCGCTGGTGCAGGCGGAGCGGCTCATCTTCCAGGTATGGTAGCATCCAAAACGATGCTTCCCGTCATCGGTGTTCCGGTTCAATCCAAAGCATTGAACGGTCTCGATTCCTTGCTGTCCATTGTGCAGATGCCTGGCGGCATCCCGGTAGCAACGGTTGCGATTGGCAAAGCGGGTGCGACAAATGCAGGTTTGCTCGCGGCACAGATCATTGGCGCATTTGACCCAGAGGTGCAGCGCCGCTCCGAAGCCCGCAGAGAACGAATTAAACAAGAAGTACTGGAAAGCAGTGATGAGCTATGAGTAACGATGCAACTAGACAGGATATGGGAACAGGGCAAGGACAGCCTGTCTTATTACCTGGACATACAACAATCGGTATTCTTGGCGGCGGACAGCTCGGACGGATGATGACGCTAGCCGGAACGGCGATGGGGTATCGATTCGTGACTCTTGATCCAACACCGGATTCACCTTGTGGTCAGATTGCGAAGCAGATTGAAGCTGGATACGATGATGTACAGGCAGCAAGAGAACTCGCGCGGCAATGCGATGTGATCACGTATGAATTCGAGAATGTGAATGCAGAAGTGGCGGCTTTACTTGAGCGTGAGTCGTCCGTGCCGCAAGGAAGTTCCCTTTTATACACGACCCAGCATCGCTTGCGTGAGAAACGTGCGATTGAAGCGGCTGGAGTAAGGGTTGCTCCATACCGCGAGATTACCAGTTTGGATACGATGAACGCTGCAGTGAGTGAATTAGGTGTTCCATGTGTGCTGAAAACGGTGACTGGCGGATATGACGGCAAAGGTCAGCGAGTGATTCGCGCGGCATCGGAGGCCGAAGGGGCGTATGAAGAGCTTGCATCGACAGGTGCAGAGCTGGTACTTGAACAATTTATCAAGTTCGAATGCGAGATTTCGGTCGTTGTTGCTCGCAGCACGAGCGGAGAGATCAAAACGTTCCCGCCTGCGGAGAACATCCATGTGAACAACATTTTGCATGCTTCGATTGTACCTGCGCGAGTGGCTACAGACATTCAACTTGAAGCACAGAAACTGGCCGCTGCAGTTGCCGAATCCCTGAAAGCTGTCGGATTGCTTGCGGTGGAACTGTTTGTAGCCGCTGACGGCAGATTGTATGTGAACGAGCTGGCCCCAAGGCCGCATAATTCCGGTCACTACACAATGGAGGCTTGCGCTACATCACAGTTTGAGCAGCATATTCGTGCCATCTGCGGATTACCGCTGGGGGATACAACGCTGTTAAGTCCCGTCGTTATGGTCAATGTGCTTGGTGAGCATCTGGAAGGAATCATCGCAAGAACAGGGCAACCTGATGAAGAGGCGATGGAACTGGGTGTCATCCCTAAGCTTCATATATATGGCAAGAGCGAAGCGAAGACAGGACGGAAGATGGGGCATGTGAACCTGCTCTGTCAGGATGCCCGAGAAGGATTGCAATGGATCGAACAAACTAATCTATGGAGGCATACAAATTCATGATTGAACGTTATAGCAGACCCGAAATGAGAGCCATCTGGACGGAAGAGAACAAATTCCAATCGTGGCTGGAAGTTGAAATTTGTGCATGCGAGGCATGGGCTGAGCTTGGAGTGATCCCGAAGGAAGAAGCAGCTTTGCTTCGCCAGAACGCTTCTTTTGACATTGATCGTATCTATGAGATTGAAAAGGAAACTCGCCATGACGTTATTGCGTTCACACGTACAGTATCCGAGAGCCTGGGTGCAGAGCGGAAATGGGTTCATTACGGCCTGACTTCCACGGACGTGGTGGATACGGCACTGGGTTATGTACTGCGTCAAGCAAACGAGATTCTGGAAAAGGACATTATTAATTTCATCGAAATTTTGCGTGAAAAAGCACTGACATACCAGCATACGCCAATGATGGGACGTACGCATGGTGTACATGCAGAGCCCACAACTTTCGGATTGAAAATGGCGTTGTGGCATGAAGAGATGAAGCGTAACCTGGAGCGGTTCCGCCATGCAGCGGATGGCGTACAGTTCGGGAAAATCTCCGGTGCCGTTGGAACGTATGCCAACATCGATCCATTTGTTGAAGAGTTTGTCTGCAAAAAGCTGGGCACGAAACCTGCGCCAATATCTACACAAACACTGCAGCGTGACCGCCACGCCGAGTACATGGCAACACTGGCACTGATCGCAACTTCTCTGGACAAGTTTGCTACAGAAGTACGTGCACTGCAGAAGAGCGAGTTCCGTGAAGTGGAAGAAGCGTTTGCCAAAGGTCAAAAAGGATCTTCCGCGATGCCGCATAAGCGCAACCCGATCGGCAGTGAAAACATCTCCGGTCTGTCCCGTGTTATCCGCGGGCACATGGTATCTGCATACGAGAACGTAACACTGTGGCATGAGCGCGACATCTCGCATTCTTCCGTAGAACGTGTCATTCTGCCAGATGCAACGATGCTGCTGAACTACATGTTGAACCGTTTCGGTAACATTGTGAAGAACCTGACCGTGTTCCCGGAAAACATGAAACGCAACATGGAACGTACCTTCGGCGTACCATTCTCCGGCCGCGTTATGACCAAGCTGATCGACAAAGGCTTCAGCCGTGAGCAAGCATACGATACGGTTCAACCGCGTGCAATGCAGGCATGGGAAGAACAACGTCAGTTCCAGGATATCGTGAAGTCTACACCAGAAATTACGGCGGTGCTAAGCGAAGAGGAAATTGCAGATGCATTTAACCCATCCTGGCACCTGAAACATGTAGATACCATTTTCAAAAAACTCGGCTTGAACGACTAACCGATTAATATATGCCCTTAATAAGGCTAAAGAAACGAATGATGGGCTCAGCAGAGAACGAAGAGGACGGAAATAAGCTGAAGAAGCGGAGCTACAAGCTTTCTGAAAGAAAGCTGCATCGGAAGCATAGTCTGTGCCTTTATCCCCGGATTTTCACTTTTGAAAAGTGGATCGGAAAAATCTGGAGATAACAGCGATCGGAAGATTGTTCTGTCATCGGAGTGGAGTCTGCAGCATCAGGATTCGTTCTTAGCCTTACATCTCCTGAAAGAAGGTGACCCCATGGCACTGTCCACGGCGGCAGATCTTGTTAAAGCACCTCTGTTATACAAAGGAAAAGTACGCGAATTGTACGATCTGGGTGAGCATTTTCTAATTGTAGTGACAGATCGGATCTCGGCATTTGATTATGTGCTAGACCCGGCAGTTCCAGAGAAAGGCAACGTGCTGAATCAACTCAGCAGCTTCTGGTTTGAACTGACAGGCAGCATGATGGACAATCACGTGGTTCATACCGATGTGAATCAGCTGGGTGATCTGGTCACAGAACCTGAATTGCTCAAAAACCGCATCATGGTTACACGCAAAGCAGAGCGCATCGACATCGAATGTGTAGTGCGAGGATACATTACTGGCGGTGGATGGAGACAGTACGAGACAACCGGAGAAGTGAATGGAATCAAACTGCCGGAAGGCCTGCGCAAAAATGCCAAGCTTGAAGTGCCAATCTTCACACCGGCTGCCAAAAATGATGTTGGTCATGACGAGGACATTCCGATGGAGCGTATGAAAGAGCTTGTCGGAGACGCCCTTGCTATCGAACTTCAAGAGAAAAGCTTGCGGCTCTATGAGTTTGCTCGTGATTACTGTGATCAACGCGGTATCATTCTGGCAGACTGCAAATTCGAGTTTGGCATCGTGGACGGCAAGGTAATCCTGATTGATGAAATCTTCACCCCGGATGCCTCTCGCTTCTGGGCAAAAGAAAACTATGCTCTCGACATTGAGATCGACAGCATGGATAAAGAACCTGTCCGAACCTATCTGGCAGGCACGGATTGGGACAAGAACAGCAAGCCTGACCCGCTTCCGCAAGAGGTTGTGGAAGCGACAACGGCAAGATACGTCGATATTTATAAGCGTTTAACGAAATAATAAAAGGTAACGTTTGAGCGTGCGGCTCCGGGAAAGTTTGGCTTTCGATCGCTGTTGCCCCCGGAATGTTTAGATTTTAATCCTTTTTTCAAAAGGACACATTCCGGTTGCAAAGGCGAACGCTTCGCTTCTCCAGCTCAAATCTTTCCCTCCGCCAGTGTTCAAACTGGTGGATGAGGCAATTAAGGTGCAGGGTTCACTAAGTATGAAGCCTGAAAAGATACAACTGAAAGACTAATAACTCGGAAACCCGCTCCTTTTCCGTGAAATGGTTGGCTTTTACTACCCGCCGTACAACGTAAAAGGTTTAGGCCTTTAAAAAAATTGCCGCAGGATTAAGCGTAGGAGTGGAATGGTTCACGAAGGAGCGAAGCGACCGCCTTTGTTCCCGGGTTTTGACCGCGGCGCGGGCCAAAACGAATCAGAAAACCTGGGAACAACAAGCGGCCGGAGGAACCATCCACACCGAAGCGATCACCCGAGGCCACCGCACTTTTTTTAACAGCATAAAGCATTTATCCCGTTCATTACTGAGGAGGAACATACAGATCATGATCAAAGCAACCGTATATGTCACTATTAAACAAAGCGTACTCGACCCGCAAGGCGTAGCTGTTCAAGGAGCCCTGCATTCCATGGGATTCAACGAAGTGGAAAGTGTACGAATCGGTAAAGTCATGGAACTGAACTTGGATACAACGGATCGTGTGGAAGCGGAGAAACGATTGAAAGTGATGTGTGAGAAGCTGCTCGCCAACACCGTTGTTGAAGATTACCGCTACGAATTGGAGGGTTAATCTCATGAAATTTGCAGTTCTTGTGTTCCCTGGCTCCAACTGCGACATCGACTGTTACAAAGCAGTAGAAGATGCGATTGGACAAGAGGTTGATTATGTATGGCATACGGCGACGGACTTGTCCGCGTATGATTGCATTCTGGTTCCGGGTGGTTTCTCATACGGAGACTACCTGCGTTGCGGAGCAATTTCCCGTTTCGCACCGGTAATGAACGAAGTGGCGAAAGCCGCAGAGCAAGGCAAATATGTACTGGGCATCTGTAACGGATTCCAGATCCTGACGGAAGCGGGTCTGCTCCCGGGAGCATTGATCCGCAACACGTCTCTGAAATTCCGTTGCCATGACACGGTATTGAAAGTGGCTAACGCAGACACACCTTTCACACGTGACTATGCACCAGGCGAAGAGATTGTCATTCCGATCGCTCACGGTGAAGGCAACTATTACTGTGACGAAGAAACACTGGCAAGTTTGCAAGCAAACAATCAGATTGTATTCACATATGGCAACAACCCGAATGGTTCCCTGGGTGATATCGCAGGGGTTTGCAACGAGGCGGGTAACGTCGTCGGCATGATGCCGCATCCAGAGCGTGCAGTGGACTCACTGTTTGGCTCGGAAGACGGCAAACGGATGTTTACATCAATTTTGAAAGCATGGAGGGATCGGCATGACGCAGCAGCTATCCGCTAAGGAGCCAACAGCAGAACAGGTCGCAGAACATAAACTTTACGCACAGATGGGCGTGTCTGACAGCGAGTACGAGTTGATCTGTGAGTTCATGGGCCGCAAGCCAAACTACACGGAGATTGGTGTATTCAGCGTGATGTGGTCTGAGCACTGCGCATACAAAAACTCCAAGCCGCTCTTGCGTCGTTTCCCGACAAGTGGTCCGCGTGTCCTGATGGGACCAGGTGAAGGTGCCGGAATCGTGGATATCGGTGACAACCAGGCCGTTGTTTTCAAAATTGAAAGCCATAACCACCCTTCCGCGGTAGAACCTTATCAAGGTGCGGCAACAGGTGTGGGCGGCATTATCCGTGATATTTTCTCCATGGGTGCAAGACCGGTAGCGCTGCTGAACTCCCTTCGTTTCGGTAAGCTGGAGAGCGAGCGCGTAAAATATTTGTTCGAGCATGTGGTAGCGGGTATTGCGGGATACGGTAACTGTATCGGGATTCCAACCGTCGCAGGTGAAGTGATGTTTGATGAGAGTTATGAAGGTAATCCGCTCGTTAATGCGATGTGCGTGGGTCTGATTGATCATGACAAAATCCAGCGCGGTGTGGCCAAAGGTGTAGGTAACCCGGTTTATTACGTTGGCCCACCAACTGGTCGTGACGGTATCCACGGTGCAACGTTTGCTTCCGTTGAGTTGACCGAAGAATCCGAGTCCCAGCGTACTGCCGTTCAGGTCGGTGACCCGTTCATGGAGAAGCTGGTTATGGAATCCTGTCTGGAATTGATCGACACGGGCATCGTGCTCGGTATTCAGGACATGGGTGCAGCAGGTCTGACATGCTCCAGTGCGGAGATGGCAAGTAAAGCGGGGAACGGTCTGGAGTTGTATCTGGATCAGGTGCCACAGCGTGAAGAAGGCATGACACCTTACGAGATGATGTTATCTGAGTCTCAGGAGCGGATGTTGTTTGTCGTTGAGCCGAAGGATGAGGCGCAGGCGTTAGAAATCTTTGAGCGGTGGGGTGTCATCTGTGCCAAAGTTGGTAAAGTTACAGACGATGGTCGTCTGAAACTGATCCACCACGGTGAAGTTGTCGGTGATATGCCTGTTACGGCTTTGGTTGACGAGTGCCCTGTATATGACAAGCCATCTACGGTACCTGCGTATTATGAGCAAAGTGCTTCCATCGACACGCTTCGTTATGACGAAGTGTCGGATCTCGGCGGTGCATTGAAACAAGTGCTGGCTTCTCCAACGGTGGCGAGCAAAAAATGGGTTTACGATCAATACGACTACATGGTACGTACAAGCACAGCCGTTCGTCCAGGTTCGGATGCAGCGGTGGTGACAATTCGCGGAACGCGCAAAGGTCTTGCGATGACGACGGACTGTAACGGTCGTTACGTGTACCTTGATCCTGAGGTGGGTGGACGTATTGCGGTGAGTGAAGCAGCGCGTAATATCGTATGTTCCGGTGCAGAACCGCTGGCGATCACGGACAACCTGAACTTCGGTAACCCGGAGAAACCGGATATTTTCTGGCAGATGGAAAAAGCTGTGGACGGTATGGCGGAAGCTTGCCGTGTGCTGGATACGCCGGTCATCGGTGGTAACGTGAGTTTGTACAATGAAAACGCCAAAGGCTCCATCTATCCAACGCCAGTGGTCGGTATGGTAGGTCTCGTGCATGATACGGATCATATCACGACACAAGCATTCAAATCCGAAGGAGATGTCATCATGCTCCTCGGTGAAACCAAAGCGGAACTCGGCGGCAGCGAGCTGCAATACGCCGTACACGGCGTGACGGAAGGTCGTCCGCCAGAGCTTGACCTGAACACGGAGAAGGCATTGCTCGGCACCGTGCTGGAAGCCATCCAATCCGGACTTGTTCGCTCCGCGCATGACTTGTCTGAAGGTGGTCTGGCCGTTGCACTGGCAGAGTCCTGCATCAGTGGTAACGTGGGTGCGCAAGTAAATGTAGAGACTGCTTTGCGTGCGGACCATGCTCTGTTCAGTGAGAGCCAATCCCGTATTCTGCTGTCGGCTTCTCCAGAGCAAGCGAGTAAGCTGGAAGCTTTTGTACGTGAACGCGGAGTTCCAGCAGCTGTGATCGGACGTGTTGAAGGAAGTAACCTGACGATTGAATTGAACGGAACATCAGCCGTGAACGAACCTGTAGGAGGTTTGGCTAAGGTCTGGGAGGATGCGATTCCATGTCTCATGAACTGATGACGGAACCGTTGTGGACAGGTGATTATTATAACGAAGGGTCCGGCAAAGAAGGACTCGACAAATTAAAGGAAGAATGTGGCGTATTCGGGGTGTATAGGCACCCTGATGCGGCTTCCCTTTCCTATTACGGTCTGCATGCTTTGCAGCATCGCGGGGAAGAAAGTGCGGGTATGTGTGTAAGCGACGGCACACAATTTAACTATCACCGCGGTATGGGACTCGTGAAAGAGGTCTTCACCAAAGACCTAATGCAGACACTGACAGGTGATATCAGCATAGGACATGTGCGTTATTCGACAAGTGGAGATAGCAAACTGACCAATGCACAGCCGCTCGTATTCAAATATCGGGATGGTGACCTAGCGGTTGCAACGAACGGCAACATCGTGAATGCACCAACGATCCGGCGTGAGCTGGAGCAGAGCGGATCTATTTTCCAGACGACGAGTGACACTGAAGTTATTGCTCACTTGATCGCGCGTTCTTCGAAAGGTCTTGTAGAAGCTGCAAAAGACGCATTCCAGCGTATCGTCGGCGGATATGCGTTTCTGATCATGACGAATGATAAGTTGTTGGTTGCTTCTGACCCGCATGGACTTCGTCCACTGACGATGGGTAAGCTTGGGGACGCGTACCTGTTTGCGTCTGAAACTTGTGCACTTGAAACGATCGGCGCAGAGTTGATCCGTGATATAGAGCCAGGGGAACTGCTTGTACTGGATGCAGACGGATTACATGAAGATCGTTTTGATAATCATAAACACCGCAAGGCGCTCTGTGCGATGGAATATATTTATTTTGCTCGACCTGATAGTGATATGAACGGTGCAAATCAGCATGCTGCTCGTAAACGCATGGGTAGTCGGATGGCCATTGAGGCGTTTGTGGATGCGGACTTGGTTACGGGGGTACCAGATTCCAGCATCTCGGCGGCGATTGGATACGCTGAACAGACAGGTATTCCATATGAGATGGGCATGATCAAAAATAAATATACCGGACGTACGTTTATCCAGCCAAGCCAGGAACTGCGTGAGCAGGGCGTGAAGATGAAGCTCAGCGCCGTGCGGCGTGTCGTGGAAGGTAAACGTGTAGTCATGATCGATGACTCAATCGTACGTGGGACAACGTCCCGCCGGATTGTGAATATGCTGCGTGACGCAGGGGCAACGGAAGTGCATGTGCGGATTACTTCGCCGCCGTTCAAGAACCCGTGCTTCTATGGCATTGATACACCGGATAGCCGCGAGCTTATCGCATCTGCTCTGTCCGTTGAAGAGATTTGCCGTGAGATCAATGCAGACTCTCTGGCTTTCCTCAGCCCGGATGGACTGATTGCATCCATTCAAGGTGACAATCAGGATGACTATAAGGGCGGACTATGTCTGGCATGCTTCGATAATGACTATCCAACCCGCCTCGACTTTGACGGCGAGGAGAAATTTGGCTGCAGTTGTTAGGAGGCAGGACTTATGGGAAGAAAAAGCTATAATGAGGGCGATGTTTTTCTGATTCCAATGCATGATGGACGGTTTGCCGTGTGTCAGGTGATATGTGCACTGAGAGACCGCTTCAAAAAGGCATTTTCATTCGGCGTGATGAGCATTCAGCGTGACGAAACTGTAAGTTTGGAAGACGGCGAATTCCTTGTCTATTCTTATGGTAAACGTAAGAGCAACGTGATCTTCACGTCACCTAAGCTGCTGAAAGATGGCACATGGAGAATCATCGGTAACATCCCGCTGACTCCGGCGAAAAAAGAACTGCAAGTATTCCAGTGCGCCGGTGGGGTGTACAACGGTGACGAATTCATTCGAATGGTTCCACCAGAAGAGTACAGTCAGTACATTACAATGGGTGTAGCTGGTTTTGAATTGGTACAGAATCATCTGTTAGAGATGAGCAATGATAAATGAGTTAGATTTTTCATTTACACAAAAGTTTATATAACTCAATTTATATAAGATACGAAGGGTGTGAGGGTTGTGTCCGAAGCATATAAAAAGGCCGGTGTGGATATCGCGGCAGGGAACGAAGCGGTTGAACGGATGAAAAAACACGTAAAGCGTACCTTCCGTCCAGAAGTCATGACCGATCTGGGTGGATTCGGCGCCTTGTTCGGATTGAACAAGGATAAATATGATGAGCCGGTGCTGGTTTCAGGTACAGATGGCGTGGGAACCAAGCTGAAAATTGCGTTTGCGATGGATCGTCACGACACGATTGGCATCGATGCAGTAGCGATGTGTGTCAACGATATCGTAGTACAAGGAGCAGAGCCGCTTTTCTTCCTGGACTACCTCGCTTGCGATAAGGTCATCCCGGAGAAGATTGAAGCGATCGTTGCGGGTATCGCAGAAGGCTGTCATCAATCCGGCTGTGCGTTAATCGGCGGTGAAACGGCTGAAATGCCGGGCATGTACAGTGAAGGTGAGTATGATATCGCAGGGTTTACTGTAGGTATCGTGGACAAAGCAAAGATCATCAACGGCACTACCATCGCACCTGGAGATACCGTCATCGGTCTTGCTTCCAGCGGTGTGCACAGCAACGGTTTCTCTCTGGTTCGCAGATTGTTGCTTGAAGAAGCTGGCCTGGATCTGCACTCCGAAGTGACGGAGCTGGGTGGCAAACTGGGCGATTCCTTGCTGGAGCCAACGAAAATTTATGTAAAACCATTACTGTCCTTGCTGGAGAGTGTCAACGTTAAAGGGATGGCCCATATTACGGGCGGTGGATTTATCGAAAATATCCCACGTATGCTGCCGAGCAACGTAAACGTAGATATCGATTATGGTTCATGGCCTATCCTGCCAATCTTTAATCTTTTACAGCAAAAAGGCGATGTATCAAACCGTGATATGTTTACGACGTTTAACATGGGGATCGGACTTGTCTTGGTTGTGAACGAAGCGGATGCAACAAAAGCACTGGAGCAATTAAAAGCTTCCGGTGAAGAAGCGTACATCATTGGCCGTGTAACTGAAGGGGATGCGCGAGTAACCTTCACGGGAGCGGATGTTTAATGACGAACTACCGTATTGCTGTGTTTGCCTCAGGGACAGGAAGCAACTTTCAGTCTCTGGTTGATGCAGCACGGAATGGCGATTTGGGTGCATCAGTGGAATTACTCGTCTGTGATAAACCTGCTGCACGCGTTGTGCAGCGAGCACATGATGCAGGGGTGGAATGTCATCTGTTTACACCTAAAAATTATGCTTCGCGCGAAGCGTACGAGGCCGAAATTATCGAAGTACTTGAATCCAAACAGATCGATCTGGTTGTGCTGGCAGGTTATATGAGACTGCTAACCTCAGTGATGGTGGATCGTTATGCGGGTCGACTGATTAATATTCACCCATCGCTCCTGCCGGCCTTTGCGGGCAAAGATGCGATTGGACAAGCACTTGATTATGGTGTGAAAGTGACAGGTGTAACCGTTCATTTTGTGGACGGAGGCATGGATACAGGGCCAATCATTGCCCAGCACCCTGTGCCTGTTCAACCAGGGGATACAGCAGAAATGATCAGCAAAGCCATTCATGCAGCCGAACAGCAGCTATATCCTGAAGTAGTATCTTGGTTCGCGCGAGGTCTGGTCCAGTTAAACGGACGTCACGTCACCGTTAACAAACCGGTTTGATGTAAGTTGCCCCTTTTTACACGTTAACGGAGAGGACAGAGAAAACCTGGAAAAGCGAAGCGCTCGCCTGAAAGCTTTCTGAAAGAAAGCTGCATCGGAAGCATAGGCTTATCACCGATTTTCCCCTTGAAAAAAGGGAATCAAAAATCTGGGGATAACAGCGATTGAAAGGTTGTTCTGTCATCGTAGTGTCCGGTGTAAATACCCTGGTTCAACTTATATAACAGAAGTCGAATATTGATACGCATTTTGTGATATTTCTCGGGAAATAAATCAGCTGTGTTTCGTCAGGAAACGCGAAGCTTATGGGATAATAAAGGAGGAGCATATTGTGAGTATCAAAAGAGCGCTGGTCAGCGTATCGGATAAAACAGGCATCGTGGACTTTTGCCGCGAGCTGTCGCAAATGGGTGTGGAGATTATTTCGACAGGAGGTACAAGCAGCCTGCTGTCGAAGGAAGGCGTACCTGTTATCGGAATTTCGGACGTAACCGGATTCCCGGAAATTATGGACGGACGTGTCAAAACATTGCATCCGGCAGTTCACAGCGGTTTGCTCGCTGTTCGTGATAATGAAGAGCACACACGCCAAATGCAGGAGCTTGGTCTCGGTTATATTGATCTGGTCGTTGTAAACCTGTATCCTTTCCAGGAAACCATCGCCAAACCGGATGTAGCCTATGAAGATGCGATTGAGAACATCGATATTGGTGGGCCAACGATGTTGCGTTCAGCAGCTAAAAACCATGCTTTTGTTAGCGTTGTTGTTGATGCGGCCGACTACAGTCAAGTGCTGGAGGAAGTTCGCAGCGGCGGGGATACGACGCTGGAAACACGCAAACGGCTTGCGGCAAAAGTGTTCCGCCACACGGCGGCTTACGATGCACTCATCTCCGATTATCTGTCCAACGTTAATGGCGATCCACTACCAGAGCGTCTGACGGTTACTTACGAAAAACTCCAGGATCTGCGCTACGGCGAAAATCCACACCAACAAGCGGCATTCTACCGCAAACCGCTGGCTGCTCAGGATACATTGACTACAGCCGAGCAACTGCACGGTAAAGAACTGTCCTACAACAATATCAACGATGCCAACGCAGCACTGCAGATTGTCAAAGAATTTGAAGAGCCAGCAGTGGTTGCCGTGAAACATATGAATCCTTGCGGTGTAGGTATTGGCGAAAGTATCTATGAAGCCTACAGCAAAGCGTATGCTGCTGACCCAACATCGATTTTCGGTGGCATTGTGGCCGCAAACCGCATTATCGACAGCGATACGGCGAACAAGCTGAGCGAGATTTTCCTGGAAATCGTACTTGCACCTGATTTTACCCAAGAAGCTCTGGATATTCTGACGAAAAAGAAAAACATCCGTTTGCTCAAAACAGGTGAGCTGAGTGCAGCTCGCAACCGCGAAAGCCAATTCGTGGTTACGTCGATTGACGGCGGCATGATCGTGCAACAATCCGACGTACACTCCATTGAAGCGAGTGAGCTTAACGTGGTTACCGATCGTGCACCTTCTGAGGAAGAGCTGAAGCAGCTATTGTTTGGCTGGAAAGTCGTTAAACATGTGAAGTCCAACGCGATCGTACTTGCCGCGAACGATATGACGGTAGGTGTAGGTGCGGGGCAAATGAACCGTGTCGGTGCTGCCAAAATTGCAATTGAACAAGCCGGTGAGCAGGCGAAAGGCGCTGTACTCGCTTCCGATGCATTTTTCCCGATGGGCGATACACTCGAACTGGCAGCCAAAGCTGGCATTACGGCAGTCATTCAGCCAGGCGGTTCAATCAAAGACGAAGAATCCATCAAGGTAGCCAATGAATACGGCATTGCAATGGTATTCACGGGCGTACGTCATTTTAAACACTAGGACGAGTAATAAGCAGGTTGAAGAGTTAAAGTAAAAACAGAAGTATTAAAATACTCTTCATCAAAAAGTGGCAAGTGTTATAAAGGAGTGTCACCTGTCATGTTGATGACGTATGGGGCACTCCTTTTTTCAGGAAATAGATCAAATAATATTTTTGAAGTGTATGAACATCACAATCCAGTAAAGTGTGGAGGGGACAGAAGAATGGATATTTTGGTAGTCGGCGGCGGCGGCCGCGAACATGCAATTATCTGGGCACTGGCGAAGAGTCCAAAGGCAGGCAAGATCCATTGCGCACCAGGGAATGCGGGCATTGCACAGCTGGCAGAGTGTCATCCGATTGCGGTGCATGAATTCGATAAACTCAAAGCACTGGCTGTTGAGTTGAAAGTAGACCTCGTCGTTATTGGACCGGATGATCCACTGGCAGACGGTATTGTAGATGCATTTGATTCGACAGGTCTTCCGGTCTTCGGTCCGCGCCGTAATGCGGCGGAGATCGAAGGCAGTAAAACGTTCATGAAAGACCTGCTGCACAAATACAACATCCCTACCGCTGCATATGAGAAGTTCGACAACTACGAGCAGGCTCAGGCATATCTGAATGAGCAAGCGATCCCTGTTGTCATTAAAGCGGATGGACTTGCTGCAGGTAAAGGGGTTACTGTTGCACACTCTCGTGACGAGGCGAATCAGGCACTTCGCAGCATTATGGTCGATAAGGTGTTTGGTGAAGCTGGAGCCAAAGTAATTATCGAAGAATTCCTGGCCGGACAGGAAATGTCGATTCTGGCCTTTGTCGATGGTGAGACGGTTCGTCCAATGGCTGCTGCGCAGGATCATAAACCTGTGTTCGACAATGATCAGGGGCCAAATACGGGTGGCATGGGTACATACTCTCCGCTTCCGCACATCCCGGCCTCCATTATTGAAGAGGCGGTGGAAACGATTATCAAGCCAACAGCCCGAGCGATGGTGTCTGAAGGACGCCCATTCCGCGGGGTATTGTTTGCAGGTTTGATGATCTCCCCGGATGGCAAACCCAAAACGATTGAGTTCAACGCTCGTTTTGGAGATCCAGAGACACAAGTGGTGTTGCCACGTCTGAAAACGGACCTGCTCGACATTTTCTGGGCAACCGTCAACGGGAAGCTGGCTGATTTGGAGATTGAATGGAGCGAAGAAGCTGCTGTCTGTGTTGTGCTTGCTTCCGGTGGATATCCAGGCCCGTACGCCAAAGGTATTGTGATCGAAGGACTGGATCAAGTCGAAGAAGCGGTTGTGTTCCACGCAGGAACTGCGCGTAATGAAGCTGGGGACTGGGTAACGAACGGAGGGCGTATTCTCGGTGTTGTTGGCCTAGGCGCAGACATCGCGGAAGCAAGAGTCAAAGCTTATGCTCAGGCAGAGCGTATTCATTTTGAAGGCAAACATCAACGCACCGACATTGCAGCCAAAGCTTTGGTGTAACAATTAAAAGTGAAGCATTCAAGCAATAAGTTGCTCAGTTTAAGAGAAGTAAAGTGAAGTCGAATTCAAATCAACTTTGTTAAATGGATCAGGAACAGAGCACATTTGCACTAATTAAGCCAGCCCGTAGGGTGGGTACCGCAAGGTATTTGCATCCTGCGGGCTTTTTGTGCGTATTAGATATATCATGTGTAAAAAAGACAGTTACATTCCTTACACATCTATCCTCGGAAACGCACCGTTTTCTCAGGATCACGCTGGTTAAAATGCCAGAGGATAACATACATATAGACTACTCTGCGAACAATAGACTGTAAGCTTGTGCCAAACCATAACGTGCAACTGGATGGTTTGGATCAAAACATGATATACTTTTCGGAAACAGGAATCGATACGTTGGGAGGTGGATATCTATTGGGTAGGCGATATTGTAAATTGTCCAAATGGCGAATCTAGGTGGAGTTGATCAAGGAACAATGGACAGCATGAGGGGTAACCCGTTTTGATTGAAGTCGTTTCTACGCGTCATTGACGTTATTGACTTCATCTTGGATTCCTGTTTTAGATTTACAAGGTCATTATGCGACTTATACAGAAGTGATCATGAACTGATTTTTTATATATTTTTTATACGACAATTGCTCTCTGGCAACAGACATTAAACAGCGCATGAAAGGTTAACGGCATGAACGTTACCGCATTACGCTGTAACTATCTTTGGAGGTGAATCCCTGACAATCGGGGAAGTCTTTGGACATAATTACCATATTAAATATCGCATTACTTATCATCTTGATTGTACTGACTGCATTTTTCGTTGCGTCGGAGTTTGCTGTTGTGAAGATTCGTACATCAAGGGTAGATCAACTGGTTGCCGAAGGCAATAAGAAGGCAGTGCTTGCCAAAAAGGTCGTCTCGGATCTCGATTATTATCTGTCTGCCTGTCAGCTGGGGATTACCGTTACGGCCCTCGGACTCGGGGCATTGGGGAAACCGACGGTGGAGAGATTATTGTATCCGGTGTTCAGCTATTTTGATGTACCTGCCTCGGTCTCGGCGATTGCTTCTTATGCGATAGCTTTTATACTCGTTACGTTTTTGCATGTCGTTGTTGGTGAGATGGCACCGAAAACGTTGGCGATTCAATTTTCTGAAAAATTAACCTTGTTACTCTCGCCGCCGCTGTACTGGTTTGGTAAAATCATGTATCCGTTCATCTGGGCACTCAATGGTGCATCGCGTGTAATTCTGCGTGGATTCGGTGTGAAGCCTGCCGGACATGATCAAGCCTATTCCGAGGACGAGATTAAGATCATTATGAACCAGAGCTATGAAGGCGATGAGAGTAATCAGACCAAGCTTTCCTATTTGGAAAATGTTTTTGTGTTCGACGAACGTGATGCCAAAGACATCATGGTTCCACGTACCGAGCTGATTACACTGAATCAAGATATGACGTATGACGATATTATTCCTATTTTGGATGAGCATAACTACTCCAGATATCCCGTCATTGAGGATGGAGACAAAGACCGCATTATCGGTGTCGTGAATGTGAAAAAGATTTTGCCGGACATGGTTGCGACCCGGGCACATCAATTGAGTGAATTTGTGCGTGAGATTCCATTTGTGTCGGAAGTAACCTCCATTCAGGATGCGATGATCAAAATGCAGCAGGAACGTGTTCATATGGCTGTCGTCGTGGATGAGTACGGCGGTACTTCGGGAATCATTACGATGGAGGATATCCTTGAAGAGCTGGTCGGCGAGATCCGGGATGAGTTCGATGCCGATGAAGTAGCGGACATTCAGGAAACCGGGGACAATCAATATCTGATTAGTGGTCGTGTACTTCTGGATGAACTGGAACGTCAATTCGGAATTATATTTGATGGTAATGAAGAGATGGATACCGTTGCCGGATGGATTCAATACCAGAAGGGTGTCGGTGTGGAAAAAGGAGATACCGTTGAACACGGCGACTATGTCTGGACGGTAGTGGATGCAGAGAACTATCACATCAAGCAGGTGCTGCTTGAACGTGTAAACGGCACTGAGGTTGAAGAGCCTGCTAGCGATCTGGCTTAACATTTCAAAACTTAATGGAGGTGAATCCCTCACCTGAGGGAAATCATTGGACGGAATAATAGCCTTAAACTTATTTTTAGTAGCTGTATTTATCGGATTGACCGCGTTTTTCGTAGGAGCCGAATTCGCTATTCTGAAAGTACGGATGTCCCGTATTGATCAGTTGATTTCGGAAGGCAACAAAAAAGCTGTGGTCGCCAAAAAAGTGGCACATAACCTGGATTATTATCTGTCTGCATGTCAACTGGGTATTACGATTACGGCACTCGTACTGGGTGCCTTGGGTGAACCGACCGTAGAGAAGATGTTGCATCCGTTGTTCGAAAGTCTGGAAGTGCCTGCTGCACTGTCCACCGTACTCTCTTACGGTATTGCATTGGCATTTATCACTTTCCTGCATGTCGTAATCGGTGAGCTTGCACCCAAAACACTTGCCATTCAGTTTGCTGAAAAAATGACGTTGTTGCTTGCACCGCCGCTCTACTGGTTCGGTAAAATCATGAATCCGTTCATTTATGCGCTGAATGGTGCAGCACGTTTATTACTTGGCATTTTCGGCATCAAACCTGCCGGGCATGATACGGTTCACTCCGAAGAGGAACTAAAGCTGATTATGGCGCAAAGCTATGAGAGTGGTGAGATTAATCAAACCGAGCTGGACTATCTCAAAAACATCTTTGCCTTTGATGAGCGTTTGCTTCAGGAGATCATGATTCCCCGGAATAAAATCGTTACATTGAATAAAGAAATGCCGCTGGATCAAATTATTGAAGTGCTGAATCAGCATGAGTATACGAGATATCCTGTCATTGCAAACGGGGATGCAAACCATTTTGTCGGGTTTATTAATACCAAACAGACGTTAACGAGTGTAGCTGCGGGCAGAACGTTCAGCATGAACACGTTCACGCATCCAATGCCGAGCTTCTCGGAGCGTTCACCGATCAAGGATGTGCTCGTTCAAATGCAACATAGCCGTGTGCATATCGCTTCTGTCAAAAACGAAGCAGGCGCAACGATCGGCATGGTGACGATGGAGGATATTCTCGAAGAGATTGTCGGGGATATCAAGGATGAATACGAGCATAAGGATCTGGTAAATCCACCGAAGAAACTAAAATTGGTGTAAGAAGAATCAGAGCCAGAAGCAGGCTTCGTTTGGGTGAGATACATGTACCAGTACTCTGGAATCGTTATGGTCATGGAAATGGACATAGCTTGAGGTGCCTAGCTTGAAATAGTTCATTTGTATTTATAAAAAGACAGGTTCCCGTACTTCGGTGCGGATACCTGTTTTTTTATGTGAAAAGCAGTTCAGAGCGATACGTTTTGACAAAAACAACGAGTATAATTAACGTTCACCGCAGTAATATCTTAATTTTGAAATATATACTTGCATATTGTTCGTAGATAGATTAATATGAATTTAAAGAATCTTAATTTAAAGATAAATAACGAAAGTAAAGGTTATTTAGATCCTCATGTGCAGTAAATAAAACAACCGTACAACAACCAAGATAATGAATAATAAACGAAAACTAAGGGAGTGGAGATTATGTTCAGAACTTCAGGCATTCATCACATTACCGCTTTTGTCGACGACGCGCAGAAAAATGTAGACTTCTACGCAGGTGTACTGGGACTCAGACTAGTGAAAAAAACGATCAACTTTGATGCACCGGATGTGTATCACTTGTACTACGGCAATGAGCAAGGCGCGCCAGGTACGATCATCACCTTTTTCCCGCAAAAGAATGCAAGAAGAGGTGTGATTGGCTCAGGTCAGACCGGGGTTACTGTCTATGCCGTACCGGTGGGCAGCTTGTCCTTCTGGAAAGAACGTCTTGCTTCCTTCGATATTCCATATGAAAATAAAACCAGATTCGGTGAACACTATATTCGTTTCTTCGATAAAGGGGGCTTGCTCCTTGAACTGGTTGAGCGGGAAGGCGGTCAGCCAAGCCAGTGGGCATTTAACGGGGTAACACCGGAGCATGCCATCAAAGGATTTGGCGGTGCGGTACTGTACAGTCACGTGCCTGAGAAAACGATGGATGTGCTTGTCAGCAAGCTTGGCCTGGAACAGGTTGGCGAAGAGAATGGCCTGATCCGCCTGCGGGCGAGCGGTGATCTGGGACAGATCATCGATATTCAATCGACAGGTATCCAGCGCGGTATCGGTGGTGCAGGAACGGTACATCACATTGCATGGCGTGCCAAAGATTACACGGAGCATGAACAAATTCAGCAGGACCTGGATCAAACGGGGTATCATCCAACACCAGTGATTGACCGTCAGTACTTCAATGCGGTATATTTCCGGGAACCAGGCGGTATTTTGTTTGAGATTGCTACAGACCCTCCGGGCTTTGCACGGGATGAACCGCAAGAGACGATGGGTGAGAAATTGATGCTGCCTGAGTGGTACGAACCACAGCGTGCGCAGATTGAACAATTGCTGCCACCAATTCAAGTACGGGAATGGAAAGGAGAGTCTAAATCATGAGTACAGCGACGATGAAACATATCTACAAAGCAGGTGCGCGGCCAGATGCACGGGCAATACTGTTGCTCCACGGTACAGGGGGAACGGAGAATGATCTGATCGGACTGGCGGAGATGATTGCTCCGGGGGCGGCGATTCTTGGAGTGCGAGGTAACGTGTCCGAGAATGGGATGCCACGTTTCTTCCGCCGTCTTGCGGAAGGTGTCTTTGATGAAGAGGATCTGATTGCCCGGACAGCGGAACTGGGAGCCTTTATCGATGCCGCTGCGGTGGAATATGGATTCGATCGATCGAACGTGTATGCACTGGGCTATTCCAATGGCGCCAACATTGCCGCAAGTTTGATGTTCCACCAGGCAACTGTATTCAAGGGAGCGATCCTGCACCATCCGATGGTGCCTCTGCGCGGATTGACACTGCCTGATCTGAAAGGACTGCCCGTGTTCATCGGTGCTGGAGAGAATGATCCCATTGTACCAAGACGTGAAACAGAGGAACTGGCTTCACTGCTGAGCGGAGCAGGTGCCGATGTGCATATGCACTGGGAACGTCAGGGCCATCAACTGACACGTACCGAGGCCGAAGCTGCGGCTGCATGGTATAAATCACAGTTGTAATACCGGTGCAGTACTTGTGGATGTATTGCATTACGAGATCTAGCACATATCGACATATATAAGAAGTTCGCAGGCAGCCTGATCCGGGAGATCGGGCTGTTTTTTTTGCTTTTTATATCCTATTTAAGTTGAACTATTCTTTACACGTTAACGGAGAGGACAGAAAAAAACTGGAAAAGCGAAGCGTTCGCCTAAAAGCTTTCTGCAAGAAAGCTACATCGGAAGCATACGCTTATCACCGGATTTTCCCCTTTGGAAAAGGGAATCAAAAAATCTGGGGATAACAGCGATTGAAGGTTATTCTGTCATCGGAGTGCATAGTGTAAAATCTTTAATTCAACTTATAAGCCTCAGGAAAAACGAACTTACCTGTTGTGTAAACGTGACGAACCGGGTAAAGATTTGAAATGAGGAGAGTTCGCGCAGTATGCTTGTTATATAGCTTCTACACTATACGAATATCATGAACCGGAGGGATTAATGTGGAACGTAACATCAAAGATTTGGTACAGCAGATGACACTGGAAGAAAAAGCGGGAATGTGCTCAGGGCTCGACTTTTGGCATCTGAAAGGGGTGGAGCGTCTCGGCATTCCGTCCATTATGGTAACGGATGGCCCTCACGGATTGCGTAAGCAGGATAGCAGTGCTGATCATCTTGGTCTGACCTCAAGTGTGCCTGCAACCTGTTTCCCGTCTGCCGCAGGGCTGGCGAGTTCGTGGGATACCGAGCTGGCGCGCCAGGTGGGCGTGGCTTTGGGCGAAGAATGTCAAGCTGAGGATGTAGCTGTGTTGCTTGGGCCGGGTGTGAATATTAAACGTTCTCCTTTGGGCGGACGGAACTTTGAATATTTTTCAGAAGACCCGCTGTTATCGACTCAGATGGCTACCGCTCATATTCAGGGTGTGCAGAGCCAGGGCGTGGGTACTTCGCTCAAACACTTTGCAGTGAATAATCAGGAAGAGCGCCGTATGTCGATTGATGCAGTGGTAGACGAACGGACGCTGCGCGAGATTTATCTGGCCAGCTTCGAAGGAGCAGTGAAGGACGCGCAACCGTGGACAGTTATGTGTTCTTATAATAAAGTGAACGGCACGTATGCGGGTGAAAATGAGTGGTTGCTGACCGACATTTTGAAGGATGAGTGGGGCCATGAAGGTCTGGTTGTCTCGGACTGGGGCGCTGTGAATGAGCGGGCAGATGCGCTAGCCGCTGGACTGGAGCTGGAGATGCCAGCGAGTGGCGGTATTGGAGAACGTAAGGTGATCGATGCTGTAGAGAGCGGAACGTTGCCCATGGACAAGCTGGATCTTGCGGTGGAGCGTTTGCTGACCTTAATTCTCAAAGCGGTTGATCATAAGAAAGAAGGTGCTTCGTACGATAAAGAAGAACATCATCAGCTTGCACGTAAAGTCGCATCCGAGAGTATGGTTTTGTTGAAAAATGAAGCCGGGCTGCTTCCGCTAAAGCGTAAAGGCAGTATAGCCATCGTAGGTGCTTTTGCGCGTAAACCTCGCTTTCAGGGAGGGGGAAGCTCCCACATTAATCCGACCAAGGTCGATGATATCTTGGACGAGATGACTCAGGTGGCAGGCGATGGAGTGACCATCTCGTATGCACCAGGGTACCGGATCGAAGAGGATGATGTGGATGAGACACTGTTGCAGGAGGCTGTTCAGGCTGCACAAGCGGCAGATACCGCTGTCGTATTTGTAGGATTGCCGGATCGATACGAATCCGAAGGGTATGACCGTGCCCATCTGCGTCTGCCGGACAACCACATTCGACTGATTGAAAAGGTTGCCAAGGTGCAATCCCGTGTGGTGGTGGTGTTAAGCAACGGTTCTCCAGTGGAGATGCCTTGGCTGCCGCAGGTTCAAGCTGTGCTTGAAGCTTATCTTGGCGGACAGGCTGTGGGAGGCGCAATTGCCGATCTGCTCTACGGTGAAGTGAACCCGTCCGGTAAACTGGCAGAGACCTTCCCTGCCAAGCTTAGCCATAATCCATCTTATCTGAACTTCCCTG
Source organism: Paenibacillus amylolyticus (assembly GCF_003719335.1). GTDB lineage: Bacteria > Bacillota > Bacilli > Paenibacillales > Paenibacillaceae > Paenibacillus > Paenibacillus amylolyticus_D. The sequence goes on from NZ_RIAS01000007.1 coordinate 35,543, forward strand.
GTGAAGCGGATCGTGTGGATTACCGTGAGGGGATTTTCGTTGGTTACCGTTATTATGATAAAAAAGAGCTAGAGCCACTATTCCCGTTTGGATACGGCTTGAGTTATACCGCGTTTGAGTATAGCGATTTACAGGTAGATCGCACAGCGCTAACAGATCTGGACGAGGTGCAGGTGCAAGTACGTGTCACCAACACGGGAGAACGTGCAGGGAAAGAGATTGTGCAGCTGTACGTCAGGGATGTCGAGAGCACGGTGATTCGTCCGGATCGGGAGCTGAAAGCTTTTGCGAAGGTAGCACTGGAGGCTGGCGAATCCAAAATAGTTCATTTCACGCTGAATAAGCGTTCGTTCGCGTATTACAACGTGGATATGAAAGACTGGCATGTCGAGACGGGGGAGTTCGAAATTCAGCTCGGCAGCTCTTCGCGGGATATTCGTATGCAGACTCGGGTAAGCGTAGAGTCTACTGCCACGTTCATTCCAACATATACACGCAATAGTACCCTTGGCGATATTCAGCAAGACCCGGCGAATAAAAAATTGTTGGAGCAGGTATTGAAGCAATTCCAGGAAGCGAGTGGTTTCGGCGGCGGAGATGATTCCGGTGACAATGATCATGCGGATATGATGAACGCTATGATGAAATATATGCCGCTACGTGCCCTTGTGGCCTTTAGCGGTGGCGCGATGACCGAGGAAGCGATGAATCAGCTGCTGGATCAGATGAATCACAAGGATCACGGCATTCGTGGATAAGATCGTGCAGGTATACGCTGAAAGATCATTCATGGGAATTGAATTAGACTATGCGCGAGGAAAAGGGCGCGAGGCCGTAAACGTTATATTGTACGTTCAGCTGTTGCAGGGCTGAGAGGGATACCCGATCCGACGATGGATCGGGTGTTCTTTTTTTGCAGGGAAAAAGGTATAATTAGTAATTGATAATCATTTTCATTTAGAAGCGTGATGAGAGACGGGTGCTGTGAATCCGTGGGGAGGGAAGGTGAAGCAATGAGTCATGATGCTGGATTACATACGTTAGGTTCAAGTGCATATATTAAGACCCGGGATGGCCGCAAGTTACATTACATGTCGAAGGGCGCTGGAGAAGTGACTGTCGTTTTTGAATCGGGGATGGGCGTCTCCAGATCTGCATGGGGACTTGTTGCACCAGTCATTGCGGAGTATGCGCGTACCGTGGTATACGACAGGGCAGGAGCTGGACGAAGTGATGTCGATCCTTCACCACGCACCCTCGTCCGAATTGCGGAAGACCTGAATGAATTGCTAGCGGAACTGAGGCCGGGGCCCATTATTCTGGTGGGACATAGCTGGGGAGGGCCCATTGTTCGTGCTGTGGCGGCTGCTAATTTGTCTCGTCTGCGGGGTATTATTCTAGTGGATCCGTCGGATGAGCATTGTAATTTATATTTTTCCCGCATGGCGAAGATCGGTTTTGCGATAAATGGGGCACTTATTCCTGCTCTGGCCCGTCTGGGCCTGTATCGGTTTCTTGGCATCAAAGAGTTTCTTAGTCAGCCTGCTGATGTTGCAGCAGATCACCGCCGGGAGGACTTTACGATACAAGCTGCTCGGACGATGGCTGCGGAGGGAAAAAATTTTTTGCAAGATTTAAAGGGACTACAGGAGCAGCCTCCCAAGCTGGGAGAGCTGGAAGTTAGCATTATTTCGGGTACCTTGCCGGGCAAGGGAGAACGTAAAATCAGACCTGCCATCGTTGAAGCTCACCGTCAGACGGTGAGTAAGCTAGCCAATGCGAGGTGGGTAGAAGCAGCGCGTTCGGGTCATATGGTGATGTTTACAGATCCTGAAGTGATCGTCAATGAGATCATGCGAATGATACGCGATGCGGAGTAGGAGTAAGGGATGAGAAAGTGGGAAATGAGAAAATGAGAAGTGTTTGTAAGTACTGTCGTCATAGCGAGTAGAAGATTGTTCCTCCCGGTGTCGGGCGCAATGACAGAGCAAAAGTGATACAATAAAAAGAAAAAGCAATGGATGACATTGTTAGACCATATAAGCGGAGTGTGGAGACAGATGAAACCAGAGAATCAAGAAGCAGCAGGAACGGGAGCCGGAAACGAAGCTTCTAGAAACGTCCATGTAGGCATGGAAGATATCGTGCGCGCACATCATGTGCTGCGTGAAGTGATTGTCAGAACGCCGCTACAGCGGGATGCTGTACTTTCGGCTAAATATAACTGTAATGTGTATCTGAAACGGGAAGACCTTCAGGTAGTGCGTTCATTTAAAATTCGTGGCGCTTACAACATGATACGCAATCTAACCCCTGCCGAAATGGAGAAAGGCATCGTCTGTGCGAGTGCCGGCAACCATGCTCAGGGTGTGGCTTTTAGCTGTAATGCACTGGGCATTCACGGCAAAATCTTTATGCCAAGCACAACACCGAACCAGAAGGTGAAGCAAGTGCGTCGTTTTGGCGGTAATAATGTAGAAGTTGTCCTGATCGGTGATACGTATGATGATGCGTATGCTGAAGCGATGCGGGCATGTGACGAACAGGGAATGACCTTTATCCATCCGTTTGATTCGCCTAAGATTATTGCAGGTAACGGTACGGTTGCAATGGAGATCATGGAAAGCCTTGATGAGAATGCAGACTATGTATTTGTCACGATTGGCGGCGGCGGATTGGCGGCTGGGGTAGGAACCTACATGAAAACCGTGAGTCCTGAGACACAAATTATCGGCGTAGAGCCGCTTGGAGCAGCTTCCATGAGTGAAGCGATGTTCCGCAAACAAGTGGTTACACTGGATGATATCGATAAATTTGTGGATGGCGCAGCGGTGAAACGGGTCGGTGATCTGACTTATGATATCTGCAGCAACATTCTGGATGACATCGTGAAGGTGCCAGAAGGCAAAGCCTGCACAACGATTTTGGAGTTATACAACGAAAATGCTATCGTGGTGGAGCCTGCAGGCTCGCTGGCTGTAGCTGCACTGGAGCAATACCGGGAACAGATCGCGGGCAAGACGGTGGTCTGTGTCATCAGCGGCGGTAATAATGATATTGACCGGATGCAGGAGATCAAAGAGCGTTCTCTGATCTACGAAGGTCTGAAATATTATTTCATGGTGAATTTCCCGCAGCGTGCGGGGGCGCTGCGGGAGTTTCTGGAGGAAGTGCTCGGTCCGAATGATGATATTGCCAGATTTGAATATACGAAAAAACATGACAAGGAAAATGGCCCTGCCCTGGTCGGCATCGAGCTCATGTACAAAGAAGACTACCAGCCGCTCATCGAACGGATGAACCGCAAAGGTATCGCCTACACCGAGCTGAACAAAAACCTGAATCTGTTTAACATGTTAATCTAATTAAGAAAGATGTTAATCGGGTGAGAAACAGAGATAGAAACGAAGATAGAGATGTAGAGAGAGGTGTCTTTTTACAAGTGAAACCTACTATAGTGTCAGAGCAAAAGAAGTCAGTGCTTCAGATCCGACCTGCACGGAAGGAAGATGTGGATCAGATCATTCCGCTGCTGGTGCAGGCTATTGGAGATATTGCTTATGCACTTGCGGGGGAGGCAGACCATGAGCGGGCAATGGACATCTTACGTGAGTTTGTTACACAGGAAAATAACCGGATCAGTTATCAGAATATCACTGTGATGGAGCAGGAGGGCCAGATTGCTGGCATGTTGGTAGCGTATGCCGGTGATGATGTGGATCGTCTGGATCAGCCGCTGCTGAATCGTCCCGGACGTGATGGGGATGAGAAATATGCTCTGGTAAAAGAAACCCGTCCAGGAGAGTATTATCTCGATACTCTTTCGGTAAGTGAGCCATTTCAGGGGCAGGGCATCGGCCGTGCACTGATGGCTGCGTTTGAGCAGCAGGGAAGAGAACTCGGACACACGCAGGTTGCCCTGATCGTGGAGCAGGACAATGGCCGCGCCATGCAGCTCTATGAACGGCAAGGCTATGTTCAAGACGAAGTGATTCTCATCGGTGGACATGAGTATTACCATATGGTCAAAGAGATCTCAGTCCTATAGATGGCTGGAATGCATTCGAGCTTCTCACTCGGAAGGAGCCAACGCTTGAGTGATGGATGCTTACGTATGTAACAGTGAGGGATACCACCTGTATCGTGAATCAGTAACAACTATATTCAGCCGGTTAACAACAGATACGCCAAAAAAGACGAAGCAACGCCGAGGGCGGTGGGTTCGTCTTTTTTGATAAAGCGGCGGTGGAGCACTATAAGCTGAACAGGCTAACGATCTCAGATGACGCTATTTGGTCGATTTCAACTCATTTAAAATTCTAACGATCGGGAGAAACGTTATTTCCCCATTTCAGACGAGCAATCATTGTTTTTTCTCAATGTAGATGAAATAGCGTCTCTGGTGATCGTTACATTGCTGCATACCTCTAAACTGGCCAAATAAGGTCCGTGATGATCGTTAGAATTTTTTTTAACCTAAATCCAACGCAAACTCCCTTGCTCACCCTCCAACTTATCCAGGCAATCAGCTGATTGTCACCGTTAGATTTATCTAAAACTTTTATTCACCGTACTGCGGCAGATATTCATCCCTAGATACGTTCTGTTCCAGCCATTTGTCGACAGCCTCCGTTTTTTCAAACTTGGATTCAGCGACGACATCCATGAACGCATTCAGTTTTTTCAAAAAAGCACTGTCCTCGGTTGAGTTACGCTGTAAAACAGCTTTGTAACCTTTTTGAGCATTTGCTTCCATTATGTTGGTGTCATAATCGAACAGGGGGGTATTATCGAGCCCGTAAAAGGTGTACAAGGTGTATTCATTCATCAACATCTGTACCTGGTTTTTCCGGTTAGACTTAGGGAAGTCATTCAGGAACCGCTCCTGATTCAGCGCACGGTTCAGCATATCCTGATATCCGATCATGAGGCCCCCATCTTCAGAGGCGATATTGCTCGTTTCGACTGCCATGATGCGGATGTACTGTTTGATATCTTGATTTACATAAGAAGTATATTTTTCAAAAGCGGCATAATTCATGATTGGATAGAGAGAACCCTCGATCACCGTAAGACGATAACCACTGTCTCTGGCCTGCTGCAAAAGTGAACGAAGACTCGTGTCTTTGGTGCGTGACATCAGCTGGGTGAAGCTGTCATTCCACTTGTATATTTTCTGCATCTGATCCTGAACATTGGGCACAAGCATGCGATCCGTTATGGCCGTTAGCGCTTTGAAGCGGGCATTTTCCAATTGGAGCACCATCAGAGTTGCATGATTTGGGGTCACCTGGCTGATTTTAGACTCCAGGTAACGGTCTGCCGCGGGCAGGCCATTTTTTTTGTAAAGCATGTTCTGAAAGGATTTGTAGATTGCGGTCGAATTGGCTGATGTTACTTTGGTATTCGCAGCAGGTGCAGCAGAAGCGATGCCAGAGACTGGGGAAACAGCCGTTTGTAACAATAAAGCAATAGCCGTGGCCGTAAGCAGCGTGCGCATACCTTTCTTTTTATAAGAATACAAAGATGACGCCATAGATATAAACCTCCTGTAATTCTGGAATGGATAGATAAGGATGAAGTCAAGGTACCTCATGTAAAAGTGAGGGCGTATCCTGTTAATCGTTAAATATATAACCCAGATGTAGACTTGACTCACTATTACCCACAGATTAAAGCAATTGGCACAAGAAGTGGTTTCGGAATGGTGACAAATTCTTCTGTTAATTTTAACCTTTGCAGGTGGATGCAAGGCCAAAGTTTCTGCGAAAATAATTTTGGGGGAACCGGAAACCTTTTAACGATTCGGAACGTCTTAGTTGTGCATAGGTAAATACAGGAATTACTGAAATGAACAGCTAACTATAAGAGTGTACCAATTATAGGAGAATGGGGATAGGTTTATGAGGAAAGCGGGAGGAAATCAAGTCAAAAAAGTGATGTCAGCACTGGCTGTATCAGCCATGCTTATGTCTGCACTGCCAACATCGGTGATGGATGCAGCCGCAAGAATCAGCATTTATATTAACGGTACAGAGGTGCCAGCGGTTCAAGCCCCTGTGATGAAGGCTGGACGTGTACTCGTTCCACTCCGTTCGATCTTTGAAGGAATTGACGCGGAAGTGCAGTTCAACAATAGAACGAAAACCATTACAGCAACCCGTGGGGATCAAGAAGTGACATTAACACTTGGTTCCAAGGCTGCATATATCAATGGTCAATTGAATGTGATGGATGTTCCTGCGAGTACGATTAAGGGCAGTACCATGGTGCCCATTCGTTTTGTGAGCGAAGCTTTTGGGGAAAAAGTATTCTGGAACTCACGCAGTCAGCGTGTGGATGTTAAAACCACATATACACCTGAAACGCCGGTTGATGATACACAGTTTTCCGCTTGGAATATTTACGGATCAGTATCTGGCGGTAACGGAGATGGCCGTGACCTGACAGTAAGCTTCACACGTGCAAAGTCAGAAAGAACAGTGTCAGCTTACAGGGTAATGCTGGTCAAAAGTGGGGATACCAACAGCTTTAAAGAATCCGTTGCTTCGGCCGTATCTCCTGCGAACTACACTTCAATAACACCAAATGGCACCAACCCGAAGCTGACACTTAATGCTCAGACACGCGACGTCAACGGTGATCTGCTGAATAGCAATGAAACCTACCGATTGTATGTACTGACTGTAGGCAACAGCAACAATAACTACCAAAACTATTTAGGTTGGTCTTCACAGGTTCTGAAGCTGAACCAGGTGAAGCCTTCTGTTCAAGCTGTGACGGGACTGCGTATTGCTGATGTTAGTGATAACGGAGACGGAAGGGATCTGGAGATCAACTTCACACAGCCAAGCACCAATTCGAATATTACGAATTACCGTGCATTTGTTGTGAAAGCGAAGGACGCATCCTCATTTAACCAGGCTGCTGCGAGCAAGGTATCCAGCACAAATTCCACGACTATCAATAAAGGGAATTCCAGCACGGTCAAAAGCACACTGAACTCTTCGACGCGGGATACTTCGGGCGAGTTGATCAAAAATGGAACGGCGTACGTTGTTTATATTATGTCTGTAAGTGCGAATACAGCAACAGATAACAAGTTGTCTGCGGCTTCTTCTTCCCTGACGTTGTCCTTGAACACAACTCCGGCTCCGGTCATTACACAAGTGAGAGACATCTCGGATTATGGTGATGGACGCGATATTCAGGTAAGCTTTAACCGTGTATCGGATGAGTCGAAGATAACGAATTACCGTGTGTTTGTTGTACGCAACTCGGTAGCCAGCAGCTTTAACTTGCCTACAGCAAGTAATCTGTCTTCCAGTTTATATTACACCGTGAACAAAACAGGTAATAACCTCGTGGTTACATTGCCATCAAATATGCGGGATACCAGTGGTTATAACATCACAAACCTGCAGGATTATCGCATCTTTGTCATGGCAGCAGGCAATCAGCAGAACAACTACACCCATGCGTTGTCAGCTTCTTCAAATGTCTTGAGATTGACCTCCAATAGCAATGCAGGTGTGGCAACGAACCTGTCTGTTACAGATATTGCGGATAACGGAAATGGATCTGACCTGCGTGTGTCGTTTAGCAAAGCAAGCGATGAGTCCAATGTTTCTCACTATCGAGTATTCGTCGTACCTGCCAATAACGTAGGAAGTTTCAACCTGAATGCTGCGAATGCGTCGAACAATTATACACAAGTGAATAAAACAGGTGGTAATCTGACCGTAACACTTTCGAGTAACTCGGTTGATACCAATGGCTATAGAATTACGAACTACAACGCTTATCGTGTATTTGTTCTGTCCGTAAATAGTAACGGGAACTGGAGTCAGAACGCACTTTCCTCATCTTCGGCTCAAATTACGCTAACACCAAATGCAACGGTTATCGCACCGACCAGTGTGAGTGCAACCGATGTCGCGGATAATGGGAATGGCAGTGATCTGCGTGTAACATTCAACCGGTCAACAGATGAGAACAATGTGAATCATTATCGTGTGTTTGTTGTGAAAAATACGGCTGTTGGAAGCTTTAATCTGAATGCTGCATTGAATAACGGCTTCTACACGTATAGAAGTAAAAGTGGGAGTAATCAGGCTTTCACATTAGCAAGTGATGCTAGAGCAACGGACGGCAGCCTTATTGGCGATAATGTTGATTATCGGGTATTCGTCCTGGCGGTGAATAATAATTCATCTCAATCCAGCGCGCTGTCTTCAGCATCGCCTGTGGTTAAATTAGGTAGTGCTTCTCCTGTAACAGCAGTGGGCAGTGTAAGTGTAGCGGTTAAAAATCAGGGACAACAAGCGGGTAACGCTTCTGATGTAACTGTAAATTTTGCCAAAGCATCGAATGAAACAGGCATTGCCAAATATCGTCTGTTTATTGTCCCAGCAGATCAGGTACCTGGTTTTACGCTAAATACAGCGATGAACATTAATTATTATAATGATTTGGATAAAAGTAGTGCAGGCACTACGTTCGCATTGAGCGATGGATACCGGGATATTAATAATAAATCTATCGAGATCGGGAAAAAGTATAGAGTGTTTATTATGTCTGTATCCGACAGTGCTACTCGTTCATCAAGTCTTTCCGTTGCTTCCGACGAATTTAGTATTAGTAACATAGTACAATCTGTTCAAGCAGCCGTTATTACTGGTCTACAAAAATCAAGTACTGTAACTGAAGCAATCTACAAGTTGACCTTCATCAAACCATCTAGTGAAACTGGCATCTCCTCATATCAATTGTATATTGTGAAGGGAAGAGGAGCTGTTGATCCGGCTACAGCTGCTTCCAGCAGTAACTATTCAGTAGGAGATCCAAAAGCGGTTGAAGTTACTTTGAATACCAATGCTAGAGATACTTCAGGGGCTAGTCTTGTGGAGGGAGAAGAGTACACCGTATATATTCTGTCAGTTGCGTCTAATACAACAACCAACAGAAGTACGATCTCTAATCCATCTGAAGCATTTAAGCTCGAAAAAGCTCCAGCAGCTACACAATCAACTCCTCCGCAGTAAATAAATGAATGTGATTTCAAGTCATCTATCCCGAACGAATAAAGGACAGTCAGCTTCGACCTTTACAGACGGCACAGAGTTAGTCGATAGAATGGTAATGCTTCAACTCCCTTTCCATCCTTGGAAAGGGAGTTTTTCTTTGCAGCCGTTAATGCCAAGCAAGGGGAATTGCTCTCTGTATGACCAATGTCCTTATTTTTCCATATTTAGATATGCTCAAATAGGTTCCTAAGGCCATTGCTGGTCTTGGATCAAACCATGGATAATAGAAGTCATAGAGCGGACTAGCTCATGAGCCGAAAGGAAGGATGCAATGTTACCTTTTCGTTTGACGGGGCAACCAGATGCCCGGATGCCGCTTTATTTGTACGGTGTGGGCACACAGGAAGAGAAAGGACTGCATCGACCGGGGGGATTTCCGGTGTATCAGTTATTTTTGGCACGTGATGGTGGAGGACAGTTTAATATTTCTGGCAGAGGAACGATCGTAATGGGCACAGGGCAGCTGTTTGCTTTGGAACCGGGCATTGCTCATGAGTATATCGCACATACAAGAACGGGTGGAGAGCTGGGGTTTATAGGAATCGGCGGCGAATCAGCGAATTCAGTACTTCGGGCGACAGGCATCATGTGCGGGAAACCTTGTACATTAACCGGGTTTGATCTGATTTGGTCACAGATGACGGAACTGTGGAAGGTGTTGGATCAGGGCGGGGTGTCGATGTGGCAAATGTCCACTTTGATCTACCAACTTATTCTGGAGATCGCTCAGGCTATAGCCCCAGCCGGTTCCGTTTCTTCAGAGAGGCAGGGAAATACTGGGCAACTGTCTGTCAGGACAGGCAGTCCAGCGCGAGAGAGCAGCGGTTCAGGTTCACATGTACATGGGAATTCGGAAGCTGGTCTGGAGGGACTCAACCGGGCAATCGTCTTGATGCAGGCTCATTATCAGGACGATCTGTTATTTAAACATATAGCAGAGGCGGTAGGATACTCTGTGCAGCATTTGAATCGTTTATTCCATCAGCATTATGGGGTGACTGGACATCAGTACATGCAGCGCTGGCGTTTACAAAAGGGACTGGATTGGCTTAACGAACATCCTGAGGCTAGTGTGAAGGAAGCTGCGGAGAATGTAGGCATGGAAGTGAATTATTTTATTCGTATGTTCAAGCGTGAATTCGGGGAAACGCCAGGCAAAGGCATCAAACTACGCAATCAGCTCAGACTGGAGCAGAACCTTCACCCCCGTCACAAATAAAATACGAATCTGCAATAAAAAAAGAGACCTGACGGTCTCTTAGACGAAATTGCTCATAAAGTAAAAGAGTATCTGTGTGAACCACGATCTTGCTGGAGATCATGGGTTCTCCCAAAACGATATGGAAACAAGCACATTCAAAAGTGCATCCTGCGGTCATGCCTGCTTTTTTTGGCCAAAGAGAGGCCTGATTAAAACTAGACCAACCATACCAATGACGGCGCTAACCCACGGAGCCATGTAGAACACAGGAAGTTTATCCCGAAGTGGATAACCGACAAAGAGAACAAGCACAACGACAACAATATAAATGATGATGCCCCGAACGTTAATTTTTGGCATGACATGTTTGTCTGCTCCTTGGTCATCCGGGCGTTCCGCTAATCGGCGCAACATCTCCACGAGCGCAATCCCCCCTACGGCGGCAATGATGAGAGAGAATAGGCTGATATGCTCGAACGCCTCCGTATCGCCGTCTGTTAAGCTGAAGAATAGTCCTGCACAGCCCTGAATGAACAGGACAACGGATATGGCTGCCCAGGCAATCATCACATACCATTTTGGCGTCCGTTTCACAGGCTCTGGTGTATCCGAGTGGTCGGCAGACTGAGCGATGCTGGCCTTGATGTTCTTTTTAGAACCTCCAGCAGATTGGGAATGTTGTTTCCGATAACCCTGATTTTTTTCGGGATGGACACTTCCGCTACGGTTTTCCCTGATTGAATCTTTCCCTGTGCTTGCCCCTGATTGCGCATATGTATCTGACTGGCTTAATCCAAGTTGGGTATAAATATCCTGTTGCAGATCAGAGCCGTACAACTCGCGTGCAGATTTGTTATCTTTCTGTGCTTGTACGATGGCTTTTCCCGCAGCGAGAATCCATTCTTCCTGTGTTTTCTCGTCTGCTGGCGCTTGCCTTGCGATGGTGCTGATCTGGTTATACAATTTAACGTTGTCTGGTGTCATACGGCTCATCTCTGTGATTTGCCGATTTTGTATTTCTTTCAGCTTTTTATAGGAAATCCCCAATGCTTGCTCCCCCTGTCTCACACGTTATGATCTTCACTCCATGAAGACCCTGACGATATTTTAGTATACGGGAAGGGTTCTCTTTTCGCAAAGTCATTCCTTATAAAACAACTGCTTGTGATTCACCCATAGCCCGATACAGGCTAACACAACACAGGTGCATAAGAGCACCAGTTTTCCATGATGCTGAATCCATCCGAGTAGATGTGCCATGAGTTCATTCCTTTCGGTAACAGGTCTCCTGGACAGGCATACCTGTGATTTTGGTTTTATTTTCCCCTGTGAAGGGGTGAATATACATAGCTTGGTTGGAAGAAGCAACGATTCTGTGAACCATGAATAAAGAGCTGCCCAATCCATCACAATAGTAGCATTTCCAAACTGAAATGGTGGATAGGAGTGTGGTTAGCATGGATAAACAATCAGATCTGACACGAAAGATGCTGCTTAACAGTAATTCCCGTGGTATCGTGGATGAAGTGGTGCCGATGGAAGATACCGTGGAGGATACAGAGTTCGGCGAAGAGCTGAATGATGATAACTGGCAGGGTAGAAGCTTCTGGGACAATGAGGGAGCAGGTCAGCAGCATGAATGGAACGGACGTATTGAGACTCATGCGATGTTTCGCAGGAGCTATGAGTAGGATCGTGCAGATATAACGCAAGGATACAGGAATTGATCAGGAATATTTGGAGCCCGGCTGAATGCAGCTTGGCTCTTTTTTGCGAGATAAGGCGTACGAAAAGAGAACAGTTGTGCATAAAATAATGGGGTCATTTCTCGCGTTGACTTGCAGGTGAGGGAATGATAATATACTAATATCTTATTAATACTTACTAAACTTATCGGATTAAACATAATTGATTGAAATACGTTGATTATATAACAATGAATTAGGCGCAAGGTCGTCATCGAAAGGGGAAATCCGTATGGAACGTCAGATCAGCATTCGTCACGGGGAAGAGGAGTTAACTGCGACCATTCACTATCCGGTTGTCAAAGATATTAAAGAGGAGACACGTCAGCAACGTGTGCCTCTGGCTGTCATATGCCACGGCTTTGTGGGGAGTCGAATTGGAGTGGACCGATTGTTTGTGAAGACAGCTCGTGAACTCGCGGAAGACGGATATCTGGTGCTGCGTTTCGATTATATTGGTTGCGGAGAGAGCAGCGGGGAGTACGGAGCAGAAGGATTAGAATCCATGATACTGCAGACTCGTTCTGTGCTGGATTATGCTGTGAACTGCAGTGATGTCGACCCTACACGTGTGACTCTGATCGGACATAGCTTGGGTGGAGCTGTTGCGCTGTTGACTGCTGTACGTGACAAACGGGTTAAAAATCTCGTCATGTGGTCCGCTGTCGGTTATCCGTTCAACGATATCGTGAAGATTACGGGTAGGGATGTGTATGACGAGGGTGTGAGAACAGGGGCTGCCGATTATCTTGGTTATAAATTTACGCCTAAATTCTTTGACTCTTTGGCAGAGCATCAGCCATTCCAGGAAGCTGTGAAATTCGGTGGAGATGTGCTGGTTGTGCACGGTACTTCGGATGAAGTCATTCCTGTGGATTATGCATTCTTGTATCAAAAAGTGTTCTGGATGCGCCAGGAAGGGCGCTGCGACAAGGAAATCATTTTCCAGGGCAATCATACCTTTTCATCTGGTAAGGAGCGTGAACAACTGATCACACGTACGAGAGAATGGCTCGGAGAGCGTCAGAAGATTGAAGAGAACTGGCAACACTGGATGATCTAAGCGATAAGCCTTACGTCATCATTCAAAAGTCACGGGTATTAACTTGGAAAAGCGCTTGCTTCGGGGTAAAATAGAAAGGTAAGCATCCTATCCGTGTCTGGAGGTTGGCAGCGATGACATTACCTGCACTATTCATTGCGCATGGTTCTCCTACGCTGGCGTTGGAGAGCAGTGATTACACTCAATTTTTGAACGAGCTTGGAGACAGGCTGCCGGCTCCAAAGGCCATCGTTGTATTCACCGCACACTGGGACTGTCCCGAGCCTTCGGTGACGATGGATGAGTCCCATCAGACCTTGCATGATTTTTACGGATACCCTTCAGCGTTGTATAACATACAATACCCTGCAGTCGGGCAGACCGATGTTGCGAGCGAGATTTGTGCGTTATTCTCCCGTAGCAACTTGCCACATCGACCTGTTCGTGAGCGTGGACTGGATCATGGCGTATGGGTGCCGCTGCTTCATATGTACCCTGAAGCGAACGTTCCGGTTATTGCTGTATCGGTGGATTCGCTCCGTTCCCCGCAAGAGCAGTATGATATCGGGCGCATGCTGGAGCAGCTCAGACATGATAACGTGCTGATCATCGGCAGTGGTGGAACAGTGCATAACCTGAGAATGCTGGCACAGGATGATGAGCCGCAGGATTGGGCCGCAGAGTTCGATGACTGGCTCGCTGAGCGTTTAGAGCAATGGAATACCAGAGAATTGTTTTTGTATGACAAAAAAGCCCCTCATTCTCGGACTGCCGTTCCGTCTTATGGCATGGAACATCTGGCGCCATTGTTCTACGCAATGGGCACAGCAGATATGTCTCGCACAGCGAAGCGATTATTTCAGTCGTATGCCTGCGGCACGTTAAGTCTGAATTGCTGGCAGTTTGGCGACGGCTTATAACTGGAAGCAGATGAGAACAGAAAAGATTGATCCAGATGGCGAAATGAAGAATACAGTACTATGAATATAAATAAGCAAAAAGGTTCCTGCGGTCAGTTGATTGACTGCATGGAACCTTTTTTTGGTTTTGGTGTTCAGAGAGCAGTATAGCGTTGTTATATAGTGAGGTACCTTCTGTATACGAACTGTTTAGGATTATTTGCGAAGTTCGAACAACTCACATTCGGTACGTGAGTGATAGGCCAGTTCACTGACACTGGATTGAACAACAACGGTTTTCTCGTCAAAACGAATGATGATACCTCCGGAGTCGATCTGGTGGTTATCTTTGAATACCCGGATTTTATGTTTTAAGGTCATGGCTTCCTGAAAATCGGCGTCGGTTTCGAGACGGCGCTGCGTCGGCATAGGGATACTCCTTTGGTTTGTTAGACTTTATAACCATCATAATATGGGATTCTACTGGTGAGCAAGTGTAGAGACTTGAATGCACAATGGTTGAAGATGGAAGAATGATTGGTAATAAGAGCCGATCAGCATAGTTAGTCAGGTTCTGAACAAACGAATGAAAATCATGCAATAAAAAGCCCTGCTCCAAGGGGAGGGAGCAGGGCCGAATTTCTTATTATTTTAGCGTTTAAGCTGTTCTCTTCGTTGGTGTAATGGTTGGCGTGTCTGTTGGCTGAATAGTTCTGTCCTTTTTGAACAACCCGCGAAGGTAAGGCAGTACCCAGTGATCCAGACCGATTTTACCAGCGTTTGCACCAGCTACGACGATGAAGATTTCCATCACTACCAGTTGAGCATTCGTGCTTACTGTACCCGAGAAGAGGAACGCGAAGTTCATGACCATCGCCATCAGAGCTGCCAGTGTTGTGAAGCATCCAAGAATGAGTCCCAAACCTACCAGGAATTCACCGAGCGGGATCACGAAGTCGAACAATCCGGCATTCGGAATGGCGAACTTTTCAAGGAACGTTGCCCACCAAGCTTGAACGGCTGGATGATCGCCTGTTGCTTTTTCAAGTGCTCCTGTGAGGAACCCGCCAGCTTGGAATCCGCCAGTCAATTTGCTCCATCCGTGAGTCATCCAGTCATAACCGATATACACCCGAAGTACTGTTAAAATCCACATTGCCACTTTGTTTTCTCTAAGCCATTGGTTGAAGCTGAACATATAAACCACTCCTTTTATGGAATCTAGTGTGTTGTTTTTGTTTTTCTAAGTGATCACCTTTGATGTCTTTATTGTATATTCGAAAAGGTGTTTTGTTTGTGATTAAAATCACAATCTAGTTCAAATTTTAAGTAAGGTTTGAGAAGTTCACATTTAGGACATATTTATTTGCTTATTTCATGGTTCAAAGATAACTTTTGAGACAGGACAAGGCTTGGAAGACGCAGACAAAACGGAAACGTTGTGATTAAATGGAAAGAAATACGTGAGATGGTTGCCTGCATGAGAGGAATATCACATGACGAGTAGAAGAAAGTCAGCCAAATCGTTCAAGGAGGTCCTATATTGAAGTTTTTTTCTTGGAACAAAGCTTTATCAGCTGCATCGATCTGTCTCCTTGCCGTTAGTATTGCTGCTTGCCAGAATAAGGAGGCTGCCCAGATTCCTCAGCCGAAGCCTGTGCCCGAACCGATTCAGGAAGAGAAACCGGTGGAGGAACCCGCTGGTTCTGCCTTCATCGCACCTTTTACAGGACTTGCTGTGGAGAAAGCTCCAACTTTGCGGCCTCTGGCGGTCATGATCAACAATGCACCTGCCGCCCGTCCCCAATCGGGACTCAGCGCCGCGGATATTATCATTGAAGTGCTTGCCGAAGGCGGCATTACACGTTTCATTGCTATTTTTCAGAGTGAAGGTGGAGCAGAAACCGTCGGCCCAATACGCAGCATTCGTCCATACCTGATTGAGCTTGGCGAAAGTTATGACGGGGTGCTTATTCATGCCGGAGGCAGCCCGGAGGCCTATTCCATTTTGCAAAAACAGCGGAAACAGCACATGGACGAAATTTCGAATGGCGGGCCGTACTTCTGGCGTTCCAAAGAACGCAAAGCGCCTCACAATCTATATACATCTGTGGACAAGCTTAGAGAAGGTACGGACAAGAAAGGGTACAGCCATGAATTCCAATCTCCTGTGTACAAGTATGACGAGGCAGGAGCTACCTCCACTGGGGAGAGCGTGAAGCAGTTTGAACTCCATTATTTATTGAATAGTTACAAAGTTACGTATGATTATGATGAAGTTAGCGGACGATATATGAGAACGGTGAACGGGAAGCCAGATCAGGATAAAGATAACGGTAATCAGCTTGGTGCAGCCAATATCATTGTTGCTGGGGCAGACCATAAGGTGCTCGACGATGTAGGCAGGTTATCCGTGAACGTGGATGATGGCGGAGAGGCGATGCTGTTTCAGAAGGGCAAGATGATTCGTGGGCAATGGGTGAGAAAAGCGGGAGATATTATTCGTTTCGTCAAAGATGGGCGTGAAGTGAATCTCGTACCAGGGAAAACCTTCATTAACATTGTGCCGAACCATCCGCAGTTTGCAGATCATGTGAAGCTGACGGAGCAATAATAGGCCAAATACAAATGTCGGAACAACGTAATGAATCACGTTTGAAATACTGAAATGAAAGAAAGCGATGAATAGGGCTAAAATGGGTGACGATGTGTTGTCGTATCATAGCGATTTTTATGAAAATTGTTTTGGGTCACGCGTCGACTTTTGTGGAGTTTTGTAAACGCAGTGTAAAATATGAGTCTGATTTTGCCATAATTCCAAATATTTAAGATTCATTTCAGGTTAATATGAGAAGAATATAAAAAAGGATCGCAGCTTTTGTACAAACCATGAAACAAATATGATAAGATATCAAAGGTTGTCATTTCATGTTTCATCGGTTATCGGCGCAATTTCTCGAAGAGGGGATAGAGCTATGAAGATTAAGAAGAAGAAGGACATATTTTTTGAAACACTGGAGAATATGGCAGATACGGTTGTTCAAGCGGCAGATTATTTCTCCCAGCATGTTTCCAACCTTCAGGATGTAACTCTTTTTGCTAATGAAATGAAAAAGTACGAGTCACAATGTGATGACTACGTGCACACGATCATTACAGAACTCAACAAAACATTTATCACGCCGATCGAACGCGATGATATTATGGAACTGACAACAACTCTTGATGACGTATTGGACGGAATTGAAGCAACTGCTTCCCGTTTCTATATGTACAATTTGGTGGAACCAGACGAATATATCATTCAATTTGCAGAGATTTTGCGCGAATCGGCTTACGAAATTCAGAAGGCGATTCATTTGTTATCCCAGAAAAAATTGCTGGCGATTCGTGAATATACGATTCGTCTGAATGATTTGGAAAACCAAGGCGACGAAGTATTGCGTAACTGCATCAAGAATCTATTCGCTACTGTATCCGATCCGATTGAATTGATCAAGCGCAAAGAGATTTACGAACGTCTTGAGACAACAACGGATGCTTGCGAACATGTTGCGAACGTTCTTGAATCCATCATCATGCGTAATTCTTAAGGAGCCAGAGAATAATGGAAACAACGATTTGGGTATTAGGTATAGTCGTCTTCCTTGCACTGGCGTTTGACTTCATCAACGGTTTTCACGACACGGCTAATGCCATTGCAACATCGGTATCCACACGTGCACTGACGCCGCGCCGCGCCATTATTTTGGCGGCCGTGATGAACTTTGTAGGTGCGATGATGTTTACAGGTGTTGCGAAGACGATTGGGGGGAGCGTGACGGACCCCACCAAGCTCGATAACGGGATCGAGGTTGTCATCGTCACCTTGATTGCCGCGATCATCTGGAATTTGGTTACCTGGTGGTTTGGAATTCCTTCATCTTCTTCACATGCGTTGATCGGAGCGCTCGCGGGTGCAGTGCTCGTTGGAGCAGGCTCGGACAAAGTGAAATGGACTGGATTTATTGATATCGTCGGAGGTTTGCTGTTGTCACCTCTGATTGCTTTTGCCATTGGTTATATTGTCATGATGATTCTTAAATATGTGTTTGCCAAACGCAGTCCACACAATGTGAATAAAGGCTTCCGTACGGTACAGATCTTCACGGCTGCCCTGCAGGCATTCACGCATGGTACCAATGATGCACAGAAGGCGATGGGGATTATTACATTTGCACTCGTCGCGGCCAAGGTACAGGATCATCTTGAAGTACCACTATGGGTTAAAATTTCAGCAGCAACAGCTATGGCCCTGGGGACATCGGTGGGTGGTTGGAAAATCATCAAAACGATGGGGACTAAAATTTTCAAAATCGAACCAATTAACGGCTTTGCGGCCGACTTATCTGCTGCCTCCGTTATTTTCTCAGCAACACTGCTGCACCTTCCGGTAAGTACGACACACGCAATTACATCGGCGATTCTGGGTGTAGGTTCAGCGAAACGTTTCTCCGCTGTAAAATGGGGACTGGCTGGACGTATCATCATTACGTGGTTTATTACGATTCCAATTACCGGAGCACTTGCAGGTCTGTTGTACTGGATTATTTTCTAAATAGTTATCAACAGAAGAGTCGAGTATCCGCCCGATCGGATACAGTAAGTGAAGGACGAACCTGTTCATAACGATGTGAATATCGGGATATGTGGATAAATATACAATGAGTTGAATAAATGCCTGTGCACGAAGATGTGGACAGGCTGGATATGTGGATAGCCATCCGTGGAATGATAAACCAAAAGAAACCTTCCTGTGGATACAGGGAACTGTGGATAGGGGAAATGAGAGAAGCCAACAGGGTTGGCTTTTTTTGTTGTCCAGGTTGTACAATGAAATCAGAACTTCGATAAGAGACAAGGACGTGGTCTAATCCATGATTCGTACACTTGCGATTACACGGGATCATCAAGTCACGGTAAACATGCCGCTTGAACAGCTGGATTTACACGATTATGCCTGGGTATGGGCAGATTTCAACCAGCCTACCGAAGAAGAAAGTCGGCTGCTGGATACATATTTTCATTTTCACCCACTCGCCATTGAAGACTGTCTGCATGTATTGCAACGTCCCAAGCTGGATTACTATGAGAATCTGCAGTTTCTTGTGTTGCATGCACTGAATCCAGCCACGCTTGAGGCAGAAGAGGTGGACCTGTTTCTGGGACAGAACTTTCTGGTGTCATTCCATCATGGAAGATTGGAAGAAGTGGACGAAGCCTGGGACAGACTGCTGAAACACGCGCATGAGCGTACAATTTGGGCAAGAGGGCCGGTGGCGGCAGCATATACAGTAATGGACAAACTGGTCGATCATTATTTTCCATCACTGTTTGCTATTGAGGATGAGCTGGCTGAACTGGAAAATCGGGGTGGTCAGGAGTCAGTAGAAGAATTGATGAATCAGGTGTTTGACCTGCGCAGTCGACTCCTGAAGCTTAGACGCACTGTTGTCCCCATGCGGGATCTTCTTTACCGGGTCGTTAACTCGCAACATGTACAGCGAACAGGGGAACATACGGCATATTTCACCGATATTTATGACCACCTGCTCAAACTGACAGATATGATAGAAGCTGATCGGGAGATGACGGCAGACTTGCGCGATAGCTATATTTCGTTGAATTCGAATCGGATGAATCAGATTATGAAAACACTGACGGTCATTACGACGGTATTTATGCCACTCACTCTAATTGCAGGGATTTACGGCATGAACTTCGCCCATATGCCGGAGCTTCAGTGGAGGTATGGGTACGGCGCGGTACTGTTACTGATGTTTGTCCTGGGAGGCTGTATGGTGGCCTGGTTTGTGAAGCGCGGCTGGTTTAAATAAACAGGATAACTACTTGATGAATAAAGAGAGAAAAAAAGGCCGTCAGGTG
This sequence comes from Paenibacillus amylolyticus, assembly GCF_003719335.1. Lineage (GTDB taxonomy): Bacteria > Bacillota > Bacilli > Paenibacillales > Paenibacillaceae > Paenibacillus > Paenibacillus amylolyticus_D. The sequence continues at coordinate 55,441 of NZ_RIAS01000007.1, forward strand.
AACCTTGTGGCAAACGATATACGTTGCCCCCAAGGTTGTTTGTTGCCTGACGGCTATGATTTGTCTACGTTTCTATCCACATGTGCATAAGTGATTTGCTCATAGAGACTTGTGCATAACTAAAATGAAGTTTCCATCTAGACGTTCAGTCCACCTTAAGCACAAAAGAAACGGTTTCCGTATCTTGCCCATTCACAACGATCGTGAGCGTATGCAGTCCCGCGTAATATTTACGTGTCGTAATGAGTTTGAATGATTGTTTGGTATGGACGGTACTGCGACCGTTTGCATACATCTTGTCCGAGCACTTAAAACGTTTGGGTGCCTGTTTGCCGTTAGCCTTCATATAACCAATCTCATATTCAAGCCTCAGCATCTGCGGTTCGCCGCTCGTATTAACCACATCGAATGAAAAATGAAGATCCTCACCCGTGGCAATCTGATCCCGATCCAGCTTCAGGTTTTCAATATGAACAGCCTCCTGCTTGTGATAGCCGAACAGGCTCAGTGCAACAGGGTGCCCTTTCTTCAGCAGTGAACGACTTGCGTGGCGGATAATCCAGTCGGTATGCGCGTTCTGACCGTACCAAGCTTGAGCTAAGTCCAGAACAAGATCAGGGTGATCCTTGGAAATATCGTTCAGATGATTCGCTACACTTTTTCGTACATAGAGGGACTCATCCTGCCTGAGCGCATGCAGGATCGGAAGCGTTGGTGTAGGATCAACGATCAAATCCCCAAGCTTGGCTCCCCATGGCAAACGAGGGCGGCTGCCTTCGCTGGCAAGCCTGCGAATATGCTCATCACTGCTTTCTGTCCATTCCATCAACTGTTTCAACGTCTTAAGCGGATAACGCTGGATGAACGGGCGCACCGCAAATTCAGAACTTGAATAAGGTGTGAATACCTTAAGATATTTCATCGATAACTCGTACTTATCGGGGGCAAGTCCGTTCACTTCAATGAAATCAGGCACAAAAAGGTACTCAACACCGCGCAACTGTGGAGCTGCCTGTTCAAGAATATGTAAGGCTTGTTCGTAATCGGCGGGTAGAACCTGGGTCAAAGATTCCGTAATTCGGCGAATCCTTGCTTTGAACTCCAGAAATTCCCAGCCTTCAGCGAAAACCAGTTCACGAAATTGCTGTGTTTGTAACTCTGGATAAAACTGACGCAATTGATTGGCAGTTCGATCAATGAGAGCAGGTGTATATTTATCTTTGAACAGTTCCATGGTCTGCCTCCTTATATGTAATCTCTAGTATACCTCATTTTCCAGGATAAGAACATAAGTTCTTGGTATTCGTTATTCAAAAGGAAAAGGGTTAAGGCACCCGCCTTCGTGAAGGGAGTGCCTGAATAGAGTTAACTTTTGCGTCTTTTGGGACGCGGTTTGGATGCTGCGGTTTTTCGGCGAGCTGGAGAAGCGGTGCGTTTCCGCTGTGTGCCCGTCGTTTTTTTGCGGCGTTTGCGCGGGCGCGGCTTCGAGTATTCTTCGAAGTCAGCGTCGGCTTCGCTGCTACTGTTTTTATTTTTTCCAAAAGGCAGAATGCCCATCACCAGTTTCATCATCGGGGCCATCTGCTGAATACCGCCAACGACCTTTTGCATTTTGGCCACGCCGTTCATAATGCCGTCAATGCCGCCGAAGCGGTCAATCATGCCTTTTAATTCACCTAGGTTGGCGAGAGAAAAGCCTGAGCTGCCTGAAGAGGCAGGGGTTTGAGTCGGAACGACTGGAGCAACGGGCACGACGTCGCTTCCATAAAGCCCTCCGCTGGGTGCGCCCTGCCCATAGGGTACAAGACCGGAAGCTTCAACCTCGGCGAAGCCCGGGTAAGTCGGATTAACCCCAGGGTACATCGGCTGGATCTGAGCTTCATTTAGAGAGCGCGGCACATTTCCATACGGGGCGTAGGCTGAGGTGCGAGCCTGCTGATGGCCTTGAGGAGCCGGACGTTGCCGTGTTCCTGGCGGGCGATGATAGTAATGCTGTGGCATGAACGATCACGTTCCTTCTATATTAGATTTTTCGGAATTGCGTTCCACCGAGAAATCAATCCTGTGAAAATCATGGTATACAAGCGGGGTGGAACTCCCTTTTGATATACTGTATGTCATTCGCGGAGAGGCGGCGTAGGCGGGTATCACGGAAAACGGGATATTTGCGGAAATGGGCGCAAATCATGCCAGAGTTTGTAAGATGGTTTTCAGGAAGAAAAATGAATTTTGGACACAAATTTGTAACAATTAGCAGGTTTGAAATCCTAGATTAATAATCGGAAATGAGCACCCCTAAAGGGGCAATTATCGCAGTTTTTATGCTCGTTGTCCGCCTGTGGAGGACAATAGTATGTTTTGTAAGCGGTAACATGTGTTTTTGTTCTGTAGTGCGTGAAATCGTTAACGCTTGAAATACCAACTCAGGCTAGGTACAATGGATGTACACAGTAACCGCTAGGGGATGATGATAAAATGCAGCTGAAAAAGCTAAATGATAAAAGCATTGAACAACTATTTGAGGCGATCCTGACACTTAAGGATATTGAAGAGTGTTATGTCTTTTTTGATGACCTCTGCACCGTGAACGAGATTCAATCCATGTCCCAGCGGCTGGAAGTAGCACGTATGCTTGGCAAAGGCAACACGTACAACCAGATTGAAGCAGAGACGGGCGCGAGCACGGCTACGATTTCGCGTGTTAAACGTTGTCTGAATTACGGGAATGACGGTTATAAAATGACGCTGGAACGCCTGGGGCGCTAAGTCATGAAGAAGCCGGGTGTACTCATCATTAGTCACGGTTCTCAGGAGAAAACCTGGGTAGAATCCGTCGATGACGCGATTTCCCGGTTGAATCTGCCTGATCCGTTACCTGTTGAAGCCGGATTTCTGGAATTGGTGGATGGGCGTTTAATTCAGGACGGTATTAACCGACTGGAGGCGCAAGGTGTAACGGATCTGTTGGTTGTACCGCTATTTGTTTCCTCCGGCAGCACCCATGTGGATGAGATTGAATATGCAATTGGGGCGAAAGATGCACCTGAGCGTGAAACCGATCTCGAACCATTTGAGGTGAAGGCGCGGGTTCATTTTGGCTATCCGGTGGATAATGATCCTGATATTGCGGTGATGGTATGGGACAAGGTTCGGTCGTTATCACAGCAGCCTGAGCAGGAAACGATTTTGCTTGTCGGACATGGCAGTATTCACGATGGATTCCGCCAGCGCTGGGAAGCAGGCATTTCTTCGCTCGCGGAACGGGTGCAGCAGATCAGTGGCGTTGCTCATACAGACTATGCATTGCTTAATCCGGAAAGTGTATTTGATAAGGCAAAATACTGGAGCGAAGAGCGCGGCAGTCGCGTAATCGTAGCACCGCTGTTTTTGAGTGCCGGTTATTTTACCCAGCATGTAATTCCAGGTCGGCTTAAAGAGTTGGAATATGCATATAGTGGGGAAACGTTGTTGCCTCATCCGCTGCTTGGGCAGTGGCTGGAGCGCCAGATTCAGTTTTTGTTAGTGCAGTGCAACAGGGCTGTTCAAAGTTAAATAGCATCAAAGTGGGATTCTATTTAAAATGTATTCATGATAAAAAACGGCAGAGATGCCGTTTTTTTTTGTTTTATTGCGGACTTTATTTCGCTCTGCAAACGGTATCTCGAACCTAATCGAAATGATCAGAAGTGTTGAATGTGGAGTGAAAATAGGCCGCATGGAGAATGTAAAACTCTCTTTACAGCGGAGAATTTGTTTGATAAGATGTGCATGTCTCAATTGTTAACCATAAAAATTAATTTGGTTAACAATTAAATTTTAGATGATTTTGATGGAAAGGAGCTGTACGATGACACCATATGAACGGCTTGTAGCCATAGACCAGGCTCATGTCTGGCATCCTTTTACTCAGATGAAGGATTACAACCAGTCTGATCCCCTAATTATTGAACGAGGCGAAGGAGTTATGTTGTATGACGTACAGGGGAGGGCTTACTACGATGGTTTTTCTTCGGTTTGGCTTAATGTGCATGGGCACAATGTGCCGGAGCTGAATGAGGCCATCACTGCACAATTGGGACGAGTAGCACATTCCACACTGCTTGGCATGGCTAATATCCCTGCAATTGAGCTGGCCGAGAAACTTGTAGAGATTACACCTCAAGGATTGACGAAAGTATTTTATTCTGATGCAGGCGCAACCGGGGTGGAAATTGCAGTCAAGATGGCTTTTCAATATTGGATGAATCTCGGGAAAACCTCCAAAACCAAATTCATCACCATGAATCAGGCTTATCATGGGGACACCATTGGCGCAGTGAGCGTAGGTGCCATCCCGTTGTATCATGACGTATTTCGACCGATGCTGTTTCCGTCTTATGTCGTGCCCTATCCATATGCTTATCGACATGAGCGTGGTGCACATGGAGCAAAGGAAGCTACCCTGTCTGAGCTGCGCAAGATTCTTGAAACGAGTGCACATGAAATTGCGGCAATGATTGTCGAGCCGATTGTTCAAGGCGCAAGTGGCATCATCGTTATGCCCGAAGGCTGTCTGCGCGAGATGGCGACATTATGCCGGGAATATGACGTATTGTTTATCGCCGATGAGGTGGCTACAGGCTTTGGGAGGACAGGTATGATGTTTGCTTGTGATCATGAAGAGGTGTCCCCTGACCTGATGGTAGTTGGGAAGGGGCTGACTGGCGGTTATTTGCCTGTAGCGGCCACGCTGGCAACCGAAGAGGTGTATCGTGCTTTTTACGCGGATTATGAAGAGCAGAAAACTTTTTTCCACGGTCATTCGTTTACAGGTAATCCGCTTGGGTGTGCAGTCGCGCTGGCAAGCCTGAAACGATTTGAAGATCACCGTATGTTAGATGCTGTAAGGAGGAAAGCACTGTTGGTTGAGCACAAACTTCGTGCCATTCAGGATGCTCCGCATGTCGGAGAGATCCGGCAAAAGGGACTGATGGTGGGCATTGAACTGGTGAAGGACAAATCCACCCGGCAAGCGTATGAATGGGCAGAACGCATCGGCGTTCGTGTAACCGGGCGTGCCCGGGAACTGGGGATGCTGACGAGACCCTTAGGCCATGTCGTGGTGTTCATGCCTCCGCTTGCCAGCACCGATGCAGAACTGGATGCAATGACCGATATTCTGATGAAAGCCATTATCGATGTCACTGAGGGTGGACGTGTGAGATGAATGGAAAACAAGGGTTATTCGTAACAGGTACCGATACGGGTGTAGGCAAAACGGTAATTGCAGGTGCGCTTGTTGCTGCGCTTCGTGCGGAAGGGGGAAATGTCGGCGTTTGGAAACCGGTCCAGACGGGTGGACTTCCGGGTGACGGCACAACAGATGCAGAGCTTTTGCTGAAATACACGGGGATGGATTCCTACGCGGAGGATATTGCCTCGTTCACATTTGAGGCTCCACTTGCACCCATGCTTGCTGCAAAACAGGCGGGATTGAACATTACGTTACAGGATATTCTCAGTGCCGGGGAATCGATACGTAATCGATATGATTCCGTGTTTATTGAAGGCGCAGGTGGTGTAGCCGTTCCAATAACAGAGGACGCCTCGACGGCTGATCTGATAGCTGAGCTTCAGACTTCGGTATTAATCGTTGCAAGATCAGGGCTGGGTACGATCAATCATACGTTGCTTACGATGGAATACTTAGAACGCCGCGGAATTTCAATTCTAGGTTTCATTCTGAATGACGGTCTCTCAGGTGAGTTGTGCCTCGACCCAAGCGTGGAGACAAACGGGAGAATCATTGAACAATACAGCGGCATTCCTTGTCTGGGACATTTTCCCGAGCTTGCAGGAGAGATTGATTCCAAGAGGTTAATCCATGCGGTTCAGGCAACGATCAACCTTTCTCCCGTCAGAGATGCTTTGACCATTCGGAAAATGGAGGAATATCGATGAATATGAGCATAGCTCCTAAAGATACAGACTGGGTATCCCTTGCTAGAAAATCTTTGAAAGGCGAATGCCTGACAGTAGAGGAAGGGATCGCTGTTCTGGATGCTGATAATGATGAGGTACTGCCACTCCTGCATGCGGCTTATCTTGTGAGACGACACTTTTATGGCAATAAAGTAAAGCTGAATATGATTATCAACGCCAAGAGCGGGTTGTGTCCGGAAGATTGCGGGTACTGTTCTCAATCCATCCGATCCAGCGCATCTATTCCGAAATACAGTCTGCTGGATAAGGAAACACTGCTGGCAGGTGCACAGGAAGCAATGGCTCGCCAAGCGGGTACATATTGTATCGTTGCATCAGGCAAAGGACCGACAAATCACGAGCTGGAGCAGGTTATCGACGCTGTAAAAGAAATCCGTGCAACGCTACCACTTAAAATCTGTGCTTGCCTTGGCATCTTAAAGGAAGGGCAGGCCGAACGTTTGGCTGAAGCGGGGGTGCATCGTTACAACCACAACCTGAATACAAGCCGAGACAACTATCCGTCCATCACTACAACACATACGTATGACCAGCGGGTTGAAACTGTAGAGAAGGCCAGAACTTCCGGCATGTCTCCTTGCTCCGGTGTTATTATCGGCATGGGCGAGAGTCATCAAGACATTGTAGGGATGGCTTTTGCACTGCGAGAGCTTGATGCAGATTCGATTCCGGTTAACTTTTTAAACGCAATCCCCGGTACACCTATGGAAGGGGTTTCACGTACAACATCGATGAGAGCACTTAAGGTGCTGGCTTTATTTCGATTGATTTGTCCATCCAAAGAAATTCGCGTGGCAGGAGGTCGTGAAATTAGTTTGCGTTCATTGCAGCCTTTGGCGCTGTATGCGGCCAATTCGATCTTTGTGGGGGATTACTTGACGACAGCAGGTCAGGATATTACGAATGATCATCAGATGATTGAGGATTTGGGGTTTGAGATTGAACTCAATGCTTTGCAGGGTGGTGCCGACAGATATGAACTGGATGGAAAATGAGCTTGAGAAACTGACTCAGGCCTCGAATCAACGCCATTTACGTGATAGTGCTACGTCTCCTGAACGTCCTGGTCATATTGTAAGAGGAGGGAATAACTTACTTGATCTGGCTTCCAATAACTATCTGGGGCTTGCCGGGCATCCTGATATTATTCAAGCCATTTGTGAAACGCTTCAGGTTGAAGGTGCAGGCTCAGGTGCTTCTCGTTTTGTCACGGGCAATCGGTCAGTATACGGCCGTCTAGAAGTAGCGCTGGCGTCTTGGCAGCAGGCTGAAGCCTCTCTTGTTTTTGCAAATGGCTATATGGCGAATTCAGGTGTCATTGCAGCACTTATGGGGCGAGGAGATGTGATTTTTAGCGATCAGTACAATCATGCCAGCATCGTTGATGGTGCTTTGTTAAGCCGTGCGGAGCATGCCAGATATCGGCATAACGATCTGGAGCATCTGGAGGCTCTATTGCACAAACATCGGGATAAAAGGCGCAAGCTGATTGTCACGGATGCACTGTTTTCCATGGATGGGGATCGGGCACGGTTGCATGAACTGGTGAAACTCAAACGGCGATATGACGCTATGCTGATGGTGGATGAGGCACATAGTGGAGGTGTCTACGGGGAAAAGGGAGAAGGGCTGTGTCATGAGTTGGGACTGCATCGCCATGTAGATGTGCATATCGGGACATTCAGCAAAGCCTTCGGTATATATGGAGCTTATGTATCTGGTAACAACGTATTAATACGATATCTTATGAATAAAGTCAGACCTCTTATCTATTCTACGGCGCTGCCGCCTTCGCTTTTGGCAGGAATTATGACGGCATTACATTTGGTACAGACGGAGCATTGGCGCCGTAATCATCTCCGTTCGACCAGTGAAATGTTTCGTTACGCATTGATGAATGCAGGATTCCATGTAGGGGAAGGAGATTCGCCAATTGTGCCGATTATGGTTGGTGACAATGAACGTGCACTTCGTTTCAGCGAAGCTCTGGAAGCGGCCGGCATTGCAGGGATAGCCATTAGGCCCCCAACGGTGCCAGTCGGCACAGCGCGAATTCGTTTTTCTGTATCATCGGCACATACATTTGATGAGTTGAGGCAGGCGATTGTTCTCATTAAGAAAGTTGGGGATCAGCTTGGGTTGCTCACATCATGAACATACGGAAGGAATACATGGGACAAGTAAAGCAAAAGGAAAAAGGGACGATTTTATGGTTAACTGGCTGGAGTATGACAGATGCTGTGTTTGACACATTGCGTCAGCGATTGCCTGATTATCAACATCTCTCCCTGGATTACAGTACTATGAGTGCTTCCGCAGATATGCTGGACTTCGTGGAAACGACCGCCAAGCGGTTATCTCGGGCAGTTCGGTCTAATCGATTGGATGGGGGCGCCGCTCATGGTGATATCGGCATGCCAGAACTGTTCCACGTGCTGAAGGGAGCTTGCGGAGAGAACGTGCCTTCCGCTCCGCTACTCATCTCGGGCTGGTCTTTGGGAGCGGTACTTGCTCTTGGACTGGCAGCCAAAGGTTATGCCGATGGGCTGGTGTTATTTAGTGCAACGGCACGTTTTGTCCGGGAAAAGAAGAAATCCAACCTTGGTGTGCACGATGCGTACGTCAGGCAGATGATGCGAGACATAGTCAAGGATCGGCAAGACGTGGAGAGTCGTTTTCGAAAAATGATGTTTACGGTACGGGAGTGGGAAACGGGGTATGCTGACCGCCTGCCTCCTGTTGGCTACTGGACACCAGAGGCGCTGCTGGCAGGGCTTCATATTTTACGTTATGAGGATCATTTGCCCGATCTGGCGCGAATCGATTGTCCAGTCCTGTTATTCCACGGGTATGAGGACAGAATCTGTCTATATGATGCAGGGGTGGAACTGATGGATCGGCTACCGCGAGCCAGGTTAGTGACGCTGAACGATAGGGGACATGCAGCTTTTCTGGGTAATGAAGTCAGAATTGAGAAGGAGTGGAGGAGGTGGTGGCATGAGCATGAGCAGGAGTTGGGATGAAATCGGAACGAGCTTCGACAGTAGCAATAATGTTCAGCGGCGATTCAATCGTAATGCATCCTCTTATGACGCACATGCCCACGTTCAGCGAAAGATGGCTACTCTGCTCGCAGAGATTGTTGCACATGGCAAGAACAATACGCTCAGCCATTCACTGAATTTTCTTGAAATAGGCTGCGGTACAGGTGTTTTGACTCGAATGATTGCCCGTGATTGGCCTGATGCCAGTATTACGGCCTTGGACATTGCACCCGAAATGGTTCGTCTGGCATCCCGGCGATGCTTGTCTGTACCGCATGCTGAAAGTGGAGAGGGGACCGCAAAAGGAATTCGTTTTATGCAGGCTGATATTGAAAAGTGGGTTCATGAAGTCCCTTCATGCTCGGTCGATATCATCGTTTCCAATGCTTGTTTTCAATGGTTGCGTGATCCTCAACGGACCTTGACCGGCTTGAAACGTATACTTCGTCCAAGAGGCAGGCTTCTGTTCACAACTTTTGGGACGGACACTTTTCGGGAGATGCATGAGGCATTTCATGAGGTATATCTAGCCTGCGGAATGCAACCGCAGCGACATGGACTGTCGTTTCATTCGGCTGAAGAGTGGAGAGTCATGCTGGAGAGATCAGGTTTTACGAGTTATTCGGAGAATCGTTTGGTTCATATCGAGAGATATGCTTCTGCAAGAGATTTTCTGCACTCGGTAAAAGGCATGGGGGCCAGCGCTTCGGAAGCGGTTCAAGTACCCGAGGTTAGTCTTCGAACTCTGTTTACCCAGATGTACAAGGTGTATGAAGATAGGTTTAGTGTCGGGGCAGCAAGAGGGGTTCAGGCGACATATGATCTCTTGTTTATTGAAGCTTCCGTTTCAGATATGAGTACGATATGAAGCAGCATGCGCGGCATATTATATAGATAAATCCCCTCCAAACGGCTTATCCAGCCATGAAGGGGATTTGTTTTTTTATCCAACCCATTATCTAAACCAGGCTTTATTCAGATTGTTCGTGAAGTTGTTATCGTTAAATGGTACATTGGCACTGCCAAAGTCCGTTGTATTCAGGGCATTACGCGCGGCTGGAGTCAGATCATCCCAACCGATCAAAGGCTGGGTTCCTCCGACCACATTGGTTACCCCCAGCTCGTGGTTGAGCGGCCAAGTACTATTATAGGAGATTTTCGGATGATCCCCCTGCATATTGCTTGAGCTTGGAGCTACGTTCGTGAACTGGCCGTGACCGGAATAGGCGACGGAGAGCACTTTCGGATTGGCAACCGCCGGGTTGTCTACCCATACGACGATGCCTTCCCAGTCATGCCGATGTCCAAATCCCGGAGATGGGTTATCTTTAGGGAAGTACCATGCGTACATGATTGCCCACACGCCATTATGCCAAGCGGAACGAGAGTAGACCTGACCCAGGTTGGAGCTACATCCGCCATTGTGTGATCCGGACGTTGCCAAGCCTGCGCTGGTGTTGCCTTGTGCATCAACGGCTGGGAAAGGCACGCATCCATGGTAAACCTTCAGAAAAGGTTGAAAACGTTTGGCAGTGATTTGCGTGGCTGTTACGGGTGTGACTTCTTGAAAACCGATGACCTGATCATGATTAATGACGGCTGCTTCCGCAACGGTGCCTATCGGTAAATAGGCGAGGAGGGTAACCATTAGCATCAGTACGAGTTTTTTGGTTTTTTGCATTGTGCAATTCTCCTTTGTAAACGTAGTAGAGTGAGGCCAGTTATGTATGGATGCGTTCTGTATATCCATGGTACTGGAAAAATATTGATTCGGGTTATATTTTTATATTGAGATTTGTAAATTTGCTGTATATTTTTGTCATAATATAATTAGTTGTGGACAGCAGAAAGTACGGAGATTAATTCCTGTGCAAGCGGGCAGAATGGAAGATCAGTAGTTTTTTTGCAAAAGAAGATGGAAAAATCAGTTTCAAGATGACTTTGACTTGTTTATTAGGGTATGGGACTTTGGGTGTTAGGATCTATGCAAAAATCACGGCCGGAATAGGCTAGGACATCTTTACAATTGATGATATGATAGAAGCAATAGCTTTTGGAATGGGACGTCATTCCTCCGGCATAGTTATATATAGTGTTTGGGCAGGATTAACGAAAGTTCATGGTTGTGTTAAGTTAAATGATGCCCCTTGGTGGACTGATGCAGCGTAAGAAGATGAGGTTATTGGACTCATGGATAATGTGGAATAGGTGGCGTATCAGATGAAAAGAGCTCGATTAATATATAATCCGACTTCAGGCCGGGAAGAAATGAAGAAACGACTGGCTGATATTTTGCAGCGTTTGGACCAAGGCGGTATTGAAGCTTCTTGTCACGCAACAACGGGGGAAGGCGATGCGACCCGGGAAGCGGAACTGGCGATTGAACGCGGATACGATATGATTATCGCTGCTGGCGGAGACGGTACGTTGTATGAGGTCATTAATGGTATGGCTGAGCGGGACAATCGCCCTCCGCTGGGTGTGTTTCCTCTGGGGACGACCAATGATTTTGCTCGTGCACTCGGCATTCCAAGACAATGGGAAGATTATGTGGATCTGGTCATTCAGCAGCAGACACGTCCCCTGGATCTCGGGAAGGCAAACGATAGGTATTTTATCAACATCGCCGGCGGTGGATCGTTAACCGAACTGACCTATGAAGTGCCGAGTCGTTTGAAAACAATGATCGGGCAACTGGCCTATTACATGAAGGGGATTGAGAAAATGGCAAGCCTGTCCCCGCAGGAATTAATCATTCGTGCGAATGGCCAAGATGAAATTCATGATGAATTCATGCTGTTCCTCATTGCAAATACGAACTCCGTTGGCGGCTTCGAGAAGCTGGCTCCGGGGGCAACCATTGATGATGGGTTGTTCGATGTCATTGGTGTACGCAAGTGTAATCTGGCGGATATGATTCGTCTTGTTACTTTGGCGCTGCGCGGAGAGCATCTGAACGACAAAAAAGTCGTACATTTCCAGACAGATCATATGGAAGTCAATTCCCCAGGCTATGTACAACTGAATCTGGACGGTGAGCTGGGTGGCACGTTGCCTGCGACGTTTACGAATCTAAAGCATCATCTGCAACTGTTCCACCGTTAAGTTTTTACACCAAAATAACGTCTCCGAGGTTCGTTAGAATTTTGGTTATTTTTGGCGTGAAGAAGGAAATTCTTTTATTAACTCAAATTTAACTCACCGTTATTGCAGGCGGTGTACTATATAAGAAAGAAGTGAACATACGTTGTCTAATACGAACCGCAGCGGTCGTGGAAAAAACCGCCGGAATTCGGCTGCTCCTCAAGGAAAAGGGAAGGCTTCAGCTTCCCGTCAGCCAAATCAATCAAGTCAATCAACTCGTCCATCTACAAGTCAGTCAGGTAAAGAGGTGCGGCCACGCGATGCATCTCTTTCTGGTGTGCGCTCCAAAGGCAGAACACGTGAAGCGGCACCAATCGAAGGATTGCCTGTTAGCAAAAATGAAGAAACCGTCATTGAGATCATTGGCATGAACCATGACGGTGAGGGTGTAGGCCGTGCGGATGGATACACACTGTTTGTGCAGGGGGCCCTTCCGGGAGAAACCGTGCGCGTGCGTGTGATGAAAACGAAGAAGCAATACGGGTACGCCAAGTTGCTTGAGATTGTCAAAGCCAGTTCTGATCGTGTATCTGCGCCATGTCCGATCTACGATCAATGCGGCGGATGCCAGATCCAGCATATGAGCTACGCTGGTCAACTGGCGTGGAAACGTCAGCTTGTGATCGATAATTTGCAACGGATCGGGAAGTTGAATGTTTTGGTGGAGGATGAGACTGAGGCAACCCATGCGGAACAATCTCCATTCGTTGAACAAATAGATGAACAAACTGTGCAAGCCAACGAGAGTAATCGCATTCGTCTGCGGCTTGAAGGTGTCATGAACGAAGAAGATACAGAACACGCGATTCGTGTCTTGCCAACGATGGGCATGGACGAGCCGTGGCGTTACCGGAATAAGGCACAGGTGCCGATTGGGGTAACCGAAGGCGGTTTGGTGGGTGGTTTTTATGCCAAAGGAAGCCACCGGATCATCGACATGGAGACCTGTCTTATTCAGCACGAGCACAATGATGAAGTTGTGGCGAAGGTGAAAGAAATCGGCAGCCATCTCGGCATCAGTGCGTACAACGAAGAAACTGGCCGCGGCCTGTTGCGTCATGTCGTGGTGAAAAAGGCGTTCCGTACAGGCGAGATGATGCTTGTGCTGGTGACGAATGGCCGGGATATTCAACACAAAGATGAGTGGATTGGCAGTATCCGTGAAGCGATTCCGCAAGTGGCGAGCATCTGTCAGAACGTGAACAAAAAGCAGACGAACGTTATTTTCGGTGATGAGACCCGTGTTCTGTGGGGCCGGGATGTGATCTATGATTTTATCGGTGACGTGCAATTTGCAATCTCTCCGCGTTCGTTCTATCAGGTCAATCCGGTACAGACCGAAGTGCTGTATGGCAAAACGGTAGAATACGCCGGATTGAGCGGTAAAGAAACGGTTATTGATGCCTATTGCGGCATCGGAACGATCTCTCTTTTCTTGGCACAACATGCGGATCAGGTGTATGGTGTAGAGATTGTGCCCGAAGCCATTGAGGATGCTCGCAGCAATGCGATGCTTAACGAGATGAAGAACGTGAAGTTCGAAGTGGGTGCCTCCGAGGACGTCATCCCGCGTTGGAAAGAACAAGGCATCGAAGCCGACGTTATCGTCGTCGACCCACCGCGCAAAGGCTGCGACCCGCGTCTGCTCGACACGATCCTGGAGATGAAGCCGGAACGTGTGGTATACGTGAGCTGTAATCCGAGTACGCTGGCACGCGATTTAAGAGTGCTGGAGGATGGAGGTTATCGCACGGTGGAGGTCACGCCAGTGGATATGTTCCCGCATACGGTGCACGTGGAATCGGTGGCGATGTTGGTGAGGGAGTAGTGTCCTGGACCCATGTACCTGTTTAAATAGCTAACTAGCCCGAAGCTTCTAAAGTTCGGGCTATTGTTGTATTTCATGAAAAGTCGTGGTAGGCTGCCCTTTGTAAAAATAACCTTGTTAAAAAGTGTACCGAGAAGTGGCGGTGGAATCTTAGTCAGCAGGTGAGAAATCATGTCCCTTTACCATACACATTTGAAACAATTACAAATGAGAGAAACAGCTAATGACGAATGGAATTTCAGAGGGCATACGGGCCTTTTTCAAAACTGTTGACAATTGGCATATATGTAATTATATTTAATATATCAATCGCTTGGTGCTGTAAATCTACTAGTGTGAACGCTCTCCAAGCAAAACTTTATGCAATATAGTTCGATCCCATCCAGGAAGAAAATGGAGAGGTTGGTACTTAGCTCCAGTTTTGTAAACGCCTTGTCCATTAACCAGTGACATTCATCGTAGTTTTGTAGAGCATTTTCAGCAACGCTTCATTGCTTGGGAAAATGCTTTTTTCTTTAGGCTTTGCGATGTTGACGATGGTAACCCTCAATTATTTCCGTCGTTGTACTCTTCGCGTCAAGCTTTTTGTGTCCTGCATCTTGTCATACTCCGCCTCCAACATGAATTGCAGCATCTCTGCATACAACTCTATAAACAACTCTTTCAGTGCAAATTCACCTTGTCTATATTTATGAACTTATTCTTCTTCACAATTACTCTCACTTGCTTATCACGTATATTATCCTCTTTAATCAGCCTTTTTCTAAAGATTATCTAACGGGGGAAACATGATGTCTAAATCGATAGAATCTATCTTGAGAGATGAAATTTTTGCTGAGCTGGACATCGAGTATCCGGAAGACCACGATACCCGTTTATTGGACCAAGGGATCGATTCAGTAGGCTTCGTCAAGCTTATTGTTTTAGTAGAATCGAAGTTTAACATCTCGGTCCCTGATGAAGATCTGTTATTTGAGAAGTTCTCCACGGCTGGATTAATCCTTAATTATTTGACTGAGAAAACGCTATGATGACGATCATTCAGCGTCTATTTCTGGAGGCCTCTAATCGCCAAGATCATATTATCCTTGAAGATCTAAAGCAGCAGTGGACTTACGCAGAGATGATGACAGAAGCTTACTTGATTGCTTTATATATCCATAAGAATTTTAAGCTTGAGCCCGGAAGTCATCTTGCATTATACACAAATAATGAGCCCTTGTTCATTTTTGCGGCGCTTGGTATTCAATTCTGCGGTTATGTGTTAGTACCGGTTCCTTACTCGGCATCCAATACTGAAATTGAAAATATTTTAAATGCCAGTGACGCTAAATTGGTTATCAGCAAATCTGCACAGCCTGCTCATTTAAATTGCGACATTCCTTGGGTTACCGCTCAGGATTTATCGCAAGAACCAATGCCTTCGTTCGAATCGATCTCGTTAACCAATCAGTCCGATCCCAATCCATGTGCGATTCTCCTTCCTACATCGGGCACAACCGGAAAATCTAAAATCGTTATGTTATCCCATTGGAATGTATTAACGAATGCGTTGGCACATGGCGGAAAGGTGGGGTATACGGATCAAGATTCGTTTCTTGTAACGATGCCCGTTCATTTCAGTTCTACGATTGTCACGCAATTGATTTCTTGCATGTTATATGGAACCCGAATTAAACTTATCAGCTTGCCATTGCTGCCGCGCACAGCATTTAAATTGTTTCAGAATAAGGCGGTCACGGCATTCTCAGCGGTGCCTACGCAATTGATGCACTTTGTTTCCGATTTTCATCAGACAAAGAACTGGAGTGCCTTTGATGCAATTGAATTTATTGTGATTAGCGGTGCGGCGATTCCCGCGAAATTAGGTGACCATCTTCAGACTGTCTTTCCTCACGCGGACATTATTCAAACCTATGGATTGACCGAAGCTTCTCCGCGGGTGAGCATGATGGAACGGGGAGAGCGCTGCTTATCCTGTGGAACACCCATCAATGACGTTTCTATTCGTCTTGTTGACGAAGAAGAGAATGAGGTTGAAGGAGCAGCTATCGGAGAAATTTGGGTCAAGGGCCCGAATGTGATGCTCGGTTATTACAAAAACCCGGAGTTAACGAACGCTACCATTGTTGAGGGTTGGTTAAAGACAGGAGATTTGGGATATTGGAATGAATCAGGGTGTCTTATACTCACAGGCCGAAAGAAGAATATCATTATATCCGGCGGTATCAATATCTATCCGGAAGAAATCGAGGAATTTTTATACGGTTTGAAAGAAGTGGAGGAGGTCATGGTTGTTGGTGTACACGATGATCTGTTAGGCGAAGTGCCCATCGCATTTCTGAAAGTTTTTAATGAATGCCTGGTTGATATAGATGCACTGACACGACATTGCAACTTGCATTTGTCATCGTATAAAGTGCCTAGACAATGGAGGATTATCGATAACATTCCAAAAACAAAAACAGGAAAACTGGACAGGGCAAGTACGAAGCGCTTATTGCTAAATGAGATATACTGATTCGGAATCCTTAAGCCAATTAACCAAATAACCAGGGGTGAACGAAAGGTTGAAGAATTCAACTCAAACGTTAGGCAGAAAAATATTGCCGGTCAGTTATCCGATGATTACAACCTATACGCAACATGCTCATCTCTTGTCCATACTTACCCATTACGAGTGCGCTCATCCATGGATATTCAGCAATTATATCCAATTATTTATTAACAAAGATTATAAACATCATTGGGGAGATTTTTATTTCCCTGTGACTTATGAGCTGCGGCCTTCGGATTCGTGCAAATGGATTACTACTCAAAAGATACATAGAGATACGGTAACAACGAAATGGGACTCGGTTATTCATTTTATTATAGAAAATATTAATGCGAATAGCTATGTCCACACCATGGTCAATTATTTCTACGTGCCCCTAAGCGATCGCTACAATAAACTTCAATTGCATCATGACATATTTGTTTACGGATATGATTTGGATAGAGAGATATTGTATGTTTCCGATTTCTTTAAGAACGGCGTGTATAGTCAGGCTGAGATATCATTTACTGATTTCAAGCTTGCGTTCGACACGAATCATCTAACAACCAATCATGATTATCTTAGAGAAATGGTTTATCTGTATACATTCAATGATCAATATCAGGATAAATTCAGTGCAGATACCTTAGTGAATTCTATAAGAAATTATTTCACTAAGAAAACGCCGGAGTATTGGGAGATGTTCAACTATGGGGGCGACAGGCATAATCTTGACTTCGGCATGCAAATATACACAACTCTATTAAATTATGCGAAAGAGACATCGGAACAGAAGGCTATGCTTGATATAAGACCCTTTCATTTACTTTATGATCATAAGAAGTTAATGACGCTAAGACTCAAGTACTTGTACGATAATCGGCATTTCATTCAATTAAATCAAGAGCATATAGATGAATTCACAGCCATTGAACTTAAGGCAAAGATACTTGTGAATGTAGCGATGAAATATAATTTGACAAGGGATACGAGTATTTCCGAAAGTTTTCAAACGCTGATTACGAGTATAGAAAATGAAGAATCCATATTCCTTGAACGATGGCTGAAGAAGGTAGGCATTCAGTAATGTTGAAGGAGCAGATGATGTTAGTTGTGGATATCTCTTCTTGCACCCGAATAGAAGCCTTAGCCCGAAGCCGGTGGTGATCGGGGCATATTTGTGGAGGGAGTGATGCCTAGCTTATAATCGTTGCGATACAGCGTATTGAGTAAGCCAAACCGTTACTTTTGTCCTAAAGATTCCGTTTGATGATGGCCTATTGCCGTCTTGTCTTTCAACGATCCGCATTGCTTCAAGCTCTTTTTTTCCGGCACAACCACAGCGAATCCACTCACCTCAAGAATCTCTCCTAGTATTTGACCCGACATCTTGTGATTCATGCCTAGAACCATACCTGTTTCGTTTGGGAGCAACGCACCGTTCAACAACCTTACGTATGAACAGCCAGTTAATTTGAAGAATCTGCCGGAAGCCACCATCATGGACTTGGAACCGGCGATCAGTTTGCATAATGCACTCACTAGAACGATCCATTATTACCAGGCTCAATATATCCATTAAACGGGAGGTACTTATGCAAGAACAGATCATAGCGATGATAAGCGAAGTCAAGGATGACGCCCAGCTGGAAAACAGCTTGAACGGGCATTCCAGCATCATGGAAGACGGGGGAATGGACTCTTTACAGCTAATTACTTTCTTATTGAAGGTGGAGGAGCACTTCGGCATTGAAATCGATTTTGAACAATTCGACTTCGATTGCATGGAATCGGTTACAATCTTCTGCAATTATATCTCGGAGCTGCAGAAGACGGCATCTGTATGAACGATAGAGGCAAGTCCGAGCTCATTATCGGGATGTTTGACGCGGAACGCTTCTGGCGCGACCCTAATCAGGCCAAACTGCCGTCGGTTCACGATCCTGAAATGGAGAATGTCGTGATGGCCATGGATGAGCTGCTCTTCCCTTTTTGCGGGGCGCAGGATAGGCTCATTACCCGATATCGAATGAACGCTTCTCATAAAGCATATTTGCATGAGATCGGATTCAAATTTCTGTCCAATTCAACCGATCTTGAGAGTCCTGATGGAGGAGGCGCAGGCAGAACCGCCAATATATTCGACCTGCTCACCTCAACTGATCAAGTGGGTGACATAGATCCAGATTGGCTAAACGGCGCCCGGTTGTCGCCCTTTGCGGTCATTCCGGGAGTGGACCGTGTTGCTGCGCGTTTCGGGCTGGAACAGGATTGTCCAGCTGTCGAAACGGTTCAGACGGTTAATTCTAAGCTGTATTCAACCGAATTGAACCGTCGCCTTGGGCTTCAGTGTGACAGCCAGACGGTCTATTCCTACGAAGAGCTGCTGTCAACCGGCTTGGCTCTGCTGAAACAAGGCCCCTTTCTGATCAAAGATGAGTTTGGGGTATCCGGGAAGGGGAATTTGCTAATCGAGTCGGAAGCGATTCTGCAACGGGTCACCTCTTATCTCGCCGGTCAGTGTAGAAAGGGAAGAACGGTTCGTTTTATTATTGAGCCGTTCCTCCTCAAAGAGCTGGATTTCTCTTGCCAATTCCACATCGATCCGGACGGTACGTACCGGCATGTCTCTGTGCAGCAATTGGTCAATCACAAATTCGCTTACCAAGGCTCCTATACAGCCGATGACAGGCTGCTTCATACGCTGCACGAAGCGGAGTACTTTGATGTAATGAAGCTGGTAGCCCGCGAGCTTTATCAGTCGGGTTATCACGGCGACGTATGCGTTGATTCGATGTTGCTAAGAGACGGACGCATCGTTCCGATTGTTGAGGTCAATGCAAGAAGATCGATGAGTCTGATCAAGCATTACGTTGACCGGTATCTCGAGAAGCACGGTGCGGCCGGGAGTATGACACATGCCACCTTACAGTTTGCAGGGGATGTATCATTCGATCAATTGCTGGAATCGCTGGACCGCGAGGGTGTTCTATATAAGCCTGATCAAGGGTTTGGCATGCTACCGTTAAGCGCGAATACACTCTTTATTAACAAGGTCGTCAGCGAGTGCAAGGGGATCCGGAATAAGCAAGTGAAGGGCAGATTGTATTATTCGCTGATCGAGGGGACAGGGGATAACGAACGATTGTCCGCGAAACTTAAGGAGGTTCTGTTGTCGTTATCCTTCAAGATCGCCCCCTGATGCATTCCGAAGTGCTTGAAACCATGGATGGAGGAAGAGAGTTTATGGGGAAGCGTAAAGTAACGATTCTATGCTCGGGTTTCGGTCTGGGGTTCTATATTCCCGGCCTGTTAGCTGCAAGCGAGTTCGGGAAAAGGGATATCGCGACGGAAGCGCTCGTGTTCGAAAGCTATTTGGAGCACGACAAGAGGGAGCATATTGCAGATAGCAGGACGGCTTACCACAATAATTTCGCACTTGCCAATATTTCGGCCCGAATGCCGATGGATATCCGCAATAGTATAGATTATGCCCAGGTTGAGCTATTGCTGGAGACGTGGAAAGCGGAAGAACGCTACGAATTCATATCGCTATCCGGACACTGGATCTATATTCTGGATTTGTATAGGGAGAAGATGTTGCCGAATCCAATTCATGTAGACCTGCTCTACGTCGATTCAGATCTGGCTCCGTCCTGGAAGAGCCTGAAGAAGTTTCATCCCCGGTATGACGAGCATTATTACAATGCTTGTCTCTATGACACCGATAAGATGGCGATTCGATACGAAATCCCGGTTCTTCCTGGTACGACACTGCCTTTCGAATCAAGGAAGCGGCGGCTTGTTGTTCATGGTGGCGGCTGGGGGATGGGCACTTATCAAAATACAATTCCAGAGCTTTCGAGTCATAACTATGGGCTTGATATTGTAGCTTACGACTGGAAGGAAGCGAAGCCCGATCCCGAGCACCGATATTGGATGAACGATCCGGAATGGTGTTCTTGGGTGAAGAGCGCGAACGGTCTGCACGAATTTCCGCCATACATTGAAATAGCAGGAGAAGATACGAATTCATATACCGCTGAGGCTGATCATCATTGGTTATTTGACGTCGCTTCTGATGCGATGGCTATCGTAGCCAAGCCGGGAGCGGGCACATTGATCGACTCGCTTGCCTCCGAAACCCCTCTTATTCTTCTGGAGCCGTTCGGCAGTCATGAGCTTAGCAATCTGGAATTATGGGAGTCGCTTGGGTTCGGAATACGCTACGAGAAGTGGCGAGAGATGGATTTTTCTGTAGATATCCTTAAGGAGATGCATCAAGCGATCAAGAACAGACCCGGTGAACGGACGAATTATGTGGATCACTATTGTTCAAGGGTTGCGTTAACGAAGAGCTAAGATATCAATGGCAGAAGGGGTTATGCGATGAGCTTAAATCAATTGAGTGTTGCCAAGGATACGGTAAGCTATCCGAGATGGATCGTCTTGCAGTTGCTAGAGGAGTGCAATTTGCGATGTAAAATGTGTTATGAATGGGGACTCGAAGGGCCCTACAAAAGCAAAAAAACATTAGCGCAGCTGGACCCGGAGCTGATCAAAAAGATCATCATCGAATGCAGCCCCGGCAAGCCGTATTACGATTTCTTCGGCGGCGAGCCGCTGATGTACCCTTGGCTGAGCGATATTCTCGCCATGATCAATCATTATGGAAGCATAGCGGACTTCCCCACGAATGGCACACTGCTTGAGAAGCATGCCGAGATGTTAGTCGAGACTCCGCCTAATAAGATCTGGGTGTCGCTCGACGGCCCTGAGGAAATCAACGACAGGCAGAGGGGCAAAGGCGTATTCAAGAAAGTAATCAAAGGAATCGAGAAGCTTTATGAGCTCCGGCAAAGCAAAGGCAAGCAATTTCCGAAAATGGGTGTATCCTTTATCATTACGCCCTTGACCTATATGTACGTCGAGGAATTTTTCTTTAAGCATATCGACTTGTCAATGTTGGACCATATCAGCATGGAAGTGCAGCTCTATGCCACCGAAGAGCAGCATGCCCAATATGTGGAGGTTCTTCGTGAGGAATTCGGTGTGCATGAAGCTCCGTATGCCAAGGGGATGGTCTGGAAAGACATCAGTTCATTCAGCCAGATCGATATTCCCGAATTGACGAGACAGCTTATTAATGTTAAAGATTATTGCTTGAAAAACAGTATCGATGTGATTACCTATCCGAAGACGATAGATGAAGTGAATTTGCACAACTATTTCTCGGGACAATTCCATCAGATGGCGGATAAACGAAAACGCTGCTCCCTTCCATGGACTTATGCGGAGATTACGGCAAGGGGCGACGTTTCGCCCTGCCATGCCTTCTATGATTTGACCTTCGGCAACGTGAACGAAGAGAATTTGCTGGATATCTGGCGCAGTGACAATTACAAAGAGTATCGCGCGTATATGAAAAAAAATATGCTTCCGATTTGTACGGCTTGTTCAAGGTATTATATCTACTGATTCATGTGAATGGCCTATTACGTTTAAGAAGGGTGTGTTGATATGAATCCGAAATCTGAGATTAAGCATTCCGCAAAGGATCTGCAAATATTGAAACGTACGATCAAGAATACGGTGGAAACCAAGCGGAACATGGAGAAAATAGCGGGTTACGCGACACCGTTGCCAGAGTCGGTCGGGATTAAACTGACGAACCAATGCAACTTGCGCTGTAAACATTGCTATCAATGGAACGACACCGGCTACCATCACTTCATGACACCGGAGCAGCAACGCGAACAGCTCGACTACGGGTTGCTGGAGAAGCTAATCCTCGAGACGGAACCGGCCAAGTCGAGACTCTATATCTGGGGCGGCGAGCCGCTTGTATACAGCCATTTCGACCGTTTGGCCGATTTGCTTGAAGCCCATCCTCGTGAGACGACGATCTGCACGAACGCGGTGCTGATCGAGCGAAAGCTGGACGCCTTGCTGAGAATCTCCGACAACCTGGAACTGCTCATTGCGCTTGATGGATTCGAAGAAGAGAATGATGCGCTTCGCGGCAAAGGGGTATTCAACAAGGCGATAGATGCGATCCGGAAGCTGGTCGAGCTGCGCAAGGAAAAAAGGTTCAAGGGCAAAATTACGATCCATACCGTCGTTAACGATGGTATGACTGACAAGCTTTACGATCTGCTGGACTTTCTGGAGGGCGTCGGTGTAGATATGGTCATGGTCTGCTTCCCGTGGTACATCTCGGAGGAATGCACGCAGGGAATGGACAATTACTTTGACCAGAAGTTCGACTTCCTTCCGGCGAGCGAGCACAAGGGCGAACGAAGCTGGCACGCCTTTAACTACAAGCTCGATCCGGAGCGTATCCCTGCTTTGATGAGCGAGTTGGACCGGGTGAATAATCGGGTCTGGAAAATGCGTTTACGCTACCAGCCGAATCTGGATCAAGACCAGATTGAAGATTTCGTGCTCGGCAAAGAGGTGAGGGGTAAAGGCACGATGAACAAGAAGTGCCTGGCTCTCTCGAACCGGATGGACATTACGCCCGATGGAACGATTATCGCATGCAAATTCTTCAAGGAGTTCGAGATCGGCAAATTACATGATACGTCTGTACAGGAATTATGGCATAGCATGACCTACAGAAGGATAAGGGAAATGATGGACGAAAGACTGACACCGGCATGTTCCAAGTGCAGTGTCTTGCATTTGCACGGTGTATAACGATTCTAAATTCACATAAATGAGGTGCGTAAGTGAGTATTATCCAGATGGAGGGGTTATCCAAAAGCTTCAAGTATTACGAGAAAGAGCTGGGGCTCAAAAAATCGCTCAAAAATTTAGTGAGGCGGAAATCACTGATCAAAGAAGCGGTTAGCGAAATATCCCTTGTAATCGAGCAGGGTGAGATGGTCGGATTTTTAGGCCCGAACGGTTCCGGCAAAACAACTACGCTTAAGATGCTGTCCGGCATCTTGTATCCGACAAGCGGGCAAGCGACGGTATTGGGCTATGTCCCTTGGGAACGAAAAAAAGAATTCAAGATGCAGTTCTCGATCGTGATGGGGCAGAAATCACAGTTGTGGTGGGATTTACCGGCGAACGAATCGTTGTACCTGAACAAATGCATCTATGAGGTCGAGGATAAACCCTACAACCTTGTTCTGGATGAGCTTACGGAGATGCTTGACGTTAAAGACCTGCTTAATATTCAGGTGCGGAGACTCTCGCTGGGGGAACGGATGAAGATGGAACTTATTGCGTCGCTCATTCATCGGCCCAAGGTGATTTTCCTGGATGAGCCTACAATCGGACTCGATCTGATCTCGCAGAAGCGCATTCGGGAGTTTCTGAAGTATTATAACGAGCAGACGAAGGCAACGGTCATTCTGACAAGCCACTACATGGCGGATATTGAGGATCTATGCAAACGAGCGATCATCATCAATCAGGGGAGGATCGTATACGACGGCGATCTTCGGCGTGTGAACGAGCTGTTGCATGCCAAAAAGATTATCAAGCTGCAATTTACGGATGAAGTGCCGAGGCAAGCGCTAAGCGACTATGGCACGATTACTCAACATGACGGCATGAATGCCGTCATGGAAATTGATAAGCATGACCTCCAGCGGCTTTCCAAAATGATACTGGACCGGTTCCCGATCCTCGATTTCACAGTTGAAGATATACCTGTCGAGCGAGGCATCGAAAGCTTATATCAGAAAGATGGGGTCAGACATGAAAGCCTTGCAGAAGTATAAAAGGACGTACATCCTTGCGCTTCAGAACGCGATGGAGTACCGGACCGATTTCCTGATGGGCATTATCAGCGGCGGCTTTATCATACTCGTCCAATGCTTCCTCTGGACAGCTGTGTTCCGCAGTTCGCCGCAAGAGATTATTAACGGCTATACGTATTCACAGATCATCATTTATTCCGTGTTGTCCGGCGTCGTCTCCAAGCTGGTTTCTGCCGGCTTCGAAGGGGAGATCGCGAATGACATCAAGACGGGCGGACTAAGCAAATTTATCGCTCAGCCCATTCATTATTTCAGCTATCGGATATGCAATTTCTTCGGTGAGAAAACGGTTCAGACCGGGGTCGTCCTTGTCTTATTCGTCATACTGATGACCGTGTTTATTCAAATTTGGGGGTTTCAGCTTAGAGTGGGGCAGATTGTTATGTTCCTGGTTAGTATTTTGTTCGGAATGCTCATCAACTTCCTGCTGTTTTATTCGATTAGTGCGCTCGCGTTCATCATTACTGAGGTTTGGGGCGTGTATATCGCGTTCAACCAAGGCGTCTATCTGCTCAGCGGCGCCATCTTTCCGCTTAATATTTTCGGAGATACGTTTGCCACAATCTCCAGCTATTTACCGTTCCAGTATGTCGTATTCTTCCCGGTTAAGATCATCCTCGGGAGCTTGGCGGTTCATGAGATCGTGAGCGGGCTCCTCTTACAGGCCGTTTGGGTAACGGTGCTTTTGGTCATTTCCAAGTTGGCTTGGGATTCCGGGATGAAGAAATATGTAGCCGTTGGAGGTTAGGTCTGTGAGTATCCGCTTGAGTGAGATTCGGAAGCACGTACGTATGTTTTTTATTTTCGCAAAGAACAGTTTGGTCGGTTATATGGAATACAAAGCGAATTTCTACTCCGGTTTGATCATGGAGACCGTATTTCTGTTTTCCAAGCTGATCTATGTCATCTTCGTTTTCCAGCTGGGGATCGAAATTAATGGAATTTCTCCTGACCAGATGATGATCTTCACCGGGACCTATACGATTATGATCGCAATCTATACAGGATTGTTTATGGATAACTTTTATAGATTTTCCGGCCATATCCGCAACGGAACGCTGGACTTGTATATGACGAAGCCGCTATCGCTGCAGTTCATGATTTCATTCCGAAACGTTAACTACGCGTTTCCGATTCCGAACCTGATCGCCGGGATCACGATGATCGTAGTGGCTTGGCGGCGGCTTGGCATCGAGCCAAGCTTCATCCACGTGGCCGGATATATCGGCGTGATCTTGAGCAGCACGATCGTGACCTACTCGGTGCTTCTGCTTCCGCAAATACTTGCTTTCTGGACGGTGAAGTCCGGTTCGATCTTCGATATAATTGACAAATGTTGGGATTTTAACAATATGCCAATGTACATATACCCCAAATGGCTGCAAAGAATAGGACTGTATGTCGTGCCTATCTTGTTTATTACCAACATGCCGTCGGTTTATTTGATCGACCGCTTGGACTTCTTCCTTGGGATATGGATTTTTGTAGCTCCTGTGATATCGCTTGTAGTGGTTAGGCTGTTCTGGAAGCTGGCCGTCAGACACTATGAGAGCGCCAGCAGTTAGAGAAATGCCAATAACAAATGGTTGAGAGGGTGAAGTGGATGAGCAGGATGGAGTACAAGAGCTTTTCGACGCAGACAGAGGCTACTGCCAAGAAGCGGCTGCACAACGGGATCGAAATCTATCAAAACAACGAAGGCGAGACCGAGTTCCTCTACAACGAGATTTTCCAGAAGGAGATGTATTTCAAGCACGGGATTACGCTTCCGGATCATGGCACAGTCATGGACGTCGGGGCAAATATCGGCATGTTCACCCTGTATGTCAGTAGCAAGAGCAACTGCAGGGTATATGCCTTTGAGCCACTGCCTCCGACGTTTAAGCTCTTGGAGATGAATACGAACTCGCTGCCTCGCGTAACAACGGTTAACGTCGGACTTTCCAATGAGATTAAGGAAGCGGAGTTTGCCTATTTTCCTACGATGTCCACGGATTCTGTACAGATCAAATACCGGGAGAACCACGATCAGGATCTCCGATACGGGTTAATCAACCATTACCGGGATCATTTCGACGACCCGCGCATGCTAAACCGGTTTGTGGATCAACTTATGTCGCCGAAGTTTCTGAATGAACAAATCCATCGATGCAAGCTAACTACGATCTCTGAAATGATTCGTTATTACGATATGAACGCCATTGATCTGCTCAAAATCGATGTGGAAAAAAGTGAATTTGAGGTCCTGGAAGGCATAGAGCCGGAGGATTGGGGTAAAATCAGGCAAATTGTAATGGAGGTACACGGACTGGACGGAGAACAGATCAGCAGGCTTGAGAACATCTTCCGAACCAACGGCTTCAATGTCTTGATCGATTACTACGAAGACTTGAATATCCCCGATTATTTTAATGTGTACGCGTTAAATCAAATGCATATATCGGCTGGGGGATAGCCATGCTACAGCATCTGCATGCAAGGTTGGTATGCTCCAGCTGCAAGGGTGTGCTGGTCCAGTCGGAGGCGTTGATGCAATGCTGTAGCTGCGATGCGGTATATACGATCAATGATCGTTATGTATCGATGCTCGACCCGCGTGAGCAGGTTACCCACCCTTCCGAATGGAACCGGAAAGAGGCTGAAATTCGGGATTATAGCGAGATTTCGCACTCCCTTGCGCTGTCCGGTATAGGCCGATTCGCCACCTTCTTAAATTATGGTTACGTCCCGGACGGGAGTGAGCAACATGCGGTGATCGAGCCGGGCGATGCATGGAATAGAAACTCAGTCAAGCTGCTGCTTGAGACAGTGGGCAGGACGGAGATTCGGGAGCGGCAGGTGATCGACATCGGATGCGGCAGGGGAGGGAATATAGCAGCTCTGTCTAAATATTTCAAGCCGTTGTCTACTGTCGGTCTCGACATCTGCCCGGCGAATATTGCCTATTGCAATGCCAAATCCCGAGAAGGGGAATTATTTTATCTCGTCGGCGATGCGGAGAATATACCGTTTGCAGACGAGAGCTTCGATGTGGTGTTAAATATAGAATCCGCACATGCCTATCCGAACCGATCACGATTCTATGATGAGGTGTACCGGATCATGAGAGTTGGCGGTGTATTTCTGTATACGGAGCTGATGCAGGCAGATGGGGTAGCACAGAACGTCAGGCTGTTAGAGGAAGCAGGCCTGTCTGTAATCCGCAATCAGGATGTGACTTCGAATGTTCTTCTATCATGTGATGAGAGTGCGAAGCAGCGTACTGGCACACAAGGGATTGCGAGCAACGCCAAAGCGAGCACGAATATTGGAGATATTCATGATTTCATCGCATTGCCCGGCTCGAAGAAATATGAAGAGATGAAGGCTGGAACGCGGCAATACCGTATGATGAACCTTGTTAAGAGGTAATCGAGCTGTAATATCGACAATAATTTTAGGTCGTGTCTGAAAACTCTGAAGGCGGCAGATTTTGCTGAATTTTCGTTCCAAGCCAGGAAGTTTTCCGCAGGCGTGCCGGGGCACGTCAAGGGAAAGTGACGTAGCAGGGGGCGAAAAGGCGGTAAAAGATGCACTTCAGTAGGTTTCAAGACACGTCCTAGTATAGGAGAAATATGTATGGAAGAAATTGTTTCCCTGGACACCTTTCAGCCCTTCGACGGCATGACAAAAATGTTTCCTCATCATAATTTTCCTTATTTTAATTGCGAATACAATTTGTTGTTGACACTTGCCAGATATTTCAAAAAAGATGAGTTGCCGATTTTGAATAATGTCATTACTATTTATAGATTTGATAAACAAAAAATACAAACAAGAGGATATTTCAAGTTAGAGGTGTTGAATCTTGAGGAGGGAGATCAAATCCTTGAGGATATGGGGATCTCTATTCGTAAAAAATCCCCTGCACTAGGTACGTTACAAGATGAGATCATAAACTCTATTTCTAGTGGTCATCCGATTTCCATATTTATTGATTTATTTTATCAACGCGGGAGAGACTTTTACTATAACAAAAAACATGGACTGCACCCTGTTTTTGTGTATGGCTTCAATCTTGCGAACGAGGAAATATATACGGTTGATGATATTACAGAATACAGACAATATTCTCTGCCATTTTCAGAATTTAAATGGTCATGCATGACTTCGGAACACGTAAAGATGCCAGACTACTTTTGGGAATATGCGCTAGTACCCCCCGGTAATCATGAGATCTTGAACAATAAGAAGTCAGCAGACACAACCATAAATACATTCGTAGAAAATATGTGCAGGTATCAAAATGAAATAACGGAAAGTTTGAATAATATACTGTTGCTCGCAGAAAATTATGAGCTCATTATAAAAAATGAAACGATTATAGAAACACTGAGCAGTACGATTTATAGAAAATGTTCTGAGAAATACAGGTTAAATACTCTCTATAAGTACAACATTGATCATATCAATGCAAAACATACGCTTGACCCGTTATTGGACCAAATTATTCATGACTGGAAGACAGTAAGGATCTATTCGAATAAAGCCATCATGTCCCAAAAGTTCACTGGGGAAATCATAGACAAGTGCATTGGTTTATTTACAAAAATATATACGAATGAAGTACATTTTAATAATCAATTATTTTTAATGTTAAAGGCTTATAGGTAAAATCACATCTAATATTGCTATAAATGAGCCGCATCAACAGGCATACTGTGCGTGTGTCTTTTCATCGTATGAAAACCGCCGCGAACAGAGAAGCCGCCGCCGCTGTCTGCATCAACACTTTAAACACAAACGGCAGAGATGCCGTTTTTTTTTTTGATTTTGTTACAGCACACTAGTCATGTGGAGTCGGTGGCGATGTTGGTAAGGATATAGTGTTTTAGCGGGCAATGGATGAGCCTTCCGTTCGTCGGAGGGAGAATCGTTTTATATAATCATAAGTAGATTGATGTTAGTCTGAACAATATCAAGTTGTCGATTTTTTCAGCTGTCAATAGCTTTAATGTTGTTCAATGTTTTCAACTGCCGTAATAAGGCGTGGTAAAGGTATGCCTAACTTTTTGGCTTCTCTCACAACTTCAAGTACCGCAAAATTTGGTTTGCTGTTGTTGTATTCGATGATAAGCCGTGGTATGCTGCCCTTTGCCAAAATAACCTTGTTAAAAAGCGTACTGAGAAGTGGCGCCGGAATCTTAGTCAGCAGTAGGGAAATCATATCAATCTTAGCACCTCTTGCTTTAAGTACAGGTGCAATTTCTCTCATATTTTTCCCAACATTGGCAAATGAGTCACGATGGTTCAAGAGTGCTGGAAAACTTCCTCGTCTCAACACCTCGGTTTCCATAGCTGCATTCATGGCAAAGTGATTCCACAGCCAGTTTTGCATATCCTTTATCCAACTAATTTTAAAATGGGCACTTTCAAATAGATCTTTGACCTTGTTGTTTAATTGTTCCGTGCCTGCCCGTGGTTTTTCAAGAAATAGCATTTTCAAAAAGCCGCCTCTAAGCCTATTGTCCGCAATGCCGCCGCCGGCTCCTGGGAACCCAAAGACAACATTGTTCATAGACAAAGGTGAGATCGATGATTTCAAATCTTGCCAAATGTTATTGAATATGAGGACAGGGGTGTTTCCAGCAACGGTCGATAGTAATTGTGCTGCTTTTGGAAGTTGTTCCGTGTTGACACTTACAATAATGAGATCATAATTTGGGTTAATCTCCTCATGCAGTTTGACGTTCCAGCTTTCTTGTATGAGCTGTTTCCCTCTTCGCGCATCCCACATTTCAAGCTCTATATGGCTTCCGAAGGTTTCTTTTCTCCCTTTTCTTACGTAAAACTCTACTGTGTGCCCTGCCTTTTCAAAAGCCCAAGCATATTGGGTCGATATGACACCTCTACCGAAGAATAAAATTCTCATATTACCTCCTAAAAATGTAATTTATCCTCGTTAATAATCCAACAACGTGTTGTATAATGTTATTGTATGGATTCACTATACGGTCATCAACCATCAGATTTTTTATATCTGTCGTATGATGGGTTAGACGGATGGAATAGAAGACGGAGGGAAATCATGCATAAGCAACCTGAAATGACGGACAAAACAAGGCAGACATTTGTTAATGTATTCTGCGATTTATACAGCCGAAAACCCATCGAGAAAATATCCATTCAAGAGATTGCTAAGCAATCAGGATATAATCGCAGTACATTTTATCAATACTTTACGGATATCTATGAGTTGTTGGACTATGTTGAAGAACGTATCTTGAAGTCCATTAACGAGGAAATGGCAGGCAGAGAGTTTTCCACACATACTTTCCAAGATGCACTTCAGTGCTTGGAAAATGCAGAGGACATTGCAATTCTGAAAGCCCTCTTGGGCGACTATGGCTCTGTACATTTTATAGAACGCCTGAAAAGGGAAATTCCCTTTGAGCGATTGATTGTGGATTTTCCATCAGATGATGCTTTGGCACCATATATCATTGAGTTTTACATATCAACATTAATATCTATGTTTCGCCTTTGGATACGCAACGGCAAAGATCTATCATCAGAAGAATTGGTCGGACTGATTGATAGCCTATTTGCAAAGGGGATAACGCCATATCATATTTTTGGATCGGTCAATCCTCGGCGCCAATGAATCGAATAAAAAGTAAGGGGACGAGGAAAAAGAAAAAGAAAAAGAGAATGAGAATGAGAATGAGGGACTTGCTGCAATAGAATCCCTGGTACTTGGGGATGTTTCCTATAATAGACACTGTCACAAGGCCATGGATCGTTGATGTTAAACGGCGATAACAGCAGATAAATCAATATATGCGATGACGAAAAAGCCATATTCCTGTGCTTTTTTGCTAATATAACAGAAACCCTGATAATAGAATCGTTACTCGCATACGACACATTTGGAATGCATAGTATTGATGGTAAGAAATGAAATGTGACGGTACTGCTCAAAAAAGTAAATGAAATATAACAACCATTGTCTTGAAAAGCCTAGCCTAATCAGGTCTGGGCTTTTTATTGTGCACTGTAAAAGCCTCTCTACAAGGGGGAGCACGCTACTTTTTGACATAATTCGATAATATAATTACAAATTTTTACTCGATAATGGTAGTATATACTTAAATTTAATTAGTTGAAGGAGGGTATCATATAGAATGTCGAAATTCACCGTTCCGCTCGGACTGTTGCGAAAAATTAACATGGTAGGGAAATTGCATTGTACATTTTTTACGATAAGTTAAACTAAAGGGTGGCGTACATTTAATGAAGGCTAAAATTCTATTCTTTGTATTATTTGTTTCTTTAGGAGTAAGTGTTGCGCTGTATGTATTAACTAAATATGATTTGGTTGAAAAGGGAAGTGCGAGTAGTAACTCAGATTCACTAGAATTACCAGCAAGTGAACATGTTATAGAAGAAGAGAATACATATGAATCAAATGCAGCAAACGGAATGGTTGACAAGAAACTCGAAGCAGAATCATCGAATACCGAATATATCTATTATTTAACAGATGATAAAATCATTGAGGCGATCAATGACGGAAAAAAAACTAATAAGGCATTTCGTGAGAGTTTTAAATTACCCTTATTATCATCGACCAGCAAGGATAGTACGTTTGAATACATGGATGTTTTTATCAACACACCGTACAGATTGGTGACAGCACATTCATATAATCAATATATGCAGTACGATAAGACGGCATCTATTGATGATGTTAGGAGCTTGATCAACTATGATTCTATTTCATTTACTGCTTATGTGCTGAGTGGAACGGCTAGGATGCTAGCTACCGAATTGATACAGGACGGAACAGTAATTGAATCATATAAGATTGATAATAATGTGAAAGGAGATATGAAGACTAGCTATTTTTCCGTAGATGCTATCGATTTCCGGGAACCCGCTATTCTGAAAATATATGAAAAAAGCAATCCTTCAAACTACTCTGAATTTCAGATTTCTTTTGAGGATCATGTTAAATAGAACTTTATTGGAATAGTGCATGTAGAGTCGGTGGCGATATTGGTGAGAAAAGTTTAAATGAGATGTGATGGTTATAGAACCCTTTCAACATGACGGAAGGGTTCTGTTTTATATGGGTAATTATGAAGAAGTTTAATTCATATTAAATTCAGAGCAGTTGTACAGCGGAAAGTATCGTTCGATTGAAGAAGGAACTCAAGCAGTTCATGAAGTTAGACGAACTGACTCCTGAGATGGTATATAGGTTTTATTGATAAGATTGAAGTTCAAGCGGATGGCTCGGTAAACATTCACTACAAGTTTACCGCCACCTCTCTTCTTACGGCTTAAATTACAGCGACCGACACTCAAGTCATGTGGAATGAGTAGTGTCACCATTGCTTATCAGTTCTACATTGTTGAAGAACGGATAACTTTCCGATACGTGAACCGAGTCGATGCTGAAGGTCTTTTCAATAGAATAAGTATATTGGACGATGAGGGTCATGTTTACCTTCACTCAGAGCCAAGGGAAGATTATATGGGGATTTTAAACCATAGCATATCGACAACGGGTTCCTTAAGAATTATGAACGATATGGTATGATACAAAATGGCGTAGGCTAAGCATTTAGGGAAGGTGATGGCGAAGGAATTTCCCGGCAGTACGCGCAAAATATACGCCGTTATTCTATGGACATGATGTGCTTACAAGAAACACAGATATATCCTGAAATATAGTGATTGGCCTTACCTTGGAACAACCATTGGCCAAATCAACTTGACGGGTTTGTTATTTTTTTTTATCATAGCAAATATGGTAACTTTACCCTGAAATATGAAATGAGGTTCCTGAAGTTCAAATGGTAGGAACCTGTTTATTAATGAGGGAGTTGCTAAATAGATGACTAAATGACCAAACCAGTGCAACAATGAGTAGTGTGACATCTGGATTTAGTTGGTGAAAATGGGTAATTACATGTAAATATATGTAACTACTACTCTTAAAAGGCGAGTATTATGACTATCTTTGTACGAGATCTGAGCAGAGAGAAGGCAAATGCCTGCTTTATCAGCTTGATTAGTAAATTAGTGTATAGTAATGTTGCTACAACATGAGAATTATTATGAGACTAATAGATGGATGGATACTCTATGAGCAAAAATCTCTCTGGGGCAATTGATTGTAGGTTAATTAAAGTCAATCGGTATATTCGTGAAAATTATAGTCAGCCTCTTTGTTTACATGCATTGTCAGACATAATACAATGTCATCCTACATATCTTTGCAACACATATTCAAAAGTATTCAAAATTTCACCTATGAAGTATTTACAAAGTATTAGAATGATAAAGGCTGCAGAGCTATTGACGCAATCCAATGATCCTATTGGTGAAATTGCTAAAAAGCTTGGTTATATATCCAATTCGCAGTTTACAGACTTATTTAAAAGGTGGTATGGAGTTCCACCCATGATGTATCGTTCCATAAATTCTTCAACAAGCTGTTTCTGTGACGAAAAATCATAAAAGACAGGTGAAGACTGTAATGGATCAACATGCTATGAGATTAAAAATATTGAGTAATTTACAGGAAATATTAGAAATTAGTGATGATATAATGCCAGATGAGAATTTGGAAGCGATTGGGCTAAATTCTTTAAAATCAATCATATTAATTGTGAAACTAGAAGAGGGATTCGAAGTGACATTCAATGATGAAGAGTTGTTGTTCGAAAACTTTTCTACCATTAATAGGATAATACAGAGTCTTCAGTCTACAAGTATTTAGGGAAAAAATTTAAGCCATTGTTATATAACTCGACTTTCACAACTTAAAAACGGCAGATATTCTTTGATATAGCTGGGTACAGCGGTAATCAACTTTTTTAAATTAATGCTGGACCAAACTGAAGATCCAATACTGTGAGGGGAGTAAGACTTAGCTCACTTGAAGTAAGCTTCATTATTCCATTGCTTACCATAGATACGATGCGTTCTTAAGCCGGAAGCTTTAGGTTTGTCGACAGTTGAGCCAGCCATTCATTGTTCTTCGGACGGCGACGACAATAAGCACAATCACAAAAATGTTGGAAGTAAATTCCGTGCGGATATGACATGGAGCGTCACTCCTGGATCAGGGCGTATGTGTTAACCAGCTGTTCATCAGGGTGACGCCTGCTTTAATGGCATTAACGAGCTTCTCGGCGCTAGCGTTTCTACCGTGTATGAACCAACCTTAAGGTTGGTCTTCAGTTGTGGTTTTTGGGTGTTGCACAAACTCGTGTTCTACCATGTATTTGCTAACATCTTTCGTCTGATTTTCAGGCGTTCTGCGATAGCCGCCAGCTCCAGCCCTTTCCCCGCTTTTTCTTAATCCTCTCGTTTAAGTATCTCCGGTTCCACATCCTTCACTGTATCGCACACGCCGGCTGTTTCAGTGCATGTACGCCGTCCTCATACTTTTATATCGTTTCAAAGAATGCACATAAGATGTTAACCTTCAACTATTTAAATCAGTTGCCTAGCCGCAAACTTCACAAAACAAGGCCTTTAGCCATGTGGGTTCTAGTTTGCGTGGCATCTGTCACTGTCGTCTATTGCAAACTACAGGTTTACAGTATGCACTGCACCTGAACATACACGCACCATTCTCTTGCAGAAACTGATGCACTTTTGTGAGCTATTCTCTAGATGAATCGCAGATATAGCTCCATCTAACGCCGTCTCGATTTATCAAAGGGTGACTCAAGAAGGGCAACGGACAACCACTCGCACAACCAATACTGCCTTTTTAGATCTTAGAGCGAGCAGGTTGTTAAGCGGTATCCAAGCTTCATATACGGTGTTACGTGACATTATTTTTGCAGGTTCAGGGACCTGTAGGATCAATATATTCTCTTGATGATAACAATTCGATACCAACATCCATTGCTATCTCATTTCCCATAAAATTAAGGAGAATTTTAACTCTTTTTTTGTGTTTATTTACTTTTTTGATTATTCCCTCCTTTCCTTTTAAAGGACCGGATTGGACGATTACTTTAGAATTTATAAAGTACACTCTCGAATAATCAATTACTTGTTCATCTCCAAGAAGTTGTAATACTAATGACATTTCGTTATCACTGATTTCTGAAAAGAGGTATGTAGGTTCTGGATGCTTTTGCTCAGTATCATGTACAACTCTTGTATTTATCTGATTGTTTGTCTCTTTGTTATTATACATATTCAATAACCTATAATATTTAGGTATCTCTTTTAATTTATAATATATAGTAGTATTCATTTGTGTGTGTATCAATACGTACCCAGGAAATAATGGTTTATCAATATGAAAATATTTACCTTTTCTTTTTTCGCAAATTTTTCGTTTTGGAACAAGAGTGCGTACTGTGGGCTCATCAATATACTTGTTAATTAATGTTTGAACCAACTCTTCTTTACCAGCTTCAACAAATAGTGCATACCAGTGCATGTATTACGCCTCCTTCTTATTATTTACACTACTATATTAGATTAACAATAAAAAGCTATTCTTTAAAATCAGATACTATAATTCGGCAATGTAAAGGTAGCAAAAATAAGTGAAATTTAATTTGTCATGATAATCCGGCAGATTTAAAAGCAATACCTATTACTCAATAACTTGACTCTTGTAAAAACTAGAAATGATCTCGAAAAAAGGACAGACGTGTCGTGAGTACTGTAAAACAAGGCTATGCGCGGTGTAGTGAACATGGTTAAGAATGTAAAATGAAGTCCTGTCTTCGCGAGCTTAACTGGTCGAAGCCAAGCAGTTCCTTAAAATATTGGTAACCTGTCTCTATGTGCCAGCATGTTTGGTGGTACGTCAAGATGGTCACAAGATGAAGCGTATATACCGTACACGCGATATAAAATGGAGATCGCTGATTGAGATCCGATAGCTTCTCATGAATGGAGGCATTCAGTTCGGGGAGTGATAAGAAGGTTTGATTGCGAAGTGTGGTGATGATCCAGGAGGTACTCTCCCTTGATGGATTATGCGCTACATCGAGCGACACATTGCTCCATTCTTCCAGAGAATCCGTTAAGTGGCTCTCCCCATTAACTATGCGGCTCTATTCGATTAACTTGGTGGCCCTCACTCATTAACTTGTTGGCTCAATTAGCGTTAACTTATCTCCAGCAACTGATCGTTATGATCCGCGAAATCGCCACGAAGACTGGAAAGAATACTTTCCTTGGATACACCTTCAACTAGACCTACGGTTTGCCGGATTGCTTAAATGCTTCAAGGATTATTCGATGATGTCATGTTTAGAAAATTAAATAAGTATAATAAGGTATTATGAATTTCCGGTTTACAATATAATACAAATCGTATAAAATTGTATTGGAATGACAATTGGGCATTACAACAACCTGTTTTACTATGATAATCGTTGTTTCGGCACGTTATTAATAACAGGGGACATATATATATATAATTGAATGCGGTTACACTGGATGAATGGGCGAAGCTGTGTCTGTTTTTCCCACTGACGTCACATCACATATTCTATTATTTGGAGACATGCACCCTTGAGGTGTGTTTTTTTTGCAACAACACAACATGCTGTTGCGGATTCGGGTACTATCAGTTTGATATCGCTACTACTTTTTTGCATTTGGACTTGGATGAAAGAAAGGCTTTACTTGAGGAATACTCAACAAATAGAATTGATTCGGAACTTTTCTTCTATCAAATGAATGCTTTCATCATATTGGCCATTGCCAGAAATTTTGCATTCGTGTCAAAAAATCCAGAGGAGTATGAGTACCTAACGAATGCCATTCAGGAGTATATAAATTTTTACTGTATGCCATATATGAAAAGATTAGCAGAATTTTATCTCAGGAGGTTTAACAATGTCTATTGTCTCGCAGAGCAATGTGCAAAATATTCTCCCGCTTTCACCAATGCAGCAGGGAATGTTATATCATTACCTGAGTAACGAAGAAAATAATAATTATTTTGGACATTTAACTATAAATATTAATGGCGAAGTTGATTATAAAACTTGTGAGCTTGCATGGAATCATGTTGTAGAAACCAATGAGATGCTCCGAACAGTATTCAGATGGGAAAAAATAGAACATCCTGTACAAATTATGCTTAAAAGTTACTATATGCGAATTAAGATAATCGATTTAGTGGATTATACGAACGAAGAGAAACGATTGTATATTGATCGTGATTTACAGAAGAGGGTGGATTTAAAACAAATCCCATTCAGTGTTACTCTATATAAAATGGGTTTAAATCAATACAAGATGATCATTAGCAATCATCATATTTTGTATGACGGGTGGAGCAATGCAATCATATTAAAAGAATTTTTTTATTATTATCAACAACTGCTTCACAATCAACAAGTGTCCCTGTTTTCGAAGGGAGAGTTTAAAGATCACGTAAAGCAAGTAGTGCAATCCCAAAGTGTAGATTCGAATAAATTTTGGAGTGAGTACTTGGAGAGTTATACTCATAACTCCATATTCCCACAAGAAAATCGTTTAAAAAGTGAAATGACGGAAATTACTGAGCAAGGGAATATTAGCTTAGATCTTTTAGTAAGTAAGAAAGCGCTAGAGGAGGCTGCTGCCAAGATTGGGGTTTCTGAAGCCGCAATTTTTTACACAGCCTGGGGCTTGGTGTTGCAACGTTATTCACGCAGAGACGATGTGATTTTCGGTACAACTGTATCAGGGAGAAATTCAAATGTTCGGGGCATAGAGAATATTGTTGGTTTGTTTATAAATACACTTCCATTACGAATAAGACCAGAAAGTGATGAGACAGTTAACCAGTTTATCATGCGGCTATCAATTCACCTAAATAAGAGGACAGAATTTGAACAAACATCACTAGTTGATATTAAAAAGTGTTTAAATCAAGTCAATTCGGAAGATATCTTTGATTCTGTTATCGGCATCGAAAATTATCCTGTTGATCATATGTTTTTTCAATCCATTAAAGGAATAGAGATTGAATCAATTTCTATGGATGAGGCCACAAATTATAACCTCACTGCAATTGTTAAATACGGACAAAATAAGTTTTCGCTTAAAATAATGTATAAAAAAAGCTGTATAACTGAAGAAATGGCAATTGGTATAGTGAAATTTTTCGATGAAGTTATTCAAAGGATAATTGTACACCAAAACAAATCAATGACTGAATTAATGGAACTGATATCAGAAAACTTATTCAAAGAGGCAAGTCTGCTGCCGTTAACTCCAATTCAAAACGAATTACTCTATAGCTGTCTGAAGAATCCTGCAGACAACTATCATCGTCTAACATACTATCAGATCATACATGAAAAGCTTGAAATTGACCAATGGTGTGATGCATTGAGTCAACTAGAAGACATATATCCAATATTGAAAAGCGAGCTAGTAGAACAAAATGGGATTCATTATTTGAAGTTATCAGACGAAATAGACATAAAGAATAGATTCTATTATGAAGAAATTTCTCATTATTCAGTAAATTCTAAAAAATTATCATTAATAGATTTGAAGCCAATTGTAGTCCAATTCACAGATAGAATAACTCATTCAATCAAATTACCACTTGTTCAACATTATTTAATTCGATTAAGTCCACAGTGTTATATCGCAATAATAAATATACATCATCTAATATTTGATGGTGCTTCTGCTCGCATTTATTTTAAAAATCTTCTCGAATGTTATCGTGGCGAATCGAAGAAAATCAAATCGGTAACAAAAGAAGAGTACTTAAAAACAACAGTAAAAGTAATAGAATCATATAATAAAAAGGATACGATACAATTCTGGGAAGAAAGGCTCAAACAGACTGAGAAACTACAAGCCAATATCCTCCCCCCTATAAACAAAGGACAAGAGGAAGCTTTGGTTTTGTCTTTGGATGAATATAACGCAATTAAAAAGTTTTGTAAGCAAAATGGAGTTTCTGTTCCTCTCTATTTTAAAGGATTATATGCATATTTATTAAGTGTTTATTTTAGAGAAAGGAATCTACAGTTTTTTGAAATCGTTTCAGGGAGGCACAGATGGGGGGAAGAGATAGTTGGTTGTTTCTACGGAGTGCTTCCGGTTGTTATAGACCTTGGGTCGGTTTGCAACGAGGTAGTGGAGTTCTTACAATGCTTAAGAATACAAAAGAAATCCCTTAATAATCACGATATGGTCTCTATTATGGAACTAAAAAGGATCATAGGTGATCAAGGGGTTTCTTTCTTTTATAATTTTCAAAACTTTTTTTTCAATAGTGAAACGGATCAAACGTATATTGAGGATATCATTAATTATGCAGCTGAAGAAATTCATTTGCTGGTAGCTGAAACTGCAGCTGGAATTAGACTGAAACTAACCAACAGTACCAGTTCAACGAACTTGAATGGTTTTTTGTCCGTACTGCAGAATATAAGTCGTCAAATTATCAAAGGAGTTAATAAGTTCGATCAAATAAAGTTCGATAATGTAGGCAACGTTATACCGGCTCACTTTGTAGCTGTACAAAACAATATGACAATTCATGAATTACTAGAAGAAAAAGTAAAAGTAAGGGCGGATCAGGTAGCCGTATGGTTTAACGGAATCACATTAAGTTATGCCGAATTACAGGATTACTCTAACAGAGTATGTAATTTTTTGGTTCATTCACAAGGGGTTTTGCCCGGTGAGAATATAGGGGTTTTACTCGATCGATCCGAGAAGATGATTGTAGTAATTTTAGGTATATTGAAGGCGGGCGCCACTTATGTTCCGATTGACCTATCGTACCCAACTGAGAGAATACTTCATATTATTAATGATGCCCATATTAATACCGTCATGTGTGATACCCAACTCCCTCAGACAAGTCAATATAATTGCATAAATATTGAAGAGCTGTGGGATCAATTGCAAACTGTTTCAAGCGAAACACATCGCAATGGAAATAACAATGATGACATTCCTGCTTATATTATCTACACATCAGGAACAACGGGAAATCCTAAGGGAGTAATAGTAACACATAAGAATGTAGTAAGTCTTCTCTCTAATATAAATTCTCTATTTCAGCTAAATAATAGTAGAGAAGTATGGACAATGTTTCATTCGATATGTTTCGACTTTTCCGTATGGGAAATGTTTGGGTGCTTAATTACTGGGGGGAAACTCGTAATTGTTCCAAATTCGATTACTAAGGATTATGAGCAATTCGCAACACTAATTGCGGAACAAAAGGTTACAGTATTAAATCAAGTCCCGTCTTCGTTCTATCATCTATCTTCTGAAATTCTAAGAGGTAAGATTGACTATAAGAATATAGAATTAAAGTATGTTATTTTTGGTGGTGAGGCATTAAATAGCTCCATGTTAATCGACTGGATTAATGTCTATCCTTCTATAAAACTAGTGAATATGTACGGCATTACTGAAACGACAGTACATGTTTCATATAAAGAACTTTCTAAGGAAGACATAAATACTGGATGCAGGAGTATTGGCAAACCAATTCCTTCCCTAAATCTTTATATTGTAGACGATAAAATGAGACGACTGCCTCCTGGAGCAATAGGCGAAATTGTCATTGGGGGTGGTGGAGTAGCAGCGGGGTATCTGAATCAGCAAGACTTAACCAGTAAAAAATTTGTTACGGCAGCCATACAGGGGATTGAACAAAAATACTATAGATCCGGTGACGTTGGATTAGTCCTGCCTGATAACGACGAAGTTATTTGCCTTGGCAGAGCAGATGAGCAAGTAAAAGTTAGAGGTTTTCGCATTGAAGTGTCAGAGGTTGAGAATGCGTTGGTGAGACATGGGAAAGTTTGTTCGACCGTGGTTACTGCAGAAAATGATAGCATGGGTAATAAGATTCTTGTAGCATATCTAACACTTAACAGCACTCTACTAGTTCAAGATATTCGTTCACATTTGAGCGAGATTGTCCCTTACTACATGATGCCATCCAGGTTCACGGTTGTAAGCGAAATTCCATTAACAAGGAATGGTAAGGTAGATAAAAAAGCACTTTCGTTAATTCAAGGCTATAGTTTGGATCAAACGGAATCTTACTCTCCCGCAACTACAACCTTGGAGATTGCTCTAATGGAGATTTGGGCTGAACTCCTCGGTATACAACCTAATGGGATAGAGGATGATTTCTTTTTACTCGGAGGGCATTCTTTAAATGTAATATCATTAGTATCTATTATGCATAAACGATTTAACGTAAGAGTACCCATAAATAAAATTTTCGAATATTCGACAATTAGAAAGTTAGCCTGGTATATTGAGGCTGAATCCCAAAACAACATTGAGAGTAATCTAGATACAGCAGCTAATTCAATTCCCAAATCAGCAGAAGGTATAGAGTATTATCCTTTATCATCTGCCCAAAAAAGGATATTTTTCTTATCTAAAACCAATGTGCATACGGCATACAATATCACTGGAGCATTACATATTAGGGGGAGGATAGATCTTAATAAAGTAGAGAATATTTTTAATAAATTGATCCAACGGCATGAGATGTTAAGAACCGGATTTGAAATTATTCAGGATGAACCTGTACAAAAAGTGTATTCACATGTTGACTTTTCTCTAGAACGGTTTGTTGCTCATACTAAGCTTGGACAATATAAATTGTTGCGTAAATTTATACGGCCGTTTCAGATTGAGAAACCAGGCCTAATTAGAGTGGGGGGGGTAGAAATAGGAGATAATGAATATCTTCTGATGATTGATATGCACCATATAATCGCTGACGGCATTTCAGTTAACGTATTAATAGAAGAATTCATGGAATTATACCAAGATAACGCAAAACTGGATACCCCAACTTTGACGTATAAAGATTACGCGGAGTGGCAGCAAAACATTATATATGATGAAGGGGTTAAACAATATTGGAAAAAGGTGTTTGAGGATGGAATTCCACTACTAGACATGCCTTCAGATTCCGTACGGCCAATGTATAATGACTACTCGGGTGACAGCTATACGTTTGAAATTCCTGGTATGTTAATGGAGCGATTACGCGGAGTAGCCTTGGAGAATAATACGACCTTATTCATGTTACTACTAGGTGCATATTATGTTTTCCTCCATAAATATAGCGGATGCGAAGACATTGTTGTTGGTGTGCCTGTTTCTGGTAGAGATAATTTGGAATTGGAAAATATTGTAGGTCTATTTGTGAATACAGTACCAATTAGAATCCAAATCAATTCAGAGAAAACTTTCAGTGAACTACTACACAATGTTAAAACGAACACCATAGACATTTTTGATAATCAAAAATTACCTTTAGAAGTACTTGTAGAATTGCTTAACGTGAAGCGTGATATCAACAGGAATCCGATATTTGATACTACTTTTTCATTCAATATGACTGATAGCATTAAAATCGAGGGTCTTACTATTAACCCAATTGAAGTAAAATCAAAAACATCAAAATTTGATATGTCTTTGAATGTTAATCGGTCAGGGAACATATGGTTATGCAGTATTGAATATAGCACTCGCTTGTATAAGAAAAAAACGATCGTAAATTGGATGTCAATGTACTTAACTATTTTGGAGAGTATCTCCAATGGTCATTGTTCGTCAATTGGCAATATGAAGATAATTTCTGACATTGAGGAAAAACGAATAAAGGAGGACTTTAACCAAACTCACTATGAATATGATAAAGAGAGCACCATCACTAAACTGTTTGAAAACCAGGTTGTTCGTCTCCTGGATCGAGTCGCTTTAATAATGAATGATCGGCAAATTTCTTATAGGGAGTTACATGAACGATCTAATCAATTGGCAAACTTATTATTAACAATGGAATTGCCTGAGAATCCTATTATCGGCTTAATGGTTAAGAGATCCATTGATATGGTAGTAATTTTGTTAGGGATTCTGAAGGCTGGGGGCGCATATCTGCCAATCGATCCAAACTACCCTATAAATAGGATAAATCACATGTTGACTGACAGCGGTTCTAAGCTCTTGATCGTCGACAGCGAGTGTCCAAGTAATATTTCATTTGAGGGTGAAATAATTGTATTGGAGGATATTCATTACATTGAAGAACAAAAGAAATTAGTCCGTAACAATATTCACTCTAGGGACTTGGC
Organism: Paenibacillus amylolyticus; assembly: GCF_003719335.1. Classification (GTDB taxonomy): domain Bacteria; phylum Bacillota; class Bacilli; order Paenibacillales; family Paenibacillaceae; genus Paenibacillus; species Paenibacillus amylolyticus_D. The sequence continues at coordinate 98,862 of NZ_RIAS01000007.1, forward strand.
ATATCTTATTTACACTTCTGGATCTACAGGGCTCCCAAAAGGGGTTATGGTTGAGCACCGTTCAGTCGTAAATTTATATCATAGTATCAAGAACCGTCTCGAATGGGACGAGTCAAAAACAGTACTTGCTCTAACAACGATCTCTTTTGACATTTTTGTTATAGAAGTAATCTTACCGTTGCTTACAGGGATGAGTGTGGTTATTGCAAGTAGCGAGCAACAATATTTACCTTCAGAAATATTAGGACTAATAAAGAATAATAACATATCGATTGTCCAAATGACACCTTCACGTGCAGAACAGTTATTAATTGAGAACGGTCATAGCGACTTTTTAAGAGATGTTGAGACTTTTCTAATTGGTGGAGAAACATTAAAAATGGGAATAGTGGATAGGTTGCGGACATTAAGCAATGGTAGAGTCTATAACATGTATGGTCCGACAGAAACCACGGTTTGGTCCACGATGAAAGAAATGACTCATACCAATACAGTTAACATTGGTACTCCATTATACAATACAAGAGTCTTTATTTTAGACCATAATATGAAAGTTCAACCAGTTGGAGCGATCGGTGAATTATATATCGGGGGTGATGGGCTCGCGCGCGGATATTTTAACCATGATAGATTAACATCCGAGAAATTTACAAACAGTAATTTCGGGACAATTTATAAAACAGGCGATTTGGCTAAATGGTTACCATCAGGGGAAATTGAACTGTTAGGCAGAACCGACCATCAGATAAAGATCAGAGGGTATCGTATAGATTTGGAGGAAATTGAAAATGTAATTAGCATGTACTTCGAAGGAAGTAGATGTGTAGTATCTGCAAAAGATGATCCCAATGGTCAACTATTTCTCATTGCCTATATTGAAAGAGAGACTAATATTAATAAGAAAGAATTAATAGCTTATTTGCGAGATTTTCTCCCGAATTACATGGTCCCAGTTTGTTTTGTTGCGTTAGATCCGTTGCCCTCTACTCCAAATGGAAAAATAGATCGCGGGGCATTGCCAATGCCTGATGAGATATACGTGACGGAATCGAAATACGAGGAGCCAAGAGACGATCTTCAACAACAAATACTATCATGTTGGGAGGAGATATTACAGGTAGAAAAGATTAGTATTCACGATGATTTTTTCGAAATAGGAGGTAACTCCATCAATGTAATGCTTCTTACGGAACGATTGAATGCTGCATTTAATCAAAATATTCCAATAATTGAATTGTTCAGGTGTTCAACCATCGAAGCGCAATCTCATTTTATAAAGGGACTGTCGATAACTGGAAATGCACCTTTGATTGAGAGATCAATAGAGAAAATATATTATCCTCTATCTGCAGAGCAAAGCAGGATGTATGTCCTTAATCAATTGGAGCCTAACTCAACAAGTTACAATATGCCTGTTCTCCTTAGGATAAAGGGCAGGCTTAATAAAGAAAGATTAGTCAAGGCAATAAATTCATTAGTCGAAAGGCATTCATCTTTGCGAACAAAATTTGATTATGTGAACGGCGATATTGTACAAGTTATCATTGATAATTATTGTGTTGATTTAGAAGAAACAGTTTCTGAACAACAAAACCTGGAGGTTGTAGTTAAACAATTTATCCGGCCCTTTGATTTATCGTCCCAATTGCCGTTAAGGGTTGGATTAATCGAATGTAAAAATGAAGAATTTTTACTGATGTTCGATATGCATCATATTATATCGGATGCTTTATCAATAATGAATATGGCGAAGGAATTCGCTGCATTGTACAGGGAAGAGCCACTCCCTCCATTAGATATAGAGTACAAAGATTATGCAGTTTGGCAGAATCAGGAAAAGGGGGCTGGTCGATTCGATAGTATGGAAAAGTATTGGCTGCAGGAGCTTTCCAATATTAAAGCCAACGAATCCCTTCCAAGTGATTACACTAATCCAGATATAGAAATTGATGGTTGTAAAATAGATGTTTGGTTTAGTGAAACTGAAGCTAAACAGATTAACAATTTGGCAGTGAAGCTAAAGACAACAAAAAATGTAATACTACTCTCAATATATAAAATGCTTATATATCACTTTTCTGGAAATGAGGATATTGTAGTCGGAGTTCCGATAAACGGAAGGTCACAGTTAAATATGGATAATGTCGTTGGGAATTTTGTGAACACATTGCCGATAAGAGTGACGATCCACTCAATTAATCAATTCCAAGACATAGTGGATAAGGTAAAGACGAAAGTATATCAAGCAATTGGTAATCGTGAATACCAATTAGATTGGTTAATTATGAAACTAGGAATCCAGGGTGTCACGGAAAGCAACGCTCTCTTCGATACCGTATTCATTTACCAAGAAGAACCTGTTATACATGGTTTGGAAAAGGATATAGCAATATCGCTTTTCCAGTGGAAGCAAATTGAAACTCAGTTTGATATTCAATTTGTTATATCTGAAGCGACAAAAACAATACGATTGACTATTGAGTACAATAGAAAAAAATATTCGGATGCACTGGTTAAAAAGTATGCCCATTACTACCACGAAGTACTAAAAGTTGTTTTGGCAAATCCAGAGGTTAACATATCGCAATTGAAGCTTATTACAAGCGATTGTGGTAAATAATATTATTAATTTGTTGCTGCTTGTTCTACTAATATAAGACAGGGCAATTCAGGGGGGAAATAAATATCGACTTGCTTCGCCATTTTTCCAAAGTTGAAAATGGCGAAGATTTCGCTGTATCGCCTACAAAATCGACAAGTACCCCCTGCATTTACCTACTTTGCACGAGAGTGTTATGACACGCTGGCAAAACTGGACGACTCTTGGGAACAAAAAAGTGATAGTTATCCCAGGGGCAATTTATGCGGTCTTTACCGCTATTGCATTTTGATATGATTTTATACCGGATTTGTGAATCAAACTTAGATCTATAGCTCAATATACAAATAAGCGAGTTTCAATTGGGGATGTATATGGAAATACAAATTCCGAAAGCACCTTTATTGGCTATAAAAGCTTGTTTGAATATGAATAACATTCGAATGTCTGATGTGGACCGAATTACCATTTTAGGTAAAATGATTAAAATGAGGGAGGATTATAGACCGTTCGCACCTGCTATTTTAGAAGAATCTGCTCGAGAATATTTTGAGATCCCAGAACAGTATGAAGCGAATATGTTTTCTTTTATGAATATGGTTTTAAAGGTAAGAAGTGAAAAACAAAAATCATTAGGCGCGGTAACACATGTGGATGGGTCAGCAAGAGTACAAACCGTATCCTCAACCAATAATCGACTGTTTAACAATTTAATTGCTTCATTTGAAAAGAAAACGGGAGTTCCTGTTCTGTTAAACACCTCCTTTAACAATAACTATGAGCCTATCGTAGATTCTATAAACGATTCTGTGGTTTGTTTCTTAACGACACAATTAAATTACTTATGCATTGGAAACTACCTTATCAGAAAAAGACCATTAAAATCTGAGGGAGTTATGAGGTTAATCCCCGTTTTACCCTAGTATGTGTCACTTAATAAGAGAAAGAAGACCAGTAATGATGGCGTTCAAAATGGATTATGTTTATGAAATAAGTTTTTGTTATTTTTTTGGTCAAACCGTATCTATTTCAAAAAAAGTTTACGATTTTTTAATAGAAGTCGATCACTCCAAATCGGTGGGAGAAATTATCCAAAACCAATCATTCTTCAATATAGATGAACGGATTAAAATAGAAGACATAGTGGATTTATGGACAAGACGCTTGCTAAAGTTAACTATAAAAAACTGAAGTTTTGAGGATTTTAATCTTAAGGAGGAAAATTTATGCATGAAAATATCGATTCTATGATGATTGTAAAGCATGCATTAGAGAGATATTTAATCCAAAGTAAAGATATTCAATATTTAGGTGAAAGTGAAAATTTAAACTATAGAATAAAAGCAATAATGAATGAAAAAGAAAATGATTTTCTATTAAAAATCAGATATTCTTCTGCTAATCAAAACTTAGTTGAGATTATTGAATCGGAACTTAAATGGCTTGAGGCGCTGGAAAGTGATTTAACTTATAACGTTCCTGGTCCTGTAAGAAATAAGGAAGGAGAGCACATTACCACAATAACAATCGACAATTCTGACGAAAAAATATATGTATCATTGTATAAATGGGTGGAAGGTGATTTGCTTAATAGACCACCGACTATAGAAGAAACAATTAGCTTTGCTAAATTGGTGGCTGCATTACACAAACAATCAAAGAATTGGGATATTATAGATAAGTCTAATGTGCGAGTATACGATGCTGATAATTTAATCTCATCTTATACACAACTATCCCAAAATTTAAATGCACTTATCACCGAAGAAGCTAAGATATGTCTTGAACAAACTATTCAAAAAATTTCTTGCGAAATTAATAATCAAAAAATAACAAGAAATACTTGGGGTATGATCCATTCTGATCTTCACGAAAGTAACTATGTTTTTTATAAAGATGAACCTCGACCTATTGATTTTTCAAATTGTGGATTAGGATTTTATCTATTTGATATAGCTGAAATATTTATGCATCTTTCACATGAAAACCAAAAAGTATTTATATCAACCTATAGTACTATTCATCAACTTCAAGATAATTATGTTAATGTTATTGAAGCCTTTTTTCTTTGGTCAATAATCAGAACATTTTCTTTCCATTCAATAAATCCAGAAGAACATGAAAATACTGCATCTACTTTAAATTGGGTTATAGATACCTATTGCAAAAAATACCTTGAAGATGAAAACTTCCTTCTTTACTAAATGTTTTATTTAAATTCATAAATGCGAATTATGTATCAATAAATATATTAATCGAAAAGTAGGTTTTGCCAATGAATATAACTACAATAGTAGAAGATGCTATCAGAAAAGTTTTAGAAGTTCCAGAGAATCATCCACTTAACGAAGGGCTGTTAGAAAACGGCATCAACTCCCTACGATTCATACAACTAGTTATAGAGTTAGAACTTCAATTAGATATTGAATTTTCTGACGAATATTTAAGTGAAGATAACTTATCAACCATTACTATTGAAGAGTTTTCAAATTATATTATTAATAATTTTGGTATATCTAATCAAGGGTGAGCAACATCCTCCTGCATATAATGATTAAGGAATTTGGGAATGAAATTAACTATTGAACCGGGCCTCATTTCGTTAGCATTTTAATGATACAACTATAAATGAAGTCGACTCGGTTTCGTACTCGATCACTAAGGAGGAGGGAAACTACATTGGAATCCAATTAGAGATAACTTATCTCCAGCCACTGATCGTTATGATTAACAATCGCCACGAAGACTGAAAAGAATACTTTCCTAGGATACGCATTCAACTAGACCTATGGTTTATGGGATTGCTTAAATGCTTCAAGGATTATTCGACGATATCATGCTGAGAAAATTAAATAAGTATAATGAAGTATTATAAATTATCGGTTTACAATTTAATACAAACCGTATAAAATTGATTGGAATGACAATTGGGTATTACAACAACCTGTTTTACTATGATAATCGTTGTTTCGGCACGTTATTAATAACAGGGGACATATATATGTAACTTTGAATGCGGTTACACCGGATGAATGGGCGAAGCTATGTCTGTTTGTCCCACTGACGTCACATCACATATTCTATTATCTGGAGACATGCACCCTTGAGGTGTTTTTTTTTTGCGACAACACAACTAACATGTTTGAGCACTGCTAAAGAGAAGAGGTGAGCCTCCTTATGGGAGATGAGAAATCTTAAATGTTTACCAATTATAGTATCAAATCTACTCGTAAAATCTTAGAGTTGTTATTGAGCCTTTGAGCCATGATATGTTTGTTCCAACGAACGCTTAGATTATCATTATGGCGCAACCTAGAATTCCGTTGAGGCGAAAAATCTTATCTATTTTATATTTTGTTCTATTTTTTCATCCTCTGCCGGAGGGATAGTATTCCATTAAATACCAAATGACATGCGGTGAAATAGTCGAAGAACTAAATCTGACTGGCATGAACTTAGAACGGTATGTACAGAGACTATATAAATGCTACAATTCCAAATTTACAGCAAGCTTGGTGGACGCCACGTTTCACCTGTTCTGGTAGAACTAGGGTCACTGATTCCGGCATTGATGTATCTATCGATACGCTAAGCGATGACGATAATATTGCAAATGCCTCACCTTAAAGATATGCCGAAGCATGTATTGTACTGAACCGGTCAATAAGAGCGAATTATACGATTCTAAGGAGGATTCTAAGATTGTGAATATGATGAATCATCTGTTAACTCAGCCGCAAATGAGGGTTTGGCTGATAGACCAAATGAATCCTGGAACACCGATAAACAATCTAGGCGGGACAGTTCGATTTCGTACAAATTTAAATATTGATTGGCTCAAAGAAGCAATCAATTACATAATAAGGACTCAGGGAGGAATGCGTGCACGTTTCTTTCTAGAAGAAGGCCAAGCATTTCAGTATGTTGAAGAATTTTCTCATATAGATATCCCTTATCTAGACTTTTCGAAATCCATTTCTCCAGAAATGGATTTTGAAACCTGGGTGGAGAAGGAATCAAAGAAACCATTTGATATATATCGGGAACGGATGTATCGGTTCGTGATTATTCGTTTTAATCAACAAGAAACAGGCTATTTTATTAATATGCATCACATGATATCAGATGGCTGGAGTTTTAAACTGCTTACTGAGCAGATTCTTCGGCAGTACAGCGAGCTTGCAGGATTGAATACGGAACCTGTAACGCTTAACGCGGGTTGTTATACCGATTATATTGAAACTGAGAAGGTATATTTTGATTCCGATCGGTATCGGAAGGATAAGCGTTTCTGGCGAGAAATGTTCGCTAACATAGACCTAGAACAGCTGATGAGAACATCCGAAGATTTTAGTGCCAAGCGGCTAACATTCTTTATAAAACAGGAATACGTCGGTCGAATCGCGGATTTCGCACAAGCGAATAAATTGACTTTAAATACGTTCTTTACGGGCGCAATTTCGTTATTTCTGTCGCGAATTACACAGCAAAACAATGTAATCATAGGCATTCCGGTTCTGAACCGTTCCGGTGGCAAGGAGAAGAAGACCATCGGGATGTATACGAGTACAATGCCCATTCATGTTCATATAGGTGAAGAAAAGCAGATTATAGATTACTTCGTTGAGGTTCAGCGGAATTTAACCAAGTGTTATTTCCATCAGAGATATCCGTACAATTACTTGGTTGAGGATTTGCAAATTCGACGCCGAGGTTACGATCAATTATTCCAATATTGTGTCAATTATAGCAATGCCAAGCTCCCTTCGAGTATGGGACAAGTCGAGATCGTGAACGAGGAATTTTTCCCGGAGATGCAACCCTACGCGTTGCACTTCTTGATTAAGGACTGGTACGAGGACGGGACGATACGATTAGATATCGATTATAAGAATTGCGAATATACGGAGAGAGAGATCCGTTTAATATTCAACCAACTTATTGAACTGATTGAACGTATCGTCGCTAACCCGTATATGTCTCTTCGCAGCATTGATATTCTCTCAGAAGCAGATAAACGGAAGCTATTGTATGAGTATAATTCAACGAAGGCAGATTATCCGAAAGACCAGTTATACCATCAGTTAGTGGAAGTACAGGCACTGGCAACCCCTGATAGAATCGCGGTCACGCATGGCAATGAATCCTTGACGTATAGAGAATTGAATGCGAGAGCAAACCAGCTGGCACGGTTCCTACAAGTCAGGGGTATCCGACGGGGGCAAGTTGTCGCATTGATCGCGGAACATTCGATGAATACGGTGGTTTCTGTTCTGGCCGTCATGAAAGCAGGCGGCGTGTATCTCCCTCTTGATCCCGAATATCCTAGGGAGCGTATGCAGTATATTCTAGACAACAGCGGGGCAAATCTCATTCTGACGAACGTTCATATCGATGGGGAAATCGGCTTCAAGGGTGATGTCATTCATCTGGAATCCGATGACTTGTTCTGCGGGGACGATACGAATTTGGAGACGGGGAACAGCCCGGATGATCTCGTCTATATCATATACACATCTGGCTCTACAGGCACACCTAAAGGAGTAATGGTTCATCATCGGGGACTGGTGAATTATGTATCTTGGGCGGCGAGAACCTATATAACCGATAGAGACGATAAATTCGCACTATATACTTCCCTAGCGTTTGACTTGACCATTACCTCCATGCTTGTGCCGCTAATCGCTGGCAATGAAGTCATCATCTACAGGCAGGATGCCGAGCGCTTCGTGCTGCATCAAATCTTGGAAGAGAGAAGAGCGAGCATAGTTAAGATAACCCCGGCACATCTGGCATTAATTCAAGACTATTCTTTGGCCGAGACAGCTGTACGCGTTTTTGTCGTGGGCGGGGAGATGTTCCAAACAGCCCTTGCAAAGACTATGACAGATTCGTCTGGCGGAAGAGTAGCGATTTATAACGAGTATGGACCGACAGAAGCTGTTGTAGGCTGCATGATTTATAAATTTAATGAATTGCAATGCAACGAATCCGTTCTGATCGGTAAACCGATTAGTAACGTTCAAATTCTTTTGCTCGATTCCGATAAGCGTATTGTCCCCTTTGGATCCGTAGGCGAGATATACATATCCGGAGATGGAGTAGCCTCTGGTTACATTAACGCACCGGAACTTACCGCGGACAAGTTTACTCCGTGCTTGACCGACCCCGGCCGCAACATGTACAGGACTGGCGACCTTGCCCGCTGGCTGCCGAATGGGGAAATGGAATATATCGGGAGAGCAGATCATCAAATCAAGTTAAACGGTTACCGCATCGAGCTTGGAGAAATTGAAAGCCGGGCTTGCATGTATGAAGCCGTCAAAGAGGCGGCAGTTAAAGTATTCAGCAATTCGAACGGCCACAAATACCTTGTGCTGTACGTTGTTGGGAGTCGGAAAATAACTTGGTTGGATCTGAAGAACTTTCTTGTCGAATATTTGCCAGGTTTCATGATACCCCAGTCGATGGTAGTGCTGGACAGAATGCCGCTAACCATCAACGGTAAGATAGACAGAGATGCGTTGGCAGTACCAGATTCCAATTCGGAGAGCGCCGAATTAACGAATCACTCTAAGGATGAGGGGTTGCAAAAGCTCCATCGGATCATGAGGGATGTATTGGGCATCGAAGCGCTGGAATGGAACGATAACTTTTATTTCGTGGGCGGTGACTCGATAAAGGCGATTCAGATCGCATCGAAGTTTAACGAGGATGGGCGTTATTACTTAAAGCCAAAGGATATTCTGATGTCTAGCGTTGTAGGAGATATTGCTTTTGAAAAGATATACCAAAGCGATAGGGAACATAAGCCGGCCCAAGGATTGCTCCAATCATCTCCCATCATCAACTGGTTCTTCGCGAACCGTCTAAAGAATGTGAATTATTATAATCAATCTGTGTTGCTTCGGGTATTAGGTGTCATGGATAGAGAGCTACTTGAACATGCGGTTCAACGCATCATGGAAACTCATGATTCGCTACGTTTGTACTATGATCAAGCATTATCCATGCTCAAGTACAAGGATTTAGACCCTGGGATGGTCTCGGTAGATCGTGTTGATCTTTCGATTTATCCTGCTGAGGTCAGGTGGGACTTATTTAAAGATTATGCAGTAAAGTTGAAATCATCCATTAATGTTACAGAAGGGCCATTATTTAAGGCTGGACTTTATGATTTTGGAGATGGAGAACAACGGCTTCTACTGACTGCACATCATCTAGCGGTAGACGGGTTATCATGGCGGGTTATTCTTGAGGATATGAACATGATCTTATCTTATGAAGCAAGCGAGAGTTCGCAAGCGTATATTCGCAGATCCGATTCCTATCAGGATTGGGTAAATGCGTTGTACGAGTATAAGCCCACAATACCGTCAAGTATTATAGACTATTGGAGCAATTTGGCCACCAAGAAACCGACTAGACTTCCAGAGACCGGATTGAAAGAGAAAGGCCCGGGGATTGAAACGCTTCACGCGTTACTTTCGGCGGAGGATACGCATTCCCTCCTTACGAGCGCTAATCAAGCTTACGGCACACAGTCGTTGGAATTGATTTTCGCCGCCTTGGCTAGAGCGCTAGAACCGTATGCCGAGAATCAGCGCGTTGTGATCGAAGTGGAAGGACACGGGAGAGAAGAGATCGGAAAAGCCTTAGCCATCGATCGAACAGTAGGCTGGTTTACGAGTCTATATCCTTTAGAGCTAATCTGCGAGTGTTCTCGCTTATCAGATCACGTCAAGTCGATTAAAGAACAAATTCGTTCCGTCCCTAATAAGGGGTTCGATTACGGCATTATACAATACTTGGAGAATGCAGATAGGATTATCAGCAGAGATTACATCCGTTTTAACTTCCTTGGAGAGGCTGACAATACGATAGGCTCCTATTTTGAGTGGGCTCATGAAGACGCGGGACCGGATACATGCGAGAGCAATCCGATGACATGTCTTCTCGCGATAGATGCCATGATTGTAAGGGGTCAATTGCGCGTGGCGTATACATTCGACCCGCAAGTGTGTGACCCGGATGCTACAAAGCAGGTGATAGCATCCTTCCTGAAAGAGCTGAAAGAAATCATCGCGCATTGCAGCGCGAAAGAAAAACGAGATTACACGCCTTCCGACTTTGACTTGGTCAAGCTGTCTCAAGAAGACTTGAATCAACTGTTCGAATAGTCGGATGAATGCTGATTAGGGGATCTATGATGGAGAAGCTAGAGTTATTATGCCTACCTTACGCGGGCAGTTCGGCAATCGTATACGGAAGCTGGAAAAATCAGTTACACTCGGATATTGCTCTAAGAATGGTGGAATTTTCGGGTAGAGGCAGGAGATATGAAGAACCATTACTTGATTCCGTAGCCGGTATGGTAGACGACCTATACGTGCATTTGCGATTGGAGCAGCAGGACCGCCCCTATGCCTTCTTCGGACATAGCTTGGGGGCTATTCTTGCATATGAACTGGTTCAACGATTAATCGATGAGAACAAGCGCCTCCCGGAGCATATTTTCCTATCTGGTCAAACCGCCCCGCATAAGAAGGAGCAATATCGAATTGACCATGAATTGGATGATCCATCTTTCATTAAGGAAATTTTGAAACTTGGAGGAACCTCCAGCGAGGTGTTCGAGAACGTGGAGCTTTCTAATTTATTCCTGCCGGTAATACGAAACGATATCAAGGCAGCCAATACGTATCGATACGTGGAGAGAAACAAAATTAACGTTCAAGTATCTGTATTATTCGGCGATAACGATCCTTTGAGCAACGACTTTAGCGATTACGGAGAGTGGAACATCCATACATCCGTGAAGTGTAAATTGCTGGAGTTTAAAGGAGGACATTTCTTTATCCACGATCATAAAGAGCAAGTCATTCGATACGTTAATGAGACACTGGCGGGCAAGTGAATCGAAACCGTCTAAATGCATGCAGTTTATTGGGGGGGCTTATTATACATGCAAATCGTAATAGAAGGAATTGAGCCCTATAATGAGTTGTTTTTTGATAATTGTTTCTATAATTCCTTCTTTCCAATCATAAGGGCATTCCATAAGGATGAGCTTCCGTTCTTTCTGAACGAGAACATCGTATATGAGTTAAGTCAGAAGGCGAACGAAGCGGTAATTGGTTGCCGTTATCGTCAAAGGCATAGTTTTGCCGAGCTTGTGGATAGCTTGTACTTAGGGGCGTTGACAAAGCATCGATCCGAAGATGTGACCGCTGACATCAAGTCAGCGATATCGAAAGGCAGGCCCGTCATATTATGGGTGGATTGTTACTATGAGCCTATACGATTAGACACGTATCTCAAGGAACATTGGCCTCATACTTTGTTGGTTTACGGGTTTGACGACAATGAGCAACGATTCCAAGTCATTGAACACAAGCACAAAGAAAACCTTTCTTACGAGAAACAATCGCTCTCCTATCATGATCTCCAAGAAGCGTACAGAGGGTATTTACAATATTTCATCAGTGAAGGTCATCTGACATTCTATGAAATTTATGAGCTTGATGGGCAGGAGTTGATATCGGGCGAGTTCGGCAAGATAGAAGTAGTAAAGCATCTGTCGGACCTCTATTCCTCGCAGATGGGAGATGTAGATAAGAGAGGGCTAGCACAATTGCAGAAGTTTGAAGATACAGTAAAACATCTGCAGGAAGAACAGTACTCTTCGGCTACCTACTATTCAAAAGTGGTAGAAGGCTTGAATAAGATAATTAACTGCAAAAAAGTGGAAAAGATTCGGATGGCGAAGCTGATTGACGATCCTTCCATACTCGGTACAATGGATGAAATCGTAAACTTGTGGGTTCAAGTTCGAGCTGTAGTCGCAAAAACACTTTATACGAATCGAATGGGAAGCCATATCTGGCCTGGTATCTTGGATAAGTTAAGTAAATTAGTCAGTCTTGAGGGATTGATAGGGACGGATATAGAGATATATTGCAAGCGGTTACAGGAAAAATGACAAATGAAATTACTCACGGCAATCTCGGAATAGGAGAGGTTACTTTGAAAATAAATCTGGTCGGCGTAGTCGGTGCTGGAGTAATGGGGAGCGATGTCGCCCTTGATCTTGCATGTAACGGTTATCGTGTTGTAATAGTTGATATTGATGAAATGATACTTGACAAATCAGATGAAAAAATGAAAAAAACGTTCTCGTTAATGAAGATGATGAGTCCCAAATATCGAAGTCTTGATTGGAATGTAATCGATGAGAAAATTGAATTTCATACGGAGTATAAAGCGTTAAGTCATGTCGATCTGATCATCGAGAACGTGACGGAAGACTGGAATGTGAAGAAGGCAGTGTATGAGGAATTAAGGGAAGTTTGCAAGGAAGAGACGTTGTTTGCTGTCAATACCAGCTGCATATCAATAACGAAAATTGCTGGTCTAATGAAAAGGCCAGATAACGTATTAGGCACGCATTTTATGAACCCGGTTCCGATGAAAACCTTGGTTGAGGTCATTAAAGGGCATCACACTTCGGAGGCTACAGTCGAGACGGTCACCGCGTTCTTGAAGTCGATGAATAAAGTCCCGGTTGTGGTTAATGATTTTCCGGGTTTTGTAACGAACCGTGTTCTAATGCTTACCATTAATGAAAGCATCTGGCTCGTCCATGATCGAGTTGGGCGACCGCAGGATGTCGACAAAATTTTCCGGCTTGGATTCGGTCATGAGATGGGCCCACTTGCTACGGGGGATTTGATCGGGTTGGATACGATATTGAAATCCCTAGAAGTATTACATGACAGCTACAACGATCCTAAATATCGGCCTTGCCCGTTGCTTAGAAAAATGGTTGATGCTGGGCTGTTAGGCAAAAAATCAGGGCAAGGATTCTATACGTATGACAAAAGAAATTAAGTGCGTGGTATGGGACCTTGACGAGACGTTATGGGATGGTACTTTGCTGGAATCCGAACAAGTTCGGCTCAAGCCGGGAATGAAAGAGATTTTGCACGTGCTAGACGAACGGGGAATTCTACAATCTGTTTGCAGCAAGAACGATTATAATCACGCCATGACGGCATTGAAAGAGCGGGGCTTAGACCATTTGTTCATATATCCGCAGATTGGATGGGACGCTAAATCTATCCTGATCGGCAATATTCAAAGGGAACTGAATATCGGCTTCGACTCCATTCTCTTCATTGACGATCAGATGTTTGAGTTGGATGAAGTTAAGAGCGTTCATCCGGATATTTTCTGCATGCAGACTATCGATCAGAGAACGTTTTTGGATATTGCAGAGCTAAATCCCAAGTTTATTACTGTAGATTCTGCTCGGAGAAGGTCCATGTATATGGATGACATGCAACGCAAACAAGATGAACAAACGTATAACGGGCCGAAAGAGCAATTTTTATCTCAGCTGAACATGGAATTTATAATCTCTCCTGCGACGGAGGAGGATCTGGCCCGAGCTTCTGAGCTTACGGTCAGGACACACCAGCTTAACGCAACGGGGGTCACTTATGATCACGATGAGTTAAATCGATTTAGACAGAGCGACAGTCATCGTCTGTACCTATGCGAATTGACGGATAAATACGGAACATACGGGAAGATCGGATTGGTATTGGCGGAAATTACAGATACGCACTGGCACCTCAAGCTCCTGCTCATGTCATGCAGGGTTATGTCAAGAGGGGTAGGCACCATTCTGCTATCTTTCATGATGGATCAAGCCAAAAAAGATGGTAAGAAAATGCTGGCAGATTTCAGAAAGACAGATCGCAATAAAATGATGTATATCACTTACCGCTTTGCAAATTTTAAAGAAATCGATGTACGAGAAGACGGGGAACTTTTGCTTTTGGAGAATGATTTATCGGTCGTGCAAAAATATCCGGAGTATATTCGTATCATCGTTAAAGAAAGGTGACGGCCATGGAACATTCAGAAGCAGCAGTATTAATTAGAGGGTTTATCGGAAAACATCTAGTTGTCTTTGATGATGACGCAACATTTACCGATGAAGACCATATTTTTCAGATGGGATTCGTTAATTCTCTATTCGCAATGGAGATGGTTGGATTCGTAGAACGCGAATTCGGGATCACCGTCGAAGGCGATGACCTGGACATCGCGAATTTTAGTTCCGTCCGTAACATCCTTCGTTTCGTTGAGCAAAAACGTACGGTGATGTAGCTATGGTCGATCATCAGGAGCATTTTCTTAAAGAAGCAGAGCAATTCGTTAAACATAACATCGATCCATATGCAACTTCCTTTGACAGAAGCGAGATGCTTCCAAGAGAGATGATAGATAAACTTGCGGAGAAGAAGTATTTGTCAGCCAATCTTCCTATCAAATATGGGGGCCTAGAGCTTTCTCCTGTGAATTATGGCAAGTTTACCGAAATAATCGGGAAGTCGTGTTCTGCTGTTCGTACATTAATCACAGTTCACTCCACGCTTGTCGGAGAATCGATATCCAGATGGGGAACAGCGAATCAAAAGGATAAATGGTTGCCGCTAATCAGTGCAGGTAGCGTACTGGGCGCATTCGCGCTATCTGAACCCGACACGGGGTCTGACGCTAAAGGAATCCAAACGACATACCGGCGAACAGCAGATGGGTATATCCTGAATGGCAGGAAGAAGTGGATTTCTTTCGGTGGTATCGCAAATGTCTTTCTTACTATCGCAAAAGACGAATCTAGCGAGAGCATCACGGCATTTCTAGTCGAGCGGGAATCTAAAGGTCTTTGCTCGACCCCAATTTCCGGCATGCTGGCGGGAAGAGCCACGCACCTAGCGGAAATCGAACTAGATCATGTTGAGGTTCCCGCCGGCAATGTGCTGGGGAAGGTGGGAAGCGGGTTTACGTACGTTGTCAATCATGCACTAGACCATGGACGTTATAGCATTGCTTGGGCTGGGGTCGCTATTGCTCAAGCTGCTCTTGAGGAAATGGTGAAATACACGAGAACCCGAAGTCAATTCGGTAAAAAATTATGTGAGTTTGAGTCGGTTCAAACTATTATCTCGAACGCAACGATAGATGTTGAGGCCGCAAGGTCTTATTGTATACGTGCGGGGGAATTGAGAGGCAGTCGTGATCCGGAAGGGATCATGATGACCACTATGGCCAAAATATTTTCCTCCCGTGTAGCAATGAAAGTATGTACAGATGCTGTTCAACTTCATGGAGCCAATGGCCTTCATTCCGATTTCAAGGCAGAGCGATTGTTCAGGGAAGCGAAAGTATTGGAGATTATCGAAGGTAACACGCAAGTTTTGGAGAAGGTAGTGTCCGGAGCTGTTTTATCGAAATACATGTCGTCGTAAGCGAGGTATAACAATGTACAGAAATAAGGCCAAGATCGTAATTGGCATCGTCTTATTATGGTGCGCTCAGATATGGGGAGCCTCCGCAGCGGGAGCGAGCGCAATAGACGATAAGGTCATTCAAGAAATCGATGGGTATATTGTAAAGCTTATGGAGGAATCAGGTATTCCCGGTCTTGCGGTCTCCATTGTGCAGGAAGGACAGGTAGCTTACGATCGAAACTTCGGATATGCGGATGTAAAGAAGAAACTGCCTGTCACCAATCAAACGAGATTTGAGCTAGGTTCGACTACGAAGGCCTTTACCGCTCTTGGAATTTTGAATCTGGAGGACGAAGGCAAATTAAAGTTGACCGATACGGTAGAAGCTTATCTTCCGTGGTTCCATATGGAATTCGAGGGTGAGCGAGAGGCAATCACCATTGGTCAGCTATTGCACCATACATCGGGCATCCCATATAACACGATCGGAGATATCCCTACGGAAGATTCGCCAACCGCCTTGGAAGAAACGGTAAGGAGGTTGGTCGGTACCGAGCTTGTCGAGAAACCGGGGAAGCAATTCGAATATGCGACCATTAATTACGACATACTCGGCTATATCATACAAACCATATCTGGACAAACCTATCAGGATTATATCCGAGAGCACATTCTCAAGCCACTGGCTTTGAACGGTTCTGTCTTTTACGACGAGTACGACCAAGTACCGAATTTAGCGAAAGGTTACAAACCAGCCTTCTATCGTTATCGGGATTACTCGGCTCCTCTCTACACAGGAAATACGCCAGCAGGATACCTAATTACGACGAAGAATGATATGGTGCGCTGGTTACAAATACAGCTTGGGATCGTTGAAGATATACCCGAGAGGTTAAAGAAACTGGTCGCAAAATCGCAAGTCCCGGATCGATCCGTCTATCCGTCCATGGACGGGAGCTCCTATGCAATGGGGTGGTCCGTCTTTCAAATCGGTAGCGGTGAATTGTCGCATCTAGGGGCTAACCCTAATTACTCGTCGTACTTTGGATTCCGGCCGAATGATGGGATTGCCGTAGTTGTCATGGCGAATGCCAATTCAGACTATACGAATCTGATCGGCCATAATGTGATGAG
The DNA here is from genome assembly GCF_003719335.1 of Paenibacillus amylolyticus. GTDB lineage: Bacteria > Bacillota > Bacilli > Paenibacillales > Paenibacillaceae > Paenibacillus > Paenibacillus amylolyticus_D. The sequence continues at coordinate 115,896 of NZ_RIAS01000007.1, forward strand.
AATGCTGTTGCATCAGGAAGTAACAAGCCTTAATTCCGATTTCTATAAAAAAATTGATAAGATGTCATCTTCAGTAACGGTTCTCTTTATTGGTATCGGACTATTATCGTTATGGATGTTAGCCAGGTTGATGGTAGAGATTCTTAGAGGTATCCGACGCTTTGTTGGATTATCATTCAAGCGCATCCTATTCATTGTCTCGGGAGCGGCTTTTGTTCTAAGCTTGCTAATTGCGATCTATTTCCTTCCGGATGTCATGTTCTCCGGAATGCCTTGGAAGTTTGTGCTGGTGTGGGGACCGTTGAGTATTCCATCAGCGATTATAGCTATATCGGCGACGGCACTGATTTATTATTTATATCTAGCAGGCTCCATTCTCTTCGTAAAGCAGAATAACAGTTCGCTAGTCAATATCGCTCTAATGAGTGTCATGAGCGGATTCGGCAATGCTTTCTTGATTTTTGTCATCAACCAGCAATTGGTCCAAATGAACGGCGATCAATGGGCCGTGGGGTTAATGTATTACTTCGGAATTGGCTTACTATTGTATGTTGCGGGTCAGCGTCTGCTTAGGAAACGATTGATCGTCATCACGAACGACAATGTGTACCGCAAGAGAATGCAGATCATCGATACGATTCTGCGTGCAAGATATCAGACTGTCGAGAAGTACGGTAGAGATAAGATCATGGCCAGTTTGAATAATGACACGGAAGTCGTAAGCACTTCCATCAACGTGGTTATAGGAGGACTTACAAACCTTGTTACATTGATTTGTTGCCTTGTATATCTCGGTACGTTAAGCTTGCCAGGGCTTCTCATATCTGTTCTATTAATCGGGCTGGCTGTGGGTGCTTATGCCATCGTGTCTCGACAAGCGGAACGTCTATGGGAAGAAACAAGAGATATGCAAAATGCATTCTTCCGGTTTATCAATCATTTGATTTACGGTTTTAAGGAGCTAAGCTTGTCGGCTCGTAAACGCAAGGAGTTTCGAGAAGATATGAACGAAATTAGCAATGCTTACCGGCAGAAGCGTGCACAAGGCGATATCGCCTTTGCTAACGTGTTTGTCCTTGGAGAACTTCTATTTACAATCGTGATCGGCAGCATCGCCTTCTTACTGCCTATGCTATTCAAGGATATATTGAGCGAAACCCTGAGGGGTTTCGTTTTTGTTTTCCTGTATATGACAGGACCCATTAATGGCATTCTTAACTGCATTCCGCAAGCTACCCAAATGAAGATTAGCTGGAAGCGGATAAACGATCTCCTTCATGAAGTATCGAGTATTGCACCCTCCAAGGAAGAGATTACAGCAGTTGATCGAAGGGAAGCACAAAAGATCGATGTGATCGATGTAGCTTTTCATTATGGGGGCGATTCTTCCACATTCGGGATCGGGCCCATCAGCTGCAGCTTCGCGAAAGGACAAATCGTATTCATCACAGGCGGAAACGGAAGCGGGAAAACAACATTCGGTAAGCTGTTGACGGGTTTGTACGAACCTGCCGCTGGGAGCATTCACATTGACGGACATGTTGCGAATCCTGCAGATATTGGCGAGGTGTTCTCTCCGGTGTTTAGCGATTATCACTTGTTCGAGAAGCTATATGGGATTGATACGAAGGGACGCGACTCTGAAGTAGCCCGTTATCTAACCTTGCTGGGGTTGGAAGAGAAGGTTGCCGTTCTGAACAATGAGTTCAGTACAATTGACCTATCCGCGGGGCAACGAAAACGACTAGCTTTGTTCATGAGTTATTTGGACGATCGACCTTTCTTGTTCTTCGACGAGTGGGCTGCAGATCAAGATCCGGAATTCAGAAGGTTCTTTTACACCGAGCTGTTGCCTAATTTGAGAGCAAAAGGGAAGGGCGTAATCGCGATTACGCATGACGATCAATATTACGGCGTTGCTGATAGAGTACTCAAATTTGAGCTAGGAAAGTTACAAGGGACATAAAAATTTATGCATGACTGACGTTCAAGAGAGATGGGGAGGAAATGAATTTTTTTGAAAAAGAATGTTCGTTTTTTGTTTGATATGCCTCTGATGCAATTAAATGGGAGCCAAACATAAATCTCTGATGTGGCCAGAATTATGGATATCAGCGGCTTTGATGGTGCCCTTATGTATTATCAGCACAATACAGCTTTTTGTTACCTTAGGAAATCGATCAGAACTTTCTTATTATTCATTAGGTTTTTTGTCAGGTGAGAGTTTCAATAATTTTTATTACCTTCATTGGGAAAATTAATTTGGAGGAGAAGATGATGAGTACTAATTTGATTGCTCGAGATAACGTGGAAGATATTTTACCACTAACTTCTATACAAAAAGGAATGCTATTTCAACAACTTATGTCACCCGACACCAGCGAATATTTTGTACAGCTTCATATTAAGTTAGAGGGATCAATCTTTTTGGAAACATTCATTAATGCATGGAATCTTATAATAAAAAATAATGAAATGCTTAGGACGTTTTTTAGGTGGGATAAGATCGAGGAACCAATTCAGATTATTCTAAAAGAACATCAGTTGAATTTTATAACTTTTGATTTATCTGGTGAAAACAAAGAAAATCAAGATAAACGATTAAAAGAAATTATTTCTGATGACAAGATGAAAAAATTTAATTTGACTGAGGTTCCATTTCGAATTACATTAATAAAATTAACCGAAAATAACTATTCGTTGCTTATTTCGAATCATCATATTATTTATGATGGTTGGAGTACTGCAATATTAATAGAAGAGTTTTTAAATCACTACTCTTCGATGTTTATGGGAAACGAACCGAATATACGCATTAAATCCAAATTTAGAGAATTTGTCAAAACCGAATATTCCTCAGTTATTGATGATGTTTTTTGGTCAAATTATTTATTAGATATTGAATCTTATCCATTACTTAATGGTTCATGGGATAAACAAAGAGACGAAAAAGATTTTAGAACATACGAAACAATTGGAACTAGAGAACTAAGCCAACAAGTAATAAATAAAGCACGTGAACAGAGGGTCTCACAATCAAGCATATTTTTTTTGGCTTGGGGGATAACACTTCAAAAGTACTTAGACCACAATGATATTGTGTTCGGTATTACGTTATCACAAAGAAATGAAAGTATTCCAGGTATTATGGAAAGTATTGGTTTGTATATCAATACTCTGCCGTTAAGACTTAAGTTTAGTTGTGAAGATATGGTAAACGATCAATTACAAACGGTAAATAATAATGTGACAGAGTTATCGCGACAAAGGAATACATCCTTAGTTGATTTAAACAATTATGTTAATTCGAAAGATGCTTTATTTGATACTCTCGTTGTTGTGGAAAATTACCCGATAAATAAAGCAATGATTAAAAAAAATGAATTTCTAGATATAACAGGATATATGGTAGATGAGCATACCAATTATCCTTTAAGTATGGCCATTACATTGAATGATGTATTTCAGGTGAACTTCACATACGATACATCGCTATATTCAGAAGAGGTAGTTAAGAATTTAGCTACTCACTTTATGACTTGCATAAAAGAACTAGTGAACAGTAATTTTGTAAGCACTAAAATTAGTGATATTTCCATTATTGATGCAGTTGAAGAGAGTTCAATTCTTGATTTAAATAAAAAAACTGTTAGTTATGAGGATTTTAAACCAATACATTACCTTATTGAAGATCAAACTAGTTTGACTCCAAATAATATAGCTGTGAAATTCAAAAATATGGAACTAACATACAAAGAATTGAATGGTAAAGCTAATGATCTCTCCAGAATATTAATAAAAAATGGGGTGACAAATGGTCAGTTTGTTCCGATATATATTGATCACTCATTAGAACTTGTTATTGCAATATTTGCGGTTATGAAAATTGGAGCAGTATTTGTTCCTATTGATACTAAGTGGCCTAAAAATCGAATTTCAGATATCTATAAACAACTCGGTGAAGTAAAAGTGACATTAACTAGCATTGTCGAGGCTGATCAACTGGGGTTACCCACAAAGTTGATAAAAATTTTAACTGATCAGTTGAATATAATTCCTAATAACCCTAGTATTAACGTTCAATTGGATGACCCTATTTATTGTATTTTTACATCCGGTTCTACTGGGAAACCAAAAGGGGTAATCATACCTCATCAAGGGATAACTAATAGATTTTATTGGATGAATGAATACTTCGAAAGCAATACAGTAGTGCCTGTTACACTTCAAACTACTAGATATGTCTACGATAGTGCTGTTTGGCAGCTTTATTGGCCATTAATTTGTGGAGGAAAAACAGTTATATTACCTTCGGACTTTGAGTTTCTTCCAGATAATGTATTAAAAATAATCGATGAGAACGATGTTAACGTAATAGACTTCGTGCCATCAGTATTTAATACGTTTGTAGATAATCTACAGTTTGGCGCAGACTTGAAAAGTCAATTGAAGTCTATTCGCCATATCATTGTAGGTGGTGAAGAAGCGAATATAAGTCCTATAAGAAAAATTATGGAGGAACTACCAACTATTAAATTTACGAATTTATACGGCCCTACTGAAGCTAGTATAGGTTGTGTTTTTTACCAGATAAAAGATAGCGAATTAAACAAGATTCCAATTGGTAAGCCGATTAATAATATGGACGTTTACATTCTAGATGGAAATCAAAAACTTATGCCTATAGGCCAAAAGGGAGAAATATATATATCTGGTGTTGGTCTTGGGATTGGATATGTCAACGATCCAGATAATACTAAAAAGGCTTTCGTCAAAAAAAGTTTTGGATATAGAGGTTTATTATATAAAACAGGTGATCTCGGTAGATGGCTTCCAAATGGAGAACTAGAATATTTGGGGAGGATAGATAATCAAATCAAGAAAAGTGGACATCGCATAGAACTTTCAGAAATTGATTCCGTATTATTAAAATTTAGTGATGCTACAAATATTGTAACAATTGTAACTGAAGATAAACAAATTATTACTTTTTATCATTCAAAAGACAAATCAATAGATTTGAAGAGTATTGCAATTAGAAAATTACCGAGATACATGGTTTCAAATCACTATGTTCATATAGAGAAGTTTCCTTTAACTCTATCAGGAAAAGTTGATAAGAATCAATTATTAACATATTTTCATCAAGAAAATAAAACAAATCAAATAGTTGAGCCAAGTAGTGAATATGAAATTGAGCTAAGTAAAATATGGGGCCGAATATTTAATACCGAAAAAATGATAGGTGTCGATGAGGATTTTTTTGATCTTGGGGGGCATTCATTGTTAATAATGTCACTAAGATCAGAAATATTAAAGAGATTTAATGTATCAATTCTTTTAAGTAGTTTGTTTGATATTTCAACGATTAAAGGGCAGGGAGAAATCATAAAGGAGAAATTAAAGGATAAAACACTTAATACTTCTAATAAACTACAAACAAATACATTGGATCATTATCCATTATCATCTGCACAAAACCGAATGTATATATTGCATCAAATGTATGTAGACAGTACTGTGAATAACATGTCGGGGATAGTTCGATTGTCAAAGAATGTATCACAAGATAGAATTGAATTCGCATTTAATTCATTGATTTCCAGACACGACATTTTACGTACGGCTTTCATGAATGATGAAGGACAAATTATACAAAAAGTTTTTCCAAAAGTGAGTTTCAGCTTGGAGTTATTCGACAGTAGGATTCAGCCCTTACGTGACATTTATTTAGAGTTTATAAAACCTTTTGAGTTAGAAAAGCCTTGTCAATTTAGGGCAGCTTTAATATCTACTGATGAAGATCATTCGATATTACTAGTCGATATCCACCATATTATATCAGACGGTATGAGTGTTGAGATTATGATTAAGGAATTAGAATTACTTTATTATAATAGAAGTATACCAGAGCCTAGATATCAGTATTCCGATTTTATAAAATGGCAACAAGAAAAAAACAAAAACCAGGGATTTTTAGAACACGAAAAGTACTGGATTGATACTCTTAATGAAAATATACCAGTACTTCAACTCCCTACAGATTTCCCAAGACCTGCGATAAAAAAAAATATTGGTGATAGGTATGATTGTTGGATTAGTGATACTGAAATCATAAGTAATTTATACTTTCTAAGTAGAAAAACTAATACTACTGTTTTTATTACATTATTAACTGCATTTTATGTATTACTACAAAAGTACAGTGGACAAAACAATTTGATCGTAGGAACGCCAGTTTCTGGGAGGATTAACTCAGAATTTAACGATACTGTAGGACTCTTTATGAATGTAGTACCTTTAAAATGTACTATCGATTCTACTAAAACATTTGAAGAGCTGGCAATTGAAGTAAAAGAATTATTTCTTGGAGCGCTTGAATACCAGGACTATCCTATTGAATCATTGATTAAGAAAGTAATATTAGAACGAGATCTCAGTAGAAATCCTTTATACGACGCAATGTTTAGTTACGAATCGAGTTTGGAATCTGAAAAATCAGATATTTTTGGGGATTACACTTATATTAATAAAAGTACCTCGAAACTGGATCTAACTTTATTGGTTGAGGAGAAGAAGGACGGACTATTATTTTCAATTGAGTATGATACTACTCTTTTTAAGGAGAAAACAATCACCCGGATGATGGGCCATTATTTGACTATTATTGATCAAATTATAGCAAATTCTAAAATTAATCTGGAAGATATTGCGATTGTAACGGAACAAGAAAGGTATGAGTTGTTGTTTGGCTTTAATTCTGAAAAGAGAATCTCGCAACCATTCCATTCTATTGTTTCTTTAATTGAAAAATATGCAAAATCTAGATTAAATGACAAAGCAATTTATTTTGGTAGTGAATATTACACTTATAAAGAGATTCTTGAAAGTGTAAATAAAATCTCTGCTGCTTTGAAGGAAAAAGGTATATCAAAAGGTGATGTTGTAGCCTTGCTTTTGAATAGATCACTTGAATTGATTCCTTTAATTCTTGCATTATTAAAAGTCGGCGCAGCATATCTGCCAATTGATAATAATACACCAAAAGAAAGAATTAGATATATGTTGGAAGATTCTAAGGCAACTCTACTAATTACAGATCAAAAAGATTCTTACAATATTACAATAGTTTCTCTTTCTGAGTTAAGTAACTCATCGACAAGCCAGGGAAATGGTTTGGATTTAGTTTATAATTATCCAGGTGACTTAGCCTATTTAATCTACACTTCAGGTTCTACCGGTAAACCTAAGGGAGTTGAAATAGAGCATAGATCTCTTACAAATCTAATATATGCAATAAACGAGAAAATACCGTTTGAAAGAAGGAATAAGATAATATGTTTGACAACTGTTTCATTTGATATTTTTGTATTGGAGACTCTTATTCCGTTAGCTAATGGGATGCAAGTTATTTTGGCAAACGAGAATGATATCAATGATCCCAAAAGAACAGTTTCTTTAATGGAAAATCATAGCGTAGATTCAATTCAATCCACACCTTCTAGAATGGGGATTTTAATTAAACAAATGAACCGTAAGGTACTGGATAACTTGAAGATCGTATTAATCGGGGGTGAACAATTCCCGTTAAATTTACTTACGGAGTTAAAAGAAAAGACAAACGCAAGGATTTTTAATATGTATGGTCCAACAGAAACAACCGTATGGTCTACGGTAGGGGAACTAACAGATTCAACTAATATTCATATTGGGAAACCAATTTCTAATACCCAAATATTTATACTAGACCATAAGAAGAGACCTCTACCTGTTGGGGTTATTGGAGAGTTGTATATCGGCGGAGATGGAATCGCAAGAGGGTACACAAATAAAAAATTAACTGATGATAGATTTGTAGATGATCCATTTTTCAATAATAAAATGTATCAGACAGGGGATTTAGCTAGATGGATGCCAGATGGCACTATTGAATTATTTGGTCGAATAGATCATCAGGTTAAGGTTAGGGGATACAGAATTGAATTAGAAGAGGTTGAAAGAGTAATTGCAAGCTATAATCCATCTTTAGAAACAGCTGTAGTGAAGAAGAAAGGAAATAGTAAGGAAGATGTATTGTGTGCATATTTTCGTAGTGATATCAATTTAACTACGGAGGAGTTAATGAACTATTGCCAACACTATCTTCCTTATTATATGATACCCAATTATTTTATTAGATTGGATCATATTCCGCTTAATGTTAATGGGAAAATCGATAGGAAGTTATTGAGTGAAATAGAGTTATCGGAGCGAGAAGAGATATCTTCAATAGAACCTCAAAATGAAATTCAAAAGAACTTAATAGATTTATGGAAAAAAGCGATGTCCATTGACTATGAGATAAATATAAATACAGATTTCTTTGTAATTGGTGGACATTCCCTTAGCTTAATAACGTTGTCCCATTATATTACCGAAGCATATGATGTTGAAATCCCAATTGTTGATCTATTTCGTTATTCTACAATAGAGCAACAAGCCTCATTAATTGAAAGATCAAAGCAAAATGTAAACTATATGGTTGAACCTGTAAGAAAGAAAGAAGCGTATCCATTAACAGCTGAACAAAGTCGTATGTTTATTTTAAGTAATATAAACGAAAATGATACTAGCTATAATGTTCCTGTTAATTTACATTTTACTGGGGATTTAGACGTTGACAAACTAGTTTCAACTATTCAAGAGATCGTAAATCGTCATGATTCTTTAAGAACATATATTGATTACGTGGATGGCCAATTTCTTCAGAAAGTTATAGAAAATATGGAAATAACTATTGAGCGTATTGGTGCCAGTGAAGAGGAAGTTCATAAAATTATTAAGAACTTTGTTAGACCTTTCGATGTAACAAAGCCTCCATTAATTCGAGCATGTTTAATAGAAATAAATCACGAAAGCTATATACTGGTAATGGATATGCACCATATAATAACAGATGGTACTTCAATCTCTATATTGGCGGAGGAATTTTATAATCTATACAATGGAGAGGAGTTAAAGGAATTAACTCTCCAATATAAGGATTACGCAGTATGGCAGCAAGATGAAAGGAATAAATTAGCCTTTTTAAAAGCGGAGACATATTGGACTAAGCATATCAGTAATAGAAATTCAAAAAAAGTTAGCCTTCCAGCTGATATTATTGAAGTTCATAATGAAGATGACAACCTAGGTAAAGTGCTACAAACATCACTCAGTCCAGTTTTGGTATCAAAAATCAGGGGAATTGCTCAAAACAGTAAAACAACAATAAATGCTATCATGCTCACCGCATATAAAATATTACTACATGGATACACAAAAGAAAAAGATATCGTAATCGGAGTTCCGCTATCATGTAGAGAAAATGGATTGGATAGGGTAGTTGGAAATTTTGTGAATACTATGCCATTTCGAACTGAACTTAATCCAACTAATACTGCTTCTGAGTTATTAAATCAGGTCTCGAAAACAATGTTGGAGGCAATCACGAATCGTAATTACCAATTAGATTGGTTGATAGCAAAACTAAATCTTCAAGGTAACTACCAAAGTAATCCGCTATTCGATACCGTTTTTATTTATCAATATAGAAAAGAACTATTGAAATTAGCAGATTTAGAAGTTGAATTATGTCCATGGAGGGAACTACAAGTACAATTCGATATTCAATTTGCCATTGAGGAATCGCTAGAGTCGATAATATTATCAATAGAATATAGTACTAGCAAATACTCAAAGGACGCTATCCATAAATTTGCTGAAAATTATATTGATATATTGCAACAAATAACTATTGATCCTGATCAAATGGTAAACAATATAGTTTGTCACTTTAATATCTGACCGAACCAGATCTCTCTGGGAAATAGAAGCGAAAGAATGAATAAAGCAAATTGATCGTTATACCCGACGTTGTGGTCGGAAGCTAAGGAGGTGGAGCCAATATACTTGGCAAAGCCTCTATTTTTATTACCGATCAAACTTGATACAGGAAAGAAATTGATTCTCTTCAGAAGCAACAAGTTTACCGCTATTGCTTTTTGATGTTTTTTGCGAATCAAACTTAAATCTATAGCTCAATATACAAATAAGCGAGTTTCAATTGGGAGGGATGCATATGGAAATACAAGTAAATGACCTCAATGCCTATCATTATTTTGATGAACAATATGGACCGTTAGCTAGTTTATGTTCTCTGCCAGAAGATCAAGCAATAAAAATAGAACATAAAGGATTAACTACTGAGTCCGATCGAATCCGTTACTTAAAGGAAAGGAAAATTTGTGAAAATATCATGTTTCGAAGCTTGGTTAAAAAAGGCGGAAAACCTGAAATAAATTATGCCTTATATTTTACTATCGGCGAGCAGAGGGTTGTTGGTGATTTATATTCAACGCATATGGTTATCCCAGTTAGAGATTTTGATCCGAAAACAATCAGCTTTACTTACACAGATTCATTCCACACATATAGCCGAATTGACAATCATCCAACCAGAAGAAAATTATACACAATTGAGGAGATCAATCATGTTATTAGCAACTATGGATTCCACTCGAATTTAAATGGGGAGGGGAGCTTATATAAATTTATTGAAATGCAAGTCTGGAGTTTACAAGCTATGAAAAATGCCATGAAAAAGAATAAATATATATAAGTAAATGAAAATTAGTCAGGAGACGGTTAGATGATAATATTGGGTTTAACAGGTAACCTAAATAAAATATTTGAACAGACAAATGAAGTTCCATACGATACAGATTGTGATGCGGCGGCTGTATTAATAATTAACGGAAAAGTCGTGACCGCTATTGAGGAAGAAAGATTAAACAGAATTAAACATTCTCCGAAAGCACCTTTATTGGCTATAAAAGCTTGTTTGAATATGAATAACATTCGAATGTCTGATGTGGACCGAATTGCCATTTTCGGTAATGAGGATATTCAAGATAATAAATACCGAACCCAGTTTCTTTATAATAATTACCAAGGAGACAGGAGGGTTACGAATATTCGTTCTGCTTTATGTGATTTATTGGAAGAGGAGTTTCAGGAGAAAGTGGATCCTAGGAAATTTATTTTTGTTTCGCACCATATTGCACATGCTTATAGTGCTTTTATAGCATCAGGATTTCAAAAATCACTTGTTTTATCGATTGATGGTGCTGGGGATGGAATATCAGGATTAATTTTAAATGGTGAAAATGGAAAAATGGAAATCATTCGAACTATTGAATCTTCCGACTCACTTGGTTTCTTTTATATGAAAGTTGTCAGATTTTTAGGATATAGCATAGGCGATGAATATAAGATAATGGGTCTGGCACCTTATGGTGATCCAAGTGTATATAGAAAAATATTTAGAAAGCTTTACAAATTAGGTGAAAATGGAACGTTTACTTTGTCTCACGACAAGCTGGATGTATTGTTCTATATGCTCAGTCCTAGACTCAAAGGAGAACCAATAGAGCAATCACATAAGGATTTAGCCGCTGCAGTGCAAGAAACTTTGGAAATAATAGTGATGCATATACTAGATTATTATAAAGAACTGACAGGTCATAATAATCTATCCATGGCTGGCGGGGTCGCTCACAATTGTTCAATGACTGGTAAAATACTTTACAGTAATCTTTTTGACGATATTTATATTCAGCCAGCATCACATGACGCAGGCAATGCGCTAGGCGCAGCATATTATGTTTTGTTAAATGAAGAGCCTGAAGTATCTTATAGCAGATTGAATGATGTTTATCTAGGAGAAGATATTGGAGATGATAAACAGATTGAGCAAGAACTTCAACTATGGAAAGAATTTATTGATATTTCAAAGCCCGAAAACATTGTAGAAGAATGTAGCCAATTACTTGCGGATGGGAATGTAATTGGTTGGGTACAGGGTCGTTCTGAATTTGGTCCCAGAGCTTTAGGTAACAGAAGTATTTTAGCAGATCCCAGACCGTCAGAGAATAAGAATATCATTAATAGAATGATTAAAACGAGGGAGGATTATAGACCGTTCGCACCTGCTATTTTAGAAGAATCTGCTCGGGAATATTTTGAGATCCCAGAACAGTATGGAGCGAATATGTTTTCTTTTATGAATATGGTTCTAAAGGTAAGAAGAGAAAAACAAAAATCATTAGGTGCGGTAACACATGTGGATGGGTCAGCAAGAGTACAAACCGTATCCTCAACCACTAATCGACTGTTCTACAATTTAATTGCTTCATTTGAAAAGAAAACGGGAGTTCCTGTTCTGTTAAACACCTCCTTTAATAATAACTATGAGCCAATCGTAGATTCTATAAACGATTCTGTGGTTTGTTTCCTAACGACACAATTAAATTACTTATGCATTGGAAACTTCCTTATCAGAAAACGACCATTAAAGTCTGAGGCAGTTATGAAGTTAATTCCCGTTTTACCCCAGTATGTGTCACTTAATAAGAGAAAAAAGACCAGTAATGATGGTGTTCAAATGGATTATGTTTATGAAATAAGTTTTTGTTATTTTTTTGGTCAAACCGTATCTATTTCGAAAAAAGTTTACGATTTTTTAATAGAAGTCGATCACTCCAAATCGGTGGGAGAAATTATCCAAAACCAATCACTCTTCAATATAGATGAACGGATTAAAATAGAAGACATAGTGGATTTATGGACAAGACGCTTGCTAAAGCTAACTGTAAAAAAATGAATTTTTGAGGATTTTAATCTTAAGGAGGAAAATTTATGCGTGAGAATATCTAATCATCAAAAAACAACAAGAAATGCTTGAGGGATGATATATTCTGATCTTGAAGACTTCCTTCTTTACTAAATGTTTTATTTTAATTCATAAATGTGAATTAAATATTTAAACTTTTTTACCATACAATATTAGGAAAGCGGGTTATGTCCAATGAATGTAACTACAATCGTAGAAAACGCTATCAGAAAAGTATTAGAAGTTCCAGAGAATCATCCACTTAACGAAGGGCTGTTAGAAAACGGCATCAACTCCCTACGATTCATACAACTAGTTATAGAGTTAGAACTTCAATTAGATATTGAATTTTCTGACGAATATTTAAGCGAAGATAACTTATCAACCATTACTATTGAGGAGTTTTCAAATTATATTATTGATAATTTTGGTATATCTAATCAAGGGTGAGCATCATCCTCCTGCATATAATGATTAAGGAATTCGGGAATGAAATTAACTATGAACCGGGCCTCATTGCGTTAGCAGTTTAATGATACAACTATAAATGGAGTCGACTCGGTTTCGTGCTCGATTACTAAGGAGGAGGGGACTAATTGGAACCCGAATTGGAAGAATTAAAAAATAAGAAATTATATGAAATTTATCAACAATATAGTGGCAGAGTTGACGAAAAGCTTTTTGTTAATCCTTTTGGTATACATGGTGTATTACATTCAAAGCGAGTTTTATTAATTAATTTATTAATTTCTAATCGTTTGGCGGTTTCGAGGGAAGATACTTTATTGTTGGCTGAGGCATCCGCATATCATGACATTGGTAGAAGACAGGATGGAGCATGTACGGTTCACGGCTTGTTGAGCTTTCGAAAGGCCAAAAGACTCGGTTTAATTAGGTTAGAGAGTGTAGAGGACTTAAATATATTGAAATTTATAATTGAAAATCACTGTATAGATGATACATCGGCATTGAAACAAATTAATTCATATAATATAGAAAATAAAGAGAGAGCAATTTTCTTGTTTAACATTTTTAAAGATTCCGATAACCTTGACCGAGTTAGGCTTGGTGATTTGGATGTCTCATATTTACGAAATGAGACATCCAAGGAGATGGTGCCCTTAGCGCTATATCTTTATAAATCAGGTAATAGCTTAGATAAAGTCTGGACGTGTTGATAAGTGAAATTTTATTGCGTGTTAATATCACATAAATATTTCTGATTATTTACAGTAATTTCAAAATTAAAGCAAGGGAGTTTTGATAAATGATTACATCGTATCTAAACATCAATTCCTATTTCGATTATCAGTTGCTTGAGCAATCTACGAAAAAGTCTTTAACAAGGGAAGAAATTATTCAATTAATTCCGCCTTCTCTTGCCGAGCTTGAATTGTCAAAGGAAAAGCATATTCCGATTCCGGAAGAAGTGTTGAATGTATACGCTCAGTACCGTTCGACACCATTGTTCCGGGCGGTTGCTTTCGAACAAGCGATCGGCACCGATTGCGAAATTTACATCAAAGACGAAGGAAAAACGCATTCGGGAAACCACAAAGCGAACAGTGCCTATCTAATCGCTTATATGTGCAAGAGAGACGGAATTAAGACAATCACAACAGAAACGACAGGCAACTGGGGCACCGCGTTGGCTAAGGCAGCGAACCATTTTGGAATCGAAGTATTATGCTTCATCGACGAGGAAAGCAATCGTTTGCGCCCCGACAGAGTCAAGATTATGGAGGACGCAGGTGCCAAGACGATCGTTGTACCTTTAGACGAGGAACATCAGGATTTGCTGACCTTGTCGGCGGATGCCGCCATCACGTATACCAAAACGTTAAGTAATTCGGCTTATATCTTTGGAAGCGTCTATGGATACTTCGTCATTCCACAGACCATTATCGGACTTGAAGCGAAGGAACAATTAAAGCAAATTGACCGTTATCCCGACATTGTAGTGGGAAGTTGCGGAGGGGGTGCCAATATTCTTGGCACCGCCTCCGTTTTTATTGCCGATAAACTTGACGGCGGAAAAGAAGTGGAAATTTTCTCGGCCGAAGCCACAAGTTGCCCGATCCTGACGGAAGGAAAATGGGGACACTATTCCATCGACAGCCAGAGCTACTACCCGCTAATCCATACGTATGGATTGGACGGCTTGCTGAATGACGGCAAGTATATCGGCGGTTTAGGTTCTACGATCGTTGCTCCTGCCGTGTCATATTTTCATAGTCAGAATATAATCCAGGCCAAAACGTTCACGTCGGAGGAAGCCAAACAGGCAGCTTCGCTATTCTATCAATCAGAACAAAAGCTGGTCGCTCTTGAAACGGGATATCAACTGGCTGGCGTCATTCATAAAGCCAAAACGAACAGCAACAAAGTCATTTTGGTGAATATTAGCTCAGGCGAGAATGACAGGAAAATATACTTTTCGTAATCCAAGCGATCGAGCGGGAAGAGGTAGACTAGACCATGAATAATTCTGTCGAAAATAAGGAAAAGGAAAAACGCTTGCAGAGAGAGTTCCCGCGTGTACAATTCCCTTACGACAATCGAGTGGATCCATCTCGCGTAGATGGCTCTTCTCGTAAGATAATTGAGCTCGAGGTGCCAGAAGTCGTGTCATCCAAAGTAGCATCGATCAGCAACCATTCCGATACGCGCATGCATATTGTCATAATGGCAGGTGTTCTATCGGTCCTTCAACGATATGCCGGCGTTCCTGAAGTGGCCGTTGGTTCGCCCGTATACAAACAAGTTGGCGGAGATGAGCATGTCCCAGGCTTTTTCCCGATCTCATGCAGGATTGACGACAAGGTATGCTTCAGGGAGCTCGTTCTTTCCGTCAATCAAACCGTGAGGAAGGCGCTTGACCACCCGGAACTAACTTGGACACCCGAGAGCGGGCCAGCGCCTGATATTGGCGTTATTGTTCAAATGGATGGCATACATCGCAGTATCGGGCATTCGTCCGCATACTCGGATATGACCTTTACTATCCAAAGGGAGGAAGGCAACTTATCGCTTAAGATCGATTTCGACGCGACACGATACGAAGATTCAGGAGTATCTTCAATCGGACAGCATGTGGTTCAGCTACTTGCTAGCGCGCTCTTCCAGTCCGACCAGCCGATCGACGAGATAGATATCTTGCTAGAAGCCGAACGTGCGAAAATATTGGATGAGTACAATCGTACAGAGAAACCTTGGCCCCACTGGAAGACATTGCACGGCCTTGTGCTCGAACAAGTACAGTGTAATCCCGATCGCATTGCGTTAGTGCATGATGAGGAAACGCTGACCTATCGCGAACTAAACGACAGAGCCGATAAAGTTGCACAATTCTTGAGCAAGCAAGGCGTTGTCAATGAAACGGTCGTAGCGATTATGATCAAACGTTCGATCGAGATGATTGTCGGCATATTGGGCATTCTCAAAAGCGGCGGAGCTTATTTGCCTATTGGGCCCAATACGCCGGTGAACAGGGCAACCATGATGCTCGAGGAGTGCGCGGCTTCGCTAGTCCTTACGAATACTGCTACGTTGACAGGTTCGAAGTCTTTACAGAACCTGCGAACTAGCAATGTAGCAGAAGTGTACGAAGTGGATCGGATCGTGGAAAACATCGATAACAACCTGCATGCGGACGTCAAAGTGGCCTCCAGTGACCTTGCCTATATTATGTTCACATCCGGGTCTACCGGTAAGCCGAAGGGCGTCATGCTTGAGCATCGCAACGCCGTGAATACGATCGATTGGTTCGTTACGATTACCGGGTTAAATGAGAATAGCCGTACCTTATTAACCTACAACTATACGAGCGACCCTAGCGTAGAAGATATTTTCGCCCCGCTATCAGTAGGAGCTACCTTATATATTACGGATGAATACTTAACGATTGATCACATTCGTTTTCGTGAATTCGTCCAACGACACGGGATTCACATCTTAAACTTCGTTCCGAGAATGATTCGAGAGCTCTTATCTGGTGCACCGAAGTTGGATAGTCTGGGGATCGTTCTGTCTGGCGGTGAGGAATTGGAGGATTCCCTAAAAGACGAGTTGCTCCAGTTGGGATATACCGTATACAACAATTATGGACCGACTGAGGCAGCCATTGACTGTTTATCGGAACGTTGCGGGCGGCAAAAGGTAACCCTTGGCGGTCCTATTCAGAATATGAAGTGCTTTATCATGAATCCGGCCCATCGACTTGTGCCGTTCGGAGGCATCGGCGAACTGGTTATCTCTGGAGTTGGTTTGGCAAGGGGCTATATCAATCAAAAGGAATTGACCGACAAGAAATTTATTGATAATCCGTTGCTTCCAGGCGACAGGATGTATCTAACGGGGGATATGGCAAGATGGTCGCGGACCGGCGCTATCGAATTTCTTGGAAGAAGCGATTCGCAAGTCAAAATCCGGGGGTATCGAGTCGAGCTGGGAGAGATCGAGGCTTCGCTGCTGTCGCATCCCCGTATTGTCGATGCAGTTGTACTTGCCAGACCGGATATGAGAGAAGATGACCTGGTTATATGCGCATATGTGGTTGTCAAACCTGGCTATCGAGAAACTGACGCTCGACAGCATCTTACGGAACAGCTCCCTGCGTATATGGTGCCAGAGCACATTGTGGAAATGGACAGAATACCATTGAATGCTGTGGGAAAAGTCGATAAGCTGTTGCTTCCTAAACTTGCCCCCGAACGAAATTCTGAAGCGGAAGTAGCGCAGGATGGCATGGACATGGAAGGAAGAGAAACACATCAACAGGGCAACGCAGAGCAGGTTTTGGCGGGGCTATGGAAGGAGCTGCTCGGAATCGATGCTGTTTCCCGCTCAAGCAACTTCTTTGACTTGGGTGGCACTTCGATGGATATGATTCGGTTGAATAGAATGATTCAAGAGCGAATGGGACTCCATATTCCAGTCGTCACCTTATTCAGATTTCCGACAATTGCCGCGCTTGCCAATCATATCGAAGAAAAGGAGGTCCACAAGTGAATTCATCCGAGACCAATCGGGCGGAGAAAGACCATGCGATTGCCGTAATTGGGATGGCCGGAAGATTCCCTGGCGCCGATAACATAGAGCAATTCTGGACCAATCTCGAAAACGGCGCGGAATCCATCACCTTTTTCTCCAAAGATGAGCTTGCTGAGCATGGCATCGAACCCGAGCTTTTAAATCAAGAAAATTATGTAAGAGCCACTGGGGTCTTAGAAAATGCTGAATATTTCGATGCGGGCTTCTTCGGTTATTCCGCTAGAGATGCGGAGACAATGGATCCTCAGATCCGTTTGTTCATGGAGTGCGCTTGGGAAGCATTCGAAAATGCAGGGTATACGCCGGATGACTATGAGGGACGCATCGGGCTATACGCAGGAGCTTCATCTAATGTGCTCTGGGAGTACTTGTCAAACATGGCTGACACGGATGATAATGTTCGCTTCGAGGCAGGACAAATCAATGATAAAGATTACCTCAACTCGAACGTATCTTATAAATTGAACCTGAAGGGACCGAGTGTTTCCGTATTCACGGCATGCTCTACTAGTCTTGTTGCCATCCACATTGCATGCAAGGATATTATTGAGGGACGCTGCGAAATGGCGCTAGCGGGAAGCTCATCTGTATCTCTTCCCCAAGAAAAAGGTTATTTGCATCAAGAAGGCGGTATTTCTTCGGCAGATGGGCATTGCAGAGCGTTCGACGAACAGGCGAGCGGCACATTACTCGGGAACGGTCTGGGCTGCGTAATCCTAAAAAAACTTTCCGACGCGGTCGCCGACCGTGATCATATTTATGCCGTTATTCGCGGGTCAGCGATGAATAATGACGGCGCAATGAAAGCGGGATTCTCTGCGCCAAGCGTTGATGGTCAAGTTGAGGTGATCAGAGCCGCGTATGAAGATGCCGGGGTATCGCCGGAATCGGTGAACTACGTCGAGACACACGGCACCGCTACCCGCCTGGGGGACCCAATTGAAGTGGAAGCGCTTCGTCTAGCTTTTGCGACGGATCAACGGAACTATTGCGGGATTGGATCGGTTAAGACCAATATCGGCCATTTGGACAGTGCCGCGGGCATTGCGAGTTTTGTGAAGACTTCTATGGCACTGAAGCATGGAAAAATTCCGCCCAGCCTGCACTACAGTAATCCGAATCCCTATCTTGATCTGGATAATAGTCCCTTCTATGTCGTGAGTGAGCTAACGGATTGGAATTCCGAAGGTCCTAGGCGTGCGGGGGTATCGTCACTCGGCATCGGAGGGACTAATGTTCATATCGTCATGGAAGAAGCGCCACCGCTTCCGGTCCGGCCTACTTCAGATAACGCCAAGCTCTTCGTCTTGTCTGCGAGAAGCGAAGTAGCGTTAGATCAGATGAAATCTAACTTTAAATCGTATCTGGAGCACAACCCGGCAATCAACTTAGACGATGCGGCCTATACGCTTCAAACGGGTCGTAAAAAGTTTCCATATCGGATGTCATTTGTATGCAGCAGCCGTGAAGAAGCGTTGGATTGTTTAGAAGCTGACCCGTTGAAAAGGACAAGAAGAATGCATTCTGAGGTTGAACAAGCCAAACTTGTGTTCATGTTCCCGGGACAAGGGGCGCAGTACATCAATATGGGTTTGGGACTGTATAAGAACGAAGCGGTGTTCAGAGATGAGCTCGATCAATGCTTCCAGATCCTACGAAACATAACGGGTACCGATTACAAGGAGATACTGTATCCTGCGGAAAACAAGCAATTGGAAGATCAAGGATTGGAGAATACATCATTGGCTCAGCCGCTCATCTTCAGCTTCGAATATGCATTGACCAAGCTGTTGATTCATTGGGGAATGGACCCGCATGCCATGATCGGATATAGTTTCGGCGAATACGTGGCTGCATGCATTGCCGGAGTATTCACGCTTGAAGATGCGCTGGGAATCACGGTGTTTCGCGGCAAGCTGATGCATGAGATGCCAGCAGGAGCCATGCTCAGTGTTCCACTGCCGGAGGATCAGGTGCTAGCGTCCTTGACTGAAGAAGTATCCTTGGCGGTCGTTAATGGACAGTCTTGCATCGTATCGGGAACAGTTGAAGCGATATCGGCTTACGAGTCAAAGATGAAAGCGATGAAATTGCTGTGCACACGGTTGCCAGTAACGCATGCAAGTCATTGCAGACTTACAGAAGGGATCGTTGACAGGTTTCATCAGTACATGCGAAGCGTGAAGTTATCCAAACCGAGCGTTGCATATATCTCAAGCATCACAGGTGGTTGGATTAATCCCGATCAGGCTATGGATCCGAATTATTGGGTCAGTCACCTGCAGGATACCGTTCGGTTTGCAAAGGGGATTGAGACATTGGCAAAGATCCCCAATTGTCTTTTCGTCGAAGTAGGTCCTGGGCAAGATCTTAGCGCCCTCACTAGAAGGTTTGTTGCCGAACAGCATGCCCGGCAGATTGTACCGCTTGTTCGCCCTAAGGTGAATTCGGTTCCGGACATTCAATATATCTTGAATAATTTGGGCTGGCTTTGGATCAATGGAGCATCAATTCGGTGGGATAACTTATATAGTTCTCAGGAACGGTATAAGGTGCATTTACCCGCGTACCCGTTTGAAAGACAACGATACTGGAAGTTAATGGACCTATATAAGAAGGGTGCAATCGGCCAGCAACCTGTACGCAGAGCAACCAAGGTTAACTTGACCGATTGGTTTTATACACCTTCCTGGAAATATGCGAAGCCCATAGGAGGACTGCGTCAAGCCGAAAAGATTCCTTGGTATGTGTTCTGCGACGGTTTTGGTCTAGGAGAGGCCATCGTGGAGTCGCTTCGTTCTCAAGGAATCGACGTCACCGCGATTTACCAAGGGTCGGCGTTTCAGGAGAAAAGCAACCAAACGATTGTGATGCAGCCTGAGATCGAAGAACATAATGCAAGGTTAGTGCGCATCATGGAATCCGCTAACTCCATAAATATCATTCATCTCTGGGGATTAACGGATGAAGCGGATTTTGAACAAATTCAAATCAGCGGGTTATACAGTCTCGTAAATTTGGCCAAAGCGCTTGGAGCATCCCGCATCCAGGGAGCAATCCGGATTCAGACGGTAGGCGACTCCGTATTTGAAATCGATGGAACCGAGACCATGGTGCCTGCCAAAGCAACGGTGACGGCGGTTAGTAAAGTCATTCCGCAGGAGAATGCGAACATCACCTGCCAATATGTCGATATTGTGAAGCCGCAGGATAATGAGATGATTCGCGACCTTGCAGGGGATCTGATCAACGAGTTCCAATTGAATCGCTTGGAGCCTACGGTAGCCTATCGCAACAGAAAGAGATTGGTACAAGATTTCCAAGCTCATCAGTTGACGCCGTTGCCCTCCGAAGGCCAAGAACAATATAAAGATAAGTCCTTCTACATCTCAGGCGGATTAGGCAATATCGGTTACACTGTTGCCGAACACCTAGCGGGAATAGGCGCAACGCATCTCGTCCTTTCAGGGCGGACCGAAATTCCGGGCCGGGGAGAATGGGGTAGCTGGTTATCCACTCATGGTCCGGACGATCACATTAGTAGGAAGATTGACAAGTTGAAGCGACTGGAAGCATTGGGTGCGAATGTACACTATATCCAAGCGGATGTGGCCGATGCCACCCTACTAAAGGCAGAAATTGGGGAATTTGAGCGTCTGTATGGCCCGGTCCATGGCGTAATCTATTCGGCAGGCGTCACAGAAGGGGATTCCTTAGCATTAATTAGCTCGATTCAAAAGACTCACTTTGAAACGCAGTTTCACTCTAAAGTGAAGGGATTGACGGTTCTTGAGGAGATTTTCAAGAACCAGAAGCTAGACTTCTGTATCATCTTCTCGTCCCTTGCTTCCATTCTAGGAGGGATCGGATTCAGCGCATACGCTGCTGCTAACGCTTACGTAGACCATTTTGTGTCCTGCCACAACCAAAAAATGCTTAACCGTTGGGTTAGCATCGATTGGGATGCTTGGCCCTCCGAGAAAGGGAAAGCATCCGGTATTCGGACAACCTTGGACCAGTATACGATGACCTATCAAGAGGGAATAGAGGCGATGTTCCGCATTATTGACCATGCGGTGACGGACCAGGTCGTCGTATCGACAGGTTCTCTTACGACACGGATTGAACAGTGGGTGAGCCAAGCAGGCGAAGAAAATGCGGATCTCGCGGATTCGGCTGATCGCTCATACGATTCCCGACCCAACTTGTCCTCGGATTATGTTGGATCGCGCAACGCCTCGGAAGAAGAATTGGTTTCCGTTTGGGAGCAGTTTTTTGGTGTACAACCGATTGGCATTCACGATGATTTCTTCGAGCTGGGCGGCGATTCTCTTAAAGGCATAAATCTCCTTGGGAAAATCCATAAGCGAATGGGAGTGCGCCTACCTATCGCCGAAGCATTCAAGCATCCAACGATCGAAGGCTTTGCCCGATTTATCATGAATGGGGAGAAAGACGACTTTATATGCTTGCCAACCGCGCCGGAGCGATCTTATTATCAGCTCTCGGCGGGACAGAAACAAATATATTACATGGACGTGATGGCGCCGAATGCGTTGCGGTACAATATGCCGGCCTGCGTCGAAATCGATGGCAGCGTAAGCAAAGAGCAAGTCGAAATCGCATTTTGTGCTCTAGTGGACCGGCACGAAATGCTGCGAGCTACCATTCAAACGGTTGACGGAACTCCGGTGCAAGTCATTCCCGATCGCCATGAATCTTTCGCTATCGAGTATAGCGTGGTCAAGGGCGAGGAGTTGGAGGAAAAGAAGCGCCAATTTGTTCGTGAGTTTGATCTTGGAAGCGGTCCGCTCATCAGGGTAGCTTTGTGGAAAGTTCACGATCAACACCATATTTTAATGTTGGACACGCATCACATTGCATGTGACGGAGTATCCACAGGCATACTCATTGACGAATTTACCCGATTGTATCGAGGCGAATCCTTGCCGCCCGTTCGTACGCGATACCGCGATTACGTGGAATGGCAGCAGGAGCGAATTGCATCGGGCGTCTTAGCCGATCAGGAACGGTATTGGCTGAATCAATTCTCGGGTGAGATTCCTTCGCTTGACCTTGCGGCGGACGGTAAGAGGGGGAGCTCCAGCTCGTACCTGGGAGATAAGGTGTACGCGAGAGTTGACAAAGCAAGCACGGCCGAAATTATGCGGTTGTGCAAGGAACAGAATGTTACCTTATATATGCTGTTGAATGCGGTATTAGGGACGTTGCTGTACCGGTACACGCAACAGGAAGATATGGTCATCGGCTCTGCGGTTGCAGGACGAACGCACGAAGACTTCCAGGAAGTGATCGGCATGTTCGTGAACACGATTGCGATGCGTCACCGCCCAGAGGGGGATTTGCCTTTTGCGAGTTATTTGCAGAATGTAAAGTCGACTGTCATGGAGGCATTCGAGAACCAGGAGTATCCATTTGACCGGCTTGTGGAGAAGTTGTCATTGCATAGGGAGAACGGCCGGAATCCGCTGTTTGATATCATGTTTATTCTGCAAAATATGAACATCGGAGCAATCGAATTAGACGATGTCGTTGTTAAACAAAGCGACCAAACCGTTCTGGCTTCCAAATTCGATCTCACCTTGTATGCCGTAGAGAAAGATAAGGAAGAGATTGAATTTATATTCGAATATAGAACGGATCTATATTCGAATGAATATGTAGAACGTCTCGCTCGCCATTATATCAATATCCTGCTCGATGTCATTCGCAGGCCCACCGTGGAACTCGGGCTAGTTCAAATGTTAGACGAATCCGAGTTGAAACACATTCGGCATCTATTAAGCGGAGATGACCGTAAGCTGGATGAATCGTCGGTACTGGAACAATTCGAGAAGCTTGCGACCGCATATCCGCATCAAGTCGCAGTCTTATGCGATGGTTGCGAATTCAGCTATTCGGAATTGAATGCTAGAGCTAATCGGGTTGCAGCCTATATGCAGCATTCGGCAGTGGAGAGCAGTCCGTTCATAGCGATCATGGTAGAACCATCAATTCATATGATTGCTGGCATTCTTGGGATACTCAAGCTAGGGAAAGCTTTTGTTCCAATCGATCCGAAGTATCCGGCTGACCGCGTACGGCATATTCTTCGCGACAGCTGTGCAGGACTGATATTGACCCAGACCCATCTGATGGATCTTTGTGAAGAAGAGAATACGTTTGCCATTGATCTCGACGCATTGAATTGGGATTTGGAAGGCGAAATCACTCTTCGGATCGAACGGAAAAATGACAATGCCGCTTACATGGTCTACACATCTGGCTCGACCGGTGTTCCCAAAGGCGTTGTGGTAGGTCATCAAGCACTTTCGAATTTATGCGGATGGCACCAAGAACAGTTTCGCATCGGGGGAGAAGATCGCGCTCTGAAGTATGCAGGATTAGGCTTTGATGCAACGGTGTGGGAAATATTCCCTTATATTTGTTCCGGCGCAGGTATCGTGATGTTACCAGAGCGGCTAAAGCTAGATATGCTAGGGCTGTCTGCATTTATCAACGACATGGGTGTGACGATTGCCTTCTTGCCTACGCCTATTGCTGAACGGTTTATGGAGATAGGGGGGCCGTCATCGCTTCTGACATTATTGACTGGAGGCGAACAGTTGCGTAAATTCACTCCTGTTGACTATACCGTCTATAATAACTACGGACCGACAGAGAACACTGTCGTAACAACTTGCTTTACAGTTGAACGTTGGCAAGCGAACATTCCAATCGGAAGGCCGATCTGCAATGTAGACATCCACATTCTCGATAATAATCTACAGCAGCTGCCTATAGGCGTTCCCGGAGAGATTTGCATCTCAGGGAAAGGGTTGGCTAATGGTTATTGGAACAATCCGGATCTAACGAACGCGAAGTTCGTAATGCACCCGCTAGACCGTAATATTCGGTTGTATCGAACTGGCGACATGGGTAGATTGCTGCCTGATGGACAAATCGAATACCTCGGTAGAATAGATTCGCAGGTGAAAGTAAACGGGGTAAGGATTGAATTAGGAGAAATCGCCACGATCTTCATCCAACACAACGCAGTACGGGATTGCGTTGTGGATGCCGTCCGAAATCGGGACAACATGTTGGATCTGACTGCCTATATCGTATCGGAACAGCAGCTAACCTTGGATGAACTATTGCCGTTCTTGAAGAAGCAACTTCCGGTGCATATGATTCCCTCACATATCGTGCAAGTGGCGGATATCCCAATTAACGCGAACGGCAAGGTAGATCAGAAGGCGCTTACGAGTGCCGAAGGAGTTAAGTTGGTCAGACAGCATGGGGAGATCATCCCTTGCTCCACCGACACTGAACACAAATTGCATGCTGTCTGGAAAGAAGTTTTAAATTACAACGATGAATTCGGCACGGAAAGCAACTTCTTTGAGTTAGGCGGAAATTCTATGCGGGCGATAACGCTGGTCACAGCAGTGAAAGAAGCCTTTCAGGTGGAACTGCCGTTATCAAGAATATTCAATCAAGCATCGCTTCAGGAGATGGCAGAAGAGATCGAGCGCCTCCCGAAAGCAGAAGCTTGGAGCCGCATTTCTATCGCACCGAAAGCAGACCATTATCCATTGACTCCCTCCCAGAAGCGGATGTATTTGCTACAGCAGATGAATGAACAATCGATGGACTACAACATTCCATTTGTTCTTTCGCTGGAGGGGGAAATTGATATTGAACGTTTCCAACACGCATTTGAAGCGCTGTTTGCCAAGCACGAAGCCCTTCGAACAGAATTTACCGTTATCCAAGATCAAATTGTTCAGAAGGTAAGGGATGAGGTTGACTGCCAAGTCCAGTATGAGGAAATCGAAGAACCGCATGGCATGCAGGATGTACTGAAACGATTCCTGCGACCGTTCGACTTGACGAAGGCCCCGCTTTGCAGGGTAGTTTTAGTCAAAACGGGGGACAAAAAGCATTTGCTTATCATAGACATCCATCATATCGTTTCAGACGGCGAATCTGTAAAAATCTTGCTAAAAGATTTTACAGCTCTATACAAAGGCGAGGACACTCGTACACGTAGTACTTCCTATATGGATTATGCAACGTGGTTAGACTCCAATGAACAGCGTGCTCTCTTGAGCCGTCAAGCCGATTTTTGGTTGACTGCTTTGGACCAAGTGCCGTACCTGCAGATTCCAACGGACTTTCCTAGAGAGAAGAAGCTGGTTTCGGGAAGCGAGCTGTGCAAGGCAACGCTGAACGAGGAGTATACTTCAAAGCTAATGAGGTTATCGAGGAAGCACCAGGTTACGCCATTTATGATTATGTGGAACTCATTCCATATTCTGCTGGCTAAGTATTCCGGTCAAAATGATTTTGCGATCGGAACGCCGGTAGCTGGACGGAGACATACGGATATTCAAAATTGCGTTGGGCTATTCGTGAACTCGCTGGCTTTAAGGCATCATTTGGACGAATCGGACACGTTCTTATCCGGACTCCTGAAGGCGAAGCATTCGATTATTAGTGCGTTTGACCATCAAGATTATCCATTCGATGAGATCGTACGAAAATTAGGGGATTCCGGCGCTAATAGATTGATGCCTGTGTTTAATACAATGTTCTTCCACCAGTCGCTGGCGGATCAGTCCCTGGAGCTACCGGATTTGACCGTTCGTTCCGAGGACTTCCATAACGGAGCGTTGAAAGCCGAGATTTTGTTGACGGCAATCGAACAGCACCAAGATATAACGTTCCAGCTAGAATACGCTGTAGACTTGTTCCGGAAAGATACAGCTTCGCGGATGCTGGACCGCTATATCGAAATACTGAAACAAGCGCTGGATAATGAGAACATTGGCATTGGCGAAATGACGCTGTCAAGTGACCGATCGGTTGCCAAAAGCGTATTATTGCCGGAGCTTCTCGATGATTTCGTATTCTGAAGCAACCAGTAAGAGACTGGAGGATGTCAATGATATTCGTGATCGGAAAAGTGATTGCATACTTCTTCATTTGGACGCTGTATTCGTACGGCGTCCATCGGCTGGCGCATATTCCCCATAAGAAAAACATTTTATACAAAATCCATATCGTGCATCACCGTGTCAAGTACGGGGAATCAAATTGGCCTGAGCCTTCGAACTATTTTTTTTGGTTCGGGGGCTTGAAGGCTTCGCTGGATGTTTGGATAACGCTGACAGCACCCCTAATTGTACTTACCTTCATCGATCCGATTCCAGGAGGGATACTGCTGGCGTTTCATTATGCTTATGAAGTGTTCTTAGCTGGTAAGGTTGTTGATCACAACCCGAGAATCAGGGGCATCATCACCCGATGGCTATCAATAGGCACATACCATTTGAAACATCATGATTTGTACAAGTGCAACTATTCTTTTTTTATTACCTTGTGGGACCATATATTTCAAACAAGCGATAAGAAGTTTCTGGCGGTAAGAGGGATAAAGGGGAGAAGAGAATCTTGATGAGAGAGATGCTGACCGAAAAAACAGTAATTGCCAAGCAACTTGTTGCTGAAGAAGCTTACTGGCTGGGCAAACTGTCAGGCGTCGAAGACCATACCCACATTCCGTATGAATTGACCGATACGGCTGTGTCTGGGGAACGTAAACAAGCGAATATCATTATCCCTACGGAAATATTTGATAAAGTGAATGCCATCTGCGGGGGAGTTGAGGAACGCATCCACGTGTTATTGGTAAGCGTTCTCTTCGCGTTGTTGTATAAATGCACGGGTCGCCGGGATCTTATTATTGGCTCCCCGATGCACCATATGGGCAAGCTCGAGAACGGTTGGCTTAACGCTGTCCTCCCATTAAGAGAAAGCGTAGATGGCGAACTCAGTTTTAAGCAATTGCTCTCGAAAGTTAAGGTTACCGCTCATGAAGCATTTCAACATCAGAATTATCCAACGGACGTATTGTGGGATAAGCTCAACCTTGATCAATCGGGGGAAGGTTTTCCTCTGTCGGATTGCATGTTCATGCTTGAGAATATTAGCCCTGCAGGATGGGAAGATCAAATTGCTTGCGGAACGCTCTTTGCTTTCCGCTATTCGTCTACGGATTTGCAGGGTCGATTGGAGTATGACAGCTCTTTGTATACGGAAGCTGTGGCAACGAGGATTGCTGGATATTACGTCCACATGCTACGAGCTGTGGTGGCGCAGTCTGACGAGCAGTTGCGGAGTATTCGGCTCATTACGGAGGAAGAGCTTCACAAGTTGCTGTATGAGCACAATGCAACCAGCTTGGACTTGCCAATAAACAAGACAGTCGTGGATTTAATTGATAAACAGGCTGAGCTGTATCCAGAACAAATCGCAATCGTATATCAAGATGAGTCGGTCACCTATTCGGAGCTTATGGCGAGAGTGAAGCAGACGTCCTTCATCTTGCGCAACCATGGTGTAGGCCCCAACTGCATCGTTGGGCTCATGCACTCCCGTAGCATTAATCTAGTGGTTGGCATGCTTGCGATATTGAAGGCAGGCGGGGCATACTTGCCAATTGACCCGAACTTTCCTGAAGATCGCATAGCTCATATGATTACGGACAGTCAAACAAAGTGGGTAGTCACGGAGCGCGATTTGGTGGCAAGGCTTGAAGGCTATGCGTTGCACGTTATCGAAGTCATAGAGGGGACGGCCGATCCGGGATTTATGGCAGAGGCAGTTGCAACCCCGATTCACGGGGATCATCTGGCCTACTTGATGTATACTTCAGGCTCAACAGGAAAACCGAAAGGCGTCATGGTTACCCATGGTAATGTCCTCAACTTCGTAACCGGTATGGATGCGGTGATCCGGCCTTCGATGAACGAGGCATTTCTCGCTTTAACGACGGTATCATTCGATATATCCGTACTTGAATTATTGTGGACGTTATCGAAAGGGATACAGGTTGTCCTTAAGCCCGAGGACCATGTAATGAATCATTCGTACGATGCGTTTTTACGCGTCGGGCAGATGGATGAAGTATCTTTCAGCCTATTGTTTTTCTCGAATTATGGCGCAGAGGACGAGCGGGAAAAGTATCGGCTATTCTTGGAAACAACGCAATTCGCCGATCAGAACGGCTTTGAAGCAGTGTGGGTCCCGGAGAGGCACTTTCACGAATTTGGAGGCCTGTTCCCTAATCCGTCTGTTCTGTCAGCTGCTGTAGCTGTAAAGACGAATAAGCTACGCATCCGTTCGGGTAGTGTTGTAGCTCCGCTTCATCATCCTGCCCGCGTTGCGGAGGAGTGGGCCGTCGTCGATAATCTTTCCGGCGGCCGCGTCGAGCTGGCATTCGCTTCCGGCTGGCATTCGGATGACTTTGTATTTTACCCCGAGAGGTACGATAACCGGGTCGATGAGATGTTCGGGCAAGTCGATGTGATCCAGAAGCTTTGGCGGGGAGAGGAGCATCAGTTTCTGAACGGGTCCGGCAAACCAGTCAGTATCAAGACATATCCTAGACCGTTGCAAGCCGAACTTCCGATGTGGATTACGAGCGCGGGAAGCCGCGATACCTTTATTCGGGCTGGCCGAATCGGCGCGAATATTCTTACGCATTTGTTGGGTCAGGAAGTTGAAGATCTGGAAGAGAATATTAAAGTTTACCGAACGACGCTTGAAGAGTACGGCTATGATTCCAGTAAATCCAAGGTTGCAATTATGCTACACACGTTTATCGGGGACGACGAGCACGCTGTGAAAGCAAAGATCAAGTCACCATTCTGCGAATATATCCGTTCCAGCATTGGATTAATGAAGAATTTGGCACAAAGTCTTGACATTCCAGATGTTGAGAGTTGGCTTGGATCCAAAGTGAGGACAGACGAGCTTGTCGAGCTGGCGTTCGAGAAATATTGGTCCAGGGCAGCGCTATTCGGCACCCCGGAAACCTGTTCCTCCTTAGTCTCGAAACTCAGTCGAATGGGCGTCAACGAGATCGCTTGTTTAGTCGATTTTGGATTGTCCGAAGCAGATATCAGGGAAGGGCTAGAGCACTTGAACCAGGTGAAAGGCAAGTTTGACGGAACAATTGAGGCACGTCAGTCAGAACGGCAGCTCCGACCGGTTACCCAAATGCAATGTACGCCCTCCAGATTAAAGATCATGCTACAGGATAAGGAGTCACACAAGTTCCTTCGTTCGTTGAAGACGATTTTAATTGGCGGCGAGAAGCTGGATGAAAGGCTCATTCGCGAGTTGCGCGAGGTCACCGATGCAAGAATTTTAAATATGTACGGACCGACTGAAACGACGGTCTGGTCTTCGGCATATGAGATTCAAGCTGATCAGCAGGTATCTATAGGCAGACCTATTGCTAATACGCAAATCTATGTACTAGATGACGACCTTAGTCCGTTGCCGTTCAATACCGTCGGCGAAATATGCATAGCCGGTCTGGGGGTTACCGATGGATACTGGAATAATTCAGCTCTTACGGCAGAACGCTTTATTCCTAATCCATTTTCTAAAATAGAGTCTGACCGGATATACCGTACGGGAGATCTAGGTATCATGCATCGTGACGGAAGTATGGAAGTAGTTGGAAGGAAAGATAACCAGCTTAAGATACGAGGGTACCGAATTGAGCCTGGCGAGATTGAAACTGTACTGCATCGTCACCCACATTTGGAAGAAGCAGTCGTTGCCGGGCGGGAAGGATCGGAAGGGAATATGACGCTTGCCGCGTACGTCGTTGCCTCTGGGGAGGTTACAAATGCCGAGCTTATTCGTCATCTTCGCCAAGAACTTCCGCTCTACATGATACCGAGCGAATTCTTCATTTTAGATCGGTTGCCTTTGACACCTAACGGCAAGGTTGACCGAAAGAAACTATCAAAGATGGCTCGCGCATACACGGGAGATGCCAGCCTTCCATCAGGTGCTCTAGAGAATCGGCTGCATGGCATCTGGAAGGAGCTACTGGAGCGC
Organism: Paenibacillus amylolyticus; assembly: GCF_003719335.1. Taxonomy (GTDB): domain Bacteria; phylum Bacillota; class Bacilli; order Paenibacillales; family Paenibacillaceae; genus Paenibacillus; species Paenibacillus amylolyticus_D. The sequence continues at coordinate 146,563 of NZ_RIAS01000007.1, forward strand.
GAAGACTTCGGGGTCAACAGCAATTTCTTTGAGCTTGGAGGTCATTCTTTAAGCGCTATGATGATGGCCTTCCGCATTCATCGGGGATTTCATGTACAGATCCCTTTGAGGGAAATATTTGATAGGCAAACGATTAGTGGTATCGCTGACTATATACGAACGGCGGAGCAGGAGACATATACGCCTATTCCTCGAGTTAAGGAGCGAACTTATTACCCGACAACGGCTTCGCAGAGAAGATTGTACATTCTTTCGGAGATACAAGGGGATTCGATCAGTTATAATATGCCAATGATTTATCGATTGGAAGGACCCTTGGATACAGAAAAATTATGCAACTGTCTGGGCAGCATTGTAGAAAGACATGAGATCCTCAGGACACGGTTCCAACTAGTCGACGGAGAACCGGTACAGCGAATGGTAGAACTAATGACGCTGGACATACCTTGCGAAACTTGCGAAGAGCATGAACTGGAGAGCAAGCTGAAAGAATTCGTTCGACCGTTTCGTTTAAAAGAAGACCTGTTAATTCGCAGTAAATTGCTACGTGTCGATAAGGAGACACATTATCTGCTCTTGGATATGCACCATATTATATCAGACGGTCCTTGGACGACAGGCATCATGATTCGCGAGCTTACGGCTTTATACAACGGGGACGAGCTTGAACCACGACCGTTGCAGTACAAGGACTACGCGATTTGGCATCATGAGCTACTGCGGTCCGATATCATGAAGCACCAAGAACAATACTGGTTGTCTGTCTTCAACGGAGAATTGCCTTTGCTCAATCTGCCCACAGATTATCCAAGGCCGCCGATTCAACGATATGAAGGGAAGCGTTTCGTTCACAAAATAAATAAAAAATTGACGAGCGAACTGGAGAGGCTGGCTGGTAAGCATTCCACGACGCTATTTTCACTATTGTTGGCGGTCTATTACACATTGCTGTCCAAGTATACTTCACAAGAAGACATCGTGATTGGCACGCCAACGGCGGGAAGAAATCATATGGATTTGGAAGATATGATGGGGCTATTCATTAATACGCTCGCGATCAGGAGTTATCCTTCTGGACAGAAAACGTTCCGTTCTTTCTTGGTAGAGGTCGCAGAACGAGTGCTTACTGCTTTCGAGCATCAGGATTATCCATTCGAGGATTTGGTCACGAAGTTGAATGTGCAACGCGACTTGAGTAGAAACCCGCTCTTTGACACGCTATTTGTGCTTCAGAATACGAAACACGAAGTCAATGAGATGGCAGGGCTGAAGTTTGAGGCGTTCGCTTACATGCCCGACATTTCCAAATTCGATTTGACTTTGCAGGCGGAAGAAATGGAAGGAGAAATCATACTTCATTTTGAGTACTCTTCAGCGTTGTTCGCAGAACGAACGATTGAGCGGATGTCGGAGCATTTCGTGCAAATTGCTATGCAGGTAGCAAATGATCCTGAGGTGCCGATATCCTCCATTGATATCATGACGGAAAAGGAACGCTTACAAATAACGCAGCATTTTAACGATACGCGACGGGAGTACGATCGAGAAGCTACCGTTCATGCTCTGTTTGAGAATCAAGCGGAGCGGTATCCGGATCGGATGGCGGTCAGATGCGGAACGGATTGCATCACATACAGGGATTTGAACGAAAAGTCGAGTCGCTTGGGGGGCTACATGCGAGCCAAAGGAATCGGCAAAGGGAACTTCGTGGGAATTATGCTCGAGAGGTCAGCGGATTTGCTGGTGGCGATCCTTGCAACGTTGAAAGCCGGAGCCGCTTATGTGCCGTTAGATCCCACTTACCCATCTGAGAGGCTGAATTATATGCTTGAGGACAGCAACAGCCGGTTGTTGCTGACACAGGAGGACCTCGCAGGCAGAGTAAGATTCGAAGGAGAGATGATTATTCTTGGGCGAGATGCAGGGATGGTACCTGTGGAGAATGACCTATCGGCTCCTAGAACGGCAAGCGAAGGCAGCGATTTAATGTATGTGATTTACACATCTGGTTCTACGGGCAATCCGAAAGGGGTAATGATCGAGCATCGTAACGTCGTTAATTTCATAGTTGGAATAACGGATACCATTCCGTTCGTTCCTGACTCCTCGGTGCTTTCTCTAACAACCCTATCATTCGATATTTTCGTGTTGGAAACGTTGTTGCCGCTCACGATGGGCATGCAAGTCGTTCTCGCAAGCGATCAGCAGAGTAAAGATCCGGACAGCTTGGCCAAGCTGCTTGATGAGGTGCCCATTGATACTATCCAACTGACGCCATCCCGCTTGCAGTATTTCCTTGGAAGTGTCAAAGTCAGCAGTCATCTAAAGACCGTGAAGAATATCCTCATCGGAGGAGAGATGCTTCCGCACTCCTTGTTGCATCGGCTCCGTGAAACGACACAAGCACGGATCTACAACATGTACGGGCCGACGGAAACGACTGTATGGTCATTGCTTGATCGGCTGGATACGAGTAGCGAAATTACAATAGGCAAGCCCATTGCCAATACGAGAGTTTATGTTGTGGACACGGAATGCCGATTGCTCGGCATTGGAATCCCGGGCGAGCTGTGTATTGCTGGTGATGGGGTCTCAAGGGGGTATTGGAACAATGCTGAACTGACCCGCACGAAGTTTATTCGTTCGCCGTTTGCAGATAATGAGCTCCTGTACAGGACAGGCGACTCCGTCAAATGGTTGCCGGATGGCAGGCTTCAATTCTTGGGAAGATTGGATAGCCAGGTCAAGATCAGAGGATACCGGATTGAAGTAGGTGAAATTGAAAGTATTCTCAATCAGTTTGAGGATGTGCGTGAAGCCGTTGTAGTCCCATGCCAGTCCAATGCGGGATTGCAATACCTGGCGGCGTATTACACCGCTAATCAATCAATTGATACAGCTCATATTAGAAGGCATGCAGCAAACAAACTCCCAGACTATATGATTCCTGCTGTATTTGTAGAACTGGATACCCTGCCGCATACGCCAAACGGAAAAATAGATCGGAAGGCGCTTCAGGCCAAGCAACCTCAGCTTGAACAAGAGAAGCAATCGGTAGCGCCTGCGACAGAGGTCGAGAAAGCGTTGATAGAGATATGGAATGCTCTAGTCGGTATAGGATCAATCGGGTTGCATGATAGCTTCTTAGAATCCGGTGGGAATTCGCTCATACTCGTCCTGTTGGCTGAACAGATCGAACAGCTGTATCCGGGCGTGATCACTGTGGCAGACTTGTTTGGTTTCCCGACGATCGGACAGCTGGCCGGACAGATCGAGTCAACACTGAAGGCAAATTCCGTATCCGGGAAAGAAGTGCATGGCGTGAAACTTCCGGAGCTTTATTTCCTTGCCGAAGCCGGTACAGTTAGGCAGGAAATCATGCAATTCGTGCTCACTGCGGATGAAACTTCGGCGATCACGCGCATTTCGAATCGGTACGGCGTACAGCACTTCGATGTCATTGCTGCCATCTATGCGTACCTGCTGGCAGATGTGATAAATCAGGACGAGGTTTCAATCAACATACAGACAGGAGCTTCGGTTAACTCCTTTGTGGTTCAGTTATTGGATGCGGAACACTTCTCCGATGTCATAGCCTCTGCCGCAAAAGGGCTTCTTCACTCAGAGAAGGTTGCCGATCCGCCAATCGTCAAGCCGGATGGGTACGCTTACTTTGTATTAGTTCAACATGCTACCAGAGCCGTACCCGGCCGCTATGATATAGCTTTTAGAGCTTGGCTTGCTGGCGGAGTCATTCATGTATCTTGCGAGAACATGACCTCGCGTGTGAGCATGCAAGCCGTCAACAGATTATTTCAAGCTTTCCGACAGCTTCTTTCGAACATAGAGGAAATGATTAAATCATAAAGACAAGGACTGATATAGTTGATAAAAATTGCATTGTTATTCCCCGGTCAAGGTTCGCAGTATGTAGGTATGTGTAAGTCGCTCATCGCTGATCACGCCATCGTGAAGTCGACATTTGATGAGGCCAGCGAGGCGTTAGGCATCAATTTGACCCAAATCTGCTTAGAAGATCCCCACTCCGAATTGTCAAGGACGGAGATCACGCAACCAGCGTTGCTTACTGCCGGTGTAGCGATGTTTCGACAGTATATGCAGGAGATCGGCATTCTGCCTGCATATTTCGCAGGCCATAGCTTAGGAGAAATTACCGCATTGACATGTACGGGTGCCATCGCCTTCGAGGATGCAGTGCGAATCGTACGAGCAAGAGGCAGATTCATGCAAGAGGCGGTCGGCATCGGTCAAGGTGCGATGGCCGCCGTAAGCGAAGTCGATGTTCATGACGTGGAGGCGGCTTGTTCGGATGCGGGGAATGTCGCGGTTTCTAACTATAACTCGCCTCGGCAGGTTGTCATTTCCGGACTGGCCGAGGACGTTGAACGTGTATCAGAGCAATTAGCTGCGAAAGGTGCAGTGGTCAGGGCACTGAATGTAAGTGCACCGTTCCATAGTCCATTAATGGCACCTGCTGCCGCCCAATTCAGAGAAGAACTTCAACAATATAAGTTCAGAAATCCGATATGGGCAATGGTATCGAACGTCGATGCGAAAGTATACAGAGATTCCACGAAAATCATAACGAATCTGACAAATCAAATGACCATGCCGGTTCGCTGGTACGAAACGGTCAGCCATCTAAGTGAAGTTGGGGTTACTCACGCGTTGGAACTTGGACCGAAATCCGTGCTGAAAAATCTCATGCGGGATTGCGATACGTCGATAAAAACCTATTCGTATGACCACGAGAATGACCGTAAGGAGTTTGCCGTTCAGGTTGCCTCAGAGCTGAAGCGGGTACCGACCGTCGTGACCCGCTGTTTGGGTATCGCGGTGGCGACTCGCAACCAAAACTGGGATAACGAAGAGTATAAGCAGGGGGTAGTTATTCCGTATCGTCGTATCCAGGAAATGCAAGACGAATTGGACAAGTCGAATTCGAAACCAAGCTTGGAACAGATGAAAGAAGCGATTCTTATGTTAAAGAGTGTGTTTGCTACAAAGAGGGTACCTCAAGAAGAGCAGGAAGAGCGTTTTCACCAGCTACTTACCGAGACAGGCACCGGGCATTTGTTAGCGGAATTCATATCGATGCAAGGTGTACATTCTTGAACCGAGTAGAGGATGGTGAAGCTGTTAATGCGTAAGAGATTGCTTGATTGGAGCATGGAACAAAACGAGGATGGGCTCCCATCGCCCTCACCTTCTACGGTATCCAAGCATGATATCGCGATAATTGGCATGGACGGGCGAGTGGCAGGAGCCAACAACCTAGAGAATTATTGGCAAATGGTCGTAAATGGCGAGTGGTGCATTCGAGAATTGCCGGAACAACGTAAGCCTGACCCGGAGGCTTTTATGTCCAGAATGAAATATTTGGGTTTGGCGGAGAACGAATGGGAGTATTCCTTTGAAGGATTCCTAGACAATATCAGCGGGTTCGACGCTGAGTTTTTCCACTTGTCTCCCAAAGAAGCGGAGTTGATGGACCCTAACCAACGGTTGTTTCTTCAGGCAGCGTGGGGGGCTCTTGAAGACGCAGGTTACGGCGGCAAGCGAATCATTGGAACCAAAACAGGATTATTCGTCGGCTTCAGCTCCGACTTTGGGGAGTCCTACAAGGACTATATTCGGCTCCTTGCACCTGATCAGGAGGGGCTATCGATTCCGGGCAATATTAAGTCCGTCATTGCAAGCAGGCTATCTTACTTATTGGATTTGAAAGGCCCGAGCATGCTGGTAGATACGGCATGCTCTTCCTCTTTGGTTGCCATCCATATGGCCTGTCAATCCATTCGTAACGGGGAGTGCGATATGGCGCTTGCCGGCGGAGTCAAGATTAATTTGCTGCCGCTAGTTGCAAGTATGGAAACCGATATTGGAATTAGATCTTCCGACAGCTTAACAAGGACCTTCGATGACCAAGCTGACGGAACGGGATTTGGCGAGGGTGTCGCTTGTCTATTGCTTAAGCCGCTTTGGAAAGCCATGCATGACGGAGATCATATCGAAGCGATTATCAAAGGCAGTGCGGTGAATCAAGATGGGCGATCATCCAGCCTCAGCGCTCCCAACCCTTCAGCGCAGGAAGAACTGCTGATTGCCGCTTGGGAAGACGCGAACATCCAGCCGGAATCCATCGCATATCTAGAGGCGCATGGAACAGGAACAAGGCTGGGAGATCCTGTCGAAATCAATGGGATTCAAAGAGCTTTTTCAAAATATACCGATAAGCGGCAGTTCTGTGCGATCGGATCTGTAAAATCGAACATCGGTCATCTCGACCATGCTGCCGGAGTGGCCGGACTTGTGAAGGCGATTATGGCCCTTAAACACCAGGTGCTGCCGCCAACCTTACACTTTAATCGTCCAAACCGCAGTATCCGACTCGAAGAGACCGCCGTATATGTCAATGATCGAATGCAAGTGTGGCCGCGAGGGAACGCGCCAAGACATTGCGGCGTCAGTTCTTTCGGTCTTAGCGGAACGAACTGTCATATCGTATTGGAAGAGGCGCCGAGCCTTGTTCTGTCTAGGGTTGACCATACGGAGACAAGCCATTTGTTTACGCTTTCCACTCGGGATGAAGACGCCATGCATAGGCTTATGCTCGAATATGTGGATTTCCTTGAGACCAAGGCAGAATTAAGTCGTTTGGCCGATATCTGCTATACCGTGAATACGGGAAGAGGCCGATATGCATGTCGTTTGGCTGTTGTGGCGAGCAGTAAGGAAGACTTGCTTGCCAAATTGAAAGGCATTGCGACTGACCCGAAACAGAGTTCGCAATCCGTGCAAGGAGTACATTACAATTGTGCAGTTCAAGGGGAAGAAGTTCGTATCGTTGAGATTCAGGATCCCAGGATAAAGTGTGCAGTTGAGAGCTATATGTCGGAACATGAGGTCGAATGGGAACAGCTTTATGAGGGGATCGATGTCAAGAAGGTGAGTCTGCCGACCTATCCCTTCTCGGCGGAACGCCGTTGGGTTGTGGCGAAGGAAGAGACGAGCCGGCCTGAGGTCAATATCGGACCGTCTGACGAGCGGCTTTCAATTCATAAAAGGAATCTATCCGATTGGTTCTACACGGCGACTTGGAAATATTTGAAGCTTGCTACTCAACCATTCCCGACCAGTCAACAGAAACCTTGGGTTGTATTTATGGATTCCCATGGTATAGGCACAAGCATAATCGATCAATTGCGAGCGGGGGGCAACACGGTGATTGCGGTTTCTGCCTCGTTTCGTTACGAAGTGACTAATCCGCATGAAGTGTCCATGCGAGTGGGTGATCAAAACGATTATGTTACTTTGTTCGAAACCCCGATTCTCAAACAAGCGGTCTCTGTGAATATTGTCCACTTATGGGGACTTAATAACTCAAGTAGCTTTGAGACGGCGCAGGTCAATGGATTATACAGCTTGATTCTCTTATCGAAAACAATCGGCAGGCTTGGGATGACGGATGGAACGAAAATTCAGGCTGTAACAGACCAGTTATTTGACATTACGGGCAATGAATCACTTAACCCTGATAAGGCGACTGTGCTCGCTGGCTGCAAAGTAATTCCGCAGGAGTATATGAATATCAGCTGCCAGTGTGTGGATTTGGATATGGCTGACCTCCCGGCGGGTACCACATTAGCAGCTAGACTGCTGGAGGAATTTAATGCTGACCGTTTGGAGCCCGTTGTAGCGATGAGACATGGTAAGCGACTCGTTCAACAAATTGAAGAATCAAGATCGTTCGGAGGAAGAGAGGATGCCTCTGCGATCGTTCAGGAGGCCGGGAATTATCTCATTGTCGGCGGGCTGGGAAATATCGGGTTTGTCGTTGCAGAATACTTTGCGAATATTGCTCATGTTCATTTGATTCTTGCAGGAAGGACAGTTCTTCCAGAGAGAAAGGATTGGGATCGTATGCTCGTCTCCGGCGACCTGGAGGTTTCGGTCCGCGCCAAAATGGAGAAAATCTTGCGTTTGGAAGCGCTTGGAGCCAGGGTTTCGCTCATTCAATCGGACATTGCGGATGAGCAGGCCATGTCGGAGAAGGTTAAGGATGTTGAGGCCGTATCCGGTCCTATCAAAGGTATTATTTACGCTGCAGGTATTTTGGAAGGGGAATCGATTGAACTCATTGATCGTATTCAAATCCCTCACTTCGAAGGGCAGTTTCAAGCAAAGGTCAAAGGACTTCAAGTACTGGACCGAATTTTCGAGGGACACAACCTGGATTTTTGCGTTGTTTTCTCTTCATTATCTTCAGTGCTTGGCGGTCTCGGCTTCTCGGCTTATTCGGCTGCGAACATCTTTGCTGACCATTTCGTCGTCAAGCATAATCAGACATCGGTCAATCGTTGGATCAGCATAGGATGGGATGCATGGCAGTCGGAGAGACGTGATGTATCGCTTAGGTCGACATTAGATCATTATACAATGGCGTACGATGAAGGACTTGAGGCCCTCAGCCGCATCATTGTCATGGGCAATCGTAAGTATGATCATGTCGTTGTATCGAGCGGATCTTTGGCCGAGCGGATGAATCAATGGATTCGAATGGGTACTGTTCAGCCTCAGTCTCCGCCCGTTCGTAACGCCGAGGGTTCGCTAGGAACCGGTATGAGGTCCGTAGCGATACTTGACTCCTTGCCTGCCGCCATAAGCATCGAGGGAAAAGATAACGGCAGTTACACGGCGACGGAAGTGAAGGTTGCAGATATATGGTCGAGAATGTTGGGGTTGACCAAGATAAACATTCACGACGATTTGTTCTCTCTCGGCGGCGATTCGATTATTGCTTTGAGGATCGCAAATCAAATAGGCAAAGAATTAAACATAAGTCTTCAGATCAGCGACCTGTTCGCGAATATGACGGTATCGGGATTGTCCGAACTCATTGACACGAGAAGCGCGAACGAAACGACTATAGGTCTTAGCTATATGAATCAAGCAATGATAGGTTCGGCGTTTGAATTGTCGCATGCACAAAAAAGAATTTGGGCTATACAAAAAATGAATCCCGAAATGACAGCGTATAACCTCATCTCAACGCTGTCCATTGAAGCTGAAGTATCGCTTGACCTCTTCCATAAGGCACTTAATCGGGTTGTAATGCGGCATGCGTCTTTAAGAACTTATTTCGTTGAGGATAACGGAGCGCCAAGGCAAATCATTAAACCGAGCGCAGACACTGTATCGGAAATGATCGATCTTTCGACGGAGGACTCGCCGCATATTAAGCTAGCAAGCCAAATCAGGCATCAGAATAGTTTGCCGATGGATCTAGGCGAGGTCCCGTTGCGAATCAAATTGTACAAGCTTCATGAGCGAAGGTATGAACTCTACGTCAACATCCATCACATCATAACAGACGGTTGGAGTATGAATATATTCAGTAACGAGCTGTTTGAAATCTATAACGGGCTGATAACCGGCCATGAAATCGAATTAGAGCCAGTTCCTCTGCAATACGTAGATTGGGTTGCGGAACAGGAGCAATTGGCATCCAGCAGCCGATATTTGGAAATGGAAGGCTACTGGATGAATGAGCTTTCCAAGCCATTGCCACTCCTAAACTTCATCACGGATTATAAGCGGCCGGAATTTCTGACTTATAAGGGCGGAGCCGTTCACTTTACGCTCTCGGACGTTCTGACTCAACAAGTGAAAGCCATGTCGCATCGCGAACGCATAACCATACAAGCTTTGCTGCTGGCAACCTATTTCGTTTTGTTGCAAGCATCGACCAGAGATGAAGATATTATCGTCGGCGTGCCGACTACCAATCGGAGCCGTGCTGACTTAGAACGAGTAATTGGATTATTTACGAATACCGTATGTATAAGAGCCCGATTGCAGCCTAATGATAGCTTCAGAGATTTCGCCAAGTATGTGAGCCAAAAGAGCTTAAAAGCTTTTTCGAACAGCCAGTATCCTTTTGATACGCTGGTTTCTAAGATTAATCCTGAACGTGATCCGAGCAGAACGCCGATATTCTCAGCCATGTTCCATTTCTCGAATCAAATTCCTCAAGAAGTGGAAGGGATAAGCTTATTCGATCTTAATTTATTATCCAAAGAGGAAAGCGGGCAGTTCACTTTCAGATTGGAATACAACCGCGATTTATTCCATGAAATGACGGCTTTGATGCTAGGTAATCATTTTCAATCCTTAATCACTCATATTATGGATAGGCCGGAGATCACGATTAACGAACTGGTCCGTCTCGTCAAGGATCAACGGACACAGGTGTCACCAGAAATTCAATCCATTGATTTTAACTTTTAGTTTAATAGGCTGTTATTCTGAATATACAAGGAAGGTGAATGAATGAATACGAGAGAAATGCAAATTGCAGAAAACATAAGCAAGGGGAAATTTCTCAAGTTAAAGGATCAAATTCATAATTTTGCGGGGATGGCCGACGCTTTGAGAACGCTTATTCGTAACGATATCGCAAGTATTGAAATTACCGAGCACATAACGCTAATACATCTCAAAGATGGCAGAAAGTATAAATGGAACCCTGAAATTCTGGATATGGCAGTTTGGTTATTAGAGAAAGGGACCGTAGAACCGGATGAAACAGCGATGGTTCAACGTTTGGTCGGAGAAGGGAATATCGCATTGGATATCGGGGCAAATGCGGGGTGGTACTCAATTTTATTAGCCAATTTAGTAGGCGGGAACGGAGAAGTCCATGCTTTCGAACCGTTGGATGATGCGAATCAGGCTCTGATTGGGAATGCGGAACTGAACGGTTGCAGAAACTTGCATGTTCATCCGTATGCCGTCAGCAATAAAGAGGGGGGGGCAGAATTATTTGTGCCTAGTTATCATCTGAATACACTGGCCTCCTTAACGTCCAATCCATATGTGAGCGAAAGCAGACTGAAGTGCCAATTGGTTTCTTTGGATAGATTTGTTCAGGACAATAGCTTAACAAATGTACATTTTATTAAAATTGACGCTGAAGGCCATGAACTAGCTATACTGCAAGGTGCAAAGCAGATGATATGCGCATGTCATCCTATTCTCATGCTCGAATGTTTGGATCAACAGGCATTCGAGGAAATACGGCAATTCCTTGAGCCAATAGGTTACTCCTTCTATATGGCGAAACAAGGCGTTTTGGTACAAAAAGTAACCCTAGGGCAACTGGGTCAGGAGAGTAATATATTCTGCATGCGGCCTGAGCAAGCGGCACCCTATCTGCACGAATGTTAGGGCAACAGCCATTCACTTGTCACCATTAATACATGGAGGTATTGTTTGTGATCGATGCGACGAATGGGTTCACGACAAACGAAAGTATGGATGAAGCAAACAATCCATTCATACAGTTTGAATTGCCTGGAGATCTATCGAGAAGTCTTCTGTCTATGGGTGGGAGCTCCGATTACGCGCTTTACGTCTTGTTAACTTCCGGTGTCTGGTATTTGATGGAATTGTATACGAACCAAAATCGGGTCGTGGTGGGTATGCCAGCAGTCGATGAAGACGAGAGTCCGGAATTTCTTAGTCCGCTAATGTTTCTTGAAGTTCAAACTACTGATCTACATTCCTATAAAGAGTTTCTCTTTTATTTAAAGGGCGCATTGTCGGAAGCTTTGAAAAACCGAAATGTGCCTGCACATCATCTGTACGACCGGTTGGCATTAGAGACGAGCCCGGACGGCAAATTGTTGCTCCAAACGATCGTATCCTTAGATACGTTGCATCATAAAAACATGGAGATCCGGAAGAGCGTCGAAAGCGATATATGGTTTCATTTTGAAAAAAGAGAAGAATGCATTTCCGTTCGTATTGACTATACAGTAGCCTACCAGGCTAACCAAGTCGAGCGCATCCATCATCATTTAATTCATTTTTTTCGAACGGTTACGGCTAATCCAGACGTCTTGCTGGATGAGATTACTGTGCTTACCGAGAATGAAATACAAATGTTGAAAACTATTAACGATACTCGAATCGTCTATGATTCCGATCAAACTATCCACGGTAGCATCGAGGCTCAAGCAGCAGATCATCCGGACAGGGTGGCACTATGCTATAAAGGTAAGGAAATGCGCTTTGAAGAGTTAAATCGCCGAGCCAATCAACTTGCTAGATTCTTAAGTGAAGTCCACCACGTTCAGCCGAACGATCGCGTAGCCCTTATGATGGATCGCTCGTTAGAGATGGTAATTGTCATATTAGCTATCCTCAAATCAGGTGCAGCGTATTTGCCGATCGATCCCACGATGCCTCCCGAACGTGTTCGGTCGGTTCTGGAAGACAGCGAGTCTAAGCTCATCCTTACGCAAAGCCAATATGCTTTTATTGCGGGAGATGCATCCATTGTTCTTATAGCAAATAACGAACAGGAGCGGATTAATCAGCAGCCTTCGCATAATTTGCCATCCATAGCTGTCGCTGAGGATTTAGCTTATATCATCTATACATCGGGTTCAACCGGAAAGCCTAAGGGAGTAATGGTCGAGCATCGAAACGTAATTAATTTCTTTGCCGCGATGGACGAACAATTAAAGCCGGATGCGAATGATGCGATGTTGGCTTTAACGACCGTTTCATTTGACATATCGGTCTTGGAGTTGCTATGGACATTAAGCCGCGGCGTTCAAGTGACCATTCATCCTAATGACGGGACGCAGTGGGAGGATTTTGACGCATACCTGCAACCAAGCCGCGTTGCTTCAATGGAATTTAGCCTGTTTTTCTTCTCTAGCTATGATCACGCTCAGGAAACCGATAAATATCGGCTTTTGCTGGAAACTGCAACGTATGCGGACCAACATGGATTTCGTGGTGTATGGACGCCAGAGCGGCACTTCCATGAATTCGGGGGGCTGTATCCTAATCCATCGGTAGTATCCGCGGCGTTGGCGATGGTTACGAACCGACTGAAAATTCGTTCGGGAAGCGTGGTGTCACCGTTGCATGACACAATACGAATCGCCGAAGAATGGGCTGTTGTCGATAACTTATCGAAGGGAAGAGTTGAATTGTCGTTCGCTTCCGGCTGGCATGCGGACGATTTTGTGTTCTCACCAGATAAGTACCAGGGGCGCAAAGAAGAGATGGTCCGGCAAATTGAACAGGTGCGGTCGCTATGGAGAGGGGAATCGGTGACCCGCCAGAACGGTTTCGATAAATCCATTGAGGTTAAAACGTATCCCAGGCCGATTCAGAAGGAATTGCCGATATGGATTACGACTGGGGGCAACCGCGATTCTTTCATTGAAGCGGGGAAAATGGGCGCGAACGTATTAACGCATCTGCTTGGACAAGATCTTGATCAGCTGAAAGATAACATAAGTCTTTATCGCCGTGCGTTGAAGGAGAACGGGTTTGAGCCACACAGCGGCAAAGTAGCGCTAATGCTTCATACGTTTATCGGCGAAGACATGGAATCCGTCAAAGAAATCGTTCGCAAGCCCTTTATCGATTACCTGCGCTCCAGTCTAAGCCTTATCAAAAATTTGGCCGAGGATTTTGCCATTGACCCTGCTGCGCTTGAAGACCCGGAGGTCATCGAGAAAGTGCTGGAAATGGCATTCGAAAAGTATTGGGATACGGCGGCTTTGCTTGGCACTTCCGATAGCTGCTCGGAATTAATTGAACAGCTTTCGGTGCTCGGCGTGGACGAGGCTGCCTGTCTCATCGATTTTGGCGTTGAGAAACAAGCCGTTATGGACAGCTTACACCGATTGGCTGCGTTGAAAGAACGTTTTCGTCCAGATAACGAGCAACTTCAGAAGGAGGCCGCCAGTCGAAAGATTACGATGTTGCAATGCACGCCTTCCCGATTAGGCATGTTGCTGACGGATGAACGTTCCCAAGCATTCTTGGGTTCTTTGAAGAAAATCATCATTGGCGGCGAGGCGCTTCCGACCCAGCTTGCGGAGTCGTTGCGGAAGCGGACAAGCGGAGAAATCTATAATATGTATGGCCCCACGGAGACAACTGTATGGTCAACGTGCTACAGGCTTATGAATATCGAAGGAACGATCCCGATCGGTCGACCGATTGGAAACACGCAGGTCTATGTACTGGATAAGCGTAGACGTATGACACCAATCGGAGGTTACGGGGAGCTATACATCGGGGGAGACGGGGTTACGCGCGGGTATTGGGCTCGGGAAAGCTTGACGGCGGAACGATACGTTCAAGACCCGTTCTCAGACAAGCCGAATGCCCGCTTATATCGAACGGGTGATATCGGGAAATTCCGGGATGACGGCACGATTGAATTCCTGGGCAGGGAGGATCATCAAGTCAAAATTCGCGGGCATCGCATCGAGCTTGACGAAATCGAGTACTGGATCAGAGAATATGAGCCCATTCGGGATTGCGTCGTGTCTGCACGCAAAGACGATGGTGAAGAAACGTATTTATGCGCTTACGTCGTGTCCAACAAACAGCTGAGCACATCTGAGCTTAGAGGGTATTTATTGCAACAGATTCCGAACTATATGGTGCCTGCACGGTTTGTCGTGTTGGATCAATTACCGCTCACTTTCAATGGCAAGATTGACCGCAATTCATTGCCTGATCCATCGAGCCTTGCATCTGTTAGGGAAGGGGACGACATGCCTTCGAGCGAAACGGAGAGGGAGCTTCAACATATCTGGGCGCAGGTGTTGAGGGTGGACGCAAATGCAGTCGGGATGTACGATAACTTCTTCGATCTAGGTGGAAATTCCATCTTGCTGATTCAGTTGAATTCCCAAATTAACAAACGTTTCCCGGATACGGTATCAATGACGACCCAGTTCTCCTTGCCCAACATCAAAGCTTTGGCGGGCTATATCGATAAGAAAGGGAAAGCTGCAATTGCCAGGGTAGCATTCCCGGATTCATATTTTGAAAGTAGCGGCGAGGAGACTTCATTATACAAGAAATATCAGTATCGTCTGGAAGGAGAGGCACTGACCGCGCTTCTTGATAAGTCAGTCTACCACCACACTTCCATCGAAACAATCGTACTGGCCGTTTATATTTACCTATTAAGCGAATTATCGGATTCTAGCATGGCTGAGGTAGAGTACATCTCCGAAGCCGAACATTGTCGTCTAAAAGTGGATGTTAGCCAAATCGAGGATCTCCCCGCCTTATTTGCTGCGGTTGAACGTTCCGAAAGGGTAAAGCGGGAGTGGAATCAGCACTCCCTTTTAGAGGCGGTATCTGGTGAGAACGGGAACTCCAACTCCGTTATAATTCTGTTCGGCGAGTTCCCGGAACAGGGCATTGTCGAAGCATCGATAGGTGCCAACCTGATCCGGCTGCAGGCAGAGGAGAATGAGCAAGGCATTGAATTATCGCTTGTCGCATGCGGTCATTTACTTAATAAAGAAGCTTGTAAAGGTCTATTTAATCGGATCATTCGATCATTATTGGGGTTTGCAAGCAGAAGGCAGGAGAGTTGAGGGATAAGTGTGAAGAAATTGTTTCAAGAAGACAATCAGGCTAGCTTTGAAGTATATGAGTCCGAATCTTCTCTTCAACAAGAACCAATAGCTGTTATCGGAATGGCGGGCAGGTTTCCGCTCGCTAATAATTTGGAGCAATTTTGGTCAAATTTGACTGTAGGCATGGACTGTATTACATCCATCCCAGACAGCCGGAAGAAGACGATCGAACGGTATTTTCAATTAAAGAATATGCCTCTCGATGATGCAGCCTATGCAAGAATGGCATACCTGAACCAGATCGACCTATTCGATTCGGAATTTTTCAACATTTCTCCTCAGGAAGCTAATCTTATGGACCCGAACCAGAGAATTTTTCTGGAAACCGCTTGGACTGCATTTGAAGATGCGGGGTATGGGGTAGAGAGGCTTAGGGGAAGCAAGACCGGTATATATGTCGGATATTCTAACGAAGGCACGAAGTATAAGGAGCTCATTGAAGATTTCGAGCCTGAATCGTTGCCTGTCGCAACGCCTGGAAATTTACAGGCAATCATTGCAAGCCGAATCTCTTATTTGATGGATTTAAGAGGCCCAAGCATGCTCATCGATACAACGTGCTCTTCTTCCTTGGTTGCAATCCATACCGCCTGTCAAGAGATTCGGAATGCCGAATGTGATATGGCGATAGCGGGCAGCGTGAAAATTCATCTTACGCCAATAGAAAGCGATGCCAAGATTGGGATTGAATCCTCGGACAGCAGAACCAGAACATTTGACAATTTATCGGACGGTATCGGACTTGGGGAAGGAGTCGCTGCCGTTGTACTGAAACCATTGCGGAGAGCCATTCAAGACGGTGATCGCATATATGCCGTAGTAAAAGGGAGTGCCAAAAATCAAGATGGAGCTTCGATGGGTATTACAGCTCCTAATTTGGAGGCGCAAGCGGATGTTATTACGAGTGCTTGGGCTTTTTCGGGCGTGGTGCCAGAGACGATCAGCTATATAGAAGCACATGGGACCGGGACGAAATTAGGAGATCCCATTGAGATTGCAGCGATTGAACAAGCTTTTCGGCGTTACACTTCACGTAAGCAATTTTGTGCAGTCGGTTCGATTAAGTCGAATATGGGGCATCTGGATACGGCTGCGGGGATAGCGGGGTTTGTCAAAGCCGTTCTTATGCTTCAGAATAAAGTTCTTATTCCTACGTGCCATTTCCAAAGGCCTAATCGAAAGGTAGAATTCGAGGGCTCCCCTGTCTATGTTAACGACCGTTTCATGCCGTGGGAGCCGATCGGTACGCTACGCAGATGCGGAATCAGTTCATTCGGGTTAAGTGGCACAAACTGCCATATGGTTCTCGAAGAATACGTTTCAGATGCCGCACAGACAGAAAAAGACAACCAGATGCATCTCATTGCTTTATCAGCCAAAAGCAAGAAAGCACTGATGGAATCGATTGCTCTCTATATCGATATGTTGCAAGAGGATAATAATATCTCGATCAACAATCTTTGCTATACGGCTAACGCGACAAGAGAACATTATTCGCACCGATATTTCGTGATATTTCGAAATCAGACGGAACTGGAGTCATGTTTACGGAGTGCCCTTGCCCATGATCTGCAGCTAACTGCCGGGGAATTGAGCCGTTATTCCGAACATAAACTGGGCAGTGTTCGGGGTACAGCCGATTCAACGCATATCAGCGAGGAGGAGCTGCATCGGATATCGAAGGAAGCAGACCAACTCATTGCGCAACTGGTGAAGACGGGTAAGGCTGACCCTTCGAAGCTATTCGATCTAGGGCTGTTATATGTTCGCGGAGCGAAAGTGAAATGGAGAGAGCTACAAAAAGGGAAGGGGACACGCACGGTCAATGCTCCAACATACCCATTCCAAAGAAAGCGGCATTGGCTTAGAAGCATGGATGCCGTGCAGTCGAATTGGGCAGCACAAACTGGCTATTACCAAGTGAAATGGGTCAAAGAGCACCGGCTTGGCAGAAATGCGGTCCATCGCGGAGGGTGCATATTGATACTCGGGCAGCCCGAAATGATGCGCGATCGACTTGCTGGCGAGGTCGCAAAACTGTTGAGGCGGGCAGGGCTGGATGTGGTTGAAGGAGTCGTAGCAGAACGGAACGAAAGTTACGGCAACGGATCATATGGATTCATGGACACAGATGCAGGATATCTATACTTATTACAGCAAATTGGAGAAAAATCGATTGATCAAATCATACATTTGGGAGGCTGGTATGAGCGCACTTCCTCAGCACAGCTGCTATCGGAGCCCGACCTATCGGGTTTAAACAGCCTTTTCCGTTTGGTACAGGCACTCGTCGTAGCAGAGAGAAAGCAGTTGATGGATGTTGTGCTCATTACCAAACAGGCTAATAGGGTTACCGGAACGGAGAACGTAACGCCGGAACACTCCTCTTATATTGTCTTTGGGAAAACCGTTGGTCAGGAACATTTGAATATTAGATGCCGAAGCCTGGATATCGATGATCTTTATAATATTGCAGATATAATTAGCGAACTTTCTTATAAGGGAAGCACATATTCGGTTGCTTATCGCAACGGTGAACGTTTTATTCAAAGAATCGAAGCAGCGGCATTCGTGCCTGCTCAGAAGCAAATTCTTAAGGACGGCGGCGTGTATCTCATCACGGGCGGTTTGGGGGATGTCGCTCTAGAGGTGGCAACATGGGCTGCCAAACAAAAGAAAGTCCGACTATTGCTTGTCAACCGCTCCTCGCTACAAGAAGCTGGTACGGATTCGAGCACGCGACTCGAGCGAATCAAAACCAAACGATCCAAGATCCAAGAAATCGAGGGACTTGGTAGCCAAGTACACCTATTTCAATTCGATATTGCTGATTCGCAAGCGTTATCGGAGCATTACTCCCAATGGCGGGAGCAATTCGGCAAGGTAGATGGGGTATTTCATTGTGCGGGGGTAGCGGCTCCTTCGTTGATTCAAGACAGGCAGCTATTGGAGGCGGAGGAGGTACTGCGTCCCAAAGTGCAAGGGACTTGGGCATTGAAGCGTGTGTTGTCACAAGAACCACTCGATTTCATGGTACTGTTTTCTTCGGTCGCTTCACTGATGGGCTTATACGGGAATAGCGATTATGCGGCGGCAAATGCCTACTTGGACGCGGTTGCGTCACAAGAAGGCGATGCTTCTGGTCAAGTCATATCAATCAGTTGGCCTGCGTGGAAGGATATAGGGATGGGGAGAGCACTGGATAATGAAGGGGAGCATCTATTCAGCCCTATTCTCCCTGTGCAAGCAATCGCGGCAATGGAACATGCGTTGTCCAGTTACCGTGGTCAAGTCATCATTGGGAGTATGAATATGACCCACCCGTTGCTCACGCATCATGATCTCGCGCCTATTGAAGTTTCGGTGGAAGTTCAGGGTGCCGGCAAGAGAAAGCCAGACGCAAGCGTTGCGCCTGCTAGGCAGACGGTGTTGTCAGGCAGTGCACAAGGGTATTCGGATACGGAAAAGCAAATTGCGAAGATTTTTACGGATGTTTTGGGAATCGAGGAGATAAGCATTCATGATCACTTCTATGAAATTGGCGGTAACTCACTGCTAGCAGTGGAGTTTATTAACCAGATGGAAAGAAGTTATCCCGGAATGATGGACATTGCCGACTTGTATTCCTACCCCAGCATCGCTCGAATCGCTGAGCATATCGACGGCAAAAGCAACAAGGAGCAGGAAGGAAAAGAGGACCCGCTGGACTTACTGCTGGACGGCCTTGAGGACGGGAGTTTAACATTCGACGAAGCACTGGATCTGTTTTCCAAGGGGGATTGACTGATGAAACAAATAGAGAAGTACATCTTATCTCAGGTCTCAGAGAAGCAATTGTCCAAACAGCAAGCCAAAGCGATGCTTCAAGAACTGAAGACAAAAAGGCTGAACGAAGAGTCGGCAGGAAAACCGCTTGCGATTGTCGGAATTTCCTGCAAACTTCCGGGTATCAAAAATCCTGATCAGTTCTGGGAGCGGCTGTGTCATGAGGAGAACATGGTGGGAATGTTCCCTAACTCCAGAATTCAAGACATCGCTGTCTTGAATCAAGCCGATCCATTCCGGGTCGGCGGTTATGTGGACGATATTGCTGGGTTCGACCCGGCATTCTTCAGGATTTCTGCCAAAGAAGCAGAGTTAATGGATCCGAGCCAACGGTTATTTTTACAATCCGCTTGGGAGGCATTGGAAGATGCGGGGATGCATCCTAGGAATCAGTCGATCGGCGTATTCGTCGGCATGGAAAGTACGGATTATCCCGAATATTCGCGGTTAATTACGGAGGACAACCCACTCGTGCAGACTGGGGCAAGCACGGGAATTTTGGCAAGCCGAATTTCTTATATTCTCGATCTGCATGGACCGAGCATGGTCATTGACTGTGCCTGTTCTTCCAGTCTGGTAGCCCTGCATACAGCATGCCAATATATTCGCAGCGGAGAATGCGATTCAGCATTGGTTGGCGGAGTCAGTTTATTCCTGAACCCTGCAGGTGATGGCGTAGTGGACTCTGCCGGCGGCCAGATCAGAACCTTTGACAAAGACGCGGACGGAACCGTCTGGAGCGAAGGAATCGCTTCCGTATGTGTAATGCCGCTGGAAGAGGCGTTGAAGAAGAATCATTTTATCTATTCGGTGATAAAGGGAAGCGCGGTGAATAATGACGGTGCATCCAATGGAATTACCGCACCGAGCGCCGAAGCTCAGGCTCAATTGTTGTTGCGTGCATGGGAAGTCGCTGGCGTGTCACCAGAATCGATCAGTTACCTGGAAGCTCACGGTACGGGAACTAAGCTTGGTGACCCGATTGAAATTAAAGGAATCACGCAAGCGATGCGGAAGCATACGGATAAACAGCAATTCTGTGCAATAGGCTCCGCTAAGACCAATATCGGTCATTCCAACGGCGCTTCGGGAATCGTTTCCGTCATCAAGATGGCATTATGCCTTATCAATAAGAAACTGCCACCTTCACTGTTCTTCGGAAGCCCTAATCCTTATATCAACTTTGTGAGTTCTCCGGTTTTCGTAAACGACCAATTGAGAGACTGGCAGACTGGGGAGAATCCTCGCATATGCGGGGTAAGTTCTTTCGGATTTAGCGGGACGAATTGCCATGTCGTACTGGAAGAGGCGCCGATTCGTGCCGAAGAAGAGGGCGAATCCCACCATCAGATGCATGTGTTCCCGCTTTCTGCAAAATCGCTGAATTCCTTGCGAGGTACTGTCGAAAAGTATATCGCGCATCTAACGAATAATCCGACATTGCGAATTTCTGATATTTGCTATACGGCAAGCAGAGGGCGCGGCCACTTCAACTACCGTTTAGCATTAGTCGTGGAGAGTGTCGAGGATCTGCTTCATTCGTTGCGAGAATTTATGCAGCGTGCCGATTGGGGGAACAGGGAAGGACGACTTTACGGTTCATTCAAACTCGTGTTCAATAAAGAAATCAAGTCGGTAGGGGAAATTACGGAGGATGAGCAGCGCATTCTGAGCGCGGAAGCAACTGCGCTTCTGTCCGGTAGCGGTGGAAATAATCGAGAACGAACAGTCTTGTATGCCCTGTGCCATAAATATTGCCTTGGTGCGGATATCGATTGGTCGTTGCTGTATCATGCGGACGAGGCAAAAATTGTACGGTTGCCGACCTATGCGTTCGAGTCTATCAAGTTTTGGGTACCGATCGAATCTCAAGTTTATTCATCCGGCAGGGGATCGAAACTTGCAATAGGCTCTTCTTTAATCGGTGAATTGTTGGCTGAAACGGAAGATCAATGGATATATGAGACTTCGATGTCGGTTGATGCTCACTGGATACTGAGCGAACACCGCGTGGCTGGCACGTGCATAATACCCGGTACGGCTTATCTGGAAATGGCACTACAAGCTGGAAAGCGAAGCTTGCGATATCCTGTAACAAGGATGGAAAATGTACAAATCCTCATCCCGTTATCGGTAGAGGCTGATGAAAATAAATGTGTCCACACGTTGGTGCGAAGAGAAGGTAGTAACTATACCTTTAGGATCGCCAGCAAGCTTAACGATGGCCCTGCAGTCGAGTCGCCATGGAGCGTACATGCGGTTGGCGAGCTGTTCTTTGACCATTCCATTGAGGCAACATCGGACAAACATACAGGTAATCTGCAGACAATGGTACAAACGATTCGCGAAAGTGAACCGAATCCTATCGTACCGGAGAATGGTCTGATTCAATTTGGTCCCCGGTGGAATAACATTCAGCATGTCCATCGGATGGAGAAGGAAGCTGTCGTCTCGCTTCAATTGCCAGAGGAATACCGGAAGGATATAGAGGAATTTGCGTTGCATCCAGCGCTGTTAGATATGGCGACATCGGATTTCAATAGACAGGATGGGAATTTTATTCCCCTGTTCTATAAGAAAGTCTCCATTATCGGTTCACTGCCAGACCGTTGCATAAGCAGAATCGTGCAGGCCAATCCAGACAATCGGGATGTCCGCAGGTACGATGTAACGATTTGCAATCCTGATGGGCATATCTTGGTCGCAATCGAGGGCTTCACTACGAAACGCGTCCAGGGTCAAGACCGCAAGCAGATGGACATGAATCGGTCAGCGCCATCCTTCTATCGCATGGAATGGAGGGAAGAGCACACTCGTCACTCCCCGATTGTAATGCAGCCCGATGAGACAACGCTTATTCTAAAGGGCGAAGGTGTGGTATCGGATGATGCGGCTGACGCCATTCAAAAGCTGGGGGGATGCGTCATTACGGCCGTTCTCGGAGACCGCTACGAAGAGACCGATGCGCGCAACTATATACTGCCTGCAGATGTCGAAGGATTTGATCACGTCGTTCGATGGGTCAAGGAATGCAAAGTCCGCCGAATTATTTATATGGCAACAATCGGCAACGCAGACGAAAATGACTCGCTGGCTAGCCTCCGCCACAAGCAAGAAATAGGGTTCACGGGCTTGTACCGCTTGACTAAAGCTCTGGTTAACGGAGGAATCCGAGAGGAAATTGACCTTGTGCTCATATCCGACTATGTTCATGAAGTAACGGGCACGGAATCCGTTCTAATGCCTGGTGGCGCTACGTTGTTAGGATTGGGCAGGGTTATCTGCGAAGAGCATCCCAACATTCACTGCAGAGGAATTGATATTGATCATCATACGGATGTCGAACAAATCGCGAGGGAAGCGTTAAGCGGGATCGAAACGCCTTATCTCGTTGCTTTCCGCGAAGGAAAAAAATATGCGGAGTATTTCGATACAATGGAACAATCTGCTAGCATCACCGACGAAGTATTGATCCGGGATGAAGGATATTACCTCATAACGGGTGGGTTTGGAAGTATCGGACTAGAGATTGCTCAATATTTGTCTGATCGAAGCCAAGCTGCAATTGTGCTTCTAAGCCGGACGATCCCGTCGAGGGAAACAAACGAAGCCCGTACAGCCGATGAGGTCGAGCGGGCAAGAAAAATGGAGATCCTTGATCAATTCGATCGTCTCGGTAAGACAATCGTCTATTGCGCGGCAGATGTTGCGGATGAGCAGCAAATGAGAGAGGTCTTGCGAAATTTGCAGTCAGAACACGGCCCCCTTCGAGGAATCGTGCATACCGCCGGTGTCGCAGGAAATGGTTTTGCAGTCATACGGGACGAAGAGGAATACCACGAAGCGTTGAATGCTAAAGTTTATGGCACATGGATTCTTCATGAACTCACTCGTCAAGAAGAACTTGATTTCTTCGTCATGTTCTCGTCTGTAACGTCGATTATTGGTGCGGCAGGACAAGGGGATTATACCGCGGCTAATCGGTTTCTTGATGCTTTTGAGGCTTATCGAAACCGTATATGCGGAAACACCTATGCCATCAACTGGGCAGCGTGGTCCGAAGTGGGAATGGCGAAACGGTTTGGTGGAAGTCAGGATGGTATATTCCATACATTGACGACCCAAGAAGGACTTGCGTATTTTGCAAAATCTCTTAGCTTGAAAGCAGGAAGGGTCATTGCGGGGACATTGCGGCCCGAGAGCTTGTCGATCCTTCAATCCTCCAATTCGATTCGAGTAACGAACGAGGTTATCGCATCCTTAACGCACAAGGAAACGGTAAGCGCAGCCGTGAAGAGCAACAATTTGTTAGGTTGGAAGCAAACGGAGCTTGAAGGGAAGCCGGATGTGCATTACACCGATATGGAAAGAATCGTAGCGAATGTGTGGGGTCAAGCATTGGGCACGTCCACCATTAATGTGCATGACAACTTTTACGCGCTTGGTGGGGATTCTATTTTAGCGCTCCGGATTGTTAACGATATTACAAAGCATTGTCGGATCACAGTGGATATCGTCGATTTGTTCGAATACCCTTCCGTCCATGAATTAGCAAAATATCTCGACCATAAACAAACGAGCGAACACCAACATCCCGTTGCGGGTGACAACGCGAATGAGGTGTTATTTGAGCTGTCATTAGCACAACAACGCATATGGTTCTTACAAAAGTTTGATCCAGAAATGACCGCATACCAATTGTTCACCAATATTCCGATTCAGAACGAGATGAACGTTGAGCGATTTAAGGAAGCTTTGAACATATGTGTGCACCGGCATGATGCCTTGCGTACGCGATTTGTAGAGAAGGATGGGGAGCCATGGCAATATTTCGCTTTGGATGTCGGCGAAGTATTCGAATTCATTGATTTGTCCGACCGATCGAACCCTAAGGAATCTGAATTGGAGATGGTGGAACAGCAATGCTCCAAGCCTATGGATCTGTTCGGTACCCTATTCCAGGTAACCTTATTTAAGCTTGAAGATACCAGCTATCATTTATTTTTTAACGTGCATCATTTAATTACGGACGGATGGAGCAGCAACCTGCTATTCAACGAATTGCTAAACGTTTATGACTCGCTAAGGGAATCGAAACCGCTTCGCTTGCAGGACCCGGCTTATCAATATGCCGATTGGATTCGTGTACAGAACCAGTGGCTAAATAGTTCGGAATTCCAAGAGTCAGAAGTCTACTGGCAACAGCAGATAGCCAAGCCATTGCCTATGCTAAACCTGCCGATAGATTACTCGAGGCCGCCTGTAAAGACTTATAATGGTGGGTATTTGCTTCATACGTTCGACCAAGAACAAACGGAATCCTTGAAGCAACTTGCCGCATCATGCAATGTAACCCCATATATGCTGATGTTGTCTTTGTACGGCATATTCCTTAACAAGATTAGCGGGGATTCAGATATCATCATAGGATGTCCGTCAGCCGGAAGAACAGGAAGCGATTTTGAGCATGTCATTGGGTTGTTTATGAACGTCCTGTGCATCAGAATCAAATTCAGCGATAACCAACCCTTCAAATCGTTAGTCGAACACGTAAAGCAACAAAGCTTACAGGCTTACAAGCATGGCAGATATCCATTTGAACGATTGGTTACCAAAGTCAATCCGGAGCGCGATGTAAGTCGAAGTCCAATCTTTACAACCATGTTTCAATATTATGATCACATTCCGCAACCGAATGAAAGGTATAGTCAGTATGACTTGAGCTTGTTATGCAAAGACTCGGACGGACAGATCGAAGCGAGAGTAGAATATAATTCCGATTTATTCCATCGGGAGAGCGTTATTCAGCTGGTAAGTATGTTCGCACACCTCATTGAAGAGATTTTGCGTGACCCGGACGTTAACATGAGGGACATCCAATATGTTCCCGCCACCCTTATGAAAAAGTTGAGAGAGGATTTTAACGATACGAAGGCAGCATTTCCTAACGGGAAAACCGTGCATCAGCTTGTACATGAACAAGCGCTTCGTACACCCGACCTTGTAGCGGTCGTTAACGGAGAACAATCCCTTACTTACGGGGAGCTTGAGGAGCGATCCGACCAATTGGCGCTCTGGTTAAAGCGGAACGGAGCAGGTCGGGGGGATCTGGTTGCATTGGCTATGGGTAGAACCACAGAAGCGGTGGTTGCTATTCTGGGCATTCTTAAATCGGGAGCAGCATATTTGCCTATCGACGTGAATTATCCTAGAGACCGGGTCGAGTATATTCTGGAAGACAGCGGCGCGAGGTTCATCGTGACGCAGTCTTCATTGGATGTAAGTTTACCGGAGGGGTGCATCGTTTGCAATATCGATACATGGCATGGAGAGGATGCCGACCGGAATGGGGTTTTGGCATATTCCTCCATGCCTAATGATCTTGCATATATCATCTACACTTCGGGCTCCACGGGCAAACCGAAGGGCGTAATGATTGAGCATCTGTCCGCGGTCAATTTTATTTACGGCATGACCGACCAGATAGACTTTTTGACAGGTAAGTCAATTTTGGCTCTCACTACAGTGTCATTCGACATCAGTTTCCTAGAGTTGGTGTTGCCTTTGACACGCGGCATGAAGATCGTAATGGCGAGCGAGGAAGTGCAACTGGATCCCAAACTGCTTGCCGACGAGATAGGAAAGCAGGGTGTGGATATGCTTCAAATGACTCCGTCCCGCATGGCCTTGCTTCTGCGTTCGGGGCATACCGCTTGCCTGAAGCATGTATCTGAAATCTTGATCGGCGGAGAGCCCTTCCCGGAGATAGTATTGAAGCAGTTGAAAACGCTGACCGCAGCGAAAATTTATAACATGTACGGACCGACGGAAACGACAATATGGTCCACCATGAAGGATCTAACCGAAAGTACAGCCATATCAATCGGAAAACCGATCTCCAATACATCGATCTATATTCTGAGTGAAGACGGTCAGTTGCTGCCTCCAGGGTTTGTCGGAGAGTTATGTATCGGAGGAACTGGCGTCGCGAGGGGATACCGGAACAAGCCGGAGCTGACGGAGATGAAATTTGTTAATAACCCGTTTGAGCCAGGTACGAAACTGTACAAAACCGGAGATCTAGCTAAATGGTCGATTAACGGTGAACTTCAGCATTTGGGACGAAATGACAACCAAGTAAAGATAAGAGGATATCGTATCGAAATCGGAGAAATCGAGTCAGCGCTCTTAGAGGTAACTTCGATAAGAGAAGCGGCCGTCGTTACGAGGCAAGACCGATCCGGCCATATGTTCCTTTGCGCTTATATCGTCTCGGATGAGAATTTAGGCGCTCCGCAAGTTCGCCAAGAGCTGGCGAAGGGATTGCCGGAGTATATGATCCCCTCCAAGTTTGTGGCTTTGGATTGTCTCCCGATGACGCCGAACGGAAAGATTGACCGCAAGGCCTTACTGGCGGAAGTATCCAAGCACGACGAACCGACGCCGTCCGCTCTCAGTGAAACGGAAAGAAGGTTGATGAGCATATGGCGTAGCGTACTGGACCTGGACGCCGTCGCTCCGGATGCGAATTTCTTCGAACACGGCGGACACTCCCTGAACGCAGGAATGATGATTGCGAGAGTCAACAAAGAATTTCATGTGGATATGAGGCTCAGCGAATTGTTTCAGAACCCGACAGTCCAGAGGCTGGCCAATGTCATAGAGAAGGAGCATCAGGTTGCTTCTCGATCCATCGAGCGATCTGGGGATATGCCTTATTATCCGCTTACTTCAGGGCAAAAAAGACTGTATGTGCTGCATCATTTGGAACGTAATTCGGTCTCTTACAACATTCCCGCAGTCTTCTCCATCCGCGGACCGTTGGAACCAAGTCGCATCGTATCCGCTTTTGGAAAGCTGATGGAGAGGCATTCGGTCCTTCGCACATCGTTTGGCATCCGCAATGGGACAGTGGTGCAGCTCATCGCGTCTGATATTCTTCCTGATGTAGAAGTATCCATGATGGAGAAGGATGAAATCTCGCGGGTCATTTCCGAGTTTATTCAACCGTTCGATATTGCGAATGCGCCCTTGTTCCGTATGAAAGTCGGAATCATTGATGATCGCAACGCATTCGTGCTCTTCGATATGCATCACTTGATCGCCGATGGATTGTCCGTAGCCATCATGATGAAAGAACTCTTCAGGCTGTACCACCAAGAAGAGGTCATAAATTCGGTGATCCAATACAGTGATTATTCCGTTTGGCAGGCAAATTGGATGAAATCTGAAGCGTTTCGTAAGCAGGAGCAGTATTGGTTAAGCCGATTCGAACGGCCTGTGCCGATGATGAATTTGCCTGCAGATTATCCGCGACCGTCTGTCCAAAGCTTTGAAGGAAATACCATTGTTTTCTACGTGGATGCTCGTTCTACCGAGCGGCTGAAACGATTGGCGGAGGAGCAGGGGGCAACGGTATTTATGACACTCCTTGCGCTCTATTATGTGCTCTTGCATAACCATTCGAGTGTAGAGGATATCGTCATAGGTACGCCAGTCTCGGGGAGAACGCTCTCGGAAATTGAGAGCACCGTCGGGGTCTTCATCAATATGCTTCCTTTGCGCCATACGGTTCGAAAAGAAATGCTATTCATAGATTTTCTAAATGAAATCAGGCTGAACACCGTGGAAGCGCTCGACAACCAAAGTTATCCGTTTGAGATGCTTATCGAGAAACTGCATCTTGAGCGAGATTTAAGCCGAAACCCTATATTCGACACCGTCTTCGCTATGCAACAGAAATCGCAATCCGAATATCAGATTGGAAATTTGCGCATTTCGCCTGTCGAACCGAAGGTAAACGTTTCTAAGTTTGACCTTACATTGCAAGTGACGGAAATCGATTCGGAACTAAGCGTTGAGTTGCAATACTGTACGAGACTGTTCTCGGAAGATACGATTCGCAACATAGGTGATGATTACATCAGAATGATTAAACGACTCCTGGGCCATCCGAACGCAACTTTATCTGAAATTGGAGGACCAAGTCGCATGGAAACCAGTCGTTCACACCCGAACTTACCGGCCGTAAGGCACATAGAACAACCGACGGAGAAGCTAATGGCATCCGAGTTATCCCATGTTCCGCCGATTACAGCAATTCAGGAGGATGTTGCTGCGGTATGCAAAGAAGTGTTGGGGTTACAGAAACTAGGCGTGAGCGAAAATTTATTCCACATCGGTGGTGATTCCTTTCTCGTTGTCCAAATCCAGATCCAATTGGATGGAAAGTACCCTGACCTGATTCGAGTGGCTGATCTGTTCGCTTATCCAACCGTCGCTGAAATATCGCAATTTATCCAACAGGGACTTGCACAAGCTGTTGCGGAGTTAGACGGTCAAGAGGAAGGGCCAATGGTGACAGATATCACACTTTCAGAGGTGAATTGGGATCGGCTAGCTCAACCGGCGGCAAGGAATGGACTTTCCGTACAAGAGCTGCTGCTGTCGATCTTTATCTACTCGTATGCGGAGTTCGCAACAGAGGATAAAGTCATTGTCCTTGCAGGCTTGCATCCGAATCAGAGCCCTATACCCGTAGAGCTTGACCTCAGCGATATGACTAGTCAGGAAGAATTGTTCGTACGCGTTCGAAACAGCTGCATGAATCCGGTTCAGATGGCAGCCTTCGCGCAGGAATCCAATAATCGCATTCCCTATTTCTCTACGGCAAGCCATTTGGGAGATACGGGTGTGAACAAGTTTATACATTTCCATGTCGATGTGGATGGAGAGTCAGCAAGAATTAAATATAGGTACAGGGATTCATCCCCAATGACGGAAAACCCGGAAGGTCTGTTGTATGCTTTTATTAATATCTTAAACTTTATGTTACAACATGATGCTAATGGTATGCATAAGGAGTGAAGAGCTTGAGAAACGATTTATTTCGCATGGGTGATAAGAATCTATTGGAGAAGCCTGAAAATCTTCGTGTTGAGGAGACGGCTATTGAGACGAAGGATATAGCGGTAATCGGGATTGCGGGAAGGTTCCCGGATGCCCGGGACGTTCATGCATTTTGGAATAATTTACAGGCTGGTGTAGATTGCACTAGACCTTTTTTACAGACTAGAAGGAACGATACTGACCCGCTATTATCGCGCTTAGGCATGACGGAGGATGGAAATGACTATGCGAACGGTTCCTTTTTGGACAGAGTGGACACATTCGATTGCGAGTTTTTCTCCTTATCGCCTAAGGAAAGCAGTGTCATGGATCCGAATCAAAGGATCTTTCTAGAAACTGCTTACGAAGCCTTCGAAGATGCGGGATATGGAGGGAATAAACTATCAGGTAGCAATGCAGGGGTTTATGTCGGGTACAGCAGCGACTTCGTGCAAGAGTATAAACAATATGTGAAGGAAGTAGCACCTTCTCTTGCCGGGTTGTCGACACCTGGTAACATTAAATCGATTATTGCCAGCCGGATTTCTTATTTTCTTAATTTGCGGGGGGCGAGCATGGTCGTAGACACGGCCTGCTCGTCTTCGCTTGTCGCAATTCATTTGGCATGTCAAGCGCTTAGGGCAGGCGATTGCGAAATTGCACTGGCTGGAGGCATCAAGCTTAACCTTCTTCCGTTAAGTAACGAGAAGGATGAGGACCAGATCGGGATTGCGTCTTCCGACGGCATCGCCCGAACATTCGACGATTCATCGGACGGAACGGGCTTCGGGGAAGGTGCCGCGGCTGTGATTCTGAAGCCTCTCCAACAAGCGGTGCATGACGGAGACCACATCTATGCTGTCATTAAAGGCAGTGCGGTTAATCAGGACGGGAGCTCCGTCGGCATCACAGCGCCTAATCCTAACGCCCAACAGGAGGTAATTACTAGGGCGTGGAGAGATGCAGACGTTACTCCGGAAACGATAACGTACATCGAAGCACACGGGACAGGTACGAGATTGGGCGATCCGATCGAGATTCGTGCAATCACGCAGGCCTTTCAAGCGTTCACCAAGTCCAAGCAATTCTGCGCGATCGGTTCGCTTAAGAGCAATATTGGGCATTTAGACAATGCAGCGGGCATCGCGGGGTTCATGAAATGCGTATTGAGTCTGAAACATAGGAAAATCGTCCCCACATTGCATTTTCAGAAGCCGAATCGGGGCATCGCTTTTGAAGATTCCCCTGTATACGTCAACGATCAGCTTCGGGATTGGAAGTCGGATGGACCGCTTCGATGTGGCGTAAGCGCTTTCGGATTAAGCGGAACCAATTGCCACATCGTTCTGGAAGAGGCTCCCGTGAGGACAGATGACAGGCAAGAGGTGGTAATGCCCCAAATATTGACGTTATCCGCCCTTAATCGCAGTAGTATCATTCAATTGGCGGAGCGATACAAGGCATGGATTGAACGAAACGCGGATGCTTCGCTCTCCGACATGTGTTACACGCTTAATACGGGAAGAGGGCATCATACGAACCGCGTTGCGATTCCTTTCGAAGCCAAATCGGAACTTCTTCAACAGCTAGAGCTTCTTTCGAGGGATGCTGAATCAGCCTCCTTCCGAAAATTGTATTTTGAGGGCGAGCATAAAGTTATCCCAGACAGTTTAGGTAATCGCGTGATCAAACCCTCTGAGATTACGCAATCACAAGCTGATGAATTCACACGCCAAGCCGACGAATTATTGGATGATCTATCGAATAGCGGATTGACCAAGAATAAGCATGCCTTGAACCAGTTGTGCAGTTTGTATGTCGAGGGGGCATCCGTTGACTGGGAAAAGCTCTACCGCGGTGTCAAGACACGTAAAGTGAGTTTGCCTTATTATCCTTTTAGGAATCGAAGATGCTGGCTCAGCGATCATGAAGACGCATCTACGAATCACAGAACTCATCCGATCATCAGCCGCTCGGAAGCGAGGGAAGACGGAGGGGTTGTATGCTTCGCGGAACTGTTCCCAGAGAAAGAGTGGGTATTGAACGAGCACAAAATCAACGGGAGGTTCGTGCTCCCGGGCACGGCATATCTCGAAATTGTCACCGAGGCGTCGCGAAAGTGCGGCCTAGAAGGCGCAATCGATTTCAGAGATGTTATCTTCATGCAACCTGTCGCTTTGGAGCCTGGAGAATCAGCTACTGTCAAAATAACGATGAACAAGAATAAGAACGGGTTCGAGTTTGTAGTTTCCGATCCCGGTGATCATCCTAGCATCCTCTATGCGCAAGGTAAAGTGAGTGCTTCCATTCATAAACCTGAGCGACGGGACATCTTCACAATGATTGAGAAATTCGGGGCACCGATGGAGATCGTTGGCGATGATCAAGGGCAGAGCCAGATCGAGCGCGGTCCAAGATGGTTCTGTTTACGCGAAATTGCGCTCACGGAGCAGGAAGTGATAGCAAAACTCGAGTTGCCTGACCATTTCAAAGAGGATCTGGCATTATATCATATGCACCCCTCTCTGCTTGATTGCGCAGTAAATGCAGTTATTGATCATTTCGACGGCCTTCATCTTCCCTTCTCATATAAGCGGATGACCTTTATGGGGCCGAAACTGCCGGGGCTTGTCTATAGCCATATTCGAATCATAGACAGTAAATCCGTGCAAGACACGATTTCTTTCGATATCACGTTGATGGATCAATCTGGTCAAGTGATCTTTGAGATTGAACAATATTCGATCCGCAAAGTCCATTTGGCAGAAGGCCGTGCCGACAGGAAAAACACGAAGATGCTCACCGTTCTCGGATGGCAACCGGCGCTTTTGCAAGATACGCCTGCTGGATCGACTACGGGATTATCTGTCATCATTCGCGGGGAGGGAGCACGCGAACGCGAACTGGCAGATCGGTTAATTGCATCTGGCGGTGTGTTTAGAGAGATCGTCGGCGATCGCGACTGCAGCATGGTCTTCAAGCAACTACACGGTCAGCGGGTTAACCGGATTATTCATCTAGCTTCCTTAGGGTTAACGAATGACGCGGCTGATGTCGGGCAACTTGAGGATCAATTAGATTTCGGGGTTTACCATTTATTCCATATTACAAAAGGAATATTAGAAAACAGACTTAAAGGGCCAACGGAGCTCTTCGTAGTAACGCAGTATGCCAACGAGGTCACCGGGGAAGAGCCATGCATCCATCCTAACCATGCAGCCCTATTGGCCATGGGAAAGGTCATCGCACAGGAATATCCCAACTTGACCTTCCGGGGCGTCGACATGGATGAGGAATCCGCGTTCGAGTTTGTTCTAGCCGAAATGATGAGCGCCGAAACGGAATATCAAATTGCCTATCGGCAAGGACGCAGATATAAAGTTACGGCAACGCAGGTTCCGGTAAACGGGATAGTAAGCCAGCCGTATGAGTTACAGCAAGACGGCGCCTATCTTATCACGGGCGGGCTTGGATCGTTGGGATTGAAGCTTGCAGAACATTTCGTGCGTCGTAAACCCGACATCGCGATTGCACTGATTGCCAGGTCAGGCTTGCCGCAACGATCTGAGTGGGAGCATATTCTGCGTGATAAAGGTCTCGGCGATAAGACTCGAGATCGTATTGAGCAAGTGCTGAAATTGGAGCGCATGGGCGCAAAAGTCGAGGTACTTGAGGCGGATGTGGCCGATATAGTTAGTATGGAACGTACGATGATTCGTCTAAGGGAAAAATACGGTTGCATTCGTGGCGTAGTCCATAGTGCTGGCGTAGCCGGAGATGGATTACTTCTTACGAAGGACTTCGGCCAATTTAAGGAAGTCATTCGAGCGAAGGTGCACGGAACATGGGTACTGGAACAATTAATAGATGCAAGCGAAACGGAATTTGTGATTGGGTACTCTTCGATTAATGCATTAATCGGCGGGTTTGGTCAAAGCGATTATGCAGCTGCTAATGCTTATATGGATGCGGCAGCGTACCGATTTGCTCGAAAAGGCATGAAAGCAGTGGCCATCCAATGGCCTGCGTGGAAAGAAATTGGCATGGCGGTTGATAAAGGAGCTGTGTCCAATATAGACGGAATCATGGATGCGCTGACGACAGAGGAAGCTTTGGAATACCTGGACGTGATTATTGGAACCAATTATACGAACGTTATGCCAGGTAGGATCAATCAGGAAGCATTCCAGATGCTGGCCATAAATACGATGGCCGCCGGGCAAACGGCTGGGCAGCCAGCAGCCAAGGAAGCGGATCGCGTTAATCATCCGCAAGACGATATTGAAAGAATCGAACAAACCATTGTGGAAACGTTCGCAGAAGTATTAGGTCTGGAGTCGGTGGATGTTTACGATAGTTTCTTTGCTCTTGGAGGAGATTCAATTGTAGCAACCCATCTCTATAGGGCTTTGGACGAAAAGTACGAGGGCAAGATCGATATCGCTGACATATTTACGTATACGACACCAGCCGAGCTTGGTGCATGCATTCGAGCAAATATGGAAGGCTCGAAGCCGGTAGAAGCGCCCGTCCGCGAAGATCTGCTGGAATGGGCATTGCAGCGGCTAGCGTCTGGAGAGATCAGCATCGATGAGATGGAAGCCATCGTTGGAGACAAGAAGTAGAGACTCACTGAGAGGAGCAGCCAGATGCGAAATACGCAGAGGTATATTTATGAACAAGTTGCAAACCGAAATCTATCCCCCGACCTTGCAAAGCAGATGTTGGAGGAGTTGCAGATATTGTCTGATGCAGGGGAGGAACACATCGCGATTATCGGTATGTCAGGCAGGTTTCCGAGGAGCGAAAATATCGAAAGTTTTTGGGGGAAGTTGACAAATGGGGAGGACTGCGTGTCCTCCTTCCCCGCCCATAGACGGGAGGACATCAACAATGTACTCCAAAACAATGTATTGAGCTTAGCCCTGTATAAAGCGGTTCTTACTGAAGGAATGAATGTAAATGATGCATATGGGCCTGGAGGATTTTTGGACAGAATCGACCTGTTCGATGCAGAGTTTTTCTCTATTTCAGCCAAGGAAGCACGCTGTATGGAGCCTCACCAACGACTATTGCTGGAATCCACATATGAAGCGCTTGAGGATGCGGGTTATGGGGGAGAGAGTCTACATGGATCCAATACGGGAGTATTTATCGGGCGTGACCATACAGATATCCCTTTCTATAAGTTAATGGCTGAACCGGATTTATTGCACCTTACGGGGTCCTATACCGGCATTTTATCCAGTAGGATCTCTTACGTTTTTAACTTGAAAGGCCCTTCGGTTGTCGTCGATACCGCTTGTTCGTCTGGCTTGGTCGCCATTCATGAAGCTTGCAGCGCCTTAAGAGACAGAAGATGCGACACCGCTATCGCAGGTGGCGTCAATCTCATCTATTTTCCGGTAAAGGGCGATGGTATGTTCAGCATGATTACGTCACAAGACAGCATCGTCAGGACCTTTGACAAAAAAGCTACAGGCACCGTACTCAGCGAAGGGGTAGGGGCTGTGGTGTTAAAGCCGTTACGAAAGGCATTGGCTGACAGGGATAATATTCAAGCCGTCATTCTCACTAGCGTGTCCAACAATGATGGAGCATCGAATGGAATAACTGCACCGAGCCCGGAAGCACAAGAAGAACTGCTGATCTCTGCTTGGAAAAATGCAAAGATCAACCCGGAAACGATCTCCTATATTGAAGCCCATGGCACGGGAACATTAATAGGAGATCCTATTGAGACTAAAGCAATCTTCAACGCCATGAAGAGATTTACAGATAAGAAACAATTTTGTGCGATCGGTTCAGTAAAGTCTAATATCGGACACACGGTTGCAGCTTCAGGTCTAGCCGGGGTTACAAAGGTCGTGCAAGCACTGCGTCATAAGAACATCCCTGCATCCATCAATTTCGATCAGCCCAATCCATACATCCATTTTACGGACTCTCCGCTATATGTGAATGACAAGCTCATGCCATGGGAGAGTGACGGTAAGCCTAGAAGGGCAGGAATCAGTTCATTTGGATTTAGCGGTACCAACTGTCATATCGTTCTAGAGGAGGCTCCTGAACTGCAGCAAACCGCTGTCGAGCAATGGCAACCGGAAATATTCACATTGTCCACCCAGAACGAGTCTTCTCTAAGGGAGCTAGTAGATAGATACGTCGGAATGGTTCAACGGGGAATCGCTTGTTCGATTCAAGATTTATGCTATACAGCGAATGTGGGAAGAGGGCATTATTCGCATAGATTAGCATTCAGTGTTGAAAGTGAAGAAGATTTTTCAAGGAAAATAATAGAAATTGGACGATTTGGTTTGAAGGGGGATGCTGAGCGGGGGATCTATTATGGAGTGACCGAACCGAGTGATGGAATGAATCTTAAACAAGAGACTGATCATAGAATAGCTTTGCTAAGACAGCCAGGGCAGCGGAGCGAACCGTTAAAGGATATAAGCGAATTATGCCAATTGTACGTGCGGGGCGCGCAGGTAGATTGGGCTTCTTTATATTCTGATAAGCAACGAAGACGGGTAAGTATTCCTGTGTACGCTTTCAACCGAAAACGGTATTGGGCTGAGGTATTTACGACAAATCATCGACCCGAAATGGTGATGGCTGAACCCACTGTCCCTAACGAGTGTGCATTTGAAATGAAGTGGATTCCATCAGTAGCAAGCAAAGGCATGAACAGCAACGAGGCAGATAGAGTAACGTTGGTCATTCAAGGCGAAACAGATCTCTCGAAACAAATCGTGGAGCACCTTAGAAAAGAGGGTAAACAGACAGTCGCGGTCAGATTGGATTCGGCTTACCGACGTATGGAAGAAGACCAGTATGCGATCTCGGGTTCCCAAGAAGACTATGAACGGTTATTCGCCGAACTGCCGGTTGTGAATCGGATTATTCACCTATGCAGTATGGACGGTGCGGGTAATCCATCGGACGTAGGGCAATTAAACGCGAAGCTTGCAAGGGGAGTAAACAGCTTATTTCATATTGTGAGAGCGATGAAAGCGATCCGGGGTCGTCTCCCGATCGATCTCATGCTTGTGACGGACCATGTGAATCAAGTAACAGGCCGGGAGACCCTGCTAAAACCTACTCATGCTGCACTAAGCGGTTTAGGTAAAGTCGTTGTTAAAGAATATCCGGAAGTAACGTGCCGTACGCTCGATATCGATGACACATTCACTGTGGAACAACTCCATGACGAAATTCTGGTTCAGGAGTCTGAAATTATTGCATATCGCGAGGGAGTGCGATATAAGGGTACCTACGACCAAGTGCCGCTCCCTGAACCGAAAGAAGTATCGATTAGTCTCAAAGAAGACGGCGTTTATGTAATAACCGGTGGAACAGGTGGATTGGGATTGGAGTTTGCCAAATACTTCGCCTCGAAGGCCAAGGTCAATATCGCCCTGTTGAGCCGGAAGCCTTTTCCCGAGAAAAATTTGTGGAGAGATATCATTGAAGAGAATGAAGAAGATCCTATCATTTCAAAGTTAATCATGCTGCAGGAGATTGAAAAAATAGGTGGACATGTGCATATTCTTCAAGCGGACATCTCCGATGCGGATGGTCTAAGCATAGCCTTGGCGGAATTAAGGAGCACGTATGGCAGAATAAATGGGATTATCCATGCGGCAGGTGTGGCGAGCCAGGGCTTGATCATTCGCAAAAGCAAGGATGCTTTCAATGAAGTGTTACTTCCCAAAATTCAAGGGACATGGCTGCTTGACCAATTGACAGCGAAAGACCCGCTTGATTTCTTCATTATGTTTTCTTCAGCGATGACTTACCACGGTCATGGGGGTCAGGGTGATTACACTGCAGCCAACAGTTATATGGATGCATATGCATATTATCGCAAGAGGCTAGAGAAGAATACGTTAACACTGAATTGGCCGGCATGGAAGGAAACGGGCATGGCCGTTAAGTACGGGTTTAGTGAAAGCAATATTTTCAATGATATCAATACGAAGACTGCGATTAGCCTTTTTGAGAGCGTGCTGGGGGCTGATTTTACAACAGTGGGCATCGGAAGTCTAAATCCTCGTTTTATAGATGAGATGAAGCCTCAGACCCAGAACAATGCCATTGAGGTAAGGTTAGAAGGCCGAATGGACGGGACCTACTCTGATCTAGAAAGGGAGGTCGCACAGGTTTGGGGGCTCCTTTTTGAGACAAATTGCATTAAACTTACGGATGACTTTTTTGAATTAGGTGGTCATTCTCTATTGGCAATAAAGCTGGAAGCCGAATTAGAGGAACTGGGATATATGTTGGATGGATTGAACATTGAAGAACACAGTACATTCGAGAAGTTTGTTGCTATTTTAAGTAGTAAAAACAGCCGGTTGCTGGCGAAGGATGAGTTAGCCTGAAGTAGCTCGCTGTAGATAAATAACGAGGATATTCATAAATTGATTTGCAATTTTGAGTCTGAGCAAGCCGTCAATAATTACAGTTATATTGTTGCAAGAGAAATGATCTACACATTCGAATTACAATTAAGTTTTTTTATAAAAGAGAATTCCTGTTTGAATCTATTGTAAATCGAAAAGGCAAGTTAGCCCATTGAAATTGACTCAAGAATCAATAAAGCGAGAAAACACTTTAAAATCTGAATAGCACGCAAAAAAAAAACAACTCTGAACGAATTATCACGGTGAAATTGAAACCTGAATACAGAAATCACTAAAAAATAGCGGCTTAGGGACTTACCTCCCTTAAGCCGCTATTTTTTTTATTTTCATATACTTCCCCCATTTTAAAAGCAGTTTATCCATCCTAACTGGAGCTCCCCCCACGATATAACTATCCATAAATCCGGTTATTTTATACGCTTCGTTAATCCCTGTCGAACTTAAAGTTTTCTTTACAATCCACAAAAGCTCCCATTTCGCATGCTAAAATACGGAAGAAAAAACGACATGATTCGCCAGTGTCGGGGTTACCATTCGACGGATAAGAAAGGTAACTTAACAACTTCAATCCATAGAGTTAGTAGCTTCAGGGAAGCCATGCTGACTCGCTTGGAAGCACTCCACCCGCAATATGCAAGGACTCCCGCCGTTCCTGTGGTTTCAAGTGGAGCTAGAGGGATGCCCGTATCTTCAAGTAACCGAAAGCCCCTCAGCACGGGTACTCGAATGGATACTGATACCCCGAACGTGATGAAAGCCCCAGCTTGGACAATGCCATGTTATGTACAAGTTATCCCCGCTTGATCCCCGCATCCAAGCACATGTGGATCGCAGGAAATCAGTGGCCCGCATCTGGGTCACTGGTTTGCACTTCGATTTGACATTTTGGGCTGCTTGGTCAAAGAGCGGTTAGACAGCGGTAGAATATTGCAAGTTTGCGATGGAGGGACTCTTAGAGGATTCAAATGAAAGAAGTGGAGGCCTGCGAAGCTAGTTTTCTTCCGAAACATTATAGTTGCTCATGTCGCTTCGCCTGCGATCCACTACTCTATTTCAAGGATGGGCTTCGTTTTAATGTTATTTGATGTGTTTTTAGTTTGATCTATACATAGAAGGGATGAATGAAAGTGAAGAAAGTAAAAAAACAGGGGTGGAAGTTAAGCTGGTGGATGCTAGTGTGGTTGCTGGTCATTAGTTTGGTCATGACTGCGTTTCCTGTATTGCCGGCGCAGTCGGCAGCAGCAGCTGAGCTGCCGATGCAGCAGACACCCATAACTAAAACCAGTGGATTCCAGGATGTGAGCCCAACAGACTGGTTCTACGATGCAATCATCCAGGTACAGGAGAAGGGCATATTTAGCGGTACAACCGCCAGCACCTTCTCGCCTAAAGGCACAATGACACGTGCCATGTACGTTACAGCACTTGGACGGATGGCTGGGGTAGAGAGAGGGGCGTATTCTACTTCGAGCTTTGCCGATGTTCAGGTGGGTAGTTGGTATGCGCCATATATTGAATGGGCAGTGCAGAAAGGGATTACCGATGGTACGGGCGGAGGTAAATACTCGCCCGATGCCACCGTATCCCGAGAACAAATGGCAACAATGACGCTGCGGTATTTGGAAAACGAAAAGATTCCTTATCAGACAGGCAATCCAATCACGACAAAACCTGCCGATCTCGCTAACATTTCACCTTGGGCAGCGGAAGCAGTTGTGAAGCTGTGGCAAGCGGGCGTGTTCACAGGTGACGAAAAAGGCAACTTTAACCCGCGCGTGCAAGCGTCTCGGGCG
Source organism: Paenibacillus amylolyticus (assembly GCF_003719335.1). Lineage (GTDB taxonomy): Bacteria > Bacillota > Bacilli > Paenibacillales > Paenibacillaceae > Paenibacillus > Paenibacillus amylolyticus_D. Next base: position 185,992 of record NZ_RIAS01000007.1, read on the forward strand.
GAAGCGGCAGTTCTTTTCATGCGGAACAATGCGGTTGTGGAGGCGTGGAAAAATCAGAATCCATCGACGGTCACCCCGACACCAACGCCGACTGTAACACCGACTCCACAACCAACACCTACGGTGACGCCAAGTCCGAATCCAACGCCAAGCCCTGGAGGGAACAATGGCGGTAATGGAGGAGGAGGTGGAGGAACTCCTGGAGATAATAACGGCGGTGGAACACCAGGAGGCAACAATGGTGGTGAAACGCCTGGAGGAAACGGCGGTACCGATAATAAGACATATACACTTACTTTCGATAGCAACGGAGGTACGGCAGTTAAAGCGCAGACGGTCCGCAGTAACGAAAAGCTAACTAACCTGCCTGTTCCGATCAAGGACGGATACATCTTCCAAGGCTGGTTTACCGAAAGTGATCTTTCGTCCATCTTTGCGGAAGGAAGCACGGTAACTGCCGATACCAAATTGTATGCAAAATATACAGATAGCGTGGAAAATGCTGTACAGCGCACACCGAGTTACTCTGTCTTGAATGTCAAGCCAGACTTCACTCTCACGCTACAGGATGCTTCGGGCAGTTTGTCAGCAACGGATGTCCAAGCTGGATTGACGTTCGTGGACACGGCGAATCCGGATTTTGCAGGAGTTAAAGTCACGGGAGGGAATGGTCTTTTCACCGTCGCTTCCGCTGCTGAAGACGGCAAGTTTGTTGAAGGTAACACGTATCAGCTGACGTTGACGGATGAGAACCTGTCCTTCCAGGACCAAGATAAAACCACAAGCATTTATGTGTTTAGCGTTGCCAAGCAAAAAGCCATGAACGTTCCGCTTAATGCGAATATGATCTATCTGGATTTCCAAGAGGTCACGGATATGATGCTGAACGGTGCGGAGGTGGGTTCACCCGCAATTCCAGTGATCACTACAACAGTAGGCGGTAGCAGGAATTCGCTTGGGAAAGCGAGTGCAAGCGGAGGTACGTTTAAGTATGACGGCAGTACCAAAATTCAAGTAGGTAATACCGTTGCAATTTACCAAGGGCTTCGACCGGATTTGCGTACAGTCGATACGACTGATGCAGATAATGGGGATGTGGCCTATATTCAAATTACAGCGGTGAATGGAACGACCTATACTTACGGACGAGCCAATGCCGATCAAGTGGTGTTCAGACCAGATGTATTGCCAGTTAGCATAGAGGCGGACACAGATGGTAATCCGAACAACAACTCTATCACGATTGAGCACATTGCTATAAATTATAGCGACAGCCTGTATAAACCGTTTGGATTGAACGAGCTGACCACAGTCGATGTGGGCGATTTTATCGGATTTTATAGAGGTGAATTCGCCGCAGAAGGTTCCGGGGTTACTCATTATGGGCGCATTACATCAATTAAACCTGTGGCAGAGATGGATATTATCACGTATGAGGATGTCACGCTAGAAGATATCCAGAATGCCTTCAATATCTATCAGAAGCAGGCCATTGACGGCGAAGATCTGTTATCGGACAAACAAATTGAGAAACTTGAAAAGCAGATCGAACAGCAAGCGATTGCCAGTGGATTCGTTGATCAAGCCGCGGATTATTTATCTAATTTAGCAATGGAAACGAAAGAACTGAGAGGCATTCAGAAGATTAAAGCTCAGTCCTCCTCGGGCAAAAGTAGTCGGATGAGGGTGGAGAATCTAAACGTTGTCGCGTCGCTGGGCACACAGTTGAAACATATTAGCGGCCGGAGCTCCGGGGTGAGCGCAACCTTGCAAGTGAGTGCTGATATCGTCGTAGATGCTAATGAAGAGAATGATCTCGTCATCCATATGACGGGTGCTTTCGTTCAAGAGATGGCGCTGGATCTTGGCATTAACGGCGATATGCAGGGGCATTGGCTGACAGCGTGGGGGATTCCTTACTGGTACAGCATTGATGATTATGTGATTACCGCGAATCTCGATGCCTATAGCTATACCGGCATTAATATTACCGCAGAGATGGGTTTTGTTGAAGTTGATAAGCTGGAAGCGGCATTAGACAATTGGTTGGATGCCAAGACTTCCGGTAAGTTGAGTCAAGTACGGGATATCGCAACCGAGATCAAAGCCATCATGAATGGTGTAGATGATAAAGATGCTATGGATGAGGAGAAGCTGAAGGAACAGTATCAAGAGATGCTGGAGGATGAAACGGAATGGGTAACGCTGATTAAGAAGACGCTCATTGAAAAAAGCAAGCGAGTGGCTTACGGAATCATCGAAGTCAAATTTGAAGCGGAGTTTGTCGTTAGCGCTCAAGTGAATCTGTCCATTGGAGCGGATTTCTATTATAAAAGTGCCAAGCGTTACTTGGTGACTTTGCGCATATTAAGTTTCAGCGGCACGAGCAATACGGTAAGCTTGCCGGGCGACGGCGACTACCAGTTTACCTTCTATGTCATGGGCACGCTAGGCTTGCGGGCCGGTATTCATATGGAGCTCAAAGCAGGGATTGGCAGCGTTGATTTGAATAGCATCGGGTTAGCTGTAGAACCTGGAGTATACGTCAATCTATGGGGTTACTTCTATTATCAGTTGAAGAATGTGAGCGGGGTGCAGAGCAGTAAAACGTTAGGTGCCTTGTTTATTGAGATTGGCATTTATTTAGAAGTCGAAATAGGTGCTCAACTGGGTGATGGGATGCTTGAAGATAGCCTTCCACTGTATGAGAATACATGGCCTTTATATACAGCGGGGATGCAAGAAAGCATTGAGGACTTTGCCTATCCACAGGATGATGAGCTTGGTGTGATCTTTAGGGGAGGGCCTGGCGGGGCCAGCATTATTGATTTGCCGGAGTCATGGCTCAAGATGAAAGGTTTCGATCTGAAAACAGGTATGGACATCCAAGAAATATTTGATATTTCGCATTTCGACATTCAAATAAGCGGCGATAACTTCATCTATAACCCGGAGAAGAAACAGATTAGTGTGAAAGACTGGAGGAAACTGTCGAGCACAGGCATGTTGGTGATTACTTGGAAGGCAGCACCTCTATCATTCAAGCCTAATGCGATCAAGCGCACCATTCCATTAAACTGGATCAAGAATAAAGATGGTGACATTTCAATCGAATTCAACCCATCGAATGGAGAACCATCCGAGATCGTAACTGCCGCCTTTAATGCGGTACTTACGGTGAAAAACAAAATCCCTGCATATCCGGGATATACGTTCGATGGCTGGTATACGGCTAGAATTGGTGGTACCAAAGTAGACATTCCGAAGCGGATGCCTGCAGGTTTATCTAACCTGTATGCGCATTGGACTGTGAACACGAATACACCATATAGAGTTAATTATTATTTGATGGATCCAAACGCTGGTAAATCGCCTACGCTTGCGGATTGGGAAATGCAGACAGGCATAACCAATGAACTTGTTCGTATCACCTCTGACCGATACAAAGATCGTGGTTATATGGAAGGTACGACACAAGGTACCATTAAGGGAGACGGTTCGACGATTCTGAATGTATTTTATAAACCGATCAGTAAGACTGCGACATTCAACTTAGGTTATGAGGGTGCTTCAGAAAAGCAAATCACCGACTTGATCTATACGAATATCGTGAGTCGAATTCCGGTCCCATCAAGACAGGGATATAAATTTGCAGGATGGTCACCTTATATGCCAAGTACGATGCCGACAGAGTCTACGACATTTACGGCAAAATGGACAGCCAAGGATGATATGTCTTACAAAGTCGTATACCTGAAGCAAGATATTGGACAACCAACGTATACCGTTGCAGATACGGAAACGCATTACGGTACAACTGATACAATGGCGGTACTTCCCGTCGAATCAATCAAGTCTTACGAAGGATTCACTGTAGACCCGACGTTCCCGGGTACTGTGCTGGAAGCCAACATTGCTGGCAACGGTACAACGGTTCTAAGGGTGTACTACAAGCGTAATATGTATAAGCTAACGATGGATTATAAAGATCAAAGTACACCTAAAAAAGTAGTCGACAACGTACCCTATGGATCAACGACTTCAATTCATATTGGTGATCCGATCTGGCAAGGCCATCAATTCAAAGGATGGTCGCCCGCCCCACAAGCAACGATGCCTGCGCAGAATGTCGAGTATACAGCGAAGTGGGACATCGACCAATATACCGTCAGCTTCAATAGTAATGGCGGAGAGGAGGACGTTCCTGATCAAATGTTGGATTATGGCGCAACGGCAAGTGAACCGCAAGCCCCAACCAATCCAGATAATCAAACCTTCGGAGGCTGGTACAGTGACAGTGCGTTGACGAAGCCTTACAATTTCGCAACACCAGTGACGAGTAATATTACGCTGTACGCGAAATGGATGCGTAGTTTTACGATGAGCTTCGACAGTAACGGCGGATCAGAGACTTCTGACCAGATGGTTTACGAAGGAACTAAACCTGTGGCACCTAAGTCGCCAACACGTGAGGGATATGTGTTCGCAGGTTGGTTTAGCGATACAGGCCTGACTAAAGGGTATAACTTCACAACCGAAACTGTAAAAGGCAATATCACATTGTATGCAAAATGGACAATTGCTCAGAAATATGAGTATCAAGTGCGATTCTACGAGACGGGTGTAGTACTGTTACAACAGCAGATGGTGAAAGAAGGTGGCGTGGCAGAGTCATTCGAACCAAAACCAAGAGAAGGCTATACGTTCCTGTATTGGAGAGATAAAGAGACACGGAGCAAGCCATTTGATTTTACAACACCGATCACACGAAATCATGATTTATACACGGCATGGCAAACGAATAGCTATGAGGTAAGCTTTATGAGTAACGGCACTAAGGTAAGCAGCCAGTCCGTGTATTATAATCAATCAGCAAAAACACCTTCAACGCCAACGAGGGAGGGTTACGTATTTAAAGGCTGGTATAGTGACACTGATTTGAAGAACGCATACAACTTTAGTAGCCCGGTGCTGAATCATATTACGCTGTACGCGAAGTGGGCACCTATGTTCACAGTGAGCTTCGACAGTAAAGGCGGGTCAACAGTAAACAGTCAGACAATTGAATACAATGCTAAAGCCACAACACCTGCCTCCCCAACGCAGACAGGCTACGCATTCGGTGGATGGTATAGCAATGAAGGTTTAACGGATGCCTACAATTTTGCATCGCCGGTGACGACAAACGTTACGTTGTATGCGAAATGGACACCTTTATTCACAGTAAACTTCGACCTTAAGGGTGGGGCGCCAGTAGTCGATCCAAAGACGGTGGTCGAAGGAAGTTTAGTTGCGACCCCTGTCGAACCTGTGCGAGAAGGTTATGTGTTTGGCGGATGGTACAGCGATGAAGGGTTGACCACTGCCTATGGTTTCGAAACCCCTGTGACGTCAAACATCACGTTGTATGCAAAATGGAAGGCTCTGTTTACAATAGGGTTCGTTGCAGGTATTGACTCAACTCCACCGGTTCGGAAGATCGTGGTAGAGGGCGATGTGGCTCATGCACCTGACGCTTCTGAACTTCCATCCAATCCAGGAAATATAATCTACGGATGGACTAAGGATTTTACAACTAAAATCCCTTACGATTTCGCAACACCGGTGACAGGGAACTTCAATTTGATTGCAATGTGGAGTAAGATTTACACGGTGAATTTCGAGACTAATGGTGGTTCAGCAGTAGAGACTCAGATTCTCGGTAGCCAAAATCTAGTCAAAGTCCCTGAACCTCCGACAAAGCCAGGATTTTTATTCGAAGGATGGTACAAAAATTCAGGTTTGACCGTTCCTTATGATTTCGAGCAATTGGTCATAAACGGAAACCTTACACGTACCATATACGCCAAGTGGACTGAACTCTAATAAATAGTTTGACAGAAATTTTAAAGGTTAGCTCAAAAGTCGATTGCCCTGAAATTCAGTGCAGTCGGCTTTTCGTATTATTGTAATGATAAATCATTAAGATATATTAGGAGAAAAAAACTAAGAGAGGCTTTCGCCCCTCTTTAGTTTTCCTTAAACTCCTGTGATTAAAAATTCCCATTGATATCCGTACAATTGGCTAATATACCTTCACGTCCGTTCCAAGCACAGACTTGTTCTGAACCGAATTGCCGGATAGATATACTTTTTTCAGATTGGGCAGCTTGCTTAAGATCTCCGCATTGGAAATGGCATTGTTTTCGAGATGGAGTTCTTCAATGGCTCGCCAGTTGCTCATAAATTCAAGCGAAGCTAGGTTACTGTCTTGTAGGGTAAAGGAACGCAGAGCGGACAGCTTGGCAAAGTAAGGCATCATCTGGTCCACTTCACTGACGGATGCATTGTTTATGCTAAAATAAGGCTCCTCTAAGGTTAGGTGCTCAAGCACTTTGTTCTCCGCGCCTACCTTTTGTTCGAAATTCAGCCTGCATTCAGAGCACACCAGCGATTTCACCTGCTTCAAACGAAATAAGGCATCACTTTCACTGTACAATGATGAATCATCAATGTTTAGTTTCTGTAAGCGAGGTAAGCGATCCAGAGCGTTTAGACGAGTGATATCACTGATCTCCGAAAGAAAAAGCTGTTCTAGCTTCGAGAATTTCCCTAGTGTAGCCAGATTTAACTCCCCGCTTCCGCCACGGAGCGTCAGGCTGGTAACAGTAGGTGCCTTAAGTTCGGGGAGAAAGGCACCCGGAATTTCCACTTGTACTGCATTAGGCAAGGTCAGCGCTTCCGCATTCTCGTAGTACCCAGATAACCTCAATTCCCGCAAAGAGGACAGGCTATTTATGGCCTTTACCGAGCTAAGCTTGCTTAAGGAAGCAAGGCGCAGTTTGGTAATCGAGGTTTTACCGGCGAGCGGTTCCAAACTGGAAAAGTTTAAACTCTCGATGTCTAGCTTCTGTAGAGCAGGCATATTTTGCACAAAGTCGATGGACTTTACGTTGTTCAAATACGAAAGCTGAAGTTCTTGAAGCTGGGTTAAGGCGTATAACGGCTGCAAGTCTGTGGTTTCACTGTAGTTGATGGATAAGGATGTCAGCCCGGTCATGGACGATAACCATCCCAATTCATTGACAAAAGTGAGCGACAGGGATTTGAGCGGCAGTTTGTTTAACAAGTGAAAATCCGTTATAGACTCATCGACATAGGTAATCGATAAAGAGTTCAGGTTAGGAAATTCCAGCAGTAAGGCTAATTCCTGGTTGCTGCGAAGCTGGGTAGAAAGGTGCGTAATTTTAGACTTGTCACCAAAGTAGCTGGAAAACGAATTAAAGGATTCGTTAAAAGCGCCACCATAGCTTTTCAGTCCAGACATGTGAGCAAACGTGGTTTGATCCGTCTGGGCAATTTCATAGGTTCCCGTCAGGTCGAGCGCTGTAAGTCCCGTAAAAGCTTCAAAATCTCGCTGATCGATCTTCTGTGCATTCAGCTTCTTGTCCTGAGTAACATAAGTGATCTTCTCGGCCTTTTCATCGCTGAAGGGATCGGAGAAACTATAGGTAAACTGCCATTGGTCACTATCCAGATAATCTACGGTCAAATAGCGCACACGAGCGAGTTCCTCTTCTGTCGGCAAGGCAGACCCTTTATCAAAGATATCCCGCAAAAAGGAGAGCAGAACCTCGCTTTCCGGCATCTTGCGTACAGGCAGATTGGCTTCTGTTTTTTGAAGCGTGGAACTTGTACTGTAGTAAAAATAAGCACCGATGGCACCCGATAGGATGAACATCAGTATCAGTAATAGCCTTACGGAGACGTTTGGCTTCGGCGCTACCTTAGGAGGCGTTCCGTGGTAATGATTAATGGTTTGGTCTACATAGTAGACATGATTTTGCTTCAACAAAAGCTCTGTTTCACAATACGGACACTTTAAAACTTGCCCCTCCTTGTATTCAATTCTTCCGTTGCAATTGGGACAGTTTAACGGAATAAATGCCACGGATGCCTCCTCCTTCATAATGATGATTGTAAGATCATACTGAACTGGCTCACACTATAGTTTATCGTTCTGAAGTGTTACGTTCAATATGAGAACGAAGTTTCACATAGAGAAGGAGCAGGGGGAACCTGCTCCTTTGTGGTCTATTTTTAAGTTTGAACGAGGATAGTTATTATGAAGATAAGCATCATTAAATAGCCCACTAAGCGATGGATGTAATCGGATGTTTAACGTGCACAGGATAGAGGTTATCACCATGGTTTTTTACAAATAAGCCATCATTGTTGATTGAACTTATGAATTCCATATCTTTATTTTCATCCGGTGTAAAATGGAACGTCACTTTCTCGGTATCTGCACCGGCAATCTTATTCAGAATATCTTTCATATTGATTTCAGTTAAGCTGACAACATCGAAGAGGTCGATATTGTTGTCTTCTTTCTGATAAATGACAATGACGTTTTCGTTTTCCAAATAATAAATATTATCACTAAATACATTCAAGCAATAAAACATGAATATGCCAGGGGTATGATCGGTTGCAAACCGCTTGGAAACAGGCAAGCGTTGCGATGCGAATTGTTGAATAAGATGTAAATCCTCTGCGTCAGTTACATCTAGTTTCCGCAGGTTCGCAGATTCTAATGGGTTAGCTGTAAAATGAAAGTCCATTGAAAATAAATGTTCTTCTACAGCTTTGAACCCAAACTTGGGATAGAAATCAAGAACGGATTCATTGGCAAAAAGGTACATGAGATCGTACTTGTTTTCGTATTCCTCCAAAATTTTGTTCATTAAACGCGCAGATAGTCCTTTCCCGCGGTAGTCGGGATGTGTCATCACCGTGCCAATTTGGATTGCTTTTTTCTTCTCTCCGTGGATGATCAGCTCAAGGATATTGACAGATGCGTTGGCAACGACCTGATCTCCATCTACAAACGAGAAAGGAATGTATCCTTCGCCCCAGCAACCATGTTGGTACCAATTTTCAAAATGGATATCAAATGTACTTGCAGCGAGTTCAAAAAAACTGTTCCGAAGTGTGTCATTGTTTTTATAATTTTTCGTAAATTTCAAATCCTTCATGATATGTTCTCCTTAGCTTTTTTCTATGTATGTTAATAAGCCCAATTCCTCTTACATTTCTACCAGTATATTATTCGGCAAATAACGTTTAAACCCCTTCATTTCATATCCTCCTGTTATGTTAATAACAAAAGAAAAGAACCGCCAATAAGGCGCGGCTCTTGATTAGTAATCGTAAATTTATGTATCTTCTTGATCGTCTGTAACTTCGGCAACGGCTGTAATTGAAGCATAGGGGAAGCACCATCCACCCATTCGGCATTTATTGTGCTACATAGAGTACCCTGTCAATCAAACCGTAATCTTTGGCTTCATGCGCATTCATAAAATTGTCTCTGTCGGTATCTCGTTCAATGTTCTCCAAGGGCTGGCCTGTTTGCCCAGATAGAATATTGTTGATGTTATCCCGTAATCGAATAATGCGTTTAGCGCTAATAGCAATATCTGAGGCTTGACCTTGTGCTCCGCCAAGCGGTTGATGAATCATAATTTCGCTGTTCGGAAGCGCGAATCGTTTACCTTTTGCACCATTAGATAGTAAAAAGGCACCCATAGATGCAGCCATGCCAACACATAGTGTAGATACATCGGCCTTAACTAAATGCATGGCATCATAAATGCCCATACCTGCTGTAATGGAACCGCCAGGTGAATTAATGTACATATGAATGTCCTTTTCTGAATCCATGGCATCCAAATAGAGAAGCTGTGCGATTACGGTGTTGGCTACTGCGTCTGTAATCTCCCCGGACACAAACAAGATTCGGTCTTGCAGCAGCCTGGAGTAAATGTCGTAGGTGCGTTCCCCGCGAGAGGATTGTTCGACAACGTAAGGAATCAGATTCATAGTGATTACCCCTTTAGTATCCATAGTCAATGCGATAATTCTTTTCGAGATGAGAAATCCTTTGTTCCAATATCTTTGGCTGAATGTAAACAATATTACTGTTATCTTCGTCATCATCATTGGTAGGAGAGGTATTGCTTAAGGCTTTGACTCGTTCAACAACGTGCTCATTAATCTCGGCTGTATCCATTTCTTCTTCAGGGACGACTTGGATCGAAATTTCTTAATGTACGGTTGTTTCTGCTGTCAGCAAGCTTACTACGATGGTCAGTTCACCACATTCAAGCGCATCTTGCGTAAAGATCTCTATGATCACATCTTGGTAAGGAGCATCCACTACAATGTGTCCTTGATCATTCTCAACCAGACCACTCAGGTTCTTGGAACGATACATTCCTTCTGGCAACTGGATCTGGATTTCTGACGTTTGGAGTGGATCTTCTGGATGGACCTGTATCCATAGATGATTCATGCCTTCTTCGTTTTCCATCTTGGACTTCGCGAATTGAATATCAAGCATTATAGATTTTCACCCCTTAGCGCTTGTGATACAGAATCGATGACTCTCTGTTTGACCTCCGCAGATATGCGAGGGCTGATCGTGATAATAACATCGTCTGTGATTCGGAGTGTTTCGTTTTCAATAATGCGGCTTGGTTCATATAACGTAATTTGCTGGCTAATTTTCTCGATGTCTTCAATAGAAAGTTGCTTTAAAGTTTCCTGAATGGAGGCCAGAGTCTCACCCGTTCTGGATAGGGTGACGATTGCGCGAAAATGATGAAGATGGTTATCCGTGTAAACTCTTTTGTTCCCTACTAATTCAAGCGGAGGTACCATTCCGATTTGGGTGTAGTACCTCACGGTTCGCAGATTTATACGCGGCTCATCTTGCTGGAGAATTTCAGCGACTTGTTTAGCTGTATAACTATTCATGACACACCTCCTATGACATTAAACTGTTAGTGTTACAGTTAACTGTATTGTTTACAGTTTACTGTAACATAATTCGTTTGTCAAAATAAAACATTCAACCTTTATTGGGGATTGCATATTTGCAAGAGAGGAGAGATGTATACTGGATGCTATCCTAAATAAGCTATAGTTGTCCTTTCTTTTATCACCGTCCCAAGTCAAGCTTGATGTGTTATATTGATGGAGGACGTGCTAGATGTGTACAAGCTGTGCAAGAGTTAAGGAGTCATTTCAAGAATGACGTGCACCCGCAATCATGTGGAGTACTTCTCCATTGAATTCAAATTACTTACTATTCATTCATTACCATTACATAACAGGTGGGATGTAAGATGTTCTTTTTTGTTACATTACTCGTGTGTTTCATTGTATTCATGTTGCTGACGTCGTTCTTCAACAGGAAACATAAAGTGCTGATCTCGTTCGCCAGTGCTCTTGTGGTGAGTATGTTACTTCAGGTGCTGGAGCAATTTTATCTGAGCAGTATTTTGGTGGCGGCGTTTCTGGTTTACTTTATCATCGGGAATATCAGCACGTTCAAAAGCAACCAGTTGAAGCTGAGCTTGGCGGTATTATTCAGTACATCGATCGTAACGCTCGTCCTTTCTTTTACATATTTTAATCAAAAGACAACACCACCAGATGCCGAGATTCTTAGAGTCATGTTTATCTATTATCCGTTGCTTGTTATATTCACCGCGTGCTATGCCTATATGCTTCTTAACCTGTTTAATTTTAAAATATTGCAGGCGACCAATCCGCTCCTGTATATCTTGAATAAAGTTCGTGCCTGGCGGCGGATGATGCATATGTTCTGGATTATTTCACGCAAAGGTTTGGCTCATTTGATTCAGCAGGATCATGCCAAACTGCCATATGTTATTGCTGAGGTACTGGATAACATGGGTGGTGTATTCGTGAAGTTTGCCCAGGTGTTATCGACCAAAAAGGACATGTTACCTGCAAACTACATCCAAGCCTTCTCCAGTTTACATGATCAGGTGAAACCGCTAAGCCCACAGGAGCTGAAAGTGATTATCGACACCAAAATCGGCAATATGGATGAAACGTATGAATCCTTTGGCATGGAACCCATAGCAGCGGCTTCGATTGGACAAGTTCATCTGGCGAAGCTGAAGTCGACGGGAGAGATGGTTGTTGTCAAAATTTTAAGACCTGATGTAAAGCAGAAAATGACGGTCGATTTGGATATTTTAATCCAGTTTGTATCATGGCTATCCGAGCGCTCTGTCAAAATCAAAAGACTTGGATTAATTCAGCTTGCTGAAGGGTTCAAACAGAATTTGATCGAGGAAACGGATTTTGATATTGAAGCCTTGAATACGAATCTAATCCGCAAAGCATTCGAAGAACACAACATTCGTATCCGTGTCCCCGAGATCCATTCGGAGTATTCGACAAAACAGATCTTAACCATGGAATATATCGAAGGAACCAGCTTCACGAAAGCAGTGACAAGCGATGTTTCGGAGAGGGTGATGCACGCGTTTTTGGATCAGATTCTAGTGATAGGTATCTTTCATGCAGACCCGCACCCCGGAAATCTGATGCTGACCGCTGATGGAGAGGTTGCACTGATCGACTTCGGTTCAGTGGGTTACTTAACGGATGAAGAACGGGGCGGGATGTTAAGCTTCCTGATGGGATACAGCAATCGAGATACGAAAGAGATGGCGTATGGTTTGACACGAGTTTGTGAGGATGGGCATTTGCTGGATGAAAAGTTGATTGAACAGCGTCTGAGCCGACTTTTGTCCGAAGCGTCTTTCTCACCAGACCCGACAAGTGTCATGATGAAACGAATGATGTCCATGATCACGGAGATGGGGATGTCGTTAAAACCTACGATTGCCGGGGCATTCAGAGCCATCATTACGTTGGATGGGACGCTGTCATCTGTAGATGATACGTATTCTTTATCCGCAGCCAGTCAATCTTACGCAACCCATATGGATAAAGGACAAGTTGTCAAAGAGCGTTTAACAAAGGTCAAAGAGCAGATTACGGACTACATTCCGAAGTTGTTGGAACTGCCTATTCTGAAGGACAATAAAATTATGATTGCTCGTGAGGAAAATCATTCGCTACATGATTTTATGGGCACATTGACAGTGGGGATATTCACGGTGATCTGTATGGTTGTCATGCTTGCCAGCTTTGTGCTGCAGGGGGAAGCGATGCGATTTTTACTCGCTCCGTTATCCATATCTGGTTTTGGAGTAGGCATGATCATATTGATTATGGCTGTAATCAAACAGTTGAAACCGAAGGTGTAAGTAAGGTAGGAATTAGACAGAATGAAGGCTACCATGCCCAAGGAATTATTAAACAAATTTCTGAATGACTTGGAGTCCTCACAACGTGAAGACGGTGGCTGGAGCGATGAGCATGGCTTGAAGCATTGGCAGGCGTATAATACGATTTTTACGTTATCGGTGCTTCGGAATTATGGAAGGTTGTAATTCAAGGAATATTCTGTTTGCAAAAATGAACGGCCTGAACTTACCTGAGTTCGGGTTATTTTTCTTTTTCAACTTGTAGGACGTTTTAATCCCTGTTTCATCTAAAAGGATCAAGTCGAATACCCGATAAGTATTATAATAAAAAGCCGCCAACCTTTAGCATGAACGGAAGAGGAGAATGAACCCGATGATACGTGTCATGTTGATTGACGATGAAGAAGCTGCACTCGATTTGCTTGAAATTTTGCTGGGTCAGATTGGGAATGTGGAAATCGTCGGAAGATACTTGAACCCCATTCAGGCTCTAGAGGATTTTAAAAAAATAACGGTAGATGCCGTATTTCTGGATATTCAGATGCCGGGAATGAAGGGAACACAAGCAGCTCGTCACATCCGAAGTATGTTTCCTGAAATGCCCATCGTATTTACAACAGCCTATGCAGAATTTGCGGTAGAAGCATTCGAGATTGAATCAACGGATTATTTGCTAAAGCCTTTTACAACGGGGCGATTACAGAGTACACTGACACGCATCAATAAACATTTGCAGGAACCTGCCAATCGGCCTGAAGCCAACATAGGTTCTATTCCGCTTGTGCAGTGCCTTGGAGGATTTCAGATTATATTGCCTGGTGAACCTAAGGAAATCGTGTGGAAAACGAAAAAAGAACGGGAGCTTTGCGCATTTCTAATCCATCATGAAGGGAAACGTGTTAACGCTCCTGTGATTATTGAGGCACTGTGGCCGGGATACGATCTCGTGAAAGCTAAAACGTATCTATACACCTGTTTGTCCTATCTTCGCAGAAGTTTGGCGGAGCATGAGGTTCCGATCCATATTAGTAAAGGGAATCAGGGGTTTACTGCTGAACTGAATGAAATGACAGTGGATGCTTCTGCATTTGAGAACCTACTTATTCAAATACTTTCCGAAGAGTCATTAAGTGAGAGAAACTATGATCAGATGAATCGGATGTATACCGGTGATTATATGGAAGCATGCGATTTTGGATGGGCTTCTGCCAGACAGTCGGAGATCAGGTCACAGTATGTGCATGCACTTCGCAGATGGCATATGTATTTTCGAAGCCAAGGCAAACTTTCGCTTGCAGCAGATAGCTTGCAGCGTGTGATGGCACTGATGCCCGATTCCGAGGTTGATGGCCGTGCGTTAATCCGAGTTCAGCTTGAACTCGGGAACCGAAGTGAAGCGCATCGTGTATGTTTGCAGTTGGAACAGGCTGTTCGTGTTCAGCTGGGAACAGAACTGGAGGATGAAACGATGCTGCTGGTTCAGCAAATGCTGAAAGATCGGAGCGCAGCGTTCAATGAGACGTAAACTATGTGCAGTACTGATCACCATAGCCATGTTGTTGGCCACCTACGGATTACTTTTAACCTATTTTACATTCAATAAAAAACCGATGCCGATTGCAACAAACGGTGTTATGGACTTGAGACAATGGGATTTCGAAACGGAAGGTGTGGTTCGGCTTGACGGGGAATGGGCGTTTTATCCGCATCGTCTTTTCTTTAGCCATCCTTTTGGAACACAGAGTAAAGAGGGGAAATCTGCCCAATTCATTCAAGTTCCGGGAACATGGTCCAAACAAATGGGTACACTTGGGACAGCTACTTACCGACTAAAGATTCTGGTTGATGATGACAGCGCCGTATATGGGTTGAAAACAGCCTCTATACTCATCTCCAACAGGCTGATTATCAATGGACAAGTCGTTGGCTCCAGCGGGCAGCCTGGTCCAAGTAACAAGTATTGGGCACTTAACAAGCCTTATGTAAGCTATTTTACACTAAAGCCAGGATGGAATGAACTTCTTGTTGAAGTTGCCAATCATGAATTTAAGGTTAATAGCGGGATCAGTGAATCGATACAATTCGGTAAGGCAGACCAGATTTCAAGCATCCGTGACCGTGCAACGGCTCATGACTGGATCGTGCTTACAGCTTTTCTGATTATGGGACTGTATTTTATCGGGTTGTTTTCACAGCGCAGAAATGATCATTCCCTTGTTGTATTTGGACTTGTTTGTGTATTTATTGCCGCGTTTACGAGTGTAAGCGGGGAAAGAGTGCTATTCGATGCCATTGGTCCAGTTCCATTTTGGTTATATTTTCGTATTCAGATGGTGCTGACTGTCGGAGTTGGTGCAGGATTTTTCCTATATGTGTATACCGCCTTTCGTTCTTACAGCTACAAATGGCTTACCAAAGCAGGTCTGGTCGCAGGTGCAACCCTGTTGCTTCTGCATATGGGTTTTGCAGCACAGATTACGACGGGGGTATTCCGTCTTCTGACATCGCTGTACGTCACATTTTCTTTGTTGTATGCAACGTATGTGTTTGTCTACGCCGTCCTGAACAAGGTAGCTGGAAGTTGGTATCTTGCTGTGGCAGCTATGGCTTTGAACGCACTGGTGCTCAACCAGAACCTGAATGTTTATTTTGGCGTTCCGATCTATTCTTTGGCGCCTGTCGAGCCGTTTCTTGTGCTGCTCATGCTCGCGCTGTTGATGTCGCTCCGCTTCTCCAACGCTTTCAAGAGAATTGAAGAGCTCTCCGGGCAACTGCTGGAAGCAGACAAACATAAGGATGATTTTCTGGCACGTACCTCGCATGAATTCAAGACGCCTCTTCACGGCGTGATGAATATATCCAGGTCTATGCTTGAGGATGTAAAGAATCCACCAGGGGCTGATCAACAGGAAAAGCTTCAGTTAATGATCGATATCACGAGAAAGCTGTCTCAGCTTGTCTACGATATTCTAGATTTGTCCAAGCTGAAGCAGGGCCAGCTCAGGATTGAGCGGTCAGCTGTCGATGTATGCTCGGTTGTGGAGATGCAGGTCCGTTTCTATGCTTATCTAAGTATGGAAAAGGAAGTAGAACTCGTAAATCAGGTGCCGACAGGATTGCCTCATGCATATGGCGATGAATCAAGGTTAAGCCAGATCATTGGGAATTTGCTGGATAATGCCATCAAGCACACGGATAAAGGAACGATTGTAGTTACAGGAAGAGAGCACAGAGGTATGTTGCTTTATGAAGTTAGAGATACGGGAGCAGGTATTCACCCCGAAGATATGCCATATATATTTGAACCATTCAAAACGATTGATGGCACAGAGAATCGGGGCACAGGTTTGGGTTTGAGCATTGCCAAGCAACTGGTAGAATTGCAAGGGGGCATGCTGAGTGTGCATTCCACACAGGGAATCGGGACAACCTTCATCTTCACTCTGCCAATGGCAGATTCAAACGGTAAATTCAGCGAGGCTCTGGACGATATGTCCGCCCCTTACCCACCACCTGTGAGGAGCGATTACTCGTTCCCAACCCCACATATTATGAATTCTGAAGGTAAACGCACCGTATTAATTGTGGATGATCAGTATGTGAATCTAAAGGTACTGCTGGACACCCTTCAATCTTTGGACTACCGGGTCATTGCTGTCAAAAGTGGAGGGGAGGCACTTCGTGAGATCGAGCGGCCGGGGAGAATTGATCTTGTGATTCTGGATCTGATGATGCCGGGCATGTCCGGATACGAAGTCTGCCAGGAAATCCGCAAGCGCTATACCTTGTTGGAGTTGCCCGTACTGATGGTCACTGCCGCGTTTCAGCCGCAAGACAAAGTGGCTGCCTTCCAGGTGGGAGCCAACGATTATCTTCCCAAGCCGTTTGATCTTGAGGAGCTGAAAGCTCGAATCGGCAGCCTGCTCGCCATGAAAGAATCGCTGGGACGTGCAGTCGATATGGAAGTGGCTTTTCTTCAATCACAGATCAAACCACATTTTCTATACAACGTGCTTAATAGCATTGTGTCTTCCAGTTATACGGATGTGGAACATGCACGGAACATGATTGTTTCACTAGCTGATTACTTGCGGGGCAGTTTTCGGTTCAGTAATACGGATGAACGGATCGCATTTGCAGAGGAGTTCAGCCTGATTCAAACGTATGTGGAGATCGAGCAGGCCAGATTTAGAGGTCGCATCTGTTTCGAGTACGAAATACCCGAGGCTGCTTATCAGGTACAAATGCTACCGTTAATGCTCCAGCCATTAGTGGAGAACGCCATTCGCCATGGCATTGGTGATCAGATCAATGGCGGTAAGGTTACATTGACAGCGGTGAGATCAGAGGCATATTGGGTATTCACTGTAACCGATGACGGGGGAGGGGTTTCCCACGAGCTCAAGCAACAGTTGCTTGAGCCAATTAAACCGAGCAGTCAGCAAGGTGTTGGATTAAGAAATATTGATAAGCGATTACGATTTGAATACGGCACTGCACTGGAGATAACAAGCGAGCCAGGAGTTGGAATGAGTGTTGCTTTCCGCATTCCTGATGTGCAGTCTTAAACAAGATATAATTGAATGTTTCCCAAGTATATCCCAGTATGTCCAAGTAAATAGTCCTATCGTGTAAACGATGGGGCTATTTTGTTGTAAAAAATGCAGTGAATGAGACAGGAAAAATATCTTATACCTTAAATTAATGTAAAATTTTGTCGAATCGAGTCGTTTTTTTTAAGGTTTTTTTAAGGTGCTTTAAGCTATGCTGAGTGAGCTGAATGTAATAGATGAAATAATAGAGCGAGATAATGGGGGGATCGATACGTGGTATTTTTAGAGAGCGCAAAAAGGAAGAGATACAGCACTATTCGAAGAATGGCACATTTGTTTTTAGCCATGATTCTCTTAATACCATCTTTGATGATTGGCGGTGACAAGACTTTGGCAGCATCCAGTGGCTGGTCGATCATTGATGGGGGCGGAGCAAATGGGCTTAACGTCAATCAAACGATGCCTGCTGAAACACCTTCAATAGCCGAGTGGAACGGGGAGATTTACGTCGCATGGCGTGAGCGAATCCAGACGACTCCTGCAATCTACCAGATTCGGGTTAAAAAGTTTAATGGATCGGGTTGGGTGAGTGTTGATGGAAATCATCCAATAAACGGTTTGAATGCAGATGTTACCAGAGATGTTGGATCTCCGGAGCTGGCGGTGTACAACAATGCTTTGTACTTAACCTGGCTTGAAAGAAATGCATCTTATAATAATCAGGTTCGAGTTAAAAAATATAATGGCACCCTGTGGACGAATGCAGAAGGCGGCTCAAACGTTGGAATCAATGTGGATCCCTCAGTAAGCGCCCTTAGCCCCAAGCTGACCGCGTATAAAGGCGAATTATACGCTATTTGGACAGAAGCAAGTAAAGTACGAGCCAAAAAGTATGATGGTACCACGTGGACAAGTATTGATGGTGGAGGAACGGGTGGGCTTAACATCAACCCTTCTAGTGGTGCCGGAACTCCTATAATGACTGTTATGGGAGATGATTTATACGCAGCGTGGTACGAGTTTATGACCGGTCCCAGTTATCAATTACGTGTTTTAAGGTATGACGGATCAAATTGGGCGGTCGCCGACGGAGGGGTGGGATTAAACAGATCTGCCGCGAGATTTCCGATTAATCCCTCTCTTACTGCTATGAACGATGTCCTATATATGGCCTGGACAGAACCGATAAATAGCACGGACGAACAAGTTCGTGTGAAGAAGTTTGAAGGCGGTGTCTGGTCCAGTATTGATGGCGATGGTAACAATGGAATAAGTATAACCCCGGGAGCACGAAGTAACACTGTCAAGTTAGTAACATTAAGCAACGAATTATATGCCATCTGGTCCGAAAATTCAGGTGTGTGGGCAAACGGTATTCCTATTTTTAAAGTCCGTGTGAAAAAATATGATGGCAACGGGTGGACATTCGCGGAAAGTGGTAAAAATGGTGGCTTGAATGTCTATAGCGATAGAACCGCTACTACGCCTTCAATCGTTTCAATGAACGAAGCTCTCTATGCAGTATGGAGTGAGAATGATAGAACAGTGACGAATATTCGTGCTGGTAGATACACCCCCCCACCTCCTCCTAGCGTTAACGGGGTTACTGTGACCCCTGTTACGGCTAGTATTCAGCAGGGAGGGAGCAGACAGCTAACGGCCAGTGTGGATGCAGTGGGGGAAGCGGCAACGACAGTGACGTGGAGCAGTAGCGACACTACGAACAAGGTAACCGTAGACAATGCGGGAATAGTGAGGGTCACTCGGGACGCAACACCAGGTGATTACTTGATTACAGCAACTTCAACACATGATAACAGCAAAAAAGCAACGGCTACGGTAACGGTGACTTATGCGCCAGCTGTCAACAGTGTTACTGTAAACCCAAGCACGGCCAGTCTTTTGCAAGGGGAGAGTACACAGCTCACGGCCAGTGTGGCATCTGTAGGGGGAGCCCGGACAACAGTGACGTGGAGCAGCGATGATACAAATAATAAGGTTACCGTAAACGGGACGGGAAAAGTGGCCGTTGCAGCGGATACGGCGCCGGGTGATTACACGATTACGGCGACTTCCACCTTTGATACCAGTAAAAAAGGGTCAGCAGTCATTACGGTGGCATACGCACCTGCTGTGACGAGCGTTAATGTTACCCCGAACACCGACAGCATGATGCAGGGAGAGAGCAGACAACTTCTGGCAACGGTAGACACGGTGGGCGGGGCTGCAACGACAGTGACGTGGAGCAGCAGTGATGTGGATAACAAGGTTGCAGTAAGTGAGACAGGCTTTGTTACTGTTGCGCCCGATGCTGTACCTGGTCTTTATTCCGTTACGGCGACCTCAACTATAGACAGCAGCAAATCAGATACGGCAACCATTACCGTGATATATGCTCCAGCCGTCCATGGTGTCACCGTGACCCCTGACCCTGCGAGTATTGTTCAAGGAGATAGCTTACAGTTGGGAGCGAGTGTAGACGTTGTCGGTGGAGCTTCGACGGATGTAACGTGGAGCAGTAGCGACATTAGCGGTAAAGTGTTGGTTAGCAACACAGGCAACGTAACGGTTGCACCAGATGCGGTACCAGGCAATTACATCATTACGGCAACTTCGGTAGAGGATAGCAGCAAGGCAGGAACGTCAACGGTGACTGTTACGTATGCGCCAGCGATTCAGGAAATCAGTATTCAACCGGATAGCACCCGTGTGTCGCAAGGAAGAAGCATGCAGCTTGCTGCGACGGTAACTGCTGTTGGTGGAGCGGATGCAACGGTACATTGGACCAGCAGTGACGATAGCAACAAAGTAACGGTGAGTAATACAGGCTACGTTAGTGTGTCTTTGGATGCTGAACCAGGAGACTACACGATTATGGCAAGCTCGGTGTTCGACTCTTCCAAAACGGCAACAGCAACCATCAAGGTAACGTATGCACCTGCAGTGAACAGTGTGGTTGTAAATCCGGATACGGCGAGCCTTATGCAGGGAGAGAGTAGACAGTTGGAAGCCATCGTGGATATTACAGGTGATGCTGATGTGATGGTAACATGGAGCAGCAATGACATCAAAAGTAAGGTTAACGTAGATGATACAGGCTACGTTACGGTAGCTGCCGATGCGGAGCCGGGTAAATATATCATTTCCGCGACTTCTACAGTAGATAGCAGCAAAAAAGGAAACATGAACCTTACGGTCACAGCGGCCCCGACATATACGATTGCTGGGATTGAAAATCAGAATTTGCAGTCGGTGCTGCTCGGTTATGATTCAGGTTCTCAGGAGACGATTACAGTTCCTGTTCAACATACCGGAACTGGCAAGTTGGTTAATCTATCTGCATCTCTTGGAGGCAATGATCGGGATGCTTTTGTTATCACACAACCAGCGGTGGAATTGGAAGCTGGCGATAAGACAAGTTTTAATTTGCATGCTATAGATGGTTTGCCAGCAGGGACATATACGGCGACGGTAACATTGACGGCAGTTCACATGTTGCCTGTGACTTTCAACGTCACTCAGGCGGTTAACTTGCCAAATGCCCCAGCTAATCCTCGTCATCTTACGGCAGAGAGCGGGCATGGTAAAGTTACGCTGAAATGGGATATGGAACCGGATATCACAAAGTATCGAATCTATATGGCAACGGATGCTGATCCAAATCATAGAGTAGAAGTGAATGAACAGGCTACGTCGCCATACACAATCCCTGATTTGATTAACGGAACGAAATATTATTTTGTGGTAAAAGCAGAGAATGCGGGTGGACTTAGTGAAGCTTCCAATCTGGTTACTGCGATCCCTTCAGACAACCCGGGGATCCCAACGGATGTTACAGCAACTCCGGGTGATGGACAAGTTGTCGTGAAATTCAACCCGCCTGTCGATGACGGTGGTAGTCCAATCAAGGAATACGAAGTAACCGTATCACCAGGAGAACGGAAAGTCACAGGTCAAGCTAGTCCAATAACAATTACTGGATTAAGCAATGGAACAAGGTATACTTTTACGGTAAAAGCAGTAAACAAAGCGGGTAAAAGTGCACCATCAGCTTCATCCAATGCAGTCGTTCCAACAGCAACCTCCGTACCGCCAATCAATTCGCCCGGAACACCATCTACCTCGACTGCACCTGGGCCGTCTAATACTCCAGCTCAACCAGCTCCGACGGGAGTAGATATTTTGGTGAATGGCAAGGCGGAGAGTGCCGGACAGGCAACGGTAACCAAACGGGACCAGCAAACGGCATTGAAGATTGTGGTTGATCAGAAAAAGCTTAATGACAGATTGGTTGAGGAAGGGCGACATGCAGTGGTTACGATCCCGATTAATCAATCGTATGATGTTTTTGTAGGCGAACTTACGGGTCAAATGATCCAGACCATGGAAAACTACGAAGCTGTTCTTGAGTTCAAAACGGATCAGGCGTCATATAGGGTTCCTGCTGATCAGATTCGTATTTCCGAGTTAGCCAAACAGATCGGAGGCGCGACGGATTTGCAGGCTATCAAGGTGCAGGTTGAAATCGCATCCCCAACGGCTGCAGAGCAGAACATTGTGAATCGAGCAACGGCACAGAAAGAGCTAACGCTTGTAGCTCCGCCACTGAACTTTATGGTTAACGCCATCCGTGGAGAACAATCTGTCGAGATCAAAAATTTCGATGTTTACGTCAGAAGATCGATTGTGATTCCGGAAGGCGTAGATCCAACCAAAATTACGACTGGTGTTGTCGTAGAACCTGATGGCTCCGTGCGTCATGTGCCAACCAAGGTTCTTAACACCAATGGAAGATACGAGGCTCAGATCAACAGCCTGACCAACAGCACCTATGCTGTCGTATGGCACCCTTTGGAATTCAGTGATGTTGTGCATCACTGGGGTAAGGATGCGGTCAATGATATGGGCTCACGTATGATTGTGGAAGGTTTTAGTGATGGTACGTTCAATCCGGATCAAGCCGTTACCCGTGCAGAGTTCGCCACGATGGTTATTCGTGGGCTGGGACTTCGTACAGAGAGTGGAGACACATCATTCTTAGATGTCCAATTGGGGCAATGGTATAGCGGGGCTATTCAGGCAGCGCACAACTATGGGTTAATTAACGGTTACGAAGATGGTACCTTCCGTCCGGATGACACCATTACCAGGGAACAAGCAATGGTCATTCTGGAGAAGGCAATGCAGATTACCGGACTGAAAGCCAAACTGAACGACGATTCACCAGAAGCAATGCTTCAGAGCTTCCACGATGGTACTGCAGTATCTTCTTGGGCACGCATCGGGGCAGCGGATAGTGTGAAGTCGGGCCTTGTGCAAGGTCGAAGTCAATCTGTACTAGTACCACAGGGCAAGATGACTCGTGCCGAGGTTGCAACCATGTTGCGACGTTTGTTGCAAAAGTCGGATCTCATTTAATTCAAAAGCAGAACATAGGCTGGATAAGCCTGTTGTTCTGCTTTTTTATACGGCATGGAATGTCTGGATTATCTCATAGATGACCTGCTTTTTGTGCGCAATCTGACATCACATAAAGGTACGTTAACTTCACATGAACCCATCAATCTACGGCAAAATGCAACACTGCACTATACAACATTTTGTTCCGAACAGGATCAAACGTAACTTGATGCTGAACCTGCTTCACACGTAAAAGAAGGGCTTTGTTCACGCCCATCCGTTCATCGATCGCTCGTTCCAGTTCCTGAAAGTCATAAGCTTGAAGGCATTCAACCTTGTCCTTCATGATATCCAGTGAAATTTCCATACGTGTGTAGACCTCCATAGTGTACAATTGGCCAAAAATCCAGAGTCTGCCGAGATTAATTGTAGTCGAGCCTTCGGGGATCAGCAAGTGAAAATCAGTTAAACCGCATGATTATTTTATTTTAGATAAATTCATTTTGGGAGGAATGGTTCCGAGTAGTCTTGCGATTTTCGTAATCTGCCCTCGATGATGAAATTCATGGGTCGTGCAATGGGTAAAAAGCCATAATTCGCTTAATTCAGCGGTTTCACTCATCCAACTGGCTTGAATGTCCGCATCCCAGTTGTCTTTGAATTTATGGAGGAAATCATCAACCAGCAAATCTGTCTTTGCAAATAATGCACGCATTTCCTGTACATCTCTGATGGATTCTGGCTTTAACTTAGGAATGCTTCGTCCAAGACCGCGGACGCCTAACCATACACGATAACAATCTGTGACATGAACATGCAGGTTACGGATGGATTCTCCGCCTAATGCGTTGGCGGTTTGCAAGTAAGCTGCAGGGGACATCGTCTCACACATTCGGAAGAGGGACTCTCTTGTTCGTTTAATCATCTCATATTGACTCGTTAGTATATTCATTTTCATTAATCTCCTTTATAAGCGGCTACCCATTCATGCTTTGATTAAAGATTAAACATATCCATAATATCCTCCATGTATATTTATGTCAAATATTTTCAGTTTTACAGGAGAAGTATGCTTCTTTCAGCGGTGTGATATAATTGAGCTACAACTGTTTGGCTATTTTCGGGATGAAGAATTTTCCTAGTATGCATAGAGAGGTTTTGGATATGACGAAAGACAATTTTTGGCGTGAATTGCCACGACCATTTTTTATATTGGCGCCGATGGAGGACGTGACGGATGTTGTATTTCGGCATGTGGTCAGTGAGGCGGGCAGACCGGATGTGTTTTTTACCGAGTTTGCGAATACGGAAAGCTACTGCCACCCGGAGGGCAACAAAAGTGTGCGTGGGCGGTTAACGTTTACCGAAGATGAGCAGCCGATCGTGGCGCATATTTGGGGAGACAAACCGGAATTTTTCCGAGAGATGAGCATTGGCATGGCGAAGGAAGGTTTCAAAGGCATCGATATTAATATGGGCTGTCCTGTAGCGAATGTAGCGGAGAACGGCAAAGGGAGCGGTTTGATTTGTCGGCCAGCTCTTGCCGCGGAGATCATCCAAGCTGCGAAAGCCGGGGGCTTGCCGGTCAGTGTCAAAACAAGGCTTGGTTTCACCGAGGTCGATGAATGGCGCGACTGGTTAACCCATATTTTGCAGCAAGACATCGTGAATCTGTCCATTCACCTGCGCACAAGAGAAGAAATGAGCAAGGTGGATGCCCACTGGGAACTGATTCCCGAGATTAAAAAACTGCGCGATGAGATCGCACCGAATACGTTGCTAACTATTAATGGGGATATCCTCGATCGTGAGGCTGGCCTTAGACTGGCAGAGCAATACGGTGTGGACGGCATTATGATTGGGCGGGGCATTTTCCAGAATCCATTTGCTTTTGAGAAGGAGCCGCGGGAGCACACCACGGAGGAGTTCCTTCATCTGTTAAGGCTGCATCTGGATTTGCATGATCAATATGCGGAACTGGAACCTCGTTCGTTCAGTCCACTGGCGCGTTTTTTCAAAATTTACGTTCGTGGATTCCGCGGTGCAAGTGAGCTGAGAGGTAACTTGATGAATGCCAAAACAACCGCTAAAGTACGTGAGCTGCTGGATGAGTTCGTAAGACAGGAACAGGTAGAGAAGGCGGAGGCAGAGTAAAGAAGCATGCAAAACAACATGTAAAACAGCGTCATGTTCACAGTAGACTCCGGTTAAGGGAACCCTCGATACAAAATGGAACGCTACGATCTTAAATCGCTCAAGTGGAACAATCGCTTGGGCTTTTTATATTGTTTAACCATTTGACATGAGACCTTACATCTACCTTCTGCAGCTTGGGATAAGCTGATATAATGAACCGGATAGGCTGATCCCACGTGCCTTTACGTTAGGATATGAAACGGAGTAGATTGTTAGATGAGAAGAATGCTCGTGGCATTGGTTGCGGTTAGTCTTGGTTGTTATCTTTTATTATTTGGACTACTGGAAGCAACGGAGAATAAAGGCATGAAGCCGGAGCCATCCAAGAATGGAATCCTGGATATGACCACGTGGAATTTTAATTCCAATGAAGTTGCACCACTGGACGGACAGTGGGAATTTTACTGGAATGAACTACTGAGTCCAGGATTCCAGCCTGTTTCAACCGCACAATTCATTCATGTACCCGGATTTTGGAGACATACAGCGCAAGATGGGACTCTTCAGGCCAAGGGCGGTGGAACCTATCGTTTGAAGGTGAAGCTGGAGCCTTCTTCGAGGGTATATGGTCTAAGAATTTCGAACATCCGAATGGCGAGTACAGTTTATGTGAATGGCGAGAAGGTGGGAGAGAGCGGTGTCCCGACTTTAGATCAAAATACATATGAATATGTGAACAGGCCGTATAATGCCTTTTTTACAGTACAAGGGGATACGGCAGAGATTTTGATTCATGCAGCCAATTTTGAAAATACGCAAGGCGGCATTCCCTATAGTCTTTACTTGGGGAGTGCGCAGGGAATCCAAGCTTTTAACATTAATACAACCGTCCTTAATTTAACGCTAATTGTATCCCTCCTGATGCTGGGATGTTATCAATTAGGTGTATACATTATTCGCAAAAAAGAACAAGGACTTCTCTATTTCGGGTTAAGCTGTATTGTAATCGCATGGTCCTTTGCCAGTAACGGCGAACGGATTATCGTAGAATACTTTGATCTGCCCACCGAGTTTTATTATAAAATTCAGGCCATATCGTTATATCTTTCTTTAATTACGATGGTGATGTTTATCCAATCCATGTGCACAGGACTGATTGCTCGCTGGTTTACCAGAAGCCTTGTATATGGGATGGCATTGTATATCGCATTTGTTCTGGTCACCCCGTTTCAATGGTATTCCGACTTCAATATCATCGCCAGTACCTTTCAACTCGGGGCTTACATCATTATTATTGGTGTTCTGCTCTATTCCTACCGGAAGGGACGATATGGCGAGTTCAACAAAAAAAGTCTGGCGCTCTTTATCATGGCCTTATGCAGCTACTTGGTGGGTCTATTCGATTATGCTCTATATTTGAGCAGTCTAACGACAAGTTACCGATTGGGGTATTATGCGATTTTGGCTTTTTGTTTCTTGGCATCGTTCATTATGTCTTACCGCTTCTCTGAAGCGTATAACACCATTGAGAATCTGGCAGCCAAGCTTCAAAAGGCGGACAAGCAGAAGGATGAGTTTCTGCTTCAGACTTCGCACGAGTTTCAAACGCCACTGCACGGCATCATCAATTTGTCCCAAAACATGCTGGAGACAGGCGCAGAAGAACTGAACGACATTCAGATGCAGAATCTGTCTTTAATCCGGGATACGTCCAGAAGGTTGTCCGCGTTGGTTCATGATATTTTGGATATGGATAAAATCAAACGTAATGAATTGACTGTCCTTCCTGCAAAAGTGGATGTACGCGTTACGGTATCTCTCGTATTCCATTTGTTCGAACATCTCATCACAGGGAAAAAAATCAGGCTGGTGAACGCCGTACCGAATAGGTTGCCTCTCGTTTATGCAGATGAGAACAGGTTGAAACAGATTATCTACAACCTGGTGGGCAATGCGGCCAAGTTCACTCAGGAAGGCGTCATCACCGTGAGTGCTCGGGCAACGGCAGATCGAGTGACCATTTTGATTGAGGACAGCGGTGTGGGAATTGCCAGGTCGGAATGGGATACGATCTTTCAACCTTTCGAGCAAGCCCACTCCCCGTATGAGTATAGTGGAACGGGCTTGGGATTGTTTATTTGCAGAAAGTTGCTACATCTGATGGATGGAGACATTTATATTGATTGGTCCGAGCAGGGCAGAGGAACGGGGATTGCTTTTACACTTCCGCTTGCGGATGAGAACTGGGATGGCATTACGGAAGCTGCTGCGACTTGTGAGAATGATATAATAGAGCAGAAGCAGATCTCGATAGTTCCATCCATTCCAGAACATTCGGTTAATCAGTCTCCGTCTGCTGAAAGCCAGTTCACTATATTGGCAGTGGATGACGAAATGTCGAATCTCCATGTTCTGTCCAGTCTGTTTACGAGTGAACCCTATCATATCGTGTGGGCTAATAACGGAGTAGAGGCACTGGAGCTGCTTCATAGCCGCTCGGATATTGATCTGGTTCTACTGGATGTGATGATGCCCAGAATGTCCGGTTTTGAGGTCTGCAGAGAGATACGAAAGCAGTTCAGTCTGTTTGAACTTCCGATTATCTTACTGACAGTGCTTCATTCTTCCAGCGATATTGAGGGCGGGTTAAAGGCAGGAGCGAATGATTTTATCGTTAAACCCTTTGACGCTTGCGAAGTACGGGCCAGAACAGAAACGTTGCTGCGGTTAAAGACGTCTGTTGAGGATGCAATGAGGTCAGAGCTTGATTTTCTTCAGTCGCAGATTAAGCCGCACTTCTTGTTTAATTCATTGAATTCCATTATGGCTTTATGCCGAATAGATCCGATACAAGCAGAGAATCTCATTACACATCTTAGTCATTATTTAAGAAGGAGCTTTGATCCCAGACCGGATCGTTATGTGTCGCTGCAAGACGAGCTTCAGCTGGTTGAGGCCTACGTGGCGATTGAAAAAGCCCGATTCGAGGAACGACTGACGGTTATATATGATGTACAACCAGCAACGCTGGAGAAAAAAATCCTTCCGTTAACGATACAGCCTTTGGTGGAGAACGCGATCCGGCACGGTGTCATGAAAAAGGTACTTGGAGGTACGGTTCGTTTGTCCATTACCCTGAATGGGGATACGGTTCAGATCGAAGTATGGGATGATGGCATCGGTATGACCCCGGATCAATTACAACAATTATGGGTAGCGAGTAACTCCTCATCTCAACGAAGGGGAGTAGGTCTAATGAATATCCGCCGGAGATTGGCACACTTCTGTAAAGAAGAATTAAAGGTAACGAGTGTAGCAGACGAATGGACAAGCGTCAGGTTCCAGTTCAAAATATAAAATCGTGCAACCGTGGAGAGAGGGGAATGGTACTCATGAGAGTTGTCATCGTGGATGATGAGCGACTGGCTATTATGCGGCTGCAGCACATCCTGGAGGGCATAGAGGAAGTGGAGATCGTCGGCACATACACGAATGTTTCGGAGTTGCTGAATGATTTCCCCCATCTGCAGCCAGATGCAGCTTTTTTGGATATTGATATGCCCGGTATGAATGGTCTGGAACTGGCTGCTAACTTGCAGGGGATGGAACTGGATACGGAGATTGTATTTATTACAGCTTACGATCAATATGCACTGGATGCATTCCGGGTGAATGCGCTGGACTATCTCTTGAAACCTGTAGATGAAGTAGCGCTGCGTGATACCATTCATCGAATTCTCAAGCGTAAAGAACGGACTCCTGTGAAGAAAAAGGAAACGGGTGCCCGTATCCAATGTTTCGGTCATTATATTGTATCTCGTTCAAGCGATGGGAGCCCGGTCGATTTCCCGACGGCGAAGGCAGAAGAGCTTCTTGCATACTTTCTGATTCACAGGGATACGAGTCTTTCTAAATGGAGCATATGTGAAAGTCTGTGGCCGGAGCATGAGCCGCAGAAAGCTGAACAAAATTTGCATACGACCGTATTTCGCATGAAGAAAACATTGCTGGATAACGGAATCCATATTCAATTAAGCTCCAAAAAGGGTTTTTATCATTTTCAACTGCTCGAATCTTGTGATTATGTGCGCTTCGAAGAGTTGAGGAGGGGAGGCTCTACCCAGATTGATAGATATCCTGTTGATGCAGAAGAGGTTTTAAGGCAGTATAAGGGGGCACTTTTTGGCTGGAAAGATTACGCCTGGTGTGAAGCGGATAAGGAACGGGCTAATCAAAGCTTTCGAGATATGTCCAAAACGCTGGCTCGCTTATATATGAAAAGAGGAGAATATCGGCAAGCACAGGATTTTCTGCAATTCTTTCTCTCCATTGTTCCTTACGATGAAGAAGGTCATGAAATGATGCTAAGGATCTATATGCACCGGCAGGATCGAACTTCCTTTTCCATGCATTTTAACAAAATGAAAGAGGTGTTCCAGCAGGAAATGGGAATGGAACCGCCCGCCTTCATGGAACAGATGTATGTGGAAATGATGGAAAACTCATAGTTAGAAGAAGCTTTGTGGTACTCCCTGATAAATGGGATACTGCGGAGCTTTTTTTGTGGCGTTTTCTGAGGTTCTTTGTAAGTGTTTTGTAAGCGCACGTAAGTAAAATTAGTTCTTGGGACCCACGAATGTCGAAAGAAGGGGAATTACGCGACTTGTTGGCGTTGAAGTGAATACAATGACATTGAGAGGAGAGCACCTGTGGTGATAGCAGGGAAGGCTGGAGAATGACGGGGCTGAGATGTTTGACTGTGTACCAGTACATAATTGGAACCGGAACATGGACAGGACAGTAGCGAGAGCAAGAGGATTACGATTATTTACTTTAGGGAGGAATAAAGAATGATGCAACATATTAGGGGCAGGAACAAGCTTCGATCCTTGTTTTCTGTTGTTCTTGTTTTCAGTTTACTTTTGAGTTCGTTTCCATCCATTGCTTTTGCGGATGATCCAACATCACTTGAGATCGGAACGGCTTCCGGATCTCCTGGTGATGTAGTAGACGTTCCAGTATACATCTATCCGGGGGATAATAGTGTTTATGGTTATGACCTTACCATTTCCTATGATGGTACTAAACTTGAACCTATGCCAACGGCTGCAACGAAAACATGGGAAGTTTCTAGCTTTAATCAGTTAGCTAATCCAGAAAAATCCGAAATTAAAGTTAACGCGTATGTTGGAGAAAATCCCTACATTATCAATGGGAAGCAAGGAGTATTTGTTTTACATTTTCAGATAAAGGAAGGCGCCGAAACAGGTGTATCCAATGTAAGTCTTCGTACGGGTGCTTATATTGGATACAATGACGCCGTGGGTGAGATTCAATCCAGCATTCCTGGTTCTGTCACGATAAATCCTAACCAAGGAAGTGGAGCGGGAGGATCTGAACCGAAGGAGGCTCAATCACCCCGGATTATCGAACAACCTTCGGATCGAAGTGTAAGCCGTGATGAAAGTACACGTTTGAGTGTAAATGCAACGGTAAGTGACGGCGGAGTGTTAAGCTATCAATGGTACACTTTAATTATGACTGGAGAGAGGGCAATTGATGGGGCTACGGATAGTACCTTTGATGTGCCCACAACGACGGCAGGAACAACGTATTATTTTGTTAAGGTAAAGAACACACTCGGTACCAGTTCCAAGATAGAGTCTAGCCAAGTAGTCAGTGTAACGGTGAATCCCGTATTGGCTGAAGGGAATTGGCAAGATATCACGGGGCCAGAGATACCTGTTAATAGACCAATTGATATCGCAGTTGATCCGAATGGTACGGTGTACGTGGCTAGTTCCACAACAATTAAGATGCGGTCCAACAATGGTAACTGGATCAATATAACACCAGAAGAAGGGCTCGAATATATCTCGGGTATGGCTGCAGACAGCACAGGAGCAATCTATGTGTCGCGGAGCCGCAGCAGTTCCATTTTGAAATATATGGATGGTACTTGGGAAGTTGTTAATGGCACTAATGAAGGTCTCTCCACACCAGTTGATGTAGCAGTGGATGAGCATAACCAGATTTTTGTAGCAGATAGAGAGTTCAGAAACGTTAAAAGACTGGTCGATGGAACCTGGGAAAGTATCAGTGAATTCAACGTCTCTACTCCTGTTGGATTAGCAGTAGGTAATGGGAATGTATATGTAACATATGATAACTTTGTTGAATATGGAGTTAAAACATTAATGGATGGTAGCTGGGAAGGTATCACAGCTGGCACAAAATTTAATATGCCACAAGGAATTGCAACCGATGCAAGTGGGGATGTGTATGTAGCAGACTCATATAATCATGTTGTAAGGAAGCAGTCTGCAGGCGTATGGACAACGGTCAGTGAAGTAAGTGATTTCAGCATTCCATATGGTGTGGCCATAAGTCACAATGGAGACGTGTATGTCACGGATTATGAGAGCGGACATATTAAAAGGCTCATTGTTAATGCAGCTATTCCAGTTATTCATGCACAGCCCATTGGCGATACGGTAGATCAGGGAGCGGAGCAACCGAAACTGAGCATTAATGCCACAGTTAACGATGGTGGGACATTGAGCTATCAATGGTATAGCAACACGAAAAATAGCGTGGAAGGAGCCACATTGATTGAGGGTGCAACGGAGAGCAGTTATTCCGCACCGACAACTCAATCTGGAAATCTCTACTATTATGTGAATGTAAAAAATATGAATATATCTGCTGCCCAAAATCAAACCGCATCAGTCAATAGTTCCCTTGCGCTGGTGACGGTGAGTAGCGGCGGCAACACTGGTGGTGGAACAGGACCAGTGATTACGGAACCAACAAAGGCACAATCCCCTCAAATTACCCGACAACCTGCGGACAGAAGTGTAAGCCTGAATGATCCAAGTCCACAGTTGAAAGTCGTTGCATCCGTAAATGATGGGGGTCAGCTATCCTATCAATGGTATCGCAATACAAAGAAAAGTGTCGAGAGTGGAAACATTGAAAAGATTGCAGGAGCAACCGAAAGTAGGTATGATGCACCGACATCAACTGTAGGAACAACGTATTATTTTGTAGAGGTAACTAATACGTTAGGTGACAGTTCCACAACAACGCCGAGTACTGTAGCTACAGTAATGGTAAGTAGGGGGAACTGGCAAGATATCACGGGGCCAGAGGCGGCTTTTATTGGTGCAAATGGTATTGCAGTCGATCCGAATGGTACGGTGTATGTAATAATTGGAACGAAAATTGCAAAGCGTACTATAGACAGTGACTGGCAGGATATCACACCTGCTGATGGGGAGACAAGGGAAGATTTTTATACAGGGATTGCAGCAGATAGCAAAGGTACAATTTATGTGTCCAGGTACAATAACAGCTCTATCTTGAAATACGCTGGTGATACTTGGGGATCCATTGATAGTAATGGACTTTCCAACCCATCCCATTTGGCAGTTGATGAGCAAGATCAGGTTTATGTAGTAGATAGAGGCGACGTAATTAAAAAGCTGGTTAATGGAACTTGGGAGAACTTCGGTTCAATCAATAGTTACATTTCTGGTTTGGCAGTGGCTGGCGGGAAAATGTATGCTAGTCATAGCAATGGAGTTACGGTCAAAACGTTGTGGAACGGCAGTTCGGAGGAAGTTGCACCCGGCATCCAGTTTATCATGTTAACAGGAATGGCAGCGGATGCGAGCGGTAATGTGTATGTTGCAGACAGTGAGGGCGTGAAAAAACTGTCAAACGGCGAAACGACGCCAATCAGTACAAAAGCCGATTTCAGTATTCCGTTTGGTGTAGCCTTAGATTCCGTTGGAAATATATATGTCGTTGATAACTTGCTTGGAAAGGTAAAGAAGCTCATCGTCAACGCAGCAACCCCGGTGATTCATACGGATCTGGTTGACCTAAAGGTGAATCAGGGAAGCGAGAGCCCGCAATTGAGCGTAAATGCCACGGTAAGTGACAATGGAACATTGAGCTATCAATGGTACAGCAACACAAATGATAACATTGAAGGCGCTACTTTGATTGAGGGTGCAACGGAGAGCAGTTATTCCGTGCCTACAGATCAAGCAGGTAAGGTTTACTATTATGTAAAAGTGAAGAACACAAACGATTTGGCTGCTCAGAATCAAACGGCAACAGTCAATAGCTTGGTTGTGGCGGTGACTGTCAACTCGGTTCATCTTCCGGCTTACAATGTATTCTTTAATCGGCAGGATGGAACTGCTCCGTTCTCAATGGGGGTAACACAGGGCTCCAAGATTCCAGTAATGATTGTTAAGGAAAGAGCAGGTTACACCTTTGAAGGGTGGTACAAGGATGCAGCAGGAACATTAAAATGGAATAGCGATACAGATGTTGTGACCAGCGATGTTACTTTGTACGCAAAATGGACTGCCACTAGCAACGGTAGTGGAACGGGCAATGGCAACACTGGTGGCAACAGTGGAAGTGCTGGCAATGCTGGGGGCAACAATAGTGTTAGCGCAGGAGCAACTCCTGTAACCGTACCAGCGACTAATGATGCGGTTGTTGTACTGGTGAATGGCAAGGAGGAGCGTATTGGTAAGTCTGTAGCTTCTAAGGAGGGTGAACGTACGGTAACGACGATCACTGTTGATCAGAAGCAACTCGATACCAAGCTTGATTCGGAAGGGCAAGGCGCGGTTGTGACAATCCCTGTTTCCACTGAGTCCAGTATCATCATTGGGGAACTCACTGGGCAGATGATCAAGAAGATGGAAGACAAACAGGCGGTTCTGGTTGTGAAAACAGGAAATGCAAGCTACTCGATTCCTGCGCAGCAACTTGATATTGATTCGATCTCCAAGCAATTGGGTTCTACGGGGACGCTGGAGGACATCAAGCTGTCATTGCGTATCGCTTCTCCAGAAGCAACAATGATGAAGGTTGCCGAAGACGCAGCGAAGCAAAATGCACTTACAATGGTAGCACCTTCAATTGACTTTACAGTCAAAGCAGAATACGCAGGAAAGTCCGTGGATATAAATAAGTTTAATGTATATGTGGAACGGTCCATTGCTTTGCCGGAAGGCATTGATCCGAGCAAAATTACGACAGGGATTGTCACAGATCCAGATGGATCTGTACGCCATGTTCCGACCAAAGTAACACTGGAAAATGGAAAATATTTTGCTCACATTAACAGCCTGACCAACAGCCTGTATTCAGTAGTTTGGCATCCGCTGACGTTCAAAGATGTAGAAAGTCACTGGGCCAAGGATGCTGTTAATGACATGGGTTCCCGTTTAATTGTAAACGGCAGCGGTAATGATCTTTACAATCCGAATGTGGATATGACACGTGCTGAATTTGCAGCTATTATGATGCGGGGCTTGGGATTGAAACCAGTTAAAGGAAATTCAACATTTGCAGATGTAAAAGCATCCGATTGGTATCATTCCGCCGTACTGACGGCTTATGATTACAAGCTAATCGATGGCTTCGAGGATGGAACTTTCCGGCCGCAGGAGAAGATTACCCGTGAACAAGCGATGGTGATTCTGTCCAAAGCGATGGCTATTACCGGGCTTGCTGACAAGCTTGCAGATAAGAGCAACAACGAACTGCTGAAACCTTATACTGATGCATCTCTTGTTGCAGATTGGGCGAAAGCTGGTGTAGCGGCAAGCTTGGAAGCAGGTGTTGTGAGCGGCAGAGGAGCAGAGCAGCTGGCTCCGAAAGCGAATATTACCCGTGCTGAAGTTGCGGCGATTGTACAACGGTTACTGAAGGTATCCGGTTTAATTTAATCTACTTCAAAGGGTTGCTCCGTGCAGAACTAACTGCATCAGGAGCAACCCTTTTTGTGTCTTTTGCATAATGAAAAGACGTTACCGGAATGGTTGGTCACATGGACCAGAAATTCCAGACACGCCTTATACTTAACACGAAATGTTGCTAAAGATTGGTGCCAAACCAGCAATTCGCTAAGAGAAAGCTACGAAAATGGTTATGACGAGGCCAGCATGTATCCTGCTCCCCGAATCGTAATAATTCTCTCCGGATGGAGAGGGTCATCCTCTATTTTTTTGCGTAAATTGCTGATGTGTACAGCGACCGTTCTCGTATCCTCCAGACTTTCCATGCCCCAGATGAGATTGAACAACGTATCGACCGAGATGACCCGGTTCACATTTTGTGCCATATAGGACAGGAGGCTGAATTCTTTTTTGGATAAAAAAACGGTTTTACTACCTATGTTGACGGACTGAGCATAGAAATCCAGTTGCAACCCTGGTAACTCCAGCAGTTGTTCCCGCCTGCTTGACGATACTCTGCGAAGATGAGCCTTGATTTTGGCCATGAGTACGCCCGGACTGAACGGCTTGGTCACATAATCGTCGCCGCCGTCCGTTAATGCACGGATCTTCACCTCATCCTCCTCATGGCTGCTCAGAAACAAGATCGGCGCATTGGTGGAGGCCCTTGCGTTCCTACACCAGTCAATGCCGTTTTCATTTGCTAGCATCACATCAAGTACAATCAAATCAGGATTAAACGATGCAAGCAACTTCATGGCTTCTATCCCGGTATGACTATAAGTGCAATTAAACCCTTCTCGTTCGCAATACGCCTGAACAATTTCACATATATGGGGATCATCATCGACGATCATAATTTTGTATGAGTCCTTCATGCGGTCACCTTCCTGCTTATTGAATAGAGCGGCAGCGATATATAGAATATAGATCCTGTCTTACCATCGCTCTCCGCATGAACTCCTCC
Source organism: Paenibacillus amylolyticus (assembly GCF_003719335.1). GTDB lineage: Bacteria > Bacillota > Bacilli > Paenibacillales > Paenibacillaceae > Paenibacillus > Paenibacillus amylolyticus_D. Next base: position 221,951 of record NZ_RIAS01000007.1, read on the forward strand.
TCCATGTGCTTGAACAATTTCCCTGCAAATGGCCAGTCCGAGCCCGCTACCCTCTACTTTTATGTCTGTGCTTGCCCGATCATATCGGTAATTACGATCAAAAATTTGCTCAAGTTGATTCGGGGGAATACCCATGCCGGAGTCTTCTACACTAATGATCACACAAGAGGGATCTTGTGTATCGTCCATGGTTAGAGCAAGACGTACCATCCCACCAGCAGAGGTGAACTTCATCGCGTTGGATACGAGATTAAACAAAGCCTGCTCCAATCGTTGCTCATCAATCTCAAGGATAGGAAAGTCAGCTTGTTGATCTTCTCCTTTTCCGATGTCCAGTACGAAATCCAACCCTGCGTCAAGCACAACCAGCTCATATTGTTCAAAAAAACGATGTAAGAAGTCGGCTGCATGAATCGGCTCCATCTGGTATTCTACTTGACCCGTCTCCAGATGCGACAAGAAGGACAACTCCCCGATCATATGATTAATCCGTATCGTGTTATCACGGATATACTTTAGGTACTGTTCATTGCGCTCTGGCTTCACCATGTCTTTTACAGCCTCGACATATCCAAGCATGCTGGACAGCGGCAGGCGCAAATCATGCGTAATGTAGGCCAGCAGCTTCTTTCTTCCATGCTCTGAGCGGAGTAACTGCTCATACGACGTACGCAGGTCTTCGTGAGCTGCAGATAATGCATGCGTGCGTTCCTCCACCAGTTGCTCCAGATTGGTATTCATATCCGTAAGTCTGTCATTCGCTTCCTGAAGCTCACGGGCAATCCGCACCTCGTTCGTTGCTGCCCTCGTAAATCTGGAAGAAAGCAGAATCATCTGTGCAATCGTAAATATCAACAGACCTGCTGGGGAAGTATTTCCGATTGGCGACCACTCATTGAAATATAGAAAATCATTAATCACTGTAATCAAAGCAACCACCGAAACGAGCAGGAAAATCAGGGCTCCCTCCAACCGCTGCATAGCTGCCTTGGCCAGTCCAATCATTAGATATGCCATATGTAGCACAACGACCACACCAATCAGCATTAACAATTGGGTATAGATCAGTGCAGGGGTTATGATAACAACCATACACAGCAATCCCGTTACGATTCGGCTGCCCAGACGGAACCATTGCGAGACATAATTCGGGAAAACACATTCAAAATACTTGGTAATGACATACCCGCCAAGAGAAAGAGTCAGATACTCCATCTTAAATTGCAATTCCCACGGGAAATCAGGGAAAAATTGTGTGAACATCAGCTCGCCGTTCAGCAAGGAGCGGACACCAAACAACAAGGTGAACAGACCGAAGTATAACGGTGCTCTATCCTGACGGCGCAGAAGGAATAACATCAGATTATACACGCCAATGACGAGCAGACTTGCAGTGATGAACATATCTGTGGCAACCTTCAGTTTAGTCCCGACCGTTAACATGTTACTGCCGCCTAGTTCTATTTCCTTGGTAATCCCGCCTCGATGGTGATGAAAGTTGGAAACTTGCAACACTAGTTCTACTGTGTCTTTATTAGGCTCAAAGAACACCAATTTTGTTGCCAATTGAGGTGTCATGTTACTTTTGTCCTGACCAACCCTACCTGCTTCTGCAAGCAGTTCTCCATTAACCCATAGTTTATATGCATGGAAAATAGTAGGTAACCGCAGCGCAAGTCGCTCATTTCTGTCCTGCTCGCTAAGCTTGATGAGTAGACGAAAAGTGGCAAAGCCTTCTCCTGTCAGTTCTTGACCATCTAATCGGTAACCTAGCCATGATCCAGGGATGTTGATGTACCGATCAGGCAACCCACCCTTTTCGATCCGGTTCCGTATATCCGCAGGCGAAAGCAATGCATGCCAGTAGAATGTCCAATCCCCCTGTAACTTTACAGGATTCGTACGAATGTGATCCTGAGTTAAATCTAATAAGCCTTTTTCGCTTCGAATAGGAGGGGAGTCTGGTGCAGACATCACGGCATAGCTTATGACCAAACCGATAACTACAACAAAAGCGATGTGAAGCAAGATCGTACGAGAACTGACTCGAAGAATATACCTGATCATGAAGTCGACCCCAATCTACAAAATGCGCTATAAATATCTGAATATCTTCATGATAGCATCATCAAAAGAAAATGTGTGAGTCGTGGAGATGAAAACTTCAAGTTAGGGTTGATTCTTATGGAACTTAACGTTTATATTCCGGTTGTACCAATGCGACCGGATAAGGATTATCCAGCACCCATAATACGGATAACTCACTTAATCGGGCAGGTGCGTCATAATCCGATCCATTGCGTAGCCTGTGTGCCAAGCCTTGTGCCTCTTGTAAGAGAGTCAGGTTTAGTGGAGTACCTGTGCCTAAGTGCTGAACCAGGGTAGCCAGCATCTTCCGATAATCGGCATCCCAGTTTCCACCACCATTGCGCAATACTTCATCAGAGATGCGCCCGGTAATACGAATGACCTCGCCCTGAACCGTCGGGGCGTGACCCTGGGGAGGAATGAGATACGCCCACAGCTCTTGGTGTTGCTTGGACCAATGAGCTGCCTTTACATGGATGGGGCTTGTTCCATCATGCATGATCCGATTGGCCACAGGTTCAACATCAAATTGTCGATACAGCTTGTCCAGTGCGTCCGACACTTCATCAACCTTGTCTTTATTATAATTTTCACGGACGAATTCAAAATCCTTGCCGATTCGTTTCACCGACTCCTTCATTGCCGGGGTGATCGTTGCTCCAGCATTCAGCAGAATGGAGGAAATCTCTGACATGTTCACAATATCGCTATTCCGGCAATTAACTAATCCCTTCGCTAGCGGGGTATTTCCCTGGTTATTTTCCACATCAATCTTAGCCCCCCGACTTACTAACTCCTGAACCACTGGTGTTCTATATGAATTCACTGCTGCATGCAAAGGGGTTTCGTTGGTGTAGTCTACCGCATTCAGATCGGCACCGCGTTCAAGGAGCAGTGCTACGTTCCCCGACCAATGTGAAGCATGAGCATGTAAGGGTGTACGTTGGTATTTGTCACGGGCATTCAGATCGGCCCCTTGCTCCGCAAGCCAGTGAATAATCTCATCTGGAATATGCCGAAAGCTGAGGGCAGTGCCTTTGCTATATCCCCCGATTGCATCCCATTCGCAATGTTCGAAAACTTCTTTTATCGCATGAATATCTTGATTCTTAAAAAGCAACTCTAGATTATCAGGTAATGTTGTTTGCTTCTTTGTCATTAATATCTCCCTCTCCTTAGTGAGTATAAGATCTCTAATGATAGGTAATCAGATTCCAGAGTGATTGCTATGACAGAGTAGATTGCAATGATTACCAAATTTTATCACACACGTCCTTTGAGAACCAAACATCCGGCTACCTTCAAAGTTGAACTATTCCTTTTTTCTGTAGCTATTAGAGGGGCGTATCGTTGTGCTGTGCTATACTTTAGGTAAATGTTCTGTTGAAGCTTTTCTGAGAATAGGAGGATATATGTCCTGGAGTAAATTAAAACAACAATTAGACAGTTTCCTTAGCCCCACACTCGCTGGAACAGTAGCATACCGGGCGACCAGCTATCGCTTTTTGCCGGATAAATCGGGGAGCTGTTACCTGACTGTGGATCAGAAAAACATCCTCAATATGGCGGATACGACGACGACACCCATCCGTTGGTACCAGACCGATCAGGAGATCAAAAATGATCCTGGCATCGTCATCCCTGTAAGTCCTGAAGAGATCGAAGCGATTCGTAAAGAAACCAAAGGGGCTGTGCCGGAGGAACGTCTTGAGATCATGGTGCGAGGTCGAAAGAGCACTTCTCATGCCAAAGAGCTGTTAGCGGCTCAGGCCGCGTTGAGCAAAGCGAATTTCACAGCGGTAGCAACGACGTTTCTGGCCACTTCAATCGAGGACAATCTGGAGAGCAGTGACATCCTGCTCAATATTCTCGCGTTGATCGACAGGCGGGTGGGAAAAAAGCGGATTCTGAATATGTCGGATTCGATTAAAATGAAGCATTCTGCCGTGCAGTATTTTTACGAATTGCGCCGCAGAACGGTGTGAAATTTGAATTTCGCATGTTAAACCAAGACTTTAAACAGCTCATAAAGCGAAGAAAGCCATGCTGTAAAACGATTCTTTGCACAATAACCGCTTGCAGTGGGCTTCTAACAAGATGATACACGATCAAGCAGACCGCAACCTTTGCATGGGAGCCGGTCTACTTGTGTTTATCGGACAGCAATTTTATGTTCCTAAAGCCAGCCTCATAAGGCGGAGAATGTAATATGAGTCGCACAGAACAAAATTACAGTTGTTATGTGGTACTATATGTTGTTTTTGCAGTGCAATAGAGTTAAAATAAGACAAGAACATATGTTTTGTTTGTGCTAAATTATACATATTCGAGGGATCAATTTGCTTGAACTTGTTAAGGGGTGGACATGTCCAATGATAGGATTAACTAAACAGCAAGCCAGGCAATTTTTATTGTTAAAGCATGGGTTAGTGGGCGAGCATCAATATGACGGAAAGTCAGGGATCATGGAATTTACAAGGCAGGTTGGCTGCCTTCAATATGATCCGATCGATATCTGTGGAAAAAATGCCGAGTTAGTACTGCAGTCACGCATTCGTGGGTTTAGCAAGAATATGCTCGAAGAGCTGTTGTATCAAGATCGATTGCTGATAGATTATCCCGATAAGAATCTCGCTATCATCCCCGTAGAGGACTGGCCTTATTTCGAACGGTACAGACAAGCGGCCAGACTGCATGCCGGAAGCTATCCCCAGATGGAGACGCTCACAAGCCAAGTACGGGCTTATATACAGCAAGTTGGTCCGGTAAGTTCGAATGAATTAAATGCATTGCATCTAGAGGGAGATTTCACTTGGCGTTCGGCCATTCACTGGAGTAGTGGGAACAACGTTTCGCGCTCTGTGCTGGAGCAGATGTATTCGACAGGTGAACTGGTTATCCATCATAAAAAAGGAACACGTAAATATTATGATCTGGCTGAGAAACACATACGGGCTGATTTATTGCATGCGCCAGACCCGCTGTTGAACGAATTACATCATCACAAGTGGAGAGTATTGCGCCGAATTGGTGCTGTCGGTTTACTGTGGAATCGTGCATCCGATGCCTGGCTTAATATATGGGGATTAAAAACAGAGCAGCGGAACAGAGTTTTTCATGAGCTATTACTGGAGGAGCGCATTGTTGCTGTTGAGGTAGAACAAATGAAGGAACGATTATACTGCCGGGCAGAAGACTTACCTATTATTGAACGCATACTGCAAAATCCGGAGTTACAAGAGCGTTGCGAATTCATTGCTCCGCTGGATAATTTAATGTGGGATAGAAAGCTTATTTATGCATTGTTTGAGTTCGACTATAAATGGGAGATTTATACGCCAGCTCTCAAACGGAAATTTGGTTATTATGTGTTGCCTTTATTGTATGGTGATCGGTTCATTGGGAGAGCCGAGATCATCGTGGAACGTAAATTCAAAAGGCTGGTTGTTAAACGTGTCTGGTATGAAAAAGACATGCAGCCAACCGAAGAACTTGTAGCCGTGGTGAAGGAATGCTTTGAGCGGTTTTCAATATTCAATGACTGTGAGGCAATTTCAATAGAGGGGTAAGACAAAAGACCAAGTTAAAGATCATGCATGTTTTTGATTTCCATCTGCTATAGTCTAAAGCTATAACCAGTCATACTTTTTTGGTATCTCTTCTAACCCCGCTCCACGTGATATGATAATCATATACAACGAGGGGGTTATTAACATGACTGACAAGTTCCAGATCGTAGGTAGTTTATTGCGGCCGGAAGAGCTGCTGACATATAAAACACAGATTGAACACCGGGATGATATCCAGTATCCATTCTATGAAGACTTTCAAGGATACCAGCAATGTGAGACGAAAGCGATTGAACAAGTAATCCAAAAAGAGATCGAGAACGACTTGTCTGTCATCACGGATGGCGAATTTTCCAAATCGATGTGGCATCTCGACTTTGTGTGGGGATTTGGCGGAGTGGAGCGGTATATTGCGGATCATGGGTACTTTTTCCGGGATGTGGACGGCACTTCTAAATATGAAACGCGCAAAGATATCGGGCTGCGTATTACGGGGCAACTGAGTGGCAAGAATCATCATTTCATTCAACTGTTCAAGCAGTTGCAAGACCAAGCGGGTGACCAGCAGACCAAACTCTGCATACCATCGCCATCCCATATTTTCGGTGAATTATCGTGGTCGGACAACATTGGGGGCAAGGATGCCGTATACCAGAATACACAGGAGCTAAAAGCAGGATTGGTAAGTGCTTATAAGGAATTTGTGCAGGAGTTTGCAACTGCGGGTGGTAAAATTCTGCAAATGGATGACTGCCTCTGGGAGCTGTTTGCCGATGACAATCCGAACTCGCCTTTTACCGGAGAGCATATTAATCAAGAGGAAGTACAGGGTCTCGCCACGGAGTTTATTGATATCAACAATACGGTCATTGACTTCGGTCATAGCCTGGGTCTGAAAATGTGGACACATAACTGCCGCGGTAACTATGATTCCCGCAACATGGGCGGCGGATCGTATGTGAAGATTGCGAATCTGTTCCTGAAGCAATTGAAGTATGATCGTTTCTTCCTGGAGTGGGATGATGATCGTGCGGGTTCCATAGAAGCGCTGGAAGTGTTCAAAGACAGACCGGATACAGAAATTGTACTGGGTCTGCTGTCCTCCAAAACAAGTACGCTCGATGATGAGGAGCGCGTGGTTCGTCTGCTGGACGAAGCCTCCAAGATCATTGACAAGGATAGGCTACTGCTGTCTCACCAATGTGGTTTTGCCTCCTGTGATGGCGGGAACGAACTGAGCGAAGCCCAGCAGTGGGCGAAGATTCATCAGGGTCAGCAGATTGCGAAGCAATACTGGGGCAACTGATCTCCGTAACATATAGACATTTTCATAGGCGTGACATAGACATAGACATAGGCGTAGTTATAGACAATGCCTCGTAAATGGGGAGCAAGATTCAACAATACGTGATGTCTTCAGATGGCGATCTTTTCCGAGTAGTATTCGGGAGAGGTCGCTTTTTATTTTGCCTGAAAGGAAAAGAAAATATATAAATGACAGATTGGGATAAAGATAAAGATAAAGACAGAGACAGAGATGGAGATAGTGTGCAGAAGAAGAAAAAAGGCAGGGGGCATTATACGGTTCATTTTAAAATGGAACGATGTTTGTAGCCGATGCGGTAGTGATCGCCACTCCAGCGTATGCGGCAGCAGATATGCTTGCACATGACCATAAGTCGATTGCAGAACACCTGCGTTCGATCCCGTATGCTTCGGTGATGAACGTCGTACTGGCTTATCGCGAGCAGGATGTGGGCGTTTCCCTGAATTCATCCGGTTTTGTTGTACCGCGTAAAGAAGAACGCAAAATTACGGCTTGCACCTGGACATCATGCAAGTGGGAGCATACTGCGCCAGCCATTCTTTTTTTAATATCGCATATTGATACGTGTTTTCGTATTTTGGCGTGCCGTCTTCATTTTTGACAAAAGAAATAAACTCAAGAAATAGCCCTTCCCGGCGCATGCCGAGTTTCTCACACAGCTTCTGAGACCGGAAGTTATCGTCTTCCACATAAGCATAGATTCGCCGAATTCCCTGTTCCATAAAAAGGTATTCCATGAAGGCACGAGCACTCTCACTGGCGTATCCTTTCCCCTCAAACCTTCCGTTAAAATTCCAGCCGATACTATACGTATCTGAATCTGACTTTGGATCTGAATTCGATTTCGAGTCTGGATCTGAATCTGGATCATGGCCCTCTGTCATACCAAACAGCTCTCCAATGATTTCATTGCTGTCTTTCAGACAAACGGCGATATGGGAGTCGTCCTTGCTTCGTTTCTCTACCTCTGCAATTGCTTCCTCAAGTGTCGACATCTGATGATCCATAAAGCAGTTCACTCGTGGATTCGCGGTATACTCGATTAGTCCGGTAGCATCCGTTGCGGTAAAATTACGTAAAATCAATCGATCCGTTTCAATGGTTTGCATAGATGATTCCTCCAATGATGATGGAAATAGATCATGGTTATCTATTCCGTATTCCGTATTTTGTTGTGTGTGTGATTGCATAGTACATATTCAAATCTTCCGTAACGCTTATCCCTTTTTCGGTGCCAAATCTCTCGGCTTAACTAGAGCAGGTGCAGCTTTTGTTTTAAACGTCGTGTTGACTTCCTTTGTCTCGTTTATCTCCTTGATCTCACTGACCTCGGTAGTCTCATTAGTCTGATTTGTTTTATCCGCTTTGGAGAACAGATTTATTAATTTGTCCTTGTAGATGTATCCGAATATAAATCCAACGACAGCGATGACCGATATGATGATGGCGATGGTGTATTGTTGCATATGAAGATTGGAACCCACCGCGGCTGAAGCGATAATCCAGGGCAACCGTCCAACTAGCAGAATAGTGAAGAAGCGTAAAGAGCTGATGGATGTCAGCGCAGCGACAAATACAAGCATATCTTTGGGCAACCCGGGTATGAGGAAAAAGATAAACAAAAAGGCAGTAAGTTTTCGCTCATCATGCATGAATGACATCCATTTCATATTTTGCTTCTGGAGCAGGCGAGATACAAAATCACGGCCGATGAAACGGGTGAAGTAGAAGGCAATCGCTGAACCTAAGACCAGACCAACGGTTGTATAGAAAGACCCCAATGCAGAACCATAGATGTATCCTCCGGCAATCTGCACAATTTCTCCTGGAATCGGCGCAACAACGATCTGCAAAATCTGGAATAAAATAAACATGATCGGGCCCCAGTGTCCCGTGGAATGAATATAAGCTCTGAAATTGTCCATCGACGACATGATTCTAATGATAGCTGGAGCATAATAGATCAGTAGACCCGTAGACAAGGCAGCGAGCAGACCCAGCAGTATTTTCATCACAGTACGTTTTGAGAATTTCGGCATAACGTAAGACCCCTTTGTATAATGAGATTCACTATTAACAGTATAAAACGAAATCATGAAGAGATACCTACTTAACTTCTTAAGAATTCTTAAGGCGATGCTGATCCGCTGGCTCTGTTAAAACGCGCGGACTATACTGGAAGGAACGGAGGGATTTCGAATGAACAACAACAAGCAGATTTTAATTGCAGATGACAATAGTGAGATTCGTGAGATCGTGAAGATTTTGTTAGAAAGTGAAAACTACGAAGTCATTGAAGCCGTCGACGGTCAAGATGCGATAGATAAAGTAACGCAGGAAACAGATCTTATTATTCTGGATATGATGATGCCCAATAAGTCGGGACTGAAGGCATGTCTGGAGATTCGTGAAAAAACGAGTGCACCGATCCTGTTCCTTACAGCGAAAACACAGGATTCAGATAAACAACTGGCTTTTTCGTCCGGAAGCGATGACTTTTTGTCCAAGCCTTTCTCGTATACCGAACTGGTGGCAAGGGTCAAGGCGCTGCTTCGCAGATATTATGTATACCGGGGCAAGGAAAAAGTCGAGGAGGCCGAGCACATTGCGGTGAAGGATCTGACCATTCACAAGGATGCCAAATCGGTGTATATCGGTGAGAAAGAAATCTCGCTGACGGAAATAGAGTATCAAATTCTGTTGCTCTTGGCTTCCAAACGAAGAAAGGTTTTTTCAGCCGAAAATATCTATGAAAGCGTGTGGCAGCAGCCTTATTTTTATACTTGTAATAACACGGTAATGGTTCATATTCGCAATTTGAGAAATAAGCTGGAAGACGACCCGCAGCATCCTAAATATGTGCAGACCGTTTGGGGGAAGGGGTACAAAATTGAATAAACTGCTCATCGGGAAAAAACTAAAGCTCAAGCTGGTGCTTGCAATTATTCTGTCTCTGTTTGTTGCGGTAGGAACATTTATCGTGTTACAGGTGGTTGGCGAGACCGCGCTTGATAGTTATCTTAGTAAATCAACGTTTAGCGAAAACAGACAGCAGGATGCGCTCGAACGATTCCAGACCATGGTAAGCAGTGAGCACTTGTCCACACAGGATCATCAGCGGCTCTCGGAATGGATTCGTGGGGAGCGGTATCTGGAGCTGTTTATGTTTGAACAGGATAAATTGATATATTCGTCCAACATACAAGCGGATTCTGCGATTAATGAAGAACTGTTAACTCAGTTCTTGCCTTCTCGCACACCGATTACAACGGTGCAGTTTACAGATAAAACAGTGCAGATCTATCTGGTTGGTTTCTATGAATATCAATACTATAACCTGCTTTTGATTTTGACGGTATTCGCAGCCTTGATTGCGTTTATTGTTGCGTTCTTGCTCATGATCAATCGGAAAATATCCTATATTGGTAATCTGGAGCGTGAGATTAAAATACTGGAAGGCGGCAATCTGGATTATAAGATTACTGTATCTGGTAAAGACGAGCTGTCATCGCTCGCAATGAGTATTGATGAGATGCGGAAATCATTTGTGGAACGGCTCGGTAGCGAGGAAAGGGTGAGAAGCGCGAATCGAGAGTTGATTACGGCCATTTCTCATGATTTGCGCACACCGCTCACGATTCTGCTGGGATACATGGACATTATTGAACTGGGCAAATACAAGACACAGGAAGACCTGCACCAGTATATTCACAATAGCCGAGAGAAGGCGTATCAGATCAAGATCCTATCAGATAAGCTGTTCGAGTACTTCACGGTGTCTACTGCATCAGAGGAAGGGGACGTAGAATTCGAAATCTATGATGGAAGGGAGTTGTTTGATCAGCTCCTGGATGAGCAGCTAGCCTTAATGGAAAATTTCGATGTTGAGATGAAGCAGCAATACGGAGAACGGGCCTTTTTGATCGAGTTGAACCTTGTAGCGATCCGTCGTGTGTTTGATAATATTTTTTCGAATATAAAGAAATACGCACACACGTCTTATCCAGTGCATATCGAGCTGTTCTTTCATCAGCAAACCTTAATCATGACGGCTCGGAACCGGATTAAACCTGTCGACAAAACGAAGGACAGTAACGAGATCGGACTCGTTAGTTGCCAGAAAATCATCGAACAGCATAACGGAACATTGAAGATATCTCAGGCAGCAGACACATTTATCTTACAGATCGAATTGCCTGTTATTCTCAGTAAAGAAGATCAGAAGTAGCAGCTTATACAGGCAAATGGGGAGTATAGGCAGTTTAGGCAGAAAGAATGCATGTTCACTTATTCGATGAAACTTCCAGGTGTCAGGAAGGGTTATATAAGAGAGCTATAGAAAAGGTCACATAGAAGAGTGGCGAAAAGAAAAAGTGTAAGTGGAAATGAAAGTACAAGTGACAACATGAGGGGAGAGAGTTTCGTGAAGAACAATCATACTCCACTGAGTAAAAATCGGGTTTTGGAAGAACTGGACTCGCTGGGTTATTCGAACCGAATGAAAGAGATTGCGCGGCTGGGACGGAATCATCTGGCTGTGGCCCCGAAAGAATACGCAGCGCTGCTCATTCAGCTACTGGACAGCGGGACAGCGTACGAGGCACATCTGGCACTAACCGGAGCTGGTGCGGTAAAAGATGCACAAGCTGTTATACACGCATTAAATCATTCTAAGGCCGGGGTTAGGGGACGAGCAGCCTGGATGTTGGCAGAGGTGGTCATTGATCCGGGGTATAACATTGAATCCGAGATTGTTTCGATGTCGCACCATTGCCGTCAGCAACTACTGCGAAGTATTGTGAAGTATGCCAGACAGGATTGGGCAGAACGTCTGTTGCCGATCGTATTGGAACGTTGGGGTGCCGATGAGGCTGTTTTCCTACTATCCATGTGCGGTGAAGCAACGGTTCGCACACGACTGCCACAGCTTGGATATGCGATTGATAATTGGCGGGTAATTACGACCCGGTATCCTGATTTGGTCGCTGCTTACTTAGAAAATGCCTTAAATCAGGCATCGGAGAGCGACAGGCCCAGTGTGTGGTATGAGATGAGCACGGCGGTAGAGAAGCTGAGTATAGTAAGACCAGCAGTAGTCCTGGAATATGCATTGTCTTATGGTCCAAAAGAACAGATTCATCCTGTAATTAAGAATCAGCTGGGTATCCTGATTCGGACTAGCCCTGAGCAAGTATTTGAGCTGCTCACGAGGCAGGAAACAAGGGCATACCTGCTGAACAACGGAGTTCCGGCGGGTGTGTTGAAAAAGAGAAGATACTTCACCACCGCGCATTGGACTGCAATGGTGACCATGCTTGCCGAAGCACCTTTTCAAGTGGCCAAGGTGCTGGATACGCTTGCCCCTTCGAGCCGTGAAGCGTTATTTAATGCGGCGTATCCGGAGCAGGAGCGAACGAATCGAGTGTTCCCTATGACCTTGCTCGATGTACTGCCGCATCAGTTGCGCGACAAGGAAGCGGTTCGCATGCTTAACCTGCGAGAAGTCAAGGAAGACCGGGGAAGAACGTTCGATATGACAGCACGTCGCCTGATTATACAAGTTAGAGAAACGCTGGAACAGTCTGTTCAGGTATCGAATGCGGATGAGCGTGCTACGGCGTATTCCCGGTTGATACAAAGCACGGCTTTGTCCCGTAGTGGGATGGAGGAAACAATACGCTTTCTGACAAGGGTAAAAAACGATCAGGACCCGGTACGTTTCATCGTCATGGCTGAACTATCGAGATGTCCAGTCACGATGTTTAAGGAAGAGCATGTGCCACATCTGACGATCCTGGTCGACAGTGTCATTGAGGCGAGAGATACTTCACATGGAACCAGAACCGCAGTCGAGCAATTGGCTTTTACCGTTCTGCGGGAGCATGCAAATGAACCGGAGCGTCCCTTGTTCCAATTCGCACTTAGAACACTCAAGCGTATGGCGATGCGTGATGGGCAGTTTATGTTATTTTCCAGAGAGTGGGAGAGTCTGCCGCAGGCCGCGCTAGAAACCTTATTTGAGGAGATCTATGCCATGGGTATAGAAGCGAATAAACGGGAGAGTGACTACGTCGTTCTACAGATGGCTAGTGCATTTGGCAAAGCAATTGATCGATTGCCCAAACTCCATGATCTGCTCGAGGAATTGGTGAAGGGTAAAAAATCAGCGGCTCAAGCCGTCAGGTACTGGCTGGCACCCTACAAGACCAGGGATAAACGGGTTAGGGAACTGCTGGACCTTGATCCGACATTCATCTCATTCTACGAAGTGTTCGAGCACTTGCACCTGAAACGTCAGGAGTGGCTTGATCCGTTTATCTCCGGCAAAGTCCTCAAAGGCAAGCATTTAACAGGGAAAACGATCTATCTCGTTCCGGCTTATAATGGCTTTTACCGCTGGTTGCCTCGTCAGCAACAGGCGCTGGCTTCGCTGCTTGACCGGGTGGCACAAGACAACAAGCGAAGCTTCTATGAGCGTGCAAATGCGATGCGGAGTTTGGCGGGCATGCCGGATTATCGCTCGAATCAGCCGTTAGAGAAGCTGTTAACTGATCCAGAAGTACATATTGTCGAGGCTGCACTGCATGCCTTTTCGCTAACGGAGGAACCGGAAGAGGCTCTTCCGGTGTTATTAAATAATCTGGATGGAGATCGTGCACGAGTGGCGATGTATTCTATTCCGCGGTGTGCACGCAGGGTGAATCCGGTGCTGCTCACGTCCATGCTTTCGGACCTGTTAGACCGGGAGAAACTCAAGATTACAGTGCGGAAAGAAGCAGTGCGACTGCTGGGAGCCTATAAAATCCGCGAGAGTGTGACCTTACTCGTCCGGGAATTCGAAAAGCCAAACAGGCACAAGGATGTCATCATTGCCATTGGTCATGCGGCCAGACAATGTCTGGATGATGAGCGAAGCTGGGCAATGATGAGTGTTATGGCGTCTTCTTCGGATCGAGACATTGCACGCAGTTTGCTGAATCAGCGTCCCGATGAACTTCCGGTGGAAGCGCGGCAGCGATATTTACAATGGATTACGGAGATTGCAGGTCATGATGACCCGATTGTATCGATGGAAGCTTTTCATGCCATGTCACGTTGGGGAAAGGTAAGTGCAGAGGTTATTGCAGATTGTGCTGGCACAGCGCTGAGCAATCTCCAGGAGGGTACACGCTGGAAATCTGCACTCCATGCCTTCGTCACGGTTTGCAAAGACGGGAAGGTGAATGATCGGGTCATGCAGGTCACTCGGGAATTGGCACAAGCAAAGGTGGAGGACGACTGGAACGCAGGCAGTGAGCGGGATTTGCCGCATCGTCAGCGACTGCACCAGTTGATTGACTCGCTTGTCTCGTTATCTCCACTGGTGAAAAGGAAACTTGCTCCGTTATATGCAGCCATGATCGAGACTCTTCAGCAACATGAAATGCTGAAACTCACCGTGATTCGTCTGCACTTGGCTGCGATGGACTGGAGCCAGCCGGATCAAGTGATCACCCGGTTGTATCCTGTCATTGACGTTGCAAATGCGAATCCGGTTGTACTGAACTCGGTGGATCGGCAGGTTACACGTACAGTGCTCGATAGCAAAGGGTATTGGAATCCTGAACATCTGCTTCACATCGTAGATGTGTTGAGAGCGCGGGCGGATATAACTTCTTCATGGATTGGACTCTCTTTGCTCAAGATTGCTGGAGAGGAACTATTATGGAACCAGGATTGCCGCGAACGCCTGAGAGCATACCGGCAACATGAGCAAGAAGCGGTTCGTCTGCTGGCGTTGGATAGTTGGACAATACTTGAATAACATCACAGGAAAAGCGGTACAGAGATTATTCTGTACCGCTTTTTTGGCATGATTTAATGTTCAGAAGAACATGGTTCAGTGAAGGTTTAGCGGCCCGCATTAATGGATTCAAACATCTGCTCTTCATATTTCAGTACACTGTCGCTTCCGGGCTTGGTTACTCCGGTGTATACATTTTTGGTATTGTGATAGAAGGCTTCAGCCAAATCCCTGAGACGGTCAAGATCATGATGCTTCAGGGCAATAGCCTGGAATATACCGCTTAACATATATTTGTCGTCTGAACTATCGTCAAGATATCTCAAATTAAGAAACTCATTGAGAACATATACTTTGAATTCCTCAAGCTCTTCAGTAGTGGGGACATATTCCTTAGCGAGCTTCTCTACTGCAGCAGCCTTTTCCTTCGGGGATTGCTGGTTGTTTGCGATTTGATCAATCTGTTCTTCCCAAGCAGAGGAAGGGGGTTCATCCTGAATAGAGACAGCAGGTGACACATCACTACCGGCTCCACTGTAGAACATCAATGTCGTAAAAGTGTACATCAGGAATGATAACATAAACGCAATCTCTTTCATTTTTTTCCTCCATTGTATATTTATATAGAGTAGTGTACCAGAGATTCGAAAGACATGTCATGTAATGTAGATTTAATTAAACATGCAAATAAGTTCTAGATGTCAAAATAATAAATTTACTTTAAAGCGGAGAAGTGTTAGTATGTGGTGGAAAATGTTAGAAAAAGGATCTGAATTATGCTTCTACATGATCTGCACTCAAGGAGGCATCCCGTATTGAACATTGTATTTGTCGTGGATATTGTGCTCAGTGGCCGAGGTGGTATGGAGACAGCCCTTTCGTTAATCTATCATGAGCTCAAACAGAAACATGATATCACCGTGATTTTAAGAGGGGAGTCTGCAGATGATGCCTGGGAAGAGGGGATAAATACGATCACTTTGTCTGCCAAGATCAATGATTTTATCCCAAAGCATATTTTGTTCAATATGTATTCTGCTGCCTTGGCGAACGTCATGAAAGACCTTCCGAGAGCAGATATCATCGTCTCGACAGGTGCTATTGGCGTGAAAGCTTCAACGATGGCAGTGAAGCGGTTAGATATTCAAGTACCGGTGGTTAGCTGGCTTCATTTTAATCTGGATTTTTACTATCAATTCTTCGAAGATTTACGTGCCGCGGATGGCCATCTGGCGATCAGCGAAGGGAATTTAAGAGATTTAAACTGTGTTTTTCCCGAAAAACAAAACAAGCTGGTCTATAATCCCGTGAAATTTGATAACATTCCATATGTGAACAGAGCACCTCATCCCGTATTTCTGGTTGTTGGAAGACTGGCCAAGGTGAAAAATGTGGATCAGATCTTGAGGGCTTTTTCTCCTTTGCAAAAAGAATACTTTGAATTACACATCATTGGTGATGGTAATCAATATGAATCTTTAGTAGAACTGTCCAGGCAACTGGGACTGCAGAATCACGTGGTCTGGTATGGGTGGCAACCAAGGCCATGGGATACGGTGATTAGTGCGACTTCACTAGTCCTGGCATCGGATACAGAACCGTTTGGGCTGGTTCTGATTGAAGCCCTTGCTAGAGGCATTCCGGTGATCTCCAGCAACTGCAAGTATGGGCCAGGAGAGATTATAAATGACAGCAATGGCTGGCTGTATGAGCCTGATAATCTGAAGCAACTGACGTCTATTTTGGATGGCGTTATGCAAGGACGCTTGCCGCTTCCTGCACCAGAATTATGCAGAGAGTCGGTGAGAAGTTACGCCGTGCAAAGCATCGCTGAACGTTTTGAACAGGCGCTCCAGGACATTGAAAATGACCAAGCTATTCAACAGAAATGAATTGTTCACAGAATATTCAAAAAATAGTTGACACAGCAAAAGAATGGAAGTATTCTAGAAAAAAATTCAATTAAATGAAATAAAATACATTGTACTCCAAGAAGAATTACACATGTTCATACCATGCACATGGACTCTACAGCATATCCAATTACAAAATCTAATGTGAATTAATTTGATGTTCACGTTAACTTCCTAGAATGACCTCTCGATCTCCTTCCTTTCTTTTTTAACTAGACTTGAAAGTGCAATCTTTGTGCTAGACAAGCCTTTACCCCATTCGTTCAACGTTTGAATCGTTCAGCTTTTTTGTTTTCTCTTACAGCTTCCTCTTTCAATAAACCTTTTTTGCTCAAAATGCAAGCGCTTACCTTACGTTGTTATATGAGAGGAGGTGAGAAGACATGACGAATTATAAAAAACCGACTTTTCGCAAATTGGAATCCGCAGCGATTGCTGTTGCAGCAGGTTGTGGCTGTGGTTGCGCATTTTCAGTGGGCGCCGGTTATGGATCTTGCTAATCATTTATTGTTCATGAACACACAAAGAGGCCTGTTTATCGGCCTCTTATCTTGATTATTGGAGGCATGTTCATGCAAATGGAGGAACGATTGCATATTCCGGATGTCGCGGTGTACTACGAGGATGGTCAGTATGTCGTACATAACGTTCAACTCAACTGTTGGGTTGTGTACTCACCAAGCGAGTATGAGATTGCATCGGAATTGATATATGACGGAAAATCGGCAACTGAATTGATTGATTCAGGCTTAAACCCGCAGCAGGTGAAGCAGGTTGCACGAAAAATGTTGATGTATCGTGTAGCCTATCAAGGAGAAAGACCCGCTGAGTACCACATGCTGGATGTGATGCAGAAGCAGGGAATGGGGAAGGTTCCGCCTGCTGCTGTATATTTCGTAACGACCTATAAATGTAATCTGAGCTGTATTTATTGTTATGCGGACAGCAGCCCGGAGCGCTCGATGAATGGGGATATGAATACGGAAGAAGCCAAAGACATGATCAGACAGATCAAGGAACTTGGCAGTAGTACCATCGTGTTTACGGGTGGTGAGGCGTTTATCCGTAAGGACATCATGGAGCTCATGGCCTACAGTAAAGAAATCGGATTACGAGTTAACGTAATCAGCAATGGAACATTAATTAACAGTCGTGAAAAGGTCAATGAAATTGCCAAGCTGGTGGATGTGTTTACGATCAGCTTTGACTCACTCGACAAAGAGGAGCATGAAGCCAATCGCGGTATAAATACGTGGGAACGTGCTCGTAAATCGATTGATCTTATCTTAGAAGCCGGAATTAAATTGAAAATCAACCAAACGGTGACCAAGCATAATCGGGATTCAGTTGAGCCCATGCTGCAGTTTGCCACGGAGCGCTCGGTACGCTTGAATATTGTACCGCTAGCGACGCTTGGCCGCGGGGATGACCGCATGCAGGGACTGAACTTTGGCGAACGTCGCCGAATTGCGGATCGGATGCTGGATATTGAGATGGGAGACGCTCATGAAGATTGTCATGCCTTGAACGTAAGGCAATATGAGCGTAGACGGCATTGCGGTCACGGTACGAGCGAGTTTTCAATTGATGCGAAGGGCAACGTTTTCCCCTGCAAGCTGATGCATTCTCCGATGTTCCACGCTGGATCGATTCGAGAGAAGTCACTTCGGGAAATATGGGAGACGTCGGAGGTGTTTGAACGCTCGCGGAACAGGACGGTGCACACGTTGCCAGAGTGCATGAAATGTACGTTCAGGGAATCTTGCGGTGGGGGCTGTCGTGCATTTCATTGGGGAGCTACAGGTGACATTGACGGAACCACCCCTCATGATTGTTCAGGGATCCGGCGTGGAATTCGTAGAAAAATGGTAGCTTATTTCAAAATGGCAGGAGGTAAACCGAATGAGCCAGTGGTTTCAAATAGCCGATGATGTTTTTTTTGATGAAAATGTAGAAGGAATATTCATTCTTTCGGATGCTGGTGAGGTATTTGTATTGGAGGATGATGTCAGTAAAGCGGTGTGGAATATGCTCGCAGATTCTGCACAATCTCTTGATGAGATGTGTCAGCAGATCAAGCTGAAATTCAATATTGGCGATGAAGATCATG
This sequence comes from Paenibacillus amylolyticus, assembly GCF_003719335.1. Lineage (GTDB taxonomy): Bacteria > Bacillota > Bacilli > Paenibacillales > Paenibacillaceae > Paenibacillus > Paenibacillus amylolyticus_D. Next base: position 240,741 of record NZ_RIAS01000007.1, read on the forward strand.
TCGAGGACGACGTTCGGGATTTTGTAACGGCATTATCCAAAATAGGAGTTCTGAACGAATGCTTAGTACCCGCAGACAGGATTTCCTGATTCGTGCATTGCAACAAGGCAAGTCCATCCCCATCGTGATTGAGGGTCACTGTATGCACCCTCTTCTTGTTGAAGGGCAGCACATTACTGTGCATCCTTTACTGGAAGACATCAAAGTAGGCGATATTGTGCTGGTTCGTGACCAGATGAAAGGTTTTTTGGCTCATCGCATTATCAGCCTTGGACATGACTTCGTTGTTACTTCAGGTGACCGCAATCACATGTCTGATCCTCCGGTACGGCGGAACGATATTTTGGGACGGCTGGATGTACCGGAAAATCCAATGCTCAATCAGAACCCGGAGCAAAATCCTGATCAGCGTTCATCGACCTTAACTGATTTACAAGGGTTATCATGTGAAATAAAGATTGTTGTTCATCCTGATGCCATTGATAGTTCATATGGTGAAGTGTTGTCTCGTGCCTTTGGTATAGATGTCGACATTGCGGAAAATCCGCTCACCCAGCTAAAGCATATGCGGGAGAAGGGATGGACATCCGTTGTCATTCATGAAGGTGCAAGACAGCATCTATCTCAGTTGCCGCATGTTGCTAGCAGGGTTGTGATCTTTGCCGGTTACGAGGTGGCGAGGGACACGGATGAATCTGCCGGTATTATTGGCATGAGTGATGTGGACTTCGTAGCTCGAACAGCAGTCGAGTATTGGAATAACCTGCATGCAGAACTAAGCATTGCAGCGATTATAGGTTTTCATATGAGGGGGACAACCGTATGTCATGGGTAATTACCGCCACATGCGAAGGAGAACTTTTGGCTAAATGTATCGTGGCTTGCCCCGAAGAAGCCATTCAGACATCTCCGGATGCGAAGCAATATTATATTAATCCATCGGTATGTACCGATTGCGGCCTGTGTGATCTGGCTTGCCCTGTGGCAGCTATTTTTCCGGAAAGCGCTGTGCCGAAGCAATGGAGAAGCAGCATTGAAGAGAATCGTTTGTTCTTTCTCACGTAGTCACGCCATCATAACCTGCATATGTCAGCGCAAGGCGGAAGAGGCTTGCGTTGACATGTAGTATCAGGGAAGAAGGGGAGCCGTAATACGATGCCGACACTTCGTGTACGAGTTGGGCAATATCCACTGTTATTGGAGTTGTGTAGAGCCATTAATGAGTTAAGACAAGATAAGTTGTGGACTGTTCCTAAGGAACGAAACTATCCGCCTGCGCTCTTGAATCTTATCCGTAATCGGGGTCTTCGTTCTAATGTCTATCGCTATTGGGGCAGTTTGCTTCTGAAAGATATGTTGGCTGTCCAAAGTGAGCCGGAAGTTAAATTGGTCAAACGCATATTAAGTGCATCTGCGGATACCAAAGCGGATGAGGTTATGGCTGAATATGAAAGTCATCTGGCTTCACAATGCGAGGCGATTCGTGAGTATCTCGCACCTTTAATCCAAAATTTTGACATTGCCGAGGTTGTTGAACTGAAGCTTTACCCGCTATCAACCATGCCTCCTCCGCAGATCGGAAGATTCGGGGCCAGCCTGAGCAAAGCAACAACAACATCCGTTCATTTGGCCTTCGGCGCACCACCGCTTCATCTGTGGGATGACTTTAACCTGACCGTCTCTTTCTTCGCACGAGGCGGCATTCATTATCTCGTTAAAGAATGGCTGCTTGCTCACGAAGGTGAATATGGAGAAGTAAAGGAAGGTTTGAAGCCGTATCTGATTAATCTGGTATCGGCGATCATTTTAATGGAAGTGGATCACTTTTTCAGCACGAATTTTGATCTGGTTTTCCATGAAGAGGACAAATTAGTCTATCAGTGGGCACTCTCGCAATATGATGGCAAGATGGGGTTTGGTAACCATCTGATTCAATATGTTCGCAATCTGAATGCGGACTGGCCGCCTCCGCATCTGGGAGATGTTCGTCATGACGTCCCTATGACGGTCGTACATACGATCCAGAAGAAGGTTCGAGTCTCCATAAGCGACCAGTACAACCTTTTGGCAAACACCAGATGGATTGCTGATTATTATGATATTGCGGAGGCGGAGGATGATGGCGGATTGGGGAGGGCATATCCGTTTCTGGTCTTGCCATGGAATGCAGAAGGTGCTGCCGAGATCTGCTCAAGGCATCATATACAGCACAGCTATCATGAAGCCGCCGTGACTTATGAGCATATGACGGGTCAAAAGCAGTTCGATACCACCGATACCCTCTGTCTGCTCATAGACGATGATGCGGAGTCCTCTTGGAAGTTTGTTTTACTGTGTCCTTCCGCGCGTACTGGATCAGGTTATTACATTGAGACTTCCGTATTGTCACAGATTCATACAGCAATCGCTTTCGTAGATTCTGCCTCGGGAAGGAGAATATTATGAGCCGTTTACAGGCCGGATTGGTCCAGATGTGGATGATTGTCCGGGCAGGGGATCGGGCGATCTGGGTATTGTTAGCGCTTATTCTTGCACTCGGCGTATGGCCTGGTTTCATGGTATGGGCAATCAAGCATTCGGTGAATCAACTGGCTAATGGCGACCGCAACGCCTCTTTAGCTTACATAGGCATTATTGCTGGGGCTGGCACGATTGCGATTTTGCTCAACGTGATACAGCCCTATTTTCTTAGAAAAGTAAAAGACCACGTCTATCATAATCTGTCTATCCGTTTGTTTGACAATGTGAATCGCAGAACAGAAAATGAGCTGCTCCGTGCGTCGACCCGAAACCGGATTTCAAGCACCTCGGAATCGGTCAGCTCCATCTACCATGGTGGACTGGACGGGCTGTCGGCACTACTCCAGGTCATTATAACGGGATTTTCCCTGACATGGATTCTGCTAGTTGTAGCATGGTGGGCGCCCCTGCTAATTCTCGCTGGAACGGTGCTTAATGTTTGGCTCATGAAAAAGGCAGCAGCTACTGAATCGGATTTTCTACAAAGCATCTCGGAAAAAACGAGGCTGGAAGGAACTTTTCTGGACATGCTGACCACATTAAAGTCTGCCAAAGAAATGCGTGTTTTTGGCATATCCGGTTGGGTGAAAGACAAATGGCAGACCGAGCAGATTCGAATTGCACAGTTAACGATCAGACAAATGATCAAGACCGGATTTTACAGATTGGCAGGTCAACTTGGCAGCGGGGTTGTAACAACCATTGTATTGCTGGCCGGGTTATGGAAGCTTTGGCAAGGTACACTGCATCCCGGAGAAGTCGCAGCACTGCTAATTGGGGGGCTGCATCTGGAACAGTTACTGGGTCTGGTTCTTAGCCAGGGCAAGCACTGGTTGGGACGGAAAATGTTCTTGGCGGAACTGATTCAGCAGCCCGCAGAGGAACAGTCGAAAACAGTGGCAAATCCGGTTACAGAGACAGTTGCAAACACAGCTGTTGCCAAAAGTACAAACATAACTCCGTATGCGGGTATGGATACAGGCACAGTAGGCTGCCAAAATAATGATATCCATTCTACCTGCGCCATTTCTGTTCGACAACTAACGTTCAGTTATGACGGGGATCATGATGTGCTGAAAAACATCAACTTTGATATTGAACGCGGAGCCAGGGTGGCGATCGTTGGCGCCAACGGCTCAGGCAAAAGTACCTTGATGCTGATGCTTGCGGGCTTGTTGAAGCCGGACCATGGTTTCGTAGTGTCGGAGGATACAGGTGGCTTCTGTTTGCAAGACTACGGACGTTATAAACTATCCGCTGCCGAGAACGTGTATCTGGGCGATATTACTCGCAAGGAGCATACGGAAGACATAATGGAAGCATTGAAGCTGACCAATGCCCAATTTGTAAACACACTGCCTCAAGGGCTACAAACCGAGTTGTGGCCGGAAGTCGGGGGATCGGATTTGTCAGAAGGCCAGTGGCAGCGGCTCGCGTTAGCCAGAAGTATGTTCCGGGCTATTTATCGGGCAGGCTCGGTCATTATCATGGATGAGCCAACGTCCAAACTGGACCCGAGTAACGAATTAAGCATTCTGGAGTCCATCATTAACCGATTAGAGGGATACACCGTATTGTTTGTTGTTCATCGTCTGGTGGGTTGTGCCTTTGCGGATACAGTTCTTCTGATGGATCAGGGAGAAATCCGGGACTATGGAACACATGATGGATTGCTTCAGACAAGCGAACCTTATCAAGCGATGTGGAAAGCCTCTTCTTCTTTTATGGAGACGATGAAGGAAGAGGAAGGAGGGGACGTGGCCTAATGTGGTTAACCAAGGTAAAGAACAAACGAAAGTTGTTACCATGGATTGCGTTCGCTCTGTCCGTGACACTGTTCAAAGGGATATTGCCCGCCGTTCGCATTTTTTTATTCGGTTATGCTGTTCAGCAAGTGATTTCCGGGGTGGATCTCGATCGGATGATTCTGCTGATGGCCTGGTTTGCGGCAGCAACCATCGGAGAGAAAGTGATGGATTCGTTGTACGGCATTGCGCTGGAGGGACTGCGTGTTCATATGGGCCGAGCCGCCAAAGAGCTGTATATCGATCAATATAACAAAGTACCCTATCAGAAACTTCTCGATGCCTCGTTTTCCGAATCAGCGGAGAAGGCAGCGAACGGTCTCGATCGTGGACATCGCGTTCTTACGCTGGCCCTGGATGTTCTGAGTGCCGCAGTAACTTTAATCAGCTTGGGTACAGCGCTATGGTTTGTCACGAAAATCGGGTGTCTGGTGATGATGGTAACCTTTGCTTTTGTTGTAATCAAACAATACAAGCTGGGCCGTCAGATGTTTAACATAGAAAATCAGCTGTCAGGTCAGCGTATCCGTGAAAATTATTACCGTAGCACTGTCATGGACTTTCAACTGGGCAAGGAACGAAAGCTGTTTGGATACTCCCCTTATATCGTGGGTCTGTGGAAAAATACATTTACGGACATCAGCAAGACCAATCAATCCTTTCTCCTTACCTCCCAAAAGACATCAGGACTGATGCAGATTGGTCAACTTCTTCTCATCTCAGTGGCTTATATGGTATCGATTCTGACGGCCAGTTCATCCATCGGTGGTTTAATCATCGCCTTTCAATTAATTGATGAATTGCTTGGCAAAGCCAATGCATTTGTACTGGAGCTGCGCATGTTTACCAGTGAATTACTCACTGCGTCCAATCTCTCTCGTTTTTTGGCTAAAGATACTGCTGATCAAGTCGAGACCCCTGCCAAGGAAGCGAACAACGAAATTGAACTGAATGGAGTGGGATTCTCCTATCCGAATCACAGCAATCCTGTATTGACCGATGTGACCATGCATTTTCGTACTGGAGAGCTCGTCGGGCTGGTTGGGGAGAACGGAGCTGGTAAAACAACGCTATGCAATCTGATCTGTGGTTTGCTTGAGCCTGCCGAAGGCGAGATTTGGGTGGATGGAAAGCCTAGCTTGCACACCGACAGGTTGCGTTCAGTCTCCGTTGCTTATGCTGATTTTTCCAGATTCCCGCTAAGTGTTCAGCAGAATGTTGGACTTCATCAAAAGTGGAGTGATGTTGCGCAGCAGCTTGTACAGGACATCATCGAGCGAAGCGGAGACAAGCGGCTCGGTGCAGGGTATACAGACGGAACGGAGCTGTCGGGCGGACAATGGCAACGTGTGGCGGTTGCCCGGGCAATGGCTAATACCCGAACGATGCTGATCCTGGATGAGCCTACGGCTGCGATGGACCCTGTGATGGAGGAAAGTGTCGTTCGAAGTGTGAAACAATTTGCCGCTCAAGGCAAAGCGGCATTGCTGATTGCACATCGGGTCAGTACGGTGATGCATTGTGACAGAGTTTATGTAATGGCGGATGGACAGATTGTGCAGGAAGGCGCACCGCTTAGACTGTTGGAGGAAGATGGCGTATTCAGGGATATGTACGGTGCGCAGGTTGCATTGCTGAGGAAGCAGGGAATGGCCGCATCCGTCGGATGATATCTGGAAGCGTTGGAAAGGGGAAATATCGATGAAAGTACTCGTCGTATCACGTGGAAACGGATTTGGACATGCGAAGCGTGATTTGCTTGTTGCGCAGCGGCTTATACAGTTCAATCATGAAGTCATTATCGCGTCTTACTCCTCCGGATTTCAATACTTGCAGAGGGTATATTCAGGTCAATTGATCGATCTGGAGCTGCCTTCTGCTGGCAGCAGTGCCGAGCGAACCTTGAAGTTGCTGGACTTGATACGTCGCACACAACCCGATGGGATCGTGGTGGATGAAGAGCTGCTTGTTCTACCACTTGCCAAAAGTTTGGGTATTCCCACCTGCTTCATTACCAATTGGTTAGAGGATGAACAGGAGACGCTGGGTTATCTGCACATGGCGGATCGAATTGCGATTGTGGATCAGCTGGAACACTGGATGTTCCCGACATCGGACTCGATTCGGGAGAAGCTGCATTTTGTGGGCCCGGTGGTTGAAGTGCCTGAACGGGCTGCGGCCAGGGAGAAAAAGATTGTCATCACGTCAGGCTCAGCGACGATTGTGGACGTTCCTTTTTTCAAAAAAGCAATAGCGGATCTGAAAGGGGAAACCGATTATATCAAGCTGGTGTACAGCGGTACATTGACGAAATCATTGCAGCGGCTGGGGGATGAAACGACACAGTTTATCGCAGACCCAAGCTCTTTCATGGATAAAGTGAGAGACAGCTCGCTGGTGGTGTGCAGGGGTGGACATACGACATTGTGGGAATTGGCTTCGCTGGGTATACCCGCCATCGCTGTTCCCCGGCGGGAAGAAGTGAATCGCAGCAACATTGTATATGCACGGCAGATGGGCGAGAGAGGTTATATCCGTTGGCTGGAGGAATCCGACATGGATCAGGGTTTGATCGCTGCGTATGCCCGTGAGATTTTGCGAGGCGAGACACAGCTTCAAACGTATGCTTATGATGGTGCAGCACTCGATCATCTGACCTCTTGTATTCTGGAAAGCTTTTCACTTCAGCTTGCGGAGAAGCCGTTATGAACGTGACAGTCATCATCCCGGTTTATGGCAAACCGGATGTGTTGCACCTGACTCTGCAGGCGCTTGCCGGGCAGCATTACTCCGACTTTTCCGTCTGGCTGGTGGATCAGGGAGGCACGATTCCTTTTGAGCAGTTCAGGAATGCCTATGAGGACAAGTTGCGTATTCATTACATCGATACCCCTGCGCATACAACAGTGTCTGACAAACGGAATAGGGCGATTCGTGAATCCGCTGAGGATGTTGTTATTTTTCTGGATGCAGATACGATTGTGTGCGCTGACTTTGTAGGTGAACATATGGCGCTGCAGTGTGCCGGGAACGAGGTGGTGATCGGTTATATCTATGGGAAGAAGGGCATGCAACGGGAAGAGCTGAACTATGAGGGGAAGCTGGAGTTTGAGGCTTTTATGCGATGGTTTGAGCATGAATCCAGGCATATTCCAGACGAGCGTGAGAAATATTATGAGCCGGTGCAGGATCAATTGATGCGATTGCAGTGGCCTTGGGCTGTATTCTGGTCAGGTAACATCTCTGTATCCCGAGCTGCATTACAGCGTGCTGGCGGATTTGATCACAGGTTCAAAGGCTGGGGCATCGAGGACATCGAGGTTGGCTACAGACTTGTTCAATCTGGCTATGAACTCACCTTAAGCCGCTCGGCTTGGGCTGTGCATGTGCCACACGAGGTGGATGAGGCGAAGCGAATGCAGGATCAGACGGCAAATGCCAGAATGTTTTTACGAAAATATCCTGCAATGGAGATTGAATTATATTTTCTCAAAGTGCATGACTGGAGGAAGGTCCCAGATCGAGGCGAAGCCATAGCTAAAGCAGCAAATAAAGCCACAGTAACAGCAACGACGTCCATAGCCGACACCCTCATGCAGGAAGATGAACTGACCCATGGGATGCAGAAGATTATACAGATGGTCACTTCCAGCTACGACACGCACTTTTTACTGGTAGGTTATGATGCCAAACTGTTTGTTTTATCGCAGGTGAGCACACTGATTGACCCCAGAGCGATGAGCGAAGGGCTGATGAATGTTTCTGGAAAAAAGGTCTACAGGCTTGCCGGGAGCTGCATGCCGTTTGAGGCATTATCATTTGATGTTTGTATCATTACACCTGTGTGGACGATGTACAACCCCGAGATGATTCCTCATCTCCTCATGGAAGCATTGAGAACCTCACGTGTATGCTATTGTTTAAGTCCAAGAACGGAAATTTTGCCTCTGCTTGCAGTCCTCACTTCTTTGAAAAAGCTGGGCAGAGACATCGAATACAGCATTGTGGATGTCGTAGATCAAAACATGAAGCTTATCACGTGCAAAGATCGTGGAATGATTCAAGTTCAGGAAGGGGGCATGTTAGATGATCAAGGGCGTTACCGTCATCATTCCTACATATAATCACTCGGATTTACTGGAACGAACGCTTGTATGTCTGAAACATCAGGAGGCTGACATATCATTATTCGAGGTCATCGTGTGTGATGACGGGTCAAGTGATGATACGAAAGAGGTCGCCTGTTCCTTTGAATCCGATCTAGATCTGAGGTACTGCTATCAGAAGGATCTGGGGTTTAGGGCAGGAACGGCACGTAATATGGGACTGCATCTGGCTAAACATGAGATATGTGTATACCTGGATACCGGTGTATTGATTGGTGCCGACCTTATTCTTAACGTCATTCAATTTCACGATCTTCACGAACATACAATTGGACTCGGCACGGTTCATGGTATGAATCAAAAGGATCACCAGCATCCACTTGCTAAATACTTGCAATCTATTGCTTCCTCCGAACATCCCGAGGCATGCTTGCGGAATCCCATGTTGAAGGCTTATCCCGATTCCAGACAAACACAGTTTGATTTTTATGAAAATGATCTGGATCGAAGTTCTGCTCCATGGTCGATGTTTTGGACAAGCATGGTTTCTGTGGAAACCTTTCTGCTAAGACAGGTGGGCGGATTTGATGAGTCGTTCCACGGCTGGGGGCACGAGGATCTGGAATTAGGTTACCGCCTCTGGAAGGCAGGTTTGCATTTCCGGTCCGATCCTTCGCTCCGCGCGCTGCATTTGCCACATGAGCAGTTCAATCCGGTGCAGATGACAAGTCGGAAGAATCATCTGCACTTTGTGAAGCTGCATCAGGAACTTCCGGTGGAACTGTCCTATGTGAACGAAAACTTTATTTTTGAAATGCTGCTTGGACAGTTGAATGTTGCGGATCAATACCTGCCTCAAAATTATGATGATCTTGATCCGAACCTGCTTGGTTCCCATGAAGAAGGAAGACGATTGGCAGTGGGGTATATAACCCCGGCGTTTGCTAGCAGGTTGAACATTACGGATGTGTTTGCGTGTAATCAACGTAACGCCGAGATTATTCGTACACAGAGACCGGATGTTCACACCGCTTTCAAAGCAGGGTTTGTCAATTTCTGTGAGGATAATATGTATCAGACGGTTATCATTACAGATGTATGGAAAGTCATCCCGATTACATTGTTAATTGTACTGCTGGATGACATGCTACGGATAGCCAAACGAGTCTATCTGCTGGATACAGCGGATTTAGAGCTCGATAAACTGCCGATCGTCGGCGAGCTTCTTCCAACCGGATTCCATGCGGAGTCGATTGCAAGTGCTGGCAAAACAGAAGTTTATGCCATAACCCGGCTGGTGCAGCAGCTTCATGTCGAAGTAAACAACCTGTAAAGGGGACAGGTTGTTTTTCGTTTTTATTTTCACTACAATCGAGTAGAACAAGTGCGCTACACCACTATGTTAATGAACCGGGGGAGAATGAGGATGACCACGAACTCCATTGAAAATGAGAAAGAACTGTCACCGGAACAACGTGATGAGTTGTTCAAGGCATTAAAGACCCGTTTTGAAAAGAATACGAGTCGTCATCCCGATCTGGAATGGGTTAACGTTGAGGCCAAACTCGAAGCACACCCGGATAAACTGTGGTCGCTTCACGAGATGGAGCAAACAGGCGGCGAACCGGATGTCGTGGAGTTTGACAGTGAGACAGGTAAATACATCTTTGTGGATTGTTCTGCAGAGAGTCCCAAGGGCCGCCGCAGTGTATGTTACGATCAGGCTGCACTGGATGCACGCAAAGAAAACAAGCCCAAACATAGTGCTGTTCAGATGTGCATCGAAATGGGCATTGAACTTCTGGACGAGACCCAGTATCGGGAACTACAGCAACTGGGGAACTTTGATCTGAAAACATCCAGCTGGGTGGTGACCCCTGAACACATTAGACAGCGGGGTGGGGCTATTTTTTGCGACCGCCGTTACGATACCGTATTTATGTACCATAATGGTGCAGAGTCTTATTATGCGGCAAGAGGTTTCCGCGGTTTGTTAAGGGTGTAAATGAAATCTAGAGTGAGCTAGGTTAGATGAATGAGGACAGTCCAACAGTAATAGAGAGGAACGATTCGGCAAGCTGCGAATCGTTCCTCTTTTTAATTTAAATTAAGTTAGTTAAGCTATATCTTCTTTTTCATTTGGCTTCTCAATATGCACCATAACCCGAACCAGGTAATCCTCCGCATGCTGCAGCACAATCTCATCCTGCATGTAGTCCTCGTAGGCATCCCCCTTAATGACGTACTGTTTCTTCTCGATGTAATCAAAGATTTGCGGAAAGAACTTCTCGGTATCTCCATAGTCGGCTCTGGCATAAGACACTAGATAATACCCCTCCGGCATATACGCCTGTTCATGATGCTCTGTGGTCATGTAGCTGTACATATGGGAGATCATGTCTCCATTTTTCTGAAGTAAATCAGCTTTAGGGATGATGACGCCGCCGGGATAACCGAGCGGTGCATGTTCCTTGTTCAAACGTACTCGAAAATCCTCCCAAATTTCCTCAGGGAACTCCTTTTTGGATGAGTAGATGCGGCGGCTCAGCAGCAAGGGGGTTTCGGGTTGCCAGATGACATGCATTCGGCTGGTGTCGAGGTGCATGGATTGCTCTATATTTTCCGCACGTTGAATAATCATTTGTTTCGCCTGAGTCAGTTTGGCAATTTGCAACTGCAGATTTTCTTCCTGTTTGCGCAACAGTTGGAGGGTAGTTTCCGGAGAACGCTCGCCGAGATGTTGCTGGATTTCCTCCAGGGACATGCCCAATTCTTTGAAAATATGAATAACGCCGATCATTTCAAACTGGCCGTGGCTGTAATAGCGGTAACCGTTATCTGCCACATAAGCAGGTTTGAACAGTCCGATGCGGTCGTAGTAAATGAGAGTTTTGCGCGAAACCTCGGACAGCTTGGAAAAAGCACTAATGGACAACATTTCATTGGGATGCATAAGTACCTCCAGATCAAAAAAGTGGATTGACTGTATAGTTGCTATACAGTTTATAATACGGCTGTTCTGACCGCCGATCCACCTTTAGATGGCTGATCAGGGTGTTTATTTTAGACGAGGAGAATGCTTATGGTAAGGAAATTACTGCAAAGTGTACGGGAATATAAAAAAGATATGTGGCTGACGCCTTTGTTTTTACTTGGTGAAGTGGCCATGGAAGTCATTATTCCGCTGTTTATGGCTGAATTGATTGACCAGGGGATTGCCGGAGGCCAGATGAATGAGGTAGTGAAGTATGGCTTGATTCTGATGTTGTTTGCCCTCGTGTCTCTGATCTTTGGAGCGCTGGCGGGTAAGCATTCTGCGATTGCGATGTCGGGGTTTGGCAGAAATCTGCGTTATGACCTTTTCCGTCATGTGCAGCAACTGTCGTACTCCAATATGGATAAATTCTCAACCTCAGGCATCGTCACCAGGCTGACTACGGATATTACGCATGTGCAAAATGCGTTTCTAATGATTATCCGGATTGCCTTCCGCAGTCCGGTGATGATGATTTTTGCGACAATTATGACGTATCGCATCAGCCCATCCATTGCTTCTTGGTTCATGATTGTTATCCCTGTGCTGGCCATTGGCATGATCATCATCATGAAGTATTCTTTTCCGATTTTCGAGCGTGCCTTTGACAGTTACGATGATCTCAATAAAGTTGTTCAGGAGAACGTCCGTGGCATCCGGGTCGTGAAATCCTATGTGCGAGAAGAGCGTGAGGTATCCAAGTTTCAGGCCGTATCCCAGCGGATCTTTACACAGATGGTTAAGGCAGAACGCATGCTGTCGTATGAAATTCCGCTGATGCAAGTTGTGCTGTATGCCGTGATGCTGATCATCTCATGGATTGGTGCCAAACTGGTTGTGGGTGGAAGCATGACGACCGGCGAGCTTACGAGTGTATTCGCGTACTCCATGCAAATTCTGATGAGTTTGATGACCCTGGGTCTCGTTGTTATTATGGTTGCCATCGCCCGGGCTTCGGCAGGACGGATTAATGACCTGTTAAGTGAACAGCCGGACATTACCAGTCCGGAGTCACCCGTTACAGAGCTGCACAGCGGGGAGATTGAATTCCGCGATGTATCCTTCCGTTACTCAGGCAAAGCCGAGAATTACGCCCTGTCTGGCATCAATCTGCGAATTTCTTCGGGACAGACGATCGGTATTATTGGAGCAGCGGGCAGTGCAAAATCCACCTTGGTACAGTTGATTCCACGTCTATATGATGCCAGTAAGGGTGAAGTGCTCGTCAGTGGAGTCAATGTGAAGGAGTACGATCTGAGTGTACTTCGCAGCCAAGTCGCAATGGTATTGCAAAAAAACGTCCTGTTTGAAGGTACGATTAAGGAGAATCTGCGTTGGGGCAATGAACATGCGACCGACGAAGAGTTGATTGAAGCGTGCAAAGCGGCACAGGCACATGAGTTTATTTCCACGTTTCCGGATGGATATGACACTCATTTGGCACAAGGCGGTACGAACGTTTCAGGAGGTCAGAAGCAGAGACTGTGTATTGCCAGAGCTTTACTCAAAAAGCCGAAGATTCTGATTCTGGACGACTCCACCAGCGCCGTAGATACACGAACCGACGCGTTAATCCGAAGCGTTTTCAAGGAAAGCATACCGGATACAACCAAAATTATTATTGCCCAGCGTATTGCATCTGTGGAAGATGCGGATCAGATTGTCGTGCTGGATGAAGGCATGATGGTAGATATCGGAACCCATCAGGAACTGCTGGGCAGAAATACAATTTATCAAGAGGCTTATTATACACAGACGCAAGGCGGTGAAGCACTGGATGGATAACATACAATATGGTCGGACAATAAAACGTCTGCTAGCCTACTTTAAATATTACAAATTCAGAACGACAATAGCGCTAATTCTGGTTCTGGTGAGTTCCGCTGTCTCTGTCGCTTCTGCGGCCTTTCTGCGATTGCTGATCGACGACTTTATTACGCCGCTGCTCGGGAATCAGAATCCCGTGTTTGACGCCTTGTTACAGGCTTTAATCATTCTGGCTGTGATCTACGCTGCTGGAGTCATGAGTACGTTTATCTCGAAACGGCTAATGATTACCGTCTCACAGCAGATTATGAAGAGGATTCGTGACCGCTTATTCCATCACATGCAGAAGCTGCCGATTAAATATTTTGACCGTAAAGCCCACGGGGATATTATGAGTCATTACACGAACGATGTGGACACGCTGAACATGATGCTGACGGATGGATTACCCCAGCTGTTGTCCACTGCGGTGACAGTGGTGGTTGTTCTCGGTACGATGTTGTATCTTGATGTGCCTTTAACGATCGTGGTTGTACTCGGGGCACTCGCCATGCTTTGGGTTACCAAAACCTTGGGTACCAAGGCTACCGAGCACTTTTTCCGGCAGCAGGAGTCGATTGGTGTGGTGGATGGATATATCGAGGAGATCATTCATGGGCAAAAAGTGGTGCAGGTGTTCGGTCGCGAGCAAAAAGCGATGGAACAATTTGCCCGCCTGAATGATGGATTATTTGATGACTCGGCGACAGCTAACAAATATTCGAATATTCTCATGCCAATCAATGCAAATCTGGCCACATTAATCTACGTGCTTGTGGCCATTGCAGGCGGAGCAATGGCGATATCGGGCTGGAATGCCGGTCTGACTCTGGGAAGTATCGCAGCTTTCCTGAGCTTGTCCCGTAATTTTACGATGCCGATTGCCGAAATTTCCTCGCAGGTCAACATGTTTGTCGTGGCTCTCGCAGGGGCAGAACGGATCTTTAACCTGATGGATGAACAGCCTGAAGCAGATGAAGGCCGGGTGACCTTGGAGAAAAATCAGGATCAGACCGGGTGGGGCTGGAAACTGGAGGACGGAACAAGCATTGTTCTGAAAGGAAAAGTGGAATTTAAGGACGTCAGCTTTACGTATGACGGAAAGAAACAGGTGCTTCAGAATATTACGTTATATGCCATGCCTGGACAGAAGCTCGCGTTTGTAGGTGCAACGGGTGCAGGCAAGACTACCGTAGCCAACTTGCTCAATCGTTTCTATGATATCACAGAAGGCGAGATCATCTATGACGGCATTAATATTCAGCGTATTCGAAAAGCGGATTTGCGGCGTTCTCTGGGAATTGTACTGCAAGACACGCATCTGTTCTCGGGCACGGTAGCTGAGAATATTCGTTATGGAAGGCTGGACGCCAGTGACGAAGAGGTGATTCAGGCGGCGAAGCTATCTTATGCGGCGAGTTTTATTGAACGATTGCCTGATGGCTATGAGACCCGACTTGATGGCAACGGCAACGGTCTGTCACAGGGGCAGAGTCAACTGCTGGCGATTGCCCGAGCGGCGATTGCGAGTCCGCCTGTCATGATTCTGGACGAAGCGACCTCATCCATCGATACACGTACCGAAGCGCTGGTTCAGAAGGGGATGGATAATCTGATGCAGGGTCGAACGGTATTTGTTATCGCCCATCGTTTATCTACCGTGCGAAATTCTGATGCCATTATGGTGCTGGAGCATGGCAAGATCAAGGAACGTGGCGACCATGAACAGCTGTTAGCGGCGAAAGGTACTTATTATCAATTGTATACTGGAGCTTTTGAGTGGGATTAAAGTTTAACGTAGTATTTAATCATCAAAGAGTATACTAGAAAGCAGCCAAGATCAAAAAGGGGGTGTCCCAAAAGCCTTATAAATGGCTTTTGGGACACCCTTAAATTTTGTTCACTGGTGGAGCAATTGTAGAACGGATTGAGGGCTTTGATTCGATTGTGTGAGCATGGCTTGTGCAGCCTGCAATAAAATATTTGATTTTGTATACTCTAACATTTCTTTGGCCATGTCTGCATCTCTAATTCGAGATTCTGCATTACTCAAATTCTCTGTAGCATTACTTGTATTGTTTAATGCATGTTCCATTCGATTTTGGATTGCACCGTATATTCCACGAATACTGGAAATTTTGGAGATGGCTTTGTCTACCCGAGATAATGCTTGTTCTTGAATAGATGGTGGTAACAAGCCCATCGTTGTAATGCCTAACTCATCAGCCTGCACGTTGAATAAGGGGATATCCATATGTTGCCCTTGATTTGCTCCGGCTTGGACCGTGAGTTTCGGTGTGATATAGTCTATGTCTTTGATCTCGACATTTGAAGTTGTTTCTATGCGTGTAGACACTTCTGTTTCGTTTGTACGTTCAAATACATCCAAATTTAATGAGAAGGGACCGTATTTGAAAGCAAACGTTAAACTTGATTGAGAAGGGAGGTTAACATCCCAATCAAAATTGATTGTAGGTTGTCCCCCTGCGGGATTATGAATTGCAAGTTGGGTTGGAGATAGAGATCCGAGTGAATTATCGAACGTAATATTAGCATTTGCTTCTGTTCCTGTCATCGTATATGTATTCCCAGATGGCGAATTAATGGATGTTACACCATTGGGGATAAGTAGCCCATTTGCATCTGTCATTACTGAATTATCAGGCGGGTTAATTAGGTTACTTAGTTTTAAATTCGTATCCGTTGGATTTCCGTTATTGATTATATATTCGATTTGCATCGAATTATCTGGAAGTATAGTCCGGAGTCTTTTTATCGATACATCGGTATTTGGAAACCACATATGATCCCAAGCCGGAACTGTACCGGTATTGCTTCTAGATGTATACTCCACTGGTCGCATCATGCCGTCCACTTCTACATTCTCACTCATCGTGCCATAAACACGACCTAATGTTTTGGGGCCAAACCAGGTTGTGTTCATTCCCGAAGCATACCAATAGTCTGGTGCTGAATATTGCGGATCGGTTGTAAGTGCTAAAGTTTCATATACTGAACGCTCTGTATCTGTTTTAGTTGTTGTATAAGTATCCACATTATATTCGTTGTAACCTTGTCTCAAATCCTGCGAGGTTATCGGAGTAATTACATTTGTGTTTGTATACGTCTGAGTTGTAGAGGACGTATTAGAAATGCTGGTCAGGTGTCTTGCTTCTGGGGGTGTCCCAGAGGCTGCATAAACGACAGTTTTCTGTACGGTTGGAATTGTAGGCGGCTCACTAAGGGAAGTGTTTGTGCTGGAACTTGAACGATCCGCCAGTATTTCATAATCATCTCTTGCCAACAAGTTTATCGTGTTATAGCTTGTGTTTTGGGAAATGTGGTTTATTTCATTCGTAAGCTCTTGAATCTCACTTTCAATCATCAGACGATCGTTATTGGTGTATGTATCATTTAGACCCTGAACAATCAATTCTCTCTGTCTTTGTAAAATAGCTGAAATTTCTTGCAGTCCACCTTCTGCTGTTTGAACAAGAGAAATCCCATCCTGTATATTTCGATTTGCTTGGTCAAGTCCCCGAATCTGTGCCCTCATTTTCTCGGATATTGCTAGTCCTGCTGCATCATCAGACGCACTATCAATTCTTTGCCCAGAAGATAGTTTCTGTAGGTGGCTAGAGTTATTACGGGCGTTTTCTTGCATTCTCCTATGTGCACTAGTAGCCGCTAAGTTATGCGAAATAATCATATGTTATACCTCTATCTAAAGTGGAGTAATATGATTAATTTTACCATGGTAGAATAAGGATAGTCTATTGATATGTGATTTTTTTGTAAATTTAGTGTGCAAATTGCCTAACAAAAGTGATGTCTCCACTAAGATAATCAGCTCAGAAAGAAGAGGGCCATGCGACACCGCACAGCCTATTTAGAGGAGAAAGAGCTACACGTATTAAACCACAGGTTCATTTTGCTTTTTGAAAAAGTATTCAATCACTAATTCAAGCACAGGTTCAGGCTCCGCTAGCTGCAACTGTGCCTGATCCGTAAATTCCATGCGATAGGGTTGCTTGATGCTGCTCGGAATCCAGTAGGGAAGTGGTTTTCCAGTGGAATCCAAACCGTTGGGGTCACCTGTCGCAATGAAGTTCGAGAGATAGTTGCACATCTGGCGTGCCAGATCATAATGTTTACCCGTGAAAGGGCGCCAGCATTTGGCGAGTGTTTCAAAAAAGAACCACAGATCGACCGAATGGAACGTGCCTGGCTGATCCCATCCCGGAATCTCTGCGTCGAAGTTATAATAATAGAGCGGCGTCTCGGACGGATGACCGCTATTAGAGCGGATTACAAGCTGAATCGCATGTTCAATCATGCGCACAGAAGCCCGCTGTAAGGCATGATCCAGATCGCCAGTATCGGCTTCACATCGCTCTAAGAAGGCAGGAGCATCCTCGCCAAATAGCTCTGTAGCCATCTGTTTCAGTTCCTCCACACTGTTTACCGCAGGCTTGGTCCAGAACTCGGAGGACGTATGCCCGAGCATGACGGGAACGAGTTCGCGCTTATGTTGCATGAAGCGGGTGAACGGATCACCTATACAAAACTGATCATCAATGACCGTTCCCCAGAAGCTTCGATATTCGAGGATTTTATCCCGTAGTGTAAAGGCATCCAGCTGTCTGGCTTCCTCCAGTGAAGCTACCCCCAGAAAACGGAAAAATTCAACGCCTTTCTGCTCGGCATCCCGCAGCGTACTGCGAACAGCAGGTACAGGGACGTTTGGATACAGCTCTGTAGCGATACCACTCATGATGACAGCTCGCTGGAAGAGACCTTTATTTTGCGGAGAAGTCATCTGACTAAGAACACTGCCACCGCCAGCAGACTGTCCCCCGATTGTAATCTGATCCGGGTCACCGCCGAACGCGGCAATGTTACGCTTCACCCAGGCTGTTCCTGCTTGCTGATCGAGATGCCCAAAATTCGCTGGTGCGTGCGGTGACTCCGCACTGATTTCTGGATGGCACAGGAAACCAAACGCATTCAAGCGGTAATTGATGGTCACGACCACAATCCCCCTGCGTGCAATGCGTTCACCGTCGAATTCCATCTCTGCCGTGTGGCCGACTTGGAGCCCACCACCAAAGTACCAGACAAAGACCGGCAGTTTCTCATCGGTTCGTTTGGCAGGTGTCCACACATTTAGATATAGACAGTCCTCATTCATCGGCAGATCAGGATCAACCGCCCATTCTCGCGTATAGATGTTATTCTCATCAATGACGGTTGGTGCCTGCATGGAAGTCGGCGCAAAATCAAAGGCTTGCAGTACACCATCCCAATCGGAAGCAGGCTGTGGCGCACGCCAGCGATTCCGGCCTACAGGGGGCGCGGCGAACGGAACACCTTTAAAGCTTGTAATACGTGGATCTGCGGCAGGCAGTCCCTGAACTTGACCATTTTCGACCGTAACAGTTCTAAGCAACACAACATTCTCCTCTCTGAATTGAACATCGTTAATGTATGTCGATCCAAGATGTTTGGTTGCGCTTACAACTCTGCTGGGCGATATGCCCTCTGTCTCTATCATAAGCAACTTGAAGCGTTGTTTCCAGCATCGTAATTAAACCAATAACCCCTCATAATGATATATAATGACTGGGATCATGAAAGGAGTTGCTGGACGTGGACACATTATGGCGAGACGGGAGCAGGGCGAGCCAGGTATATTTTATCAGCGGCGGTCACAAACCGATCAATCTTCATCAGTGGGGACCGGGCGTACGTGACGTCTATGCGCTGCATTTTATCATTCGAGGGCAGGGTACACTGGAAACGGGGGGCCAGCAATTCCGGCTGGGTCCCGGAGAGAGCTTTATCCTTTTTCCGCAAAAAGAAATCTATTACTACCCCGATCCGGTGGACCCGTGGGAGTATGTATGGATCGAGTTCAACGGACGAGACGCGGGGCGATTCGTAGATATGACTCAGTTATCGGTGCGGCATCCTGTACTGCCAGCTGCACCGAAAACAATGGCGCCATGGTTTCATCTGGGCTGGAATGCAGGCGCATCACCTGGTGAAGTGTTAAGAGCGGATGCACGTTTGCATCTGTTATTATCCTATTACATGGAATTTTTTCCGAGCGAGAAGCAGGCAGAAACCAGAGATGATGTATGGATGGCGAAAACCTATATCGAGCAAAACTACTGGCAATCGTCCTTGACGGTGGCAGAGATTGTACAGGCCGTAAATCTGGAGCGAAGTTACCTGTTCCGCAAGTTCAAGGAAGCTACAGGTGAATCGGTGTCAACGTACATAACGGCATGTCGTATCCGGCGTGCCTGCGAGCTTCTTGAGTCATCCCAATTGTCCATTCAATCCATAGCTTATTCGGTAGGATATAATGATCCGCTTTATTTTTCCAGAGTATTCAAAAAGGCAACATCATACACGCCGTCTGCCTATATGATGTTGCACCAGAAAAGAGCAGGTCGTTAGGGAAAGAGCGTTGTACGCCCTTTAACGAAAAAGAGCACAGTTTCCTGACTCCCGGAAGTAACGAACGAGCTTCTCAATCGGCTCCCGCCCGCAATTCATCTTCACGCCAAGACAATCAATGCAGACAAATTGCCGGGCTGTTAGCGAGACTAATTTCAGATAGATGCCGACATCGTCGGAAGTGAGCGGAACCTGACAGGTTGTGCACAGCCGGCTTTGTGCCATTTATTTCACCAGTTTGGCTCGCACGACGAGACAATCATGGGCCGCTACGACGGGAGCATAACGCTCGCGGAATACACCGAGTTCCTTATGCTCCCAGCAGTCATAGAGGGACAAGGAGTAACCTGATGCGTAAGGCAGTCCCATATCCCAGAATTGCAGGGACAGTTCGCGCTGGCTGTCGCTCAGGTTGAAGAAACCAATCGCCAGATCACCTTCCGTAAGCACCTTCACCAGCATGAATACATCATCGGTATGGAACCACTGCGGCTCAGGTTTGATGCGGTAAGCCCCGCGCGCCTCCGGGTCCTGATTGATCGCAAGCAGATCGGGGTTCAGCAAAATGTCCTTGGTGGCCTGATTGGCCTTGCGTACATCACATCCAATCATGAGCGGTGAACCCATCATCGACCAGAGGGAGAAATGGGTTTTGTATTCAATATCGTTGCAGCCGCCAATGCTGCCGATAAAGTCGCTGTTACTTCCGCCGTACATGCCAACAATAAGCATATCCATATCATTGTGGCAGAAGGAGCCCGTGTAGCTTTGTTTTCCAAGCTGTGAAAGGGCCAGTTCTTTGACCGAGTCCCAGTTATCGCGAATATCTCCGGTGGAACGGTACATATGCGCACCCGATTCGCGAATCCATTCGTAGACATTATCCTCCCCCCAGTTGCAAGCGGAGAAAAGAATATCGCGGCCGCAGTTTTTGAGCGCAAGACTCATGCGTTTGTATAACAATTCGCCCGAGACGTGGCGCGGCTTGAAGCAGTAGTCATATTTTAAATAATCCACGCCCCACTCGGCGAATAATGCCGCATCCTGAAATTCATGCTCGAAGCTGCCCGGATACCCGGCACAAGTATGTGTTCCGACACAGGAGTACATGCCAAACTTCAGACCTTTGTCGTGAATATAATCTGCAAGCGCCTTCATTCCACTCGGGAATTTGGCAGGGTCTACGACCAGGTTGCCGTCCGCATCCCGCTCCTTCAGGCTCCAGCAATCGTCGATGACAATGTACTCGTACCCGGCGTCACGGTATCCTTCCGTTACAAACACATCGGCAACATCCCGAATCAATTGTTCATTAATATCCCACGTAAACGTGTTCCATGAATTCCAGCCCAGCGCAGGGGCAAATCCCATCATTGCATTGGTGTTATTACTCATGATCTGACTCGCTTCCTTCCTCGAACAGTTTTTTGAAATAACCAAATGCCATTTTTCATGTAGTGATTGCAGTTACTAACTATCATGAACTTAACGGATTAAGGGAATTTCAACCATAGCCTGACGTTGCTTGGACATGGACAAATGTTGTTTAGGTTAATAAAATGAAAGGAATTAAGCTGGAAGTAATTGTGCTATGCCAATTGAAATATCAAATCATCATGTTATAATAAGGGCACAAAGAGCTTATAATGCAGAAAGAGCCGTGCGTCAACACGACTCTCCATGCAATAGCCGCTTTTAAGGGCGGTGGGCTTTAAGCAGAGGTACGAATCATTGGTAGACCGCATCCTTAGCTGGGGGGCGGTCTACTTGTCTTTATTGGACAGTAATGCTGTAATCAGCAAACCAAAGGTAAGCATCAGCATCAATGATTCAAATACTGTCACAAGGCATCACCTCCCTTCCGGGAGATTAGCCGACCGCCCATATAGCCTTTCCATTGCCATGTGATTGTACCACATATTCCCTGGGAATTGAACCGTTACCAAGCAAGTACAGTTTAGTATGGATCGTCTAAAATACGCGCCTGAAATGGCGTGTTTTTTGCTGTTTTACAGGGCTATGTCCTGTACAAAACCACTAACATTAAACCTCCTTCTGGCGAAGCTTTTTTTTATCGTTTATACTTGTAAAGCCAATTTACTTGAGGAGTTGTCTAACGAATCATGAATAAAAAAGAAGTCGCGCACATTCGCAAACAATTCAAGCTGGATCATGACCTGCTGAACATTTACGACATCCTGAATGTCTATATTACGAAAGAAACCAATGAAGTCTATCACTGGGAACGCCACCCGTTTGAACTGGTGGATCGGGAGAAGCAAGAGTTATACATGGGTAATTTCAAAAAATTGCTGACAGGCGAACTGGATCAGAAACTGTTCGAACTGAAATTCCAGGAAGAGGCGGAGGAGCCGGCACAGGTGATGCTTCACCAGGCACTCGTCACAGGTGACCCGGATGAGTGGCAGGATCTGATGCTGTTGCTCGTTGATCGGATGATGGCTGATGCCAAGTACGAACGGGATATGGTGGTTACGTTTATTAAAGGACAGTATTATCTTCCAACGAAGGCCAGAAATGATGCAACGGAGGAAAGCGAGAAAAATGAGGTCTTTGCCCATCCCTTTATCCTGTGCAGTGTGAATTCCACCGAGAAACAGCGTAAGACGCTGCTCTTCGACTATGTAGAGCGGGAATTCAAGTACAACATCATCGTTGATCCGATCATCAAATTAAGTACGCCGGAGCAGGGTTTCCTGTATCCAAGCGTGACGGACAACTATTCCGACGTAAACCGTGTGCTATACTGCACGGGCAAATCTAATTTCCCGGACCCTCATTTTGTTGAAAATGTGCTGAATGGGGAACGTTCGGTAACGGCTCTGGAAGAGCGGGCAATATTCGAGGATATCGTCAAAGAGATCACGGGTGAGCAGATGGATGCTACTACGCTGGCCCATGTGTATGAAGAGATTAACCGGGTTATTGAAGTGAACGAGGAATCCCATGAGGAAGAGCCACCGAAGCTGGATTACAAAGACGTGGAACGTCTGCTTACAGCCAGCGGCGTAGAAGAACTGACCACCGAGAAGGTGGAACGTGCATTCGAAACGATCGTTGACAATAAAAACTATGAGCTGAAGGCAAACAGCGTGATGCCGAAGTACACTTCCAAGTCGATCAAGATTGATACCAAGGTGGCAACCATCTCGATCAGTCCGCAGGACCTCAAATATGTGAGACAAGTCAACTATCAGGGAAGACGCTGTATCATGATTGAAGTAGATGAAGATGCGGTGATTGAAGGGTTCACGCTGGCTACGGAGAATCTGTAACGACGAACTTAACTTCGAACGTCAACTAGACTCTACTAAGCTTGATAAAAATGATTCAACTTAAATGTAATGCAAAGCCCAAGCTTGCGGTCATTCCGCCAGGCTTGGGCTTTGTTGTCTTAGGTCTGTCTCTGTCTTTGTGTCTGTCTTTGTGTCTGTCTCAGTTATGATTGTCGCAGTAACTGCTGGATATCGGTTGCCGGGCGGGAGCCAAGCTCCTCGTGAAGCAATTCCTCGAGTAGCTGGTATTGCCACTGGGCTTCAGTCCGCCGACCAAGCGAAAGATAGATCACGATTTTTTCACGGTGAATATCTTCTCGAATCGAATCGACCTGCAGGATTCGATCCAAATAATGCAGTGTACGCAGGGGTTGCTTTTGCTGAATATGATATTGAGCAGCCGTTTCCATCATTGTGATGAAGTCCATCTCGAGCTGTCTTGACCATGCGAATGCCCATTCATAATGCCGCCCTTTCAAAAGTTCACCCCGGTACAACGTGTCTATTCGTTCGAACATCTCAGGTGAATAGGTTGAAGTTTGACGGATCTGGCGGAATAACGCTTCGAACTCATACAGATCACAATCGATGGAATCCCGGTCAATACGAATCCCGTTTCGATCCTTCTGGATCAGAGGAACATCGCTGTTATCTCCAACCGCACGCCTGACGTAGTACAGCGTTGAGTTGATATTAGTCCAGGCTTTCTGCGGACTGAGATCCTTCCATAACGTATCAGCTAGTACATCACGGCTCGTCGACTTCGCACATAAAAGAAATGCGAGCAACTCCTCTGTTTTCGGCGTTCGTAGCTTCACAGGGGTATCCACATTCGCTCCATCAAGCACAGTAAATTCGCCAAACATCCGCACAGTCAGACGAGGGGGAGGGGAAACCGGCTCCGATGAGATAGCCGTGTTCCGGAGAAGTTGCTGCAAGCGCTGAATCGTACGACTTACACGCTCGGTTGTCACAGGTTTGATGATATAATCGATGACTTCTTTTTCAAAAGCCTGTACGGCATATTCCTCATATCCTGTGACCAGCACAATCGGAAGGGAGGCATGATGCTTGCGTAATTCGCCGATCAGTTGCATCCCGGAAATTCGTGGCATGGTGATATCCAGAAAAGCAGCATCAAAACGGTGATTTGCTGCATATTCGCAAGCTTTCTCGGGGTCATGGAATACTTCGCATACCTCAATGGCTCCACTTTCAGTCAAGATCCGTTTTAGTCGTTTGAGCGATAGATCCTCATCGTCTACGATGATTACTTTTATCATGTAATGTACCCCCCGTTACCCTTCATGCTCTGGTGTTGTATGGGAAGATCGAGCGTAATGCGTGTTCCTTCACCATCATGGCTTTCCATCCGAAAATCCCTGTTGTACAGCAGTTTGAGCCTGCTCGATATATTCCATAAACCGACACCTGTGCTACCGTCGGCGGCCTGGCGGAGCTCTTTCATTTTCTGCTCCGTCATACCTATGCCGTTGTCTTCAATGGTAAACCTGGTTTCCGTTTCGCTGAGATTACGAATAGAGAGCATCACACGACCGCCGCCAACTCGGGACATCAGCCCATGCCGAATAGCATTTTCGATCAAGGGCTGCAGAATCAGCGGCGGAATCTGCATGGTTCGATCCACATCCGCATCCACATCGATAATGACTTCGAGCCTTGATCCGAAGCGTGCCTGTTCAATGGCTACATAGGCCTCGATCATACCCAATTCGTTCTCCAGGCTGGTCTTGGAATCCAGATGTTTGAAGTGCACACTGCCCCGCAAATAACTGGATAATTGTAAAATCAATCGTTCTGCCTCATCTGGCGCATCCACACATAATTCGGCAATGGCGTTCAAGGCGTTATACAGAAAGTGCGGGTTAATCTGGGAACGTAAAAAGGAAATTTCGGCATTTCGTGCAGCCTGAACGGACGCTTTCATCCGGGTTAGACCACCGATTCGGGCCAGCAATTCCTCCGATTCAAAAGGCTTGGATACAAAATCATTGGCTCCCTTCTCCAGCGCAAGCTTTAATTGATGAGCTTTATTGCCTGCGGTCAGCATGAGCACGGGAAGTTCGGAAGGGGAGAAGCGCTCCCGAATCCGGTCGAGCAGTTCATAACCTGACATGCCTGGCATCATGATATCAGCTATCACCAGATGAACGGAAGGAAGCTTGTCTAACAGCCCTAATACCGAATGGGAACGGGAGGTAACGGCATAACTGTACCCTTCCAGCTTCAGCAGACCAACAATAGTCTGCAGATTGGCTGCATCATCGTCAACCACGAGAATCCATTCATTCCTTACCCCTTGCACAATGACAGGTTCTTCATATCTCAGTGGTCGATTCCCCGTAACCGTAGGGGCCATACTGAAAGGCGTCACGTTGGAACGTTTTTCTTTTTTACCTTCAGCCAGTGGGAACGTCAGAATAAATGTGGCGCCTTGACCCAGCGTTGATTCGGCGTGAATGGTTCCGCCATGCATCTCAACAAGCTTGCGCGTGATGCTTAGTCCAAGGCCAGTGCCTCCGGCAGCCATAGGGCCGGCATCTGCTTCCTGCTCGAATGGCAGGAAGATATGCTCCAACTTGCTGGGGCTGATGCCTCGTCCCGTATCGGCAATGCGTAGTTCTGCTTTGCCCTGAACGAGTGTAGCACTTATCCGGACAAAACCCTGTTCCGTGAATTTGATGGCATTACCGATCAGATTGTGCAGAATCTGAACAAGACGATTCCCGTCTGCATATATTGCCGGGAAATAGGCAGGGATGTCGTTGATCAGTTCCACCTTTTTGGTACCGAGCAGGAAGGAATGCATGCGCATTACGGATTCGACATAGGAAGACAAATCGGTGGCTGAACGGTGTAGTGGGATGTCCCCGTGTTTCATTTTGGAGTAGTCCAGCAGTTCATCCACCAAGTAAGTCAAACGTCTGCCGCTACCTGTCACAATCGCCAGATTATGTGCCTGCTCATCCGTGAGAGGGCCTTCTGAACCCTTGAGCAGACTCTCGCTAATATTGACGATGGCGTTGAGCGGTGTTTTGAGCTCATGGGACGTGTTGGATAGAAAGTCATCCTTTACCTGGTCGAGCAGGAGAAGCTGATCCTTCAGAGAGCGAACGGTGAGGTAGGCCTCGAAAAATCGCAGGACGGCTAGAAACAGCATCAGGATGCTGAATAGTACGATACATACCTGTCCGATATTGACATTTTCTTTGAGTGAAATGGAGAACAGATTGATGTCCAGACAATACAGTGTAATACAGAGCATGGCCGCGTACCATAGAAAGCTCGATAATCGTTCTCCCTTCTCACTGAGCACATACCGCAAAGCACACTGCACTAGTAGCCATAAGAGAATCAACGTATACAGTCCGATAACATAAGGTGCGGTTAATACGTAGACGGAGATAGGGAAGAGTACGAGCAAACTGATATAAGCGCCAAAAATAAACAGCGTTACAGAGGTAAGCACCCCTGAGAATATGCCCGTTCTGAAACGGTAGAAATAAAAGATCAATAAGCCGAGACAGGCAACGGAGCAAAAATCTTTTAGTTTATATAACGTGCTAAATGAAAGATCTGTGCTTGCTGCCGCCAAAACCCGTTCACTGATCATGCCATTGTAGAGGGCATATAGTAAACACACCAGACCAAGTAGTAGCAGGGAGCTATCCCGGTTTCGATATAGAGCAGATCCCAGATAACTGATGAGAAAAATGATGGATATGGTGGCCAGTACAGCCATAGTTGCCAGTTCAATGGCTGTGCGATTCTGATGGCTTTTTAGCATGGCAGTCTGTTCTCCCAAAAAAAGCGGACCCGAGATGCCTGCATTGGGATAGTCATAGTTGGCGACCCGAACCAGTATTTCAATATCACCGCCATGATAAGGAAAAAATCCGATTTGTGGTGAATTGCCTGCCTGATATCCTGCATTTTTTTCCACGGCTTGTCCGTCTTCCATCAGTTTGGTGCCATTGACGTAAATTTCGCTGGCAAAACGAATGTTGCTCTTTTTGATAGCAAGTGTGCCCTCAACGGGTGTATTGCGCAGGACAAGCCGATATGTAGCAAAACCGTAGGAAGGTAATCGTTTATCCCCTATCTGAATGGGTCCCCAAGTACCAGGGACCTCTGCATAAGCATCAGGAGATGTTTGGGTTCCCGGTTGTTTCTGACCCGCGATATTCACTGGAGCTGGTAGTAGCGTCTTCCAATAAAATTCCCATTCACCGTCCAGCCTGATGCGATTCTCTAGCTTCGGGTTCCAGGTTGATAGATCCAGAATACCCTGACGTGCATGGAGCTCGGCAGCTTGCGGTTCTCTTGCCGTGGATAGAACTAGCAGCATAACAGCAAGTATCACGGTGAGAACAACACCTGAAATTCGTATGAACACGTTTTGCTGCTCCTTTGGGAGATTACCAATCATCTCTAGTATTCTATCGGCATTGTAGCGGATATCCCGAGGGGGTGCAATTCAATATCGACAAAATTCTTTGTTTATTTTTTGTTTATTGTAATTTTGTATAATTCGAATGTGTGATATGTCGAAAGAATCTAGTGAAAGTATCCAAAGACCTATCTTTGCGCAACTCTGGACTTATGGAGCTGAGGGTATGTACAAATCCTTAAGCTTTTTGATTTACAAATCAAACTTAGAAAGGAAGTAGAACATGATCAAGATTCTGAATGCAAAAAAAGCTTTATCTATGATACTCACCTTTTTATTAGTCCTGAGCGGTATTCCCGGATTTCATAATTGGGGAGGAGACCGTGCCTACGCAGCCACCGAGACTTGGGCGTCCTTAGGAGCTCCAGGTATTAGTACTGGAGAAGCTGAATACAATTCCGTAGCCTTGGACGCACAAAATACTCCTTATGTTGCTTTCGCAGATAAAGGGAACTACGGGAAGGCGACGGTCATGAAATTTGTGAACGGCCAGTGGCAAACTGTAGGAAGTCCTGGAATCTCGTCAGGAAAAGCCTATGAATTGTTCCTTGGCATTGATAAGCAAGATACGCCATACCTTGTTTACACGGATGAAGCTAACGAAGGTAAGCTAGGAGTAAAGAGGTTCACTGCTGGTCAATGGGAATATGTGGGAGGGAGCAATGTTTCACCAGGATCAGCGAGTGGTATGCAGATTGCCTTCGACTCCGCAGATAATCCATATGTTCTCTATAAAGACTATCCAAACCAGAACAGAGCTAAAGTTGTGAAGTTTACGAATAATACATGGTCTACCGTGGGAACGTGGGTGACTTCAGGCTTGGCCAATGAAATGGCTCTCGCCCTGGATTCACAGAATACCCCTTATGTGGTCTATAGTGACGGGACAGACAACTTTAGGTTGTCTGTTAAGAAGTTCGACGGATCAGCATGGAGTTACGTGGGAGCTACCAAGCTCACAGCGGGTCAATCATCGAACCATGCGATCGAAATCGCTTCCAACGACGTTCCTTATATTGCTTTTTCAAATCAAGACAATTCTTATAAAACTAATGTACTAAAGTTCGCAGGTAACCAATGGGAGGCGGTTGGAAACAGTGGTGGCATTTCTGTTGGCTCGTCCAGAGAAAATACACTGGCTTTCGATTCCATAGGAACTCCATATGTTGCTTATAGTGACAATGGAACCATGTTCGGAGAGCGGCCTTTTGGAGTTGTCAAAAAGCTCATCGGGAATCAGTGGCAACCTGTTGGAGGAAGTAACTTCACTGGACCGAACACCCTTAATCAAGTTCAATATGTATCGTTTGCCTTGGGATCCGATAACATTCCATATGTTGCTTATCAGGATCAATCCGCTAGTAAGAAAACAACCGTGAAGTCACTTACTACCCAGTATAACGTCAGCTACAACGGCAATGGTCATGAGTCAGGTAGTGTACCTGTAGACATGCAGGGCTATTCTACGCTGTCTCCCCTTGTCACAGTAGCTGCAAACACCGGCAATATGGAGAAAGAAGGCTACACTTTCTCACACTGGAATACAGCTGCAGACGGAACGGGCACGGACTACAGTCCGAATAATACCTTCAACATTAACGGCGCTGACGTTACACTCTATGCGCAATGGGGAAATGGGAATTCGAATGTAACCTTCGTCACGAACGGAGGCACCCCAATCTTGTCGCAGTCAGTCGGCCATAATCATAAGGCAACAGAGCCACTGCCACCGATTAGAGAGGGATACAAGTTTTTCGGCTGGTACACAGATATCGAGCTTATGCAGGCCTATGATTTTCAGTCACCTGTGACGAGTAATCTTACTCTATATGCCAAGTGGCAGTCCGAGAATGCTACACTGTCCAGCCTGAATGTAGGTCAAGGCACGCTGGAGCCAGGCTTCTCGCCAACAGAGATGGATTACCAAGTGGAAGTAGCTCCCGAAGTAACGAGCCTGGTCTTCTCCTTCTCCAAGGCAGAGACCAGCCAGACAATCAGTGTGACTGGAGCAACAGAGCAATCCGTTACCGATGATGTATATTCCTATACGGCTTCTAACCTGATGACAGGCTTGAACCCTGTACAGATCAAAGTGACGGCCGAGGATGGCAACAGCAATACTTATAACCTGAGCGTGAAACGTCTCGGCGAACCTAGTAACAATACCCACCTGGGTGGTCTGACACTGAATAGCGGTACATTATCTCCAGCCTTCTCGCCAGAAGAGCGGAATTACCAAGTGGAAGTAGCTCCCGAAGTAACCAGTCTGGACTTCTCCTTCTCCAAGGCAGAGACCAGCCAGACACTAAGCGTCACTGGAGCAACCCAGCAATCCGTTACCGATGATGTGTATTCCTACACGGCTTCTAACCTGGTGACAGGATTGAATCCTGTACAGATCAAGGTGACAGCAGAGGACGGCAACAGCAACAGTTACAATCTGAACGTAAAACGTCTCAGCGAACCTAGTAACAATGCCAACCTGGGTGGTCTGACATTGACTAGTGGTATATTATCTCCAGTCTTCAGCCCGGATGTGGAGCATTATACAGCAAGCGTGAGCAGTTCAACCCGCTCGTTAGTGGTTAATGTCACTCCTGTTCAAGAAGGTGCGAGCGTTAAGATCAATGGTACGAGTGGAAAAAGTGCAGATATTTCGCTCGCAAACGGACGAAATAAAGTAACGATCGAGGTGACTGCACCGAATGGCAGCACCAAGAAGACTTACACGTTACTCATTACTCGTGGTAATGAAGATAACGGCACTGGCAATACTGGAAATGCTGGAACTGGTGGAGCAAGTAACGGGGGTGGAGGCGTTACCTCACCAGTGATCAATAATAATACCAGCAGTAACGTTCAGGTACTGGTGAACGGCCAGGCACAATCTGCGGGAACCTTAATGACTACGACAGTGAAGGGGCAACAGATCGTGACGATCTCTGTGAATGCAGAAGCGATCGCCCAAAAGCTGAATACCGAAGCCGCTGGCAGCGTAATTACGATTCCAGTTACGGGCAGTAATATTGCGAATGCAGGTGTAATTATCGGCGAATTGAATGGACAGACGGTGAAGCTTATGGAAGATAAGCAGGCGGTGTTGGTACTCCAGACAGATACAGCAAGCTTTACTCTGCCAGCAAGTCAGATTCGGATCAACAGCGTGGCTGACCAGTTTAAATTGAATAGTAACGACTCCCTTGAGAGCATCAAGCTTCAAGTAGAGATTGCTCAAGTAGATCCAACTACGGTGCAAGCAGCGAAGTCCGTTTCACAGCAAGCTGGATATACGCTGGTCGGAACACCTGTGGAATTCAACGTAATTGCCAGCTATAACGGTAAGACTACAACTGTAAATGAATTCAGTAGCTACGTAGAGCGTACGATTGCTCTTCCAGCAAACATTGCTCCAGACCGAATGACAACAGGTGTCGTCATTGATAAAGATGGCAGCGTTCGTCATGTACCAACGAAGATTACAATAATGAACGGCGCATATTATGCGAAGATTAACAGCTTGACCAACAGTGCATATAGCATTGTGTACTACCCTCAATCCTTCACGGATGTGGCTAACCACTGGAGTAATATAGCAGTGAACGATATGAGCTCACGTATGATCGTGAGCGGCGTATCAAACAACAATTTCGAACCAGATCGCAGCATTACACGGGCCGAATTCGCAGCCATCGTCGTACGCGCACTGGGTTTGAAGCCGGGTGAAGGAAGCACCGGCTTCCGCGATGTGAATGATAAAGACTGGTTTGCAGATGTCGTGAAGACGGCTTCAGAATATGGTCTGACCGGCGGCTATGAGGACGGAACATTCCGTCCACAAGAGCAGATTACCCGTCAGGAAGCGATGACTCTCATCGCACGAGCCATGAAAGTGACAGGACTGGACGGTCAGGTGCCTGCTGATGCTGTGCAACAGTTGTCCAGCTTCACAGATGCAGAACAAGTAGCCGACTGGGCGAAGGAAGCGGCCGCAGCCAGTGTCCATACGGGACTAGTAACGGGTCGCGGTTCGAATACGATTGCACCATTACAGTCGATCACAAGAGCCGAGACAGCGACCATCCTGAGAAGACTATTGCAACAGTCTGACCTGATCTAAAGATTCGTTTGCATATTTGAGCTGCGAAATGGAGTCAGTCATAAGAACGAATAAAAAAATCCCGGAAGTCTGCAATGACTTTCGGGATTTTTTTATGTAGTTTAGACCCAGCCTGTAAATGCCAAAATAGATGCTTTGGCTGATTGGGCTTCCATGTGAGTACCTGTGCGCCAAGCCTTCGGCGACGTTCCTATTAATCTGGCAAAGCAACGGTTGAAGCTGGAAATGGATCTGAACCCGACTTGCTCGGAGATCGAGAGCACAGAGGCATCGGTACTTTTTAATCGTTTGCAAGCCTCTTCTACGCGTGTACTGTTTAGAAAATCAAGAGGGGTCGTGCCCATAATCTCATGGAACTTGCGGCGAAAATGGGTGGTGCTTAGATGACACAGTTCTGCAAGCTCGTCAATCGTCACCGGCAACATATAATTCCTCGTGATAAATTCCAGAGCAGGGGATATAACGAGATCAGGCTGACGGCTCTGCCTTTCCGGTTCCCGCATCTGTTCTAACTCCAGCTTCTGCTCTCGGCTAAGCCCGTTCTCATCGCTCGCATGAATTCGCAGCAACTCAATATACAGCGACATTAACAATCCATACGCACTCTCTCGATAGAATGGGGATTGCCGCTGAATTTCCTCCACAATCGATGTCGCCAGCATATACACCTTTGGATACTGATCTTTATGTAACACACAACGGCTTGCTTGAATAGCTCGGAGGTTGGGCTCCATGTTACTCTGCGGTGTTTTTAATGAATGCTGGAACAGTTCCTCTGGCGAAAAAAAGAGATAGGCCCACCTGCTTGCAGTATTAGGTGAACTGTACGTCGTATGGGGCAGGTAACGAGGCAGGAATGTAACATCTCCGGCTCGGAAAGGAACGTTTTCTCCCTTAATCTCCATTACACCTCCATCGGAGTAACAGATTCCGATCTCCATATGATTATGGAAATGAAGGTGCTCACTCTTCACATCAGAGATTTTCCAGCGCTCCCCGCTGAGCAGCAGAACAGGAAAGTCTATGGGCAGGCTGTAATGGCGGTATTCAATGACAGGTTTTTTCGGTTTGGGCATGTCCGGCTGCTCCTATTCGTCGGATTATAAATGATCGAAATTGCGCAGTTTTGTTACGAATATGCTTAGATGCAGACTATTTTACTGCGTACAATGAAATAAGTAAAGCGTTTACATCACAGGGCGGTCACTTCTTATACTCAATCTGAGGAGTGTGCGCGGGAGAGGGGAATTTCAATGCTGCAAGTGAAATACGACCGTGAACAAATTTTAAACGTCATTCAAAATGTAACGAGAAAAACACTGGATATGGATTTAACGTGGGATTGGCCCTGCGGCGTAGCTTATTACGGAGTATCGAGAGCTTACCAAACGACAGGTGATTCGGAGATTTTGGACAAACTTGTGAAGTGGGCGGATGAATATATAGAACTTGGATTGCCGAGCTGGACGGTGAATACATGTGCGATGGGGCATGTGCTAATCACGTTATACGAAGAGACGGGCGATCAGAAATATTGGGATATCGTGATGAGCAAAGTGGATTATTTGCAGAATCATGCGCTTCGCTTCGGTGATCGGGTGTTACAGCATACGGTATCAACAGCGAATGATTTTCCCGAACAAGCCTGGGCAGATACACTGTTTATGGCGGCTTTTTTCCTGCTCCGAGTGGGCAGTAAGCTGAAGGATGAAGCGATGATCCAGGATGCGCTGAATCAGTATTACTGGCATATCAAATACCTGCAAGATCCGAGCACCGGTCTGTGGTATCACGGTTATAACAACGTAAACAAGGATCATATGTCAGGCTTTTATTGGGGAAGGGCAAATGCGTGGGGGGCTTACACTATGTCACAGGTGAAACCACAGCTCAAAGAGTGGTACTTGTATCCGCAATGTATGGACGTTGAATGTTCTTTGCGCGATCAACTTGCGGCTCTCAAGCTTCTGCAGACGGAAGATGGCTTATGGCGTACCGTGCTGGATGATGCGGAATCTTATGAGGAAGTTTCCGCGTCGTGCGGCATTGCCGCAGCGATGATCAATAACGGCAACCCGCTGCATACGAAATATGTGCAGAAGGCGCTGCAAGGCGTTATGAGCCATATCAGTGAAGACGGGCGTGTGTTAGGCGTATCCGGCGGAACGGCTGTGATGAAGGATCGCGAAGGATACCGTAACATTCCGAAAGACTGGATTCAAGGCTGGGGTCAGGGACTGGCACTGGCATTTCTGTCGGATATGCTGCGACAAGGAGAGTGAATATGTTGCCGAGATCAACCAAAGGCGCTTTCACGTTACCAGGAGAATCCGGTTATGAAGCGTTGACGCTGGAGCTGGCAGAGCGGTGGGGAGCTGATATCATAAGGGACAGTGACGGAACAAAGTTGTCGGGTGAGATCATTCAGGCCGGATACGGCATTTATTCGACGATCTGTATCATCCGGGATCATAATGAGTGGGCATCAAGGAACCAGGATAAGCTCCAGCAATGTTTTCTTATTACCCATCCCAAGGTAGCCGTGCAGGATTATATCTCCATCTATCTGATGGAGGACTTTTTTGCCGAACAATTCAAGGTGAACGATTCGAAAGAAGCGTTGAAGTATTGGCAGGTGTACGACCGGACAACCGGACAGGAAGTACCGAGAACGCAGTGGAACTACGAAAGGGAATCCGGGAACGTAGTCATTACCGGCATTACAGCTTGGCACAAATACACGGTAAGTTTCATGGTTTATCGCATCTGGGAAGAAATCTCTATGTATAATCACACAACGAACAACTGGGACAAGGAACACCTGATGCAGATCGACCCCATGTATACGGACACACAAACGTATCTATTGGATTGGATGGAAAAATGGTGCCTTGCTCACCCCGAAACAACGGTTGTTCGATTCACGTCGCTCTTCTATAATTTTGCCTGGATTTGGGGCAGTGATGAGCGTAACCGCCATCTGTTCTCGGACTGGGGTTCCTACGATTTCACGGTCAGTTCAAGAGGACTCGATTTATTTGCTGAAAAATATGGCTATGCACTCACCGCAGAGGATTTTGTGAATGGCGGAAAGTACCAGGCCAGCCATATGCCTGCGGGGCAGCGAAAGCTGGACTGGATGGCATTTATCAATGATTTTGTCATTGATTTTGGCAGAAAATTGATTGATATCGTGCATCGCCATGGCAAGCTGGCTTATGTTTTTTATGATGACAGCTGGGTGGGCATGGAGCCGTACAACGACCGCTTTGAAGAGTTTGGCTTCGATGGCATGATCAAATGTGTGTTCTCCGGGTATGAGTCCAGAATGTGTTCAGGCGTCAAGGCTGAAACACATGAAATTCGCCTGCATCCCTATCTGTTCCCCGTTGGGTTAGGGGGATTGCCTACCTTCAAGGAGGGAGGCAACCCAACGCTCGATGCCAAAAACTACTGGATCAACATTCGGCGCGCACTGCTGCGTGAGAAGATTGACCGCATCGGACTGGGTGGATATCTGCACCTAGTGGAGCCTTATCCTGATTTTGTAGAGTATATCGAGAAGGTCGCAGATGAGTTCAGGGAGATCAAAGCATTGCACCAGGCAGGCAAACCTGCGCAACTTCAGACGCGTGTAGCTGTTCTACATAGCTGGGGCCGATTGAGATCATGGACGTTGTCGGGACATTTTCATGAGACTTACATGCATGACTTGATCCATGTGAATGAAGCGTTAGCCGGGTTGCCGGTTGATGTACGCTTTATCGATTTTGAAGATATTCGTCAAGGCGTGCTGTACGAGGTGGATGTTGTCATTAATGCTGGAAGAGCCGGTTCGGCATGGAGCGGTGGCGAGCATTGGCATGACACGACATGTGTAGATCAGCTCACCCGTTGGGTGCACGACGGAGGCACATTCATTGGCATCAACCAGCCGTCGGCGGTGGAAGGTTATGATACCTTTTTCCGAATGGCTCATGTGCTTGGGGTGGATGAGGACACTGGTGCGCGTGTAGTACATGGAAAATGGGCCTATGATGTGCAGGATCGGCATGAGCTTATGCCAGAAGGTGCGACAGTGAAAGGCAAGCCGCAACGTTATCTGACCGATGGAACGGCCGAGGTGGTGCTGGAAACGGAAGGGAACATTGCGCTGTCTGTACATGCTTTTGGCAAAGGAAAAGGAATCTATCTGTCTTCGTTTGAGTTTAATTGGGCGAATGCCAGACTGTTGCTGAATGTGATTCGCTTCGCCGGTAATGAACAACACAACGCCAAGTATATTACGGATAATGTGTATACGGAGTGTGCGTATTATCCCGAGAGCGGCAAGCTGGTTGTGATCAACAACAGTGATCAGGCGCAGACGACGACGATTGACACGGAGCATGGGATGCAGAGGTTGGATATCGCTCCATTTGATACCATCATCACCCGAATTGGGGCGCAGGCATCGGTGTAACATAAATATGGAAGGTTGTCCTGTCATCGAATCGACCGTGAAAATGATTAGTTTTGACACCAAAAAAGCTCAAGGTCTGTAGCACATACGCTATAAGCCTTTGGGCTTTTTGTGGCGCCAGCAAATTTATAATGAATGCCATACGTTACATGTATGGACATACGGCCTGATGTGCTAGACTGATAAAAAGTATTTCAAAACTTGAAGCTAGGTATAGCGCGAGTTGCTTTATTTACTATGAGACTAAACGATTCATTTACACGTCAGCGATTAGAAGGTTGTTCTGTCATCGGAGTGTCCGTGTAAACTTAATCCTTATAAAAGGAGCTACCCATATGAATGTAACCGAGGTTATGCAAGAGCTTGAGGCTCTGGGCAAGGAACGCACGAAAAAGATCTATCTGTCCAACGGTGCGCGTGAACCCTTGTTTGGTGTTGCTACAGGGGCCATGAAACCCATGGCGAAGCAGATTAAGAAAAATCAGCCGCTCGCAGAGCAGTTGTATGCAACAGGCAACTATGATGCAATGTATTTTGCAGGCGTGATTGCAGACCCGAAAGCGATGACCCACGCCGATTTTGATCGCTGGATGGATGCAGCGTATTTCTACATGGTGTCCGATTATATCGTTGCTGTAACTTTAGCGGAGACGGATATTGCCCAAGAGGTTGCGGACACCTGGATTGCGAGCGGAGAAGAACTGAAAATGTCCGGCGGATGGAGTTGTTACTGCTGGCTTTTGGGCAGTCGCAAGGATACCGAGTTTGAGGAAGGTAAACTTAGACAAATGCTTGAACTGGTAGAACAAACGATTCACAGCGCGCCTGAACGTGCAAAAATAGCCATGAACCTATTTATCTATACGGTCGCCATATCTTACGTTCCGTTGCATGAGCTAGCGGTGGAAACGGCCAAAAGGGTTGGCCCACTTGAAGTGGGTCTGGACAAGCCGAAAAGCAAGCAGATCAGTGCTTCCGACAATATTCAAAAGGCGCTGGACCGCAATCAGCTAGGTTTCAAACGCAAATATGTAAGATGTTAGTGCGAAACGTGTATTCCATTATCACCAAGGCTCGTTATAATGGTGGTAATGGATGACACGGGTGGGGGAGACAACAACGGACATGAAACGCAAGTTGAAGTGTAAGCGTATTCAGTTGCTGGATGATTGGAGTCTTAGAACGAAGTTATACATAATGTTTATTTTTTGTGTGCTGGTACCTGTAGTGGCGACCAATGCCGTATTTTATCAAAGCATCAAAGGACAGATTGAAGCCAAAGAACAGAGCCGGATCAACGAAATGCAGCAGCGGATTCGCTTTAATCTGCGGAACAGTCTGGATAACAGCCTGTACGTGTCCAATTTTTTATACACGGATGCTACGCTGAATCGGTTTATGGAGTCCAAATACAACAATCAGGAAGATTATTATTTTGCATATTATGATATGCTGAGCGGCAACAATCTGGTTCGCTATTATTACAGTTACCAGCAAGTGAATCAGGTGACGTTTTATGTAGATAACGATACGTTTGTGAATGGCGGCAACTTTATCAAGCTAAATGATGACATAAGGAAAAGCGAATGGTATCAGGCGCTGATGAACACAGATGACCAGATGATGATTTATTCCTATTTTGACAAGCAGCAGGCTGAGATGTCGCAAAACCAAGGCGGTCGTAAGGTTAGCATTATACGCAAACTCAATTATTTCGGGAAACAACAGGTGGAGAAAGTATTGAAGGTAGATCTCGACTACGCCTTCATTAACAAATCATTCAAAAATGAAGGAGCGGGCGGAAAAATATATATCGTTTCGAATGACCGGATTATTTTCTCCAATGATGCACAGATGAATCAGGCTAGGAAGCCGTTCCATCTCATGTCCGCCATGGCGAAGGATGAGGGGCAATC
This sequence comes from Paenibacillus amylolyticus, assembly GCF_003719335.1. Taxonomy (GTDB): domain Bacteria; phylum Bacillota; class Bacilli; order Paenibacillales; family Paenibacillaceae; genus Paenibacillus; species Paenibacillus amylolyticus_D. Next base: position 278,739 of record NZ_RIAS01000007.1, read on the forward strand.
CACGGAACTGATTCCTGTCGTATCGGAAAAATGGCAGATTATTGTGCGTGGAGAGAAGCTGGATTTTCTGACGGAGATCGTGGATTCCAGATTCAATCTGCTACTGCTGATTATTGTTAATCTGCTCGTACCTACACTGCTCATCTGGCTCATCTCCAGATCGCTTGTTCACAGGGTAGGGAGAATTGCAACGCATCTGGATCAAGTTAAACAGGAAAAATTCGAAGTAATTGCAGAACCCGCGGGCAAGGATGAGATCGGCAGCCTAACCCATAGTTACAACATGATGGTCATCAAAATCAGGAATCTGATCGAGATTGTATTTAAAGGGCAGGTCGAACGGCAAGCACTTGAGCTTTCGAAAAAACAAGCTGAATTAAAGGCACTGCAGAGCCAGGTCAATCCACACTTTATGTTTAACACCCTTGAAACGATCCGCATGCGCAGTCTGATTAAGGATGAGCATGAGACCTCTGATATCATTCAGAAGCTGGCGTTGCTGCTCCGGCAAACGATCAATTGGGGCAATGATCTCGTTACCATTCAAGATGAGATTCGTTTTGTCGAGAGTTATCTGGTGATCCAGCAATATCGGTTTGGCGAGAAGTTACAATTCGTTATTGACGTCGCCGATGCTGACATTTTGGAGATGAAAATTCCGAAGCTGACCGTGTTAACGTTTGTCGAGAATGCTTGTATCCATGGTATTGAAGGTGGCTTGAATGATGGCGTCGTGGAAGTCAGATTCCAGAAGTATAACGATCAACTGCATATGATGATCCAAGATACCGGAGTTGGCATGGAGAAGGACAAGCTGGAACTCATTCGAACGATGTTGCTTGATCCGAGTCTGGAACGGCTTAGTGAACTGAGCAGCATTGGAGTGATGAATGCATACATTCGGCTTCGGATGTATTTCGATGAACGTGTGCAAGTGAACATTGACAGTGAAAGGTACAAGGGGACTACGATTCGTATACAAATTCCGCTTGTACAAGCATCTCAGGGATAAGGAGCGAGGATATGATCAACGTGCTGATTGTGGACGATGAGCCATTTATTCGCCAAGGACTGCTTTTGCTGATTGATTGGAACTCGCTTGGGTTTCAAGTTTGTGGTCAGGCTTCTAATGGAGTACAGGCACTCGAATGTATCCGAACAATGCGGCCTGACCTCGTCATATCTGATATTAAAATGCCGGAAATGGATGGCATGCAGCTTGCCAAAATCATCTATGAACAATACGGCGGCGAGATGAAGATGGTGTTACTTAGCGGGTTCTATGAGTTTGAGTACGCTAAACAAGCGATCAAATATCATGTGAACGATTATATACTTAAACCGATTGTGAAGGATGAGCTGTTGCAAGTGCTGGAGGCCTTCCGCAAGGCTTTCATGGAAAGAACGGAAGAAAAGCGGCATCAGGAAAAACAGGAACAGATCGTTATGGCTCAACAGGTGCAATCAATTTTGCTTGGAACGGCAGATGAGGATACGCTCTCCAGTGTCCAAGTCTCATATGGGGATGTAGCGACGAAGTTGCGATGCTTGATGATTGAAACGGAATCGGAGAGACAACAGCAGCAAACCGATGGGAGTCTGCTCGTGGAAGCCCATATAAACCAGAATCATGCAGGATATGTCCTGAAATCTTTTACAGGTGAGAAAAATCGAGTGCTGCATGTTGTAACCGACATGTTGCTTAAGCGTGAGGCATTATCGCTTGAACAATACGTGACGAGGCTGTATACAGAGCTAAGTCAGATACAGAGTGCAGCTATAGCCATCTATGTCGGCAAGGAAGTGGACCGGCTGGAGGAACTGCATGAGTCTTATTATTCTTGCGGTAAGATTAAAAATTTACGTTTCTTTAGTGCGTACGGGCCGATTTATTATTTTGAACATATGGACACAAGTGTATTCACCAATCAACCAGCCGGACGGGAAAAACAGCTCTTTGACGGACTGATTCAAGCGATCGAGGAGCAACAGATTGAAGATATACGCGGTCATGCGCAGGCCATTTTTCAATTTTTTCTGGAGCAGCGCATCGAGCCGGGCATTGTGGGCATTCATCTTCATTATTTGGCGTACACGTTGCTTGGATTGGTGAACAGGGACGATACGGATCTGAATTCAGATGAGGAATGGATGCAGTCCACATTTTTGCAGACGAACTATGCCATGCTGTCCATGGAAGAGAATATCGAGAATCTGTGTGACTTTTCGTACACCTGTGCAGAGAAGCTGAAAGAGCGGCAGAAGCGGAATGCAATGGGGGTACTGGCGCGAGTCGAGTCTTATATTCATGAGCATTATATGGAAAATATCAGCCTGAAGCTGCTCGGAGAGCATTTTTTCATGAACAGCGCATATCTGGGACAGATTTTCAAAAAGCATTATGGCGTGAGTTTCAGTGATTACCTGAATCAGATTCGTATTGACGAGGCCATTCGATTGTTGCGCAGAACGGATTATAGAGTCTATGAGATCGCAGCGAAGGTAGGGTATCGGGACTCTGATTATTTCATTAACCGGTTTGAGAAAATCATGGGAGAGACGCCTGCCCAGTATCGAAAAAGGGCACAAACGATGCATAACTCGGATTCATCATCCTGCACGCCTTGAGGGGGAGCAGGATTTTTTGTATATCTGGAATTATTGGGATGAGGCCTATAATTTGTCCCGTTGAGCAGTACAGGTAACAATGATAATTTTAAATCAGCCTTTGGAAAGCGCTTTCTAAAGAGCGTCTCTCAACATACTTTGCTGGAGGGGTCATGATGAAAAAGGATGTCAGAAAAAGATTAAGGCAGCTCGTTCTACTGACGTTGATGTTTACGGTTGTGCTCGCTGGTTGTACGCCGGGGTCATCCAAAACGGAAGAGAAGACGGCAGACGGCAAAGAACTGAAGCAGTTTTCCGCATTTTTTGCTGTACCAGGCAAGCTCGCACCTGATGATAACCGGGTGATGAAGGCTATTGAGGAAAAAACAGGCGTGCGGGTCACGATGGACTGGCTTACCGGTCAGACCGCCAAAGAACGGATCGGGGTCATGATTGCAGGTGGTGAATATCCGGATTTCATTGATGGAAGTGATGGTACACAGCAGTTAGTATCTGCTGGTGCTTTAGTGCCGCTTGAGGACTATATCGATAAATACCCAAATATCAAAAACTATCTCGGTGACAATTGGAAGAAAATGAAGAATTCAACGGATGGTCATATCTACTTCATTCCGCAATTCGGGAATTTACAGGGCGAGTCTATGAAAGTATCCCATGACGGGGAAGCGTTCTGGATTCAAAAAGCGGTGCTGGAGTGGGCGAACTATCCAACAATCAAAACGCTGGATCAGTACTTCGATCTCATCGAAAAGTATAAGGCAGCAAATCCAACCATTAACGGTCAGCCAACGATCGGTTTTGAGATCATCTCTTACGACTGGCGTTACTTCGCACTGGAGAATCCGCCGCTGTTCCTGGCCGGTTATCCGAATGAAGGAGCCGCAATTGTTGACAAGGCTACGTTAACAGCGAAAAACTACAATACGATTCCAGAAGCAAAGGCTTATTTTAAAAAGATCAATGAGGTCTACAACAAGGGGCTTGTCGACAACGAAACGTTCACAGCCAACTACGATCAGTACATTTCCAAAATTTCAACGGGACGTGTATTGGGAATGGTCGATCAGGGATGGCAGTTCCTCGACGCAGAGGCTTCTCTGGTAAAACAAAAGCTGTATGAAAGAACGTATGTACCACTGTCCATTACGTTGTCCGAAGATGTAAAAGGACGTTATCAGCATAAGCCGATTCTGAACGTCAACGGCGGACTTGCGATCACGAAGAGCTGTGAGGATGTTGAGGGAGCGCTCCAATACATTAATGATCTGCTCGATCCGGAGATTGAAGTACTGAGAACGTGGGGACAAAAAGATGTGGATTATCAGGTGGATGACAAAGGTGTATTCTCCCGTAACGAGGAGCAACGTGCTAATTCAAAAGATCCGGACTGGGTGCTCGCCAACACTGGAAGCCCGCTGGTATATTTCCCTCACCATGAAGGCATGACAGCAGACGGTAAAAATGCGATGGACCCGAAAGAGCAGCCTGAAGAATATCTTGCCACACTGAATGACATTGATAAAAAAGTACTCAAGGCTTACGGATACACTAAATTTACGGATTTCCTGGAGCCTGCGGAAGAGAACGAACCTTGGTTCCCGATCTATACGTTCAATTTTGAACCAAATAAACCTGAAACCATCGCCAGACAGAAGATGGATGATGTGAAACGCAAATGGTTGCCTAAAGTGATTATGACCTCACCAGCAGAGTTTGATCAGGCCTGGGAAGAATATCAATCGACACTGAAAGAAAGTGCAGATATCAAAGCGTATGAGGACGCACTTACGGAAGAGGTTCGCAGACGTGTAGAGCTGTGGGGTTAAGCATGTAAAACAGGTACAAGTAGTACGACAGGCAATACGATAAGAAGCAAGATAAGCAATTCAATAAGCGGTATGACAAATAGCATGATAAGTGTGAGGAGTAATACGAGTAGTAAGAAAAGCAACATCAGTAAGCAATAGCTAAGGTTAAAGCAGAGAGGCTATGGGATATCCTGTAGCCTTTCTTAATCCAGACATGAACGTGTACCCATTGGACAGGAATGGATTCGAAATCATCCGGTTCGGATGATATAGATAAAACTCGTAATCAAGGAGAGAGAAAAGCATGGCTAAAAAGGAGTTGCAGTCCTCGGTCAACATCAGTCATATCCCTTCGGGGAAAAGCTGGATCGGGTATAACTTGTCTAGAATGAAAAGTCAGCGTCAATTGATGTGGATGTCATTCCCCTTCATTGCGTTTATTGCTATTTTTGCATATGGGCCTCTATGGGGCTGGCTCATGGCTTTTCAGAACTATAGACCGGGCATTGGTTTTATGGAGCAGGACTGGGTGGGACTGGATCATTTTCAAACATTATTTACGGACCCAACCTTCTTACGTGTCATTCGTAACACACTGGCGATGAGTCTGATCAGTCTGTTTCTGGGATTTGTCGGTTCGATTGGTCTGGCACTCTTGCTCAACGAACTGAGGATGGTTTTATTTAAACGGGTTGTGCAGACCGTTTCCTATCTTCCGCACTTTCTGTCATGGATTATCGTGACAGGTATCGTTGCGAATGTATTGTCGACGGAAAACGGGATTGTGAATGTGCTGATGACCAAGCTGGGGCTGATTGATGCACCGATTAATTTCTTTGCCGAACCCAAATACTTCTGGGGGATCGTAGGTCTATCCAGCATGTGGAAAGAGATCGGCTGGGGCACGATTATTTATCTGGCATCCATGGCTTCGATTAATCCGAGCCTGTACGAGGCAGCTTCCATCGATGGAGCGGGTCGTTTTCGCAAAATGTGGAATGTCACACTGCCGAGCATCAAACCAACCATTATTATCCTGCTGATTATCAACGTGGGTAACGTACTGAATGCAGGCTTTGAGATTCAATATTTGCTGGGGAACGGACTGGTGCAGGATGTATCCGAGACGATTGATATTTTTGTTCTGAAATACGGGATTAATCTTGGGAACTACTCACTTGCCACTGCGGCGGGAATCTTCAAAAGTGTGGTCAGTCTGGTGCTCATATTTATCGCCAACGGGATTGCCAAATCTCTTGGTGAAGAGCGGTTGATATGATAAGGGGGCAGCGCTGTGAATCGAATTAGCGGAAAACGAAGCCTGGGTGACTCTATTTTCTCCATCACCAATGGCATATTTATGTTGCTTGTTATGGTTGTTACGTTATATCCTTTTTTAAACACCATTGCCGTATCTTTCAATAACGGTCTGGATACGATTCGCGGGGGAATCTATCTCTGGCCGAGAGAGTGGACGCTGCAAAACTATGTATCTGTGTTCCAAAATCCACATCTGACCCAAGCGGCATTTATTTCAGTTGCCAGAACGGTTATTGGAACCGTGGTACAACTCTTCTGTACAGCTATGCTGGCTTATGTACTGAGCCGAAAGGAATACATGTTTAATAAGTTTGTCACTACACTCTTTGTGATCACAATGTATTTCAGCGGCGGCTTGATCCCTGGATACATGCTGATCAAACAAGTGGGACTGTTGAACAGCTTCTGGGTGTATATTATTCCTGGACTGATCGGGGTATTCAATATGATTGTCATCCGTACCTACATTCAGGGGTTATCCGAGGGACTGATTGAATCGGCCAAAATGGATGGTGCAGGAGATTTCCGCATCTTTATGCGTATTGTGCTTCCGCTCTCCAAGCCGGTGCTGGCTACGGTTGCACTCTTTATTGCCGTAGGTCAGTGGAACTCCTGGTTTGACTCCATGCTCTATACGGCAGGTAACCGCAATTTGACCACCCTGCAATATGAACTGATGAAGCTGTTATCTTCGGCAACGTCACAAGGGGGAATGGTCAATGTGGATCAATACAAAAATGTGACCAATATGGTCACCCCCGTATCTATTCGGGCTGCCATCACCATCGTGACCGCGATGCCCATCGTTGTGCTGTATCCGTTCTTGCAAAAATACTTTGTCACTGGACTCACCATTGGAGGGGTAAAAGAATGAACAATGTTAATCAAGGCGAGCAATGTACATTTAACAATCCGATCATGCCTGGATTTTATCCAGACCCGTCTGTCTGCCGGGTAGGAGAAGATTTTTATCTGGTCACATCCACGTTTGCCTATTTTCCCGGCGTTCCGATCTTCCATAGCCGCGACCTGGTTCACTGGGAGCAGATCGGCAATGTGTTAGATCGTGCGTCTCAGCTTAATCTGCAAGGCGCAGGGCATTCGCAGGGCATCTTTGCGCCAACGCTCCGGTATCATGAAGGGCTCTTTTATATGATCACAACGAATGTATCTCATGGTGGAAACTTTGTTGTAACCGCTACCGATCCGGCTGGGCCGTGGTCTGATCCTTATTTTATTGAAGGTGCGGAAGGCATTGATCCAACGATGTTCTTTGATGAAGACGGGAAGGCGTATTATTTGGGAACACGTCCTTGCTCCGAAGGTGTGCGTTACAACGGAAACTGGGAAGTGTGGCTTCGTGAACTGGATTTGGGCAGCATGAAGCTGGTCGGAGACAGCTATGTTCTGTGGCGCGGGGCGATGGTAGATGTGATCTGGCCAGAAGGACCGCATCTGTACAAAATTGGTGAGTATTATTACCTGATGATTGCCGAAGGTGGCACAGGTCTGAACCATGCGGTTACGATTGCACGCAGCAGCAGTCTGACCGAAGGTTACGTCGGCAATCCGAAAAATCCGATTATTACCCATCGTCATATGGGCAAGCATTATCCGGTTATTAATGTAGGACATGCGGATCTGGTACAGGCGCCTAACGGTCAATGGTTCATGGTGATGCTGGCTTCCAGACCATATGGCGGGGCTTTCAGCAATCTTGGTCGTGAGACATTTATTGCTTCAGTGGAATGGGAGGATGGATGGCCAGTCATCAATCGGGGGCTTGGAAAACTGGAGGAGCAGGGTGTGCTGAATCTGCCAGCAGTACCTGTGGCACCGGATCTGCGCTGTGAAAATTTTGACAGTGACGAATTGGGCCTGCAGTGGATGTTCCTGCGTAATCCTCAGGAGAACCTCTACTCGTTGACTGAACGGAAAGGTTACCTGCGTTTGAAGTTGAAACCGCAAACATTGAAGGAACTTGATAATTCCAGCTTTGTCTGTGTGCGGCAGCAGCATATGGATTATGTCGCTGCGACTGCGATGGAATTTGTGCCGCAGCATGAACATGAGACGGCGGGTCTGGTGGTTATTCAGAATGACCAGTATCATGTGCGAATTGAACGGGCCCGTGAAGGTGAGCAGCAGGTGCTGCGGGTAATGACGTGGCTTGGTGGTGAGGAATCACTGGTTGGTCAAGTTGTGCTGGATGGAGAAACTCCGCGTGTATACATTAAAATGGTGGCGCTAGGGCAGCAACTCAGCTTCTACTACAGCATAGATGGAAGGAAGTATCATCTGGTTGCAGGACAAGTGGATACGACCAGCTTGAGCACGGAGGTGGCTGGCGGTTTTGTAGGCTGTTGTATCGGTGTGTTTAGTAGCAGCAATGGTCAATCCTCTGATCAGGTGGCGGACTTTGATTGGTTCGAATATGGCTCGTACTGATATGTAACGGGCAAATTGTTGAATATCAACGTTTAGTCCTGGAAGCGGAGCTAGATAAGCACTCGAAGTTCACATCATAACAAAGGAAAGCTCAATCCAGTAGCAGATGCCCGCACAGGATTGAGCTTTTTTGATGTTCGTTAAGAAGAAGGATTAGTGATCTTTGCAAAACATTGCATTTGAATTCTTTTCAAATATAATTCGAATGATGTTTTTACGCATTCTCGCAGGTGTTAATCCGATTCAAATTCATTATTTCATTAACATGTTGTGTTTCAAATTGATCAAGCAGAGCGTCCAAGCCATACTCTAGCTTATGTTCAAGCTCCTCCAGATAAATGGGAAGGATCGCATAGAAGTGCACAGTTTGCCCATCCCCCATGTCCAGTGTGAGGAAATCCTCTTCGACCTCAAGCGGAGGCAACACGATTAAGGCGCACATATCTGTATTGTTGGAAAATGGCGTTGCCGGGTCGCCATTGGGTACTGTATGACCCCAACTCAGCCAGGTATCATAGTCATGTGGCAGTCGAGCCATCGTTTTCAACCATCGGATCGGCCAGTAATTATCCGATTCCTCTAGTTCTTCTTCTAATAGAGGCCAATCCGGAGGTAAACATATCATCAGTTCTGCATACTTATATTCCTCTGCATCTTCAGGTGTGTTCATCGGCAAGGCGCTCATGCCTGTGGTATACAACGTATAATAATTACGCTCAGGTGTCGGACGAATGATATGAACATCAATATGAACTTTGTCTGACACCAGCTCATGGAACACAGAGTCGGCTTCGCCGAGATACGTATCCGCGTGTTTCTCAATTCGCTGCAGCCATTCGGTTGCTGCATAAGAGGTAGACTGCCACTCGCGTTCCAAATCTTTATGACGAAGAATAGGAACACCAGAAGGCGAATATTCAGATGATTTAGACATGTTTACCGCTCCCTTGCGCCATATAATGTACTCGCTTTTCATCATATCATATCGTGTGAATGGAAGCCTGTACTTCGTTCTATGGTATGATAAGGTCATGTTGATGAGTTCGATTGAAGGAGCAAAAGGGTATGAATCAGAACGTACAACAGTTCAAAGCCGATTTCTTCAAAGCACTGGCACATCCGATGCGAATTCGCATTCTGGAACTGCTGGGTGAAGGAGATAAAAGCGTCAATGAATTGCAAAGCATTCTTGGAACGGAGGGTTCTGCAGTATCCCAGCAGCTGGCTGTGTTACGTAGCAAAAATGTGGTACAGGGCATTAAAGAAGGCACAACCGTCACCTACTCACTGCGGGATCCGCTGATTAAAGACCTGCTGACTGTTGCCAAACAGATTTTTGATAACCATCTGGTCGATGCAATTTCAATGCTTGAGGATATGCGTAAAGACAGCTGACACAAGAAACAAGAGCAACCGTAAGTTGGCACGGGAGCTCTTGTTTTTTGGTGTATATTATATTCATATGAATATAAGAAGGGAATATCAACTACCTAGCAGATCGTTATTTCTCTTAAATTACATTAGTATACACAACGTTCAAAGTGGGTTTGATGACTTATAAATAGTAAAATCTGAGCCAAAGTGTTCAGCTACTTTACTAGTTTTTGCAGCAAAGCCCCAAGATAGTGTACTAGAATCCCCACCACCACTGTGTACGCCTAATAATACTTCTCCAGCCCAAGTAGTTGACCCACTATCACCAGGTTGAGAATAATCTTTTGTATTGCCGGTTGCATAAATTTTCACTACATCTTTCGTTATAACACCTGAATCAGAATCTGTATAACTTGTACTCGTTTCCTGTACTTGACCACAAGTATAACCTGTCGTGATTCCTGATTTACAAACATATTGATTCATTAAGAAGGAACCTGAGTTTGTATATTTTGCATCATAATTAGTTACAGCTTTTGCAAAGATAAAGTTCGATATTTTCCTGCCAGAGTTAGTAACATTAATTAACCCGATGTCAAAGCCACGACTCTTATAATAACTTAGGTGATCCGTACCCACATTACTGCTCCATTGTCTTACGACTGATCCATCACCTTCAAGACAATGACCAGCCAGCCGTAGCTAAGAACTTAACGCCTCCTTTTGTAGCAGTGAATGCAGTTGAACACGAACCGGAACTTTGTATTCCAATCCCTCCCCCTAAAATGCTATGATTTTCCCTTCGTGAGAATTCATTGTAATTCTTAGCTTCTGGATCAAAGACAACATTCACAAATTTCTCAGCACTTTCAAAATTGTCCGTAAGTAATTTTGTCGATTTCGCAAAATTATCTGTAAACAGTTGAGAAGCAATAGTCATATTATCTACTTTATTAATGATTACGTTGACTTTATTAGCTTTTTCATCGACACCAGCAGAAGAAATTTGAATGCCCTTTGCTTCTAAAATTTCACGGTTGCCAAATATATTATCTTTGATCTGAGTTAATTCATCATAGGTGATGTCTGAAACGATAAACCTAACCTTTTCATTAAGTCGCTCAGATAATGTTTTTTTAATTGCGTCTGTAGAGTTGTCCTCATATTTAAAAGCAATAATAATTGTAAAGCCATTATTTCGATCAATGTGAACCGTCCCATATTTCTGAATTTTTTCATAATCTCCTAATATTTCAGCGACTGCATTTTGCATGATCATGATGTCATCCATTTCTGCAGATATTTGCTCTTGGGAGACTTCCTGCTCTAATGTCTCCCGGTTAACTTCTGCATGCACATCTTTATTGGTGAAAATTGAAAAAAAAACAAAAATAAGGATTGGAATAATAACATAGCTTAGTCTGTTCTTCATAGTTTGCCTCCTGGTAATAATTTGTTTTTATCCAATAATTAGGCTAAAATAGGTTGTGAATAGGAGACAAGAGAATAGCATCATTTAGATTATAGGAGGTTTAATATGAAAAAAATAATGCTAATCATCTTAATTAGTTTGATTACACTGCCTGCTTGCACTAACAAAGAGGAAAAAGAAAATTATCCAATTTATGAAGGTACTGTGGTATTTAAAACAGAGGAAAATGACAAATACAAAATACTTGTTCTTCAAAATATAAGTAAGGAAGATTTGGAGAATGGTAAATTAGAGGATTTTATTGAATTAGCACAAGAACAAACGGAAGCCTCATATTATTATATTGAGAAGAAAAATTACGAATCAATTGATTTAGGACAACGAGTAAGAATTACTGCTGACTTTAATCAAAACGAGTCCTTGCCTCCCATTAGAACAGTTGTGAAAATTGAAAAAATCTCTGATTAAGATACAATCAAACACTAAGCTTTCATTCTTAGGAATAGTTTTACATTTTGTGAGAGAACCATGATTCAATTCCACTAATGATGGACTTGAATCATGGTTTCTTTGTTCCCATGAGCTATATGTGCTATCGCTTTAAATAGTTTTGCATTTTAGTTTCTAGTATGATCTGTAAAATTTATAAGAGCACAATTTTATAGGACTGTGATATTTGCGATTGACAGAGCATATATCAAGGAGTAGTGTTCACTTTATATTCAAATATTCAAATATATGAAGAAAAGAAGGTTATGGAGCATGAAAGGCATCGGGAGATATGCGGGTTATCGAATAGCTGATTTTCGCAAGGATCTGATATCGGGGCTGATTGTAGGTATTATTGCGATTCCTCTGGGTATGGCTTTTGCCATCGCTTCTGGAGTCAAGCCGGAATATGGATTGTATACCACCATTATTGCAGGTATTTTGATTTCACTGCTGGGCGGTTCCAAATTTCAGATCGGTGGGCCGACGGGGGCATTTATTCCGATTCTTTTTGCTATAGTCATGCAGTATGGTTATGAAAATTTGCTCATTGCTGGCATGATGGCTGGACTGATGCTCATTGTTATGGGGGTATTCAAACTCGGAGCATTAATTAAATTCATTCCAAGACCCGTGACGATTGGCTTTACAGCAGGCATCGCTGTTTTGATTTTTAGTGGACAGATCGTGAATGTGCTGGGACTTACGGGTGTCACGAAACATGAGGATTTTTACTCCAATATGAAAGAGATCGGGATGCACATTGGGACGATTAATATATACAGTTTGCTGACAGCGGGGGTGTGCCTGGCTGTTCTTCTGCTTGTGCCGAAGTTTGCACCCAAAGTGCCTGCTTCCCTGCTGGGTCTGATATGCTCGACCGTTGTTGCAGCCGTCTTCTTCAAAGATCAGGTGGCTACGATTGGCTCATCTTTCGGTACAATTCCTGGAACCTTACCTGGATTCCACCTGCCGGAGGTCACATGGGAGCGTATCGTGAATCTGCTGCAACCTGCTTTTGTCATTGCTATGCTCGGTGGTATTGAATCGCTGTTGTCCGCCGTTGTCGCTGACGGTATGACGGGCAGCCGCCATAACAGCAACCGGGAACTGATCGGGCAGGGGGTTGCCAACCTTGTCACACCATTGTTCGGTGGAATCCCAGCGACAGGAGCCATTGCTCGTACAGCAACAAATATTAAATCGGGTGCAGTGTCTCCATTATCGGGCGTAATTCATGGTGTTGTTGTTTTGCTTGTTCTGATTTTATTTGCACCGTATGCATCCCATATACCGCTTGCCAGTATGGCGCCGGTTCTGATGTTGGTGGCCTGGAATATGAGCGAACGAAAATCCTTTGCTTATGTACTGCGAACCAAAACGGGGGATTCACTTGTGTTGCTTTTGACCTTTCTTCTTACTGTATTCACGAGCCTTACGACTGCGGTGGAGGTGGGATTGATTCTGGCGGTCATTCTATTTGTGAAACGAATGAGCGAGATGCTGAAAGTGGCCAAGGTACTGCCTGATCCGGATCATAAACATGAGAAGGTTATGGCTCATATGGTACGGGAGGGACATGATTGTCCACAGATCAGCTTGTATACGATCGAAGGGCCGTTATTTTTTGGTGCAGCGGATATGTTTGAAAAATCGGTTATGGATTCACTTCCGGAGCGTCCGGGTATGCTCTTGTTGCGCATGGGGAAAGTTCCTTTTATAGATACAACAGGAGAGGCTAACCTGGCTAGTTTAATCAAACATTTTGAACGTTCAGGCGGGATAGTACTGTTGTCAGGCCTTCAGGAGCAGCCGCTCGAAATGCTGAAACGAACAGGTTTGCTGGAACGGTTAGATCCGGCACATCGGTTTGAACATACGGGAGAAGCTATAACCTATGCATTAAGGCATCTAAACGAAGAAAAGTGTAAGGGATGCAAACATTTGGCGTTTCGGGAGTGTGCGGCTTTGTCTGGTTGTGGGTTGGAGCCTAAGCCTGAGCAGAAGCAAAAGTGGAAAGTCGTAACCGGTAAAACGGCTCCTTAATAACCGTTCCAATAAATTCCTGTATGTTATATATTAAGTATATTGACGAAATATCAGACAGGAAGGAACTTGACTATGTATAATCATCCAACGGCTTTGCGTTCAGTGCTCAGTCCGGCATATCTGGAGTGGGCATTACAGGCACATTATGATATCGGAACGTGGGAAGAATGCAAGTTTTGGCTTCGAGGTTTGAATGACACTTACCGGGTACGAACAAGCCAAGAAACGTATATATTGCGTGTATATCGCACCGAGGTATCAGAAGCAGATGTTCATTATGAACTTAGTGTGCTGACTGCACTAAAAGAAAGATTGGTTACGAGCGAATACACTAAGGTGGGAGAATTTGTACCAACGAAGGCGCAGACTGATTATATCATGCTGGATGCAGCTGAAGGGAAGCGGGCAGCTGTTATCTTTCATTATATCGAGGGAACGGAGAACAATCTGAAGGATGAGCATTCCTGCTACGCTTTTGGCCGGTCTGCTGCTGAACTGCACCAGGCTATGGATCGGATTAATCTGGAACCAGAGCGAGAACAAGAACAAGTGTCAGCGTCAGTAACGGAGTTGGAGTCAGACATTGCAAGGTTTAAGCTGGATACGAAATTTCTCATCGATGAGCCACTGGAGCGAATCATTCGTTATATTGGAGAAGCTCATAAGGAAACAGCATTTTTGCAAGCGTTTGCTAACGTGTTAAAAGAAAAGATTGTTGCCGTCTCCAGATCAGGTCTGGACTACGGCTTATGCCATGGCGATATGCATGGAAACAACAATGTGTTTGAGCGGCAAGAACGCTTCATCCATTATGATTTTGAATGGGCTGCTCCGGGATGGCGTGCGTATGATCTGGCTCAAGTGAAAGTTCGGAAACGGCAGTCGGGTGATTCGGAGCAAAAACAAAAGCTATGGGATGCGTTGATGAAAGGATACCGCTCGGTTCGAAATTTTACGGATGCAGACGAACAGGCGATTGATTTGTTTGTTATCGCTCGTAGGTTCTGGGTGATGGGTCTGGACGTTGCTTTCATCGAAAATGATATGGGTGCGCTGGATTATGGCGAAGATTGGCTGAATGACTTTTTGGAGGAATTTCGTGGGATGGGGATCGTGTAGTGAACCGAATCATATCTAATTGAAAATAACTGTTAAAAAAACGATTATGCGCGTTTACTCACATAATCGTTTTTTTATCTATATGTTGGCCTTGCTAGAATTAAAAACAAAGCCACATGCAATTTTGAGCTACCGATGTCAACTACGATTGAGTGGAAGAGGTAGCTGCAGCGGCTGCCGCTCCAGCAACGGCTGCGTTCATGGCTGCTTGCTGAGCGGCGATAATGTTGGTAATCGTTGTGGACATGGAAGATGTGAGGATCTCATTCTGTAGACGCTCCACATGTTGAAGTGCAGTCAATGCAGACGAGAACAGCAACAACTCCTGTTTGTTTATGGACCAAGCCCCAAAACCCTCTTGGATTCTTAACCAGTCATACGTCTCAACAACCTGATCTACCAGCAAGTCGATCTCTGCTGGCAATAATGCAAATAGTGCGAGTGAAGGCAATGTGTACGTTTTATCCATCCGAAGATTCCTTGAACGGAAAGCCTCGCTTAAAGCCAGCAAACGTTCACTAACCTCAGGGCCGCCATCCCCGATAACGAGAATGTGTGTTAAGGTCTGCACGCTGTTTTTCGCGGAAAAGTTAGGCTTTAACTCCCGATAAAACTGCTCCATATGCGCGATAGCGGTGTCCACTTCCAGATCAGAGAAGGCTAACATTGCTGTGAAAATATAATCATCATGCCCTGTGAGGAAGGGATGCTCTTCTTTCATACGGTCGTAGAATGATTTGGCGCGTTCCACGGTATGCTGAAATTGATCGGGCGGCACTTGAGCAGCGATCTGATAGGCAGCCATCACCAGGTAATCAGAGTTGCGGAACTTGATTTCTTTCATTAAATCATGGACTTGAATCGTATGTTGCAGTCTTGTAAGTTGATCCGTTGTCAGAGAAAGCATAGCTGCAATATGAAAGGAGGAAGGGCCTCTAAATGCAGAGAAACGTTTGGTATGCTGTTTCATCAGGTCATTGCTTTGCTGAATGGCTTCTGGATCTATACTTTTATTTTCCACAACATAGAGCAAGGCTGCCAGACGACGCATGATCGGGTGCTGCCATTTGAATGGTTTCTTGAGAATTAGGGTGTTAGCCACGAATAATTCGGCTTTTTCCAGCTGTTGTGGTTGCATGTGTAACCCTCCTAATGGTTCGTATGTTTATTTCAACATGAGGAATATGATATGAAGCAGCGCAATGCATCCCATTGGATAGATCAACGATCTGGAGAACCTATTTTTAAATCCGTTCTGAGGATGCTTTTCGAAAAAGAAGTGTAACACGGTATGTATGATAAAAAACACATCTAGTACCCAGAATGTTAAGGTCTGGTAGGAACTGAAAAGAAGTGAGAAGATGATCGTATACAGTGGAAGATGAATCCAGGTGAAATATGTATATGCTTTTTCTGCTTCCATATCTTTTAACACGATAAACAATTTCCATTCGGACCGTCGGATCGCATCCATTTCATGCAGTAGAAATAGCGAAAGGTTAAACAGAAATAAGATCAATAACAAGCTTGGCATCTTCATTCTCCTATTTCAGATTTTCATGGATCTATTTGTGAAGGGCATTAAAACTCATACGTTATTGCCATGGGAAAGGTTCCAGTAACTGAGCTGTTCTTCAATTCCTCATAATCCATATTGTATTTCTGCTTCACATCTCGTACAATTTGGTGAAGTAATTCTGCATTGCGTTAATGTGAATGGATTGAAATGGAATAACATTAGGAAGCTGTTTATGAGAAAAGGGGAGAATCACTTGGAATCAAAGGAACTATCGAGAGGGCTGAAACCCCGTCATGTTGAGCTGATTGCGCTCGGCGGTACGATTGGCGTCGGGTTATTCATGGGATCGGCAAGCACGATCAAATGGGCAGGGCCATCTGTGCTACTGGCCTATTTGCTGGCCGGGATCATTATCTTTTTTGTTATGCGTATTATGGGGGAGATGTTGATTCAGGAGCCGGTGACCGGTTCGTTTGCAACATTTGCTCACAAATATATTGGCCCGCTTGCCGGGTTCTTAACGGCCTGGAGTTATTGGTTCCTGTGGATCACGGTGGGCATGGCAGAAGTTACGGCTATTGGAATTTACGTGGGATACTGGTTCCCGGATATTCCGCAGTGGATTCCAGCACTCGCAGGTGTTCTCATTATTGCAGCAGCCAATCTGGCGGCGGTCAAGTTTTATGGCGAATTCGAGTTCTGGTTTGCGATGATCAAGGTGACCGCGATTGTGGCGATGATTATCATCGGAACAGGTCTTATATTCTTCGGATGGGGGAATGGAGGAGAGCCGATTGGCTTGTCCAATCTGATTAGTCACGGAGGCTTTTTCCCGGGAGGCATCAAAGGATTCCTGTTTGCGCTATGCATCGTCACAGCTGCCTATCAGGGTGTGGAGATGGTCGGAATTACGGCTGGCGAAGCCGAAAATCCGAAGTATACGCTGCGCAAAGCGATCAAAAACATCGTGTGGCGTATTCTCATTTTCTACGTAGGTGCGATATTTGTAATTGTTACGCTGTATCCGTGGAACGAGGTAGGGGAGACGGGAAGTCCATTCGTGCTTACCTTTGCCAAAGTCGGCATTGTTGCAGCCGCGGGTATTATTAACTTCGTGGTGCTGACAGCAGCGATGTCGGGATGTAACAGCGGGATCTACAGCGCAGGACGGATGTTATACACACTGGCAGAGAACGGACAAGCGCCCGCTTTTTTCAAAAAGTTGTCCAAAGGCGGGGTTCCCCGCAACAGTATCGTAGTGACTATCTCTCTTCTTCTGATCGGAGTTGTACTTAACTATCTGATGCCGGATTCGAAGCTATTCCTCTACATTTACAGCGCCAGTGTATTGCCGGGAATGGTGCCTTGGTTTGCTCTGGCGTTCAGTCAGTTTAGATTCAGAAAGCGCTGGGGGCAGGAACTCGCGGAGCATAACTTCAAGTCAAAATGGTTCCCGATCAGCAATTACATCATTATTGTGTATCTCATTCTGGTCATTATCGGTATGGCCTTTAACCCGGATACACGTCTGCCGCTAATTGTTGGTGCGACTTTTATGGCGATTGTGGTGGTTGGTTATTACGTATTTGGCATCGGCGGTCGGCAGTCCAGAGCTAACGATTCCAAATAAACAATAATTACAACTGTAATGTAATCCGTTTAACCAATGATAAGCTACCTGTGTAGCAACAATGATGATGCACTTCTTCAACATACTCGGGTGACTCGCCAAGAGTCCCGTATGTTGAAGAAGTGTTTTTTTTAGTTTAAATAACGGGTAACTCGGTTACAAAGGAAAGAGTGAACCTTTACACATATGAAATTCACAACACATAAATATGAACCGAGGAGGAACCAAACATGGCTACGCAAGATCAGCATTCGATTCAAGATCCAACGACACAATATCCGAAGGCAACGAAGGATTGGAAACAGCAGCAGGATGAGCCGGGATTGCAGCGCGAGATGACTCCAGTTCCGGATTGCGGTGAAAAAACATACAAAGGGAGCGGGCGTCTTACAGGGCGTAAAGCGGTCGTTACCGGTGCGGATAGCGGGATTGGCCGGGCGGCAGCCATTGCCTATGCGCGTGAAGGTGCGGACATTGTACTCTCCTATTTGCCAGAAGAGGAAGCAGATGCCAAGGAAGTAGTGCAACTGATCGAGGAAGCAGGCCGAAGAGCTGTCGCTGTTCCAGGTGATCTAAAGGATGAGAAATACTGTGAGGAACTGATCGAAACGGCGGTCAGAGAACTTGGGGGTATTGACATTCTGGCGAATGTCGCGGGCAAACAGCAGTTTGTCGAGCAGATCGAAGACCTGACAACGGAACAATTCGATGCAACGTTCAAAACGAATGTCTATTCCATGTTCTGGCTCAACAAAGCAGCAGTCAAACATATGAAAGCAGGCGGTTCGATTATCAACACTTCGTCGATTCAGGCGTATAAACCGTCTCCGATTTTGCTGGATTATGCAACGACAAAAGCTTCCATTAATACCTTCAGTAAAGCACTCGCCCAGCAAGTCGGCAGCAAAGGCATTCGTGTGAACGTTGTCGCACCAGGTCCAGTATGGACTCCATTGCAGGTTGTTGGTGGACAACCTGTAGAGAAACTGGCTGAATTCGGCAGCAACACACCGCTTGGCCGGGCAGGACAGCCTGCCGAGATGGCTCCAGCGTACGTATTCCTGGCGAGTCAGGAATCCAGCTATGTGAGCGGAGAGACTTTGAATGCCAATGGTGGTACGGTTAGTCCATAAGCGGATAACGCTATATATTATCTCGAGATAACCTCGTTACAGTAGATCAGGAGATCAATCCATTCCATGAAGTTGCCAAAACAAACAGGCCAAGGCAGAGTCGCTCTGCGTTGGCCTGTTTGGATGTGTTGTGTACCATCAGAAGTTGATTTATTTCTGCTCCGACTTCGTTTCCAGTAGTACATAGCTCCCTAGTGTGGCGAGCTCCGCGTTATCCAGTAATGCTTCATTCACAGCAGTCACCGCTTCAGTTGTTGCATTCAATAGTTCATCGAAGTCAACAGGTGAGGCAAACCTGAGCACGACAGAAGCCTCTCCTTTTTTCAAGTGTGTCTCGGTTTTGCTCTTATAATCGTTAATTGAATCAACTTCAAGCCCGTTTTGTACATAATAATCATTGGCGTCGCTTTCGCCTTTGAACAACCCGAGTTCGGAATCGAGCCAGTAATCTTTGTCCGCGATTGTCTTCTGACTTGCAGCTGTCTCATCATTGGCATTGTACAAGAAATAAGGAATTCCGGAGTTGGTCAAATTATTGGTTGCATCAACGTTTAACCACTCGTTTCCGATTTTCACCTTGTTCCATGCATGAGGTACGCCGCTGGATGCTCCCGTAACCACGATACTCTCTAAGCCGGACAGATCTGAGAGCAGCTTGTATACAGAAGCATAACTTGCACATACGCCGACGCCTTTAACGAGAATACCATAGGTGGTAAACGAGTCGTTAAACTGTGCGTCAACGTGTTTGAAGTTGTTTTGCTCTGCATTTTCGAGCGCAGCGTCATCATATTTTGCATTGTCGTTCAAATAATCGTAGATGACTTTGCGTTTCTCATCATCGCTCATGCCTTGTTTAATAATAGAAGCAACAACCTCTTGGGCTTTGGCGATAATCTCATTTTGTTTTTTCTGGATATCTGCAGCCGTTTCGTTGTAATGAATGGAAAGGGTCAGTGTGCCATAGTTATATTCAAAGCCTTCTACCCCAAGAATCAGTGGATTCTGGTACATGACTTTCAAGACAACATCCGAAAGTGTTGTGAAATTCTGAGCTTCAGGAAAAGCTTTCAGGGAGATACTGTCCTGAGCGGCAATCATATTTTTAGCCAAAACTTCTTCCAGCGCAGAATCTGCGTTCATGAAATCATCGCCAGTAGCTGGCTCAGGGACAATCTCTTGATTGCCTTGTTCTACATTTTGCTCGGTATTGGACTTCTGCTCGTCGACAAGGTTTTGCTGGGAATCTGTATCTGTTGCTGCACCTGTATCTGTTTCCGGAGCGGATGTCTCTTTCGAGGGATCACTCGCAGATTCGCTTACCGTCTGATCGGCAGCTTCTTCGCGGGTAGTGTCATTGTTCTCCGTTGTAGCAGAGGATGAGTCTGAATGTTCTTCAACTTCTGACGGTGTATCATTATTTTTAATAATCGTTGGCACATCCGGTGCAGGTACATAAGGTGTATTGTTTTTAGGCTCTACGAATCCGTTACTGGAATCGGCCACACGTTGCTGTGTAAGCTTATCTAGATCTTCCTGAGTGACATTCTCTACGCGGACGTAGCTTTTAAGTGCTGTTCCCTTGACATGGAAGGGAATGTCAGTTTCATTAAACTCTGAAATCTTTACATTAGCCGCATCATAGACAACCGTTTCGCGGGCCAGCGAGCCGTCATTGTACTCTACGGTTATTTTCTGAGGCAGTTCGTTCACGTTTTTCAATTTGTTGAGATAGAGTTGTTCTTTCGTAGCCGAAGGTAATTGGGTTGCTAGCGGGGCTGTAGCCACTCCGTTACTGAAATTCGATTCCTTGCCGTTCCCGATTGCGGTAACGTAGTATTCTCCTTTGAGCCCAAGATTTTGATGCGATGTAATAATGTCATCATAAAATCCCAGTCCGCCACGCCCATCCTTCATAAAGTCGTTAAATGTCGTTTCGGTTGTTGTCGTGACAAACAAAGGAGTGGTGTCATCATAAGCGCGCTCTGCCCCTGGGAGAGGGAGATTCGTATTATCAAAAATATTACCTCGAAAATCTAAACGGTTATATATCTTGTATCCGGTTGCGCCTTCAACCTTATCCCAGACCAGCTTGAACCGTCTGTCTTTGTCGATCTCATATCTAAGATTAGGTACCGGAAGCTCAGACTTTACAGTAAAAGGTATAATGATGGGTTCATCAAGCAAAGTGGGATTCTCTGCATCCGGATCATAGTTTAGGCGAATATAATAGATTGGAGCTCCGCCCCAACTACTTTGCCCCTTGATTCGCATGGAATCGGAACTCAGAACACCCCAGCTCATTGGTTTTACAGAAACACTATTATCTTTATAGTCTACCAACCATCTTACTTTACTGGCTTCGAGTCCTTTAATATCGGTATGTACTGAGATAATATCATGGGAATAATAATCTATTTTGCTCAAATCGCCTTTAAACTTAAACGTAAATTCTTCATCCTGCGCTACATTATACATAGGCATAATTGCTTTTTCCGAGGCTGTGCCATACTTCTCTTTCAAACTTAAAATGCTGGAGCCTTGCTTGGGTTCGGTTGATTTGTTATCTGTGGGGCTGCTTTCCTGATTATTACTCTGGCAACCAGCCAGAAGCAGGGTGAGGGCAAACATCATAAAAAATAGTCGTTTCATGGTACACCGCTTTCTACTTATTCTAGGTATAACTTATTTTCAATCCTCTTACCTTGTTAACCTCCTATTAATTTCCTAATACCTTTGATAGTTTATGGTCATACCTACTTATTGTCAAGGCAGGTGTAGGGGATTCGTAGACCTATACGTAGGTAGAACAGTCCAGCATTTTTTATACAGAAACGATGATAGAAGGGAAAATCATGGTGTATTGGATTCAGCTCGATGGGTTAGGCGAATGGAAACAAATCGAACGCAACTTGAACAGATAAATCTCAACGATTGAGCAGTTGAGGAGAAATTAGAAATAGCCTTTCTTAATATATAATTCTTAATATATAAGAGAGGCCTGTTTAGCTTTAGTAGAAATTACTCCACATGCTGAAACTTTCTATGTATAATTCTTAACCCTGTACCAATACGGATAGGCATCGGTATATCCCAATTTTGCATATAGTCGCCGTGCGGCTGCATTGCCCTCGACCACTTGCAGATAGCTTGAATTAGCACCATGGCTTTTTCCCCAATGCAACAAATGCAGAATCATCTGCTCCGCCAGACCGCGGTTACGGTAGTCCGGATCTGTAATGATGTCATGTAGTCCAATGAATCCACGTTCAACCACACCCAGCCCACAAGCCGCTATACAGCCGTCAACAGACAGTGTGATGAAACCCGTCATTGCACGGACATTGAGTAACATCTGTATCATGGTTCCCCGGAACTCTTCATTGACCGCATTTAAACGGCAAAAATGATGCAACCATTCCTCCGTTAACTGCTCATTGATGTGTACCTCCAAATGTTCAGGAACTTTCAGATTCTTCAGCTCTCGAAGCTGTACGAGCGTTTTATCTACAACGACATAACCTTTATCTTGTAAAAGTTGATCCAATTCTTCGGGCTGAACGAACGGTGTTATTTTAAAAACGGTATTTAACCGGTTCGAACTGTAGATATTCTCACATGCCCTGATCTTCTCATGCACATCCAGAGTAGAAGGGTAGATCGGTTGAACGGAGTTGGCACGTTTTGAATATCCTTTGGCAAAACGCAGCACCCAACCGTCATACAATGAGGTTGATAAAGGTTGCCAGTGGTTGAGAGTCAGTTCTTCAATTAGACGATGTTTATGCTCTGTTGCATACATGCTGATCCTCCTAACATAGGATATAGGCGATATAATAACTGGATTAAATAATAATACATAAAAATGTATAAAAATTCAATACGGATTGTTCGGATGTTATGCATCTGAATGGTATAATCGACAAAGAGATCAATTTGTGGAAATGGAGTACAAATAAACATGATTAACATAGAGATTCAGGGTCGAATAATTACATGTCATATCGAATTCGGTAAACGAAAAAAGGCCTCCATCACCATGGAACTGCCATACATGGTCACCATTAAGGCTCCCAATGGCGCGAGTGAGGAAGTGATCCGGCGACTGGTTATGCAGCATGGAACTGAGATTGTACAAAAGTCAGCTCGCATGCAGCAAGTGCTGGATGGTCCTCAAGCCAAAGAATATGAGAATGAGGGCAAAGGGTCATTTTTGCTCTTTGGCAAAGCCCATGCCTTGCATCAATTAATTCCGGTGGAGGGATTAACGGAAGAGGAACTGCGATCGAATTTGAAAAAGTTTTATTTTGCCGAATGCAAACGCATGATTGGGCAACGAATTATACGTTATCAGCAGGAGCTGAAGGTGAAGCCGAAGTCCATCGACATCGTAGACTCTCCCACGAAATGGGGGAGCTGCAGCTGGGACAAAAAGCTGACGTTTAATTACCGCCTTGCCATGGCACCGCCAGAAGTTATTGATTATGTCATTATCCATGAGCTGTGCCATATTCATCATATGAATCATGACCGCTCGTTCTGGCGGCGGGTAGGTAGTATTATGCCGAATTACAAGGAAAAAGAAGATTATCTCATGCGCAATGGCCGAACCATGACGTTGTAGGTTAACCGAGTTGAACACCATGAGCTGTGTAAAATTGTACAGCGGCATCCCGATCCGTATGGTGATCCAGCCAATGCTCAGGATAATAAATTCCTGCAGCCATCGGCTTGTCAGCAGGCAAGCGAAGCAGCTTATCCGCCTGAATAGCAGCACCGAGTGCTGTGAGATGGGACTGTCCCTGAGGATCGGAGACGGTTAACCTGCGCTTCACCTGTTTACCCGAGTTATCCATACCATTCAGTTCGATGACAAGATGATGGGCGCCGCCGTTTCCCGGGTTGTAGAGCAACTTGCGTCTGAGGGGCGTAAACCGTTCACCACTAATCATGCTCCAAATTCCAGTTTTGACCATACTCGCAAGTGCGTACATGGATAATTTATGATCAAAGGCAATGCGGAAGCTGGAAGCATCGATGTGGCTCTGCCGTGGAAGCGTAACGTGATCCGGTGTATCGAGCCTGTAACATGGCGTTCGGTATCCTCCAGGAAAAGTGACAGGAAGCGGATCAGTCATTGGATAAACTTCACGCTGTGTATTCAATTCAGTGATCTGAAAAGGGATGCTCATCCGATCCATAAAAGTAACGGAGTCAGGCCCCGCTTTGTCCCGGAGTGAATACAAAGCACTGATATTCATCTCCACATGATTAAGGTTCTCAGCAAGCATCATGGCAAATAAGGAAGCTGTTCCGCCCATCCAGCCGGAAGACAAAATAACAGGAGAGCGTAGTTCTTCTTGTTTTACCGTGTGATGTGCCTGATGAAATACTTCTGTCCAGCGAGTGACGTCAATGAGCGGGATGCCTCGCCGAATGGCAGATACGAGCAATGAATCCTGTAAATCATTTACGGCATTGATGATTAGGAAGACGTCATCTTGGACGTGGATTAGAGGATCGGGTGCAGCTGTATCCACAATGACGGTGTGAACACGGTTTGAAGCAAACGGAGGTGTTTTGCCAGAAGAACGGCCTCCAAGTAACAGTTCTAGATCAGCATGTCTGTCATGCAAGATGCGGGCAATCTGTGCACCAACTGCGCCATAACCGCCGGCGATAAGAATTTTCCGATTTGTGGTAATCATGAAGTTAACCCTCCATTAAATGTTTAAATGTTCGAACGTTTAAACATATTGTAAAGTTATCTATCTCAAAAATCAAGCCGATGCATTCTCCTGCAGAAAAACAGTTGTTTTTCTAGCATGCTGATAATGTACAATAGAGCCAATAGTACTCGCCGCGAATCACTCTAAAACGGATGTGGCGGAAGGAGCCCAAGATGAATCAAAACGGACAACACTCGGAACTAGTGGATGAATATATCGCTTCATTTCCAGCGGATGTGCAACTAAAATTACAGAGGCTGAGGCAGATCATTGGTGAGGCAGCACCGCTCGCTGAAGAAAAGATCAGTTACAAAATGCCTACATATGCGCAGCATGGGAATCTGGTTCATTTTGCCGCGTACACGAAACATATTGGCTTTTATCCTGCACCCAGCGGTATTCTGGCGTTTAAGGAACAGCTCTCCAGGTTTAAGGGGGCGAAGGGCTCCGTTCAGTTTCCACTTGATCAACCGTTGCCCGAGAATTTGATACGCGAGATTGTTGAATTCAGGGTGAAGGAGAATGTGGAGAGGAGTCAGAAATGAATAAATGCCTAATTGTACTTGATGTCCAGCGAGGGCTTACCATACAACGAGATGTATCAGCAACTGTGTCAAAGATCGAATCGGTCATGGCGATTTTTGAGAAGATGAATTGGCCGATTATTTTTACTAAACATATTGATGAGCAGCATGAAGAATCCTCACTCTACCGCGGGAAAGCAGATTATCTGGAAATTGTTGTGAATACGAAGCAACATCTTGTCCTGGAAAAGAACAAACCGAGTGCTTTCAGTAATAGTGACTTGAAAAAATGGCTATGCGATCAGCGGGTTGAGCACGTATTCATTGTTGGCTTTAACATGGAATATTGTTGTCTGTTTACAGCAATTACTGCTGAACATGAGGGTTTTAAAGTGACGCTGATTGAAGATGCAGCCGGTACGGTGAATACAGAAGAGACTTATGACATGGAAGGACTGGATATACCTGATTTTATTGGTTCGATTCTCAATTGGTCAGGCTGCATAGAAGTTCTATATACAGATGAATTCAGTGACGTGTACTCCCAGGGTGTTGAAAAGTAGTATTTGTTTATAATATGGATGCCACTTCGTTTCTGGCTAAACAAAACTTATAAAAATCCGGATGAATACTCATCCGGATTTTTTTGATTCCTGCTCTTTCCCCAACGGTTTCTACTCAAAGTAATAGGTAACATCGGAGTTGCTGGCCGCAGGGATCAGATACATAAAATAGGGGCTCACCTGCAGGTGTATGTTCAAATCAGACACACCGAGACTTCGAACCGTTAGATTGAAACGGCCATTTGCATCGACTGCGACGGTTTCCGTACGAATATGTTTTTCTTCTGGTGACGGGCCATGAATCTGAAAGGAGGCCAGCGATCGGTAGCACAAGCAGCGAGCTTAATTTTATTTTTGTACTCATCATCAATCTGTAAAACTCCGCTCATCTTCAGTACACACCCAGAGGGATACGAAGTGTAACTTTATATATATCATCGTCTGTTTTATTCGTTTTGCTTAGGTGAAGTTGGATGCATGCAACAAAAAAAGAACATAGGCTATCCTTAGACGCATGATAGCCTATGCTCCTCTTTCATATTTTTCATATCTCTCATATGCAATCAGTCCAGATTCAAGTCGAAATCGGGCTGGCACATATAATCTATGGGATACAGATCATCTCGTGCTGAGATCAATGCACGGAAGTGGAGATATAGATTGTCCGCTTGCTCCACAACGCCACCTGCTCGAAAAGGGACAAGCTCAGCTACGACGAAGACATCTTCCGCATTTGTACAGCGAAAAATGACATTGCTTGGGTTAATGACTTCTTCCATATAACTGTAAGTCATCACATGAAAGGACTGCCCGCGCCAGTTCGTCTGAATGACGCGATATGACTGCGTTCGGATCAAGTCCAAGTAACGCTCTAACTGGAAGGTATGTTCAAACTGTGTGATATAACCTTTTTGATCTACATCGATCGTAAACTCTACATCATAGCTTTGATGGAACTCTTCCTGATATGTACCCTTCATCATCTTTATCGCATCAAAGTGTGATCCGAAGTTGGGATCAGTCACATAGGGAATGGAAATCAACTCAGGATCAACATGTTGAGAAATCTGACTTGTCGTGGATGGAGGCTGGTTATACTTGGTTGGTCTCAGATCAATAGAACCGATCATACTGCCGGGAAAACCGGGGCTGCAACTTATTCTCATAGTTATCTCCTCGAAATGTAGTCATTTAGTTGGACGAAGCTGACGGGAGAAAGTTGCACCTTAATTATGGAAGGGATATCAAGGTGAACATTCATCAGCTGACTTGAACCGGGAGATTCCAGAGGATATAGTGTAGAGGATATTCTAATCTATCAATGACATATACAAGAAGTATAGATTCATGAACGGGGGTTTGTGATGTTATCCACCAAAGTTATTGAACATTGCCGCGTGAAAGGCTGGTGGCATGAAGATGTACCGGCTGAATATGAAGAAGCACTGCGGAAGCTGGATGTCGATCTGAACTCGGACTTTGCACAATTTTACCTGCATGCAGAGGATGGACCGACGTTTTATAGCAGACATCAGGAGCTCTACCAGATCTGCTGGGTGATCGAGAATACCGTGTACCTGCAGGATATGCATATATCGCAACTTACACTGGGACTACCAGAGGCGTACATTCCGCTGGACAGCTTTGAAGGGGAAGGTGGATTTTTCTATAATCGTCAGACAGGCGAGGTTGTGCTGGTTGAACTGGGCGAGTCGATTGAACTATTCCTGAACGGAGAGAGCAAGCCGCAATGGGCGGATTTCAATGCCTTTCTGGAGTGGTATTTCGGTTTGGCGGAAGTGACCACACTGTAAAGGAACGAAGAGATACCGAAGTATACAACGAAGCAATACGAGAGATGACTATAATTGTTGTAAACATGAATGTTCTTCTGATGATATTCGTTTTATCCTGGGTATACAGTAAAAGGGTGCTCCCGTGGCTATGAACGCCAAGGCAGTACCCTTTTACATGTTCCAACTCGATGAACGATATTTACTTAGAGCTGGTGAATTGACCTTCCACTTTATTCTTCCCGTAAGGGAAAAACTCATCGACGAGGTCTTGAGGAGAGATCGATACAAAGACATGATCCAGATCGGTTTTTTTCGCAAAATCAATGATGTCTCCCGTATAATACCTTGGATCAATTAGGTACACTTCAGAGACTACGGTTGAGAGAAAAGAAATCATAGGTACGGCGAGTGAGTCCTTGATAAACATGACCTTGAGTCCGTTTGGGTTGTCTTTGTTGACGACATGTACGATTCCTTGATTACCATACAGATACGTAAAGTATTTGTCCGCCGTCAGGTCGTAGGTAGCACCCTTCACATTCAGAGGATATGTCGTAAGTAGCGCATCCTCAAATCGACCATTCAAGGTAGCTTCCGTCTCGCCTGTTTTAAAATAAAAAGAATAGTTGGTTTTGAATTTAGGATAAATCAGGTCAAAGTCATCATCACCGGCGAAAAACTTCCCGGTTTTGCGGCCTTGTGAGCCGATAAAGAAATCTGTATACGGGATGACATTGTAGTTGCCGATATCAGTGAAATAATGATCCGGATCAAGTGGCTTATTGTACAGCCCATCCAGATGATGAACCAACTGGCCGAAGGCCCAGAAGGCTGTTTTGATTTTCCAGTGATGATCGGTTGTGAAAAATAAATCCTTTGCCGGTATGCCGCTCTCTAATAATCCTTCGCGCAGATCCAGCGTGTCAATTCCGTTCTGCTTCAGATGATCCAGGAAGCCATCAGCCGTTTCGTTATTGAAATTATAAGGTATGCCTTCCGGGAATGTTGTATAGCCACGTACATATTTGTCTGGTGTCATGACATATGTAAACTTGGTTTTTGCCCCCAATTGCGCCCCTAGCTCGGCAACCCGATCAGAAAGCTCTGTCGTATCCGTAGGCCCCGTGGCAAAATAGGTATAGTGAAGCTTACCCTCCGTATCTTTGACCACCTCGAAGTTGTTCTCTTCGTTCTTCCACATGAGTGACTGCAAGTATCCGTAGGCTTCCACGAATCCAAACTTTTCAAAAACATGCTCATTGATGTCGGCATCCAGTTCGTTGATGATGCCTTTGGCATTGGAGAAACGGTAGTCCGCTGAAGCCAGTGTTTTTTTCATCGGACCGAAGGAATGAATAATATTCAAGATCGAGAACGTGGCGAGCACAAGAATGAAGAGGAAGGCGGTCATTCTCTTTTTAGCAAAAAAGTTATGCATATGGAATCCTTCTCTCAGAAATTAAAATAAATGAACGGATTGTATGTTCCTTTGACCAGATAGGATACACACACGAGAAACAGAGCAATAATGGTCACCGGGTAAAGCAGTTCAAGCGGTTTACCGAAACGTACACCATCCACCATCCATTTGTTCATCCGTAAGGCAAGTGGTGTGGAGAATAGAATACCCAGAATGAAGAAAAGGGCATATTCCTTCATGAACATCCATGTCGTATCACTCCAGAACCCATTGCCATACAGTCCGAACATATTGCCAAGGTAGTTGCCGGCTTGTAACAAGTCGGGTGAACGGAAAATCACCCATCCGATGACTACAACAAACATGGCATAGAAATGTCGGAGCGGAGCATACCGTGTGCTTTTATCCAAGTTGAAAACTTTCTCCAGTGCAATGAACGCGAAGTTGATTAGACCCCAGATGACAAATGTCCATTCTGCCCCGTGCCAGATGCCCGTGAGTCCCCAGACGACCAGCAAATTACGGATCATTTTATCCTTATTGCTAACGCGTGATCCTCCCAGCGGGAAGTAAACATATTCCTTGAACCAGGTGCCAAGCGAGATGTGCCAGCGGCGCCAGAATTCGGTAATGGAGCGTGAGATATACGGATACCTGAAGTTTTCTTCAAACTTGAAACCAAACATAAGCGCGAGTCCAATGGCCATATCCGAATAACCCGAGAAGTCGAAATAAATCTGCAATGTATAAGCGATTGCCCCCAGCCAAGCGAGGCTTGAAGCCATATCACCTGTTCCGCCCATGCTGAATGCATGATCGGCCACAATGGCCATGCTGTTGGATAACAACACTTTTTTACTCAAACCGACGATGAACCGACAGCAGCCGACCGCGAACTTGTCCCAGCTTTCCTTCCGATGCATCATCTGGTCTGCAATCATGTTGTAACGCAGAATGGGCCCGGCTACAAGCTGAGGGAAGAAGGAAATATAGAGAGCGACATAAAACGGATTTTTCTGCACACTGCCATGACCGCGGTACACATCAATGACGTAGGAGATCGCATGGAAGGTGAAAAAGGAAATGCCGAGCGGCAACGCAATATGCGGAATGCTGAGGCCAAAGCCTGTACTTTCATTGACAATACGCAGGGCAAACGCCAGGTATTTATAAACAAACAGCATGCCCAGATTGGCAGCCAGCATCACGGTAATAACGGTATAGGCGGCATTGCGCCGATCCCGGTACTTGTCCACGAGCAATGCGAAAACATAATTCAGTGCGATGGAGACCAGCATAACCAGCACAAAGCGGGGTTCACCCCATGCGTAGAAGAACAGGCTTGCCACAAGCAACAACATATTTTTCAGCGTCACAGAAAACCGCAATATATAATACAGCCCGAGCACAAGCGGCAAGAAATAAAATAAGAAGACTACACTGGAAAAGAGCACTGCCTTTCCTCCTTGAAGATGGAATAAAAAAGCTACATTTTAAATAGCCTCTTGGACCTGCGATGATTCATCGAACGTTGTTTCCCCGCTTGTGAGCCGTGCTGAAGTTTGCGCCACAGCCAATACGGAATAACTACCATGAGTCCAATCAGAAGAAGACCGATACGAATGATCCATTCCATCCAGGGTTGTAACCATACGTTGGAAGGTTCCAGTACTTTGGGAACCTGGCCTGGCGAGGGGATAAAACGCGGTGTTCCATCCGCTTCCTTCATCTGCATCGCCGTGGAACGATCAAGCTTAACGGTATAATCGAGATTCCACTTCTGATCCACCAGCGCACGAATAGTCACCGAATCGGCTTTTGCGGCGTCCGTTCCAATGGTTAGTAGGCCACCCGTTGTGATGGTTACGCCCTGTACAGGATGAGCAAGCTGGAAATTTACTTCTGGCATTTCCGAAGCTTTCGATTCTGTCGGTTGCAGGCCAATAACGGTATACGTTTCAACCGATTCACCGGCCACCGGTTTCACGACTCGCTCATCACCTTTAATCATCACAGAAGATAATTGATTCTCTGCAGTAGCTTCTTTCCTCGGAACTAGCTTGATATTTCCAACGCGGTAATTCAGCTGTGCGTTTTCCGTTGTGGTCATCGTGATGCCCCAGCTCAGCATTTTCCCTGGTGTGACAAGGCCAACCGTAGCTGCGTGATTTCGAACCATGAGGCTGGAAAAGGGAACACGAACCTCACCCTCAAATCCGGGCTCCAGCCTTATCAACCCATCTACCGGATGAACCAGCTTCGGTTCTTTGGTTGCTTTGGGAATGAGGATGACATTGCGTTGGTCCGCCACCGTCAGTGCCGATTGATCCGTTCGTGTGATGACAACGTTTAGCGGCAACGTCTGATCGGAATCACTGCGAATCGAGAATCTCAACTCGCTGTAGCCCGACCAGTCCCTATTTTGCAACTCATATACATAGGCGGAGTAATATCCTTTTTGTAGACCTTGTGTCGAGGTGTTGATCTGTAAGCTGCCGTTACGATTCAACTGGGACTGCACTTTGGGCCCATTATCCCACACCTTTATGGAACGCTCGCTCCACTGCAGCTGATCCGGCTGGGCCGAAACAGTAGCAGTGAGGTATAAGCTTGATAAACCTGTGAGGATTGCGACAAGCAGCCATTGCTGCCATTTCGTACTCATGCTTTCTTTGCCTCCATATTATAAATAGGCCATCTCGTCCAGCTCATCATTCGAGATGAAGCTTTTATTCTGTACTGGGCGTTTGGGTCGGCCTGCCTCGGTATACGCCACATTCCACTGTTTCAAAAGAGCTTCCAGTTCAGGCATTTGTCCATTTCGGGCAATGTCCTGAATATTTCTGATCCGGTACAAAATGCCATGTTTGCTTCGCATCGACTTCGCCCATACACAATCCAGGACGAGGTCTTCGGCAAGCGGCAAGCAAAGCTCATAGACCATTTCCTGCCGTGATATGTTCACAAGCAAAAATTCATAATTAAAGTCCATCAGTGTAACGGTTCCATAATCGGGTGTGTTCAGTTCATGATTCAGCGGAATGCGTGCCAGCTTGCGATTGGACATGAGGCCCACTTGTCCGCGTCTTACAAAATTCAGACGGATGTCCTCGAATGTACTGATATCTTTGTCCAGCTTCTGCGGAAGCGTAGGCTCGCGGTCATACACAATATGTAACAACTGACGCTGATCCTGCTCTGTAATCTCGTGCACTTTAAATGCATACTTCCATTTATTACCGATTGAAGTTACATGTGTTACCTTGGCCGTAAACTCGCTTGAATAATGATCCGTTACCAGACGTACAGCAAATTCGGCTTCGCTGGGGATATATCTCGGTGTATCTAGTACAATGGCGATTCCGCCTTCTGAAATATCATGCGTAACCGTGGACAGAGTTTCACCTTCAGTAGTTAGTGTACAGTCCACTGTAGCCAGAATACGCTCATAGTTGCGGAACACTTTACGTCCGCTTAGGAAAAAGATCGACATCATTATGTTGTAGAAATTAATTAACAGCCAGTATAGAACAACGAGGAATCCAATGGTGCCCTGACTAAATGTCCAGTGAATGCAGTTGACGATACCGATTACAGAGAGCACAGCCAAAATCAGATGCGGAATGATCTGTTTGAGCTGGTAGCTGCGATCGTTATGAGCACCGTCTTTGCGGGTCACCGCAAATTTATTCATCGTGATGCCCAGTGTTTCGAGAATAACCGCAGGCAGCAGTGACGGAAACAAAATTGTTTCGTATACATTCGTCCATTTCGTGGTTCGAATATTACCTGACAGCATGCGCAGACACATATTCGTTAACAGATACATCGGCAACCAGAAAACGAGAATTTCCAGAATGGTACACTTCACCACGAGCACACCGAATACAGCAAACAGAATGGGCGACATGATGTACAGCACTCGTTTTAGACCAGAATACCAATAGGTTATGGAAGAGATGTAATTCAGTCTTTGCGCAAAGGTAAGTCCGCGCTTGAACAAAATGTTCATTTTTCTGCCCGTTTGAATACATCCGCGTGCCCAGCGTTGGCGCTGCTTGATCAGGCTTTTCAGATCACCGGGAGCAAGTCCCGAAGCAAGCACTTTATTGGTGGCAAAACAGCGATATCCTTTGCTTTGCATTTCAATGCCA
This sequence comes from Paenibacillus amylolyticus, assembly GCF_003719335.1. Lineage (GTDB taxonomy): Bacteria > Bacillota > Bacilli > Paenibacillales > Paenibacillaceae > Paenibacillus > Paenibacillus amylolyticus_D. The sequence goes on from NZ_RIAS01000007.1 coordinate 311,874, forward strand.
GTGGCAAAATCCTCAGTAATGGAGCCGGTATAGAAACCGCCCACATCTTCGAGTGCTTGTCTCGAAAGTACCGTATTCGTTCCGCCATAGATGACGGAATTGGATTTGTTTCGCCCAACCTGCACATCACGGTAGAAATAGTCCTGTTCATTCGGGATTCGAGCTTCGGAATACAGATTGTATTGAAACTGATCGGGATTATAGAAGCTTTGCGGGGTTTGTACGAAGCCGATCTTTTCTCCTGTCAGAAAATAAGGCACGCAGGACGTCAGAAAATCATGCTTCGGAATCATATCGGCATCAAACGTGGCGATTAGAGGGGAGGAAGTATGTTTCATGGCGTTGTTCAAATTTCCAGCTTTGGCGTGGATGTGCTCTGTCCGAGTCAGATAGTTAATCCCCATATGATCTGCCAGCTCTCGCATCTCGGAACGATTGGAGTCGTCGCATAGAAAGATATGTACTTTGGAGCGATCTGGATAATCCATGTTGAGACAGCCGTTAATCGTTTTGAAAAGTAAGGACGCAGGTTCATTATACGTAGCTATAAAAACATCAACATCTGGATACAATGACTCATCGACAATGGGGAGTTCGGGATATTCAAGCCGGGTCATATTATAAAAATGCACAGCGAGCTCGAACATACCTATGAGTTCAACAATCAGGAGGGCAAGACCGGCGGTCACAGCGAGCGGGCCATGGCCAAAAGGAATGGTGAAGAAGGTACGCCATATGACGTAAATACAAGACATGATTACCGTTGCGGTAACCAGCATTTTTTTGCGTGTGCTTAAACGATTCAAGGTGCATACCTCTCTCTATGATTGGTGAAAGTAATCAACGTTCATCAAGTCTAACCATATGTCTATAATACAATGGCGTTCTGAACGAATTCTGAACAAAAGAAATGAATGAAATTGTGGATTGATCCATTATATGTGATGGGAACGACATGTTTTGGTGTTTAAGTACAGTCCGGTAATGACGAAATATGTCGAATCATGAAGATTATTGTATTTATTTCATGCGAAATTAGCAACATTTTTATGTTAAGTCCATAATGTGGAAATTGTTGCTTTGGTGGAATGATTACATAAAAAAGACGAGCCCGTGGGCTCGCCTTTTTTGGTTGATCTTTTGCAGACACCGTAATCTCACTGTAGCACTTCCATGCTACCGAAATTTATTAATCGGATATGTTGCGGGTGTAATATTCAATGATATCCTTACGACGAATGATTCCAAGAAAGACCCGATCTATATCCACCACGGGCACAAAGTTTTGGTCTGCCGCAAGAGTCAGCATATCCTCCATCTCTGCTTCGATGTACACGCATTCATTATAGACACGATGGCTAATTTCATTGACCTGCACTTGGTCCATATTATCAAATGTCAATCCCGGCGTATTACGCATTTTCCATAACAGATCACCTTCGGACAGAGTAGCAACATATTTTCCATCCGGATCAATTACGGGAATGGCGGTGTAGTGGTGCGATTCCAACTGCTCAATAGCATCTTTCATGGAAGCGGTAGACTCGATATAGGCCACTTCGGCTTTTGGGAGTAAAAAATAGCTGATTTCCATCATCGGGCTCCTTTTCAGCCTTTTGCATCGCAAAAAAGCTTTAGTATGTAATTCACTATTCTTATTTAAACATATTATGTGAGCTTAAGGCTATTTTTAATGACAAAGGATTAAAATTTTTATTTTTATCTATCTCTCCTTTCAGAAAATTAAAATCCTATAAATGAAAAATTTAGGCCTTATGCCTAGAAGTATGTGTTATTATTTTGTTGATTAATTGAAATATGTAAAAAAATAATGAAATGAGGGAATATTTTGTTGTTAGAATTAAAGGAAAAGCTAGTGGAACTCGACTTAGATGTACTAACCACATTTATCACGACGTTAGCAATAATTTTTTTTGGAGTTTCCCAAGATGTTCGTGACAAAGCGTACCAATTAAAGAATGTGATTATTATGTATCTGATTTTGTTCTTATTAACAATTTGGGTAGTTCATCCAATATCAGTATCCATAATTTTTATTTCTATTTTTTTTGCTGGTGGGTTAACATTGCTGAATGATAAAGAGAATGATCTCGAAAAAGAGTTGGGATTTCTAAGATTCTTTTTTTATGCTACTGTTGCATGGATAAGCTTGGTGAAAACTTACATATGGCTTCTAGTTGGAGTTGCTACTTATATTGTTTCTATTTCAATTCAAAATTTTGGAACAATACTTCTAAAAGAGAATCATGATTATATTATTACAATAATCATTTTATTAGGAACAGTATTCCATTACATAAGAGTATCTATGGACTATTATAATTTTAAAAATTTTAAAGCTACGAAAAAAACTTTATTTGAATCTTCCGAACCTTTAGAAAAGAATGATTTACTTAGTTTTGTTTTATTTATGGAAGACAGGAATTTATTTAATAGGAGAGGGACTGTCTTTGGATTATATGACATAAAGAGTTCGTATTATCTCAATAATTCTAAACCAAGTTTTATGAGCGATATTAAATTGAATGATGAACCAAGAAAGAGGTTTATAAGAGGTTACTCAACAATTGAGCAACAAATATTTAGAAACAGTGCTCTTGAAGATAATTCCTATAGATACTTTTTTAGAAGAAAATTTTTTATAGAAAACATTTATAATGTCTGTTTTACTAGGGCAATATTAATTAGACGTTCTAAATCTTATGGAAGGAAAAAAAATAAACAAAGGCAGGCCTATCAGAATCTTATCTGGAGCTTTAAACTGAATCTCTTAGAGTACTATTTTAGGGTCATTCTTAAAAACCCAAATAATGAAGAAGAGTTATTCCTGATAATGTCGAAAAATTCAAGAGTCACTAAACAGTTATATAGTAAAATTTATTATAGATATATTGGAACAACAGAACATTTTGAGAATCTTGAGAAGATAAAAACCATCAGAAATTCAACATATAACTTATCTTAGTGGTCCTAGTTGGACCACTTTTTTATATTCTAACATCATCAATAAATACTATTGAGTGATTGAACTCGTTATCAGTGTATTTAATACCTTCTAATTTGACATTATTATCTTCAGTAGAAATATTAGTAACTTGTACATCTGGTGGGAAGGTTTTTAATAATTTCTTTTCTTTATTTTTGATATTGTACGAATACAAATCTCCTCCTATATTAACCGTACCCCAAAGAGAACCAATTATTAAAAGTAAATTGTGTTCATCAACCCAAGTGATAGCTTTTATAGATTCATCGTCCATCAAAGGAATTGGTAATTTTAAAAGTTCGAAGCCTTCGTTTATATTTATTAGATAAACTTCTCCTTTACACTCCCATTCATAAGGTGATATTAAAGCCAAGCTATCTTTAAATTGGACTGGATGTGAAGAACTTTCAATGATTTTAGAATTATTCGTATTCGAATGGTCACTATTAATGACTAACATTCTTTTATTTTCTAAGTAGTTCAATTTAATCATTTCTTCAACTCCTATTTTTAGTTTTGTTATTTAATACTAACCTAAATGCCAACATTTTTAAAATGTGAGGAACCATTTTTAATGACAAATTCATCAGATTTGTCACATTGTTTAATCGGCGCAGGAAATTTATAGTATAGAGTAGAGGTGATATGGCATGAAATCGAAACGTAAATTATTATATGGACTTTTGCCGATTCTATTTGCAGGCGGTATTGGAATGTATCTTTATATGCAGCATAGCAAACCGGAGGAACCAAAACCGCAGACAACGGTAAACCAGTACATAGAGCATCTACAAAAGAAAGAGTTTGGCCAACTGTATTCGTTGATGTCACCTGCTTCGTTGACTGAGGCGGGCATGACCAAGGAACAATTTGTTGAGAAATATAATGCTATTTATTCAGGGATGCAGGTCTCTGTTATTAAGGCCGAACTGCGGCCGGCGCAACCGTCAGAGGCCGGGGCTGAGACAAACCTTGGCAATCAAACAACGCAAACTGAAAATAAAAACGATACGCAGACTGGATCAACCACCACAGAAAATGAAAAGGGTAAGGATAAGACACGGCAAGATGCAGACAGCTCTGACTTATACCAGACCGATTATGATTTGTATCTGACCACGTTTTTAGGCGAAGTCAACGAGACACATACACTTAGTTTGGTTCGACAGGAGCTGGAGGACGGGAGCAAAGTTTGGCAGATTAACTGGAAGCCGTCCCTGATCCTCAGTGACATGGTAAAAGGTAGCAAAGTTCGGGTGAAGACGTTGTTCCCGAATCGAGGGGATATTGTAGATCGTGACGGGTTGCCGCTTGCAACCCAAGGCACCATGAATGAGTGGGGCATCGTACCCGAGAAGCTCGGAGAGAATCCGGATCAGATGATCACACGCATCGCGGATCATTACAAGGTGTCCGTGGAAGCCATTCAGAAGGCACTTGGTCAGACATGGGTGAAACCGGAATTTTTTGTGCCAATGGGCTCAACAGAGGAATTTGATGTCCCTTCTTCTCTTAGCGGAGTTGCGCTGCAAAGTAAGGAAATTCGTTATTATCCGCTTGGTGAGGCAGCGGCACATCTGATCGGATATGTGCGCAAGGCCACCAAGGAAGACTTGGACAAAGATACCGAAGGGTATTACCGTGCGGAAGATTGGATCGGCAAAGCTGGACTGGAACAGTCTATGGAGAAGCAGCTACGCGGAGAGCGTGGCGGTTTAATTGAAATTACGGATGAAGCGGGTAACACGCGTTCTGAATTGCTCCGCAAAGATGCGATCGACGGTAAGGATGTACAACTAACGATCAGTTCTGCACAACAGAAAAAGCTGTATCAAACGCTGGCGGGTGGCGGCGATGCAGGAGCGATGGTCATGATGGACCCGAAGGACGGAAACATGCTTGCTCTGGTGAGTGCACCTTCCTACAATCCGAATAAAATGGTCACAGGTCTGACCCAGGCGGAGTGGGATGCCTATTCGGCGAACGAAAAGCTTCCTTTTATCAACCGGGTAACAACAAGATACGCTCCCGGTTCCACCTTCAAAGCGGTTACTGCGGCGGCAGGATTGATGGAGAAGGTGACGACACCGGATAAAACCCACGAGATTTCTGGTTTGCAATGGCGGAAGAACGATAGCTGGGGCGGGTATTACGTCAAACGGGTCAAAAGCCTGAGCCCTGTGAATATGGTGGATGCCCTAGTATACTCCGACAATATTTATTTTGCGATGGAAGCGACGGAGATGGGGAGCGCCAAGTTTATCGAGGGTATTCAAAAGTTCGGGTTTGGTGACAATTTCGGGCTGGATGAACTCTATTTGAAACCTAGTCAGTATGCGAATGAGGCGCACAGGGATTTGTCTTCCGAGGTACTGCTAGCAGATACTTCGTATGGTCAAGGTGAGATGTTAATGTCGCCAATTCATCTGGCCGCTGCGTTTACGCCGTTTGTGAATGAAGGCAAGATGGTGAAACCCGTATTAATTGTTGGAAAAGAGACCCCTGATCCTGAGCTGATCATCACACCGGATGTAGCCAATGCCGTTACTGACGCACTGAAACAGGTGGTGTCTCGACAAGGTGGAACGGCACATGCCCTAAGCTCGATTGCTGGAAATCTTGCAGGCAAGACAGGAACGGCCGAACTGAAAGCGAAGAAGGGTGAGCAAGGTCAGGAGAACGGATTTTTCGTTACCTTTGATACCGAATCACCGTCGTTCCTGGTGGCTGCCGTAATCGAAGAGGTGAATGGTCGCGGTGGCAGCCATTATGTGGTGGATCGCTTGAAGCCATTCTTGGAAAAGCTTCAGCTTGAGCCGTGACCGTAACCTAGTCATGCTTCTCGTATCAAAAATATGGAAAAGGACTACCAATCTAGACGATGAAGTCTGGAAACGATAAGACATAACCAAAAAACGCGTTCTTAGCGTGAACCATACAGTTCGCCAAGACGCGTTTTTCATTTTACTTTATATACTAAAATTCATGTTGGAATTCAGATCATTTTCTGGCTGTAATCATGAACCGTGCCGAGTTGGTGCGAATCCCCTTCTCGTCCCGGTGAACTTGAACAAACGGTTCGAAAACGTCCAGGTCGGACGCGAGTTCTCCAAATTGAGTAACGATAGGCGTGTGTGTCAGCAGAAACAATAGATCCTCCGGGGTAGTGTAGTGCTCGGTTACATTATATTCGCGGACTTCGATTTGCTGGAAACCTGCATGTTTCAGCTCTTGTTTGTACTTTTCCAGCAGTGTTCCAGGCTCTATGCCGAGATGTTGTCCACGTCCAAATGCCTGCTTTATATTTAATTTATCGTGCTCGCTGACCTGCTGGGTCAGGAATACGCCATCCTCTGCAAGAACGTTGTACACTTCTGACGCGAAGAATGCGGAATGTCTGCAGGATACGATATTGAAAAATGATTTTGGAAACTGTAAGTTGTCCGCATCCATCTGCATGAATCGCACATTGGAGCAGTTTGTAGTTCGCTTTAAATTTCGCTGAGCTGTCTCGATCATTCCATGAGCCAAATCGATGCCGACAAGCAGATGAGCATGTTCAGCAATGGACAGCACGGCTTCGCCTCCACCTGTGCCGATGTCTAGCAGCAGGTCGGACGGTTGTGTGCAACGAGTTACCTCATCATAGAAGTCCCAGTCTGTGGGTTCAGAAATCACCTTCATTGTGCTGAAATCCCATCCATTTTGTTGACCGACACGTTCATAAAATGTGTTGTAATCCCACTGTTTTCTCATATTCAAATCTTCCTCCAATATATGATGGTATGATCAGGAATTGTTGTCATGGGCAATCGTTCTTCTACACATCGAACAGGCTCAAAAGGACAGACCTACCCCTTGGTAGCTGGTACGCGTTTTGATCCAGCCCGACGTTTAATTACTTCGAACGATTGGGAACAACATCCCTTTCACCTCACATGTTGGAATAGCCCCATTATACCGAATTGACAGCGCATACGCGAGGTGATATTTTGGGGTGGAATCTATTCTAGGAATCCGAGGTGATCAATGGTGGCTGTTCGTGCTAATCAGATTTTTGTTAACTTGCCAGTCCAGGATTTGAAGAGATCGGTTGATTTCTTTACGAAAGTGGGATTCGAATTCAATGCCCAGTTTACGGACGATAAGGCTACCTGTATGATTGTCGGAGAAAATATATTTGCCATGCTTCTGGTGGAGGAACGTTTCCAATCCTTTATCACGAAAAAAATCGCGAATGCGGCTGAGACAACAGAAGTGATCGTCGCTTTGTCTGTTGGTTCCCGTGAAGAAGTGGATGCGATTGTACAGGCTGCCCTTGATGCTGGAGCGAAGCCATATAACGAACCTCAAGATCACGGATTTATGTATGGACGGAGCTTTCAAGACTTGGACAACCATCTATGGGAAGTATCTTATATTAATTTGAGCGCGTTTCCTTCGAACCAGACCGAATAGATCGGCATGAATGATGTCGGCTAACTATCCTCGAATGGATAAATGAATGAAACTAAATATATCCGCATCAGACGGACCTGCTGAATATACATGAAGGCCTTCCTTGAAAACAGGAGGGTCTTTTTTTAAAAAGATACAATACAAAATAAGCAATCAGCATAAATCCTTACTACATCTCTTATTTTTTCATCAGGAATATATGGTGCATTTTACCTTTTTGCTATATGATAAATGTCGATTCACCCCGAGATTAGGCAACACATATTCTGGAGTGATATCAAGTAACAGAACGACAACAGAACAAAACAGCAGATGACATATCTGAATCTACATACGTTCAGGCTGGAGGGATCAAGGTGTACTGTCATATATGCGGGACAAAAAATAGCTCTGGGGAAAAGCGCTGTCAGAAGTGTGGAACCCCATTGAAACAAGTCAGCTCCACAGAGGAGCAAATCTGGTCGGAGCCAGCAGGACTCGAACCACGTAATGCACCTGCAAACGGAACGGTGAACAAGCGCAAGAGCAGTCCATTTCTATGGGTCATCCCACTGCTGCTTGCAGCAATTATGGGCGCGTTGTTGACGTATTATTATAATCAGGAGAATCTGATTAACGCTCATGTGAAGACACTGCATCTTGAGGCGGAGAAGGCTGCACTGGGCGGGGAATATTCAGAAGCCCTGGAGTTGCTGGACAAAGCCCTCGCTCAAAGACCGAATGTAGGAGCGCTCGTTAAAGATCGTCAAATTACAGAGCAAGCCAGCAATGTACTAAAACAAATGGACGAAGCCGCGAATTTGCTCAAAACAGGCAAGCTGTCGGAAGCGGACAAAATGATTCAAACCGCGGCTAAAACATTAAACGAACGCCAAGAGCCGGTATTTGATAAGGTAAGGTCAGCTTTGAACAATCGAAAGGTGACCCTGGCTGTTTTGAAAGTGAAAAAGGAAATTGATCAGTTAACAACTGTCGAGGCACTCGCTGAAAAACTCAAAACACTATCCAAGCTGAACGGTAAGGAAGCCGAAGCTGTGAAACAACAGATTACGGATAAGCTGGCAGGGATCAGTTACAAGCAGGCGGAGCAGCAAGTGAAGAAGCGTGATTTTACAGCGGCACTGCAAACCGTGGACAACGGATTATCTTATGCGCCTGAAGATCAGAAACTGACCAAATACCGGGATGAAGTATTGCGTGAGAAGAAAGCTTTTGAGCAGGCGGAGGAAGAACGTATTCGATTAGCAGAGCAGCAGGCAGCGGAAGAAGAACTTCGAAATCGTACAGGAGCGGTATATGTAACGGATTTATCTGCTGAGCTGGATGAGTATGGGGACTTATATATCAGTGGATCAGTGTTTAATCAGGGAACACGCCCCATTTCATCCGTGGCGCTTATCGTTAGCATCAATGCCTCGAATGGTGATTATATCGGCGAGACAGATGTTTATGTGTATCCGGATATATTGGATGTAGGAGAAGAGGGATATTTTGAAACCTCCTATTATGGGGTATATGAAGCAGCGAATGTGACGGTTACGAATGCATCATGGTATGTGGAGTAGGAGGACGGCAGAATGAGCAAACGTGTGTGGGGAACGATCATTTCCAGTGCAATAATCATTGGCGCTGGCGCTGGAGGGGTATTCTGGATTCATCAGCATACAGCAGATGAGATGGCGCTAGCTCCCAAACTGGCTGTGGCTTTCTCGAAACAGGCGGATCAACCGAAAGCAAAGACAACATCCAACACCACGGAAAAGAAAACGCGTAAACAGATTATTGAAGATAGTCAGAGAAAAGTAGTTACGATTGAAAGCAGCGATGGTCTGGGCTCCGGCTTCTTATATAATAACAAGGGCGATGTCATCACCAATGCGCATGTCGTCGAGGGTTCCAAAGAGGTGACGATTCGCACCTTGGATCATCAGGAATATCAGGGTACGGTAATTGGTTTTGGCGAAGAGACGGATGTGGCTGTTGTCAGAGTCCCTGATCTTGTAAAAATGGAACCTCTGCCTATCGCGTCAGCTAAAGCGGAGGTTGGTGATGAGATTCTGGCACTCGGCAGTCCGCTCGGTTTTGAGAATACGGTGACCACTGGCATTATTAGCGGACTTGACCGCAGTTTTGAAATTCCACCCTATATTTATACCAACTTGTATCAGATATCTGCTCCGATTACTAACGGTAACAGCGGCGGTCCGCTGATTAACGCCGAAACGGGAGAAGTCCTGGGGATTAATTCGACGGTGGTTAAACAGGAGGGTGGACTAGGGTTCAGCATTCCCATCACCAGTGTCTTGAAGCAGGTGGAACAATGGTCAGAGCGTTCACCTGATACCAAAGGGGCGCAAACGGTACGTGACTCATCTTCGCAGACGTCGTCCGCTGCTTTATCTGAAGCGGAAGCCTTGGTTGCTGATTTTTACAACTACCTGAACATGAGTGATTATGTATCTGCCTATGCGCTACTTGGAAGTGAATGGCAGAGCGGCACAAGTTACGCCAAGTTCCGTGAAGGTTATACGTATACGAGCTATGTTAGTGTGGAGAAAATCTCGTCTGCGAGTACGAGTAAGGAAGAGATGGAAGTGAGCGGTGTGATTGCTGCTGAAGAGCGCAAGGATGGGGAATACGTAACGACTCAATATAACGTGACATATCAGGTCGGATACGAGAATGGCCAATTAAAGATATTACATGGACAAGGTAAAAAGAAGAAATAAATGGATTCGGGAATGAATTGGTCCACAGTTGGTCCATTCCATTGAATCAAAGTATTAAAATTGGCCTAATTAAGCATGGATAACTTATCAAACAATAAACGAAACGGAGAGCTTGCGACATGGCAGGTTCTCCTTTTTATATTGCAGATTAGATCTATATTTGATAGAATACAGAACGAATGTTCAGTATATAAGAATGGAGTGAAGGTTGTGAGTTTGAATAAAAAGCAGCTCCAGTCCGAGCAAACCAAGAAAAAACTTGCAGATGCATCCAAAGCCCTTTTTGTACAAAAAGGATATAAAGCAACGTCTATTGAGGACATCGTCGCGGCGACGGGAAGCAGCAAGGGGAATATATATTACCATTTTAAAAGCAAGGAAGGGCTTTTCCTCTATCTCATTGATGAATGGGATCGGGAGTGGGAAGCTAGCTGGAAGTCCAAAGTGCACCTGTACCGCACTTCCACCGAGAAGATCTATGGCCTGGCGGAACAACTCATTCTGGATGATATCAACCATCCTTTAACGAAAGCGGCTGATGAGTTCTTCACCGGAGAGAAAAAAGAGAATGATATTGAAGAACGAATCGCTGTATTGTTTGAGCGGCACATCCAATTCAATAAACAGCTGATTCAAGAAGGAATAGACAGCGGGGAGTTCAATGATCAGAATGTAGAGCATCTCGCGTTGATTTTGGAAAGTACCATTATTGGGCTCAGTCAAATGTCACGGAAGCTGGAACCCGATGAGGCTCTTGCATTGTATCGTCAGGCCGCCAGTGTATTTCTGCACGGGATTGCCAAGGATAAACAGCATAATTAGACAACGATGGAGGATGGAATCATGGCTTTACTTACACGTAACAGGGGCGCATTGCTGCTGTTGATGTTTAATATTTTTCTCGTATTTATGGGAATAGGTCTGGTTGTGCCGATTATGCCTGCTTATATGAACTTGCTTCATATAACGGGCTTCACGATGGGACTTCTGTTTGCGGCTTTTTCATTCACACAGTTTTTGTTCTCTCCAGCTGCAGGCAGGTGGTCAGACCAGTGGGGACGTAAAAAGATTATCATATTCGGGATGCTGATCTTCGCGGTATCTGAATTTATGTTTGGTGCGGTGAATGCACCCTATCTGCTCTTCGCAGCCCGGATGCTGGGTGGTATTGGTGCGGCGATGATCTTTCCTGCGGTTATGGCCTACACGGCTGATATCACAACGGAGGAAGAACGCGGTAAAGGCATGGGGCTTATTAATGCAGCGATTACAACAGGTTTTATCATCGGGCCAGGGATCGGCGGTTATATTGCCGAGTTTGGCATACGGGTTCCCTTTTATGCGGCAGGGGTTGCGGGTTTGCTGGCTGCAATCATTACACTGATTATCTTGCCTGAATCCGAGCGGAGCGCGAGTGAGCAGACTACACCTGAAACTAGCGGGGCGAAAGTAAAAGCACCAGGTATGGTATCCCAACTTATCAACTCTTACCGGGAACCTTACTTTTTCAGTCTAATCATCGTATTTGTCATGGCTTTTGGTTTGGCTAACTATGAGACGGTATTCTCCCTGTTTGTGGATCGCAAGTTTGGTTTCACGACCAAAGATATCGCGTTTATCATTACATTCGGTTCCATTGCTGGAGCAGTCGTGCAAGTATCACTGATTGGCTGGCTGCTGAACACATTTGGGGAAAAGAAGGTTATCACGGTATGTTTGCTGTTTGTCTCCGTATTTGTATTACTAACCTTGTTCGTTCACACGTACTGGTTGATTCTGGTTGTAACATTTATCGTTTTCTTGGGAATGGACATTTTACGTCCTGCAATCAGTACGCAGATGTCCAAGTTGGCTGAGGAACAACAAGGGTTTGTGGCTGGACTGAATTCTGCGTATACAAGTCTGGGCAACATTGCTGGACCCATCGTGGCTGGAGCGTTGTTTGATGTGAATATTAACTATCCGTATGTATCGGCTGCGGCCGTTCTTGGCATCTGTTTCTTATTGTCCTTACGTGTGCTAAGAAGTGTTAAATCGGTACAAGAGCCAAAGGTTCAAGTGTAATTCTTCTAAATAAAGAACGTGAACACTTCAAGTTTGTTATAATAAGAAATGCTGAAAGTGAACCACATGGGCTGATTTACTTTGGAACGTTACCGAGGAAGATCATTTTTAGACATAGACGGGATTAATGGAGTGATTACATGAGCAAAGCAAAAGGTAAGGGCGGCACGGGCCGCGGAACGGGCAAAAAAGGCTGGAATCGCTGGCAGGCCAGTGCCAACCGGGCGAAGAGTGCTCCAAAGCCTTATAAAAGCAAGGGAACCAAGAATAAAGAAAGCGCCGAGTCTGCTGCCGATAAGTCTTAGTAAACGGACATGTGAAGAGGCAGAGTCGTATCAGGTGCATCGTTTGTCAGAGAAACAGCAGTTTTTGGATATGGTAATCATATCTGAAGAACTGTTGTTTTTTTATGCAGGCATAGGGGAACGGACATTTATGGGATCAGACATTTAAGAAGGTTCTTATAGAGATATATAAATATTAAGGTGCACTGCTTCGTTTAGTTCTTAAGGTAAGCGGCCGATATCTAAGACCAATGTGACTTTAAAAACAAGGTGCATTTATATGGAGTACATCCACCATCAAAAAAATCCGTAATATGGAATTATAAATTTAATAAATAATGCTTTACAAGTGGTAGTGATACATGGTATATTCTAATTCCGGCCAAGAAAACACGGTTTACACGGTGCGGCAAGCAATTGAAAATAAGCTTCGAAAGAAACTTAAAAAAAGAGCTTGCAAAGTTGGTTCGGACATGATATGATATAAGAGTTGCTGAAACGAACCGGTTTCGGTAGCGAGAAAAGTTTGATCTTTGAAAACTGAACAACGAGTGAGTAACGATCTTGCTTTGCAAGATCGACGCTGGAAAAATTGGTACACGTCTTCGGACTGTATGATTTTGAAAGCACAATGAGATTTTTAATCTCGTCAGATTCAAAATGAGCTTATCGCTCTTTTCAATAACTTTATTGGAGAGTTTGATCCTGGCTCAGGACGAACGCTGGCGGCATGCCTAATACATGCAAGTCGAGCGGACTTGA
>NZ_RIAS01000008.1 GCF_003719335.1 Paenibacillus amylolyticus
CCCGGATCTTTTCTCCCGTCTCTTTGATGCGAATCATCAGATCCATGTTGTCTTGCATCACATCCACTTCCTCTGGACCAACGAGCATTTGAATGGTGTCTATATTGTTTGTTTTACCATCCCAGTCATAGACCGTATCTTGTCCATACCCCTTCCCGAAGACATATGTGTCATTTCCGTTAGAACTCGAGCCTGAGCCCCCGCTAAGTCGATCCCCGTACAGTTTGTCATCCCCACTGCCGCCGTCCAGCACATCGTCTCCGCTTCCCGCATACAGCGTGTCATTTCCAATCCCCCCCTGCAAAACATCATTACCATTCGTTCCTATTAACGTAACCCCCGCGGTACCCACTACAGGAGCAGTAGCATGATTCAAGACAAAGTTATAATCCCATAGCGTCCCATCTGAGAAGCTTATGGCTTCAACAACATTACTAATACTTCCAAAATAATTAACAATTTTCAACTTATCGTCGGTTCCCTTAACTACCAGTTCTAAATCACTTCCGTTGCGTACGATAGTCACTTCATTGGGCAATAACCCAGCATTAAATAGCACTCGATCATAATTTCCTGCAGTAGAGTCGCTGTCTATAATCGTGTCACTACCATATCCTTTCCCAAATATATAGGTGTCGTTGCCAACTCCGCCATCAAGGTAATCATTGCCTGTACCACCATCCAAGGTATCATTCCCCGATTGCCCGGCCAAATGATCATTTCCCGCTTCACCCATCAGGATATCGTAACCTGCTCCCCCGAAAGCAGTATCATCACCATCACCTGCTCTATACCTATCCCCAAACTCCGTACCATAGAAGGTATCCAGTTGATCTGTTCCGCTTATTTCCGTGAGCGCATGACTTAATATGTATTCAACATCCCAAATACTTCCGTTGGCAAAAACAATGCTTTCCACTCTCTGATTCTCACTCTTAAAAAAATTACGGACATTGATCTTGTTGGCACTGTCACCGATAGAAACCAGCAGGTCATATTGATCTCTGCTCAGCTTCACATGATCCGGTAAGATGCCTTCACCAAGCTGGATACTATCTGAATTTCCTGCTGTAGCATCATCTTCATAAATTTGGACAGTCCCACTATCTTTTCCAAACACATAGGTATCATTACCTGCACCACCGAATAAGGCATCGTTGCCTTTATTCCCATTGAGAATATCGTTGCCATTGCCACCTAAGATCGCGTCATCTCCTGCAGTGCCTGTCAGTAGTTCCCCCTCGGAAGTTCCACTAATACTGTTCTTCAAATTCGACTCTACGATCCATGCCCATTCAATATTTTGACTTGAAAAAAAGTTTCCTAACTTATTCAATCCAATTGAGTCTGTTTGATATAGTTGTTTGGCAGTACGGAAAAACTCACCCAATTGTATCTTAGCCATACTGCTTCCGCCTGCTAAATTGGATTGTAGTTTATTCTGAACTCCGGTTAAATCCACGACAAACTTGTCTGTACTCCATACAATAGATACTTCATTATAAAGAAAAGCCAAATGTGTCTGTGCCATTAGCTCGGCATATATATTTTCCTTAATGTCATTATAGAATTCTTGAATCATATCGGCAGTATCAGAAGGCGGAATATATCCCGGTTGACTAACACCGTAATATTTCTCGATTACAACCAACTTCTGTGCGTCAACAATACCTCCACGGCTGTCAGGCTCTACCTGATCTGCGCCTGTCCATTTATACACCATTCGATCAATCAGGTCATTACGAACCGCTAAGTCTGTTTCCGTCTGGAATTGCTGTACCCACTGCTTAAGTTGTCCACTGGCATCCCTCATTATCGCTTGATGGAAACTGAATAAAAGTCCACTTCCGGCTACATCCGGCAATAACTGAATAGCCTCCGGTTCTTCCATCCATTCATCAGCCACCGTATCGTAAGGTGCAGTTTTCAAGCTATACTCGATCATGGGGTGAAATTTCCCATCATTAGTTCCGTAAGTAGCTTGTCCAGTTTCACTATTACCTGTAGATCCATCCGGCCATTTCAGATTTCCGTGATCCTTTAATATAAACTCCGTAATACCAAGATCTCTAATCGTCATTAATTCATCCGCATCCGTTATTCCATCTGAATTCGAATCCTGCCAGACTTGCAATTGCTGGAACCCAGCATCTAACTGGTTAATAATTCGATCTCCGTTATCATCCAAATCCAGCAAAGCCTCAAAACCGCTTTCCGCCAAAGTCCCATCTCTTAGCGTCGTATATTGACCAAACAACTCAGATCCGTTATTTATCTTTCCGTCCTTGTTAATATCCCGCACCAACATACCATCTTTAGAATTCACCCATCCTGTTTTCTCAGCGAATCCATCCGCATTATAATCAAAGTAAACAGCGCTATCATTAATGCCAATTGTATTGTTGCTGCTGTTGTTGTCAAAATCCAATATTACAGGATCAATATAAGCCTTATTAGGATCTACTAATCTGTCTAAGTCATTACTGACACCCAATTTTGGAACATAGTTTTTAATGATATTTGTAATGACTTCCTTCATATTTATAGTTTTTATAATCTGGTTTGTATTTATATCTGCAAAAGATACTTTCTCAACACTTCCAACAGAGTCCTTAGAACTGTAACTATATTGTAATAAAATACTATCCGTTGATCCTTTGAAGACCATTTTAACTAATCTATTCGTCGAGGATCTTCTTATGCTAGATGGAAAGATAATTTTTGTATTCTCATATGAGTGACCGTAAATAATTAGTTCATCCTGCTTGCTATTACTATCGCGTGTTTCTCTGATTATATCTTGACCATGACCTTTGAAAAATTTATAGGTGTCTGATCCGGCTTGTCCATATATCGTATCATTTCCTTTACCGCCTACAATTACATCAGCAGAATCACGTCCATATAATACGTCTGAACTTTCTGTACCTATAATACTTTCCTTATCAAAGTATCCCTTGTTATTCATATAATATTCAAACGAACTGAACGCATTATGTCTGGCAGCGGCTCCGGTTGCATCACTAGTTTTATAACTGAAAGGCAATTCTACCTGTTTCCCTAGATGAGTACCTATTTTGACATATGTATTTAGAACTTCACCTTCAAGGATATAGTTCGTTACCGGATATTGGTCTAATGCGATAGAATTTTTTGGACGGTAGTCCGAAGGTGGCAGATTACTGCCAGGATAGTATTTATCGTGTGTTCGGGCTGCATTGAAGATAACTGCTTTGCCAACTTGTTCTCGATTCACGTTAATATACGGACTGATTTTACTCTCTACACATTCGTATAGCAGTTGTTGAGCCAGTTTCCCTCCCAATGAATGGCCTGTAAAACTATATTTAACATTTTTGAACTCGTTATATGACACTAAATTCTTAGTGTTCTTGAATAATTTGACTGCACCCATTAAAAATTGTTGTGAATACCAGTCTAATGTAACGTTCTCGTTATACCAATCCAAATTAAAAGGAATTTGCCCTTCCGATCCTCTAAAAGCAAAAACAACCTCACCAGTCGTCTGACCATTCACCACACGTGCAAACGACGCTCCATAAAATCCGTTCCGTGAATTTTGATCCTCTACAGATAACACTCTCCATTTGCTTTCCGAAAAGGAGTATTTTTGTGGAAGAGGAATTTCAAGTAGATTTGGACCTGTAGTTTGTTTTTTGTAGATCTCCTGACTTAGTCGCAAAAATTCATAATCGGTTATCATGTAATAATACGCCCCTTTAACATTATTTATCCCTCAAACATGAATTGCCTACTTCAAAATCATTAATGTCATTCAGATGTTCTTGATTGAGGATTTCACATTTCCCAATGAATTCGTTTGTGTTTTTTTCATAATATTCTGAAAATCCCAGCTCAGCCAACAAAGGCAGGTCCGGGGAATCTACCGTAGGGTATAACAATATGCTTAGATTACCTATTCCTTGAACCTTCATTTTTTTTATGATAGAAAAGATTTGTTCCCTGCTCATTTTATGGGTGTACATAAAGGAGATTTTTATAGAAACCTCTTCTGGTTTGATCAAGAAATTGTTATCCCAATAATCAAGCCCCATGTTGTCATTAAAGGACAGAGACGGCGATTGATAGTCCACTTCATACTTAACTTCATTGTTGTCTACGAAGGGGGTAATTAAAGATTTGGCCCACACATTAAGCCGATAATCCGTTTGCGGATCTCTGCCTGGACTTTTGGCGAAACTAAAAGTTAGATCTTCCTCGACCGATACCCCACGTCCCTCATAATATCCACTCAAATTCGTTTCCTTCAGAGTTAAGATCCGGAATGGCCTATCGTATCTCTCTTCCATGAATTTACGTGTCTCATTCTTTATTTCCCCCGAACTGGGAGAGCCGATAGCAGAGAATAGTTTGATCAAAAAGAGGGGATTTACAACAACAAGATAGATCAAGGGTACGAGAATTAATGCTATAATCCAAAATGGTATTTTCCGAAATTTCATCACAAGTTCCTTTCCATCGCTTTTAAATTAATACTGCTTCACAAAGTTCACCTCTACCGCCTGCTCCCCAATCAGTTTCTTTTCCCCCTTGAAACTAAGGTACACCTTCACTTGCAGAGAGGGCGTGGTGAGGCTTGTTGAGATACCATCTATCTTGAATTTTCTGGTAACCAAAGTAAAGTTGCTTGTATCTTCCGCCGTATTTAATCCAAACTCCTTCTGTGTGATGAGCTCACCGGCGTTCTCCAGTTGAATGATGATCTTGTGGTTCGCATCAAACGAATCAAAAGACACTTGCTTCGTTAATCCGGCTGTAAACTCCAGGGTTCCGTTGTAACCTGAGACCAGCTTGGTCTGTGGATAGGAGATATCCAGACTGTAAGGACCAGCATTCATCTGAGCAAGTCCGGTGCCCGCAGTCCCTTTATCCTCCATCAATGTAAACAAAGCAGGTTTGACAAAGGCATCTGCATTGCCGCCGGTATCTGCGATCATTTTGTCATGGATGGCCAGGCCAAACAGCAGCTTCAAATCCGCCAATTCCGTTCCTTTTGGCACTCTTCCGGCTAAGGAATGAATAGCCACATTGCCATACTTCACACTTTGTTCAGCATTCGTTTCATATTCAAGTGGATAATACATTCCATCTTTACTCTGAAAGTAACCATACATGGGATTAAGCACTTGCGTCCGTTTATTCTTATTCCGCTGGATCATCTGTACTTCCACCAGGTCTTCAGTCGTTCCGGGATACACCAGAACTTTGTACATTTGCGTTTCTGATTCACGGCCAGCTATATTTAGCGAATAGGTATCACCAGATTCATGTTGTGGCGCTGTATCCAGGGCATCAATCCGAAATTGGCCGATGCTCCGGCTTGCTCCCTTTTCATCTACCTGGAGAAGCATATTCACCTCACCTGTAGGCATTGAATACGGGATTTTCCCGATCACCTGCAAGGAGATTGGTGTATCTAATGTGGCACTGATTACTTTGTCCAACACAACCGGCCGGGCCTCCACGGAAATACGATCCACTGCATAAGCTGCTTTGAACTCCGGTAAAGCGCCACTTTGATAGGAACTACTGTACAATTCAAATTCACTCACAACCGCATCTTCCCCATCAACGGGTAAACGGTATGTAGAAACTCTTTTGATTTTGAAGTCTCCCTTTTCCGTTGAGAAATATACCCAATCTCCCGACACCATCTGAGTATTCTGTAAATCAGGCAGACTAAACGCTGCTACTGGCCGGTACAATTTATCATTTCCCTGCTGAAAGGGTTCTTCCAAGATCAGTTTAAAATCCTGTAATCCCACATTCTCGGGAAGTTGTAATTGAAAGGTCAGGCTCTCTCGATCTTGCGGTCTTAGTACATTTTCCGCTTGAGCATCTGTTAGAGACCCTTCGTAGCTATACTTCTGACCTACAGAACCTCGAACCTTAAATTCGGGTAACCGTATCTTTTGTTCACCATCATTTACAATAGTGAGCGTGCCTTCTACTATTCTATATTTCCCATCCAAGCGTCCCATCACATTGCTCACAATAAGGGAATAAGGTGACCCATCTTTTAGCGCGGTTTGGGTAAGCGTGTCTGGTTTGGCTTGCTCTACCTCCGCCGATTTGTTCAGTGGTATCTTCAACAGAGGTTTATACACCGGCTCCTCACCACCGCTTAATGCTTTTGCAACGATCAGATTCATGTTGTAGTTTCTTAAAGATTTGGGAATATCCGCAGAAAGAGACATCTTCAGTTGCTCAAGTGCATCCAGTGTTTTCTCCGCTGTAGTATCGCTTTGAGCCAATAAATAGGTGATCTTGTTTGCTTCAACAAAATAAGCGAGGCTCGGGTTAACGACAGCATGTTTATTATTATTTTTAAGTGTAATCGTTGTTCCTACATCCATCTGCGGCAAATCACTGGCCGATATGTATAGCGGGTCCACCTGAAACAAGAACTGGTCTTTCCCAGGTCTAATATAATGTGCTTTTGCTTTATCTACAGGGAGTTTGGTCCAGTCACGGGCTTCTGGAAGCTTAAAACAATGAACTGTAAGATTCACACTGTTTTCATCCGTAGCCAACAGCAGCTTGAATGATTTGGCTTTGGAAGCTTTGGGAACAGCGGCATGTAGATCCATCGTAAGCCGTTGTTTGGAGTTCAGCGTGTTACTGGTATCCCCTTCAGTCTGAAATGGATATAGTTCACCAGAATCCGCCTGCAGCCAATAACTATAGGCAGGAAGTTTTACCGGCTCCGTCCCCCGGTTTTCCACTTGGAATACCAGAGTATACACTCGTTCATTAGATGCTTGATAACTGAAGAATTCCCCTAATGACATCTGAATTTGATTGTTTTGCAGATGTGTGATTTTATTATCTCCAGCAGCTACCGTATTCGAATAATTTCCCGGCATCTTGATCCTGCCAATGGACTTGCTGAATCCAGCATAATTAATGTTCCATTCCTTTACATCAAACTCTACGCTGGCAAGCTGAGTCTGATTGGGAACTGTTGCATAATAAGTGAACTCTCTGCTTGACCGTGGCAAGACTTTCGTTTTCTGCTGTGCATCCTTCACTCGCAGCGCATTTCCTGGATCACCTGCGTTCGTCTTTACCGTGATGCCATACCTTAATAGGTCCAACGGAGCCTGACCTCCGTTAAATAGGCGAACCTTGAACGACAGCACGTTATCTTTTCCCCACTGCACTAAATATGGCTCAATGATTTCGATATAACTGTTCTTGCTCACAAACACCTTTCCCACCGTCTTTGTTGCTACATTTTTGCCTTGGGCGAAGAGTTGTCCAGGAGCAGAAATAAATAGAATACATAGACCTATAGTCATGCAAATTGCAATTACTTTCTTCATCTTTCTTCCCCTTTATGTTTATCTTAGCGTGAAACTCTCTTCGGCAGCCTTTTTGAGCGGTGACAGGAAGAAGTCAATAATCCGTCTTTGCCCTGTTTTTGCCTCAACGGACACCGACATACCCGGGGTTAATTTAATCCGACTGCCACTGGATGTCTCCGTGGACAACACCTTCAACTTAGCCTTAAAGACCGGTCCGAGCTTCTCATCTTCAAAGGCATCCGGGCTTACGTAGATAATTTCGCCTTGCAGGTAACCGTATTTCTGAAAAGGAAAGGTATCCACCTTCACGTTGGCAGCCTGTCCCTTCTTAATAAAACCAATATCCTGATTAGCAATGGTAGCCTCTACAATGAGGGGCGTATCATCCGGCACGATAGAAATGACATCCTCAGCCGAAGTCACCACTCCCCCTATAGTAAAAGAGGACAACCCATGCACTGTTCCATCTACTGGTGAAGTTAATTGCTGCAGTTCAAACCGTTTCTCTGCTTTGGTTAATTCGGATTCCAGAGTGTAAAGAGTCTTCTCATTCTCAACAAGTTCGTCCAATACTGTTCTGCTACGTTGTTTCTTAATTGAGATGACATTTTCTTCGGCTTCAGCCAGTGCATCTTCCGCCTTTGCGATCCTTTTTTCCTGTGCATCTATAGCCAGTAACGATTTATTCAAATCATTATCCGCCTGAAGCAGATCCGCACTGTCTGTGAAGTTTTCATCCCCACCGTTTTGTGATTTCATTAGGGCGAGCGCATAGTCTTTGTTGGACAATTCCAATGCTGCACGTTCCATATTAAGCTCCTGTCGGGTCTGGGAGACGACGAGTTCGGCGGCTTTGATTCTACTCTTGAACTCCTCATCCCGAGCCTCGCGCAGTTGCATTTGTACTTGCAGAACATTTTCTGTATCAATGGCAGAACCGGCAGGTGGAACTTCTCCCGTTGCCAGCCCCTCAAAAGCGTTGCCCTCAAGTTCAGCTTCAAGCATCGCTTTTTGCAGTTTGGCTACGTACAACTGCTTGGCCATCTCTTGAATGTCTGCCTCAGAGGTCGTCGAATCGAGTTCAATCAGCAGTTGCCCCTTTTGTACATGCTCCCCTTCGGTTACCAGCACTTCCTTGATGGTTCCCCCTTCGAGCGGCTGTAGGACCTTGGTTCGACCATCTGGAATGACTTTCCCACGAGCCACTGCGACTTCATCAACCTTACCCAGATAAGACCAGGCCACCACAATGACAAAAAGAATAATGATTGTCCAAATCAGCCAGCGTCCGAGCGGTGCTGGTGGGGTCTCTTCAATTTCTATGGCTGCCGGTAAAAATTCATATTCCAAACGATCCGATTTTAATCCAAACATGTCTATTCCCTCTCCTGCTGGTTATAGAGATAATGGTATAGCCCTTTGTTTGCCAGCAAGCTTTGATGTGATCCAGCTTCAACTAGATGTCCTTTATCCAGCACGATAATCTTACTGGCTGTTCTGAGTGTAGATAGCCGGTGGGCAATGATGATTACGGTACGACCTGCACAGATTTTTTGCAGATTATTCTGAATGATTCGTTCCGATTCATAATCAAGCGCTGAGGTCGCTTCGTCGAAGATCAGGATGCGAGGATTCGATAGGAGCGCCCGGGCAATCGCTATTCTCTGCCGTTGTCCGCCAGATAATCCCTCACCCCGTTCACCGACCATCGTGTCATACCCTTCTGCCAGCCCAATAATAAAATCATGCGCTCCCGCCAAATGAGCCACCCGAACAATATCCTCAATCCGGGCAGAGGGGTTATTCAATGCGATATTCTCCCGGATCGTTCCACTGAACAGATAGTTCTCCTGCAGCACGACACCAATCTGTCGACGCAACCACGATGGGTCGGCCAAGGAAATGTCCACTCCGTCGATTAGAATTTTACCGGACTCAGGCACGTAGAGCCTCTGAATCAGCTTGGAAACCGTGCTTTTACCGGAACCACTGCGGCCCACGATTCCAACAACCGTTCCTGGCTGGATCGCAAACGAGAGATCCCTTATAATTTCCGGACCATCTACTTTATAGCGGAAGGTGACGGACTCAAAGCCAATCTTCCCTTGAATCCGCGGCAATCTCGTTTTGGATACTGAGACTGCCGGTTCCGGCTTAACCTCGAAAATATCTTTTAGTTTGTTAATGGAAATACCAGTCTGCTGGAAATCCTGCCACATCTGTACCAGCCGTAACACTGGATCGCTGACGCGTGAGGCCAGCATCTGGAAAGCAATCAATTGTCCGACCGATATTGTCCCCGCCAATACCAGATGTGTACCGTAGAACAAAATAACGAGATTTGATATTTTCTGGATAAACTGCGCAAGCGAGCCTGCCGTACCGGATAACAGGAGCACTTTAAACGTAGCTCTTGTATAATTGGAGAGCAGTCCTTCCCACTTCTTCTGAGAAATCGGCTCAAGTGCGAATGATTTGATCGTCTGAATACCGGATACTGCCTCAACCAGATAGGATTGGGACTCTGAGCCGCGTTGAAACCGCTCCTCCAGCCTATTTCGCAATAAAGGAGTAAAGATTAACGATAGCAGGGCGTATAAAGGCAACGTGCCTAACGCAATAAATGTTAAATTAGAACTGAACGCAAACATAACAGCTATGTATACAACGATGAATAACAGATCAAGTACTGCCGTAAAAGGAGACCCTGTTAGGAACTGACGAATATTCTCCAATTCCCTTACGCGAGCAATAGTTGCGCCTGTTCTCCGATTCTCAAAATAGGATAAGGGAAGACGAAACAAATGACTGAACAGCTTTGTGCTCAGGGTAATGTCAACTCGGCTGGTCGTATGGGTAAAAACGTATGTACGGCTGATTCCAAGAATCAACTCAAATATGATAATAATCAACAGACCGATCGCGAGCACATTTAGAGTGGAGAGTCCGTGGTGCACAAGAACCTTGTCAATAATTACTTGTGTAATGAGCGGAGATACCAGGCCAAATAATTGAATAAACAAGGACGCCAGCAACACTTCAGCTAGTATCTTTTTGTGCCTCCACAATGCGGGTAGAAACCACTTGAGACCAAAGGCTTCCGAATGCGCAGTTTTAACTTTAGGAGAAAATAAAATGACCTCGTTGCTCCATATTTCTTCCATTTCTTTAACGGAAATCGAAGACGGTTTGCCTACGAGCGGATCGAAGATAAGAAACTGATCATCGTTTGTTTTGGCGAGAACTAAGTACTCTCCCTCTTTGGTAATCAACACCGAAGGTAGCGGCAGCTTATACAAACGTTTTAGTGGAATCCTTGCCTTTTT
Source organism: Paenibacillus amylolyticus (assembly GCF_003719335.1). Lineage (GTDB taxonomy): Bacteria > Bacillota > Bacilli > Paenibacillales > Paenibacillaceae > Paenibacillus > Paenibacillus amylolyticus_D. Next base: position 10,676 of record NZ_RIAS01000008.1, read on the forward strand.
GGATTTTAACCCCAGGTCCCTCGATGCTTTGAGCATTTGCAACGTGTTCGTCCCATCATCACCGATAGCAAAAGAGTGTTTAATCTGCTCATAATCCGCTGAGATGTTATGATAGTTGGCCACCAAAATTAAACAGCTCAGCCCTGTATCGGTTTTTCGCTTCCTTTCCTTTTCATTTTGCTGGTGAATATTTTCTTCCTCGTAGACCACTTCAGCCTTCATCGGTTGCCCCTTTATCCTGTACTTAAATCCAAATTTGAATTTTTTGGAATTAATATATGGAATTTAAAATTAAATATAGAACTAACAAATAAAAATAATTATAACAGGTCTAAAAGATAACAAAAAACAATTTTTCCCATTTTAAATTTATCAGATTATTAATTTAAAATATGTACAAATTTTCTTTAAAACTTCTTACTCGAGCTATTTTTAATCTATATAACATACATAAACCCACCGACAGAAAAATGTCGATGGGATAGTTTTAGTGCTAAATTACATGGCTATTTTCACTACTCATTCCCTTTTGTTCGTCAAAATATTTTTTTCGTTTCCCGATCATCCTTCAGAATTTCAACGGCCTCCCGGAACCGCAGAGAGTGCACAATCTCGCGTTCCCGTAAAAATTTCAGGCTGTCCTGCAAATCGACATCGTCGGTCAAATCAATTAACCATTGATATGTAGCCCGGGCCTTCTCTTCGGCTGCGATATCTTCGTACAAATCCGCGATCGGATCACCCTTAGCTTGAATATAGGTGGCCGTGAAGGGTACTCCCGCAGCGTTGTTATAAAAGAGAGCGCGATCATGTGCCGCATAATGAGCATCCAACCCGGCCAGCTCCAGTTGCTCCATCGTAGCATCCTTGGTGAGTTTGTAGATCATCGTTGCAATCATCTCTAAGTGGGAAAATTCCTCAGTCGCAATGTCGTTCAATAGACCGATAATTTTGTCGGGAATGGTATAACGTTGATTCAGATAGCGTAAGGCTGCTGCGAGCTCTCCGTCTGCACCGCCATATTGTTCCATCAACAGCTTCGCCATATGCGGATCACATTTACTCACCCGAACTGGATATTGCAATTTTTTCTCATATACCCACATGCACAGGACGCCTCCTTCGATTTTATACTTGCCAAGGCCAAGGGGTCTGGGACCACTCCCACGGATATTTGGAAAAGGCATGACCAAAATTCGTCAGCGGACCATATAACTGCTGAAACTCATGCGCAACGCGCATCCGTTCCTGGCTGAACTTGTTATACTGTTCGATACTTTGAAAATCTCCCGGATGTGTATCCAAATACAAATTCAGCTCAACCAGGACAAAATCCAGCGCCTGTAGTTCCTCCAGCAGTTCGTAATATTGGGCGTCACAGGCTTTCGGCTGTTCCTTCTCCATCGTTCACCACCGCCCTTTCCTTCGTTTTTTTCGAGGTATACGGACTGTACAGCGCTGGCCACAATGTGCCGAGCCTTAAAGCTTCTGCCGGACTGTATTGCGGCCAGCCCATCGGCTGAAAAGGAATAAATAATTGCGGTGGAACCAGATACGTACGAATACCTAGAGGTTTACACGGATCAAATGGACCCACAAAAGGAACATATGCCCGAACCTGAGGATCTTTCAGAGGATCTTTCAATCGAAACGCCTCCTTTATCATGCAATTACATGCATTCCGGCATTGCTTCACAAGGCATACAGTACATTCCCATCATTTCCTGTCCTTATAACAATATGTCGAGATGATCAAGATAATCACTTTTTACAGAAACTATAAGAAGGATCTTGCCATTGCAGAGCAAGCTTACTTATTCCTACCACGCAAAAAAAACCTTCAAAGGGTGCCAGAACACCACTTCAAAGGTCTTACTTAAAGGTCTTGCTTATCCGCTATTGTTCACATCGATCATCATCTTGAGACAACAGAAGATCACTGCTCATCTTCCGAGATTTCATCTTGTTCTTTTACTTGCTTGTACACTTTGACCCGGTTAATACGTAGACGTGTAGACTCTTCGACTTCGAAGATATAACCGTTCCGCTCACGTGTTTTCCCCTTGGCCGGACTGCCTTCCAGTTCTTTGAATAGCCAGCCGCCAATGGTATCTACCTCTTCATCCTCAATGATCGCTCCGGTCCATTCATGCACTTCCTCGATCAACGAACGTCCATCGATCGAAAAGGCTTCACCGATTCGTTCCATATGTGGCCGCTCATCCTCGAACTCATCATACAGATCCCCAACGATTTCTTCCAAAATCTCTTCAGCCGTCAGCAATCCTGCAGTCCCCCCATATTCGTCGACTACAAGCGTCATCTGGGAGTGCTTTTTCTGCATTAAACGTAACACATGGCTGATCTCCATCGACTCGGGAACGTTCAGAATCGGACGCACCATTGAAGCCAGATCCTGTTGTTGCTCCGGTTCCGCCAGCAACAGGTCCGTGATATGGATAAATCCGATAATCTCGTCCTTATCCTCTACGGCAACCGGGTAACGGGAATGCTTCGTTGCGTTGATGATCTTTAGATTTTCCTCCAGCGACAGATGGGTATACAGACAGTCCATATCTGTACGAGGCAACATAACCTCACGAGCCAGCATGTCTGAGAAATCAAAGATATTATCCATCAGCTTGATCTCATCCTTATCGATGACCCCGCTTTTGGCGCTCTGTTTCATCAGGATGCGAAGCTCATCTTCGGAATGGGCCTCACTTTCACTCGCGGGTTCAATACCAGCCAAACGTAATAAAGCATTCGCTGATGCATTAAGAACCCAGATGAACGGGAAGAAAATTTTATAAAATAATAGTAATGGTGCGGATAAAAGCAACGCCACTCCATCTGTTTTTTGAATCGCCAATGATTTGGGTGCCAGCTCACCAAGTACGATATGCAAGAACGTAATGATACAAAAACCGATAACGACCGATACCGTCGTAATCAGGCCCGTATCGGAAACGCCCAGCTTAAACATTAGCGGTTCCACGAGCAGTTTGGAGATTGCAGGTTCTCCTAACCATCCGAGTCCAAGAGATGTCAGTGTAATTCCGAACTGTGTTGCCGACAGATAGGCATCCAGTTTACCGTTCACCTTCAACGCATAACCAGCCAGACGGTTTCCCTCACTCTGCAATTGTGTCAGGCGTGTCTGTCTTACTTTGACGAGAGAAAACTCCGCTGCGACAAATACGCCATTCAAAAATACGAGCAAAAAGACACAGACCAAATTAAATACCAGCTGTCCAAGATGAAATTCGGTGTGAATGTCCAAGATGTAACTCCCCTTCTCTGTCTATTTCAGGAATGCACCTGGAATATTAACGTAAAATAGCTTTTCTAGATTTGAAGTCCATGCCTTTATAATACATATCAGCCACGAGCAGATTTGGCCCGCAACAGGATGCAGCATCACAATGGCAGTTTACCGTCTGATTGAGCGGATGCTCCGCAGACCATTCGTGGAATACGTCATCCAGCTTTCGGTCATGGATGTTGCCAAATGCAGGGATATCCGCGAAATCAGTCACGTATACGTTGCCGGTAAACATGTTGACGTTAACACGGTTGCGCCCGTCCGGATCATTACGAACCGTTACATTAGGTTCGCTGTACAAGCGATTAATCAGTTCACGATCCTGCTCGGCTGCACTGCATGCGAAGAACGGCAGTGTTCCGAAAAGCATCCACATGTCTTTATCACGGACATCAAGCAACCGATGAATGGCCGCTCTCATGTGATCCAGTGATAACACTGGAAGAGAAGATGCAAAATTAGAGTTGTACATCGGATGCACTTCGTGCCGTACACAGCCCATTTCCCGAATCAACTGGTGAATGCCCTCCAGCTTATCATGCGTTCGATAATTAATCATCGATTCTGCAGAGATAAACATACCGGCCTCACTGAGCTTGCGAGAGTTTTCAATCATCTTTTCATACATTTTCACGGCGACTTCACGTTTTACCTGTCTACCGCTGTTGGCGAATCCCACCTGATGGAAATCATCTGCATTCAAATAATTAAATGAGATGTGCATCACATCCAAGTAGGGGAGTAGCTTTTCATAACGGCTGATATCCAGCGTCAAATTGGAATTAATCTGGGAGCGAATCCCGCGTTCTTTGGCATATTTAAGCAGTGGAATGATCATCTCATCTACTGTCTTTTGGCTAAAGCTGGGTTCACCGCCTGTCAGACTGATCGTCTGCAGATGCTCCACCTCATCCAGTCGTTTCAACATTAATGAGAGTGGTAGCGCAGGTGCCTCTTGCATCGTAAGCATATCCCCTACGGCACAATGTTCACATCGCATATTGCACAGATGTGTCACTGTCATTTCTACACTGGTCAGCACATGCCGGCCATATGTACGCAGAGACCCAATTGGATCCCACGGATCATTCGTTGGGGATAATGGCATCGGTTGTACCGATCCTGAGTTTAGCATGGTCATTGTTCTTCACCTTATTCCTTTTATTAACCTAAAAAGTTTTATTTACATCATATCCGAGAATACTTTTTTGGGAGTTATCTTTTATCATAGCACAATCACGAACCTTCCTGCACAGCCAAACCCTGACCATTACATGACAAAAAACGCTCATGAATCATAGGGAACTCGCTTCACGTTCCCGATATGACCACCTGAGCGCCTGCTCTGCTTGCTCTATACTTCCTTAGCTCAACTATGCAACTGTTCCTGCTTCGGAAGTATAGCAGTATCTTCCGCACCCTCCACCCCTGTAATCATGACTGAAAGCTGCGTAGCAAGATTTATTTCGTAGGGTGCACTAAGGACCTGCCCTTCTGCATCCTTGATCACACGAATCAATGGCCGCTGTGGCACGCGAGGTTGAATTGCAGCGACTACGCCAACTTCTCCAGTACTCAGTTTAACGGAAATTCCTACGGGATAGATCGCTACACAATCCCTAAATTTTTCAAGCATCCACTGTTCATAAAGCGTTCCAGAACCTGTATATAGTACTTCTACGGCTTGATGCGGCAATAAAGCTTGACGATAGACCCGATTGGTCGTCATGGCATCATACGAATCGGCAAGAGCAATCCATTTCGCATATTCATGGATTTCATTGCCTTTCAAACCTAGAGGGTAGCCACTGCCATCAATTCGCTCATGATGCTGCAGTGCACAGTGTGCTGCAAGAAGAGGGATGCCGGGTTCATCCTTGAGAATGCGATGTCCATACGTCGTATGCTGTTGAATAATCTTGTATTCCTCATCACTCAGACGTGAAGGTTTATGTAAAATATCGGAGGAAATCTGCGTTTTTCCAATATCATGAAGCAGAGCACCTAGACCAATCTCCATAAGTTGCTGACGTGTATAACCTGATGCCACACCAAGCACCAGAGTATACACACAAACATTCAATGAGTGAGTATATAGGTCAAAATCGCTGGAGTTCATGTCCATTAACATGATCATCGCTTCCTTTTGACCACCGATATCCTCCAGAATGCTGTTCATTACACCACTAAGCGCTTTACCAAAATGTGTGATCTGATTTTTACTTTTGAAGCCGGACATATGTTGAAATTGCTGTTTGATCTCCACAAGTGCTCTTCGCTTGGTCTCTTCCTGTAACATATCAGGCACGATAATATCTTCTGTCGCAGCATCCTGAATGTACACATATCCAATCCCGAGATCTTTCAACCGTCCGATTAACCGGCTCGTCAGTTCTACGTCCTCACTGAGTAAAACCAGACCTTCCTCACTAAAAATTCGTTTCCCCAGCTTCATGCCAGGCTGCAATAAGTTTATATGTACTAAACGCACAGCCTATCCTCTCCCGCTCCTTAGATGTAATGAACACTAGCCGCCGCATCAGCAGAAGGCAGTCTTGTTCCAGCTTCTAACTTTGGTACCAGCGATGACGCAAACTCTCCTCCAGCCCCCCTGGTCGTTTTAATTCCTCTTCCAGCAAATCCCTTATAAATTCCGGAAGATAATATTGTACATTACTTCCTTGAGCCAAAGAAGGATACCCCACATTAAACGTAAACATATCAAGCGTTCCAACCACATATTCACGCTTCCCATCCATAGGTATACCGTTCACATGAATGAATTGGATCTTATCATAGGCTGGCGCATTAGGATCGTAACGAATTTCCATTCCATCCACGCATAAAATGCCGAGAATACGTCCCCGAAAGCCATATCCCACGATAGGTTTAGAGAAGAATTCCTCCAACAGTGACTGTTCAAGCGCTTCACGAATTTGATCACCTTTCAAACATATTGTACAAGCATTTATTGGAGATGGACATAGGGAATGTAACATTCCTTTCGTAATGTTCCCTTGTGGTAGGTTTCCGAGTAACTGGCCCGCATTTACAAGCGATATTTCTGCTTTTGTAAAGTGCCGCACAGCTTGTGCAAGTAAAATAGCAAAAGGCGATTCCCGCTCATAATACACGGGCAAGGTTTGATCCGTGATCACGGCCGTCTGATCCAGCAATCGTTCAGCTTCCGTACGGTTCGTAGCAATTGCCAGAGACACCTGTTCTTCCAGCATGCCGCTCTGCACTGGCACACAACCGCTGCTCACCAGTTGCACAGGCTCTGCTTGGCCTGCTCTTTCCAGCACAACTCTCCCGATCCATTGTCCGAATTTACCCGCCGCCCCCAGAACGGTATTGCCAATCAGCAACGGTTCCTCCAGTACATGATGAGTGTGTCCGCCTAGGACAACATCAATGCCCTCAACCTGTTCCGCCAGTCTTTTGTCCGTTGAAAGACCCAGATGAGATAAAACAACGATCACGTCCACTTGTTCACGCAGTACCTTAACCTGATCTCTTAAGGTTTGTACAGGGTCCGTCACTTGCCAGCCCAGCAGTTCATAGAAGGTGTTAAACGGGGCTGTTGCTCCTAGCAGACCAATGCGAAATGGTCCCTTTTCGACAATAACCGAAGGTTTCATCCAGGCTGGAGGATGTCCTGTACCCTGTTCTATCACATTGCCGCACACAATCGGACAAAGGAGCCCCGTATAAGACTGAGCGAGTTGCTCTGGCGTAAAGGTTAGCCCCTCATTATTTCCTATCGTAATAGCATCATAACCTGTCAGATTAAGCACATCTACGTTGGCCATTCCGAGTGTGCCTTCCGTTTCAACAGCCATTCGATCCATATGGTCGCCAATATCAAGGACAAGCAGATGTCCACCTTGGGCACGTTCCTCATTGATCATAGCAGCGATCGCACTCATGGAGCCGAAATGACTGTGTATATCATTAGTGTGCAGAATGGTTAATGTTTGCTTCTCGCTGCTGCGCATTACACTGCCTCCCCTGCGTTCATTAAACGTACATTCTTCTAATGGATAAGCATAACATTTTCTACGTCGTTATGATATATTTATAGGGTTTAGAGATCAAAAAGGAGCGAGTTATTCCATGAAATTTACAATTCAACTATTTGCAGGTATTGCAGAACGTTTAAATACATCCCAACTTGAATTTGAATATGACGGTGAGATGCTTACAGCTACTATGCTTAAAGAACAGTTAAGTCAAACTTACCCTGAAGCTGCCTCACAGATTCGTTCATCATTTTTAGCAGTAAACCAGAGATATGCTCCTGCCGATACAATACTTAAGGCGAATGATGAACTGGCTTTGATCCCTCCTGTATCCGGAGGCGACGGTACGGCGAACCAGAGTATGGATCACCCTCATACACAAGAGCATCGCACAGAAGATGGTATGTTTCTAATTACTACTGCTCCCTTGTCCGTTGAGGCAACGACCGACTTGGTCATTACCGCCAATCATGGTGCTGCATTAACTTTTGTAGGAACGACACGGGAAATGACTGGTGAACAACGCACTGTTTATCTGGAATACGAAGCATACGTACCTATGGCGCTGTCCCATATGGCGGCGATCGGCACGGAGATAGCAGAACGCTGGCCAGGTGTGCGCTGTGCGATCAGTCATCGAATTGGCAAAGTTGACGTTGCCGAAATCAGTGTCGTTATCGCGGTATCCTCGCCTCATCGCAGCGACTGTTACGATGCAAGCCGTTACGCCATTGAAAGACTGAAACAAACGGTACCGATTTGGAAAAAAGAAATCTGGGAGGACGGTTCCGAGTGGAAAGGCCATCAACTAGGACCCTGGAACCCCATGGACTAGAAAAAAATGAGTCTATTCGCTGTTTACAGAGGTGTTTGAACAGTAAATAAGTCGTTGTCAACCCATTTTTTTCTTGTTATTATAATGATATGTGTCGATATTAGTCGAGGAAAAGGTGGTTTATACGTGAGAGTGCATGTTACAGATCTTAAACCCGGCGACCTGCTAAAAAATGATATCTACAATACTTCAGGTCTCCACATGCTGATGAAAGGTTCCGTTCTCAGCGAAGATGATATATCTAAGCTGTTGCAGCATGGAATTGATTTCGCAGATGTAGAACAATCATCCAACCTTCACTCTAATGAACAAAACTTGCCTTCCGATCAGACCCGTCTGTTAACCAATCTGTTTAACGACACGATCAAAGGCACAGAATCTCTGTTCCAAGAAGCCCTAGAAAAAGGCTTTATTGATGAATCACAGGTTGACGAGATTGTAAGCACCTTAACAGGACAGCTCGAAAAACAAAAAGATGTTGTCTCCCTGCTGCTTATGCTAGATGGAGACATTGACTACACCTACAACCATTCCTTGCAGGTTGGCATGCTTGCTTTTTATATTGCTGGCTGGATGGGTTATAGCCCAGAGGAATGTCTTACAGTAGCCAAAGCAGGATATCTTCATGATATTGGCAAGTCCAAAATTCCTTCTGAAATATTACATAAACCAGGCAAACTAACAACAGAAGAATTCGCAGAAATGAAAAAACATACCTTTTACGGTTACGATATTATCAAAGCTTCAACAGAGGACGAAGTCATCGCCATGGTCGCTCTTCAACATCATGAGCGTGAGGATGGCAGTGGTTATCCGCATGGTTTGCGAGGAGATGAGATTCATCCCTATGCTCGTATCACTGCTGTAGCCGACGTCTACAGCGCAATGACAACGAATCGGGTGTATCAAACCAAACAAGAGTTAATTTCTGTTCTGTGCGAGTTGTACAGCCTCAGTTTTGGTCAGTTGAATGGCGAAGCAACCCAAGAGCTGATCAAACATATGCTTCCGAATTTTATTGGTAAAAAAGTACTGCTCACCACAGGACAAACTGGTGTCATTGTCATGAACAATCCAGCTGATTACTTCCGCCCACTTGTTCAGACCTCTACGGCCTTTATCGATTTAGCGAAAGAAAGAGATATTGCCATTGTTGAAATTTACGTCCAATAAATCACGCTTGCAGAGAAAAGAGGGATCAAAAGGAAGCCCGATTGAGCTTCCCTTTGATCCCTTTTGCTTCTATTCAGTCGAAGGAGTTACACACAGAATGCTTTTGTGATGATAACCAACAGGATGAACAGTACCAAGATCGCGCCGACCGACGTACATGGATTGTATCCACCTACACCGCCTACACCACCAACGTTGCCTTTACAGCCATAACCTACTTCGCTCATGTGATTGCCTCCTCTTTATCAGGTATACCCTAACATATGACGCTCCCCCGTTGGAGGAACTGGGCGAAACGGCATTCTTCGCAATTTGGTTCATAGCCCATAGGAGATAAGTGGTTTTCTCTTATACTGCCCTTTGCTCTTAAGGCTTCAATCCTTTTTTGGTACCTGTATTCCCATTTCCTTCCGATACATAATTACAAGTATTCTCCAAAAGTCATAACTTCCTGTGTCATCTTGAATATAGGGATGATAATAAGCTAATGCCTCCTGCGCCCAGTCAGGGCAGCTCATGTTGGATAATCGCTTCTGTTCTTGAATCCAGCCACCTTGAAGCTCCAATTGCTTCTGCATAAGCGTGAACAATTGCTTTTCCTGACTTGTCATTGGCGGGCCCTCCTCTTCCTGAGAGATCGTTCCGTATTCGTTTAACAAATACGCTGTTGGCTCAACAACGCCATCTTCACTTGCCGTATATCCGTACGAAGGCGAGCTTGTTTTTCGAATCTCATAATGGACATGGGGACCCGTGCTCTGTCCTGTACTCCCTTGATAACCGATTAGCTGCCCTTTCCTCACTCGCTGACCAACATTAACGGCAATGCGTGAGAGATGACCGTAACAATGTAAGTATCCACGATGATCCTCAAGCGCCACAGTAAGCCCGTATCCTCCAAAACCGGAGCCTGTGCGTCCTTCAGCTGCAAAACGTACCGTCCCTTCTAGAAAAGCAGATACAGGCCCATTCCAAGGTTCAGTGACCAGATCTACCCCTCGATGAAACGTCTGGCCTCCATGTATAGGATGAATTCGATAACCGAATGAACTTGTAATCCGATACCCTTCGAAAGGGTTTGCATTCATAGCATCACATCCTTTTTCTATCATTAAATGCTTAACTCTATGAATTGGCCTGTGCGTTTCGTCTGATTGGAGCAAAAAGAGCACTGCTCGGAATACGATCGTACGATAACCTTTCGGTTTCAATAATCGTTTCAAGCGGTGCGGCTGATGATATGATTTATGCTCTATCTGAAAAGTATAGAATGAAAATACGGGAAACTACATTTCCTACTTACTTTGCACGGATTGGCTTATACACGACACCAAGCTGATCTAATTCCTGTTCTGCTCTTCCGTAAAAACCGGCAATGTACCAGCCCACGGGCGCTTCCAGTTGAATCTGATCTGACGTCCTCTGACCACCTGCAATTTGTTGACCAAGGCTGGTCGTTAACTCTACATAGAAGATACGTTTGTCTCCATTTCGCGTCCCCTGAGCAATCGTCATGTGTGTCAGGTACTCCCCTTCGGCCAGGTTCAAGGTAGTCGCACTGGCACTGCCTCCGTGGCTCAAAGCTGTTCCGTCTCTATATATCGCTGTGATACCGTCCACACGGTTACCTGTATTGATTACGATGGAACTAGGCTCAGCATCAGGAATCTGATTTAGATCGTTAAAACCTATTCCCCCAGACCCGCCTACAGACGAACTTAGCTGATATTGTGAAGATATGCTGTATACCAATGTTGCTGTAATCGGATAGTGATCCGATAACTGATTTCCTTTAGAATCAACAAAGACCTGGTCTTCCAGACGATAGCTCTGAGCCTGAAGGGAAAGTGCCCTGCTTCCGCGATACAAGATTTTATCTACAACCTCATAATTCGGACCGTTTTTATTCGTACCATCCATAAGAGCGTCTCCGTCAACAGGGATATTACCCCCACGAATAAGATCAATCCATGGATCTCTCAATCCATTTTCAGACATAAGCAGCTCAATATTGTCGGAAGCACGGGTGTACCTTGTATTTGTGTCACCCATAACGATGACCGCATTACCGTCCGAATGCTCTTTGATGTAGTTGGAGAGCTGCCGGATGTTATCACGTCTTGCCTCAAGCGAATTAGCATCACCGCCAGCATCTGCATGAAGGTTGTATACATCTACTTTTACGCCTGGTGCAATCTCGTACACTGAAGCTGTAAAACCCTTTGGCGTCAATTCATCATTACCATTATCGAAGAAACCCGAACGCTTATTCCAGGTCACACGTTTCAAATCACGGAAGGAATACCGGGATAAACTATTGAGTCCGCTTCCAAAACCTGCTGGCCCACTGCTTTGGGTCAAGTAGGGCAGCGATACCTGCGAGATCAGTTCATTATGATAATTAAAATCTTCCTGCACATTAATAATGTCATAGTTATTGAGTTTGGGAGAAATCTGAACGGTGTACTCTTGAGGTTTGGAACTGGATACAAGGCTCGGGAGACCGCCCACATTATAACTCAGTACCTTGAATGAACCCGTTGCTACTCCACTTTCCTCTGCCTGTACCTTTGGTGATGCTGCCTGAAAACCCGTCAAGATTACAGCAGCAGTTAAAAGCAGGGCTGCTCCCCGTTTTACCCAATTCCTTTTCAATCATCTCACTCCTTCTATTCAAATCACTTTGTATTTAGTGTGACTTTTGTTAGATGAGTATAAAAAAACACCTCGTAGACAGACATTGTTATACAGTCTGTTCTAAGAGGTGTTTTAGTCACAAAGCTGGGTCTGTCACAGAGCTTCTGCTACAGTGTTCAGCTGATCGTAGAAGGCTGCAGTGTTTAACCTATGCTGCCTTCCATTTCGAATTTGATCAATCTATTCATTTCAACCGCGTACTCCATTGGCAATTCTTTCGTGAACGGCTCAATGAAGCCCATGATGATCATCTGCGTTGCTTCAGCTTCGGTCAGACCACGACTCATCAGGTAGAAGAGTTGATCCTCAGACACTTTGGATACCGTTGCTTCATGCTCCAGCATGATGTTATCATTCATGATTTCGTTGTAAGGAATTGTATCCGATGTGGACTCATTATCGAGAATGAGAGTATCACATTTGATGTTGGATTTCGCGCCTTCAGCTTGGCGTCCAAAGGAAGCCAAACCACGGTACGTTACTTTACCACCGTGTTTACTGATCGACTTAGATACAATTGTTGACGTTGTATCGGGAGCCAAGTGAATCATTTTCGCGCCTGCATCCTGGTGCTGGTTTTTACCTGCAACAGCGATGGACAGAACGGAACCTTTAGCTCCACGGCCTTTCAGTACAACCGCAGGATATTTCATCGTCAGTTTGGAACCGATGTTACCATCGACCCATTCCATCGTTGCATTCTCTTCAGCAACCGCACGTTTGGTAACGAGGTTGTAGATGTTTGGTGCCCAGTTTTGAATCGTTGTGTAACGAACGCGGGCATTTTTCTTACAGATGATCTCAACTACCGCACTGTGCAGGGAATTTGTGCTGTAAATTGGAGCAGTACAGCCCTCTACATAGTGAACGAAGCTGTCTTCGTCTGCAATAATCAATGTACGCTCGAATTGACCCATATTTTCGGAGTTAATCCGGAAATATGCTTGCAGAGGCACTTCACATTTTACGCCTTTTGGTACGTAGATGAAGCTTCCTCCAGACCATACCGCACTGTTCAAGGCAGCAAATTTGTTATCTGCTGGCGGAATAACGGTAGCGAAATATTCACGCAGGATTTCCGGGTGCTCTCTCAGTGCCGTATCGGTATCCATGAAGATTACGCCTTGGTCTTCCAGTTCCTTTTGCATATTGTGGTATACAACCTCGGACTCATACTGAGCCGATACCCCTGCGAGGAATTTTTGCTCCGCTTCTGGAATTCCCAGTTTATCAAACGTTTCTTTGATTTCGGAAGGAACTTCTTCCCATGTTTTCCCTTGCTTTTCCGAAGGACGAACATAGTATTGAATATCGTTAAAGTCAAGTCCATCCAGATCGCCGCCCCATTTAGGCATAGCCATCTTCTCGAACTGTTTCAAGGATTTCAAACGGAATTCCAGCATCCACTCCGGTTCGTTCTTGATTTTAGAAATTTCCGTTACAACTTCCGCTGTCAGACCTTTGCCGGTTTGAAAGATGGATTTATGCTCATCGCGAAAACCATATTTATACTCTTCCATTTCTGGTGCTTTTTTAGCCATCTTGCTCGACCTCCCTATCGTTATTGTACATTGTCCTCTTCGTCAATTCCTTTGCGTAATGCATTCCAGGCCAGAGTGGCACATTTGATGCGTGCAGGGAACTTGTTCACACCGGATAGGGCTTCGAGATCTTCATAATCGTCGAAATCGACTTCTTCCCCTTGCATCAATGAGGAGAAACGGTTAGCCAAATCGAGCGCCTGCTCAATCGTCTTGCCTTTGACAGCCTCGGTCATCATCGATGCCGAAGACATGCTGATCGAACAACCTTCTCCCGTATACTTGGCCTCCTGAACGATTCCGTCATTCAGCATCAGCTGTAGTGAAATCCGGTCGCCGCACGTTGGATTGTTTAAATTCACCGTGACGACGTCATTGTCAAACGTTCCGCGGTTACGCGGGTTTTTGTAATGGTCCATTATAACACGTCGGTACAGATCATCAAGTTGCATCGCCGAAATACTCCTTTGTCTGGATTAAGGCGCTGACAAGCCGATCTACATCTTGTTCGTTATTGTATAGATAAAAGCTCGCACGAGCCGTTGAGCTTACTTCAAGCCAGCGCATCAGCGGCTGACAGCAGTGGTGTCCTGCACGAATCGCTATACCGCTCGCATCCAGCACAGTTGCTACATCATGGGGATGAACATCTCCCAAGTTAAAGGTCACTACACCAACGTGACGTTTAGCCGGACCATAGATCGTTAGGCCATCAATCTCAGCGAGACGTTCTGTGGCATAAGCAGCGAGTACACCTTCATGGTGAGCAATCTCATCCATACCAATCTGTTCAAGAAAATCAATGGCAGCACCCAAACCTACTGCTCCCGCAATAATCGGGGTACCACCTTCAAATTTCCACGGCAGTTCTTTCCAGTTGGAGTCGTACAGTCCTACGTCATTAATCATCTCACCGCCAAATTCAATCGGTTCCATGGACTCCAGCAGCGCCTTTTTGCCGTAGAGTGCACCGATACCGGTTGGCCCGCACATTTTGTGACCGGACAGTGCGTAGAAATCACAGTCCAGATCCTGCACGTCTACCTTCATATGAGGCGTGCTCTGTGCACCATCCACAACGATAACTGCACCATTGCGATGGGCTATTTCAGCGATCTGTTTAACGGGATGTACGAGTCCCATTACATTGGATACATAAGCAATCGCGACAACTTTAGTTTTGTTCGTGATTGTTTGCTCCACATCAGACAACTCAATATGGCCGTCTGGTTGTAGCGGAATGTATTTCAATGTGGCGCCTGTCTCCTTGGCCACTTGCTGCCAAGGGATCAGGTTACTATGATGCTCCATCTGTGTAAGGACAATTTCATCGCCTTCTTTACAGTTGGCGCGAGCATAGGACGAAGCCACCAAATTCAGGGCCGTCGTTGTGCCGCGTGTAAAGATGATCTCTTGTGTGCGACGAGCATTGATAAATTTGGCAACCTTCTCACGAGCGCCTTCATAAGCGTCCGTTGCCCGGCTTCCGAGTGTATGCACACCGCGATGCACATTGGAGTTTTCATATTCATAATAATGTTTAACCGCGTCAATCACAGCACGAGGCTTTTGCGAAGTCGCGGCACTGTCTAGATATACGAGCGGGTGTCCATTGATTTCCTGGTGGAGGATCGGGAACTGCTCGCGAATGGATGGGTTCATTGTCCCAGCTTCTTCTCAATCAGGGACTGCAATTGGGTACGCAGTGCTTCCAAAGGAATATCCGCCACCACCGGTGCAAGGAAGCCATAAATGATCAGGCGCTCCGCATCCGTACGGTTAATCCCGCGAGACATCAAGTAATGGATTTGCTCTGCGTTCACTTGACCTACAGAAGCCGCGTGACCTGCTGTTACATCATCCTCATCAATCAGAAGGATCGGGTTGGCGTCTCCGCGTGCTTTAGGACTAAGCATCAATACTTTCTCGGTTTGCTGTCCATCCGCTCTTGTAGCGCCTTTCTCGATTTTCGTAATACCGTTGATGATTGCCGAAGCCTCTTCACGCATAACCGCACGTGTGATCATTTGGCTTGGTGTATTTTTACCGAAGTGACGTGCTTCAGTTGTATAGTTGATCTTCTGTGAACCGGAACCAACCGCAATCACTTTGGAATCCGAAGTGGACCCATTGCCTTTCAAGACACTCATCGTGTTGCTTGCCGTATCACCATTGTTCATTTCACCAACGATCCATTCAATGGAACCGTCATTTTCCAGAACAGCACGGCGGAAGGATACATCCGTTACGTTAACGTTCAGTTGGTGAACGGTTGCGAAGCGTACTTTAGCACCCGCTTTTACGAATACTTCCACAACTCCGTTATGGAATACCGGTGCAGAAAGCTCACCAGACACATAGTTGTCAACGTAAGTAACCGAGCTGTTTGCTTCAGCCACAACGAGTACGTGAGGCGCAAAAGTTGCAGATGCATCGTCTGTAAGCAACACCGCTTGCAGTGGAACCTCAATGTTCACATTTTTCGGAACGTACAGGAACACCCCGCCATTCCACAACGCTGCATGCAATGCGGCAATGGAATGTTCATCGGCTTTGACTGCTGTGTTCAGGTAAGGCTTGACCAGATCAGCATGTTCACGAACAGCTGTTGCCAGATCCGTGAAGATAACACCTTGCGCTGCCAGATCAGCAGACAACTTGGAATATACTGCTCCAGAGTTGCGCTGGATTACGAGGCTGCCTTCAGCTTGATCCTGAACCAGTTCTTTGATTGATGCAGGAACTTCATCCAGGGAAGAAATCGCTGCACCTGCTTTGTATGTTCCGTACTCGCTGATATTCCAGCGTTCAATTTTTTGTTTTTCCAGTTTGGGAAGCGCCAGCTCGCCCGCAAGCTTCAAAGCTTCGAGCCGCTGCTCAGTCAACCAGCCGGGTTCATTGTTACTTTCCGACAAGGCGCGAAGCGCTTCAGATTCAACCGGAAGAATTGTTTGTGTAGTCATTTATTATCCTCCTCCGTTTTGTCTTTACGCTTCTTGACCTACAGTTTCGTCTGTAATTCCCAGTTCCGCTTTTACCCAGTCATAACCTTCAGCTTCAAGACGCTGAGCCAGTTCAGGTCCGCCAGATTTCACGATGCGGCCTTGCATCATTACGTGTACATAGTCTGGAGTGATGTAGTTAAGCAGGCGTTGATAGTGCGTGATGATTAAGAAGCCGCGATCTTCGCTTTTCATTGCATTTACACCTTCTGCGACAATTTTCAGAGCGTCGATGTCCAGACCGGAGTCGATCTCGTCAAGTACGACGATTTTAGGATCCAGCAGCATCATTTGCAGAATTTCATTCCGTTTTTTCTCACCACCGGAGAAACCTTCATTCAGGTAACGATGTGCAAACTCAGGGTTCATATCGAGTTCTTTCATTTTACCTTCCATTTGACGGATGAACTTGATCAGGGAAATCTCGTTACCTTCACCGCGACGAGCGTTGATGGCACTACGCAAGAAATCGGAGTTCGTAACACCCGCAATTTCGCTCGGGTATTGCATAGCCAGGAACAGACCAGCACGTGCACGCTCATCTACAGCCATATCCAGTACATCTTCACCATCGAGAGTGACTGTACCATCTGTTACTTCATATTTAGGGTGTCCCATCAGAGCAGAAGCCAACGTGGATTTACCTGTTCCGTTCGGTCCCATGATCGCGTGGATTTCTCCACCTTTCATTTCCAGGTTGATGCCTTTCAGGATTTCTTTACCTTCAATGGTCGCTTTCAGACCTTCAATGACGAAATTCGTAGTCATGTGTATTGTTTCCCTCCATTGATTAAATTGATGTTTGCTGTCGAAAACGAAAAAGCGCCTATTGTATCTGAACAGGGCTTCCCCTGACTTTCTCTGTTTCATCCTACATCTGTAAAGCAATTTCTTCTTGCCACTCTCCACATACTTTCTTCACATGCTGTAGAGCAACAATCACTTTAGAATAATTCTAAACTGATTCTCAATGATTATCAAGTCATTTCCTATCAATTCTTGTCCTTCTCAGGAAACTTCGTTCCTTATGATTCTATAATAAATGACTGTTTGAATCAAATGAGAAAACAACTTCCCGCATGCAGGACAGTGATATAAATCACAAAATTCACAGTTTATTCAGCTTCCATACTGAATAAAAAAGAACTTATCCATTTCTGGATAAGTCCTTTAATTACACCTTATCAAAATAAGTTTTCGCAGATAAACCAATTACATTCTGAGTGTCTCGTTAATCTTCTGTACCTGGTCTGCAAAATCCGCAACGTCCAGCACCGGCGTCATTTCGCGCGGCACCAGACCATTCGGAATGGAAATCCATGAACGGCAGCCATTATACTCGGGCAAAACGGGAATCTCCACCGGTTCCTGCAAACGGTACACACGTAGAATCAACACGTGGAGCGGATCTTTCTTTTTCCACTTCAAACGGGATTCGGCAAAATCAGCTGTCCACATATGATATTCCAGAAGTCGATCCAGCATCTCCTGATCTCGAATCTCCAAATCCTGCGTTACTTCAGCATACGATGTAATACGGACGGTTGAAGCTTCAGGCACCCATTCGGCCAGCGACTCTTCAACATAGGATTGATCCGAGGACTTGATCAGTTCTTTACGCTGATGCTCATAAGTCGGATACAGGTAAAACGCTGGACTTTTCAACTCAAAATGTTTCGTTTCCTCCACAATCCCGCCTTTGCGCATCACCATAATCTGGCGACCGTTTTCCAGCGCTTGGATTGCAGAAGCCCATTCTTTTAACGCCGGTACCGCTCTTGTGTCTACCATTGTGCTCGCCCTCCCCTGTCACTCTTGACAGCAGTATAGACGCTCAGGCACTTATCTGACAACTTTAGCAGGCAACACCGAACACTTTACGGATGAACTTATCAGCCACGAATGGGTTACAGACAGACGGCTCTGTGTCCGCCTTAGAAAAACGGTTTATCCCAGGTATGCACGAAGCATCCACATATGTTTCTCCAGATCTGCTTTGAAGCCTGTCAGCATATCAGCAGTCGGCTGATCTTCAGCCGCATCGGCCAGATCAATACCTTCCTGATACTCATTGGAAAGTGTAGCGAAGTCTTCAATCAGGTTCTGTACCATAGCGTTCGCATCTTCTTTGCCGGAAGCTTCTTGGATCGAAGCCATCTCGAGATACTCTTTCATCGTTGCTGCCGGGCTGCCTTTCAGTGTAAGCAAACGCTCGGCGATTTCATCCATTTGTACTGTGATTTCGTTATAGAACTCTTCAAACTTCACATGCAGTGTGAAAAAGTTCGGGCCTTTTACATACCAGTGATAGTTATGGATTTTGACATACAGCACGTTCAGGTTAGCCACCTGACGGTTAAGTACTTGTTCAACGGATTTTGCTTGATCTGTTTTGTTTTTTGTAGCCATATTCAATCCCATCCTTTAATTTAAAATTTTAGTCTGTCCAAGTCATCTCAGGTTCCCCTGCATGCAAGACAGAGGGTTCAAGTTCAGAGCCCGTTAAGTTCGCGGAAGTATTATGCTGCGCAGTTTTATTCAACCGTCCAGCCTATTCATTTTTACCCGTGAGCCTGATCTTCGAATCACCACAACCCAGACTTGTCTCAAAAAAAAGTTCAAAAAACGTGCTTTATCCGATATACTGTCATAAACCAAGCAAAGAAGTGGGTTTTCCTGTTTCTTCATATATATGGAGGTGGCACCTTTGACTCAATATCATCCTTTAACCCCACAAGAAGCGATCGAATTAGCCAAAACTTTACCGGGTCCATTTGCGGCAGATGCGAATCTGGATTGTCATGAGATCGGTGACGGCAACCTGAATCTCGTTTTCCATATCACGGATCAGAGCTCCGATAAAAGTATCATTATCAAACAGGCGCTTCCTTATGCGAAAGTGGTTGGCGAATCCTGGCCGCTTTCCCTTGTACGTGCTCGCATTGAACGTGAAATTCTGCAGGAAGAATATCGTCTGTGCCCTGGAATGGTGCCTGAAGTGTATCATTATGACGATGATCTCGCATTAACGGTCATGGAGGATTTAAGTGACCATGTTATTATGCGCAAGGGTCTGATTGACGGAGCTTCCTACCCTCTTTTCGCCCAGCATATTGGGGAGTTTATGGCGAGAACCCTCTTCTTCACTTCAGACCTCGGCATGAACCAACAACAGAAGAAAGAACAGCAGGGACGATTCGTAAACCCTGACCAATGTAAAATAACAGAAGACCTGATCTTTGATGAACCGTATCGGATTGCACCAAATAACAACTATGAAGCAGCGATCGACGATGAAGCCGAAGCGCTTCGTACAGACGAAGCACTGCATTTGGAGATTGCCTTGCTCAGGGAAAAATTCCTGACCCACGGACAAGCACTTCTTCATGGTGACTTGCATACAGGCAGTATTTTTGTTACACCTGAGTCGACCAAAGTCATTGATCCCGAGTTTGCTTTCTATGGGCCGATGGGTTTTGACGTAGGCGCCGTGCTGGCGAACCTGCTGCTTCATTATGTTTCACTGTCAGGCCGAATTTCAGAGCACTCTGCCCGGAAAGAACGTGAAACAGAGTTACTGGACATGGTACGTGATGTCTGGACTGAATTCGAAACTCGTTTCCGTGCACTTTGGGCTTCCGACCTCATGGACCCGATGGCTAAAACACCAGGTTATCAAAACCTGTATGTACAACAGCTATTTAGAGATACGATTGGTTTCACCGGAGCAAAAATGGTACGTCGCATCGTAGGACTTGCCCACGTCGCTGACATCGACACCATTACGGATGCTGCTGAACGTGAACATGCACAGCGAAAGGCACTGGCCGTTGGTAAAGCCTTGATTAAGAACAATCGTCACGTAAATACAATCGGTGAGATTCTAGATCTGGTATCTTCTGCTCTCACAACGGTTAAAGTCTAACATTATTGAACGGAGGAACATCCATGACAACCCCTGAACATCAGCCTCTGTCTTCGCTAAACTGGAAAAAGGACAAGCTTGAAATGCTCGATCAGCGTCTGCTGCCCGAAACGATTCTTATGCTGAAACTGTACACTCCCGAGGAAGTATGGGAGTCCATCCATTCCATGAAAGTACGCGGTGCACCTGCCATTGGTATCGCAGCAGCCTTCGGCGTAGTGCTCGGAGCCAAAGCTTATGATGGCATCGCTATTCAAGGCTGGCTGGATCATGTCAAATCCGTCTGTGCACATTTGGCAACATCACGTCCAACAGCGGTTAATCTTTTTTGGGCATTAGATCGCATGATGCAAAAGGCTAACCAAGTTGTAGAAGCTGGTCTAAGTCTGGATGAAAGCACAGATGCGCTTGAAGCAGAAGCATTGTTGATTCAGAAGGAAGACGAAGAAGTATGCCGCATGATCGGTGAACATGCCCTGCCTTTATTTGAGGATGGAATGGGTGTACTTACACACTGTAACGCAGGAGGTCTGGCGACAGCGAAATACGGTACAGCAACCGCTCCGATGTATCTAGCTCAAGAGCGTGGCATTCATCTGAAAGTATTTGCTGACGAGACACGTCCCGTCCTGCAGGGCGCTCGTTTAACTGCATTTGAGCTACAACAGGCCGGAATTGACGTAACGTTACTCTGTGACAACATGGCGGGTATGGTCATGTCCAAAGGGTGGGTACAAGCTGTCATTGTGGGTACGGATCGGGTCGCAGCAAACGGTGATGTCGCCAACAAAATTGGTACATACAGCCTGGCAGTGCTCGCCAAAGCGCATAATATTCCTTTTTATGTAGCAAGTCCACTATCAACCATTGACTTGTCCACAACGTCCGGCGATCTGATTCCAATCGAAGAGCGTGCTGCTGAGGAAGTGACCGAAGGATTTGGCAAGCGTACTGCACCGCAGGGCGTTAAGGTGTTTAATCCAGCCTTTGACGTAACCCCGAACGAATATGTTACCGCAATTATTACGGAAAAAGGTATTGTTCGTGCGCCTTTCCAGGAGAACCTCGCGGCTTTATTTGCAGAATGAAAAATGGTGAGCATGTAGCAACATGAGAAGATTTCGAACATGCAGAACTTTGTTGAGGTCTTTGTATCAACTACCTTCGAGGAATAATTGAGAATGGAAATATATATGACAACCATATAGCAACCATTGCTATGGGTCTGTAAAGAGAAGGGACAAGACGAATACATCCGTCTTCGTCCCCTTTTTCTGTTCTATTTCTATGGTGCAAAATGAAAACCGACACGTGCTTCAGATCATCTTTAACAATGCTTCTACACCTGTCATACCTACTGTAATCCCCAAAGCCTCTGCCTCGGTCGTCACCGATTCCATTGGTGCATGAAGCAGCTGCTCCAGTGTTCGCACGCCTACAGCCCGTGCGGCCACAATCTTGCGATCGCCCAGCTTCTCATTCAATAACCCCACATCAAGAGCACCGCACATGATATACCCTTTGGATGTATTAATCGTTAACAGTGTCGTTTTGGGAAGTTTCACTTCTACCCCAACGAGCACGTGTTCTCCCACCACAATCGGCTCCATCGTCACCATAATTTCACGATCCACCTCCTCTTCAACAGATCACGATAATTGTATGCCTCTTGGTGAATCGCCGTGTGGACACCTGCCGTGATGAACAAAAAGTGGGTAATCAAGATGTGGGTAACGCTCTCCGTCAGAACGTAGGAAAGGAACGAGCAAAGGATAATTCTAAGTTTTAAAATTAACCGATTTCTGAGCCTTTGGTACTATGATTTCCATCATATTAGTGCTATAGTATATTAGAGTACATACGTGCTTATACATTATTTAACGGGGCTGGGATGAATGAAACAAACCTTATCCAATCAAGATGACGTCGGCTATCTATTTAATGTCGATATACTTATTAAGAGCCGTTCAAATGCATTGGCACTGCAGTCCCTGATCGAGTTCATAAACAAAGAAGAACAAATTGCGGACTATCGGATTCACTCCGGAATTGAGCTTGGTCAAATCATTGAAGCTATGACTCAGGATAGAACAAATTCTACTGACTCTAATCAAAATTTCCTGGAGTCACCAATATCATCTAATGAACAGTTAACCTCCATCAAGTCAGACCAGATCGTTAATTCGGTTTCGTCCAAATCACAACCACAAGAATCAGTTGCCAAGGAATCAAATTCAAAAGCTGACAAGAAAAAATCTACTGCAGACACTTCCCATGTCGCTGATTCGAATTCGTTTGATGCCTGGATTGAATCCTTAATTAAAGAAAATCGCCTCACCCGGATTGTCGTAAACAACAAACATGGCAAACATCAAAGCATTCCTTGTCGAATACTTAATTTTGACCGGGATAACAATGTCGTTAGCATTTACCATGTGGATGAAAAACAAGTCTACACATTTAGAACAAACGAAATTGATGAATTCTTGTTATAACCTTGAAGATTTAAGCAAATACTTAGCACAAACTTAATTCAAAGTAGATTTTCACCCACAACGTCCAAACCAAAAAGCAACCTGATCTGGAATGAGATAAACATTCAGGCACAGGTTGCTTTTATTATACGATCATTCTTGTAACAAGGACTGTTACAAACTGGTCTTGCCCCGTTGCCAGACATCCATTGCAAACAGTAACCAGCCAGCAATAAAAGCTACGCCACCGATCGGTGTGATCGCTCCTAAAATTTTGATACCCGATATGCTAAGTACGTACAGGCTTCCTGAAAAAATGATGATACCCGCGAACAGCAAACGCGCTGCCCATTTCAGCTTCGTTGATGCTCCGAGCTGCCCAGCCGTTAATCCGACAATTAGTAAAGCAAGCGCATGAATCATGTGGTATTGTACCCCTGTTTCGTATGTAGCAATTGCACTTGCACCAATTTTGTCCTTAAGCATATGTGCACCGAATGCACCAATAGCCACCGACAGCATCGTTAATATGGCTCCAAGCATCATCCATCTCCGTTGCATATCCACTCTCTCCCTTGATTCGTTTCAAACGCTTTGACTCCATATATTGTAGCGAATTCAAGCTCTAAAGTAAAAGAAATGCCTTATGAATATCGAATCCGGAATCGCTGGACACTATACAGGGTAATAAACATTCAGTATTCTATATAAATTATGATATCTTTTAAGGGGGCAGCGTGTTCTAATGAATAATTACAATTCACCAAACTCAGATAACCATAACACCTCATCGTATCCTAACGACTCGAATCCCTATAATACAAGTGCCGATGGCTATACACTCCCGCCAAAATCAGCAGAAATCAATGAAACACATCTTAAACATTCAGGGCCGGGGATCGCGAGTTTTGTTGTTGGATTGGTTGGTTTTCTAGGGCATCTCGTGACATTTGCGCTGATGTCTCTTGTACTGAATAACACCATTGAACTGCTGGGATCGTCAATCAGCCGGGAAGAACTCGCTATTCATCCGGCATTCGTTCTAGGTTCTTTCGCTTTCCTTGTCTGCCTGATTCTTAATTTCATCGGTCTTATTCTTGGAATTATTGGATTAGCGCTCAAAAATCGTAGGAAAGTCTTTGCCATCATTGGCACGATTTTGAGTGGTCTACTTATTTTGTTTTTCACAGTGCTTGTACTTGGCGGTATATACTTGACGTAATGCTTTCCTTGAGTGTCCCGGTTCTTTATAATTAAGCTAAGCCGCTTAACCTTTGCCCCGTTATACTCAACATATGAAAGACCAAATATTTGAACTCTAAAGGAGATTGACATGCCACGAATTAAAATTTTTGCGGACAGCACCAGCGATCTGGCTCCTGAGTGGATCCAGCAGTACGAAATCGGCATCATTCCCTTGTATGTGGTGTTTGGTGAAGAATCCCTGAAGGACGGAGAAGAGATCAAACCAGAGCAATTGTACGAACGTGTACGTCGCCATGGTTCTCTGCCCAAAACTGCAGCACCTTCACCCGCTGATTTCATGACCGCATTTCAACCTTACATAGAACAAGGCGACGATATTTTTTACATCTCCTTATCTTCTGAGCTTTCTTCAACCTATCAGAACGCTCTGCTCGCCAGTTCTGAATTTCCAGAGGGACGCATCTCCGTAGTGGATTCCAAAAATCTCTCCTCAGGCATTGGCTTGATGGTGATGAAAGCTGTGCATGCAGCAGAACAAGGACAAACTTTGGCCCAGATTACTCAACAGATTGAAGCCATGAAATCAACGGTGCGTACAGAGTTTGTTATTGATACACTCGAATACTTGTATAAAGGCGGACGCTGCTCCGGTATGCAAAATCTGATTGGCAGCTTACTTAAAATCCGTCCCGTTATTCGGGTAACCGATGGTAAAATGTCACCCGCCTACAAAGTACGCGGTAAACGAGAAAAAGCGCTGGATCAAATGTTGCAAAATACGCTCAGTAATAAAGATCAGATTGATCGGGA
The DNA here is from genome assembly GCF_003719335.1 of Paenibacillus amylolyticus. Classification (GTDB taxonomy): domain Bacteria; phylum Bacillota; class Bacilli; order Paenibacillales; family Paenibacillaceae; genus Paenibacillus; species Paenibacillus amylolyticus_D. Next base: position 35,686 of record NZ_RIAS01000008.1, read on the forward strand.
TTTAATGATTGTCGTTCATACCATGGCTGAGGAAGATGCGATAAACCTGAAAAAGACGCTGCAGGAGCAAACCGGAGCGCGCGTAGAATTAACTACGGCGGGTTGTGTCATTTGCAGTCATTGCGGGCCCAAAACGACCGGAATAATCTATAACACAATTCATTAGCACGAATGGAAACAATAATTTAAGGGCATGCTCAGCAGATCGCTAGGCATGCCCTTTATTTGTTTCGGATGACAACTAAGCAAGTTTTATTACTTTGATACTCAACTAACGTAATCCATGCTCGTCTTGCCCAACTCCTTCATTAATAGGTTCTGGTTTTTAGATCATCCAGACTTTTGAATGCGTAACCTTGCTTGCGTGCCTCATCAATGATTGCTCCAAGCGCCTCCGTATTGTCTTTCGACACGGAATGCAGCAAGATGACAGCCCCTGGATGAAGCTGTTTCAGCACTTGTTGTTGAGCATATTGTGCGCCACGCTGTACATTCGTATCCCAATCCTTATAAGCTATAGACCAAAACACATTGACATATCCCTGAGCATAACTCTCAGCAAGTGTACGATTGTTGAAAATACCGCGAGGTGGACGCAAAAATGTAGCCTGTTGCCCCGTGAGACGGTGCACTTCAGATTTCACTTTTTCCAGTTCCTCTTTAATTTGTGTGTTGGAAATTCGAGTCATATCCGGATGGCTCCATGAATGGTTCCCAACAATGTGCCCTTCGGCTGCCATACGTTTGACAAGATCCGGCTGATCCTTCAAATAATGACCAGTAACAAAGAAAGCTGCCGGAACCTTCTTCGCTCGCAATACATCCAGTATTGCAGGTGTGAACCCATTCTCATATCCATTATCAAAAGTCAGATACAGTTCCTTTTGTTTGGTATCCCCCAAGAAAATGGCATGATTATGCTCCAAAATAGACTTGAACCCTTCCTGATCAATGGAAGGCAGTTCGCCATTCTGACTTTTCTTAAAGCCAAAGTGGTATGCTCCGTTAATGGGAGATGCTTCTGCCTGTGATGCCAGCATGTTAATGGTGAACAAGCCGAGCAGCAGATATAGCACCGTTCGCTTCATGTTATCCGCTCCTGTCCCTGAAATTTCAGTTTGTTTAATGGTCCACAAACACCTTCAGGTAATATGCCGCAAGAGCGTCTATATTATGTAATCATTAGCGCTATATCCGTTTATTTTCGCGTGAGGACGGCGTTGGTTGATGGAAAAGCTCAAGCAAAGTCTGAGGTTTGCCGCTGGTAGCCAGCCATTCCTTTACTGTCTGGATCGCACGAGTCTGACCGTCCCCCTGATCGCGCCAGGTTAGAAGTTCTATCACTTTGATGATGAGTGCGGACATGTTATGATTGTCCTTTTCAGAGCGCTCTGCACGCAATTTATGATATAGAGCCTCCTGCTCCCAATCCAGCAAAATTTCATCTCCGATCGTCGGTTTCATGAGTGTATAAGCCCGATTGCAACCTTCGCAGCGAACCGTGTTCACTTGTTGTTGCATAAAATAGGTGTTCACTTCCTGCCCGCAATCAGGGCATACGAACCCTACCTGAATATTTTGAATGTTGTCACTCATGATCTTGTCCTCCTGCTCTCTGTGTATAACATCTATACCCGATATACAGACGGTTCACGCTTCTGTGATAGATAATTTTCATGGTCTATAATCTAGCAAATATGTTAAAATATTATGCATAGGATCAGTTGAAATGAGGTGGGATAACATGTCGAAGGAAGATCGACATATTACTTGGCAAGCATCGAGTTTAAATCGGCAGGATCGGGAGAATAACAACGGACATCGTAGTCGCACGATATGGTTTACAGGTTTATCCGGGGCAGGTAAATCCTCCATAGCCTTTGCACTAGAGAGAACCCTCCATGAACAAGGTGTTCGCTGTTATGTGCTTGATGGTGATAATGTAAGGCATGGATTAAATCGGGATCTCGGTTTCACCGCAGCAGATCGGCAGGAAAACCTGCGTCGCATCGGGGAAGTAAGCAAGTTAATGGTAGATGCGGGACTGCTTGTGCTTTCGGCATTTATTTCTCCCTACGCACAGGATCGGGAGATGGTCAGGCAGCTGTTTGAACCGGAAGATTTCATTGAGGTCTATGTTCGTTGTTCTATTGAAGAATGTGAGCGGCGTGATCCAAAGGGACTTTACAAAAAAGCTCGCAAAGGTGAAATCCCTCATTTTACTGGCATCTCTGCTCCCTATGATATCCCAACTTCTCCTTCATTCGTCATTGATACCGAACAATGCAGCATTGAGGAAGCTGTTCAAGAGATCGTGCAGCATCTGCAGCGAATCGGTGCCCTACATCTTCCTGTACAGACCAACTCATCCCTGACTTATTAATTAAATAATAAAGATGAAAGGCGTCCCTTTGCGGCACGCCTTTTTTGCATTCTATTCCTTTCTAGTAGCGCTTGCTTCACTATAATCCGTTATAGGGACACAACTTATCGTTTACTGTCCGGCAGCGCCAGCTTGCATATGAAGCAGTTTGCTGAAAGTGCCTGACGAATCCATAGATAATTGCTGATAGCCGCCTTCCTGGATGACCCGTCCTTCTTCCAAAACAATGACACGGTCTGCGGTTCGGATCGTAGAGAGTCGATGTGCAATGACAATAATTGTGACATGTCCTTTTAATCGTTCGAGCGCTTCATGAATCTGCTGTTCATTTTCACTGTCGAGTGCACTCGTTGCTTCATCCAATACCAGTACCGAGGGATTGCGAAGCATGGTCCGTGCCAGCACAAGACGCTGACGCTCTCCACCCGACAGGCGTATACCGCGATCACCTATAATGGTGTCCAGGCCTTGGGGAAGCTTGCGAACGAATGAAGCGGAGGAAGAAAATTGAAGTGCCCGCCACATCTGTTCTTCACTTGCATCCGGATCAACCAGACGTAAGTTTTCACGAATGCTGGTATGGAACAAAAAAGGATCTTGTGAGACATACCCGATCGAACTTCTCCAGTTCAGTAACTGTTCCTCAGTCAAAGGTATTCCGTCTATCAGAATACGACCACTCTCAGACTTCACCAGACCCATGATCAGATCAATCAATGTGCTTTTCCCCGCCCCCGATTTCCCAACAATAGCAGTCATACCTTGAGCCGGAATAAACGCTTGCACGTTCTTTAATGCATACGTGTCACTTCCCTCATAACGATAATTCACACCCTCACACATGATGCCGTCCACCAAATCGATTGGAGCAATAGGCTGGGAAGTAGATGTACTTGTCTCTTGCACCAAAGAGATTTGTTCACGGATCTCGCAGTTTTTCTCCGTCTGATCCTGCAACTCTCTCACCATCCGAAATGCGGGCAGCATCGAGCCGATGTACTCCAGATTAGACTGAATCGCAGTAAACCTTGGCCATAATCGTGAGAAAATCAAAATAATCAATAACAGGTTGGCTGGAGGCACCGACATCACCTGTAAAGAAAGGTAAATAAACGAAGCAATGATCATCGCCGCTGATACCCGGTGAATGAGCTGTGTACCTGTATTTAGCTGACTAAACTGCACCACATTACGCTCAATCTGCCTGCATATGCGTTCAAACCAATGGATATGGGAGCTCTCCAGCATATTGCTTTTAATATCCTTGATCCCGTTAAAATGCTCCGTGATGCCATAATAATAGCTTTGGGAGAATTCGGAAGTCTGATCTCCAATCTGTTTGGCACGCCTAACAAACTTTCTTAGTAGTACAAATAACAACAAACCACTGACAAGTACAAGCGATGTGAGCTTTGCGGATAACCAGAAAGCCAGCCCGATCTGAATCGCTGTAAAAATCAGCGAGGCTGCCATCTGCAAGACTAGACTTGTTCCCTGACTTACCCTGGCAAGTTCTGTGGTTAATATATGGTTGAAATCGGATTTTCGTTTTTGGAGAAAAAAAGACCACCGTGCCCGAAGTAGTGCACTGTAGGTTTCCAGGCGCAGCGTTCGTATGAATTGCTGCTGAATACGGGTATTGCGAATCGTCTGAAGACGCTGCATCCATGCCTGTCCCGAGAGGATAAATACAAAAGCCAGTAGAACAAGTAGCAATTGACCATTTTCCGAGAATCGGTGGAGTAGCTCCGTTAACCAGGGGATATGTATACCAGAAGAGCCCATCTCAAAAACACCAATTAAACTTAGCATAGGAACAAGCATGTAGATGCCGATTCCTTCCATTAAACCAATCAAGATCATAGCTAGCAGATTCCAATATAAAACAGGCCCAGAAATATGATGCAGTTTTCGCATGAAATAGTTTAACTCGGAGATCATACCTTTCCCCTCTCTGCCATCGTGCTTTTTTTGAAGCGCCGCCAGAACCAGAGAAATGGACGTAACGGAAAATACAGAAAAAACAGAGAACGTGGTAGCGGGAATTGATGCACGTCCCAAGTACTTGGATATAACCGCTCAATAAAGAAAAACCATTTTTGCCTCGTACTACGAAGAGAGAATAAATAAGATGGATATTTGTGCAGCTCTTCTGGACTACCTAACATTTCGTTCATAAACATCGCGCCTTCTCTCGCCAGTCGCTTTCCCGTGCGCTCACGCGTAGCCATAATCGATAAATACGGATCGCCCAGTGGGGTATTTAGCAGATCCGAAACGAGATGTAGTGTCTGGGAACCGATGGATAAACGCCCCTCTGCTTTCAAACGACGTTCTACCTTTTTCATATCGAGCGGCATCGTACGAATCATCTGATCGATATCCAGTAACCACCGCAGTCTGAACCAGCCATGTCTTGCACCATGCGTCACTAAATAAACCCATAAATCCTCTCTTTCCAGCATACGTACAGGTGTCTGGGTATACGAACTGAATCGGCTTCGTTTCCACAACAGTTCAAACTCCGTTTCCCGGCCAGAATCAGGATTAAGCCTCCAATGGATCTCCACTTGAGTGCGCTTGACGGGATGAACATAACAGATATGGTGCTCCCGCCACTTCCAGCTACGAACGGTAAGCGCCCTTTCCCCTTCTTTGCACTGGTAACCAAGGTCGACAAGAATACGCCCAGCTTCCTCCACATTCTGAACCGGAATCAAAATATCCAGGTCTTTCGAAGTCCGCATGGACACATCGCCGTACAAATCATGAGCCAGAGCAGGCCCTTTCAGTGTAATCGTGCGAATTCCACGCTCCCGAAATGCTCCGCACACTTGCTCCATCTCGGCTGTTAAATGTAACATACGGAAGGTATTGATCGTGTACTGCTGTTTTAGGCTCTCTACAACCGCTTCGGGAATTGACGGCAGATCCAGCATTTTTAATTTCACATAAATGACAGAATACAGACGATGATGGACCACAAGCTGTAAAAAAAGTGGCCAATCTATCTCGTGCAGCCGGCCCCTGATCTCCTCGGAAGTTAGATCTGCCAGATCATCTCTAAGCAGGCTCAAGATTAGCTTGAGCTCCTTCGGAAACCCTGTGGAATACAGTTCAGTTTCATGTGTCATAGACAATCTCCCCAGATCCCTTCTCAGGACATCGTTTGCCAAACACGCCGACGACCGTATATTGATCCATCGTATCTGCTCCAGTCACGATCAGCTTCCCACTTCGCAGCCAGGCGTGTGCCATCAGTTGTCCTTGCTTATTCCGTGCAGTGCCCATATATAACGTACTTGCGATATTACGTCGTTCCAGCATTTTCATTGCAGCTATGGCCATGACAAGACATTGGCTTTCCCATAACGTATACTTACTGGCAAGCAAAATAGCTTTTGATATGTTCCTTATTTCAGTCACTTGGGTGCGATTCAATCCAGTTACAGGTGTTTCGACCATAGGTGTACCCAGCCCCGGAGCAATTTTAGCAAACGGCCTTGCCTTTTGCATTCTCGCCCATGCCAGCAGGATATAAGCTTCCCATACCAAACGCCTTATCGTACCTGGAAGCGAGAAATACGACTTCACTTTACGAAACATGTTCTTACACTCCGCGGGAAATATGGATTAAACCTTCACGTGAGAGATGCTCCAAAAAAGCCACAACCTGTTCACGGCATTGTTCCGCCTGAATGTCATATTCTGAAGCAAGCGTCTCGATCAAGTCATTCAGCGTTCTCTCTTCTGCAATCAGTTCCCAGATTCGTCCGCCTGTACTTCCCAGATTGTAATATTTCCCGGAACTGATGCTCATCATCACCTTTTCGCCACCCATATCACTGACTAAGTTGCCATCCTTCCGGGTTACGACGTCATTCGCATCGATAGGTGTAATTGCTGTCATATTCTATATGCACTCCTTTGCGTATATGATTAATGATCCGATCCACCATTTCAAATGCTGTAAAATGGTGCCCCGTTCTGCTAATCCTGTTAATCTCCACACTGGCTGAAAGTCTTGATGCTGTTTCAAACAACCATTGGGCGAGTCCTTGGCGATTCACCAGTCCACCTCGAAAGGTATGAGAGCAGAGCAAGTGCAGACGTTCCAGACCACTTACCTCCTGCAAATGCACAGAACCAGATTCCTGGTCCGGCTCAGGTACAAGTTCGTAGATTCCTCCAAGTGGAACAGCCCTCTCGTGGAAGTAGTGCTGAACCGGTATGGCGTATTTCGTAATTTCAGCATGCACCGTTGCATAATCCTGCTGCTTCATGCCGAATCCCTCCAGACTGGGCTGCCATAACTTCTGCTGCGGATACCCGGGCGATACGATGGCTCTTCCTCCAGCGTCCCAGGTCAAGGCTACCACATCATCGGTGAGGAGAGGATACCCACGTGAGGCCAGTGCTGCTGACAACGTAGACTTTCCTGCGCCAGAATGCCCAACGAACGCGTAAGCCCAACCATCAATAACAACTGCGCTTCCGTGCAGAGGAAGAATACCACGCTGCATCATAATCACGGACATGCATGTCCCGAGGATAAACAGCCTGACTTTTTTCGGATCGGCCCCAGACACTGTGGAGACAACGATTCTCTTGCCATGCTCCATTAAAAACAGACCCGTATCTTCGATTCTGAAAAAAAGACAACCGTCCCGCGCTACAAAATTGTCGCTGCCAACCTCCCAACTCTCCCACAACGCTGTCAGATCGAAAGACTCGATCTGCACATCAGCTACAACCTGCTTCGTTTCGACATCCATAGGTGCACGTTGCAACTCAGGCATCAGAATGTGACTCAACCAGCGTAAACCATAAGCTTCATAGTGCACAGGCAACACGAAAGCGTACCTCCTTCATTCATTTTATAGATATGAAAAAAAGCCCTGATATTCATAAGCTCAATATTAGGGCGGAGGCGAAAAGGCTGATCGGTTGCATTTCCGCCCTTTAAGTATGAACTAGCTGGGGAAACTACAAAATTAGGACGTTGGATCGTACATGTCGGCATCGTGGACAGTGATCCAGTCGATTTGTCTGTATCCTACCCCTGCCATCGTTTCATTCACGTCCAACACTTCAAGAACGGGTGCTTGCCATTCCTTTTTTTCGTTTTGCATCGTTTTCACCTCCTTTCAAGAGCATATACCTTTGCCTTGGATCAAAACTTCTGAATAAAGCGGTACACAATTAAACTGTGCATCATCAAACGCAAATCTGGATGGGATGCCAGTTCGGGCCTGGGACTTGGAAAATTAGCCAGAGCTGATTTAATCCGATCCGTGTTTAATATGCCGGCAACCTGACTGTCAGAACACAAGGTATGCAGTTCCGAGGTAAACGTCTGCCAGTCAGGCAAAATACGGTGTAGCCAGTCCGCAGGCTGTACGCCCCGTACACGCTGATTAAGCCTCACTTTGTCCGGCAATTCCGGTGATGTAGCTCGGCGAATGAGTGAACGATCCGTTCCCTGTCTTACATACTGCTCAATCGGTACGGAGAGACAAAATCGGATCACTCTTGGATCACTTGTGGGATCGCGTTCCCATGCCCGGTAACGAAGGGAACATTTGGTGGCGACGGCCCCATTTTTATTCGCGATCGCTAGATTGTTGAACTTGTCGGCTCGCACCTGTAGTGCATCGGCTCGGGCACCGCCCTGGAGTACAAGGATGGATTTAAGTCGCTCCAGCACGCCTGTTCTCCGGGCCAGATCTGGATGAATCAGTTGTGCTCCTGCAGGCTGAGCTGTCCCCTTGTTATTTCCTTTGAACCAGTCTGGGAACGCTTTACGGCCTGTGATCCGGGCGATGCGTGAGAATGCCATCCCTGTTCGTTCGCTGTACTGTTGCATCTCACGGAGCCAGCGGAAATATCGGCCACTTTTCAGTAGACTAGCGTAATAATCAAGTGCAGGTCCCCATGAGATCGTAAAATTGCCACGTGCGCCTGTCAGCAAAATGCCGGCATCCTGCTCACTCGCTTTTTCATAAAATCCACGGATCCAGAATGAATTTTCAAAGTATTTATAAGGCATCTCCATCATGTTCAGCCACGTATCCACTTCACTGAGAGGACTACGTCCTTCAAAATCGAGATAGTTTTCCGAGATATTGCCTACGTGATTAATGGTGGAACGAATAAATGGTCGCTCGTCTGCTAGTAACGTTTTTGACGTGTAGTCCGTAAAATCCGGAACAGGCACGTAGCTGTAAGCTTGAAGCTGCTTCCCCTGACTCCGGAGCGTTCCGGAAGCAAAACCGGCAACAGCCCCTGAATCCAGTCCACCACTTAATGCCGCTGCAACCTGTCTATGCGTCCGTAAGCGCGAACCTACGGCTTGGCTAAACACCTCACGAAAAGCTTCTACATATTCATCATCCGATTTGAGTCGAAGCGGTTCTACATCATCCCAGCGATGATATTGCCTGAGTTCAATCTTCCCGTTTCGAAACGTCAGCGTATGCGCAGAGGGCAACTGATTCACTCCGCGATACACTGTGGAATGAATATCAGCCGAATCATGCATGTCAGGAATGGCCAAAAATTCGGATAACCAGTTTTCGTCGAGTGCCTTCTGTACCCCTCCCAGTTCAAGCAATGGCTTCATCAACGTACAGAAAGCAAATCGTGAACCGTCATGTCGGTAATAAAATGCCCGCATGCCCGTGATATCCCTGGCAGCAAACAACATGCGGCGGCGTTCATCCCAGATCGCAAATACAAAGTCCCCTAGTAGATAACTGGCTACATCTTCCCCCCAGCGCCGATACGCGCGCAGAATCAGTTCGCTGTCCGCCAGTCCAGCCAGCTCTGCTCGTGAAATCTGCAACTGATCGGCCAATTGCTCACGGTTATCCAAAATGGCATCTGAAGTGATGGTCAATTGACTTTCTTCATCATACAGAGGCAATTTCTCGTTCACGGACTCCAGCGTAATCCACTGAGCATGGCAACTGAGGAACGCCTCATCCCCTTTCCATACCCCCGTTGTATCTGCCGGGATATGCCCAAGACTTGCATAGAGTCGCCAGCTGTCCTCCCATAGCGCTTGCTGACCTTCTTTATGTACGATTCCAGCTATAGCGCTCATGACTTTCCTCCCCGAACGATTTTGCGCTGGGATGCCCAGGCGCTAATTCGATGACCAAATGGTATCCATGATTTAATTCGCTGCAATTTGCTGTGGGCAGCGTGCAGCTGTTTCTTCAATCGTTCCCGCTCCGTATACCCACGTTCCAGCCGCTGATCCGCTGCGCGAAGAGCTGCCTGTAACTGTCTGATCGTGGCCATAGCGGCTAGTGCAGGGTCCATCTTTGCGGTTTCGTGTCCCTCACTACCGCTACTCGCAGGAGACCAATCTTTGTCGCCATTCATCGGCGCTTCCATGCGGTAATTCGGTTGCCAACGACACTCCGTTGCCAGTACTAACTGTTGCTTGAGCCGCTCCAATATCTCCGCATCCGGCTCTGCCTGAAACTGGACTCCCGTCCAATCTTCAGCTTCCTGCAGCTGTTCGCTGTACCCCATCCGGTGGAACAGGTTCGCACCAAGTACACGGCAATACAGTTCAACTTCTCGCCGTTCGAGTATATTTTTCCAGTTGTTAACAGAATCCTGATGTGCCTCCTGATGTGATGAAAGGAAGGGGTCCCCGACGCCCATACTATAGAACATGTCAGCTTTCGTACTATCAACAAACTGACCATACCGCTCCATGCCTTGTTCATAAGTAATGCCTAGAAAAGCACATAACTTCTCCAGTTCTTCCTGTGGTTTCATGACAAGTTGCTCATACTTCAATTCGTAGGCCAAAGGATGAGCCTCTGCAAAATAATCATTTAATCGCGTTAGCCCAAGTGTCAGGTCTACGGCTTTCATATTGAGTTTTGAATGATTCAGACTCTGGATCAGATCAAAACCTTCGCCGGTATGGCGATTTACTTTTTTAAAGGATGCCGCTACAGAAAGGGGGTTACGCTGAAGATGAATGCGTCTGGACTGCGGAAACAACCGATCCAGCCATTCAAGCATATAATAATAACGCGGAGATTTATCAACGATGAAGTCTGCTCCGCTCCCTTCCAGAAATCCATTATATATTTCAAGAGCAAAGCTTCTGCACGCCTTTTCGAAAACATCTTCGGACACCATCGCTTGATAAAATTGACGGATGATGGAACTGCCACCGTAAGCGCGAGAGTCGGCTTTGGACAAATCGACGAGATTCATCAGAAACCACATCTCCTGTGTGGCAAATATACGACTATGATTTTGTAGCATAACAGTAGATAACGAACTGCCACTACGGGGAATGCATAATAAAAAGACAAGTCCGTTTCCTTGCGTATCTATCAATGGCAGCCTCTCCTCTGTAAATTTATAAAATATGCCGTGGGATCGGATCGACCGGATGATCATTTACCTTGGAAATGACAGGGGATTTCGACACTCTGAGATACAATATGTATTTATACCTTTACTCTATGATACAAAATGTATCATGTCAATCTTTTATTTTCACCTTTTCATACTTTATTCGCTTGCCCATGATCTAAGTACGTAACCATGCAAAAAGGCCTCCAGATCCTGTTATGAGATGAACAGAATCCAGAGACCGAGATAAAACAATAACAGATACGACACACATACCATACCAATCTAAATCTTACCTAACTAACCTAAGCAACTCTAACCTAAACAAATCTAACTAAACTCATCCGGTAAAGGTAACATCCTTTCCATTTCCAGCCGCCCCAATGCCTTGCAACCGTTCCAACTCTTCTTGGTCGGCTGACTGAGCATCTTGCATTCCTTTCTGTACCTTCACGGTTAATAATACCGCAATGCCTGCTACAAAAAAGAAAATCAGCGACAGAATACCCCAGCGGGTCGAACCTGTAATCTGGCCCACGTAACCAAATACAAATGGCCCAAAGATCGAAGCGAATTTCCCTGTAATGTTTACAAATCCAAAATACTCACCGGTTCGTGCAGCCGGCATCAGATTGCTAAACAGGGAACGCGCCGTCGATTGGCTAATCCCCTGCACAACGCCAACCAATCCTGCGAGCAGATAAAAGTGAAGAGCTTGGGTCATAAAGTAACCAAGTATAACGATACAAATATAGACACTTAAACTTACCAGTAACACCTGCTTTGCCCCCCATCGCTGCGCCCACGCACCCAGAAGCAGTGTACATGGAAAACCGATGAATTGCGTAATTAGCAGCGCCAACATCAAATCCGATGTGCCAATGCCAATGCTTGTCCCGTAGATTGTGGCCATCAGAATAATAGTATTAATGCCGTCATTGAAAAACCAGAATGCCACCAACATCCGAAGCAACTGTGGAAAACGCCGGATCTGCCCGAAGGTTTGCCGTAATCTGCGTACGCCAACCTTTGCATAACCTGTCACGGATGAAGGCAACTCCGGCGAGGCTGGCCTTCTAGGTGCATAGCGGAAGATGGGAAGGGAGAACAGCAACCACCACAGCGAAACCGAAATAAATGCTAGTCGCGTACCTGCAAGTGTACTCGGCATGCCGAACCATCCCGGTTGCTGAATCATTAACAGATTGACTGCAAGCAGTAACCCCCCTCCGATATATCCGTAGGCATAACCTTTGGAGGATACCGTATCTCTTCGTTCTGCAGGAACTAAATCGGGTAACATTGCATCATAGAACGTATTTCCGCCGGCAAAGCCAATCGTGGTTAACACCAGCAGGGTAGACGCAAGCAACCAGTCTCCTTCTCCGATCACGCTGAATCCGAGCGTTGCCACAATCCCTGTGATTGCAAATACTCGCAGGAATTCCCCTTTTCGTCCCGATAGATCAGCCAGTGTTCCTAGCAACGGGGTTAACAGCGCCACACACAACATTCCAATAGAGTGTGTATACGCAAGGTAAGAAGCTGCCGTATCCTTATCCAGTGTTGACGTAGCAACAGAAGCATAGAATACAGGAAGCACCGCCGCAAGCACGGTTGTTGCATAAGCTGAATTGGCCCAGTCATACATAATCCAGGCTTTTACTGCACGTTTATCCACACTTAATCCTTCCTTTACATGCATCAGGGTTCGATGCTCAGAATCAGACCTTTTTTCTATTGTAAAGGAAAGATATCACATATGTTCATGATTTTTGTAAAATCCAAACATGTACCCTGCTTCGGCCTCTCCTAAGCCAAGTGCAGCGTATTTCATTCATTTTAGTTGAGATCGCATCACATATCGTCCCCGCCCGTGAATATACTTAATTACCGACAGGCCAAACTGTGCCGCGTAATCAATGGGGGGTGCCTACATGTCAAATTCACACCAGCCTTACTCGTTCGTCGTATCCCGGGAAGATTGGTCGCTTCACCGCAAAGGGTACCAGGACCAGCAGCGCCATCAGCAAAAGGTGAAAGATGTCATTAAGCAAAATCTGCCTGATCTGATCACCGAAGAAAATATTATCATGTCCGATGGACAACAAATCATCAAGGTACCCATCCGGAGTCTGGATGAGTACCGCTTTGTGTATAACTACCAAAAGCAAAAGCATGTCGGTCAGGGGGACGGTGACAGCCAAGTTGGCGATGTCATTGGCCGTGATCCTGCATCACAGAAGCCAGGCAAAGGCGAAAAAGCTGGCGATCAACCGGGTCATGACATCGTGGAGGCTGAGGTCAGCATCGAGGAATTGGAAGATATTCTCTTCGCTGAACTGGAATTGCCGGATCTGAAACAAAAGGACAAAGATTTAATTGAGACACATACCGTGGTCTTCAACGATATCCGCAAAAAAGGCATGCAGTCCAACATCGATAAGAAACGAACCATACTGGAGAACCTGCGCCGCAACGCAACAACAGGCAATCCAGGCATTCATCACATCAGTCCGGATGATCTCCGTTACAAGACGTGGGAAGACAAAATTATTCCACAGTCCAATGCGGTCATTATCGCCATGATGGATACATCCGGGTCGATGGGATCATTTGAAAAATATTGTGCCCGCAGCTTTTTCTTCTGGATGACGCGTTTCCTTCGTCGTCAGTACGAGAAAGTCGAAATTGTGTTTCTGGCTCACCACACGGAAGCCAAAGAAGTAACGGAAGAGGAGTTTTTCACTCGCGGCGAGAGCGGCGGTACGATCTGCTCCTCTGTATATATGAAAGCACTGGATATTATCGATAAGCGTTATCCGCCTTCCAGCTACAACATCTACCCGTTCCATTTCTCGGATGGCGATAACCTAACCTCCGATAATGAGCGGTGTGTGAAGCTGATCGGCGAATTGATGAAGCGCAGCAACATGTTTGGTTACGGTGAGGTGAACCAGTACAACCGCAGCAGCACACTCATGTCCGCCTATCGCCATATTAAAATGGATCAGTTTATGTATTACGTCATCAAAGAAAAAGGCGAAGTGTACAAAGCACTCCGCAGCTTTTTTCAAAAAAGAGAAGGAGGCAGCCTGGGATGACCGATGAGATCCGCGAACTGGAATACGCCATTGCTGAAATTATGGAGATTGCCGATGGATTCGGCCTCGACTATTACCCGATGCGCTACGAGATCTGCCCGTCGGATATCATCTACACCTTTGGTGCTTACGGCATGCCAACAAGGTTCAGCCACTGGAGCTTTGGCAAAACGTTTCACAAGATGAAAATGCAATATGATTTTGGCCTGAGCAAAATTTATGAACTCGTTATCAACTCCAACCCCTGCTACGCCTTCCTGCTGGACGGCAACTCTCTGATTCAGAACAAATTAATCGTCGCTCACGTACTCGCACACTGCGACTTTTTCAAAAACAATGCCCGCTTCTCCAAATCCAATCGCAATATGGTCGAAAGTATGGCCGCCACGGCGGATCGGATCAGTAACTATGAGATGGAATATGGCACTGAAGCGGTTGAAGCCTTCATCGATGCAGTGATCGCTATTCAGGAGCATGTAGACCCACAGCTCATCAAACCGCGGCATCTAGACAAACAACGTTATATGGAGATGAAGATCCGCGAACAGCGTGGTGAAAAAGCGCCTAAACCGGAAGGTCAATATGACGACCTGTGGTCGCTCGATCATCTGCAGACCGAAGAAAAACCTACGGATAGTTTGCAGGTACATCATTTTCCACCGGAGCCGGAGAAGGATATTATGTGGTTCATCCAAGAGTTCTCCGAGGTGCTTACCGATTGGCAAAGGGATATTATGAGTATGATGCGAGAGGAAATGCTCTATTTCTGGCCTCAGATGGAAACGAAAATCATGAACGAAGGCTGGGCTTCGTATTGGCATCAACGCATTATACGCGAACTCGACCTGAGTAGTGAGGATACCATCGAATTTGCCAAGCTGAATTCTTCCGTCGTGCAGCCGTCCAAGCAAAGTTTGAACCCATATTACCTGGGACTGAAAATTTTTGAAGATATCGAACGCCGCTGGGATCACCCCACGCGCGAGGAACAGGAACGATGGGGACGTCAGCCTGGGCAGGGTCGGGCCAAAATGTTCGAGGTGCGCGAGTTCGACTCGGATACCTCGTTCATCCGTAACTACATGACCAAAAAGTTAACCGAGGATCTCGACCTCTACGTGTTCGAGAAAAAAGGCCCGGACTGGAAAATCACCGACAAGTCCTGGGAAAATATCCGCGACCAGCTTGTATTTTCCCGCATTAACGGCGGCTCTCCGTATTTGGTCGTACAGGATGCAGACTACCTGCGTACTGGCGAACTCGTGTTGAAGCATCAGTATGAGGGCATCGAGCTGGATCTGAAATACATGGAGCGCACGCTCCCGTATCTGTACCGTCTCTGGGGACGTACGGTGCACGTGGAGACCCGTGTGGAGGATAAACCGATCTGGTTCACCTATGACGGCAAAAAGCACCATCGCAAGTTTTTATAGGCGGGAGTGACGAAGTTCGGATATATCATGAAAAACGAAAAAAGAGGCAAGTTCCAGATACTACTCAGGAACTTGCCTCTTGGCCGTTTATACCGAATGAAACACCGTGTTACGTTCCCCCAGCAAACGCAGGGGTACAAAGAAATTGTTTTCCACTTCATTGGCTGGTAAGGGCCTGCTGAAATAGTAACCCTGAATCTCCCGACAATCATTTTGCATCAAAATATCGAGCTGGCCTTTGGTCTCAATACCTTCTGCGATCACTTCCATCTTAAGATTCTGGGCCATCGAGATAATTGTGGCTACGATCGCCTGATCGCTGTGGCTTTCGGTGATATCCGTAACAAACGAGCGGTCGATCTTGAGTTTGTGGATCGGGAAATGCTTCAGATAACTCAACGAGCTGTATCCCGTACCAAAGTCGTCCAGACTGATCTTCACACCTAAAGCGGACAGCTCGTTTAGAATCGCCGTGGACACCGCTGCATCCATCATCATGCTCTCTGTAATTTCCAGTTCCAGATATTTGGCTTCCAGACCTGTCTCAGTTAAAGCATTCTGCACCTGCTCCACCAGATTCGACTGGTGAAATTGCTGGCTGGACAAGTTCACTGACACCGGGATCAGAGGCCCGCCGCTAGCGTGCCAAAGCTTCATCTGTCTGCAGGCTTCACGAATCGTCCAGTTACCAATATCATAGATCATGCCGGTCTCTTCGGCCAGCGGGATAAATACATCGGGTGCAAGCAGCCCTTTAAGCGGATGTTGCCAGCGAATCAGAGCCTCTACCCCGATCATTCGGCTGTCCAGCGTACGAATCTGCGGCTGATAGTACAGTACCATCTCATTACGCTCCAGTGCTTTCCTTAAATAACCTTCGAGCTCAATCCGTTCATAAAGTTCAGAGTCGAGCTGAGCCGTATAGAACTGGTAACCGTTCTTGCCATTTTTCTTGACTTCGTACATGGCGGAGTCCGCATGTTTAATCAAAGCATCTGTTCCTGCCCCATGTTCAGGGTACATGGCAATACCGATACTTGCTGTAACGTAAAAATCATTTTCCTTCAAACGATAAGGTTGCTTAATCGCTTCCACAATTTTTTCTGCAAGTCGAACCACTTGTTTCTCATCCGCTTGTTCTCCAGTGACTACCATTGTAAACTCATCCCCGCCCATTCGGGCTAGCGTAACATTAGAGTTTGCCTGAGGATGAGAAGCTTCAATTACGGTTACAATTCGGCTACTCACTTCTTTCAGAAACACATCCCCGATGGAATGTCCCAGAGAGTCATTAATCATCTTAAACCGGTCAATGTCCATGACCAGTACAGCAAACTTATGCTGTTTTTGTTCACAGACTTGTATCGTAGAAGCCAGCACTTCATCCAGCTTACGTCGATTAGGCAACCCTGTAAGTGGATCATGCAGAGCTTGATGCCGAATATTTTGCTGTGCCTGGGTCTCTTCTGTAATATCTTTAATCAAGATATGGCTCCCGACATGGGTGTCATCAATGATGACTGGAATGACCGCAATACTCAGATCAAGAAGTTCATTTTGTGTATTTCTCATTTTCGCCATGTAATGCCGCTGTTGCAATTCCTGGTTGTCCCATGTGTGAGCGTTATCCTTACTCGAACACTGTACATTGATCTGCTCAATAATCTGATTAATTGGGCGGTCAATCACCCTTTTCTCAGGATATCCAGTAATTGTAGTGACTACAGCGTTAATGCCTTTAATGATACCTTCGCGATCCACGGAAACGATGGCATCCGAATGATTATGATACAGGGCATGATACCACTGTTCATTTTCACGAATACGTTGATCTTTCTGGATCATCCGTTGATTGATGAAATTACCGAATAATGTGAGACCAATTGTCACAAACGTTCCCGCTGCAATGAGGTAAGCAAGAACCTCTGACTCCACCTGCCTGTTTAAACTCTCAGGTATTACTTGAGCTTGATAAAAATGGGCTGCTGCCATTCCGGTGTAATGCATACCTGCAATCGCCAATCCCATGATCAGTCCGCTGCCTATTTTGTAGATCCAGTGATATTTAGATTCCGGACGATTGAAATAAAACATTAGCCACAGCGCCGCATAGGAAGCAAGAGCCGCAATCAGAACGGATAACACTACAAGAGTCGGCTCGTAGGTAATCGGAACCGACATTGCCGCCATCCCCACATAATGCATAGAGGTGATACCTGCAGTCATCAGTAATCCGGCAAAAACAAGTTTGCTAATTCGGTTGGACGGGCGACCTGCGAATTCCAATGCTACCCCCGACGCGGAAATAGCTAACAAAACGGACAAGATCACCTTATCCATGGAATAGGAAACGTGCATAGGCAGCACAAAAGCGATCATGCCAACAAAGTGCATCGACCAGATACCCAGTCCCATAGAGATCGCCCCACAAGCAACCCACCAGTGACGTGCCCTTCCGCTCGTCAAAGATACACGGCCTGCAAGATCAAGTGCTGCATAAGAGGCTAACGACGCAATGAAATAGGATAAAATAACAAGTTGTAGATTGTACGTGCCATGTATGTGCTCCACTCACTCTGTCCTTTCAGCCGGGTAATGCTCATATGTATGTTGAATGTAAAAAAAGAAGCGAGTGCGCTGCCTGGATGACAGGCACTCCCTCCTTAGCATTTGACTTTGCGACTAGCGACTTAGTCATAAACCGATTGGCATACAATGAAACCCGCTAATGATGAATGTTTATAGTCTAAACGTCCCAGCTCTGAAAATCAACACTTATTTCCAGAAGCACAGCGCATTTCACCCTGGTCACTTATTTGTTACACTTCATTAAACATCCTGATCTAAAGCTTGATCAGTAATTCTACTTCTTCATCAGTAGCAGACTACCGAATCCGGACGTATCGCGGTACGAATTGCCTGAAGGATCACTCCACATGAAGACACTGCTACGTTTCCCATCCCCAGCACCGTCATCATTCACCTGTAGATCGAATCCAATCCATTTATTTTGCTTAGCGTTAACATTCTCCAGCGGAATAGCTGCCTCCACCACATATCCATCCTTCGTCTTACGTGCACTTGATTTGAACAACTCTTTACGGGCATTACCCCCGAACGAAGTTTCATTATCGAAATTAACTCGATACTGGGCATCATCGTCCTCATAACTACTCGTTTGATTTTTATTCAGATCAATGAATAGCTCAATGGAATCTTGTTCATGTGCATTAGCACTTTTTTTACTGAGCAAAGGATCTTTGACATCAGCAAGTACGTAAAGATACTTTTCATCCCACAGCAACTTCGCCTTGGCCTTAGCACCGGCATCTCCTGCAACCTTAACATCCGTTGTGATGGTCACTGCTTTTTTCCATAGCTTATCTTCCTTACCATCTACAACAGGAGTTCCATATGAAACTTTGACTTGTTTTAATGCAGGACCTAACTTAAGTTTGCCCCGACTTTCCTTTTTCTGCGGTTGCTGATTATTCGTATCGTTCCAGACAATAACGGAAGTTTTATGGTTAGGCTGTTTATCCGTAATGCGGAAATCCAGAGATAACACCTTGCCTTCCGCTAGATCAGCTGCGGAGAACGGCAGTGATGCATAGACAACATATCCCGATTTATTCTCCTTCACTTGGTACAGCTTCTGATCTTTGCCTTTGCCGCCATCCCGATGAAAGACATATTGTCCATCTTCCGGTGTCGGGTTTTTCTTGCTCGTTGCCAAATCTTCCGGGCTGACAAACACCTCTACCTGGTCGCCTTTCAGACGTGTGGCGTCTTTGACTTCAATGCGCAGGTTCAGTTTTTTCCCATCCCATAATGTTTTCACTTGACCTGTAGTCCCTGCTGTGCCTTCGATTACATGTGAAACCGGTTTGGCCTGAACAGCTCCCCAGATAATATCTTCCTGCCCTTTACCATCTGGCAAAGATACTTTGGATTGTGCGGCCGTCCATTCATTTCGATATACAGGCAAGGAGGCCGGGTCAACTAGCGCCCAGTAAGCAGGTTTGGCTTTCAATTTACGGTCAAACAGCAGCGGTGCATCCTTTCTGCCTTTGACTGGGAAATCATCCAGCCATGTGCCGTCATCAGCAAGTCCCCATAACGTCACACTGTCCATAACACCACGATCATCAAACTCCTTGAACAGATCAAACAACGCACGGTAACGATAAGCCTGCTCCAGCATCATCTCATCCGTTACAGGTTTCTCCTGCTCCGAGTTCCCTGAATAGATCGACATATCCAGCTCTGTTACTTGAATGTGAACCCCCAGAGCAACCGCCCGGTTGAACGCTTCGCGAATTTGTTTTACATCCGGTCCGTACATCGACACATGCATTTGAAAACCGATGGCATCAATCGGTGTACCTTTAGCAAGCAATTTCTCCACAAGTTTAACCATGTCGTTCATTTTGCTGACACTGCCTTCAATACCGTAATCATTGATCACCAGTACCGCGTCAGGATCAGCCTCGCGTGCATAACGGAAAGCCAGTTCAATATAATCACTGTCATCTCCGTCGCCGTCTACATCGCCAATGATATCCCGCCATTTCGAATTGCTCGCCTGATCACGCAGACCACCGCCATCCGAGATGACTTCATTGACAACATCCCACGTATGCACTTTGCCCTTGTAACGGCTCACAATCGTTTGAATATGTGTTTTCATACGTTTCAGAAGTTGCTCACGCGTAGCCGGCTTTGATGGATCATTTGGATCGGTAAAGAACCAATCCGGCACTTGACTGTGCCAGAGCAATGTATGACCTCTGACCTCCATATTGTTCGCTGCAGCAAAGTTAACGAGCCGGTCTGCTTCAGACCAGACGAAATTGCCCTCCGTCGGCTGCATGGCATCCATTTTCATGAAGTTGCCCGCAGTAATACTTTTAAAATGTTTCTTAAGCAGATCCGAGTGCGGATCTTGTGGATCTAAAGCCGTTTGGTCAATCGCTGCGCCAAGAGCATAAGATGTACCCAGCGTTTTTGCCAAATCCGGGATATCCTTCTCAATTGCGATCGCTTCCGTCGCTGTAATCTGAACATCATCAATGTAGAACGGAATCGTGTCTGTCTCTGTCACTTCAGAAGACTGCTTCCACGGTGTCTCGGCGTATATCCGCAATCCGCTTACACCCGTGCTTTCTGCTGGCACGATGATATCCGCTTCGATCTTCTTCCACTGGCCTTTATTCAGCGTGGTGGAAGCAAATGTCGCATATTCCAGCTTGGTTGCGTCACCATTAAATTCCTTCTCCAATGAGCCGTTGATCACCTGTGTTGCAGGCCCTTCATCATACATCGCCCAGAAGGAGACATGAACTGTACTTCCCTTTTGCAAGTAAGGCAGCACCTCTACCAGCGGTCCATGATAGGTTTCCGTTCGGGATGAGGTTTTCAAACTGCGGTTACTATTGTGTCCGAAGCCGCTGACTACCTCCAGCTTTTCAGTACCGCGAGGCTTCCATTTTCCGATATTCCCATCTTCAAAATCAGCGTTAAACAAAGCTTTGCCCGGTTCTCCCGGTTCACCTGGATTCTCTGGAGCAGGTTTAACAAGCCGGATCTGGAACTCGTCTAACAAATAAGCAGCTGTTGCATCCGTGCTCTCCAAATACAGTTGCGGGCCACTGCCTTGTTCATAACTATATTGCCCTTGCAGCTTCACCCATTTCTGATCGGTTACTTGCTCGGCTGCGTTAACCTGATCATATTGTGCATCCCCGTTGCCATCACGGCGCTCCACGGTGAATTTCAGATTAGCCGGTGCTGAACCTGCAACCAGTTTCACATAACCAGATATTTCAACGACAGCATTCTTGTTCACCACATCCGACAATGAAAGTGAAGGTCCATTCCAGGCTTCCGTACGTCCCGTTGTTTTCAGGGAACGTGTACCTTGGTAAGCCTGATCTCCAGTCACGTCAACCGTCACTCCACCCCGTGCTGTCCAGCCTTGAGTCGTGCCATCCTCGAACGAATGCGACAACAAAATGTCGCCTGCATTTGCTGCGCTTGCCTTCTGTTCTCCTGCTCCGATCCCTGGCAACAAACTAAAGATCAGAGTTGCTGCCAAGCATAACCTCAACCATTTTCCCCGCACGTCAATTCCTCCTTGTGAATTTCGTCATCCATCCTGTAACGCGGTCAAACATCGGGCATTTCACAACACACTTCTGCATGCATGGACTTCCTCTGCTGGTCTGTCAACTGGCAACATATTACGTCGCACGGATGGAATCAGGAACTTCAATGCACGGTTCTTAACCTCCTCAAGTGAGCCTGATTACGCCCTTGGGAACCTGCTTTACTTTCTAAGTAAGCGGTTACATTATCAAATTTATGTCATGGTGCCTTTTACTGTAAATATGGAAATTTAGTGTCCACCCCCCTCTTTTTATACTTATGATCACCGTCCATGCCTTTCGTACTGCAATATTAACGTATTATTCAATAACAAAAAAAGCACAGCCTATGGCTGTGCGGGGAATTCCGGATATACTTCATTTACTGGCGCTGTCGTCTGGCGAACAATTAAATTTGATGGTTCCGTCACGACAGGAGGTGTATAGGAAGGATTTTCAATCATCGCAATCAGATATTCAATGGCTCGAATCCCTATGGTGTAGATATTCTGATTCACCGTTGTTAATCCTGGCTTAAACACCTCGGCATAATACGTATTGTCGAATCCGACCACTGAGATATCCTCTGGCACACGGAAACCATGTTTCTCAATCTCATGAATTGCGCCAAAAGCAGACATATCCGAGGCACAGATGATACCTGTAGGCTGTTCCCTAAGAGCCAGCAAACGCCGAGCTGCCTTGGCACCGCCATCAAATGAGTAGTCACAGACTTCCAGATAGATCGTTGCATAAGGAATGCCGCATAAACGAAGCCCTTCCTTGTATCCATCTAAACGAAGGTTAGCTACCGCAGGTCCCAGTGTACCTGATATGTAGGCAATCTTGCGATGCCCTAGCTCATGCAGATGCTTCACTGCCATAGCAACACCATTTACATTGTCTGTCGTAATGTAACCTGCACGTTTGCCAAACAGATCGGTATCAATGAACATCGTTGGAATCTCTGCTGAAACCAGTTCCTGAATGCTTTTGTTTTCCCGGCCTTCCCCGAAGACAACAACGCCATCCACATTTCGGCTACGGCAGTGCTTGATGAAAGAATATGTAGGGTCATCAAATCGAGTTGATAATCGAACAAGATCATAACCGCTATTTTCCAAAGCTGTTTTGATACCTTCAAGTAACTCGGATACAAACGGATTCGTAAACGGAACGGTAAGCAGTACCCCCACTGTCCATGAACGGCGTTTAACCAGTCCACGAGCGACTACATTGGGTTGATATTTTAATAGTTCGATAGCTATATTTACTTTTTTGCGTGTTTTTTCGCTAACGTCCGGATAGTCGTTCAATACTTTGGAAACGGTTGCAACAGATACCCCCGCTTCTTTGGCTACATCATGGATAGAAGCCATCTTATCACCTCGACCTCTTCTTAAATCGCCTGTCTCCGGCTATATTATCTATAACAACAGCAGGTTTGTCTACCCATTATAGCTTATTACAACCGGAAACGGTATGGAAGGTTCCTGGTGCATCCGCGTTCACGTTACTGCTACAGCTTCCTCAAATCCGTTGCAAGTTTCTCCATCGCTGTCGCAAAAACGGCAAGCTCGGATGAACGTGCGGCCTGACTTCGCGCCCCGCTCGAAGTACGCTCAGACTCCTGCTGCACTCTTTTTAATATTTCCATAATCTGATTCAGATTAAATTGAATTTTGCTTTGCGCATCTCTGGAGCTTGCCGCCAGCTTGCGTACTTCACTTGCAACCACTTCAAATCCACGTCCAAACTCTCCGGCATGCGCCGCTTCAATTGCAGCGTTCAGGCCAACAAGGTGACTTTGATCCGAAATTTCACGAATCAGCTCACCCATTTTTTCAATCTGCTGCATTCCTCCAGTTAACTCTTCCAGAAGCACATGCGCCTGATCCTGGGAAACAACCGTTTCCTTCGCTACAGCGGAGATGGATAATGCATTTTCATTTAATTCCGTAATCATACCGGTGAGCTCCTGTGTAATTTGTGTGATCGCTTGCAGTGTATCATCCTGATCTGCAGCGAGCTGGTGAAGCTGCTCTTTTTCTTTTTTTTCATAAGCTTCCAGAACGAGCTGCGAATCCAGATTGAACATTTTGCTTAGTGCATGTATGACGTAGTGCCACGAATCCGGGGCAAGCTGTTTAAATATGGTGGTAGCGATGTCCAGATAGGCCATGTAAGCACCGAGATAATAGTTGGTTGTCAGTCCAATGCGCGAATGAACTAATCCAATCGTGATCCGCTGTTCAATATATGCATCATCCACAATGCCGTCTGTCATGGACAACCAATACATCCGTTGTGTTTCCTTCAATCGTTCAATATTGGAAAATCGGGCGATCAGCTCCGTTAATTCCGGGTACTTCCCCACATGTTTGTAAAAGTGGTCCACCACATCTTCAACCACTTTTTCGAAGACAGGCCGATGATCAGCAAGTAGTCTCAAATCTTGTGCAGTTAACCCCACATAATCCAGTTGTTTTTGCCTTTCTGCCGAAATGCTACTCATATCCGATCAGATCAACTCCTTATCCACTTTTCAACCCAAAATTAAAACAATTTTAATTGATTATAGACTAAACTACCTAAACACACATATACCCTAAGAACTATTTAATGTGGGATTAATTATATTAAATTGTAAAATATTTATAATAAATGACTTATTTTAATATAAAAAGGCCCTGAATCTGTTGCGAAGGAGCCTCACAACAAATCTTCAGGACCTAATTCGGAATGGTGTAGCAGGTTAGCGGTTAAGCAAACTTCCCACGTATCTTAACAATTCATTGGCACTTGCAGCCGTATATCCATGCTCTTCGATAAGACGTTTGATGACTTCATTCATGCGCTTCAATTGTGTGGCATCCGGTGTTTTCGTTGAGGTTGTAATCTTGACGATATCCTTGAGATCAGCGAACAGCTTTTTCTCAATGGCTTCCCGCAGACGATCATGGCTGCTATATTCAAACTTGCGCTCCTTACGAGAGTATGCCGAGATCCGAATCAGAATTTCTTCCCTGAACGCTTTCTTCGCATTTTCGGAGATACCAATCTGTTCCTCAATGGAACGCATCAGCCGCTCATCCGGGTCCATCTCTTCATCAGTCAACGGATCACGTATTTTGGACCAGTTGCAGAATGCTTCAATGTTATCCAAATAATTTTCAAACAACGTTTTGGCTGACTCTTCGAACGAATATACAAAAGCTTTCTGCACTTCCTTCTTCGCAAGTTCATCATACTCTTTACGTGCCAGAGCGATAAAGTTTAGGTACCTCTCTCGTTCTTCTTTTGTAATCGACGCGTGTTGATCCAGCCCATCCTTGATCGCACGCAGGATATCCAGCGCGTTAATGCACTGAAGGTTTTGCTTAATCAAAGCGCTGGATATCCGGTTAATCACGTACCGTGGATCGATACCGGACATGCCCTCGTCCAAATATTCATTTTGCATTTCTCGCAGATCGGCTTCTTTATAGCCTTCAACCTCTTCGCCATCGTACATCCGCATTTTTTTTACCAGATCCATGCCTTGTTTTTTCGTTTCCTTCAATCGTGTAAGTATGGAAAAGATCGCCGCTGTACGTAGCGCATGCGGAGCAATGTGCACATGTTTCATATCACTTTGCTGAATCAGCTTGGCGTAAATTTTCTCTTCTTCCGACACCTTCAGGTTATACGGAATCGGCATTACAATCATCCGCGACTGTAAAGCCTCATTTTTCTTGTTAGAAATGAAAGACTTATACTCGGATTCGTTCGTGTGTGCAACAATCATTTCATCTGCACTGATTAGTGCGAACCGGCCTGCTTTAAAATTGCCTTCCTGTGTCAGGGATAACAGGTTCCACAGAAATTTTTCGTCACATTTCAGCATCTCCTGGAACTCCATCAAACCACGGTTGGCCTTATTCAGTTCTCCGTCAAACCGATACGCCCGTGGATCCGATTCCGATCCAAATTCGGTAATCGTCGAGAAATCGATGCTGCCTGTCAGATCAGCAATATCCTGAGATTTCGGGTCTGACGGACTGAAGGTACCAATCCCCACCCGATTATCTT
Source organism: Paenibacillus amylolyticus (assembly GCF_003719335.1). Classification (GTDB taxonomy): domain Bacteria; phylum Bacillota; class Bacilli; order Paenibacillales; family Paenibacillaceae; genus Paenibacillus; species Paenibacillus amylolyticus_D. The sequence goes on from NZ_RIAS01000008.1 coordinate 61,211, forward strand.
CCGAGATGATGACTCGTTCCACCCGAACCTTACTGATGTCCCCACCATACTCGGTGCGAAGTCTCATCTGGCACGATGGGCAGAGATTGCCCTCAATGCGTACACCGATCTCTTTCTCCACGTCAGGCCGAAGCTCCAGTGGAATGAGATGAAGCGGCTCCTCATGCATCGGGCATCCCTCAATAGCATACACTGCCCCTTTTTCTGTACGTGAAAACTGCTCCAGCCCCCGCTTCAGCAACGTCACCAGGGTAGACTTACCACCGCTGACCGGTCCCATCAGTAGCAAGATCCGTTTGCGTACATCCAAGCGGCGCGCTGCCGAATGAAAATATTCCTCCACCAGTTTTTCAATGGAACGATCCAGTCCGAAGATCTCCTGCTCGAAAAATTTGTACCGCTTGTGTCCCCCCACCTCTTCTACCCCAAACGATTCAATCATCTGATACACTCGTGCGTGAGCCGTCATTGCCGGAGTCGGGTCCTCTCTCAGCAGTGCAATATAATCTTCAAATGTTCCGTTCCATGACAAACGGTCACTCTCTGCCTGATATTCCGCAACGCGTTCAAAAATATTCATGCTTGGTACCTCCCATGGCTCCTTTAGTGTGATTGTCAACCATTCCGAATGGTATGAAGAAATCAATAGAGTTGCAGCTCCTGCTTGAATACCCTTCTGCGGTCCGGCTTAGTCCCGCTACCTTAGTTTCAATGGTCTTGTATGGATGTGAAAAGTGTATTACATACCTATGCGGCAATTTGGATAAGTTGACCTCTTTTTTTCAAACCTTGACCCTGAATTTTACGTATATGCTGTTCTATCAGACATCTTGTGACCTCAGAAAAAAAAGCATGAATATGCTATAATGAAGGTTCTAATGATGGAAACCGGACAATGCGGCGGAAGGCAGGCAGAGCACTTCGGGAGAGGAGTAAAGAGCATGGCTATACAATATGAAACGGAGCTGTATTCCCCTGTCAAAACTTTTTTTGAACAGCGCGGCTTCGATATCAAAGCAGAGGTTAAGCACTGTGACCTGGTCGGCATCAAGGCAGATCAGACGGACCCCCTTATTGTCGAGATGAAAAAAACGTTTAACCTGTCTTTGCTATTGCAAGGCTTGCAACGCCTGAAAATCAGCCCACTCGTTTATCTGGCTGTGGAGCGCAACCGAAGTAAACGCGGAGCGGTCAATCAGCGCTGGAGCGAGTTAACAACACTGTGCAGGCAGCTCGGCCTGGGACTATTGACGGTCACCTTTTACAAAACCAAAGCACCTCTGATTGATGTATTATGCGAACCCGCTGCGATATCGGGCACTGTGCGATCCCGCCCGGTAGCCCGTAAGAGCGGGATACGCCGCCAGCGCCTGCTGAAGGAATTCGATGAACGGAGCGGCGATTATAATACAGGGGGCAGTACAGGCCGCGAGCTGATGACGGCTTATCGCGAAAAGGCTATACGTGTCGCCGCCGCACTAAGGTCTAGTGGTGAATCTTCACCGGCGGCACTTGCCCGTCAGACAGGTGTAGGCTCAGCGGCAGCTATTTTGCAGAAAAACTATTACGGCTGGTTTGAACGTATTTCCCGCGGAAAATATATGCTCACCGTTAAAGGTGTGGAGGCATTAACCGAACATGCACTTATGATGCAAGATCAGGGACTGACGGCCGTGGAAACAGATACATGGACTGACTATGATCCATTGAACACATTCAATGTGAACTCCACTGAATCCGAAGTTTGGGGGCAGGAAGATCTTGTTCAGGTTGCCGAAGTCACCGAACGTTATCTCCTGAATCCAACCAAGAACTGAACCATACGATGAACGATAAAAGACTCTTTTGGCGTTTTCGAGTTACCTGCCTTCCATGTGAATATATAGCTAGGAAGCTCTCGCGCGCCAAAAAACACACAAAAAACGCCCGTCATCTCCTTCTGGAGACGACGGGCGTTTTCAGTAAATCCATATTGAAATGGATTAGAAGCTTGCTGCTACTTCTTTAGCCAATTTCAAGCCAGCTTCCACGATCTCTTGGGAACGATCAGGAGAAGCATTGTGACCTTCTACAACGACAACCTCAGGGTTTTGGATGCCCCAGAAGCCAAGTACGTTTGTTACATAACGAACGGACATTTCAGCAGATGCCATAGGCTCTACGGAATATACGCTACCACGTGCGTTCAACAATGCTACTTTTTTGTCGCCTACAAGACCTACTGGGCCTTCAGCAGTGTATTTAAACATTTTGCCCGCTTGGCTCAGGTAAGAAATGTAGTTAACCAGTGGTGCTGGAACAGTGAAGTTCCACAGTGGGAACGCAAATACCACTTTATCAGCTGCCAGGAATTGATCTTGCAATTGTGCAGCCAGTGTTGCTGCTTTTTGCTCTTCTGGAGTTGCTTCGATACCGTTAGCTGCTTTGTAACCACCAGTGATTACAGTGTTGCCGTAGTAAGGAAGATCTGTATTGTAGAGGTCCAGCTCAGTGATGGTATCACCTGGGTGGGACTCTTTGTATGCGCTCAGGAATGCATCGTACAATTGAACACTAACTGCTTGATCCGCAGGACGGTCATTAGCTTTAATAAAAAGAACGTTAGACATGTTAAAATTTCCCCCAATGATTAAAATGTATGAGTGCGTAACCTGGACTCGCAACCGTTGTTGCATCGTTTTAAAGAAACCAGCCACTCATTAATTCATATTATATATAAAAATGTTAGTGGATGCAATAAGGTAATCTAAATGATTTTTAAACTACATTGAAATTCTGAGTTGAAATCGTTCTCCTCTTAACTGCGAGCGGTAAATTCTGAGATGGCTTCATTAATTAAATTCATGCCAAGCAACAACTCATCCCGGCCGGGGCGGCTGAAGTTTAACCGAATATATTGTTGATCAAGTGTTCCTGTGGAGCATAACGTTCCGGGCAGAAAAGATACGCCCTTCAATAAAGCTGCCTTAAGCAGTGCCTCACTGTTCAGTCCTTCCGGCAACTGCACCCATAGATACATTCCACCCTGAGGAATATTATAGCTGCATCCTTTCCAGCCTGGTCTCTTCAACAATTCAAGCATTAATTTAAGTCTTGTTTTATATTCCCTGTTCAGCATGGATAAGTGATCGCTCCATCGAAAAGGTGACTGAGCGAGCAATTGGTACAGTAGCCGCTGATTCATTGGACTGGATTGTCCATCCGCAATTCGTTTGACGGAGGCCATTGCCTCAATCAGTTTCGGATGTCCCGCAGCCCACCCTGTGCGGAGTGCAGGTGCAACTGTTTTGCTGAAGGACCCGATGTAGAGGACATGTCCACCTTGATCTGCAGTATCTAATGCAAAGAGCGAAGGATACTTGCGATAGAAGGCAGCTGGCTCCAAGCCGTCAAAATGCAACTCACCATAGGAATCATCCTCAACAAGAAGCACACCGTAACGCGCACACAATTCAAGAACAGCCTCTCGTCGTTCCATGGTCCACAAAATTCCCGTGGGATTCGAAAAGCTGGGTGCAGCAAAAAGCAGCTTCGGTCTCACCTGCTGCATGTGCTGTTCCAATAAATCTGGTAAAATGCCATCCTGATCTCCCAAAACGGGTACAATTTTGGCTCCTTGCATTTCAAGTACTTCAAGACAACCAGGAGAAGTAGGATGTTCAACAAGTACAGAGTCTCCCGGCTCCAGTAACAGACGCATCACGAGATCGATTGCCTGTTGAGTTCCTGTAGTCAGCAGAATCTGATTGGAGACAGTCCGGATACCCTTGCGCTTATTCCAATCATCATTCAACCATTCTCTTAATGGAGCATATCCCCCTGGCTCACCGTACTGCAATGCAGAAGGGCCTGAACTAAATACGGACAATGCCGCTTCCTCCAACAATTTAAAAGGAAACAGTTCCTCCGCAGGCAATTCTTCAGCGAGAGAAATGAAATACTCCTTGCCAGACATCTCACGTATATCCCTCAACGGTGAAGACAAAAGCCTGTTGGTACGGGAAGCAAAGAAATATTTCATGGATAGATCCTCCTTCAACCCTATTCCGAAACTGTTCTCGCAGCCGCCCTACAACCTATTCCGACTGGGCACCAAATATAACTGAACGAATACCTGAATTATCGCATGAGTGGACCCATCTGACTTTGACCTATAAGAACAATTTTATTTGGACCTGCCAGGACTAAACGATGCAATAATCAAGACACCGTCTTGGATTGCCTTGCATGCAAGGCATATCGTTCGATGGCCTGCGCTCTGCTGCTCACTTCCAGCTTCACATAGATTTTACGCAAGTAATTGTCTATCGAGCGCCGGCTCACATTGATCTCACTCGCTATTTTATCATAGGTTACCCCTTGAACAATTCTTTCCATAATAAAAGTTTCTGTCTCGGTTAGTTCAATTATACCTTCTTCAGCCTGTGAATCGGCAGGTTGCCCCCAATCCTCACTGTTTAACCAGGACATGGGTATTGAAACGTAACCTTCTCTGAGCCCAGAGATCAGATGAATCAGTTGGCTTGGCGAAGCCTGTTTGGATAACATGCCACTTGCACCGAGGCTCATCAGGTAACGAAATAGCTTTATGTTATCTTCATCTGTCAGAATAATAATATGTGTCTCATTCGATAACCCTTTGATTTGAGCGATGTATTGATCTGCCTGCCCTTCTGGAAGACGATAATCCATGAGAATCAGATCAGGCTTATGCATACTCACCAGTTCAAGGCCCTCCGTTCCGGTCGAAGTCATACCACGTACCGTCAGATCCTGTTGCTCTTCCAAGATTAATTTTGTTCCCAGCATGCTGGTGGGGTGGATATCTACGATGACCACCTGCCATACTTTTTTCATTGTGGTTCCCCCTGTTATGTATTGGACAATTGACTTCTGTTTTCCATCTATATCCTTTAGGCATTTTATGCGACAGTCCGAGTATAGATGAAGCTAAGGTCGGATTATGTCGAATAAAAGGAGAATACAGGACTCAGAAGCTCAAAACCTCTGTTTTCTGACTGTATTCTGCTGTAGAAAAGGCAAGATGGGCCCCATTCCATACTTGAAATGATCAAAACCTAGTATAAAATTCCTGCATTTCTATCTAAAAAAGTCGAAAAACCCGCCCAAAGTTCCTACTTATTGCATCTATAAGAAATTGTATCCTAGGACTTCCTTCCGATGCAATCTCTTTTTGATCTATTATTTAAAGAATTTCATTTTTGCGTAATCCATAGCAGCATGGTAGAATGAGGATTGGATTTTTTTAATCTAATATACCCGAACCAGGAGTGATGTTATGAAACTATCCGACCCGTCTTCTGACATCCATCACACCCGGAGCGCCAAAGGCAAGATCAGATCATCCGTTAAGTGGTTTCTGGTCATGTGGATCGTTCTCATTGCACTAGGAGTCACTGGAACCTACTATTATAGTAACCACCTCCAGCAACAGATGATCAATCAGCTTCAGGTCCATACCCAGCATCAGATTGACGCATTGAAAAACGATTATGAAAAGCAACTAACAACGATCTCTTCAGAAGTTGCGGCATTGCAAGGACAGGTTCAGTCCTTCAATGAACTGTTAACGTTCACCAAGGACAATGCAAGCAACAAAACAGACAACAGCAACAAATTGTATACGCAATTGAGCGAAGTGAAGAAACAACTGGAAGCTCTCCAGAAAAAGATGGACTTGCTCAAATGATTACACCCGTGAAACAGGTTAATCGTTTTTTTATGCTTGCACTCGCTCCTTTTATAGGATTGATCATATGTTTGTTGCTATTTCGTCCTGAACTAGAAGTAGGAGCTATCATTCCCACAAACTTGCCAGAGGATGAGGTAACCTCTCAGACCCAAACAATCAGCAAGGAACTTGCGGGAGCAAAAGAGGCTGCTGTTCAAACTTCTTCTTCTATTAAAAGAACAACCCTGCTTTACAATAAAACGACCAGTACGATGTCTACCATTGTACAAAAGGCTACAGTTCAAGCTGCTCGCCCGGAAACAATCTACAACAAGCGCATTACGTCCAAACTTGGCGTTCCTTTGGATCGGGTAGACAGTGATCGGATCACCATCGAGCTGTATCGGGTAAACCCAGGCACCTATAAGGGATATGCCATGAAGATCAAGCTGAAAGATCACAATGCGATGAAGATGGCCTTAAATAGTGAGTTAGGGCGATCAGAAACGACAATGCAAGCCGTCAAACGGAGCGGAGCGATTGCCGGGATTAATGCTGGCGGATTTGCTGACAGTGGTGGCAAGCGTTACCCTCTCAGCACTACCGTCATGGATGGGAAGTACATCAACGGTTTTCAGGCTAGCTTCAAAGACCTGTTCTTTGTCGGGTTAAACGATGCTGGTAAACTGGTGGGAGGCAAGTTTTTCGATAAAAGCTCCCTGGATCGTCTACGCCCGCAATTTGGAGCAACATTTGTACCCGTCCTTATGAAAAATGGACAGAAAACGATTATTCCAGACAAATGGAAGGTGTCACCGAAACGGGCTCCTCGAACCGTCATTGGCAATTACAAAGATGATCAATTACTGATTATGGTTGTCGATGGTTATAACGAGAGCGGAAGCTCAGGTGCCACCCTCGAAGAGATGCAAGGCCGATTGCTTAAACTTGGCGTAGTGGACGCTTATAATCTGGATGGCGGTGGTTCCTCATCGCTAATTCTGAATAACCGAGTCATTAATAACCCTTCGGATGGCAGTCTGAGACCTGTGCCTACCCACTTTTTATTTTACAAATGATGGGACGGGGCATTCCTTTTCTAACAAATATGGTTATAATAGAAGTAAATGAGTTTGTGCAGGAGGTGCGAAGTGTATGTCGTTTTCACTGACATTCTGGATTATTGCAGTTGTATTGACGCTATTTATCACAGGCATCCTCACTTCATCCTACAACCACGACAAAACAAAAGGCCTGTAACGGTAAGGCCAAGCCTCTCCTCGGAGAGGCTTTTTTCATGTTTCTGCATACAGCAAAAAACAAGTTCTAAAAGGATGTTCCCTCCCTCCAAAGCTTGTCTCTTGCTATAACAATAGATTTTGGCTAACAAGCTCTCGGCGGTGACACAAAAAGCTTGTTTAGTAGCTGACTGCACGTTCGTTTGCATTTGGCATGGTCAACCTGACTTGGGCCGAATTCGGTCCGGTTACGGACTCCCCTTCCACCAACGTGACATATATGCGCTCGTGATCAACAGGTTCTCCAGCTATAATTTTAATTAATTGTTCAGCTGCAAGCGCCCCCCACTTTCGTTTCGAATAATCGATGCTCGCCAGCTTGGGCTGCACGTAGTTGGTAAGCTCAATATGATCGAAGCCAATGACATCAATCTGTTTGCCAATCTCGAGTTCACTATCTGCAAAACGATCACATAAACCGATAGCCATCTCATCATTAAGACAAAAGACAGCTGCCGGTCCGTCATACGTCTGTATAATGTGATCTGCGGCTCGTTCCCCACCACTTTTCTCGAAATCTCCCACGATTTCAATCCATTCCACATCCGCCTGACGCTCCGCAACCTGTCTTACAGCCTTCAACCGTTGTACAGAGTCAAACGAACCTTCTGGACCCGTAACTACATAGATCTTTTTGTGACCGTGTTCAATCAAATATTCCATCGCCAGTGTGGCCCCTGCCTTGTTATCGAGCAGTACCTGATTAATATTAGGGTGTTTCAACTCACGGTCAAGCACTACAATTTTATGTCCTCGATCGGCGTACTGCATGAGTTCTTCACTTGAAAACGTATGATCGAGAATAATCGCCCCGTCAATCATTCGCTCCGGCAGCATCCGATGAGACTGTTTGCCGCTGCATACAATAAGATCATATCCTTGGGCATTACATATCGCTTTCATACCCGTTAACAAGTCTCCGTATACATCACCGCTGAAATCCGTGAGAAATACACCTAGAATTCGTGACTCTCTCTTTTTCAATGTTCTGGCAGCCGCGTTGGGAACGTAGTTCAGCTCTTTGGCGATGACCAAAATTTTAGAACGGGTCTCATCGGTCACTTTATTGCTTCCATTCAGCGCGTACGATACGGTCGAGATGGAAACTCCCGCCTTTTTGGCGATATCCTTGATACTGACCATATTCTTCGCTCCTCTGTTATGTTGATCAGGCCTTTCTTAATGAAAGACCTGAACTTAAAATAAGAAGTAACAGACGTCTCGTTACAGCATAAAACGATTCAGACAAGTCTGAATGTTTGGCTCTGTGTATCTCTGCTGTTTGGTCCAACCATCACACGAAACTCCCCACGATCACTGCGATAGCTGAGATCAGCATGATGATAACGCAGTTGTTCTTCATGTAATGTAAACGTAGCCGTACCCGTTTCCCCCGGCGCAAGGGATAGCTTCACATAATCTTTCAACTCACGCATCGGACGAACCACTTCGCCGCTTACATCCCGAACGTATAATTGCACAGTCTCTACACCAGCACGATCCCCTGTATTGGTTACACGCACCTGAACCGTCAGAGAATCATTTGCAGTCATCTCCTGTCCCGACACTTGAACCTCTCCATAAGCAAATGACGTATAGGAAAGACCGTATCCAAACGGGAACAACGGTTCATTCGGACTGTCAATATATTGGGAAACATAACGATTCTCGGTATTATCCGGGTTGATTGGGCGACCTGTATTGAAATGGTTGTAATACACCGGGACTTGCCCAACCGATTGCGGGAAGGACATCGTAAGTCGCGCGGACGGATTCACTGCTCCTGTGAGAATATCCGCAATCGCTGCTCCCCCTTCACTTCCGGGGAACCAGGCTTCGAGTACAGCATCTGATTCGCCAATAACCCCATTCAGATCAAGTGGACGTCCATTGAAAATAACACTGGCGATCGGTTTGCCTGCCGCCTTGAGCGCCTGTACCAATTGCAATTGCGCTGCTGGCAAACGAATATCTGTCCGCGAGCCGCCTTCTCCACTCATCTCGGAATCTTCGCCCAGTGCAAGCACGATGATATCAGACTGACTTGCTGCTTCCAGTGCTGCGGCAATCTGCTCATCTGTGATGGTATGCACATCACTGCCCTTAGCTACGAGAACCTTACCTTGTGGGAGGCGCTCCTGTAACGCTGTTCCCAGTTTCACCGCATCCGCTTTGACACCTTCACAAGACCACCAACCGAGGATGTCTTCGCTTTGAGCGAAAGGTCCAATCAATGCAACTCTCGCATCAGGTTGCAGCGGAAGGGCTTGTCCGCCATTTTTAAGTAGTACCGCAGACTTCGCAGCAAGTTCCCGTGATACCTCGCGATGTTCCTTGGAAAAAACAATCTCGCGCTCACGCTCCGGATCAGCGGCTCGGAACGGGTTTTCGAACAGACCCAGCTTGTCTTTGAGCTGCAAAATACGCAAAACCGCTTCATCAACAAGGTGCTCTTCCACTTCACCCTTTTGAATCAGTTCAGGCAAATGGTTGACGTAACATGGCGTCATCATCTCCATATCCACACCCGCACGAATCGCACGATATGCCGCCTCCCGGTCATCCTCGGCCGCACCATGGGCAATCATCTCACGAATGGAAGCCCAGTCCGAGATCAGCACGCCATCAAAGCCCCATTCCTCACGCAAAATATTACGCATTAACTTCTCATTCCCGCTGGCTGGAATACCATCAACGGTATTGAATGAAGTCATTACCATTTCCACACCAGCATCCAGTGCCGCCTTATATGCTGGCAGATAATATTCACGGAGCTGACGCTCTGACATATCTACCGTATTGTAATCACGTCCACCCTCCGCTGCACCATACGCGGCAAAGTGTTTTACACAGGCTGCAAGACGATCCAGCTCACCCGTCAGGTTATCTCCCTGGTAACCACGAACAAAAGCAGCAGCAAATAAACTGTTTAGATACGGGTCTTCACCCGTTGTTTCCATCACACGCCCCCAGCGCGGATCACGAACCAGATCGACCATCGGTGAAAAGGTGACATGTAAACCCGATACTGCGGATTCACGCGCCGCAATCTCGGCACTTTTCTCTGCCAGCTCCAGATCCCATGAACAGCCGATGGCCAGCGGGATCGGAAAGATCGTTTTAAAACCATGCACCACGTCTGCCATGAATAATAGCGGGATGCCGAGACGGCTTTTTTTCAAATAAGCCTGTTGCACATCCATAATCGCTTGGGCACCGGATAAACCAAGAATGGAGCCGCTCGCTCTCACGGATTGCTCTGTAATGCCCATCTCTTCCATCGGTCCTGTAATCTGACCTTGCGTATCTGTTCCTTCATAGAAATTGGCAGTCAGCTGCAACAGCTGTGCCACTTTCTCCTCCAGCGTCATCTGATTCATCAAATCCATCAACTGCTGATTATTCACGTAACCATCCTCCACTACCTTTAATTGAAAGAAAGAACCCGGTTGCGTTCGGGGAGAGACCGCGCACCGGGTTCAATCGCACGGAGAGACAGAACGCTCCTGCCATCCCCATGTTGTTCTTCATTTCATTACGTTTACTTGAACTTTTCGTTCAGTTCGTCCAGATAAGGCTGAACCAGTGACATTTTGCTGTTAACCCATTCTTTCCAGTTGGCTTCCAAGTCTCCGCCTTTGAGGATCAAGTTGGCATATTCGTTTTGATAATCGAAAGAAGCTTGACTCTTCGCTTTGGAATCGTACAGGTTAACATCCCAATCGTATGGTGCCAGTGATTTACTTTCAGTACCCAGTTTAGCTTTTTCCTTGAACAATTCTACTGCTCTGTCACGATAATCTTTTTTGATTGCAGGGTTTACGACACTGAAGTCATCGCCCAGAAGGTACAGTCCTTCGAAACGTGCAGGATACTTATCTTCCAGCGTTGTTCCTTCAGGCAACAGATTTACCAGTTCTTTATTGTCATCATATTTCCAGTCCTTGCCTTCGAAGCCCATGTTGATCAGCAATTGTCCTTCTTTGGTTGCGGAGTAATCGATCAAGTCCATGATGCGTTCGAATTTCTCATCACTGATGTTCGGGTTAAAGATCAGAGCAGACCAGAAGTTCGCTTGCTCCATGTTACGGTATTTACCGTCATCACCAAGAACGATCGCTGTGTGAACGAGATCATCACTGTTGACGCCAAGGTTCTTTTTCATATCAGAATCCAGACCTTGTCTGTAAGAAGCAAGTCCACCAAGACTGGTTACAGCCGCTGTACCTGTTACTTTAAAGTTGTTTTGTCCTTCATTGTTTTTCCAAGTGTAGAACTCTGGGTTAAGCAGTCCATCTTTGTACGCTTTTTGCATCAATTTCAGACCTGTCAGCGTTTCTGGATCTGCAGGGCCCCAATGAAACTGACCATCTTCACCTTTGTAGAAAGGTACATCTGTCATCGCATGCACACTGTTAGGCATGATGATGTTGGTCATTGCATCAGCAGCATTGTAAGACAATGGCACCAGTTTATTGCCTACTTTACCTGGATCTTTTTCTTTTACCAGTTCAGCAAACTGATTCAATTCAGAAGTTGTGTAGGCATCTTTCAGTTCGAACCCAACCGCTTTTGCCCAGTCTTTACGAAGAGCAATAACACCGATTTGGTTGGTCAGCGGGTCAGCTGGTTTATTTTCAAAATAAATAGGTCTAGGCAGCAGGTAAGTTCCACCTGTCAATTCTTCCAGCTTGTCGCCCAGTCCTGTCAGCTTGTAAGCCGCAGCAACGTTAGGCCATCTTTCTTTCCAATCATCCGGGAACTTGTAGAACAAGCCTTGGTCGATATTGTTGATGGCATCGCCGTGTACATAGTTCCATACTGCCACATCCGGCAGGTCACCAGAGTTAATCCACAGGCGAAGTTTCTCACCCCATGAATCCCAGTCAATATAGTTGTAATCCCATTTGATGTTAAACTTGTCTTCCCAGAATTTATGGAACTCATTGTCCATATTCCCGTTTTTCACTTCGGTCAGATTCGCTACAGAAATGGTCAGGTTATCTTTGTAATTCCCTTCCGCATCTTTCTCGTTTCCACCCCCGGAACTGCTGCTGTTGGAACAAGCGGATACTACCAACATCAAGAGACAGAGTGTGATCGCAAATAACGATTTGACTGACAGCTTTTTACCCGTTTTCATGCTTTTACCCCCATGTTTTTAGTCGAATTTCTTGTGTATTGAAATCCTATGTGTATATCAGGTCTTGATAGCCCCTGTTAATACCCCTTTGGCAAAGTGCTTTTGCAGCATTGGGAAGAAACACATAATTGGTACCATCGTGACAAATACCGCAGCCATTTTCATACCCATAGAGAAGCTGCTCAGTTTTACCGCATCCACACTGGATGCATTGGATGCATTCGTTGTGGAAGTTACAATGATGTTCCTTAACACGTTCTGCAGTGGTAACTGGTCCGCTTTTCGCAGGAAGATCATCGCATCATACCAGCTGTTCCAGTAAGCTACACCGTAGAAGAGTGTGATGGTTGCCATAATAGGCGTGGCCAGCGGAAGCACCACGGAGAAGAGAATTTTCCACTCCCCTGCACCATCAAGTCTCGCGGATTCCATCAACGATTCAGGCAAGGTATAGAAGTAGTTCATCATCAAAATCATGTTAAAGGCACTGAAACTTCCTGCCAGAATAACAGACCATAACGTACCTGTAAGATGTAAAGATTTCATAATGAGGTACAGTGGAACGATACCTCCGTTAAAGATCATGGTGAACAATACCAGGAAAAAGAGAAACTTTTTAAATGGGAAATTGCCGCGGCTCAGGCCATAAGCCATGCTTGTGGTTAGGAACAAGCTGAGCGGTAAACCAATAACCAGCAAAATCAATGTATTTTTGTAACCCGACAGGATACTTCCGTCAGCGAACAGTGCTTTATACGAATCAAGCGTGAACTCTTTCGGGAACATCAGGAACGGATTTTCAGCATACTCTTTTTGGGTTGCAAACGAGATCATAATGACATTCCAGAACGGAATCAGAATCATCAGCGCAAGCACCAGTAAAACGGCAAATATCATGTAATCTAGAAAAGTCATTCGTTCGGTGCCAATCTTAGGCTTTCTTCCAGCTTTGCTCATCTCACTTCTCCTCCTCTCTTATCGGAACAAACCGTCTCCGCCAAGCCACTTGGCAAATCTGTCGGCCAGAAGCAGCAGTACCATATTCACCAGGGAACGGAACAAGCTGACCGCTGTCGAGAATGAAAAGTCGGTTGATGATTGGAACGTAATCCGATAGATATATACATCGAGTACTTCAGATACATTTTTCGTTGCGGCGTTCGCCAAGTTGAAGATCTGGTCGAAACCGGAGGACATCAATCCACCCACCGACAAAATAAACATCACTGTAATCGTTGGCATAATGTTTGGCAGCGTAATACGGAACATCTGCTGCATCCGGGATGCACCATCGATCTGTGCAGATTCATATTGATCCTGATCGATACCGGAGATCGCTGCCAGGAAGATAATTGCGCCCCAGCCGCTCGATTTCCAGATGTCGGTCAGCAGCAACATGGGAACAAAGTTTGATTCAGAACCCAAGAAGTTAATTGTTGGCAATCCAAGTAATCCAAGCGCACTGTTTACGAGTCCATCATAGGCTAGTACGTTGATGACTACACCGGATACAATGATCCAGGACAGGAAATGTGGAAACGTCAGAATGGTCTGGAACCACTTTTTCCCTCTACGCATCCGCAGCTCATTCAACAGCAGTGCCAGAATAATCGGGAATGGGAACTGAATAATCAGTTTCAAAATGTTAATGTAAAGCGTCCGCCATACGGCATCAATAAAGGTCGGATCACGGAAAACGTATTTGAAGTTTTCAAATCCGCTCCATGGACTTCCCCAGATTCCAAGGTTAGCCTTGTAATCTTTGAACGCCAGTGACAGGCCGCCCATCGGCATGTAGGCAAACAGGATCAACCAGACCATTCCCGGAATAAGCAGGGTGTATGTCATTCGGTGTTTCCAGATTTCAGTCCAAAGCGACTTGCCTCTCATGTTTGCCTTCAGCTTTTTGTTAGGTCCTTCGGCTGCAGGTTTCAATTTGCATCTCCTCACTCTACTATGGTGTTGTCGTTGTAAAGAAAATCAAACATCGTTTTCAGATGCTGTTCCCAAAATCGCCATTCATGCGTGCCAGGTGTTTCTACATACCGAAAATCAAATGCAGTTCCCTGCATATATTCGGCGTAGTCCCGATTCATGTCCACGAAAGGATCATGGTCCCCGCAACAACTCAGTATCTTCGGCAAGGCTCCTCCCTGCTCCAGCAGTCTCGCTGACAATGCGTAAATATCCTGATCAGCCTTTACCTGTAACCGTTCCCCAAAAACCGCTTTCATTTCCTTGATCATGCCTTCTGGCATATGAGGATCACGAAGGCGCGCCTGAATATTCGTTACACCAGATAAAGACACCACTTTGCTGTACTGTTCAGGATAGGTCAACCCACATTTCAATGCTCCATATCCGCCCATAGACAAACCGGCAACATATGTTTTGTCTGGGTCAGAATTCAGTTTCAGCAGCCTTTCACATAGTTCGGGTAATTCCTTCGTGATGTAGTGGAAGTAATTCAGGCCGTATTCCATATCCGTGTAATAACTGCGATTTGCTTCAGGCATGATGACGGTGCAACCATACTGGGCTGCATACATCTCAATGGTGGTCAGACGTTGCCATGTACTCGCATTGTCTCCTGCCCCGTGAAGCAGATATAGTGTACCGCCTGAAGTCTCTCCAGAGTCACTGGATACCACGTGTATGCTTGTATTCATGCATAATGTGGGCGATCCGGTTTCGATCGTAATATGCGCCATTGATCGTAACCCCTTTCATCTTTGTTGCTTTTAACTGCAGTTTGCTTTTTCTCTGTCATTGCGTGCCGTTACTTCTTCCCCCAACACGCTCCCCTTAACTGGCTTTGGTTATCGAAACGATTCTCTCGAATCGTTTCAAAAACACTCAACATTGATTTACTTGAAGTTTAAACATCCACATTTTACTTGGAAGCGATTTCTTCGAATCGTTTCGAATAAATCATAATCCCGTTGAGTAAACCCTGTCAATAACCTTTTTACAATTTTCGCGTTTTTTTATGAAAAAAGTGACCTGTTTGTTCCAATTTTGATCCAAAAGGCACTTATATAACGAGTATTTTCAGATTTGATCATTCATTATTACACCAGAATTGACATCAAACCAAGAATATACTAACATGAGTTCTAATTTTGCAATCCGATTACGGAAACGTTTCACCAGACTGGATTCATTCAGGTAAACGCTTGGAACTGGAGGATACTCATGGCCGAACAACTTAAAGGATTTGTTGACAAAATAACCAAAGAGAAGCTTCATGTGCACTCTGTACGTGTACTGCAAAACGGTCGACTTCTGGATGAATGGCATTCGGACGGAGATCGCAGGCGTGTGCAACATTCTGTAAGCAAATCCTTTACCTGTATGGCGGTTGGACTTGCCGTTGAAGAAGGACTTATTCAACTGGATGACACCTTGGGCGATTACTTCCCTTATGACCAAGCACAGCGAAATTCCTCACGACTGCCCTCTCCACGAGAGCTGACATTGCGGGATCTGCTTCGCATGTCATCAGGTCACGATGCCCCGCCTCTCTGGGCTGACGAACGCGCTTCTTTAGAGGAAAAGGACTGGGTCAAACACTACATGTCTTTATCATTGGATCGAATGCCAGGAGAACATTTTACTTACAGTAGTGGTGATACGTTTATGATCTCAGCCATGTTGCAAGAGACTATTGGTCTGACAGTAAAGGATTACCTCATTCCACGTCTTTTTGAACCACTAGGCATGGTTGATATCCATTGGGAGACTTCTCCGCTCGGCATTACCCTCGGATGTGCGGGTCTTTGGCTGAGTAATGAAGAACTAAGCCGATTTGGACAGTTTCTGCTTCAGGAAGGTCGCTGGAACGGTAAACAGCTCGTTCCAGTAGATTGGATCAGAGCCGTTACACGTAAGCAGATTGAGACAACAGGAGATGGAGATTGGGGAAAAGGCTATGGTTATCAGTTCTGGATGTGTTCGCATGATGCTTATCGGGCAGATGGAGCTTATGGCCAATTCTGCATTGTTCTGCCTTCCAAAGAGGCTGTCATCAGTATCAACAGTGAAGAGGAGAATATGCAAGGCATCTTGAACGCTGTATGGAATCAGATTTTGCCTGTGCTAAATCAGTTGAACTAAAGATGATTTATTAGTTTACATAGTCACTCGAAGATAGAATAGCCTTTCAAGTCGCAGTGTTACCTTATACAACGTTAAACAAGCAAAAAAACACCATGGAGTTTATATGCTCCATAGTGTTTTTTTGCTTGTTTTTATGAAAGCTGAGTCATTTCTTCTAAGCATTGTGCGCATATGTAACGCTCTTTAAAGTCATTGACATCTTCCATTGATCCGCAGAAAATACATTTCGGACGGTATCTTTCCAAGATAATGTGATCCCCTTGAACTAAAATTTCTACAGGATCTCCTTCATTCATTTGATACCTTTTGCGCAAAGATTTAGGCAATACGATCCTACCCAATTGGTCAACTTTGCGAACTACTCCTGCTGGCTTCATAGCTACGGCACACCTCTCCTATCTTACTCTAAATTTCTAGGTACATTAGTACTATATCTATAGATTCGCCAAAATTTTGTCGAATCCTGCTGGAAATAAACATTTTTTGTCCTTTTTTTTGAAAAATGTTTTTTTAACGAATTCTATCCGTCTTTTCGAATGTAATTCATTAATCCAGCCCTGGAAAATTTAGCTGACGCAGTGCTTCATATACAATAATTGCTGCTGAATTGGAAAGGTTTAATGAACGAACATCACCGCTCATAGGCATCTTCATGCAAGTTTCTGGATTAGCAGCAATTAATTCAGGTGGGAGCCCTTTCGTTTCTTTCCCAAACACAAGAAAATCGCCATCCTGAAATTCGAAATCGGAATACCGGTTTTTCGCTTTCGTTGTTGCGTAGAAAAAACGTCCGTCCGGATACTTCTGCCGAACCTCGTCAAAAGAATCATGATAT
The DNA here is from genome assembly GCF_003719335.1 of Paenibacillus amylolyticus. Lineage (GTDB taxonomy): Bacteria > Bacillota > Bacilli > Paenibacillales > Paenibacillaceae > Paenibacillus > Paenibacillus amylolyticus_D. Next base: position 78,298 of record NZ_RIAS01000008.1, read on the forward strand.
TCGATATGAACGGCATGCCAGTAGTCCAGTCCAGCACGCTTTAAAGTTGCATCATCTGTCCGGAACCCTAAAGGACGCACGAGATGTAAATGGGTGCCAGTCGCTGCACAAGTCCGCGAGATATTGCCCGTGTTAGCCGGAATCTCTGGTTCAACCAGAACGATGTGTAATGCCATATGTGTTTGGTCTCCTTTTATTTCATGTTCATGTATACAACAATCCTCTAATTTTAAAGAAAAGCCCTCCACACGTCAATGTGGAAGGCTTTGCCACAGCAGGAGGACAGCTCATCGAAGCTTCACTACCGCCCTATTTGGTCATGCATTCTTTTCTTAGGGTTAACTGTTTGCCTGTTGGAAGTGGTTCATAAAGTCGGTAAGTGCCTTAACACTCTCATAAGGAGCCGCGTTATAGATTGAAGCACGAAGTCCTCCTACACTACGATGCCCCTTCAGACCTACAAAACCTTCCTGCTCAGAGGCTTTAATGAATTTCTTCTCCAGTTCCTCGGAACCGAGCCTGAACGTCACATTCATCAAAGAGCGGTCTTCTGATGCGACACAGCCGCGATAGAAATCCCCTGAGGAATCAATTGTATTGTACAGCAATTCCGCTTTTTTGATATTCTTTTGCTCCACACCAGCCAGACCGCCTTGTTCCTCAATCCATTTCAACACTTCATTCACCATATATACCGAGAAGGATGGCGGTGTATTATACAGAGAGTTGTTATCTACATGCGTGCTGTAACGGAACATGGTCGGAATCGTCTTAGGAGACTCACTCACCAGCTCCTCACGTGCAATAACAACGGTAATTCCCGAAGGACCGAGGTTTTTTTGTGCACCTGCATAGATCATACCAAACTGATTCAGATCAAACGGTTTACAGAAAATATCACTGGACATATCTGCAATGAGCGGTACCGATCCAGTATCAGGGAACGCTTTGAATTGTGTGCCTTCGATAGTTTCATTTGAAGTTACATGCACATAAGCCGTACGTTCAGGCAAACTCAAATTCGAAACATCCGGTAATTTCATGAACTTATCGGATTCCGAAGAAGCAACGATCTGCGTCTCTCCAATCAATTTCGCTTCAGACAGAGCCTTTTTGGCCCAGCTTCCTGTCATAATGTAACCAGCTGTCTGACCCGCCCCAAGCAGATTCATCGGCAACATCGCAAATTGTGTGCTTGCACCGCCTTGCAAGAAAAGAACTTTATAGCCTTTTGGATTGCCTAACAGTGACAACAAGCGCTCCTGAGCTTCATTATGTACAGACTCGTACACCGCCCCACGGTGTGACATCTCCATAATCGACATGCCTGTATTACGAAAATCTACAAATTCTGCCTGAGCACGCTCCAATACTTCTAGTGGCAGCGCCGCTGGTCCTGCATTAAAGTTATACGCTCTCTTTGTCAAAAAATCCCCCGCCCTTTCCATCCTTAACTGACATATGAAGTAAATATTATCGCTATGATATCAGTATTCCCTCACTGCTTCAAGGGGAATATGCACTGAAAACTACATTCTAGGCTATCAAATTACTTTATCACCCTAAAAAGTTAAAGCACTGCACTGTTTGCTTCAAGGAAAAGCCTCCGAGAGCAACTCCCGGAGGCTTTGAGCTGGAATCCCTTCGGTTCCGATTCCGACCGATTAGCAGTCGAAGTAGAGGCTGTACTCATGCGGATGAATGCGGATTGCAACAGCTTTAGCTTCATCACGTTTGAGATTGATATAGTTATCGATGAATTCTTTGGTGAATACGCCGCCTTCAGTCAAGAACTCATTGTCAGCTGCAAGTGCATCAAGTGCTTCTTCGAGGGAAGCCGGTACACTGCGGATGTTTTCTTTGTCTGCATCAGACAGGTCATAAATGTTTTTGTCCAGTGGACCGTATCCAAGCTCAGTTGGATTGATTTTGCGTTTGATTCCATCCAGACCAGCCATCAACATTGCAGAGAATGCCAAGTAAGGGTTAGCTGTGGAGTCTGGTGTACGGAACTCGATACGGCAGCCTTTAGGAGTTACAGCCGCTACCGGGATACGCACAGCTGCGGAACGGTTACCTTTGGAGTAAACCAAATTAACCGGTGCTTCATAACCAGGAACCAGACGTTTGAACGAGTTCGTGCTTGGGTTCGTCAAAGCGATCAGTGCTGGAGCGTGGTACAAGATACCTCCGATGTAGTGCAGAGCCATTTCGCTCAGGTTAGCATAACCACCTTTGTCATAGAACAATGGGGAATCGCCATCGAAGATGGATTGGTGAACGTGCATTCCGCTTCCGTTATCACCAAACAACGGTTTTGGCATGAATGTTGCTACTTTGCCATATTGACGTGCCGTATTGTGCACGATGTATTTGTATACAAGCAGGTTATCTGCTGTTTTCTTCAACGTATCAAAACGGAAGTTGATTTCAGCTTGACCGGCAGTTGCTACTTCATGGTGATGACGCTCGATGGACAAACCGGCTTCTTCCAACAAACGACACATTTCGCTGCGGATATCTTGTTGAGTATCCACTGGAGCTACTGGAACATATCCACCTTTAGTACGAACTTTAAAGCCCAGGTTACCGCCTTCTTCTTTGCGGTTTGTGTTCCATGATGCTTCTTCGGAATCTACGAAATAAGAAGAGCTGTTCGTTCCGCTCTCATAACGAACATCGTCAAAGATGAAGAACTCGGACTCTGGTGCGAAGAACGCTGCAGTACCTACGCCGCTCTCTTTCAGGAAAGCTTCAGCTTTCACTGCGATGCTGCGGGGATCACGCTCATAACGCTCGCCATCCGGTGTGAAAATGTCACACATAACATTCAATGTAGGGTGTGCAGTGAACGGATCGACATAAGTCGCTTCAGGGTCAGGCATCATAACCATATCGGACTCTTCAATACCACGGAAACCTTGGATAGAAGAACCATCAAACGCTACTCCATTTACGAACGTGTCTGCATCAACAGCCGAAGCTGGCAAAGAGATGTGATGCGCACGACCAGCCAAATCTACAAAACGAAAATCTACCCACTCGATGTTGTTCTCTTGAATTGATTTCAATACGTTTTCAACCGACATGTATTCGTCCTCCCAAATATTCCGAACATTAAACAACCCCACGAAGAAAATGTCTATATATTCGAATTTTTTTCTGTCGTCATTATAAATTCTGAAACATAACATCGTCAATACTTATGTGAGGTATTTTTTGCGAGCATGTAAGGTATACTTACACTCTATAATATTTAAAAATACATATAACAACGTTAATTATTTATATTTGACCGATTTAATGCGGTGAAGCAACCCTGAAAATAGCCTAAATCATGGAAAAACATGACATCATAAATGTTTCTTATCACCTTTGATTAATAAATATGTTCATCTATGCAAAATAGACGAAAAACCGGACATCTACCCAAATTGTTCACAAGGAACAAATCTGGATAGATGTCCGGTTTTGACTCTTCAAATCTGGATATCCGTGTTAATTATACACCTACACGTGCCGGAAAAAATGCAGCAGGCTGTTTAGCTGTGTTAAATGTTTTGCCCACAATAGGAGCTAGTTTCTCCAGATCTTGTAGCAGGTTCGCAAACTGGTCAGGGAACAGAGACTGCACACCATCGCCAGTCATAGAGTTATCGGGATCTGTGTGCATCTCAATAATCAAGCCGTTAGCTCCTGCGGCTACCGAGGCTTTGGTCATTGGTTCTACCAATTCACGGCGTCCTGTACCATGGCTCGGGTCAGAAATGACTGGCAGATGGCTCAGAGACTGCAATACAGGGATCGCTGAAAGATCTAGTGTATTCCGTGTATAGGATTCGAACGTACGGATACCACGTTCACATAACATCACATTCGGATTGCCACCAGCAAGAATGTACTCCGCTGCATTAAGCAATTCATCGTATGTCGCACTGAATCCGCGCTTCAACAATACCGGTTTGCCGCACTCACCCAGCTTACGTAACAAGTCGAAGTTCTGCATGTTACGTGTACCCACCTGCAGAATATCCGCATACTCTGCGCAAATATCTACGTATTCAGGCGTCATGACTTCCGTAATCGTCAATAGATTATGCTTCTGGCCCGCTTCCGCCATCATGATCAAACCTTCTACACCCGTTCCTTGGAAGCTATACGGTCCCGTACGTGGTTTGAAGGCACCTCCACGAAGAACCTGACCACCCGCCGCTTTCACAAGGCCAGCAATTTCATCAATTTGTGCTGCAGATTCAACCGCACAAGGCCCGCCCATAACGACAAGCTCTTTTCCGCCGATATCTACACCTTTGATCGAAATTACGGTATCTTCCGGATGGAAGTCACGACTTGCTAATTTGTAAGATTTCGAAATCTTCACCACGTTCTCTACGCCCTTCATTTGGCGCAGGTGTTCTTGCATTTTAGGTTCCACTTTACCAATTAATCCAATGATGGTGCGGTCCTCTCCGCGGGATACATGTGCCTGCAGCCCTTCCTTTTCAATCACACTAACGATATCTTGAATCTGGTCCTCCGAGGTAGCTTTGCCTGCAATTACGATCATAAATTGTCCCATCCTTCCTTGTATAAGAGCACTCGTTTATTTCGTGCGTCTGATTGTCTTGTGGTTCGTATCCCAAAAATCCTGTCGCACTTAAACGCTTGTTCGCTTTTAAGCTTTTAATCACTAAAGTAAATGTAACACAGTTTCTTCCTATCGTCAAGAAGTAATCGTTATGTCCGGCACTCTCTATAGGTAAAACATAAAATGTATAGACAAAAAAACATCCTGCTATACCACCTCCAAATAAAACGAGGATCTGCACAGCAGGATGTTTCCTATTCACTTTCGAAACTATGTGGTACGTGTCTTCTCTCGAACTGGAGGCAGCAACTTGCTCATATTAACGGTACGTTTGATGTCCCACGTCTCCGGCTGATCATGCTCATACTGCTCCAGATATTGAATAACTTCCTTGGTGATTGGTGTTGGAGTTGAAGCTCCTGATGTCACAGCCACTTTCTGCACACCTTTCAACCAGTCTTGTTGAATTTCAGATACGTCTGATACACGGTATGCCGTCACGCCCGCAATCTCCTCGGACACTTGTGCCAAACGATTGGAGTTGTTGCTGCGTGGATCACCTACAACAATAACAAGGTCGGCCTGCCCAGCTTGCTCTGCTACCGCTTCTTGACGTACCTGTGTAGCGAGACAGATTTCATTATGAATTTCAGCTCCTGGGAATTTCTCCAGCAACCGGCTCATAATGTGTTTGATGTCCCATTGACTCATTGTCGTCTGATTGGTAATCAAAATTTTCCCGGCAGGCACACTCAGACCTTCAATCTCTTCTTCCTTCTCAATCAGATGAACACGGTCTGGTGCAACACCAATCGCACCTTCCGGCTCCGGGTGATTCTTCTTACCAATGTAGATAATATCATAACCTTCAGCCGTCTTTTCCCGGATCAGATCATGAGTCTTCGTCACATCCGGACATGTTGCATCCACTGTGGTAAGTCCTTTCTCCCTAGCCAGCTTGCGCACCTCCGGTGAGACACCGTGAGCCGTGAAAATGATCGTGCCACTCTCCACCTGATTCAGAATCTCCATCCGATTCGGACCGTCCAGTGTAATAATGCCCTCATCTTCAAAAGAATCTGTCACATGTTTGTTATGCACAATCATACCTAATATATAAATAGGCCGTGGTAAATCCAGGTTGCGTGCCGCCTGACGTGCAAGCACCATGGCATCTACAACACCGTAACAGTATCCCCGCGGCGAAATTCGCAGTACTTCCACTTGGTTGCCACCCGCTTTCTTTTCGGCTGTAACGGCCGATGTAATTGCAGTCTTCATCTATTATACCTTTATTCGATAGGCGGGGCAAAGACTACAGGCAACCAGATGATAAAAGTGGTTCCTTCTCCTCGTCTCGTTACCACTTCAACCGAGCCGTTATGCTCCTCAATGATCCATTTGGCAATGGATAATCCAAGTCCGATGCCCGGCGTCGCACCGCGAGATTCATCTGCCCGGTAGAAACGGTCAAAGATAAACGGTACCTGATCCCGTTCCATGCCGATTCCCGTATCACTGATCCGCAGTCCGACCTGCCCTTTGTATAACAGAGCATCCAGCGTAACCGAACCCTCTGGGGTGTATTTAAAGGCATTTTCGATAAAAATAAACAAGACTTGTTGCAGATAATCTTTGCTTCCGTTCACATAAATGCCGTTCAGAATCGACAAATCCCCTGGGAGCCAGTCGGCCTGACGATCCAGGAATTGGGCCCGGCGTGCCACTTCCTGCACTAGAATCTGCAGCGGAATAGGATTAAGCTCGATTTTCTGACCTGTATCCGCTCTGGCAAGGGATAACATATCACTGATTAGACGGCTCATACGTTTGCCTTCATCAGCCATATCCTCAATCGCTTCAATAGACATCTGCTTGATCGTTTCTTCATCCAGATTCGGACGGTCATTTCCCTCTTGATCCCACAGCTTTTTCAGGAAATCAACATTCCCTCGAATCGTCGTCAGCGGTGTCCGCAGCTCATGGGAAGCATCAGATACGAAACGTCGTTGCGCTGCATTCGTCTCTTCGAGCCCACGGAAAGACAGCTCCGTTCGCTCCAGCATGTTATTTACCGTTTCAATCAGACGACCGATCTCATCCTTCGGCCCCGAATACTGAATACGCACACTAAGATCGTCTCCAGACTGAATTTGATTAGCGGCATCAATCACATTAACCAGCGGCCGCATGGACTTACGGGCCAGAATCAAACCGGATGTAATGGCAAGCGCCATAGCTACAAGCCACCCAAACACAAGGATATTCCGCAATGCCTCCAGCAAACGCTCCTGTGAACTGACATTAGCACCGACCTGAAGTAGCCCCCTGATGTCATTGGTTCCCTGAAGTGACAGGGCTTGTTGATTCACAAGAAAAGGAATGCCCTCCACGACCATTTTAGTTATCCCTATTTCTTCACGTATATTGTGAATCTTGGCAATAGGAAAAGAAATTCCGGATTTAACTAAATTGTCCGAACGCTTATAAGATCCACTCTGATAATCGACCAACTGAATATAAATTTGAGCTTCTTGAAGTTGACTCTCTGCAAAAGGCTCCAGGTCCAGCGTCTGTGATAGCGGATTAACTCCAATCTGCTGCGTGATTCTCAAGCTCTTTTCTCTTAACTGCTGTTCTACTTCGTTGTACGTATTGAAATAGACAAACGCATAAATGACCACACCCCAAAAGATCAGCACGGCTGCCAGTATACCCGAGTACCATGCGGTTAGTCTCAACCGAATGGACATGTTACGAGTCACCTCTTAAGATGTAGCCGGCTCCCCGGATGGTTTGAATCAGACGTTTGCCCCCATGCTCTTCCGTTTTCTGCCTGAGCATCGCAATATAAACCTCCAGCACATTAGACTCTCCGCTGTAGTCATAACCCCAGATTTTGTCCATAATCAGATCACGGGAAAGCACACGTCTCGGATTCTGCATGAATAGGTTTAACAATTCAAACTCTTTTGCAGTCAATTCCAGCCGTTTGCCATCTCGGAGCACTTCACGTGAATCATTATCCAGAATAATATCTTCATACACCAGGCGATTATCCACCACGCTGGAGATATCCGCTTTACGGCGCAACAAAGCCCGGACACGAGCAAGCAATTCCTCCAGTGCAAACGGCTTCACCAAATAATCGTCAGCACCGGTATCCAGTCCAGTCACCCTGCTTTGAACCTCATCTTTTGCGGTCAGCATCAGAACAGGCACTTTACTCCCCGCTTCTCTAAGTCTGCGGCATACCTCAAAACCGTCAATCTGTGGCATCATGACATCAAGCACCACGATGTCAGGCTCTTTATCCATCAACTTACTGAGTCCCTCTGCTCCGTTGGAAGCCGTCTGTACCTCATATCCTTCAAATGCTAGGCCTCGGCGCAGCATAGACACAATTTTCTCGTCGTCATCTACAATCAAGATCGTTGAGCGCATGGTCTTTCTCCTTTACCCTATCGTTGTATACTCATTGTAACAGGCCAAAGCCCGATTCGCATCTTCTCCATATTAGAGAAGCCGTGCAGCATAATAAAGAATAGAAGCTTCGTGCAAAAAAAACGGAAGGGGCTACACCCTTCCGTTCCTATTCTTCATCTCTTTGCTGTAGTTATTGTTGCTGTGTTTGTGTTGTATCGTAATCATACTTGTTGCCAATCTTTACTTTCACATCAATCTTCTTGCCGTCACGCACAACATTCAACGTAATCTCTCCGCCGACTTTCTGAGTCTTGATAAAGTCGATCAGATCCTGGCTTGTTGCTTTTGGAGTACCATTTACGCCAGTGATGATATCATACGGTCTCAGATCAGACTGGTAAGCTGGCGATTGATATACCGTGCTTGCAACAACCGAACCTTCTGTAATATTTGTTCCCATTTGTTTAGCCACTTCTGGAGTGAGGTTCATCAGAGAAGCACCGATAAACGGTACAGGTTCTTTCGGAACATCTTTGTTCTCTTTCAGATATTTCACCGCTTCCGAGATGACACTGGATGGGATTGCAAAACCAATACCTTGAGCATCCGCACTTACAGCAACGTTCATACCGATAACTTCTCCATTCAGATTCAGCAACGGACCACCCGAGTTACCCGGGTTAATCGAAGCATCTGTTTGCAACAAGTGGCTGTATTCCCGTGTTTTACCTGTTTCTTGATCCGGAATGCTGATTGTACGTTCTTTGGCACTAAGAACACCTGCAGTTACGGTATGTTCAAAACCTTCCGGGTTACCGATGGCTACAAGCCATTCACCAACTTGTGTGCTACCCGAGTTGCCGAGCGGTGCTACAGGGAAATCTTTATCTCCGCTATTTTTCTCAATTTTCAACACGGCAAGGTCAAGATCAAAACTGCTTCCGAGCAATTTAGCTTCATATGGCTTGCTATTGTTCTCAAGTGTTACCTGAATGACATCTGCACCTTGAACAACGTGCTGGTTCGTCAGTATATAACCTTCTTTGTCAAAAATAAATCCGGAACCGATCCCCATGGGTACGAGCTGATTGTTAGCTTGAGGCTGTTGTTGACCTTGTTCTTGTTGTTGATTCCCACTAGGTCCACCAAGTCCGCCACCGAAGAAATATTGATACAAAGGATCGTTTGTATTCGCTCCACCTTGTCCAGAACCACGTGTGGACTGTTTCGCCAGCGTTTCAATTTTCACGACAGCCGGGCTTGCCTGTTTCACCACAGAGGATACATCCTCTTTACCTGTTGGCAACAAAGATGCTGTCACATTGTTGACTCCACCTGTATTGCTTGGTGTTTCCTGAGCAGATTCTGTTCCAGAATTCGTCAATGCGGCCTGTGGTGTAAACATGTTCGTTCTATCCGCTGTATACATCAGCACAGTAATCACTAGCATACCGGCGATAAAGGAGAACAGAAGGGATCTCACAGAAGACCGAGGTCTGCGGCTGTTATAGTTCCAGTTACCATTGTTGTTATTTCCATTCCCTTGGCCTCCGCCATGACCTGAACCGTCGCCACCAGAGATTCTGCCCGTTTGACCAGAGGCATCATGACTATGGAAAGAAGGTACAGGTTTTACTGGATCTGGTCTTGTAATCTCCACATTTCCTTCTTGCCTTGAACCATTGCCACTAGCTGTATCTTCCTGACTTACGGACTGGAAAGGACCGTAAGAATAATAATACGAGGAGTCATCATTTCCGGCAGGATTGCGGTTTTCAGTTTGATTTGTTTCCTTTTCCTCATCTTGTCGATTTGATCTATAATTACGTTCGTCCATGCCTCTCTACCTCCCAATCTCTTATTTGCAAGAGATATTCTTTAACTGTCCTTATTTTGTACTTTGAACCTTAATCGTACCTTAAAAACAATTAAAAAGGAGATAAAAGCATGCAATAATTGCTGTTTTTTCCCGTCATAGCAACATTTTCAGCCCTATTTCTTCACCCAGCCCTGTCGATGAGCATAAATAGCGAGCTGCGTCCGATCATCCATCTCACATTTCATCAGCAGGTTACTCACATGTGTTTTAACGGTTTTAATACTGATATGTAATTCTTCTCCGATATCTTTGTTGGTTTTCCCTTCAGCAATAAGTAGTAGCACTTCCTTCTCCCGATCCGTAAGTCCGGATTCACTTTCCCTCGCCGTCCGCTGCCGAATTCCTCGCGTTAACGCCTGTGACACATCCCCCGTCATCACGGGCATGCCTCTGTTAGCACCTTGAAGAGCATAGATCAGTTCTTCGGCAGATACCGTTTTCAGCACATAACTAACTGCTCCCGCCTCAATCGCTTGAACAACAAGATCATCTTCAAGAAAACTGGTAAGCATGACAATCTTCATACCCGGAAATTCAGACATAATGGCTTGCGTAGCCTCAGCTCCGTTCATCACCGGCATCATCAGATCCATCAGAATCAGGTCTGGCATTTCCGAATCCTTCATCTCTCGTAGCTGATCCAGTGCATGTTGCCCGTTTCCCGCTTCTGCCATCACATGGAACGTAGGCTCCAGCATGAGATAAGTCTTCAAGCCCATTCGTACCATGTCGTGGTCATCCACAATCATTACGTTTACTTTGCCATTCATTCTGTTTCCTCCTCGGACACGTTATCAAATTTCGGGATGAGCACTCGTACCGTTGTACCCGCTCCAGGCTTGGATATAATCTGGACTTGACCGCCCAGCTTCTCAGCACGTTCTCGCATCGTGGACAACCCATATGAACCTGGTCGCTCCGTCTGTTGTAAGAAACCTTGCCCGTCATCACTGATACTCATGCTGATCTGATGCTCGGATTCTCGGATGGCCAGACTAACAAGTCCGGCTTCAGCATGTTTAACAACATTGGCTACCGCCTCCTGAATAATGAGAAACAGCTGGTGCTCAATGGCATCCGAGACTCCGCCATCCAACTCCAGCTCTTTCACGCCTTTTAAACCATTTTGCCGACAATAGTCAGGGAACCAGCTGTCGAGTGCTGCAGCGAGGTCGCGCCCTTCCAATTCAATCGGCCTAAGTTGCGCGATCAATCCACGCACCTGGCGCTGTGCAATATGAGACATCTGAATTAACTGGTCGAGCACATTCCGACCATGCTCCGGATTCATCTCTAGTAGACGTGGAAGGGATGAAGCAGACATATGCATGGCGAATAGTTGCTGACTCACCGTGTCATGCAGATCCCTTGCCATACGTTTACGTTCTTCGATAACGGCACGCTCGGATGCTTGTTCCTTTTCAATAACCTCTTGCTCACCAAGCCGCTGGAGTAACCTCATTTTTTTCTCAATGGACTCCATCATTACATTAAATTCCTGATAGACCCGTCCAAAGGAAGCATCTTCCGCATCAGGCATCCGAACAGCAAGATTTCCTTTAGATACTTTCAACATATTGAGATCAAGCAGATCAATTTTGCGCTGAAGCCGCAATGCGGCGATATATCCGGTGACCACAGTTCCTACAACGACAACTCCGATATACGTCCATGCCCGATTGCGATTCTCCCCTGTAAGTACATCCCCATATAACAGATAGAATCCGCCCAGTGTAATCAATCCGGTTAACACGAAATACGTCATCAGTTCCCACTTGTTTGCTTTAAGAATCGTTCGAATCATAGGTTAATCCACCTTGTTTACTTTGACATCGCCAATAAAAACACTGACAATAATTCGGAGTTTCTTGCCGGCTTCATGATAATGCGGAGTTTCCTCCTGCGCATTTCCTATAAACCCTCCACGTTTCGTACCCAGAAGCTTCATATCTCCCAGAAAAGAGCTGGATGTCAATGAAATGCCCAGATCCATGTCTTCTGGGACAAAAATCTTAACATCACCAATAAAATGCGAAATGACAATTTTGGTTTCACCATACGGAATCTGCGCCTTGGTCAAATCAATAACGGTGTCACCAATAAATGAAGAGATGTTCATTGGTTTCAGCGTAAACACTTCTTTGCCCATATGAAAGTCACCAATGAAAGTGGATTTATTAAATGTTTTGCCATAGCCTTCTTCATATCCATACTTATAGTTATGAGAATTAGCGTGGCCGAAGCCTCCAAATTTCTGATCATCCGAATGTGAATGGTACTTCTGATGAGACTGTCCGAACTTTTCACTGTCTTTTTTCAGATTCGGTCCCTCTTCGGATTGAAAGGATTGATGCTTACTCGAGGGTTGCTCTTGCTTTGGTTTGCCAAATGTCTTCTCGAACTCTTCATCGAATGAAGAGGGCATCTCCAAATCTTGAGGGGACAACGGCTTATATGGCTTCTCAGGCGGTGGAGGCGGTGTTTTGCTTTCATTTCCGTGAGGTTTCCGATCCCGATGACCTGGTCCAATTAATACATATAACCCTCCGCCGATCAGCAGAATTGGAACGAGATAACGAATAAATTCTCCTAGGGAGTAACCAATCACGCCCAAGTTACGTGCAAGGAAGAATCCACCTATGGAAAGCACAACCACGGGCCCGATAACAGCATATCCCCCGTTACGGCGAATTTCCGTCAAACCTTTCACTCCCCACCAGATCAAAAACACCGGCCAGTATGTTCTGAATATATATCCTATATCAATGTCATATCCCAATTGTCTGAGCAAGATCAGTGCACCTATAGCGATAAGGGGTACGCCCACCCACCAACGGTCTAATGTAGATCGTTTCATCACACATGTCTCCTTTGTCTTTATTCTATATCCAGTGTACCTTAGACATGCTGAGGTTAACAGCGCCGACAGGTGGAAATTGTCTCAGTCTCGAGACTGAGGCTTGAGGAGAATTATGTAAATTTTATTTATTTAGAAAAGAGAACATAACCATAGGGAACATGAAAATGAAAACACCCCGGAGCAATCGCTCCGGGGTGTAGTTATCACCATTGATTCTTTATTCATCTTACATGGCGTAATGCTTTAATCTTGGAAATTACTTTTTCATTTTTCCTGCACGGCCAGTTTGACCTGTGTTTTCTACACCGAACTCGGCATTATATTTTTCATCAGGTGTTTGGAAATTATCTTGTACTTTGTTTTGAGCTGATTGCTTCACTTTGGACGCAGCGCTTCCATTCTCCTGACCAAACTCAGCATCATACTTCTCGTTTGGCGTTTGATAACCTTGGGATTTCTTTGCCACAACGAATCACCTCTCTCTTCATATTTACACTGCTTGTTGCAGTGCGGGGTTCGTCCCCAGTCAATATTATGTGAAGAGAGCCTTTTTGTTATTCAGGCATAACATTCCATCCTCAGATGGCTTTGTCGAGCCAGGAATCCGGTACAGTTTTATAGACATCAATCGCTTTGGACAACTCCGCCAGCATCTGCTCGGTACATTTCCCCGCCCCCTGCTTGATGACCTGTACTTCAACATCCTTTTTACCCCATTCTTTGTACACTTGCTTGGTCGTCGGAAAATACAGATCGATCTTGTTGCCTTTAATAGCCGAACCTGTATCAGCAACGATACCGTAACCGTAACCAGGTATATACAATATGGAACCCATCGGAAATAACTTCGGATCTGCTGCAATGGTAGATACGGTTTCTTTGTCCCGACGAACTTTTACCCCGGAATACGTAATACCGTATTGCGGATGTTTTGGCGTTTTACCCGTGGATTCGACTCCAGCTGTATATCCTGTTGCCGTCACCTTTTGGGTTTCCAAAATTTGTTCTGAACGCGGAGCCAGCACTGGCATAGCGGGATCAACCACTCGTTTGGCTGGTAATTCAGGTTTTGGCAGTACCATCGGCTGTGGAGACCACATAAAAGCCATGTATACGAGTGTGGTCAATTGAGTTTCGTCCGTGTATAAAGGTTCGTGTTGTTTTGCCCCGACTGTACGCTCGGCTTTTAAGTCACGAATCACATCGTGCTTGTCATTATTGTTCATTTCCTGAACATGCATGTCCGTGCTTTCCTCTTCAAATATATAGGCCTTGGCCTCATTGAAACTCATCAAAATCCCGGCAAATATGAAGCAACACATGATGATGAACTTGTGGTTTTCATTGAATTTTAAAAAATGCTTTTTCATGGTATAACCTCCCCCTCACTTGCAAAGGGTTACCAAAAAGAATCGATCCTATACCTTTTCTCAGACTATAGTTATAAAAACAAGCGCAAAAAACCGTCTGAAAACGATGGATTCAGCCATGTTCTCAGACGGTTTCTTTAGATTTATTTCGTTGTGACAGAGTCTAATTTATTTGGGATTAGACTTGTCTTGAAGCAATTTCTTCTTTCAACTGAGCGACAATCTCATCCACCAGCTTCATGCCCAGATCGCCCTCTCCGCGTTTACGTACGGATACGGATGCAGCATTTTTCTCATTCTCCCCCACAACGAACATGTAAGGCATTTTCTCCAGCTGTGCTTCACGGATTTTGTAACCCAGTTTCTCATTGCGAAGATCTGCTTCTGCCGCGATTCCTGCACGTTTCAGCTTCGCTTCTACTTCACGCGCATACTCGTCGTAATTTCCGGATACCGGAATGACTTTGGCTTGTACCGGAGACAACCAAAGCGGGAACGCACCTGCAAAGTTCTCCAGCAAAAATGCAGTGAAGCGCTCCATTGTACTAATTACGCCCCGGTGGATAACAACCGGACGATGCTTCTGTCCATCATCACCAACATATTCAAGCTCAAAGCGCTCAGGGAGCAAGAAGTCCAGTTGAACAGTAGAGAGCGTTTCTTCTTTGCCCAGTGCAGTTTTGATCTGTACATCCAGCTTCGGACCGTAGAATGCTGCTTCGCCTTCAGCTTCATAGAACGGAAGATCGAGTTCTTCCACAACTTCACGCAGCATGCGTTGGGACATTTCCCACATCTCATCGTTCTGGAAATATTTCTCGGTGTCTTGCGGATCACGGTAGGACAGACGGAAACGATATTCGTGAATGCCAAAGTCTTTATATACCGTTTGGATCAATTCGATAACACGAGCAAACTCTTCTTTGATCTGATCCGGACGTGCAAAGATGTGAGAGTCATTCAGTGTCATCGCACGTACACGGTGTAGACCTGTCAATGCGCCTGACATTTCATAACGATGCATCATACCGAGTTCGGCAATACGGATCGGAAGATCACGGTAGCTGTGCATATTGGATTTGTATACCATCATATGGTGAGGACAGTTCATCGGACGAAGAACCAGTTCCTCGTTATCCATAACCATTTTCGGGAACATGTCTTCCTGGTAGTGCTCCCAGTGACCTGAAGTTTTATACAGCTCTACGTTCCCCAATACAGGAGTGTAAACGTGCTGGTAACCCAGGCTTTCTTCCAGATCAACGATGTAACGCTCCAGTGTACGACGCAACTTCGCACCGTTAGGCAACCAGATCGGCAGACCTTGACCCACAAGTTGCGAGAATGTGAACATTTCCAGTTCTTTACCGAGTTTACGGTGGTCACGCTTGCGCGCTTCTTCAAGGAAGTGCAAGTGCTCATCCAACTGTGCTTTTTTTACAAAAGCAGTACCGTATACACGTTGCAACATTTTGTTCTTGCTGTCCCCGCGCCAGTATGCACCCGCTACGTTCATCAGCTTGAACACTTTAATTTTGCTTGTAGATGGAACGTGTGGCCCACGGCACAAGTCGAAAAATTCGCCTTGCTCATAGATCGTAATTACGCTATCTTCCGGTAAAGCATTGATTAACTCCAGTTTGTATGGGTCGCCGACTTCATTAAAAATGTTGATAGCTTCCGCACGGCTAACTTCTTTGCGCACGATAGGCAGATTTTCATTGACGATGCGTTCCATTTCTTTTTCAATCTTTTGTAAATCTTCCGGGTTAAGCGGATGTTCCAGATCCATGTCATAGTAGAAGCCATCCTCAATGACTGGCCCTACGCCCAGATGAACTTCCTTGTTACCGTACAGACGTTTTACCGCCTGAGCCAGCAAGTGAGCTGTACTGTGACGCATGACTTCGAGACCTTCAGGAGAATCCAGCGTTACGATCTCCACCAAAGCCCCTTCATGAATTGGAGTGGATAGATCCACCACGATGCCATCCAGTTTGCCAGCTGCGGCATTTTTGCGAAGTCCGCTGCTAATCGAAGCGGCTACATCCTCAATACTGCTTCCGTCTGCGTACTCACGTACGGAACCATCCGGTAGTTTAATGTTTACTGCCATTTGTCTCATTCCTCCTGTAAAATAAACATCCATTTACTTTGTCTTGCAATGGACTGGTCATCTATTGCGTGTTTCCAGTTAGCCCTCGGATCAACGAAAAATAACGCAAAAAACACCCGTCCCGGTCAAGGGACGAGTGTTATAACTCGTGGTTCCACCCTAATTCAGCTGGTTGTTCCTGTTTGCAGGAAAACAGCCCTCATTGGCATGTCGGTAACGGGCATGACCCGGCAAATCCTTACTCACAAAACCGCCATTCTTAAAAATGGTTGATTAACCGGTTTTATTTTCAAAATTGCAGCTCCAAAGGGGTAAACCATACGTGATATCCGGAGGAAATTTCAGCCCAGGTTCCTCTCTCTGCACCGATCAAACGTGTGGCTCTTGTCTTTGTCAACGCTTTTGTATCAACAGTTATTATAATTGCCCAGATCGCCTGCGTCAAGACTTGTCAGCAATCCAGAACGAAGCACTTCGCATTCGGGACATTGATGGCATATCTGCACCTTATCTTCGAATATCTGGCATATCGTTGAGATGATGGGTAACTCGGGTGTGCTGGTGTGCAACACGACTTTTTCCGGTGATATGGAAATAAGTGTACTCACGATCATGTCTTCAATATCCATCTCCAGTTCCAGCCCAGGCATCTCCACAACCACTTGTTCATCTTTCTGCACAGGCAACAGATTAAGTCCCGCATCAAGCACCTGAAATTCATGTTTGCCTTTGTGGATCAGATGGATTAAAGGAACTTTAGCCTCCTGAAAAAACACAAAATACTTTAACAGCCCCATGAACTCTTCATATTGACGGTCCATCCAGAACTCATCGAGTGCATATTCCACGAGCTCCTGCAATTCCTGCTTATAGGCACGTATACGGAAATTCAGGATGCCCTCCAGATGGAAAAAATGGATGTCCTCCAAATCCTGCCTCAAACCTCTCGCTAATGTTGCACGGCGGCGCTCCCGCAAACCCGGTTGATCCAAGTCACTATTCACGAGCAGCGGCATGCAGATGCGGTGAACCTTCTCGACTTCGTGTTCATCCATGACCGAGCATGATTTGGCAATAATATTCTCAACCATGCTCCGTTCCTGCGTTTCCATTATATAATCCGCGATACCCAGGGAAAGCAAATCGCTGATGCGTGGCAGCCACTGCTGGAAATCTTCGTGATTCTCATTGCCTCTGCACGTCCAGACTGCTCTGCCATCCTTATGTTTGAAGGTGAGCCGGAATCCTCTTTTACTTATATGTAAACCTTTGATTTTTTCCTTAATGCATTGTTGAAAAAGAGCTGCCTCCTCTTGCCCAGACACATCGGTCCATACTGCAAACAGTTCCATAAGAATCACTCCTTTCCTTTCTCTTCAAAGTATATGGCAAGGCCCAAAGGGATATACGAAGCGGTTTGATGGAAAGGGTGTCATGATTTCTCAGCATAAAACGCGAGCCAAAGTATTTTGGTAAAAAAGAATAATGGAAGGTTTCGTGAACTATGAATGAATGGTTTGGAGATCACGCAAAAATGTGTTATTATTTTTATAACAGTATCTTCACGGAAGGGGGGAAGCCGAAAATGAGACAACATCCTAGACTGCTCCATCACATGATTATCATCATTTTATGCGTCTTTCAGGCGCTTTGCTTCCCGGTTCCAATGCAGACAGAATCTGCCGTTGGTGTGTCCGTCGATGCCACTTCGAATAAAGAAGGGCTTGAAGTACTGTCTCAAATACCCGAGTCTCAGCAGAAACCTGTCATTCGCAAAAATACGCAAGTGATGTCTAAGCTGGCTGCAGTGAAGCAAACCAAGCCTGTATTTCTTGTCCTCGCATTGTTAATCGTGCTGCGAATTCCTACAGCAGGTCTGTCTTTTAAACCGTGGTATTGTCTGTTCAAACGCAGATTATTTCTGCTGCCAATTAAATACACCAGTATGTATTTATCCCTCTCCCCAATGGCACCGAGATACGCCTGAGCTCGTTAAGAGCCCGTTTGCCGTATTCGTCAGGTTGCCAGCGCATGGAGCCACCTCTTCGCTATAGACGGTGTTCTCATGCATAACTTATAACCCATGATGTAAACGTTAGTTTTGAAACACCTGGTTTGGAACTTTTATTTGTGGTCGTTTTATTTGTTGACTTTTATTTTACAAACAAATCTTGATTTCACATCATATATTCGGCTGTGTCAGGAATTACTGGCTCTGTTTCCCCGCACCATTTGATGTTCCACCTGAGCAGCAGATGAACTGATACGGGAAGAAAAGCCTTCCTTCTATGGCCAGCCTCAATTACTAAGGAGGCATACTATCCATGGATGTACGCGAAACAGATTTGCCGGGAATCGGCAAAAAATTTCAAATTGAAACGAGCAGCGGTGATAAAATCGTCATTATTATTCACGATGATGGACGCCGTGAAATGTATCATTTTGAATATGATGACCCGGATCAAAGCATCTCTATGATCACACTTGACGATAATGAGGCAAGACAGATTGCCGCCATCGTTGGCGGATTAACGTACAAACCGAAACAACTTGAAAATATTGAAGTCACCTTTGACGATCTGATTATCGAATGGTACAAAATCGAAGCGTCATTTGGATGCATTGGCAAATCCATTGGTGAATTGAATGTACGTCAAAACTCTGGTGCAACGGTCATTGCCGTTGTGGAGAAAAATCATAAAAAACATATCAGCCCAGGTCCGGAGGTTGTGATTAGCGCAGAATCTACGGTAGTCGCCGTTGGCGAACGCAACCAGCAGAAGCTTTTCAAGTCCCTCCTCCTGACGGGAAGGGGGTAACTCGATGGATCATTTGATTTTTGAAGTGGGTCTGGCACTGGTGCTCATTGCGGCAGCCGGCCTTTTATCCGCAAAACTGAGATTTTCGGTTGTTCCGTTCTATATTTTGATCGGGATGGCCGTGGGACCACATGCCATGCAAATCTGGCATCTGGACTTCCGATTTATTGAAAGCCAGCCGTTCATCGACTTTATGGGTCGGATCGGTATTTTGTTCCTTTTGTTCTATCTGGGACTGGAGTTCTCTGTAGGTCGTTTAGTCAAATCGGGTCGCTCCATCGTTGTTGGCGGCTCGATCTATATCGGGATTAACTTCACACTCGGATTAGTATTCGGTTTTGCCTCCGGTTTCCCGGCAGCTGAGGCACTCATCATTGCAGGTATAACAACTATCTCGTCTAGTGCTATTGTAGCCAAGGTGCTCGTTGATTTGAAACGAACAGCCAATCCCGAGACCGAGATGATTCTGGGTATTATTATGTTTGAGGACGTATTCCTCGCTGTATATATTTCCATCTTGTCTGGACTCGTACTGAGTGATTCATCCTCCATCGGAGGCGTAATCATGTCCGCACTGATTGCTCTCGGCTTCATGCTTATAGTCATCATTCTTGGACGTAAAGCCACACCTTTACTGAATAAATTGCTCAAGATTCGTTCCAACGAATTATTCTCACTTGTTGTTTTCGGGGCATTGTTCCTTGTCGCTGGTTTCTCCGAAACAATCCATGTCGCTGAAGCCATTGGTGCTTTGCTCGTCGGTCTTGTGCTTGCGGAAACGGAACATGCCAAACGGATTGAACATCTGATTCTGCCGTTCCGTGATTTCTTTGGAGCTATCTTTTTCTTCAGCTTCGGACTATCTATTGATCCGTTGTCCCTTGGCGGTGAAGCCGTTTGGCTCGCTTTGATTGCTGTAGTGATTACACTGTTTGGTAACTTCCTCGCAGGTATGCTGGCTGGACGCAGTGCAGGGCTTTCACCAAAAGCATCTGCTAATATCGGATTAACCATTGTGTCTCGTGGTGAGTTCTCCATTATTATGGCCAATATGGGTAAAGCCGGTGGACTGTTACCATTGCTTCAACCCTTTGCCGCGCTGTATGTATTGATTCTCGCTATTCTTGGGCCGTTGTTAACTAAAGAGTCCAAACACGTATTCCGTATTTTGGATAAAATATTCAAGTTCAAAGATCCTCGCAAGAAAAAAGAAGAACCTAAAGTTCTGCAGAAAGAAGGCTAAGTAACATGTCTGTGCAGAGCAGATCTATGTTTGTATTAAGCTACTGAGCGGCTGCATGCCGACCTTTCTGTGAAGAACCCAGGGAGAATGGCTCGAAGCCGCACTGAAGGAGGATGGACATGTGAAAACACCTCTGATATCGGCTAATCCGGTGCCACGCACTGCTAAAAGTAGCATATCGCCTTCCCGCCGCTGGTTGAATCTGTTTCTGGTGATCATTGGCGGAATACTGGCCTCCGTGGGACTTGAGTTGTTTCTACACCCCAATAAAATTATTATTGGCGGCATAACCGGGATCTCTTCCCTGTTTGCACACTGGACAGAGCTTCGAATTGGCTTGTTCCTATTTTTATTCAATGTTCCGTTTATATTTCTATCCTACAGGATCGTGAAGAAAAAGTTTGTACTCGTGACTGTTCTGGGTTTGGTTGTCTTTTCGATCGGTGCCATTGTACTACATCCCATGCCGCCGCTCGTCGAGCATCCCCTGGCTGCCGCCATGTTTGGCGGGTTATGCCTGGGGCTCGGAATCGGGCTGGTTGTTCGGTATGGTGGGACACTGGATACGCTGGAAATCGGTGATCCGTCCTCTCGGCCGCCTGAACGTGTGTTTAGCGGGAAACGGATGCTTATCGAAAAAATAATCATGCTGCTTAACTTGATCATACTGACAGCTGCTGGTGTTGTTTTTGGCTGGGATCAGGCCATGTATTCTATCATCGCTTATCTGATTGCCTATGAAATGGTGTACCTTGCATTCCGGGGATTCTCCCCCAAACGCAAAATATGCATCCTGACCACACAAAGTGCTCAAGTTGAAAAAGCTGTACGAAACCGCCTGCGCAGGGAACCAGGAAGGCTCGATGTAACACCCGAGTCTTCCCCGATCGCTGGCACGGAGACCTGGATCAAACAGATTCCAGGAACACTTTATTACGAAGTCCATTTTCTGGAAATGATCTGGCTAAAAACCATCGTTCGGCACATTGACCCTCACGCAGGTATTATCTCGAATCCAGAGAAATAAAAGTATTTATTTAAATGTGATATAAAAAAACGCTCTCTTCCCATGAACCGATGGATCGTTCTCCATTGCTCATCAACCGGGAAGAGGGCGTTTCTTCGTACAAAACCCTTCAAACTGTGAAAATTATAATTCTACAATGGCTTTAACCACTTGTGTTTCGGGTAACAGCCAAGTGTCCATTGCAGTTGGCAACTCATCAAATGGCGCTCGATGTGTGATGTACCCATCCATCGTTAATTTTCTGTCACGCAACGTCGATAATACTTGTTCAAAATCCTCACGTGTTGCATTCCGGCTACCCAACATGCTCATCTCACGTTTGTGGAATTCCGGGTCATGGAACGTAATATCGGCTTTCACCAGCCCAACAAAAATTAACTGTCCACCGTGAGCAACATAAGGTATGGCCCCATTCATCGAATGTACGTTACCTGTCGCATCAAATACAGCTGTCGCATAATCACCGCCAGTAATCTCGGATACTCGCTGCAGAGCCTTTTCATCCGCCTGCACGATCTCATCCACTCCGGCCCAGCTTCGGCTCAATTCCAGCCTGTCCAGATTTCGATCCACTGCAATGACATATGCACCTGCTTGTTTGGCAAAGGCCATTACTCCCAGCCCAATAGGTCCAGCTCCAATAACAACGACACGCTCTCCTGGTTGAAGTGCTGCTCTGCGCACAGCATGAGCCCCAATACTAAGCGGTTCAACCATAGCTGTCTCATCTAATGTTAACCCCTCTGCTTTCAGCAGATGGGAGACAGGCACTGTAATCCGTTCTCTCATCCCACCGTCTACATGTACGCCCATCACTTGCATGGAAGCACAACAGTTTGTTTTGCCTGAACGACAAGCAATACAATGTCCGCAATGCAGATACGGAATGATGCTTACCTGATCCCCGGGCTGTAACCCTGCATCATTCGGGCCAATCTCTTCGATGACACCTGCAAGTTCATGACCAAGTATACGAGGATACGTAAAAAACGGCTGATTGCCTTTGTACGCATGCAAATCTGTACCACAGATACCAATTCGCTGAATAGCGACTAGCGCTTCTCCCTCTGCTCTTACGGGCTGTGGCAATTCCTTCAGCACCAAACGATCAATCTCTTCACATACGATAGCTCTCATCACTGTTCCCCCTCAGATCCATTCGACGTTGTACTCATCTAGACGTTATATTCAGCACGACCACTCGGCCAAGTTTCATTATTTAATGGAGCCAGAATACGTAGCACCTCTTCTAGAAGCTGCTCATCTATAGGCTCTTCAACCCAGGCCGCGTTGTTGACAATGTTTTGCTGACTTGCACTACTTACGAGCGTTGTTGGGATTTGTTCATTTGCCGTGGAAAATTGTACTGCCACCTTGGCGATATTACTGCCTTGTTCCTCGCAGAACCGGGCAGCTTTCAAACAAAGTTCTTTTACCCGTTCACCCGCTGGATGCCAAGCCGGTGTTCCACGCGTACTAAGCAATCCCATTGAGAGTGGGGAAGCGTTTACAAGTCCAACCCCTTTTTCATTGAGTAACGGCAGGAGCGATAACAATGACGTATCATTCAGAGCATAATGACAATAGGAGATAATGGCATCCGCATCAAGCTGAGGCAACATTTTTTCGAATAAAGGCAACGGCAAACCGCAGATTCCAGCGTAACGAATCACGCCCCGCTCTTTCAGATCTAACAATGTTGGAAATGCTTCTTCAATGATAATCTCAGGAGCCACAAACTCGATATCATGCAAAAATAAAATATCAAGATAGTCCGTATGCAACCTTGCCAGACTTTCTTGTACACTATCCAAAATACGCTTCCGAGAAAAATCAAACTCGTTTTCACCATACCGTCCAGCTTTGGTCGATAACGTATAAGAGCTACGCGGCAAACTACGGATTGCTTCACCGAGTACCGTCTCCGCCTTGGTTAAACCGTAGTACGGCGACACGTCTATATAATTCATGCCTGCATCCATCGCTGCATGAACGGTGCGAATACCTTCATCCCGGTCAATATCACGAAATACAGAGCCCAGTGATGATGCGCCGAAGCTTAATACAGGTACGTCTAATGCTGTTTTTCCCAGTTTTCTTGTTTTCATCGTTTCGTTCCTCCCAGCAGGTTTGACTACACAACTGTCCCTCCATTGTATCAGTTAAAAATCTATATAACATATCTTCAAATGCGTAATATGTACTGTTTAATGATCTCGATTCCTGGTAAAAGGATACCAACCACGTTAACTTCGGTAGACACCAGAAAAGGAGAACCGCACCTAAATCAGGTACGCGTAGCGAAAAGGGCCAAAGCAAGTTTAACTGCTTTGGCCCTTTTACACGGAACGAGCTCATATTCAATTCATATGATGTTACACAAATTAAAAAACCTATTGCTATGAATGTAGATATTAGTTCTGCATTACGAAATCTTTAGGTACCATGCTCTCTTCATCAAACATGCGCAAAATTTCATAACGCGTGTTGCGCTGTGCCGGAATATAACCTGACTCCCGAATCAGACGAAGAATGGATTCAATGTTCACTTTGTACGTCGCGCCGGCCGAGGATACAACATTCTCTTCAATCATCGTGCTGCCGAAGTCATTACAGCCGAATTCGAGCGATTTCTTACCGATCTCAGGTCCCATTGTAACCCAGGAAGATTGGATATTCTTAATGTTATCTAGAACTAGACGGCTGATCGCTACCGTTTTAAGGTATTCCTCTGGTGTTTGACGCTCCAGCTTAAGGTTTGTATTGTCCGGCTGGAATGTCCACGGAATAAAAGCGAGGAAGCCTTCAGAATCATACTTATTCGCAATACACTCATCCTGCGCTTCACGTACACGCATCAGATGCAGCGCGCGCTCTTCCATGGATTCACCCAGACCAATAACCATTGTAGCGGTTGTATTCATACCGATTCGGTGAGCAGTCTGCATTACATCCATCCAGTCGCGCCATGAACCTTTCAGACGGCTGATTTTGCGGCGTGTACGGTCATCGAGAATCTCGGCTCCGCCGCCTGGCAAGGAGTCCAGTCCAGCCTCATGAATGGCACGTACCACCTCTTCGAGCGTAAGTCCATCGGATACTTCAACCATTTTCATAATCTCAGCTGGTGAGAAGGAGTGCATCGTAATATTTGGGAAACGTTCCTTGATCGCTTTCAACAAGTCCGTATAATAGCTGAAAGGCAGATTTGGATTCGTTCCGCCTTGCATCAGAATCTCGGTTCCGTTGACATCTTCGGTTTCCTTGATTTTCTGGAAAATCACTTCATCCGGCAGCACATAGCCTTCCTCAGAACCAGGTCTGCGGTAAAAAGCACAAAAACGGCAGTATACGTCGCACACATTCGTGTAATTGACGTTACGCCCAATAACAAATGTTCTGTATGGTTCAGGGTGCATACGTTTCATGATCACATTGGCAGCTGCCCCGATTTTGTCTACTTCGTCAGACTCAAATAACTGAATCGTGTCTTCCAAGTCTAAACGTTCGCCCCGAAGGGCTTTATCTAAGATACGGTCTACCGTACTCATCGTAAAAAAGCCTCCCTCGTAAAGAGAAAATAATACGACGATCCCTCCCGGCTTGTTAGCAAAAAGCAAGTCGTGGCTGTAACATCGCATTTCTGTACTCCACATATCGTAACACAGGTTACATGTGAAAAAAAGCACCTTACGAAAAGGTGCTTAAAAAATGAGTTAAAATTTTGACATATGAAATACGTTTCAGATGTAGCTAGATCAGAGTAACCGTGGACATATTTAATAGTTCAACTTATAGTGTGGCATGCAACGCTTGCTCAAGATCAGCAATCAGATCATCAATATCCTCAAGCCCTACAGAGAAACGCAGCAAACCATCGGTAATTCCACGCTCATGTCGAACTTCTGCAGGCATAGCCGCATGAGACATCATCGTTGGGTACGAAAGAATGCTCTCGACTGCTCCCAGACTTACAGCGACAATGGGCAGTTTCACCTGATTCAGGACAGCTTTTGCACGATCACCTGAACCGACGTCAAATGATACTACCGCTCCGTAACCAGTTGACTGACGCTCATGCGCTTCACGGCCCGGATGATCCTCAAGTCCAGGGTAATACACAGCTGTTATATCTTGACGACCTTTGAGCCATGCGGCCAGCTTGGCAGTGCTCTGTTCACTATGAGCCATACGTGCACCGAGGGTCTTCATCCCGCGCATCAGAAGCCAGGACTCCTGAGCTCCGAGAACGGTACCGAGTCCGTTTTGCAGCTGTTTCAGTTGTCTGCCTAGTTCATCTGTTCGTGCAACAGCCAGACCAGCCAGCACATCACTGTGACCACCGAGAAATTTCGTAGCACTATGTACAACGATATCTACGCCAAGCTCAATGGGACGTTGATAGTACGGTGTCATGAACGTGTTATCCAAAATGGTAATCAGATTATGCTCTTTCGACCATGACGTTACCGCCGCAATATCCGTAATCTTCAAGGTCGGATTGGAAGGTGTCTCCATGTATACGGCCTTGGTGTTAGGCTTGATTGCTGCTTTGACTTGTTCAATGTCCGTCATGTCAACAAAAGTAGTCTCAATCTGCATCCGGCTTAGTATCGTTGTGAGCAGGCGATATGTGCCGCCGTATACATCTTCCGTTACGATGATATGATCGCCTGCGGAGAACATCATGAACACACTGGAGATTGCAGACATTCCTGACGAGTATGCAAATCCCCGCACCCCTCCTTCAAGCAACGCAATATAATCTTCCAAAGCCTGACGGGTTGGGTTACCTGAACGGCTGTAATCATGTTGCGGCGGATTAAAGATATCAAAGTGATGGAACGTAGAAGCCTGATAGATCGGTACACTGGAGGCACCTGTTGTTTTATCAATTTCATCTCCAAAATGAAGCAGCTTGGTATCAAACTTCAGCTCCGACGTACTCGGCTTATGGTTGCTTGATTCACTCATGAGATTACCCCTCCTTCAACTTCCTGCTGTGCTGCCAGCAATGCAGCATTCAGATCCGCGATCAGATCTTCCGCATGTTCAATGCCTACCGAGAACCGAAGCAGACGATCATCCACTCCTACTGCGTCACGAATTTCAAGCGGAATATCCGCATGGGTTTGCACTGCAGGATACGTCATGAGTGATTCTACGCCACCGAGGCTTTCTGCAAACGCAATTAATTGGATATGACGCAGCAATGGCTCCACATAACGTGCATCCTTCACTTTGAACGAAAAAATGCCTGTATTGCCGGAAGACTGCTTCCGCTGAATCTCATATCCGGGGTGATCGGACAAACCGGGGTGGAATACCTCGGCAACAGCCGGATGCTCCAGCAGAAATTTCGCGATGGTGAGTGCGTTATATTCATGGCGCTCCATGCGAAGAGCAAGTGTTTTCATGCCTTTCATCAGTTGATATGAATCACTTGGTGATAACACGGCTCCAATAGAGTTATGAAGAAACGCCATCTCTGCAGACAAGGCTTCGCCTTTGGTGATGATTAATCCGGCGAGCACATCATTGTGTCCACCCAAATATTTAGTCGCACTATGGATAATAATATCGGCGCCAAGTTCAATCGGACGCTGGAAGAATGGAGTCAGTAGTGTATTATCTACAATGGTCAGGAGGTTGTGCGTTTTGGCCCAGGAAGCAACAGCCTGAATGTCCGTAATCATCATGAGTGGGTTAGTTGGCGTCTCGATGAATACGGCCTTCGTATTCGGCTGACGGATATTCTCCAATACTTCCAGATCGTTCGTATCTACATAACTTGCGGTTACACCGAACCGGGACAAAATGCGTTCCAACAGGCGATACGTACCGCCATACAGGTCAAGAGAAACAATCAAATGATCTCCTTGGCTGAACATCGCAAAGATCGTTTGCAGTGCTGCCATCCCCGAGCTACAGGCAAAACCTGCATCACCAGACTCCAGAGCGGCTGCTGCTTCCTCTAACACTTTGCGCGTTGGGTTTGTTGTACGGATGTAATCAAACCCCGTGCTCTGTCCCAGCTTCGGGTGACGAAACGCAGTGGATTGATAGATCGGAAAGTTAACTGCACCTGTTACGGGTTCATTAATGGACCCAATTTGAGCTAAACGGCTTTCAATTTTCAACTTGTTATCTTCCATTACTGCATCCTCCTGTAATCTTGATTAGATTTGTGGGCCAATATCGTAAGGGGTTTCCTGATACACATAGTAATTGAGCCAGTTAGAGAATAATAAGTTAGCATGAGCACGCCATGTAGCTGGAGGTACCCGAGAAGGATCGTCCTTTGGATAGTAATACTTCGGCAGTGCGATATCCAATCCCTTGGCAACATCACGGTCATATTCCCATTTCAATGAAAACGGATCATACTCGGCATGTCCTGTGGCAAAAATTTGCTTCCCGTCCTTGGTCGCAACCAGGAATACTCCTGCTTCTTCGGACTCAGCCAAAATTTCGAGTTTATCGTTTTTCTCAATATCCTCGCGTCTTATCTCGGTGTGACGGGAGTGTGGAACGTTGAAGACTTCATCAAATCCACGGAGCAACGGAACATGAGGTTTGTTGATCGTATGTGGGAATACGCCAAAACACTTTTCATCCAGCGGAACTTTGGGTACATCAAAATGGTGGTATAGACCTGCCTGAGAAGCCCAACATATGTGCATCGTCGAAGTTACATTTGTTTTGGTCCATTCAAAGATTTCCTGAATCTCTTCCCAATAATTCACGTCTTCAAAATCCATTTGCTCTACCGGTGCACCGGTAATGATCATTCCGTCAAAACGGCGGTGCTGGATCTCATCAAATGTTTTATAAAACAGATCCAGGTATTCTTGAGATGTGTTCTTCGATGTGTGAGACTTGGGGTGCACCAGCACAACATCCACTTGAATCGGTGTGTTACCCACCAGACGAAGCAATTGCGTTTCCGTCGTTTCCTTCGTAGGCATCAGATTCAGTATGGCGATACGGAGCGGGCGAATATCCTGCTTGTACGCGGATGATTCGTCCATGACGAAAATATTCTCGCTTTCAAGTACTTCTTTGGCTGGTAATGTGTCGGGAATTTTAATTGGCATAGTGGGTTGACTCCTCCTTTTTCATGGGTCGCATCTGGTACGAAAATCACGCTCTGAGAAGCTCTGCATATGACAAAGACCTCTCTCGGATTCCGAGAAAGGTCATATGTAAACAGATATGCGCCTCTCTCATCTCTCAGTTACAACAGCATCACAAGGATGCTTGGTCGCTGCAAGAATTAGCACCGTGCATATTATCGCCGGTTGCCGGGTTTCATCGGGCTGGTCCCTCCACCTACTCTTGATAAGATTTCGCTGTATTCAATTATAATTCAAATTTATTAACTTTTACTTTAAAACATTACTGCCCTCACGTCAAGAACCAGTTGTTCGTTTTAGGAGTAAACTTGGAACCCTTCATCATCCGTCCTCATACACTGCCTCAGAGCTTGAAATAGACACATTTTTGCGCTTGAAAGCACCATGGACCAGCGGTATACTAGACAAGTGTTTATAAGCCCTTATGTGAGAGGTGACATATTAAATGGATGGCGACCCGAGGCCCAACTGGCAGTCGAATTCCGAACAACTGCATAGAGAATTGACATCAGCATGTCGGCAGCGGGACGTTTCTTCCGTTTGATTATAGATTGATGACGCAGTAAAGTCCTCATAACAGGCTCCGCTGCCGACCGGCTGATCTGTTCTTTTGCGCCCATATTAATGATGAAATCCGCCATGATGGCGGGTGCAGAAGGAGTAGATAACATGAAAATCCGGTTGGTTAACAACGGTGTATTTATCCCGGTGGATGACATTCAGCAAGCGCTGACTCCACCAGCAGAAGGATTCTACTGGATTGACGCGGACGTGGACGATTTGGCTGTCCTTCAGCCACTGTTCTCCATGCATGATCTGGCTGTAGAAGATTGCTTGAGTGATGAAGAGCAGCGTCCGAAGATTGAGATTTATGAAAACCATTATTTTATCGTGATCAACAGCATTCGTTTTGATGATGAAGAGATTTTCCTGCGCGCAGTCAACCTTTTTCTCGGTAGACACTTTATCATCAGTGTAACGAAACAGAAGGTCAGCGAATTGCGCACCTTGAAGCCAATCCTCTGGGAACAGGAAATCAGCAGTCCCGACCGTCTTCTCTACCTGCTCGTTGACTTGATCGTAGACAATTACTTCACCGTTGGTGATCGAATTGAAGCACGAATTGAGAAACTTGAGGAAGACATTCTGATGCATACCAAAAAGTCACATCTGAATGAGATTATCGGTCTGCGAAGCGAGATTTTGTGGCTGAAAAAAGTACTGGGACCTCAAAAAGAGGTCATTAATACACTCAACAAAAAAGATCTGCGTCTCATTGATGATCAGCTGCAAAAATATTTCAGCGACATTTACGAGAACGCCGTAAAAATATCAGAAACCTTCGAAACGTACCGCGATCTGATGGGCAACTTGCGAGAAGCCTATCAGTCCAGTATCGCTAACCGCGCGAATGAGATCATGCGTGTGTTTACCGCCATCACCACAGTGTTCATGCCTTTGACCGTTATAACCGGGATTTATGGGATGAACTTTGATAACATGCCTGAATTACACTGGAAATACGGGTATTATGCCGTTATCGGCCTGATGATAACACTCGGCTTGACAATGTTCTTTATTTTCCGTAAAAAAGACTGGATCTGAAACGACCGGTGTATCCGCTATATCATACCATTCAAAGAATAAGACGAAGCGCTCCTTCACAGGACGACTTCGTCTTTTTAATATCACTGCTTCTCGGCGTTTCTTAGCTAACCAACATTACGCTCGGTTTCAGTATGTCTCCGAAAACGGATGCGAATCATCCGTAACCGTTCATACACTTGCTCCAAGCTGCCTCCTTCAGGGCGATCTCCTCCGTAAACTTTAAGTAACACAGGCTTCAGAAATGTATCTCCTAGCTCCTCATATGCATTCCATACCGCCTCTTGTTCAGTCTCAGGCATAACGGCCAGTTCTACATCAAGCAAAGAATCCGTGTCATAGCCTTCCAGATCGAGTATTTCCAACAGTTCGATTAATTCCCGCCGGGATAATCCAGATCGATTCACGATCGCTTCTAAGGTTTGACCTTCTTTCATGCCTTCCAGCACGTGCTTGCGCGTAATGAATTTATCCAGTTCCTGCTTGTACTTCTGCTCTTTTTGCTTATATAACCAGCTTTCGTACTCTTCTTCTTTCAATACGATATATACCCAGTCTAACGGGAAAGGTCTCGATTGCTCGAATCCACTCATCAGTTCAAGCCATTCCAGTCCGTATTCCGCCGCTTTGCTCTCGCCAACACCTGGCAGTTGCATCAGTTCATCCATCGTATGTGGAACAAAAGCACTGATCAGCCGCAGCAAACGATTCGTTGCTACAAAATAAGGAGCCTTCCGATCCGAAGCCGCTTTCTGCCTGCGCCATGTACATAAATCCTCATACAATTGCTCATTTCCGTACAGTTCACTAAAACAATGCAGACGCTGGCCTGCATAACTACGTGGCTTCATATCCTCATTTTCGTTGTATAACCCATGCATCAATGGACGATACCCTTCGCTCATCTGCATGGCAAGTTGATGACGATAAATGTGCATCAGTTCTTCCCACGAATTCCCTTCATACCAGATCGTATCTTCCCGATCACCTGCTTCATAACAACTCCATCCCAAGTGCCAGCTATTCTCCTCCTCACCAATCCATAATTGGGCAATCTCCTCATGATGCTCAGACACTCTGGATAATTTGTTCATAAAAATGACTTCCATTGCTTGTTCCCTCC
Organism: Paenibacillus amylolyticus; assembly: GCF_003719335.1. Taxonomy (GTDB): domain Bacteria; phylum Bacillota; class Bacilli; order Paenibacillales; family Paenibacillaceae; genus Paenibacillus; species Paenibacillus amylolyticus_D. Next base: position 109,490 of record NZ_RIAS01000008.1, read on the forward strand.
TTTAGACAATACAGCCTGTTCGATTAACGATGGCACTCTCTGTCTCTCTATACAGACAGCACAAAAAAAAGCACCTCTCCTGCAAAATCGCTGCAAGAGAGGTGCTTCCTCATTAACCGTACTATACTGTTGCACATATCATACCATACTGGTAAATTTCGTCAATCCCTAAATATGTTTATTTGGATAAAGCTAATTTTGCCAGCGCCAGGGAACCACACAACCCTGCATTGTCTCCCAAACCTGGTGGCACAACATACGCATCCATTCCAACATGAAGTGACGGATGCTGCACATAACCTGCCAGCAATTCCTGTAGCTTGCTGCGAACCATCGGGAATAGGTGCTCCTGTTTCATCACGCCCCCACCCATCACAATTTTCTGTGGCGAAAGAATCAGCACATAATTCATCAAAGCATGTGCAAGATAATGCGCTTCAATCTCCCAGGCTTTGTGATCTGCTGGCAATTCATAAGCAGGTTGTTCCCAGCGTTTGTTCAGGGCCGGCCCCGCCGCAAGACCTTCCAGACAGTCTCCATGATATGGGCAGGTTCCTGCGTATGAATCTTCGGGATGTCTCCGTACGATAATATGACCCATCTCGGGATGAGACAGCCCGTGTACCATTTTTCCACCAACGACAGCCCCTGCACCGATACCTGTGCCTACCGTAATATACAGACAGCTATCCAGTCCCTGCGCAGCTCCCCAAGTCGCTTCACCCAAAGCAGCTCCGTTCACATCGGTGTCAAACGTCATAGGCACGTCAAAGTGTTCTTTGAGTTTGCCAATCATGTTGTACTGTCCCCAATGCGGCTTTGGTGTTGTCGTAATGTAACCATAGGTTGGGCTTCCTTCAATGGGATCAATCGGACCGAATGAACCTACGCCCAGCGCTTCAATGCCTTTACCTTCAAAGAAAGAGATAACATGAGCCATCGTCTCTTCCGGCGTGGTCGTCGGGAAGCTTACTCGTTCCAAAACCTCTCCATGTTCCGTCCCAATACCACATACAAATTTGGTTCCGCCTGCTTCGATTGCACCTAAAACTGTCATGTTGGTTTCACTCCCACGTTGGTTTGAGATAGGAAACTCTGCTGCATCCATATCATCGTTCAGATACACAGCAGGGCTTAGTTACACTCAATCTTGTTCAAGCGTTTAAGCAATGTCTGTTTCCAGCTATCCGAGAGCACAGGAATAGCCAATAGTGCCTTCATCCCTTCCACGTCCTGCTTCCCCTGATGCATGATCCGGTTAGCTTCAAGAATCGTCATGTATGAAGCATCTGTGCGAACTCTTCTAAAACGTGATGCAGGGCTAACTTCTCCCTCTTCCAATACCCGAAAATAAAAGCCGGTATGCCCGCTTTCCTGAAAATAAACAGGTAACTCCTTGTAATCATATCTTACACCCAACTTGAAGCATGGTTGTCTTGGCTGACTGACTTGCACCTGCGCATCACCGAGTTCAAATACATCACCAATGCGAACCTCTTCCTCGGCGCATCCTGTAACGGTCAGATTCTCTCCAAATGCCCCCCACTCCAGCTTACGGTCCATCAGGCGCTCAATCGCCGAATAGCGACTATGATCGTATACACAGACCGCTTTATCTGGACCACCGTGGTGCACCAGATCCGCTTGGGCATCCCCTGTCATTCCAGTGAATGACAGGAAAACCGGGGCGGAGACAGGGTGTTTCACAATACCGCTCAACACTTCATGCTTCTGACCGGGCAGTGGCTTAGGCTTCCCTATATTAATCGCCAGAACTGCCGTGCTTTCCTCTTCTGTTATCGAATCGGGTATAGGTGTCATGCCACATCATACCTCCATGATTACTTTTTATCGAACAGAACCACCAAATACTAATGTATTACTTAACAGCCGCCCTGGAGAAGTCAGCATCTTGCCACCTGCATACATTCCGGAGGATGCACCGCCATCCAAGTTCATCGCCTGTTTGGCTCCCAGCTTTTGCATCACAGCTGCCCATTCTTTCATTGTAGCACCAGAAACGGTGGCAAGCATCACCGAACCGTCGGGCATAATGGCAATTCCGCTTCTCGCTCCAGACGAATTCAAAATCTTCGGATCTCTGAACCCCTCACTTGCCGGATTGACCGATATCTTGCCGTCTTTCACCAGACGCGGGCCAGCACCGACAGCTGTGACTACATCCTGCCAAGGAATTTCCTGACCGGCTGCATTAGTATATCTGTAATTCATCTCTACGGTGGAACCTACCGTAAACCGGTCTGCTGTGGACTTCTCCCGGCCTGTGAAGACAAGAACAGAACCATTTTTGGGAATCGCTACGTTTGTGTTCGGTACTTTTTTGGTCACAACACCCTTTTCCATAATCACTGCTGTCCCACCCTTGAAACCAACATTGGCTCCGCGTTCTGGAGTGTATAGCATCGAGATGCTTGCATCTGCTGAAGGTGTCCGATTAATAAAGGTCGCATACCAGCTGCGTGATTTTCCGTTCGTATCTGTGACCGTGCCCGTTAAGCTCACTTGAAGTGAATCCATAATCGCTGACCCATCCGCTTTAAAACCAATAGATGTGCCATACCTTCCTATATGTATAACTTTCCCATTTGCTATTAACATCCCGTAAGGATCTGGTGCTCCGTGATATGCTTCAAAAAAAGCTCCGTTAATTGCTGCTTGTGCGCCATACGCTTTTACAATAGACGGCAATGTTGCGGTTTGGCCAACCTGTTTCTTAGCAAGTCCGACGGTTACTGGTGTCCCTTTTGGAATGGAAACGGTCTGTACGCTAAAACTACGTCCTGCTGCTTTCACTTTCTGTACTTTCGTGCTAATGGCTGCTTTGGCTTCCGCTGTCTGTGGTGCACTTACCGCCCCCGACAGTACTACCGGAAGTGCGAGGACGAGGGCCATCGCCCCAGTCCACCACTTTTTACTCTTTTTTTTCATCATCATGTTGCTCACCCTATCGCCACTCCCATCCAAGAGCCAAGGCTCTTCATCTCAAGTTGTTCAAACTTGTCCATCACCGTATCCGGGTCCAGACGCAATTCACAGCCTTCCAGGGTACAAGCCACCGGAACTGCACAGTGAATCTCTGCCAGTCTGCGAGACAGATGCAGCATATCGAGATCACTCTCAATTTTTTTACGTACCGAAGGAGTGAGTTGATCCAGATTGCTTAAGATCCCTTCAATCGATCCATACTCTTGCACAAGCTTCAAAGCCGTTTTCTCGCCAATTCCACGTACCCCGGGATAATTGTCGCTGGCATCTCCCATCAAGCCCTTCATGTCAATAACCTGACGCGGTGTCAATTGTTTCTCGGCCATCAACGTTTCGGGATTGTATACCATGTAGTTGCCGTGACCTTTTTTCATAATAATGATACTTGTGCGGTCATTAATCAGCTGTAACATATCATGGTCTCCCGTCAGTACCATCACATTCATATCGGTTTCTTCGGTGTAATACTTGGCGAGTGTCCCGATACAATCGTCAGCCTCATACCCTTCTGCACCAATATTCGGAATGTTCAAACTATCCATCACTTCACGAATCAGAGCAAACTGGGGAATAAGGTCATCTGGTGCTTCAGCACGATTACCTTTGTACGCTGCATACTCCTGACCGCGAAACGTCTTGCCTCCCATATCCCAACAGCAGATGACATGGCTTGGTCCAAACGTCTGAACCGCATCCCAAAAATAACGGATAAACCCATAGACTGCATTGGTCGGAAGCCCTGCCTTTGTACGTCTGATATATCCGCTCGCAGATGTTGCATAGAATGCCCGGAACAACACTGCCATACCGTCTACCAGTAACAAAGTAGGTTCATTACGTTGATTCACTTGATTTTGTTCTCTCCTTGATCTATGAAAGCTGGATAGACAAACTTCGCTATCAACTTCAATAGTATATTAAATGTCGAAACTCATTCTATCATTATAACATAGTTACGCCAACCCTCATTAGAGCATAATTATGCCACTCCTCCGTTCCACCAAAAAAAGCCCTGAATTGTGAACAATTCAAGGCTTAGCTCTGGCGAATTTTCAGGCGTTGTTCCATTCCTGCTCATACGTATCTTCTTTGAAACCTACGGTGACTTTTTCTCCATCAGTTACGATCGGACGTTTGATCAGACGACCATTGGAAGCCAGTAACGCAATCTGCTCTTCCTCGGACATACCTGGCAGTTTGTCTTTGAGCTGTTGCTCTTTATAGACTTCTCCACTGGTGTTAAAAAACTTTTTCACTTCAAGTCCGCTTTTTTGAACAAGCTCTGTCAATTCATCTTTCGATGGTGGTGTATCGAAAATAGGGATTAGCTCCAGCTCATGCCCTTTCGCTTCTAGCCATTTCACAGCCTTACGGCACGTACCACATTTCGCATATTGGTATACTTTCAATTTTGTCATGGGATCCCTTCCGCTCGGGTTTTGGTCTCTCGCTTCCCTTGGTTTGCTCCGCAAATCCAAAAGTCGCTCCATCCCAATACCCTCGCTCAGCAATTTTTCTGTTGGTGAACGGGGGCATATCGCCCCTCATTACACCTTGATTTTTCAACATGTATTCCAACATCTTTAGAGAGAAATGTTGGGGGAATCCATACTCTGTGAGCTTAGAGATTTATGGGCTCTCCGGCTTTAACTAGCTTAAAGCCGTAAGAAATTTAAACTCTAAAAGTCTCTTTAGCCTTCGGCGTGTGGTTCGGATGCTTTGCTCACCGAACTCTAAAGCTTCAAAACCTTAAGGCTCAAAATGCCTTTAGCCTTCGGCGTGTGGTTTGGCGCTTCGCTCACCAAACTCTAAAGCTTCAAAACCTTAAGGCTCAAAACCCCTTTAGCCTTCGGCGTGTGGTTTGGCGCTTCGCTCACCAAACTCTAAAGCTTCAAAACCTTAAGGCTCAAAATGCCTTTAGCCTTCGGCGTGTGGTTTGGTTGCTTTGCCGCCAAACCGTGGGGTATCTTCACTTACGATCACTCATTCGCTCCCCTGGATCTATGGTTACTCATCCACTAGGGTGTTTAGCTTGGCTATTGCACCGTTTCTCTCGGGGCCGCCTCGGTATCCAAACGTTTCTCCAATGCGGCCATATCTGGCGGCAGTGGTGCCTGGAATGTCATACGTTCACGAAGGATTGGATGTTCAAACGTCAGTTCACACGCATGCAGCGCTTGGCGTTCAATCCACGTATCCCGTTCCTCCCGAACAGCCATTGTCTGCTCATCCACGTTATGCACTGGCAACGTCTTATACATCTGATCACCGATCAACGGGCAACCGATAGACGTCATATGTACCCGGATCTGATGGGTTCGTCCACTCTCCAGCTTCAAACTTACAGCACTGGCACTTCCATCATCCCAGCGTGACAACGTTGTGTAGAGCGTTCTGGCTGCATATCCGTCTGGTGTAACGATACGGCGATGCGGTTCCTCGGGATCGCGATCAATAGGTCCGTCGACTGCTCCATGTTCGGGAACAGGGCTGCCATGCACCAGTGCGATATATTTTTTATCCACAGTACCGGCGATCATCTGCTCTGATACATGCTGGTGCACATACGGGTTTTTGGCAATCGCCAGCACACCGGATGTTTCTTGATCCAATCGATGGATAGGACGGAAGCGGAATTTCTCGCCTTTTTGTTGCCAATAATGCACCACACCATTAGCCAAAGTGCCTGTGTAATGCCCATGGGTTGGATGCACGATAATTCCGGCATCTTTATTCACGATCAGCAGATGTTCGTCTTCATACAATACGGTGAATGGAATTTCCTCTGGCAGAATATCATCGGATTCCTCTTGCTCCATCCGAACCTCCACCAGATCACCCGCACTTACTTTGACACTAATGTATACTCGTTCACCATTCAGCATAACACCTTGCTCGGTGAGTTTGATTTTGGATAAAAGCTTACGCGAAACCTGCAGCCGTTTTTGAAGCACGGTCTTTAACAGCCAGCCGTCCTCTACTTCGGTCACCCTGTAGGCAATCGGCGCATAATATTGGCTCATTCTTTGCGGCGGAATACTTTTTTGCTCCGCACATATTCAATATCCGCAACTTGTTGTCTAGCATTGGCTGTCCGTGCAACAACAAAGAAATAATCCGATAGACGATTCAGATACCTGCGCACCGACGGATTAATATCCGTATGCTGTCCCAGCGTAACGGTACGGCGCTCTGCCCGGCGACATACCGTACGGCACACATGTAGTGAAGATGAAAGTGGACTTCCGCCTGGAATAATAAAACGTTCCACTTTAGGATTCTCAGCATCATATTGATCGATCCACTGTTCCAAACGTGTGACCATCTCATCCCGTACTTTGTACTTTGTCTCACTTATGCGTACAAAAGCCAAATCTGATCCGCAGTCAAAAAGCTCCTGTTGCACTTCCAGCAGATGTTCGCGCAGATCCTCAAATTCTCCATTAGCAGAGTCAATAAGACTGATCGCTTGACCCACAAAGCAATTTAATTCATCAATCGTACCATAAGCCTCTACCCGATCATCATCTTTGATAACTCGGCCTCCAATGACTGAAGTTTGGCCTTCATCACCGGTTCGTGTATATATCCCCATCATCATCCCTCCAATTAGGCATCAATCATTTATCAACCGCTGAAATATCTTATCCGATTACCTAAAGCTCGTCTATTCTTAATCTTCATAACGCAAATGCAGAGCTTTCAGATCAATCGCAAGGCCAGACACCAACATAAACATCTGTTTTGCATTGGACTGCAAAATCCGGTTCACCGAAGCCATTCTCGCTGCAAAAATTCGTTCCTCTTCTGACGGATGTAAACTGCCATGCATCTCATTTGTAATAATAAGTATTTTCCCCTGGTAGGATAGCAGTGTCTCTAGTAACCGTTGTGTTTCAACACGTTGCTGATCCAAGTCAGTTGCTTCTCTGAAACTCGCTGCCATCCAGGATGTCAGGCTATCCACAATCAACATGCGTTGATCGGCCAGAAAAAGATTGGATTCCCGATTAATCTGGTTCACCACTTCAGCAAGCTTTGGACCGTTCCCCGCCTGAATGGCACGATAATGAGCGGATGGCAATTCGGGAATAACGGAATCATGATCACCAGTGGATAAATATACACCTTCCCGGCTCATTTGAGCCGCATATTGCAGCGCAAAGCGCGTTTTTCCGCTGCCTATACCGCCTGTGACCGTAATCAGCAATCCGTTCCCTCCTCCCATACCTGTTCTATATAGATGTTACTCTGTCAGCGCTTTGAGCACTTTTTTCGACTCTTCAATGTTAGCCGCTGACAATGGAATGGTAGCGAACAGATTGCTTGGAGCATAGTTCACATCCTTGAACATCTGCATGTCCTCAAGCGGAATGCCATACAGGTGGGTTTCCTTTTTCATATCAGATCCATCGTCGCCCTTCCCTTTTTCAACCAATACAGATCCCTCAAATACACCGCGTTCATATTTCTTGGGATCAAATGTATCGTCCAGCGGGACATTCGAGCCATTCTGACCATACTGTTTCATATCATTTTCAGGCAAAATAAAGATATCGTGGCTGCCAGCGGCATATTCAACCAATATTTTTTGGACATCGTACATCGCACTTGTAATGATTTCTACTTTTGGCTCTTCACCAAGCTTTTGCTGCAGCTTTGTTTGCAATTGCTCCGAAATACCCGATGGATTACCCTGGTTATCAATAATAAACACCGTAAATCCATCTTTACCGCCGCATCCGGCTAATATAAAGATTAATGAAATTATTGCGGCAAGTCCCCAAAATCTTTTCATTCCAGCTCCCCCTTTAGTCTCCTAACTCCAATATATCACAATTGTTCCACGCAAAAAAATAACCCGTCTATTCAACAATTATATTAAAGTAAATAGCAAAAAGGAGACCCTTTCGGACCTCCTTCTCTACCGTGTTACAAATTATATCATTCTACATGTTCCCAGCGTATATCCATCAACCCGATATTTACTTCGGTTTGACAGGATTAGCCTTCATGTATTCGTTAATCTTTAAGTCCAGCAAACTGCTGATCTCAATCACAATATCGGACGTAAATGATTTCTCTTCCAGGAAAATCTGTTCCATTTTGCTGCGAAGCATGCGGATCTCATCTTCCAAGGAAATGTTATGCAAGGATGCGTCATCAGGGTTCACCAACCATCGGTCGCCATGATCGCTTTCTGCCAGAACGTGTCCACGATTCGTCGGTAAATCATATTCAACACAAAACAAAGCTAACCCCTCCTCGGAAAATAATTTTCCAAATATATGAAATCTCATTTCAAATTGAAATTATATCATAATATTTTGTAAAAGAAAGTATTTTTTTGGAAAAGTTCCAAATGCCTTATTTATACTGTACCTCTTGTTTGTATTAACCCTCTTTTTGAACTTTGTAAACAAAATTCCCGATACGTTCCAAAGCTTCGTTTAACTGCGATACGGAGGTCGCATATGAGCAACGTAAAAATCCTTCCCCTTGCGGGCCAAAAACGTTACCTGGCACAGCAGCCACCTTGTTCTCGGTTAACAATCGTTCAGCAAACAGATCGGAGCTCAGGCCTGTCTTCTGAATACTCGGAAAAGCATAGAACGCTCCCTGAGGTTCATGACAATCCAGTCCGATATCACGGAACCCCTGTACAATCAAACGTCTGCGCTGATTATAGGATTCAACCATTCGGTCTTTCTCACCCAGTCCATTCGTCAATGCTTCAAGTGCAGCTACCTGCCCCATTGCTGGTGCACACATCACCGTGTACTGGTGAATTTTGAGCATTGCTGCAATAAGTTCGGGATGTCCACACATATATCCGATCCGCCAGCCTGTCATCGCAAACGCCTTGGAAAAACCGCTCACCAAAATCGTGCGATCTTTCATACCAGGAATTGAAGCGAAGCTGACATGTTTTTGATTATACGTCAATTCGGCATAAATTTCGTCAGCAATGACGATCAGATCATGTTTTTTGACGACTTCTGCGATCGGTAGCCAGTCTTCATAAGTCATAATTGCCCCTGTAGGATTGCTCGGATAACATAAAATAACGACCTTGGATTTCGGTGTAATGCTAGCTTCCAGCGCTTCAGCCGTTACCTTGAACTGATCTTTTGCATATGTCTCTACCCCAACAGGAATACCTCCACCGATGGATGCAATAGGGGAGTAAGCTACATAAGATGGCTCCGGGATTAGAATCTCGTCACCGGGCACGATCAATGCACGCAAAGCAAGGTCAATCGCTTCACTTCCACCTACGGTGACAATAATCTCGTCTTTTGGATCGTACTTGGTATCAAACTGTGTATCCAAATAATCGCTAAGTGCTTCACGCAGCTTCGGCATACCTGCATTTGATGTATAACTAGTCATGCCTCTTTCAAGAGAGTATACACAAGCTTCACGCATATGCCACGGTGTTACAAAATCCGGCTCGCCTACACCAAGCGTGATGATATCTTTATTGTCGCCCACCAGATCAAAAAACTTGCGGATGCCGGATGGCGGGATCTGCTTCACAAGCGGAGCCAAATATGAGGACATTGTTTTGTTATTCCCGGTTGTCTGTTCATTCACTATCATGACACATCTTCCTTTACGGCGAGATCATGAGACGGTTGTCTTCCTGATGGTCTTCAAAAATAATCCCGTCCTGCTTATATTTTTTAAGAATAAAATTCGTCTTGGTTGACAGTACTGAATCAATCGGAGACAGCTTCTCCGATACAAAGTTAGCCACTTCACGCAGATTGCCGCCCTCTACTTCAACAAGTAGATCATAAGCTCCTGACATGAGGTACACGGACTTCACTTGCGGATAAAGATAGATCCGTTCAGCAATCCCTTCAAAGCCACGCCCACGCTCGGGTGTAATCTGAACTTCGATCAGGGCCGTCACTTTCTCATCATCGATTTTGCTCCAGTTCACTACCGTTGCATATTTGACGATGACGTGTTCTTCTTCAAGCTGTGCTACAGCAGCTTTGATTTTATCTTCCGACTCCCCCAGCAGCGTTGACAGCAGTGCGGGAGTCCTTCTCGCGTCTTCCTTCAACAGATCCAGAACTTTGAGTTGCAGATCGTTCAACTCTTTCATCGTTTTCCCTCCAGCGTCATCCAGGTTCCTAAAATGAATTAATACTTATATTACATGAATTCAACGTTGGTGCATAGACAAAAGACCGCCTGCCCTCAATTCAGGCAAGCGGTGGTATGGTCTATAGCGTCATGCTTCAAAACCCTTATCTACAGGTTACATGTAATAAGGGTTGCCGTAATTCGGTTGACGCGGAGACACATTCGGTATCTGGCTGTAAGAATTATTTTGTGCATTTTTCTCTTGCACAAATTGCTGACACTTCTGCTGTGCCTGGTGTGCTGACTGAATCTGTTTATCCACGTCCTGACGAGGTGCTTTGGCGGAAGCCGAATACATATTGTTCTGCTGCATCAGGTTAAACAGTTCACCTTGCAGTCGGAGTGTATCATTCGTCAAATCATTGAACATACTGCGAACCATAGGGCATGAAGATTCTGTTGTAGCTGTTGTGTATTCGCGCGAAGTTCGTCTCAGATCAGCAAGAATCGTTTTTAACAAATCCTGTTCTTGCATGAAATTACCGCTTTGATTATACATGTGTTTTCCTCCTATGTGCTTATTTATCGCTGCAGGCTGTCTTTAGATGTGAAGCTATTGGGATTGGGACGGTGCAAAAGATTGATGCTGATGCAACGTTTGAATCAATGTGTTCATATGTTGCTCATGAGAGCGAACATATTGATTCAATGCCTGTTGAATAGCCGGATGTGTGGATATAGAAGCTGTAGCTGCACATTGCTTGATCAGCATCTCCTCGTTCGAGATGGAATCGGCAATGTAGTTTAATTCCTTTGGGCTCAGGGCTTGCATTTGTGAATGTTGCATGTACGTCGTACCTCCTAGATCTAAAGTTTATGCGAGTTTATTGTTACCTTGAATGACAAAACTATACCAATGTGATGACAAAGGAGTTGTTTCAGATGGATCTCGTATATGGCACACCTTACTGGCCTTCAACTTATAAATCGGATGTGGATTATCCCACGTTAAACAGCGATACCTCTTGTGACTGCCTGATTATTGGCGGCGGTATGGGAGGCGCCCTGACCTCCAGGTTGCTTGCGCAGCGTGGAATCGATACTGTGGTCATTGATAAGCGAAAAATCGCGCATGGAAGCAGTTCAGCCAATACAGGCCTGCTACAATATACCAATGACAAAACGTTGACATCATGTATCAACACATTTGGAGAAGAAAAAGGGGTTCGCTTTTATCAATTGTGCCGTGAAGCCATGCAGCAGCTTACCGAAATTGCTGGAAGTTTGCAAACCGATCCCTGGTTTATTCCGCGAACCAGTTTTTGTTTTGCCAGCTCTGAAGAAGATGTTGCTATCTTGGAGGAAGAATATCGAACGTTGCAAAAGTATGGATTTGATGCAGAGCTATGGAACCCAGATCAAATTCAAAGTCATTTTTCATTCACAAAACCAGCGGCTCTTTATACAAAGGGAGATGCGGAAGTAAATCCGTTTCGCTTTGTGCAAGGCTTGTTTGAATCAGCTACTAAGCATGGGGCACGAATCTACGAACAAACCGAAATGATTCACTGTGACTATGATGATGAGGGGGTATGGTGTTATACGCCCCATGGCAAAATCCGAGCTAAACAGGTTGTCTATGCTGCCGGATATGAAACTCAGGAGATTAAAAAAGACAACGGAGCCTATCTGAAAGCAACGTATGCGATTACCACTAAACCTCTCCCCGATCTGAGCCTCTGGCATGAACAAGCGATGATCTGGGAAACAGCACGTCCTTATTTGTACATGCGCACCACGCCGGATAATCGAATTATTGCCGGAGGACTCGATGAAGAAATACCAAACAAGGATCAGCGCGAGCTTCGTGCAAAGAACCAAAGTGATGTTTTGTTAGAAGAGGTCAAATCGTATTTCCCGCTTGACGCGCTTGAGGTGGATTATGCTTGGGGTGCTGTGTTTGGTAATACACATGATGGCCTTCCCCTCATTGGTACGCATCCAGATCACCCGCACTCATACTTTGTCGAAGGGTACGGAGGGAACGGAACGGTGTACAGCATGATTGCGGCCTCCCTAATAACCGATGCCATTAGCGGCGTCCAGAATGAAGATATGAAGCTGTTTTCTCTGACAAGAACGAACAAACCATCTCCAATTTAAAACGCAAAAACGAATAGGATGAAACACAGCTTCATCGTGTAAAATGACAAAAAGGGTACAGCTAAGGGGAAAACTCCCCCCTCTTGCTGCATCCTTTTATTTTTTTTATTAACTTTTATGAATCACGTGCTGTCGTCTTGATCAAAAGTTTCCTCATAAACATCCAGCCAAAGAGCGGAAAAGCCCCCAGGATGATAATGAGCCAGATTAACACTTTAGTAGATGGGGAGTTTAGCACCGTAATCATAAATACGGTCAAGCCAAAAAGCCGCCCGCACATCAGACTGAGTTCCCTTAATACGACAAGTTCAACCCTTTTCTCCACATTTTCGCCGCTCGTGCCCATCATGTCGAAACCTGCGGAGATCATCGGCAAAATATATAGCGGCATGGCTATAGCACTTCCGATTCCCATAAAGAGAAGTGTTCCATAAGTCACTTTCCAAAGCAGAGGTAACAACACCAAAAGCAGCAGTACGGAACCTGTTAACATCCCTTTAGATCGGTAATGAGGTTTAAACCATTTTCCTGCAGCCCAGTAACTGACTAATGCCACAGCTGAAGTAATAAGAGAAAATTGTCCAAGTTTATACTCCTGGGTTGTCGCCAGATAAACAAGCAGTGCAATCAAAAAGGCAAATACCCCTTCCCGAACGCCTTGGGCAAACAGCCCCATGGAGAGCGGACGCCAAGGACTCTTTGGTGTGGATAATTGCCGAATGGGCTCTGACCAGCAGTATGTTCCACTAACTTTTCGTTTTTTCAGAAAAAAACTGAAGATCACTGCGATGATATAAATGACAAGAGATACGGTGAATATAAGCTGATATCCTGTATTATCTGCCATACGTGAAATAATGAGCCCCGAAAACCACGGCCCAACAATGCCTGTCATGGAGCCCAGCAAGCCAACCCAGCCATTAAACAAGTCCCTATTTTCTCGATCCGTCACTTCGAAATAAACGACATTAAAGGCAATCCAGAACAACCCCAATGCACAACCTAGGAGCAACCCCAGCGGCCAGATCCAATCCACCGCGCTCTTTCCCGTCCAAAGCACAAGCATATAGAAAACACCAGATAATGCTGTCCCAAGCCTCAAAGCACTCATTTTATTATGTTCCTTGACCCACTTCCCCGCGAGCCAAAACGTGATGCCAATAGCCAGTTGCTGACTGATGGTAAACCAGCCGAGCATCGCGTAATCTGGACGGCTTTTCCATAGAAACACGTTCAAAAACGTACCGGACAATGCTCCGGCTAACGCAAACAATCCATTCACGCCTAAAAGCAGAATGGATTGTCTTCCCAAAGTAATCTTCATCTGCCCCTCCTCCATCACCTGATGCCAGCTTACGTGGACAGGCGGCTCTTAAGGGTTAACGTACCCCAAGCCGGAGGAAAACATGATGAATCTTTGGTGTTGTATAAAATTAGTTTTCAAACCAATGTAATCTATTCGTGTGCACTCAGGTTCTGAATCAAACGCAAACGGTCATCCTCAGACAAACTGTATTGAACCTGGAAACAACCAGAGCACACGTAAGTCAGCACCGTAAATGGAGATGACAAGACAACGCCTTTTCCAGAAGCTGCATTAGCCATTGGTGTGAAGGTATCCTGACTCGCTGTCTGCGTTCCAGCTAGAATCATAAATTCACGGCAGTTCGGACACTCGGGTACTTCCTCTTGCTGATCCAGTTGCTTTTCTACACCTTGTTCATATTGAATCAGATCGTTGCCCTCATCTGCATATTTGTTCAAAGTACGAAGTTCTGGCAACTTCAGCTCCACTTCATCGCCCCAAAGCGAAGTCAGGTCTGAAATTTGCTCTTTGTCATTTGAAATATTTTCCATGTCGAACTCTTCTTCACTGTCATCATTCTCTTCGTCGCCGATGTTAATGTTCAGTGTACGGTAACCCTTCAATTCATTGTGACAATACGGACACTCTTCTTCCGGACCCAGTTCCTCATCCCAAACAATCTCGGTTTGGCACCAAGGGCATATCGTTGTTTCCATCATGTATCAACCTTTCTCTTTCATTTCACATAATTACGTATTTAACACATAGATCACACCGATGGCAAAAAATACAATCGATGCCGCAAACAAAATCCGTATCAATATTTTCATCATCGATCCCCCTAGATAATGCTTGCGCCAATAACAAAGGACAGTGAGACAGAAATGATCATGGATATCAATCCAACTGCACGGTTATCTGCTTCAATCTCCCGGTCAATTGAAAACACCGGCGTCAGGAACTCGAACAAAAAATAAGCAATGAGCAGCAAAATAAACCCGACAATAGACCATGTCATTGCTTCATATACAGAAGATTTGGCCTGAATACAAAAACGGAGTACGTTGCAAATTCCGAAGATTTTCCCGCCTGTAGCCATAGCCACAGCCACATTGCCTTTTTTGATCTCCGTCCAGCATTTATATTTGGTCACCAGTTCGAAGCAAGCGAGAAAAACAAGCAGCTCCATAATGGCAACCGAGAAGAAACCGAGGACCATCCCCAGCGGATGAGACAGCAGTCCGTCAATCGCTTCTTTCACTCCCCATTCTCCTTCCGAATCTGCTGTCCGACTTCACTGGACAGCAGATTTTTTTTCATTCATGTTCAGGCTATTCCAGTTCAGCGACGGTTACACCGTTGCCTCCCTCTCCGTAATTGCCTAGACGATAACTTTTAATATGTTTATGCTTCCGTAGGTAATCCTGAATACCCGTACGCAAAATTCCTGTACCTTTACCATGGATAATATACACTTGACCCAAGTTGGCGAGGAATGCTTCATCGATAAAACGATCTGCTTCCATCAGTGCTTCTTCCAAATTCGCTCCCCGTAGATCCAGCTCACTCTTCACGTTACCATCTCGAGTGCGCTTCATGCCTGTGACTGGTTTTTGCTTTGGCTGTTTTGCTGCCGGCGCAGTTTGTTGCAACTCCAAATCATCCAGCGACACCTTCATTTTCATAATCCCGAGCTGCACAACAGCATCCTTGTTTCCTGCCATCTCCACGACATGCCCCTTCTGATTCAGACTGTAAACCAGAACTTCATCACCTGGGCCAATTGCACGTGCTTTTGGAGCGGCTGTTTTATTCACCGTTTTTTTACGTTTTTCCGGCTCTGCTTCATCCAGTTGCTTGCGAGCAGCGATCAATTTATGCTCCTTGACAGAAGCACCCTCTTCCAGGGCCAGCTGACGAAGATCAGCAATAATTTTCTCCGCTTCTGCACGAGCCTTATCTACAATGCTACGCGCATCTTCCTCCGCTTTCTCAATCCGGCGATCACGCTGTTGTTCCAGCTTTTCGAGTTCGGCTTGATGGCGGCTGCGCAGTTTTTCCATATCTTGGCGAAGCATTTCCGCTTTTAGACGCTCTTGTTCAGCTGTAAGACGGTTCTCTTCGAGGGAAGCGATCATGTGTTCAATCCGCTGGTCTTCTTCTTTCACTTCACCGCGAGCGTAATCCAGAATGTACGCTGGAAGTCCCAGTCTCTCTGCAATCGCAAAAGCGTTACTGCGTCCCGGTACACCAACCAGCAGACGGTATGTCGGACTCAGTGTATTGATATCAAATTCCATGCTGGCATTAATAACACCTTTACGCTCATACGCATAAGCCTTCAGCTCACTATAGTGAGTCGTTGCCACCATGCGGCAACCTGTCTGGTGCATATGCTCTAACATAGAGATCGCCAGCGCAGAACCTTCCGCCGGGTCTGTTCCCGCTCCGAGTTCGTCTAGAAGGATGAGACTTTTGGGCGTCATATTTTTCAAAATACGAATGATGTTGGTCATATGGCTAGAGAACGTACTCAGATTCTGCTCGATACTCTGTTCGTCACCAATGTCGGCATATATTGCATCGAATACACACAGTTGACTCCCATCTTCGGCTGGCACAAACAATCCTGACATGGCCATCAAACTTAATAGACCAATCGTTTTCAACGTTACTGTTTTACCGCCCGTATTTGGTCCAGTCACGATTATAGAGGTGTAGTCGTTACCAAGCTCTACATCAATCGGAACAACATGTTCAATCGGAATCAGTGGATGACGTCCTTTTTTCAGCTTGAGGAAGCCCCGATCATTCATTCGAGGCAATGTTGCTTTCAGTTCACGGGCTAAACGTGCTTTGGCAAAAATAAAATCAAGTGATGACAGCAAATCGACATCATATAACAGCCACTCCCCCTGCTCACTGACAAGGGCCGTCAATTTTTGCAAAATGATCTCAATTTCGCGCTCTTCCCGAATCCGGGTTTCGCGTAATTTATTGTTCATAGCCACGATGGATTCCGGCTCAATGAATAGAGTCGCTCCTGAACCTGACTGATCATGAACAATGCCGCCAAAATAAGAGCGGTATTCTGCTTTGACCGGAATCACAAATCGATCTCCACGAATCGTAATGAGCTGATCTTGCAGCATTTTGGATACGGTGGAAGAACGAATCATTGAATCCAGCTTTTCCCGAATTCGTGCTTCTCCCCCCCGCAGTTCACGGCGAATCTGTGCCAGCGTTACACTCGCACTATCTGCAACCTCCGCATTATCATCAATGCAGATACGGATCGCGTCTTCAAGCTCCTTCTGTTCCGACAACTGGTCACTGATATAAAAGAGCGATGCGATCGGCTCGTCCTCATGCAGCGTTGCAATCTGACGTTTCAACCGTCTGGCTGCATGTGTCGTCGTGGAAATGCCCAGCAGTTCATGCGGGTTGAGTGTGCCCCCAATCTCGGCTCGTTTTACAGAAGCCGTGATATCTACAATTCCGCCAAAGGACGGGGAACCTTTCAGACGCTCAAAGGTGAAAGCTTCATCCGTTTGTTGAAGCAAACGTTTTACTTCTTCCAGGTCACTATTCGGCTCAAGCTGCTCTGCTTTTTTCTTGCCCGTTGATGTTTGAGCGAAGCCGGTCAATGTATTTAGAATTTTGCGATATTCTAGTGTGTGTAATATTTTCGTATCCAAGTGTACAACTCCTTCCAAACTATACCTGTATTATAACGAAAGAAACGTTGTTGCGCTATTTAACGAATCCTTCCACACATAACTTGAGGGAAGACGCCACAAACTACATGTGTCAGGATTGTGCTATTCATTTTACTCCCTTAGAGTTCCCATGTTTATGCCCAATCCAATCTGAACAAAGGAGGTAAACCCCCATGAATTTTCTGGGCCATGTCGTACGATTTATTATCGCAGCTATCGTCTTAATGGTTGTAAGCTGGATCGTTCCCGGTTTCGCCGTTGGTGGTTTCTGGAGCGCCCTGATGCTTGCATTGGTCATCGCATTACTGGGCTGGATCGTTGAAGGCATCTTTGGCAAAAGAGTGAATCCTTTTGGCCGGGGAATCGTCGGCTTTATCGTAAGCGCACTGGTCATTTGGCTAGGTCAATATGTGGTTGATCACGTTGAGGTCAGTCTTCTCGGTGCCATTCTCGCCGCATTGGTCATCGGGATTATCGATCTCTTCATTCCGGTATCCACACCGTTTGATGCCGGACGAAACTCAAAAAGCTAAAAACTGCCTGTCATACTGGCAAACGCTCTAACAAGACATCTAAACCTCGGAAGGCCGTTGGCCTGAAGAGGTTTTTCTTTTTGAACATTAGTAACCAGCAGCAACTCGATAAATTTCAATAAAACGACATACCCCACATGCCCATGCATCGGCAGATTGCGGTATGATGACTTGAGAAATCATTCAAATTTGATCCATCTCACACGTTGAAGGAGGTACATGATGAAAAAAGGTGTAACATGGCTTGCTGCCTTAATGTTAATCCTTGTTCTTGCTGCATGCGGTAGCCCCAAAGATTCAGAAGCATCCGAGCCAGAGGTTACAGCCAGTGAGCAACTCGTGATCAAGGCAAGCAACTACGAATTTGATCAACCCGAATATCGACTAAAAAAAGGCGTGCCTGTGAAGATTGTTTATGAAAACGTCAACGGAAATCACGGTTTGCTCGTGCCTGAGTTCAATCTTCGGTTGGACACCCAAAAAAGTTCCAAAGTCATTATCCCAGATAAAGTCGGAGAGTTCGAAATGTCATGTTCCGTTTTTTGTGGTTCTGGACACAGCAGCATGATCTCCAAAATTATAGTAGAAGAATAACACCTCAAGACAAGAGCCCCCGCAGCGACGGGAGCTCTTTTTGTATTATAACAAATTATGCAAGAGTTCGCTGATCAACCATCGAGGGACGAAAGAGTCTATCCGCTACGTCTGATCCTGCTCAATCAATTCAATCCATTCGTTATATTCCGTCTGTAACTTCGTATATTCATCGTGCAGCTGACGATACTCCGTATTCAACTGCTCTGCCTTTTCTTGTTCCATCTCCCGTTCAACCTGCAGCAATCGAAGCTGGTTGGCTGCCAGTTCATAACGTTCACCTATTTCGCGTAGTTCATTTTCCATGATCTGCTTCTCTTCATCAGCCTCCACTTGTTGCTGTTCCCGCTTCAAACGCTCCCTGAGCAACTGGTCTCGTTCTTGTACCAGTTCTTCGAGCTTCTCGGAACTTGCTGCACTCTCACGCTGCCACGCTGTCAATTCACTCTCGAGCGCTGTCCAGCGATCCTGCCATGCCTGCTCCTGCTCCGCCCATTCGTCAGCACGTACCTTCCATACCTGTTCGTTCTGCTCTGCCGACTGAGTTGCCTGTTCCAACTGAGAGCGAAGCTCTTCTTCACGTGTCACCAGTTGTTGAATTCGAGAAGACAGTTCCGCCTGATTGGCGGCTAGATCCTCATATTTAATTTGCCATTCGAGAGCTTCCTCTTCCGTCTGCGCGAGTTGATTCGCTTGCTCTGTATAACGCTTGGCAAGCTGTTCAGCGGACTGTCTTGCTTCGTTCAGCGATTGCTCCAGCGCATTCTTCTCCGCTTCGAGTTCACTCATCAGCGAACCAGCATTCTCTTCTCGTTGAAGAGCATCGCTGTAATCGTTACGGATCTGCTTATATTGCTCCTGCAGACGACTCAATTCCTCTTGGGCACCATGCAATTCATCGCGAGTATCATTTAATTCCTTATGCTGGTCATCTAACTCCTTAAGATGTTCACTCAGCTCACTACGAGTGCCCTGAAGTTCCTCATTCAATTGTTTGAGTTTCTCTTCCAGGTGCTCGTTTTCTTTCTCATAACGAACGGCTTCTTCATTGTAAAGACGTGCTTCTTCCTTCACGACAGAAAGTTCATCATGCAAGGACTGCACACCAGCCTCCAGCGTCTCATTCTGATCAGCCGCCTCGAGAATCTGATTCTCCAGATCGCCAATATCAGCGAGCCTCTGTTCAGCAACTTTTTTCCAAGATTGTTCACTTTCCGTCAATGTTGTGATCTCATTTTGTAATGTACGGACAGCTGCATGCGCTTGCTCAAGCACCTTGTGTAGTCTGCGCTGTTCTTCTTCTGATTTCGCTTCTGCTTCAAGCAAATGCTGCGCATCCTGTTCAAGCTGCGTATGCTGCTCCTGGAGTTTGCGCAGTTGAGCTGTGAGCGCTGTTTCACGATCCACTGCTTCATTATACTGATCTTGCCACTGTTGCTGAGACTCCTGTGTCTGTTTCAACGACTGCTCCGTTTCACGAAGTTTGTTTTGCAGATCATTGCTGTCTCCTCTCAACTGCTCTAATTGTTGCTGGAGCTCCGCAATTCGACGTGTCTGGGTCTCCTGTTCCTGAATACGGATCTCGTGCTCCTGTCGCAACGACTCCACTTGGGTACGTTCCGCTTGAAGCAACTGTTCTTGCTCAGAAACCACTTCCTGCGCATGTTGAAGCTGACTCCGAACCTCGCCCAGTTGTTCATTGATCTCCGTTATTCGAGCATTTGCCTGAGCGCGTTCTTCCTCCAACTGACGAGCCAGTTTACGCTGCTCTTGCTGGAGCATTTCCTCAGCCGCAGCCGTTGCCTCAGCTGTACGGGTGGCCGCTGCTTCTTGCTCTTCTTTCAATTGTTCTTCATAGAATGCCTCTTTCTCCATCCATTCCAGTTCGGATTGCTCAGAGAGAGCCTTAAACTCAGCCCGCAACTGCTCCAAGGCAGCCTGGTGCTTCTGCTCAGCGTCAGCAAGCCATGCTTCATGTTCCTGTTTCGCTTGCGCTTCGAGCGCATCTGCCTGCTTCCGTGCATTCTGTTCAGCTTGCTCCAGACGTTGCTTCATTTGATTTTCAAGTTCGCTATATTGAAGGGCCGCCTCTTCCTGCACCTGCTTCAATTTGAGTTCAGCCTGCTCCAGTTCCAAGAGGATCGCTGCTTCTGCCTCTTCTTTGGCCGCTTTTACCTGTTCTGCTGCCTGAACCTGCAGTTTTTGGCGCTCTGCTACAGCCTTGCTTTCGGCTTCCTTCAATTGTGCCGCAGTTCTGTCCTGCAACTCCTTGTACTCGGCCGAGGCTTTGGCCCGCACCTGCTGCAACTCAGCTGCAGCACGGTTCTGTGCTTCTTTAAGCTGCGAAGCAGATTGAGCCTGTACTTGTTTGAGTTGGTTTGCTGCTTTTTCCTCTGTTTCCTTTACACGTGAATTGCCTTTCGCTTCTGCCTCTTTGAGTTGTGCCGCGGCTTGTGCCTGCAGCTTCTGGATCTGATCCTTCATTTGGCTGCGCTCTTGCTCCAACATCGCATTCAGTTTGGTGATTTCAGCCTGTTTGTCTGCCGTGAGCTTTTGCAAAGCCTGCTCCGCTTCAATCTTCTGCTGGCGCACTTCAGCGAGAGATTGATCTCGTTGCTGCAATTCCTTTTGGTGTTCACTCTGAATGGCGTTTAATCGGTTCAATTCATTTCGAAGTTCTGTTCGTTCTCCCGTCAGCATCTTGAGCTCATTTCGGATCTCCTGCGTCTGAAGAGACTGCTCAGCCATATGTACGGCCGCAAGTACAGCAATACGCGGCGTGTCCAAACGGGAATGACTTTTGGAGATAGCGCTCATACGCTCATCTACCAGATTAGCTACTTGTTTCATATAATCGGCACTGCTGCCGACCAGTTTATAGGAAGTCCCGTAGATCTCTACGGTGACGCGTGTACGATCAGGTGTAGTCACAGTTGTGCCCTCCTTCAAGTCTGTATGTTGATTCTAAGCTGTAATGACAAAAAAGTCACATCGATCCTCTAATGCTAAGGATTCGATGTGACTTCAAGCAATTCCTGCTAATCTTTGTTCAAAAAATTGACTTCTGTCCTATTTGCGCAGTTCTGCGTTGAATTGCTCTTCCAGATGTGTTACGACACGCGCATGAACTTCAGTAATCTCTTCGTCGGTTAGCGTGCGCTCACGGTTCCGGTATACCAGCGCCATCGCCACACTTTTCTTGTCTTCCCCCAGCTTGCTACCTGTAAATACATCGAATACCTGTACCGTCTGCAACAGCTCCCCAGCGGATTCACGAATTGCACGAAGCATGTCACCGGCTTCAATATCTTTGCTTACCACCACAGCAATATCACGCTCCACTGCCGGGAAACGCGGAAGTTCACGATAACGAATATCCGCATCCGCTTCCTGATATATCGCTTCAAGAACAATTTCAGCAACATAAACATCATTTAGATCATATTGTTGCTGTAATTCTGGATGCAATTGACCGAGAGTACCGATCAATGTGCCTTCACCGCCGTCTTTGCCATCCAAATAGATAGAGGCAGAACGCCCTGGATGAAATCCTTCCGGACTGTTCGCTACGTAAAGAATCCGCTGTTCCAGCCCCAAATAAGCAAACAAGTTCTCAAGTGCACCTTTGATGTCAAAGAAATCCACTTTCTCTGCTCCGACATTCCATTGTTGCGCTACACGATTACCCGTAAGCAACATGGAGAGTACCGGTATTTCATGAGGCTGCTTCGTCAGCTTCTCTTCCTCCGTGAAGAAAACACTGCCCACTTCAAACACAGCAAGCGAATCCTGCTTCCGGTTCATGTTGTATACAGCAGCATCCAGCATCTGCGGCAAAATGCTCGTACGCAACACACTACGATCTTCACTCATCGGCATAGCCAGCTTAACCGCTTTGCTTCCTTGTGTAAGAGCAGGGAACAGCACTGCTTTGTCTGGATGAACAAAGGAATAACTGATCATTTCCTGCCAGCCGCTTCCAGACATCAACCCACGGATGGTACGACGAATGGCTTGAGGACGGGTATATGCTCCTGGTGTAGTCGGGCCTTCGATCCACGTTGTTGGAATGTTGTCGTACCCGTATAGACGGGCTACCTCTTCGAACAGATCCACATCCATCGTGATATCCCCTCTACGAGTAGGCACTTCCACATCGAGAACCCCCTGCTCCGCATCACCACATGCAAAGTGCAACCGGGCAAAGATTGTTTTCACCTCAAGCAGAGATAGATCCGTGCCCAAGTAACGGTTAAGTCTGTTCAGAGACATTTGAATGACACGCTTCTCGGAAGATTCAGCGCCCGCTTGAACAATCCCTTGATGCACTTGGCCTGATGCATAACGCTGAATGAGTTCAGCCGCACGATCCAAAGCCGTAATCACCGCACCCGGGTCTACTTCTTTTTCAAAACGCAAGCTTGCTTCGGAACGCAGCCCCAGTTGGCGCGATGTCTTCCGAACCGTTCCGCCATCGAACTTGGCGGACTCCAAGAGCAGATTCACGGTGCTTTCCGATACCTCGGAATTTTCACCACCCATAACTCCAGCGATGGCAACAGGCTTCACGCCGTCGGTAATCAGCAGCATATGCGGTTCCAGCTTACGCTCCTGTCCATCCAACGTCACAATCGTTTCGCCTTCATGTGCCATACGCACTTCAATACGTCCGTTCTCCAGCTTATCTGCATCAAATGCGTGCAGCGGCTGACCATATTCCAGCATGACATAATTCGTAATGTCCACGATATTGTTGATTGGACGAACACCAGCTGCCATGAGACGGTTTTGCATCCACAGCGGGGAAGCACCCAGTTTGATGCCAGTCACATAACGAGCTGCATAATGGATGCATTGCTCCTGAGCTTTGATCTCTACAGAAATATGATTAGCCGCTTCATCACCAGCTTCGACCAGCTGATCTTTCGGATTCGGCAACGTCACTTCGCGTCCCAGGATCGCACCCACTTCGTATGCTGCCCCCCGCATACTCAAGGCGTCGGAGCGGTTCGGCGTCAAATCCAGTTCCAGCACATGATCATCCAAGCCAAGCACCTGGCTAATTGGCGTGCCAACCTCTGTGTTTTCCGGCAGAACAAGAATACCTTCCTGTTGCTCTTTAGGCAGCAATTTGTCGTTCATGCCAAGCTCTTTGGCAGAACAAATCATACCAAGCGATACCACGCCGCGCAGCTTCGCTTTTTTAATATCCAGCCCGCCTGGAAGCTTTGCACCAACAAGGGCTACCGCTACCTTTTGACCCGCATCCACATTTTTCGCGCCACATACGATCTGCAGCTCTTCCTCTTGCCCTGCATCAATTACACAGACATTCAGCTTGTCCGCGTCCGGGTGTTTCTCCTTACTCTTCACGTAACCAACAACAACCTTGTTTACCCCTTGGTTGCGGTTCTCCACAACATCAATCTCGATCCCTGCACGGGTGATTTTCTCTGCCAGCTCCTGTGGTGTTACACCTTCAAGGGCAATATAATCAGACAGCCAATCTGTCGATACTCTCATGCACGTTCACTTCCTTAATCTTTGTATTAGTTTTGACGTTCATTGACGTTCAATATCATTACAGCCGTCCGAATTGTTTCAGGAACGTCTGATCACTGTTATAGAAATGACGAATATCATCTATGCCATACTTCAGCATTGCGATTCGCTCTACACCCATACCAAAGGCAAAGCCACTGTATTTCTCCGGGTCATATCCGCCCATCTCCAGCACTTTCGGGTGAACCATACCGCCGCCCAAAATTTCGAGCCAGCCTGTTTGTTTGCAGACACGGCATCCGCTACCACCGCATTGTACACAAGTGACATCGACTTCCGCACTTGGCTCGGTGAACGGGAAGAAGCTTGGACGCAGACGAATTTCCGTGTGAGCGCCGAACATTTCACGCACAAATTGCAGCAACGTTCCTTTCAAATCACTCATACGAATGTTTTCACTGATTACAAGGCCTTCGACTTGATGGAACTGGAAGGAGTGTGTGGCATCGTCGTCATCGCGGCGATATACTTTACCCGGGCAGATGACTTTGACAGGCACCTCACCTTTCATGCTTTGCATCGTACGAACCTGTACCGGAGAAGTATGCGTACGCATCAACAGATCCTCAGTAACATAGAAGGAATCCTGCATATCGCGCGCCGGGTGGTTCTTTGGCAGATTCAGGGCTTCGAAGTTGTAATAGTCCATCTCCACCTCAGGACCTTCTGCTACGCGGTATCCCATACCGATGAAAATATCTTCGATCTCCTGCACTACTTTGGTCAGCGGATGCAGTCCGCCTTGACGTCCACGGCGCCCCGGCAAGGTTACATCAATTTTCTCGGATTGAAGTCGCTTCGCAGTCTCTTCCTTCTGGAATTGCTCCTGCTTGCTGTTGATCACCTCTTCAATCGCTCCACGAACCTCGTTACCCACTTGTCCAATGACTGGACGCTCTTCCGCACTAAGTGCACCCATGCCGCGCAGAATCTCAGTCAATGCCCCTTTTTTGCCCAAATACTTTACACGCAGATCAGCCAGCGTCTGCGGATCGTTAACGCCAGACAGCTGTTCCAGCGCTTCGATCTTCAATGCTTCCAAACGTTCTTTCATGTGTAATTGCCTCCTTTAAATGCTGTTATTGCAACAAAAAAAGGCCTTTTCTCCCCAAAAGGGACGAAAAGACCGTGGTACCACCCTTGTTAGACTCCCGTTGTCACATTGCAACAAGCTCTGCAACACGTTCTGTCTCACTTTGTACGGAATAACGACCGTTAACCGTTTACCCCTACTGTCGTCTCTGTGTCTGCACACATCATCAGGTTCAGGGAACCGCTCCGGAGTGAATTTCGGCAGCCTGGTTCTACAGAAACGCTCTCAATCTACGGCGCTTCCTCCCTGTCCAGAGGCACTGCTTACTTGTCTCCATCAATACGTTTGTTCAAATTAAACTAACCTTTATCGATACCAATGATCGATGATCGTTCATTATTATATGCAAAATACGGTGAAATAGCAAGCATGCCCCGTTGCTAATTTGCAGATGCACCTTGATTTCTCAGCTCCTTCAATCGTTGCTGAATGACACGAATCTCGGCTGATTCTCCCTCCATCTCTGCCGCAGGCTCCGTGAGCGAAAGGCGTTCTCGTTCTGTTCCTGCAGGGCTTACGGGAGAAAGCAACTCAGACAGTCTCATCTCCAGCCGCAGACGCTCATCATCCGAATCACGTGTGTCCAGTGCAGATTCCCGTAGTTGCACCGTTTGCTCCCAATCCGCCACGCCTCCCTCAAAAAGTGATATCGTTCCATCGGGCTTCAAGTCACATAGACGATTCGCCAGCGTTCGGACTAACATCCGGTCATGAGATACAATAACCAGTGCACCGGAGGCTTCTTTTAGCACATTTTCCATCACTTCCTGCGTGTCAATGTCCAGATAATTCGTTGGCTCATCGAGCACCAGCAGATTGGCGCCGCCGAAATACAATCGTAGAAATGCCACCCGGCATTTCTCCCCCATGCTTAAATCCCCAATCCGTTTAAATACATCTTCTCGTGAAAATAAAAAACATCCCAGGATGGTACGAGCACCACTCTGCGTCATCGAAGGGAGGGCAAGTAAGCTGTCCAGCAGTGTTGCATTCTCAGGCAAGCCCTCCAGCTCTTGTGAGAAATAACCGATCCGAAGCTGGGGATGACGGCTCACTTTTCCCTGCGAAGGTTGAAGCTCTCCAATCATTAATTTCAACAGTGTGCTCTTGCCTGTACCATTTGCTCCACGCACGGCAAGCCGGTCCCCACGCTCAACGGCAATCCGCAAATCGTGAAGAAACGAGTGCTTAGGATCGTACGAAAAGTTTACTTCCTCCAGCGCCAGAAGTTGACGAGCCCCGATTGAGCTCATCTGTAGCTCCATGTTCAGTTTGGCGGCTTCACGCGGTTTATCCACCCGCTCATTCTCAAGCCGCTCTAGCTGCTTCTGTTTGGCGTGGTAACGCGAAATATTTTTGTTCGCTCTCGCCTTGTAGAAACTCTGGGTAATCTTCACCTCTTGGCCGCCTGCCTCATTATGAGCCTTGTGAAACCACTGTTGATAATTACGAATCGTTTCCTCCAGCGCTTTTCGTTCCAGTTGCTGTTTGCGATATATCGTCTCCTGTTCCTTCAACTCCCGCTCTTTATGCCCCTTGTAATCGGTATAACCACCTCTATATTTCGTCAGTTTGTCTGCGCTAAATTCAATTACACTGGTTGCTACCCGGTCAATAAATGTCCGGTCATGGGATACAAACAGCACCGTACCCTCGTATGCAGATAACCAGGCTTCGAGCCAACGCATGCTCTCTTCATCCAGATGATTGGTCGGTTCATCCAAAATTAAAAACTTGGGCTTGCTAACCAGCAGTCCAGCGAGGCGCGCTTTTGTTTTCTGACCACCGCTAAGTGATTGATAAGGCCTGCTCCAGTGTTCCGTGCTTAACCCGAGGCGTGTTAACACTTTCTCCACCTCTGTTTCCCACATGTAGCCGTTCAGTTGCTCATATTCCTCCAAAAAACGGGCATATTCGTCCAGCAAAGCGGTATCTTCGGCAGCATCAGCGTCACTCAATCGCCGCTCCAGTTCTTCAAGTTTTCGCTTGACCTCGTCAATCCTCCCACTCTCCCGCCTTACTGCATTCAATACGTTTATTCCACTCGGGACCTCCGAACGTTGACGCATGAAGCCCCATTCCGGGAGTGGAAGATGACGATCAATCCGTCCATCCCCTTGCTCTTCACCGAGTATAATCCGTAAAAGTGTCGTTTTGCCGCATCCATTGCGTCCTAAAATGGCGAGCCGTTCGCCTTCGTTAATTTCAAGGTTCAATCCCGCAAACAATTCATTACCGTTCCATTCTTTTGATACTTCATGCAAGCGCACCAATGTCGTCATGAGTCCTCATCCTTTCTTGAACAAAAAAATCAAAAAAACCGCTGGCATCAGCCGGCGGTTTAACAATTCGTTATGGAATCAAGCATTCAAAATGCAGATATGAGGTCAAATATAGCATGAACAAATACACCCTAATAAGGGTATACGCAAGCTAAATTGCCTGCTGGTTTCATACTTTTCCCATAGCTGAATTTGGACACACGAATCCCCTCATTGCTCAGCCGCTCGGCTGACTGCGTCATACAACAATCTGCAGTTAACTGGGGTTCACTTCATGTGTCTTACTTCATGGGACGTATGGTTACCTCTCATTCATGTGTAGTATCAATTCTCCGTTATTGTACCAGATCATTGGAAAAAAGCAAAGGTCAGCATGTCATTGTCTGTATCTAAATTTCAAAAAAAAGAAAAAACCCTTGATAACCAAGGGTTTTCCGGGTACTACTGTTAAGCGGGTGATGGGAATCGAACCCACGCTATTAGCTTGGAAGGCTAAAGTTCTACCATTGAACTACACCCGCAAGATGAACAATCGGGACGACACGATTTGAACATGCGACCCCCTGGTCCCAAACCAGGTGCTCTACCAAGCTGAGCTACGTCCCGTTAAATTCCGAATGGAAGTTAACAGTGATTTTACAAAACTTAATATACCACGATCCGCACTAACGTGCAAGGTGAATCAGCAGTTTTCTTCCTAAAACTGGATACGAGAAAGGCAGGAACGCTCTCGCGACCCTGCTACTTCTTATCCTGCCGGCTTGTCAATATCTCTTAAGAACCTTTGCTCAAAGTCCGCCGCTTCAATCGGCTTACCGAAAAAATACCCTTGTGCCTCATGACAATGCTGATTTCGGAGAAACATCATCTGTTCCTCGTTCTCAACACCTTCTGCTGTAACCTTGAGTTGTAAATGGTGTGCCATCGAAGTAATCGTTGATACAATAGCAGCGTTATTGCTGTCTTCCATGATTTCATTCACAAATGATCGGTCAATCTTGAGCCGGTCAATCGGCAAATCCTTGAGATAATGGAGTGAGCTGTATCCCGTGCCAAAGTCATCAATACTAATATGTACACCAATCTCCTTAATTTTATGAAGCTGTTCAAAGGCCCGATCTTTGTCAAACGTCATGCTCTCCGTAATCTCCAGTTCAAGCCATACCGGCTCAAGTCCCGTTTCCCTCAGAATACTGTTGATACTCTCAAGCAGATGGGAATGTCTGAACTGTCTCATCGATAGGTTAACGGATACACACAGTTTGCGATATCCCGCTTCCTGCCATAGCTTGTTCTGTGCACAAGCCTGTCGGAGCACCCATTCTCCGAGCGGAACAATCAGTCCACTCTCCTCGGCCAGCGGAATAAACTCTGCGGGTGACACTGAACCGCGCTGCGGATGTTGCCATCTCACAAGAGCTTCCATGCCTACGATCAGTCCGCTTTGCAGATTCACCTGGGGCTGGTATACCAGATAAAACTGCCCCCGAGCCAGTGCTTTGCGCAAATCATTTTCAAGTTGCAATCGTTCCTGAGCTTTCATCTGCATGGCATGTGCATAGCGGTTAAGTTCAATTCCCTGTTCCTTCGCACTATGCAGAGCCGTGTCGGCGTTCTGAATAATCTCTTGTGGAGACTCTCCATCATAAGGAAAGATGGCCATGCCTATGCCCAGCGTAAGATGATATTCGTTCCCATCCACCATAACCGGTTTTTCAAAGAGCTGCAGAATCGACCGTGTCCGGCGTAACGCTGTATCTGTACTGTAGAAGTCCGTCATGGTTAGCGCAAATTCGTCTCTCCCTAGACCAAACACCTCTTCTCCCGGGAGAGATGAATGATTCAATCGCTGTCCAACCTGACGCAGAACCCGGTTAGCCGCTTGTTGCCCAAGGGAGTCATTTATGGTTTTGAAACGATTAATGTTGAGCACAAGTACACCGACGAGTTTTTCCTCCACAACCGCATCATCCAGCATGAGTTGAAGGCGCTGGCTTAGGCGGCGGCGATTCGGAAGGCCCGTGACATCATCATGGTGGGCAATGTAATTCATTTTGGCCTCAGCGGCCTGTTGTTGCAGGAATGGGGTGTCAACTACAGATGCATAGAGCCCCTTTTGAATGAAAAAGTATCCCAAACAATTGCTGAGCATACCAAGCAGCAGATTGAGATCGTCCACTACACTTGCAGTCACGAAATACGCCTGACCTAGCAAAAAACAGAACATGCCATTAAGGATAGGTGGTAGATCGGCGTTTTTTGTCTTTTTCCACTGCACATACAGAACAACAGCCCCAGTAATATACAGCAGTCCTGCAATCCAATGCAGGCGAGTGAATGCTTTACCAAGCAAATGACCATCAAGCATCTCGGGCAGTAAACTCCACTCTTGAATAGAACAGATGTACAAAATCAGAAAGACTCCTAGGGTAGCGCTGAACAGAAGAAATTTGCGCGGTAATGCAACTTGCTTCTCGTGCACGGTGTATATAAATAACAGTCCCACTGAACAAACCAGTGATCCCATCGTTGACATCATTAATGAAAAATCGGATTCCATCATCGCTCTGTTAGGAACGTCTTCTGCAAATGAAACGATGTGCACCAGTTCAAAAAGACCTATCATTAAAAAGAGTGTTGTCAGTAACACTCTGCGCAGCGTCAATTTTTGAGTTTGAAATAGCCAGCTTTGATTATAAATGCCAATACAGGCAGCCGTTGCAGCGAATCCACCTAGAAGCGTTATCACCGGGTAACCCGAAAAAACCAGATCAGAGCCTGAAGAAGAACGAAACCATTGACTTACGAGGAAAAACAATAAGCCGCCGATGGCGACCCAACCTATGTGACTCTGACCTTGCATTTTAAACTTCATGCCATGTTTTCCTTCCCGGGATCACTATCCTGAAATACGTGTACAACTGAATTCTGTTGATCTGATTCACCAAGTATATTACACATTTCGACAAAAACATATATTGACCACTGTTTAATTTAATCTTCCATATTTTCTATCTGGTACATAATAACATTTAAATCCCTATTCGTGAACTAAAAAATAGTTATAAGTAGGAATATCTATTCATAAAAATGAGTGAAAACAAGGCATAAAGAACTAAAAAAACATGGACCTCAGGTTAGAGACCATGTTTTTTTCGAATTTACAACTGTATTTAAGACTATTTTTATTTATCGAAGTTTACTTCAGGCGTTGTTAGCTTATCGTAGAAGTCAACGACTTTGTCTTTGTTCTCCGATGAACGAAGTGCCATAGCCGACCGTGGGTGCTCGTCCAGCGTCCCTGTAATCATGTAAGGCAGGATATAACCCCATTCTTCTTTTTCTCTCAGTGGAACCATAAGTTGTTCCAATACCTCAAGCACTGGACGTAGATTATACTTGGTTCCTTTCAAATGAGCTACCAGCAGTTCTGTTGGGCAGTTTCCAGCTGCGCGGCCCATACCGTATACAGAAGCATCGAGCAATTCAACTCCAAGTTCAGCGGCTACGAGCGTGTTAGAGAACGCAAGCTGCATGTTGTTATGCGTGTGAACGCCAAGACGTTTATTTGGAAGATGCGTCTTGAACTTCTCCACCAAATATTTCACATCGTTATGATCCAGGCTGCCGTAAGAGTCTACGATATATACGACATCAACCGAGCTCTCCTTGATCAATTCAAAAGCTTCCAGCAATTCATTCTCCATAACATTCGAGAGTGCCATAATATTCAGTGTCGTTTCATAACCACGATCATGGAATGTTTGTACCAGTGCAAGCGCCTTGTCCACATCTTTACTGTAACAAGCGACACGAATCAGATCCAGCATACTCTCACTGCGTGGCAAAATATCGTTCTCATCTACACGTCCTACATCCACAAGTGCAGACAGTTTGGTGTTGCCTTTTTGCGGAATGACTTTACGAAGAAAATCATCATTCAGGAAGCGCCAAGGTCCGGCATCTTCGGATCCTTTAAGCAACTTCGGCGAATTTTTGTAGCCAATTTCCATATAATCAACGCCAGCTTCATTCAACCCTGCATACAGCTTTTGAACAAAGTCGACGCTAAAGTCCCAATTATTCACCAATCCACCATCACGAATGGTACAATCTACAATTTTACTATGATTTGTCTTCATTAATGTCTGCTCCTTTTCTGACCAACTTGTGTATTCCTCTCATGATACTTGAACGTGACAAGAAAAGTAAAGGGATTCCGGGCTTATTTACGGTAAGATTTCCAGATTCGGTCCATATCAATCATATCAGGGTTCTCATCATCTTTCTTCCCGTAGCGCACAGCATTGTAGACTTCAGGAAGCCGCGTTGCCAACTCTTCCTCTGTACCCTCTTTACTCTTAGGATAACTCTCTTTAATGCTTTCCGCTGTCTCCAGCGGCGTATACGACTTCTCAACCTGTACTCCGCGATCCATCGCATTGCTTACCCATACCCGATAATAGTATCGAATACGCTCTCCAGCCTGAATGGGAACAGGTTCCTTTTTGCGGAACCATCGTTTACGAACCTTCGCGGGCACTTCCAGTGTTTCGCTGATATCCACATACTCTGTTTTCGGTTCCTGCCTTTTCTGCACAGGCTGTAACAATCCTTTGAAACGCTCCGCCAGTTTATCCATGATCGTCCTGCCCAGTTTGACCAAAAGCCATAAAATTACAGCCGCCGCTGCCCCAAAAACGATCCATCCGAGGATTTCCCAGAATACGGAAGGTTCCGAAGGCAGGCCTCTTAATTCATCCGGCAGGTTCATCGGCTCATTTGGCATCTCCGGTGTAAGTGGCGGTTCCTGAGGTGAAGAAGTCCCGAACAGTCCTCTGATCCACGCAAGGAGACGATCCTGCAATGGCGCAAGCCATGCAGCAAGACCGGGAAAAGCACCTATACCTGCAATAATGATTAACATCCATATGATTCGAAGGTGGTTTGCCCGTGTGAATTCCCGCAGTACCAATCTGCGCTTGCCATCATTAAGAACCGCACGATCCAGTTGTGCCCTGTATTGTCCCACAATCCAACATCCAAAACTGATGACTCCAGCAGCATAGATGTAACCCGTGTACATCATAACAGGTAACATGAATTCGATCTGCGTTGCCGCGATTGTGGACACAATGGCACTGATTACACCCACGAGTTGCAGGCGCCACAGCCTGTTGGAATGAAAAACAGGATCAAAATGCAACCCTGTGTATGCCGCAATAAATAAACCTACTCCAAGCGTAATGATTTCTGGAAGTGAAAGCGTGAGCAACATCCCCGAAACCCATGCGAACAAAATACAGATAACAACTTCCATTAGACCTCGAACGAAAGCACTCTTCTCTATAACACTCGTAAATCGATGCTGAATCCATAGGCCGAGCAGGCCTGCCATAACATATAAACCAAACAACAGATATGGAAAATAGCCACTGGTATACAACGATGTGATCGTAAAGATTGGAAACAGATATATTCCTATCGAAAAAACAGGCAACATGGATATAATATGTGCTCGCTTCATTGCATCATTTTCATTCATGCGCCCACCGCCCCTGCATCACGCTTCAACTGTTCTACAGGCAAAATCGTTACCCGATGACCCTGATCATGCAGACGTCCGATTTCATGTTCCATGGCAGCCGAAACATATGATGTAATCAACAAATAACTGCGAATCTGCTGCCCTTCTTCATTCAATCGTACTTCATCTTGCAAAAACTGCTCCATGGGTACCAAACACTTCAACTCAGTTTCAGCCATAGCTTCCAGCAACATCTCCAGATGAGGTGTACCGTAATCTGGTTCAATACGAAGCACATCGCGTCCCCCACCTACACGGTAGCCGTTATGTGCAAAGCCAGCAGGCAAACCTTTGCCAATGGCCTCTACTGCTGCAGTGGCTGCGTAGCGGAGTGACTGCTCAATCAGCTCAGGCCTAGTCACCACACTCCACATCTCAGCAGAGTCCTGTATATTCACTATAATCCATGACTGGGGATCTGCGGTCCAGCCTTGCTTGTACACCTGAAGTTCGCCTGTACGTGCACTTGCTTTCCAGTGAATACGATTCATTGGATCACCAGCCCCGTAAGGCCGCACCCCCAGAATTAGAAACGGGTCTTCCACAATCCAGCGAGAAACCTCCACCTCTCCTTGCCATACCTGATAGATGGCTGGCATATCTTCAGTGTTAACCAATGAAGGATATACAATCATCGTCATCTGCACAGGAATCGGCTTTGAGGAACGCCATACTCCAAATAAATCTCCACCAGTCATGGTAGCTGTATCCATCGTAAACACTCCACGTTTGGAGCAAACAAACGGATGCTTGCGGGTAATCCGATTATATGGTTTTAATGTAAAAATACTTTTATGGTTCTGATAAATATTACCCTGACTAATATCCATACCTGAACCTGAATGAAATACAAATGAAGCCGGCATCATTGCTTCAAGTCTAAGCCACGGTACAGAAATTCGTTTTTCATTGGATATCGTTTCGATCATCTGCAGTTCATCACCAGCGTAACACCGTGTTTTGCTGAACTGCCTGCTGTATTTGAGATTTCGCAACACAGGCCGTCCAAACCATATGCCATGCAGCACAATCACTAAACTTCCAACAACGACAAGCCATAGAAGTGCCATAAGCCTAACGTCCGCCTGTAGTAAGTGTCTCGGTTGGTACCTCGATTTCGGTCAGAATCTGTTGAATGATGTGTTCCGCAAGTCCTTCTTGCTGTCTGATTCGATTACGAAACACCAGACGGTGAGCCAGCACAGGCTCTGCCAGTAATTTAATGTCATCAGGTACAACATAGTCTCTGCCGTGAAGCGCAGCCCATGCCTGACTTGCCTTAAGAAGCGCCTGCGCCCCCCGTGGACTAACGCCCAGAGACAGTTCAGGATGTTTTCTCGTTGCTTCAGTGAGCTGTACAATATAACGCAGGAGGTCCTCGTTTACGTTAACCGTTTTATACGTTTCTTGTGCTTTCAGAAGTTGCTCGCGAGATATAATGGAAGACAGATCATCTACAGAGCGGCTAGCAACCGTTCTTCTCAGAATCTCTACACTTTCTTCCCCGGACGGATACCCCATACGAATCTTCATCATAAATCGATCCATCTGTGCTTCAGGTAACGGAAATGTTCCTTGATTATCAATAGGATTCTGAGTGGCGATCACGATAAACGGCCGCTCGAGCTGCCTTGTTGAGCCATCAATACTGATCTGGCGCTCTTCCATACATTCGAGCAAGCTGGACTGTGTGCGTGGAGTTGCCCGATTGATCTCATCTGCCAGCACAAGATTCGCAAACAGCGGACCGGGCCTGAATTCGAAATCTCCTGATTTTTGATTATAGAAATGAATACCCGTCAAATCGGATGGCAGCAAGTCAGGTGTAAACTGGATCCGTTGAAAAGTGCAGTCTAGTGACGACGCCATCGATTTGGCAATCATTGTTTTACCTGTACCCGGGACATCTTCCAGAAGCACATGACCTGATGCAATGATCGCTGTCAGAATCAGTTCCACTGTATGTGTCTTTCCCACAATTACTTTGCCTACATGTTCGATGAGTTGCCCGTTCATAAGCTCCATATCCTGAATATTCAAAACGATCCCTTCCTTCCGTGATGCATATGTATTCGCATTCATTTCTAACTATAACCCTAATCGCACGAACAAAAAACAAAGGAATCGGCAAATACCGATCCCTTCTGATATCGTCTGTGTCAATTCACTAATGGAAGTTTGATCATAAAGCTGGTGCCTTCGCCTTTTTGACTATCAACAGAGATGGTGCCTCCATGATTTTTAATAATACGATAGCTTACGGAAAGTCCGAGACCCGTCCCACTTTCTTTTGTCGTAAAGAAAGGATCGAACAACCGTACCAGCGTGTTATGATCCATACCTCTTCCGTTATCCGTGATCGTAATTTGCACAAAATTATTGTCCGTGGCTGTCGTGATTCGGATCAAGCCTGTATATTCTTCACCGACTTCTTCAATCGCGTCCATTGCATTTTTGACCATATTCAGAATGACCTGTTTGATCTGCTTTACATCAATGGATACATTAAGCGGGGTGTCATCCACCTCAAGCAGAATTTCGCATCCTTTCATCAACCCTTCACTCTCGGTCAATAGAACGACCTCTTTCAGCAAAGATTCTACGGTCATGACCGTTTTCTGCGGAGCCGAAGGTTTCGAGGAATTCAGAAATTCATAGATAATGTCATTTGCCCTGTCGATCTCGGTGAGTATGATTCTGGCATATTCGTCTTTACCCAGCTGCAACAGATGGGGCCGAAGCAACTGGATGAATCCGCGAATGGCTGTTAACGGGTTACGAATCTCATGAGCAATCGATGCGGAGATGCGGCCAAGCATAGCCAGTTTATCGTTTTGATAGGCTGTCTGCTCGATCTGCTTGTAATCCGAAACATCCTTGACACTAAAAAGAAAATCGCCATCCATCTGATCGCCATAGGTCACGGTCACGAGCCAGTGCCTTCCATACTCATCCGTCAGCTCATGATAACGCTTACGATGAAAGATCGTTTCCCGATAAATTCGTAAAATTTTCTTTTTCTTGAATCGACTCATTTGGGGCAAACGCAACATCTGCATTAACGTGCATCCGCTTAACAGATCCCTCGGCAACTCCAGCAATTTAGCCATCTGTACGTTAATAAACGTCAACACCCCATGATGATCAAATAACATAATACCGCTATCCATGTGTTCTAGCACATTTTCATACTTATTGTTATCCAGATGTACTTGAGGAAGCACATCCGTTGGTTGAGGCGCTATATCCTGAAATTCACGAATCACTTCAGGTTCCTCCTTTTCACGTAAATGATAAACTTTGCCGTTCGGACATCATATCATCACAGAAACAGGAAGGGCCGATTTTTTGTTGATTACCGGGTCCCTTTCATCAGGGGGCTGAGCCGAAAATATGGATGGCATATCCGGAACGTAAGCTGGTCTAATCCGGTTCATTACAAAAAGCCCGGAAAAATCATATACGTTTTGTTCCTTTCTAACCTTCTCCAATTCCCAAACGAATACCCTTCAATTGCTCCGCCTCTTTTCCAAGTCTGCTTTTATCATAGACAAGTTTAGGGAATAGAGTCAATCGGAGAAAGTGTCGAATGGAAATTATTTTGCAAAAACAACAAAGGTTTATCTAAAAAATACAAAAAACGAAGCCGTATCGCCCTATTGGGAAATCAGCTTCGTTCAATATTGTGTAATTCGGATATTTGTCTATCCATGTCACATCTCACTGCAATCTATAGCCCGGTCTTGTTATGCTGAATTTTAAGTTTTCGTTGACTCATGACGGCAAGGCGGCGTTTCAATTCGCTTTCCCATTTCTCATCCTTCATTTCCTTGGCGAGCCGCAGCAGATCCAGTGACATATCAATCTGACGCTGAACGATCACCATCGCATCTTCGCTTTCACGGTTTACACAATTTTCGAAGATGGCATCCTCGTCTTCGGTCACATAGTCTTGAAAATCAATTTCAGAAGCCCCGTCGCCATGCGCATACTCAGCAAGAATTTCATATTCATTCTCAACCTTGTAATGCACCTCAACCCGGTGACATACCGGACAAAACAGCAGGGGAACATTATGAACCTGGGTGCGGTAATGCTTCAGCGTGCCCTTCGTTCCTACCATACTTGCCCCACAACAGTAACTCATTTTTGTTCACCCTCCTTATTAGGTGCCGGGAATTTAATGAATATACCCCCGTGCACTTGAAAACTTCCGAAAGGGAATCGTTCAAACAGTGTATCACATTCATATGCAAATTATAAATGCGGATTACCGGAATCACTTAAAATACCGGGTTTCCATACCCTATTCGCCTTACAAGCCTTCAATTCCTCTTTCTCTTATAAAAAAGAAGATCTTCTTCTATTACATTATTAACACGTCTGACAGCTTGTTCAAACACCTTCATTAAGTTAACGTTATACTTTTGAAAAAGGTTGCAAAAAGCCCTCAATCCCGAGTGGGATGAGGGCTTGAACATCAATCGTTCAAGTAAACCCGGCTTACAGGTTGCTGTCGCCTGGTTTCCAGTTCATTGCACACAATCCACCGGATTGAAGTGCTTGCAGTACGCGAAGTGTTTCTTCAACACTGCGGCCTACATCGTTGTGGTTAACGACTTGATATTTCAGTTCGCCTTCTGGATCGATGATGAACAGACCGCGCAATGCTACGCCTTCTTCTTCGATCAGAACGCCGTAATCTTTAGCTACTTGCTTCGTGATATCGGAAGCGAGCGGGAAGTTCAACTGACCAAGACCATTGCTGTCTTTAGGTGTGTTGATCCATGCTTTGTGGCTGTGCACGGAGTCTACGCTCACGCCAAGAATTTCTGTATCCAAAGCTTTGAATTGCTCCGAAGCATCGCTCAAAGCTGTAATTTCAGTTGGGCACACAAATGTGAAGTCCAAAGGATAAAAGAAGAATACAAGCCATTTGCCACGGTAATCGGACAGTTTAACGGAACCAAAATCTTGTCCGTCTCCTGATACTGTTTCCATTGCGAAATCTGGTGCTGGTCTACCAACCAAACGTTCTGCCATAACTAAAAATTCCTCCTTTGAGATTATGTAAGCATCCATATGGATTGCTCATCATCAGGATACACGCAAGCGCTTGTCCTGTCATTAAATTTGTTGATACTTGTTCTCAAGTACAAATAAAATGTTATCATCCGTACTTCTCAAAGTCAAGATTATAAACGTTATTTTTTTATAATAATTATAAATAAGAAATTTTCGTGCCGAATTTATGGTGAAAATGAGAAAGGAACAGCCCTTTGCATTCTCCACTATTAGAAACCAAAAGACGGTCTACTAGGGCATCAAAGGGCTGTTTCTTATACGAACTGCAGGACTGTATCCTGAGATCTGTTAATGTCTCAATAAGTGGACAAGGCTGGAATGAAACTTAAGCCTTTTTTTGAATAGCTGCAACAATCAGATCGCCCATTTCGGTCGTACTGATCGATTTGCTCTTATCAACAGCAATGTCACTTGTACGGTGGCCCGCATTCAGTACGTTCGCTACCGCTTCTTCAATCGCATCTGCACCTTCTGCATAGCCAAACGTTGTACGGAACATCAACGCGAGTGACAAGATGGTAGCAATCGGGTTAGCCAAGCCTTGACCCGCAATATCCGGCGCAGAGCCGTGTACCGGTTCATACAGACCGAAGCTTCCTTCACCCAGCGATGCCGAAGCGAGCATACCGATGGAACCTGTCAGCATAGCTGCTTCATCACTCAGGATGTCACCAAACATATTCTCTGTTACGATGACGTCAAAGCTTGCCGGACGACGCAACAACTGCATTGCGCAATTGTCTACAAGCACATGCTCCAGTTCAACATCCGGATAATCTGGAGCTACACGGTTAACCACTTCACGCCAGAGGCGGGATGTTTCCAGCACGTTAGCCTTGTCGACAGAAGCCAGTTTTTTGCGGCGACCTTGAGCGATCTCAAATGCTTGACGAACGATGCGCTCTACTTCCGCAACATTGTAAGCACAAGTGTCCACGGCCTCTTCACCTTGGGCACTCTCACGTCTGAACTTCTCGCCAAAATAAATTCCGCCGGTCAGTTCACGAACAACCATCAGGTCTGTCCCTTCAAGTACTTCCGGTTTCAGCGTGGATGCGTCTTTCAAACAGTCAAACACAACGGCCGGACGCAGATTGGAGAACAGTCCAAGCGCTTTACGAATACCCAGCAGTCCTGTTTCAGGACGCAACTCCTTACTGTTATTATCCCATTTTGGTCCACCTACAGCTCCGAGCAACACTGCATCTGCATTTTTACATACAGTCAATGTTTCTTCTGGAAGCGGTGTGCCTTTCTCGTCAATGGCAATACCACCAAACAGCGCGTGCTCTGTTTCAAAACGATAACCGAACACTTCCTCCGTACGTTTCAGAACTTTTTCCGCCTCAGCCACAACTTCAGGACCAATTCCGTCACCTGCGATTACTGCAATTTTTTTCACGTCTGCCATAGGTTGTCCACTCCCTCATCTTCATTCATCACTCATTCGCTCATGTTAGCGTTTCTGTGTAAACATCGTCTCATAAATAACTCTCTTCTTTGTATCATATTCTACGGTCATTTGACCAAGATATACAATCTATGACTTTAATAGTTTTTACCTATAAGAAGGATCATGACAAGCTTCGATGTTGTTCGCCAGTTCAGGGTAAGGTAAAATATAGCTGAAATCAAATCAGGGATGCTGGAGGGATGTTTAACATGCAATATTCGTATTTGGGTAAATCAGGCCTTAAGGTCAGCCGTATCTGTCTTGGTACGATGAATTTTGGACCAGCCACGGACGAGAAAGAAGCTTTCCGCATTATGGATGCAGCTCTGGATGCCGGCGTTAACTTTTTTGATACCGCTAACATTTATGGTTGGGGTGAAAATTCCGGTCTCACCGAAGAAATCATCGGACGTTGGTTCAAACAAGGCGGAGGCAGACGTGAAAAGGTCGTGCTTGCCACCAAAGTCTACGGTTCCATGCATGATGAAACAGATGGCCCTAACAACGAAGCCGGTCTCTCCGCATATAAAATCAGACGTCACCTTGAAGGCTCTCTTCAACGTCTGCAAACCGATCATATTGAATTATACCAGATGCACCATGTTGACCCGGTCATTACGTGGGACGAATTGTGGGGTGCATTCGAGCATGCAGTATATCAGGGCAAAATCGGATATGTCGGTTCAAGTAATTTTGCCGCGTGGCAGATCGCCCTTGCTCAGAGTGAAGCGAAAAACCGTCACTTCCTCGGCCTTGTATCTGAGCAACATAAATATAGCTTGAATTGCCGTCTGCCTGAGCTAGAGGTATTACCAGCCGCTAAAGCGCTCGGGCTTGGCGTCATTCCATGGAGCCCGCTGGATGGCGGTCTGCTCGGACGTAATGCCTTACAGAAACTTGAAGGAACTCGCAGCGGAGGCATTTCAGAACGAATTGAACAACATCAGACGCAGCTTGAAGATTTCGCTGCACTTTGCCGTGATCTTGGTGAACCGCAAGATACCGTTGCACTTGCCTGGGTAGCTGCCAATCCGGCTGTTACTGCGCCAATTATTGGTCCGCGCACACTGGAGCAATTCGAAACCGCCTTGAAATGTCTTGACCTGACACTGGATGAATCCACACTCAACCGTTTGGATGAAATCTTCCCTGGTCCTGGTGGACACGCCCCTAACGCATACGCGTGGTAAATTGATATTATAAAAAAGTCTGACCCTCGCTGGACTGTACTCATAGATAGACTTCATAACGTCTACACTAACAGGCACAGTCGACTCCAGAAGGGTCAGACTTTTTAATATGTTCGTCTTTAGCTTTACTATACAGACTATGGCTTTACTATACCGGCCTAGTTAGCAGGTTTGTAAATTTGTACT
The DNA here is from genome assembly GCF_003719335.1 of Paenibacillus amylolyticus. Lineage (GTDB taxonomy): Bacteria > Bacillota > Bacilli > Paenibacillales > Paenibacillaceae > Paenibacillus > Paenibacillus amylolyticus_D. Next base: position 150,347 of record NZ_RIAS01000008.1, read on the forward strand.
TTAAGCACACAGTACAGTACTCTTCTACAAATTGACGTTAACACGGTTGGTGTATGTTTTACGTTTTTCAATGAGTTGGTTCAACCCGTCTACATACGCACGCGCACTAGCACCGAGAATATCTGTGCTCACGCCGCGTCCTTGAACAGAAACTTGATTCTGAGTCAGCACAACGTGTACTTCACCAAGTGCGTCTTTACCGTGTGTTACTGATTTGATGGAATAGTCCGATAGCGTTACTTCTTCTCCGCTCACCTGATCAATAGCGTTATAGATCGCATCCACCGAACCATTACCTTCCGCCTGTTTCTCCACCGTGTCACCGTTCAGCGTAGCAATACGCACTTTAGCTGTAGGTACGGATTCATCGCCGTACGTAACAAAGATGGATTCCAGTTTGTACACCTCAGGTGCATCCTGTAATTTTTCTTCAATTACGGCAAGCAGGTCTTCATCGGTAACTTCTTTTTTCTTGTCTGCCAGATCTTTGAATTGTGCAAAAGCTCGGTTCAACGCCTCATCATCCAGTTCGTACCCGAGGTCAATCAAGCGTTCACGGAACGCGTGACGTCCGGAATGCTTACCAAGCACCAGCTTGCTTTCTTTGAGACCGATCGTTTCGGGTGTCATGATCTCATAGGTTGTTTTTTCCTTCAACATGCCATCCTGGTGAATGCCGGACTCATGAGCAAAGGCATTTGCCCCCACGATTGCTTTGTTGCCAGGTACAACCATACCGGTCAAACGGCTAACCAAACGACTGGTACGTGCGATCTCGGACAACTGCAGTGTAGTTTTCGCCTGGAAAAACTCCTGACGTGTTTCCAGCGCCATTGCAATTTCTTCAATCGCCGTGTTGCCTGCACGCTCTCCGATGCCGTTGATCGTGCCTTCAATCTGATCAGCGCCGTTCAAAATGGCGGCAAGCGTATTCGCTGTTGCCATCCCCAGATCGTTGTGACAGTGTGCACTCAGCTGAACTTTATCGATGTTGTGAACATTTTCTTTCAGATGTTTAAAAATATTCCCGTATTCATATGGGCTCAGGTAACCGACCGTATCCGGAATATTAACGACAGAAGCACCCTCTTCAACTGCCATATTCACCATTTCTACGAGAAAATCATACTCGGTACGTCCTGCATCCTCCAAAGAAAATTCAATCTTGGAAAATGTCTTCTTTGCATAACGAATCGCAGAGCGAGCCGTGTCCAGAACCTGTCCTTTATCCATGCGCAACTTATGCTGGCGATGGATTGGCGACGTGGCCAAAAATACGTGAATGCACGGGTCTTCTGCACCTTTAAGTGCTTCCTTCACCGCATCAATATCCTGCTCTCTGGAGCGGGACAAGCCGATCACTGTAATATTTTTTACCGCTTTCGCTACGGCGTTAACCGCGGCCAAGTCACCCGGAGATGCTGCTGGGAAACCTGCTTCCATCCGGTCAATGCCAAGACGCTCCAGTTGATGGGCAATCTCCACCTTTTCGCGAGTGTTCAGATTGACTCCTGGAGATTGTTCTCCATCACGCAGCGTTGTGTCAAATACATAGATTTTACGCACCTTCGCACCCCCTGCTTATTATTCATTTCTGTAAACCAGAATAGCGGCTCACGCATAAGCACGGCCGCTATTTCCAGTTCACGCTGTAAGTTGCTTGGATCCCCTAAGATGCTTGTTCAAAAAGTGAACGAAATTGTTGCTTACTTTTTGATCCAGTGCATCATTTCACGCAATTGTCCGCCAACCACTTCGATTGGGTGTTCAGCTTCGTTACGACGTGTTGCTGTCAAGAATGCACGACCGGATTGGTTTTCCAGAATGAAGTCACGTGCGAATTTACCTTGTTGGATATCAGAAAGCACTTCTTTCATTGCTTTCTTCGTATCTTCAGTAACGACGCGAGGTCCAGTTACATAATCACCATATTCCGCAGTGTTACTGATGGAATCACGCATGCTTGCAAGTCCACCTTCATACATCATGTCAACGATCAGTTTCAATTCGTGCAGACACTCGAAGTATGCCATTTCTGGAGCATATCCAGCTTCTGTCAACGTTTCGAATCCAGCTTTAACGAGGGCACTTACACCGCCACACAGAACCGCTTGCTCACCGAACAAGTCTGTTTCTGTTTCTTCACGGAAGGAAGTTTCGATAACGCCTGCACGTGTGCAGCCGATTCCTTTAGCATAAGCGAGACCGATGTCTTTCGCTTTACCTGTTGCATCTTTTTCGATCGCGATCAGACCAGGAACACCGAATCCTTCTACATAGGTACGACGTACCATGTGGCCAGGGGACTTAGGAGCTACCAGCAATACATCGCTGTCTTTTGGAGCAACGATTTGGCCGAAGTGAACGTTAAAACCGTGAGAGAAGAGCAATGCTGCGCCTTTTTTCAGGTTTGGTTCGATTTCGTTTTTGTATACAGAAGCTTGTGTTTCATCTGGCAGCAAGATTTGAACCACATCTGCACGGCTAGTTGCTTCAGCCGGAGACAACACTTCAAATCCATCATTTTTAGCAGCGTCAAAAGATTTACCTTCACGAAGTCCGATGACTACGTTCAATCCGCTGTCACGCAGGTTTTGTGCCTGTGCATGACCTTGGCTACCATATCCGATCACCGCGATCGTTTTTCCTTTCAATACGCTAAGCTCTGCATCCTGTTCATAATAAGTAGTTACTGGCATGTTATAAGTCCTCCTTTGTATTGTAAAGAACCCTTCATTAATGAGCGGGTGTCTCAATGGACCGATACACTTCACATCTTGGTAAAAAAACTGCCTGATCGATGCTGATTAACCGCTGCATATGATCCGATCCGTTCAGACACCCGCTCGTTAATGCGGGGGTGTGGCTCTCTTTTCAAGCGTTACATCACTAAATTGTTACTTTACAGCAGTTGCTGGACTGACACATTCGGGTCAGATAGCATTTATTTTACGCTAACTGTACATTTTCACAAGTAAATCATTGTGTTCATGTATGGATCAGCCCATCTTGATTTCATTATACCTCTAGACGTTGCCTCGTACCAATGCCGTTACGCCTGTACGGGACAATTCACGAATGCCATATGGCTTGAGCAGTTCGATCATAGCATCAATTTTGTCCGTATCACCAACGGCCTGTACCATGAGACTTGCTGGGCCTACATCGACAACCGATGCGCGGAATGTTTCCACCACACCCAAAATTTCCGGACGCTCGGAAGGCTCTGCCTTCACCTTGATCAGCGCGAGTTCACGAGCAACCATCGGTTTCAAGCTGAAGTCAACCACTTTGATAACATCAATAATTTTATACAGCTGTTTCTCAATCTGCTCAATTGTTTTGTCGTCACCAATCGTCACAATGACCATCCGGGAAAGTCCTGGTTCTTCAGATTGACCTACTGTAATACTTTCGATGTTATACCCGCGTCGACCAAACAATCCGGATACACGCTGAAGGACACCTGGCTGGTCATTAACCAATATCGAAATCGTATGTCTTATCATTCTTCAGCATCTCCCATCAGCATTTGATCGATTGTTGCTCCTTGCGGAACCATTGGATATACATTTTCATCCTTGCGTACAACAAATTCTACAACGACTGGTCCTGGCGTATCCAAAGCTTCTTGCCATGCACGCTCGGCTTCTTCCTTGTTCGTTGCCCGCAATCCTTTTACTCCGTAAGCTTCAGCCAACTTCACAAAATCAGGGCTTCCTGCCAAATCGATATGACTGTAGCGATTTTCATAAATCAGTTCCTGCCACTGACGAACCATACCTAGTACTTCGTTGTTAATAATTACAATTTTAACTGGAATGTTGTTGATCGCACAGATTGCCAGTTCCTGAGAACACATTTGCATCCCGCCATCTCCGTTAATGGAGATAACCAGTCGATCCGGATTAGCCATTTGTGCACCAATCGCAGAAGGGAATCCAAATCCCATTGTTCCAAGTCCACCTGAGGTAACCCAGGAGCGCGGTTGATTAAATTTGTAGTATTGAGCTGCCCACATCTGATGTTGTCCAACGTCCGTTGTCACAATTGCTTCGCCTTTTGTGGTGTCGTTCAACAGTTCAACAACCCATTGCGGTTTTAACACTTCATCCGAATCCGTGTAGCTATACGGCTTTTCCTGTTTCCACTGTTTGATCTGATCTCTCCAGGCATCTGCACGTTCGGCACGTCCAACTTCTTTGTTTGCAATCTCCAGCACCGTTTTCACATCGCCTACAATCGGAATATCTGTCGCAATGTTTTTGCCGATCTCTGCAGGATCAATGTCGATATGAACAATTTTCGCATGTGGTGCGAATCCGTCCAGCTTACCCGTTACCCGATCATCAAATCGGGCACCGATGTTGATGAGCAAATCCGATTGCTGAATTGCCATGTTCGATGTGTAGGTTCCGTGCATTCCCGGCATTCCAGTCCAAAGCTCATGCCCGCTTGGGAAAGCACCAAGTCCAAGAAGTGTTGTTGTGATCGGGATACCCGTCTTCTCAACAAACTCGAAAAGTGCTTCATGTCCGCCAGAGTAAACGACACCGCCACCCGCAATGATCATTGGCCGCTCTGCTTCCTGAATGGCCTGTGCCAAACGATCTACCTGCAGTTTATTCGGTACCGTGCGTGGATTGTACCCTCTCAATATAACAGGTTCCGTGCTCGGTTCAAACAACGTTTTGTTCGCCGATACATCTTTTGGAATATCGATCAGTACAGGTCCTTTACGTCCGGTATTAGCGATATGGAATGCCTCATGAATGATGCCCGCGAGGTCTTTTACATCCTTTACCAGATAACTGTGTTTGGTGATCGGCATTGTGATCCCGGTGATATCCGCTTCCTGGAAAGCATCCGAGCCGATCAAGCTGGAATTGACATTCCCCGTAATGACAACCAGTGGTACGGAATCCATATATGCCGTTGCAATTCCTGTCACGAGATTCGTTGCACCTGGACCCGAGGTCGCAATACATACGCCTACTTTTCCACTGGCTCGTGCATAACCGTCTGCCGCGTGAATGGCACCTTGCTCGTGACGAGTCAGGACATGTTTGAAATCTTCAAAGCCATACATTGCATCGTAAATGTACAATACTGCACCGCCCGGATAACCAAAGACACAATCCACACCTTCAAGCAGCAAACTTCTTAGCAAAATCTCGGAACCGCTAATGACCTCCGGCTTCATCCATCTTTCACGTAATTCATCTGTCGATCGTACTTCTGGAATTTGAGCTCCCATTAGTCATCCTCCTCTCGAAATTTACACCATTCTGACATAAAAAGGTACAAAAAAACCTTCCATCCCTGCAAACAAGTTCATGCTTGCGAGGGACGAAAGGTTATCGCTTCCGTGGTACCACCCAACTTTGTCCGAAATTTCGCAATAACGGACCTTACCAGGTATAACAAAACGATGTTCAAACGAACAAAGTCGTCTCCCATACCTGTTGTCTGTAACGCAGACTTACGATTCCCCCTAATACGCGTTGGATTTGACGTTCCAATGCTTTTCAGGAAAACAGCTCCGAGGTGAGCTCGTATATAAGGGGTAATGGTGGTGGTTTCAGCAAATCCATCCACTCTCTGAGCAAAAGAGCCCTTAAAACTTCGTCCTCTTCATAGCCGATGAAATATTCTCGTTAAATGTTAGGAACATTATATGATTCCTCTAACCGATAAGTCAATACCTGTTTTTGATAAAAATGTGCTCACCTGATCCATATACGCTCTTCACTCTATGTTTGCCCCAATGTCTGGCCTTCATGCAGTCACCTTTTATCCCGCCCCAGGCATAAGATATACAGGCCGCACGACAGGCCTTGAAAGGAGGCCCCGCATGATCATTCGTCAGCGTTCATCCAAACTGGATGACGGCGCAATTATGAAGCTGATTGACACACAGCTTGTTCCTTTATCCCATATGAGCGAGAAGGAAATCCATAAAATACGCAAAGAAATACCCCTGCGAATGAACAGGGGCATGACTTTTGTAATCTCGCCGGAGCCAAATAAACCTGCTGTGGCATTCATTCATTTTCTCATGCATGGAGAACTACTTTACGTAGATATGATGGCCGTTAGTTTAAAAGAGCAACGTAAACGCTACGGACAGACGTTACTGCATGAAGCTGAGAACTTTGCAGCATCCCGTGGTTGCAAAAAATCCAAAGTCATGGTAGATGAAGGAAATACCAAGGGAAATCAATTCTATCAAAAAAATGGATATCAAAACCTGAGATATATCCTGATCAGTCGCTGTTACGAAATGGAAAAAAGACTCTAGCCGCTTTTAGAAAAATCCAGGTGGTCTCGGTCCGGGACCGTAAGGACCATATCCTGGGCCTGGGCCGTAACCCGGTCCGGAACCATAACCAGGGCCATACCCTGGGCAACATTCAGGTTTCGGACCCGGACCATACCCTGGGCCAAATCCTGGACCCGAGCCATAAGCGTAAGGCAATGTCGCAATAGCCAGCAGATCAAATAATACCAAAGGCAAGATGGCTTTGGTACGTACTTTTTTTCCACCTAAACGCTTGAGAACGAGTTTGTCACCTGATACTTTTAACAGTTTCCCCGTAACCCGAGTACCGTCTTTTTTGACTGCAACTATATTTTTGCCTATAAGTTTCATCGCTTCAGTACGCGTAACCTGTTTTCTCATACTATCCCTCCTCCTCGGATCATTCAAAACAGTGTATTCGTCCATGACCGAATTCGCCTGTTTCTTTGTCCCTACCGAAAAAGTTGGGTACTACAATGAAGCGCACAAAAAAAAGACTCGCTTGATCGCGAATCTTTTCTTGAACAACTATTCGGGATACCAAATGATATCCTGTTTCCTTTGCTAGAGTTACCTTTTACCAGGATCATACGGTTCGCCCAGAGCAGATGGAGCCGAAGAACGTCCAACCGCAGCCACCAGAACGATGATCGTGAGCAAGTAAGGCAACATGAAAATAATTTCCTGGGGAATACTCTGTGACCATTCAAACAATTGCACATAGTTACGAATCGCTTGAGAAAATCCAAAAAATACAGCCGCGCCGAAAGCACCGATTGGATTCCACTTACCAAAGATCATCGCTGCAATCGCAATGTAACCTTGACCGGAAACGGTATTATGCGAAAACGTACCTGTTGTTGTCAATGTAATAGCTGCTCCACCAATCGCCGCAAGCGCACCACTGATCATAACAGCAACATAACGGTAACGACGAACTTTAACCCCAACAGTATCCGCCGCACTTGGATGTTCACCTACAGAACGCAGACGAAGTCCAAACGGTGTTTTGAACATAATGTAGTATGTCAGGAATACAAACAGAATCGCTAGGTAAGTCGTTGGATATACATTTTTGAAAAATGCTTCTCCAAGCAAAGGAATATTTTCGAGAAACGGCACATTGAATTTGCTAAAACCTTGTACCAGAGGTGAATCACCTGAACCTTCAAACAGCAGTTTTACCAAATACAACGTACTTCCTGCCGCCAAAAAGTTAATGACGATACCGCTGATAATCTGATCAGCTTTAAACGTAATTGATGCTACAGCGTGAATAAGTGAAACTAGCACACCAAGCACGATGGCAAGCAGTATCCCCATCCAAGCCGACGTTGTTCCACCCATACCTGCTTCTTGAGCATAGTGAGCACCAATACCGGCTGCAAACGCACCAAACACCATAAAACCTTCAAGTCCGAGATTTGTTACCCCGGATTTTTCCGAGAAAATTCCGCCAAGGGAAGCAAAAATCAATGCCGTAGCAAAGACAAGCGTCGTATTGATAATTTGCCCGATTGTCAACAAGTCCATCTACAACACCTTCTCTTTCTTACGCTTGGAATAGAATGGTTTAAGTACCCAGCGCACGATGCCTTGTGCGGCAATGAAGAAGATAATCGAACCGATGACAATCCGAATAATCTCAGGTGGTACATCCGCAGCAAAGCTCATTCCTGCAGAACCGTAAGTAAGCGTACCAAAGAGCAACGCACCAAGTAGCACTCCAAACGGATGGTTTAGACCAATCAAAGCAACCGCGATCCCGTCAAACCCAGTACCTGGCGAGCCTGACATTACGGTCTGATACTGGAACACCCCAAGAACCTGGAACGCTCCGCCAAGCCCTGCGAGCATACCACTGATAAACATCGCTTTCACGATATTCCGGTTAACATGCATACCTGCATATTCTGCTGCATTCGGGTTATAACCGACGGCACGAATTTCATAACCCTGCTTTGTTTTCCACATGTAAATATAAAATAGCACAGCCATAACAAGAGCAATCAACGTTCCCATATGCACACGTGAATTACCCATCAATTCAGAAAGCCAGGTCAGACTTATGGAAGCCGACTCACTAATGTCAACAGAGCGGTTCTCTCCTTGCAGTAGCAGAAATTGACGCACGATCAGATTGGCTAAATACAATCCAATCCAATTCAGCATAATACTGCTGATTACCTCGTTAACCCCACGTGCAGCTTTCAGGTAACCAGCAATTGCTGCCCAAAGCCCACCAAATACCCCACCCGCAATCAAAGCAAGCGGCGCGTGAATATATATAGGCAGACCTGCGAACTTTACACCAACGAAGGTAGCAGCTGTCATCCCTACGAGAAACTGTCCTTCGCCTCCGATATTGAACAACCCGGCACGAGCCGCAAAAGCAAACGCAAGTCCCGTCATGATGAGCGGTGTCATTTCCCGCACAGCTTCCCCGAAGTTGTACATATCACCAAACACCTTTTTGAACAAAGCACCGTATGCTTCAAACGGATTATATCCACCAATTAGCATAACAATTCCACCGAGAATAAGTCCCATCACAATTGCTACAACAGGCAAAATAAACGAATCCCGGGTAAACCATTTTAACACTTTATTCATGCGCAGTACCTCTCTTTTGGGTGCTGCCCGCCATCATCAAGCCAAGCTCCCTGTCATTGGTTTCTTCCGGCAGCACCTCGCCAACGATCTGTCCTTCATAGATAACCGCAATGCGGTCCGATACGTTCATGATCTCGTCGAGTTCGAATGAAATTAGCAAAACAGCCTTTCCCTGATCGCGCTGAGCAATCAATTGCTTCTGCACAAACTCGATAGCTCCCACATCCAGACCACGGGTTGGCTGGGCAGCAATCAGCAATTCAGGGTTTTTATCCACTTCACGAGCGATGATGGCTTTCTGCTGGTTTCCTCCTGACAAGGAACGTGCTTTCGTCTCGATGCTCGGTGTACGCACGTCAAATGCTTCAACAAGCCGCTTCGCCTGCTTTTTGATTGCCTCAAAGTTCAGAAAACCTTTGCGCGTATAGGGCTTTTTGTAATACGATTCCAGAACGATATTTTCGCTCACCGAAAAATCCAGAACAAGCCCATGTTTATGTCGATCTTCCGGAATATGAGCAACGCCCGCCTCCGAGATGTGACGAGGAGAATGATTGGAAAGCTCTTTTCCTTCCAAACGGATCGATCCGCTATCCACTTTGCGCAGACCTGTGAGGGCTTCGATCAATTCACTCTGTCCGTTACCGTCAACCCCTGCAATACCCACAATTTCTCCAGCACGTACATTCAAGTTCAAATCGTTCAGAACCGCAATACCCTCTTTGTTTTTGGCTGTCAGCTTGCTCACCTCAAGTACGTTAGCACCAGGTGTGGCAGGCTTTTTGTCCACTTTAAACGTAACGTTACGGCCAACCATTTTCTCTGCCAATTCATTCGGGTTGGTTTCCGAAGTTTTGACCGAATCAATGACTTTACCACGTCGAATAATCGTAACTGTATCCGAAATTTCCATAATTTCTTTCAGTTTGTGCGTAATCAGGATAATTGACTTGCCTTCAGCGACAAGTTTTTTCATGATGACCATAAGTTCTTTGATTTCTTGCGGCGTAAGTACCGCTGTTGGTTCATCAAAGATCAGAATGTCTGCACCACGATACAACGTTTTGACAATCTCAACACGTTGCTGCATGCCGACAGAAATATCATGAATTTTGGCGTGAGGATTTACCTTAAGCCCATATTGCTCGGACAAGCGCTGTACTTCTGCCGCAGCCTTTTTATAGTTAATATTGAGACCTTTTGTTGGTTCAGATCCCAAAATAATGTTCTCTGTTACCGTGAACGGCTGTACCAGCTTAAAATGCTGATGCACCATACCGATGCCAAGATCGATTGCCCGGTTTGGACTGTCGATGATGACAGGTTTGCCATTCACTTCAATGGAACCTTCATCCGGCTGATAGAGACCAAAAACAATGTTCATCAATGTTGACTTACCAGCGCCGTTTTCACCCAGTAGAGCATGGATCTCGCCTTTCTGAAGCTGAAGGCTGATGGCGTCGTTGGCAACAATGCCTGGGAAACGCTTCGTTATTTGTTTCAACTCAACGACGGGGGTTGCTGCACCCATGTAATCACCCTTATAACTGATATAGTGTGGTTCCGCAAACGAAAGAAAAGCTCCTATTCGGAGCACTATTGCAATAGTTAGATTGTACAAATGTTATAATGCCTTGATCAAATGTTCCTGACTTTACAATCACAAGGCCGGTCAAGACCGGCCCGGATGATTATATTACAGCAGCTATCAAAATGACTACGAATTCTTATTACTCAGTAGGTACTTTGATTTCGCCGCTAATGATTTTTTCTTTGTACTCGTCAACTTTTGCCAGAACTTCTGGTGTTACATTTTTACTGGAAGTATCCGCAATACCTACGCCGTTTTCTTTCAGCGTCAGATTCTCGGAACCACCAGCGAATGTACCGTCAACAATTTCTTTATTAACGCGTTTAACCGCTTCGTCTACTTTTTTGATCATGGAAGTCAGTGTAATTTCATCACCAAACTCCAAAGACTGGTCTTTATCCACACCGATTACCCATACATCTTGACCTTGCTTCTTACGTGCACTTGCTTCGTTAAACACACCGTTACCCGTTGCACCCGAAGCGTGGAAGATGATGTCTACGCCCTGGTTGTACAGAGTAGCTGCAGCCGCTTTACCCAGGTCCGGTTTATCAAAAGCACCTGTGTAGTTCGGAATGAATTCAGCTTTAGGGTTTACTGCTTTAACCCCTTCTCTGAAACCAGCTTCAAACTTTTTGATCAGCGGGCTGTTCATACCACCTACGAAACCAACTTTGTTTGTTTTTGTTGTCAAACCAGCAACAACACCAACCAGGAAAGATCCTTCTTCTTCAGCGAAAGTTACAGATTTCACGTTAGGTGCATCCACTACGCTGTCGATGATTGCCAGTTTAGCATCAGGGTTTTGCTCAGCTACTGTTTTGATCGCATCAGCCAGTTGGAAACCGATACCCCAAGTCAGATCATATCCGTTTTTAACAAATTCGTTCAAGTTAGGAATATATTCTTCATCGGATTTACTTTGCAGGTATTTTACTTTTGCACCTGTTTCAGTTTCGGTTGCTTGCAGTGCTTCCCAAGCCGATTGGTTAAAGGATTTGTCGTTTACGCCGCCTACGTCAGTAACCATACCGATTTGAACATCGGATTTGGCTTCAGTGGAAGTTCCACTCTTATCTCCTCCGGCATTTGTTTCTTCTTTGGGTTTGCTTCCACATCCTGCGAGCATAACCGATACTGCCAGCAACATCACCAGAGACAGGCTGAGCATTTTTTTCATTTCTCTTTTTCCCCCTTAATAATATGTCCCTTTCAAATCTCGTCTGTATTGCACGGATCAACAGATATAAAGAACAGCTTAGAAGCGGAATGTTTCGCCAATGGCTCACTAAAAGCGCATTCTTATGGGCGATACATCTGTCCATCTGTCGAAAAACCGAACATTATGACCCGAAAAGAAAATTTTAGGACTGGCCTACTAGAGGTGATTATACAATCAACCAGTGTTAAAATCCAGATGTATAATCACCAAAAACCACTTATTTTTGTACTTTTTTTATTGAAAGCGCTTAATAATTTAACGTTTTAACACACTAACGTTACAACGATGTGATGTTACATAACAAAAAAGTTACACCAACTTCAAAACCTTCGCGAAAACACTCTAATTCATTTGCATTATTGTACCGTTCGTGTTTTATGTAATACCAAGCTGTGTTATTCACCAACGGTGTTCGCACTTCGCTTTTAATTGCAACTTTGTGATTATGTTTAGGTTGTTCTTCCTACGCCATTCTTATTCCCAATTCCGTAAAAAAAGCCGCCATAGGTACGGCGGCTTACTTCATACAGATTTAAGCGTTGATTTTACCTTTAGCTACAGCAGCCAAAGAGTTGAACGCGTTGATGTCATTAACGGCCAGATCAGCCAGCATTTTGCGGTTCATGTCTACACCAGCAAGTTTCAATCCGTGGATCAATTTGTTGTAAGACAAACCGTTCATACGTGCTGCAGCATTGATACGAACGATCCACAGTCTGCGGAAGTTACGTTTTGTGTTGCGACGGTCACGGTATGCGTATACCAGGGATTTCATTACTTGCTCATTAGCTGTTTTAAAGATACGGTGTTTGGAACCGAAATAACCTCTTGCCAGTTTCAAAACCTTTTTATGACGACGACGTACTACAAAACCGCCTTTTACTCTTGCCATATTAAAGAACCTCCCAAATAAATATAAATGTATCCGTGGTATGTGTATGGCCGAAGCCTATCCCCCGTACGGAATCTAGTATTTTGAATTAACCTTTCAGGTTAGCCAAACCTTGTTTCAAACGTCTCACGTCACCTGCAGCCATAACCGGGTTACCGTTCAGAACGCGCTTCGCACGTTTGGATTTGTGAGAAAGCAAGTGGTTTTTGTGAGCTTTGTAACGAAGGACTTTACCGGAACCGGTAATTTTGAAGCGTCCTTTCAAACTGCTGTGTGTTTTCATTTTAGGCATATTGTGTTTCCTCCTCCAATGTTATCAGGCTTTAGGAGCCAGAATCATGATCATACTGCGGCCTTCCAGTTTGGGTTGACGTTCTACGGTGCAGAGCTCTGCAACTTCCGTTTTGACACGTTCCAAAATCCGTTGACCAATAGCGGCATGCGCAATTTCACGTCCGCGATAACGAACGGAACATTTCACTTTGTCGCCTTCTTTCAAAAACTTAACTACATTACGAAGCTTCGTTTGATAATCGTGCTCCTCAATATTGGAACGGAACCATACTTCTTTAATGTCAACAATTTTCTGGTTCTTACGGGCTTCTTTGTCTTTCTTTTGCTGCTCATAGCGGAATTTGCCATAGTCCATGATGCGGCACACCGGCGGTTTAGCCTGTGGGGCCACATTAACCAGGTCCAAGTTCAGGTCAATTGCCATTTGAAGTGCTTCACGAATGGGAGTGATCCCGATTTGTTCTCCTTCAGCTCCGACAAGGCGTACTTCCTTCGCCCGAATCTCGTCATTAATCATGTGATCTTTACTAATAACCGTCCACCTCCAGGTCATTTTGAATATCCAGTTACACAAAAATAAAAGGGATGCCGGTCAAGCTACCGACATCCCTGTAATCAACACAATTCTTCATGAGTATACACTTCATAAATTATTGGGATCGTTGACCAGCCAACGTATGTTGGTCAGGTGAGAAGTCGGACTTCTGCTTGTGATTCCATTTTGCTATTTGTTTAACGCACTTGAACACTATAACATCTACCAACAAACATTGTCAACACTCAAAACACTTTTTTTTTCAAAACAGTGTGCTGTGTGTAAATCTCATAGCTGCGCAGAGGTTCACCAATATATTTATCCGTAAGTTACCCCTGTTTGCTCTGTACTTCGTCCAGACGAACAACCCGTGTATGTTGCGTGTGGCTCCACTGTTTGTTGTTTTGCGTAAAGAACGCGTAAAACGTAATTGGATACCAGGACAACAAATAAATCGGGAAAAGAATCAGATACAGATACACTTTAGCAAACTTAACTTTTTCCAGCGCCATGGACAACAGGAACGTTAACACGTTCATGCCGATCGCTATGAATCCAACCCACAATGGGAAATATCCATAAATGTTAGCGATATGTGGGCCGTCCAATACGTAAATATCGATTGACATTACAGCCGTCAACAGGAAAGTAAGCAACACCACATACACATTGGCACCATATACAGCGAGGTCAAACTTCACGATACTTCTTTCTTTAATGGACTGCCATAGCAGTGGGAAGAAATATCTTCTCGCTACCGTAAAGTGCCCTTGCATCCAGCGCAAACGCTGTCTAGCGGAAGCTTTAAAAGTCAATGGCTTCTCATCGAACACTTTGGCGTCATAGTTAAACACCGGGTACACATTACGCTGCACACTTCGCATCGTGAACTCCAGGTCTTCTACAAGGCTTGTAGCTCCCCATCCAATTTCTTTCAGCAGATCGGTCTCGAAGCACATGCCCGTACCGCCGAGGAAATTCGCCATGTTCAGGTTGTGACGAGACAACTGCCACAGACGGTTGATATACCAGTACGATACACCATATGCCGCAGTGATCCATGAATCCTCAGGATTTTTAGTATCAATGTATCCCTGAATAACTCGTGCTCCATTGCACAAATCATTGTTCATTTCACGCAAGAAGTTTTGCTCAACCAGATTGTCAGCATCAAGCATAACTACCGCATCATACTGACGTGGCAAATCCCACAGGTATTTAAGCATCCACTCGATGGCATGCCCTTTACCTCTCAAGTCTGGATTCGTACGTACACATGCATTCCAGCCATGCTGACGAACAATTTCTGCCGTGCTGTCTGTACAGTTGTCACAGATGACAAATACATCGTACAGATCTCTCGGATAATCCAGTTCCTTCAGGTTTTCCATCAACGCACCGATAACTTGTTCCTCATTGTGTGCAGCAACCAGCACAGCAAATGATTTTGTTGCAGGATAATTTTTCTTTTTCTTTTTCTTATACAGACCGAACAGCGAAAACGTGAATTGGTACACGGCCAGCAGTGCCAAAATGACCTGCAGCGTGACGAATATAGCGTCCAACATCGTTCTCTGTTACCCCCTTTTAGATAAAACCCAGATTACTTAGCATTTTCTCTTCCTGATTCTGCATTTTATTTTTTTGTAATTGCAGAATATGACCCTGTGCTTTTGTGTACTACGTCAATCATACAGGCAATGTTTCAAATGATGGCTGCGGCCAGTTGGCTGCTTTATCGATTCTGTATTCTTTTCAGCAATTTGTCAAAACCTCAATTCCACTTCCTGAAGCAGAAATGTGAACTTTAAACGCTGAATAGCCACTCAGTGATACCACAACCTCGCATTCATGCCTGATATATCTTATTTTCAGCTGTTTTCTTGATTTTTATTTCTAAAGTCCCTTCTTTTTGATGTGGCTTACTGTAGCTGAACAGTGTCTCTACATCAAATAACGTAAATGGCCACCAAAAAGTTTAATCTAAAACTCACATTTTTTTACCTCATTTCAGCCATGTTGAATCATTGTATCTTTTTTCGAGGAATGAAGTCAAAAAAGACCATTGGTTTTTCATCCACTCTTTTACATGAATTTTACGTTCTTTACATGTCTTCTTCTTGAAAAGGACAACATTTAAAAATATGATAAACATACGCCTGAAATAACCTCAAGACCTTCAAAAACGGTTATATACTAAACAGGTGCAAACCTACACGGGTTTCATCCCGGAAATACTGCCGTCCTCGGGGCGGCCTGACTGGCAGGAGGCCAATATGAGCCGTTTTTTCTTAAAGTTTCAAGAGTACGATCGTAATGTGTTTATGTGGATTAACGGCCGGCTTCATAATCGTTTTATGAATTTCTGGCTGTACTATCTCACCCATCTTGGCGGAGCAACTTCTTCCATTGCGGTATCTTTGTTAATCTGGCTGCTTGCCCCGGCTCCCTGGAGTACGACTGGACTTCAAGCCTGCATCGCCTTAGCGGTAAGTCATATCCCTGTAGCCATTGCCAAGAAATTGTATCCTCGCATTCGACCTTACCTGGCCTTGCCTGATACAATAACGTTTCGCAACCCACTAACGGATCATTCGTTTCCATCGGGGCATACAACCGCTATTTTTTCGGTCACAGTGCCCTTTATGGCCGCTGAGCCGTTTCTATTACTGACTTTGCTTCCTGTGGCTCTTATTGTCGGATTCTCTCGAATTTATCTGGGTCTACACTATCCGTCCGATGTTTTGGCAGGAGCCACAATCGGTACTTTAGTCGCACTTGCTACAGTTGCATTCTGGGCTTAAAGCCGATATGTTAGACTCAGGAAAACCTAGCAGGAACAGGTGAAGCAAGCGTGGAGAAAAAAAGAATTTTACTATTATCTGAGGGCTTTGGCGCAGGTCATACGCAGGCTGCTTATGCATTGTCCAGCCATTTACGAAAGCTGTCGCCGAATATCCAAACCAAAGTGCTTGAACTCGGAAGCTTTCTTAACCCGAAAGTAGCACCACTTATCCTTAATGCGTACAAAAGAACGGTGACCAATCAACCCAAACTCGTTGGATACATGTACAGACAACAATATAAAAAACCATTGAATCGGCTAACAACTCTTGCACTGCACAAAGTGTTTTACACCCATACCCGCAGTGTCGTTCGTCAGTTGCATCCAAATGCCATTGTCTGCACCCACCCGATTCCAAGTGCAGTTATATCCAGGTTAAAGCGGTTAGGTACAAAGGTTCCCTTATGTAATGTTTTAACCGATTATGACGCACACGGCACATGGATTAGTCCTGAGGTGGATTTATATCTCGTTTCCTCGGACGAAGTAAAATCCAAGTTGATACGTCGAGGGGTGTCCGTAGATAAAATCAAGGTAACCGGTATTCCTGTACACCCAAACTTCTGGGAGCATCCCGGACATGATGAAATCCGCTCCAGATTTAATCTAAAAAAAATGCCAACCGTGCTTGTCATGGGCGGTGGCTGGGGGATGCTCAGTGACAAGGTTGTTCACCAGTTACTAGCACGCTGGCATGAAGATATCCAGATTATTTTCTGTCTTGGACGTAATGACAAAATACGGATTAGCATGGAGCAGGACCCACTGTTCCAGCAAGAGAATATCCACATTATCGGATATACAACGGAAATCGATAAATTAATGGAAGTCTCTGATCTACTGATTACAAAACCAGGCGGAATGACTTGCAGTGAAGGTTTGGCAAAGGGCATTCCGATGCTGTTTCATAACCCGATCCCGGGTCAGGAAGAAGAGAATGTACATTATTTTACAACCAGAGGATTAGGTGAACGAATTACCTCCCTTGACGTGGTTGTACAATGGATGAACAAATTGCTTCATCATTATCCAGATGTGGTGCAGAAGCGAAAACGCCATCTGGCGGAGATTGCCAAAGTACATCCGATGGAAAGCGCGCAGTCTATCATGGATTTGTTACAGGATATGCAGCCTTCATCATCAGAGTCGACCCGTTTATAACCTTTGTAGTTTGAATAAGCTCGTCCTTCTTATCTCTTATAACGAAGAGAAAAGGTGCCTTCGAAACCGAAGGCACCTTTTCTTCTTACGTTTGCAAATTAACCATACTGCTTATTGTATACCGGCAGATTTCAGGTACTCCTGCCATTGTTTTGTATACTCCGACTGAATTTTATCCAGACCGGCTTGTTTTGCTTTTTCCATAAACGTATTCAAACCACCCTCTACATCCGCAACAAGGCCTACGTTAAGCGGATACAGATACTGCTTCTCAACTTGCTCCAAAGCCGCTTTCTCCGCTTGATAAGGTGTCCAATCCTCGGCAAAACCAGTGAAGATATCCGGTTTTTTGATCTTATCAAGGTCTTTAAACATAGCCAGTACATCATCAAAGCTCTTGTCGTACAGCATAAACTCTGGATTACGCCATGCCCAGCCATTCATACCTTCACGCGGGAAGCCATTGCTCTGTGCATCGCCAATCATATGGTAGTATCCGTCTTTTACTTCAAAGTTTTTGCCTTCCACACCATACTCGGTCAACCAGTTGTAACGTTTGTCGGTCACAAGCTTCTCGTAAAATTCCAATGCTCTTTCCGGGTTTTTACTGCTACGCGGAATAGCAAAACCGTTATGAATCGGATGCACCGGCTGTGCAAACCCTTTCGCATTCGGATATGGGAAATATCCAAGCTTCCAGTCCGGGTGAGTGGACTGAACCTTAATTACATCAGAATTGAATTTGTTCGGGTTCTCCCCAGCCAAAATGACAGCTGCTTTACCATTTTGGAGCAGAGAATTGGATGTATCCTTCACGTTCAGTACGTTTTTCGGGAAGAAACCTTTATCCATCCAGCGTTTGTATGTTTTCAGGTCTTGTAAATGCTGTGGTGAGCCCCAATAGGACGTCACTGTAGAAGGTGTATCATACATAATATCCAGTCCATATGGAAGCTGACCAGCCGTATTTACCAACTTGGAAGTTAATTGGCGAACACCATGCGTATGATTTGCATTGCTGTCTGCAATTGGAATCATGTTGGGTTCATTCGCCTTGATGCCGTCCAGGTATGCTTCGAGCGTTTCCATCGATTCTGGCTTCGGCAGATTATACTTCTCACGCAGGTCTTCACGGTACGCTATACCCTCGGTTACATATTCAATCCATGTCGATGGAACCGTGTAGATTTTGTCGTTAATCTTAACCGCATTCCACATATCATCCGGGACATGAGATTTGAGCTTTGGTGTTTTTGCCAACAGTTCATCCAGCGGCAGGAAAGCACCTTTCTTCGCATAAGACTGGTAATTCGTCCAGTCTGCTGTAAAGATTAAGTCAATTGGCTGTCCGGAAGACAGCAGCAATTTATATTTTTGATCCCAGTCCGTCCATGACGTGAAGTTGAATTTTACATTCACATTCAGATCGGCCTCAGCAAGCTTGTTAATTTCCGACTCAATCACAGGCAGATCTTTCGGAGCATCTCCAAGCATGTAAAATTGCAGGGTTACTTTTTCGCCTTTATTATCCGATGAGCCTCCCTGAGCATTACCTTGCGCATTCCCTCCCGAACCGCCGCCGTTGCACGCGGCCAGCACGCCAGCAAATAACATCAGAACAAGTACCATAGACAGGTGCCGAATCATTTTATTACGCATATGCATCCTCCCTTTTTGTGTTAAACCTATATGTTAGCGCAGACCCGCTATGCATCAGACCATCCATTTCCCCGGCAGCCTGACGTCCCCAACGTGTGTACGTTCTAACCTTTGACGGCTCCAATCGTGAGTCCTTTGACAAAATAACGTTGAACAAACGGATACAGGAACAAAATCGGGCCAGTTACGATAATCGCCATCGCCATCTTGGTCGACTCTGTTGGAACGTCTTGACTAAGCGTTACCCCCGTGCCAATCGCCATCTGGTCAATGAAGGTAATCGTATTCATCGTGTTGTACAAGTAAAATTGGAGCTGGTACATATCCGGGTTGTTGATAAACAAGGAAGATGTGAACCAGTCATTCCAATAGCCCAGGGCAAGAAATAGTCCAACGGTTGCAATGCCCGGCATCGCCAGTTTTAACACAATACTGAAGTAGATCCTGAAATCGTTGGCACCGTCAATCTTCGCCGATTCGATTAGTTCATCCGGCACCGCGGAGCGAATAAAGTTTTTCATGAGAATGATCAGAAACGGAGTCATCAGCCCGGGGAATATCAGCACAGTATACGTATCCGTCAGGTTGAAGTAGTTCGCCAGCATAATGTACCAAGGCACAAGACCTCCGCCAAACAGCGTTGTGAAGTAAATGAAAAAGGAGAACGTATTCCGGTACTTGAAATCTTTACGCTGGAGTACAAA
The DNA here is from genome assembly GCF_003719335.1 of Paenibacillus amylolyticus. Lineage (GTDB taxonomy): Bacteria > Bacillota > Bacilli > Paenibacillales > Paenibacillaceae > Paenibacillus > Paenibacillus amylolyticus_D. The sequence goes on from NZ_RIAS01000008.1 coordinate 170,164, forward strand.
TCCCGCCATCGTGATAAAAAACAAGCCCAGTGTTGTGCCGACAACCGTTGTGAACACCGTTACCCCATACGCTTTGAGTACCTGTGTCGGGAATTTGAATACCATTTTGTAACCTTCCAGAGAGAAGTGTGTCGGAAAAAGATGATACCCATCCCGCACAATCGATTCGTTGCTGCTGAATGAACCTGACAAAATGAGCAGGAATGGCAACAGGCACATCAGCGACAAAACAATGATGATACCATAGGCAATGAGCTGAAAAGCCAAGTTGAATTCCGAATCTTTGGCACGAGTCTGGGTTCGTATCCGTCTTTGGGTATGTGTTTGTGTGCTCATGGTTATTCTCCCTTCTGCCCTGAGGGCGAGCTTATTCTAGAACAAAGCGTAATCTTCGTTGATTTTGCGGATAATGTAGTTGACCGTCATGATGAGGATGAAACCGAATAAGGATTGGTACAAACCAGCTGCGGTTGCCATACCAATATCAAAGGTTACTTTCAATGAACGATAGACATACGTATCAATGATATCCGTAGCGTTGTAGAGCACGCCGTTGTTCCCGATCAATTGATAGAACAGGTCGAACTGCCCTTTCATGATGCTGCCAAGTGAGAATAACAAGAGAATGACAAACGTTGGTTTGAGCATCGGCACTGTAATGTACCATATCCGTTGAAAGATATTCGCCCCGTCAATGCGGGCCGCTTCATAATACTCGTCACTTATTCCCGTTATTGCGGCTAGATAGATGACCATGCTGTACCCGAGGTTTTTCCATAAATAAAAGATAATGATCAGAAACACCCAGATCCATGGTGTGTTGTAGATATCAACCGGCCCTGCCTCAAAACGTTTGAGCACGGTATTCACAAACCCAGATTCATAGTTAAACATGTTGTAAGCGATTACACTTAATAGAACAAAAGAGATAAAGTAAGGCAGAAACATGACGGACTGGGTTATTTTTTTGAACAACTTCCCCCGAATTTCACTTAGCATGATCGCACAAAAGATCGCTAGACCGTTCCCCAGTATAATGAAAGCCAGGTTATACCCTACGGTATTTGTCGTAAGTTTCAGCAGCATTCCTGATTGCCAGAGAAACTTAAAGTTGTCTAACCCGACAAACGGACTTCCGAATAATCCTCCTGCAAAATCATAACTGGTGAATGCGTAGTAAATACCGACCATCGGAAAATACGAGTTAATGAGAAAAAAGATCAGCGTGGGCAGCAGCATCAGAAACATGATTTTGTTTTTGTTCAATTCTTTGAGCATGACTCGATCCCTCCCAAATGTAACGGTGATACGTAATAAAGAATGTTGTTGGTGCATGATGATCATGTTTGTTGCTGGTGAATATGGAGGCGAATGTTGATGTGCGTATGATGCCTGCACCAGTGAAGCTCTGAATTTATTGTAGACTGACCCCTTCGTTTCTGAATACTGAAGCTTCCTCCCATTCGTGAACGATGCTGCGAAATGAGAAGTGAACAATATGTACTAAGTATGAAATGAACGCATGTACGTTCACAAAAGTTGATATCGTGCATAGCTTCAGCCTAATGAACAATCCCGCGAAAGTTGAACTTTATCTAGGGAAAAGGAACTAAAAGGCTTGTCCAGCATTGATGTAAACGCATACATATTATATAATTTAAGTTACCTTGCTCTTCTGTTTTGCTACATATGAAATTCAGTACTTCTTATGAAAAATACATAAGTTCACTCATATCAGGAGGTTCGAGGGGGAAAAAGAATGCGCAAACGTTCAGAGGACAGTCAGAAAGTATTCACGCGGATTCTGATCGGTATTATTATCAGCACTGCCGCAACTCTACTTGTGGCATCAACCATTTTATACGTTAACTACAATCGTATTGCTCTCCGCCAGGTCTATCGTACCGATGTGAATAGCCTCACCCAGACGAGCCGTGAAGTGGCCAAAATGACGGAAAGTGCCAAGTCTCTCTCCTACCAGATTTATCAGGACTACACGATTTCTTCCCTGATGCTCTACTCCAAGCCCAGTATCTATCAGATCACTTCGGCCATGGAGCAACTCGATAACTACCGCATGTCTCTTCCTTTTATTGAATCCATCTATGTATATAACTCGAAAAGCAATGAATTTTTTATCAGTTCCGACGGAGTTCGCAATGGACAACAGTCTATATCCGAGATTGATGACCAAGGAATCAAACATATTCTGGATCGTTTCCATGACTATAAACCCTTTGTGCCTATCCCGCGCACGTATAAGGTCGGCTCAACCGAGGCCAGTGAGGTGAACAGTTACACTTACCTGTGCTACGACACCATTAATGACAACGCCAAACTCAATTACGCCGTTATCGTGAACATTAAAGATGACTGGCTTAGTCCCAATATGAATGCAGCAGACCAGCCGGGCAAAACCTTCATTGTGAATGAACAAGGCGAGTTGTTGTCCGATTTTGGAGACCGCCCACTGCTTAACAATCTCGCAAGCGAAACATTCATGCGTCCAATCATGCAAGATACCGAGCATTCTGCTTATTTTACCGAGCAAGTGGATGGGGAGAAATCACTCATCACCTACACCTCCCCAGACAGTCTAGGATGGCGTTATGTACGCATCACTCCCTATGATGTGATTACAGCTGATATTCGCGGCATGCGCACGCATACCCTGTTATTCTGCCTCGGATTGCTGGCTGCGGGCTTGATTCTTTCTTATCTTGTCTCCCGGAAGTTGTATCATCCGATTAATAACGTGCTTGTCCGCATGCGTGTAATGGAAGCCGAACGCCGGGGCAGTCTGCAACTGCTAAGGCAAGACTTTCTAAGGGGTGCTCTTCAAGGGCGTGAAACGGCAACCTGTAATATGCTTGAGGATCGGATGAGATTCTACGGTTCTCCCGTTGATGTACATCAATCGTCAAGACTCGTGCTTTTGCGCATCGACCATTATACAGAATTTTGCGAAACTTACCGGGAAGATACCCAACTTGTAAAATACGCGATGATGAACATTTGCACCGAGACGGCAGATACTCACTATTACGTGGAAGCTGTGGATATGGGCGGTGACCAGATTACACTGCTGTTTAATGAAAAATCGGAAAATAATTCTTTGTCAGAGCATGAGGATTCACATCAAATTGAAGAATTGCTACGTATGATGCAGGCTGCAGTCATGACTCATCTCAAATGCTCTATCTCTTGTACGCTGGGGCCAGAAGAAAATTCACTAGAGGAATGCATTGAAGGTTACGCTCGTTCCGCTGAGGCATCGCTGCATCGCCTGTTCAAGGGGCCAGGTTGCTTGATTCATACCGCAGGCATCATGGCGTATCAGAGCAAAGAGTATACTTTTCCTGCAGGCAAAGAAAGACAGCTTGTGGAATGCTTGATGACGGGCAAGACTGAGGAAGCCAAGCTAATCTACGCAGATATCGTTAGTGAGACAGCCGCCTATCCGTTTACCGTCTTTCAGCTTGCGCTGTCCCATCTGACGATGACCCTTAATCACGTTCGCAACACTCTCAAGAAGAACAATCAACTTACACTGGATTCCGTTTCAGGCAGTTTGATGCTTCCAGTGAAAAATGCTGAGGATCTCAGCGAGGTGCATGAACATTTTTATCGGATGTTTGATGAACTCGGCTCCAAGGTAGAGGAAAAACGCACACTTAAGCATGAGGAACTCATTCGGAGAATCAACGATATAGTTGAACGCGATTATGCTGACCCGAATCTGTGCTTAACCTCCATTGCAGAGGAACTAGGCATGTCGCCAATCTACGTCAGCAGGTTATATAAACAGCTCACATTAAAAGGACTCACGGATGTCATTAATGAGACACGCATTGCTAAAGCACAGCATATGCTTGTGCAGACCGAAAATTCCGTTGCGGATATCGCAGAGCGAACCGGTTTTACCAACAGCTCTTATTTTTATCGGATGTTCAAAAAATTGAATGGCGTGACTCCTAACGATTATCGCCGTAAAGAGCTTCATTCTGAACATCTCTAATGTCCATTTATAAAAAGAAAAAGAGCGGTACCTTAGAGCAATGCATTTGCCCTTAGATACCGCCCCTTTTTTTATGCTTCGTCCTGATCTTCACCAGACTCGTCTGTAGCTTCACGCACTTTGTACTTATCCAGACGCATTTCATTGTACTCTCGCAAAGCCTCTTCCCCTACAATCACTTCGACACGGTGAATGTTCATGCCTTTACCCATGAATTTTTGTTCATATTCGGTCATAACGTGCTCTTCATTCAAACCGTCACGGTGCAGATTCAGAGACAAATTCGTCATCTGCAAGCCAAAATCTGCGATCGAGTTCAGGGAGAATTCAAACAAGGTTTCTGAATCCGTTTTAAAATGAATCTGCCCTTTTGGATTCAGCAGTTCAATATACTTTTTCAAGAAGCGTGGGTGTGTCAACCGACGGCGTGCATGTTTCGCTTTTGGCCACGGATCACTAAAATTCAAATAAATGCGTTCCAGTTCCTTAGGTTCAAACACTTCTTCAATCTGTTCGATGTTCGCGAGCGCCAGCTTTAGGTTCGGAGGTGTCTCTACCTCAGCCTGACTCCAAGCGTTACGAGCTTTTTCACTAGCACGGCGGACGAGCTCATCATACATATCGATACCGATAAAATTATATTGCGGATATTTATAACTCATTTGGCTGATAAATTGACCTTTACCCATGCCAAACTCGACAAAGATCGGATGATCATTGCCAAACAGCTCAGCCCACTTGCCTTTGTGTTGCTTTGGCTCCAGGACAACCAGATCCTCTTGTTGTTCCAGATTTTCTCTAATCCCTTTTCTACCACGTAAACGCATGTTATTCCTCCGTTTGTCCATACTTGTCCTAGACTCATTTTGCCCAAGAACCGGCAAATTGTAAAGAGCAATGAAAAAGGAATCTCCGGACCTGCCACGTTGGGCAAATCTCAAAGATTCCCTTTTCGATTTATTTGGAATTGGGGTCCAACTACTTTAGTAGTTCATAGTCTACCTTATCTTGGTGTGAAAAATCAAATGTCTTTTCGAAAGCATCGCGAACTTTTTGTCTTGCAGCCGCTTTCACTTTCGGATTTCCATTAAAACGAACGCCTGTCAAAGCCAGTGCCTCTTCTGCCGTCAGCTCAACAGATACATGCTGGAATTCATTATTTTTAACTTGGGAATTCATTCATATCACCTCACGGTATAGTATGATCCATGACGTCAACATTCATTCAAATGCCACGATGAAAACTACTCACTGGATGGTGTCTGACGCTGATTTAAATATAACACAAGGTGTAAACTACATCAAGTAAAAACCCTTGATTTGGCGGCCTTTTTTTCGTTTACATTCCCCTTTTTTTCGGATTTTTGATACAATAAATGACGAAAACCGCACAGCATCTGCATACCTTGCTCAGGTTTGATATTACAGAATAAGAAATAAATCAAAAAAAGGATTATATTTTAAGCCATAGACCTCAAAGGAGTACCTTGAAAATGAATGCACCAGCAACACAATCGCCACTAATGTGGGGGGATAAACGGTTCCACACCTGGAATTATGAAATGCGCGATCAGTTTAATAACAAAGTATTTAAAGTGATGCTGGATGCCGGGTTCACCTGCCCGAATCGGGATGGCTCCATTGCCAAAGGGGGCTGTACCTTCTGCAGTGCACGTGGATCAGGCGATTTTGCAGGTAGCAGACGTGAAGATCTCGTTAGCCAGTTCAATACGATTCGCGACAGACAGCATCTGAAATGGCCTTCAGCTCACTATATCGGTTACTTTCAGGCCTACACCAATACCTATGCACCAGTCGAAGAGCTGCGCGAATACTTTGAAGAGATTTTACAACAGCCGGGCGTTGTCGGTTTATCTATAGCTACTCGTCCAGACTGTTTACCAGACGACGTTGTGGAGTATTTGGCAGAGCTTAATCAGCGCACCTATTTATGGGTAGAGATGGGATTGCAGACGATCCACGATTCCACTTCGACTTTGATCAACCGTGCACATGATACGGCGTGTTATGAAGAAGCGGTAGAAAAGCTGCGTAAACACAATATTCGAGTCTGCACACACATTATCTATGGCTTGCCGCAAGAAACCCACGAAATGATGCTGGACACCGGTCGCGCGGTGGCAAATATGGATGTGCAGGGCATTAAGATTCATCTGCTTCATCTCATGCGTAAAACGCCAATGGTCAAACAGTATGAAGCCGGTCTGCTTCGGTTTCTTGAGCAGGATGAATATATTAAGCTGATCGTAGATACGCTCGAGATGCTCCCGCCCGAAATGATCGTACATCGCCTTACAGGAGATGCTCCTCGTAACCTGCTTATTGGACCCATGTGGTCTTTGAACAAATGGGAAGTTCTAAATTCCATTGACCGAGAACTGCGTGAACGTGATACATGGCAGGGTAAGTATTGGAGGGAGGCATAGATGGGCTTTCTGTCGGTTCTAAGCTGTGCGCATCAATGGATCGCTTCTCGGCTTCAGCCAGGAGATTTCGCAATTGATGCCACGGTGGGTACAGGTGCTGATACCTTGTTTCTCGCAAAGCAGGTAGGCCAGCGTGGTCAGGTCATCGGATTTGATATTCAAAACGAAGCGCTAACGCTAGCCCAGGCCAGGATTCGAAAGCATGCTGAAAGCAGCAAACTCGGCTCTATTTCCTTGATGGAATTAAGCCATGCACGAATGGCCGAAGCCGTCCCAGACGGCTGGATTGGTAAAGTAGGAGCTATTATGTTTAATCTGGGTTACTTACCTGCTGAAGGAGCAGATGCTTCTATCATTACCGAAACAACCAGCACAATCACAGCACTTGATGCTGCTACGATGTTATTGCGTCCACGCGGTATAATTACTGTCGTCTTATATCCGGGTCATGACGGTGGCGCTCAGGAAGCTAAGGCTGTATCCACATGGGCAGCTGCTTTACCTGTCGAACAGGCTCAGGTTGTGATGTACCGCCAGTTGCAGCGTCAAACTTCACCTTATTTAATCGGTATTGAAAAAAAATAAAAAATAATTTCCTTTGTTCACCAAATGAAATACACTGAACACATTGACTGGACCAGCCTTTGCTTTTTCATCCATGTCGCCGTGTTCACCTGCACGTATGCAATCGCATTCACTTGTTCTTCTTCATCTGCATGTGCCGGGTCGTTAGAGGGCCCAGAACTGGTTAAAGCGATTCACCAATTCATATACTAGAGGAGAGATATCCATGTCTACGCCATACCCGCTACAATTCCAACCTGAATTCAAAGAACGTGTATGGGGAGGCCGAGCGCTCGAGCAATTTGGTCTTACCCCCCCTGAAGGACATATTGGGGAAGGCTGGATGATTGCAGATCACGCCAACGGTACGACCAAGGTAATAAATGGCCCACTCGCTGGCAAAGGACTTGATGAGGTTCGTGAACAACTCGGAACAGCCTGGCTGGGTTCCAAAGGCGTTTCTGAAAAAGGCGGACGTTTCCCTCTGCTAATCAAACTGCTTGATTGTAACGACGACCTCTCCGTTCAGGTTCATCCTACGGATGATTACAAGGCTCTTCCTCCAGGTGAACTGGGTAAAACCGAAATGTGGTACGTGCTCGACGCCAAACCCGGCGCTCATATTATCTACGGCCTTAATGAAGGTGTAGATCGCGAAGGATTGAGACAGGCGCTGGAGAATGGTACCGTTATGGATACTCTTCGTCAAGTCCCCGTGGAAGCCGGAGATACATTCTTCATCCCTGCTGGAACAGTGCACGCTCTCTGCGCCGGTGTTGTTGTAGCAGAAATACAGCAAAATTCAGACACAACGTACCGGATCTATGATTACAACCGTCCTGGACTGGACGGCAAGCCACGTGAACTGCATGTGGAGGATTCCTTGAATGTCACCGCCTATGAAGGTGCCGGAGCAACAACAATGAAAACGAGCAATGCAGTACCTGGTGAATGGCTCCAGCTTGCTTCTTGTCCTTACTTTGTAGTAGAGAAAGGCGTGGTAAATGAACGCTGGGCGTTATCTACGACACCGGACAGCTTTACCATTCTTGTTGTGTGTGAAGGTGAGGGTACGCTTGAATGGAGTGGTTCTGAAGAAGGCGAGCAGTTGACATTGAAAGCAGGCCAATGTTATCTTCTGCCGGCTAATCTGGGTAACTATACACTAAGTGGCAATACAACCGTTCTTCGATCCTATCTTCCTTAAGTTTTAGTTACCGATAACCTGTGAAGGAGGAATTACACGAGATGCAGGAATCTACCTTTACGCTGATGGGCAATGAAGGTACCCGTGTTCATGTGTACCGCTGGCTTCCCGATCCGGACGAACACATTCAAGGCGTTGTACAAATCGCGCATGGAATGGGTGAAACCGCAGCGCGTTATGCCGAATTTGCGGGTTATCTCACCAAGCACGGCTTTGCTGTGTATGCTAATGACCATCGGGGTCATGGAAAAACGGTGGAGAGCACCGAATCACTGGGTGATGCAGGTGTGGACGCATTTCGCTGGATGGCTAAAGATATGGTCAATCTGGGCGAGCTAGTTGCCAAAGAACACTCCGGTGTCCCCCTGTTCCTTATGGGGCACAGTATGGGTTCCTTTTTGGTACAGCACCTGATGTATGCAGCGCACGAGAGATACCACGCGTTTGTGCTGTCCGGCACAAACGGCAAACGAGGATTACTTCGGTTTGGAGAAAAGCTGGCCCTACTCCAGTGCGGCATCCAAGGTGACAATCATCGAAGCCTGTTGCTGAATGCCATTGTATTTGGCGGATTTAACCGTGCGTTCCGTCCAGCTGCAACGCCTTTTGACTGGTTATCTCGTGACCAGCAGGAAGTGCAGCGATTCATCGACGACCCGATGTGTGGAGCGATATGTACCGCTGGCTTTTTCCGTGATTTTTTTAAACTGCTCCTTGAAATCCATCTTCCGCAGCACATGGAACGTATCCCCAAATCCAAGCCGGTTCTCCTGTTCTCTGGTGAACTGGATCCTGTCGGTCTTCGGGGTAAAGGTGTGTTAAACCTATACTCCCACTATAAGAAGCTTGGACTTCAAGATGTAGAATACCGTCTTTATCCAGGCGGACGACATGAGATGCTCCATGAGACCAATCGTAACGAAGTAGCTCAAGATGTCCTGAATTGGTTACAACGTCATATGCCAACGATCGAGCAACAACCTACACAAAATAGTAGTCAACAAGATTTCGATAAAGATCCGTCTTTGGAGATTCAATCGAATCAGACAGCTTTGATGTAAGATCTTTTTCTGATTCAATACCGATTCAAATGCGAGCAAAAACCCCCTGAACGAGCACATTACATATTGTGCTCGTTCAGGGGGTTTTATTCTATTGAAGTATCTCAGATTTCATAGGATGAGAAATAAAGTAGAGCGCAAATCTCAGAACTATTAACCTTCAATCAACAATGATTCTGGATCTTCAAGCAATTCTTTTACAGTCACCAGGAATCGTACAGCTTCGCTTCCATCAATAATCCGGTGATCGTAGGACAAGGCGATGTACATCATTGGACGGTTTTCCATCCGTTCAGCATCAATCGCCACTGGGCGAAGCTGAATTTTGTGCATCCCGAGAATACCTACCTGCGGAGTATTCAGGATTGGCGTAGACAGTAGGGAACCGAATGTTCCGCCATTGGTAATCGTAAATGTACCACCTTGCAGGTCAGACAATGCGAGCGTGTTGGAACGTGCTTTGGACGCCAGGTCTGCAATGCTTCTTTCGATTTCGGCAAAGCCCAGACGGTCAGCATCACGTACAACCGGAACAACCAAACCTTCTTTGGCAGATACCGCAATACCGATATCGTAGAATTTTTTCAATACAACGTCTTCGCCATCGATCTCTGCGTTAATCGTTGGGAATTTTTTAAGTGCACCTACAACTGCTTTGGTAAAGAAAGACATGAAGCCCAGGTTGATATCATGCTTCTCTTTGAACTTGTCCTTGCGACGTTTACGAACGTCCATGATCGCTGTCATGTCAACCTCATTGAAGGTAGTCAACATCGCTGCGGTCTGCTGTGCTTCAACCAAACGTTTCGCGATAGTTGCCCGGCGACGGGACATACGCTGACGCTCTACAGGCTTGGAAAAAGTTGTGCCGCTCGCTGCTGGAGCGCTAGGCGCGGAAGCAGGAGCTTTGGCTGCTGGCGGTGCCGCTGGAGTGGACGGCTGACTTCCATGGCTTTTCACATCATCCTGATACACACGGCCAATCGGATCTTTGCTCTGCACCTGATCCAGTTCAATCCCACGCTCACGAGCAAGCTTGCGTGCAGAAGGAGAAGCCGTTTTAATGCTATCCGATGGCTCAGGCGGTGCAGCAACAGCCGTTGCCGGAGCTACTGGAGCCCCAGGAGCAGGTGCGGAGGCCGATTTAGATTCGGACGTTGCTGGTTCGGAAGCAGCTGGAGTGCTTCCTCCCCCTGCCCCAGCTGAAAGCGTACCGATCGTTTCACCAATCTCAACGGTCTCACCTTCCTGACGAATGATCTTCTCGAGCACACCGCTCTCCTCAGCACTGATCTCGATGTTGACCTTGTCTGTCTCCAGTTCAAGCAGAACATCACCTTGATTAACGGTGTCTCCTTCTTTTACCATCCATCTGGATACCGTTCCCTCAGTTATTGACTCACCCATTGCAGGTACTTTAATTTCACTCACAGCTGTTACCTCCCCAGTGGAATATTATTCTTCGCCATTTGTTTCAACGCTGCTGTAATAATCAATTGCTGCTCCATGCTATGCACAAGCTGGTAACCGCTAGAAGGACTTGCATGCTCCGGACGGCCTTCATATCTCACGGTAGTGCCTTCAGGCGCGATCTCACGAAGACGAGGCTCCATATATGTCCATGCACCCATGTTTTTGTTCTCTTCCTGCACCCATACCAGCTCTTTTAATTGGCTGAAACGTACGAGTACACGTTTGATCTCTTCCGCTGGGAACGGATAGAGTTGCTCGACACGAATAATGTGAAGCCAGGAATAATCGCCCTTCTCCTTCTCAATCGCATCTTCCAGATCAATAGCAACTTTACCACTGCACAAAATAATGCGTTCCACCCGATCCGGTTTTGTACCTAAACCTGGTTGCTCCAGCACAAGTTCGAATTTACCTTCACTAAACTCCACGGCTGGTGACGCAACACGCGGATTACGAATCAAGCTTTTTGGTGACATCATCACAAGTGGTCGTGCATCTTCTGTCTCGGTTAAGGAAGCTTGACGACGCAACAGGTGGAAGTACTGTGAAGCACTCGACAGATTAACCACTGTCATATTGTCTTCCGCACACAATTGCAGGAAACGTTCCAGGCGTGCGCTAGTATGTTCTGGCCCTTGGCCTTCGTTAGCGTGTGGGAGTAACATAACCAGACTCGATTTTTGAGACCATTTTGCACGCCCTGCTGATACGAACTGGTCAAAAATGACCTGTGCACAGTTTGCAAAATCACCGAATTGTGCTTCCCAGATTACGAGTGTATCTGGTGAGTACACATTGTACCCATATTCAAATCCAACGACAGACTCTTCTGACAGTGGGCTGTTATAGATTGCAAACGATGCTTTTGCTTGTGGCAGATGGTGCAACGGACAGAATTTATCTCCATTCGTAGCATCATGCAGTACAAGGTTACGATGAGCAAAGGTTGCACGCTCCGCATCTTGACCACTGATACGGATCGGCTTGCCGTCTGCCAATATCGTTGCAAATGCCAGTGTTTCGGCAAGGCTCCAGTCTACTTTTTCCCCTTCATTCAGAGCTGTACTCCGGCGTTGCAAAATCCGTTGCAATTTTGGATATACATTGAACGTCTCTGGCCATTTCAGAAGATCAGCATTAATGCTGCGCAGTTGCTCCAAAGGCACCGCTGTTGGCGTAATTGTGACTGCCTCAGACTCGCTGATGTTGCGCTGGTAGTATTCATGCACTTCATTTTTCTTCATCTGATCATAGGCTTCTTTTAAGCGATCCGCTACGGCATTACGTACACTCGCGATGAAGGCATCATCAATGACGGACTCTTTCTTGAGCATATCCTGATACAGATGACTAACTGTTGGGTGATTCTTCACTTTGTCATACACGAGCGGCTGTGTCGTTTCAGGATCATCCGTTTCGTTATGACCGTAACGACGATATCCGATAAGGTCAATCAGGAAATCCTTCTTGAAACGGTTGCGATACTCCGCTGCCATGCGGATCGCCGCAATACAAGCCTCAGGGTTATCTGCGTTGACATGTACAATCGGAATTTCATAACCTTTGGCAAGGTCACTTGCATAATAAGTTGAACGCGAGTCACTGCTGTCCGTAGTGAAACCAAGACGGTTGTTCACGATGATGTGAATCGTTCCGCCATTTTGGTATCCTGGCAATGCTTTGAAATTAAGCGTTTCGGCCACAATACCTTCTCCCGGGAATGCCGCATCCCCGTGCATAAGAATGGTCGCTGCCTTCGTTACATCCTGCTTCGGATAACCTGGTTCACGGCGATCATCCTGAGCTGCACGTGCAAAACCTTGCACAACCGGATTGACGTACTCTAGATGGCTAGGGTTGTTGGCGAGTGTCAGGCGAGCCTGTACAGTCTCCCCGTCTTTCACAAAACGGTTCGCGCCCATATGGTATTTGACATCCCCCGTCCAACCATAATTGATCCCAGTTGAACCTTCTGATGGAACCAAGTCTTTGTTCGGGGCATGATGGAATTCAGAGAAAATTTTGCTATAAGGTTTGCCCAGGACATGAGCGAGCACGTTCAGACGTCCGCGGTGAGCCATCCCCATCAGAATATGACTGGAGCCTGCTTCCGTCATAAGGCGGACCGCTTCATCCAGCATAGGAACAAGAACATCGTTCCCCTCAATCGAGAAACGTTTCTGTCCAACAAACGTTTTGTGCAGGAAATCTTCAAATTGTTCAGCTTCAACCAAACGTTCCAGCAATGCTGTACGTTCTTGTTGCGTAAGCGGGGCCGGGGATGTGCGGGATTCCGCGCGACGATTCAGCCACTCGCGTTCTTGTACTTCATGCACATGGCTGAATTCGTAAGCGATCGGACCTGTATAGATTTGACGAAGACGTTGAATTGCATCCCAGCCAGTCGTTGTCTGACCGTCTGCACCTTCCCAGATCAGGGAAGCAGGCAGTGCTTTCAAATCTTCCTCATTTAATTGAAAATGCTTCGGTTCCAGCAAAGACGTATCTGTTGCTTCACTGATTCCAAGTGGATCAATATCTGCAGCCAGATGGCCATACGTACGGATGTTCCATACAAGTTTGCCTGCTGTAACCGCTTTCTGCAATAGTTGAATATCTACATTTCCAGAAGCAGCTTGACCATTCCCGCTATTCGAAAGAGTCTCTGCACCCTTGCCAGACATCGGCGGTGCTCCCCATTGCTCGAACAATTCACGATAGGCCGGTGTCACTGCACCCGGATCTTGGGTGAATAATTCATACTGTTCTTGTACGTATCCCATATTGGGACCATAGTAACTCTCCCAGGGTTTCATGTTGCCTTTCTCGATCGTCATCGACGTTCCCTCCGTCTTGATTTTGTCATAGGGTTTGACGGAAATCATTGAATAAGCTGTAATTCGCGTTCGTTCAACATTTTAAGCGAAATTTTTCATGAAGTCCAATCATCGTGCTGTTCGTGGTAATAACGTTGTTCCGACGCTCCCGTCAAAGGTTTGTCTGCGTTTTCAAAACCAAAGTAATACAATGATTAGTTCTACCGTCGCACAGATGTCGAATAATGTCCTGATCCGTTCGAAGGTTATACGTTCTTCCCCGTTTCCAAAGAAGTTCGTGTTCTAATCTCTATTCTATAAACTTTTACGCTCAGGAGCATTTCCTATTTTTAGCTCAATTGATGCATAAATTAGATGAATCGAATAATCGGTGCAATTCAGGGCAAGCCAGGAACGCTGGATTCGGCCAAATCCAGATCTGATGTCCGTATATACCTCCTTAATAAGAATTGTGGTCCATTCTGTCCAAAAACAAACCGTCCATTTAAACATTAACCAATTCAAATGTCATTCAACAAGAAATTGGATTTTCCAGAATGGAGCCTGACAATATACAACATAGAATAAAGCCGCTCGAATGCAAATCCCGGCGGCTTCCTGACTGACTGTCCTGCTTGTCCTGTCTGTCCTATCTTTCCTTCTGGGAAAGATTCATCATATAATTTGCAAAGGGCGTTAATTGCAAATCCTTCACTTGCTTTAATGTAAACCATGCTGCTCCCAGCGAGTCTTCACCATCAGGATTTATTTTGATGAGTTCCAACGGATTGCTCTGTCCGATAATAACATCGTATAGAATACCGATATGATGTACTTGCTCGGGTTCACCTCGGTACTCCCAATTCACAACAACGGATTGTGAAGAACGAATGGACCATTGCAAAGGAATGATCCCTGTCTCCTCTTCGAACTCTCGTTTCAATGCAGTTTCCGGCGGCTCCCCGAATTCCATTCTTCCGCCAGGCAGATCCCATTTTCCGTAGTATGGCCCACGAGCTTTCTGGATCAGCAGATAGAATTGTTCCCACACAGCCAGCCCATATACACCAACATGCGTATGCGTGTTCACATTTACGCCCTACCCTTCCCTTACTTCGATAATTTCAGCTTGTTCACTTATGTTCTAGTTCTACTTCTTCTCCTCATCTGCTATGTCATTCAGGTCAACGGCCAGACGAATCATATCCACACAGCGAATGCCGTCCTCAATGATCTCTTCCTCATAATGTCTCACAAAAAAATCACGGTCCACGCCGGTTATCCGAAATCCACAGCGCTGGTACAACTTCAATTGATGAAAGCTGGAATTGCCCGTTCCGATCTCCAATATACGACAACCTAGCCTTCTTGCGGCCTCCATAGCTTCCTTAATCATGTGTTTGCCAACACCCTGTCCTTGCAGTTCCTCCTGCACCGCGATGTTCACAATCTCTGCTGTCTCCGGACGAGTCTTGAGTAATACAAACTCTCCTACCATCTCTCCTTCATACTCCGCTATAAAACAAACACCTCTGCTGAGATATTCGTCTACAATCGTTTTTGAAGGATCCGCCATCAGTAAAAGTTCATACGGTTTTTCTTCATCCCAGTCCAATATTCGGAACGACAAGTTCATGCCAATCCCCACCTCTTCGCATCCAAATTATTCTTTCCATGTCTTTTGCAGAAGCCCTATGTATGGCAAATCTACAAATTACTCGTTATGAAGTTCTAAGGTCCCTCTGAAGTACCTGATGTTGCTACTGTTTCTGCTGTCCTGAAATCTATGTTAGTCGTTCTGTTTGTTGTCTATGTGTCCTGCTTGATTGGAGTAATGGCGAATGGACATCCCCGTTGACCTCTGCATTCCTTGTTTTTCATAAAATGTCTGGACATCCGGATCACACAAGAGATCGATCATATATAGCCCCTGTAGACGCTGAAGCATGCGCTGTGTGAGTTCACTTCCGATCCCTCGACCCTTATACTCCGGCAGTACTTCCAGCAAAGGAATATATGCACTAAGCACTCCATCCGAGATAGCTTGAATAAAACCGACAACGTTCCCTGTTCGCTCATCGATAGCAAGTTCAATCGCATACGACTGCTCTAGCAATTTCAGAAATGTTGAAGGTGATGGCGGGTTCGGCCAACCGTCAAAGAACCCTCCACTTAGTTGCTCACTATCCATTCCAGTCAGCTTATCTCGAAATACGATTCCCATCGCTTGCACCTCCAAAACAAAGTAAATTCCATTATATCATAATATTTGGAACTAAATATATAGATATGGATACGATGTGATCATTCCTATTCACTCAGGCTCAAATGCTCATGAATCAATTTCCAAGCTCCTTCCTGGCCTTTTACAAATACATTTGTAGCTCTTCCTTGCCCTGAAGCCAAATGCCCACGAACGTATCCTTCCCAGTGATAGGTATAAGTGCATACCGCCTGTCGCTCATCTACGGCAATCCAATGCACATCCTCTGCACGATAGACCTCTTCCTTCACCGTATCCCAGGCATGTTCGAAGTAATTCTGAATCTCATCCAAGGTTGTACAAGAAGTACCTGTAAACCAATAGATTGCATTCGGCGCAAGCAACTTGCTCACTTCGTCAAACTGATGCGTGTTCGTTGCTTCTATGTACGCTCTCAGCGTTTCCTCGTGTCCCATAGCCCTCATCCTCATTCCTTCTGTATTATGTATCCGTGTTCTCTTCTCTCATGGTCACGGTCTAATCACTATATGTCTTGAACGTCTCCTGCAGGGTTCGTCCGCTCGACTTCTCCCAGACCACACTTCGTTCAAATGTACCTGAGTTAAAAAAACGCGGGAACCGCTCTGCAAACCAGTCTTGCATCGGCAATTCCAATGCCTGTCTCAAGGGCACCCATACCAACTCCCCCTCGGGCGGGTCGGTAAGAAGTTCTCCTTCATATGAAGTTATCAGATAGTTAAACACCATGTATCTTAACCCTTGCTCAGGATCACAAAACTCATCCAGCCCTTTGTACTTAATTTGCCTCGCCCAAAGTCCTGTCTCTTCACGGACTTCACGGATGGCCCCGTCCACGATACTTTCGGGGAACTCCACTTTTCCGCCAGGAGCAATGTACCCCGGGAATCCTTTATGATTCGGTCGATTCATCAGCAAAACCTGATCGCTAACCGGGTTCCACACCATACTCATCGTGTAAATCTCAACCTGATAATTCATGTTCATCCTCCCCTGCTACGCTTTTCTCACGTTTTACTACATTTCTGGAGATTATGCGTTTATTCCTGCTAGACTTTGTTCCACATCAAAGACGGACGCCCGTAATACCAGATGCCCGCCTTGAATTACATAAATATGTGGTTTTTCGTTAATTAGGGGTACGCTTAACTTAGGATACAGCTGTAATCCATATTCGGCGTTTCTTCCAGTTTGCCCGGCGATATGCCTGTAACATTCCGAATTTGCGGATGCTGGCCTTGGGTAACACTTTGTAAGACATCGTCACTTCAAACTCCTCATCAAATGGAAAAAAGGATAACGCAACCTTCTCACCTGATACCCACTCGACTTGGATATTGGAACTTGGACAGGTGTCGAAGCCACAGCCGAGCCCTTCTGAAAAAAAATCATAACGTGCTGTAGGTGTACCTGGCTCTTCCATACATAAAAAGAGACTAAGCTGGTCACAGAACAACATGATCTCTACATCGTTTTTCAGCCGCTCTTCCAGTTCTGAAGCATTAACGCCTAATTCTTTCTTCCAGCTCTCCTGCTGTAGCTGCTCTTCTTGCAAATACTGCCTGATGTCATCATCATCCTCAGGATTTGCCCCCAGTGTTTTTTGAAACAACTCTGTATACATCAGGCTACACAGTAAACCCGCATAAGGATTCTGCTGCCTTACTTCTTCGATTCCCTTGCGGTAAAACACAAATCGCGGTCTCAGCGGGAAATCACGAAAGGAGTAAGGAATTTGACTATAATCGTTCCATAAAGGAGCAGCATCCAGATCAATCCAGCCCCGGTCATGCTCCTTCGCCGCGAGAATCAGGTCATCCCGATGCGAGCCTTGGGGAAGCCACTCCCTCTTCCAATGTGCAGCCATATCTCCAGCAACCATTCCATGCTCGTGCTGTGCGGTCAAAACAAAATCATGCTCTCTCTCATATACGATCATTTGCTGTCACCCTTCCGCATGGTTTACGTTTACATTTACGTTGACTTTAACATAATTTGGGTTACACTTTCTTATAAGCTGCCTTCCACCCTACAGTTTAGCTACCTTATCCCCGTATTTATAACATTTCGGATTAAACGAGCATGTAAAGGTGTTGTCAGTTCGCTGAAATTTGGTACACTAATGATTGTGTCTTGATTACATTACATACAGAAAGCGGGATCTCATGAATTTATACTCACCTTACATCGAGTTTAACCGCAAAGAATGGGCCGGACTCAAAGAACATCAGGTCACTCTTACGCTGACAGAAGCTGAATTGGAACAATTAAAGGGCTTGAACGAAGAAGTATCCATTCAGGAAGTTGAGGATGTTTATTTACCACTAACCCACTTCATTGACCTATATGCAAGAGCATCGAGAGAGCTTGATCGCCTAACGGCCTCTTTTATGAAAAAAGAAACTCTTCACTCCCCCTATATTATCGGGATTGGGGGCAGTGTTGCCGTGGGGAAAAGCACAGCTGCACGCTTGCTCCAGGCGTTGCTTGCCAGAGGCAAAAACAAACCCAAGGTCGATCTGGTCACCACGGACGGCTTTTTATATCCCAATGCGGTGCTGCAAGAAAAAGGGATCATGAACCGCAAAGGTTTTCCTGAAAGTTATGATATTAAATCACTCATTAAGTTCATGGGCGATGTGAAATCAGGCAAGCCTGAGGTACAAGCACCGGTCTATTCACATCTGGCCTATGACGTAATCCAGGGTGAAGAGAAAACGATCTGCCAGCCGGATATTCTGATAATTGAAGGCATCAACGTATTGCAAGTGAAACGGGAGACTCCATTACTTGTAAGTGATTTCTTTGACTTTTCCATCTACATCGATGCAGAGGAAGAACATATTCGTCACTGGTACGTCGAACGTTTCAAGTTGCTCCGTCAGACCGCTTTTCAGAGTAAGGATTCCTTCTTCCATCAGCGGTTTGCCAATATTAACGAAGAGGAAACCATTGAGACAGCCAATCAGATTTGGCAAGACATTAACGCGAAAAATCTGCATGAAAACATTTTGCCGACCAAAGGACGTGCACGGTTAATTCTGAAAAAAGAAGCCGATCACTCCATTCAGCAGATTCAATTGCGCAAGTTGTAACCCATAACCACGGCAACCTTTTTAGCCATGGGATAGATATACTGCTTATTACCCGTCAGATGCACTGTTATTACCCTATTAAAGGAGAGAAAATGATATGCAAACCCTCGTGGTTCTCGGCAGCATTATGATGTTTCTGGCCGTTGCACTGGGTGCCTTCGGGGCACATGCGCTCAAACGCAAGTTATCCGCTGACATGATCAAAATCTATGAGACCGGTGTCCAGTATCATATCGCTCACGGACTCGGCATCATCCTGCTTGGACTGTTCGCAGACAGGTTAACCTCATCATCCCTTGTCATGACCTCGGGATGGCTCTTGTTTGCCGGGATCATCCTGTTCTCAGGAAGCCTCTATACACTGAGTGTTACAGGTGTGCGCAAGTGGGGAGCCGTCACACCCATAGGTGGTGTAGCCTTCCTTGCCGGCTGGATTACATTGCTGTTCGCAGCTCTTTAAGAAAAGGAAACGCGTAACAAAAATATGGAGTGTCCTGGTTGCAAGAACAGTGCCGGGACGCTCTTTTTTATTTAATCCAGCCACAGTCTGGAAATAGCGGGCTGCTTCCCCTCCTCATATACCTCTTCACTTGTAGACTCCTGCTCCCGTTTTAGAACATATACATCAGGATTGGAAAGCTTGGCCCACTCCGAGTAACCAAAAGAGGGATCATAATAACGAATAATTAAGGACAACAGGTTGCCATGCGTCACAACGGCTCCATGACGCTCCGGTCTGAGCCAACATTCATTCAGCAGCGCCAAAGCTCTGGCAACTGCGACTCTGGAAGATTCTCCGCCCTCTGCTGCCCAATCTTCATCCTCATATGTACGTTTCAGCACATCCATCCAGTCTGGCAGATCCCTTGTACTCAGCACTCTTTCCTGCAAGCGCTCATCGGTATGAATGTGCTGCTCTATCGCTGCACCCAAAGGCATTGCAGTCTGTAAGGCTCTTTTCCATGGACTGGATACGATATAAGAAATTCCTTGACCGGACAATACATCTGCCAATTTTTCAGCCTGTCTGCATCCCTCATCCGTCAGACTTGCGTGTGGCTCCTGTCCTTCGGCTTTTGCGTGACGAATCAGGTAAATCGACTCCATTACCGACACCTCCGATAGTCCAGTCTACAGTACGTTTTCGCTTAGATATTGAAGTGCAGCACGCATCTTATTATGATCTTCCATTCGACCCGATGAACTGGAAAAGGATACGTTCCCTGCCTGCACCTGCCCCGTGTTCCCAGCTTGTTGCTGTGTGCCAAGCTCAAGTCGCTGACTCAAATGATTTACCGTACCTGCGCTACCATCTACAATCCGGATATGATCTGGTAACAACCTGCGCAGAATAGTTGTATAGAACGGGTAATGCGTACAGCCCATAACTATCGTACCGTACTGTTCCAGATCCAGGCCGGCTAGCTTGGAGCGGAAGTATGCTGTTATTTTGACCGGATCAAACTCCAGTTGCTCACACCACTCTACCAGTTCAGGCAGCGCAAGGGAATCGACACGATGCTCATCATCAACGCGAGAGACCAATTCGTTATACTTCGCTTGACTCAGTGTCAAAGCCGTAGCAAACACAAGCACCCGCTTGCCGTTGTCCCTATTCATCTCGACGGCTGGTTTGACTGCCGGTTCCATACCGATAATAGGAATGTCATACATGGAACGCAGATCATTCACTGCCAAGCTGGTTGCCGTATTACACGCAATCACAATTGCATCTACTTGTTCCCGTACAATCGCCTCCACGCAAGCGAAAATATAACGACGAACCTCGTCCGCCGGCTTGGTTCCATAAGGGACATGTAGTGTATCTGCGTAATATATATAGGATTCTTCTGGAAACTGTTGCAAAGCGGTATGCAGTACCGTTAATCCACCGATACCTGAATCAAAAAAAGCAATCTTCTTCGTCAAAGCTGTCACCTCTATAACGTATTCTTTCGGTTCTGAGGAACCGTCCTTTTACTTCTCATGCTGACTGGAGGTGAAGGTTATGTTAATCGGATTGATCTACTGCGATCATGTTATATTGCCTCAGCCAGTCTTTACCACTGTCCCAGTCTTGCACTGGATTGTCTTCTCCCAACAGTTCAGCACTGGCCCGAGCCATGATCCACTCTTTCAGCCCATTGTCGCCGCTGGATTCCAGCTGATCTAACAAGAAATTCAGACCTTCTGATCCCGTTTGTAGAATAGCTTCATATACGTCCCGATGGCCTGCAATATAATCATTCGGGTTGCTGCTGGCAGCCAGAACAGGTTCGTTGACCATCGTATTCAAACTTTGTTCAATCGTTTCCGCTGCGGAACGGTTATCCGCTGTAACTGTACATGCAGATAAGGCTAAAGCTGTGCATAAGGAAAGTAAGCTCGTCATAAGCCATTTACGTTTCATTACAGCCCCCTCTAAAAAAGGTTCCCTTCAAATAAAGACTTTCCTTGTACCATCCAGTATCGTTCCTTCTCAGGAACCATATCCAAAAAGTCCTTGTAACTCCCGATCCAGCCATCCGGCATGTAATGCTCAAAGGAGGCAGGCTCCGGGAACATCGAGAAGAATAGCCGCTTGTCAAAATCGACAAGAAAGGACGGCACATACTTAAACCATTCGTCACCCGTAGGATCGGTTTCCCGAAAATGATGAAGCTCGCTCCTCAGTTCAATTGCGGTTACCTGCTCCTCCTGAATCGCCTGTAAAAAAGCAGATGCCGTCTCCTCATTCAACACCTGAATGCCAAACCGTTCTTCCATCTCTATATTTAAAAACCAATACTCCCGTTCGGTGACGTACCAGCGCCACACGCCCTGAAACCAAACGCCAACAATGGTATTCTCAGCATAGACAGGTTCTGTTTTCATCGCTCTATCTCCTGGCGCAAATTCTTTCCCTGCTTCGCCTCATCGGTAATACATGCCGCAGAGCTGTCATCATAATTATACTCGTCCCGATCAATACGGATATGCGCTTCCATGACATATTGAAAGTCTTTTTGTAAGAATGAACGAATCATGCGGTTTGCTCTCCTATGCCATCCAACGATGAAGCAGCTTTTCCCCTTCACTTCTCCGGCCAGCAGCCTGTTGCTCCAGAAATTCGGGAACTTCTCGTAGTTCAGTTGGACGATATCCAGCTCCGCACCCACAATTATGATAGGTAATACCATGCTGATATAACGTCATGACTTTGGTCCACTGTTTGATATCCGTTTGCTTGGGTGCTTGAAAATCATGCCCCATATTCACCATGACCTCTGCACATTGCGGACATTTATGTTCAAGTCGTGCTGCGGTTTCCTTGCTTAAATCATACGGTGATACTTGTTTGTAAGACTTACGGCAGTTAAAGCATGCATATATTTCTTTATACGGTCCAGATATGGCATATCGGCACATCTTCATCAAGCCTCCTTGTCATTTTCCATTATACGGGTTTTTATACACGGTTACGAATCTACTTTTACCATCACTGGCACATGGCCTCTTTCCAAGCCAAGCCCAAATCCGCCACAGAAGTGAACCGCTGGAAACGATCCGGATTTACTGCACGAAGGGCGATTTCATATAATGCCTCTCCAGCATCCCAACGTTCACGGGAACGATCGAGTTCTCCGCCAAGCAGGGCAAAGGCCATAGCGCCCATGTTAAAAACATTCGTGACCGCATCAATCGATGCACCAAGCTCAAATTCCTCCGGAGACATAAAACGGGATGAACCCCACATTCGTCCCATCGTATTCGTGAATGCACCTGCACGGTATAGATCAATATCACAGATGTGAATCTCTTCCGCTCCAAAATCATAAATCAAACTGCCGTCGTAGAAGTCTACAGCCACATACCCTTTGCGCTCCGCTTCAATATGAAAGTCCAGAATGCGCTCCATGGCTTGGATTCGCGTCTGTACCTGAAGTTGTCTGAACTGGACATAAGGTGATCGCGGATCTTCGTACTTGGCTGGAGGCGGGAAAGACCAGTGCGAATGCAAACACTCTCCCTCCACCCAATCGAACACACAAGCGTAACCGTCGTCTGTGGCAAAATGGTCTATTAATCGAATTAATCGGTCATGCGCCAGCTCTTCATAGATCAAGACAGAAGACTGCAAATGACGTATCGCTTCCGCCGTGCTTATCATATCATTGGCCTGAAGAGTACGTGCTCCCGCATACTTCACAAATTGCTTTTGACCGTCCTTCCGTACCAAGCCGAATGAAATATTGCCAGAGTCCTGTTGATCAAATACACGGAAGACAGTCCCTAGCGGAGTTAACCAGTCGAAGGCATGTTTTTCTTTTAATATAAACGAAACACCATCTACTTCATGAACAACCTGATCGGTCATAGAACTCCTCCTCTTGCCTTTAAATTAGATATTTTCATCTACACTTTTGTTGTAAAAATACGTCATATGCGCCTCATCATATCCTTGGCCGTTCACTTCCAGTGCATTGCGTTCGATGCCGTAGGTTTCAAATCCATACCGCTCATACAACCGTTTTGCTGAAACATTTGTCGTCACTACACTCAGATTAATCTGCTTGATATTCTCCAGATGTTTCCCCCGTTCTAGAACCTCGGATAACAACCGGGAAGCTAGTCCATTCCCCCGATGAGCTGGTGATACATAGACACCCCAGATGAATCCTTTGTGCCTGAGCTTTAGACCGTATTCTCTTTTGAAACCCATCATGCCCGCAAGCATGCCATCAGGCGTGAACGCCCCAAGAATATAATCATCAGGCTCATTATGTATTCGCTCTTTTACCTCACTAACGGACAACTGGCTGGACAACTCGTAGGAAGCGCCAAAGGCTTCGGGATGCGTCCGTAGTGCTTCAAGCCGCAGAGGCCAATATAGATCCGATTCGTCCCGTTGAATATTACGCAGCATATACCTCTCTTTGAAAGCATCTGAACTCATCCCTCATCCACTCCTTTCTATGTCAAGAAATATCAGGTCATCCACAGTACAAACACTTTCTTCCTCTGAACGCCCTTATTTCAGTTTATCCGTTCTGCTTCGCCTACCGATCTCGGCTCTGGTTCTGACTGTGGCGCCGATCACGGTCACGCTCCATCGCTTCCTGGACCCGGTCACGGGCCGGGAGTTTGCTGTTGATATGCAGGAGTAGCCCTGTAATGATAATGAGCAGCGCAACGACAATCACCTCAAACATTAGATCAGACCTCCATTTCCACTTGGAAAAGATGATGATTCTGCCTCGTGTATGATCACATGATCACGTACTCCTGACTATCGAAGACCGCGGGCAATCAGCCATTCCAGCCATTTCCATGGCAACAGCGCTTTTCCAATAATGAGCATCCGTGAACCTTTGCCCAGTGCATAGCGCAGCCTTGGTGCACGCATTCGTGCAATGCGCCCGATCAGATCAGCGACCTCCTGCGGGTCAGGTGCAGTCTCACTGGCGTGTTTTGAATACCGTAGAACTGCATCCAGCTTATGTTTATAAGCCGAATCCTCATTCCGGTGAATCTCGCCCAGACCTTTGTTCCAGATGGGCGTGCGATACGCTCCAGGCTCCACGAGCACCACCCGTATGCCAAATGAAGACATCTCATGGCGCAGACTTTCCGAGAAGCCTTCCACGGCAAATTTCGAGGCAGCGTATGGGGCATATCCCGGAAAACCGGATAGGCCGCTTACGCTCGAAAGATTAACAATCAGCCCGCGTTTCTGTCCACGCATGACAGGCAGAATTGCTCGTGTCACCGCGATAAGCCCGAACAGGTTCGTTTCCATCTGGCGTCTCCAGTCCTCCATTGACACTTCCTCAATAAATCCACCTACAGCAAAACCCGCATTGTTCACCAGCACATCGATTTGTCCATATTGCTGTAACACCGTATCCACAGCGGTTTGAACAGAATCCGAATCTGTCACATCAAGCTGTACATAATCAATCCGCTCGGTCACTCCTGCTTCCTCGGCTCGGTTCGCAAGTTCTCCCTTGCGATTTAGATCTCGCATTGTGGCCATAACACGATACCCTTCCTTGGCAAGAGTGATGGCAGTCAGCATACCAAAACCGCTGGAGGTACCTGTAATCAGAGCTACAGGAGATTGTTCACTCGGCTTGCCTGATCTGGTTACATTTGCATGAGCTGTTTGAAGTGCTTCCGTTGTTTTTTCCGCTCCTGATGTAGTCCTGCCATCCACAGGGTTTGGCGAATCCTCTCCTATTTTATAAGCCCACACGGTCACTTTATCACCTACTTTCATGATCTTTTAACCAGTACATGCAAACTCTGCATTGAACCTCAATTAATCCAACCGTCTCTCCACCCGCCTCATCTTCGTTATCCCTGCTTCAAACGTATACGGCACAAATTGAACCTCGGGCAGCACACATTGCAGTCGACCTGCCAATTTCCCCAACTCTTGCAACACAGCGGCCTGCGCCCGCTCCTGATCGGTATCCTCACTGACCTGCATTGACACCTCCAGTATTCCACTGCCACGCTGCACGACGCGATAATGCTCAATAGCTGGCGAAGCCGCGATGACCGCACGACTGATGAAATCCGGAAAGACCGAAACAGCCTCACCCTCATATTTATGCGAAAAATAAAGCGTATCATCACAGCGGCCTTCAATCCGCTCAATGGCGGTAAACAATGAACCACACGCGCACCGCTCTGCCGCTTCGGTTAATATATCATTCAGCCGATACCGGATGATCGGCTGTGACGTTCGGGAGAAGTCTGTAATCACAGGCACGAACCTCCGGGTGGCAGGATCAAGGTATTCTTTTTCAATATACACAATATCTTCATTCAGATGTATCGTCCCGTGCTCGCAAGTCGCCCCCAAGAAACCTTCTGTACACTGGTACACCTGATGAACGGTCTGTCCGAAAACACGCTCCAGCACGTTACGATCCAGCGGATCAAGCACCTCGGCTACAGCAATAATTTTGTCTGGCACATGGGTTAAACGTCCCATTATATAAGCATCAGCCAGCATACGAAGCATGGAGGGCGGAGCGACCCATACCGTGGGTTGGTATTCTTCCATGCGCTCAACGAGGACATCCACATGCTCCAGCAGGTCAAAATACTGAAATTGCAGTTTGCCGCGTTTCACCGATTCATACAGATTGCTATTCGCTCTTAAGAAGAACGCGATCTTCGCGGGTTTCCATAGCCCGCCTGGTAACAGTTTCGCCAGCACTGTGCCCGTCCACGCATCCTGCTCCCGATTACTCACCAGAAAAATGCCACGGTTACCCGATGTGCCGGAAGATAGTCCTACCGTGACACCTTGAATGGAAGACTGTTTGAAATTACGGGTATCCTCACTTTCGCCAGCGAGGACCAGCGCCTCTTCCTTCGTAATACCTACCGTGTTCAACGTGTCGAAATGCTGCATCATCACCGTTTTATCGATCTGCGGGAACTGTCTCCACTCGGTTGCGTTCAAGCCTCCCCACCACTTTTGATAAAATGGAGACCGTGCCCGAATCCGCTCCACATGCCGAATGATTCGGCGTTCCTGCCACTGTTCCAGCTGTGCCCTCGTACGCCATCTGCGCAAACCACGTGCAAGTGCATAATGAGTAACAATACGAACCGGATTGCTCATCGTTCCGTTCCCCCTGTGCCCCATGCGTTCAGCGCCTCTTGGCAATGACTCGGCACGATGCGAAGCGCAGGGAACTGTTGATGCAGGTGAACCAGCTTGTCAAAGTTCTGTCTGTACTCCTGCCGATCTGACATAATGATGCCTGCCAGTGCATGAGGTCTGCGCTGTTCACGGAAAGCACGGCTCGACCATACTGCATCTGCACATAAAAAATATTCATGCTGCTCTGTCCGCAGCAACAATCCCATCATGCCTTCTGCATGACCCGATACATCTACGCCAAGCAAGCTGCCATCTCCAAAAAGATCGTATACCTCTTCCCAAGGAAACCCTGCTGGGGCTTCAATCCCTGTAGTCTTCCTCATGTCCGTCCATCGCTTGGCAGGGTCGTTCACGGGCAGTGACCGCTGGATAAAGTCATCAGGTAGCAGCCCAGCCAGAAAACCAGCCTTCACCGCCGCAATCGAACCAAGAGAGCGAACCGCATCATAGGCTCTCGGCAAATAAATAAACCGAGCCTCCGGGAAGTCCTTGGCACCTGCAATGTGATCCCCGTGAAAATGCGAAAGAATAACATAACGGACATCTGATGGCACCAGCCCGTTCCGCTTCAGAAAATAAACGGCACTGTCTTCTTCCCGAAATACAACGGGCGTGATATGGCGATATAATGCATTTGGCAGTCGAGCGGTCTCTTCAAAAAAACGGGAACTGTACCCCGTGTCCAGTAGGATCGGGCCATGATCGGGATGGAGAATACAAGCGAAGCCTGCCGGAAAATGAACCGGACGGAAGCTTCCTCCCCGTAACGTAAGGAACTCCGGATGAGTACAGAAACCTGCTGCACCTAAATATAATTTTACTGGCTTCGTTGTTAACATTTTTCACTCCTCCACCAATCTGTAAATTGCTGCAGACCCGCTTCAATGGACACCCGCGGTACATATCCTAGCTGCGCCTTGGCATCGGTAATGTCCAACGTTTGCGGCACACCCAAAGATCCAACGGTGTATCTGGTCAGTAACGGTTCTCCCAGAGCAGGGATGAATCGATGCACACCTTCCAGCACACTGGCCACTCCATAGGCTGTTTTATAAGGAATATTCAAACGCCGCAAGGGCATGTCTAACATGTCAAAAAGAGTCCCTACCAGCTCTGCAAACGGCCTTGGGTCTGCGTTCGAAATATTGTAGGCTCTCCCAAGTGCATCATCAGAAGCATCACTGCACAATAACAGCGCATCCACCACATTATCTACGCACGTCAGATCAATCAGTGCCTGTCCACCTTCAATCATCGGTACTCCCCGTTTGGCATTCGCTGCAACAATCCGCGGGAAAAGCGTTTGGTCATACGGACCAAAAATGGCACGCGGGCGAATCATAATCGATGGCAATCCGTTACGATGTGCCTCCATCACAATGTCTTCAGCAATACGTTTGGTAGCCGCATAATGATTGGCCGGTTTAGCCGGCAGCAGGTCATGTTCATGGACTTCATAACGCGGTATGTAGTTAAAATAAATACTCGGCGTGGAAACATGCACGAACCGCTGCACCTGATGGCGTAGAGAACAATCAATCAGATTTTGTGTTCCCTGCACATTACTGCTGTAGAAATCCTGATATTTCCCCCAGGGTGAGGATAAGGCTGCGCAGTGGAACACAACATCCTGATTTGCACATGCTGCATCTACAATCTGGACATCCCGAATATCACCCTTGATAAAGCAAACTCCACCCGCTTCAAGCAGGCTGCCTATCTCATGCTGTCGCCCCATACCCGTCACTTCCCAGCCTTCTGCTGCAAGCCTTATCCCCAGGTGTCTGCCCAGGCAGCCTGTAGCCCCGGTCACTAATGCTCTCTTCATCGTTGTTCACCGTTCCATTCTATGTCATGAGTCAATGCTTCCGTCAACGTAATCTGCTGTGAACATGCAAGACGCCAGGCTGCAAGTACGACCGCAAATTGTTCAAAAAAAGGCCGTCGATCCTGCCGCACATACACCACATCCCTGGCACCCTGCCAAGCCGTCCTCCAAGCTCGCAGGCTACCTCTGCTGCTTTGAATCTGCCGGATACCACTTCCCAGCATGGGCAGTGCTAACATCGCTTTATCGTCACCTGACTGCGGTGTCACTTCGATTCCTTCGCCTAGCATCACTTCAGGTTCAAGCAATGCTCGCACCAAGCCATTACCAGGATGAAACAGATGAATGCCACTGGTTGCCCTCGGGTTACACTCAATCGCATACACCTGACCCGTCACATCTTCGATAAAATCAAATCCAATCTGTCCGCTGAAACCCGCCGCCCACACAAAGTGTTCTACCCATGCGCGTGTGCCTTCATGCTGCACCTGTTCAAAAAAAACACTCGCGCCTACGTTGCCCGTACGATATCGGCTGTCGTAGGCGGCATGCGCGACTATATGGCCTTCATGTACTACACTGTAGGTGCACAGTCCTCGTCCATGGATGTACTGCTGTGCCACCCAAGGCGAGGCAAGAGATAACGTGTCTTCGCCCGGTGGATCGTGGTGCAGAGAGTTAAGCTTCTCGGGAGCGGAAATCTGCGGCCGATGTAGTTCTTCCGTCCTCCGATTGACATTCTTATTCTCATCCTTATTGATGACGATGTTGGACCCTTCGAGTCTTGGCATACGCACCTTGGCAGCAAATCGGGAATAGACTGGTTTCCAGACCCAATCTCCCTTTAAAACATGTTGCTTCTCCAGCCACTCCTGCGGAGTTTGAATCAGATGTGTATCTGGAACCGAAAGCCCCATAGACTTGGCAAGCATATTAAAATCATACTTATGATGCAGGACATGCAGCTGCTCCAAACTGGAAACAAGAACACGACAATGCTGTCGCAAGCGTTCAGCCCCAGCAGCCACATAAAACACTTCTTCACACATCGGGATCAACACATCGATCTGCCATATCTTAACCCAATGTTCCAGTGCTGACAGGTACTCCTGCGTATGATGACGCGGCGATGGAACAAGTACGCATTGCTCCACCGCACTAGACGTTCTGCACAGATGGCGTTCCATACTCTCCGCAATAAATACAAGGTGACCTGACCGATGCAACATACGCGCCAAATCCAGCGTAACCGGAGCCCTTCCTCCGGTAAGGAGTACCCTGTACGTCTGACCTGCTTGTCCTTGAAGCACACGTTGGTCACGTCGTGCAAATTCAGTAGTCAAAGATGAGTCCTCCCAAAGACAGACCAGCCGCCGTTCCGATCATCAATACCCGATCACCACGCTCTATTCGTTGCTGACGAATCGCCTCATGCAATCCCATCGGAATGGAGGCCGCAATCGTATTACCATGACCTCGTGTAATATCCATGAACCGTTCTGCGGGAATCCCCAGCTTCTTGCGAATCAGGCGCATCGCCATTGCACTGCCCTGATGAGGAATGACCAGGGAGAAATCCTCCATTTGATTACCGGAAGCTTGAAGCATCTCATCCATAAAACCGGGTAACAGCTTGGACGCCATGCGAAAAATCGCCTGTCCATCCATATGAAAAAGGAATGGATCTGGATGTGCCACATCATACCGGGCCGCATGCTGCCGTGTGCCTCCGCCTGCAATCTCCGAAAACCGTGCACCGCGGCTATAGGTTCGCAGAGATGCATGAACGATCTGTGACCCGGATTCCACAGATGCTCGCTCAATGATGACTGCTGCCGCGCCATCACCAAACAAGGCAGCACTCTCAGGATCTTTCCAGTTCAATCCGGCTGAAGCGATCTCGGTGGCTACGAGTAATACACGCTGGTAACGTCCAGCGTCCACCATATAAGAGATGACGTCTAGTCCGTTCAGGAAACTGAGACAGGTCGCATCCATATCAAAAGCAGGTACACCTGATTCTTCCTGTCCCATGGCCTGCTGGATAAAGACGGCTGTACTTGGCAATGGCTGTTCTTTCGTACCGCTGGTGCATACCAAACAATCGATCTCATCAAAAGACAGCCCCGCATCGGCAAGAGCTGCTTCTGCCGCTCTTGCACCCATATAGGAAGAAGTCTCCTCGTCCGAAGCATAATAACGGTAGCCGACGCCCGTCGCTTTGCTGACCCAGCCTGCGGGTACATTTAATCGCTCATCCAACTCTTCATCCGTCACTTTCATCTGAGGCAGGTATTTCCCTGTACCTGCGATTCTTACTCTTCTAAGCTGCATATGCCAACCTCTTCTCTTTCATGCGTGTTATGTAAATTACGTGATATTACCCATTAAACGAATATAGCTGCAACTGAATAATACACCCTATTCAAAACATATTTGAAGTAACCTCATGATGAACTTGTATTATCATCTAAATGAACAGAAGGGCAGATTGCTCTGCCCTCCCATTCACATATTATCTATTCCTGCACATGCTGTTCACAGTCTGGATAGGTGGACATCTATGTCTGCTACCTGCTACCCGTTACTGGGCTTGAGGAGATCAGCGAGTGCCGCATCCAACGAAGCATAAGTGAACGTAAAACCTGCCTTTTCGATTCTGTCGGGAATAACCCAGCGGCTCTTGAGTACCAGTTCCGTTTCCGTGCGGATAAATATAGCTCCAAGCTCAAGCATCCAGCGCGGGGACGGAAGTCCAATACGTGCCCCCATCTGCTTCCTAAGGCTTGCCATCAGCTCACGATTAGTCACTGGATGAGGAGATGAAGCATTATAGACACCTTCCAGCTCCGAATGCTCCTGTACAAACATCACCATGCGGAACAAGTCCTCCATATGAATCCAGCTAAATTTTTGGGTTCCTGCTCCCTGGGCTCCACCCAGGCCAAATCGAACCAGATTCGTCAGCGGTTCCATCACCCCGCCTTCCCCAAGCACAATCGCAATGCGTAATGCAATTTGACGTGTAGATGGCAACTCAACTCCGAAGAATGCCTTCTCCCATGCCTTGGCGACCTCCACAGAGAAACCCGAGCCAACCTCTCCATCTTGTTCCGTCATTGGACGATCTTCCGCATGTCTATAGATGGTTGCCGTACTGGAGTTAATCCACAATTCGGGCGGATGCACACATGATAATACTGCTTCACCGAGAATGTGTGTGGTTTCAGTTCTGGAATCCAAAATGATTTTACGATTCTCATCTGTATAACGGCAATTCACCGATTTACCAGCCAGATTTATCAGCATCTCCGCGCCTTCAAGTGCTTCAATGATGGCTGCACGATCTTCCCAAGAGATGTGTCCAGACTGGCGTGAGATGACCAGCACATCGTATCCCAGCTTTTTAAACCGGACTGTAAAATCCTGACCGACAAATCCCGTTCCACCAGCAAGTACAACCTTTTTCACGGTATCCCCTCATTTCCGCAGATGGATCATGCCATCTATGCAGTGCATTCATATCAGACTAAACAACATGGAAGACCGTTTCGTTTGATATTGATTCCATTTGAATGTGGAGAGACGCCCATCGGAGCTTAAAAAGCTCCACTTCCATTCGAACCGTCCGCTCAGACTGCTTCTTGCACGCCAATCGCTGTATATAACCTACTTCGCTCTTCGTTCGCCCAAGCATTCGATGCATCCTGCTCTAGTCGAACCTGTAGTTCATCATGAAAATCATGAATCATATACCCTTCGGGGAGTTCACCCAATATGGATGCAAAATCATACTCAGGCAAAGTTCGCCGCCCTTCGCCAATTTCTTTTAGCCAATTCATCCAGTCTTGCAGTGTAAGTACACCTTCCTGCCACAACTCAGCCTGCAGACCAAGCACATCCTGCAGTTGCTCATATGCGAGTACATCCGTGAATTGGCGGCAAGCCATGATGCCCAGTTCGTACAATTCGATTGCAGCACGACGGATATCATGTGTCAGCTCCACTTCCAGCCCTTCAAGGTAATCCTGAACCTGAATATGCTGACCATCATCATACAGTAAAGGCGCATGGGCGAGCATGCGAATAATGTCTTGCAACTCATTTGATGAGATGATATTTTGCTCCTCTAGAGCAGGTAATTGATAAGCTGTAATGATCATTCACTCCTGTTTCGGTCATCTATTGTTGACCTATAGTATAACACGCTTTTCTTCGTTGAATTTGGCATTCAGAAGAAGAATCCTCTGAAGATACAAAGGAAGAATCGAGGTTCTCACACACGGCGCTTGACTAACTACTACACGTTGTAGTAGTTTATATGTACTACGTAGTGTAGTAATAAAAATGTCGTTATGGACGCATAACGTTGTAAAGGAGTGCTTCTTTG
Organism: Paenibacillus amylolyticus; assembly: GCF_003719335.1. Taxonomy (GTDB): domain Bacteria; phylum Bacillota; class Bacilli; order Paenibacillales; family Paenibacillaceae; genus Paenibacillus; species Paenibacillus amylolyticus_D. Next base: position 202,968 of record NZ_RIAS01000008.1, read on the forward strand.
GTGCACCAAACTCAAAAATGGTCCGAAACCGAGTTGGAACTGATGGAGGCGATCTGGTCTTGTACTCCTCCGGTCACTTCTTCCGAACTGTTAGACATGTTTAAGGAAAAGGGAAAAGCGTGGAAGGCACAGACCATTTCGACGTTCCTATCCAGACTCGTGGATAAAGGAGCGCTCACTGTTACAAGACAGGGCCGAACCAACTACTATGAGCCTCTTTTACTGCCAGAAGACTACAAACTTCAGAAAACCAAAACAGTACTCGACGGCCTCTATCAAGGCTCGGTTAAAAATCTCGTTTCAGCTATGTATGACGGGGATAAGCTTTCAGAAGAAGACATTGCCGAACTAAAACAATGGCTGTCGGAAAAGTAGGTGGCGCACATGAATCTTTTTATTGATCTGCTAGTAACGTTGACGGTGGCCGGAAGCATTGCTGCAGCTTGCATTCTTGCCTTGCGCTTTTTGTCTGTCCATCTTTTCCCCGCTTCCTGGCGTTACGGGCTGAGTAAAATGGCTTTCGTTTTTTATGTACTGCCCCTATCGTTCGGAATGACATGGTTCTCCAGCCTGTTTCAAGCTTCAAACCAAAACCTTGAACAATCTGACTTCTTGCATGGCATGCTTGGAGGAGTGCTTACCCCAGAATGGACGATATCTTCTGCGTCGGCCTATATTTTGCTCAGTGCTTGGGGTTCGGGTGTTCTCGTATATTCAACGTGGCAGATCTATTGTTACTGCAAATTCACGCATGCGTTGAAACGTACACAAACCGAGGTAAAAGAAAATAGTGAGGCCGCCTTACTGCTCCCCATCATGAAAGAAAAGCTAGGTATTCACCAGCATGTCAACCTGGCATATAGTCCAATGTTACGAAGTCCCGTACTGGTCGGTTTAACTAAACCTACGATTTATTTACCTCAAGCGGGTACAACTTACTTGAATATGAGTCTCGTCTATCATCATGAATTAACTCACCTTAAACATAAAGACCTGTGGATCAAGGCACTCACTCTAGCGGTCAGCGCTTTGCACTGGTTCAATCCTCTTGTTCACCTCCTTCGCCAAGAGATTCACACATGGAGTGAATTTTCTTGTGATGAAAAGGTTGTCCAGGATATGTCCATTGAAGATCGCAAGCGTTATGGTGAAACCATTTTAAACGTCACCGCAGGAGCGCGAAGCTTGCCTGTGCAATTTTGCTCATCCCTTTCAGGGGAGGGAAAACAATTAAAAAGGAGACTTACGATGGTGTTTGATGTCAAAAAAATGAAAAAGAAACATTGGATCATAACGATCGCATCCGTATGTTTAATTGCTGTAGCAAGTACGTCTACAGCTGTATGGGCATCGAGCCATATGCCCAAAGTAGAGCGAGGGGCCACTGAAGCCATAATTGTACCTGACTACTCCAGAGAGACTGCCAGTCGAGCCACTGAACCTAGTGCTTCTACACCTCGAGAGGAAGTCTCTGGAGCCGTAACTGTACCTGACAACTCCAGGGCGGCTACCGTTCCAGCGGCCGAGTCCAGAGCAACTGAGCTTAGAGCTTCTAGCGATACTGCAGAAAAATGAGTCTTGTCCACCCATATTTAATGTAGTGCTCACCATAAAAAGCAAAAAACAGGACAAAGCAGTTTCATTCCGCTTCGTCCTGTTTCTCGTTTTCTCGTTTAACTATAAAAATGCCTTCACAGTGCCAAAATATTCACGAATCATATTAATCGGCTTTAAATACCCTGGTGAAGGAGCGGATATGCCGTATTCTGCAGCGTAGCCGTTTTTGGCCGCAATATATTTCGCTCTGAACATATGGTAGTCACTCGTGACAATCATAATTTTGGGATGTTCCAGCCCGGAAGCCAGAATGATTTTTTTAGAAAAAGCCAAATTTTCCTGCGTACTTGTCGAGCGATCTTCCATGATGATCTGAGCGGGGGCAATACCCTGATCCACCAAATAATTTTTCATCGCCAGCGCCTCAGGAATGGATTCACCTGGCCCCTGTCCACCAGATACAATGACTGGCGTCAGTGGGTGACTGCGAATATAATCCAGACTGGCATCCAACCTTTGTTTCAAGGTTAGTGACAATTCGGTTCCCTTGATGCCCGACCCAAGTATGATGACATAGTCCGCTCGCTCCTCCTCCTTCGAACCAAGCTGGGTAAATACCAGGGCTTCAATAATGATAAAGGAAACGGCACCAATACCGAAAACGATCAACAACACACGTTTCAGCCAGATGTGTTTCTCATAATCAATCCGTCTTAATATGATAAAGGTAGCCGCGAGGAGAGTAAAAAATTTCACGGCAAAGTTCCAGCCCCAAAAGATCAGAAAGAAAACCAAACACGCTAGCAGGATCAGATCCAAAATATATCCTTTATCCCGTAAAAATTTCTGTATCAGTACAGCAACACTCCTTCCCATACATAGACATCCACACTTGTTATATTATGCCCTTACAATCGTGAGCTTGGGCCAGTGCTGTTGCCAATTCTTTTTGCACACACGCTCGTTATAGTAGGCCGCATCCAGAAACGCCGGGCTTTTGCGCACAACTAATGCATACAGATCCTCCAGCCCGTAAGGGGCACATATCTTCATTTGATCGCCCTCATGTAATTGTACACCGATGGCAGTTACTTGCTCAGGCCAAACGCGCAATGCATCTTCAGTCGAGTGATACGGCATGTCTCCGTTGCGCAGGTGCATCCTGGCCTGATTTTTAACCGACCATTTCGTGTTACCTGTTGCAGTACATAGCTCCTGCTCAAGTTCGTAATCCCGTTCCTCTCGAAGATCGGCAGCATCAAAATAGACAACATCAATATCGCTATGCAGCTCCCGTCTGGTAAATCCATGAAGATCATCCCATATGTAATTGCGAATATAACCCGCACCGATGTAACAATCAGGCAACTCTAGCGAACGCACAAGCCGCAGATCCTGCATGATCTGCTCATGTTCTCGTAGGGCTCTAACAAGCTGTTCTTCGTATTGCACAGCAACTCCTCCTTGGCCTATTCAAAACCGATATCTTCGTTCCCTTTAAAGTGTAAAAAACAGTTCAACTTATATAGGTCGTTGGGTTCTGAGTAATAAAAAGAGACTACTATCTTTCAATATAACATGTTTCGAACCCTGGAATAAAATAAACAACTCCCCTCAAGTCGTCATTTTCAAGTACATTCGAAATAAATGCACCCCTGAAAATCACGGTTCCTGAGCGGAGTTGTGATGTCATGTGATCGATATTCCTTGGTGAAGATATTTAATACTTACTATCCAAATATTTGATGCTTGCTATCCAGCTATTTAATCGGTATCCAAATTTGAGGCGAGTGTCCCGTCCCTCGATAGACCTCAAGTTCGGGTAGCCAAGCATGTTCGTATGCATTTGAAGGGAACCATTCACCTACAATCCGTTTCCACAGCTTTTGCATTCCCTGAGGCATGGGTTCCTCCACCTCAAACACAACCCATTTGCTGGCCGGGAACGTTAACATTGATAATCCTTCTGGCTGCTCCCCATCATACGTTGTTGCAATCCAGTACTCCATCTGTTTGTCCTCTAACTCTCCCTGATCCACACACACGCCTAGCAAACCTGGAATAACCCCATTATTCAATGCAGCTATCCGATCCTCTGTACCGCTGCTGTAGGCTTCCTCCCACATGTTACCGATCCCCTGCAAATGTTGCCCATCCACATATGAAAATCGTTGACTGATACCTGTAATGGAAAATGGCTCTTTCTCGACAATATGATGCTTCATTGGCTCCGCTCCTTGTAAACTGACTTGAATAACGAGGCGATTATACGACTGAACTGAAGCACCTGACTTTCGAGTTTCACTTGGCGTTACACCATGTTGTCTTCGGAATGCTTTCGAAAATGATTCAGGTGTATCATATCCATACTTCATTGCCAAATCCATGATTTTACGTTCTCCTTGCAACAGTTCATGTGCCGCCAAGGTTAATCTTCTGCGCCGGATGTACTCCGCCACGGTAACGTCGGTCATCAAACCAAAGATACGTTGAAAATGAAATGCCGACATATGCGCGTGCGCTGCAATCTGTTCCACAGTCATCGGATCTAACAAATGTTCTTCTATATATTGTATTGACTTCTGGATCGCTTCAATCCATTTCATGTGCTAATCACTCCTTGCTCATCATGATACACGAAGAAGGGTATAGAAGCCTGTCATTTTGTGCTTTCTTATGACCGATGTCTTTTTGCCGATTGTCTGTTGTCCAATCTCCGTTTCACGCGCTCCAACTCTAGCTTCCGAATTCTACCCTATCCCCACATACCAATCAGCAAGATGCCGCCAAATATAACGATGGAACAGAGAATACGTTTCATGCCCTGCTGTTCTTTTAATAACCATATCCCCAGAAAAGCCGCGAATACCGTTCCCACTTCCCGAAGCGGGCCCAATCTGGCCATCGGAGCCTGTTCCAGTGCAAATAGAAAGAGCAGATATGATCCCGGATTCAGCAAAGCTCCAAGCAAAATCGTCAAACGATTGACCTTCCACTCCCGACGCAAACCGCCTGAAGCAAGTAGCGCTGGCGTTAATCCAGCCACAAAACCAATATTCGTAACCTCAAGCAACGCCACGGGCGAAATATGCTGCAAATTTAATTTGTCCACAAATACATAACTCGTCGTACATAATCCCACACACAAGGCCATCCAAACCGGTTTCGCCCCCTTCACTCCAGAGCCTGCTTGTCCCTTCCTGCTCCCCACACCGCTAAGAACGACGAAACCAACAATCATACAGGCAATGCCTATCCATCCGAATCCCGACAACCTTTCTCCAAGAAAAGCAACCCCGATCAACGGCACCAGCAACGTGCTTGTACCCCGCATAATCGGATAGATCTGAGACAGGTCGCCAAGCTCATACGTCTGAGACAACAGCCAGGAATATAACGCCTGCAGTGCCATCGACACGATCAACAGTGCATAAGCTGACACGGGTAACGAATCACGAGACAATTCTACCACCAGCACAGGCAGCAGCAATACGGTGGGAATCATCATAATCGACCATAGAAAAACACTTTTGTTCAAACTTCGTTTCGTAAACATACTCCAGACGGCATGTGCCATTCCTGAAGCAAGCACCAGAATTAACGGTAAAATCATCCTGTATACGTTCCTCTCTGTTTTCCTTGCTTATGCTTTCTGTTTCTTTGCCACACTCTAGCACACTCTAGAATACCTTACGTCACAATCTCCGGTTGGTGCTCCGGCTGTTCCCTCACCACCGATCCATCTTCCAGACGAAGCCAGGTATCAAACTCCCGTTCACCTTCACACATCTGAATGACACGTCCTCCGCGCAACATCCCTTCCCTTCCATAGGTACTGTGGCCACTCGAACGCCCGTAACAAAGACGTATCCCTTGGTACTGGCCGTGAAAATCATTCACATGATCGTGTCCGCAGAACGTCCCCATTACATCCCCCATCTCCAGCAGCGCAGCAAACAACCCCGAATTGATTTGTGCACAGCAGACAGGTTCATATTTGTTGCCATAGCAAATTTGACTGTCCCACATCAGTTGATATTCCGGAATCGGGATATGGAAAAACGCCAAGGCTGGCAGCTTATCCCCGCGACTGCGGCCGGGATTAACGCGTGTGGATTCGTCCATCAGCCACCGGAGCTGACTCTGCTGAATCCAGCCATAACCGGGGATCGATTCCACGGTCGAATAACTCCCGGAATCGAGCAGATACAACACCGCTGCCGGAAGTCCATTCGCTCCGGCAATTTCCAGCGTGTAATTGCCCAACCCTGCAATATCACGCGGCCCCGCTTCCGTCACACTATGCGCATGCTTCTGAACAACGTGCATAAGCTCTGCTGGAGTAATTCGTTGCTCGGCATCATGATTGCCAAACACAAAAGCCCATGGAATCCCACACATCTCCACTGCCGAGACAGCATCACGAAAAGCCTGCTCCGGATGCTCACACGCTTGATTTCCCGAATCGACAGGCCCGGTGTAGATCACATCTCCTGTGAAAATAACCAGATCCGGCTGTTCCAGTTCGATGATAGATTGCATCATCCGCCGGCTTCGCAGATCTTCAGGCCGCCCGTCTTTCCAGTGTAAATCGGTAAATTGTACGATGGTAAAGGTTCCATTTTCGCGAAAAGCAAGCGGTCGTTTCACTGTGTTGTCCTCCCGAATACCACATGAATACGCGTTGAAAGCGAGCAATACGCATCATTTCATTCATGCAGTTTGGTCTATTGGTTATATGTATTGCTGATTAGTGCTTGGAATAACTATTGAAACATCGTCCGAATCTGTCTGCACCAGTAAAACCCGTCATAGCTCGGCAAGTTGAGTTCACTTCTATTTTAGATGTGGTTTGTTGTGGTTTTTAGTTGTTTCATATGATGATATCGCCACATCTATCGTCTGTCAACACTTCCTTGATATCTAAATATTCATATTTACCAAATGAAATTGACAAGTGGTTTTCACCAACTTAAACTATTAAAAACAACAACAATCCACACAAAGACCAAACTTCTATATATAGAACATACGGAGGCGGAATTGGAATGTCATTAACATATGAAGAGCGTAAACATACGATCCTTGCCCAGCTTGCCACACAGGGCAAAGTTCAGGTACAAACGTTGGCTCAGCTATTTCAGGTGTCCACAGAAACCATAAGGCGGGATCTGGATCGGCTGGAGAAGGAAGGTGAGTTGCGTAAAGTGTACGGGGGCGCTGTACGTGTCCGCTCAGGTATGATTGAAGCGCCCTTCCAAAAGCGCTCACAGCTGCAAGTTCAAGAAAAGCAGGCTATTGCTGCCGCGGCAGCTTCCTTGATTGAAGACGGCGAAACCATCATGCTGGACAACGGCACAACGACACTCGAAATTATGCGTCAATTGAAGCATCGCTCCCACGTAACGGTGATTACGAATTCGGTCCCGATCCTGACTGTTGCCCTCGAATCTTTTGCAGGTAAAATCATTTTTGCCGGAGGTGAGATCCACACTGCTGTTCAAGCCGCCACTGGGCCTGGAGCACATGAGATACTTGACCAGTTCAAAGTGAATAAAGCGTTCATTTCGGCTGGAGGTGTTTCCTTCACCGATGGAATTACGGATTATGTACTGGAGGAAGCCCTGATCTCGCGTAAAATGATGGAACGAGCCGAGGAAGCCATCCTGGTGGCGGATCATACCAAGTTTGGACGCTCCACGTTTGCCAGAATTGCACCTACCGAGCACATATCCATGGTGATTACGGACTCTAGCTGCCCTGCCGAATGGATTGAAAACTTTGGGCGGCTGGAGATTGAAACGGTCGTTTCGGATTGACATGGATATGCATGTTCTATATTTTGGATATAATGCTCATTCTATTTTTACTAAAAAATGGGTGAAAGGAGTGGCCTAGCGATGATGAGCAGCAAAAAGGAAATGCTTCTGAACGTGTCCGAGCACCTGTTCTATCTGCATGGCTTTCATGCCATTGGCTTAAAACGGATCATTACCGATGCTGACGTGGCCATCATGACGTTATACAATCACTTTGCGTCCAAGGAAGACCTGATTGTCGAGGTGCTTCTGCGCCGCGAACAGCGCTATCTGGAGCAACTGCGTTTGTATGCAGATAACAAGGCACAGTCCGTCTTCCTCAATCTGGCTGAGGGTCATGCCAAGTGGCTGATGGAGCATGAAGCCAGGGGATGTCTTTTTTTACGAGCGAAGGAAGAATTCGGGGCTGATCCAAACCATATTATTGTACAAACCGTTAATGGGCACAAAAAACACCTCATAACCCTGATAAAAAAAAGTGATCCCGAAGCAAATGATCGGAGCATCATGCAATTTATGCTGTTGTTAGAGGGTTCGACGGCTCTGGCGGAAACGCAAAATGTAAAAGAGGTCTGCCGGGAACTGATTCACATGACTCAAAATAGTTTCAAATCATAACACAAAGGGTGAGTTCATATTTCAACTCACTTTTTTATTTTCACAAGAAATATAATGATCGTTCTATCTAAAAAAGGCGGTGAAATTGAATGAAAAAGATAGTCCTTCCTGGCGTTGCCCTGATCGCAGTATGTTATGCTTTTGGGCGTTTCAGTTACGGACTGTTTATGCCAGAAATCTCCGAGGCTTTACAATTATCCGAATCGGCATCCGGGACCATTAACTCGGCAACCTATATTGCTTATTGTCTTGCCCTTCTGACTGCGCCGCTTATCATTAATCACAAAGGGCACCATTATGTCATTCAACTTGCTGGAATCAGCGCTATTCTTGGCTTGATAGGCATCGGACTGGCACACGATACTTGGCTACTTGCGGCCGGTGTTTTTCTTGCCGGACTCAGCACAGGATGGGCGTCTCCAGCCCTCGGGAATGCAGTAAGTGCAGAACTCGCACCAAACCTGCACGCCAGAGGGAACAGCTGGATCAATACAGGCACCAGCTTTGGCATTATCGTCTCCGGTCCACTCTACTTGCTATTCACCGATTACTGGCGTTTAAGTTATATTCTGTTCGCCCTCATCGGAATAACCGTATTGCTATGGAACCGACATGCGATTCCCGCTTCCAAAGCACTCCCTTGTACGAAGTCCATCTGGTCTTGCATGAGACCCACCAGACCAGGATCGGCTTTGCTTATGGCTTGTATGTTAACAGGCGCAAGCTCTGCGATCTATTGGACTTTCGCCCGAAACTTTCTAACGGACGAGAAAGGGGCCTCCGATTCGGAAGCCGTCTTGTTCTGGATTGTTATGGGCGTGACAGGCATACTTGGCGGAAGTGCAGGTCGGATCATAGAACGGATTGAGTTAGGTTGGTCCTATCGTATAGGCATTCTGTTGTTATCGATCTCGCTTGGCGTTATTGTCCTGCCTTCGATGACATCAAGTATGGTTTCAGCCGTCCTGTTCGGCAGCACGTACATTTTTCTCACAAGTGTTTTCATTGTATGGGCAACGAGACTGTTCCAACCAAATGTCTCCATCGGCATTAGTCTTGCATTTCTCGCCCTGGGCGTGGGCCAATTCTTAGGATCATTTATGGCGGGATATACTATCGAGGTATTTTCCAGCACGACAGCTTTTATGGCGTTTGCTATACTCGGTTTGCTGGGACTATTCCTTCGCGTGAAACCGGCCTGAGCCGTCTCCAAAGCTGTCGGAAGACAGCGCATCATTATACTTGCAACATATTTCCGTAGAAGCATGGTTGCAGACTTACACCGTTTAATGTAACTTTGGTTCCTGTTCCGAGCGGAGATTAGGCTACAATAGGCTTAAATCTCTTCGGAACTGGCCGCACCAAAATAACGAGCTAGCTTCCATCGCTCTCCACCTTTGACTAATTCAAAGGGAAGCTACGCCCTGCCCTGACCAACCGCAAATGAGGATTCGCAATGAGTAGATCTACCGATATGCCCTTATGACCTCATTGTCCCAGACCTGAACCTCAATATATCGTTCGGGACCCTGTTTGCCGGTCCGATTCCAATCCTGTGGCAAACCATAGGTCTGAATCAGTTCATCTATTTCGTCTTTGGTATAAACCTGCTTGCGATAAGATTTATCGTCTTCATAACGCATCGTTGGGAAGAGATCACCGTAGGTGAAGCTTACAACTTCTGCGGGTAATTCCTCCCATGGAACGATGATGTGATCCGGCTCCTGATACCATGATTCTAGCCAGGGACATACACCGAGCGTTAGATAATGGGGATAGTCTTGTGCCGGCTTTCCTCCCTTAGCTATGAATTTCTCATATGCCATATGCTCAAGGCGTCTCCTTATTGTTATGTAGTCGGATGACCGCTTAGCGGCAAAAACTCGGCCTTCCTGCCGAATCTGTTGTGAAACTGCTTCAGCCTCTCTCTGAGACAGGCTTGAGAGATTACGGAACGGGCCTACATTTTTCTCAAAATAATGGTATCCATTAAGTTTTTTATGCAACTCATCTCCTTACAAAACATTGAATTGATTCTACTCAACATCATACCTTATGTTGAGATTTTTAGTCGTGTTCATCTTTATTAATTAGGAACTTTTAGCCAAAAATGATAAAATGGAACTACCGTATACGTAAGAATATTTCCCCACCCTGTTAGTCCAATCATTTGATTTGTACAAAAGAAGGAGGTCATCCAATGTTTGATGTAAGCGTAAAACAAATAGATGATCAACTGCTCATACGCTGGCAGTTTTCCAGGATTGAAATCCCCATTTCACAAATCACATCTGTAACTTTAGATAACACCTATGGAGGAAGTGAGCCTTCAGCTGTCCGGATCGGTTATGCACGTTCAACCGAGAGGATTCTAATCCGTACCACGAATCAATCATACATTTTGTTTACGAGCAGCGAAAACATGTTTCCTGCAATTCAAGCAATGGTTTCTCCCTCAGCAACCTCATCTATCTAATAGAACATAGCTAAGAGCCACCGATCAGATTAAAAAATCTAGTCGGTGGCTCTTTTCCATTTAATCTTATTTACGTATCCGTACGTACCTCGTCCCATGCTTGATCGAGATAACAGATAAGCCAGTTAAGGGCACGATGCCGCTCATAAGCTACACCGGGATTTAAACCTGCAGGCGGCAATTCCTCTTTAATTCTACTGTTTACACAGACCCAGTTGTACCGATAGATCAAGTCGGCCTCGTCCAAAATTTCACCTTTGCTGCGAATAGTGGCATCCGATAAAAACGCCGCAAAGCTGTCCTTTTGCTGTAAATAACCAACATCCTTACTTACGTTGCACAGCTCTGTAGGTGGATTCAATTCCTCCGCGTACCCTAGCGCCCACAGCATGACGTGGTATGCCTCATATCCCCAAGAGAAACGAATGACCTCTTGCTGCTGTGCTCCCTGCTGATCCAGAAAAGACTTTTCATCCGGAGAAAAGAAGGCGGACGCATCATACTTGTCGATGACTTCCTGCACAAGCGCCGCGGTGTCATCGTCACTTTCACCTGCTCCAAGGCACTCACCTTTTAGGGCGGCTATACAGAGAGCTACAGCACGCTTCGCAACCTCTTCCTTCGTTCGAATCGTCGTGTCCTGCTCACCTGCTCTTGCTGGCAGATTGGCATTATACGGAACCCCTTGTGCCGCTAATCGCTGTTCGGAACGTGCCTTGCGCTCCACAGCATCCGCTGAGGGCGGACGAGTGTCATCCAGATAACTGGTGTGTGCAGTTACCGTGTAATCCTCTACTTCGGATTCTCCGTTTACATCCAGAAGCAGCTGACCCTGAGCATTCAGCAGGGAGCCACCTCCCCAGAAAATGACGGCATCCAGTGCTTCAGCCAGTTGTAATAACTCGTTAAAGAACTCTTCCGAGATATCTTCCTCTGTCTCGATGCCAATCACCATGTTCAGGGTGGAGCATTTAATCAGTACCTTTTCCTGAAGCGCAGCATTACGCCCTTCGATCTGACTCAGAAAACCAAGCATACCTTGAATCATCGTGCCGAACTCCTCGGGATGCGTCTGGCTGGTCATGATGTTGAAGCCCTTTGTTTTCTTGCTAAACCATTTCTTCTGAATCACCTGTATGTGGGTATGGTTTTCTCTCCGCTGGATGGCGGCACCAGGATAGATGGATCGAATAATTTCATATAACTGATCCAGGTCAAACTGGGAGCTATATATCGCGCAGTTTCTCATGATGGTGTTTGGCCTCCTTCTTACTTCTGAAATTTTAATCTTTAAAAATGATGGGGTATCCCCGGACTGACCCTTGATTAATCCTTGTAGGGATCAAACTCATTTCCACCAGCCATCGCTACGCCTACCGGGCGTAGGACATGATTGATTTTCAGCGTATTCGCATGTGCATGTAACACGTCTTGCAATTTTTTGTAGACAAATGGGCTCTCATCCGTGCCAGCTCCACGGAGCTCCACACCATAAGCACGAATCGCGGCTTGCATCTGCTCTTCACTAATTTCGCCGCCCATACGCGTGCGAAGTTTGTAATTCATCTTACCTGCCGCCTGTGTACGACTCATGATTCGTCCTGCCCCGTGAACCGTACTGCGGAAGGACTCGGTATTCTCCTCACTATGGATGCCTTCTACAATGACCGAAATATCCCCCATACTTCCGCCAACAAAGCCAAGCTGTCCCGGTGCCAGCGGTGTGGCTCCTTTACGAACAACGACGACTTCCTCGCCCCTATGCTGCTCTTTCCACGCAAAGTTATGATGATTATGTACGGCATATTCAGCACTCGCTCCAAGGATACCCAGCACCTGCTCTATCACGTAATCCCGCCCAGCATAGGCATAACGACCCGCCAGTGTCATACCTGCCCAATACATATCACCCATTTCACTGTTCAGGTCAAACAGGGTTGGCGGCTGATCCATTGATTCACCCGGTGCTTTGCCACTGAACTCTCGTCCAGCCGCCAGATTAAGGAATCCACTCGCCACCTTATGCCCAAAACCACGGCTGCCAAAATGATTGGCAATCCATACCTTGCCCGTTTGCTCTTCCACAAAAATATCGACAAAATGATTGCCGCTGCCAACGGTTCCGAGTTGATTCCGCGCCAATGTCTTCAACTTTTGTTGCAATCCGCCTTCAATGGCATCAAAGAGGTTCCAGTTCGGATCGTCAAACAGTTCATGTTCCACTGGAGCTTTATTGTTCCGGCCTACGCCGAATGAGATTGTTGCATTGATATCATCCATAATGACCGCAATCCGGTCACGTATATCATTCCATATCAGGTTGGTGCGCACAGCTTTGTTGCCGCAGGCAATATCGTACCCCACTCCTGAGGGACTGATCGTGTTGCGATAAGCAACCACTCCGCCAATCGGCTGCGAATATCCCTTGTGATGATCGGCCATTAAGGCCACACCCAGCACGTCTCCATATTTCGAACAAGTCACTGCTTGACTGACGGCATTCTCCAGCGGCTCCCCCCAGACTTTGATGTTATCCACGATACGCATATTCCGTAACCTCCTATGTATTCTTTTTTCCTAAGTTTAACAAAGATCCACCCCGCTCGAAACGCTACAATTGTATAGGTATCGGGATATGCCATATTGCTGTACAGTGCTTTCACTCTTCCGTTCGCTCACATAGAAAAAGAGAGCGTCCGCTAAGGGCTCACTCCCTCTTTACCGTGTCATCGAAAACATACTGCCGTTTATAAATGTTTTCGGTAGCCTTGAACCTTCTCGTCTTTAAAGCCCAGTTTCTCATAAAATCGATGGGCTTCCTTGCGTTGATCCCCAGACACCAGAATGATGTACGCACATCCTAGATCTTTGGCAATATGTTCGATCTTAAGCATGAGCTTCTGTCCAACGCCCTGCCTGCGAATCCGTTCGGAGACAATGACATTTTCAACGACCATAAATGGCTCGCAAGAACCCATCAGATCCATGCATTCAACCCCCATAACCGATCCAACAAGTTTATCCTGATCATAGGCTCCAAGCACATAGTAGTGACCCTGTTTCTTCATTTGTTGAAACGTCTTTTGCATTTGCTGTGCATTCATCTGCTGTTCATTGAGAGGTGTGCCCATCAATTCATGATACAGCTGGTTTAACGCAGTTAAATCCTGCGGTTCAATTTGTTTAATCGTAATCATCGTAACGCCTCTTCTCCTTCTGACCTGATGAGATCTTTCTTGAAATAGTAATGTTGGTGTCCTGTAGGTGCATTCTCGATCATCGTCATCAGCTCGTACCCGTGTTTTTGGTAAAATTCGGGGGCCTGGTAGGAGAACGTATTCAGCATAATGAAATCACACCCCTTCTCCCGGGCCAAACGCTCTATCTCCTGTAGCAGTTTCGTTCCATACCCTTTGTGTCTCTCTTTGGCATCAACCCACAAAATATCTAGCTCGACCCAGTTCCAGCATAATGTGCTCAGTACCCCTGCTACAATCTGACCTGCCTCGTTTCGAATATGAAAATGGAGTTCCTCGTATCTGTTCCTCAAAGCCTCACTCACATGTGCCGCATTGTAGGCGACTAATTGTTGACGGACATATTCGGAATCTGATTTGGTACTTGGTGTAATGTTGGTATGTGGCATACCTGCACTCCCTTCTCGGTTCTAAATCAATCAAAATTTGCAATCTACTATCTATGTACCGTATATTATCGCTGAACCCTGCCTCACTCATCTTATACTAAATTACACTAAATGGAAACGACGCACCTTCCTCATAGGAAAGTGCGTCTGTTACCGTTGCATCTAAACCTGATTAAACTAAGATCTACTGGGCTTCTCTCAGATAAACCTCTACATAACCCCAGCCCGTCATGCCCAACGGATCTGTAGCCATTACCCAAATTTGAATAGGCGTATTACTTCCCTCTAGTGCTGTCACGTATAATTTCTGTCCAACCATTCGGACTGTTGCTAATTGTTCATCAGAAGACTCCGCTTCTATGACAAGTGTCGATCTGTCATCATCCTCATCTCTAAACATGTAGGACAAGTCTATCTCAATTTCATCTCCACCTACATAAGCCGTATTTCCTGCCGGTGCCTCAATTAATTCAGGCCCTGCACCATCAAAGGTATATCTGATTTGCTTTTTTAGTAGTGCATGGTGCAATGTGAAATCCGGTTCTTCTCTGAGCGGAATTGGATTGTCGTTTACACCTATGGACTGCAGATTGGGCAAGTCAACCAGGCCACTAGGCAGATGAGTCAGCTGATTATTACTCATATACAATGCTTGCAGGGAATTCAGTCCCGTCACGTCCAACGAAGCAAGGCGATTATTTTCCAGATCCAAATACTCCAGATGCTCAAGTCCTGTGACATTGATTTCACTCAGACGATTCCCCGACAGATTGAGCCACTCTAATTGTTCGAACCCGGAGGCATCCGCTTTGCTTATTTCATTGCCAGATAGATCAATTTCTACGACATTTAATCCTTTAAATATATCGACCCCCGTCAAATCGGAAATGCCAGCATCTCTTGCATACAATCCTCCATCTGTCTGGATAAGAGCCTCAGCTAATTCCTCTTTGGTCAGCGGAGCATCTAAATCCTTTTGTAGCCAAAATGCTATAGCTCCAGCCAAATGCGTATCAGGGAATTGACGGCTAATCGTATTCACTTGTACGGTAACCTGGAGTTGTGCCGTTACACTGGCGCCTTGTTCATCTGTAGCTTGAATGGTCAGCATCGTCTGACCAGCAGCCCGTGGTGCAAGTCGAATTACTGAGTCCGTCACAGTAGAGGATACCATGTTCTCATCTCCCGACAAGACAACGAACTTCAATGGTCTGCCCTCTGGATCACTGAAATAGGAA
This sequence comes from Paenibacillus amylolyticus, assembly GCF_003719335.1. GTDB lineage: Bacteria > Bacillota > Bacilli > Paenibacillales > Paenibacillaceae > Paenibacillus > Paenibacillus amylolyticus_D. The sequence goes on from NZ_RIAS01000008.1 coordinate 218,322, forward strand.
GAGGCCTGCAAGTCCTTCGAAGCATGATCCAACGTTAATTCCTGAGCAGGCAAACCTCCCGGAGCAACGATTGGAGCACGATTGCCGATTCCTGGATTAGACGGGTTCGTTGGTTTCGTTGGGTTTGAAGGGACAGACGGATTACCTGGATTAACTGATCCTCCGCTTTCTCCACCTGTTGTTCCGCCCGGCGTCGTTCCAGTATTACTGTTGTTGTTCACCGTACCATTCCCTGTGCCTGCTGTTCCTGTAATCGTACCTTGTGTCTCCGTTACCTTGCCTGGAGTATCGTTTGGCCCCTGCGAATTGGAACCTTCTTGCTCTGAACTTGCTGCCTCCAATACTTGAATTGTATCTGTTGCTCGCAACGCAATGACAGCCATTTCTTGTCTGGATGTAGAGCGTTTGGGTGCAAAATACCCATTCTCTCCCTTGAGAAGACCTAATTCAACGGCCTGTTGCACACTGGACAAAGCCCAGGCGCTAATGTCCGTCTTATCCTTGAATGATAAGGATCGCTGCCCATTTGATGATCCATCATACCCTTTCACCTTAAGAGCCCGAATCATCGTAACAGCGAGCTCTTCCCTAGTCACTACACCATTCGCCCGGAACGTACCATCGGGATATCCCTTCATGATTCCAGTTGAATTAAGAGCATAGATATAAGTTTCGTTTGAAGTTGTACGCTCCAGATCTTTGAATAGTTGGTTCGGTCGTTGATCTGAAGGCGAGGCATCTATCTCTAGGAGTTGAGACAGCATATGTGCAAGTTCCCCTCTTGTCATGGGTGCACCTGGATTAAAACGACCTGTTCCGTCTGGAAGAATCCATCGTTGCTGGGTAACCTTTTCAATAGCTTGCTGGGCCCAAGGGGCAGCCTGATGCAAGTCCTGAGTACTTGTCGCATCCTCCGCGGCACTTACTGTTCCCGGAGCACCAACGAGAGTAAGCGACAACACAGCGGCTATATACGTCGCAACTTTATTCCGACGCTGATCAGAGTAACCTTTGGAATTGGAACTACGAATAGACATTTATTAACATAACCTCCTACAGAATCTTATCGCTAATGACACCGAAAATTCACAGCGTTATTTCGTTAGATTCATTGTAGAAGAGACGACATCATCCAGACAGTCTACAAAAAAGTAGACATTGTTTCACAGCTTATAATAAGCCCCGCTGTTCGGCAATTTGTACCGCGTGCGCACGACTGCTTGCTCCAAGCTTGGCAAACACACGGCGTATATGTGTATTTACTGTGCCAGGTGATATCCCAAATTCGGCTGCAATCTGCTTGCTGGTCAAGCCTTCTGCAATATGACCAAATATTTTCTGCTCCATGGGGCTGAGTCCCACTTCCTTCTGTTCATGCTTCGCTTCATCTGGTGCTGAACGGCCCCGCACCTTTTTGTTTTGGGCAAAAGCAGAAAGTAGTTGCTTCACATAAGTTGTTTTCACTCCATCATCCGAGACAGCCTTCGCACGGCGAAGCACCAAATACTGTTGAAGTAGCCGTTTTACCGGCTCCCCTTCGGCAACAAATGAACGGATATATCCTTCTGGTTCTCCCAGAATAAGAGCACGTGATAAGGCCACAACACCAGCATCTGAATATCCTTGTTGTTGCAGCATCACGGACTCTAACAAGGCACATTCAATCTGCTCTGTCAACAGATCGCGTTTTTCAGCTTGTTCTCGAACTCGTTTCAGTTCCTCTTGAGCGTAATCATACTGTTCAAGAGTCACGGCCGCACGTATTCGAACCATCCACTGAAATAGTTGGTCACAACTCATTTCAACTGGCATTTGTTGTTCGTCTACCGGATCAGCGAGAATGTGCGTAGCCGTCTCCACAGGATGATACTCAAGCCATATTCGATTACGATGTGCCACCAATACAGTTTTCCAGTACTCCGCATCCTTCTCGGACAGCAGACTCTCAGCCTGCTGCAACAGCTTTATACCTTCCTCGGGTCTACCGGAATGTAATTCAAGCCTGGCTTTCAATACATATGCAGGAACGAGTAGTGCCGCAACTTTGATCTGCAAAGCCACTTCAAGAGCTCGATCCGCATACTTCACTGCTTCAAATAACTGGTCCTGTTCCATCAAAACCTCACCATATCCTGATCCATAGTAGGACGTTACATAGGCAGGTTCATCATACCAGCGCTTCGTAATGGCTCCAAAACAAACTTCGGCTCTCCTCAAGTAACCATGAACGCCATGAAAACTTCGCACACGCATGCTCTCTCTTCGATCGTAGTCCATATACTGAAATGCGATATCATCAGGATAGCCCTGATCCATATAAGACATCAAATAAGAAGAGAGTCCTTCTAAATCACGGTTAAGATACGCCATATAGGCTCTCATGACACAGGTCACTTGTAGCAAATATTTAATAATAGCTGGTGCAACCTGTCCTTGAAGATGCATGCGGATGACATGCTCCAACTCATCCAGCTGCTTCCCCATCTCCCCGTAAGGCATTTCACGCGCTACAAGAAACAAATAAGACATATACAACTTGGGACGAGCCTTCACCATTTCCAGCGGCAAAACATCAAAATATTTACGGAGTGTCCACCACTCTCCCATAATGAAATGGGCAAACAATTCTTCCAGCAATCTTGCAGCATCCTCCATATGCAGCCCAAGAATATAATGATCCAGCGCTTCGGATGGATATCCATGCTGTTCATACCAAAGCGCGGCAAAACCATGTAATTCATTGCCCAACTCTGAGTGGTTATGTGCTAGCTCGCGCTTCAGGAACGCCGAAAACAAATGATGATAACGATACCACTCCCCTTCCCGATCCAGAGGGATAAGAAAAAGATGTTCTTTCTCCAGCTGCCTTAACAACTGCGGAGCTTCCTCCAAACCACTTAACACCTGACCTAAACGGCTGTTCATCCTTCTTGTTATCGCAGTTCGAAGCAAAAAGCGCTGCATTTCTGGTGACTGACGTTGGAATACCTCTTCTAGCAAATAATCCGAGATGTTTCTGTTTCCTGCTTCTGCATCCTTTGCACGATGTGGGAATGAAGACATGATTGGCATTGAACTTTTCGCCGAGTCTGCCCCTAATGTGTGAGATAAAGCAAGCAGCTTTAACCCGGCTGCCCAACCCTCCGTCTGCTGCACCCAGCCCAGGGCATCCCTGCTGGCATGCTCCATACGCATAACGTTCTGACAGAAGTCGATGCCTTCTTCCGTTGTAAACGCAAGTTCCTGAAGAGTAAGTTGCTTCAACTCCCCTCTCAGGCGCAGCTTCTCCAGCTTAAACGGAGGATACGTCCGACCCGATATGACCAGATGAATAGACGAAGGAAGGTTTTCAATAAAATCCTGCATCTGCAAATGAATTTCCGGCCGAGTTATAGCATGGTAATCATCCAAAATAAGCATGGTATGCTGATCACTCCGGGCAACACGATTCAGCAATAAAATTAATGCTGTTCTTGGCTCAATTGCATATCGTTGCAAGAACTGAGGCAAGACCTCTCGACATAACCCCTGTCTCACGCGGTCCAGCGCATGAATAATGTAAAGCCAAAATTGAAGTGGATCTTGATCCTTTTCATCCAAACAGACGCAAGCCGCATAACCTGCCGCACTTCTCAGCCAATTCCCAAGCAGTGTTGATTTTCCCGAACCGGCGGGAGCAGTCAACAACGTCACCTTGGAATTCATAACTTCATTGTACTGCGAGCTGAGCCTTGGACGATCCATGGTATCCGTTGGTAGAGGGGGCAATTCTAGTTTGTTCGTCAGAATCATAAATTGAAGCCAATCGCCATGGAAACCAGCTGTTTGTTCTTGTTGCATGTAATCCTCCTGAACCCGCACTGAGGTGCACATTATAGAAATCGTTGTATGTACATTTAGATATTCTAAGTATACAGGGAACAACATCAATACCGCACACCATTTTACACAAAACAAAGCCAAACAGCCCTGCACAGAAAGTACAGGGCAAACAAAACGATTTTTTATCTTTTTATCTCAATGACTTCAAATTCACGATGATATAATTCAAACCGGAAAACAGCGGAATTAATGCGATTCTTGCCAGAGTGATCCGGTTCGCCAGATTCACTGCTCCTTCGCCCCCTCCAGTAACTTCAGGATTTCCAATGCCACATCACGTGGAGATTTCAGTTGACCTAACTCGTAAGCGTCTCGAAATGCTCCGGACAGCGCAAATTCCTCTGCACTCTTTCCTCTCGCCACGGCCTGCAATTCCGTATCCACCATGCCCGGATCAAAGACGATGATCTCTGCCGGATTAGACTGTGAAGCTTGTTCCATCGCTACACATTGTGTGAACATGTTGATTCCTGCCTTTGATGTACAATAAGTAGCCATCGAAGGAGCGGGATAACTGCCCGAAGCAGAACTCACATTAATAATTTTTCGGCGTGCCGTCATATGGTTGGTATGGTGAATAAAAGATGACGTAAGAATCATCGGCGCAGCCAGGCTAATATTCAGATGAATGCTAATCTCATCCGCAAGACACTGATCTATGGGTTTCAACGGTTCAAGCATGGCCGCATTATTAATAAGTCCGATGCATTCCACAGAAAGAAGCGGAATCTGCTCCAATATGCGCGAGATTACATCGTCGATGCCATGAATGTCTTCAAGATTGAACTGGACATGAGTGTACCGTTCATACGTATTGCCCAAGTCTGATGCTCCGCGCGCTATGCCGTAGACAGAGTCACCTTTTTCCAAACAAAGTTCCGCAACTTGTCTGCCAATGCCTTTGGATGTACCTGTGATAATAAAGGTTCTGTTTCCCAATATGCTCTCCACCCTTCAATTCTCATATATCTGCTCAATGCCGCATCATTGATATGTATTTCATCCCGAAACATGTCAGTCACGCTCTTCCGGTTTTCTCCACAACGTCACCCACAAAATAGGCAAACCAAAATACGGATCTTCCTGCCCCATTGCCTTCATTGGACGCAACTCCACACACTCAAATGGTTCCTCTAGTAAATATCGAAGTTTCTCCTCCGTAAAAGCAAGTCCGCCCCGCATCGTCTTCTCACGGTAGACTTCCCAATCGTTCATCACATGTTCTGGCCCACCCTGACCGCCAAATCCCGGTGCAAAACAAGTCATACCAAACAGACCTCCCGGCTTCAACGCACGATGAATCATCTCAATGTAAGGAATACGCTGATGCGGTAGCAGATGGTGCAGACAGCCCGAATCGTAGACTATATCATATTCCTGCTCTGGCGCCAGTTCGAACACAGAACGACATTCAAAATGTACATCCAGTTGTTCTTCCGCGGCCCGTTCCTTGGCCCAAGCAATCGCAGTCTCTGACAGATCATAGGCGTCAACCTGATAACCGTGCCCTGCTAGATACAATGCATTCCGCCCGGGGCCACATCCCAGCTCCAATGCTCTGCCCCCTTTTAATCTTCCAGCTTCTACATCAGCAACCAGATTCTCGTCTGGCTTGTTTGGAAAAAACGGAATGGGTCTGTCCCGATTCTCATAGAACGGCTCCCAAAATTGCTTGGCCGATCTGAAATCCGCATCGAGCATGTCATAGAGATCCTGCACACTTTTGATTGTTTTTTCCAAGTCTGAATTCCTCCTGTTTCATCGCTTAAAATAGGTTTCCCACTACGTTCACCCTACTGTCTCACTAGCATTTTTGCATGAAATCCAACTCAATTCACTACACTTTATTATAACATTTTTAACCATTCATTCTCTATTTTTCATGTGTAAATTTAGTAGAATATGCATTATTTTCTCCATACAAAAAGCGAACAACATCACATGTCGTCCGCTTGAAATTCCAGCTATAAGATTACAACTGTACAGCTATAAATACAGTTCGTTTTATCCCTTGCGTTCCATCACAGCAAAGTAATTCTTCTCATTATCTGCAAAATTGAAGACACGCCCTGTCGGCATCTCTACAACTTCTCCAACCGTTACATGTTTAGCAGACAAATCGGCATATAACCGATCAAGGTCATCTGTGAAAAACATCAACGAAGGTGTGCCCAGATTTACCCCTGCTGACATACGTGCCACGACCTCTTTATCATGCAAAATGATACTTGTCTGTGAATCTTTCGCAGGCGCAATCTCAATCCATCGCATACCTCCATCAAGAATAACCTCATCCACGATATGGAATCCGGCTACTTCCGTCCAGAAAGCCAGGGATTCGTCCTGGTTATTGACGTATAGCATAACTTGGCCTAATTTGCTAAACATGTACCAAACCACTCCTCTAATCAAGTTATCTCGGTATTCCTTCACACTTAGATTGCCTCAGATTCCAATTGAGTATAACATGTATGTCCTATTTTAAGATAAACATTTTAGAGAAGCCAAATTGACGTTTCATGTCCCTTACCATTGTTAACCTCTGTTGTTTTAAGATCACAGCAGTTTTTTGGTCAAATAAAGGACAACCTCATCATCGATAATCGTCTCTTCACCAGGTTGAAGATAATGATCATCTCTGTGAAGACCCCGGCCGTCTGGAATATAGCCCCGATGTGCGTAGAGTACTTGGGCTTTGCCATAATCTGCATACACGCCTACCCCAATGCCTGCTACTTCAGAACGTTCCTTCACCACTTTCTCAGCGTGATCCATCAGCTTGGAACCGATCCCTTGCCGCTGAAACTTCATCAGAACGTTGAAATCATTGATCTCGGGAATGCCCTGTTCCTGAAAAGAAGGATACTGCGATGTCCAGATCACGTTGACATAACCAGCAAATTGCCCGTTCAATTCGGCAATCAGGGTTACGCGCTTCCCCTTCTCTTGTTCTTCCCAATATCGTTCATACAATTCAGGCGGTTTGTGCCACCCCTGTTCCTGAAATGATTCTGAGATGACTTGCGCGTCCTGCTTGGTTAAAAGTCGAATATGTACATTGCTCATGAAGTTCTCCTCTCCATTACAGCCTTCGTATAAAATAACACTTCTAATATGACGAAAGTTTTAGTGTACTTTTTAAATTCCCAGTCGATCTCGAAGCGAAGTGATCTGGGCAACATGATGTTTGCCATGCCATGCATACAGTCCCAAACAATGATCGAGTCTCATCGTCTTATTGGACGAAGGGCTATAGAACTTTTTAGCATAGTCATCATTCGAGAAGGAGCTTAACAATGCTACCCAGCGGCGATGCAGTGCATCCAGAAGCTGGAGGGAAAACTCGATTTCCAGATCCTTGGAATCACTCAATTCGGCCCAGCGCTCCTCAAAATACGGGCGAATCGCGGGCGTATCCTCTGTCAAAGCGAGCTTGAAGCGAATCACACTGTTCATATGGCTATCTGCCATGTGGTGAATAACCTGTTTCAGCATCCAGCCGCCGTCCCGATATGGCAGACTTAGCTGTTCTTCGTCCAGTCCTTCTACCGCTTCTCTCGCACGTTCAGGCAAGTCTGCAATATCTTGAATCCATTGCTGCCTTTGAGCCAGCGTTACCTCTCCTTCGTGTGTGAACTGCCCAATCGGATATCTATAGTCCATCTCATTTCCCCCATAATCCCTGTGGATTTGTTTACGGCATATGAACACGACACGACTCATCGGGCTATTTTATGGAGTATACTCCATCAGCCAACAATCTCTCATCTGTCCTTCATGCAGTTCATGCTGTGGCAGCTGTTTAACCTTTTTGAAACCACACTTTTCGTAACAAGATAACGCACGTTCGTTCCACGCTTGCGGGTCCATCACGATTTTCCGGGCATGTTTCTCCCCAATTAAATACGCTGTCATGGACTTCACCAATCGTGTGCCAATACCTATATTCCAGCAATCCGTTTCCCCGATGAATTGATCCGTCCCATAGATGATTTCACCATTGTCAGCATAACCATATTCCGCACGTTCCTCTGTCTCCAGTTCATAGAACTGAATGTATCCGATTGGCCGACCGTCATATTGCACAATACAACGTGCAGCTTCATCATCCTGATTGTAAAAATGTGCTCTCACAAGCTCCAGATCATGCGGCTGATCCCGACCTTCGTAGTACTGCAGAACCTCCGGGTCAGACAACCATTTGACCAGCAATTGCTCATCCTCTGTCTGTAGCAGGCGAACTGTCAATTTTCCCACTTGATATACGATATTCATTTCAGCCCCCTCCACGAACCTCTAATCTTTGTTAACCGATCTACCGAATTCTTGATCCTAAAGTAACATTCGACGAAACCATGCAGATTCCCCCTGTTGTAAAAATTGAAACTCCTCTATTGCAAACGTCGTATTATGCTCGAAGTCATCTTTTCCCCATCATAATCCATTGAATCTGGAGGTTAGTTGCATGTCATTTTTCAAGAAGATGTTGGCCAGCGTTGGTGTAGGTGCAGCAAAAGTGAATACGGAATTACATACGACAGAAGTCATGCCCGGTGGAACGCTTTCAGGAATTGTATACATTGAAGGCGGGGATGTGCAGCAACAGGTCGATCGAATTTATCTTTTAATCAAAACGCACTACATTCGGGAAAGCAATGATCGCAAAGTGAAGGAAACGGCTGTAGTGGCCAAATATCTGCTCACCGAGGGGTTTACCCTGCAGCCCGGTGCAAAACTGGAGAAGAGCTTTCAATTCGAGCTACCGGAAAATCTACCGATTACACTACACCGTGCGGAAGTATGGGTCGAAACGGGGCTGGACATCTCTAGCGCAGTAGACCCATCAGATCGAGACCTTATACATGTTGTGCCTTCCAGGGAGATGGAAATCGTACTGGATGCCATAGATATGCTGGGATTCAGGCTTCGTGAAGTAACTAATGATTATGCTCCAAGGCTCGGTGGCAATCTGCCGTTTGTACAAGAGTTTGAGTTTGTGCCGACCACCAAGTTCCGCGGATATCTGGATGAACTTGAAGTTCTCTTCTATCCGATGGGGAATTCCTTGGAACTGTTGATACAGATCGACCGTCGTGCACGTGGACTTAGCGGAATGCTATCCGAAGCCATGGGCACGGATGAGACCTATGTGCGTCTGCAACTGCACGAGAGACATCTGGAGCGTGGTGCACGTTCCGTCGCACAAGGCTTGGAAGAGATTATTTCAGAGCACCTATAGACTGCGAACATGCAAAAACATCAAGAGAGCAGCCCCTGGCTATGTATCCATCTGATGCCAAGGGCTGCTCTCTTTATCTCTTGCTTTTACCCACAACATAAGAACGAACAACATAATATGCCATAGCAAAAAGGAATATCCCCCCAACACTTAGGGCTATCATCAAACCGCTTCCACTTGCCACATGTCCAAAGTCAACTTGCGATGCCGCACCAGACGTTTGCAATGGCGTACCTTGCGGAACATTCTGTAATGTTAAAACCATGCCTTGGACTACTTTCCAAACCACCAACAAAAGTATGAAAACAAAGCTAACGATAATGGTTTCAATCCCCACACGTTTGTTCAGACGCATTCATTTCTCCCCCTTATTCTTATAGAACGAGAAACTGCTCCAGTTGCTGCTTTAATTTATCTTTATGCTCGTCTACATACTGGTACAGCAAATCGAAAACTTCTTCATTATCCGCTTGAAAGCTTAATTGTTGAACTTCTTGCTCTACCCGCTGTAATAACTCATGGATCTGTGTCCCATGTGTCTGCAAACTTGTTGAGATGTCGTGTTCGGACAGACGTTCCACGTTTTCTCTGAGTTGTTCTGGCGTGATTCCTTGTTCCTTCAAGAGTTGTTCCACCTTTTGCAAAATCATCGCATCTGTCTCATTGCCACTTCGGATTAACGCTTCGATGACCTCTCTCAGATGCTTTCCGCTGGCATTCTCCAAATAACCGGTCAATCCATTCATGGTTAGTTCGGTATCCAGATCAATAATCAACATGATGTCCCGCAACACAACAGGCAGCTCTGAAACCCGCTCCCGAATCGTAGCAAATTCAGCACGGTACATGTCCATTGCAATGCTGCCCACGATTTCTTCACCTGACATCTCTTCGATGCCTGCTGGCGGCATTAACTCCGCCAGTTCTTCCTGTAACTTGTTCATCTCACTTGTCCTCCTGTATCTCTCTATATAGCGTAGTCATGCTCTGCGCCGCCACGTCTTTCCATCATACCAGAATATGCTGTATAGAAAAGAAATCGCGCCAAGTTAACATGCATTTGACTTATGGAAAATAATTCGCTGTTATGATCTTGGCATCACAAGTTTAGGGAGGGGTAAGGATGCGTCTAGCCTTGTTCACAGATACTTATCTTCCAGAAACCAATGGTGTCGCAGGTACACTCCATCGTCTAAGCAACCATCTGAATCGCAGAAGTATAGAACATCTGCTGTTTACATCCCAATCCATCATGGAAGGAAACGTTGAAGCTCCCGTAAGCTCAGTATTCAATATCCCCTTTTTTCTGTATCCCGAATGCCGAATTGCTTTTCCCAGCAGAGTAACTGCCTACAAACAGCTACAGGAATTTCAACCCGATCTGCTTCATGTCGCTACACCGTTTAACATGGGACTGCTTGGCCTGAGGCACGCACTCAAGTTCCACCTTCCACACGTCATCTCTTACCACACCCACTTTGATCGTTATCTCGATTATTACAAGCTTCGAAGTGTCATTCCACTATACTGGAAGTACATCAAGTGGTTTCATCGCACCTGTAATACTACATTCGTCCCGTCCCAAGACACGATGTACACCCTACAGGCTCAGGGGATTCAACGGCTTAAGCTCTGGTCCCGCGGCATTGATTGTAACCTCTATGCTCCATGCAAACGAACCATCAACATTCGCGAACAGTATCAGATCACCGCACCTTTCATCTTGCTCTACGTTGGACGCATCTCCCCGGAAAAAGATATAGCCACCCTGACAGCCACGATGCAGCAATTGCCCGCAGAAATACAAGCCCATGTTCACTGGATCATTGTCGGTAATGGCCCTGCCCTTCCCAAGATGCAGCAGCAAGCTCCTGCGAATGTTACGTTCACAGGGTATCTGCATGGTGATGAGCTTGCGTCGATGTATGCTTCAGCGGATCTGTTTGTCTTTCCTTCCTGTACGGAAACCTTCGGCAATGTTGTGCTGGAAGCGATGGCCTCGGGTCTTCCCGTGTTAGCTGCTAACGCCGGCGGAGTCAAAGACCTCATTGTGCATCAACGCAGCGGCATACTTGTTGAGCCGGGTAACGTGAATGCGTTTATAAGAGAGATAAGCTTACGAGTTCATTCTTCGGAACGGCTAAGCACAATGGGACGTGAAGGTAGAAAATTCGCTGAACAGCGTTCCTGGGAACAGATTTTCGACACTTTGATTGCAGATTACGAAGAGGCCATTGAGCAACGTCATAGACGGAAGATAGGTCGAATCTACACGGCATAAATTTTGCTAAAGTAAGGTTTTCAATTCTCGAAGCTGATGGATTGTATGTAGCGGTGTTGTCTCCACTTCCTCCGGCCAAGGCTGGTTTACCTTCATCCAGATTGTATTCATGCCTGCTTTGGCCGCCCCTTGTATATCATTCAGCGGATGATCCCCGATGTAGAGGCATTGCTCAGGTTCTATACCAAAATGATCAAGGGCTAATCGGAATATATGCGGATCGGGCTTTTTCACACCTGCTTCTTCCGATACAATGATGTGATCATAATCCTCACGAATGCCAAGTTGATCAATCTTTCCATATTGAATCTGTGTTTGACCATTGGTGATTAAACCGATTAAATAACGACCTTTCAAATGCTGTACCACTTCTCTTGCCTCATCCATTAGCACCGAATTTCGCACATACTCCCGGCCGTAGAATGCCATTAGTTCTTCGTGCGGAGGATGTTCGGCCCAAGGTAATTCTTCTAATAATTCGTCGAACAGCCGAGGTTTCTCCTTATAACCATCTTCGTCGAGCTCGATGATCCGCTGCTTTATATGTTCGGTCGATTCCATGTGTCCAAAATACGTGTTGATCAAACTTCGTGTGAAGCCCTCAAACGTTCTTGTCCGGTTTAGAATCGTGTTGTCCAAGTCAAAAATGACAGCTTTAATACGATCCATGAAGTTTGTTCCTCCGTTCTCCTTTAGATAATTGAGAAATGGAAACTACTTTTTCTTTTTATGATAATGGTAGCCTGTGCACAGACCTTTTTTAATCGATTTTGCAGAGCACTTGTGTCCACCGTTTTTGTCCAATCGACCCGGATGTGCATACGCTGAAGAGGATACACCGATAAGCATAACCAGCGATAACATGATAATAAAGCCTTTTTTCATATCAAATTTCACCTTTCTTTTCACACCCTATGCTTTAGGGCTTTCTCATTTCACTTCATCTCATTTTACATAAAAATCCACAATATGGATATCCCTTATTCCAACTAAAGTCCTTTTATATAAGCTTGTAGTGCCTTAACGCATGGGTTATTCCATTCTCACTCGCTTTCAGTGTGACATAATCGGCACTTTGCTTAACACGCTCTCCACCATTTCCCATAGCAACACTTACGCCCACATAAGTTAGTAGATCTATATCGTTCTCTCCATCGCCAAAAGCCATCGTTTCCTCTCTGGGTATATTTAGGTGAGTTAGAACGATCTGAGCTGCTACAGATTTACTGACTTCACCTGCTTCAAGCACATTGCAAACGTATGGATGGAATCGTACAAATCGCAAAGAGGAAAACCGTTCTTTATATTGGTTGGTTTCCTCCTCATTTGCGTATAAACACATACAGTATATCTCCTCATCCAGCGTCATGATCTGATCCGGATATTCCATCAATCCAAGTGTCTCTCGAAGAGCATCTGTCACACGATGATCCGTCCGGCAGGTTCCGTTCATGCCTAAAGACTCAGTGAAGTAGGAAAGCGTATGTCCCTGAGACGCAGCAAAATGACTGAATTCCCTAACCATGGTTGAAGAAAGAATGGATTTATGAATAATTTCACCACGGCAAGTAACCAAAGCTCCGTTAGCTGAAATAACCGTATCTATGCCAAGATGTTTGAACTCTTCACACAGATGATGTGGTCTGCCGGTCACAAGGATGATATGAATTCCTTTTTGGATTAACCTGCGGATGGACTCTTCGGTATCCTTGGAAAGGCTACGATCTTTTTCACTGAGCAACGTACCGTCCACATCCAAAAATACAGCTTTTATTACTTTTTTCATTAACCCTCGTCCTCTTTTCCTCTACTGCTGGTCGTCCATTGGCGCGAAATGCTTCAGGTCGGATTTCGTTTTGCCGCTCTTCTTCGCCTCCTCCGAAATGCGGTGGCTGAACTGAATCACATCATTATGTGCAAAATATATATACTCCACATCCGGTTCATCCTTAAACTTCACTACAGCAAGGAAGGGTGGCAATTTCACACTCCAGACGCCTTCTACGGATTCAATCTCATTAGGAGAATAATGTTTCTGCTCCGTTAAATATGTCGTGACACGATGTGCATAGATCATTTTGTTAGCTTTTACATAGATAAACGGCGTGAGAATCAATAAAATCAGCGTAATGCCAATCGTCCATGATACAATCTTTTTCGTTTTATTCATTTTAACGCCCCCTTGCCTTTGTCTACCGGATCTGCACCTCGTTGGAGCGCCTCATGTACCACATCTGGAACGCGTTTGCCACGTCACCCGGTATATCGTGAACATGATGATGCATGACAGGCTTGGCGCGATTTACGGTATGGATGGAAGCCAGCCCTAACTTGCGCTGCAAGGGATGACGTGTAATCTTGATTTCAATGACCTTTTCCCGTTTGGACAGAAACTGTGTCGAAGTCAGCGCACCTGAGCGAAATTGAATGAACTGATCGTTCAGTGCGTACCGCGTATGATAAAAATTAACCACCCTGCCTGTTAGAATCAAACCGAGCAGCAGTAACGACATCATCCACCAAGCCTGTTCAACGCCGAACAAAACCGGTTTGAAGTATGCCAGCACACCTGTGACGATGATCCACAACCAGCTTGGAGTAAGTAATCGCAGCCACAGCGCTTTCTGAGGCAACCTCTGCATCTCCTCCGTCACATGGTAGGAAGGCAAGATTTCTTCTATGATGCGATAGGCCTCTTTCACAGGTAAAAAGGGATATAATGTGTTAATCTCCTGGCTAGCTTCACCCAAACTACCTGCGGTTGTAAGTTCTACCTCAGCAAGACCCAGCATTCTTTTCATCAGGGACTGTGTAATCTTGACGGCCTGTACACGGTCTTTCTGGATCGAGAACGACGTCTTTTCCAGCATGCCCTTCGTAATATAAATTCGCTTGTCATCGGACGTGATCTGGAAATCTCCATATTTCACAAAGGTGCGAACAATTCCAAGCCCGACGGATATAAGGATCAATAGCAGAATGATCAGGCTCGTTACCCACCATGATTCAAGCCAGGATAATACAAGGCTTTCGGTTACGGTTTCGTCTGGGAAGAAATCCTTTACGGTTGAGTACAAGGAACCCAAGATCGGGATCAACACCAGAAAACTAAGTGAGGTAAACGATGCTTTAAACACATCTTTGCGCGCAGAACGATAGTGAACGACGCGTTCGAGTGAGGCTTTGTCAGCAGGTATAGAGAAGCCGCTTGTTTCTTCATGGTCACCTGTACGGATCACATTACCTGAAGCTTTAATTCCATTGTCACTGTCTTTGGCATTTGCGCTTACGTCACTACCTGCTTGTTCTCCAGTTTCGATATACTGCTCTGTACGTTGGCTTTTCTCATCCTGTGCGTTCCGCTCATCATCCATAATTTCCTCAACCGTAGCTTGGACCTCGGATAAATGACGGGCTACCTGCTTTTCTAACCGTTCTGCTTCAGAAACCGAAACGACCTGTAGCTGAAACGTCGCATCATCACCCTTGATACCTGTTTCGAAGCGTATAGAGGTTACACCGAACAATCGATGAAAAAAGCTCGTATGTCGGCTCACATTTTGTACTTTCGTATACGGGATCGTTCTACGGGTTCGACTGAATGCCCCCGTGTAGATATGGAAAGCTTTCTCATCGTCTGAATAACGAGTGGTAGACCATTTCCAGATGATAGAGATCAGTGCGATTGAAATACCAATGTAAAAAATCATCCTTGCATAGAAAACCCATGTCGAATCTGACCCTGCACGGAATACGAATAAAAACAGAATGAAGGCAAATGTGCTTTTGATCAGATTACCCAGACTCCACAACAAACTAAGTCCATGGTGCCTTTTCAACTCCGTCATTCATCCACCTCGTTAATCCGGGCATAGTCCGCAATCTGGTTACGCAGCGCAAATGCCACATCTTCCGGCAAAGCCGGTATATGATGAGATGAACCCATCGTTCCGATGGACACCGAGTACAGTCCGTATTTTCTCATCAATGGCCCCTGATTGGTTGATACGGATTGCACCTTGGCCATCGGAATGACCTGGTGCACCTTGTTCAATGCCCCATGCTTCAGTTGCACAAACTCTGCGTTAACGCCATAAAACCAATATCGATACAACCAAACTGGCTGCAAAAAGATATCCCATACGGCATAACCTGCGGATATAACCGTGACTCCCCATAGAATCCAGCCGATCCACGGTCTCCAATCATACACAGAGTCCAGTATAAGCAGCGCTGCCAATACCACAAAGCCTATGACGTTGTAGAGGATCGCGCTAACTCTCCACAAACTTATGGCATGAGGGGAAAGTTTCTGTTGCGGCGGGCTCCATTCCTCTGTTCCTGTTGTTCCTGTTTTATCTGGTGCATCTGTTGTTTCTGTCATGTTGCAGTCCCTCTCCTCTCTTCTCTTTTTGTCTTCTGTCTGTATACTTTACGATGATGCGTATGTAGCGATGCGCTCTAAGTAAAAGAAGTAAAAAAAGATGACTCCTGTTCACGTGCAGGGGGTCATCTTTTGTTTTTGTTTATTTTCCAGTAAAATCCTTTACTTCACACAACCATACCATATTTTCACTGCCTTCGCCCCAGTAGTCCTTCGTCACAACATACGGCTCTCCAAACTTCTGCCGCCACTTCTGCTGTGCAATTCGATAACCACTGTCTAGACAAAATTGGGCGACACCCCGCTTCTGTAGTTCGGTGACCAGGGCTGTAATAAGTGCAGAAGCAATCCCTTGACCCTGCAATTCAGGTAAAACATACAGGGAGCCCAGCGTTCCAACGTGATCCAGACCATGGTTGGTGCATTCCTGAACGACTTTCCCGCAAGGCCCATATGAGATCGTCCCTACGACCTTACCTTCTTTTCGGGCAACAAGGAAAAAGGGACTCGTCGTCGTTGGTTCAAGATCAGATTCATGTTGCAAAACAGATTGTACAACAGCCTTTTTATGTTCAATCTCTTCCTGAATTTCATCCAGAAGGAATCCGATTCCTTCCTGACGGTACGCTTCTGGAATCGTTGTCTCAAAAATATGATATGCTCCATCCACATCTGCTGTCGTCAGTGTTCCGATTGTTATCAACTTGCCTGCATCTCCATTCATCTATATACCTGTATTCATGTTGTTTGTCTTTCCGCTCCTTCTAGTCAATACGCCGCTGAATGATTTGTCTGAGTCGATTCGCGTTCTCTAGAGGGATCGTATATCCAGTCATCGTATCCTCCTGGTTTACAAGCAAACCTTGCGTCTTTGGATCTGCACCCAGTGACAGATCGTACCGAGTGACGGAGCCATCTGCATACGTGATGTTCATATTGTACTCAGCAACATAATCAAGGGCCCCTTGCATACGCTCAGCATTGAATATGGCTTCGGTTACGATGCGTATCTCGTCAGCGCGGTCGAATTCTACATCGCGGCATGTTTTAGAGAAGTGAGCTTGATTACACGATAACGTGATTAACGTAGGAATTCCCTGACTCTGTTCTAGTCTCTCAGCCTCTATGGAGCCTATCTCACTCGAATTGTTGCCACCGCACGCTGCAATGAAGATGACGCTGAAGAATAGAAGCAACCTTCCGATATATCTCACCTCAAGGCCTCCCATTCAGCTAATAAGTCGATTAAGCGCGGGACTGTTTTTTGAACAAAAGCTTGTACAACCTCTTCGGTAATGTAATACGGAATAATGCCCGGCGCTTTTCCCTGCAGAAAAGAATACGTACGCTCACGCCAGCGTAGAATCTCATCTACCGTTAAACGATCTGTCATCTCATACCCTGACGAGTTATTTAATGCCGACCATACTTCTTCGCTCCAATTCATGGTGCGATACAGATTAAAATCAATCTGATCCGTCTCCTTGTAATATAAACGGGCCAGGTCTTCCTTGGTTCTCACGACTCCCTCACACTGGTCATGCTCACGAACCTGTTCCTCGAATGCGGGATAAACACTTCGAAACCAGTAATAATCCGTCATCACGTGCATGAAATAACCGAGAACAAAGGAAGTCCAGCCTTCACTCGTGCGCTCGTTGATGTAATCACCATAAAATTTCTGGAGACGTCCAGTATAATTGTCTTCTTGCTTAGGATAAAAATGAGTGTGCTGTTTGTCGTCCCTTGTCGTGCCCTCACGTATATGAATGGCATCCGGCGCAATATTTCCGAGATAAAATGCTCCCAGGTCCAGCGGTTCAGGCAACGTATCAGCCAATTGATGGGCTACACTTAGATGTACCATAGGCAGAGGCATAGACATATCTCCTTTTTCCATTGAAGGAATGGTTATATATTTAATCTCTCGTTAGCTCACCAAACCTGCCACTCTCTCGTCCTGCATCCGGTCAAACAACTTCTCCAGATCCGTATGATACGCAGTCTGCTCCTTTACCAGCAAACGGATATATTCCGACCCACACTCGTAAAAAACGAGACGGTTAAAAGGAGCTGCATCGCCAAAATGATTAGGTTCCAATTCATACTTGGCTCGAATCAAATTCTCAACATACCGCGCAAAACCTTCATTCCACTCCAGCCAGCTCCAGTATTCCGCTTGCTCTTCTGAAAGAGATTGAAACAATGCGGTGCGTGCCACCTGAATTTGCTGTAAATCCTCACTTTTCAACGCAGATAGAAGAGATTCAATCCGCCCCGCAACAGTCTCATCTTCGTACGGAAATTCATAATCGATCTCCCAGGTTACACGCTTTAGCTGGGTCATTCTATGTTTAATCTGCAGACGGTCAACGATGCGCTCCCCGTATTTTCCATAGACAGAGCAATGAACATATTCATGGAACAGAAAAACCTTCTGCTCTAAATCTTTGAAAACAGAAGCCGTCACAATCGCGCACATTCGATTGTTTATATGATGTACGGGCATTGCACCGAGACAGTCATCGGGGATGTACAGATCGTCCGGTACGGTTTTGACCCATTCGTATTGCCCGGTTTCAGATGAATAATCATAGATATATAACAACGATTCGTGTGCTACAACAACCGGATGGTGTTCTGCAAAAAAAGGATGCAGGCTGACCAGCTCGATCTGAAGCTCATTTAACTCGTTAATTTGCTGCAAAAATGTATCCATGTCTAACCCTCTCTCTTTGCAAAATGATACTCTTATCATACTAGATCAGTATCCGTAAATCACTGAGAGAAAAATGATAATATTGTGCGAAACGCCTACTAACCTTGGATATATCCCGCTTTGGACAGCACATATTTGGTGAAAGGATTGATATCGGGGATCGGCTGCGTCAAGTCGAAGTACCTGAGCTCTAACCCTTCATCATCCATAACCGTCGGACTGCCTGTAATACCTCCTGCTTCATAGATCGCCATGACATTGTAGACCTCATCTCCATGCGGATAACGGTAATACATATCCTGACCCGAAAATATGGTAATCAGCTTATACGCCTCCGCCCGTAGACCTGCTTCTTCATATAGTTCACGCGCAGCAGTCTCTTCTAACGATTCACCCGGTTCAAGCGAACCGCCAATGGTGCCCCAATCCAAACTGTCTGTCCTTCTCTGAAGTAGCAGGTGGCCTTGCTCATTAAATACCAATACACATGAACCTGCCATGATCAAAGGACGTGTGCCTACCAATTTTCGCAAATCCGTGATGTATCCCATGTTATCCTCCTAAGTCCAAACGTAGTTAAAATATCGGTAGCTTCATTAGGATTTGGATTGTTTCAATATCCCCTGATCTACCGAATGTTGTACGATTTGTTGTGCATACTTCCACAGCGTTGCCGACCCATTCGCAATTTCAGCATTACGATTTAATACCTGATCACTCGTAATGTTATATTTCTGCCATGTATCACCTTCATTCTGATGATTATGAATGATCGGCTGCAACCGATCCATGGAAGAAGCAAACCTGGCCTCCGGTGTCTCTTTGGTCTCAAACTCCATCCACAGACTTAACAGTTCTTCGGCTTGGTCTTCTGGCAACATACCAAATAATCGATGTGCGGCCTTAAGCTCTCGTTCATGTTTATCTGTATTTCCTTGGGTATCATATGCAAAGGTATCACCCGCATCAATTTCAACAAGGTCATGCACAAGTAACATCTTGATCACTTTAAGCATGTCGATTTCCTTGTTAGAATGACCATGCAATATGAATGCCATCATTGCTAGATGCCAAGAATGTTCTGCATCATTTTCGAGCCGTTCGCCATGGATAATTCTTGTTCTTCGTTCAATGGTTTTCAGCTTGTCTATTTCAATCAGAAACTGGATCTGTGACTCTAGTGTCTCATCCACGCTCTTACCCCCTTCAATTACTGACGCATACACTATGAAATGCTGTACCAATAGACCGGATAGTTAAAATCCAGAGATAAACCTGCACCATGTGCTAAACGGATCGAACCTATGTTATCCGGAGAGCAATCCCAATAGGAACGGAGGCCTCTATCGTTACATTCGTTCATATACGCTTGAGCCGCCAAGGCAGCATAATTTCGCTTACGATGACCTTCTAGTGTTTCAATGTCAATGGCATGTGTGTTCCCCTCGACAAAAGCAGAAAGACATATGCACACAATCTCTTCCTCGCGAGTAACAACATAGCCAACACCATGCTGCAGAAAAGCATCGACGTTTGTCCAGAAATACTTGACATCACTTTACCTTCTGCCTTGCTCGACTTTCATTTTCAAGATTTTCCACGTCCAGGCACCATACCAGATGCCAGCGGCGGGAAACAGAACAAGTGCAGTCAGTAAGTTTACATAAAACTCGCCATTCAGGGTTAAACTTTGTCCACTCCATGACGTCATCACCAAGGTATACAGAAAAGCCAAAGGCAGACCCCAGCCGAGAACGCCGCGCACGAGAATATGATGTCTTTTTCCTTGCTTTAATTGTTTCTCCCATTTGATTCGTTGTGACTCTTTCATATGTCATGTTCTCCTTTAAGCCTGCATAGCTTCATGAATTTGTTTGAGCATAATAGACCGGATTCTCCGCAATCTCCTCCAACGCTGAATTTGCATCGGAGGCGATAGAATGAATGACATGCTCGCGGTTCGCCGGTTGGAACAATTTCTTGATCGGCTTGCCATACAGCACGATACCTCTTTCATAGATAACCGCCATATGTGCAACAACATTCGGGTCATCATCACCACCACAGAGATAATCAGGATTATTTCTGTACTTCTCCCGGTGATAAGCAGAATAATGAAACTCAAATGGCGTAGGGTATCGACCTTCTGTTATAGCTGACTCTAGTACAAAACTAATCTCAAACCCTTTCGAAAGATGCATTTCATCTTCTATTCGTATCAGTTGGTCGGCGATTCCGCGATAAGTCTCAGAAGAGCGTTTCTCTCTGCATACAACTAAAATATCGATATCACTCTGTAGCGGATGAAAACATCCCATCGCCATGGAGCCATGCAAATACACTCCTGTTAACGCGTCGGTTAACTCTTCCTTTAATATATCGATGACTCTGCTCAATACGGACTTTTCGTCCATAGCGACTCTCTCCTTCTGTCATCACTTCAACTGTCTATGTCCACTTTCATCTCCCGAACGTAAACAGCCGTCCCCTTGATTCGGACATCCATTCCCTCTTGCTCCCGGCGTACGTTCACCTGAACCTTGCCATCTCTATTAATCTCATGCCCCTGTTCTACGATAAAATCAACTTCGTGAATCTCCTGATTCACATACGTCAAATAATAGGCACCCATCACCCCTGATGCGGTGCCTGTGACAGGGTCTTCCGTTGTGCCTGAGTATGGCGAAGAGAAATGCCTTGCATGCATCAGAGCATCTGCATCGCGGGTTTCGAAGCAGAAGGGATGTAAGGATGACTTGGGATTTTCAGACAAAATGTCCGGGAACTGAGAAGAATACGGTTTCATTTTAACAAATACATCTAAACGACGAATCGGGATTAATAACGTCCACGCACCTGTACTTCCGTATACGATAGGCATGGTCATGTCCAGATCATCCGTTGTCAGATGAATTGCCTTAGCCAGTTTCTCAACATTCCCTTGAAAGGGAACAAACCGTGGCTGGTCCTGCTTCATCTCCATCAACCAGGTGTCACCTTGTTGCTCAAACTGAATTGGCAATACACCTACGTTTGTTTCAATCGTAATGGAATCTTTTCCTTTTAATACATCACGTGCCTTAAGCCCATACATCGCCGCCATGGTCGCATGACCACACAGATTAATCTCGTGGCCCGGAGTGAAATAACGCAACCGAACATCGGCCGCTCTAGACTTCAATACAAATACCGTCTCATTAAAACCAACGGCATGAGCAATCTGTTGCATTGCAATTTCGCTCAGATGATCTGCTTCAAAAACAACGCCCGCCGGGTTGCCTTTGCCTGGAATGCTTGAAAAAGCTTCATAGTGGTGCACTTGGATAGCACGCATCAACTCTTCATCCTCTCTTTACAAAGCAGGAGTTGCCCCGCCGTATAATTCAAGTGATTCATTTTCAACAACAACAGCCCCACCATCCGGACACGCATATACCTTGGTTTGATGGTTTTGAGCATATTCTCTGAACGGTTGCATCATTTCTTCCGAACGATCCCAATGGGGTGCAAACTCGAAATCTACAAGAGCAAGGGCTTCTAAATCTGTCAAACCGGTATGATTCTCGTCTGCATCCTCACCGTATCCAGCTATTTGAATCGTAGGTGTCATCAGGATACTGCCCGCGCTAACCCCAATCAAAATACCACCGTCACTGATATAGGAACGTAGCTGTTCAAGCATATTTCGTTGCTGTAGCAAACTTAAAAAATAAAACGTATTTCCGCCAGATAAATGAATCGCATCACATTCGAAAAGGGAGTCCAGCATGCTTTCCTCATACTCGGTATCGAGATCATAATACTGCACATCTTCAATCCCAAACTGACGATAAAAACGCCGAGTATGCTCGACATAAATTCGCTGTGGATCAGAACAGGAAGGGATGTAACCGATTGAAGGCTTTTGGTGCAGGAACAAGCTTCGAATTCTCTCATTCAGTTCATCATTGGATTCAAAATACAAATCGCTGAGCAAAACCAGTTTACGCCTTGCCACTAGATTAACCCCCTCTGGTATTTAGGCTTGTCTTAGTTTACTACCGCCTTACGTCCATTTCATGCTTAAACTCTCTATCCAAAATGGAGAAAAAACACTGATCTGTCCACTTACCCTGCCACCATAACTCTTCCTTGAAAACGGCTTCTCTTGTCATGCCTACATGCTGCATCAAAGCCGCTGATCTTACATTTTCGGCATTACACATACCTACGACTTTGTGTGCTTGTAACTCGTTAAATGCAAATTGCAGTAATAAGCGGATCGACTCGCTTCCGTATCCTTTTCCTGAATATTCAGGCAACACCGCGAAACCGATCTCCCAGCTTTTGCGAAAATCAACGTAACTCCACATCTGAACCATACCCACTGGTGTCTCATGAGGATCGTTCAAGCGGCGGATGACAAAATCATATGCGTACGGCGTCTCGCCTTCCACCGGGAAATGACTGCGGTACTTCTCCTTTGCGTCCCCTACCTTCGTTTCAACGGTTTCTTCAAAAGTCCATAAGCTCGCATCACATTCCAGTTTGCTCATAAAATCCATATCCTGCTCGGTTAAACTAGTAATCCGAATCTGTTGTCCTATGATTTCCATGTTAGTGTTTATATCTCCTCTCTAAAAATAACGATATATACGCAGATGATCAGAAGATATGAATAACGCTACATGACATAACTATTGTAATTCCCCATTAATGTATCTACGATGGTTGCTTGATGCATCCTGTATCCACAAATCCAGCTCAGCCCGACTTACGTAAAATTGATCCTGGACTTTGATAAAGGGAAACATCTTCCCCTCAAAGTGGTGAAATGCATTCAGACTGCTCTGCTCTGTTTTAATAATACTCATCACCTGATCTTCGTTCATTCCTAGATAGGCAGCGGTTTCGTTCAATGTTAACAAAACCTTGTCAGGCAAGAGCGTCTGCTGTTCCGCTGTCTGATTCAGAGTTCCATTACTTTGATCTTTGTCCTGATTCATGAGCAGTACAGAGCCAACAATAAATGACACTCCTAAAATAAAACTGGCTAAAAGTATCGAAAATGAAAGAGAAATAGACTTCATGCAAACCTCCTACTCGATGTCAGTCGAGCCTTTTAAGTGCATCAGACTAGCTTAGTCAAATGTGATAGATTCCCTATGTAACGTGTAATAAAAAAGGCCGTCCTTCAGTTCATCCGACTTGATAAAGTTTAATTTCCCGAGTAGCCGCTGTGATTGAATATTTTTTTGCTCCACAGTTGCTTCAATCCAATCCCAGTTTCATGATGTTCCATCCCATAGGAATCAAGGCCGTTAATGCTTCTCGCATCAGCCCCTGTCCCCAATAAGAAGGGGCTAGATCAAACCCGATCTCTGCGCTGGATGGTACGTTCGGATTCCAACAGTGATAACCTGCTGTGCCGATCAATTGATGGGTTATTTTATTAAAAACTCCATATCTGCAGCCCGAGTCACCGATATGAAACTGGATCATCTCCTCGGCTTCCTCCACATTACGGCAAGGCTCAATATCCATGAACCGCGTGACCATGACGAATAAATGTAATATCCACTCGCTACCCCTCTATCTCTGAATAAAGTGTCTAATGCTGCTCGCATCACGAAGATTAACAAGTTCTTTTCGCAAAAAAACAGGGTAAATCTCCATCTGCTCTGTCTCTTGGATCGGAAACCAGCGGAACGTTAATTCGCCATCGCGCTCCAAACCATTGAACTCGGGTTCATCATAAAAGGAATGGCCTTCGGGCAAAGAAATCACATAATAGAATCCGATCTCATGCATCTCCTTGCCATCGTACTCATAAAAGTCTTCGCACACAAATGCCAGCTTCTCTACCTGAATAGACACGCTAAGCTCCTCCATCATCTCGCGTCGAATCGCATCCTCCGTTGATTCATTCATCTCCACTCGCCCGCCAGGCAAGTTCCAGAAATCATCCTGCTTCGCCTGGTGTAAAAGAACTCTGTCCGCATCCAGTACGATACCGGCTACTCGAAAGTTAAATCGACTGTTGTCCTGCATATACGAAATGTTTCTGTTCACCGCATCAGTCATCGAACCGCCCATCCTTCAGCAAACCCATTTTGAAATCCGCTTACAAACACGAAACTATTACTCATAAATTTTGCCCATATACATGATCTGAGCACATCGCTTCCAAGAGTTATCAGGCTTCACATAATGCGTTAATCCGTGAATGGATTCCTGCCCCCAATCGGCTGACGCTTCCAAAAATGATTCTATCGAATCATGCTGCCATTCACCGGGACAGGTTTGTCGATCCTTACTTAGAGCACTTAGGAAAGCAATAAAACTTGCTTCATCCTGCACCTCATTCACAAGTTCAAATAAAGTCTTCTGCACCACGTTCTGTACCTTCTTTCATGTTGTACTTGTTAATCGATGTCCGCAATGATCCATTTCGCATGCTCACCATCTGCTTTCCATTTCCAAAACACCATGGTGGAGCTGGACTCGATGTCGTCTTCCAATTCCGTAATGATTACAACACCTTGATAGAGCTTTTTTTGTTCCGTAATCGTAATGCCACCCATGGAAATGATTTTGCGAAACGTATAATTCGGCATGCCAGAGATCGGAGATTCCGGCGCAAAGAGGCTCATATATCCCTTTTCATCTTGTTCATATAAGTAACGCATACGCGTATTCATTAGTTTGACAATTTCCAGCTCATCACCGGAATACTTGCTCTCATCCACATATTCGGGCGGGGCAACTTCATCTTGTGGCGTAGAGACTGCTGATTCATCTTCATCCACGGATAATTCGTCATTCGTACTTACCGAGACATCTGGTTGCTGTGTATCCTCAGGCTCTGTTTTACTCTGACAAGCCGTTACAAGCAACAACATAACACCGAGGATCAAGGCAAACTTTCGGATCATTCCACTTCACTCCCAGTTCGTTTTCAACCCATGAATTCCTGTCGCTGTAAAAATCTTCTCCCAGGTACATCATAACCCATAATGTGGGATTTGCGAACGAACGAAATAAGTCAACTTCAAGGCCACATCCCTCCATCATAAAAAAACACGCTGCCTGCATGGATCTATCCATGCCAGATGCAAGCGCGCTAGCTCCATTATTTATTTACAAACCTATTGAATATCCCTGTACCCTTAACTCGGAGCTCCTTCCCATCCTCCATACTCACTTTCAAGCCATGCCTCAAAATCTTTTTCATTTGGATTCGTTAGTGCCAAAATTCCAACCACCAGAGCCACCAAAGCAACGCTAATCTGTAATCTTCTGCTTCTAGTTCTAGTTTTTCTATGCTGAATTACCATCTTTGCTGGCCTCATTTCGTAAAATCTTCACATCGTGTTAAACTCAAATCTAATACCTCTTTCTTATCTGTTAAGCAACCCTTCATCATACCATACATCCTCATAATCTTCGGCAATCAGGAACCTCCATCCCGGAGCAAGTCCGAGATATCGACTAATTTTCGAATCCCATTCATCGATATGTGTAACGTGCAGAGGGACGAAGAAGTCATCGGCTGACGAGTATTCCTCGGCCCAGATGTACCAGCCTGTCGTATCGCCTTCTGGCTGAATTCGCATCCCGTGAATGGGTTCACGTTTCTCCTTCACGTTCCAGGAAATCCCTACTTTCAGGTGGGGTTCGCTCGGAACATAGTCTGCATGGTATTTCTCACAAAGTTGCTCCTGCACGTGTATAGCGTTCTCCTGTTTCACAATCGCTCTCCCCCTTGGTTTCAAATGCCGTTGCCGTAATACGCTTTGTATCCAGATAACCATTGATCTATGGAAAAATCCACAAAATTATAAGGCTCGCACTGCCTAAGATATAGCAGCTGTTCATGCGCTTGTTTGCCGCCCTTTTTTTCCAAATAAGCTATGGTTTCTTCAAAGCCTGCACCACAAAGCAGCTGCACATCAATATAACTACCCGTGTCCTGATTTTTTCGTTTGGCCTCCCAGATCAGCTCTGTGTCCTCTACGCTACCGAGAGCAAACAACATAACACACATCAGTTTCAACACCTCATGATCCTCTGTTTCCTGGTTCTCCATCTCTTGTTGAAGCAGCTTACGAATGGATTCCCGCTGATTCTTG
This sequence comes from Paenibacillus amylolyticus, assembly GCF_003719335.1. Taxonomy (GTDB): domain Bacteria; phylum Bacillota; class Bacilli; order Paenibacillales; family Paenibacillaceae; genus Paenibacillus; species Paenibacillus amylolyticus_D. Next base: position 244,938 of record NZ_RIAS01000008.1, read on the forward strand.
CCAGGCTCCACTCCGTATAATTGCAACAATTCATCTTCATTCATCTCTGTTCACCTGACTTACTTCAGAATGTCGTTTAATTCTTCCGCTTTTTTGCAATCCCGGGAACCAAGGTGTAATCAACTCCAACATCTCTTTGAAAAACAACCAAATGATGCCCATGCCTCCGGCAACGTTACCTGTAGAAGAAATAACGATGTTCCATATCGAGTAGTTTCACGCACTTTTAGAACTTTTCAATCTTCTTCCTTAACCTCTAAAACCAAGTCTTGATGCTGCCGAACCCACTCATTCATTGTCATGATCGCTTGTTGCGAAGCTTGCTGATATGCTGCGTATAACAGCTCCGTCTGCTGAAGCAAATGAGGATTATGCTCCAAATCGGTTGGCGATACTTCGTGCCACGTTTCTTCGGATTTTTTGGCATCCGTTATAAGTGCTTCAATATCATCCAGTACATCCACCATCTCATTCAAATCAAAAAATTGCATGCCTTTCCTGATCCCGCTCCAGCTACGCAAATCAATGATGTTATACGCCGAGAACCAATAAAACTCTGCCAGACTTTTGGTGTGATTGTGATAGGAGTAAAACAGGTATAGCGCTTGTTGCCCTTCGATTAGCCGCAGGTATACCTCTTTTTTGGCTTCCATACTCTGTCCGCGGACGGAAAGCAGCATCGGTTCAATACACAGCCAGCTTAGTTTTTGGGAATTTAAATCTTCTTTTCTGATCTCAGCCTTCATTACAAGCTCCTCTCTATTCACTGTTTACTTGTATGTGGTTCGAGCTTCATGTTGATGTCCATTTATGTTGCCTCCCTACCTCATGGTGTAGTGCAAAATATGCTGAATACCGCGGCTGCCCATTCGGATCAACCCAAGGTCGAGAAAACCAGATTTTACATACAACTGATATGCAGCCTTATTTGCCTCATTCACAGCGAGAATGATTTCGTCAACTTCTGGGTGAAACTTACGTACCCAATCAGGCAGTTGCTTCATGGCATCCAGTGCATAACCTTTCCCTTGATATTGCTCCGAGATCGACAGCGCACGAATGAGTATTTTGTGATCCGATTCCGCAGGCTCCACGTATTCTGACCCTTTATGTAAAACAAAGAACCCTACAGGCACAGCCTGATGTAAAATAACAACCGGATCTTTGTCCGGATTCATCATAGCCTCTTCGATCACCTCGGCAGGCAACGCCGTGAAGTGAACTTGTTCATTTTTTAGCGTAAACCCGGTTAAATCCTGATAATATCGTTCTTCATATTGTGCCAAATGAATACCTTGTCCCATCCTGTTGCCCCACTTCCTGTCTCACTATGATTGCAAATGTTCGTATACATGCCATTCTTGGAACAGCGTACTTAAATCGGAAGCGGTTTTCTGAATAAATGAGGATATAGAGTCCATCGTTACTATAATTAAATCATCTACAGGCTCGTTGTCCCTATTCATAAAAAAATCCAGCTTTTCTTCCCTATATTCGTACACCTCCTGTGCTGTCAGACCACCAAATTCATATGCCTTTGCTGTGTTCAGCTGATCTAACCATCGGGAAGCATCAGCATATTCTCGGAGGATTCTGAACTCTAGCTTTTTCACATCATGGGTGTACACGATTCGTCCATTCGGGTCAGCTTCGTATGATGGATAAATCTGATAAGTCCACTCACGATCAGTGTATATATGAGCAATGTAACCGCATAAGTATTGCGAAAATTGAGGGTCTTTCTTCATCCCATGTCTGTTAGATTCAATCACCTGCTGATAATCGGCATCTGTAGGAAATTCATGTTCTACAACCATCAGGTGAGTTTTTGCCTTTTCACTGCGTATGTTCGTTCTCACATGAATGGAATCCGGTGCTAAACTCCCCAGCAATAGAGACGGAGATGGGGCCGAACTGATTTCGGCTGCAATTGCAAAATGAACCATTGGCCAAGGCAAGCGAAGCCCTCCTTTTATCCTGAGATGTTATGATTTCAATGACGAAGCAGCACGGCTCCCCCTCTTTCAAAGTTTTGTCCTGTTCACGTCTTTCCGCACAATCAAAGAAGAAACAAGAGCAACCGAGCTTACAAGCGGTAACCAAACCATCCTGCCCGTAATCACAAGCACAGGTGCCAACATCAGAATGACTCCGAAAAACACCATCAGCCGCAACTTTTTCTTTATGCCCTTTACCGTCCAGATCAGACCGATGAAAGAGAGAAGTAACAGGAAAACATTGTCGTACTGGTCCATCCTCTTCGCCCCCTTTAAAAATACTAAATCTTCTCCTAGACGAAAAGTAAGCTTTGCTTACGACATCCGTTATCGGATCAAATAATCGACCACCGGGTACGAAATCACGTTACGATCCCTATAGGCTGAGGTTACGGCATCCGGAAATGTGCTGAGAATGCCATTCTGTAGCAATACAGGTCTAAAGCCACGCTCCATGGCACCATTGTATGTGAACAGGACACATTCTTCTGCGGCAAAGCCGGATACAATGAGCAGTCCAACGCCTAAATCCTTGAGCGTCTGCTCGAGATTGGTCTGCCAGAATGCATTGGAACTCTCTTTTGTTACGATAATATCTTCCCCATCCACATCAATCTCGGGAATGACCTGATACTGTTCGGGTTCTGCTCCCTCCATGCCTTCCACATCCTGAACATGGACGACCACATGGTCATTGGAGCGAAGCACGTTCGCGACGTGATTAATATATTCGCAGGCATGGTCTATGGCCTTCTGATCCATCTTTTGACGCACAATGCTCTCTTGCATATCCACAATAATCAATCCTGTTTTCATCTAATCTCTCCCTTTAATGTCTAACGTTTTATATTTACTATCCCGTCCTGTCAATGGATCAGGCTAATCATCCCTAAACAATTCATTCAGCATTCGATCCCGGTTCTCCAGAAAGCTGCGAGTGATCTGATAATGATCTGTATCCTCATACCTAATCTCGTGAATATGTCCTTCGTCAAAACTTAAAATTTCCGCCCCGGGGTACCCGAGCAAAATGGGCGAATGTGTAGCAATGATAAATTGCGAAGTACTCGACAAGTCATGAAGAATTCTCAGCAACGAAAGCTGCCGGGCTGGAGACAACGCAGCCTCTGGCTCATCAAGCAGATAAATCCCCTTTGAACTGAAACGGTTAATGAACAAGTTAAGAAAAGACTCCCCATGGGATTGCTCATGCAGCGAACGCCCACCATAATATCGTAGCGATTCCGGCATCTCATCGACATGTGATGCAAACTGATAGAAGGATTCAGATCGCAAGAAAAAACCGTTTGCCATCTTAGGCAACCAGGCGAGTCTTAGATAATCTCCTAGGGAGGACTCTGATGCATGTGTTTCAAATACATTATTCCGCCCGCCCCCAGCGGTGTTGAATTCACATTGATGAGCGATGCCTTCCAGCAATGTTGATTTTCCAGATCCATTTTCACCAACAAAAAACGTAACGTTATTGCTTAACGTCAGCCGCTCCAAGGAACGAATCGATGGGATATTAAAGGGATATTCCCCAGGCTGCTCAATCTTGTCTGACATTAATTCAACACTTCGAAGATACATGATCCACCTCCTGCATTAGGTTCATTCACTTAACCTCTATTTCCATCGTACCCTATACTCCAATATTTTGGAAACCGCTTCAACTGAAAAAGAGCGAGCCCGTTGGCTCACTCTTTATATTGCTTATCCATGTGGCTGGCCACACTTGTTATCGAGCAGGGCACCACAGTTGAGAGCTAAACGGAAGCGCATGATCCTCAGACGGATTAATAAACAAACCTGCGCTGTGCCCAATAGCTAAACACAAAGATTGAAATTTCCGTTAGAATTTTAGCCGCCAACAGCGGGATGATTAGTTGTTCATTATAGAAATATAACAATCCATAGTTTAGCAGCAACACGAGCATTACAAGCGAGAAATATTTCGGTAACGACTGCCGGATCTTGGCGCTCCGACCTGCGGAGAATACATATTTGCGATTGATGGTGTAGTTGAACATAGAGCTACAGAGCCTTGCTGCTACCACGGACAGGAACAGATTGTGTGTAAAATACTGTACGATAAATAATAATCCAAAATCAATCAGGGCAGATATGACAGACGAAGTACTGAACATCAGAATGGGCATATATATGCGAAACGAGTCTGCTAAAGGACGGAAATGGGATGACTCATTGTGGTCCAGATAGACCGTATCAATGAATTCTTCTGTAATTGCATACCCTTCCTTATGTGCGGTTAGCAGCATATTCATCTCATACTCAAACCGTTCACCCGGAATTTGGCACAGCCAGTCCAGCATCGCATATGGAAAACCACGAAGTCCCGTCTGCGTGTCATACACCTTAATGCCTGTTGTCAGCGAAAATACAGCACGGGTAACACGGTTACCGAAACGGCTGCGGGCTGGCACCTTTCCTGTAAAGCGACGGCTACCTAACACAATGCCAGGGTTTGTCTGAGCAAGCAGTGTCTCAACGATGCTGCGAATATCATGTGGCAGATGTTGCCCGTCACTGTCTGCACATACAACTCCGCCTTGCGGGCCATGCTCTCTAATATACTGAAAGCCCGTTTTCAGCGCCCTCCCTTTACCCAGATTGACTTCGTGAGTGAGCACTGTACAGCCATATGCCTCAGCTGTCTTGAAAATTCCGCGGTATGCATCCCCGCTGCCATCATCCACGATGACAATTGGCCCAAGCTTAAACGTCTGCAATTGCATAACCAGATTCAATAAACGAACGTCAGGTTCATAGGATGGAATAAGGATGGTCATATTATTGTCCCTCCGTCAAATACAGAATGTCACTTACGCCACGCTCCCGATTACGTCCCAACGGATTGTTCACCACTCTGCCCATGAAATACATGGTGGATGAACCACCGCCGTCCAGGTTATACGCTTCGGTTGCACCCAGGTCTTTCATCGTCTGGGCAAGTTCAGCCAGCGTCATGCCCCGGCTGTCATCCTGTCTGCCATCGACCACAACGAACACATAGTGGTTCGGCGCAATCATGCCGATAGCCGTTCGAGGATTCGCATCCTGAATGGAGCGGTTGCCAAAGTTATTGTCGATTTTCACACGGCTGAAATCACTGGTAATTTCACCTTTCTGCACCAGAATCGGGCCAAAGGATAACGTATTGGTTACCCCTTCTGCCAGCAGTTCAGCAGAAGAAATATCATTTTCATTGTACGTTCGGATCGTCCCGTCATTAAACAGGGCTAGCGCATCCCTTGTCGGGCTGTCCCGATACAAAACGCCATTACGAATAATGACACCATCATCACGGAATCCGTAATAGTCACCGTTTATCGCAAAAATCGCATTGTTTGCTTCGGCAATCTCTGATGTGTCCTCTGTGATATTGGTACCAAAGCTATTGTCCGCCAGTGCAGTTCGTAAACTGCTCGCGTCCTTCGCCTGTACATCAGCCACATAATACGTAATTTGATCCGAGCCGGAGCCTGTCTGCATTTTCTGGATCTGAATCTTTAGATCATCACTGCTGTAATTCCAGTCATCTGACGTTGCATGTACATCCGTTGCAGTCGTAGTAGAATTTGTACCTGCGGTTCCCTCGGATACAGCATTCGGCGTTGTATGAGTAGCTGCCGTGTTATCATCAGCCACAACCACCTGTACATGCCGAATCAAATATCGGTCAGCCAGGCTGTACAGGATGCTGCCTATCACAATTACAGCCACCAGGGTAATCGTAAGCCACCTGCGTTTTTTGCGGGAAACGGACATGCTATGTTGATCTTTCCGGTTTGTTTTTTGAAAGAGTTGGATCATGTATCGTTCACCTCTCCAGATTCATTATCGTTATAGTGCCATATTAGGGCCGGTAACTTAAATGAATCTGAAACGAAGAGACAAGGTGAACATCGTTTATATTAAAAATACAAAAAGGCCTTCCGTTTCCGTTAAAGGAAATCAGAAGACCTCAAAGTAGAATTGAGCTATGCAAATAAAGCATCATATGCCGGGCAAGGGCGCTTTTCCAGAAAGTCCGTTAGTGCAGCGGGCTGCTGCTTATAGATGTCTTTCAGCGACGTGCCACTATAAATGTTACCAATCACCACCGGATGACACAGTTCACAGATCAGAATGTCCCCGTTACCATGCAAGTGTAATTGTTTCGTGCCATCCACACAGTTCGAGAAATATACACCTGGCTGTTCACGCAGATTCAATTGTTCGGCGAATCGATCCATACACGTAAAATAGAGCGTGGTATCCGGCTTTTTATTTTCGATTAACGCCGTGACCGATCGAACCAACGACTCTTTCGATACAATCTGGCTCCAGTCGGTGTGTGGCATCTTGATACTATTCTGAATCTCGTGAATGCGCACACCCAAATCGTAGACTTTATTGCTAATTGCCTGCATGTGGTCCTGATTGCCTTTGAACAGCAGCGTTTCAAGTACCGTCTCCATTCCCAGCTCCGTGCACAAACGAATGTTATGCTCAAGTCTCTCATACATGCGTGGATGCACACGGTAGTAAGCAGCATAAGACTCTGCATCCGTATAATTAAAAGAGATATGGATGTTCGACAACCCGGCATCCCGTAACGCCATGATTCTTTCCTCTGTAAGCAGACTGGCATTGGTGTTCAGTTGTGTATCGATGCCCTGTGCAGCACAGTACGTGACAATCTCCAGACAGTCCTGGTACTTGAGGGTGACTTCACCACCTGACAAACGTACCCGCTTGAGATGAGGAAGCTCCCCAATAATGCGGATGACCTCTGCGCTACTAATGCACTCCCCATCGTCTCGATTGTAGGCGCAGCAGTAGTCGCATTTATAATTGCAATTGGAAGTTACCCCTACCTCTAGCCCCTCCAGCTCATAGACGCCAGGAGTTTCCAGTTCAAGTGCTTTGTATTTGTTTTTGATCGTCATATGCCCTCCCCCTGATTACCTTTCAGTTTAAGCTCCACGTCCTGATAACCTGAAGATTATAGCGAAAGATATTCCAAGGGCGCTATGACATTGTATACGTTCCGGTGGTAAAGACCGTGCAAAATCCAGAAAGCCTTAACAATTCTTCCAATAAGCCTTAAATTCAAGGCCATAATCTGTTCTTGTGCCACTGTTCGTCTTGCCATGTATACTGAACACGAATATGTTTCCGATCTGTATCCCCCTGCCAAAACTCCACTTCTTGTGCATTCACAGCGTATAACCGCCAATGAGGCGCAACAAAATCAGGGTCCTCCTGAAGGCGTTTCTTCTGAACTTCAATGGAACGATTTAACGCATCCTCCTCAACCAACAGCTGACTCTGACGCTCCGTCATGGCTACCGCTCTTGCTCCAGGTTTACGTTTACGGAAGTCATTAGCTCCTGCCTCGTCTCCCTCATCCTGTGCAATCCCCTTAATCCGAATCTGTCTGCCCAATGAAGGCCAGTACAAGGTAAGTGCCGCCTTAGGGTTATCTTTCAACTGCTGGCCTTTTCGACTTTTCGAACTGGAAGCAAAATAGAACGTGTCCTCGATGATGTTTTTTAAAATTAACACTCTCGCATCTGGATAACCCTGTTGATCTACTGTAGAAAGGGTCATGGCATGAGGTTCCTTTACGTTGCTTTCCACCGCGATTTTCAGCCATTCCAAAAACAACTTTCCCGGCTGGCTAGGCAATTGTTCTAAATTCCAGGGCGGAAATGGTCCAGATAAAGACTTTAATTGATGCAGTAGCTCTCCCGCTTGTCCGCTCATCATTCCCTACCTCCTTCTCATCCTTGTGCCTTGAAGTTCTGTTACTTTACGATCTTAAATGAGGAATCCTGTTCGTGTCCAATATGCTCCAGCCTTTCTCCATGTTCTGAATCGTGTGAATACTCGTGTTGTCGATGGGATAAAAACTGGACGTATTACTCCATTCCCTGTTAGCGAGCACATAATAAAGGATATTAATCACCCCACCGTGGGTCACCAGCAAAACATTCGATTGGATTCGCTTTTCTTCGAGTTGAATACAAAGATTCTCGAATGCATTTCGTATCCTTGCATAAAATTGTGTCGGACTTTCTCCACCCGGAAAAACAGTGTCCATCTTGAGCGTATTAAAATAGATCCCGGGGTACTTTTCCTCTGCTTCCGCATGGAGCATACCCGCCATATCACCATTATTCATCTCACGCCAATCGGGTGTGTATATACCTCGAATACCCAATGACTCTTCAATCGAGTTGCTGGTTTGCATCGCTCGGGGAAGATCACTACTGATAAGCGTTTGAATGTCATATTGCTCTGCATGTTCATACAGATACGTTCCTAAAGCTCTGGACTGAATAATACCTGCTTCGGTGAGTCCCCTTTGGCTCCAACCGCCGCGGTAGCCTTCTTCATCTGCACCATGTCGAACCAGAAAAATCTTCAATGTGTACCGTCACCTTTCAATGTCTCATCATTTAACGAACAAATGTATTCTGAACACGTTCAGACTTGATAAAATACGGGATCCAGATCGCACAAGCAATGGCGGATCTTGCAATGTCCCGTACTGAACTTCCGTCTTCGAGTTCTCTTGCTATCGGAATCTGATAAAGCAGCAGATAATCCACAATTCCAACTCCGAGGCTGAGACTGTAAAAAATAATCATCAGACGTGGAAGGATTGCTTTTTTCCGATAGAAAGCAACAATGACGTACACTGTAAATACCAGAAACATTAGGTTGAAAACAGTTTCAAAAATAATTACTGGAGCCCAAAGCGGGTGATACAAGCCTGAATCCTTAGCAGTTAAAACCTCCCATGTCTCTGTGTTGAATATGGTTAACATAGATTGGTTGATCTGTACCAGGAGCATAATTAGTGTGAACCACAACCCAATCTGGATAAGGATCAGCCAGCCTCCGAGCCCAGACACACCAAGTGGGCGGTGTTCTCTCATTGATTCTTGAAATGGTTCTTGTAGAGGTTCTTGCTGCATTTCTGACACGTCCTTCTCTCATATTGTTTTAACCGCCGCTATCCGATTCCATATGTATAAATACTCTATAGGTTTCCTTCCTATTTCACGCTTGAAAGCTATCTATCTCCCTATAAAAATTGACATAGCTTCCTTATTGTACTACATGAGAGAAAAGAGGCATACCTATGATTTTCTCAGCTCCTTTTTCGGAATCGTTATACTTTCACCATGTTCCGTCCAGTCTGTACATGTCATAATTCAACATAACAACAGCAGTCGAAGATGATGCTTATGATTGTTTATATTATTGAAGGAGGATTTAGCCATGCCTGATCCAAAATTAACGTTACTGCCTTTTGCCGATATTTCCAGTTATACCGAGGGTTTCGAAATCGTCTCCGTGCAGTGGGGACACGATGGCCTTGCATATATACTACTTATTAATCAAATCCCTGAACGAAAACAAGGTATGTTTGTGCAAACCAAACTAAAGGAGTCATACACGTACAAAGTGCTGATTGTATCGGATGAATATGTTCAGGAAGTCGTCATCGGTGGACAACAATATCACTATCATTACGTACAGCCCTTACAAGAACATCTGCTGCTCGTTGGTGCGCGCTGCACCTATTACGGAAACAATCAATATGATCTGAATGCCAAAGTGTGTGACATGGAAGGCACAACGATTCGTGAATTTTTGCTCGGAGACGGGATTCAGAGTGTACAGGTGACGGAGCGTGGAACGATCTGGACCAGTTACTTCGATGAAGGTATTTTTGGCAACTATGGCTGGGATCAGCCCGTTGGAGAGAGTGGATTGCTAGCTTGGGACGCATACGGGAATGTACTCTATAAAAATAACAGCGCCGATATTGCCGACTGTTATGCGCTCAATGTGGTGAACGAAGAAGAAGTATGGTTCTACTATTATACTGAATTTACACTTGGCTGTATTTCGGGAGGATTCAAACCTGAATCTACTCAAGTGAACTTCCTGAATCCGAATATATCAGGTTCCTCCGGTTTCTGTACGGATGGATATCACTTCCTCTTTGATGCCGGGTACGGGAAGCATGGAACATTTATTTTCAAGAAAATGCAGAAGCCTGGTAGCCTTACCAAGGGAACGAAGTTCAAATTACTGAACGAAAAAAAACGCCCTTTTCAACAGGCACGACAGGATTTTCGCCAAGATCACCTGCTGCTGAGCGAGGGGAACTTGCTCTACCAAGTAAAGATGGAAGAACTGTTATCTGTTATAGAGTAGCTTCACATGAGCTGAGGAATGAGGAAAACGATCAAAAAAAGCTTAAGATCATGCCTTAAAAGACAATCCCTCTTCCTCCAGCGATTTACGCAATATGGGCATAGATGAAGGCCCGATCCCATGCAGCTTTAGAATCTCCTTCTCCGTATACTCGGCAAGTTTCGGTAAAGTCGTTATTCCTTCTGTTTCAAGTGCACGTCTTACCGGAGCAGACAGCAGACTCATAAATCCCTCTGTTGGTTTCCGTTCCGCCTCACACTTGGGGCAAGTCGGACAATCACTTTTTTTAACAAAAGTATGTCCCTTCTCACATGTTCGCCGTGTTCCTTTAGCAGTTGTCATATGGGTTTTCCCCCTTAAAGATTGTATAATACCTTTGATACATAAGTTTACAAGAATGAAATCTGATTCGCAGGAGTGTGTTTAAATGAATTTTAAAGATAAACTGATGTACATACAAGAAAATCAATATCAAGCACCCGCAGATGCCTTCGACTTGATACAAGAAATGTTACATAATATCGGTACGGTAGACGCACAATTGCGTGATGAATTGATCTATACCACCTTATCTCACTGGATTCCTAGCCTTCCTCTGACTACATACGAATTAGAACACATTTTAACCACCGTTTTAGATCATAACCATCTGCTTTATCAATTGGGTGAAGCCCATACCGATTCCGTATTCACACGTTCTTTTTCGATGCTGGTTATCCCTCTTCTTTTCACGAGACACGCAGCATCGCCTTTTCTGTCAAGTGAGCGTATTCATCAGATTAAGGACATGGTCTTTCACAATGTACGAGAAGAAAAGGATTACCGCGGATATGATGAGACCAAAGGGTGGGCACACGCTGTTGCTCATGCTGCTGATGTTTTGGAAGATTTGGCTCAATACAATGAATTAGATGAGGCTGATTTATCAACGATGCTGGATCTGGTGTACGAGAAAATGACGATCAGCGAACGGGTCTACTCTGATGGCGAAGACGAACGAATGGTGAAACCAGTCATGTGTATTCTGGATAGAAACCTCCTTACTCAGACATACATTCAACAATGGATTCAACGTTTTGGTACCGTGGAGAATGAATCCGAATTTTTGCCTGCCTTCAGGCAAAAAAATAACATTAAAAACTTTCTGAAAAGTCTTTATTTCAGAATCAAATTTCATGGAGTGTATGATGCTGACTTATGTCCAACGATTGAGGAAACGTTATATAAAGTAGAACCGGTCTACTATTCATCCTGAAGGATGTGTTAAAGTCAATACGCTGCAAAAATAGCTGCATACTTCTTCTCAAAGATCGCCCAGCGATTTTCGACTCCATATTCAGCGTGCAGTTGTTGTAGATATATCTGAGCAGTCGTCGTATCACCATTTTGCAGCAGGAAATGGAAGGTTTCTTCGCTTAAATGCAGTGCGGTTCTTTTCATATAATACTCCACAATATCCCTGGCGCTGGTTATGTTCCGCATATATTCCATGGCTTCTTCCAGATGGGAGAGCAGTTCTTTTGAAAAGGTGACCAGGTCGGTGTCAGGTGTCAACGAGTAGCGGTCTGGAGCAGATGGGACAATCTCTTCAATCCTGCAGATGAGATGAGCCTGCTCCTCCATCGTTTTACCGCCTGATACCATAGACTGCAGCTCCGCCAGCTCCTTGGAATGAATCATGCAGTTAATATAGAAGCGAACGTGATTGGCTGTATTGCCTTGGGACTTTTGAATGTTGAATCCGTAAATAAGACCACCTTCGACTCTTCGAAAATTCAGACCTTTTTTGGTATAACCGTGACGGGAAAACAAAGGTTTTACTTCATTTTTGATCATCTCTTTAAACAGCTCCTGCAACGAAACTCCCTCCCCTCTATGCCTGATCGATTTTATAAAAATACGGCCCGCACATCGATTCATGCGTATGCACATACGTCCATGTGAATGCCTTGTCAAAGATATAGATATCCTGTTGCTCATCAAAATCAGCCTTTATCTGCTTTTCGCAGCAAATAAGCCAGTGCGTACATCTCGGCAATATCCTGCCGGTTCTGTTCCCGGAAACGCCGTACCGCTTCAGCGATACCAACCACCTCAACCGACACCACCTGCTCCCCATCTTCGGGATTAAGCGGTTCACCAACCAATTCCACATCACCGTATCCAATGACTCTAACGAAATGTGGATGCGGAATGTAAGGTCGATACGGTTCCAGAGCACGAGAAGTGCAATGAAACTGCCCAAAAACTTGGTAGCTCCGCAGCTCTGCGCCTAGTTCTTCCATCAGTTCACGTTTTAATCCCCGCATATAATGCTCGCCTGCTTCCAACGTTCCTCCAGGCAACTCCCACAGTCCGTTATCCAATTGAAACACAACACACTGTTCTCCGACAAACGGAATAATGCTCACATTACTTACCAGTGTCTTGTCTATTTGCTCGCCAAGCCGGAACTCAGCCTCTACAATTCCCCAGTGGATCGGCGCGCTTAGTGCCGGAAATTGTTCTGTATTTATGCTGCTCATCACTACCCAATCCTCTCCAATTCCATTTCCTGATGTCCTGATGTTATGTAATGATCCTTATCAAGTGCATACGCTCCATACGCTTCCAATTATAATCGAAACCGCAAAAAGAAGGCCACCTCCCATCGGGAACATATGACCTTCCTTTCACGCATCCAATAGTATTAATTTAGCCATCTATCTCTTCAAATCATTTACCCAAACGTCTCTTAGTGCTGGACCAGCTTCCCTTTTTCCAAAAAAAGAACCCGGCTACAGAGCGGCAAAATCCGCTCATCATGCGTAACCATCACCGCACTCTTGCCCTGCTCCTTCACGAGCCGTGCAATTGTGCTTACAATATCCAGCCCGCGCTCCGCATCCAGGCTGGCCGTCGGTTCATCCGCCAGCAGCACAGCCGGATCATTCATTAACGCTCGCGCAATGGCAACGCGCTGGCGTTCCCCGCCGGACAGCTTGTCGGTGTAAGCTTTGCGCCGGTGAGACAGGCCCACCGTCTCCAGCAGTTCCCCTGTACGGCGCTCGGCTTTGCTTTTGTCCATGCCTGCAAGCTTCGCAACCACGAATAACTGCTCCTCCACCTTCAGGTACGGAATCAGATTCGCACTTTGAAAAATAAATCCAAGCTGGCGCAGCCGTACATCCGAGATGTCCGTTTTATTTTTGCCCATAATGGAAGTTCCGTCCAGCAATACTTCCCCGTCCGTGGGTTCAAGCAGTGCACCTGCAATCGACAGGAACGTGCTTTTCCCCGAACCCGATGGGCCCATCACCGCGACCAGCTCCCCTTCTGCCACCTGCAGATCAAGCTCATCCAGAATGGTGCGCGGACTGCCGCCGTCATCAAATGTCCGTGTGACACCTTGTAACTCCAGTCGGTTTCTCATGCTGCCGTCCTCCCAATCGCATCAAGCGCATCAATTTTAGTGACTTTCCACACCGAGAATAACGAACCCGCCATTGACATCAGGATAAATAACGCACAAGTTAAAGCTAGCGTGGATGCTCCTAATTGAAATGGCATGGATGCTGGAAGAACAGATTCAAACAGCCGGACAAGCAACACGCTAATCACCAGACTACCCACGGACAATAGCAATACTTGCAGCGACACACTGCCTGCCAGATAACCGTTTCGTGTGCCAATCGCTTTTAAAATGCCAAATTGACTGGTCTTCTGAATCGTAATGACGTAGAAAAATACCGCCAGTACAAATGCCGAGATGACGTACAGGAAAGCTATCATCATCAATAATGAGCCCTGTTCCTCCTTGTAACCAGGGATGGCAGATACGGCATCTGATTTGGTAATAATCTCGGTCTTGGGCAAAGCAGCACTTAAGCTGCTCACCTGATCATCCGCACCTTTGACAGCAATAGCGTTGTATTCTGGTGTGCTAACCGCTCCAGCACGTGACCCAGCTTGCAACGCAAGCCATTCCTGCTCGTTCAGAAACACCACCGGGGCGTGGCTGAACGATTCATTTTGTACAAAACCACTCACTGTCCACTCTGTTCCTGAGGCTTGATCCACCAGCACAGTGCCGATCGTGACACCGGATTTCGCCAGCTTCTGATCCACTACAACCTGTCCTGCGGACTGAGCAGTGATCGCTTTGCCGTCAGTAACGGTTGACGCCAGCCAGCTGCCCGGGTTTACCATGAATAAAGTGACATCGATCTTTTGGGTATCCTCCGCTGGACTGACCGTAGTCATTCGAACACCTAGCGGCTCGGCATTGTCCTGTCCGACAACAGCACGTGCCTCGTCCAGCTCCTGCTGGCCTACCTGTGAACGCGTAAAACGATGATTAGAGTCCTGTTCGAGTACAAAATGGGTTGCTGCCATATTTTTAATTGAAGCCGCATTATCATATGACAGCCCCTGTGCAAGTCCGGTTACAAACAGCACCAGAAACGATACCAGCACCATGATGGTGGCAATCAAGGCGTATCGTCCTTTTGCAAACCTCATTTCCCGTATAGCCAAGTACATATGCTCTGACCTCCTCTTGATAACCCAAGTATAGGAGGTGAAAATGAACGGAAAATGAATAACAGATTACATCTGCGGAAGCGTTACGGTAAAGAGCGTACCTTCCGCTGAGCTGGATACCTCTATCGCGCCGTGATGAATGCGGATAATCTTCTGTACAATGGCCAGTCCAAGGCCAGTCCCACCGGAAGAACGTTCTCGTGCATGATCCGCCCGATAGAAACGGTCAAACAGAAACGGCAGATGCTCGGCTGCAATTCCGTCTCCAGTATCCTGAATATACACGACACACGCTTTATCCATTTGCTCTGCTCGAATCTCAATGCTCCGACCTTTCGGCAGATGCTGCACCGCATTACCAAGCAAGTTCATCCAAACCTGCATCAGCAACACTTCATTGCCTGTAATCTTTATGGATTCCGGTACAGACATGCGCAGAGATAACTCTTTCTCCTCCAATTGCCATTGCAACACTTGAACCGCCTGACGGAATTGGCCTCTCAGCGAGAAGGTAGTTTGGGTTTCGGTCATATCTTCATGACCCTGTTCCAAGGATGACAAGAGTAACAATTGTTTACTGAGCAACGAGAGATGCCGGCTCTCTTTTTCAATGATGGATGCATAATGCGCTCGTTCTTGCTCTGGTAATTCCCGATCCGCCACCAATTGGGCAAATCCTTGAATGGAGGTTAACGGTGACTGGATCTCATGGGACACGTTCGACACAAACTGTTGCCTCGCCTGATCCACCCGTTCCAATTCTCGACTCATCGTCATAAAATGCTGGGCCAGTTGCCCGATCTCGTCACGCCTTGCTGTATTTAATTTCAGGTTATAATTGCCTTGGGCAATGCGTTTTGTCGCTTCGGACAGCCGTTCAATCGGATTCACCAGATAACGCGTGCTAAACAAGAAGATCAGGACACTGATACCAACCGTCAATGCCCCAATGAGCGCAAAGAAAATCCGCAGTTCTCCAAATTGCAAAATAACATCGGGACGCATGAACATGGCATGGCGAGTATCCCCCACCTGCAGCGGAACCCCCACCGTATTGCTTAATTGATTATCGAAAAATCCGGTAATAAATGGTTGACTCGGAAACTCGGCCACGCCATGATACACATCTCCGCCCAGCACTAGGCGAACAGCCTGCCTGTCCAACTCTTTTTCGCGAAATTCACGGCCGTAAAATTGATCATCGCCTTGACCATCGGTGACATAAATCTCGTATCCTAATGCCGCTGCATTGTGAAGATATTGCTGTACCGTACCCGGATCAGGCTGCTCTTCGGCAAACTTTTTCATGTCCATGGCGATACCGACCAGCTTCTCATCGTTAAAGTCTTTAAGCTTCGCATGGTAGTAGATATTTGAGAAAAAGAATCCGAGCACACTGCTGACGATAATCACCGCCACCGTAATGAGAAATATCCGAACGTATAACGATCTCAATGCACTTTCACCTCGATCTTGTATCCAATGCCACGCACCGTCTGAATTACAAAATCATCTGTATAGTCCGCAAAGCGGTCACGCAATCTCTTGATATGTACGTCGACCGTTCGGTCATCCCCTTCATAATCCGCCCCCCAGACGAGCCGAATGAGTTCATCCCGCGAGAACAGACGCCCCGGAAACTGCGCAAGTTGTGAGAGGAGTTCAAACTCCTTCATTGGTAAAAAAAGAATCGATTGTCCATCGCTCACTTCCACATTGTTACGGTCAATCACGATCCGGTTCATGCGAATCATATCGCTGGAAGTTCGGTGATATCGTCGAAACAACGCTTTGACCCGGTACACCAGTTCCTCAGGTTCGAATGGTTTGGTCACATACTCATCCGTGCCACGCAAATATCCTTCTTTCTTGTCTGCCAGCTGATCCCTTGCGGTCAGCAATATAATAGGAATGTCGTAATGCTGACGTATGTAATCACACAGTTCAAGTCCGTCCATGCCCGGCATCATAACATCCAGGATCGCGAGATCGATGGGGGTCCCCTGTATCATTTTTACCGCCTCCACACCATCCTGTGCTTCATGTACTCGGTATCCCTCCTTCGTCATGACATGGCGCAACAGCGCACGAATATTAGCATCATCGTCTGCCAGCAGCAGATGTTTCATCTCCTTGTCCGCCCTTCTATAGTGATCCTGCCCCGATGGTAGCACAAAAACAAAGCCATTAGCCAGTGCAGTTGCCAGTATAGCTGTTTGTGTCGATCTATGTTTATATTTTCGCAAATCTGGTTGACACTACTATGAGGTCGAATTATAATAAGTTTACAACATATGAGTAATTGCTCATATGTTCATATTAAGGAAATATAGCGGATTACTGACTTGTTCAGCAACATAACCACATGCAACACGTAACGCGATATGATCTTGCAACATACATAACAGAGGATCGTTCCAAAGGAGAGGATTACAATGTCAGGACAACAAAATGGGCACAATCATACCCACGACCATGGACACAATCACGCGCACGGCACGAATAACAAAAAAGTACTGCTCTTTTCCTTCATTATCATTACCTTCTACATGATCGTAGAAGCCTTCGGGGGATTCATTACGAACAGTCTGGCACTTATCTCCGACGCGGGTCACATGCTCTCGGACTCCATTGCCCTTGGGATTGCCTTACTGGCATTCACTTTCGGGGAAAAAGCGGTCAATACGGGTAAAACCTACGGGTACAGACGTTTCGAGATTTTAGCGGCCACACTAAACGGTGTCACGTTAATTGCTATTGCGCTTTACATTTTTTACGAGGCCATTGGCCGCTTTATCAACCCGCCTGAAGTGGCAACGATGGGCATGCTGATCATCAGTACAATCGGATTACTCGTGAACATTCTGGTCGCCTGGATTATGATGCGCGGCAGTGATACGGAGGGCAACCTGAACATGCGCGGTGCTTATCTTCACGTAATCAGTGACATGCTTGGTTCAATCGGTGCAATTGCCGCCGCTTTGCTAATGATGTTCTTCGGCTGGGGCTGGGCTGATCCGTTAGCAAGTGTCATCGTGGCCGTACTGGTACTGCGCAGTGGATTTTATGTTACCAAATCTTCTTTGCACATTTTGATGGAAGGCACACCCGCCAACGTCGATGTGAACGATCTGGTGCAGACGATCCAGCAAGTCGATGGCGTCAAAGGTGTTCACGATGTGCACGTCTGGTCAATCACCAGCAACCTGAATGCACTGACCGCCCATATCGTGGTGGATGGAACGATGGATGTATATGCATCCGAGGTGCTTGTACAGAAGATCGAACATCTGCTGGAGCACAAAGAAATCAAACATGTCACTTTGCAGGTCGAGTCGGAAAAGCATCTTCACGACACCTCGGTGCTTTGCACCGTAAAAGGTGACGCACCCGATGCTCATGCGAATCACCATCATTAATTTATTGCAGGTGCGGACACTCCGTTTATAGGGATAAGACAAAACAGGACGATTCCCGTTAAGGGACGCCCTGTTTTTTTGCTGTTGCAACGTTAGCATCAGCGATACGTTGGAGCAGCATTGGCACAGTATCAGCATAGCGTTGGTATTAGTGATCACTTTGGCACTAGCACTGGAACTATCATTAACATCGGCATTGGCACTAAAGCCTGCTCTGTGCCGTTCGGTTTATGCTGCTGTTTATACTGCAATGAATTCGAGAAACTCCAACCGATTCCCAAAAGGATCATTCAGATAAAAGCGCCGTACTCCCTCATCTGCTCTTGCTTCATCATCTAAGACTTGGATACGATTCAAATGCAAGTGTTCACGCAACTGCTCCAGGTTCTGTACATGAAAGGCGGGATGAGCTTTGGAAGCAGGTACAAAATCATGCTGCACACCGATATGAACCTGATGATCACCGCATTGAAACCACACACCGCCGCGTTTCTGCAACAGTGCAGGCTTTGGGATTTCTGTCCAGCCCAGGATTTGATTGAAGAAATGTCTGGCTTCCTTCTCGCAACCTTCAGGAGCAGCCAGCTGTACATGATCAATGCCATTGAATTGAAAGTTCATGTTATTCATCCCCCCACTAAGTTTCATTTGATGAAACTAGGTTTCGTTTTACACTTCCATTTTATAGATATAATATCATTAAGTCTAGTCTGTTTTGCCGTAGATCACATTGCTATGTATCCAGTTAACTATAACCGCCTAAATATCAATCTCATCCCAATATAAAATCACATAGCCTAGTTGACACAGCAAGATAAGGAGATAAGAGATGTTAATGATCATACTTCTCTTTAGATTTCTAATCTGTTTCATATATTCTTCTGGATCAATTGCTTCACGTCCCCATGACCGTCAAAGCAACAAGCCCAAATCCCATGTAGCTTAGATAAGGTGTAAACCAAGTTTCACGCATTTCCTTTCCTCCTTGGTTTCCAACGTAATTCACCTGTAGTGCATCAGCTTTTGCGCTTCCATCGTCAGACCGAATGAAACGAGCCGATCTTTCATCGCTCGGTATACATCAGGATCATCGAACCCTTGGGCCTGACTGTCCCGGATTAAACTAAACAGCCCCACCTGATCTGCGCTCGATATATAGGACTTTAACTGCTGCTCCTGATCGTATGGAATTTCTTTCTCATGCCACGGATGAGGCTCCGCTCTCTTATGATCACTCACTAAATCTTTCCCCAGCACAACTCCAAGGCCATCTAGTGTATCGATAATGACTTCACCGCGTCTGATCTGCCGTGATTCCTGAATATAAGAGTATCCGTCCGGGATGGGCTGAAGATCAAATCGCTGCATAGCCAAGTCCCGAACCTTGTTTTTTTCAAGATCCCAGCGTTTCCTATCGAAGTATTCACTGTGACCTTCACTTGCTCTATCTTCTTGCTCTCTAATGTAGTTCAAGTATTCTTGTTTTGATGCAAACTCATTCAGAAGCAGTCCCTCATGACCTGAGAAAACCAGCGCAAAAAATTCCCGTATATTGCTGGCCACAATCTTCGCATAATTACCAGAATTCATGGGGTCTACACGAATTACAGGCGCTAAACTTAGATCAGAAGCATATCCAAAGTCCGTCAAAAATGAATAATGAATGCCATCCATGCCTGTATTGGCAAACACGATCGCATCAGCGGGAGAACACAAATAACCCCCGTGATCATAAGGATCGAATTGTAGAAAATAACCCGTGGGTGTCTCCAGATAAGGTACTTCGTGCTTAATCTCCTGCTCCCAATCCATCATATATTGCAACAATTCAGGAATCTTATAAGTGCTCGTCATTACACTTCCTCCTCCGTAATACATCATTGACTGTTTGGATTGTTGAATGGAACGATGTTCCTAGTTTCCTTACTCAACTAAAACGCTAACGATCAGCAGAAGCCTTATTTGGCCTGTCTCGCTGCTTTTTATTTTCTAACGATCCACAGAGACGCTATTTAGCTGATTTTGCTCTAATCCAGTGTATTTTTCAGGTTTTTGGATGAAATAAGCTTCCTGGGGATCGTTAGAATTCGGACCCCCTTATTTCAGGGCAAATAAGCTTCGTGGGGATCGTTAGAATTGGAGTACTGCTTAAGTCCGGCGACAAACGGTATACGTGCATATAGATTCTTTTGTTGAATACTGAAAAATGACAAGAGCCCCGACTTTAAGCCAGAGCTCTCTTATTATATTCATCGAAACATTTCCACGACCCCATTTATTCCGCCAGCACTCTAGCCGCAACAATCCGATCAGTAACCAGTGCTTTCAGGAAAAACAACTCATCCACCATAGAAGCACGTCCCTGTTCTTGTACAACTGAAATCTTGATACAAATGTTTCATGATATCATAATTTCATCTTAACTTCGTTACTAGTGTTTCTCACACAGTCGTTTCCACAAATCCCACGCTTCGAGATACTCAGGCAAGTCCTGCGGATGATGTTTGTTGCTTAGCCCAATCCGGCAGTATAGATGAACCATTGCTTCTTCCATCAATCTGGACTTATCCATATCCACCTGTTCAAGATGCTCGAATATCTCCCATAACAATGCCGGGTCGAGGTCATCGGGTGAGGAACAAAAAGCATAGAGAAAGTCATAGAGAACCGGACCCACCATCGGAGACGGATCGATCACCCCGATCAGTTCTTTTTCCTTGAACACAACATTATGAACACCCGCATCCCCATGCAAAAGAAACCTCGCAGCCTCATCCTTCTGAAACAGACGATTCACGGTAGATTGAACCAAATGGTAATCTTCCAATCCAAGCACGTCACCCAGATTTTCTCTCGCCTCATCGATACTAATCTGATTGAATTCCTTCCATGTCTCACGTGCATACTCCGTTCTTCCCCAGAACTCAGCATCTGCTATATGCACATATGTATTAAACAACTCTTTTACCATGAAGGTTAACCAAACTCTCTTAGATCCCCGATTGTAGTGAGTCTCGCCTTCCAAATAGCTGTATGCAAAATAGGTATTGTCCGAATCGATAAAAAGAACCTTTGGCAGCAGTCTCACATCACTGTAAGCCTCCAAAAACTCACATGTAATCTGAATCTGCTCCGGATCATCCCATTTTAAAATATATTGCTGGCCCGAACTCGCACGAAGCCTGAACACCCGTCCTGCTGTCGTTCCCGACAACTGCTTTACTTCCATGATCTGTTCGTTAATGCTATATTTTTGAAAGAGCTCGTTGATCTCCTCAATGCTTGGTTTGATGTTCATCATATCTTTCTCCTGTATTTCATCTGATTTTTGCAAGCAACTTCTCTTTCTTTTGGTCGAATTCATACTCCGAAATAATATTTTTTTCCTTTAACTCCCCTAAATGTAATGTAGTTCTCTTTTAATTTTCGAACGGACTACCTGCGCTCGTCACTTCCTGTATAATCACGATTGGATCAGAGATCAAACCAAGCTCCTCATCCTTCGGATATGTCACAGCAATGGTAGGCTCAGGCCCCGCAAATGCCATCATGGACTCCATATCCTCCCACATGGTACACAGGAAAAAATGTGCGTATGCTCCCTGATCGACAACTTTAAGATATGCTCCTCGGTTCCCATTAACGGCAAGTGTATCTTTCACACCTGTTTCGTACTCATATTCCAGAAAAGCTTCCTTATTCTCCAGTGGTACTGCTCCATGCCATGTTCTTGCAATCATCCCATCACTCCTTATACACTGAACTTCTACTCATCCGTATTGCCAATAATCCAATGTACTGCCTCCAAAATATCTGCGGCAATATAATCCGGTTCTGTCTCTGCCCACTTATCTCTGAATTTCGTTAACGAGGATTCGCCCCACCCTGTTCTTACGATAATTTTGGTCGCTCCTACAGCATGAGCAGCCAGCATATCCGTCTCGCCTACATCGCCAACAACGATGCACCTCGTTAGATCCAAACCATGCTGCGCTGCGGCCTCATGCAACATCCCTGGTTTGGGTTTTCGACAGCCGCATTCTTCCTCATGAGAGCAAATATAGGCCTGATCGAAACCATACTCCTGAAATTGCGCCTCAAATTCCTGAACCGTAGCTTGTCCGCGCGCAATTCTGTGTTGATTCGTGAATGCGAATACCTTCATTCCGTTTTGCTTTAAGAGCATAATCGCTTCCTGTGCAGTTGGATATAACTCAAAATCTCTCGGATGAATAAAATGCCCCGTACCTCCGATCGTGCCATCTCTATCGATAAAAACAGCCTGAACGTTTTGATTTGAAGTCATGAGTTTTGTCCACTCCCGATCAGAATTATTTTGGTTAAGCCCGATGTTCTTTTACATACAGGATTTTGCCGCTTCTACACTTTTTCATCAATGATATGTTTGCTGTCCTGCTGTTTCGTGTGTTGTAGCCTTCTGACTTCTGTTCTCAGGTCGTGTACTTCCTTCATCAGCAGATCAAGTTTTCTTGATGTTTTGGACGAATCCACAGCATAACGTACAACCGCTGCAACGATAAGCACGATAATGATACATATAAAAACGGCGATTAACGCTGTAAACAACTCCATAGCAATGTACATCTCCTTGCTGTCTATAAACTTATGTGCCTGACAAAAGCATGATCTACTCGCTCCAAGTTATTGCTATACCTTCGTGTGAACAGGGATGCTCTCTTGTTTACATGCTAGAGTTACAAATAATACAGCCGAGGCAAGAAAGGTAAACGCCATGCTGATTACATTTTGGATGGCCTACAGGAACAGTTGGTTCGTATTCATCCTCATCATCTGAAGAAATCCAATCCAGATATGACTGTTCATCGATATCCTCTGCTTTGAACGCCTGAATCATCGTTAGGAAAAGTTGAAGTGTGTTATGGCACCACTCCTCACCGGGTTCATAATCCAAGATATGCCACCCGCTTTTGTTCACCGCCCCATGAATCACATTCACCATAAACTGTTTCATCAGGGCTGCATCCTTCTCTAGCCATGGCATCTCGTTTAGTTCAAATCCTACCGTTCCCCGTCCTACTATATTCTGATCCCTCTGTGCTAGCCAAATCACAAACTCTTTTTCCCGGTTTGTCTCGGCAAGATGAGAACCACTAAGAACCAGTATTTCAATAAAAACCGAGGCAGCAGTATTGGTCATTCGCAGAGGTTCGATGGGATGTTCTGCTGATGACGGCAAAGATATCTCATTCATAACCTCTTCCCCCTCACTCGATCTCGGCGATGATATCAGAACAACGTACAATCAATTCAGGCATAGGTTCTCCATCCAAAAGAACATGTAACTCGTACCCCTGATCGATCCGATACAGCTCTTGGTACAACCAGTGACTACCCACAATCTCACCTTCTTGCTTAAGAATTTCAGGCGCAATCAACGTGAGTTTATTCATTTCAGTGAAGCCGCCACGGTTATCCAAACGAATAACAAGATCGTCCGCGGCCAACAGCTCCGTCACCTCACAATCATGAAACTGCACCCGCCTTTTAATTTCATCCGCAATATTCTGGTTCAACATCGCTTCCCTATAAGCTTGTCCAATACGTTCCATCTCTTGGGTACTCTCTGCACTCTTTTTCTTAAGCTGCCGCAAGACTTGTCTCGTGCAATACCCCAGTGCAAACACACGGATGTCTGCAATCTGGTTCACGATGTCAGGTGGTAATTTCTCCGCATGATATTGGGAGTTCCACTCCATCGCTTCTTTATACTTTTCTTTACATCGCTTCACATCAAAAGCAGGACGGACATCATATTCGGCAATCAGCTTCTCGATATGCGCTCGCTCTTCCGGCGGCATGTGGTACACGATCTGATCGTCCTCTGTGACTTCTTCCCCGCTAAAAGCCTTGTCTGCACGGGTCAGCACCTGACCATCGTGCTCCAGCATGAATCGAGGATCGGTATCATAAATCTCACGCTCCTGCTTAACATGTTCGTTTTCCTTCCGTTTGTACAGCCTCTGGAAAAGGCCCTCGTCTAACGATGCCGCTTCTTTATGTACTCGCAGACCAAAATGAAGCCCTGTCTGCTGGCATGTCTCGTACCACTCTTTTGTTAAATATTTCATAGCTACTCCTCCAGATTCTCCAATCTCGACGTGCTCTTATATTACAGACGTACTCGTTTACGCCAAGGTTTGAAAAAACTTGTGTTTTATCTCTTTGTTGTTGCGCGCAGCCCATTCACGGACAGCTTCTACGCCTGCGGTTTCTTGATCCCTCTTGAAATAAAAGCATAAATCCATCGGCACAATTCGTTTGCCATAGCGTTTAAACCCGATTCGTCTGTAATTCATATAGATACACTCAATCTGAGAGGCGTCGTATTTCTGTAGTTTGGTAGAGATCACATGATCGCTTTCCAGCGTAATACTCGGTTTGGTGAAGAATATACGCCGGATTAAAAAAATGATAAAACCGAGGATAAACACGAAAATAAAGATGGCGATGTATTTCATAACTCCATTTTCACCGTAAAAAGCATTTCTAAAAAACAACATCTCAATGATCAACATACATACGAGGTTCAATACAGCTCTTGGATAAATCGTCTTGAATGTGATCGTTATCCCTCCTAATCTATCTATCTTCAGTAACTCGCATCCACCTAGAAGGAACTTTTCTGGCAAAATGCTTTTCTACAAAATCCAGAATATCATCTATTCCGGGCAATGCTGCGTTTTGTTTGGCTTCGTCAAACGTCATCCATCGGTAATCGCTACGCTCATGATTCAACTGGACAGACTGATCCTCGTGCACATAACCTACAAATACGGGGGCCATATAGATATAATCCTCTGCCTGTGAATAGAACTGTTCAAACTGATTAGACGTATATAAACACACATCTATGATGCCTGTTTCTTCACGAACCTCTCGAAGAGCGGCTTCCCATGCCTTTTCCCCTTGTTCAATCCCGCCTCCGATATAACACCATTCCTCATGTAACATACGACCAGCCCGCTTCAACATCAGGACATGGTATTCATCTAAATATTTTTTCAGAAGTACCACAGCAACCCCTTCACAGCGGATCGGCACGGTCTGTTTGAGTGGATTGGTTAGATCAGTTGAGTTTGCCGGAGTATCCTTAGTGGAATGATTAACTAGTGTATCCTTGATGGCTTGCGAGTTTTGGTCAGAATGGCTTAATTGATCGGCTTGATTCGTTCGGGTTATACCTCCAGCGTGTCGCGTATGTCCCACCTGCTGCTCCCTCCTGTCCTTCAGGTCTCTATGGATTTAAATTTTTCCAGCACCTTTGACTTATCGCCGTAAACCTTATCCAGATGATCTTCCCCCCAATAACACAGAAGATCCAAAGCAGGCTTAAGTCCATATCCATACGCCGTCAACTCATACTCCACACGGGGAGGAACTTCAGAGTACACATGACGCTGCACGATCTCATCCTTTTCCAGCCCTCTCAGCTGTGTTGTCAGCATTTTCTGCGTAATGTCGGGGATCAGACGCCGCAGTTCCGAACTGCGTTTGCGACCCGTAAACAAGTGATAAATAATGAGCGGCTTCCACTTGCCACCCATCACTTCCAGCGCGGCTTCCACGCCAACTCTATATTTTTTGAGTACTTCACCATTCGTCTTGCCTTGTTCCATCTCGATCTCCCCTCCGTTATCTCTCTGAGCCTCATATCACGGTCTTTATATCATGATTCTTATACCACGACATTTCCATTAAGGTGCATTTAAGTTTTTCCTTCAAATTTCATGTTCCTAGGGTACTTTCATCTCCCTATAGAACATCAAAGTGCGTACTTCCAGAAGTTTTCAACTCTGTTTATAATAGCATCAGCAGAGGAGCTATGGCTACCAAACCAAGCTCCAGAAAGGTTGTGATTGATAATGAACGTCTTAGTGGTGGTATCTCATTCGCGCAAAGATTCTCTGACCTTTCAGGTCACCGATCGTTTCGTTCAAGGTCTGACAGAAGCAGGCCATCAAGCTGAAATCGTGGATTTGCACGAGATTGGTTTTGATCCGATCCTGCGAGCAGGAGATGAACCAGATTATACACAAGATAATCAGCGATTCTCCCCTCAGATTGAAACGGAAATTACACGGCTCAAGAAACACGATGCAATTGCTTTTGTTTTCCCTCTGTGGTGGTGGCATCTGCCAGCGATGCTGAAAGGCTACATCGACCGTGTCATGAACAACAGTTTTGCCTATGGTTCGAACAAACTGCATCATCAGCAAATTTTGTGGATCGCCCTGGCTGGTGTAACCGAAGAACAGATGAACAAAAGGAGCTACGGTGATTCGATCCAAAACCTGCTTAATGTCGGTATTGCCGATTACTGTGGCGTGACTAATTCAAAGGTGGAGTTTCTGTACAATACAGTAGAAGCACCGCCGGAGCACTATGAGGAACTGCTGAATCAGGCGTATGAGTTGGGCGTTAACTATGCCAGCACGTCTGCCGAGCAAGTAACAACATAAATGCTTAAGTGCTTCCGTGCTATTCACGATTGAAAAAATAAACACCTCACCTGCCGCTCCGCCTTTGGAAAAATAAATCACCCGCTTCCGCATTCCATGAGCGGTTATGGTAAGTAAAACTCCGTCATTACACATCAAAAAGGCCGCTCAACCGAGCGACCTTTCCTGTGTTTTATGCTATTTTACAACCTGTGTTTTGTCCTGCTTTACGATACTGCTTTGGTTTCGCTATATCGCACCCGACTCTCCAGCGTTATTTGGTAGCCACAAGCAAGAATTTCTCCAGCATGCTAATATCCGTAATGCTCTCGTTGCAAGCTTTGTCATCCATACACACATACTGAGCAACGGATGCAAAATTGTCCGCCGATTGTGCCTTGGTCTTCACGTTGTAAAATCCAAGCTCCTGATGGCGATGACAAAACATGCAGTATCCCTTCTTGTTCGTGGGTGTAATGCGTCCCTCAATCCCGAGGAACTTCCCCTCGTGCGGGTACACAACGAACAATCGGCTTGTCGCAATATCGATCCATCTCAGGTACGTGGTGTGTGCGTAATCAATGGATTCCAGATCAGGCAGCTTGAGCTTCTTTGCCTTTGGAAACAGCTTCTGAATCTGCTTGGCTGTGACCTCTGGGTATGGAATCAGATATGCCTCAAGCTGATTCAAATATTGCTGCACGTCATGTGGCGTATTATACGTGGATAGCTGCTCCAGGAGCTGCTTTTGTTCCAGCGTCAGATTCTCGAAGATGCCAACGGCATTCGTACTGACGGTGTAGCGGACCGTATCCAATACTTTGGGGTCCACGACCGAGCGCAGCGTTTTTAATAGAAATTCGGCTTGTTTATAAATGTAGTTATATTGATGATTATGAATAAATGGTGTTTGCATGGCCTTCAGCCCCTTATTTAGTGTAGTTAAGCAAATAAGGTGCAAAGCCTGCGGGTTGAACCATCATGTTGATATACGCTCAGGGGGCGATCAATCTCACTCTTGTCGCGCCCTACACAAAGTCCGCCCCTATTCAGGCTTTGCGTAAGGCTTTCTAGCGAACGAGCAATCCGGCACAGTCCATATTGCCACGTCATAACCCCCAATACAGTCGATATACGGGAATTATAGCAGGACAGGCGGCTGACTACAATAAGAGTCATCGTTTACTCACAAATGCACAAATGATTATGATTTATCCAAGAATGAGTTACTCTCGAATTCATTTTAACAAAAAAGGATTTGTGCATAAAATGACGAAAAAGATAGAGGGAATTAGGACGTCTAATCAAGTCAAAACGAAAGAAAGAAGGAGAATTGTATGCAAGTTGCCATTGTAGCTTTAAACGTAATCATCTTGTTAGGAATTGTCGCTCTTTACCTGAGAAAACAGCACGGAAACGAGCAAAATGAACTTAGAATGGAGTTAGATAAAACAAAAGAAGATATACGAAGGTTGTTGATGGAACAGGCAACGCAGAATCGTCAGGAAGCAAATGCGACAGCTAAAATGAATCGTGAAGAACTTTCCAGTTCAATACTAAGCATGAATCAAGCTCTAATTAACAGTATTGGTGAGGTTGCATCCCAGCAAAAGAACCTACTGGATAGTTTTTCTAAAAATCTGTCAGACATGACCGCAATGAACGAATCAAAGCTGGAACGTATTCGTGGAACCGTTGAAGAGAAATTAATACACTTACAGCAGGATAATAACCAAAAACTTGAACAAATGAGAGCAACGGTCGATGAAAAACTACATGCGACTTTGGAACAAAGACTGGGCGACTCTTTTAAACTGGTTAGTGAACGATTAGAACTTGTACATAAAGGCCTTGGAGAGATGCAGACTCTCGCTAATGGTGTGGGAGACTTAAAGAAAGTTTTGACCAATGTCAAAACAAGAGGTACACTAGGCGAGCTACAATTAGAAAATTTATTAGATCAGACCCTAACGGTAGAGCAGTACGATAAAAATGTAATTACTAAAAAAGGAAGCAACGATCGTGTAGAGTTTGCAGTTAAGATTCCTGACAAGAATAATAAAAATCAATTTATACACCTACCTATTGATTCCAAGTTCCCTGTTGAAGATTATCATCGACTTCTGGATGCTTATGAGGAAGGTAACAGCCAAGCCATCAGCGAAAACACCAAATTTCTGGATACCAAAATTAAAAATGAAGCTAAAACTATTAGAGATAAATACATCGATCCACCGAACACAACGGATTTTGCCATTATGTTTCTGCCTATTGAGGGACTCTTTGCCGAAGTTCTGCGCAAGCCTGGACTATGGGATAGCATTCAGAGAGAATACCGAGTCGTTATCGCAGGTCCTACTACGTTGACTGCTGTTTTGAACAGTCTGCAGTTGGGCTTTCAAACGCTTGCAATCCAAAAAAGTTCTAGTGAAGTCTGGCAGGTACTTAGTGGGGTTAAGACAGAGTTCGGAAAGTTTGGAGATATTCTGGATAAAACGCAGAAAAAATTACAAGAGGCTAGTAACCATATTGATCAAGCTTCAGTTCGAACCCGCGCTATTGAGCGCAAGTTAAGGAACGTTCAAGAACTTCCTAGTGCGGGGTCATCTCAAAACCTTTTAGAAGCTATCATAGAATAAACAACGTGAATATGAAAATCGGCGATGTCTCTCAGAACATATGGGATAACATCGCCTCTTTTTTAATTAAACCTATCATGCATGATACCAATACATCGAATGTTCCCGATTCCATGGGCACAGAACTTCTCGGCTGATGGCCATACGAGCTTATAGTATGGGTAAAAATGTTCTCTGTATTTTGTAGCGATATCGA
The DNA here is from genome assembly GCF_003719335.1 of Paenibacillus amylolyticus. GTDB lineage: Bacteria > Bacillota > Bacilli > Paenibacillales > Paenibacillaceae > Paenibacillus > Paenibacillus amylolyticus_D. Next base: position 274,434 of record NZ_RIAS01000008.1, read on the forward strand.
GGTCTAACGGGTAATACTCAAAGAGCTTTTCCAGCTTTTTATCAAATTCCCCATACGACTTTATAAAACGGTCTTGATTAAAACGATAATATGAACGCGAGATTTTCTGGGAATGCTGAATACGATAGTCATTTATCTTTTTCTCCCAAGCCTGGGTATAGACACCCAATGCAAAAAAAATCAGGATGATTCGATTCATCATTCATATACTGAATGACATCTTGAGCAAAAGCATCGTTCGTTTCATCCCCAGCCACACTGTAGAAACCACCACTACTTGTAATAAATGCCGAGGTGATTCGGTTTCCTTCATTTACATATACGCTTCCCTGCTGTATACCGTCGATCACCGAAAGGGCAAATACGGCTTTATTTCGAATCGTCTCCAGCAAAGGCAATATAGTTGAATACTCGTCAGGTGCAAGTTCTCTCATATCGGTCTCTCTCCATCCACTACAGCGTTAACACTGCCTGCACCTCACCGCAGGACAACTCTTCACCGGTAAGTTGAAAACCAAGCGAGTCATAGATTCTCTTAGCAGGCACATTTTCTGGTTTATACGTTAGCTCTACCACTTTGGCTTCCCCACGCGGGGCTGAACGTGCATACGCAATCGCTTGCTCTACCATTTCTCTACCGTATCCCTGCCCTTGGTAACGATGGTCAATCATCATTTTGAAAATGCCATAGCTGCTATATTCGAAATTTCCATCCCCATCGTCATAATACATTGAAATAAAACCAACCATTCGTTCTTGCTTGTATACTGCAAAGGTAATAATGATCTGCCCTTCATCCGAGGCGATGTACGCTTCTGCAAGTGCATGCTGATTCGAAGAGATGAATTGCTGCTGATCCGGAGAAACCTTGAGTTCAATACATTCAATAAAATTATCCCAAGTGATTTTTCTGAATTCCATTTCTTTTCTCCCTGCTCGTAGAGTGAATTGTAGATGCTACCCCATACATGCGCTTATATATGCTCAACTCAGTACTTCTCTCTAAATCGCTCGATCCACCAGTCCTTCTTCATTAAATAATCCGTTCTGATCGGCATAATAACGTATTCATCCGTAACCTCAATAGGCTTAGTTGGACCGTTATAGATTAAATCCACATTTAAATGAAACGGTTGAATTCGCCTGCCCGCTTCCATCTCAAACTCCCGAACATATCGTATAACATCCGGTTTACCTTCCCAGTAATGCATGGCAGCTTGTCCGCCTGCGGGCATGTTCCACCACTGGATGAAGCATGGCCATTGTGCGATCAAAGCATCCCTCAGTCCCTGATGTTCGATGGCTTCAAAATGGGGCGGACTAAGCACAAAAGGAGATACATAGTTATGGTTAAGGTGTGCAAACTTCACTTGGGCCTGTGATCGAAAATTGGATACAGCTGTTTGCCGGATCTTTGCTTCCGCTTTTTGTTGAATGCTGCCCTTCCAGAAATCTTGCCATTGTGTCTCAAACTCCTGATGTAACTCATCTGCTAAAATAACCTGTCTGTCAGGCCATGTACCGTGCTCATGGAAATACGTATTGCAAATGCCATACGCTCTGGCGACATAGACCAGAAAGTTCAACTTAACATCGCTTGATATACATACAGACCAGGAATTCGAATCCGTCATCATAATGAGCTTTCCTCCTCTCATATTCATTTTTATTTTCCCATCGTACCATTTTATTCAAATTAAGGTAACTAGAGAGATTTAGTTAACAATGAGAGAATGTCCTTCCAGAGAACTGGAAGGAATGGTAAAATAAAAAACGGGTACAGTGCCGTTAGCATCGATTGGGTTTCAATAGTTGAAGTACATATAGTTCGCGCCAAAAAGGATGTGATCATTTGAAAAATAAAAAGATAATCATCAGCATTTTTACACTGTGTATTCTACTCGCATTCGGCTTTATGAGATGGGACAATCTTGAATCTGAACCCAGCGCAGATTTCAAGTATAAGTATGATCGATGGACAGGTCAGAAATGGGTTGAATTCTATCCACCACTAGCCTTCTCCCCCAATAGCATGGAGTTCCCACTCATTTACATCGATGAAATTCATTCGAACGATATTAATAACTATTTAGCGAAGCAAGCTCTTTCTGGAGAACTGGTGAACAAATGGATTGAGAGAACTCAATTTACGGATGGATACTTAGGTCTGTTATTGTTGAACATCCTAGTGATCATTTACATTTTCATAAGGGAATTTCTTTTGAATCGTAACAAACATCAAAGTTCTAGAAAATCGTACGCTTCTCTGTGATTACTCACAACTGGAGCTTAACGCTTATATGTAAAAAACTACAAAAAAAAAGAAGCCGCCTCCCTGGCCTTCCCCAGTTTGGCAGCTTTCTTTTCACAATGGTATACAGATTGAACTAAAAAGATTTACACCAGGCAATCCATCGACACTCCGATCATACGTCCTACTCCTTCACAGCCCCTACCACAATTCCGCTTACAAAGTAACGTTGCAGGAACGGATACACGAGCAAGATCGGCAGTGCGCTGATAAAAATTTGCGACGCCCGGATGGTCCGCTGGGACAGGTTCGCAATCGCTTGCGGGTCCATCTTGGTCATGTCGCCCTGTACGATGATTGTCTGCATAAATGTCGCCAAGGGTAGCTTTTCCGAATCACGGATGTAGATAATCCCGTCAAAATATGCATTCCAGTGCCCCACCATCATGAACAAGGACACGGTAGCGATAACCGGCACGGACACGGGCAGATAAATTTTGATAAACGACTGGAAATGACCTGCGCCATCGATAAATGCGGCCTCCTCCAGATCTTTCGGAACCGTGCGGAAGAAATTCAGCAGCAGAATGATGTTGAACACCGCCACCAGCCCTGGCAGGATCAGTGCCCACAGCGTGTTCATCAGGCCCAGTTTCAGAATGAGGATATACCCCGGAATAAGCCCCCCACTGAACAGCATCGTGATGACAAAATACCACAGATAAATATTCCGAGCGCGGAACACACGCGTCTCCTTCGACAGAGCATACGCCGCAAGCGTATTGACGATGAGTGCAAGCCCGGTGCCCAGCACCGTCCGCTCCACCGAAACCCAGAGCGAGGACAAGAAGTTGGAGTTATCAAACGTCTTGGCGTACGCTTCGAACGTAAACCCGATCGGCCAGAATGTCACGAGCCCTGCATTTGCAGGGGCGGACGAGCTGAGGGATACCATCAGCAAGTGATACAGAGGCAGCAAGCAGAGCACCGAAAGGATGGTCAGAAACACATTGTTGAAGATGCTGAAAATGCGATAAGGTAACGTTTTATGATACATGGTTCATCATCATCCTTTCTCAGAAAATTCGGTATCCGGCAAAACGGTACGCCAGTCGGTACGAGATCACGATGAGGATCAGACTGATGACCGATTTGAACAGATTGACCGCAGTTGCAAAGCTGAACTGTCCGCTCAGCAGACCTTCGCGATACACAAACGTATCGATGATATCCGCTTGCTGATAGATCAATGGACTGTACAAGTTGAAGATTTGGTCAAAGTTTGCGTTCAGCACGTTGCCCAGCGCCAGCGTGGCAATAACGATCCCGATTGGAATGAGTGCCGGAATAGTGATATACATCGTCTGTTTCCAGCGCCCCGCCCCATCCACTTCAGCCGCTTCATACAGGGCCGGGTTGATGCCCGCCAGTGCTGCAAGGAAGATGATCGTGTTAAAACCAAACTCTTTCCATACATCACTGATAATGACGGTGAACCGGAACCAGTTGCCATCCCCGAGGAAGAAAATCGGTTTGATGCCAAACACGGACACCAGAAACTGATTTAATATGCCCGTCTGTGCCAGAATGTCGATCAGAATACCGGACAGCGTTACCCAGGACAAGAAGTGTGGCAGATACACTAATGTTTGGATCGTACGTTTCAATGCCATCTTCCGTACCTCATTGAGCAATAGCGCAAAGATAAACGGAATAATCAAGTTCATGATGATCTTCGAGCAGGCAAAGAATAGTGTGTTCCACGTAATTTGCAGAAAATAATCATTGGTCCACATATACTCGAAATGCTTCAACCCCACCCACTCCGAACCACTGAAGCCCAACGCGGGCTTGTAATCCTGAAAGGCCATTAGAATACCCGACATCGGAATATATGAAAAAATAAAGACCATAATGGCCGCTGGCAGCACCATGAAGTGCAGCACCCACGGCTGTTTGTAGCGTTTTTTTCTCTTCTGTTCCAGCTTGTTTCCCGCATTCGTCTGCGGGAGCCGTTGACCCTCCATTTTAGCCTCCATATGAACCTTCTCCTGTTCCCAAAAAAAGTTTTTGTGTGTCTTGGGCTTCTCTGATATAAATAGTATCAAGCCATTCCGAGGTCTGACTATATAACATTGTTAGGGTCGATAGTGTTTTGTTAGTTTGATCTATAGTGGTGAACTAAAAGTATTATTTACACGAGCCACTCCGAGGACAGAATAACCTTGAGGGTAGCTGTTATCCCAGATTTTTTTGATTCCCTTCTTCATAGGGAAAATCCGTTGATAAGCGTATGCTTCCGATGCAGCTTTCTTGCAGAAAGCTTGTAAGCGACCGCGTTGCTTTTCCGGTTTTTTCTGCCCTCTCTGTTAACGTGTGAGAAAAAAGCTTAGCAATATAGTCAGTATGTGAATATAGAGGAGACTTTTTATGTATACATGGGAGCGCTTTAACGTTTTTCAAAAAGGAATCCGATCCCGCTTCAGCCTTTTCGCCAAAATCAATCTGTTAATCATCATTCTGTTCATCCCGATTCTGATCATGTACACCTACTCGAACAACGTCACATATGACGTCGTAAGCAAAGAACTGCAGGTATCGAACACCAAGCAGCTCACGTTCCTGTCCAGTCAGATCGATTCGCGCATCAATCAGATGATGGATTTCAGCCTGATTCTCTCGCGTGATCCGAACGTGCGTGCCTTCAACGGTCTGAATCTGTGGCAGGATAAGTATGACCAGATGCAGACGAGGTATATCATTCAGGAGAAAATGACACTCCAGACCGGCGTAACCGATCTCTGGCCTACCCGCTATGCGGTGTACTCCCAGCAGAACAAAGAGGTTATAGCGAACTACACCCGCGATACAGGTTATGATGAGGCGTATTTGAAAAAAAACATGAGCGGACAATGGACCTACGGGGATCATTCCACTGACGCGAAAGACGCCATGCAATCCTTTTACTGGTTCTATACGGATTCATTAGCACAACCAGGTATGCTCACAGGCAGTAATCTGGTCATTGAAGCCAGCTTCAGCTACGAGAACATTCAGAATATGCTCGACACATACAAAGCAGGCGGCCAGGGCGATCCGATCTTGTACCACAAAGGCAACGCCCCGATCCTGAACCGCACCGCTGACAAGCAGTTATCAGGCGAACTAATCCGTTATCTGGAAACTCACTCGCTCGAAGATACAACACAGGATGTGGTTGAACTGGGTGGCAAAAACTATCTCGTCAGCACCGTCAAATCCACATATTTGGACTGGCATCTGGTCGATGTCGTGCCCCTGTATCAGATTTTGCAGCCGATCTCGCTGAGTCAAAATCTGTTTTATGTCTGCATGATTTTGCTGCTTGTTGTGGGTATATCGGCGTCCATCCTTCTGTATCGCAATGTGCAGTACCCCATCCAGAAACTGATCAAAGGTTTGCGCCGCGTGCAGCAAGGTGATTACTCCGTGCGTTTGCACAGCAATAACCAGAATGAGTTTTCATTCTTGTTCCACCGTTTCAACGACATGTCTCACCAGATTCAGGATCTGATTGAAAATGTCTTTCAGGAAAAAATACGAGCTAGAGAAGCTACGCTGAAACAGCTCCAGGCACAGATTAACCCGCATTTTCTATATAACTGTCTAGGTTACATTATCAACATGGCACAGATGAAGGACGAGCAAGCCGTCGTATCCATGGCGCATAACCTGAGTGCATACTATCGCTACACCACCCGGATGGAACGGGAAACCTCTTCGCTGCAGGAAGAAATACAGCTGCTGATCAACTATCTGGATATCCAGAAGCTTCGCAACGGCCGCATCGAATATCACATTGATATTCCGGAGCATATGCTTGCCCAGTCGGTACCAAGACTAATGCTGCAGCCGATGGTTGAAAACTCGGTGATCCATGGGATTGGAAAGTCTTATACATCGGGGGAGATTCGAATTACCGGGGAAAGTGCGAATGGCTTTGGCAAAATCTATATCGATGACGACGGCCCCGGCCTTACGCCGGAGCAGTATGAAGCGTTGAATCAGGAGATGCTGGAGCCACTGCAAGATGAGGTCGGCTGCGGCCTATGGAATACGTATCAACGTATGATCCATACTTTTGGCAGTCATTCCTATCTCCTGTTCGGCCCATCTCCACTCGGCGGCTTCCGCACCGAAATTGTCTGGGAAATCCCGAGCGAAGAAGTTAGCAAGGAACGTGGGAACGACTCAGGCGGATAGATAAAGATAGATTAACCTAGCGTAAATACTTCAGGAGTGGATCAAAAAAACGCCTTCCAACCGCTCATTATGGCGATGGTAAAGGCGTTTTTGCTATCTTTTTGCTTTCGTTTTCTATCTGCGACTACTTCTAAACCTTTTTGCTCATCTATTCATCTGCTTATCCAACCAAGTCACAATATCAGCGGTGACCTCGTCCCGGTTGGTTTCGTTCAGCATCTCATGCCGCCCACCCGGATACAGCTTGTAGGTCACGTTGTCGATGCCCTGCTGTTTATAGGCGTTGTACAGTCGGAGAATGCCTTTGCCAAAGCTTCCTACCGGGTCCTTGTCTCCAGCGAAGATATGAATTGGCAGGTCTTTGCGCACCAAGTTCAGATTGTTTTTGATCCCAAGCTTCTTGAGTCCGCTGAAAAAGTCTGCGAAAAATCCTGTCGTAAACACCGTTCCGCAGAACGGATCACGTATATATTTATCCACCTCTTCCGCATCACGGCTAAGCCAGTCAAACTCGGTGCGGACGGGCTTGAACGCATCGTTGTAACTGCCGAAGGACAGCTTGTTCATCCGGTGGCTCGGTACACGTCTGCCACGGCGCCGAATCTCTTCTTTGGTTAACAGCGCAGCCGCATGAAGAATAAAGCGCACATGCAGCGTAGAACCCGACAAGATAACCCCCTCCAGCTCTTCGCCATAGAGCATTAGATAACGCTGCGTTACGAAAGAACCCATGCTATGACCCATCAGAAATAGAGGGAGTTCAGGATACTTCTTCTTAATGATGCCAGTCAGTTTATACAGATCATGCACCATCCACTCGAATCCGTCGCTGTCTGCCAAATACCCTACGTTCTCCAGAACCTCTGCCGTCTTGCCATGCCCCCGCTGGTCGTGAATGTAGACGATATATCCATTTTGGTTAAGTGCAGTTGCGAATCGCTCATACCGGGCAGCCGTCTCCGCCATCCCGTGACAGATCTGTACAACGCCTTTGACCTGAGTATCACTCGCAGGTAGCCAGTTATACACATGGATACGAGTTCCTTCGTCCGATTTAAACTTAAAATGATTTGCCGTACTCACAAAATCCCCCCGTAATGATACGTTTTCTCTTCTTTTTCATTTTCTTTTTCTTTTTCTTCTTCGTCGTCGTTGTCATCTTTTTCTTTATGTATTTCTGTAGTTCCTCATTTGCTGCACGGTTTCCATAGGTGGGTGACCAGCCTACATATTCATCCTACTTCTCTAAGGAGGAGTTTAGCAATTGCAGTTTCACCCTATATATCGGATTACTATTCTTAAATATTGATTATTCATTCCTTTTTTTCAAAGGCATATGTGCACGGAACTGTTTCCATAGAGAAGCGGATGGTGGTGTGATATACTGCTTGCAACACATGTCAGCTTAGAAGCGTGTAAACCCTCAAGCAAGGAGACAAAGCAACATGCAAATGATCATCGTAGACGACGAAGCACACTGGGTCGATAACCTGTCCATGACCAAACCTTGGCATACGCTCGGGATCGAACAGGTTCACCGGGCATACTCCGCTCGCGAAGCCCTGCAACTCATTGAAACCCATCCGATTGATATCGTGATCTCGGACATCCAGATGCCGGAAATGACAGGCATAGAACTCATAGAACGCATCCGCATCCGGGACAAAAAAATAAAATGCATCCTCTTATCCGGTTACTCCGAATTTGATTATGCCAAGAAAGCCATCCAATACGAAGCCGTGGACTACCTGCTCAAACCGCCAACAGATGACGAACTGATCGGCGCCGTGCAGAAAGCCATCGACCAACTAAACAATGAATGGGCGCTTGTCAGCTCCCTATCACGGACGCAGTTTACTTTGCGCGAGAATTTGCCGCATTTGCGTGGACGCCTTCTTTTGGAAGCCTTACAGGGACATCGGTTCTCCGCCAGCGAATGGGAACGTAAACTGGACAACTATGACCTGCCCTTCCACACCGGAGATGCCGCGCTGATGCTGGTACGCATGGATAATGAGTTCGGCCACTACGACAGTCATGATCAGACCCTGATCGAATATGCCATCATCAACATGGCGGAGGAGATTATGGGTGAGTTTATGCACGTGTGGGGTGTGAAGGAAGAGCACGGGTATGTCGTATTTTTACTGCAATTGAAGGAACGAAGCGGCGATATTGGAAAAGAAACCATTCTGGAGAAGCTTTCGATCCAGCTTCAATCCAAAGTCAAACAGTTTCTGAAAGGCTCCCTCTCCATTGTCATGACCGAGTGGTTCACCTTCCCGGAACAGATCTACGATCGCTTCCGTCAGGCTTCCGCCTACTTCCGCCAGATCGTCGGGGACGAGCGTGAATTCGTCATGCGGGTGACCGATGTCGAAGCACCAGCGGCACAAGGTCCGCTGGACGTGCTGTACACACCGCCCACCTTCATTCAGCTGCTGGAAAGCGGCCAATGGGATGCCGCCGAAGACAAAATACATGCCGTCTGCGCCGAACTGGACGAGAAATGGTCGGAATCATGGGAACACTGTATGGAGGCCGGATTTCTCATCACCGCTGCTTTCACGAACCTCGCTCATCGGAACAAGCTCACCCTGGCAGGTCTCATGGGCAGTGAGATCGATCAGCTGCAAAGCGGCGAAGTCTTCTCCACCATCGGCAAACTGCGTAAATGGTCGCTCGGCGTACTCGCCAAGCTCAAGGAAGGCACATCCAACGAGGTCAAGGATACCCGGTCGGAATACGTGAAGAAGATACAGGAGTTTACGGATAAAAACCTGCATCTAGACGTGTCTTTACGTGTGCTTGCAGATCATGTGAACCTGCATCCCACGCATCTGTCCAAAATTTATAAAATCGAGACCGGCGAAGGCATCAGTGAATATATCGCCCGCCTGCGAATGGATCGGGCCTGCCACAAGCTGGTCACGACCACGAAGAAAGTATATGAGATCAGCCTGGAGATCGGCTATATGGACCCGGCGTATTTTATCAAAGTGTTCAAACGTCAATTCGGCGTGACACCGCAAGAGTACCGCGATCAGCATTAAACCAAAGTTTTTACACTTTCACTAAGAGAGTCCTATCGAAACTAACAAACTCATATAGATGCGCTCCCGCTCTACTTGGTACAGTTACACTTGTAGAGGTTGTTCAAAAAGTCCGCTTTTGATTACGAAGAATGCCTCACGGCATCATCAACATCGAATATGGGATTCAGCCGAAATGTCCGTTGCTCACGTAGCTCTATCTACGCTCCGCTACTCCATTTCTAGCTTCATCCCATCTTCTCGGTACTGAAAACCGGCCTTTTTGAACACGCATTTGTAAAGATCATACATCGTAGGGGGATTGAACAATGATCAAATTCAAAACATGGTGGTCCTTGCTCATGGTCATCGCACTCATCACCATCACTGCATGCGGCAGTGGCGGGTCAGCCAGTGAGAAAGGCACGAATGATACACAAGAGGCTGTCGGCTCTGCGGAAGCGGAAGCAGCGTTTGCCAAAGGAAAATACGACCCGCCCATCGAATTCAGCTCCGTGCTGATGCCGAAAAAATACGCTCATGGCGATACCAAAGAGAACAACGTACATGACCGTTGGATGCTCGAAACGCTGGGCATGAAGCACAAAGATACGTGGTATCCGGCCACTGACGATCAATACAGACAAAAGCTGCAGCTGGCAATTGCGTCCGGCGAGAAGCTGCCTGATTTCGTAACCGTGCCAACGAACGCGGTATTAACGAATCAACTGATCGACTCCGGTCAATTCATCGCCATTGACGAGCTGTTCGAGAAGTATGCAAGCCCGATTCTGAAAGAGCACGCAGCAGCGCATCCTGAGCTGTGGTATCCGTTCACCAAGGACGGCAAAAAGTACAACATGCCAATCATGGAGTACACGGATAACGACGATACCCTGCTCTGGCTCCGCGAAGACTGGATGGAGAAGCTGAACCTGGAAGCGCCAAAAACCATCGCAGACCTTGAGAACATCATGGACAAATTCAAAAACGAGAACCCCGACGGTCTGTCTCCAGACAAAGTATTCCCGCTGGCGATCTCGCTCAAAAATAACACCAACACCTGGATGGGTGGACTCGACTGGTTGTTCGGTGCATACGGCACGATTGAAGAACAATGGAACAAAGACGCTAACGGCAACCTGGAGTACGGCTCCGTGAACCCGGGTGCAAAACAAGCCCTTGCCAAGTTGGCTGAATGGATGGAAAAGGGTTATATCCACGCCGACTCCGCACTATGGGACGAAGGTAAATCCGCCGAAAGCTGGACGGCTGGCAAAGCCGGCATTCTGCCCGGCGCAAACTGGGTACCGGACTGGCCTGCTCCAGACCTGCTGAAGAACGTACCTGGCGCGAAATACAAAGCCTACCCTGTTCCGGCTGGTCCAGACGGCAAGATCGGTACGAAATGGCAGAACTCTGGTGTCAACGCAAGTATCATGATCAACAAAGACGCGAAGCACCCTGAAGCGATCTTCCTGTACTACAACTATCTGCTGGAAAACCTCGCGAACCCGAAAGCAGGCAGCCCGTATGAGTACGGCTTTGCGAAAGGGTACGATTGGGATATCGTAGACGGTAAACCGACCAGTGACAAAGAGAAGATCAAAGACTTCTCCAACGAATTCCCGTTCCTGACCGGCCCGGCGCGTATTCCGGATCTGTACATGAAAACACTCGTGAAACTCGCTAACGGCGAGAAAGCTGAGACACCTTACGAGAAACAAATGGCTGAATTCCGTAAACCGGAAAACTGGTACGCCGGTAAAGTCGTGATGTCCCAGATCGACATCCGCAAACAAAACTATTTCACGGGCGCAGCCACACCAACCATGGTATCCAAGTGGAACCTGCTCCGTCAGTCCGAGCTCGAAACCTTCAACAAAATTATCTACGGCAAACTGCCGATCGATGCATTCGATCAATTCGTAACCAACTGGAAATCCAACGGCGGCGACCAGATCACCCAAGAGGTAAATGATTGGTTCAAGTCGGTAAGTGGGAAGTAAGAAGATTTTGTTTTGGGAAAAGTAAAGCCTTAAACCCCGAGCCAAAGCGAGTTATTCACGCTTCGGCTCGGGGTTTTAAGTGTAGATATCGGGATCGCTCCTTTCTGTAATTCAAATAGCTACTTAAAATACTTTTCACTAACCTCGTTATACAAGGCAGAATAATGTTCATCTTTTTCAGCAATATCCAGATCACTTGTGGATTGAATACTCATGTTACTTTGAGTTTCCGGGTAAACATATTTACCCTGATGGTTGCCGATGATCTCATAAGAACCTGAAGGTTCCTCTGGACTTTGATATAAGAACAGGAGGTAGTTTTTATCCGACTTTAGAGGTTGATACAATTCATTCGGATATTTTACATATGCGCCTGCCACATCTCTCCATTTGGCATAGTACTCAACTACGTTTAGTTCCTGCCCCTCCTTCACTTCACCTTTATATACTTTCTTCACTTTTATATTTGAAAATGTACGTGTCTCTAATGGATATTTATCCTTTTGATCTAATTTAACGATTGAATTCGTCTCCTCTTCCCAGTCCGCCTCAACAATGACAGTAGCTAATGATTCGATCTCAGAAAGAGAGTAATTGTGATAATCTGCATCTGGACGTAGTTCTTGTGCATTTAGATGCTTGTATCCAAAGAAAATACTAACCCCCATTACAGCTATAGCTCCTGCCATTATCCACTTTTTCATGTCAACACCTCCAAAGTTTAATTTCCATATTTCTCTTTTATATTGGACTTATCATAGGTCTGTACAACATAGTATCCATTATCCCCTTGTTTCATAATGGCGCTAGAAGTAGTATCTGGATGCTTAAGTCCTAATGAGTGTCCCAGTTCATGCAGGAATATTTTTTTCTTTAAATTAGCACTATGAAACGAATAGCCTACTTTCGTTTTTGAATCCGAGTTGGTATTGAATTCAATAATGGAGTCTTTCCAAGATCCGCTCCAATCACACGAGTAACCCCATATAACACTATATTTATAATTGCAAGCTTGAGCCCAGTTACCTGTAGCACCAAGATTCTTTCCGATAATATTGATTCTTGCATAGTGTGGTGTTTGATCTAGACTTGATTGTTCATAAGGCTTTGCCAAGCCTACTTTGGAGGACACACCATTCCATCCGGTATACCAGCTTTGAAACGAACTTAAGTGTGTGGACATGCTCGATCCCACTGCTATACCTAAACTGGTTGTACTTGTATCCCATGATCCACTATAATAATCTGAGCTTGCTGCCTTTACAGATGCTGTAATAAGGAATGCTGCCATTACACATGTTAACATTGCCATCCAACGTTTTTTCAAAATGATCACCTCTCCGCAAAAATTTGTTCAGCATTTGTTTGAAATACATAAAACACTACAGTTTATTTATGAAATAAACTACGCTATTCCCCCTTGTAAGGAACGAGTCTCAAAGGTTCTATCTCTATAAAAATAGAACTTTCGAGCTGTATTGAATCCACCTTCACTCTAAAAATTTAGCAAGCATATGTATTGTAAAAGAGAGCATGCAAATCCCTCTGATTACAATTTAAATCTGCACTGTCATTTAACGAATACAATCATCTTTATCGCGATAATTAAATGTTGATCCCTCTAACTGTATAAACGTAACATATATGGAAAATGTTTGCTTTTATTTATGTCTATTTTGTGTCTAAAATTCCCCACTCCTTTAGTCTTAACCTGAAACCTTCGACAAAATCGTATACGTCAAGCTGCCAAGCGATGCGTTCAATCCATCCATGGCCAACCGGTCAACTGGAAATCCAACGGCGGCGACCAGATCTCCCAAGAAGCAAATGATTGGTTCAAGTCGGTAAGTGGGAAGTAAGATTTTGTTTTTGGAAAAAGTAAAGCATTAAAAACCCGAGCCGAAGCGAGTTATTTACGCTTCGGCTCGGGTTTTTAAGTGTAGACCGGGGGCGCTTCCCCATGACTTATGGGTTCGCTATACTATGGGGATTAGACTTACCGTTGATATCCATAGTCGGCCTCTTCCATTTTCCTGATATACTGTTTTAATCTTTCTTGGTGTGCTTCTAGCTCTGCTAATTTAGATGTACTCCCTTCAAAGAATCTCGACATTTTTTCAGACATCTTTACTGCGGATTCTCCCTTCCATTCTTCCAACTTTCTATATATATTTTGCATCTGCTGCTCTTGCCGAATCAAGTGCTGCTGCAACTGTTCACACTTTTGAACTGCTCTTCTCAAGTCTGACAAAGAAACAGATATTCTTCCCATATGTACACCTCCTACACGTTCGCTAAAGATACACTATGATTGATCTGCGAGAACAAAATCCTGTCTTTTCTGCTCAATATAATCTGCGATGTCTGTAATAGATTCTTGGTACCACCGATTAATTCGATCCAACATTGCTGTAGCATCATGGGCAATTGAATTAAAGGATTGACTCTCACTGGTTGATATATAAGCTTGGAACATCTGAATTGAAGAATTGGTATCACTAGCAAAATCAAGTAGGCTATTCCGCATCTGTCTTGAAGCATGTGCTAGCTCCTCAGGTGTTAGCTGTATGGTGCTCCTGTGTCGATCACCCACATAATACGCAGTGTTTTGTCTATTCATATCTACAGAATGGATTCCCGTTACTGCTGTAACAAGTTTACTTAAACTTTCCCTAACAACAGGACCATGTTCCTCATAAAGTTTGTTCATTTCAGCCTTCAACTTTTCTCTTGCCTTCATCATCTCTGAATAGTTTTCCACTCTAGGCTGGCCATCCACCCGTCGACCATCTAGCGTATATAATGGATTACTAATGTTTCCATTCTCATCGAATGAAAAATGATCCATACTATGTGCTTTCTGACCAACGAGCATGGAATCCAAAAACTTGGACAGTGCACTCTGTTCTCCAGATATAGACGGAACACGAATAAATTCAGTCGACCACTTGTTACCAAACAACGCTTGTTCCCACCAAGTCTCTCGTCGCTTTGGTAAGAAAATAGGGATTGTCTCGTATCGATTAGCTTCTTCAAAGGTCGAATTAATGTAATAGGTAGAGCCAACATGCTGATCCGCATTCTTCACTCCAGATCCTACAGTATCCCCTGGATGAACATAGGCCACATTCGTTTTCAGATAATCCCCGTTTTGAACTTTCTCTTGTAAGTCATCGGGAAGTAAATGTACAATACTTGGCGGATTGTAACTTGTTGAAGATACTCCGTTACGAATAGCAACATATTCCGCCTGAGCACCTCCCAACGAGTGTCCGGTTGTTGATATATCAGCAGTTGGGTACTCCTTTTTAACTTTCTCAAATAGGTTCATTGCCTGAACAAACTGATTATTCTGGTACCTTGATTCTTCTTGAATAAAAGGCAGTTGTTGATGCAAAGGTAACGACGCAATCTCTTCCTTATGCCGCTCCATATAATTGTGAGTTTTCTCCAGATTTTTAGCACGATTCCCCACAACATCACTTAAATCGGTCTCCCAGTCTGTTAGTACGCTCCATATTGGACGATCAGGTGGTTCAGTCCCTCTGTAGCCTATAATAACTTGATTGTGCTCTTCGTTATAGAATACGGTAGCATCAAAACCAGAACCGTTTGTATCATGCAACATTGCTCCCTCAGGTTCAACTATGGTCCATCCTGGAAGATTTTCGTTTTTATATCCGTTTGAGGGTAAATCTCGTTTGTATACCTCATCAGCAATGGTCCAATACGTCTTATCATTGATATAAGTCATGTTCTCCCACCTTGTCTAATCCAATAATATGTATTAAAGTATTTTTAGGGTTTATTTCCATAAAAGGAGATTTAACATCTATGAAAAATAAATGGTTATTGCTAACCTTCATTATTTTTTTATTTATACTAGGAGGGTGTTCAAGTATGTCTGCCTCAGATAAACAAATGATTGTAGAAAAGGCTACCCCCATAAGCATTCAGTACATAAAGAAATACTACAATGCAGACTTTGTTGTAACGAGTCACGATGTGGATGACCCTTCCATCCATTCACGTCTATACCTGTACGGTCACATATCTGGACATGAGGATGAACGTATTACCGTTTCTTACAACTACGATACACAGGAGGTTCTCAGTGTAGAAGGACCGGGCTGGTTTATAGATCGTCGAGTTCCGAAAAAGGATTCCTGAAAAAGGCGGA
The DNA here is from genome assembly GCF_003719335.1 of Paenibacillus amylolyticus. GTDB lineage: Bacteria > Bacillota > Bacilli > Paenibacillales > Paenibacillaceae > Paenibacillus > Paenibacillus amylolyticus_D. The sequence goes on from NZ_RIAS01000008.1 coordinate 290,148, forward strand.
CTAAAAATATGTATGCTTGACAGGCATGATCTGGAGCAAGTCTCCAGGTTCTTTTTTACGTTGTTAGACGTATATCTTTAGGCCCTCTCTTGTATCCTATATTTATACATTATAAAGCAATTTACGTATTAAAGGATATATTTTCTGTAAAACTCGCGAACGGCGAGAAAGCTGAGACACCTTACGAGAAACAAATGGCCGAATTCCGTAAACCGGAAAACTGGTACGCCGGTAAAGTCGTGATGTCCCAGATCGACATCCGCAAACAAAACTATTTCACGGGCGCAGCCACACCAACCATGGTATCCAAGTGGAACCTGCTCCGTCAGTCCGAGCTCGAAACCTTCAACAAAATCATCTACGGCAAACTGCCGATCGATGCATTCGATCAATTCGTAACCAACTGGAAATCCAACGGCGGCGACCAAATCACCCAAGAGGTGAATGATTGGTTCAAGTCTGTGAGTGGAAAGTAAGATTTTGTTTTTGGGAAAAGTAAAGCATTAAAACCCGAGCCGAAGCGAGTTATTCACGCTTCGGCTCGGGTTTTTAAGTGTAAAGCGGGGGCGCTTCCCCATACAACCGGGTCCGCATTAGTGGAACAAGCCCGTGCATGCTTACCAAGCTAATCTATGTAAGCATGCACGGGCTTTTCACACTACTAAGTTCGTAAATCAACTAGCGTTAGTCAGATTCATGCCCTCTCTCCACCAACATCGACTGTCCTAGCAAGGATACCGTTAGCTGAATGCCGTCTCGTAGCCCCTGCATGTATAACCGTTCATTTTCTATGCCTTTGCTGACAATATAACGATTCTCCCATTCAGCATATTCAGGTGTTAGCTCAATCTGTTTGCCAGCAAACAAAGCTTCAAACGCTTCGTCTGTTTCCTCACGTACACTGCTCAGTTCAGGATCTTGCTCGATTCGGGCAGAAACCTCATCCAGCCTTGCCTGAATCGCTCGTTGCATCCATGGTGGAAAATCCATTGCTTCTCCTCCCCTACGCATTATGTACTTCGCTCATTACCGTGCCACTCGACTAGTTTCGCCTTCGTTTCACTCACTCGTGCCACCAGTTCATCCACCCTCCGGCTCTGTTCCTGAACCGCAGGATTGTCCCACAACGGAATCGCTTGCTTCAAGGATGCCTCACCAAGCTGATTAAGCTTGCGCCGTTCCTATTCCAATACGTCAAGCAACCGGCTCATACATGCACCTCACTGATGGGTCTAAACGTATCACGTCTTGTTAAGACTAGATAAGAACAGTCATTTTTAATACACTAATCTCTTCAGAATGGAGTAAATTTCTCATTTCGTACTAATTGTACAAGAAAATATTAGTGTTTTAATGCGAATTCCGAATTAAAATAAACAACTGATTAATTTCCTTAACAGCGACAAAACGCTTCTGTTCTCCAAGTATTCTTTTTTTCTCCTAACACAGTCTCTTTTGACCCCATAAGAGCAATTATTCTCTAAAAAGATCTGTATTTTTGACATCAATACGGCTGCGCTAAATTAATCTTTACACCATCATGGAAAGGATACTCCATAGCGTGAAATACTTTATATCAAGCACCAAGCTAATTGAATACAGGACTACCTATTTTTGTTTTCTGTTGGTTTCTATTGTTCTCTTTCTTATTTTCAAATGTTTCTTACCATCTTTTAGAATTTTATATTCAAATACATCATCTTTTTTTAATATTAATTGGAATCTGCCCTCTGTTTCATAATCAAAATTAGAGAGGAGCATCCTTTCAGCATCAAATGATTTTATTATATATATTTTTCCATATTTCGAATGATTAATGTAATGTTTTTTTGAGTTCATAATCGCCAGAGTATATATAAGATAAATAATATAAGCCACTAAAAATCCAAGCATTAATCCACTAGAGAGTATTTGCAGCATTGCGTTACTGTCGCTTTTATAATTTGATATCTTATCACCTGTATATTGCTCTAAAAAATTTAATACAAATACTGAACAAACTAAAGTTAATATAACGAATTGCGTAATATGTAGTATAATCTTTTGCTCATCAGCTAATATTTGTTTTTCTATTTTTGGCTTTTTTATTAATGACACTCCTTTGATAATTGCAATTAATATTGCTACTATCGAAGTGAAGGTTAACGTTTCAGCGAAAATATTTTGCATTTAATATACTCCTCTTTATGTTTTTTAACGGGTATAAGTTTATGAATGTCTATGTCTTCTTTAATCCTTGGCAATTGAAAATTAGAATTCATATTACTGTTCACCCTTTTCTTAGGTTTATTAGTTTCGGATAACGTTCCTGTTCATGAACCTCGCAGAGGTTGTCTGCTGAGATTCCTCCCCGAGATTCATCCAGGAGACCAAGGCTCCAAAGGAGACGTAGCTTGAATATTATGTTATATGTTGTCGACCCTTCAAAGAGCTACTCAAATAATTCTTCCATTTCAATATTCTTTAATGATTCAAAAAAACTTCTTGCGTCAAAAAAATCCACCTGAATTGAGGTGCCCTGAAAATTTCCTATTACCTCATGAATAATCCGTTCTTTATTACTCACATCATATATACCGTAAGCAACTTTTTGAATATCCGATTTTTTGATCGCATCAATTATATGTTTGTCACTCTCTTTATCAAGAGATTGTCCGTATATGGTTAAAGCTTTAGACGTCTTCATTAATGCACTGTAACAAAAGCTTAAATATTTGTTGTTTAAAATTTTATTCAACTTTTGTTTCCAAGTGCCCTCTGATATATATAAAGGAAAGTACCCCGACTCGTATGTTTCCGTAATTGTATCTAGTAGAGGTAGATCGATTCTTCCAATTGGATTTCGTTTAGTAGTGATCTTGATAATTTCCCCTTTATCCATATATAAATGTAGTGATCCATGCAGGTAATAAAGTCTTACTGGGTTTTTATCTGACGAGACTCCTGACCCAGCACCAAAAATTATCATTTCAGAGTCTTTGTCATACCCAAAGTTGTCTCCTACTGCTCTAACTTTATTAACTTTATTCAAAGCCCAATAAGCTAATAAATCATAATTCGTGGTAAAGACCTTTTCTTGAAAAAGCCTGAATGTTGTTTTAAGATCATTATCTTGATCCATAGTAAGTTCTTGCGGCTCAGGATGTACTTTTCGTACTGTTTCTATTAATGCACTTTTAATTCTCTCATAGCTTTCAGCAACACCTACAAAATCTATATTAAATATTTTATTGGTATTAATTGAAGTATCTAAAACACGAAGAGCATACTCAAAATTTGTCGTATTTAGTTCTCCAAACAAATTAATGTCTTCTTCTATTAAGAGTTCTTTTGCTTCTTCAAAAAGATTGCTATACATAAATCTACTACCGAAGTTAATGGAAAAGCCGTTTCCGAATAGTAGGTTGGAGAGATATGTTTTATCGTTCTTTACTAATTCCTCGAATGTTTTTAATTTCTCCATGTTTCTATCACTCCTGTATGATTTGTCGATTGCATAATGTTCCTGTATTCACGCCCTGACGCATGTCGGGTGTCTGGCGAATGCCACACCAAGTGCGTATGCCCGTAGCGTAAATATTATGTTATGTAATGTCCCAGATATCGTTAAATTTTCACACAATATTATTGCTTTTATTAAAACCCTAGCCCATAATAGAACATAAGTTCCTATTTACAAGGAGGGTGTTTTGGCAAGTATGAAAACTCCTGAAGAAATACATAAAATGATGAGTTCAATTAAAGGAAAAAATACTAAATTAGAGCTTTCTGTATCAAAACAGCTTTGGCATAGAGGATTTCGATTTCGTAAGAATGTAAAATCGTTATTTGGCAAACCAGACATTGCAATTAAAAAATTTAAAGTCGTGATCTTTGTTGATTCATGTTTCTGGCATGGATGTAAAGATCATTTTAAAATTCCTAAGAAAAATCCCGATTATTGGCTTAAAAAAATCAACCGAAATATTCAACGAGATCAAGAAGTAACGGATTACTATAAAGGTGAAAAATGGAATATTATTAGAATATGGGAACATGATCTAAAAAGCAATTCTGCCGTAATCATAGAAGATATAAGAAACTTTTTGATTGACTGCAAGAATAAGCTATAAACATATTTATCTTTATCCTGGATTTTACCTAACGTTGTTGTATTCACGACTCAGCGTATGCTGAGTGTCCGACGGATGTCGGACCAAGGGCGGATGCCCACAGCGTGAATATTATGTTATATGATGCCTGCGCCCTTCCAAATTCTCTTAATCTTATTTGTTTTTTCCTTCTTTAATTCTATGCTTTCTTTCTCTCTTTCTCCAATGATTTTTTAGCTCTTCCTCAATCTTATTCAAATTTCCTTCGGTTTAAAATTCTTTCCGACCTTTTTTCGCTTTGTTTGACTAGAAGCAACTTCGTGATTCCTTTTTCAAGCATAGATTTTATTTTTTAATCGTTCTCATCTCTGTAGATCGCATTAATTTTTTAATATTCTTACCTAAGCAAAAAAACGCCGATAAGTAACTCGGCGCTTCTTCATCTTATTCTTTCTCCAGGCGTTCCCATTCTTTCAGATTGCATATAACGTTCCTTTATTCACGACTCGATGCATATCGAATGTCCGGCATATGCCGGAATAAAGACTTATGCCTACAGTGTAAATATATTGTTGTATGATGCCATCAACATTAACGAATAGCCTACTAAATACTGTAATTATAATAGCTAGAAGTTCCATAATCGTATACCGAAATTGATTTATTCTTTACTTCACCACTAAAATGACAAGACTGTCCATAATCATAACCTTCGAATTGAATACCTTTAATTTTTAATTCTATATGATGACTGTCACCATAATGATACAAATCGTATTTTGAACTTCTATTATTTCCTGAAATGTGACAACTGTTATCGTAATCGTATACGTCAACCTTGCTCTCATCAATCTTTCCGTCAATATTTATATATCTCGATTGTGAGTAATCATATACAGAACCTGCTTTAACATTTGAAATAATCCTACCCGCAATATAAGCTACTGCTACCCGTGTGTGATTCTTCATTAAAGTTGCCCCTTTTCTATTTTAGTATTTAGCTGGTTTCATATAACGTTTCGGTATTCATGAACCCCGAAGGGGTTGTCTGCTGAAATGCCTCTTCGAAATCCACCTCGCAGACCGAGGCTCCAACGGAGCCGCTGCTTGAATATGATGTTAGATGATGCTCTCACTTCTTCGAAAAGCTAACAATTATGATTCTATCTGTCTATTCTCGAACTCATCTAAGTTTAGTCCATTCTTCAATTTCCATTCTTTCCTTCCATTCATAGAACTGTTTCTGACTATAGCCGCTGCTGCAGAGGGAGATTTAAAATCAACATCCTTACACAACTTAAAGTAGTTCCCACTCTCTGAGGATTCAAAAAAATTATCTTCTTCAAGTTGTTTTCTTAACTTTGCATAATTATGACTAGCAAAACTACTAACATTATCTTTCCTAATGTAGGAACCTGCTAGTAGTCTATATGTTCCTTCTACGATCACAAGTTTCGCTTCCTTAGCACTCTCTCCTTTAGGGCCAGGAACACTCATATAGAAATAGTCGCTTTCTCTTTTGGTATTCTCAATTTTTTGATGATTCACTTCAGTCTTCGTAAAGTCTATAATCCCCAAATTATTTAGCACAAAAATAATATTTTCATTAAAGTCACTCATATCATCGCACTCCGAAATAGGCAACTTTGAACCTGGTGGTGTGTTTCCGTTAGTTGTTTCAATAGTTGTTTTATTCTTTAAAGCAATGTCATAAAGTTCTCTCTCAAGGTATCTAACATGTGACTTTGTTAAATTGGCATCTTTACTTATGAATACTACAAAATCGTTCCACCAATCTTTTTGTTTAAACTGGTCTGCCATTCGTTTATTTACTTCATCGGCTTCACCTATGTAAATCTTCTTTTGATAAGAATCTTCTATTTCAGAAATCAATATGTAAATACCCGGCGAAGCCAGTTCTTCAATGTCTTGGAGCATTTGCACGTGTTTTCTTTGACCAATGTATGCTTTGCCTGTCCAGTTACTAAGCTCGGCCGTTTTTAAGCTCTTGTATTTCTCTCCCATAATATAAAGTTTGATCGACTTCCCTCTCATTATTACAGTCTCCTTATCAGCTAAATGGTATTTGCACTTTTCAACTCTTGAGAGTTTCATCTAACGTTCCCGTATTCACGACCCGACGCATGTCGGGTGGCCGGCGAATGCCGGGCCAAGGGCGTATGCCCGCAGCGT
>NZ_RIAS01000009.1 GCF_003719335.1 Paenibacillus amylolyticus
ACGATATCGTATGTCCATACTGCTTTAGCAAATTCTCACCGGAAGAGGTTGTGTTCCGTGCGGCTCACCATCGTGACGATGACGAGGATTATGCACTCGGAGAAGATGCCAAGCTGAACCGATATCGGGAGCGCTTTGGGCTGGATACGGTGTTTGATATGGAAGCTGTGCTGTCACCTTATGATGTACCAGAAGAGCACCGAATTTATTCGGATAACATTGTCATGGGTCTGAATGATCGTTACGGTGTGATGACACGCCGACGTCTGTGCCCGCATTGTCATAATGAGTTGCCTGTAACAGCGGGTAAGGCGCCAAGCAATATCATTTCGATTATTGGTGCATCCCAGGTCGGGAAATCTGTGTATATGACTTCCTTAATTCATACGTTACAGCATTATACTGCGGATCATTTTGATGCCGCTTGTATGCCGCTGAACGCCGAGATCAGCCGCCGTTTCCGTGCCGATTATGAAGAACCACTGTTCGAACGAGGCGACTTGCTGGATTCCACGCAGAAGGAAAAGTTGCAGGAGCCATTTATTTTTCAGTTTGTGTTCAAGGACGAGGATAAAGCGCCGCTGACCCTGGTGTTTTTTGACGTGGCAGGTGAAGGTATGGTGGAGCAGGATTATCTGGGCTTGCACGGACAGCATATCAAAAACTCGGCAGGCATTCTGTTTATGGTTGACCCGCTCCAGATTCGTTCGATCCGGGACAAAATCCGCATTAACCTGGGCAACGAACCGGGTGAATGGACGCCGAAATACGATGAGCCGCGCGACGTGGTGCTGACCCTTTTCGGTGACTTTATCGCCTATCAGGACAAGGCCAAAACCAATATTCCAACCGCTGTCGTGCTTACCAAAAGTGACATGCTGCATTCTCTCAAGGACGAGGAGGGCGATTACATCAAATCCAACAGCAATGTGTTCCGCAACATGGTGCACCGCGATTGGTTCGACCTGACCGAGTTCGAGAATATCGACGGGGAGATTCGCCGTTTTATCGAGAAAGTGGATCGTCCGTTCAAAGGTACGATGGATGTGTATTTCAAAGACACTGCTTATTTTGCCGTATCTGCGCTGGGTAGCAATCCGGTAGATATGAAAATTCAGGGCGTGGTTAGTCCCATTCGTGTGGACGAGCCTTTCCTGTGGCTGCTATACAAACTCAAGTACATTGAGGGGAGAGTGGGATGATGCGTTCTACCAACACTCCGCCCATTGAACAGCAGATGTACACGAGAGAGCGGCGCGGGGTATTCCGGACAACGGAGGGATTCGATACGGTGGCTGCATCACCGGGACTGGACCCTTCTTTTATCAAAAAAGTACTTCATCCTTACTGTGTCTATGATGCTCCTGCGGAGCTGACAGGCCGAAGTGAAAAGGACGAGAGCAAGTTTCCGGCTTCCATGCACCTCCTGCATCTGGAGAGCGGCGAGACCATTCTCGGGCAAAATGTGTATCAGGCTGCGGATTTTACGGGCCTGCGCAGCGCGTTTTTCGCTCACAATTATGTTCTATCTCCGGCAAGCTCGGAAGAGTATATGAAACGTGGCGACTGGCTAGATACCGTGTTCGCCACCTCGTATGATATCGAGCAGGGCACGGAGCTGCCTGCGCTGACAGCGTTGCCAGTAGCGACAGAAGGTGGCGCAAGACTTGGAACTGAACTGCACGGCGGCAGCTTTGGTCTAAACGCGTCACCGAGCCAGATTCTAAGCGCTCTGAAAATGGATGAGACGTTGTTCAAGCGAATGCTGTATGCCGTGATGCAGTCTGTGGCGGCACGCCGCAAGGTGTACATAGCGCTTGATGTGCCAGCAGAGGAGGTAACAGCAGGAGCAAAGGCTTTGCTGCGTTTACTGTATAAGGCATTACCCTATGCATTCCGACGGCAGCTTGGTTTTATGACGTTTGCCAAGGAACCGCAGGCCAAGAAAGGTATTCATGTGCAATTTGTGGAGCGTGGTACGCTGCGTCCCAAGGATCGGAATACAGAGAAAGATTTTACCTTTGATCTTGTCTCTGGACGTGTCACACACGCGGACGCTTCGGTAGCGAAGTTACCTTATGCGGAATTCGCATGGTTCTTGATGCAGGATCCGGCAAGATCCGCCGAGTTTTATGGATTTGCCGATGAGATGCTTGCAGGTATGGAACCTGGACGTGAACTTTCCATTGAAGCCTATGGCGAGCTATCTGTATTTTACAGCCTCGAACAAGGTGTAGAGGATTTATATCTGAATAACAAACATGAGGTCTTGAGCGGATTGCTGACCTATTTGAAGCCGGAAGGCGGATTGCATGAACGTTCACGTCTGAACGAATTGTTCCTGACCTTGCTCAGCCGGGAACTGGATAGTGTACGGCGGGAAAATGTACCCGAAGAAGCGGTGGCTTCTCGCATCGGCGAGTATTTTCGGGTAGCCGCACCTGTGGTGAAGGCTCGGATCGTGGATTATTTTATCTACGCTGTCAACAATGCACGAGCGCAGAAACGGATGCGTGCTGTGCAAGAGCTGTATACCATTCTGGATCGGGATGCTCAGTTGAATCAGGCATTCTTTGATAAGGTGCTGGGCAATGCTTCGTTAACCAAACTGCTGTTTGAGCCATATCTGGACAATCAGCTGAAGCGTACCGAAACGGCAGCGGGCGTGATTGAGCTTATCCAGCGATGGGTTACGGCTCATCCTTCTGCCATCCAATCTGCTTTTTTGGTGGAACGATCTTGTACTGAACTCAGGGAAAGGCTGTGCTCTGCACCCGATCCGGTGCAATCGGCGAACGAAGCTCTTCAGCGGGTTAGCGTTTTGGATCGAATCACAGGAAACGGTGTGCTGGAACCGGAAATTACCGGACATATCGGGCAAACAGAGCTTCTTGCCGATTCAGGACAGCAGGCTACGGCTGCGCATCCTACCGGCAAACCAACCGCCCCATCCCTTCGTGGACAACAGGCTGCATATCAGGAGGCTTTAACCAAGCTGGCTGACAAGCTTGCTTATGTCATCAACTTGTTTATGATCCAGGATCTTGATCTGGAACGGGTGAATCGGGAACAGCTGTTACAGATCGATATTTTGCAACATGAGGATGAGGTTCGGGATTGGGCAGCACGTCAGGGCTCCGATGTTGCTTCACGAACCAATATGATGCTGGCTGCCAGAGCATGGCTTAGCGGTGATGGTAATGCGGAAGAAAGCATGGAGTCCCTCTCTCTTGCTGAGCGGGATGAGCTTCAGCGCTGGACTCGCCGCTGGCTCGCGGCAGAGCTACGGAATCAGCCGGGAACACCAGCGTACGAGGCATTGTCGCTTGCGTTTTATCGTGGGGGTAGCGGGAGTAATCGGCTTGATTATTCGGGTCTGATCGAGTTTGCACGCAGTCATACGGGCCACCCTGAAGAGATCTATACTTTTTTTGAATGGTCTGGTGCGCAGCGGATGTTTGTTCGCGGTTCTAACGCGCATAAAGGATATGCAGATGCCATCATCCTGTATTTCAAAACGCATGATCGGGAAGCGTTCCGATCCAAGTCTGCTTTTAAGCCGTACCATGCCAAAGCAGGAAAAGCGTTGAAGCCGGTCTATGATCGTGCCAAATCTGAGCTGGCCTCTCCGTTCATGCGCATGTTGACCGGTCCGAAGAAAAAGCGCTGGTTGAGCTTACTGCTGCTAATCCTGATTATCGGTATTGCAGGAGGTGCTTATGCTTTGATGAACAATTCATCTGAACCTGAGGCACAGCTACCCGTAGATCGAGAACCTGTAGCTGCCACGAATCCTGAAGAGAAGCCAGCAGACTACATTGCTTATATTGTTGCAGAGAACAAGCAGGAAGGGTCTAAATCACCAGCCCAATTAGTCATCCGCTTTCGGAGCGAGACGGGCGGAATTCCTTTTGAAAAGGGGAACCTCCAGTTGCGTATGGATGACGGAAGCATGAAGGAACTCAAAGTTACAGACCAGTGGACGAGCCTCGATCATAGTGAAGACAAAGCTGCAACGGATGACGTATCATCCGGTTCAGAAGGTTCAACAGGAACGGGAAATGAGTCCGAAGCAGATGCAAGTCAAAAATCAGATGATTCCACGGCTGATATAACAGACGGAGCCAAGCGGCAAGGGGATACTTCTACGCAACAAACCGTTTCAGGCTCATCAAGTCCATCGGATGATAAAACGAATGAGACATCGTCACAAAATCAAGGAAACACAACCGATGCTTCATCTGAAGTAACCTCATCAGTGGGCCCGACGGAAACGGAGAGTCTCAGTCCAAAACCCTTATCATCTACGGAGGCAGACCGCTTGTATCCCTATGGAATGCAGCTCACGCTCCCGGAAAATATCAATCCTGAGCATGTTGTGAGCATTGAGCAGGGTGCAGCGGGGTCGGAGATCAAGATCAATCTGATGCAGGAGCCACGTTAAAGTTAGAGCGAGGCATCTATGAATGATTTGAATGAATAGCTAAATAAATCGTATCCATAAGTCCATAAGATGTGATAACAGAGATGATCTTGAAACGAAAGTTTCAGGGTCATCTTTTTATGTGAGGAGCAAGTCTTAAATTCAGATGAGTATGTACGGTAGAGTTCTGACAGAATTTTGTTAGTTCACAAAATAGACATAATTTGATTGATTCAAATTAGGGTAATTAGGCGAGCAGTGAAAAATAGTACGTAATCATTGAGAAATGCTCTCATATAATAAGTGTCATAGTAGCCATTGAGATGTATACTTCCAGCGAAAAATGCCTTATATCATCAAAAAAATTGGGATTTTCGGTTGACAAGTGATAATGATTATCAGTATCTTTAGTGTAGCAGATTAAACAGTTTCTTTAAAAAGGTTAAAGCGTCGGAAAATTCAGAAGCATTGAATCAGAATATAATTTCAATTTTGTTGTTATGATAGCCGGAATACATACCGGGATTAATGAGAGAGGGATGATCGCATGTTTCGTCTGGAGACGTCCAAGCTGGATATCGCTTATGAAGAAAGACTAATTGTTGAGGATCTGAACATTCAGATCCCCCAAGGGAAAATTACCGCACTTGTGGGAGCCAACGGTTCGGGGAAATCAACAATTCTGAAGACGATGGCACGTATCATGTCTCCGAAAGCAGGCAGTGTGTTACTCGACGGCAAGTCCATCCATAAGCAGTCTACGCGTGAAGTTGCCAAGCAGCTTGCGATTCTGCCTCAAAATCCTACAGCACCGGAAGGGCTGACCGTTACAGAACTGGTTTCCTATGGTCGTTTCCCTTATCAAAAAGGATTCGGTTCCATGCGTGCAGAAGACAAACGCATGATTGAGTGGGCGATCGAAGTGACTGGCATGACTGAATTCCATGACCGTCCGATCGATCAGTTGTCTGGCGGACAACGTCAGCGTGCCTGGATCGCTATGGCACTTGCACAGGAAACAGACATTCTGTTCCTGGACGAGCCGACAACCTTCCTCGATATGGCTCACCAGCTTGAAGTATTACAGTTGCTTGAGCATCTGAATGCAACCGCTAATCGTACCATTGTGATGGTCGTCCATGACCTGAATCATGCATCCCGGTATGCACAGCATATGATCGGTATCAAGCAGGGTAAAGCCATTGCAGAAGGTTCGCCAGTAGAAGTGATGACCTCGGACGTACTGCGTGAAGTATTCAACATTGAAGCCGACATCGTTATGGACCCGCGCTCTAATGTACCTCTCTGCTTGCCATATGCACTCGCTGGGGAACGTCCAAAACCAGTTGCTCCTGAGACCAAGGTTGTTAACAGTGCGATGGTTCATGCAGCAGGTCGTGCGGAACATCGTGTGCAAGCAACAGGTAGTTAAAATAAACGAGTTGGATCGGATGTACGATCCTGAATTATAGAAATGAAGCCGCTGTGCGCTGTTAGCACGCGGCTCATTCGCATTCACAGGAGGTTTTCATTCATGGGCGCTATTAATTATACCTGGCTTGAACAATATGGACGTATATCGACTAAACCTGCGTTGAATCCCATTTACAATATACATTTGGCTTCGTTATGCGATGCAGAGCAGGCAAGAGACATGCTGACAGCTTACAACGAACATTTACGTGCAGATAGCTTGCAGACCACAGCGGTATATTTCATGCATTCTGTTCGTGGACTGTTGTTAGGCATTCACTATGTAAACGCGATGTGTGACTCGTTGCTGGATCTCTCACTGGATAATATCCAATTACAGCTTATCGTAAAAGAGGGGTACCCGGCATTTCATTTTCAACTGCTAAATGATACTGAACAGGTTCATCCCGCACCACCCATTAACGACGATCCTGACTCAGTCGCAGCTTCTACATCTACGCGCCAGGCGATGCTCACGGCTTATTATGGAGAACAGCTTCGGCCTTTAATTGAAGGAGTGGCACTGGCTGGCGGGGCAAATACCGGTCAGATGTGGGCACAGCTTGCGTCGATCCTGAGATGGTTCAAAACACTGGCTGTCCAGATGGAGATTACAGATCAGGAGCGAGAAGCGGTTATTCAGGGATATGAGCATGTGATTACGATGCCACCGGAAGTTATGGGATTACGTAAAAATCTGTTGAAATTCAAGTCGGTAGAGATCGACAGCCCGTATCAACCGGGGGAAAAGGTTTTAATGAAGTCAACATGCTGCCTGTATTATAAGGTGGATGGGGGTCAAGATTATTGTTACACCTGTCCCAAACTGAGCAAAGCCGAGCGGCAAACTCGATATGAGGCGATTGTGGCTTCGCGGTAAATTTGAAGTTCACACTTGAACACGTTTATAATTGGTATATTACGATCTCATAGGAGGAATTAGCAATGTCCGTATATTCGTACAAGGCGGTAACCACCGCAAATCAGGAAGTGCCGCTGGATATGTATCAAGGCAAGGTGCTCGTTATTGCAAACACAGCGAGTAAATGTGGATTGACCCCGCAATACGGTGAATTGCAGAAGCTCTATGACCGTTATCGTGATCAAGGCCTCGTCGTACTTGGTTTCCCTTGTAACCAATTTGGTGGGCAGGAGCCGGGGACAAGCGAAGAAGCTGAATCCTTTTGCCAGATTAACTACGGCGTTAATTTCCCGGTCTTTGCAAAAGTAGATGTGAACGGAGAAGAGGCTCATCCCCTCTTTCAATATTTGAAAGAACAACAGCCCGGCTCAGGTGAAACCAGCGACATTCAATGGAACTTTACCAAGTTCCTTGTGAACCGCGAAGGGGAAGTTGTTGGCCGCGTTGAACCAAAAGAATCACCAGAGTCCATGAGTGCTACGATTGAGCAATTGCTCGGTTAATGTGCTACATCGTTAAGATAAACGTATGATGACGAGAAGCCTGTCCTGCTATTTCGCAGGAACAGGCTTCTTTTATTTGTCTAAAGGGTTGCATCTGCACAGGGTAATCTACTCACTAAAGTACTTTAGTCACGAGTCAGATCTAAGTGGGAATACTATCAAATTGCTTCAATTTTAAATTATGTCCATTGTGTTCAATAGAAGGGATTAACATTGCATAAGGGATTAACATTGCGCTAAAACGGAATTTGAATGATTTGGAGAGCATAAGCAAAATGGTACTCGGGGAAAATGTAATCAGTGAAAATAAGATTGGGTCACTGTTTTATGAGGAAATCGACTTTTTTTGCAAAATCTATTGCAATGTGAAAAAGATCACATTATAATGAATATATAAAGTGAAATAAATCACAAGTAACTCATCAAACTAATAGTGAATTATTTCACAATCATAACCGTGTTTATTAACTCATTATTTTATATACTCCAAGGAGGAACTTCTCATGAAAATCGCAGTCATCGGATGTACACACGCAGGAACAGCAGCCATCGTAAATACCGCTAAATTATACCCGGATGCCACCATTACCGTATATGAACGCAATGATAATATCTCTTTCCTGTCATGTGGTATTGCGCTTTACGTAGGAGGAGTAGTAAAAGACCCTGACGGCTTGTTCTACTCTTCGCCGAATCAATTGGCAGATCTCGGAGTGGTGACCAAGATGCTTCACGAAGTTACAGCAGTAGATGCAAAAGGCCACACCTTGCGGGCTAAAAATCTGCAAACCGGGGAAGAATTTGAAGATACATTTGATAAACTGATCGTGACTACAGGTTCATGGCCTGTTGTACCGAAGCTGGAAGGCATCAACATGGATAACATCCTGCTTTGCAAAAACTACAATCACTCCAATACTATTATCGAAAAAGCGAAAGATGCGAAACGCGTTACTGTAGTCGGCGCAGGTTACATCGGTGTGGAACTGGTCGAGGCATTCCAGATGAACGGTAAAGAAGTGACGCTGATCGACAGTGTGGATCGTATTTTGAACAAATACCTTGATCCTGAATTTACAGATGGTATTGAAGATACGCTCACGAATAAAGGCATTAAATTAGCGCTTGGTCAAACCGTACAGAAATTTACGGGCGAGAACGGCAAGGTAACCAAAGTCATCACATCCAAGGGGGAATTTGAAACGGACTTGGTCATTCTCTGCATCGGATTCCGCCCGAATACAGAGCTACTTAAAGGTCAAGTAGATATGTTGCCAAACGGCGCAATCATCGTCGATAAATACATGCAAACCAGTCAGGAAGATGTTTTTGCTGCAGGCGACAGCTGTGCGATCCACTACAATCCTACCGGCAAAGCGGCTTACATTCCACTGGCAACAAACGCCGTGCGGATGGGTACACTCGTAGCGCGAAACCTGGTTCGTCCAACGACACCTTATATGGGAACACAGGGCACATCGGGTATCAAAATTTATGAGCAAAATATTGCAGGAACAGGGATGACCGAAATGTCCGCGAAAGAAGAGGGGCTTGTTGTTGAATCGGTTGTTCTGGAAGACAGCTACCGCCCTGAATTCATGCCAACGGCTGAGAAACTGCTGCTTAAAGTGGTCTACGAACAAGCGACTCGCCGGATTGTTGGTGCACAAGTGATGTCACAAGTGGATTTGACGCAGTCGATCAATACGATCTCGGTTTGTATTCAGAACAACATGACCGTGGATGAGCTGGCGTTTATTGACTTCTTCTTCCAACCCCACTACAACAAACCTTGGAACTTCCTGAACACAGCAGGCCTGCAAGCCCTGCCTCCAGTAGAGGTTAAAGCGCCAGAACTGGTGTAAATGGGTGAGGTAAGTCATCTACAACGTAGGCGGTTAGCAACGATATAGCATTCGGTACATCATAAAATAAAGACAGAAAGAAGGCTGACGATCTTATCGTCAGTCTTCTTTTTGATGGTCTAAGTGGAAAATGAGATCATCTTCTTGCGTTGATTTGTGATTATTTGCACAAAGTTTTCAACAAGACCGAGATACAATAAAACCATAGATGAATTCAATGATCTGCGAACCGACCGAAGACAAAGGAGAGATGACATATGGCGGCCAAAACGCCTTTAGAGGTTGCACAATATACGGCACAGGCTGGTGTTAAGAAAGCACAGAACCCGGTTTCTTCTGTGCTCATTCTTGGTTTCCTTGCGGGAGCCTTTATTGCGCTTGGGTTTCTGCTGGATATTCGCGTAATTGCATCTGCACCAGCGGAGTGGGGAAGCATTGCAACATTTATCGGAGCGGCAGTGTTCCCGGTAGGTCTGATTCTGGTCTTGATTGGCGGCGGAGAATTGCTGACGGGTAATATGATGGCTGTACCGCTCGCTGCAATCACACGTAAAATCTCTCCAGCCACTATGTTGAAGAACCTGCTACTTGTGACGGTGGGCAACCTGCTCGGTGCCCTGTTTGTGGCATTTTTCTTTGGTCATGTCCTTGGGCTTACCGCAGATGGTGTATACCTGACCAAAGTGGTCGATATGGCAGGACATAAATTGCATGATAGCTTCCTGCAGGCTTTTATCTCAGGCATAGGATGTAACTGGCTGGTGGCGCTAGCTGTCTGGCTGTCTTATGCAGCCGATACGATGAGCGGTAAAATTCTGGGCATTTGGTTTCCAACGATGGCGTTTGTGGCTATCGGCTTTCAGCACGTTGTGGCCAACATGTTTCTAATTCCAGCGGCGATCTTTGAGGGGCACTATTCCTGGGGGCAATATGTTATGAATTTCATCCCGGTTTGGCTGGGTAATTTGACGGGTGGAGCGTTGTTCGTAGCGGCTGCATATTGGATGGTATATCTGCGTAAAACAGAGCAAGCGGTCAAGCCGGAGACGGTTGTTCCTGCTATGGTTTCTCCTGTGGAAGCAGAAAGCAGAGCGATGTGGAGTAAACAGGCGTAACTCATGGCAGGGTCGACACTTAGGAGCATCCTAGCATTGTATTCGCAGAATAAATAGTCAGAATGTGAGAAAATAAACTGGCTCGTGAAATCAAGTTGGGATACGGGGAGTTATCAGATAAGAATATAGAAATAATGAAGTGAGATGATGCATTCATATCGCTTCGCGACAGGTTTGGTCGTGGGGAGGTGAGATGGGGTCATCTTTTTTTTGCCCAAAATTAAATTCGCCATGACAAGGTTCGGGGGAACGAAACCTGAGCATGGCGAATTTCGGGAGTGGTCCATGATATGGCATGAGGAGGAAGTGGGGAAACACCAGCCTAATGCCTTGTTCTTAATTTACCCCCGGGTTCAGAGAATGAATCATAGGCAACAAACTTTTTTCGAAATTAGAATTTTTGAATGGAATGATCGGTTTGCACACAATGTGCTACGCAGCAATGATGAAGATCTTGCCGATTTATTCTGTTCTCTTTACGTTATAACCCTGAACGGGATATGATATAGGGATAGCTATTGAAAGAGGGGGAGCCCAATGATGATTGAACAGGAGAATGGTGTATTTCCAGCGGTATGCCCGCTCGATTGTCCAGACACATGTGGTCTGCTATTACATAAAGAAAACGGTAAAATTACGAAGGTCACGGGTAATCCGGATCACCCGATTACGAAGGGCGCGATCTGTAATAAAGTTCGAAATATGACGGAGCGGGTGTATCATCCGGGGCGTCTTCAATATCCGATGCGGCGTGTCGGCGCCAAAGGTGAAGGCAAGTTCGAGCGTATCAGCTGGGACGAAGCCATTCAGGAAATTACGGGGAAGTTTAAAGACTTGTCTGCAACATATGGACCGGAGAGCATTCTCCCTTATAGTTTTTACGGAAATATGGGTGTGCTCGGCGTAGACGGCATGGATCGGCGTTTCTTCAATGCGCTTGGCGCAAGTATGCTGGAGCAAACGATATGTAATGCTGCCGGTAATACGGGCTGGAAATATACGATGGGAGCTAACCACGGCACGTTGCCTGAGGATACAGAGCATGCAGATCTGATTGTGGTGTGGGGTGGGAACATTGTCAGCACCAATATGCATCAGGTTGTGCTCGCGGAGAAGGCCCGCAAGAATGGTGCCAAAATCGTTGTCATTGACGTTCATCGCAATCGTACGGCGCAATGGGCAGACTGGTTTATTCCGCTCTATCCGGGTACGGACAGTGCACTGGCATTGGGCATGATGCATGTGCTGTTTGAGCAAGGACTAACGAACGAAGCGTTTATGCAAAAATATACCGTGGGACACGAAGCGCTACGCGAGCATGTGCGTAGTTACACCCCGGATCGCGTAGCACGTATTACAGGCGTGCCTGAAGAAACGATTGTGGAGCTGGCACAGCTCTACGGGGGAGCGCAGGCTGCTCATATTCACATTGGCAATGGCTTGCAGCATCATGACAATGGGGGCATGAACGTGCGCAGCATCGCCTGCTTGCCTGCAATTACAGGGCAGTGGCTGAAGCACGGCGGCGGTGCCGTTCGTACGAACAGCTACGCGAGCACTAACGGTGACGCGCTGGAGCGGCCTGATCTAAGGCAACATGCCGAGCCGCGGGTCGTAAACATGAACCGGATTGGCGAAGCACTGCTGGAAGCAGAGCAACCGATCCGAGCCATGTTGGTCTATTGCAGCAATCCGCTGGTGGTAGCACCGGATACGGAACGAGTGGAGCGAGGTTTTGCACGGGAAGATCTGTTTACGGTGGTTCATGACCTGTTCATGACCGATACGGCGAAATATGCAGATATTGTGTTGCCGGCCACCTCTTCTTTTGAAGCAACAGACCTCTACTTGTCCTACTGGCATCAGTATGTACAGCTACAAGAGCCGGTGATCGCGCCAATCGGCGAGAGCAAAAGCAATGTAGAACTGTTCTCGCTACTTGGACAAGCGATGGGGTATGATGCGGACATCTTTGGTGAGAAGCCGGAGCAGATGATTGAGAATGCACTTCAGGGCACGGAGAACCCTTATATGAACGGGGTTACACTGGATCGTCTGAAGAAAGAGCGGTTTGTGAAGCTGGACATGTCGGCCCACGAATCTTTCCTAGAACATCTGCCTACGCCATCAGGCAAGATTGAATTATACTCCGAGCAGATGGAACAGAAGGGACTGCCGCCATTACCGACATACTCCGCGCTAGTTGAAGGTTTTGATGGAGAGAATCCAGCTGGTCCAGAGGATGCATATCCGCTCATGTTTGTATCTCCGCCGAACCATAATTTCCTGAACTCCAGCTTTGGTAATTCGGCTAAACATCAACGGCTGGAGAAGATGCCGCTATTGCAAATTCATCCAGAGGATGCGGCCCGCCGCGAAGTACAGGATGGCGATGCGGTTGTGGTATGGAATGAACGGGGACGTATTGAACTGACCGCCAAAGTTACGGATGCCATGCTTCCGGGAACGGTCATCAGCCAAGGACTATGGTGGGACGGCGAGGGCAAAAAGCAACGCTCCAATTCCCTGACATCGGGCCGCTTATCGGATATGGGGAACGGTGCAACCTTTTTCTCGGCCACTGTTGAAGTGAAGCGGCAATGAGTGTGCTTGCGGCTTGATTATTTTGATGTAATATAGATTCATATTATATAATCTTTCAATCTACAGGCTTCCGCCGTGGCGAGTCATGCCACGTGTGCGGGAGCCTTTTGTGCGGACATTGGTTGGGGATGTCAGGCTAGAGGATGTAAGGAGTTTTGGACGAAAATGTTGAGATGGCTGGATAACTATCCAAAAGAAGTGAAAGTGTTTTTGCTGGCAAGTATGGTGAGTGCGACGGGCAGTGCTCTCATGTGGCCGCTGACGACCATGTATGTATTCGACGAGCTTGGACGCACGATGGCAAACGCGGGTTTTGTCATTTTGATTCAATCGCTGGGCGGTATTTTTGGACAGCTGCTTGGTGGCTCATTATACCATCGCGTAGGTGTGAAAAAACTAATCATTGGTTCGCTGGCACTAAACGCGGCAGGATTGTTTGCTTTGCCTTGGATTAGCGCGTACTGGGTTGTTTTTATCTGTGCAATGGGCTGGATTGGGTTATTCAGTTCATTATCCCTGCCTGCAATTCAAGCGTTTATCGGCTTCCGGTTTGCCGAGCGGCGCGGAGAACTGTTTAACATTATTTATGTGGCGAACAACATCGGTGTGGCGATTGGAACGGCGCTTAGCGGATTTCTCGCTGACTTTTCGTATCATCTGAGCTTTGTGTTAAACGGGGTGACCTCAGCAGGATTTGCGGTGTTCTTCTGGTTTTATCTGTCCCGGGTGGAGCCGGAGCAGGGAGAAGTACAGCTGACGAAACGCAAAACCGTACCAGACGGTCCAGGCATCTGGACACTGCTGGGAAATACTCGGCTGTATCTGTTTATGAGTCTGGGTGTGTTGTTCCTTTTGTTTGGTAACTCCATCTGGAATACAGGCGTTTCGCCTTATATTATTTCGGAAGGGTTGGAGAAAAGAATGTACGGTCTGCTCTGGACACTTAACGGTGTGCTGATCTTTGTGGGGCAGCCATTCACCAGTTGGGTAAAACGTACGATGGCTCGTACCTCCAGCGCCCAGATGACGGCAAGTGCCGTATTTTACGGCCTCGCCTACATCGTTATGATCACCACGTACAATTATACGGGCATGGTACTTGCGATGGTGCTGGCTACTTTCGGAGAGATGTTAATCTCACCCGCAACACCGGCGTTTATATCGGAGCATGCGGGGAGGGCAGCCCCTTTTTACATTGGTGTCTCGGGAGGAATCGGAGCGGTTGGACGTGTGATTGGGCCATATGCTATGGGCGTCATGTACGATAAACAAGGATTGATTCCTGTAGCTTGGCTGGCGACGGCAACAGCTGTAATGGCTCTGATTGGATTTGTACTGCATGCAGCGCTGAACCGTAACCGGGAGATGCGGGAGTACGGAATGGATGCATAGGGATGTAACCTAAGCGGATGGACGAAATGGACTTGACTAGTAATCATAATGAATGGAGCCTATTGAAAAAATATAGATTCTGATGATCTCATCTCAAAATGAGATTGACAAAAAAATGTATATATGCTATAATTTACATATATAAAATTTCCGTATATACTAAGGTTCTCCTGGCCAGGGGGACCTTATTTTTGTTGATACGGGAGGAACATGTGATGAGCCAGAAAAAGCAGTCCAGTATGACGTCTCTGATTTCAGCGTTTGCCCGAGCCTACCATATGGAGCATGATGAACCAATCGTCTTTCATGATTTTGTAGCTCGAAAGTTAATTACTTCAGAGGAGTTCACAGCTATTGGGGAAAACATGACAAGAGGCATTCATTTCTTTAACCCGAATGCGGATCATCAGTTCAGTGGCGACCCAAATCAGATGTTAAAATGGATAACCCAAGTCCAGCTGTCACCGATCACCCTGGCGCGCTCTGCCTATAGTGAACAGGTGATGCTGCAGGAAGCTGCACTGGGTGTGAAGCAGATGATTGTTCTTGGTGCAGGTATGGACACATTTGCGTTTAGACACCCGGAAATGGAGGATGAGTTGGACATATTCGAGGTAGATCTCCCGTCTGAACAGAAGTTAAAGAAAGAGCGTTTGAGGCAGGCAGAGCTGGTTATTCCGCACAATCTTCATTTTGTACCCATGGACTTTACCCGTGAAATGATTCATAGAGCTTCTTGGAGCAGTCTATTCAGAAATGTGAAAACCATGTTTACACTGCTTGGCGTTTCATATTATTTGTCCAAAGAAGACCTCTGCCGTTTAATTCATCACGCTTTTGCACCTCTTCCGGCTGGAAGTTCCATCGTGTTTGATTATGCAGATGAACATCTCTTTCAGGAGAAGGGCAGGTATAACCGTGTCGCGAATATGGTCAAAATGGCTGCGATGGGGGGCGAACCGATGCTGTCCTGCTTCACGTATAAGGAGATGGAACATCTGTTGGAAAAAGCAGGGCTTCTCATCTATGAGCATCTATCCCCTGTAGAAGTACAGGAACGGTATTTCAGTCAACGAACAGATGATTTGTCTGCCTTCGAGACGATTCATTTTATTCATGCGGTAAAAAAGTGAAATACAACTATACATTAAAGGTGCAAAAACTTATATGAGCAAACAGATGTAATATATGTTGCGTTCCCCTTCATACTAAAAACAAACGCCTGGAGAGGCTAGCTGGTCTCTCCAGGCGCTTGGCATTCATGATTGCGTTATTTGCGATTCTGGGCAGCACGCTCTATGATCATATCTGCCAATTCTTCAGCCTGACCCTGGATTGCAATCGGGTCAAAGTACCAATACCTATCCTCCTGCAATTCATACACCTGATTATTTTTTACTGCGGGAAGGGACTTCCAGACGGAATCACCCTGATAATTTTTATTTTTCTCACCAACGGTCAGGAAAATATGATCGCCTGCATAATCCCCAACAACCTCCCGTGAAATCTCTTTCCATTGAGTATCGCCCATCAGTTCTTTTCTGGTACGTTCAAGCGGGGCAAGTTCTAAAGCACGGTAAACCGCTTGTCCTCCTCGACCAAAGTTGTCTCCATATCCATAATAACTCTTGTCCGATACTTCAAGGATCGAGAAGGTTTCCTCTGGACGGATGACAGCCTTCACCTTGGCACTAGCGGCCTTTACCCGTTCGGTGTACGTTTTCAGCCAAGCTTCGGCTTCTTCGGATTTGTTCATAAGTTCTCCGAAGCCACGGATTTCATCTTGTACATTTGTGAAGGTACCGTAAGGAATAACTACGGTAGGTGCGATTTTCTGATAATTCTCAATTTCCTGAGCCTGGTCAGAGTAGGTGATAATCAGATCCGGATTCAAGGCGGCAACCTTTTCCAGTGATACAGCATTCCGATCACCAATACTTTCGATGCCCTTCACCTGATCCAAATAGTACGGATTCTCCAGATAATATTGAATAGAGCCAACCGGTTTCACACCCAGTGCAAGCAGATCACTTACGTACATGTCTGTAACAATTCTTTTGGGCTCAGCCGGAATTTCAACATCCCCGCTTAAGGACTTGTAGATTCGTTTAGCATCCGAAGGAACCGAACCGGACGACGGATCTGTGCTGGCTTCGGAAGTTCCAGGTGTGGCGTCTGTTCCCGCTCCGCTACCGCAAGCGGCCAGGATCATAAGCATGGTAAGCATAAGCAGCAAGGCGGCTAATCTGTTTTTAACAGCATACATGTAATGATTCCTCCCTATGTATAATTTATAAATAATAATGATTATTATTCTCATTAATAACATAGAGGAAGATGTTTGATTTGTACATGGACAACGATGATCACTAAGGCATGGACAGGTGTGATATGAAATGATGCATCATGTGTTTTAATTGCTTCATCATGGACAGAGGGTCAAAACCGTAGAACATATCTGCATCAATTTCGTATACACAACCGTTACGAATGGCCGCAAGGCTGCTCCATGATGCTGAATTCATCTGTGAGTGGACGGCTTGTTGTTCTGCAACTTCCTCAGGATAGGCTACAAATATGTGATCTGCGGCATACAAATGAATATCGGACAAAGGCACATGGATGTATCCGGATGGCAATTGTCCATCTTTGAGCATACGTGCCGGTGGTTGAAATCCAAGAGACTCATAAAGAATATGAGAAGCTCTGCCCCACCCATGACCAAAGATATATGCACCTTGTTCACCATTCAGGAATAAGCATACCGCCGAACCTCGGGTTTCACCCATCAGATTGTCCAAGGTCTGATTGGCTTCATGCTCCAACTGGTGATAACGGTGAATAATAGCTTGAGCTTTGGGCTCCAGACCTGTAATTCGACCGATCTCTATAAACTGCTGTTTCCAGTCCAGTTCTTCAAAAGGCATCAGAATGGTTGGCGCAATCATTCGCAATTCATTCAGTGCTGGATGAGGTGCATAGCCGATAATTATGTCGGGGTTGACCTTAGCGATCAACTGCGGATGAGCTAACAGTTCATGCTCCGCATACTGCCTTATTTGGTGTTGTACATGCTCATCAAGGTCGTGTTCCATCCAGCTCGCCACGGCGCATAAGTGAGGAATACAGCCCAGTGCCAGCAATGAGGCCGTATAGTTGTAGGTCAAAGAGACAATTTTCTTCGGAAAGTGCCGGTAATGACTAGGTGCTGCACCAACGATCTGTTTGAACTTGCGGCTCAGATAGAACGAATCTTTGTATCCGGTTAGCCGGGCCACTTCCTGTAATGTGGGACTTCCCAACAGCAAACATTCTTGAGCGATCCTGATCCGTAAACGGGATACATATTCGATGAAGGTAAATCCGGTATACCGCTTAAATTCCCGCGAAAAATGTTCGGGGCTCACATTCGATGCCTTGGCCAGTTGCTCACGAGTGAGAGGGTGCGCATACATCTCATGAATATAGCGGAGTGCACCATCCAGCCAAGAGTGATCTGGTTGCGGAAAAACAGTAGCTTGATCCTGCAGCATATCCAGAAGTTCATAAAAAAGAATATGTGGTCTGAACGGACTTAAATTTTGTCCTGACATGCATACTTGGGCCAGTTCTGCTGCTTTTTCAACAAGCAAGCGGCTGGATATTGGAGATGGGGAGCCAAACGGCCAGAAACGCTGTTCTTGATCGGTAAAATCGAAAGCGATGGCGATACCCTGTACTGGTGAGAGCGTACCACGATAGTGGTCATGTTGCAGCAGGCGGCCTGCGCGGCGAACAAATGCGGAGCCGGTAGTTAATGTCAGTTTGCCATCTGCTCCAATGAGTCTGGCCTGACCAGAGGTTATGACATACAATACATGGAGCGTGCTCCAGGATTCCTCAATATGGGCCAATGCTTCACGGTCGTGAAGCTGAACAAGATGTATAAGCTTGAATAGAGCGTCAGGAATAGGTTGTATGTAGGGTAAGGAAGCGAGCCAGGAATGCTCGTTGACTGGATCGGCTGGCTGGTTGTTTTTCATGACGTAACTTTCTCCTTATTATGATTTGGAAGAGCTGTAACATGGTATCATACTTCTTGTGCAATTGATGAATTTGAACTATTATGCAGTATATATGATAAACAAGACTTCGTGGACAAGTGATCGAAAATTGTACTTATTTCTGCGAAATTAGATAAAATGGTTGAAATCGCTATCAACAGAGAATATAATGATAATGTCGAAACGTTTCAATCTAGCGTTTACGGCAGATTTACTGGATTTTGTGCAGCGAGTGATGCAAAGTTCCCATCAAAAGATGGAGCGAATTATTGCCATCGTTTCGTTTTTACACAAGCAGGGAGAAAGGGAAAACAACTCGGGATTATTTTTTTGGAAACGCCTCGAAACGTTTCGATTGTGCGTAATAAGGTAAAATGCAGAAGTGCACTTTAGGAAGCATGGGTAGAAGTGCCATGAGCGATACGCCATATGCATTATTATGAATGATAACCACGACTGGAGCAGTGAACGGGACTGCATGGTGTTGGTTTTTTATTCCATACCTGCTGTCTGATGAGATAAAATAGTAATGGAAGAGTTAAGCAAGAAGGGGCGAAAGAGGAATGGCAACGATCAAGGATGTGGCAAAGCTGGCGGGTGTAGCGCTCTCAACTGCTTCCTATGCACTGAACGGGGACAGCAAGGTTAGTGCGAAGACCAAAGCGAAGGTGCTTGAGGCAGCAAGAGAACTGAATTACCGAAAAAACGGCTTTGCCATGGATTTGAAACGGAGTCGGACCAATACCATTGCGCTGATTTTGACAGACCTGTCGGGACCGTATTACTCCGAGCTGATTCGCAGTGTGCAGGATGTAGCACTCGCGAACGGGTATGATCTTATTGCCTGCAGCTCCATGGGTGGTCGGGATTCAACAGCGGTTCGTTTTTTGCGTGAGAAGAGGGTGGACGGGGCCATTATACTGGCTCACAACATCCATGATGACATTTTGGTTGAATCTGCTGGATCACGCTTCCCGATTATTGTCATGGATCGTCAGCTGTCCGGTGATCATCTGGTCAATGTGCTGGTGGATGGTGAGCAGGGGGGATACCTTGCAACCCGTCGCTTGATAAGAGGTGGTCATAGGAACATTGCATATATCAGCGGTCCATCCAACTCCTATGATAATGCATTGCGTTACCAAGGATTCCTGCGAGCGATGCGGGAGGCTGGACTTGAAGAGAAGTCGAAGTGGCGTTTGAACGGTAATTTCGTTCGTGAGGGCGGCTTTAGTGCAACCAAGATGATGATTGTGCAGGGAGAGCTTCCATCTGCCGTATTTTACGGAAACGATGAGATGGCCATTGGCGGGTTGAAGGCATTTGAAGAGAGTGGCATCTCGGTGCCGGGAGACATTTCGATCATCGGCTTTGATGACATCCAGTTGTCCGAATATGTTCATCCGCCACTGACAACGATTCGTCAGCCGAAGCATGAGGCAGGATCACTGGCTGGACATCTTCTGTTCCAGATGTTGAATGGAGAGAGCGTTAATCCATCCTATACGTTAACCATTGATCTGGTGGAGCGCGGTTCCGTGGGTTCTTCTTAAGATCAGGACTACATAATGACGAGAAGAATGATCTGCATGCGAATGTGATGAGTTACAACAGGAGGGGTATCGTTGGAACGGGTCGGGAACGACCGGTTCAAAGGGAGCCCTATTCTTTTTCAAAAATATCGAAACGTTTCGACTGAAGGCAGTAAACTAATTTAAGGAGTGATTGAGAGATGGAAACAACCATGAATGAAACGATTCGTCTGGCAGCTGGCGAAGTCACATTTACTTTTTTGAACAGTGGAGACTTGCTTCAGGCCACTTCCGGCACAACGATGCTGAACCAGCTGCTTGGCAACCCGATCGATGGATCTTTGAATAATCTGTATCTGCGTGTACATGGGGAGAATGGGAAGATTCAATCGTTCCCGCTGCTAGGTGTGCATTCGGGCAGTCAGGTATCCACGAGCAAGTCACATGCAGACCGTCAGCTGATCTGGACAGGCAGTGTTCAACCGGACCATGCAGCACAGGCGATCCAGTATAAAGTTGTATTTACGCTTGCACCGCAAGGAATCTGGTTCTGGGATGTGAAGATTACAGGACAACAGCAGCGTGTCGATGTGGTCTATGGACAAGATGTGGGACTTGCTGATCCGGGCGCAGTGCGCAGTAACGAAGCTTATCTGTCACAATACATTGACCATACGGTATTTGAAGATGAGACAAAAGGGTATGTGGTATGCTCTCGTCAAAATCAGCCGCAGGGCGGTGTTTTCCCTTACATGCAGCAAGGCTCCCTGACGAAAACAGTGGGTTACTCTACTGATGGATTCCAGTTCTTCGGACTGTCTTACAAAGAAACCAATCAACCTGAAAGTCTGAGTCGCCCATCACTGGCAAACGAGACTTACCAGTATGAGTTCGCATATACTGCATTGCAATCCGAACTGTTGGAACTGAACGGTGAGGCACAGGTTGTTTTCTATGGACTAGCGAAGCCTAACCATGCATCGGGCATTGCTGCGCTGGAATATGGAGATGAAGTGGAAGCAGCATGGAACGAAGTTGAGGCTATGACTGCCGAGCAGGGTGATGTGCTTGAACAGGTAAAACTCTCTTCATCTTTAGGAGAACCACTGGCTGCACTCGATCTGACGCAGGAAGAGATTAACCAGCTGTATCCTGACCGTCATCAGGAAGAACACAGCGGGGATCAACTGTTATCCTTCTTTACCGAATCTTACGAGCATATCGTATTGAAAGCCAAAGAACTGCTGGTGGAGCGTCCACACGGACATATTCTGATGAGCGGTGGTAATGTAGAACTTGGAGCACAGGTTATTACAACCACCTCGTATATGTACGGAATGTTTAACTCGCAGCTTGTGATCGGCAACACCAATTTTAACAAAATGATCAGTAATGCCCGCAATGCTCTGAACGTACCGAAAACGGCTGGACAACGCGTCTATGTAGAGATCGATGGACAATATCGTCTGCTGACGATGCCGTCCCTGTTCGAGATTGGGTTTAACTATGCTCGCTGGATTTATAAAATGGAGTCCGATACACTCATCGTGACGAATTACACAACGACGCATTCTACAGAAGTACGCATGAATGTGCGCTCTACAAGTGGAAAAGCTTATCGTTACCTGGTGACGAACCAGATTACGATGAATGTGAATGAGTACGAATATCCACTGCACATGACGCAGGATGGCAGCACATTGATTTTCAAAGCTGATTCGAAGTCTCTGAGTGCAGGAACGTATCCTGAGCTGGAGTACCGCATGACGGTCGAAGGTGCCTCTGTACAAGCCGGGGACGAAACACTGCTCGCCAGCGGTGTTCGCAATGGTGCTGCTTCACTCGTAACGTTAAGTTTAGAAGAGACTGCGGAATGGACACTGAAGGTTCAGGGCGTGCTGGAAGGCCAGGCTTCTTCGGGAGCTGACACAGCAACTTCTACTCTTTCTTTTGAAGAAGAAGTACAGGCATACCGTGCGTTCTTTGCAGGTGTCATGAATGGTTTCCGTTTGTCCCGCGGCGAGAGCCAGGATGCGGAGGATTTGTTCAAAGTCAACGCGCTTGCTTGGTGGTACACCCACAATATGCTGGTTCACTACTCTGTACCTCACGGTCTGGAGCAGTATGGCGGCGCAGCATGGGGTACGCGTGATGTGTGCCAAGGTCCGGTAGAGTACTTCATGGCCACTCAAAAATATGAGCAGGTTCGCGATATCATTAAAATGGTGTACACTCACCAATACGAAGATGATGGCAACTGGCCGCAATGGTTTATGTTTGACAAATACTTCGCGATCCAACAGGAAGAAAGCCATGGCGATATCATCGTATGGCCGCTGAAAGTGCTGGCAGATTACCTGACTGCTACGCGTGATTATGCGATCTTGGACGAAAAAGTACCTTATACCGTTAAACATAGCTTCGGATTCACAGAAGAGACAGCAACGGTACTGGAGCACGCCAAAAAAGAGATCGAATATATCCGTGCACACTTCCTGCACGATACGTTCCTGTCCTCCTACGGAGATGGAGACTGGGATGATACCCTCCAGCCAGCCAATGCACAGCTCAAGCAATACATGGTGAGCAGCTGGACGGTAGCTCTGACATATCAGTCCGTGAATGTGCTGTCACAGGCATTGAAGTCGAAAGACGAAGCTTTTGCGCAGGAGCTTGCCGAACTGGCACAGGGTATCCGCGAGGACTTCAACCGTTACATGCTGGGCACGGATGTGATTCCAGGCTTTGTGTACATGGAAGAGGCGGATCAGGCGAAGCTGATGCTGCATCCGACAGACACGGAGACGGGCATTCAATACCGCCTGCTGCCAATGACGCGCAGCATGATCGGTGAACTGCTGAACGCAGAACAGGCTGAGGCACACTATGCACTCATTCGTGAGCAGTTCCTCTGCCCGGATGGCGTACGTCTGATGAACCGTCCGGCGCAATATGCTGGCGGCGTGAGCACACACTTCAAACGTGCAGAGCAAGCGTCCAACTTCGGACGTGAGATCGGTTTGCAATACGTGCATGCCCACATCCGTTATGTGGAAGCGATGGCGAAGCTGGGTAAAACGGATCAAGTGTGGAACGGACTGGCGATGATCAACCCGGTGGGAATCCGCGAGGTTGTGCCTAACGCGGAGATTCGCCAAGCGAACGCGTACTTCAGTAGTTCGGACGGTAAGTTCAATACCCGTTACGAGGCACAGGAACATTTTGACCAGCTTCGCAAAGGGACGGTAGAGGTAAAAGGCGGATGGAGAATCTACTCCAGCGGCCCTGGAATCTACATGAACCAGCTGATCTCGAATGCACTCGGTATTCGTCAGGAAGGCGGTAATCTGGTCATTGACCCGGTACTGCCAGCTGAACTGAACGGCATGCAATTCGAATTTGAATATGCAGGCGAGCCGGTGACGTTTATCTATCACCTGAATGAGGGATCTGTCAGCCGTGTAACGGTGAATGACAAGGACATTCAAGGTGAGCGTACAGCAAACCGTTATCGTCAAGGCGGGGTACGCATCTCACTGGATGCGTTCAAAGAAGCAAGCGGCGCGGCTGAGCGTACTGTGGTTGATATTTATATGTAAAATAGCCATCTGCTGTACTCCAGCAAGACCAGCAATAAGAGCCAACCTCCTCTCGGAGAGTTGGCTCTTTCCTATATACTGCGTGTTGCGCCGGAGGTAGTTGTTAGATACCTGCTATTTCAGCGGAACCGCAAGTACTGTATGTAGTAATTCATTATGACGGACTTGCTTGGTCTCGTAGCCCAGGTGGGTCAGCCGGTAGCATAATTCGTCCAGCATTGGGAAATGGCGCTCGCGCAGTGCTCGTTGCTGTTCTGTATCTCCAGACGCGGCGGCGAGTCTCTTATAAGCGTCACGATGGGTGGAATCCGTAAACATCAGGTCGGTGAGACAGATTCTGCTCGTGCCGCTGGCTTTGAGCACACGCTGGATTTCTTCCAAAGCGAGCTGCTGCTGATCCGGGCCTAGATGATGAAAGGCAAAGCTGGATACAACGAAGTCAAAGGACTGATCCGCAAAAGGCAAGGCTAGAAAATTACCAAGCTTCACCTGTATCTGAGGATACTTGAGGCGGCATGTTCGCAGCATTTCCCGTGATTGATCAATCCCGGTCATGACAGCACCCTGATGCAGCATTCTGCCAGCCAGATTGCCTGTCCCAGTGCCAATATCCAGTCCGTGTTCTCCAGGTACAGGAGAGATCCACTGCACGGTGTGTGCTAAGGCTTCATCATAATTGTGGTACAGGTTGAAAGGTTTGTCTGGTTGTGGCGACTCTATCTGAACCCGCTGATCATGGATAGCAGCTTGTTTATCATAATTCCAGCGGTCGTGCCAATTTTGTCTTGCTTCACGCAGACGGCGTGCGCTATCCGCGAGATCGTGAAGATGGCTGACGTCAAGTGTTCCGTCCTGGCGGTTCAGATCGATCATTCGCTGGGTCGTATCCATCATACGTTTTAATTCCACCCACTGGGCATACATCACCGCTTGCTGTAACTCCAGATATTCCTCCAGTCCCTGCTGATTGCCTTGATCGATCTCGGCGAGTGCATGGGTGATATCCTGCAGAGACATGCCAATCTCGCGCAGCGCTGCAATCGTCTGCAAACGCCATATATCATTCTCCGTATAGGTGCGGTATCCGTTGCTGACCTGCTTGGCAGGTTGAATTAACCCTTTTTCCTCATAAAAACGAATGGCTCTTGCGGAAATTCCCAGCCGGGAAGCGGCTTCTTTGATATTCAATCCGGTGCACCTCCTTACGATGTGGAACCTTTATTTACACAGATACAATGGAACAAGTATAAACCATGACGTTACGGCAAGGTGAAGTGATTTTTCGAAGTACACGGTCATCAAACCGAAGCGGAATTTTAGTCCACCCGGTGGCTATGCTACAATAGATAACAGAATAAAGGCGCACGAAAAGATAGCGTAATGAGGCCAGGGAAAAGGATATTTAAATGAAGGTGAAAGAAAAAGATTTGTGAATGAAGATATACGAAAGGTTGAATCAGCATGCTTACCAGTCATACGTATCACATTCGTGCTTCTGAGATGAAAGACGCTAACCAGCTGATGGAGCTGGATATGCTGGTCTGGAATGCGTCCACCTCGCCTGCGCCGATGCAATGGCGGTCCAGACAGCAGTATTTGCAATATTGTCCACCAGGCAGTCAGTTGATTGCAGTGCAAGAGGATCAGGTATGCGGATACGTCGGATTTCATCCCCCTACAGGGATGCCAGTGAATCGGCATGTCTATGAAATCCATATTGCTGTTCACCCGGACTTTCGCCGCTCTGGTGTAGCAACAGCTCTAATGAAAGCGATGAAGCAGCATGCACTGGAGCAAGGCATTCGTAAGCTCAGATTGCGTGTATTATCGAGCAATCCGGGAGCAGTTGCTTTCTACGAACAATGTGGGTTTGTAACCGAGGGCAGGCTTGTTTCCGAGTTCAGAATCGGTGGCAGGGATGTGGACGACATTTTAATGGCTTATTTTATTAATGCATAAACGGTTAGACGGATGTGTAGGGGAACAAACTCGGCATAGGGAGGAATAAACAATGGATATGGGACTTCGCGGTAAAAAAGCACTCGTGCTGGCCTCCAGTCGAGGCCTAGGCAAAGCAGTTGCGGCACAGTTGGCACTGGAAGGTGCAGATGTGATGCTGGCCAGTCGGAGCGAGGACAAGCTCGCTGCCGTCCAAAAAGAATTGCTTGCCCTTGGCGGCGGCGGGCGTGTCGAATATGTCGCAACGGATGTAACACGCAAGGAGGACATTGCAGCACTGATTCAGAAGACAGCTGAGCAACTTGGGCAGATCGACATTCTGGTTAACAATTCTGGCGGTCCACCTTCCGGTACGTTTGAGTCGCTGACAGACGAGGACTGGGAGCGAGCTTTTGAACTGAACATGCTTAGTTATGTGAGGCTGATTCGGGGCGTGCTTCCGTATATGAAGACAAACGGAGGACATATCGTCAACATTGCCTCCACATCGGTGAAACAGCCTATTCCGGGTCTGATTCTATCCAATACGTTCCGTACGGGTGTGTTTGGTCTTGCCAAAACGCTCTCTCAGGAGCTTGCACCTTACGGTATTCTGATTAATACTGTATCCCCTGGACGTATCGCAACAGATCGGATTCGTGAGCTGGATACGGCGCGGGCAGAACAGAACGGGGTCAGTGAGGACGAGATCGCTGAGCAATTCCGCAAGGAGATACCACTGGGACGTTATGGTAAGCCGGAGGAATTCGCCAAAGCTGTTGTATTTCTGTTATCCGGTGCAAACACCTACATTACCGGAACGTCATTAATTGTGGATGGTGGTATGGTGCGCGCGCTCTAAAAGACGATGTACCTGATAATCATTAAAGCCCCTCCTTCACCGCTACAGACAGCGTGGGAAGGAGGGGCTTGGCGTGGAAAGAATTCTGTAGGATGCGGAGATAAGGGGTATCCGTCTTATGCTCTGCTTGTGAACTGTTTATCGTTCTTGGTTTTGCCTGAAAATCAGGCTAGTGGCACAAGATGTATTTATAACGTTTCATTAAGCAATATCTGGTCGAATAGTTGGGTTACACAGGGTTTTTACTAAGATCAGAGGGTTGGTTACGCAGGATCTTTAATAAGATCAGAAGTGCTCGTTCCTGATTTATCTGTCATACCCGCTTTGTCTGGTTTGTCGTTCTTCTTCAAAGGTTTAATTGGAGCGCCGGACTCGTCTTTCACACGAGCTCCATGGTGATGCTCGGGTCGATCGGTTGGTCGTGTGCCATTAACAAGGTCTGTGATGCGCCCGGTCAGGTCGGCGACCCGCTCATCATACTGAGTCTGTGTAATTTTACCATCCTTCAACTCTTGCTGCAGATCGGCTGTTCTATCGGTTGCGAGCTGCTGAATAAGGGTTTGCACGTTTACCTTCTGAGTAGAGGCAATCTCTGCGAGGGTATCCCCTTTTTTGAGTGATGAAGTTAACTCATTGGTGGTTACTCCAAGTAAAGACGCAAGCTTGTCTAGGTTGCGATCAACTTCAGGGCCAAACCCCCGTCCAGGCAAACCCATTCCAGGCGCAGGTTGTTCTGGTTTTTTCGCGCGTAATGCGGATGGTTTTTCTTTTACCAGTTCACTCACACGTTCCGTTAGGGCGGCTAAACGCTCATCATACTGAGTTTGAGTAATCTTGGAGTCGGTAAGTTGCTGCTGCAGTTCCTTTTTCTCCGTGGCAACAAGTGTATCAATAAGCGTCTGTGTCTCAACATTTTTCGCAACAGCAATTTCCGCAAGGGACTGGTCTGCTTGAAGGGCTTCTTTTAACTCATCTTTAGTTATACCCAGCACAGAGAGTACTTTCTCAGCATGGGGGCCGAACCAAGGCCCAAGTCCTCTTTCGGCTTCACCAGGCGGTTTTAATATATGGGAACCTATTGGAGCAGTGTTTTTGTTTTGGAGTGCATCGGATGCTTTCGCCGCAGGGTCTGCATGAACCGCAGTCGTTGCCACCAAGCCCCCGCCAAGTGCAAGTGTTAAAGCTAAAGCGCTGGTTACTTTAACTGCTTTTGATGATGTGGTTTTCTTCATCCGTGATCATCCTTCTTCCTGTATAGAGTTTGTGGTGTTAATCCACAACGCTATCTTAGGCACCAAGCATGAAGCAGAGATGAGTTCAACCTTAAGGGGAAGTAAAAAATGGTGCTTTATCCACAATAACCCCTCATCTGTGGTAAGTGTGCGTGTCACAGACGTGGGGCAAGCGGATGAAGGCGATATATAATGTGTTTCAGTGTGATTGAGTGTACTTTGATATACTTCGGTTGATTAGGATGTACTTTATTTATGAAAATGTTATACAAGTTCGATGATGTCCATTATGTAAGGCTATTTTATCGCAAAAGTTCCCATTCATGCTGTAACATGCCGTATACCGCATGATTGACGTATCCTTTCGGCAGTTTTTCTGCCTGACGGATAACACCTTCAAGAACGAAGCCCAGGCGTTCGGGAATGGCACGGCTACGCTTGTTGTTGGTAGCACAGCGAATCTCGACCCGGTTCAGGTCCAGTGTCACGAGGGCGTAATCGACCAAGACACGGCAGGCGCTGGTCATCAGGCCTTGTCCTTCGAACCCTTTGCCAAGCCAGTATCCGATGCTTACGGAACGGCTCGTCCAGTTAATCTCTTGGAAACCGATAATACCTGCCAGTTCTCCTTTTAACCAGATGCCGGCTGTGAAACCGCCGTTCTCCGCAGCTTGTTTTAACGCGCCTGTGATAAAGCTCGATGTATGTTCAATCTCGGTCACCTGATCTACCCAAGGCAGCCAATGTCTAAGTTGATCACGGGAACGATCGGTCAGTTCAAACAGCGGTTTGGTGTGCTCCATCAGAAGCGGGCGAAGCTCTGTATATTCATCCAATGAATAGGTAAACATGATTGCAACCTTCTTTCTTTATATAATAGGTAGATTAGCGGGGAGGACGGGGCAATTTGCGCTCCAGGGCAAACAGATCCTCTTCCATGGAGGCCATGCGCTGGTTTACCGTTGTGCGTGCGTCACTGAGTGCCTGATTATATATGTAGGGAGCAAGCTGTGTCATAAACAGATCGAGGACGCCCCATGCCGCCAGATCACCCAACTCTTCGCCGCGTTCCTCTTCAAAATACGACTGGATCGTGCGGATGGCTTCATCCTGCTGTTCTTTGGTCAGTTTTAGCGCGTTCACTTGGGAAACCCTCCCTTAAAATTAGTTTTACTCATATGCTACATGATTCGTGCGAACTCGTCAAAATGGTATTGGACCTAACTTGAATCGGGTGACGTATGCGTTTGATCCCGATTTTGATGCTGTTATTTATTGAACTCCTTCCCCGTTAAAGGTATATTTAAATGAAACGCGTACGAAACTTTCCATGAAAGAAGATATTTTCAGGAAATGGTTTCGTCATTAAGGAATTTTACCCGGAATTGCTGTACTATTTGCAAGCTCCAATCCATTCATGAAAGGTTTGATAACTGTGGACAACCGATTCACAACCCCACCTAACTTTATTAAAAATATCATTACCGAAGACCTCCGGTCGGGCAAAGTCCAGGAAGTTATTACCCGTTTTCCACCGGAACCGAACGGTTATCTGCATATTGGTCATGCGAAGGCGATCTGGATCAACTTTACGCTGGGCGGCGAGTTCGGCGGCAAGACGAATCTGCGCTTTGATGACACGAATCCTGTGAAGGAAGACGTGGAGTACGTGAACTCCATCCAGGAAGACGTGAAATGGCTCGGATACGAGTGGAACGAGAAACGTTTTGCCTCGGATTATTTCGATGAGATGTACAACCGTGCGGTCTTGCTTATTCAAAAAGGTAAAGCCTACGTCGACGATCAAAGCGCCGACGAAATCCGTCAAATGCGCGGAACGCTGACCGAACCGGGCAAAAACAGCCCGTACCGCGAGCGTTCGGTGGAAGAGAATCTCGATCTGTTCACACGGATGCGTGCAGGCGAATTCAAAAACGGAGAGAGAGTACTGCGTGCCAAGATCGATATGGCTTCGCCTAACATCAACCTGCGTGATCCGGTGATCTACCGTATCTCTCATGCACACCACCATAACACGGGCGACAAATGGTGTATCTACCCGATGTATGCATTTGCGCATCCGCTCGAAGATGCCATTGAAGGC
This sequence comes from Paenibacillus amylolyticus, assembly GCF_003719335.1. Classification (GTDB taxonomy): domain Bacteria; phylum Bacillota; class Bacilli; order Paenibacillales; family Paenibacillaceae; genus Paenibacillus; species Paenibacillus amylolyticus_D. Next base: position 29,608 of record NZ_RIAS01000009.1, read on the forward strand.
GTAACTCACTCCCTGTGTTCCCTGGAGTTTGAGGATCAACGTCCATTCTATGATTGGGTCATCGCGGAATGTGAGATGGAGAGTCAGCCGCGTCAGTATGAATTCGGCCGTCTGAACCTGTCGCAGATGGTAACGAGCAAACGAAAGCTGAAGCTGCTTGTGGACGAAGGCCATGTCGATGGCTGGGATGATCCGCGCATGCCGACGATTTCGGGGCTGCGCCGCCGGGGATATACACCGGAAGCGATTCGTGATTTTGTATACGAAACAGGCATTTCCAAAAACTATGGTGTCATTGATCTGCAAACGCTGGAGCACTTTGTTCGTGAGGATCTGAAACTGAAAGCTCCGCGCACCATGGCTGTGCTGCACCCGCTCAAAGTGGTTATTACCAACTATCCTGAGGGACAAGTGGAATGGCTGGAAGCGGAGAATAACGTGGAAAATCCGGAGATGGGCAACCGCCAAATTCCGTTCTCCCGCGAGATTTATATCGAGCAAGACGACTTTATGGAAAATCCACCGAACAAATACTTCCGTTTGTTCCCTGGCAACGAAGTTCGTTTGAAACATGCCTACTTCATTAAATGTAATGACGTCATCAAGGATGCAGACGGTAATGTCGTTGAGATTCATTGCACCTATGATGTAGAAACGAAGAGCGGAAGCGGCTTTACAGGACGTAAAGTGAAAGGCACGATTCACTGGGTAGAAGCAACGCAAGCGGTACCCGCGGAATTCCGTTTGTACGAGCCGTTGATTTCGGCAGATGCACCGGAAGCGGAAGCGGAGGCAGAAGTGGAAGCTGCTGTAGCAGGGGCTGAGATGGAGGCGGATGTGACTGGTGCTGGAGCAGAAGCAGTGGAGCAACCGGAAAAAACGTTCCTGGATCAGTTGAATCCCAATTCGCTTGAGATCGTTCACGGTTACGTTGAGCAAGAGATGAAAGAAGCACAACCGCAGGACAAGTTCCAATTTTTCCGTCACGGTTACTTCAGTGTTGATCCGAAACACTCCGAACCAGGCCGTCCGGTATTCAACCGGGTTGTATCGCTGAAAAGCTCGTTCCAATTGCCTAAGGCATAAGGCAGATACACGAGGATACGAGATGAGGTAGACATACAAGAGCGTGAGATAGACACACAAGAGCATGAGATAGACACACAAGAGCATTAGATAGACGTAGAATAGTAGCATGAGACAGAGCTGGTGGGTAAACCTACGTTAGCCACGACTTTCATCTGTCGAATGCTTGAAGGGTTCGGATTAGAGCACGAAGTTTTGAGACTAACAAGCTGCATAAGCATTAAAAAGGGGCGTTCCTTCATCCTTAAGATGACGGGACGCCCTTCTTGTGATTTTTCCGATATAAAGGAACCGTCTTTCATTATGGAATGCAAATTACTCTAACGATCACAGGAAACGCTATTTACCCGATTTTCGGCACTTTTGAATTCTAATGATCACCAGAAGCCTTATTTCTGTCTAAAACGAGGAAAACAGGGTGAAAAGACTGCATTTTCAAGAAATAAGCTCCGTACGGATCGTTAGAATATGAAACGTCTAGAAATGGCTCAAATAAGCTTCCTGGTGATCGTTAGCCGCAAAACGACCGCGGAGCGTAAAGCGATAGAACAGTGTATAGAACCGTGGTCTGGTCATCATTGTGTTCGTTCAGGTCAATAGCCTACTTGTCTTCATCCATATTGCCCATCTCGGTCAGCACCGTTGGCTGGTACCCATTACGACGGTTCCACAGCCACATGATAGCAAAACCAGTCGCGCCAACGAGGGAAAAGAAGACACCGATGCTGTACATCACCTCTGCACCGAAGCTTTGGAATAGCCAACCGCCAAACAGGCCGGCAATGACGCCGGAGAGACCACCCCAAGCCATCGTATATACCGCTTGCCCGGAGGAGCGATAAGGCCGTGGAATAAACAACATCGTCAGTTGTGTGCCCACATAGAAATAACCCCCAAAGGTGACCGAGTGCATGAGCTGAATAAAGACAACCTCCATCGGGTTGTTAGCCAGCGCCATGAGCTGCCAGCGCAGGGCAAACAGCAGACTAATTAAAATCAGAGAGCCCAGTAGTATACTCATTTTGCGTTTCAACAGCCGATCCAGCAACAGGAACACACCCACTTCGAGAATAGAGGATGTGAAGATGGCCCAGCCGACCATCTGTTTGTCGCCGCCCATCTCTACAATATAAAGCGACATAAATGTACTGTTCATGGCATTGGGTACCGAAACAAGCACACCAAGACCGATAAAAATCATAAAATACGGATTAAACATCACTTTGCCGAACCTACGGAACGTCACAATCGGGGTATCGGAAGCAATGGGCTGCCTTGGCAAGAGTACAGAAAATATAAACGCTACAGCAATCATACATGCAAAAATAATGGATACACTGCTCACGCCAAAACGGTCAATAACCGGCCCGGCAGCAACTGCAGTCAGCGCCCAACCGAGAGAGCCCCAGAGCCGAAATGACCCGAACTTCTGACCTGTACCGTCAATATAACCAAGAATCAAACTATTGGTCTGAGCGAATAAGGGGCTTTGGAAAAAATAAAAGAAAATCATGGCGACATAGATCCATGCATATGAGGGCGCGTAAAATACACCCTGTGCAAGCACAAAGGTGCCTCCCATCATCATCATTAGCACAATACGGATATTGCGTGATTTATCGCTCCAAAATCCCCAGAATGGATTGGCAAACAGAGATACAAAAGGACCAATGGCCATGAGGCTGCCGATCTCCAGTTTGGTCATGCCAATCTCTTGAAGATAGAGCTGCAGGAATCCGGCAAAGATCGAAATGGCTCCGTAGATGAAAAAGTTATATAGTTTCAGAGAGGTCAGCGAGGAGGTGCCTCTCACAGGTGCAGATCTGTCCAATTGAGCCATTCCTTTCCGAATCGAATCATATTGTTCAATGTATCATTTGTTGAAAGGGGATTCAACGTATAGAATATATGAATTAAAGGTATGTCCTGAGGTATGTCTTACTCCCAAAACGGATGTAACGAAATGTAGGATATGGATGCGTGCTTTATAAGTTCGGTGTAGATTTAGGGTATGGAGTTGATTTGCAATGTATCGGTCGACTTCTGATATATGATTCGGAGTTTCATAAATATTTTACACAAATATATAACTCAGGTTCTTACGGGAAGAGGAGAGAACTATGGATGCTAATAAATGGACCGGCATTATATTGGCAGGTGGACTATCCAGCCGAATGGGAACGAACAAAGCACTGCTCGAACTGAACGGCTCAGCTGTGTTAACTCATATAAGCAATGCGATCAGGCCCGCCGTATCCCGAATTGTAGTTGCAACAGGTTCGAACGAAGCAATCTACAACGCACAGGGGGATAAGGATTTCGAATGCGTAAAGGATGTTTACCCCGGGAAGGGACCACTTGCCGGGCTTCACGCAGCACTCAGTGCTTCTCGTACAGATTGGAACTTGGTCAGTGCTTGCGACATGCCGCTGCTGCAAACTTCTTTTTTCAATGGAATGAAGATAATCGCAGAACAGTATCCAACAAGCAGTGCCATCGTTCCCCGTGTAGAAGAACGTACTCATCCACTTGCCGGAGTTTACCACAAACGTGTACTTCCCGAGCTAGAGCAGTGCCTTATGCATGACCGGCTGCGTGTCATTCGCTGGCTGGACGAGATCGGTGGCCATGTTGTCGAAATAAACGAACTGGAGCACGCGGGCATCGAGCACGCCGCACTGCAACTGAGCAATATGAACACCCCGGAAGAATTCGAAAATATACGTATTCGTCTTCAGCGTTCCAAGTTTCCTTCTGAAAGTTGAGAAACGGAATCCCGGCTGTTCTCTGCATGCTGATTCCGATAGAGCAGAGGGCTTTGCCCTGTCCAGCGTTTGAATTGTCTGCTGAAATGTGATAAGTGGGTGTAACCGAGTTTTATCGCAATCTCCCCAAGCGAAAGATCAGGTTGCTCTATCAGCATTTTGGCCTCCTGTAATTTCAGTTTAGACAGATAGGCCCGCGGAGAATGACCAAATACTTTGCGAAAGACCTGCAAACCATATCCCGGACTGATGCCAAACGACGCAATGATTTGCTCGACTTTGACCGAAGATACATTGCCATCCCTTGATCGCAGCTGGGCATGGAAAGCCTGCTTGATCGCTTCGGCGATCGCTCCCGCGTAATGCATGGCTGTCGGAGCAGGAGCGTGAGCAGCATCAACCGAAAGGGCGGATGCGGGTGCATTCTCTGCTGCTTGAGATAACAGCGCGAACAGTTCAAACATCCGTGCTTGCATGAGTAATTTGTCTGTGGATGAATAAGCCTCGGCCGTATTAATCATGCTCATCCAGCTTTCAAGCACAGCTCTTATTTTCATATTATCTCCCATACCTGCAGCATAGATTCTGCTGCGCTGGGACATCAGTTTTAAGGTGAATACCGGATCATCCACGTTAAAATGTGCGCTAAAATAGGTCATGCCTTCCGCAGAGATGCATGTATTAGTATGTTTGAATCCTGGCGGAATGAGCAGAATAGAGCCTTCGTCCACCGTATACGTGTAGCCATGAATGATACTCTCCTGCGTGCCCTGAATGATCAAAATGATCTCAAAGCCGGGATGTGTCTCCTCAGGCATAGCCCACCCATATGGAACTTGCTGGCTATGAGCGCCATAAAATTTGATGTTACAATCAATTATCGGAAGCCAGTGTGCCAGCGTATGGTATGGCATCTCTCGCAGCTGCGAACGGTTATCCATGACATTCACCTCGGAAAAGGGTAAAAAATACTCGCCTTGTGCCATCGGCACGCTGCATGCACTTCATTATAATCAGTTTAACGCGGACATCCTAATATATAGGGATATGCAAGCGTATCAACAGATACTGAACAACGAATAAAACGATACTAGCAATAATGTAAACGCTACCATTAGAAGTGGGAACATGTCAACTTATCTTATACACTCAAAGGAGACTATTTCATGGACAAATTATTATACGGCGTAGCCTATTATGATGAATATATGCCATATGAGAGACTGGACAAGGATATTCAGATGATGAAAGAGGCTGGCATCAATGTCGTACGCATCGCTGAATCGACGTGGAGTACCCATGAACCGCAGAATGGCGTGTTTGATTTCACTTCCGTAGACCGGGTGCTGGATGCGATGCATGCGGCCGGAATTCATGTCATCGTAGGCACACCAACGTATGCTGTTCCGACGTGGATGGTGAAGGAGCACCCGGACGTTCTGGCAACAACCGCACAGGGACCTGGAAAATATGGAGCGAGACAGATTATGGATATCACTCATCCGACGTATCTGTTTTATGCAGAGCGTATCATCCGCAAGCTGATCTCACGTGTGAGTAAACATCCGGCTGTCATCGGATATCAGACAGACAACGAAACGAAGCACTACAACACAGCTGGAGACAACGTGCAGTTACAGTTTGTTAAATATATGCGCAACAAGTTCAGCTCGCTGGACGAGTTGAACAAGGAATTTGGACTGGACTACTGGAGTAATCGCATCAACAGTTGGGAAGACTTCCCTTCCGTTGTGGGTACCATTAACGGTAGCTTGGGAGCTGAGTTTGCCAAGTTCCAGCGGCAATTGGTCACGGATTTCCTGGCGTGGCAAGTAGGGATTGTTAATGAGTACAAACAGGATGGCCAGTTTGTTACCCAGAACTTTGACTTTGAATGGCGCGGGTATTCCTACGGCATTCAAGGGGATGTCGATCATTTTGCGGCATCCCGACCTTTTGACATCACCAGTGTAGATATCTATCATCCTTCCCAGGACGAGTTAACTGGAATTGAAATTTCGTTTGGAGGAGATGTGGCACGTTCCACGAAACAATCCAATTATCTGGTCCTGGAGACCGAAGCACAGGCCTTCTGGCACTGGGTTCCTTATCCGGGCCAGCTGCGATTACAGGCATTCAGCCATTTGGCTTCAGGTGCAAACATGGTTGCCTACTGGCATTGGCACTCGCTGCACAATTCGTTTGAGACCTATTGGAAAGGTCTGCTGAGCCATGATTTTGAACCGAATCCGGTGTATAACGAAGCAAAGACGATTGGCAGCGATTTTGCCCGCCTGAGTCCTAAGCTGGTGAATCTGAAGAAGACGAATCGGGTGGCTGTACTGTTTAGCAACGAGGCGTTGACCTCTATCAAGTGGTTTGGCTTTAACTTTACAAGTGACAAGAACTACAACGACGTTGTGCGCTGGATGTACGATGAACTGTATAAAATGAACATTGGCTGCGATCTAATCGATCCTTCCGTGGAGAGTTATGCAGACTATGATGTGCTTGTTGTGCCTGCCCTGTACGCAGCTTCGGATGCGTTGCTGGAAAAATTAAATCAATTTGTACAGGACGGCGGACACATCGTGTACTCGTTTAAAAGCGGTTTTGCCAATGAGCACATCAAAGTTCGCTCTACGCGTCAGCCCGGACTGATCAGTGAAGCGTGTGGTATTAGCTATAACCTGTTTGTTGAGCCGAAGCATGTCGCGCTGCGGGATGATCCGTTTGGCGTAGGTGAGGAGCATAATCAGGTGCACACCTGGATGGAGCTGATTACACCGACGACGGCGGAGGTGCTCGCTTGGTACGATCATCCACACTGGGGAGAGTATGCAGCGATCACGCAAAATAACTATGGTACAGGCAAAGCGACATATGTTGGATGTTATACGAGTGCTGCCGTCATTCGCAAGGTGCTGGAACGTGTGATGAAAGAAGCTGGCGTATGGGGAGCGGATCAGGAACTTGCATTTCCACTCATTGTGAAGACAGGTGTGAACGATCAGGGTCATACCATTCGCTATTATTTCAACTATTCGGATGCGCCGGTTTCCTTCAAGAATCCGCATGGCGAAGGGACAGAGCTATTATCAGGAGATTCGATTGTTGCTGGGCAAGAGATCAAGCTGGAACGATGGGGCGTACGCATTATCGAGCAACACTAGGGAATGATATTGAAAATGTACCTAAGGAAAATAGAAGATTTTGAATTGTTCTTTTACACTTTAACGGAGAGGACAGAAAAAACCTGAAAAAGCGAAGCGGTCGCCTGAAAGCTTTCTGCAAGAAAGCTACATCGGAAGCATAAACTTATCACCGGATTTTCCCTTTTGGAAAAAGGAATCAAAAAAATCTGGGGATAACCGCTACTCTCCAGGTTATTCTGTCATCGGAATGGCCTGTGTAAAATCTTTAGTTCAACATTTACTTCATATTTTCCGAAAAAAATAACAAGACCATGGCGCCCTCGCTTTGATGCTGGGGCGTTTGTCTTATTTTAGCTCAGGAGTGGATGCGCTGTGTTTAACGAATTCTACCGTCGGCTGATAGACCCTTTCAAGCGCAGCATTCGTAATAAACTGATTTTGGCGATGACCCTGGTTGCTGTACTGCCGGTCATTGTGATGACCGCGGTAGCTGCGGAGAATACACGTTCCTCCATGGAAGCAGAGATTATGGATACGAACCGGGTCAATATGAATTGGGCGTCTATCTATTTGGCAGAACAGTTTACTCGCATGAATAATATCATTTATTCCATTCAGATCAGTGATGAGTTGCATCAGTATTTGGCGTTGACTCGGGAAGCACCAGCCTCCAGCCGTTTCGATGAACAGAAAGCCGTCTTTAATATGCTGAACAGTGTGTACTATTCTGCTGGCAATTATGTATTCGGTGTCGAACTGTACTTGAGGGAGCAGGACACTTTGTTCACGTTTAACTCGATGGAATCTCGCATTAAGACGGTTCAGGATGTTCCGGAAGCATACGATAAGCTTTTTACAGAGCATAAAGATTTTACAATTATCAATGATCCGATAGATCCGGCGAAGTTCCATATGACCCGCAGCATGAACCGCTTTGAGGATCAGGCTCAGATCGGGGCAATCAGTCTGGAGATCAAATGGGCTGAGTTTAACCAGACTCTGGACCTGCTCGACAGCAGGGGAGATTATACCGCATATATTGGGGATGGCTCAGGTCATCCGGTATATCAGCCGAACTCCTCCATCCAGCCCTCGGATGAAGCGTTGAAGCAGCTGAGTGAAACGAAGAATAACGCAGGTTTTATTCGCACAGCACAGGAATATATTTTCTATCACGATATTGAGTCGACAGGGCTGCGGGTGATCAAAATCGTACCGGATCATGTCATTAACGAGAGCGCACTGGAAACGATGAAGTATGGACTTGTCGTGGGCGGAGTGGCAACGGTAGTATCTGTTGCTCTGGCAGCACTGGTCGCTTGGCGAACCTCTAAACCTATTGTCAAACTGGCGAATTCCATGAAGGGCATCCAGCTGATCAAGGATCGTAAAGTAGAGCGCAGCGGACGAGTGGATGAGATCGGCCTGCTGGAGAAAAATCTGCACGGTATGGCTAGCCGAATCCGGGAACATATCCGGGACAACTATTTAATGAATCTGGAGAAGCAGACAGCCGAGCTCAAAGCGCTACAATCTCAGATTCACCCTCATTTTCTACAAAATACACTGCAGATGATCGGCGGCATGGTCTATTCGCAAAAACCGGCAGACAGCTACAAGGTGATTCGGGCTTTAAGTGAAATGTTCCGGTATATTGTGCGGGCACCGGACGGCCTTGTCCCCCTGCAATCCGAACTGGATCAATTGGAACATTATATGCTGATTCAGAAGCAGCGTTTTGCCACCCGGCTTGAATATAAGCTGGAAATTACGGGAGAACTCCGAGCGTGTTATATTCCGAAGTTATCATTGCAGCCCATTGTAGAAAATGCATTTTTGCATGGGTTGGAGAAAAAGCCTGGGGAGTGGAGACTGGGCATCGAAGTGCTCTGTGATCCACAGCAGGGTATGGTGACCATTCAAATTTGTGATAATGGCGTGGGTATGGAGCCGGATAGGCTCGCAGAGATGCAATCGAAACTGGAACGCATTACGCGGCATACCGATCGGGTATGGAGTTCAGGCACGAGTATTGGACTGCTCAATGCTACATCACGAATGGTGATGCATTTTGGACCTGAATACGGTATACGTATGGAAAGTGAACTAGGGCAGGGAACAAAAGTGATCGTAACAATCCCCTGCACAACAGGAGGCGAGCCCTTGTGAGTAAGGAGATCTATAGAGTGTTGCTGGTGGATGATGAGCCGTGGAATCGGGATATTATCCGCAATCTTGGTGAATGGAATGAGCTCGGCTTGGTTGTCTGCGGTGAAGCAGAGGATGGGGAACAGGCGATACAGATGGTCAAGGCTTTGCAGCCTCATCTTATTATTACCGACATGCGTATGCCGGGATCGGACGGTGTGGAGCTGATGCAGACGCTGAACAGTCAATACCCGGAGATTAAGGTCGTTGTGGTTAGCGGTTATGATGATTTTAATTATGCCAAACACGCTCTGCGGTATCGTGCAGCTGATTATCTGCTGAAGCCGGTGAATCCAGACGAATTAAATGCTACGCTGGCAAAATGTAGCCGTGAACTGGACAAAGCAACTACGGCTCCAGAGTTGTGGGAAGCTTATCCGGTCTTATTCGCAGGTGAGTTCTCACTGTTCCAGCAGCAAGCACGTCTGCGATTCAACGATCTGAATCTGCCCAGTTTGCGGGAATGGTTTCAGCAATTGGAGCAGAAGCTAGAACGGAGTGAAATCCTCAGACCTCGCCAGCTTGGGCGTGTTGTTTACGAGTTGCAGAACTTGCTGGATGAGTTGTGTGTGTCTAACGGACTGTCAGGTCGCTCGGAAGAAGGGGCATTGCCGCCTGCAGCAGCTTTAACTTCCATCTCCGCCGCTGTGGAGTGGATCGCGGATTCGTATTATCAGGTATTAGAGCAGCTTATTGCACAGCGAAAATATAAGAATAAGCTGAACCTCCAAGATGTGAAGCAATATATGGAGCAGCACTGCATGGAGATGATTACACTGGAGCAGCTTGCCCAGATCTTTTTTGTCAGCAAGGAATATCTGAGCAAAGCATTCAAGAAAGAGTACGACGTGAATGTAACGGATTACATCGTGCAGCTTCGAATGACTAAAGCAAAAGAGTGGGTATTGGACGATCAAATTCCATTCAAACATATTGCCGAGATGACCGGATATGAAGATGTGTCCTATTTCTATCGGGTGTTCAAAAAGCACTTTGGTGTGTCACCCGGAGAGATGCGCAAGGGCCAGTCTAAGTTGTCTAACCCATTCCCCGAATAACTCATTCGGGGGTTTTATTTGAATTAAGGTTTAAAATAATCCAATGGAAGAGTCTAATTTTGTCCAATGAAGCGCTTACATTTTGCGATATATAATAAGCCTATGAAAGACAAACCAGTCACACACCGGGAGGTCATAAGAGATGAAAGTATGGAAAAGCGTTGTAAGTGCGGCACTGGTTAGCGTTCTGCTCGCGGGTTGCGGCTCGAATGCAGGCACAGATACTGAGCAGAACGAAGTCAAAGCTGGCAGCACCGTGAACCTCAAAGTATTCATTGCTCAACCCAGGCTGAAAGAACATTACGATAAATATATAGAACAGTTCAAGGCCAAGGAAAAAGCAGACAAAAACATCGAGGTGAATGTGCAGCTGGAGATGCCGCCAGCAGATAACGCACCTCAGATTTTGAAAACAAGACTAGCATCCAATGATGCACCAGACGTATTCGCTCTGCACGCGGTGAACGAGATTCCACCTTTCAGCAAAGCCGGATATCTCGAAGACTTGTCCAACCAACCTTTTGTAGATAAATTGCTGGATTCGGTCAAACCTTCGGTAACGGATGCAAGTGGTAAAGTCGTCGCGGTTCCGCTTGAAACCTTGTCATGGGGTTATCTGTACAACAAAGATATCTTCAAGGAGCAAGGGCTTGAGGTGCCAACGACCTTGACAGAAATGAAAGCGGTTGTAGAGAAGCTGAAAGCAGCTGGCATCACCCCGTTTGAGCTTTCTTACAAAGAAGCTTGGGTTCCGCAACTGTTCCTGCCGCTCACTGTAGGGGCACTGACACAGACAGAGCACAAAGACTTTGTAGAAAAAATGAACAAGGACGAAGCTTCCTTCTCCGATATGAAAGCACTGTTTGACGTATTCGATCTCGTCAATGCCAATGGAACGGATAAAGCGCTTGAAGTCGGAGCGGATGATGGTGCAGCGGCGTATGCTACAGGCAAAGCAGCAATGTGGATTCAAGGACCTTGGTACGCAGAAACGATTCTGAAATCCAATCCTGACATCAATTTTGGTGTAGCTCCAATGCCGCTGAACGACAATCCGGATGATACGAAAATCAACCTGAGTACCTCCACTTCCCTGGCCGTATCTTCGACAAGTAAAAATAAAGAAGTGGCACTCGACTTTGTAAACTACATTCTGGATGACAAAGACTCCAGTGCATTCTACGAAGCACTCAAGTTTAATCCGGTTGCCAAAGTGCATACCTTCAAGAGCTTCCCATGGGTAGACGATGCCCTGAAATATGTAAACGAAGGCAAAGCATATCAGGATCCAACGATCCCTCAAGCCGTTAAAGATGAGTCTGGTAAAGCGCTGCAAGGATACTACTCTGGTCAATTGAATCAACAGCAGGTGATTGATGCGCTCGACAAGGCGTGGAAGTCCTACAATAAAGTCAACAAGTAAGAGCTGAATGCTTAACTAGTAAGCGCCTGAACGGTCAACAAGGTTGAGATGTACGGAAGCAGCACCCGCGTTTGTTGACAAGATCTCGTTTATATCCGTTTCTCGGGGGTTTTGTCAACAAATTAGCGGTGCTTTATTTCGTCACCGTCTCGAAGCAGATGAAACGGCTGGTTGAACGATCTTCGTTCCCCCGTTAACCTTCATCCGCTGTGCAAAAAGGGGGAGAAGTTATGGCTACGAATGTGTTCAAAAAGTATCTTTCACTGCTCGCGTTCACAGCGCCAGCTTTTATAATCTATGCGATATTCCTGCTGTACCCGACGTTTAGCGGGATGTTCTACAGCTTGACGGATTGGAACGGATTAAACCGTGACTACAGCTTTATCGGACTGGGAAACTTTGTGGAATTGTTCAAGGAAGATCCCGATTTCTTGAACTCGCTGTGGTTTACGCTGAAATATGTGATCTTTATGCTCATTCTGCAAAATGTCATTGCATTGCTGCTGGCCGTATTCATTGAGTCGCGTACACGCAGCAAAGGGTTGTTCCGGACGTTATTTTTCATGCCCAATATGATCAGTACCATTATCAGTGCATTCATGTGGACGTTCATCTTTTCCCAGGTGTTGCCGCAGCTGGCTGAGAAATTGGCTATTTCTTTTCTCGACCAACAATGGCTCGGTGATCCGAAGTTCTCCTTCTACTCGATTCTAATCGTATCGCTTTGGAACGGTGTGGGCTATATGATGATCATCTACCTGGCTGCATTGCAGGGTGTACCGAAAAGTCTTAAGGAAGCCGCGGTCATTGACGGCGCAAATGCGTTTCAGGTGCTGCGTAACGTCGTACTGCCGATGATTACACACGCCATTACAATCTGTTTCTTCCTGACATTGAACGGTGCATTCAAAGTGTTCGAGGTTGTCTATGGTTTGACAGGTGGCGGCCCAGGTCGGGCTACACAAGTCATCACCATGAATATATATGAAGAAGCTTTTTCGAACAACTTCAGATACGGTTACGCAAGTGCCAAATCAGTTGTATTGTTCATCATAGTACTGATCTTCACACTTATCCAGATCACCGTCATGAAGAGAAAAGAGGTGGAAGCATGAGAATGCAGCGACTGAATAACTACCTGATTCGGCTGTTATTGGTTCTCGGCTCCCTGCTAGCCATGCTTCCAATCTACATGGCTGTGGTGAACTCGTTCAAAACACAGGGTGAAATGTTCCAATCATTTATCGCTCTGCCGACCACATTACATTGGGAAAACTATACGGATGCGTTTAACAAAATCAATCTGCTCGGCAGCTCGCTGAACTCTGCGATTGTGTCCATTCTGGGCATTGGAGGAATCGTCTTCTGTGCTTCGCTTGCAGGTTACAAGCTGTCACGGACTTCCGGTCGATTAAGTAACCTGATCTTCTTCATGTTTGTTGCATCCATGCTGGTGCCTTTCCACTCCATCATGATCCCGCTGACACGTGTAGCGAAGACGATGTGGGTGCAAGGAAGCACTTACGGACTGGCCTTGATCTATATCGGACTTGGTGTAAACATGGCAATCTTCCTCTATCACGGGTTTGTGAAGTCCATTCCGCGTGAACTGGAAGAATCCGCTCAGATCGATGGATGTAACGAATTCCAGACGTTCTTTCAGATTATTTTCCCGCTGCTGCTTCCAATCACAGTGACGATAGCCATTCTGGACTTCCTGTGGATCTGGAATGACTTCCTGTTGCCACTACTGATGTTGACGGATGTAAACCGGTATACACTGATCCTGTCCACAAACATGCTGTTTGGTGAGTACAATAAGGAATGGCCGTTGATTCTCTCTTCTCTGGTTTTGACAGCAATTCCGGTCATCCTGATCTATGCCTTCTTCCAAAAGTTTATTATGGAGGGTATTGCAGAGGGTGCGGTCAAAGGATAACCATTGGGGTATGATCTCTTGGTACTGACTTCTTCAATGATTGTGAGTGCTCGCTTATATTTATAGCCTTGAACTACTGCGGATATATTCCGCCCAGGTTCAAGGCTATTTTCATTTTGTCGAACGGCCAACGTAAGCGTAAGGTGAGCAGCATCTAGATGCAGGAGCCATACGGCAGGGGAAGTATCTTGGTTGGCATACATAAAATGTTGCTCACAAGCTGGACACCATCAGCCTTCGGGCAGCTTCGACAAGAACCATGAGTCCGCGTTCCGTCTCATCTTGCGAGGCGTAGGCATAAGAGAGGCGGATATGACTCGCATCCATGCGATCATACAGATAACCTGGATGAATGAGTACATCTGCTTCCAGACAGGCATAGAACAACTTGCGGATAGACAAGGATTCCGCTGTGAAGCGTAGCCAGATATAGAAGCCGCCTTCTGGGATCTTCCATTCCGCAATGTCACGAAGGTAACGTTGAAGCAGCTCCAGCATGAAGTCTCTGCGTCTTTGGAGCTCTGGACGCAGCCGCTCCATATGGGCTGCGTGATGGCCATCTGCAAACCATAATGCGGCTGCTTCTTGTGCGATTGAACTGGTACCGTAATCCGTTTGCATTTTGATATCAGCCAGCCTTCGAATGACGGGCACAGGACCGACAAGCCAGCCAAGACGAAGACCTGGACTGACTGCTTTGGAGAGTGTGCCCATATGCAGCACCCGACCTTCCTGGTCACTTGCCTTAAGTGGAGGAGGGGGAGGGTGATCCAGCCAAAGTTCCTGATAAGCGGCATCCTCCAAGATGGAAATACCGGAACTGCGGGCGAGGGACAACAATTCATCCCGGCGGCGGCGACTCATTACGCTGCCTGTAGGATTATGAAAACTCGGAATGGTGTACAGTAGCGGGAAGGATTCGCCGTTATTCTCGTCTTTTCCTGTGTGTAACGTGTGCATCGCACGTTCTAAATGCCCCAGATGTAAGCCCTCTTCCTCCATGGTAATTCCGTTTAGCTTGAGCCCTGCCGATTGGAAGGCGTGGATGGAATAGAGATAGGATGGCTTCTCTAATAATACAGCTGATCCACGAGGTAGCAGTCCCACGGAGATCAGATGCAGTGCCTGTAGAGATCCCGACACGATCAGGATCGAATCTGGTGAGGCTTGAATACCACCAGACTGCAAATGCACAGACAATGCCTCACGGAGCGCCAAACTGCCTTGAGGTTCGATGTAATTCAGCATAAGTGCTCGGCTGGACAGGGTCTGGAGAATTTCATTAAACGCATCGTTAGGCATCAGTTCCGGCGCTAGCTCACCTGTACCCAGTCGAATAATGCCAGGCCTGAACTCCGCCTGATTAATCTGCTGAATCTCGGGCAAATTTGGATAGTACCAGCCTTCCTGTGCAGCTTCGTTCCATTTAGGTAACGCGGCATGGGCCATACTGTGCCAACCGGAACCGGAGACATAGGTCCCGCCTCCGTGCCGGCCTTCAATCATGCCTGCCGCAGTCAGGTTATCCAGAGCGGTGACCAGCGTACTGCGGTTTACACCCATGGATGCTGCCAACATTCGCTGAGAAGGAAGACGAGTCCCAGCCGACCACTCACCTGTTGTGATTTTCTGCCGGATATAGGCTTCGATCTGACGATACAAAGGCAGATCAAGCGCAGGGTTTGGCTTCCAGCTATGGCCAGAAGAAATATTGGAATATTGATGTCCCATCAGGTAGTTTCACCTCCTGTAGTCATGAAGATAAAGATGTCGCTGATCATGTGTCTATGACAGTTGTTAGGATGTACAGAGACGGAGGGTTCTAAAGTGTCCGTTATCGTATTCGTACCGTCCACTATACCATTTGGTTGGGTTCATTGCCATCCAAGTGGCTGGTTACGTCTTTCCTGATTTCATTTACGCTGAACAAAGAGATAAGGGGGAAGGGCAATGGACGTTTTTATTCATGCGGTGGTGCTGGCATTCGGCCTGATCTTGCCGCTGGGTGTTCAGAATGTATTTATTTTCAATCAAGGGTTAACGCAAAAGAAATACCTGCATGCACTGCCAGCTATAATTACAGCAGGGATTAGTGACACACTGTTGATTGGAGCCGCTGTGGGGGGCATGTCTCTCATTTTGGTTCAATGGCCTCTACTTACCCATGTTTTATATGGGGCTGGAAGCCTGTTTTTGCTCTACATGGCCTGGGGGTTATGGAAATCATCCGCTTCCCCCGAAGAAGTTCCAGTGGCTATGTCTGCAGGACGGCAGATTGCTTTTGCTGCATCTGTGTCCCTGCTCAACCCGCATGCCTTGCTGGATACCGTAGCTGTAATTGGTACCAGCTCACTTCAGTATGAAGGGGTGGAACGGTTATATTTTGCAACGACAACGATGGCTGTATCCTGGGTGTGGTTTTTGGGACTTGTAGGAGCTGGCAGGATGGTCGGCAGTCATGATCGTACAGGACAACTACGGTTTGTACTCAATCGCTTATCCGCTCTGATCATGGTTGGACTTGCGCTCATGATGTGCTGGAAACTCTTTCATGCCTAGATCAGGGAATCGCATAAGAAGGGGCAAAATCGCGAGAGGGGGATGAGAAGGGAACGGATCACGAGAAAGTTAATAGAAACAAGGAGGAAAGAGAAACTTATTACTCCAAAAAAGGCCCCCGCATCGTAATTACGGGAAGCCTGATGTATTCGTTTATTCTGCTTTGAGTAGCATCGATTCAATGAATATTTTAAGATCCTGGCTTGTGGCGTTCAGATGGTCAATAATCTCACTGAACTCGATTACCAGCTCGGCCTGTTCATTACTGGACTGGGCTATAGAGGAAATCTCCTGTTCCATCTGCCGAATGGAGGTCTGCACGTCTTTGAGTGAACGTTCGATGTTGACTGTAGCTTCCTTGGTTCCAGTAGATAGTTTGCGTACCTCGGATGCAACGACACCGAATCCTGCACCTGCCTCGCCGGCTCGTGCAGCTTCAATTGCAGCATTCAGACCGAGCAGATTCGTTTGTTCTGAAATCTCGCGAATAAATCTGGCGACTTTGTTAACCTCGCCAGAATTTTGCACAGCTACGCGGGCATTATCCAAAATTTGCGTGGATGATGCCGTCAATTGCTCGGCTTGGGCAGCTACCGTCTGCACCATATCTGTTAATTTGTCGCTGATGCCGCCGATTACCTCTGTGAAATGCTCCAGCTCTTCTTCATTTTTAAGAGAGCGAGCAATAGCAAATATGCCAACGATATTCCCTTCCTCATCCCGAATCGGGGTGGATGCCGTATTGATGGGTGTACCATAGTGTTGGGCATCTATACGGTAGGAGGAAGTCTCGCCGTGTATAAGTGCTTGGCGTATTGTTGGATCTTCAAGGACAATGGGATCGCCTGGTTTTTAGCCCAGATCAAGATCATTGCTGGGGGAATAATACCGTACCTGCTTAGTATCGTTGACTGCTATCATGATATCCTGTTCTTTTAGTAATGTTTTAAAATACGGGCTTGCTGCAACGAGTGCTTCTACGATGTTCAATACTGTCAGCTCCTATAATATGTTTATATATAATCTTGGTTTATGTTATACATCGTCAGATGCATTGAAGAATTGTAGCCCCAATGTTGGGATGATGTCTACTTACATTTTTTCGAATCTTTTGAATCAGAAAAGGTTGTTAAGCTCAACTAGGATTAAAATACAACGCAAAAACAGACGGGAACATGATGTTCTCGTCTGTTTTGATATACATAATAGTGCGTATTACAACGGTAGTTTAAGATAACGAATGGTCCGTATTCCTTCCGTTCGGATAAGGAAGTCCGGCTTTCTTTTATCCACCGATCTGCGACATACGTCGTACCGTCGGGGTGTGGGATTGCATTTTTTTCTCCAGTGCCAGTGCCATTTCATGATTTTTCGGTTTGGTACCGAGTGCTTTCAGGAAAAGTGCAGCCATCGCATCGGGATCATCTACATAGCGGCGAACATTGTATTCATCTGACCAGTACAGACAAGCCTTGATATGTCCGTCCGCTGTAAGGCGCAGCCGATTACAGTTATCACAGAAGTGGTCACTGACCGGATGAATAAGACCAAATGTGCCTTGGGAGCCTGCAATTTTCATGTTGCGGGATGGACCGTTCCCGGCTGGGCCCTCAGTATTCTCAACCGTCCAGCCAGCCTCGGCGCACACATCCGTTACGGCCTCCAGTGGCAAATACGATTTGCGCCAGGAGTCGGAAGCATGCCCGATGGGCATGTATTCAATGAACCGCACATGCAGCGGCTGATCCATCGTCATAGCAATGAAATCTTTGATCTCATCATCATTAATGCCTTTCATGAGCACTACATTCAGCTTGATCGGTGCCAGGCCCACTGCAGTAGCTGCCTCGATACCCTTCAGCACCTTATTGACATCTCCACCGCGTGTGATCATAGAGAAGCGGTCAGCATGCAGGGAGTCCAGGCTAATATTAATGCGGTTCAGCCCAGCATCCTTCAAAGCCTTCGCCTGTTTGTCCAGCAGCAAGGCATTTGTGGTCAGTGCAATGTCTTCGATGCCATCAATGGCAGAGATCATGCCCACAAGTTTATGCAAATCCTTCCGTACCAGCGGTTCTCCCCCCGTGAGCCGAACCTTGCGCATGCCCATCGGGGCGAGCACTTTCAGCACTTCCGTAATTTCTTCATAACTCATAATTTCATCATGCGGAGCAAACTCCATGCCTTCCGCGGGCATGCAGTAGACACAACGCAGATTGCAGCGGTCCGTAACGGAAATACGGATGTAGTCATGTATGCGGCCAAATGAATCCTGAAGCAATTCCATGCAGACCACCCTTTCAACGGTTCAGATTGGAAATCTTCTATAGAAAATGATACGACAATTGTAAAAGCAACAGTTGCATCAAATTTTAGCTATTTCTCCAATCCGCGTCAATGATGACGTCCCGTGACAGCAATTTAGGCAGACTGATTCAATTGAAATTGGCTGACGACTTGCTGCAGGAAAAGGGTAATGGCCTCCACATCATGGGAGGATTGCTGAACCTTCAACATATCCCGGATCAACGCCATCATCTCGGCTTCCACCTCGGTAGAGGTCACCCGATTTTGGTGGCTGATGGCAGCGATATTTTCCATTAAAAATACGACCTGATCGACGACTTGGGTACGCTCCGCTTCTTCGGCAGTGGCTTTTTGGAGAAGCTCTGATGCTGCTTGAACCAGTGTTGTTCCTTCTGCAAGCACCTGATCTCCTTCGGTGATTTGCTTGGATGCTGCGCTTGCAGCCGTCGAGATCCGATCTAAAATCTGATGAATGTCCTCCGTGGAGGAGCGGGACACATCAGCCAGCTTGCGAATCTCTTCAGCGACAACCGAGAATCCGCGTCCATGCTCTCCCACACGAGCGGCTTCGATTGTCGCATTTAATGCAAGCAGGTTGGTCTGTGCCGATATTTCTTCAATGACCGCTAAAGCGCGGTAGATGTCTTTCATTGTGCCAAGGAAGGAGAGAATCGTCTGG
Source organism: Paenibacillus amylolyticus (assembly GCF_003719335.1). Lineage (GTDB taxonomy): Bacteria > Bacillota > Bacilli > Paenibacillales > Paenibacillaceae > Paenibacillus > Paenibacillus amylolyticus_D. The sequence goes on from NZ_RIAS01000009.1 coordinate 48,787, forward strand.
TTTGTATCCGACACGGCACTGGAGATTTGAATCATTTTATCACCGATGCGATCTACTTCCTGTCTGGCTACACCAATCTGTTCATTGGCGGATGCCTCCAACTGCTTTAGGGTTAATCGCATATGATCGGCGGCCAGCTTTGCTTGATCCAGGTCTTGTAATTGTGTACGGGTAGCTTGAATCATTGAACCAAGCTTGAGGTTGACGCGGTCAGTAGTCACTTGAGTAGTCTCTGTAGATGCACGCATCAGATGCTGATTATCCATCACGTCCACCGTAGCACGCTGCACTTTGAGCATAATGCTCTCCAGAGAATCGATCATGTTATTAATCCATTTGGCCAGTTCACCTGATTCATCTTGAGCAAAAGCGTTCGTATCCAGACGCTGGGTAAGATCACCTTTCCCCTCTGCATTCACTCGAATGAATTGACTGAGACTGCGCAAGTCCCTATGGACGCGATTGTATTGTTTGCGATGAAGCTGGAATGCACCAAAGAATCCAAAGATGATATGAAAGCCAGCGATTGCAGCTGCGTTCCATCCACTGCCTGTCAGCGCAAAAATCAAGGCGGCAGCCAGAACAGCCGAGAGCGTAATATAGAAGCTATGCTGTTTGAATTGTCGCCATCCGATACTGCGTATTCGGTATACTTCTTCCAGATCACCTTCACACATCATGCCCCAGCGATCCGGGCAGTGAGGAAGTTGAAAGGTGATACCTTTACCGATGACGGGAATATGGCGGTAATCCGAATAACCGGGATAGGCCACAAACAGATTGGAGCCATTTTGAATCGTTTTCGATACCCCCGGATGCAATTGGCCGGTGGAGGGATCGGTGAACATCAGCTCAAGCTCTGTATGCTTCTGGACAGACACGATGCCCCAATCGGTGGTCACACCGTCTTTCAGGTTTTCCCCATGCGTAAATGTTCGGTCCTCGAAGCGGCTGCGAGATAGAGCGGTACCTGGTTGCAGCTCAGGCCGCAATACAGACTCAGCCATAAACAGATAGTTATCCCCTGAATCCGGGTAGATATGTCCCGATTCACGCTGAATGAGATCACCAAGCACGTCGCCAGGAATACGGCTGCATAAAGCACCCGCATACTTACCTTGTTGCACGATAGGGGCAATGAACATCAAGGTAATGGCGTCATGAAATGTGGACGAGCGTGGCCCGATCTCCAGTGTAAGCGGATCAGAATACGGACCATAAAGACACTTCTGACCATGTATGCCTGCTTGTGCATGGCTCAATCCGTGACCGAAGGATATATTCTCGTGAGGGTTATAACGTTGACCTATATGTTTCTGATATGTAGAAAATGAAACTTCATGCTGCTCGTTAAGAATGAACAATTCCGTGCTATCCTGAGTTCGTGCGTAGCTCGCCTTAAACCAGGTATCCAGCTTCTCTGCCTGTGGTGATCCGGGCTTCGCATCTTGGAGGTCAACCGATTCGATCTGCTGAAGCAATCGATCCAGATGACTCCACTGATCACTCGCCCAATCCATCAATAACTGTCTTCTTGTCTCCGCGATCCCTTCAAAAATGTGCTCCACATCTTCCTTACGGTGTGCGTTCAACCGATAAGACCACCACAGCGGCAACCCTTTTTTCCATCCCAGCCAATCAAACATGATGACCACCCCAAATTTTGGATTTAAAAAGATTTGAACAGCCCTCAAACATGTTGTCTTCAATGATTTTGTGATAATTCAAGCTATAGTTGGTACAACTGTATCCCACCATGGCTTTATTCCAATCTCTGTCTATATCCATCGTTATACATGAAATCTCATAGGATTACGAGGGGATATGTCATATTTTCCGAATATTTCATCAATTAATACAAATGAATATACGCTGTTTGCAGAAGAAGGAGTAAAGAGGAGAGTTTAATTTATGGCAGATATACGTTACTTCATGTCACAACAAATGTGTAGCTTATGTGCTGAGAACCAATCTCATTTTACAGTTTGTCACATGTTCAAGCCCATACTCCAAACAGTTTGTATAATGTAATTTTCAGTCAAAGCGATATAGTAGTATCTAACAAGTCAACCCGTTACGTTTGTGTAGGTTAACCTACCACCGTTCAACCTTGATGTCTCCAACCATCCCATCCTTCCAAAGGAGAATGCCTATGACCTCTCCCTCTGTTGTATCACTTCATCAATCCACGAAAAGTACCTCTGAACAGCTTCTTATTGATGTGGACCATGTTTCTGTCGTCTTTGGTAGCGGACCTCAGCAAGTAAAAGCCTTATCCGATGTGACGTTTCATATTGCATCCAATGAATTTGTCTCCCTGTTAGGTCCTTCCGGCTGTGGCAAATCAACGCTGCTCCGCATTGTTGCTGATCTTCTTCAGCCAACAACAGGCCGTGTTCGGATCGCAGGACAAGAACCGAAGCAGGCAAGGCTGCAAAGGGAGTTCGGCATCGTTTTTCAGACTCCGGCTCTGTTCGATTGGCGTACGGTGCGCCACAATGTAGAACTGCCGCTGGAACTACGGGGTACCCGGCGAAAAGAGTGTCGACGCATTAGCAGTGAACTGCTGGATAGGGTTGGACTGACTAGATTTGCAGATCATTATCCATGGCAGCTGAGCGGAGGGATGCAGCAACGCGTGTCTATTGCACGTGCACTGGCACTTGATCCACCCCTTCTACTAATGGATGAGCCGTTCTCTGCGCTGGATGAATTCACCAAAGAAAAACTGCAGATGGAACTGCTTGAGATTAAACGTTCTACCGGAAAAACCTTCCTCTTTGTTACCCATAGCATCCCCGAAGCAGTCTTTTTATCGGACCGCATCATCGTACTCTCTGCCCATCCGGGCCAAGTGCATTCGATCCATTCCGTGAACCTTCCAGCCGAGCGAGAGAGCCAGTTGAGGGAAACCGAATCCTTCTATCAGATGATAACGACGATTCGTAACTGTTTTCATGAGGAGCGTGATAAAGCCCATGTTCCTTCGTTTGTTTAAACCGGGTTACCGTGCCTGGGTGATGATATGGATCATATCGATTTTCGTCCTTTGGGAAGGGCTGGCGTGGATGCTGCATCTGTTTATGTCTCCGCAGCAGGCCACTTCTCGTCTGCCATATCTTCACATTGTCATGGAGTCGTTCTTCCGTCACTGGAGCACGCTGGCGGAGCAAGGCTCGGTTACCTTTGGCAATGCTGCCATCGGTTTTGCCGGCGGAACATTGCTAGGGGCATCACTGGCACTGCTCATGAGTGCCGCGGTCTGGATTGAACGCACGTTGTCTCCTTACGTGGTGTCTTCACAGATGGTTCCGGTCATCGGGCTTGCTCCGATCGTATATGGCATTATTCATAACGCCGAGTGGGCGCGAATTGTCATGGCGGCGTATGTCACCTTTTTCCCGGTCATCATCCATACCTTAAAAGGTTTGAAAAGTGTTTCTCCTCAGCATCTGGAACTCATGCGTGCCTACGGCACTTCGTGGAGGGCACGTTATGTAAAGTGTTTACTGCCTTCGGCACTTCCTGGTCTATTCTCCGGCATGAAAATTGCGGCTCCACTCGCAGTGACCTCCTCGATTGTCGTGGAATTGATGGGAGCACCTGATGGACTTGGCGTACTGATGGTCAGCTCGCTGTATTATGGTTCAGCACAAGCAGGTATGTTCTGGGCAACCATCATGCTCAGCATGGGCATCGGACTCATCTCCTATCTGTTCATCAGCTTGGCTGAACGTTGGCTTACCCCATGGCAGCCCGAATTCAGACCCAAAGGAGGGGAGCAGCCGTGAGCAAAAGCAGTGTATTCCAGCGAAAACGTGATGAAGGAACCACAAGCGGAGCTACGGGGCAACCTCTTCCTGGCAACAGGGGTTGGGGACAACAAGCGGAACCTTCGTCCTCATCTACTGGCCGCTCCCGCACAGGTATTCAGCGTATTGGCATGAAGCTTGGCAGGATGCTTCGCAGCCTATTGCCATGGCTCGCAGGCGGAATCTTTCTAACATTGTGGCAACTGCGCTTCTTTCATGTGCTGCTGTCACTGGAAGATTATCAGTTGCCCGTACCCTCTGCCATTGCTGCATCTATCCGGGACAATGCCGAGATGCTCTTCCGCTATGCCATCTACAGTGGTACCGAGATGTTGGGCGGTTTTCTGATTGGTTCTCTGCTAGGGGCTCTGGCTGCGATGGGAGCTTCACTTTTCGCGAATAGTGGCAGGGCAGCCGTCACAGTCCTGTCTGCACTAAATGCTGTTCCGATTGTGGCTCTGGCTCCCATCATGAACAACTGGTTCGGAGACGGGATCTGGTCACGTATTGCCGTCGTGTCGGTCATAACGATGGCCGCGATGGCTGTCAGCCTGTTCAAAGGGCTGACCTCTATTCAGCCGCAGTATGAAGAACTGCTGAGCAGCTTGGCGGCGAGCAGGAAACAGTTCTTTTGGAAGCTGAGGATGCCCCATGCGTTGCCATCTCTCTTTGCGGGTTTGAAAATCAACATGTCGACCAGTATTATCGGCGCTATTGTAGGGGAGTTTTTTATCGCTTCCCAAGGGCTGGGTTACTTGCTCTCTGATCAGATTCGGCTCGCCAACATGCCGCTGGCCTGGTCCTGTATCGTCATCGCAGCGATCCTCGGCATTGTGCTCTATGAGACGGTTGTTCTGGCTGAAAAACGCCTGCTTCACTGGAGTCGTGTGCATACTATCCCTCAATAACATTCTGAAATCTGAAATTATGAAATCTGAAATGCTCTGTTTTCTAGCGGAAAATCCGTTCTCCATCTCGCCGTACCGTTTAACAAAATCCATATATAAACAGGGGGTTGTTCTGGACATGTACAAAACGATGAAGCCGGGTTTAGGGATGTTGATCTTGTGTGTGGTGCTGGTGCTGGCAGCATGTTCTACAAAAACGGAGCCGGCAGCACAGCCAGCCGCTGCAAGCTCGGGTGGTTCAGGAACCGCGGAGCAGCCATTAACCAAAGTGAAGATTCAGCTTAAATGGGTACCACAGGCACAGTTTGCCGGAATATATGCCGCGAAGGAACAAGGTTTTTTTGCAGAAGAAGGTATTGATGCGGAGATTATTCCAGGAGGCCCGGATATCGTTATCGAGCAACAGGTCGTTAATGGTGCAGCCGATGTGGGGATTACGGGAGTGGACAGCTTGCTGGTCAGCCGGGATAACGGTCTCCCCCTCGTTTCACTTGCCCAGATTTCACAGAAGAGTAGCTATCGACTGATTGCGAAGAAGTCCGCAGGAATTACCGATCCGGCACAGATGAAAGGCAAGAAGGTGAGTACCTGGTTTGGAAGTCAGCAATTTCAGGTGCTTGCTTTTATGGAGAGGAATGGACTTGATCCGAAAAAAGATATCGAGCTGGTGAAGCAGGGCTTTACGATGGATCAGTTTTTCAATGATCAGGTGGATGTGGCTACAGCCACGATTTATAACGAATATCACGTTGTACTGGAAAGCGGCACAAAGGAATCCGATCTGAACGTGTTCAACATTGAGGACGCCGGAGTCGGCATGCTGGAGGATACGCTGATTGCCAAGAAGGACTGGGTGGATAATAACCGTGAATTGGCGGTAAAAGTAACCCGGGCCATCCTGAAAGGCTGGAACTATGCCATTGATCATCAGGATGAGACGGTGGACATCGTGATGAGTAATGTGACCGAGGGCAGTACAACTCGTGAACATCAAGTGACGATGCTCGAAGAGATTGCCAAGCTGATTCGTCCGGAAGGATTTACCGAGAAGCAAGTGGGAAGCTTTGTTGACGAATCGTTTACCCGTACGGCAGATATTGCACTGAAATATGGGCTAATCAAGAAAGCAGCCAATCTGGATGAAGCGCTAGAGAAGAGTATATATGAAGAGGCCGTGAAATAAGCCTGCCTTACATGAATCTACGGACGAGACTGACATTGGAACGTTGTAATACGGATCATATCAGAGAAGGGAGCACGGTGGATGAGTTCTGTGGATCAGCAATCACAACGTCTGGGCGGTACGAAGGAAGAATGGCTGGAGAAGGATCGCAAATATGTCTGGCACCACATCTCACCGCATAACGATCACCCGTTGATTGCCGTTAGCGGTGAGGGGAGCTGGATTACGGATCAGGAGGGTAAACGTTACCTCGATGCCATGTCGGGTTTGTGGTGCGTCAATGTAGGGCATGGACGTGAGGAGATTGCCAAACGTGCCTACGATCAGATGAAAACTCTCGCGTATATCCCGATGACACAGAGCCATGAACCGGCGATTTTACTGGCCGAGAAGCTGAATGAATGGCTTGAGGGAGAGTATCGAATCTTTTTCTCTAATTCAGGTTCGGATGCCAATGAGGTGGCTTTCAAAATAGCCCGTCAGTTCCACCATCAGAACGGTGAGCCCGCGCGTCATAAATTCATCTCTCGTCACCGTGCCTATCACGGTAACTCTATGGGGGCACTGGGCGCCACAGGGCAGGCTGCACGCAAGATCAAATACGAGCCGCTCGGTGTAGGCTTCTCCCATGTTCCTCCGCCGTACTGTTACCGCTGTCCGTTTGGAAAAAGTAAAGATAGCTGCGGGCTTGAATGTGCCGCCATCTATGAGGAAGTCATTCAATGGGAAGGCCCGGAGACGGTGGCTGCTGTAATTATGGAGCCGGTGATTACCGGTGGCGGTATGATTGTTCCTCCGCCAGATTATATGCGCAGGGTACAGGACATCTGCCAGCGCTATGGTGTGCTGTTCATTGTTGACGAGGTAATTTGCGGCTTTGGCCGCTCCGGACAGAAGTTCGGTCATCAGAATTATGGTGTGCAGCCGGATATCATCACAATGGCCAAAGGCATGACGAGTGCCTACGCTCCGTTATCCGCCACGGCGATAAGAGCCGACTTGTATCCATCTTTTCGTGAGCCTGGAACGGATAACCACTTTCGCCATGTGAACACGTTTGGCGGAAATCCGGTGTCCTGTCAGGTTGCGCTGGCAAATCTGGAGATTTTGGAAAGGGAACAACTGGTCAGCCGGGCTGCGGAACTGGGTCAGCTTCTTGGTGAGAAGTTAGAGCCGCTGCTTGAACTTCCTTCCGTAGGTGATATCCGTCTATTCGGATTCACCTGCGGCATCGAGATGATCGAGCCGGACGGTTCTCCGGCGACAACAGAGAACGTCATGCAGGTGCTGGCTCATTGTAAACGGGAAGGCATCCTGATCGGCAAGAACGGAGACACGGTGCCGGGCTTTGCGAACATTTTGACCCTATCCCCGCCCTTTGTCACCACAGAGGAAGAACTGGACCTTATCGTAAGTCATTTGTTTACTGCACTTCGCAGTCTGGATGAGGGTAGGCATGAGTTGATTTAATCCGCGACAAGGAGGAGAGGAAGGATGCAGACCATAACCGAGTTATCCATTAATCAGCTGAGGCTGGATGAACATATTGAACAGTTAGCTCAGATCGGCAAGATCGGAGATACAGGGGTATGCAGGCTTGCGCTTACTCCAGAGGACATAGAGGGCATCAATCAGGTCAGGTTTTGGATGGAGAAGGCAGGCCTTGTGACTCGAATGGATGCTTTCGGTAATCTGATTGGCCGCCTGGAAGGAACGGATTCAGCTAAACCGATCCTGATGGTCGGTTCACATATCGACTCCCAGCCTTATGGAGGACGTTATGACGGTGCGATCGGTGTACTGGGTGCGCTGGAGGCCGTGCAGTGTTTGGTTGAACAAGGCATACAGCCTCGCATGGCAATTGAAGTGATTGCTTTTTGCGATGAAGAGGGATCGAGGTTTAACAAAGGTTTATTTGGTTCCCGCGGCATTACAAACCAGTTGGAGGAGGGGGAGCTGGAACGCCAGGATAAAAACGGGGTGAAGCGCCGGGAGGCACTGGCATCCTTCGGATGTTCACCATCTGAATTCGCGGCAGCGGTATATCCTCCCGGTTCCATTGGCAGTTATCTGGAGCTGCATATTGAGCAGGGGCCTGTGCTTGAAGCTATGGACGCTCAGGTCGGTCTAGTGACAGGCATCTCGGGTCCGCTCTGGCTCACGGTGACGATGAAGGGGATGGCGGGGCACGCAGGCTCGGTTCCTATGGTTATGCGTCATGATGCACTTGTGGGCAGTGCCAAAGTGATTGCGGCCTTTGACGATATGGTCCGTGAAGATCCGGGAGCACCCACTGTCGGTACGGTAGGAAGTCTGAGGGTATTTCCGGACTCGAGGAATATCATTCCTGAAGAAGTAAGCTTTACCGTGGATCTACGTGATATGGAGATGGAACGCCGAAACGGGCTGGAAGCCCGTTTGATGACATTGCTGGATGAAGTCAGCTCCCAATATGGTCTGACCTATACCGTCACCGAGGATACCAACAGTGAACCGCGATATTGTGCCGAGTCAATGATGTCCATCATTCGCTCTTCCGCGGAAGAGATGGGGATCGTGATGCCTGAATTGATGAGTGGCCCGTTCCATGATGCGCTTGCATTATCTTATGTGTGCGATTATGGCATGATTTTTGTCCGCAGTAAGGACGGTATCAGTCATCATCCCAGTGAATATTCCTCTTCTGAGGATATTGCGTTAGGTACGGAGGTGCTCTATCGCACCATTCGCAAGATGTGCACCGGTAATCCACCAAAGGAGGCGGGATAACGTTATGGCAAAGATCAGCATCGGTTTGATTCAGGCTTCCCATGAGATTGAAGGCTCGGCCCCGGTTGAAGTGCATAAGGAGGCATCCATTCAGAAGCATATTACACTTGTACGCGAAGCGGCAGCACGAGGGGCAAAGATTATCGGACTGCAGGAAGTGTTTTACGGGCCATACTTTTGCACAGAACAAACCCCAAAATGGTATGCATCCGCAGAGCAGGTTCCCGAAGGGCCGACGACCCGGCGTTTTCAGGAACTGGCGAAGGAGCTTGCTGTTGTCCTTATTTTGCCTGTGTACGAAGTAGAGGGCATTGCTTCTTATTACAATACGGCGGCGGTGATTGATGCAGATGGAACGTATCTGGGCAAATACCGCAAACATCATATTCCGCATGTCGAGGCGGGAGAGGGGACGAACGGCTTTTGGGAAAAGTATTATTTTAAACCCGGTAATCTGGGTTATCCGGTATTTGATACGGCTTACGCCAAAGTGGGCGTGTATATCTGTTACGATCGTCATTTTCCTGAAGGGGCACGATTGCTGGGGCTGGCAGGGGCAGAAATTGTTTTTAATCCATCGGCTACAGTGGCAGGCACCTCGGAGTATTTATGGAAGCTGGAACAGCCAGCCCATGCGGTAGCCAACGGATACTATGTAGCGGCAATCAACCGTGTGGGCATGGAGGCGCCGTGGAACATGGGTGAGTTTTATGGACAGTCGTATCTGGTGGACCCGCGAGGGCGCATGGTTGCGATGGGCAGCAGGGATCGGGATGAAGTGGTCATTGGCGAGATGGATACGGAGTTGATCCGTGAGGTACGTAACGTGTGGCAGTTTTACCGAGATCGCAGACCGGAGACGTATGAACATCTGGTGAGCTTGTAGATCGGATTTAGGGCGTTGTTGCGGGAGGCATAGGCTTGGCATTTGTCTGGCATATCAATGGATGGTACGGCAGAAATCTTAAATCCGCGGGAGGTGCGTGATATTGATGAACCGTTCTGGAACAGCATGGTCGGATTACGGCTGGGAAAATCGTTTTAGCGAGATGAAACCAGCCATGACCAATAAGGAAGCAATGGAAGAGTCTAACCGCTGTCTGTATTGTTACGATGCCCCTTGTATTAAGGCATGTCCTACGGATATCAATATTCCTTCGTTTATCAAAAAAATAGCAACAGGACATCTCAAAGGGTCGGCTCGTACCATCATGGATGCCAATCCGGTTGGCGCGAGTTGCGCACGTGTCTGCCCTACAGAAGAGTTATGTGAGGGGGCCTGTGTGCTGAACGAGTCCTCCAAACCGATCCGCATTGGTGACCTGCAACGCTATGCGACAGACTGGGCAAGGGAGAGGCATGAACCGCTGTTTCATGCAGCACCTGATAACGGGAGAAGTGTTGCTATTGTTGGAGCTGGGCCGGCGGGGCTATCAGCCGCACGCGAATTGGGTCGGGCTGGATATGACGTGACTATCTATGAAGCCAAAGCAAAGGGCGGCGGACTGAATACCTATGGCATCGTATCCTTCCGTTTGCCGGAGTCGGTCCCATTATGGGAAGTCGAGCAGGTGGAGGCACTGGGAGTAAAGATTCGATACGGTGTACGGGTTGGTGTAGATATAGCGGCCCCCGAGTTGCTGGAGCAACATGAGGCTGTCATTCTCGCATGTGGGATGGGAGCGGTCCCGATGCTGGGCATTGAAGGGGAGACGCTGGAAGGCGTCTATGATGCGATTGAACTTGTGGAAACGACCAAACAGGGTGTACCGCCGGCACTGCATGGTCTGAATGTAGCTGTAATTGGTGCAGGCAATACGGCAGTGGATGCAGCGACTTGTTCGGTGCGCCTGGGTGCGGAGCGAGTACAGATGTTGTATCGGCGCGGAGAGCAACAGATGACGGCCTATGCATTTGAGTACACGTTTGCCAAGCAGGAGGGCGTGGAGTTTCGTTGGTTTACGATGCCCCGGCGTATTCTTGGAGACGAGAATGGCAGGGTTCGAGCAGTGGAATGTGTGAAAATGGAACTTGTAACCCCACCCGGCGGCAGACGTGCGATGCCTGTGGCGGTGGAGAATTCATCCTTTATTATCGAATGTGACACGGTGATTCGGGCTATTGGACAAAATCGGTTATTGCCGCTCATTGAGGCGTTCGAGCTAAAACATCATGGAGGTGTGGTAGAAGTCGAGGCGCATACGTATCGTACCTCACATCCTCAGGTGTATGCGGCAGGAGACGTCATTTTTGGTCAAGGCCAAGGAGAAGCGATGGTCGTTTCAGCGGCACAACAGGGTAAATGTGTCGCGGCCACGATCATGAAGATGTTGCCTGGTCGCTCGGAAGAGAGCGCGTAAGGAAGTGTGAAAGTCACATCTTTCTCAGAAACGCATCTCCACGAGAGATCATACCGGCTCCAAATCGGCTAACGATCACCAGACACCTTATTTCGGCAAAAACAAGGCATGTGAAATTCTAACGATCACCACGAAGCTTATTTCACCCAAAACCTGTGGATTCAGGCCGGAAATGGACAAAAAGAGCAATATAACGCTCCTACGGATCGTTAGAATTCCCAAAGGCTGAATTTCAGCTAAATAAGAGCTGTGGAGATTGTTAGAGAGCTATCTTTGTTTACGTTCATCTTAGCAAGCGTAGATTCACTCCAAATCACATCAAGGAGGGTTCGATATGGCTGACTTATCCATCAATCTGGCAGGCATCCGGTCACCTAATCCATTCTGGCTTGCCTCGGCACCACCGACAAATACCGGGTACCAGGTACAGCGTGCGTTTGAGGCGGGCTGGGGAGGTGCGGTGTGGAAGACACTCGGCGAGCCGATCATTAACACTTCCTCCCGCTTTGCGGCAGTACATTTTGGCGGTCAGCGTGTGGCGGGATTTAACAATATTGAGCTGATCTCCGACCGTCCACTGGAGGTCAATCTGCGCGAGATTGCCGAGACGAAGAAACGCTTCCCTGACCGCGCCGTCGTGGCATCTCTAATGGTGGAACCCAAGCGGGAAAAGTGGCATGAAATTGTAAAAAAGGTTGAGGCTGTCGGCGTAGATGGTCTGGAACTGAACTTTGGATGTCCGCACGGTATGGCAGAACGAGGCATGGGCGCTGCTTCAGGCCAACAGCCTGATCTTGTCGAGTCGCAGACGATGTGGGTAAAAGAGGTGGCTTCCACACCAGTCATCGTAAAGTTGACACCTAACATTACAGATATTACGGCAACGGCCCGGGCGGCTGTACGTGGTGGTGCAGATGCGATCTCACTCATCAATACAATCAATTCTCTCGCTGGCGTTGATCTGGACTCCTGGAACACCGTGCCGCATGTAGGCGGCAAGGGAGCACACGGTGGATACTGTGGCCCGGCTGTAAAACCCATCGCGCTTAACATGGTAGCGGAATGCGCCCGTCATCCCGAAGTTGGTGTGCCGATTTCGGGTATCGGCGGTATATCCGACTGGCGCGATACGGCTGAATTTCTGCTGATGGGCGCAACGGGAGTACAGGTATGTACAGCGGCGATGCACCATGGATTCCGCATTGTGGAGGACATGATTGAAGGGCTGAACGATTACTTGGATGAAAAAGGACTTCAGAGTGTAGCCGAACTGGTCGGTCAGACCGTACCAAGATACTCGGATTGGGGCAATCTGGACCTCAACTACAAAGTGGTTGCCCGCATCAATCGGGATGTATGCATCAATTGCAACAAGTGCCACATTGCCTGTGAAGACACATCCCATCAATGTATTGATATGTTAACCGACCCGGCAGGTGCTTATCTTGAAGTGGTAGAGGAGGATTGTGTCGGCTGTAATCTGTGTTCCATCGTCTGCCCGGTGGACGGTGCGATCGAGATGATTGAGCTTGCACCAGAACAGGAGCCTGTTACCTGGAATGAACGTCAGTCGGCGATTTCCCTGCTGCAATCCATTCATAATCCATCAGCCAAGGAGGCGATTTCATGAGTACGCGCACATTGATTCGCGGTGGTATTTTGGTGACGGCATCAGATACCTTTGAGGCTGATCTATTGATCACAGCAGGGAAAATAGCACAGATCGGTATCGGGTTAATCCCCGATGATCAGACAGAAGTACTTGATGCAGGAGGCTGTTATATCATACCTGGTGGTATCGATCCCCATACTCATCTCGATATGCCGTTTGGCGGCACGGTCACAGCGGATGATTTTGCTACGGGCACAAAGGCTGCGGCCTTTGGCGGCACCACAACCATTATTGACTTTTGTCTGACTCAGAAAGGCCGTCCATTATCCGAATCTCTGCAGGAATGGCATCGCAAAGCCGAGGGAAAGGCAGTCATTGACTATGGATTTCACCTAATGATTGGCGAGATGAATGAGCAGGTGCTGGAAGAACTGCCGCAGATGATTGAAGAGGAGGGCGTATCCTCCTTCAAGGTGTTTATGGCATACAAAAACCAGTTTCAGGCCGATGATGGCATCCTCTTTCAGACGTTGCAAAAAGCCAAAGACTACGGTGCACTTGTCATGGTGCACGCCGAGAACGGGGATGTCATTGACCTGCTTGTGAAGCAGGCGCTCGCTGAAGGTCACACAGCACCGATTCATCATGCACTGACCCGCCCCTCCATGCTGGAGGGAGAAGCGACGGGACGTGCCGCCCGTTTGGCCGCACTGGCGGATTCGCAGCTGTATGTGGTGCATGTTACTTGTGGCGAAGCCGCCGAGCAGATCGCGCGTATGCGTGAGATGGGATACCGAATCTGGGGAGAGACATGTCCGCAATATCTGACGCTGGATCAGTCCATAATGGATCAGCCGGACTTTGAGGGTGCCAAATATGTTTGGTCACCTCCTCTGAGGGAGAAGGGGCATCAGGAAGCGCTGTGGAATGCGCTGCAAAGTGGGCAGTTGCAGACGATTGGTTCGGATCATTGCTCGTTTAACTTCAAGGGGCAGAAGGATCTGGGCAAAGATGACTTCAACAAAATTCCTAACGGGGGGCCTGTCATTGAGGACCGGCTAAGTATTCTATATTCGGAGGGCGTAGCGAAAGGCCGGATATCGCTCAATCAATGGGTTGATTTGTGCTCAACCAGGGCCGGCAAATTATTCGGATTATTTCCACAGAAGGGAACCCTCGCGGTAGGGACGGATGCAGATATTGTTATTTTTGACCCTTCCGTAACTAGGATAATTTCGGCGGAAACACATCATATGAACGTGGATTATAGCGCGTTCGAAGGCATGCAGGTGCAGGGGTGCCCGGTGACCGTGTTCTGTCGTGGCGAGTATGTGATACGGGATCGGCAGTATGTGGGCAATGCAGGGGCAGGACAATATGTAAAGCGCAACAAATACGATGCAGGAGCACCGATTCCATCGAGGCAACCGGTGACTGCCGTTCATGGGGGGCGGAACTAATGTCGGAACTACTGTCAGAACACGAGGCATTTGAATTGGAGAAGCTGGCAATTGAGCGTTTGGTTGCACAGGGGTATCGAATCTATTCTGTCCGGGAGCATCTGGAGGGAGCTCATGTGACATGGGTACATCCTGAGCTTCCGGGAGAAAATGTGGAGCAGTATGTGGGGACAGCCTCGGGCCGAAAGTGGTTCAGCCACATACTCATACGTCAGCTACAGGAACAGCGAAGCGCATAGTGTAGTATGTGATGGGTATGGCTTGGCTGCCATTTACCCATCTGAGTCCCTAACACTTCCAGACATATACTCTTTATATAAGTGATCCATGCTCATATTCGTAAGCATAGAGCGCAAGTTCCGTGGCAACCCGTTTCTCGGGTAGAAGGTAGTCTTTTCCCAAAAGCGATTCAATTTTGTCCAACCGATGGTACAACGTCTGTCTGACGATAAACAGTGCACTTGCCGTCTCTTGTTTGGAGCAGCAAAGTGTCAGGTATTGTTTCAGTGTAAGGAGTAGCTGACCTCCCTTCTCCGAATCATACCGAATCAGTGGCCCCAAGTATTCGTTGATAAAATCAGTTAAGCTACCGCTCTGTTTCATACTGGCGATGATGCGGTAACAGTGCAGGTTACTGTAAAAGGGCTGCTCCATTACTCCGATATCTTTCTGAATACGCAGCGTTTCCTTGGCGGATTCAAGACTCTCTCGCAGGCGTGGGTATTCCGAATAGTGCTGACCGATACCATACAGACCGGAGAAGAGCTGGTGAGTTTGCTCCTGCTCGTGCTGCCGAAGCTGTTGAATACAGGACCAAAGATTAGATTTACGAAGAGATGCAACCTGTGGGTCGATGACAATGAGAATGATCTGGAGATTAAGCACAGTACTGTAGAGGGTGAAGCCTTCCCGGGCAAATACGGAGCGGGCAACGATATTACGCTGGATCAGTATCTTTTGCAGTCTGAGACTGTCGTGCTGCGCAGGACTGCTGTCGAATAACACAACTGCGGCCTGTCCTGTACAGAGAGCCGGATTTACCGCTGCAAGATATTCATGAATTTCTTTGGCGGAGTGATGTCCGTTTAACCAGTCAATGACCCACATATCCTCCTTATACCGCCGTTTTTCCTCCATGTACTGGGTACGCATCCAATCCTGGGCTATGGCGGCAGCACATCGCTCCAGCGCATGAAAAACGTACTCGTCGGATGGGTGCGTGAGATCGGGAATGGGAGGATCAGGGTCTGTGTGTTTGTGAGGGAAAAGGATAAGATCGGCAAAGGTGTACTCCAGTGCCTGGACAGGGATGCTGATTGGATTCATTGTGAGCTGCCCGGAAAAAGGGTCTGTTACCTTCACAGCCGCAGCGTTCCCTGTATAACGGTCATGGTTAGCGTGAGCCATCAATTCACGCTGTTCCAACCACTGTTGTCTCCGCTTCTCCAGTTGTTCAGGTGGGACATAAGGTATGGCTGTAGCTTCACCTTCCAGCGGATATAAGGCGACAGCATACCCGGTATTGCGTGACAGCAGACGCAGTAACGGCTGTACACCATCCCCATTCAGCAACAGCTGATGAAAGGAGGTGGTGAGCTGATCCAGTTCCGCGACCATACGCTGATGACTGCGAATCAGGGCAAAATGCAAATCCTGTGTAATATCAACATACCGGACTTGTTCATGAAACCAGATTAGCGGGAAATCTTCCGCCTCAGCCAGTTGTTTCATCGCCTCAAGCTGTGATCGCGTATGTTCCCCGAGTTCAATGCATAACCCTGCGGCACCGCAGGCAATCAATTGTTGCAGAAAAGACAGACCATGCGACTTGCCTTCAGGCCAGCCGATCCCTGTTGTCAGCACCAATTCTCCGCCGCTCAGCAAGCCCCCAATCTCAGGAACCTCCATAATATGTACCCAGCGTACGTAGCGCTCCAATGCGCGATGGCTGGCAAGGTACTCGGCCTTGCGAAACACAGGACGTTTCAGCATGTCTCTAACTTGGATATGAAGCGTGGTCTCCCCCACACGATCACCGCCCTTTCCCATGACTCATCTGTAGATTTGATACAAAGGGTACTGGATTTAGGGTGTTTGCTTGCTGGATTTTTAAAGATAAGTATACGTTTATTCAGAATAGATGAGATTAAACCTGACGCTCATTTGGTCTAGATAACAAAAATAATTCATCTTTTTGTTATGCATCTAAAATGGGCAGCAGATATATGTTCGTCTTTTTTACGTCGAAACGAAAAAAAATGCCCTTGATCAGGCACGGGAATCATTACAGATTCCAGTACCCGTCAAGGGCAAAGCTTTGCTTGCGATCACATCTGAATCGTGGGGATAACGCTAGACTGAATTAATCGACGATTTTTTTCTTTTTGAATTTCATCAGGAACTCATAAACGATCGGCACGATGACCAGCGTAAGCAGTGTAGAACTGATCAGACCACCGATAACGGTAATACCGAGTCCTTTCGAGATGATACCTGCACTTTCTTCGAGACCTGTTACCAGTGGCAGCAGGGCACCAATCGTTGCGAGAGCGGTCATCAGGATTGGACGCAGACGTGTAGCTCCTGCTTCCAGCAGCGCTTCACGCGTCGTGAGTCCTTCATTTTCCTTATGAATAACACGGTCAATCAATACAATGGCGTTGGTAACAACGATACCAATCAGCATTAGTGCACCCATCATAGCAGATACGTCGAGTGTACCGCCTGCGATGAACAAACCAACCATGATCCCGATTACGGTAAACGGCAGGGAGAACAGGATTGCGAATGGTGCAAGTCCGCCGCCAAACGTCACGACAAGCACGAAGTATACAATTGCAATAGCTGCCAGCATCGCCAGACCGAGCTGTGTAAAGGTGTCATTAATCTGTTCGGTTGTACCGCCAAACTTCACTTCAACACCATCTGGCAAGTCCAGTTTGTCGATGTTTGCTTTCAAGTTCTGTGAAGCCTTCGTCACATCGGAAGCCAGAATGTTCGCTGTCACCTGTACAACCACTTTGCCATCAATGCGCATAATGGAGTTTGGTGAAGTGCCTTCTTCCACTTTGGCTACATCCTTGATTGGAACCTGGATACCTAGCGGTGAAGTGACCTTTTCATTTTCAATATCCTTGATGCTGCTGAACGTTTTGTTGTCCGTTTCTACATAGACTTTGTACGTTTTGTTGTCGATATCCACTTCGGTAAGAACCGGACGTTCACGTACAGGGCTCAGTGCCATTGCCAGTTGACCTGCCGTGAGTCCGAGTTTGCTCAACTTCTCCTGATCGGCAACGAGCGTGTACTGACCGTAGGTGTCGGAGATGGTGGTATCTGCTTTTTCAAAAGAGTCCTTATCCGCCTGAACCAGTTTCAGGACTTCTTCAGCCACAGGTTTCAACTGCTCTACATTGTCGCCGTAGATGGACAGGCTCAAGTTGCTGCCCCCGAATCCGCCAGACATGTCGAGTTCACTCCATGTACCTTTGGTCACCTCTTTTTGCAAACCTTCAACCAGTTGTGTTTTCACATCGGTAAAGTCTTTGGTGTCTTTATTGTATTGGATGTAGAAGAGCGCGGAGTTTCCGCCGCCTCCACCCATGCTAGCGAGCGGGCTGCCGCCGCCGATGGAATATTGCATCTTCTCCAAACCTGGCTGTTTCAGTAACCATTTCTCAGCAACGAGGGCTTCTTTTTCAACATCTTCACGAAGTGAGCCCGTTTCCGGACTATACGTGATCGTAACGAATTTGTCCTTTTGCTCCGGCAGGAAACTTGTGCCAATGAATGGGTACAGGAACAAGCTGCCGACCAATAGTAGAACCGCAATAAGAACGGTAATGATTTTATGAGAGAGCGTCCAGTTCAACAGACGTTTGTAGCTTTCAGCCAATTTGCCCGGCTTCTCTTCATGGTTTTGTTTGTTCTTGATTCCTTTGTGGAACAGGCTGTGTGCCAGCATCGGAACAATGGTGATTGCAACCAGCAGGGAAGCCAGCAGGGCGAAAACCATCGTTAAGGCGAATGGCATGAACAGCTCTCCGACCATACCGCTAACGAGTGCCAGCGGCAAGAATACCGCAATCGTTACAATTGTCGAGGAGAGGATCGGGATAAACATTTCGCGAGTTGCTTCACGAACCAAATCCCGGCCTTTGAGCTTCTCGTTTTTGAGTGTCAGCCTACGATAGATGTTCTCGATAACAACGATGGAGTCGTCGACAACCCGGCCGATCGCAACCGTCATTGCTCCGAGTGTCATCATGTTCAAGGTGATGTCCATCAGGTTGAGCGCCGTCAATGCCATGAGCAAGGAGAGCGGAATCGAAATAATGGAGATAATCGTTGAACGGATGTTACGCAGGAAGATCAGAATAATCAGAATCGCGAACAAGGCACCAAATACGGCTTTGCCCAACATCGTGTTGACGGAATCCTGGATAGGCTGACCTTGGTCAAGCAGGATCGTCAGTTCTGCATTTTTAAATTGCTTTTGCAGTTCTTCGGCTTTACTTTTGACGGCCTTAACCACGTCCACCGTATTGGCATCGTTGGATTTCACTACGGAAATACCGATGGATTCCTTGCCGTTCGTGCGGGAGATGGACTCGGCTTGACCGATGACCTCAATTTTGGCAATGTCGCTCAGCTTCACGGTTGGGATGCCAGCTGCGCTTGCAGCACCTGCGGAACCGGATGGGTTCGCTGCTGCAGCATTGCCGCTGCCAGCTTGACCTGCTGCGGGATTGGAACCTTGCGCAGCACCAGCTGCATCTTGTCCAGCTTGAGCCGATGGATCAGTAGTTTGACCTGTAGCTTGACCGTTTTGCGCACCGCCACCTTGGGAAGCCCCTGGCGTAGACGCACCTTGTTCTGTAGCCGCTCCAGTACCTTGGCCTGCAGAAGCACCAGCGCCAGCTCCGCTTGGTACGACTGGAATCGCTAGGTTTTTCAGATCATCGAGTCCGATGATATTGCCGTCCACAACCACGGCTTTCTGGGATTTATCCAGTTCGAATAGGCCGAGCGGTACACGAATGGATGAACCCTTAACGATTCCGTTCACCGTATCTTCGCTTAGACCGAGTTCAGCCATTTTGGCTTGATCAAACGTTAATTGCACTTCTTTAACGTACTGACCGGACACTTGAACCTGAGCTACACCATCAATATCTTCTAGTGCAGGTTTGATATCCGATTCTACGAGCCGTGTCAGTTCTTCCAAATCCCCGCCGTCTTTGTCAGACAAACTGAGGGATACAACCGGGAACGAGTTAATGCTGAATTTGGAGATCGTTGGTTTCTGCACACTGTCGGGCAATTGCACCTCGTTCAGTGCTTCACGAACCGTAGCTGTCGCGTTCGTCAGGTCGGTTCCATAGTCGAATTCCAGCGTGATGGATGCCGCATTCTCCATGGAAGTGGAGGTGACGGTCTTCACGCCATCGAGGTTGCGCAGCTTCTGTTCCAGCGGCTTCGTGACATCTTCTACAATACCTTCTGGAGCGGCACCCGGATCGATCGCCGTGACATTCAGAAACGGTACATTGATGTTCGGGATGGTCTCCTGCTTCATCGTCATTCCGCTGTACAAGCCTGCGAATGAGATGATGATGGTCAGAATCCAGATTGCAAACTTGTTGTTCAGTGAAAAGTTAATAATCCCTTTCATACGTTGGTTTCTTCTCCTCTCTGTTTCTCCTGTTTATGTGTTTGACGAGTCAGCCTGGATAAACCGGTTATACATGGTATCCATAATGTGCTGGAGCTCGGAGTGCATCGGCTCAAGGATAGTTATCCCTTCCAGGTTGCGCATCATACCGAGAATGATGGCACGCCTTGGCATAAATTCCATGATCTCTTGCCTTAGTATGGCTATGGTCTCAAGCACATCATTTTTTGATTGACCGCTGGGCAGGTCGCTTGATGCGATATCTTGCATCTGTTTCAGAATATGGACGGGATGCCGCAACATGGCTGCATCCGGTTGGGGCTCAGCAATCCAGGCAGGCCACTGATCCAGAGAAATCAGAGGTTCTGGCCGATGCTGGAGGCAGCCCTGTGCTGCATAATCCATCATCTGTAAAAGATGTGTAGCCATCTTATTGACCGTAAGGGAAGGCATTTCGGTAAACCAGATTTTGACGTACGACAGGAAAAGTCCATGTGTCAGCAGGATAAGATCAATCGTATAAGGCTCGATCTCGGAGCCGTACAGATCTTCCAGTTTACTTTTGAACCAATGCAACGTACGTATCTCAATATCTCTTTGCTGAGGGGTGCAGTGCTCCTTGCGCTGTTGTTCATCATCCATCATCATGCTGCGTAGCTGGACACGTAAAAATTCCTTCAATTCCGCGACATGCGTTAGCAGCACCTCAATCTGTTTATGTAGCCGTTCTCTGGAAGTCAGGCTGCTTTCATGTTCAATCTGGGACATCTCATCCATAAGAATGTATACACAGTACTCCAGCGTACTGGCCTCCAGTTCCTCTTTGGATTTGAACATCAGATATAAGCTGCCTTTAGACATCCCGCATAATTCGGCAATCTCCTGCATGGAGGTTGCGGCGCTGCCCTTGGCCGAAAACAGCTTGAGTGCTGTGGTGATAACCAGTTTTCTTTTTTCATTCATCCCATGGATCGGGTTCATTAAGGGTATGTTCACCTCGCTGGGAACTCTTGAGTTCTTATATTGACTTTGTGGTCAAACTAAGTATAAACGATGTGTATGGAGGATTACAAATGTGCACGATATAGGGGGAGAGAGTCGAAAAGTAGATTCAGAGAAGAACCGAGAATAGAACTCAGAAAGAATTGCTAAAGAATTGCTAAAAAACTGAGAAAAGAATTGAGATAAGACATCTAGAAAAGAACTGAGATAAGAATTGAGAAAATAAAGTACATTATACAAGATACAAGCCGTAAACTTATACGTTGCACTTTTGGGAGATGGGGATGGAAGAATGCATAAAGGGCGCATCGAAGACGCATAAAGGAAGCATCGAAAACGCATCAAGAAGGATTCAAGTATGCAGGCCTGGCCGCACGGCTGATCATCTTGATGCGCCAAACTCATTACATCACGTGCCAGGAGATGCGTACTGTGCAAACACAACGAAAACACATCAACACATCAATAACATCAACACATTAAGAACATCAATAACATCAATAACATCAAGAACGTTAAGAACACATTAAGAAAGCTTCAAGGGCGACTCAAGAACATATCGAAAATTTATTCTAACGATCACGGCAGAGCTTATTTGAGCAATATACATCCTTTTGAAATTCTAACGATCACCAGAAACCTTAATTTGCAGAAAACACAAGTTAAACGTGCACTTTCGCATCAAAATCCTTAAATAAGCTCTCCTGTGATCGTTAGAAATATAAAACTTGTAATTTGGCCCAAATAGCGTTACTGGTGATCGTTAGAATTAAAATGCATGCACCGCGCTACTTCGGAAAGGAAAGGAAAGGAAAAGAGAGAACAAACGAAGGAATATCGAATGAAGGGAAGTAAGCCAAGCAAAACAGAAAAACAAGAAAGGGTAAGTAAAGTAAAGTAAAGTAAAGTAAAGTAAAGTGAAGAAGTGAAGTGAAGTATAGAAGTAAAGAAAAGAAGAAAAGAAGAAAAGAAAAGAAGAAAAGGAAGTGGGGCGAAAGCGAAGGAGAGCGCAAACAGAAAGAAATGAAAGTAAACCAATGTAATTAAAATAGATTAGAGTAATTAAAGAAGATATAGAAAGAAGATATAGTACAGTCTCAATAAAAGAAATTAAAAAATAAAAAAGGAATAAATGAAAATCCAAGCAAAGCATTGCGAGTCTAAGCAAAAAGAGCAAGTAAACGGAAGAGAAGATGAAAGGAAAGACAGAGAAGCAGACTATGTTCCTCCCTGGAAATCGTATATAGCGAGCATGATAATCACTGCCAGGAAGAAGAGATAGAAGAGTGCCAGTGCGATCAGGAACGAATAACCGGTATATGCGCCGATACGTACCAACCATTTTTTCATAAAAATTACCCTCCTTCATTCCCATCAGCTTAATGGCAAGACTATTTTTTATATTACATTATACCCCAAATTACCTGTTGTACTTAAAACATTTCGCCCAAAATTTGTACCTGCATAAAAGAACCTAAACAAACCTATCTCCACAAACCTATCTCCATAAATGTATCTACACAATCGCACTTAAGCAATCGTACACAAAAAAGACGACTCCCTGAATGAAGTCGCCTTTCTTAGTGTTAAATTACATCCATTATGTTGAATGGTATTCATTACATTACGTAATGATTTTCAATCCTACTGCTGCTACCAAAATCATTGCAATGAACAGCAGCCGCTTCGCTTCTTTCCGTTCACCAAATAGAAGCATGCCCGTCACCGTACTTCCTACTGTACCAATTCCTGTCCATACCGCGTAGGCTGTGCCCATAGGGATAGATGTCATAGCGTAAGATAACAGCGAGAAGCTGAATACAAACGATACCAGCATCAGGACAATGTAAGGCCAACCCTTACGCGTAGAAGCTCCATTGATGCCGATGACTCCAAATATTTCACATATCCCAGCACCTACTATAGCAAGCCAAGCCATCAGACGGCACCTCCTTTAACTTGGGGTTTCTGGCTTTCCTGCTGATCGGTGACCAGCTTCAGTCCGATGACGCCACAGAGCAACAGTCCAATCAGCAGCATTTTAGCCAGACGGAACGGCTCGCCGAACAGCAGCATTTCGGTCAACACCGTACCAGCTGTGCCGATCCCGGTAAACACGGCATAGACCGTACCCACGGGCAGTCTTTTGGCAGCAGCAATAATCAGGCCAAAGCTGATAAATATGGCGAGTCCCGTCAATGCCCATTCCCAAGCATTCGAGGCATGTTTAAGTCCGCTAACCCAGACAATTTCAATGATGCCTCCTACAAAAACGTATAACCAGTTGCGGTTCATGATGTTCAATCTCCTTCTGTCACAATAGGGCGTGCCTGTTCATTCAAGCTGTGTATACCATTCCAAAAGACGGGCCAGGACGCATCCAGCCGTCTCTTGTACCGACGTGAGCTTCCATAGATAATTTCAACCGTAATGCCATCGAGAAAGGTCATAAAAGCAATGGCGGCCTGCTCGGCAGGAATAGGTGGAACATCCCCCCCGCGAATCGCTCGCTGCAACAGCCGAGACAATGTACGCTCCATGCCGTCCAGAAATGGATACACCAGATCCATCACCTGGCTGTACAGATCGGGAGGTGGATAATAACAATTGCGCAACATCAACCTGGCAGAGGCATGATCCTGATACTCCTGCTCGAACCACGTGAGCAACCCTCGCAACCGTTCTTCCAGTGGCAGGTGGGCGTGGTCGCGGAAATACTCCAAGGTATGTCGCCGCACTTCGTCAAATGCATACTCAAGCGTGTGCATAAACAAGTCTTCTTTACAACTGAAATGCGCATATATAGAGGGTTTCTTAATCCCCACTTCATCAGCTATCGCTCTTAGCGAAGCCCCTTCATAACCGTCTCTAGCAAAATGAAACAGGGCCGCATCCCGGATAGAATAACCAGTCATTATATTCACCTTCCTAACGGTCGTTAGGTAACATCTTTTCACACATTACATCCTCTGTCAAGACAGAACAGCAATCACAAAATACACCCGCCGCACATAAAGATTACAGACGGATGCATTTAGTTAAATGGATGTATGGGTTAAGTTGTGATCTGGAGTCACTGTATAGGCTGAACGAATCATTTACCAAAAACGGGCCTTCATTCAAGCGGAAATAAATACGTCAATTAGAATGTTGTAAACCCAAGAATGAGCTGCAGTTTATACAGAATGCCTTTCAAGAAGGTGGTCTTCTCCTGGAATTCTTCCAGATTCAGAGTGAATTCAGCATCCTCGTTTGTCCAAATGCGCTTGAAATAATTCGCAACGTCTAACGTAAACTTGTTGTCTGCCGGAGCTGCAATCCACACATTGTTCTCTAGATTGTAGTCATTCAGATTCCGGGGAGTGAAGTTGGTTGATCCACCGAGCACGATATGATCTCCGTTAGCCTTCGCGATATACATCATTTTGGTATGGTATTGCTCTTTGGTCGTGTTGTACCAACGAATCTGGATTTTGCCGTTCGATTTATCATGTAATTCGGCTGCTACGGGACGATTGGGAATGCCGATTTTCTCCTGACCAAAGGCATTTTCATTAGGATCGAGCACAAGCCGAATGTCCGTTCCTCGCTCTGAGGCATCCAGCAATGCTTCCAGTACTTTCGGTGAAGCGATATAGAACATTCCCATCCATAGGGTATCCCCTTTCCCGACCTGGCTTAACTCATCGAGCAAGGCATCATTGACTTTGCCTTCGGTCACATAACGAAGGCGAATAGGCCCATCATTTTCACTCGATTTCCCGGATGGGAAGGCCTTGGAAGTTTCGGTATAGTCGGGGAGTTGACCTCCTCCGGATATGTCCACAACAGCTTGCTCCGATTGAAGGATATCCCCAATAATCGGGCCAGTAATCTCAAATCCAATATTGGAGTGATATGCACTTGGATCATGAATGTTGCCTGATGACACGATAGCGGTTTTTTCGCTGACAACAACCTTGCGGTGATTTGCCTTCACATTGAGTAATTTCAGGTAAGATCTCACCGTAACATCCGGGCCATCGGTCGCCATCAGGTTAGGAATCCAACCTTTCCCTGACTGACCGAACCATTGGAAAAACGTACGCCAGACCGCAGAATACACCGGTGTAGAATCCCTCAGTGGAGCATCATTCGTGACGACGACATGAATGTTAGCCTGTTTCATCTGTTCCAGCAGCGGATTGGGGGCCGAGTTATAGTTGGTGTTCACCTCATCGGTAATGAACCAGATGTCCATGTCGGGATGCTGCATTTTTTTGCCTACGAGTGCATCCGTAAACTCCTGACTGACAGGTGGAAAGTTCTGTCCCTTGTGCTGGTAGTTGTTGAACAGAAACATATCTACAACGACAAACTGCTCGGCATCCTCAACTACCTGAAGCATCCGCTGGAAAATCTGCTGTTCATGCTGCATCTGTCCATCGGCAGATGGATACGTGAGATCATGCAGAAACTGCACGTTTTTCACCCGGTATTCCGGGCTCTCATAGGAGATCCCTGGCGGCAGGGGTTTATAGGTCTGATAGAGCATAACAGCAATAAGCCAAAGGATCATTACTGCCAATGCTGTACGTATGTATGGGAATTTGCTGCGAGAAGTTTTGCGGTTAGAGGTATGACGGCGTAATGAGAACAAGGCTGGACTCCCCCTTTCTATCTGTCTATGCTTGCTGACGTTTATTACCACAGGTGCCGCGATGTTGACGCAGGAGCCCTTGAAGGATGTTTATGACAAGCTGGTTCCACAATTTGGGCGTGTTCATCGACAGGTGCAAGGCCGTTGTGTATAATGAACGTATTATTTTTGTAGAACGTTTATGGAGAGAAAGTAGGTAATCACGTGTATTCCATCAAACAAGTCGTTGCCATGCTGGGCATTCAGGCGGTCACGCTCCGGGCTTGGGAAAATCGGTATAATGCAGTCACCCCTGAGCGGACAGAGTCGGGTTATCGCATGTATACGGAAGAGAATGTGGCGGATCTGCGTTGGCTGAAGGAGCAGATTGATCAGCATCAGGCCAATATTTCCGAGGCCGTACGCATGTTGAAGATTAGTAAAGCCAAACGGCCCGAGTCTTCTTCACCTGCGCCGATGGTGCCCCCGGTACCCGTGATGGAAGAGGCTTATGCACAGATGGCTGATCAGATCTATGACTCCCTCTATCATTTTCAGGGCGAGCGTGCCAACGGTTTGATTGATTTTGGTTTCACGATGTACGGATATGACAGCATGTTCTACCATGTGCTTGTTCCAATCTTGGTTCGGGTCGGAGACGCATGGGAAGCAGGACGTGCAACGGTAGCGCAGGAGCATTTCATGACTCAATTGATCTCCCAGCGCTTTTATCAGTTTTTCCATCTGTTCCCGATCTATCCGCATCTACCCAAAGTACTTGCTCTCTGTCCGGAAGGGGAGCATCATCAGGTTGGTTTATTGTTGTTCTCTTTATTTATGCGCAAAAATGGAGCGGAAGTCCTGTATCTCGGAGCCAATACACCGGAAGAAGGGGTATTTCCAATTCTCCGTGAGCAGAAAATCAAACTGGTTTGCCTATCGATCACGAGCCCTGAGCTTGTAGAAGCCTGTGACCAGTTGATTGGGCGGATTCAGGACGAGTTTCCTCATATCCGTTTTGTGCTGGGCGGCAAAGGGTTTGAACGTGCGAAGCATGCTCGTTACCCAGAGTGGATTATGCCTGAAGATTCGGCAGACTGGCAGTCTTGGATTGAACGGGAATATTTTACGGATCGCCCACCAGGTGCGGGATAATGATTGTATAGCAATCACACATAAAGCAGATAATGCGGGAATAGATTCATAACATAGCGGACATCCTTTGATCCAATGATCAAGGGATGTTTTTTTATATATCCATACATAGAAAAGATGATTAATTTGACCCGTGGGTCATTTTATGTTTTACTTGTCGTATAATATTTGTACACCATTTGTATAATGTTTTTTAGTTTACCCGCTTGAAGTGTTTCAATGCGGTTTAATAATAGGTTAGGGGCTTAAGAACTAGAGATATTCCCTACATAGAAAGGTGAGTGGCATGATACCGAATCAACAACGCAAACGTGCAGCTGTCATTGGCGCAGGCCCGGGTGGACTCGCGGCAGCCATGTTACTGTCCGGTCAGGGATACGAGGTCGATGTATACGAGAAACAGCCAGCCATTGGCGGACGATCTTCCCGTCTGGAGCTTGGTGAATACAAGTTTGACCGCGGGGCTACCTTTTTGATGATGCCTCAGTTGATTGAAGAGATGTTTGATGTGGTCGGACGCAAGCTGTCGGATTATGTAGATATGAAAGAACTGACCCCGCTGTACGCTTTGAACTTTGGAGATAAGGTGTTCACGCCTTCACGCAATCGGGAGGATACAGCAGCGCAGATCAAAGAGCTGTTCCCCGGCAATGAAGAGAATTACCTCCGGTACATGCGGGACGAAGAAGTAAAGTTTGGCAAAGTGATGCCACTGCTCCGCCGTCCGTTTGGCAAGCTCACCGATTATTTACGTAAAGATGCGATTACGGCTCTACCTAAACTTGATATAAATAATACGGTTTACGGCATTCTTTCCCGGTACTTTACCGACGAACGCCTGCGTTGGGCCTTTACATTCCAGTCCAAATATTTGGGGATGTCCGCATGGGATTGTCCGGGAACATTTACGATATTGTCGTTTATCGAACACCAATATGGACTGTTCCATCCGATCGGCGGCGTGAATCGGGTATTCCAGGCGATGGCCGATGTCGTTGAGGAGAATGGCGGACGTATTCACACGAGTACACCTGTGAAGCAGGTTATTGTTCGTGATGGTCGCGCCGAGGGTGTACTGCTTGAAAGCGGAGAACGGATCGAAGCCGATCATGTCGTAGTCAATGCCGATTTTGCCCATGCAGTGAACCATTTGTTCGAACCTGG
The DNA here is from genome assembly GCF_003719335.1 of Paenibacillus amylolyticus. Classification (GTDB taxonomy): domain Bacteria; phylum Bacillota; class Bacilli; order Paenibacillales; family Paenibacillaceae; genus Paenibacillus; species Paenibacillus amylolyticus_D. The sequence continues at coordinate 76,504 of NZ_RIAS01000009.1, forward strand.
CGTACTGAAGAAGTACACACCTGAGAAAATGAAACGCAAAAAGTATTCCTGTTCTACAGCGATGTTGTATCTAGGCGTAGACGGCGAGATTGATCTGCCGCATCACTCCATCTATTTTCCAGAAGATTACCGGGTGAATGTGGATGAGATTACGAAGCACAAAATATTATCCGCTGATCCGTCTCTATATGTTCATAACCCATCCAGACTCGATCCGACACTCGCACCAGCAGGAAAATCTGCACTTTATGTACTGATGCCGACACCAAACCTTACAGGAGACATCGACTGGGAGGCTGAACGAGCGAAGGTACAGGAAGCGATGTTGAAGCGTCTTGAAGCGATCCCTGAGCTGGCAGACATCCGTGGGCGGATTGAAGAATGCATGATGTTTACACCGCTGGATTGGCAAAATGAGCTGGATGTATACCAGGGAGCAACGTTTAATATGGCACATAACCTGGGTCAGATGATGTATCTCAGACCGCACAATCAGTTCGAGGAATTGGAGCATGCCTGGCTGGTTGGTGGAGGAACGCATCCAGGCAGCGGTTTACCGACTATTTTTGAATCCGCACGAATCAGCGTGAGACTCATTCAGGAAGAGGATGCGCGAAGACGTACGAAACCATCCTCTTATGTGAAAACAGCGGAAGCTGGAGGCCACTCATGAAACGAGCTGCTGTTGTAGGTGCAGGGATTGGGGGACTGACCTCAGCTCTGCTGCTGAACCGTCAGGGATGGGATGTTACGGTATACGAGCGGGGCTCCCGCGTAGGTGGACGGATTGCTTTTGAACAGGAAGGCGATTACCGGATTGATCAGGGGCCGACCATTGTCTTGCTGCCCGAGATGTTGCTTGGCATTCTGGAAGAGGCTGGTGTGGATCGCTCCAAAGTCGAGCTGCTGCGCTGTGACCCGTTATACCGGGTGCACTATCACAGCGGACGTGTCATGACCAAGAAGACAGACCGGAGTGAGCAGATGGCCGAGATTGAAAGGTTATTCCCGGGAGAAGGCAGTGGATTCACAAGATTCATGAAGGATATGGACACGTTGTTTCCCGCAGGCCGAGCGGCGTTTCTGGAACAGATGTTTCCGCGCAAAAGGGACTTCTTCACCCCTTCGCTCATGTCGCTTATGGGCAAGCTGCGTGCACACAAGAGTGTGCGGAAGGCTGTAGGGGATTACTTTGAACATGAAGAATTGCTGGATGCCTATTCGCTGCAAAGCTTGTATATCGGTGGGTCGCCCTTTGGCACGCCGGGCATTTATTCATTGCTTCCTTACGCCGAGCACGAGTATGGCATCTGGATGGTGAAGGGCGGATATGCGGCTCTGCCCGCTATTCTGGAGCAGGAACTGCTCTCTCGCGGCGGCAAGATCAAGCTGAATACAGAAGTTACTGGATTGAAGATAAGTAATGGAGTGTGCGAAGGGATTAAAATGGCTGACGGTGCTGAAAAGGTGGATGCCGTGATCTATAACGGGGATTTTCCGAACTTGAATGGGCTACTGAAGCAGGTGCCGGAAATACCCGTGAAACGCAAGCCCTATCGCCCTTCATCGGGGTGCGTGCTGATCTATGCCGGAGCAGACAAAAGGTGGGAGGAGGCCACAACGCATCAGTTTTTCCTGCCACCAAGCCTAGATGGTAGTTTACGCCAAGTGTTCAACGAGCGCCGTATTCCGGCGAAGCCATCATTTTACGTATTCAACCCGGCTGCGGTGGACGAGACAGCTGCACCTCCGGGACAGAGTGTACTGTATTTCCTCATTCCGGTACCGGATGCAGAAGGCGTGAACTGGGAACACGAGAGTGAGGCGCTGGCAGAACGTGTGCTGGAAGAGGCGGAGCGGCGGGGATTCCCGGGTTTACGTGCAGCGCTGCAATGGAAAAAGGTACGTACACCTGCTGACGCCGCGCGTGATGGTCTTTATGGTGGAGGAAGCTTTGGCATTGCTCCTGTCCTGTTTCAGTCAGGAGTATATCGCCCGCAGCCCAAGCCGTTTCCGAAGATACAAGGCTTGTACGCTGCCGGGGCTTCGGTACATCCAGGAGGCGGCGTGCCTATTGTGATGCAGGGCGCTAGGATGGCTGTCAATCAACTCATGAAGGAGATGGGGAAATGAACGAAGCAATTTTGAGCAGGTGTGAAGAGTTGATGCAGAAGGGTTCCTCGTCTTTTTATCAGGCATTTAAGGGCCTGCCGAGTCCCCGCCGCGAAGCGGTATATGTCATCTATGCGTTTTGCCGCATGATTGACGATAGTGTGGATGAGCCGGAGCAATCGACATATACGATTCATGAGATTCGTGATTTATTTGAACATCTCGAAGAAGCCGAGGGACATTTTATCTGGCCGGCACTGAGATGGCTGTTCGGCAGTTTTCCCCATCTGGACAAAGGTCCGTTTTTTCGTCAGATGGAGGGACAATTAACCGATCTGGAAGTGACCCACTATACAACACTGGAACAGCTGGAACACTATTGTTATCTGGTTGCCGGAACTGTTGGTGAGATGTTGCTGCCTGTGCTGCGTAATGATAACGGCGCAGAAGTGGCGATGAACGGCATTGCGCTGGGCAAAGGCATGCAGATTGTGAACATTATTCGAGACGTAGGAGAAGACCGGGCCAGAATGCGCCGCTATGTACCGCTGGAGATCATGGAGAGACACGGTTACTCCGAACAGGACTGGGAAGACGGTATTGTGGATGACCGATTTATTGCTATCATTCAGGATTTGAAAGCTGCAGCGCTTAACTGGTTCAGGATCGGCATGGATCGTCTGGACACCTATCCGGTTGAGAGTGCCTTTTCGATTGAGTTAGCCGCGGCCTTCTATTCAACTATCCTGCACGTCGTGGAGCGTAACGACTACGATGTGTACACGAAACGAGCGTATGTCAGCGATGAATTGAAACTGGAGATGCTGGGTGCGATTGTGAAACGTTATCCGATGCTGGCGTATCAAGCTTCCCGAATGGCGGTATCCTGATGGTTCAGTGGGTGTACTGGGTATGGTACGCCATTGGTGCTATCCTAATGCTTACAATTGGTGTGCCTGAGGCGTTATCCTTCTCTAATGGGCTATTTCTAGTGTTCTACTCGTTGTATGTGCTTGACCTTATATATCAGCAACATCGCCGATCTGACCTGTCCGACCAGTCAGTCAAGTGGCTACGGCCCGGCCTCTGGATATCGTCCTTTATCATCTGGCTGGGCGGTATGGGTGTGGAATGGATCGGTGTACATACACACTGGCCTTTTGGCGAGTATGCCTATTCCGACTTCTTTGGCATCCATCTGTTCAGTGTACCGGTAACACTTGGATTCGCCTGGATCGCAGTCGTTGGCAACTCGGCGCTGATTAGCGGCGGTGGATCGACTTGGGGTGGTAAGTTGGTACGGGCAATCAAGACGGGATTTTGGGCAATTGTGCTCGATTTCGTGCTTGACCCTGTCGCTCATGCAAGGGGATTCTGGGAATGGCAAGCACCGGGCGGATTCTACGGTGTCCCGTGGACAAACTACATCAGTTGGTTCATTATGGGTGCATTTCTGTCTCTCTTTTTGCCGGCCATGCCGAAGGATCGACGTTCCCTGCTACGGGCAAAATGGCTGTACCAGCTGTTTATCCTTCTGTTCGGCCTGCTTGCATTAAAAGAAGGTATAACAGGCAGCTTCATCATTGCCATCGCAGGTGTACTGCTTGCCGAGGGGAGCTGGCTGTATGATTCGCGCCGTAAAGTCCAAAGCGTTTGACCGGGTGTTCTCGCTGTACAACCATTATTATCTGCTGCACAGACGCTTTCGTTCGTTCACGCTCTCGGGTTCTCTTGACCCGCAGATGATGGATGGCAACGGCATGGGCGGGATGGAGCCTATGGCGCCGGAACAGCCCGTTGTCTATTTCATGAACCATAGCTCGTGGTGGGATGGTCTGTTGCTGTATCATGCGGCGAAGCAAACTTCACGCGGTGATCATTATGTGATGATGGAGGAGCGGCAGCTTCGGCAGTATGCTTTTTTTCGCAAACTCGGAGCGTATTCAATCAACAAGAACAGTGCATCTGGTGTTCGGACATCGTTGCAATATACGAATGAGTTGCTGGCTGCTGGCAAAAGGGTCTGGATATTCCCGCAGGGTGAAATTATACATCAGGAGGCTCGGCCGATTCAGTTCCGTCCGGGCATTGGACTCGTGCTTCGTCGTTTTCCGCAGGCTATTGCCGTGCCGGTCACCTTATGTCATGGCATGGTTCAGCATGACCTGCCTGAAATCTCAATGAAGGCTGGCCCGCCGATCGTGGAAGATTGGAACGTGTGGAAGAGCGAAGAGATTGCAGAGCGGCTGGGACATGTGCTGGAGCAACAACTGAATGATCATAGAGCAACGTTGATTCGACTTGGACAAGGAAGTCTGCCAGATGCAAGGTCATTGATTCGGGGCACGCGTTCCACTAGCGAAAAATATGATGAGGCACGAAAGCGGGTGAACCGATAACATGAATGAGAGTATGAATGCATCTGAGATATTGTGGATGTGTCTGGTGGGAGGGTTGCTGCTGCAACTGCTCTTTGCGGTGTGGAATGCCTCTTGCCTTCCCAAAGTACGATCATTCCGTAAGGGGAACATCGTGCCGCCCGATCAGCTTGTTTCGGTATTGATTCCCGCGCGAAATGAACGAATACATATTGAAGAATGTTTGCACAGTGTGCTTGCCAGCCAAACGAATGGGTTCCGCATGGAGGTACTTGTACTGGACGACCGCTCCGAAGATGAAACTGCCGCTTTGGTTCAGGCGATGGCTGATCGAGATTCACGTGTACGTTTGCTGCGTGGTACGGAGCTGCCTGCGGGTTGGATGGGTAAATCCCATGCCTGTAACCGATTGGTTCAGGAAGCGCAAGGAGACTGGTTTATGTTCGTGGATGCAGACGTCCGGGTCAAGCCGGATGCCATTCGGCATACACTTGCTGCCGGGTGTGCGCAGGGCGGCGGGCTGGTTACCGGCTTCCCGTATCAGGTTGCGAAGACCTGGATGGAAAAGCTTGTCGTGCCGATGATGATGTTTACGATCATCAGTCATTTGCCTATTTTCATGATACGCAGGTCAGCCAGTCCAATGTTTGTCGCCGCTACGGGGGCTTTTTTGCTTATTCATCGAACAAGTTATGAAGCATCCGGCGGTCATGCAGCGATTCAAGGGCATCTGGTGGATGACATGAGTCTCGCCAAAGCGGTGAAACGTGCGGGTCATCCCGTCATGCTTGCAGATGTCCACGATGTGACGAGTACACGAATGTATCAGAACGGTGCAGAGGTATGGAACGGATATAAGAAAAATATGTATGAAGGCATGGGACGCAAAGACGTGCTGTTGCTGGGTACGATGCTAATGTATTTTGTTATGTATATCGTGCCGCCACTGGGTCTGGTTATAGGGCTATTAACGGGCAGCGAAACGTCATTTCTGTATGGTTTCATAGGCATGTTGCTTGGCATGGCTGTAAAACGGGTATCCGATCATATCGGAGGTCAGCCGTGGTGGCTTGCTCTTTTGCAACCAATCAGTATGGCTTGTGTGATTGCTATTGGTCTAGCCTCATGGCAGGCAGGTCGATCTGGTAAAGGGTACGTATGGAAAGGCAGGCGGTATAGCTGATGCAGAGTGTACAAGGAAATGGTGACGGTTCGGAAGGTGCAGGGAAAGGCAAAGGTACAGAGACAGGTCGAGGTATCACGGGAGGTAGTACAGGGACGGGGACAACGCTGGAAAAAGGAACGGAAATGCACACCTGGCACCAAGGGGAAGCTTCAAGTGGAAACTTAAAACAGGATGTCATTATAATCGGGGCAGGCTTCGGAGGTCTTTCCTGTGCGATTCGCCTTGCTACGGCTGGCTTGCGGGTAACGATTCTGGAGCGCCAGGCGCATGTGGGCGGCAAGCTGCAGCAGATCCAGCAGGACGGTTATCATTTTGACCGCGGGCCGAGCACGATTACGATGCCGGATGCGTTTCGCTCTGTTTTTGATCAGGCGGGAGTGGTGATGGAGAACTATGTGCAGCTGTACGAGCTGGAACCTCGGACACGTAATGTTTTTGCGGATGGAACGGTGGTCGATCTGTCTAGAAATCGCGGCTGGATGAAAGAGCAGATTGCTGTGTACAGTCCGGAGGATGCCTTGCGTTATGATGCATTTATGGATGAATCTGCTGCATTGTATGCGGAGGCTAATCGTCATTTTCTCGGCAAACTGCTGCTGAACCCGTCTGATAAATACAAATTCCAGATGCTGCGCAGTCTGCTTCGGGTGCGGCCTACGGTCAGGCTGGATAACCTGCTGCGCAAGTATTTCAGCCATCCGCATACACTCGCGATGTTCGGGCGGTACGCTACATATGTAGGGTCATCGCCGTATCTCTCTCCCTCCATTTTTGCCATGATGGGTCATGTGGAAGCAGAGGTAGGCGTCTATGGGGTCAAAGGCGGAACGTATCAGCTGATTGAAGGCATGACCCGGCTCGCGCAGGAAAAAGGCGTGCAGATTATGACGGGGGTAGAGGTACACCAGATCGCGGTTCGGCATGGCAAGGTGGTCGGCATGGATACGGATCGGGGCTTTATGGAAGCAAAGCAGGTTGTGGCTAACGGAGATGTGCTTAGTGTAAACAGGCTACTGCTCGCGCCGGAGCATCGGAAACGAATGAGTGATGCCCGGATTGCAAAATATGAACCGTCCATTTCAGGCTTTGTCACCCTGGCCGGGGTACGCAGGAAATACGATCAGTTGTTGCATCACACGGTCTTTTTTCCAGAACAGTACAAGCCGGAGTTTGATGATATTTTCCGTGACCGCAGGATGCCTTCCGATCCAACGATATACATCTGTTACTCCGGTTACTCCGAAGCAGGCATGGCTCCAGAAGGAGCCAGCAATCTGTTCATTCTAGTGAACGCGCCATATTTGTCTCAAGCGTGGAACTGGGAAGAGCAGAAGTATCGTTATGGTGAGTTTGTGCTGGAGCAATTGGAGGCGCGTGGTATTGGCGGATTGAAACAATCGGAAGTGTTAATTTTTTATACACCGCAACATATTGAACGGGATACGCTTGCTCATCAAGGGTCGATCTATGGCATTTCCTCCAATTCGGTGAAACAGACTTTCATGCGGCCAGGCAATCAGAGCAAAGATGTTCAAGGGCTCTGGTACGTTGGCGGCACAACCCACCCTGGCGGCGGAACCCCGATTGTTACGTTGTCCGGACAGCTTGTGGGGGAGCAACTTGCAGCCGAGCTGGGGAGGTAGGGCAGGGTACGTGGAGGGCAGGTGTGCCGAACCTCGATTCTTTTAATCAATTCAATGAATTTAATGAGGCAGAACGAGGTGTTGCAAGACTCTAATGAAATACAATAGCTGCTCCATTGTTTGACTGAATGAGAACAAGGGTTGCAAGGACTAACAATGCAGCATAGTTGATCCGAGCTTTAATAAAGCAAATAGCTGCTCCAAAACTCTAATGAGTTCATGTTTGAGATCATGGGGTTTTGGAGTGTCCTTTCATTAGGTTGAGAGGAACGGTATACTAGATAGAGTTGTCCATTGATGGGCGCTACCCTATAGGGTTTGTCTAAGAACCGAATGGATAAGCCGAGCGGTTAGCGACACAGGATGATTTATTGGATAGGCGTGAGTAGATAGGACGATGAGTGATTGCCACTAGTCCATTGCACCGCATTTACATAGAAACAAGAGTTACAGAGCAACTCAGCATGGGGTAGGGAGTATGAAGCAAAACAACGCAAACAAGCCTATCCTGCACATCATTCTCACATAGGAGGTCTCATCATGAACGAACAAGAGCGAGCCGGCAAACGGCTGCTGCCCGAAGTGGCAACGGGGGAACGGAAGCTGGAGCACGTGCGCCTCTGTCTGGAGGAGAATGTGGCAGGAGAAGGCATAACGAGCGGATTGGAGAAGTATGCGTTTCGTCATCATCCGCTGCCGGAGCTGGACTTTGAAGAGGTTCATCTGGACACTTCGTTCCTTGGTAAAAAAATGCGTACACCCTTGCTCATCAGTTCGATGACGGGTGGAAGCAAAACGACAGGCGCCATCAATGAACGCCTGGCAAGGGTAGCCAACGCCAGAGGCTGGGCGCTCGGCGTAGGCTCGATCCGGGCTGCGGTGGAGCAGCCGGAACTCGCAAGCACATTTGATGTCCGCCGCTGGGCACCGGACATCCCGGTCATCGCGAACCTGGGCGCGGTTCAGCTGAACTACGGCTTCAGCACAGCTGATTTCCAGCGTGCCGTGGATATCGCCGGCGCAGATCTGCTCGTGCTGCATCTGAACACGCTGCAGGAAGTATTCCAGCCCGAAGGCAATACGAACTTCAGTGGTCTGTACCAACGAATCGAGAAATTGTGTCGTGAGCTGGAAGTGCCTGTTGGTGTCAAGGAAGTTGGTTTTGGCATCGATGGCGTGACGGCACAGCGACTATACGAAGCGGGCGTAGCCTTCATCGATGTGGCTGGTGCGGGCGGGACAAGCTGGGTACAGGTGGAGAAGTATCGTAACAATAACCCGGTACGCCGGGCGGCTGCGGAAGCTTTTGCCGATTGGGGCATTCCAACGGCTGAATGCATCCAGGACGTGCGCGCGCTGAACCCCGATGGGGCGATGATCGGTAGCGGCGGACTGTATACTGGCGTGGATGCCGCCAAAGCCCTCGCGCTCGGTGCCGACCTCGCAGGTTTTGGTCGCTCTTTGCTCGAATCCGCCGTCACCTCCGACGAAGCGCTGTCCGAACGGCTAGAGCAGGTCGAATTCGAGCTACGCACCGTCATGTTTGGCATCGGCGCAGGCAGCGTTGCAGATGTGAAACGGACAGAACGTCTGGTTGAGCGGCGGTAATGTTGGTGGACGGGGACGCCGAGGAGTCAGAGTGGAGAATCGAAGGTTAGTGAGCGGTGTGTTTGTATCGGTTCAGTAGCTCTAACGATCCCACAGAACCTTATTCTGCGCTTTTTGAGGTGTTTATAAATCTAACGATCACCAGAAGCGCTATTTGTGTGAAAACCTTCAAAAGTGGGCGAAAAACGTGGCTTTTCAAGTAAATAAGCTCCCTGGTGATCGTTAGAATTCGTGGAGTCCCATCGTAGCAATCGCTGATCGTTCTAAATCCGCTCAACTGGTATGGGGCGGTTTTTTTTGTATATTAAAGTAAAATATTTACAAGTAAAATATTGATGATACTTACCAAAATATTGTATGATCGCATTAAGCTTTATTTCTTGGGAAGGCGGTGTCCCGTTGAGCGAAAAAACTACAATTCGTGACCATTTAGAACATTTTTTAAAAAGGAATCGAATGACCATCAATCGCTTTTCCGAGATTTCTGGCGTGAATTCCGGGACATTGAGCGGCACGTTGAAAGGAAATCGTCCAATCGGGTTAAATCAATTGGATCGCATTACGGCTGGCATTGGGATGCCTGAAGGCGAATTATATGAACTGTACATAAATGAATATTTAGTGGACTCTAATCTGGATTGGAGAAGGCTTAGACCTTTTCTATATCGTTGTGCAGAGCTAGGCCATATAACACATATGGAGACAGCGGTGAACTATGTGATGGATAACCTTTCCTACATACCTATGTTGTTTGAATTGGCAGAGCAGCTGCATAGCGAAGGCAAGATGGAGGCTTGTAAACCGTTGTACCGCTGTGTCGCTGAAAGTGAGAAATTGCAACATTCGGAACGTCTGGCTTTATGCCAATATCGTCTGTTTTCGATAGGACTTTCGAATGACCAGGTTCATAATCTTACGCTAGCCACACGATTCGAACTATTTGTAGAACGTCTTGATGAGCAATATCAATTCGATGCGCTGAATGAACTGATCAATGTGTATGCATCCTTGCGCCGCTGGGACAAAGTGAAAGAATTTGCCGACCAGTTACAGATCAAAGCTTTTATTCAATATGACGCCAAGAAAACATTACGAGAAGTGGAGACTAAAACGAAAAAGAAGATTGTGTATTATGCTTTGTATTCGTATCTTGCTCTTGCTGAGGTCAGTTATCAACATGGGAAATATGAAGAAACGCTTCAGTATGTCTCAAAATATGCTGATTACAGCTGGATCAAAGATCCTACTGAAGAGGAAAAGATGGTGATTCTTCAGTTTCAGGATTGGTCAGAAGGAAATAACTACTATTTCAGATTGCTGTCAGGTGAAACAGAGTTGATTCCAGAATATTTAACGTATATCTCTGACCGAAAAAAAGAAATATTTCCTGCACTATGCGCAATTGTGACCGCAGCAAATCGATATAATGTCAATATTGACGATGTACTTGAGCAGTATCAATCTCATCTGGATTACGAGGAACAGAGCAGTTGCTTCGGAAAAATGAGCAAACAATACACCAATGATCAATATGGTATTTTGCTTGCAGGGTTAGGTACGTATTATTTAAGAAATAACCACTATGACAGAGGCGTAGCTTATATTCGTCAAGGCATGGAATTTGCGATTGAAAACATGAATAAAGATGGACTTCTCGATTGTCTAGGCCTGTTTGATGATTTGCAGTACGTCGTCACTGGACTAGGGGTCAAGCCTAGCGCCGAGTTGCTTATTGAGAAGATACAGAGATTGTACAGTCCGGAACGATGAAAGGGTACAAAAAGTAGACAATAGAGAAGGCTGAGTAACGTATCCACATGTAAGTATAGGCTAGGTGCATCCCCTAAGGTCAAAATAGATTAGGCTCGTTGCACTCTGATGCATCCTCCGTTTTGAAATTCCTTATACAGACAGTTGCTTAGATTGTCAAAAGGTGTTTCAGAAAAGGGTGTTTTTTTGTCGTTTTCACTGTTGGAGTTTATTTGAATTTTTGCTAATTAGCAGGATGTTCTAAAATAATACAGCAGGGAGGGGTGTTATGGAGCGAGACGAACTCAAACTGCGGATCGAAGAAGCAAGGGAGAGACTCCACCAATTAAAGACGGAGTACGGCGAGCTTCTTCACCCTCAGGTGATCCGCCAATCTATGGTGCTGGATGAACTTATTAATATGTACAATCATGTTAAAAGGATAAAGCCGATGGAGTAATCCATCGACCTCTGGGCGAGAAACTTTGGCCGGTCGCTCGTCCTTCTATTTTAACATAAGTGGATGTGTAGAAAGAGAAACATTCAATTTAAGTACAATTTTCCTTCACAGTCACATTATCGTTAGTTATCGTGATGAGGGAAGTTCCTGACACAGATTCTGTATATCCACAGGCTGTTTTTGTATAGGTATTGCCGCGACTGTCCTTAAATATGACGTAGACGGAACTTTCGCCTAAAAAATGCAATTTTGGAGTATACTTAATTTTTTTTCCGCTAACGATTTCTTCGCTAAAGGTATAGAGCAGGTCGGAATCTTCTTTTTTATCTGCTGTGCTCGAATCGAGAATGGGTTGCTTCCAATTCGTTATGCCTGTCTTAATCTGAATAATGTCATAGTCTGACTGATTATCAATTGTAATTCTGAGTTTGCGGAACGGATCGATGGCATTTAGAAAACTCATCACTACAATGGTGCCCAGTGCAAGGAACAGGCCAAGGGCAATCATTATTTTTATTTTGGAAAAGGGACGACGTGGTTTGGTGTGCATGGTTAAACCGTCCTTTCTATTCGATTGTTTTATACGGGTGTCTCGTATTAAAGATATAAACGCAGGAATGCATGCAAAAGTTGGTGCAGGAGCATTATTTTACAGTGTATGTTCAATGAATAAGGTACAATACGAAGGAGAACGAACAGATCTATAGAGGATATACGCATGAAGACGTGTAAAGTCGATTAGGTGATGAGTGCTCAACATAAGTAGTTGAGGTGCCTGGAATGAGTTCATTTAATGAGGTTCATGCAGTGGGATACTTGAAGAGGTGCTGAACTGTACATAAAGATCACATGTAGGTCATCCTAATATTCACACCGAAGTGATCACACCTGGATAAGGAGGAAATAACATGGAACTGTCTCCAATGAATACGGAACAATTTGCGAGTTTCCGCAGCCGTTCAATTGAAGATTTTGCACAGGAAAAAGTAGAAGCAGGAACGTGGGCGCCGGAGGAGGCGCTAGGACAGGCAGAGGAATCGTATGAGCGTTATCTGCCGGAAGGGTTAGATACTCCAGGGGCATATGTGTTTAATCTGGTGCATCCGGTGGACGGCATTGTAGGATACATCTGGTTTAACATTACGGAGAATCGCCGGGGGAAAGAAGCCTTTCTGCTGGATATCGTGGTGGAAGAAGCATATCGCGGCAAAGGGTACGGTACAGAAACGATGAATGCACTCGAAAAGACCGCGAGAAGTCTTGGGGTGAATCGCATTGGGCTGCATGTGTTTGGACATAATGAGCGGGCAAGCAGCCTGTATCGCAAGATGGGTTATGAAGTGACGGACTTGACGATGTACAAGGAAATCAAAGGCTAGCATGAACCAGGGATTTGAAGAAGGAGATGGCTGCGGGTGAATCGGCGAAGTTCCTTGATGCCTTGGGGTTTGTCATATATAATGGATAGGATTATCCATACCGAACAAGTAATGAATGAGGAGTTGTCATATACATGGCTTTGAAAGCAGGAATAGTGGGGCTTCCGAACGTCGGAAAATCTACGTTGTTTAATGCAATTACACAAGCAGGTGCCGAGTCGGCAAACTATCCGTTTTGTACGATTGACCCGAACGTGGGGATCGTCGAAGTACCGGACGAGCGTTTGGACAAATTGACAGAACTCGTTGTACCGAAAAAAACAGTGCCTACCGCATTTGAGTTTGTTGATATCGCCGGTCTGGTGCGCGGAGCGAGCAAAGGTGAAGGCCTGGGTAACAAGTTTCTTGCCCACATCCGTGAAGTGGATGCGATTGTGCATGTTGTACGTTGCTTTGTGGACGAGAACATCACTCACGTCGATGGCAAGATTGATCCTGTAAGTGACATTCAGACGATTAACCTGGAGTTGATCCTGGCAGATATCGAGAGTGTTGAGAAAAAAATCGACCGTTCCAAGAAAAACATGAAGGGTGGCAACAAAACGGCTGCTCAAGAAGTGGAAGTATTGGAGAAAGTCAAAGCGGTCCTTTATGAAGACAAGCCGGCACGCAGCATGGAGCTGACAGACGAAGAGCGTCTGATTGTACGTGACCTGCACTTGCTTACGCTGAAACCCGTTCTGTATGCGGCCAATGTGGCTGAAGACGAAATTGGTGATGTAGCGAACAATGCATATGTGCAAAAGGTAAGAGAGTTCGCAGCTGCTGAAAATGCCGAAGTGGTGCCGATCAGTGCAAAAGTGGAGGAAGAAATCTCCGAACTGGAAGGCGAAGATAAACAAATGTTCCTGGAAGAGCTCGGTATCGAGGATTCCGGTCTGAACCTGCTCATCAAAGCAGCTTATAAATTGCTCGGATTGTATACGTACTTTACAGCGGGTGTACAAGAGGTTCGTGCATGGACCATCCGTAAAGGAACAAAAGCGCCTGGCGCAGCGGGTGTTATTCACACGGACTTCGAACGCGGATTCATCCGTGCAGAGGTTGTTTCTTATGACGATCTGGTTGCTGCGGGCTCCATGAACGGTGCCAAAGAGCGCGGTCAACTGCGTCTGGAAGGTAAAGAGTACGTGGTGAATGACGGCGACGTTATGCATTTCCGTTTCAACGTGTAATTTTAAAAAGCGAGATTAAAGACGGGTCAGCCTTCAGAGGCTTACCGGTTAAAATAAAGAACAGCACTACTCTCTTTAGCGGGGGAATAGTGCTGTTTTTGTTTGCATTTCACTCCGAAACGACAGGTCAGTTTATGCAAGTTCGATTACGTTTTCACTGGATTGTTTACCCTTGATGGATATAATAAAAGAAAGAAGTACCCTTGGAGGAGGTGGCAAGAGTGGATATAACGTCCCGGTGTATTCGATACGATCCTCTGCTTGTAGAAAAAGCAAATTTATCCGAAGAAACGCAGGAGTTACTGCTTCATTCTGGCTTGTCACAGCCCACGTTGGACGGTGAAGATGTACTTGGTATTAGGTTCAACTCGTTGCCGGATATGGGGTTGATGAGGACATCGGATGATCTCAAAATGCTGTTACCCATCGGTTATGAATGGGATGAGCAGACGGCCATTCTTGGGGTGGAAGCTGGAACGGGCATACTGTATAGAGTAGATGTGCAGACCGAAGAGTATGATGTAATGAACAGCAGTCTCCATCTGTTTCTGGCGTTTCTGAGCAGGTACACGGCAATCGTACAGGAGTACTCCAAAGCCTATGAACCCACTGTCATGACACTGGAACAAGCGCAAGCGAAGCTGGAAGCATTTCGACGCGGAGAGATTAAACCTCGTTTAACGCAAAGTGAGCAATCTGGAAGAGATGATGCGGTGAAGCTACTCCGTTTATTTTATACAGAACAAGACCCTGTAAGTATGATTGATGAGGAAACGTGGTGGAGTGTTGTGCTGGAGCAGTTGGAGGACGAATTGCTCTAGCGACGCTGACAAGGAAGGCTGTTTCCAGGGGTGATGAAGGCTAAGTTGCAAATATTTCTTGTGGCTTTGTGGTTTTACGTAACAATATTCATGTTTGCACCATGAACTATTGCTGTTCAGAGGCATAAGAATATGCTATAATTAAGAGTCGTATACCCATGATGAACTATTCGTTGTAATCGATAAGATGAGGCGGCGGTCTTCAGGAGGTAGGCGATTTCTTTATATCACTTTAAAAGTAAAGGATTTGATGACGTTGTAGCGAGGTTATACGTCGATCATATAACACGGAATTCGAATGAGATGCTGCGGTCAGGGGATTCAGAGAATCCTGTGGTTTGTGGAATTTTGAATGATAGATATATACAGCAAATGTACATGTGGGATCGTTATGAAAGACGGGCATGTGCAAAGACAAAATAAAACGTGAGGTGACTATACATGTTGGATAAATTGCAGGCATTGGCCGATCGTTATGACAAGCTGAGCGAGCTTTTGTGTGACCCGGATGTAGCTAGTGATAACAAAAAGCTGCGTGAATATTCGAAGGAGCAATCCGATCTTCAGCCGACATACGATGCGTACAATGAGTACAAACAGGTAAGCGAGGATTTGGAAGCGGCGAAGGAAATGCAAGGCGAGAAGCTGGATGATGAGATGCGCGAGATGGTCAAAATGGAGATTGAAGAATTGTCCGCTCGCCAGAAAGAACTGGATGATCTGATTCGTGTACTCATGCTGCCCAAAGATCCGAATGACGACAAAAACGTTATTGTGGAAATTCGCGGCGCGGCTGGTGGAGATGAAGCGGCATTGTTTGCGGCGGATCTGTACCGGATGTATACCCGTTATGCGGATGCTCAGGGCTGGAAAGTCGAGCTGATGGATGTGAACACGAATGACCTCGGTGGGTTCAAAGAGGTTGTATTCATGATCAACGGACGCGGCGCGTATAGCAAAATGAAATACGAGAGCGGCGCACACCGTGTGCAACGTATCCCGACAACGGAATCCGGTGGACGGATTCATACATCGACTTCAACCGTAGCCGTAATGCCGGAAGCGGAAGATTTTGATATCGAAATTCATGATAAAGACATTCGTGTGGATACGTTCTGTTCCAGTGGTGCCGGTGGACAATCGGTTAACACAACGAAATCGGCAGTACGGGTAACTCACGTACCTACAGGTATCGTAGCAACATGTCAGGATGGGAAATCCCAGAACTCCAACAAAGAAAAAGCGTTGCAAGTTTTGCGTACACGTATCTTTGATATGAAACGTATGGAAGAAGAAGCGAAAATTTCCGTAGAGCGCAAAAGCAAAGTGGGAACGGGTGACCGCAGTGAGCGGATTCGTACGTACAACTTCCCGCAAAGCCGTGTAACCGATCACCGCATCGGCCTGACGATGCACAAGCTGGATCAAATCATGAACGGTGAGATTGAAGATATCTTGTCTGCACTGACGATTGCTCAGCAGACCGAGATGATGGACAGAGGAGAATAATCTGTGACGGGCGGACAGTTTGTAATGACGCCGGAGCAGAGTTGCCGGGAAGCCTTCGTAGAGGCTTCCTCTTTTTTGGAGAAGTGCGGCGTGTACGAGCCGCATAACAATGCACGGCTGCTGCTGGAGCATGTGCTGGGCGTCTATGGCGCCCAGTATTACATGATGCAGCCGGAGCCGTTCCCCAGCGAGCTGCGCAGCCGCTGGGAAGACGCCGTCACGCGCAAGGCCGCGGGTGAGCCGGCGCAATACATTATCGGCAGCCAGGAATTTTACGGGCTGCCGTTCGAGGTCACGCCGGCCGTGCTGATTCCGCGGCCGGAGACCGAGCTGCTGGTCGAGGCTGTGCTACGCGCAGCAGACCGCGTGTTTGCCGGCGGTGCGGTGCGCGCCGTCGACATTGGCACGGGCAGCGGCGCCATCGCGGTAACGATGGCTTCGCTTCGCCCGCAGTGGCAGGTGTCCGCCGGAGATCTCTCGGCGGATGCCCTGCATGTGGCCGCGCGCAACGCGGCCGCGAACGGCGTACAGATCGACTTCCGTGAAGGCGATCTGCTTGGTCCGTTCGCTGGGGAGCGGTTGGACATTCTGGTGTCCAACCCGCCCTACATCCCGGCGGACGATATCGCCGGGTTGCAGCAGGAGGTGCGCGATCATGAGCCGCGCCTCGCGCTGGATGGCGGTCCGGACGGGCTCGCCCCGTACCGCATCATGGTAGAGCAGCTGAAGCTGCTGCCTGCGCCACCGCAGATTGTCGGTTTTGAGCTGGGCATGGGCCAGGCTCAGGACGTGGCGGCATTGCTGGAATCGGCGGGGCACTGGCCGGAGATTATCATCGTTCCCGACCTTGCCGGAATTGAGCGGCATGTCCTGGGTGTTCGACCTTCGGAACAGGTGACAAAAATGTAAGGCAACTTAAGTTTTCTTTTTGCCGTAAAATCCTCTACAATGGGGTATGCCGAAGATTTTCTGAATGCTTGGGGGAACATAATTACATGCTGCACAAATTCAAAAAGATCGATTACTCCATCGTTTTTATTCTAATACTCCTGATGGTTATCAGCATTTTATCTATTTATAGCACCACGTTTGGTCGTCCGAAGCTGGAAGGTCTGACACGAAGTGCAGTTATCTTTTATATTCTGGGCTTCATCGTTTTCTTCGGAATGTCGATGATCAACTACAAATTCATTATTAAAAACTATTTGTATATCTACGGCGTGGGCATGCTGCTGCTGATCTTTGTCATGTTTTTTGGTAAAGAATATTATGGTGCCAAAGGCTGGTTATCTGTATTCGGTGTCAGCTTGCAGCCTGCTGAATTATTTAAACTATGTCTTATCGTTTTTTTGTCTGCCCTATTGGCTCGAAAGAAAAATCGGCCCTTGTATTTTGGACGTGATGTGATTCCGGTTTCTCTTTGCGTTTTGCCGCCTTTGCTGCTTGTGCTGCTACAAAATGACTTGGGTAACGCCCTGAGCTATATCATTATTCTGATTGGTCTGCTCTGGATCGGTAATATCAAGTTTACCCATGCATTAATCGGTTTTATGATTGCTGTAGCTGCATTTGTCGGGGGCACGCAGGCATACATCCATTATCATGATGAGATCGTGAAATTCCTTAAGGATATCGGCCGTTCGCACTGGGCGGATCGTTTTGACCCATGGCTTGTGCCAGATCAGACATCCCGGGATGTGCTGTGGCAGACATATAATGCGAAGCTGGCTATCGGTTCCGGCGGAATTACGGGCAAAGGGTACATGGAAGGCACAACCATCCAATCCAACCGTGTGCCACTGGCGTATGCCGATTCGATCTTTGTTCAGATCGGAGAAGAGTTTGGTTTTATCGGCGCCTCCGTGCTGTTACTCCTGTATTTTATCCTGATCCACCGGTTGGTTTTAATTGCATTGGAGTGTAAAGATCGAGCGGGGCCATACCTTATCGTAGGCATTATTGCCATGTTGCTCTATCAGATCTTTGTCAACATTGGACCCTTCATTGGACTGATGCCACTGACGGGGATTACGTTGCCGTTTATCAGCTCAGGGGGTACGTCACTCGTGCTGAATATGATCAGTATGGGCATTGTGATGAGCATCAAGGTGCATACTGAGGAAAACGAAGATATTCTGGGATCGGCGGAGCAACCGAGTATTTCAGAGTTGGTGATGAAGCTGTTTAGACGCAAACCTGTGCAGCAGGATCAACCGGAACAGTGAATCGAACTATCGTACACGAAGTCAGATCGACCTTGGAACCGTTCTTCCCGGCATTTGCTGGGGAACGGACTTTCAAGGTTTTTTGGTTATTTTACAGGCAAACCTCTGTGCAGGAACTTAAATCATTACGTTAACCACACCACATGTAAAAGTTAAAGTGAACCGGATTTCCATTCTCCCATCCAATTAGGTACAATGGTAATATTGATCAATATTGGTAAAGCGCGAGGTGTGAACTAGGGGGATATTCAAACATCATGTGGAAAATGGTAAAGAAGCTGGATGGCGTCATACTTTTTGTTCTGTTGGTGTTAATGATTATAAGTATACTTGCGATTTACAGTGGAACACGCTTTGATCCCAAGTTGGCCAATCACCATGTGAAAACGATCTATTTCTATGTGGTCGGATTCATCGCAATCATTGGAATTGGTTTGTTTAATTACAAGTTGTACGTGAAATATGCGTTTCTACTATACGGTATAGGCATTGTTTTTCTAATATTGGCAAATGTGGTTGGAAGTACGGTGAATAACGCGAATGGTTGGCTGAAGATCACCGAAACCATTTCGTTTCAACCTGCAGAATTGTTCAAAATGATCCTTGTTCTGTTCCTCGCCCATTTAATTGTGAAGCGTAAACGTGGGGAACTCGGGTTCTGGAGAGATGTCGTGCCGATTGGGCTCTGGACGTTTATTCCGTTTGCACTCGTTATGGCACAGAATGACCTGGGTAACGCTCTCGGTTATGTGGTTATTCTGGTTTCCGTTTTATGGATCGGCAATATGAAGCTGAAACATGCGTTAATCGGGCTTACGATTGTGGGTGCATTCTTTATTGGTTTCATCAAATCGTACACCTTCTACCATGACGAAGTGTTTACCTTTCTGGAAAAGATTAAACGTGAGCACTGGGCTGAACGGATCGATCCGTGGCTTGTCCCCGAGAAAGCTACAGCCAAAGCGATGTGGCATACGAAAAATGCAGGGCTTGCCATCGGATCGGGCGGAATTACGGGCAAGGGATTTTTGGAAGGAACCTCGGTTCAAAGCGGACGTGTGCCTTATACGTATTCGGATTCCATCTTTGTGGTGGTGGCAGAAGAATTTGGTTTTGTCGGAGCTTCGCTGTTAATCCTGTTATATTTTATCCTTATCCACCGGATGGTATTGATCGCACTGGAGTGCAAAGAACGGGCTGGGCCCATTATCATTGTGGGCATTATCGGGATGCTGCTCTATCAGGTGTTTGAAAATGTAGGTGCATTTCTTGGCCTTATGCCGCTGACGGGCATTACGCTGCCATTTATTAGTTATGGCGGTACGTCTTTGCTGATCAACATGGCCTGTATTGGGCTGGTGATGAGCATTAAGCTGTATGGTGATGAAGACGAGGATGAATGGCTGCCGGAGGAACAGTCTCCGTCGTTGATGCAGCGGATTTGGAGTCTACTGAAAAAGAAAAAAGAGAACAGCGCGATGTAGTTGTGTTTTTCACGAGTTGGAGGGATTATTCATGATGAATAATTTTCAAAAGATTGTGTCTGTATTACTCGTGTTAATAACGGTTTTACTGTGCCTAATCTATGTGGAAATGAAACATAGTAATCAAATGCAAGAGAGTGTTATTCACCACCTGTATAATTCAAATTAAAACGGCACTCTAATCCGTTGCTGTCCTCAAAGAAAGCTTAGTGAATACTAGGCTTTTTTTGTATGTCCAAGAAGAATTGTTCAGGGATGTTTACGAGTTGCTTGCAGGTCTATGGATAAGTCGGGGGTCGCCTCTTATCTATAGGGATTGAGGGGCTGGATTGTTCAAATGAGCTACATAAGAGATTGCATGTGTGCAGCGTTTAGAGTAGATAAGTAAGAATTTGATAAGGGTGCTCTTTTCGTGGCGGGGATAATGAGTATGTCTGTGTTTCTGTATTTCTGTGCCCTGTTATGAAGCTGGTTCATCCGTTTCTATGAATAAATTTAATAGATTTCAGGCTTATACTAGGTTTACTTCTTCCTCTACCGGGCATACTGATAGACATGAGAGAGTTGCAGCTGGATATCGGAACCGAGGGGGAGAACGGGATGAACAGACGAATTGTAAAACAAATTGGACTTATCCTTGTATGTCTTATGATGATCATTATGATGTGGGAAGGTCAGAAAACCGATGCGGCTGTTGCTGCTACTACTATTCCGGAGCAGTCGATTCGTTTGCGGATTCTAGCGAATTCCGATGCGGCCGGAGATCAGCTCGTGAAACGTGAGATTCGGGATGCAGTCGTTGCACAGATGGGCGAATGGGTTGGAGCGCTGGAGAATCCGCAAAGTCTGGAGCAGGCAAGGCATGTCATTCGGGAGCATCTGTCCGAGATTGAGAATCGGGTAGGGGAAGAGTTAATGAAACGTGGTCTAACTTATGAATATCAGGTGGAGCTGGGCACGGTTCCTTTTCCAACAAAGCTCTATGGTGGTACGGTGTACCCTGCTGGCGAATACGAAGCAGTACGGATTACGCTGGGCGAAGGCAAAGGACAGAACTGGTGGTGTGTGTTGTTCCCGCCGCTCTGTTTCATCGATGCAAGCACAGGCGATGCGCTGGCGAAACCATCGACAGTCTCTGCGGCATCCGCGGATGCAGTAGAGGTGAAGGCAACTGTGCAAGGTGAGACGCCCGAAGCTAGATTTTTTCTATGGGACGTTGCCGTGAAAATATGGGATTGGGTAGCAGGATTATTCGCTTAACAACCAATTAGTGATATATTTATATGCAGTGCGATATAAAATAAAAACTAAGGGATGGAAGTTTCGTTGCAGGTGTGCGGGGAGCTTCCTTTTTACGTGAACAGGATATGCGGAGGAAGTACCTTATGATTGGATCGAACCTGAAACGTGACAGATATGGTATACTTATATGTACTGAAATTGAACCTACTTGAAGTTTAGGGATGATGATATATATGACCAGAGAGCACGAAAAGGTACAACAACCCTCGTTTGAGGACAAGCCCGATAATGCGGCGGTAGAGAGAGCCAAGGTGGAACACAACACAGCCTTTTGGGATGTCAGAGCACTGTTGCATGAGCAGGGTGAGGCCGAGAACATAAATGTGCACGTGCAAGAGATTTCCCCAGTATCGGATGTGAAAAAGGCGAGTGCCGCCCGCGAAGCGGCGCTCGCTGACTTGCAGGCAGCCGCGGCCTGCCTTCGTCAAGGGAAGACGGTTGCCTTCCCTACCGAGACGGTCTACGGCCTCGGCGCAGACGCGCGCAGCACAGAAGCGGTGGAGGCGGTATTTGCCGCCAAAGGGCGGCCATCCGATAATCCGCTGATTGTGCATATCGCGCACCGTGACCAGCTGCATGAACTGGTCACTGAGGTAAATGCAGCGGCGGAAGCGCTGATGGCAGCCTTCTGGCCAGGCCCGCTTACGCTGGTGCTGCCGGTTAGGCCAGGGGCAGTGTCCCCGCGGGTCACTGCCGGACTGGACACGGTGGCCGTGCGCATGCCCGACCACCCGGTGGCGCTGTCACTCATCGCGGCGGCGGCATGCCCCGTTGCTGCGCCAAGTGCGAACCGCTCCGGGCGGCCTAGCCCGACCCTCGCCGCACATGTGCGGGAGGATCTGGATGGCCGCATCGGCGGCATTGTGGACGGCGGCCCCACCGGGGTGGGCGTCGAGTCCACCGTGGTGCAGGCCGGTGACGACGGTACCGTCACCATCCTGCGCCCAGGCGGCATTACGGCGGAACAGCTGTCCGCCGTGGCCGCCCGTGTCGCCACGGACCCGGCGCTTCTCGCCGAAGGGTCCGGTGGCGACAGCAACAGCCCGGCGCCGCGCTCGCCGGGCATGAAGTACACGCACTACGCACCCGCAGGGTCGCTGTGCGTGGTAGAGGGGCCGCCCGCAGCGGTGGCGGCCTGGACCCGCGCCGCCCTGGCGGAGGCGGCGCAGCGCGGAGAGCGCACCGCGGTGCTGGCGTTCGCCGAGCACGCGGAGCAGTACCGCGCCAATGCCGTGTTCTCGCTGGGCGATGCCAGCGAGCTACAGGAAGCTGCGCGCAGGCTATACGCCGCGCTGCGCAGCTGCGATGAGCAGGGCGCCACATATATCGTGGCGGAAGCCTGCTCACGCGAAGGGCTGGGAGCAGCCGTTATGAATCGGCTGCTCAAGGCGGCAGGCAACCAACTTATTCAAGTTGGCTGAGCCGCCCACCTAAGCGCTCCTGCCGACAGGATCAGGAGAGAACCTCAACTTTCGCAAGCAGTCAACACGTTTGCAAGCAGACGTAATGTTTAACGTAACACTCTATTATTTTCATGTTAGCAAGGCGCACTTGATCTGTTTTTCAACGGAACGCTGTATCGACACTTCTGCCCTCCAGTTTCTCTGTATCCGTCATGTTTGAGTCCTTGTCCGCATATCGTGTACAAGAACCTTTATGTGACTTGGGGGTATGAGGATGTGGGATGTGTCTGCCCATGTAGGGCAGTTGGTAACCATTCTGATTATGGCGGTTGCGCTGGGGCTTGATGCATTCTCGCTGGGCATCGGCATCGGCATGAAGGGTATACGGCTGCGGGATGTATTGAAAATTAGTACCGTTACGGCACTGTTTCATGTCATCATGCCGTTTGCTGGCATGTATATGGGTAAGTATGTCAGTTCCTTGCTGGGCAATATTACGAATTATGCAGCAGGCGGACTGCTGGTACTGCTAGGCGGTCACATGATTTTGAATGCATTTCGTGAAGGGGAGACCAAGCTGGTTGATCATCGATCTTTGCTGGGTATTCTTTTGTTCTCGCTTAGTGTCAGCGTCGACTCCTTCTCTGTTGGGGTATCGCTCGGCATGTTCAGCAGTGATCTTGTCCTGACCATCTTGGCCTTTGGTTTCTGCGGCGGTTTGATGTCAATCATGGGTCTGCTTCTCGGACGTAGGGTGAGTCAGAATTTGGGGGATTACGGTGAAGCTGTAGGCGGGGCCATCTTGCTTGCCTTTGGACTTTTGTTTATATTTTAAAAATAATACATGTAGACGATAGAATAGGTAGTTCACATCTTGATCAATGGGGAGGCTAACATAATGAAACATATTTTATTCGTATGTACAGGCAATACGTGCCGCAGCCCCATGGCAGAAGGGCTTATGCGAAAACTTGCATCCGAGCGCGGCATTGAGGTACAGGTTCGTTCCGCAGGTGTGGCTGCGTCGTCAGGTATGCCGATATCACGCCATGCCGAAGCAGTTTTGAAAGATCATCAGGCAGAGGGTCCATCCCAGTCTACACAGCTTAGTGAAGAGTTGATCGAATGGGCAGATCTGATTCTGACGTTAACGAGGAGCCATAAGCAACATGTGATGCAGGTGTTCCCGAATTCTATTCAGAAGACGTACACGCTGAAAGAATATGCCGAGAATGATGCACAAGTGCTTCAAGACCTGGAGGAGTTGGACAGCCTTTTTGCTACACTGGAAATGAAACGAGCCTTGGGACAGGAAATTCTGGCATCAGAGCGAGAACGTGCGATTGAAATTCGGCAGCGCATCCCAAGTTTCGATATCTCCGATCCGTTTGGTGGTAGCCGGGACGATTACAATATTGCTGCGGCAGAGATTCGTACAGCGTTATCCAAGCTTTTGGATAAGCTTGAATAATTCATCTGCACAGAGACAAGATATAGAAACAGAACATGGAATGTAAATTAACCGTTGATTTTCAAGTGGGGTTGATTTATGATGAAGGGGAAAACAGGGATCCGGTGTAACTGGCGACGAAGTGGGCACAACCACAATGGAGCACCGGAACAAACGGCCGGTCGCCTGGGCAAAAGAGCAATTCTGCGATACCCGCAGACTGCTCTTTTTTTCGTCTTTCATCTGATTTTTCGCTATAATAGTACCTGAAATGCCATGCAGCGCATATGTAGAGCAAATATTAACTATAAGTTGAACTATTCATTTACACGTTAACGGAGAGGACAAAAAAACCGAAAGCGTAGCGGTCGCCTGAAAGCTTTCTGCAAGAAAGCTACATCGGAAGCATACGCTTATCTCCGGATTTTCCCCTTTGGAAAAGGGAATCGAAAAAAAACGGGGATAACAGCTACTCTCCAGGTTATTCTGTCATTGGAGTGGACTGTGTAAAATCTTTAATTCAACTTATATAGATAGCGGGCATGATTTTATCGGGAGGCGATAGGATGACTATTGAATTGGATTCGGAACAACCCGGATTGCAGCAACAGACCGCATCGATCCTGCGCGAACTGGCAATTGCCGGTAAGCTTGGGTCTGGCCATGTTGTTGTTATCGGCACGAGTACAAGCGAGGTAGCTGGCCAGCGCATTGGAACAAGTGGTGCCGTCGAAGTGGCAGAGCAGTTGCTTGCAGGAATTCGTGAGGTGCAGACGGAGTTTGGTTTCGACACTGTATTCCAGTGCTGTGAACACCTGAACCGGGCGCTTGTCATGGAACGTGCATTGCTTCATCGGCTCGGACTGACAGAGGTTGGCGCTGTACCTGTGCCAAAAGCGGGTGGTTCCATGGCATCTACCGCCTATCGTTCACTTTCCGATCCATGTCTGGCTGAACATATTCAAGCCCATGCAGGTCTGGATATCGGAGAGACAATGATTGGCATGCATCTTCGCCATGTCGCGGTTCCTTTTCGGACATCGCTTCGTTACATTGGAGAGGCTCGTGTCACAGCAGCACTTACACGTCCGAAGCTGATTGGCGGCGAACGTGCGGTTTATCGAATGGAAGAAGAGCCTAATGCTACTTTTTGTGACTAACGTATAAAGCAAAATGATGTTTACACGAAAACGGAGAGTGCAACACCAATCTGGGGATAGCAGCGATCGTAAGATGGTGATGCAATTGAAGTCAGAAGTGTAACCTGATGATTTGCTTTATAACTTCATTATAATTTAGGAGGAATTTAATCATGGAACAATTGCGTAAAAATGACCCTGCAGTATTGGAAGCGATGAATCTTGAACTGAAACGTCAACAGAACAACATTGAGCTGATCGCATCAGAGAACATCGTAAGTGAAGCGGTAATTGAAGCACTTGGCTCCGTTCTGACGAATAAGTACGCTGAAGGTTATCCAGGCAAACGTTACTATGGCGGCTGTGAGCATGTCGATATCGTTGAAGATATCGCGCGCGATCGTGCGAAAGAATTGTTTGGTGCGGAGCATGCGAACGTGCAGCCGCACTCTGGCGCACAAGCAAACATGGCTGTATATCTGGCAGCATTGAAGCCTGGTGATACCGTTCTGGGTATGAATCTGGCACATGGCGGTCACTTGACGCATGGTAGCCCGGTTAATGCTTCTGGTTTGTTGTACAACTTCGTTGCGTATGGCGTTCAAGAAGACACATTCCTCATTGATTATGATGAAGTTCGCAAAGCGGCATTCAAACACCGCCCTCGTCTGATCGTAGCAGGCGCAAGTGCATACCCACGTACGATTGATTTTGAAAAGCTGGCTTCCATCGCCAATGATGTTGGCGCGCTGTTCATGGTCGATATGGCACACATTGCAGGACTTGTTGCAGCTGGACTGCATCCTAACCCGGTGCCTCATGCGCACTTCGTTACAACAACAACACACAAAACGCTGCGCGGACCCCGTGGCGGTATGATCCTGTGCCGGAAGTCATGGGCAGCTGCCATTGATAAAGCGGTATTCCCAGGTTCCCAAGGTGGACCTTTGATGCATGTGATCGCTTCAAAAGCTGTAGCGTTTGGTGAAGCTTTGCAGCCTTCGTTCAAAACGTATGCTCAGAACGTGGTAAAAAACGCACAAGTGTTGGCTGAAACATTGATCGGTGAAGGATTGAACATCGTATCCGGCGGTACAGACAACCACTTGATGCTGATCGATACTCGTAGCGTAAACATCACGGGTAAAGAAGCAGAACACGTGCTTGATTCCATCGGTATTACCGTGAACAAAAACGCGATTCCGTTTGATCCAACAAGTCCGTTTATCACGAGCGGTATCCGTATTGGTACACCTGCGGCGACTTCCCGCGGTATGGATGAGAAAGCAATGGTAGCGATCGGTAAGATCATTGCCAAGACGCTTAAAAATCCAAAAGACACAGCAACACTTGATCAGGCACGCGCAGAGGTAACTGCCTTGACTGACCAATACCCGCTCTACACCGACCTTAAATACTAGTATTACTTATAAATATTGCTCGTGCTGTTTGTCTTTGAAGGTTGTTAAAATGGAATACAAAGTAACGAAGTGAGCAGAATGAGGCCGTAGAAGCGGAGCGCTCGCATTTATCCCCGAATTTTCACCTTTCTAAGGTGATCATAAAATTTGGGGATAACGGCGATCGAAGGAGCATTCTGGTGGCGGAGTGGTATTGTATTTAACATTTTGCTATTCAACTCACACAACAGCACGAGCAAACAGGACCGGATGAATCATTTTCCGGTCCTATTTTTGTAGGATTTGCTTTTCTGTAATGATTAGGTGCCCTTTGATGGTGTAATTCAGTGTGGGTGATGATATAATATACAGGATTTATCGAGCCTGTGAATGACGGCTAGGTATATTTGGAAATGCTTAACTCATGAAGAACTTACCGGAGGGACAATTTAATGGGAAAATTAGTAATATGTGATCACCCCCTGATTCAACACAAACTGACGTTTATACGCGACATGCGTACAAATACGAAAGATTTTCGTGAATTGGTTGATGAAGTAGCCACGTTGATGGCTTACGAGATTACAAGAGATGTAGAACTGGAATCGATCGACGTACAGACACCTGTAGCGGCAACACAAGGAAAGGTTATCTCTGGACGTATGCTTGGACTGGTGCCAATTCTGCGTGCAGGACTGGGGATGCTGGATGGCGTAGTAAAATTGCTGCCGGCGGCAAAAGTGGGACATGTTGGCTTGTTCCGTGATCCGGAAACGTTGCAACCTGTTGAATACTACACCAAGCTGCCTACAGATGTAACTGAACGTCAACTTATTGTGATTGACCCGATGCTTGCAACAGGCGGATCAGCAATCGCAGCGATTGACGTGCTCAAAAAGCGCGGTTGCACTCAGATCAAAATGATGAACTTGGTTGCAGCGCCAGAGGGAGTAAAAGCAGTACAAGATGCACATCCAGATGTAGATATCTATGTAGCTGCGCTTGACGACCGTTTGGATGATCACGGATATATCGTGCCAGGACTTGGCGATGCAGGAGACCGTCTGTACGGAACGAAATAAGCATATTTTCATGCGGATTAGAAAAGGGGCTTTGCTCAAATGTCCAAAAAAATTAAAGTTATGACTATTTTCGGGGTGCGTCCAGAAGCGATCAAGATGGCTCCGCTTATTCTGGAATTGCAAAAACATCCCGAGTCTATTGAGTCGATTGTTTGCGTAACTGCGCAGCATCGCCAGATGCTGGATCAGGTTCTTGAAGTTTTCGACATTCATCCCGATTATGATTTGGATGTCATGAAGGATCGTCAGACCCTGAACGAAATCACCATTCGTGTTCTTGGCGGTCTGGAGCCGGTTTTGCGTGAAGCTAAACCCGATATTGTGCTCGTTCACGGTGATACGTTGACTACATTTGTAGCCAGCTATGCAGCGTTCCTGCAACAGATTCAGGTTGGACATGTGGAAGCTGGTCTTCGGACATGGAACAAGCTGTCGCCGTACCCGGAAGAGATGAACCGCCAGCTGACGGGTGTTTTGGCTGATCTGCATTTTGCACCAACGGACTGGTCTTCTTCCAATCTTGCCAAGGAAAATAAATCGAAGTCTAGTACCTACGTCACAGGCAACACGGTAACGGATGTGTTTCAATATACAGTACGGGAGGATTACAAACACCCGGTACTTGATTGGGCACAAGGCAAACGCCTAGTGTTGATGACTGCTCATCGCCGCGAATCTCAAGGCGAGCCTCACCGCAACATTTTCCAGGCCGTCAAACGTATTGCTGACGAATTTGAAGATATTGCCATCGTGTACCCGGTGCACCCTAGTCCTGCTGTGAAGGAGCCGGCTCACGCGATTTTGGGGAATCATCCCCGTATTCAGTTAATTGATCCGCTAGACGTAGTGGATTTGCATAACTTTTACCCGCACACTCACTTGATCCTGACTGATTCAGGCGGTCTGCAGGAAGAAGCGCCTTCGTTTGGTGTGCCTGTTCTTGTATTGCGCGATACAACAGAGCGCCCAGAAGGCATCGAAGCGGGTACGCTCGAATTGGTAGGGACGGAAGAGGAACGTGTATATGAACGGACCAAGGCTCTGCTTACAGATGAAGCGCTGTATGCAAGCATGAGTCAAGCTGCTAATCCATACGGTGATGGACATGCATCGGAAAGAATTGTCAATGCGATTTTGCACCATTTCGGCGTAAAAAGTGAGCGTCCGGATTCATTTCACAGAAAGTTCAAAAAATAATTCACATTTTCTGTTGGATTTATAGAGGGGATAGCATACAGTTAAACTGTACGGTTTACGCGGGTTTATGGGCTTTATTGAGCTGTAGACCCGTCGTTTCTCCCTTTAAAACGCTAAAATCAATCAATTGACAAAGGCTCTCATCATTCAGTAAAATTAACTGGGATTGCAAGGGTGGCGAGGAAAATGGCCGATTCGAACAAACCAAATTCATCCCGTAACCATGATGATAAGGTCTGGAAAGCAATGGGGCTCGTGACAGCTTTTGGGATCGAGATTGCCTTGCTCGCTGTTGCCGGATATTACGCTGGCTCGTGGTTGGACAGGACCATTGGAGGCAACGGAATATGGATCGCCGTAAGCGTTCTCTTTTTTCTTGCGGCAGGCGGGGTAAGCATTTACTTTATTGCTAAAAAATTCATGGGGGAAAGTGATGAGTGAACTAGCCAGATATCGCAGATGGATGACCGTTTCCGTCATGTATATTCTCATGATTTGTTTTCTAACGGTTGCGTTTGTACCTCGTTTGGAAACGATTGCTTTGGGACTGGCCCTGGGTGTTAGCATTAGTTTGATTAATGCATTTTACCTGGGCTACAAGGTCAGGAAGATGTCCGATGATGCGGCAGAAGGTAATCTGAAGCGTGTGAACCTGGGATTTTTGACAAGAGCGGCGCTCGCAGTGCTTGGTATTTACATATCGATGCGCTTTCCGCAGTACTTCAATACATATGCGGTTGCAGGCGGTCTGGCCATTGCGCAATTTTCCCTATTAATTATAGGGATCATCATGTCCCGCAAAGCAGAGTGATTTTGAGTGTGGCAACTTTCAGGTAGAGAAAGGGGTGAGAAAAAAATATGCATGAAGCTCCAGTGATTATGCTTGGTGGATTTCATCTGGACTTGTCCGTACTATTGATGTTGATTGTAACCAGCGCCATTGTCTTCATTTTTGCCATCATCGCTACACGGAACCTGTCGGTGGATAATCCGGGAAAGCTGCAAAACTTTATGGAGTGGGCTGTTGAGTTCGTTCGTAATCTGATATCCAGTACGATGGACATGAAGAAAGGCAAACACTTTATTTCTCTCGCACTTACGATGATTTTGTTCATCTTCGTAGGAAATATGCTTGGACTTCCATTCCAGGCCGTTACCGATGTTAAGGATGTTAATGCAGCTACCGTTTTCGGGAAACCAATCGTTACAGCGGTTGAGGCTTATGAAAAGGCTCACGCGAAGGATCCAGAAGCGCATCCACATATCGAGCTGGCTTGGTTCAAATCGCCAACAGCTGACTTGTCTGTAACGATGGGACTAGCTCTCGTAGCTTTCCTCGTAGCACATGGACTGGGACTGTTCAAGAACACTAGAGGTTACCTGAAACACTATGTGCAGCCGTACGCGTTGTTCCTTCCGATTAATATTATCGAGACCGCGTCCAAGCTGCTCACGCACGGCATGCGTTTGTTCGCGAATATTTTTGCGGGTGAGGTGCTGATTGCAACCATCCTCAAATTGACCAGCTTCAAAGTGCTGGGCGCAATTTTCGCAATACCGCTGCTTGCAGTGTGGCAAGGTTTCAGTATCTTTATCGGCGGGATTCAAGCTTTCGTTTTCGTCATTCTAATGATGGTGTACATTTCACAGACCATCGAAACGCACGAAGAACATTAAGTTTTAGACCTGCGGGGATCTCTCCATCAGGCTGAACAATAAAATTGATTTATAATTTTAAGGAGGATATACAAATGGGAGCAATGGCATTAATCGCAGCAGCAATTGTTGCAGGATTGGGCGCTTTCGGCGCAGGTATCGGTAACGGTATGGTAATCAGCAAAACAGTGGAAGGGATCGCGCGTCAACCAGAAGCGAAATCCACACTGCAAACAACAATGTTCATCGGGGTAGGTTTGATCGAGGTATTGCCGATCATCGGTGTGGTACTCGCATTCATGTTCTACGGTGCTGCTTAAGACATAACACAGTACGGCGGGGAAGGCTGTAGCCCTCCGCGCCTTCTTTTTAGCTAGGAACTTATCCTGTAAGGGATAACGGTTTAGGATACCTCCAGGAAGGAGTGAACAGATTGAGTTTCTTATGGGAAAATACGCTTCTTGCGATTATCGCATTTTTGGTTTTATACTGGCTGCTTAGCCGTTATGCTTTCGGTCCGTTGTTCTCCATCATGGAAAAGCGTCGTGAACTCGTAATGAGCCAGATGAATGAGGCTGCTCAGACTCGGGAACAGGCGATTGCTTATGTGGAGGAGCAAAAACAGGCTCTGGAACAAGCACGCAAAGAAGCTCACGACATTATTGAACAGTCCAGACAAACGGGTGGCAAGCAGGCTGAATCCATTCTGGCTGATGCCAAAGCTGAAGCAACTCGTCTCAAAGACGATGCTGTACGTGAAATTGAGAGCGAGAAGAACAAAGCGGTTGCCGCACTTCGCAGCGAACTGGGTACTGCTTCCGTTCAGATTGCTTCCAGATTGATCAAAAAAGAAGTTGAGAACGGTCCAGCACAAGAGGAACTTGTGAACCAATACCTCAATGAGGTAGGGGGCCGACAATGAGCCGCGATACGATTGTTGCCAAGCGTTATGCAAAAGCATTGTTCGAAGTTGCTCTTCAGCAGCAGCAAGTGCTTGAAGTTGAACAGGAACTGCGTGCTGTTGTCAGTGGATTAACCGGAGATCAAGAGATTATCAAGTTTATTGTTTCTCCGAACATCTCTGATGAAGCCAAGCAGAATGTGCTTCATGCAAGCCTTGATGGCAAAGTGTCCGAACCTGTCCTTCGCACGGTTTTGCTTCTGATTGAGCGTGGCCGCGTGGAATTGTTGCAAGACCTGTTGAATGATTATGTGAAAATCGAAGGGGATTCCCTTGGAATCGCCGATGCTCGCGTATACTCGACCTATGCATTGAATGAAGAAGAGAAAGAAGCGGTAGCCCGTGAGTTCGGTGGCCGTGTGAATAAAAAGATCCGTATCGAGAACATTGTTGATCCTGCACTGCTGGGCGGATTGAAAGTCGCCATTGGCGATACGATCTATGACGGCAGCTTGGCTGGCAAGCTCGAACGTCTTGAGCAGTCTTTTAACAGACGAGTACAGTAGATTGGGGTGAGGACACTTGAGTATCAAACCAGAAGAAATCAGTACATTAATTAAGAGTCAGATTGAACAATATAAGACTGATATCGATGTAGTCGAAGTTGGTACAGTTATTGAGGTTGGTGACGGGATCGCCCGTGTATACGGACTCGAGAATGTCATGTCCAACGAGTTGGTTGAGTTCCCAAGCGGTGTAATGGGCCTCGCCATGAACGTAGAAGAAAGCAACGTGGGTGTCGTTATTCTGGGACCTTACTCGGATATCCGTGAAGGAGACCAAGTAAAACGTACAGGTCAGATCATGCAAGTGCCAGTTGGCGAAGCATTGATTGGACGCGTTGTGAACCCGCTCGGTATTCCAGTGGACGGCAAAGGGCCGATCGCTACAACGGAATTCCGTCCGGTAGAAGGTAAAGCACCAGGCGTTATGGACCGTAAATCGGTTCATGAGCCGATGCAAACAGGGATCAAAGCGATTGATGCGATGGTTCCGATCGGTCGCGGACAACGTGAGTTGATCATCGGTGACCGTCAAACAGGTAAAACATCGATTGCGATCGATGCGATCCTGAACCAAAAAGGTAGCGGCATGAAATGTATCTATGTGGCTATCGGTCAGAAGCAGTCCACTGTTGCTCAGGTCGTAGAAACGTTGCGTCGTAGAGGTGCAATGGAATATACGATCGTAGTAACGGCATCCGCTTCCGATCCATCCCCATTGTTGTACATTGCTCCGTATTCCGGCTGCTCCATGGGTGAGTACTTCATGTACAAAGGCGAGCACGTGCTTGTAGTATATGATGACTTGACTAAACAAGCAGCTGCATACCGTGAGTTGTCCTTGCTGCTCCGTCGTCCTCCGGGCCGTGAAGCTTATCCGGGTGACGTATTCTACTTGCACTCCCGTTTGCTGGAGCGTGCTGCGAAGCTGAATGATGAACTTGGTGGTGGTTCTTTAACCGCTCTGCCATTCATTGAAACACAGGCTTCGGACGTATCTGCATACATTCCGACCAACGTAATCTCCATTACAGACGGTCAAATCTTCTTGGAGTCCGACCTCTTTAACGCCGGACAACGTCCAGCGATCAACGTAGGTATCTCGGTATCTCGTGTCGGTGGTTCTGCACAGATCAAAGCGATGAAAAAAGTTGCAGGTTCCCTGCGTCTCGATCTCGCACAATATCGTGAGTTGCAGGCGTTCTCTCAATTCGGATCTGACTTGGATAAATCCACTCAGGCTCGTCTGAATCGTGGTGCGCGAATGATGGAAATTCTGAAGCAAGGTGTAAACCAGCCGCTTCCTGTAGAACAACAGGTTGTCAGCTTGTACACTGCGGTTAAAGGGTACTTGGATGAAATCCCGACAGGTGATGTAACTCGATTTGAGCGTGAGTTCCTTGCGTTCATGGAGAGCAACCATGAGGAAATCCTTGGGTCCATCCGTGATACAAAAGAATTGACAGCAGACAATGAGAATGCACTTAAAGATGCAATTGAGAAGTTCAGAAAGAGCTTCGCTGTCTCTGTCTAAATAGATTCATGTAGCTGCGGAGTTGTTTAACCGATTCCGCATGTCTGCATGTGTAACTTGTAACGAAGCTTACGAAGTAACTTTGGCTTTGCCAAAGTTTTGAGGTGGTGAAATCATGGCAAAAGGCATGCGCGAAATTAAGCGGCAAATTAAAAGCGTACAAAGCACAAAGCAGATCACCAAAGCAATGGAGATGGTTGCTGCTGCAAAACTGCGTAAAGCGCAGGAAAAAGCAGAGGCTGCCCGTCCCTATTCAGAGAAGCTGAAAGAAGTTGTGGCAAGTATCGCAACAAGCACGCAAGGCATTCAGCATCCTATGCTGGATAGCCGTCCGGTGAAAAAGACAGCATATCTGATCATTACGTCGGACCGTGGTCTTGCGGGCGGATACAATGCGAATATTTTGCGTCAGGTTAATCTGACGCTGAAAGAGCGTCACAACTCTCAGGACGACTATGAATTGTTTGTTATCGGACGTAAAGGGCGCGACTATTTCAGACGTCGTGAAATGGCTATGGCTTCCACGATAACGGATTTGTCGGATTCACCTGCATTCGCCGATATCAAATCCATTGCTCATGAAGCGGTTCATGGATTTGAACTGGCTAAATTTGATGAATTGTACATCTGTTATAACCGCTTTGTAAATGCGTTGACCCAGATTCCAACGGTCGAAAAACTTCTTCCTATGGATACACCTGAGTTATCTGCTGCGGATGGACCGACTGCAAGCTACGAGTATGAACCTTCAGCTGAGGCTGTGCTGGAAGTTTTGCTTCCGCGTTATGCGGAGACATTGATTTACGGCGCATTGCTGAATGGTAAAGCGAGTGAGCTGGGCGCGAAAATGACGGCAAT
Organism: Paenibacillus amylolyticus; assembly: GCF_003719335.1. GTDB lineage: Bacteria > Bacillota > Bacilli > Paenibacillales > Paenibacillaceae > Paenibacillus > Paenibacillus amylolyticus_D. The sequence goes on from NZ_RIAS01000009.1 coordinate 110,778, forward strand.
GGGCAATGCAACCAAAAATGCATCGAAGCTCATTAACGATCTGTCATTGACATATAACCGTGCCCGTCAAGCAGCGATTACGCAGGAGATTACGGAAATTGTGGCAGGTGCCAACGCAGCACAAGGCTAACCGTTTTTTATTTAATGAAGGCTTGCACTGCAAAAATGAATGAACGGAACTTTATTTTTGTCAAAGTAGCAGGCTTGTAGGAGGGGAACGTTAAGATGAACAAAGGACGCGTTGTGAGCATCATGGGTCCGGTTGTTGACGTCGAGTTTGATCGCGGCGGTCTGCCGGAAATCCTCAATGCCATTACGATCACTACAGCAACCGAAAGCGGCGTTAGTGTAAATCTTACACTCGAAGCTTCGAAACATCTGGGTGACAACCGGGTACGTTGTATCGCGATGTCCTCCACGGACGGTCTCGTACGTGGCATGGAAGCCGTAGATACTGGAGCTCCAATCTCTGTACCTGTCGGTGAAGCGACACTGGGCCGTGTATTTAACGTACTCGGTGAGGCAATCGATACTGGCGGTACAGTAGCAGCTGAACACAAAAATCCGATTCACCGCTCTGCTCCTGCATTCGATGAACTGACTACCCAAGCTGAAATGCTTGAAACAGGTATCAAAGTTATCGACTTGCTGGCTCCTTACGCAAAAGGTGGTAAAATCGGTCTGTTCGGTGGTGCCGGTGTAGGTAAAACGGTAACGATTCAAGAACTGATCAACAACATTGCGCAGGAGCACGGTGGTATCTCCGTATTTGCCGGTGTTGGTGAGCGTACACGTGAAGGTAACGACTTGTATCACGAGATGAGTGATTCCGGCGTTATCAACAAAACAGCAATGGTCTTCGGACAAATGAATGAGCCACCAGGCGCACGTCTTCGTGTAGCCCTCACAGGTTTGACGATGGCGGAATATTTCCGTGATGAAGAAGGCCGTGACGTGTTGCTCTTTATCGATAACATCTTCCGTTTCACCCAAGCGGGTTCAGAAGTATCTGCCTTGCTTGGACGTATGCCTTCCGCGGTAGGTTACCAACCTACGCTGGCAACCGAAATGGGTCAATTGCAAGAGCGTATTACTTCAACGAAAAAAGGATCGGTTACATCCATCCAGGCGATCTACGTCCCTGCGGATGACTACACTGACCCGGCTCCTGCAACAACGTTTGCTCACTTGGATGCAACAACAAACTTGGAGCGTAAAATCTCCGAGATGGGTATCTACCCAGCGGTAGATCCACTCGCATCCAGTTCCCGGATCTTGTCTCCTGAAGTTGTTGGCGAAGAGCACTATAGCGTTGCACAAGGTGTAAAACGTATCTTGGCACGTTATAACGAACTTCAAGATATCATTGCGATCCTGGGTATGGACGAGCTCAGCGAAGAAGACAGAGCGCTCGTTTATCGTGCGCGTAAAATTCAACGTTTCTTGTCCCAGCCTTTCCACGTTGCTGAAGCATTTAACGGTATTCCGGGTAAATACGTTCCGGTTAAAGAAACGGTGCGCAGCTTTAAAGAGATTCTCGAAGGCAAGCATGACGATCTGCCGGAAGCAGCATTCCTCTTCGTGGGTACAATTGAAGAGGCAGTGGAGAAAGCTAAAACACTGGTATAATCTGAGTCCAGGATTGTCCTTATGAAGCGAGCTATCCTTCGGATAGTTTCAGGAGGGATGGAATTGAGCACCTTTTTGTTGGAAATCGTAACGCCTGAGCGTCTGGTCTATTCACAACAAGTGGACAGCATCATTGCTCGTGGTATTGAAGGGGAACTGGGGATTCTCCCTGGTCATATCCCGATGGTTACACCTTTACAGATTGCACCAATCATGATCAAAAACGGAAAAGAGAACAAGCAGGTTGCCATTGGCGGCGGCTTTATCGAAGTACGCAAAGATAAGGTTGTTGTACTCGCAGAGAGTGCCGAATTCCCGGAAAGTATTGATGTGGATCGTGCGCGTGCGGCTAAAGAACGGGCAGAACGCCGGCTTGCCAGCCAGAGCAATCAGGACCACTTTGATCACCGCCGTGCAGAGATTGCTTTGCAAAAAGCGGTTAACCGGATCAACGTGTACGGCAAATAAAGTGATTCATGGAACCCGGTGGCATAGTCTACCGGGTTCTTTTAATCTTTCACGAGGAAATCAATCCAGTGGAGTACAACGATAGTATGCCACTACATTATTTAATGAATTCGAACGTTAGAGAGTGTTCTCTTTATATAGTATGAATGTACTTTACATGATTAGATTCACCTTTCAATGATAAGGTGAATAACATGTAGGACTTAAGTAGTATAGGCATATCCCCCTGATAGAACTAATTTTACGAGACTTAGTTGAATTATTTCCGAGGAAATGACAGAATCGATATCGTTATAATGCTCTTTGATGTCGTTTTAGTCACACAATACTGGCGGATAATAATTAAAATGTTTTTGAAGTGGAAATCAATGTAGTTGACAAGTAATAGTGAAACAGCCTATATTCCTTAGAGTCGGCAGATGCAAGAAGTTGGATACTAGATTCCTTCATCATGCATAGCTGAATTGCTGTTGCTTGGTCATGTAGGCATCAGATGATCTTGTCAGATCGAGGGATACCTGACAGTTGAACAGACTTGTTTCCTGCTTCGAACATTCCTGTGTACTAACAAGTTATGGGGGCAAGGCATATGATATGCCGATCGTTGCAGCAATGAAGGTGGAGGTAAGAAGATATGGGTAATGATCTGGCAAATCAGGTGAACCAGACATTGAGCACCAACAGCCTGATCTCAATTGTCGTTTCTCTTATATGTATAGCGATTACATGGTGGTCATTGCAAAATCTGAAATTGGATTTAGTAATCAGACAGCCGAAGGGTCCTCAGGGAAGACTGTTACATTTGTTGCTTGCCATTATTTTAGGGCATGCCGTTGCAGGCTTTGTTATTGATTATTTGTCTTGGACTCAAATGTTAAGAAATTTGTTTTAATGTTGAGATGGTTGGTTAATCATCTGTTAGGTTCTTCAAGCGGCTCATTGTCGAATAACATCGATTAATTGTGTTAACAATTAGAGTATGAGCTGTCGGCCAAAATGTAAGAAATAAATGTGAACGTTCAACGGAACGAATTTGAAGTGTTTATGTAAAAAATGCTTGTATCGGACAATTCAACAATGTTATGATGGAAGTTAGGGAATTCACAATTTTTCACTAATTATGTAGGTTATAAAGGGGATATCCGGTAGTTACCGGCTAAAAACCATCCCAATTGGTCTGTTCTGATGCTAAGATGGCCTTTCTAATGAGTTCTCAAGCCATGAAGCAGGATGTACAGTACACATGGTATCATCGATATGAATTATACAAACCAATTCTTTTCTGATCAGACATCTGTGCGTACATGCCAGAATTTGTCGAAATTCCACACACAGCAACAGTCCTTTCTATCACAGTGGGGCTTACGTATTCCGGAATGAGGAAAAGGGAATAAAAGCGCGGAGGGAACCATGATGAGCAAATTTATCGTCCGCGGTGGCAAAAGGTTGACCGGAAGTGTCAAAGTTAGCGGCGCTAAAAATTCTGTTCTTCCGATCATCGCTGCCTCTCTCTTAGGGGAAGAAGGACAAAGCGTTATTATTGACGCACCTCCTCTAGACGATGTGATGACGATTAACAAAGTGTTGGAATCGCTAGGAGCGGGAGTTACATACCGGGACGAAGTGATTACCGTAAATGCGGAGAACCTTACTTCCTGTGAAGCCCCGTATGAATGGGTTAGTAAAATGCGGGCGTCTTTTCTGGTCATGGGGCCTTTGTTGACGCGTTTGGGTCAAACAAGAATCTCACTGCCTGGGGGATGTGCCATAGGTACACGACCGATTGATCAGCATCTCAAAGGGTTTGAAGCCATGGGAGCCGAGATCAGCTTGGGCCAAGGTTATATCGAAGCACGTAGCCAAGGACGGTTGCGCGGGGCGAAAATTTATCTGGATGTGGCTTCTGTAGGTGCCACTCAAAATATTATGATGGCTGCAACTTTGGCCGAAGGTGTAACGGTTCTGGAGAATGCGGCGAAAGAACCTGAGATTGTGGACCTGGCTAACTTCCTGAACGGGATGGGTGCAAAGGTTCGCGGAGCCGGTACAGGCGTCATTCGTATCGAAGGTGTAGAGAAACTGTCTGGTGTTAAGCATACGGTAATTCCGGATCGTATTGAAGCAGGAACGTATATGGCTGCCGCAGCAATCTCTGGTGGCGACGTATACGTTGAAGGTGCCATCTCTGATCACTTGGGTTCCGTCATTGCGAAACTTGAAGAAATGGGCGTAACAGTACAACCTGACGAGAATGGTGTGCGTGTTATTGCAGACCGTCCACTCAAAGCAGTGGATGTCAAAACGTTACCATACCCAGGATTCCCGACAGATATGCAATCCCAAATGATGGCTTTGTTACTTGCATCCGAAGGAACGAGCGTTGTGACGGAAACGGTTTTTGAGAACCGCTTTATGCATGTTGATGAGTTCCAATTGATGAACGCAGAAATCAAAGTTGAAGGAAGATCCTCTATCATTACAGGCAATGCTAAGCTGAAAGGTGCTAAAGTGACAGCTACAGACCTGCGTGCAGGGGCTGCTCTGATTATTGCTGGCTTGGTCGCTGAAGGCACAACTGAGGTAGGTGGCGTACATCACATCGACCGTGGTTATGTACATTTGGCAGAAAAGTTAAATGGCCTTGGGGCAGATATCTACCGGATTTCGGTGGAAGAGCCTAAGCTGGATGCTGTAAAAGCGCCTAGCGAAAAGGTTGAGGAAGAAGTTTCTATGTTCAAAGTACAACCAACTTGGGCGTAAATCCTCATTTATATCACATAGCGTTTATTTCTGTATCGCTACTCTACTGTGGAGATTGCAGGATTAAAATAACGTATCATATTTGTATGATGAAGCTAAGCCTCCGGGCTTGGCTTTTTTGTGTTCTTTATGCAAGTTCGAACGATATATGAGGATGGTCTGTTAAAGACCTGATTCTATTAATACCTGATCCTAACTCTGTATAACATAACATCTAAGTTTGGTTCTATTTTGACCATATGAAAGAGCGGTTATTCCATACCGATTGATCGGGATGCACTGTGTAACCTGCGTAGTAACAGTGCTTTCAAGCATCTACACTAACAAAGGACGAGTTGATTATTAGATAACAACGGTTCTCGTTTCTCTTAAATCCGGTTCTATCAGATCGAGTGAACTCATATCTTAAACTATGGATTTGAGAAAAGAACCAGCCATGATCTGGTTATCGACAACGGAGGGGTATCACGGATGAAAGAAGCTCGTGTACAGGTGAAAGTGCCTCTTGTCCCGCGGCCCGGAATGCTGGGATCAGAGGAGAGTTCAACCCAGGATGCAGAGAAAGACAGGCTCGCTACTGAGAAGAAAAGAGGTAACCCGCTACAGGTGGCGAAAATGCACATAGTAATAGGGAGTAAGCAAGAAACGATACATGCTAAACCTGGGGAATATGTTACAGAGGAACTGAAACAGGAAGCCACAGAGCATATAAATATCCCACTTATTGAATTGGATGCATTTCGTAAGGTGAAACGTCGCCTTATGCGTACCTTCGGTCGCCGTCGCCACTGGGGACGTCACCCAGGGCTTTGGCATCCTGCCACAGCGGTATCAGCACTGCTTGTTCTGGCGATATGCATTCCGGTCATCCTGGTGTGGCCGCGAGCAGGCGAGCAGACAAAACCAACGCCTGCTCCTACAGATGCGAACCCTAGCAAAGGTCTAAATACTCCTAGTCCTGTACCTGCAACGCCTGTAAGCTATCCTGAGCCGAATGTGCGTGTTTACTTGTCAGCTGCCGGGACAACGTTAGAATTGCCACTTGAGTCATATGTGACGGGAGTAGTTGCTGCCGAGATGCCAGCTGAGTTCAGACTGGAAGCTTTGAAGGCTCAGGCGATAGCCGCTCGCACTTTTATCGTGAGAAGACTTGTTGCAAATGATACAAGTGGCGTACCTTCAGGTGCAGCAGATGTCACGGACACGATTAGTCATCAAGTCTTCATTCCACCCGATGAGGTAAAGGCTGATTGGACAAGGCTGGGTAAAGCGAAGGAGTGGGAAAAACTTCAGCAGGCTGTTCGTGAAAGTCGCGACGCAGTTATGACGTATCAAGGCCGCGCGATCACAGCATCATTTTTTTCAACTAGCAACGGATATACGGAAAATGCAGAGGATGTGTGGGGCAACGTTGTTCCCTATTTAAAAAGTGTAGCTAGCCCATGGGACAAACAGCTTGCGCCAGGTTTTGAAGAAACCGTTACGATGAAGCGCAGTGAAATATTGCAGAAGATGAACCTGGATGCAATTCCGGTCTCAGCAGATCAGAATGGTTCTTGGATCAAAGTGTTGTCTACGACCAAAGGACATCGTATTAAAGAAATCCAGATTGCAGGCGAAACGTTCAGTGGCCCGGAAGTCCGCAAACGCCTCGGGCTCAGATCAAGCCAGTTCAGCTGGAAAACAACAGGTGATGAAGTACAGATTACAACGTATGGTTATGGTCATGGGGTGGGTATGAGTCAATGGGGAGCGAATGGTATGGCGCAAGAGGGGCGCACGGCTACCGAGATTTTGAAACATTATTACACCGGAATTTCCTTCGGACAGGCATCCAAGATGCTAGCCTCAAAGTAGGAGGGATAAATATGGTGGATGTTTCTCTACCAACCTCCCATTACGGAGCTTTTAAGATTTGGCTATATATGCGGAGCGGGGCACGCACTAACTACCCATATATAGCATTCTTTGAAAGCTGTGTGAAAATTTTTAGAGTCGCGCGTGTATAAAAGAGTTGCACCCGGTAACACTTGTTACTGAGGTGATCAAGATGAATGAAAACAACAAAAAAACAATCCAAGAAGAAACTCCTAAAACAACTCAAGGAGTACCGGCAGCTCAGCCCTCTTCATGGAGAAAAGCAATGTCCAAACGTTGGGTTTTCCCGGCAGTCTACATCGCAGCAGCAGGCATTATACTAACTCTAGTGTGGGTCTATCAGGGAACAGGCGATAAAGCACTGAACCCGGACTCTCCTAAAGAAACAGTAGAAACAGGTGCAGCGAGCAATGAGGGAGCCGTTACAGGTGGGGATCAGGAAAGTGTGGAAGTTGTTGCAAAGTCGGAAAATTTCGTATGGCCAGTAGCATCCCCGTCCGAGATTTCGGTCGTGAAACCATTCTATGACAACGAGGCTTCAAGTGAAGAGCATGAGGCAGCGATGGTGCAGTACAATGACACATTTATTCCGAATACGGGTGTCGATCTGGCACGCGGTGATAACAAATCATTCGAGGTCAAAGCAGCACTCAGCGGAAAAGTTACACGTGTTGAGCAAAATCCGCTTACAGGTCAAGTGGTGGAGATTACTCACGGCGATAACCTGAAAACCGTTTACCAAAGCCTTGCAGACGTCAAAGTGAAACAGGATGATGAAGTGAAGCAAGGAGATGCGATTGCATCTGCTGGTGTGAGCGAGCTTGGCAAAAACCTGGGGAACCACCTTCACTTTGAAGTTTATGAAGATGGTCAGCCTGTAAACCCGCAAGGATATCTTCCGGAAAAATAAATGATTTTTACCGCACTAACATGATGGGCAGGGGTGAATAACCTCTGCTTTTTTATGCTTTTCAGAAAATAATGGGACCTTCGAAGCTTGTCACACCTCTAAACCGCGAATATATAGGCATGCTCCTCATATAATGTACCAAACTATCCACACAGTAGGGAGGCGGGAGCGTGCACGATTACATCAAGGAACGGACCATCAAAATTGGTCGCTGCATTGTTGAGACAAGAAATACGGTCCGTACCATTGCCAAAGAATTCGGCGTGTCAAAGAGTACTGTGCATAAGGATCTGACGGAGCGTCTGCCGGAAATCAACCCTGATCTTGCTGACCAGGTCAAACACATTCTGGAATACCATAAGTCGATCCGTCATTTGCGGGGCGGTGAAGCGACCAAAATCAAGTACAAAAAAACGAGTGGAAAAAAACGTGAGGTGCTGGCTTCCGCCAAATCATAAGCAAGTTCTTCGAGAACTAGGCCAAAAAGCTCACAGCATGGATTGAATCCCTCCCCTGAAGTATGATATGTTAAAAGCTGGTACAGGATCGAATTATGACATCTTATCAGCCCGATTTTTACATATATATGTTGCACTTTGTCGAACGAGCGGTGACGTGATAAGAGACACTTTTTCACAGGATACGCTGACCAAATAATATCACTTTGGGGGCTCTTTTATGTTTAGCAAGGATATCGGTATTGATCTCGGCACGGCAAACGTGCTTATTCACGTGAAAGGAAGCGGAGTTGTGCTCAATGAACCTTCCGTCGTGACCATTGAAAGCGATACGAAGCGGGTCCTTGCTGTCGGGGAAGAGGCGCGTCGTATGGTGGGGCGTACGCCGGGTAACATTGTTGCCATTAGACCGCTGCGCGATGGCGTTATTGCGGACTTCGAAATTACGGAAGCCATGCTTAGACATTTCATTAGTCGTGTCGGGGCAAGAAGCTGGTATAGCCACCCGCGAATTTTGATCTGTGCACCAACGAATATCACTTCCGTAGAGCAGAAGGCCATCCGTGAAGCAGCGGAGCGCAGCGGTGCCAAAGAAGTATTTCTTGAAGAAGAGCCGAAAGCGGCTGCTATCGGAGCAGGTATGGATATTTTCCAGCCGAGCGGCAATATGGTCGTGGATATCGGCGGCGGAACGACTGACGTTGCAGTCCTGTCTATGGGCGACGTAGTCACCGCCTCTTCTATTAAAGTTGCTGGGGACAAGTTTGACGAAGCGATAACCAAGTATATCAAAGCCAAGTATAAGCTCATGATCGGTGAACGCACAGCGGAAGATATTAAAATTGCAATTGGTTCCGTGAACCCGGCTGGACATCAGGCGGAGATGGACATCCGCGGCCGCGATATGGTAACCGGTCTGCCGGTTACAGTCACGGTGTCTGGCAGTGAAGTGCAGGAAGCGCTATGGGATTCCGTGCAATCCATTATCGTTGCGGCCAAGTCGGTACTGGAGCGCACACCACCGGAACTGTCTGCGGACATTATTGACCGTGGTGTCGTTTTGACTGGTGGAGGCGCATTGCTGAACGGATTGGATGAACTGTTGTCCAATGAATTGCATGTTCCGGTATGGGTTGCAGAGGATCCGATGCACTGCGTTGTTAAAGGGACAGGCATTATGCTGAATAATTTGGATCAAGTGGTTAAGAAAAAGTTCTAGTCTGCCGATATAAAAAGCAGGCAGGTTCACCGAAAAGGTGAACAGAACGGACAAACAGCCACCTGTTATGCAGGGACAAGCGTTTGAGGAGAGGGGTTCATTCATGTTAAGAGGTCTGTACACCGCTGCTGCGGGAATGATTACAGAGCAACGCCGCCATGACACTGCTACACAAAATATCGTAAATATGAACACAACGGGATACAAACAGGTGAATAGTGTAAACCGCTCCTTCCCTGAAATGCTCATTACTTTAACGGGCGGGGATGCGAATCTTCCAACAAAGCGGCTGGGCAGACTCAACTCGGGCGTATTCGCCGAGGAAAGTTTATCCATGAATGTTCAAGGCGCTCTTATGGAAACGAAGCGTACAAGTGATTTTGCAATCTCATCGAATTTGAGTGTGAATGATCCGCAGACCAACCAACCGGTTCCGTTTGATGCTTCCGGCAAGTTTGTACGAGCAGATGGAACGGTCACGTACCAGCCGCAAGCATACTTTACCGTTCGCGATGCGCAAGGCAACACTCGTTATACACGCGATGGTCATCTGGAAGTGAATGGAACAGGACAACTTCTCAGCTCTACTGGTTCTCAGGTGCTGGACAGTAATGGGCAACCGGTTGTATTGACAGGTTCTGTGGAGCAATTTAAAGTGGATGAGCAAGGCCGCCTTGTTAATGCGGTTACAGGTGTTCCAACAGGCGTTACGCTTGGAATCAGTATTATTGACCAGCCGAATCAGCTTGTTCGCCAAGGTGACGGTAATTTTAGCCTGAATGAAGATGATGGTGCAACGGTTCGGACGATGGGGGCTACTGATAATGTACAGATTCATCAAGGTTATCTGGAAGGGTCGAATGTAGATGCCTCTCAGGCTACCGTTGACATGAATGCGGCATTTCGTGCCTATGAAGCGAACCAGAAGGTCATTCAGTTCTATGATCGCAGTTTGGAAAAGGCTGTTAACGAAGTTGGTCGTGTCTAACACCAATTGTAACCATATAACCGCGTATGATGGGCGATAAGCCCTTTGCGGAGCAAAGCAGGGGAGGTAAAACCACCGCATGAATAATTCCATGATTAGTGCCAAGGTGTCCATGACTGCAATTCAGCAGAGGCTGGATGTCATTTCCGATAATATTGCCAACGTGAATACGGCAGGCTATAAAAGTAAGCAGGCAAGCTTTGAAGATGTATTGACCCGTACACAGCAGCAAGATGACAAGTACAAGCAGGATGGACGTTCGACACCGATGGGATATAACCTTGGTTTTGGAGCACGTCTGGTCAATCTCACCAGAGATATGTCACAAGGTAGCATGAAGGAGACAGGCAACCCGACAGACCTTGCTATTGAGGGAAATGCGATGTTTGCTGTTCAGGCGGATGGTCAGAAAGTATGGACACGTCAAGGCGCATTCCATTTTGTACCCGATATGCGTCCAAAAGCAAATCCGAACGATCCTGACCTGATGGTACTTGTCAACGACGATGGCCATTTTGCACTGAATCGTCAGGGACAGCTGGTTACGGCTCCGAGGGACAGCACGGTTGCTTTTGATGAAAAAGGTAATCTGCTGGTACGTCAGGGTAACGGCAACGCTGTGATTGCAGGACAGTTGCAGATGGTGGATATCGAGCGTCCTGAAGGATTGGTGCAATTAGCTGACAATCTGTTTGGTTTGGATGCAGGATTAACCGAGAATGATGTATTCGGGGCTAATGCAGCAACACGTGTACCTCAGGCATCGATCCGCACCGGTTTCCTTGAACAATCCAACGTGGATATGACACAGGAGATGGCACTGCTCATGCAAGGTCAGCGGACTTATCAACTGGCGGCACGGGCGCTCACGTCCAGTGATTCCATGGCGGGTCTTGCCAATAATATGAGAGCATAAAGGTGAATGGGATGACAGAAACACAGCAGCAGAACAACAAGCCGGAACAGAAGGAAGTCAAGAAAAAAAAGAAGAGTTGGTGGCGCATCGCAAGATGGTTTCTGATTCCGATTTTGCTTGTTCTTGCCCTCGCTGGCGGAATGGTCGCTGGGTATGTGGTACTGGGCAAACAGGATATCGGTTCCGTATGGCAATGGAGTACCTGGAAACATGTCTATGATCTGGTATTTGCTCCATAAGATAACGAGTTCAGCGAAAACTCCTGCACAGGCAGGAGTTTTCTTTTTGGTGTTGAAAACAGTATAATGATGGATGACGTTTAACGTCAGAAGAGGCCTCCCCTGCGAAAGACATTGCTTGTCATCGCGAAGAGAGACCCCTTATCTCAACCTTCACTACTGCAGTCATGAAGGATATAACTAGTGTTAACCCTAAAACAACATTTCATACAACATTAAAATGAAAACTCATTTATATGAGGATCGACTTGATCATACCCGTTTTTTGTGATCACGATAAGTGGAGGGAAGAGAATCGTTCAAAAGAAGCAAAGCGTACGCGTTTGTCCCAGAATTTTACCCATTACAATGGGATCAAGAAAATTCAGGGACAATGGCGATCATAGAACGATCTCTTTCCGGAACGACCCAAGTGAGCACATAAAAACGCTATGATGGAGAGCCTTCGTATAAACACCCCGAGAGGAGATTAAATTGTGCTTGATATCAAACAAATTCAATCCATTATCCCGCATCGCCCGCCGTTCCTGTTGGTGGACAGAATTTTGGAGATGGAGGACGGCAAACGTGCCGTTGGTTTGAAAAACGTAACGATTAATGAACCGTTCTTCATCGGACATTTCCCTGAGTATCCGGTAATGCCAGGCGTATTGATCACAGAAGCCTTGGCTCAGGTTGGCGCAGCAGCTATGTTGAATTTAGAAGCGAACAAAGGCAAAATTGGTTTCTTGGCGGGACTCGACAATTTCCGGTTCCGTGGCCAAGTTGTGCCTGGAGATACGTTGATTCTGGAAGTGGAAATTACACGTCTGAAAGGTTCGATTGGTAAAGGTCAAGCTACTGCTCGCGTGGACGACAAAATTGTTGCTGAAGGCGAAATCATGTTTGCACTGTCAGACCCAAGCTGATTACATAGGCATAAGAATGAATATGCTGATCACTAGAATTTTTATATAGACGGAAGGGGCTTATTGGATATGGAACAGTTAAGCGCAGCAGCTGCTGAGACGTTGCAACAATGGTTGGAGGATGCTTCTATTGATGAAGCAACCAAACAGGAGCTTCGTGATCTGAAGGATCAACCCAAAGAGCTGGAGGAGCGTTTCTACAGAAATCTGGAGTTTGGTACAGGCGGATTGCGCGGTGTTATAGGTGCGGGTAGCAACCGGATGAACAAATATACGGTCGGTCGTGCGACACAAGGCTTTGCCCGTTATTTGCTGGAGCAACATGGAGACAAGGAAGGCAAACCTTCTGTTGTCATCGCACATGACTCCCGTCACTTCTCACCTGAATTCTCGCTGGATGCAGCACTGGTACTGGCGGCTAATGGTATCGTAGCCAAGCTGTATCCCTCCCTGCGCTCTACACCACAACTGTCCTTTAGTGTGCGCCATCTGCAAGCTACAGGTGGTATCGTTGTAACGGCGAGTCATAACCCACCGGAGTACAACGGATACAAAGTGTACAACCATGAGGGCGGACAACTGGTGCCGCATGAAGCAGAGCAAGTGATTCAGTACATTCAAGAGGTTCCTTCTCTCGCAGATGTGAAAAAAATGACGCGTGAAGAAGCCGAAGCACAAGGTTTGCTGATCTGGCTTGGAGAGCAGGAAGATCAGGCTTTCGCAGATACGGTGGCAAGCCGCAGTCTGAGCCGTGAACTGATCCAATCCGGCATCGGCCGTGAGTTCAAAATTGTATACACACCGCTGCACGGTACAGGTAACCTTCCGGTTCGCCGCGTACTGGAGCAGATCGGGTTCGAGCAATTGTATATCGTTGCTGAGCAAGAGCAACCGGATGCCGAATTCTCTACAGTGAAATCCCCTAACCCGGAAGAGCGTGAAGCATTCACACTGGCGATGAAGCTGGGAGAATCCGTTGGCGCTGACATTCTGATCGGTACAGATCCGGATGCGGACCGTATGGGAGCTGTCGTGAAAGACAAGGATGGCAAATATTTCGTCTTGTCTGGTAACCAATCGGGTGCCATTATGGTACATTATCTGCTCAGTCGTCTTCAAGAGACAGGCACACTTCCAAGTAACGGTGCAGTAATCAAAACGATTGTAACGAGTGAGATGGGTGCAGTCATCGCTCAGCATTACGGTGCAGAAGTGATGAACACCCTGACAGGCTTTAAATATATCGGTGAAAAAATGAACCAGTTCGAAGCAACCGGAAGTCATACCTTCCTCTTCGGATATGAAGAGAGTTATGGCTACCTCTCTGGCAACTATGCCCGTGACAAGGACGCTGTCCTTGCCTCGATGTTGATTGCCGAAGCGGCTGCCTACTATAAGAGTCAAGGCAAAACACTCTACGATGTGTTGCAGGAGCTGTACAATCAGTTCGGATTTTTCCTCGAAAAACTGGAGTCCCGCACACTAAAAGGCAAAGACGGAGTCGCGCAGATTCAGGCGAAAATGACCGACTGGCGTTCTAATCCGCCGAAGGAAGTTGCTGGCATTGCTGTGCAGGATGTGCTGGACTACTCCCTGGGCCTGGACGGTCTGCCGAAGGAGAACGTGCTGAAATTTATTTTGGCGGACGGATCATGGTTCTGCCTGCGTCCTTCTGGTACAGAGCCGAAGATCAAAGTGTACTTTGCTGTGCGCGGTGAGAGCTTGCAAGATGCAGAGGGTCAGATCGAACGGCTGGTTTCGGAAGTCATGTCGCGTGTAGACGCACAATAAAACAAATGGTACTGTAAGAAAAAGATGCAGAAGGCCTCTCCGCACCGTAAGGTTGGTTGGCGGAGGGGTTTTTCTTTGAAATAAAATGGATAGTGTGCTGGCATATTAGAGAGTGTGTTAACACATGCTGAACGTAAGAATTTTAAGAGCAGAACGGGCATTTGGTTCCAACAACTGAGGAGGTACACGTAGTGCGTCAAAAATGGCTTTATTGGAATAACGCTTCCCGGAAGTGGTTGTGGCTCATCGTTATTATTGGTTTGGTGGCATCCATTCCGGTCATCCGTGATCGGGTGCAGACAGAATCTTCTGCGAACAAAGTAGAATTGGTCTTCAACTACCGAGGACTCTTGGATATTTCCGCGTACCAGGCTCACCCGCAAGATTTCATTGATCAACAAATGACACGTCTGAAAGACGCTGGCGTGACAACGATGGCTGTGTTTGAAAGTACGCTGGACGAACTCAAAAAAACACGCCGCTTGATGGTTTACTCAGGTCAGGATCTTGCGAATATGACAAAAGAAGTGATTCCTTCGAATGCGAACTATACCTATGTATTGTTCACATCTGAAGAGAATGCGCAGACCTATACCCCTATTATTGAACAAACGTTCGCTGAGCGTCAGATCCCGGTTCAACCGTGGGAGTATGAAGGTCGCAGCGGCTTAATATTGCAGACACCGCCGGAGAATGCCAACATGCAGCCGATGCAGCCTGACCCGGTTGCGGTGAAAATGCTGCGTGATAAAGGTTTTCATATTTTACCCCGTATCTCTGACACGGTACCTTATAACCAACAATCGATGGAACGTTTGCTCGCCTTCTTCGAAGAGAATGGCGTAACACGTATCCTGTTTGATGGGGATGCAGTGAAAGGGTACAATGATAATGCAGAGATGAAAAGTCTGGATCAGTTTGCTCAGCTGCTGAACAAACATCATATTGGTCTGGCGGCGATCGAAAATCTGAAGAAGCCGCAGGCAGGATTCCAGACGCTGGCTTACAAAATTGATTACAACGTAACTCGTCTCTACTCACTAAGCGATTCGGATGCGAATCTAAAAGAAGATACCATTGCTGACCGTTTTGTGCTGGCAACGAAGGACCGTAATATTCGTATGATCTATATGAATGCTTCACCAAGCCGGAATACGGCCAAAGCGGAGATCACAGATCCGATCGAAAATCTGATCAAAAGTTTGGGCGAGCCAGGACATGCCGTTGAACGTATGGCCAAACATGGCTTTGAGCTCGGACAAGCTGAAGCATTTACTGTGAAAGATTCGTCCATTCAACGGTATGCGAAGCTGATCGCTCTTATCGGGGCAATCGCTTTGATTACACTGATGGTTTCTTATTTTGCACCGGTATTCACCATTGCGGTGTTCCTTCTTGGATTAGTAGGAAGCGCGGGTCTGTTCCTGTTGAAACCTACATTGCTGGAGCAAGGAATTGCCTTGCTGGCGGCCATTGCCGCACCAACTATTGCGATGGTACTGGCTGTTCGTACAGTGAATGCAACACAATTGCGTCAACCGGATGCCCCTGCGGGTCGCCGTCTGGCACAGACCCTTGTTTTATATGTAAGAACATCGATCATTTCGTTCGTCGCTGTACCGTTTGTGATCGCATTATTGAATAGCATTACGTACAGCTTGGTTATTAACCAGTTCCGTGGAGTCAGTCTGCTGCACTTCGCTCCAATTGGTCTGGTTGCGATCTATATTGTATTCTATCGCGGTTCCGGTTCAATCTCTGTGAAACAAGTGAAAGATATGCTTCGTATGCCAATTAACATTTTGATGGTTATATTGGCGCTTGTTGCTGCTGCTGTTGGATATTATTATTTGAGCCGTACAGGCAACGCGGGTTCCGTTACACCATTTGAGATGTTCCTGCGTACCACGCTGGAGGATACGTTTGGCGTACGGCCGAGATTCAAAGAATTTGTGCTGGGACACCCGCTGTTTATCGTTGGCGTGTTCGCCGCTTTAAAATACCGTAAAGTGATTTTTGCGCTAATCATCGCTACGATGGGTCAATTGTCTATGGTGGATACGTTTGCGCATATTCATACACCAGCTGTACTGTCACTGATTCGTGGGGTGATGGGACTCGGACTTGGCTTGATCTTTGGTATCATTGCTGTGGGTGTGTGGCAAGTCGCGGAAGGATGTTGGAAAAAATGGTCACCACTTCTAAAAAGTTAGTCATCTCAGGATACTATGGTTTCCGCAACAGTGGAGATGAAGCTGTACTGAAATCCATTCTGACTGCTCTCCAGGAAGAGAGCCAGCGGTCCAATGTTATCATTGAACCGATTGTACTCTCCATTGATCCGGAATGGACAACCTCGATGTACGGCGTTCGTGCTGTACATCGCATGAAGCTGAAGGAAGTTCGTGAGGCACTTAAGGAAAGTGATGGACTCATCAGTGGCGGCGGAAGTCTGCTGCAGGATGCAACGGGGCTGAAGTCCATTCCTTATTATCTGGGTGTGATCAAGCTCGCTCAGTGGTTGAAAAAACCGACTTTTATTTATGCGCAGGGTATTGGCCCTGTTCACCGTAAAATCTTTAACCCGATGATCAAATCGGTATTCAAATCCTGTACCTATGTATCGGTTCGGGACGAGCAATCCGCAGATTATCTGCGTCGTCTCGGACTAAAGTGGAATCAGATTCATGTCGTGCCTGATCCAGTGATGGGGTTACCTTTGCCGGATGTAGCATCACCAGTACGGGATGAAGCAGACAATTCCACTGCTGGGGAGCAACAAGCTCATGCCAGACTGCCAGTGATTGGCGTGTCTGTTCGTTTCTGGGAAGCGGATCGCAAGGAATTGACAGCTATCGCGGCTGGATTGAAGAAGCTGGCTGCGAAAAAGGCGGTTCATCTGCGCTTTATGCCGTTTCATCTGCCCGATGACGTGCAGGCATCCCGTTTTATTATGGAAATGATCGGCGATGTGACAAGCAAAGGCAGTCAGATTAGCATGACGGAGGATCTTACGGATCCTCAACAAATGCTAGAGGAAGTCAGCCGCTGTGATCTGATGATCGGTATGCGTCTGCATAGCTTGATTTATGCCGCTTCGCAGTATGTTCCGCCAGTAGGGATTTCGTATGATCCCAAAATCGATCAGTTCCTGCTTCGACTGGAAAGCGAGCCTGCGGGCAATACCAGTTCACTGGATGGGGATAAGCTTGCAGAGATGGTTGCTGGACTGCTGGAACAGCGCTCACAGTGGCTGAAGCAACATGAAGATCGTATTACTGTATTGAAGCAGGAGGCCAGAGAGCCTGCCAAGCAAATTATTACCTATTTAGGCCGCAAAGGATGAGATAACAATGAGTCAGACCGGATCAATCCCTACCGTTTCCATCTATGGTATCCCCTTTTCCAAACTAACGATGAAAGAAACGGTGCAGGTGCTTGAAGAAGCCGTGTTGTCCAAACAGCCGCATCAGGTTATCACTGCCAATCCGATTATGGTGATGGCTGCGCTAGAGAATCCCGCGATCATGAAGGTGATGAAGGATGCGGAGATGATTGTTCCGGACGGAACCGGCGTGGTATGGGCTGCTAATTACTGTGGTGATCCTGTAGCAGAACGAGTGCCGGGCTTTGAACTTTTACATGAATTGCTGCGGGTTGGAGAAAACTATCGATGGGGCGTGTATTTGCTCGGTTCGACCCCCGAGGTGATTCAAGAAACGGCGGTTCGGTTACAACAGCAGTATCCGGCTATTCGTATTGTGGGTTACCGCGACGGTTTCTTCGGTTCGGCTGAGGATGAGCAGGTGGTGACCTCTATTCGGCAGGCTGCGCCTGATCTGTTATTCGTTGCTCGCGGAGCGGACACCCAAGAACCTTGGATTCACAAATATAAGCATAGCCTGCAAGTTCCTGTCATGATGGGGGTTGGAGGCAGCTTTGATATCATCTCAGGCAAAATGAAACGGGCGCCTAAACTGTTCCAAAAGTTAAGAATGGAATGGTTCTATCGTTTGCTTCGTGAACCTAGCCGGGCTGGACGGATGCTTGCGCTCCCGAAATTCGCAGTGAAAGTGATGCGGGACAAAGAAAACGTGACAAAAGTCCGTTAAAAACAGGTAATTACGAGATAAATGCTTGTTTTTGCTAGAAATTGAGGATAGCTTTTCAGAAATGATCAGCGTATAATTCATTCCGGCACATACGTGTGTCACTCAAATGAAAACATTTTTTGGTTGCACTAGGCACTCCCGCTAAAGGAGCTGTTACACTTCAATACTACGATTGCAAGAGAACCCTCCGATCGCCCTTATCCCCAAATTTCTATTTATCCTTATTAAGGATGAAATTCGGTGATAATTGCGAACGCTGCGCTTCTACAGGTTTTCCCTTGCACTCTTCGTACCGTGTAACTGTTGCCTCAGAATCAACAATAAATTTTCATCAAAAGTGAAAAACAATGTTTCTTCATATATAGAAAAAGAGAACAGGGGATTTATAATTTTGTGAAGGTATTATAATTGGGGGTCGAATGTTCAAATGGTAGCGATCTTTATCATTGGATTTCTGGTGTCAATGGGACTTGCTTTAGCTCTTACACCACTTGTTAAAAAGTTCGCAGTCCGCATCGGTGCAATGGATACACCGAATGCGCGCAAAGTGCATACCCGGATTATGCCGCGTCTTGGCGGATTGGGTATTTTTCTGGCATTTATTATTACGGTTGCTGCACTGCTTCCGTTTGTCTCTGCTTGGTTTACAACTCGCGATATGAGTTTTGTCAGTGCATTTCTGGTCGGGGGCTCCATCATTGTGTTGATTGGTGCGCTGGATGACCGTTTTGAATTGTCTGCCAAAGTGAAACTGCTTGGACAGATCTTGGCTGCGTCCGTCGTTGTATTTGGATTTAACATCCGCGTAGACTTCGTGAACATTCCGTTTCAGGATGCGTATTCTTCACTCGAAACGTGGGTGTCTATTCCGCTGACGATTCTATGGATCGTGGGTGTAACCAACGCGATTAATCTGATTGACGGACTGGATGGTCTGGCTGCCGGTGTATCAGGGATTGCCATTGGAACCATCGCGGTGATGTCTTTCCTGATGGGTAATACGATGATTGCTCTAATGTGTCTGGTGTTGCTCGGCAGCATTATCGGATTCCTGTTCTTTAACTTCCACCCAGCGAAAATATTCATGGGAGATACCGGTTCACTGTTCCTTGGTTTCTCTCTTGCGATGCTTTCGATGCTCGGATTTAAACAGATTGCAGTCGTGTCCTTCATTACACCGCTGATTATTATCGGTGTACCGCTCTCGGATACATTGTTCGCGATTATTCGCCGTGCGGTGCAACGGAAACCGATCTTCTCACCGGATAAAGGCCACCTGCATCACTGCTTGCGTGAACTTGGTTTCAGCCATCGTCAGACAGTACTGATTATCTATGGTATTGCAGCGTTCTTTGGTGTACTGGCCATTATTCAGTCTTCGGCAGCGATGTTTGAAGCCAACTGGGTAACCTTCGTCGTGATTTGTATCATGATGTTCTTCCTGCAAGTAGGGGCGGAGGTCATTGGACTTGTAAGTAAAACGAGAAAACCGGTGATCAACTTCCTGATGCGTATGCGCGTGAAGCTTAATCCACAGACCCGTTCGAAATCCTAAAAATAAATCAGTTCTTTCCCTGCTATCCTTCAATATTATAATTAGACCCTTGCCTTATCCCGATTGCGGATAAGGCTTTTTTGTTTTTTTTGAGATTTTTACTAAATAATTGGAACCTTTTTGCCGATAAATACTGGTAACTGACTTAAAAAGAGGAGAGATGATACGTAATGCAACAAAGGAAACGGCCGTTGATTTGGATCATGTTGGTCACCATGGTGCTCTCGTTGTTCCCACAAGGTCTATTCGGTGGGTCCGTTGCTTCGGCTGCCAACGCACTGACTACCTACTTTACACCAGATAATACCGCGATTAGTCAAACAGCGGATTTGAACATTGAAGACTCAGCGAATGCAAGATTTTTGACTCGGGATCGAGCTTATCAGACGACCCAAGGGACAATTACAATAACAGGTGCATACGCTTTTGTATCCAAAGATACGATGCGTGTCAAAGTCGAACAGCTTAACTCGGTTAGTTTACCAAGCAATAAAACGAAATGGGAGCCAGATGCTACCCGTTCCAATACCACAGCAGTAACAGCAAGTACAAGTGGTAATAATAATTTTACGGCAAACAACATTACCTTGTTTCCAGGTTTTAACCGGATTACCTTCACTGGTACTCAAGGGTCTGTAGAGCGTTCAGATACGTTTTATGTGTTATATGATCAGGTTCCTTTTATTCAGGACTTCAAAATCTTTACGGACCCAAGCACAGGTTCCAATACATCCTATGGCCTGAATGAAGGTGCACAGACGGTTGTAAATACACAGTTTGTGTCTGTTCAAGGTAAAGTACAAAATGCAATTAAAGTAACCGTTTCTTTGAATGGCGGGGAAGAACTCGATTCGTCTTTGCTTCAAAACGGAACATTTTTCACGCCACAGTTAAAACTAACTGCTGGTTTGAATAATCTAAAATTTAGAATTGCCAACGGCTCGGATTCTATCCTTACCGAACGTGCAGTTTATTACTACGACAAGGATCAACCATTCTCTACGCTCAATGTTTCTTTAACGAGCGGTGGGACTACAGATACGAAATCGCTATTGAACAATATCCCGACATTCTCGAATGCAGCTATAGAAGCCAAGCTTGAGGTTCAGATGGTGCTTCCTTATATCGCAAGCAATAGCTCTTTTAAGGATTCAGGATCGTTCACAGTCAACGGAACAACGATGACGTTCAGCAACGCAACGGAAACCATTATCCCGGGTCCAGACGGATCAACTCCTGAATACCGAATTGTTACATTCACAACAGATAATGCGTATCCGTTACAAACATCAACAACGACACCAACTGAAATTCTGAAGAATCAATCGGTTAACGCCGTTGTAGGACATGGTACATTTAGCTCTGGATATCAAGGGAAATTCACTTATGCTCCAGGTGTTAAAGCTATTACCAATATGTACTATCTTCCAGATTATAGTGGTGGTGCAGTAACCAATAAAGTGCCACTAGACAATGCACAGATTGCTACAGCAGATTTTTATATTTTGGTGGAGTCTAGCCAAGCTATTGCAGGCGAAATGGTAAAAGGTGAGTACCTGCCAACCGGAACAACCAAGCTGACGATTGAAGGGGCACCAACGGGAACGAATGTACCTACCGGTCTATCGAACAATCAAGCGGTCTACTTGGTAAAAAATGTGGCCAATGGCACGCAGAAAATTCGTTTCTATTACGGAAACCCAGATCCACATTACGATGTTACCGTATCGTATGCTGCCAAAAGCTATATTTACGTAGCCAACTTGTATGATGGACAGAACTACACATTCAATTCAAAAACGACCCAGTCCTTAACGGTCAATGGTGAGTTTGTTGGATTCAGCACACTTGTATCTCCTCCATTCACAAGTCAATTATTTGTGAATGGTGTAGCCAGAACTCCTGCTGGTTTTCCAGGTACCAACGGTAAGTTCTCCTTCCCGTTGACTATTGGGGGGACGGGAGAACTTGTATATGGAGAAAATACCATCACCATTACAGGCACGGATAAAGACGGTGCAGGTAAGACTAAGGTGATTGAGAAAAAACTAAGAATCTATATTTCAGACAGCAATGTGTCCAATATTGATAAATTCATGCCAGTACCTGTTCCAACCGATGGTCGTGTGGAATTCAGTAAGCCAGATGTGAGTCTGTACACGCCTGAAGAGATGGTCAACATCTTCAAAGTTACACCAGATTTCATCATTCGTGATGGAAAATATGTTACGAGCAAGGACAGGTACGACTTGGTCTACAAAGGTGGTGGAGCAACGATTGCCAATTTGTATTCCGGTTCCAAGAAAATCTACAGCTATCAAATTCCAGTCTCAGATACACAAGATCCCAATAAGACAACCGATGATGGGCATATTGCTGACTTTGCCGGGAATCAGGATGAATTCATGATCCGTGTTCGGAACTATATCTTTGATGCACCAGGCAGTCATGTGTACACATTAGAGCTGATCAACAGCACGGGAGCAAGAACGACACAACGGTTGGAGATCGTAAGAGAACCCTCTTCTTATCGTATTCTGTCTCCTGTAGCGACAGTAGGACAACAGATTGTCGTTAACAAGAACTATGTTCATTTTGATATTGAAGCAGAAGGTGCAACACAGGTATTGATTGGTAAGGAAGCGGCTGTTAAACGTCCGGATATGGATAACCGTTTTATTCTCGACTATGTAGGATTGTCTCCGGATAAGAACAATGCGATCAAAATCCAGATTACGCGAGATGGCGGCAAGATTAACGATACGGTTAACGTGTTCTATACAAGCACCGTTGGAGTAGATGCACAGTATATGGCTCCGAAAGTGGCTAACAAATATTCTGCATTTAATAAGAAGCTGGAATTGTCGTTCCCGAAAGGAACCATTCTGCAATCCGCTTCCAAATCAAGCAGTGGTGTGATCAAATTCTACCCGGACAACAAAATTTTGTTTGGTATTGCTGATCCGAAGGACGGCGTACTGGAACGGAAAAATGACTACGGCTTTAATATTGGACAGGCAGATCCACGCAGTACGGGAGGACTTTCACCAATCACAGTTCCGACTATTTTGACAGAGATGTTTAACTCTAACCTGACGACAAGCAACTTTGTTCCAGTATCCGATACGTACTGGATTAACGGTGGAATTGGTGAACTTGGAGATAAAGGGACAAGCGGATATAAGCCAGGAACAAATGGGGTAACACCATACTCTCTAGAAGGAAGTTTTACACAATTCCCGACAGAACGGATATTGGTACCTTCTAACCGAGGTACGTTGACTCTTGCTTACGATCCATCGATTGTAGATGAAGTCGGTTCGACCATTAGCGTATTCCGTTACTCCGATAAGAGCAATATCGGACAGTGGGAACCGATTGGTGGAGCTGTGGATACCAAGAAACATACTGTTACCGTTTCTTTCGACGAGTTTGGTTATTACAAAGTAATGAAGCAAAGTAAGAGCTACCCGGATATTACGAATCACCCGTGGGCAAGAAATATTCTAAATGCCCTATATTCCAAAGGCATCATGAACAATTTGCGCTTTAACGCGTTTGGTGCAGATGATCAGACGACACGTGGGGAGTTTGCTACCTTGCTGGTCAAAGGTTTGGATATTCCATTGAAGTATTCGAATACACAGACCTTCTCAGACGTTTCGCCAACAACCAGAAGCGATACGTGGGATTATGCTTCCATTGAGACAGCAGCCAAAGCAGGGATCATAACAGGACTCAGTGATGGATTCTTTGGTGTGGAAGATCCAATTACACGTGAGCAAGCGGCAGTAATGATCGCACGAGCGATGAGCATGAAGCTTGCTGCGAATGATAGTAAACTCGCGGGGACATTGTCTAAATCCTTCCAGGATTCTAATCAGATTGAGTACTATGCCCGTCCTTCGGTGCAGGCTGTATCCAAGGCGAAAATCATGGAAGGCAGCCCTGTGCAGGGGAATGCCAAGTTATTCCTCTTTAATCCGAAAGGTAACCTGACTCGTGCTGAAGCGGGCAAAATTGCTGTAGAATTGTTCAAGAAAGGTACCAAACTTTTCCCTAAAACGCTAAGCTAATTTATCCGATATGGAAATGTTTTAGGAAGAACCTGTCCCTTTAACAAGAAGGGACAGGTTCTTTTTATGGGTAAATATGAGATTGTATAGAATGCATTTATAATAGAAGGAAACGGTTTTTTACCAATAACTATTTTTGTAATTTGCTAGAGATTAAGATACAATAGCGGTAAATACACAATGATCTAGAGGGTGAAGTTAGCTTATGAAACCGATTTATTCTAAGGCCCAACTGGGCTACATGAAGGCAAAGACACAGTTTGAGAAGCAAGCAGTCTTTCTGGAGAAAAAACTGGAAGATACACGTAAGACACAGGAGATATCTCAGGAAGTGATGGAAGGGCTTGTTCAGACGACCGGCTTCCATGATGCGTATAATAATCTGGTTCTAGCGGAAAACGAACTGATCGAATGGTCTCATACAACAATGAAACATGAGAAGACGTATCGTGAGAACCGTATCGCGATTGATGACATGTATTTGAAACTAAATAGTGATCCAAAAATGCGTGCACACATTATTGATTTGGCAATGAAAATTCGATAATCTACAAAACGACACAGGAAAGAGGGCCAACTGGCTCTCTTTTTTTATTTTGGCGTGCCCAGCTAAGCACGCATCTTCTAGCCGGTGAAAGTCCGGTCGCAGGAGGGGCCAAGCCTCTGCGTAGCTAGGATACTTGCGTATGGCGAAATCTGTGCGCAAAAGCGTATCGACGAAAGTACCTGTCAGAGACAGGGCGAGCAACAGGTCCAGGCTGTAACATGAAGTGAATCTTGCCGCGTCGTCAAAAAGGCCTCGCAAGAGGGACAAGAGGAAGCCGAGTCTCGTAAAATTGGACGAAGGCCATGGAAGCTGCGAAGAACTTGGAACAGCAGCGAAGAATCCTCCGGCGTATAGGGAGCAGCATGGAATGAAAGAGGATGCAGTGAACTGGGAAGATCCTCCCCCACACGGATTTTTTTTAGGAATTCGTAAAGAGACATTCTAAAAGTCAAAAAGACGAAGTGAACCGTCAGTGGGAAGGGAGTCCGAGGGGCTCATAGTACCGAAGAACCCAAGGACAACATAACCTTGGGGAGGGAAGGAGCCTGCTTTGTTTATGCTTTTGGAGGAAATACGAGTGAGTGAGTGCCAAACGGCTAACAACACCAAAGGAAAAAGTTCAACAACTCCAAGAAAAGCTAGGTCATGTGGCCAAGAAGAACAGCAAGCATAAATTCCATGCGTTGTATGACAAAGTTTACCGGTGGGATATCTTGCACGAAGCCTGGAGACGAGTGAAAACGAACAAAGGAGCGGCAGGTGTAGATGCGGTGACGCTGGCAGACATAGAGGAACAAGGAGAACAGACCTTTCTCAAGGACTGTGAAGGAGCGTTGAAAGAAGGCAAATACCATCCGCAGCCTGTACGGCGGCACTATATCCCAGAGAAAGATGGGAAGCAAAGACCGCTGGGCATACCCACTGTGCGTGACCGAGTGATCCAGATGGCAACAAAACTTGTGATTGAGCCCATCTTTGAAGCGGATTTTGAGGATGTATCCTTTGGATTTCGTCCGAAACGGAGTGCGAAAGGAGCGCTGGAACGAATACGGAAAGCCTGTAACCGCAAAGGGAATTGGGTAGTCGATGTCGATATCCAAGGGTACTTCGATAACATAAATCAAGAGAAGCTGATGAAATTGGTGCAGATGCGCATCAGTCATCGGAGGATCTTGAAGTTAATCCGGAAGTGGCTTGGAACGGGAATCATGGAAGAAGGAAACGTACGGCGCGCTGATGTAGGGACACCGCAAGGGGGGCATCTCTCCACTGCTTGCGAATATCTATTTGAACTACCTTGACCGATTGTGGGAGAAACACGGAAGTGGAGTGGGAGAATTGACAAGGTATGCAGATGATTTTGTGGTGGTGTGCAAAACGAAAAAGGACGCGGAACATGCGTATGAACTTATACGCAGAATCATGGAGCGTCTGGAACTCACCCTGCACCCGACTAAAACCCGCATGGTAGGCCTATGGACAGGAGAGGAAGGATTCGATTTCTTAGGGATGCACCACCGAAAAACAAAAGCAGAAACGTTGCAAGGGAAGGGATATTACACCACGCAACAATGGTTAAGCAAAAAGGCAGAAGAACGTATTCGTGGAGTGGTTAAAGAGCGATTATGCCCGCCAAGTATGCGATCCAAATCGTTTGAGGAACAGGTGAAATGGCTCAATCCGAAGATCCAAGGATGGAGAAATTACTACTACACGAATTACAGCCAGAAAAGATTAGCGAAGCTGGACTGGTATATATTGCAACGGTTAACCCGATGGTACGCGAAGAACAGGCAACGCAGAAAATGGATGGGTTCAATAGCAGAGGTCAAATATATCGCTGCTTAATATGGATTAAAAACGATGTTGTAATTTGCATGCCCATGGATGAAAAACATCGGAAAGCCGTATGAGGGAAAACCTCACGTACGGTTTGATGAGGAGGGGCTGGGTCATACCAGCCCTTTACTCTAGAATTTTGTGGAATTTGTCGCTTCATTGTCAAAAATAGAGGGTATAAATAAACGTCCATTGCATTTCTGACTCCTTCATGTTGCAAGGAATGAATCAGCAAAGTGGCGTTACGACTGGTTTTGAACGCGCTAGAAACCCGCATTGCATCAATACATAAATAAGTTCAAAACTTTTTTTGAAGAATGCGCAACTTTTTGAAATCTACTGCGTTTAAGATGTAGAGTCAAAAACATTGGGGAACTTACCAAGAATGACCTCGTGAAGAATCTTGTCTATTTATTAGAAAAAATTGCTTTACGGCACGAGAGACCCATTGTATAATACGTAAGGTAGGATTAGGAAACTACTCTATTTACGTGTGATTCTATTATTATTCTAGGTAACAAGTTTCTGTGATATGCTCACAGACATCATTTATATTAACTTGCTCAGAACTCTGGAAAGGGGGTGCAACAATATATGAGGAACACGAGCGACCCTATTAAAGAAAATTTAAATGTTATGAACACCCAAGGAGGAGAAAAAAAGGTTATGAAGAAAATTTTATCCGTAGCATTGTCTACAGCAATGGCATTCTCAATGTTTGCTTCTGTAGCATTCGGTGATACAGCAGTTTCCCCGCAACAACAATTTGATGCATTGAAAGCAAAAGGTATCTTCGAAGGCTTCCCTAACGGTACAGCTGGATTGGATCAAGAGATGACTCGCGGTCAATTCGCAAAAGTTATCACTAAATTGCTTGGTTTGAAAGAAGTAACTGGTCAATTGTCTTACAAAGACAAAAACTACACAGCTAAAAACTGGGCTGTACCTTACATCGAAGCGGTAACTGCTGCGGGTATCATGCAAGGTAAAGACACAACTAAAAAAATCTTTGACTTCAACGGTAAAGTGACAATCGCTGAAATGGCGACTATCCTTACTCGTGCGCTTGACCTGGAAGTTCCAGCTGAAACAAACAACAACGCTCCAGAATGGGCTAAAAAAGACGTTCAAGCAGCAATCAACGCTGGTCTGGTAGATGCTAACGCTAACTTCACAGCTAACGCTTCCCGCCAATTGTTGGTAGGTGCAGCTTATGCAGTGGATCAAGCTCAAAGCATTAAAGTTACTTCTTACGAAGTAAGCGAAGCTGGTAAAGTTGTTACTTTCAAAATCAGTGATGGTGAATCCGTTAAAGTAACTTTGGATAAAGCTCTCGAAGCTAACAAAGAAACTGAAGTGAAATTCACTTACAAAGAAAAGCAATTCACTGAGAAAGTTACTTATGTAGTAACTGAAGCAACTAAATTGCAATCCGTAACTGCTGACAACTTGAAAGAAGTAACACTTACATTCGACGGTAAAGTTGATAAGTCTACTTCTGAGTTGAAAGACAACTACAGATTGAATGGTAACCTGACAGTTAAATCTGCAGTGTTAAGTGCTTCTGGAAACCAAGTGGTATTGACTTTGGATCAAGACCAAGCTTTCAGAAACCAACAAAAATACACTGTAACAGTTACTGGCGTTAAAGCTGGTACTAAAACAATTGAAGCAAGCAATGTTGAGTTTACTCCAGTAGACAACAAGCTTCCTGAAGTTGTAAGTGTAACTGGTTTGGGAACTAAAGCAATCAAAATCATCTTCAGCGAGCCTGTAAAACAATCCTACACTAACAACTTCCAAGTTGATGGTCAAGGTTTCTACAGCTCTCCAAATGTTGAAGGTCGCGAGGTTATTCTGAAATCCAGCTCTGCTTTGACTGTTGGTGAGCACACTCTGACAGTAACTGGCGTTGAAGATTTCGCAGGTTTCAAATCTTTGAAATCCGACCACAAGTTCTCCGTTGTTGAAGATAACACTGCTCCAACAATCGCAGAAGCTACTGCAACTTTGGAAAAACTGACTGTAACATTCAGTGAGGATATCGATGATTCTACACTGGACAAAGCTAACGTTTATCACAAACGTGGTGATTCCAAAATCAACCCTAGCAGAATCGTAAGATTGTCTGCTAACAAATATGAGTTCTACTTCGATACTGATAAAGCATTGCCTTCTTACGAAACTACAATTTTCGTAGAGAAAGTAAAAGACTTCTCTGGTAACGAAATTACTCAAACATCCAAGCTGGTTAAAGCTGAAATCGATACAGAGCGTCCACAAGTTCTGGATGCACGTGTAACGACTGGAAACAAAAAACAATTGGCTTTGACTTTCAGCAAGCCACTTGCAAATCAAGATTTCTTGAAATTGATCACTGTTAAAGATAAAGACGGTAAAGTTCGTCAAATCTCTAACGTATCTTTCAAAGATTCTTCAACTAAAAATATTCTCTTGGTTGACTTCTTCTCGGATCTTCCAGAAGGAACTAACACTTTGAATATTGCTGGAGTTAAAGACGCTACTGTTCTTGGTAACGTAATGCTGGATTACAACACTACATTTAATGTAGGTGACACTACAGCTCCTAAGGTTGCTTCGGTATCCTTCAACGTTTCTGACAACACACGTCGTGCAGTAATCGTATTCGACGAGAAAATGGATCCAGAATCCTTGTTGAATCGTGCTAATTACTCTCTGACATTCGATGGCACTGAAATTGGTCTGCCTAGCGATGCTTATCTGTCTGTAACACAAGACGGCAAAGCAGTTGTAATCGAATTGCCAGTAACAATCAGCAACAAAGACGTTACTAAAGATCGTTTGACTAAAATCAGAGTACAAGGCGTTAAAGATGTAGCAGGTAACTACATTGCTAACTTCAACAAAGAGTTGGTATTGAGTGATTATGCTAACATTGCAACTGTTAATTACAACACTGACGGTAACACTGCTTCCCTGACAGGAAAACGTGATATCAAAGTTAAATTGAATCAATCCGTATCTCGTGTTGTTAACAAAGATGCTGTAAAAGTATCTGGTTACAATGTAACTGATGTTGTTGCTAACGATACAGATACAATCACAATCAAAGTTGATCGTGATATCTACTCACCAGCAGGCTTGACTGTTGCATTCGATGCTAATACTAAATTCATCGGTGCTGCTCAAAACGAAATCACGTTCGTTGGTGCTGTAACAATCAACTCCAACATTAAAGATGAAGTTGCACCTGAAGTAGCAGATAACCAAAACATTTATGCTACAACTGTTACTGGTTCAACTTACAGTGCAAAAGTTAACGTTACAGAGAACTTGAAAAAAGATGCTGCACTTGTTAATCTTTATGCACAAGATCTGGTTGTAACTCGTCTGTCTGATAACAAAGTTGTACCAGCTTTGTCTACTCAAAATGACTTCTACTATGAAGTTGTGGATGTTACTGATGCAGTAGCAGGTACTACTCCGGCTGCTCCTTACTTCATCGTGAAAATCGTTGACGCTAACGGTAGCCCAGCTGGTTACTCCATTGAGATCAAAGATAACGCTAAGTATATCCAAGATACTCAAGGTAATGTAATCAAAGCTAAAGGTGCAGTTAGAACTCAATAATCTATCGCACAATATGAAGAGTGGTCTAGAGATTTTTCTCTAGGCCACTTTTTATTATTTTAGGTAGTTATTGATATTTCACAACAACATCGTAACTTTCTTTCCTCTTCAAACGTTTATACTATATAGCAACAAGCAACTTATGGGAGGTTTGGAAGTGGATCAAAAGAAAATGGTTGTGAGCTTGCTCGCAAGTGCGATGTTGATCAGTTCAACGGCTGGTGTAGCGATGGCTGCAAATACAACAACGAAATCATCTGCCGCAAGTAGTAGTAGTGCAACGAAGAAAACAACAACACCGAAAAAACAGGTTGTACATACTCTGGGGAACCTGGCCCCTGTTAAAGTGACTGCACGCAGTACTGTAAGATTAACGGATGTGAACATTCTGGCTCAGGATGATGGTAACGTCGTGACATATACGCTGTCGTATCAGAATAATGACAGTAAACCTCTGATGATGATTGATTATTGGAGTAAGGTAAAGACAAGTGGAGGCACAGTGTTTTCCCCTAAACTGATTGCCAAGGATCAGGAAAAGAAATCGATATCCCCTGGTTCCACGGTAGAACTGACTTATGTCATGAAGGCGGGACGTGAAGTGAAGATCAGTGATCTGAACTTCCTCATCGTGAAATGGGATTTTAGTCAAGCTAACTATGAGCGAACACTGGGAAAGTTTAATGTGCCTGCCTCCTATAGCATTACTACACCTGTGGGTAAGCCAAAGACGGTTCGGCTGAGTGACTCTGCGGTGAAGGTTAAAGTCTCTGGCATCAAAGTCTATCCAGGTGAAGATAAGAATCAGTATGTGAAAATTGGTGTGAATTTAAACAACATTAGTTATAAATTGCTGGAAAATCCAAATATCAAATGGATTATGCGTACACCGGGTGGTGTGAACTATCCATTAACTCCGGACAAAGAAAGTGCAACAGTGAGCATTCAGGCCCAGGCTAACAAGTCTCTTGTTCTGATGGCTTCGCTTCCTACGTCCGTGAATTTTCAGAAATCCGAGTTATTACTCGTAGAGGAACAGGGTGAAGAGAAAAGTGTGCTTCCTGTAGCGGCGATGCAGCTTCCAGAAGCAAGTAAAAGCAATGTCAATGTAGTAGCAAACCAGCCTAATATTATTTCGATTGATGGACAGCCTCTGTCTACTTTGCTAACCTCATCCAGAGTTCGGATTGAAGATGAGGAATATACGTTAAATATGCAGATGGTGCTGAAAAACGAAGGAAAAAAGGTCATAAAAGTGCCGACGTATTCATTCGAGATCCGTACTGAAGATGGAACGGTTAATCCAATTGAAACGAAAGCGTTGGACAACTTGAAATTGAACCCAGGCGATATCAAAACGATTAAGCTGAGTGGAACATTCCAAGGGGATGGAGACACGAGCAAGATGAAGTTGTATGTGATGAGCCCTAAGGATAAGACCGAGGGCACGGATACGACAACGGCAACTCCGGCGAACGGATTGGTCTTCTCTTATCCTGTTGGGGTCTATACTTTGCCTGAATCACCATCCAGCGGAGATGCTCTGACTACAGAAACGGTCATCAAAAATAACAAAGGAACATTTGGCGTATCAATCGGTTCGTTACAACGTCTGCCATGGTTGGATAGTGATATTGTTGCAGCTAAGGTAACGATCCGTAACGCATCAACCAAAACGGTACAACTTCCTGAACTGGAGGCAATGTTTACAATCGATTCAGCTCAAATCGATGGAGATAAAAAGTTAATTTACACGCAATCCGGCAAACTGTTGGGCGCAGGTATGACAACTGAAGCTTATCTGTTAACTAAAATCCCATCGGATCTACGGATGTCTCGTCTGGAACTCAGTCTGAACGAAAAAGTGAGCGAAGAAGAAACCAATGAATGGATCACATTGAATACCTCTGGACTCATTCAACCTGTATCCTTTGTTGCCCAAGGCAAAACGTACACATCTGGTACAGGCGATAAAGAAACGGAGATGGGTGCACGCAGAACGATCCGTTATCCAGGGGCTTCGTCGGATATTGTGTATACCGAATTTGAGATGACCAATAAATCATTGCGTCAGAGTGGCCTTGGTAAGCTGGTTGCTTACTATAAAACAGCAGATGGTCAGTACTATAAAGCTACAGCAAAACAATCCGAACGTCTGCCTGGACCTGGGCAGAAGTCGATTGTAACCTTCTGGGCCAAACTACCGAAATCTATTACATTCTCTGACTTGAAGCTGGTCGTAGGTGAAGGAGTCGCTGATGGTAAATTTGTAACGGGTGAAGGAGAAGCATCAGCTTATGTTAATGCTATGTCATTTGAAGTTCCGCCAGTCTCTGTTAATGTACTAGGTTCCCTCAGCAACATTGATCTCTACCCGTATAATCTGACAGCGAATAGTGTGCGTGCTTATCTGGCAGGCAGTACGTCTGTACAGATTGAAATGAACTATACACTTACTCGTAACGAAGAGACAGAGATGGCTGAGAATGAACATAAACTAATTCTCACACTTACGGATCAAGCTGGTAAATCGTATGAGAAAGAATTGACATTGGGAACGGACATTAAAGTTGGCAAAAACCAAACCCTGACATGGAGTATTGAAGATAGCTTCTTCGAGAAGCTGCGCGGAGGTTCATATCGTCTGAGTCTGGATGATCAGTTCCAAGGACAGCGTTTACGTCTCGCGGAGCAAACCTACGGATATGACCTGACAAAGCTGCCAAAGGAAGAACCTACAAATGCGTCAGAATGATCTATAAATAGATCGATTTGAAATGATAAAAACTGGTATTCTAGTTACAAAAGAAGTGATTTGATAACGAGCAATTTTGATATTCAAGAACAGAAACCTCGCTTACCCATGCAGGGAAGCGAGGTTTTACTTGTCCCATCGTACCTTTTTCTCTATAGTTAAAGTTAATAGATTACCAGAGGAGGAACAAATTAAAGATGAAACCCTATATGAAAGTATCTCTAGCTGCACTGGCGATTGGTGTTGGCGTGTGGGTCGGGGCGGTATATAATGATACAGCCATTGGCGCAGGCACAAGTCAGCCGGGAACGGCAGATGATCCAGTGGTAACGAAGAGTTATGTGGATCAGCAGATTCAGAAGGCGCTGGGTGGAGGTGCTAGTACAAGTCCAGGCACATCCACTGGCAACAATGGCTCGACAGGAACAGGCAACACAGGCGGATCGAGCACCAATCAGGGATTACCGCCGCTGGTATCGGGTGCAACTGATGCTGTAGAGATTGTAACCGTGAAGCCGGGTCAACAGCTGCTCGGCAAATCTGGCGCGGAGTTCATTGTACGTAGCGGTAAAGCTGTGATCGTCAGTGAGGGTACAAATGGTGTAGCCGATCTGACGGATGGGGTAGACCTGACGAATGGTCAGGCAGCACCGACCAATCACCTGCTTTCTTTTCCAAGGGACGGACGTGGCATTACGGTTCTGGATGGTAACAAATACAGCTTGACCGTCATGGTACGTGGTGGATATACGTTGAAATAGGTTGTGCAGTTTGATGTGGAATTATTCTTTTTCATTACTTATTATTGCTCAGATTAACCAGTTCTAACAATCATTAATACGGCTAGCCGGGCTTGTCTCTGCTCACTCTATACTTGTAGACAACCAACAAACGGAGGTGCAGGAACATGGCTAGAAATAATAAGAAGGTCGTACCGGAAAGTCGTCAAATGCTCGATCAGATGAAGTACGAAATTGCTGCCGAGTTTGGTTTGAATGTAGGTTATGGTGGGCGTGGGAGTCTGACTGGTGTAGATACGGAGTTCGGGGGAGAACTCGGCGCGATGAGTGATCATTCATATGGGCAGTATAAAGGCTGGGGACATCTCACATCCAGGGAGAATGGATCGGTCGGTGGAGAGATTACAAAACGCTTGATTCGTCAGGCACAGCAACACCTCTAGAACTCATACGTAACGTACCCTGAATTGACACCACTTGACAAATACGATAAGATGGCAGTTGAGGTATGCAACCTTTTCCACTAGGGAAAGGTTGATTTTTTGTTAAGGCAATTACCTGAAAAATCCTTGTCTTCGTTATTGCGGATCAGTGTCCTTATTATACTGTAAGCTTCTTCGAGGGTATAGTGAACGAATCGCCGTTATGTTTTGTTCGGGCAATCGCCATACTATCGTTATGGGAGGTTGAAACTTCATGTCTATTAAAGGCCGACATCTATTTACATCAGAGTCTGTAACCGAAGGACATCCGGATAAAATCTGCGATCAGATCTCCGACGCCGTATTGGACGCGTTTCTTGCGAACGATCCAAACGCTCGTGTAGCGTGCGAAGTTTCGGTAGCAACAGGTCTTGTACTTGTTATTGGCGAGATTAGCTCTGCGTCTGAATATGTGGACATTCCGGCAATCGTACGGAATACAGTAAAAGAAATTGGGTACACACGTGCCAAGTACGGTTTTGATTATAATACATGTGCGGTACTGACGTCACTCAACGAGCAGTCCGCTGATATTGCACAAGGTGTCAATGCTGCGCTGGAGCATCGTGATCCAGAGCAAATGGCGCGTGAAACAGAGAACATTGGTGCAGGTGACCAAGGTCTGATGTTTGGTTTTGCAACAAACGAAACACCAGAACTTATGCCACTGCCAATCGCATTGTCTCACCGTATTGCACGCCGCTTGGCGGAAGTGCGCAAGAACGGTACGCTGGAATACCTTCGTCCAGATGGTAAAACACAAGTGACGATCGAATATGATGGTGACAAGCCGGTACGTGTGGATACAATCGTTGTTTCCACGCAGCACGCTGAAGAAACAACACTGGAACAAATCCAGAAAGACATCAAAGAGCAGGTAATCCTGCCTGTTGTTCCAGCAGAGTTGCTGGATGAGCAGACGAAATACTTTATCAACCCGACAGGGCGTTTCGTTATTGGCGGACCACAAGGGGATGCAGGACTGACTGGACGTAAAATCATTGTTGATACATATGGTGGTTATGCACGTCATGGCGGTGGTGCGTTCTCAGGTAAAGATCCAACAAAAGTAGACCGTTCTGCAGCTTACGCGGCTCGTTATGTAGCAAAGAACCTGGTTGCTGCGGGTCTGGCTGACAAAGTGGAAATCCAGCTCGCTTATGCGATTGGTGTAGCTAATCCGGTATCTATTAACGTAGATACATACGGAACAGGCAAAGTCAGCGAAGAGAAGCTGGTGGAACTGGTGCGCAACAACTTCGACCTTCGTCCGGCTGGCATCATCCGTATGCTGGATCTGCGTCGTCCGATCTACAGACAAACAGCTGCTTACGGTCACTTCGGCCGTACAGATCTCGATGTTCCTTGGGAACAAGTGGACAAAGCAGAACTGTTGAAAGCACAAGCGGGTCTGTAATACGTTCGGGTAAACATAAAGCTCTTGGTTCCGTTCAGGAACCGTGGGCTTTTTTTTCATGAATTTCTGAAAATCTTTTTTAATCGTGGACTTTTGTAGCCCAGTAATACTGAAAGATAATTGCACCCAACAAGTTATAAATTAAATGTAAAATACATCCAAATAACTAACAGTTATTCCTTCTATAGCCGACATACATATAGAGGTCTGTATACAGACATAAGGACTAAGGATTGAGGGGAAAGGATGGGTGTTTGTGAAGAATTGGGCCCGTAAGGGATGGATTGCACTATTAATCGTTATGTTAATGACACAGGGTTTGCTAGGCGGCTGGACAGGTGGAAATACCGCTTATGCCGCAGGAGATCTGCCTGCGAAAGGGATCGGGGCGACGATACCGCTGTTAAACGCGACACAGGTGGATGGAACGCAGCCGCTGAAGATTGAATTCAGCAATCCGGTGAGAAAGGTAATTGGGACACAAGAGAAAATCATCATTCACCGACTTTCAGATAACTCCATGGTGCGTGAAATCAATATCACTGATCCAACAGTAAGTATTACACCTGATAATGTAGCTGTCGATCCAGATCTGGGAAAGGTCGTTACAATTACGCCTAGTTCTGCGTTGCCAGGTGGCAGTTTCTATGTTTCCATTGGCAATCGGTCTTTTGTATATGCGGATGGTCAGACTTTTTTTGAAGGAATGGATAAGGAGTGGACCTTCCATGTAGCTGCTGTAAATCCGGCCAAACTGCTGAATCGATCACCGCAAATGGCATCTACGGGCGTATCGCCTTCAGCAAATCTCACATTGACCTTTGATCAAGCGATGTCTAGAGGTACGGGGAAGCTGCAAATTTATCAAGGAAATGAAGTGTTCGAAGAGGTGGACGCGAATTCTTCGCAAATTAGTTTTAACAGTTCACAAACCATTGTGA
The DNA here is from genome assembly GCF_003719335.1 of Paenibacillus amylolyticus. GTDB lineage: Bacteria > Bacillota > Bacilli > Paenibacillales > Paenibacillaceae > Paenibacillus > Paenibacillus amylolyticus_D. The sequence continues at coordinate 147,018 of NZ_RIAS01000009.1, forward strand.
CGATTGACCCTGTTCGAAACTGGGCAAATAATAGCACCATATACATAGCTATACCCGAAGGTTTTTTCCGTGATGCGCTTGGCAATGACATTGCCGCGATCCAGCGAATCGACTGGGGCTTCAATGTGATCTCTGATCCATCAGCTATCACGGTAGCTACGCTGTCTCCAGCGAATGGAGCAACAGGTGTCGCTCTTAACACTGAGCTGAATGTAACCTTCACCAAAGAGCTGGATACGAGTTATTCTGCACAAGCCATCCTGAGAAGCTCGAACGGGGGTACGGTGAACGCAACAACGATTATTAACAGCTCGAACAACCGTCAACTGCGTATCATTCCACAATCCAGTCTGACGAGTAACACGACGTATACGGTGGATATTCCGGGTAACGTCTTCCGGGATCGTTCCGGCAATGTATTTACAGGTTTAAACGGGACAACCTCGTGGACGTTCAGAACCTTGTCTGCTGACACGACACCACCAGAACTTAAAACGGCAAAAATGTACAGCAACACGATTATTCGCTTGACGTATGATGAATGGTTATCTACGTTTGACCCGCTGCCTTCCAGCTTTGCAGTGACGGTCAATGGAGAAAACCGTAGTGCAAGTACGGCATATGTTTCAGGGGATAGCGTATATGTTGTGCTGGATACAGGTGTCGCTGTGGGGCAAGTTGTGAAAGTATCTTATACAGCCCCGGCGACAACTACACGCAGAATTCAGGACTTGTCCCTGAATGCAGCGGCCTCCTTCTCGGCAAGAGATGTGGAGAATGGGCTGGATTCCATCATGTCCAAACCTCGTGAAGGTATGGCATATACAAATAGCATCGTTCTCTATTATCCGGAGACAGTATATATCAACTCGAGTGATGCGTATAAACAGTTCAGTGTTACTGCCGATGGCAAGAACATTGGCGTAAGCAGCATTTCAACCAACACTAGCTCACAAGTTACGTTGAGCCTTGGTTCTTCAATCAGCAATGGTGAGGTGGTAAGAGTATCGTATCAGCCAGGTGACCAGCCTGTAAAAGATAGTCGCGGGCAGCCGCTTGCAGGGTTCAGCGGTTTCTATGTACGTAATAGCAATGATTCGAAGCCTCCTGTCTTCCAGAAGGCTGAAGTTAACGCGAACAAGCTGTGGATTTATTACAATGAGCCGCTAAACCGGTTAAACAAACCGATGAACAATCAATATTCGGTACTGGCAGATGGCAAAGCGATCTTTGTGAACAATGTGGACATCGATGATGATCTGGTGACACTCACGCTGGCAACACCAGTGACAAGTACACAAGTGGTGACATTATCTTATGTACCGGGAGCCTCTCGTTTGACGGATCTGGGGAACAATCAGGCCGCGTTGCTGGATCTTGTACCTGTGACACAGACTTTCGGAAACGGTACAATTCTGTCCGGCATTCTGCAGGGGGATACTATTCAGATTAACTTTCGAAACGCATTAAAATCAGAAGCGGTGTTAACTCCCTCACAATTCAGAGTACAGATTGGCAATGAAGTCGTTCCGGTTAGCTCCGCCTCGGTTAACGGGTCTGTTGTGACAATTAAACTCTCTAAAGCTACTCAGGCCGGACAGGTTGCTACAGTGACGTACACCCCAGGCGGTGTTCAGCTTAGAGATGCTTTGAATACAGAAGTGGCCGCGTTCGGACCATTGACGTTGCAAGAGAAGACAGCGAGTACAACGCCAACGGATAATACATCGGTAGGACTCCCAGCCTGGCTTACGGAGCGTAACGCAAATAACTCCGGTTTTGCTCAGAGTATGTTAATTCTGAGTACAGATGCAGCAACAGCTAAAACGGCAGCATCTCGTTATAACCGAACAACACAGCAGTACACTCTGGATGAAAATAAACTTGAACAGGCGTTCAATTATGCGTCGAACAGCTTTAAGCTGAATCAACCGATCATATTTGAGGTCCCAACAACGAGTGAAGCAGCCTATGTGGGTATTCCATTTCATAAGCTCTCCCAACTGGCAGGGAAATATCGTACGGGTACGATCGGGGTCAAATATAAAGACAATGTATGGATGGTTCCTCTAGCAGATCTGAAGTTTGTATCTATGGGACAAAGTGCGGGAATCACAACGGCTCCAGGGACAGCTACCCTGTACGTACAGATGGAGCCTGTACCAAGACTTTCAGCAGGTGCCATGGACTTCATGTTATCGAGATCCAACGCTCAGAGTCTGGGAGAAGCAACAGAAACCTATGTTACGCTCTTTAATGGAAACACGGAGAAGAGTGTAGAGCAAAATATTAAAAGTCAATATATAACCAAGGTGCCTGGAAACACATCCACACTGTTAACGACCTTGACAGCGATTGATCCTAACTCACAATCGTTATCATATATACCGACGGCTTACCGGACCTCTCCGACAGGGATCGTAGCACGTGGTTTGTTGGATGGAAATCGCGTGATCGCACCGATTACCCATCTGGTCAGCTTCCCGAAAGCATCGGATTGGTCCAGGGAAGCATTAACGGAACTCGCTTCCAAATGGATTATCACTTCAGATAATCTGGACAAGTATAATACCAAAACCAATATCACCCGTGCCGAGTTTGCTGAATTCGTAGCAAAAGGATTAGGGCTCAAACCGGATGCTTCTGCAACACAATTTACTGACCTTGGTAGAAGAACTGAGACCAATGGATATATCGGTGCTGCCGTGAAGGCACGTATAATTCAGGGTGTAGGCAACGGGAAGTTTCAGCCAAACAGCCCGATTACGCGTGAACAGATGGCGATTATGCTAGTCAACGCCATGGATTACGTAGGGCAGCCTCCGGCACTTCAGGAAAAGGCAGAGGATACACTGAAGGTGTTTAAGGATAAAGACAAGATTAAAGGATCCAAGGATTCTGTAGCCAAAGCTGTGCAAACAGGCATCATCCAAGGAAACCAAGATAAGACGTTCAAGCCTTTGGGTAAAGCGACCAGAGAACAAGCAGCAGTGATGTTAAAACGAATGTTGAATCGGATTGGTTATCTGTAGACATATAGAGCTGGATTCAAAACCTATTCAATATCTGGGTTTAAATATCAATACACAGGATGATTCCCAGGTATGGAGGACTTACTCGATACCTGGGTATTTTTTTACCAGAAAAGCCCTTAATATTCATGATTAACGTAACTTTTTCTACAAAAAACAGTCTATTAATAGAAGAGTATACTAGGGATCACGCTATGAGACTGTCACTCGGCAGGATCTGTGTGATATCTAAGATTGATATACAAGATGGGAGAGACGTTTCAAACATGCTGGGGAAACATGGGAAACAGCTGGAAGACGTTAAGTACAACAAGGCAAAGAAATGGGCAATTGTAACGCTGGCAGGTGTAATCTGGATTGCACCTGTGATGAGTGCAGGTGGACAGCTGTGGTCAGGAACTTCATGGCAATCCGTAGCCGAGGCGGCATCGACGAATACGAGCAAGCTGAGCGAAGAGATTTTGACTTCGGGTGCGAAGCTCATGAAATACAGATATACGACAACACGTTCAGGTTCGAAGGTGAATGTGCTTGCCGATGTGATCCAGGTGGATCTACAAAATCCGTACGTGAAGTTAGATGTAATGACAGGCAAAGGGAATAAATTAAACAGTAAACAAAGCACTGGTGGTATGGCAAAGGAAAACGGCGCAGTCGCTGCGGTGAACGGGGATTATTTTAACGTGTCTGGAGAAATGTCACCGATCGGCGGTCAAGTCTCTGACGGAGTACTGGTGTCTACGCCTTCGGAATTGAAGGGCATGTACGCCCTCACGGTAACTAAAGATGGAAAGCCGATGATCGATGAATATTCATTTGACGGCACAGTGAAGGCACAGGATGGTTCAACCTTCGCTCTGCGTGGGATAAATAAGGAGGACTATACGGTTGAAACGGGATCGGGTACATACAGCCATGCGAACTCCATGTATATTTATACACCTGCATGGACGTCGACCAAACGTCCGAATGATCCTTCTACCACGCCGACGGAGGTGCTCGTACAGAATAATGTCATCACGCAAATTTCGGATAAAAAGGCGTTAAATATGACTGTACCGTCAGACGGGTATATTTTGCGTGCACACGGTACAGCGGCCACATGGATTATGAGCCACTTGTCTGTTGGGCAGACACTGGGAGCAGATTACAAGCTGGTCGCCAAAACGACAGGACAGTCGGTTGATCCAAGTAATCTGGAGATGATGATTGGTGGTCACACGATTCTGGTCAACGGAGGCAAAGCGGCGTCCTTTTCAAGGGATATTGCTTCTTCGGGGATCGGAGGTGTCCGTGCCAGAACGGCTGTCGGATACTCTCAGGATGGGCGATATGTGTATATTATTGCAGCCGAGAAAAACAGTAACAGCAGCGGCTTGTCTTTGACCGAACTGCAGTCATTTATGACCAGTATCGGGGTATGGAAAGGCATGAACCTGGACGGCGGCGGATCAACAACCATGGTTACACGTCCGCTAGGTGAACAGTCCGCAAGCCTCACATTTAATACCGAGTACGGTACCGAGCAGCGTCAAGTAGTTAATACTCTTGGTGTGTTCTCAACGGCACCTGAAGGCAAACTGAAAGGTTTTGCAGTAAGCGGTAACCAGACGTTGCTCGCAGGTCAGGAGGGGAAGTATGCTGCGAAAGGGTATGACACGTACTATAACCCGATTGCCACAGGTAATATTCCATTGACCTGGAAATCCAGCAATAACGGCATTGTCAGCGTCAGCAACGGAACGATCAAAGGTGTGAAGCCAGGTACAGCTACATTGACGGCAACAAGCAACGGGGCTTCTTCTTCCATCAAAGTAACAGTGCTGGGTGGCAACGAACTGGCTTCATTAACTGCTGGATCTGGTCTTGGCTCACTCCAAGCGGGAACAACCGTCTCCATTCCGGTGACAGCTACAACAAAGAGCGGACAAAGCGTGACTGTACCAGCCGATTCCCTGACATGGGAATTCATCGGATTTAAAGGTAAAGTCGCTGGAGATCAGTTAACCGTATCCTCTGTTAATGACGGAGCACAGGTTGGTTATGCGATTGGCCGTTACGATGGTTACAGCACGGTTGTTGTACTCTCTACAGCAGCAAGCGAAACCATCTGGGAAAACTTCGAAAACGTGAACTATCCGATTAACTTCACAACAAATGCAGCAGGGGTGACAGGGTCGGCCGCAGTCGTGGCAGGAACCGATGAGAAGGCTGGCTCGAAGGTACTGCAACTCAGTTACGATATGACGGGTGGAACGGGTAAAATGTATGCTTATGCTCAGCTGAACGGTTCAACAGGCAAAGATGTATCAGCAACGGCAACCTCCATGTCGATGGATGTGATGGGCGACAAGAGCCTGAACTGGCTGCGTGCGGAATTCACAGATGCCAAAGGCAAAACGGTATATGCCGATCTTTCCAAAGCGATTGACTGGAACGGATGGAAGAAGGTTAGCGTAGACCTGAATGGCCTAAATATGGCTTATCCGGCAAAATTGAAGCGTGTATATGTCGTGAACGTGGAAGAGGGACAGGATGAGCGTGCGATGACAGGAACGGTTGCGTTTGACAACATTGCATTCACCATGCCTTCCAAATCCAGCGAAGTTGGATTGCCTACGGGTACAGCTTCATTGGTACTTGGACAGAAGTCGATGACAGTAAACGGGACAACAAAGACCATTGATGCAACACCGGTCCTTAAAAATGGAACAACGTATGTACCGATCAAACACGTACTGGATGCCTTTGGCGGACAGGCGAACTGGGACAGCAAAAATCAGCGGATTACTGTAATCCGCGGCAGCAAGCTGATCGATCTGGTGGTAGGTCAGAAAGAATTTGTTCTCAATGGCAAAAGACAGAGCGCAACGGTTGCACCTTACGTAAGCGGGGGTAGGACTTTAGTCCCTCTCAGACTCGTATCCGAGCAACTTGGGCTGACTGTAAAATGGGAACAGAACACGAAGACCGTTACCATCTCATCGTGATATGGTATGATATATACCGGAAACGATAGAAATGGAGTCGAACAAACGTGGATTTACAAGCCGATGCCATAGACCGCGTCATAAAAAACGCCATACAAGTCATGGAAAACAGCAAATATCAAATGTTTGAAATCATGGACTCCACTCGCGATGAGCTGAAGACGCTCAATGAGGAGCTCAAGTCAGTGCTGAAGGAAACGGCGGAAACGATCGAGAAAGTAGATCAATTGGAACTGAATTACCGCCGTTCCCGGATCCGGCTTACAGAGGTGAGCCGCGACTTTGTCCGTTATTCGGAGCATGATATCAAGCAGGCGTATGAAAAAGCGACGCAGCTGCAGCTGGATCTGATGATTTATCGTGAGAAGGAAATGTATCTAAAAGCCCGTCGGGATGATCTGCAGAAGCGTGCCAAAAATGTGGAAGCTTCTGTAGAACGTGCCGAGACCATTGGTTCACAGATGGGTGTTGTGCTAGAATACTTGTCAGGAGAGTTGGGTCAGGTGACCCGGATTATCGAGTCTGCCAAGAATCGACAAATGATTGGTTTGAAAATAATTTTGGCCCAGGAGGAAGAGAGGAAACGTATTGCCCGCGAGATTCATGACGGGCCTGCGCAGATGCTTGCCAATCTAGTGCTTAGGACGGAAATTGTTGAAAGAATGCTCATGAAGCAGGATTTTAAGATGGTTCAGGCCGAAATAGTAGATTTGAAAGGCCAGGTTCGTTCAAGTCTTGAAGAAATGAGAAAAGTAATATTCAATCTGCGTCCTATGGCACTGGATGATTTGGGATTGATTCCTACGCTTCGGAAGTATGTGCAGGATTTTGAAGTAAAAACAAAAATTCGGTCGCTTTTTGAAACAAGAGGCAAGGAACATCGTCTCTCTTCTGCAATGGAGGCTGCGATCTATCGTCTCGTGCAGGAAGGTCTGTCCAATGCTGCCAAGCATGCTTATCCCACATATGTTGTCGTAGAAATTACATACCAGGCTCAGCTCGTCAAAATTGTCGTACAGGACAATGGGCTTGGGTTCAAACCGGAGCTTCTTGCCAAGAAAAGCAAGGATCACAACCACTTCGGTCTGATCGGGATGAGAGAACGGGTTGAACTGTTAGAAGGAAGAATAGAGATTGAATCCGCAGAGAACCAGGGAACCAAAATAGTCATTCATATCCCGACAAACGTGGATAAGGGAAAGGAGTAGCAGGATGGAAAACCGTGATACTGGAAAAACATCAATTAAAGTCCTTTTGGCTGATGATCATCAGCTGTTCCGAGAGGGCTTGAAACGCATTTTAAATATGGAGGACGACATTGAGGTCATCGGGGAATGTGGTGATGGCATTCAAGTGCTCGAATTCTGTAATCAGGATAAACCGGATATCGTTCTGATGGACATTAACATGCCTGTTGAGAACGGCGTTGAAGCTACTGAGAAACTGCGCGAGCTGTTCCCGGATGTAAAAGTTATTATTTTGTCCATTCATGATGATGAAAGTTATGTATTCGAAACACTCCGTAAGGGAGCAAACGGATATTTGTTGAAAGATATGGAAGCAGAGTCACTGATCAACGCGATTCGTTCCGTTCATGAAGGTCATGCATTTATCCATCCTAAAGTAACGGGTAAACTGATTATGCAACTTCGTCGTATGACGTATCTTAACGAAACGGGTGCGATGAGCGAAGGTGCTTCGAAGGAAGCAGGCGTTAAATTTGTTGCTGGAGACAATAACCCGCTGACACGTCGTGAAGCTGAGGTATTGCGTTTGATGGCCGAGGGTAAGAGCAACAAGATGATTGGTGAATTTTTGTTCATCAGTGAAAAAACAGTTAAAAACCATGTCAGCAGCATTCTGCAGAAGATGGAAGTCGACGACCGTACACAGGCCGTTATTAACTCTATCAAATATGGCTGGGTTACGCTCTAATCTTGTAATGTTTAATGATCTATTCACTCGCGTCCTTTCCAATAGCTGGAATGGTTTGCGGGCTGATGGACTTTATCACTGTACATGGACAAAGTGTAAAGATGTACTGAACATTGGTTCAGGCGAGCGTCGACGGGTTGTTTGGCTGTAACCCTTCGGAATACGCAGCATATACTGCGGTATACAGGGATGTTCGCCATGGGTGAACATGACCTTCCGAGGAGGTGCAGTTGCCATGGTTGCTCATCTGACTATGATTCTGCTCATATACTTCCTGGCGGCAATGGCCGTTCATCTTATGCATCAGCGCCATACTTCCCGCCCGGAGTCCGAAGGCTTCGAGCAGATTTTGCTCATTCCTTCCAATCAGGTAGGACGGATTGAGGGCATCATTCGATCACTTTGCCTGGAATTATTATATCGTGGCAAGAGCTTTACATTAACGGTGGTCGCCGAGCAACAAGAGCAAGAGACGATCACGATTATTGAAAAGATCTTACAAAGACAAGGCATGGAGTTGTCTTATCTGCCAGCTGTGCCAGCAGAGCTTGAACATGCCGGGCAGAGGAATGGCGGCTATCGCCTCATTGATCTGCGTAGATCCAGTGATGAAGATGGGTGCAGATAATCCTCACATTTTACAATTTACAGATGTTGATATGCCGATTCGAGATGAGAAAGATTACAGCTTGGTGCTGTAATCTTTTTTTGTAATTGTAGCCAAGTCTGCCTTTAAATTGAATATGGGTTTTATTGCAATCTATGGTTAAAGACTGGATTTATTACTTCGGATGACGCTGAAGAAGCATTTTGAAGTCAGAAGTCTTAACTTAAAAGTATAGACTAATAAAACTGGAAAAAGTTGCGCATATACAAAGGAAAAATTCCGAATTTTTAAGGGAGAGCCTACGTGACGTTAAGGTTGTATTGACGGGCAGAAAGTAAAACCATATACTTGCTTTATATGAATATTCAGGATGATAGAGTCGAACTCTTGAAGAAGTATTCATTTCGAAGATGATTCAGGAAATGGCAACAGATCATGAATCAAGTACATATTTGAAAGTTATTGCTGTTGTGTTTTGGCGTGTGCAGTGATCAGAAGTGTGGATAAAGCAGCAACTGAAGGAACGTGATACGTTGAGATTGCTGGTGTATATGGCAATTCGCCGGAAACAACGTTTACTTCTGAAGTGAATGGACAGGCACTACAATCAGGAGAATTGATTTATATTCAATCTAGCACAAAAGGGTTACCAAAGTGGGATTGGGAACTAGGGATTGTTCTTAGGCGAAATCCTTGTAAATTAGGGAAGTAGAAATACTGTGATATGAAGAATGGACATGAAGCACATGCTCCGGCGAAGTCGTCGGTCAGCGTGTGCTTTTTTTCGGATACGAACAGGGGAGGGAAGAACCGATGCAGGTTGGGCTTTACGTGTACCGGGTGGGGGAAAAGTGGGGTATGGTCATGTCTCTCGACATCCAGGTGGATGTCATGTGGTGGCTGGAGGGCATGAGTGGATGGCGTGTGCAACAATGGCTGGTGTTAAGCATGCAACTTCCGTTAAGTCAGGCTTCGTGGCTGGTAGATCAATTCGTACCCGAGCGCAGCATGAATATGTGGCGTATGGAGGCGTGGCAAAGCTACTTGAATACAAAGCTGGACTTGTATGAGCATCTCTCGGGTGAAATAGAGGCAAGGCGAGCGTTAGCCGAACAGGTGGAAGTGCGAAGATGGAAGAATGGAAGTGGATTGGACAGAGGGGCAGACGATAAAAGGGGAAAAGGGATTGGCAGGGATGGTGGGCGAGGGACAGGAATAGGTACGGGAGCGGGTGCAGGGCCAGGGATAGGAATGGCGGCGGGAGCGTATTCGGGACTAGAAGAAGGGAGGGGGAAAGGGACAAGTACGGGAACAGGAATTGGATTAGGGGCGCGCAGAGGGACTGCTGCTACGCTTGAAGCTAGGGTTGGCGGGATGCCGAAGCCATATCCCGCCGAGTATTGGGCTCAGCTGGAGCAGTGCGCAGCTCTGCTGGCTGAGCGGATGAGCGGCCGCCAATTACTGGCGGCCGAGGCCGAGGCGCTGCTGGCGGCGGAGTCCGCCATGCCGCCTGGGGGCTGGCGCGCGGCTGCGCAGCTCGCACGCTTGCATGGGCGGCTGCAGATGACAGCCGCCCTCGAAGGGCCTACCACGCGCCGCCGGCTCGCGTGGCCCGGCCGCGCGCGAAGCGCGCCCCGCTGCCACCGCTGTGGCAGCGAAGCCAGGCAGCGCGTGCCCTGCGCTGCCTGCGGCCTGACGGCGTGCGCCTACTGCGAGGCATGCCTCGCGCTAGGGCGCAGCCGTGCTTGTGCGCTGCTGCTACGCAGTGCAGCGCAAGGGGCCGTGCCCGCACGCGGCGAAGCATCGCGTGGCACGGCCCTGGCCCCCACCGGCGGCGGACTCGCCCGGTGGGGGCTAAGCGCAGCGCAGAGCGCGGCTGCTGCCGCGGCGCTCGCGTTTTTGGCCCGGCCGCCCGCAGAGGATGGGCCGGGGCGGTTCTTGCTCTGGGCCGTGACCGGGGCCGGCAAGACCGAGATGATTTTCCCCTTAATCCAGCACACCCTGGATCAAGGGGGACGAGCGCTGGTCGCTACACCGCGCAGGGATGTCGTGCTGGAGCTGGCTCCGCGCCTTGCCAAAGCATTCCCAGACACCTCGCTCGCAACGCTCTATGGCGGAAGCTCGGAGCGCTGGAAAGATGCCCAGCTCACCCTGGCGACTACACACCAGCTCATGCGTTTTTACCAAGGTTTTGATCTGGTGATTATCGACGAACTTGATGCGTTTCCTTATCATAACGATCCCATGCTGGCCCACGCCGCTACATCTTGCTGCAAACCGGAGGGGCATTTCATTTATTTGTCCGCTACGCCGCCAACCCGTTTGCAACGTGAGGTCGCTTTGGGCAAGCTTGCTCATGCCAAAGTGCCTGTCCGCTTCCATCGACATCCGCTGCCTGTACCGAAGCTGATCAACATGCCTGCTGTGGCGCAATGCATCAGGCGCAAACAACTTCCACCCACCATTGTGAGGAGTATTCGAACTTCCTTACAACGTGATGCTCAGGTGTTTGTTTTTGTAACGCGTATCGCCCAGATTGAGGCCTTTGTGCAACTGATGCGCCGGACTTTTCCTACGATCTCGATTGAAGGAACTTCATCACAGGATGCGGAGCGGGCGGCCAAAGTCATTGCGTTTCGGGAACGCTCCATCCGACTGCTCGTGACAACCACCATCTTGGAGCGGGGCGTGACGATCCCGCGTAGCGATGTGTTTATTCTGGATGCAGACAACGGACTTTTCGACGAGGCTTCGTTAGTACAGATGGCAGGCCGGGCAGGGCGTTCCTTGGATGATCCGGCAGGCCGTGTCGTATTTGCTGCATCCCGCCGTACCCGTTCCCAAGTGAAAGCTGTATCCCAGATCCGCAAAATGAACGCCATCGCCCGCCGCAAAGGTTACCTGCGTCCGCCGGTTCCAAGATCATAGTCATCATTACATCAACATAATCATCTTAGCTTGAAAAGGATCACTGTAGACTAATCGTTTATGCGAACAATGATTTACTTCAGTGTCCAGCTTCCAATCAAAACCATTACACTGCTTCACAAGAGCACTAGTGCTCTTCGCACATGCTAACCGAACGTGTATTACATACTTTATGCTCGATACGGTCTCGTTATTTCGTTAAGAAAGGAGAAGCACCTCATGTTCAGTTATATTTCTCATCTCTTTGAGCGTGTTCAGCGTTTAAGAGGACAACTCCATAAGTTACTTGGCCCGCCGGGTTCACCATGTTTGACCTGTGGAACCCGTGCGGTGTTGTCTTCACGTTATCCGGGGATATGCCCGCGTTGTGTACAGCAGATTCCATGGATTCGTTCGATCCGTTGCCAGCGCTGTGGGCGTGGTGTAGGATGCCCTGACTGTGTGCGCCCGCATATGCAGAATCGCTCTTTCTTCTGCAATCGTAGCGCCGTTCAGTATAACGATCTCATGAAAGATTGGATAAGCATTACAAATTTCGAGGCTATGAGCGCTACGCCCCGCTGCTAACTGCTATGTTAACTCAAGCTTTTCAAGCGATGAGTGAAGAACTGACTCTTATATGTGAAAAAGAAACCAGGAAGCCGCTATGGCGACCGGATGCGGTCACGTATGTGCCCGTGAGCGACGAGCGCTTGGCCGAACGCGGCTTTAATCAGGCGGAGCGGCTGGCAGCAGGGCTTGCCATCACCGCTGGTTTGCCCTGTGTTGATCTGTTGCAACGCCAGATCAACACAGGGAAACAAAGCTTCAAGTCTCGCGCGGAGCGGTTCGAGACGATGAAACATGCCTTTTCTATCAAGCTTGATGAATTTGATTTCAGCCTGCTCAGGAATTACAGCAAGCCGTTTAAATTACTTTTAATTGATGACATCTACACGACTGGAAGTACGTTAGATGCTTGTGGGCATGTCATTTTACATGCCGCAAGTAAAGCGAGCGTAACGTTGGAAATTTATACACTCACTTTAGCCAGATCGTAGCCTCTCCTTATAAGGAGAAGTACGTACTATAAGAACGTTTATTCTAATATTAATAACTTTTTACTTGTAAAACTGTCCTTTTGTATATTTGAGCTTTATTAGTCCAGTTGTTTGATGATATTTCGATTGAAAGTGTTACAAGAAAAAATTTACATGTTAAAAAGAGGAATTGATGTTACTTCGTAGAATAGATAGTTCTGCCGTTCACCACAGGTGATTGTAGGAGTGGGGCAAACATATCTTTTGAAGGGGAGAACAACATTGGTTGCAGGGACAAGAAAAAAAGGTGTTTATTTATGGACTGTCCGTTTACTAGTATTGATGCTGGTATTCGGACATTTTGGTGTGTACGGGGGGAACCAGGCACATGCCGCAACGAGTAACAGGGTAGTTTCCAGCAGTTACGACTACCATTATGTCCTTACAGAGCAAGATGGAAATCTTCGTGTCAATCAAAAAGCAATTGATCTCCGATGGGCAAGAGAATATAAATTGAATGCGTCCGGATATTCATTTTCTCGAAGACAGGCCGTTACGGCAACAGTTCCAAAAATGACGAACGTAGCATTCGGTACATACACATCTACTTATGCTGGAAAAGTAGAAAAGGCGATCATGATCGATTTTTCAGAAATCTGGCACTATTACACGGTGATGGAATATAGACAATCCGGTACAAGCGTGGGGCAGTGGGATATATCTCATGTGGATGTCTTTGGATATGAAACGCCACGATATGTGCAAAACTTCGAAGCGACTCAGCTTAGTCTGGTTGTTAATGCGGATACAGGTGTTGTTGTCGATTTTGTCTCCAACCTTAACCCGTATTACACCCGCAAAGCAGAATCCTATAGTTTTGTGAAGGAATCGGCTACCAATCCTCCAATTACATCTATCCCGGAAATTCCGTTGAACTTAAGTGCCGCCGCTAGTGATGTTGCGGCCAATCTTGGATGGGGTGCTGCTAAACAGGCTGTCCAATATGAGATTGAAGAGAATGGGACCGTTAAAGGGCCATTTTATGGTATTGGTTATGCCGGCACTCAACTATCCCCAAACACTTCATATACCTACAGAGTACGCGGGGTGAATAAACTTGGAACAGGTGAATGGAGTGAACCTTATACGCTGACCACACTGCTGAAGAAACCTGTTCTGACAGTAACAGCAGAGGAAGGCAAGAATATAATTCAATGGGATGCGGTCGAGTACGCTGACCGTTACCAATTACAGATCGACGGCGGAACACCGCTTGAGCTTGGTAATGTTACTTCCTATGAGCATGGAGGGCTTGAAGCCAACTCTACGCATACGTATACGCTCAAAGCTTATTCGGCTACGAATGAGAGCGATTGGAGCGCAACTGTAAAACAGTTGACCGTACCTGATCGTGCAGATGGATTGAAGATAACGGATGCTACGTTAAACAAACTGTCATTATCTTGGAGTGCAGTAAAAGGGGCTACAGGCTATGACGTGGAGATTGACGGTACAATCGTTGCTGTCACTGGCACCACATACAATAAAACAGGTTTGACACCGAATACCGAATATACATTTAGAATCAGACCTAAAAATGCAGGTGGACCTGGAAGCTGGAGTGAGGCCATCACAGGAACGACACAGATGAGCACACCGGTTATTCAAACGAATGCAACACAAGAAGAAGTTATCCTTGTATGGCCAGCAATTGAAGGAGCTACTTCCTATGAAGTTGAGGCAGATGGAGTGATTATCGGAGGGGTAACGGAACCGATCTACACGCATACAGCGCTTAAACCGGGAACAGTGCACAAATACCGTGTGCGTGCCATTAATAGCAACAATATCAGTGCTTGGACTGCAGTAAAATCACAAACTACACTGCCTGACTCCGTCAGTGGTCTGGCCATTAACTCGGTAACCAATGCAGCGATAGCGTTAAAATGGACAGCTGTGACAGGAGCAACGGGCTATGATCTGGAGATCGATGGCACCGTTGTGGCGGTAACCGGGACAGCATATACGAAGAGTGGCCTCGCGGCGAACACCGATCACACCTTCCGCATCCGTTCGAAGAACACCGCGGGTGTAGGCGTATGGAGCGACCTGATCCGTGCAACAACACAGTTGAACACGCCTGTTTTGAAGGCTGCGTCGGAAGAAACAGCGATCAACCTGACATGGGCAGCGATTGCCGATGCAACGAAATATGAGATTGAAGCGGATGGCGCAGTCGTAGCGACGGTGGAAGAACCAAGCTATAGCCACACCTCTCTGTTGCCAGGTACAGCGCATAAATATCGTGTTCGTGCGTTAACGGAAACGAATACAAGCGCGTGGACAGTCGTTCTAACACAGAGCACGATTCCTGCATCTGTCAGTGGTCTGGCCATTAACTCGGTAACCAATGCAGCGATAGCGTTAAAATGGACAGCTGTGACAGGAGCAACAGGCTATGATCTGGAGATCGATGGCACTGTTGTAGCAGTCACGGGCACAGCATATACGAAGAGTGGCCTCGCGGCGAACACCGATCACACTTTCCGCATCCGTTCGAAGAACACCGCAGGTGTAGGCGTATGGAGTGACCTGATCCGTGCAACAACACAGTTGAATACCCCTGTTCTGAAAGCTGCGTCGGAAGAAACAGCGATCAACCTGACGTGGGCAGCGATTGCCGATGCAACGAAATACGAGATTGAAGCGGATGGCGCAGTCGTAGCGACGGTGGAAGAACCAAGCTATAGCCATACCTCCCTGTTGCCAGGTACAGCGCATAAATATCGTATTCGTGCGTTAACGGAAACAAATACAAGCGCGTGGACAACGGTACTGACGCAAAGCACGATACCTGCATCCGTCAGTGGTCTGGCCATTAACTCGGTAACCAATGCAGCTATAGCGTTAAAATGGACAGCTGTGACAGGAGCTACCGGCTATGATCTGGAGATCGATGGCACTGTTGTAGCGGTTACCGGCACAGCCTATACGAAGAGTGGCCTTGCGGCGAACACCGATCACACCTTCCGCATTCGTTCGAAGAATGCCGCAGGTGCAGGTGCGTGGAGCGACCTGATCCGTTCAACAACACAGTTGAATACGCCTGTTCTGAAAGCTGTGTCGGAAGAAACAGCGATCAACCTGACATGGGCAGCGATTGCCGATGCAACGAAATACGAGATCGAAGCGGATGGCGCAGTCGTAGCGACGGTGGAAGAACCAAGCTATAGCCATACCTCCCTGTTGCCAGGTACAGCGCATAAATATCGTATTCGTGCGTTAACGGAAACAAATACAAGTGCATGGACAACGGTTCTGACGCAAAGTACTATTCCAGCATCCGTCAGTGGTCTGGCGATTAACACCGTGACCAATGCAGCTATTGCATTGAAATGGACAGCTGTCACTGGAGCTACCGGCTATGATTTGGAGATCGATGGCACCGTTGTGGCGGTAACCGGGACAGCATATACGAAGAGCGGCCTCGCGGCGAACACCGATCACACTTTCCGCATCCGCGCCAAAAATGCAGCCGGAATCGGTAGCTGGAGTGAAATGCTGAATGCCTCTACGCAATTAAATCTGCCAACCGCTTTGAAAGGGGTGCCAGAAGAAACTTCGATTCTTTTGACATGGACTGGAGTTGCTGGGGCAACCAAATATGAAATTGAGGCAGACGGAAACAGCGTAGCAACCGTGAGTGACCCTTTTTACACTCACAGCGAGCTGCTCGGAGGAACTGCACACAAGTATCGCGTACGAGCGCTGACCGATACCAATGTGAGTGCATGGACAGCCGTGGTCTCCCAAACAACACTGCCAGGAAGTGTACCCGGTCTAACTGTGAATTCTGCAACAACCGCAGCAATTGCGCTAAAATGGAATGCAGTAATCGGAGCAACCGGCTATGATCTGGAGATTGACGGTACAATCGTGGCGATCAATGCTGTTGCCTACACGAAGAGTGGGTTTGCACCCAATTCAGAGCATTCTTTCCGTATTCGAGCGAAGAATGCTTCCGGTGTCGGAGCATGGAGCGAAATGATTACGGGAGTAACTCAATTGAGTGCAGCGGTACCTAAGGGAACAGTAGATCGGACAAGCATTACAATTACATGGGACAATGTAGCGGGTGCCACATCCTATGAGATTGAAGCAGACGGACAGATTGCTGCGATTGTTAGTGATCCAGCATTTATACATCTGGATTTATTACCTGCAAGTGTGCATAGATACCGTGTTCGGGCATTTAATGATCAGAATACGAGTGTATGGTCTTCAATTGTGAGTATTAGAACCTTGAATTAATGATATATAATAATTACAATTCCGGAGACGGGTTTGCGTAAACGTGCATCCTGTCTTCGTTTTTATTTCGTAAATAAGCTATGGACTTCATATGAGAAAATAAGGTAATGTATAGATATTATCTAGTCGGAAAAGGAAGTTTGAGAGGGGAGTTTTAGCGATGAATTTAGGGAATTGTCCTCGTTGCGGCAAATTGTATGCATTGAATTTTCGTGATGTGTGCTCGAACTGTATCAAGGAAATGGAGCAGGAATACCAGATCTGTGTAGACTATTTGCGCGAGAATAAAGGCGCCAACATACAGGAACTGTCGGATGCGACAGAAGTTTCAATCAAAACCATCACGAAGTTTATTCGAGAGGGACGGATTTCCATCGAAAACGCCCCGAATATGATGTATCCTTGTGAAGTGTGCGGAATGCTGATTCGTGAAGGCCATATGTGCGATTCCTGCCGTACTCGACTAACGAAAGACTTGGCTGGGGCAGCTCGTGAAGTAGGCCAGAAGGATAACAACCAAGTAGGCGGACGAACCTACAATGCCGTCGACAAACTGCGCAATTCATAGGAACGTGGTCTTAAATACGAATAATGCTATAACAAATGTTTTGGAACGTACCGATAAACTTATTAAAGATTATCGGTTTTTTTTATTATCCTACTCATTTCGAACACATAAAGATAAAGAAAGAAATACGTATATCAACGAAAAAAATTCAGGTGAAAGGAAGTGCACTTCGAATGAAAATCAATGAACCAAGTCGAATTGGAGCCATCAATTCATATCAGAGGAATGTTGAATCCAATCAGCAGGCTGAGACCAAGAAAAGCCGCCGTAAGGATGAAGTATCCATTTCTCCGGAGGCGATGAAGATGCTCGAAGAACAAGGACGTACGCAAGATGCAGGACGGCTGCAACGAATTCAGGAGTTGAAAGAGCAGGTAAGCTCGGGAACATACCAGGTGGACAGTAGCAAGCTTGCTGACAAGCTGCTACCGTATTTCAAGTCTTTTGATAAGGAATAGGTGATTATGTAATGGCAGCACTGGACAGATTAATTGCAGTTTTAGAGCAGATGGAGCAAAGTCACCGTGATATGCTGGCACTCAGTCAGGTTAAACGAGAAGTTATCGTCAAAAATGATGTAGACCAGCTTATTGCTATCATGAATAAGGAATCCAAGTTTATGAAACAGCAGGAGCCGCTTGAAACAGAACGACTACACGCTGTCCACGAACTGCTTCAGGAGCGTGGCATTAAGTCCATGCTGAACCTGAATATTACCGAGATTTCCAAGCTGATCTTTGATCCGGCTGACAAACAGCGATTGTTTGAAGTTCAGAAGAAGCTGGCGGGAACATTACAAGAATTGAAAGATATCAATCAACTCAATCAAAAGTTAATTGAACAATCGTTAATGTTTATTGATCTATCGATGGACATCTTTGCTTCGAGGCCTGAACAGGATGCAACTTATCAGCATCCTGCTGATAAGCACGGCAATCCAGGACGAATCGGTCTGTTCGACACGCGTGCCTGATTAAATAGGGGGAAACCAGGTGACATCTACATTTCATTCAATCGAAACGGCTAAACGCAGTTTGTTTGCACAGACGACCGCTCTTAGCACAACAGGTCATAACGTAGCCAACGCCAACACGGAGGGGTACTCACGTCAGAAAGTAAATATGCAAGCATCCATTCCTATGGAGCCGTTTGCATTTTTGCATAGTACATCACCAGGGCAACTCGGAACGGGGGTAGAGTTCGACTCGATCACCCGTGTTCGCGAGAAATTTCTGGATGACCAATATCGCAACGAAAATACCAACTTCGGGAGTTGGTCCATTCAACGGGATACACTGGAGAAACTTGAGGCAATTGTCAACGAACCTTCCAAAACTGGTTTTCGTACGGTTATGGATAATTTCTATAAATCCTGGTCAGATCTAAGTAAAAACCCGGAAGACGTTACGGCTCGCCGAATTGTTAAAGAGACCACTCTGGCTCTTACCGACGCGATGAACCAGATTAGTCGCCAATTAGACTCTCTAAGTCAGGATTTGGATAGTAATATTGCGGTGAAAAGTAATGAAATTCAGGGTTATCTGGGTAACATTGCAAACCTGAATAGTGCAATCGTAAAGGTTGAATCCCTTGGCGATAACGCAAACGATTTGCGTGACCAACGTGACTTAATGGCAGACAAGCTGTCCAAAATTATGAATATTACCGTTACCGATACACCACAGGGCTACCAGATTCAGATGAATGGACAGGAGCTTGTAACGGGTGGGGCTGTTCAAGCTACTGTAGATTCAGCGTTTTTGAATAATGCCTATACAGCGGGTACGCTCACCAACGGTGAAGTTCACGGTATGATCAGATCCAGAGATACGCTGGTGAGTGATTATCGTAAACAGATGGATGACTTAGCGAATACGCTGGCCAATGGAGATATTGATATCACCATACCTGCGGGCTCCGTGTTGCCGGAAAACAATTCGTTGGGCCTTACGGGCGCAGCGCGGACACTGACCAGTGACATGAAGGTTACAGTAAAAGGGCTGAACGGATTGCATCAACTGGGTTACAGCATGGATGGAACGAATAATGGAGGATTACCGTTCTTTACTGCGGCTGGAGGCGGAACTGCAATTACTGCCGGAAATATCTCCTTGAATGCTGCAATATTGGCTGATCCAAGTAAAATTGCAACATCCCTGCGGACGACAACGGCTTCCGGCACGGAAACGGTGATTAAGGGGAACAACACTCTTGCGAACTTGATCGCAAACCTTAAGGATACGCCGATGAAATCGGCAGATGGTCTAAGTAGTGCAACGATTGGTGCTCAATTTAGTGCCATTGTGGGACAGTTAGGTGTTCAATCGCAGGAAGCCGCACGTCAGACTTCCAACTCCGAGTTTTTGGTACAGCAAGTGGATACACGGCGTCAATCCGTCAGTGGTGTATCACTGGATGAAGAGATGGGGAACATGATCAAGTTCCAGCATGCGTACAGTGCATCAGCACGTTTTATGACCACATACGATCAACTGTTAGATAAATTGATTAACTCTACGGGTATGGTAGGCAGATAATCGAAGGGAGTGACATGACAGACCATGAGAATTACAAATAATATGTTGGGTGCGCAACTGCTAATGAACCTCAACAGGAATGCACAACAGATGAACAACACTCAGACTCAACTGGCTACGGGGCGTAAAATCAACAAGCCTTCGGATGATCCGGTAGGGATCACGTACTCCCTTCGTTACCGTGCTGAATTATCATCTAATGAGCAATATCAGAAAAACGTGGATAGTGCCGTTTCCTGGTTGGAATTTAATGATACCGTGCTGAATCAGGCTGGTAACGTTGTTCAGCGTTTGCGTGAATTGACGGTTCAAGCGACAACAGGAACTAATCCTCAGACCGCACTCGATAGCATTAATGAAGAGGTAAAACAGCTGAAGGAACAGCTTATTGATATTTCGAATAGTAAGCTTAATGGGAAATACATTTTTAATGGGGAGACCTATGATGTCAAACCTTATGATTTTCCTTCTAATGCGGATGGTACGCTAGATACGACCAATGCTGCTTCGGTAGTGACGGACCAAGGGAAGATCAATTTCATTGTAGGTGAAAGTGTGCAACTGCCTATCAATGTAAGCGGGAATGAAGTTTTCGGTACAGCTACAGAACAAGACAATCTATTTGTGATCATGAATACCGTTATGCAAGCATTACAAGATGGCGACCAAAAGGAATTGTCTAATCAACTGGACATCATGGATTCTCGTATGGGGAAAATATTGTCGATCCGATCCGAAATTGGAGCAAAAACAAACCGTGTTGATCTGATGATGGGGCGTTTGGATGATCTGGGTATTAACCTGACGGATCTGCAAGCCAAAGTCGAGGATGCCGATATTGCAGAACTGTCTTTGAAATCTAAAATCCAGGAAAATATCTATAACGCCTCGTTGTCTGTTGGCGCAAAAATCATATCACCTTCTCTGGTGGATTTCCTGAGATAAGAGGAGTGGGTGCAGTATGAAGATCCTTCCTGTGGTACAGATTCAGACAACCCCTTCTATATTAAATATTGATGCCGACCCTGGAAAATATTCTATCCGTCAGCCCAAAGCCGATGTACAGCTTCAGACTAAGCCGGCTAAACTTACGGTTCAGAGTCATCCGATTGAGCTTAATGTAGATCAAAGCCAAGCATTCGCCGCCTATACAGGCGGTAATATGATTGATATGAATGCCCGAATCTACTCGGGAATTCAGCAAAATTTCCTTCAAAATCTCGCTGCGCGAGTAGAACAAGGGAACCAGCTCGCTGCTATTCACAAACCAGGCAATACGATTGCGAACATTGTGGGCAGCGATTGGATGCCTCAGCCGTTTCCAGAGACGCGAACTCCTGCTTCTTTTGATAACGTGGAGATCCGCATCAATACAAGGCCACCCGATATTAGTTATGATCCGGCGGTTTCTGAGCTGAATGTGACGGTAAACAAACCGGAGATTGAGTATCAACGAGGCAAGCTGGACATCTATGTGAAGCAATATGCATCCGTTAAATACACACCGCCAGCCATCGATATGGCGTTATAAGTTATAATGTGAGCTATAGACGGTCTCGGACGAAGCCCTCTATGGCTTTTTTTGTACAAAATCATCGCCAAGGAGGCGTTTATTATTTTTATTCAGACAAGCATGTGGGGAGAAGTTGAAGTTCAGGAGAAAGAAATCTATCAATTTCCCAAAGGATTACCTGGATTTGAAGAAGAAACAGAATTTGCACTAATCCCGTGGGAAGACACACCGTTTAGTTATTTGCAATCTGTGCGTGAGAAGGAGTTGTCTTTCTTGTTAGTGAGTCCTTTTACGTTTGCGCCTGACTACAGCTTTGAGTTGAGTGAAGTGGATAAAGAAGAGTTGCAGATTGACGAACAAGTCGCCGTATTCTCTCTGGTTACCATCCATTCGCAAGCCAATAAATCGACAATGAATCTCCTGGCACCAGTCGTACTTAATCCGGAAAAACAACTGGGCAAACAAGTTGTACTTCATCAGTCCGGATACGATACACGACATCTGATCTGGGCCGAAGAGGAAGAAGATGCGAGATCCGTGAAAGGTGGAGTGTAATATGCTCGTTTTGTCCAGGAAAAAGGGTGAGTCCATTGTCATCCAGGATCAGATCGAAGTCACGGTACTTGCTGTGGAAGGGGATACCGTAAGAATCGGCATATCCGCACCAAAGCATATTGATATCTTTCGCCAAGAGATTTATGCCGCAATTCAGGACGCAAACCGGGAGTCTGCTACACCGCTGGCTGCCGATGTTGAAGCATTCATGGAACGTCTTCGAAATAATGGATTAAAAAAAGATTAAAAATTTCCCATTTGCTATAAACAGTTGCTCACCTCCCGTCGATATATAATTTAGACGCTGCTTCGGCAGGGCGGCCGACCTTAATGTCGCGGCGTTTACCACAAGGATGTGGAACTAACTTATTTCAGGGAGGAAACACTCAATGATTATCAACCACAATATTCCGGCGTTGAACACTCACCGCCAATTGTCCATCAACACTAGCAACACTAACAAAAACATCGAAAAATTGTCTTCGGGTCTTCGCATCAACCGTGCTGGTGACGATGCTGCCGGTTTGGCAATTTCCGAAAAAATGCGCGGCCAAATCCGTGGTTTGGACCAAGCTTCCCGTAACGCTCAAGATGGTATCTCTTTGATCCAAACAGCTGAGGGTGCATTGAACGAAACTCACTCCATCCTGCAACGTATGCGTGAGATTTCTAACCAATCCGCGAACGGAACAAACACAGATTCCGACCGTCAAGCACTGCAAGACGAGATGAACCAATTGACTTCCGAAGTTAACCGTATCGGTAACACTACTGAGTTCAATACTCAAAAGTTGCTTAACGGTGGTATTGGTTCAAGTGACAGCGAGAAACTGACTCAAGCTACAAACGCTAAAAAAGCAATGGGTACTGCAATCGCTACTGGTGCTATTACATTTGGTGCGGGTGCAAAAATTACGATTGATGATAAAACATTTGCACTTTCCGCTGTGACTGCTGGCGTAGGAACTTCCACTGCGGCAGAAAACGCTAAAGCATTGAAAACTGCGTTGGATGCTACTACATCTGGTGGAGTTAAATTGTCTGATCTGGTAGACATTAAAGTAGGTGCTGGTAATACACTTGAGTTCACTGCTAAGTCTTCAGGCGCAACAAGCAAAATGGAGTTCGTAAATGCTACAGCTTTGGGAGCGAGTGTTGCGACTTCGATTAAAGTTAAAGGAGACCCTTCAACAGTAGAACGTGCAGGACTCCAAGGTGCTACTGCCCTTACTGCTGCAGCTGTTTCCATTGCTTCTGGTTCAACAATCAAATTCACAATTGGTTCTGAGAGTGAAGTGACTGTTAACCTGAACACAGGCACTACTCCAAAAACATATGATACTACAAATGCTGATGCTAACGTAGCTAAAGCTGCTATGGAATCACTCGTTAAAGATTTGAATGCATCTTTGCAAGCAGCTGGCATGGACAGCAAAGTTACAGCTTCCTTGTCTAAAGATAACAAACTTCAGTTCCTGTCCGAGACAGGTAAAGATATTAAAGTGGGCGCTGGTACTACTGCATTAGGTCTGGGTATTGCGAGCACTGCAACAATCGGTAACGTTCAACAAGTGGTAGGTGCTGGAGCACAAGGAGTAGGCTTCTCCACGAAGTTCCAAATTGGTGCAAATACAGGCCAATCGATGTCCTTGCAAATTAACGATGTTCGTGCAGCAGCACTGGGTATCACAGGAAATGCTGGACAAGCTGGTTTCACGAAAGATAACAACGTTACTAACGGCTCTAACGATATTAAAGGCGAAGCTGCTCTGAACATCTCCACTCGTGAAGATGCTTCTAAAGCAATCGCAGTTCTGGACAAAGCGACTTCCCTGGTTTCCAGCGAACGTGCTAAACTGGGTGCTGTACAAAACCGTCTGGAGCACACAATCAACAACTTGGGAACAGCTTCCGAGAACCTGACTGCTGCTGAATCCCGTATCCGTGACGTTGACATGGCAAAAGAAATGATGAGCCAAACGAAGAACAACATCTTGGCTCAAGCAGCTCAAGCTATGTTGGCTCAAGCAAATCAACAACCACAAGGCGTACTGCAATTGTTGAGATAATTGAAGCTTTAACAGAAGTCTGTACTAAGATGATTTCTGATCAGTTCAAGAAAGCCCCACTTGGTGGGGCTTTCTTGCTATACTAGGTGCTGTAGTGAATCTCTGATTATTAAGAAAATTATGCATAAGGGAGCAAGCAGAATGGAGTTAATGGATCGGAATATTGAGATTCTATCAGCTAACGCCGATCACTGGATTGGAATGCCTGATGAAAGTGAGTTAGAGCAAATCTCCTTTGAAGTGGATAGTAACGGGAATGAAATATTCATCAATGGAGAGCAGTCGTTTTTTTTAAAAAATGAATTCGATGATTCCAATCAGCCCAACCCTTTAAAACGGGAACTGATTTTTGTTCTAGGAATTTATTCTATAGAAGAAATTCAAAAACTTATTACATTGATGGGCGACGAGTCTTTGTTAGTCATCATTGAACCTAATCTCCCCTTGTTTAGCTATTCGTTGCAAGAAAAGGATCTTTCATTCCTTCAAAGACCGGGAGCGGTTTTGTTCGCTGATAAAATAAGTAATCTATCTCGATTTTTAGATAAATATCTATTAACTAATGCTATTTTCTATGTGAAGACGATCAAATTTTATTTTACTCATATGTATCGTGAACAAGATCTTCAGTCCAGTTTGGCTGTGGTTAAAATAATTAAAGAGTCCGTAAGCTATAAAACAATGTTGTACGGTAACTCTGTAGAAGATAGTTTGATAGGATTTAAAAATCATATGAAAAACCTCAAGCATCTTACTCGTTCGAAAGATGTTTCACTACTCAAGAATACAATGCGTAACGTGCCAGCTGTAGTCGTGGCTGCCGGTCCGTCTTTAAATAAAAATATCAATCAATTACATGACTTGAAAGATAAAGTCGTTATTATTGCTGTGGATACCATTGCTCAACGTCTTTGTGATGAAGGGATTATTCCTGACTTTATTTGTTCGGTAGAACGAGGAATAGAGACCTACACTTATTTCTATGAAGGCAAGAAGTATCCTGTTGAATCAACACTTGTTGGTCCCCTAGTTCTGTACCCCAACATATTGGAAGAGTTCCCTGGTAAACTTGTTATACCTATGCGTGAAAATGTAGGAGAGTTTATATGGTTGAAAGAAGTCTTAGGGTTAGGGGACGATAGCTCTATAAGTATCGGTCTATCTTGTGCTCATGTAGCTTTTGGTGTCGCTGAGCACATTGGAGCTTCTCCAATTATATTGCTGGGGCAGGATTTGGCTTACGGGGATACGGTTGGAGAGACGCATGCTGGAGGCACGATCTATGATGACAAAGATTTAACAAGTAGCATGTACTCCTCATTTGACCTCTTGGAAACGGAGGGTTATTACGGAGGGAGAGTTGCTACTACAGAAATTTGGAATACATTTCGAACGTGGTTTGAATTAGAAATTACGAACAAGAAGTTACATGTCATTAATTCCACAGAAGGTGGAGCCAAAATTGCGTATACTGAACAGTTAAGCTTAGAAGAAGTTGGGAAGAGGTACTGTAACGATAAGATAAAACCTATGCCAGAAGTTTTACAAGAAATACCGAACTATCCTCTTGAGAAGCAACGGCTAAAGGAAATTATGAGAGAACAGTATAGACATTTTTTGGATATTAAACTTCAGTTCGAGAAACAACAAAAACAAGTTAGACGTGTTAAAATAAATGAGAATTCTTCTGAAGCCGAATTGAAAGAAGCGCTGAAGAAGATTGATCGAACCGAAGACTTTTTTTTGCTAGTATTAGACAATTGGCTAATACGGCACTGTTTACAGCCAGCGATGAGAACCTCTGTATGGAACTTATATACTATAGAGCGAGTGATTAATGCCAATAATGTTATTAAAGCACAAGAGGTTAATCTTGGGTTTTTAGATGTCGCTGTATATACCTTAAATGAAATTACTTCCTTACTAGCAGAAACGGCTGAAAGCTTGGGAGAGTAACGTTGCTTTATTAAAACCTCACTATATTGCGAGAGATATAATTTTCTGAAAAGGTGCTGTA
Organism: Paenibacillus amylolyticus; assembly: GCF_003719335.1. Lineage (GTDB taxonomy): Bacteria > Bacillota > Bacilli > Paenibacillales > Paenibacillaceae > Paenibacillus > Paenibacillus amylolyticus_D. The sequence continues at coordinate 173,099 of NZ_RIAS01000009.1, forward strand.
AAAACATTTTCTGTAAAGGATGATTCTGTTGAAAATTTTGGTTACAGGTGCTGATGGATTCATTGGCTCTCATTTAACCGAAGAACTTGTCAAAAGGGGATATAACGTTAAAGCGTTTGTTAACTATAACTCCTTCAACTCGTGGGGATGGTTAGATCAAAGCTCAATGGATGTTAAATCACAGCTCGAGGTATTTGCAGGAGATATCAGGGATCCTTTTGGTGTAAAACAGGCCATGGTTGGATGTACTCACGTGTTGCACCTGGCAGCATTAATCGCGATTCCCTATTCTTATCATTCACCATCCACATATATTGATACGAATATTGTGGGCACCTTAAATATCGTACAGGCTGCCAAAGAGTTAAATGTGGATAAAGTCGTGCACACTTCAACTAGTGAAGTTTATGGTACAGCGTTGTACGTTCCAATCGACGAAGATCATCCGCTTCAAGGACAATCCCCTTACTCTGCATCGAAAATTGGTGCAGATCAAATGGCGTTGTCATTTTATCGTTCATTTGAAACCCCAATTTCCGTAATACGACCATTTAATACGTATGGACCACGTCAGTCTGCCCGTGCAGTTATTCCTACAATTATTAGTCAGATTGCAAATGGAATTCATAATATTAAGCTTGGTTCGGTTACTCCAACACGTGATTTTAATTATGTGGAAGATACGGTGAATGGATTTATCTCTGTTATGGAATCGGATCAATCCATTGGAGAAGTTATTAATATTGGATCTAACTATGAAGTTTCCATAGGTGAGACTGCTGATACTATTGCGGACATCATGGGCGTAAAGTTAGTGATAGAAACTGATGAAGATCGTCTTAGACCTGAAAAAAGCGAAGTGGAGCGACTCTGGTGTAACAATCAGAAGGCAAAAGACTTATTGGGGTGGGAACCGATGTTTGGACAAAAAGAGGGGTTTCGTAGAGGGTTACAAGCAACGATTAATTGGTTTACTGACGAAGATAATTTATCAAGATATAAAGCTGATGTGTACAACTTATGAATAATAAACAATGGATGGAATTAGCCACGTTAATAAAAGCTGAATATCAAAAAGAAGTGGTCGGACTCCATGAGCCGACCTTTAATCATAAAGAGGTTGAATATGTAACGGATTGTGTCAAATCTGGATGGGTATCCTCTGTTGGTTCTTATGTTAATCGTTTCGAGGAAGAATTAGCTCGTTTTGTGGGTGTGAAGCGAGCAGTAGCTGTCGTAAATGGGACAGCAGCATTGCATATCTCTTTAAAGCTTGTTGGCGTGGTAGAAGAGGATGAAGTTCTCATTCCTTCTTTGACCTTTGTTGCAACAGCCAATGCTGTAACTTACATTCGGGCTATTCCTCATTTTGTTGATGTGAATAGAGATTCACTAGGAATAGATCCAATGAAATTGGAAAGATACTTGGATTCTATTGGGGAATTTCGGCAGGGAGAGTTGTATAACAAAAATACAAACCGTCGAATTAAAGCAATGGTACCTATGCATACTTTTGGTCATCCTTGTATGATGGATGAGTTAGTTTCAGTGTGTGAGAAGTTCAATCTTGAACTTGTGGAAGATGCAGCTGAGTCATTAGGTAGCTACTATAAAGAAAAACATACGGGGAGCTTTGGACGGGTTAGTGCTGTTAGTTTTAATGGAAATAAGATCATCACAACTGGTGGAGGTGGAGCTATCCTAACGGATGATGAGACCTTGGCGGATTATGCTAAACATTTGACTACCACGGCAAAAGTTCCACATCAATGGATGTATCTGCATGATGAGATCGGTTTTAACTATCGAATGCCTAATCTAAATGCAGCACTAGGATGTGCCCAATTAGAGAAGCTTCCTTCTTTTATTGAGTCTAAACGTAAATTAACAGAAACCTATTCTCTCTGGCTCGAAGAAATTGAAGGGGTTAGATTATTTAAAGAAATTCCAATGGCAAGAAGTAACTATTGGTTACAAACGATGCTTATCGAAGACGAGAATCATAAAGAAGAAATTCTTGAATTCTTAAATGGGCAGGGAGTAATGTGTCGTCCAGTCTGGAGCCCTTTGCACACATTGAAGATATATCAATCATGTCCTAGAAGCGATCTTAGTGAAACAGAGTATTTAAATGCAGTTATAATTAGTATGCCTAGCACACCATTAAGTGAGGTATCTACCGTTGAATCGTAAAATCTGTATTGTTACTGGGACTAGAGCAGAGTATGGGTTGCTACACCACCTGATGAAGCGAATAATACATGAGCCTGGACTTGAGTTGAAACTTATAGTCACGGGGATGCATCTGTCCCCAGAGTTTGGTCTAACGTACAAGGAAATTGAAGAAGATGGTTTTGTTATAGATGAAAAGATTGAGATGTTGATCTCTGGAGATTCAACGACGGCGATAACGAAATCAGTAGGATTGGGTGTTATTTCATTTGCTGATGCACTTGAAAGAATCAAACCTGATATTCTATTAGTTTTAGGTGATCGTTTTGAAATTTTTGCAGCAGCTCAGGCCGCTATGATTATGAGGATTCCAATAGCTCATATCCATGGGGGGGAATTGACTCAAGGAGCTATAGATGATGCTATCCGTCATTCTATAACCAAAATGGCACATTTTCATTTTACTGCTTCTGAGGAATATAAAAATCGTGTAATTCAATTGGGCGAACAGCCGGAGACCGTCTATAATGTTGGAGCGTTAGGAATAGAAGGTATACGAAAAACAAAATGTATGGATATAGTAGAATTATCTGAGAGTATTCATTTTCAATTAGAAAAATTTTTTCTAGTTACGTTGCATCCAACTACTTTGGAAGGCAGTTCTTCAGAGATACAAATTCAGAATCTGCTTAAGGCCTTGGATCAATTCCCCAATTATCAAATCCTGTTTACGAAAACAAATGCCGACACCGATGGGCGGATTATAAATAAATATATTGAGGCGTACGTTGAGCGGAATCCTGACCGTACAAGAGTCTATACCTCGCTTGGACAAGTTAGATACTTGAACGCTGTTCGCCATTGTGAAATGGTGATTGGTAATTCTTCTAGTGGACTTTTAGAAAGTCCAGTTTTCGAGAAACCAACTATAAATATAGGAATACGTCAACAGGGGAGGCTCAAAGCTGCATCTGTCATTGATTGTTCCTTTTCAATAGATGATATAAAGGCTGCAATAATAAAAGGCCTCTCAGCTTCTTTCAAAGAAGAGATCAAGAGTGCCCCTTTGTTATATGGTGAAGGTAATACTTCCGAGAAAATAGCCCTGATCTTAAAAGAAAGTAAGCTTGGTAACATACTTTTAAAAAAATTCTATGATTTTAAATAATATGTTTTTTTATTCAAGGGAGCATACCATGAAAACTTATATTATTGCTGAGGTCGGAGTTAATCATAATGGTTCATTGGAAATGGCTAAAGAATTGATTAAGGTGGCTAAAGATTCCGGAGCAAATGCTGTAAAATTTCAAACTTTTAAGGCAGAGAGTCTAGTAACTAAAAATGCTGAACAAGCAGAATATCAAATCAAAAATTTGAAAGGATCTTCCTCCCAATTTGAAATGCTAAAAAAGTTGGAACTCAGTTACGAAGAATTCGAACATTTGCAGGCTTTTTGTAAAATGCAAAATATAGAATTTCTATCCACACCTTTTGATGTGGATAGTGCTGACTTTTTAATGGATAGACTGGGCATCGATAAAGTTAAAATACCCTCTGGCGAGCTTACCAACGCGCCTTTTTTGCATTATATCGCAACCAAAGGAAATAAGATGATCGTGTCAACAGGAATGGCCGATTTAGATGAGATTCACGAGGCACTTTCTTATATAGCATATGGGTTTGCTAATCCGACAGAACCTGTTAATGAGCAACATGTAAAGACTTTTTACCATACAGATCATGCTAAGGCATTACTTCATGAGCATGTTGTTTTGCTTCATTGCACTACACAATACCCAGCTCCAACTGAATCAATTAATTTGAAGGCAATAAAAACATTAGAGCAAGAATTTCAGGTTCCTGTTGGCTTTTCAGACCACTCAGCGGGGATTAATCTTGCAATGGTTGCAGTGGGTATGGGAGCTACAGTAGTAGAAAAGCATTTTACGTTAGACCGCTCCTTGGAAGGACCGGATCATAAGGCATCGCTAGAGCCAGATGAATTAAAGGCTTTCGTTAGTGGCATTAGAGAAGTAGAAACGGCACTTGGAGATGGGATTAAAAGACCTAGTGAGAATGAATTCCAGAATCGTATCCCAGCTCGTAAAAGTATTGTTGCAAAAGAATCTATTCGAGCAGGCGAGGAATTCACGATGAGCAATATTACTGTTAAAAGACCAGGTAGTGGTATCGAGCCTAAGAAATATTGGGCACTTCTTGGTAAAAAAGCTTCTAGAGATTTCAAGGAAGATGAGTTAATTGAGTATTCATAAGGTGTTGAATGTGTTTGGAGGTATTTCTTTCAAGATAGTTTGAGATTTAAGAACGTTAAAAATTAGTGATTAGATATAAAATAACAGAATCGTTCTCCGATAATAAAGTTATTGGTAGTCACGAAATGATAGAGAAATAGATTCTATGATGGAAGAAGGGATGCGCTTATGAAACTATGGGAGAAAGTGATCGTACAAGATGACAGGAACTTATTAGAAACCATGAAGGTTATCAACGAGTCATCCTTACAATTTGCAGTTGTTGTTGATAACAATGGTTGTTTGTTAGGGACTGTAACAGATGGAGACATAAGACGAGGTCTGCTTAAAGGATACGGACTAGATGTCTCCATAAAAATGATCATGAACTCTAATCCTGTAAGTGAACTTGCTGGGCAGCATCCTAATGTATATAAGCATAGTATGAGTGTTAAAAGGCTTAGGCAATTACCGATTGTTAATAAACAAAATAAAGTGGTTGATGTACTTTTTGCTGATAGAATGGAACATGGAACGAAGCATAACAAAGTTGTTCTAATGCTTGGGGGATTAGGGACCAGATTACGCCCCCTAACCAATGAAATTCCTAAACCTATGTTAAAAGTAGGAAATAAGCCAATTTTAGAAACCATTGTTGACGGATTTAAACAATTTGGTTTTTCTCAATTTATTTTCTCTGTAAATTATAAAAAAGAGATAATTAAAGATTACTTTCTTAACGGAGAAGCACATAACATAAATATTGATTATATAGAAGAAGAGAAGAGAATGGGGACAGCTGGAGCACTCTCTTTATTAACTGATCGCCCTAAAGAACCCTTTTTTGTAATGAATGGAGATCTGCTTACACAAATTAATTTTCAACATCTTATGCAATTTCATATAGAGCAAGATGCAATTGCGACAATGTGTGTGAGAGAATATCAGTACCAGATTCCTTACGGTGTAGTAGAAACAGATGGAACGAATCTAATCAATATTAATGAGAAGCCGGTGCATTGTAGCTTTGTAAATGCAGGCGTGTATGTTCTGGATGCTGCAGTTTTTGATTATATCCCCCATGGAGAATTTTATGATATGCCTACCTTGTTTAAGGAACTTGTGGCTAATGGAGAGAAAGTGGCAGTTTTTCCTATTCATGAATATTGGCTTGATATAGGACAAATTACGGAATTTGAGCAAGCGGATAGAGAATATCAGGGGATTTTCAGAAAAGAAGAATTAGTGAAGTGAATGTTTGAGTATAAGGATTTTAAATACTATATTTAATACAATAAGGACTGGTATTTAATGGCGTCGAATAAAATTTTATTAATTGGTGGTGGAGGACACTGCAAATCAGTTTTAGATAGTCTCATAGGGTTGAATTTATATTCAGATATCGCAATTATTGATAAGAGAGAAAATGTAGGTAAGAATATACTTGACGTTCCAATAATAGGTACAGATGAAGAACTTGAAGAGTTTATTAATAAAGGATTTCATTCTGCTTTTATTACGGTTGGAAGTGTCGGTAATCCTGAGCCAAGAATCAAGTTACATCAATTAATAACAGCCTTCGGCTTTCATATACCTGTGATTGTTGATAAATCAGCAGTCATTGGTTCTGATACGAAATTTGGTGAAGGAGTCTTCGTTGGGAAAAGAGCCATTGTAAACGCAGGTTCTGTTATCAATTCCTGTGCAATACTGAATTCAGGAGCAATTATTGAACATGACTGTAATGTTGGGGAATATGCTCATGTAGCTTCTGGTGTAGTTTTAGCTGGCGGTGTTAAAATTGGTAACAACGCTCATATTGGAGCACAAACTGTAATTAGACAGAATTTAAGTATAGGTGAGGGTACTATCATAGGGATAGGCAGTGTAGTCGTGAAAAGCATTGGCAATAATGCTGTGGCTTATGGAAATCCTTGTGAAATCGTTAAATAAGATAATGAAGTAACTTGATATCGGAGGATTACATGATTAATGATAAAAAGATTTTGGCTATAATTCCTGCTAGAGGGGGATCGAAAGGTGTTTTGAGGAAAAATCTTAGGTCTGTTGCAGGGAAGCCTTTGATTGCTTGGTCAATTGAAGAAGCTAAAAAGTCTAAGTATATAGATCATTTAATTCTTTCGACAGAAGATACAGAGATTATTACTACAGCAGAAGAGTATGGTTGTGATGTTCCTTTTGTTCGTCCTATACATTTGGCTGAAGATGATACGCCTGGTATTGCACCAGTCCTACATGCTCTTGAACATATGCCGGCTTTCGATTATGTTATGTTACTTCAGCCAACCTCACCATTGCGCTCTGTGTTAGATATTGACCTTTGTATTGAGAGATGCGAAGAGAATAATGCTGTTTCTAGTGTCAGTGTAAATATTAGCGGTAAGTCACCCTTTTGGATGTACACTCTTGATCATAATAAGATGAAGCCAGTCATAAACCAGGTTGAGATTAGTTCACGTAGGCAGAATCTACCTGACGTTTATGAGCTTAATGGTGCCATATATATTGCTCAGACTGAATGGCTCATAGAAAACAGAACGTTTCTACACGATGAAACTCTGCCATTTGTTATTCCTAAAGAACGTTCTTATGATATTGACACGGAAGAAGACCTACTCATTTGTGATCTGATTTTAAGACACAGAGGAATACAATGAGCTTGATGCAAGTTTAATTATTAATTATTTGTTTGTTGAAGACCCCAGAGCGCTTCTCCGGAAATTCGCTGCTTGAAATATTTATTTCCTTTCGTAGATTTAGAAAATCATATATATCCCCTTATTTTAATAATGCCAGCCTAATAGCCTTCGGTTACTAGGTTTATTTTGTTATATCACACTCTAGTCACTTTATTAGTAAATGATTTTTTTGATTTTACAAATTTCCTAAAGCTGGAGAGGCGATAAGCCGATATATACTATAAATGCGAACACAGTTGGAGGTCATTCAAGGATGAACATTCAGTTTTCATTGTCTGCCGCTACATCTGCAAGTAGTTCTACGATCGAGGTTCCAAACCAGGTAGGCACTTCTCAAGCGGGAAGCGAGATTGCAAACATCAGGACGGCAAAAGAAGCCTATAGCAAGGAAAGACAGGGCGTAAAGTTACCGGTAGGTGAAGAGTTACTGATCCGAAATATTGACCGTGCTGTGAAGGCACTGCAAGGGCCAGAGACCACATTAGACATTAGCATCCATGAAAAAACAAATGATATTATGGTCAAAGTACTTAACAAGGAAACGGGAGAGGTACTTCGAGAAATTCCGCGTGAGCAGACGTTGGATCTGGTAGCGAAGATGATGGAAATTGCGGGCATTCTGATTGACGAGAAAGTATAAAGAGTCAATATCCATTTTAATAGGTGAGGAGTGAATTTATGCGTGTAAACGGTTTTTCCGGTATGGACATTGATAGCATGGTCAAAGAGCTGATGACAGCCAAACGTGCGCCGTTGGATAAGTTGAATCAAAAGAAAACAACATTGGAATGGCAGAGGGACAGCTACCGCGAACTGAATAGTAAAATGTATGAATTCCGTAACACGAAGCTGCAGCAGACATATAGATTATCATCAGCATTGAATACACAAAAGGCCGTCGTTGCAGGCAATACGGACGCTGTTAGAGCAGAAGCAGGTGCAACTGCAAATGGAATTAAGATGGATGTATCTGTAGAACAACTGGCAACCGCCAAAGCTAAGGTAACCAATGGCAACGGGCAAGGCTTTACTTCACGACAATCTTTAGCAGAGTTGGCGAATGGAATAAAATTTGGACAGCCAACGACAAGTCTCGGAGATAGTGATTATACGAAAGAATATAAAATTAAGATTAACGATATAGAAATGACTTTTACAGGTAAAGATACTGTTTCTTCTGTAATTGCAAAGATCAACAGTAAATCGGAACTGGGTGTACAAGCAAGTTTCGATGAGTTAACCGGGAAGTTTAGTGTTGCTGCGAAAGATCTCGGTTCTACAGGTATCCTTAATATTCAAGCGCTAAATGCAGGGGATAATTCTTTGTTTGATCTTTTCGGATCAAGCTCTACAGACGTTAACGCTAAGGATGCTATTGTTAAAATTAATGGGATTTTGCTTAATCCAGCCCCAACGAGTAATGTTATTACTTACAATGGTGTGACAATGAACTTGTTGGCTGAGACAGTAACCAGAGACTCAAATGGTGCCATAACAGGTGACAAACCATTCACCATTACGACACAGAATGATCCGGATAAAGCGCTCGAAACGATGAAGTCTTTTATCGAGGATTACAACAAGATTTTGGCCTTGTTCAACACCAAGGTGGGGGAAGAGAAATATCGTACCTTCCAGCCGTTAACAAAAGATCAGCGTAGTGCAATGTCCGAGAGTGACATTAAGCTGTGGGAAGAGAAAGCCAAAAGTGGCCTTCTGAAAAACGATGATATTCTCTCAGGCCTGACGTCCACCATGAGAAACATTATGGGTGAGAAAATGGGCGAATTGAGTAATATCGGAATAACGGGCGGCAAGTACTTCGAGAATGGTAAAATTTATCTGGATGAAGATAAGTTTAAAAAAGCAATAATTAATAATCCGCAACAGGTCTCAGACCTCTTCCAAGGATCAGGGGCGAACACGGATGATTCCATTTTCGGCAAGTTGTACTCCGAGATGGATAAAGCGATGACTAAAATCGCAGAGCGTGCGGGTACGACCAAATTTAGTGGCGACGTTAACAGTATTTATAAAGAAGAAAGTGTAATGGGTAAGGCGCTCAAAGGATATAACTCAGAGATTACTGCACTAGAAAGAAGACTCTCAGACATGGAAAGTCGTTATTATAAACAGTTCACAGCGATGGAAACCGCAATGAGTAAGTATCAGAGTCAAGCCTCAAGTCTTTCCAGTTTCTTCGCCAGATAGATTAATATTTAAAGATTGAAAGGGTGTAAATATGATTAAGTCTCCATATGATCAATATCGCAAGTCGTCTGTTCAGACCTCTTCACCAGGTCAGTTATTGATTATGTTGTATGATGGAGCTATTCGTTTTGTACGGACAGCGCTTGATGGATTGGGTACCAAGGATTACGAGAAGGTCAGTCTGAACCTGGGAAAAGCACAAACCATTGTTAGCGAATTATCTGTTACCTTGGATCAGTCTTCTGATATCGCGGCCAATCTGAATGCTTTGTATGAATATATTAATTACTTGCTTATTGACGCAAATACAAAGAAAAAACCAGAACCTGCAGAAGAAGCGCTGGGATACTTGAAAGAACTAAAGGAAACATGGGTTCAGGCGAGTAAAATGGTGTCTTCTTCTGAGCCTGGAGTCGTTCATGGATGATCTGATTGCTCAATTGGAGCAGTTAACAAGCCAAATTATGCTTCAGATTCACGAAGTGAGTTCAGAAGAATTAGAGACGTTTGTGGATCAGCGTCAGGCAATCATTGATTTGATGTTGGAACGCACTGGTGGTCGTGAGGCCACAGTAGCCGAACAAACACGGCTTAAGGCTATCATGGAGAATGACCAGGCGATTCTAAGCCGGATGAACGATCTAAAGATTGAGGCTAAAGATTGGCTCATGCAACGTAATCGAGCTAAAGTGCAAAAAAATGCATATGAAGTATCTTATGCAGTGGATAGCATTATCGTGGACACAAAAAGGTACTAGTAAGCTGTAATAGAATGCAGATATCCGAATAAGATATGTTGCATTCTTTTTTTATTTTGATGAAGATTATTCCCATTTGTTCAACATTTCTCCCTATAAATCTACAAAAAATACCAATAAAACATTTTCTTTACCAATTGACAATGGATAAGATTAGGTGATATCATCTGAGTTGTGGGCTAGGGTCTTGGCCAGAGCTTCACTTCATTTGATGACGAAGGGAATGTTAGTGCATGCAAGGTAAAGTAAAATGGTTCAACGCAGAAAAAGGTTACGGTTTCATTGAGACTGAAGACGGCGGCGACGTATTCGTACACTTCTCCGCAATTCAATCCGAAGGCTTCAAAACTTTGGAAGAAGGTCAATCCGTAGAATTCGACATCGTCGAAGGCGCACGTGGACCGCAAGCAGCTAACGTAATCAAATTATAATCATCCGGACAATCCGACCTACATATATGGTTAGATGGTTACCAAATTGAATTATCGCTAGCATCAGACTCCGGTGATCCGGGGTCTTTTTTTGTATTTTATAGAGTGTAAAATATGAGGAAGTTGACCTCTCCATTACAGGGCATAAACGGGACACCTTAAGGGTCATAATTAAGCAGGTTTTACATAACAGATTGAGTAACCTCAAAAACGGTTAAATAGATGATCAAGCGCCAAATGTACAATCCAGTTAAATCTGTGATTTTGCTCGAAAATGGCGAAAAATCGCGAAATATGGCGTTAAACTTACGTTGGTTGATGTGACTGGAGCAGATGTCATTATTCGGTCACCGGGAGTTTTTACATGGCGCTTACATTCGTGTTATAATGAAGTGGCAAAGATAAAGGAGGAGTGCCCTATGAATTTAAGTATTCGAGGTCAACAAATCGAGGTTACCGAAGCTTTGAAAGATTATGTCGACAAAAAGTTGAGTAGACTCGAGAAGTATTTCGACGCACCCCTTACCTCTGACGGTGCCGTTACTCTGAGCACAACTAGAGGCTTGCATACAGTTGAGGTGACGATTCCTTTGAAGGGCTTTGTGCTCCGTGCTGAAGATGAGAGCGATGATATGTACGCATCCATTGACGCCGTTGTGGACAAGTTGGAACGTCAAATTCGCAAACACAAAACGAAAATTAACCGTAAATTCCGTCAGGAAGGCAGCCTGAAGACCCTCTTCGTAGAAGATCCGACAGGCACAGTGGCTACAGCCGAACTGGACACGGATACGGATGATGATTTGGAAGTTGTACGGACGAAACGTTTTATGTTAAAACCAATGGATGTGGAAGAAGCAATCCTCCAGATGAACATGGTTGGTCATAACTTCTTCGTATTTTCCAATATCGAGAATGAGGAAGTAAGCGTGGTTTACAAACGGAACGATGGCAAGTATGGCTTGATTGAGCAAGGTTAAGTATACTTACAGCATCGCTTCAATTGAATAGAACACCCTATTATTGAATATAAGCAGGGGCCTATGCTTCCTGAATTGAACTTAACGAGAGCTTCCATCCTTCAAGGGATGGGGCTCTTTTGTGCGTAGCGACTTTATTGGAAGATGGAAATAAAATGATGAAACTATTCACTATATTGTTGCGTCTAATAGATTAGGAGTCAGCAGGAAAATCAAAATAAAAGTAGAATTATAGAAGTTAAAATTAGTTTTGATATTAAATTCCATATTTCCCACAAATGATTGATTGATCCTTGCAGCGTCTCGGGAAATAAAACAGTCCATTTGTCACTTCCGATAACGACTATGATTTTTTGCACTAAAACTCGGTTTATACGGGGATTGAAGTTCTAAGAAGTCTGCTATGGCGTGTTGCGGCGACCCTTACAAACTGTTACAATTTATGCAAAGAGAATCATTGTCCTGATGAGGAATTGTCAACGAATGATCGCTAATCATAATCAATGACAGACACAGCACCATGAACATGATTCAATAGCTCGAATTCTGGCATATATTTCGTAAACCAGAGCCGGGTGAATACGATCAGCTTCATGAGTAACTGTGGCAAGCCTGGAGTTGATTCATCTCATATGTTTTTTTGTTTGTTACCCCCAGGGGGAAATGGATGAACAATCCATCCGATGGTGTCGCATGGCGGCATCAGGGGGTCTATTCTGTTTTGCACGAAAGGGGTATACCATGTTAGGACTTGTCAAAAAGATCTTCGGAGACATGAACGAGCGAGATGTGAAACGTCTGATGAAGACGGTCGATGTGATCAATAAACTGGAACCACAATTTCAGGCATTGTCTGATGAGCAGTTGAAAGGCAAAACGGATGAATTCCGTGCCCGCATTGAAAAGGGAGAAACGACGGATGAACTTCTTCCTGAAGCATTTGCAACCGTACGTGAGGCATCACGCCGCGTGCTGGGCAAACGTCATTATGATGTACAAATGCTGGGCGGGATTGCGCTGCACGAAGGCCGTATTTCTGAGATGAAAACGGGTGAAGGTAAAACGCTGGTAGGAACACTGCCGGTATATTTGAATGCATTGATGTCCAAAGGTGTACACGTAGTCACAGTCAATGACTATTTGGCGCAACGGGATAGCCAGGAGATGGGACAAATCTATGAATTCCTGGGCATGTCGGTTGGGGTGAACCTCAGCGGCATGGACCATGCGTTGAAACAGCATGCGTACGCATGTGACATTACGTATGGTACAAACAATGAATTCGGGTTCGACTACCTTCGTGACAACATGGTGCTGTACAAAGAGCAAATGGTACAACGCCCATTGTTCTTCTGCATCATTGACGAAGTAGATTCGATCCTCGTCGATGAGGCACGCACACCATTGATCATTTCGGGACAAGCTCAGAAATCGACCGATCTGTATTACGCAGCGGACCGTTTTGTGAAACGTCTTGTACCGGAAGAAGATTTTACAGTGGATATCAAAGTGAAATCCGTAGCGCTGACAGAGGGCGGCGTAGCCAAAGCGGAGAAAGCTTTTGGGATTGAGAACTTGTATGACCATGCCAACGTGACGCTGAATCACCACATTGTACAGGGTCTGAAAGCTAACGTGATTATGCGCCGTGATGTGGATTATGTCGTTACGGATGAAGAAGTCATGATCGTTGATGAATTCACAGGCCGTCTGATGGCTGGACGTCGCTACAGTGATGGATTGCACCAGGCGATTGAAGCCAAAGAAGGCATTGAGGTTCAGAACGAGAGCATGACGCTGGCAACAATCACATTCCAGAACTACTTCCGGATGTACCGCAAACTTGCGGGTATGACAGGTACAGCGAAAACGGAAGAAGAAGAGTTCAAGAAAATCTATGGACTTGAAGTACTACAGATTCCAACGAACCGTCCTAACAAACGGAATGATATGGCGGATGTGGTCTACAAGAGCATTGATGGCAAGTTCAAAGCTGTTGTAGAAGAGATCGTGGAACGCCACAGCAAAAACCAACCGGTTCTGGTGGGTACGGTATCCATCGAGAACTCGGAGCGTCTATCGGATATGCTGAAACGTCGCGGCATCAGACACCAGGTCTTGAACGCGAAGTTCCATGCGGAAGAAGCTGAAATTATCTCCGGTGCGGGTCAAGCGGGTGCGGTAACAATTGCAACCAACATGGCTGGTCGGGGTACGGATATTATTTTGGGCGAAGGCGTAGCTGAAGTTGGCGGCCTTCATATCATCGGTACAGAGCGCCACGAATCACGCCGGATCGATAACCAGTTGCGTGGTCGTGCGGGACGTCAGGGTGATCCGGGTTCCACACAATTCTACCTCTCTCTGGGCGACGAATTGATGAAACGTTTTGGTGCAGACAACGTGCTTAACATGATGGAACGTCTTGGTTTTGAAGAAGATCAACCGATCGAGAGCCGCATGATTACGCGCGCTGTAGAATCTGCGCAGAAGCGGGTTGAAGGTAATAACTTTGACGTACGTAAAGTGGTACTCCAGTATGATGATGTCATGAACCAACAACGCGAGATTATCTACAAACAGCGTCGTGAGGTACTGGAGTCTGAAAATATTAAACAAATCGTTATGGATATGATCAAACCTTCCATTGAACGCATCGTTGAAGCGCACTGCAGTGACGAGATTCCAGAGAACTGGGAGCTGCAAGAGGTTGCGGACTTCATGAACAGCAAATTGCTGGATGAAGGTTCGATTACCAAAGATGACCTTTGGGGCAAAGAAGCCGAAGAGATCATTGAGTATCTGTTCGAGAAAGTACAAAACAAGTACAACGCTCGTGAAGAACGTATCGGTGAAGATATGGTTCGTGAGTTCGAAAAAGTGGTTGTGCTTCGTGCAGTAGACAGTAAGTGGATGGATCATATTGATGCGATGGATCAATTGCGCCAAGGTATCCACCTCCGTGCATACGGCGGTACAGACCCACTTCGTGAGTACCAATTCGAAGGTTTCGAGATGTTCCATCAGATGATCGCTTCGATTCAGGAAGAAGTGGCGACGTATGTGATGAAAGCACAGATCGAAAGCAACCAGGAGCGTCAGGCCGTTGTGGACGAGAGTCAGATCTCGACAAGCGGTGAACCTGCAGAGAAACGTCCGGTGAAAGTTTCTGACCAAATCGGACGTAATGATCCTTGTCCGTGTGGCAGTGGCAAAAAGTTCAAGCACTGTCATGGTCAAGAGTAGTTTTCGTTTCATTTCTTTTATCGAAGTGCCAAATGTAAGATAGGTTAGTTTAATCTATAACGTTTGACTTATACGGCTCCTTGCAGCCGGGGGTTCAATAAGATAAAGTGAAGGATGCATATCCGATCATCGGTGCATATGAATAATCATATGATGCTGAGTGAAGGCCGACGTGCGTGCTGGTAACAGTATGCGCAAGGCTTACGGTATAATGGTTCCGAGACTTAATCTTGTTTATTGAACTTCCCGGATGCGGGGAGCTTATCTTAATGAAAAGAGGAATTGCACATGATTGATCCAAGCGTGAAGCAGGACCTGCGTGAAATAGGCAAGAAATTAACAAACCTTAGGGGGTCTCTTTGACTTAGATCTCAAGCAAGAGATGATTGAGAACTTTGAAGAGAAGATGTCAGCTCCGGACTTCTGGGATGACAATGAGAAAGCGCAAGCTGTCATTGCGGAGATGAATGCAGTGAAAGGTTCGGTAGACCAGTACGCGAAGCTGCAGCAGGACTATGACGATGCATTGATGATGGCTGAGTTGGCCGACGAAGAAGGAGACGAAGAGCTCGCTGCCGAGATTGGCAACAGTGTCGCTGCAATTGTAAGCAAGCTGGAAGAGTTTGAATTGCAGCTTCTCCTCAATCAGCCGTATGACAAGATGAATGCTATTCTGGAGCTGCATCCAGGTGCCGGTGGTACAGAGTCGCAGGACTGGGGTCAGATGTTGCTTCGGATGTACACCCGCTGGGCGGAGAAACGGGGCTTCAAGGTTGAGGTGCTGGATTATCTTCCGGGTGATGAAGCAGGAATCAAGAGTGTGACGTTGTCCATCAAGGGGCATAACGCATACGGTTATCTGAAAGCAGAGAAGGGAGTTCACCGTCTGGTACGGATTTCTCCTTTTGACTCATCAGGCCGAAGACATACATCCTTCGTATCTTGTGATGTGGTGCCGGAGATCGACGATACCATCGAGATCGACATTCGTACCGAAGACCTTAAAATCGATACGTATCGTGCGAGCGGCGCGGGTGGACAGCACATTAACACCACCGACTCCGCTGTACGGATTACACATATTCCAACCGGAGTGGTTGTAACCTGTCAGAACGAACGTTCACAGATCAAAAACCGCGAGCGTGCGATGACGATGCTTCGTTCGAAATTGTATGAGCGTAAAATCGAAGAGCAAAAACAACAGCTGGATGAAATCCGAGGGGATCAATCGGAAATTTCGTGGGGTAGCCAGATTCGCTCCTATGTGTTCCATCCCTATAGTATGGTAAAGGATCACCGTACGAGCGTGGAAACAGGGAATACAGGAGCAGTGATGGACGGCGACCTCGATACATTCATCGACGGTTATTTGCGCAGCCAAATTAAAGTAGAAACCGATTAATATAAGTTCCTGTATAGACCCGTGCGCGCAGGCGTATGCTGGTGTATACAGGGGCTTTTTTTTGAATATTTTTATATACATTTATTAAGAAGATTATGGAACTGTTATATAAAAGGAGAGCGCGACAACATGCAAGAGCAACAACATTCATATCCTCATCGTAAAAAGAGGTTAACCACCTTCATTCCCCTGAATGGGCCATGGCGGAACGTCATCGATACCCTGCTTATTATTGTCGGTTCTTTTTTGATTGCTATAGCCTTTAATTTATTTTTATTGCCCAGTCAAATCGCTTCAGGCGGTGTATCAGGTTTATCCATTCTGGGAGACGAGTGGTTCGGCTGGGAGCCTGCTTATACCCAATGGGCGATTAACATTCCGTTATTGATTGCAGGTTTCCTGTTGATTGGTAAACAGTACGGTGTTCGTTCCATCCTTGGTAGCATTGTGTTACCGCTCTTTGTGTATTTGACGAGTCATTGGGAGATTCCGACGGCGAATCCGTTACTCGGCTCTCTATATGGTGGCATTGGTGTGGGTCTCGGGATTGGGATCGTGTACCGGGGCAGAGGATCAACCGGGGGCATGAGTATCCTGGCTCGCATTGTGCAAAAATACAGTGGGCTCAGTTACTCGCTATGTGTTGTCATCATGGATGCAACCGTCATTATTTTGGCAGCCTTTGTGCTGTCGCTGGAACAGTCTTTGTATGCGTTAATCGGCCTATACGTTACAGGTAAAGTCATTGATGCCGTGGAGATGGGACTGGGATACTCGAAGGTAGCGTATATTATCTCTAACCAGACAGAGCCGATTACCAAAGTTATTCTAGCCGACCTGGATCGTGGACTAACCAAGCTGGAAGCCAAAGGTGGATATACGGACGATCAGCGAACCGTGCTGATGGTTGTCGTGGGGCAAAATGAAGTGCCGAGACTGAAAACGTTGATCCGGTCTGTGGACCCGGGAGCGTTTGTCATCATTAGTAATGCGCATGAGGTGCTTGGTGAAGGCTTTAAGCGCGGTGAACATATCTAAGGTTTAAAAGCATGAAGTAGATATAAAAAAAGCAGATCCTCCTTTTGCCTGGATTACGGGGAAGGAAGGTTCTGCTTTTATGTTTTAGGAGATAACAGCGATTGGAAGATTATTCTGTCATCGTAGTGTCTGTGTAAATCATGTTCTGTTATTTATATAGGTCCCTGCCTGATTTTACAGGATTGGAGATAGCAGACGAGAAATCGCTTCTTTGAAACGAATCAATAAACTGCGGTTTTGATACTCCTCAAGCGTTAACTCTCGTGATACATGCAGGTCGTGCTCGAACGTCTGTACAAGCGCCGTTGCAATCGTCTCATCATACATAAAGGCATTAACCTCGAAGTTTAACCTGAAACTACGGTAGTCAATATTAGCCGTACCGACGGAAGCAACGAGACTGTCAATAATCAGTGTTTTAGCGTGAATGAAACCATTATCGTAGATAAACGCTTTTGCTCCTACTTTTAACAACTCCCCAATATAAGACAACGTCGCCCAATAGACAAAGGCATGATCCGGTTTATTCGGAATCATAATTCGAACATCGATGCCTGACAGGCAAGCCAGACGAATGGCTTCAAATACACTGGCGTCCGGTATAAAATACGGGGTTTGAATGAGAATGGAATGTTTGGCTCCGTTAATCATTTTCAGGTAACTATTCTTGATATGCTCAATTTCGGCATCAGGGCCGCTGGATACGATCTGCATAGCGGTATTGCCTGTTCCCTCGATATGAGGGAAGTGAGCGGGAACGTAAGGCGTGTCATGCTGTTTGGAAGCTTCATTCCAGTCGAGCAAGAAACGGGTTTGCAGCGCATGTACAGCATTGCCCCGTATACGCAGGTGGGTATCTCGCCAGTAGCCGAATTTGGAATTAAGTCCGAGATATTCATCTCCCACGTTGAATCCGCCAACATAACCGAGATTACCATCGATGATAACGATCTTACGGTGGTTGCGGTAATTCATCCGCAGGTTGATCAGACTGAATTTGGATGGGAAAAAGACTTCAACAAGTCCACCAGCTTCGCGCAGTTCTTTGAAAAAGCGATTTCTAACCCGCCGCGAGCCAAGCGCGTCATAGAGCAGGCGTACCTTCACGCCTTCGCGTGCTTTGCGGATCAGAGCATCCCGTATTCTTTTGCCCAGACTATCTCCTCGATAGATATAATATTGCACGTGTACATGATCCTGTGCCGCCTCGATGTCATCCAGAAGCCGCTGGAACTTGTCTGTTCCATCGGTGATGATCTCAACGGCGTTATGCTCGGTCAGAAGTGCACCGTTTTGTTTGAGGTTCATATAAATCATGTCCTGGCTATTTTCCGTTGCCTTGTTGGAGAAAGGAGTGCGATTATCCTGCAGCTGGGCAAGCTGCGCCTCGATTCGTTCCTCCAAGCCAAGCTTCTTGCGCTCTTTCCATTGAAAGAGACGATACCGAGTCAGATTCTGACCCGTCAATAGATAAAGGATGAACCCGAAGACTGGAATAAAGTTCAATACCAACAGCCAAGCCCAGGAAGCACTGGCATCCTTGCGTTCAAAGAAAACGACTGCGGCAGCGAAGATAATATTCAGTCCCAGGAGCACAATAAGTAATATGGATTCGATATGCACTTTAGTCCCCCATGTCTCATAATGACCTTAGGAGTCCAGTTCAATGTAACCATTCAAGAGAAGGTGTATATATGAACAAGACTCTGTATGTAATGTTTCCTTCTACTATGTATTTTAACAGAAGAAACCTTGTTCGTCCGCAAGGTAAAAAGATATCGTTCGGATTTGTTGGGAATCCGTGTTAAATTCATGATAGATGGTTGTATTTATATAACTAGAGTCGTATAATAATACACAAATATGCATAGAAGCGACGGAATTGTCTACTCAAGCTTTGGCGAGCCTTGAGCAAGGCACAAGTAGCGCATACAACAGGATTGGGGGAGCGAGAGTGAATAACAAATTAAGAGTGGCAATTGTCGGTTCCACCGGCTACGGCGGGGTGGAACTGATTCGTTTTTTTCAGAATCATCCGCAAGTTGAAATTACATCGGTAATCTCTTCATCGAGCAGCGGGGAGTCCATCGCGGATGGGTTTCCGCATTTGACGGACGTGATTCGCAGGCCACTCGACGGTGTCGATCCGGGAGAGATCGCAAGTCGTGCAGATCTCGTATTCACCGCGACCCCGTCTGGCGTAAGCGCGAAGCTCGTACCGAGTTTGCTGGAAGCAGGACTGAAAGTGATCGACCTGTCTGGTGATTTCCGATTGAAAGACGGATCGGTATATGAGCAATGGTATAAACACCCTGCACCGTCAGCAGATTTGCTTGAGAAGGCTGTATACGGTATGGCTGAGGTATATGGAGATGAAGTGAAAGGAAAGGATTTTATATCCAACCCGGGTTGTTATCCAACAGCTACACTGCTGGGGCTGATTCCTGCGGTGGAAGCGGGATGGATCGATCCATCGACCATCATTATTGATGCAAAATCGGGCGTATCGGGTGCAGGGCGCGGAACGAGTCTGACCAACCATTATGCAGAAATGAATGAAAATTTTAAAGCGTACAAATTGAATAAACATCAGCATATCCCTGAGATCGAGCAAGTTCTCGGCAACATAACGGGAAGCCCGGTGACGGTAACTTTTACAACGCAGCTTGTGCCAATGACACGCGGCATTATGAGTACGATGTATGCAAAGCTGACGGGTGAGCATAGTGATCGGGAGATTGTGGATTTATATCGTAAATACTATGAAAACAGACCTTTTGTACGTGTGCGTGAACCAGGCATTTGGCCTTCGACGAAAGAGGTATCTGGATCGAACTATTGTGACATCGGATTTTCGGTAGACCCGCGCACCGGGCGTTTGACGATCATTTCGGTTATCGACAACCTGGTGAAGGGTGCATCCGGGCAAGCGATTCAAAATATGAACCTGATGATGGGATGGGAGGAAAACCTCGGGCTGAACATGACACCGGTATATCCATAAACGTGTGACGAATGAACATCGCAGGGGAAAATGCAAAGAAGCGAGTTTCATTTGAAAATCATACAGCATGGGTAGCAGTTGGGGCAGTTTCAGTTGAAGCAGGCGGTTCATCAGCATATGGCTGAACGCATACGGGGGATATGATATGGGAACAAAAGTGGAGCATCAAGCTTTTACCGTAGTTGAAAATGGAACCATTGTTACGCCAGGCGGATTCTCGGCAGGAGGACTGCACTGTGGTCTGAAAAAAACATCACGCAACGACATCGGAGCGATTCGTTGTGATATCCCTGCGACAGCTGCAGCGGTCTACACGACGAACGTGTTTCAGGCTGCTCCGCTCAAAGTCACTCGGGAAAGCCTGAGCAACGGACGTTTGCAGGCTGTGATTGTAAATAGCGGTAATGCCAATGCATGTACAGGACAGCAGGGTGAAGAAGATGCGTATGCGATGCGTGCGGCAGCGGCTCGTGAACTAGGCGTGGCTGAAGAGGACGTGGCTGTGGCATCCACGGGTGTCATCGGTGAACTACTGAAGATGGACGCGGTTCATTCAGGCATCAAAGCCCTTCCGGAGCAGCTCGGCAAAGAGACGAATGAAGCAGAACAATTTTCACAAGCGATTCTAACGACGGATTTGGTGAAAAAGGAAGCTTGTGTCTCCGTCGTTGTCGGCGGCAAGACGGTAACGATTGCGGGAGCGGCCAAAGGCTCGGGTATGATTCATCCGAATATGGCTACCATGCTGGCATTTATGACCTCGGACGCAGTCATCGGAGCAGAAGCGTTGCAGCGCCTGCTACGCCAGGCGACAAACCACACGTTTAACATGATTACTGTAGACGGGGATACCAGCACGAACGATATGCTTGTAGCGATGTCCAGCGGTTATGCAGGCAATGAAGAGCTGACTATGGAACATCCGGATTGGGAGGCATTTGCGGCTGGATTCATATATGTATGCCAAGTGCTTGCCAAAGCAATTGCGCGGGATGGTGAAGGAGCAACCAAGCTGGTTGAAGTTGAAGTTACGGGTGCGGTTAGCGATGAATCTGCACAAGCCATTGCCAAAACTGTAATCGGCTCAAGCCTGGTGAAATCCGCAATGTTTGGTGCTGACGCAAACTGGGGACGGATCATTGCTGCTGTAGGCCGTGCAGGCCAACCGGTAAACCCGGATACAGTAGATATCCGTCTCGGTGACATCTCCGTGCTTTCACAGTCTCGTCCTGTTGTGTTTGATGAAGAAGCGGCGCTGGCATACTTGCAGACCGATACAGTGCGTATTGTAGTGGACCTGCATCACGGCGAAGGCCACGCTGTAGCCTGGGGATGCGATCTGACATATGACTATGTACGCATTAACGCTGCATATCGTACGTAAGTAGAAGTTTGTCATAGATATGATTGTCTTAATTAAAGGTTTTGAACTTTGCAGCTTGATCCCTAGAAAGCTGCGTACCATCATAGATGTAAAAATCAGTTATAAGGATTAAACTTTTAAATATAAAAATAAACGAATGTAGTGGAAGAGGCGGAATCGATTCTGTAGAAGCGGAGCGTTCGCATTTGTTTCCGGGTTTTCCCTTTGAAAAAGGGGAATCAGAAAAACCTGGAGACAACGGCGATCGAAAGAACGATCCGAATCTGGAACGCTAGCGTTTATACTGTATCTTTTATATAGGTGTTAATCCTCTATCACTCCATTAGGAAGGAGCATTGCCCCGTGAATTCAACTTTGCCAAACGGCAGTACTGTAACAGAAGCAGGTACGGAAAAACAGATGTTTGTGATGAAATGTGGAGGCAGTACGCTGGCTGCATTGCCAGAGTCTTTCTTTGCGGATCTGCGTGATCTGCAGTCCTCGGGGAACGGCCCGGTCATCGTTCATGGCGGCGGCCCGGCAATCTCTGATAATCTGGCGAAGCTTGGGATTGAAACCGAATTTGTGAACGGCTTGCGTAAGACCACCGAGCCTGTATTGGACGTTGTAGAAATGGTACTGGCAGGCAGCATTAACAAACAGATCGTACGTTTGATCCAGCGTGTAGGCGGTCAGGCTTTGGGTATATCCGGTGTGGATGGCGGTCTGATCCAAGCAAAACCCGTAGCAAACCATGCCGAAATCGGCTGGGTTGGTGATGTAACAAGCGTCAAAGCTGAGATTATTCAAGGCATCGTGAATATGGGCTATATGCCTGTTATTGCACCGGTAGGTGTAGATGCGAGCGGACAGCGGTACAACATTAATGCCGATACGGCTGCAGGAGCGGTGGCGTCTCATCTCGGCGTAAGCCGAATGATTGTCGTGACAGACGTACCGGGCATTATGAAAACAATTGGCGGCGAGAAAAAAGTACTTCCGTCCGTATCCGTTCAGGAGATCGAGGATATGATTCAAACTGGCGAAATCTACGGCGGCATGATCCCGAAGGTACGCGCCGCGATTGCGTGTATTCACGGCGAGGTACGGGAGGTTATTATCGTCGACGGCAGCGAACCGCAGATCCTGAGCCGTGTGCTTGGCGGCGAGACGACTGGCACAAGAATTATCCGAATGCAGTAGATGTAATACGAAATTCAGAATTTAGGTTTTTATTTATATAAAAAAGAATTTGTACACGACTTTTGTGAATCTTCTCATAACACAATAACGAAGATGACAGAAAAAACTGAAGAAGCGAAGCGTTCGCATGCATCGTGGATTTTTACTTTTTATCATTCTGGAACTATTTTTTTACACAAAAAACGGAGAGGACAGAAAAAACCTGAAAAAGCGGAGCGGTCGCCTTTATCACCGGATTTTCCCTTTGAGAAAAGGGAATCCAAAAAAATCTGGGGATAACAGCGATTGGAAGGTTATTCTGTCATCGGAGTGTTCGGTGTAAACCGTCTTTAGTTCAATGAATATAATCGAAA
The DNA here is from genome assembly GCF_003719335.1 of Paenibacillus amylolyticus. Taxonomy (GTDB): domain Bacteria; phylum Bacillota; class Bacilli; order Paenibacillales; family Paenibacillaceae; genus Paenibacillus; species Paenibacillus amylolyticus_D. Next base: position 196,232 of record NZ_RIAS01000009.1, read on the forward strand.
AATCCATGGGTATACGCGATCAAAAGGTATTTTTTTCATCGAAGTGGCCAGTGTTATGTTTTTGATTCACCTTATGCGTGTACGAATCGACAAGGAGTGATATGGTCATGGCAAAAGGCAACGAACAGCCAGGTTCTGGCACAGCCGTAGCGGGGGCAGCAGCAACAGGTGCAGCGGCACAGACGGAAAGCTCACTTTTTCAAACGTATGCACGGTATCCGATCAGTCTGGTCAAAGGTAAAGGCAGTTGGTTATGGGACGATCAGGGTAACCGCTATCTCGATTTCATGTGTGGACTTGCTGTAACAAGCCTAGGCCATGCACCGGAGAAAGTGGGAGCGAAGCTTAAAGCTCAGATCGATGAGCTGTGGCACGTATCCAACCTGTTTCAGATCCCGGGACAGGAAAAGGCAGCAGCTTTGCTGACAGCCAGTACCTGCGCTGACGCAGTCTTTTTCTGCAACAGCGGTGCTGAAGCGAACGAAGCAGCGATCAAAGTAGCACGTCGTTATCAACAGAAGGTGAAAGGCGAAGATCGGTACGAAGTGATTACTTTTGCCCAATCGTTCCATGGACGGACATTGGCAACGCTGACGGCAACCGGACAGGATAAGGTGAAAGAAGGATTTTTGCCACTGCCAGCTGGATTTGTAACTGTGCCTTTGCACGATATTCCTGCACTTGAAGCTGCGATTGGACCGAAGACCGCAGCGATTATGCTGGAGATGGTTCAGGCTGAGGGCGGAGTGTATCCGGTGGAGCCGGAGTTTGTGAAGCATGTGCGTAAACTATGTGACGAGCACGGTTTGCTCATGATTGTGGACGAAGTGCAGACAGGTATGGGACGTACAGGCAAGTTGTTTGCTCACGAACATTATGGTGTTGAACCTGACGTGTTCACCGTTGCGAAGGGCATTGGCAGTGGATTCCCTGTTGGCGCAATGCTCGGTAAAGGGTTCCTGCGTGATGCATTTACACCGGGCAGCCATGCAACAACATTTGGCGGTACACCACTTGCTTCCTCTGTTGTTATTGCGACCATTGAAACCATGCTGGAAGATCATTTGCCAGAGCGTGCAGCGGAGATGGGCGACTATCTGATGACGTCCTTACGCAATCGTTTGGCTGGCAACTCGTTTGTGAAAGAAGTGCGCGGTATGGGCTTGCTGGTAGGTATTGAGTGCGCGGAGCCAATCGGTGATATCGTACTTGCAGGACAGAAACGTGGCATCTTGTTTGTCTCTGCTGGACCGAATGTGATTCGTTTGCTCCCTAATCTATATGTAAGTAAAGAAGAGATCGACGAGGCTGTGTCCCTGGTGGCGACATTGATTGAGGAGTATGTTGCGGCGAAAGCTTAATCACGTGATAGAAACAAAGTACTGGACCGGGGCCATCACGGCCCCCGGCGCAGATTAAAGTGAAAGAATCCCTGTAGCCGCATGGTAATCAAGCGCAGAAGTAGTAGAGGTTGACGATCTACCCGCAATATAGACTGAATGGGAATTTGCTCTATCTCATCTGATATGGAGAGGTTTAGTTCAGGCGAGTCAGCCAAGGATGTAAAACTTCTGCCTGTGCGGGTGCAGGGAACCGGAAATGAGGAGGAAACAACAATGGCAGTACAGCACACAGACAAGGTTCAGAAAATTGACTTGAGAGGCCGGGATTTCATTGAATTCACGGACTATACAGCAGAAGAAATTCGTTATCTGCTAGATCTCGCGATTGAGATTAAAGGCAAGCAAAAAAGCGGTGTACCGTTCCAGCCTTTGAAGGGCAAAACGATCGGACTTATTTTTGAAAAATCCTCCACACGTACGCGTGTTTCCTTTGAAGTAGGTATGTTCCAGTTGGGTGGACACGCGCTGTTCCTGAGCAAAAACGACATTCAGCTGGGACGTGGGGAAACGACGCATGATACAGCCAAAGTACTGTCTCGTTACCTCGATGGCATTATGATTCGTACGTTTGGACACCATAATGTGATTGAACTGGCAGAACATGCGGATGTACCGGTGATTAACGGCCTGAGCGATGCAGCGCATCCATGTCAGGTACTGGCGGATTTCCAAACGGTGCTGGAGCATAAAGGCAAGCTGGCAGGTCTGAAAATGGCTTATGTCGGTGACGGCAACAACATGGCACACTCGTTGATGCTGGGCGCAGCAAAAATGGGAATGCACGTTGCAGTAGCAACACCGGAAGGTTATGAGCCGGACAGCACCGTGGTCGAGCAAGCACGTGCTATTGCACAGGAGAGTGGCTCCGAAGTACTTGTGACCTACAGTGCACAGGAAGCCGTGAAAGATGCCGATATTGTCTATACCGATGTATGGGCGAGCATGGGCTTTGAAGAAGAACAGAAGATTCGCGAGCAGGCATTTGCGGCGTATCAGGTCGATGAAGAATTGATGAAAGGTGCCAAACCTGACTACATGTTCCTGCATTGCCTGCCAGCACACCGTGGTGAAGAAGTGAGCGCAGGTGTCATTGACGGCCCGAACTCGCTGATCTTTGATCAGGCAGAGAACCGTCTGCATGCACAGAAAGCGCTGATGGCCGCTTTGATGAGCGAATAGTCGCGATTTGCGGCAACGGGTTGATTTTACACGCCAATTTGGCGATGATAGATAGAATATCGTAATTGATCTTGGGGAGGACCATATCACATGGCTAAGGAAAAAATCGTACTCGCCTATTCCGGCGGACTAGACACATCTGTAATTTTGAAATGGCTGAAAGAAACGTATGATGCAGAGATTATCGCGTTTACCGCGGATATCGGCCAGAAGGATGAACTCGACGGACTCGAAGAAAAAGCACTCGCTACGGGCGCTTCCAAAGTATACATCGATGATCTGCGCGACGAGTTCGCGAAAGATTTCATCTATCCAATGTTCCAGGCAGGCGCCCTCTACGAAGGCCAATATCTGCTCGGTACAAGTATCGCACGTCCGCTTATCGCTAAACGTATGGTGGACATCGCGCGTGCAGAAGGTGCTACAGCGATCGCTCACGGTGCTACGGGTAAAGGAAATGATCAGGTTCGTTTTGAGCTGAATGCAGCTGCACTGACACCAGACATTCAAGTGATCGCCCCTTGGCGTCTGGAAGAGTTCCGCAATCAGTTCCCGGGACGTGCTGAAATGATCGCTTATGCTGAAAAACATGGCATTCCGGTTACCGCTTCTGCGGCGAAACCTTACTCCACAGACCGCAACCTGCTGCATATCAGTTATGAGAGCGGTGTGCTTGAAGACCCTTGGTTCGATCCGAGCGCGGACGAGAACAAAGATATGTTCCTGCTGAGCAGCGCACCTGAGGATGCACCGGATCAACCGGAGTACCTCGAGCTGGAGTTTGAACAAGGTGACTGTGTTGCCCTGAACGGCGAGCGTCTGAGCCCGCTGCAAGTGATGGAGCAACTGAATGAACTGGGCGGCAAACACGGTATCGGCCGTGTAGACATGGTAGAGAATCGTTTTGTCGGTATGAAGAGCCGCGGCGTATACGAAACACCGGGTGGAACGATCCTGTTCACGGCACATCGCAAAATGGAGTCCATCACCATGGACCGTGAAGTGATGAACCTGCGTGATAGCTTGATTACTCGTTACAGCACACTTGTGTACAACGGTTTCTGGTTTGCGCCGGAACGTTTGGCGTTGCAAGCTCTGGTAACGGAAAGCCAGAAGAACGTAACCGGTACGGTTCGTGTGAAACTGTACAAAGGAAACGTCATCGGCGCAGGTGTGAAAAGCCCTGTGAGCCTGTACAATCCGGACATTGCGACCATGGAAGCAGATCCATCAGAAGCGTATGACCAAGGCGATGCAACAGGCTTTATTCGCTTGAACGCACTGCGTTTGAAAGTACATTCCGGTGTGGAGCAAAACAAAAAATAATTCACGGCGTGTGTGTCACGCTATATCATAATTACTGACAAGGCAGGCCGTTCTTGCACATTCTGGCAGGGGCGGCTTTGTCCATGAGCGAAAGGGGATACTCACTGTGAGCAAGCTGTGGGGAGGACGTTTTACGAAGCAAACCAATCATCTGGTTGAAGAATATACCGCATCCATTAACTTTGACAAAGCATTGGCAGAAGAAGATATTCAAGGCAGTTTGGCGCATGTAACGATGCTCGGCAAATGTGGTATTTTGCCTGCGGAAGATGTAGAAACGATCAAAGAAGGCCTGATTACCGTTTTGCATAAAATCCGTGCAGGTGAAGTGGAATTCTCCGTATCGGATGAAGACATTCATATGAACATTGAGAAAAACCTGATTGAAACGATCGGCCCTGTTGGCGGTAAGCTGCATACAGGCCGCAGCCGGAATGACCAGGTGGCAACCGATATGCACTTGTATCTGCGTGAGCGTGTCGTTGGTTTTGTTGGCATGTTGCATGCTTTGCAGGAAGCATTGATCGGACAAGCTAAAGATAATCTGGATACGATTGTACCCGGTTATACCCATCTGCAGCGTGCACAGCCAATTCTGTTTGCACACCATTTGATGGCATATGTATCCATGTTCCAGCGTGATGCGGAGCGTCTAATGGACAGTTACAAACGGATTAATGTACTGCCACTTGGTGCAGGGGCACTTGCAGGAACAACGTTCCCGATTGATCGTCATTTTGTAGCAGAACAGCTTGGCTTTGATGGAGTATATGAGAATAGTCTGGATGCGGTAAGTGACCGTGACTTCATTGTGGAGTTCCTGGCGGCAGCTTCCCTGATCATGACTCACTTGTCCCGTTTGAGCGAAGAGCTGGTACTGTGGAGCAGCACGGAGTTTGGTTTTGTAGAGCTGGATGATGCGTTCTGCACAGGCAGCAGCATTATGCCGCAAAAGAAAAATCCGGATGTGCCCGAGCTTGTTCGTGGTAAAACAGGACGTGTATACGGCAATCTGATCGGATTGCTCACCGTGTTGAAATCCCTTCCTCTGGCTTACAACAAGGATATGCAAGAAGACAAAGAAGGCATGTTTGATACGGTAGCTACTCTGGAAGGTGCGTTGCAGTTATTTGCTCCGATGATCGCTACCATGAAAGTGAACAAAGATCGCATGCGCCAAGCAGTGAACCAGGACTTCTCTAACGCAACTGACATTGCTGATTTCCTCGTAGGTGAGGGTCTGCCTTTCCGTCAAGCGCATGAGGTGATTGGTAAAACGGTACTGTACTGCATCCAGAACGGCAAATATTTGCTTGATCTGACGATTGATGAATTCAAACAATTTTCACCGTTGTTCGATGACCGCATCTACGATGTGCTGCAGCCGGAAGCGGTAGTCAATGCACGTAACGTGTATGGCGGTACAGCGTCGGGTCAAGTGGCAGAGGCTATTGCTCGCAGTGAGAAGGTGCTGGGAGCAACCGAGCAGTGGATTGAAAATCGGGGTTAAGGCTCATTGTTGGAACTCAGGGTTAGGACTCATTTAAGTTCTGAGTAGAGTTCTAAATGGGATAGATACAACTGATAGTATGGTGGAATGAATGATGAATAAATGAATGAAAAAGAAGGAAAATGACTGAAAAAAGAAGCATGTTCGAGAGATGAAATCTCCGACATGCTTCTTTTTTGTTCCTATTACCTTAAATTAAGGCTTCAGCCAACTACCTTCGTTTACAGAAGGAAGCACCTTGCCATCCTGCACAACGACATGTCCGCGGACGATTGTACCTGCCAGACTCGACGGGAAGGTGTGCCCAATATAGAGGCTCTGTTTATGCTTGGCGTAGTAGTTTTCTTCCGTCACGGTAAAGGCTTCATTCAGATTTACGATGGCAAGGTCTGCATCCATTCCGATGGCGATACTGCCCTTACGATCTGCAAGTTCAAAGCGTGTTGCTGGATTCGAAGCTGTCCAAGCAGCGACGTGCTCTAGTGGAATGTTGTGGGCCAATGCAAGTTCCAGAGCAGAGAGCAGTGTGAACTGTCCGCCGCTGATTCCGCCCCATGCCTGAAAGAGATTATAATCTTTCGGATCTTTCATCTCGTAAGGGCATGGTGAATGATCGGAAGACAGTATATCGAATTTACCTTCTGCCAGGAGGGAGATCAGGCGTTGTTGTTCATCCGCTTCACGCAGGGGAGGAGCACATTTGGCAATGGTACCTTTTTCCCGTAAGCTATCGTGGTTGAAGAGTAGATAATGTGCGCAAGTTTCCACCGTTACATTCATACCGCGGGCTTTTGCCGCCTCAATTATAGCCACAGCTGCTGCGGAACTGATATGAACAAAATGCAGGGCGCAACCTGTAATTTCGGAATAGTAGAGTGCGCGTTCAACCGCCTCGACTTCCGCGAGGATGGGCCTTGTCTCCAGATAATCATCGGCGCTGACGAGCCCTGCCGCTTCCTTTTCAGCTTTCAGCCAGTTCGTTATTGCCGCGCTTTCCGAATGCAGAGCCAGAATTTTGCCGAGAGCTGCAATCTTTTTCATGCCCGTCAGCAGTGTCATGTCGTCTACCGCTTCGAATTCTTTATTACCGGTGGTCGACAAAAATGCTTTAAATCCAATGACGCCAGATTCGGCTAATGGCTCCAGATCATCTTCGTTGCCAGGCACGAGTCCGCCCCAGAGGCCAAAATCAACGAGTGATTTTTCATTACCAATGCGTGCCTTCTCCAGCAGTGCTTCTTCCGTAACTGTCGAGGGGATTCCGTTTAGCGGCATATCGAAAAAGGTCGTGCAGCCACCTGCAGCCATCATCGCTGATCCGGTAGTAAAGCCTTCCCAGTGCTCTCTTCCTGGTTCGCTGAAATGCACGTGTACATCTATCATCCCTGGAAGCACATGCTGTCCGGTGGCATTCCACTCGTGTGTAACTTCGCCCTCAAGTGTGGTGGCAATCGCCGCTATCTTGCCATCCTTTACGCCGATATCGACTTGTGCGACACCGTCTGGCAACACCACGCTTCCGCCGCGTATGATCAGATCATAATGTTCCATATTTATCCCTCTCTCTTTGGTGATATTTAAATGGGCTGGCTCTGGTAGTCAAATCAGGCTCGTTTATTTTATTCGTAGATGGTACCTTTCTTGAATGAGGAACCCTTAAAAGCGAATTTGCTAAGTAGCAGATAGGATAGGCCTGCTGTGGTGAACCCGATGATCCATCCGATGTCAACGAGCAAGAAGGCTGCTCCAGCTCCGATGAGCATGGCTAACAAGGCGCTTGGGTTATACCCTCTAAAGGAGCCATTATCCAGATATAACTCTGCTGTATCGACCTTTTGTTTTCGCAAGATGTAATATTCGACCAGCATAATCGCTACAATGGGGCCCAGGAATGCGGAATAGATCAGAATAAATGTATTCAAACCTTGAGCCGAGGAATCTTGCACGAGTACCCATGGGAACGAACAGAGGGCAAGCAAGCCAGTGATGACAACAGATGCTTTGTATTTGAGCTTGGTAACAAGCGAGATGACGTAAGCGGGTGGTACGATGTTGGCGACCATATTAACAGCAACCGCACCAACAACGATGAAGGCAGAAACGAATACGGTGATGTATGGATTGTCCACAATAACAGCAAATGCCTTAACTGGATTAGAGATGCCTGTTGCTGCGGCCATCATAGCCCCGATAGTCAGAACGAATCCATAAGCGATAACGATAGGGAAGAAGTACAGCATGCTACGCTTTTTGTCACTCATGCCGCTCTTCAGCTCACGAGAATAATCACCTGCGCTTAGGAAGATGGCTGCATAGTTGCCGAGGAATACCATGATGAAAGCGAAGAATGGAAGGCCCCATGTTCCTTTTGCATGCACCCAATTTTCACTGATAGCTGTGCTGTGGGAGTTGAGTAATAAGCTGAATACGTAAACGAGTGCAAGCATAATAACGACGGAAGCGAGGGTTTCAACCCACTTGATTGCGTGAAATCCATAAAGTGACAGGACAATCTGAACAGCCTGTAGCAAGATAAAACAAACAGGAATGCTGTCTAAGCTGCCACCGCTTAATACTTTGACAATTTCATTCAAGGCCGTTGCTCCGACCCAGCTCTGGAAGCCGTACCATACGATGGCAGGCACACCACGTAAAAATGAGGAGATAATCGATCCCTTGATGCCAAACGACATACGTAGTTGAACCACATAGGGGATGCCTGTTCGATAACCAAAACGGTCATTTATGGCAAAGATTACGGAAATGATCGCAATGGCAATCATCGCAGCTACAAATGTCTGAAACACATTGAGCGTGGCAACACCAGCAACAACGAGGCTCGCTCCGAGGGTCATGTTACCGAGGTTCACGCCATCCCCGATCCACATGAACATGTAAGGTACTGATCCGATTGTTCTCTCGCTCTCCTGTTTCGGTTTTAAGGAGTCGTCGATACTGATTTCTTCATGTAGCTGCGTCTGTTCCAGTACTTGTCCTGCCAAATTCGTTGACATATCTGCCCCACTCCTCTTTGATATGGGGTGCCGCAAGGCTGGTCGGTCTCTGAATTAACGAGTCATTCCATCCATTCCTGTCTGCACACCACAGATGATATAAAACATGTAAGATAAAATAACTCATTAGTGTTATATATCCTTACCTGTTCTTCGTATATCTTATTTTATCATCTTGTTTGTACAATTCATTGACAAAAACGTAGATTGTTATCTTAATTTCTGTTGAAAATGCACGAAAAAACATGACGTGTTTTGTTATGTTTAAAGTGAGTGGTGTGATAGACGCATTTTTGTGTACATAAAACCTTATAATGTTCGGATTTAGCCCTCGACTCTATTGTCCAGTTTCCGAAGTCCATCAATCTGACAGCTAACCACATCGCCTGATTGGATGGTGACTGATCCTGGTGTACCCGTCAAAATGACATCTCCCTGATGGAGTGTCATCACATTCGAAAGAAAAGAAATCAGGTACGCAGGCGAGAAGATCATGTGATCAACGGTATTACGATGAGTAACATGGCCATTGTGTAACGTTTGAATCTCAAGTTCATTCAGATTTTCGTATTCATCGGGTGTTGCGAGGGAAGAACCAAGGCTCAGGAACGTGTCAAAGCTTTTGGCACGCTGCATGAACCGGGGATTGCGGGCGTGAATTTCTTTGGCAGTCATGTCGAGTGACGTTGTGTAACCTGCTATGACACTCATGGCCTGATCTTCACGAATGGCTTTGCATGTTTGTCCAATGACAATGGCGAGTTCTGCTTCAGCAGTGACCTGTCCGGCTACATCCGGTAGACGAATCGTTTCCCCGGAGCCAATCAGGGATGAATCAGGTTTGAGAAAAATAACGGGTTCATCCTCGGGTGGGCGCCCAGATAGTTCAATGGCTTTGTCCCAATAGTTCATGCCTACACCAATGATTTTCCCTGGACGGCGATACAGCGCACGATAGGATGCGTCACTGACCGGCAGAGAAGGCACTGAAACAAGTTGCTCGTGTTCATTGCTATACCAGCTACGTAGTGCGTTAAATTGATTTTTTTGCAGTAAAGTAAACAGATCTGTATCCCAGTTCGTCCCGAACTGCTCGTTCAGCGACGTCAGCGGAATAATGCCTCGATCCGTCCAAACAGCTGCTTGCTCCCGCCCATTATCTTCAATCGTTACAAGTTTCATCGGCACACCTCTCCCGCAAACTGCTTTGCTGTCCAATGTAATAACCTAACATCTGTCTTTGTACCACCGATAAATGATAACCCTATGGCCAGTCCATCGGGACGGAGAACAGGAACCGTAACCTGGGGCAGGCCGGAAAGCCCTGCGATACAGGAGAGTTGCATCGTTTTGGCGCGGTAAGCTTCTGCTTCAGGACCCTTCAATCCCAGAAGGGGAGCTGGGCCCGGTGCGGTTGGAATGGCCAGCAGGCCCTCTTCTCCTAACAAGTCAACGAGGTTACGCCGTACGCGAGCACGCAGCTCCACTTCGGCCTCGCTAGCAGACTTCTCAAGGGAGCAAGCCCACTCAAAACGTTCTGCGATCCCCGGGCCAAACGTCGGACGTTCTTTTGTCAGCCAGCCACTGTGTTCGTGCGCAATTTCCAGCCCTTGAAGAACGCGGAATGTTGCTGACCACTCTGCCAAGCTCTCGGCAGGTTCACTTAGGTCAATGGCTTGATAGCCATCCGGGTGCCATCCCTCAATTCCATGTAATGTTGAGAGTAAGATTGAACGATCTTCAGCTTCTGGCAGGTCCCAAGCCTCTGACGCTATGAAGAAATGAGTGAAGGGCTTCATCTCTATTTCAGACGTAATTTCTGATCCATTTTCCTTCGGAAGGAGCTTTTCTTTCAGTAGCACGTTGCCTACGTTACGTAAAATAGTTACATCCTGACTCATCCAGCCGATTGTATCAAAGCTATGTGCAAGAGGGATGACCCCTTCTGCCGATACAGTTCCATGCGTTGGGCGGAAGCCGTACAGACCACAGTACGAAGATGGAATACGTACAGAACCGCCAGTATCCGTTCCAACAGCGAAATCGACCAGTCCCGCTGCTGCTGCCACGGCAGACCCGCTCGATGAACCGCCTGGAATCCGATCCGAAGCGAGGGGATTGGTTGGCGTACCGTAATGGGCATTTTCCCCATTCAGGCTGTACATCAATTCATCTGTCTGTGTTGTGCCTTCGAGATTTGCCCCATTCTCCAGCAGGATAAGCAATGCAGGAGCGGTAGAAGTTGCAGGCTCATGTGTGCGAAGCCAATCGGGATTGCCTGCTCCGCTTGTTTCTCCCTGAATATTGAAGACATCTTTAACTGCAAAGGTTAGTCCGCTTAGTGGGCCAGCTTGGGTAGCTGGAAGTCTGATTTCTGCATTAACGTACGCCCCCCAGTGATTAGACTGGAGTGCGTCGGTTGTTTCTTTTGGACCTGTTTTCGTTGCCGATGCCTCTGTCTGTTCCTGATTCGAATGTTTCATTAGTTATTCCCCTTTCGTTCTTATACTAGGGCTTAGTGCACTCAGGGAGGAGCGGGAGTGGACTTGGTTCAACAACAAAGCTAGTAAAATACCTACCAAAAGCCCGTTTCCGAGAAGTGGACGTAGCAATGGGGGGAATGTCGTGAAAATCTCCGACGGTAATCCCATAACGATAATACCTATGAATAATGGCGCAGCCGTCCGGTAGAGGTTCGCTGCATCCATATGAAGCTGTCCGAAATACTGGAGAGAAGAACCTAAAAGGCGAAGGTACGTCACGAATAGTACAGCGCTTCCGATACTGAGCGGAAGTTGTGTCAGTAAACCGGTGACAGCTGGAATCAGGCCGATGGCTGCAAATAGCAGACCCCCGATGACAAACGGAAGCTTTTCTCGCATACGGGTTTGTTGGAGAAAGCCGACAGAACTAACATATGGAGCGTATGGAACGAGTCCGAGCAGACCCGATATCACTGCAAGGATGCCGCTGATTGTAAAAGACCGTTTATACTGGCTGCTCGCCGCTTCGTGTTCATAGATAGCGTCAGTACCTTTCAGGGCGCCAAATGTGTTTGAAGTGTTGATTAAACCGGCAATCACGGCGATCGCGATTACGCCAGCGTTCAATCCACCTGTAGGTTCTCCAAGCGGAAACCAGCCTGCATCGAGTGTTCCCGAGTTGGGTGTTCCCCCAGAGCTGCCGAAGATAAATACATGTAATGCCCAGCCGCCCAAAATACCAATTAGCAAAGCATACTGCGCTATGGCTGGCCTTGCTTTTATGGATAAGACAGCTACAAAAACAGCCACTGCTGCCGCCAGTAGGAAAACGGCAGGTTGGATGACGTGCGCCTTATCGGAAGAGCCTGATGAAATACCAAGCATACCTTCGAGAAAAATGATATTCAGTCGGCAACCAAGTAAGAACATAAATACGGCCATGACCCCTGGCGTGAATAATTTCGATAAAGGAGTGGCTAGGCCGCATAAACCAATCAGGATCGTGATCACACCCGAGATCAGAATGCCGACGGCGAGGCTGCCCCCGAGCTCCGTCATGGATATACCAAGGGAGGGGGCGGATGCGCTAAGACTCAGGATGACACCCCACCATAATCCCGACTGTCCTTCCATGACAGATCTTTGATGTCCAAGCCATGCTTGTACAGCACATGCGATTCCGGTGAGAATGAATGAACACTGGATCAGAAATTGAATTCGTTCCTGGGGCAGTGCAAATGCCGCCCCAACTGTAATAGGTATAACTACCGTATTGGTAAATAAGAAAAACAGCCATTGCAGCCCGCCCAGACCGGAGCGCAGCCAGTTGATATTAAACATGTGTCACCTTCCGTGTGGATCTTCGTTGAAAATATTTCCCATGCATTCAGCAATCCATGATGCAGTTGATGTATCTTGAACGAAGTCTGAATTGTACAAAAGGATTCCGGCAGTTCCCGGAATCCTTTCAATATTGAAAATAGCCTTGATTCTAATTGGAAAATAGCCTGTTCCTATCGATATCTAAATCCCTCAGAGCTTTACTCTACAGCTTTATTCTGCGTGCTCGTAAACGTCGAGGGCCTCTTGCACCCCGCGTCCAATCACAATCGGAGCTTTATGGCGGATTAGCACAGCTTCTAGAGCGGATAGGACGAATAGTACGTTTTCTTTCCGACAACTGTAACCCATGGTGCCGATTCTCCAGATCTGCCCATGCAACGGTCCGAATGAGCTAGCGATCTCAATGCCGAACTGAGTCAGAAGTGTAGTTCGTACAGACTCGCCATCAATGCCTGCCGGAATTTTTACACAGGTGACGACTGGAAGCTTCCATGCTTTATCGTTGAACAGCTCCAGACCCATGCCGCGGATACCTGCCATTAGTGCTTTTTCATGCAAACGATGACGTTCGAAGCGTTCCTCAAGTCCTTCCTCCAGCAGAATACGCAATCCTTCGCGCAGTGCGTACAGCATAGATGTTGCCTCCGTATGATGGTTCAACCGGCGTGGTCCCCAGTAATCTTGCAGCTGGCTCAGGTCAAAGTAATTACTGCGGATCGGGTGTGCGACATCCCGGCGATCACTCTCAAGTGCAACACCACGTTCTACCTTTTTCCGACTTGCCAGAATGCGTTCTACCCGCTCGTTATAAGTCACAGGAGCCATGCCAGAAGGGACAGATATGCACTTTTGGGTGCCGCCAATCACGGCATCGAGTTGCCATTCATCTACTCTGACGGGGGCGCCGCCAATGGAAGCAACAGCATCAACGACCGTTAACACACCGAGTTCTCGGCAAGCTGGACCGATCTGGTCCAGTGGTTGCATGCAACCGGTTGAAGTCTCGCCATGTACAATAGCAAGAATTTTGGGCTGAACTCGTTTTACCTCGTCGATTACTGCTTGTTGGTCAAATACTTCTCCCCACGGGCATTCCATCAGATGGAGTTCGGCGCCGTGACGCTCAGCGATTTCAGTAAGCAGATGCCCAAAGCGTCCGAAGATAGGGACAAGCACTTTGTCCCCTGGCTCGATCAGGCTGCACAGCACGGCTTCCAGACCGGAACGTGAAGTGCCATCAACCGGAAAGGCCCACTGGTTCGTCGTTTGGAATGTCTGCCGCAACATGTCCATCGTTTCGTTCATCATTCGGGTGAATTCCGGATCAAATTGACCCAGAATGGGCGTTGCCATGGCTCTCAAAACTCTGGGGTCAACCTCGACCGGTCCTGGGGTCATAATGGTTCTCAAAGGTGCATGAATTTCCCGGTACTGTGTCATCTCATCATCGCCTCCTGGTTTCTGGTTGTTCATTCAATATGCCAGCTTGTATAACAGGTCGATTAACAGGCGAACTCCGCGCTGCAAATCTTCCGTATGAGTGAATTCAGCAGGGGAGTGGCTAATGCCGCCCTGGCTTGGTACGAATAATAATCCTGTTGGACAATGTGTGCCGAAGATCTGTGAGTCATGTCCTGCTCCGCTGGTCATTCTTTTGTACGAAATACCTTCTCTTTTTAAAATGTCCTCAGCCGTTTGGTTTAACGTGCAATCCATCGCAACGGGAGGTTCATCCATCCACTTATGGCAAGTGACCGTTGTTCCGTGTTCAGAGGTGACAGTCTCGAAATCACTGAAGCATGCCTCACAAAATTGCTCAATGATCTTCGCATCACTGTGACGGACATCCAGGCTAAAGGTGACCTCGCGTGCAATGACATTACCTACATTCGGTTTAACTTCCATACGCCCAACGGTGGCAACAAGTCCGGATTCGTGGGCGTTAGCCCGATGCATCAATATTCGGATCAACTCGGCTGAAGTAAACATCGCATCGTGACGCCAATGCATAGGTGTTGTCCCGGCATGATTGCTCTGACCGTATACCGTAATGTTATAGCGGCGTTGCCCCACGATGTGACTGACGATGCCGATCGATTTCTCTTCGCGTTCAAGCACTTGGCCTTGTTCGATGTGTAGTTCAATAAAACATTCCAGGTCCTTGCGTGTTGGCTGTGCATGAAGTCCGAGTCCGAATCCTGCCTCGTGCATCGCCTGTTCGAAGGGGATTCCGTTTACATCGTTGATGTGGTGAACGGCCTCGCGCTCTTTTACTCCCGTTATGTTGCCCGAGCCCCAATAAGTCATTGGAAAACGACTACCTTCTTCTTCGCACAACGATACCACTTCGATCGGTTTGAGTGGCTGACCGTAATGTGTGAGCAAATATTCCACAGCAATGAGTGCTGCAATGATCCCATAGGCTCCGTCATATTTTCCACCGCCGATCACGGTGTCGACATGAGATCCGGTTAATACAACGTTTGCTTCAGGGTCGCGTCCAGAGAGCCTGCCGAATAAATTGCCGACATCGTCATAGCGTGCAGATAAACCAAGTAGTTCTATTCTGGCTTGAATCGCCTTCTGAGCTGCGCTCCAAGCCGGGTCATAGAGCAAACGGGTTACACCGCCGCTGTTGTCTTTTCCGTACGAAGCCAGCCATTCGACCATCTCTTCGATCTGCTTAGACAAGGCAGATGGTTTTGGTTGTTCAATCATCAAGTGCAGTATCCCCCATTCCGGCAACGCTAGCTTTCCGGCCG
The DNA here is from genome assembly GCF_003719335.1 of Paenibacillus amylolyticus. Classification (GTDB taxonomy): domain Bacteria; phylum Bacillota; class Bacilli; order Paenibacillales; family Paenibacillaceae; genus Paenibacillus; species Paenibacillus amylolyticus_D. The sequence goes on from NZ_RIAS01000009.1 coordinate 211,253, forward strand.
ATGTTAGATTAATTAACTTGGCATTGCGTTTAATTCATCGTAAAATAAAAAAAGTTAAAAATCATTCACGAAAATGTAGAAGAATAGCTAAATTCGTTGTGCATGTTAACCATAGGAGTGGAGAAGGATGAAAATGAGTGACCTGCTGAAGCTGGCTGTATTCAACGGCACAATCGTGGTAGGGGGAAGCGGTGGTTTGAATCGGGAAGTTCATACCGTCAATATGATGGATGCTCCTGATATTATTCCGTACTTGAAAAGAAATGAGTTATTGATTACGACGGCTTTTCACTTCAAGGATGACCTGCCGGCTCTGCTCGAACTGATTCGTGAGATGGGGCAACAGGAATGTGCAGGACTGGGTATCAAAAGTAAAAGGTTTCTCGGCCATATTCCCGAATCCGCAGTTCAGCTGGCAAATGAGTTAGAACTGCCTCTGGTGGAACTGCCTGTTGATCCTTCGCTAGGTGATATTGTCAACAAATCGCTGAGTCATATCCTCGATGTGCGAACGACGGAGTTGCATAATGCGATACAGACCCATCGCCAGTTCACTCAACAAATTATGAGCGGTCAAGGTATACCTAAGCTGCTTGATCAATTATCTGCTTTGCTGCGACTTCCTGTATATTTGCTCGGGCCGTATCTGCAGCCGATTTTCGGCCGAGTTCCTGCTAAAACGGCTGCACAGCTAGAGGTGTTGTTATCTGGCGGCGGTCAATTTCATGTTACGCCTTCCATGTTCTCGGCATTTTCCTTGTTAGGGGAGGAACGCGAAACGTTCACGTTATTTCCTGTATACACCCATAGGCAACTGCATTTCCTATGTATTACCGGTTTCATATCACCTTCTGAACGTTCAAGCATTCTGACCATTGAACAGGCAACCAACGTGATTGCGTTTGAATTAATGAAGGATAATGCATTGAAGCAGAATCGGCGCCGAATCCAGAATGAGTTTTTTACAAACTTTATTGGAGGGGTCTTCTCAAGCAATGAGGAGATTGCTAACCGGGCAAGAGAGTTTGGACTATCCAGCGATCAACGGTACCTTTGTGCGGTCGGCAAGCTGAATGGCAAGGATCGAGCGACATCATTCATGCAATACAAGGCAGAACAGGATCAGATTGCCGAACATCTTCAAGGAGAGCTAGCGCAATTCCGCCATCCAATATATTTGTTTACCCATGACCGATCCTATGTGTTACTCATGCCGCTGGTTGAAGAGTGGGAGATGATCAAAACTTCCTTTACCCAGCTACTGGAACGTCTGCAACGTAAAATAGCCATGTATTACGAATCCGAGCTGTCATTTGGTCTTAGCAGTTATGCCCAGCCACTTAGCCAGATTCCTTTATCTTTTAAAGAGGCCAATGAAGCTCTCTATTTCGGGAGTATATCAGGGAAAATGCGCTTTATTGAATTGTATCAGCCGAAGGAAGTATCTGAAATTTTGCGTTTAATTCCCCAAGATCATCTAAGAAAATTTTATGTGGATACAATGCAAGGATTCGAAGACGAGACACTTAAGGATCACCATATGTTGCTTCATACCTTGTCCGTATATCTGGAAACGCACTGTCATCTTGCGGAGACGGCAAAGCGACTTTATATTCATCGGAATACCGTAATTTATCGACTGGAAAAATGCGAGGAGATTATTGGCCGCAGCTTGAAAGACCCGGAAGAAACGTTACGTCTTCGGATGGCTTTTCGGATCAAAGCGTTGCTACCGGAAGAAGGAAAGGCAGAGTTTTAAGGGTGACCGAATATGATTAAAAGCAGGCTGAGATAAACTGCACCTCCAGGCTAGTTAAAGTAACCAAGGGGGCGCAGTGCACTTCAGGCCTGCTTTTTTCTAATGGCCAATTAATGAGGGAAAAAAGGGTTTCTTTAATGCCTCAGTCTCTTTTAGACAGCGGCAGCCACTTCAGCACATCCTGAATTTTCATGTCCCAGTAACCCCATTCATGTTCCCCAGGCTCTTCCTCGTAAGTTAACTTGAAGTCTGTCTCGGCGCAGGATTTGCGGAACGTCTGATTATCTTCATACAGAAAATCCTCTGTTCCACAGCATTGATAGAGGAGCGGTCGTGGAGCCGTGTTATGTTTGCTCTCCTGGAGCAAATGGATCAAATCGTTCTCTGAACCTGCAAATTGCGGACCAAAGATACGTAACAGTTCAGCCTGCCGTAAGGCGGATGGGACGTCGTTGTTCAAATGAGCGGCCATGTCAAGAGCGCCCGAAAGACTTGCCGCCGCAGCGTACTGATCGGGTTTTCGTAGAGCCAGCTTGAAGGCACCGTATCCGCCCATGGATAGGCCAGCTACGAAATTATCTTCGCGTTTAGCTGAAAGCGGGAAGAATGAGCGGGCCAGTGTTGGCAGTTCTTCGCTTATAAATGTCCAGTAACGCCCTCCCTCCGCCATATCCGTGTAGAAGCTTCGATGGACCTGCGGCATAACGACCGCAATACCAAGTGAAGCGACATAACGTTCAATCGAAGTACGGCGTAGCCAAATGGAGTCATCGTCTGACATTCCGTGAAGCAAATACAGGGTGGGGTGCAGACCGGAACCTTTCACATTTTCCATACCGATCTGAGTGTGGGTCTGCTGTGGCAGAATGACATGCATGCTTGTGCTTAATCCGAGGGCGTCCGAGTAGAAATCGCATTTAATGAGTGCCATACCAAAAAGTAACCCCTTTCATGAATGGATGTTTAAAAGATGTTTCTATGCAATGGAAAAGGTAAGAAAGCGGGACGATACCAGCTACTATTCAAGGTTATACCCAAAATAAAGTAAACGCAACGAAAGGTTATAAAACGTATTCGATAATTGCAAAAAATAACTTGTTTACAATCAAGTTTAGGAACAAACAACAAACAAAGAAAAGTTTATTTTTATCACATATGATCCTCGCACCTTTACAACGTAACAATGTTTTGTTACACTGTATTCAATGGAAAGGGGGTCCTGAAATGACAGATGATTTGATCTCCAAAAAAGAACTGCTTGACCTGACAGGTATTTCATACGGTCAACTATATCGATGGAAACGGAAAAACCTCATTCCCGAGGAATGGTTTATTCGAAAGTCTTCTTTTACGGGACAGGAAACATTTTTCCCAAAACAGCAGATTTTACAGCGGATCGACAAGATCATTCATATGAAAGACGGACTGTCGCTGGATGAACTGGCGGATGTGTTTTCGCCAACACTTGGTGAGGTGGAGATGTCCGATCAGCAATTGCTAGACCGAAACATTGTTTCGTTCGCTTCGCTTGATCTGTTAAATGAGGCTGGACGCCAGCAGGCATTATACGGTTTGGAACAGATTATGATGCTATATGTGCTTGAGAAGTTGCTTCTCAGCGGGGATATCACGCAGCAGGAGGGATTGCTCTTAATTGATGTGATGTCTGAGCACTACTATCGGTTCCGAGACCGAGCTAGTGAACTGCTGCTTATTCGCAAGATGGGCGTACCTACCTTAATGGTAGTGAACTCGGGAGCAGAGCTTTATTTTGATCATGGGGTAAAAGTGGTACTCCGCATTCCGCTGGCAACGTTCATGGAAGAATTGAAAATTAAATTGGGCTGAGGGGGATTTTATAATGGAAGAACGTCACTTGAGAAATGATCTGAATGTTACAGGGTCTCGTAAAACAACGGGCGGTTCCTATCATCGGGTAAATATCGATGGTATGGCTAAACTGGATGGTGATCTGGATTGTTCCTCCCTGAGTGTTAACGGCACGCTGAAAATCTATGGTTCCCTCGTCTCTGAAAGTACAACGGTTAATGGTATGGCCAAAGTGGAGGGAGAACTTCGCACCCAGTCTCTTGATGTCAACGGAACACTGGGAGTCCACGGTGCAGCTCGAGCCGAGAGCACAATGGTTAATGGAATGTGTACGATTAATGGTCCGCTGGTTAGCTCCCGGGTACGTGTGGATGGCATGACCACGATTAATGGAGACCTGTCTACACCTGAGTTTACCGTGAACGGAAAGTGTAATGTGCGCGGTGGAGTGAACGGTGAACGTATTGATATTGGGGGTATGGCGACTATTGATGGAGATGTGCAGGGAGAGAAAATCGACGTTCAGGGCAATATTAAGGTAGGCGGACTTCTTAATGCGGACAGTGTGGAGATTCGATTATACACGTCCTCTTCAGCAAGAGAAGTAGGCGGCGAGCGGATCGACATCCGGCGCAAGGAACGCAGCGGATTCTGGAAAGCGCTCGGATTAGGCGGGGCACCATCCTTCAGGGCTCAACTGATCGAGGGCGATGAAATTGTGCTGGAAGATACCGAAGCAGATACGGTTCGAGGGAATCGGGTCCATATTGGGCGAGGTTGTAATATCCGGTTTGTGGAGTATTCTGGTGAACTATCCGTTGATCCGGAAGCAAAGGTAGGCAGCAGTGTGCGAATCTAGCGAATATGCGAGATATAAGAGCGAGAGACGACCCTTATGACTTTTAAAGGATAGAGCTGATGGATATCCCTCTAGGTAGAAGGTTTTGCCATAAAGCAATCGGTCCTTGGACTGATTGCTTGTTATTTCTTTTCGGATATACTAATGCAGTCATATGAATAGAACGGGAATGGAGAGACTAACAATAATGGCTGCACGCAACAATAAAATTGGATTTGTGCTGGCAGGTTTGCTGCTCAGCATCTTAATGGCCTCTATGGATAACACCATTGTGGCTACGGCCATGGGGGATATCGTGGGCAAGCTCGGCGGGCTCGACAAATTCGTCTGGGTAACCTCTGCCTATATGGTGGCCGAGATGGCAGGTATGCCGATCTTCGGTAAACTGTCGGATATGTATGGACGTAAAAAGTTTTTTGTCTTCGGGATCATCGTATTTATGCTTGGCTCCGCTTTGTGTGGAACCGCGACATCCATCGTGGAACTGACGATGTACAGAGCAATTCAAGGGATCGGTGCAGGAGCACTGGTGCCGATTGCGTTTACGATTATGTTCGACGTCGTTGCGCCTGAGTCGCGGGGGAAGCTGGGTGGTCTGTTTGGAGCAGTGTTCGGTCTTTCGAGTGTATTCGGGCCGCTGCTAGGTGCGTACATTACAGAGTATGCAACATGGGAATGGGTGTTTTACATCAATCTGCCGCTAGGCTTGATTGCATTTCTGTTCATCGCATTTTTCTATAAGGAATCTCACCAGCATCAGTCACAGCAAATTGACTGGCTGGGTGCTATTACACTGATTGGTGCTGTGGTCTGCCTGATCTTTGCGCTGGAGCTGGGTGGCAAAACGTTTGCCTGGGACTCTGCACAGATCTTGGGGCTATTTGCCGGATTTATCGTGCTGGCATTGATCTTCTTGTATGCAGAAACGAAGGCCAAAGAGCCGATTATTTCATTCGGTATGTTTCGCAAGCGGGTGTATTGGTCAAGTAACGTTATTGCCATGTTCAGTGGTGCTGCGTTTATTACGGCTTCCGTGTATATTCCGATTTTCATCCAGGGCGTACTCGGCGGCAAAGCGACCAACTCGGGTCTTGTATTGTTGCCGATGATGCTAGGTTCCGTTGTGACGGCTTCCATGGGCGGTGTGCTCATGACCAAAACGAAATACCGCAATATTATGATTCCAACGCTGGCTTTGCTTGTAGTGGGGCTAGGTTTATTAACGACATTGGATGAAAATTCATCTCTATGGACGATTCGCGTATACATGGTCATGATTGGCCTTGGTGTCGGCGCATCTTTCTCCGTACTTAGCAATGCGGCTATGAATGCATTTGAACCCCAAAGACGTGGTGCTGCCAGTTCAACGCTGAACTTTCTGCGTTCTTTGGGCATGACGATGGGTATCACGATCTTTGGCATTGTACAGAGTCAAGTCTTTACTCGCAAGATGACAGACGGCATGGCTGGTGCTACTGGCGAAGCTGGTGCATCGGTTGGCACACCTGCAGGTGGTCTGCCTGCCGGGATGGATCTGACCGATCCGCATGCACTGTTATCACCAGAGCTGCGTCAAGGGATTCCACCCCAAGTGCTGGATTCCATCACACATGCGTTATCCTCATCTATTGTACAGCTGTTTGCCTGGGCGGTTATTCCGGCGGCCCTTGCACTGATCGCTTCCTTCTTTATGGGAAAAGAGAAAATGGTGGTGGGAGAAGAGCAACATGAGTATACAGGTGGGCACTAAGCTAATGGGTCAAAGAACCAATTACTAAGGGTTTCGTTAAGTAGCGATCCAGTATTATTCTTGGTGATCATAAAATAGTGGATTATTGTTTTTGTGTTTAGTGTATAGAGATTTTCAGTGTTTAAGAGAAGTTGAGATAAAAAAACATGTTGTTCATAAAGTGCAGATTGGGTCAGTACTAGTGACCGTCATAACTTCCTAGTTGAAGCTTGACCCTCTCTGACACATATGTAATCACAGCATTTTTTTGAAAAGGCCGTATTTTGAATAAAGAAAAATGTTCTTGAAAACCAAAAAAATACATAGGGAAGGTACTAATGCGAACTGAAAAAAATCAAGAAATCTTGGACCAGAGAGATGTTGATAATATAATTATCTCTATTGTTTACCTCTTAGTTATATTTGGGAGTATATTCTTTCATGGATTCTTTATGGCGATTGTTCTTTATATAAGTACATTGTTTTACTTTAATCGAGTACGTATGTTTGATAAGGTTAGTAGGTCTAGGTTCGTTATTCTGGCTACTTATCTGCAAATTACTCTACCCTTATTTGTTGTGTTAGCCTCGATTACAAAGTTCATAGAGTTTGTACCAAACGATGCTTCAGGCAATATGAAAATATATATAGTTTTAGCTTATTATATACTTACTCCAATTATCTTAAACTTAATAAGTTTCACAGTATTCAAAAAACATGAAAATTTCTCGATTAATCAAAAACCAGCTTTAGAAATAGGAAGAATGGTGATATGGGGAGCCACTCTAACTACTAGTGTTTTAGTTATTGCTGATGGAATTGATGATAACTTTATAAAAGTTTCATTTTTAATAGTTATGGCCCCTTTACTTATTTTTAACTACGCGGTCAAGGTGACTTTTGAAAACGATAGCGCTCTCAAAGAATATAGAAAAAACAATGAAAATAATGAAGATTCTTCTAAACAAAGCGAAGAGTTATAGCTTTTACTAATAAGCCGGGGGAAATTCATTATGTAATTCATTTACACAATAACGGAGAGGACAGAAAAAACCTGGAGAAGCGGAGTTAAAAGCTTTCTGCAAGAAAGCTACATCGAAAGCATAAGCTTCGCCTTTATCCCCGGATTTTCCTCTTTGGAAAAGGGAATCCAAAAAATCCGGGGATAACAGCGATCGGAAGGTTATTCTGTCAGCGGAGTGCCCAGTGTAAACAAAATATATTTCAACTTATATATTATCACCTGAATTTAAGGCTGATTCCCCTCACGGATGCCATCCTCCACCACTGAAGGTTGCTGTGGATCAGGCATGCTAATATGACCTGAGCGTGCAATAAGGCGGCTTTGTGCTTTGTAAATGTCACGTGAGATTGTTTTGGTTTCAACGACTTTGCCATCCACTCTCTTCGTACGCACCGTTTCAACGATGTACCCGGGCTGTCCATTCTGAAGTACTTGCTGGGCGCCGTCGGGAAGCACATTACTGGATACATACTTTACGGGTACACTCAGCGTTTCAATCGTACGAGACTCCACCGTATAACTGACATTCTCCGGAAATGTGCCGAAAAATTTCACGACCATGCGTCCGCCTAGCACTTTCGCGTGGATCAACAATGATTTCTCAGTGCTGTTTCGAAAACGAAAGTTAATGGCGCCTGAGGCATAGGTGGCATCCAGCCCTTTCGGTAAATATTTAACGGGCAATGAATGATTGCGCCGTTCCACAATATCCAGACCCGTCAACAGGGCAGCATTATATACGGTGCTGGATACCTGACAGATTCCTCCGCCAATTCCGGGTGTCAGCCGGCCATTCACGATGACCGGTGCTTCCCGAAAACCATATTCCTTCTCCGCTTTGCGAATCACCTTTTCATAGTCGAACACACCTCCAGGCGGCAAAATCATCCCATTGATGGCCTGAGCAGCCGCGCTGACATTATGTACCCGACCTTGACTGCTGTTTCCCAGTCCTGTGGAAAATTGAATGATTTTTCGCTCGATGCCTTCCTGCTTCAGGGAATCAAACGTTACCTCTGGTTTCAAGGTGTATAGAGGTAAAAGAATCCGTATGGGTTCTGGTTTTACTCCATCCACCACATCGCTGAGCTCTCTATGCAGCTTGGTCTTCATGAGGGTGCTGAGTGTTTTCCAATCCACCCGATGCACGCTTTTTTCCGGAATGTACTGCACTTGATCATTTGGGGTGATGCGGCGAACGGCTTCTGCCGGTGTACCGAAGGTTTCTTTTTCCCAGGCAGGACTAAGCAATTGTTGAAAAGTTTGTTCGTTGTAGTCCATATCCAAAGGGAAGGTCTGGGGGAATTGATACCGTGCATACGCACGTTCCCACAGGTTCCCCTCATCCAGCTGTTGTACTGCGGCCTTGAAGCTGTTTGCATTGTAACTCACTCCTAGTTCGGCGGCGGTATGTGACATTGTTATTGGGTTGGGTTCAGTCAGCTCCAGTGCGACGGGCCAGTCCTGCAATTGTTGAATGCGATTGTTCATTTCTGCCAGTACGTCCTTGCGATGTTTGCCATCGATGGTCCAGCCCCCGACCTGTACACCTTTGGGTAAGTTGGGTTGATTCACGTACATATAGAGCAATCCATAGGACGCGGAGCCGATCAAGAGCAGGGAGAACAGGGCGATAACCGTTACATGTATTTTTTTCATAACCGAACGCTCCTTTTGGCTTCTGTTGTTCCGGAATTCGTAACACTCTCTATCTATATGATCCAAGGGTGGAAAACTTTCGGGTACTCAATAGGTAACAAATTTGTTACAATAAACTTCATATGAATCCATGCTTCACCAGCAAAAGAGGGACAGAATGGATTTTTCCTGATGAATTTCAGGCCTTTTTAAAGGAAATGCCGGGATTGTGTCGAAATCATAATGGCTAACTATGTGAGCAGGAAGTGATGATGTGATAGAAATGCAGGACGTGTGGAAGACCTACGCCAATGGGACCCACGCATTACAAGGGGTGTCGGTGAAGATCGACCGCAATGAATTTGTCTATATCGTTGGTCCATCCGGTGCAGGCAAATCGACATTTATGAAGCTAATGTACAGAGAAGAAGTGCCAACCAAAGGGCAAATATCCATTAACGGATTTAATATTGGCAAGCTGAAACCACGGAAAATTCCTTATGTGCGCCGTAATATCGGCGTTGTCTTTCAGGATTTCCGTCTGTTGCCGAAGATGACAGCGTACGAGAACGTGGCATTTGCGATGGAAGTTATTGAAGCACCGAAGCGCCAAATCAAGAAAAGGGTTATGGAAGTGCTCGATCTGGTGGGACTACGCAACAAGGCCAACCGTGAACCTTCACAACTCTCTGGCGGGGAACAGCAACGGATTGCAATCGCACGGGCGATTGTAAACAATCCTTCCGTCATTATTGCTGACGAGCCTACAGGAAATCTGGACCCGGAGACGTCATGGGGCATTATGCAACTGCTGGACGAGATCAATTTCCGGGGCACAACGATTGTGATGGCAACACACAACAAAGATATTGTTAATACGATGCGTAAGCGGGTTATCGCCATTGAACGCGGACAGATTGTACGGGATCAGATGAGAGGGGAATACGGTTATGAATTTTAGTACTCTCTTGCGACATCTGCGGGAGGGCTTCAAGAACGTATTCCGCAATGGCTGGATGTCAGTGGCATCCGTCATGTCGATTATCGTCTCTCTGTTTATTCTTGGCGTGTTTATGCTGCTTGTGCTTAACGTGAACTCTATGGCCAATCAGGTAGACAGCCAGGTCGAGATTAGTACGTTTCTGGAGCTGAATGTGGACGAGAACCTGCGCAATGTCATTGGTCAGGAGATCAGTGCCATGCCTGAAGTCAGCGAGATTCGAATTGTTCCGAAGGATGTGGGATTAAAAGAATTCCGTGATCGTCTAGGCGAAAATGCGGATAATGTTCTCGGTGGTTTCGATGTCGATAACAATCCATTGCCCGATACGATTGAAGTCAAAGTGATTGAGCCGGAAACGGTCAATTTTGTCGCGCAGAAGATTGAAGCATTGAACGAGAAACATCCCGAGAAGCCGATCATGAAAGTGAACTACGGCAAGGAAACGGTAGATGTGTTGTTCAAATTCACGAAGCTTGTTCGTAATATCGGATTTATTTTTGTCGGGGGACTGGGTCTGATGTCGATGTTCCTGATCTCGAATACGATTCGCGTAACGATTCTGGCTCGCCGCCGGGAGATTGGTATTATGAAATTGGTGGGTGCGACCAACACCTTTATCCGCTGGCCTTTCTTTATTGAAGGAGCGTTGATTGGACTAATCGGTTCCATCATTACAGTCGCCGTTCTGTTCTTCGGATACAGTCAATTGATGTCAACGATTGGTCAGGATGTCTTCATGCAGATGTTGAATCTGATTCCACTCAGCGAGATCTGGCCACTTATGGGAACGTTGCTGATTGGACTAGGGGTGCTTGTCGGAATTCTGGGTAGTACACTATCCATCCGGAAGTCGCTTAAAGTCTAACTATACTGCGGGGTCATGCCCACGCTTGCGCCATTTCAGTGTAAGCTGTTTGGCCCGTAAACGCGTGGGTCATCCTTCGTTCAAACTGCATTTAGCAGAAAATGTCGAAAAGAATGCCAAAACAGGTTCATTATTGAATGCTGTTTGACGATATGTAGGAAAGACGCAACTGTTGTTTTGATGAAAGAAAGCAAAGAACATGCTGTTCACCACCTGTGCAGGTTGCTTTCTTGTGAATTCATAGGATGGGGGATCATCATTTTGAAAAAAACCGCTTCGCTGCTGGCCTTTATGTTACTGGCCGGTATGACGTTTCAACCTTCTGACGGATATGCCAAGAATAGCATCAGCGATATTGATCAACAGATTCAGCAACTGGAGAGCAAGGCGGCTTCCGCCAAGCAGGAGCAAAAAAAGGCTGCGGCCAACAAACAGGAAGCGCAGCATTACAAGAACAAAACCAATGCCTATCTGAAGGTTGTCTTGGAACAGATCAATGTTGTAAGTGATGAGCTGGCGAGTGTATCGTTGCAGATTGAAAATACGGAGGAAGATCTCCGTACAACGAAAAAGGATCTGCAAGCGGCAGAAGACCGCATCGTCGCAAGAGAAAAACTGTTAGAGTCACGTGTGCGCCTGATGTACACGGATGGGGCAGTATCTTACCTTGATGTCCTGTTGTCTTCCACCAGCTTTACTGATTTTCTGACCCGTGCGGACTCGCTTAAAACGATTGTGGATCAGGATCAGCATCTCTTGGATGAACATAAAAAGGACAAGCAGCTAGTGGTGGAGAAAAAGGCAGATTTGGACCGGCAGTATGCGGAGGCCAAAAGCCTGTATTCACAGAAGAAACAGCGCAAGTCACAGCTGAACGAAAAAGAGAAAGAAAAGCAGGTGCTTCTGGCTTCATATGATGCTAAAATTGAACAATCCGAAGAGTTGACGGCAGAGCAGGAAGCTGTGTTGATGCAGATTGCTGGCAAACGCTCAGCTCTGTTACAGGAGAAAAATAAATTGCGTGAGCAACAGGCAGCAGCGGCAGCCAAAGCTCGGGCCCAAGCTGCGGCACGTGCCAAAGCAGCAGCCAAGGCACCAACACGTGTAAGCTCAAGCGGCAACAGTGAAGTAACCTATTCATCCGGCAGCGGTATTTTTGCAAAACCGGTTTCCGGTGGACGCATTTCTTCACCGTTTGGTCCGCGAATTCACCCGATTACGGGGGAAGTAGGTAAACTTCATGCAGGTGTCGACTTTGCTGTTCCAGTAGGCACATCAGTTCATGCGGCTTCCGGCGGGATTGTCATTATGGCTGAATGGTATAGTGGCTATGGATATACGGTTATTATTGATCATGGCGGAGGTCTGTGGTCATTGTACGGTCACTTGCGTGAAGGTGGATTCAAGGTCAGCAAGGGAGATACGGTAAGTAAAGGCGATACCATTGCCGAGTCTGGCAATACAGGGAACTCGACTGGGCCTCACTTGCACTTTGAAGTGCGTGATAACGGAACAGCTGTGAATCCGATGAACTATTTGTAGATTGTCTGATTTAATGCGATGCAACTTATATAAGTTGAACTATTCATTTACACTCTAACGGAGAGGACAGAAAAAACCTGGAAAAGCGAAGCGTTCGCCTAAAAGCTTTCTAAAAGAAAGCTGCACCGAAAGCATACGTTTATCACCGGATTTTCCCCTTCAAAAAAGGGAATCCAAAAAATCTGGGGATAACAGCGATTGTAAGGTTATTCTGTCATTGAAGTGGGCTGTGTAAAATTTTCAGTTCAAATTATATAGTTTAAAGTTCGAATGGAAAAATCATAATTCGTACAAGCTAGACATATACTAAGCTGGCATGTTCAGGGAATGATTCGGGGCAGTCCGAATCGGATGCGCTTCAAAACTAAAGGCGGTGACATACGGATGATGAAAAAAAGATCGGCGCTGCTGTTTGTTATTCTGGGACTGCTTGGCGGAAGTCTATTAACGCTCGTGTTAATGACTTATCCGGGTATTACAAATCAAGTGAGACCCGGCGAAGGATTGCTGGCTAGTGTAACCGGCAGCTCGCAGCAGAAGAACGATATGAAGAAGATTGAAACCGCAATGGATTTAATCTCCAGCAACTATTATAAAGATGTCGACCGTACCAAGCTGATCGATGGTGCGATTAACGGTATGATGGAATCTTTGGGTGATCCCTACTCCAACTATATGGGACAGGAAACAGCAGCCCAGTTTGAAGAGTCCATCGAAGGATCATTTACCGGTATTGGTGCAGAGGTTTCCTCGCAAGACGGTAATGTCGTTGTCGTTTCCCCAATCAAAGGTTCACCTGCTGAAAAAGCAGGTATCCGTGCGAAAGACATCATTATGTCGGTTAACGGTGAATCGCTTCAAGGACTTGAGCTCAACAAAGCGGTCAACAAGATTAGAGGTCCAAAGGGCAGCGAAGCCAAAGTACAAGTGAAACGTGCGGGATCGACAGAGCCGATTGAATTCACGATTGTTCGTGATGATATTGACCTGGAAACCGTCTATGCACATATGGAAGATGGCGGTATTGGTGTCATCAACATTACGCAGTTCTCGCTGAATACAGGTGAACGCTTCAAGGAAGAACTCGCGAAGCTGGAGAAGCAAAATATGAAAGGCCTGATCATCGATGTACGGAATGACCCGGGCGGTGTACTGCAAGTCGTTATCGATATTGCAGAACAGTTCGTACCGAAAGGCAAAGTCATCGTTCAGGTTGAAGATAAAAATGGCAAGAAGGAACAAAGTAAATCAAATGGATCAGCCAAGCCTTATCCAATCACGGTGCTGATGAACAAAGGCAGCGCGAGTGCTTCCGAAATTCTGGCAGGAGCTTTGCAACAATCTGCTGGCGCTACACTCGTGGGTGAGAATTCTTTTGGTAAAGGAACCGTGCAAACCAGCTACGATAAACAGATGGGTGACGGTAGCTTGCTGAAAATTACGATTGCCAAGTGGCTGACACCAAACGGTACTTGGATTCACGAAAAAGGCATCAAACCGGATATCGCAGTGAACCAGCCTGATTATTTCTCGGTTGCACCGATTAATAAAGAGAAGCTGCCACTGAAATATGACAGCAATAGCACGGATGTGAAGAGTGCGCAGACGATGCTGAGAGGACTTGACTTCAAGCCGGATCGTGTGGACGGATACTACGACCAGAAGACCGAAGAAGCCGTCAAGGCGTTCCAGAAGAAAAAAGGCATTCAGGTTACTGGCCAAATCGATGAGAAAACGGCAGAATCTCTGGAGGCATCTCTGATTGAACGCATCGCTAATCCTCAATATGATGCACAGCTGAAACGCGCGATCGAAAATGTCTCAAAGGATATTTCGTCCGCTGTGTCGAAGCCATAAAGAAGGCTGATTTTCAGCCTTCTTTTTTTCTGAACCGGCTGAAGGAGAGGAGTGAAATGCTACAATGGAATGGGCATGGCCTTGGTTAACTACATTAGGGGAAGCATTGTTACAGTTGTTGATTCAGCCGTTTTATTATATGGCAGTGATTCTGATTGTTTTGATTTATCATCGTCAGTTGCTCCAAGAACGTAAACTCTTCCATGTGCGTATGCAGAGTTCAATCACGCAGACGATTCGAGCGGTTCTCGGGGGAATTGTCATTGGTGTAATCGTGTCCATGGTATCGCTTTTCCTTGGCACTTATCTTACCCTGGGCAGTCTGATTAGCATATGGATTGCAGCATTGGTCTTGGCTCTTATTCGTATCCGTTATTTGTGTTTTGCCTATGCAGCGGGGGCACTGGGAATACTTCAATTTGCTTTGAATGTGGCATCCAGCTGGCAGCCTTCCGGCATGCTTGGACAGGCTGTGGAGACGGTGCGTGCACTGGACATGCCTGCGTTACTCGTTCTGGCTGCATTGTTGCATTTTGGCGAAGCTATACTGGCACGAATGCAGGGTGTATCTATGGCCTCTCCGTTTCTGATGGAAGGCAAACGTGGGAAGTTAGTAGGCGGGTATCAGATCCAGCTCTTTTGGGCGGTTCCGCTACTGATTCTTGTTCCGACAACCGGAGGCATCACAGAAATAGCGTGGACTCCGTTACTTCATGCAGGTCAAGGCTACACGCTAATGGCGCTGCCCATCTTACTGGGATTTAGTGAAAACACACAAAGTATGCTACCTGGGCGTAAACTTCAGATTTCAGCTAAACGTTTGATGCTGTATAGCTTGGCTTTGCTTGTATTCAGTCTGCTTGCCGTATGGTGGTCACCTTTGACGGTGGTTGCGGCATTGGTAGCTTTTGCTGGACATGAAGTCCTGGTGTGGTACAGTGCATTGGAAGAGCAACAACTTAGTCCTGCATTTGTTCACCCTCAGCATGGCCTTAAGGTACTGAGTGTGATTCCAGATAGTCCTGCAGCAGAGCTCGGAATTGAGGCAGGGGAGACGCTGTATAAAGTGAACGGTATACTCGTTCATTCTCCCGAAGAGCTACACCGGGCACTGCGGATGAATCCGGCTTTTTGCAAGCTGGAGGTGCGTAATCATCAGGGAGAGAGCAAGTTTATGCAGCGAGCGATTTACGAAGGCGAGCATCACCAGCTTGGTGTGATTATGGCACCGGATAAACATGAGGCATGGGCAGTTCAGCCGCGTCCGGTGACGCTGTTTCATGTGATTATGCTCAAATTATTCACACGCCGGAAAGAGCAGCGAATTGACGAGGCTCCACTGGCTTTACCACCAGCCCCTGTAGTGAGTGACAAAGGGTCGATCGAAATGTAATAAAAGGTACTTCCAAACGCCTTCTCTGGGGTGAGGGAGTACCTTTTTTCTTTATTTTTTCAAAATAAAAATGGCGATTTGGGTGCGATCCCTCAAATTCAGCTTGCCCAGAATTTCAGTTACATAGTTTTTGACAGTACCCTCACTGAGAAAAAGCTTAGCGGCAATTTCTTTATTGGATAATCCTTCAGAGATGGCTTCGGCAACGGCAAGCTCCATGCGGGTAAGCCCGTACGTTTCAAAGGGCTCGTTTACCGGAGGAGAAGCTGGCGTTCGAAGCAAACCCGCGAGTTTGCGTGCAATATCCGGGTGGATCAGCATATCCCCGTTATGGACGGTTTTGATGCCCTGCACGATACGGGCAGGAGGGACATTTTTGAGCAGATAACCACTCGCTCCGTTCTGTAATGCTTGAATGATATATTCATCGTCGTCAAAGGTCGTCAGCATCAGCACCTGGATATCGGGAAAACGGGTTTTGATCAGAAGAGTGCCTTCGACCCCATCACATTCGGGCATACGAATATCCATGAGTACAACATCTGTTGTTGTTCCTGATTCAAGGCAAGCAAGTGCCTCCGTCCCATTGGAAGCCGTACCTGTAATATGGATATCCGTATCCAGGCCGAGCACCACGTTCAGGCTTTCCCGGATGAAGGGATCGTCATCGACAAGAAGGACATGAATCATTGAAGGTTGTTCAGACAATGCTTCCTGACTGCTATGGTTTGCTTCTGGCATGAGCATATTCCTTTCCGTTTTACAGTATATTCATTTTGTTCGTAATGGGGATTCGAGTGATAAGCGTATATGGGGCGGTGGATTGAACCTCAATGGTACCTCCAATGAACTGTGTGCGCTGGCGCATACCCTCGTGCCCAAGGCCGGTTGTTACACCTGTATCCAAAAGGGAGTGTGTGCTGCCATCATTACTGATGCTCATACAAATCTCCTGATGTCCAAAAGCCAGCTGCAAACGAATGGAAGTGGCCTTTCCATGTTTAATGGCATTTGTCACGGCTTCTTTCGCATTTTTGTACAACACAATCTGCGTACTTGGATAGAGAGCGTGTGGCTGACCAACAATTTCGTAATGGGTCTGTATCCCTGTATCGCGGCCGACTTCCTCTAATAGACGATCCAAAGCGTAGGCATCGGATGCATGAAAATCAGGACGAAGTTTATGAAGTGTGTTACGCATATCATCCATACTTGCAGCGAGCTGATCTCGAATCTGCTTGACCATTTCGGTACCCAGTTCGTTATTCAAGGGTAGCGTGAGCAATGCAGCCTCTGACATCATTTTTGTGCGGATTAGACGATGTCCGATATCATCATGAAGCTGACGGGATATTCGAATACGCTCTTCTGCCTGAGCCGCATCTTCTAATTGTTTGGAAAATAACAGCAGTTGTGCACGGGTTTCTTGCAGCTCATAATGCTTATGCCGCAGCTCGTCATACACATGCTCCAGTTGTTTACGACGGTTTGCCGCTTTGGCTCCTTGCCAGGAGAGCGCTGCTGTCATCCATAGGAGCAAGTTTACGCCAATGCTTATCTTCACAGAGTCCGAGAACCAGCTGATGGTGTTCATTTGAACTTCCATGGCTCCAGAACTGAGCGTAGTTGGAGTTGCAACATGCCAATACAGTGCGAGGTTCGTTGTAATCAGCTGAATCCCTAATATGAACCATCTTATAGATCCACCGAGCCGATACATATAAACATAGAGAGCCGATAGAGAGATGAAAATCATAAAGGGGCCATACAGCGCCATCAACCAGCTGGCCCACATTATTTCTGCCAGAAATAACAGCGACTGCCCTGCACCTGAACGGGTAAAGCGGTTCGTTACAGCGAGTAAGGTCGAGATGAGGATGTAAAAGGTGTACAGCGCTTCGCCATGTAAAGGAAGGGTCAAACTGAACAACACAGCAGGTACAACTAATAAACCATATTGTAGGAATCCCAAGGGCATATGTAGATGACATCCTTTTTATGCAGATTGAAGAATAAAATGTTTACAGATGGAAGAGAGCCAGGATAGAACTCCCGATAACGCATCCTTGATTATAACATAGGCCACCTCAACATCAGGAGATGACTTAAGTCACCTTTGAATGATGACTTTATGTACCTTCGCCAAAGGGAGACATTCGATACAATAGATTTAGGAATATCGCGGTAAGAGCTCATATGGGAGGGGCATACGTAGATGAACATATTGGAAATGGATCACGTTGTAAAACGATACGGCAGCAAGTTATCGGTGGATCACCTCAACTTAAGTGTGCAAAAGGGAGAGATTTTTGGCCTGCTTGGCCCGAATGGAGCGGGAAAAAGCACCGCCATTAGCATGATTGCAGGTCTGCTCAACATGGATCAGGGAGAGATCAGACTGGATGGCATATCGGTGAAGGAGCGACCACTCGATGTGAAGCGTAAGATTGGACTGGTTCCGCAAGAATTGGCTTTGTATGAAACGATGAGTGCTGCGGATAATGTTACTTTTTTTGCCCGGCTCTATGGATTACGAGGGAAGATGCTCAAAGAAAGAGTACAGGAATCTCTTGAATTTGTCGGTTTGCAAGATAAGGCCAAGGATGCTCCATCCACCTTCTCGGGAGGCATGAAACGCAGACTCAACATCGCATGTGCCCTTAGTCATCGGCCAGATCTGATTATTATGGATGAACCCACCGTGGGCATTGATCCACAATCCCGCAATCACATTCTTGAATCGGTGCGAACGCTCAACAAGATGGGCTCGACCATCATCTATACAAGTCATTATATGGAGGAGGTTGCAGCGATCAGTAATCGGGTAGCCATCATGGATCAAGGCCGGATTATTGCTTGTGGAACCGAGGTTGAGCTAAGGGAACGCGTTGCATCGGAGGAAAAAATCGTACTTACCACTTCCGGGATCGATGCCGGTGTTGTGGAAGAACTTAAGCTTCACCCGCGTGTACGGGCAGTAGAAGTCACCGAAGACACATTAACGATTATGCTGCCTTCGGCACAGCAGGCACTGCAAGATATGCTGTTTATTTGCAGCAAACATGACGTATCCATTCATTCCCTCCGGGTCGAAGAACCGGATCTCGAAACGCTTTTCCTCAATCTGACCGGGCGTACGCTTCGAGACTAGGGGGAGATGGCATGAGCATATGGCATATTTGTATCTTTGAACTCAGACGTATTCTGAAAATTCGTTCTGTGGTCATTAATTTGTTTATTCTGCCTTTATTATTAATTTTTATCTTAGGAACGGCATTATCGAGCGCAATGGGAACAGGGAAAGATACTACGCCTGAAACGTTACGCGTGGGGATGGTGCAATCAAATGAAGCGGCGTCCTCTCCGGTGGGTGAAGCCCTGGAAGCATTTGTAGCTGCACCTGAGGTAGCCCAAATGATCAAGATTAAAAACATGTCTTCGCAGGACGAAACGATTGATGCGTTAAAACAAGGAAATCTTGATTTTGCGGTGATCATGACTTCGGATATGGTGCAGCAATGGTTGGCAGGAGAAGCCGTTAAGCTGCAATGGATACTTGGAAAAGACAACACACTTAATGTCGTGGGGCAGACTTTATTCACTAGCTTTACGGATGGGTTGAATCGACAGGCTGCAATTGCAAAAGTCCTCGGGCCTGACACGGTGATGGCGATTGCAACGCAAGATGGCACTGGATCAACCTCTGCAAAGCCGAATATTAAGGTCAGCAGCCCGGGGCACTCCGGTCAATCCTACAGCGCTTCACAATATTACGCTGCAGCTATGCTGGCGATGTTTATGCTGTACTCTGGTATGACCACTGTCAACAGCCTGTTTACGGAGCGCGACAAACAAACGCTCGCTCGTCTTCAGGCAACTCCAGTAGGCAATGGAGTGATCTTTGCTGGCAAAGTTGCAGGCAACAGTTTTCTTGCCTTTTTACAAGCGAGTATTATTATCGTCATGACCAACCTGTTATTTGGCGTGAATTGGGGTGGTCATCCTTGGTTAATTGTACTGATCTGTATACTTATTACACTGGCGTCAATGACCTTGGGCATTATTGTAGCATTGGTTAGTAAAAACGCCGCCTCGGCTAATGCGTTAATGCAGGGTATCATCATCGTAATGACTTTTATTAGCGGCGGATTTACTCCGATCGCTATCGATTTTGTACAGCGCATTAGCGAATTCACCGTAAATCATTGGGCGCTTCAAAGTTTTCTTAGTATGATGCTGGATGCAACTATGCGAGAGATCATGCACAATATTTTAATGCTCGGGGCTGTATGTGCAGTGCTCGCAGCCGCTGCCGCAGTGATATACAGAAAGGTTGGATACCGTTATGAATAGTCTGCATATCGCTTGGCTAATGATTCGGAGAACACTGGGGCGTAAACGTGGGTTTGTTGCATTTTTACTGCTGCCATGTCTTGTTGTGACAGGTGCAGTTGCTCTTTTTGGAAGTGATCAGGCAAGCCGTGCGGTTGTTTCTTATGTCAATATGGATGAGGGGATTGCAGGATCATGGATGATCAACGAGCTCGCTCGCACGGAGGATTACAGCTTCAAAGCTGTGAGTAACGAGGCGGAAGTGAAGTCTGATATCGTTCGGCAAAAAGGAAGCATGGGAATTGTGATTCCCGCCAATTACACCCAATCGTTGTTACAGGGCAAACCCGCAGAGATCCAGTGGATTGAAATGCGTGTCAGCGAAAGCTCATACATCCTTCGGGCAGCCGCCGAAGGGGTTGCTGATGGGTTGAAACAATCTGCTGTTGCGGTACAAACATCTTCTTCCTTGTCGCCTGCTAACGCTGACGCTAAGAGTCAGGATGATAAACTCGCACAGCTCCTGCAAGAGATTGGGAGACATCATCTATCTGGAGAAGCATTACATTTACAGCTGTATCCAAAGCCAGGTTTAAATAACGTGACCGGATTCACGATTATGTTCATGATGGGACTGTTAACGAGTGCGGTGGCTGTTATTATGGATGATCGAAAGCAGCGTACGATGGCTCGCATGTATACCGCTCCAGTTAGGTCATATGAGATCGCGCTAGGAAATTTTCTGGGTAGTCTTGCGATTGGAGTCATCCAGATTACGCTCGTGCTCGGCATAAGCCGATGGGTGCTGCATTATGATGCAGGGATTCCGTTTGGTATTCACTTTCTGATTCTTGGAGCATTTATGCTGGTATCGATGGGATTAGCTAGTGCTGTGAGCGGCTTGATTCGTGAATCGAAAAATGCAAGTATGTTGAACTCACTCATCATTGTACCCACTTGTATGATTGGTGGCTGCTTCTGGCCGTTATCCATCATGCCGGAGTATATGCAGAAGCTGGCGAACTTCGTGCCGCAAAAATGGACGATTCAGGCAGTCGAAACGATCTCTGCCGGAGGTGAGTTGGCCGACATCACCTTGCCATTACTGATTCTGTTCGCTATGGCTGTGATTCTGCTGGCTGTCGGTTCCGTGATTCTTCGTCCCAATCAACCGGGGACGGATGCGTAAATTGGTGGCGGCGTAATTATTGATGAGATTAACAATGAAAAGGAGAAGAGATAGAGGGAGTAAGGGTTAAGAGTTAACGTGGGGGCAAGAGCAAGAGCAGTTGAAGATGCACTAGAAAAAGCACGTCTGCCGAGATGAATGCGGTATAACGTGCTTTTTACTGTGTTGTTTTTTTATATCATTAGTTCGTATAGTCGGTCATAGAGATCGAAATCTGGCTTGTATTTTTTTGCAACTGACTATGGCTGTAATTGGCGAAGTACCGTAATTTCAACCCGGCGGTTCTTCTGTCTTCCAGCGGCTGTTGTATTGTCTCCGGTTGGTCTGGTATCCGCATACCCTGCGTATTGGAAGTGGTCTGGATCAAGCTTCTCCTGATCCAGGAAAAAGCGAAGTACCGATAAGGCTCGCTCACCGGAAAGCTCCCAGTTATCCTTGTACGTGGAATTGGCTCCGATCGGAATGTTATCCGTGTGCCCCTCAATACTGACCACCATTTGAAGATTACGAAATAAACTGGCGAGTTTGCTAAGTGTAGGCGCAGCATCCTTTTTCAAGGCAGCTTGTCCTTGATCAAACAGAAAACGGTCACTGAGCGTAATGGAGATACCTTGCGGTTTGTCCGCCACGAAAATTTGATTATCCAGTTTATTATCTTCGATATATTGGGTAATCACATTAAACAGATTTTGTAATTCCTGCTCCTGAGTCCTGAATTGTTCTTCCCGTTCCGTGAGGGGACGGTCGTTGTCATCCGGGGTATCTTTGCCCGAATCGGATGATGAATTCTCATCATCCTCTGAGCTTCCCTGAACTTGGGATGAGGGGTTCTTGGTGATGGTTTGACCTGGTGTCTCGCCGAGTCCGTTCCCCAGTTCAAGAATGGAGTCCGATTTATTAAAAGTGCTTTGAAGGGACTGGGTCACGACGTCATATTTACCGGTATCCAGATTGCTCATGGCGTACATGATCACAAAAAAAATCAGCAACAACGTAATGAGATCCGCATAGGTAATCATCCAGCGATCCCGATGGTCAGCAGCTTCGCGTTTGGCACGACGTTTACTGCGACGACTCATCTAATCCCTCCTTTGCGAGCGGAGATTGCAAGACCTGACGATGTGAGAGTGTAAAAGACTCTAGTCGTTTGCGAACGAGCTGTGGATTTTCACCATTTTGAATGGCAAGCACTCCTTCGAGCATCATCTCCATTTCTTGCACCTCGTCAGCACCTCTGGATTTGATTTTGGAGGCGATAGGTAAAAAGATGAGATTAGCACTGGCAACCCCATAGAGAGTAGCTGTAAAGGCAACGGCAATGGCTGGTCCGAGTCCGGTTGGATCGGTTAAGCTTCCGAGTACCTGGATAAGTCCCATTACGGTTCCGATGATCCCCATTGTTGGGGCATAACCGCCGGCAGATTCAAATATTTTGGCATAACTCTCATGCTTCTGCTCTACAGAATCAATTTCCATCTCTAGAATCTGCCGAACAACATCCGGGTCTGTACCGTCGACAACCATCTGGATGCCATCTTGCAAAAAGGGATGGGGATGATCCACGACTCTGCGTTCCAGAGCAAGCACACCGGATCTGCGGGCAATGGATGACATTTCGATCAGTTCTTCAACCCATTGTTTGGAATCCTGAGCACGACGTCCAAACGCCATGCGTAAAGCAGCAGGGATCGTTCGCAAACGATGTGCAGGGAAGCTGGCTACAACGGCAGCAATGGTGCCGCCGAACACGATTAGAGCAGCCGTTTTTTGCAACAGGCCAGACAGTTGACCGCCTTCCCACAAAAAACCGCTGATAACTGCGGCAATTCCGGCAATTATACCGATAAGTGTCGCAATATCCATAAATTAACCCACTCCTATCTTCATTTCACGTTTGCATCACTAAAACGAACAAGGTATAATTGAACGGGAACAAATATTCCTATTACTATAAGTTTTCCCAACTGGAAATTCGGGGAACTTCGACAATATATAGTGACTATTATTTTAGACGATAGGGTGAGATACGGCAATGAGCGATATTATCATGAGCGACAAAACGTTCGAAATCGAGTCAGAGTTTTCTCCCCAGGGTGATCAGCCTGCAGCCATTAAAGAATTGGTAAAGGGTGTTCAGGAAGGGAAGAGATACCAGACGCTTTTGGGTGCAACGGGTACGGGCAAGACGTTTACTATTGCACAGACCATTGCCAAATTGCAGCGGCCCACGTTGATTATTGCGCACAATAAGACACTGGCAGCACAGCTGGCGAGTGAGTTCAAAGAATTTTTTCCAAATAATATGGTTGAGTATTTTGTCAGTTATTACGACTACTACCAGCCAGAAGCCTATATTCCTTCCTCAGATACGTATATCGAGAAGGATTCGAGCATTAATGAAGAGATTGATAAGCTGCGGCATGCCGCGACCAGTTCGTTGTTCGAACGTCGTGATGTCATTATCGTAGCGAGCGTATCCTGTATATATGGTTTGGGATCACCTCATGACTACTCCAGTATGTTGTTGTCTCTGCGAGTAGGGATGGAGAAGCCACGCAATCAGATTCTGTCCCGTCTTGTAGAGATACAGTATCAGCGGAATGATATTAACTTTGTACGTGGTACGTTCCGTGTCCGTGGCGATGTTATTGAGATTTTCCCTGCCTCCAAGGGTGAACATGCCATTCGTGTAGAGCTGTTTGGGGACGAGATCGAGAAAATTACCGAGATAGACGTCTTAACCGGTGAATTAATCGGTGAGCGAGAGCATATTGCTATTTTCCCGGCATCTCACTTCGTAACTCAAGAAGAAACGATGCGTGTGGCGCTGGTGAATATAGAACGTGAATTGGAAGAAAGGCTTGAAGTATTGCGTGAGCAAGGCAAGTTGCTGGAAGCGCAGCGACTGGAGCAGCGTACACGTTACGATATCGAGATGATGAAGGAAGTCGGATTCTGTTCGGGGATCGAGAACTATTCCGGACCGCTGACCTTCCGTGAACGCGGGGATACACCATATACACTAATGGATTATTTCCCGGATGATATGTTGATCGTGGTGGATGAGTCTCACGTCACATTGCCGCAGATCCGCGCGATGTACAATGGTGACCAAGCGAGGAAGACTGTACTAGTGGATCACGGTTTCCGTTTGCCTTCTGCACTGGATAACCGTCCGCTTAAGTTTGAAGAGTTTGAAGAAAAGATGAACCAGATCATCTATGTATCGGCGACACCGGGACCTTACGAAATTGAGCATACCGATACGATGGTTCAGCAGATCATTCGTCCTACTGGCCTGCTTGATCCTGTTATTGAGCTGCGTCCGACGAAAGGACAGATTGATGATCTGATTGCAGAGATTAACGACCGGATTGCCAAAGACGAGCGGGTGCTGATCACTACGCTGACCAAGAAGATGTCGGAAGACCTGACGGATTACCTGAAGGAAGTTGGCATTAAGGTTAGATATCTGCACTCAGAGATTAAAACACTGGAACGGATGTCGATTCTGCGTGATCTGAGGCTGGGTACCTTCCATGTATTGATTGGAATTAACTTGCTCCGGGAAGGTCTGGATTTGCCGGAGGTTTCACTCGTTGCTATTCTGGATGCGGATAAGGAAGGTTTCCTGCGTTCCGAGCGTTCCCTGATTCAGACGATTGGGCGTGCCGCAAGGAACAGTGAGGGTAAAGTTATTTTGTATGGCGACAAAGTGACAGATTCCATGGATAAAGCGATAAAAGAGACGGAGAGACGCCGTACCATTCAGATGGAATACAATGAGAAACATGGCATCACACCGCAGACGATTCGCAAAAAAGTGCGTGATGTCATTGAGGCAACGAAGGTTGCCGAATCCAAAAACGAGTATCTGACTGGCGCCGCCGAGAAGATGTCGAAGAAGGAGCGCCAATCGCTGATCCAGCGTTTGGAAGCAGAGATGAAAGACGCAGCCAAAAACTTGCAGTTTGAGCGTGCAGCCGAGCTTCGTGATGCACTGCTGGAGCTGCGAGCAGAATAGAGGAATTCGATAGAGTAAGCTTCGTTGATTGAACATGGATGATAAGAGAACGGCCAGTTTGGCCGTTCTCTTATTGAGTAAATTCAAGTAAATAAATGTATCCGTTGACCCGATAATAAGACATGTTGAAATTGCAAAATCAGGTCTATACTGATATAAATGACGATTTTGGTTAAGAGGTTTATATGTAAGTTGAATTAATCATTTACACAGAAACGGAGAGGACAGAAAAAAACCTGAAAAAGCGGAGCGTTCGCCTCAAAGCTTTCTAATAAGAAAGCTACATCGGAAGCGTAAGCTTATCAACAGATTTTTCCCCTTAATAAAAAGAGATCAAAAAAATCTGGGGATAACAGCTACTCTCCAGGTTATTCTGCCATTGGAGTGTACACGTGTAAATAATCAATAGTTCAACTTATATAAATAGAAAAGCAATGAGAGGATGAATACCATTGGCGAGCGAGAACATTGTCATCAAAGGCGCACGAGCGCATAACTTGAAAAACATCGATATTACCATTCCGCGTGACCGCTTTGTCGTATTGACTGGTTTGAGCGGATCAGGCAAGTCCTCGCTAGCGTTTGATACGATATATGCCGAAGGACAACGGCGTTATGTAGAATCACTGTCAGCCTATGCACGTCAGTTTTTGGGTCAGATGGAAAAACCGGATGTCGATTCGATTGAGGGTTTGTCACCTGCGATCTCAATAGATCAGAAAACAACAAGTCGTAACCCACGTTCCACTGTAGGAACCGTTACTGAAATTTATGATTATCTGCGTCTCCTGTTTGCTCGTGTCGGTCATCCGCATTGTCCAGATCACGGGATTGAAATTACATCCCAAACCGTAGAACAGATGGTCGATCGTATCATGCAATACCCTGAACGTACCCGGTTGCAGATTCTGGCTCCAATTGTTGCGGGACGCAAAGGGGAGCACAAAAGTGTTTTTGCTGATGTGTCGAAACAAGGTTTTGTTCGTGTTCGGGTCAATGGAGAACTGCGCGACCTGTCAGAGGACATCCAGCTGGAGAAAAATAAAAAACATACCATTGATGTTGTCGTTGACCGGATCGTTGTGAAGGAAGATGTCCAAGCTCGCTTGGCAGATTCCATTGAGACGGCACTTAACTTGTCCGGCGGGCAGTTGCTCGTCGATATTATCGGTGAAGAAGAACTGCGCTTCAGTTCCAACTTTGCTTGTCCGGTGTGTGGATTCAGTATTGATGAGCTGGCGCCGCGGATGTTCTCTTTTAATAGTCCATTTGGTGCGTGTCCGGATTGTGATGGTTTGGGTGTCAAAATGATTGTAGACCCGGACCTGCTTGTGCCGGATCGAAGTAAGTCAATTGAAGAAGGAGCGTTTGATGCCTGGACAGGAGGGACGTCCACGTATTATCCGCAGTTTCTAAAATCCGTATGCGAACATTTCAACATCCCTCAGGATGTCCCTGTAGAGGATCTGCCTGCTGACCAGATGAACAAACTGTTGCAAGGCACAGGATCAGAGAAGATTCGTTTCCGTTATGAAAATGACTTCGGGCAACGCAAAGAGGCCTTAGTTACGTTCGAAGGGATCGTTAATAATCTGGAGCGTCGTTATCGCGAAACAGGTTCTGAAGGTATACGTGAGTTCATTGAAGGATACATGAGTGCCAAGCCTTGTAGTACATGTAAAGGGCAGCGTTTGAAACGAGAGAGTCTTGCTGTAACCATTAATGACCACAACATGGCTTATGTGACTAGTTTGTCCATAGGTGAAGCTGGGCGTTTCTTTGAGTCGTTGCAGTTGACCGAGAAAGAGCAGACCATCGCCAAACTGATCCTAAAAGAAATTAACAGTCGTTTGGGTTTCCTCGTTAACGTGGGTCTGGATTACCTGACGCTAAGCCGTGCTGCTGGAACGTTGTCCGGTGGTGAAGCACAACGGATCAGACTAGCAACTCAAATTGGCTCCAGCCTGATGGGCGTGCTCTACATTTTGGACGAGCCAAGTATTGGACTGCATCAACGGGATAATGATCGTCTGATCTCCACGCTCGCACATATGCGGGATATCGGGAACACATTGATTGTTGTCGAACACGATGAAGATACGATGATGGCGGCGGACTATATTATCGACATTGGTCCAGGTGCAGGTATTCACGGCGGAACAGTGATGTCTCAAGGTACACCTGAGGAGATTATGAATGACGAGAATTCGTTGACAGGTCAGTACCTCAGTGGCAAGAAGTTTATTCCGATTCGTACTGAACGCCGAAGTGTCGGCGACCGCTGGCTCGAAGTGCGCGGAGCCAAAGAGAACAACCTGAAAAATCTGAATGTAAAGATTCCGGTGGGTGTGTTTACCGCTGTAACAGGAGTGTCCGGTTCAGGTAAATCTACACTGATCAACGAAATTTTGTATAAAACGCTGGCACGTGATTTGAATCGTGCACGAGTACGTCCAGGGCAACACAAGGAGATTCGTGGTCTGGAGCATATCGATAAAGTTATCGATATCGATCAGTCCCCGATCGGACGAACTCCACGTTCCAATCCGGCAACCTATACCGGTGTATTTGACGACATTCGTGACCTGTTTGCACAGACCAATGAAGCAAAAGTACGCGGATATAAAAAAGGCCGGTTTAGCTTTAATATCAAAGGTGGACGCTGTGAAGCCTGCCGTGGAGACGGAATTATAAAAATTGAGATGCACTTCTTGCCGGATGTGTATGTGCCGTGTGAGGTTTGCAAAGGCAAACGTTACAACCGCGAAACACTTGAAGTGAAGTACAAAAACAAAAATATTGCAGATGTGCTTGAAATGACCGTAGAGGATGCAACTCAGTTTTTCGAGAACATTCCAAAAATTCATCGCAAAATGCAAACGTTGCTTGATGTAGGCCTTGGTTACATCAATCTCGGTCAACCTGCAACAACACTGTCCGGTGGTGAAGCACAGCGTGTGAAGCTTGCTTCCGAGCTGTATCGACGTAGTACTGGCAAGACGATCTATATTCTGGATGAGCCTACGACTGGTCTGCACGTCGATGATATCGACCGACTGCTGAACGTCTTGCATCGCCTCGTCGATTCAGGAGAGTCTGTGCTTGTCATTGAGCATAATCTGGATGTCATCAAAACAGCCGATTATATTGTTGACCTGGGTCCAGAAGGTGGAAGCGGCGGCGGTACAATTGTAGCAACAGGAACACCAGAGGATATTATTAAAGTGCAGGAATCCTATACGGGTAAGTATCTAAAACCTGTACTGGAGCGCGATACAGAGCGGAGCAGAGCTCTGCAACTGGCGGAGTAGTCAGCGTAAGAGTAAGAGCGTAGCAAATCTGTAAATTGAATTACTTATAGTCAATTACGCAGATGCTCTATGGCGTGTGTGACACTCTACACCGTGGAGTTGTGAGATTTTTTGCACGGCACGCGACACCAGAGCGCGGTGCTGTGCTTTAGGACTGCTTAATTAGATACTGAGTTGGAATAAAAATGTAAGCCTTCTTTACCTGGCAAATAGGCTGTGGATGATAGTCCACCACCTTTTCTAGGGTAAGGAAGGTTTTTTTGATGTTAAAGAAGAGGATAGTTTGAGGGAAATTGCAATGTGTGTTTAAAAAAATGAAATGATTCCACGAAGTTGTAACTTTATTGGGGAGAAGTGAGAGGCGTTATAAAAATTAAGGGGATTTTGAGAAGTGTTAAGAATCGTTGAGAAGCATTAAGGAGCATTAAGGAGTAAGTTGGTGTATTAATTGTATGAATTATTGCGCTAAGTATCTAACGATCACAGGTGAGCTTATTTGAGCAAAATAAGGTGAATCAGAATTCTAACGATCACCAGCGACGTTATTTCATCGAAAAAGCGAGAAATAGGCTGTTTTTCGACGATTGTGAGTGAAATAGCGTTTCTCATGATCGTTAGATTTTGATACAGGTGATAATCGCCCAAATAAGCTCCCTGGTGACCGTTAGAGCTGGGAGGTTGAGGTAACTGGCTCTGTCACCTACCCCTGGCTCTTTTTACATCTTGTTGCTACCCGTGTCTGTCATCCATTAGCTGTTATTAAGAATGTTTGATGAAAGTGTTTACATATTAGACCGGGTAAGCTTTTGCGAGCGAATCGGTCAATCTGGATTTTTTTCATTTTTCTGGATGATAGGGCTTGCATTACTAACAGGGTACAGATAACATAGAGGAAGAGTTTAGGGTATGTGTTAGTTGTTCAACTATGGTGAGGAGGTCTGTCTATCCATGCTGCTTGCAGAGGCTGCCACGGCGAGTACATCGAATTTTAATGCATTTGATATTTTTGTAATCTTGTTTACCATCCTGATTTTTATTGGACTGGTTCGTCTGCTTCGTGCACCGAAGAAAAATTTGTTTGCCATCGGGTTTACTATTGTCAGTCTGCTTGTATTTTTGATGACAGACTACGCGATGATCACAGGTTGGTTTGGTTAACGGAGACATTACCGGCAAGAGGTACCAGAGATTGAACAGCATCGTAAGGAAGAGCGGTAACATATCAAGTATGAACAGTAGGAAAAGTATAAACAGGTATCCTTTACTAAAAAAGGTATAGAAGACTTACCTAGATTAGAGGTACTATGTTGTACTGATTATGATGCTAATCTACAACAAAGAAAATACGCTTTACTAGCAATACTAAGATGCAAACAAATACGACCAAGCAATAGCGATTTCGAACACTTTCCATGATGAATATGGAAGGTGTTTTTTCATGCCTGTATTCTCCGAAGGGAGAAAGCTGGGAGAGTCAAATTGTGTCGAAAAATATCGAAAATTAAAACGATTGTATAGCCAGAATTTGTATGATACATTGAGGGATACCGATATTGCAGATGAGAGAGAAGATAGATTCAGCCAGGGATCGGCTGTCCAGTCGCGCAAGAAGGATGTAAAGAGTAGAGAGGGTCAGGTGAAGTCATGAAAAGGATAATAAAACGGGCAACAGCCATGATGATGGTTGTTGTGCTCTCCATCGGTGTGATGGCAGCGACAGCTGGTGCAGCGGCATCGAAGTCAGGCATGCAAGCCAAGGAAATCGACGGTCAGGTGTATGTAGATACGAAAGATTTGGTGAAGATGTTCGGCGGTAGTGGACAATACAATGCTAAATCAGGAACGTATTCGTATAAGGGAAGCGAAGCCATTCCTAAAGTGATTGAAAAGGTATCACCGTCTGTGGTAGGAATTATAGGCAAAACGACGGAAAACCAGAATGGATCGGCAAACGATCGTTATAATCTGGCACATGGTACAGGAGTTATCATTCGCGCTAATGGATGGATTGTGACGAATGCTCATGTGGTTGATCAGTTGGTCGATCCGGTCGTTGTGACGACAGATGGGAATACATATAACATTACAGAAACATTCAGTGATCCGTTAAGTGACCTTGCGCTGATTAAAATTAACGCCAAAGCACTCAAACCTGCGGTCTTTGCTAAAGCTTCGCAAGTGGCTGTGGGTGAAACCGTGATTGCGATCGGTACGCCAATCTCCTTTTCATTGCGTAACTCAGCTACAGTTGGCGTGATCAGTGGTCTGAACCGTGGCGTGGAAGCGTCCTACCGCTTAATTCAAACAGACACGGCGATTAATCCCGGGAACAGCGGAGGACCGCTTGTTAACTTGAAGGGAGAAGTCGTCGGTATTAACTCCATGAAATTTTCTGCAGTGGGCATCGAGAGCATGGGGTTCTCTATTCCTGTAGACACCGTGAACTTTGTCATCAATCAATTTTTTAAATATGGAACGATCAAACGGGCAAGTCTCGGATTACAGCTGGAAGAGAGCTGGTCGGCCATTGTAGGTCTGCCTGCGGAAGACCCGTTGACGGTTACGGGCGTACTGAGTCCGGAAGCGAAGAAAGCCAAGATCAAGGAAGGAGATGCCATCTACAGCGTCGCGGGCAAACGTGTATCGTCGGTAGTCGATATCAATGAGCTGCTCAAAGCCTACTTACCTGGACAAAAGGTAAAGTTGCTGGTGCAAACGGACGGCGACATTGTTACCCGCACATTAACACTTGTGGATCGAGCTTCGCTTGAGGGGCAGTCCGACGAATCGCTTCCAACGGATGAAGAACAATAAAGCCCGGCAAGCAACCCGAATCGAGAGAGGACGAATGAACGGAATGAAGAAGTCAGTGTTACGCGTGCTGAGCACGGGTGTATTAGCGGGAATGTTGCTGGCAGGCACAGCTCTGCCAGTATGGGCAACGGATAATTTGATTACCAATGAGCTGCGTGTCAAAGCAGGAAGTACAAGTGCTTTTATTAATGGCAAGAAACAAAACATCACCAAACCGCTCACGGTTAAAGGCGTGACACTAGTGCCTGTCGGTGTATTCAAAAAAGCCTTTGGCAGTGAAGTTCGACTGGAGAAAAACGATGTCATCAAAATCAAGGAAGGTCCGCACGTTGTGGCTTTGAGAATAGACAGTTCCATCGCATGGATTGACGGAGTCAAAGTGGAGATGGGCACTGCACCCAAAATGGTGAATGGTGTATTAATGGTGCCTCTTCGCCCGGTTGCGGCAGGAATCGGTGCGACGCTTGCGCCGAGCAGTTCGGGAGATATCGTCATTCGTTTGCTGCAAGCGGGTGAGGGCGTGGATGAGGGCGGCATTGATCTGGACAAAGGGAAAACGAGAATTGGCAACAGCTATTATGGCTGGTCGATTCATTATCCAGCCGATCTTCTGGTGTTGCAAACGAATGAACAGGAACGGATGATGACCTTTGGCGCTGCGGATGAAAGTTATTATCTCGAAGTGTATGTGAGTGACCAGAATGTAGTATTGGACGCGGATGACTTGCTGACACAACTCGTGCAGGTGGCCAAACAGGCAGGAGATACGGTACTGGACCGTGAAGCGGTATCTAAAGGGAACAAACCTTATGCAAGAGTTGTCGTCAAAGATGCGGATGGCGTGTTATGGGAGTTGCGCCAATATATTTATGAAGGTCGTCAATATGATGTCTACTTGGCGGATTACGAGGCGATGAATTATAAAGATCTGGGCAAACATGCTTCATTACTCAATTCATTTGAACCAAGCTATTCACAGTCAGATCGAACCATTAAGGATCTTTCCACGGTGGAGGAAGGCATGCGCTCGGCATGGAATGATGATTACGGAATTGAATTAATGGTTCCAGCGGGCTGGTCCATGGACAATAATAATATGGTTTATAAAGATAAAGACGGTGCTTATTTGCAGCTTCGAGTGACTTCAGCCAAGTCCGGTGCAACGGTGAAGGACTGGAGTGACCAGCTCGAGAAGTGGATGCGTGAAACCTTTACAGCGGAGAGTTATCAGCAAGTAGGCTCGTTTACAACGGAAATCTCGGGTGAAACGGCCGAGGTGAATGAATTCCGTTATAACTTTGGATCAGGATGGCAGACCGAGTTTGACGTACTTTTGCAGAAGAACGGGTATCGTTACTACGCGGAATATACGTTCCCTGAAGGACAGGCCGTGGACCGGGCATGGTTTGAACGGATTATGAAGAGTGTGGAGATTGATTTTGACACGGTAAAAGATAATTTCGGTCAGCTGGATGAAGATCCATATCTGACAGATAAAATGAAAACGATCACGCGTACGTCCAAAAACTATCATTACAGCGTGGATATTCCGCGCTACTGGACGCCGTATAGTGATCGGTTTGAAAGCTCACCTGTCGTTTATACCTTCACGGGAGGCAACTTTTCCATTGCAGCTACAGAGGACAAGTCGATTGAGATGACGGTTAGTCAGCTGAGAGAGGCATATACAGAGGCAGCCAAAACGCGAAAAAACTTCAATCTGATCCGCAGCGAGGAACTGACTTTTGCAGGTGTACCTGCATTCTCCTTCACGTACCATGAAGTGGATAAGGGTGTGCCGTATACAGGTCGTCAGATTGTGTTTGAAAAGGATGGAATCACGTATACGATCACGAATGGTCTGAACGATGCGAACCGCACGCAAGTCCAGGCAGCCATGCTGGAAAAAGCAGTGAACTCATTTACTTTTATTAAATAAGAATATAGATGTGTAGAAATTGCCGGAGGGTTAAAGAACCTTCCGGTTTTTCTTTGGCTATGATTTCAAAATGGATGGGGGAAGAGGAAATGTGATGAGGATGAGTGGAATGCCTATGGAAAAATGATGAAAATGACAAACGGTTTTTTCAGGAAACCGTAGAAGAGTCGGTGCAGAAGTGGTACACTATACTAGTTCAGGAGTTATTACTGCTGATTTGAGAAATAGAGAGACTGTAGGCTTGGATTTCAGGCAATACAGACATAATGTATAGATATAGCGATACTTGACGTTGACAGCAATGCAGGCGTACCGAAATACAGGTACCAAGGGAAGAACACCGGCGTAGGCCGGTATGGGGAGGATCTACATGAAAACAGCAACAATACGAAGAGAAGACGTTGAGCTTCTGGCACCTGCTGGGGACTGGGATTGCATGCGTTCGGCGGTAGCCAACGGGGCGGATGCGATTTTCTTCGGGGTCGAAAAGTTTAATGCACGGGCTAGAGCGAACAATTTCCGTATGGACGAGCTGCCGGAGATTATGGCGTTTTTGCACAGTTATGGCGTGAAAGGGTTCCTGACCTTTAATATATTGATCTTTGAAAATGAATTGAAAGATGCCAAAGAACTCATCGATGCCTGCGTAGATGCCGGTGTGGATGCTGTAATCGTACAGGATCTGGGTCTGGTCAAAATGATTCGTGAGATTTCACCGGATTTCCCGATTCACGGTTCCACGCAGATGACGATTACGTCGCCTGAAGCGGTAGAGTTTACCAAGCCGTTTGACATGGAGCGTGTCGTACTTGGACGGGAAAACAATCTGAAACAGATCCAAAAGATTGGTGATCAAGCGAAACTTCCGATGGAAGTATTCGTGCATGGTGCACTCTGCGTGTCCTATTCGGGTCAGTGTCTGACTTCCGAAATGTGGGGCGGTCGTTCCGCGAACCGTGGAGAATGTGCGCAGGCGTGCCGTCTGCCGTACGATCTGATGGTGGATGGTGTTCACCAGCCGATGGGGGATGTCGCGTATCTGTTATCGCCAAAAGATCTGGCAGCCATTGATATCATGCCGGAATTGATTGAAGCGGGCGTAACGTCTTTCAAAATTGAAGGTCGACTCAAAACGCCAGAGTACGTGGCGAACGTAGTTAGCAAATATCGTAAAGCCATTGACCGTTATTTTGACGGTGACAGTACACGCGCAAGCAAGGAAGAGATTCGTGAATTACAACAGAGCTTCTCGCGTGGATTTACACATGGTTTTCTGGACGGCACGAACAACAAACAGCTCGTAGACGGGACGTTCCCGAAAAGCCGCGGCGTTTACCTTGGTCGTGTAGACCAAGTGCTGCGTGATGGTGTGGTACTGAAACTGGATGCACCCGTGAAACGTGGAGACGGCATTGTGTTTGATGCTGGTGATCCAACGAAAAAAGAAGAAGGCGGACGTGTATATGATGTACGCCGCAAAGGTGTGAAGATCGAAGGCGAAGCCGGCGAAGGCTGGATCGTGGACATCGTACCAGGCCGCAGTGATGTGGATCTACGTCGTGTGAAAGTCGGCGATAAGGTATGGAAAACCAATGATCCTGCGCTTGACAAACGTCTGCGTCAAAGCTTTGAGACCGATAAGCCGTACCGTGTCTTCCCGGTCAAAGTGAAAGTCATCGGCAGCCCGGGCCAACCGCTCAGCACGTGGTGGACCGACGTGCAGAAGGGAACAACCGTGCGCGTGGATTCGGAGATGGAACTGGACATTGCCCAGAAACGTCCGATGACCCACGAATTGCTCGAGGAGCAATTCGGACGTCTCGGGGGCACCGTGTTCCAGCTGGAGGAACTGGACGTCAATCTGCACGGTGACGTCATCATCCCGATGCGCGAGTTGAACAATATTCGCCGTCAGGCGGTCGAACAACTCGCGGGCGAGCGCCCTAAACCGCCCGTCTACGTGAAACGGGCGGTGGACGTGTACGGCGATGCGGTACAACCGGCATCGCCAGTGGCTCGCGGTCAAGCAGAGCTGACCGCGCTGTGCCGCAGCCTGCCACAAGTGGAGGCAGCGCTGGAAGCTGGCGTCGGCATGATCTACGCCGACTTCGAGTTCATCAAGCAGTTCCCGGCAGCGGTGGAAGCTGTACATGCCGCAGGCCGCAAAATCGCGCTGGCTACGCCGCGTATTCATATGCCTGGCGAAAACGGCTATCACAACAATATCTTGCGTTTGGAGCCGGATGCGGTGCTCGTTCGTAATACAGGTGCGCTTTACTTCTATCTGCGTCACCGTAGAATGAACCCGGACGCGAAGCATCCGCAATTGATCGGGGACTTCTCCTTGAACATCGCCAACCATAAGGCAGTGGAACTGTTCCTTGAGGCAGGTTGCGACTGGATTACACCATCGTATGACCTGAACATTCAGCAGATGGTTGATTTGCTCGGTAACTCCCGTACAAGTCAGACCGAGGTGGTCATCCATCAGCATCTGCCGATGTTCCACACGGAGCACTGTGTATACTGTACGTTTATGAGTGAAGGAACGGACTATACGAACTGTGGACGTCCTTGCGAAGAAAAACGGGCATCCCTGCAAGACCGAATTGGTATGTCTCACCCGGTACGTGTGGATGAAGGCTGCCGTAACACGGTATATAACGCCGTGGAGCAGTCAGGTGCAGAGTACCTGACCAACTTTATGGATCTAGGTGTATCCCGCTACCGGGTAGAGTTTCTGGAAGAGACACCGGAGCAGGTGAAGGAAGTTATTGATCTGTACAACCGTGCACTGCGCGGCGAGATCAGCGGTACACAAGTATGGAAGACGCTGAAAGCAACGAACCAGCTGGGCGTTACACGCGGTCAATTGGTGAAATAAACGGAGCAACCCCAATCTCTGCTTTACGGAGCTCTTGGGGTTTTTTCTATAATAAGCGGCATCGGCAACCAAGGAGGTGTGAAGCGTGGCTCCATTTTCAATGATGGATATTAAATTGCTGTGCGGGGTCACGGCATTCAAA
Source organism: Paenibacillus amylolyticus (assembly GCF_003719335.1). GTDB lineage: Bacteria > Bacillota > Bacilli > Paenibacillales > Paenibacillaceae > Paenibacillus > Paenibacillus amylolyticus_D. The sequence continues at coordinate 247,387 of NZ_RIAS01000009.1, forward strand.
CACGGCGAAGAATATCAACAGTCTGGGAGGATTGGCAAGCTCGTTGTAAGTGAGGACGGTCGTCATTATCAAGCCGTTGTTCGGGGGACAGAAGCCTACGAAGTGAAGGTGGATCTGGACGATGCGGGAGAAATTGAAGCGAACTGCAACTGCCCTGCATACGGCAACTATTATGACTATTGCAAACATATCGCGGCTGTCCTGCTTGCTATTCATGAACGTGAGGATACACCAGAACTGTCGGGTGGCAGAGGAACGAATTCAAAAGTAGGTACATTGGTCGAAGAAGAGACATGGGAGCGGCCTTATTCAACTTCAATGCCATCTCCATCCAAATCCGCAGGTTCTTCCTCTTTTTCATCAAAGGCTTCATCGGGTAGATCATCGGCGTTACCAGGCGAGAACGGGCATGTCCCCTCTGAACTATCAGCGGTGTCCCACCGTGCGAGCATCGAATCTCCCATATCTACAGCACTAGGTCAACAATCGGAGCATCCGCATCATTCGCAGCAGCACAAGCCGCAGACGTTGTCTCCCTCCCCTTTTGCACAGGCAGGTCGCCCAAGTTCAGCCTCAGGCTGGGGCCGCTCTGCGGATAAACCGTCCTACCGTACGGCAGACCAGATTTTATCCATGTTTGCGAAGGATCGCAGATTGCCACATGAACGGGAGCAAAAATATACAGCACCGGTTACCCGCTCCATGCTGCGAGAAGAATTGCAGGTACAGTTTATATGCAAACTGGTACATGTTCATAAAGGTGGAGCCAAGCTGGCACTTGAATTAAAAGTGGGCAACAAACGGCTCTATGTCGTGCAGAAGGTCAAGCAGTTCCTGAACTGTATTGAAAAGGGCGAGCCCATGTCCTTCACCAAGCTGTTTCATTATGATCCGCTGCTACATGTGTTTAGGGCTGAAGATCAGGCTATTCTTTCCATGCTCATTCGTATGAGACAGAGTGAAGAGGCATACCGTGAGTCCATTTCGGGGTATCTGGGTGCTTCGGACGGTCGCGATATCCTGATCGCTCCAATTGTCTGGAAGCCACTGCTGGAGTTGCTTATGCAAGCGGATAGCCGCATGGAGGGCACGGGCCTAGCGAACGGACCACTGACCCTGAGCGAGGGAGCATTGCCACTATTTTACCGGATCGCGGAGGGGGCGAATGAAGGGTATCAGCTGGAGGTGTCAGGACTGCGTGAGTTGATCCTGCTTCCGGCCTATGATGCGGCAGTCGTCGAGGGGCAGTTCTATATGTTAGAACCGACGCAGATGAGAAGTCTGGAGGACCTGAACCGTGCGCTCACATCCTACGGTATTAAAGAAAGCATTGATATCTCGGCACAACAGGTGGATGAGTTTGTGCAGCATGTTGTACCGGAACTGCGGACGTTGGGGCATTTGTCGATTGATTCCCGTGTGCGCGAACAGATTGCCGAACCCGAGTTGTCACCGAAACTGTATATCGACTTTTACAGGGAACGCATTACAGCACGTCTGGAATTCGATTATGGCGTCATGGTCATTAACCCATTGGCAGAGTATTTGATTAACGAGGAAGAAAAGAAAGTCATCTTGATCCGCGACCGCTTCAAGGAACGCAATCTCATCGAGAGACTGGATTGTTCTTTTCTGGAGCGGGAGGGAAGTGTCTGGGCAAGCGAACGTGAGGACGCCATCTATGATGTGATGTATCACCTGTTGCCCGAGCTTGAGAAGCTGGCCGCTATCTATATGCCGAATGCTGTGAAAGCGATGATGCCAACGTACCCGGTACCGCCGAAGGTTCGCGCTGACCTGGGAAGAGGACTGGACTGGCTGGAGATTTCCTTCGAGATGGAGGGAGTCGACGAGCAGGAGTTGCAAGAACTGATGCGCAGCATTGTGGAAAAGAAAGCTTTCTTCCGCCTGCGAAGCGGTGTCTTTCTGTCACTTGAAAATGATGGCGCGAGCAGCTTCGCTCACATGGCTGACGCGCTTGGACTGGAAGCAAAGGATATCCAGAGCAGCCATATCCGGTTGCCTGCTGTGAGAGCGTTGCAACTTCCGGGCAGAGATGAGGTTTCCGGTCATGTGAAATGGGGAGGCTCGCTCAAACGTTTCCTTGATGATCTGCGTGATCCTGACCGGATGGACTTTCCGTTACCACAGATGCTGGCGCCTGTGCTGCGGGATTACCAGATGAGCGGGTATCAGTGGCTTCGTACGCTCGCACATTACCGATTTGGCGGTATCCTGGCCGATGATATGGGACTGGGCAAAACGCTACAAAGCATCGCCTACATCACAGCTTCGTTACGGGAGAGACCTGTGTATGAACAGGGACAAGAGGCAGGGTTGCCAGCTGATACAGACAATACCATCTCTAATGATTGGAACATGAATGGGTCTCAGCAGGCTTACTTGGCCAATGCCACTGGAACGATAGATGATGCATGGCACACCTCGCAACAAGACGGGCTGACCATTCGCACGCGAATGACACATCCGCCGGTATTGGTTGTTGCACCGGCTTCACTAACTTACAACTGGGCGAATGAGTTTGCACGGTTTGCTCCGCATCTGAACGTCTTAATCGCCGCAGGGCAAAAAGATGAACGTGCCAGCATGCTGGCGGATATGGACAAAGCGGATGTCATCGTGACATCGTATCCGTTGCTACGACGTGATCTGGATACGTATTTGGGAAGAACTTTTCATACCCTGATTCTGGACGAGGCACAGGCAGTCAAAAATGCATCGTCCCAGACAGCGCAAGCCGTCAAACAGATTCAGGCGCCGCGCCGCTTTGCCCTCACAGGTACACCCGTCGAGAATTCACTGGATGAACTGTGGTCTATTTTTGAAGCCGTATTTCCGGGTTTATTCCCGAGCTACAGAAGATTTCGTGACTTGCCGCCAGAACGCATCTCGCGCATGGTACGTCCGTTCATTCTCCGTCGCTTGAAGAAAGATGTATTGGAAGAATTGCCAGATCGGATTGAGACAGTACAACGCTCTGAGCTGACGGTGGAACAGAAAAAGCTATATGCAGCGTATCTCTCTCAGCTTCAGGATGAGACCACTAAGGACATGGAAGATAACGGTTTCCAGAAAAATCGGATTAAAATTTTGGCCGGTATCACTCGCCTGCGTCAGTTATGTTGTCACCCGGCACTATTTGTGGACGGATATCAAGGGGATTCCGGGAAAATGGAGCAGCTGCTGGAGACTGTCCAAGACTGTCTGGCTGCTGGCAAACGTATTCTGATTTTCTCCCAGTTTGCAAGTATGCTTAATCTCATTCGTCAGACCCTTTCGGCACAAGGGAACAGCTTGTTTTATCTGGATGGACAAACCCCTGCCCAGAGTCGTGTGGACATGTGCCGCAGGTTTAATGAGGGAGAAGCCGAACTGTTTCTGATCTCGCTCAAGGCCGGAGGAACCGGGCTGAACCTGACGGGAGCCGATACCGTCATATTGTATGATTTGTGGTGGAATCCCGCGGTGGAGGAACAGGCGATTGGACGAGCCCATCGGATGGGGCAGAAACAAGTCGTTCAGGTGATCCGCCTAGTGACGGAGGGGACTATTGAAGAAAAAATTCTGGAGTTGCAACAGCGGAAAAAGGACTTGATTGCCGAGGTGATTGAACCGGGCGATGGAGGATCAACGACATTATCCGAGCAGGATATTCGCGAGTTGTTGATGGTGTAGGGCAAACTTGATTTTTATACAACAATTGCCAATAAATTGTGGTAATGTATAGAGAAATGCACCACTTTTGCTAACCTGATTCATTGTTTATTTAATCCATTTGTCCTATTATATCTATACCTTATTGATCCAGCCAAAGGAGTGTTTCCTATACGTATCCGCAAAGCGATTATTCCAGCCGCCGGACTGGGAACCCGGTTTCTGCCTGCTACCAAGGCCATGCCGAAAGAAATGTTGCCCATCGTGGACAAGCCGACCATTCAATATATTATTGAGGAAGCCGTTGCCTCTGGGATTGAAGATATTATTATCGTGACAGGGAAAGGGAAACGAGCGATCGAGGACCACTTTGATTATTCCTTTGAACTTGAACAGAATCTCGCAGACAAACAGAAGTGGGATCTGCTGAACGAAGTGCGTAAACCTTCCGATATGGCTGACATTCATTATATCCGGCAAAAGGAACCGAAAGGACTTGGTCACGCGATCTGGTGTGCTCGCAAGTTCATTGGTAACGAGCCTTTTGCCGTCCTGCTCGGGGACGATATCGTAGAATCTGACAAGCCTTGTTTGCAACAGATGATGGAAGTCTATGACGAACTGCAGTCCCCGATTGTCGGCGTGCAACCTGTCGATTGGAGTGAAGTATCCCGTTACGGTATTATCGATGGAGAGTTGCTAACTCGTACGGATGAACGTGTCTTCCGTGCACGTCGTTTGATTGAAAAGCCGAAAACGGAGGATTCTCCTTCGAATCTGGCGATCATGGGCCGTTACATTCTTACTCCCGATATTTTCGAAATCTTGGGCAGGCAGTCTGCCGGTGTAGGCGGAGAGATTCAGTTGACCGATGCTTTATCCCGTCTGAATGAGCAAAGACAGATTCTCGCGTATCATTTTGATGGCTTGCGCCATGATGTGGGTGAGAAACTAGGTTTCATTGAAACATCCATTCACTATGCACTCCAGCGACCTGATCTGCGGGAGGATTTGCTGAAGTATTTGAAAGACATCGTGGTATCAGACTGATTAATGAATTTGTTCCTATACTTAAGTTATCAATCTGCTATTTCTTTAGAACGTTTCTACTAAGAACTGGACAAAAAAAGGTTTGCCTTATGAGGCAAACCTTTTTTATATAACACCATAACAACAAGTGTGGATGATTCTAATTAAAAGTTAATTCAGCGATTCGTTTTATTTCGTCTGCTTCACTAGATGAGATGGCAATCAGTTTATTATATAGAGCCTCGTCCATTTTAAATTCTCGTTTGAGCGAAGCGAGGTACCAACGAGCAATTTCACGATTTGTCGCATCCGTCAGATCTTCGGCAATTCCCGTTTTAAGTACAGCGGTAGCTCCTGGAAGGTCGTTGGACATATACTTCATTTTCCCAGCATTGAGAATCATCGTTGGAGTGACCTGGAATGGCTGACCTTGAAGCTGTCCTTTAGGGAGAGTTTTAAGGTGCTCCACTCCATCTACTACATGCTGGTATGCCTCAATTCCCGAAGAGAAATAAGCATTCTTTTTTGTAGTATCCCCTTGTCCCAGTGCCTGATACCCCAGATCGAATGAACGGCTAATCAATTGCTCATACCAATCCATATCCCAGATATAGTTGCTTGCATATTCTTTTCGTAGTGTGTACGCCTGCTCATTTTCACCCTTCAATTCGTATATGCCAATGAGTTGTTTTACCATACCTTTATTATATGGCTCTGCTTCGAGACCACGCTGCAACAATTGCACGGCTTCTGTGTAGAATTGCTCATCTTTCGTTTGCGTGTAGCCTTGTTGATAAAGTGACGCTAGAAGCATTAATGAGTCCGGATGTGTGCTACGGATGGACAAATCCTTGTCAAGTGGAGCTTTGATTTGCCGGAAATCTTGACTGCTTCGTGCGAGTTCATTACCTTCAATGGCATAATGATTAGCCTGTAAGAATCGAACAGAGATAATGAGAAGCACAATAATCGCTGTTCCAGCAACTGTACTGTACACTCCCCGTGCCGCAGCTTCTCCCATTTTCAAACGACGAGTGGGTTGAGGCTCAATCGCAGCACTCATGCCTCCAAGACCAAGGAATACCAGCATTCCAATAAAGACATAACTCATGTTGAAATCAAGAAGACTCAGCACGAGGATGGACATGGAAAGAATAAAGTACACGAAATGTGATTCGCGATCCTCTTCATTCCGTCTGACATACGAGCGTACATATTGATAGAAAACATATAGTATAAACGCCATAAATACTAAAAATCCAACGAGGCCAACTTCGACAAGATATTGCATGAAAAAGTTATGTGCCTGAGCACTGACATAAGGATTGTTCTGATATTTTTCATACAGTGCAGTCCATGCTCCGCCACCTGCCCCGATTACAGGATAATCAGCAAATAGTTTCGTGGCATCTTTGTAGAATGTGATACGCTCGAGCACACTGTGCTGCTGGAAGTTGATATTCTCAAGTCGTGTGCTAATACTGTCCGGCAAAATGTTACGTACGCCCGTACCGAGCAAAAGCACAGCAATCACAACGGTTAGAACTACAGAACCTAGCGGAATCCACACACTGGATGCTTTTCGAGCTGACCAAGATTCAAGCTTAGCTTCAAGTCTAGGGGCTACAGAGCGTTGAATCGCCCAACACAACAACGCAACAACAAGCGAGGCTCCAACAAGGATCGCCCAGCTCTTGGCTGCAAGAGAACCTGTGAACTGCTTTTGAAGTTCAATTCCTGCAGTGTTAATCGGGTTTAGAACCAACAGAGTGCCAATAGCCGATACGGCACAATAGATAAACCATAGAATTTGTTTGGCTGGTTTAAGCAAAAGTAACAAGATAACAAATACGATAGGCAACATGACGAGTCCTGTACGAGAGAGTGTAAGCAACAACGACAGGATAATGGGTACAAGCATGAAGCCATGCAACAGTTGTGTGACTATTCTTTTGGAACGAATCATGCCGAAGATGGAAATAAACAGAAAGGCCATTAGAAATGCTGCGTATGTATTGGGATACTGAAACACGGACGCAAGCCTCGCACCGTTGGAGTCGTTCCAGATCGCCTGGTTGTATACACCATTGATTACGCCTGCGGAAAACCATCCAACTAGTTTACCTGCAAAACTAAAGGCTCCTAGCCAATTTAACAAACCATATCCGACAATAACATATGCAATTCCTATTAAGGAAGATTGTATGATATGATTGATTTTGTTGTTTTGAAGCAGGTACATCGTCATCACGAAAATCATGGCATAAATACATTGGATGAGAATCATATTATTCGCCAAGTATTCTGATGCCGCATTAATTAGTGATAATACATAGGTAAGAGGGAGTAGTATAACGGCTACTTTGAGCCAATCTTGCTGTGTTTCTAACTTCATCTGTTTAAAGTAGATTGCCACCCATAATATAAATAGGAGGGTCGTAATGGCAACAGCCCAATAAATGGGTGCTTCAAATTGCAACAATTGACCATTAAATAACGCAACTTGGAACGCTGACCAGAGTAAAAATAAGATAAGTCCTATGAACAATGACCATAAGAGCACCGATGCCGAATTGGCTGTAACTTTACTCGACGTTTTCAATTGTTTTCCGTATACTGGATTCGACAAAGTTTGATTCTCCTTTTCTGGTAGATACGACATTATTTTAGCATATGTGGATCGAATGTGTTACACCAAAGATCAATATTTTTCATTAGTTAGAAGAGACAGTTATCACATGTAGCCAAATTAAAAAATTGAATATTAGAATCGAATAAACTAAAGATTGAATGGAGACTAAGAATGTTAAGATTTTTGAACTCTTTACAACAAAACAAATATCTCATTAAAAATATGGTTGTTAGAGATATAAGACAAAGGTATTCTGGATCCGCGCTAGGGTTATTATGGTTCTTTATTCAACCAATATCAATGATTCTTATCTATACATTTGTGTTTTCTTTTGTGCTCAAAGCAAAATTAGGACCAGAATTTGGTGGACTCAATTTTTCTGTTTGGCTTGTGAGTGGCCTTGTACCGTGGATGTACTTTAATGAAGTTATTGTTAGATCTACTGGTTCTCTTATTGACAATGCATCTTTAATAAAAAAAACTATATTTAACACAAAGTGGACAGTATTTTCATATTTACTAACAGGATTATTTACTTTTATCGTTTTTTTTCTGGTAGTAATATTGTTGCTGATCATTTTTAGAGTTTCGGTTAGCTGGGGAATATTGTTGATTGCTCCTTATCTAATTTTGCTAAGCGTATTTATGTTCGGTCTGTCTTTAGCTTTAGCTGCACTAAATGTTTACTTGAGGGATATAAATCAGTTTTTATCAGTGTTTCTTAATGTGTGGTTTTATCTTACTCCGATAGTGTACCCGATTAATATAATACCAGAAAAATATAGATTTTTTCTTGAAATAAACCCATTATATCATTTCATTAATAATTTTAGACTGATTGTGCTGGCTACAGGTGAGATGAATGTTTCATCGTTTCTCTATATGTCATGTTGGGCTTTTATTAGTATTTTCTTCGGTCTTAAAATTTTCAATAAGTTAAAGGATGGGTTTGCGGATGTACTTTAAGCATAAGCTAAATAACAAGACGGTATTGATTTTAATAGTATTTTTGGCACTTATTGTTCGCTGTGTATATTTTTATATGACTCCACTACCATTGAACCCAGAGGGACTATTGAGCTTTTATCCTGATGAAAATGTATACTATAACAATTATTTATTAATAGAACAAAAAGGTTTTTTTTATGCACTATTGGATGAACAATCTTTGTGGACTGCACCTTTAAATCCGATATATATTTACTTACTATCTGGAGTAACAAGTCAACCTATTCTTTTTATTAGGATATTCAATATTTTGGTAGCAGCTTTCAGCATAGTTCCAATCTACAAAATTGCTATTAAATTGTTTAATCATAAAGTTGCAGTTTTTTCTTCATTATTTATGGCTCTCTACTTTCCCTTAATTGAAATTGCTCCAACATTATTAACTGAGCCAATATATATTTTCTTTATACTTATGGCAAGTTACTGGTCGTTGCTAGCTATTAGCCAAGACGGTGTAAAGTTATATGTGTATGCTGGTTTATTCATGGCACTCGCGACATTAACAAGATCAACATTTTTACTGGCCCCATTTTTTCTGCTTCTAGTCATGTATTTAGTATTTAAGAGCAACAGAAAGATAATTAGGGGTTTAGTGGTATTATTAATTTCTTTCGGTGTAGTAGTCGGTCCATTTATTCTTAAAAACTATATTTTGTTTGACCGATTTGCTATAAACAATGGCTCAGGCGCCGTTTTGTTTCTAGGTTCAAGGGCTGATACGGAAGGAGACGAGCCGCCGTATCGGGGCAAGGAGTATTCTACCTATGAGATAACAGCACCGTATACACATCTTCAATCTGAAGGTGATGATCGTTTAAAGGAAGTGGCAATAAACAATATCAGAGATCATCTATTTGGGTATGTTTACTGGGATGTAAAAAAAATAGGACGATTGCTCGTTGGGAATAATCATTATTGGTATTTTCCTTTTAATAATATTGTTGATTATTACCACAATTTGGGTTTTGGGAAATCGGCACTTAGGTTATTAAATATGCTGGGTGTGATAATTATCGTAGTGCTGGGGTTATATGAAATGCTTGTAAGAAATATAAAACAGGTTTTAGTGAACCCTGTGACATTAATATTTATTTATCACACATTAATATATTTACCTTTCTTAGTGAATCATAGATACGGACTTCCTTTGGTGTGTTTGCTCTCTATGTTCTGCGGGATGTTTTTTTTCAGAGAAAAGGTGGGGTCTAGTTCATGAGGAAAATAATGTATTTTATCCTAATTTTGTTGATTTTCATTGTATTCTTCTATAATACAAATGTGTATCCAAAATTGTATGCTTGGTATGCATCAACTCAAATAAACTATGTTGAAAAGAGTATAAAGTTAAATACAGCAAATTATCAAAACATAAGAGACATAAAAGTCAGTGAAAGTTCAATAACGGGTGAGGGAGAGAATAATGATCCCTCAATAATTATACCTTTAGATGACGGGCCTGTAACTACTATTAATTTTGATATAACTGTCTTACAGGATGACACTGTTCAGGTTTTCTATCTCGATAAAGACAACTCTTCTTTTAATGAAATCCATTCTTTAAAAACATTAGTTCATAACGGGGATAACGTGGTGACTTTAAAAATACCGATTGAAGCATCCTTGAAGCCAATGATTTCTATTAGAATTGATCCAGTTCAGACCAATCAAAGGTTTTCAATAAAGAACTTATATATTAACAAATAAACGTATGTAGGAGTAAATAAATGGTGAAATTCGGCTTTGTATTTAGTAAAATTTCTAGATTGATTCACAATAAGGTATTGCATAATTCTATGGAGAATATAGACAGCTATAATGCGTGGAGAAAGAAACATGAAGAAAAAAGAACGATGATAAGCAGTAAGTTCTCTTATCAACCTAAAATTTCTGTATTGATGCCAGTATATAATGTAGATGTTAATTGGCTTATGAAAGCAGTAGAATCTGTAGAGAAACAAAGGTACAGCAATTGGGAGTTGTGCATTGTTGATGATTGTTCGAGTAACAAGCTGATTAGAGAATATCTCCTTATGAAAGAAAGTGAGAAAATAAAAGTTAAATTTTTAGAAAAAAATTCTCATATATCTATTACTTCTAATGAGGCTTTCGAATTGTCGACTGGAGAATTTATTGCACTGTTAGACCACGATGATGAAATTCATGAGAATGCTCTCCTAGAAGTTGTAACAGTGTTGAATCATGATAATATGATAGATTTAATCTATTCTGATGAAGATAAATTATCAATGGAATCTGAAAGGATGCAACCTGCTTTCAAAACACACTGGAATTCTGAACTTTTGTTTTCATTTATGTATGTTGGGCATCTAGGTGTTTACAGAAGGAGAATTGTTGAAGAAATAGGTGGGTTTCGTGTAGGGTTCGAAGGTGCCCAAGATTATGATCTAATACTTAGATTTACTGAGAAGACAAATCGTGTTTATCATATACCTAAAATTCTTTACCATTGGAGAATGATACCGGGTTCAACTGCTGTAGAAGTTAATAGTAAGAGCTATGCTTATGATAGAGGAAGAATAGCGCTCTATCAGTCTCTATTACGAAGAGGTCATAATTGTTCTGGAGTTGAAGAGGATCCATTTATAAGAGGGAATTATCGTCCATTGCTGAGATTAAACAAAAAAAATCCAATCGCGATTTTTTTAATCGCATTATCAAATAATAAAAGTTTGATCCAAGAAAGAATTAGGGATATTGAGTCGTTAAATACGGACATAGAGTATGATATTATTGTTTTTTCTACAGACCCAATTGATTTAATGGGAATAAAAAATATAACTTACAGTTACAATAAGCTTTTTGTTGAAATGTATAAATACCTCATCAATTTTGAACATATAGAGAGCTTTGTGTTTATTAAAGATACTATTGCTGCTCAAAATTCTAACTGGCTAGAAGGACTTCTAGTTTACTCAGAACGAGATGATGTTGGCTGTGTTTCTGGGAAAATAGTGTCACAATCAGGTAAAATAAGTTACTCGGGTTCCTTTATTGAGAATGGTTGTAAGATTTATCCTAACTTCAATGATAATAAGGATGAATTCGGGTATTTGGGGAGGATAAGAAGGGTGCAGAATGTCACATTTGCATCTTCAAACTGTTTTTCTGTAAGATCTACCTTATTTAAGAATTATATGCTTGAAAATTTGTCCCTCCATGATTTTGATGGATTTAATCTTTACTTAATCACAGAAAATATTGGAAATATTTATAATCCTTATTTTGAGTTTGTTACTTCAAACATGGATTATGATAACGATGGACAATTAGCCCCACATGGAAAAGAGTTGCTAGTCGGTTTTGAAGAAGATAGATATTTGAATCCAAACACTAAATTTGAAAATGGAAAAATACTCATTAATATTTAGTTTAATGGAAAGCGGTGTTTTTAAATGATTCGTAGTAACAGTCCAGTTGATATAATCATACCTATATATAATGCGTTTGAAGATTTGGTTGAATGTGTTGATTCGCTATTTTTAAATACAGCCGAGCATGAGTTCAGACTATTTCTTATTAACGATTGCAGCCCAGACAATAGAATAGAACATTATTTAGAGAGTTTGAATTTTTCTAATATAGTGAAAGTTTCTAATGATACGAATCTAGGATTTGTGAAAACAGTTAATAAAGGAATGAGTATTTCTAACAATGATGTGATTTTGCTTAATAGCGACACTATTGTTACAGAAAATTGGCTATCGAAACTTGTCCAATGTGCTTATTCAAATGAAAGAATAGCAACTGTCACTCCTTTCACAAATAATGGTACCATTTGTTCCGTGCCTAATTTCGGTGAAGATAATGAGGTTCCAAATGGATTTACAATTAATAGATTTGCTGAAATGATAGAAGACATATCTATGAGAAAATATCCACAGTTGCCCACTGCTGTTGGTTTTTGTATGTATATTAAACGTTCAGTTCTAGATGAGATTGGACTTTTTGACGATGAATCATATTCAAAAGGTTACGGTGAAGAAAATGATTTTTGTTGCCGAGCAACTGAATACGGCTATATTAACGTGCTTGATGATGCGACCTTTGTGTACCATAAAGGATCAATGTCATTCAAAGATGATAAAGAAACTTTAATCGTTCGAAATTCGGAAGTTTTACGAAAGAAATATCCATACTATTTTGATAGAGTTAATAGTTTTCTGGCGTCAAACATGGTTTTTCCGTTGGTAGAAAATATAAAAAAACAACTACCGGCATATTCAAAGATACCTAAAAAAAGGATTCTATTATTGACTCACAACACTGTTGATGAAGATTGGTTGTTCAAACGCGGTGGGACTGAAATGCATGTTAAAGATATAATAGACGGGTTGGAAGAATATGAGTTTTACACATTGACTACACATGGAACACGGGTGTTGCTTAAAAAATTCAGTAATAACGTCACAATGAATTATAATTTTTTTATTGAATATCCAATCGAGGCACACACTTTTTATCAAGCCGACTATGCAAAGATTCTGAATATTATAATAAAGGGTTTGTCTATAGATTTAATTCATGTACATCATCTACAAAGGCATACGTATGATATTTTTGGTATAGCTAATAATTTAAACATTCCTTTAGTTTACACTGCGCATGATTATCATCTAATTTGTCCGTCTATTCTATTAATGGATCACAATGGTGAATACTGCTACGATGATATTTCAATTGAAAAATGCAATAGTTGCCTGCAATCAAAGATGGGTTACGGCACGGCATTTAGACAACAATGGCGTAACGAGGTATTGAAAAATTTACAATTCATTAGTTTGATGATCTATCCTTCTGAATCGGTAAAAGTATATTTTGAGAAGGAATATCAAATTAATAAACTAAATATTCCCTTCAAAATTACTGAGCATGGAATAGTTGTTACAGAAGAAGAGGACAAAAATAGGGATTCTGTATCGAACAAAAGTTTTACAGATAGAGGGTTTATTAATGTTGCTTTTGTTGGTAATTTCGCGAAACACAAAGGAAGCGATATCATAAGAGAAGTTTTAGCTAAGAATAACCGCGATATCGCGATAAATTGGTTCCTTATAGGCGATATTCAAGATCGTTTGTTGGATGAATATAGTAATGGAACAGTGTATAAAATAGGTGGATACAACCGTAATAATTTATCAATGCTTTTAAAACAATATCAGATTGATATTGTTTGTTTACTGTCTGTGGTACCAGAAACTTTTTCTTATACTCTATCTGAAACTTGGGCAGGAGGGATCCCAGTAATTGTTAATGATCGCGGAGCATTAGGCTCAAGGGTAGAAGATAACAAAAGTGGCTGGCTTGTTAAGAATTTATCGAGTGATAATTTATTTAACAAGTTGTTGGAAATTAGTAAAGACTATGATATGTATTCGAATGTTAAGGATTATGTTTCAAATAATCTTAAAGTAACAACTATAGTGAATATGATCTCGAGTTATAGGAGAATTTATAAAGAGAATATTAATGATGAAGTTAGAGAGATAGCCCAAGTTGAAAAAACAACATTAAATAAGGAATTGTATGAAAGCCTAGTTGTTTTGAATCAAAATAACATTCATCTGGAAAGAGAATTACAATACAAGGATCTGCAACTTCAGGCCATATACAACACATTAGGTTGGAGATTGTTAAATTATCTTAGAAAGAACAAAGGTGTTATGGTTATAGGGAAAAAGGTGCTTACTCATTTAATTCAAATCAAAAGTAGAAAATAAAGGGGCTATATATGAATAATTATGCAGTTGAATTATCTAATGTAGGGAAAGAATTTCAAACTTATGCTAATCCTATAAATAGACTCAAGGAACTTTTATTTGAAGATAGGGAATATTCAGAAAAATTTACAGTTTTAAAAAATGTCAATTTGAGAATTCCTCGAGGTCAAACTATCGGATTAATTGGCGAGAATGGAAGTGGAAAGAGCACATTATTACAACTTATATGTGGCATTCTAAAACCAACTACTGGAGTAGTTAGTGTGGAAGGGAAAATCTCTGCGCTCTTGGAACTTGGGGCGGGCTTTAACCCCGAATTTACTGGGAGAGAAAATGTATACATGAATGGTGCCATCCAAGGCTTCACTAGAGCTGAAATGGATGTTAGAATGCCTATTATAGAGGGATTTGCAGAAATAGGAGAGTTTATTGATAAACCCGTAAAAACTTACTCATCTGGTATGTATGTAAGACTTGCCTTTGCTTCTGCTATCAATGTAAACCCTGACATACTTATTGTCGATGAAGCATTAGCAGTGGGAGATTTATATTTTCAATTAAAATGTATTGAAAAAATAAAAGAATTTAAAGAAAGTGGTAAAACCATAATATATGTATCTCATGACACTTATTCAGTGAAAAATATTTGTGATTATGTAGTTTGGATCAAGGAAGGCAATATATTTGAACAAGGTGATCCTGTACAAGTAGTGCCGCATTTTGAAGACTATATGAAACTGAAAAAAGATATAAATTCAAATGTTTCCAATAAAACCGAATCTACTTCTACGTCTGAAGAATTAATGTTGAAGATTGTTGAAACTAATTGTTATGAATATAAAACTAGAAATGTTAAACAACAGTTTGAAGTCAACGATAGTATGACCATCTCTGTTAATTATGAGCTATTAAAATCTGTCGATGAAATTGTTGCAGGGGTTGCTATTTTCGGGGCAGATGGCTCTAGTATATGCGGACTTAACACAAAACTTGACAGTATAACTATTAAACCAAATTTAGGCGAAAACGAACTATTCATTCACTATAGTGATTTGAATTTATTCCCAGGAACCTATACTATTCACGTTGGCTTCTTTGAAAGAGAGGCAGTTGGTCGTATGGATTATAAAGCAGATACCGGTTCCTTTAATATAATTAGTAGCTCTTACAAAGGTGAAGGGGTCGTACTACTAAAGCATGAATGGGAAGTGAAGTGAATGTCAAAGTATGACTATGAAGTTGATTTAACAAAAGAAACTTCTGCATCAAAAATTATTAAGCTTATTAGTGGTAATTCAAGGGTTCTTGAAATTGGTTGTGCATCCGGTTATATGACCAAAATACTTCGAGAAGAGAAAGGTTGTGTCATTGATTGTGTTGAAATCAATGAAGATGATGCCTTGAAAGCTCAAGTATACTGTAACGAAATGCTAATTGGAGACATTGAGAAAATTGATTTTAGTTTTTTAAAGAGCTGGGGGAAGTATGATTATATATTATTTGCTGACGTGCTGGAGCATCTGAAGCATCCAAAAGTAATATTGGAAAAATGCAAAGATTTGTTGAATATTAATGGCCAGGTAATCGCATCGATCCCCAACATGGCTCATTCTTCGATAGTATTTAATTTACTAAAAGGAGACTATAATTATCAAAATATTGGCTTGCTTGATAATACACATTTAAAATTCTATACGAAAAAATCAATAGTACAACTTTTCGAAGAATCAGGCTATTTTATTAAAATTGTTGATCGTGTAAAGATATATCCTCAATTTTCGGAGTTTTCTATAGATATTGAAAGCTATCCTGATGAGATTATTAATTATGTCTACAGAAATAATTCAGAAGCAGACACTTATCAATTTATTCTTTATTCAAAAGTGTTATCTGAAGAGAATCGCTATGAGGAAATTTTGAAGGAGAAGAGTCAGATAGAAACTAAAGTTTTAGAACTTCAGAATATCATTAATCACCAAAAAGATTCTTTGAAAATGCAAATTGATTACTCTGAGCAACTTGAATCTTTGGTTCATAGGAAAGATTCCGAATTCAAATTATTAGAAAATGAACTCGAAAATTCTCGAAAAAAACTCGAGTCTCAAATAGATGACAATACTAAACTAAAATTAATGATCAAAACAACAGATGAGGATTCCAAAAAGCTAGAGAGTATCGTTTTAGAAAATGAAACTTTGAAAGATCAGATTAATATGTTAAAAGATACTTTACAAAAACAAAATGAAAAATATGAAGATATAACAAGGGAATTTTCAACTTACAAAAACTCAAATTGGTTCAAAAAAATAAGCGGGAAAATATAATATATGAAAGATATTCTAATAATTTCTCCTTCTCCAATAAAAAACAAAATGTCTGGTCCAGCAATTAGGTATTGGGAGATAGCTAAAAACCTTTCACATGAAAAAAGAAGAGTAACAGTGTTAGTTCCAAATAGTGATTTCATACAGGGTGAGGGCTTTGTTGTGAAAAAACTAACAGGAATAAATTTGTGGAACAGTTTGTTGAAGTGTGATGTCGTTTTATTACAAGGGCTTTCCATTTGGAAATATCCTTTCATTAAATATTTTAACAAAGCAGTTGCAATTGACCTGTATGATCCATTTAATCTAGAGAACCTTGAAAGTTTTGAAAAGCATGGATATATAGCGAATCTGAAATATAAAACAACTATGGCAGTTATTGAAGAGCAGATTCAAAGAGGCGACTTTTTTTATTGTGCTTCCGAGAAACAAAAGGATTATTGGTTAGGTATGATTTCTGCTAAACGACTTACTCCTAAATTATATGCAAGTATCAACAAAGACATTAAAGAATTAATAGGAACTGTTCCATTTGGGATACCTAATGAGAAACCGAGAAAAACTCAGCATAAAGTGATCAAAGGGAAATGTCCAATTATAAGTGAAAACGATAAAGTTGTTCTGTGGGGGGGAGGAATTTGGGACTGGTTAGATCCCGAATCTTTAATTCAAGCTATGGCTAGAGTAAAGCGTAGTCGTAATGATATTAAGTGCTTCTTTATGGGGGTTAAACCTCCGAGTGGAGGAACACCAAGAAAGTTGAGCCAATTGATAAACCTTACAAAAGATTTAAATTTAGAAGATACTGTTTATTTCAATGATTGGGTTGATTACGATCAGCGGAGTGACTATCTCCTCGAAGCGGACATTGGGGTCTCTCTTCACGAGAATCATTTGGAAACTAGGTTTTCTTATAGAACTAGATTGCTTGATTATGTGTGGTGCGAGCTCCCAATTCTTGCTTCCGAAGGCGATGTCTTTGCAGAAACTATAAAAAAATATAATCTAGGATCAGTTGTATCTGAAAAGAATATAGATGAGATATCTAAAAGAATTATTGAAATGATTAACATAGGGAAACAGAGAGTCTATCCAGAAGAGAATCTTGAAGTTTTTACATGGTCCTCGGCAGTGTCTAATTTAATTAAGTTTTGTGACGCTCCAGTTAGAAGATCACAACGATTTAACATCATTAGTGAAGTGAAGTTTATGGTTTGGAGAGTTATGTATGTTATTATAAGACTCCAAGAAAGATATCTTAATAAATTGTGATCTTCTCATTTGAATAGCAATAATTATTTGTAATATTTTTCCGATGGGCTATTCAAAATTACGCCATTTTTATTATATATGACGCATTAGAAGGAATTAACAATTGGGAATTATAATTTTTTGAAAATTAAGTTGGTGTAAATTTAAACCCATAATCATGCGCTTTACTAGAATATATGCCACACTGCATTTCAAAATATAGTTGACTATACCTTTTAAGAATTGACTTCTGAGTTCGCAAATGTTTGATGAATCATATCTAAAGGAGGAAATACTTTGAGAATTATCGTTACTGGAGGATGTGGATTCATCGGATCGCATTTGGTAGACAGATTAATTAGTGAGAACCATGATGTTCTAGTAATAGATGCGTTATTCTATCCTGAGAGTGAAGAAAATTTGAATAAAAGTGCCGAATTGATGAAAATTGATATAAGGGATAAAAATCTAGAAAAAGTATTTATGAACTTTAGACCAGAAGTTGTATACCATTTAGCTGCACAAATCGATGTACAAACTTCACTTAATAATCCATACTTGGATGCTGAAATAAATATATTAGGCTCTATAAATGTTCTTCAAGCATGTAAAAATTCTGGTGTAACAAAAATAATATATTCTTCTTCTGCTGCTATATATGGCGAAAATTATGATCTTCCAATAAAAGAAGTTTCCCCAAGTATACCTATTTCCTTCTATGGGATTTCCAAATTTACTCCAGAATATTATATAAAAATGTTTTCTGATTCTTGTGATCTTGATTACTCAATACTCAGATATTCTAATGTTTATGGTGAACGACAAGTTACCCATGGTGAAGGGGGGGTGGTTTCAATATTTATTGATAACTTCCTCAGAGGAATTCCTTCTAAAATATTTGGTGATGGTAGTCAAACCAGAGATTTTATATATGTTAAAGATGTTGTAGATGCTAACATGCAAGTTATGACAAAGGGGAATAACCAAATTTTCAATATTAGCACAAATACACCTATTTCAATAAATGATTTGTACTATAAATTAGCAAGCATCGCGGACTCTTCATTAGAACCAGTATACTGCGATTCTCGTATGGGAGATATTACTCACAGTTATATGGATAATTCTAAGGTTTTAGAAGATCTAAATTGGAAACCAAGTTCTACAATAGACGAGGGACTGAGACTAACGTATAGCAATTTCGAAATTGCCAAAATAGTGAGTTAGAAGGCGGTAAAACCATGACTAAAACATTAATTATAATACCAGCTTATAATGAAGAAAAGAATATCCTTAAAGTGCTTCAGGAAGTAAAAGAAGACTTAGTTGGTGCGGATATACTGGTTATTGATGATTGTTCCAAAGACAGGACACGTGAAGTAGTCCAAAATGTTAAGGGAGTAAATCTTATTTCGCTTCCAGTTAACTTGGGATATTCTGGTGCATTACAGACTGGATTTAAATTTGCCGTAGAGAACAGCTACGACATTGTTATTCAATTTGATGGAGATGGGCAGCACATAGCATCTGAGGCAAAAGCGCTTATTAATGTATTAATTGAAGAAAATGCAGATATTGTGATTGGATCAAGATTCAAGAAGGAAAACGATTATAATCATAGTTTTTTTAGGAAAATGGGCACAAATTTTTTCAAAGTAATTATAAGAAGTGTTTGCAAAGTTGATATTACCGATCCTACTTCCGGGTTTCAGGTTTTAAGAAAGTCTGTTTTTCAAAATTATGCATTAATGAACAATTATCCTGAATATCCCGATGCAAATTTGATTATTGATATGTTATTAAGAGGCTTTAGAGTTTCCGAATATCAAGTTAGGATGAGGAATAGAGAATTTGGAGAAAGTATGCATAGTGGTATCATTAAGCCCGTTAAATATATGATTAAGATGTTTTATGCGATTGTGTTTGTTTTGCTGAAATCTCAAAGACTTTCAAAAGATAATAATAAATTTAAGGAGTCTGTAAGATGATTGCAAAAATATTTTTTCTAAGTTTAGGACTTTTACTGGTTATTTATGTATACATTCGTGTTAAGAAAAACTTGTTTTCTGAAAAAGAAAGTATGCTATGGATGGTGGGTTCATTATTCCTCTTGACTCTTTCTTTATTCCCAAGTATAGTTGATTATTTTTCTCGAATAATAGGGATTAGTTATCCTCCCTCTCTATTATTTTTAATATCTATGATTTTTATTTTGTTTTTGTTACTTAGACAAAGTCAACAGATTAATGTTATGCATTCAACTCTAAAAGAATTAGTTCAGAGAAACGCTTTATTAGAAAGTAAAGTTAGGAAGTATTGTGAAAATAATGAAGATAAAAATTGATAAAAACTTGGTTGTCCAGATTTTCAGTTTTGGTCTTATAGGAGTTTTGGGGACAATTATACACACCGGAAGCTTGCTGCTTCTGGTTGAATTCTATCATTATAACCCTCTAGTATCATCTGCGATTGGATTCACGTTGTCATTAATAGTCTCTTATTTTCTCAACATTAAGTTTACTTTTAATACAAGGAATGTGAAATCTTCATTTATTCGTTATTCTTATGTTTCTTTGGCTGGTTTGTTAATTAATTTAACAATACTTTTTATTTTTCAGTATTATATTGGTGGTCAATACATGATTGGTCAATTTATAGCAATTATAATAGTACCATTTTTTAATTTTGTTTCAAATAAATACTGGACTTTTAAATCAACATAGTCAGCTAACTAGTGAGGGGGTTTTTTTATGAAAGGTATAATTCTTGCAGGAGGAACGGGCTCCCGTTTGTATCCTTTAACAAAGGTCACTAATAAGCATCTTTTACCTGTAGGTAAATATCCCATGATCTTTCACGCAGTGCATAAGCTAAAAGAAGTTAAAATCCATGACATTTTAATTGTCACAGGCAAAGAACACATGGGCGATGTAGTTAGTCTCTTAGGAAGTGGTAGAGAAATGGGAGTTAATTTCACATATAAAGTACAGGATGAAGCTGGTGGAATTGCTCAAGCTCTTGATCTTGCCGAGCATTTTGTAGGTGATGATCAAATGATGGTAATTTTAGGGGATAATGTGTTTTCCGATAATGTTACCCCATATGTTGAAAATTTTCGTAATCAAGGTATAGGGGCTAAAATTCTGATTCAAAGTGTTGCTGATCCCCAACGATTTGGAGTTCCTGAGATTGAAGGTTCGCGTATTAAATCGATCGAAGAAAAACCGCAACAACCTAAAAGCAACTATGCTGTAACCGGCATATATATGTTCGATAGTCAGGTTTTCAATATTATAAAATCGTTGGAACCATCCGCACGTGGAGAGCTCGAGATAACAGACGTCAATAATGTATATATCCAAAAGGGACAATTGACCTTCGATATATTGGAGGGCTGGTGGACCGATGCTGGGACGCATACTTCTCTAGCTAAAGCAAATGAGTTAGCGCATAATATTATTTTTGAAGAAGAGTTTGGAAAGCTAAAATTATAGTAAAAGGGGAGTTCAAATAATGAAAGTGACTTCCGCCAAATTGCAGGCTGCTGTGTTACTAGAACCGGTAGTTCACGGTGATCACCGTGGCTTTTTCATGGAAAGTTATAACGATAACGTCATGAAACAAAATGGGATTCACTATGACTTTATTCAAGATAACCAATCTTTGTCTGCTCAACCCGGGGTACTTCGTGGACTACATTACCAGCTTAATCCGAAAGCTCAAACCAAGTTAATCCGTGTCCTTTCCGGCGCGATCTACGATGTTATCGTAGATATTCGTAAAGGGTCCCCAACGTTTGGTCAATGGGAAGGTTTTATTCTCAGCGAGCATAATCATCGTCAATTGTTGGTTCCAAAAGGGTTTGCTCACGGTTTTTGTACTTTGGTTCCAGACACCCAAGTCTTGTACAAAGTAGACGAATACTATTCCCCGGAGCATGATCGCGGCATATTATGGAGTGATCCGGCACTTGGAATTGATTGGCCTACGTCCAATCCTGTCTTGTCCGATAAGGATCAGAGGCATCCATTGCTGAAGGACGCGGAGATCAATTTTAATTTTTGAAGTGAAGTAATTAGGAGGTTCCCATCCCATGAAACTGCTCGTTACCGGCGGCGCCGGATTTATTGGAAGTAATTTTGTTATGTATATGCTTGAGCAGTACCCGGACTATGAAATCGTCAATGTAGATGCACTTACCTATGCGGGTAATTTAGAGAATTTAAAATCTCTTGAGGGTAACAAACGACATACCTTTATCAAAGCAGATATTACGGATGCTGCCCAGATGGATCGTTTGATAGGCCAGGGTGTAGATGTAGTCGTTAGTTTCGCAGCAGAATCACACGTGGATCGCAGCATCATGGAGCCGGACGTTTTTGTACGTACGAATGTGAATGGAACCCAGGCACTGCTTGAAGCGGCTAAAAAACACAATATCACCAAATTCGTTCAAGTATCGACGGATGAGGTGTATGGATCTTTAGGTCCAACCGGTTTGTTTACAGAGGATACTCCTCTTCAACCTAACAGCCCTTACTCTGCTTCCAAAGCAGGAGGAGATATGCTGGTGCGTGCTTACCACGAAACCTTTGGTTTGCCTGTAAACATTACGCGTTGCTCTAACAATTATGGCCCGCTTCAGTTCCCGGAGAAGCTCATTCCGCTTATGATCTCACGGGCATTGAATGATGAAGCTCTACCTGTATACGGAGATGGCTTGAACATTCGGGATTGGCTTTATGTAGAGGATCATTGCAGTGCGATTGATCTTGTTATTCACAAGGGACGTAACGGTGAAGTCTATAATATCGGCGGTAACAACGAGCGGACGAACATACACATTGTGAAGACCATCTTGGAGCAGTTAGGAAAACCTGAGTCTTTAATCCAATATGTACAGGATCGTCTGGGACATGACCGGCGTTATGGCATCGATCCAACCAAAACGATGACCGAACTTGGCTGGAAGCCTAAGCATAACTTCGAGACAGGAATTAAGGAAACAATTCAGTGGTATTTGGATAACAAGGATTGGTGGACACGTATTCAATCTGGTGCTTATCAGGAGTACTATGAGAAGCAGTATGGAGCTCGTTTGGGAGACGATAAGGCATGAAGGTTCTCGTAACGGGTGCAAGCGGCCAGCTTGGAAAGGATGTTGTGCTTCTTTTAGAAAAAGAGGGGCATGACGTTCTCGCTTGTGACCGGGATCAGATGGATATCACCAATCAAGCTCAATGTAACGAGGTTATATCTTCATATCATCCAGAGGTCATTATACATTGTGCAGCGTATACTGCGGTGGATGCAGCAGAGACCGATACGGATGGTGCATACAAGGTGAATGCAGTAGGCACACGTAACGTGGCTGTAGCTGCAGAGAAAGTCGGAGCCAAGCTGATTTACATCAGTACAGATTACGTCTTCGATGGTCAATCGACTACTCCTTATCAGGAATACGATGATACAAATCCTCAAAGTGTGTATGGCAAATCCAAACGAGCCGGAGAGTGGCTGGTACAATCATTGTGCTCTAAATGGTTTGTAGTACGAACCTCTTGGGTGTATGGCCTTCACGGTAATAATTTCGTCAAAACCATGTTGAAGCTGGGTCAGGAGAAACCGAAACTTCAGGTTGTTCATGATCAAAAAGGGTCGCCCACATATACTGTGGACTTGGCTTTGTTCCTTATCGAACTAATGGGAACAGAGATGTATGGGATATATCATGCTTCTAATCGTGGAGATTGTACCTGGTATGAGTTTACCCAAGCTATATTTGAGGAAGCTCAAACTGTTGTCGGGGTTTCCATTCAAGCTGAATTGGAACCTTGCACAACAGAGCAGTTTCCAAGGCCGGCTCCTAGACCTGTTAATTCAGTAATGGATCACTTGTCGATTCGTACTAACGGTTTGACAGATCTCCGCCCTTGGCGGGAAGGTTTACGTGATTTTATCCGTTCTATGTCATAACCAAAACAAATCTAGTACTCAATAATGAACTCTCGCTCTTGTATTTCCGGGCGGGAGTTTTCGTATATAATAAAAAGAAAAGTTTAAATTTGAGGTGCAGAGTGAACCAATCTAAAGTATGTGTCATGCTTTCTACATATAACGGTGCAAAGTATATTGAGGAACAACTTGAAAGTTTGATCGCACAACGCCACATCGAGATGGATATTTACATCCGGGATGATGGCTCTTCCGATGGAACTCTCCTGAAAATCCGTAAATTTGCTGGATCTATTCCCCAGGAGATCGGAATCCATATTTTTGAAGGTGAGAATGTAGGTGTAATCGGAAGCTTCTTTGAACTGATGTGTTTAACGCAGCCGAAATATGATTTTTACGCCTTTTGTGATCAGGACGATGTGTGGCAGCCTTACAAACTCAGCAGGGCTGTGGAACAACTTCAATCAAGGTCATCTGATATTCCGCTGATGTATTGTTCTTCTACTCAAATGGTAGATCAGGAATTGAACCATTTGAACATATGGCCTAAGCTTCCCCCTAAACCACTCAGTATGTATAACGCGTTGGTTGAAAATTGTTGTGTGGGTTGTACCATGGTTCTGAATCCAGTAGCATTTGAGCATCTCATGGCTAATTTACCCTCTGATCTCACAAGTATCCTTATGCATGATCGTTGGATTTACCTTTACGTTAGTACTTTTGGAGAGGTGATCTTTGATGAAGAGCCTTCCATTCTGTATCGGCAGCATCAGGAGAACGTTATGGGAGGTAGCAATGAAGGATGGAGTACAAAATGGAAAAGAAGATTTGATCGATTTATAAATGTAGGAAGCCTCAAATTAAGTGAGCAAGCAAGGTTATTTGATGACATATATGGACGGTATCTAACTTCAACTCAATCAAAAGACATTAAACATTTTTTGAATGGATTAGAAGATAGCTTTATTAATCGGATAAAGTATGTCCTGAATATGCCATTCTACCGTCAAGCCTCTCTGGACAACCTTGTTCTCAAACTCATATATGTAATGAAGAAGGTTTGAAGTTGCAACTTGAATCTACTTTAAGTCCCTTCTGATGCCAACATATGCTATACTTTCAATAGTTAAACATGAGACGAAGTCAGGAGTTTTCAAAATGATTCATACAACTGATGCTTCACCAAACGAAGTATCACATATAAATAAAAATGATAAGGTTGACGTTAGCATCATCATCGTTAACTACAATACACGCCAACTGACCCTGGATTGTTTGGCCTCAGTTTATGCGTCTCAGACCTCTTACCAATATGAGATTATTGTCGTAGATAATGCTTCGCGAGACGATTCGGTTGGGGCTATTCAACATGCTTATCCGAATGTGCGGATGATCGCTAACTCTGCCAACACAGGCTTTGCTGTAGCCAACAATCAAGCAATGGAAGTTGCCAGCGGACGCTACATTCTGCTCCTAAATTCTGACACGGTCGTTCAGCCAGATACGCTCCATACGATGGTCTATTTTATGGATCGCCATCCCAAAATGGGGGCCTCCGGTTGTAAAGTCATTCTTCCGGACGGCTCACTGGATAAAGCCTGCAAAAGAGGATTTCCCACACCATCTGCGTCATTCTACTACGCGTTTGGGCTTTCACGGCTTTTTCCGGATCGGCCGAAGTTTAATCAATATCAATTGGGGCATCTTAGTCCAGACGATGAATATCCAGTAGATTGTCTGGTTGGTGCATTTATGTTGGTACGTCGTGAGACCATTGAGCAGATTGGTGGATTGGACGAGACGTTTTTTATGTATGGTGAAGATATCGACTGGTGTTATCGTATTAAAGAGGCAGGGTGGGGCATTTATTACTATCCGCGTACATATATTGTGCATTATAAGGGTGGTAGTGCCCGTCGCAAACCTTTGAAAATTACGTATGAGTTTCATAGAGCAATGTGGGTGTTTCACCGCAAGCACTACGCTAAGAAATATAATCCACTGATGAACGGAGCCGTATGGATGGGCATTTCTTTAAAGTTTACGTTATCCCTCCTGCGTAACTGGGTATCTCTGCCTTCTCGTTCGAAGAGAACTGTTACACCGACGAGAACGGAAAACGAAGTATCATCCGAGGTGAAATCATGATTCGGCGTAATCAACGGTTTTTAACTCAATTGTATATCGCATCTGACTTTGGCGTTATTCAGCTTTCATTTTTGCTGGCGTGGTGGTTGAAATTTGAAAGTGATCTCTTGATAAATCAGAACCCGCTACCTATAGAAAAGTACTTGATGTGGAGCCTAGTATACGCGGTACTTGCTATATTGGCAGGTTTGTTATCTTCACTTTATGTACCTAAACGCAAAAAGCGCTTTGTTGATGAACTTTGGAAAATTGTCCAATCTCACGGTATAGCCTTCTTCATGTTGCTCAGTCTAATGTTCTTTTTCAAAGAAGTAAATATCTCGCGCGCATATCTCGCGATGTATATAATCGGTAATGTGTCCTTCACATTGATTTATCGTTACATGGTGAAGTTACAATTAAAACATTTGCGCAAAAAAGGCTTCAACCGTCAGTTTGTGCTGATCCTTGGAGCAGGTTCACTTGGGAAACGTTTCTATGACAATCTCAAAAGTTATCCTGAACTCGGGTATGAAGTTACGGGCTTTCTGGATGATTACCGACATTGGAATCAAGTGGAACAGAAGAGATACAGCCCGATTCTAGGGAAAATCGACGAACTTGAAGAATTTTTGTCTACACACTATGTAGATGAGGTAATTCTGGCTTTGCCGCTGGATGCACATGATAAATATTCGCATATTATCAATGTGTGTGAGAAGGCTGGAGTGCGCACACTAATTATTCCGGATTTCTTTGATTATCTACCGGCACGCCCTCACTTTGATAACTTTGCAGGTATGCCGATGATTAATGTGCGTGACATTCCGCTCGATATTACCATTAATCGTCTTATGAAACGTACGTTTGATATTGTGTTTTCGCTCGCGGCAATCATCTTCACATCTCCTATTATGCTCATTGTAGCGTTGGGGGTGCGTTTGACCTCGGCAGGGCCGGTTATCTTTAAACAGGAGCGTGTTGGACTTAACAGACGTAACTTCATGATGTATAAGTTCCGTTCTATGAAGGCGATGCCTGAAGGTTTGGAAGACACAGGATGGTCAACTCAAAATGATCCACGTCGTACCGCCTTTGGAACGTTTATAAGGCGTACGAGTTTAGATGAGTTGCCTCAATTTTTCAATGTGTTGTTAGGACATATGAGCGTGGTGGGTCCGAGACCGGAGCGACCGTATTATGTCAATCAGTTTCGGGATGAAATTCCTAAGTATATGATTAAACATCATGTTCGCCCAGGCATTACGGGATTAGCGCAGAGTAAGGGATTACGAGGGGATACCTCTATTGAGGATCGGATTGAACAGGATATTTTTTATATTGAGAACTGGTCTTTATTATTTGATATTAAAATTATATGGGAAACCATTCGCAATGGTTTGAAAAATGCATATTGAGTTTTCATGTAGATATGAGAAGGGGCACCAGATAACGACAGATGAATTGAATGATCTCTCTGGCTTCCCTTATCTGATCCTTGTCTCACACCATTGAAAGTCGCCCTAGGGCGGCTTTTTTGTTTTGCCCCTGCTTGATTCGGGTAGTTAGTTACCAAAAAGTAATGTTACACAACATGTACCGTCGTTAATAGTAAGTGAACAGCAATAATTAATTTGTGATACTTGTAAACTACTTTGACTAATACGTCTGCAAAGGATGTGTAAATGATATGAAACGTATTGCCGCCGTTTTGACACTGTTGCTCGTTACCGTAGGTACACTCTTTTGGGCACATGACAGTCAAAGTGAGGAGCAACGTGATGGATTTGCAAACTACCGATTAATCGCCCATGCGATGGGCAGTATTCGGGAACAGCCTTACACCAACGCGTATGAAGCGATGATTGCCAATTATGAAAAAGGTACACGGGTATTCGAAATAGATTTCATGCTCACTTCGGATCGCGTAGCTGTAGCCAGACATGAGTGGACGGCTAATATGAGCAAAATGCTGGGACAGGATGAAGAGTTGCCAGAGCATAAGCAGGCCGGGGCGCTTACACACGATGAATTCATGAACACACCGATTCTTGGCATGTACCAGCCAATGGATGCCGATGGAATTATGAAAGTGTTATCCAAGTACCCGGATATGTATATTGTAACGGATACCAAAGAGCAGAAGGACGAAGATATCCAGCAAGTGCTTCGATCATTGGTTAATGCAGCGAAGAAACATGATTCATCAGCTCTAAGTCGAGTGGTGGTACAGATTTATAATGAACCTATGCTTGAAAAAGTAAAGGAGGTTTACAACTTCCCGTCCATTATCTACACGTTATACGCTACACAAGATACAGAGAGCCAAGTTGTTGATTTTGTGCAAAATAACGATATTGATGCTGTAACGATGCCGGAATATAAAGTAAACCAGAACTTTGTCGCTAAGCTGAAGAAGGCTGGGGCAGTCACCTATGTGCATACCATTAATGATACCCAGCAGGCGGTCAATTATGAAAAATGGGGTGTGTATGGGGTGTACTCCGATGTCCTGACAGAGCAGGAAATGGAAGATATGAATACAAGGTTTGCTTGGAAACCTTAAATCATTCAAAACCCAGAAGAGACTCAATATATGCTAAAAAACATTTGTAAGAGAATCAAATTTTAAGACATAGACTTTTTAGGGATGGATACAGCAAAAAAGTCTGTGTTTTTTCTGTTCGCCTTTTATACGAACATTGACACCTACTGTCTGCTGACTTAGACTTAGTTTACAAGCTTTTTAGGATGCAGAAGAACCTCTGGAGGAATGTTCGTTGATAGACATGATTAAGCAGTGGAGACACGTATTTAAGCTCGACCCCGACAGGGAAATTACCGATGAGGCATTGGATCAGGTATGCATGTCTGGAACGGATGCGATTATCGTGGGTGGATCATCAGGTATTACGTATGATAATACGGTAGATCTGATGTCCCGGGTGCGTCGCTATGAACTGCCGTGTGTGTTGGAAGTATCCGATCTGGAGGCAGTTGTGCCTGGGTTTGACGGGTATCTGATCCCGATGGTGCTGAACACAGCGGACAGCAGATGGATGATTGGACAGCACCAGCAGGCTATCGAGCGTTATGGCTATTTGATCCCTTGGGATTTGCTGATTACCGAGGGGTATATTGTGCTTCATGCGGACTCGACTGTGGCGAGGTTAACCGGAGCAGATACGGAACTGACGACAGAGGCTGCGGTTGCTTACGCTCAAGCTGGAGAACGGTTACTGAACCTGCCCATTATATATATGGAGTACAGCGGAACTTTCGGGGATATGGAGCTGGTTGGCGAGACACATAGACAATTGGAGCGATCGCATCTCATTTATGGCGGTGGAATCGATACAGCAGAGAAAGCAGGACAAGCTGCCCAAGTTGCGGATACCATTGTTGTTGGTAATATTGTGTACAGCCATTTGAGTCAAGCATTGGAAACGGTACAAGCTGTGAAAGGCGATCGAAGTGACACCTGACCGGTTTAGTTTACCATTCTCCCATATTCCCCGTAGAATCTGTTAAAATAGAACTTTGGCTTTTATTGATTTAATTTCATTCAAGTAATAATGCTTTCAGGTGCCTAATATCTCTTAATGATCTATGTATACACAGAAACGGAAGATACGGAGTAATCTGAAGAAGTGAAATCTTTATAAAACTGAAGATTCATTACAGTTTTCTAGATATTCTTACCTACCCACAAAGTATAAGGCGACTACGTTTACACATGAACGGAGAGTGCGGAAGCGATCTGGAGAAACGAAGTGTTCGTATTTATCACCGGATTTTCCCTTTGTCAAAGGGGATCAAAAAATCTGGGGATAACGACGATCGGAAGATGCTACTGCACTCGGAGTGACCTGTGTAACCCATAGTACTCTTATATGACCAACTAACGAAAGGAGCATGCATGCATGCAACCTGTAAATATACATGACGCCGTAGCACGGCTGAACACTCCTCAGCGGCAAGCTGTTGAGGCAACGGATGGACCGCTGCTTATTATGGCTGGCGCGGGCTCGGGCAAAACCCGGGTGCTGACACACCGGATTGCCTATCTGATCGCAACACGGAAAGCACCCCCGTGGGGAATTTTGGCGATTACGTTTACGAATAAAGCTGCTCGGGAGATGCAGGATCGGGTATCCCAACTGGTAGGCGGATCTCAGGGCCGCGATATTTGGGTATCCACGTTTCACTCCATGTGTGTGCGCATCTTGCGCCGTGACATTGAACGGATCGGTTTTACATCCAACTTTAGTATTTTGGATTCATCCGACCAGTTATCCGTTATTCGTAGCTGTATGAAAGATCAGAACATCGATACGAAAAAGTTCGAACCCAAAGCTGTTCAGGCGATGATGAGCACGGCCAAAAATGAACTGATTAGTCCGGAGCAATACGAGAAACAGGCGGGCGATTATTTTGAAGGCATTGTAGCGAAGGTATATACGATGTATCAGAAACGTCTCAGAGCCAACAACTCACTCGACTTCGACGATCTGATTATGGCCACGATTCAACTGTTCAAAGAAGTGCCGGAAGTGCTTGATTTTTACCAAAAGAAATTCCAATACATTCATGTCGATGAGTATCAGGATACGAACCGTGCACAGTACATGTTGTGCCGTATGCTGGCTGACAGCCACCACCGTATCTGCGTCGTAGGGGATAGTGACCAGTCGATCTATCGCTGGCGTGGGGCGGATATTACCAACATCCTTAACTTTGAAAAAGATTACCCGGAAGCGCAGACGATCCTGCTCGAGCAGAATTATCGTTCTACTTCCAACATCCTGAATGCAGCGAATGAAGTCATCGGCCTGAATACGGGCCGCAAGCCGAAGAAGCTGTGGACGGACAAAGAAGGCGGATCAAAGATCAAGGTGTATCGTGCCGATTCCGAGCATGATGAGGGGTATTTTGTAACCTCCGAGATTAGTAAAAATGTGAAGAACGGCAAATCCTATCAGCAACATGCGATTCTGTATCGTACCAATGCTCAGTCCCGGGTTATCGAGGAAATTTTGATCAAGTCTGATATTCCGTATCAGATTGTCGGCGGCATCAAGTTCTATGATCGGAAAGAGATCAAGGATATTTTGGCTTATCTGCGTCTGTTGTCCAACCCGGATGATGATATCAGTTTGACCCGGATTATTAATGTGCCGAAGCGCAGCATCGGAGATACGACAGTAGCTAAGCTGGCTGCAGCGGCTGGAGAACGCGGGGTTTCCATTTTCCGTGTACTGCAAGTGGTTGATGATCTCGGTTTCGCTGGTCGCACGCGTAATGCACTGGTGGAGTTCTATGATATGATCGCAGCTCTGCACCAGATGGTTGAATATCTGTCCGTGACTGAACTGACCGAGAAGATTCTGGAGATGAGCCAGTATCGTGACGAGATGCAGAAGGAAAACACCATTGAATCTCGCGCAAGACTGGAGAATATTGAAGAGTTCCTGTCGGTAACGATGGAGTTTGAGAAAAATAATGAAGACAAAACGCTTGTTTCGTTTCTCACCGATCTGGCACTCATTGCAGACATCGACAGCATGAACGATGACGAAGAGGATCAGAGCGATGCGGTCACGTTGATGACGATGCACAGTGCCAAAGGTCTGGAGTTCCCTGTTGTCTTTATCGTAGGTATGGAGGAAGGGGTCTTCCCTCACAGCCGTGCTTTTATGGATAATGAAGAGCTGGAGGAGGAACGTCGTCTGGCTTACGTGGGGATTACACGGGCTGAGGAGCAGTTATTTCTCTCGTGTGCGCAGATGCGGACCTTGTTTGGGCGTACAACGGCCAATCCGCCATCCCGTTTCCTGGATGAAATCCCGGATGAGCTGAAGGAGGATACTTCCATTGCACGCGACCGTTACCGCCGAGGAACCAGCACAGGCGGAGGTTCATATGGAGGACGTGGTTTAGGCTCCAGTGGTGGAAGCAATTTCGGCGGCGCTGCAAGTGCGTCCAAGCTGTTTGAGCAACAAAGCCGAAGTGGTTCATCCGCAACAGCTTCATCTGGGCCAACGTCCCGGGTAACTACGAGTACATCCCGTCCAACCTTTGCGGCACCAACATCGGCTTCAAAATCGGCCTCATCCGAAAGTGCGGCAGGATTTAAGGCAGGCGACAAAGTGCAACACGGCAAATGGGGGACAGGTACCATCGTTGCAGTAAAAGGCAGTGGTAATGATACCGAACTGCAGATTGCATTCCCGGCTCCAGTCGGAGTGAAACGTCTACTCGCTGGATTTGCCCCGATTACCAAAGTGGAATAAGAATAAACGGCCTATTGTATGATACTGGACTGACATGAACATCGATTCTGCCATGTCTCTCGATTACAATAGGCATGTTCGTTCTACATATATTAAATATACGGAGGGATGGCCCAATATGGACCCGATGCACCGGATGGAGCAACTCGTTACCGAGCTGAACCAGCACAACTATCAGTACTACACGATGGATCAGCCGCAGATCAGTGATAAGGAGTATGACCTTCTATACGATGAACTGGTTACGCTGGAGCAGGAGAGCGGTATGGTGTTGCCGGATTCTCCCACACAACGTGTAGGGGGCGAACTGCTCAAGGGATTCACCCCGCATCGTCATTTATCCCCATTATGGAGTTTGGACAAAGCGCAGAACATTGAACAGCTTCGCAATTGGAATACACGTGTATTAAAGCTGGTGAATGACTATAACAGCAAAAACCCGAATAATCCGTTGCCTGAACCGGGTTATGTCATTGAGCTGAAGTTTGATGGACTGACCTTGAACCTGACCTATACCAACGGTGAGTTGGTGCAGGCTTCTACGCGCGGAAACGGAACGGTGGGCGAAGGTATTTTGGCACAAGTGAAAACCATCAAATCTGTTCCGCTTAAAATTCCTTATACCGGAGGTACGATTGAAGTGCAGGGCGAGGGCATTATGAACCTTTCTGTACTGAACCGATATAATGAAACGGCTGCCGAGCCGCTCAAAAATGCACGGAATGCAGCCGCAGGAGCGCTGCGTAACCTGAATCCGAAAACGACAGCTGAGCGTCGGTTGAATGCTTATTTTTATAACATTGGATACTCGGATGATATCCAGTTTGCCAACCATCAGGAAATGATGGACTTCTTGCGTGAGAACCGTTTTAAAGTTAATCCTTCACTCACCTATTTCCAAGAATTTGATGACGTTATGGAGCAACTCGAAGCAATTCAGGAAAATCGGGGGCAACTGGATTACCTGATTGATGGAGCGGTCATTAAGCTCACGGACATGCGAACTCGTGAAGTGTTAGGCTACACGGATAAGTTCCCGCGCTGGGCAGTTGCCTATAAGTTCGAAGCGGAAGAGACAACAACCGTACTGAACGAAGTCGTGTGGAATGTTGGCAGGACGGGTAAAGTGACGCCGCTGGCGCGGGTAGAAGCCGTTGAACTCGCTGGAGTGACCGTGCAGAACTGCACGCTGAACAATGTGGGTGATATTGAACGTAAAAATCTGAAATTTGCGCTGGGTTCACGTGTCTTTATTCGTCGTTCCAATGATGTTATTCCTGAGATTCTCGGCAAAGTGACTGAGGAGAATGACGGAGAAGAGATCATCTATCCAGAGCAATGCCCGGCATGTGGATTCCCGTTAGAGCAACGCGGAGCGCACTTGTTCTGTAATAACAAGCTGGCATGCAAACCGCAGACGGTTGCTCGTATCTCGCATTTTGCCTCCAGAGACGCGATGGACATTGAGACCTTCAGTGAGAAAACAGCGATTCAGCTATATGATGAATTGAACGTGCGTGAACCAGCTGATCTATATACATTGCAGTTCGATGATCTCGTGAAGCTGGAGCGATTTGGCGAAAAGAAAGCGAATAACCTTCTCGCAGCGCTCGAGCAGAGTAAAGATCGGGACCTGGCTTCTTTCCTGTATTCCTTGGGTATCCCCAACACTGGAAAATCCACCACGCGTATGCTCGCCGATCATTACCGTGATCTGCATGCCATCATGAATGCTACTGTGGAGGAACTGGTTGAACTCCCCGATGTAGGTGGGATTGTTGCGGAGAGCATCGTGAATTTCTTTGCCGATCCGTTCACACAGGCTGCTATTGAGAAAATGCTGAATTTGGGTGTGAAAGCACAGGCACCAGAAGCGCCAGCGGTTGTGGTGGAGGATTCTTTCTTTAGTGGTAAAACGGTCGTGCTTACAGGAACACTGCATCAATTGACGCGTGAAGAAGCAACGCAGAGACTTGAAGCGCTTGGTGCGAAGGTCACGGGGAGTGTATCGAAAAAAACAGATCTTGTCATAGCTGGAGAGAAGGCAGGCAGCAAATTAACGAAAGCTCATGATCTCGGTATTCCGACTATTGAAGATGAGGACGAATTGGTACGCCTGCTGAATCCGTAGAACGTTAATATCTACAGTTTTGCGTCAGCACGTGTCATAGGCATTAATTAGGTACTTGATACAAGTAGCTTGTAAAGAAAGAGGCCTCCAAAAACACGCAAATGTCGTGTCAGGAGGCTTCTTTTGTATACGCTGGAGATCTGTTATGAACCCGTTATATTTGGAAAACGCTGAGAAGCACCGGATAACCATGCATCTTTGTCGTATCCCCGTTCTTCCCAATACCCGATATGCTCGCTGTCGATGACTTCAATACGGTTCAACCACTTGACCGATTTGTAGGCGTACATCTGCGGAATAACGAGTCGTACAGGTCCACCAAGATCCGCAGGGATAGGTTTGCCGTCATGCATGACCGCAATCATAATATCATCCATTTGTGCCTGCTCTAGTGTGATCGCATCGGTATATACCCCGTCTCCGGAATAAAATTTGACGCTGTGCGCTCCAGGCTTTATACCGGCATTCTCCAGAACATGCTTCAGAGGAATGCCTTCCCATGTATTCTTGTACACGGACCAGCCAGTAACGCAGTGGAAATCACTGACTTGCACGGTGCGTGCAAGCTTGACGAACTGTTCCCAATTCCAGATCTGAGCACGTTCTACAAGACCATCTACCCGAAATGACCAGTTTGCATTAGAGAATGATGGAATGGGGGTTACCGTATATACACGAAAATGTCCCTCGGCGCCCCCGCCAATTGGAGGAGATGAAGAAGATAAAGGTTGCGGAAGTGGAACCATCCGATTGGGGTCAGTCTCAAGCATGCTGTCTATGCTGTTATCAAACTTGAGGTTTTTACCTACCCATGATACAAATGTAGGTCCAAGAGTAACGGCGAGTCCTATACCCACAGCAGAACGGATGAAGGCTCGACGGGTGTATACAGGTTGCGGTTTCTCTATGTTTGGGACGTTATTTCTATTAGAGTCTTTGTGTGCATGGAGAACAGATGAGGCTGCTGGTCTGTTATCCGTGTCTGATTCCTCTTCCTTGGAATAGGGACTTTCGGCTTTTTCCACACTTGGTTTCTGTATGGATGGTTCATTATGGATCGTACGGCGTGTAGAGTCTTTTAACCAGCGCGTACGTGTGATGGAGTGATAGATAATATAAGGTAAACCAACCCATGTGAGTAAATCGTGAATCAGAAGTGCGGCATTGGACCATCGTGGCCCCACAAGCTTGAACTGCCATAAGACGATGCCAGATAATAGCCATCCAATCAGAAGTGCAAGAACGATGATGGTATTTGCCTTTTGCCATGGCTTATTGCGAAGTTGCTTCCAATGCTTGCCGGCCAAAAATAAGTAATACACGACAGGCGCAAGCATAGCAATGCCCACGGCAATATGTAACCATTTTAACCAAACACGTCCGATACCCAGAGTTTCACGCCAAAAGCCACCAATTAATATGAGACCCGTAATGGCAAGAACCACAACAATCCAGGCATTCCAGGCATGAATAGAAACGAGCTTCTTGCCGTAGCCTTTACGCATCACTTTTAACCATTGTTTCAAATGTTTTCACCTCGCGTCATGGATTTGAACTAGAAATCGAAATCGTAGGCTAAAAGTAGAATCATGATAGATCGATTTTCAAAAAAATCAAAAGCGGATCTAAAACGAGTGCAGGAAGGTTGTTTATAAAATGTGATCCCGGTGTTGCACAGTTAGAACTTTTATCAACCTAGGCTACTTCCTCTAATTAAAGATACCTTATTATAAAGTTTTTGGATCACTTACTTCAAATTCGTTCTTGTTCGAGCTGTTTCTTCTTTTGTTTTGCTTTGCAAAGCCAAATGTCGCTCCATTTCAATCTTTCATTCCTAGCAACTTACAACGTTCTTACTGGAATATGAAAAAAGTTGAATAAAACACTTGCTAAAAGAATGACAGCGTGATATATTATTTCTTGTCGCTTCAAACGGAAGGTATTGAGTAGCTTTGAAGAGTGACGAAAAAGATTGTTGACAGAAATTAAGTTGACATGATATGATAAATTTCCTGTCCGGTTGACGTAAGTTGTCACAAGATAAGGTGAACAAGTTCCTTGAAAACTGAACAAATGGATAGTAACTTTTGATTTACAATGAATCGTCAGATTCAAAATGAGCTTATCGCTCTTTTCAATACCCCGATGAGTTTCACAGTGTTTAACGACGCTGATGAAATTCATCTTTATTGGAGAGTTTGATCCTGGCTCAGGACGAACGCTGGCGGCATGCCTAATACATGCAAGTCGAGCGGACTTGA